>CAVVIS010000006.1:0-270483 GCA_963748345.1 Blastocatellia bacterium | reverse complement strand
ATAATATATATTATCAGACGCGCTGGATAAGGCGTCTGTGTTCCTGAGGAAAGCGATCTTAGGGGTTGGGGCTTGTGTTAAGGATTTGCAGACCCGCGGACTGCGGGTGTGGGCTGTGTCGGTCGATGATGGCGTGCGAACCGTTGGTTCAGTCCGCTTGACCGGCTTTGGCGGCGCGCCGTAGAGTGACGGGTCGATTAATTTTGAACCGTTCGGTTGGATTGAGGTGCCGGCAGAGTGGCCATAAAAATTGAGAATCAGGTTGAGCGAAAGTTACCCAAGGACACGCTTGTTAACGTCGAGAGCGCCTTCGATAGCCTGCCGCGGGAGCATTCGCGCGGGCTTGAGCGCATTCGATTGGTTGAGTTTATCTCCGATCCGCGGCTCAAGGGCACGACGTTCCAGTCGTCTGAGCTGCCGGGCCTTTATCACCCACGGCAGGGCCCGAAGGCGGCCTGGCTGGAAATCGCTGTCGGAGTCTTGTTGCCCGGCAATAAGCCAGTGCATAAGCGAATAGTTCCGCGCCTGTCGTTTAAGGGGAATCTGGCGGCGACGATCTTTTCGCTGGTTGGCCAGCACTATCATTTCACGCTAAAGCATTCGCTTAAGAAGACTCAACTGGAACCAGCGATTAGGAAATACACGGAGAATCACCTCAAGGTCTGGAACGAAAAGCAGCACAGCTTTCGCGCGCGTCTTTTCAAGCCGCTGCAGCCGACACTCGAGCGTTGGGCGAAGGGTTTACAAAAGCGCGCGGCAGCGGAACAGAAAAAGAAGGGTGCAACTTCGAAGTGAGCAATCTCTTGTAAGGACAAACTGCCTACAGGCGCGGTTGAATCCCAACCCGGAAACCCGCCTTACCAGGAAGGCTCTGGTTCAGAAGTCGGCGTTTGGTCGGTTGGCTCGTCGCCGCTATCAATGCTCTTAGCCACCGAGCGTAAGGCTTGGGCGATTTCGGTAGAGTTAACACTTGAACGGCGGAAACGAATTTCCAGGTTGAAATCTTTTTTCGGAGACGCGTATTTGAAAGTGTAGGGTTTGGCCTCGGGAGCGACGCGCGGTCCCATTTCCTGTCGTCTCACTTCCCTTGCGTCGTCACGCGTGAGTCCCCGAGACGTGATCTGTTTCGCGAGTCGTCTCATTCCCTCTTCATCCGGCTGGCGCACAATCTGCAGCAACATCGACTTTGCGGAGACGTCAGCCTGCCGGCAGAGATCGCGAACGTCGGCTGGAATGGCTGCAATCGAAAGCGCCTCAGTGACGGTGCTCCGGCTTTTTCCGACCTTGCGCGCGACTTCCTCATGCGTGTAACCAAACCGATCGCACAAAGCCAACAAGCCATCCGCCTCTTCCCAAACAGTCAGGTCCTTGCGCTGCATGTTTTCGATCAGCGCGATCTCGGCGACTGCGCCGGCGTCGATGTCCATCTCGACACACGGCACTTCAGTCAGTCCGGCAGCGCGTGCAGCCCGAAAGCGCCGCTCACCCGCGATTATCATCCAACGACCAGTTGTGCGTGACGGCTTGACCAGCAACGGCTCAAGCACGCCTTTCTCGGCGATCGAGGCGGTGAGCTCGCTTAAGTCGCCGAACTCCACACGCGGCTGCTCAGGATTGGGATCGATCTTGTCCAAGCCAATCATACGGCCCACTGCGGCGGGCTGATGCTGCGACAACTCCTCAACGTAGTGGGAGTCGTGGCGCATTTGAAGTCCAGTCGGCAGTCCCCTTTTAGACACGGCTCATTACCTCGTCACATAGATTTCCGTATTCGATCGCGCCGGATGAGTTCGGAGCAAAGCTAAAAATCGATTCCTTGTACGCGGGCGATTCTTCCAGCCGGACGCTTTTCGTTATTACTGTCTCAAACAACTTTGGCCCAAACACTTTTTTGATCTGCTCGTGGACCTCGCGCGCCAAGGTGGTCCGCTTGTCGTGCAGCGTCACCAGCACTCCCAACAATTCCAATGCTGGATTCGGACGCGCCTTGACCTTCTCGATGGTCTCGAGCAAATCGTCGGTGCCCTCGAGCGCAAAATACGAAGACTGAATTGGAACCAGAACGTGCGTCGCCGCCACCAGCGCATTCACCGTGATCAAACCAAGCGTCGGCGGAGTATCGATTACGATCACCTCATACTGTTCGCGAAACGGGCCCAGTCGATCCTTGAGGCGAAACGGCGCGTCAAAATCACCGACTAACTTCGACTCGAGTTTTGCAAGATTGATGCGCGCGGGAATGATGTCGAGTTTCTCGACCGGCGTGCGATAGACGGCCTGTTCCACCGGGGCCTGTCCGTCCGTCATCAATTCGTATGCAGAACGCTCTACGGACAGCGGATCGAGAAAAGAGATTGAGCTGTTTGCCTGCGGATCTAAATCGAGAAGGAGGACACGTTTGTTGAGTCTGGCGAAGGCCGCAGCCAAATTGATGGCAGTGGTGGTTTTCCCCACGCCACCTTTTTGATTTGCGATCGCGATTATCATTCGTTAAAAACTGTGAATAGTGAAAGGTAAAAGGTGAAAAGCGGAAAACTAAAGTACTTGGTACATTCAGTGTTCACTATCACTGGACAAGCTGATCCCTGTTAATTCCACACGGCATCTCAGGTTCTAAACTCTTCACTTTTCACCCTTCACTGTTCTGATCTACATCGGCAGGTCGCCGGCTTCCCCGATCACATCCGGCCACTCTTCTTCGCCCATCGCCGGCTCTTCCCCGCCCTCTTCTTCCGACGGCACGGTGTTCCGAGACGCCTTAATAACTTCTTCGTCAACAAAAATTGGACAGTCTGCGCGGAGCGCGAGAGCGATCGCGTCGGACGGCCTGGAATCAAGGACCATGCGGTTGCCGTCGTTCATGCGCATCTCGATCACTGCGAAAAAGGTGTTGTCCCGCAGACTCGTGACGACGACCCTTTCAACCTGAATGCCAAGCTCGATGATCAAGTTGCGAAGCAGATCGTGGGTCATGGGACGAGGCGGCGCAATCTTTTCAATTTCGAGAGCGATCGCGTTCGCTTCATAGGCGCCCACCCAAATCGGCAGCATCGTATCGCTGTCGACGTCCTTTAAAATAATGATGGGCGTGCCGCTATTCGGGTCCATCATCAGCGCTCGGATTTTTACTTCGATCTCCATTACATCACTACCTTCGTACTTAGAAACTCTGTACTTAGGACTTGTACTTGGACCTTAGAACTTCGCACTTGGATCTCTACGCTCACAACGTCTTCAAAACTTTTCCAAGCTCAAAGTACAAAGAACAAAGTACAAAACTCAGCACCAGGAACTGGGGACTACGTCCAACGTTAACCTACCACTTCGCCATAAAGACTGTACGGCTTAGCCTGCGAAATCAGAACGTCGACAATCTCGCCAGGTTCAGTTTGCCTGGCCCTGAAGTTCACGACCTTGTGGCAAGTTGAATGGCCGGTCATGTCTTCAGTGGATCGGGCGCTCTCCTTCTCGACCAGCACGCTCACCGTCCTGCCTAAATACTCACCGTAGACTTTTTCCTGCAGCGACTCCTGCAAGTTTTCAAGTGCGATGAAGCGCGCGGTCTTTTCCGTCTCCGGTATTGTCTCTGTCAACACCGCCGCCGGCGTTCCAGCTCGTTTTGAATACTTGAAAATAAAGAGCCCGTCGTATTCACACTCGCGCACCAGTCGCATCGTGCGCTCAAAATCTTCGTCGGTTTCGCCGGGAAAGCCGACGATAATGTCGCTGGTCAGTGACAGACGGCGCTTCGAGTTTTTGATTGCGTGGACGCGTTGCAAATAATCGCCCGACGTATGGCCACGCCGCATTGCCTTCAGTATTCGATCGCTCCCTGATTGCACCGGCAGGTGAATCCAGTCGCAAAGATTCGGATGCTCCTCCAGCGCGGACACTATATCAGGATGGAAGTCTCTAGGAAACGACGTCGTAAATTTGATTCGCTCCATCTGCGTATCGGCAACTGCTCGCAGCAAGCGAGAAAATGGCGTCGCGCCCGCATAACGTTGCAGTCCTTCCTGCGACTTCGGCCGGTAGCTGTTCACGTTTTGGCCGATCAAATGAACTTCCTTGTAACCGAGCGCGCGCAGCCGCTGAACTTCGGCAACGATTTCGGGCGCGCTGCGACTTTTTTCACGCCCGCGCGAGTACGGAACAATGCAAAACGAACAGAACTTATTGCAGCCTTCGATGATCGGCACAAACGCAACGTACGGAGAACGCCTCTCCGCCGGTGACACTTCCCAAACTTCGCCCTCTGCACGTTCGTCGAGATCGATCACCGACGCTTCCCCGCCCTGCGCGCGTTCAATCAAGGACGGAATGCGATCGGTAGCGCGCGTGCCGATCACCAGATCGACCGCTGGAGCATTTTTGAAAATCGCCGGGCCTTCGAGTTGGGCCACGCAGCCCATCACGCCAATCAACGGCTTCTGTTGTCCGGCGCCTTTCGCGCGATTGCGAATCTCGCCAACTCGCCTGAAAACTTTTCGTTCGGCGCGCTCGCGCACGGAACAGGTATTCAACAAGACGACGTCGGCAGTCTCCGGGGTCACGGTCAGTTCGTAACCGGCTTTACGCAAGCCGGTCGCTGCTCGCTCCGTGTCAGCGACGTTCATCTGGCAGCCGAACGTCTCGATGTAAACTTTTGATTTCATTTACCGCTGTAACGCAAACGGTTAGTTTGCGGCTTCTCTCATACTCAAAGGAGGTTGCTGGTTTCCCAATCAAAAGCGCAAACTAACAGTTTGCGTTACTCCCAAAACTGAACCTTATCAATTTGCAACGTAGTCTAGCAGAAACTATCAGCCAAACGCGATACCGAGATTTTTGCATTCACGCTCGCACAAGAGTCTGCGCTTGACCGCTTCTGAAACGCCGAGTAGGATGGCGCTCGAGTTCCCAGATCCCAAAAATTGCGAGGTCCCTCATGTCGTTCAACAAGGTGATACTTGTCGGAAATCTTGGTCGCGATCCCGAACTGCGCTACACGCCGCAGGGGACGCCCGTCTGCAGTTTTAGTATGGCCACGAATGAGCGGCGCAAGGACAAGACCGGCGAGATGCAGGATCAGACAACGTGGTTTCGAGTCACGCTTTGGGGACGCCAGGCCGAGACTGCCTCACAATACCTGACGAAGGGCCGGCCGGTTTATATCGAAGGCCGATTGCGTGTTGAAGAGTGGACCGATCGCGACGGCAAGCCGCGTCATACGCTTGAGGTTCATGCGACGGATATGCAGTTCATCGGAGGCGGCAGAGGTGAAGAACCGCCGATGGAAAGAGAAAGAGCCGCCGCTGCCGGCAGCCCGTCAGAACAACCTGAGATCGCTGACGACGACATTCCCTTCTAAAGCTAAGCCCCTAAAAGCGAAACTCGAACTACGCCAACGTAATCCGCAATCGATTCAGAGTTGCGGAGCTAAGCTGTGCCCCAACGGCCAAACTCTCGTAGCTTGTTATAGCGCCGCGCGAGTCGTTCGTCCTGACTACAACTAACCGCTTCCGCCAGTCGCTCAGTTAGAGCGGCGTCCAAGAAACGTGCGGCCTGATCGTAATCGGTGTGAGCTCCGCCGGTCGGCTCACTAATGATCTGATCGATGATCTTCTCGGCGTAGAGGTCCTGGGCGGTCAGGCGCAAGCCGGTCGCAGCCCGATCCGCAAGTTTCGCGTCCTTCCAAAGAATAGCTGCACAGCCTTCAGGTGAGATCACCGAGTAGATCGAATTCTCGAGCATCATCACCTGATCGCCAACACCGATTGCCAGAGCGCCGCCTGAGCCGCCCTCGCCGATGACAGTTACGATCACGGGCACCTTCAGCTTCGCCATCTCACGCAAGTTAAAAGCGATGGCTTCCGCCTGGCCGCGCTCTTCGGCGTCGATGCCGGGGTAAGCGCCGGGCGTGTCGATTAACGAAAGAATCGGTCGCCCAAACTTTTCGGCGAGTTTCATCACGCGAAGCGCCTTGCGGTAACCCTCGGGTTTGGGCATGCCGAAGTTTCGGTACTTGCGCTGCTTTGTATCGCGACCTTTCTGGTGGCCAACGACCACAATCGGCAACCCATGAAAACGGGCGGAGCCGCAAACGATCGCCGGATCGTCCGCGAACCTGCGGTCGCCGTGCAGTTCGACGAATTCTTCAAACAGGCGTTCGATGTAATCCAGCGTGTGCGGACGATCCGCATGGCGAGCAAGCTGCACGCGCTCGATCGCAGTCCGCGATTCGGCGCCGGAGGCAGGAGCAGCCGCTTGCCGGTTATCCACGGGCGGAGTTTGTTTTTCTTTTCTGGCCACGGTCCTGTAATTCTAACCTAATTGTTGGCGCGAGCTTCCTTTGAAAGCGCCATTCTCTCCACACTCAGAGTACAGCCCATCTTTCGCGCGGCCGTCTCAAACTTTTCACTACGCTCTACACGCAACGTTGAACTGACCTTCACGCGCACGAGCAGGCCCTGAACGGACGTCTCCAACATTATGTCGCAGTTGCCGGAATGCGAGTTAATCAGGTGCAGGATGCCGTCAAAAAGTTCCGCCGGATCGGGAGCCTGGGGCACGCGCAGGATTACCAGTTCTTTGGCTTTCCACATCTCGTCGAGGCTTTGGATTTGATCGACAATGATTGACGGCGGATTGTCTTCGCTGAGTTCCAGCCTGCCGCTCACCAACACCGGCAGTTCATTTTTGAGCAAGGTCGAATACTTTCGATAGGTCTCCGGCCAAAGCACGCATTTCGTGCCGCCGGCTTCGTCTTCCAATTTCAACAGCGCAAAGCGATCGCCCTTCTTGGTAGTCTTTGGCTGCAAGTCGTTAATGATGCCGCCGACGTGGACACGAACGCCGCTCGTGAGACTGGGCAACTCCACCGACTTGATCGCCTTTGCAGATTGCAGGAGGTCAACGTAGCTGCCGAGCGGATGGGACGTGACGTAAAAACCCAGCGCCGCTTTCTCTGCCAACAGAAGTTGGGTGCGAGTCCAGGGCACGCCGGTCGTCAGCGGCTGCTCGACGACGTCGGCGCCTTCAGGAAGTGAACCGAAAAGAGCATTCTGACCCTGCAGCCTTTCGCGCTTAGCGCGCTGGGCCCTCGCCAGCGCGGCATCGATCGAATTGAAGAGCGCCCCGCGCCATTCATGAAGTTCCCGCGAATCAGATTGCAGCGAATCAAACGCGCCGGCGCCGACCAGTCCTTCAAGCACACGTTTGTTCAAGCCGCCATGACCGAGGCGTTCGGTGAAGTCGAAGAAGGACTTGAACGGACCTGCTTTGCGGGCCTCGATTACGGAATTGACGGTCGACTGCCCCAGACCTTTAATCGCCGCGAGTCCATACCTGATGGCGCCCTCGCGTGGCGTGAAGCCGGAGAAACTTTCATTTACGTCCGGCGGCAGCAATCTAATTCCCTGCGACCGCAGTTCCTTTGAGTACTTGAATACTTTGGCTGCGTCCTGGGCTTCGCTCGAGAGAACGGCCGCATAAAAATGTTCCGGGTAATGCGCCTTGAGATACGCGGTTTGAAACGCGAGGTAGGCGTAGGCCACGGCGTGACTGCGAGGGAATCCGTAATCAGAAAACTTGTCCATAAGCGAAAAGATCTTTTCCGCTTTGTCTTTCCTGATTCCTCGCTCGACGGCGCCGTTCACAAATTTCTGTTCGTGCAGGGCCATCTCTTCCCGCTTCTTTTTGCCCATCGCCCGGCGCATCAGATCGGCTTCGCTGAGCGTGTAGCCGGCCAGCTTCTGCGCCAACTGCATGATCTGCTCCTGATAGACAAGGACGCCGAAGGTGTTGCTCAGAATCTCCTTCATCTCCGGAACCAGGTAGCGCACCGTCTTCAATCCGCGGTGTCGCTGGATGAATTCCTCGACCATGCCGCCGTCCAACGGGCCAGGCCGGTAAAGCGCGTTTAAGGCCGAAAGATCCTCGACGTCTTTAGGCTTAAGCTTGCGACAAATCTCCTGCATGCCCGAAGACTCGAACTGAAACACCGCATCCGTGCGCCCTTCCCCGAAAACCGCCATGGTTTTCTCGTCGTTAAGCGCTATATCCGGCCAGTTAATCTCCCTGCCAAGCAGTTGCTTAATGCCAATTAAGCAGTCATTTATAACAGTTAAAGCGGTAAGCGCTAAAAAATCCATCTTAAGCATGCCGGTCTTTTCGAGGTCCGACATGACATATTGCGTGGTTATTTCTTCCTTCCCCGAAACTGCGATCGGTATCAATTCCTGCAGCGGAACGGGCGAAATTACCACGCCGGCGGCGTGCACTGAGGAATGACGGGCGCAGCCTTCCAGCCGCTGAGCGATCTCCATCAGCTCCTTAACGGTCGGATTAGTCTCAATTTCCTTCCGCAGTTCCGGGACCTGTTCCAGGGCCTGAGTAAGGCTGACGTTTCTGCCCCGCACCGGCGGAGGAATCATCTTCGCGATGCGTTCGACTTCCGCATAAGGCATCTCCAGCGCCCGGCCAACGTCCTTAATCGCCGCGCGAGAAGCCAGCGTTCCGAAGGTTATGATTTGGCAAACTGACTCGCGGCCGTAAAGATCGGCGACGTGATTGATGACATCGCCGCGCCCGCGGACGCAGAAGTCAATGTCGATGTCAGGCATTGAGACGCGGCCGGGGTTAAGGAAACGCTCGAAGATGAGATCATACTTTAAAGGATCTACATCAGTGATTTCGAGGCAGTAGGCGACTAGCGAGCCGGCTGACGAGCCACGCCCAGGGCCGACCGGAATCGAGTGTTCCTTCGCGTAACGCACGAAGTCCCAAACGATCAAAAAATACCCGGCGAAACCCATCTGCTTGATCATCGCGATTTCGTTCGCGAGGCGTGTCTGATAATCGGAGATCGCGTTTTTCAGGTCGCCACGAGCCCACTGGCTCTCCCAGACTTGCTGACGGCGACGCTCGAACCCGTCTCGGACGACTTTCTCAAAATAGTCATCCGGAGACTCCGGCGCCTTCCGGGATGGGATAGTTCGGCAGGTGGTTGATGCTCTCCGGCAGTTTCAGATCACAGCGTTCGGCGATCTCGACAGTGCGCGTCAACGCGTCCGGCAGTTCAGTCGCCGAATATCCGCCACATTTCTTCGGGTGAACGGACATAAAAATTTGGACTCGCGTACCGAAGGCGGTTGGTATCGGAAACCGTTTTGCCTGAGCCGATGCACAGCAGCACGTCGTGGGCCCGCGCATCCTCAGGCATCAGGTAATGAGCATCGTTGGTGGCGACGAGCGGCACACCCGTTCGCTTCGACAGTTCAACCAGCGGTTTGCGAATTCGGTCCTGAGCTTCGAGGCCGTGTTCCTGAATCTCCAGGAAGTAGTTCCCTTTCCCCAATATCTCTTCGAACTCAAGAGCGGCGGCGGCCGCTTCGTCACAGTTGTCGCGCGCCAGCATCGCCGACGGCACGCCGGACATGCAGGCGGAGAGCGCGATGATTCCCTTCGAGTGCTCAGCCAGCAGTTCCTTGTCGATTCGCGGTTTGTAGTAGAAGCCTTCGGTGTAAGCCTTGGACGTGAGGCGCACGAGATTGCGATAACCGTCCAGATCTTTGGCGAGCAGGATCAGGTGAAAGTTTGCCTTCTCTCCCGGCGCTGAAGCCGCGCGATCTTTTCGACTGCCGCGGGTGATGTAAGTCTCACAGCCGATTATCGGCTTGATGCCGCGGCTCTTCATCGTGTTGTAAAAGGAGATGGCGCCAAACATGTTGCCATGATCGGTCATGGCACACGCCGTCATGCCAAGTTCTTCAGTCCGCTTGGCGAGTGGCTTAATCTGAATCGCGCCGTCTAAAAGGCTGTAATCGGTGTGCAGGTGGAGATGGGCAAATTTTTGATCGGACATAACGGTAATTGACTATAAGACCTTAACCGCCAAGACGCCAAGAACGCCAAGGAGGTGCGAAAGATAGTCAGCGCGTCTGAAGCATCGGTTATTCAGTTTATTCGGCTTGGCGCCGTTGGCGGCTTGGCGTTAACTTCTTATTCCCATTCGATCGTGCTGGGCGGCTTCGAGCTGATGTCGTAGACAACTCGATTAATCCCCCGAATTTCCGAGATGATTCGCGATGACACCCGCGCCAGCAAATCGTGAGGTAGTCTTGCCCAATCAGCCGTCATCCCGTCGACACTGGTCACTGCCCTGATCGCAACAACTTTTTCGTATGTGCGCTCGTCGCCCATCACGCCGACAGTCGAAACGGGAAGCAACACCGGAAATGCCTGCCAGACCGAATTGTAAAGATTCGCCGCCCGCAACTCTTCGTCGAGAATTCGATCAGCCGCCTGCAGCAGCGTCACCCGTTCTTCATTGACCTCGCCGATTATCCGCACCGCCAGTCCCGGCCCGGGAAACGGATGCCGCGTGAGTATCTCTTCGGGCACTCCCAGTTCCCTGCCGATCAGCCGCACCTCGTCTTTGAACAACTCGCGCAGCGGCTCGATCAATTTCAACTTCATCTTCTCGGGCAGGCCGCCGACGTTGTGATGACTCTTGATGACCGCGGAAGGGCCGCGCACCGAAACAGATTCAATTACGTCCGGATAAAGTGTGCCCTGAACAAGATATGCGACGTCGCCCAAGCGTGCAGCTTCCTGTTCGAAGACTTCGATAAAGACGTCGACCAATGGCTTTTCGTTTCTCTTCCGGGTCAGTCACACCTTTGAGCGCGCCCAGGAATCGATCGCCGGCTCGAACGCCGACGATGTTCAGTTTCATCTGCTGCTGCAGCAATGCCAGCGTCGCCTCAAATTCGCCGGCGCGCAGGAGGCCATTGTCGACGAAGATGCAGGTTTGACGTTCACCAATCGCCTGATGCACGAGCGCCGCGGCCACGGTGGAGTCGACGCCGCCGGACAGCCCGCACACGACTCGGCCGGTTTCGCCAACTGCATCCCGAATGCGGCTCACCTGCTCTTCAATCACGGCTTTGGGCGACCAGTCACCGCGGCAGCCGCAAACCGCGAACAGAAAGTTTCGAATCACCTGCGCGCCGAGCGGCGTATGCGCAACTTCCGGATGAAACTGCACGCCGTATATTCCCCGGTCGACGTCTTCGATCGCGTTGAGCGCGTCGTCGGTGAGCGCCGTCGTGCGAAAGCCGGGCGGGACTGTCGTGACCTGATCGCCGTGGCTCATCCACACGTCCATCTCCGCGGGCATGCCTTTGAACAAAGAACTATTCTCGTCAACAACCTTCAGCCGCGCATAACCAAACTCGCGATTAGGCGACGCGCTGACTTTGCCGCCGAGATCAAACGCCAAAATCTGCAGGCCGTAACAAATGCCAAGCACCGGGCAGTTCAGCGATTGCATCAGATTCGCGTCCGGTCGCGGCGCACCGTCCTGCGTAAACGGATGAAGGGCTGCCGGACAAAATCAGGCCCTTCGGCCGGCGCACGGAGACTTTTTCGATTGGGGTATTGAAAGGCAGAATTTCGCAATAGACGCCCGCCTCACGAACGCGGCGGGCTATCAACTGAGTGTATTGCGATCCGAAGTCAAGTATTATGACGGTTTCGTGTTGGTTTTCGGTTATCAAAAGAGACCTCTGGGACTGTGGACGCGTCCAAGACTTTTGCCGCTAAATATTGAACTGTGGATTATACGTTTGGAAATGAATAACTCAAGAACACGCGCGGGGCGGCAGTGCCCTGATTTGGCTCTGGTAACGCAAACTGCTACCACCCCGCGCGGGCTGCCCGCGCGGGGACCCCGATTTAGTTTGCGCGCCGTTCGTGTTCACTGATCGATCGCAAACCAACAGTTTGCGTTACAAATTAGGCCACCACCGACGGGACAATCGACTTGAAGGAAATGTTGACGCGTAATAAGAGGAGCAGCGGCTGCGGCCGGGTTGCGGTATTCGCGAGCTTGTTGTTGGTCGTTTTGACGGCCGTGAGCACCGGCTTCGCCCAGGAAACTGCAAGCCCTAAAACTGAGACAAAGCCTGAGACGAAACCTGCGGCGAAGGTTGATTTGCAACAGCCGTTAACACTCAGCTGGCGGTACACGTCATCGCTGACCCTGAACCTTACGCCTGCCTCCAACGAAGAACGTGTTTATGTCCCGCTCTCAGGCGGCACCATGATCTCGCTCATGGCTGCAACCGGCCAGCTCATTTGGCGCTCGGAAATTGGTGGAGAACTTTCAGCGTCGCCCGTCGCCGATTTGCGCGGTGTTTACGTCGCGTCAGAGACCGGCAAGTCGGAAACTGGAACCCGCCGCGCCACCGGAGCTTTGCGCGCAGTTGGTCGGGAAGGCGGAGTTACGCAGTGGATGCGAACGTTAGCGATGCCGCTGCGTGGCTCTCTAACGCTCGGAGACGGCAAACTTTTTGGCGGCAGCAGCGACGGCAAGGTCTACGCATTCGACAGCCAAAACGGTGAGGCGCGTTGGTCCTACGATTACGGTCAGCCGTTTAATTCTCAACCCGTCGTCTCAGGCTCGCGCGTTTACATCGGCAGCGAGGACGGCGGTCTGCTGGCCCTCGAGGAGAGCAGCGGCAAGTTGTTGTGGCGTTATAAAACTAAAGGCGCGGTGCGCGGGCCAGTCGCGAATGGAAACGACGTCGTTTATTTCGGCTCCGGCGACAGCTATGTCTACGCCGTCAATGCCGCGAATGGCCGGCTGCTCTGGCGAAAGCGCACGGGCGCGGGCGTGCAAGCGGTGGTGCGGGCTGGTGAGGGCTTGCTGGTCGCGTCGCTCGACAATTTTGTTTACAAGTATTCCCTGGCGGGAACGCGACTCTGGAAACGCAGGCTGCCCGGCAGGATCTTTTCGCAGCCTTTCGTGACGGAGGTCGCGGCGCTCTTCATGCCGCTTTCGAGTTCAGACGGAGTGGTGTTAGAACTGCGTGAGGGACGTCAGGTGAATCTGCTTCCCATCGGCGAGGAAATCACCACCTCGGCTTCGCCAATCGCAGTTGAGGCCGTGGTGCTGCTCACGACTGAACATGGCCTGCTCGCTTTCGCGCAGCCTCATGAACCCGCGCAGCCTCATCAACCTACGCCGCCGGTCAAAACACCAGCGAGTGCAATCAAAGAATAAGAAGAAGCTGTGAGGCGGGAACGGAAAATCCGCTAGGGTTGGTTCACCTGAATATTGGCTTCGCTAAGTTCGGGCCGGCGCCGAAACATTCCGAACACCCGCGCGAGCAGTCCGTTGAGTATGTAGAGAACCACGAGCGCCAGCAGGACATAACGCGAGTAGAGAAAGATCAGCATGCCGACGCCAACCGCGAGGATGATCGTGCGCATGCTGCGGCTGCGAGTTCCCACGGTTTTGAAACTTGAAAACCTCAAGGTGCTGACCATCATCACGCCCAACACGCCCACCAGGACCATCAAAATAATCGAATAAACTTGAGCTCGGTCCGGTCCATAGCTGACCAGCGGCAGGGGCGCGAAGTGGATGATCGCCGCGATCAGACCGCCGGCAACCGGAATCGGTAAGCCGACGAAACTCTTCTTGTCCATCTTGATCAGGCCTTCAGCCAGGATGCGCGGACGTGAAGACTGAACATTGAAACGGGCCAGCCGAAAAGCGCCGCACATCAGGTACATGAAAGAGAGGAACCACGCGAGGCTGTGCAAACTGCCGCCCTCTTCCAGCGTCGCGCCATAGCCCCAAACGTAGGCGAGCACGGCCGGCGCGAGGCCGAAAGTGACGACATCGGCGATTGAATCGAGTTGCACGCCGATCTCTGTAGTGGTTTTAGTCATGCGCGCGAGGCGGCCGTCAAGCATGTCGAAAAGCACGGCCCAGCCAATGGCTTTCGCGCCGTTATCGAGATAGCTCGCGGCTTTCAAGAAATCTTCATGCGAATCGGTGCCGACGAACTGGAAGGCGCGCGTCGCCGCCATCACAGCATAAAATCCCATGCCGATGTTCGCGGCAGTGAAAACTGACGGAATCAGGTAGACGCCTTTCCTCAACCCGCGCCGTTCCGGGTTTTTAGTTTCCATCTCCTCTGGCTCTCGCGCCGACACGTTCAGCGAATTCTCCCGATAATTGTAGTGCCACCCTGCACGCGCGCGCCGACTGCCACCAAAACATCGACGTTGGCCGGCAGCAGAATGTCAGTGCGCGAACTGAATTTTATCAGACCAAAGCGCTCACCCAACGCCACGCGGTCACCCGCACGTTTCCAGCAAACAATCCGGCGCGCCAAGATGCCGGCAATCTGTTTGCAGACGACTGTGATTTTTTCGCCCTCGATTGTCAAAGCGTTTTGCTCGTTAACCAAACTCGCGTTCTCGTTTGTCGCCATTAGAAACTTGCCACTCGTGTAGGCAACGTTTGTAATTTCGCCGCCGATTGGCGCGCGATTGATGTGAACGTCGAGCGGTGACAGGAAAATACTCACGATCGTCGCTTCATTTTCCCCGCCGGCGCCGACAGGTTGAACGCGCGTGACGCGCCCGTCCGCGGGAGCCACAACCACATTGGGATCTCGGGGCGGTTGCCGGTTAGGATCACGAAAGAAGTACGCCATGAAAGCGGCGAGAATTCCAAACGCGATGGCGACCGGCCAGAGCCCCAGCGCTAACAGTACAACTGCGAAAGCGACCGGCACGAGCACATAAACAATTCCGTCGCTAGCTATTCCCAAAAGTGACTTCCAATCTCTTTGCTGCTTGTCCGACTTTTCGTTGACGATAAAGCGAATCTTAAATCCTGTCACTGCAAGAAAGGGGACGTGTCATACCTGCACGTCCCCTTCAAGGTAAATTGATTTGGAGAAACTCTTCTCCGGCTTTTAATGACTTACGGTTTGACTCTTCTGATGCTGGATAATTAGCGCGTACATCTGATCCTTGAGAGCTAGCTTTTTCTTCTTAAGAGTAACTTCTTCCAGTTGTTCCTCGTCGCTCGGATAAGCCAGGGCTGTGAGTTCACTTAGTCGTTCTTCGTAGCGAGTATGTTCCCGGGCCAGTTCGCGAAACTCGGGATCTCGACTCATCAGCTCTTCCTTAAGCAAATCCGCAGTTGTAATGTCCATTTTCGTGCATGTCTCCTTTCAGACGATGGGACCGGCAAGACAGGTTTGTGGAGATTTTTGGCAGAACCTCCGTGGATTGTTCGGACATGAAAAAATGTTAGCCCAATTGGCGCGGTGGATCAAGCGTTTCGCTTGAACTGAAGTGTCCTGGTTTGGTTCTGGTAACGCAAACTGTCAGTTTGCGTGCCCGTTCAAGGCCACTTTCATCACAAACCCCGACGCGTCGGGATTTGCACTGCTAACGCTCGAACTGAAAAAGCATCACCAGCGCATCTTCCACCGGGTCTGCGTAATACCGGGTGCGCCGCGCGGTCACCCGGAAGCCACACTTTTCATAAAGTGAAAGCGCCGCCGAGTTTCCAGCGCGGAGTTCAAGAAATGCGCATTTGACGCCTTTGCGCATTCCGGCCGCCAGAATTCTGTCCAGTAAAGCGCGCCCGATCCCGCGCCGGCGGAAACTATCCCGCACTGCCACGTTGTTTATGTGAAGCTCATCAGCGCCCAGCCGCGCGACGATATACCCGGCCAGGTTCGGGAAACGGCGTTCGGGCGCGGCAGCGGCGATTCGCGCAACAAACATTAGATCCTGATTCGCGCTTTGCAACTCGGCGTAGTAAGCCTCCCATCCCCAGCGACTCAGTCCGGAGTTTTCTTCGATCTCAACAACCTCCAGAAGATCGTGCTCGGTCATCGCGGAGAGGGCGACGTCCTGACCTGGCGCTGTTACAGCTTGCTCTGTTAGCGACATTGTTGGTTCAGCTCGGCGTCGGAAGGCCGCACGTAAATCGCACTGATCTCTTCCGGTGATTGTAGCTGGCCGTTTTCAAAGGCCTGTAGAGCCAGGAGCGCGACGTGTCTGGCGAGATTTGTTTCCGGCTCCGCGAGACGCCAGCCGGACCGCGCCTGCTTGAGCAACAACTCTCGCTGCGCGTCCGCGCCACTGCCGGCCCAAACCAGATCTTCAAACTCCGCGTACCGCTCAACTAATCTCAGCGGAGACAAGTGTGCCGCAGTATCGAGCGCGGCAACCACGTCGTCCGAAACAGAAAACATTTGCGCGAACACCTCGCCACGACCAGCCGGCAACAGCGCGACAGTAGCGCTCGACGTACCGGCAGCATGAGCTACAGCTTCCAACGTTGGCACGCCCACGCACGGCTTTTTCAAAGACGCCGCCAGTGCTTTCAAAGTCGCGATGCCAATTCGCAAACCTGTAAAACTCCCGGGCCCGGAGGCGCAGGCAAAGATGTCCACGTCTTGGAGCAACACCCCTGCTTCTTTGAGACAGTCATCGATGTCCGTCAACAAATTCGCTGACCGCGAAACGCTCTGGTCGCCTTGGCGCTCGGCCAACTGTTCGGCTCCCCTTCCCAGAAAAACAGCGCCGCCGAGAGTTGCCGTCTCCAAGCTCAGGACCACGGGAGAAGTGCTCATCAGTTTGGCCGTTTCAATGTTCCGGCAGTTCGCTCGGCGAATTTGTCAGCAGGCGACCGATGCGCGAAATGCAGTTTGCCATTTGATAAGGAAAACGCGGCAGGTTGTTGAGTTCACCGTTGACGCTGATGGTGGCGATGATTGCATTCGGCCAGCGTTGGCGGAGACCTTCAAGCAATCCAGCCGGGTGACGCAGCAGATCAGACATTGGAATCGGATGACTCATCGGCGGCTGATCGATCGCAAACGGACTCGCCCACTGCTTGAGCACGTTTTCAACCAGCCACGGCGGCAGCTCCACTTTCATCCTGGCCGGCAGCTGATCAATGTCGACGCCCAACAAGCGGTTGGCGAGCCCAATCGCCGAAACGATCCAATGCGCGCGGGTGCGATTACGTCCGAGGCAAAGGTCCCAGTCAAACTCCGCCGGAGGAGACTCGATCATGACGCCGACATCGCAAAGCCAGAGCGGGCGCCAGGCGCCATGTTTCAAAAGATGAATACACGAAAGCGCAAGCTGATCTTCCGGGCCAAGTATTCGAATTTGTTCCGTTCCGAGCGGGACGGTCCGAGAACGCGCGAACAAATCGTCAACCGATCGCTCGTCAAGCTCAGAGAAGTGTTTATGAAGATCAACCCAACAATCTTTCGCCTCCGGCATGGCTATGACTTTTTGCACCAACTTGAGGTGCTGGGAGCGGACGCAGATGTCGATGTCGCCGTAAGGCCTAAGCGTTCGCTCAGGGTAAATTCCCGCCGTCGCCCAACCTTTCGCCAAAACCGCGTCAATTTGCGCTTCGCGGAACAGGCGGAAGAGCTTTTCAATCTTCTGTTCGTGAATCTCCGACTGCAGCGAGATCAGACGATACGCCTGGTGCAGCACTTCACCCGAGGGACAATCTTTGAGGTCGGTTTTACTGATGCGACGCCAACCGAGTGACGCCGTTCCTGAGTCGTAAAGCAGTGGCGTGACTTCGTCGAGGTCGGTTTCCGAAAACTGCAAATGCGGAAAAGCGGACGTCCGCCATGACCCGCTAAGGAGTTCAGCGACCAATTTGCCTTTGCGAACTGCTTCTCGTGATTTCATACGAAGTATTCTGCCACGGACACGAACGACATCTCGCCTGTCAGCCGGCGACCCTCTCCAACAGCGCGGGCACAACCTTCCGCGCATCGCCGCGCACACCCTTCAGCACGTCAGCCTGCGACGCGACGCGCTGCAAAGTGGCCAGCGCCCGCTGCGGATTGCGCCGCGCTGAAACGGTGTTGAAGAGCATTTCTAAAACTCCGTGGCCCACGGTGAGCTTGCGGGGTCGCCACCGAGCGCCATTTTTGAACTGCGTCATCAACACGATACCAACCGGAAGCGGCTTCGTGCCAGAGTGCCCGCCGAGTTCGGCGACGCTGACTTTGGTTTGTCTAAACTCACCTTCTTCGCGCAGCTCGATCGGCTTCGCAAAAGGGTGCACGCGCCCACGCGAATCTAACACCGCATATTCGTCGGAGTAATACGTAGCGCCCGCGCGCACCAGTTCGGCCACGAGGGTGGACTTGCCGCTGTAGCTGCGACCCGGAATGACGATCGCTCTGCCCTTCCAACCGACGACGCCGGCGTGAACAAAGACCCGATGCTTCGCCAACTCGGCCACAAACAATCTGAGGTCAGACTCAAACGTGTCAAGCACACCGTCGAGATCGGGTGAACGGGCGAGTCGGACGTCGTCTCCGTAGAGAAGATTTTGTCGTCGTGCAGTGCTGCGCGATCCTGTGTTTCCGATTGAAATCGAGTAGACGCGATCGACGACTGCGGAAGAGGTCTTTTCCCATTCGTTGGGCAAGTGCCGGCAAACCCGACCGAGCGCGGCGGGGTCGTTGCAGCGGATGCCGATTCGAACGCCGTAGGACTTTAGAGAGAAACCAGCCGCCCAGCCAAGACGATCGACCTTTTCCATCGAAGTGGACATGACTTTCAGTCGGGGCAGTTCACTCTGTGCGATGTTTGTCATGCTGGCATGAGAAGCGGCCTCGGATTCACGCGGATGACCGCGGATTCAGAATTCAGTGGCCGTCTGCTTGTTGGGTTTCCGTTTCCTTTACCGCGGGTCCGATCCGCGTCGCTCTGCGTTAATCCGCGGCCAATTCATCTTGTCGGGACATTATCATTTCAACTCTTCGATCGAGAAACTGTCGAGTGAAATCGATCCAAAAATCGGACACGGCGACGAGGTGCAATTTTCGCGCTGCAGACTGATCATTACCGCATTGGTAGCCGGCGGCGTCGCAAATTCGAAACTAAAGACCTGCCAGTCTGCAGTCTTACTTAGCGGCGGCGACTGTCCTAAACGCTTCTGTTCAGCGGAAGTATCATTGACGACGACCAGCGGCAGCCCGCCGGTAACAATATCCTGCGAGCGCCCAGCGAAGTTGACCTTGTACCGTTTGGAAGGCTCAACCAACATCAGTTGCGACACAACTGACACGGCCGCGTTGGAATTTCCACCAAACTCGATTCGCAAATTCCTGGCGCCACTGTGCGGCTGAACGGAATCCAAAGAGACTGTCGTCGCCTCGATGTCACGCGGCACGCGCCAGCCGAAACCACCCGCAGCGAATTCCAAAGTTCCTTCAAAGCCGCCGTCGTAAAGCGACGGCTGCGCCGGTTCCCTTCCCGCATCGGATCCGTGTGCACTTCGCGGCATTCCAAATTTGAAAAGCTTCACTGAACGCGCCTTTGGCAAGCAACTGTTCAACTATTTCGCGATTGATGGCCTCAGGCACGTTTGCTACAGCGGTAAATTGCGCGAGAGCTTCCTTCGCTTTTCCACGTCGCGCCAAAAATCTCGCGAACGCAATTCGCATCTTGTCAGAGTCGATCTGCGCCAGTTGTTCGGTCACGCTCACGTCGCCACGCGACACGCCCCAGGCGAGATCAATCAAACTGGGAACGACTTCAGGATTACTTTTCGCCGCCTGGGTGAGATCGGCAAATGCCGCCTCGTACTGCCCGGAACGCAGGAGCACATTACCGCGATTCCAACGTGGCTGCGAATAAAAAGGGGCGCGCTTCACCGCTTCATCAAAAGCTGTGAGCGCCCCAGCGGTGTCGCCAAACTGGTCGCGCAAGAGGCCGAGTTGCTGCCAGAGCGTGTAGTCAACCGGCCGCAGCGCCACGGCGAGTTCCATTTCATTCACTGAACGTTGCGGATCGTCGGAGAAACTTAAGAGAGCCGCGCTGGCGAAATGCGCCTCCGCATCCCGGGGCGTGAGAGCGACCGCTTTTCTTCCCGCGTCGAGACTGTTGGCGGAGAGCGAGTAAGTTGTCAGGAGTCGCGAGACGCCAAACGCCGCAGCCGAGCGGATGCCAAACAGGCAGGCGACAATCGCAACTGCAATCAGCAGCAACCGCAAGTAACGGTGCGAAACAAAACTAACGCGCGGCATTGGCAAGATTCGAGTGGCGGATGACCCTGAAAGCGCTGGCCGCTGATTCAGGCGGCAATTTTGGGAAGTCAAAGAAAAGCGTGCCGGCTCCTTTCGGAGGGCACGCTTTTCGAAACTCAGGAATAACTCGTGGTTTAGCTCGGGCTCGGGTTGGCGCCGCCGCCATGAAATGCCCAAATCAAGCCAGCAGCAAGCGCGCCGCCGCCGGCAATAATCGCTACCAATGCCGCAGTGCCGATACCACCACCGCCGCCAACGGCAGCAGCGCCAGCGGCCTGGCCGAGGGGATTAAGACCGCCGTTCAGATAGCAGAAGCCCATGCCCTTACGATTGCTGTTGGTCTTCTCCGAAGCACCTTCAGCCGTGTAGGCTTCGGCTTCGCCCGGACCGTTCTTCTTAATCACAACGCAGCCGCGCAGCACCTTAACGCGAACGTTGCCGCTGTCGTCGAAATCAAGTTGGATTGCCGAGTTTGGCTGAAGCTCAACCGTGCCAAGCGCACCCAGGTCGATCGTCGCACTGACTGCCGCCGGCGTTTCGATCGTCGCGCCCGTCAACAAACTGGCGCCGCTGGCTGCACTGGCGTTATTAACTGTGATTGGCTGATTGCCGGTCGTGGTCAGACGCGCAATGAATTGCTGCGGCACATTCGGAGGCGCCGCAAAACTCAGTTGGGTAAACACCTGGACGAGGGCAATAGCAAGCAACACAGCAATTGCACTGGACCCTGTTCGACGTTGTGTGGTCATAATTTTAATATCCCTTCAAAAGTTGACGCGGAGAAAATTAGAGATGTGTTGCCCTTAGCGGCCCGCAGTTTACTGTGCTTCGGCGCGAAGGTCAATGGTTATTCCGGCAAAGTCTGGACTTTTTGCAATTAATTTCCGGTGAACGGATGCGCCGGGCGCGCCTCGCAGGCGACGGCGCAGGCTAGGGCTTCTTGATGAACTGATTGGAAAACTGCTCCGCCAGACGTGGATCGATTGTTTTCAGTGCCTGATATTCCTCAAGCACTCCCTTTTTGTCAGCCAGCGCCACATAGGTGACGGCAAGATTGTAATGCGCCTGGCCGTAATTTGGCTTTAACTTTATGGCCGCCTTGAACGCTGCGACGGCGTCCTGGTTGCGCTTGGTTCGGTAGTAAACCTGACCGAGGTTGTTGTAAGTCTCAGCACTTTCAGGTTTCAGCGCGAGCGTTTTCTTGTAAGCTTCAATCGCCTGATCAAATTGCTGCGACTGGTAAAGGACTGAACCGAGACTGTTGTAGGCGTCGGCGAAATCAGTTTTCAGACGCACGGCTTGTTGAAAGGCAGCGACTGCTTCATTGAGCTGGCCGCGATTGTAATAAGCGGTCCCCAAATTGTACTGCGCCTCCGGAAAGTCCGGCTTGAGTTCCGTTGCCTTCTTCAGTGACTCAATCGCCTCCGGGAAACTGCCGAGCTTGTTGTAAACCGAACCCAGATTGTTGAGCGCTTTCGCGTAATCGGGTTTCAGGCGGATGGCTTCTTTGTAAGCCGCAATCGCCTTGCGGTAAAACTCGGCCGCTTCAGTCTTCTCGCTCGTCTCCGCGATCTTCGCGTAAGCATAGCCAAGGTTATTGTGCGAGACCGGATTGTCAGGCTTGAGCCGGACCGCTTCCAGAAGCTCGGTGACCGCGGGACCATACTCATTCAACGCAATCAACAAACTTCCGAGGTTTGTATGCGCTTCCGCGTAATCAGGTTTGAGCCTGATCGCTTCGCGATACGCCTTAGTCGCCTCAGGATATTTGCCTGACATGTAGAAGGCATTGCCGAGGTTGTACTGCGCGTCGGCAAAGTCAGGTCGCACACTCGCAGCCTTGAGAAACGTCTCGAGCGCCCGGGGATACTGTTCGGTGACGTAGTAAGCGGCGCCGAGATTGTTGAGCGCATCAGCGTCGTCAGGCTTTAAAGTTATGGAACTGTTGAAAGCAGCAATCGCCTCCGGATAACGTGCGGCTTTGTAGAGACTGGCGCCGAGGTTGTTATAGGCAACGGCGTCGTCGGCTTTGAGTTTGACCGTTTTCTGCAAAGCGTCGATCGACTGCGGCAATAGCCCGAGTTTGTCGTAGGCAAAGCCGAGATTGCTGAAGGCCGTCGCGTTGTCAGGCTTTAGTTTTACGGCCTGCTCGTAGGCCTTGGCAGCTTCCGCATAACTATTCAGGCTGAGGTAGCTATCGCCGAGGGCGTTGTAGGCCTCAGGCCAATCCGGCTTGACGCGTACCGCATCCTTGAAAGCCGCGACCGCTTCGTCGTACTTTTCCAGCGAGCTGAGCGCGATCCCAAGGTTGAAAAATGAATCAGCGTCGTTTGGCTTGAGCGCAAGCGATTTCTTGAACGAGTCCGCCGCCTCAGCATTCTTGCTGCTGCTGAAATAAGCGGCGCCAAGATTGTTGTAGATCACCGGATCTTTCGGCGTGTGCTTAAGCGCGTTTAGGTAAGCTTCGATCGCCTTGGGAAAATCGCCGAGGTCGTAGTAAGTGTTTCCCTGGTTCTTGAAGGCTTCGCCCTTGTCGGCTTCAGAAAGACTGGCCTCGACAACATCAGGCTGACCTGGCCGCGGTCGCGGCTTGCGACGATCGGGCGGATTGTTTCTGGCGACTTCCGTCGGCCTCACCGTTGGCCGAGGCTGCCGCTTCACGACTATCGCCGTGCCGCCGACAAGATTTACTTTCGGCGGACGCTTAAAGACGATCGCGGCGCCGCCCATGATGTCCTGCCCCTGAAACGCGCCCGAGCCGCCTGAGACCTGCGGCACTAGCGCGGTCGTCATGGCGATCGAGGCTGCGGCGATCGAACCTGCAGCGATCGAACCTGCAGCGATCGAGAACGCCATGATAAAGGCGAGGATGGGCGCGGCCGCACGCCGTAGTTTCGTCAGTTTATTCATTGCGGTCTGGTCCGTTCGTTCGCCCACGCGGGCTTGGACGTGGCAATTACCAGCAGGGTTGTAAGGACTAAGGCGTTCACAATTGTGTGCAAGCCAAAATCTGCCAGGCTGTGAACGGCGACGCCTGCAATTCCGATTGCGGCGCCGTAACACGCGGCCCGCCGGAAACGATTTTGCGCGCGCAGATTTTCTCGCGTTCGTTTGAACACAACGACAGCAAACCAGGCGCCCAGCGCGAGGCCAACCACCCCGCCGCTCGCCAGTAATTCCAGATAATCGTTGTGGGCCTCCTGCGGCGTGATAGTTCCCGACGCGTTGTGAAACGCCGGAATGGCGGCCCAGTATCCGCCCAGCCCCGAGCCCAGCAGCGGATGCGCCTTGAACAGTTTCCAAGTCGCTTGCCAGATTTCGTTTCTGCTGCCGCCCTGGCGCAACTCAGCAGCGGCGGCAGGTAGTTCTTCGTGAGATTGCTCGATCCTCGTAGCCAGTTGATCTCCGCCTAGCCAGATCGCCCCGACAACAATGCCGGCTACCAGGACCAGCAGCAGCGCCACGCGAGCGGGCAGGGATCGAACAATTCTGAGAAACCGGGGCTGTTGGTCGGCCGATTGTCCTCTGCGCGCAACTCTTCCGTAGAGCAGAGCCGCGACTATTACCTGGGCGACCATGGCGATTAGCCCGCCGCGCGAATTGCACAAGACGAGGCCGATCCAAATCGGAAGCAACGCCGCCAGGTAGATCAGCGCTTGTTCTCGTTTCACTCCGCCGCCAAGGATCAGGCCGAGGATCAAACCCAAACCCATCTCCATCAGGTACGCGAAATGATTACGATTAATAAACTGGCCGTACCCACTCTCAACCAGCAAGAGAGGCAAGCCAAAGCCGTCACTGTGCTGAGCTGTTTGGCGAACAATGCCAAAGAGTGCGCTCACCACCGCCACGCCAATCACCAGGTTCAGCACGATGCGCAGTCGCTTCTCGCTGGCCGCATGCCGAGCGAGCAGCACTCCGGCGACCGTCAGCGCCAACAGCAAAAGCGCAAAGAACCTGGTCTGATACGGGTCCGCGCTGATCGTGATCCAGGGCGCGGGACCAATCCCTCCGGGGTTGCTACTTGGGTTTGTGAAGGCGAGCGTTTGCAAAAATGAAAGCAGGGCTAGTCCTGCGAGAGGCGGAATCAGCGCCCAAATACCCGTAGTAACTCCGGATTCGTTGCGCGCCACGCCCTTGAGGAGAGCTTCAATCAGCGCCAGGACCGCAAGGCTGAAAACCAGGCAAACGAACCAGGCTTTCCACCAGGGCTGTGAACTGCCGTAAGGAATCGCCGTCAAAACAATCAAGCCCAGCAGCGAAACGAAAACTATCTTGTCGAGAACACTGGCTACGGTGAGCTTCAGCGTTCCCGGCCGCTCGGCCGCGCGCAGATCCAATTCAGCTGTAGTTACCTGCGACATCAACCTGCGATTTTTCCAACTGTCATTGCCAGGCGCACTCTGCCGGCAGTCGACGGTTCGGCCAACGACTCAACGACGCGTTCGGCAGCTTGCGAAAGTTCGGTCCGCAAAAACCCGGCGAGATAGTTCATGTCCAGAAGCATCGGTGGGCCATCGAGTGGCCGGTAAAGATTGAACCAGCCCCATTCGCCGTTTTTCGTGGTGAGCGGCAGGCGGAAACAACAGTAGGCGCTTGAGCCAATCACCTCATTTTCGTCAACGCCGTTGCGTTTCCAGGACCAAACAATTCGTCCGTTACTGAATTCGATTTCCTGCGGCGGCTGGTGCTTTTCAGTTTCCTGAAACGCGCGCTCGCACGCTTCGCTGTGTCCCAACTGGTCCAGTTGCAGCCGCGCGAAAGCAAACTCCTCAAACTCGAGCATCTTCCTGAGTGCCGCAAAGATGTCCGTAAGGTTATCGGCTTTCGAAAGCGCCAACCCGGCCCGTCGCATGCGAACGTTGTTGGCAACGCGCGTGCGCCGGTGACCGACCGTCCGCTTAACTCCAGCTCGCAGCTCTTCCACTTCGTGATAACGCAACTGGCCGACCGCGACAATCACCACCGCCGCGATGACGAACAATACAAAGCCCGTGACTGGCGAAGACGTCTTGGTCGACAACGCGGCGAGCAGGCCGAAGAAGGCGCAGACGGAATAAAGTATTAAGGCCACGCGACGTTGGGACCATCCACGCGCGAGCAACATGTGATGGATGTGCTCGCCGTCGCCCTGGAAGATGGGACGCCGGCTGATCACTCGCCGGGCCATCGTCATCGTCGTATCAACCACCGGCAAGCCAAAAGCGAGTATCGGAGTAATCACGGCGATTGCCGTCGTCGCCTTATGCGCGCCCAAAATCGCCAGCGAAGCCAACAGGAACCCGACGAAGAGCGCGCCGGAGTCGCCCAAAAATATTGAGGCGGGATTGAAGTTGTAACGAAGAAACCCGGCGAGCGCGCCGCACATGACGATGGTGACAACAATCATCACCTGGTGTCCGCCGCTCAGTGCCACCAGAAGAATCACGATCGAGGAAAACAGGGCGGTGCCAGTGGCGAGTCCGTCCAGGCCGTCAATGAGATTGAACGCGTTGGAGATTGCCACCAGCCAGAAGACGGTCAGCACAAAACTGATGGCCGGCGGCAGATGCACCACGCCCACAAACGGGATCGCGAGCACTTCCATCCGCCCGCCCATCGCGTAAAAGAGCGACGCGATCAATCCGAGCACCGCAAATTTCACTATCGCGTTCGTGCCGCGCAAATCGTCGTAAACGCCCAGCAGCAGGACGAGCGAAGAAGGAATCAAAATTTTGAGGAAGACCGGACCGTAATAACCCAAGGTCTCGGTCACCAGGTTTGTAACCAACAGTAAACTCGAGAGGGCCACCACGATCGAGAGATAGATCGCCACGCCACCCAGCCGGGGTATCCCGCTCGTGTGCACTCTGCGGTCGTCCGCGGGCACGTCCAGCAAATTGAAGCGCTGACATAAACGGCGAATTACGGGTGTGATTGCCAGCGCTGAAAACGTCGAAAGTAAAAACAGCGCGAAGTATGTCTTCAAGGGAGCTTAACCTTTCTTTCAATTTTGCTGGATCGTTCCAAAATCAGCGCGCGGCTGAAACGTAGCTAACGCCCTGGGAAGTGTCGGAAATTTCAGTTTCCGTTGCGGTCTTGCTTTCCAGGAGTCGGATTAAGCGTGGCAGCAGCGCCGGCTTGGAAAACGAATCTGCGAATGGCGGCACCGCGCGTTCTGTTCTCTTGGCAGTACGGTCTGCACTACGTTTTGCTTCTTCCAAAACATGCGCGGCAACGAGTTCGACCTCGCCGTGCCTGGCTGTATATGAGCGCACTCCGCTAATCGATTTCGCGGCCAACTCAGTGATGTGCGACTGCTCTGGTCCAATGTAGAGAAAAGGACTGCCGACATTCAAAATGTTGTAGAGCTTGCTGGGATGAACAATGCCCACGAACTCATTTCCCATGACCACGACGTGCAAGTCTGCCGCTGAAAGTGAAGCCGACAACTTGTCGAAAGGCTGATAGGGAAAACAGCGAACTCCTTTCAAGTTGTGAAGCGTCGCGAATTCCCTCACCTTTCCCTGCTCGCTGCCGCCGCCGATGAAACAGAAGACAATCTCTTTTCGAGCCGACAAGCGGCGCGCTGATTCAACTAACGTGTTTAGTGGATGACAAGGGCTGTGGTTGCCCGCGTACATTACCACGAAACTTTCAGTCAGGTTATGTTGCTGGCGAAAGGCCTCGCGACCCTTGGGATCAAACTTGACGGTGTCGTCGTGAGCCCAGGGCGGCAAAACGATCACTCGTTCCTCGGGAACCCCTTTCGCAATAATTCGCTTCTTCATAAAGTGATCCAGGGCAATCACCTTTTCGGCCCGGTTCAAACTGTAGCGCAAGATGCGACCGAAAATTTTTGCAGCGAGCGAGTCGGCCTTGAGCCAACCTGCCGCGACAGCTTCATCCGGATTCAGATCCATGACCCAGGGGAAAAACTTTCCGCCTTTAACTCGAACAAATAAGGCGCCCAGAAACGAGATCAACGGCGGCGAGGTCAGCGCGACTACCACGTCGAAACGGCGACTCAGAGCCAGTCGCCAGGCGCAATTTGCCATGAAGCTCGCAAAGTTCGCCGCGCGGTGCCAACGCTTGAGTTTTCCCGGCGTCAGTGAACCAATACGAATGATGCGGATGCCATTCCAGGTTTCACGGCGTGGAAAGCGACGCGCAGGATCGTCGTAACCGCGATCGCTCGTGATGACCGTCACGCTGTGTCCCGCCTTCACCAGTCCCACCGCCAGATCGGTAAGCTGCTGTGCGGTGGCCATCACGTCAGGGTAGAAACACTGGTTGAGTAGGAGGACGTTCATGCGAAAGTAGTGATGAGTAATGAGTGATGCGTGATGACCGTCTATTCTCTTGGTCATCTTTCCTCCTCAATTCATACTTGCGGAGGGTTGTAGCGGTTTCTTTAACACATCACTCATTACTCATTACTCATTACTCAACCACTCGTTGTTTGAAGTCGGCCACTGTCTTCACCAACCCTTCATGCAACGGAATCGTCGGGTTCCATCCGAGCAGTTGCTGCGCCCGCGAGATGTCCGGCTTGCGCTGTTTCGGATCGTCCTGCGGCAGCGGCAAATATTCCACGCCGGGATTCGAGCCGCAGATCTTCACGACTTCGTCCGCCAGCTCTTTGATTGTGAACTCGCCGGGATTGCCGAGGTTGACCGGCTCGTGCACGTCGTCGACGTTCATCAATCGGATCAGCGCCTCAACCAAATCGTCCACGTAACAGAACGATCGCGTTTGATCCCCGGCGCCGTAAAGCGTCAGCGGTTTCCCTTGCAGCGCCTGCACTACAAAATTTGAAACCACGCGGCCGTCGTCTTCCAGCATGCGTGGGCCATAGGTGTTGAAAATTCGCGCGATGCGCGTATCGACGCGATTCTGCCGGTGATAATCCATCATCAGCGTCTCGGCGATGCGCTTGCCTTCGTCGTAGCACGAGCGCAGCCCGATCGGATTGACGTTGCCCCAATACTCTTCCGGCTGCGGATGCACGAGCGGGTCGCCGTAAACTTCCGACGTCGACGCCTGCAAAATTCTCGCGCGCACGCGCTTCGCAAGGCCCAGCATATTGATCATTCCCATCACGCTGGTCTTCACGGTCTTGACCGGATTGTACTGGTAGTGAATCGGCGACGCGGGACAGGCAAGGTTGTAAATCTGATCGACCTCCAGCAGTATCGGTTCGATCACGTCGTGACGAATTAATTCGAAGTGACGATCGTCGAGCAGCCTGGCGATGTTGACTCGGCGGCCGGTGAAAAAGTTGTCGAGACACAGAACGTCGTGACCGTCCGCGAGCAACCGTTCACACAAATGCGATCCGATAAAGCCGGCGCCGCCGGTGACGAGTATTCTCATAAGTTTCGAGTTCCGGGTTTCGGGTTTCGAGTTTGCCTGCCGAGGCACAGTTTATATCCGTTGCTGTCTACGTTCGCACAGTCCTGTACTTGGTTCCTTTGTAGCCGGAGCTTCGCAGATACTTCATTAGACCACCCACCATGCTTCCGGTCTCGGCCGCGAGAGCGTTGAGTTCGATGAAATCACGCTCTTGAATGTATCCCTGGTCTGATGCCACGTAGAGTTGACACCTAACCTCGGCGGCAGAGCCTTTGGCGGTGGCCAGAAACTGAACGAATTCTCCAGTGCCACTGCGGTCATAGCCTTCTGCAATATTGGACATCACGGAGACAGAGGCCCTGCGAATCTGGTCCTTCAAACCAAAATCCCTCGCAAATGGCGCCTCGGCTGAGATCTTATAGATCCGACGCGTTAATTCACGGGCTCTTTTCCAGCACTCAATCTCTTCAAACTTCTTGAAAGTCGCCATTATTGTTCTCCTAAATTGGCAGCGGAAGTTTGAGCGGCTGTCTAATTGGAAGCTCTCACCGGGGTGCGGTGACTCGAAACTCGAAACCCGAAACTCGAAACTCGAAACTACGCAATTCGTCGAACCACGCAGTTCCCCAGATACAAAACATCCATTCGCGTCTTCAGAAAGCAATCAATCGCGTGTCGCGGCGTGCAAACGACCGGCTCGTTTTCGTTGAACGACGTGTTGAGCACAACCGGCACGCCCGTCAGATCGTTGAAGTCCGAGATCAGTTGGTAATAACGCGAGTTCACTTCGCGTGAAACCGTCTGCAAGCGGCCCGAGCCATCGACGTGCGTGACTGCCGGAATTTCAGCGCGACGTTCCGACCGAACCTGGTAGACCATCAACATCGTCGGCGCCGGATGGTCCTGCTCAAAATAATCCGCCGTGCGTTCTTCGAGAATTGACGGCGCGAACGGCCGAAACGGCTCACGCTTTTTGATCCGGTCGTTGAGAATGTCTTTCATCTCGGCCCGGCGCGGGTCGACTACGATCGAGCGATTGCCGAGCGCGCGCGGCCCAAACTCCATGCGTCCCTGAAACCAACCGACCACGAGGCCGTCAGCAATGTCCTGCGCCGCGCGCCGCGTGACTTCGGCGTCAGCGAGAGTCTCGAAAGTCAGTTCACTTGCCTCCAACTCTTTTCGAATCTCGTCACTGGTAAACTCCGGACCGGTGTAAGCGCCGAGCATGATTTCGCCGCGCGACTGTTTCAAAATCCCGTTATGAATCTCATAACAGACGCCGAGCGCCGTGCCGCTGTCGCCGGCCGCCGGTTGCACGTAGACGCGGCGAAAGGGCGTGTTCAATAAAATCTTGCCGTTCATCACCGAGTTGTAGGCGACGCCGCCGGAGAGTCCTAAATCCGTCAGACCCGTTTCCGCGTGCAGATGATTGAGAACGTGCCAGCCGACTTCTTCCAAACGCAGTTGCAGGCTCGCCGCTATGTCGTGCTCGCGCTCAGTCAGCGCCGCGCCTTGCTCGCGCGGTGGTCCAAACGTCCGCGCAAACTCGTCTGAGAAAATTTGCCCGATCATCGGCGAGCCCTGGTCCCAGGTCATGTCCACGCCTTCGGCATGATGACGAAAGTAGTCGAGGTTCAAGCGAAACTGCCCGCGGGTTTCGGTGCGAATGATGTCGCGAAACTCTTCGATGTAGCGCGGCCGGCCGTAGGGCGCGAGGCCCATCACCTTGCCTTCGTCGCCGTAGTAAGGGAAACCGATGAACTGGGTGGTCGCCGTGTAAACGATGCCGGTCGAGTGGGGATACTCAACCTGCCCGAGCACTTTGATTGAGTTCCCTTCTCCCAGCGCCCACATGGTGGAAACGAAGTCGCCGAAGCCGTCGATCGAAAGCAACGCGGCACGTTCAAAAGGTGAAACGTAAAAAGAGCTCGCCAGATGCGCGCGATGGTGTTCGACGTTGTGAAACTGCGCGCGCAAACTTCCCTTGGCGACGCCCAACGCCTGGGCCAGGTCGTCTTTGAGATCGCGAACCTTCGCGGCGTTGTTCAGCCGGTCTTTCACCTGGCGAAAAATTCCCGGACCCCGACCGCTGCCTTCCGCGCGATGGTTGCGGCCGTTGCTTTCCCTGTCGTTGCCGCCATTGCCTCTCAAGCGATGGTCGCCGCCGTTGCCTGCTATGCCATGGTTGGCACTGCCACTCTCCTCTTCCCCTTTACCCGTTCCCCTTTCCCCCGTTCCGACCGTATCGACCGCCGTCTGCCGTCTCCCTTCCTGCCCACTGCCCACTGCCCACCGCCCACTCTGTTTAGCTGCCCGCGACGCTGCAAACAGAATTTTCTTATGCAGATGGGCCGACGGATCGCGCGACACGCCGACGTGTTCAACCTCTTCAATGCCGATGCCGGCCGCTTCCAAACAGTAGCGAACGGACTGCGCCGGAAATCCCGCACAATGCTTCACTCGATTGAAGCGTTCCTCTTCGACAGCAGCGACGATGCGCCCGTCTTTGATCAATGCCGCGGCGGCGTCGCCGTGATACGCGTTAATGCCAAGAATGTACATGTTATAAATTTCGGATTGCGGATTTCGAATTTGTTGGTCAGCCGCGGATTAACGCGGATGCGCGCGAATCAGCAAAGGCAAGACAAACTAAGTTCCACTCTTCGCATCTCCCTCGCCGAGTCCTTCCCTTCCTGATCCGCGTGTCTCCGCGTTAACCCGCGGCCAATTCTTACAGGTGCCGCTTCGTCCATTCATTAAGAACATAGAGGCTCCACGGTCGCGACCAGGTCGTCTTCCCCTCCAGATAACTCTGCCAAACGTCGCTTGCTGTTTTGACGTCAAGAACTTCCTGCAAGGCCGGCGACAGTTCAGAAAATCCAGTCGCAACCCTGTCCTTCAGAGGTCCACGCAGCCACGTGGCCCAGGGAAACGTAAAGCCGCGCTTGGTTTGGTTAACTACTTCAGACGGCAGAAGATCGTCCAGCGCGGCCACCAGCAAAGCCTTTGGCACTCCTTTGCGCAGCTTCACTTCCTGCGGCAGGTGCGTGACAAACTCAACGAGCGGATGATCGAGAAACGGCACGCGCACTTCGAGCGAGTGGGCCATGCTCATCGAATCCGTGTCGCGCAAGAGTGTGTTGACGAGGTACGACTGCGCCTCAAGACACGACACTGCAGCAAACGGATCCAACTGCCGCGCCGCAACGGCACTTGCCGTCAGCCATTCCCGCCACGGCGACATCGCCTCATTCGCCTCATTGGACACCGTTTCGTTCATCAACTCTGAAACCTGCGCGGGGGTAAACAGCAAACGCCCAAAGAAATAAGGATCGGGCAACTCATCGGCATCTTTCCAAAGCGCCGCAATCTTTCGCGCCCCGTCGGCGGACATGAAGCGCCCGCCACTTCCCGCCATCGCTCCGGCCATCGCGGATCTCACTCCGGCAGGAACGCGACTCCCGGCGGCCGCCAGGCGTTGGTACTGCGGCGTCCGCCGAAACGTGTTGTAGCCGCCAAACACTTCGTCGCCGCCGAGTCCTGAGAGTGCCACTTTCAATCCGGTCTGGCGCGCGCTCGCCGAAACAAAATAAGTGTTGATGCCGTCGATGGTCGGCAGATCGAGCGCGCCCACCGCGTCGTCCAGCCCCGCGAGCATTTGGTCGCCGCTCAGCATCACTTCCTGATGCGTCGTCCCCAGGCGCTGGGCCGTCTTCCGCGCGAGGGTCGCTTCACTGAATTTGTCTTCCGGGAAAGCGACGGTGAACGTGTGAACGCCGGCAACTTCGCGACTCGCGAGCGCCGCGAGCGCCGTGGAATCGATGCCGCTGCTGAGGAATACGCCGACCGGAACATCGGCAATCAGGTGGCCTCGCACACTCGCTTCCAGCAAAGTGCGTACGTGCTTCGCGGCGGTCTTGAGGTCATGCGCGCCCGCATGACCGTTGCGCGCCGGCGCGGCGGCGATGCTCCAATACTGCTGAACATTCATCGAGCCCCGTTGGGCTCCAAGCGAGATCGTCATCCGGTGGCCCGGCGGCAGCGAGTACACGCCTTCGATCAAAGTCAACGGCTCACTGACTGATCCAAACAGCAGATAACTTTCAACCGCATCACGTGAAAGCTGCCGCGGCACCACCCCACTGGCCAGCAACGTGCGAACCTCGGACGCAAAAAGAAAATAATTGCTGTCTAGTGTTTGCTGTCTACTGTTTGCTGTGTAGTAAAGCGGTTTGATTCCCAGACGGTCGCGGGCCAGAAACAATGTGCCTTCATCGTCGTTCGCGTTCAACTCAGAACTCGAAACTTGAAACTCGGAACTTTTCCTTCCGTCCCAAACTGCCAGCGCAAACATTCCCTGCAGTCGGTTGACGCATTCACTGCCCCACTCTTCGTAAGCGCGCACGACCACTTCTGTATCCGAACGTGTATGGAACCGGTGACCGCGTTCAGCGAGTTGCGCGCTCAGCTCCTGGAAGTTGTAGATCTCGCCATTCAAAACGGCGCCGACGGTTCCGGCGTCGTTAAAGATGGGCTGATGTCCGCCTTCGATGTCGATGATGCTGAGGCGGCGCATGCCGATGCCGAGTCGCCCACGGTCGAGATAACCCTCGTCGTCCGGCCCGCGATGCCGCATCGTCGGAGTCATCCTTCCAGCCAGCTCCGACGCGCGCGACGGCTCAGTCCAATCAATTACTCCGCAGATGCCACACATAACTTAGGAATTGGGGATTTTGGATTTCGAATTGCGGATTTCAAGTGGCGGCAGCTTTTGCGCTGACTCCGCACGGTCTCCATCCGTACCCGAAGCTTTCATAATTTCTTCGAGCCGGATGTCCCACACCATCCTGAACCAAAACGCCTGCATGAAATGAAAGATGCTTCCCTGTTTCCCGTCTAGGAAACCCAGCAGGATGAAGTAGCGATAGAAGAAATAGATGAACGGTCTGACAAATAACGGCAAGCGGTAGAACAGTCGCTTGAACCAAAGGACACGCTGATCCGGAGTACCAAAAAACGCTGGCGCAGTTTTCCAAACGACGCCATTCCGCCGTCGCTGCGCTTCCTCCTGCGCAAACACCTCTGCGTAACGCAGGTGCTTTTGCAGGTAAAAAAGGATGTCGTTCTCTTTCAAATTGTTTTCGACAATGGGCGACGAGAGCTTGCCGACCTCGCCGTCGACGTAAACTCGCGTGTCGGTTTCATCCGGGTCGAGCCGCCCCGCGGTGCGTCGGAAAAGTTTGAGCATGTACTTCGAACCATAACCACCAAACCTCAGAGTTTGGCCGCGAAAGACCTGCTCGCGTCGCACATAAAATCCGTTCTCATTAATCGCCGGTTTGGCGAAAAGTTCCAGCAACTCTTTTTTCAGCGCCGGGGTCAGCTCCTGGTCAGCTTCAAGTATGAAGACCCACTCGTTGCGGATGGGTAAATTATCGAGGCCCCACTGATATATCCAGGGGATGATTTTCGTGTGGTTGTACGGCAAGTTGACGACTTCGGCGTAGCGCCGGGAGATGTCGACCGTTCCATCCTCGCTGTCGGAATCGATGACGAAAACCTGGTCGATGAAGTCGTGGCTGCTGAGCAGACACTTCTCGATGTTCGCCTCTTCATTCCGCGTAGTTACGATTAAGGTTACCGGTATCAAAATAATTAAAGCTGCATGGTACTGGCTTAGTTTTGCCTTCGCAGATTCTCTTTGCGGGCCTTTGCGTCTTAACTTCGCGAACTTTGCGGTTGTGGTATTCGCTTAACCGCAACGGACGCTAAGGATTCGCAAAGGGCCGCATAGGCAAACTGAACGAATACGAAGCGTGCAGGTCAGTGACTGGAAACCACCGCCTGAGGATGTAAAGCCAAAGTGTTGAAAGATGGCAACTGCAAAGCCGTTCTTTCACTGCCGATGGCTTCCAAATCGAACATCTTGTAGCCGTGCGTTCCTAAAATGTCCGCGACCGTTTGCCGATTTGTGGAATGAACTTCGCACAGGACGTTTGGCCGATGAGTGGCGAGAAGTTTCTCCGCCGCTTGCAACACTCGGTGCTCCGCTCCCTCGACATCGATTTTGAGAATGTTTGGCGCCGGAAATCTTTCGAGTAACCAATCCAGCGTCACCGTCATCGCCATAATTTTTTCTCTGACACCGCCGGCCTGTGAACTGCCAACCGTGTTCGCCAAATGATTCGCGGCCCGACCGCGCGCGGCGATCACAAACTCTGCGACACCGACCTCGTCGCTGATTGCCACCGGAAGCACGACGACGGGCGCGGTTTCAGCGCCTTGCGAACGGGCCGACCGTCGAAGAATCTCAACCAGGTGCAAGTCCGCCTCGATTGCCAACACCTGGCCCTCGGGTCCGCTCAAACTCGCGGCCGCAAAACTAAACAAGCCCACGTTCGCGCCAACGTCCCAGACCACGTCGCCGGGTTTGATAAACTCCGCGGCCCAGTCAAACAAGGCCGGATCGGTGTGATCCAAATTGCGCTTCCAGAATTTGAGTGCCGCGTCCGGAGAGACGTAGATGTGTTGACCGCCAACTCGCGCGGGCAGTCGTCTTTTGAGGACAACCTTACGACTAACGCGTTCGAGAAGAGATCGCAACATGGTCAACTGGGAACAATATCCGGACCGACAACGACGGAGCGATCTCGATCGTGTCGCGGTTTCAACTCTCTGCGCTGACTCGGCGTGCTCTGCGTCTCTGCGGTGAACCCATCTGCCCTAGATCTCACCGCAGAGTCGCAGAGGACGCGGAGGCTGCGCAGAGAAAACTTCAAATTGCGACACTACTAGAGATCTCGACGAGGTCGCGGTACACGTCGTTCATCCGCTCCGCGATGGCGGGCCAGGTAAAGTCACGCTCCATCCACTCGCGACCTTTTTTTCCCATGACCGCCAGCGGACTGTCCGAAATGTGTTTGATTGCCTCGACCAAACAATCAGGATCGGTTCCTACCCACAACCCACAACCGTGCTTTTCAATTTCGGACCACGGCGCGCCCTTGCTGACGATTACGGGCACTCCGGTAGCGAGCGATTCCGCCACCACCATGCCGAAGTTCTCAGAAAAGGACGGCACCACGCAGACGTCAGCTTCGCGAAATTGATTCTCTTTCTGCCTGGCCCGCGACGGCGCCGAGAAAGTTGACGCGACCAGTCAACAAAAGATCTTCCACGAGCGACTTCAGCTTCCGCTCATACTGCTTGCTGCCGTTGCCACAGATCGAAAGACGCACCGTTTGGTCCAACTTGACGAGAGCGTGCAGCAGGTTTTCGATCCCTTTGATTGGATGAAGCCGGCCCAGATACAAGAGACGCAGCTGGTTGTCGGGTCGCCATGGCCGGGCGCCATTCGCCGGCGGCACGTCAACACCATTGGGAATGACCGCCATCCGCGCGTTCTTGATTCTTTCCCCACTTGCTCGAGCTTCCTCCTCGCTCGTGACGTGCATGACGATCCGCTCTTTGTCGCAAAGCGAATCGGATATGCGTTCGACACTTTTTTTCGCAAAGGCGCGAGTGGTTCCCTGCCAGCGTTGCAGCGCGCCCCTTACCGACCACACAACCGGTTTTCGAAACAGTTTGCACAGCAGAAGGGTCGGAATCGTGGGCGGCGAATAGACCGCCGTCAGATGAACGACGTCGGCCCACCGAATCAAACCGGGCAACCGCGCAAACATTCCCGGCGCGAAATCTGAACCGAACCAGCGGCGACAGTAATAGACGGGATAGGCGCGCTCGCGAATCGCATCGGCCCGCTCAACGTCGATTCTGTTTGGACCATCGCTGTCAGTCGTGAGCACCCTGAGGTCGAGCGCCGGAATTTTCGCCAGGTGATTGCACAAGCTGTATCCGGAGTAGATTGGTCCACCATAATGCGCCGCCGGATAAAATGACGGTGTTACTTGCAAAACATTCATGCTGCTTGTCACACCGCGCCTTAAGGAACCTGAGTCGTGCTCTCAACCGGAAGCTGGGCGCCCGAAACAACCTTCGGCGGCAACTCCGCGGCAAGAATCTCGGTCAACTTCTGTTTGAACTGAGCGAAGGTGAATCTCTCTTGCAGACGTTGATAACCGGCTGCTCCCAGCCGCGCGCGCTCTTCCGGATCGAGACAGAGTTCGATCAAAGCCTGCGCCAGTTCGTCTTCATTCCCATATTCCACCAGACGACCGGTGACTTGATCCTCAACCACCTCCGGCGCCCCGCCGCTGTTTGCCGCGACGATCGCTTTGCCATATTTCATGGCTTCGAGGAATACGAACCCAAATCCTTCGCCCGCGCTGGGCATCACGAACACATCACAGTCCCGATAACACGCTTGCAACCCTTCATTACTCAGGAAGCCCACGAAGTGAACTCGATCTGCGACGCCGTGTGTCTCCGCTAGTTTTCTGTGCCGCTCTAAATCCGTGCCGTCGCCCACGACAACGTACTGAACGTTTGGCACCTGCCTCGCGACTGTGGGCAAACTCTCGATGACCTTGTCGACGCCCTTGTATCGTTCCGATTCTTCCAAACGGCAGACGGACAGCAGCTTGGTTCCCACTGCCGGAGCGCCCTGAGATCTGTTGTTTGCCTGGTCAACGTCAACCTCAACCTTTTCCAGCGCATTCGGCAACAAGTAAACAGCTTCCCCTAAATCGTTCGCCGCAACGGCCCGTCGTTTTGTGTAGTCGCTGATTGAAATCAGGAAATCAGCCTGCTGCAATGCGCGTCGTTTCAGCCACGGCAGTCGCGGCCAGGCGTCAACGCCATACAGCATCACACCGTAACGCGACTGTGGTCTAAGCTTCTTCAGCAACCAACCGAGCGGCGCGTAATTCACGTGGCCCAGCAGCACGAGGTCCACCGGGCGGGTCAAGACGGTCTTGATGAACTTTACAATCAGCGCCAGCCGATTTTGATCAAAGGCTTCGATTTGAAGCTGCGGAAATTCTCTCGCCGGCGCTTCGATGTCAGAGTTTTCATCCGTCGCAATCAAGACGCGGCATTCTTCGCCGTTGCTGATTTCATTCAACACGCGACACAGCAGCCGGTTATAGGTGGGAATCCCGCCATACTTGCTGAACGTGGTTGACTGTAATGAAAGAATCACCGGTGAGTAGTATTAAGACCGCAGCCAGGCTTCGCGAACCAGGTTCCATCCCTGCTTTATCTGTGCGGCGGGAACTCGATTGGACTCAACTAGCGAAATCATCTCTTGAAAACCCGCGACGTGGACGTCTTCACGATTGTATACGTGGACTGAAAATCCCAACTGTGACTGCAGAATAGTGTGCCTGATGCGATTGCTCTTCTTTTCTTTTTCGAATATTTCCTCTAGAGCCAACCACGACGATCTGCCATTGATAAACCGGTGCACTCGCCGCGCTAAATCAATCCGATGGGCCTTGAGCGGCAAGCAATTCGCGACAAATGCGGAGCGCTTCACCATGAAGGCCCGGGTTGAAACCAATTGGTAGGAGGGGCGCAGATCCATTCCGAGCTTCGGCGGTTCTACCACGTCAATCTCATTTCGTTGCAAAATTCCGATAGCCTGATCCACCCAGCCGCTATCACAGAACAACATATCGGCATCGGTGCGCAGAATTATGTCTGCGGATGATTCTTCAATCGCCTGGGCAAATGCAAAAATCGGAGTACCGGCCTGGCATCTTAGGATGTTAGATTCCTGGAACCATTTCTGCCCGGTTCTTGCGACTGAGCCGTAGTTGAGCACGCAATACCTTATTCTGGGGTCTACTTTCACCACCTCATCTAAAGCTGCATAGAGTTCGCCACTTTCGAATACACGGCGCTGTTGCTCAGCAATTCTGCCACTCAAAGGACGTTCGTCCACCACCAGCAAAATCTCAGACAGCCTCTCCGCGAACACTCGCAGCCAATTCTGAACGGTGTAACTAATTAAGGCGCTGTCTGCCGAACAAACGTTCGCGGCGATTGAAAATTTAACGAGCGAATCCGGCGTCGCGGAAACAGCGGCTGGTAGTTCTGTAACGGCGAAGGTTTCAATCATTGGCTGACGTTCGTCTAATTGGGCACGCATAACACGTCGTAGTAACGCTGCGAACGCAGGTCGTCCGAAATCGGCCTGGTCACGAAGTCATGCGACCGGTTTAGCAGTCTCTTTGGTCTATCCAAGGCTCGAACTTTGTAATCAAACGACTCCAGTAGTTGCAACAGACGCGTCGAACTCTCGCCTTGAGCCGTAAGTCGTTCTTCATTGACTTCAACCACCATGATGGGACGGCTTCGCTTGATGAGTTCTCTCATGCCGCTGAGAGCCTCAATCTCGAAACCTTCAATGTCAATCTTGATAAGACGAATCTTGTCTACTACCTGGCCCTCGGCCACAAGCTGATCTAAAGGCGCGCCCTGAACAACCGTCGGGGTGACGTTGAGATGTTCGCTGGCTTTGACTGCCGTCGAAGAACCGAGACCCTGAGCGAGGTAGAATTCAATGTTTCCCTTTTCAGCCGTTAAGGCCAGACGGAAAGCATGTATCCAGTTCATCTTGCTGGCGGCTATCGACTTGTCGAGATCCACCGCAACCCTGAGATCAGGTTCGAAACTGTAGACTTTACCGTTTTGCCCGACCAACGTTGCCAACTGAAGGGTTAAATATCCGATGTGCGCGCCGACGTCGATAACCGCATCGCCAGGCCGGACAAAATGTCGAAACACATTTACAATCTCGGATGAATACCGGCCATAAAACATCATGCAATGAGTGTAGTCTTCCGGATTCAGGAAGATGCGAGCATTGCTCCCCAACCGAAAAAGTTTGGGCTCGGCTCCGAGGAAAAGATGGCGAGACGAATAGAGTAACCTCGGGATACCACGGATGTGCCACGGTAACGTAGCTCGCTTCAACCACGTCGCCATCCTGTTGTCGTTGGTGCCCACGAAGGTGACAGTAGCTACTGATCTTTAACGCGTAGCCTTACTAACATATCCATAGTGAAGACCGAACTCCGCCGCGTGCCAACCTCAATCAAAAACCACAACGCGATACCGCAACGGATTATTCGCCAAAGGAAGTAACGCACGAGGCTGCGCAACCCGTGCGCAATCGGCCCACATTCGCGAAAATCGATCGTTGAGTCAAAATCGGTAAGCGCTGCCAGTTGGTAAAAGTTATTTGGCGTGAACGCCCACTCGTGGGTTATGTCCCAGTAGCGCGTGACACTGCCGAAAGGCGAAATCGCATTGGGCACCATGGCTACCAGCGTGCCCCCCTTGCGCAACACCCTTCTGCATTCGTGAAGAGTTGCCAGCAACTCGTCCTTGTGCAGATGCTCCAGGAAATTGAGCGCGGTAATGAAATCCGTCGAGCCTGTTTCCAGCGACTTCAGATGATCGAGAACGTTCGCATGAACCAGCGAGCCCTTAACATAGGGCCGCGCCTGTACCAGTTCCTCTTCACACAAGTCGACTCCAGCCGTATTTGCATAACCGGCCGACTCCAACAGATGAAGAAATTCTCCGCAGCCACACGCAAGGTCTAAGCAGACAGCATTCTTGTCTGTTGGGAGCCAGGGTTTGAATTGCGTGGTGAATGACTTTGACCAGTTTACATAATGTGAGAGCGCGGCTGAGTGTGATCTCTTCGCCGTGGTGTCGTAATACTGATCTGCGATCTGATCTTGCAGGAGATGTTCCATTATGACGGGTGTCGCACTCCCAAAGGCGTTGACGGCCGCACCGGCACCGGCGTTCTTCTGCCAACTCGGGCAACCACATCCATGAACACGAAGACTGCTTTGAACGTCAGGAAGGTCACAGCCAGGGTCACGAAAACTTGAACCGCTTCCGCCATGTCGGGCATAGCGAGCATGATAGACACGTAAAGCAAGAGGTGGATCGGTCTACCACGGGGGTCGGCTAAAGCTAAATTCCAGAGAAAGCCCACTGCGCACCCAATCACGGCCATCCCAATCAGGACGGCGATGATGCCAAAATTCCAATAGAGCTCGCCCACCGCGGTCATCCCGATAGCAGTGGTCGCTTCGGCCTCAATCTCGTATAAGCCGAGATAGGTGCTAAACCAACCGCCGCGGGTGACTGTTGGTTTATTCGGCCAAAGCAGTCTCGGAATAAAAGCGTAACTCGCGTACTTCATGGTCTCGCCGAGCATCAATCCGTTTCTGTCGACTTCACCCACCAGAAAACCCACCGGCACCGCATCAAACTGTCTTCTTAGAAACTGGTCTAATTGGTCTCCCAGGAACGACTGGCTTAATTCTGCGGGCGTCTCTCTTCTCCAATTGTCGAAAGTTTCGATCAGGTGTTCCCTGGTGGTAGTGCCCTCCTCGGCCGGCCGCATTCGCGCGGTCTGAATTACGGGCGCAACGGTCGCCAAATAAAACAGGCCCAAAACAAGCGCCAAGGGTGGAATCCATACTCTTAGGCGCCGTCTGATCAGGAAGAACCAGAAGAGCGGCAGGAATGAAAACATTATGTACGTCTTGGAATCAGAGGCGAGATTGCCAAAGAAAAGGCCCGTGGTTCCCAGCACGAGAAGGAAGAAAAAGGCTACCCGAGACAATCCAAGAGTCCGACGTTCAACGATCGCGAACCCACAAACCGAACCCAGTAGTGCAACGGAAAATATCTTTAGGGCTCCGCCGAGGAAACTGAAGAAGGACGGATTGACCTGAAATATCAATCCGACCACCCAAACCATGCCCAATGCCCCCAGGAAATTCTTGCCCAGAGTTTCCTTTTCCTGCAGCGGAGCCTGAGGACGAAAGATTTGTACGCCAAAATGCATTGCGAGCGATCCAAGCAGAAAGATCACGTATCCCAGGGCAAGGTCAGGCATTGAGACCATTGTAGAATCACTGACGAATCTCACCGAATCGTCAGTCGTAATCAGCCCGATATAAAGAGGTGAAGCCCCCAGTCCCACGCAGTACCAAAAAAAATAGAACGACAACGGGCTGAGCCAGAGCGGCGACTTCCGGGCTTCGCGGAAGCCAAGATACGCGTACGTCACAAAGCACAAAATTCCGCCAACCACCAAGGTGACGCGAGCCTCCCATAAGACCAGGGTCAGGCAAACTACTGAGGCTAAAACTGCATGAATTCTGACCTCACCCCAGCGTCCGGTGAACCACTTGTGATAATTAAGTTTCATTTGACTTAAACACTCGAGCCAGCGCCGGCGGAGCGCGACCACGCAGTTCTCTTACTTGCTGTCTGTCACGACTACTGGTCTTAAGGCGCCGCGCAGGAAATGATTACCGATGCCCTTCTCCGCGGGTGTTAGTTCTCGCCACATCAACCAGAGCGCCAGGACGAAAACGACCGGTATCAGGCTCACCAGGCGAAACAAGCCGGGAGGCATGAGACGCCACCCTATCAAGCCAACCCCTACCGGGATTACTATTCCGGTTACTAATCCTCGCATTGATTTGCCGAAGAAGCCCCAGACGCTATCCTTGATCTCCCGCGCAGCCAACAGAGGTATGAGCCAGGCGGAAACGCAAATGTCACCGATGAGCTGAGCCAAGGCGGCGCCGCTTATTCCTATCTTTGGCACCAGCCACACCGAAACGCCTCCGGTCAGCAGGGCGGCGCCGATAAGTGTGAGCCCTACAAATTTGTGTTTGTTAATTGAGCACAGCAGTATCATGCTGGGGCTCCAGGTACTCCACACCAGCATTCGCAGCACCAGGAATGTCAACGTCCAACTATCAATCGACAGTCGCCCCGCGGTCCATAAAGGATAAACCAGCGCAACGAAGGGCAGCATGCCAAACGCGATCAGTCCTACAAGCCACGTATTCATTCGCGCCAGCGTGCGATGGAGTTTGATAAGTTTGTCGTTCTCAGAGCGAGCGTGGAGAGTGGTAAACTCCGGCCAAACCGCGCTCATCAGCAGAGTGCTCCCCATCATTGCCATATTTACTACCGTTCGATGCGTAGCCAGCCGGCTAACTGCTCCGCCATCGTGCGAGCCCTGCACCACCATAAGGGTAAACTGAATCGATAAGTAATCGGCTAACGGAACCATCATGAACAAGAGTCCCGGACCCAACATGGCCGCGCCTTGTCGCCAGCTTCCGTCGTTGCCCCATAGCTGCAGCCAGGGGTAAAGGTGGCGCAGATCGTAAATAATCCAGAGTGCCGCAAGTATCCCTATGCCTAGTCTAATTATCGCCAAACTTACAAAGCCGGAATTGAGCGCGATGAAGGCGACCGTAAGAACCATTACCGCTGCCTGTTGACACGCGATGAGCACGCTGCCCCGCGCCAATCGCCCGGTTGCCCGGTAGATACTGTTGACCACTCCCATCGGAATGCTGATGAGCAGCTCAAACACCAGAATGCTGCCAACGGCGACAAAGGTGACTTTCGATACTGTCTGCAACTCAAAAAGCCGGTCCACCGGAGTAACTATAAGTAGTGCCGTACACAACAGTCCGACCGCCAACACTAACGGCAGCTGAATTCGCAGCGCGCTGTGAAGTTCGCGTTGCATTTGGTCGCGATCATCGAGGGCGTAAGTGGCACATAGTCGGTTAACAACAACGGTCTGTATGCCCAAGTCGGTAATTCTGAGAAAAGTAACCAGGCCGGTTAGCACCAGCCATTCGCCGTAGCGAATCTTGCCCCAGGCATATAAAGCGACGGGGACGATCGTGATTTGACTGAGGATGTTTACCGCTGCGTTTAGGGAAAGTCCGCCCAGACCTCGGCTAATTCGGCCCAACACGGAAGTCCCGGTTGTTTTGAGCGATTCGCCTGTTGCGGGAAAATTCAGATTAACTTCGCTTTCCACGTCTATTCCTGGTCGCAGCGGTGCGTGATTTCGACAAACAATCTATGCAAACGCATCGAGAATGACCTGAAGCCGGTGGCGATACGTGTGCTCCGCGAGCGCACGTCGGGCGCCGGCCTCTCTGATAGGTCGCATTTCCTGCGGATGACTTTTGGCCCGCTTAATGTGAGCGAGCAATTCTTCATAAGTGCCAAAGGTCAGCAGCTCTTTTCCCGGTTCGAAACACTCCTCAATCACCGTTCGGTTTTCGATGATCTGCAACCCGCCGGCTCCGGCCACTTCAAACGCCCGACAGTTAAGGGAGTTGCCCTCTGCGAGGCTGAAAGTGTTTAGACAGGCAGCGCCTTCACCGAACACCCGGCTCTTCTCTTCCCCGGTAACATATTTTCCTGTATGCAGTTTTTTTATTTCCGGATGCGCCCAACGTGGCGGGCGGGCGCCATAAAGTTCAAACGCCACTCCGTCGCCAATTAGTTTGAGAACGATCGCCTGACGAAAGGCGTAATAGTTTCCAACCACGACAACAGCGCCATTTCTCTGTTCAGCGACCGGCTTATGCCAGCGTGGATTCATCGCCTCGTGAAGCAAGTGCGCGTTGCGTCCGACCAGGCGCAACTTCTTCTCGGCCACGCGATCTTTGACGTAGATCCAGTCCCAGCCGGGATCAAGTATTCCCCACTTCTGACTGTTGGCGGGCGGGTCGCCCCACCAGATAACGCGACGACCGCGCGCAAACTTGCCGAGTTCTTCCAGGACCACCGGATGCAAGAGACCGGTGACTGACAAAACGACTTCGGGCTTAAACTCCTGCGCCAGTTTGATTATTTTTTGACCGACACTGTCAGGCTTGTCGCCAATCATCATCTCGCGCGCAACTCGTGCCGCGTATCGCGGCAACGACCAGTACTTCTTCTGCGACATGTAACCGAGGGTGCGGACCTCGTGGCCCATTTCCACGAGCGTCTTCTCGACGTTGTCGACAAAACAATCTTCGAAACCGAAAGCTGGAATTAGGATACGCAATTGTTCGGATCTAGTGCTCAGACGGATTGCTAATCAGGCGGCGGGCAATTCTTCGCCGGTTTTGAGAATTCCCTTCGGCTGCGATTGAGAGCGTTTTGAGAAAGTTGATATCCACGCCGCTAATCTGCCGAGCAGCCGAACCGGAACCAATAACCCAACCACTGTCGAACCGGCATACAAGATCATCAAGCAAAGATAGACGACTGCCGAGACGCCGGAAGTCCTGACAAGATTTGGCGGAAAGCAGCCCAGCGCCAGATTCACCGCCGCGCGGTAGGCGCCATTCTTTCGATAGTTGAGCAGCCAATACGGATAGGTCAGCAGGAGTAGCTGCGCATAAATTTTCAGAATGTAACGTTGGCGAGACCGCGCCGGTACGTAAGGCAGGATCGCCTCACAACCGACGCGAGCAACCTGATCCAATCCTCCAAACTCGCGATGAAGGGTGCGATTTTTTTGGATCAGCGTGTCGAGGTAGCTATTAACTATTTCGTCCGGGAAGTTAACATCTTTCGCCACGAGCGATTCCGAAATGGCCGCCACCGTGCCACCGGCTGCGATGGTGCGCGCGCCGAGAAACATCTGCACATAAACTGAACCGTCGTAGTCAGCTGTATTGTGTTCCCTGAAGGCGGTACGTTTTATTGCCAGCCCTCCAACAAAGCTGAACGAGCGGAAATTCTGCGCGGCGACGTCAGGTCCCGAACCCAACACCGCCGTGGTTCGGGCGCGCCGTTGCACGTCGTTGGGTTGGCCGAATAAATGAAAGTTCGTGAACGAAACGTCCGGAAAATTCAGCTGCGTAAGAATGGCGGCAAGTTTCGACAAACTGTCTTTCGCCGGCAGAGCATCGTCATTTCCCAGGACGAACAAATACTCGCCTCCTGCCGCGCTCAACGCTGCCCGCAGGTTTCCGTCATAGCCAAGATTTTTTGGCTGGCGAATGTAGTTGAAGCGAACGTGTGTTGTGCTTTGCGCCGCGGCAATGTACTTCGGAATCGCTTCCAGGGAGTCATCAGTGGAGCAATCGTCTGAAATGACAACCTCGACGTCGGGATAATCCTGAACCCGAATCGATTCCAGCACCGCCAGCAGATAACGCGAGCGATTGTATTGAGGAATGCAAACTGAAATCAGCATCAGGCGGAGCGCTGTAGCGCCGGGCTCTTACTCATCAAGCTTACTGCACGATTGAAGTCCGGTACGGGATGGACTGGATAGGACACCTGACATTGCTCGCAATCGGCAACGTCATCACGCTGGGAAAGTAAACCGTGGCATTCCGGACAAACCAACAACTCAGCAAGGTCAACTCGCTTCTTTCTTAGTCGATTCCACTTCCTGAGCACCGCGAGTCCCATACTTCGCAGTCCCCTCTGGTCGTTTTTAGTCACGAACGCCTGCTCATCGAGTTCGTTCATTTTGGGGTCAACGAACCAATCCGACGATACTTCCGGATTGAATACTTGAAATTTGATGGTACCTTTCCAGAAATACTGGACATGAAACATCTCGGGCTTGCCGTAGAAAAAGCGCCGCCACTTTGGCGAGTGTTGAATCAAGGCCAGTCCGTTTAGGAACTGGTCCGGTTTGGCTGCGCTCTTCTTGTTGATGAATAGCGTGTCTTTGATCTGCATTATCTCGAGCAGATGCACGTCGTAAGGCACGAGCCGCTCGAAAAGCGCGTTGGGAGTTTCAATGTATCCAGCTTTACCAACTCTCTGCAGCTCTTTCAGAAACGCAGCAGGATTCGGCACATGCTCAAGCACGTGAAAAGCGATGACAAAATCAAACGCCTTATCACGGAACGGCATCTTGCAGGCGTCCGCGAGAACTGTGGGCCTGTCGATCACCATCGCGCTGTAGCGGTGTTTGGGATCCAGAAAGCGCTCGAGCAAAACGTCTGCGGCAGGATGAGGATTGCCGCCGGAACCAACGTCAAGCACAAGGTCTGAAGATTTGATCGGCAACCGAGCTTTGCGCAACGACCAGGCAATACGATTCAAACTCCACGATTCCAACATCTAAGTCGCCCTTGATTACTTATGAAGAACCGCTAATAGATTTTGACTGAATACTGCGTTTCGACCTGTGTCGCCAGTCTCAGCCATGAAGAGCAGCCGCAACAAGCCCCGTCCGAGTTTCCAAATGAACAATCGCGCGATGCTCTTCACGCCATGAACGATCGGCGCGTCTTCGAAACACTCTGAAGATCGAAATCCTGCCGCGCGAGCGAGTTGAGCAACGCTCGCCGGAGTGAACGCCTGCTCATGTGTCAGATCCGAATAACGAATGCGGCTGCCCATGAATCCTTCAGCGTTGGGAGCGTGAATGATCCAAACGCCGCCGGGCGCCAGGGCGCGCTGAACCTCGTCAGCGAAGGTCAAAAGCTCATGAGTGGTCAGGTGCTCGATGATGTCGAAGGCGGCGATCACGTCGTAAGAGTTGGCGGTCGTCGCGGCCAGGAAAGTGAACACGTCCCCCTGATAAACGTCGGAGAAGCCTGACTGTCTCGCCTGCTCGACCTGCTCGGCGGAGGTGTCGACGCCGGCAGTGAATTTGTAACCCGCCTCGCGCAGAAAATAGAGCAGCGCGCCGCTGCCACAGCCGAGGTCGAGAATTCGTGCATTTCTGTCCGCGGGAAAATGGGCCTTGATCAAATGGCGAAGATACGGCGCGCGTTGTCTTCGTTCAGTCTCGGGATCGAGGGCGGCCTGGTTCGATCGGTATCTTCCGTATAGCCGATCGCGAACCACCGTCGCCGCAGCTGCGTCTGCCTGGTGAGTCTTTGTCTCTATCAGACGTTTGCTGCTTTCTGGTCAAACCACATCGGCAAACTCTTGTTCCATGCGGCGGAAGTAGTAAAGTCCGCCCACCAAAATCACCATCACGACCACGATGGAAACGGCAAGCATCGCTCCGGGTGGTTGGTTTCCCAGCAGGGCCCAACGAAAACCTTCAACCACTCCCGCCATCGGATTCAGCCCGTAAAGTGCGCGCCAACGTTCGGGCACTAAGGAACTGGGATAGGCGACCGGCGTAGCAAACAGCCAGAACTGAATCAGGAAGTTGATCGTGTAGCGGACGTCGCGGTACTTGACGTTGAGCGCCGACAGCCAAAGGCCCACGCCGAGCGCGGTCATGACGGCCAACAATACGAAAGCGGGCAACGTCACGATCGCCCAGGTCGGCACAATGCCGTAATACAGCATCATCGCCAACAGGATTACAAACGCCACCGCGAAGTCGACGAGGCCGCCAAGGACCGCCGCGATCGGCACCACCAGTCGCGGAAAGTAAACCTTGGTGAGGAGTCGTTCGTTGGCGACCAGACTGTTGCTCGATTCTGTTAGGGCGTGGGCAAAAAGTTGCCACGGCAGCAACGCGCAAAAAGTAAATATCGGATACGGAATTCCGTCTGACGGAACCTTGGCGAGCCGGCCGAAAAACAAACTGAAGGCCAGCATCATGAAGAGCGGCTGAATGATGGCCCAGGCAGCGCCGAGCGCGGTCTGCTTGTAACGAACCTTTACGTCGCGCCAGGTCAGGAAGTAGAGCAACTCGCGGTAATTCCATAACTCACGAAGCCCGATTGACGTCCAACCGGTTGGCGGATCAATGAATAACGTTGGCAAAATATTCGCAGCCGGCTGCGGTTTGCCGATCGCTGATTGCATCCTAGTTAGCTTTTCTATCTCGCAGCAGCCGCCTCACCAGTTGAGGGCTTCGCGCCGCATGGATTAGCAGTGAGACCACCACCCAGTTGTCGTAGTAGCGGTAATAGATCGCGTACGGAAATGGATAAAGCAATATCCTGCGGAAGTCGTCGTAGACAGGCCGATACGCCTCGCCGTATTGCTGGATACATTCCAGGTAAGAATAGAAGACGCTTACAAAGCGATCTCCCAAACCTTCGTGCCCTTCCTCGTCGTACCACCGGGCAGCTTTAGCCGTGTCATCTAAGACCTCGGGTAGGAGGCGGAGGTCGCTCATGCTTCAGGCGTTTTCATTCTCTCCTGAAACTCCTCTAGCGTGAGCGCCGAGTCGGGATCGCTCAAGAACGTTGCCCAACGCTTGTCTAACATCTCTTTTTCCTCTTGAGAGACTTCAAGCAGATCCAACTCCGGCGTCATTGAGAGCCAAAGCTCGTCGACCAAACGCAACTTTTCTAGAACCGGTAATTTCTGAACTTCAGGAAGGTCAATTAACTTCATACCAGAATCCTAATCCACTAATGAAGATTCAGCCCGTTCCCAGCGGCGGCAACCGCGGTCTCAGGCTCCTCTTCCTCGCCATCGTTCTTGTAGTAGCGCGAGCCGTAATAACGTTGGTAGTAGTAATAATCGTGCGACTGCAAGTTGACGTTATTGAGCACCACGCCAAAAATCTTCGCGCCCACATCGTGCAACAACTGCCGCGAGCGCTTCACCACGTGACGAGAACTCTTACCGCCGTGCACCACCAGCAAGACGCCGTCAACCATTGTAGAAATCAGGACGCCGTCGGTAAACGAACTGACTGGCGGTGAGTCGACCACTACGTGATTAAACTTCGACTGCAGCACCGTCAACAGCCGGCGCATTTGATCGGAGCCCAGCAGTTCAGCCGGGTTAGGAGGTATCGGGCCCGCCGTCAACATGTAGAGCCCAGTGACCTCTTCCTTTGAAACCAACGCGAGGATTTCTTCTTCAGAGAGATCGTTCGACAGAATCGAACTCAAGCCGCCGCGTTCCGACAACCCGAAAATCGAACGCAGCCGCGGGCGTCGCATGTCGGCGTCAATTATGACCACGCTGGCGCCGGTCTGGGCGAGACTGACGGCAGTGTTCACGGCAGTCGTCGTCTTGCCTTCGCCCGGCAAACTGGAAGTTATCAAAAGCGATCGCGGCGCGCGGCCGGCCGTAGAGAGAAGCACCGAGGTTCGCAGGTGGCGATATGATTCGGCGAGCGGCGAGCGACCGTCGACGTTCATCAGCAACTCCGGATTCTCCGAAGGATTGCCGTTCCGCTTTTGCAGACCACCCGGTCCAGCCAGGAGGCGGCGCCGTTGGCGGCCATTACCCAGGGCCGAAGGAATGACGGCGAGCGCCGGCAGGTGCAGCAGCCGCTCGACTTCATCAGTTGAATGGACCGTGTCGTCGAGATATTCCAAAAGCAACGCCAGACCTACGCCCAGGCCCAACGAAAGAAACAGGCCAATGATGACGGTACGGGCGCGGTTTGGCCCAATTGGACCATCGGGAGTAATCGCGTAATCGATGATCGAAATATTGTTTGGCTTGCTGGCCATGATCACGTCGTTCTCTTTTGAACGTTGCAGCAAATTATCGAGCAGGGTTTTGTTAGTCACGATTTCCTGCTGAATGATCCGGTAGTTGATCGCTGCTTCGTTTTGCGTGAGCGTTTCCCCCCGCTGTTTTTCAAAGGCCGCGCGCAACGCCTGCTCCCGACCGAGTGTTTGCCTGTAGACCGTCTCGAGGTTGGTTAGCAACGTCGCGCTCTTGCGATTGCGAATCTCTTTGACCTGGCGATCCAGCTCGGCAATTTGCTGATCGACCTCTTTCACTTCCGGCGCTTCCTCGGTGGCGTCGACCATCAATTGCGCGCGTTTTTGGCGCAAATCGGCAGCTTTTGCTTCGGATTCGTTGGCCAGCCTGGCGTCAGCCTCCGCCAGCGCCGGGGCCGCGCCGGGGCGATTGGCTGACTTGAGCGCTTCTTCCGCGTCGATGCGAGCGGCCTGGACTTCGGTGAGTTGTTTGTTGAGCGCATTCAGGCGCTCAACCACCGTATTCTGGCCCTCATCGAGGGAAATTATCTGGTGGTTTTTTGCATAGTTGACGAGTCGTTCTTCGTCCGTGCGAATCTGCTGTTGCAGTTCGGCAATGCGCTTCTGCAAAAAGTCGCCCGTCGTCGTATTCGTCTCACTCTTCTTTTCCAGGTTGTTGTAGACGTACGTCTCGGCAATTGCATTGACGACTTTGGAAGCGACTTCCGGATCCGTGTGGGTGAAACTGATGTCGATCAGACGCGTCTCTTTGTAGAGTCCGCGTGTTTCCTTCACCGGGTCAACCTTGAGACCACCGAGGATCGCACCCACGAAAGGAGCGAGCCGTTTAGCCTCGGCCAGATCTTCATGCGACGTTGCCGCCGCGACCGTGTTGCGCAACTGCAATTCATCTTTTGGTTTCGCGTTCGCGTCAGGTTTATCTTTGCCGCCGAACCCAGCCATGCCCTTGATCGTCTGCCAGGACGATCGCTTCTGCGTCGAGTTTCCTTTGAAGAAGTCAGGGTTGTGCTCGAGGTCGAGAGTCTTCACGACGCGGCGCATTAGTCCCGGGCTCACCAGGATTTGCAATTGCGTGTTGAAGTAAACCGGATCATTCGTGGGACCAAAGACGTAAGGCGTCTTGCCCACCAGCGCGGCGTTGTTTTCCAGGTCCACCTGAACGCGAGCGCCGGTCTGATAGATGTCGGGTTTGCGGGCAACGTAGACGAGGGACAGCATCGTTACCAGCACCACGATACTAATGACCAGCCACAGACGTTTGCGAATGGCGCGCCAGTAGTCAAGCAGATGAACTTCGGCTTCCGCGTTCGGATCGACGCCGTAGTTGTAGCCGTGCGAGCCGTTTCCAGAGTCAGGTCGATCGAGCGGAAGACTAGGCTCCGTTTTGATTAGTTCACTAGATGGTTTCATCTTTTAACCTACAGTTAGAATTTCGGAATTCGAATTTCGAATTTCGGATTTTGTCTTATGCACCTGCACGGTTGGACTTGGTGCTCTTCCCGACGCTGGTAAAAATGGCAAGCAGTTCTCGAGACTCCTGCAAGAGCCATGTTCTTTGCTCAATGTTCCCCAAGTCAGCCTCATCACAGATTTCAAGCCTAAAGCAGCTCTCGGAAGCCTCTTTTTCGACAATCGCGATTTTGTGAATGAAGTCAGCCCGAGACTCAGCGCGATTCGCTTCTCGATAGTTCGCACCTACAGACGTCCCTGCCTTGACCAACTGATATTCAACGATCGAACCGGTTTTGGTATGCGGGAGCGTGGCGGCAAACGCGATTATTTTCAAGGCAAACCGCTTCGTTCTCTTCTCTAACTCAAACTTATCCATGACGGTCGGAATCTAACTCGGTCTCGGGCAGCAAATTTTCCAATTCGCAGTGGCCAGAAAAATTCGAAATCCGAAATTCGAAATCCAATTTTCTAAGGAACTATTCGGACGGGAAGTTGCGCGACTGAAGGCGCGACGGTGCCGAGCAGCGTGCGCAGGAACGCCTTGCTTCCCGAAACCGGCACGTCAATGATGTCGTTCGGCAGCAGCGCGATATCTTCAGTCTGTTTCTTTTCGATCGCGTTTAGATCGACCACGATCTCTGTGCTGGTGCTGCCGGCTTGCTGCCTGACAATTCTCACCTTGTCTTTCTTGCTGTCCTGCCTAACCCCGCCCGCCATCGCCACCGCGCGCGAAAGCGTGATGGGCTCCCGAAGCGGAATCGTCAGCGGCGTATATACATTCCCGACCACGTAAATCTGGTTCGCTTCCGGAATGGTGATGATGTCGCCCGGTTGGACGTAGGGGTTGGCTCGCGGGTCACCCTGCAGCGTGTCGCTCAATTTATAACTGGAGAAAGCGGTCGCGGCGTCGTCAGTCGCAGGTTCACCCTTCTGGCACATCAGCGCCGGCGGCGAGTGAACGATGTTGATTGTCTGGCCGGCCTTTGGCGACAACCCTTTGGCAAAACTCAAAAGCTCAAGCAAACGAACGCGGCGTTGCAACTCAAACCGGCTTTGTTCGTTCACCGCGCCGATAATCGCGACCGGCTTTGAGTGATACTCCTTAACAAAAACGTCGACCTGCGGATTGCGGTAGAACTTTTTGTACTTCTCGGCAATCTCCTGGGCCAACTCGCCTTCGGTTTTGCAAGCCGCTTGAATCTCGCTGTCGATCAAAGGCATGCGAATCATGCCGTTGCCTTCCACGCGCACGGCTTCGCGCGAGAGATTCGCACGGTTGAAAATTCGAATGTCGAGCACGTCACCCGGACCGATGCGGTAGCGATCGCCATCCACTGTCGGCGCGACCTGCGGCCTGGTTTTGTTAGTCGCGTCAGTCGCAGCCGTTTCCTTCGGGGGATTGTTTTCCGCGGGTTGTTGCGCGGAAATTGAAACTGCCAGGCAGGTTCCGAAGATCGCGATTCTTGCGGCGATGCTTATCGCAGGGCCGCTGCCAAAAATTCTCTTCCACATAACTTGACTCACTTTCTTGCCAGCCCTACTCGGCGAGACAGCAGCGCCTCTCGCATGTGATTCGGATGGGCCAGGTTTAAGACGGTATTGCTCAATAAAACCAGCAGCTCTTCGTGTTCGCGCTTGAAGCTGCCGGTCAGCGGACTGTCGTGGGTCTTGGTGACAACGCCTTCCCTGACCCACTGCCAAAACTGCGCCTGCGTAGTCCAAAACTCTTTGCGATCCCGGCAAACTACAAGCGCCGTTTTCTTCTTTTTCTTCTTTTTCTTGTCCTTGGTTGCGCTCATTACTTTGCTTAATCTGCGATCCTGCCGTGGAACCAATTAGCCGGTCGCTAACGCTCCCGGTTCTGACAAGCACACTGGTGCCCTGGTATGTTTTTCATTTCGTGCCGGTTTGGCGCGCAACGGCAAACACACAGTACCCCGAAGGGAAACCTCTCATGCGAGGCAGCGTCAGGTTTTCAAATAAGGAGTGCGGTGACTTGGCACCGCTTTGGTCTGCGGCGGCTTGACGCCGCGCTCCCTCTCCTAATTCAACGAACCAGGTCGCGACCGGTCGCGACCGACTAAAGCGCTGACACCGGGGTCCCCGGCCGGGCAGCCCGGCTGGGGTGGATGTATGGTCAGCGCACTCCAAAGTCAAAGCAGCAACCGCGAGATCAATTCCGCGCGGCGCTTCACCCCAAACTTAATGAAGATGTGACGGAGGTGAAATTTCACCGTCTGTTCACTCACCTGCAGACGCGCGCCAATCTCCGCGTTCGTCAAACCTTCAACGCAGCACAAAGCAACCTGCGCCTCGCGACGGCTCAGGTTCTTGTTCTCAGCCACTCTCTGAATCACGCGTTCGAAGGAACGATTGCTGGCGTTGCTCTCGATTCCCTTCGCGTAGGATTTCATTCCGCGCTCTTCGCGTCGCGCAATCACCTCGTCCGGCGTGAAAACTCGATAGGCGAAACCGTGATCGCGCGCACCGTTGCCGTTCGCCTTCGCTTCGCGCTCGATGCTGCACTTCGCCACCAGCCCTTCGAGGCCGCGCCGGATCGTGCTCAAACTCACGATGCCGGTTAACTCCATCAACGTGCGAACAGTAAAAACCTGCGGGCTCTGTTCGATGTCTCCTGGTTCGATCTGATTGACGGAGTGATGCGCCGACCCATTCGCAGTCCCCAGCATTGCGGCATAGAGACGTCGCTCAACGGGCGTATGGCTCAAGGCGACCAGCGCCAGCGTCGGGCCAGCGACGGACTGTTCGATGTTCTCGCCTAAAGGGTAGGTTTTTGAACCGATTTCCGCGATGCTTTTGGCTTTTTGGGGAAACATCAAGTTGTCTCAGAGATTTATTGCAGCAGGATCTTGATTCGAAGTTGATGCTGAGGCTCTGATTCGTAGCAGGGCCGCAAACCTAACTCAATTTCCAAAAACTAAAACCGCGCGCAGGCAGCGTAACCCAACTCCTGCTTTCCAAATTCAACTTGTGAAGTGGAGTGACTTCTGGGGAAACCTCCGAAGTCACATTTGACTGATTGATGCGCCCCAGAGCCTAAAGGCATCGATCATTTATGTCAAGCAATTTGCCCATTTTCCGAGAATCGCCGCGGCGAAACTGCCGCCGAGCCGAATTACCATCTCGTCCAGACGTAGTAGACGAGGTAGCGATACCGGCTGCGTAAAGCATAAGGTAGCCGACCGGAATTGGGCCGTACATGATGCCGTCCACCCGTAACTCCATTTCCACGCTGGTTCCTTTTGTTCCTTTTGAGCCATTTTAGGTACCGAGACTGGCGTCGACCATTTCGCACCAGAGATGACCAATGGTTATATGTGCTTCCTGAACGCGCGCGGTTCGCTCAGATGCGACCACGAGAGCCAGATCACAACTGGACGCCAAAGGTTCGCCGGAACAACCCGTCAGCGCAATCGACTTGCAACCAACAGCCCGGGCCTTTTCTGCAGCGTTCACTATGTTCGGGGACTTGCCGCTGGTGCTGATGGCGATCAAGAGGTCGCCCGCGACGGCCAAAGCTTCAACCTGCCGCGCAAACACTTCTTCAAAACCGTAGTCGTTGCTGAGCGCGGTCAGCGCCGAAGTGTCTGTCGTGAGCGAGATCGCCGGAAAAGCGCGCCGCGGCTGTTCGTATCGTCCGACGAGTTCAGCGGCGATGTGCTGAGCGTCGGCGGCGCTGCCTCCGTTTCCGCACAGCAGAATCTTGTTGCCGGCGGCGAGCGTTTCACAGATCAAGCGACCGGTTGCCTCGATGTCTTCGAGACTCGCGTCGAGCAATGTTTGAATCGCCGCCTGATGCTCTTCGAGAGAACGCTTCAAGAGTAGGGCGCTGGTGTTCTCGGTTGTCAGGGAATGGTCAGTCACTTTGGGCAGGAACTTAGCATAGATTGGTGCGCGACCAAAGCGAGGGACCTGTTGACCCGGGAGCGCAGGCATCCTGCCTGCAAATGAGCGCGAAGCGCGAACCTGTTCGCGGCCCAAAGCGGCCGCTCATTGCAGGCACGATGCCGGCGCTCCCAGCGACGCAATGCAAGAGACTACGCAGCGCCCCGCTTTTGAATCTTTCCTTCCCCGATTTACTATTTGCGACCGCGCCTTTACCATTCACACCTCAATATGACGACCGTCCCGCAAACCCCTATGCTGCGCCAGTATCAGGAACTGAAGCAGCAACACCCTGGAACACTGCTGTTTTTTCGACTCGGCGACTTTTACGAGCTCTTTTTTGACGACGCGGTAATCGGATCGCGTGAACTGCAAATCACGCTCACCGCCCGGCACAAGGAGCGCGGCGATCCGGTGCCCATGTGCGGCGTGCCGCATCACTCCGCCGCAAATTACATCGCGCGACTCGTGCGGAAAGGTTACCGCGTCGCCATCTGCGAACAGACGGAAGCCGCGTCCAAGACAAACAAGCTCGTGCGGCGCGAGGTGGTTCGAATTGTCACCCCCGGTACGCCCATCGATCCGCAACTGCTCGATGCCCGCGAAGCTGTTTTCCTCGCCGCGGTTTGCAGCTCGGGTGAATCTGTCGGCGCGGCGTTTCTGGATATTTCCACTGGAGAGTTTCGCACCACGCAGGAAAGCGGAGCAGGCGCCTGGGAAAAAATTCGCGCCGATCTCGAGTCGTACGCGCCGCGCGAGTTGCTGTTTCCCGCTTCGCTGTCGCCGTTGATCAAGGCCGGACTCTCTGACAAACCGCAAACCGCGCCACTGCCGCTTGGTGAAGTAACGCAAACTGTTAGTTTGCGATCGTCCACCGACAGCGCCACGCAAGCTGATCACGAGCGAGCGCAAACTAACAGTTTGCGTTACAACCCGCCCGGCGACTCGTCAACCAACTTCATCAACGCCACGTTAACTCCGCTCGAAGACTGGCTGTGGCAAAAGAAAGACTGCGCCGAGTTACTGCTGAATCACTTCGGCGCGCTCTCGCTCGAAGGCTACGGCATCGACCGCAAGGAAGAGGCGATTCGCGCAGCGGGCGCCTGCCTGCGTTATGCGCAGGAAACTCAACGTGCTGCGGCTCAGCATGTTACGGGTTTGACCTATTTCGCGCCGCACGATCACTTAGTGCTCGACCAGGTCACCGTTCGCAATCTGGAACTGGTCGAATCCCTGGGGGGCGCCAGTGGTCGAACGCTCCTCAGCGTCATCGACGAAACGGTGACAGGCATGGGCGCGCGCTTGCTGCGCTCGTGGTTGCTGCGGCCGTGCGTCAAGCGTGGTGAAGTTGCAGCCCGGCTGGCGGCGGTTCAGGATTTAGTCGGTTCACAGATCGCGAGAGACAAGCTGCGGTCGCTGCTCAAAGAAGTTTCTGACCTCGAACGCCTGGTGGGCCGCATCAGTTTCGGCTCGGCGACGCCGCGAGACTTGAATGCGATCCTGCGTTCGCTTTACCAGGTGCCGGCAGTTCGCGAAAATCTCGCCCCTTGCCCCGCGTCGCTCCTGCAGGTTCTTTCTGAAACTGCTGACGAGGTGCCGGAAGTTTGCGCGCTGCTCGTCAAAGCGATCAGCGACGATCCGCCCGCAAAGATCAGCGAAGGCGACACGATCCGCGCCGGCTATTCAACCGAGCTCGACGAACTGCGCTCGATCAGCCGCAACGCCAAACAGATCATCGCCACGCTCGAAGCGACTGAACGCACCCGCAGCGGCATCAACAACCTCCGCATAAAATTCAACAACGTCTTCGGCTACTTCATCGAGGTCTCCAAAGGAAACGCCGTGCGCGTGCCGGCGGAATACGAGCGCCGGCAGACACTCACCAACGCCGAACGTTTCACCACGCCGGAGCTGCGCGATTGGGAAAAGAAAGTCCTCGGCGCGGAAGAACGCATCATCGAAATCGAACATGCACTCTTCGCTGACATATGTCGCCAGGTGGCGGCGGAAACAAAACGCATTCAGGCGACGGCCCGCGCCCTGGCAGCGCTTGATGCGATCGCTGCGCTCGCGGAAACCGCCGCCCGTCGTCGTTATGTTCGACCGGTGATGCACGATGGCGACGAGATTGAAATCGTCCAGGGCCGGCATCCGGTGATCGAAGTTTTCAACGGCGATCCTTTCGTCCCCAACAGCGTCTATTTGAACAACTCAACTGACCGGCTGCTGATCATCACCGGTCCAAACATGGGCGGCAAGAGCACGGTCCTGCGCCAGACGGCGATCATTTGCATCCTGGCCCAGATGGGCAGCTTCGTGCCGGCCGAGCGGGCGCGTCTGCCGCTGCTCGATCGCGTTTGGACGCGCGTGGGTGCGTCTGACGATCTGACGCGCGGCCGGTCGACGTTCATGGTTGAGATGACTGAGACCGCCGCGATCCTGCACAGCTCCACGCCGCACTCGCTCGTGTTGCTTGATGAGATTGGGCGCGGCACCGCAACCTTCGACGGCCTTTCAATCGCCTGGGCCGTGGCGGAATATCTTCATGACTCGCCGGAGCACGCCGCGAAGACGCTTTTCGCGACTCACTATCACGAGCTGACCGAACTCGCCGAGCGACTCCCCGGCGCGCAGAACTATCAAATCACCGCGGCTGAGCGTGAGGGTGAAGTGGTTTTCCTTCATCGCCTCGAACGCGGACGCGCTTCAAAGTCTTACGGCATCCAGGTCGCGCGCCTGGCGGGACTGCCGCCGGCGGTGCTGGCCAACGCGCGTGAGGTGCTGGCGCGACTCGAGCGTTACGAGCTGGATGTGTTTGCTGAAGAGGACGCGATTGCCGCGCAGGCTGCAGTCAGAACGGCGGAAGCACGCGCCGCCGCGCAAGGTGCGGGCGAGTCCGACGTTCAGAGTTCTGTCAGTGCGATGTCCAACAAACTACGGTCCGACGAACAGCGGTTTGTCGCACAGGATTCGGCCAGTGACGCGTTGGAAGTTGCAGCCCGACGCGCAGGACGCCGCAAGGCCGTCGCGCAAGCTTCGCTCTTCGATTTGGCGAATCAGAAAGTGGTTGAAGAAATCCGCAACATCGATCCCGAAAGCCTGTCTCCCGAAGAAGCAAAAGAGATCTTGCGCAAACTCCGCGACCGCATGATGTAAGAAATATTCGCCACAGACGACCACGGATAAAGGCGGATCTGAACTTAGGTTGAACTTAAATCCGTCCTATCCGCGTTAATCTGTGGCTCGTTCGTTTTCGGTCGCGATCCCAGTCAATCAACGAGTAGAGGGAGTCTTCAGAGTGTCAGAACAATTCGAGCAACCAAACCCGTCGATGAAGCTGGCGCACGTGTTGTTCACCGACATTGTCGGTTATTCCAAACTGCCGATTGATCAGCAATCCACGTTTCTACGGACCCTACAGGAAAACGAAGGCAGGATTCAACCGGCGGCTGGCGCCCAATCCGCGAAGACGGACCGGACTTCACCCGAACTTACTCGACTGTAACCGCCCTCTGGAGTCTGCTCGAAGCGCGCAAGTCGCCGGCAGTTTTTGAAAAACTCGGAATGCAGTCGGACGAAAACATTCGCAGCGGCATCAACTGGCTGCTGCGCAGCTACAAGGAAGGACAAGGCTGGGTGCCGAATCCAAATCGCACCGGGCAAAAGGGACGGTTTGACGGACTGACTGCGCACGTTTTGTTTGCGTTGTCGTTAGCGGAAACAGTTCCGGAATTCGCCTACGTCAAGGACGACCAAAACTATCGCGCCGCCAGAAAAGAATTTCTCAGTCACAAAGATATAGCCCAGCGGTCGATTGAGAAAGACAACAGCAGCATCCCAGATGCGGACACGGCGTTGGAGAACACCGAGTTCATGGGTGAAGGATCGACGTTTCTGTGGTTTCCCTGGACGCTGTTGGCCCTCACGCAACTTTCGCTGGACGAGAATTTGTCAGCGGAGGAACGGCAGGCGGCTAGTGAACTGCGGCGTGAAATCCTGAGTACAAACTTTGCGCACCTCGACAGCTACGTCGAATCAGCCAACCTCACTTACCAGTTTGCGGAGAATCTCTTCTGCGTCTCGCAGTATGTGAACGCGATGCAGAGCAAGACGAATTAGCCGCGGATTCACGCGCACGAACGCGGATCAGAAAAATGACTACGCCCGTTTAGAGGCGGGCACCGCCCGCCGATTACACGCAATACCGGTTTTCGGCGAACCGGCGGGCGATGCCCGCCTCTAAACGGTTGACGGTGTTGGGTTCTGATCCGCGTTCATCCGCGAAAATCCGCGGCTGACTATCTTCCGCCTGACGGTTGTGTCGACGGCGCATCACTCACCGTGAACCAATCGCCCTTGCCGTCATTCGTCCGCAGCAGGCGCATCATTTCTTCAAAGTTGAACGGGCGAGCGCCGCGCCGGCCAAACACCGAAACCTGATTCCCGCTTTCATCGACCGCGCGATCGCGATCCAGTGGCTTCGAAATCGCAAGCGCTTCGCCTTTCGTTTTGAAACTGGCGATCAACACCGGCGCCGGTCGCGGACTGAAGCCGGCGTATTCCGGCATCGTCTCCGGCGACGTCAGTTGCAGAATTCGCAAGCCGTTCCGGCCGTCAGCCACATAGCCAAACAGGCTCGCATTCGTCATCGCCACTTTCACCTGGTGCGCATCGTTCAGCCGTCCACCGGCATTGAACGTCTGGTCCAGCCGCGGTTTTTCCGGCTGCTCCACATCAATGATTGCGATTCCCTCTTTGCCGTTGGCGACGTAGGCGTAAGTTCGCGCCACATAGACATCGTGCGCATCGGCGAGCGGGACGACAGCGCCCGGCACCAACTTCGGCGCGCCCGGCGTGCTCAAGTCCAACACCTTCAGTCCATCATCGTCCACGACGAAGCCGTAGCGAAACTGAATCGCGATCGCGCGCGGATTGGGCAGCTCAAGCTGCTGGGCGATTCGAGGACTGAGCGGGTCATCGATGTCAACGACGACCAGCCCTCGCGCTGTCGTAATGTAGGCGTAGTGGCCAGCGATAGCGACATTGTTCGCATCATTCAGCGCGCCCGCCGGATTGAAGGCGCCGCCCGGAAACTTTGCCGAGTCGAGCGCGCGCTTCAGATAGTTATTCAAGCGGATCGCCGTCCAACAGCGTCGCGGCGTTCACCAAAATCAGTCCTTCATGCTTGTCGACGACATAAAGATGAGCGTAAAGCGGATGGATGGGCTGCTCTTCATTTAGTAACTGCTTGCGCGCCTCGCCGGTGAGTTTGGCCGCGCTCTCCGGATCGATCATCGTGCCGCCTGTCTTCATTCGCCAGCGGGCCGGATCGACAGCGAGCGTCGTCGGCGCGGCAACCGCGGTGGCGTATTTCGTCTTGACCCAAAACTTCTGGCCAAAGTGCGACACGGGCGCGGTGACAATTCGTTCGGAAAATCCCTTCTGATCGATCTGCGCAACGTCGTAAACGCGCAGGCCGCCTTCACCAGCCGCCACGTAGGCATATTCGCCGCGCAACTGCACCTGCAGCACGCGCGGATTGCCGACGTGTTCGTACGCTGTCTTCAACTCGCTGCCGTCTTTCACAAATTTTCCGTAGTTGTCCGGGTAAGCGATCTTGTGAAGTGAACTGCCGAAGACTGCTTGCGGCTCGGTGGCCTCGGTCGCGACTACAGCTTCCAACGCATCATCCGCCGCCACATAAACGTAACGGCCCATAAAGTTCACAAAGTTCGTTCCCTGCAAAAGCAGTTGGGCCAACCAGGCGTTGTTGTCGTTCTTCGCCGACACGTGACAATCGGTGCAGCCCTTCGTTTCGGTCGAGCGCACGGTGTGCGGCACGTGCGTGTTGAATGCCTGGCCCGCGAACCCTTCTGCCGAAGTCGTCTGTTGCTGCGAATAGATCCATTCGCGGTTTTGATTTTGCGAGCTGACGAGCACGGCTGACGAAGAACGCACCGGAGCCACGCGATTTCCGGTCACCGTCCCGTCGCGCCCGAGCATGAAAATATCGTCGCGCAAAACCTGAAAGTTGTACTGCGTGAAGTTGCGCGAGTCGCCGCCTTCGTTGTGCCGGTTTGGCATCTTGCGATTCGCCTGCATCGACAGGTGACAACCAAAACAGCTCGTCACCCAAGACGAGTGGCAAGCGACGCAAGTCATCTCCTCGTCGCGGTGGGCCAGTTCCTGTTCGCCTGCGGGGACGTCGCCCCAGGTAACGTTGTCTTTGCGGATCGTTTTTGAGTAGCGCGACTTCTCGTTGTAATCGCGACTGCCCGGGGTGATCGTGCCCATAGTTTGCGGCACGCGCCACCAGCGTCCGGGCACGACCATCGAGTTTTGAATCACGTCGCCCGACTTCAGCTCAATGTCGTTGCCGCTTTCGTCTTTCTTCTTCTGGTCGCGCGTTAGCCTGCGGAAGAGCGGAACCTTCGCGCCCGTTTCGTCACGCACGCGAATGCGGTTCAGGTCCTGTCCGGCTGCGGGCAGATTTTGTGACTTCCGTCGCTCGGCCGCCGTGCCGGTTGCAACAGCGGCGGCTGGGCCGGAGGTGAATAAGTTCGCGCGCTTGCGAATCGAGCCGTGACAATCCTCGCAGGTGATCTCAATCGCCGCGCGTGGTTCGTTGTAGAGATTGCCGTCGCCGTGCGCGTCCTGACGAAAATGACAATCGACGCAATGCATCCCGCGGTCGAGATGAATGTCGTTCAGGTGAACAGCCTTCTTGAATTTGTCAGGATCGGTTGCCGGCACCAGATTGTTCTGCGCGTCGAGCAGGTTTCCTTTGCGGTCGCGCTTGAAAACTTTGCGAAACAGCCAGCCGTGACCGTGAAAGTCGCCGAACTGCGTGTTCTTCAACTGCGAATTGAACTCAGGCGTGCCCGTGCCCGCGAGGAACTCGAGCTCGGACCAGAGACCGCGCAGGCTGGCGCCTTCAGGATTGCGATTCAGCTTCTGCTGTTCCTCCGTTTGCGAGGGCTCGTGTTGCTGCTTCGGATACAACTTGTCGCCGTCGCTCTCGTTGTCCCACCAGGTCATCCCCATGTAGGTCGCCACCATGTTCGTGCCGGGATGCATGTGACAGGTCATGCACTGCGAGGTCGGAATCTGGCTGGTGAACTGATGCTTGATCGGATGGCCCGACTCATTTTTCGGAATGTTCGTGTCGGCCGTTTCCGAGCGACCGAGGTTTCCGGACGCACCGTAGAAAGCAGAGTGCGCCGGCTCGCGATCGTTTGCATAAATTACGTGGCACGCGCTGCAGCCTGACGAGCGATAGTCGCCCGGATGATCGTTCGTGCCCAAAAAATTCAGGGTTGGGTCGTGCAGGCGCGTTTTCTGCAAACCGAGGAAAATCGGATCGGTGCGGTTGGCGGAACCAAAACCGCGCGGACTGAGTCCCTTGTCCGGCTTGCCCGGCTCTTCTTCTTTGTCCGGCAAGCCGACTTCCAAACGCCGCTTCCCGCCGCGTTCGAAAACGCGCAGCACGTTGCCGGGCTGCGAAATTTCCCAACGCGGGATCGGATCGAGAAACTCGAGCAGACCCTTCATGCGTTGGTCTTCGTTCGTCGGTTTGGGATTTTGAATGAGAGTCTGCGGCGCGCCGTCCTCGCTGTAGCTTTCGCCGAAACGCGCGTCCTTCAGCGGGAAGCCGCCGTTGTTGTAGAACGCCGCGCCCCAGAGCATCGCGCCGTGCGTCATCATGCTGCTCGCGACATTTTTCGATTCGAGTTCGTGGCAGCCGCCGACACCGCACGTCTGCGCAGCGACGCGCAAATCACCGGGATTGATGAAGCGGACAAACTCCCAACTCTCGCGCGCGAGGAGCGTGGCGGTGCGCTCGGGATTCGCGGCGGTGTACTTGCCGTCGCGGCGCCACTCCGCCGGAAACTTCGCGCGCACGTGGGCTTCGTCTTTGACTTGTTGGATTGATTTCGGATCGTCGCTCGTCTTGCGCGGCACCGGGTTGCCGCCGTGGCAGTCAGTGCACGTCAGTCCGACCGCGTCCTTGCCGTCGTTTAGTTTGTCGAGCGTTTCCGTGGGGCCGTATTTGTGCATCGGCTCAATCAGTCCGTGACAGGTGACACAACCTTCGAGGCGTGGGGTTGATGCTGTCTGACTTGCAGTTGCAACGGGCAACCTTGGTGCTGACAAGGAGATACTACTGGCCGTTTTTTCTTCCGTCTTAGAAGAAGCCGTCAAACCCAGCGCGAGGCCGAACAGCAGCAGCACAACCATTAGAGTAAGACCGATTCTAGTCATGACTTCAACGAGCCGAAAAATCACCACAGAGACACAGAGAACACAGAGGTCGCACAGAGGCTAGCCTTCATAGCCAAGGATTTTTCTGTGGATACCATTCTTGAGAACCTCGACATTGAAATTAATCAACAATCCCAGTCGCCACCCGCCGACTCGAAGATAGGTCAGTAGTTGCGCATCATGAATCGGAGCCAGAGCTTCAACGGACTTCACTTCCACCACTAACAGACCACGGACGAGGATATCCACTCTGTAGCCACACTCAAGGCGAATTCCTTTGTACTCTAGCGGCAATGGATGCTCATCCTCGAAGCCTATCCCTCTCACAAATAGTTCTCGACACAAACACTTTCTGTATGCTGATTCCAGTAGTCCCGGCCCGAGTCGTCTATGAACTTCGATCGCCGCGCCGATAACCTCGTGAGACAACTGATTTATTTGGGAATTCACCTCTTGCCCTCCGCATTGTTTGTCTCTGTGCCACCTTTGTGTCCTCTGTGCCTCTGTGGTGGATCAGATAAGTTAGTAACCAAGCGGTGAACAAAGCGGTCCCTCCTTGAAGAAACTCAAAATACCAGCTTTAGCTGCGCAAACAGCGAATACAGCGGCTTGCGTGGATTGATCACATCCGGTTCGCAAAAGTCGCCGACGTTCGGCGGGCAGTTGCGCGAGCGGTCCGTGTAGATGTCGCGAAAGCCGCGACCCGTCTGCAGCGTCGCCGCGCCGAAGGTCATCGTCACGTTGTTGATCAGAAACGGTCGATACGCGACGCCGACGCTGTAGTCCCAACCGATGTCATGGCGAATTCGATTTTGGAACAGCACATACTCCAACGGCTCCGTGCGATGGAATCGCAGATAGTTAATATTGAAAACCGTCTTGATGCGCTGCGTCAGCTCGACATCGACTCCGGCGTTGTAAATAAAGATGCCGGGATTGACGAAGTTCGCCTGCCCCTGAATCTTGCTGCTGCGCAGACTCGGCAGAAGGCTGTTCGGCTGGACCAACCCGACGCCGGTCTGCGTCAGCCGTATGCCGTTGCGATTCCAAAAAGAAAACTGCCCGCCAACGAAATTCGGATCGTCAAAGATCGCGTCGAAGCCTGTTGCCCGGTCGTCCGTCGGATTGGCGTCGCCCTGCGCCCAGAAGAATGAACCCTTGAAACGCAGGTAGTCGTGATCGACTGACGCCTCAACCGCCGCCATGTTTGATCTCACTTTCACGCTGCGCCCGGCGATCGGATTGTGATCGTCGCGGCCAAACGCAAAGTAGTACGCGTGGCTCAGATTGAGTTTTCCCAGATGACCGTCGCCGGCGATTCCGAGGTAGCCCACCTTGATCGCATGCTCGCGCACGTCGCCAATCAAAGCCGGACGGACCAGGAACCCGTTTCGGTCATATTCAATCCCGCGGCGGTCATCGTTGTAATGCAGGCTGCCCTGAATTGTAAAACCCTTGCGAATGAAATCCTGCCGGAAGACGTTGGCGACGTAAACGTTTTGATGGCGCGTGTCAAAACGATTGAGCCCGCTATTCGTATCCTTCTCCAGCATCGAAAAGTAAGCGGCATTAAACTGCACCCGATTGTTGTCCGCGGCGCCGAAAAAGCGTAAACCGAGATTGTTGTCGGAAAAAATGAAACCGCGGAAGTCAGAGACGAAAGGCTGAATCCCGGCGCGCAGGGAAACGAAATCGTAGTTTGCGTTCACGTCCCACAGCTTCACTTCGCCAAACGCTTCCTCAAACGAAACGTGCGTGTCGGTGCGGTTGGCGCCGCGTCGGACGTCGATGTTTACAACGCCAAGCTCGCGGGCGTTCAGGTAGTTGGGAATGCTGAACGTCGGCGAAAGCTTGATGGCCCAATCGCGGGGTTTGAAAGTGGAATCGCCGTGGAAAAGTTCAAAGCTGAGCTGAAGCGTCTGGTTGGCGGCGAGCTGTTCGGGTTGTCCGAAAAATTCAGCGCTGCCGGGTTCGTCATTGCTGACGCCGGACGGCGTCGGCGCGCGGCGCTGTTCGACGGTGGTGGTGCTAACCGCCGAAAGAATCATGAACAACTTGTTGCCCTTGATGGGGTAGTCGCCTTTTAAAACGCTCTGGTTGTAGGGGTCCCACCAGCGGCCGCGCGTGAAAGGAATGTCGCGGCCGCGCGAACCACGATCGCCGTAGCGTTCATACTCAGGAAAGCCGATGCGCCAGCGATCGCGCGTCTCACGTCGCGTGGGGTCTGTTTGTGGCTGGGAAGGAACCGTATCGCTGCCGGCGTGTCCGGTTGGTTTGTCGCCCGCTTGTTTTGGTATCTCTTTGAGTTCGACCTGATCGAGCGGAACGTCAACGAGCGTTTCCTTGCCGGCTTCGACAATCACGTTCTCGAGCGCTTCGCCTCGGGCGATCGTGAACTCGCCGTAGTTCTTGTCTTTGTCAAACTTGGCGACGTGCGGGGCCGCGACTCGCAGCCGGTACGCACCCGCGGTCAACTTGATCGCATACACGCCGTCGGCGTCCGTGCGCGCGCGTTTCCATTTTCCTGTGACTTGATTAGTGGCGATGACTGCCACATTGGCGACTGGCGCTCCTGAAGCTACGCGCACGGTGCCTTTGATGCTTCCCGAACCCTGGCCCAAAACCGCAGAGCCGAGTCCATGGGCCAGCACGACAGCGCCAAGCAGAAGTAGAGTCTTTATCATGAAAGAATCCGGGAACGCTCGTTTGCCTTGTAGCATACGAGTGACACGGAGGCCAAGAAGAAGTTTCGAGTTTCAAGCTTCAAGTTCAAAGACAAAACAACAATAAGCCGCACGAGAGACCACTGGAAACTTGAAACCTGAAACTTGAAACTCGAAACTTTAGCGAGCCTTTGTGATACATTGTGCGCGGCTATCGAAATCTCATTCCGCGAAACTGCGCGATGGTTGAAGGTTCACATCACCGCTTCCGAATGCTGCTTGCGTTATGCGTGGGCACACTTTTCGTCGGCGCGATGCCCGTCCAGTTTCCGGGGACCATGGCCCAATCCGCGGCGCCAATTCTCATCAGCCACCACGATTCCACGCGGGCACTTTCGTTTGAATCGGTCACGCGACATCGCGAGCCCTTCGCGCCAACTGTCCCGGTCGCATTTGGCGCAGACAATAAGACTCGCGTCATGCTGTTCGCAATGAACCTCACGCTTCAGGCGGGCGACAGCGTCAGCTCAATCACGGTTACCGCGGAAGACGGCGCGCACCACGTTTATCAGTTGCCGGTCGAGTACATCGGCAGCGTTCCCGAACAACCCTGGGCCACGGCCGTCGTCGTCCGACTGAGCAACGACCTGACCGACCTCGGCGACGTGTTGGTCGGCTTGAGTTATCGCGGCGCTGCCAGCAACCGCGTGCGGGTGGCGATGGGCCATGTCGGCGGCGGACTCGCGGACGACGCGGGCGCGGTGCCCACGCCGGGCTCGGCTATTCCAAACGCTCCCGGCGCAACGGCGGGCAATCTGACGACGGGCGACGTACAGACGATCATCAGCCAGGCGGTTTCGGCGGCGGTGGGGCTTAATCGCGCCGTGACGGTCTCGGTAACTGACCGCGAAGCGAACGTGCTCGGCGTTTTTGTCATGACTGGCGCACCGGCGACGACAACGATCCGCAGCGTCGGCACGCTCGGTCAGGGACTCGAAGGCAACTGTGGCGCCGGCGACTTTCGCCGCGATTTCCAAAGCCGGAACCGGTTCACTTTTCAGCACCACAGGCAACGCATTCACGACGCGCACGGCCGGCTTCATCATCCAGGAACACTTTCCGCCGGGCATCGAGTTTCGTTCCGGCGGCCCTTTGTACGGCGTGCAGTTTTCGTCTCTTCCCTGCTCTGACATCAAGCAGCCCGCGCTGCCCCTCGGCCTGTCAGCCGATCCCGGTGGCCTGCCGATTTACAAAGACGGCATGGCGGTCGGCGGCGTCGGCATCGAAGGCGACGGCAACTACACCGTCGATCGCGATCCACGAGATTCGGATCAGCCTTTTGAAGAGCTGATTGCGGCCTCTGCCGTGCGCGGCTTCGAGCCGACGGCCTTGATACGCGCGCGACAACATTCTGGTCGACGGCATTCGCTTGCCCTATGCAAACGTTTCCAGTCCGCCCGCTCCCGCAACGATTCCGTTTGGCAGTTTGCCCGGCGTGGTGCCGGTCGCGTTTCCAATTCGCAGCGCGCAGACCTCGGCGTTTGTTCCCGCGAATGTCGGCGGAATTGGAGGCGAAGTTGACACGCGATTCTTTCCATTTGTCGCGGGCGCGGCTCCGGCTGGACCAAACGCTTTAACCGCCGCCGACGTGCAAACCATCATTGCGCATGCGGCCCAACAAGCAAACATCACACGGGCGGCGATTCGCCAGCCACTCGGCAGCAACGCGCGCGTAACGATCGCGGTCGTCGATGCGGACGGAAAAGTGCTTGGCGTTTTTCGACAACTCGACGCGCCGGTTTTTGGGTTCGATGTTTCAGTGCAAAAGGCAAGGACCGCAGCTTTTCTCTCAAACTCCAACGCCGCGACGCTTCTCAACACTGCCGGGTTCGGCAGTTACGTTAGTCGTGCTGCGGCTGACGGCATCCGGCTGGACGGTTCAGTGGCTTTCACCGATCGCGCGGGCGGCTTTCTGCATCGACCATTTTTCCCGGACGGAATTAACAACACTGCTGCCGGTCCCTTCAGCACGTCACTCGTCGATTGGAGTCCTTTCAACGTTGGCCTGCAATTGGATCTCATCAAGACAAACCTGCTGGCGGCGATCGGCGGCGCAAACGTGCCCTGCAGCACAATTCCCAATCTTCCCAACGGCATTCAGATTTTTCCCGGCAGCGTCCCGATTTACAAAAACGGCGTGCTGGTTGGCGCGATTGGCATCAGCGGCGACGGCGTGGACCAGGACGATCTCATCGGCGCGGGCGGCGGCAACGGTTTCTCGCCCGCCCCGGCGATTCGTTCAGACCAGGTTTTTGTGCGCGGTGTGCGGCTGCCCTTCCTGAAGTTTCCGCGCAGCCCGAATTTGTAGACCGATACTTTGATTACTCAAACCTTGACTAACTTCCTAAAACGCCGGAGCCGCGTGATTGCCCTGCTGCTGTCGATCGTCGCCGGTTCAGCTTTCTTCTCGGCTGCGCAAACTTCCAATTCAACCTCGGGCCCGCGTGGAGTCGTTCGGCTGCGCGCGCAGTTCAAGTCCGGAAGCGCCACCCGGAAACTCGCTCGCAAAAGGTTCTTTCTCATCAAAGGATCGCTCGAACAGAATAAGGCGCTGGTCGAAAAGGTTCAGCGTCAGCCCCTGATCACACGCGACTGCTACTACGCCGGCATCGGCGCGAGCCCGCAGCTTGCGAATTGGCTGCGCCAGAACGATTGCGAGTCAGTCTATTGTCGCGAGATCGAAGAGAAGGACCTCGAAGGACCAGACGCGCCGCCCGAGTTTTTAGCCGCGCTGGCCGCGGGCGAGAAAGAGCTGAAGAGTCGAGACCTGGCGCGCAAGTGGCTAACGAATTATTTGCCTGCCGAAGCGCGCGACGGTTTTTACAAGAAGCAGAGTGCCGAAATTGACATGCTGGTCCGAGAGGCGGAAACGACATCGGGCGCGAAGGTGGTGTCGGTAATGACGGACCGTTACGGCACGGCGTATTTCACCGACCTGGAGCCGGGAGCCTACATGTTGTCCAACCTCGTAGCGACAGAATTTGAAGCAGTGACGGCGATCTGGAACTGCAACGTGGCAGTAAAACCCGGCGATCTCGCGACCGAGAAGCCTTTCCTGATCTCGAATCAACAGGACAAGAACGTGAAGTGTGTGGCAGTGGAAACACCGTTGCCGAGCTGCGATGTGATGCGAGGCAACGACCGCTAACTGCGCGGCCGTTTGACGAAGAGCGGGGGCAAGCCTTCCTGACCTTGAGACTCCCGGCCTTGCTTGTTTGCATGTAGATTGAAAGGCTTTCTCCGTGAGATCACAACTCGACTTTGATCAGCTCAGGGTTAGGAAGGTGGGCTTGCCCCCGCTCTGATGCGGGGCAGAAGACTCGACTCGATGACGAAGCTACGGCAAGCGAGCGGGGGTTTTGCAGCAAATCGCGGTCACCGATTTGTATTGGTGGCCCTTTCTGCATGTTTCCTGTGCTTAGCTATCTTTGATCTTCACAACACGGCACAGGCACAAAAGCGACGCGTGCGGCGACCGTCGCCGCGGCCGAGTTCAGCAGTGGCAAGGATCGACTATTCGCGATTTTCCCACGCCACCCAAAAACATCAGGGCGCCTGCAACACCTGCCACAAACTGCCGACTGACAACTGGAAAAAAGTTCGAGACTTTCCTGACGTTGCTGACTACCCCGGCCATGATGCCTGTGTCAGTTGCCACCGGCCGCAGTTTTTCAAAGGAGCGAAGCCGCCGATTTGCTCTGTTTGCCACGCGAAAGTTTCGCCGCGCGACGATGCGCGTTTCGCGTTTCGCAATCCGGCCGGTCGGCGTGAATTTCTTATCGAGTTTCCCCACGACAAACATCAGGACGTGATCGCGCGGCTGCTACTTCCCTTGCGAGAGGAAACGCGTTCGCTATTCCAGCGCGCTTCGTTCGCGCACGCCAATGTGGCCGATGACAAAACGAAGCAGTACAACAACTGCGAAATCTGCCATGGTCCGCGAACCGCTGCGCCAGTTGCACCGATTGCAGGGTGGGTCGATTCGTTTGTTCCGGACGCGGCAGCTTTCAGAGCAGTGCCGACGAGTCATGCTTCCTGCTTTAACTGCCACTGGAAATCCGAGCAGCCCACCGGCGAAAATTGCGGCGGCTGTCACAAGTCGCAGGCGCTTACCACGAACGTTAGCGGGGTGACGTCCGTGAATCCGAGGTCGACACCCACGGTTCCCGTCGGCTTGCCGGAGCTCAGGATTTCGCTCAAGTTTCGCCACGCCCGCGCACAACACGTCGCCGAGTGCACCACCTGTCATATCAACATTACAAAGTCCTCGACGGTGCGGGGGCTGAAACCGGACGTGCCGATCACGGCGTGCACCGAATGTCATAACAAGGATGGACTGCGTTTGGACGTCAGCGGAGAGTTGGAAGCGATCGACAAGAATCGCGACTTCACGTGCAGCTATTGTCACACCTCGGACGTGGGCCGGCGCGACCCGCCGGCAAGTCACTATTTGATCGCCGGTCGAGAGGCACTGAAGCGCAAGGACGTAAAGTGAAGCTGGCAGCGTCAAAAATCTTGAGGCGTTTTAGGCTTGGGGTCGGCCGACTTTCTACGGCCTGGCCCATGTCTCTGTGCTGTCTCTGTGTCCTCTGTGCCTCTGTGGTGAGTCTTACTTCAAAAGCTTCCACTACAGAGACACAGAGCACACAAAGGCTGCACAGAGAGTTGGCGTTGTTCGCCGCGCCGCCGTTGCTTCAGGGTCCCGACCTCGACTACGCAACTTTCAAACACAACAGCCAGCGTCATGCCTCGCTTGCCTGCACGGCCTGTCACCAGCGCAGCGACAATTCAGCGACGCCGCGATTTCCGGGACACAAGGCTTGCACCGGCTGCCATCTCGCGCAGTTTATAACGCCGAACGTGCCGATGTGCGTCATCTGCCATGCGGACGTCAACAGCTCCAACCCACCGCTGAAATCTTTTCCCGCGCGCTTCAATGAAAGTTTCAACGTCAAATTCGATCACGCGCAGCACATGAGCGGCGCGGCGCGACCGCCCAATGGCTGTTCATCCTGCCACGGCCGCAGCGGTCGAGGCGCGGCGGCGCTCGCGATTCCCACCAGCATCGCGGCCCACAACCAGTGTTACACCTGCCACACGCCGAGCAGCAAAAGTCAGTCAGGTCGTGACCTCGCATCGTGCGGAGTTTGCCACGATCAGAAACCTTACGCTCGCCCAAGTACCAACGCGCGCGCTTTTCGCTTCGCGTTCAGTCACGCCAAACATGGCGCGGCGCAAAGACTCGGCTGCAACGATTGCCACACGCTGACCGCCGGCGCGCCGCAGTCTCGGCAAGTCAGCTCGCCGGCGGCCATCGAACACTTTCCGACAACGCGCGGCAAGACCTGCCTCAGTTGTCACAACGGCCGGCGCTCCTTTGGCGGCGACTTGGCATTTGACGACTGCCGCCGCTGTCACACCGCCGCGAGTTTCAAAATGCCGTTGCGGTGAGAATGCAACTTGACCGGTTTCGTTTAGAGGCGGGCACCGCCCGCCGGCGCCGGAGGAGTGGAAGAGAATACTTGGTCGTCTGACTTGAACCGGCGGGCGGTGCCCGCCTCTAAACGAACTCGCGCGGGCCCGTGGACCCGGTGCGGATTGTTCCAGCAAATTGTTTGACACGTCCCCGCTCGCTAACTAATATTGCAGGTGCCCTCCCCTGCTGGTTCCATGGCAAGTCTTCCCGAAAATTTCTGTCGAGATTTAGCTGCTGCGAGAGGTTATTATTCGATGAGAAAACTCTGGTTTTTGATTGCGGTGTTGGGATGTCTGGCGGTAGTTGTCGTCGGCGGCCGTTCCGCCTTTACGGCGACGCAGGACATTCCCAAAGAGAGCAAGACGCAGCCGAAAGAGGTTGTCCTCGGCAAAGACAGTCAGTCAGACAAATACGGCGAAGTGCCTTTCAACCACGAGAACCACGCCACGAAACCTTACAGCGCTGACGGGAAGACGGTCCTGGGCTGCGCCGAATGTCATCACACCGATCAGCCGGCGTCCGCACTTGTCGCTCCGTTGAAAACTTCTGAACGAGATGTTGTGTTGACCGCGAAAGTGCTCGAGGCCGCGGACGCGAAGCCGGTGAAAGCTTGCCGGACTTGTCATCTACAGGCGGGCGACGACAGCGCGGAGATGCCGGCGATCACATATACCGGTAAGACGACGCCAACGAAACTGACAAACGAAGTGGCCTACCACATGAACTGCAACGTCTGTCACGACAAAGCAATCGCGGCGCGGCCGGCGCTCAAAGGAAAGGTGCCCGGATCAAACGATTGCCTTCCCTGCCATAAGCCGGCGGGGTGAAAGTGGGGGGCGGAGGTCAGGAGGCAGAGGCAGGAGACAGAATACAGGAGACAGAAGTCAGGAGCGCCAAAGGCGCGAGATGTAATAGCCTGGGGCAACGCCCCAGGTAACCAACCAAGAAAATTCATTGAGCGCTGAAGGCGCGAAATTCACCCCAGGGAATGGAGTATTTCGCGCCTTCAGCGCTCAATCAATATTCACTGTTTTCTCTCCTGGGGCGTTGCCCAGGCTATTACATCTCGCGCCTTTGGCGCTCCTGACTTCTGTCTCCTGTATTCTGTCTTCTGTATTCTGAACCCTGGCCCCTGACCCCCGTCGCCTGCCCTCAAAACCGCCCGCGGTATTCGCCCGAAACCAGGAACGACTTCACCATTTCAGCGGCGCGGAAGTCGCCGTTGAACTCGTTTAGTTTGTCCAGCCAAAACTTGTAACCGCCGAAGTTCGTGTCCTGCCCCGTGTTCGCATCGCGCCGCAGGTAACCAAAATACTGCATCAGCACAAACGCCCGATTGAGCTCGTGCGCGTTCAACTCGGAATCCTCCGCCACCGCGCGCAACACTTGCGCACGCTTCGCATTATCTGCCGGCGTCGCGCCCAGCACCGCCAGGAGCGCGGCCTTTTCAGACGCGGAAAGCACACCGCCCGCCCGCTGATCCAGTTTCGTAACAAACTGATCAGCCGTCATCGATGCCGGATAGTCCGTCGTAAAGCGCGCGCGGTCCACGAACGCGAGCATGAACGCCACCTTGTTGGCTTCAAGTGTCGCCTGCCAATTTCCAACGCCGACCTGCACGTTCTGGCTAATCAGCGGCGTGTCTGCGATGAACTCCGCGCGCCGGATGATCGGCACCGGATAACCCTGCGGCGACCCCGGCGTGGCAATCGTCGGATCGAAAGCATCGCCGTAAGCGGCCTTGTACGCGCGATAGACCAGGTAACCAGTTTCCTGAAACTCGATCGAGAGAAAGAAGGCGGCGCTGGTGTCGATGCGCTTGACCTCGCGGCACGGCATGCTGAAGCCGCAACTCTCGATGTTGTTCACCCAAAACGCGAGCCCGGATGGATCAGCGACGCGACCAAGAAAATCGTCGTAATGTTTGCTCACAAAGAAATCGGACGCGTCAATCGAATTGCCCTTGACGGCAACGACGTCGCCCATGTCCTGCAACGCCTGGTTAACCGGAAAGATCAAACTGGGCGGCGTGAACGAATAGCCTGAGCGGACAAAGGGGACGTCGTAAGCCTGTCCGATGAACGCCGCGTTAAAGGACCAACGGCCATCTGCTCCAGTCGTCATCTGCTGCAGGGCCACGCCATTTTGGAAAAGACCAACCAGCACTCCCGCCATCGGCGCCGAGCCGCCAGGTCCGTTCTCAAGCACTCGACCGGTAACCGTCGCCGGTATTGGCGGAGTCGGCGTGGGACTCGGACTCGGTGTTGGCGGCGCCGTGCCGGTAGCGGACCAGTTCAGTTGAATGATGCCAAACTCGGTACCGTCGCCGTTGTTGTAACCGTCCACCGCAAGTTGATAAGTCACGCCGGCGTTGACCGAAAACGTAACGCGACTGGCCGTAGTCTCTCCGGGCGCGAGATCGTCATTTTGGTTTATGCGCGTGAGACTGTTGACGCTGGAGCCTGTCGAGACGGCCAGTAACGTGTCGTAGCCGCTGCCCTGGGTTTCAAAAGTTGCCGTGCCGTTTACCGGTGAAGTCCAGCGATACCAAATCGATCTACCGCCGAGTCCACCGCTGTTGCCGGGCAGCATGGCGGGCTCTCCTCCCTCTTTCGTCGCGCCGGTGCTGTTGCCGGTGGTCGCTCCGGCCACGTCAGCAACGACGATCGCATTGTTGAAGTTGTCGTTGGGCGGCGTCGACGGCGGCGCGGGTCCTGGCGGTGGCGGCGCCGGCACAGGATTGCCGATCGAATAACCAAACGAATCGAGCGCGCTGGCGTCGTTCGTGGTGATCGAGTTGTGCACGCCGTCGCTGATGTTCGGATCCATGATGCCGATGTACTGCCCTGTCTGGTTGTCGTCCTTCCAATGGCTCGACTGTTCGCCGTCGCCGGAGTCGCCAAATGGTCCACCGGTTGAGAGGCGCAGCTCCGTTCCGAAGCCGTTGTTTTGTCCGTTGAAATAAACCTGCGTGCCGCCCGCGGTCATGATGCGCGGTGCGACGCCAAAAGTGCCGAGACTCGCGGCGCCCGAGCGAAAGCGGAACATGTCCCACGCCGAGACCGGCGCGTAAACCGCTCCGCCCGACTCGGAGCTGAAACCGAGCGCGTGGCCAATCTCATGCGTAGCCACGGAATCAAAGTCGATCTTGTTTGAATCGACGCCGTTGGTCGGATCGAAATCAAAAGGAAAAGCGGAATTGAACCCGATGCCCGCGTCGGTCTCGCCGAGACCAAGCGCATCGGGATTTGTAATGTCCGGTACGAGACCAAGCGCGCGCGAGTTTGGCATATTTAGCCGGACAGTCAGCGACTTGCTCGGCAGGTTGTTACGTTCTGTGGGCATGCCGGCGGCGGCAGCGGGCAAAGCGTTGTAGTACTGCGCCTCCATCGAAGTGGGCGAGTTCGCGAGCAGCCGCGCACGCACGTCCGCATAAAGGCGCGTGTCATCCGCGGTCGCGGTGGCGCCCAGAACATTGGGACCGGAATACGGCTGACCGAAAAACGTGGTACCGAAATCCACGTCGAGCACAACGGTGATCGGCGTCGAGACGATTGACTCCCAGCGGTTGGCAGCGACGATGAACGCATTCCTGGCGGCCGTGTTTTGTGATTGGTTCAGATTCGCGGTGGCGTGCAAAACGATCCGCAAGCCGGCGGAAGGCTGGAGAGTTTGCAGCAGAGCGTTGGGGACGACGTTGTTTTTTCCGCGAGCAAGATTGAGGTTGGGCGCGCCTTCGTAAATCACCTGGCTTTCGCCGTCGCGCTGATTGAGTTGGCTCAGCTCGCTGGCCGTCGCGTCGCGGCAAACGATCTTACCGAGCGCGTCCCGCGAAATCACGTAAGCGCGGGCGTGGGCCGAAGCCTTAGCGTAGCTCTCGTTAACGGCTGGTTCCTCTTGCGCACTGGCGACGAATGAAGCCAAACCAGCGACAGCCATTTGCAGCGCCAGGACGCAGACAAGTATTGTTCTTAATTTCAATTTTGTACTCCAGAATGGTGAGGGGCGCGGGCCCGGGCGTTAATTCTCGTACCGACAGGAAACACTTAAGAGGAAACACTTTACTAGCTCATGCCGCGACGAGCCAAGCCGAAATCTGAAATTGATCACGGATCAGCGGGGGCAAGCCCCCTTCCTGACCAGAGCCTATCAAGGCCATTCGTCAATTTGCTTTAGGGGCTTTCCAGGATGAGGTTTCGGTCAAGGTAGGAATCTCTCAGGTTAGGAAGGGGGCTTGCCCCCGCTCTTCCGCTGTCGGACTACTGCCCGCTCTCCACGGAAGGGCCGCTTGCGGCGGCGAGCAGCGACGGATTCCAGTGGCGTTTGTCTTTGACATGCTGGACGTGACACGACGTGCAGTTTGCTTGGTCCTTCGCAATCAAAACTCGATTCGATCCCAACTCCTGTCGGCCGTTGTGACAACTGCCGCAGGTTGTCCGCGGCGTCTCTCGATCGATTGGATTGAAAGTCTTATGACAACTCGAGCACGACAGCTCGCCTTCCGCGTTCGCGTTTAAGCCAGGCACGGCGCGCACTCGCTGCACGTGGAGCGCATGAAATTGCTTACTGGGCCACGTCTCGGCCGTGTCGGTCGGCAGTCGCGTCACCGCTATCTGCTTGAGCGACCACTCGTCGTCGTTCAATCCTTCCCACGTCCACTTCGTGTTCGCCACCGGATAGCCAAACGTGCCGCCGTGCGGCGTGCTGACTTTGCGACCGTTGTAGAGATTTTTGTTTGCGTCGTTGTGGCACCCCGTACACGTCGCGAGCGCCGTTTCGCCCGGCCTGAATTCCGCTCCGCGATGTTCCGCGTGACAAGCAACACAACCGACGCCGGCAGCCTCGTGCGGCGCGATCACCGTCGCAACGAAAGCGGCGGCGTTGTGACACTGTGCGCAATTTGTTTCCATGCTGCCTGAAAACGAATGACAGGAGGTGCAGGAATTGGCGTTGGCCTTCGTTGCAATTGCCGGGAACACGCCGAGCGTCGCCCTCGCATGCGCGTCGGAAACGGGAGCCGGAGAATAGGCGCTGGCGTACCAGTAGGCGGCGGCGACGGAAAGCAAACCAACAACCAAAGTGCCCCAGATAAAGAACGAAATAGGCCAGTGAGAACGGAGATCCGTGGTTGGAATCCAGTTGAACGCTGCCTTGCCCGCGCGTCGTTGGCCCTTCGGAAACAAGGGCGACGGCCGCACCATCTTGCCAGCCTCGCGAATGCGTTTGTCCCAAAAAATGTCGAGCGCTTTATCGCCCTGGATCGGCGCGGCGCGGGTTTTAACATGCGCCTTCTTCTCACCCGGAACTGCAACCGGCTCGAGCTTCGCCGTGCCCAGAGCCGGACTGCTCAAGTTGGTTGTGTCTACAACCGTGCCGATCTGAAGTGAAACCTTGATGACGAGCGCTTCGTCAGTCAGATCGATATCCAACAGAAACGGTCCGGCTTCGACAACGTCGCCGGGCGCGAGGGCCTCATTGTCTTCGACAGCTTTGCCGTTGAGCTTAACCGGATTGGACGGGCGCAGGCTGAAGAGAAAATAGTCGTCTTTGACTAACTTGATCCCGGCCTGCGCGCGCGAGACCGACGGGTGATTCAGCAGGAGTTCGCATTCCTGCAGGCGACCGAGGAGCAGGCCGTCGATGATGATAGTCACCGGATCCTGAACCAGATCCTCGCGGATGATGACGTATTTGTTTTCCTGGGGCATTGGAAATGGTTCGCTCAGACGTCTGCCGTTCGCTCTCTGCGTTACCTCAGCGCGCTCTGCGTCTCGGCGGTGAATGTATAACCGACTGTCCTCACCGCAGAGTCGCAGCGGACGCAGAGGTTGCGCAGAGTAAATCGCTGAAACATTTACTTCACGGCGAAATAAGTAACCTGAATCACGTGAACGACCATCAACGCCAGCATGATCGACGTCGAGATCACATGCGGCGCAATCCACAGCTTAAGAATCTTGTGCAGATAAATTAACGCGTCGAGGCGTCGCAGGGTCACAGCCGTTTCCACCGCGCGCTGCAAAAGGATTCGCTCTTCCGGCGTGGCCAGTCGCGTCAATCGCTCTTTAAACGCGCGGCGCGCTACCGCAAGCAATGAACTCAGCGACTCGCGCCGCTGAAACTGTCGCAGCAGAAAAGTAAGCTTGCGAAACTTCTTTACTACTTTCTCTTCAATTTCTTCCTTCAACCAACCCTCGCTCTGCTTCACGATCTCTTCCATCTCCTGTTGCAGCTCTACGCGGCGCGCCATCAAATCTTCAAGCAGCAAAGGCTCGCCTTCGATGCTCGTAAGAATCCGCGGCGCCAAAATGTAAGACGCAATGCCAAACAGCCCGGTGACAATCACGAGATCAAACGCCAAATAGAGGAGCGTAGTTAAAAGTCCACCCGTGCGAGTGCCGGCATGCAACAGCAGAATCACCCCCGCGACGGCGCCGAGGTAAACGTGCACCAGCATCCAGTAGCGCAGCGCACCCGCGCGCCGGCGGTAAACTTGTTTCCGCAGCGGATAAGTCATGACCACGACGATGCCGAAGAGACCGACGAGTCCGGTCAACCAGCGCATCGTCAACCACGTACCCATGAGATGACCGTCGAAACCGTGCGCTGCGAGTCCCCAAATTGCAGCCACCGCCGCCAGCACGGTCAACGCCGCGCCCGTCACGTGCATGACTTTCGCGAGTGGATCGCTTTTGTGAATGTTGCGTCCAAAAGCTTGCTGCTGATCGCGGAAGATCAGTCCCTGGAGTTCTTCAACCTCGGCAAAGTAAGTCAGAGGGTTCACACGCAGCAGGGCGCCGGTCGGGCAGTTTTCTTCGCACGAGTATGCTTGTTTCTGCGCGCCTTGCGGGTTCAGCGGGGTGTGCTCACACAGGTTGCACTTGATCGCGACCACGTCGTCCGCGGGCGTGAGGGCGAGCGCAGGCGGCGGCGGTGTCGTCAGGCTAAACGTCTTCCGGAGCGTGCCCATCAGGTCGAAATTCACGACTGGCCCATCCCGCGGGACCATCGAGATCGCGTCGTAAGGACATTGCGTGGCGCAATCGAAACAGCCGATGCAGGTGGCCGGATCGATGTCCACGTAGCCGCGCGGATCGCGGAAGATCGAACCGGTGGGACAACCCGTCAGGCATTCCGGATCTTTGCAGTGCATACACACTTGCGGCGAGAGCAAGTGCTGCGTCCGTTCGCTGCCAATCGCGACTGGACGCGTGATGCTGATGCCGCGACGCAGCAGTCGTGATTGTCCGTGCACCTTGTGACATGCGAGCGAGCAGTTGCCGCATCTGACGCACAGGTCCATGTCCATCACGAGCAGGTTTGCGCCGTCGACGATGCCGGTCGCGATTTCGGATTCAGCCGACGCAACTGCGCGCAGGTCCTTCACCATTTCGATTGCCGGCGGATGGTCGTCAACAGTAGAAAACGCTTCGAACGCTGCAACGATTTGATCGCGCAGTTTCGGATCGGCTGCCAACGGACCGATCGGAATCTCCAACACTTCCGTGCGCGCCATCACCGACGCGCTATATTTCCAGGTTTCGTTCTCGGTTGTTCCATCAAGACCGAGGCAGTTCCCCGCCCCTAGAAAATCGACGCCGATTGTTTGGCCCGTGCCGACGGCCACGCCCGTCGAAGCCGGATCGAGCGGCACGCCGCGCACGCGTCTTACCCAGCCGCTCTTGATCAGGATGATGTTTTCGATTGGATCCATCTCCTGGCAAAGCACGTGATGCTTTCCGTAGACCATGAACTTGCCAATCTCGCGCAGCTTCTTGACGATCGCTTCGTTTGCGGTGCGGCCTTCTTCAACCAAATCCTCCAACACCCGGCCCAGCCCATGCGCGCGATACGTTTCGTCAAGCACCTGGCCAAACTTGGGAAGCTTTCTCAACAAGCGGAGCGCCGGTCGCGTTACCTCGAGAACAATCGCGGAACCACCCTGCGGCACCGCGATGGTGGCGTTGCGTTCCACGCCGGCCAGCACCGCCATCTCGCCGAAACACGAGCCCGCCGGCAGGCTGAAGATCTTGCGTTGCTCGCCGCTCGCCTCGGCGATGTAAACGTCAAGCGCGCCTTCAACGGAAAGATAAAAAGTGTTTCCGCCCCACTCGCCCTGTTGCATGATTTTCTCGCCGCTGTCATAGGCGAGCAGGCGCACGTACGGCCCAACGCGTTTGCCGGTGCTGGCGTTTGGTTTGCCCTGAACAATCACGTCCAGATCGTTCTGGTTCTTCAGTTTGCCATTTACTTCGATGAAGAGTTCGGAAGTGAGTTCCAGAGATTTCAAGCCGGACAGGACTGCGTCTCGGTCCGTGATTTCGCGTGGCATGATCGTTTTATACTAGATAAGGGTCCAAAGATAAATAAGCAAAAGAGCGGGGGCAAGCCCGCCTTCCTGACCATGAGCTTGCTTTTGCTTGAGTCTCTAATCTCGATCGAGAGGCTTTCAGGGATCGAAGACTAAAGCCAGGAAAGAGTCTCGTAGGTCGGGAAGGTGGGCTTGCCCCCGCTCTTTGCCGAACGTTTGTTTTGCCTTATATTGAATCGACGTTTCATTCTGGCAAAAAAAATACATCAGCGGGCGTTTGCAAGACTGACGCAAAGTCCTCCTTCGTTTCAACATGTCATTGGAATCACTTCTGTCGCTTCCACTCGAACAGCAAGTCGGAAAATTCTTTTACATCGGCCTTCCCGGAACTGAACTCGACGCGGAAACGCGGGCGCTGATTGACGGAAGTTCAGCCAGGCGGCGTGATCATCTTCGGTCGCAACGTCGCGAGTCCGCAGCAACTGCGCGACTTGCTCGACGGCGTGCGTGAACTGCTGCCGAACAATCCTTTGGTCGGCATCGATCAGGAAGGCGGACTCGTCGATCGCCTGCGCAAAATATTTACGCCCATGCCTTCGGCGCGAACCATTCGCGAGCACGGCGATCTGGCGGGCGCGCGCTCGCTCGGGCGCATTACCGGCGAAGCGCTCAGGCTGCTCGGCTTTAACATGAACTTCGCGCCGGTCATGTCAATCATGACTGACGAACGGGATCTGCTTTCCAACGGACTTTACTCGCGTTCGTTTGGCCGTTCGCCCGGCGAAGTGCTTGGCTACACCACTGTCTACCTGCGCGGTCTGCAGGAGACGGGGATCGTCGGCTGTCTCAAACACTTTCCCGGCATCGGCGCGGGCGAAGTTGACTCACACGAGCAGATGCCGATGGTCAGTCTTACGCATGACGACCTGATGGCGCAGGACCTCGCGCCTTACATCGAACTCTTCCAACGCAAAGACGATCGCGTGCGCTGCGTGATGGTCAGTCACGGCGGCTTTCCCAACATTGACATCATCAAGGGCGTCACCGGCGGTCTGCTGGAACCCGCATCGCTAAGCCGCAACATTGTCACCAATCTGTTGCGCGGCGAACTCGGCTATCAGCACTTGGTTGTAACAGACGATCTTGAAATGGGAGCCATCGCCAAGCACTGTGAGATCGAAGCCGCAGTCGTGCGGGCCTTCATCGCCGGCAACGACATGATGCTGATCTGCGCCCACCCGGGACATCATTCGCCGCGGTTACCAGGCAATGCTCGCGGCGGCGCGCGAGGGCAAGCTTCCCAAAGATCGCGTGCGCGAGTCGCTCAAACGAATCTCGCAAATGGGCGCCATCATCAAGCCGCCGCTTCCTTTCGATCCGGCGCAGATCCAAACGCTCTCTGAAGAAACGGCCGCGCTCAACGCTAAACTGAATTACAAGTACGGAGGATCAATCGCATGAGCGCTGGCAAAATTGCTTGCCTGTTCCTGGCGGTTTTGGTGGCGGGGCTGTTCCCGATTTCCTGCCGGCGCGACCGCAGCGGTGGTCCTTTTGTAATCGCTCTGGGTGACAATATCCGCACCATTGATCCAATCGGATCGCCGTCGGTTGACGCCGCCAGCGAGCGCGTCCGCACCTTGATGTTCAATTCCCTCGTCCGGAAAGACGCGAATTTTGACTACGTTGGCGAACTCGCTTCCGAGGTCAAACGTTCCGAAGACAATCTGAGCTTCACCTTCATCTTGCGCGATGGCGTGAAGTTTCACGACGGTCGACCGTTTACGTCGGCCGACGCCAAGTACACGCTCGACCTTGTTTTCTCCAGCACGTTTGCGAAGTCCGCAAGTTTTTATGAAGGCACCGGCGCCGATCGCCAGAGTTACATCAAGAGCGTTGAAGCTCCTGACGCGCGCACGCTCATCGTCACGACGGTCAAGCCGTGGACCGGCTTGCTGAGCAATCTGGTGCCCGTCGCGATCATTCCGAAAGACAGTTACGCCACGCAGAAGGATCATCCGCTCGGCAGCGGGCCCTTCAAGTTTGTGAGTTACGACAGCTCGCAGCAGGTCGTGGACCTGCAGGCGAATCCTGATTACTGGGAAGGCGCGCCGCACGTGCCCGCGGTGCGCGTCCGCGTGATTGCCGACACGAACGCGCTGCAAGCTGAACTTCAGTCGGGCCGCGTTGATATCGCGCCGTTGCCCACCAGCCTGTCGCCTGACGCGATCAAACAGCTCGGCAATCATCCGAGACTACAGGTGTTGCAGTTCACCGGTTCGAATCTGAACCTGCTGACATTCAATTGCAGCCAGCCGCCGCTCAACGACACGAAGGTGAGACAAGCGATCGCTCACGCGGTCGATCGCGAGGGCATGATTCGCGATCTCCTGCTGGACCAGGGAAAAATCGCGCACTCGATTTTGCCGGAAGAGTCGTGGGCCTACCACGCCGGACAAACGTATTCATTCGATCCGGGGTTGGCGAAGAAGTTGTTGGACGAAGCTGGTTCGAAGGATCCAGACGGCGATGGACCACAGCTGCGGTTTTCTAAGCCGGTGGTTTTTAAAGTCTCCGGCAGCAGCAGTGCCGCCAAGAATTACGCAGGTGTGATTCAAAACTATCTGAAGAACGTCGGCATTCCTGTCTCCATTGAAACTGCGGAACTGAATACTTTGTTTGACGAGCTGCGCCGCGGCAACTTCCAGATTTTTTACGGCCAGTGGGTTGGCGGCAATCAGGATCCGATTTTCTTCAAGGACCTGTTCGCGACTTCGGAAATACCGACCGAGACGCGCGCCTCACGCAATCGTAGTCGCTACAGTAATCCGGAACTCGACAGACTGATCGACGAAGCGATCAACACTTTCGACCGCGAGAAGGCGAAGGAACTGTACGCGAAGATTCAGGACATCGTTACGCGCGACGTGCCGGTGCTGCCGCTTTGGTACCAGGCGAACATCGTGATTGCGCAGAAGACGGTGGGCAACATCAAAGTCGATGCCAGCGGCGACTGGGGCTTCGTGAAGAACGTAACGGTGTCGAAGTAAATTTGGAGTGCGGCTTAAATTTGGAGTGCGGCGACCTGTCGCCGCTTTGTTTCGCGGCGGCTTGACGCCGCGTTATTCCGAGCGGTGGCTTGACTGTTTTCCCAAGCGGGCTGCGACAGGCCGCAGCCGACCAAAGCGCTGACCAGTCAGCGCACTCCAAATTCCTTGAGTTCTTCCAGCGAGATCGCGCCTTCGCGAATCAAGCGTGCTTCAACTCCACTTACATCCAAAACTGTCGATGGCGCCGTTGCGGTAACCTCGCCGCCGTCAATTATCAAATCAATTCCGTCCGGAAAATAACTTGCCACCTCGGCGGCCGTCCGCGCCGGCGGGCTTCCCGAGAGATTCGCGCTGGTTGCGGTCAACGCGCCGGCACACGCGCGAACCAGCGCGCGCACGTCTTCATCGTCGGGCAGGCGCAACCCCAGACTGTTCGTGCCCGCAGTCAGTTCAGCCGGGACGTCTTGTCGCGATACGCCAATCAAAGTCAACGGCCCTGGCCAATGGCTGGCAGCGACCTTCTTGAAAAGTGGGGACGGTTCGATGAAGCGATCCAGTTCGCTGTCGTCGGAAACCAGGATCAGAATCGGCTTTGAATCTTCCCTGCCCTTCAACTTTCTGATTTTGGCAACCGCGTCCGGGTTAAGCGGGTCCGCGCCCAAACCATAAAACGTGTCCGTGCGAAACGCGATCACGCCGCCCCCGGCGATCATTTCTGCGGCCTGAATTCGGGATTGATTGTTGTCGGGAATGATCATTGGTTGTAGGAAGGTCGAAGACCTTCCGCACATCTGGCGGCAGGCCGGAGAAGGTTGAGCTAAGTTTTTGCCTGTGGTCCGCTATGTCCCCGGTGCTGACCGCCCTCGCCAATCTTCACCGCGTAGCCGAGTCCGTCTCCCACCGGCAGAACTTCCGCCAGCAGCTTCGGGTGATTTACGAAATACTTATTAAACTCCCTAAGCGCAGTCGTCGAGATCTCCTGATCCGGCGACCGAATCTCGCCCGCCACCTGTCCGCCCCAAAGAAGATTGTCAACAATCACCACGCCGCCGGTGCGCAATCTCGGCAAAGACAGTCTCAGGTAGTCGGCATATTCTTCCTTCAGCGCGTCAATGAAGATCAGATCAAACGTGTCCTTCAACTGCGGTATCACGTCGAGCGCCTTGCCGCGTTCAATGCGCACTTGCTCACGCAAACCCGCGCGCGTGAGATAGCCCTCCGCTGCTGTGATCATCTCGTCGCTCGGGTCAATAGTTACAACCAGGCCGCCGTCGCAAACCGCGCGCGCGAGGTGAATCGTCGTGTAGCCGATCGCCATGCCAATTTCGAGACAGCGCTTTGCTCTGATCGAGCGAGCAGTGATTTCAACAAACAAGGCGACCTCGCGATCTGCGCTCGGCACTCCGTGCTTGGCGCCATACTCCTCCATCTCCCGCAGGAGTTGATCGGTCTGCGGGCTGAGTTGTTCGAGATATTCGGCCTGGTCGCGTTGAATGATTGCGTCGATGCGTGCTTTCATGAAGCCACCTTATTAAATAAGTATGATCGGACAGGAGAAAGTTTAGCAGAGTGAAAACAGAACTAAGAATGGAGTTTTTACCATCATTCCGTCCAATACAGGGAGGAATGAAGCGCAACTACTTAGGCGGGCCGTAGTTGAGTATGTCGTTAGGAAACTCAGGCAGCGGAAATAGCTGCATTTTTGCTTCTGCAAACGCACGTAAAATATGCCGCCGAAGGTATATCTTTTGGAGGCCAAAAAAAAAGCACGTGTCATCGGCGTATTCGGACACCAGCACAATATCGTGGTCTGGTAGAAATGGCGCATGAGTGCGCTTACCGTACAGGACTATAAATGAAGCCTTGATCCGATCTGGGACTACCCAGTGATGGTAGATATGAAGATGACACAGGGCGTCCCTAATGAAATTTACCAGCGCGGTTATGTCTTTTGTCTGAGGTGTTACGACTATGTCGTCGGTAAAAGATATGCGCGTTCCGTACGTATCTGTTTTATGTAACAAATCGCGGAGACAAACCATAAGCTCAGTGAACGCGCTTTTGGTGAGGGGATGCATCGCGTTAGATGGTCTGAAAATACCCGAGTTAAGAATCTCCCTAATGCGCAAATCATCTTGGAGAATATCGCCAGCGGTGAAAAAGTCGATGTCACTTGTTGTTAGCTTGGGCTTTGCGTCTCTCTGGTTTTTTTGTTTCATCTTCGCTGAGTATCTTTCAATCGTCGGAATTATCTGGCAGGTCAGAGCCGACAGTGACGTAGCGGCGGCCGAGGCCGAGTTGGCGCAGTTTGTGTTGGAGCGACTGCCGATGCATGCCCAAAATCTCGGCGGCCTTCGTCACGTTTCCCTGCGTGTGTTCGAGGCAGCGTGAGATGTAGCGGCGTTCAAACTCGCGACGATCTTCGCGGAAGTCAGCCGTGAACGGAACCGCGAGGCCGTCTTCAGCATCGGACGCGGCGGCGGGTTTTCCCGCTTGCATTCCCGGTTGAATTTCATCGGGCAGGTCCTGCGAACGGAGTTCCTCGCCTTCAGCCATGATCGCCGCGCGATCGATCGTGTTCTTCAGTTCGCGCACATTCCCCGGCCAGTCGTACTCCACCAGTTTGCGCAGCGCGCTTTGGCCCACCTGCCGCAACGGCAGACTGTAACGTTCGGCAGCCGCGTGCGTGAAAGTTTCAGCGAGTCCGGGAATGTCTTCGCGTCGTTCGCGCAGCGGCGGAATGTCGATCGTGACCACCCGCAGACGATAAAACAGGTCGGCGCGAAAATTTCCGGCCGCGATTTCCTGTTCGAGCGGACGATGCGTGGCGCTGACAATTCGCACGTCAACCGGAATCGATTCGTTGCCGCCCAGCCTCTCGATGCGTCGCTCCTCAAGGGCGCGCAGCAACTTCGCCTGCACGTTGGAGCTCATGTCGCCAATTTCATCGAGGAAAAGCGTGCCGCCGTTTGCCTGCTCGAATTTTCCCTGCCGCCGCGCTGCAGCCCCCGTAAAAGCGCCTTTTTCGTGGCCAAAAAGCTCAGATTCGATGAGTTCAGAAGGAAGCGCGGCACAGTTAACTGCGACAAACGGACCCTTGCTGCGAACGCTGTTGCGCTCGTGAACTTCGCGCGCCACGAGTTCTTTGCCGGTGCCGGATTCACCGCGGACGAGCACCGTCGCATCCGTCTCAGCCACTTTCTCAATCATCGCGCGCACGCGTTGCATGCTCGCGGATTCGCCAATCAACGCGCCGCGTCCGGACGTCTCTGCTTCGATCCGGCGACGCAGCGAAACGTTCTCGCGGCGGAGTGCCACCGTCTCGGCGGCGTTCTTAACAACCAGCCGCAGATCTTCGAGTTCGAAGGGTTTCGAAAGATAGTCGTACGCGCCTGACTTCACTGCTTCGACCGCCATGCGTTCCGAGCCGTGCGCCGTGATGATGATCACAAGCGGCCCGCTGCCGTCGGCGTCTGCCGCACCGTTCTCGTCGGGCGACCTCTCAGTGTCTGAGGCTTTCGCGGTCTTGGTGTTTGAAGTCTTCGCGTCCTGCAGTTCTTTGAGGAGATCGAGGCCGCTAATGCCTGGCAGGTTGACGTCAAGCAGCATCAGGTCGGGTTCCTGCTGCTTGATCAAAATGCGCGCTGCCTCGGCTGAGTCGGCTTCGGACACGCTGTAGCCAAAAGTCGTCAGAGCGCGCCGCATGCCGTAGCGCGACGCCTCTTCGTCATCCACAATCAATAATCGCAACTTGTCTTTTCTCACCCTTCCGGTCAGTTTAGAACCTTACGGGTGAATTCCCCTAGCGTGTGGCGTGCCACGCTGGAGGAGAGTGTGCAGTGGGCGGTGGGCGGTGGGCAGCAAGGGAAGAACAAGCGGCCAGTGATCATTTGCGGGGAGCGCGGACATCCTGTCCGCAAACGCGCGGTCAGGCGCGCAATGGTCTCAAGATCAATTCAAGTGGGCTATCGGTTCGCGCTGCGCGCTCATTGCGGACAGGATGTCCGCGCTCCCAGCTAACGTGGCCGACCATCACTGACCACAGACCACTGTCTTCCTGCCGCACACTGCCCCACTGCACACCGCCCACTGTCATTTATTCGTTCTCTTCGCTGACATCACGAGGATGATGGCGTCGCCGGACGGTCCGATGTTTAGGGTTCCGACAACCACCGACTCGCCTTCAAGCATGCTGATGTCAGTGTTGAGACCGGTGCTTTCGTAGTTGATGATCGGCATTGTCGGCGCGTTTGAGGCAACGGCTGATTGGGTGATGATCGGAATCCGCACGCCAAATCCGAAGCCCTCCATGCGCACGAGCTGACGGCCTGCCGGTTGCGCCACCAGTTTCACGTTGTTCACTTTGAACTCGTTGAAGCTTGGCGTGGTTGCCGAGACAGCGCCCGACGGCACGAGCGGACCGCCGATCCATTTCAAGTTGAGCCGGCCGTCGTTCTTCACGCGATTGATTAGCGTCGCCGCCAGTCGATAATTTTTGAAAGGCAACGAGGCGCGCAACTGCCTGACTACCGAATCGAGCGAGGCGGGCAGTTTCGTGTCATCGACCTCCTGATTGGTGGCGACGAGCAGGTAGAGTTGAGTGTCGAGATTGGTTTCGTCGTTCTCGCTTTGAGCAGCCGCCGTTGCAGGTATGGACGAAGTTTGTGCAGCGACTTGCCGGCCGCCGGCGGCAAATCCAAGGAGTAGGGCCGTGAACAAAATTCTTGCCAGACTCTTACGCAGATTCATAATTTCTCCTTAACAAGTTGTTGGTTTCCCAGAAAAGAGGAGAGCGGGCGCGCGGCTTTCTGTTCACACTCGGACACGTTCTGCCTCGCGCGACTGATGGGCGTTAGCGATCTCACATTTGAGATCTCAAATCCAAGATCGTTGATTGATTGGGCCAGCGATCGGATGCTAACACGCAGGCGGAGGATGGAAGTTCCAATGAAGAGGATATGTCAGAACCGCCTGCGTTAGCGGGCGGCTAATGTTCAGCGTCCACCCGCTAGGGTTAGGTGGTTCTGACCTCGCGTTAATCGGCAGCTAAAGTTCGTCACGCCACCCGCTAACGCAGGTGGTTCTGACTCGTTAGTCCGCGGCTTAGCCTGGTGCGGCAACCGGCACGCGCAATTCAAACCTCGCGCCGCCGCCGTTGACCGGCGAGACCAACCGCGCGGTGCCGCCGGCTTCCTGCATGCGCTTGCGCACGATCGCCAGACCCAGGCCAGTGCCTCTTTGCTTGGTAGTAAAGAAAGGTTCCCAAACGCGTTTGCGCAAATCGGCAGGAACTCCGGGACCACCATCCTCGACGACGATCAAGACGTCGCCGTTCTCCAGCCGCTCTGTGATTGTCACTTCACCGCCCGACGGTGTTGACTGCAACGCGTTCAGGAGCAAATTCGAAAGCGCCACGCGAACAGCAGAGACGGCCGCGCCATCCAGTTCGTGATCGTTTTCTACGCGAACGTTTAGTCGGATGCCTTCCTTTTCGGCGTTCACTTGAAACAAACGCGCGACCGATTGGACCAGCGGTTCGACACGCGACGGCAACTCAGACGGCGTTTTCGTCCGCGCAAAACTGAGCAACTGCGTCACGCTCTGGCCCAGTCGATCCGTCTCGCCGACGATCAGACTCAAGTCGCGCGCGTACTCGTGGTTGATGCTTTCGTCCTCGCCCATCACCTGCGCGATCGACTTAATCGCCGACAGCGGGTTTTTAATCTCGTGCGCAACTGTCGCAGCCATCTGCCCGAGCGTAGCCAGCCGCTCACGTTCCGCGAGCCGCCTTTCAAGTTGCACGTTCTCTTCAACCAGACGGCAGTCTTCAATGGCGATCGCGACTTGACCGGCGAGCACTTCCAGCACCGAACGCGTGTCTTCCGTCAGACTTCGCGAAGGCGCATCGACCAGCAGCACGCCCGACACTCTTTCTTCGCGTCTGAGCGGGTAGGCAATCGTGTAGCCGTGACTTTCAAGCAAGGCGTTGTCTTCGACGGGAGCCCAACTGTTTTGCCGCAGAAGCTCGAGAATTTGTTCGACCCAACCTTCCACCGCCAGGCTTTCAACACCGCGGCGTCCGTCGTAATCTCGGTCGTAATCACTGTTGTACTCATCATCGGCGGCAACGCGTGGACCGATAACCACCCGAACCTTTCGCAGGTGCAGCGCGAGGGTTGTTTGTTGCTCAACGAAATCGAGCAAGTCGGGCAACTGCTGATACTGACCGGCGTGGGAACTGATACGCGAAACGATCTGGCGATAGAGCGCGGCCTCGCGTTCAAACAACTGATGAAACCGCTGCTCCAACCATCGACGTAACGGCGCCGCGGCAAGCGCGAGCCCGAGGATCAGCAGCGCCTCAACGACACCGGCGCGCACGCCGTACCGCGAGGTTACCCAGTCGCCGATCGTGCGAATGCCGTAGATGTAAATCGTGAGGACGAACGCGGCAAACGAAGCAACGATCAAACTCTCTTCGATGATCAGCTCGAGATAGCGGTAACGATAAATGTAGTAAGCGAGCAGCGCCGACGGCAGCAGTGAACCCAGGTTCGCAATCGTCTTGAGATACAAGCCGAGCGTGGTTCCCTCGCCCAGGCCTAACGCCAGCGCCGCGAGAATGACAACGCCAATCGCGATAAACGAAGCGGCGAGCGTGCGCATGATCCGCTTTTCGCTGACGTTCACCGTCTTTCCGGCAATCAGCAATTCGGTGATTGCGATGAAGCCAAGCACGTAAGTGATCCACACGGCCATCGGAATCACGAAGAGCCTGGTCCGTTGCAGCATCGGCGCGTATTGGTGCGTCCAAATCTTGTAAATCGCGAGCGGCAGGAAAAGCGTCGGCGCGTAGGAAAGATAGATGCGAATTCGTTCGCTGCGTTTCAGCGCGCGGTCCGCGGCGTTGGCCCAAAGATGAATGTGAACATGGAGCAGGAACGAGTAGCAGAAAGTGATGCAAATGACGGCGACGGTGTCGGCAATTCGCAGGAAGGTTACGACTGCGGGGTTGTAACCAAAACCGAAGAGGCCATGCAGCGTGATGATGAGGTTGCTGCTGTGCCAACCGCACATGCTGAGCGCGAGTGCAAACAGCACGCGCTCAATTGGACTCAAACTACGGCGGCGGGAAACGAGCTGAATTCCCATCCATAACGGCAGGAAAGCGCCGATGGAGTAACCGACGAGTTGTAGGACTTCGAGTGGGGACATTTCTCAGGGCAGTGATCAGTGGCCGGTGATCAGTGGTCAGTAAAAAGCCGGACCAATACTGACCACTGGACACTGATCACTGGCCACTGTTCACCGACTGCTCGTCGACACCGGAATCACGGTCAGCGTGATCTCGGTGCGGCGATTGCGGGCCCGACCGTTCACAGTCGTGTTCGCGGCCAGCGGATTCGCGGCGCCCATGCCGTTGGCCTGCAGACGCGAAGCTTCGACGCCCGCCGCCTGAAAACGATCCGACAAATTGCGCGCGCGGGCCTGCGTCAACTGCTGCAGCTCAACCTCGTCACCTTTGTTGTCCGTGTAGGCCTCAATCACAACCTGGTAATCAGGATTGCTGGCCAGCAACGCCGCCAGCGGCTCGAGTCTTGCCGCCGCCGCCGCAGCCAAAGTTGCTCCGCGCGGAGTTTTCCAGATTGACTCCGGCAACAGAAGTTGGAAACCGCTCGGAAGTCTGCTTGACCGTTCCATACTTCGCCAGCGTCTGCTTCAAAGTTGTTTCAGCCGCGCGTAGGCGTTGATCGCGCGCCTCGGCCTCCTGGCGTTCCTCTTCAGCGCGCTTCGCGCCTTCTATGCGGGCCAGACCAATCTTCGCCGCTTCGCCTTCAGAACGGACTGTCTGCAGTTCATCGCGCAAACGAGCGACCTCGCTGCGTTGCTCGCGCAACTGTTGGTTCGCAGTTTCCGCATCCCGCTCGGCCAATTCGCGCGCGCGCTGCTCCTGGTCCAATTGTCTGCGAAGCTGCGAAATTTCCTGTTGCGCAGAATCTGCTGTCTTCTCTGCGGCACGCAGGGCCTCGTCACGGCGCTGAATGTCTTCGCGACGCAAACGCGCGGCGCGACGGGCCAGGGCGATCTCTTCAGCACGCGAACCCGAAGACGTCGCCTTTCGCGCCAACACATCAACCTCAGCGGTTGGTTGGTCAAAACGCAAAGCCTTTTCGGCGGCCAGCAGATCGTCTTCCGCCTGTTGCAGTTCCTGCGGCGCATCCTGTTTGCCACCGGCGAAGCGGGCCAGGTTTACTGCCTGACGCGCGCCCAGCAGCGAGACGGGAAGCTCCTTGTAATCCGTCGAAGCAATTTCGGGCACGCGCGGATCTCTAAAGTAGTCGCTCGAGTTGCCGATGTACTGCACGTTCACGGTTTCGATCTGACTCTTGCCGGGGCGTTGCGGCGCGAGGTTCTCCAGCACGACCATGCGGCTCGGCACCTTCATCAGGAAATGCGGTTCGGCGGTGATGATCAGTGCAAACGTTTGCAGCGGAGTGGTGACGTCAAGCTTCGAAGCGATGAAGGCGCTGCCGCCTCGCTTGATTTCGCCGAGATTGTCAACGCGGCCATCCGGCGAGACGGCCCACAGGATGAACGTCGTGTAAATCCCGCCAAGTTCGTTCGCGCGCGGCAGGTTGTCGATCGCAAGTTCGACGCGCGTTCCCCGGCGGCCGGCGCGCTTCACTTTCGCTTCGCCTTTCAAGCGCGGCAGCAGGGTGGTGCCGCGAAACTTGACTGTAATCGTGTCGTCGAGCGGATAAGTGACGGCGATCGTGCGTCGCGGCACATCGTTCTGGGCGTAGATTGTTGCGGTCGTCGCGCTGATCCCTAAAACACCACTCAAAACCGCTACGAGAGCGAATCGCACTGAAAAAGGACGAGAACGCATAACAAACAACTCCTTCGAAGATGGTTAAAGCTGCTATCTGGCCGCTAAAAGGGCCTGCTGTAGTTGATGCAGCGTCGGCGTTCATTGTTGCCGACAGGCGGGAAAAGGGTCAAGCTAGCGCCCGGACGCGTGGTACCGGGTCTTGCGGTTTGCCATGAACTGGATAACGGCAATCGAGATCGCAGTGAGGAGCAAAATGTGCACGTAACCGCCTTTGTGCAGAAAAAACTTCAGAATACACCAAACAAGGAAGAACGCCGCGCTAGCAACCCACATTCTCAAAACCTTTCGAACTAGTTGGCGAATTCGCCGGCAATATTCGCCGACAATAAACGTGAGCCAGTCACGCGAGCCGGAACCTTCACCGCTCGGATTACGCCGCCGGAAACAAAGAACCGTACCGGACGAGTGAAATTGGCCCGGCCGAAATCGGCAGGGGTCACGCGCCAGTAGTAGTAACCCGGCGGGAGATCCTGCGCGACGTAGCGCGCGCCGTTGAGGCGCCGGTCAAGGAAGATGTCGCGAAAGTTTTCGTCGCTGGCAATCTGCAGACGGTAACTCGAAACGCCTTTCTGCTTGTTCCATTGAATTGCGACGGGGAAAGAAATCTGTCGCCCGGACTCTTGCTGAGCATTTGCTGATAGAGGGAAAGAGCTTACTAGCAGAAGCGCGGCAAAGACTGAGACAAGATTTGCTTGAACGACTGGTCCATCGAGGTCAACGAAGCAGCGGGGGCAAGCCCACCTTCCCAACCACGAGCTTATCGATCTTGAGTTCATAAATCCGACTGGAAGGCGTTCAACGTAACATCAAACACTCAAGTAGATTAATTCGCGATAGTGCCCTAATTTGAAGTCTTCTCTGCGTAGTCTCAGCGATCTCTGCGCCTCGGCGGTTAATATCACCTGCAAACCTACTCACCGCAGAGACGCAGAGCGCGCCGAGTCAACGCAGAGAATTGAAATTAGGTCACTACCTAATTCGCAGGTCAGGAAGGCGGGCTTGCCCCCGCTCTTTACGGCGCTTCGTTCAATTTGTAACCGACGCCGCGGACCGTCAGCACGTAACGAGGGTTCTTGGGATCTGTTTCCAGTTTCTTTCGCAGCCGGTTGATGTGCGGGTCGATGTTGCGTTGGTAACCTTCATATTCCGTGCTCCAGACGCGGTCCAGCAAATCGTTGCGCGACCACGCGCGGCCGGGTTCAGACGCCAGCAACTCCAGAATCTGAAACTCAAGCGGCGTGAGATCGATGCGCGCTCCCTGCCTGATCACTTCGTGACGCCGCTTGTCGATCACCAGGTCGCCCACCTGCATTCGCTCGTTGTCAGTCTCCGGTTGAATCGAGCTGGTGCGTCGTAGCAATGCCTCAATACGAAACTCCAGCTCACGCGGGCTGAACGGTTTAGCCAGGTAGTCGTCGGCGCCGGCTTCGTATCCGGCGACCTTGTAATCGAGCGCATCGTGCGCCGTCAGGAAGAGCGCCGGCGTCTGGACGCCACGCTCGCGCACGCGTTTGAGCAGGTCAAAGCCACTCATCCCGGGCATGGAAACGTCGAAGATGAAACAGTCAAAGCGGCCGGTGGTTGCGGGTTCCAGAGCTTCCACGCCGCCTTCGCGCTCCTCGACCTGAAATCCGAGCCGGCGAAAATACTCAGCCAGCAACAGACGCATGTCGGCATCATCGTCAACGATTAAGAGCCGTTTTCCGGCGTACTTGCTGGCTACTTGCGGTGGCTGTCCCAAGTTATTTTTGGTCCCGAAGGTTGAATGGAGAAGATCGTGAAAGAGTATAGCTTAGTTTCGCGCAAGTGGTCTAAGAAAAGCTCGCCGAACCTGCAAAGCACGGTACCTGAGCTTTACTCAAGGGGCTATTTGGATCGCTTGCTGATCCGCTCCACCCAATAACCAGGCTTGCGGTGCAAGTTAACCACGGCGACGATCAATATTTCGGATTCGAGGATTTGATAAGCTATTCCGTAAGGAAAGCGGCGCGTTTGGCATCTGCGACTGTTACCTGTAAATGGATGCCACGCCAGAGGGAACTGTCGGATTCGTTCCAGGCTGCTGAGCACTTCTAACAGAAATTGATCACCTAAACCCGCTGACTCGACGTTGTAATGCTCGACCGTCTCATCGAGTTCCTGCTGGGCAACATCGAGAAACCGGATTTCCATCTACTTGCGATATTTTGCCAGGACTTCCGCCAGTGAAACGGATTGCAACTTCCCGGCTTGGTAAGCCTGGATGCGCTCTTCGACTTCCTTCCGCCAAAGTGAGTCGATGGATTCGTCGGGTTGGTCAAGACTGGAAAGAAGCTGGTCGACCAGACGAGCTTTTTCCTCAGCCGGAAGCTCCATTACTCGGTCAAGAATGTCGCTTGTTTCTGTACTCATATTTGTCTACATCCTTCAGGTGGTTCAGCCTCAAGTCTATCACCGACGGGTAACTCTACTCGAATCAAATTAACCGCCACCAACAGCCAAGTGCCTCCGCCTTGACGCAGTCGCGGGCCGATACGTATAGTTCTCCTTTAGTTTTAGGGCCGTTTTCTTACCCTTCCACCAGCCGATCAGGAGCCTGCGCGAAAGAATCACGACTGGATTCGTTTGATCATTCGCTAGTATTTTCAGAACTGCCGATGCGCGATCTTAAAAGACTCCTCAGATACATAAAGCCTCACTGGCAAATCTTCGCGCTGGCAACATTTTCAATGATTCTCGTCGGCCTGCTGGAAATCGCGATCCGGTCGCTCGTCGTACCAATTTTCGATCAAGCTCTAACGCCGGTTGGCGGCCAGCGCACGCAGACTCTTTTTGGCCTGCAACGAATTATTCCTGACTCCGGTTTGGAAGCATGGAAAACAATCTCGCTGCTGCTGCTCGGCTTCACGCTCGCCAAAGGCGTCGCCGAATATTTTTCCACTTTCCTGATGGCCCGCATCGGCCAGGCTTCTGTACTGAAACTGCGGCAGGATCTTTACAGTCATCTGCTCAATCAGTCGGCCAGTTTTTTTGAACGACACCGCACTAACTATTTGGTCTCGCGCCTGGTCACCAGCGCCGCCGCGATCGAAACGGCGGTCACCAGCACGTTGCGCGACATGCTGCGTGAGAGTTTTACGCTGATTGCGTTTATCGGCGCGTCTTTCTATTACAGTTGGCGGATGACGCTCGGCTCGCTCGCGATCACACCAATCGTCGCCATCCTCACGGCGCGCTTTGGCACGAAGCATGCGCAACCTTTCGCGCGAGAGTTTTGAAGGCAACAAGGAACTTACCGACACCGCCCAGGAAGCTCTTTCAAATCAAACTATCGTTAAGGCCTATCGCGGAGAGAAGCGCGAATCGGCCCGCTTCACGGCGGTGGCCCAACGGATCGTGCGGCGCGAATCTACGCACCGCTCGAATCTCCGGGTTTGCTCCGCCAACCATCGAAATGATTGGCGTCGTCTTCGTAGTTTTCCTGCTCTTCTTTGGCCAGCGCGAAATTCTCTCCGGGCGGATGAACGCCGCACAGTTTCTGACCTTTTTGTTCGTTCTCTTTCAGCAGTTACGATCCGATGCGAAAACTTTCGCGACTGCACAACAGCATGGAGCAGGCGCTGGCGGCTGCTCACCACGTTTGGGAAATAATGGATGAGCATGCAGAGCTGCCGGAAAAGAAAGACGCGCGCGACCTGCAACCGCTGGCCCAGGCGATCGAGTTGAAGAACGTTTCATTTGGTTATGCGAACGAAGAGCGTTCGGTGCTGCGCGACGTGAGTTTGCAAATTCCTGCCGGAGCGATGGTCGCCCTCGTGGGCGAATCAGGCGGCGGAAAGTCGACGCTGACGAAACTGTTGCCGCGTTTTCACGATCCGGTTTCTGGGGGAGTTTTCTGGGACGGCGTTGACTTGCGAGACGCGACGATATCGAGCCTGCGTGGGCAGATCGCGCTCGTCACGCAGGAGACAGTTCTCTTTAACGACACGGTGCGGCATAACATCGCCTACGGAAAACCGGAAGCGACGCAGGCGGAAATCGAAGAGGCCGCGCGCGTCGCGTTCGCGCACGATTTCATCATGGAGCTGCCGAACGGCTATGAAACGACTCGTCGGCGAACGAGGGATTTTCCTGTCGGGAGGTCAGCGCCAGCGGCTGGCGATCGCGCGTTCGCTTTTGGTCGACGCGCCAGTGTTGATTTTGGACGAAGCGACTTCGGCGCTCGACGCGGAGTCGGAGCGGTTCGTGCAACAAGCGATCGGCAACCTCGTGCGCAACCGCACGACGATCGTCATCGCCCATCGCCTCTCAACCATTCGCCGCGCCAACACCATCGTCGTGATGGCAAGCGGCCGAATTATTGAAATGGGCACCCACGCGGAACTGCTGGCCAAGGGCGGACAATACCGGCGACTGTATGAGTTGCAGTTTGCGGATGAAGAGGAAACTACTTTAGTAATTTGAGCTTAGTTCTTTGTATTTTGATCTTTGTACTTAGTTCTTGTTCTTTGTGTTTTGAACTTTGAACTTTGAACTTTGAACTTTGTACTTTGGTCTTGGTCTTTGGTCTTGGTCTTTGGTCTTTGGGCGTTGCTTCGGTTCTGAGATCTGGAATCTGAGATCTGGAATCTGAAATTTCAAATCTCAAGACAAAGTCCAAAGACCGAAGTCCAAAGACCCCAAGACCGATTTCAAGCACAAAGCTCAAAGCACCAAGTTCAAGCACAAACGTTCTTCAGGTTTAACTTATGAAATCAATGACCGGATACGGACGCGGATCGGCGGATGGCGAGCACTTCGTCGTCTCAGTCGATCTGAAGACTGTCAACAATCGCTTTCTCGACGTTCATCTGCGCCTCGGCGGCGAGTTGTCGTCGCTCGAGCCAGTCATCAAGCGCCAAATCAGTTCGCGGCTCGCGCGCGGCCGCGTCGATGTGAATATCAATTTCGAGAAGACGGCGCAAACGGCTTACGAGTTGAACCGGCCGCTGATTGCCGGCTACGTAAATGCGCTGCGCGAAATGCAAAAGGAATTCAGCATCGGCGGTGAGCTGGACATCAACGTCCTCGCGCGTTTGCCCGGCGCGCTGCAACCGGCGCGCGATGGGCTGAGCGACGAAGTCGTCGCCGGCATTGAAAAGGCCACGGCTGAAGCGCTCGGAGAACTCGAACGCATGCGGGCGCAGGAAGGCGAGACGCTGCGCCAGGAAATGGCTGAGCGGATCGAAAGGATCGAAACGCTGGTTCCCGCGATTGAAAATGCAGCGGCCGGACTGGTTGATGCCTATCGCGCGCGTCTGCAAAAACGAATCGGCGAATTGCTGGATCGCAATGGCCAGGTCGTTGAAATCGATCCGGCGCGACTGGCCCAGGAAGTTGCCTATCTTTCAGATCGCAGCGACGTGAGCGAAGAGATGGTCCGACTGCGAAGTCACCTCGCGCAGTTTCGCGACGCGCTCAATTCAAACGCCGAGATCGGCAAGATGCTGGATTTCCTGCTGCAGGAACTCAACCGCGAAGCCAACACGACCTTGTCGAAATCTACTGATTTATCTATCAAGGAAGCTGCGCTCGCGATCAAGGCTGAAGTAGAGAAACTGCGCGAACAGGTACAGAATGTTGAGTGAATTAGACGAGTCGCAAGTCCAAACCACACGCGCCGGCGAGACGAGCGAAAGCTGCGGCATTCTCTTCGTCGTCAGCTCGCCGTCAGGCGGCGGCAAAGGCACGCTGGTCCAGCGCGTGTTGAATCAGGTGTCGGACCTTGGCTATTCTGTTTCCTTCACCACGCGCGCGCCGCGCACCGGCGAAGTCGATGGGCGCGAATATTTCTTCGCCACGACAGAAAAATTTCGAGGAGATGGTAGGCGCCGGCGAGTTTCTTGAATGGGCCGAGGTGCACGGCAAACTCTACGGCACAACCCGCGCCCAGGTTTCCCGCGAAATTTCGGAAGGCCGCGACATTATTCTTGAGGTTGACGTGCAGGGCGCTGCCAGCGTGCGCGCACTGATGCCCGATTCGGTGAGCATTTTTATTTTGCCGCCGTCGTTTGAGATTTTGAGACAACGGTTGCAGTCACGCGGAACGGATTCGGCGGATGATCTGCATTTGCGCTTGCGGAATGCGCCGGACGAGATGAAAGACTATTCCGCTTTTCAGTATGTGATCGTCAACGATGACCTGGATCGCGCCGCCAATCAGATGACGGCGATAGTGCACGCCGAACGAGCGCGGTTGAGTCGGCAGGGCGAGCGAGTGAAACGGGTGGTGGAAGCGTTTACTGGAAGCGAACGACTCGAGTCCTGACCGTTTAGAGGCGGGCATTGCCCGCCGTCTCAAGAGGACAGCGCGCGCGGAGTTTAGAGTTGGCACTTGTGCCAACGTCCGCGGCGGACAAGTCCGCCGTCTAAACGGCCGCTATGAGCTAAGCGGGAACCACAGGAACAGTTCTAATTTGAAAGTTAATACGAAGGAAGAAGGATTTAAAATGTCATTACAAGAAGAGACTGAAGAAATTTCGGCAGAGCTACCGGCCCAGGAGATCGATTCGAAGTATCGTCTGATCATTCTGGCGGCCAAGAGAAGTAAGCAACTTCAGCGTGGCGCGCGCCCGCGCATCGATATCGACGCGCTAAAACATAAAAACACGCGTATCGCCCTGGAAGAAGTGATGCGCGGCCGCGTCAATTTCAGCGTTACCGAAGAAGAAGAATAGGCTCCAGCTGGAAGCGCAATGCAGAAGCCCGACCGTTAGGGAGGGCTCTAGACCTTATCCAGAGCCCTCCCTCCCTAACGGTCGGGCTTCTGCCGGGCTCCGCTGACGCATACACCTCACATGCCTTTGTAATCCGGCCCGCCGCCACCCTCAGGCGTCACCCAGTTAATAATCTGGTACGGATCCATGATGTCGCAGGTCTTGCAGTGAACGCAGTTTGAAAAGTTCACCTGCAGCTTTCGCTTGCCCGCTGTTCGCAGTATCGTCAACCATTTCATAAACCGCCGCCGGGCAAAAACGCTGGCAGGGATTTCCATACTCCTCCGCGCAGCGCGTGGCGCAGATGTTCGTGTCGAGCACGTGAAGATGGCTGGGCTGATCCTCGCTGTGACCAACCGCCGCGTGGTAAACGTCGGTCAACTTGTTGAAGGCGACTTTGCCGTCAAACTTAAGCCCGTTGTAGCGCTGCTCGATGTTGTCGCCCCGATAGCCGTAACTCCGAAAGCTTCTTCATCTCCTCGTGGCCGGCTTCGGCCTTGGCGCGATCGAACAAGCCCCACGACCTGCCGCCGGTGATGAACTGAAACCCGGTATTCATGATTCCCAGCCAGCGTCCATGTTTGAAACCCGCGTGGAAGTTTCTCACTTTGCGCAGTTCCGGAATGATCCAACTCTCATTGACGAGCTGCTCGTAACGTTGCAGTTGTTTCGCTGAATAGTCTTTTGCCAATAACGCCGCGAAGATCGTCTCCGCCGCGAGCATTCCGCTTTTGATCGCCGAGTGAATTCCCTTCAGACGTTGCGAGTTGAGAAATCCAGCGCAGTCGCCGACCAGCAAAACTCCGTCCGCGTAGATTTGCGGCATCGCGAAGTAACCACCTGCCGCGATCGTCTTCGCGCCGTAGCGAATCATCTTGCCGCCCTCGAGCAATTTCCGTGAGAAACGGGTGTGTCTTGAACCGCTGGAACTCTGCATGCGGATCCAGCAACGGGTCTTTGTAATCGAGTCCGGTGACGTAGCCAAGATTCAGAATCCGATTCTGCATGCCGTAGATCCAACCGCCGCCGTACGTCTTCGCGTCGGAAGGAAAACCGAGCGTATGCGTGACGCGTCCGGCCGGGTAACGATCGTCGGGCAACTCCCAAAGCTCTTTCACGCCGATGCTGTAAACCTGCGGCTCGCGGCCTTCGTCAAGACCAAGTCGTTGGACCAACTGCTTCGTCAGTGATCCGCGCGGGCCTTCGCCCAGCACCGTGACTTTCGCTCGCAGATCAACCCCCGGTTCGAAATTCGGCTTTGCGCTTCCCTTCCTTGTCGATTCCCTTGTCGCCGGTGCGCACGCCAACCACCGCGTCGTTTTCGTCGTAAAGCATATCGGCGCCGGGAAACTCCGGAAAAATATTGACGCCCGCCTCTTCACATTTTTCGCCCAGCCAGCCGGTGAGCCGGTTGAGCGAGACGATGTAGTAGCCGTGGTTCTTGAGCGGCGGCGGCGTGATTGGCGAACGAATGGCGCGGTTTTTCGTGAGGTAGAGGAAATAATCTTCGTTGACGGGAGACTCGAGCGGCGCGCCCTGCTCAACGAAATCCGGAATCAACTCGCGCAACGCTTTCGGGTCCATCACGGCGCCGGAAAGAATGTGCGCGCCGACGTAGGCGCCTTTTTCGATCACGCCGATTTCGATCTCGCCGAGTGCCTCGCCTTCGCCCTTGCCGGCCGCTTCATTATGCGCCTTCATCAGGCGAGCCAGGTGCAACGCGCCGCTCAGGTTTGCCGGACCGGCGCCGACGAAGACCACGTCCATTTCCAAAGTTTCGCGTTCCATCAATCAGTCCTCAAACTCTTGTCTACCTGGGAGCGCGGGCATCTTGCCCGCATCGGTTTGTTAAGTACCACGGCTCGCGCTCCGCGCGTTTGCGGACAGGATGTCCGCGCTCCCAGGTAGACGAGAAATGAATGGCCATTCAGTTTTGAAGTATAGCAAACCGCGCGCGAAAAACTGAAGTTTGTTGAACACTTCCAGGTTGAGCTGAGGTAAACTCTGCGTCGCCTGCAACTCATGCTGAAAACTTCGCTGAACATTTCCCGCAAACACATCCGCGTCGCGCTCGTCGCGCTGACCGGTGTCGCCCTTCTCACGTTCGCGGCTTTTCGTTTTCAAACGAACGGCGAGCGTTCCCATGCGTCAGCGAGATCTCTCGCGTCCGCGGATCGTCTCGCACGACTGCCGCCGGTCATTCTCTGGGCGTGGGAAAGACCGGAGAGACTCGACTTCCTCGATCCGCAAAAAACGGGAGTCGCATTTCTGGCGAAGACAATTTATTTGCGAGGAGACGGGATCGTCGGTCGTCCACGTTTGCAGCCGTTGGTCCTTCCTGCGGGCTTGGGCGTCATCGCCGTTGCTCGCATCGAGTCAACGTCTCACGGAAGGCGCGCCGAGCAGCCGACATTGTCTGAGCAACAAAGGAAAGAAGCGGCTGAGGCGATCGCTGAGCTTGGTCGTCTCCCGAACGTGATGATGGTCCAGGTAGACTTCGACGCCACGACGACCGAGCGCGCCTTCTATCGCGCTTTGCTCACCGAACTGCGGGGCAAACTGCCGCCGTCAACTTTGCTCTCGATGACAGCGCTCGCTTCATGGTGCAAAGGTGACAACTGGCTCGACGATTTGCCGGTCGATGAGGCGGTGCCGATGTTGTTTCGCATGGGCCTTGAGCGAAAGCAGTTTCTGTCGCAACTTGCTGCCGGTGCCGAGTTCACCGCCAAGCCTTGTCAACGCAGCGCCGGAATTTCCACCGATGAGCCGATTGAGGAAATGCTGCCGCGCGAACGCGTTTATGTTTTCAATCCCGAATCGTGGACGCCCGCGTCCGTCAAACAAACAATCGAGATCCGGGCGACTCGGCACAAGAAAGACAGGAAGAGCGGGGGCAAGCCCACCTTCCTGACCCCGAGACTCCGAGACTTACTCGAGGCCTTCACGTTGAAAGCCATGGCCCCTGAGATCGCACCTCGACTTTAAAGCAGCTCGGGGTCGGGAAGGCGGGCTTGCCCCCGATCTTAATACGTAGTGGAAACACTCTTTGTGCAAAGCCAAGCCAGACAAAGTTGGAAAACCAAATGACACCCAAAATGAAACCGGAGTTCGGCCGTAATCTTCTTCGATCTACTTTGGCGATCGGCTTGTTAGTAACGATGCTGATTCAGCCGCAGTTGTCTTTCGCTTGTGGTCCGTTTTCGCTCAGCTCGGTGTTTGTGTTCACAGTTCACCCTGAATACCCGCTCGAAAATTTTGCGCGCGGCGAAATCGGCGTGGCCCAGCCGTCGTATGCGCGTTCTTACCTCGTCGTCGCCTACCGCTATCTAAGCGGCGCGAGTTTCAACTCAACCGAACAGCAGGCGCTCGTGGAGCTTTGGCGCGACCGATTGGACTTGAGGTGGACGCCGGAAGCTGAAAACTCCGTGCAGACGTGGCTCGACGTGCGGCAGAGAGTTCCCGTGTGGGCAAGCACGCCGCCGAAGATCGATGTTTACCGATCGCGGGAAAAGCCGAACCAGTTCGAAAGCTACTTGAACTGTCAGCAGGGTGCTTTTGAAAACGCCGCGACGACGCTCGAAGCGAAGATAAAGAAGGTTGGCGCCGAGAACCAAGGGGTGAAGGACTGGGTTGAGGCGCAGGATCAGGTATTTGCGAATTGCTCAGAAGGGCAACATATCCCGGACGTATTGCCCGCCGATGCGAACGCGCTGCTGCGTGCTGACCGCCAGTATCAGATCGCAGCCGCGAATTTCTATGCTGGAAATTTTGACGCGGCGCTGACGCTTTTCGAATCGATCGCTGCAGACGCGAATTCACCGTGGCGCGCCACGGCTCCTTACCTGGCGGCTCGCACGCTCTTGCGCAAGGCCAGTCTGGGACCGGAGGAAACAAAGAAAGAGGCGCTTGTCGAATCGGAGAAGCGTCTGAATCAAATCATCGGAAACACAGAACTGAAATCGTCGCACGCCGATGCTGAACGACTGCTGAGTCTTGTGCGCCTGCGCCTCCATCCCGAAGAGAGATTGCATGAACTGGGAATCTCGTTGGCGAAGAAGGCGCAGCTGCCAGACTTGAAGCAGGAGCTGTGGGATTACACGGTCCTGTTGGATCAAACGATTGGCGACGAAGACGCTCATCATCAACAATTGAAGACAGCGCGATCGACGAATGCTGGCAGGCCGTCAGCCTATCGTGCGCATTCATCACCGGATGATGTCTCCAACGACGACTTGACTGATTGGATCGTCACTTTCCAATCCGACAAGGCAGAAGCGCTCGAACATGCCTTAGCTCGCTGGCAGGCAACTTCCTCAGTCCCCTGGCTCATCGCGGCGCTCTCGAAAGTTGACTCACAACATCCAAAGGCCGCTGCTTTGCGGCAGGCTGCAGGAAACATTTCGCCGGCGTCGCCCGCGTTCGCCTCCGCGTCATTTCATAACATTCGTTTGGACCTCGGGCGACCTGCTGAAGCTCGTACAAAACTCGACGACTTGCTCAACAAACATCGGTCACGTTTCACTCGATCTTCTCTGAACCTGCTGGAACGACAACGCATGTTCGTCGCGCAGAATCTCGACGACTTCCTCGCTCATGCTCAAAGAATACCCGCCGGATTGACTTGGGATGAGGACGGCCGGCAAATTCCGGTCAACGACGCAGAAGTATCAGATGAGCTGAAACAGCTCCAGGGCAAAACTCAATTCGATTCTGACGCGGGCGAAATTCTTAATCGCAAGGTGCCGCTGGCGGTCCTCAGTCAAATTCCCGGCAGCGATGCACTGCCCGATCACCTGCGTCGCGATGTGACTCAGGCGGTTTGGCTTCGAGCCGTGCTGCTCGGCGACGCAGCCACCGCAACCGCGCTAACCCCGCGCTTGAAAGCCGCGGTTCCGGAACTGACTCCGCTTCTCGACACCTACGCCACCACGCGCGATCCGGCGGCTAAGAAGTTTGCGGCGATCTATGCCTGGCTGAAATTCCCGGGACTCGAACCCGTAGTCGACACCGGACTGGGACGACAGATTCCTCTGGACGAGCAGGATTCCTATCGCAACAACTGGTGGTGCACGGCTGCGTTTCCCACTCCTGAGACTTCGTCAGAGAAGTCGCCGTCGGGAATGTCTGGGGAAGATCGGATCCCAGTTTTTCTGACCGCAGTTCAACGAGCTACGGCTGAGAAGCAATACGCAACGCTCGCTACGTTTGGCGCAGCGCCGAATTATCTGGCTCGCGAGGTGGTGGCGTGGGCGACAAAGAATCCGGGCGATCCACGCGTGCCGGAAGCGCTGCACCTCGCGGTGAAAACGACGCGTTACGGTTGCACCGACAAACAGACCGGCCGGTGGTCGAAAGCCGCTTACGATTTTCTGCACCGGCGCTATCCGAATAGTGCCTGGGCCAAGCAAACTCCGTACTGGTTCAAAGATTGATCGATGGCTGACTCAGTAACGCAAACTGCTACTACCCCACGCGGGCGCCCCGGTTTAGTTTGCGAGACGGAAGCGGGGGCAAGCCCCCTTCCTGACCCCGAGCTGATTGAAGTCGAGTTCTGATTCTTGACTGAAAGGCCTTCAGTGTTGGTTCAACCAACAACTCTGTGAACCTCTCAGGTCAGGAAGGGGCTTGCCCCCGCTGTCTTTGCTCACTTCACCTGTTTCGCTCATCACCCACCGAAACTGTAGAATGAAGAAAATCAAAAAAGTTGAGACCTATTAGTGACTGAACACGCTTCGACCAATCGCCTTATTAACGAAACAAGTCCCTACCTTCTGCAGCACGCGCACAACCCTGTCGATTGGTTTCCATGGGGCGAAGAAGCGCTGGAAACAGCGCGGCGCGAACAAAAGCCCATCCTGCTCAGCATCGGCTATTCGGCCTGCCACTGGTGTCATGTGATGGAGCACGAGTCGTTTGAGAACGAAGCGATTGCGAAGTTGATGAACGACAACTTTGTGAACATCAAGGTTGACCGCGAGGAGCGGCCCGATCTGGATCACATCTACATGAGCGCCGTGCAGATGATGACGCAGCACGGTGGTTGGCCCATGACAGTTTTCCTCACGCCCGATGCGGTTCCGTTTTACGCGGGCACCTATTTTCCGCCGGAAGATCGGTACAACATGCCTGGCTTTCCGCGCGTTTTGATCAGCATCTCGGACGCCTATCGCGAGCGACCTGACGACGTTCAGGAAACCGCGGCGTCAGTGCTCAGCCAGTTGCAGCGTTCGAGCGCCACGCAGGAGTCTAGTGAGTCGCTGACGCCCGAACTGCTCGAGACGGCGTATCGCGGAATCATCAAAAACTACGATTCAACTCAACGGTGGCTTTGGCGGCGCGCCGAAGTTTCCGCCGGCGATGGCTCTCGAGTTCCTGTTGCACACGCACTACCGCACGCGTGACGAGCAGGCTTTGGAAATCGTGCGACATACTTGCAGAAAAATGGCGGAGGGCGGCATCTACGATCAACTCGGGGGCGGCTTTCATCGTTACTCGACGGACTCGCGCTGGCTGGTGCCGCATTTCGAGAAGATGCTCTACGACAACGCGCTGCTCGCGCCGATCTACCTTCACTATTACCAGGTGAGCGGCGACGAGGCCGCCCGGTCCACCGTTGAAGGAATTCTGGATTACGTCGTGCGCGAGATGACCGATGCAGCAGGCGGGTTCTATTCAACTCAGGATGCGGATTCGGAGGGCGTTGAAGGGAAATTCTTCGTCTGGAGCCTGGCGGAAGTAAACGAACTCCTCGGCGAACGTGATGCAGCGCTCTTCGCGGCTTACTACGACGTAACGAGCACCGGCAACTTTGAAGATGAAAACATTCTGAACGTCACGCGATCACTCCGGGACGTAGCGGCTGCGGAAAAGTTAACAGTTGCTGAACTCAGCGAGACGCTCAAACGGTCGCGCCAGATTTTATTTGCCGCGCGCGAGAAACGAGTGAAGCCGGCGCGCGATGAAAAAATCCTGACCGCCTGGAACGGCTTGATGCTCGCCGCTTTTGCTGAGGCTGCGGCGATTCTCGGCCGCGCAGACTATCTCGAGGTGGCGAAGAAGAATGCGAGGTTCATCCTCGACAACCTGCTGCGCGATGGACTGCTGCTCAGGACTTACAAAGACGGTCAGGCAAAACTCAATGCTTACCTGGAAGACTACGCGTTCTTTATCGACGGCCTGGTCACCTTGTTCGAAACCAGTGGCGAACTCGAGTGGCTGGAAGCAGCACAAACTTTGACTGCCACCATGATCGAAGAGTTTTGGGACGACGCCGAAGGTGGCTTCTTTTACACCGGTCGAAGTCATGAAAATCTGATCGTCCGTTCAAAAGACTTTTTTGACAACGCTACACCCGCGGGAAACTCAGTCGCGGCCGACGTCCTGCAGCGATTGGGAGCGCTGACGGGCAACGACGACTTTCAAAGGCGTGCGGCGACCATCCTGCGGCTGACGGCCTCCGCGATGCAGCGCTATCCTTCCGGCTTTGGCCGCTTGCTGTGCGCCCTCGATTTTCACCTGGGGACACCCACTGAGATTGCCGTCATCGGGGACGCCGGATCTGACGAAACCAAGTCGATGCTGTCCGAAGTTTGGAAGCGATACCTGCCCAACAAGGTAGTCGCGACGTCTGCTCCCGGCGATGCAAAAGCCGCCGAGATCGTTCCGCTGCTTCGCGATCGGCCCCTCGTGGATGACAGGGCCACCGCTTACGTCTGTGAACACTTCACTTGCAAGAACCCTGTTAACAGTCCAGCTGAACTGGCCGCCCAACTGCTGGCGCTCGCGGGTAACTCCTAGGCTAATTTGAAGTTTTCTCTGCGTGGACTCGGCGTGCCTGCGCCTCGACGGTTAATATCGGCCTGCAAACCAACTCACCGCAGAGACGCAGAGCACGCAGAGATTTGAAATTGGGATCTGTTGGACAAGCTTCTTGACGCAAGCTGCTGAAAAGGTTATCTTTACCTGTGCCCAACATAGTTGGCACACGGCCAACGACGGCTGATACCCAGCCGCACTTCATTCAAAACTTTCCTGCTAATTCGAGAGTTCTCAATCTCGTCCCAAACCAAGCTGGTTTCCGCACGCGCCGTGGGTCTGCGCAAGGATTTCAAACATGAGCACCAAACGAAATTTGAAAAGCACAGTCCTCTTGATCAGCATTTCAGCCCTCGGCTCATTGCTGCTGTGCTCGGCCCTGATTTCGACTGTCCAGTTGCCGCTCCTGACCAGCGCCGGGCTCTTGTCCTGGCTGGTGTTGCTGGTTCTCACGCTCGCCGCCAGCCGGTTCACGGTTTCCATCACCACGACGGTGGGCGTGAGCCAGAGCCGAAAATCCCTGGCCGACGCATTCATTTTCCTCGCGGTGATTCTCTACGCCGTGCCACCTGCCGACACTGCCGGACCGGCCACGCTGCTGGCCGCCATCGTCGGCTTCGTCTCGACCTATGGTTTGACCAGCCGCAGGGAGTCGATCACGACAACTGCAATCGCGATCATCTCTACGTTCGTTTCCGCCTCGTGCTACGGCTTTCTGGCGAGCGTGTTCGTGAACGACGTTGCCCGCGCCAGCGGTCAGGGTCTTCCGGTCAACGTCCTGCTGGTGCCGCTTTGCGTGCTGGCGATTCTGCAATACTTCCTGAGCACGCTGACCACGGTTTATTTTCTCAACCTTGTTGACGGCAAACCGCGCCTGCTTCCTTCACAGGAAAGCATCGTGTGGACGCTGACGACTCAGGTCGCCGGCGCGGCCTCGGCGGTTCTGTTTTACTCGGCGCTGCATGGCGCGGGCGTTCCGTTTATTCTGCTGGGCCTGCTGATCACCGGCCTCGTTCACCTGCTCTACCGCTTCAACGAGAAACGTCTGACTGAAGTTCGTCGCGCCGAAGCCGACCAACGCCGCCACGTGGAAGAGATGGCGACCATTCACATGAACACCATCGAGTCGCTGGCGATTGCAATCGACGCGAAGGACCAGACAACTCACGGCCACGTTCGTCGCACGCAAATTTACGCTTCAGAGATGGGCAGGCTTTTTCAGTTGGGCGAGAAAGAAGTGCAGGCACTTTTTGCCGGCGCTTTGCTGCATGACATCGGCAAGCTCGCGGTGCCCGAATACATTCTCAACAAACCCGGCAAACTAACCGAAGCCGAATTCGCGAAGATGAAGATCCATCCGACGGTTGGTGGCGACATCCTCAAGCGCGTTAACTTCCCTTACCCGGTCGAAGACATCGTTCGTTACCACCACGAGAAATGGGATGGCAGCGGTTACCCGAAGGGGCTCAAAGGCGAAGGCATTCCGCTCGTGGCGAGAATCATTTCAGTCGTTGATTTCTATGACGCCACTCGTTGCGATCGGCCGTATCGCAAAGGAATGAAGCGTGAAGATTCGCTGTCGTTATTAAGAAGCATGGCCGGGAGTGCTTTCGATCCGCGCGTCATCGACAAGTTCATCGACCAGGTGGAGGAATTCGATCGACTGATCGCGGCGGAAGACATTCAGGAGCAGGTCGAGTCGGAAGTAGCCACGCACGACTATCAAACGAGCACAAAACCCGACGCCGGCTTAGCGTCGAGCATCATCGGCACACCCGGCGACAACGACGCCGGTTTCAGATCGATCACGGAAGCCCAGCGCGAAGTGTTTGCCCTTCACGAGATCGCTCAGACGATTGGGTCGTCGCTGAATCTAAACGACACTGTCAGCCTCGTCTCCAACAAGCTGCGCGCGATCGTGCCTTTCGACACTTGCATCATTTTTGTAGTTGATGAAAAGTCCGGAAAAGCCATGGCGGCGCACGTTGCCGGCGAAGACGCCGAAATCTTCAGCCACCGGCGCATGAACGTCGGCGACGGCATTACCGGCTGGGTCATCGCGAACGCGCGATCGATGTGTAACGCTTCGCCCGAACTCGATCTCGTCGGCGTCCCGGAAGATGTGGCGCGCAACTATCGCGGCGTGCTCGTCTCCCCGTTGCTTGCGCGAAGACGGTGCTTTTGGCGCGCTTACGCTTTACTCCAAGAGCAGGACTTCTTACACCACGGAACACGTGCGCCTGCTCGAATCTGTTTGCCAGCATGCGTCCAGCGCTCTCAACAATGCCCTGACTTTTGAGAAGACGAAAGAAAGTGCGCTCATCGATCCGCTCACGGACCTGCCCAACGCTCGCGGGTTCTACATGATGCTCGAGCAACGAATCGCCGAATGCCAGCGCATGAGCAACGAATCCCTGGCCGTGCTGAGCATGGATGTTGACGACTTCAAGGCCATCAACGATCAGTATGGACACGCCATCGGCGATCGCGTGCTGGCGAGCTGTCGCCGCGGTAATTAGAAAAGAGCTGCGGCAGATGGACATTCTGACGCGTTATGCGGGCGACGAATTCGTGGCGATCATGCCGATGGCCTCGACGAACATGGCCGCCGCCATCGGCGAAAGAATCAGAAACGCGGTCGAGTCGCAACACTTCGCCGTACGAGCCGGCAAGGTCGTCGCGTTAGGTTTGAGCCTGGGCGTTGCTTGCTTCCCCGACGAAGGCGACACAACCGAAGAACTGCTGACCGCCGCCGCGCGCAAGATGCAAAGCAACAAACACTCACGCAAGACCGTTATCACACTCGCCAATAGTCCCGTCACGACACTCGACGCATTCAGATAAGACAGTGACCAGTGGTCAGTGATCAGTGGCCAGTTCGTGGCAGTGAGCAGTCTGCTCTGAGCTGGCCACTGACCACTGGCTACTGATCACTGCTCCGTTTTGCACCTCATCGCAAACCTCGCGTATAATCCGACTCGACAATCAGTCAACGACAAAATTCGATTTTCATTCACTAGAGCCGCCGTCATGGCGGTTCATTAGTCGAAAGCGGCGGCATTGGCAAAGTCAAACTACGAGATGAAAAAACGTGCGCCGGAGTCGGCCCGCGGTGTTGAGGAAGCGCGTGGGACCGGCGTCATGGAGCAGGAAAATCCTGAGGCCACCGACACGCAGAGCCTTCGTGAGCATGGCGAAGCCGTGAAGGAAGCGCAGAAGAGTCGGCTCGCTGATATCGATCGCGAGACGCTCATCGACATCTACACGCAGATGCTCCTCTGCCGTCGCTTCGAAGAGAAGTCTGCGGAAATCTACAGCGCCGGAAAAATCGGCGGCTTTTGTCATCTTTACATCGGCCAGGAAGCCGTGGCCATCGGCTCCATCTCCGCGATTCGCAAAGACGATTACGTTCTAACCAGCTACCGCGAGCACGCGCACGCGATTGCCAAAGGGATGACGCCCGAGTCCGTGATGGCCGAACTGTACGGCAAAGCCACAGGTTGCTCGAAGGGCAAGGGCGGGTCGATGCACATGTTCGACAAGGAAGTGAATTTCCTGGGCGGCCATGCGATCGTCGGCGGGCAGATTCCTTTAGCTACCGGGGTTGCTTTCGCTTCGAAATACAAAGGCACGGATCAGGTGACGCTCTGTTACTTTGGCGAAGCCGCGGTCAACCAGGGAGCGTTTCATGAGTCTCTGAACATGGCCCAGCTTTGGAAACTTCCCTGCATTTACATTTGCGAAAACAATCAATACGGCATGGGTACTTCGCTGGCACGTGCGATGTCGTCGCACGACATTTCGCAGAAAGCGTGCGCGTACGACATTGCTTCGGAGTTTGTCGACGGCATGGACGTGCTGGCGGTGCGTGAAGCGACGCTCAGAGCGGTTGCACGTGCTCGTAAGAGATTACCTGCCGACGCTGCTCGAAGTTCGCACCTATCGTTTCATGGGCCACTCGATGTCTGACCCCGGCAACTACCGCACGCGCGCCGAGATTGAACGCCACCAGGAACGCGATCCGATCAAGCTCTTCTCTGCAAGTCTGAAAGAAGAAGGCGTGTTGTCGGATGCTGAGTTCCAAAAGATTGAAGCGGAAGTGAAGGAACAAGTTGAGGCGTCTGTTCGCTTTGCAGAAGAAAGCCCGCTGCCGGATCCGAAAGAGTTATACACGGATATTTACGCCAACCCGATTGAAGTCTGAGATTTGAAATCTGAGCTTTGAGATCAAAGATTTCAAATTTCAAATTTAAGATCGCAGATTTGAGATCTCAAATATTCAGGCGAGTTAGAAGAGGAAACAGTAGATGGCCGTAGTAACCATGCGCGAAGCGCTCAATCAAGCTCTACGTGAGGAGATGCTTCGCGATGAGAACGTGTTCCTGATGGGCGAAGAAGTCGGCGAGTATCAGGGCGCGTACAAGGTTACGAAGGGCTTGCTCGAGGAGCTTGGTCCAAAGCGCGTCATCGATACTCCCATCACCGAGCTTGGGCTTTGCGGGTCTCGGCGTCGGCGCCGCGATGGTTGGACTTCGGCCAATCGTCGAGTTCATGACTTTCAACTTTTCGATTCTTGCCACCGATCAAATGATTAACTCGGCCGCCAAGATGCTCTACATGTCGGGCGGCCAGTTTAATATCCCGATCGTCTTTCGCGGTCCCGGCGGCTCCGCGTTTCAGGTTTCTTCGCAGCATTCGCAGGCGCTCGAATCGTGGTTTGCCTACTTCCCCGGCCTGAAAGTGGTGATGCCGTCCACGCCGGCCGATGCGAAAGGTCTTTTGAAGTCGTCTATTCGTGACGACGATCCGGTGATTTTTATTGAGCAGGAGCGGATGTACGGCAACAAAGGCGAAGTGCCGGACGATCCGGACTTCACCATTCCGCTCGGCGTTGCGGACATTAAGCGGCGAAGGAACGGATGCACGATCGTTGCTCGTTCGTTGATGGTGCCGGTCGCGCTGAAGGCGGCGGACATTTTGGAGAAGCAGGGCGTCTCCTGCGAAGTTATCGATCCCCAGAACGATTCGACCGCTCGACATCAAAACGATTGTTGAGTCAGTAAAGAAAACTAACCGCGTGGTGGTTGCGGAAGAGTCGCATCCGTTCTGCGGGGTCGCGGCGTGAGATCAGCCAGGAGATTAATGAGCGGGCCTTTGACTATCTCGACGCTCCGGTCAAGCGGGTTTCCGGCGCGGATGTGCCGATGCCCTACGCAAAGAATCTTGAGGAACTGGCAATTCCAACTGTGGATCAGATCGTGGCGGCGGTTCGTGAAGTTTCGTATCTGGACTAGTGACTAGTAAATAGTGAATCGTAAATCGTAAATAGATAAAGCGGTAGTCACAAGAATTCACTGGGTAAACTTCGCAATATCGAAAAACTGAGCGTCACTGGCGCCTTACGATTTACGATTCACTATTTACTCTAAGAGGTTTGAATGGCAACTCAGGTAATCATGCCCAAGCTCTCGCCGACGATGGAAGAGGGCCAACTTTCTCGCTGGCTGAAGAAAGAGGGCGACAAGGTGTCGATGGGCGAACCGCTCGCCGAAATCGATACCGACAAAGCCACGATGGAAATGCAGGCACTCGGCAACGGAGTGCTGCGCAAGATTTTGATTCAGGAGGGCGAATCGGCGCCGCTGGGCCAGTTGATTGCCATCATCGGCGAACCTGAAGAAGACATTTCAGCCCTCACGAGCCAGGCCGCCTCAAGCCAGCCGGCCAAAACTTCTGCACCTGCTGCAGAGGAAACTGCCGAAGCCGCCGGAACCAACGCACCCGAGGCTGCTCCACCAGCCGCGCCGGCGGATTCAGCGACTAAGCCAGCCGACGACACAGCAACTAAACCCGCGGGAGACACTCAAAAGCTCGCCAGTGGAAACGGGCGCCAGGAAACCGCGCAACTTGATGGCGGCTCAACGGCACGTTTGATCGTTTCTCCGCTCGCCGCTCGGATGGCGGCCGAATCGGGAATCGATTTGCGCTCTGTCAGCGGCAGCGGTCCCGGCGGCAGAATTATCAAACGCGACGTCGAAGGCTTGATCGGCCAGGCTGCGTCAACGGCCGCAACGACGGACAAAGCCCAGCAAAAATTGACGAAGGCAGTCGGACAGTTTCAAAAATCAGAGACCGCGCAGGCTTCCGCTTACCGCGACGAGCCGGCCAGCGAGATGCGACGCACGATCGCCAAGCGCCTGGTCACTTCGCTCGGCCCGGTTCCGCACTTCTTTCTTACGACCGAGATCGAGATGGATCGGGCCGCGGAAATGCGCGCCAGCAATAAAGGAGCTCGACCCGGAACTGAAGATCAGCATCAACGACATCATCATCAAGGTGGCGGCTGCGGCGCTCGTGCAACACCCGCAGGTCAATGCTTCATTTCAGGACAAAGTCGTCCGGTATTACGAACACGCTGACATTGGTGTCGCCGTGGCGATCGAAGACGGATTGATCACGCCCATCGTCCGGGCTGCCGATCAAAAGTCTCTCGGTGAAATTGCGGGCGAGGTTCGCGACCTTGCCGAGCGCGCACGTCATCGCAAGCTCCGGCCTGAAGAATACATGGGCGCAACTTTCTCGATCAGCAATCTGGGCATGTTTGGCATTGACGAGTTCACCGCCGTAATCAATCCACCCGAAGGCGCAATCCTTGCCGTCGGCGCGATGTCGCCCAAGCCGGTGGTTCGAGACAACGAGATCGTCGTGCGCCAGATGATGCGCGTTACTCTGTCCTGCGATCACCGTGTGATCGATGGCGCGACAGGCGCGAAGTTCCTGCAGACTTTCAAGAAGATTCTGGAGAATCCCCTGCTCCTGATTGTCTGAGACTGCTTGAGTATTTTGGGGACCAACTAAGGATCGGGAAAGCTCCCGATCCTTTTTGCTGTCAATGCGCAAGAGCGGGGGCAAGCCCGCCTTCCCGACCCCGAGCTGATTTCACTAGATCTGCTGCTGTAGATTAAGTGGCTTTCAAGGCGGGGTAATGAGTACCTACAGTAATCTCAAGGTCGGGAAGGGGGCTTGCCCCCGCTTGCTTCCCTAACAGTCTGAACAGTTGAGAGTAATGACCAGGAATTCTCCATTCAAAGATCACGCTGTTGCGCCTCATCTCGCCTTGATCGTCGTGCAGGTCATGTTTGGCACCTGGCCGATCTTCGGCAAGATCGCGCTGCGGTCTATGTCCAGCGTCAGCCTGGTGGGCTTTCGCATTTTTGGCGCCGCGATCGTCTTCACGCTGCTGCAGCGAAAGTTGGGCGAGCTGCGTCAACTGCCGAAGCGTGTGCTGGCGTGGCTGATTCTCTCAAGCCTGCTCGGCGTCGTAGTCAACCAGCTTCTTTTTGTTAAAGGGCTCTCACTAACAACCGCCATCAACGCCACGCTGCTCACGACGACGATCCCGGTCTTCACGCTCGTCGTCAGCATTGTGCTCGGTTACGACCGGCCGTCGCTCCGTAACATTCTCGGCATAGCTCTGGCGGCTGCCGGCGTCATCTATCTGGTCGATCCCTGGCGCGCAAACTTTTCCGCCGACACGACCATGGGCAATATCCTGATCATCATCAACTCGCTGGCATTCGGCGCATACATCGCCGTGTCGAGGGACCTCTTCAGACGCTATGGCGCGCTGAACGTCATCACCTGGATCTTTTTGATTGGCGCGCTCATCACGCTGCCGATCGCTGGCTACGCCTGGAGCACCGACGCATTGCAGAACGTTTCCCGAGGCATGTGGCTGGCGGTCATTTACATCATTCTGGTGCCGACGGTTTGTGCTTACTACCTCAACTCGTGGGCCATCACGCGCGTGTCGCCCGGCATCGTCGCCATCTATATCTATTTGCAACCGCTGCTGGCTTTCGGACTGGCGCCGGCGATTCTGGGTGAGAGTTGGAACTCACGAACGATAGTCGCCTGCGCGTTGATCTTTTCGGGCGTAGCGGTGGTGACGTCTGCTTAGCCGCAGCCGGGCGGTGGAAGAAGTTTCAGAACATCCGGACGCGCTGGCGCGCTGAGAACAGTTTTGAGTTTTGAGTTCTCAGTTTTGAGTTTCAACTTCATCAGTGGAAGCGGTAGCGGTCGTACAACCTACGACGAACCTCTTGAACTCAAAACCCAAAACTGAGAACTGAAAACTACAGTTCCGTGACGATGCGTCCGACGGGATAGAGGTTCATCTGTCGATCCCAATAAGGTGACCGCTGGTAGAAGAATTCCAAACGCGCGCGTGGGTTGGCTGCAAAAGCAGCGTTCGTGGCAATTCGCGTCTCAAACTCAGCACGCAGATCGGGAGCGGCGGCTAGCATCTCGCGGGCGAGTTTTTCCAGGATGTAATTCTCGGCATATTCCTTCGCTTCGAACGTCGCGTTGAAAAATCCCCAGCGGACGAACGAGTCAGGCGCTTCCGGCTCGAGCAAATTGATCGCCACCTTCGCCAACTCCTGGGCCAGCGGCACAATCACTGACCCGGCGGGGAACGTTCTGTTCTCTTGAATTGCTTCAGCGCGAAACGAAGGCATCAGTCTTCCTTCAAAAGGCCCGTCGGCCCAACTCACGTCAACAAAGCGATAACTCTCGACGTCGATCCTGAGCGACGCTGGAATAGTCTCGAAACTAACGCCGTGGGCACGCAGAACTTCGATCACTTCTCGCCACTGCACCGGAACAATGTAGTAAAGCGGCGGCGCCACCGCGGTCTTCACGCGAAAATCGTCGTACATCGGCACCGTCATCTCGACAGGCTTCGTTCCAAAGCTCACATACGGCGCGCCCGAGACCCCGCTCGTCTCGGTCTTGTATTCCAGTGCCTGCAACTTGTAGGCGCGAGTCTTTTCCGTCAACTCAAAATCGATCGGGTAACGGCGCGCGGGATCGTAGGTGCGGCCGTCAGCCAGCGTCTTTTCATCGGCCGTTCGCACGGCGGCCAGCAGGCTCTCCGGATCGCGGCTGACCTCGGCGAGCGTGAAACGCAGAAAATCGTAGGTGCCAATCACGCGCGGCCGGTACGGTTTCAGCATGTGCGTCTCGATCAAAATGCCCGGCCGATTGCGAATCGGCGTGTAGCCGGTCGAGAAGCGCGGGCTGCCGTTGAAGTCGCGAATGCCCTGGTTCAGATCGCGATTGTCGACGAACTCCAGATACCAGGAGATCGAGTTCCCCGCCGCGGCTGTCGCCGGCGCCACGCGCTCGTCGATCACCTTCTGTTCCCACGCGAGCACGCTTTCGGCGACGCCGGCGTGATGTTCGTGTTGATAAGTGATGTTGTACTGGTAATCGGCGCCGTCGGTCACATGACAGTCAATGAAGAGATCCGGTTTCCAAAAATTCCAGAGCGTCAACCATGCGCGCGTTTCCGGCGTGTCGGCTTTCATGTAATCGCGGTTCAGATTCTGGTACGTGCTGGTGGTGCGCCAACCCATCTCGGCTGGTCCATCCTGGTTGATGCGGTTGTATGGACTGGCGCGTTCGTGGCCGTCGGTGTTGTAAATCGGGATGAAGAGCACGACGAGGTTTGCGAGCAGCCCGGGCTGCGTTTTGGTGATCGCAATGTCGCGGAGCAACGCGAGACCGGCATCTTTGCCGTCGGGCTCGCCCGCATGAATGCACGCCTGTATCAGCACTACTGCCTTGCCGGCGGCACGCGAGGCAGCAGGCGTAAACGTCTCGTCTTCCGTGGCGATCAGCAAAGGCAGATCACGTCGCTGGCCGCTCTGGCCAAACGTCTCAAACTTAATCAGCGATGACGCGGCCGCGAGACGTTGGCAGTATTCAAGTGTTTCGGCGTAGCGGGGGGTTTCGCGATAGTCAGTCTGCTCAGCGTGGGTCAGCCACTCAGACGGAACAGGCGGATTTTGATTCGACATTGATTTGGTAGGACAGGATTCCTGCCTGTCCATTTTTGTTCGACAAAATTCAGGATAGACGGAAGAGGGACAGACAAGAATGTCTGTCCTACAGTTCCTTCTGGCATGAGCGGCAGAGCGTGCGGCGTCTCGCGTTGAGCGTGCCGCACGCCAGACAGCGCCGGTACATCGTGCGGGCGAACCAGCCGGTGATGATCGCACTCAGGCCGAGTATGCCGACCAACACCGCCAGGTTCAGCAGCAAATCCTTCAACGACGGTACTTCTCCTGCACGCTCATTTTGTAAGCCTGTCCGCGATCATACCCGCATTTGAACGCTTCGTTGCTTTCACTATCCAGCGACGCGGCGCCGGCCTGGTGCGCTTTCTCTGACGAAAGAGCTGCTTCAAAGCCGCGGCGATAGTCTGCCTCATCGCTCTGAAAGTTCCGGTCGTCCTTTTCGTAATCCAGCGCCTCGGCATCACGCAGCCCGACCCACCAATTCTCGCGCGCCTCGTCGATGCTCCTGGCGCCGGCGCCTGCCAGGGCGCTTTGCGCGGCATACGTGGCGCCCTCCTCTTCAAGAAATGCGATGACCACTGACTCGCCTTTCCTCAGCGCGTCCTCGTAGAGATACAACTCGTCATGCGGCAAGCCATCCTCAAGTCCTTTTTCGAGTGCTCCACCGGCAGCGACTCCGGCAGCAGTGCCGCCCGCCCCGAGCAACGCCGCGCCAAGAATTGCTCCGGCGATCACCGGGCCCACCCCCGGCACCAGCAGGCTTGCCGCCGCCGCGCCCAGCGAAGCGCCACCCGCCACGCCGATCGCGCCGCCGACGGTACCGCCCATCGCCTGGCCCATGCCCGGCTGTTCGCTATCGGCCGTCGGCACCGCCTGCTCCACTCGTTCGTCGCTCATGCCCGGCGTCAGCAAGGCAATCCTGTCGTTTGGAATGCCCATCGAGTGAAGTTGCCGCACCGCTTCTTCCGCTTCCGCACGCGATCGAAAAATCCCCGCTACTGTTTCCATGGTCGCTTCTCCTGTTAATTTCGTCTGGTTTCGATTCAGTATTAACCCTTCGCCATGATCTCAGCAAGCAGAAGGCCAAAGCGACACAAATCGTTGAGGAAATTAGCAGAGCTATGTTAGAGTCGAAGCCTCAATCGATTCTCAAAGGGCAGGACTAAAGAGTGTACGACATCGTCGAAAAGCATCGGCCCATGTCAGAAGGCGACGGCAAAGCGGCGCGCAAGAAGCGGCCGCGAATCCTGGCGATCACCACCGACTGCTGCACCGGTTGCGCCGGCTCGCCCGCCTGCATTGAATACTGTCCGATCGAAGCCTGCATGTTTTGGGTGCCCGACGAAGACCATCCGCCGTTCGGCCGTATCGAAGTCGATCCTTACCTTTGCATCGGCTGCCAGAAGTGCATCAGCAAAGGCCCGGACGGCGCGTTTCTCGACGGCTGCCCCTGGGATGCGATCGAAATGGTGCCGACCGACGACTGGGAAGCAGTGCACGGAATCTCGCTGCCTGACCTGCCGCCCGCTCCGCCTCAGCTTACAAGTTAAACCGCTTCGCAGATTTGCAACGCAAACTGTTAGTTTGCGTACAGCGAATGTCCTTCAACCGGCGCGCAAACTAACAGTTTGCGTTACCAAACCAAACACAACGGTTCAAGTGAGCGATTGTTGAAACGCGCGCCGCGATGCCAGAGCCGCGAGCACGTAGCACGCGCTGCCCATCAACATCGCTGCCTGGAAACCCGCCATCAGCGCTACGAACACAGTCGCAACCGATCCGAGCACAGACATGATGCCGTTTAGTCCCCAGTAAAATGGCGGCGCCGGCAGCGAGCCACGGCCCGTCTCACGCAAGCCGCGCGGAAAAGGAATGCCCATCGCCAGGCCGAGCGGCGCGATGAACAATATCGCCATCGCAATTCGCCCCCAGAGCGGCAGCGGCAGCAACAACGGCACGAACCGCGGCAGGACGATTGCTTCAACGGTACCGATTACAGCGACCGCTAAACAAGCCACCCACATCGACACGCGCGGACTCAACGCGCTTCCGATGCCGCCCATCGCCAGCAGAGTGAAAAGCAAAACCGAGAGCGTGAAGATTGGGTGACCAACCAACAGCGTCAGGTTCTGCAACAGTGCGAGTTCAACTGAAATGAAACCAAATCCGAGGGCGGCGAAGTAGACCAGCGAGCCTGCGTAGGGCGCCAGGTTCACCGCTCGCGGTCGTCCAAATATGACGAAGACCGCGAGTAGCAGAGCGCTCGGCAAGAGCAGCCACTTAAGCAGTGGTCCAGCGATTGATGCCGGCATGCGGAAAGGACGCTCGATGGCGAAATAAAAAGGACTGTCGTCCGAAACAGGACCGACGAATCGCGGCGACTGCGCTTCGTATTGGTCCATGGTCATTTTTCCGGCCAGCACGTCGCCGATTAGCGGCGGCGCCGGACCGCCGGGCAAGATCACGGGTTCGGCTTGTGTCCACGTTTTGGAAATATCCTCCGTCTCCGCGGGCGTGAAGGCTCGCTTGCGCAGCATGAAAAGCATCTGCTTGGGTTCATTGGGCGCGCTGTTCCTTTCCAACAGTGCAGCGATTCGCTGGCCCGCCGCCTCTGGTCCAAGTATCGCGACCGAGTTAGAGACGAGCCGGGGAATATCACTGTCCCAACGCAGGATGACGAGAACTCCGTTGTCCGTCAGATGGTCGTAATAGGCGCGGAACGCTTCGGTCGTGTACAGGTGGTTTTCGGAGAGCGACAGACCGCCCGAGGCCACGGAAGCCCACGAGTCAACGAACCCCAGAAAAATCGTGTCGAATTTGCGGTCGCTGCGGCTAATGAAACTTCGTCCTTCGCTCTGGATAGTTTCCACATCGGGCCGGTCGTAAACGTTGCCGGCGCGCGCGCCATAGCTCCGCACAAACTTGAGCATGAGAGGATTCAACTCGACGGCCGTCACCTTGCGACTGCCGGACGCAAGCGCGGAGACCACATCCGCTCCGCCGCCCGGACCGATCACGAGGGTCTCGCCGCCCGGCGTCAGCCGGAAAGGCAGCGCGCGATACGAGTCACGCAAGTCGCTCGCGCTTTCCAGTCGGCCGTCCCATTCATAGATGCTGGTCCACGCATCCGAGTCGATGTACAGCCGCGCACAATGCCGCGGCGCGACTCCTTCAACAGCGTCGATTCGCGAGTAAGCGTTCCAGCCGGTCTGCCTGATGCGCGCTTCGGGAATCGCGTCCATTTGGTTGCGCATGGCCTTCGTCGTTCCGGGCACCACGCGAAACGTTCCGTTCTTCACTGCCGAAAATACAGCAACCGCGATCAGCACCGCCGCGACAATTCCTCCTACCTGAACCACTCGGCCCAATGTTCCGACCCGATGGCTCTCGTCCATCGGCAGGTCACGCGATGACGTCGACTCTCGCGACGGCGACTCTCGAGCCAGGGACAAACACACCGCCGCGATCGCAGGCGCAATCGCCGCTGCCAGCAAAGCCGCTTCGCCGCCGAGCAGGTGCAGCAGCAGCGTCACTAAAATCGCGCCCAACGCGGCGCCCAGCAGATCGGCGAAGTACAACGAACCCGTGGAGGCGCGGTGAATATCAAACACGATCGACAGCGCCATGCCCGCCAGAAAAAACGGCAGCAGCGGCGCCAGAAAATAGAGCGGCAGCCTATCAATCTCGAACGGAAACCGGACCAGCAACCACAAGCAGATGGGAATCGCAGCGGCGTACAGCAAAGTGAACAGAGCCGCGGTGTCGATCGACAGCCGCATCTTTCGCTTCAACAGGTGGACTGAGAAGCCGCCGAGGCCCCAGCCAAGCAGCGCAACCGAAATGGCCACGAACGTGAAGTGGTACCAGATGCTGGCGGAATAGATGCGAGTCAGTCCAACTTCGAGGACAAGACCCGACAGGGTGATGAGAAAAACGCTGAGACGCGTAAGCATGGGGGATTAGGGCCTCCTGGTCATCTTTCGTCGTGCCTACCTTCCGATAGTTTAGAGGCGGGCATTGCCCGCCGGTTCAACGTCGAGACGGCAGGCAGTGCCCACCTCTAAACGAACCATCATCGATAAGCAATTATTCCGGTAGATCATTTCTTGTTCTGGGCGCGGGCCTTGATGGCGTTTGCTGTCAGGACGGCCTGTTGTTTTATGCGGTCGCTCGCTTTTTCGGCGCCATTTGCAAAGCGCTCGACCAGCGGCAGATCGTCTGCCTGGCCGATAACCGAAAGCCCGCGCAACGCTTCCCAAACGCTTTGCTCGTCAGACTTAATTGTCAGCAACGCGTCGCCTGCCGCCACGTTCGCTCCGTTTGCAACCAGCAGTCGATCGACCACACCGAGCAACGGCGAGCGGAGTTCAACGAGCTGATTTCCGGGCGCTTGAATGCGCGCCAACAAAGTGCCGCGACTGATTTGAGCACCACTCGACAAACTGCTGGCGAGCATTCCGCCGGCTGGAGCCTTTAAAGTAAACGGCTCGAGTATCGCGAGCAGCTCGGCCCGTCCGCTGGCGTCGTTGAACCTCACGAGCGCGAGCGCGGCGTTCCGCCTGACGATCGGTTCCCCGTCCGACAGAAGCTTTTTGAGCGCCGCGTGAAATTCTTCCGACGTGTTGTCGGCGCCCATCAGCCACGCTGCCGTCAAACGGAATTCCGTTTCCTGGTTGGCAGCAAGCGCGACGATTTGCGGATACCACTGGGTCGCGTTCTTGTCGCCGCGTTCGATGCGTTGCTGGATTTGCAGCAGCGCGTGTTGCACGTGCCGCGGATGTTTTTCGTCAACCAGGTATTTCGTGATTTCGGAGTCGGAGAGGCCGCGGCCAAACCAGGTGAAGTACCACGCGAGAAAAGACGCAACCACAAACAAAATCGCAAGGAACAGGATCGGCCCCGAAGCGCGGACGCGCTTCATCGGCTCCGCAACGATCTTGATCTCGGCATTGTTGCCGTTACTCTTTGTCGCTTCACTTGCCATTATTTCCCGTCTGGCGACTGTCTCACCACTCATTCCTCATCACTCATTACTCATCACTCATCACTCATTACTCATTTCTCTTTTCTCTTCTCATTCTCATTACTCTCACTCTATTACTCATCACTCATTACTCATCACTATTTTTCAACGCGAAGGGTATATCTGGTAAAGCATCAGGTAAACGATGACGCCGGTGACTGAAACGTACAGCCAAAGCGGCAGCGTCCAGCGGGCGACGCGCCGGTGCCTGATGAAGTCGCCACGCGCGGCGCGATAGAGCGTAACGAGAATCAGGGGCACGATCACAACTGCGAGGATCGTGTGCGTCGTCAGGACGGTGAAATAAAATAGACGGACGATTCCCTGCCCTGTAAATCGGGTAGCGCCGTGGTGGTAGTGATACGTGAGGTAAGAAACCAAAAAGAGCGACGAGGTAGCAACGGCCGACACCTGACAATTGCGATGCGCCTGGATGCGGCCCAGTCGAATGAACCTGAAACCCGCTAGCAGCAGGAGCGCGCTGGTGGTGTTTAGAAGGGCGTTGACGTGCGGAAGGAATGAAATGTATTCAGTCATAACGACAGTGATGGGTGATGAGTAATGAGTGATGAGCAAAAGCCAGCAGAAGTTGAAGGTTCAATCAACCATGTAACTCATCACTCATTACTCATGACTCATCACTGCTTTCCTTCCCTTTTCAGTCAACGAATAGAAATCGTTGCCCTCTTCCTGCAGCAGTCCTTCTTTAACCAGGCGCTCGACGGCATCGAAGACCGCAGTGCGGGCGTCAGGATCGTTCTCGCCGACTTCGAACAGCGTGTGCAGATCGAGTTTCTCTTTGCTCCAGTGCTCAAAGCTTCCGAGGACGCGTTTTTCGATTTCATTCACGGCGGGATTACTTCCGGGGCTACGGCTGCTTTTGCTTCATGTTGGCAACCATAGACTTGACGTCAGGAGGGACCGCGCGACCCTTGGCGTCGAGCAAAGGCGGCGTCGACGCCGGCAGCCCGCGCGCGGCTCCAGCGGCCGGCGCCTTCAGCGCGCCACGCTTCATAAAAGGGATTGGCAGCCGGCCTTCGTCCTTGAGATAAAGCAGCGGATTGACTGCAAACATCAGGGCCATCAGGAGGCAGACCATGGTGACGAAAAGATTGTCGGTCGTCAGAAAACTCACGGAGGTCAGCGCGTTCAAAACCGCCAGCCCCACAAAGGCGAGCGCGACGATAATGCACACCAGGTTCAGCAGCTTTGCTTCACTCTTCATAATTCTTGAACCGCCACCTTCGCTAACTCCGTCCACGTTAACCGTCCTTATTGTTCTAAACGACCTCGCCGACTGTTTAGAGGCGGCACTTGTGCCGCTAGCGGAGACAAGTCCCCGCTCTAAACGAGGGTTCGACTAGTGTTTCGCTTTGCCGGCTGGCGCCTTGCGCTCAGACATCTCTTCGTAACCACACCTTTCACACTGCCAGATCGGAAAGGCGCCGCTCGGATCCGCGGTGTTCTGATAGACCGCGCGGTCGGAAGGAATGATCTTGCCGCCGCAACGCGGACAGACGCGCCCGCGAGTGGTTCGCTTTTCAACGTCGATGCGTGCAAGATTCTCCTCGGCCATAGCAGCAAAATAAGTTTGAATCGTTTAGAAGCGGGCAGCGCCCGTCGTCTCAAGTTCCGCTCAGTTTTCTAAGGTTTGGTTTCTGTCACCGGCTGCGGCACCGGGTCGGGCGCCGGCTTGATTTCAAACGAGTTGAAGAAGGTAATCACGTTAGCATTGCCTTCTCCCGCGCCCATCACAATCAGGACGTAAATTCGCCGGCTGGCGTCAAACGTGCGCACGACGCCGCGCGTCTCGCCGAAAGCCAGATCATACTGCCGGCCCGCATGACCCTTCAGATCAAGATCTCGACCTGGTTTCATATCGAACTTGCCGCCGACCGCTTCGCTGAGCGACTTGCCAAGTCCGTCTTTGAATCCTTCCATGAACCGGTCAAGTCTCACGCGCGGCGTCAGCACCTCAGCCATCGAAGGGAATTCCTGCATGATCACCATGTAGAGCATGCCCGTAGGCTCGTCGATGCTCGTATAAAGCCGCATCTTGTACGTGTTCCCCATCATGGCGGTCCGGTCGGTCTGTTCGTCGGGTTTCGCCGGTAGACTGACGGCAAAACCCTCGCCGGCCGGAGCCAGCGACATCCACTCCATGGTGGTCTGCGAATAAACTGCAGCGCGGCCCGGGCCAAGCATTACGAGCAGCAGCCCGCACGCGGCCATTGCTACTTGTATCGCTACTTGTATTGGGGACTTGAACACGCCTCGTCCTTTTCTGCTTCGTCGTCTGTCGCTTTGTAACGCTTCAGCGCCACAAAAATTGAACAGAATATCGTGACCGGGGGCACCAGCAGCACGAGCACGCCGATGTTGAAATTTCTGATGAAGAAGGGATTGTTGGAACCAGCCAGCGCGGCGCGGCACATCGAACACTGGCCAAGGGCCGAGGTTGCCGAGGCGCTGAGCACCAGTGCGATCACGAGAGTCGCAACAGCAACCGCGGCGACCTTTGCTTGCCAGTCAACGCGCATCAATGTTCCTCAGCCACAGGCGCCGGCGGCGGCGACTCTTTGAACTGGTAACGCAGCTCGGACGATCGGAAACTGTCCGGGAAGAAAACAAACAGCAGGCAGATGCAGATTACCAGCATCGGCACAATCGTCAGGATCAAACTCAGCCGCTCAAACTTCAAGTGCATAAAGTAAGCGACGATCAGGGCGGCCTTGATGATGGAGAGCCCCAGCAGGATTGTCAGCATGATGGTGAGCGACATCGGCTTGTAAGCAAGGAAGATCTCGATCAACGTCAGCACGACCAGCCAGCCCCAAATCGAAACGAATAGTTTGTTACTGCCGGCGAAATGTTCTTCCCCGGGTGCGTCGTGTGCGCTCATTCTTCCGTTCCTCCGCTTTGAATCTTTCTGTCCTCGCTCGTCCGAGTCCGCTCGTTACTTCGCCAGGTGTCCGCCTACGTCCACTGACATGATGTAGATCAGCGGGAAAACAAACATCCAGACGAGATCGACGAAGTGCCAGTAGAGTCCGCTGATCTCAATGTCTTCGTGGTTCACTTTCTTGATCCGAGCGGCGACCACGGCCAGGTAAATGATGCCGGTGGCGACGTGGAACATGTGCAGTCCGGTGATGGTGAAAAACGTGGCGCCAAACAATGGCGACGGCAGTTTCCCGTCGGCGGTTGTAAAGGTGGTGACCCAATGCTCAGGCAAACTGAACACGCGCAGGCCATCGCTGTACAAATGCTGCCACTCGATTAAGTGGAGCACGACGAAAGCTGCCCCGAAGAACATGGTTGCCAGGATCCATTTGCGCGCCCGCGCTTTGTCGCCGCGGCTCGACGCCGAGACGCCAAAAACCATCGTCAAGCTCGAAGAGAGCAGGCAGAAGGTCATGACCGACGAAAAGACGATGCTCGGGTAAAACGGAAACGGCGTGGGCCAGACGTTTGAAGCGCGCAGATAACTGTAGCCAATCAGCAGCGCCGAAAACGTCAGCGAGTCGGAAACGATGAACAACCACATCCCGAGCTTGCGATGACCAACGCGATAGGGGTGCACACCTCCGCCCCAGTCGTCCGCCGGAAAATGTACTGCGCGTGCTTCAGTACTCACCTGTCACCTCCATGTCAGAACCGCCGGCGTCAGCGGGCGGCCTCTTTTCGGTTTTGTATTAAACAATCAAACGTTAATCCGCCCGCTAACGCCGGCGGTTCTGACAGCCATGCCTATCGCACAAAGAACAGCAACACGAACAGGTAAAGCCAAAGAAAGTCCATGAAATGCCAGTAAAGCGTGACTGCGTCGGCGCCCGCCTGCGACTTCGCCACCGCCAACTCGTTTTCGCGTGGCGGCTGCCGGCGCAGCGAAAGATAAGCAAGCGCCAGCAAACCTCCGAGCAAGTGGACGCCGTGCGCGGCAGTCAAAAGATAAAAGAAAGAGCTGTGCGGATTGGTGGCAACGTAAACTCCCTGCCGGACGAGTTGCCGCCAGGCAAGCACTTGCGAAACCAGGAAACCCGCTCCGAGAACCAGGGTGACCAGCAACCAACGCCGGTGGTTGTTGACAGCTTCTTTCCATTTTCTTCGCGCCGCTTCAATAGTGACGCTGCTGAGCAGGATCAGCGCCGTACTCAACAACAGGATGCGCGGCATCGCCGAGCGGCTGCCAGTCGTTTGCGGACGCGGCGCGCACGATGTAAGCGCTGCTGAGCGCCGTAAACATCATCAGGATCGACGCCATCCCGACCCACATCCCGATGCGATAGCGGTTGGCCGCCGATTGCAGGTTGGGTAGGGCGCCGTCGTTGCCGTTTCGCTTTGGCCCACCGTTGCCGTTTGGACCACCGCGTTTCCGACCGCCCCCGATTCCTGTTTTTGTTAACGGCCTAGTGCCGGTGACCGTTGTGGCCATTACCACCCACCCCTTCAGTCGCTGCGCTCGCGTCCGGCTCAGTTTGCATTAAGAAATCGTTCGGCGCGCCGGGCACCGCAAACTCATACGGACCACGATGAACAACCGGCAGCACGCCGGCGAAATTGTCATGCGGCGGCGGACTCGCGGTTGTCCACTCGAGCGTCGTCGCGTCCCAAGGATTCGCGCCTGCCTTCTTCCCCTTGAAAATGCTCCAGACGAGATTGAAGTAAAACAGAAGCTGGACAATCACCGTGATGATCGCGGCAATCGAAACGAAGACAACCAGCGGGTGCAGCCGGGTCAGAAATTCGTACTGGTAAACTGCGGAATACCGGCGCGGCATGCCCACGATGCCCATCGTATGCATGGGAACGAAGATGCAGTAGACGCCGACGAAAGTTATCCAGAAGTGCAGTTTGCCCAGCCGTTCGTTCATGAAGCGGCCAAACATCTTCGGGAACCAGAAATAGATCGCGGCGAACATGCCGAAGATCGAGGCCACGCCCATGACCAGGTGGAAGTGGGCCGTCACGAAGTAAGTGTCGTGCATCGGCAAGTCGAGCGAGGTCTGGCCCAGCACGAGGCCGGTGATGCCGCCCGCCACAAACAGCGATACAAACCCGATCGCAAACAGCATCGGCGTAGTGAAACGAATCTTCGCGCCCCAGAGAGTGCCCAGCCAGTTGAACGTCTTCACCGCCGACGGCACGCCGATCGAAAGCGTCAGGATGGAAAAGGTCATCGCCGAATAGGGACTCATGCCGCTGATGAACATGTGATGGCCCCAGACGAAAAACCCGAGCAACCCGATCGCGAAGATCGCAAACACCATCGCGCGGTAACCGAAGACGGGTTTGCGCGCGAAGGTTGAAAGAATGTGCGACGTCGCGCCCATGCCCGGCAGGATGGCGATGTAAACCTCGGGGTGACCGAAGAACCAGAAAAGATGTTGCCAGAGAATTGGCGAACCGCCCGTGTGCGTGATTCAGCACCGAAGAGCCGAAAACCAGACCACCGGGAACGAAGAAGCTGGTCCCGACCGTGCGGTCGAGCAACAGCAGAATGCCGCCGCCGAGCAGCACCGGAAATGAAAGCAGCGCCAGCACGGCAGTTGTGAACCAGGCCCAGCACGTCAGCGGCATGCGCATCAGCGTCATCCCGCGCGTTCGCATGTTGAGCAGCGTCGTGATGAAATTCAGCGCGCCCAGCAACGAGCCAACGCAGAAGATCGCAATGCTGATATCCAAAGATTCATGCCCATCGCCCTGCCCCGGCCCAGCCACAAGCCCCACCGCGCTCAACGGCGCATAGCCCGTCCAACCTCCAATCGGTCCCACCGTCGCGCCACTGGCGCCGCCCAAGCTACTCCCAGTGCCGAGGTGGCAATCGTCGCATTTCCTTCAACCACGATGGCGGCGAGGATGACGAGGAACCCGACGAGCGTCACCCAAAACGACATCATGTTGAGAAACGGAAACGCCATGTCTTCGGCGCCGATTTGAATGGGCAGAAAATAGTTGCCAAAGCCGCCCTGGGGCGCTGTCGTCAGAACGAAGAACACCATGATCGTCCCGTGCATCGTCACCAGCGACAGATAAAACTCGGGATTCATCATGCCGCCCGGCGCGCCGGTCGGGAAAAGCGTTCCCAGGATCGACCAGCTCGTGCCCGGCCAGGACAGCTTCATGACGCATCAGCACGGACATCGTCATCCCGACCAGCACGGCCGCGAGCGCCAGAATGATGTACTGGATGCCGATCACCTTGTGATCCAGGCTAAAGATGTACTTACGAATGAAGCCCGTGGGCGCCGGATGACGGTGCACTTCGTGCGTTTCAGCGGACATCTCTGATCTCTCCTAGTGGTTGGGCTCAGTCAACTAAGAACCAAAAACCTGGGTTTACTCCGGGTACGTCGGCGTCGGATACTTCGCCAGCAATTCCGTCATGCGAGTTTGAAACGCGTCCTGTCGGCAAGGCCCATCAGGGCCTGGTGTTCAGCGACCGGCAGCACCAGCATGAAACTCTTCATCCGGTAGTGGAACTGTCCGCAGAGCTCGGCGCAGGCCAGTTCATACTTGCCCGGCCGGGTGGCGGTGAAGTGCACGCGGATCTCCATGCCCGGCACCAGGTCCTGTTTGAACCGGAGTTGCGGCACCCAAAAATTATGAATCACGTCTTTGCGAACGCAGCTTCAACTCGACCGGCCGTCCCTCGGGAATCAGCGATCACGCTGTGCACCACGTCGTCTTTCGCGTTGGGATCGGCTTCGTCCAGGCCAAGGTAGTTAGCGGCTGAATCTTCGATGAGAGCCGGGTCGGTGCGTCCAAAAACGCCGTCTTTGCCGGTGTAATGAAAGTTCCACTGAAACTGCTGCGCGACGACTTCAACCTGAAACGCACCCGCGGGAGCCTGGTTAAAGTGAAGCGACGCCCAGACGCTCTGGCCCATCACGGCCAGTCCGATGAAGATGACGGCCGTCACCACCGTCCAGACAACCTCGAGACGGTTGCTGCCATGCGAGTAAGTCGCCCGGCTGTTGTCGCCTGTGTCCCGATATTTCCAGACGACGTAGCCGAGACCAACCTGCGCCGCGGTAAAGGCGATGCCGACGACGATGATCGTCAGCATGAACTGCCGATCCAGCGCGGCCGCATGCGTGGAGATGGCTTCCGGAAACCACCACTTCTTCACAAAAAAGAGACTTACTGAACCCAGAGTCAGGATCCAGATAATAACCGCAAGAGCACGTCCCATCGGTTAGGCTCCTTACGAGTAAATAGTGAATCGTAAATCGTGAATAGTTAAGAAATGCTCTAGTAAATCGTGAATGGCTACGAACTCGTTTGTGTTTCGTAAAACGCGAGCGAGTCCGGACCTTTCAGGTGTGATTCAAGCCGAACCAGCACTCCTCTATTTTACGATTCACGATTTACTTCTTCACCGATCTAAGACCATCAAAATGAACAACAACGGCAGATAGATAACTGACGCAAGCAACAAGCGTCTTGCCTCTTGTCTCGACCTGGAAAACGCTGCACGTACACTGCTGTAGAGAAAGAGCAAACCTAAAACGATTGCGCCGTAGAGATAGACCTTGCCTGAGATGCCCAGCGCAACCGGCAGCAAGCTAACCGGCAACAGCAGCACCGTGTAGACCACAATTTGCTGAGCGGTAACGCGACCGTCGGGCTCAACTACCGGCAGCATGAAAATTCCGGCGCGGCCGTAGTCTTCGCGATACATCCAGGCGATGGCGAGGAAGTGCGGAAACTGCCAAAGGAACAGAATCGCAAAAGCACCCAGGCCTCGAGACCGATGTCTCCACGCGCCGCGGCCCAACCGATGAGCGGCGGCACCGCGCCCGGAAACGCGCCCACCATCGTCGACAGCGACGTTCTAGTTTTCAGCGGCGTGTAAGCAAACAAATAACCCGCGATCACGGTCAGCCCCAACAAGGCTGAGAGCGGATTCACCAGGACCGCGAGATAAATTTCGGCCAGCACCGTGAGGGCCGTCCCAAAAGCCAAAGCCTCCCAGGGCAAAAGTTTGCCGGAAGGCAGCGGCCGGTCGGCCGTGCGTCTCATGAGAGCATCGAGGTCACGCTCCATGTACTGGTTGATCGTGGCGATCCCCGACGACAACAGAGCGATGCCCAACATGGCGCTCAACATTCGCTGCGTAATCGACTCTCCCCGGCGACGCCAGCGCAAAACCCGCTGCCGACGTCAGCACGATCAGAAACGTGATGCGCGGCTTCGTCAGTTCGAGGTAGGCGGCCAGTCGCTCGCGCGCGCTGAGGCGTTCGAGCCGGACAACCGCCGCTGGACTGAGATCTATTGCAAACTCTTCCATATTCACTCTAGACCAAAGGTCGGCAGTTCAGAGTACAAGCTTTAGCTTGCTGCCTGCTCAACAAGAGCAACCTGAAGGTTGTACTCTGAACCTCATGACCGTTCCGCAGTTGCAAATTCAAACGCTGAGGCACCGGCTCGCAGAACTTTGAACGCCCGCAACGTCAAGACGATGGTGGTGGCGAACACCAACGCGCCGCAGGCTACATGCGCCACTGTGACGCCAACCATCGGATGCAACGGCTGCGGATCGTTTGGCGAACCCAGCCGCGTAATGTAAGCCGCAATTCCCAAAAGCAGCTGCAGCGCCAAAAGAGAAAGTGCAACCGTCGCCGGCCGTGTCAGAAACGCTGGCCCGCGTGGCGTCGCAGGATCATGAACGCAGCGCTTCCCAAAAGGAGCGTCACCGCGATCGCGCCGCCCATGTGCGTCAAGAGCAAATCGGTCGGCAGCGGTTCATCCCACGTCGCCGAATGTCGCAAGGTGGCGCCAATTATCAGTTGTAGAAAGATCGTGGCCGCGGCGGCGATACAAACATAAGCGAACAGGCAAACTTCCCTGCTCTTCCAAACCCCGGCGGTTTTGCATTCCAACTGCGCGAAGTGAAAACTGCCAGACTAACGGTGGTGCAAAAGAAAAGCTGGGCCAGCGTCGCATGAGCCGTTGAGACAACCAGCGGCAACATTCAGTTTCACGGTCAATCCGCCGAGCAGTCCCTGCGCGATGACTCCTCCCAACGCGACCGCGCCGAGCGACGCACCCAGCGGCGCGGCTCGCCGCGGTAAACAGTCGCGGGTTTCATCAATCCGCGTCGCGTGGCCCAACTGCGAATCTCACCGCAGTAAAGGTAAAGCGTCAGGCAAACTGTCAAAAATCCGACAGTGGTGGCGACCATCCGGTGGCCGTGTTCCCAGAAAAGATTGCCGACCATCTTTGGGAAAAACTGGCCGTTTGAGAGCGGCCAGTCTGAAGTTGCCAGCCCCGCGTCATGGCTGGTTACCAGCGCGCCCGCGATGATCAGGAAAAACGTGGCGCCGGCAACCAGTAACGCGAAACGATGGACACCTCGACTCATATTTTTGATTGCCGATTGCCGATTTGCGATTGAAGAGCTAAACCGTTCTGCGCGTCTCCCCAATCGCAAATCGAAAATCTAAAATCGAAAATTCTTTCAGTGTCCGCCGATCATCGGAAATTCGAGCGCCGGCATCATCTCAGGCCCGGGCTGTCCGACGCGCAGCTGCATCGCCGAACGCGAAGTCAGCCTTGGCGCTGCCGCTGGCCGGCACCGTCACCTGCATCGTCTTCTCGGTTCCGGTCTGTCCGCCTTCCTTGCCAGGCGACGACGGTGTAAGTTCCCGGCGGTACGCCCTTGATCGTGAAGCTGCCGTCTTGCGCGGTAACCGCGAAGAACGGGTGCTTCAAGACGCCGATGTAGGCTTTCATCCACGGATGCTGATTACACTTCACCGGCACCAGCACTTCAGCGCGAGCCAGTTTGTGCTTCAGCGGCGGAGCGCCGTTGGGCTGCGACTGGTTCCAGTCGGGATTGCTCTTCGGCGTGAAGTGGACGTTGTGCGTGCGTCGGGTCGCTGTTCTTGATTTCGATGTCCTGATTGACCATCGCCCCGAGAACGTGCGGCGCGTAGTGGCAACCGTTCTGGTCCAGCGTGATCGCCGTCGTCGGCGCGGTGAAGGTGTATTCCGTCACCTTCTTGCCGTCAGCCGTCGTGCCGTCCTTGATGTAGACGAAGACATTCGCCAGCTTACCGTCGTTTACGATGTTGTCTTCGGTCGTCAGGTTCGGATTCTTCGAACCGCACGCGGATCGGCTGACGTGTCAATTTTCTTCGGCGCGGGCGGAGTTCCAGTGAAGGCAATCACCCCGTCAACGGTTCCTTCTTTGCCGGTCGGCGTGTAGGCGGTGGCGCCGGTTGTCGGCGTCGCTTCGTTCGCGGCCGGCTCCGTCTTGCCACAAGCTGAGGCCAGCGCCAGCAGCGATAAAACAAGGGTCAAACTCAGCCAGACTTTGGTCTGCTTATAAACATAATCATCCTCCAAATCAGAATAACTTTTGCTTAACTTTAGCACGAGAGGCCGCGGAAGTAGACCGGGGGCCACAACCCATGCTGTTTACATTCCTGCCGGACGCGCGATATTTCGCGGCCTGGCGTTGCGGGCGAGAGTGGCCCGGCTTGATCGCTTGGCGCGTCGGTTTCTGTTCCAGGTGGTTTCTCCGCCTCTGCCCCTGGATTTGTTTTGTGCCTTTTGCGCGGGCGGCGCAGCGGGCGCCGGAGCCACGGGCGCAGTTGACAGCAGGCGTCGCTGCTCTTCGGGCGTCAGCAACAGCATGTAACGAACCAGCAGCCGGGCGTGGTCGTCAAGATAGGCGTTCGCGCTCGCCGGCGGATTCGGCAGGTTGATAACCCAACGCTCGCCTTCCTTGCGGAAAAGTCCGGTGGGCATCGCCGTGCCGGGGCTGATTTGCGCCGGATCCAGCAGCCAGCGGAAAGTCCATTCCGGTTTCAGACGTTCGCCGGCCAGCAGGAAGTTTGGCGCTATCGCGGTCGCGTCGTGTGCCGGATCGCCGGTGATGTGACACTTCAAACAAGGCGTGCCCGACGTGAACATCTGACGCGCGACCAGTTTCTCCTGTTCCGTCAACGGCTGCATCGGCTCCTTTATATAAGGCTCCTGCTGGCCGGACATCGCCATGAAGAAACGCACCAGCGTTTGCAATTCGTTTGGCGAGAAATTGAACGTCGGCATACGCGCCTTCAGATACGGCCGCACGCCATTGCGATCCAGGCCCGGCTGCGCTTTCAACTGCCCGCCGTCGCGCCGCCGCCTGATTCGCCGTTCGACCGGCTTGGCTGCGCCGTTGGCCGACGGCAGTCGGCGCTGCGCCGGACTCGGCGCTGACCGCAGCTGCGCGCAGCGCTGTTGAATTGCTGGCGTTTGGCGCCGGAGTCTTCTCGCCACTCAACGACGGATCGTGCAGGAACCGCAGCAGCCAGTTTGGATCGACGCGCGCGCCTTCACTGCGTCAAGCGCGGCGGCAACAGAGTCCTTGCCTTCCGGCGTTTGATAGAACGGCAGATCCATGCACGACCGAACGCTGGCCCACCTGCATCTGGTGACAACCCATGCAGTTGTATTTCTTGATCACCCACCAGCCGTTTTGAATGTCCTGCCGGCGCTGGTCCTGCGGATCGTAGAAAAGCGACTGCGGCACGTTCGCGCCTTCAGCACCGACGCTGCCGAGCAGGAAAGTCGTCAACGCGGTCCGCCATTCCGGCGTCAGGTAAGGCTTGCGGCATCCGCAAGCGATCTTTGGGATCCTTCTCTTTGCCCTCGATCGTAAATTGAAGGCTCAGTGAGCTTGTGCTCGAAGAATCCCTTGTGGTTGTACCAGGGCTTCTCTTCCTTTTCGTTCAGGACGCAGCTTGAGCGGGTCGTGTCCCTCCTCGGCAGGCTTCGTCAGCAGAGCAAAGTCGAGCCGCTCGATCGGCGTTGCGCCTTCAACCGTCAACTCTTTGCCGATGCGCTGCTCGTCTTCGAAGCCTTTGATTTCGTGGCAGCCGGCGCAACCGTACTGCTTGATCAGCGCGTGGCCTTTGTCTTTCAGTTCCGGATCGTCCATGAACGACGCGTCGGGATACGACGGCGGCGATGACAGCGAGAAGAGGTAAGTGGCGATGTCGCGCGCATCCGATTCCGACAGCCGGAAATTGGGCATCACCGTCATGTTCTGGACCTGCAACTCAGCGCCGTCGTTCGGGCAACGCGAATGCAGTTCGGTGTCAAAAACGTAAGGCAGGTTGTGTTTGCTTGTAGTCTTCCGCGGTCAGGTCGCGCTTTTCTTTCGGACAATAAGGCGCCCAACGTTCGCGCGGATTGTGAATCCAGCGGACGATGTAATCGAAGTTCGCCTTCTCGCCGACCTTCTGCAGATTCGCGGCAAAGTCGCCGCCGATCGTGCTGTCTGCGTCGCCGATTGAGTGGCAACCGAGACAACCGCGCGTTTCAAAAAGTTCTTTGCCGTGCGCCGGCATTGCCGCGCTGCTGCGTGCGGCAGTTTGCCGTCAAAACTCTCCTGCCAGAGATAGGCCGAGATCGCCTGAATCTGATCTTCGCCATCCTTGTCGCGCATCTGACGCCGCTCGTTTTCGGCGTTGTCGGCAAAGCGCCAGAAGGTCGGCATCTTGGTCCCGGGACGAAAACCCTGCGGATCGTCGAGCCACACCGGCATCCATTCCTTGCGCAGTTTCAAGCTGCACGTCTTTCAGGTTTGGCCCAACCTTCTTCTGGTCCTGCATCAAATACTTCGACTGCAGGTTCAACTGATCAATGCGCGCCGCCAGCAATGCTGTTGGTGACTCTCAAACGACTTCCGCGTGCGCCAGCAACTTCTGCGCTTCGGTTCATCGGTAATGCCTGTCGGGCGGCTTTCGTGTCCAGCCGGATCTGTTTTTCGTTGGCGAGGATCTGATCTTCGAGCTGGGTGATGCTCTGCCGCGTGCTGCCGAGCGCATCGGTTTCGCGATCGAATCCTTCGTAACGATGGCAGCCCATGCAGCCGCGTTCGGCGAAGAGATCGCGGCCGAGGTTCAGAGTGTCCGCGCCCTGCGTGACGCGATCTTTCGCGTGGCACTGCTGGCAGCCGGCCTCGATATTCTCTTTCTCAAACAGCGGCCAGAGCCAGAAACTTGTGCGGCCGTGGCCCTTCACTTCGCCGGTGGTCGCGCGGCCGTTGCCCCAGTGACAACTGGCGCAACCAAAGCGATCGGGCGTGTGAATTCGCAGCAGTTCCCTGTTGGGATGACTGACGAACGCGCGCGCAAAGCTGTCGGGTTTCTTGCCTGGGCCATCCGGCGCCAGGTCTTCCGGCCGCAAGTCAAGCGGCTCGCGAATACCGACGTGGCAAACTTCGCAACGATCGACGATGTTGTACTGATTGACGCTGATCTGGTGCGGCAGGATGGAGTAGTCGAAACTGATCCATCTTCCGGATCAGGCCGTCGATCTGGGTTGGGCCGAACCCGATCATGTGGTGCTTCAGATAGTCGTCGCGCTTTTTCGCGATTTCGGTCGGCTCTTTCAGCAATTCTGCCTTTTGTCCAAGCAGCTTCGCCTTTTCTTCCCGCAAATCGTTGAAGAGCTTTTCGAGTTGATCGTAGTTCAGCTTCTGGGTGGAAGTTTTGCCCGAGCCATCGGCAGCGGGCATTTCAACTTCGACGAGCTTCGGCGCGCTTCTCCTGGCCTCCTTGCGATATTTTTCTTTGGCGCCGACCCGTCGCCATTTCGACGTTGTAATTGATGACGGTGAGCTTGCCGCGCTGATTTTGGAAAGGCTCGGTTACCGCATCGAGTTGCGCTGAATCTGCCTGACTTTCCGATCAATTTCAGCTGATTTCCGGCTTGACTTGTTCCTGCGCCGCCTTGGCTTCCGCGTCGAGCGCCTGATACTCCGCCTCTCTTTGACTTCCGCTTCGGTTTTGCCGGCTTGCGGTTTTATGCTCTTCAGATAGCTTCGTGTAACGACTGACAAATTCCTGCTGCATCCCTTTCCAGGGTCGCTGGCCGAAGGCTTCGTCGTAGAGCGACCAGGCAAGCGAGGCGGTAAGCAGCAAGGCGCAGACGAGCATGATGCCGCTCGTCGAACGACTCACGATCGGATCGTGCGCCGGCGCCTCCGGCTCCTTCTTTACCAACGACTCGTTAGCTTCAGTAGAGTCCGCCACTCAGGATTATTCCTCCGCCAGTTACGTCAGGACTCTGTGCTCTCTGCTCGTGTAGCGCTATCGTAGTTCACCAGATGGACAGGCAGGAAGGCCAGATGCCTACCTCTAAATATTGAACCAGGGTGTCACCCAAACATACTTGATCGTCAACGCCAACCGCAGGATCAGTTTCACCGGCATCGCCAGCAACACACTCACCGCGAAAAACTGAAATGTCAGGTACTGCAGCAGGCTGGTTCGGGCCAACAGCTTTTGCTCAAACGGGTCCTGCGGAAACAAACGCAGCGGACGCAGCGAAAGCTTCTTGAAATCCACCGTCATCAACCAGTGAAAGAACAAGGCCCCGACTATATAGAAACCGACGACGACCAAACCCGCCAAAGATAAACTTGCCGATGTCACTCTGGAGAAAGCCCAGGTGGAGCATCTTACCGATCCCGCTCGTGGCAATCAGATCGTGCAGGTCGATGTTCTTGTCGAACACAACCGCATTGTGGTCCCAGGTCTGACCCGGCCAGAACCAAATCCAGCCAGGACCGCGTATGAAAGTTCCAATTACGATCAGCAGAATCCACTGCAAAAAACCAATGGCAAACATTCCCACCGCAAACCGCCGCTGCCGGAACGTGTAGTAGCCGTTGCCGAGCGGGTTCGAATCGACGTAAGGAAAAACCATCAGTCCGACCATGATGATTGACGGCATCACCACGCCGGCAATCCACGGATCAAAGTAAACCAGCATTTCCTGCAATCCAAGGAAGTACCACGGCGCCTTCGACGGGTTCATGGTCAGATTTGGATTCGCGGGTTCTTCGAGCGGAGCGTTCAGCGTTATGGACCAAACAAAAAGAACGACGGTTACGATCACCGCCGCCAGAAATTCAATACGCACCAGGTAGGGCCAAACGTGAATCTCGCGCGCCCAACCCGGACGCCACGGCTCGGCCTTGCGATGATGCGTCTTCGCGAGTTTGGGATCCGCTTCGAGTTGCTCGATCAGACGATCGTTCGCTTGTGATTGCTTGATTCCGAGCCAGGTGAAGAACGGCACGAGGAAAAGCATGGCGACGATCGGCACGTTGTCCGGCGCGGACGAAATAATCCAGAGCTGGTGCCAGTCTTGAACCTTCCAAAGGGTCAGAAGCACGAGCAGCGACAAACACCGCGAGGGTTATCAACTTGCCTTTGCTTAATTTAAGCTTCGCCATTTTGTTTCAGGTCAGAACCTGCGTCAGCGGACGGGCTGAGCAGTGCGTTCGTTTAGAGTTGGGACTTGTCCCAACGTCTGGCGGACAAGTCCGCCGTCTAAACGGCAAGCCATAGAACCTACTTCTTCTTAACCGCCTTCATTTCTGACTCAAGCATCACCGGCGCCGGCCCCGAAATCCCGCCGTCTTTTCGTATGCGCCAGAAGTGCACCGCCATAAATATCGACGCGACGAGCGGAATGCCGATGCAATGCCAAATGTATGAACGCAGCAGTGCATTCGAGTCGACAATCGAGCCGCCGAGCAATCCGAATCGAACATCATTGAACGGCGTCATGCCGAGCTGCACGCCAAAAGGCCCTTCCGAACCCAGCATCGGCGTCGCCCGCGCCATATTTGTTCCGACAGTCACCGCCCAGAAACCGAGTTGATCGTCCGGCAGCAGGTAACCAGTGAACGAAAGCAGACAGCGTCAGCACCAGCAAAACGACGCCGACACCCCAGTTAAATTCGCGCGGACGTTTGTATGATCCGGTCAGCACCACGCGAAACATGTGCAGCCAGGTCGTGATCACCATCAAGTGCGCCGCCCAGCGATGCATGTTCCGCAGCAGCTTACCGAACGGCACGTCGTGTTCGAGGTAAAGAATGTCGCGAAACGCATCCGCCTTCGTCGGGTGGTAATAGAACATCAGCAGCACGCCGGTGAACGTAAGCACGATGAACAGGTAAAACGTGATGCCGCCCATGCCCCAGGTGTACTGGTAACGCACCGCATCGCGATTGATCTTTGCCGGATGAAGATGCAGGAAGACGTTTGAGAGAACTGCCAACGAGCGATTGCGCGGATCAGAGCGATCGTGCGAGACGCGAAAGATCGACTTCCAAAGTTGTGTGTCCTGGACGTCTTTGTAGCCTTTGGCTTCTTCAATGGCCCGATCTTTGAGCGCAGTACTGCTCTCCTTCACTTTTCCAAGCAGGCTAGTACTGGCTTTTTCGTCGCCAGTCAACTGCTTCGTCTCTTTCAGATCAGGCTTCTCTTCCATAGTTCTCGTTCGCAGCCAACTTTTAGAGCGGGATGTAAGCACCCGGCTCGTCGAATCTGTTGATCCCGCCCTTGGGCCATTCGTACAGCCGGCCGACGTCCACCACGATTTGCCCTTCGGCATCAAGCTCCACGTGCGCGCGATCCATCGGCCGCGGCGCCGGGCCTTCAAAGTTGATCCCTTCGCTGTCGTAGCCGCTGCCGTGGCAGGGACACTTAAATTTATTTTCGCTCGCCTTCCAGTCGGGCGTGCAGCCGAGATGCGTGCAGCGCGCGTAGATCACAAAAATCCGGTCGGAAGTCTTGTCGACCCAGATGCGATATTGCTGTTGCCACTTCGTGTCGACGCCCAGCGCGTAGTCAGACGGCAGGCCCACGGAAAACTTGCTGGACGGCTCAAGAATTGATCGCGGCAGGAAAAACCGCAGGAACATCAGAAAGCAGGTAGCCAGAAATCCGGCGACGCTCGCCCAAACGATCCGGCGACGCATTTTGTTAACTGCGGGTTCGGGTGTGCTTTCAACAACTGCACCGGCGGGTTTGGGTGCAGCTTTCGCGGCGGGCGGCAGCGGAGGCTTTGCAGCCGCAGGCGCTTTAGACGGCTCTCCGGCGGGGACGGTCTCCCCGGGTTGCGAAGTGGTCGCGTTGTTTGCGGATCGCTCTTCGTTGAGCGGACTATCCACTATGCGAATCCTCCGTTGGCTAGTCTGGGCAGGTACACTTCAACGCGGCTAAGAGTAAAAACTATACAACTCCCCGCAGTGCAGGGATTACTCTCTGCGTTCGAACAAGTATTCGTCTATACATGAAGAGCGCCGTGCCAAACAAATCAAATTCTTATAATCGCGGCTCGGTGCGATATTTATACCCTGTTTCCCAATTTACTGGCAAGCGGTATTCTTTACAGGAAACAAATGAGCGGGGGCAAGCCCCCTTCCCGACCTCGAGCTTAACCAAATTGAGTTCCTGATCCTTCACTGAAAGGCAATCAAGTTAGATCTCTCCAGTTGCGGTCGCAACCTCTCAGGTTGGGAAGGCGGGCTTGCCCCACGCTCCTCTACTTTCGTGGACAACGGACGCGCAGAGCTTTTGGCAGAACTTGAAACGTGGCCGGGAGCGCTCCCAAAATTTCTCCGTCAACTTCGATCTCAACGCGCTCGTCAGCAGCGACGGACCGGGCAACGATCTTCATCGCGAGGGCATGGCCCACTTCCGCCATGCCGAGATGCGCCCCCAGATACAAACGCGGCGCGTTCGCCAGTATCCGCGGCGCGCCCAGGTCGCCGACGCTGATCACGTCAAACTTTCCGTCATCCAACTTTGCATTCGGAGCGATCTTCATGCCGCCGCCAAAGTAGCGCGCGTTGGCGATGCACAAGTTCGCCACTGTCAGGTGCCGCGCGGCATCGTCGTCAAGTTGAACCACTACCCGCGTCGCCGACCTCTTGAGCGCAGTTTGCAACATCGCAACTCCGAAAGAGACTCGGCCGGTCAACCACTTCGGCCCTTTCGTCGGCAACCAGTCCGGCCCACCCTCTTTCACGCGAGCGATCACGTCAGCGCTCATGCCAAAAGAAGCCACGCCGAGGAAGTAACGCGACTCGGGTTCGCCTGCGTCGTTTGTGAACGTCACGCGGCCGACGTCGATCTGGCGCATTTGGCCGTCACGAAGAATTTTGGCAGCGTCGCTGGCGCGTGCCGGGATGTCGAGCGTTTTGCGAAAGTCGCCGCCGGTGCCGCTCGGCAGAATTCCCAACTCGGCGTCGGCGCCGGCAGACAGGATGCCATTCGCGACTTCCGAAATCGTGCCGTCGCCGCCACAGGCAATGATTAACTTTGTTCCTTTGCGCGCGGCAGTCGCGGCCAGCTCGATTCCCTCGCCTGCCTGTTTTGTGAACTTTGGTGTGAACGCCCCGAAGTGACTCGCAAGTTCGCTCGCGATGCCCGGCCAGGCAGCGCGCGTCGCGCCGCCGGCAGATTCAGGATTGATGATGACGACGGGAATCATTGTTTTTGGCTTGAAGCCCCTTGATGAAAAACAAGAGCGGGGGCAAGCCCGCCTTCCTAACCCGAGCTGACTTCAGTCGAGTTTCTAAACCAGTGGTTAGGCTTTCCACGGAAGATAAACCAAGTCGGTTCGAAAGTCTCATGGTCGGGAAGGTGGGCTTGCCCCCGCTCTTAATGTCCCATCTTGTTCTGGTTACCGCGTGATGCCGATTTCTACTTAATCATTGAGCCAGTAACGACTGCTACAACAACTGAGACGAGCGTCACGACCATAACCCAACCCTTGCTCCGGAGTCGCCCATCAATGACGAAACCCTTTGCTGACGACTTCCTCCTTTTTTAAAGCGTTGGCGGATCCAATCAATGACGGGAACAGGCCGCCGCTTGTTTCTTGTGAAGCTCTCCGAGTCGTAATAAACCTCTTCGGCTGAATAGGTCTTCTTTAGCGCATTGATCTTGAGCATAGGCTCCTTATGAAAGTCATGCGTCCTGGCTTGTGCTGATGAAATCGAGAGCGGGGGCAAGCTCGCCTTCCTGACCTGGAGACGCTCAACCGGGCCTGATCATTCGACCTTGAAAGCCTCTCAAAGGCGCCTGAAGGTTTGCCAATTTAAGGAGCCTTGAGCGCCACTCAAATCAAGATCAGCAACTCAACTCAAATCAGACTCATGGTTGGGAAGGGGGCTTGCCCCCGCTCTTGCTCTGGCCACTGTCACTGGCCACTGGATTTCTGCTGTTTGCTGTTTGCTGCTCTCGATCCTGTTCGCCCAGCTCGGCGATTTTGCTCATCACAAACTTTGAGATCTCGATGTACGTTCTGGCCTGATCTTTTTTCGCCAGGAACTCCGACAAGTCGAGCTGTGGACCAAAGTGAATGCGAATCTTCTCGCCGCCGCGCCAGTTTCCCATCACCTGCTTTGGCAAATCGTTTCCCAGGCCCGCCACGAAAACCGGTATGACCTGTGGCGCGGCGTCCTTGATCAGTTTGCCGATGCCGGGCTGGGCCGGCAGGAACGAATAAGGATCGGGGCCCTTGTTGCGCGTGCCTTCCGGATGAAAGCCGATGACATTGCCGGCGCCGGTCTTGCAAAGCTCCGTCAGCACGCGAAAAGAATATTTATCAAAGGCGCGCTTTTCCAGAATCGGTTTTTCGCCGGACGCAAAAAACGGCGGGTACATGGACCACCAACCCATCACCAGATTCACAAACCAACCCAAAACCGAGTCGTAAAAAAACCGGCCGCGCACCGGAAAGAAAAGTTGTTTGCGCCAGCGCGTGTGACGAAAGAGCGTGGTCGAGACAACGTACATGTCGAAGAACGAACGGTGATTGGCCGCGAGCAGGATCGGCCGATCTCGTGAGACGGCCTCAACATTTTCGAGACCGTAGACCTGCATGAGGTTGTACGTCGCAAAGTGAATCCAGCCCGCGCCAAAAACTTTCTGGCACCACGTCCAGAAACGTTTCCAGGTGCCGTGGTTCATTCGCCGGACGAAACGAACGGTGCAACGTTCGAACGCAGACAGCACCGCAAACTCTTCCGAGGTTGGTTCTAAGGACAGTCCAAAGTCCAAAGTCGAAAGTCCAAAGTCGGTATTCTCCCGAGTCGCCTTAGTCGTCGCGACGACGTTCGGTTCAGGACTTTGGACTTTGGACATTGGACTTTGGACTGACTTTTAGTCGACTGAAAAGTATTTTGCTTCCGGGTGATGGACGATGATTGCGGAAGTCGATTGCTCCGGATCAAGCTGGAATTCCTCGGTTAGTTCAACGCCGATGCGCGTCGGGTCCAGCAACTCAAACAGCTTGGTCTGGTCCTCGAGGTTCGGACACGCCGGATAGCCAAAACTAAAACGCGAACCCTGGTAGCGCTGCTGAAAAAGTTTCCTTACGTCTGCTGCGTCCTCGCCTGCGATGCCGAGTTCCTCGCGAATTCGTTTGTGCCAAAGTTCGGCAAGCGCTTCCGCGCCTTCGACGCTCAGCCCGTGAAAATAAAGGTACTGGGCGTAGTTATCCGCCGCAAACAACTCGCGCGAGTATTCAGTTGCGCGGCCGCCCATCGTCACGAGGTGAAACGCGGCGACGTCGATCCGTCCTGAATCTTTCGCGGCAAAAAAGTCCGCGAGGCAAAGATGCTTGCCCGAGGGCTGGCGCGGAAAGGTGAAGCGCATCCGCTCGGTCTTTTCATCTTCCTCATAGATGATCAGATCGTTGCCGGACGACTGCGCGGGAAAGTATCCGTAGACCACGCGCGGCTGCAGCAACTGCTCGCGTTTGCTCCGTTCCTTCAAATCCTCATAGATCGGCCGAACCTTTTCGCGAACCAGCGCCTCATATTCTTCCGCCGGCCGGCGTCCCTGTTTGAACTGCCACTGCCCTTTGAACAACGCTGTCTCATTGACGAAAGCAAACACTTCATCAAGAGACAATGTTATCGACAACTCGCGAACCATAAAACGGCGCGGTGGGAATCAAAACGTCCTGACTGACCGCCGAGCGAGTGGTGTGCGTGGTGTCGCCGGCGGGCTTCGCGCCGCGCGGCTTGGCGCTCTTGCTGATGCCGAGCTTTGCTTCCTCACCGACGCGGTCCTCGACGTCTTCAGGTTTTTCGCCATCGCCCGCCGCAGCCGTCGCCGCCTTTGCAAGTTCGCCGGCGATGACCTGTTCACCGTTACCGCCGACAAGTTTGTCCATCGTGTGCAAACCCGCGAACGCGTCGCCCGCGTAGTAGAGCGTGCCTTTATAAATCGACTTCAAATCCTCGTCGACGTAACGACGCGTCAACGCAGCGCCGCCGAGAATCACCGGGACGGTGATGCCGCGTTCGTTCATCAGATCGAGATTGTCCTTCATGATGAGCGTCGATTTTACGAGCAACCCGCTCATGCCGATCGCGTCGGCCTTGTGCTCTGCCTGCGCCTGGAGAATGTTGTCGATCGGCTGCTTGATGCCGAGATTGATCACGCTTGTAGCCGTTGTTCGTCAGGATGATGTCGACAAGGTTCTTGCCGATGTCGTGCACGTCGCCTTTGACGGTCGCGAGCACGAGCGTGCCCTTTGCGGTAGCGCCGCCCTTCTTTTCCATGAACGGTTCAAGGAAACGCACCGCGGCTTTCATCGCTTCGGCTGACTGCAACACGAACGGCAACTGCATCTGGCCGCTGCCAAAAAGTTCGCCGACCACTTTCATGCCTTCGAGCAGGATGTTGTTGATGATGTCGAGCGCCGGATAAGTTTCGAGCGCTGTGGTCAGCTCGTCTTCCAAGCCGATCTTTTCGCCGTCGATGATGTGGTTCTTAAGCCGCTCTTCAACGGTCGCGCCTTTCGATTCTTTCTTCGCGGCTTTCGCTTTGACGTTTTCAAACAACGTCGTGAACGCCGTCAGCGGATCGTAGGTGCAAACGTCGCCGTCAAACTCGCGCCGGTCGTAAATCAAATCGCGCGCGACTTTCAGTTCCTGTTCGCCGATTCGATTCAACGGCTCGATCTTGCTGGCGTTAACGATCGCCGCATCCAGGCCGGCTTCAACCGCATCGTGGAGAAATACGGAATTCAGCACGACGCGCGAAGCCGGATTGAGACCAAAAGAAATATTCGAGACGCCGAGAATCGTGAAACAACCGGGCAGCTCTTTCTTGATTCGCCTGATTCCCTCGATCGTCTCAAGCGCGTTGCGGCGGTCCTCCTCGATTCCGGTCGAGATCGGCAAGCGCGAGCGGATCGAAGAAAATGTCGCTCGCCGGAAAGTTCAATTCTCCAGTCGCCTGTTCGTAAGCGCGTTTGGCGATCGCAAACTTTCCGTCAGCGGTGCGCGCCATTCCCTCTTCGTCGATCGTGCCGATGACAACGCTGGCGCCGTAGCGTTTCGCGAGATCGATAACCTTCGTGAAACGCGGCACGCCGTCTTCGTAGTTAGTCGAATTCAGGATGCTCTTGCCGCCGGCGTGCTGCAGGCCGGCCTCCATCTTCTCCCACTCGGTCGAGTCAAACATCAAAGGCAGCTTGATGTTTGTGACCAGCCGCGAGGCCAGCTCGTGCATGTCCTTTTCGCCGTTGCGGCCTACGAAGTCGACGTTCACGTCCAGAACGTGCGCGCCTTCGCGCTCCTGTTCCTTGGCCAACGCGACCAGGCCATCCCAGTTTTCGGCGTTGAGCAGATCGCGCATTTTCTTTGAGCCGCTGGCGTTGACTCGTTCGCCGACGATCAGAAACGAAGCATCCTGCACGTAAGGCTGCTGGAAATAAATCGACGAGGCCGCCGGTACGAGTTTGGCGTCGCGCGCTTTCGGCGTGATCCGCTGCATGGCTTCGACGACCAGCTTCAAATGCGCCGGCGTCGTGCCGCAGCAACCACCGACGACGTTGACGCCGAAGTCGCTGGCGAAATGGATCACTTGCTTGGTGAATGTTTCGGGAGTTTCGTCGTAGTGCATCTGGCCGTCGACGACGGAAGGCAAACCCGCGTTCGGCAGCACCGAAACCGGCAGCGGCGCATTTTCGCAAAGGTAGCGGATACTTTCGGTCATGTGGCGCGGACCGGTGCCGCAGTTCATGCCGATGACATCGATTGGAAATGGAGCCAGCGCCGTCAGGGCCGCGCCGATCTCCGTGCCGTTAAGCATTGTCCCGAACAACTTCAATCGTCACTTGTGCAATCACAGGCACGCGCATGCGATGCTTTTCGAAGTGGGCAAAGATGGCGCCGAGCGCCGCTTTGGTTTGCAGTAAGTCCTGACAGGTTTCGACGATCAGCAAATCCACGCCGCCATCAAGAAGCCCGCGCACCTGTTCGGCATAGGCCGCTCTGAGATCGGCAAACGTGATATGACCGAGCGTCGGCAGTTTCCGGCCCGGGCCCATCGAACCTGCGACCCAGCGCGGCTTGTCTTTAGTTGAATAGTCGGCAGCGACACGTTTGGCGAGCTGAGCGGCGAGGACGTTCATCTCATACGCTTTGTCGCCGATGTCGTATTCGGCGAAATCCACCGGAGTGCCGTTGAACGAATTGGTCTCGATCACGTCGCAGCCAACGTCAAGGAAAGCACGATGAACGTTCTCGACAGCGTCGGGTCTGGTGACGAGCAGGTTTTCGTTGCAGCCTTCAAATCGCAGCCCGCCAAAATCCTCGAGCGTGAGGTTTTGGACCTGCAGGTTCGTGCCCATCGCGCCGTCAAAGACCACGATGCGTTCTTTTAAAGTGTCGAGAAAATTCGCCATACGAACTAGTAAATCGTGAATCGTGAATCGTGAATAGTTAAGCGGCGGCGGTTCTGCCCGCGTGTTTGCTCGGGCTGATCGTGAATAGCAAAGGCCGACTAAAGCGACGCAATCTATTCACGATTTACGATTCACTATTCACGAGAAAAAGCCCCGCGCCAAACAACGCGGGGCTTTCCTCAAAGCCTATTCGATTAGTCTCTACGGGAAAGACTCGCCGAGCTGTTTAGCGGATTGTTTTTCGTGGCCGCAAGTCGCCTTAACTCACCACGTTTGTTCCGGCTGTCATTGAAGCATCGCGATCTTTGACTGTCAAGACCAGACCCAGCTGGTCGATTACCATAACTCCGATAATTCAAGCACAAATCCGCTGAGGATTGGATCAGCGGAGACTGTCGTTGCGTCAGCAAGCACTTCAACTGCCTCGCCGGCACGATAGATGTAAACACGTCGCTCCCGGGGATCGATCAACCAGCCCAACTGCGTCCCGTTAGCAAGGTACTCTTGCATCTTCTGCTGTTGTTCCTTCAGCGTGTTCCAACGAGATCTCAGTTCGATTACGAAGTCAGGACACAACGGAGCGAACTCTTCCTGTTGATCTTCAGTAAGAGCGTCCCACTTCTCTCGTCTGACCCATGAAGCGTCAGGAGATAGGATCGATGTGTCGGGGAGCGTGAAACCTGTCGATGAATCGAAGGCGATGCCGGCGCCGTCATTTCGGGACCAGATTGCCAGTTGTCCGGTAATACTTGCATTGCGTTGGCCCGTTTTAGATCCCGCAGGGGGCATGACGATTAAGCCTCCGTTTGACGTTAACTCAAGACGCAGGTCTGGGTTGTCGCGGCAGACTTGCCAAAACTGTTCGTGCGTCAAGCGGATACTCGAAAGGTTTGGTGTGAAAAAAACCGGCGCGTCTTGCTTCGCGGGTGGCGGAATTGTCTGGACCATAATCACTCTCCGAGTAGTCTTGATGTTACTACCGCCTGACAGGGCTGGCAACGCCACTCAGCGCGGCGGCCCTTGCGGGATTTACAAGAAAACTTGCACAGCCAGTCTTCAGTTGAACGATTCCTCTATTTACCAATCGCCGTTTACCATTTACCATCCTTATCCATGCGGCGCGCCATCTATCCCGGTTCATTCGATCCGGTTACTAACGGTCACCTCGACATTATCGAGCGCGGCTGCAAGCTCTTCGACGAGATCATCATCGCTATCCTGGTTAACCCCGACAAGCGGCCTTTCTTTTCAATCGAAGAACGGCGCTGTATGCTCGAAGAAGTTCTCAAGACAATTGAACGCCGCGATTGCACGTTGCGAGTGGACAATTTTGAAGGTTTGCTGGTCCACTACGCCCTCGCGCAAGAGGCCCATGCGATCGTGCGAGGCATCCGCGCGATTTCCGATTACGAGTACGAATTACAAATGGCCCTGATGAACCGGCGACTGGAGCCGAGTATCGAAACTGTCTTCATGATGCCCGCGGAGACGTATTCTTATGTCAGCTCGCGGCTGGTGAAGGAGGTCTTCCAACTAGGTGGCGAACTCGGTGGCCTCGTGCCGCCGCTCGTGGAAGCGCGCATGAAAGAGAAGGTTGCCGCAGACTGAAGACGAGTCGGTTTAGCTGGCGAGCATCGCCCGCCGGATCTAACCAATGCCACGTTGAAACGGCGGCCGGTGCCCGCCTCTAAACAATCGAGATTCATGACAACAAAACCCGCTACTTCCCTTTTCCAACCATCGCACAACGTTGCCAGGATGCAGGTGTCATCGACGCTGGCAGCGATGCAGGCGGCTGAGGCTTTGCGAGCGCAGGGTGTCAACGTCGTGGACTTCGGCGCCGGAGAGCCGGATTTCGACACGCCCGAAAACGTAAAGCTCGCCGCTGCCGAAGCGATGCGCGCGGGGAAAACTAAGTACACGTCCACCGGCGGCACGCGTGAACTGCAGCAGTCGATCATTGATTTCTACGCGCGAACGTTTGGCGCAAACTATGAACGCGCCGAAGTGATGGCGACGTCCGGCGGCAAGCAGGCGATCTTTAATGCCGTGGTCAGTTTGATCAATCCCGGCGACGAAGTGTTGCTGGCCAAGCCTTACTGGGTAACGTTTCCTGAAGTTGTAGTTTTCGCCGGCGGCGTGCCCGTGTTTATTGAGACTGAAGAGACAGGTTTCGTTTTGAGCGCCGAGCAGGTCGAGCGGGCGATCACGCCGCGGACGAAACTGATCATCCTGAATTCGCCGTGCAATCCTTCAGGACGAGTGATTCCCTCGGCGGAATTTCAGCGCATCATGGAGGTCCTCGCCAACCGCGGCATCTTTGTAATTTCCGACGAGTGCTATCTGCGCTTTGTTTACCCGCCCGCCGAAGTTTTCAGTGCGGCGACTTTGCCGGCGGAACTGCGCGCGCGTCTTTGCATCGCCGGGTCGTTTTCCAAAACTTATGCGATGACCGGCTGGCGCGTCGGCTATGCGCTCGCTTCGCGCGAATGGACGCGCGAGATGCTGAAGGTGCAGGGCCACTCGACCAGCAATCCCAACTCGATCGCCCAGGCGGCGGCGGTTGAGGCGTTGAATGGTCCACAGGAATCCGTGGCGGCGATGTTGTCGGAATACACCGCGCGGCGCGCGTGGCTGCTGGGGGCGTTGAAGGAAATTCGGGGACTCAGTTGTAATGAACCTGAGGGAGCGTTTTATGCATTCCCCAGCGTGCGCGAATGTTTGGGCGGCGACCTAAAAACATCTGCTGACTTTGCCGCACGATTGTTGACTGAGGAGCAGGTTGTCGTGACGGACGGCGTTGGCTTTGGCGCGGAAGGCTACCTGCGGATCTCTTACGCGACGTCGATGGAACAGTTGCAGGAAGGGCTGAAGCGGATCAAGCGGTTCGTGGAGGGACTGACAAACTAAAGCAGTTTCGGCCGCGGATGAACGCGGATACACGCAGATAACAGACAAATACTGACTGTCGGACCTCTCATATCCGCGAACATCCGCGGCAAAAAAGTTTAAGGGCGCCGACTGAACCAGTCGGCGCCCTTTAGTTTTCTCCGCGGACCCTTTAGTAAAGGTTGAAGTTGTACTCGAGTTGGAACCACATCGAAACATTCCGTCCATCCTTAGTCGCCGGAGTGAACCGAATATTTCGCGCGGCAGCAATCGCTCGTTCAGTCAGTCCGTAAGGCAAACCGCTCACAGCTTTGATCTGCGTCACCTGTCCTGACGATGAAAACACCGCCCGCAGCACGACCGTGCCGGTTACCTGATTCTTGCGAGCGTCTTCCGTGTACTGCGGTTCCGGCTTGGAAAGAATGCGTGCTTTCGAAGTCACATCTTTGCCGCTGAAGACTTTGTTATAGTCCGTGCCGCCACCGCCGCCGCCGGGTCCGCCACCGCCTTCATGATAGTCGCCGCCACCGATGTTGCCGCCGCGACCTGGTCCAAGACCGCCGCCTTCACCTGGTCCCATGCCGCCGCCTTTGCCGGTGCCCATACCGTTGCCGGTACCCGGGCCCGAAGATGGATCGGTGCTCTTGGAATTTGCCAGGCCATAAGGCAGGATGCGATCGTCAGCCTTGACGAGCATCGGATCCGCAACCACGGTGGCCGCCACCGGCAGCACCGGATTCTTGATCGTGGGCGGATGCGGGTCGGGAGCAACCACCTGCGGGACAGTTAAAGAAGCTTGTGGAGTTTTGCCAAACGATGCCGGCTTCTGCTCTTCGCGGCCGCCGCCGCCGCCGCCGCCGGGTTTCTCTTGCTTGGGTTTGCTGCCGCCGCCTTTGCCTTTGTTGGTGCCGGCGGTGCCTTCGTCGGGCGTGGGCTGTTCGTTAGGAATGTCGATGTAATTTTGGACGACGAGTTCTTCAGCAGCCGCTTGCTCTTGCGCGGTTACGCGGTTTTGCCAGAAGTTGAATAGAACGCCGCCGCCAACTAAGAAGAGGAAGAATGAGAACGCCGCAACCATGCCGAAAACTGCGTTGCGCGATTCCGCGTCAGGCGCTCCGAGGACCGCACCGCTCTGGCTCTTGCGAAGCCACGTTATGAAAATGGCCGCGAGGATCAAACCGGAGATCACAGAAAATGTGATGTAGCCTGCGGCAGAAATCCCGCCCGGCTTCGCGCGATCGAGCAGGCCGATGACGCCGACGAGGGCCACCATGGCAATGATGGCCACGATCAAGCCATACATGACGTTGCGATTTCCGAAAAACTTGCCAAGCATCTGGCCGTAGCCGACCAGCAGCCGTTTTGTAAACCCGAATGGATCGCGCTTGAATTCGGGCCAGGTCAACTGCGACTGGTGGGCGACGTCGGCTAACTCGTGAGCCAGCCTTCCCACCAGGCCTTCGTCATTCATCATCGTCAGATGAAACTCGTCTCGTTGCACCAGCGCCATTGAGCCCGCGCCAGCACCAGCCAGCATCGGCTCACTCGAACTAACCGGCTCGCTAAAGATATTCGAGCTAACTGGCTCGTTGGAGGTGTTCGAGCTGACCGCCTCATTAAAAGTGTTCGAGCTGACAACCGGCTCAACCACTTCCTGCGGGGGTTCCGAGACAAGCGCACTCAGAGGAGATCCGTCTACCGGACAGAAACTAAACTTGTCCGCGAACTCCTCTTTACATATGGAACAAAACTTCATCGTGACTACCTCGTTTTGGCTTGGGGTGAACCGGATCGAATCCGCCGCCGCTTCCGCGTTTCCCATCTCCGCTTGATAATTTTTCAACTGCTTATGATAACTGTTTGCGACGCGCTGATCGAGAGCTATTGAAGGCTCCGGAGCGATCCAACGATCGAGCAAACTCCGCAGCTCATCTTCTGAAACAAAATTTTCTCCCGGCTCAACGCTCATTTCAAGCCTGCTCCAAAGTTAACAATTTCCCGACTAGTATTCAATTCCCGGCTGTTGTTCAAATATGGTTGCAGCGAATTCCGCAGCCCTTCGCGCGCCCGATGCAACCGAGACTTTATCGCGCCAACATCGGTGCCGACCATGCCGGCGATCTCGCTGAGCGAGAATCCTTCATACTGAAAAAGAACCAACGCCTCTTTTTGCAGCGGCGGCAAACTGGAAACAGCCGCTTGCACCTTCACCGAAAGCTCGTCGTCCAACAGGTTGCGCAACGGCTCTTTGTCACCGGCGACAAGTCCCTCGATCGTCAAATCATCCAGCGCCGCTTCCCTGCCGTAATCCCGCAGCTGCTTCAACCAAAGATTGCGCGCCGCTGACAAGAGATACGTACGAAACGAAGCCCGGTTCGGCTGGAAATTCCCCGGCGTCTTTATCAAACTCAAAAAGCAGTCGTGAGTTATGTCTTCGGCTGCTTCAACGGATCCTGAAAGTCGATACGAAAACCGAAAAACCGCGACCCGATGCCGCTCATATAATTCGTTGAAAGCTGCCGGGTCGCCAGTTCCTGCCCTTTCAAGCAAAAGTTCGTCTTTTGTTCTTTCTGGCAATCGGCACTCGATTCTGCAGGAATCGTCCTGCATAGTATTACCGAGAAAGGGCTAAAAGATACGCCTTTCCCTCAAAATTGGGCTTAGTCGCGGCCTAATTTCAAATACCGACCTCGAAAAAATCTCTTCTGGCGGCAGTAGTTTTACGGGTACCAGGCATCCGGGCACGGTCAATACAGTTCAAACCATCGCGTTGGATGCACTTAGAGCCGAAACGGTTTGACGACTAAATACGTCTTGCCGGAACGGTTGACGACGAAAAATCGCGCATCTAAGATGTTTGCTCTCCCAATCATTGATTCGGAAATTATCTAAAAATTCGTTCCTCAGGCTGCAACACCTATGAACCCGAGAGCTTTGAATCGTTTCCTCAGGAAAGCCGCACCGGCTGCTTGTCTCTTGTTGACTGCCTGTGTCTTGACGGCCCTTCAGCCCTCAGTTTCGGCCCAAGTTCCGATTGAGCCGGAGCATAATCGCCTTTTAAATGGCCTGCGGGTGCTCATTTGGGCTCGCCCCAGCGATCAGAATGTTGTGCTGAAACTTCGCGTGCACAGCGGCGCTGCATTCGATCTCGAAGGCAAAGCCGGCAGCATGGCCCTGCTCGGCGACATTCTCTTTCCGGATCCGACCACGCGCGAATATTTTACCGAGGAGATGCAGGGACGACTCAACGTCACGACCGACTACGACTCGATGACGATTACGATGCAGGGCCGGGCGCGGGAGTTTGAACGAATCGTGGAGATTCTGCGAACTGCGTTGGTGTCGACGCAGTTGACGCCGGAAAACGTCGCGAAGGTTCGTGAAGGCCGCATTAAAGTTGTAAAAGAGTCGGCAATCTCGTCGGGGATGCTGGCCGACCGGGCGATCGCCACGCGGCTGTTCGGCGACTTTCCCTACGGTCGACCCTACGGCGGCAGCGCCGAGACCCTGGAAAGAGTTGACCGGCCAGACCTGATGCTGGCCCGCGAGCGTTTTTTGAATCCGAACAACGCCACGTTAGTTATCATCGGCGGCATCCAGACAAATCGAGCGATGCGCGGCGTGCGCCAACTGCTTGGCGTCTGGCGCCGCAGCGAGCAAAAGGTGCCGTCGAGTTTTCGGCAGCCGGTCGCGCCTGACTCGCGCACGCTGGTAGTCAATTCTCCTTCTGATCAAAGCGTCGAAGTCAGGCTCGCGGTTCGCGGCTTCAATCGGCAGGATGCGGATGCGCCGGCTGCGGCGTTGCTCGCTTTGTTGGCGCGTCAGCGTTGGGAAAAATTGCTGCCCGAACTTGCTCGCAGTCCGGTCTTCGTCAAGCACGACGCCTTCACGTTGCCCGGAATGTTTGTGATGGGGGCAACCGTCGACACTTTGTTGGCGGGAAAAACGCTGGTGGCCGCGCGCGAGTTGATGCAATCGTTGGCGACTACGCCAGTGACTGCCGCCGAACTTGATCAAGTCAAAAACGAGGCCGCCACAGTCGCGATCAAGGACCTCGCGACGCCCGACGGAATGGCAAAAGCATGGCTCGACGTTGATACGTATGGCCTTGCGTCCGTGGCGGAACAGATGCGCGCCATTAACGCAGTCTCGCCGAGCGATTTACAGCGAACGGCCGCGCGGCTGATGCGTGACGGCGCTATTGCAACGGTGGTCGTTGGTAAGTCTGACGTCGTCAAGGTTCAGATCGAGCGCTACACCAAGGTGGAGGTCATGGGTGAGATCGATCCTCGGAACGAAGCTGCCGATCCAAAAAAAGACCCGGCTGCGAAGCCTCAAACCAAGTCTTCAGCGAAGCCTGAGTAATCACAAATCATTCGCAATCTACCTGCAACCTTATCTACACCGAATTCCGGTTAACTGTGTCTGACAAAGCAAGCGCAACAACAACAGAGCACGCGCGCCGCGTCCGCGAGATGTTTGCGACTATCGCCGCTCGCTACGATCTTTTAAATCACCTGCTCTCCGGCAACATCGACAAGCGATGGCGGCGCATCGTCGCCAGGGAACTTTCTTCAGTTCTTTCAAACCGCGAAACGAGGATTCTGGACGTCGCCTGCGGCACTGGCGACCTTTCGCTACAACTGCTTGAGAGTGGTGAAGCAAGAATTGTCGGCTTGGACTTTTGCCGACCGATGCTGGAGATCGCTGCGGCGAAGAGTTTACGAAGCGAAGCCTCGCTGCCGTTCATTGAAGGTGACGCGCTTAACCTTCCCTTTCACGATTGCTCTTTTGGCGCGGTGACAATTGCGTTTGGCTTGAGGAATTTGTCGAGTGTCGAGTTGGGATTCAAGGAACTCTTTCGAGTATTGCAGCCGGGTGGGAGGGTTGCAGTGCTGGAATTCTCAAAACCAAAAGCACCGGTTTTACGTTCGCTATTCCGCATCTATTTTACGAAGTTGTTGCCGCTGTTTGGCGGGTTAGTTAGCGGCTCGCGAAGCGCGTATGAATATTTGCCTGACTCGGTTTCACGGTTTCCGGACCAGGATGAACTGGTGGCGATGATGAAACAAGCAGGCTTCGCGGAAGTGAGTTATCAGAATTTAACTGGAGGAATCGCGGCGCTGCATTTAGGCACGCGCGAAAAGTAAGATAGGCATTCCTGCCAGTCACAGGGTTTAAGACGGACCATATCCGTCGCGAGTAGACAGACAAGCATGTCTGTCCTACTTCGAGATTGGTTGCAAACGAAACTTTGCAACCATAAGAGCGTAGCCCGGAGGAGGGCCATGCGGAGCGCGCGGTTGTCGGGGCCACGCGATTCATTTCGGCTTTCCTTGCGGGCTACGTTCTTGTCTGTTGACGTTGGCCGTCCGCTGAGAGTTCAGACATCTCTCACAACCTCCTCACCGACGCTATGCTATTATCCCTGCGATTTTCAGCTATCGTCTTTCTTCGAGACACGCCAGATTGCGTTCATTTTTCAAGCACAAATTCTTTCCGGGATTGCGGCGACTGCTGATCCTGCTGCTCGTCGTTTGGACTGTGGTGTCGCTGGTAACACTGCTGATCGAACTCGTCCCCGGCGATCCGGCGGTCGCAGTTCTTGGTGAGCAAGCAACGCCTGAACAGTTCGCGCAGTTTCGCGAAAAGCACGGCCTCGATCGCCCGCCCTTCTTCTTCTCGTTCCCCAAAAGTGCTTCCGGCGAACGCAACTTTCAATGGCACGGCCTAGCCAATCGTTACACTGAATACTGGGTCGCGTTGCTGCACGGCGACATGGGCCAATCTTTTCGCACTGACCGGCCAGTCATCGATTTGATCAAAGAACGTTACGCGGCGACGATCGAACTTGCGCTCGCTGCTCTGCTGATCGCTGTCTTCATCGCCATTCCCCTCGGCGTGGTTGCCGGAAAGAATCGAGGCTCGTGGATCGACAACGTTGCGTCGATCGTCGCGCTCGTTGGAATCAGTCTGCCGGGTTTTGTTATCGGTCCCCTGCTCGTCTACGTCTTCGCGGTGAAACTTGACTGGCTGCCACCCTCCGGTCGCTTCGATTGGAGTTACATCGTTCTGCCCGCGGTGACGTTGGGCGCGGCGCTCTCGGCGATTCTCACGCGCATGGTGCGCTCGTCAGTCATTGAAGAGCTTGGCGAAGACTACGTGCGGACGGCGCGCGCGAAAGGTCTCAGCGAAACCAAAGTCGTTTACAAGCACGTTTTGAAAAACGGACTGATTCCGGTAGTGACAATTTTAGGTCTGCAGCTCGGTGTGTTGTTGGCGGGCGCAATCATCACGGAGAAGATTTTCGGCTGGCCGGGACTGGGGCTGCTGCTGGTGGAAGACGGCATCGGCAAACGCGACTATCGCGTCGTGCAAGGTTGTGTGCTGGTGATTAGCATGACTTACATCATCGCCAACATGCTGACGGATATGGTTTATAAATGGCTGGATCCGAGGATCAGAATTCAGTGACGAGTGACAAGTGACAAGTCAAGAACCGCAAGCTCGAGGATATAGGGACTTGATCGTCTGGCAGAAGGCGATGGTCCTAGTCAAAAGCATCTATGTGCTGACGCGCGAATTCCCTTCCGATGAAAGATTTGGTCTGATTTCGCAGATGCGTCGTGCCGCAGTTTCGGTGCCGTCAAACGTTGCCGAAGGACAAGCCCGTCACTCAACCGGAGAGTTCATTCAGTTCATTTCCCATGCGGAAGGCTCTGTGGCGGAACTCGACACTCAATTAAACATTGCGGTAGACCTCGGCTATTGCGATGCACAAACAGCAAAGGCAATGTTCGACCTTCTTTTGGAGATAAGACTCATGCTTAATGGGTTGCGAAGGAAACTCCAGGGACGCTAATCATGTCACTTGTCACTTGTCACTTGTCACTGTTTTTATGAATCGTCTAACCATCGTCGGCTTCATCATCGTCGCCATCCTCGTGCTGGTCGCGATCTTCGCGCCGTGGATTGCGACACACGACGTCGGCGCCACCAATCTTTCGCTCCGTTACCTACCGCCTTCCGCGCACTACTTTTTCGGCACTGACGCCACCGGGCGCGACATTTTTTCTCGCGTCGTTTTCGGAACCCGCATCTCTTTGAAAGTTGGCCTCGTGGTCGTCGCGGTCTCCGCGGTCGTCGGCACGCTGTTCGGCGCGCTCGCGGGATACTACGGCGGTTGGATCGACCGATTTATTTCGGGCTACGTGTTCAATGTGTTTCTGGCGTTTCCCGGCCTGCTGTTGGCGATCGCGATGGTTGCGTTCCTCGGCTCCGGGCTCAACAAACTGATCTTTGCGCTTTGCATTATTGGCTGGGTTGGTTATGCGCGGCTGATTCGTGGACAAGTTCTGAAAGTACGCGAGTACGACTTTGTACAGGCGGCCCGGGCACTCGGCGCGAGCGATGCGCGTATTCTGCTGGTCCACATTTTGCCGAACGCGATTCAGCCGTTGATCGTGCAAGCCAGTTTAGGAATGGCCGGAGCGGTGCTGTCTGAAGCGGCACTTTCGTTTCTCGGTTTGGGGGTCCCGCCGCCGGCGCCTTCGTGGGGCGTGATGATCGAGGAAGCACGCGATCTCTCAACTCTCCAGGCGGCGCCGCATGCGCTGATATTTCCTGGCATAGCGATCGCGCTGACGGTGCTGGCGTTCAACTTCATCGGCGACGGCCTGCGCGAATATCTAGACCCGCGGCAACGCACGCGCTGAGTTTGTCGATGCGAAGAGTAATCAAGACTTTACTGCTGGTGTTCCTGGGTGTTTTCGTCGGCGTCATCGCGTACGAAGCGATCATGCTCATTCGCATCTCGCGTCTGCGCACGGAAACTCCAGTTTCAACTTCGCTGATCGAAACCCGCGCCGACGAAGCTGAGTCGCGTGGCCAACAGCCGAAGCGCGCACAGGCCTGGGTGCCGCTCGAAAGAATTTCACTCAACCTCCAGCGCGCGGTGCTCGCCGGCGAAGACACAAACTTTGCGACGCATAACGGCTTTGATTACGGGGCCATTCAAAAGGCTTACGATGAGGCAATGCGCGAGGCGGCCAAGGAAGCGAAGAAGGAAGGCGAGAACGACGATTGGCTGCCGACGCTGCCGGAGTTCAAACGCGGCGCGTCAACGATCTCGCAGCAGCTCGCCAAGAACCTTTACCTTTCTTCACGGCGATCCTTCTTCCGCAAAGGACAGGAAGCGATTCTGACAGTTTTCCTTGAACGGATGCTGACCAAGCGACGGATCCTCGAGTTGTATTTGAACGTGATCGAATGGGGCGACGGAATTTATGGAGCTGAAGCAGCGGCCCAACACTACTTTCACAAACCAGCGTCGGCTTTGAAGGCAAACGAGGCGGCGTTTCTATCCGCCATGATTCCCAATCCGCGCACCGTCTTCAATCCGCAGGTAAACCCGCGCCGCGTGTCTCGCCGGCAAAGAATCATCCAGCGCGGCATGCCGTACGTGAAGCTGCCAACTTAGAATTCCATGAACTCGTCGGGGTAATGCGTCAGGTCGAGTTTTTCTTCGGCGGGATTGAGTCTAATTCCCCATTGCTGCGCTGACAGGCAGCGCACTCCAAAAAGGATTTCGAACGGCTTTGCTATCTTCATCTTCGGATTCATTGTCAATACACCAATGAATAAGTAGATATGCATACCCCACGAGCATCTTCAGGAACTACATTTGTGTCGTACTCTAAAGGGGACTGCAAAATCCGGAAGCGATCGGCGTGGCAGTAGTGATCACTGAGACCGACAAGATTAGGTCTGTCAGCAAACGTGAACTTGGTTCACAAGACGCCGGCCATTAGGCAAGTTCTGCTGCCCTTCTGTTCAGAACAGGATTCCACGAGACTTGCTCAACTTCCGCGCCTGCATTTGGGAGTGACTTTAGCGGGCGAAAACGTAACGCTGACCGGAGGTAAGAAATGCGGTAATGATTTACCAGCGTGACCCGGGTGGCCGGAACCGGAGGTCAAGTTGTGTGAGAACCCGAGCGCGCTGTCAGTGCTGGTTGTGATTCCGTCGAGACGGATGCGATTCAAGAAAGGCTGCGACAGGCCGCAGCCGACGAAAGCGCTGACAAGTCAGCGCACTCCAAAGAAGAAGGCCGCTCCTGAAGAAGCGGCCTGTTCTTTGTTCCTGACTTGCCCTGTGGCTCTCTGGGGCATGAAGAGCCACCCGCTGCCGCAGGTGGTTCTGACTTGGCTATTGGCTGCTGTCTGCTGTTTGCTGTTTACTGTTTGCTGTTTGCAGCTTCGCGGCTCGGGCGGATTTTCAAGCGAAGTGAGAAACTCGTCGCCGGTATTCTCATAGCCTGGTCCATTCAAAACGCACAGGAAGAAAATCTCACGCTCTTCGCCCATCTGCTTTGAAAGAATTCGAACCGCGCCCGTCAGCGGACCAGCGTTCAACGCGAACTGCCTGCCGCCGTAATCAGCGACCTTCAGCATTCGACCCGGCGTCGCCGTGGCTTCAACTCCACCGTTCCGCGCGAGGTTGCGATTGATGCCGGCGAGCATGGCCTTCATGCCGTCGGCGGCCGCTGATGCGTCCGAAGAATTCTGATTAGGCCCTTTGACCCACATAATGAAATAGAGGTTTCGACCGTCGCTGCCGATGACGTAGTGAATGTCGGCTATCTCGCCTTTGTCGTCGAGGACCGGGAAAGTAATTTCAAGTCCGTCACTCGGCGCGAGGACGGAGAAATGATGATCGGCGGGCTGAAATTTGAGCCAACTGCCGGGCGCGCTTCCCGGCGAAAGCTGTTTGATTTCCGGCTTGCCGGCAATCGAACCGGGCCGGACCATTCCACCCATCAGGTCTTCGCTTGCAAGTCCGGCTTCCGTGCCTCGGCGAGCGGGAGCAGTTCGGCGCGGCAACGAAACCGGGCGCAGCTGAGACGACGCCGCGAGTTGTGCGGCTGCGACTTGAGCTTTGCGAAACTCCCAGGGCGACACCGGCGACTCGTCCTGCCAGAGACCGCGTCGCTCGCTGCGCGCCGCGTCCTGCGACTTTGCGTAGACTTGTCGTTCAGCTTCGTTGAGAAGTCTTTCGTCGGATTGGTTGTACCAGGCGACGCCGTCACGAATCATTTGGGCGTTGACGTCCATGTCGCCCGCTTGTACCTGGCCCACCAGGAATCCGCCATCGAGCGCCGAAAAGCGCACCGTCACAAATTTGTTCAGGACGAGATCTGAAAGGTGTTGCCGCGCAAGGCCGGCATAGGATTGACTCTGATCAGGCGCTGCCACGCCGATCAGCTTCACCTTCAGCGGATGATTCAAACTCACCATGGCGAAGCTGCCGCCATCAACTACCTCGGTGACTTTGCCGCTTAAAGAAGCGGCGCTACCGGAGCTGCAAACAGCTAACGGTAGCGCCAGAAATATGAGTATGCGAACTGCCCGTGGAACGTTCATTGGTAAACCGTTTCGAGTTCCAAGTTTCAAGTTCCAAGTTCGACCTCAGACTTTTTGGACCTGAAACTTGGACTTGGAACTTGAAACTTTATAGCGCGAATTCTTTTTTGAGTTGAAGTTCTGCCTTGCGCAGTTCAAAACGCGCGCGGCCGAGATTTCCTTCGGGAGTTATTGCCAGGACCACGAAATATTCCCGGCCGAGGAGTCGCATGATCACGATCGCGCCATCGAGGGAGATCATCAGTTCGCGCAGGTTGCCGAGTCCGGTGTCCTTCCCTGCCTTCTGCGCATTTCTGACGAGGGACGTAAATTCAGCGGCCGCGACATCGAGATTTGCTTCCTGACCTGACTCCTTGAGAAGGCGTTCAACGGCGATGCCGTCGATGCCCATGATGAGTGCACCGAGGCTGCCCTCGGTGCGCTCAATGATGGATTCAAGTGCTGCTTTGAACATCGTCGCTTACCTCACAATCCGTTTCGGGTTACGGACGCTGGCCGCCCAACGAACCGGGACGAGCAGGCGAAGCTGAGTTGCCCGGAACGTTTGGCGCCGGCGCCGGCAACAGATTTGGCTGCTGCTGATTGGGATTGCTTTGCGGCTGTGAGTCACGCTGTTGCAACTGCGTCGGCGTCGGCGTGTTCGTTTGCGGATTACCCATCGGCACCGGCTGCGAAATCTGCGTGGAACGCGGACCGTTGCTGATGGTGCTGCTGGTGGGCCGACCCTGATAGTCAGGCCGGTAAATGTGCGGCGTGATGAAGAACAGGATTTCGCTGTTCTGACGCGTGACCAGTTTGCGCTTGAACAAATTGCCGAGAACCGGGATTGAAGCGAGGCCAGGCGTGCGCTGTCTGGTTTCACCTTCAGTGTCAGCCAAAACGCCACCCATGACGGTCGTGCCGCCATCTGGAACGAGCACTTCAGTCTGCATGCGCTGAGTGTCGATGCCCGGAACGCCGCCGACGGCGATGCCGGTGTTGATGGTGTTGTTTTCAATGGTGACGCGAAGGATCACGGTGCCCGCGTCGGTGATTTGCGGGGTGATCGAGAGACGCAGCGGAACTGAAACGAAGGTCGTGGTGACGATCGCGGTGCCGCTGGCGGCCTGCGTGGTCTGCACCGGAATCTGCGAACCGCTTTCGATTTGCGCCGGACGATTGTTTAAGGCGGTCACGCGCGGCGTGGCTACCGTTTTCGCTTCACCGCGGCTTTCCGCGAGCGTGATCAGCGCGCTGATTTGCGCGGTGCCGAAGAGGCCGGTCGTCAAACCGATGACGGTGCTGGCTGCGGCTGCACCGAGCGAGCCAAGCGGCTGGTTGGTGCCGGCGAGTCCGCCGAATACGCCAAACGGATTAGGACCACTGGTGGCGCCGGTTGAGCCGGAGCCCGATCCGCCCGAACCACCACCTGAGCCACCGGAACCTGAACCGGTGCCGGCGCTCGGAAGAGTTGAGATGTTTCCTAAACCGCCGCGGCCAAGATTTACGACACCCGCGGAAAGCTGGGCGCCGAGGTCGCGGCTGAAGTTGTGCTGCGCGATAACGATGCGCGTTTCGATTTCAACCTGAGGCTCAGGCTGGTCGAGGATCGCCGTCAGTTGACGAATCGCTTCGATGTTTTCTTTGACGTCGGTGATGATCAGCGTGTTGCTGCGTCCGTCGACTTCGATTGAACCGCGACGCGAAAGGCGACGCGAGATGATCGGGAGCAGGCCCTGGTCGCCGCTGCCTCCGGTGGCATCGCCGCCAGCGCCGCCGCTGAAGCTGAGATTGGTGGCGCCACCGGAAAACGCGCCGGTGGAACCTGCTGCCTGCGCCAACGTGCCCGAGGCACGAGCGTAGTTCAAACGAATGAATTCCGTGACGAGCGGTGAAGCGTCGAGTCGCGAATCATTAATGATTTTCTGCGTTTCTGATTCTTTGGCGAGCACGTCGTTGGTCGCAACGCGCAGGATGTTGCCGTTGGTTTCGACGCCTAACCGGTTCGCCTTGAGAACCGCGTCGAGCGCGACGTTCCAGGGAACGTCCTGAACGTTGACCGTCACCGGAACTGCTCCGACTGAAGAATCGATCACGAAGTTCACGCCATACTGCTCAGTGATGTAATTGAGGATGTCGCGAATGTCGGCGTTGACCACGTTCAAGTTAATAGGTTCGCCAACAAAACCCGGCTGACCGTATTGCCGACCCTGTTGAGACAGCGATTCCTTCTCGGTCGCCGGCTTCACGACGGGAGCGGGAACGATAACTGGCGACGGCGATGGCGACGGATTTTGTTGCACAGCGGGCGTTGTCAGCGTCGTGGCAACACTGGGCGGATTGTCATTTGTGGCGGCTCTGGAGTTATCGTCAGCAGCCAAAAGGTTGCCGCCGCAGAGACAGAGGAACACCAGGACGAGCGTAGTCCTTTTCGTGGCATTCATGATTCGGGACTGATAGACCATCTTTTCCCTCCTTAAGGGAATTGCGAGACGCTGACCGCCACGCGCTACGCTCGTTGCTCTGCAGCCAAAAGCGCGCGCCGCACTACGCGGCATCGTCCGGGTTGATTGTCAAACTACGTAGTGCACTTACCGATTGGCGTCGTGGGTCAACTACGCGTGGAAGGGATTTCGAATCAGTGACTCCGATTCGAAACCGGAAAAGTTACGGCTTCTCGGCGGCTGGCTTGTCGGTTTTCACTTCCGCTGGCGATCCTGCAGGCGCTTCGGCCGGGGCCGACTTGGCCGCGGCTGCCGCCAGCGCATCAATGGTGCTCGGCTGTCGCAGAGGTTTCATCTCAACTGAACGCTCGCGTTTGCCGTCGGTATAAACCGTTTCGCGACGGAAGACGAGCCGGCTGTCTTCAATTGCCACCAACTGGCCATCGTAAAAGCGTTCGCCGGGATAGATCACGTAGGCCAACTTGATTGGCGTCGCTTCAACAATCGCTGCATACCCGCGTGGCGTACGCGAAATGCCGACCACCTGAATCTCGCTTAAGAGGAAAGCCGTGGTGGGCTTTGGAGCAGCAACACGCGCGTTCATCGCCGCAAGCTTTTGGACCTTGTACTGCTCGATCCGTTCCTGAATCGCAGGCGGCGTAACCAAATTGCTGGCTCGAACGATGATGCGCGGCGGCTCGTACTTCGAAAATGGATCGCGGCCGCGGGTGGATCGAGTCGTCGCCGGCTTTCCGCTACTCTTGCTTTGGCCGTTCGTTGTCGTGACTACATCACTGACCGCGAGACCGCCAACTATCAGTAGCGCTGCAAATCTGTGTTTGAAGAGTTTCGTTTGCTTCATGATGATTACTTTCTGAAACGGTTTCTGGTTTTGTCTTACCTAACTACTTTGCTGCCGGTTTCGGCGCGGTGGCGGGCGGTACAGTTCCGGCGCCCGCTGGTTGCGTGGAGGCTGGCTTCTGCAGTTTCTCAGCCGAAACATAGAACGCTGTTAAGTCGAAGGTCGCGTCCACCGTCTTCGAAGCTGACTGCTTGTCAGTTTGTGCGAGCTTGAAGTTGGTGATCGAAACTATCCGCTGGTAGCGAGCTAGCTGGTCAAAGAAGGAACGCAGCGATGGGAAGGAGCTGGTGACGCTGACTTCGATTTTCTTGCCGTTGTAGTTTTCCTGCGAAACGTCTTCCTTGCGGCAGAAACTTGCGTAGGACCAATCCATTGGTGCGGGCGCGATCCTGAACGCTTTGCAGGACCATCGTCAGCTCACGCTGCTCGGGTAGCAGAGCCTTCAGCTCTTCATACTCTTCCTGCTCGGGCTTTATAGACCGCGCGGAATTCGTTGAGTCGTTGCGAGGCGATCTGGGCCTGGGCGTTACGCGGGAGGAGTTGCGCGATTTCGTCGTTAAAGACTTTCGTCTCGGCGCGAACCGGCTTGGTAACGAAATACCAAAAGCCCGCATACATGACGCCGGCGACGCCGACGAACAGTACCAGTCGCAGGTACCAGGGCATTGCTTGAAGACTAACAACTTTTCATCTCATTATTCCTTCCCGCTTAGTTGGGGGTTCGTCTGCGTGCGTCCTACTTCTTCAGTGCCACCTGGTTTGCGGGTGAAGTCGCGGCCTGGGTTGTCTGGGACTTGCCGCCAAAACTGCACTTCACGGTGAAGCTGACAACTTCGGGCTGCTGAAGAATTACTTTCGCGTCAGTCGGCGCGGCGCTCTTATCTTTTTCGTCCGCCGCCGGCGTAACCGCTTCACGTTGCGTCTCGATAGTTCAGGTTGGTGAACATGCCCGACGAGAATTCCAGGCTCTGACCAAAGCGCGTGACGGCATACTCGTTGGGCGAGATGCCCTTGATCGTCAGTTCGCCGTTTTCTGTTCCAAACTCTTCAGGTACAAACCAGGGACGCTGTCAAAGCGGGCTTTGATTTCGCTGAAGAACGGCACTCGGTCCCTGTTGCGATTCGCGCAGTCGCTTGATCGCATCGATGCGGCCCTGGATGTCCTGGGCCTTTTTCTCCAGTTCGGCTTGCTCTTGATTGACTGCAAGCATTTGCTGGTTGATGCGTTTCTGCTTGTCGAGTTCCTGCTGAGCCGCCCTGTGATCTGAGTTGGCACTAACATAGTCGTAGCCAACGCCGACGATTAAGAGCCCAAAGACCGTGACTGCCAACAGCAGGGTCTGTACGCGCGGGGTTGTTACCTTGGCTTCAACCAGCGCTGCCCCAGTGGGCCGATCGGTAATCGATTCGATTAAGTTAATCTTGATCATGCCGCTTCCACTCCTCTCAAGGCGAGACCGACGGCAATTGCCATATCTGGAACGATCTCTTTCATGTAGTCAGGGTCAAACTTTCGACCGTCAACCTGAATCTGGCGGAACGGGTCGAAGAGTTCGACGGGAATTTCGAATCGCTTGGCGAGATATTCAGGCAAGCCCGGCAGTTTGGAACTGCCGCCGGCGACCAGAATCTTCTGAATTGCTTCCTCGCTCTCTTCAGCAGTCGCACGATAAAAGTCCATCGTCTTGCGAATCTCGAGCGCGAGAATGTCTGAAACCGTTTCGATAATCGGTTGGATGGGACGGGCTTCAATGCCTTCCGGCAACGGGTAGCCACGCTTGACTGCTTCGGCTTGTTCGAACGTGAGACCGAGTTCCTTCTGCAGCAAGCTGGTGTATTGACTGCCACCGACTGAGGCGTCGCGCGCAAACACCGAGCGCGTGCCGTTGAGAATGTTGATGTTCATCGTTGAGGCGCCGATGTTGAGGAGCGCCACAACCTGACCCGGCTGAGGCTGGTAATTGAGTTCATAGCAATTCTGAAGTGCAAACGTGTCGACATCGATCACGACCGGGTGTTTTGCCTGCCAGTTGGATCGCCTGCTTCACGTTTGCGATCTTGTCGCTCTTGCATGCAGCCATCAGCACGTTCAGCGCTTCTGACGAACTGCTGGTGACGTGGTAGTCGAGATTCACGTCGGAGATGTCAAACGGAATGTGCTCTTCGGCATGCCAGCTGAACGACTCTCGCAGTTCGTCCTCGCTCATCTGCGGGAGCACAATATTTTTCACAATCACGGAGTGGCCGCTAACTCCCGCGCAAACTCTGGACGTCTTGATCTGGTGCTCAGTAAAAATGCTGGTGATAACGTTAGAGACGTTATTAAGCTCCATGATCTGCCCATCAACCACGGTGTCGGTCTGAAGGTTCTCAAACCCCAGGTTGACCAGTTGGTAGGTGTTGCCCTTCCTTTGGAGTTCGACTGCCTTGATTGAGCTGGAACCTATGTCGAGTCCAACCAGGTTCTTCTTGCCGTTGCTTTTTTTGAACATGATCTATTTATTCCTCGCGACAAAGAGAGAGCGGATTCTGTGCTGTTGACGCAGACGAGCACGTGCCTTCATCGCTCTCGATAGCCGGCTTTTTGCGGTCTTGGTGATCTGCGTGGCTTGCTTATCGTTTTTCAAACTCACTGTCCTCGGCGTGATCGTAAGAATTTCAGGGAGAAAGGACGTGTGGGAGGGGACTGCTTTTGCGCAGCATTTCCGGGATTAGCAAAACTGAATTCTCTGAGTGGAGTGGGCCTTCAGTATTGAAGGCGGGCGAAACCGGCACGAGGAACAAAGGCAAGGGCCTATAGCAAAGGCAGCTTCCTCACTGCCGTGGAAAGCAGACTACCGCATGGGTTAAACATTGTCAACTGCTAATTTGGCCATGTTAAACCATGCGGCTGTTGCTTTTGTACGCGATTCGAGGGAGAAAATAAAGCTTCCCCCGGCAATTTTCTGGAATACCCTCCCACGATTTCAGAGTTAAATGACGGGAAAGCTTAGCTTGCGCCCGATCCATGCTGCGGTTAGGATGCGACGCGATGAGACGATACCGTTTGATTTTGGTGTTGGCGTTGCTAGTTTGTGCGATTGTGGCGAGCTGGCTGTGGCTGGTTCGGCCGGAAAACGTCGACATGGCAGCCTATGCGCCGGCTGATTCCCTGCTGTACCTGGAGGCCAACCGGCCGCTTGAAGTCGTTCAGGCACTATCAGATACCGAAGCTTGGAAGTCATTCGAGAACGCTTTAGGCGGCTCGCCGACGCCACCCCAACGGCGCTGGTTGCAGAAAGTCATCCGCTGGACAGGCGTCGGTCCGATTCAATCGGTCATTCTGGCGCGGGCGCAAATCGCGGCGGTCGTAACCGACCTCGGTACCTCTGAGGAAGGAGAAACTCTACAAATAAAGCCGGAGGGTGCGCTGCTTATCGAAACTCACACGAGTGAACGCCGAATCAGACCCCCTTTTGAACTCGCTCTGAAGACCCTGGCGGAGAAAACTTACGGCCGCCCAACCACGCGACGAGTCACGCTCGATGGCGTTGAGTTCATCGAGTGGCTCGCTCCGGATGGTAAACGTCAAATCGTTGGCGCAATCGTTGGAAGTCTCGTGATTGTCGGAAACACCGAACGTGCGGTGCAAAACTGCGTGGCAGTCTCTCAAGGGAGACGGCCGAAGCTTAAAGGACGATCCGGAGTTGAATCGCATACGCCTCCAACTCGCCGGAGGAGACGCGTTGTCATTCGGCTATGTTCCCGCCGGCAACAGCGCCCGCTTGCTCGCCGTCTCGGTGCCGCTTTTGTTGGGTCGCGCGCCGGCGGATGCAAACTTCCAAAGCCTGATCACAAACGGCGCCGCCAAAATATTTGGCAGTCTCGGCTGGACTTCAAAGACATACTTGACGGGCATTGAAGACCGTTACCTCATCGGCCTGCAACCTTCGATCGTTGCTCATCTTAAACCCGACTTCCGGACATCGAATATCTCGCCTCAGCTGGACCGACTTCTTCCCGAAGGTATCTATTCGGTGACGGCCTACAGATTCTCGAATCCGGCGGCGGCGTTGCAAAGCTTGAGAGCCGCTGTTTCGTCACAAGTCGATGCGCTGTCAGCAATCGTGTTCTCGTCGCTCCTGAAGTCTGCTTTGCTCTCTTACGGAATCGACGACCCGGATAGATTTCTGGGAGCAGTTAGCGGCGAGCTGTTGACGTTGCGGTTAGACGAAAGCGCAGAACGCGCTCTGCTGGTTGCCGGAGTAAAGGATCGGGCTATCCTCCACGAAATGGTTTCGAAGACCATGCGACGAAAACAACAAGATCCGACCGCGCAGGTAGAGACATTTGAAGATTCGGCTGGGGAATTTGCGGCCGCGTTTGTAAACGACTACATAATCATTGGGTCGCCGTTGGACGTTGAGCTATATCTTGAGAGGACCAAAACCAATTCTGGAGCGTCAAGTGCGGAGAGACTGCGCAGGCTGGCTTTCTTCTCTTCCCAGTCAAGTCCAGCTAACATCGCGACTTACACTGATGACAGCAACCGCGTCCGAGATTTCATCTCCGCGGTTCGCGTCGTACGGGCCACGCCGGTAGTCCCTTCCGACCGGTTTGAAATGGCGTTGTCCAACCTGCCATATTCAGTAACCGAGACCAGGCTGGACGAGCGAGGACTCGAGCGGATCACGCGCTCGCCGCTCGGCCAGTTCAGCACCCTCCTTCCTTTGTTGCTGCCTGAGCAACCGAGCCAACCAGGGAATGCTGCCCAACCCCGCTGATTTCTACCGTAATGACTCCTCCTCGGCTTGATTTTAGAATCCTGATTGCGACTCACAATGCGGGAAAGTTTCGTGAGTTGCAGTCAGCGTTGAGCGCTCTATCGTACAAGTTCGTCTCCCTCTCCGATTTTCCCGACGTCACTCCTGTTCCGGAAACTGGGTCAACCTACCAGGAAAACGCAGTTTTGAAAGCTCTCGGCTACGCGAAGCAGACTGGCATTTGCGCGCTCGCCGACGATTCGGGCCTGGAGGTTGACGCCTTGGGCGGCGCGCCCGGCTTGTATTCCGCACGATTTGCTGGCGAAGACGCGTCGGATGCGGAGCGGATTACCAAACTCCTGGCGGCGCTTTCAACATATCCTGGCGCAACGAGAAGTGCGCGTTTCGTCTGTTCGATGGCTTTGGCTGGTTGGCCGGATCAGATGGCGACGGTGAAGCGTAACCCGCAGGTCCTCAGGATCGTCGAGGCTCGATGCGAAGGAACTATTGCTCCGAGCCCGCGTGGGAAAGGCGGTTTTGGATTCGATCCGATCTTTGTGCCGCAAGGGTACATTGAGACATTTGGCGAATTACCTTCGGCCGTGAAAGCGAGAACTAGTCACAGAGCTCTCGCGTCGGCCAGGATGCACGACTTTCTCGAACAGTGGAGTGGTCAACTCAAACAGTGGAATGGTCAAACTTGACCCTTGCTCCGCGCGCCCCTAGAATGCACGCCTGCCCGCGTGGGCATTGTCGGGGCGTAGCACAGCCTGGTAGTGCGCTCGGTTTGGGACCGAGAGGTCGGAGGTTCGAATCCTCTCGCCCCGACCATTAATATCAACAACTTACGGCCGCCAGCATTGGTGGCCGTATCTCTTTTGTGGGAGATTCTTGACCAAAATTCTGAGAACGCACATTTCTCTGCAATTGAACGGCGCGAATGTATCGCATCGTCGTCTTCAGATCCTTATGGCCCATCAGAGTCATTATTGTTAAAGCCTCATATCCCGCTAGCGCTAGACGCGTACAGAACGTAGCCCTCAGGTCGTGCCACCAGAGGCCCTCGATCCTCGCCATTCGACATGCAGTATGGAAGGAACGCTTGATGTCAGTGAAAGGCTTCCCGGTGTCCGGGTTTCCGAACACATAATCATCAGGCTTTTTCCCGCTACACACGTTTAGCAAGAACTCGCGAACTTCCGGGTCCAAAACGTCCATAGGGATTTCACGATTCTTTCGCCCCTTGGTCTTCGTGGCCACAACCACATTCCGCGAGAAATCTATCTGATCGCGACGCAGATGCAGTTGTTCACGTTTTCGTAGGCCAAGACCGAGAGCCACCGTAATCATCCCCTTTAAGTGTTCCCGCTTCTCTGTTAGCACGCTCATCAGCACTGGTTCTTCCTCTGGCAACAGGTATCGGTAACGCTCATTGTCCAGTTTGAACTTCTTGACCCGACTGCATGGGTTGCTTTCCGCCTTCTTAAAGGCGATTGCGAGATTAAAAAGGCGGCTGAGCGCCTCAAACTCTCGATTCACTGAAGCGTGAGCCCGAGGTGTCCCATTCTTAGTCGGCGTCTTAATTCGCTCATGCTTGAACTTCTCGATCAGAAAAGGACTGATCTCACACAACGCCTTCCCTTTGAAGTACTCCTTGATAACCGCAGTGTAGATCGCATCCCCTTTCCATGAGCGTTTATTAGCTTTGGCCCAGGGCATGTAAACCTCGTCGATAAACTTGTCGAGTTTAATGGTGCCGGATTGAACCAAACCAAAACGACCTTCAAAGACCTCCTGCTTGATCTTCGCCTCCGCTTGTTCTGCTTGCCACTTTGTGCGGGCCTCAGGGAATGATCCCCTGTACCGCACACCCCGCACGCGAAAGTCGTAAATCCAATGCGTGCCCTTCCTACCTCGTTTGTTGTAAACAGCCATTCTTTCTCCTTAGAGGTTGCAGCCACCAAAGAGAATGCCCGAATGGTAGCAGCATCGGAGGATCAAGTCATTTACTATTTAGCGTTGATTTCCGCTGTTACTTCCGGCCTTGGTCCAAGCCAAAATCTCTTCAAGATCAAACCGCAGAATGTTTGTGCCGGGCGGCTTGCGATAAGGTATTCGACCCTGTGCGACCATCTCGTAAATCGTTCTCGGTTTGACCTTCAACAACGCGGCGAGTTCAGGAACTTTTAGGAACTGCGGACGGCTCGGCAAGGCAGAAGCGTGCATACTCGTACTCATAGCTTGACCCAATTTGAGAGACCGGAATTAGGAGGGATGACAAATATCTTAGCCAGAGAATGACATTTCAAACGGTATGCCACGGAGCGCCAACTTACGAGATTAGCGGTAACGATTGAGAAGCGTCTATGGTCAGGCTTTTGTTCAGTGAATTTGATGAGACCAGTATCAGAGAGTGCTCATGCAGAACAAAGCGCAACGGATAGGAAGCGAAGGTAACGTGTTGTGAAATACGGCAAAGTATGTATTTCACAACAGATGCCGTGATACTGGTTCCGTACTACAATCGTGAGATGGACCCAGGCAAATGGATTCCGAAACTGCCGTTGTTCGGTAGTCTGATGTGCGTTTACTGCGGTGGTCCCGCTAACACCTCCGATCACACGCCTCCGAAGTGCCTCCTGCCCCGAAAGCTGCCATCGGATTTACAGGCGATGATTGTGCCAGCCTGCACTGCATGCAACCTATCCTACTCCGAAGACGAAGCGCGCGCTGCGGCCATTATCTGTACTATCTCTTTCACAGATGCCGATCGCAAGGCGGTGGCTGAGAGGGGCTGGATTCACTTCGCAATGCAGCGCGACAAATCGCTTTCTAAGTTTATCGGCGACCGACTTAGCTCGGACGGCATGTTTCGGGCCGACTCTGCTGTTTTTGAAACACTGTCTCGCGTTATGAAAAAGACGGCTGCCGGACTACTCTTCTTTGAGTTTGGGCGACTTCTACATCCCGATGACTTATTCGTAATTGCGGTCGAACACACCAAGAACGTTCATCCCACTGCTTTTGCAGAACTCCACCGTCGCAACGACGGCTTGTGGGCAGAGGTAACACCATCTGGCAGAGAGCTAGAACGACAGGCTATGGCCGTGTGCGGAATGATACCGAGGAACATGGCAGAGTGGCGGGTGTACATTCCCGAGTTCTTTGAATACATGTTTGTGCGGCGTTCAAACAAAATGCTTCTGTGTGCTTTGAAGCTGCACGATGCGTTAACTATCCTCCTTGAATGTCCTTGGCCGACGGGGGCAGGACCACGCCGACATGGTAAGCCCCGCAGACACGCCGCCGCGCGGGTTGATGCAGCGCACGTACGTAGGACGTAATAAAGATGAACACTCGTTCGGGACTTCCTGACTTCCAGCTCACTGGTAAACGCTGCGTGTACTGCAAGAAAGTGGCGGATACAAAGGATCACGCGCCGCCGCGTTTTTTGCTGCGTCGGCCTTTGCCTTCAAATCTAATAACGCTGCCGGCATGCCAGAAATGTAACAATGGCTTCTCGTTTGATGAAAGAGTGGTTCGGGCTTTCCTAACCTTGGTGAGCGTACACCCCGAAATGGTAGCGAAACGTCAAGAGGCTGGTTGGTTGGGCCGAGTTTGTGGGCGAAGCCTTAAGATGCGCAAGATACTCGATGAAAGCCGACAGCCGAACGGAAATTACGAGGTGGTTGGGGGCCTCTGGATGAGTTTTGAACGAGTCTTTCGCAAGACCGCACAAGGACTCTTTTTTGGGCTATACCATCGAGTTGCTCCTGCTGAACAGGTGCAGCTGATCCGGGTGGAGGATCGGCGCGTAATGACCCCTGATGATGTGATCGCCGAGATTAGGCCCAATGCACTCCGGGATATCACAGACGAACCGCTATCAGAAATTAGCCCACACAGTTGGCATACGCGCCAGCCGATTATCATCTTCAAACTCGAATCGCTCTCAGGGGGACCTCCTATTCAGCGAGCTTTCCGATTGGTCAGAGACACGCCTGTTGAATGGACGCATTTGCAACGGGACGTCTTTGGTTTTGCATTTGTGAAATGCGATGACGGAGGAAGCGCATGTGTTTTGGATTTATGGCAGACACTGGTTGTCACGGTGAGGACACCTTGGCCGGACGATCGAGGACCAATGCGCCGAGGTCGTAAGAACCCAATGTCACGAGATCGTCGGAATCTTGCTTGAGAGTGCGGCTTATTTTGTGCGATTTCCTCGAAACGCAGTTTACTGCTAGATAGTCCGTATTGGGCCAGGGTTTGTCTTTGCCTTTTGTACCCGAGGTCGGTTTGCAATACCATGTCCCTTCTAATTCGACGGTGAGTCCTGCCGCCTTCACTGATCAGTTCAGGACTGCTTTCGCGCACAACTGAAATGCAAGTACGCCGCAACTGGCAATGACCAGCTAGATGTCTGAAAAAGTTTCACAGATCAACTCGTGCGTCCCTCCCGCAAAAGGGTCCCGATCACCAATCTTGCTTGTTGAGGATAATGCTGCCCGATCCGGGCGCCGGGAATTAAAGGTAAGGGGAAAGAACGGTTGCGCGCCGATTCTTATTCGGCTTCACCGCATCATGGGGGACACTGTTGAAGTCCTTTCTGAGAGGTCGTACAGAGTCGGATCAAAACAACGGCGACAACAGAGCGGGAGGGCTTCGATTGCGCTTCAGCTACTCGATGAAGCCGCACCCTTCAAGCAGAAAACGCTTGTTGTAGTTGGGTCCGCCTACAGCTCTGATCGTGAGTTTCTCAAGGGTGTTTCCCAACGGAACATTGGCTTTGTGGCCGAGCTTCGACCTAGCACCAAAGTTCGAATGATCGTCGCCGAAGGCCGCCTGCCAAGTCTCTCAAATGTCGTTGAGGTGTCCAAGGTTTTAGACTCTGCCGTATGGGAACAACAGAGTATTTGGCTGCCTCAACTCGCCCGGTGTGTGCAATGTCGAATTGCTGAACTCGGTGCGTTTCGAATGGGGCTTGAGCATACGACTAGGCTGTTCGCAGTTGACGTCGGCGCAATAGACGGCTTTCACCGAGGAACGATTATTGGCGCTTCAACCGATGAACACGCTGACATAGTGAACCTAATTCGTGCCCTTTATTGGGCGCGGTGGATTAGGCCTCTAGTCCGTCGACGCGAGCGGACTTCGCATAGGTCTCCAAATCTATTCAGCCGGGATAATCTAGCTCTGAGATATCGTTCAAATATCACTCTCGCCCAACTCCAAGATCAATCTCCTCTGGAAACTCTTGAGGCACCGGACCGCTCGATAAATCCCGGAAGACTAATGGCAGGCTCAGCAGTTCTTAATGTTGCTGAGTTATTTGCCGGGGCCGGCGGCTTGGGACTGGGGTTTCTAATGGCCAAACGCAAAGAGAGAAGTTTTCGTTTGGTGTTCTCTGGGGAACTTCACCCCATTTATGCAGAAACGCTGCGGATTAACCATCAATACTTCGCACGAAAGTACAGCAGAAATCACTCCGATCCCGTGCCGCAATCTATCCAGCCGATAAACCTGAATAGAACAAAGGCAATAGATCAGGTTACTACCATCGCGCACCAGACAGGCGGTGTTGATGTGCTAATCGGTGGTCCTCCATGTCGCGGATTTTCTAGTGCTAATCGGAACTCTTGGTCAAGTAACAATCCACATAACCAGATGGTGAACATCTTCATGAGGTATGTCGAAAAGCTTAGCCCTCGCGTATTTCTTATGGAGAATGTGCAAGGAATTGTTTGGACGGCGAAAAACGGAAAGGCACACGCTCGAATAAGTGTCGCCGAACATATTTCGCAGAGGATGAGAAACGCTGGTTACTTGGTGTTTCCGAAATTGCTTGATGCTGTTTGGTATGGCGTACCTCAGTATCGAACAAGGTTTTTTGTGCTTGGAATCCACAAAGACGTTGGTTACAGCGCTGAAGAGTTTGGTGCATGGGGACCCTTTCCGGCGGCAACGCATGGTCCAACAACCGAGCGTCCGTATATCACTGTCCGTGAGGCGATGAGCGATTTGCCAGCAGTCGGGAATGGTCACGGATTACATGAAATGGAATACTCTGGGCCTCCGTCGAGCGCTCTGGTTGTCAATTCTTTCCTGCGACAGATGCGGCTCGGTGCGCCGAAGAATAGGATCCTCGATCACGTCACTTCAAGACATGCCGACTATGTTATCGAACGGTATAAACGGATCCAGCCCGGCGGAAACTGGCAGGACATTGTGGAAATGATGTCGAATTACGCTGATGTCGAACGAACGCACAGCAACATCTATCGAAGACTAGAGTGGGATAAGCCATCGATTACGATTGGACACTACCGAAAGAGCATGCTTGTTCATCCCAGTCAAAACAGAGGGTTGTCGTTGCGTGAGGCGTGCCGGCTACAGTCGTTTCCAGATTGGTTCCGTTTTGCGGGCACAAATGATGGCCGATCAGGCGGCTTGATGCACAAGCAACAGCAACTAGCGAACGCCGTTTGCCCGCTGTTATCGAAACGAATCGGCGAATTCATTCTCGACCTCTAAATGAAACGTCTCATTCAAAAACTGAAGACGATCTTGCGCACTGTCCTGTCGCAAATAAGACTCTCATCTAGAACTCCGTCGAGAGACGTGCATCCTTCTGGCGCTGATCAGACGCCGACTCCCTTGTTAACTGTTGATCAGGAGATGGTCCATAACCTCCCATGGGTTGCTGAGACCAATTCTGTAGAGCCCGTTGGAGCACTCAACACTGACGCCGAACGAGACAATCCAACCATTCCCGCTGATACCCTCACTTCCGTTGCCGTGGTGGAGTCCCATTCAGACTTAGGGACGTTACCCACGGGGAATGAGAGTGGTAGAGAAGGTTTTTTGCAATTAGAGGAAACTGAGTTTCAGTTTGTAACCGAGCAGACCCTCCCGACGAGTGAGATCACTAGTGAAGCTCAGCGACCACCAGAAGCAGCGACAGAAGAAACACTAGTTACGGCAGACTCACCGGTTCCTACCGGCTCAGTAGCTCCTGATGACGACAGTGCAGATCACGACGGCTCTCAGCCCGGTGGTACGCCGGACGTTGAGAGCACGCTGGATCGGGACCTCATGGACTCTGTCGAAACAGAGGTTGCGATCACCCAACAACCGATTAGCGTGCATCCTTCCGAACAGAACGGAACAATGCCCTCCGCTGACCGATTTGCCTCTGAAGTACCTAGTATGGACGCTGGTGAAACTCCAGATAGTGATCCTTCAGATTCACAGCACACTGGTCTAGCGCCGACCGACGAAGCCGAAACGGATACTGCCTTCTCATCCATTGATGCTGAGTCTTCGACTAGGTTTGATGGAGCCGAAACAGAAGTGGCAACGGGAGAGCCGCACCAAGTTACAGAATACGTCTCCGAGTCTCCGCTGCAGCGATTGAAGGCTAGTTCCAGATCTCGCAGCACCGTCAAACTTGGGACAAGTCGACAGCCAGCGCCCGCTGAAGAGGCCCGTGAATACATATCTGCAATTCGGGACATCTCGGTCTCAGATGGCGAATACGCTCGCTGGAACCGTGCTGTTGCTGAACAAGTGCTTCTGCCCACGCGAATCGTGGAAGGCGTTTATCTTTGCATTACACCCAGGATATTGGCGTCGGCTTTTGCGGAAGCGGGATTCGATATTCTGACTCCGGATGAGGCCGAGGGCCGATTCACAGCGGCGGTTGCCAGTGTCTATCTCAAACGGGTTCTAAGTGACAGCGACCACCTTCGCGTACTTCGGCGTTGTGGCGACGACGGGGTCCCTGACTGTGTTGCGTTTCTGGCGGCATCGGTACTCGCGGCATATCATATGCAGTCCGACGAAGAGACGTCAGCAAATGCGTACTATCGACGCCTTGGTGATCTACTGGGTTGCGAGATGTCAGGAGCCCACCCTGCAGGGTTCAGCCCTACGGTCTTTGAATCCCTATGGGTTTTCGTCGGTAAATGGCTCGAACAGAAGCATCAGCAACGGCTCATAATGCCAGGATCAGACATCGGGCTCCGTCGGTTCGTGGCATTGCCCCTTGCCCACGTGCCTTTGCGGCGGCTAGACATTGAAAAACTCCCATCCTTTTTCGGCTGGGCAGGATATGAACCCCAAAGCCTTATCCACCGCGACAAGCTAAATAATGATCTACGTCTATGGCAGCAGGCGACAAATGCTCTCACGCAAACGGGCGCCCAGGCCCTCTTTGATGATCGTTCTGACGCGGTTCTTGCCCAAGTAATCGGAGAGTTAGGATCGTGGGACGGTTCCTTTTCAGAATCCTTAACCCGGCGAAGTGCCATTGTCGAAATTCAGTTTGATATTGTGCAGCGGCAGCCGATTCTCGCCTACTTGGCGCGCCGACCGTCCGGCTTTCCCTCGGTATTCACTGACGGAGAACGCGTGTTGGAAGCATCAGATCAGGGTTGGTATGACCCTTGTCCGATCGGGCCGACTGACGGGAAGCCGCTCGCCGACGGTTTCGAATGGCAATCCTCCGTTGAAAACCTTCAATTTACGCTGCGCCGATCCCCAACCGGGGTTCTCGCCCTGGCTCCGTCGTCGAGCTACAGCGGGTTTCTTTCCAGCCGATCTTTGCCACGCGGTATCAAGTGCGCGGTACTTTGTCAAAATGATCTCGTTGACAATGCTGTTGAATACCTTAGCGAGGTAGCTCGCCAATCCCTAAACGCCGTGCCTCATCCGCTACTACCCACCGGGTGGTCCATCATTCGCGACGTTACAGCCCGACAGCGAATTGAAACACCGGTGGGTTTAGAACCTATTGAGGTGGATCCGAACATTGATTTGCTCATTTCTGGCGGGTTGCGATCAGGTCGCCGCTGGTCGTGGCTGGCCGGGGCACCACCCCGCGTCTTGGTGACCGGGATCGAAGAGGGTGACACGGGCAAAATCAATGGCGTACCGTTCGAAGTAAGCGCCACTGGAGAATTGATTTGTAAGGAGCTCATTACTGAGCCTGGTGAATACTTGATCGAAGCTGGCCACGTACGACGCCGACTTGAAGTCGTTGAGCCCACGATTCCTCCTCATGGACAGGACACGGCACATCCAAAGACGTCTGTACCGGTAGCACTGCCTCGGGGCTCGTGGATGGTGATTGGGTCGTCGCCTGGAGAAGTCTGTATCGCGCGCGGATTTCTTCGAGGGACACTCGCGTCATGCTCATTTTCACCCATATGGGCTATACAGGTCGCAGGCGGTCCAGGAGCCAGAGTTGCCGTTCTTGCCAATTCAGATCCGCCGCCCCAATTTAATCCACGCAGGTTGACTCTGGTAGACCGTGAGTCCTGGAGAGAGTGGGCGAGCGTGATCTATAACGCTAATATACGTCACCCTCAGTTCATCGGAATAAACGGGATGCTTCCGGATCAGAAATCAGAGCTTTTATGGAGACAGTATGCGTTCGCCGCAAAACAAATTAAGCGCGCTTTGAAGAGAATGTAATGGACTGTGATCTTCTGCTTTCCTGGATGACACTTACTGGGGAAGGAGCATGGGCTACCTTTCGAAATGCCGTGCAAGAGTTGGCGGGTCCCGATGCGGATCTCTCAAGAATTAGCCGCGCATTGAGAATCACCCTTTCCGACCTCGGCTTCGCCGACTTCTTCATCGAAGACACTCAGCGGTGGAAGATTCTTCCACCCGTCCTTGGTGGTCTTGCTGGCAAGAGATGCGTTGCAGGGATGTTTGGTGCTCGTACCCCCATAATTCTTGAGTCGCTGAAAACCACTGCTGAAAACCTGGGATGCGAAATTCGCTGGGAGACACCTCGTGATTCACCAGTCCTTATTCGGATCGAAGGAGCCATGTCAGAATTAGCAGCGATCGCAAACGAAGTGGGAGTAGTGTTTGAGACGAATCTTGCGGCGGCGGTTGTTCAGGTATTGCGTCCTGTTCCACACACGTTAGAGTACGCACCTGTTGAGCCAGCGCCGCTGAACTGGAAGGTTCAATCTTTTGATTTCAAGACGTGCAGTTGGACGGAAGGACTGCGTGCACATTCTGCCTGCGAATATACCCCGACTTATGGTCCTCCAAAGTATTTCGTTCATGTAAAGCGGGGAAAGCTTCTTAAGATTTCAAAGAGGGAATCTCTTTACGCCGCCGCCATGTTAAATGGAATCGCGCTGATTAGATACGAAGCTACTGACAGACGCCTAAGCGTACCGCTATTTGCACCCTTGCCCGCCTTGTATTCGCGCGCAGCTTGTTTATGTTCTGGTCAGCTCGGCAGCGTTGTAGATGGTCGCATAATCTATAACGAAATACCCTCCGACCTAGCGGCCTTTTTGATGGTGGCAGCGGGTCAGCCACATCCGAGCGTCAAGTCGAGCTCCTGGAGGTCTTAAGTAAAGCAATGGACGACCCATTTAGAGTTTTCGATGAGGTTCGGCTCGCCTACCAGCGTTACCTAGACAGCCCGTTTAGGTTGCGATATGACGCGCTGCTTGAGGAGCGGCGGAACCTACTTTTTCGCGACGGACAACTTTTCCGCGAACCCCTTATTGAACCTATCCCGCCCTATGAGAGTTCTGGACTAACTGTAGCTCAGGCGTGTGGTCAACTCGGTGTTTCAAACGAAGCCGCCGACTTGATTACACGCGGTTTGTTTCGCGCTGGCGTCCCGCTCCATCAGCACCAGTTGGACGCATGGGCACACTCCCGAAACGGTCGTCCCGTTGTTGTCACAACCGGAACCGGCTCTGGAAAGACTGAGTGCTATCTGTTGCCGATCTTCGCTTACCTTGTCGAGGATTTGATGCGCGGTTGGGGCACCCCCAGCCCTACGCCAGCGCGTCACTTATGGTGGCGACATTCACACCAAAGCCGCATTCCTCAACGTGAACATGAGCCGACCTCCCGTCCGCGAGCTGTGCGTGCACTGTTGCTCTATCCGTTGAACGCTCTGATCGAGGACCAGTTGAGCCGTATTCGGAAAGCTTGTGACAACAATGACTCAAGGCGCTGGTTCAGCGGCCCATTCGACGGTCATCGGTTTTGGTTTGGTCGATACAACGCAGTCGCCCCAGTCTCCGGCCCAGAAGTGCGTCAAAACAAGAGGACGGAGCTTAGAAGGCGTGTTCACCAGATGGATCGCGACTGGGGGCGTGCACAAGCATCGGCAGCAGCCCGCCGTGGCCGAGCGCAAACGCCCGAAGAAGTCCGCCGGGCTGATGACATTCTAAACTACTTCCAGAATCCAGACGGCTCAGAGATGTGGTCACGCTGGGACATGCAAAGCGACCCACCAGACATCCTCATCACAAATTACAGCATGCTAAACATCATGCTGATGCGGAGTCTTGAAGCGGGAATCTTTGAGCAGACTAAGAACTGGCTTGACGCTGATCGAGACAACCACGTGTTTCACCTGGTTGTTGACGAGTTGCACAGCTATCGTGGTACGCCGGGAACCGAAGTCGGTTACTTGCTTCGCGCACTTCTCCAGCGCTTGGGACTTAATCCCGAATCGCCTCAACTCCGAATCATCGCAACAAGCGCGTCGATCGAAAACGACTCTCAAAGCCGCGAGTATCTGGAACAGTTCTTCGGACGCGACGGCAACTCATTCGAAATACTGCCAGGCCATCAACGCAGATTCGAGGCGCCTCCGGCGGGCTTGTCAGGGTTTGCCCCGGCATTCGAGACGCTCGACCGCGAGCTCACCGCATCTTCCACCCAACAAGCCGCCGCCAACTTCGCGACGGCCGTGGACTTGGTATCCAGTGGAGAAGCCGGAGACGATCTAGCGCGCGCCTACGAACACATACGTGCTCTGGAACCTGTTCGCGTGGCGGGCGCGCAGGGGCCCTTTACTCTCGAACATCTATCTTCCGATCTGTTTGGGGGCGTCTCAGATGAAGAAAAATCCGCCACTCGCGGCCTGATTCGTGGATTGATACACGCACGGATTTCAGGAGCTGAACCGGGCACCACGCTCGCGCCTTTGCCACTTCGTGTCCATTACTTTTTTCACAATGCAGGCCGCATCTGGGCGTGTACCAACCCAGATTGCGCCGGACGTACGGGGACAACACCTGACGGTGCTGCTCGTCCACCAGTAGGTCGCTTGTTTACAGATCCAATCCCGCGATGTGAATCATGCGGAGCGCGTGTCTTGGAACTGCTTTACTGTCAGCCGTGCGGGGAAGTGTTTTTGGGTGCCTACAAAAAGCTTGATGCCAATTCTGCAAATGCTTGGTTCTTATCGCCCGACTATCCAAATTTGGATCAGGTGCCCGACCGCTCGGCCTCGCTTCAAAGGAAGTTCGGGGAGTACCTCGTTTTCTGGCCCGCAAACGGATCTCCGATCTTTAGATCGAACAGAAGCGGACCGCAGTGGACTTGGCTGAACGGTGACCACAGATGGCAGCCAGCAGCGTTACATGTCATTTATGGTCGCCTGACTTATGAAGTCCGTTCGCGGGGTGCACAGCAGAACGAGTCAGTAGGGTTTGCCTTTAACTGTACTGATGATGAGGCCAACGCCTTTCCAACAAAGTGTCCACATTGCGGCGCGGACTGGTTTCGTCGCCGTGTAGAGTCACCGATTCGTGATCTCGGCTCCGGCTTCCAGCGCATCATGCAACTGCTCAGCGACGGAATAATGCGCCAGATACCCGATATCACTAAGCGCAAGCTTGTGTTGTTTTCAGACAGCCGACAAGACGCGGCTAAGCTTTCAACGGGGATCAAGCGGTCTCACTATTTAGATAATCTTCGTCAAATCGCCTTCGGCCATTTAATGCAGCAGATTGGAGCGACAGCCTCGCAGTTCGCTTCGGCGTTGCAAATTCATCAGCAAACATTGGAATTGTTAGAACTGGTTCGCAAGCAAAACATTCAGTTGCTCAATGCAATTGAACAAGAACGTCTTCGGAGTCTTGTCAGTTCGCTTGAACCTGGAACGGTTGGTGAAATCATGCGACTCGCAGCAACCGGCGGGTCGCCAACGCCTCCGTTGGCACCGACCAATTTCGGAAGCATGCGATTCAATAGCATTCTTGACCTCGGGCGATCCTCGCTTCTCTCGATTGGAATGAATCCGGGTGGACCATTGCCTGCCGTAAAAGAATACAAATCAGAAGATACGACTGTGCACTGGACGGATATCATCGATTGGGACGTAAATCCCCAAACTTATCGGTCAGGGCTCCAGCCGGTCGAAGAGGCGCTCCGCGATCGCATGGAGGCTGAGTTGGTGAGGGCCACCATAGATGACGTGTTGTTTGCTGGGGGGAGTCGCGACTTTGAATCACTGAGACTTGGATTCCTATGGCTCAACGATTCTGGGCTGCACACACCGCAGGAGTGTGCCGCTGCCTCAGTGATTCGAATTCTCGCCAGACGATTCCGATGGCATCCAGCATCGGAAGGCAGAATTCAAGTTCCTGAAGATATCCGGCGTTACTTAGAAGCGGTTGAAAACATTAATGGGCTTGGCCCGGCAACGCTTCAAACTGAGGTACAAACAATTCTGGGAAGTGCCTTGGACCAATGGCTCATCGTGCCTCGTTTTCTCTTCGTATTGACACCAGTGCCTGGAACTGCCGAGTGCGTCGACGTCTATTCCTGCCAGCGGTGCGGCACACATCATTTGCATCCCTCAGGTGGAATCTGCGTCTCCTGCCGCAACCCGTTGCCGAACTTGCCACATCGGCATGAGACGGTTGCGGACCCTGGCGATATGGATTTCTATGAATATCTTGCCCGATACCCTGATCCTCCGTTCCGCCTCAATTGCGAAGAGCTTACCGGACAGACAGATCGAGAGGACCGCATTAATCGCCAGCGTTGGTTTCAAGAGGTCTTCTTAGATCAGGAAATTGAGCAGGCCGCCGGCGTTGATCTCTTGAGCGTAACCACAACAATGGAGGCGGGAGTCGATATTGGTTCGCTGCAAGCGATCGGCTTGGCGAACATGCCGCCAGTGCGCTTCAACTATCAGCAACGCGTAGGACGTGCGGGTCGGCGGGGGCTCGGAATGTCAGTGGCATTAACGCTATGTCGCGGTCGAAGCCACGATGACTATTACTTCGAGCGACCGAGTTTGATCACCGCGGAGCCGCCACCCCGGCCGTACGTCGACGTGACTCGACTCGAAATCGCTCAGCGAGTAGTCAATAAGGAGGTTCTTCGGCGGTCGTTTGAGGACATTGACATTGACTATTCAGGCGATAATGTACATGGCGAGTTTGGCACGGTTGGTGAGTGGCCCACTCATCGTCAAACGGTGGAGTCTTGGATTGCAGCGAACGCCCCAGTTATTGATGAAATAGCACGTGAAATCCTTCGCCGCACTGCCATGGATAATCCGACGGGAGTGGCGGATGTGGTTCGCTCTATCACTACTGAACTGATTAGTAGAATTGATGATGTCTCCGGCACCAGTGGCGGACATCATGCGCTGAGCGAACGCCTTGCTTCTCATGGCGCATTGCCAATGTTTGGTTTCCCGACTCGATCGCGGTTTCTGTTTCACAAGCGGCCACATCGTTGGCCGCCGGAGTACGGGACCATCGACCGTGAATTGGAGATTGCAATTAGCCAGTTTGCTCCCGGCGCCCAATCGATCAAGGATGACAGACTTCATACATCAGTTGGCATTGTGGAATTCATTCCTGATGGTGGTGGAGTCGAAATGGCGCCAAATCCACTCGGTGACATTGAAACCGTCGGCATCTGCCGACGTTGCCAAGGACTTGTTCCGCAGCCGGCGGGATCAACGACCTGTCCGTATTGCTTAACGGGACCATCGCCGAATGGCTACAGGCTTACCGACCTCACTGAGCCACCGGGGTTCAGTACATGGTGGGCGATTTCATCTCGCGCGGAATTCCGGGGAGGCTTCGAGTTCACACCTCGAGCCCTTAAGTCACGTATGGGAGTCGGTCTCGTTAATTTCAGACCACGTTGCAATTTTTCCATCGACGCCGGTACCGCGCGAGTTTATCGCATAAACGATAACGACGGTGATGACTTTAACTTTCAAAAATTGGATAACCAGAACTTTTGGATAGTCGATGGCGCATTCGATTCGGCTTTGCGGGACCTTCCTGCGGCAGAACAACGACGAATCCTACGACCGTCTTATGATGCGGCAACACCGCCGATCCGCCGTGCACTGGCGGCAATTTCCAATACAGACGTCATGGCCGTTGGAGTAAATGACGTACCTGTAGGACTCACTCTGAATCCGTCTCGCCCGGAGGCGAGAGCAGCATGGTACTCGTTTGGCTTCTTGGTTCGGCGCGCTGCTGCCGTGAGCTTGGATGTGAATGAGTCTGAACTTGATCTCGGCTTGCAGCCTGTACCCGATCTTTCGACTCCGTTTGCGCCACCAAGCGCCCGAATATTTATTTCTGACAGCCTTGAAAACGGTGCTGGTTATAGTACTTTTCTTGGCGATCCTGCACGCTTCGAGGAACTACTCCGATTTATTCTCGGCCAAAGCAGCCCTTCATGGACTCGTCAGTGCCCACCCGGTTCATTTCATCAACCGCTCGTAACGCCTCCACACGAGGATTGTGCTAGTTCATGCCATCGTTGTCTCCGCGAGTTCGGTAACATGGCATACCATCCCCTTCTCGACTGGCGACTCGGACTTGACATGGCCAGGCTTGCGCTGGAAGACACCGCTCCTATCGATCTGACTTTTGGCTACTGGTCAAGGTTAGTCGCCTCCACTGCTGCGCTCTATTTCGAAGGCCTGAATCTCACGTATACCATGCTCGACAGCTTGCACGCCGGTATCAGCACATTGACGAATGAGGCCGTAATTTTGGTTCATCCAATGTGGGATCAGCACCCATCGAATTATCGCCCTGAAGTTGCGGCAGCTGTGTCCGACGCGCAGAATCGAGGACTAACAGCCATTACGCTTCGGTCAATCTTTCATGCCGTGAGGTTTCCTTACGAATGACAGGAGGAAGCGCCGGTGCAAGTCCCAGAAACTCCGACGATCGCACATTTGGATCACATTTCGCCGAGCATTTATGAGGCTAGCCTTAAGTGTTTAGCCAAGGCGACGTGGTACGCCCAAGGAGATCGAAGAACTCTACCGGACCACCCAGCGGCTATCCTCGGCATTTGTTTCCATACGGTCGTCGCAGCTTCTCATTACCTTAGTATGACTGGAGAGAGCAGCGCAGTTAGGGAAGCTGCAAGAAGTCTTTTCGACAGAAAAGCTGCGACGTTGTATGAAAACGTTCACCCACTCTTGAAGGCGAAATTCTCCAGCCCAGAGCGTCTTCCCTATTACAACCTATATAGAGAAAGAGCTGCTCTCTATGCGTCCCAAGTCGTAGATAACCGACCACCGGGCTTGGAATCGCCGCCCAGGACTACAGGATCGGCATTGCGGCGTACAGAAGCGCGTCTCGAATCAGCCGACGGCCTGATCGTTGGCCGCCCTGACTATATTGATACGGACGCGCAGACTATCGTGGATTATAAGAGCGGAGTCTCAGCCATTGATCAAGCTTATGCAGTATCCGAGGCAGAAACACGACAGCTTCGAGTATATGCTTATCTAGCATCTGAAAATGGCATTGCTGTATCAAAAGGCGTAATAGTTAGAGGTGACGGTCGCAGATGCCAAATTGAGATTACCAAGAATGAAGCTGACGGAGAAGCTTCGAGCGCGAAAGCGCAGCTTCAAGCCATAAACGGAGCATTAGCTGATGGTCAATCCTTTGACCACCTAGCGTCAGCCTCAGTTCAAAACTGCCAGATGTGTCCGTGCCTTCCGTTCTGTGAAACCTTTTGGCGAGAGAGCAAAGCGGAATGGGTTGAGCAGTGCGGCATGCACGTCGAAGGCATCGTGAGAGAAGTCAGTTCAATAATTGCACAAGGCGTTGCTTTGGTGACGCTTCGCATCGAGCCGCAGCGTGGCACCTTGAACTGCGCATCAGCTTTTATCGAACAGATCCCAGAAGAGTGGTTAACTATCGATGGCACGGCAATTCCAACGATTGGTGATGTTGTTCGGGTGGTACATGCCCGCCGATCCGATGCTGAGCTGGCTGTTGCTAGTCTGAGGGTTGACAAAGCTCTCACCAGTCTCTGGAGTGTATTGCGAAGCGAAGAAACACCTGCGGAGTCTGATGGCTGATAACCTTACCAAAGCACAGCGAAGCTTTAACATGTCGAGGATTCGCAGCCGCGATACACGTCCCGAAATGGTAGTTCGTTCAATTGTTCACGGTCTGGGATATCGATTCCGCCTTCACAAGAAGGAGCTCGCTGGGAAGCCTGACCTCGTGCTTCTGCGACATCGTGGAATAATAAATGTTCATGGTTGTTTTTTCCACATGCACGACTGTAGGTACGGACGCGTTGTGCCAGCAACGAATGAGGTGTACTGGAAGAATAAACGACTTTCCAACGTCGAGCGCGATCGGCGAAATTTGGGAATTCTAAAGCGTTCTGGTTGGCGGGTAATGGTAGTCTGGGAATGTGAAACAAAAGAACCAACGCGACTGGTGAAGCGTATTGAGAGATTCCTCAAGAGCCCGAACTCCTCGACTGGGCCGAGTTGACGTCTGCCTTATTTAGCGACTTCCGTTAGCTTTTCTGACGCATCTCCACCATGCGCACCTAGTCAATTCAATTAAAACTCACGCACGATAAGTCGGAAAAGCGACCCCGACTAAACGGGGCAACCTCTGAGATGAATCGTAAAAGAAGGTGATTCGGACCCCTCGCTCTGGTATCCTTAGGACCACTGAGTCTTTGAAACGCAACTGTGCAATGCGTAGCTCGCCCTCCCATGAAGTTGAGAGATGAGCATCGCTGCTGAGTATGAAAGATTCATACTCACGGCGAAACCCAAACGCAGCTATTTACCATCCGCAACAACGGATAGGCCCCATCTCGCGGTCTCCTTCTCACAGGGAGGTCGCTGCTGATGGGTCACGCGCGAAGGCGGCCAAAACGGCTCGCCGAAAAATTACTACAAGTTCGAAACACACTTGGTCTTTCTCAGGCCGAACTCCATAAGCGTTTAGGAGTAGAGGAAGACATTTCCTACACCAGAATCTCGGACTACGAATTGGGCAAGAATGAACCGTCGCTCATTGTCCTTCTGGAATATGCCCGCATAGCGGGCGTGCATCTGGAAGAAATTGTCGATGATCGAATGGACCTGCCCTCAAGACTCCCCGGCACGGTTAAGTATGACGTAAACAATCAGTCAGGTCTCAAACGACGAAAGTAATTAAGAGATGGTGGCGAATCGTCGATGTCCAGGCGCGGTTCGTCAGATTCGACAGTCATAGGTTCCCAACCGTAAGAAGCGAGCACTGACTTCCTAATTAGTCAGTGGCCCCGCTTAGCAATTCAAACATACCTGGAAATCGTGGATTGGTTAGGCCTATATGGATAACCTGCTACTTCCATACATCAACGCCAACGGAGAGTCGGAGCGCCAACAGCGCTTCGATGAACTGCTCACACTCCGTGCGGCACCGATCGTCAGGCAAACGCTGCGACGAAAACTGGGTTTCTATGTCAGTGCCCAGGGCATCAATGAGCGCAATCAGGACGCGGAAGACTTGTATCAGGAGGCGATGACGAGGATTGTGCAGGTCCTACATGATCTGCAAGTTTCCTCAAGCGCGACCGATATCGACAGCTTTGATCATTACGTTGCGCGCATCGCCTCAAACATCTGCATGGACTTTCTCCGCGCAAAGTCGCCAGCGCGCACGCGATTAAAAGACAGCCTGAGAGATCTGTTTAGACGACACAAAGATCTGGTCTCTTGGGAATTTGAGAATGAACTCTTATGTGGGTTTGCCGCTTGGCGAAACACCGGAAAGACGGTCTTCTCTGGGCAAGCGTCTCACGATATCGAAACCAAATCGGAAGCCTTCCGAGCTGCCCGCTTTGCCGATGAGGATGTAAGAACCGCACCGTTGCCCCAGGTCGCAGCAGAACTCTTTGACTGGATAGGAGGTCCGGTTGAGATTGATGTACTTGTTAGGATAGTGGCTTCTCTACTCGATGTTAGAGAGCAGCCGATTGAGTCCTTGGACGACGATGTCTCACCATCCTGGGATGCTCATTTTGCTGGAAACCCTCCCTCAAGCGAATCGACCTTACAAGCCAAGGAATTGTTGAGGCGACTGTGGCAGGCCGTCACCGGATTGCCGCCGGAGCAGCGTGATGCCTTTTGTCTCGGTTTTGAGGACCAAGCCGGCCAAGATCTGTTCAGCGTGTTGCTCGGAGCAGGAATCGTGACCCTCAAGGATCTTGCTAGGGGCCTGGGACGCTCGGTTGAAGAGGTGGGACGGTTGCGCTCGCGAGTACCAATGGACAGCGCCACCGTGGCTGCTGAGCTGAATGCTTCGCGCGACCATGTATACAAATGGCGTTTCCGGGCGGTTCAGCGTTTGAAGATTGAGTTAGACAGATGAAAAATAAACTTTTCCACAGCCGGAATTTCCGGCTGTGACTCCCGTCTTAGATATCTGAGAAGAGAGGAAAGAAGAAAACATTTGAAGTGAGTGACCACCCATCGACACCGCAGATCGAACACTTCTGCCTCAGCGCTTTACCAGAAGCCGAGCTTGCGACAATTGCGCTACACGTCGCTGATTGCCAGACCTGTCACCATCAGTTCACGGAAACTCTACGTCAGCAAAAAGGCGCCGCACCTTTGAGCTTCACTCTCGCCCCAGAGTTCTGGTTTAGACATGACCACGTTGATTTTGAACAATTAGTTGGCTTGGCTGACGATAAATGGGATGGAGAGACGCGAGAGATCATTGAAATTCACTTAAAGGGCTGCGGAACGTGCGACGAAGACGTACGAAGTTTCCTGGCTTTCCGAGAGCAAAGCGCTCGGGACGTCTCGTATGGTCCAACTGGGCACGCATCTACGCGCGAGGGTTTCTCCGGATTACCTTGGTGGCGAAGTCTGGGTTGGAAGCCAGCCTCTGCGCTCGCTGCTCTTGTCCTGGCCGCGGTCGCGTTAGTAATTGTTGTGAGTGTAAACAAGCGGAAGTCTGACACTCTTCAAGCAAAAAAGAATGAGCCAACGCAGACTAGCGTACAGGCGAGCCCGACCCCCACAAATAGTAATCCTGCGAACCTGCCCGCACCACTAGCGCAGGAGCCGGCTCGATCACCGAACGGGAGTTCCAGTCCGACCACCGTTGATACCTCAACCGCAGTCGCCGTTCTCAAAGATGGTCGAGGCGACGTTACGATCGATAAGAGCGGTCATGTTACGGGGCTTAATGAAGTCTCACTGGTTAGTAAACAGGAGATCGCGCAGGCATCGCTGACCGAACGGATCGAGAAACCAGATATCTTGAATAGTCTTGAGGGTCAGGATAGCACCCTGAGAGGCAGCAACAATGGAAGGCACTCGTTCAGACTTCTTTATCCGGCCAGAAGGGTCCTCATAGGAGATCGACCTGTCTTCAAATGGGAGAGTCTGGCGGGAGCAACCACCTATCGCGTCTACGTGCTGGACGCAAAGGGTTCCGAAGTCACCAAGAGTGAAGAGCTAAAACCTTCCGAAACTCAGTGGACAGCAAAAGCCCCTTTGAAGCGTGGTGAAGTCTTCTCTTGGGTTGTAACGGCCGTCATCGAGGGAAAGGAAATCGTCTCGCCAGCGGCCTCAGCCCCTGAAATGAAGTTTGCGGTTCTATCAGTCAAGGACGTGGAAGAGTTAAATCAATTAAAGAAGTCACGCTCCCACCTAGCACTTGGTGTGTTCTATGCAAGAGTGGGTTTGCTCACAGAAGCAGAGCGTGAGTTCCAACAACTGGTCAAACTGAATCCTCAATCACAGCTCCCGAGCAAATTACTTCGGAGCGTACGTTCCATGCGCGAATCCAAATAACGCTTAGGCTATTCAACATCCGGTTGACCCGCCACATGCAAACTACGTGACTGGTTCCCTTCTCTCTCCTGACGGCTCCTGATCTCCTCGGCCACACCGTAGGCGTGATCCTTGGCCTCGTTAGTCTCAGCGTTAAGCCGCTCCTCGATCTCGCTGGGAGTCATGCCGCTTTCACTTAGGGATGGAGCTTCGAGCCTCTCCCATGCAAGCTTTCGCCCAGCGCTAGCCTCGGCCAAGATTTCCTGGAGCAATATCAGGCTGATACCCTGAGCGCGCAAGCCTGTTTCATCTTGTCGGATTAACTTCAAGAGGAGTGTCTGAATAGTTTGCATTGTTTCAAAGACATCCTGCGTTGGTGGAGGCTGTTCGGCTTCTCCTCGGTGGACTGCTTTCCGGCGACGCGCGGCAAGGGCTTCATCTAATAGCTCGCGCATTATGGGCGCTTCTTTTCGGGCGCCTGCAGCCTCCATAATCGCCTGGATCTGAAATGCCTGATCAGCGTACAGATTTACCGATGAACTCTTCTTTACCAAGGTTCGCTTCCCGTCTCGCAAGCCCGTTTTCATGTCTGCCCCCAAACTTTTTTTAACCCAAATCCGAAGCGCTCAATCGCCGACAAAATCAGGCTACAAATCATTGAGGCGAACGTACTTGAGTCACTTCTTGAGATTCTCAGGTTTATTTCTAGATATTCCTGATTCTAGAGTTGTTGATAACAAAGACCTTACGTCTGAACCAAGCCCGGTTTTTCAGCTCTATCTTGTCTGCCCACCTGATTGCTGTTCCTTTTTCCTTTTTTTGCAATTCCTAAGACGCCGAGCGAAGGCCAAACTTCCAGCGGTAGAGACCAGGTAATAGCTTTTTGCAGGAAGTAGCAGATCGCTAGTAGCTCGATGAGGTCCACGTATCAATCGGGCCTTAGCCGGGGTAGTCATGCGAAGGGTTCTTGCCCAGTCCGTGGTACAACTGGCACCGCATAAGGGATGGCCAAGAGGGGAAGACGCCTCCCGACACACACAGGGTGCGCGTGAGCGCGCGCAGCCACGAACTCACCCCAGAGAGGTTTTTGTATTCATTTACCTAAATCCGTAGCCTTAGCAAGCGAGGACAAACATTACTCCCTGACCCACCCACGCGGCATACTTCTTGTTAGCATAATATCCAAACGCTTTTTCGAGAATCATTTCAATACACGACTGAGACGCCAACACTGTAAACAGGGAAATCCACCGCACTCGTTCGCGGCGGCAGGACAGACTAAGGTAATTATGGAAACCGCAGACAGAGTACGCGCCAATACTTCGGAAGAAATCAACCGTCAGCTTGACCGTGAACTAGAGGCTCGCGTTAAAAGTTATGAGCAAAAAAATCAGGCTGAGATCACCCAGCGGATTGACGAGCTTGACTCGGAATGGGATATGGAGCGATTGCTGGAAACTAACGCCTCCGCAATCGCCTTCGCTGGTCTCGCTTTGGCAGTAACGCATAGCAAGAAATGGCTGATCGTTCCGGGCATTGTTTTACCCTTTCTGTTTCAACACGCAGTACAGGGATGGTGTCCGCCAGTTCCCCTATTTCGCAGGCTCGGAGTGCGCACTCGCAAGGAAATAGATAGAGAGAAGTACGCTTTGAAAGTCTTGCGCGGCGACTTTGATAAAACTAGTTCGTTACCGCAGGCTGAAAATGCGTTGGCAGCGGTGAACGCCTAGCCGGACATAAACAAGCATGAATGAACAACCTAAGACAGCTAAAGTGGCTGCCATATTGATGGGTGTCGGGTTAGGCGGATTCATAGATGGAATCGTTCTGCATCAAATATTCCAGTGGCACAACATGGTGTCGAATTGGTATCCCCCCACCACGATGGAAATAATGATGTTCAATATGACGTGGGACGGAATATTTCACGCTGTTGTTTGGCTGGTTACGTTGGTGGGCGTGTTAATGCTGTGGAGTGCCGCTTATAAGCGCCAACCAATTCCTTCACTCAAGGCTTTTATAGGCGCAATGGTTTTGGGCTGGGTTTTTTTAATCTGGTAGAAGGGATTATCGACCATCAAATTCTCGGCGTTCATTACGTACGGCAAGTTCCAAACTATACGGTTTACAATCTGACTTTCCTCGCCATAGGTGGCATCGGCTTGATCCTCATTGGCTGGGTTATGATGCGAGGCGATAATGCTACGACCAACCTAGGCAAACTGAAGCTGTCCAGCAGCTAAGGCCTTAGTAGAGATAGCCCGCGAGGTTAGCATGATAACGTCTCCGCAGGTCGCCCAACGGGATTCCACCCGCCTGACCAACCTTCGCCCAGCGCCGTCGCACGCGTAGCACCGCCATAGGGCGAATGCGCATAATCCGTCGAAACCAGTCCTGATTCCATTGCGCGCGAGCCTCCCGCAGATCTCGATCAAGCCTTATTAGTAGGTGCATCGCCTCGTAAGCCAATAATCGGTTGCCGGTGAAAGGCACCGGACCCGGCTCGGCCAATAAGTCGTCGAGCTCCAGGCGCACGGCGTTCTGCGTTCCGTCTGGGACGGATGGCAATCGCTCGGCAGCTTTGAAAACAGATGCTGACATGGGCTTTAGAAGTCGAAGGCCAGTTGGGTTTCGTCAATCTCACGCGGCTGTTGTGACGAACGAACGAAATAAAAGGCCGGTAGCGTTAGTCGGCTTTCGGCAGTGTCGATTTCTTTGGCTCGCTCTGCAAAGGAAGGCTCAGGCTCAAGCTTAGGCTCGACTAACACGGTTGGGACAAACAATTCGTCCAAGTCAACGATTCTTGCTGGTGCCAACTCTGACGATTCACTCTCTGGGTTAGGCTCGTCGTCGGCTAAGACCTCGCTTGCCAGTACCGGATAGCGAGTGAGCAAGCTAGACAGCACTGACAAGCCGCGTTCCTCATCGGTCGGCACAAAGAATCGTTGTTTCCAATCGATCTGCTCATTAATCAATCCAAGGCTACGAATCTCCGCGAACCTATTTGGATCGACTCCAATCAACTCTATGACCCTCTCTCGGTGAACCATCTTCCGGCTAAGCTTCAAACCGGAAACGAGCTTGACTTCTTCACCTTCGCCCAGGATGCCGGTAAAGATTTCTTCCGGCTCCCTCAAATCACGAGCTGCGCCAAGTGCCGCTACAATCGGGCCAACCTGTTCCGGTGGGATTCGAATGCCGACAATCCGCTCCCCGTCGTCGGTGGTCACTCGGACAACTCGAAGCCTGGCGTCCTCGTGGGTCTTGAATCGCTGCCACAGGGGAATAATCGCTCCGCCTATGATGTGAGTCTCAAGCGTTTCAATTGGCGGCACGGTCTTGTGTTTCTTGGTCCACCAGTCGCGAGCTTTCGATGGAATCACAGCGCGGTACTTCTCTTTTAGCTCGCCGTCGTGAATGTAGGCACTTCGCGGCGCTTCCGGTTTCCACACCGCAAACGTGCGATAGCTGTTTCCATTCTCAGGGTTGGTATGTCGCCCTGATTCAAGCGCTAAGATAAAGTGACCATTCTTCCGATGGCGAAAGAATGCTCCGGTCTTGCGCTTTCGAACGCGATCGGCTTCGTCGAAGCTTATAGCCGTTGAGGGCACGTCAATCTCTAAGGTGTAATGCGTGGTTTGGGCGTTGGTGATTTCGTCGGTATGCACTACGCGCGATGGCTTCGCGATCCGAATTGCCAGAGCTTTTATGTCCGTGACTCCCTCATCAAAGGTTCCGTTAGCTTTGGCATAGCGGACGGTCTGGTCGAACAAGTCAACAAAGTGATCGAAGAGCGCGTTCTGGTGTTCAACGTCGAGCGCCAATACGCGGTTAAGAAACCTCGGCACGTTGTAGAGATCTTCTTTGCGTACTTCTTCGCATCCGTCGCGGTTTCGGACAAGTAAGCCAATGTCGCGCAAAGTCTGGCGTGGGTTAGCGATTCCTGGGACATTACCGCTCTCGACAATGCGCCGCAGCATGAGACACAAAGCGGCTCGGCCTTCCTCCGTCTCAAAGTTGTACTTGGCGAGATCGCCGCTATCGGCTGCGCCTCGGTCCCCTTTGGTCAATGCGCCCAGACTGCCAAGCCTTCGCGCTATGGTTGAGCTAAAGCGCTTCTCTCCGCCCAATTCTGTTGAAAGCAAGACGTACTCAGGCGGCACCGCTTGATCTGATCGGTGTGTCCGGCCAAACGTCTGCATTTGCTTATCGGCACTCCAACCAAGCTCAAGCGTGATGTGTACGCGGCGCTGCCTGTTCTCCGCGCGGTTGGAAGCGTGAAGTGATATTCCCATGGCAGCGGCGTCGCTGATTATCGCAATCCGCTTCTTGCACGCTTGAAACTGTTCCATTTCGTGAACGTTGGTTCTATGCATCGCGACGCCTTCGGGCGCTCGCTTTTTGTACTCGACTCGTCCGCGTGAGTCGCGAATGAGGCGGCGCGTACGTCCTGTAAGCTCGGCAACGTTGCGCTCGCCAAAATGATTGACAAGCTGATCAAGCGGGTTCTCCGGCAACTCCAAAGCTGATAGACCGTCGATTACCGCTTGCTTCATACGTAGCGCTTCTTTGCTCTGTACAGTATTGCCCTGCGCGTCTCTCACAGGGACTTGTATTGTCTTGCCCGTGCCTGGGTCGGTCACGTCCTGATAAAGAGTGGTCGGGAATCCGCGATCGACCATGGCGGCGATCACTTCGCGGGGTGAGAAGTCCAAGTCCTCAAGCATCCCGCCGTTCGCCGTGGCCTTCGCTACTTGCTCGCGTGTCCTGGCTTCGCCGGTTCCCACAAGCGAGATCACAACTGACTTGCCTTCGCGCAAAGCGTCCTCAGTCTCGGCGATGACAGCGGGCACTTTGAAAGCGCAGATCACTTGCCGAAAGAATCGCTGATGATCTCCCCAAAACTTGGTGAGCGCGTTAGCGCGGGCTCGGGGTCCTCCGTTGGTAACCAATAATGCTTCGTCAATGTTCCGTAACACGCTTTGCCACGCGTCGGCTGCACGGTTGTACATTTCTCGCTGCTGCGGGGTGAGTTGGTGAATTCGCTCGCGATACTCAACCGCTTTTCCGCTCTGAGGGCATACCCCGAACGAGATTGAGCCTGACAGGTACATGCCTAGCGCCTTCATATCGCGGCTGACCATTTCCATGGCGCCCACGCCGCCGGATTCAATCTCCTGCATGAACTCTTGAAAGCCGCCGGGAAAGCTGGTGCCGATTCCCCACAGTCCCAGGCGAGTCATATAGGCCATGTTTCGAACGTCGGTTGCTCCCGTGGCTGATGAATAGACCACGCGGTAATCTGGATTGCGCTCCGGGTCTTGTAAGTCAATGACAGCTTGGCCGGTGAGTGTTGGTTCGCCCCGTCCACCCGCTAGGGCGTTCTTGGCCTTGTGCGCTTCGTCAAAGATGACTACGCCATCACTGCCAAGCCAGCGTTGGATTTGGTCTATGCGTTTCTCTCCCGTCTTGGCTGCCGCGATCAGGGATGAATAAGAGCTAAAGATCACTCCGCGCGGTAGGGTGATTTCTCCGGCTGGTGGGTAGTCATTGATTCGCGCCAGCGAAATACTCGCTAATCCTAAGTCGGTGAGATCGCGCCGTGCTGATTCGAGCAAGTCGTTGTTGACGGAAAGCCACAAGGCGCGTTCACGACCCTGATTCCAGTTGTCGGCGATGATGCCGGCCAGTACACGCCCCTTTCCAACTCCGGTGCCGTCGCCGACAAAGAAGCCTCCGCGCGAGTCGTCCGGTAGGCGCTGCTCGTGCCGTTGTCCGGCGTAGATAACTCGCTCAAGCTGAATCTCAGAGAGTCGGCCTTCGTTGATAATCTCAGAGTTAAGGTGTGGTCTATAGGTAATGTCAGGCGGGACCACAGCGGCCATTGATGCCGACTCAACAATAACGGCCGGATGCGGTCTGCCGCCTTTCAACTTCGCTGGCAGATATGGAACAAACAGATTTCCGCTCGGTTCTGAATCGTCGGGCTCGGCGTCGGGATCGTTGTCTGGCAAGGGCTCGACAAGGTTCTTGAGTTCTGCCCAGGCATCTTCTAACGTCTCAGCGGTTCCCCAATTAATATTCTTAAGTTGTTCTTGCCAGTCCTTGCCGGGCGTCTGGCCGGTCTTGTCAATGATCAGGATTTGCACATCTGGTGCGGTTCCGTATTTCGCATACTCAGTGCCGGTTAGCGTGAAGTTCGCGCGGACGTTGCAGAGGCAAGCAATACGCTGCCACCACTCAAAGTTTGCGTGGTGAAAGCTCATCGCTTCGCCGAGAATCGCGACCAAGCGCCCGCCGTCCTGCAACCGTCGCAATGCGCTCCCTAAATGGTTGGCACCGTATAACGCGCTATTTCGCGCGACTCGCCCGCCTGTCGAGCTAAAAGGCGGATTCATGAAAACAGCGGTCGGTTGAATCTCGGCGGGTAGCAGGTCGTCGATGAACTCAGCGTCAAGCGGAAGCGTGTCAAAGTTGAGTGCACATCTGAGTAAAGAGTTTCGGCGCGGGCTGATCTCATTGCATATAACTTTTGCGCCCACTGCGCGAGGCCAGATCGCGAGGCTTCCCGTTCCGGCTGACGGCTCTAAGACGATATCGCTCGGCTGAGGATTCAGAAGCCGCGCGGCGATGTAGGCGAGCGTCGGGGGTGTCGAAAATTGTTGTAGCTCGGTTTGCTCCTGGGTCCGATCGCTCTGTCGCGGTAGTCGCTTCATCAAAGGACGCAGGACAGAAGCCAGAGCCTCGGTCACGTCTAGCTGCATAAGCGTTGGCGCGTGTTTCTCTAATAGATGATTGTTGACCGCGATTTCTAAGGCGTCGTATGCATCGCGCGACGTGTATTTACCCTGTGCGCGGGTGCCGCCAAACACTCTGTCTGCGGTCTTAGTTAGTTTCGGATTGTCGAATGGTTCTCCGTCCTCGATGCGTTCTTCCAATTCCACGATCAGTTCGTGAATACTGCACACGAGGGGGTTTGTCCTGGCTGCGCATACAGCGGTAGTCTTATCCGGCATCTGGCTTTCTCCTTGAAGATGGACAAGTCACGATGTAAGCGGCGCGGGTGGTAACAGCACCCGCGCTGCTCTTTCTCTAGTTCGCGTTAGTACTCAGAGGGCAACAGGATCGTCGTCGCGCTGCGATCCGCTTCGGTGATGATCCAAAGCTTCTGACCCTTGCCCGTTTGGTACGCGCTCAAGAGTCGAAAGCCTTCCGTTAGTGAAAGCTCGTTCTCCCAAACGTCGTCCTCGGATAGCTCGCCCCAATCGCACGACATGTGACGGCGCAAGAATTCGATTTCGGTTTGTCCGGCGATCTGCAGGGCTTCTTCGGCTCCGGGCGTGATGAATGTTTGTCCTAACGTAAAGCGCGTGACGCTCGCTTGGCGGGTTGTGTTATGGTTTCGTTGCATCAAAGTTTCTCCTTCACGGGTTGAAAGTTGGTGCCTGGGCTAGGCGAGCGTTCGCGCGCTTGCCTAGCCCCTTCTTTGTGTTCAGTGTTCTTGCTCGGAGTCGGTTTGCAGCCGTCCGGCTCTCAGGATTTGATCAGCAGTGCGGAAGATTTTTTGTGCGCTCTTTTCCGGGATGGCGTCGCCGTTGTAGCCAATGACGGGGCATAGCCAGTTCTGGATATACCCTCGGCAATAGTCCGCACCTTCGAGGTTCAACGCTTCGCAGCAAAGCAACGCGACTGCTTCGGCTTCCACTTCGCGCAAGTTCTTGGGCGTTCGTTCGGTGTCTGTGAAGTCGGCTTCGGCGGTGTGGCCTAGAATGACGTGGGCCGTCTCGTGGAATAGTGTCTTGTGCGGGAGTTGGGCCACGGGATTGATCGCGATCTGTCGCTGCTTCGCGTATCCCTGACAGTTGCCATCCGTCGCGGTGAATGGAATTTGTTCAATGTCGAGGGCGGCAAGTGCGCGCTCGGCGTCCCACTCGGGCATCCGTGGCGGGGTAAACTCTTCGCCCATGGTCTGGGCAATCACGAACCAGCGGGGCTTATAAACAAACGCGGTGTAGGTGTGCTCCCCGTTCGTTTCGTCGTTGGTGCTGCTCTCTGATCCTTCGTCGCGATGCTTGCGAGTGATCGGCATGCAAAGCATTAGGGCGCGCTCGCCGCGTTTGACGTTGCGGCCGAGTGCTTGCCATCCGGGAAAGGTATTGATCGGGCCGGGTTCCAATCCGCGTAACTGGCACTGGATCATCGCGAGAATTTGATTGCCGATGCTGTAGTGATGGAAGGCGCTGTATGCGTCCATGATCAGACCTGGCTTGTTGACTGCTTCAACTAACAAGGCTGACCACTTGGGAACGTCGGGCGATGGGTTAGAGTGTCGTTGCATTGGTCATGCTCCTTTCGCGTCCGCGGTGTTGGTCTGGGGCTTAAAACAGTGTTTCCCCCTCGTAGGGACGTTGGGACACGAGTGGGTGCCCGAACGTTATGGGCAGTTCGAAACGTCGCGGCTCGATGAATGGCGGTTGCTCGCTGTTCGCAAAGTAAGCGACGTGCTCCGGTGTCCTTCGTCGTGTTAGGTGTTTGCTTTTCATTGGTGTTGAAAATGCGTTTCCCCCTTCCGTAGTGGAGTCGAAGCACGGGTGGCGCACAGCGATGCACCTGCAAGGTCGTAACGAAGTGAAGAACCGGAATGGAGCCTGCGTAATGGAGGTTGCGTCGCTGGGCTCCCGTGCGAAGATGAGAGCGAAGGAAGGGGGAAAATAAGAAAGAGAGTCTCGGCTGGAAGGTAGTGAAGCCGAGGCCTATTTGCAGTTAGTCAGTTTGCCGTAGAGCAGTTCGTTTTCTTGTTGGAGTGCTCGAACTTGCTCTTCAAGCGCTCTGATGCGCTCTTTGAACCGAAGGATCTGCGCATCTTTGGCCGAGTCGCTCTTGTTTGAGGTGATCGGTCTGGAGGGCCCGGACTGTGGATTGAGCTGCCGTAACGACCGGATCTGTTGAGCGAGATCTAAGTGCTTAGGATCATAAAGGAAGGTCTTCGAAACACGAGCGGCCAGGCAAATGGCATTGAAGTTAATGGCAGCGCCCTCGCGCTGCATCTCGGTGATGGCTTCAAGAACGCGACGGCGCGCCTGCCGACTCTTTTCAGCGGCCAGGCTCACGATCGCTTGGGTGTTCCTTCTGAGAGTCACTGCTGGCCACCGCGGTTCTTATGGCGCGCCTCAGGCTGGCAGTTCTAACTCAGAGAGAACTTTCTCCATGCCGCCAATCTGATCGCTGAGATCGTTGGCATACATCTCCCAACCTTTCTCCCGGGCGATGTTCCTACTCTTCTTCAAATCCTCGAGAGTCGTCACGATGACGGGCGCATGTTCGGGAGTAGTCACCAGCTTGTGACAGGGACCGTTGTCTTTGGTGAAGCAGGCGTTCTGTCCGTAAGGGCACTTCGAAGCTTTCGCGTGATGGAGGCAATAACCCCAAGGGAGCGAAAGCCGGCGCAGGTTTGAGACAACCCAGTCCAGCTCGCTGTCGTCACCGTTGTTCAATTGTTCTTTAAGAGCTGCGAGCGCGATGCCGCCGGTTGCCCGGCCCGACTGAACCATCTCTTTGAACTTGTTCTTCAGCGTCTCATCAAAGATCTGCGTGTAGTTGAGTGTCATCATTGGGCTCCTATGGTCCAGATAAGTCATCACATCAACAAGGCTCATGCCGTTGTTCAGCATCTGAGTACCGACAGTGTGCCGGAAGGCGTGCGGCGTCAGATGGTAGACTTTGCCGTCTGGACCCAGCAGTGGCGCCTTCTTAGCGAGTGCCGTTAGTTGCTTGCAAAGACTCTCAAACTGATACAGTCCATACTCGGTGCGAAAGAGGTACTGCCCGCCGAAGTGATCGGCTACATCCTTAACTAACTCACGCTGCCTCTCGACAGCTCGTGCGACCTCATTGGTAACTGGGAGCGGCCGGCCGTCGCGCTTCATCTTGTGGTTATGCCAACGCAGCCGGGGGTCACCCGCAGCATCCCACTCAAGACAGTCTTCCCGCAGATGGAGGGCGTCCTCCCCACGAAGCCCGACCACGCGAAGGATCTCAACCAGGTTACGCGCGTAGGGATGCAGTAGATGGAGGTGAGCGTCCAGTTGCGTCATCACACTCTGCGGTATTGGGCGCGGACGTAAGAGCCGACGTCCGAGCTTATCCTCAGGAAAGATCAATGGGCGCAAAGGCGCTTCAGGCCAGTCATGCAACCGCATGTAGGTAAACATTCCATCGAGAAAGCTGGCCATCTTGGCTCGCCGATAGCCGGTAATCGATCGCTGCGCTCCTGTTTGGTCAATCCAGTAAGGATGGTTCAAGGCGGGCTCGATCATCTCTCTGGTTAAGTCGGTGAAAGAATCTAAGTCCGGGTACAACTCGCCCAGTCGAGTCAAGAACGGCTTTACATGCTTCAGGTATGGCCTGAAAGTGGCCGGCTGCCAAAAGTTGACGCGGGTGCGGAAGTACCGCTTGATCAGATCTCGCAACCGTGGGTTCACAATGAATGTAAAAACCAGCCTGAAGGTGCTCTGGTTCATATGCTTGGGATAGTCCGTATACAAGCGTCGGAGATCCACTCGATCTCTGCTCCAGACTTTATCGGGATCTTCTAACGTCAACGGCCCAGGGACAAAGACTTCCTTTCGTCTGGCCGGTACTCCAAGACTTTCGATTTGGGCTCGAAAGTCTTCGTCCTTCAACGCCCTGAACCAAGGATCATCGGTCCGGTACCCAGCGCGACGACAAAGCTCAATGACCGAAAGAGATCGGTTCTGCTCATCTTGTAGCAAGTTCCAAAATCGCCATTGTGCTCTGGTGCGCTTCTGCAGAATCGCCAACTCTTCCTGGGTCATTTGAATCATCACGACGCCTCTCCTGAAAATGCTGCCACTTCTTTCCCATGTCCTCTTCGTCGAGATGAACGTAGAGCATGGTGCTCTGGACCTGCGCATGGCCCAGACGCTTCCGCACGTAGCTGATGTCCCAATCAGCTCGAATCAACTCGGTTGCATGAGTGTGCCTTAACATGTGTGCATGGAGCGGCAGGTGGTTCTTGCCGCTGTAATACCGGAACATTGCTTTGACTGCGTGGCGGTTCAGTGGGCGACCGTACGTAGTCCCTCCCCTCTTGTTCCGGGCCGTCTTCTTGAGCACGACGAAGACGTGATCGGTATCGAAGTTGTGCTTCAGAATGAGATGGTCCAAAAGAGCCATCAGACCAGGCGATAGATCGACAAAGCGCTCCTCGCCTTCGCGCAGACTCTTCGCCAAGGCCTGGTTGTCCAAGTCGTGACGGCGTCGTACCCAAACTCCATTGCGGTGAAACTCGACGTCCTGGAGCCAGAGCCCGAGCACCTCGCCAATGCGGAGTCCGCCCTCACGCATCAGCAGTAAGATGCACTTGAACTGTAAGTTCTCAGTTGACGAGAAGAACCGCGCAAAGTCATCGTCCTTTACTGTCTTGATCCGACGTTGCGGCTCTTTGAGTTTGAAGCTTCGCTTCAGGGTTCTGCCGTGGCTCAAATGAACAAGGAAGCGTTTGAACTTGCTGAAACGATCGGAGATCTGTTCGTAGAGAACCGGGTTATCCAGTTGTGCGCCACGCTGGATGTGATACCGATAGAAACTGCTCACCGCCGTAACGATGGTGTTGACTGTTCTCTCACTCAAGCCGCTTTCATTCGTTCGGTCACTACCCAGGCGGTTGCCGACACTGCGCAGCCACTGAATGAAGTGAACCAGGTCATCCGGTTTGACACTGCGCCAGTCGATCTGTTCATGGTCCAGAAATCTGAAGTAGCGATAAAGATGCCGGCAGTAGTTCTCAAGTGTGTTTGGAGACTTCTCTAGCGCCGTTAAATGATCGAGGTACAGCTTCACAGGCTCAATGAAGTCGCACCCATCGTCGATGAGATACAACCGTCGTCTGCCTTCGCTCTCAGCCCAGACTGTTCGCATCAGTTTTCAGAAGTAGGATAGGCCGCTCAGAACCGCAGAGCGGTGGCGAGACTTCAGCCACAGTCCCAAAGGGCCACTCGGGCTCGCTCCGCTCGCCCTCGCGCCCCTTTGGGGCTGCGGCTGAATATCTTTGTTCCGCTATAAGACGAAAGATAAAGGCACGCTGTTAACTTCGAGTAATGACACTCTGATCTTTCCATTAACAAGTTCGCGAAGTAGCGAGGTCTCCAAAACGCCAGCTTGCTTACTTTGCTCACCGTGCCTTTTTCATCTCCCCATAACGTACGCACACCCGTAGGGGCGAAACGGAGTGGAGCACTCGGAGGCTTTGCGGAGAGTTGTGCGGGCGGGCTCTCGTGGCACAATCGGCCCGCAGAGGGGGAAACTAAATTAGATTTCTCGGCTGGAATGGAGCGAAGCGGAATGAAGGCGAGGCCCTAGCTCAGAAGGAAATCAAACGAAACAGGGCTCGCTCGGAGCAACGTGAGGGCGAACGCCTTATTGAATAGGGTGCGCGATACGCGCGAGACTGCGACCTCACACCTGAGAGGTTTGTGCCTGAATTTCCGCTGATTTATGCTCTCACGTGTGGTGAGAAGTTCGGAAGGTACTTCGCTCCGCTATATTTTTGAAGAAGGAAAAAACCGTGACTATCATCGCTTGTCTAGGCTGGGGTTCACTTGTGTGGGACACTCGCGATTTGCCCATCCAACGCGCTTGGTTCGAAGATGGTCCGTTTGTGCCGGTTGAATTTGCTCGACAATCGGAGGACGGAAGATTGACGCTAGTGATTGATCCCACAGCCCTTTCCGTCCGCTCGCTTTGGGCGGTTATGGACGCCCAGAGTCTTGAGACTGCTCGAATCGCTCTTCGCGAACGTGAAGGGATTCCCAAAAAGAACGAACAGAGTCACATTGGTAGTTGGTCGATGGGCCAACCGTCGCCTCAGGTCATACCCAGTCTCTCCGAGTGGGCCAAAGCACGATGCGTGGAGCACGTTGTTTGGACCGCACTACCACCAAGATTCAAAGGAACTGAAGAATCACCAACAGGCTCAAGAAGTTGTCGAATACCTTGGCAGCCTCACTGGGACGCAACGAGACTGTGCCGAGCGCTACATTCGCTTCACGCCAAGGCAAGTCGACACGAGGAATCGACGCCATATTGAAGCAGAGCTTCAATGGTTAGCCCAGGACTCGGAGCTGTAGACACACAGAGGTGCGGTGATCGAAACTGGTGGGACCGAGCCCTATGCAGAATAACAATTCGAAGCTTCGTGCCTCACGGCGATTCTTAGCGGATTTTACGGAGTGTGATATGACGGTTTCGTGCCCGTAAGCCAGGTTGTGAGCGACACATAAGTCTGGCTCGACTCCTGAACCCAAAGTTTGCGCGGCCCAGACTTTGTTGGCGCGATTGAAATGTAAGGGTATAGCCCGAGATATTCTTGGCCAGGGTAACTCTCTGATCCTATGTCGTAGTCCGTTATAGGTACAACAGCGATCCTCCCATGAAGTGCATCACTATAACCGAGCTCCCACGGCATCCACTTTGAATCTGAGGAAGTCCCGGAAAGCGCATAAAGCAAACTAGAGCTTCGCTTCATAGCGTCACGCAGCTGCCCCGCGGTTTCCTTATTCACGCGGCCACGATCCATATCAGGGTTTGCGATCCAATCGACAAATACGGAAAACCCAAAAGACTCTATTAATGTCTTGAGGCCAAGAACCTCTGACGCGTCAAGATAACGATGCGACAGAAATATGTCGTATGTTTCATTCGATTTAAGCGCTCTTGAAGCAAAATCTTTCAGCTCGCGCGTGGCATCAAACACCGACTTGCGAGCAAACTGCGAACTTAGCAGCGATTTACTTATGAGAGGCATACCTGTCGTCCTTCAGGTTTCAACGCTTCGTCTCGAGCAAACTGTAATTGGAGATTCACAATCACCAGCCGGCTGCTTTCCTCTGGAGGGCGTTGTAGGCAATTTCAACCCATTTGGCGAAATCTTCCGAATTCGTCCAAGTGTAAGTCGAATAACCACCATCACTCAGGTTTACGGGGACAACACCCATTGAGTCCGTATTGCCGTTTCGATCTCTAATGTTATGGATGCGGAGGCCGAGCAAACCATTTCCCCGTTCGATGCTCTTCTCAATTTCATAATTCACATACTTACGATTGGCCGTCTCGGCTCCGATCAAAACTACTGTGACAGTGGTCCCCTTCAGCCCTTCGTCAATCAACCCCTTGATTGCTTGGTCGCCTTTCCTTTTCGCTTCTTCCCACAGAGACGCATCTCTGAAGCCAGCGGCCGACTCGCCGATAACGACACCGCTGTTACGGACGACATTTGCGCGCCAGATGTCTCGCTGGTAGTGAAAACTGAAAAACACATTTCTCATTTCCATGCTCCTTAATTGTGCTGCTACTTGGTTATACGTTTAACGATCGCAAAGATCGCCTCAACGATTTCTTCGTTCGAGCTACCCTCATCGCCGAGTGTTTTGAAGTGGCCCCGAACGCCACCCTTCGGGAAAAAAGTGTCTAATGAGGCGTTAACCTCCTGCCAAACCTGTCGCGCGGCATGACCGGTTGCCCCAACTGGTATGGGGTACTTGCCAAGTTTTCGGGCAATTTCCCACTCCTCGATAACGCCGTCGGCGATGACGGTCTGGCCGGAAGCTTCGTTCCATTTATTTCCACTTAGAAAGATCACAAAACCGGACTTACTGATCATGTCTTCACGATACTTCGACCAAAGCTCGCCGCGGCTGGTACCGGTTGGCGCATCCTGCGGAAAAGGACGTATCACAGTCCGATTATTCGCGCTGATACTGCGCTGCTTCGCGTAAAGTTCCTCGAGAGCACCTAAGACTGCGGAGCCGCCAATTCCCAATCCGAAGCCAGAGATTAGGTTATAGCCGCGTCTAATGATCTCGCGGCCAATGGCGTGGGAAAGTTCATCGACGCGAGTCCTTCCCAGTGGATCATATTCATGAGCGCTACCCGCAACGAACACTGAGCGACGATAGACGTCACGGTGTAAGTCCCGAAGAATGTCGGTAATCTGACTGTAGTCGTCGATCATCACTGTCTGAATACCGAATCTTTTCAGATCAGCAATGCTCAACTCCTGCTTGGTCTTGTCATATTCATACCGAGCTAGAGCCTTTCCTTTGCCCTTTGGTTTACTAATGCGCTTCATGACGCAGAAGTGTTGCCGCTGATTCTGCTGCCCAATCAGCACACGGATCCTGCTCAGGATGTACTCGATGTTCGGGTCAGTGAAGCTAAAACCCAGGAATAGAAACGTTCTTGAGATTAGATCGCCCTGCAACTTCGTGGAAAAGAGCGCTCGGGTCTCGGTGTAGTTTTCGTAGTCGTCCTTGGTGAGCACCGCGTCCTGAGGTTGGTCGATGTCTCCATGCATCTTATAGACAATCACATCGCGATTGAGCTTCGTCTGCGCCAGATTTGCCTTGGTCGTCTTTTTGTCGACCCGCTTTCCGGCGTTGGCGAAAGCGTCTTCAATCAAGGTGTCATAGTTAGTGGTCCAAACAGTGTCGACAGGAAGATCGGCGATCAGCCTGTGGTTGTCATTGGGTTGGGCGTCCTTTGTGAACTCCTCGATCAGCGAGCTGTTCAGCTTTGCTCGACTGCCAAACTGATTGACGTGGAACTGAGCAATGGAGATTAAGTCCGCCTCCTCATCCACTGATAGTCCCAGTTCATCAGCGATGTCTCGCATTAATTCTTTCCAGTTGACGAAACCCGAAGGCTGCGAGAGCCCCGCACCTGCGAAGAGCGCGGCGCTGCCTTGTTCCAGTGCCTTCAAATACTCTTGACAGAAATACTCGAGAGAGACTTCACTCATTTTTCTTATGTTCCTTGGCGACGGTACCGCGCTTCGCGGGCCGCCTCTTCAACCCAGTCACCGAGGTTGTGGTAACCATCGTCATCGAGCCAATCGTATGTGCGAAACAAATTCGAGAGCCGTCCCCCGGTGTCACGATCACTAAGTTCGTGCAAAGGATTTGCGCCCTTCCAGTCGAGGGTTCGGGTTCTGTCTGCGATGTTATGAATATGAATTCCCAGTAATCCTTTTCCAAGTTGATAGCTGGCAGAGATCTCGTATTGCACGTACTCACGTTTCGAAGTCTCGGCGCCGATCAGCACCGCAGTCACCGAGGCATTACAAAGCGCGTTATCAATCATATTCTTCAGCGCCCGGTGACCCTGCCATTGAGCATCCTCCCAAAGTGAGCCATCCCAAAAACCACCTGCATCTCTGTGCGGTTGGGTGAGCCAGCTATTCCTGACTACGTTCGCGCGCCAAATATCTCGCTCATAGTGGAAGCTGAAGAAAACTCTCCTCGCCATGCCCTCAACTCCGATTAAATGTTGAAATCACTTTGGGTACTCCGCCTCCGGCTGCTTGACTAGCTTCGCCAATGACTTTGGATAAAGGTTGAGACCTCGGGTGTCAGGTTGTACCAGACAGCATTATTGTTCGTTGCATCGATTACGATGAGCGAGTCATTGGCGTCCATTGCCGCCCAAACAATTTCGGCGGCCCTGTTGGCGGAATAGTTGGATCTTACATACCAGAACGACATCTGAACCTTAGCCCACGTGCCAAGAGATTTGATCGCCCCCGCGACCTTGTCGTAACCCTGGCCGGGAACGAATAGATCATAGGAAATGAAAAGATTGTTGGTCATTATTCGCTCTTCCCGTTCGATTTCGAGCCGACAATCAAAAGCTGGCAGTAGTTTCCCCCTGCCTGAGTAATGCTCATGTTTTTGAACTTTCGGACATAGAAGCAAAAATATTTGTCTGACCGAACGATAATTCGAGCATTAGCAGTATGGAGGGCGTGCTAGCATGAGTAATTATGTCCCCTAAGAAGGGCTCACCCCCACAGTCGCCGGAACCAGCGGCGCCGGTAGCAAGTCCGGATGAAGTGCAGCAGGCGTACGAAGCACTATCCCCCATTGAGCTCATTAAATTGAGGAACTTTGCGCAGAGGCGAATTAGGGGATTAGGCAGAATGGCGCTCGGTCGCAGTGCCGACGGGCTTCTGCAGGAAGCCATTACCTTAGTTCTGCAAGAAAAAAGACACTGGAAGAGCGAAACCGCAACGTTTCCTCAGTTTCTTGCGGGCGCAATCAGGAGTATCTCAAGCAATTGGCGCGCTAGATTCACGCGCCGGGAAGCTAGGCTGGGTCAAGGCAATGAGGTGGTGATTAGGGAGATTTCCTTGGCTGGCCGGAGCGACGACGATCCCGAACTACAACTCATTTCTCCGGAGCCGGATCAGCAACGCTCACTCGAGGCGAAAGATCAGGTTGAGTGGCTGCAGGAGCTGGTAAAGGATCACCTTTATGCCTCGGCGATCTTGGACCAGCTCCTGCTGGGACGCACAGGACCTGAAACCCAAGCGGAATTGGGCATCACCCAGAACGAATACGAAAGCAATATGAAATGGATTCGGATTAACGCGAGGAAAGCCAAGGGGGACCAGCATGTCGAATAAATCGCGTGATTACGAACTTGAGCTTTTCAACGTGATGAATGCGCTCGGAGACGTCGAATGGGAGATGGCTGAAGACGAACTGTTGGACGAATTCCGCGTGGAGGGTAAGGACGTTGAAGCGGAGGCCGGACACATCAGGCGACTCTTTAGCGCCGCGTTAAAGGAGTATCGGCAAGCACCTCTGAGAGAAGCCCAAAGAAAATACGAGCAGCACGTTGCCAAAATTGTCAAAAGGAATATCAGGCTGCCTGAGTCAGCCATCGAAAGGCGCACCTTGCTAGGCGGATTCCTAGCTCGCAAACCTGAAATAGGCTCTTCGCTATTGACAGCTCAACATCGCGATTTTAAGGATTTGACCGATGCCGATGTTGAAAGTTACCTCACGCAACTCATAGAACTCGGAGCACTCGAGAATTCGGCTGAAACAGAGGATCGAGAAACGTGATACGGACTGGGCACTATCGATCACCTCAGAATGTTCTTGAGGGATTGGGAATTGATGAGCCTGAAGATATCTGGATCGAGGCAATTGCAGAGGACTGCGATGCGACGATAGTTTACGAGCGAATAGAGGGAGCTGAAGCAAGAATCATTGGGTTCAACAACCGCGCGATCATCACGGTCAACGCAACTGCTCCCCTTGAACGGAAGCGGTTTTCTGCCGGTCACGAACTTGGCCACTGGATGCGGGACCGGGGTAAGATTAGCTTCTCTTGTACGGCTAAGGCTTTTGCCGGGGAGTGGTCAAACGAAAACCCCGAACGTCGAGCAAACTGTTATGCCGCTGAATTGCTGTTGCCCGACTTCATGTTTGTGCCTCGCGCTAAAGGTCTCGAAATCACCTTCGCGACTGTACGTTCTCTGGCCAAACTTTTTAGGACAAGCTTGGTGGCAACGGCGATTCGACTGGTGGAACTGGGCTCTTTCCCGGCCATGATAGTTTGCAGTGAACCGGGCCATCGCAAATGGTTCATTCGCGGCCCGGATGTTCCGGAGGTGCTCTGGCCGCGTGATGAACCTGGGCGCGATACTGTAGCGTACGATCTCCTGAGGGGCAGCGAAGCAGACCCAGGCTCGCTAGATATTTATGCCGATCAATGGATTAACCACCGGGATTCGCGTAACTATTCGCTTCAGGAGGACTCTATCGCGTTAGGTAGGACTGGCTGGGTACTATCGCTCCTCTGGTGGAAGAATGAGAAACAACTGTTGGATCTGCAAGAGGAGGACTAACATCTGTCACTCGTAGCAGAGCAGGAAGACCTTGCTTATGTGCGTAAACACGACATCATGTTCGTGAACGCCACTGCCGCCTGTCAACGATTCCAGCTTTTGTACGCTAGCGATCTAGCGGATTAAATTCTTACGGATTCCATGAACGCTAAATACCAGCTTGTATTACTCGGTCACCCCAATCCATTCAAGGATCGAATAGTCGAAACGTTTTTCACAAGAATCGAAGACCTGGGCTTATCGAAGGACTCGATCGCAATTCTCAACGAATCGAACTTCAAGCAACAAAATCGAAATTTTAACCCTACGGTGGTGCTCTATTTTGGCGGCACGAAAAGAAGTTATCCTCACGTAGATACATTGAAGGTTCTGATCCACGAGGCGGCGACTGTTTTGCCGATCGTTTCCGATCTAGCGAGATTCAAGAGATTGGTGCCGACTGAACTTCACAGCATTAATGGCTTCTCATTGAACACCGAACAGGAAATCGAGGCTCTCGTTAGCACGATTCTCGAGGGATTTAGTCTCCTAAGGGTATCTCGCCGGCTGTTTATTAGTTACAAGCGATCCGAGTCTTCTGGTGTAGCGATACAGCTCTTCGAGCAGTTCGAAAAGGCGGGGTTTGATGTCTTCTTGGATACCTATAGTTTAAGACCAGGTGACATATTCCAAGATGAGTTGTGGCACCGACTTGCGGACACTGACGTTGTTATTTTGTTGAATACTGCTGGTTTCTGCGCCAGCAAATGGACGACGATGGAATTGGCTGAAGCTAGCGGTATGGCGATCTCAATTCTGCAACTTGTTTGGCCTGAGAATCTTCCGTTGGAGGCGTCAGATCTGACTACTCAACTCCGACTAAGAAGGAAGGATTTTGAAAATAAGGTTTATGAACGTCCTGACAGTTCTTTATCAGGGAAGTTAATTCCAGATATCGTCAGCAAGGTCGAAAGTCTGCGCGCCCGAAGTCTAGGTGCGCGTCAAGATAATCTAATCACCGAATTTCTTCGGGTAACCCAAAGGCGACACATCTCAGCTAGTCTGCAGCCGCAAAAGTACATCATTATTAATCAGGGCGGTAGAAAAAGAGAAAAGGTTATCATCCCGACTGTTGGCGTTCCGCAAGCCTTTCTTTATAACAAATCTGACGAACTGGTGAAGAGGTCATCAAGAGAAAGAGATATGACGTGTATCTACTTTATGATCAGAAGAATATCAGGGAATCTTGGATAAACCATTTATCCTGGCTGGACAAGTATTTACCTATAAAAGCGATCCCGATTGTGGACGTTGAAAAATGGATGGATCTGAACTAAGCGAAATCTTCCTTTCGGCGAGCATACCAGTCGATAGTAGCCACGAGAAGTATTCTAGGTCTGCTGATGTAGTTGCAATTCGTGATGCTGTTCGCGCGCTGGCGACCGTCGTAATCCCGAGATCTCGCTTGATTTGGGGAGGCCATCCCTCGATCACGCCGCTAATCAGGTACGTTATGGGCAGGATGAAGTCTAACCTGCAGGAACACGTCATGCTCTATCTGTCAAATTTCTACAGAGTCGACTTTCCGGAAGATATTCGCGCGTTTGAGTATGTCGAAATCGTTCCTGAAAATGTTGATGAAGAACGTAGTTTGGACGATATGAGAAGCCGAATGATAAAAGGCCATAACTTTAAGGCGGGTATCTTTATCGGTGGTATGGAAGGCGTAGAAAAAGAGTTTTATGACTTTCGTGAAGCCCATCCCTCTGCCATGTTACTTCCGGTGGCCAGTACCGGCGCGGCGGCTAAGATCATCTATGAAATATTGGAGCCAAAACCAGATGAGAGACTCCTTTCTGACTATGCCTACATGGCCATGTTCAAGGACTTGCTAAGTAATTGCGTTTCGAGCTCATCTCAAGATGGACTCGAAGACTTGACGGAGTAAATAGGAATGGGAAGGAAAATATTTATTACCTACAAATATGGCGATACGAATGTGCTCAAGATTCCCGGCATTAATGAGTCGAAGGCTCGCCATTATGTAGATGTTCTGCAAAGTCATTTGGCGGCTGACGATCATATTAATAAGGGCGAAGCTGACAACGAGAGTCTGGCGCATTTCAAAGACTCTATGATTGAATCCAAACTGAGAAACAAAATCTATGATAGTAGCATCACGATCATTGTTGTTTCGAAGGGGATGAAGGACATCTATGCCGCCGAACGCGATCAATGGATGCCGTGGGAGATAAGCTACTCCTTAAAAGAACATAGCAGAGATGGGCGAACGAGCCAATCAAACGCACTCCTTGCCGTCGTTCTGCCAGACCAATACGCAAGTTATGATTACTTCATAAAGGAAAACACTTGTTCTTCATGTCACTGTAGAACCCTTATGACAGACTTCTTGTTTCAAATCATGCGGGACAACATGTTTAACATTAAGAAGCCTTTGCGAAACAACTGCGTCTATCACGACGCGGCCTCGAAACCTTATCTTGGTGACTCGTCTTACATAAGTTCCGTTAAGTGGTCCGATTTCATTAGAGGCATCAGTAATTACCTGGATATTGCCTGTGCTATTAACTACAAAATAGATGAATACAACATTGTGAAGGCGGTCGCCTAGTCAAGACTTATCTCGATTGGTCTGTGGGGATATGATCGAAGGCTTTCAGTCGTAGGAAACCCATTACGACTCTCATAGAGAGTTTCCACCGGAATTGGGCGAGAAATCATGAGTGGCTGGTCGGTTGCGATTTTGGTGTACGGTGGTCTTGTCGTTTTGACGGCACTTCCGGTCATTGCGGTGCTTGTCCGAGGCATCCCTCTCCATCCAGGGGGAGCTTCATTTGAAGAATCAACTGCCTTCTCTGGAGAGGCAAAAGCAAAGCTTGCACAGCACTATTCGCGCATGGCCGGAACTTTAGGGTTCTGGAAGAAACAAGCGGAGTTATATCGACGACTTCACTACTACACACTCTGCTGGACGATTCCGTCATCAGTGGCGATTCCTTTCCTTATCCAAGCGATTACGGCTGATCCTCGTTCCCGGTGGCTTGCTACGGGTGTATCTGGCTTTACTGCAGCCCTCCTGGCATTTCATCGCGCACTCAAAGTTGATGCAAACTACAAAGCATTTCGGCAAGGTGAATCCGACTTTTATGACACGTATCGTCGCCTGCTTGATCGCCCAGCGTCATTCGGAGCTACGGAGGATGAACAGATCAATACTTATTTCGACGCTGTTGAGAATCTGCGGAAATACGTGCGGAATGCTGAAATTGACAATCTCCCATCCGTCGAACAGGTTAAGGAACAACTACAATCTGAGAAACTCCTACATCCCACTGGAAAGTGACGGATATTTGATGCACACGCGCCAGACCCAAGAAACCCAAAAGCGTGCCATAAATGGCACGCCGTCCCATTGGGGAAAATTAGCGAAAATGCTATTCTCCGCCTCATGGCGGCCTGCACCGTATCTTTCGTGGACTTGGACGGCATCCGTCATTCTGTAGAAGTCGAGGCAGAAGGATTGTATGAAGCGTCCGTTTTAGGGTTGTACGCGTTTCGCAAGCACGAGCTCGAGCCAGGCGGTTTAACCCAATTGGAGGTCGAGGTCCGCAGCTCCATTACACACACGTTGACTGTTACCAAAGTTCGGGAGTGGTTGCAGCGCGGTGTCAGGACGCCGAAGGAAGCAGTCTTAAAGGAGCGACTACGCGCCTTACTCTAGGTTAACGGGGCGTCGCAAAAGATGAGTAGCGAGAAACCAAACGAAACGCCGACCGCTTTTATTTCCTACTCGTGGGACACTGACGACCACAAAGCGTGGGTTCGAGAATTAGCGACGCGGTTGCGCAATGATGGGGCGGATGTGACACTCGATCAATGGCACGCGATACCCGGCGATCAACTTCCTCAATTCATGGAAACGGCAGTGCGGGAGAATGATTACGTTATCGCCATTTGCACGCCTCGATACCGTGAGCGGTCAGATAAGCGCGCCGGAGGAGTTGGATATGAGGGGGATATCATGACGGCGGAGGTATCGACCACTCGTAATCATCGCAAATTCATTCCAGTATTACGCAGTGGTGATTGGGCTTCGTCTGCGCCGTCATGGCTCAAAGGGAAATATTATGTTGATCTGAGTGGAAGCCCCTATTCCGAGGATGGCTATTCCGATCTATTAACAACGATTCATCACACACGCGCTGCGGCTCCGCCGGTTGGCAAACCATCAAGTAATCAGTTGCGAAGCACGCGCACATCCCTCGTCCTCTCTCAACCTTCAGGCCCGATCAAAATTACCGGAGTAATAGTCGACGATGTGACCACGCCCAAGATGGACGGTACGCGCGGAAGCGGGCTCTACGCTGTTCCTTTCCAACTCTCACGGCGTCCGTCAAAAGAATGGGCCGAGGCGTTCGAACATACCTGGAGGAATCCACCTAGATTTACAAATATGCACCGACGAGGCATTGGCCGAGTGAGTGGCGACCGCGTCATCCTTGACGGCACCACGATTGAAGAGGTTCAAAATGTCCACCGCGAGACTTTGATTCTCGTTGTCGATAGGGTTAATGAACTGGTTGCGGAATATGAAGCCAAGAAACGGCGGCAGGAGGAAGCGGATGCCGCTAGACTCGCGAACCATACAAAACAGGTGAATGACTTAGGAAAGAAGATCAGGTTTGACTAGCTTAAGTACTCGCGTCGGTCATTAATAACTATTCGCAAATCAACGCTTCTTCCGTGATTTGGACGAACGCTTGATTCCACCACTCTTTGTTGAACTGGGAATCTCGCCTGGAAGATCTAAATCGTCATCTATCAAGACTTCGAGATCCACATTCGCCAAGCGTGCATAGGCTAGGAGCACAAGCGGCGATGGTACCCGATCGCCTCGCTCGTATTGAGAAATATTGCTCCGAAAAAGAGTATCCGCGAACCCTAATCGCTCCAGTATCTGATTCTGAGAGAATTCCAAGTCCAGCCGAATCGTCTTCAGCTTTTTAGCCAGACCGCCTGATTTGGTCGAGGAGGCTTTCTTCACCGGGACGCACCTCCCGGCGAAGTCTTGACCTTGACACTCTCCGGCCTGCTAGATACGATGGTATCTAGCCTTGTGTCGCGCTTTTGATTCGCCGTGAGTTGGAACCTTCCATACTTAACGGCGATGCTCATCACTCGAATTGACGGGATGGTGAGCTACGCATTTGGCCGTTGCAAATTATCAAAGACTAGAGCGCCCAGAGCATACCAGAAACGTGCGTTCCTTTGATCATCAGTTTCCTCAAAGTCTTCAGATTCATGCAGACGTCCACTCACAATTGCTCGGACTGTCGTCCCCGCGCCGAATCAAAGTTTCGTCTTTTGTTCGTGAGTTCTGACTTGGAAGCACTAGTAAGCCTAAGGGCCGTTCTCACGCGACCTGAAGTTCATATCATCGCCTGTTCAGATCGCAGCAGCGCGATTCTCTTTCTCAAAAGTGAGATTCCTTATCACTTGTTGCTAATTGACCTTGAATGGCGAGGTGCGGAGGGCTTGAAGTTAGCGAGGCTGACCCGCTCACTACGGCATCGAAAGCAAATGGGAACTGTCCTTATTTCTGCTACTGCATTAACCGTCCAGATGGACGAACTGGCGCGCAAAGCTGGCATTCACGAATACGTAAGGAAGACGCAAGACATGGCTGAAGCCATTGAAGCACTCACGCGATTTTTGGAAAAGAGACCAATGGAAGTGGAATTAAGCAATTGATGTCTGGCACGGCCTCTTGCTCAGACTAAGGGAGTGGACCAGTGCCGACGGGCCGTCGTGGGGTGAGGACATGGCGGCCTCATTTCTGATCGAGGACTTCGACCCAAACACGTCCGCTGTGGCTATAAAGCGGGAATTCCTTTGACCCGCAAACATGGCACGACTATATTTTGCGAGCCCAGACTTGGCTGTTAAGCCGAGATTGGATGGAGCGAGGCAAAGGTCCTTGGAGACTTGCCACCGGGCATTTCCCCGACCGCGCCTCGCTTTCATTTTTGCTCTTCGAATAATGCGTCCACGCTGCCTGCACCTTCCGAAGACGTGAGTGTTGACCCATTTGCGCAAGAAATTGCCAGTCTTCTTGCATTGACGAATCCAAATCCCGCGTAGAATGCTGCGCAAATGGGTGAGTGGTTGCTGGGGTGAGGACAGTAACCCAAAGAGGCTGAATGTCTCTGCCCGACCTTGAGAGCCCGGTCCAAAACCGGGCTTTCGGTTCTTGTGCCTTTCGGAAAAGATGAAACAATTGAACTCAGCGACTTTGCGATACCGAGATCTCTCGTTCTTGCGAATGATCCTCGCCACGCGCTAGTTCCAAATATCTCTCTCTTACAGCCTCATCGTTCTGCCGCTCGGCATATATCTCCAAATTAATTTTCTCCTTATCGTTAAACTGAGGACTGCGGTCTTTCGCTTCAGAAGCTAACTCCAATGCTGTCTCATGATATTCCAGGGCCTTCGCAAAATCGCCCGCCAAGCGGCCGTGATGCTCTCGGGCTGCAAGCTTTACGGTTTGGCGAAAATCTCGCTGCTCGCGCGTTTCAGTAATTGCGCGCGCTAAGTATTCGGTTAGGGTCTGCGCTTCAACTTCACGAAGTGTTCCGGTCCGATGTTCACCGACATGTATGGACGCGACCTTCTTGCTTTCAAGAAAGTGCTCAAGTCGTTCCCGTCGTTCTTCTACAGCTAGATGTGAGGTGATTTCTCTCGCGACGTCTCTGCCTTCCCAATTGATCTCGGGTTCGTGCTTTGAGGCGGCCTTTTCCCAATCATGCACTTCGCGGAGGAGCTTGGGGTCGCGTAGTGTTTCAGCGCTCGCTTCGAGAGAGTTGATTTGGTAGCGCTCATATTTCGGCTCCGGCATCGCTTTTCCATCATGCGCGCGCGAACGCTGTTCGGATGTGTAGGAATTCTGTAAGACTTCAACCATCTCGCGGGCGAGGTCACGATCGGCAACGAGCGGCTGGCGACGTTGTTCGATCTCGCTCACGATTTCCGCTCGGACGTATGTTAGATGCTCTACTTCGGCAGCCGCTTGTTCCCGTCCGGTTGCCGAATAGTTGATACGGGCAAGAGCGCGCAGATCGAGCCGGGCAGCGCGCTGAGGGATTAGTTTGGCGTCTTCTCGCCGGCGTGAACTCTGCTTGTCTAGAGCAGCAAGTGACCAGCGTTCCCCAGCCACTTCATAGGTAGTCAGATGGACCGAAGCTTCAAAGTTCTCTAGCCGTGCATCCTTCGCCATGAGGTCGGCGCGGCCGACATTGAGCTGGGCTGCGAGTGTTGCGGCTTCGGTATCGGTGCGCATTGGTGCATGGTGTTCACCAGCGAGGTCCAATCGCAGCTTCTCGAGTTCGGCTACACGGTCTGACAGATTCAGCTTCACAGCTTGTTCCTGAAGTTCTGACAATGTTTGCCGAGACAAAAGCGGTGTCAGTTGTTTTTCCGCGGGCATCTCATAGAGCTTGCTGATGCTCCTTTCCACCTTCGCTAAGTTGGCGGTGAGCGATCCGACGTCCTTTCCCAGTGCGGCGATCTTCGTCTCGCGCGCTTCCGCGAGTTGCTCCAGCGTGCCTGCGTGTCGAGAAAGATCTACCTCAATGGCCGCATTACGGCTGGCAATATCTCCCTGGCTTAAACGCGCGGCGCGAGCAGCAGCGCGGCGTCGCACATCGAGATCCGAAATCTTTCGGTCCTCATCAATTGATTGATCGACGACCTCAAATCTGTAGGTGGTCCCGTTCCGGACGGCGCGATCATGCCAGACCTCGGCAAAAGCCAAACGGAATTCCAGAGCCAGCCGCTTGCCAAGGGCCAAGCGGAGATCCTGCGATCGATCTTCAGGTAGATGTGCATCTGGATTCCAACTAGATGAGACCTGCCTGAGGTCCAGCGAGCTACTTGCCGAGCGATTTCTGCCCACGTTTAGGTTAGGTTGACGCGGCTCACGGGTTTCCTGTGAAGAGCGGGCTTGCATGGCGCGGTCTGCCTTCTCCTGACTCTGTTGATACCGGCGAGACAAGCGTTCCCATATCTCGGCAGGAGTGAGTTCCGGCTGTCTTTCCTTCGACTTAAGATGGAGTGACTGTTGGTTCTCCAAACCCGAAACGAACTTGTCTCCAATGCGTCCGTTAACGATGACTTCTTTGCCCTCCCGAGTGTCTCTGTAAGGCAGCAGGTGTTTCGGTATTCGAGCTATCCTGCGAGGTCTCTCTGTGCCCAGCTCAATTACATTCTTGCTCATCACAATGTGACCGTGGGGATTTTCTGTATTGCGGTGGATGCCGGCTACCCAAGTAAGCTCTTCGACATTGAGTTCCGCAGCCATGCCCTTCATTCCTTCCCGAATCATCTCTCGGAAACGAGCCTGCTTCTCCTTTTCGTCAGCTCCAAGTCTCTCGAAATCCTCTTCCGTTACCATAACGGAGAAGTGAATCAGATCGCTTTTCTCCGGATGTCCCTCGTAAGGATCAAGAAGGCGGTTGGCTTTGTGATAGGAGAGGTTTTCCTGATCCTCGCTGAAGAGTGGGCGTGAGCCTGGCCCTTCCCGAGCCAAGTCCTTGTCTCGTTCGGCAATGTATCGCGTGGTGCGGCTGGCGCCAGAACCTGCGCCGGTGGAAAGGATATGAAAGAAGACACCCATGATGAGTGCCTTTACCTTCTCTTTTGCGGCTGAGGATCTTGCTTGACCATTCCGAGGATGCCGAGCTGCGCAAAGGTCGGAGTGCCGGAAATGGTCGCCGCTTCTTTAAGGTCGAGCGCAGGCCCCTTCCATTTCTCCCTGTCCTCAGGGGACAAGACAAGAAAGTAAGTGTTGGCCTCTGCGGTCTGTGGTCCAACCGGGATGGCCCACAAGGTGCAACGTGTAGGGCTCAACCAGGTGTAGAAGTAATAATAGTTGCTTAGCAGGAGAGAACGCCCGTCAGCGCCGAAGGTTGGTGGTCGGGGATGCTTCCAGATCGCGCCTTCCAGTTCGTTAAAGCTCGGAGGGAAAGTGGCTTTGACTTTTTGATAGTGCCTTAAGTCTTTGATGAGCTTCAGCACTGGATCGATTCGTGGCGCTGCAGCTTTGGCTTTCCACTCTGCGGCATAAGATGAATAGGCCCACACCCCTAAATACGTCACGACCGCGAGCGCCAATAGTGCGTAAGAAAAGCCCAATCGGCTCTTACCTGTCTTGCCTTCGACTCCGCGCATTTATCAACTTGCCTCCTCGAATGGCAGCTCTGGTTCGCTAAGCCGGGCCAGATCTAACGGGTTCCGGGTCGTTTTAGGTATTGCGCGCGGTTGCTCGCTGGCTGCGGTCACAACCACTTTAACTGGCAGTACCGTTGTAGGGTTTTCAGCTTCCGATCTCTTTTCAGCGTCTTTGACTCTCTTCATAGCTGCTACGGCGTCGGCCAGCGGGTTGGGACAGGCAAGCTCGCGTTCCGGTGGTACGGCCACATCTCCGACATCGCCCCTTGGCAGAAAGCGAAATAGGATCGGATCGGCCGTATCAATAATGGCAATCCCCTGTCGGTATTTGACCAGTCGGCGCAGTTCTGGAGCTTGCTTGAGGTCGCGGCGGCTTTCGGAAACGCGCTCAGCATCATTACTCGTGCCCGTCGCGTCCACCTCCGTGCGCGAGAGCACGGTCGTAGGGCCAAGCATCGACGAGGCATAGACGCCTGTATCTGGATCGATACCCGGGAGGAAAATTTGATTCTTCATGCCGGCTAATACGGCTTTGCCGCCATTCTCCTGAAACCTGCTCTTGATTTGGGAAACGTCCTGGAACCCGAGCAAGTACGGCGTATTGCGAAACCTTCCAATCTTCAGTTTGTCCTGGAGTTTCGGCGGCGATACGTTGCCTGCTTCATCAAGCGCCATCAGAACTGGCGTCGCATTGTTCCGAGTTGAAGCTTGCATCTCGATGGCTGCCAAGCCAAAGAGCAACTCCAACAAAACCCGGTACTCGCTCGCTTGGTTCTCAGACATAACAACGTAGATGGCCGTTCCCGGCTGGCGCAGATTCGCAAGATTGATTTCCCGGATGCCACGGGATGTTTCTTCCGTGGTTGCAGTTCTCAGGATGCGCATGGCGTTCGGAGAGCGGAGTGGAGCCAGCTTGTTGTTAATGCCGGTGATCACACCGCCTTGAGTTTTCTCGGCGTCAACTTTGATGAAGTTGCCCCATTCGATTCGCGCTTCCGAGTCGGCGGACGCCTGCATCTCTTCGCCTAACTTTCTTAGGTCATTAAGCGACAAATATTCCTTGATCATTGGGAGAGTCGGATTGCAGGCAACGGTAGGAAGGTGCAAGCAAAGGGCTTTTAACAAAGCGGTTTCACCTGAGATCCAATAGTGAGTGCTGTCGTTTACCTTCATGTTCTCGGGTTCGTAACCAACGAGTATAGAAGCTATGGAATGAGCGAGTTCACCATTCCCTAAACAACGGGGCAGCGGGTTCCAGAGATCGGAGAGATTCGGATTCTCCAGGTCGATTCGGTAAACGTGATCGTAATATCGTGCCGTGTGCGAGTAGAGTTCTCCTTTGACGTCCATTACCAGCGCTGAACCCCACTCTGAGAAGTCTCGCAGAATATTCATGTAGAAGGTTGCCGACTTGCCGGAGTCTGAAGGACCAAAGATGCCTGTGTGTGTGAGTAGGTGCTTCAGGTTGAGGATCAGATCGTATTGTCGCGGACTCAGCGCCGAACTCAACCTGCCAATGCGAACTGCGCCGTAACGGCAAAGGCTGACGGGACGGGTGCGCCAGGCCTTTCGCCTTCAAGTCAGCGACGCTGGCCCAACGCGCTGAGCCATGTGTCAATCTCTGATTGATGCTGTAGTACGGATAGGCTAGAGACACTGACTCAAAGATACCTATAAGCGCTACAGAAACCGCGCCGATCACAACGAAGGTCATCCATTTAAAATCGAGGTTGAGCATCTGCCCGGAGCGGAAAAAGAGGTAACCGGCAATAGAACTGCTCAGCAGCAACGTGCCCCCGCGCGAGACATCCTGAAGAAATCTGGAAGCGGCGAGGAAGGAGTCCAGGTCCGGCTCGTCGGCTGGACGAGGAATGAAATAGTCTGCGTCGATCCTTTCGATTCTAGCGCGAAAACTCATTTCCTGTACCCCTTCAAGGCTACTTTCGAGTTGTTGTTTTGGCCCACTGTTCGAGTTGCGCTCGGTCGGCATCAGCGATCTGAGTTTGCTTGAAAAGCCGTGGTTGCCAGCCAGAAGCAATGATGGCCGCAATCGGCGCGAAGGGATCGGGATAGACGATGCCGTCGAGCTGCATCGACTCGAAGTAGCGAGTTCCAACGGTTGTATTTTCGTTGTCGGGAACGCGGATCAAGATGGCTGGGCCATCCGCACGTTCATTGGGAACGGAGACAAGCTCTAGGGTTAAGCTGCGTGGTGAATAACGCAGATGAACTGTCGCGTGTTTCGTTCGCAGTACTCCCACTTGATTCGTGAGCCACTCGTCCGGGAGCAGCTTGCGCCGCATGATCCCAGTGATCATCTCGCCCGTGTCGCGAGGGGTGCGTCCATTCATGGAGGCTTCGACCAGGTAGGCAACAGCAGCAATCGCGACACCTGTGACATCTTGCAATCGCTCAGCGGTGCGCGGCACTTCACTGTCAGGCCAGCGGTAGTTTTGAACATTGGAAGTTGAGCTTGTGCTGCTTCCCGCATCGCCAATCGAAACCTGAGCGTCGACGGTTGCCATACGGCCGCTTCGTTGTCTTTCCATAATCAGGGGCACGATTACCAGCATTAAAAAAGCGCCCGCGCCAACTGAGATCAACGGCCAGATACTTCCTCGTCCCTCATGCCGCCTCCCGCAGATGAACAACTTCATGAAACACTTGTTCCACCATCTGTTCGACAATGGCGTCTGAGGTGTGCGCAGCACGCTCTAGCCGGCGCAAGCCGAGTTCAAGATTAGCGAGGTCGTCAGCGTTGCGCGCAATGAAGCCGAGATGATCGTCAATTACTTCAGCCGTCAACTTATCAATCTCTTCAGACAATAGCGCCCGCAGAAAAACAATCGATTCCCGCAAACCCGGCTTGTCTCTGACTGTAGGCATCATGATGCGGATATAGCGAACGACCTTCACCACCTGGGTCAATAGGTAAGGAGATGCAGCAGGCACTCGAGAGTGAAGAATTCGCGCCTCTTCAACGTCAGTAGGCAAGCTCACCTTCGTATAAACGCAGCGCGATCGCAACGGTGGATGAACGACATGCTGATTGTTTGAAGTGAGAATAACGATGGGCTTCTCTTCTGATTTGCCAACGCCGATGTAGCCATCGTTTCCTTCAAGGCGAGGGATTGAAGCGTGGCCGTCGGTGAATAATTGATAAAAGAAAGCCTGACAGACTTGAGGTAGTTTTTCGAATTCGTCGAGCTTCACAACCGGCACGATGCCTGTGGTCGCGAGATAGTGATAAGCCTTGAGCACCTCACCTAAACTCAAGAACTCTAGGCACCACTGTTTACGTCTGGCTTCTTCAAGAGCTAGCGTACCGCTCTCAACCGCTTGAACTACGAAGTTGTTCTGTCCCTGTTCGTCCCACTCAAACAGAATGTCCTTGAGACTGAGACCGTCCATGCCTTGCAGTTCGAAATATGGCCGGTTGCATGAGTAGGCCAGCGCATCAACCATTTCGGTCTTGCCGCCGCCGCGTTCGCCTTCTGCCAGCAACGGCATCCCTGACTTCAGACACTGACAGAGATCCTTTAATGGTCGCAGCTGAAATATGTACCCGGACTCGCGGGCTACCAGTTCAGCCAGCGCTTCTCGCCCCTGCTCAATTACCAGCTTGCGTGGGTCAATCATCTCTCGTTGTGGATCGGGGGGAATCATCGCGTTTCATTTCTCCGTGGGGATGGATTTCACAACTAATCGTTTCTGTTCGTCGTTCATTAGCGGTAGCGCCGCGCGAATATCGTCTGGTGAGCCGAAAATAATCAATTCCATTACCTCACGATCTGTCAGCGAGGTTGTGGCGCGTGCGAATTCGTCTTCGCCGGGTGCGTCAACAGCACGAAGCTCGTTAGGCAGATCCGCGACCATGACATAAGCCGGTTGTCCAGCCTCGACTTTGACGAATGAGCGTTTGGAGTCGCCGCCATTTACGATACGGCCAGCCTCGTCGGTTATAGGATTAAGCACTCGATAGCCGGCGCCATTGAGAACAACCGTTCCGCGTCCGGTAAGTGCGCCTGCCATCATGCCTGCCACTTGCAGACCACTCGAAGCAACTTTGCTCAAGGTTTGTTTCAGGCGATTACGATCGACGACGACGCGTTTGCCTTGTATCCCTGAGCCGCCATCGCTTCCCATAACTTCGCCAGTCATCTTCACCAGACGATTCGTTTTGGGATCGATGTAGCCGAGTATGTTGATGAAGGCACGGTCATGCTCGCTGCCGCTAACACGGCCGATTAACAAAGTGCCTTTTGTTAAAGACCATCCCTCGCCCTGACAATCTTTCGCGAGTTCCAGCCGTGCATATGAGTTATTACGCAGAGAGAAAATCACCGACTGAGTGCGCACCGGCAGCATCGTGCCGAAGAGTGGTAACACCGCAGGAGCTGTAACCTTTGAAGCATCAATCGAGACTGCTTTCTTCTGAGAGTGGTTAAGGTTGGCCGGTTGCGAAGTTACTCTCGGTGGCAAGTCCTCCACAAATAGAGTCTGGGTTGGATTCGCGCGGGTTTGCAGTCCCGGCCCAGACGGGTCAGTTACTGTTGCCTGTGGCCGTGTTCCACTTGCATTCGCCTGGTTGGAATTAACGTTCGGGGAGCTTGCTTCGTTTGGTTGCGAGTACGCCGGTGAGTTGTCAGTGAAACTGAGCATGCGGGGAATGGTGCTCGACGACGGCGACGCTGTTGGTGATGCATTTGTCTCTGCAGTCGGATTCGCTGTCGTTTCCGCAGGCGCGTCGTTGCCGATCGCCTCTCGCGCGATGTTAATGGCCTCAGCACTTAGTCCAGTATCGGAATTGTTTGGACTCGATTCGGCTCTTGCGTTCGGAGACTCACGACGAGGCTCAGCCTGCACCCTGACGTTTACTGGGTTAACTCTTAGCAGCAGGAACAGGGCCAGCACACCGCCACCAACCAGGATGAGTACGAAACCCCAGCCAAGCAATTTGCGCTTCCACGACTTCTTACTTTTCGTAACGCTCTGCTTCGCTGGTGCAAAGACCGGGTCGCCGGGATCGTAAAAAGAGTTGCCTTCGTCTTGCCCACCATCTTCGATCACGTCAACCGAAAGACGACGACGGTTACCATTGGTTTCGCTCATGATTTGCCCCTTTATTTGCCGCTCTTGGCGAGCATGATCGACGCCGGCTCATCAGCCGCGTTGGAATGTCCGATGGAGAGTCTGACTTGTTGGTGCGCTCCTAATACCGGGACGACGTAGGCTATCGCGTAGTAAACGGTAGCCTTTGGTGGGATTAGTCCCGTCGGGTCGCTCGGTTCTGAATGCACCTTCTTGATTGATTCAATGTTAAGCGCCTTACCTTGATCATCAACCATTTCGAGGACGAGATCAGGGCTGCTAGGTGTCAGCTTCAATGATTCACTAGTCGTATTTTTTACGGCGACGATCGCCAAGCGGTACAGTTGTTCAGAGACCGGTTGCGAGAGGATAGAGAGTGCGAGTCCATGTGAGGATCGGGACCACTTCTTGAATTGCTTTGGCTTTTTCATCGCTTGCTGTAGTGCATCACGAATCAATGCGATGGTCTCCGATTCCCTCACCCGATCAGCCTTTGCCAAGTCCGAAAGCGGATTACTGGGATCGGCCCCTCCGGCTGGACGATTGTCCTTGGAAGCTCCCGCATTCGGATTAACTGCCGGAGAATGTGAAGGGCTGGGAGAATTCGCAGCGGTTCTGTCCTTTTCCTCTTCTGGAGAACTTTCAACTGAAATAGAAATCGGCGCGGCGGACTGCACAGTCAATTCCCCCCTTGTTTCCGTATCAAGATTGACTGGCAGTCCGACCGCGCGCCTGCGCGCTACTACTTCATCGCGGTTGTAACTCAAGACACAGCGATGAACGTTTTGCGCGAGGTCTGCTACCGGGTAAAACAGGAAAGTCACGACCAGACCGCTCCGCATCTGCGCGGTAACTGTGGCGGCGGGCGTTCGTGCTTTAGCATTGCGCGAAGGTGAGACAAACTGGGTTCCCGGTCGCACCACAATCGCGCGTTTGTTTCTCTCCAAAGCCTTTTGGTCCACCGTGGCCATTTCTGGATCGCCGGGAATGATGTAGCGCGGGCCATCGTTGGCCGGGAGCTCGATGAGCACGCTGCCGTGCTGGGCCATTGCCAGCCTGACTACAGTTTCGTCCTTCGTTACATCGACCTTCGCTTCTCCGACATAGAAATCGGCTGATGGTTGTGCCGCCGGCGTCGAGGTCGGCAATGGAGCGGTCTTTACCACGCGACGGATACAGCCGCGACATGGTCGGTGTTGAGGGGCTGCGGCTGGCGGTCGTTGCGCAGATACAACGATCGAAGCGCACAAGAGCAATAACAGCGTATTAATTATCTTCATCGCTTTTATCCTTAGTTCTGAATGGAATTTACAGGCGTCTCGCTCTCGCTGGAGCTGAGTTCTTTGTAGTCGAGGGCATTAATGCGAAAACCGGAACGGAGATTTCTGTCGAGACGGAAGGTCCCGCCTTCAGGCGCATCGGGCAAGAGATCGACGGTTAGCAAGAGGTGTTTCGTCATGTGCTTACTCTGGTTTTTGACGACCATATTAATCTCCTGAGTCCCATAGACCTTCACGGTCAATGGCTTGCCGGGAGCGTGTTCCAGGTATTCAGGCTTCCATGTCGTATTCCACTGCTGTTCGCGTTGCGTCTGCAAAACTTTCTGCTCGGTCAAATACTGAGCGAATTTCTTTGCCTGGCCCGGAACCATCAGTCTCAGTGCTCCTTCAATATCCTTGGAGCGTGATCGCTGATCTACCCGGTAGAGATATTCGAGAAAAGCCTTGACCACGTAGTCCATGTCCGCGATTTGAAGCTTGTCTTTCTCGAGCTTGACCGCCTCAGTAGCGCCCAGTTCGCGATCGTTAATCATCACGGTGCGGCCTGATGTCATGTCCACAACGATCCGGTCAGGTCGTTGAATGGATTTGTAAACCACGCCGACTATCGCGATAGCAGTGATCAGCAGGCAGAAGATGATGATTCGCGATTGGCGGCGAATGGTGCGAACGTCTGCCGGATCGCGGTAACAGATGACTGGAGCTAATGATTGGAGTTCGTCAAGCTCACGCGCCAGGGCGTCGCCGATACTGCTTGCGCTGTTCCCTGCTTCGTCTTCACCGACCACAGTTGGCAACTTCATCACATCTGCACTCATACAAAATCTCCCGGACTTATCTTCGAGAATGGATTTGCTCTTTTACTCTTTCGAGTCCCGGCTTCGGTTTTTGCCACTCTTACAAATCTCGTACCAAGTGAAAAATCACGTCAGTCGCAACGTGGGGATCACGAAAGTTGTAAAAGCCAACAGGCAAAACGTATGTAAATTCTGACACCGCTCACGGAATCTCTATGAAGATCGACTTCGCCTTGTCAGGCAATTGCAGCGGAGAAAGGCTGTCGGTGGCCATCACATCAATGCTGAAGTCGCGGCTGGTAATGGCAACATCGTTCTTTCTATTTCTTAGCGAAGAACCAAACGGCTCTGTGTGTTGCGTTGCTCCATTGCCGAGGAAACCGATTGCCGAGCGGACATAATCCTGGGTCTCACGGTAAGGAGGAATCCCACCCGTAATCTTCTTGGCAGCATTGATAACTTTGCCGTTCGCCAATCGAAATGAACGCCCGGTCATGAATGCTTCAACCGTCCCTTCGCCAGCGTTATAAGCAGCCAGAGCTAAATCGACCCTTCCACCAAATCTCCGCAGCAAATCGCGAAAATATCGTGCCCCGGCATCGATGGCTGTCTTCGGGTTATGTGGATCTCGCAAACCGTATCTGTGTGCCGTTTCCGGCATGAATTGCATTGGGCCGCGCGCACCCTTCGGACTGACGGCTTCGATTCGATAGCGAGATTCGAGATAGCAAAGGACTCGAAGAATGCGGGCGTCGATTCGATGACGCTGAGCTGATTCGAAAAAGAAAGGCTCAAGCTTTCGGGCTCTCTCTTCCGTTGACCCTCCGCGTTCCTGCCGAACTTGCGCGTTGATGGCCATGCTTACAAAGACTAGGCAAAGAATTGATTGAACAAGTTTGAGAGTCATGCTGAGAAGGACGTGCAATCAATGGACCATCTGCATGGCACAGGAATTGACAAGAGGGCGTCGAAAGTCAGCCAAGCCGCGAGCCTCAGCAGACGAGGGAGCGGAAATAAATCCAAGGAAAGAAATATTTGGGTCGAAGGAGAAGTGAGATGAATTACCTGCTTGAAACGATCAATGCGCCGTTCTTGAATGGTTCTCGCTCTGCGCTACTGGGCCGCAGGCTTGTTGCACTGGGATTGGGACTAAAAGCTCTGAACGGAATCGTTGTCCTAATCTTCATGATGGCACTTGGGGTTGCGTCAGCTTCGGCGCAAACACCTTCTGGATCGTTCTTTAATGGCAACAGCGACCAACTCGGCAATAGTTTGCGGTCCGTCACTTTCTTTCTGGCAGCGGCAATGATTATTGCCGGGATCATTTTCGTCGCTGTCGGAATCATCACGTCGGGTCTGCGCGAGTCGCTGTCAACCTGGAAGTTCATAACAGGTGCTGCGTGCTTCGCCTTTGGGGGCATCTGTGCGGCGGTCTATGCCTTCAGTCAGGGCGACACTGTTCAGCTCGACAATCAATTCTGACGAACCCCGACTGACCAACCATCTCAGAGTGGCGTTTTCCTAGGGAGGTTACCGTTATGAGGGCACGCCCTGTGCGTCGAAACATTTACCTGCCAGTGGTTCGCTTCGGCGTGGCCGACAGCGACTGGTTCTCCGTTTTGTTGATTTCGTGCGCGGGCTACCTGGCACCGGTCCCATTTGGGTTTACGGTTCTCTATGTGCCATTGCAAATGTGGACGTGGCTGCTGGCGACGGCCGGGAGTATCGCCTTCTTCAACTACATCCGCATAGGCCGCAAGCCTTATTGGTTACAGCACAAGCTTAAGGCACTAGTTCTGCACCATCGGCAATATCGAGCACTTCCGAACGGTAGGAAACGTGCGTTCAAGCGCTCTTGGATTACGGACCCGGAAACGGCGGACGGTTTGGCGGATGTGGCTGCGACATCCGTGACTATCAACCAAACAACACTCTTGCTCGAACATAACAGTCGCGTTCAGGAGGTTCTGGAGGAGAGATGGAACGAACTCTTGCTAACGACGAACTAAGAGATCACCAAGCACTTCGTCAACGGACGACTGTGCTCGAACGCCCTCCGGGTAGAAGACGCGATTCGTCAATTGTAGGGATCTACAAAGATGCTCTGCGCCATAAAGACGGTGCTCTCACGGTGGCTTATCAAGTGGAAACACCGGCGACGATGTTTGCGGACGACGCTCTCATTGATATTCGTTATGACGACCTCGCGCGAATGCTGGCTTTTGAAAAACCTGCGGGCACTCTGGTTCAATTCAGATACTCGACGACTCCCGATCGCGGACAGGCGATTAATAGTGTCATTGGTTCACGCGCGCACGCAGGGACACACACGTTGGCGTCATTGCTACAAGCGTCGAATCTCGATTATCTGCGGGATTCGGGAAGGAGCCTCCCTTACCGGCGCAGTGTGTTAACGATGTGGATGAGAGTTCCGCCGAACAAGCGCGATAACTCGACAGTGAGCTCGCTTAACAGTTTCCAAAGAGCCCTCCGGGATGAATTGAGAGAGCGAGGAATTGTTTCTACTGCTCGAAATATTGCTCAGATCTATTCCCGCACGGCGGACGACTCCGTCGTGAGACGGACGCTCGATGATGAAGAGCGTGCTTATAGCCATGCCAATCGCGTCTGGCGACAGATCGAGAATTCGTCGCCGCTAATGCTGCGTCGATTCACGCGTCAGGAGATCTGGGAAGCGGTGTTTTTCGGCCACTGTCAGAACGCAGGTTCCGCTCCTATCCTACCCGAGAAACCAGGAAGAGACTTGCGTGACTACCTATGCGGAGAAACGGTCGAGGGCGAACTGAATTATCTGATGCATGGTGAATATCCCGTCGCAGTGGTTTCCATGTTCACCCCCCCAAATGAAGTTGTAACTGCTGACTCACTGCGAGCCCTGATTGGACGAAGAGACTTTAACAGCCGACATACGATAGTCACCGAATATCTCTTTCCTGAGCAGCGCAAAGAAACAAAACGTCTGGACCGGCGCATCAAGCAAGTGAAGCGCACGTTTACGAGGAAGGACAATCCCGAAGGAGCAGCAGCGCTTAGAAGCCTGAGGGCGGTTCGCGATGAGGTTGCAGGCGCCCGCGAGTCGCTTTTGCCGACGCGGTTTTGCGTTGTTCTTTACGGCGACCGAGCGCGAAACTTCGCCGAATTAAAGCAATCGGTCGAGGCTCTCGATGAACAATGCGAAAGAATGATCTCTGCCATTCGGCAGATTCCGGGAGCGAACGCCGATCGCGAAGAACCAGAAGCCTTACGCGCGATATACCCTACCGAAATCGTCGGCGAACTGAGTCCCAAGCTCACCGGACGCGAGGTGACTGAAGTGTCGAACTCAGTTGTCGCTCTGACTCCTACAGAAGACTCGTGGCCGGGGGCGGCAAGACCGCACACGCTACTTTCGACGGTGACCGGAAGACTAATTGGTATCGACCTGTTCGACCGGAATCAAATTCCCTCCCCGCTCGTTCAAATCATTGCTGCGCCGCGCGGCGGAAAATCAATTCTGATGGCCCAGTTCGCCTGCGACATCCTGGCGAGCCTGAGCGATGCGAGTGTTAATGCGATCGATGTCGGCGAAACCTTGTTGCCACTAGCTACAGTCCTTGGTGGCCGTTACATCCGTCCTCGGCCTGACGACGTACGAGCTATCAACATCTGGTCTTATCCCGAGTTGAAGGATGGGGAGATGCCCGACGATGTGCAGAAGGCATTGGTGGTCGGCGATTTGAAAATGCTGGCGCGGGTAAGGGATGACGATAAAACGGCGGAAGATATTATCAGCGCCGTGGTCGCTCAAGTGTATGAGAACATCGTTTCCCAGAACGGACCAGGTCGCCCTCTGTTTGAACCTGTGCTCTCACATTTCGTCGCTCAGCTACGCACTTATCCCTTCGATTCGGAAATGGTTCGAGAGCGGCGGGAAACGCTGGTTCTGGCTCTGAATAATTACCTTGGTCACCCCTGGCTCGACGCCCCGACCCATTCCGACTACGAGAACAAGTCCTCCTTTGACGTGTTCGAACTTGGATCGCTAAGAGACTTCCCTAACGACATCAAGCTTTCGTTGGCCTACCGCATCGCGGCACACGTGGCCCGCTGTATTGGACGCCGGCGCGAGGATGGTACGCGGGCGCCAACGGCCAATCTCTTCGATGAAATGTGGGAGATCAAGGAGGAATATCCATTCATTTTCAAAGTGCTCCAGCACGCCGGTCGCAAGGGTCCGAAAGAAAATTCGATAACCGTGTTAGCGACTCATGCGTTCGAAGATATCGAGGATGTGGCTTCACTCTCCAAAACAGGAAACGTGATCTTTGTCGGCAAACAACTCGGCGACTACTCGAAGATCATCGCTCATGCGAAGTTGTCAGAGAACGGCGCAGCCGCCATCAGTCACATCAAGACCGCGCCGGGAAGGTTCTCACAGTTTGTGATGGTGATCGGTACTGGATCGGACCAGATAGTCGAGATGGTGCAGCACGAACTTAGTCCCTTGATGCTTTGGACACTAACTACGAATGCCGACGAAAGGAACGCTCGCAGCATCGTTTCGGCTTACCACCCCGAGTGGTCAGAGACGCAAGTACACGCGTGGCTCTCACAACAGTACCCTCGGGGTCTTACGGCCATTGGCTTACGGGAAATCGACGAATCACTTCTGGATGTTGCCGCGTGAGACGCTACAGAAGGTTTCATGGAGAGAGGTTCAATCAATGCGAACGGTAATTAAACACATACTCCTCGGCATGTTGCTGGGCGCAGTATTGATGCCATCGACTACTCAGGCTCAATGGACGGTTTTCGATCCTGCTCAGTACTCGCTACAGATCTCGCGCCAGATCGAAGAAGCGAACCGCTGGTTGGAGCGCGTCAAGCAATACTCAGAACAGATCAACAAGCTGGCTGAGCAACTCAGCACTATGAAAGGCGTGCTAGGTCAGGCCGAAAAGCTTGTTCTGCATAACGCGAACCTGACACGGACGATGGCCCAAATCGGCCAAACCGTGCGCGACGTCTTTGCGCTGAAGCGCGCTCTGGAGACGATGGTGATCTCGCGACTCCGTATGATTAGGTCAATTAAGACGCGCTTGATGAACGGCATCTTTGATCCGCAAGCCGACCTAAATGATTTCGAGGACTACCTGCGCAACTCTATTGGCCGGACTTCACAGCACAAGATCGCAACAATGAATCGAATTGCCATGTTCGATGCGACCTTGGCTCGGCTCTATCACGATCTCCAAACGGCACAAGCCAGGCAGGCCGGAGCAGCAGTTCAGCTGAAACAGGCGAAGGACAGACTTGAGGCAGAGCTGGCTAAACCGCAAGCCGAACAATGCGCAACCTGCATTGGGGACTTGAAGCTGGAGATCGCTGCCTGCGAGCAGATGATCGTTGACCTGGATACACAGATCACGAACCTGTCAACCCAGATCGAGGATCGCGTAAGGCTTTACAACCTGACCATGGAGGAGCGTGTGCGGATAGCCAATCGCGTCAAAGCCACCGACGAAGCGTGGGACAACCTGAACATCGTGAAGGACAGTATCTTTACGGCAATTGAAAACGGCGGAATGCCACCTCCGCCACGCCGCCCACAGGCGGCAATTCAGGAGTAAGCAGCAAACAAGCAGGACGCAGAATATGGACTTCAAGCGATCATTACGGTTTCTCGTTCTTCTGGGCCTTCTCATATCGCCCGTTATTGCTCAGGGGCAGGCTCCGACACCCTCACCCTCGCCGGTGAGATCTCTCTCGGAGAATATCGGCGCACTAACGCAGCGCGCGGGCTCGTTGCTGCCCTACTTCGACAACGAGATAGTCTTAAAACTCATTGGCTGGTTTGAGCTGCTGGCTTGGGTAGTTGGTAATTGCTTGGCGGGCTTCGCCATGTTGCGCATTGTTCGCGAAGACAACGGCGAGGGCTCAAATCTCTATTGGTGGTTTGGCCGGTTGGCCTTGTTCTTCATGTTGTCAGGAACAAGCCTGGCTATCATCAATGGTATGAGCGCCATTGGATATGAAATCGCTAATGGCAACGAATCTAGGCAGAGGTCGATTCTGCAGCAGCTCTACCTGGCCCAGCGAGAAAGCTTCAATGACTCATACGCGAAGTTCCAGCAGAGCATGTTTACGGTCAGGGTTGACGGTCGCGAGACAGCCGTTGAGCCCGTGGCGTTGGGGAGCGAATCAGTTCTCGGTATTGTCGTAGACACTGAGAGCACGATTCAAAACTTCGACCGAAAGGCTGATGTCTCTCAGTGGAACATCTCGACAATGATGACGTGGCTCAACTTCGAGCGCGCGCTCATCGAGTTCGGGGATCTCATTCTGGTGATTCTCGGCGCTGCGCTAACGTTGGGGATGAAACTTGCCATGCCTTTTATGCTCGCCGGCATTGTTGATAAGCACATTGCCAGCAAGACCACTTACCCCTTCTTCTTCGGGCTCATCGCCTTGACGCTCGTGTGGCCTTCCGTCTCTAAAATTATCAGGATCGTCGCTTACATGTTTGGCAATGTCGCCATGGCTGTCGCTGATGACAGCCCCCTTTATATATGGAACTATGAAACGATGCGGGCCATCTCCGACCCGTTGGCGCAGCCGCAATACACGATTGCCTTGGCTGCGTTCGGAATGGGGTTGAGTGCGCTTTGTCTTTACGGAACTCCCTTCATTTCCCTCTATTTCTTGTCAGGCCGCATTTATGAGTCGGTCGCGACCGTAGTCTCAAGTTGGATGGGCGCGATGATTGGGACGGGCATTGAGAAATACAGCGCGGAAGCAGCCGCATCAATCAATCGCCAAGCCGAGAGCACCCAATACAACGCAGGCTATCAGGCAGACGTGACACGATCAGCGGGTCAATGGGAAGCCGGAAACTTGCGCGCGCAAGGCCAACGCGCGTCACACATGGCTTCTATTCAGGGCGCGCTGACCAGTCAGGTTGCAGCGACGCAAGGTGCCGCAACTACTCAGCGCATGATTATTCAAGCGGCGGCGGGATTTCAGAAATCCCAGGTGGGCTCTGATGTCGCGCGTAACATTCGCGATACTAACATTGGTGCTTCCCTTGCCGTCGGCAATATTGTCGCAGGAGCGAAGCGCGATCTTTACATGAATGCGGGCAATACTTCGGCAGCCAAGATTGATCAAGGTGTGAGCCTGGTCAACTCGATGGTCCCGCCGGAAGTGCCGGTAGCGAGAGGCTTGGTCGAGATTCCCAGGTACGATGCGATCACAAAACGTAACCGTACTGCTAACGAGGCTACGACCGAGTTCAGTGCATACACGGTTCAGAATCAGGAAACAAATGCCAACCGTATCGTTTATTCCGCTCAGCAGTATCAGACTGAGATGAATCAGGCGATAGATAAGCAGGCGGGTGCTCAGATTGCTGGAGTTAATGCCGGCGCCGGTCAAGCGATTGGCGGTTACCAACGAGGAGCTGCCGAGGCGCGCGGTGGCGTCGATCAGAACTATCGCTTAGAGGTTGGTGCTAACAAGCAGGTATATATGTCGCAAGTTGACGCTGCCGGCCAAATCCGCAGTGCTGGATTAGAAGCCGCTCAGCTAAGGCAAGCTGCTGCCGTAATCGCCGCGGTCGGACGCGAGATTTCCCGAGAAGTCGGTCAAGGAATGCGGATTCGATTTTAGCTGAGTTATGGCAACTAAGACTGCTCGACCAACCGAAGCTCTAATTCCAGTAGAATTAATCGAACGCAGAATCTATCTCATCCGTGACCATAAAGTTATGCTGGATCGAGATCTGGCGGACCTTTATCAGGTCAAGACTTCCTATCTGAATAGGCAGGTCAAGCGAAATCTTGACCGGTTTCCAGAGGACTTTATGTTCCAAGTCAACGACGAGGAGGCTGAAGCTTTGAGATGCCAATTTGGCATCTCAAAACCTGGAGGCCGGGGTGGCCGTCGCTATCTTCCATATGCTTTTACCCAAGAAGGCGTGGCCATGCTATCGAGCGTGTTGAGAAGTGAGCGCGCTGTGCTGGTCAACGTTGCGATCATGCGCGCCTTCGTACGGCTCCGTGAAATCTTGATTTCTAACAAGGACTTGGCCAACCGTCTCGATTCATTGGAAAAGAAATATGACTCAAGCTTCCGTGTTGTCTTTGAAGCTATCCGAAAACTAATGGGACCTCCATCCGATCCGAACCGTCGACATATCGGATTTAGAACCGGTGATGAGAAGAAGAAGGTTTAGTCATCGTGGCTGGAGAGCTTGAACAATCGCAATCACGTAGGTTGAAGTGTACCGTTGTTTTGAATGCGTCGTCGGGCGCGTTCAATTCGCTGATACAGCGAGACGCGATCGGTGCGGAGCAACCGGGCGGCTTGAGAATGGCTGCCGGTCTTAGCCAGCAACTGGTCGTAGAGTCCAAGCATCGTTCGGTCCAGAAAGTCATCGAGTGAGTCAGTGTCGTGGAAGATGATGGGAACTTGGGAGGTTGCTCCAGTCAGTGTTGCGGCGGGCAGGGCTTTATAGATGTCATCCGCGGTTATCGTCCCACCTTCCGCTGCAGTTGCAACCAGCCTCTCGACGACATGACGCAGTTGGCGGACATTGCCCGGCCAGGTATAGGCAGAGAGAGCTGTAATCGCATCGGCGTCGATTTTGTGTTTACGAGAACGCGTTAACTTTTTCTGCGTGTCTTTTAAGAAGTGCTCAATCAGAATTGGAATGTCTGAGGGGTGGCGGCGCAGTGGTGGAGTGCTAATCGTCAAGACGGCGATTCGGTAATAGAGGTCATCGCGAAATCGGCCCGCCGCCATTTCCTGAGCGAGATCACGATTGGTCGCCGCAATGACCCGAACATCGACGGAAGTCTCTGCATGTCCGCCAACAGGCCTGAAGGCGCTCTCTTGTAGCACGCGGAGTAGTTTGACTTGGCAGCTGGTAGACATTTCTGCGATCTCATCGAGAAAGATCGTGCCGGTATGAGCGGCTTCGAAGAGACCTTTCTTCTTTTGATGAGCACCGGTAAAGGCTCCCCGCTCATAGCCGAAGAGTTCTGATTCGAGCAGGGTTTCGGTAAGAGTCCCGCAGTTGAGTGAAACAAAGGGCTTCCTTGCGCGGCGGCTTTGTAGATGAATAGCGCGGGCGACGAGTTCCTTCCCGGTGCCGGATTCCCCGGAAACCAGGACAGTCAGATCGCAACGAGTTGCCGTACGAATCTGGCGGCCAAGCGCCTTCATCGCTGCCGATTCGCCGATGATTCCATGCTCCATACGAGACACCAGGGAATTAATAAGTTATTGGATCCGGCTAGCCAGATTGGCAAAGAGAGACCCCTTGTTTGGTTCTAAAGATGACGTGGCAAACGGGCGGAAATTCCGCTTTGCGGAAGAATAATTTCCTTTTCGCGGGAACTAGCGAAAAATATTTTTGCTAGGCTGGAAGTTCAGGCTCCGTCTCCCGTCTAGAGAGAATGTCACCGAATAGGAATAAACTGTAGAACTCGGGTATTCCCTAATCAATTACGGGCGATTTCAAGAGCCATGAAAAAGCGAAAGAGAGATCATTCTCTATCTCTTGTCCCAGCTCACCTCATGAGGAAAACATCGGCGTTGACCGTGATTCTGATGCTCCTCGCGGGTATACCGACGACCTGGGCTCAAGGATCTGTCGGGGCAAACAAGAACATAGAAGCGATTGGCGTCCCGCCGATTCCCGGATCGCTGGCTCGCGAGATTCAACCCTACAACAACATCTATGGATTGCCCTTAGCTGGCTGGAACCCAGCGAGGCAAGAGATTTGGTTAAAGGGACTCTCGAGTGTCACGTGGATCTCGCGCGTATCTTCTCCCGGAGCAACTCCTGAGACTTCTGCGATCTACATTCAATCGAGCGGTATCTATGACATCTACTTCCAACCGCAAGGCAAGTACTTGGCTTACACCAGAGACGCAAACGGCAACGAGGCCTTTCAACTCTACCTTTATGAGATCGGCGCGGGTAATTCAACGCTGCTTTCAGATGGAAAGTCGCGAAACACAGAACCGGTGTGGTCCAAGGCTGGAGACAAAATCGTTTACAGTTCGACCCCTTCGGGCGGCACTGGCGTTAACCTGCGTTTACTCAGTCCACTTGACCCCAAGACCGATCGCTTACTAGAGAAATCTTCCGGTAGCTATCTGAAAGCTTATGACTGGTCGCCAGATGACAAGGCAATAGTCTATTGCGATTTCACTTCGAACACGGCAAGCAGCCTATGGTTGATTGATGTAACTACCGGGAAGAAGCTACTGCTCTCTGAGAAATCGGATACGTCTGAACTCTATGACTTCCCGCAATTCAGCAAAGACGGCAAAAGAGTTTACGTCGTTACGGACCACGATTCTGATTTTCGACGATTGGCTTACATTGATCTGGCATCTCGAAAGATCAGTTATGTTCCGTCATCCGGGCAGTGGGATGTTGAGGAATTTCAGCTTTCGCCGGATGGAAGGACTGTGGCGTTCATCACTAATGAGGATGGACTCTCTAAGTTGCACCTGTTCGACCTGCTTGACAATAAGGAATTGCCGGTGCCTCCGCTTCCGGTCGGCATCATTTCGGACCCTAAATGGAATCGAGCCTCAACAGACCTGGCCTTTAATCTCAAGTCGCCTCGCTCTCCGAATGATGTGTACTCGGTTAACGTCCGTACCGCGAAAGTCGGACACTGGGCTAAGAGCGTCACGAACGGACTGGATACGTCGAAGTTCTCAGAACCGGAGCTAATCCACTGGCCGACATTTGATAAGAGGACTCTCTCGGGTTTTCTCTATCGTCCGCCGGCCAAGTTCACGGGCAAGCGACCTGTGATTATCGATATTCACGGTGGCCCAGAAGAACAGCATCGTCCCAGCTTCCTTTACAGTGAGAACTATCTCGTGAATGAACTCGGGATAGCGAAAATCTATCCCAACGTGCGTGGCTCTTCTGGATACGGCAAGTCATTCTTGAGGCTCGACAACAGCCTGCAACGTGAGGACGCTGTAAAAGACATCGGTGCATTGTTGGATTGGATCAAACTCCAACCTGACCTAGATGCCGAGCGCGTGCTGGTTGAGGGCGTGAGTTATGGGGGGTATCTTGCGCTCTCAACGGCATGGGCCTACGGCGATCGCATCAGAGCGACTATCTCCGACAGCGGGATTTCCAATCTGGCAAGTTTCGTAGAGCACACCGAGGGTTGGAGGCGCGACCTCCAACGCTCAGAGTTTGGAGACGAGCGCGATCCTAAAGTCCGAGAATTCATGGAGCGCACGGCGCCACTCAGTAATGCGCAAAAGATCAAGAAGCCACTCCTGATCATTCAAGGTCTCAATGATCCGCGCGTGCCGGCTGGGGACGCCGAGAGACTTGTTGCCGCGACTAAGGATCGAGTTCCGGTCTGGTACATCCTGGCTAAGGACGAGGGTCACGGTTTTGTCAAACAAGCCAATCGTGATTATCGCTTGCACGCGAGCATCCTGTTCGTCAAAGAGTTTTTGCTTAAGTGAATTTGGGAGTCCTAAACAAGCCGTAGTGTTATCGCGGCACTAACCAAGAAGAGGAGCGATCATGAAACTAAAGAAACTTTTTCCTATGCTCTGTCTTGTCGGGATTCTGTGCCTGACCCTTGTGCCGACAGTGCTAGCGGATGGCGGGGGACCTCAAGGAGGTTCCAACTCAGGCACAAACCCGCCACCGCCGCCACCGCCGCCAAACGCGGGTTTGTTGGCGTGGTTTATTTGGCTGATGATGATGATGTTCGGCATCTACTGACCCTTTCACAATTGTTTGAGCATCCAGTGCAGAGTGAACAGCTCCTTTGAATTCGCTCTGTGCTGGAGCTTGAGCAATCATCCATTGAACATGAAATCAAAGTTTGCGGTTGTCGCAGTTCTTCTTCTGTTACCTCTGACGACGCTTGCTCAAGCCATCGCGCAGGAAATCACGAGTGCGACAGAGTTAGCTGCCGCGCTTTGTCGTCTTCACACAAGCGAACATTCAACGGACTCGCTGCTCAACGCGTATCCAGAACTAATAGATGGTCGTTTGTGGGAAGAGGTCACGAGTCGAGCAGCCGCAGCCTTTTATCAGGAATCTCCACAGCGGTCGTTAGAAATCTATGAAGTCTCGATACAGGTTGCTACAAAACTGGATGATCCGAAGCTATTAGCGAGAACGTATTACAACCAAGCGCGGACTTTTTCTGGAGTGAATCAACCGGAAAAAGCGATCAAGTCTTATGAGAGAAGTCGAGCGTACTTTGAGCAAGCAGGACTAAGACGAGATCTCATTTATGTCCTAGCAGACCTTGGGGCTCTCTTCTTCAATAAAGAAGACTATCAAAGGGCGCAAGAGTATTCCGAGCAGAGCATCCTGATAGCTGATTCGGCGAAGGCCTTGAATATTCCAGTTGGGTCATACCCGGATGACTTCGGTCGCGCAAGGGCTTTACAAACGCTTGCCGAAATTGATCTACGCAATGGTAATCAGGAAGATGCTATCGAAAAATTGCAGAGATCGCTGGGCCTATACCAGCAATTAAACGGTCAGGGCTCGGAGTACGCCTTCTATGTCGCCGGCGTTTACGCCGCGTTGGGTAGAGTCTACCCAGAGATTGGTGATTATGCTCGGGCTCTGTCTTATTTAAACAAAGCTTTGGACTTTGCTAGAGGCGCATACAATCAAAACATAATCGCAAATATCCTCAACAGTATGGGCTTCCTGTATATGGAACAGGAGGATTACGCACAAGCTAAAGAACACTTTGACCGAAGTTTGAAGATCTATCTTGCGCAGAATAATCAGATAGAAGCATCCAAAGTGTTGTTGAATCTCGGTGTGATTGAGCAGCGGCAGGCTCATTACGATGAAGCACTGACGCAGTTCAGGCTTAGTTTGCAAGCCGCCAAAGCGGCGCAGATTGCCGACGTTCAGATTGCCGCAGGCGAAGGGATAGGTGTTGTTCTAACAGCAAAGAAGGACTTCGGTGGCGCGTTAGATATTTTGAATGAGAGCCTCGCCCTGGCTAAAGAAACAAGGAACAAGACACGGCAAATAGAACTTCTGTGGCGCTCAGCAGAGACGTATCACGAGATTGGAAATTACGCCCAAGCTGTCACATGCGCCGAAAGCGCCGTCGCACTTGCCCGCTCATTACATTTGCCAAAACTTGAATTTCTCGCGATGACAACTCTCGGTCAATCGTACGCTGCGCAGAAGAAACTCGACCTTGCTACCCAAACCCTAATGCTGGCAGTGGACCAACTCGAAGCGATGCGTGAACAAGTTGCAGGGAGTGAAGTCGAGTCGCAACTCTTCCTGGAAAACAAAGTCGCTGCTTACCATGCGCTTGTCGATCTGTTCATCAAGCAAGACAAACCTCTCGATGCACTCCTGTTCGCTGAACGAGCCAAAGGGCGCGTCCTGCTCGACGTCCTGAGCGAAGGCAAGTCTGATCTCGCAAAGGTTTTGACTCGGAGTGAGAAAGAGGAAACTCAGCGTCTTAATCGAAGAATCTCTAAGATGAACCACCTCTCAAAGAGCCACGACGGTTCAGACTCTTCTTCGCAGAAGTCTCTCTACCGACAATTAGACAGCGCTCGACTCGAATATCAATCCTTTCAGGATGCTCTTTATGTGTCCCATCCCAACCTGAAGGTTCGTAGTGGGCGGCCCGCCTCGCTGACTGAGGCGGATATTAACCGTCTAACGTTAAAGAGTGACACTGCATACTTGGAATACGTGACCAGCAAAGAATGGGTTTACCTGTTTGTATTGACCCGAACGAGCGGAGGTGGCAGCCCCGAGTTGAAGGTATACCCCATTGCAATCAAGCCTGAAGATTTAGCGAGAAGGGTGGAGAAGCTTCACCAGCGGCTTGCAGACCGGCATCCAGACTTTGAGAGCATCGCACGAGAGCTTTATGCAGCGCTGATCGAACCAGCCGCCCAGCAACTTAGCGGTATCAGCACTGTCTGTATTGTTCCCGATGGTTTCCTGTGGAACCTCCCATTTCAAGCGCTAGTCACCAACAGCAATCATTATCTGATCGAAGATCATGCGCTTTACTATGCGCCTTCTTTGAGCGTTCTGCGCGAGATGACCACAGATAAGGTTGGAATGGAAAAGCGAGACACTTCCCTGCTCGCCTTCGGTAACCCTGTCATTGGCAAAGATGAACAGCGTAATGAAGAGCTATGCCCACTTCCAGAAGCGGAAACAGAAGTAAAGACGGTAGCGAAGACCTTGCGGGCGGCAGGCAATAAGGTGCTTATTGGACGAGAAGCAAGCGAAAAGACTTTTAGAGCGCTAGCGCCGACATACTCAACGATTCATCTTGCGACGCATGGAATCCTGGATAATAGGCAACCACTTTATTCGCACTTGCTGCTAACCAAAACATCAGGTGATCTGGAGAATGACGGATTGCTCGAAGCTCGCGAGATTATGAACATGAAGCTCAATGCTGATTTGGCCGTGCTATCTGCTTGCGAAACTGCAAACGGTAGAATCAGTCCGGGCGAAGGAGTGATTGGCACGTCGTGGGCTTTCTTCGTCGCTGGCACACGCTCAATGTTAGTGAGCCAATGGAAGGTCAATTCCGCTAGCACGTCCGACCTCATGGTGACCTTCTATCATTCATTAGAGATGAATCGGAGTCGCTCCAGCCGTAATAAAGCTCAAGCGCTCCGAACCGCAGCAGTGACTTTGATGAAAGATCAACGCTATCGTCATCCTTTCTATTGGTCAGGTTTTGTACTGATTGGGAGCAACGAGTGAGCAATTCGTAATGCGCGGTCTGGCCTGTCCTCAATCAGCTCATGGTAGCCAGAGAGTGACCCAGAGCCTGCAGCGAAGAGGATGTGGGCAGCCGCTATCGCGCATTTGTCCCACGCAGTAGACTTTCTTGCAACTTTCAATTAGTCGTGCTGCCGGACCTTAACGAGGATTACAGTTTAGTATCGCTCCATTCCGGTGAGAGTTTCTTTATCCAGAGGCTTCCCACTACCTGGACTGCAATCAGAGACAATGAGTCGCCTGGATACGTACGGCTTGCCAACCGGCCAGACGAATACCTTACCGTCGCCTGGATTGCCGGTGTGGGCGGCGCTCACAATGGTCCTAACGATCAACCCGACCATCTCATCGTGCGCAACGATCTCGATGCGCTCCTTTTTGACATACTCGACGAAGTCTTCAATGACGCGATGTGGAGCACCTTGCGCGTGGCTGGCCTTCTCACGTCCGAACCCGCGCACGGCGGTTACAGTCATGCCGGGAAACTCATCAATATCTTCAAGCGCGCTCGTGACCTTGCTCAACATAAAAGGCTGAACCATGGCGGTTATAATTTTCATCGAAGCACTTCCTTTCCAGGGCCGAGGTCAGTCGACGCTGATTGCTTGCCGAGCAGCTCGAAGCCGAGATAGGTTCCAGCGCTAATTCCCATCAAGAGCAGCAGAGGTCCACTGAATCCCGGCATCGCCAAATTGTCGTAGACGGAACGACGAAAATGATGCCCAAGAGACCAGTCCACAGAACTAACCTTGGCAGGTCAAGGTGTTATGTGCGGTAGCGAACATAAGGGCGGCTCTGCCGGAAGTCCACGACGCCGTCACCAAAATGATCCTGCGGCGTGGCAGCCGATCGAGCGCGATGGGGCCGTTTGCTCTGGGTTGGCTCGATGCCGGCGTTTCGTCAATTTCTTGCTACAACTACTTGCCTTTGAATCTGATCGGAGGCATCACTCAATATGAGACGGACTTATGCGATTTATTAGAGCCGCGAAACGCGGATCGGAGCGCAGGCCGTCAAATTTGGGATCTACTTGTAACCACGGTATCCACACAGATCGTTCGTCGAGACCTTTTTCTAGCCAAGCCATCGCTTGGTCCGTTTCGCCGAGGCCGGCATAAATAACCGCAATCGCGTATGACGGAACGTACTCCTTGGTTGATAGAGCGAGCAACTGTTGTAGCCGCTTCTCGGCTTCGGTCCGATTCCCAGAGACCGCGTGACCATAACCGAGCGTCGCAGATTGCATCACGCCAAATTGGCCCGCCTCTTGTATTGCTGCAACGCCTTCTGGAAATCTACGTTGTTTCAGGTAGGCCTCGCCCAAAAATATACGGATCAAGCCGCTCACTTGCGGATCAAACTCAATGACTCTCCGATAGTGCTCAACGGCCTGATCGGTCTGGCCAGACCAGTAGTAGTTACTTCCGATAGCAACGTTGACGTTTACTGAGAGCGGATCCAGCGCCTCCGCGCGTTTGAGCGCAGTTAGACTCTCATCAAAGCGTCCCATCAATCCAAGAAACCAGCCATAGTGTTGGTGATTAAGCGCATCACCAGGATTAAGCTCAATCGATCGGTGAGATTCTCTCTCGGCAGCCGGCCAATCCCAATCGTAGTAGAAGTTAATTGCCGCCATTGATCGATGGGCATCGGCGTTCGTCTCGTCCAGCTCCAGCGCGCGTTTTGCCGCTGGCCTCGCTTTGAGCAATGCTTCATGCGGAGGTAGATCTGTAAAAGCTCGTTCAGCGTACGCATGGCCAAGCCCGGCGTAGGCCTGCGCATAATTTGGCTCGATGGCAATGGCTTGGTTGAAGTAGTCAATTGCCTTCTCGAATCCGCTGGGCGCAAAGCTGGCAGCGTGATAAACGCCTTTAAGGTACGCTTGATAGGCTTCCGGATTGTTAATTTGACGCTTCGTCAGTAGCTGCTTCTCTGCACCACTTAACTTCAAGCGCAAATTCTCGGTTACTGCTTGCGAAATGTCTCCCGGTATTGCTGCCAGATCGGAGAGTTTGCGCTTGTACTCCGACCCCCAGATGTGACTGTTGTCCGTCGCGTTTACCAACTCGAGGGTGATCGCGAGACCGTCGTCGCGCTGGATCAATCTCCCTGTTAGTACTGCTTGCACCCCCAACTCTCGTCCTATCGCGCGAGCATCAATCTCTCTGCCCTTGTAATGAAAGACTGAATTGCGCGACATAACCTTCAAGTTGGGCAACAGTGAGAGATTGTTGATTAAGGTATCTGTGAGTCCGTCTGAAAGGTATTCCGTATCCGGGTTGCCGCTTACATTTACAAAGGGCAGGACGGCGATAGAGCTTATCGCCCCGACGCCTTGGTCTGCGTTGCGCGAGTAAGTGAAGTACGCGATTGTCGTCGCCACCGCGATCACCGCCGCCAGAGTTAACAGTGAGTTGCGTTTGTTACTCTTGATTTGGCTGAAGAGGTTCGCCGCACGCAATGTCAAACTGGCCGAATGTGCAACGTCTTGTCCGCCCACTGTCTTACTACTGCCTGATAGTTGCCCAGCAGCGTCAATCTGAGCTGACACAGCGAGCCGCTCTCTTATCGCTGTCAAATCCAGCACGACCTCCTTGATCGTCTGATAGCGCTGCTCGCGGTCCTTTGCTAGACAACGACCCACGATGCCTTGCAGACCATCGGGAGCCGACGGATTGAGGTCTTTGATTGGAGGCGGGGCATTGTTGACTACTTTGTGCAAGGACTCGATAACTGATTCGGCTGCGAATGGCCGATATCCGGTCGCCGCCTCAAACAAAATGCAGCCGAAGGAGAATATGTCTGAGCGCTGATCAATCTCATTAACTTTTCCCTGGGCCTGCTCCGGCGACATGTAACCTGCCGTGCCCATTACCGTGCCGGCCAATGAATGACCGATCGCAATGGTGGTATCGGTTTGTTGCATCGCATCGCTGAGTGAGGCTAATGGAGTCTGTGGCTCGATCAACTTCGCTAAGCCAAAATCGAGAATCTTGGCATAACCATCGCTGGTGATCATGATGTTGTCAGGCTTCAGGTCACGATGGACGATTCCGGCGGCATGTGCTTTGACTAAACCCTCAGCAACCTGACTGAGATATTTCAGCAGCTCATTTAGCGGAGCTTTATCGCGATAAATCTTATCGCGCAGAGTATCTCCGTCAATGTGCTCCAGGGCGATAAAGTGCGTGCTATCGCATTCACCGATTTCGTAGATGTGCGCAATGTTCGGATGATTAAGCGCCGCAGCCGCCGTGGCTTCTTGTTCAAAGCGGCGCATTCGATCCTGATCAGACACAAATCGAGACGGCAGAATCTTGAGTGCGACGTTGCGATGAAGCCGCGTGTCCTCAGCCAAATAAACTTCACCCATGCCGCCCTTGCCGAGTAGCGAGCGGATCTCATAGCGATCAAAGCGGGTATTGGAAGGAAGTAGGGAGGCACTGGCAGGGCTGTCACCCTGCTGGGCCATATATCCGGCAGCGATATCGTCCGGAGGTTTCACAGTAGGAACCATTTCATGAGCGCACAGCAGTGAAGCCAACTCGCGCCGCAAGTCCACATCGCCAGCTGAAGCCTGGTCGAGAAACACTCCACGCTTGTCCGGAGCAATCTCCAACGCCGCGTGAAACAGCTCCGTCAACCGTTCATACTGTTGCGGTGTCATGTGTTACTTGCTGGGACTGAGGGCGCGATGTAGCCAGGTCTTCGCCATATTCCAATCTCGCATTACGGTCTCAGGTGAAACCGCCAGAACCGTGGCCGTTTCTTCCACGCTTAAGCCGCCGAAGTAACGCAACTCAACGACCCGGCTCTGACGTGCTGAAAGTGACTCTAGTTCTTTCAGGGCATCGTCGAAGGCAACTAGTTCAGCGGCGCGTTCCTCGGTCACCAAAGCAGCCTCATCCAAAGAAATCGGTCGCGCTAAACCACCTCGCTTGGTTGTATTTCGTGCGCGGGCGTAGTCAACCAGAATATGTCGCATTGCCTGCGCCGCGACGCCGAAAAAATGTGCGCGGTTCTCAAAGTGTTTCTCTTTCTGTTTGGCCATGCGAAGGTAGGCTTCATGGATGAGCGCGGTGGTTTGCAAGGTGTGACCAGGGTTTTGCTGGCCCATGTAACGCTTCGCCATCTTCCGCAATTCCTCGTAGATGAGTGGCATCAACTTATCGAGCGCCTCACGATCACCACTATTCCATTGCTCCAATAATTGCGTGACTGAATGCGCGTCTGACATCTGGAAATTCCTTCAGACTGAGTTGGGGACGATTGAGAATCCTGCTTGTGGCTGGGAACTATACCACCTTCCAACTGAACTCTATGACCTGCTGCTGACCGGAAGAACGATGAGCTCCAGCAGGCATGCCAGTTTTCCGTAACGAATCTCGTTTCTATAAGTGAGATCAAAATATTTCGAAGGAGACTTGATTCGTATGTTTAGTCACATCCGCCAATGCCTTTCACTATCATTGCAGCAAGGGATGCGCCTGCTGCTGGCCGCCTTGTGCGGCATGACACTCGCCTCGCTTACTCATGCTCAGACTGAGGTCCATCATTCTGTTCTTTGAAAAAACCGGGGCGAGTTCGGCACCCTCCCTTTCAAAAAAAGTAATGCAGGGCTTGCTTTTCCACAACAACAAATTGACTTGGGTCACCGGCACATCACGGCTCAAGAGCGCGGACAAGATGTAGACCGGTTGAGGTGGGAAGAGTGTGTTCGGGCTACCTGCTTCTATAAATAACTCGATAGACCACCTCAAGAAAGAATGGCTTACAGACAGTCCAGCCGCACCTCTTGAACTTTGGTGAGTTGTACAGAAAGGAGAGCGTAATGAGAGCCAGACTAGTGCGAAGGAGCCTATTGAAAATCGTCTTACTTGCTGTGCTCGTCAACACCTCGGTTCAAGCCCAGGACGGCTCGGGCGGCATGTTTTCCGGCCGAATTTCGGGACTGACCAACAGGGGTTCAGATGTAGGGGCCGCCAATGGCCTTTCGACGGCTGTAGTGTTCGCACCTGCGGTGGAGACGTTATCTCCGAATCGCGGATGCACGGCAATGAACTTTGCAGTGCAAGTGGATGTTGCGCCGGGTAATACTCGATCGCGGACATTTAGTTTAGTGATTAATGGCCTTGCAAGCTCGTTGATCACCTGCACGATTTCTGGTCCCTCCATCCTCAGTTGCAATTCTGGTACGGCGGCAGAGCTTGTTCCGGCAAGATCTACATTGGCAATCTTGGAGACTACAGGTAGCGCTGGCCTTAGTGTGGCCGGAACTGCAGCGGCATTCGGGTGGGAGTGTATTCACAACCTCGTGACGCCAGTAGTTGTCGTAACCACGGAACCAAGAGGCGGATCGTCTGCGGCAGTGGCAGAGTGCAAGAGCACGCTGCTGGGAGCGACGATCTCGTGGGGCGGCGGAACAAGCTGGGCATCAGCCAACGTCGACAGGTTGTGCAGCGGGACGAGGAACGCGAGGGATACGATTGCCTGCTTCCAAGCTAATGTCCAGGATCTGGGTTGGGCCGCAGCGATCGAGAAGTGCAAATAACTTCCTGAGAGTGAAAAGTATTTGCTCTTTTAGGTCCCCACCTTCGCGGATCTCGTAGCAGATAGCCATTGTGAAGACCCTATTTTCCGCACACTGTGTAAGAAGGAGTAGCAGGATGAGAAAGGCATTAACGAGCGGGCGTTGGACCAAACCTTCACGACTAGGATGGTTGAGCCTCCATGGTGTTCGTGTTTGGGAGCCTGCTCCTGTTTGCGCCATTACGCGGCAGCACCCGGCCGTTACCTCCTGCAAAAGCTGCGTCCCAACAGCCGGCACCAAACCTCCTTGGTTGTGAGGGAATGCTGGCGGATGCAGATGGTGACGGCGTAAATTCGGAAAGGTGCGGCGGCCGCGATTGTGACGACAATGACCGGTTTCGCTACCCAGGAAACGTTGAATACTGTGATGCGGAGGGTCACGATGAGGATTGCAATCCGACCACACCTGGAACCCGCGATTTGGACAGAGACGGCGAAGACGATAACCGTTGCCTCAACCGGCAGACACTTCTCTCTACGTTTAGCCAAAGCGGCTCGGACCCCGACGACAACAATCCAGCCATTCGCTCTGGCTCAATGGTATGCGACGGTGCAGACGTAATTGTGCATGGCTTGTTCTTGACATCGGCTCAAGCAAAGCGGATTTCCGGGGAGTCTCGGGGGTTTGCCTTTGGCTCTAAGGCCGTTCCATGCCCTACGGGAACCAAATGCGTCGTGCAGCCGAATGGGACTGGCGGCTGCATGGTCCCACCCCCCAGCTATTTGCCGGCCCCTTTACCTACTCCACGACCGCCACTTCCGCCATTCAGGGGAGAACTATGGAATCCAACTTCTGCATCGGCGACCAGTGTGCGTGGTGGAAATGACGCGTCAGCCTCAATCACGAATGCGGAGACGGTCGTATTAGCACCGATAGAGGGCGAGTTTTCCAGGGCAGTCGCACTCTGCAAAAGCTCGTTGCAATCCGGGGAAGTTTCGTGGGGTGATGGAATGATCTGGGCGCCAGTCCATCCAGTCCATGTCGACAAACTCTGCAACGGTAGCACCGATGCTAAGAGGACAATTGCCTGCTTCCGGTTCAACGTCGGGATACTTGGTTGGACTGCGGCTGTCGAGAAGTGCAAATGACACACTAGGCGACCCGACCACTTCGTCCTCGGTGAAACGGCTCTGCCAGTTTTCCCCTTTTTATCACGTTTTCATAAGTGGAGATGCCAAGTCTCACAGCCACAAAGGAGTTAGAGAAGAATGTTTTGCAATTCGACCATTAAACGTTTCGCAACGTCCCTGCTTTCGATCGTCAGTTTAGCTTTCGTGGCCTCAGCGCAAGAGTTCCGCGTCACAGAAGCGTTACTCAAGACAGACGGGGAGATGATGAATGGGCCATGCCCTCCGAGGGTGGTCTTCTCCGGTTACATCACTGCGAATGGGCCGGGTACTGTGAAGTACACCTTCACGCGGAGCGATGGAATCGCAGGACCCACCTACGCAATGGAGTTCAAGGAAGCTGGATCCAAGGACGTGAGCAATGAATGGGTCCTGGAAAACGCTAGTGGAACGCCACGCTTCGTGGGGTGGCAATCTATTAGTGTTCTAACTCCGAACCAATTTAAATCGGACCAAGCTTGGTTCAAAGGAAGTTGTAGAGAATCGCCATCGCTGAACAATTTGCTAGACGCCACCGACGGAGTCTCATCTTTGGGTGCGGCCGCTACTGCGCCTTCAGCAGTGCCGAACCGGCAACCCTCCGTTGCGACCGGAGGCCCCGGTGCGCCTGCTGCAATGCCTCGCGGAGAATTCATTGCCTGCCCTGTCACAGAAGCGCGTACGGAAGTAACAACTTCACTTCCGGAGGGGTGGTGGAACACGCCCCAGATTGGTGAGTTGCACCGAGTGAACGTGCAGACCATCGGAGGCAATCGGACGCTCGTCTGCGAATATCGAGCTCACGGTGGAAGCGTTAGCATCATGCGCGCATTTCCCCGAGGTGCGAGAGACTGTTCGGTCGAAGGCAACGGCTTTCGCTGCCACTGAGATCAGGTTGAAGCTGCGGAATCGATTTACCGGGACCGATGGGATCGACGGCGAACACCGAGAGGGCGGTGGACTTTGAGTCGCCCGGGGAACAAGTCCGGAAACGCCGTTCGTTTCATCAAAGATATCAGGAACAGTAGTGATTGAATCAAGAAACGTACTAACGAGATCCATCTGTAGACTGGCCCTTACGCTCCGAGCAATGAGCAACGGCTATTCCATTGAATTTCAGGAAAAACTAGCTGATGAAAAATGCACTTGCAGTTCTGTTGGTGTTGATTTCAACTTCTTCGGCGTGCCTGGCTCAAAGCGATCGTGGAAATATCCGTCGGGACTCAGAAACCGAATCAATTGTTCTGGTTAAGGAAAGGCAGAAATGGGATGCGCTACGGTTGGGACGATGGTCCAGTGTTGAAGCCCTCTACGCCGATGACTGTATCTCTATTGGTTATGATCCCGATCTGACAGTGAGCAGGACAACGAGGCAAGAGTCATTCGGAAAGGCCGGTTTGGGTCCGGCGGACTTTACACTTAGTGATATCAAAGTGATTACATCCAATCGAGACACCGCGGTAATAACATACATAGCACGAGGCACAGTCAACACGGCACCTGGTCCGACTTTTGCCATCTATGCGACATCCGTATGGGTGAAGCGAGCAGGAGAGTGGAAAACGATCTTTTATCAAGCAAGTCTGAAAAACTAACGCCTCGGCCTAAGCCAATCAGCGGGCGAGACTCAAAGGTCTCGCAATCGCACGGCCCATTAGTATTTCCCTCGGAAGAGGCATGAAGAGAGGGCTAAGATGGTGACGGGACGTGTTGATACATAACCAGACGAGCGATACTTGATGACCGTTAGGCCCGTTAAATTGGTTCGTAATCGTGTCGTAAGACGAGGTGAGGCCGATCAAATGGCTAAAATCCCTTGGAATAGTCTGGCGGCGGGTCAAACCAGCGGAGCCAGTAGTTTCCCTTATTTGGTGTCTATTTCCCTGGGTATTTCGTCCTGCCTCCAGCGCCTCCTCTCCCAATAGTTGTATCCCCGAAGTTGTTGGTGTCCCAAAGTAGCGCAATTCCACCACCCGGCTCCGGCGCTTTGAAAGCGCCTCTAACTCTTTCAATGCATCGCCGAAGGCTACGAGCTCCGCGGCCCGTTCCTGAGTAACCGGCGCACAGCATCTTCCAGTGAGATAGGACGTGCTCCGCCGCCGCGCTTATCGGCATGTCTGGCGCCCGCGTAATTGACGAGAATGTGGCGCATTGCCTGAGACTGCAACACCGAAGAAATGCGCGCGGTTCTCAAGGTGTTTATCTTCCTGCTGACCATCCGCAGATAGGCTTCATGAATTAGGGCCGTTGTCTGCAACGTGTGACCGGGGTTTTTGACCGCTCATGTAACGTTTAGCCATTTTCCGCAGTTCCGCATAGACGAGCGGCATCAGTTTGTCCAGCGCCTCTCGGTCGCCACTATTCCACTGCTCCAATAACTGAGTGACTGAATGGCCGTCTGACATTCGAGGTACCTGGGAATACGGGACGGTTAGGAGTCCTGCTTGTTTGCGGGAAATATACCACCTCCCAGCAAACTCGCTAACCGAATTTAAGGGCGCGAGTCGGAGGATTAGACAACCATGCCAGTTTTCTTCCCCGAATTTCGTTTCTATAAGTGGAGACCAGAATTAAGGCTGCTGCAAACCGCGCGGCCTAAAGCTTTCAACGTCGACTAGCTGTTTAACCTCGTCGTTCTGATCCCAGCGAGCGTGTGCTTCCGTCGCTTGTTCAACCTCAACCGCACCACAGTGCGGCTAATACGAAGAAGGAGAAAAAGTCATGAAAACCAGATTACCTAAACCAAGCCTGTTGGCCCTTTTGTTGTTCGTCTTTGGCTCTGGCGGGAACGCGTTCGCTAGTTTTCCTGAAGTTGGAGTTTCCTACCGAATCACTGAGAAGAGCAGTCAAAGGTGTCTCGACGTCTCCGGTGGATCCATGAGCATCTCGGCGGTGGGCGTATGGAATTGTGGAGCGCAGGCGAGCCAAAAATGGCAGCTCCGTTTGGTAGATGACGGCGCCTACCAAATCACGGCTCAGCACAGCCTGATGAGTCTCAATGTTCAAGGCGGAGCACCATTCACGAACAACGGTGTCCCCATCCAACAGTATCCCTTTGATTTCGCCCCGCTCGGAAACCAGCAGTGGAGACTACAACCAGCTGGCGACGGCTATTACTACCTCGTCGCCAGGCACAGCGGGAAACTCTTAACGATCATAGACGGCGTCGCCAAACAGTGGGAAAACAATCCGGCCTACAACCAGAGATTTAAGTTCACCGCGTACGGTTGCGGCTCGTGACTCTTCGTGGTCAAGACTTGGTGATCCAGGCCGCTGGAATGCATTCGGCGGCCCGGTTCGCCGCCGGCCAACCGTTTTTCTTGATTCGTGCCCGTTGACTGAACCCATGCCAGTTTTCTTCCGCGAATCTCGATTCCAGAAGTAGGAGAGAAATTTAGTTGAACCCTGGCGGCCAGCACGTTGAGTCACATGTCGGTGCGCTAAGGGCAGCAGCGGCGATCGAAAAGTGCAGATGAAAACACTTCAATTTTACGGTGCGATAATGAGAGGAGAGACCAATGTTTCAAAGACTCACGAAAAAACTCACTACGGTAACTTGTGCCGGGGGGCTGTTAGTCGCGATGACAGTGAATGCCGCAAGTGCGCAGGAGTTTCGCGTTGAAAGCGCGGGCCTCGATGCGGTGCCGACTAGTTACCGTGCCCGGGGTCGATCAGATTTGCTGGCAAGATTCAGGCAAGCGCCGCAGGCCGCGTCAAATACACGTTCATTCGCAGCGACGGTGAAACCGGCCCGGAAGGTTACGTTGATTTTGAGGATCGGGAGTGAAGTTAGTAGAAACGCAGCTGGACTCTCGGCGACGCGAGTCTGACTCGCTATGAAGGTTGGGTCGCAATTCGAATTCTTTCGCCGAACGGCTATGAATCCAACCGCAGGTTACGTTGAGCGCAAGGGTTCGGCAGTTTCATGTTTATCTGCATCGGGTTAACGAAAGCTATGGAGGTCGCAAGCACGGTCACGGCAACAGCAACAGAGTCAAACTAAATGTTTTTCGCCTAACCAGAAAGGATTCGCCATCACGTATGTGGCCGTCTTGGTGTGGAGTGTCGTTCGTTTCGTCACTGACGCTGGAGGCACAAACACGTCTCCATGGTGGGTGACAGTGGTCGGCTTTCAGGTTAATCAATCCACGGGGCAATTGGTCCTGTGATCATTACAGACTTACCCGTCAAACGCTACTCCAAGTTGTCAAAAACCGACACCATAAGAAGGCGGATGGGCCAACATCATCCTGTAGGTTTGGGACGCTTGGTGTCTGATGTATGGGTGCCGAACTTCACCTTCGGCACCCAGTGTAAACCATTGGGATCTATTAGACTTATCGAAGCTGATTGCCGAAGGGGCATGGTTGATCAGAACCTCATCGTCCTTCCCATTTCGAGTGGCCCTTGCAGAGTCAGTCAGGGATTGAGAGCTTGAGTCGTAGCGTCGAGACTTCGTCACTAGCCGCACCGCAAAGTCGCTGGTTCTTTCCTGACAACAGGGTGATCAGGCAGTCGCTATTTCTACTATGCTGAAGTCTTTGGTATCTCGGCCGGCTTCGACACCTAATCGTCGTTCGGCTAACCAATCCGCAGCCTTGCTGGTGGGAATCCCTTCAGTTTCCGCTAACTGAAAGATGTTGAGCATTGTGTCGTAGATCCCGTTTACCTTCGCGGTAGTATGTGCACGCTCCCAGCCAAGCGCTCCGATACAGACATTGATCACGCCGCCCGCATTGGCAACGTAGTCCGGGGCATAAAGAATGCCTCGCTCTGATAACGCCTCACCATGACGATCTTCGAGAAGCTGGTTGTTGGCCGCACCGGCCACGATCTCAACCTTAAGTAGCGGCAGCGTTGCGTCGTTGATAACGCCTCCCAGCGCACAGGGCGCGAAGATGTCTGCACTGACGCCATAAATCTGTTCCGGCGCCACTGCTTCGGCATCGAAATCGTCGACTAACCGCTTGACTCGTTCGGGGGCAATATCCGTCACGATCAGCTTTGCCCCCGATTGATGCAGCTCCATTGCCAGGTGATAGCCGACGCTGCCGCAGCCTTGAATCGCAATCGTTTTGCCAGTCACGTCCTCTGACGACCAGCGATATTTGGCGGAAGCGAGTATGGCGCGACATACTCCGTGGGCCGTTACGGGTGAAGGATCGCCGGATCGTTCTGCCAATCCGACCACATGTTTTGTTTCCAAAGCCACGAATCCCATGTCGGCCGTCGTCGTGGCCACATCCTCTGCGGTGATATACGAACCGCCCAATGTCTCGATGAAACGTCCATGTGCGCGAAAGAGTTTTTCTCTGTCCGGGATTTTGTCCGAAGCAAAGATAATTGATTTGCCACCTCCGAGCGGCAGACCTGCAAGCGCATTCTTGTAAGTCATCCCACGTGAGAGGCGAAGGACATCCGTCAACCCCTCCGCATCAGTGGCATAATTCCAGAGTCGGGTGCCGCCCAACGCGGGGCCGAGCGCTGTGTTGTGAATGGCGATGATTCCTCGATAGCCTGCTTCCTGGTCTTCCCCGAAGAGGACTCTCTCATGCCCGGCGATGTTCTTTTCTAGAATCTCCATCGATAGCTCCTGGCCCGGATAAATGTTGGATGGTTAGTATCCAATTGATCAGTACAAAGGTACAAGTAGGATAGAATATGAATTACTATCTCGGACGGCCACTAAATCACTATGGGGCGCAGTTGCGATAAACGGAAGAATTAGTATTCACTTGAAAAAGTTAATGCTAGACCGTTCGCTCCGGTTGAGCATCCGTATTGTTACGCACCGACAATGGGTGGAATTACTCATCTGAAACTGTTCGAAATACGACTCTCCTGAACGAAGTCGTTGCGTCAAAGACGCACGTGCCCAGCATGATCACAAGCTTTAGAGATTGGCTCGCAAAAAAAATGGGCGTGAGCCCGCAGCGAAAAGCAGAGCTCTATCTCGAGCTTTCCAAGTCAACAACGCTCACCGATCCTTCCTACTGGCTGCAAACCCTCTTCGCGGCGGGGATAGCCACTCTGGGTCTCGTCCTCAATAGTCCAGCGGTAATTATCGGAGCCATGCTCATCTCACCGCTGATGGGTCCCATCCTCGCAGGCGGCCTGGCGTTGGCAACGGGCGACGTGATACTCGGCCTGCGTTCGGCCCTCAATATGATCTTTGAGCTGCTTATTGGCGGTTGGATTCTCCTTCCTGCTGGTGACGCTTCTTCCCTTCAAAGAGATTACGAACGAGATCGCCGTCCGCACTCATCCGAACACTCTGGATCTGGCGGTCGCATTTTTCTCCGGCGCGATCGGTTCCCTGGCAATCTGCAAAGAGATCAAAGGGGTAGTCACGTCGATTCCAGGCGTGGCAATTGCCGTCGCTTTAATGCCGCCGCTTGGTGTCGCCGGCTACGGAATCGCGGTGGCTCTAAGTTTGAACACTGAAGAAGGGATGCGCGTTGCAGTGGGAGGCGGCTTGCTCTTCCTAACTAATCTCGTGGCCATAACTTTTACCGCGATGATCGTTTTTCTTCTACTTCACATTGATGTTCCAAGCGTCAAAGAGCAAATCGAGGAGTGGCAAAAGAGCGACACTGAAAGCATGAAACTGCGCCACACACTGGCGCGATTGCCGGGCGTGGCGGCCGCTCGACATATCGGCTCCCTGCCGGGACGCCTGCTCATGATTCTCATCATTATTCTGGTGATTCTGATCCCACTCAGTCGCTCGTTCAATCAACTCAAGAATGAACTTAGCCAACAGAAAAAAGAGAACCGCGTTCGCAAATTGGTGACGCAGACATGGCAGAAGCAGTTCGGCAAGCTGCCGACCGGTGAAACGCGATCATTTTTAGATCAGACGTTGGTAACGGATCACAACGGTAAGTTAACGCTCCAACTCAGAGTGCTGACCAGCAAGCCTCTAGCCTCTGTAGAAAAAGACCAATTCGATCGCATTCTCGAGGCAGGCCTGGGTCGACCAAAAGGCTCTTTGGAAATACAGATCGTTGAAATCCCCACGGCTGCAGCGGCGATGAAGTCGAGGGCTACGGTGGATCTTCCGCCGCTGCCACCTTCCGTCGCCCAACTGCAAACGAATTTGTTTGAAAGGATCGACCGCGCGTTCGCCGGACTCTATCTGCCACCGCCCGCACAGTTCGTGAACTATCAACTCGCGACCAGGCCATCCGACCGATTGGATCTGACCATAAGTTATTTAAGCGACCGCGACATCGAGTCTGATGCGCAAGCGTTAATTCAACAGGATGTGAGAAATCGTCTCGATTTGCCCCAGGTAACTGTAAAACTTTCCCGCTTTCCCGTTTCAATGGGACAATTGCTTTTCCGCGCTCAAGATTCATCCCTCGATCGTGCCGGTCAGGAAATGCTCGACAAAGCCGCCGGCTATCTGCAGCAGCATCGCAACCTCCGATTAGAAATTCTGGGGAACGCGGGACCGGGCACGCAGGAAGATCCCACGATACAAGCTCGAATCACCGCGATCAGAGACTACCTTTCTTTGCACTCTCAAATTGCCGGTGAACGGACCGTGCTGAAGCAGGAAGGCGAAAACGCAAATGCGTGGACCGTCAACCTCCGCCTGATTGAGTGATACTATCGAATCGCTCTTACCCCACTCGCTTCTAAAATCACAATTGGTCACAGTCGTAAGTGTTATCACTCACTGCGAGGGTGGATTCCTCTGACGAAATGTGTCTGCGCTTAATGTTAGGCTGCTTGTCATGACGTTTGCTATTGCGGGTGCGGCGCTAATAACTGCGTGCGCACGGCAATCGTGAACCAGCAAGAATAGCCTTGCGAGAAACCATTATTAAAAGGAGAATTAATGCAAAAGACAAACACACCTGAAACGAGGATTCTTGATTTGGTGTCGAGCGAATCACGGTTCACAAAGTTCAATGAAGCCATCAAGGCTGCGGGGCTTACCGAGAGGTTTTCGAGCAACAACAATTTTACGGTCTTCGTGCCGACTAACGAGGCCTTCGACAAACTTCCGAAAGAGAAAGCCGTCGACTTGCTAAAACCGGAGAACCGCGACTACCTAAAGAGGGTATTGCTGCTCCACGTGGTGCCCGGCGCGCTCATGGTGGAGGATCTGAAAAAGGCTGATGCCCTTAAGACCGAAGCGGGTCGGACTCTTAAGGTCAACGTGTCTGAGGATCTGAAAGAGATCAATCTTGCCGACACCGCCAAGGTGATGTTGCCGAAGGTAGAGGCCGAAAATGGGATTCTATATCCCCTTGATACGGTCCTGTGGCCGACTGCCGCTGCTGCTACGGCGTAGGTAGATATCTGGTCGCGCAGTATTTGAAGTTCGGGATTAACCCTCAAGAGCTGCCACATGCTTTGTGCACCCGTGGCGGCTCTTGTGTTTCTTCAAGCCTTTTCAATCTGGTAGGCTACGTGGGAAGACGCTGCCTCGACTCCTTGCCCGCCATCGCGGATTCAGTGCGGCGAGCGAGCTAAGTAATGCTCAAGCGGCGCTGCTTTGCTTGAGTCAGGTGAACGGCAGATCAGCACGCGACTCTATGAACGTAGATCATGATTCACAACCTGAATACCGAAACAGACTATAGAACGAGGTCCTACCGCTTTCGGCAGGCTCTGTTGTCCTTGCTCGTCACGCTCATCACACTTACAGCGCTGGCCGCCGTAGCGCGCGGACAGCGGACGTCCTCGCCGGCCCCGGCTTCGCCGACTCCAACTCCGATGGTGAGTCTCACGGCAGCGCCTGGTCCGACCCCGATCCCTTTGGCCGAAGTAGTCACGCAGGCAGAGACAGCGTCCGCTAATCTGCGCACCCTCGAAGCCGATCTGGCTTCCGATCAAATCACCGCAACTGTCGACGCCGAACTGCCCGTGCTGGTCCAGGATATTGGCGCACGGCTCGGCGAGAACGAAAAGATACTCAATTCGCGTCCATCGTTGGAGACGCTCAAGAACCTGGAGACGGAATGGAAAACTCTGGCTGATAAACTACTTCTCTGGAGACGAGATCTGACTACTCGGGCGACCGATCTCGACCGGGAGATTACACGCCTTTCGCAACTAAATCAGACGTGGGCTAAAACTCTGGCCGAAGCAGAGAGCTCTCAGACGGGGACGGACGAGGCTCAAGGAGATCAAACAGAGACCGCCAGGATAGTCACCCCGCCGGAAATTCTCCAGCGCATGCAGAGTGTGATCGCCGCTATTAAGCAGACTCGCGATTCGATCGAGATACGACGCACGCAAATCCTGACCATGCAAAACAGCGTGGCCGAACAAGACGCGCGTATCGCCGACAGCACTTGCTTCTGTGAGACAAGTTCGCGACGAGACGATCAACCGCCTCTTTGTCAAAGACAGCCCTGGCATCTGGAGTGCTGAAGTGTGGTCGCGCGCCGGGCGAAACCTATTCCAGGACAGTCAAAATTCCTTCACCACACAATGGACCGCTCTCGGCGCGTATGCTCGACGGCAATCGCCGAGATTTATTCTTCATGCGTTGACCTTGCTGGGCCTGATTGCGGCTCTCTACTGGGCCCGGCGTCGCGTCCAGCCATGGGTGCGGGCCGAGCCGAGTCTTGAAGGTGTCGCTCGGGTCTTCAACGTTCCGGTCGCTACCGCGCTCGTCCTTTCGATCCTGGCCAGCGGGTGGGTTTATCCCCAGGCGCCACGCATGATGAACGCCATCCTCGGCGCCGCGGCACTCATCCCGACGATCATCATTCTCAGGCAGTTGGTAGAACGGCCTCTGTTCCCTGTCCTCAATGCCCTGGTCGTCTTCTATTTCATAGACCTGTTGCGCACCATTTCGACGGCCCTGACGCTCGCGTCGCGGCTGCTGTTTCTGGCGGAGATGCTCGGCGGACTCATCTTTCTCTTTTGGTTAATCAAATCAAAGAGGCTCTCTGAAGTTCCTGACGCGGAACGTAATTGGCTATGGACCATCCTCAGAATCTCAACCCGAATCGCCGGCTTCGTCTTTCTGGGAGCTTTCATCGCTAATGCACTCGGCTACGTCAGCATTGCGGGCCTGGTGGGCAACGCAGTCCTCGGCAGCGCTTATGTTGCGATCATCCTCTTTGCAGCGGTGAGGATTGCTGACGGGCTCATCATGTTCACGTTGCGGATTCGTCCGATCTCGCTTCTGGGTATGGTGCGGCGTCATCGGCGGTTCGTTCGGCGCCGCGTGCAGAGCTCTTTGCGCTGGATCGCTGCCTTGCTATGGGCTCTGTACACGCTCGAACTGTTTTCGCTGCGCGCGCCGACGTCCGAGAACATCCGCGCGGCTTTAAATGCCAGACTGGAGGTGGGAGCGCTTAACATCTCACTGGGCAACATCGTCGCCTTCGTTGTGACCGTATGGGTTGCGTTTCTGCTTTCCAGGTTCCTTCGCTTCCTGCTCGAAGAGGACATTTATCCTCGGGTCAGTTTAGCGCGGGGCGTCCCCTACGCCGTCTCGACGATGCTGCACTATGCGATCCTGCTCGTCGGCTTTTTCTTCGCGGTTGCCGCAATGGGGATTGACATGACCAAGTTCACGATCCTTGCCGGGGCGTTCGGCGTCGGACTCGGTTTCGGTTTACAGAACATCGTCAACAATTTTGTTTCCGGACTGATCCTGCTCTTCGAGCGGCCGGTGCATGTCGGGGACATGATTCAGGTTGGCGAACGCGAAGGAAGACTCCGCCGCATAGGCATGCGGGCGAGCGTCATTCGTACCCTGGAAGGTTCTGAAGTGATCGTGCCGAACGGACAACTTATCTCGGAAGAAGTGTTGAACTGGACACTTTCCGATCAACAGCGACGACTGGAGATTCCCGTGGGCGTCGCGTATGGGACAGATCCGGAGCGCGTCATTGAACTGCTAACTGAAGTCGGACTAAAACATCCGGACATCATTACTGAACAGCCTCCCGAGGCTCTATTCATTGGCTTCGGTGACAGCGCGCTCAATTTTCAGCTTCGGGCCTGGACGAGTAATTTCAAGAGATGGCAGGTAATAAGAAGCGAGTTGACGCTGGGCATCCATGCCGCATTGCGGGACGCCAAAATCTCGATTCCATTTCCGCAGCGAGATCTGCACATCCGGACTGCCGCGCTTGAATCCGTGACGTCACAAGTAGGAGAAGCCGTACCGCCGACCCCGTCAGCAACCACCGGCCAGGAGACCTCAACCGTCACCGAAAAATGATAGGATGACTATTAAGCCAAAGAACAAAGCGCGAGGCTTACGACATTTCTCGAAATTAGCAGTAATGCTGCCTTCTGGGAATGACTGAGAATAAGTGTTGGTCAAATCTAAGGAGCAGTTAAATGAGTCAGACAGCAAAGCAGACGGGAACAAACGAGAGAGAACCGCAACGATTGGAAGACGTATTGAGTCGTCTCATCGAGTTTGATTCGGGCGGTCTGCCCGTGGTCAGTCTTTATCTCAACGCACAGGCAAACCAGCACGGGCGCGATCAGTTTGATCGGTTCATTCGCCGCGAGTTCTCGGCACGCGCCAAAACATTCGAACCGCGTACACCCGAAGGCGAGAGTTTCCGCCGCGACGCAGAGCGCATCGAAAAGTATCTTGCGGAAGAAGTACGCCCGTCGGCGAGCGGCATCGTCATCTTCGCGTGCGCGGGAAAGAATGATTTTTTCCTGCCGGTGCAAGTCGACTTGCCAATTGAACGCCACCAGCTTTTCGCCTTCAACACGCCGCATCTTTACCCGCTCGCGCGCCTGATGAATGAATATCGTCGCTACGCGGTGCTGGTTGCCGACACGAATCGCGCGCGCATCTTTGTCTTCGGACGCGGGCGAATTCTCGCGGCTGAAGAAGTGCAGAGCGAAACGATGAGCCGCACACAAGTGGGCGGCTGGTCGCAGATGCGCTACCAGCGTCACGTTGACAACCTCCATCAACACCATGCGCAGGATGTGATAGAAGCCCTCGACCGCATCGTGCGCGAAGAGGGGATCGAGAATGTCATCATCGCCGGGGATGAAGTCATCATTCCACTTTTGCGCCAACAGCTGTCCCCCGAACTTGCGAAGAAGACTGAGGACACGATGCGCCTCGACATACGCACCACGGAACAAGAGATCATGGAGCGCACGCTCGAAACATTTCGCGCGCGCGACGCGGAGATTGATCGGGAGAGAGTTGCGGAACTGAAGGACGCGGTGCGTGGCACAGGGCTCGGGGTGGCCGGCGCCGCCGACACGCTCGCTGCGCTTGCGAACGGACAGGTTGACGAACTGTTTCTCACCGCGGGCATGACTGAGATCGAACACGAACCGGATGAAGTCAACTCTGTGCTCAAGGCCTACGCACCGGGCGGTGAGAGTGCACCGTTGGATACCAGTAAACCGCGTATCGTCGTTGATGAACTAATCAGACGCGCGAAAGATACGGGGGCACGCATCCATTTCATCGAAGATACGTCGCTGCTCGCTTCCATGGGCGGCGTTGGCGCGACCCTGCGCTACAGCATTTAAACGAACTTGCATTCATGCCGGCGAGTTCAACGAATAAAAACTGCAGTCCGGCAGTTTCCACAACACTTAGGATGAAACGATGACCAAATCGAACGTCAATCCAGACCATTACAAGACCGCCGGGCGCGAACGCCAGGGCGAAGACATCGTGCCGGAGATTCACAAACAGAACCTAACCCAACCTGATGCCGCCCGGTCAGGGCAGCCGGGCTCGCCGAACTTCATCCCCGGCGCGGCGCCTGTCGGCGAGAGACAGACCGAAGCCAACGACGAAGCGTCGAGCGGCGACACGGAAACGGAGAACAAGTAGCAGAGTCCGCGAACTTACCGAGCAATGCTTGAGAGTTGTGCTGGCGACGATCCCTCACCAGTCGATTGGGATCCAGACCAGTGATCGTGCCTACATCTCAGACCCCCGAGTTCGGCAGCTTGCCGACGGATGCTCCGCCTGCGCGCGTCATCAAAGGGATCGTTCACACCGCCGGTGAGCGCACGCGCATAGACCTCACCCTGGCGGACCTCCTGGGTCGCATCGCCTCCTTCGTCGTGACCATCCTTGGTCTGTTCGTCGCGGCAGTTGTAATTTTCCCGGCATTTCGAACCCGGCGATTTGGTCACTGGTTTAGGCATCACCTCAGTGGCGATCGGGTTCGCCTTCAAGGACGTCCTGCAAAACTTTTTTGCGGGCATTTTCATCCTGTGGCGCAGGCCCTTTGTGGTCGGCGATCAGATCAGAACTAAAGATTACGAGGGCATAGTCGAAGAAATCACGGTGCGTTCGACGCGCCTTCGGACTCTCGATGGCGAACGAGCCGTCTTGCCGAATGGCGACGTCTATACAAACGCAATTCTGGTGCGCACTGCTTATGATAAGCGCCGACTCAAGTTCACCGTCGGCATCGGCTATCCTGACTCGCTTGAAGAAGCGCGGGAAACCATCAAAAGCGTTCTCAGGGAAACGGAAGATGTTCAGGCCGAGCCCGCTCCTGCGGTTTATGTCACTGAACTTGCAGCGTCTTACGTAAACTTCACCTTCTGTTTCTGGATACAGTCGAGACGGGCCAGCGTGCTTGAAGTTTCCGACCGCGTCGCCACCGGGATAAAGTTGGCGCTTGATCGCGCCGGAATTGATATGCCGTTTCCGCACACGGTGGTGCTGTTTCATGACGCGACCGGGTCACGCGAGGACGACATCGAGAGGGACAAGTATCTGGACACGCAGAATGACACGGGCTTGAGCAATGACGCCGCGGAGCGTGGGCAGCAAACGGGCGTGGGCGCCGGGAGGAAGGCGGGATGAATTTTACTGTCATCGACTGGTGGCAAGTCGGAGGGAATCTGGTAAGCGTCGCCGTCGCGTACCTGCTTGCGATGCCGGTCGCATGGGAGCGAGAACACAACGCGCGCAGCGCCGGCCTTCGCACTTTTCCGCTCGTTGCTGTCGCGAGCTGCGGTTACATTTTACTAGCTACGAGCGTCTTCGCCGGGGAAACCGAAAGTACCGCACGCATCGTTCAGGGCTTGATGACCGGCATTGGGTTTATAGGGGGCGGCGCAATCCTCAAACACGGAATGAACGTGCAGGGCATGGCAACCGCTGCCAGCGTCTGGAACACGGGAGCGATTGGCGCGGCTGTCGCCTTCCGTCGTTACGAAATCGCTATCATCTTGAGCTTAATAAATTTTCTGACCTTGCGGCTGCTCACCGAGTTGAAGGAGGACAAACCAAGGGACGATAAAGAGGACACGAATTCGTGATGTCGTGCGTTTGCGCAAAAGATTGAAGACGCGATGCGCCTCGACATCCGCGCGCCGGAACAGGAAATCTGGGGCGCACCCGCGAGACTTTCGGGGCGCGCGATGCCGTGAGTGATCGAGAGCGAGTCGAAGAACGGGTGGAAATTGACATAACCAGGCTCGCGGTCGCTCGCTGGTGAGCTTCGGGTATTCGCCTGTCAGTTATTAATGTCGGATTGCGCTGACGCCAAATCATTCTTGTCTTGTGGCTCAGTCAGAATTTCGTGCTTGAGCCTGTTTTTGCCTTCACTCTTGACGGAGTACATAAGTCGATCAACTATTTTCATGATTTCGTTGACCGTTGGCGGCGAACTAAGGCAGGTCAGCGCCCCAATGCTGAAGGTGACCGGCGCCAAGCCGCCAGATGCGACAGCTAAGAGCTTCTCTTGAATTCTATTGATAGTTCGGTCAATCGATTCAGATCGCGATTCCGGAAAAAGAACGGCGAATTCATCGCCTCCGAGTCGCGCAACGCGATCGGTTGCCCGGATTGACTCCTTGATGGTTTTGACGATGATGCGCAGTAGATCGTCGCCGGCGTGGTGACCTGCTTGGTCATTAACGGCTTTGAAGTTATCAACGTCGAAGTATGCAATGGTAAAAGGGTGCTTGTATCTACGCGCTCTGTCGATCTCCATCTGCGCTATTTCGTAAAACGCGCGCGCGTTCAAGGCTCCTGTTAAATAATCCGAGCGGGCTAACCCCCTTTCACGCCGCAAGGCTTCGCTCAACTTTGACGCCAACAACGAAACGACGAGATAGAAGCCAAGAATAGTTGCCGTGTTTCCGAAGCCGACCTTAAGGTTCGAGAAGCCGTTACCGAGCAATAGATTTGCGGTTAGCCAGCTGAGAATGCTGAGGGTCGACGCCGCAACGCCCGGTTTCATCCCGGTAAACCAGGCGACGAGGGTTACCGGAATGAGGTAGAAAAAAGCGAAACGAAACTCGATCCCGGCCTTGTAGTCGATTACTCCAAGCAACGAGATGAGCGCGAACCCTACGATCCACCAGAAGAACCTGCTTTGTTGACTTAGATCTCTTGAGAACTGCATTGGGCTCGCCTCTTCTCTTTATCAATTGGAGCCCTGTCTATAGGAAGGTGTTCCGGGTTTTGAACACTCTTAATGGGAGACGCAGGACGAGTTAGGCACGTTGCCCTTCGCCTGGACTGACCGCCCGGGTAGTTCCGCCGTGCAGTTCAAAGCGGCCATAGTTTCACAAACTCACCTGGTATCCATCTTCCGCTTGTAGAGCCCATCAAACGCCACCGTCCGCGTGCCCTTCGCGTCGGTCGACCCCCAAAGTTGACGCACACTCCCATCCGTATTGGGCGTCCAGGTAATCCGATGCCTGATCTCTTTGCCGGCGGTGTCCAGGGTCTTACCCTCAAGGACCATGCTTTTGCCATCAAACTTGCCCTCCAAAAGCAGGAGCATTCCGGTGTTGTCAACCCACGTCTGATGCCACACCTTTCGCGCTGGATCATAAGTGTTGAGACTTTCGCCTGTATACATTTTCAGGGTGGCGTAGCGTTCATGGACCACGCATCCGCCATACTCCTTCTCAATGCTGTTGGTGGCCACCAGTTTCCCGTCCAGGCCGAAGACCTCCCACTTCCCGAGCCAGAAATCGAACTGACGATAACCGGGATCGCTGCATGGCGCCTGTTGCGCGTATGCCGGCACGAGCGATATGCAGACCAACAACAGAACTAGCGGCAAAGCGTTCGTTAACTTATTCATTTTGAATTGTGCTCCCCTTCTGAAATCTGCGGGACATCAGACCACGGCTGCAAAAAAATCCGGGAGACCCAAATAACTCACTCTAAGCGAAACCTCGGTTGCACGCCAGTGTCGTTGCAGTCCAGTTTCCCTGCCCCAGATTCGCGCGCCTCGATGCCCGTACCTCTAGGACCACTGTTGTAGTCTCACCTGCGCTCCGCTCATCAAACTGCCCACTGCGATAAGTTTGCCTTCGGAGCTTTCGTATTCATAGTGCATACTTTCCGCGCATTGATTTAATGGCCCATGTATCCCACAAGCTGAGGAACTCTTTCGAAGGCGCGCTCGCCGGTGGCGGCGATCCGGCGACTTCGCCTCTCTACGTCTTTGGCCCGTTTCTGAAACTGATCGTAGTCGCAGGCGTTGCCGAAGTCACTTTTGGGGCCAGCGTGTGGCTGGTGGTCCTGACCGTGGCGATGGTCTCGGCAATGTATCGCCTCGTGATGCGTTGGGTAGTGGATGGCAGCGGCGGCAGCGGTTTGGCTGAAGAGGAGTTTGGCAGCTGGGCCGTCAAGATCAACGCCGGCATTACGTTTATCGAATACACGCTGACTTTCCTGGTTAGCATGGCCGCGCTCGTGACCTTCATCGCAGACCGCTTGCCGATCTTGAACCAGTCGGTCTTCGGCATTCAATACCGCACTGCCGTCGCCATCCTGCTTAGCGTCATGACCGGATGGCTGGTCAACCTCGGGCCCAAAGTTGCGGCGCGTACTTTTGGCCCCGCGACGCTGGCCGTGCTTGCCTTGCTGTGGGTCATGATCATCGCGACGATCTGGCGATTGGGCTTCCATCTGCCCGATTTCAATCTTCAGGCCTTTAGCCCGAAATATCTGAACTTCACCTTCGGCGGCTATGCGCGAATTCTCGCCCTCATGACTGGCATCGAAATCTTTGCCAACCTCGTCGCCGCTTATGGTGGAACAGCCGCCGAAAAGAGTCGCAAAGCATTTGGGAGCTTGCTCATCATCATGGGTACGACGGCTGCGACCATGTTGATAGTCGGCCCTGCGGTGCTCCAGTTGGCTGACCCGACACACTCGGAGGTTTCGGTCTTTACTCAGACGATGGATAAATTGCTGCCATCGCCGCTCGCTTATGCGGGGACTCTGATCGGGATCATTGTGCTGGCTTCAGCTTCTGCGGCGAGCGCGCAAGGCTTGCAGAATCTCGCGCTCGGTCTGCGATATCGCAACTACATCCCTGCATCACTGGGAACGCGGAACAAGTATGACGTGGCGGACAAGCCAGTATGGTTGGAAGTCGGCATCGTTGCCGCCTGCTACCTCGTGTTGGGTACCCACGAAGAAACTTATCTCGCACTCTATGCTGCCGGCGTTTTTATTCTCTTGAGCATGACCGGGTGGGCTGCTGCCAAAAGATTGACGCGCGAGTTGCGCACATCTTTTTCAGCCGCACATCTCGCCGCGCTGGTGGGCACAATCGTCGCCGCCCTGCTGACTACGGGCGCGACGCTCATCATCTTTGCCGAGCGCTTTACCGAAGGCGCCTGGACATACCTGATCATGATTCCGATTCTCTACTTTGCCTTTACGTATTTTCGTTCAAAGCAGGGCGAGCCGAAACCACTCGACGAACATCTGGGCCGGTTTTTCGTCGGGCAGTATCTACTCCCGTCTGAGCGCGCGGATGTGCCCCAGGACAAACCCAAATTTCTTCGCCTCATCGTGCCGCTTGACGGCACCGCCTTTGCCGAACACGCGCTGCCCATGTCGGAAACCCTGGCGCACATATATCAGTCCCAACTGACTTTGGTCACAGTTGACACAGATGATGGCGTGCCGAAGCTTAACGAATATTTGGATCACATCTCATGGCAATTGCAACAATCACAGATTCCCGTCGAGTTAATTTACAGATCAGGTGAAGTCGCGGAAGAGATCAATGAGCTGGCCCATGAGAGCGAGGCGGATTTAATCGTCATGAGCACGCACGGGATGCCGGGACTCGATCGCATGTATGTTGGTGATGTGGCCAACAAGTTGATTAGAATACTTGAAACGCCCTTATTGCTCCTGCGCCCAACGGAGAGGTGGCAGACCAGAACCACGCGGTTCATGCGGCTGCTGGTGAGTCTCGATGGCTCCGAAAAAGCGGAGAAGATCTTGCCGTACACGCGGTTGCTGGCGGATACCTTTGGCAGTGAAATAGTCCTGTTGTCAGTCCCGGAAGCCGATGCCGAACAACCAAAAATCGAGCAGTACCTGGAAACCGTCGCCAATGCCTTGCGCGAGCGTGGCTATAACGCCCGCGCGCTGGTCACAGGGTCGGGCGCGGTGCGTACAATCCTGGAAGTGAGCATGTCTGAGAAAGCGGACCTTATCATGATGGCAACGCATGGCCGAGGAAATGTCGAAGGCCGCGCCTCCGTCGGTAGTGTCGCTGATCGAGTGGTCGATGCGGCTAACTGTCCGGTGTTTCTGGTGCCGGCATAGTGAACAGGACTGTCAACGATGCCCCAACTCCCAATTAGCCCTGAAGCTGTGAAGGCCCTCTTAACGCTCCTGATTCTTGCCGGAGCAATTTATGGCTTCGTCAGCGAAAGAGTTTCGCCAGACGTCACGGCGCTACTGGCATTGTTGGCACTGCTCATTACCGGCATTCTGACGCCGAGCGAAGCTTTTTCCGGATTTAGTCATCCAGCGACAGTTTCAGTAGCGGCCATCCTGGTCCTTTCGGCGGCGATTGAACACACAGGAGCTCCGGCATTCGTAGCTCGACGCGTGCTTGCGCCGTTCGTTAGATCGGAATTGCTCTTCACCGGCGTGCTCATGGTGGTCGTGGGCATTATTTCCGCCTTCATCAACAACACAGCCGCGGTCGCCGTCTTCATCCCGATCGTTCTGGACGCGTGCCGGCGTCATCGCCTCAGTCCGGGCCGGGTGTTGATGCCGATGTCGCATGCGGCTACGTTCGGCGGCATGTGCACGCTGATTGGAACTTCGACAAATGTCGTGTCCCACGAGTTTGCACGGCAACAGGGACTCCCGGGTTTTGGCATGTTCGAGCTGGGCAAAGTGGGCTTGCCAATGATGCTCGTCGGTGGTTTGTATGCTTTGTTCGTGGGCCGCAGGTTCCTGCCCGGTCGAAAGGACGAAGAGCCGGAAAAAGAAGAGGCTACCTACGTTGCCGAACTCATTGCGAAACCGGACTCCGGATACCTGGGCAAACCGGTCGCCGCGGAGGAGATACAGAGAGACTACGATGTAGAGGTCATAGCGTTAGTGCGCGATGAACAAGTGAAGAGTCTGGAAGACGAGCCGGTTCAGGTTCTGCAACCAGGTGACGCTCTCTTAATGCGTGGCCCGCTGACTGAACTGCTGAAACTTGCCAAGCGACAGAACCTGGAGATCAAGACGCCGAAGAGGTTTCGAGAGGACCCCCTGTCAGAAGCAGCGGACGAGACCGCGACTGTGAAGACTTCTGAAAGTGGCAATGATGAGCAAAATCAGCCAAGCGAAGCACCGGATCAAGTTACACCCGAGCTTGCCGAAGTAGTGGTGCTGACGCCGTCGGGACTCGTCGGGAGCACTTTGAAATCCGCTAGGTTCGCTGAACGGTATGACGCCGCGGTGCTGGCGCTGCGCCGTCGCGGTCGCATGAACGAACGGCCTTCGCGAGTCAGATTGCACGCCGGAGACATGCTGGTGGTCCAGGCTTCGCGTAAGGCTTTGGCAGCGCTTGATGATTCGCCCGGCTTTCTGGTGGTGGGAACGGTTAGCGTACCTGAAGAACGTCCCGCGCCGGCTCCTTATTACCCTTGCTACGCTCGCGGCCGTCATCGGTGTGGTTTCGTTTGGGCTGTTGCCGATCGTGACCGCAGCCACAGCGGGTTGCGTGGTGCTGATGCTGACCGGATATCTGAAGCCTCGCGAAGCTTATCGGGCGATTGATCTTAGTTTGGTGTTTCTGCTGGCTGGCTCGCTGGCGCTCGGCGCAGCTTTGGAGAAAACTGGCCTGACTGAAAAACTTGCGTTCGGCCTCGCCAGCCTCACGGGAGTTACCGGTCCATTTGTGGTGATGGTGGCCTTCTTTTTCGTGGCCGTCATACTCTCAGAATTGATGTCGAATAGCGGGACGGTGGCGCTGCTTGGTCCCGTGGCGATTTCCAGCGCTGCTCCAAATGGACATCAATCCGATGGCCTTGCTGGCGGCAGTAACCTTTGGCTCCTCGGCAGCGTTTGCGATGCCGATTGGCTATCAGACCAGCTTGATGATCTACGGCCCAGGCGGATATTCATTCAAAGACTTCGTGAGAATGGGAATTCCGCTGGATATTATTCTCGCGGTGTTGGCGCTGCTGTTGATTCCATACTACTGGCCGCTGTGAGTGGATCGGAACCTAAGCCGGCTACCCGAACGTGCACACGTCTTCAAAGTCTTTTCGCTTGATGTCCGGCACCATCGCGTCCGCGGCGGGATAGCCTACGACCAATAAAAGAAACGGCGACTCGTTGTCTGGTCTTCCCAGGATCTCGTTCAAGAACTTCATGGGACTGGGCGTGTGCGTGAGCGAGACCAGGCCAACCTGGTGAATGGCGGTGATCAACAAGCCCGCTGGCTAATCCCACTGACTCTTTCGGATAGTAATGCTTTACTGGCTCACCCGTCGGCAATTTTCCGTATCGCTCTACAAATATCGCGATGAGATATGGCGCCGTCTCCAGAAACTCTTTGTGCTCATCCGTGCCCAGCGGCGCCAGCGCTTCCAGCCACTCTTTTGGCGCGCGCCGAGTGTAAAACTCCTTTCCTCTTCCTCGGCAGCTAGTCTGATTTGGCGCTTCACGGATGGATCGCTGACAACCACAAAGTGCCAGGGCTGAAGGTTGGCGCCACTCGGCGCTGTAGCTGCCGCCAGAATACATTGCTCGATGATCTCGCGATCCACAGGACGATCGGAAAACTGGCGCACCGTGCGCCGGCGTCTCATCTGTTCATAAAACGAAACCGCCCGCTGTTTCATTTCATCCGGTGGGTACTCCTGGTAGCCGACAAGCGGGATAAATTTTGGCGTTGACACCAACAGCTCCTTGCAATGCTGGTTAGTCGAATCAGAATGATCGACTCATTTCTTTAATGCATCGATGGCAGTGCGAATCTCCTCGTTTGTGGGGCGCTGGCGGTAGTTTGATTCCACCTTGACCCATGAGACCTTCCCGTTTTTGTCGATTACATAAACTGCCGGATGCGGGATGCCGTAGAACTGCTGTCCTTCGTAAGCGGGATCGAGTAGCCCATAGGCATCGATGATTTTATGTCCGGATCGGAAAGAATCGGAAAGTTGATCGCGACCTTGCCGTCTGCAGCGATCTTCTCGGCAAAAGTTTTGCTCACGTCCGGTGGATCAACGCTGAGCGCATAGAGCTTTACGTTTTCATCCTTCTTCACGAGCGACCGGAGTTCGGCTAACTGCCGAGCACAGAACGGTCACCAGTAACCTCGATAGAAGACCAGGACCACAGGACTCTTGCCCCTCGCGTCAGACAGGGTGATCTTTGTGCCCGTTCTGATCTGCAAGCGTAAAGTCGGGCGCGACCTCTCCGATTCCAATCGGCGTGCTCCGTATGCCCGCAGTTGGTACCTTTGTGTTTGGGGTCAGTGACTACTGAGAGCAGAACGCTTACCAGGAATGCTGTTACCAGTTTCAAGATATTTCCTCCGGCAAATCACTTGATATGCTTGATTAAATAAGCAGACTATTCTCGCAAGATTCCGCGGCAACCCAAATCAGTGAGTTCCGTTGCAGGTTCCAGCCATTGAGCCGCGCCTTGCGCTCCTCCTACTTTGCCGCGCTCTTGATGCTTTTTCGCTTCTGACGCCTTTGTGACAGAGCGCTTGCGGCCACCGACTTTGCTGCTCCACTTGCTTTGGGATTGCGCATAACCTTTGACGCGACTTTCGCTACTTTCTTTGATGTCGTGCGCTTGGGCGACTTCCTCTGCGACAAAGCGCTCGCGGCTGATTGTTTTGCGTTCTTGCTGGCCTCGGGATTTCGCAGCACTCTGCCCGCCCGGCTGGCAACTTTTCGTCCGGTGCCTTTGATCGGCATATGATTCTCCTGGTTTGACTGGGTTAACCGTTAATGCTTTTCTGCTCCACTACCAAGCGCTTTGCGGTATGCGACAAAAGTACCAGTAAGCCGATCTGCTGCCGCCGGGTCGTTGCGCGCCAGCAGCGTGATCACTTCATCCCGGGAAGTCAAAAGCGATTTTAAGTTCTCTTGTTGAGTTTGATTGAAAGTGCCTTCACTACCTTTGTCGATCTCCGCTCGCAACTCTGTGAAGAAAGTGCTCGCTTCCTGACGAGCTGGTTCATAGTCGCCATTGCGTGCATCAATTGCGGCTGAAGCCAGGGCGGTTTGAATCGTGCATACGCGTAACTCGCGGCGAGCTTCGTCCCGTTCAGCCGCGCGCGACCAAGCCACAAGACACATGGGAACTAAGCCAAGCAGAAACACAACGACAAGCACAGCAGCGTAGATCAGTATCCGTTTCCGCCGATCATCAGTGGGAACCTGTTCCACTTCATTATCATCTGTCATGGTAATTCTCCATTTCTTATCTAGTTAAGGAAAGATACCCAACTCAGCATGAAAACTTAGCTATCTTGTTGAGCGCACCAACGAAAGGGAATTTCTGAAACATCTAGCTCACGCGGAATATTGAAAGACAAACTCCAGGATTCCCACGCTTCGCACAGCGGCCTTCGTGAGCGCAATAAATAAGATCGCCAGTCTTACGCAGAACTGGGCATCTTCCCATGATGTCAGACATTTCAGTTCTGCTGACGCCGTTAATTGTCGTAGGCTCACTGAACCCAAGGGTATCTCTCAGGGAGCCGCAGGTTTACTTTCGACTGCCTGCAGCGGGTGGGCGATCAAAACCGGACATCGAGCCTGCCGCAACACCCTGTCTACATTCGAACCAAACAACGTATGTAGGCCAAAGCCAGTCCCGTGCGCACCCATTGAGATCAAGTCAATCTCGTTCTTTTCGGCGTAGTTCAACACTTCTGTGTGCGGTTGACCGTACTGCACTGCATGTTTGACACTGGACCACAAGTGGACTTCGGCAGGGACTGCTTCCTGTAGACGCCGGGCCGCCAGATGGTATGGCGTGTTTGTTTCCTGCCCTACCCAGGCGACTTCAGGTTGGTCCGTGATTGGCGGCGGCAGTACATGCAGCATGTGTAACTCCGCTTCAAAGGCTTGCACCATTGTCAACGCGTACTGAAGGGCCAATTCTGAGTAGGGCGAAAAATCATATGCGACAAGAACACGGTCAAGGGCAATAGTTCCTGTCGTGTTGTCGAGCCACTCACGTTCGTCAGCATGCATAACGAGGACCGGACACGGCGCCAGACGTGATACTGCCTCAGCCGTCGAGCCCAGTAGCGCGGCGGCAAACGGACGACGGCGAGAACGCATAAAGATCAGGTCCGCCCGCCTCAACTCTGCTTCCCGTGTGATGGCGGTTCCCAGGTCTGAATCATCAAACAACACACTTTCCCAATCCAGGGTTGAAGTGTCGGTCGTGCCTAAGGCGAATGATTGACCCGCCGCAATGAGTGATTGGATTGTGCGTAAGACTTCTTCCCTGTCGGTCGCTGATTTCGGATGATGGCAAACAAAAAGCTTAGCGCCGGAAGCCCGCGCTAACGCCACTGCATAGCGCAGGGTACGCTCGGAATCTTCTGAGAGATTGGTTGGACATAGAATACGCTCGAGTCTAATCATCTAATAATGTCCCACTTAAATAGAAGCTCGCCGCCTGTGCTTACTCCCTCTGTACGACTAAGAGGAGCCAGTTCTGCCGTAGTGAATAACTCAGCAGTCTAATTGACGCTGATAATTAATGCTATCCGCAAGATCCAGTAGTGGTAAAATGTGTGGCCTCAATCTCAGTTAGGAGTAGTGGGCAATGAATGTCAGCCAAATCATGCGTCAGCCGGCAGTAGTTATTCACGAAGATACCTCCCTGGAAGAGGCCGCTCGGATCATGATGGAGCACAAGCTACGAGGTCTTCCCGTGGTTGACGAACAGGGAAAATTGTGCGGGTTCCTTAGTGTGTCCGACTATCTCGCGAAGGATAAATACATACCATTCTCGAGGTTTCACGCGCCGCAATTGTTTGGTAAATGGATTTCCTCCGAGGGCATCGAGCAGATGTATGAGGAAGCGCGTACTACTCCTGTAAAAGAGATCATGAGCAAGAATGTGATCTTCGTTACTGAGGACGACTCGGTGGACAAGGTGGTCAGGCTCATGCTTGACCGCGACCTCAACCGCATTCCGGTGGTGCGGGACGCCGTGCCGGTAGGAATCGTCGCACGTTATGATTTTCTGCAATTGATGATGCGGAAGAGTGAGCCAGAATAAATTCCAACCCCTCTTTCTCTTCGTGTCGACTTTCAGCAGACAGTTAAGCATCGTCAGCGTAATCCCGATCGATGTTTACTGAACCCCGCTTTAGCGGCTTGGTGAGCGTATTTTTCGCATCGTTATACTCACAATCGGCGACTTGCCTGCGGTGCGACTGTAGGCCACCCAGTACCCCGCATCCGGGTAACGCACCAGTTTGTAGATAGCTCCCGTTTTTCTTTGGGGTAATTTCAACGCCAAGCACCTCCATCGGCGTCGGCGCTCCGCTATCGGCTCCGGTGTAATCGACAGAAACGGTTCGCACCTTGCCATCAAGATAGACAACCTGGGCGGACTCAGTCTTTGAAAAGACAAAGAAATCCTGTTGCTTGCCTTTTGATTTCGGAGCGCCGAGCTTTTCCCGCGCCTCTTCAGCGCTCATCCCGACGATAACGCCCCGGTAGTTCGTGTAGAGCGGTTCGGCCGGCTTGTTGCGGGATGGCGGGAGTTGGCGAGGCAGCGGGAGTCGGGGTTGGGGACTGCTCTTGTGCTGGGGCAGCCGGAACGAGCCACACAAAGATTACGAACAGCAGGCCTGCTAAAACACAACAAGCGATTTTCTGATGAAGTATGAAGCATCTGTCTGGACCTCCTTCAAGATTGTCTCACGTGCGATCAAATACCGACCAGATTCCGCGGGTTGTTCAAGCACCTGATCAATCAGTCGCGCTCGATTTTCAGCAGAGTCATTAACGGCGAAATTGTTAATCCCTGTACCAATAGACTAAACGTCACCGCGCCAAATGTCATGGCCACGAGCTGCTCGCGACCGGGAAGATTCAACGGCAGACTCAAGACCAGCGCGATGGAAAGCGATCCGCGCAGTCCGCCCCAGAACACAATGTGCTGCCAGCGAAAAGAAACACGCTCTGTAAATCTATTGATGATCGGGAATAACCCGTAGATTGTTATTGCTCGTGCCAAAGTCATCGCCAGAATCGCCCACAGAATGAACTACCGCGTAATCGGCAAGAAGCGGAAGCTGAATTTCAATGCCTATAAGAAGAAATACCAACGAGTTGACCACGAAAGCTGCGTATTCCCAGAACGAATCGACCGCCACCTGAGTGTTAGGCGACATCCCCTGCCGCCGGCCATAGTTTCCAATAATCATCCCGGTCAGCAACACAGCGATAACCGGCGAAACATGCACGCGCTCTGCGAGGATGAAAGATCCATAAGCGGCAATCGTTGTCAGCATGATCTCAAGTAAATGATCGTCGAAATAAGAAGTGAGCTTGGAAGCAACAAAGCCGATCACACCGCCCAAAGCCACTCCGCCGACGATCACGATAGCGAACTGGACTAACGAGTTGGCGATCATGGCTCCGGGAGAGTCCAGGCCGGTTACTCCAATTACTACCCCGAGGATAATGCGAAAAACGACGACTGCGGTGCCGTCGTTGAACAGACTCTCTCCCTCGAGGAGCACCGTCAGTCTTTTCGGCGCACCTAACTTCTTGAAGAGCGCCAGGACTGAAACTGGATCGGTTGCCGAGACGACCGAGCCGAAAAGTAGCGCTGACGACCACGATAGACCGGCCCCATAGTGCAAGATCAGGCCAATCATCCCGACCGAGAAAATCACACCGATAACTGCCAGACTCATTATCGGGACCAGGTTTGCCCTGAGCCGTTCCAGTTTCAGATTCCAGGCCGCCTCAAACAACAACGCCGGCAGAAAAATGAGCAGAATCAAATCGGGCGAAATGTGAATTACCGGCAGAAAGTGCATCGGACTGATTACCAGTCCGACAACTACGAGAGCGAGCGTGTATGGCACCGGCACCCACTTCGCAGCCATCGCCACGCCCGAGGCAATCAATAACAGCACGATCAGCACAGTGATAGTAGAGTGGGTATCGCTCATTCAGTGATTCACTTGCCGGACAATCGAACGGCGGGTTCCGCCTCGATTAGCGAACGAGAAGAAAGACTCAGCGATTTTCAGTTTGCACTTCGTTGACAACCCTTGCCGAGGCTTTCGGGTGATTGCGTTCCAACTCATCAGCAATTTTGTTTATCAATTCCTCTTGCGCGGCGGACACCCTGCCGAAGCCCAGAAAGCCGCCCGACGCACGAGCGACCACGTTGCAGTAATGGGCCAGGCTTTGCTCTCTGATGTTCTGTACCATCGGGCGGTCTGGTTTCCAGGATGTTGCGGATCAAGCGCAGAGTTTTTTCGAAGAACTCATCCGAAGGTCTCTTATTCAACCAATCGAGTAACATTGCTTCGGCGGGCGCACCTGCTTCCAGTCCCCGCTGCCTCGCTATTTTCAGAATGGCCTCGCGCTCTTGCTCCGTTACCTGACCGTCGATCCAGCCTACGTGAATGACCGGAACCAGAAAGAGCAGGAAGATTGTGTCTCGTGAATAGCCAAGTTGCTGCAGGTCATCAAGTATCTCTGCATTTTCAACCAAAAAGAACTCGGATAACTCCTGGCGCTCCTGTTCTTTCAATGCGCGTTGTCGCATCTTCTCGATGAGTTCCTTTTCTTTCTGGTGAAAGTACTCGTCTTCCTTTGCTTTTCTCAAATCGGAAAGTATGTTTGAGTCTGACATGAATTCCATTCCCTTTCATGAGCACTATTCCTGCTAACAATCTCGATAATCATTTCCGGCAACCCGCGAGTCTACGGCGCTACACTACCAATTCATCAACTCAGGTCATATGTTGCTCCTGTCGCTTGGCGTAACTTGCGGTTTCGTGAAGCGCGGCCATAAGCTCGGACAAAACGAGGATCATCCCGCAGGCGGCGCCATAATGGATTTCTTTCAAACCAGGGAAGATTTTCGTTTCCCAACTCTATAGCCTTTTCCAGCCAGCG
>CAVVIS010000005.1:0-597908 GCA_963748345.1 Blastocatellia bacterium | reverse complement strand
CTGAGCCAAGCGGGCGATAAAGTGTTTAGAATTATAGTTTATGCGAACTATTGCGCCGCGAATAGCCCCTCCAACGCGACGCATTAACCGCGAATGCTGGCATCTTAAACGATGATTGCCCGCTTGCGCCAGCGATCCGGGCACTCTTTTGCGGTGGCCAAGCCAGCTCTGAATGGACTCGCACTGGTGCGCCTGCGGACTGTCCCTTCGATGACCTCACCTAGTACCGCAGTTAGCTTGAATTCTTGAATCTTCAACGAGTTGAGGACGGTCTATCCACAGCCGATCAGCTACTTTCGACAGCGAGCCCTCGTCCAACCCCAATCCGGAAATCACCTGATAACGCCTTCATTGTCTGTTTTCTAACGAAAACGGAAGCATGATCTTCCTAAATAGGACAAAGTAGATAAGGCTAAGTCAATGTCCCACATTGATCGTGATCACCTCATATGCGAACGGGAGGTCCTGGTTCGTCGAGCCGTTAGCGACCTAATTCGTTCTCAACGAAAACGCCAGCCCAACGTGTTAACGCAAGAGCGACTCGCCGGCCTATGCGACATCTCTTATGAGCATCTCAATCACATAGAAAACTACAAATCCAGCGCCTCTGTAGAAGTCCTGGATCGAATAGCCAGAGCATTCGGTTTTGATCGTCTGTCCGAATTTTTAGCTCTCGATGAGCACCATATTCTCTAGCTGACGTTACTCAGTCCTAAGTACCCAAAAATAAATATACATTTATGAACCATGCTTCATACCAATTCCGAATTGGTTGCAATATAGTTTGCAACATAGATAGGTTGTTGCAAGTTGACCAATTACCCGCTCGCCTCAAGGGAAGCGCCACCGGTCGGCTGATTGATTGGCAGGACAAGAAACAGGTGAGAACGACCTGAGCTTGTTCCTAACACCAAGTCACCTCAACCAATTCTGTAAAGAAATAACCCCCCGGGTGTTGCATAAGATAATACCCCGCCGTTGCACTGAAGTCGGCTTTACGTTACCCGAGACTACGTGGTGTGGTGTCTCTCGCGCACCTCTGTCTAGCCGCGCTACGGAGCCAATGCTTCATTCTTATCGCGAGTTCCTGAAGCCGGTTCAAATTTGAAATCTCAGATCTCAGAGCGTGAGACCGGAATTCGGTGGAGCATTCTCAATCGGCCGTCAAGGGACAGGCGGTCAGCCATTCGACCGTGGTCCGGACTAAAGGGACGGCTTGAAAGAAATCGCTGCATGAGCGCAATTCAGACGACTCTCGAACTCATCAGGCAGAAGTTGAACGAGTCTTTCAGAAATGCTGATCCGAGAGAAGACGATTGGGTCATCCTTTCCAATCTCGTTGATCATGAAGGCCATCCGCACGAGCAGGCAAAGGACAAGGTCGTGATGTTTTTGGCGAACATTCAGCACGAAACGACGATCAGCACTTACAACCGGACCGTGCCGGTCAAGGGCGATCAATACGCCATCGTTGCCCCTCCCCTCTATATCAATCTGTTCGTCCTGTTTTTTGCGAACTTCCACGACAGGAATTACCCCGAAGGGCTGGCAATGATTTCCAGGACCATCAGCTTTTTCCAACAAAATGCGTGGTTTACGCGCGAAAACCTGCCGAACCTGGATCCCATCATTGAGAAGCTCACGCTTGAGATCACCAATCTCAGCCTGACCGAGCTCAACTACCTGACAGGCTTGACCGGCACGAAATATTTGCCTTCCGTCTATTACAAAATTCGCATGATCCCCTTCGACAGCGGCGCGATGCAGGGCCAAACGCCGGCCGCGAAAGGTTTACAGTCACCGGCAGACCTTGCTGATGGGCCAGCGGCGCAACCACCGCAAGCAAACGTGAGAAGCGTGTCAGACGAGCGTAGCAAACCTAAGCCACGTGGGGAGAGATGATGACAGCGACTAAGCTTCCCAGTCGAGCGTTTGAGCATTCACTAAGCTCTCCGGCATTAAGTTCTCCGGACACCCTCGGGGAGACGCGGGGGCGCAAGTTTAGCTATGAGCGATTGATGCAGGTGACGATCCGGCACAGCTTTTACAATCGGTCGAACCCGGCTGAAGCCTGCCCGGACTTCACGATCTCTCCGACTGCGGCCTCCGCAGTCCTGATGAATCAGTTGGGCCTGCTCTTCAAAGACGAAGGCACGAGCTTTTCCATTTTGTTTGACAAAATGCGCGAGGCCCTCGTGTTGGATTATCTGAGGCGGCAGAAAGATCTGAACGACGCGGGCCAATGCTGGACGCGACTGTCGTTTGTGCTCGCGCTCAAGAATCCTTACTTCGTGAATTTTACGGCTCTGCCGATCTCTCTCAACCCGGCCAGCCAAAATTTCTATCTCACCAACCAGCAGGCCAGGAGAAAACTCAACGGCGAGGTGCGGCTGGCCTGGGGTGGAAGCGGGTCGTTGCTGCCGGTCGTGCCGGTTAACTTTCCTGCGCCGCAATTGGGCGGAGTTGATTGGAGCGACGTTCAGGAGGTCCGCGTTCACGACATCTCTGATGAGGTGGTTTTGTGTAAGCCGCGCTGTGTGCCGAAGGATTTGTTGGATCCTAACGACCCGTCGGTGGATTCTAAGCACCCCTCGACGCCGAAAGGATTGGCGGCGATCACTTGTGAAGACGCTGAAAAATGTCAGGGCCCGAATGATCCGGACTGTACCTGCGCAGAAACGCTCTACCTCGATTTCTCCCAACTGCCCGAAGGCAAATACACCATTGATGAGGTCACCTTCTCCGGAACGCATTCCGGTGCAGACGCCGGTGCGGTCCTGTACACCACTTCTTACCCAACCCCGCTATATTTCCTGGATCTCTTGTTTACCAGCCCCAGCGGGGAAAACGCTGATCTTTATCCGATACGGAATCTTGGTGCGGTAGAGGGCGACGAAACAATTGTCGAATTGATCAGTTACGAACTGAAGTTTGAGGCGCGCGAAACCTTCTGGAACTACTACGTCGTGCCCCCGCCGGGAGAGACGCTCCAGAATCTGGAGATTGAAGGTGAGCCAATGGATTTTGCGGGACCCTGGGCCGTTAATCTGCCCAACGGCACGCCAGCCTATCGCTTCGTTTCAAAAAAGCCGCTTCCTTTCCGGCAACAGTCGCCATTCCGGTTTCGCCTGCAGGGCGAACTGAAGCTGACCTCGTCATTCGGCACGCTCATAGACTGGCTGCCGGTGCCGCCCGTGGGCCAGGTATTACAGGATGAGGTTACGGCTTGCCTGGGCGCGGACAAAATGATCGCCCCGGGCGCAAAGGGAGACGCCCGGAAACTCAAGGCACAACTTTGCAAGTGCCTCTCCAGGAATTTCGGTACGCGCCTTAGCCTCGATGAGCGTGTGGAGCGCATCAGGCAGCGGTGCGCGGATTCCCAAAACCGGGCGTGTCGGGAATTGAGTCTCAATTGCTCCAAACTCTACTCAGACGCTTACGTGTATGTCTGACACTTATAACCACTAACCGAAAGCGAGGTACACATGCAATACAACAGAAGAACTCCGGGCGTTTACGTCACCGAACTGGCCGCGTTTCCGCCCTCCGTCATCGGTGTTCAGACAGCGGTGCCAGCGTTCATCGGGTACACGGCAAAGGCCAAGGTGAACGGGAAGCCGGTCTTCATGCAACCAATCCCCATCGGGTCGCTGGCCGATTACGAGGAGATTTTCGGCGGACCGTTTGAGCCCGTTTATACGATCGTGGAAGTGACAGAGGCAGAAGACATCACGGCCCATGCCTACGATTTCTCCGTCCTGAAACCTCCGCCCCCGCCGCAGGACGGTGGCACACCTCATTACTACAATCTCACGCAGGATTCAACGTCGCAGTTCAACCTCTATGACAGCATGCGGCTGTTCTATGCCAACGGCGGCGGCAACTGCTTCGTCGTCTCGGTGGCTTCCTATGAAAAAGCGGATGGAACTGGACTCAACACAGTCGAGGCTCAAATCCTCCAGGATGGTCTTGACGTTATCAAAGGGCAGGTTGGGCCAACGATGCTGGTCGTCCCGGAGGCAATCCTGTTGACGACCAACGGTGACTTCCAGTTGGTGGCCCAAAAGATGCTCGATCAGTGTGCTGAATTGCAGGACCGCGTCGCCATCCTTGATGTTTACGCAAGTGAGCTAGTCACTGTCACTGATCCGACCAGCCTGGGGGCCACAATCGACCAATTCCGCGCAGATGTTACTAAGAACCTGAACTATGGCATGGCGTACTTCCCGTTTCTGCATTCCACCGTCGTTCCAGTCAGCGACTACGATTTCCAAAATATAGACAAGCTCGGCGCCGGAGATCCCTTAGGAACGATCTTAGGATGGCAGAATCAGAACCTGAATTGGGATTGGAAAAAGGATCCGACGGGCCAGAAGGATGCCGAGGGGGGGACCGCCAACTACAAGGCGGTTAAGGCACTTATCGCCGATATGGCCACCACCGTTAACACGCCCGCTGACCCTAATGCGGTGTTGACGCTAAATCAGAACCTCGTGGCTGCCCTGCCCGTGTTGAAGGATATCTACCAGGCTATCGTTGAGAAGAACGATGTGCTGCCTGCGAGTCCGGCGATGGCCGGCGTCTACACCTTTATCGACAGCACGCAGGGCGTCTGGAATGCCCCGGCCAACGTCGCCCTTAGCGCGGTTGATCGAACGACCTTCAAGCTCAACGGCGATCAGCAGGGCGATCTCAACCTGCCGGTCGACGGCAAGGCGGTCAACGCTATTCGCGAGTTTGTCGGGCGCGGCCCGGTCGTCTGGGGTGCTCGCACTCTCGACGGCAACAGCAACGACTTTCGCTACATTCAGGTCCGCCGCACGCTCATCTATATCGAGCAATCTGTGAAGACAGCGCTCAACGCTTTCGTCTTTGCCCCCAACGACGGCAGCACCTGGGTGACGGTGACTTCCATGGTCTCAAATTTCTTGCAGGGTCTGTGGTCGGCGGGGGGATTAATGGGCGCCACGGCCAAGGATGCTTATACCGTGCAGTGCGGTCTCGGCAGCACCATGACCGGACAAGACATCCTGAACGGCTACATGATCGTGCAAGTCACCTTGCAGATGATCCACCCAGCCGAATTTATCGAGCTGACGTTTAAGCAGGAGATGCAGGCGTGAGCCAGGCGGTCTCTCTGCGGACATTCTTGACGCGCAACCGCAATCACAATCACGGATTTCTAAACTAAGACAGGAGGCAACATGGCAGGCGAAGCTCAAAATGCAATATGGCCGCTACCGAAGTTTTATTTCTCGGTCAAATTCGATGGTGACGACTCGGCCAATTTTTCCGAGGTAACCGGCCTCGAAACCGAAACCAAAGTAATCGAATACCGCCACGGCAATAATCCGATCTTCTATCCGATCAAGATGCCGGGACTCGGCCGCGTCGGCAATGTGACCCTGCGCAAGGGCATCTTCGCCAGCGATAACAAATTCTTTGACTGGTACAGCACGATCAAGATGAACACGATTGCGCGCAAGACCGTGGTCATTAACTTACTTGACGAGACGGGCGCTCCGAAGATGACCTGGACGCTCAACAACGCCTGGCCCACAAAGATCACCGGCACCGATCTCAAGTCTGAAGGCAACGAAGTGGCGATCGAGGCCATTGAGATCGCTTTCGAGACTTTGACCGTGGCGGCGTCTTAAGCGAGCAGGCAGATGGCTGAAGACTACTATCCGCTCGGGGCGTTTTATTTCAGCGTCAAGGTGCTCGATCCCGTGACGCTTGCCTACCTCGCGGCAGATCTGGCGACCGGGAACTTCGGCTCGATTCTGACCGACGTCGATGCCAGCTTTCAGGAGGTGTCGGGGATCGAGTCTCAATTTAACGTGGAAGAGGTGGCCGAGGGAGGCGAAAATCGCTTTGTGCATCGTCTCCCGCGCCACACGAAATATTCCAACCTGGTTTTGAAACGGGGAGCCGTAGACAAGCTCTCGTTTTTGGCGGAATGGTTTGGGCAGACGATTGGCTCGTCGCTTACGTTGCCGATCGTCCCGCTCAACGTGCTGGTCCTGCTTCTGAACGGCGACGGCTGGCCGGTAGTCACGTGGTTTTTCGTGAACGCCTATCCGGTGCGCTGGGAGCTTGGACCATTAGATTCGCTGGACAACAAGATTCTGACCGAAAGGCTCGAACTGTCCTACAACTATTTCCAGCGCCTGAATGTGGGCGCACTCGCCTCGGCAATTACCGGCTGATTCTTAGCCGGCGGCAGCGCTCCGCTGCCAGGGGGCCGAGCCGGAGCTCCGGACGGAGAATCATAAATGCCACTGGAAGTTAACGAAATCGGCATCAGCATGCAGGTGCGCGACGGCAACTGCGGCGAACCTCAAAGCTGCCAGGCGGAACCCAACAAGGACGAGCCGCGCGAGGGCAATCGTGACGAGATCGTAGAAGAGTGCGTTCGCCGCGTACTGCAAGTTCTAAAGACGTCGGGAGGACGATAGCATGGGCTTCACTGGCAGCCTTACAAAAATGAAGATCACCGCCTACGAGATCGGTAATTTCAAGAGTCCGGTTGGCGACTTCACGGTATTGATCAATCCTGAGCACTATACGCAGACCTACCAAATTTCCTACAGCGACATTCAGGCGCCGGGCAGTAGCGGCGGCTCGCCAAACTTCTGCAAGGTGCCGTCGCAGACGGTCGAGTTTGAGTTGATCTTCGACGGCACGGGAGTGGTGGGCAGTCAGTTGCCGGGCGTCGTGCCCTACACGGCGGACGGCGTGGCAGACCAGCTCAAGAAGTTCAAGGCACTGGTTTACGACTTCGACGGCGAGATACACAGTCCCAGGTATTTGGAGCTGGCCTGGGGAACATTTCTCTTCACTTGCCGGATGACTGCGTTGACGCTGACCTACACTCTTTTCAAACCTGACGGCACCCCGTTGCGGGCGCGGGCCAAGACAACTTTCATCAGCTACAACGACGAAACCGAACTTGCCCTCAGCGCGAATAAGAGTTCTCCCGATCTCTCGCACGTGCTGACCGTCAAGGCCGGCGACACGCTGCCGTTGATCTGCTACGACATCTATGGCAGTAGCGCCTATTACTTTCAGGTGGCGCGAGTCAACGGCCTGAGCGACTTCAGAAACCTCGTTCCCGGAACACAACTGCTGTTTCCGCCGCTCGGAGACGCCGCCTAATGACAGTTCCTTCACCGCTCGACGGCGACACGTCGCTCGTTACGTTCAAAATCAAGGTCGAGGGCAACGAACTGCCTGATACCTTTCAGGTCGTCTCGATTGAGACGTGGCTTGCAGTCAACAAAGTGCCAAAGGCGCAAATCGTCGTCTCCGACGGCGACGCTGCCACCAGCGATTTCGAGATCAGCAACGACAAGATATTTCTGCCCGGCAACCAGATCGAGATCGCCGCCGGTTATGGCCCAAAACAAACTACGATCTTCAAAGGCGTCATCCTCAAACAGGGTATCGAGATCAACCGGACGCGAGGATCGAAGTTGCTTGTGGAAGCCGCCGACGCGGCCCTCAAGATGACGCTGGCACGAAAGAACGATCTTTTTCAGAAAGTCCGCGACGGCGACCTGATCGGCAAACTCATCGCCAACAACGGCCTCGCAAAAGACGTGGCGACAACCGATGTCGAGCTCGAGCAGGTGGTCCAATACTACGCTACCGACTGGGACTTGATGCTCATGCGAGCGGAGTTGAATGGCTTCGTGGTGACAGTCGAAGCGGGCAAGGTGACAGTGAAAGCGCCCGATACGAGTCAGCCACCGGTGCTCGGCGTGAAGTATGGGGAAAGCATTCTGGACTTCCAGGCTGAGATGAATGCCGCCACCCAATACCAATCATCGGCGATCGAGAGCAGCACGTGGGACCTGGCGACTCAGAAAATCGTTAAGGGCGCCCCGGCCACGGTGACAGTGACCGAACCCGGCAACGTTTCCGCGGACGAGTTAGCGAAAGTCTTCGACGTCAAGAAATTTCCTCAGCAGACCGGCGCGACGATTGAGCAGCCGTCGTTGCCAATCTGGTCCTCAGCCGAGTTGCTGAAGTCCAGACTGGCAAAGATACGCGGGTTCGTGCGTTTTCAGGGCAGCGCGCTGGTCCAACCCGGCAAGACTATTCAACTCGCGGGCGTCGGCGAACGTTTCAACGGCAATGCCTTCATCAGCGGTATTCATCACCGGATCGCGGGCGGGGCGTGGCTCACGACCGTTGATTTCGGACTCTCGCCGCAGTGGTTTGCGGCTGAAACCGCCGACATCGCCGCTCCTGATGCCTCGGGGCAGTTGCCGCCGATCAGGGGTTTGCAGACCGGCATCGTCAAGCAGGTCTGGAGCGACCCTGAGGGCGAGTTTCGGGTGTTGATTAACCTGCCGTTGTTGCAGAGTGACGACCAGAGCGTCTGGGCCCGCCTCGGTACGCTCTACGCCACGCAAAAAGCCGGCGCGTTTTTTCTTCCGGAACAAAATGACGAGGTCATCGTCGGCTTCATGAACGAAGACCCGCGCTACCCGGTGGTCCTCGGCAGCGTCTACAGCAAAACGCTCGCGCCAAAATATACGCCCGCCGAAAAAAACTATAAGAAGGCCATCGTCACCAAGGGCGATTTGCAGATCAACTTTGACGACGAGAACAGGATTATTGAAATCACGACGCCCGGAAAGCAGGTCATCACCCTCGACGACAAAGCGGTCGCAATCTCGATTGAAGACAGCAACAACAACAAGGTCACGCTCACGAAGAGCGGTATCACTCTCGACAGCGGCGCGGACGTCAATATTACGGCCAAAGCCAATATTACGATTCAGGCCGGCGCCAACCTGTCGCTGAGCGCCAAGGCGGACGCTTCGCTTGAAGGCACCCAGGTCACGCACAAGGCCAAGGCGAAATTTTCCGCCAATGGTAGTGGGGCCGCCGAGCTGACTTCGTCAGGGATGCTCACCGTGCAGGGCACGATGGTCAAGATCAACTGATGAACATCGCGGGAGAACGGAGAATGAATCATGCCGCCAGCAGCCAGACTCACAGATTTCCATCAGTGTCCGATGAGCACGCCAGTCGGGCCGGTTCAGGTTCCCCACGTCGGCGGCCCGATCGTCGGGCCGGGCGCCCCGACCGTGCTGATTGGCGGACTCCCGGCCGCTAAGGTCGGTGACATGGCCACCTGCGTTGGACCACCTGATTCGATAATAAAAGGCTCGGCGACCGTCAAAGTGATGGGCGTACCCGCCGCGCGCATGGGCGACAAGACCGCGCATGGCGGAACCATACTCGCGGGCTTGCCGACAGTAATGATCGGAGGATGAGTTAACCATGGCGACGATCGATCGCTCCTTTCTGGGCCGGGGCTGGAGCTTTCCGCCGACGTTTTCGCGGCTTACCTACAGCGTCAACATGGTGAGCGACGATGAGGACATCCGTGAGAGCCTCTGGATTTTGTTTTCGACCGCGCTGGGCGAACGCATCATGCTTCCCGAATACGGTACGCAACTGTGGCGCATGGTTTTCCGGAACGCGACTACTACGCTGCTGACGCAGTTGGCGAACATCGTGCGCCAGGCGATCCTCTATTGGGAAGCACGCATTACTGTTGATGACGTCAAAGTGCAGCCGGATGCGAAGGTCGCGGGTCTCGTGCTGATCACGGTCAATTACACCATTCGCAAGACCAACGCCCGAAACAATCTGGTGTTCCCGTTCTATCTTCAGGAAGGGACGATTCCGCCAGTGGCAACCTAACGATGGAAATGCAGGATGCAAAAAATATCAACGGAGCAGCCAGCCAATACGATCGTTGGCTGCGGGCCCTGGATCCGGACTATGCGCAAGTCGACGGGCGGTCGTTTTCCGAGCTGCTGAGTTTTTCCGTGCAGTTTGGGAAACTGATTAATTTTTACGACCTCGAGAACAATCCGGATGGCGACTGGGAGCTTTTCTTCCTGACCGACCCCGCTATGATCATCGCTTCGCAGCAAGCGACCAATCTTTCCGAACTGCAGCACGAATTCAACCGGCTCGAACAAAGCACCCTTCAGGCGGAGTCTTTCGAAAGCAAATTCGATTTGCTCCGACAGACTTTCGCGCTGATCCTGAAGCTGGCTCGACAGGTTGATTTTCAACTCCGCGCGCTGGAGCTGCGTCCATCGGGCGAGACGCAGCGCCTGCTCCGGCAGGCAATCGTAACGGAAATTGAAAGTAGTCTCAGCAGCCAACTGGACCGGCTCAAGACTTATGACCTCGGCGCCGGGGAGAGCGGGGCGTTGGGCCGCGTCATCGGTCTGGATTACGAAGGCTTTTCCTCGGTTTGGCGATTGCGAGGCAACTGCGCGGACGCCACGATATATCGCGGTCGGACTGCCAGCCGGAAGATTGCTCACGCTCTGCCAGAGCTGGCCTCGATCTTCAGTTCCTGCCTGTATGCGATTTCAGACTTGAAGCAGTTGTCGCTGGCGCAGATGCCGGCGACGCTCAAAGAGGGCAACCACCCTCCGCAGATCGCGCTTTACATTGCTTTCGCCCGACTCTTTCAGACAGCGCAAGAGACCATCAATACCTTTTCGAGTCGTTACGCTCGCTTCTATTACCGCGACATTTTGCGCGAGAGTGATTCAGCGGCGATTCCCGATCATGTCTACCTGACTTTCGCGCTCGATGAAAGTAAGCACTTGCCCGACACTACTGTTCCGGCCAATACCCTTTTTCCGGCGGGCAAAGACAGCGACGGCGGCGATCTCGTCTACGCCTCCGACCGCGAACTCAGGGTCAGTAGCGCAGCCATCGCGACGTTACAAACGTTGCGCGTGATCCAGGGAAAGCTTATTCCTGACGATCCGGATCCGGCAGCCACGGTGGTCCAACGCATCTTGTCGTCGGCGGTCACCGTCAGTCCAACGGCGGCGGCAGCGAACTCCTGGGCGACCTTTGGTCAAACAGAAGTGGGGAAGACTGAGACCGAAGTTACACAACTGGCCACGCTCGGTTTTGCGTTCTCCTCGTCGTACCTCTGGCTGACAGGCGGCACGAGAACGGTCACGGTCGGGCTCGGTTCCTCAAGCGAATCGTGGGCGAGGTTTGTCGAGACGCTTGCGAAACTCAGCGCGGCTACTTCGGTTTCGGTGGAGACAATCTTCTCAAGCATACTGGACGCCGCTTTCACACTGTATGTTTCGATGTCGGCGGGCTGGTTTCGAATCGAGCAATACACGGTGCTGCCGGTCGCGCTCGCCCCCTGCGAGGAAGCCTTAATTGAATTGCAGTTTGAATTGCCGCCGAATATTCCTCCGCTGGTCGCATACGATCCGGCGAGCGGGACGGCTGCGAGGGATGGCTCTGCAAAAGTGGTTGTGACGGCCGCTGCTGATCCGGCAGTTTATGCTTCCAATCCGGCCCCTTCGCTGCCGACGCTGAAGGCTTACCTGCGTCAGGATCCGGTTTCCCTGGAAACGCTGGAAGTCTATCCGCTGTCGCTTCTCGCTGAGCTGGAACTCACAGCCTTTCGTATTAGTACCAGCGTGTCCAACCTGACCGGCTTGCAGCTTGCCAACACCGATGGCGAGATCGATAGGAGCGTACCCTTCCCGCTATTCGGCGGCGTGCCGGTTGTCGGTTCGTACTTGCTGATCAGCCACGAAGAACTTTTTGCCAAGACCATCGACGGGCTGCAACTCTACCTTAACTGGTTCAACCTACCGCCAAACAAGGATGGATTTCAGGGTTACTATCGCGACTACGTCATCGGGTCGAACGGAAAGTTTCAGTCCAATTTATTCAACAACGGCGTCTTTCATGGCGGACTGAGCATTCAGAATCCCGGCAAATGGTTTCTCAGCGGCTCGTCTGTTTGTCCTGAGGCTCCGGTGGAACCTGTCGACGTCCTGCTGTTTCGCACCCAGCCCGGCTGCCACGCGACGCGACCGGCAGACCCGCTTTGCCCGGTCACTGCCTTTGACGCGCTCACCGTTTGTCGCTCGGCGCCGCCGCTCTACTACGATGCCGCCACCGGCGCAATCAAACTCGAGTTGACCAGTCCGTCTTACTCTTTCGGGAACGATCTCTACGCCGCAAACGTGCTCAACGCTGTGCTTGAGAATCTGCCCGACACCAATTTCTGCCGCGAGCGGTCTCTGGCAGAGTGTGCGGTGCTGGCCGCGGCATCGCAATGCATCGAGACCGGTTTGCAGTACCTTGCCGCCTGCAGCAAGACGATGGAGGACATGCGCTCGCAATGCGTTGGGACGTGTGTTTCCATCTGCCTGGAATGTTTGCTCGATCATTCCATCGAGAGTTTGGCCCAGGCTCTCGAAGACTCAAAAGGATTTCCAGTTGAAGATCTGTTGCGCCGCATGCAGGCACGACTGCAGACGCGCCCCGCCGTTGCGGACGGCTCGCTGGAGCAGTCTGCGACGGCCTCCGTGACGTTATTAACAGAATGGTTGGAATCATTTCGCGAGGAGATTCCTGCTGGTGTGGCGGCTGGCATGGAACGGAGCGGCGTCATACTCAACGCAATCCTGTGCGTCCTGGCCGCGGCGGAAACCTGCAAAGATCTGGGCGAAGGTCAAGAGCAATGTCTGACAGATTTGCTGACGACGTGTAAAAAACAATTGGACCAGGCCTACGCAACCGACCTGGCGAAACGTATGGACGAGTGCCTCGGTTTGAAGCAGCCGTTGAAGTATCCAAACGATCCTTACCTGCCGCAACTGGTGAGTTTGACTGTCAGTTATTCCGCTCATTGCGACAGTCCGTCCACGGAAAACGACGAAGGCTGTGGACTGTTCTTTAACTTGTCGCCTTTCGGCGGTTATGAGCAGCTCGCGCCCTCAACGGCGGCGCCGACACCGTTGCTGCCCCGTTTTTCGAGTCCGGGGAATTTGTACCTCGGGTTTTCGGGACTCGTCGCGCCGCAAACGTTGACGCTGCTATTCCAGACGGCAGTGAACACTGGGGAGAATGGCGGCGCGCAGTTGCCGCCAGTTGCATGGGAGTATTTATCCGGCAATTGCTGGCATAGTTTTCCGCCGTCGTCGATCGATGCCGACTCAACCAACGGACTGCAGAATTCGGGGATCATCGCCCTGGACTTTCCCGCTGTCGATCTTTCAAACAACACCGCGCTGGCCGCCGGCAATCAATGGTTGCGCGCTTCCGTGAGCGCGGCTGCGGATCAGTTTCCCGCTACTCTTGGAATCTATCCGCACGCCGTGCTTGCTACCTGGAGCGACAACGACAACACCGGCGCGCACCTGGCCCAACCGCTGCCTGCCAATACGATCAAAAGTTCTGTCCCGCCCCTACCGGCCATCGCCGCCATCCAGCAACCGCTGCCATCCTTTGGCGGACGCCCGGCGGAAACGGGCACGGCGGCGTTTGATATTCGGGTGGGCGAGCGCCTGCGCCACAAAGAGCGCGCTATCCTCGGCTGGGACTATGAACGTTTAGTACTCGAGCGCTTTCCGACCGTCTGGAAAACGCAGACGCTCGCGGCGCGCAATCTTGAAGGCGGCGATGTTCCGGGTCAGGTGCTGGTGGTGATTGTCGTTGGACCAGACAGTGTTGGCGTGGCAGACCCGACCGTGCCGGCGGCTACCGGAGAAATGCTCGGACAGATACAGGCTTACCTGGAAGGACTCAGTAGTCCGTTCATCCAACTGCACGTCGTCAATCCGCGCTACGTTCGGATCGAAGTGAGCGCGACTGTGCAGTTTGGCGCCGGGAACGATGCCGGCGCTTCCCTCAAGCAATTGAACAATGAACTGGTGCAGTACTTGTCGCCGTGGTTCTATGACGCGGCGCGTGCGGCAAGGGGTAGTCATTACATCTCGGAGGCCGACATTTCGGAGTTTATCCAGACACGCCCTTACGTCGACGCCCTCGTTTCCCTCGACGAGCTCGCGTATGAACCGCCCCGCGATGCGCTCGACTGGTATTTTCTGACCTCCGCGCAGCAGCACAAGATTCAAATTGCCTAAGCAGCAACGCGGCAACACCAGCCGGTACTAATTGTCCGCCGGCTCGCATTAGCTAGAGCACGCCTTTGATAGGAGAGCAATAATGAATTCCTATGCGCAACAAAAGCAGGACCCGTCAACTCGAGCGGTATCCGATACCTACTCGCGTGGGCCACAGTCGAGAGAGGGCGGGATTCTTTCGGTGGGGCCGCTTGCGGACTTTCAGGCAAGCGTCAATCTCAGGCCACAAGTGCGGCGCCTCGCTCAGTTGCAGCAGATGCTCAACCCTGATCCTCACGCGCAGGCTCCCAAAGGTGTCAGTCAACGAAAATCCGACACGGTAATGCAACGGCAATCCGTGGGAGACATTATCCGGGTCGCCAGTAAGCGTTTGCCGGGTCACTTCGTGGAGATCGTTTCCCGGAGCAACAACCCGGAAGACAACAAGTACCGTTTGGATATTGCCACGTTGGCCGCCGACATCAGGAAACTTGAAGGGCTGATCGCGAATCGCTCGGAGAGGATGGGCCTATCGACGACAGACCCGAGGAACATCAAACTCAAGAGCCAGATTGTAGAATACCAGGAAAAATTGGAGCCCCTCGTGGGCCGGATCAAGAAGCTGAAAAGTGCCGGTACGCTATTCACGGTTAAAGCTTTGGATGGTTCGAATCCAACACCGATAGCGGCCTACCGGGAAGAGTTGGGCGGCACGCCGGTGGGCACCCCGACAAGCGAGACCAAGTTCAAAGAAGAGTTGAACCGGCATACTCCCTTTACTTACATCCCGTCGGAGTTGGCGCAGACCGGACCACCGGCACAGCCCCACATACAGGACATACTGCAAAAATTCGTGGCCTTTCGCGGCGATTCGCGCTCACCCGCCGAAGTTTTCAAGAAGGGCTTTTCCCCACGAGAGCAGCACGTGGCGCCGATTTACCGCTATGACGAACAAGACATTCATAACTCCTCTGCGATTGCAGCAAGCAGGAATCCAGCCGCTTCGGCGCTGTTTCCATTGCCTACCGAGAAAGAGTTGGCCGCCGGCTCTTACACAGATCAAACATATCTTTACGCCTTCGTTCCGGATACCTACATCAACACCCATGAGATCCAGGAAGCCGTGCGCAGCAAGGTGTATCCGGGTGGCGGTGCAAGGACGAGCCACGGACCGACGGCGAGTGAAATGGCCGGCGCAAACTTATACGGCGCGGAGATAGCCGTCATGAGTGTGCCCGGCGCGAAGGTGGTGGCGGCTTGGGTCATCAGGCGCAAGTGGGCAGGCGCGACTTACCGGGAGGGTTGCACCTATAAGGTCCAGGGAAAGATTGCTGGTAATCCCAATAGTGTAACTGACGTGCTCAGCACGACCGGCCGTGCCACTTATTATGGAAATCTTTCCAATCAAGTTCGTTCGGCAGTCGACGGGAAAAAGTCGCCAAGTCCCTGATAAGCCAAGAGCAAAAGGAGACTCAAGATGAGCACATTCAAACAAAAGAATCTTGACCACCGTAACCGGGCCAACGCCAACGGCCTTGCACTCACACACGGTAACGGCGGCCAAACGCTGCAGGCTGTTCTTGAACGACCGGCAACTATCAGGTACGCCGCCTTACAACAGAGCCTGGATCAGAGTCCCCGAATCCAATCGCAACTACAGCTTCGTCAATCGCTCACGGCGCGTCCGCAGCTGGTGAGGCAGGCGAAGTTGGCACAAATGCTCGCGCGCATCGGCCCGCAACAACAGGCGCAGACGGCGCAGCGTCAGTCAGCGATTGCTGAGGAAGATCTGACGCATGACCAGTCACAGTCGACCGCAGCCGAGCCCCTGGTCATGGCCCGCGAACCTGCCGCTCCGCCGACTAATGTCGCGCCCTTGCAAAAAAAGGCGAACGGGAATGGCCTCCCCGCTCAGTTGCAGGCGGGCATCGAAAAACTTTCCGGGATGGCGATGGATGATGTGGCCGTCGAGTACAACTCGGCGGAACCCGCCCGAGTGCAGGCTCTGGCGACAACGCAAGGCAAGCAGATCAAGCTCGGGCCCGGCCAGGAGCAGCATCTGGCGCATGAAGCCTGGCACGTGGTCCAGCAGGCGCAGGGGCGGGTGCAACCGACGACGCAGGCTAAGGGCGTGGCAATCAACGATGAATCGTGGTTGGAGCGCGAGGCTGATGTCATGGGCGCGAAGGCTGCCCAAATAGGAGTGAGAACGCAGCTGAAGACTGACGGCGAAGAGTCGTCGTGGCTCGGGGTTGGGCGCGCGGGTGCGGAGCCCGGAAGTTTCAAAGAGCCTGGCTATCTGACCGACTCTCACCAAAAGAGCGCTCACGCCGTCCAGCGTTCGCAAGTTATTCAAAGACAGGATCCCTGGGATCCCGTAGCTAATGCAGCGGAGATCGCTGAGCAAAATGCCCAGAATGCGAGACTGGGACCTGGCGTCGTCGCCCCTCATCCGATAGCCATTGGGCCGCAGCAGATACCCGGTCCACCACCGACGACGACAGGGACGCAAAAACACTTCGACGCTGACATGTTACGAGAGGTTAGAGCAGTCTTAAATTATCTTCCACCAGAGCACATTGTTGGTAACCCCGCTCTGATACGGGTAGTGATGGAGCATGCTACCGCGGCAAATCCGGGCGTCTCATCCTTCGGCAACGGGGAACTACATATTGTTGTACCTTTCGACGCCAGTTCATGGGTATACCTTTCGATGTCCAAATGGCCCATCGGCGACCTGGCTTCGACCCTTATGACGAATGTCGGCTATGCGCAGGATCCCAATAATCCCAATCTTAGTACCAAGTGGTGGGAGACACTTAATCGTGATGTGGTGGGAACCGGCAGCATCACCAACAAGGTAAGCATGCTCGGGGAAAACTTTGTGAGGTGGATGCTCAAGCATGAAACGGGTCATTCAGTGGACGAGGCAATCGGATTCATGGCCAATCGTCATTATCGCAATCCCGCTTTGGGCGGCTGGCTTATTCATGAGCCTGGTGAGGACACAAGCGTGGTAGCCATGAGAAATACCATGCTTGGTGCCTTAGGGTTATTGGCTCAGTTGCCGGCCCTGAATGCTGCGTTCCTGGCTAACACCGGACAGACCTATGCAGCCCTTCTCAATAATGCCGTTAACAATCACGACCCGAACGCCTTTAACGTTCCGAATAAGCACGTTGCGAGAGATGCTTTTCAAGCAGGTGGGCCCCTTTTTCCGGCCGTCGCCAATGGCGCCTGGAAGGCTGCGCACCTGGAAGAAGTGGTGTTGGAAGGATTGCATAGTCCCTGGCAAAAGGGCGGTAAAGGCGGTATCCCGCTGGCAAACCGCACTTATCAGGTTGAATACCAACACACCAGATGGGTGAGCTATAACAGCGCCAAGTATCCGTTGCGGAATTCAAATTACCAGTACTCCGGCCCTGCAGAATGGTTTGCCGAGTCGTATGCGGCTTACTTCTCTGATACCTCTTTGAACTTCTGGCAGGCTGCGGCACAGCAATGGGGTAGTAAATTAAATGACCCTGCCGCGAGAGCATGGTTTTTGGCGAATCTCGATCCGGTCAACGGGCCGGGAGCTCTAATCGCTGCCAATACGCTCATCAATAATCCAGCGCCGATGCCGGGAATGCCAGGCCAAAATCTGGTAGCAGTTCCCGGCGCATTGCGGCAGGTTCTGGAGCCAATAAGAGATGTTATCGTCACCGTCGCCAAAGTCGGAGTGAACGCTCTCTTCGGACTCTTATCCACTGTGTTTCTCCTGCCGGTTGGGATAATGAAGTACCTGGTTTGGCTTCCGTTGAACTGGTTGTGGAGAAAAATCTTGAGTTTCTTCTAAGTAATCCCGGTGCCTAAACGAGATAGCCGATGTCTGAGCCTTTGAGCATCCCCCCGGATAAGCCATCCAACAAAGGGCTGGACTATGCCTACCTGAAAGACGAAGGCCTGACGCTGGTCCAACAGTTGGCCGGAGAAATTTGGACCGACTACAACGAGCACGACCCCGGTGTGACAACGCTCGAACAGCTTTGTTATGCACTCACTGAGTTGTCCTACCGGGCGGAACTTCCAATTGCTGACCTGTTAACTGATCAGCAAAGCGGTCGCATCGATCCACATCGGCAGGCGCTCTTCATTCCCCGGCGCATCCTGCCCTGCAATCCGTTGACGGCGAATGATTATCGGAAGCTGATCGTAGACCGCGTGCCGCAGGTGGCGAACGCCTGGCTGAAACCACATCGCCCTACCGCGCCGCCGGCGTCAGTCAACGGTCCTGCGCCGCCGACGGAAGTCAACGGCCTGTATGACGTCGCGCTTTACGTCCCCGGCGCCGATTCCTGGGCATGCGATCAGCAATACCAGCCCGCGAAGATTCGCCGGCGGGTGCGGCGGATTTTCAGCAGCCGCCGTAACCTGTGCGAAGACGTCCACTCCATCTTCATCCTCAAGCCGGAGCGTACCGTCGTCAACGCGAGCACGACGATTAACGATGCGCTCGCGCCTGAGGCGATCCTCGCGGGTATCTTCTTCCGGCTCGGCAATTTTCTCGCTCCGGAGTTGCGCCGCCAGTCGCTCAAAAGTCTGCTTGAGGCGGGCCGAGCAACCGACGAAATCTTCAATGGACCACTGCTCCACAACGGCTTCATCGCGGAGGATCAACTCCAACCGAAAGCAACTGCAATCAACGTTCAGGAACTCATTCGGGTGATCGCGCGCAGCCCCGGCGTGACGGGCGTGAGTGGACTATCGGTTGTAGTCGGCAGGAAGGGAACGACCTACAGCGGCGCCAGTTCAATTCCAGTTTCCGCAACGAAAGTGCTGCAACTGTTCACTCGACGAGATCCAAAACTTGGCGGCTTCACGATTAGATTGATCAGAAACGGCAGCGAGTTTCGGCCGGACCCGACTGCGGTGCAACGCGAGCTTGATAAATTGTGGAGCGGCTACCGGCGCACTCATAAGTTGAAGCCGCAGTATGAGGAGTTTTTCTCGCTACCGCAGGGGCACTGGCATGACGTCAAACAGTATTACTCGATCCAGAACCAGTATCCGAATGTCTATGGCATCAATGCTTTTGGCCTGCCCGACGATGCTTCGGAAACGCGCCAGGCGCAGGCCCGGCAACTGAAGGGTTATCTCCTCGTCTACGATCAATTGCTGGCGGACTTCTTCGCCCAGTTGGCCCACGCGAAAGACCTCTATTCCATTGATCGCTTGCCGCAAACCTATTTCTATCAATATTTAATTGCTTCCGTGCCGGACGTCGCCCCATTGCTAGGACCGGATTACGAAAGCGGCCTGCCTCGCATTGTCGCCGGTCAGGATCAGTTTGCGGATCGCCGCAACCGCTTTCTGGATTTCCTGCTGGCGCTCTATGCGGAAAAGCTGGATGCGTCCTCGATCTCGTCGCAGGTCGCTCAAAACGGATTGCATGTTCCGGCGGGGGCGCGTCTGATCCAGGCGAAGCTGGCGCTGCTGCATCACCTCGTCGCCAGTACTCATGATCGCGGACGTGGTTTCGACTATCTGGCGTCTCCAGCCGCGCACACTCCCGCCGGCATGGAGATCAAATGCCGCATACAACTCGGAATTGACGTGTCTAATCATCGTCCGCTGATAGATTCGCTCGACGAGTTTGCGCTGGAAGTTGTGGAGAGTAGTGCCGCAGCGTCCGTGGGCGGAACGGTCACGCATCACAGCGACTATATCGATGAGCATTTCCAGCCCGTCACCTCATCTGCCGCGAAGACCGAGCGTCCCGCCGATCAGCCCAGCCAACGCGTGCAAATGATCCCACTGCTGCGCGGGCAGAGGGTGACGGAGGAGTTCCTGCGTGTGGCCGGCAGTATCGAGAATTTTCGCCTGGGCTCGCTACCTGGCGATGATGCCGTTGCCGTGGTTTGCAAATCTGCCACTGGAACCGGTTGGCATTCGGTTTTGAAATCCGCCGATCTCGAAAGCGCGCGCGGCGATGCCTACGCCCTGGTCGACACGGTTCAAACCGTGAACCGTCATCGGCAGCAACTCTACATTGTCGAGCACGCCCTGCTGCGCTTTGGTCGCTCACAGCCCAACCGCGATGCTCAGGAAGATTCTCGCGATGCGCCGGATTTTGTTTACAGCTTCACGATTACAGCAGTCGTTTCTACGTCTACAAATGCCGCTAGCGATCAGGATTACCAGGCCGCCGTGCGAGACGTGATACGCCAGAACGCGCCCGCACACATCGCAGTGGTTTATTGCTTTTTGGATCTTCAACAAATGCGGTTGTTCGAATCTCTTTACTGGAGCTGGCGGCGCGCGCTCCGGCAGCGCGGGTCACCTGACATCATCTTTACCTCAGCGCAGTTGCGAAGTTTTCTCCGGCGCTGCGGATGCGCCGCCGGCTCGTCAACTCCGGCAACGGAAGAAGGGATTGACCAACCTTAGTAGCACTACCAGCAGTGATTTCCGCCGCCGCAGCTGAAGAGCACGCGCGCGACAAGTCCAGCCATGCTGAAATTACAACACAGTATCAGGAAGCAGACACTGCACATTCAGACCGAGTCGGAAGCGCTCGCGCTGGCGCTACAGCCGCGCGTGGGCGACGTCAATCGGCGCTACTTCCTTCCCGCGATCGAACGGCTCTTCAATGAGTTCAGCGTGCCGGGCCGGCAGGTCAAGATTGCCAAACTCGAGGTGGACCTTGGCGAACTCCCCCTCGCCTACTTTGACGACGTAGCGGCAGAGCGGTTCGACCGGGAACTCCGTCGGGCGCTGGCAGCGGCTCTGCGGGAACAGCCCGAAAGTCCGTCCGCCAACAATCATTCGCAACCCGAACAGACTTCGCACCTGGAACTCCTTGAGCATTATCTCCTCAAGGGAACCTTGCCATTCTGGGCGCCGCGCGCAGAGACTTTCGCCTTTGAAGAACTGCTATTGAAACTAGCGGCCGACGATCCTGCCGGACTGATTGCGATGATCACGAAGCACGGCCGGCAAAAACGGGTGCTCGAACGTCTTGTTCTTCAACTTGCGGAAGCGACGCTGCAATACCTGGTTAGACTGCTCGAACCGAAGCACGCCGCGTTAATCATCGCCTACCTGCTTGATCTGCGAAACATTCATCACGTCGAACCGGTGCTGCCAGTGAGCGACAAGAAGTTCAGCGACATCAGCTGGGTAGTGGTTTTGTCCTACCTCGTAGAAGAACCAGGATCACAGTTCAACCGCAGGAGTTTTGTCGCAGGTTTGTTTCAGAGAATGGCCCGGAGTGAAGGCGTGGAATATACACAGGTCATGGCGATGGTCCATCGCAGCCTGCAGGAAACAGAGAAGCGTCGTCCGCTTGAAGCTTCGCTGACGGCCGTTATCAACGAGCTGGTCCACGAGCTCAATCCGGATAGCTGGTCGGAGAGCGCAACGCTTGCTGACACTTCGCCAGCTGAGCTGCGCACGGAGGAACTCCGGCGCGAACCGTACGCCAGCCCCGACGCGGATTATCGCCGGCAACTCAGGCAGACGTCGCGCCTGAAACTGCTTGAGCATTGCCTGCTACACGACACCTTGCCTTTCCGCGCAATCGGTCGGCCGTCGTTCTCGTTCGCAGGATTGGTTGCGGAATTGGCGGACGAAGACCCTGGCAGCCTGATCGCGCTGATTAGGAAGCATGCCCAGCAAGAACGCGTGCTCGAACGACTTGTTCTTCAACTCGGAGAAACCCTCCGGCGACGTCTGTTACAGCTGCTCGCAGGAGAGCACGCTGAATTAATTGTCGCCTACGCGGTTGATCTCAGGAAGATCCATCGAGTCCAGCCTTTGTGTCTGCTGGGCGCTGACCCGTTCGCTTGCTGCCTCTGGCTGGCGGCGCTGTCTTATGGGTTGCACGCCTCCGGCTCGCAGTTTAATCGCAAGAGTTTTGTCAGGTCCTTATTGCAGAGCGTGGCCCAGAGCGACGCTCGGGCATATGACGAGATCATCGAGATGGTCCGCCTCTCTGCGCCAGAGGTCGTAAAGAATAGTCCGCTCGGTTCTTCGCTGCTTGCCGTTATCGCCGAGCTGACAGGCGAACTCGATGAAGCGAGGTCCCGTGAAAAAGCTGAGACGAAGGACATCTCTCAAGCACTCCTGCAGGCGCAGGCTTTGGCAAGTGATTTTACAGATCGCGCGGACCATGCCGGCGATCGAGTCGGCGATGCACTTGCCTGCCTTGATTTCTATCTCAGCACGAAGCAGGGAACAGCCCGCCAGGCATGGCTGGAGCAAAACGGCAGGCGTGGCCTGCTCCACTATCTTGCGGTGCATGAGCCTGCAAGAACCCGACAACTTATCGTGGGTCTCGCCGCCCGTTCTGAGCCTGGACTGCCGTCGGTGGTCCATTGCCTGCTGCAAGCTTTTCCGTCCGTCGATTTGCTGGCAGTGCTGACAAACGAACACGAAGAATTCATTACCGGCTTGATCGCTGTAGTGTGCAACGCTGGGGCACGGTTGCCGCCCGCCGGTCTTGTCCAATTCGAGGCGTTGAGCAGAGCGCTTTGGCAGCAGGCGCTCGAGTGTCTGCTGCGTGAACCATCGGGTCGTTGGGATCGGCAGAGGATTGTTCGTCAAGTGGTTGAGGCAGGAGCCGAACGCCTTGGAGTTTCGCCGGGCTCGTTGGCCGGAGTGGCGGCCAGCGCCCTGGGGCGGGGAGCGGGAGCGGTAGAAGTTTCGCTGGCCCAGTCATTAGAGAGACTAGCGCGGACCCTGGACTATCGGAGGGACAACCGAGCTGGTCAGGCGCGAACGGGGCAAGCGTTTTTCGCTCGGTACGATCAGGTTGAAGTGCTTCGCTATTATCTGCGCTACGGGGTTTTGCCCTGGAGCGCTCTCCTCCGCGATCCCGACTTGACCGCTGGGAGCGCAATCGCAGCGCTGCCGGAATTGCCGCGCTCACTGCTGTCACATGTTTTCGCTGGAGACCACGCCGACGACCAACTGCGTGTCCTTCTACGCGCTGTCAGGATGATGCCGGAAGAGTGTCTCGAGCGGCTCCTGCTACGCCTTCATCCACAGGTGGGCCATGCCGACAGTCCCTTCCGCTCGGCAGTTTCAGCGTTTGCAGCCCAGACCGAAGATAAGCACGTTTTTTATGCGCAGTTGCTTGCCGCAACCTTGAACGGGGATTCTCTCGACCTGGAACAACTCGCCGCTTCTGCCTTGGTTCAGGTCCGAGCGGTCGAGCCTTTGCTTCCGGCTGATCCGGTCCGATGGGACGCGCAGGCGCAGAAGTCTGCCATTGCCAACCAGCTACGATTCGGGAAAACAGCCACGGCGGGTGGACCCACACTGGTTGTCCTCCTGCACGCACTAATCGCGACGCACCCGGAGGACGCGCGCAATTTCTGTCGAGCGCTTCGCAACACGCCTCGGCTGGCGGCGGAACTGATCAGGCATTGCAACCCGGCGCTATTCGATCGCCTGCTGGAGTTGCTCTGTCCCGGCGAGTCCGCCACGCTGCGGGCGTTGTTGCAAAAGCTGTCGGCAATTCCGGTTACTTATCTTGCCTGCTCCGCAGAGAGCACGCGCCAGGTAATCTTCGATGAGGTAATCCGGCTCGAGGAAGGGAAGTCCCCGGCGGAAGGCGTCCTCTTCGCGCGAGTGATTCGGAAGCTGTTTGCGACACCGCTGCCGGAGAAAGCCCGCGATTGGCTATTGCAAGTGGCGGCTGCGTGGACCGCTGCCGCCGAACTGCCGCTTGCGCAGGTGAACGCCTTCGCGTCCAGTATCGCGGGAAGCGCTCAGGAGCAGGCGCCCAGCCCGAAGTCTCCGGTTGTTCGTGATGAGGTGCTGGCGATTCTGGATGGCGAGAGACTTGAGGTGAACGTTCCCGGCAACCGTCAGAAAACAGTTGGCCCACGCCGCCCGGAACTTCTCTCAGACGACGCGATCCAACATGCGCTGATTGTTACCCTTGAGAATTACCCCGAAGAGATTTACACCGCCGTCAGGCGTACCGTGGAGGATCGGGTAAAGCGGGAGCACTGGGCCGAGACATTGCCGGAGACGGCACTGGCCCGCCTTACCTACTTGCTTGAGCCGCGCATGCATCGCACGCTCCTCGATGCTGCGGAAGTGCTGGCCTCGGCGTGGCCCGCAACAGCGCCTTTCGTTAGCGCAGCGTTTACCGGGCGCAAGTTGTTCTGGACCTTTCTGTTGGAGTTTTTTGCCCGCACCACAGCGTCTGGTCGTTCAGTGGAGCGCCTCGTCGAGTTCTTTTTTGAATATACTGCGGCGCGTTGTCATGCGGTGTTGCCGGCGGCGCCCGATCGTTTGCGCGTGGGCACAAAGCTGCTGGAACAGGCCGGCCACTTGGCGAACGCTGGCGGTCGAGCCAATCTCCGCGCTATCTTGCAACGGAACCGAAGCCACTTGCTTTCACTCTGGGAAGGCTCCGCGTCTTCCCCAGTTACACCGACAGCAAACTTGAAGCGTCGGCCCACCCTGAGCGCGGATGAGTCCGGTCGTCCGCAGCGCAAGACGGCTTTTAGCATGCCGGTTGAACCGGATGACGAGGTAACAGTCGCGCCCATCTACATAGACAACGCCGGCTTGGTGTTGACCGGCCCGTTTCTTCCGCATCTCTTTCAAACTCTGGATTTGCTCGACTCGGGCTCGGAGGGTCGGGCCGGCCTTCGTGACCACGACGCGGTCTCGCGGGCTGTTCACCTGCTGCAATACCTGGTTGACGGTCGCACCGCCGCGCCCGAGCCGTTGCTCGTCCTGAACAAAATTCTCTGCGGTGTGCCGCCGAGCACGCCGATCGCTGCAGAGATCGAACCCACTGACCGCGAGCGCGAAACTTGCGAACGCCTATTGCGGGCGATGATCGAAAACTGGAAAAGCATTTCCAACACCTCGATAGCCGGCCTGCAGGAGACCTTTCTCAGGCGCGACGGGAGGCTTGAGCGCTCGGACGAGGGATGGAAACTTCGAGTTCAGCGCAAGACCGTTGACGTGCTCGTGGATCAAATACCCTGGAGCATTTCCCTCATCTATCATCGCTGGATGCCGCAGCCGCTCTACGTGGAATGGTAATACCGTGAACGCTGAGACACTCGCCGCGAATGCCGTCTTTATTCAGAACGAAATCTCCTGGTTTCGCGAGGTGATGGAATGGCGGTTCAAGTTGCACGCCGGCGAGGAGAGTCGCAGCGACGCGCGCGGCGAAATCGAGCCGCCCTCGCTTTCCGAAGGAGGCGCGCCCTACCTCAAGGTGGTCCGCCAGTTTGGCATGAAACGGGCGGAGCGATTGATGCTCATCCTCAGTTATCTCCCGCATGTAAGGCCTGATGTTCTCGATCCTTTTTTTATTCAAAACCATTCAGTCCAGCGCAGGTTTACGGAATTTGGCGGCCTGACGGGACTCTCGCACAGCGGTTTCCTGCCGACGGGAGAGACGGCCATGTTTCTGCTGGCCGGCGACGACATTAAGCAGCGGCTTCGCTTCCGATGTCTCTTCAGTCCCGATCACTATTTTTATACGCAGAACATTTTGCGTCTTAACCATCGTCATCAGGAAGAGCCTCAACTCGCCTCAGCCTTGCATCTCACGCCGGAGTACCTCGAACGTCTGACGACCGGCCGCTCCTACAACCCACCCTTCAGTCCTGAATTCCCGGCGCAGCGCATCACCACCGCCTACGGGTGGGACGATCTCGTTCTTGACCGGCCCACTCGCGAGGATATCGAGGACATCATCCTCTGGGTGCGACATGAGAACGTGCTGATGAACGATTGGCTGCTGCGGAAGCGGATCAAGCCTGGTTTTCGCAGTCTGTTTTATGGACCACCGGGCACTGGCAAGACCCTGACCGCCAGTCTGCTGGGCCAGGCAACCGGGCTTTCAGTTTATCGGATTGATCTTTCTCGGATCGTGTCTAAATACATCGGCGAGACGGAAAAAAATCTGGCCAGCCTGTTCGATCACGCGCAGCATCAGGAGTGGATTCTTTTCTTCGATGAGGCTGACTCGCTCTTCGGCAAACGCACCGAATCGCGCAATGCCAACGACCGCGCCGCCAACCAACAGGTTTCGTATCTATTACAACGCCTCGAAGATTTTCCCGGCGTCGTAATTCTTGCGACCAACGCGCGGTCTCATCTCGACGAGGCCTTCGCGCGGCGTTTCCAATCGATGATTAATTTTCCCCTGCCCAGCTTTGAACAACGGCTCCGCCTGTGGGAGGACAACTTCAAGAACAAACCCTACCAGCTCGCTGCCGACGTGGATCTCAAAAGGCTGGCCCGTGACTATGAGATCTCAGGTGGCAGCATCATCAATGTACTGCGCTATGCCTGTCTCAAGGCCATTGTTCGAACGCGCCCTCAAATCAACATGCAGGATCTGCTCTATGGATTGAGGAGGGAATTACACAAGGAAGGCAAGTTTCTTCAGCAGCGCAGCTAAGCCAGGAGGTGGCCCCAATATTAGTCTCCCACTCTTTTGGCGGTCTGTAAGTCTATTAGATTAGACGTTTGCGGGGGCTCACTTCCCCCGCCGCTTTTTAAGGTGAACAGGCTGCGGGACGATTCGCGAGACACGCTCGGCGTTTCTGTAGGTGAGAGCAAGCGTCACCAGCAGCCCCTTGTTACGTTTGTCCTCAACCAGAAAGAAGGTTTGCGGCACCGGATCGTGGGTCAACATCCTGCTACCGTCGTTGCCAGCCGCATCGCGCTCGATGGTCGAGTATGCCTGGCCGACGCCATAATCAAGTTCGAAAACCTCCGCCCTTCCTGCGTAGAGTCTCTCAATATCATTCATGTCGTCACTTGAAACCAAAGTTTCACGTTCGCCGGGCCTCAGGTTCTCGATCGGTTTATCCGTTATAACGATCGACAGAATCTCGCCAATGAGTCGCTTAGTAGGATCTTGTCCGATCTTCTTCGCTTCGAAATAGAAAGGCTTGTCAGTTGAGGCCGGTATCTCAAGCGGCCGATTTGCCCAAATGCGATGGTCGCCACCTCTCAGTTTGGTTGCCGGAAATACCATGTAAGGAGCACTCAGGGAACCGTCATGATATAGCTCGCGGTCGAACAGGTAGAGGAAGCCGTCACGCGGAGATTCGATGCTTATGCGCACTCGCTCGCCGTAACTAAGCACGGGGTATCCGTCGAGTCGCTCTGCCTGGTACTCCGGATGCGAGAGGATCCTCGCGCCCCCGTAGTCCGGTTGCGTCCGTCGTAGACGCCAGATGGTGATGCCCACACTGGGTGAGGTTTCCGGCAAATCTTTCTTGCCGCTGAGTGTCTGCTGATCACAACCAGCTTGGGGTTTTGCAGGCCCGATTTCCTTTACTCGCACATTGCACTTCACTGCAGTACTCGGCTGTTTCGCCACGCGTGTGTATCGGGACGGCTTCGGCTTCCTCTGGGAACCACCGGACGGCTTCGGGCTCGTCTTGTCAGGGTTTGGGTCACAGGTGCCGTCCTTGCGGATGGCTTTGGATGGGCAAATGTGGCGTGAGCCTGAACCCTCGTCATCCTGTGCCGGCGCTGCCAGGGAGATCGGAAATCCCGCGGCAAATACTAACGAGAGAACGAAGGCCAAGCTGCCGGTGATGGCATAGAGGTTCGTTGTTTGTATCGTCATGCTGGTGGGTCTCCTGCTACTTTACTAAGCGAGAATTGGGTGGTGGAAACAGCGAGTCGTTATCGCTGGCTCACTTCTTTCTTCCGGTGCCGGAAATCTTTCTTGTAGGCCAGCGTGTCGCCCGAGCCCTTAACCTCTGTAAGCGCGTTGGCAAGATTTTCCTGTGCGGATAAATCGGCTGGCACGTTTTGCTTCAAAAAGGCTCGGATTTCTTCTGTTTTTTCTTCAGGTAGTTCTCTGGGCGCCCCGTAGCTTTCGAGGAGTGGGACCGGCGTCTTTGAGAACAAGAGCCAAAACTGTTCGACGCCATCTTTTACATCGAAGCTAAGTTGAAGAGACTCCTCCGGTTTGTTTGACCGTATCTGGAAACGCTCCTGGTAGTAGAAAGTCACCAGGTCCTTATAGTTACGGCCTTCATTAATCAGGTACAGGTATCCAGCTTGCGGACTCTCGAAGTGGACCACGAAACAGTCACCGTTTGTAAAGGGCTCATCGCCTGAAGCCCTGATCGAAGAACTGGTTACGCACTTGCCATTGTCGTCGGCCCGCATCAAGGCCAACCAATAAGAAAAAGTCCGCGGAGGTTGCGAAGAAAGTGGCGGCGTGTTCGTTGCAGTTGGGGCCACCTCCGGCGTTGCCGAAACATTTGCATTGGAAATGGGTCCGCTACCGATCGACGGGAGGTACCGCAGCCCAAAACCCGCAGCGGCGAGTAGCAAAATCACAACGGCTCCCACCAGAAATTTTGACCGTTGTGACGGAGGAGACGGTGGCATTGGCCTTACTGTTTCGTCACGGCCGAGTTTTTCAAGCGCCAGTCCCAACTGTTCGCCAAACTCCTTCGCGCTCTGCGGTCGTTCCGCAGGATCGTAATCCAGGGCGGCACGCAGCAGGACATCAACCTCCGGGTTCAGTCCCGGGCGCAATTTGCCGGCTGCCGGAAACGAACAGTGCATTTGCTCTTTGATTAGGTCGGCCAGATTTCTGCTGAAAGGCAGTTGGCCGGTGATCAATTGATAGGCAGTGACCGCGAGCGAGTAGACGTCCGACGCCGCGGTTAGTTCAATTGGCTTGTAATCGTCGCCGCTGCCCAGCATGTTCTTCAGTTGTTCGGGCGAGGTGTAGCCGAGCGTTCCCCACGTCTGATGCTTGAAGACTGTACTCAGCGGACTGATGGGCAGTTTCACATCGGCAGCGTTGAAATCGATCAACCTGACGTGGCCGTCGTCGCTAACCATGACATTTTCTGCCTTCATGTCGCGGTGGAGTATTTTCAGTTCGTGAGCTGCCTCCAAACCCTTTCCCGCCTGCCTGATGATGCTCGCGACGTCTTTCAAAGCCAGGCCGCTCTTGCGGCGGGTATCATTGGTTTCCAACAGTTCGAGTCCATTTTTGCCGTTGATGAATTCCAGGATCATGAACGGCCGTCCGTCGGGCAAGTCGCCGAAGTCAAGAACATCAACCACGTAACTGCAATGCCCTAGCTCCCGCAAAGCGTCAAATTCCCTTTTGAAGTTATTTCTAATGTTGGTCTTAGCATCTTTGGAGTTGTCGTCATCGTCTGCGCTTTCGACATAAGCAGACATCCTTGGAATTTTGATTACGACGGTTCGGTTAAGCCTTCGGTCTTTCGCGAAAAACAGAGAGGCCATTAACCCAAAGCGGCGCAATTCGAGAATCTGGTACTTACCCTTGCCTTCGAACTCATCACCCACAAAGGCACCCACCCAACGTCGTTCTTCCTCAGCCTCTTCGCGCTTGAGATTCTGAACCTCGCTGTCGCTTTGCGGCTCAGCGTCGCGCTGCACCATGCTGTTCATGATCTGCGGCAAGCCCTCGTTGAGAAGGTCCCTGAGCGATCCCTCATCGCCGGCGTTGAGCAGAGAACACACCTCGGCAGCCATCACCGCGTCGCCGTTGCACGCATGATTAACGAACGCCAGCCGTTTCGATTGATCGAGCCCCGCGGCTTCTTCCAGTATCTCCTCAACGCGCTCTTTGTTGATGGCGTCCATTTGTGTGGTCTCCTCGATTAAAAGGTGCTGAATTCATCAATTTTGGGGTTTTTGTCAGACATTGCACCGCTGATTGTCTTCAGGCGGCGGAACCTGACGCAGCTAGATTGTTGCTTCCCATCTAAGTAAGCGAGTTTTTTGCTCGATCTCGATTGGTCCTTCGTTTGGTGTTGTCAGCACTAGCGTTGCGAGTATAATCCCGAGACTCTTGAGTAGGTAGCTTAGCTCTGGGAGGCTCACACCTTGGCGGATGGCGACATTACTCGGCTCTTGAACAAATGGCTCGCGGGCGATGGGATGGCAGAGGACGATCTTTTCAGAATCGTCCATGACGATCTTCGTCGCCGGGCCAGAAGTTACATGGCCCGCGAAAACGCCGGCCACACCCTCGGACCAACTGACCTGGTTCATCAGGCCTACGTGAAACTTCATCGTTATCATCCGCAGCGTTGGCAGAGTCGCGCTCATTTCTATGCGATCTTCTCACGCGCCATGAGGCAGATTTTGGTCGATCACGCGCGAGCCAAACGCACCAAAAAGAGAGGTGGGGCGCTTCAACCTCTGCCGCTCGACGAGGTAGGCGACGTTGCCGACAAGTACTACCAGACGCTGTTGGACCTGGATTCACTTCTCGAACCGCTCGCCCAGGACAACGAGGCGGCGAACAGTGTTTTCCAACTGAAACACTTTGGCGGGTTGAGCTCCAGCGAGATAGCCGAGGCTACGGGAATGAGTCTTGCCAAGGTCAATCGAAGTTGGAAGTATGCTGAACTTTGGCTGCAGCGCGAGTTGAAATTAAAGAACGGCAACAAAGGCTCAGCTTGAATAAGGTCGCGCAGGACGCGTCCATCTCATTGACTCCGTCACTAAGAAAACCAAAACCGCATCCAATTCTCGCTTAACGGTTGGAGGGCTGTCGCTCAAACATGGCCACTAGAAGTGCAAGCCGCGCGCATCTTGGCCCGGCGCACCGAAATGATCTGAGACTTATTATGCAACGACGTATCGTCAATTTGATGATTAGTGGCCTGTCGGTTTTGGTCCTGATTGTGATTTTCTTTGAGCTTGTTATCGAGGCCCAGACCGAGATTAAGATTGAGCAGACGCAAACGCAGACTCAGGGCAAGCAAAGCCAGAGTCAGTCCCAAACTCAAGGCCAGCCTCAAGGCCAGATTCAGAGCCAGCAGACCCAAACCCAGACTCAGGGCGAGCAAACCCAGACGCAATCTCAGTCTCAGGGTCCGGCCGGTCCCGATTCGCGGCGCCAGTCACCGCACCAGCCTCAAAGCGATCAGCAACCGCCTAACCGCATCATCACCCATCGTCAGAGCGTCAGCGCATTGCCGAGCCAGAACAAACGCTGGGCGTTGGTGATTGGCGTGGACAAATACGAAGATTCGAATATCAGCGCGCTGAAGGGTGCAGCGAATGACGCTCGTGGCCTGAAGGAAGTTCTAGTCAAGTTCGCGGGGTTTCCTGAAGATCAAGTGATAGTGCTTTCTTCAAATGAGCCTTTCGAAAGACAACCCACGCGGCGCAACATTCTGCGGCGACTGTCGAACCTGGCTGGCCTGGTGCCTCAAGACGGCTTGCTCTTGATTTCGTTCGCCGGGCACGGCATTGATCGAAATGGTCAAGGCTTTCTAATTCCTTCAGACGCGACGTTCACTGAGGACACAAGGTTATTGGAAGAAACTGCGATCTCGGTCAATAGTGTCAAGGAACGGATCAAAGCCACCGCTGTTCAGCAGGTAATGATATTCCTGGATGCCTGTCGCAGTTATCCAACCGGAAGGTCCGACAGCTCGAACCCATTGACGCCAGCGTTTACCAACGCCTTGAATTTCGATGCGCGTAACCGGGAGGTCAACGCCTTCGCAATTTTGTACGCCACGGAAGTCGGGAGTCGGGCCTATGAATACGGCGAAAAACATCAGGGGTATTTCACGTGGGCCATTACCCAGGCTCTGAAGGGGGCCGCGGCGAATGAACGCGGGGACATTACGCTGGGTGCTTTGGTGAAGTATCTTGAGAGCACGGTGCCCAAGCTCGTCGCTATAGACTACGGAGCGAAAGTAATTCAGAGACCGTTCGCGAACATAGAAGGTTATCGGGCAGACGAATTGGTTCTCGCCTCGATTGCGCCTGGCAAAGTTAACGCTTCGCCGTCGACTGTTGTTGATTTTGAAACGGCCTTGTGGAATTCGATCAAAGACGGTCGAAATCCAGCAGACTTTGAGAGCTATCTAAGGCTATATCCGGAAGGGCGCTTCGCCGAAATCGCTCGTGGCAAACGCCAACCCGTTGGTCCTGTTCTTTCAAGAAGTCGCGGTCACAAGTCTGGAAAAGTTCTGTACAGCTCCGGAGTCTATCGAGGAACTCATAACGACACTGAGGTGAATGAAATATTCGCCGCACTAGATGAGTTCCGCGTTCCGCTTATTTCGTTTCTGGAAAAAGCAGGACTTACTCTAACTAACACAAACGCTCTGGATGAGAGAGATAGGCTACAGATTAGAGGACTCGAACAAGACCAGGGAGTTTTAATTCAGTTTTCAAGAATGAGAAATCGCGCGGACGTTCCTTGCCTGCGGCAGTTTATCTTACTATTACCTTTTCGGTATTGGACTTGCCCTCTTACAACGGCCTGAATATCGCCACCAGCGAAGTCACTCTGAAACTCTACGATCTGGAAGAAGGGAAAGTCATCACCGTTGAGTCGGTAGAAAAGACCAAGGGTTTCGGAACCAATCAGGAACAAGCGAGGCGCAACGCTCTTAGAGAGGCAGCCAACGCTGTTCCCCCGGCGTTTATCAACAAAGTAAAGGAAAGTGCCTGGTGAACATTTCAATTAGATTCCCTGGTAACCATGTCGTGAGGCGCAAACAGATGAGGGCTCTCCTTGCCTTAGTCGTTACCGTGGCGCTTCATCCACTCAGCGGAGTGGGATTCTATTTTGCTAAGGGTGGGGAACCTGCGCACCTTAGTTCGCAGAAAAATCTCGAACAAAGCCTCACGGAACTGAGCAGGCAGATTTCGGAAGGCCTTGCTGAAAATCAGAAGCGAACAATAGCAGTTGTTGAATTCGCTGATCTCGAGGGACGCACAACGAACTTCGGCCGCTTCATTGCAGAGGAACTGATCACGCGCTTGTATCAGACAAAGAAGTTCAAAGTGATCGAGCGCCAACTGCTGAACAAAGTCGTCACCGAACAGAAGCTCAGCCTGACCGGCATGATCGATCAGACGTCGGCTCAGAAGTTGGGAAAACTGCTTGGAGTTGACGCCATCGCTTCAGGCACAGTCACTGATTTGGGTAAGTCTCTAAAAGTCAACGCGCGACTGATCAGCACTCTGACGGGTGAGCTTTTTGCGACGGCTGCGGTTGAAGTTTCCAAAGACGACTCCGTTTGTGGCTTGATCGGCGGCTGCGGCACGGCGAGTGAAGAGACTGTCAGTGAGTCAGCGTCCCGGCCGACGCTGAAAAGGCGAGAAGGCTGGACGGAAGAGTCACATTTCTTCTCATTTCATCTGCAAAAGTGCAACATATCCGGCGCTTCCATTATTTGTGAATTTCTCATAACCAATACCGGCAAAGATCGAGAGCTGGGACTAATCGAAGCCACGATGTACGACAACTTTGGAAATAGGGTCGAATCACATAGGCGGCGGCTGGCAAATTCTGTCAACGGTATCATGGGAGGGCCAGATGCTATGTTGATTTCAAACGTGCCAACGATTGCCAGATTAGGCTTTGATGAAGTTTCTAAAGAGGTGACCAAGATTGCTCGGCTTGACGTTTTGCTTGCCGGCGACGGCGGACACTTCAGCATCACCTATAGAAATATTCCGGTACGCTAGAAATCTGGAAGGCTTTCACGATATGCCGAATCCATCGTTGGTGAGACCGACACGAGGAGTTTCCAAGATATTCGGATGCGGGCAAGTCAGCCGTTATTGTCCCAGCTTGAACGAATTTAGAATGACGGGTATTTCTCCCTTCACTCCCAGATCCCAAACGTCCCGCACGTCCTTGCTTTGTGAAGTTGCGAGGATAACAAGCACCACACCGCGGCTACGCGAATCATCCCAAAGCAGTACGGTGCGCCCCCAAATCTGGACCACGTTCGGTGGCGAACCGACCTGACCCGTATAGCGGAATTCATAACCGTTGTAGGCGCCAATCACCGTATCTCCCTCTGAAATCTTCCTGAGCCTCTCGACAGTTTTGGAATGACTCGCGTGAAGCTGGGCCACCAACTGCTGCCGGTCGTCTTGTGTTCCGTTGAAGTAACCGACGGCAAAACTCTCCAACGTGCCTCCACCTGGCATTCGTTTTTCTACTTTGACAAAGTTCACACCCGGGAGCGGCTCTCGGTCCCAGGAACTGGGATAGTCAAAACTGAAATCTATGAATTCGGTCTCACGCTCCCCTGAAAAGGCAGCCTTCCGGTTCACGTAGGTTGCAATGGCTGAAGCGACGCGCCTGCGAGCGAGGTCTGAAAATCGTCCGGTTGGGTAGCGCTTTAGATAGTCTTTATAGTCTTCGGGATCCGTGCTGTTCTTAATCGATTCCCAGTAACTCAGCTCGAAGGCGGAAGGATCAACTTTCGTCTCGCCTGCCGGCGAGTTCGTTCCGCCCCCAATGCGATTGGTGGACGGCGTGAAAAGAAAGCTTCCCACCAGCGATGAGGCCTCCCATGGGGTCTGAGCATTGTTGGTTGCGGCCCTGACATGCGAACGAACGCTTTTGAACATCTCTTCAATGGTCACACCGGGCGTGCGGATCTGTTTGAGAAGTTCCGCGGTGTAGATCCCGTTGCGTCCGCTGCCGTCGCTGGCTACTTTGCCCGGGCTGGTGGCGTAGGCGATCAGGGTCCCTTCGGGTGCGTTAATTTGCGCCAGGCCCTGACTTGAATCGCGCCAACTGCGCGTGAAAGGATTGCTCCGGCAAGCATCGAGTATGACGATATTGAAGCCGTTGCCGGCGGAATCCATCTCGGTGAGCACACGATTCACGTCAACTGCGTCGAACTCCAGGGTCCTCTCTCGCAGAATGTTTGCCTCCACCGGAATCATGTAGTTATGTCCCTGCGACTGCACGCCGTGTCCGGCATAATAGAACAAGCCAACGCCGCCAGTGCCGGCCAACCGCGCGCCAAAATCCAGTATCAGTCGCTTCATCTGATCGGCGGTTTGGTTCACATGCGGACCGCCGCCTACAAGTTCGAACCCAAGTTCTCGCAGCGTAGCAGCCATATCCTCAGCATCATTGCCTGAATTCCGCAAACGGTTCGCGTTCTGGTAGGCGCTGTTGCCGATTACCAGCGCAAGCCGAGGCGTGCTCGGCTGCTTTTCTTGTTCTGGCGCGTGCTTCAACAGCCGACCACTCGGTTGTTGCGCTGTGGCGAAGCGTCCGACGCCAGCGAAAAGCACTAAGGCGAGGACGATGATGGTGAGAATAATAAGAAGGGCGCGAGACTTCATCGGACGACCTCAAGAATTCTCAGTTGTGTTCTGTCTGGTTGCATCTTTTTTGCCTGGCCTCCTGGCCCAGCCTCGGCCAGCACCCGCTCAGGTCTTCTCCGTTTGAAGACTACGATTGAAATCTTAGTCCGAGTCTCACATTTTTCGGAATTCGATTAGAGAGGAACTGCCGAGTATGCTGATGACTTCAAGAGTGAATTGGCTTCCGCGTTTGTCCACTACTGAGAACGGCACCTGTTCGGTGAAGCGGTAAGGCTGGGCCTTGCCTCCTTCAATCAGAATGTCACTGGCGTATATATATTTTCTGGTTTGATCACCCAGAATCGGATTAAGTCGCCCCTCAAGTCCCGGCACATAACCCGTTCCGTTAGCAATAATAATTGAGCCTTTGTTTTGATCCGTAGGCAGTTGGATTGTGAACGAACCTCCCAGGTTCCTTTCGCCCTTGTACGACGCGTATTCGGAGTGTGCGCAGAAGATCGTTGCGGACGCCCGTTTGAGATTTCCGATTCGCGCTTTGCCCTCTCGATCGGTAGTCGCTTCAACAAAAGTACTGTCTTCGAAGAGAACTAGAAGTTGGGCGCTCCGAACTGCCGAGCCACTTTGGTCTATTACGCGGATTTCGGTTTTGTCCGAAACCACACCCGTTGACTCAAGTTTTTGATACGCGATGGTCGCGCCCTTCGGATCTATGTGGGTGATCGTAAGTTCAAATCGGTTTCCCTTGCTGTCTTCTACCTGGAAGGGTTCATTGAGAACGAATTTGACCGGCTGGACCTTTCCGCCTTCAATGGCAATGTTGTCGGCGTACAGGTAGTTTCGTCCAGAATCGAGGATTGGGTTTAGCCTGCCGTCAAGGCCCGGCACGTTGCCGGTGCTTCCGATGGATATGCTACGCTTCGGGCCCAGGCTCGAAGTGACGCTTTCCTTTTTTCGCTCCGGCTTTGACGCCTCTAAACGCCGCAGCTTCAATTCCGCAGCATCCGCATATATTCCGTTTGGAAACTTCGCCAGGAAATTGCGAAAGGGCTGCGGATCACTGCTGTCTTTGATGACGTTCCAGAGTGTTTCTTCGCGCTCCGCTTCACTGACGCCGGCCGAGCCACCGGTCGTGTTTGCTCCAGCGTTCCCGTTGCCCATGCTGAAATAAAATGGCCGTACCAATGATGACGCTTCCCAGGGCACTTGCTTTCCGCTGGTCCGCCTCATTACTTCGACCCGCACTTTCATAAACATTTCGAGCAAGCTCAGCCCCGGCACGCGGATCTGTTTCAAGAGTTCAGCGGTGTAGAGCCCGTTCTGGTCCGGGCCATCTGAGGCTGTACGACCAGGCGCGGTGGCGTAGGCGATCAAAGTGCCGGTCGGCGCTTCCACCGGAGCCAGGCCATTGCCGGCGGAACGAACGCCACGCGCAAAGGGATTGTTGCGGCAGGCATCCAGGATAACGATGTTCAGGTCGTTCTGCGCGTCGTCCATCACATTAAGGACATAGTCGAGGTCGACGGCGTCAACCTCAAGATCCGCATCGCTCTGAATATCTGCTTCAACCGGAATCAAATAGTTGTGTCCCTTGGCCTGGACACCGTGGCCCGCAAAGTAGAACAGCCCGACAGCACCACCGCCGCGCAACTGCCGACCAAATTCGCGGATGAGCTGTTTCATTTCTCGTTGCGACTTATCGGTTGCAGCCGTGACTTCGAAGCCGAGTTTCTTCAGAGTCGCGGCTACCAATGCGGCATCGTGCGGTGGATTCTTCAACGCAGGAGCCCGAGTGTAAGCGCCGTTGCCGATTATCAGTGCAACGCGTCGAGGATTTTTTTGCCCGCTCTGTTCGTGTTTCAATAGTCGATCTTGACGTTCCTGGGCGACACTCCTTCCGCCTGGGTGCGACTCGACCAAGACGAAAAGCCCAATGGCCACCGCAATAGCAGTGAAAAAGCGTCGCCAGTTTATTGAGTGAAGAAGCGTAGTCTTAAACATCGCGAAAGGCCTTTACCTTGGTTCCTCTAAAGTCCTGAGTTGGATGCTCATAAGGTCAAGCGAGTTCCATGTGAACTCGGTTGAGTAACGCTGGAAGTATAAGCCGCCCTCTATCTGTGGGGAAGGAAGCGGGCATCCGACCCCGGGTGAAAAGCAAAGACCTGCGCCTAAAACTGGACATGAAAGTGGTCCGCCTCAATCCCCAAACGTCCGCCCAGTCTTCGTACAACCTCACCGAGGACCGGCGCTCGCGCAGTGCTCAACCTGATGTCAAATGCTTTCCCGAGCAGGTGACGCGAAATGTACAGACCTCTATCGACCTGCCCCTGGATCACGGTTGTCATCGCTGCGATCGCTTTCGATTGTCCCTTACGATTTTTGTGATAGGCGTCGACCACCTCGCGTGCGGCGGCTCGTCCACCGTAGGTTCTCAGAACATGGTCTCGTCCGTAAGCGAGAAGATTGCGATACATAGCTCTGGCCTGGGCCTCGGGTGAACGATAGCCACTGGTGATATGCAGCCAGTTGCCGGAGGCCTCAAAATACTCCTTAGTCAGATTACTAAGGAGGGGCCGCATTCTGTTCTGGATGGTTACGTTGGCTCCCATGGTCCAAGTCCGCGGAACTTGTGGGCCAACTTCCGATGTTACCGTGCCGGACTGGCTCTGCACTTTTTCGTCCTCTTCCAATCCCTTATCCGAGACGGGCTTTTCTGTTCTGGCGTCTAGTGATTTATTTCCCGTCGATGCTTTGGTCGAGCGGACTGGAATATTGGGAATCCAGACCGTGACGCCACTGCTGCTGTCACGCTTCAACCCAATGGATGGCAGCGCGGATTCTTTCACTCCCAGGTAAGTAAAATGCGGCGCGTCGTTTCTGACCGTCTGAAACCATCCGTGCCTTGCGAGGATCGCCCGAACCTGAGCGTTGTCATATTGCTCCACGTCCAGGGCCAGCATTGCATTGTGCTGTGAAGCGCCCGGCGCGGAAACCGAATGCAGGATAGACTTACCGAAACCCATGCCAAAATAGATTTGTCTGGCTTCCAGCGCCAAAACTCTCGGCACCTGCTTTGGAATGGGAAGTGAACGCAAGTTCCCGGCTTCCAGTTTGGTTATTTTCCCTCGACTGACCCAATGGTCCAAGGCTGCGCTCACTCGGGTCCGCCACAGCGAAACGGTAGTGGAATAACTGCGGCGTGATGAATCGGTGCCACGCGGGTTGATGTTCAATTTGCGTCGCCTTGCCTCGCTTCGCGCCGCGATGAAAGCCTTCAGTGCCTGCGGTTGCAGCTCAACGCGAAATCCACCGATCATCTCAGACAAGATTCCGGCGAGTCTCTGAAACTCCTGCACTTCCGCTTCATTGCGAAAGAAACTTTTCGCCGGCAGCCGGACCTTGCCAGGGTCTGCCGCAAACATCGCTCCGTATTCCGCCAGCAGCCGAAGACAAAGCGAATCCTTGGCGCACTTTTTGAGTCGATTGCGCAGGGATGATGCGCCAGGAATCAAGGCCGACTGGCGACGGTCCGTTGAAGTTTTCTCGGCGGGGACCGCTTTATTCGAGTCGCGAAGCCGCGTCGCGGAATGCGTTCTAACTCTTGCGGCGCCGTTGCGCGAAATCGCAGCGGCATTCGAAGACTGCGCTGCAATGTTCAGCGGGTTCAGCATTAATTTACACGCGAGCAAGATCGCAACCGCCAGACATATTTGCAGAGTATTGGGTTTGTCGGTAAGCACTGTTGTTTCCTCCTAACTACTAAGCGAGAAAACAGAAAGACGTCCCCAGTCACTTTCCTCTGCCGGCTGGCGGGAACAACCGATGGTCACGCAACGCTACCGAAACTATGGTTCGAACGAGCATTGGGAGGTACAATCTCGCCACGATCCTTGAGCGACGATAGAAATCGATAGACATCCTCTGGTAGGAATCGATAGATGTGAGGCCGAGGGCGGCCTTGAGCAAAATGAAAAGTCCAGGTATCCAGGTCTTCATCGCTGGAAGTACCCTTCTCAACCGGCGTTGACTCTAACTCTGTCTCTTAGTTGTTTCCGAAGAAAGACCAGGCCGACGAGCAATCAAGCTGGAGTGCCGCTGCGCGAAAGCGCGCCTTCGCTCGAGAAAATATGCGAAAAGGTTGCGGCAATCTCGCTTAGTAATTGAAGGTGTTCTTCGGTAGGCGCGAAGGCTGCCGGAACGGAGCTGTTTTAGGAAAAGGATTTTGTTGGAGAGGCTATGAAAGTCAGCGGCAAAGAGATTATTCAGGCGATGGTCGAAGACATGTACGAAGGCCGCGAGGACCTGCGGTACTCGGTGTTGCCTCCCGGAATATACCGGGTTTATTTGCACGAAGCAGACTACAAGCGCGTGCTCCCGATCGTGCGACACATTGTTGATGAGGCTTCGCGCGCGCTGGACGAAGAAGTCGACAAGATGAACGGAAAACCATCCGGCGCCGGCGAGGGTTTGCTGGAGAATCTGAAGGAATCCGTGGTGGCTCTCAGGCATAAGGCGCAGTCCTTCATTCGTGGGGACGACTCCGGAAAAGAGTGGAAGAAGCCGGCGGAAGGCTGGCAAATCTCAATAAATGTTGATCCAAACGATGAACTTCAAAGTGGTGATTTGTGTGTGAACTCCGAACTCATGCTGCCGCCCAGGATCGAACTCGGGGCGGGGAATCCAACCAAGAATTTGACTACGATCCGGAGAAGCGGCGCGACACTCAAGTCGGATCGGAAATATGCGCAAGGACCCACTGCCGAAACTGCGAACGCTCGGCGTCGAGCCAAAGGGAAGCAGCCGTTCATTCCAGCCGCGAACGCCTGCGCATTGATTCACTACCAGAGTGCTGATGGGCAGGCTCGAACATTTGAAATGACTAAGAACGTCATTGTCGTTGGACGCGGCGGCGCGCAGGGCGAAGTGGACTTAACGTTGCACGAGGAGACCAGGATTTCAAGAGAGCATCTGGTGTTGCGGCGCGACGAGTCGTCAGGGAAGTTCTACATCCGGGACACGAGCAAGTTTGGCACTAGGGTTAATAACGTTCCATTAAGCGGCCCGGAAACGACCGGCGAGTTGGGAATGGAGACCGAGTTGCCGGCGCGCGCCACCATTGAATTAGCCGGTTCCTTGAAAATCGAATTTCAGGCGTTAGAGCAAGCAACGGATGAGGCATGAGTCATGAGTTCTCTTTATTGGTCGCGCTACTTATTTCTGGGAATGCTGGGAATTGTGACCAGTTGCTTTGTGGCAGCATTTCTGATCGGCGTGATTCGTGATCGTGGCAAGCATAGCAAGCGAAATTAGCCCGGGCGAAATTAGCTCGGGATCGTTGGTGGCGTTTGGCGCCAGCCATCAAGGCCGCTCGCGATCCACAAATGAAGACGCCTTCTACTGTGATCCAAAGCTGGGCGTATTCATAGTTGTCGACGGGATGGGTGGACACGCGGCGGGCGAGCAGGCCGCCAGAATCGCTTGCGAGTGTCTAATCGAAACACTTTCAGGTTCGCAGGGCGATCCGGAGAGTCGCATTCGGGAAGCCATAACGAACGCCAACAACACGGTCTTTCGCGAGGCACAAAAGCATCCCGAATGGTTTGGCATGGCTTGTGTTTTGACAGTCGTTCTCATCGACGGTGGTGAAGTCACTGTTGGTCACGTAGGCGATACCCGGCTCTATCGTTTGCGGGGCGCAGAGATTGAAAGAGTAACTCGTGATCATTCGTTGGTCGGGGTTTTGGAAGAGAGATGCACGCTTACAGAAGTGGAAGCCATGCGTCATCCGCGACGAAACGAAGTGTCGCGAGATGTAGGCACGCAGGAACGCTCGGCTGGCGACGCGGATTTCATAGATATTTACCAATTTGTTTTCGCGGAGCGTGATGCTCTTCTGCTTTGCACCGACGGACTGACCGACATGCTGACGGCAAAGCAGATAGTTGCTCTGTCAGCTTCAGGCGCAACTCCGGAGCGGATAGTTCACGACCTTATTGAAGGAGCCAACGCTGAAGGTGGTAAAGACAACATCACGATCGTTTACATAACGCGCCGGGTTTTTGATTCCGACGTGACTTGTGATCGGGTTGAGAGAAACGCTGAAAGACCTAATATGGCAACGATTTACAAACGCGCGACCGATAAGAGTTCCAGCCGAAACTGGTTGGCCGTTTTGTCGTTTCGCTGGTCCGAATGCCTCGGACTTTTATTGGCTTCATGCGCCGTCGTCTTTGGTCTCTACCTCGTTTATCAAGCCAAGACTACCAACCCAGAGAAGACGATGTTCTCCGTGGTCGATGAGAAACTCAAAGCAAAAGAAATCGTCAACCTGAACAAGGTGGGTGGTCCAAACGACCTAATGCCGATTTTGCAGTCTACCTTCGCGGATGAGGCAGACAGGAAGTTTGCCGCCGTCAAGATTTCCGAATTTGTCGGACGCAACCGACGCAATCTGGACAATGTCGGTAGTCTCCTTAACCTCACCGTCGAGCGCAAAGAGATCGACGACAATGCGAACCTCGAGGAGTTTAAGACGAGGCTTGCGGCGCTACGAGAAAATGAAAAAGCCAATCCACCGGAGAGACCTGAACAGCCGATGAGGCTCCTCTCTGACTTTTCCCAAAGCAAACCTCTCTTCGTCGTGCGGACTCCGCAAGAGTTTCGCTCAGAATTTTCTTTCTGGTGTGCGCTTGCCGTTTTGGTTTTTTACGCCATTCACGTGGTCTGGCGGATCCGAGGGTTCAGAGGCGATGGAATCTTGTTGCCGATAGTGCATCTGTTATGCGGATTGGGACTGATTTTGATGGTCACCCTCAGGGACCCACTGAGAGACACGCTGAGCTTTAAGGACTTTGCCATTGGTTTGATAGCCGGCGGCGCGGCGCTCTGTGTTGCGAGTCTGATTGACTACCAACGTCTTGCGGCAAAGCAAATCTGGAAGCCGTTGTTCGCCGCGATTGGGTTGTCGGTGCTGTTGCTCGCGTTCGGCAAAGGCCCCGGTAGCAGCGACGCCAAGGTAAATCTTTGGATATTCCAACCGGCCGAATTCATAAAGATTCTGCTGGTCTTTTTTCTGGCCGCCTACTTCGCGGAAAACTGGGAATACCTGCGCGAACTGCGGCAAAAGGGCCGCGGCCCGCTTGCTTTATTGCGTCGCTGGCAAGCGCCGCGTTTGGCGGAGATCGTTCCGGTTTCTGTGGCCATGTTGGCATCCCTGCTGTTCTTCTTTTTGCAACGCGATCTGGGTCCGGCGTTGATCATGGGTCTTACTTTTGTTGTTCTCTACGCGGTTGCACGCCGTCGATTCACGGCGGCTTTGTTCGGGTTACTGATCCTCGGCGCCGGAATCTGGATTGGGTACAAGACGGCAACGCCGCTGCTCGTTTATCAACGGATTCGGATTTGGCTTGACGTTTGGGACAACGGCTTACGCAACGGAGATCAGATCGCGCAAGCCTGGTGGGGATTGTCGATGGGCCGTTTTACCGGGACCGGCCTGGGGCTCGGCACTCCGTCGTTCATTCCTGCCGGTCACACGGATCTGATACTTGCATCGGCCGGCGAAGAGTTAGGATTTGTCGGCGTCGTAATGATTATGGCGCTGTATGTCCTGCTTGTCGCCAGATGCTTTCGAATAGCGCTGCGTGGTCAGAGCGTTTACTCGATGTTCCTTGCCCTGGGTCTGACGTTCATTGTCGCGTTTGAAATTGTCTTAATCACGAGCGGAGAGTTGGGTCTGTTTCCCTTGTCCGGAGTAGTCACCCCCTTCCTGAGTTTTGGCAAGAGCGCGCTCATTGCCAACTTCCTGATCATCGGAATTGTTCTTTCCATTTCAGCTCGGACTGGAAGCAGCATTGAGGAAACCCGCAAACGGTTTGGGCCGCCATTGCGGGTCGTCTCAGTTGCTCTGATTGCGATTGTGGCGGTCCTGATTTTTAAAGCCGCGTACGTTCAGATCTGGAAGGCAAACGAGAACGCAATCGCGCCGGTGCTGACGCGGCAAAGGGACAAGGAGTATCGCTATATCTATAACCCGCGCCTGCCCGAAGCGCTGAAGTTGCTGCCCCAGGGAACCATTTACGATCGAAATGGAATTCCCCTGGCGACCAGCGACTGGACCGAGTTGGAAAAACATCGCCACGAGTACGAAGGCCTGGGAATTAACATCGATGAGGCGTGCCGGAAAGGCGATACGCGTTGCTACCCGTTCGGACTTGCGCTGTTTCATATTCTGGGCGACTCGCGGACCAAACCAAATTGGAATGCTACCAACTCCGACTACGTCGAACGCGACTACGCCTGGCGTCTGCGCGGTTTCAATGACCACTCTGAGAAAGTTTATAGAACTGTTTTTGAGATCGATCAGAAGTCCCGGACCATAACGCCGCGTGACGTCGAAGTTTTGCGCAAGGACTACACCGACCTGCTGCCGTTGCTGCAGTATCGCAATCGGCCCAGTCAGTCAGATTATCAGGAACTGGTGCAACGAAAGCGTGACTTGCAGACTTCGATTGACGTGGCGCTACAGCTGAAAACTGCGGAAGCTTTAAGACGTCAACTGGCCAAACAGAAACTGGACAAAGGCGCCGCTGTTGTCCTGGATGCGGCCACCGGAGAAGTTCTGGCGATGGTCAGCTACCCGCTTCCCAGCGAGACGCCGAAGCGCATCGCGTCTTTCGATCCCGGCGATGCCGAGGGAATTGAGGACCGGCGAGATGTGTTTCTGAATCGAGCAAGATTTGGTTTGTATCCACCGGGCTCAACTTTTAAGCTGGTCACCGCTATTGCCGCCTTGCGCAAAGACCGCAATTTGGCCGGCGTTCACCACGAATGCAAGAGTCTGGGCGATGGACGCGTCGGTAACTACATCAAGGGCTGGCGTCGGCCCATCCGCGACGCGGAAGAGGATCGGGCGCATGGCGCCATCAGCCTGGAGGAAGGAATTGTCCATTCGTGCAACGCTTTCTTCGGGCAACTCGCGGCCTACGAGGTCGGCGCCGTTGATTTGTGGAAGACCGCAAACCTGTTTGAAATAAAAGCAGCGAGTCCGAACACGGCGCAGATGCTCGGCGACTCGTTACCCTGGTCAGCCTTCGGTCAGGGCCAGGTGGTGGCGTCGCCTTTTCAAATGGCCCGCGTCGCCGCTACGATAGCGAACAGCGGCGTCATGCCTTACGGAAAGTGGGTGACGGACGACAGCAACACGCGCACCACCGCGCTGCAAACCATCTTGAATCAGTCTGACACGGCAATAATCGCGCGGGCGATGCGCGGCGTTGTAGAACGTGGCACCGCTGCAAAACTAAGAGCAATCGTTCCGGCAATCTCGGGAAAAACGGGCACGGCAGAGCTTGACGACGGCTCGCTGCATTCATGGTTTATCGGCTTTGCCTCAATCAGCAACTCCAGAACGGTCGCTTTTGCCGTCATCGTTGAGGACGGCGGATTTGGCAGCGCCGCTGCCGCACCGGTCGCGGGCGAGATAGTCCAGGCTACCAAACCTTTTTGAGAATAAGGACGACGATGGGCAAAGGAGTTAAGACACAAACTTAACGATTTAGTTGGCGTCTTCCAAAAGGATCAGCGCGAGCCGTTGGTGCTCATGCGCGCCGTTTGGCAGCAGGCTCAGCCGCGATATTGTTTCGGTGGGCAGTGGCAAAGTAAATCTGCCGTACACACGTATAAAAGTCGCAATTCTGGCTGAGAGCGCATACCGAAGAAAAGCTTTTCAAGGCCACCCTTGAACAGGAAAGAAAACTTGAAGCATTCCTGCGCGAGAAGCTCAGAGAGGAGCGTTGCGAAGCGGCCACACAATTCCGGGCGACCCTGGAGTTTGTTAGAACGCGTCCGAATGCCTGGGGCGATGACATTTTCACCGTTACTCCGGATGCGGTCGCTCGTGACGAGACGCCCGCCGCTCGCTTAGTGGTTTTGGCAGGCGAGGCCAACAAAAAGCGTTTCCGAATCCAAAAAAGGAAGACCTACATCGGCCGACTGAAGGAAGTGCAGAGACATCGATCGCCGGATTGTTCGCCGTAACGATCTGGTTTTCGAAGACACGGGAGACAAAATAAATACGTCAGTAGGGCGTCTTCATGCCTGCGTCGAATTCGATGAAGAGAAGAACCGGTTCGTGCTCGAAGATACCGGTGGCTCAACCGGAACGCGGATCGAACGGCGCGGCGAGTTTATCGAGGTGCAGGTTAATCAAAGGGTCGGCTTGAAAGACGGAGATGTAATTCATCTCGGCCGCGCTTTGATTCAGTTCAAACTGCCGGAGGGTGGACGATGAAATGGAATAGAAGCTCACGCGTTGTCATCGCCGTGCTGCAGTTCCTGCTCCTGCTCATTTCACCAGTGGTTGGTGACGTCCAGGCGCAGAAACCGGATGATGCCCGTTTGCTTACTCAACCTGAAGTTAGAACCCTGCCGGCGGCCGGCAAGCGGTGGGCACTGATAATCGGCGTCAATGACTACGGGAAAGACATCTCGCCATTGCGAGGCTCCGTGAACGACGCTAACGCCTTGAAAGATGTTCTGATCAGGTATGCCGGCTTTCCCGCAAATCCACCAGTCGCGCGGAGATTTACTACGCTCAAAAGGATTACCGGTCAGCAATTCGCGATTACGATAAAGCAATCGAACTGGAGCCTCAAAATCCTCTTGGATATGTTAATCGCGGATATGCCTTTGCGGTCCAGAAAGATTATTTGGGGGCTGTTCGAGATTATGAGAAAGCGATCGAACTCAATCCGCAGTATGCATATGCGTACGTCGCTCGCGGTGATACTCATTTCGCTCAGAAAGACTACGTGGCAGCAAAGCGAGATTATACGAAAGCAATCGAACTCGAGCCGCAATATGCATATGCGTATGGCGCTCGCGGTGATGTTTACGCCGCCCAGAAAGATTACCTGGGGGCGATTCGAGATTATACGAAAGCAATCGAACTCGATCCGCAATTTACAAATGCGTACGGCGCTCGCGGTGATGTTTATGCCGCCCAGGAAGATTACCAGGGTGCGATTCGGGATTATACGAAAGCAATCGAACTCAATCCGCAATTTACAAATGTCTATATCGCGCGCGCAAATGCATATCACGAGATCAAGAATTACCCGTTGGCAATTAAGGACTGCACAAAAGCAACAGAACTCAACCCACAATCCGATCGCGCGTATAACGGCCGCGGACGTTCCTATTTAAAGTTGAGGGACTATCTCATCAGCGCTTAGAGACTTCACGAAAGCAATCGAACTCGCTGGCGCATCCTCGGTGTACTTTCGGAATCGAGGTATCACTTATTACAACCTGGATGATTATCAAAATGCGATTAGAGATCTCACGAAGGCAATAGAACTCGACCCGAAATATGCTATCGCATACGACGATCGTGCAGATGCATACGAGCAGGTCGGGCAAAATGATTTAGCCCAAGCGGACCGGCGAATGTACGAAAAACTGAAATAAAGGCGGATCGAAAGCGGAAAAGCTGAAGCGGATAGACAGAAAGCGAAGGACTTAGAGAAGGAGGAGAGCAAGCCATGAGTTTGTCGCTGCCCCATCTTGTTGTTTGTTCGTAGTTCGTTGCCGAAAGTTGGCTGTTCGCTATGGCTATCTTTCGCAAAAGCAAATATCCTGTCCGCATCGGTTAATGATGAGCTAACCTGGCGTTTGGTAGTGCCGATGAAACTAACCCGATCCTCAATCCTCTCGTCGACTGGCCTCGCAATTTTTGGACTTGCGCTGCTTGTTAATCTAACGCTGTTCCCAATCTCAAATACACGAGCGCGGGCACACGAGCAGTCGCGCCTGCTAACCTCTCCGGACGTGAAGGTGCTCCCGAGCAAGGAGAACCGCTGGGCGCTGATCGTCGGCATTGACGAATACGAAAAAGATGTTTCCTCGCTCAAAGGCGCAGTCAACGACGCCAGGGCGCTCCGGGATGTTTTGATCAAACAAGCGGGGTTTCCTGAGAGCCAGGTTATTCTGCTGACCACTGATGCGGCGACCCGCGACCAACACCCCACCCGAACCAACATACTCGAGGAGTTAGATAATCTCAGCGGCAGAGTTCCCGCGGATGGCCTGCTGCTTTTTTCCTTTAGTGGCCACGGTGTTTCCATCGCCAGCGACGCCTACCTGATCCCGTCGGATGGGAGAATCACCAAGAATCTCAAGTTGTTGCGCGACTTCTCAATCGATGTGCAGCGGATCAAAGAGGCAATAGAAGACAGCAAGGTCAAGCAGGTCCTAATGCTTTTGGATGCGTGTCGCAATGAGCCCGGCAAAGGCGAAACGACGAATCCGTTAACGGAAGCCTACAGACGCGGGTTTAGTTTCGACGTGGTTAACAGTGGAGTTAAGGCCTTTGCGACGCTCTATGCCACTTCAATTGGCTACCGGGCCTTCGAATTTCTCGACCGGGACACAAGGCGCTTCCGCGGCTATTTCAGTTACGCAGTCGAAGAGGGTTTGAAAGGCAAAGCGGCAAATGCGCGCGGCGAAATAACCCTGAGTGGCTTAACTGATTATGTGGACCGCATAGTTCCGGAGCGAGTCCGCTCGGCGAAGGGAGAGCAACAAGAGCCCTTCAAGCAAATTGCCGGGTACAAAGAAAACGAACTGGTGTTGGCGATCGCTGATCTTAACAACAGTGCAACAAACACTAGCGCTGCGGAGGTACGGGCCAAGATCGATCCGGTAGCCGTCGAGCGTGAATATTGGGAGACGATTCGCAGCAGCGACGACACGACAGACTACAAAGGTTACCTGGAAGCTTATCCAAATGGCGCCTACGCCGGTGTGGCGCATGCGAAGATTAGGCAGTTGGAAGCCGCCAAGAAAAGAGACTCCACCGTCTCTCAGCCGACGAATGAACAGTTGTCCAATAGCAGTGTTAATAAAACGACCCTGCCAACCGGTGGGCCAAACACGTCTTTCACCTTAAGAGTAGGCGTACGCGCAAACAACTCTGGTAACGGTTGGACCAACAGCGGTTTGGTGATGCGCCGTGGCCAGCAGGTCCACATCAGTGCCTCTGGACGAGTGTCGCTCGGCAAGGGTCGGTTTTCGACGCCAACCGGATTACTCAGTCTCACTGATTTCGAGAAGTTGATGTTGCGCGAACCAACGGGCGGACTGATTGCGGTGATCGGTGATGATAATGACGACTTCATCTTCGTTGGTGCTGAACGAGAATTCACCGCGCAGCGCGATGGGGTTCTCTTCCTGGGCGTGAACGAGGGCGACTTGACCGACAACAGCGGCACATATGACGCTGCCATCCAGTCGCAGCTGTTGAATGTTAAGAGTTCGACTTCTCAGCCGGTCGACACCGGGGCGTCTTCAAGATTTTTCACAATAAGCGTAGATGTGCGGGCCGATGACGTTAGCAACGGTTGGACGAACAGCGGCCTGGTGGTACGCCCAGGACAACGGATCCGTGTAATTGCCTCCGGACGAGTCGCGCTCGGCAAAGGACGGTTTTCAACGCCCACAGGATTGTTCCTGGTGTCCGATTCCAGCAAGTTGATGCGGAGCGAACCCACTGGCGGACTCATTGCGGTAATCGGCAGTGACAATGACGACTTCATTTTCATCGGTGCTGAGCGCGAGTTCATAGCTCAGCGCCAGGGGGTGCTGTTCTTAGGAGTGAATGAGGGAAACTTGTCCGACAACAGCGGCTCATATGCCGTGGTGATCGCGGCCGAGGCGAAAAACTGAACAAAGGATCACGGTGAATTAGATGAAACAGAGCCCACGCCGAGTCTTCAATTTGAGTAGCATACTCACGGCGGCCCAATTGCGAGCGTGCGCTGTTTAAGATCGGGTGTCGCCGCAAGTGTTAAATAGATCAACTTAAGGAGAGTTTGCCCATGGCCCACCATTCGACCTCAATTCTCTTTCGCCATCTGCCCCTTCTGGCATTGTGTCTCACGGCCTTGATCTGGTTGTTAGCCCCGCAGTTGATGGCGCAACGGCCTGCACCGCAACAAGACCGGCTACTCAGTCACGACCCGACAGGGCCAACCGGACTACGCCGCATTGCATTGGTAGTTGGCAATGGCGCTTATCAGAACGCCAAGCCGCTCAAGAATCCGCCGAACGATGCCGCATTGGTGGCCGCCACTCTCAAAACACTCGGCTTTGAAGTTACGGTGGGGACCGACAAGTCGCAGCGAGAAATGAAACAGCTCGTCCGCGAATTTGGCAGGATGCTCAGAGAGACCGATGGAGTCGGGCTCTTCTACTTCGCCGGCCATGGCGTGCAGTCGCGAGGCGCAATTATCTGATTCCAGTGGACGCCGATATTCAGACCGAAGCTGACCTTGAAGATACCGCCGTTAATCTAAACTACGTGCTGGACAATATGGACGATGCGAAAATGCCTTGAACATCGCCATGTCTCGACGCTTGCCGCAACAAATCATTCGCGCGCAGCTTTCGTTCAGCGCAGGAGGGCCTGGCCCAGGTGAAAGCCCCGATTGTAACCCTGATCGCCTATGCAACTGCCCCCGATAGCGTCGCTCGCTGTATGGCGACACGGTTGACGAGATAGCCTACGTACACTGAGGAACGAGCGAGGCAGGTGCAATTATCTGGCGTGTGCCTGGAGACGAAGTTTCGCCGGTTGAAGCTGCGAACGAAGTGTGACGTCACGCTCGCGGCTGGCCGACACCGGAGACCGGTCCGGTTCGTTCCTGCAGAATGTAAAGGGCGATTCGGCTATTTCAGCGCGTCGATATCAAGCGGTTAAAGTGCGACTGCTTTAGCCAACCGGCTTGCCAGGTTCTAAGCCGATTCCACCAAATGTCTGGTTGGGTCTTAAGGAAGTCGCCAGAAGGGTAGCTCAATATGATTTCGTTGGGAATTTTTTTGGTGACCTGGCGGCGGTAAGGGCAAAGGAAAAATGGGGATTCATAGACAAGTCTGGCAAGCTGGTTGTGCCTCTCAAATATGATTGCGTAATCAAGGTTCCAGTTGGGCCTATCCCCGTATGCGTAAACGAAAAGTGGGCCTTTATGGACGACAGGGGCAAGGAACTCTTTGCTCCTAAGTATGACGAAGTGGATGTGTTTTCAGAAGGTGTCGCTGCGGTTAAGCTGAACGGGAAGTGGGGCTTTATTGACCAAACCGGCAGAGTCGTGATTCCGATCAGCTACGAAGAAGTACACCCCTCTGCTGAGGGTCTGTTAGCGGTCAAAGCCAACGGGAAATTCGGTTTCATAGATAAGACCGGCAAAGTTGTGATTCCGTTTAGATACGGGGACGCCAACAGCTTCTCGGAAGGTCTGGCCGCGGTGGAGTCAGACGATTCGTACAAGTTCATAGACAAGCGGGGCAGAGTAGTTATCGCCTCCAGCTATGATGGAGCAGGGATGTTTTCAGAAGGATTGGTATTAGTCGGACAGCAGGATGATGAGAGAGCCCAAAATACGGACGACGGTTTTTTCATTCCTAATAACCTGGGCTTCATGAATCGAGCCGGGAAGGTTGTAGTGCCAATCAAGTACCACGACGTGCGGCCATTTTCCGAAGGCTTTGCTGTAGTTATGAAGGATGACAAACAAGGGTTTGTCGACAAGTTTGGTGCGGAGGTTATCCCCCTAAGATACGACGTGGATGAATGTCTCTGCGCCCGAAGTTCATTCTCGAACGGCATAGCGCGAGTAACCTCGAACGGAAGGGTTGGTTTCATAGACACCCGGGACAAACCGATCATTCCACTCAAGTACGACGAAGTGTGGTGTGAGGCCTTTATGAGGGAAGGCCTTATCGGTGTCGAATTGAACGGCAAAAAAGGGTTCGTTGATCTCTTCGGTAATGAATATTGGGATTTCTAGTTGATCGACCTCAGCTCGCCGACGGGCTTTGAAAGGTATTCTCGTGGAGTCGGACTTGCATTTCCAAGCAGTCCTGGTCCACTAAGCGAAGAAGAATTCCGCTCCCATTCCTAAAAGGAGGCGACAAAAAAACGCTTACTCTGTAGGAGGTAGTGAGATGAAAGCCAAAGACAATCCAAGACGACGGAAGCGAAGTTTTCGAAGCATCTTGAGTGGCGTTGCCTCCGAAAACGCCAACCGGCTCATGGGTCGAGCCCGCCTTGCCAATCGCCTGGCAAAGTCACTGCGCGGGCAGGCTCGCTCGAAGACTTACAGCCTTAAGACTCAGGCGCTGCTGGAATTAACGATGCGGTTTCCCGAACGAGTGCGGATCGTGAATGACGTTAGAACTCCGCGTTATATACTCATCAAGGCTCGCTTGGGGCGATTCGGCCTGCATGCACCGGCAACGTTCTTCGAAGGTCGTTAAGACTGGAAAAACCGGGCGCTTCAACTGGCAGGGAAAAGTTCAAAGCGAATAAGGTAGGACGATCCTTGGCTTGAGAAGCCTGGAAAACGTCCTCGGCGATCGCAGGAATTTATTTCAAAGATTTGGGATTTGACGTCGCGAGTGGCATCAACGTCAGCCAGCGAGAGATGAAGCGTTTGGTCCGCGAGTTTGGCCGGAAGTTGAAGGCAGGCGGAGCGCGCTCAGGCAACCTCAAGATAAGTTTCAACAACCAGACGTTCAATCGTGAGTTGGGAAACTCGTTGTTGTATCCACTCCGGTGGACGGTAATCGCATGCGGTTTCGATCTGGCTAAACGTCGGGTTCATGTTTATCTCAACGGCGTTAAGGTCGCTCAGATCGCCCTTCCCCCAGATTTCAAGCTGGACGTGGTAGGTTCAGACTGGGAAGAGACAGACAAGGAGTGGATGTTTACGAACTACAGCAACGCAGCGGTGTTTCATGGTTTGGTTAGTGACTTAATAATTTACGATCGGTTCCTGTCTCCAGCAAAGTTCGCTGCGATTGGCTTGCAGCCCTGAGTTTGTTGTCACGGAAATAGAAGGCGAACCTCCACCTGTCTGAGTTCCGAATTACCGGGCCAAGCGGAGCGTCCTTTGCTTCCCCTCGCGATACAAGAGATCTGGTATCGTCAGCCCTGAAAAATTTAATCACAAAAATCTTGACAGTCTGCTGATCCGGGATTAGCATCACGCCCTCGAAAGTTCCGAATGTCGAGTGCTTGGTCAGGCTCGCATTCCTCGCACAGGATTCCCAGCTCCACGATCCTGTGAAACGGTCCGAGCGTGAACGCGGCAAGATCACTCAGTCAACTGCGTCGCATTCTCGCTAACTCTTACAACACCGAGGTCCTCTCATGTCCTCTGGCCACTCTGCTCGAACCAGGCGAAAAGTCTTCGCCCTGCTGCTCGCCTCCTCTTTGCTTCTTAGCTACATTGGTCCATTTGCGTTGGGGCGTCCAAAAGGTATTTCTCCAGGCGTTAGACCACCTCAGGATAGCGGTGCAGCCGTAGCCGGAGCTCCAGAGGGTTTTCTGCCGGACCTTGACGTAATAAGAAGTACCCAACTTCCGCAACCGGTAGCGCCACCCAGTGTCTCCTCGACCATGCGTGCGGCTCGGAATCCGCTCGCGCCGCGAACTGTCTGGTATGTGGGCGATGCGCTACCTTCATCCGTGCCGTCGCCTTCAGCGTCACCCTTGCCGTCTCCATCAACATCTCCAACATCGTCGCCTTCGCCTTGGCCGTCACCCACGCCCTTGCCATCTCCATCGGCATCACCTTTGCCGTCGCCATCGGCGCGGGCCAGTGGTGCTACAACGACGGAGTGGACCAGTAGCGGCCGTGGAAATCAGGAACTCTTGCGACATCTGTTAGCGTGGAACGTCGAACCGTCTTTGGCCCAATCCGGCAACCAATTTCTTTACCCAGGAGACAGCCAGCAAATAGCTCCTTACTTTCCAAGAGTATCCAGGGAATTGACGCTTGCGGGTAATCCGGTTTTGGACTTTTTCTGGCTGCCAGTTCCTCAGGGAGGTAGCTCAAAGATCGTCTTCACAAGCAACCGTGACGGACAAGCGCAAATCTATTCAATGGATGCGAATGGCGGAAATCTGCTCCGGTTAACAAACAACGGCAGCAACGACGAGCATCCGCGGTGGTCGCCAAACGGCAACAAAATTCTCTTCCAGAGCGATCGAAACAATCCCGATACCGGAGGCCAGGACATCTATGTGATGAACGCGGACGGAACGGCGCAAACGCGATTGACTACCGACGCGGCCGATGATTGCAACGCGGTTTGGTCCCCCGACGGCAGTAAGATCGTTTTTCAAAGCCTACGGAATGGGACGCATTACCAGGTTTATGTAATGAATGCTGATGGGACGAGTCAGAGCAACAAGAGCAACAGCGCGGCAGCTGACTATCAACCTTCATGGTCGCCTGATGGTTCTAAGATCGCCTTCGCCAGCGAACGCGATCATGCCGGAGCGCCGAGCATCTATGTGATGAACGCCAACGGTTCCAGTCAGACGCGGCTCACGTTCGGGAGCGAGTTGGTAAGGGACGAACAGCCTGCCTGGTCGCGCAATGGAACCAGGTTCGCGTTTGCCAGCACGCGCGACGGCAACAAGGAAATTTACCTGATGAATGCTGACGGCAGTAATCAGGTGCGGCTGACGGAGAATCTGGAAAACGATGATTCGCCTAGCTGGTCGCCCGATGGTATGCAGATAGTTTTCCGCAGTGAACGCGAACGAGATCTCTACGATCCGATTCAGCAACTTTGGCTGATGAACGCGGACGGGAATGGACAGACGCTGCTCGCCGGCAACAGCTTTGGCGATTACAGTCCGAGTTGGAACACGGTCGGTAACCAACTGCCGGTGGCGAGTTCGGGAGGACCTTACACCGGGGTCATCGCACAAAACCTGGCGTTCAGTGCCGCCGGCTCATTCGATCCGGACGGATCCATCAGCAGTTATTCCTGGAACTTCGGCGATGGCAGTAGCGGGTCGGGCGTTGGACCAACCCATGCCTACGCATCCGCCGGAACGTACACCGTGACCTTAACGGTGACAGACAACCTTGCAGCACAAACAAGCGCCACAACTTCGACCAACGTCACGACCGCAGCCAGCGAACAGTATCTTGCGAACTTCAACCAATCAGCGTTGGCCCGCCCGCCTTCAGCAAACGAATCCTCTTATTGGAACGACATCCTCCGCGCCGCTTATCCGAATGGCCAGACCTCGATGCGGTTGGCGCTGCGCGAACTGGGAAAAACGCTTTTTGAGTCAAACGAGTATGCCGCGCGCAATAGGAATAATCACTGGTACGTCTACGATCTTTACAAGACTTTTCTCATGCGCGAACCCGACGCGGACGGTTGGACCTTCTGGGAAAACGAGCTGGCGCTGCTGCATCTGACCCGCGAGGAATTGCGACGTGATTTCGGTCAGTGCCCGGAGTTCACGAACCTTGTTTCGACCTTAACCCCCACCGGATTGCCATCCAGCACCGTGTCCTCGCTTGCCTCAGCGCGCGTCGATCCTTTCAATCAGCCAGGGAATGGACTTGCATCGCGCGACGCTGAATGGAGTGTTTCGCTGTTAAGTCTGCCGGGAAGAGCTGGATTAGATCTCGGTTTGAGTTTGTCTTACTCATCGATGATCTGGACGCGTTCCGGACCATACATTTACTTTGACGAAGACAACGGCTGGCCCAGTCCGGGCTTCCGTCTCGGATTTCCCACAATTCAACAAAAGTACTTCGACGCCCAAGCAGGGAAGAACGTCTTCCTGCTGATCTCAGGCAACAGCCGCGTGTCACTCAGACAACTCGGCGCCTCGAGTGTTTACGCAGCCGCCGACTCCTCCTATCTACAGCTCACTGATTTCGGCGGCAGTCTGCTGGTGCGCGCGACCGATGGTACCCAGCTTAGTTATCAGCCTTTCAACAACGAATGGCGCTGCACTCAGATAAAAGATCGCAACGGCAATTACATTACGGTCAACTACGATTGGCGCGGTCAGATTACAACTATTGTTGACACGCTCGCTCGCACACTCACGTTTGACTATGATGCGAATGCGAACTTGCAGAAGATTAAGCAAGCCTGGGCCGGCCAGCCTGTCCCGCATGACTGGGCCACGTTTGGCTGGGCCACAAAAACAATTCAGCCAAGCTTCTCGGGCGTGATGGTCGTGGGCGCAAGCAATGGTTTGGCAATCCCGGTGCTCAGCCAGGTCGGGTTAGACGAGGGCACGCGCTACACCTTTGAATACAATGCCGCCGGTCAGGTGAACCCGATTAGGAATTACCGCTCTGATAACGTTGAGCGTTCCTATACGGCCTACGATTACGACTCTCCTGCCGATGATTGTCCACGCTTAATCGACACGCACACCTGGGCACTAAACTGGACCGGCATCAACGGGCTTCCGCAGGAAGTGGCAATCTTGTACGGCGCTCCCGGTGACGGCTCTCATACAATGACGACGCCGGACGGCACGCTCTACAAAGAGTTCTATGGCACCGGCTATAAACGCGGACTCACCACTCAAACGGAAGTGTGGTTTGGCGGGGCAAGGCAAAAATGGTCCAGCAACACCTGGACCCAGGACAACACAGGGGTTACCTATCAAACCAATCCGCGGGTAACGGAAACAAACGTCTTTGATACAGGTGGTAATCGTCGACGCACCACTGTTAGTTACACAACGTTCACCCTGCCGAGCGGCGCAAGTTGCACGCTGCCCCGAGACACCCGCGAATATGCCGGCGATGGAGCCTCAGTGTTGCGGCGTTCTCATGTTGACTACCGCATGGATCCGGTTGCGGACGCGCCCTACTTGTCTCGTCATCTTATTGGCCTGGTTAAGGAGCAGACTCTGTACGAAGTTAATGGCGGCACAGAGACGTTGCTGTCCAAGGTCGGCTTTAGCTATGACGAAGCTGGTTCGATTCAAGGCTCCGATGCGCCCGTCAGCCATGACAACTCCTACGACGGCAACTTTCTCAGCGGTCGAGCGAATCTGAGCAGGGTGAGGCGTTACGACGTTACCGACATTTCGGAGTTCACTACTTCGAGCATGAAGTACAACACCGCGGGCGCCGTAGTTGTGATGACCGATCCCCTTTTGCGTCAATCCACTTTTACTTACGCGGATTCATTCTCTGACGGCAACAACGCTCGCAACACGCTCGCCTACCCGAAAACGATGACGGACGCGGGTGGGTATTCCTCGACGCTCGTCTACAACTTCGACTTTGGCGCCGTCACCAGCAAGCAAACTCCGCAACCAAATACCACCCAGAACCTGCCCGGTCCGGTGCAAACGTTTAGCTACGACACCGCCGGAAGAATTGACCGAACCACGACGCCTGCCAACGGCGCCTACACTCGTTACGCCTATGGACCAGATTTTGTGCAGGCCTTCAGCACCGTCAACACGCTCGCCGATGAGGCTTATTCAGTAGACCATTTTGATGGAGCCGGTAGGGTGATGCTCACCGCACGCAATCATCCGGGGAGTAGCGGCGGTTACAGTGCTCAGCATATGGTCTATGATGCTATGGGTCGGGCCATAAAACAGTCGAACCCGACCGAGATGACCGGCGGGTGGCTGGCAACCGGGGATGACAGTGCCGGCTGGCGTTACACGCAACAAACTTTCGACTGGAAAGGCCGTCCGCTCGTTACCACCAATCCGGATGGGACAACTAAGGAAGCAAGCTACGCGGGCTGCGGTTGCGCCGGTGGAGCAGTCGTTACCCTTACAGACGAAGGCACAATAGATGGCGGGACCGCAAAGCGACGACAACGGAAGATCTACTCTGACGTACTTGGTCGAAGGGTCAAGGACCAGGTCCTCAACTGGCAGGGCGGCAGTCCCTACACAACCACCATTAACAGCTACAACGCTCTGGACCAGGTCGAAAGTGTCCAGCGCTATGAAGGCGATGAATTCAACGGTATTTCTCAGGAAACGATTTTGAGCTATGATGGCTACGGCCGCTTGAGAACCAAACACCTACCTCAACAGGATCCCGGTACGTCGACAATCTGGGACTACAACGACGATGATACGGTACAAAAGATCACGGACGCGCGAGGCTCGGCGGCGAACTATACCTTTAACAGTCGCCGCCTGGTCATCGGCATAACCTACGATCCGTCAGCCGGAGTACCCGACACGCCAGACGTGGCCTTCGCTTATGACGGTGCCGGTAATCGTACCTCGATGACGGATGGCTTGGGCAGTATGAGTTACATCTACAGCCAATTGTCCAAACTGACGGCCGAAACCCGGACCTTTAACGGCGTGGGAACGTTTCCGATCAGTTATGAATACAATTTGGCCGGCGCCTTAACGAAGCTCACTGACTCCACCAACATGAGCATTAACTATGGCCACGATTCGGCAGGCAAGCTGAACGGCGTCACCGGTTCCGGCAATCTCTACGCCGGAGTGTCGAATTATGCCGCGAATTTTCAATATCGCGCCTGGAACGGCCTCAAGCAGATGACAGACGGCACTAATCGCACCATCTCTCTGGGCTACAACTCAAAACTTCAACCCACGCATTTCGCGGTAAGTGGCAATGGAGTGACCCAGAACTATGACTACTTCAATGACGGGCGGGTAAAGTTTGTCCACAATACGTTGGATCCAAATTTCGATCGCTCATACTCCTATGACCAGGCGGCCCGACTCAGCGTCGCCTCCAGCGGTGGCACGGCCCGAGGTGGCCCAGGCAGCACGCCTTATCACCAAACCTTTGGTTACAACGGGTTCAGTAATCTGACCGATCGCGAAACAGAAACATGGGATACCTATAGTCTGTCGGATACCGCCTCTTACACAAACAACCGCCGCGATGGCTGGGGCTACGACGCCGATGGCAGAAACACGACGATCGGCACTCGTTCATATACCTTCGACGCCGCGGGACGAACTACCGTCATGAACGGGCAACGGTGGCTCCTTACTCACTACGTCAATGCAACGCAACAGGTAGGATTCGACGGCGATGGCGCATGGGCGCGGGAGACGTCGAACGGAGTTGCGACTTACTATCTGCGGTCAAGTGTATTGAAGGGGTTGGTGATTGAGGAACTGACGAGCAGCGGCGCGAAGTCTGTGGGGTATGTATATAGCGGCGGACAGCTTTTGGCGACGCAGTCATTCGGCGCGGTGAATTGGAAGGTGCGAACACCAACGGGTACCAGCGAGTACACCCCAAACACGGTCACCAGCGAGATGGGTCGAATGGAATTTGATCCATTGGGAGCTGACGTTGCGGTCGGCGGATCTCCGCTATCTGACATCGGCGGCGACCCGGGCGACATCGGCGGCAACCACTTTGGGGGACTGCTTTCCGGGCGCTACGCAGACATGTTCAATTTATCTGGCGGCTGCACGTTGGATGGTTTGGCAGCTTCCTGCTCGTTCGCCATGATTGGCGTGAACCTCGGTTCGGCCTACGATGAGGGAGAGTACCACTGTTATGGAGTGGCATGTACGTCCTGGTATGACGGCGACTCGGGAGGGGGCGGTGGAGCAGGTGGCGGCGCAGGCGGCGAAGCTGGCGACAGTGGCCAACCAGCGGGTTCGGCCACTGCTCCTCCTCTGTTATCGATGTTTGGAACCGGCTCCGGGTGGAGCGGTCCGGGCAGTGGTCCAAGCGACATCTCAATCGGGAATTTCGAAGTTACCGTTCCCATAAGTTTCGAGTCCGTCATAGTGGCGGGATTTTTCTTCACTGCCAGCGGCGCAATAATTCCGCAGAATCCGGCAAAGAAAAAGTTGACACCAGAGTGCGCGGCAATCAGTAAGAGGCTGTTTGACGATCCGAACACTGCCTCAGCGATCAACGTCGCCTGGACGCGATCGCAAGCAACTGCCGATCACCCAAAGCAGGAACATGGAGGGCTCTTCGGCAACATTAATGCCGGCGGCGGCGGGTCGATCGATAGTGTTTTCGTTCGCCAGGGAAACGCGCAGGGTTCCCTCGAAGGGTTCGTGTCCTGGGCGCTGAAGAAAATCCGAGACAACCGGGGTATTGCAACATTTGAGTTTTGGTACCACACTCACCCCCACAAAGCTGGCGAAGTGGTTCCCGGGGAGGGAATGGCAATCAACCCCGAGTTTCCCACTGGCGAGAGCGGCGACATTGGCGTGTCGCAGGATCTTAACCTCCGAGGAATCCTGATAACCGAGAAACACGTTACGGTGTTCGATCAAAAGGGATTGATTAACTGTTACTTCGACAGATAAGTTTGATTACGATCGCGAGGAGACGTGCTCATGAAGTCTTCATTGCTCACTTGGCCAATAGTACTCACAGTCGGATTGAGTCTTCAGTGCTCTTGTATTGCTGAGAAAGTAAATGGCACTGGGGGGACTAATTCTGCGAGCCGCACCGCAGCCGGTTCTCAACCAGAGGACTACGCCGAGTTAAGGCGGCGCCATCGGGCGATGGAGAATGAGATAGAATCCGCCTCCCGAAAGTTAGGCGTAGAAAACCTCAAGGAGGTAAGTGCGACCAATGAAATCCGGGTATGGGTCGGGTTTGGCGTAACCTATCCGCGATTGTTTATCTCGCAATTATCAGGTGAACGACGAGCCAGCTACCTTACTTTGACGACTCCTCAAAACGGCATTGCAAATGACCGGGTGCAGGAAAAAACAATGAAAGTCCCGCTCGGTTCTCCAAAGTCCGGATGGGACGAGTTTGAGCAGTTTCTTAAGGGGCAGGGGATAATCTCGCCTTCGCGCCTAACTCAGGAGAGCAGCAAATATTTACGAAGTCCGGACGTCCAAGTTATTGCGATCGAGGACAAGTCTGGAGATGACTATGGCATGGTCTTCTTTCACCTCGACAACAAGAGTGATAGTGCACAAAGAGCCCTGGCCGTTTGCCGTAGGATAGAGCAGGACTTCGAGATCGACATGTATTGCGGCGCTCCGGATCCTTCACCAGTCACTACACTTGATGCCCGGCTTCGGTAATCAAGTACTCGCCCAACAGCCGCGTATTATTGTGGACCCAAAAAGGCCCGGAGCCCTTGGCGTTCATTTCTCACTTAAGAGGCTTTTAAGGAATAGTGCAGTCTTCCACACGACTGATGGCGTTCACGCGCAAGACGCAAACGTCAACAGCATCTGCTTCAAAGACCAAAAACCAAGACCAAAGTCCAAAGTCCAAAGACCTATTTTGTAGGCTTCATTTCCCACAAAACATTAACAATTACCCAGCGTCCATTCCATTTCGCCAGGTGTAGATAGTCGATCCAACCCACGGCAATGACTTTTGCGCTGGCGGCGTTGCCAAAAATATCCAGCACGGTAACATCTTTCTGTTGTTTCTCTTTTGGGATGTCCTTGCCATCACTCACACGCGTAAACTGCACGAGGGTCATCGCGCCCATCTGGCCAAGGCGGGTTCTGCCCCGCGCGTCTTTCTCTACTATCCGTTTGGCGAGCTCCGGATGCACCGCGCGCTCCATGCGTTCGGCGTTCCCTTCGTACCAGCCCTCAATGTAATCGAGCGCCGCCTTTTTGATTAGCTCGGCATCCGACGTGGATTGCGCATTCGCCGGCGCAGTGGATTGGGTGCTCGCTGGTGCCGTCGATTGTGCGTTCACTTGTATCGCTGAAACGAGCAAGATTGTTAAGACGATCATCATGAGTTTTCGCATTTTTGTTTCCCTTCTTCGAGGCTGAGACATTCGTGAGACCGAGACCTTAATAACGCTTTCCATGCCAATGACGGTCGAAAGAATACAATGTTTCGCTCGTTCAGCCAACGACCTTTTACTAAAAAGTGGTCCTTCAGGCCAACTCTATTTATTACGGCATTGCGTTTCGAGTAGATTTTGTTGATGAGTCAACTCGGTGTTGACAGGCAATCGTTGTCGTGGAATACTTGCGGGCCTGCCCGACTTGTACTTAAATTTTCAGAGGACCGACAACCCAGGAAAATACCAAGGCTCTTCTCTCGGCCTAAAGGGCGGTAGCCCGCACACTTTCCTGAACCTCGCAGTGCTCACCGGAATTACAAATTAACGGATTGAGTTTTCAGAGTACCCTTGCTCTGGTCCCGGCAGTCAGATCTATTCACGCTGGCCGAGCGTGTAACCGTCTCTTCAGGGTCCGGTTTGCCTCATTCCGTTTGTTTCATGGCCTGAAAATCAATTCTGCAAAGCAGCCAGTCAGCGTAATCGTACCTGTAATTTTCCCATGCGCAGCGTATTAGTCGAAGGCCCGGATCATAAATCTGAAGTAAGTGGACAGTCCGTCACCCTGGTGGACCTGCTTGAATGGAGGGCGCGCTTTCAGCCGGAGCGTACAGCGTACACTTTTCTGGTTGATGGAGAGGCGGAAGGGATCAGTCTCAACTGGGGGCAACTGCATCGCAAAGCGCAACTCGTCGGGAAGCGGCTGGCGTCGATTGGCGCCGGCGGCAAACACGTCCTGCTCCTTTACCCTTCGGACCTCGAATACGTGGCCGCGTTCTTTGGCTGCCTCTATGCGGGCGCGGTTGCAGTGCCCGCGTACCCGCCGCGGATGAATCGCACATTACATCGTTTGCAGGCAATCGTGGCTGATTCACAGGCTACGTTGGCGCTGAGCGTTTCATCCATCCGCGACCGGATTGAGCCTTTCTGCGATCAGTTTCCAAATCTCAAATCCCTGAAATGGCTGACAACGGACGATCTTGAAGAAGACCTGCAGGGCGACTGGCGTCATCCGTCTCTGACTGGAGAAACTCCGGCCTTTCTACAGTACACGTCCGGATCTACCAGCCAGCCGAAAGGCGTGATAGTCAGCCATGGCAACCTGCTGCACAACCAACGGATGATTCAGCAGGCGTTTGGGCAAACGGAATCATCAATTATCGTTGGCTGGCTGCCGCTTTATCACGACATGGGCCTGATTGGGAACGTCCTGCAAACTCTCTTTGTGGGTGCTCGTTGCGTCCTCATGTCGCCGGCAGCGTTTCTGCAAAGTCCCTTTCGTTGGCTCCAGGCAATATCTTCTTTCAGGGCGACGACCAGCGGCGGCCCTAATTTCGCTTACGACCTTTGCGTGCGAAAAGTCAGCAACGATCAGCGGGCACAACTGGACCTGAGCAGTTGGAAAGTCGCTTTCAATGGCGCCGAACCGATTCGTCCCGCTACGCTCGAACGATTCGCTGAAGCCTTCGCTCCGTGCGGTTTCGAGCCCGAGTCACTTCACCCTTGTTACGGATTGGCGGAAGCGACTCTGTTCGTTTCGGGAAAGACGTACCGCGAACAACCCAAAGTTGAACCCTTTGACTCGTTGGAGTTGTCCAGGAATCGCGCGGTGAACTCTGCGGGCAAGGGCCTCGAGGACAAGGTCCTGGTAAGTTGCGGCGTTCCTATTTGCGAGCAGAAGTTGGTCATCGTCAACCCGGAAACTCTTTCCGAGTGCTCTCCAAACGAGGTTGGTGAAGTTTGGGTTGCCGGCCAAAGCGTCGCCGGCGGGTATTGGAATCAGCCGGAAGCCACGGCGCACACTTTCCACGCGCAGCTCTCGGGCGAGGCGCACGAAACGTTTCTGCGCACCGGCGACCTCGGCTTCCGGCACGACGGAGAACTCTACGTCACGGGCCGGCTCAAAGACCTGATTATTATTCGCGGGTTAAATCACTACCCGCAAGACATCGAGCAAACGGCTGAACGGAGCCACCCGTCGCTCCGGCCGGGATGCGGCGCCGCCTTCTCACTGGAAGTCGAATCCGAAGAGCGTCTGGTCATCGTGCAGGAGGTCCAACGCAACCGGGCGGCAACAGATGCGGAGATTATTGAAGCCATTCGGCAAAAGATCTCCGAGGAGCACGAGATCCAGGTTTACGCGGTCGCGCTGATCCGGCAAGGCACCATCGCCAAAACTTCCAGCGGCAAGATTCAGCGAAATGCGTGTCGGCTCGCTTTTGTGAATAGCAAGCTGAATGTTGAAGCCGAGTGGCGCGAGGCTACAAGAACGTCAGCTGAAGCGAACGCGCTTGAGAGGTCGAACTCCCTGGCGAGCGTCGAGGGCGAGGGGAGCCCGGAGCCGCCCGAACGCTGGGTGCAATCTACGCTCGCCGGGTTACTGCATATGCAGGTTGCGCAAATTGACATCAACCAGCCGATTACGCGCTACGGTCTCGACTCACTAATGCTCGTAGAATTGTCGCACAGTATTGAAGCCCGCTTCGGCGTCACCATAGCTCTGTCGAGCCTGTTGGACAGCGTAAGCATCTCGCAGTTGTGTGAGCAATTGCGTCGGGTTTCTTCGGAAGAGAAAAGTTCGCGCGACCTTGATTTGACCAACGTTGATTCGCCCCAGGATTCACTCACGAGCGATTCGACGCCTGCCGGTCAGCCTCTTTCGAGCAGCCAACAGTCACTCTGGTTTCTGCACCAACTCGCGCCTGAGGATCCGACCTACAACCTGGCTTTTGCTGCACAAATTCACGGCAATCTGGATGTGAACAGCTTGCGAAATGCGTTTCAGGCACTGGTTGATCGTCATGCCTCGCTGCGTACTACTTTTGCCGAGGGCGGCGATGGTAATGGCGGCGAGCCGGCGCAGCAGGTCCACGAGCAGGGGCCGATCTATTTTGAAGAGCATGACGCAACGGATTGGGACCAGGCTCGATTGGATGAGCGGTTGGTCGTCGAGGCGCAACGGCCATTTGATTTGGAACACGGTCCGCTGCTGAAGGTTCACCTGTTCACGCGAGCTGCAGACGAGCGCGGCGGCGATGCAGACGAGCGCGGCGGCGATGCAGAGGAGGCGGCCGCGGTCCCAGTGCTGCTGCTGGCGGCGCACCACATCATCGTTGACCTCTGGTCGCTGACAGTCTTGATGCACGAGTTGGGCCTTCTCTACGGCGCGCAGCAATCAGGAATTCCCGCCAACTTGCCTCAACTCACCCGGCAACCGGTGGACCACGTGCGCTGGCAGAGCGATCTTTTGCGAAGCGAGCTGGGAGAGAGTCATCGTCTGTACTGGCATAAGCAGTTAGCAGGTCCGCTCCCGGTGCTGGCGCTGCCGACGGATCGACCGCGGCCGCCTCTGCAAACCTACCGCGGCGCCGCTCATTCCTTCCGTCTCGGTGCGAAGTTGACCCGCGGGCTCAAAGCGTTGAGTAAAGACCAGAACGCGACGCTCTACATGACCTTGCTCGCCGCGTTTCAGGTGTTGCTCTATCGCTACACCGGTCAGCAGGAGATTCTCGTCGGCTCGCCCACCTCAGGCCGGAGCCGTGGTTGGCTGGCCGGACTGATCGGCTACCTCGTCAACCCCGTCGTGTTGCGCGCGGAACTCTCAGGCGTTCAGCCCTTCGCTGACTTTCTACAACAGGTGAGACGAATTGTGCTGGCGGCTTTCGAACATCAGGACTATCCGTTCGCTTTGCAAGTGAAAGACCTGCAGCCAGAGCGCGACGCGAGCCGTTCGCCGCTGTTTCAGGTGATGTTCGCATTCCAGAAGTCACACTTGCGAAACGATCAAGGCGTGGCGGCATTTGCGGTCGGAGACGAGGGCGCACAAATCGCGCTGGGTGATGTGGTTCTGGAATCAGTTGGACTGCCGCAACGCACGGCACGGTTCGACTTGACGCTGGCGATGGCGGAAATCGGAGACGAGTTGGGGGCCAGTCTCGAGTACAACACGGATCTCTTTGACGCGGCGACGATAGAACGCATGTCGGCGCAGCTTGAGCGTTTGCTGCAAAGTATTGTGACGACCCCGGAGACGGCGGTTTCGCGGCTGCCGATGTTGAGCCGAAAAGAAAAACAGCTTCTCGTCGAATGGAATGACACGCGGCGTGAGTACCCGAGCGGAACAGGAATGCATCGGCTGTTCGAGGCACAGGTGGAGCGAACGCCGTCGGCCTCGGCATTAGTGGCTGGGCGAGATGCGCTGCAGCGGCTTACGTATCAGGAACTCAACGAGCAAGCCAACAGCTTAGCGCATCACCTCGCCGCCCTTGAAGTTAGTGCTGAGCATCGAGTTGGCATCCTGCTCGAGCGTTCGGCCGCGATGGTGGTTTCGCTGTTGGCGGTGCTGAAGGCGGGCGGCTGTTACGTGCCGCTGGATTCTGCGTACCCGCGGGAGAGACTGGCCTTCATGATGGAGGATGCCGGCCTGACCGTGTTGTTGACGACACGACAGTTGGCGGAGTCGCGGAACCTGGCAGCGAGCGGCGTGGCGCTGATGTTCGTCGATGAGTGGCTTCAGGAATCGGAGCCAAAGAACCTGAACAACCCGACTGTCGCGGTTCATGAGCACCAACTGGCCTACTTGATCTACACGTCGGGCTCCACAGGCAAACCCAAAGGCGTAGCTATCGAGCATGCGAGCGCGACAACCTTCATTCATTGGGCCAGCGAAGTCTTCGGCGACTCGGACCTGGACGGCGTTCTTTTCTCGACGTCAATTTGTTTCGACCTTTCGATCTTTGAACTGTTTGTGACGCTCAGCCGTGGTGGCGAGATCATCCTCGCCGACAATGCCTTGCAATTAACGGAACTGGCGGCGGCTGCCGAGGTGACTCTGATAAACACAGTTCCCTCGGCGATGGCGGAGTTGCTGCGAATGGGGGCCGTGCCCGAGTCAGTGCGGGTGGTGAATCTCGCCGGTGAAGCGTTGCGCCAGGAGTTAGTGGAAGAAATCTACGCGAACACTCAGGTCGAGAGAGTCTACAACCTCTACGGACCATCGGAAGACACGACGTACTCAACCTACACCTTGGTGAAACGCGGTGAACGCGTGACCATTGGCGCGCCGGTAGCGAATACGCGCGCCTACGTGCTGGATGAGCAGTGGCAGCGGGTGCCGGTTGGCGTGATGGGAGATCTTTACCTTGCCGGCAGCGGGCTGGCACGCGGTTACTGGCGGCGGCCGGCGCTGACGGCAGAGAAGTTTATCCCTGACAGTTTCAGTCAAGAGGCAGGAGCGAGGCTGTACCGGACGGGAGACAAGGTCAGGTACCTGGCGGACGGACAGTTGGAGTTCCTGGGCCGGGGCGATCATCAGGTGAAGCTCCGGGGTTACCGGATCGAGCTGGAGGAAATCGAGAGTGTCCTGCGGCGTCATGAGCAGGTGAGGGAAGCAATCGTGGTGGCGCGCGAGCACGCCGGTGCAGACCACAGGTTAGTCGCCTACGTGGTAGCGGGCGAGGTAGAAGGCGGCGACGTGAAGGTGAGCGAGTTGCGGCGGTGGCTGAGGGAGCGGCTGCCGGAGTACATGACGCCGGCGGCGTTTGTCCTGATGGCGGAGCTGCCGTTGACGCCGAACGGCAAGGTGGACCGCAAGGCCCTGCCGGCGCCCGATTTCAACACCGCGGAAGAATTGCTGACTGGTCCACGCACGCAGATCGAGGAAGTTTTGTTGGGCATTTGGGCGAACGTGCTCGGTGTCGAGCAGTTGGGCGTGCACGACAACTTTTTCGAGCTCGGCGGTCATTCACTAATGGCGACGAGGTTGATCTCGCGGGTCCGCAATGAACTTCAGGTCGAAGTTTCTCTCAGCAAGTTGTTCGAGTCGCCGACGGTGGCACGTTTGGCCGAGAGCGTCGCCGAGGTTATGACGGACAGCCACGGGGTGATGTACACACCCATCGAACCTGCGCCGCGAGACGAACATTTGCCGCTCTCGTTTGCGCAGCAGCGACTTTGGTTCCTGGACCAGATGGAGCCGGGCAGTCCTTTTTACAACATCTCGGCCATGGTGCGTCTTGGCGGCAAACTGAACGTGCAGGCATTGGAGCGTAGCTTTGGCGAGATCGTCAGTCGCCACGAAACTCTGCGGACACGCTTTGAAGTTGTAGATGGGCAGCCGGCGCAAATCATCACCCCAGCCCTTTCGTGGAGCCTGCCGCAGGTCGACTTGCGAGCACTGACAGACGAGGAGCGCGATCAGGACGTCGCGCGGCGGCTGAGTGAAGAAGCGCAAACACCGTTCGATTTGTCGATCGGGGGCTTGTTGCGAACGACCCTGCTGCAGTTGAGCGACGATGAGCACGCGCTCTTGTTGACGATGCATCACATCATTAGCGACGCGTGGTCCGTTGGAATTTTTGTCGGCGAACTGTCGGCCCTTTACGAATCATTCGACGACGAGCAGCCTTCGCCGCTGCCTACGCTGGCCTTGCAGTACGCCGACTTTGCGCGCTGGCAACAGCATTGGCTCTCCGGTGGCGCGCTGGCAACGCAGATCGCTTACTGGCAGCAAAACCTCGCAGGCGCGCCGGCGCTGCTCAATTTGCCGACTGACCGACCGCGTCCGGCAATCCAGAAATTTCAGGGTGACAGACAGACCCTCGTGCTGCCGCAAGCTTTGACCGAGTCACTCCGGACTTTCAGTCGCCGCCAGGGTGCGACGCTGTTTATGACGCTGCTGGCCGCTTTCAAAACTCTGCTGTTTCGTTACACAGGGCAGACGGACGTTGTCGTCGGCACGCCCATCGCCGGACGCAATCGCGCTGACATCGAAGGCCTCATCGGATTCTTTGTCAACACGCAGGCGATTCGCACGCAGTTGTCCGCCGACATGAGCTTCAGCGCGTTGCTGGGCCAGGTGCGTACGGCGGTGCTGGAAGCGCACGCGCGGCAGGATTTGCCCTTTGAAAAACTGGTCGAAGAGTTGCAGCCCGAACGCAGCCTCAGTCATACGCCGATTTTTCAGGTGATGTTCGCGCTGCAAAATGTGCCGATGCCGCCGCTCGAGTTACGTGGGCTGACCGTGACCTTGCTGGAAGCGGCCGTCAAGACTTCAAAATTCGATTTTTCGTTGTCGTTGGAAGAAAAGGCGGACAGTCTCGTCGGCGTGTTGGAGTACAACACCGACCTTTTTGAGGCGGCGACGATCACGCGCCTGCTCGGCCATTACCAGCGGCTACTCGAAGATGTGGTGAGAACCGCGGAAACGAAACTCGGTGATTTGCAACTACTTACTGTGGCCGAGCGTCAGCAGTTGCTTGTCGCGTGGAACGACGCCGGGCCGCCTGCCGATGCTTCGGTTTGTGTCCAGGAACAGTTTGAGCGCCAGGCCGAAGCAGCTGCCGATGCACCCGCCGTGCTGTGTGAAGAGCAGGTGCTGAGCTACGGAGAGTTAGACCAGCGTGCCAATGCGGTGGCCCATCGCCTGCGCCGCCTCGGCATTAGGGCGGAAAGTATCGTCGGCATTTGCGTCGAACGTTCTCTTGAGATGGTGGTGGGCGTGCTGGGCATTCTTAAGGCTGGCGGCGCCTACCTGCCGCTCGACCCGCATTACCCGCGAGAGCGCCTGACCTTCATGCTGCAGGATTGCGGCGCGTCGGTACTCCTGACGCAGCGGGCGCTGCTGGAAAAATTGCCGGTGCACTACCAGGCATCTGCGATCTGTCTGGACGACGATTGGGAGTCGGCGACTGATGACGACGCGCAAAACCTGCAGGGCGAGATAGTTCCTGACAATATCGCTTACGTAATCTATACGTCCGGTTCGACTGGTCGCCCCAAAGGCGTTGGTGTTTCCCACGCCGCGCTCCTGAATCTCGTTTCCTGGCATAACTCGGCCTTCAGAGTCTCTGCTGCTGACCGCGCCACCTTGCTCGCAGGCTTCGGTTTCGATGCTTCAGTTTGGGAGTTGTGGCCTTACTTGTGTTGCGGCGCCTCGCTCGATCTACCAGCGGACGACGTGCGCTCCTCGCCCGAACGACTGCGCGACTGGCTGACGCTGCGCGAGGTCACCATCAGCTTCGTGCCAACTCCAGTGGCCGAGCCGATGCTGGGGTTAGAGTGGCCGGAACAGACCAAACTAAGAACGTTGTTGACTGGAGGAGACCGGCTGCACACCTGGCCATCTTTGTCGCTGCCGTTTGAGGTGGTCAACAACTATGGGCCGACCGAGAACGCTGTGGTAAGCACCTCGGGCTTAATCAGTCGCGAAGGTGGACCGGCCGGCACTGCGCCGACACTGGGCACGTCAATAAGGAATGTCGGCGTTTACATCGTGGACCAGCGCGGCGAACCGGTGCCGGTCGGCGTAGCCGGAGAGTTGTGGGTCGGAGGCGATAGTCTGGCGAGAGGATATCTGAACCGTCCGGCGCTGACGGCTGAAAGCTTTGTGCCTGATGCGTTGAGCGGTCAAGCGGGAGCGAGGTTGTATCGGACGGGCGACCTGGCGAGGTACTTACCAGACGGCGCGATTGAGTTTCTTGGTCGCCTCGGCAGCCAGGTGAAAGTGCGCGGGCACCGCATCGAGTTGGGTGAAATTGAGACGGCGTTGCGCGAGGCGGCCGGCGTGCGCGAGGCGGTGGTCCAGTGCCGCGAAGAGCGCGCGGGAGATCAATGTTTGGTTGCGTATGTGGTTCCCGATGATCAGGCTGGAGCGGTGACGAGCAACGACTTGCGAGGCCTGCTCCGGGAAAAACTGCCGGACTACATGCTGCCTGCGTTCTTTGTCATGCTTGACGAACTGCCGATAACAGAAAACGGCAAGATCGACCGGCGCGCGCTGCCAGCGCCTGCGCCCGCGGAAGTGGAGGATGATCCGGCAACACCGCGCACGCCGACGGAAGAATTGTTGTCGAACATCTGGATCTCGGTTCTGGGTCTGCGAAGAGTCGGCCTGCATGACAACTTCTTCGAGCTTGGCGGCCATTCGCTGCTCGCGACGCAGGTCGTTTCACGCGTGCGAGAAACTTTCAGCGTGGAGTTGCCGCTCCGGGCTTTGTTTGAAAGTCCGACGGTTGCGGAATTGGCCCAGAGTGTCGAGCGTTCTCTAAACTCCGAAACCGCGGGGAAGTTGGCGCCGATCGAGCGAGTGGACCGGGAAAAGAATCTGCCGCTCTCCTTCGCGCAGCAACGTCTCTGGTTCAGCGACAAACTCTCGTCGGGTAATACGGTTTACAACATCCAGGTGGCGGTGCGGCTGACCGGCCGGCTGGACCAGCTCGCGCTGGCAAAAGCTCTTAATGAAATCATCAGGCGGCACGAAGCTCTGCGCACGACGTTCGCTGTCCGCGACGGCCTGCCGATACAGGTTGTGGCGCCGCAGTTCGAAGTCTCATTGCCTTTTGTGGATCTTTCTGAGGCGCCGCCGGGAGAGTGCGAGACGACCATCGCACGCCTCCACGCTGAAGAAAGTCGCCAGGCATTCGACCTTGGCAAACTGCCGCTGGTTCGTTTCCGTCTCTTGAAGTTCGCTGAGACAGAGCATGCACTGCTGCTGACCATGCACCACATTGTCTCCGACGGCTGGTCCATGGGAGTGATCACGCAGGAGGTGGCTTCGCTCTATCAGGCATACGCCGCGGATCAACCGTCGCCGCTCCCTGAATTGACGGTTCAGTATGCCGACTTTGCTCATTGGCAGCGCGAGTGGCTGCAGGGCGAAGTGTTGGACGATCAACTTGCCTACTGGAAGGGCCAGCTCGGCCATCAACTTCCGACGTTGGAACTACCGACAGATCGCACGCGCCCAACGGTTCAGAGTTTCCGAGGCGAACGCCGCCTTTTCACTTTGCCGGTTGAACTCTCTGAGTCGCTCAAGCATTTCAGCCGCCGCGAGGGTGTGACGCTCTACATGCTGATGCTGGCGGCCTTCAAAGTTCTGCTCTCTCGTTACAGCGCGCAGGATGACATCGTGGTCGGCACTGACATCGCCAATCGCAACCGCAGTGAGATTGAGCCGCTCATCGGTTTCTTCGCCAATCAACTTGTGCTGCGAACAGACTTGTCCGGCAATCCCACTTTCCGCGAATTGTTGCGCCGCGTTCGAGAAGTGACGCTGGGCGCGTACGCGCATCAGGACATGCCGTTTGAGAGATTGGTTGAGGAACTGCAGCCGGAGCGCGACCTGAGCCGCAATCCCCTCTTCCAGGTGATGTTCATCTTTCAAAATAATCCAATGCCGGCGCTCGAAATCGGGAACCTGGCACTCGAACCGATTGAGATGTCGGAAGCGACAACGGCTTTTGATATCAGTCTGGCGCTGGGACAGACTCCGCGCGGTGAGATCACAGGTTCGGTGCGTTACAGCACAGACTTGTTTGACGTTTCGACCATCGAACGGATGATCGGACGTTACCAGACGCTGCTCGGTTCCGTCGTGGCCGATGGCGACGCACGCCTAAACTCACTTGAGATCTTCACCGAGGAGGAGAACAAGCAAGAGGCCGACAGTAAAGAAGAGCGCAGGGAATCGAAACTAAAGAAACTGTTGGGTACCAAGCCGAAAGCGCTCAAGGTGTCGGAACGAACCATTGTCAGAGAGTCGCGGCTAAGTTCTCAAACGAGTCTGCCGCTCGTCCTGGAACCGGCGTATGAAGGAGTCGATCTCGTTACCTGGGCGGGACAGAATCGGGAGCTGATCGAGGACCGACTGCAACAGCACGGCGCGATGCTGTTCCGTGGGTTTGAAACTCAATCGCTCGGCAGCTTCGAGCAGTTCGCTAAGACGATTGCTCCGTCACTGATGACCTACGGCGAGCGCTCTTCGCCGCGTCACGTTCTGACCGGCAACGTCTACACTTCGACCGATCACCCAGCCGATCAGCACATACTTCTCCACAACGAACAATCCTACACGCTCAACTGGCCCATGAAGATTTGGTTCTTCTGCGTGCAACCAGCGCGTCAGGGCGGCTGCACGCCCATCGCCGACAGCCGCCGAATATTCCGTCGTCTGCCATCGTCGCTGGTTGAAAAATTCGTGCAAAAACAGGTGATGTACGTGCGCAACTATGGCGACATGTTTGGGCTGTCCTGGCCGGAAGCGTTCCAGACTGAAGACAAGCAGGTGGTCGAAGCGCATTGCCGCCGCGACTCGATTGAGTTTGAGTGGAAGGATGAAAACCGGCTGCGCACGAAGCAAATTCGACCGGCGGTCAGAATACATCCGCAAACGGCAGAGACGGTCTGGTTCAATCACGCCGTCTTCTTCAACGTTCACAGTTTGGACCGGGCGGCGCGCGACTCGCTGCGCTCGGGCATGGACGACATGGACCTTCCCTTCAACACTTTCTACGGCGACGGTTCACCAATCGAGCCGTCCGTGGTCGAGCAAATCTACGACACTTACCGGCAAGAGCAAGTCGTCTTCGAGTGGCAAACGGGAGACATTCTCATGCTCGACAACATGCTGGCTGCGCATGGGCGCGAACCTTTCGTTGCCCCACGCGAAATAGCCGTGGCGATGGCCGAACCGTATTCGGAAATCCCGATTGCCAATCGCCAATTGCCGATTGAAGCACCCGCTGCGAAGTGGTTGGAGATGAACCGCCAATCAGCAATCGGAAACCGCCAATGACTTCAAGCCCGACGCAATCTACAACCAGTGTTGAAGTCTTTCGACTTTCGCCTCAGCAGCGACGGCTTTGGACGCTCCAGCAAGACCCGACGCTTGATTCGCGGGCCTTTGGCTCGCACCTCGCGTTGCTGCTTGAAGGTGAACTGCGATCCGCTGCACTGCGCCGCGCCCTGGAAAAAGTGTGCGCGCGGCACGAATCCCTGCACAGCACCTTTCGACGTTTGCCGAGCGTCGTGATGCCGTTTCAGTCTGTAGACGATGGTCTCATTCCTTCATGGCGCATTGCGGATCTGAGCGAGGCGGATGAGCGTGAGCAAGCGGCTCGACTCGAAGAGTTGCTGACACTCGAAAGCCGCCGCCGGTTCGATCATGAGAACGGCCCGCTCGTGCAAGCGACCTTGTTTGTGCTTTCACCGGAGCGTCATGTGTTGTCTGTCAGTTTGCCCGCGCTCTGCGCCGATCGCCGCACCTTGAGCAACCTGTCTGCGCAGATCGGCAAATGTTATGCAGAGATGGTTGCGGGTAGCGAGGTAGAGCGGGAGACGTTCCAGTACATTCAATTCTCCGAATGGCAAAATTCGCTCTGGGAAGAAGCGGAGGCCGCCGCAGGAAAGGAGTACTGGAGCAGACAAGATCTTTCTGCCACATCGGCGGTTCTACCTGGCCGGCATATTCCCGGACGCGTTCGCTCAAATACGCGAGGTGAGCTTCAGGGCGAGCCTCAAGTAGTGAAACTGATGTTGACGCCGGAATACACGACGCGGCTTGCAACGCTCGCCGGGAAATATGAGACGACGACCGCAAACGTCGTGCTCTCTGCATGGCAAACGCTCGTTTGGCGTCTGACGCAAGCGCCAGTCGTGATCGGTAACGTTTGCGACGGCAGGCCATACGAACAACTGCACGACGCGTTCGGATTGTTTGCGCGCGCTTTGCCCGTCTGCTGCCAGTTGGCGAACGGCCTTAGCTTCGGCGAAGTCATCGGCCAAATAGATCGCTTCCAACGCGAAACGGAGGAGTGGCAGGATTATTTCGACTGGGACCAGACCGCGGAAGGCCCACTGAAATACTTCTCTTTCGGTTACGAATACGGAGAGCTTCCGACGGCACGCCGTGAAGGTGGCCTGCAAGTCTCTGTCTATCGCCAGTATTGCTACACCGAACGATTTGATTTGAAGCTCTCTTGCGCCGTGTCGGATTCCGCGATGGAGTTGGAGTTTCAATACGACAGCGGGTTATTCCGCGAGGACGACGTCCGCCACGTTGCTGCACAGTTTCAGACGCTGCTGGATAGTGCCCTCGCCAACCCTGAGGCCCTGGTTGAGGAGCTTGAAATTGTCAGCGCTGCCGAGCGGCAGCAAATACTCGTCGACTGGAACAAAACGACGCGCGACTACCCGCTTGATCAATCTCTGCCGCAACTCTTCGAGCAACAGGTCGAGCGCACGCCGGACGCGCTGGCCGCAGTCTTTCAGGACCAGCAACTCACCTTTGCGGAATTGAACCGGCGGGCCAACCAGTTAGCGCGTCACCTGCAAACACAGGGCGTCGGGCCGGAAACTCCAGTAGGCCTCTGCGTGTTGAGTTCGCTGGAGATGCTCGTCGGTGTGCTCGGAATTCTGAAGGCCGGCGGAGCTTACTTGCCGCTCGACCCACGCAATCCGCACCAACGCCTTAATCAGGTGTTGACGGATGCCGGAGTCTCCGTCTTGCTTACGCAGGAACACTTATCAACCGGCCAGTTTGCGGCCAACACACAACTCATCCGTCTGGACGGCGATTGGAAGACGATCGCGGCGGAGAGCGTGGCGAACCTACCAAGCGAGGTGGCTGCGGCCGCGGATAATCTCGCCTACATAATTTACACCTCGGGCTCGACCGGGCAGCCGAAGGGCGTGATGATTCAGCATGCTTCGGTTGTCAACCTGGCCTCGGCGTTGCGCGAGCAAGTCTATGCGGGGCTCGGCCCTGCGCTGAAGGTCGGTCTTAGCGCCCCGCTGGCGTTTGATGCGTCGGTTAAGCAGCTGCTGCAACTGTGCTCCGGCGATACTCTTCACCTGCTGCCGGAAGAACTGCGGCTTGATGCCGCGCGCGCTCTCGCTTATTTGGACCAGCAGGCACTGGATGTCCTTGATTGCACACCTTCTCAACTAAAGCTGCTGCTGGCCGCCGGTTTGAATGAACATGCGGGAAGCGTGCCGCGGCTGATGCTTGTCGGCGGCGAGGCCCTGGATGAATCTCTCTGGTCCCGGCTCGCCGCAAATCAACGGACGCGTTTCTACAATGTTTACGGTCCTACTGAATGCACGGTGGATGCGACGTGGATCGAGGTGACGAGCGCGCCAGAACAGCCGACCATTGGACGTCCCATACCGAACACAGAAATTTACATTCTTGACAAGGACCATGAACCGGTGGGAATTGGCCCAGGCGGTGAACTCTACATCGGCGGACGGGGAGTCGCTCGCGGTTATCTGAACCGGCCGGAGCGGACGGCTGAGAGATTTGTGCCGGATGGCGTGAGTGGAAAAGTGGGCGCCAGACTGTATCGAACCGGAGACCTGGCGAGATATTCACTCGATGGCTCAGTCAATTTTATCGGTCGCAACGATTCGCAGGTCAAAGTACGTGGGCATCGCATCGAGCTCAGGGAGATTGAGTCCGTGCTTCGCCAGCACGAAAAAGTGCGCGAGGCTGTGGTCGTGGTTCGCGAAGGTCCGAGCGCAGATCTGCGTTTGGTCGGCTACGTGGTCGCGGAAAGCGCCGAGACGGTGGACTTGGGCGAACTGCGGCGGACGCTCGGTGAACAGTTGCCCGATTACATGTCGCCGTCGTTCCTGGTGGTGATTGACGAGTTGCCGCTGACGCGTAACGGCAAGGTTGACACGAGCGCGCTGCCCGCTCCCGAAGCGGTGCAACTGCCGCCGGATGAGCATTACGTGGCGCCGCGGAACGAGATTGAAGCAACGATTACGCGCGTCTGGCAGGAAGTCCTCGGAGTCGAGCGTATCGGAGTGAATGATAATTTTTTCGATGCCGGCGGACATTCGCTGCTGATGGTCCAGGTGCATAACAAGCTGAGCGAAGCTTTCGAAAAAGAAGTTTCCGTTGTTGAGATGTTTGCGAAGCCGACGATCTCGGCGCTCGCCGAGTATTTCAGCGACACCAACGGTCACAAACCTACATTTCAAAAAGTCATGGACCGGGCTGCGCGCCGGAAGCAGGCAGTCAGCCGGCGCCAATGATGTCCCGGCCTAATTTCAAGCCTCAGCGTTAACTCGGCGCTCGCTGCGTCTCTGCGGTGAGCGTGTTGCAGCGATAGTAACCGCAGAGTCGCAGAGGCCGCCGCGATTACGCAGAGAAACTTCAAGTAGGACCCACCACTCAATATGAACAGTCAGGAAGCAGGACAAGGCCGATGAGTAATTCTACGAATGCGAATCAAATTGCGGGCGTTGCCATTATCGGGATGGCCGGCCGCTTTCCGGGTGCGAATGACGTCACGGAATACTGGCGTAATCTGCAGGCCGGTGTTGAGTCGATCACCTTCTTCACAGACGAAGAGTTGAAGAACGCCGGCGTGGAAGCGGCGCGGCTGAGCGCTCCGAACTTCATCAAGGCGAAAGGCGCGGTTGAAAACGGCGACGCATTCGACGCGAGTTTCTTTGGCTTCACGCCGCGCGAGGCGGAGATCATGGATCCGCAACATCGCCTCTTCATGGAGTGTGTGTGGACGGCTTTGGAAAGCGCAGGTTATGACCCGGACAGCTACGAAGGCTCGATCGGCCTTTACGGCGGCGCGGGCATGAACACTTACCTGCTGTTTAATCTCATGTCGAACCGGGATCTGCTTGATTCAGTTGGTCTGTTGCAAGCCTCCGTGCAGAACCGGGGCGACCACCTGACCACGCACGTCGCCTATGAGTTAAATCTCAAAGGGCCAAGCCTGACGATCCAGACAGCCTGCTCGACCTCGCTCGTCGCCGTGCACACCGCCTGCCAAAGCTTGCTCAACTATGAATGCGACATGGCCCTTGCCGGCGGTGTCACCGTCACCGTTCCGCTCAAAAGCGGTTACACATATCTCGATGGCGGCATCTATTCGCCGGATGGCCACTGCCGCGCCTTCGACGAGCGGGCGCAGGGCACTGTGGAAGGAAATGGTGTCGGCGTGGTCGCCTTGAAGCGTTTAGCCGATGCTCTGCTTGACGGTGACACAATTCACGCAGTGATCAGAGGTTCTGCAGTCAACAACGACGGCTCACTGAAGGTTGGCTACACAGCCCCAGGCGTCAGCGGTCAGGCCGAAGTCATTGCCGAGGCCCACGCCGTCAGCAGCGTCAATCCTGAAACAATCACTTACGTCGAGACTCACGGAACCGGAACAGCCCTCGGCGACCCGGTCGAAATCGAGGCCCTGACGCGGGCTTTCCGTCATGGCACGGACGCGAAGAGATTTTGCGGCATTGGTTCGGTGAAGACGAACATCGGTCACCTGGATGCAGCCGCCGGCGTGGCTGGTCTAATTAAGACAGTACTCGCGCTCAAGCACCGGCAACTTCCGCCCAGCATCAATTTCGAAAGTGAAAACCCACGGATTGACTTTGCGAACAGCCCTTTCTACGTCAACAAAGAATTGTCGGAGTGGAAGAGTGAGAACGGCAACCCGCGCCGCGCCGGCGTCAGTTCTTTCGGCATCGGCGGAACCAACGCGCACGTCGTACTCGAGGAAGCGCCCGAGCCCGAGCCTTCCGCGTCAGTCAGGAACTGGCACGTGCTGCCACTCTCGGCGCGCACCAGCACGGCGTTGGATGCGGCGACCATAAATCTGCACGCGCACTTGAAAGAACATCCGGCGCTCGATCTGTCAGACGTGGCCCACACGCTGCAGGTTGGCAGGAAGCAGTTCAATCACCGGCGCGTCGTGGTCTGCAGCGACGCAGAAGATGCAGTGCGGGCGCTGGATACGCTGGACGCGAAGCATGTTTTCACCAGCATGCAGGAGCCACGCGAGCGGCCCGTGGTGTTCATGTTTCCCGGGCAGGGCGCACAGTACGTGCGCATGGGTTTGGAACTGTACCGCGCCGAATCGGTCTTCCGCGAGACGATTGATTCCTGTTCAGAAATGCTCAAGCCGCATCTCGGTTTCGACCTTCGTGAGGTGCTTTACCCGACAGACGAGGGACTTGAGGAAGCGCAGCAGAAACTCAAGCAAACGTTTGTGACGCAGCCGGCGCTGTTTGTCACCGAATACGCGCTGGCGAAGCAGTGGATTGATTGGGGCGTCAATCCGCAGGCGATGATCGGCCACAGCATTGGCGAATATGTCGCCGCCTGTTTGGCCGGAGTCTTCTCGCTCGAAGATGCGCTCAGACTGGTCGCGGCGCGCGGGCGACTAATACAAAGCTTGCCGTCAGGCTCCATGCTGGTCGTCTCGTTACCGGAGCAGAAGCTGCGCTCGATGCTTGAGCAGCGGCCACAGCTATCGCTGGCTGCCAGCAACTCTCCGGGGTTGTGCACCGTGGCTGGCCCACACGAAGCGATTGACGAACTTGAAGCAGAGTTGAAGTTGGAACAACTTTTCTGCCGGCGTTTGCAGACGTCACACGCATTCCATTCGCCGATGATGGAACCGATTCTCAAACCGTTCGTCGAAGAAGTATCGAAGGTCACGTTGAATGCGCCATCGATTGCTTACCTTTCCAACGTCACCGGCAACTGGATCACCGCGGCGGAAGCGACTGATCCGGCTTACTGGGCGCAACACATTCGCCAGACAGTACTCTTCAACCACGGCGTGGGCGAACTCTTCAAGAACCCCGAAAACCTCCTGCTCGAAGTAGGACCGGGAAACACATTAACCGTGCTTGCCCGCCATCACCCGCAACGTGGGGCGGCGCAGTTGGTGCTTTCGTCGCTGCGTCGCGCTGACGAGCAGGAGCCTGACGAAGCCTTCATGTTGACGACGCTCGGGCGCCTCTGGCTTGCAAACGTCAAAGTTGACTGGACGAAATTATCCAGCGGCGAGCGCCGCCGTCGCGTGCCCTTGCCCACGTACCCGTTCGAGCGGAAACGTTATTGGGTTGACGCCCAGACTGGCTCTGGTCTGTCCGCAGGGCAAAATCCCTTGCACAAAGATCCGGAGATTTCCAATTGGTTTTACACGCCTTCATGGCGGCGGTCGGAGGCTCCCACAATCTCAACCTCGCCCTCGGCGTCGATTTCGACCAACGGAGCATCGGCCGACGAACGTCGTCGCTGGCTCATCTTCGCTGACGAGTGCGGCCTCGGCGATGAATTGAAAAAGCGGCTCGCGGGGCCGGGACAAGAGGTCATCATCGTCCGGATGGGAGACGAGTTTTCGCGGCAGGAAGACGCGACCTACACAGTCAATCCTGGCCGGCGCGAAGACTACCAGGCACTGCTCAAAGAAATCGGAGCGGTCAGCGACACCGTGCAAACGATCGTGCACCTTTGGAACGTGACGCCGAATTGGCAAGCTGTCGATGCCGAGCGGTTGCAGTCCTGCGCGTTCTACAGTCTGCTTTTTCTGACTCAGGCACTCGGCGATCAACTACTGACGCTGACGCCTGCCGACGTGCGCGCCGACGAGAAGCTGAACATCTGCGTCGTCTCAAACAACCTGCAGGAGGTAACCGGCGAGGAGGACCTTTGCCCGGAGAAGGCGACGCTCCTCGGCCCCTGCCGCGTGATTACGCAGGAGTATCAGAACATCATCTGCCGCAGCATCGACGTGGTCGTGTCCGAAGCCGAAGGCGTGCAACGGCAGCGGTTGGTGGATGATCTGCTTGCTGAGATTGCTGGTGAAACTTCAGATCTGGTGATCGCCTACCGGGGTCGTCATCGCTGGGTGCAGGACTTCGAACAAGTTCGGCTTAACGACGCCGAAGCGACGCCGGCGAGCCTGAGAGATCGCGGAGTCTATCTCGTTACCGGCGGCATGGGCGGCATGGGATTGGAGTTCGCCGAGTACCTCGCGAGCACGGTCAACGCCCGCCTAGTTTTAGTCGGCCGGACGCCCCTGCCCGCGCGCGAGGAATGGGACAATTGGCTGACTACTCATGACGAGAGCCATGAAGTCCATTCCCTAATTCTAAAGATTCGTGCAATTGAGGAAGCCGGCGGGGAAGTTCTCGTCGCCGCGGCGGACGTCACCGACGAAAAACAGATGAGGGGCGTGCTCGATCAGGCGCGTAGTCGTTTTGGTGAGATCAATGGTGTCATTCATGCGGCTGGTGTGGCGGGCGGCGGCATCGTCCAAATAAAAACGCAAGCGATGGCGGCCAGGGTGCTCGCTCCCAAAGTTGCAGGCACACGCGTGCTCGATCGTCTGTTGCAGGACACGAAACTGGACTTCTTCGTCATGTGCTCGTCGCGCGGCGCCATTCTCGGCGGTTTCGGTAACGTCGATTACTGTGCCGCCAACGCCTATCTTGATGCCTTTGCCCAGTACAAACGAGGGACGAGCGGAACCGCGACGATTTCGATTGATTGGGACGCGTGGCAGTCAGTTGGCATGCTCGTTAAGACAACCGCGGGCTTGAAGGCCAAGGGAGTTTCGCCGCGGCAGGCTGGGAGCAACGGTCACGTTGTGAACGAGATTCACAAGGGTAACGGCCATCAACCAAACGGTCACCCGCTGCTGCATCATGAAATCACTGAGCCCGGCGGCGAACAGACTTATACAACCGAGTTCAGTGTCACCGAGCATTGGGCGCTGGACGATCATCGTCTCGTCGGGACGGCGGTGATGCCGGGCACGGCGTATCTTGAGATGGCGCGTGCGGTTGTTGAGAAACATCAGCAGCCCGGCACGTTGGAGATTCGGGACGCCTTCTTTCTGGCCCCGCTGGCATTGCGCGACGACGAAAAGCGCGAGGTGCGCACCATCGTTGAAAAAGAGGGCGACGAATTTTCGTTCCGCGTCGTGAGCAGACCGTCCGCCGCAGAGAACGGGGACGGGGCTGAGTGGCAGACGTTCTCCATCGGCAAAATCGGTTATGTCGATTCCGAGCCGCCCAAGCGACACGACCTTCAGCCCATCATCGACCGTTGCAACCTGAAGGAGATCGTCATCCGTGACGATGACGAGATTGACCCGGACCTTGGACCGCGCTGGCAAAGTTTGCAGCGTGTGTATCTTGGAGATAAGGAATTACTGGCGACGCTCGAACTGCCGGAAATGTTCGCCGCGGACATGGACCACCTGAAACTTCACCCGGCTTTGCTGGACCGCGCGACGGGCACGGCCAAGCACTATCTGGTTACCGAAGGACATTACTTGCCGATGGGTTACAAGCGGCTCCGCATCAAGGGTCCGCTGCCGCGCAAGGTCCATGCTTACATCAAGTCAAAAGACAGCGGTTCCCGGAATGAGACGATCACTTTCGACATCATCCTGCTCGATGAGCAGGGAATTGAACGAGTGGTCATCGAAAGCTTTAGTCAGAAGCGAATCAACGATGCCGCCGGAACAATCAAAATGCTGGCTGGGACAGCTACACGCAAGTCTGAGCCAGGTGTGAACGGCGCGGCGGGGAGCAATGGAGTGAAGCCGGGAAGCGCCGCCGCTCTTTACCAGAAGAGTCTCAGTGACGGAATCCTTCCCGCTGAAGGCGTCGAGGCGTTTCGCCGCATCCTCTCGCGGGGCACTCTGCCGCAAGTCATCGTTTCCACTAAAAACCTGCGTGCTTCAATCGAGCATGTAAAAACCTTCACTCAAATAAATCTCGCCGACGACTCCGAGAGCGATCGCGTCACCCGACCGTCGCATCCGAGACCCGCCGATCTGCAAACCCCATACGTCGCGCCGCGCAACGACGTGGAGCAGCGGCTGGCAACCATCTGGCAAGAGATGCTGGGGATCGAAAACATCAGCATCCACGACAACTTTTTCGAGTTGGGCGGCGACTCTGTGAAGGCGATCCAAATCAGCGTCAAGATCAACGAGGCAGGCTTGCCGTTCACGCCGCAACAACTTTTCCAGAGCCAGACCGTCGCGGAACTAGCCGCTGTCCTCGATCCATCGCAAGCGCCGGATTCAATAACAGCCGAGACCGCCGGGGCAAATGGCTCGGGTGACGATACTGCTCTGACGGACCTCCCGCTCGCCGGGTTGAACCCACACGAACTGGAAAAGATTGCAATGTTGCTTGAAGAAACCGACCGGTTTGGTGATTCAGTAGAATGAAAAACGTAGCAGACGCCTACCATCTCACGCCCGTCCAGCGTGAAGTACTCAGCGAAACACAATCCGCAAACATGCCGCGGGTTGTGCAAATCCGCTGGAACCTTCGTGGCGAGTTGAACAGCGACGCGTTTGAGCGTGCCTGGCAACAGCTAACGACGCGCCACACGATCCTGCGCACCTGCTTTCTTTCGGAGCGACTGGAAGAGCCGGTGCAAGTCGTCCGCCAGCAGGTCAAGGTCCATTATGAAAGATACGACTGGACTGACGACGCGCCGGAACAGCAGCAGGCAAAACTGGAAGACCTGTTGCTGGCGGACCGTCAGCGTGACTTCGATCCTGCCAGGGCGCCGCTGTTTCGTTTGCTGCAAATTCGCCTGGCCGTCCGCTCTTTTCAAATCATCCTGAGCCATCACCCGGTTCTGCTCGACGAACGGTCCGCGCGGACGATGTTGGACCAGGCGTTGACTTGCTACCGAGCGGAACTGCAAAAATCAGAGTACGTGCTTGCCTCCGCGCCACCTTACCGCGCCTATGTGGAGTGGGTTGAGAGACAGGACCTGGCCGGCGCTGAACTTTATTGGCGTCAGACTTTGGGCTCCTTATTGCTTAGCTCGCCGCTTCGCCCGTCGCTTACCCCGTCGCTTACTTCGCCGCTCGCGACACGCGCAAACAACGGCGGGGCCGGCTTAGCCACGTTCTCTCCTGCTTCTCCGCAAGCTTCTCAACAGGCTTCTCAGCAAGCGAGTTTCCCTGCGGCTGCGACCGCAGGTTTGAAAGATTTTGCGCAGCGTGCGCAATTGTCCGTCGAGACGCTCGTCGCAGGCGCATGGATGCTCGTCCTGATGCGCGAGAGAAACTGCCGCGAGGTAAGCATCGGCATAGCAGCGGCCGCGCGCCCGTCCGCGTTACCGGAGTCCGAGCAGATGGTGGGCCTCCTAGAGAACGTTCTGCCGCTGAATCTTGCTTTTGCAGGGGACGAACCGATTTCCTCGTGGCTTCAGGAAGTCGAACGCAGGAGCGCGAATCTCCAACGGTACGGGCATGTCTCGCGAGCGCAAATCAAGCGTTGGATTGATCTCGAAAACGAAGCGCCGCTCTTTGACAGCGTCGCGAGTTTCCATGAGCGCGCGACCGCGGTTGGTGAAGCAGAGTCAGGGCTGACTATTAATGAAGCTGCTGGCTTCAACAGAGTCTTCGATTCGCCGCTTTGGTTAGACACGGTGCTCGGCGATGAACTGTCTTTGACACTTCACGCTCAGAACAGCGACGGCGAGTCAACCGTCGCCCGCCTGATCGAAAGCCTGTACAACACTTTGGGTGCGCTTACTTTTCCCACTCTGTACTTATCGACGAACTCTTTGCCGGCTCGCGCAGAACCGCAGCGGGAGAGCGCAATCGGATCGAATGGAAACCAAAAGAGCGTGCAGTCGACGCCACCACCGATCGCGCCGTTGCAGGTAGACCAACTGGAAAAGCAACTCGACTTCAGTCTGTTTTATTTTGCCGACGACAACGCTGGTTATGGTGAAGACAAGTATCGCCTCTATCGTGAGGGCGCGATCTTTGCTGACCGTCACCGGCTCACAGCCGTTTGGACGCCGGAACGTCACTTTCACGAAAAAGCCGGTCTCTATCCCAACCCGTCAGTCTTAAGCGCGGCCCTGGCAACCATCACGGAGCATGTTCAGTTGCGAGCAGGAAGCGTAGTTTTGCCTTTGCACAACTCCTTGAGAGTGGCTGAAGAATGGTCGGTTGTCGACAATCTCTCGAACGGCCGCGTCGGCGTTTCGTTCACTTCAGGTTGGATGCCCAACGACTTCGCGTTCTTCCCGGAGCGTTACCCAATCAAACGGGAAGAGATGTTTCGTGGCATCCAGGAGGTGCAGGATTTGTGGCGCGGCCAATCGATCGCGGGGCGCGACGGCGTGGGGAAAGAAATCGAACTTCGGATCTTTCCTAAACCGATCACCGCGGAATTGCCCATCTGGTTGACTTGCAGCGGCGGCCCGGAAATGTTTGAGAAAGCGGGCGAGCTCGGTTGCCATGTGCTGACTGCCTTGTTGACACAATCGATCGAAGAGGTGACTCCGAAAATCAAACTTTACCGGGACGCCCTTGTGCGGCACGGGCATAACCCCGCCGACGGAAAAGTGACGATGATGATGCACACCTTCATTGGCGAAGACGCCGAGGCGGTGTTGGAAAAGGTGAGAATTCCCCTGACGAGGTATCTCAAGTCACACTTGAATCTCATCGGAACCGGAGCGCAGAGTCTCAAACTTGAGGTTGACCTCGCTGCGCAGGAGAACCCGGAGAAGTATTTGGATCAGATGGCGACCTTCGCGTTCGAGCGCTACTACCGCACCTCTTCTCTAATCGGCACGCCTGGTTCGTGCATGAAGATGGTTGAACGCCTGAAGGCAATTGGCGTTGACGAGGTGGCGTGCCTGATTGATTTTGGCGTCGATGTTGATTCGGTGCTTGAAAGCCTGGCCCATCTGGTCGTGCTAAGAGATCTCAGCAACCGCCGCCAGGTCGAAACGAGCAAGTCGGCCGCGACTGTGGCGCACATCTAGATCTGGGCGTCCAACACAAAGCAAGTCGCAGCCTAAAGGCTGAACTCTAAACTCTCGCTTTAACCGCAGCATTAACCTCAGACGAACACACACACGCCCTTCCTTACGGTCGGGCTACTGCCCCGAGTCAACCAAATCCAAAGCAAAGCAGGCCTGCCATGAATACATCCTTCGCTACTAAACCGAACTCTGTCGTACAGATTGAGACCATAACTAATCGCGATCCGAACGCCGTTAGAGACTCCCTCAAAGAGCACGGCGCGGTGATTGTCAGAGCTGCGGCCGGCGTCAGTGATTTCGAAGAGCTGAGCAACCAGCTAATCACTCCGATTGTCCATCACAGCACCAGCACCACAATCGAAAGGGACGTCGTTAACGCCGACGGAACGACCTCGACCGTCAACAAAGGTATGGACTACATACCACTGCATCGAGAGGGTTCCTACGCACCGGGCTGTCCGGATGTCTTGATGCTCTATTGCGTCCGGCCCGCGGATGCGGGAGGGCAAACGACCCTCTGCGACGGCGTCGAGCTGCTGCAGTCGCTGCCCGCGACAATTCGAAAGTTTGTCGAAGACGCAATCCTGAAATGGCGTTGGAGTGCGGCGCCGGAACGCTGGATGGCGAGTCTGGGTGTTGGTTCCAAAGACGAGGCGGTAGCTAAGCTGAATCAGATTAAGCCGAGACTGCGATCCTGGGAAAAGCTCGAGGCGGAATTCGACGGCGACACGTTGAAAGGCGTGTTTCAAACGCTGTGTGTAATTCCAACCCGGTGGGGTGGTCACAAATCGTTTTGCAACTCGCTGCTGATTTACAACTACCGCGAGGCGAATGAGGCTTACCCGAAGCATAACTATGTCCCGACGCTCAGTGACGGGTCGCCGTTTCCGGCGGACATGCTGGGGGAAATAGCCGCCCAGGCTGACGCGCTGACGCACGGCACGCACTGGCAGGAAAACGACATCCTCATGTTTGATAACTCCAGATACATGCATGGCCGCACAGGTTTTACCGATACGGAAAGAAGAATCCTTGTGCGCATGGGCCATGTGAAAGGTGATTGAGCCATGATCAAAATCTCTGAGTATGATCCCCGTTTAGTCGCCGATATTGTCAACTTCAGGCGCGAAGCTTATGTGAATAGTGGCCGAGACCCCAGTCAGGTGAATGAGTGGAGCGGCGACGACTTCGATCGCGAGGCGACCCACGTCGTAATGTTCAACGAACAGGAAAAGATCATCGGCGTGGTGAGAATCATTGCCGGCGACAAGTGGACCATTGACGATTACTTTGACTTCAAGTACGACAAAGTGAACGGCGTGGAATTTGGCCGGCTGGCGATTTCACAGCCGTCACACAATGGTAAGCGAGTGTTGGCGGAGTTGATCAAAGCAGCTTGCAAGCACTGCGCGGCACAGGGTCGAACTCATTTTTACGGCTTCGTGATCGCCCGGCTCCGGAAAGAACTGCAGCGGCTGAGGGTGCCTTTTGAGGTGCTGTCGCCGGAGCTCGCGCCGATGGGTGAAGACTGCTTTCTGATTCGCTTCGGAGTTGAGGAGTTGATTGGATTTGAGGAGCCGTCACGCGATACGCGACAAAATGTCACCTCAGCAGTTCAGGTGTAACGCAACTGCTAACCCGCCACGCGGGCTGCTCGCGTGGGGGCCCGTTCAGATTGCGATGGTGAATAGAAAAGGCGCGCGCAAACTAAACAGTTTGCATTAAAAATGTACTCAGAAACCGCAAAACTAAAACCAGCCGTCAATACCGCTTCGATTGATCTCCCGGCGCTTATCGACGAGGTCACCATCCGGCGTGATGAACGAGGCATTCCGTTCATCCACGCCAAGAATGAGGAAGACCTTTACTTTGCGCAGGGTTATGCCACGGCGAGCGATCGCCTGTGGCAAATGGACTTTCTGCGGCGCACGGCCCGCGGCGAGCTCGCTGAAATACTCGGCCCACCTGCGCTCGAGGTGGACAAGCTTCATCGCGTTTATGGATTTACCAGAGTGGCCGAAAAGCTGTTCGAACGTGCGTCTGAACAAACCCGGAAGGTGCTTGAGTCTTATGCGCGCGGCGTCAATGCTTTCATAGAAACGTGCGGCACTAAGTCGCTGCCGCTTGAATTCCAGGTGCTGAAGTATCAGCCCAGGGATTGGACTCCGGTTGATTCTCTGGCCCTGGGAAAGCTGTTTGCGGAAAAACTGTCTTTCACGGTTGATGCTGATATTCTTCGGGCTCTGATGAGTGATTTGCCGCGCGAGAAATTTGCCTCGCTGTTGCCGGAATGCTCGCCGCTGGATGTCATGGCTGATGGGAAAGAAGGGTGCCGCGGCGATCGGCTTAGTCGCTCGCCACAGAACGTTCACGGGCGGAAGTTCAGCGACATCGAGATTACAATTCTGACCGATCTCTTGAAAGCTATGCGACGCTCGCGTGCGGTTGCCGGCGGGGACGGAGAGGTTGGCAGCAACAGTTGGGTCGTTAGTGGCGAGAAGACGATTTCAGGCAAGCCAATGCTCGCCAGCGATCCGCACTTGCCTCCCACGTCTCCGTCGATCTGGCATATGACGCATTTGAGCGCCGCGGACTTGCGTGTATCTGGAGTCGCGGTTCCGGGAGTGCCCGGCGTGATGATTGGGCATAACGAATGGATTGCGTGGGGCATCACTAACCTGTGCCCTGACGTCCAGGATCTCTACCTTGAACAGTTCGACTCGGACGATTCAAACTCCTACAAAACCGCAACGGGTTGGCGCGCCGCAGAGATACGAAGGGAAGAGATCGCGGTTCGCCAGTCAGCCGATGGGACACCAAACGAGCCGTTTATTCTGGACGTTAAAATTACCCGCCACGGTCCGGTCATCTTTGAAAGAGGATCGATCGCAGTGGCGCTTCGATGGTCGGCTCTCGACACGGAAATTATTGATCTCGACACGTTCCTCGCGATCAATCGCGCGCACAACTGGGACGATTTTGTGGCTGCCCTGCAGGGTTACGGCGGTCCACCGCAGAACTTCACCTATGCTGATACCGCCGGCCACATCGGTTGCTACAGCGCGGGCCGGATTCCTTTGCGAAAAGCGGGAGACGGAAGCCTGCCTTACGACGGCACTACTGACGAAGGTGAATGGCTAGGCTTCATACCCTTTGAAGAGTTGCCGCACGTATTTGATCCGCCCTCCGGGGTCATCGTCATGGCGAACCAGCGAATGGTGGGACATGACTACCCGCATCACTTGACGCATAACTGGAGAGTACCCTATCGCGCCCGTCGCATTTACAATCGACTGCAAACCAAACAAAAGTTTGACGCGGCCGACTTCCTCTCCATTCAGGGCGACACTTACTCTTACCCCGACGTTATGTTCGCATCCGAGGTGGTGAAGCTGGCGAAGCCGCTTACAGCTACTTCCGCGGAATGGCAGGATCTGATCGATAAGTTTGACGGGTGGGATGGTTACTCCAACTCCGATTCAACGGTTTTGCCGCTGGTCACGAAGATGCGCGAAGCATTTCGCAATCAAATCCTCGCCGGGGTTCTGGGAAAAGAGCGCGCCCAACTATTTGAATGGAGAAATGAGGGAACGTTCCTGGACAAACTGATTACCGAACGCCCCGTCGCCTGGCTGCCTGAAGGATTTGCTTCTTACGAATCACTTGTCCTGGCGTGCTATCGGGAGGCCGGCGATGCGCTTGCGAAGCAGTTCGGCGCCGACTCGAACGAATGGACATGGGGCAGGCTCGCGCAGGTTCGCTTTCCTCATCCGCTTGAAAAAATGGGTCCGGTTGGCGCCAGGTTCGCGCTTTCTACTTTTCCGCAGAACACTGGGGGTGCGATGCCCACGGTCAACGCCGGCTCCAGAGTCTCCATGCGCTTCCTCGCGGATCTTAGCGACTGGGAATCTAGCCGGCTGTGCTTGCCGCTTGGAGAATCGGGCGATCCATCAAGTGCGCACCGCGAGGATCAACTCGATGACTGGCGCAACGTAGCTCCGCCGGTATTCCCCTTCAGCGAGGAAACGATCGCCCTTGCAACTCGCGATGTCCTGATAATGAAACCTAATGACATCACGTTGACAACATAGTTGCTCGAAAGAGAAAGTTCTTCGCGTCCTGGGGAATTTAGGGTTGACTGTGAATCGTCGTTATGGAATACTCGCAAGCCTTACCGAACTGGAAAGTCTTTACCCAGAATCCGTAGAGCCCGATAGGATTCCTGGACTTAAATTGTTTACTGGGCCCTCTCTACTGGGTCAGTTTACGTTGTCAAAAATTTTGGCAACAAGAGTATCCAGGATAGAAACAACAAGCATTTCAATGTGGGCATTCCGGCGCTCCAATGGCGGTAGCCCGTCTTTCCCGCCTGCAAAAACTGTTGACCTCATAAAACGCTAGACGTTTAGCGCTGCTGGTTGTTCCGCAGAAACTCCTTCAAAAGAATTTCAATTCAGGCGAAGTAATAATCCCCCACCGAGGCGCCCTGCGTGTTCGGGCAATCCGGAACCATACACAGTATGCAGAGAATTGAGAAACTCATCTTCGATCAGGCGGACCGAAATCCGGAAGCCGTTGCCATCGAACACAATGAGGCGCGGCTGACTTATCGAGAACTGAAAGTACAGGCTCTCGAAATAAGCCGGGCGTTGAAAGAATCAGGCCTCGTGGCGGGGCAGGCCGTGGCAATCTTCCAGCACCGGTCCCTAACGACGATGCCGTTAGTGCTGGGCATTTGGGACGCGGGCGGGGTAGTGGTTCCGATTAATCCCTCCACGCCGGTAAAAATGTTGGAATGCGTGGTCCAGGATTCGTCTCCCCACGTCATCATCGCTGACCCGGCACTCAAGCCCATCCTGGTTCAAGCGGTAGAGAACATCAGCTCGAGTTCAGCGCCTAAGATCGTGTCAGGCGACCCGCGTTTGAATGGCCACTCGTCGCGAAGCCCGATCCTTCCGTCTGGCGCGCAGCCGGCCATCGACCTCGGTGATTTTTCCGGCGAGACTAAATATGAAGACAATTGCTACGTCATCTACACCTCTGGTTCTGAAGGACGTCCTAAAGGTGTTCGTGGCAGTCACAAAAGTCTGATCCAGTATCTGCGTTGGCAAGCTAAAGAGTTCTCAGTCATCGAAGCGGACAGATTCAGTCAAACGGCTCCCTTGTCCTTTGATTTTTCTCTGAAGGAGTTCCTGGTGCCGTTGCTGTGCGGCGCCCGCGTCTGCATCGCCGATCGCAGCACCGTGATCGATGCTCGGAAATTCACCGAGTGGGTTCGCGACCGCAAAATTACGGTGATGTGCTGCGTGCCCACGCTCTTGCGGTCGATCATAGAGCTGCGCAGTTCGCCTGCAGATCGAGATATCTTTCAGTCTTTGCGCGCCGTATTGATTTCAGGTGACATGCTCAGATGGGAAGACGTGACCGGTTGGCGCGAACGTTTCGGTCATGATATCGCGTTGTTCAATCTCTATGGTCCAACCGAATCAACGGTAGTCAAGTTGTTCTATCCAATCCCGGAAACCAGGTGCCCCGGATCAATTAACGTACCCGTCGGCCGGCCAATCGAGGCTGCTGATGTTCTCGTCCTGGACGAGGACGATCAACCGAGTGCGCCAGGCGAGATCGGGGAAGTGGTAATCCTTTCGGAGTGGCTCGCACGAGGTTATCTCCATGGCGAGCGAATGGCTGATCAACCCTTCTGCCGTCTTCAGTATCAGGGAAAGAGAAGACGAGCCTACCGGACGGGCGACCTGGGAAGATGGCTGGCTGATGGAAACCTCGAATTGATGGGACGAAAGGACCGGCAAGTTAAAATTCGAGGATACCGCATCGAGCTCGATGAAATAGAGAGCGTTCTTTCCCAGCATCCAGGCATCGCGGACGTTGCCGTCATAGTGCCGAACACGTCGAACCACAGCGATGCAGATGGACTGGCAATAGTCGCGTGCTTTTTTACGGTCAAACAGCCGGCGCTAACTGAGAAAGAGGTAAAGAACTTCGCGAAAGAGCGCCTCCTGCCTCAGTTGTTGTCGCTAATACAATTTCGCCGGCTGGATAAGCTGCCGTTTACGGCTAACGGAAAAGTGGATCGACCGAAACTTGAGTCGCTGATCGAGGCCGATGAAAATCACGCCGACCGATCATTACCCAGCGCATCACCCAGCGCCTTGCTGCCGGTTCAGCATCGGATTTCAGCATTGTGGGAAGAATTGCTGGCCCTCGAAGGCATTAACCCGGAAGCAAATTTCTTCGAACTGGGCGGCGATTCGATGACCGCAATTCGCCTGCTCCGCAGACTGCGCGAGGAGCTGCATCCGGAAGTGAAGCTGGATGACCTTTACGAATTTCCCAGCATTTCGCAATTATCCAATCGAGTAGAACAACTGCTCGCCTAACTGCAACCGATGGAGGATATGTCATGAGTCAAATGGAATTTGTCGAGGCGATCAAGTCCGGCAACCGTGCATCTGTTGAAGAGCTGATCGAATCCGGAGCCGAGTTGAACCAACAGGACAAACAGGGCTGGACGCCGCTCAATTGGGCCGCCGGCAGTGGTCAGCTCGAGATTGTTGAACTGCTGCTCGAACGCGGCGCTGATCCGCTGGCGGTAGGACGCGATCTGCGAACTCCGCAGATGATTGCGCTCGCCGCCGGGCACGCTGAAGTGGTCAAGCGTTTGCGGGCGGCCGAGGCTCAAGGCGGAGCGGCCGAATCATCTGACCGCAAGTATTGCACGGCGTATCACCTGGGCCAGCTGCGCGGCTACTCGGCGTGGACAGAGAATAAGCTCGGCGCCGGAGACGGAGGCAAAGAGGCCGCGGGCGATCAGAGCGGTGAACCTCAGGAACTCGCTGACAGTGACGTCGTTTTTCTGCATCAGGATTACAAGGTTACGAAGTCGATCTGGTCCGGTGAAGACGTGATCTTTGATAACGTCACCGAGCAGTGGAAAGACTTCTGCAACACGGAACTTCGTTTCGCCGTTCCGGACAGCCTCGACCTGATCGCCAAGCCGGCCGAAGCAGCGCAGAGCGCGGCCTAATCTCCCGGAAGAGACGCTGGAGCTTCGGCTTGTAGTGCCCTCTGCGCAATCTCCGCGTTCTCTGCGACTCCGTGGTGAAATATTGCTGCAAATGCACTCAACGCAGCGGCGCAGAGAGCACTGAGTCAACGCAGAGAATTGAAATTAGGTCAGCACCCAGGAAAGAAATCGATTGCTCCGATGCCCGTAAATACAGCAAATTTTGAGGATGTCTATCCTTTGACGCCTTTTCAGCAGGGCGTGCTTTTTCACGTTCTGGATACTCCCAATGCGGGGATGTACCTGAACCAGCAGAGATACACGTTGCGCGGAGAGCTGGATCTGCCGGCTTTCAAGCGGGCTCTTCAGGCCGTGATGAATCGCCATCAGATATTGCGAACGGCTTTCCTCTTGTCAGGGTTGGACGGACCACATCAAGTTGTTTATCGAGAGCTGAAATTACGTTGGGTAATGCACGACTGGAGCGAGCTTTCGCCCGCGGAAACATCTGAGCGAGTGGAGGAGTTGCTGCGATCAGACTACCAGTCAGGATTTGATGTGAGGCGCGCGCCATTGAATCGTGCGACGCTGGTCCGTACCGAGTCAGATCTTTATGAATTCATCTGGTCGTTCCACCTGTTGTTGATGGACGGCTGGTCCATGCAGGTTATGCTCAGGGAACTCCTCGTACTGTATCACTCGTATTGCACCGGGCAAGCCGTCGAACTAGAGCCGCCGCTACCGTATCGAGAGTTCATAAAATGGTTGCAACGACAGCCCCTGGACCAGGCGGAAGCCTACTGGCGTAAGACGCTGAGGGGTTTTACCAGTCCCACCCCGTTAGTCTTTGACAGAACGCCGCCGACTGACGTGGGTGAGCGGCCGGACTTCAAAGAAAAGATCGTGCTCCTGGATGAGGCGACCAGTGACAGCTTGCGTGCTTTTGCGCTCCAACACCGATTGACTCTGAACACTTTGCTCCAGGGCACATGGGCCCTGCTACTGAGCCGGCGCAGTGGAATCAATGATGTGATCTTTGGGAGCGCGGTGTCGGGGCGTTCCGCCCCTATTCCGAAAATAGATTCCGCCGTCGGCATCTTTGTCAACGTCTTACCGGCGCGCGTCCTCGTACCTGTCGATGGACAAGTGGTGACCTGGCTGCGGGAACTTCAGAAGCAGCAGGCCGAGGCGCGACGTTTCGAATTCTGTTCTATTGCCAGCATTCACGGCTGGAGTGACGTGCCGCGCAATCAGCCACTCTTTGAGAGCGTTCTGGTTTTTCAGAATTTCCCAAGCGGCGTGGCGTTGCCCGAATCGGCAGGCATCGAAGTGATCAGTGTCGCCCTGATCGAAAGAAGTAATGTTCCGCTCGCGTTGGTAGTGGAGCCCGGGCCTCGCTTGCATTTGCGGATCGTTTATATGGGCACCCGGTTCGAAGATGCCACAATCGACGAAATGCTGGAAAAACTTCAGCGAATTCTTATTGATCTCACCACCAATCCCAGCGCCGCTCTTTCGTCCATTTCCTACCAGGTAGACGACGATCGGAGACTACTGATCGACAGTTTTAACCAAAACTTCGCGAGTCTCTAATTCGATCAACGGACTATATAAATGTGCGGAATAGTCGGTTACATTGATCTTCATCGCGCCGGCCGCGTGGAGGAAAGCATCCTCCACAATATGGCGAATGCGCTGATCCATCGTGGTCCGGATTCCCGTGGCTACTTTGTCGAGCCGAATGCCGCCATTGGCACGCGTCGCTTGAAGATCATCGATCTCGAAACAGGCGATCAGCCGTTGTTCAATGAAGATCGTTCACTGGTACTCAGTTGCAATGGCGAGATCTTCAACTACCTCGAGTTGAAGAGTGAGATGGAGAAGAAGGGACACAGTTTTCGTACGAAAACGGATGTCGAAGTTCTGGTCCATCTTTACGAAGAGAGCGGTGTTGAATTCCTTAATCGGCTGAACGCGCAATTTGCCTTGGCAATTTATGATCGGAAGTCCGGCTCGCTATTCGTCGCCCGGGATCAATTTGGTATCTGCCCGCTCTTTTACACGGTCACAGACGGCTTCTTCATTTTTGCGTCGGAAATAAAAGCAATTCTTGAGCATCCGTCGGTGCGTCGTGAAGTGAACCTGACCGGATTGGACCAGGTGCTCTCCTTGCCCGGTGCCATCAGTCCTCAGACTCTCTTTCGCAACATCCAGAGTTTACCCAGCGGGCATTACCTCACGGTCAAAGACAATGAGGTTGCGGTCAGAGAATACTGGGATCTCGATTACCCGTTGGCTGCAGACAGTACTGACGGAAGACCGGAACAATACTATTCGGAAACTCTGCGCGATCGGCTTGAACAATCCGTGAGGTATCGTTTGCAGGCCGACGTGCCGGTCGGCTTTTTCCTGAGTGGCGGTTTGGATTCATCCCTGATCGCGGCAATGATCCAGCGAGTCTCGCCTGACGTGCAAAGACATTCTTTCTCTATCAGCTTCGCTGACGAAAGAATATGCGAGGCAAAGTACCAGCGGTTAGTGTCGGACTCGGTGGGCTCAATTCATCACGAGATTCCTTTCAACGATGCCGACATTGCCCTGCGGTTAAGGGAAGCCGTCTATCATTCCGAATGCCCGCTCAAGGAAACCTACAACACTGCGTCGCTGGCCCTTTCACGCGAAACCAAAAGAAGCGGGGTCACCGTGGTCCTTAACGGCGAAGGGTCGGACGAGCTGTTTGCCGGCTACGTCGGATACCGATTTGATAAGGGCAGGACCGGCAATGGCAAGAGCCAGGATCTCGAGACGATTCTGGGCGACGAGATGAGGCAAAAGTTTTGGGGTGACGGCAATCTCTATTATGAGAAGGACGAATACTCGTTTAGAGAAACTAAACAAGCACTCTACGCGTCGGCCGTCAGCGAGCGCCTCAGCGAATTTGAGTGTTCGAACTTTCCCGTCATCAACAAGGAGAGATTGCGAGGCAGGCATCCGCTTCATAAAAGATCCTATCTCGACTTCAAACTCAGGTTGGGCCATCACCTAATCGCCGATCATGGAGACCGAATGACCATGGCAAACTCGATTGAGGCTCGCTATCCATTCCTGGACATCGACCTCGTTGAGTTCTGCAGAGAAATACCTCCCGATCTGAAACTCAACGGGTTCACTGAGAAATACATTCTGAAGAAAGCCGCTGAGAACCTGATTCCCAGGGAGATCGTTGAGCGTGAGAAATTCGGTTTTGTGGCGCCGGGCAGTCCGTCGCTGCTGCAGCAAAAGATCGATTGGGTTTACGACCTGCTCTCCTATGACCGAATCAAGCGGCAAGGCTATTTCAATCCGGATACGGTTGAATTTCTCAAAAAGAAGTACTCGCAAAAGGACTTCAAACTAAACCTCACTTTGGAAGACGATTTGTTGATTGTGGTACTCACCTTCGGCCTCTTTCTTGAGTTATTCAAACTGCCAGACTTGAACTAGCCCGCGTGTCGGCGGAACTCCCGCAACAAATATCCGGAGGCTCACCTTTGAATTCCAGTAACACAGTGAAGCAAGTCAGTGATTACGCCGCGGTCCAGGACCTGTTCAGTCAAACCGCCAAAAAATTTGCCAACTCTCCCGCGATTGATAACGGCGTAAGGCGCGTTACCTACGGGGAGCTGGAAGCAGAGGTTGAACGCCTGACGCAGGTGCTCGCGACGCTGGGAGTCTCGAACGCATCGATTGTCGGCATTTTTCTCAGCGACTCGATCGGAATAATTTCGTCAATCCTGGCGACCCTGAAAGCAGGCGGTGTCTTTTGTCCGTTAGACCCTTCGTTTCCCGAACAGAGACTGCGAGTGATGTTTGAGAGCGTCGCGCCGAAGTGGTGCATCACGCATTCGCGGTTCTACGAGAAGCTGCAGGGAGTAGTCGGCGGTTTGGCTTCAGCGCCGGGGATCATCCTGATCGATGATGGACCAGTCGAAAACAATGGTCAGGTTTTCCGATTGGATGACGACCGGTTCCGGAATCAGCCGGCGAAGTTAATGCCCCTTTCGAATCCCGAGGCGCCTTGCTCGATCTATTTCACGTCCGGCTCGACCGGCAAGCCGAAGGCGATCCTCGGACGGCTCAAGGGGATTGATCATTTCATCAAGTGGGAGATCGAGACGGTCGGCGCGAGCCCCGGCATGAGAATCAGCCAACTGGCGGGACCTTCATTCGACGGATTTCTCAAGGATGCTTTTGTGCCGCTGTGTTCCGGTGGCGTGGTGTGCGCGCCCGAGAGTCGTGACGTAATCCTGGATGCCTGGAGTTTGGCTGACTGGTTGGATGTCGAGCAGGTGGAAGTCTTGCACTGCGTGCCTTCAGTGTTTCGCGCGATGATCAATCACGGGCTAAACAGCCGGTACTTCGAAGCGATGAAGTGCATCGTGATGACCGGCGAACCGCTGTATCCGGCTGATGTGAAGCGCTGGATGGACGTGTTTGGTGAACGAATCAAGCTCTTCAATATCTATGGGACGACCGAGACGAGTCTTTCAAAGTTTGCTTATGAAGTGAAACCGGAAGACGTCGAGCGGAGTTCGATCCCGGTCGGCAAACCGATCAAGGGCGCCGCGATGATGTTGATGGACCAGTCCGGGCAACCTTGTGCCGTGGGCGACGTGGGCGAGATTTATATCAGGACGCCTTACCGCTCGTTCGGCTACTACGGCGCACCGGAACTGACGAAAGAAGTATTCGTTCCCAATCCCTTCAGCGACGACCCGAATGACATTGTCCACAAGACCGGCGACTACGGGCGACTGCTCAAGGGCGGAGATCTGGAACACCTCGGCCGGCGCGATCAACAGGTCCAGATCCGCGGAGTAAGAGTCGAGTTGGGCGAGATCGAGAACCTGCTACGCGCTCATCAGGCAGTAGCAGACGTGGCGGTAATCGACCGCGATGATGCCGAAGGGAACAAGATTCTGTTGGCTTATGTGACGATGGCGAACGGCAGCGGCAGCACGGTGTTGCGAGAGTATCTGGCGCAGCAGTTACCGGAGGCGATGTTGCCTTCGGCGTTCGTTGAGTTGGACCAACTGCCGCGTACGCTGAACGGGAAAATAGATCGCAAGGCGCTGCCGGCGCTCGAACTAGTGCAAGCCGCGCGCGGAAATGGAGACTCCGGCCCGCGCGATCCGGTTGAAGAGATCGTCGCTGGAATTTGGTGCGACGTTTTGAGGCTGCCGGTGATCGGCCGTGCGGATAACTTCTTCAACCTCGGCGGCCACTCGCTGCTGGTCACAAACGTGATCATGCGAGTGCGCGACATTCTGAAGGTCGAGTTGCCGATTCGCAGCCTGTTTGAAGCGCCCACAGTGGCTGACTTCTCAGAGTTGATCAGGAAACAGATCGGCGAAGGAAAGCAGGGCGGGTTGGCCGAAATCGTCCGAGTCTCACGTGAAGGCGAACTGCCACTTTCGTATTCGCAGCAGCGAATGTGGTTCTATGAGCACCTGGCCAGCGGCAGCGCTTCCTTTCACATCCCCTTGGGCGTCAGGCTGACAGGACAGTTGAACCACGCTGCACTTGAGCAGACTTTCGGCGAGATCATTCGCCGGCACGAAAGCCTGCGCACAATTTTTCCCGCAGTCTACGATCGCCCGATCCAGGTTATCCAGGAGCCCACCTCTTTTCACTTGCCGGTGGTGGATCTCAGTTCATTGGCAAATGAAGACAGAGAGCCTGAGGCCGCCCGGCTGGCCCAGCAGGAAGCTTTGCGGCGATTCGACCTCGGGAAAGGACCACTGCTGCGGCTGATGCTGTTTCGTCTGAGCGATTCGGATCACATCGCCATCTGCACCATGCACCACATCATCGCGGACGGTCAGTCGTTCGAGGTGGTGATCGCCGAATTGGGTCAACTTTACGCCGCGATGAACAACGGCCGGCCATCAGCGTTGCCTGAGTTGAGCGTGCAGTACGTCGACTATGCGGCCTGGCAGCAGCAATGGCTCCAGGGTGAAGAGATGGAAACGCGGCTTGCCTATTGGCGGAAGCAACTGGCAGACGCGCCGCGCAGAATGAGTTTGCCGCAACGGCAGACCCGCAAAAAGGTGCAGGGCTTTAGAGGCGCGCGACAGGACGTGACCCTTTCGGCAGAGCTCGTTGAGAAGCTGAAAGAATTGACGCGGCGAGAAGGCATGACCTTGCTCATGACCCTGCTATCCGGATTTGTGTTGCTGTTGAGGCGGTATACCGGCGACGAAGACATAGTCGTCGGCTCGACCTACGCCAACCGTGAGCGTCCGGAAGCTGAAAACGTGATCGGCATTCTCGCGAACACGCTGGTGTTGCGCGTGAATCTGGGCGGGGCTGCGAGTTTCCGCGACGTCATGAGACGAGTGCGAGCGATGTGTCTGGATGCCTACAGCCACCAGTTAACACCGGAATTACTCCGGGAAGACCTCGCGATGAGAGGCGAGGAAAGAGAGCGGCTGTTTGACGTGTGGTTTCAGTTTGAACGCGAGCGACAAGAGAAACTCGAAATGCCGGGGCTGGAAACTGAGTGGTACGTGGTGCATCAGCCGGAACCGAAATTCGAATTGTCGCTGATGATTGCTGACCTCAAAGATCAGATCACTGGTCTGGTGGAATACGACACAGACCTCTACGACGACGAAACAATGACCGAGATGATGAAGAGTTACACGAAGTTGTTGGAAGAAGCAGTTGCGGATCCTGACGGACGATTGTAGTCGCTTTGCTCACCCGCCAAACGTGTTCAAGTTTGATCTTGATGAAGGTGGCTTCCATTCCCAGTGGCTCACTAATCACCGGGCTAAAAGCCACGGTGTGAATGAGACCAGCGTCAAGTTCAAACTGCATCGGACACTGTAAGTCAGGCCCCGTAAAACATAAATGAGTTTCGAGAGCGTGCAAGAAATGTTTAGCCGCACCGCCGCGGAGTTTGGGCCGCAGGTGGCTATCGAGCGCGGCGGCCGATCGGTGACTTATGCCGAGCTGGAAGCGGAGTCTAATCGCCTGGCAAATTTCTTGCTGGCAGAAGGCGCCGGCAAGGGGACCATGATTGGTCTGCTGACTGGCGATCCAGCGCAAGTCATCATCGGGATTCTCGGCGTGCTGAAAGCCGGGGCGGTGTTTGTGCCGCTGGATCCGACCTTTCCTGACGGACGGCTGCAGGTGATGAACGAACAGGTTGAGCCGCAGTGGTACGTGAGCGAAGGGAAGCATTTGGAGCGGCTAAGTCATTTGAAAAACGTCGCGAGCGGCGTTCAGAGCCGGAAGACGCGAGTTATTTGTCTGGATGGACCGGCGGCGACTGAGCATGCGGACCTGGAAGTGCTGGCGAGTTACAACGAATATCAGGAGACGAAGCCGCCGGGAGTATCGAGCGATCCGGAAGCGCCGTGCTCGATTTATTTCACCTCGGGTTCAACTGGAAAACCAAAAGCAATCCTGGGGCGGTTGAAAGGGATTGACCATTACATGCGTTGGGAGAGCGAGGCGGTCGGCGCGGGACCAGGAACGCGCGTGAGCCAGTTGGCCTCGCCGTCGTTTGACGGATTTTTGAAAGATGCGTTTGTGCCGCTGTGTTCCGGCGGCGTGGTCTGCGCGCCGGAGAGCCGCGACATACTTCTGAATGCAGCGCAATTGGCTGACTGGCTGGATATCGAGCAAGTGGAAGTGCTGCACTGCGTGCCGTCAGTGTTTCGCGCCTTACTGAATGAAGGCTTGGACAGCCGCTACTTTGCAGCAATGAGGTATGTGGTGTTAGCCGGCGAGTCATTGCACCCGGCAGACGTGAAGCGCTGGATGGATTTGTTTGGCGAGCGGATCAAGCTGCTGAACATCTATGGGCCGACGGAGACGACTGTGTTGAAGGTTGCTTACGAAGTGAAAGCCCTGGACGTGGAGCGGCCTTCGATTCCGATCGGTAAGCCAATCAAAGGGTCCGCGGTCATGCTCATCAACTCGCGCGGACAACTTTGCCGCGGAGAAGCAGTCGGAGAGATCCACATTCGCACGCCGTATCGCTCACATGGCTATTACGGTGAACCGGAGCTGACGAGCGAAGTCTTTATCCGGAACCCCTTCAGCGAGGATCCCACGGACATTCTCTACAAGACCGGCGACTATGGACGGCTGCTTGAAGACGGCAATTTGGAATTCCTCGGACGCCGCGATCAGCAGGTCCAGGTCCGCGGCGTCAGAGTGGAGCTGGGCGAGATAGAGAACCTGCTGCGCGGCCACGCGGCAGTGGCAGATGTAGCGGTAGTGGACCGTGAGGATGTCGACGGAAACAAGTTTCTGGTGGCTTACGTGACGCTGAACGAAGGCACGAGCAGCACGCCGTTGCGGCAATTTCTGTCGGAACGCTTGCCTGAGTCAATGCTGCCGTCGGCTTTCGTCGAGTTGGATCAACTGCCGCACACACTCAATGGAAAAGTCGATCGCAAGGCGCTGCGGGCGCTGGATCCAGTGCAAGTTGGGCCGGAAGTGGAAAGCGGAAGCTTGACGCCCATCGAGGAGATCGTGGCGGGTATTTGGAGTGAGGTCTTGCGGCAGCCGGTAGTGGGCCGAACCGGAAACTTCTTCAACCTGGGCGGACACTCGCTGCTGGTAACGCAGGTGTTGGCGCGGGTGCGCGAGTATTTGAAAGTGGAGCTACCGATTCGCAGCATCTTCGATGCGCCGTTGCTGGAGCAGTTTGCGCAAGTAATCCAGGAACAGATCAGCGCCGGAAGACAGAGTGAGTTGCCGTCGATCACTCGGGTGTCGCGCGAGGGTGAGTTGCCGCTGTCGTTTGCGCAACAGCGGATGTGGTTCTTTGACCAACTGTCGACTGGCACGAGCGCCTTCAACATTACTTCCGGAGTGAGGTTGCAAGGGTCATTAAACGTGGCGGCGCTGGAGCAGACCTTCAGTGAAATCATCCGCCGGCATGAAATCCTGCGGACCTCGTTTCACTCAGTGAACACCCAACCGGTGCAGCTAATCCAGCCGCCGTCAAAGTTTAAACTGCCACTGGTGGATCTCAGTCTGCTGGCGCTTGAGCAGCGCGAACGGCAGGCGGCCCGGCTGGCCCAGGACGAAACGCTGCGGCGATTTGACCTGGCGAAAGGACCGCTGCTGCGGCCAACGCTGCTGCGGCTGAGCGCGGCGGAGCACATCGTAATCTGCGCGATGCACCACATCATCGAAGATGGGCAATCATTCGAGGTCGTGATCACGGAGATGAGCCAAATCTATTCGGCGCTGGACCAGGGGGAGCCCTCATCGTTGCCGGAGTTGAGTCTGCAGTATGTCGACTATGCGGCGTGGCAACGGCAATGGCTGCAGGGAGAAGAGCTGGAGCGACGGCTGGCCTACTGGCGGACGCAGTTGGCAGACGCACCCTGGCGACTGAGCTTGCCGCAGCGACGAGCTCGCCCCAAGGTTCAGGGCTTTGACGGCGCCAGACACTTGACCCAGGTTTCAACGGCCCAGACCGAGGCCCTGCGGGAACTCAGCCGACAGGAAGGCATGACGTCGTACATGACCATGCTGTCGGGATTTGTGCTGTTGTTGAAATTGTACACGGGCGATGACGACATTGTAGTTGGCTCGGTCTACGCGAACCGCGAACGGGCCGATGTTGAGAAATTGATTGGCATCCTCGCCAACACGCTCGCGCTGCGAGTGAACCTGTCGGGCGCTGTGACTTTTAAGGACGTCATGACGCGCGTGAGGGAAGTTTGCCTTGACGCCTACACCTATCAAGTGCCCCCGGAACTGCTCCGGGAAGATATGGTGAAGCGTGGCGAAGACCGGGAGAGGCTGTTTGACGCGTGGTTCCAACTGGAGAAACAGAGACAAGAAGAATTTGACATGAAAGGTCTCACAGTTACTCCGTACCTTGAAGCGAAAGAAGTCACCAGGTTTGAGTTGTCGATGGGCCTAACCGAATTCGATGAAAAATTATCCGGTGCGCTCGAGTACGACGAGAACATGTTTACAGCAAACACCACGAGGCAGATGCTTGAGGATTACGTTCAACTCCTCGACATGATGGTTGCCGATCCTAAGCGGGCAATTTCCACTGTCTCGCTAACCAGAAGCGACGAGATTGAGCAGCTTAGCTCAAGCTTTGTTGGCAGTCTGGAAGTCTAAAAGCTCTAAAAACAAGATGGGTTACGAAAGCGTTCAAAAGATGTTCAGTCGCAAGGCTGGCGAGTTCAGTTCGCAGGTGGCGATCGACCGCGGCGGTCGGAAGGTCAGCTACGGCGAACTGGAGGCAGAGTCGAACCGCCTGGCAAACTTTCTGCTCGCCGGCGGCGTGAGCGCTGGCACGATGGTGGCCATCTTCAGCGAAGATCCAATCCGCATCATCACCGGGATTCTGGGAGTGCTGAAAGCCGGAGCCGTGTTCGTGCCGCTGGATCCGACCTTTCCCGGCGGGCGATTGCAGGCGATGAGCGAACAGGTGGAGCCGCAGTGGTACGTCAGTGAAGCGAAGCACTTGGAGCGGCTAAGTCATTTGAAAGTCGCGAGCGGCATTGCGAGCCGGAAGGCGCGAGTTATTTGTCTGGCTGGAACGGCGGCGACTGAGCATCCGGGCCTCGAAGTGATGGAGAGTTACAGCGAGTATCACAACACCGACGCGCCGGGAGTGCCGAGCGATCCTGACGTGCCCTGCTCGATCTACTTCACTTCCGGTTCCACCGGAAAACCAAAAGCAATTCTGGGCCGCTTGAAAGGCATTGACCATTTCATACGCTGGGAGATCGGAGCCGTGGGCGCCAGACCCGGCACGCGGGTAAGCCAATTGGTCTCGCCCTCGTTTGACGGATTTTTGAAAGATGCGTTTGTGCCGCTGTGTTCCGGCGGCGTGGTCTGCGCGCCGGAGAGCCGCGACGTAATGCTGGATGCGTTGAGTTTGGCTGACTGGCTGGATAGCCAGAAGGTAGAGATATTGCATTGCGTGCCCTCAGTGTTTCGGTCGTTGCTGAACGAAAAACTCAACAACCGTTACTTCGACGCGATGAAATACGTGGTGCTGACCGGTGAGCCGTTGTATCCGGCTGACGTGCAGCGTTGGTTGGACGTGTTTGGCGACCGAATCCAGCTACTGAATATCTATGGGACCACGGAGACGAGTCTTTCGAAGTTTGCTTATGAGGTGAAACCGGAAGATGTGGAGCGGATTTCGATCCCGGTCGGAAAGCCAATCAAAGGCTCCGCTGTCATGCTCATCAATTCCCGCGGGCAGCTCTGTCGCGAAGAAGCAGTCGGAGAGATTTACATTCGCACGCCGTATCGGTCGCATGGCTATTACGGTCAACCAGAGCTGACGCGCGAAGTCTTCATTCAGAATCCCTTCAGCGCCGACCCGAATGACCTTGTTCACAAGACAGGCGACTACGGCCGGCTGCTCAAAGGCGGGGATCTGGAACACCTCGGGCGCCGCGATCAGCAGGTCCAGGTCCGCGGGGTAAGAGTTGAACTGGGTGAGATCGAGAACCTGTTGCGCGGACACGCCGAGGTAGCAGACGCGGCGGTGATTGATCGCGATGATAAGGACGGCAACAAGTTCCTGGTGGCGTATGTGGTGATGAGAAACGGTACGGGCAGCGACGTGCTGCGAGAATACATCGCGGAGCAGGTACCGGCGACTATGCTGCCGTCAGCGTTCGTGGAGTTGGACCAAATGCCGCGGACGCTCAATGGCAAGCTTGATCGCAAAGCGCTGCCGGCGTTGGAATCCATTCTGGCTGAGCAAGAGAAGGAAACCCGCAAGTTAACTCCCGTCGAGGAGATTGTGGCGGGCATCTGGGGTGAAGTGTTGCGGCTGCCATCTATCCCACTTCGCGGGAATTTCTTCAATCTCGGCGGCCACTCTCTGTTGGTCACCCAGGTGCTGGCGCGCGTTAGAGACTATTTGAAGATCGAGCTTCCGGTGAGGAGTATCTTCGAGTCGCCGACGCTGGAGGAGTTTTCGCAGCTAATCCAGGAACAGATCAGCCACGGCAAGCAGAGTGAACTAACGACGATTACGAGAGTGCCGCGCGAAGGTGAACTGCCGCTCTCGTTTGCGCAACAGCGGATGTGGTTTTTCGAGGAACTGTCGAGTGGAACGAGCGCGTTCAACATCGCTTTGGGAGTGAGGCTGAATGGACCATTGAATGTCGTTGCGCTGGAGCAGACCTTCAGCGAGATTATCCGCCGGCATGAGAACTTGCGAACAGTCTTCGTGACATTGAATGCGCAGCCGGTCCAGATAATCCAACCGCCGTCGAAGTTTAAGCTGCCGCTGGTCGATCTCAGTCTACTACCGCCGGAGCAGCGCGCGTGGCAGGCAGCGCGATTGGCCCAGGAAGAAACGCTGCGGGAATTTGATCTGGCGAAAGGGCCGCTGGTGCGGCCGACGCTGCTGCGGCTGAGCGCGGACGAGCACATCATTATCTGCACGATGAACCACATCATCGGCGACGGGCAATCGTTCGAAGTGGTGACCGTGGAGATGAGTCAGATCTATTCAGCGTTCAGCGAGGGCCAACCGTCACCATTACCAGAGCTGAGCCTACAGTATGTCGACTATGCGGGGTGGCAACGGCAGTGGCTTCAGGGAGAGGAACTGGAGAAGCGGCTAACCTACTGGCAGAAGCAGTTGGCAGAGGCACCCTGGAGACTTAACTTGCCCAACCGGCTGGCTCGTCGCAAAGTGCAAGACTTCCGAGGCGCGAGGCATCCGACGCAGCTTTCGACGGCCCAGGCCGAAGCTTTGCGGGAATTCAACCGCAATGAAGGCGTGACGTTGTACATGACCATGCTGTCGGGATATGTGCTGTTGTTGAAATTGTACACGGGCGATGACGACATCGTAGTCGGCTCGCCTTACGCCAACCGGGAACGGGCCGAGCTTGAGAAACTGATCGGTGTCCTGATCAATACGCTCGTGCTGCGAGTGGACCTGTCAGGGGCGGTGACTTTCAGGGACGTCTTGAAGCGGGTAAGGGAAGTTTGCCTTGATGCTTATACCTATCAGGTGCCCCCGGAACTGCTCCGGGAAGACATGGCGCGGAGGGGCGAGGATCGCGAAAGGCTGTTTGACGCGTGGTTCCAACTGGAGAAGGCGAGGCAGGAAGAATTTGACATGAAAGGCCTCACAGTTACTCCGTACCATGAAGCCAGGGAGGTCGCGAGGTTTGAGTTGTCGATGGGTTTTACCGAACTCGATGACAATTTAGCCGGTTGCCTGCAATACGACGAAAACCTTTATACAGCAAATACCACGAGGCGGATGCTGGAGGATTACGTTCAACTCTTAGACTTGATGGTTGCCGATCCTGAGCGAGCGATTTCCACTATCTCACTAATCAGAAACGACGAGATTGAGCAGCTTAGCTCAAGCTTCGTAGCCAGTCTGGTCTAATAGCCGCAGCAGAAAAAAGAAGATGCTTTACGAAAGTGTTCAAGAGATGTTCAGCCGCATGGCTGGCGAGTTCAGCTCGCAGGTGGCGATCAACCGCGGCGGTCGGAAGATCAGCTACGGCGAACTGGAGGCAGAGTCGAACCGGCTGGCAAACTTCCTGCTTAAAGGTGGCGTGAGCGCCGGCACGATGGTGGCCATCTTTAGCGAAGATCCAGTCCGCATCATCACGGCGATCCTGGGAGTGCTGAAAGCCGGGGCTGTGTTCGTGCCGCTGGATCCGACCTTTCCCGGCGGCCGATTGCAGGCGATGAGCGAACAGGTGGAGCCGCAGTGGTACGTGAGCGAAGCGAAGCACTTGGAGAAGCTGAGTCGCTTAAGAGATGGCGCCAGCGGCGATGAGAATAGTAGGGAGAACAGCAGCGCGCGAGTTATTTGTCTGGATGGAACGGCGGCGACTGAGCATCCGGGCCTCGAAGTGATGGAGAGTTACAACGAGTATCACAACACCGGCGCGCCGGGGTTGCCGAGCGATCCTGAGGCGCCCTGCTCGATCTACTTCACTTCCGGTTCGACCGGAAAACCCAAAGCAATTCTGGGCCGCTTGAAAGGCATCGACCATTTCATACGCTGGGAGATCGAAGCTGTCGGCGCCGGACCAGGCACGCGGGTGAGTCAGTTGGCCTCGCCGTCGTTTGACGGATTTTTGAAAGATGCGTTTGTGCCGCTGTGTTCCGGTGGAGTCGTCTGCGCCCCGGAGAGCCGCGACGTAATTCTGGATGCCTGGAGCCTGGCTGACTGGCTGGATGTGGAGCAAGTTGAAGTGTTGCATTGCGTCCCCTCAGTGTTCCGGTCGTTGCTGAACGAAAAATTGAACAGCCGCTACTTCGAATCAATGAAGTGTGTGGTGATGACCGGCGAACCGTTATACCCGTCGGATGTGAAGCGGTGGATGGACGTGTTCGGCGCTGGAGTGAGGCTGTTTAATATTTATGGGACCACCGAAACGAGCCTGTCGAAGTTTCAGTATGAGATTAAGCCCGAGGACGTAGACAGGCCATCGATCCCCGTCGGCAAGCCCATAGCCGGTTCGGCTTTCATGGTGGTCGATTCGAGAGGCGAACTCTGCGGCCTCGGCGCGGTTGGTGAGATCTACATTCAGACGTCGTATCGCTCGCACGGCTACTACGGCGAACCGGAACTCACGCGTGAAGTCTTCATTCAGAATCCCTTCAGCGACGATCCATCAGACATCGTTCACAAGACGGGCGACTATGGCCGGCTGCTAAAAGGTGGAGATCTCGAGCATCTCGGCCGGCGCGACCAGCAGGTGCAGATTCGCGGCGTGCGGGTCGAATTGGGTGAGATCGAGAACCTGTTGCGCGGACACTCCGCAGTAGCAGACGTGGCAGTAATCGATCGCGACGACGCCGAAGGTAACAAGTTCCTGGTGGCTTACGTGACCATGACGAATGGCACGGGCACTGAACCGTTGAGACAATATCTGGCGGAGCACGTGCCGGCGACGATGCTGCCGGCCTTCGTTGAGTTGGACGAACTACCGCGCACGCTCAATGGCAAGATTGATCGCAAAGCCCTGCCGGCGCTGGAATCCATCGAGACTGAACAAGGGAGTGATAGCGGCAGGTTGACGCCGATCGAGGAAATTGTGGCGGGCATTTGGTGTGAGGTGTTGCGGCTGCCGTCTATTGGACGCCAGGGAAATTTCTTCAATCTGGGCGGCCACTCGCTGTTGGTGACCCAGGTGCTGGCACGTACGCGAGACTATTTGAAGATCGAGCTGCCGGTAAGGAGCCTATTCGAGTCGCCGACCCTGGAGGAGTTTTCACAGTTAATCCAGGAACAGATCAGCCACGGCAAACAGAGTCAACTGACGACGATTACGAGAGTATCGCGTGAAGGTGAACTGCCGCTCTCGTTTTCGCAACAACGGATGTGGTTTTTCGAGCACCTGTCCAGTGGGACGAGCGCCTTCAATATCGCTTTGGGAGTGAGGCTGAATGGACCATTGAACGTGGCGGCGCTGGAGCAGACTTTCAGCGAGATCATGCGCAGACACGAAGGCCTGCGCACGGTCTTCCCGGAATCGAACAGGCAGCCAAGCCAGGTAATTCAGCCACCCAGCCGCTTTCATTTACCGATAGCGGATCTGAGCACGCTGCCGGATGCAGAGCGTGAACCGCAGGCAGCTCGATTGGCACGAGCGGAAACGTTGCGCGGGTTTGATCTGGCGAACGGACCGCTGGTGCGGCCGACGTTGCTGCGGCTGACCGCGGACGAACACATCGTGATCTGCACGATGCACCACATCATCGGCGACGGGCAGTCGTTTGAGGTAGTGATCGCAGAGATGAGTCAGCTCTATTCAGCGTTTAATCAGGGGCGGCCTTCGTCACTGCCCGAGATGGGCGTGCAGTATGTTGACTATGCGGCCTGGCAACGGCAATGGCTTCAGGGAGAAGAGTTGGAGAGGCGGCTGGCTTACTGGCGGAAGCAGTTGGCAGATGCGCCCGAACGGCTCAACCTGCCGCAAGCGCGTCCGCGTCCCAAAGTGCAGAAGTTTGGCGGCACGCATCAGGACCTTAAGTTATCGCCGGAGTTGACGGAAGCGCTTCGAGAGTTGAGCCGGCGGGGAGGCATGACGCTCTACATGACCATGCTCTCGGCGTTTGTCTTACTGCTTAACCAATATACCGACGACGACGACATCGTGGTTGGCTCAGTCTATGCGAACCGGGAGCGAATCGAGGCTGAGAAGGTGATTGGCATTCTGGCAAACACTCTCGTGTTGCGCACGGACTTGTCTGGAGCAACGACCCTGAAGGATGTGATGAGGCAGGTGAGACAGGTTTGCCTGGACGCCTACACCTATCAAGTTTCGCCCGAACTGCTTCGTGAAGACTTCGCGAAACGAGGCGAGGAGCGCGAACGATTATTTGATGTTTGGTTCCAGTTCGAAAGAGAGATGAAAGAAAAACTCGACATGAACGGTCTGGAAACGAGCTGGTATGCCGAGGGCACAGAAGTCACCAGATTCGAGCTGTCAATGTCTATCGGCGAACACGAAGATCAGATCTTCGGTAAGCTCGACTACGACGACCAGATATTCAACGCTCAGACCACGGCGCAGATGCTGGAAGACTACATCAGTTTACTGAAATTGATGACCGCCGACCCGGAAAAGAATCTCGCTACTATCTCACTGGCAAGCACTGCCGAACAGCTTAGTGCGGCCACTGCCGCAAATCTCGAAATCTAGGGCGCAGTTAATTCAAACCGAGAGCACAGTCATGATTAAGACAGGCCTTTTAGATCAAGGACAGAGTGTGCCGTTTGTCATCGAGTACGACTCGAGTAACGGGCGGCCCGAGTCAGGGTTGCTGGTCTCCTGGTATCAGGAAAACCACGATTTCATTGAGCAAAAGCTCCTTGAGCACGGGGCAATTCTCTTTCGCGGGTTTGATATCAATACTCCAGCCACCTTCGCGCGACTGACGCGATCGGTAGCGCCGGGCTTGTTGGATTGTCTTGACGACAATGGACCACGCACCAAAATCACCTCCGGGATTTACACTTCGACTGAATATCCAGCCGAGTATCAACTCTCGATGCACAGTGAATATGCTTACTCTCACAAGTTTCCGGCCCGTCTCTTCTTTTGCTGCATTGTAGAGCCCGGCAAGGGCGGTGAGACTCCACTCGCCGACAACCGCAAGATCTTAAAAAAACTTGATTCCGGTATCGTGCAGGACTTCCGGAGCAAACGGGTGAAGTATCTGCGAAATCTCCATGGTGGAAACGGCTTCGGATTGTCGTGGCAGGGGGCCTTTCAGACAACGGACAAGTCGGCGGTGGAAGCTTACTGTCGCGACATGTCGATCGATTACGAATGGAAAGCGGATGGCGGGTTGAGGTTGGAAAACACCTTCGAGAGCGTTATTACCCATCCGCGCACCGGTGAAGAGGTTTGGTTTAACCAGGCGCCGCAATTCCATCCGTCGGACTATCCCCCTGACATCTGCAATTCGTTACTTGACTCGTATCGGGGCAAGGAAGATGAGCTACCGCAAACTTCTCTCTTCGGCGACAACAGCCAGATCGAGATCTCGAAGTTGAAGCACATTCGGGAAACCATGTTTAAGGAAGCAACTGTGACTCCCTGGCAACAGGGTGACGTGGTGATGCTGGACAACGTGCTGGTTTGTCATGGGCGAATGCCTTTCTCAGGTCCGCGAAAAATCTTATTGGCGATGAGTGGCAACTAGTATGAGCTACGAGAGCGTGCAAGAGATGTTTAGCCGCATGGCGGCCATGTTCGGATCGCAAGTGGCGATCGAGCGTGGCGGAAAGCGGGTGACCTATGCGGAACTGGAAGCGGAGTCTAACCGGCTCGGGAATTTCCTGCTCCAGGCTGGCGCCGGTAAAGGGACCATGGTTGGTCTATTGAGCGACGATCCGGTGCGGATCATCACGGGCATTCTGGGTGTCTTGAAAGCCGGTGCAGTGTTCGTGCCGTTGGACCCGACTTTTCCTGAAGGCCGGCTGCGGATGATGAGCGAGCGCGTTGAAGCGCAATGGTATGTCAGCGAAGCGAAGCACCTGGAAAAGCTGGCCCACTTGCGCAAGGCCGCCAGTAGCAGCGCCCGAGTAATTTGTTTGGATGGAAACGTGGCGAGTGAGTATCCGGGACTGGAAGTGATGACGACTTATGAGCAGTTTCAGCAGACGCACTCGCCTGGTGTACCGAGTGATCCTGAAGCGCCCTGCTCAATCTACTTCACGTCTGGTTCGACCGGCAGACCGAAAGCGATCCTGGGGCGACTGAGGGGGATCGACCACTTCATGCGCTGGGAGATCGAAGCCGTGGGTGCGGAACCAGGCACGCGCGTGAGCCAACTGGCATCTCCGGCATTTGACGGATTTCTGAAAGACGTGTTCGTGCCGTTGTGCTCCGGCGGAACGGTCTGTCCGCCGGAAAGCAGAGACGTAGTTCTGGATGCCGAAAGACTGGCCGAGTGGTTGGATACTGAAAAAATTGAGGTGCTGCACTGCGTGCCGTCAGTTTTCCGCTCACTGCTGAACGAAAGACCGGACAGCCGTTACTTCAAAGCAATGCGGTACGTGGTGCTGACCGGCGAGCCGTTGTATCCGGCTGACGTGAAGCGCTGGATCGACACGTTCGGCGAGCGGATCAAACTGCTGAACATCTATGGGACCACCGAGACGAGTCTTTCGAAGCTTGTCTATGAAGTAAGGCCGGAGGATGTGGAGCGACCCTCGATTCCCGTCGGCAAACCGATCAAGGGTTCGGCGGTGATGCTGATGGATGTCGCCGGCAAACCATGTCGCCAGGGAACAGTCGGCGAGATTTACATTCGCACGCCGTATCGCTCATTTGGTTACTACGGAGATCCGGAACTCACCGCCCAGGTATTTGTCCAGAATCCTTTCAGCCAGGATCCCAACGACCTGGTCCACAAAACCGGCGACTACGGCAGACTGCTGGAAGATGGCAGCCTGGAACATCTGGGACGGCGTGACCAACAGGTTCAAATTCGTGGCGTGAGAGTCGAGTTGGGCGAGATTGAAAATCTGCTGCGCGCCCATGCGGCGGTGGCGGACGTCGCCGTGGTTGACCGCGATGACGCTGAAGGCAATAAGTTTTTAGTCGCCTACCTGACGTTGACGAACGGGACCGGCAGCGATCATTTGCGCGAGTACCTGGCTGAGCGACTACCGCCGACCATGTGGCCTTCAGCTTTCGTCGAATTGGAAGAACTACCGCGGACGTTGAACGGCAAGATAGATCGAAAAGCGCTGCCGGCGTTAGATCTGACCGTCGCCAGGCGCGAGGATGAAGCGGGGACATTAACGCCAATCGAAGAGATCCTGGCGGGCATCTGGGGTGAAGTTTTGCGTCTGCCGGGAGTCAGTCGTGAGGGAAATTTCTTTAATCTCGGTGGCCACTCGCTACTCGCCAGCCAGGTAATTCACCGCATTCGAGACACCTTTAAGATCGAGTTGCCGGTACGCAGCATCTTTGAATCGCCAACCGTCGCCCAACTTGCGACGCTGATACAGGCAGAGCTTAGCGAGGGTAATCTAAGTACGGCGGCGCCCATCGAACGTGTTCCCCGCGACGGCAAGTTGCCGCTCTCGTTTGCCCAACAGCGCCTGTGGTTCCAGGAGGAACTCGCGCGCGGCACGTCTACTTTTCACATCGACCTGGGGATGAGATTGAGTGGTCCGTTGAACTGGGCCGCGCTCGAGCAGACCTATAACGAGATCTGCCGCAGACACGAAAACCTCCGCACGTCTTTTCCGATCATCGACGGGGAACTGGTGCAGATTGTTCAACCGTTCTCGAGGCTGTCGCTGCCGACGTTAGACCTCAGTCACCTCGGCGACGCTGAAGGCGAAGCGATTGACGCGAGACTCGCCACGACCACACTGGACCGACCATTCGATTTAGAGACTGGTCCGCTGGTCCGGCTCGCCATGATCCGCCATTCCGATCAGCAACACTCGCTGCTGTGTGTGTTACACCACATCGTCAGCGATGGCTGGTCACGCGGAATATTAATCAGAGAAGTCTCAGCCCTTTACCAGGCGTTCAGCCGCGGCGAGCCCTCTCCTTTGCCCGAACTAAAGGTGCAGTACGGTGACTTTGCGGTCTGGCAAAGAGAACGACTGCAAGGCGAGACGCTCGAACGCGAACTGACATTCTGGAAAGAACAATTGGCGGGCGCGCCTCCATTGCTTGACTTGCCCACTGACCGTCCGCGGCCGCCGGTGCAAACTTACCGTGGCGCGGCCGAATCCTTCGCCTTGTCTCCAGAGCTTTCCGGGCGACTGAAGGTGTTGAGTCAAAAGCAGGGCACGACGATGTTCATGTTGTTGCTCGCTGCGTTTCAGACACTGCTTTACCGCTACACCAACGAGGACGACATCGTAGTCGGCACCACGGTCGCTAACCGCGAGCGGTCGGAGATTGAGCCGTTGATCGGCTTCTTCGTGAACATGATGGCGCAGCGCGCCGATTGCTCGGGTAACCCGCCGTTTTTGGAACTGCTTAATCAGGTGCGAGAAACGACACTGCGGGCCTACGCGCATCAGACGGCGCCTTTTGAGAAGCTGGTCCAGGAGCTGCGGCCGAAGCGGAACCTCGGCTACCTGCCGCTGTTTCAGGCGGTCTTCAGTTTTCACAATCAGCCTACCCTGACGGAGCTGACGCTTTCCGGGCTGACACTGAGTGTGCTGCAGAGGGAAGTCACTACTTCCCAGGTCGATCTGTTGCTTGACATGTTTGAGGACACCGAGGGACTACGAGGCGGGGTCCAATACAATGCCGATCTTTTCGATCAGACGACCATCGTCCGAATGATGGCGCACCTCGGAAATCTCCTGGAGGCGATCACCGCGGATCCTGACCAAAGACTTTCAGACTTGCGGATGCTTGGCGTTGAGGAAACTGAGCAACTCGCTGCCTGGAACCCGGCACAGACTTCCGTCTGGCGAGATACCTGCATCCACCAGCTCATCGAAGCACAAGTGAAGGCGACACCCGAGGCGACAGCAGCCGTATTCAGAGGCGAACTTCTAACTTACGCCGAACTCAATCGCCGGGCCAACCAGCTCGCTCATTACTTGCGAAGCGCAGGAGTGCAGCCCGGCAACCTGGTCGGGATTTGTTTGGAACACTCCTTTGCGGAACTGGTGGGGCTTCTGGGAGTGCTCAAGGCCGGAGCTGGTTATGTCGCATTGGATCCGGAGCATCCCTCGCAACGGCTTTCATATGCGCTGGCGGACGCCAAGGTGGCAGCGGTCCTGACCGAGGAAAAGTTTGCCGATTCGCTCTCTGGTTCCGCGCAGCGGGTTATCTGTTTCGATCGCGACTGGTCGGCGATTTCGCAGCAACGCGATCTGGACGATGAACTGGACGGGCAGGTTGCTGTAAATCCCGATAGTTTGGCTTACGTCATCTACACCTCAGGTTCCACAGGCGAACCGAAGGGCGTAGGAATCTCACACCGTTCTCTCGTTAACTACATCTCGTGGGCCAATGACGTCTACCTGCGCGGTGACAGTCTGGCCTTCGCGCTCTACTCCTCGTTGGCTTTCGACCTGACAGTGACGTCTATCTACCTGCCGTTAATCACGGGCAACAAGATCGTGATCTTCCGCGGTGGGCCAAAGGGCGCCCAACTCGAGGAGATAGTTGCAGACGGGCAGGTAGGTTTATGCAAACTGACACCGAGTCATTTGACTCTGATCAAAGATAGAGACAATCGGCAAAGCAGCGTCAAGCGATTCATCCTTGGCGGTGAAGCTCTGGGAACGCAACTGGCGCGGCAGGTCGCTGAGAGTTTCGGCGGAGACGTTGAGATCTTTAATGAGTATGGGCCAACCGAAGCGACGGTGGGCTGCATGATCTACAAATACGACGCGCTTAACGGTACCGGCGAAAACGTACCCATCGGCAGACCCGCGGCCAACGTCAACCTTTACGTGCTCGACCGCTGGCTGCAACCCGTTGCCACGAACGTCTCTGGCGAGTTGTTCATCTCCGGTCCGGGTCTGGCCCAGGGTTATCTCGCGCGCCCGTCGCTCACGGCCGAGAGGTTCATACCCAATCCGTTCGCGCTCGGAGAGAGGATGTATCGCACTGGCGATGTCTGCCGGAGATTGCCGTCGGGTGACCTCGAATACCTCGGCCGCCAGGATCAACAGGTGAAGTTTCACGGCCATCGAATCGAACTGAACGAGATTCGCTGGGCACTGAAGAAACATCCACAGGTTAGCGACGGCGCGGTGCTTATCAGGAAGGACAAGAACGGTCACGAGGTGCTGGTCGCTTATTACGTTTCAAGTCAGGAACTCGATTCCGGTCAATTGCACGATTTTCTGGCGGAAATGCTCATTGCTGAAACAATTCCAAACTTCTTTGTGCATTTGACTGAGCTGCCGCTGACGCTCAACGGCAAGATCAATTATGAAGCCCTGCCGTCTCTCGAAGAGACGAAAGAGCGAATGCCGCGCGTTTACACGCCGCCGAGTACGACGCAGGAAGTTAGTCTCGCGGCAATCTGGTCGGAAGTTTTGTCACTCGAACGCATCGGCATCGAGGAAGATTTCTTCGAGCTCGGAGGCCATTCGCTCCTTGCGGCCCAGATCATTCATCGCATAAACCAGGCTTTCGACATCGATCTGCCGATGCGTGTGATATTTGATCAACCGACGATTGCCGGCCTGGCATTGTCGATAGAAGAAGCGCTCATAGAGAAGCTGGAGGCAGCTTCAGAGTTGGTTTGATCCCGTCTGCTTCAATCCCTTAAAGGAAAATTTCATCATGATTAGTCACGATACCATTAGCGGTAATGGCGGTAACGGTCATCATCAACCGGCCGCCAAGTTCTCACGCCGGGCCAAGCAGGGCAGTTTGAACGTCATGGGGATCTCAGCCGGTTATCACGATTCTGCTTGTAGTTTGATACAGGATGGAGTGTTGGTCGCCGCCGTTCAGGAAGAACGATTCACGCGGGTCAAGAATGACAAATCCTTTCCCGGGCGCGCTTTCCTTTACTGTCTTAAGGAAGGCGGCATCACCATCGCAGACGTGGATTGTATTGGCTACTACGAAGATCCCGGCCTGAAACTTGGCCGGCAAATCTGGATGGGGTTTATGCCAAACCTGCCGGCATCGCGCCGGGATTCGATCGTCGATCGGCTGTCCCGCACGCCACCCCAAAAAATGATTGCCGACATTTTTGGCTACGAAGGGCGCGTAGAGGTATTCGATCACCACCTTTCTCACGCCGCCAGCAGTTATTACTTCTCCGGTTTCGAGGAGTCAGCAATTATGACGGTTGACGGCGTCGGCGATTGGGCCACCACCACCTACGGCTTCGCCAAAGGCCCCAACATCGAACGCTTCGAACAGGTCGACTTCCCGGACTCGCTCGGATTCTTCTACAGCGCCATCACCGGCTACCTCGGATTTGAAGTCAACGAAGGTGAGTACAAAGTGATGGGTCTGGCGCCATACGGCGAACCGGAATACGCCGATCAGATTCGCAAGTTGGTCGATGTCACTTCCGATGGGCAGTATCGCCTCAACATGAAATACTTCGGTTTTCTCACCGAAGACCGCATGTTCACGGACGAACTGGTCACCCTGCTGGGCCAACCGGCGCGGGAGGCGGAATCGGAGCTGACGCAATTCCACATGGACGTTGCGCGCAGCGTGCAGGTCGTGCTCGAAGAAATAATGCTCGAAAAGACGCGTTATCTGTATACGAAGTTCCCGAGCGAAAACCTGTGCATGGCCGGGGGCGTGGCGCTGAACGTGGTGGCGAATGGACGATGCCTCAGAGAGGGTCCGTTCAAACGGCTCTTCGTGCAACCCGCGGCTGGTGACGCCGGTGGGGCCGTGGGGGCGGCGGCCCTGGCCCACGTGCGAGTGACCGGCAACGCGCCGCTCGTCAAGAAGCTGGAGCACGTTTACCTTGGCCCCTCGATTTCAGTGTCCGATGCCTACAAGTTCCTGAAAGTTTCTTCAGCCAAGTTTTTAGACTTTCGCGACAAGGAAGACGAGCTGATCAATTACACGGCCCAGGGCCTCAGTGAAGGAAAGATAGTTGGCTGGTGTCAGGGACGGATGGAGTTCGGGCCGCGAGCGTTGGGTGGACGATCGATTCTGGCGGACCCGCGCCGGCCTGAGATGCGTGATCGGATTAACGCGCTGGTCAAGATGCGAGAGGCCTTTCGCCCGTTTGCTCCGGCGGTGCTGGAGTCGGAATATCAAAACCATTTCGCCCTGGACCACGATTCACCGTTCATGCTGGAAACCTGCGACGTAATCTCCGACATAGACCTGCCGGCCATTACCCACATCGACGGCTCGGCGCGTCCTCAGACCGTCAACGGTGATGCCAATCCTCGTTTTGGCAAACTGCTCGCGGAGTTCCACCGTCTGACCGGCTGCCCGATCATCCTGAATACGTCATTCAATATGCGAGGCGAACCGATCGTGTGCACCGCCATCGACGCGGTCAGGTGTTTCAACCGTTCGCATATCGATCTACTGGTGCTCGAAGACTTCGTTCTCGAGCGATCGGGTATTCCGTCTTTCTGGGAAGGCCTGGGCCATTTCGCCGGCAAGACTGGGCCCGATAAGGACCGAGTGGTTGAACATTCGGTCTACACGATGCTCTAAATCATTTGAAAGAGAGTTCAATTTATGGAACGTCCGCCTGAAGCTTTGAAATCTTTCGCCGACCGCATTGCGCGCGCCGCCGCCGGTTCCGAGGAAGCCGCCGAGACTGTTCGCATGCTCTGGGCCGCCGGCTTGACCGGAGAAACTGCGAGCAACCGCACCGCAAACCCTATCGGGACTGAAACCAGCGTTACCTTCTACACCACCGAGCCCAAAGTGCCGCCGAAGCAGTCCAAGCTCATCGGGATTTGGGAGCGAAAGATAGAAAACGGCAAGACCTGCTTCGTTCGCCGAATCGAGAACATGGCAACGTGGCACTTTTGGGCCAATGTCGGACGCATTGAGGCCAAGGGATCCAAACTGCGAGTGCTGTTTATAGGGGAGTCGGTGGCGCGGGGCTATCTGTACGATCCGGGTTATAACCCGGCGTTAGCCTTGACGATGATTCTGGAGGAGCAGTTTGGCAAAGATCAGGTCGAGGTTATCGATCTGGCCCGCACCAATCTCTCCTATGAGTTGTTGCCACTCTCCCTGGCCGCCCTCCAGCTTGAGCCCGATATAGCAATATTCTTCGCCGGTAATAACTGGGACAAAAAGGACGCGCTGCCGACGCTTTCCGACATCGCCGACATGGACACGGCGATAGCGGCCGACGGCATGGTTGGAATCAAACGCGTTTGCGACCGGTACATCGCCAAAACAGCGCGGACGATGGTGAGCGAGATCTGCTCGGAGTATCAGAGCAGTGGCATCCCGATCATTTGGATCATTCCCGAATTCAATCTGGCAGACTGGCGCGAGCCATTTACCAATGCGCCATATCTCCCGGACAACCGGAACCGGGAGTGGATCAGTGCGTTCAAAGGGGCCCAGCGGGCTTTCAGCGATGGCGATGCGGTCACTGCTGAAAAGCTCGCGGAGAGAGTAGTCGAGCTTGATCAGGGCACCTGCGCAGCGGGGTATTACATTCTCGCGGATTGCCGTCGACTGGCAAACGACACCGAGGGTGAAAGAAAAAATCTGGAACTGGCCCGTGACGCTCAAAGCTGGGACAATTCCATCATGTACATACCCAAGGCTAACGCCATTGCGCAGCAGATTCTGCATGAAGAATTGCCGAAATACGACGCTCAGATAGTCGATTTACCGGCGCTCTTTAAGGAGTATTTGAATGGCGGAATACCCGGCGTTCGCATGTTCATCGACTATTGCCACATGTCCAGCGAAGGGATTCAGATAGCCATGGGCGCCTCCGCTTCAGGGGTGCTGCGCGCCTTGAAGGGAATTGAGCGACCCTGGCACACGCTGGTAGGTGACCACATCGCGCCCTCGCCGGAGATCGAAGCAGAGGCCTCGTTCCTCGCCGCGATCCACGACGCGCACCGCTACCAGTCATACGAGATGGTCCGCCATTTCTGCGCGCGAGCGGTCAAGTATTCGCCACACGTTGCCGAGTTAATGCTCAACTACATAGACCTTCAGGTTCGCAACAAAGCTCCGCTACGCATGAGTGAAGCGGAATTGCAAATCTTTAATATCGGATCGCCGCTGGTCCATCGCTATATATTTCCCAATAACGACAAACGGCTCGACAAAGTACTCCTGACCGCGATTGCCGACGCGCTCGAGGAGGTCGGAATTCCGGCCCGGGAACGGCTCGCGCGACTCTATCGCGAAGAACACAGCGTCAGGTTTTCTGAGACCAATCTGCTCCAACTCTACTATCACCTATCGGCCGGTCAGCCGCATGAGTACGAAGGCTTGACGTGGCCCATAGCCCGGGTGGATTACGACCCACGGTATTACCGGGCCTACTGGCCCGAGTCGAGGTTTGTCTTTGTCGGCGAAGCGGGTTACGCAGTCAACCTTTCCCTGACTTGCCGGCTCCCCAAACTTTCACTGGATGAAGGGAAGATCACAGTCCTGTGCAACGGCAAGCCGCAGGTTGAAATTGCAATCAGCAAGGAGTGGAGTTCCTGGGAGATTGCTGTTCCAGGCGAGTTCCTCCATGAGGGCGTTAATGAAATCGAGGTGCATTGGCCCATCCCTGACAACTTCCGGACCGAAGAGGTGCTCAGCGACGTGGTCGTCAAGCTGTGCCAGCAGAAGTATCCGGACTACTACCCCATCTTCGGCGAAATACACGTGTTCACCGCTTCGAGCGTAGCGCAAGTCGCGGAAAGGTCTCCCGAATTGATGGAGGTCGCAGTTACCCAGGCGGTGGCTTAGTTCTCGCAAGCTTCTCAAAGAAAAAATCAGATGGCTTCGGAGACTGATCGCAGTTCATAGCTCCTGCCAACTGACGACGACAGCATGGAACGTCCCCCAAACTCGTTGAAATCTTTTGCTAATCGAATCGCCCGGGCCGCGGTTTCGGACCACGCGTCTGAGATGGTCAATCTGCTCCACGTGTCAGGATTTTTTGGAGGTCCGTCAAACGCCGCCGGTAAAACTCCGACGGCTGTGAGCGCGGATTTAGACGATGCGCCCGGTGCTGCGCTGCCGGCAAGTCGTGGCGATAACGTTGGGATCTGGGGGCGCAAAGTCGTCAACGGCAAAGACATTTTTGTTCGCCGACTCGAGACCAAGGACGAGTGGCACTTCTGGGCAGACGTCGGCCGCATTGACGCAAAAAGCGAAAGGACCCGCGTGCTGTTTGAAGGAGAGTCGGTGGCCCGGGGGTTTCTGTACGATCCGGATTTCACGCCGGCGTTCGCCTTACAGAAGATTCTGGAGGAGCAGCTTGGCAAGGAGCAGGTCGAGGTTATTGATTTGGCCCGGACCAATCTCGGCTACGAGTTGAAAGAAATCGCGCATGCAGCCCTCCAGCTCGAGCCCGATATCGCAGTAATTTTTGCCGGCAATAACTGGGGCTTTGCGCAGCCGACGTTTGCCAATATCGGCGAAATCGACAAGGCGATAGCAACCGACGGCATGGCTGGGGTAAAGCGCGTTTGCGACGAGCACATCGCCAGGACAGTGAGGAGCATGGTGAGCGAGATAGCCTCCGAGTACCAGAGCAGTGGCATCCCACTCATTTGGATCATTCCCGAATTCAATCTGGCCGATTGGCGCGAGCCATTTACCAATGCGCCATGCCTGCCGGACAACCGGAACGGCGAATGGATCGCAGTGATGAAAGAAGGTTGGAAAGCACTGAGCGATGGCGCTACGGCCACTGCCGAAAAGCTCGCGGCGAGAGCCGTCGAGATCGACCAGGGCACCTGCGCAGCGGGGTATTACCTGCTTGCGGATTGCCGTCGGTTGGCGAACGACGCCGCTGGTCAAAGGAAATATCTGGAACTGGCCCGTGACGCGCAAAGCTGGAACGTTTCCATCATGTTCACACCCAAGCCTTACGCCCTGTCCCAGCAGATCCTGCGTGAAGAATTGCCGAAACACGGCTGCCAGGTAATCGATTTGCCGGCGCTCTTCAAGGAGTATCTCAATGGCGAAGTACCCGGCAATCGTATGTTCCTGGACTATTGTCACCTGACCAGCGAAGGGATTCAGGTAGCGATGGGCGTAGCCGCCGCCGGTGTGTTGCGGACACTAAAGGGAGTTGAGCAACCCTGGTACACGCTGATAGATGACCACCTCGCGCCGTCGCCTGAGATCGAAGCAGAGGCATTATTCCTCGCCGCAATCCACGACGCGCACCTCTATCAGTCATACGAAATGGTCCGCCATTTCTGCGCGCGGGCAATCAAGCATTCACCGCACGTCGCCGAGCTAATGCTCCATTTCATAGACCTTCAGGTCCAGGACAAGGCTCCGCTGCACATGAGTAAGACGGAACTACAAATCCTTAGTCTGGGATCGCCACTGATTCATAGCTATCTGTTTCGCAGGAACGAAAAGCGGCTCGACATACGACTCCTTACGGCGATTGCCGATGCGCTCGAGGAGGCCGGAATTCCAGCTCGGGAACGGCTCGCGCGACTCTATCGCGAGGAACACAGCACCAGGTTTGCTGAGACCGATCTGCTGCATCGTTATTATTACCAGTCGGCCGGCCAACCGCATGAGCTTGAAGCCTCGGCGTCTTACTTCTTCCGTCCGGATGGCGAGCCACGCTATTACCGGGCCTACTGGCCTGACTCAAAGTTCGTCTTTATCGGCGAAGCGGGCTACGCAGTCAACCTTTCCCTGACGTGCCGGCTCCCAAAACTTTCACTGGATGAAGGGAAGATCTCGGTCGAGTGCAACGGCCAGCCGCAGGTTGAAATAACCGTCAGCAAGGAGTGGAGTTCCTGGGAGATTACTGTTCCGGGGGAGGTCGTCCGCGACGGTGTTAATGAAATCGAAGTGCGTTGGCCCATGCCCGACTTTCGGACCGATGAAGTGCTCAGCGAAGTGGTCCTAAAGCTCTGCCGGCAGAAGTATCCGGAATACTTTCCCATCTTCGGAGAAATACATTCGTTCACAGCTTCCGACGGGTGCCAGGTCACAACCAACTTACCCGTGGCGCAAGTAGAGTCCTCACTCGTTAAAGTCGCTTAAGATCTCAAACAAGATTCAGACTAGATTCAAACATAGCTCCCCACCCAAACCTTCGGCTACCGGTTCTAACCGAGATCCGGCCATTCTTCATCACGGAAACAGGCACGACCATCATGGAAACAAGCACCAGGATCATGGAAACCAGCGCTGCCATTATGGAAACAGGCATGGCGACCTCCATGGCGCCAGCCTACTGTCCGGTCAGCTCATACAACGAGTGGGATTTACTTGAAGAAGTGATCGTGGGCGTCGTAGATGGCGCCAGCTTCCCACCTTCTCATGTCTCCGTGGAGGCGCCGCTGCCGACCGATCAACGCCAGACCTTTCGGGAAAATGCCGGCAAACCTTTTCCACCCGAGCAAGTCGCGCTGGCAAAGCGGGAATTGGACGAGTTCGTGCATATCCTCGAGGGAGAAGGCGTGAGAGTGCGCCGGCCGGTGCCGGTAGATCAACTTCAGGAGTACGGAGCCGTCGGCTGGACCAGCACGGGTCTCTACGATGCGATGCCGCGCGACGTGTTGCTGGTAATTGGCTCCGAGATCATCGAATGTCCACTCGCCTGGCGCTCGCGACACTATGGCACTGCCGCCTTCAAGCCGCTGCTCAAGGAGTACTTCAAAAACGGAGCCAAGTGGAGTTCGGCGCCCAGTCCGGAACTCAAGGACGAGTTATACGACTATGAATGGACGGAACCCGAAGAAGGTGAGCCGACGCGTTTCGTCATCACTGAGTTTGAGCCAACCTTCGATGCGGCTGATTTCGTTCGCTGCGGTCGCGACATAATCGCGCAGAAAAGCAACGTCACGAATGAATTTGGCATTGAGTGGCTCCGTCGTCACCTGGGAGACACTTACCGGATCCACGTGTTTGAGTTCAACGATTCACACCCGATGCACATTGACGCGACGTTGTTGCCGTTGGCGCCGGGTAAGTTGCTGATCAATCCGGAGCGAGTCCCCGAAGTTCCGAAAATATTCCGCGGTTGGGAAATTTTCCACGCACCCAAACCCATCATTCCCGACGACCACACGCTCTACATGACCAGCAAGTGGATCAACATGAACATTCTCTCGCTCGACGAAAAGCGGATCATGGTTGAGCGTCAGGATGAGCCGATGATCGCGGCGCTAAAAAGCTGGGGCTTCAAACCGATTCCTTGCAATTTTCGCAACTTCAACAGCTTTGGCGGATCTTTCCACTGCGCCACGCTCGACGTCCGCCGTCGTGGAAAATTGGAGTCTTACTTAATCAATGGGGCCGAGTTATGAAGATCTGGAAGCACAGCCGCCGGGACATCATAATGCTCGCGCTGAGCGTTGCGCATTTCGTCGCGACGCTGCTGTTGGCCATCCTCTGGGAACGATGGTCGACGCTCGGCCGGGCCGCCGGTGCCGTGCTCCTGGTGGTCATGACCGTCTATAACATCATCATTATCAGCCATCTCTTCACGCATGCGGCCTGGTTCAATTCGCCTCGACTGAACCGCTTGGTATCGATGCTCAACTCGGTAAACATCGGACAGTCCGTGCAGGCATACGAACTCACGCACGTGCGCAATCATCATCGATACAACAACGACGCACAGGGGGCGGACGGAAAGACAAAGGACTCGTCTTCAACTTTCCGCGACGGCACCGGAGGCGAGCATACGGGCGCGTTCCACTATGCATTTTTCGGAGCCGTGGAATCGTTAGTGAGCATCGGCCGCGCACTCTTATCGGTAACAAGGCTGTGGCGCGTCGGCGCGCATGAGCAGGACGTTCTGCCGCTGTTCGCGAAGTCCACGGCGAAACGAGCATGGGAACTGCGCCAGGTGCAACTGGATCGCATGGTCCACTTTCTCGCCCTCTGCCTGTTCCTGACGATCTCCTGGAAATGGGTCTTGCTTTGCTACTTGCCGGCGTTCTTCCTGGCATTGATGCTGGTCAACATACAGAACTACTACGAACACTACGGTGCGGCGCCCGAGAGTCGCTATACCAATTCCGTGAGTTATTACGGTTCGCTCTATAACCTGTTGACCTTCAATGACGGCTACCACCAGGAGCATCATCTGCGACCGCTGGCCCATTGGACGCAGATGCCGAAGGTGAAGCAGGAACATCAGGACAAGCTGGACCAGGTGGAACGTATCATCAGCTCGGTCCCGGCCATCCTCGGCGCCTTTCATCGTAACCGCCAGTTACTCCACCGGAGTCGCCCGGTAGATTCATGCGCCTCGTCAACCGCTTCAAACACACTTTCAAAGGTCGCGGCTGGACGCTAAGCCATGTTAACGACGACACGGCGAATAACAGGTACGTCTTTAACAGCAGGCGCGTTTCGCGTGCATGAGACAAATGGGCCGATCGACGTCTCGACCGTCTTTGAAGTGCTCAATGGAAATCTCGCCGCCTACCACGTGCATGGGTTTGTGCAGCTCGATACGTGTCGTCGAATCGTCGCGAATTTCTGGGCTTCATCAGGAAGGGTGCCACGTTTTGGAGAAGGCGAAGACGGTGTCGAAGCTTATCTCATTGGCGCATCGCATTACGGCAAACCGACGATGACCTATTTGGAAGAAGCGCTCGCGTGCAAAAACGCCGTGGAAGGCTTGTACGCCGGCGCCATGAATCCAGTAGCTGCGTTCCGGGACGCGCTCGCCGTCGCCGGCAGCCTGACTGTTCGCGCCGCCAGCCTCAATGGACTACCCGCCGGCGATTCGAAAGCTGTGTTTTGGAACAACTTAGGTACGTTTCTGCTCGAGCCACACGATGACCTCGCGCAAGTGAAAGACCCAATTCAAGCAGACTTTGAAATTCAGCAGACGGTCCGGGTAATGGCTGTCAACATCTATGCGGCGGTAACCGAAGGCTCTGGACAACTTCGAATTTGGAACGTAGAGCCGGACGACGAAACGCGTGCCGAGCTCGGTTTGAGCGGCGTTGGCTTTCCGTATCCGGCGGAACCGCTTGAGGAATATCCTTCAGTCACCCTTGCGGTTGAGGCCGGCGATCTTTGTCTCATCAACGGCAATCTCGTGCACGCCGTTTTGCTGGGAAACGCAACGTCGCCCAAAAGCCGGTTGCTACTGACCTGTTTCATGGGTATGAACCTCAGCAACGAATTGATTTGGTGGACCTGACGATGGCGAATAATGTGGCGAATGCTGTGGCGAACATCGGAACTCAAGCGGCGGCACAATCTCGTCTGGGTCTACTGGGGGCAGGCCGACTCGGTGACGCGCTAGCCAAAACGTGGCTGGCGCGCAATGGCCGGGCGCCACTGGTTTGGAGCCGCAGCGGATCGCGTCCTGGCAATAACGGAGTCACACGCATCGCGGCAGGCACGTGGGTCGCAGAGTGGACCAGGATTCTCGAAGCGGACTCACTTGTGATCGCTATCCCGGGAAGGGCATTGCTCGATCTGGCTGAAGGCAGCGAGCCAGCCAGGCAGTTCACCGGAAATGTCTTCAACGCTGCATTTTCACTCTCGCGAGAGTCGCTCCAACGAATATTTCCTCGAGCAACGATCGTCTGTATCTCTCCTTTTTTGATTGACGGCGTGAATTCCATTCCGATGCTTGTCTTACGACCTTCCGATCTGCCGGGCTCGCGCTGGATTAAAGCCAAAGCGGAGCTCGATAAATTCGGCGACTTTGACGTAGTCGAGGACGAAGAGACTTTTGCGCGGTTGTCACTGCTCGGCGCGTCCTGGCCCGCAGTCGTCATGGCTGCCGTGCAGGCGGCCGCCGGCGCCGGCGTCCAACCACTAAAGGACGAGACCGCCGCGGGAATCGGAAGACGCATTTTTTTCAGGGCCATGCAGTCACTACTAACCGAGGCACTGCTGACCCAGGCGCTTCTAACCACCCAGGCCGGTAACCTGGAACACGAATCAGCGGATGACATTGCCACGCCGGGAGGGATCACCGAGCGGGGGCTGAAAAGCCTGGGAGAGGTGACCCCCCTGTTCGAATCTGTCTTCAAACAGATGCAGGCACGCGCTGAAGAATTGCAGGCGTAACTACCCGAGCGACTACCTTAGGAAGATCATGGCAGAAATAAACGAGACAATTGCACGTCGAAGATCAGAGCTCGCGTCCCGCCGCGGAGCGCTCTCAGCCCTCAAGCAACAAGAGCTCGAACGGCTGCTGAATAGATCTGTTGCCGAGCAAGCTGCGGCAAGAGTGATTCCGGTGCGTCCGGCAAATGAAGCGGCCCCGCTCTCTTTCGCGCAAGAGCGATTGTGGTTCCTGCAGCAGTTAGAACCGGATAGCACCGCCTACAACGTTTTGTTTCCTTTGCGTGTCACTGGCCGACTGAATTTGGCAGCACTCAACCAGGCCATTAGCGAGGCCGCGCGGCGTCACGAATCGCTGAGGACAACTTTTGCAGCGATAGATGGACGACCGGTTCAGATTGTCAGTCCGGCGCAAAACCTCGATCTCCCGATCGTGGACCTTTCGTCGTTACCCGAGTCAGAACGAAACCAGGTGGTGCGGAGGCTGGTCACTGAAGGCAGCCGTCGGCGATTTGATCTTGCCGAGGGTCCGCTTTTCCTACCGTCGCTGTTTCGAGTCGCGGAAAACGAGCACGTGCTGCTGGTGCTGTTGCATCACATCATCTTCGACGAATGGTCGCGGACGCTGCTCGTCCGTGAAGTCGGGGAGATCTACCAGGCTTACGATCAGAGTCAGCCGTCATCATTGCCTGAGTTGCCCATCCAGTACGCCGACTTTGCTCATTGGCATCGCGATTGGTTGCGCGACGAAGTACTGGAACAGGAGCTGTCCTACTGGCGAACGCAGTTGGATGACAGCCCGGCGATGCTAAATCTCCCGACCGACCGACCGCGACCGCCGGTCATGACCTACGCGGGCGAGGCCTTGCCGCTGGTAGTCCCGGAGGCGTTGACTGAAAAACTGAGAACCCTGACACGCTCGGCAGGGACCACACTTTTCATGACCCTGCTGGCATCGTTTCAGATGCTGCTCGCGCGCTACACGGGCCAGGATGACATCGTCGTCGCCACCCCGCTCGCCGGCCGGCGCTCAGTTGACACCGAGGATCTCATCGGTTTCTTCGTCAACACGGTGTTGATTCGAACCAGGCTTTCCGGTAACCCGCGTCTTCGCGACGTGGTTGACAACGTGCGGGAAGTGGTCCTGGAAGCGCAAACGCATCAGGATCTGCCGTTTGAAAAATTGGTCGAGGAACTGCATCCGGAGCGGAGCCTGAGTCACGGACCGTTGTTCGAGGTGATGTTTGTCTTTACGAACAAGCCGAGAACGCTGGTAGAAGTGCAGGACATAAGCATCAGCCTGCTTGAACTGAACTCGGGCACGGAGAAGTTTGGCTTGACCTTTGAAATTTCTGAAGGTCTCCACCAGTTGAATTGCACGCTCAGCTATCGCACAGACTTGTTCGACCGATCCACGATCGAACGAATGGTCACGCACTGGCAGCGCTTGCTGGAAGCGATGGTGACCGGGCCGGAGCAATCGCTCGGGAACGTGGAACTGCTGAATGACGCGGAGCAGGCGCAGGTCCTGACTGCGTGGAACGACACCGCGGCCTCCTGGGCTGAGCCTTCTTTCCTGAACTTGTTTCAGGCCCAGGTTGAACGAACTCCGGATGTGCCCGCGGCAGAGTTTGCCGACCAACATTTGAGCTATCGCGAACTTGACGCGCGCGCAAACCAACTGGCCCATCGGCTGCTGCGGCTGGGAGTGGCCGCCGACACGCGCGTGGGTATCTGTCTCGAACCCAGCCTGGAGATGGTGACGGCAGTCCTCGGCGTCCTGAAAGCAGGAGCTGCTTACGTGCCGCTGGATCCGGCGTACCCGGCCGAGCGACTCAACTTGATGCTCGACAATGCCCGCTGCCTGGTATTGCTGACCAGGGAGGGCCTGGCGACCAGTCTGCCGGAATCTGGGGCAACGGTTTTATGTCTCGATCGAGACTGGCAGGAGATCGCGCGCGAAAGCAGCGCCGATCCGCGTGTGCGAATTGAACCGGAGAATCTCGTCAACGTCATCTACACCTCCGGCTCGACGGGCGTCCCCAAAGGCGTCGCGATGACGCATCGCGCGCTGGGCAATCTGATTTGTTGGCAAACAACGGTGGCTTCGCAACCGGCCAGAACGCTTCAGTTTGCTTCCCTGAGCTTCGATGTTTCCTTCCAGGAGATCTTTTCGACCTGGTGCTCGGGCGGGACCTTAGTGCTGGTGACTAATGACCAGCGGCACGACGTGAATCGGATGCTCGCTTTCCTGGTTGCGGAGCAGGTGGAAAGAATCGATCTGCCTTTTGTTTATTTGCAGCATCTGGCGGAAGCGTGTGAGCAGGGAGGACAGGCGCCGGCGAGCCTGCGCGACATCATTGCGGCCGGAGAGCAGTTGGAATGCACGCCGCAAATCAAACAACTGTGTGAACGCCTGCAATGCGGTCTCTTCAATCACTATGGACCATCCGAGACTCACGTGGTGACGCAGCATGAATTGCGCGGCGCATCCGGTGCCTGGCCCACGCTCGCGCCGATCGGACGCCCGATTGCCAACGCCCAAATCTACATTCTGGATCGTCGCCTGCAGCCCACGCCCATCGGCGTGGCGGGAGAGTTGTTCATTGGCGGCGCGAACGTTTCGCGCGGCTACCTGAACCGTCCGGAGTTGACCGCCGAAAGATTCGTGCCAAATCCGTTTGGCGACAGTTCGGCTGAGCGTCTTTATCGCACGGGCGACCTGGCCCGTTATCTGGCGGACGGCACGATTGAATTTCTCGGCCGCATCGATACCCAGGTTAAAGTCCGCGGCTTTCGGATCGAGCTGGGTGAAATTGAAGCAACCCTGAGAAAGCATCCTCAGGTTTTGCACGCCATCGTGGTAGCGCGTGAAGAAACGAGCCGCAACAAACGGCTGGTTGCGTACATCGTCGGAACCGGAGCAGTAGCGCCCAACATCAATGAGCTGAAGACCTGGCTTAAAGAGCGCCTGCCGGCCTACATGGCTCCGTCGGATTGGATCACTTTGGATGAGTTGCCGTTGACGCCAAGCGGAAAGGTCAACCGCGCAGCGTTGCCGGAGCCAGGTGCGGAACAGTCAGTTGAGAGTTCAGGTTTCTCGGCGCCGCAGACACTGATTGAAGAATTGTTGGCAGCGATCTGGCAGCAGGTATTGAATCTGGAACGAGTTTCCCGCGATGACAATTTCTTCTGGTTAGGCGGACATTCGCTGTTAGCGACGCGAATCATCTCTCGCATTCGCGATACGTTCCACGTCGAGTTGCCGGTACGCAGTCTGTTCGAATCGCCCACCATCGCGGAGTTGTCCACGCGCATCGAGGATTTGACCCAATCAGGTTCCGCCCTGGAGGCGCAGCCGTTGCGGCCTCGACCGGCGAATGAACCGCTGGTTGTTTCCCACGGTCAGGAACGACTGTGGTTTCTGGACCAGCTGACGCCGGACAGCAACGCCTACAACCTCTTCGTCGCCACGCATCTGAGCGCCGACCTCAATGTGATTGCCCTGGAGCAGGCACTGGTTGAAGTGGTTCGGCGTCACGAAGTCTTACGTACCACGTTTGCTGTTGCGGGCGGCGACCCGCGGCCCGTGATCGGATCGCCTCAATCGGTGAAATTGTCCCTCGTTGATCTACGGTCGCTGTCTGGGGAAGAGCAGGAGATTGAAGCCACGCGGCTGAGTCACGACGACGCGCTGCGACCCTTCAACCTAACGACGGGCCCGCTGTTGCGCGTGACGTTGATTCGCTTCAGTTGGGTGCGGTATCTGCTGTTGACGAACATGCACCACATCGTGAGCGACGGCTGGTCCATGGAAGTGCTGCTGCATGAGATGGAAACGCTCTACGGTGGTTATGCCAAGGGCGCGCCTTCGTCTCTGCCGGAACTCGAGCTGCAGTATGCCGACTACGCGCATTGGCAACGCGATTGGCTGCAGGGCGAAGTTTTGCAAACGCAGGTGGACTACTGGAAGACGCAATTAGCAGGCGCTCCCACCTTGTTGGAACTCCAGGCAGATAAGGCGCCGGTCGCGACTCGCACGGGCCAGGCCGCGCATTGTTCGGTCGTCTTTCCTCCGGAGTTGTCTCGTTCGTTGCGTGACTTCAGCCGGCACGAGGGATCGACTCTTTTCATGACGCTGATGGCCGGCTTTCACGCCCTGCTGCGGCGCTACACGGATCAGAAAGACATTCTGATCGGCACTCCGATAGCCGGTCGTGGCCGCGCCGAACTTGAACCGTTGATCGGATTCTTCGTGAACATGGTTGTGCTCCGAACCAACTTCGACGCAGACCCGAGCTTCAGGGAATTGCTGAGACAAGTGAGAGAGGCGGCGCTGGGAGCGTATGCGCATCAGGAAGTGCCCTTTGAAAGATTGGTCGAAGAAATACAGCCGGAGCGCGCGGTAGGCCGCAATCCAATTTTCCAGGTTGTGTTCGCTCTTCACAATACCAAACAGCCCACCCTGCAAATGGACGGGGCGAGTGCGCCGGCCGGAATCCCGGCCAACCCGGAAACGAAATTCGATCTGGAAGTCTATCTTTCGGATGGGCCAGGCGGCGTCATCGGCTCGTTTGTTTACAGCCCGGAACTATTTGAACCGAGTTTCATCGAGCGCATGGTCCAACATTTCCAGCGATTGTTTGAGCAGGCGATGGTTGAGCCTGATAAAGAGTTGTCGCTGCTGTCACTGCTGGATGAAGCAGAGTATCGCCAGGTGGTCGAGGAGTGGAACCAGACGGCAGTGGCGTTGCCCGAAGCGAGTATTCATCAATTATTCGAGCAACAGGCCGCAGAACGTCCTGACGCGACCGCGGTGGAGTTTGAGCAGGAGCAGCTCAGCTATGGAGAGTTGAATCGGCGGGCGAATCTGCTGGCCCAGCAACTGCGAGGCGAAGGTGTCGGACCGGAAGTGTTTGTGGGAGTGATGGTTGAGCGGTCGACGGAGTTGATCGTCGGGCTGCTGGGCGTAGCCAAGGCGGGCGGAGTTTATGTGCCGCTCAATATGGCTGATCCGCCGCAGCGGTTGCAGTTGATCCTGGAAAATGCCGGGGTGAAGGTGGTGGTGACGAGCCGGCAACTCGCAGCCCGACTGGCGGACACCGCTCTGAAGATGGTGTACGTGGATGCGGTTGAGGCGGGTGCGGACAGGGACGATGATCGTCAGGCCGTGGAGTTTGCCGCGAACCCGCCGAGCAAGGTTGGGCCGGACAACCTGGCCTATCTGATGTACACGTCGGGGTCAACGGGGACGCCGAAAGGCGTAGCGATCACGCAGCGAAACGTAGTGCGGCTGGTCAAGGGAGCAAACTACGCGCAGTTAACTGCCGACGAGGTCTTCCTACAGTTTGCCCCAGTGTCATTTGACGCTTCGACGTTTGAGATTTGGGGCTGCCTGCTTAACGGCGCGCGGTTGGTTGTGTTCCCGCCGCACTTGCCGTCGCTGACGGAATTGGTTGACTACGTCAATCGAACGCAAGTGACCACGTTATGGCTGACCGGCGGTCTGTTCCACCAGTTGGTAGATGAAGGTGTCACCCGGCTGAGCACGCTCAAACAATTGCTGGCCGGTGGTGAAGCGCTATCTCCGGTGCACGTCAGCAAAGCCCTCGAACAACTAAACGGCTGCCGCTTGATTAATGGTTATGGTCCAACCGAGACCACCACGTTTGCCTGTACTTATGCGATCGCTCCGGATTTTCCCGGTCCCTCCGTGCCAATCGGCCGGCCCATTTCCAACACCACCACGTATGTGCTCAACAGTCTGCAGCCGGCGGGCGTCGGTGAGCGGGGCGAGTTGTTCATCGGCGGTGAAGGGCTTGGCCGTGGTTACCACAATCGGCCCGACCTGACCGCCGAACGATTTATGCCTGACCCTTATTGCGCCAGTCCGGGCCGCCGGCTTTATCGAACCGGTGACGCGGCTCGTTATTTGGACCAGGGACTCATCCGCTTTCTCGGCCGCGTCGACAATCAAGTCAAGATCAGTGGCTTCAGGATCGAGTTGGGCGAGATCGAGACCGTGCTGGCCGAACATCCGGCGGTATCAGAGGCGTTGGTCCTGGCCAGGGAAGACATCCCCGGCGAAAAGCTTTTGGTCGCCTACGTCGTCCCCAACGGCGGATCGGCAGCGAGCGGCGAAGAGTTGAAAAAGTATCTACAGGAGCGGCTGCCGGGTTACATGGTGCCGGCTGCCTGGGTCTCATTAGACGAGTTGCCGTTGACGCCCAACGGCAAGGTAGATCGAGCGGCGTTGCCTGAGCCTGATCGGTCGCGGGTTGAGTCAAGGCCTTCGTTCCTGACTCCGCGCACGCAAATCGAAGAGATCCTGGCTGGAATCTGGGAGCGAGTGCTCGGGTTGAAGCGGATTGGAAGAGACGACAACTTCTTTGAGCTGGGCGGATATTCGCTGTTGGCAACCAGAATAATTTCCCGCGTTCGCGAAAGCTTCGCGGTCGAGTTGCCGGTCCGCAGCATCTTCGAATGGCCCACGTTGGCGGAGCTATCCGAACGTATTGAAGAGGCCATGGGTTCCGGCAGTACCCTCGCGGCTCCTCCGCTGCAACCGGTGACGACGACTGAACCCTTACCACTATCATATGCGCAACAGCGGTTGTGGTTCCTCGATCAGCTAAGGCCGGACAACAACGCCTACAACATTCCACTCGGTTTCCGCGTCAGCGGTCCGCTCAACTTAAGTGCGCTTGAGGAAAGCCTGAACCAGACTGTCAAACGCCACGAATCGCTGCGGACCACTTTCATGAATGTGGGCGGAGAGCCCGTTCAGATCATCGCACCCACCCGAGTCCAGGAGTTGCCGGTAATAAGCCTTGAGGCATTTGCAGAATCGGAACGGCAGTCTTTGGTCCAACGGCTGGCTCGCGAAGAGGCTCAAAAACCTTTTGACCTGGCATCGGATGCACTATTCCGCACCACCTTATTCCGTCTCGGTGAGCAGGAACATGTCCTGCTGGTGGTGATGCATCACATCATTTCCGATGGCTGGTCCCTCGACGTTTTGATGCGCGATGTGCCACGAATTTATACGGCACTTTGTCAGGGAGTGGCTTTAGAACTGCCGGAGTTGCCGATCCAATATGCCGACTACGCTTATTGGCAGCGCCAGTGGTTGCAGGGCGAAGTGCTTGAAGAGGAACTTTCCTATTGGCGCAAACAGTTGGACGGCAGCCTGCCGGAATTGAACTTGCCCACCGATCGCCCGCGTCCGTCGGCCCTGTCGCTGAAGGGCAGTAATGTCGTTCTCGAAGTGCCGGAATCGTTGACCGAAAAACTCAGGGCGCTCAGCCAGTCAGAGGGCAGCACGCTTTTCATCACCTTGCTGGCCGCATTCCAGATTTTGCTCGCGCGTTACAGCGGCCAGGACGACATCTCAGTCGGAACACCGATCGCCGGCCGTCGCTGGGTTGAGATGGAGGATCTGATCGGATTCTTCGTTAACACGCTGGTGATGCGCACCAGATTGTCCGGAAATCCGAGCGTGCGGGAAGTGCTGCGTCGCGTGCGCGAAGTAACTCTGGAAGCACAGACTCACCAGGACGTACCGTTTGAAAAACTGGTGGAAGAACTCCAGCCGCAACGGACGATGAGCCATGGGCCGTTGTTCCAGGCCATGTTCGTCTTTCAGAACGACTCGCAGACGCCGGAGATGCCGGAGAGCCTGCGTTTTTCCAGCCTTGAACTCGACCACGGCACTGAAAAGAACGACTTGACACTCCAGGTAGTCGAGCACGAGAACCGGTTGTACGGTTCACTCGGTTACAGCACGGATTTGTTTGACGAGAGCACGATCAGGAGAATGACTGTCCACTGGCAAAGAATCCTGGAAGCGATCGTCGACGATCAGGATCAGTCGCTGCGCGACGTCGAACTCTTGAGCGCCGACGAACGTCAGCAGATGCTGCACGAGTGGAACGCGACTGAGTCTGACTTTCCTGAAACTCTCTGCCTGCATGAGTTGTTTGCGAAGCAGGTCGAACTAACGCCTGACGCCGTGGCGGTGAGCTTTGAAGATCAGCGGTTGTCATATGCGGAGTTGGACCGCCGCGCGAACCAGTTGGCCCAATATCTGCGCAAAGCAGGAGTTGGCCCGGAGACGCCGGTAGCGATTTATCTCGAGCGTTCGTTGGAAATGATCGTTGCTTTGCTGGGAGTGCTTAAAGCCGGCGGCGCGTATTTGCCGCTCGAAACTACGCAGCCGAAAGGCCGCTTGCAGTACGTTCTGGCAGACGCGCAAGTACGCGTGATCCTGACCGAAGAGCGAACGGCAACAATGCTGCCCGAGCATGGCGCGCGAGTTGTCTGCCTCGACTTTGACTGGTCCACCATCGCGGATGAAGCGGACGAAGCGCCAATCACGAATACGACCGCTGACAATCTGGCTTATGTGATTTACACCTCGGGATCGACCGGGGGCGCCAGAGGCGTCATGGTCCAACACCGATCAATTGTGAACCTGGCAACTTCACTGCGTGAGGCGGTTTACCCGGCCGACCAGTCGCCGCTGCGAATCAGCGTTAATGCGCCGTTGATGTTTGATTCTTCGGTCAAACAACTTGTGCAACTGCTTTCCGGACATGAACTGTGCGTCATTCCGGAAGACATTCGCAGAGATGGCGAAGAGCTGGTCGCGTATGTCAAACGTCTCGGGATCGATGTCCTCGATTGCACGCCTTCGCAGTTGCGGTTGCTATTGACCAGCGGACTTTTCGACGGTGATTCTCCGGCTCCTTCATTGGTGCTCGCGGGCGGCGAAGCGATTGACGAAAAGATCTGGCAGCAGCTCGCCGAAAACAAATCGACGACCTTCTTCAATGTCTACGGTCCGACGGAGTGCACCGTTGACACTACCGTGCAGCGCATCGAACCGACGTCGACCGAAGTCTTGATCGGCCGTCCGCTGAACAACGTGCGAGCCTACCTGCTCGACACAGACAATCGTCCGGTGCCTCCCGGAGTTTATGCCGAGTTGTGCATCGGCGGCGCGGGGGTGGCTCGTGGATACCTGACAGAACCCGGTCTGACTGCCGAGCGATTCGTGCCGGATCCGTTCAGCGGCGACGCGGGAGCCCGCTTGTATCGGTCGGGCGATTGCGTGCGCTATCGACCGGATGGAGAGATTAGTTTTCTCGGGCGACTGGACCATCAGGTCAAGATTCGTGGATACCGCATCGAGCCGGGAGAGGTTGAAGCAGCGCTGCGAAAAGACCGCCAGGTGCGGGAAGCGATTGTGGTGAATCGGGAAGAGAAGCGTGGAGACAAGCGCCTGGTCGCGTACATAGTTGCCGAGCAACCGAGCCTGTCGTTGGCGGCGCTGCAAAAGAGTCTAAGGGAGCAGCTGCCGGATTACATGATGCCGACCGGCTGGGTCCTGCTGGATGAAATGCCACTGACTCCCAACGGCAAAGTTGATCGCGCCGCACTACCCGATCCCGGGCAGATGCGACTGGATACGGAACAAAGCTTCGTGGCCCCGCCGACGCTGATCGAGGAAGCACTGGCGGCGATCTGGAGGCAGGTGCTGGACCTGGACCAGGTTGGCAGTGATGACAACTTCTTCTGGTTAGGCGGCCATTCGCTCCTGGCCACGCAAATCATTTCGCGCATCCGCGAAAGTTTTCAGGTAGAGCTGCCGGTACGCACGCTTTTCGAGTTTCCGCAGTTGGCGGAGTTGTCCGAACGCATCGAAGCTGCGATGCGGTCAGGTGCGAGCATGGCTGCGCCGCCACTCAAGGCGCTGCCGCACGACGACCAAATACCTTTGTCTTACGCCCAGCAGCGGTTGTGGTTCCTGGACCAGTTGATGCCCGGCAGCAACGCCTACAACTTGCCGGCGGAGATGGCTATTGACTCCGCGCTCAATGTTGGTGTGCTGGAGCAGGCGTTGAGCGAAGTCGTACGTCGCCATGAGGCGCTGCGCACCACTTTCGCGCTCGTTGGTGGCCAACCGGTGCAACGGATCCATCCGCCTGTGTCGTGGAAGCTGCCCCTGGTCGATTTACGCGACCTGGGCGCCGATGAACGGGGCGCGGCAGCAGAGCGGTTGAGACATGAAGACGCGCTGAAGCCGTTTGACCTGGAAGCTGGGCCATTGCTGCGGGGCCTGTTGATCCGTTTAGACGAAGCAAAGTATTTGTTCCTGCTCAACATGCACCACACGGTCAGCGACGGTTGGTCCATGGGCGTGCTGATGCACGAAGTGGAGACTCTCTATGCGTCGTACTCTCAGGGGTTGCCGTCGTCACTGGCGGAATTGGAAGTGCAGTACGCCGACTACTCGAAGTGGCAACGGGATTGGCTGCAGGATGAAGTCTTGAAAGAGGAGGTCGACTTCTGGAGGCAACAACTTGACGGCGCGCCAACCTTGTTGGAGTTGGAAACGGATCATCCTCGCCAGTTCCTGCGCACGCTCCGTGGCGCGCAACACCCGGTAGTCTTCTCGCCGGAAGTTTCGCAGTGGTTAAGAGATTTTCACCGGCAGGAGGGCGCCACCCTCTTCATGACGCTGATGGCCGGCTTTCACGCTCTCTTATCGCGCTATACCGGCCAGAGCAGCATTTTGGTCGGCACTCCGATAGCCGGCCGCAGCCGCGTCGAGCTGGAGCCAATGATCGGATTCTTCGTCAACATGATTCCGATCAGAACCAATTTCAGCAGTGGTACGACCTTCACCGAGTTGGTCAACCAGGTGAGAGACTCGGCGCTGGCCGCCTACACACTTCAGGAACTGCCTTTTGATAAGTTGGTGGAGGAGTTACAGCCCAGGCGCTCACCAGGCCGCAACCCGATCTTCCAGGCGATTCTCGCTTTTCAGAATGCCGCGCCGCGTATGTCGATGGCGCAAGTAAGTCTGCCGGCCGGAGTTCCGGTGAGCGCAGACATTAAGTTCGATCTGGAAGTTCATCTTGCGGATGGGCCGGACGGCGTGAGGGGTTCGTTTGTTTACAGCCCGGAGCTGTTCGAGCCGAGTTTCATCGCGCGCATGGTCCAACACTTCCAGGGGTTGTTTGAGCAGGCGATGGTTGAGCCTGACAGAGAGTTGTCGATGCTCTCATTGCTGGACGTAGGCGAGTACCGCCAGGTGGTTGAGGAGTGGAATCAGACGGCAGTGGCTTTGCCGGAGCAGAGTATCCATCAACTGTTCGAGCAGCAGGCCGCGCAAAGCGCTGACGCGATCGCGGTGGAGTCTGACCAGCAGCAGCTAAGCTATGGAGAGTTGAACCGGCGGGCGAATCGGCTGGCCCAGCGACTACGAGCTGAGGGTGTCGGGCCGGAAGTGTTTGTGGGAGTGATGGTGGAACGGTCGGCGGATCTGATCGTTGGTTTGTTGGGCGTAGCCAAGGCGGGCGGAGTCTATGTGCCGATCAACCTGGCGGATCCGCCGCAGCGCATCCAGTTGATCCTGGAAAAGGCCGGGGTCAAGGTGATGGTGACGAGCCGGCAAATCGCCGCCGGGCTGCCAGACAACGAACTGACGATGGTGTGCGTGGAGGCAGATGATGCTGAGGGGGCCGACGATCGTCAGGTTGCGTGCGCCGAGTCTGTGTCTGTGGAGGAGTTTGAGGAGAATGGGCCCAGCAGAGTGACTGCCGATAACCTGGCGTATTTGATGTACACGTCGGGCTCAACCGGGACGCCGAAAGGAGTAGAGATCACGCAGCGGAATGTGGTGCGGCTGGTGAAGGGAGCCAACTACGCGCAGTTAACTGCGGACGAAATCTTCCTGCAGTTTGCGCCGGTATCGTTCGACGCTTCGACGTTTGAGATTTGGGGCTGCCTGCTTAACGGGGCGCGGCTGGTGGTGTTTCCGCCTTCCTTGCCGTCGATGGCCCAAATACTGGACTTCATCGATAGCAGGCAGGTGACGACGTTATGGTTGACCGGGGGGCTGTTCAACCAGGTGGTGGATGAAGACGTCAGAAGGCTGGGAGCCCTCAAACAATTGCTGGCGGGTGGCGAAGCGCTTTCTCCAGTGCACGTCGGTAGAGCATTGGAACAACTAACTGACTGCCGGCTGATAAACGGCTATGGTCCAACGGAGACGACTACGTTTGCGTGTACCTATCAAGTGGCTGCCGATTTTAGCGGGTCATCAGTGCCCATCGGGCGTCCCATATCCAATACCACTACGTATGTGCTCAACGGACTGCAGCCGGTGGGAGTAGGAGAGCGCGGCGAGTTGTTCATCGGTGGCGCCGGACTCGGGCGTGGCTATCACGATCGGCCTGACCTGACCGCCGAACGCTTCATGCCTGACCCGTACGGCCCAGAGCCCGGCGGCCGGCTCTACCGCACCGGCGACGCGGCGCGCTTCCTGAACGACGGAGTCATACAGTTCATCGGCCGGGTCGACGATCAGGTCAAGATCAGCGGGTACCGGATAGAGCCGCGCGAGATTGAAGCAGTGCTCTCGAACCATCCCGCGTTGAGTGCGGCGCTGGTCGTAGCCAGAGAAGATATCCCAACTGAAAAATTCCTGGTCGCTTACATCGTCGCCAACTCCGAAGCCGGGCCGAGCAACGACGAGTTGCGAAGTTTTCTGAAAGAGCGCCTGCCGGAATATATGGTTCCTGCGGTGTACGTGCCGCTCGCCGCGCTGCCGCTAACACCGAACGGAAAGGTAGACCGCAACGCGCTGCCGGCACCGTCGCTCTCTATCAGCAGATCCGGCCGCGAGTACGTGGCCCCGCGAAACGATCTGCAACAACAGTTGGTCGATATCTGGGAGGAATTGTTCAAGCTTCATCCGATTGGTGTGACCGACAACTTCTTTGAATTGGGTGGCCATTCGTTGCAGATGATCATGCTGGTCACCCGGGTTGAAGAACGGCTGGGCAAACGCGTGACCATGGCCGAGTTGTTTGACGACCCGACGATCGAGCACTTGTCGGAGTTGATCGGCCATGGCAAGGAGAACCTCCTCCAATCGCTGATCGTGCCCCTGCGCGCGGAGGGAGCGAGGCCAATCCTGTTCAGTCCACACGCCAGCGGCGGGCATGTCTGGTGCTACAAGGATCTGGTCCAATATCTCGGCGACGATCAGCCCTTCTACGGCGTGCAGCCGCGCGCACCGGAAAACGGGCTCGTGTATCACACGGAGATTGAGGCGATGGCCTCAGACTATGTCGAGGCGATTCGGAGCTTCCAACCCACCGGACCTTATTGGTTGAGCGGATGGTCCATGGGTGGAGTAATCGCCTTTGAAATGGCCAGGCAACTGCAACAACAGGAACAGGAAGTAGCGATGCTCGCGCTCCTCGATTCCGGCGTGCCGGAGGCCAAAGAGCAGGAGTACAACTGGGCCGTTCTGCTGTCGATCTTTGCCTTTGATCTGGGACTCACGAAAGAGCACATCACGCGGCCGCCGAATTGGACCCCACGTCCGCAAATGGTTGAACTTCGCGAGCTTTGGGCCGTTGCCAGGCGGGCGGCGGTGGTGCCGGCCGCGATGACGCTCGTCGAATTCCGCCAACTTTTTGACATCTTCAAGATCTACGCGAACACGATGCGCCGCTATAACCCCGGACAGTTCCAGGGCCGCATCACACTCTTCCGTCCCGTAGACGAATTTGGGCAGGTCGTATTCAGCTCGAACACAGAGAAAGCGGAGCAGGACAAATTCGATGGCTGGTCACTTTTGGCCACCGAAGGGGTGGAAGTGCGCAATGTCCCCGGCAACCACTTTTCGATGCTTCAGGAGCCCCACGTTCAGATTCTCGGGGAGCAACTCCGGCAGTGCATTGAAGCTGCTCGTGTCCAGCGCAACGGTTCAAACCCATAGAGTGGTGTCCTAATTTCAGTTTCTCTGCGTAATCTCAGCGACCTCTGCGTCTCGGCGGTGCAATATGACGCAGAAAAACACTCACCGCCGAGACGCCGAGCACGCGCAGAGAATTTCAGATTCGGACACTACTAGCCCATAGACCAGACGGTTCAACTTATGAGAAACCTGCTGCAACTGATTTACGTGATTGCCAAATGGTCGAAGGGGATTCCCCGCTCGAGAAGCCTGATTGCGCTCGCGGTCGTGACCAGCTTCCTGGCGGGCGTCGGTTACACGATGCTGCTCGCGCTCATCCAAAGAGCGTTATCCGCAGGTCTGCTGACACAGTCAAAATTGATTTGGACGTTCGTGGCGTTCTGTCTCGCGATTCCTGTTTGTGGGTTCATCTCGCAGTTTGTGTTGCTATATCTCACCTCAAAGGCGGGTTATGAGCTGCGTATTCAATTGTCGCGTCAGGTTTTGTCGGCGCCGCTGCGGCAATTGGAAACACTTGGACCACATCGTCTGCTCGCCACGGCCACCCAGGATATCGGCAGCGTGATCGAGTTGGTCTCCGTTCTGCCGCAGATGCTCATTCAATTGGCGATGATGTTTGGCTGCGTGGCTTATCTCGGCTGGCTGTCGTGGAAACTCCTGCTCATCATGATGGGTTACATGGCCATCGCGTTACTCACCCATCAGATCCCTTTGACGAGGGCGTTTCGCTACTTCAAGTTGCTGCGCGAGCAGTGGGACGCCATGTACAAAGCCTTTCAGGGTTTAATCGTGGGCGCCAAGGAACTGAAACTCAATCGCCGCCGGCGCGAAGCGTTCCTCACCGAACAGCTCGACCCTGCTGCTGCCGGCCTCCAGATTTACGGCATGAAGGGCAACGCGATCGCGATGGCCGTTTCCAATTGGGGGCAGATTCTGTTTTTCGTATTCATCGGGCTGCTGTTGTTTGTCACGCCCCATCTGATCACGATTGAGTCCAGCGTTTTAGTAGGTTACACGCTCGCCGTGCTGTTCATGATCACGCCCTTGACCATGATCCTAAACCAGGTACCAGCCCTGGAACGGGCGTATCTGGCGGCGCAGCGGATCGAGGAATTAGGTTTCTCGCTCAGCGGCACGAAGTCCGAAAGCCTGGCGCCGATCTCAACTCTCGACACACCCTGGCGCCGGCTCGACCTGATCGACGTCACACACTCGTACCGTCAGAACGGAGAAAGCGTCGAGTTCGAACTGGGACCTATCAACCTTACGCTTTATCCGGGTGAGCTGATCTTTCTTGTCGGCGGAAACGGGAGCGGCAAAACTACTCTCATCAAGCTGCTGATGGGTTTGTATGATCCTGATTCCGGCGAGATTCGGGTTGACGAAAAGCCGATCACCAGCCTGGAGCGAGATGATTACCGGCAGCAATTTTCAGCCGTCTTCTACGATTTCTATTTGTTCGAACGACTGTTTGGCTTTGATGCTAAAGACGTTGATGCCGAAAGTCAGAAATACCTCGACCTGTTGCAACTGAATCACAAGCTGACGATCAAAGACGGAAACCTTTCGACCGTCGACCTGTCTCAGGGCCAGCGTAAACGAGTGGCGCTCTTAAGTGCCTATCTTGAGAACCGTCCCATTTATATTTTTGACGAGTGGGCCGCTGATCAGGACCCTCAGTTTAAGGAAATTTTCTACCATGAATTGGTGCCGGAATTGAAGAGTCGCGGCAAAACGGTAATCGTAATCTCCCACGATGATCGGTATTACCATTTAGCTGACCGCTTGATTAAATTGGAATCAGGCAAGATTGAATACGATCAACCGGTCGATGGCCTTGAGCCTGCTTTCACCACGACCGCTGTGCCCGTGATGTAAGCCAAAAAGGCTGTCCGGGTGAATGTTATCTCCGTTGTCCCGATTCTTGCTAAAGAGAAATAGCTCGGATAACCTAAGCGGCCAACCAGGGTAATCGGCTCAATTGCAAATGTGGGAGGTTCGACACAATAATGCTGGCTGATCTGCTTCAGGACATCCGCTACGGCTTCCGGTCAATGGTCAAGAATCCACTGTTCTCCCTGGTGGCAGTCTTAACAATCGCCATTGGAATCGGTGTGAATGTAGTGGTTTTTACCCTCGTCGAACGCGTTCTTTTGAGTCCGCTTCCCTACAACGAGCCTGATCGCATCGTCCGGATGGTCCAGGCTTATCCGGAGATGGGATTGACCACCTGGGGTCTCTCGCCGGCAACTTATACGGCCTACCGCAATGGCCAACACTCCTTCGACGCTTTCGCTGTCTTCCAGAACACCGGAAAAATCCTGACCGGATCGGACAAGGCAGAATATGTTCAAGCCGCCAAGGTGACGGCAGACTTCTTCAAGGTATTTGGTGTCAATCCAGTCGTGGGTCGAACCTTTGCGCCTGATGAAGATACTGCCGGTAAGGAAAACGTGGTCGTCTTAAGTCATGGTCTGTGGCTCAGTCGTTTCGGCGGCGATCCGCAGATTGTTGGAAAACAGATCAATTTGAGCGACGTGCCGACTCAGGTTGTCGGCGTGATGCCGCCGAGTTTCCAATTCCCAGTGACCGAGACGCAGTTGTGGACGCCGTTGGTGCTCAATCCCGAGGCCACCTCTCCTTTTACGATGACTGCCGTCGCCAGGCTCAAGCCCGGCATCGCACCGTCCTCGGCCGAGGCCGACACGACAGCCGTTCTTTGGAGTTCCGTAACGGAGAATCCCAAAATAATTTTGCGAAAGAGTGCACCCCCACCCGGCGCTGGGCTGAAAACTGTGGTGACCCCGCTCAAAGAATTCATCGTGGGAAACATCTCCAGCCGTTTGCTGATCGCTCAAGTTGCCGTGGCCTTTGTTTTACTAATTGCGTGCGCCAATGTCGCCAATCTCATGCTGACCAGAGCGACTAAGCGGACCTCCGAAGTTGCGCTACGCCTCGCGTTGGGCGCGTCGCCCAGCCGCATTATCAGGCAACTGCTCACTGAAAGCGTGCTGCTGGCATTCGTTGGCGCGGTGGCGGGAGTCGCCTTGGCCTGGGTGTGTCTGCGAGCGCTGACGCAGATATATGCCGAAGGAATTCCGCGAATCCAGGAGGCTACCATTGGCGGCGTCGTGCTGTTGGTGACTGTTGCCGCAACCGTGCTCACGGGCCTGCTGTTCGGAGTGATTCCCGCGTTTAGAGCTTACTGGCTCGGCGTTAAAGGCGGCATGAGCGAGGGACAAAAGGGAAGCGCGAGCCAGGGGAGCCGCCGCATGAATTCGACGTTGGTGGTCGTGCAACTGGCGTTGTCTCTGGTGTTGCTGATTGGCGCGGGCCTGGTCCTGAAGAGCTTTAAGAACCTGATGCGCGTGGAACCAGGTTTCGATGAAGATAGAGTGTTAACGATGATCGTGCCGGTCTCGAGTAAGAAAGGCCCGCCCGAGCAGTTGTTGGGATTTTACGATCGCTTACTAGAGGGCGTGCGCGCTTTACCGGGAGTTAACGGGGCGGCAATCGCTTCGAACATACCCTTCAGCGGCCGGCCGACTATAGATGCGCACATCGTCGAAGGCATCGAGCCGCCGGGAGGCGAGGCGCCGCAGGCGGAAATAAAAGTCGTCGGTCCCGGCTATTTCAAAACAATGGGCATGACGCTTTTGCAGGGCCGCGACTTTAACGAGTTTGACGTTTTCAACGATCCGGCAACGGACCTGGGACGCCTGGTCGCGATCGTCGACCAAAAATTAGCGCGCACTTATTGGCCGGACGGCAACGCCGTCGGTAAGCGGATTCGCACCGGCGATCCCGAGTGGTACACGATCATCGGAGTCGTTTCGACGGTGAAAGAGCAGAGTCTTTCGATCGACTCACGTCCACATCTTTACCTGACGCCCAATCAGGTGGGTTTTGTTTACGGCCAGAGTCGGGATCAGAATCGCATGTTCCTCGTTGTAAACACTGACAACCCCGGCAGCGTGGCGCCGGCCATCCGCGACAGAATCCGGGCCCTCGATCCTGACGTGCCGGTGTATGCCGTAAGCACGATGAGTGAAAACATCATGAAGCGGATCGGCGCGCTGCGGCTGATCAATTTTCTGCTCACCGCGTTTAGTGTGATCGCTGTGCTGCTGGCGGCCATCGGAACCTACGGAGTCATGTCTCTTTCCGTCAACAACCGGACGCATGAGTTTGCCATTCGCCAGGCACTCGGAGCGGAACCGCGAAGTCTACTGGTTTCAGTTTTGAAGCAAGGCTTTGTGCTGGCGGCGGTAGGCATCGCCTTCGGGTTGGTTGGATCGTGGGGCATTACCCGCGCCATCTCGAGTCAGTTGTTTGGAGTGAGCACTACCGATCCTTTGGTTTTCGCCGTCACTTCGGCCATTTTGGTGTCAGTCGTGCTGCTGGCTTCTTTCTTGCCGGCGCTGCGGGCATCGCAAACGGATCCGGCGGTGGTACTGCGCGAATCCTGATCACAAAGGCGTCGGTCCAGTCATCCGAGTCCGGACGCAAACCAACAATTTGCGTTACACAAAGTGACGCCTTATCTCAACTCACATTCTCACTGCAGTCTCTCACTGGGATTTTGAAAACCGCACGATAGTCACTTATCAAAAGTTAAAAGACATTCACAACCTAGCAAGACGCTTTGGTTTCCATTTAAAGATCTCCACAGCGAGATTCTGTCGGGTAGAAAGGACTTGGTCTATGAACGTACTGGGACTCAGCTTCAGCGATCACGAGGCATCAGCCGCGCTGGTGATCGATGGCAAACTCACTTCGGCTATCGCGCGTGAACGGGTGACGCGAATTAAACGTGACGGAATCAGATGGGGAGGCTGCCGCCTCGATCTCACACCGGCGATCCAGTATTGCCTCGACACGAACGGGCTGACGCTTGAAGACGTTGACCTGATCGTTTGGAGTCACACCGATCACCTGCCGCCCGAAGAAGTTTACGAGGCGCTGGCAGCCGAAGGTGGACTCGATATCCGGACCCGTCCTCTGCTGGCGATTCCACATCATTTTGCGCACGCGTGTGGCGCCTATTACTCGTCGCCTTTCAGAGGCGACGTAGCGGTGCTGATTGTTGACGGCGCCGGCGGACCGTTTGGCGCTATGTTGAAAAACTGCACCGGCCCTGAACCTGAAAAGATCGCCGGCGGATCAGTTCTGGTCCAAAATCTGTCGCCTTTTGAGGGCGACGGTTCGAGAGAGCTCGAAAGCTTTTATCGGTTCACCGATCAGGGCGGTGAAGTGCTCAGAAAGGTCATCGGGCACTGGTGCGGAATTGGCGCAGTCTACGGCCATGCGTCGAAGTTGATCTTCGGCGACTATCTGGACGCGGGCAAAACGATGGGGCTGGCGCCGTACGGGCGTCCGCATGCGACCAAGCTGTTTCTGGAGGAGGCGGGCTCGGAAGATTTGCGGACCTTCACGCGGTTGACTTCGCAGGAGAGCGCCGCGCTCCAGACCCGAATCGAAAAGTGGCGGAAACATACGACTTCATCAAACTACAAGAGTGAGCTGTTGACGGACTTCACCGCCAGTCTGCAGTTGGAAACCGAAGACGCTCTGATCGAGCATGCTCGCTGGCTTCAAAAACACACCGGCCTTAAGCGGCTGTGTTTCTCCGGTGGTGTGGCATTGAATTGCGTCGCGAATACTCGTCTGGCCGCGGAGACGGGGTTCGACGAGATCTTTGTCCCGCCCTGTCCTGGCGATGACGGCATTTCCGTTGGTTGCGCCCTTTACGGCGCCTCAATCAACGGCGGCGTTGAGCTGGTTACGAATCCAGCCTACCTGGGCCATGACTATTCTCACGATCCCGAGACCATAGAGGCGCTGGGCCTCCAGCGATGTTTTCCGGATCAGGATCTCTACGAGACGATGGCGCGGGAGATTGCCAGTGGCGCTATCGTTGCCTGGTTTGAAGGCGGCGCCGAGCTGGGCCCGCGAGCCCTGGGCCATCGCAGTTTTCTCGCCGACCCCAGACGCGCCGATGCCCGCGAACGTCTGAACGCCGAGATCAAAAACCGCGAATCGTTCCGGCCGTTTGCACCGGTCGTGCTGCGTGACGCCGTGTCGGAATATTTTGTCGAGTCGAACCCCAGCTACTTCATGTCGTTTGTCGCCCAGGTTCGAGACGAAAAGCGCGACGTCATTCCGGCGGTCACGCACGTCGACGGGTCGGCGCGTTACCAGGTGCTGAGAGAACAGGACAACCCGACGCTGTTCAAGCTGATCGAGGCCTTTAGACGGCAGACCGGTATTCCGATGTTACTGAATACGTCCTTTAACCGCGCCGGCGAGCCGTTGGTTGAAACGCCGCTTGACGCCGGACGCTGCACGGTGTCGTCAACTGCGGACTACCTGGTTGTCGACAAGATACCTTACCGCAACGTTGCAACCGGTGGGCTATGGCACTCAAGCGTCTATGCCGGAGTGGCGAAGTCGGCGCACGGTTCGCCGAGCCCGCTTGCCGATCACGGATAAACATTCACAGCTACCCCTCTTGTCAGAACCACCTGCGTCAGCGGGTGGCTCAGTCTCTTCGCCTGTTGGTGCAAGCCTACCCGCTTGCAAGTACCCGCTTACGCAGGTGGTTCTGACTTAAAGCTCAGATGCCGAAACGTACTGACCTCAAAAAAATCCTGATCATTGGCTCAGGACCGATCGTGATCGGCCAGGCGTGCGAGTTTGACTACTCCGGCACGCAAGCCTGCAAAGCCTTGAGGCAGGAGGGGTATAGCACCGTCCTGGTGAATTCCAATCCGGCGACGATAATGACGGATCCTGACACCGCGGACGTCACCTACATCGAACCGCTCACGGTCGAATCAGTGTCAGCCATTATCAGGCGTGAGCGTCCCGACGCGCTGCTGCCCACCGTGGGCGGCCAGACGGCTCTGAACCTGGCGATTGCACTGGATGAATCAGGAGTGCTTTCGGAATGCGGAGTCGAACTCATTGGCGCCCGGCGAGAAGCGATCAGGATCGCCGAGGATCGTAGTTTGTTTAAGCAGGCCATGGACGAAGCCGGATTCCTGATGCCCCGCGGCGGTTTCGTCAACTGCTGGGAAGACGCTCAGCCGCTGGTGGAACAAACGGGATACCCGGCAATCATTCGACCGTCGTTCACCCTCGGAGGCACAGGCGGCGGCATTGCTTACAACCCTGAAGAGTTTGAAGAGATCGTTCGTCGTGGCCTGGCAGCTTCGCCCATTCAAGAGGTGTTGATCGAAGAGTCGATTCTCGGCTGGAAAGAGTTTGAGCTCGAGGTGATGCGCGACCTTGCGGACAACGTCGTGATTGTTTGCTCGATTGAGAATTTCGATCCGATGGGTGTGCATACTGGTGACTCAATCACGGTGGCGCCGGCCCAGACGCTGACTGACCGCGAGTATCAGCAAATGCGAGACATGGCGATCGCCATCATGCGCAAGGTCGGCGTCGAAACCGGCGGCTCAAATATTCAGTTTGCAGTCAACCCTGAGAACGGCGAAATTCGGATCATCGAGATGAACCCGCGCGTTTCGCGCTCGTCGGCGTTGGCCTCAAAGGCTACCGGGTTTCCGATTGCCAAGATTGCCGCCAAACTCGCAGTTGGGTACACGCTTGACGAGATTCCCAACGACATTACGAGAAAGACGCCCGCGTCCTTCGAGCCCACCATTGACTACGTCGTCGCCAAGATTCCCAAGTGGAACTTTGAAAAATTCGCCGAGGCCCGGGACGAGCTGGGCACGCAGATGAAATCAGTCGGAGAAGTAATGGCGATCGGCCGAACTTTCAAAGAGGCCCTCTTCAAAGGATTACGGTCGCTCGAAGCTGTCAATCCGCTTCGCCTTGAAGATGTGTCGCCGACTGAATTGGAGCGAAAGCTGGCCCGTCCTAATTCGCAGCGTTTTTCTTACGTGACCTACGCCATCAGCCAGGGCATGCCGTTGTCGGAAATCTACCGGCTCTCGCGAATCGATCCGTGGTTTCTGGAGCAACTCAAGACGGTGATGGAAACTCAGCGAGAAGTGGAAGGTCGTCAACTCGAAGAGATTCCGACGCCGACGCTGAGGAGTTTCAAAGAGATGGGTCTTTCCGATCGTCGCCTGGCCTACCTTACCGGATCCACCGAGACGCAGGTGCGCGCTCATCGCAAGCGGGTTGGCGTCACTCCGGTGTATAAGCGGGTAGACACCTGCGGCGCCGAGTTTGAATCCTTCACACCCTACCTTTATTCAACCTACGAATCAGAAAATGAAGCCGCGCCTACTGACGCGCGGAAGATCATGATTCTCGGTTCGGGACCCAATCGGATCGGGCAGGGAATTGAATTCGACTACTGCTGTTGCCATGCGGCGTTCGCGTTGCGCGAAGCCGGTTATGAAACAATCATGGTCAACTGTAATCCGGAAACCGTCTCGACTGATTACGACACCTCGGATCGACTTTACTTTGAACCGCTCACCTTCGAAGACGTGATGAACATTGTCGACGTCGAGAAGCCGGCTGGTGTCATCGTGCAGTTTGGCGGTCAGACGCCGCTCAATCTGGCGATGCCGCTGCAGCGCGCCGGCGTGCCGATCATCGGCACCTCGCCGGCTTCCATCGATCTGGCTGAGGATCGTCAGCAGTTTGGAGCACTGCTCGCCAGGCTTCGAATTCCGCAACCGGAAAACGGTTTGGCTGCGACCAGCGACGAGGCCAAAGTAATTGCGAAACGGATTGGTTATCCGGTGTTGGTCCGTCCGAGTTACGTGTTGGGCGGACGCGCGATGGCGATCGTTTATGACGAGGAAAGCCTGGACCATTACGTGCGCGCAGCGGTGGAAATTACTCCGGATCGTCCGGTCCTAATCGACAAATTCCTGGAGCAAGCTGCGGAATTCGATGTTGACGCCCTGGCGGACGAGAGCGGTTGCGTGATCGCCGGTATTCAGGAACACATTGAGGAAGCCGGGATTCACTCCGGCGATTCGTCTTGTGTGTTGCCTGCGGTTCGCATCGATCCCGAGCATATCGAGACGATGCGAATTTACACGCGCAAGCTGGCCCGAGCTCTTTCGGTGCAGGGCCTGATGAACATCCAGTTTGCAATTAAGGACCATCGCGTGTTCGTGCTTGAAGTCAATCCTCGCGCTTCACGGACCGTTCCCTTCGTCTCAAAAGCCACCGGCGTGGCCATCGCGCGGATTGCGGCGCTGGTTATGGCCGGAAGAAGTCTCAAGAACTTCAATCTGCCGGACGAACTTACGGTGTCTCGATTCTTTGTGAAGTCTCCGGTGTTCCCATTCGCAAAGTTTCCCGAAGTCGATCCCGTTCTGGGACCGGAAATGCATTCGACCGGTGAAGTGATGGGTATTGGCGACACCTTTGGCGAGGCCTATGGAAAAGCAATGATCGGCGCCGGGCTGACACTGCCGCAAAGCGGTACGGCTTTTATCAGCGTCAACGATGCGGACAAAGGCCACGCGGTCGTGCTGGCGCGACGTCTGGCTCGATTGGGCTTCAAGCTAATGGCCACGTTGGACACGGCGGCCAGGCTGCGCGAAGTTGGCCTTGAAGTTGAAGAAGTTTTCAAAGTGAATGAGGGCCGGCCGAATATCGTGGACCACATCAAGCGCCGCGACGTGGCCTTGATCATAAATACTCCACTGGGTCGCGTTTCACATTGTGACGAGCAGGACATCCGGCATGCCGCTCTCCAGTACAACGTTCCCTGCGTGACAACCATGACCGGTGCGCGGGCCATTGTCGAGGCGATCGGCGCCTTCAAAAGCAACCAGCCCAGCGTGTGTTCGCTGCAGGATCTGCATGCGCTGCGCAGCCTCGCCGCTGCCTAATAATCTGGTCGTCTCTGCGAAACCTCGAGCCCGCAGGGACAGCGCAGAGGGTAGAAATTGGCTCACTAACCCCGCGTCAGTGCACCAACGAAATTCTTTCAACCAGCAAATATTTTCGAACGATCCCTCAGAGGCCTTCCCGATGTAAGTCTATCGGGTGGTCCTTTCAAGAACTAAACCACCTAACCTAAACGCCAGCTAATTTCCATCAGTCCCGACGATGATCAAATAGTTGACCATCAAGGAGTAATTTCATGGACCTCGTGACTATCAAACCTCGATACATAAACAAGCTAGAGCAGGTCGCTGCATTGAGTGAGGAAGACAGGCAACAACTCGCTCCGGTAGCCGACAAGTTTGCCTTCCGCACCAATGATTACTACAACTCGCTCATCAACTGGGACGATCCGGACGATCCGATTCGGCGAATCGTCATGCCCGATATTCAGGAACTCGGTGAGTTCGGAGAAATGGACGCGTCCGATGAGTTGTCCTACACCGCCCTGAAGGGCCTGGAACATAAGTACGTCGACACCGCCCTGCTATTGGTGAATAACGTCTGTGGTGCTTATTGCCGCTTTTGTTTTCGTAAGCGACTGTTTACGCAGGACAACGACGAAGTCACCAACGATGTCACCGATGCGATCGCGTACATCCAACGCCATCCGGAAATTAACAATGTGTTGCTGTCAGGCGGCGATCCTTTGATCATGTCGACCGGGAAATTGGGGCACATCATCAAGCAACTGCGGGAAGTCGATCATGTACGGATCATTCGTATCGGCACCAAGATGACGGCCTTCGATCCCTACCGCATCCTCAACGATCCGTCCCTGCTCGACATGCTGAGTGAATACAGTTTGCCGGATCGAAAAATATTCATCATGGCCCACTTCAATCATCCGCGGGAATTGACTGAGCCTGCATTAAAAGGCCTGCAGTTGTTGCAGAAGGCCGGCGCCATCACGGTAAACCAATCACCGCTAATTCGTGGGGTTAACGATAAACCGGAAGTCATCGCCGAACTCTTTAGCACGTTGTCTTATAACGGCGTCGTGCCTTATTACCTTTTCCTTTGTCGACCGACCCTTGGCAACGAACCTTTTGTAGTGCCGGTCGAAGAAGCGTGGGAAATATTCCAGGAGGCTCGGCGTCACCTTGCCGGTTTGGCCAAACAGGCCAGACTCTGCATGTCTCACCGCACCGGGAAGATCGAGGTGGTGGGAAGGATGGAGAACAAGATGGTCTTTCGTTACCACCGGGCGCCCAACCCGGCTGATTGCGGACGCCTGATGGTCTTTGAGAGCGATCCCGCCGCCGGTTGGCTGGACGATTACATGAAGACGGAACCGGTTGTGAAGACGGAACCAGTTGTGAACCTGGACCAGAGCCGCCAAGCTCAAGTCGTATCAAGCTGAAGGAAGTAATCGCCAATCATCCAGGTCCCCGGTCAGTAACTACGCCACCAAATATTCCGATCGAAGGGCAAGGTCTTCCCTTTTGAACCACACGCAAGATTTTCAACGCCAGAATTTCACCGAAGCCGGCTTTTGCGACGCAGCGGAACTTAGTCCGCCGGGAGTCTGAAATGGCTTGCCTTGGCACCTAATCGGTTTTCATCGTAGGCGGATCTAAGAAACCAGTCTGCGAAAAGGAGTAGCAATGAACCAGTCCGCATTTTCTACAAAGTCATCGCTCGAATGTCTGATCCTTGGCCATTACGATTTAGGTTTTGATTTCCACGAGAACCTGCAACGACAGAAGGGACTCACGTCGGGCGAGTATCGCAACCTCAGGATGGACTTCATCACCCTGGACGGCCGGAAGTTGCCGTATTTGGACGTGCTCAATCAACAAACCGGTCAGCGGATGCATTGGACGGAGATGACGCAGGTCGCGCCTGTCTACCTCGCCAGCTTTCTTCGTCACTTAGGCATCGACGCCGAGTTCTCGGGCTTCTTCCACTCAAAGAGCGACGAGTTGGACGAGTTAATGAGCCGGCGCCCAAAGGTGATAGCGATAACCACTACCCTCTACTTGACGCCGATCATAGCCAAAGAAGTAGTGAAGCTGGTTCGAGAAAAGAGCCCGGATTCAATGATCGTCGTGGGCGGTCCGCTGATAGATAACCTGGCTTACTATTTGGAGGAAGCCGATTTCCGTGTGGTCCTCGAAGAGATTGGCGGAGACGTTTACGTGCAGCAAAAACAAGGCGAGCAGACGCTGGCAAATTTGTTGCTGAGCTTGAGAGAGGGCAACGACCTACGCAAGGTTAGAAACCTCTATATCAAGCGGCAAGGTCAGTTTGTATTCACTGGTCCTGAAGCTGAGTTTTCGCTTTCCAACATCGATTGGTCCAACTACAGCCACAAGGATCTGGGTTCGACCCTGCAAACGCGAACGGCTCTGAGTTGCCCGTTCCGCTGCACGTTTTGTGACTACCCGGTGAGAGCAGGGAAGTGGGTGCCACAGGAAATCACGGGAGTAGAGCACGAGCTGCGCCAGATTGAGGAGCGGTCAACCGTGCGCAATCTGGTATTCATCGACGACACGTTCAACGTGCCCGCGGATCGCTTCAAAGAGATCTTGCGGATGATGATTCGCAATCAGTTTACCTTCAGCTGGTATTCCTATTTGCGCTGCAACATCATGGACGAAGAGCTTTGCGACTTGATGGCCCGGAGCAATTGTGGTGGCGTGTTTCTGGGCATCGAATCCGGAGATCCGGACGTGCTCAAGATCATGAAAAAAGTGGCCACGCCTGAACAGTATCTGCGGGGCATGAAGCTCCTGAATGCCAGTGGCATCATGACCTTTGCCTCACTGATAATCGGATTCCCGGGAGAGACTGAGCAAACCGTGGACAACACCATTCAGTTGCTGCAGGACGCCGGGCCAACGTTTTTCCGCGGAGAGATTTGGTACAACAATCCACGCGCGCCAATCTATTCCAAGAGCAGGGATGTACATGGAATCTCAGGCTTCGGGTACCAGTGGAAACACAACACGATGCAGTGGGAGCAGGGTTGCGAAATGGTGGCGAAGTTGTTTAAGTCGGTGAGCAACTCGACCTGGCTGCCGATGTACGACTTTGATTTTTGGATTTTGCCTTACCTCCAAGGAAAAGGGCTCACTATCGATCAGATCAAGAAGTTCGTGACCGCCTGCGATGATCTGCTTTCAATGGAGGTTGATATCCCCAGAGGAGGTCAACGGATTACAGACCGCCCGCTGGCAGAACAAAACCTGCGGCAAATCTGCGCAGAGATTCAGCGCACGAGTTTCCCTACGGGGCTACCGGCTGATAGCGGGGAGAATCACCGTTTCGAGTTGGCACAGCAGGGCTGATCAGTCGGATGATTGGCTTTCACGAGTCGCTTAAATACAAGTTCGCGAAGGAGAAGATCAAATGTCCTTTCAACATGATGAAGATGAAGACAAAACCATCTACAAAGTTGTAGTTAACCACGAGGAGCAATATTCCATCTGGCCTGAGTACAAAGAAAACGCGCTCGGGTGGAACGATGCTGGAAAGTCAGGCACCAAAGCGGAGTGCCTGGCCTACATTAAAGAAGTATGGACCGACATGAGGCCGCTCAGCTTAAGAAAGAAAATGGAAGAGTTGGCCCAGAACCCGCCGCCTCCGGCTGCGGCGGATCCAACTCCGAAAGGCGAGAGCCTGGTTGATCGGCTATCCGTTGGAGATCATCCGGTCATAGTCAGTCAACGTCCTGAGCCATCGGTCAAAAGTTTCAAGGACGCCCTTGATAATGGCTACCTGCGCGTTAAATTTACCAATACTCAGGGCGGCACAGAACTTGGGCTGAAAGTTGACAAGGAAGCCTCCGATTTTGTCGGCGCTAACTTTGAAGAAGGAACGGGACAGGTGCGTGTGGTGGGTGGTCTGTCTCTCGACTACACAAAGGTGCGGTGCATAGCAAATATTGATTTGAAGACGCTCGACGGTGTCGGCCATTTGGAAAAGGTAGAAGAAGCGGCGATAGGTTAAAGTCGCACTATACGGTCGCCTGCTTAGTGGCTCGTGAGGTGAAGAGTGCTGAGTGTGTCACAAAAACGAACTCCAAGCTCGTGGTTCAGTTGCCCGAGGCCTGATCCTCGGGCCGTGATGCGTTTGTTTTGCTTTCCGTATGCGGGCGGCGGCGCCTCGATCTATCGCGGGTGGGAGAATTACTTGCCGGCGGGGGTTGAGGTCTGGTCCGCGCAACTGCCGGGTCGAGGTAGTCGCTTTAAAGAACCTCCTTTAGCGACTATGGACTCTTTGGTGACGGCGGCCGCCACGGCGCTCAAACCGTTTCTGGATCTGCCAATCGCGCTCTTCGGGCACAGCATGGGCGCGCTGGCAAGTTTTGAATTGGCCCACCTACTTGCTGCTGAGTTCGGTGTCAACGTGAGTCATCTCTTCGTTTCGGGAGCCCGTGGCCCACACCTTCCCAGAAACTTACCGCGGCTTTACGACCTGCCGGAAGATGAATTCATAACGGAATTGAAAGCGCTCAACGGCACGCCGCCGGAAGTATTGGAGAATCCGGAATTGATGAGGATGATAAGCACGACTCTGCGCGCGGACTTCGCGATTGCGGATAAGTACCGTGCTTCGAGCGGGCCTTCGTTGAACTGCCCTATCACGGTGTTTGGCGGGTTGGAAGACGGTCTGGCTTCCAGGGCAGATCTGGAGTCATGGCGAATCCACACCACCAACTCATTTGATCTCTGGCAATTGCCGGGAGACCATTTTTTCATTCACACCTCTGATTCGCTGATCCTGCAAATTCTGTCTCGCGAGCTTAAGCGGCTAGTCAATCGAGATTAGCCCTGACATTCATCCGCCCGCGGCCTTCTTAGGTCTCAGTTCAAAAGTTCTAAACCCCATTGAGATCGGTTAAGACTCCGATCCGGAGGACAACATCGTGGCCTGGGTCAACTCGTCAAGCAAGACCGTCAACTGGAAAACAGCCTCTTTGATCAAGGAAGAATCGGTAAGGGCGATCCTGGTCGCTCTGTTCCTTGTGCTGGTCGCAGCTTTCAGTATTCGTGAAAACAATCCGCCGGCCGCTGCCGCCGCTAACGTCTCCCCAGATTTATTTTCCGCCGGTCGCGCGGTTCGGCATCTGTCTCTAATCGCGCAGAGACCGCATCCCATCGGCTCGGCCGAACATAAGACAGTCGAGGACTACCTTGTTAAGCAGTTGTCCGAAGCAGGTGTCGAGCCGCAGATTCAACAAGCGACAATGGCGTACGGCAAAGGGCTGCCGCTGCAAGTGGCGACGGTTCAAAATGTTCTCGGTCGATTGAAAGGGACGGCCGGCGGCAAGGCAGTGTTGCTCTCTGCACATTACGACTCAGTGCTGAACAGCTATGGCGCCAGTGATAATGGTACGTCCGTCGCGTCCTTGCTCGAGACGCTCAGAGCGCTCAAGTCAGGACCGCCGCTGAAGAACGACGTGATCTTTCTTTTTAGTGACGGAGAAGAGAATGGACTGCTGGGAGCACGCGCCTTTGTTTCCGAACACCCATGGGCCAAAGAGGTCGGGGTGGCGCTCAACTTCGACGCGCGCGGCAGTACTGGTCCGGTAATGATGTTTGAGACGAGCGAAAACAACCGCTGGCTGATCGAACAGCTAGCGCAGGGCGCTCCATTTCCGGTGGCCCATTCGCTCTCCTACGAGATCTACAAACTGTTGCCAAATGATACTGACCTGACCGCTTTCAAAAAGGCGGGGATGCCGAGTCTCAACTTTGCCAATATTGACGGCCTGGCTCGCTATCACACGGCACTCGATAATCTGCAAGGAGTAGATCAAGACACTATCCAGCATCGGGGATCTTACGCGCTGGGGCTCACGCGTGATTTCGGAAGTGTGGATTTGAGCCAAACAAAACAAGGAAACGCCGTCTACTTCGATCTGTTTGGCAACTGGTTGGTCCGTTATTCAAATGCCTGGGTCATTCCGCTAACACTCCTTGTTTCTGCTCTCTTTGTGGCGGTTATCATTTTGGGTCTTGCCAGACGGAAGCTGACCGTTCAGGGAATCCTGTTGGGATTTGTTTCGCTGTTGGTGAGTCTGGTGGTTGCTTCACTTGCGAGCTGGTTACTCTGGAAACTCATTTGGCTGATTCGTTCTGGTCCATCACCGGCGGCCACTCAAAGCCGCCTATTGTTGCTTGGCTTCGCGGCGCTGGCCATAGCGACAACCTTTGCCGTTTACAACTTCGTGCGCGATCGAGCCGGGATTGAAAGCCTGGCAACCGGTGCTTTGCTCTGGTGGTTTCTCCTGATGGTCGTCACCAGCTTTTTCTTGCCGGGAGCATCTTTTGTCTTTCACTGGCCGCTGTTGTTCAGTCTGATCGGAATCGGATGGATGATACTTGCGCCAGAGAGTAAAAGGACGAGTAGCTTGCTCAACCCCCTGATCCTGAGCCTTTGCGCACTGCCCGGAATCATTCTGATGGCGCCGGTCATCTATCAGATTTTTGTGGGCCTGACACTAATCTGGTCCTTCTTAGTGGTCGCGATGCTGGTGTTGTTATTCGGTCTCTTGTTGCCACAGCTGCGCTGGATCGCAGCGCCGTGCAAGTGGGCGTTGCCTGGGGCAGCGGCCGTCGTCGCGATCATTCTGCTCGTGGTGGGAGCTTTGACTAATGCCGCAACTCCGGATGGACCATCGAATAATATCTATTACGCGTTCAATGCGGATACTGGGAAAGCAGTCTGGGCCGGCGATCCGACACAGCGCGATCAGCGAACTTCGCAGTTCCTTGCCGGAGCTAGCGAGAAGGGAAATCTAGCGGACTTTGCTTACGAAAGAAAATCACGAGAGTACACGCTGAACCCCGCTCCGCTTGCACAATTGTCCGCGCCGGAGATGTCGGTGATCGAAGATAAGTCGGTTGATGGCGTACGCACTCTTAGAATGCGAGTCTCTTCACCGCGCCAGGCTGGGGTGGTGTCCGTGTTCCTCGATTCCAATGCTCAGGTCTTAAGCGCTTCAGTTAACAAGACGCCGGTCAATGATCAACCGACGGATCGGTGGGGCTTACGCATGGATGGCTTTCCACAACAAGGGGTCGAATTGCAGTTGCAGACCAGAGCAACCGAGCCTCTAAAGTTCAGACTCGTTGATCAGTCTTACGGGTTACCACCCCTCAATGCCGCAACCAATTCCCAGTTACAGACGGCCGTCGCGAAACCGGATGTGACCTTGATCTCTAAATCCTTTTCGCTTTAACTGAAAATCATCAATTTTGTAAACGAAACGGGCGCCTTTTTGGCGCCCGTTTTTGTGTCCAGGTCAGGTACATGCCCGGCATTGGTGAACACTCAGAAAGCTTAAGAGTTGTTCGGTCCTGATGATTGTCTTAGCCTGGAACTCTTTGAAGTAAGTCTCTACTCACGACCATACAGCCCTGATAGCTGATGGCTGTGAGCAACACCATCACACGGTCCTTTTCCTTGAGTTCATGGTCGAAAACTCCCATGAGGTTTCTCAAAGGCCCACCCTTAACGACTACTTTGTCGCCGCGCTTGAGCTCGTCTTCGTCGGTCCGGACAAAACCATTTTTGTCAATTCGCTCGTGAATGAGTCGGATGATGTCCTCATCGACCGAAGCCGGCTTTCCGCCGAAATTGACAATTTCGTGAACACCGCGGGTGTACCAAATCTTTGGTAGCTGTCTACCAGCGTCAAATTTGGCAAAGATGTACCGCGGAAACAAGGGCTGGGCGACGTATGTTGGGGCGCCGGTGAACTGGTTATAACGGCGAGTCCTCAGCTTGGGGTTCAAGGTCTCAACGCCCCATGCCCTTAAGTTGCTGTTAGCTCTCTCCTCCTGCTTTGGATTCGTGTGTACTACATACCATTGGGGGGTATCCTCGTTTGGTTCGATATTCATAACGGCTCCATTTGGTAAATGGAGTCCCAAACCCAAACACTTTCCCCGTCACCAACTGAGACGCCGATCTATCCAGGATGACGTATGTCGGGTACAAGAAAACACGGCTTATCGCCGAGAATCAGGTAATTGATTGGCTATAGCGAGCCTGGAAAATTCGGGGGTGACCGGATAGGTATCCGTGCATTGTGACTCCTGTAGAACTACATCTTGAGTCCACACTGCACTTTGCGTTATGATGCGGGCTGTCGAGCGACACACTCTTACGCTTAGGCAGTGAGGGCTGTGTTGTTTAGATGCTCCGTCGTTACTGGCCATAATGACGGAGCTTTCCTACGCAAACTTCATATCCCTAACGAAAAACTTGAGATTTTAGATCTTGGAATAAAGATCCAGTGGGCAAGAGTGTGCCCGGATAACCTCCTTGTTCACGGCACTTGGAACGGCAGACGTGGTCTGAAGCATGCCGAGACCCATGCGTAATTGGCAAAAGTGGATGCTCTGAATACACTGCCGCACCTTCTTCTGAAGCACCGCCAACTATTGTTAACGGATTGGCTGACGATATTGCTCGGGGCCTATCTGGGAAGGGCCTCGCCTTTACCTGTCCCAAAACGACTGGGAGACCGTGCCGGGAAGGTTATCGTACGTGAGAGACTGAGTAATGATACTCCTTTTTGATCACGTGTCAACCAGAAAGAACTAATACGCTTATCCGCCATTGCAATGTTATTGGCATAACATTGGGGTGTGACAACGAGGGCAACCGTAGTCCTTGCGAGCCACTTCAGCGGTAGGCTCGCGCTTCAGGAGTCTTTACAAGCGTATCGCGCGAAGAGTGTCGCTCTGGCCCATCTTCCTTGCGGCAAGGTTTGCGGATCTGCTCTGCCTCTTTTGTCGTCGCCGCGATGGGAGAACGAGAATCCTGAAAGGTGTCGCGGTTCCGTCAGTGCGAGTTCAGCGATGTTTCGTGTGATGCGAGATTGCGGGCGGACTGAAATTCTTAAGGAGGAGGATGCTCGCGCTTCTGTTGGGACGCGAGCACTCTTTTTGAATATTACATCTGGAGGATGGGGACGACGCGTGGCTGCCACCGCCGATGCTCCATCACCCTTTTCCTTTGCGACGCCTTGGCGTCATCACCTAAGGCAGGAGCCGGATGCGTTAGTAGCGCTCGTCCGGATCTGCGGAGGGGGTGTGCAGCAATGCGCATCCCTACTCCGACTAGACAATCACGCTGTCCCTTCCACGTCTTTGCGCATGAGCGCGCCTTCCGCGAACACGCGAGCCAGCACGAAAGTGAGGAGTACGAGGAGCCAGCCGTTGATTGAAAAGCCTGCGTCTAAATGAAGCGGATGCGCCGGAGTTGAAACCGCCTTGGCGATTGCGCCGATGACAATGCTGAGAACGTTCAGCGCGAGCAGCACCCAGGCGATCGCCTGCACACGAGACGCGTTCGCGACGACGAATGGCTCGCCCGCGCGAACCGTCTTAACCATCGCGACCAGCCGCTTCAGGACGGCATGATTGAGCGGAGTTGCGACGAGACCAAGCACGGCGATCACGCGCAGGCCCAGGACCAGCCGCGCAGCCTCAGGCGAAGGAGAGAGGTCGAAAGCGGACATAATCCATTGCTCGTTCGGAAGGACCACCAGCAGAGCAAGGATCGCGGCGCCGCCCAGCAAGTTCACGACGATTAGGATCCGCAGCAGGACGTACGCGATCGGCACCGCGGCGGATGACGAGATTGGCTTTGACATGATTCACCACCTTCCTCATATCGAACATCAATAAACTATCAGCATGGACTGGCTCCACAGGAGCCAAATGTTTCCGGCGATCGATCAGAAGTCGAGCAAGTTCGCTCCCATGGAGTGAGGGAAGTCTTTTGAGGTCGCGCGTTCTATAAACATTTCGTCCCGATGGGACGAGAAAAGCGATTAGTCAGCTCGGTCATTTTGTCCGTTGAAATTCTCCGCGCGCCTCCACCGCCTTACCGTCCGGCAGAATATACGTCACCTCAATAACATGATTGTTTGCGTCAACTATGGTGAACATCATGCGCTTCATGAGTCCTCTCTGTGTGCCTCCGGCGACATCGAGAAAGCTGAATTCTATGCTCTTTCCGTCTGGCGTTAACTTGCCTTCAAAGCGCGGCCGATTTCCCTCGCCACCGTAATGAGTCAGCAATAGACGGTCACCCTCCAAATAAAACATGGTGATCTTATTAGTCTTCGCCATGAAGGCATCGTGCATGATCGCGCCGCCGGCGGAAGTCACGCGAATTGTCACCTGCGTGGACAAATCGCCGATACTTCCTTGCCAGGAACCTGCCAGGGTCTTAATTGTATTGAAAGCCTTTTTCGCATCGGACGGCGCGCTGGCGGTTTTCGGCGGTTCCTGCGGCGACGCGACGGCGGCGGTTGCAACCAGGATGATTAGAATTGCAAGTTTTCGCATTTTGGATCTCCTCTTGAAAGTTTTGTGGAACTGCAAGGATGTACGGCTATGCTAAGCGAAAGGTTGGCGTGACTGTGTAAAGTGTTCGTAAAGTGATCGCCGTTTTGTAAAGACGAGGTAAAGTCTTTGGTCCAGGCCGATACCGATGACCAAATTTGAAAGTTATACTGCGAGCGATGTTCGATCGGATCAGACGTGTCAGAATAAATTGGCTGGTGCTGGCGTGCGTGGCGGTGTTGCTGCTCACGGTGCTCGCCGGTGTGCTTCAGTATCGCTGGATCAATTTCGCGGCCGATGCCCACCGACGACAAGGTCGTGAAGCCATGGAGGTGGCGCTACGAAACTTCAGCGGTGACTTCCGAGAAGCCCTGCTGCAACTGCCGCCTTTCTTCCGTCCGCCGCCGGATGAAAGAAACGATGACACCTTTGAGCCCTACATGATTGAGATTGCTCGACGATGGGAAAGCACTTCTGGCCGTCCGCAACTACTAGCCTCTATCAGTATCGCCACGCAAAGCGACAAGGGAGTTTTCTTCAGACGGCTGCAGACAGGCGACAACCAATTCAAAACTGAAGACTGGCCCAACGAGTTTGTCGTCTATCGCCGCGTTCTGAAGGAGCGGCTGCGTTTGCCCGGAGGACAGCCCCCACTTTTCCCGAATGAATTTGCGTTTGAGTTTTTTCAAGGCAGACCGGTGTTGATATTTCCACTCGTTACCGGTGGCTCAGAGAGGCCACGACCCCGCAACGCGATGATTCAAACGTCGTCATCAGAAGAGTCGCTGGAGCCGCGCGACTGGCTGCAGTCGCTCGGGCCCGCACCTCAGCAGGGATCGGATAATGTGCCCGAACTGAGAGGCTGGTGTTTTCTTGAAGTCGATAATGACTATCTCCGTCAGTATCTGATTCCCGAACTAGTGGCGCGGCATTACGGGACTGGCGCCCGTTATCAGGTGGCGGTCGTTGCGATCGACCCATTGAGTATGATCTATGGTTCGGATCCAACGCTGACGATTGCGTCGTTTTCACAGGTTGACGCCGGCATTGTCTTGCTTGACGCAAACCTGCCGCAGGATCGTCAAGCGCCGCCGCGTTCGTCCGATGGCTTCGCGCCGAACGAGCGTCGTCCGTCGCGGCCGGGACCGGGACCAAAGCCGTTTGTGTCTGGCCCGCAAGGCGTACCGCTCGGCGAGATTGGCGGCAATCGCGGAAGCGCCGGCGCAGACCATGGCCGTGCCTGGCTGCTGGTGGTGAAAAACAAAGCCGGTTCGGTTGAAGCGCTGGTCGAAAATGCCCGACTACATATCCTCCTTTTCAGTTTCGTTATGCTCGTGCTGTTGGCCGGCAGCTCAGTGATGTTAATGTTGGCCACGTTGCGCGCGCGCCGCTTGGCGCGACAGCAGATGGAGTTCGTGGCGGGCGTCTCTCACGAATTGCGCACGCCGCTCACTGTTATTCAATCGACGAGCTACAATTTATCGCAGGGCACGATCCAGGATCCGAGCCGGGTGCAGCAATACGGTGACGTGATTCAGCGTGAAGCGCGTCGGCTGATCAATCAGATCGAGCGAATGCTTAGCTTTGCGGGTATTCAATCGGGCCGTCGCGTTTATGACCGACAACCGACGGACGTGACTGAGATAGCCGAGCGCTCTTTGGCCGAGTACGCCGTGGCTTTCGCGGAAGACGGCTGGCAAATCGAGCAGCACTTTGCAGAAGGTCTGCCCCCCGTGCTCACTGATGGACCGGCGTTGGAAAGTTCCTTGAAGAATTTGTTTGAGAATGCGCTGAAGTACGCAGCGCCAGGCAAGTGGTTGAGGGTAACCGCGAGTGTCGCGCCAGGCGCTAGGGCCGGGGAAGTGCAAATCACTGTGGCTGACCGCGGGCCCGGAATCGCGCCGAAGGATCTGCCGCATATCTTTGAACCTTTCTATCGGGGACGGAACGTGAGTGCGACGACCAGCGGCGCGGGACTGGGGCTGTGTCTCGTCGAGCGCAACCTGCGCGCGCTCGGCGGCCGCGTGACGGTGAAGTCAGCGCCAGGTGACGGCACCTCGTTTACGTTGCATCTGCCGATTTCCTGAGTGTTGAGCGGGGCAGTAGCCCGACCGTCAGGGAGGGCGTTTTAGCGAACGGTTCACGCCCTCCCTGACGGTCGGGCTACTGCCCCGTTTTCGAACGCGGCTTATTCTTATGGCGACGATGGCAAACAAGATCCTGTTGATTGAAGACGACTCAGGCATCACGATGGCCCTGACGGACCTGCTCAACGCGGAAGACTATCGCGTTGAGACGGCCGCCGATGGCGTGACGGGTTTGGCGCTCGCTCGCGAACGCACCTTCGATGTGATCATTCTGGACGTCATGCTGCCGGGCAAAAACGGCTTTGATGTGTGCCGCGATCTGCGACAACGAAGTATCACGACACCGATTCTGATGCTGACGGCGCGTGGCCAGGTAATCGACAAAGTCCTGGGCCTGAAGCTGGGCGCGGATGACTATCTCTGCAAACCTTTCGAGCCGCTCGAGCTGTTGGCGCGGTTGGAAGCGTTACTCAGGCGCAGCCGGACGACGGCGAGCGGGGCGAGCGCAGCGAATCGGCTCGACGCGTTTAGCTTTGGTTCTGTCATTGTAAACTTTCGGAGTACCGAGGTGCTCAGCAACGGTAAGCAGGTCGAACTCTCCGCGCGAGAGTTTCAACTGCTGACCTACTTTATCGCCCAACGCGGCGCTACGCTTTCGCGCGACGAACTGCTGCGCGAGGTTTGGGGCTATGAATCCGGAATGCTGACTCGCACTGTCGACGTTCATGTCGGCTCGTTGCGGCAGAAGCTGGAAGACGACGCTAAGGAGCCACGGCATTTTCTCACCATGCGCGGCCACGGCTACAAGTTTGTGGCGTAGCGGGTTGCCGGCCGAGAATTCAGCCGCCGGCGTTATCTCGAAATGCAATTACGTCGCCGAAATATTTTGACCCGGTACAGACGCTGCTTTGATGGGACGTCATTTCACCGCGCGCGATCAAGCTGATGCTCCGGGAATCGCGACCTGGTCGGTAGTGCAATTTCATCGCTGAATTTTGCCGAAGTAGCTACCTGGCTTCCGGTTCAACCGGCTGTGCTGGCGCAAGCTTAAAACGCCCTTCGGCAACATTTGTAATTTTTCGATCGATTTTGTTGCAAGAATGCTTGCAACTATTGTTGGCTGTGATAGACTCCCGCTGCTTTTAAACAGCTCCTTTTCAACTGCACCTTTTCAACAGCTCCTTTTCGTTCTGGCTGAGTCACCTTACAGAAGACACAGGAGGACCTTCGATGTCGATCTACAAGATCCAAATCAAAGACGGTACGCCAGCGGTGTATGATCCGAATCCGCAGACAGTGTTCGTGAACGACAGCGTCTTCTGGTTCAATGGAGACCAAGAGGCTCACTGGCCAGCGCCCAGCGCTGCAAACCCGAAGGGGTTTATTCCATTCCAGGTTGCGCCCAATTCGTCGTCCAATCAGGTCTCTTTTCCCGCGGCCGGCAAAATTCCCTACATTTGCGTCAATCATAAAGGCGAAAGCGGCCTAATTATTGTAAAGACGCCTGGGAAAAAGAAAGGCGCGTTTGGTGGCAAGACGAAGAAAGGTGCGTTTGCCAGCACCACGAAAAAGTCGCGTTAGCATTGAAGACGAAGCCTGAGTCGTCATCGTCAGCCCCTGGCGGGAGCTGCGGGACGCCGTTGTGCAACAACCCTAACTGAGGAGAGTCGCCATGTTAGAAGAGAAGATCATCATGGATCACGTTGACGAGGAAGATCGCAACGAGTTGTCTCACACTAAGGAAGAGTCCGCGTTTAGTCGGCGAGACTTCCTCCAACAATCCATGGCCGTAGCGTCGGGCCTGGCGATTGGTTCGATGCTGCCGGCTCTGGCCACTGAACCGTTGGTAGCCGAGCCGCAGGCGCCGAGTTGTATTGCTCCGGGCCAGCCGCTCCAATCAATAATGGATATCTCGAGTTCGGGTCCGGGCCCCGCCAAGACGCTAAAGGCCGTCCTGAAGGTTGTCGATGAAAACAAGACCTATTGGGGACAGGGCGCCTCGGGCCAGCCGAATGTATGCAACAGCGGACAGATGCGTTATTTCTCCGGCTATGATGCGAGCGCCAGCCCAACCATGAGAAAGGTTTGGCCTACGAGTCGCGGCGTCCCGACTCCCGCACCGACGCTTCGGGCAAGCGTCGGAGACACAATTCAAATCACCCTTCTGAACCATGTGAACGTCGCCAATTTCCCTAATGGCCAACTCGACGTTGCGGAACATGGTCAGGCCTGCGATTCAAACACGACATTTGGCGTTGGCAATACTTATCCGGGTGATCCGAGTTTTGAAAATCCGCCAAACTGCTTCCACGGTTCGAGTTCGACCAATTTGCATTTTCATGGTACGCACACCAGTCCCAGCGGAATCTCCGATAACGTCCTGGTAAACGTTCGGCCCTCACCACGCGGACGCGACGGCAAGCCGGTGGTCAACGAGCAGTCGGTCGATGCTATCTTCGATGCGATATTTGCGGCATGCATGCACGGTCATCAGCCCATGCTATGGACAGACTGGCCGCCCGCGTGGCAGGCGTTGCAGAAGAAGCTGCTGGTGCAGTATGACAACACCACGTCATGGCTCGGTAAGAGTCCGGCTCCGGGCGGACCACCGGTCCTGCCGCTGGATGAGCAACTCTGGTACAACAACAAGAAGCAAATGGCAGCTCACGAGTTGCCGCAGTATTACATCGGCGCTTTCCCTAACTGCTTCACAATTCCGAAATGGAATGGTAAGCCGGACAGCATGGGCCAAGCGCCTGGAACTCACTGGTATCACGCCCACAAGCATGGATCGACGGCGCTGAACCTGGCTAACGGTATGGCCGGCGCGCTGATCATTGAGGGTGATTACGATACTACGCTGAGAGGTTACTACAAAAGTAAGGGGCAGGCGCTAAAAGAAGAGGTGTTGGTGTTGCAGCAGTTTTCGGCGGTACTCGGGCTGCTTCGTGCCTCAGGCACAGCCGATCTCGTTTCCGTGAATGGGCAATTCACCCCCATCGTGGAGATGAAACCGAACGAAACGCAGATGTGGCGTATTGTTAATGCCTGCCACCAGGCGGCGGTGCCGCTTAACCCGGCGACGGGCATCAAGTGGGTACAAACCGCTCAGGACGGCGTGCAGCTGAATCCTTTGAACTACAATCCGGATCCAACTGCGCCAGTCAATGCGTCATTTCCAGTTCCGGCTAAGGCTATCAAGACTGACGAGGGTTGGATTTCAACCGGTAGCCTCGCGCCCGGCAACCGGATTGATTTACTGGTGCAAGCTCCGAACGCTACCGGCGACTATCCGGTGACCTTTGGCGGAAAGAATAAGCTGCTGTTCACGGTTAGAGTAAAGGGAACGGCTGTGAACCTTATTCCGTTTCCAAGTCAGGCTGAATTTCCCAAGATGCCGGGATTCCTCTCGGACATCCGTCCACCCATAGGCATGTTGAAGCGCGAAATTCGTTTCAACACAACCGAAACACAGTTGCCCGGCCCCTCGCCTACTCCAATCCCCAAAGGAAGTACGGGTAACCGGAACCCGGCTAACGCAGCGCCACCTCTGTTCCCCAACGCGCCGCCGACACACACGATCAACGGCATACAGTACAACGGCGAGATCAATCAATACATGAAGCTTGGTGCAACCGAAGAGTGGAACTTGTTCAACGACACTCCCATCGGAGGCCCGGCGCATCCTTTCCACATCCACATCAATCCGTTTCAGGTTATTGCGCTGTTTGACCCGGCGTACATGGATCAGTCGTTGAAGACCACAGGCGTACCACTCAAGGAACCCTGGGTCTGGTGGGATAATTTCGCCATTCCTCCGGGAGGGTGGGCAAAGATGTGGACCCGGTTCGTAGACTTTAGCGGGACATTCGTTTTCCACTGCCATATCCTGGGCCATGAGGACCGGGGCATGATGCAGATGGTCAATGTCAGTCCCAGCGGCACCACCATGAAGCACAAGTAAGCCAGTGACTCTGGCTGAACAATCTTAATCCAAGGGTTGTCCGGGTGACTGACAAGCCTTTCCGTCCGACGAGGGTGCTTTTGTGATCGCAAAGCCCGGCGCTAGTGTCAGCCAACGAAAACCCTTGGACGATTGGGCCGGGGAATCAACATCCCGACTAAGCGACGAGAGGTTGCGCGCGGGACTCGCTCTTCTTTGGAGAGCCTACCTCTGCGCCCAGGACACTGGCGTCAATGTTTGGGAATTTGCCCTGCGAACCGGCCGGCTGTATGAGGCAGGAATAACCGCCCGAGATCTCCGTTGGGTGGTAGCCAATGGGTTTGCCGAGCACGGCGAGGAAACCTCCGATTACCATCAGCCCCATCGCTCGTTCCGCCGCCGCAACAGTTACTTTTTCGCCAATCACACCTGCTTCATTCTCACCCCCAGCGGCGCCGCGCTGGCGGAACATGTTTTCCAGGATACTGGCCGATGTCCACAGGCAACATCGGTGGCGCTTGCAGCTGTTGCGGAAACTACGGCCCGCGCAAACGCCACACCGGCGGCCTACGAAACAAGCACGGCAACGAAGTGCGCCCTGAAACCTCGCTGGGACACGATTCGTCGGGAGTTATCCCTGGCGGGAAAAATCGTTAAGCGGTTTCGAGTTCCCGCGCGGAACCAAGAGACAATTCTGAGCGTGTTCGAAGAAGAGGGGTGGGCCGAACACATTCACGATCCGTTGCCCGTCACTCACGAGATCGACGCGCCAACCAGGCTGCATGATGCGATCAATCGGCTCAATCGGTGCCAGGTCAACGCCCTCCTTCGCTTCCACGGTGACGGAAAAGGAACAGGCGTTTTCTGGGAACTGAGCCAGCCGGATATGTTGGGTTAAATCGCCCCAGCCGAGCACTCGCTGCGGCGTTTCATCGTGGCAACGCGTTTGGTAGTAACGGCTAGGATTATTTCAAGCCTCGTCTGTACGCTTATCGACACCAGATTGACACTTGCATCTTTTCTTGCCATGGAAGATAGTGCCGACACTCGCTTGCAGTTCTGGCGTGAAAAATCCTGAAGCCTACCCTGTAACTTTGAAAATAAGGAGAAGACTATGACGAAGAACACAGTATCGATTGCTTTGGATCGGGAATCCCTCGCACGATTTGAACGCCTGTTAGGCAATCATTCCTTAGCGATCGGGGCTCACTGCGGCGACGACGATGGTGTAGACGGCGTATGCGGTACCGTCGCGTTGGGCGCCCACTGCGGAGACGACGACGGCGTCGACGGCTGACCATCCTTACTTCCATCAACCAATCGCTTTAGGCGTTCCATGCCAATGGCGATTGGCTGAAATGACAACGCGCGCCAACGCGAGGGGACCAGAAGTCGCAGCTCGCGGATGTGTGTCCGTTTCTTCGGAACGCATGTTGGCGTGGCCTTCGAGCTCTCAGGATCCTTAACAGTTTCTTGCGAAAAGGGTTCCTTTTGCGGGGATCAAAAGGATGGTTTCAAGCGGTGCTCGAAGCATGCGCTGTTTAGCGCCCGAAACAACCTTGCTGTATGCCAGGCAGTTGGCCGGAACTGCTGGCATAAGCGAGGTGACGGATATTACCGGTCTGGATGTCCTGGGCGTGCCGGTGTATCTAAGTGTGCGACCGCAAGCGCGCGGCGAGGCCTTTACTTTTGGGAAAGGCCTGCGCCGTGTCGATGCTGAGGTCGGGGCCTACATGGAGGCTCTGGAGTTTTTTTTCGCCGAACCAGGTGTAGGCCATGTTCCAACCCACTGGGGATCTGTCAGGGACGTAGTCGGCCAGGAGCGGGCAGACGATGCAATTCTTGATTTCGTTCCGCTCCTTCAGCGCGAGGTCCACCTTGATGGATCGTTGTTGCTCAGCTCGGCTCGGGACCTGGAGAGCGGGGCCGAGTGTGCTCTTCCTGCAGAACTAATCTTCTATCCGGCACCCGATGTTGGACAGTCGCTTTTCGGTTCATCGACCAATGGCCTCGCTTCAGGGAACTCGCTGCTTGAGGCAACTATTCAGGCGCTGTTGGAATTGATCGAGCGCGACATTTGGTCGTTTGAATTCGTTCGCGGCGCGTCGAAATTAGTCGAGCCGGAGAGTCTGCCGGACGACGTGCGCGAAATCGTCGAGCGCGCTGAGCGGCACGGGTTGCAGCTAAAAGTTCGCACTATTCCTAATGACTATGGAATGCCGTTCTTCGCTGCGTTCGTGTTTGATTTGAACAATCCCAGCCGCAAGACATTCAACGGGGGTTGGGCCTGCGATCTAGACCGTCACCGGGCGCTCGTGCGGGCTGTTACCGAGGCCGCGCAAAGCCGCGTGGCTTTCATTCACGGCGGACGGAAAGTACCAACGTCGCGAGCTGCCGGCGCCACAGTGGAGGCCCAACAGCGGGAGGCGAAACTCGTGCGGCAACACATGTTGGGTGTGAGCGATCCCCGACAGCAAACGTCGCTGATTGACATTCCCGACCTCGCCTTTTCTGACACCTTGCAGCAGAAACTTGATACGGTGATCGAGCAATTGCGCCGCGTAGTGCAAGAACCGATATACCGGGTCGTGTTTACGCCGCCCGATTCGCCGCTGCAAGTAGTACGCGTGGTTGTGCCTTTGTTGGAGAATCTTAAAGAGACTCGAGTGCGAGTGGGACGTCGCCTAAAAAGGGCTATAGAGTCCGTGGGGGTTCAGGCAGCGTGAAATTGGACACTCATAGCCAGGAGACTTCGCAAGACCAGTACGTCGCTGGGTCGGGTGCGATGGAGATTCGGCAAACTGTCGAAATCCGTGTCCGCGGGACCGTGCAGGGCGTTGGCTTTCGGCCAACCGTTTGGCGACTGGCTTGCGACGAAGGACTTGTAGGTGAAGTTTTCAATGACGGCTTTGGCGTGTTGATTCGAACCACCGGAAATTCCGGTGCCATCTCGCAGTTTCTTACGCGGCTGCACACTGAGGCGCCTCCGCTTTCGCAGATCGAGGATGTGGAAACGCAGGTCCTGAACCTGCTGGACTTTGAGGACTTCCGGATTTCCGAAAGTGTAAGCGGCGAAAACTGCACGCGCGTCACTCCCGATGCGGCGATTTGCGAGGCCTGCCGCGCAGAAGTGCTGGATCCGCAGGAACGGCGATATGGCTATCCCTTCGCGAACTGCACGCACTGTGGACCACGTTTTTCGATCGTGAAAGAAGTACCTTACGATCGTGCCAACACGACAATGGCGGACTTTCCGATGTGCACTGCCTGCACGAGCGAATATCTGCAGCCTGCCGACCGCCGCTTTCACGCGCAACCGATCGCCTGCCCGACCTGCGGGCCATCAATCTGGCTGGAACGGACGGATCCGAGCGCGACACCGTCTGATACTCCTGATGCTCCGCCGGCGACGCCCTTGGATGCCGCTGTCGAGTTATTAAAAAACGGCGCAGTGCTTGCCATTCGCGGGCTGGGCGGATTTCATCTGGCTTGTGATGCCACCAACGCAGAAGCCGTGCAGCGGTTGCGCCAACGCAAGCATCGGTACGGCAAACCGTTTGCGCTTATGGCCAGAGACCTTGACACGGTTCGCCGGTACTGCAACTTGAGTCCAGCCGAGGCGGACTTGCTGCGGAGTCCCGAAGCCCCGATCGTATTGCTCTCAGCTGATGGGCCAAAGAAGTTGCCGGAAGGCATCGCGCCCGGTCTGAATACGGTGGGCTTCATGCTGCCCTATACGCCGCTTCACTTATTGATCACGCGGCAGATCGATCGGCCACTGGTGATGACCAGCGGCAATATCTCTGACGAACCACAGGTCACGAGCCTCGATACCGCCCGGGCCGGACTGCGGAACATCGCCGATGCCCTCTTGATGCACGATCGCGAAATCGCCAACCGGATCGACGATTCGGTCGTGCGGATCGTCGCTGGTGGACCATCGGTGATGCGACGCGCCCGCGGTTATGCGCCAAGTTCGGTGCCGTTGCCGTCGGGCTTCGCGGGCGCGCCGGATCTGCTGGCTTTTGGCGGTGAGTTGAAAGCCACTTTCTGCGTCGTGAAAGACGGCGCTGCGATTGTTTCGCAGCACCAGGGTGATCTTGAAGACGTTTCGACGTTCGAGGATTACCAAAAAAACTTGCAACTCTATTCGAAGATTTACGATCATCGGCCGCGCTTGTTGGTTGCGGATATGCACCCGGAATACCTTTCCAGCAAACTGGCCAAACAATGCGCGGCGGCCGACGACCTGCCTCTTCTTGAAGTGCAACATCATCATGCGCACATCGCCAGTTGCATGGCAGAAAACGGAGTGGCGCTGGATGCTCCGCCCGTGCTTGGTATCGCGATTGACGGACTAGGCTTTGGGGACGACGGCACGATCTGGGGCGGTGAGTTTCTGTTGGCCGATTATCTTGGCTATCGGCGGATTGCCGCGTTCAAACCAGTAGCGATGGTGGGCGGAGTCCAGGCGATCCGCGAACCCTGGCGCAACACCTACGCGCATCTGGTCGCGGGACCGGGCTGGGCCAGGTTTGTCGAAAAATTTTCCGCATTGGAACTCTATCGTTACCTAATCGCCAAACCGTTGCCGACCATAAATCGCATGCTGGAAACAGGACTAAACGTGCCGTTGGCAAGTTCTTGCGGTCGTCTTTTCGACGCGGTTGCGGCGGCTGTGGGCCTGCGCGCCGACCACGCTCTCTTCGAAGGTCAGGGCGCTATGGAGTTGGAAGCCTTGGTGGAGCCGTGGCGGCAGCCGGCAGCTGAATCGCCCTACACTTTTGTGATCACCGAGAACGCAACCAGCGGCCTGCTCTACCTTGACTCGTTACCAATGTGGGAAGGTCTGCTGGAGGATCTCGGCAGACAGAGTCCTGTTGCTCGAATGGCTGCGCGCTTTCACTACGGACTCGCCAGGGCGATTCGCGACATGGTCGAACGGATCCGAGCTACAACCGCGGACTGCGCATCAGTGAATACGATCGCGCTCAGCGGCGGCTGCTTCCAGAACAAGATCTTGCTAGAAGAAGTAGTGCGGTTACTAAAGGCAGATGGTCTAAGTTGTCTCTTGCACGCCAAAGTCCCAACCAACGACGGAGGTCTGTCGCTGGGACAGGCGGCTATCGCGGCAGCGCGCCATATCATGCGTTCGGAGCCGGCCCACTTGCGGTCGAGCGCGTCACCAACGTAAGGAGCAAGCAATGTGTCTTGGAATCCCTGGTCAAATAGTAAAGATCACCGATGTTGCCCGGCAAATGGCGCTCGTCGACGTTAGTGGCGTCCAACGTGAAGTCAGTTTGGAGTGTGTGGTTGACGATTACCATCCGCTGCCAAAGTGTGTGGGCCACTGGGTCTTGGTGCATGTTGGCTTTGCCATGAGCCTGATCAACGAGGAGGAAGCTGAGGCCACTTTGAAAGTCCTCAGGGAGCTTGGCGAAGTGCAGGCCGAACTTCTCGCGATGCAGCAATCGGCATCGAGTCCACCCTCGTCAACTCTGATGCCCGAATTCGTGGGCCAAACGTAATGACTCTGGCGGAAGATCCAAACCTCGCGGGGCTTTACCCGTTTTTGCACGGCAAGAAGCAAGATCCACTGTCGATGAACTCGGCCTTGCTTGAGTCCGTGGAACAAAAGGCAGCTCATCATCACAAGGTGATTGACGCCTTTTTTGCCAAAAATGGCCAGGCAGTCGTCGCTGCTGCCGGAGCCATTGCGGATGTTTATCGGGGCAATGGCCGGCTCTTTACAATGGGCAACGGCGGCTCCAGCTGCGACGCGGCGCACGTGGCGGTTGAGTTTCTACACCCGGTGACCGCCGGGCGTGTCGCCCTGACCGCAATCGATCTGACGGCCGACCGGACGATGATGACCGCAGTGGCCAACGACGTCGGCTTCCAGCATGTTTTTGTCCGTCAGATCATTGCGCAGGCGCGCCCCGGCGATGGTTTGATAGGCATCTCGACCAGCGGGAACTCAGACAATCTCGTCAGGGGTTTTGTGAAGGCAAAGGAAATGGGTGTAACAACCGTCGGCCTGGCCGGCATGAGCGGTGGCGAAATGATAAAGATCGGCCTGGACCATTGCCTGGTAGTCGAAACCGACAGCATTCATCGGGTACAGGAATGCCACGTCATCATCTATCACATTCTCTGGGACCTGGTCCATACACTGTTGGCGGACGATCGCGGTTCATTGGCCCATGCGGGCTGAGCACTTAACGCAACACACAAGAAAGAGAACAAAATGAAATACGTCGACGAATTTCGGGACCCCGAAAAGGCGCAGTTTCTACTTAAGGAAATCCGCACGCTTGTTCCCCAAATCCTAAACGGGCGAAGTGGAGATAGACCAGTATCCATCATGGAAGTCTGCGGCGGCCATACGCATGCCATCTTTCGGTACGGCGTGGAGACAATGCTGCCTGATGGGATCGAGTTGATCCACGGCCCCGGTTGCCCGGTTTGTGTGTTGCCGATGGGACGCGTTGACGATTGCGTGGCCCTGGCCCACATGCCAGGCATGATTTTCACCACGTTCGGCGACGCGATGCGAGTGCCGGGATCGAAAGAAAGTTTGCTGCAGGCCAAAGCCAATGGCGCCGACGTGCGAATGGTCTACTCGCCTCTTGACGCGCTGCAGATTGCCAAGGATAACCCGGACAGGCAGGTCGTCTTCTTTGCGTTGGGCTTCGAAACAACGATGCCCAGCACCGCGCTCACTGTGCTGCGGGCGCAAAAAGAAGGCGTCAAAAATTTCGCGCTGTTCTGCAATCACATAACGATCATTCCTACGATCAAAGCGATCCTTGACTCGCCGGATCTGCAGTTGGACGGGTTCCTCGGTCCGGGCCATGTCAGCATGGTGATCGGCAATTCGTCGTACCGCTTTATTGCCGAACATTACAAAAAGCCGTTGGTAATCGCCGGTTTCGAGCCGCTCGACATCCTGCACGGCATTTGGATGGTGCTCAAACAAATTGCCGAAGGGCGTTCGGAGATCGAGAATCAATACAACCGCGTGGTTCCAGACGGCGGCAACACGGTGGCGCTGGATGCGATCGGCAGGGTCTTCGAATTGAGGGAATTTTTTGAATGGCGCGGCCTCGGGTCGATCGACCATTCGGGAGTTCGCATCCGCGAAGAGTTCGCGCAGTTCGACGCTGAGCGTAGGTTTTCCGTGCCGGCGCTCAAGATTGCCGATCCCAAATCGTGCCAATGCGGCGAAGTGCTCAAGGGCGTCATCAAGCCGTGGGACTGCAAGGTCTTCGGTCGAGACTGTACGCCCGAGACGCCGCTGGGCGCGCTGATGGTTTCGTCGGAAGGCGCCTGCGCTGCTTATTATCAGTACGGCGACATCGAGAAAGTTCACGACACCAGGGCCCTCGTTGAGGAGATGGCATGAGTAGCGTTGCAGAGTTGACCAAAAAGAACGGCAAGCCCAGGCATCGCGGCAAGGTGCGTGTTCCCACCATCACGCTCGCCCACGGCGGCGGCGGCAAGGCGATGCACGATTTGATCGACGACATCTTCCTCGACATGTTTGATAACGAAAGTCAGGCGCCGCTGGAGGACCAGGCGCGGCTTAGTTTGTCGGACCTGGCCGCCTTTGGAGATCGACTTGCTTTTACCACCGATTCCTATGTCGTCAAGCCAATCGAATTCCCCGGCGGCAATATTGGTAAACTGGCAATCTGCGGGACCGTTAACGACCTGGCGGTGGGTGGCGCGATACCACTCTACTTGTCGTGCTCGGTCATTATTGAGGAAGGCCTGCCGGTTGAAACAATGCGCATGGTGGCCCGGACCATGGCGGCAACAGCGCTCGAGGCCGGCGTAAAAGTGGTTACGGGCGATACCAAGGTTGTCGAACGCGGCGCCTGTGACAAGCTCTTCATCAACACTGCCGGCGTGGGTGTCATTCGCACCGGCGTCAATTTGGGTGTCGACAAAGCCCAACCCGGTGACGTGATCCTCGTCAATGGGTTGTTGGGCGACCACGGCGCCGCGATCCTCAATGCCCGCGGCGACATGCAGCTGACTACAGTTATCGAGAGTGACTGCGCTTCGCTGAATGGGCTGATCGATACGTTGTTGGCAGCCGTTCCTGGTACGCGCTTCCTGCGCGACGCCACTCGCGGCGGACTCGCCACCGTCTTGAACGAAATCGCCGATGCATCGCAGGTTGGCATTGAGATCTACGAAGACCGCACGCCGCTCCGTAGCGAGGTCAAAGGCTTCTGCGAGATTTTGGGTTTGGATCCCCTGTATCTTGCGAACGAAGGCAAGATCGTTTGCGTGGTGCCGCCGGAAGATGCTGAAACTGCACTGGCGGCGCTCAAGTCGCATCCGCTGGGCCAGGGAGCAGCGGTGATAGGCGACGTTACCAACCACCGTCCCGGCCGGGTCGTGATGCAGACCGTTTTCGGCGGGCGCCGCATCGTCGACATGCTTGTCGGGGAACAGTTGCCGCGGATTTGTTAGCTCTGAGAGTTTTTCAACCGGAGGAAGATCGAATGTCAAGTAACGTAAGTGAACGCGTGAAAGCAGCCGAGGGCGTCACGATTCGCATCAAGGACCAGGGCGAAGTTTTGGAATTGGATTATGACGGCGCCATCTGTCAGCATCCCGGATCGCTGTGGTGGGGCACCGCGGTTGGCTTCCGCGCGATGCAAGCTGCCGCCCAGGCTCTGTCGCAAGACGATCTGTGGGCGCGCGATAATCTCTATATTGTTAGCGGTCATCCCGGCCCCGGCGTGAAAGATACCATCGACTATGTCACCGGCGCCCCCAGTCGCGATCGCTACAACGTCATCGTCGCCGAGGGCTGCGGAATGCAGTGCAACAGTAAAATGAAGTATGAATGGTGGGTCAGCGACGGCGAGAAAACGGCGAACATCAACCTACGTCCGGATTTCGTGCCGCGGGAATTCTACGATCTCACCGACCGCCTCGAAACTGACCATACGACCAAGGAAGACATCAAGTCGTTCCGCATCTTCAAGGTGAACCTGTCCACGCGTATCTGGAACGCGCCGTTAGAAGAGAGCTTCCGGGTCGAGGTCGTGGATCAGCCTCTGCAGCCGGGAGAACTGCCTGACGCAGCACGGGCTAAGGACTATTTTGACCTGCCATAACAATTGCCCGAACCTGCGGCGGCGAGCCTTGCCGCCGCCCACGGGCGTCAACGTAACACCTCAATTACACAAAACGTTCGGGATGAAACCCGAGAACCGCGTCTTGCGATAATGCTTCGCCGATGCAAACTCTTGCCGCAAAGCCGCCCCAGCTATGTCAGTTGAAGGAACTGAAGGGTCATTCCGGCTGTCACGTGTTTCTCTGTGAGCGCGGGAACACAAGGTTCGTCAAAAAGGTCTCGGGAGCACCGGGCTACTTCCAGCGGCTTGAGCAACAAATGATCAAGCAGCGAGAGTTTGAGCATTCCCGGATCAAGGCGCCTGCGGTCTACGAATGCGGCGCGGAGAACGATCGTTTCTACTTCACGATGGAGTATGTTAACGGAGTTCAGCTAAGCACTTTCATCTCCCGCAACACGGTTCGAGACCTCGATCCGATAATTGAGCAGCTACTCACCTTCGTAAGGTCGAATATTTGCGAGGTGACCACGGACTTTGGTGGTCCAATCAGCGAAAAGCTCTGGAGTATCTCGTCCACCAGCAGTCTCCGGATTGAGAGACATATCGAGTATTGCCTGGCATTTGATTGGAGCGCCATACCAACAGGATACTGCCATGGCGATCTCACGTTTGAGAACATACTTGTACATCAGTCGAATCTCTATTTCATCGACTTTCTGGATTCGTTTATTGAGACGCCATACCTGGATCTAAGCAAGCTGCTGCTGGACATTCTCATCTTGTGGTCCTGGCGCTTTGAGACGAGGCGCCCGATCATCAAGAACGCACATATTTATGACATGGTTCTCTCGCACCTGGAGCGTCGCGAGGTTGAAATCGTGCGGCGATTACTGGTTGTGAATCTGCTTCAGATCCTGCCATATGCGAATGCTCATCGTAATGTCTTATTCGTGCAGGACGCCCTTGAGCATCTTGCCGTAAAATTTGATATATGAGAACGCTACTCGTACCCGCGGCGGGTCGCTCCAGCCGATATCCCGATTTGCGTCCCAAATGGGTACTCACCCACCCCACGGGAAAACTGATGATTGACATGGTTCTGGAAGCCATGGACTATCGGCAATTCGACCGAACCGTCATTACAGTTTTAAGAGAACACTGCGAGCGGCATCACGTCGATGTCATTCTCCGACAGATTTTTGATAGCTCAATCGATATTGTGGTCCTGGAAAACGAAACGAGTTCGGCCGCTGAGACGGTTTTTCAATCGATCACTCAGGCGGGGATTGAAGGCGATGTGATCATCAAGGACTCGGATTGCATTGTGCGAAGCGCTGTTCCGGCCCGCAGCAATTTCATCGTGGGGCTGTCCATCCATGAAAATTCGCCCGTTGATCGGATTCAGTCCAAGAGCTTTATAGTCAAGGACGACAACGACGTCATCCTTGATATTGTTGAAAAGGATGTCGTATCCAACGTCATTTGCGTGGGAGTTTACGCCGCGGATGCCGGGCAGTTCGCGAGCGCTTACACGGAAATACGCGGGAGCGACATATTCCAGCGAGCCGGTGAATTGTACGTCAGCCACGTGATGTCGTACCTGATGCTCCAGAAAAAGGTGCTCTTTCACTACATTGAAGCCGATGACTTTGTAGGCTGGGACACCCTGGAAGACTGGTACAAGGAAATTGGCAAGCACAAGACGTATGTATTCGATATCGACGGGGTGATTCTCAAAAACTGCGGCAAATACGGCGAAAAGAACTGGGGAAACGCCTTTGAGCCGATCGCGGAGAACGTTCGTGTCGTGAAGCGCCTCTCGGACGAAGGGCACGAGATCATCTTCATGACCTCTCGAACCGAAGAGTATCTGGGGAAGTTCCGCCAGTTTCTCGCGGAGCAGGGAATTCGCTGCAAGACAATTGTCTCCGGCTGTCTTCACGGCAAGCGAATCATTATCAACGATTTTGCGGCCAGCAATCCGTATCCGTCGTGCGAGGCTGTGGCGATCAGGCGAAACGATCTGCTTGAACATTACCTGCCGTGATCGGTCGGGCCCAACCTTATGTTACAAAGAGCGGGGGCAAGCCCGCCTTCCTGACCCCGAGACTCTTCGACTTGCTCGGTTGGTTTCACTTTGAAAGCTTATTCCGCGAAGATCACAGGTCACTTTAATCAACTCGAGGTCAGGAAGGCGGGCTTGCCCCCGCTCTTTTGTAACGTTGCGGGAGGCGCTGGATGAGAGTGGCGTTATGTTTGCACGGCGTGGTGGGGAACCTCTACACAAACAAGCAACACCTTACCTGGAGCGAGGACGTTGATTACCGCATCGGCCTGGAGCACTATCGCCGCCACCTCTTCGCCGTCAATGACTCAGTGGATGTGTTTATCCATTCCTGGAGCACGAAGTACGCTGAAAGGCTCACGCGCGACTATCGACCTCAGCGGCAGATGTTTCAGACTCAGATCGACTTCCAGCAGGATTCGCCGGCGCGCAACTTTTTGAAATCTCGCTGGTACTCCACCCAGGCAGTCGTCGAGTTGAAAAAAAAGTATGAGCAGGACCACGGGTTTACTTACGACTGGGTAATGCTCTCGCGCTTCGACCTGGCGTTGCTGCGCGATCTGGATTTTGCCACCTACGATAAGGACCTCTTCTATGCCGCGCGACACGGTCCTGCCGGCAGTCAGAAGAACGACGGTTTGTGTGATTTGTTCTTCTTCGGGAATTCCCCTGACATCGATCGGTTCGCCTCGTTATACAACGCCTGGGAGGACTACCGAATATTCGACGCCCACGAAGAATCCTTTGTTCATGCTCAGAGACTGGGACTTTCTCTCGGGTATGATCTGTTGCGAGGTGACGGCTTTGAGTTGGTGCGCGGAATTTACGAAGACTGTCGCTACGCCGGCGAAGAGTTCCCGGGCCTCGAAAACTTGACGAAAACCGCTACGTATCCCCAGGACCGTTTCTGGTAAGAAATCACCGGGCGCCCGCAAGTGTCAGCGCCGAAATTTGGAGTGCGCCGACTCGACTACCCCAGCGCGGTTGCCGCGCCGGGGACCCCGGCTGTCGCGCTTTCGTCCGCTGGCGACCTCTCGCCAGCTCCAGTCTCTCGCCAGCCCCAGTCTATAGAGTGATGCAGAAAAAGCGGCGTCAGGCCGCCGCGCACCAAAGCGGTGCCAGGTCACCGCACTCCAAATCCGGCATCGATTAGGCGAGCTGAGTACGAATGGAAACGCCAGGCTTTCGGCGCTGCCGGCCCGTGATCCCCTGGCGCAGGAAGCTGGTTAAATAGGCATCGTGTGGTCTCGTTCCGGCGTAAGGTGTCAGGTTGAGGTCGATGATGTAGTGCTTGTCGTCACCGTCATGCACGATGTCGATGGAGCCAAACTCGACTGGCGTGTTCTCGACAAACGTCGCGACGTCCCGCTTTAACGTTATGCTGATCGGTAGATCGTCGGTGCCCGCTTTAAGGTGTTCGAGGTCCGTCACAAAGTTCGTGTCACGCGAATCGCCGGACAGTTTCTTGATATTGCCCGGAGCAAACGCTTTGACGATGATGACTTGCTCGCCGGAGAAGTAAACGCGGTAGAACGAATTCTCGGCGTTGGCGACGTACTTTTCAACAACAAGCGCCGGATCCATCCAGATGCCCTCCTGAAGCTCTCCCCGCTCCACGGTTTTGTAACGGTAGGCGCCGATGTCCGCTGAGATCAGGTGCTCAAGGCCGCCGGCGGCGATGCTCTCCGGCGGCAACCATCTCTCCAATTCGCCGCCATAGTTAAGGTTGGTTTTCACGAACAAAATTTCATCAGCGGGACCAGACGGCGCTGCCTTTGCCGAGGCAAGCCCGATGGTTTCGAGGTGTGCGTGGAGGGTCGACTTGCGAATGTCCTGGACGAGCCCGTTGACGACGTAGAGACCTCGTTCAACGAAGCGATTAGTGAGGTCGCGGATTCGCAGCGGTAGTCGGCTGCGAACTGATAGGTTAATTTGGAAACAGACTGTCGCGAAGGAATCGCAAACGAGATCGAATTGCGCTGACGGAAATTCGCGGAACGGATCCGTCTCGATCCGTTCCGCGTAATCACCGAGGACGTGAGCAAGCAGGAAACCCTCCCACGCCCGCCACTCTAGAACTGCGACCTTGTTAGAGCGCACCCTGTAGCTCGATCAACTGGCTGGCGCCCTTCTCGCCGGCTGTGCACATGCGGCAGATAAAGACGCCTGGGCCAGCTGAATTTCCCTGATCGTCTTTTCCGTCCCAAACCACCGTTCGCCTGCCGCTGGTCTGCGACGGCTCGCTGACCAGCGTACGGATGTGGAAGGCGAACTTATTCCAGAGTCCGACGAAAACGTTCTCGGCGTCTTCCGGCAACGTGTAGCTGATCTCGACCGTGCCGTCATCGTTCGGTATCTGGACCAACTCGAAACCGTGATTCAGATCGACTCCTGCCGTCTGCCTGGCGGAGGCCGAAGCCATCTGCGACTGACCGTCGGACGCGGTTGTCGGGGAAGCCTGTGTGGAGTTCGCCGGCTCGACGCGTTCCATGGCCGCGAGCAGTTTGTGAGTGCGCGTGGCAAAGGCAGTCTTCTTGCCGCCGCCGATGCTCAGCTTGAACACTTGTTGGCCCGAGCAAAAGGCGCTGGTAACGTCACCGGCGATATCCTTCACAAAGCGATAGCGGTTGATGCGGTAACGCGGATCGTTCGGGATTGAAGTGTCGGGATTGGGCAAATGGTCCTGGGCAATCCAGGTTTCGCCACCATCCTCGGTGTAGCTGTTCTCGAGACCGCCGACTGGTGCGCTAAGGTCCTGAAAGCCCCAGCCGCCGACCCAGCCCTGACGATCGTTGATAAAGCCGATCCCTTCCAGGTCGTTGTTGATGGCGGGCGACGACGGTTTCTGGTCCCTGGCAACGTGCCTTTTCACCCAGGATTTCCCGCCATTCTTCGTCACCAGGATCGACGCATTCCGGAAGTTTTCGAGCGAGATGAAGCCGTCAGTTTGGTTAAGAAACTGGATCTTCCAGCCCCACTCGCCACTCTCGAAGTCTTTGATGTTGGCGCTCGTGTTGATCCAGGACTTTCCACCGTCCCGAGTACGAAGTATGACTGGCTTTACCTTCCCGTAACGGCTCAGCCGTGGCGCCGGGTAGGCTTTGTGGTCCACTTTGCTTTTCTCGTCGATCAGTCCGCCGACCACGAAGCCGTTGTCCTCATCAAAGAAATAAATGTCGATGAGATTGGAGGCGTACTTCTTCATGTCAATCAGTTCCCAGCTGGCGCCGTTGTCAATCGTCTTGATAATGGCTGGACCGGGCAGACCGGGGTCGTTGGTCCCGGAGCCGTACGCGACGCGCTCGTTGACGGCGTGGAAACCGCAGATGCCCGCAGGCGAACCCTCCGGCAGATTCACGACCGGCTTCCAGGTCTCGCCGCCGTCCGTCGTGTGGTGCAAAAGCGTCTTAATGAACTGGCTGGGCTGAGTGATCGAGGCAACGTCTCCAATTCCGCAAACCGCACCGAACCAACCGATCTTCCGATTCGCCCAGGACATGCAACGCAGATAGGGGAAACTCGGAAGATTGGGCGGGAGGAAAAACTTCGGGGTCCAGTTGGCGCCGCCGTCCTCCGTCTTGCAGACGTATCCACTGCTGTTGACCAGCCACCCGGTCAGTTCGTCAAAAAACCAAATGTCGTCCGTTCGTGAATTTGCGACCGGAGAATTCGGTAGTAATTTCCACTGGTACCGCGTGACTGGTGCCAAAGCTGCTTTTGCCATGGATGGAGCTCCCTTCGAATACGTATCAGATTTCGCCGATCAATGAGGTAAATTGACGGTCGATTGCGTTGAAAACGAAGATTCGCAAGTAGGCCGCCATTCTCTGCAATTCCGTCGATTACTACAAGTGGCGATCTGGTGACGATGCCCGACCGCTCAACTCAATACAGCGCGAGGATGCGTCACCGCGTAACGCTGGTTGGGATTCGGAGGCGCCTGTTGCCAGCCGCTGTTGACTTCGTCAAACGCATACATGGGAATTTTCAACTCGCTGGCGATCCAGGGAAGGATCCAGTCAAAACTGGCGAGTCCGCAACGGTTGGCGCGGTGCGCCATGCGAAAAAAGTAAGGCGAGTCATTGATGAATTTGGCCGGCTCTGTCAGGCGACTGTCTCGCAACATCTGCGACTGCAGGATCTGCTCGGCCGCGTCGCGAGTGAACCCCAGGCATCCGCCCTGAATGGAAGGAGTCTCCTGCTCGGTTTGCAGCGTTCCAAACAATCCACTGCGAACCGGCAGAGACTGAAATCGCCGATGAATCACAGTGTCGGGGTCGATCTTAAACAAGTATCGAGTTGGTTTTTCGAGGAAGAGAACGAGCATGCGCTCGATGACCGCGCCACCATTCTCGATGCCGAATAATCGCGACTCTGCGCGAAAGTCGGCGTGGTTGCGCTTCGCGAGGATCGGAAAGCGAGGATCGGGATCCCCGTCAGATCGCAAGATGACGCGGCTCCGCGGATAATGTTTGCGCAAGTCTGTCAGGCACTCTGCCGTGGCATCGTAGTTTTTGTAAACCAAAATGAAAAACGTGAGATCGTTGTCACGGTAGTCGGTCAATACATCAGCAGTCTTTGACATGTGTGGCCCGAGAAAAAGGCGTTCGACTTGCCCGCGCACCTTCGTTGTAATCAGCGCTGACAGGTTGCCATAGTTCACGCATTCTACTCAATTTGCAGTGCAGGCAATTCGGGCTTTTCGAGAGCGCCGTTCATCGGGTACATTCCGGGGACGTGCATCCTTGGCGCGCGATGACTATGAAATCGGTGACCATGATCTCCTGGGAGTTAGATCCATTTCATACACGGGGCGGCACAGCGTATGCAATTCGACGACTGGCTGACCAGTTGACGGAGCAGGGGATCGAAACCAGAGTTCTTCTACCGGATTGTTTGGACACTCGACCCGGGAACGACTTCACGCCTTTGCTGAAGCCGATGCTCTTGAAAATGTCTGCCGAAATTCATTGTGCTCCTCGCGGCGTGCAATGCAGTGAGTTTGGTCGCGCTGCGCTCGAGGCGGTGGACCGGATTGGGGCCAGCGCCGGATCAGACGCCGTCATTGCACACAGCCTGGAAGGCGCGATGTTCGTCGTCCTGCGGAACGGAAAGCGATCCGGTGAGCCGACGGTGTTTTGGCTTCATAGTCTTTACGACCCGCCAATGAATGACCTTTCGGAAGGGCAACGCCAGCTCCTGCCCTGTCGAACCTTGCTCGCCTCTGCGGTTATGATGGCGGATATTGTCGTAACGAGCGCGGGCATTTTGCAGGACGCGCGCGAGTTCCAGTGGCCTGACCGACTCAAAGAATTGCAGCAAGCGCTCACGACTGCGTCGGCCGAAGATCGAGTGCTGACCGTCGAGTCGATGGGGTGCCTGCCGGCGGTGCCGAAGAGTTCGCCGAACGAAATGATTTCCAGTTCAAACCTGGAGAATGTGAAAAACGTTCCTTCGCCTTATGTTCTTTTTCCGGGCCGCCCGTCGGTCGACAAAGGTCTCGGCATTTTCGCAGCGATTGCGGAACGCCTGCGAGCGGACAAGATCGCGTGTGTGGCGGTGCAGCGTCCGGCGCAGCGAGTAGCCTCTGATCCGGCCGGCAACGCGCCGATTTACTGGCTGCCATGGCTCACCCAGGATGAGTTGGTCGTCGCGATGCGCAATGCAGCATGCACGGTTTTGCCGAGTATTACGGAAGGCTTCGGTTTGGCCGCCGCCGAGTCGATCAGCCACGGTGTCACCACCTTGTATCAGGAGGTTGGTGGTCACCATGGTTTGCAGAAACTTCCCAACGCCCTGCCGGTTCCCCTGACGACAACGGAGCGGGCACAACTTTATGGACTATGGGCAGAATTGTTTGGCAGCGACGACTATTGGTCCGTTTGGACCAGGCATGAAAACTTGCTGATGCCACTGATCGACAAATGGGTCGAAGCCATCAGAACGGTTGTGCGTCGTTCGAATGACGGCAGGGGCGGGACTGAAGACGCCCATTGTCCGGAGCGACCGGTGGAGGAGCAGTGGGGACACAAACTTCGTCGTCGGATTGAAGTTGGCCCAAACGCTTAAGAGTGCAGCACAGTGCGAGCCGCTTTGGGGTGAACGCGAAATGGCAGGGTTGGTCGAAAATCTCTCTGAACTTTGGCAACGAGACGGTCGTCCCCGATTGATCCACCTGATGCCGTGGGACCTTACGGTGGGCGGCGCTCAACGCATGCTCGACGTTTGGTGTGCGCACGAGGCCCATCGCTGGGATACGCACATCCTTACGGTTGGTGCGCGCGGGCCGTTTGGGTTCGCCGGTGCCACAGTCCATTCCGAATTGCGGAGTTCAGAAGTTCTGAGCCTGGTTGAGAAGTTGCAACCGGATTTGTTGGTCCATCACGAGCCGAGTGATAAGAACGGGATCAGTTCCACGTGTCCTCAAGTCTGGGTCTTGCATTGCACTAATTCTTTGCGAGAGTTGCCGCCAAAGCACGCAACGGCAGCGATGGTGTTCTCGAATTTTGACTCACACGAGATTCATTCCAGCTGGCGGCAGTTGTCGCTTAAGGTGTTGCCGCTGCAAATCGATACTCGTAAGTTTCGCCCAACTACTCGTAAGCATGCTGGACTCGTCTGCGGCATTGTGGGCCGTCTGCACGAGGACAAGGTGCCACGTTCTTTCATCGAGGCGCTGCGGAATTGGCAAGCGGGTCCGTGGCGAATCCGCTTCATCGGACACGGACTCGATACTGGCTATCAGAAATTCGTGAAGCAGAAGTTTGCGAACCTGCCGCGGGTCGAATTTTCGGGCGACGTGCAGCCGATCAAGATGCCGATGGCGCTGCGCCGGCTGGACGCCGTACTGATTCCTACAGACGCCACCCACGGCGAAACCGGTTCCTATTCCGCACTGGAGGCGATGGCGACGGGGTTGCCGGTGATCGCCCGAGACCTGCCCGGGCTTAGATACAACTGTGGCGAGGTACCAATGTACGCGAGCGAGGATGACGAACTTCTCGCCCGACTTCGTGAGTTGGACCACGCTGACGCGCGTTCCGCGGCAGGGGCGAGGGCGCGCGCGTCGGTTGTTAACGAACATGACGTGCTGAAACATGTCGCTGCTCATAGCGCGGGTTTCTCGCAAGCCCTCTCATGCGCAGTGTCGATTTTGATGCCCGTATTCGATACGCCGGCAGCGTACCTGGCGGAGTGTTGGGAGTCGATTCGAGCGCAAACGTTCCGCGAATGGGAACTCGTCCTGGTCGATGACGGATCGCGTGCAGCCGAAACAATCGCGGAGATTGATCGCATTACTACTGATCCCAGAGTCGTCCTCATACGGTTCGATGAAAACGAAGGTATTGCTCGCGCTCTTAATGTTGGATTAAGTCGATGTCGGGGGAAGTTGGTGGCTCGGATGGACGCTGATGACAAGATGATGCCGACGCGGTTGCAACGGCAGTTTGACTACTTGTCAGCGCACGCGGACGTGACCATAGTCGGAACTCAAATGCAGGGGATCAACTGGGAAACCAAGGAACTATACCAGCCAACCGAGCATCCGAAGCAGGTCACGGACGAATTCATCCAACACCAACGGAACACCTCGAAAGTCTGGTTCCTCAACCACCCCACCGTGATGCTACGACGTCGTGAAGTGATGAATGTGGGTGGCTATCCTGCGTATCGAGTGGCTCAGGATCTTGGCCTCTGGCTGCAAGTGGTTAAGGCGGGGCTAAAAATTCACAATTTGCCCACCGTAGAGTTGCATTATCGGCTACATCCTAATCAAGTTACGAAGGCCCACGGAGTGCTGAGCGAAGAATACGACCAGATCATTGCGGAATGTTGGGCACATCAAGCGGCGGTGTGAGCCGACCTGGCCTTGGCAGGAAGAATCCACTTTTCGATCGCTCTTGCCACGCCATCATTTTCCACTGCGGTCGTTACCCAGTCAGCCGACGCCTTGACTGCGTCCGGTGCATTGCCCATCGCGACGCCAATTCCTGCGTATCGGAGCATTTCGCGGTCGCTGAAGTCGTCTCCAATCGCCATCACATTTTCCGGTCGCAGTCGCATGACTTCCTCGGCCAGATAACTCACAGCCGATCGCTTGTTTACAGCCGGATGGTCCACCTCAAGAAACGTCAACGATCTGTACTGTTTCACTTGAGCCCGGCAATGCGGATTGTTCATTTGGTCCGCGAGCCGGGTAATGAGCCCCGCATCGTCGCTCAGTATTCTCACTTTTGTGGTCGCTCGCTGAAGCAGCGGCCGTAAATCACTCAGAACTATTGGTTCAATTGGTGACCCTTCAAAATACCTGATCGTGGCGTTGTTCAGATTCGAGACAAACAAACTGTCCTCAACATAGAAATGAACTGACAGGCGACCGCTCAGGCTAAGCTGTTCCGTATAGTCAAGTACTTGTCCGGCAACCTCACGTGCCAAGGACCAGTGACGATGAACGAAACCAGTTTTAGGTTCTTTGACCAGCGCCCCTTCATGGCAGATTAGCGGCAACGTTGACCCGATGGAATCATATGCGGGCAGGGAAAACTGAAATCCTCGACCGGTAGCGATAGCAACCGCAACGCCGCGCTGTTTGGCTGAATGGATGGCCGGCGCAACAGAATCGCGGATGTGATCCGCGTCATCTGCGATCGTTCCGTCAATGTCGAGCACCAGCAAGCGGACGTCGGCCGTCGTCGGGGTCGCCGTTCGTCCTACTGAATCGTTGTGGTCCTTGTTTTCGTTCATCTGCGGTTACAAGGCTTCGAATCAAAGAATCGCCAGGCTCGCGTTTGTCCGATCCGAAATCACCATTGAGCCCGGTTTGTGCGTGATGCAAAACGGCAGGCGAGCCTGCTCTACCGCACGCCGCGGCGTAGCTCCACAGGCCCAGAACACTGGGATCTCATCCGGGCGCATCTGCGGCGGCTGGGTATTAAACGACGGCTGTTCGAGGTCGCTTATTCCGATCATCTCAGGCAGGCCAATATGGATGGGTGCGCCGTGGACGCTGGGAAAGCGCGACGTGACCTGGATTGCCCGTATGGCCTGAGCGGGAACAAGCGGTCGCATCGTGACGATCATCTTTGCCGCAAACGCGCCGACCGGGAGTGTGTCGATGTTGGTTTGATACATCACCACGTTATCGCCGCGAGCCACGTCGCGCAGTTCGACACCCGACTCCATCAGCGCCTGCTCAAAGGAAAATCCACACCCCCACACAAAAGCGACAAGATCTTCGCGCCAAAGGTGTTTGATGTCGGTCGGCTGCTCGACCAACTCACCATCGCGAAACACCGAGTAGCTCGGAAGATCCGTACGAACGTCGAAGTCTTCACCCAGCATCGGCAGATAAGGATCGCCCAGCCCACCAATGGCGATAACCGGGCAGGGTTTCGGGTTGCGATGGCAGTACGCCGCAAAGTCGAGCGCGTATTTCTCCGGCAGAATACAAAGGCTTCCCTGGACATGGCCGCGGGAGAAAAAGGACGTAGATCCCGCATACTGGCCCGAGCGAAACAACAAACGAGCTTCATAGGCGCTCAGCGACAGCGTGGCGGGTTCGGCGACGACTGGTGATGGGTCCATAGCGTTGTGATCCGGGGACAATTCATGGTGATGTTCATCGTTCAGGTTATTCATGTTTTAGCCTACTGATCTCGTTAGCAAATCGATCGTCTCCGCCGTTCCGTATGACCTGACCAGTTTCATCTGCTCGTGAAAGCCGTCCAGATATTGAAAACGATTGAGGAGCGCGAGTTCCAGCAATCGAGTTCTGCCTTCCTCATTGAGCGCCTGCAGGACCTGATCAAGTTCCGCAACGCTCAAGTGCATCAGTCTCAGCACGCCCTTGCCGGTGAATTGAATCTGCTCGCAAGACACCATTCGCAATAGATCCTCGAACGGACAGAAATTGATCTGCCATTCCAGCTTCGGCTCCGTTCGGCCGATTTCCGGATCGACGACGATTAGATACAGCCACCTCACGCCGGCCGCTTCGTCACGCTCAAAGTACTTTTGCATTGCGACCTGTTGGGCGCCGGTGACGCAGATGTCGTTGACGAACAAAATCGGCCGTCCGTGAAAATCAGCGTTACGAACCAGTCGCCGGCTCAAGCGTTCACGTACTGTCAGGCGGTCTGCAAAGTCCAGTCTTGCATAGTCGATTGAAGCGGTCGACTCGTTGTCGTACTGGATTTCCATCAAGGAAAGCTCCTGGGATTTGCCCGTGTCTTGCTCGTACAAATCAAACAATTCCCGACACAACAGGTTGGCGCCGGCCGGCGTCTGGGCCGCGATTGCCGGTCCCGTCAATATCCAGCCGGTATGTTGCGAGCCGCTCGCGATTACACTCTTCACCAGCGGCAGCAGCAACCGCGCGTAATAGCGAACGCTGTCGGTGACGCCTAGTTTGAACCCGGGATACCGGCGAAAGAATTCTCCGTCCGCGTCAAACGGGAGCCGGCTGATGCGGTGCAGGGACGTGGGTTCAAAGTCACTCATTATTTTGGCGGCTGACGGCAAGGCGCGAGTTGCTTGTATGTTGGATCAAAAAGGACCTCCGGAGCAACCACACTTTGAGTGCTCCGGAGGTTGGATCAGACGAGAATTCGGACGGCGCTTTTATCGGTATTTGGCCGGCGGGCTCCATGCACTAGGACGAGCGGACGCCAGAACGAACCATTGCACGGACCGCTCGCCTTGCCAGGCTTCAACTACTTTTGGAAGTAGCCCTGGAACCTCTTGATCATAGTCTGCGGCGGCGGATCGATTCCCTCGATTCCGAACGGTCGGCCATGGCCGAGGATGAAGCTCGCGTCGCTTCCGCCGTTGACGCTGGTGTTGCCGTGACAGCCCATGCAACCGCCCATGTTGTAGGGTCCGCCTTTTGTGTAGACGTTGTAGAACGGATCGCCGATGTTCTTCATGACCGCTGGGGCGCTCGCGTTGTTGTTGGTGTAAGTTTGCGAGGCACCGTAAAAGTCTGTAATGCTCAATCCATCGCTAGAGTTCCCGTCGAACTGCCCGCTGAAGGCCGACAGGATCATGTTGGTTTCGACCAGGCTATTCGATAGATAGAACGACTCCACCGGGATTAGCGGTTTCGCGCCCATGGAAGTGTTCCCATAGAGCAGGCCCGGCGTCTTCTGGTTCTTACTGCCGGCCGGGATCCACTGAACGTTGACCAGTTTGTAGTTGAGCCAGACGTTGCCTGGCGGGACGATGCCTGACGTGCCGCCGGGATTCTTGTATCCGTACATCTTGATCAGATTGTGAATGTCCTGATTGACCTCGACGATCGGACTCGTTGGAATACTGAACCGGCGCCGGTTGACGGTAATGTACGACTGCGCTTCCGTTGGCGAATTTGCAGCGGGAAGCGAGGCCTGGCTCGGAGTATCGTCCGGATCTCTGGTGTTTTGGTAAGCGCTCTGCGTAGTCGATTTCGCCACGCCGGCGCCACTCGGCGGCGGTATGAATAGCTGAGACGTGAACGCCCCGCTCGTAAACTGCGACGGAGCCTCGAACACGTTCGGTGTCGTCGCGCCAACCAGGTATTGGCCGGGACTCGGCGACGGGCCTGCGGAAGGATACACATAAGGCGGCGTGGGCGTCGGCGACGGCGTCGTCGAGGTGAACACGTTCGGGTTTAACTTCCCATCCGCGTCCTCGGTCGGCTTGCCATCCGTGCCCAAAACGTCATCCTTATGCTCGAACGTTGCGAAGATGAAGTAGGGTGCGGACGGTGTCTTGTGAATGATGTGGAGCGAAAGCAGCACACCAACCGCGTCCGTATACGCGAACTTCACCCCGTCCGTATCCAACTGGCGATAGTATCGGATTGGCGCGGCGTGATATCCGCCCGTAATCGGTTGACCCGCTTCGTACTGCTTGCGTTCCGCGTCAGTTGCCAGACGAAAGGCCGCTTTAAATTCGAGGGTTCCGTTGGGCAAGCTCACGTAGGGACCCGCTGCTTTGGATCCATCGACCTTTCCAGGGGTAGGAAAATCCCCGGTCGTGACGATATAACCTGACGTGTTGGCATAGCTCGCCACGGGGTTTGTCGGCGTGCCGTTGGACGCCGGGTTCTTGAGTAGCGTCGAGTTGTACCACCCGCGCGAGGCAACATATCCGTACTCCATGTAGTTGGCCTTCGCCATGAAGAGCACTTCTGTTCCCTTCAAATACATTTTGCACGTGCCGATCTGGCTGGCTTCGTCCAGATTTACGAACGGCGTGATTGTCTTGAGGGTCGATGGAGACGACGACGTGACCGTCAAGCCCGGATAAACATAGCCAGGCGTCGAGTTGTATCCCCATGAAACCGTGGCGTCGGGCTTGTAGCCGTATGGGGTTGGTGCAGGACTGGGATAGGGACTTGGTGAAGGATTTGGCGGAGGCGTGAAAATCTCGGCCCGGTGACGGGTAGACTCCCAGACCAGCGCCGGAACACTCTTGCCCGGAGATCCCGCCGGCGGTTGTCCGAATTTCTTCGTTGCGTCGGCGGTTTCACGTGCGCCGGGATCGCCCGGTTTTTTGGCCAGGCCCGTGACCGGAACATTGGGCCAATTAAGCGCGATGAACTCCTGCCAGGCGAAGTATGCAGCGTCCCGGTTGGTGGCCGTGCGAGCGCCCCCCGCCAGCCCGGATGTGCCGCTGGGAATATCCGGCAAAACCTTGATCGGCGCCTTCTGCTGAAGCATCGCCACGATGTTGGCCCGGATTTGCTTAGACGAGGCAGAGAGGGTAGAAGGCGGTGCCTGGCTGGACGTCACCCCAGTGGCAACAAATAATCCAGCGGCAACACATAAGCCAATCGCCAAAAGTGTAGTTATTCTAGTTTTCATGGCGACATTTTTCCTCAGCCACAGGGGGAATACAAGTGTCGATCTGGTGGCGGTCAAATGGTGAACAACTCGAACGTGCGGGCTTGCAGTAGCAGGCAAAAGCCCGACCGTTAGGGAGGGCTTGAGCCCTTGCTGACGCGCGGGCTTCTGAATTGTTTCACGCGCGTCGCCAATCTCTAAGTGCTTCTGCAAGGCTTTTCCAACGCCAGGCAGCGCCTCGTGTCTTTCGCTCTCGATACCGATCAAGGTCCTTTTCGAAATCCCTGGTCGCGCGAATACCGGCCGCGGAAAAGATGAGACTTTGCAGTTCGCCGGCCCTGACATCAAAGAGGTCGGCGAAATCATCGGTGGGGACTGCAAAATGATTTTGTAAGGCGTGGGCCATCGCGTGCCCGGTTGACTCTTGCAAGTACATACGAAGCAGCAGATGAAATACCGCAATGTCCCGTCCCAGGTGTCGCTGAACAATTCCTGCTGGAAGCCCTTCAAGACCTTTACCGGCGAGACGACGCAGGTCGCGATCCAACACGAATCCTCCCAGGTCGCGGTGCCAAAACCGCTTGGTGGGCTTTCCGTTACGAAGCTCCATCAAGGTGTTCTGCTCATGCATTTCGCCGACGAGTCCTGCTGTCATTCCGAGGAAGTAGGCCTGGTAGATGAGTGGCCTAAGAATAAACTCGTCCACCCAGACCGTTGGTCCAAGGCGGCTCGCTTTGATCAGGTCCACAATTCGTGGACGTCCGTTGTGCGCTGAAGCAACCAGGCTAAATAGCGGTACGATTTCCACTCCTGGGCGGAGGTTCGTGGGTGTATCTCGTGCCAGGAGTCCGGCATTGGTTCGCTTATGTACCAGCCCGGTCGCGTCATCGAGCAAAAGAATTCCCTGGCGCTCTAAGTCAGCTTTGGGAATCCCGGCAAGCAGCGAGGAGATACCAACGCTGCGCCGTATCTCTTTAAGCCTGACGTTTCGATTCAGCCCACCAACCCACACGTTAAGAGACGATTTTACGGAGAAGGGCGGTGTGCTGAACTGCGGATTCCAAACCAGCAGAGTTCGGTGGGATGCCATGGGCGTTGCCAGGAATCTCGGAGTGCTCCACCGCGCGCCCCTCAGGTCGCGACTGAGGAAATATTCCACCGTCAACGGATGCACCAGATGGGAGAAGAAATCCGGACCGGTCCCCGACAGATACCAAGGCAAGGGGCGTTGCGGATTTTGATACAAGCGGAACTGATCGCGCGGCGCTTCGAATTCCGGTAACCAAAACACTGGTTGCTGTTCCGGCAAAAAATCAGGCGCGACGGACGTGGGTTGGATCGGGTAATCGCCCTGGGCTATCGTGCGATCATTGAGTTTCTGTTCCTGATGAATCCACTGCACAAGTTGCGGATGATTCAAACTGAGTTTTTTCAGCGCCGCGCGTGAGGCAGCGCGTGGTAGCAAATAATGTTGCGGATTTGCGTTTGGTTTCCTGGTGGTCATCATTCGCACGCTTGCTCTGTGAGGTCACACTTATGTCAGAACCACCGGCGTCAGCGGGTGGTCTTATGCGATTATCCGCCCGCTCACGCAGGCGGTTCTGACAAGGCCGGCTGGGAATGAATCGAGATCATTCAGTTTTGGGAACGGCCGGCGGGTGCGTTTACTTCGGCGGATCAATGTAACCGTACCAGGCCGCCGTTGGCGGATCCTGCAGAAACGCCCGACTGGCTCTCACGTATATTTGGTTGCCCCAATCATAGTGCCAGAAGACTTTTGCCGTTTCGTTAAGCAGCCCTTCGCGGGTCATGGCCCAATGCAACAGCCGCCGGTTCTGTAACCTGACATCATTTTCGTCAATGTGTCCGGCGGCCAGCTGTCGTTCGAAATAGTCGGCGACGTTTGCTTCAACATCCTCTTCAAAGCGCGCTCCCATCTCGAGCAGTTCTTTAGTTACAGAATCTCGCAGCGTCAGATCCACTGCCGCCCCGTTGGTGTGCGCCGGCCAGGTTCGGGAATCGCCCTCGTCGAAGGCTGCTGGATCGACTATGTACTGCATCGCGTTGGCCCGGTGTTCTTGTGCGCTGCCTGCGGGGTTCTGTTGTTTCGCTCTCGCGTAAAAAAAGTTCCAAAGGCCTTGCTGTGAGGCGACTGAACGATGGCCGTCGAGCACGAACAGCTCCGCTTCGAACGGCCGGAGTAGCTCGTTGACGCGCGCAAGTTTTTCGGCCACCGATTTTCGCAGCCAAACGTCTGGCCGCGTGCCCTCGATCGCTCTGCCAAACGGAGGATTGTTGCCGTCCGTCTTTGCGTAGTAGCTCTCGAACGCGACGCCAACTGACTCCAAAGCGATCAGCGGCTCGCGACCGCGCGGGTCACTTTTATCAATTGGAATCTCCAGGTACGGCCTGGAGAACATTTGCGGCGAGGTGATCGGGACTTGATGATCAACGCGCATCCTGCTTCGTGTCATGAGGCCCTCCGTCGTGGTCGCAGGATTGTAGGGTTTCTCCCGGACGGCACGCAAACTATCGCCGCCGCAAGTGCCGGCTCACCGGGCTCATTATTAATGCCCGACAAGCATTAGCGAGCGTCGAAGCCAGCGAGAAACTGAAGTCTGTCAGACACTGCACGTTGGATGATCGTCTGATATTTGTTCTAAACTTGCACTGATCACCATGACATTCTCGAATCGGAAACCAGCAGAGGCACGCCGGACCGACTGCCAGGACCAGCTAGCCGGACGCTCAGTCAGCGACCCTTATCGCTGGATGGAAGAGAACACGCCGGACCTGCGAACGTGGGTGTTGGCCCAGCACGAGTATACGATGGACCAACTCTCATCGCTGCCCGCTCGCGAGAGTATCCGGCGGCGTTTGGAGGAGTTGATGCGCCCGCCCGGCAACGGCGCCATCGGGACCATCACCAAGGCTGGACCACGATACTTCTTTCGTCAGCGTTTCAAGGACCAGGAACTCTCGGCGCTTTATTGTCAGGAGGGACTGCACGGCGCGCCGCGGCTGTTGCTTGATCCGAGTGAGCTGAGTTCCGACCGCACGATCACGCTGGCCGACACGCACCCTTCTCGTGACGGGTCGCTCGTCGCCTACCGTCTGTCCTCGTCCGGCAGCTCTCGCATGTCGCTGCACGTTATGGATGTCGACAGCAAAGCGGTCTTGCCGGACGTGATTCCCGGCGATGTGAATCCGGTCGCGCACGCCTGGCACACTAAGAACCGGGTGGCCTGGGTGCCTGATAACAGCGGCTTTTACTACACGCGCTGCCCTGGTGACGTGCCCGCCGGAGAGGCGCGATTCCATCATAAACTCTACTTCCATCGCCTTGGTGATGATTGGCGCGACGACGCGCTGGTCTTTGGCGAATCGCTTAGCCGTGCGCAGACGCCCTATCCACAGTTTTCTTTTGATGGCCGCTATCTGCTTGTCATGGTCCAGGATGTCTCGGGCGCGTCGCCGCGCTCGGAATTGTATCTCCTCGATCGCGAGGATCCTGAGCACGGCTTCCTTCCCGTCGTTAAAGGGACCGAGGCGTTTATGAGCGCCGCATTCCATCGAGACAAGCTGTACATCCAGACAAATCACGAAGCGCCGTTAGGCAAACTCACCGCGATCAAGCTCGCGGATATTGCCGCCGTCAAGTTCGCGAAGTTCGCTGAGTTCGCTGCCACCACCGTGATCCCCGCAGGCGACTATCCTCTCAGAGCCTGGACTACGGTCGGAAACCATCTTTTTGTCGAGACAATCGAGGACGTCTCGTCACGTCTGCGCGTGTATGACCTGGACGGAAGACTCGTCAAGCAAATCGAACTGCCCGGCATCGGCAGCATCAACGCGCTGAGCGCCGAGCCCGAGTCGGAAGAACTGTTGATCTCATTTTCGTCGTTCTTGAAACCCGGAGCCGTGTATCGTTTGAATCTGCAAACTCTCGAGTACACCCTCTATCAGCAACACGAAGTTCTGTTTTGTCCGGAGCTGTTTGAGGTCGAACAAGTCTGGTTTGAATCGCGCGACAAAACACGGATACCGATGTTCCTGCTTCATAAGAAAGGGATCAGGCGCGACGGCGCGAATGCGGTTGTGGTCCATGGATACGGCGGCTTTGGTGTCAGCCTCTTGCCGGCGTTTACGGCACACGTGATTCCGTTCCTTGAACGCGGTGGAATCTATGCAGTTGTTAATGCGAGAGGAGGAGGAGAGTTTGGCGACGCGTGGCATCGTGCCGGCATGCGCGAAAACAAGCAGAATGTCTTTGATGACTTCATCGCCGCCGGCGAGTGGCTGATTGCCGAAGGCTATACCCACGCCTCAAGGCTGGGGTGCTTTGGGTGGAGCAACGGTGGTTTGTCAGTCAACGCCGTAGCGGTCCAACGTCCGGAACTTTGGAAGGCGGTGGTCGCCGGCGCACCGGTCACCGACATGGCCCGCTTTCATCTGGCCCACGGCGGCCGGCATTGGGTCGCCGATTACGGTGCACCCGAAGATTCAGCTGACCTCGACTTCCTGCTGCAGTACAGCCCCTATCACACGCTGCCACAAGAGACCGAGGCCCCCGCGATCCTCACCGTCGCCCCCGACAATGACGACCGCGTCGCTCCCTGGCACAGCTACAAAATGCACGCTGCCTGGCTAGCCGCAAACGTGTCCAAAAGCCCAATCCTTTTGCGCGGAGAAGGGCAGGCGGGACATCGAGGCAGCCCCGCCGTGAGCAGGGCAATTGCTCGATATGCCGATATTTGGGCGTTCTTTTTCTGGCAACTCGGCCTCGAATGAAGCAATTCCTCAGCCCGTTTCGTTGCTTCGCAGTCCACGACCGGAAAACTACCTGTCATTTTTGCTAGTTGTTAGGTGTCCCGCCGGCAGGTACCTTCCTCTGTCCGGCCGCGAACGTCGATTTCAAGTTGCTTTCCTACGTTGCGGGCCTTGAGGCGATCACGGCCGCGCGCGGCGAACGCGAAAGATCATTCATAGTCGTAAACCACTTGTCGCACGCGCTGCGGCGGTGGGCCAAGCTGAGGTCCAGGCGCGCCCGGCCATTTCTTTGTCCAGCGTGGTGAAGTGGTTGGACGGACCAGGGCCGGTGGAACTCGCCGGCGCGCCTCGCTGAAGCCACCCCGCCAGGGGTGGGACCAAAGTAGCCAGGGGTAAGCTTTCCCCGGCGAAGTTCAGTGAAACGATCAGGCGACGATGAGAATCGAGTTGCAGTGTTAGCGAAGCGGCCACTAACATCAGCCGCTCAGCCAGCGGCTTCAGGTGTGGCTACTTTGAGATGAGACCTGACGGGTCTGATATGAGACTTGGCCAGTCTAATATGAGACCTGACGAGTCTGATATGAGACCTGACGAGTCTGATATGAGACCTGACGAGTCTGATATGAGACCTGACGAGTCTGATATGAGACCTGACGAGTCTGATATGAGACCTGACCAGTCTGATATGAGACCTGACCAGTCTGATATCGGAACCTGACAGTCTGGTATCGGGCGCGGCTCCCCTAAGACCGGGAAACCATCCACCAATGAAGGAGAATCATTCCCCGGGCTTAATGACTCGTCTCCTGAACCTCGGCAAACAGCGCCAAAAGCCCGGAAAACGAGCAAAAACGCCCGAAATACGCCACAATTTCAATTATCGTCGGTTTAAGGGTTATTGACCTGGTTGCGGGCCGGAGGATCGAGGATCATTGCCTAGTCGCGTTTGCGGTCTTCACCGACTACACGTTCATCTTCCAGAATTCCGCCAGCCGGGGGCAGGTGGGACCTCAGGCAAGTAAATTTGATCTCCGGGCAGCGCGGATCGGACTTTCCGGACAGATCAAATTCATTGCGCCGCAGGTCAAGGACTTTTGTGTAATCTTCCGCCAGGTAGTGGCATGAGCGAAAAGGACTAGTCTTCATCCGCCCGCGCAGACTCCGGCGAAGGTCCTTTGGAAACTGTTGGGGAACTCGCGTCACTTTTCTGACGATTCCCGAACCATTGACTCGAGTTCTTTGGATGCCTTTTCGACGGCACGTTCGGCGGCGTTCACCGCCGTCGCCGCCTCTTCTACCTCGACGGCAACGCCTCGCGCGCGTCGGCCTGCATCCTCCGAAGCGCCTTTTGCTTTCCTCAATTCCTCCTCCGCGTCACGCTGGTGCTTCTCGGCCTTCTGGACTTCTGCGTCTGCCTTTTTCCGCGCCGCCTCCAAACTCTGCGCTCTGGCCCGGGCCTGGGTCAGCGATCTCTTGGCGTCCTGCAGTGAAACTTTCGCCGCAGCCATCTTCGCCTTACGCGTCTCTGCAAGCTGACGGGCGTCGTGATCCGGCGCCACCTTTCGTCGCGGGTTCGTCAGCCCACTGCTGGATTCTTGTGTGAAGCGGACCGGTTTAAGAGTTTCTCGCCCCGGCGTTCCTGCCGTCTGGCTCCTCGCCTCTGCCTCCTGCCGCTCCGCTCTCGATTTCGTCAAGCCGGCGGCTGGAACGAATGAAGCGAACGACTCAAAACCCGGAGGATCGACGTCGTGGGTCAGACGCCCGGGACGTGGCCGATCAGAACGCGATGCCCGGTCGGACGCCGCGGACATTGCGGACATGGCCTCGAGCGTGGTTGTGATGCGGTGGATAGTGTCAGGCGCCGGATTCTGACCGGGGTTAGGACCAGCATCGCGCAGCAATGAAGTTGCTAGATCCGTAAGGTGCGTAAGCGCCGTGCGTCGCGCGTCGAGGGCCTCGCGCATGTCCGCGATCTTTCCGCCACCGCGAGACGCCTGGGCTTTGTGGAAGCGCTCACCTGACGCGATCAATTGATCGAAGGCCTCGCGATGATTCCAGTAGAGTTGATTCACGGCCCACGCCGAGACGGGAGGCTTGACGAGCGCCTTCACGCGCACCGCCTCTGCCTTCGCGTCTCCGCGCCCTCTCTTCTTTAACGTCGCAGCCAGCGCGTTGCGCGCGCCGGTGAACTCTGCCAACGGCAGCCTGAACAGCGCATCAACATCGTCTCCGAGATCATCGTCGCGTTTGATCTTCGTCTCGATAACCTTAAGCCCTCGCTTCCTGTCCTGCTTTTCAGTGTTTCTCATTATTCGTCTCACGCTGAAGTTTGGAGTGCGCTGACCTGTCGCTTTAGTTGGCAGCGACCTGTCGCGAGCACGGTTGGGATCGGTAAATTCAAATTGCGGCGTCAAGCCGCCGCAGAGCAAAGCGCGGACAGGTCAGCGCACTCCAAAAGTCGCCGGAAATCGACAGCCGTCCCCGGCGCGATTAGAAAGAAACAATTACTTGCGAAGCTGTCCGTACACAACAGGCCGATTATGGGTCGAATAAAAAGAGTTTAACTAATCCTGCTACCTTAGGAGCATTCATCATGTCCAACGCTAAAGCTTTTGCTGCCGCCGGTGCGACCTCGCCGCTGGCCCTAACTACCATCCCGAGACGAGAACCAACGGAAACTGACGTTCAGATCGAGATACTTTTCTGCGGCGTCTGCCACTCTGATCTTCATCAGGTGCGTGACGAGTGGAACGACGTCATGCCAACCGTCTACCCATGCGTACCCGGTCACGAGATCGTCGGGCGCGTCACCGCGGTCGGTTCAGCCGTCACCGGCTTCAAGCCCGGCGACCTGGCGGCGGTTGGGTGCATGGTCGACTCTGACGGCACCTGTCCCGAATGCCAAGCCGGTCAGGAACAGTTCTGCCCGAACTTTACTCTGACGTACAACTTTCCGGACACGCATCTCGGCGGCGTCACCTACGGCGGATATTCCGACGGCATCGTCGTTGACCAGCGGTTCGTGCTCCACGTTCCCGAGAACCTGGACCTCGCCGGTGTGGCGCCCCTGCTGTGCGCGGGGATCACGACGTATTCTCCGATGCGTCACTGGGGCGTGACCAGCGGCAAGAAGGTTGGCGTGGTCGGTCTTGGCGGCCTGGGCCACATGGGCGTGAAGTTTGCGCATGCGCTCGGCGCGCACGTCGTAGTGTTCACGACTTCGCCAAATAAGAAGGACGATGCGCTTCGACTCGGAGCCGATGAGGTTGTCATCTCAAGGAATGCAGACGAGATGGAGAAGCACAAAGGCAGTTTCGACTTCATTCTCGACGCTGTCTCCGCCGATCACGACATCAACGCTTACATCAATCTGCTCCGTCGGGACGGGAACCTGACCCTCGTCGGCGCTCCGGAGAAACCGCTCGCGGTCGCGGCATTCGCTCTTATCATGGGCCGCCGCAGCCTCTCGGGTTCGCCGATCGGCGGCATCGCCGAGACGCAGGAGATGCTGAACTTCTGCGGCGAACACAACATCACCGCAGACGTCGAAGTCATCCCGATCCAAAAGGTCAACGAAGCCTACGAGCGACTGCTGAAGTCGGATGTAAAGTACCGCTTTTCGATCGACATGGCTTCGCTGAAGGCTGATTAGTGAGAGGAATGAATGAGCTAAAAACATGAGGATGAAAAGCGCATCGGGATTAAGAGATATGAAAATAACTAAATTTAATCAGGGAAATAAGGGTGCCAACCGGCGTAATTTTATCGCAAAGACGTTTTTTGCAGGGCCGGCTTAGCCGCGAGTTCACTTGCATTGGCGGCGTCGCAGCCTCGGGCCAGTGCCAGACCGGACAGCGAAAAAAAGAGCTTGCGAGTAATACGAGGGTCGCTGAATTCGGCTGTTAGGGCGATCGAGATCTGGTTAAGAAAAATAAAGATGCTGCCGTGAAGCTTGGTAGAGCGTCAGCAGGAAAGTGTAGGTGGGCCAAATATCTTTAAGGAGCAATTATGAAAAAAAGAAAATTAGGAAACAGGGGGCTTGAGGTGTCAGCCATCGGCCTCGGCTGCATGGGCTGAGTTTGGGCTACGGCCCGGCCACGGCTCTGGTAGAACTGCTTGGTGAGATTGCAGAGACGAAGAAGGCGACCAGAGCACAAATTGCCATCGGGTGGCTGTTGGCACAAACACCCTGGATCGTGCCTATTCCGGGAACAACAAAACTGCACCGTCTTGAAGAGAATACCGGCGCCGCCAGCATTGAGTTGACCCCTGCGGACCTCCAAAGAATTGAGTCAGCAGTGGCCCAGGTGCAGATTCACGGTGCGCGTTACACGGCACAAATGCAAAAAACCGTTAACCGGTAGGAAGCCAAATCGGCCGTTTTAGAGGCGGGCAATGCCCGGCGTCTCAACCTGGCACCGGCGGGCACGCCCGCCTCTAAACCAAACGATGACGCACACACCCTGAAAAGCCGTTTCGAGAGGCCCGGCGCGCGATCAAACCGAACTCGTAAGCCTTATTTTATTTTCTTGGCGTTTGCAGTTCGCGAGCCTTGCGACAACAACAAGCCGACGACCGTTCCGGCAGCATCTTTCTCAAATGTAATATTCGCCTTGACCTCAGGCATCGTGAACTGTGTATCCGAAACAGGCTCGATCGCACGCTTCGCCTGGCCCGTCATCTGTCCGAATAATTTGTCGCCCTCTTTGGTAATGGTCAGGGTAAGTTTCGGGTTGACCTGATATTCGCCGACATACGCATCCAAAATCGCAGCATCAACCTTTATTTCTTTCCCTTCAAGCCGTCTTGCGATCAGCAAAGCATTTGCATTCTTCGGATCAAGCTCAGCGGCCTTTTTGTAATTAACGAGGGCCAGATCTTTCTGTCCGTCCGCCAGGTATGCTTCGCCGAGTGAGTCATAGGGATTTGCCGATGTGGGAAACATTTCAACATTCAGTTTGAAGATCTCGATCGCGTCCTTGCCGCGTTTCAGCCCGACCAGCCGATAGCCAAGCGTATTGAGTTCCGTCTCCGAGAAATCATACGTCGGCGAATTTTCGGCTTTCAGTTTCCGGTATTCGGCGACGGCTGCCGCCACATCTTTTTCGGTCGCCGTTTTGTAAAGCGTTTCGGCAATCGATCTTTTCGGCAGCTCAGCCGGCTGGCCGTTAAGGATACTGATGATCGAATTCGTGATCTTCTGGTGATAAGTTCCGAGGCTGACATTGTCGAGAATGATCACGGTCTGCCGTTTATCAACCGCTCGCGTGAGCAGGGAATTGAAGCCGTTGATGCCTCCGCCGTGGGCGATGATCCTGGTTTTCTCTTCTGTTTTTCCGATCGGCTGATCCGAAATCCCGACGCCGTAACCGTAATTTGAAAGCCCCGGCGTGAACATGAGTTTTTTGCTCGCCGCCGAAAGGATCTTGTCCTCGTAAAGCGACTGGTCCCATTTATAGAGATCTGCGACAGTCGAATAGATCGAACCGGCGGAGTAGGGCAGCGACATATCGAGATACGGAGCATTCACATAACCGTCAGATCTTTTTTGATAACCGCTGGCGCGTTTTTGCAGGAGGGTTGCGTGACGATCGTAGCCAGAATTTGTCATGCCTACGGGCGCGAAAATGCGTTCCGTCAAAACCGTTTCGTAAGTCTTGCCGGTGACCTTTTCGATGATCGCACCGAGCACGGTATAGGCCGAGTTGTTGTAGCTGTATTTTGAACCCGGCTCGAATTCCAGATCGCCGCTGGCAAACTTCTTGACGAAATCCGCAACCCCATAAGCATCGCGGCTGTGCTTCGGGAAGAACTCGGGATTGCTCGTGTAGCTCGGAATTCCGGAGGTGTGATTGAGAAGTTGATGAATGGTGATTTTGTCGCCCGTGTCTTTGCGATAGTCGGGCAGATAATCGCTGAGCTTGGCGTCGAGTTTGATTTTGCCCTCTTCGACCAGCTGCAAAACGAGCGTCGCGGTAAACTGCTTGGTCACCGAACCGATGCGAAATTTTGTGTCCGGCTGATTCGGAATGGACCATTCCATGTTCGCCATTCCAAAACCCTTCTCGTAAATTATCTTGCCCTTGTCGGCGACTAAAACTGAGCCGTTAAACTGCCCGTAGTCGTAATACTGCTTCATCAAGCTGTCGATCTTCTGGACACTTTCCTGGGCGAATGCGTTGGTTGCGCTGATGAGCGCAACGATAACTAGAGTAAGTAGCCTTGTAGTTTTTTTGGCGGTTTTTTTGGCGGTTTTCATTGTGGTTTTCTCAGATGAACTTAAATGATTTCTCAGATGAACTAGAAATAATTCAGCGGAATCCTCAACTGCGTATTCGTCTTAACCAACCAGGTATTTCCTGGTCATAACCAACCTTAGACGAATGGCGGGGAGATTTATTAACAGAGAACCAGAAATTTAGTTCAAAAAGTGAGGATTGCCAAATGTTCGACTAATGATAAGCGAGGCGGTCAGCCAGAAATGCTTGCGGGGCGCGGCGCGCCCTGAATGCTAACCGGCAGCTGTGGCGCGCAGCAGACCTTGACCAACCGCTCACGGTCTCGCTGCATCTCGCGATCTTTAGCTAACCACCCCAACACCTCCTGCAACACGCGCGCGGCATCCTGGTCCGGCGGCTCCGCGATGCGATAGTGCATCCAGCTGCCGTCACGACGTGCGCCAACGATTCCCGCGCGCCGCATGTAGGCCAGGTGCCGGCTGATTTTTGGCTGGTTAGTCTTCAGTATCTCGACAAAGAAGCATACGCACACTTCGTCACCGCGCATCAGGTTCAAGAGTCGCAGCCGGGTGCGGTCTGCGAGGGCGCTGAAGAACGCCTCTTTATCGAATGTTTTCGGGGACTTGCTCATAACGCGGGCCATCTTAACATAGCCAGCGATATATATGACTTGACATATATCGGTAGTCATTGGACAATGCTGCATATTCGCATACGCATATGTCTGCGAGCAGGCAAAGTTCTATAAGGAGAATGAAAGCGATGACCAGTGAGAAACAGGTGCAAGCCTTAAAGGCCCACCTTGCTTTGAACGTGCACGACGCTGCACGCAGCGTCGAGTTTTACACGCAGATGCTCGGCATTGAACCGAGCAAGATTCGAACTGGCTATGCCAAGTTCGATGTCCATAACCCACCACTCAACTTGACACTGAATGAGCACTCTTTCGGAGAGCGCGGAGCGCTGTCTCATCTCGGGATTCAAGTCGCCTCTACTGATGATGTGTTGGCAGTTCGGGAGCGTTGGGTTGAGGCAGGTCTTATTACTCGCGACGAGCTGCAAACTTCATGCTGCTACGCCCTGCAGGACAAGGCCTGGGTGCGCGATCCGGACGGTAACGAGTGGGAAGTGTTTGTGGTCCTGGAGGACAATCTGGCGGAGACCGCTCCCTGCGAATGCGGTAACAAGGTCGAAGCAGACGCAGCGACGGTCGCGTCAACTTCCTGCTGCGCTCCGGCGCCGGTTGCGATTACGAATGAACCACACGTTGACGAAGCGCATTGTTGCTGAAGCAGTCGGTACTGCAATGCTCCTGGCCGCAGTGGTTGGGTCGGGGATCATGGGTGAGCGCCTGGCCGGCGGCAACGTTGCCATCGCTCTGCTGGCGAACGCGATCGCTACCGGCGCTGCGCTGGTGGCCTTGATTTTGGCCTTTGGTCCAATCTCCGGGGCTCACTTCAATCCGGCTGTTACTCTCGCCGATGCATCACAGAAGGGCCTTCCGTGGCGCGAAGCTCCCTCATATATAGCAGCGCAAATAGTTGGTGCGTTTGTCGGAGTGGCGAGCGCCAATCTCATGTTCGGGTTGCCGATGTTTTTTGTGTCGCACCGTGTTCGCGCCGGCGGCGCCCAACTCTTTAGTGAGTTCGTTGCTACCTTTGGGTTGTTGGCCGTGATTTGGGGATGTGCTCGCAGACGTTCGGCGGCCGTGGCTTTTGCCGTCGCCGCCTACATCACGGCAGCCTACTGGTTCACAGCGTCAACATCATTTGCCAACCCGGCAGTTACGCTGGCTCGCTCTGCGAGCGACACATTCGCCGGCATTCGACCAATTGACGCTCCAGGTTTCATTGCTGCGCAACTCGTCGGAGCCATTGTCGCGACGATACTTTTCCGTTGGCTCACTCCCTCACTACCAACAGATGCGGCAGCGGTAGTTCTACCGCATCACAACAAATAGCATCGGAGGTTTTATGGAAAGCGGTAGTCGACGAATCAAAGTGCTGTTCTTGTGCACCGGCAACTCTGCGCGGAGCATTTTCGGCGAATACTTGCTTAGGAGCGCGGGCGGAGAGCGGTTTGAGACCTACAGCGCCGGCTCGTTCCCAACCGGCAAAGTCAATCCCTTCGCGATTCAAGTGCTCAAGGATGTCTATGATATTGATGCCAGCGCGGCGCGCAGCAAGTCATGGGAAGAGTTCGGTGGTTTGGAATTTGATTTCGTGATCACCGTCTGTGACCACGCTCGCGAGTCATGTCCAATCTGGCCTGGTCAACCGATCGTCGCTCACTGGGGAGTTGCGGATCCCGCAGCTGCTGAAGGTTCCGATGAAGAGAAGCTGCGACAATTTGAACAGGCTGCGCAAGTGCTCTCCCACCGCATTGGCTTGTTTGCACGTGCGGAGTGCGCCTGAGTTCCGTCTACCGATCGATCGCAAACTAACCGTTTGCGTTACAAATTAGGGCGCCGAAACACGCGTACTTCGCTGCCTTCTTAATACTCAGCGAAGGCATCGTCGGGATAACAATACAGCCAGCGTTCGCCCGGCTCGGCGGAGGCAATCACCGGATGGCCGCTCGCACGCGCGTGACGCGTGGCGTGTTTGTTGGGTGAGGTGTCGCAGCAGAGGGTCGCGCCGCACTCCTGGCAAGTTCGCAGGTGCACCCATTGGTCGCCGACCTTCACGCACTCGGCGCATTCGCGGCGCTTCGCGAACTTGATGTTGGTGATAGCGTCAATGTGAATGCAGCTAATTTCAGGCATCGCTCTCCACCTCAAACAAATCTTCAGCGGCAACCGGGGCAGAAGCCCGCCCGTAAGGAAGGGCTCGAGTTCTTCCCAGAGCAGCCAAACTGATGCAGGAAGAGCCCTCGCTCTGCCGGTGGTTTACCATTGTGGTCTACCATTACAAATCGCGAACGAGCTTTCAAGACGACAAGTGCGAGACGATCCACAAACATCCAGCCACCGCTACCAGGTCTTCAACGACTGCGACATAAATGTCTTGAGTTTTCAACGCCCGCACAATTCTTGTTCGTATGTAATAACCCGCGAAACAACCGACGGCGCCACCGGCCGCCCCAAGCACCGCGCCCTTGAGTGCTCCTTGTGCGCCGCTTAACGAAATGCAAGCGCCGGTGATCCCGCCACTGACTAGCCGCGCGATCAGTCCCAGAGGTGAAGTTCGGTTGGGTGTATCGGGCAGCTTGTCGAAAAACAATTCCGCGGCGGCCAGCAGACTGAGAATGATGACGGCCGGGAGGGAGCCGATCAGCGAAAACGGACGGCCAGGATTCAGCCAACCAAGGTAGACGGCCCACGCGGTTAGGGCAGGCGGCGTAAACGTTCGCAGGCCGGCGCCGACTCCGATCAGAAATGCAAATAGAAGCGTCATTTTTCAACCTACTCGTCGGATCATAAGGTTCAATTCAACTCGGACGATACGGGGCCTTGCACAAAAAGTCGGCCCCTTAAGTCGGCGAAGCCGACGACTGACAATACCCAGCACTCTAGTGCTGGGAGAGTAAGCCAAAAGAGTCTCCAGTCCGTGAAACGGACGGCTGAACTTTCAAAGAATTTCAGCCGTCCGTTTCACGGACTCATTATATATGTGCTTTCTAGTCCCAGCACTGAAGTGCTGGGCTATTGTCAGTCGTCCCGCTTCGCGGGACTGTATTCGGACTTTTTGTGCAAAGCCGTCCAACTCAGTTGAGCGCCGTGACGACCGTGGTCCAGATGAGTGGCGCGAGCCCGGCGACGGAATTCTTGTCAATGTTCTCATTCTCAGAACTCGAAGGCGTAAACCGCACCTGTCGAATCCGGCGCCCCTCCACGCGTTCGATCCGAAAGCGCGCGCCATTGTAATCGATAGACTCACCCTGCTCCGGCGCGTGTCCGGTTTGGGCCATCAGAAATCCGGCCAGGGTTGTGTAACCCGCCTGCTCCGGAAGCCGCAGCGAAAAGCGGCGGTTCACATCGCGCACCGCGAGAATTCCGTCCAACAAATACGTCCCATTGTCTTCCACGACTTGCGAACGCACCTCTTCGTCGTACTCGTCATTGATTTCCCCGACGATCTCTTCCAAAAGATCTTCAAGCGTGACGATGCCTTCGATGCCGCCGTGCTCGTCGATCACGAACGCGAGATGCGTCCGGGTGGCCTGCATCTGTGACAGCGCCGCATCCAGTCGCGCGGTGGCGGGAACGTACTGCGGCGGATGAATGAGATTCTCTAACTCAAATTTCTCAATCGCGGCCTCGTCCAGCGCCGCAAAGTCTTTGAGGAAGAGAACGCCAACAACGTCGTCAAGACGCTCACGATAAACCGGCAAACGCGAGTAGCGCAGACTGCGAAAAGCTTCCTTCACCTCCGCAAGATTTGCGGTCAGCGGCAAGCCCGCGACTTTGACGCGCGGCACCATCGCTTCGCGCACCTCTGCTTCTGAAAAATCAAACACGCGATTAATCAGTCGCTGCTCGCCGGCTTCGAGGTGCCCGCTCTTGCGCGAGCTGTCGATCAAATGTCGCAGTTCGTCTTCAGTGTAAATCGAGGCATGTTCGCCGGAGGGATGCAGACCAAACAGACGCACCGTCCGCACGCCCGCCCAATCCAGCATACGAATGGGCCAGCGGAAGATTTGATGAAACGCCTTCATGGGCCAGGCGATGGCGAGGGCGACGCGTTCGGCTCTCTCCAGCGCCATGGTCTTGGGCGCGAGTTCGCCGATGACAATGTGCAAAAAAGTGATGACGGCGAAGGCGATCGCAAATCCAATCGTGTGCCGTGCGGCATCTGAGACGCGACCCGCGAGTGGCGCCTCAAGGATGCGCGCGAACACCGGCTCGCCGATCCAGCCCAGCGCCAGCGAGGCCATCGTGATGCCAAGCTGCGTCGCCGAGATGTAAGCGTTCAGATTGTCGAGGAGTTCCAGCAGCAGCCTGGCGCGGCGATTTCCGGCTTCGGCGAGCGTGACGATCCGTGAGCGGCGCACGCCGACCAACGCAAACTCAGAAGCCACAAAAAAGCCATTGGCGAAAACGAGCAGGAAAACAAGCAAGATATAAAAGGCAGTTAACACGTAGACGCTTATGCTATCGACTGCGTTCCGTCTTCGTCAAATTTGCGGGTTGGGTTGTAAGTAGAGAACGAAGGCACAAGACAAGCAGACGTGATTTTCAGGGCTTTGCACAGGAACGACGTGCCGCGTTCACGCGGCTGCCCGCAGGGCTACCAGGCCAGCCGTTTTACGGCTGGTTCACCCAAGCGCCGTTACTCAGCCGAGGCCGCTTTAGCGGTCTTTCTTAAGCGAAAGGCCGTTCGGCCTCATTGAATGATCCCCGTCAGACTTCACCAGCCGTACAACGGCTGGCCCAAATGCCCTGCGGGCTTGCCTGGTAAACCAGGCAGACAACTCAACCACTTTTGCGCAAAAACTCTTTTCCTCGACGCACAAGACAATTAGATGACCGATCCGCCGTCGTCACATACAATGCTTGAGTAGGACAGGCATTCTTGCCTGTCCATAACATCAGAATGAAGACAGGCAAGAATGCCTGTCCTACCCGGACATCATTACAGACCGCACAATTCCGCCGCTGCATCATGAAAACTGTTCAGACCACGCCCTTCAACGACCAACGGCCCGGCACTTCGGGATTGCGCAAGAAGACGCGCGTCTTCAGGCAACCCAACTACGTCGAAAACTTCGTGCAGGCCGTCTTCAACACCGTTCGTGAAGATACGCCGGACTTCGGTTCAGAGACGTTGGTCGTCGGTGGCGACGGTCGCTATTACAACCGCGAGGCCACGCAAAAAATTCTGCGCCTGGCGGCGGCCAGCGGTTTCGGTCGCGTGTTGGTCGGACGCGGCAGCATACTTTCAACGCCCGCTGTCTCGGCAGTCATTCGCCGGCGCGAGGCGATCGGCGGTCTCGTGCTTTCCGCGAGTCACAACCCCGGTGGCGTGAATGCCGACTTTGGAATTAAGTACAACATTCGCAACGGCGGCCCGGCGCCGGCGGCCATAACCGAACGCATTTACCAGCACACGCTCAAGCTTTCGGAATACTTGACGATCGATCACGCGGACATCGACATCGATCACGAAGGCACCACGCGTTTGCAGAACACCGAAGTTGTTGTCATCGATCCGCTCGCGGATTACACCGCCGTGATGGAGGAGTTGTTTGACTTCGAAGCGCTGCGCGCGCTTTTTCAGAGCGGCTTCCGGATGAAGTTTGACGCAATGAACGCTGTCACCGGGCCATACGCCGAGCACATTCTCGAGCAACGGCTTGGCGCCGCCCGCGGAACTGTCATGAACGGCACGCCGCTCGAAGACTTTGGCGGCCACCATCCCGATCCGAACCTGGTCCATGCCGCCGAGTTGGTTACACTTTTGAACGCCGCTGACGCGCCTGAGTTTGGCGCGGCGTGCGACGGCGACGGCGATCGCAACTTGATTCTCGGGCGCAACTTCTTCGTCACTCCCGGCGACTCACTCGCCATCATCTCCGAACATGCTGCTGCGGCGATTCCCGGTTACCGCGCCGGATTGGCGGGCGTGGCGCGCTCGATGCCAACCAGCACTGCAGTCGATCGCGTGGCCGAAGGGCTCGGCATTCGTTGTTACGAGACGCCGACAGGTTGGAAGTTTTTCGGCAATTTGATGGACGCGGGACTCTGCACAATTTGTGGCGAAGAGAGTTTCGGCACGGGCTCAAACCACGTGCGCGAGAAGGATGGGCTGTGGGCCGTGTTGTGTTGGCTTTCGATTCTCGCAGCCACGCGCAAATCTGTTGAGTCGGTGGTCAAAGAGCATTGGCAACGCTTCGGACGCAGTTACTATCAACGGCATGACTACGAAGGACTGGAACTGTCGGCGGCGTCAGAGATGATCGAGTCGCTGCGGCAGAAACTGCCGACGCTGAAGGGAAGCAGTGTGGCCGGCAACGCCATCGCGCACGCTGACGACTTCAGTTACACCGATCCGGTTGACGCGGGGGTCAGCGCGAAACAGGGCATTCGCATTTTGCTGGAGGATGGCTCGCGGATTGTTTGCCGCCTTTCCGGGACGGGAACCGAGGGTGCCACGCTGCGGCTCTACGTCGAACGCTATCTTATGGACGGCGGCGCCGGAGCGATCGAAGACATCCTCGCGCCTTTGGTTAAGGATGCCAAAGAACTGATCGAGTTGGGCCGGCGGGTCGGGCGCGACGAAGCAACGATCGTCACTTGAAACCTCCGGGCTTCGAAAGAGCCAGGTGTTTCCTGGCTCCGTAGGAGCCAAATGTTTATAGCTTGGCCGTTGGTTTGGCTCCCGCGCTCCGTTAGGAGCGCAACAAAGAAACATTCCGCTCCTGAAGGAGCGGGGTGTTATTAGGATCTGCCCGGTCCTATAAACATTTCGCCTCTACGAGGCGAAGACGCGGCGAGGCGACAACGAGGCGAGGAGCGTGCTGGTAATGAGCGGAGCCCGCAAGGAGTTGACTACTTGAGCATCACCCAACTCACACCGTCGATCACGGAAATCGATGTGCTTTGGATCACTGCCGGTCTCGGCTGCGACGGCGACACGATCGCGATGACCGCGGCCACCCAACCAACGCTGGAAGAAGTTCTCCTTGGCGGCATCCCCGGCATCCCCAAAGTTCGTTTGCACAATCCGTTTCTTTCGTACGAAAACGGCGAAGAGTTCATGGAGTTTTTCTATCGCGCCGCCGACGGCCGGATCGATCCGTACATTCTCGTGATCGAAGGCTCCATCCCCAACGAAAACAACAAGACCGAAGGCTACTGGGCGGCGTTCGGCAGCAACCGCGAAACCGGCCAACCGATAACGACGAACGAATGGATCGATCGCCTCGCGCCAAACGCCTGGGCCGTCGTCGCCGCGGGCACGTGCGCGACCTACGGCGGCATTCACGCGATGGAAGGAAACCCGACGGGCTGCATGGGTCTCGCGGACTATCTCGGTTGGAGCTGGAAATCGAAAGCAGGCGTACCAATCGTCTGCGTGCCGGGCTGTCCGGTGCTGCCGGACAACTTCATGGAGACGCTGCTATACCTGCTTTACCAGTCGGCCGGCCGCGCGCCGATGATTCCGCTCGACGAGGCGCTGCGACCGACGTGGCTGTTTAGTCAGACCGTGCATGAAGGTTGCGACCGCGGCGGTTATTATGAGCAAGCGGAGTTTGCGGAAGAATATGGTTCGCGCACTTGCATCGTTAAGCTTGGCTGTTGGGGGCCGGTGGTCCAGTGCAACGTCGGCAAGCGCGGTTGGATTAACGGCCTGGGCGGCTGCCCGAACGTCGGTGGGATTTGCATCGGTTGCACGATGCCGGGCTTTCCGGACAAGTTTATGCCGTTCATGGACCAGCCGCCGGGTTCGCTGCTGTCGTCGCATGCGGTGATGACTTACGGGAAAGCGATTCACGCGCTGAGAAAATTTACGCAGGCGTCGCTTAACAAGGAACCGGCGTGGCGGCGTCGTGGTGCTAAAGCGTAACTCTTTGGAGTGCGGTGACCTGTCACCGCTTTAGTCGGTCGCGACCTGTCGCGACCATGAATTGATTGAGATGAAGACGTGGCGTCAAGCCGCCACGAACCAAAGCGGTGACAGGTCACCGCACTTCAAAAACGATGGCGACGCATGTTTTCGATTCAATTTCACGCGAGGCTTCGGCGGACGAGGCCGGCACGTTTGATGAGTACGCGTCTCTAACTTTGTCCGAAGCCGAGAACACGCTGCTCGAACTTGCCTCCGCTTTCCCGCTAATTACTTCAATCACAGACCGCGTCGCCGGCTCGACCGCCGATGCCCGCAGCGGCGTCAGGCTTGAGCGATCAACGGCGGTGACCTTGCCGGAAGTCGATGCTCGTTATCGAACTCTGGTCGAACAAATTCCTGCGGTCGTCTTCATGGCGTTTCTCGACAAAGGCTTCGGCGAAGCCTACGTCAGCCCGCAGATTGAACAGATGCTCGGGTTTTCGCAGGAAGAGTGGCTCAACGATCCGGTGCGCTGGTATCAGCAGATTCATCCGGAAGACAAAGCGCGCTGGAGCATCGAAGCGGCGGGCCTGTTCCTGTCGGGCCAACCTCTGAAGTCGTTGTATCGCGTGCTTGCTCGCGACGGTCACGTCGTTTGGTTTCACTGTGAAGCGAAGATGGTGCGCAACGATGAAGGCCAGCCGTGGTTTATTCACGGCGTAGCTTTTGATATTTCCGAACTCAAGCGCGCGGAAGCTGCCGGTCACGAATACGCCGGGCGCCTCAAATTTCTGTCGCGCCGGTTAATGGAAGTGCAGGAAGCCGAGCGTCGGAACATTGCACTCGAACTGCACGACGAGATTGGTCAGGTGTTGACGGGACTGAAACTGACGTTGGAAATGAGCGCGCGCCTGCCGCCACCCGAAGCGAGCGCCGGCTTGGCTGAGGCTCGCGTTTTGGTAAACGAACTGATGGCGCGAGTGCGCAAGTTGTCGCTCGATCTGCGGCCGGCGATGCTCGACGATCTGGGATTGTTGCCGGCTCTGCTGTGGCACATCGAACACTACACGGCGCAGACTCACGTTCGTGTAAACTTCAAACACAGCGGACTCGAGAAGCGCAGGTTTGGGTCGGAAGTTGAGACCGCGGCGTACCGCCTGGTCCAGGAAGCGTTGACTAATATTGCTCGTCACGCCAACGTGGATGAAGCGACGGTGCGACTCTCAACCCACCAGCGAACCCTGGTGATCGAGATCGAGGATCGCGGCAAGGGTTTCGATGAGGAGTCCGTGCTGAGCACTCGCGAAACGAGCGGCCTCGCCGGAATGCGCGAGCGGGCGGTTTTGCTGGATGGCAGTTTTACGATCGAATCGGAGCCCGGCGCGGGGACGCGTTTGACTGCGGAACTGAGCATCGCTGACAGTCCCGAGCAGTTGTAGGACCAGATATTCTTGTATGTCTAACCATTTCCTTACACGACTCGTTTAGAGTCGGCACTTGTGCCGACGGCGGGACAAGTCCCGCTTCTAAACGGGAACCAGACCTTAAGGAGGACGAGTCGAAATGCCCGCACAGGGAAGCACAACAATCGTGCTTGCCGATGATCATCAAGTGGTTCGCCAGGGCCTGAAAGCATTGCTGGAAGGCGAGGCGGATTTTCGAGTTGTGGGCGAAGCCGGCGACGGCTTGCAGGCAATTCGGCGCGTCGAGTTGACGAGCCCGCGCGTGTTGGTGCTCGACTTAATGATGCCCGGATTGAACGGGCTCGACGTAATTCCGCAAGTCAAAAAGTGTTCGCCGCACACGCAAATCGTCGTGCTGTCGATGTATTCGAACGAGGCCTACGTGCTTGAAGCCCTCAGCAGCGGCGCCTCAGCTTACGTGTTGAAAGATTCGAGCTCGGGCGATCTGGTCCACGCGGTGCGCGAAGCTGCCGCCGGACGTCGTTACCTCAGTCCGCCGTTGTCAGATCGCGCGATCGAGGTCTACCAGCAAAAGGCGAAAGCCACGACGCTCGATCGGTACGAAACCTTAACCGCTCGCGAAAAAGAAGTGTTGCACCTCGCCGCCGAAGGCCGCACGAGCGCCGAGATCGCCGGGCGACTGGGTATCAGCGGCCGCACCGCTGAAACTCACCGTTCACACCTCATGCACAAGCTGGATCTGCACACTCAGGCGGAACTGATTCGCTTTGCACTCAAGCGCGGCATCGTCTCCATCGACGATTGAAGAACCTCCAACAAACTAACCGCCAAGACGCCAGGAACGCCAATACGAAAAAAGAGAACAAACGACTCGTTAACGACAACAAACGATTCGTTAGAGGCGGGCATTGCCCGCCGGCTCAGGGTTGAGTTCACAGGGCTTCGCCAATCTGATCTTGAGACGGCGGGCAATGCCCGCCTCTGAACGAAGGTGCTTGTATTTCTGCCTTGGCGTTCCTGGCGGCTTGGCCGTTAGTCTTTTAGACGCCTGAGTTACCAGCCCCGCTAAATGCTCTAGCGCACAGACCGCACACAAAAAACAAAGAAAATACGTAGGTTCACCAAACTAAATACGTATGTCTACGAATAGACACGAAAGCTAAGTGGGAGAATAATCCCGACGCTCCCTGGCGAAGCGATCAGTATTCGTCTGGCCGAACGAGAATTACGGCTGGAAAAGGCGGTCGTCTATTTAATTTCAACCATTGCATTCATAGCTTGAGGTTGGACAGGCATTCCTTGTCTGTCCAGACGATTCGTTTAGAGTCGGCACTTGTGCCGACGGGGCGGGACAAGTCCCGCGTCTAAACGAAGAGAGAAGGCGACAGGCAAGAATGCCTGTCCTACTTAAGAAAGGAGACAAGTCCCATGGCGGCAGAGGTTGCCCCGTATGGTCGCAGCACGCAGCGGCCACCGGCGGTTAAGGACATTCACATAGTTTGGATCACCGCAGGTTTGGGTTGTGACGGCGATTCGGTTTCGATCACTGCCGCGACGCAGCCAAGCGTCGAAGATGTTGTGATGGGAGCGATACCGGGGCTCCCAACAGTTCACTTACACAATCCGGTGCTGGCGTATGAAGTCGGCGACGACTTCATGAAATATTTCTATCAGGCCGAGCAGGGTTTGATCGATCCTTTCGTTTTAGTCGTCGAAGGTTCCATCCCGAATGAAAATCTCAGCGGCGAAGGCTACTGGGCCGCGATGGGCACCGACGCGATGACGGGCCAACCCATCAAGACGACTGAATGGATCGACCGCCTGGCTCCGAAAGCTTTGGCGGTCGTTGCTATCGGTACCTGCGCGACCTACGGCGGCATTCACGCGATGGAAGGCAATCCGACGGGCTGCATGGGCCTCGCGGACTATCTCGGTTGGGATTGGAAAACCGGGGCCGGCATCCCGATCGTTAATGTGCCCGGGTGTCCGGTCCAGCCTGACAATTTTATGGAGACGGTGCTGTATCTGCTTTATGTCGCAGCTGGTTTGGCCCCGATGATTCCGCTCGACGATGCCGGTCGACCAACTTGGCTCTTCGGTAAAACAGTTCACGAAGGATGCGATCGCGGCAGTTACTACGAGCAGGGCGACTTTGCCACCGAATATGGCTCGCCGAAGTGCATCGTAAAGCTGGGCTGCTGGGGTCCGGTCGTGAATTGCAACGTGCCGAAACGCGGTTGGATGGCCGGCATTGGCGGTTGTCCCAACGTCGGCGGCATCTGCATCGGCTGCACCATGCCGGGCTTTCCGGACAAGTTCATGCCGTTCATGGATGAACCGCCGGGCGCCAAAATTTCCGCGTCGGCGATTGGCATTTACGGCGCCGCCATTCGCAAGCTCCGCAGCATCACCAACGCCACGGTCAACAAGGAACCGAAGTGGCGACACAATCGTCCCGAACTAACTACCGGATATCATCTGCCCGCTTTGCAAAGGAGTGAGCGTCATGAGTAGTACAACTACGACCGTCCCTAAAGCACCGACCACGCCGCGCACTCTGGTTGACATGAATTGGGATCCGATCACCCGCATCGTCGGCAGTCTGGGCATCTACACGAAGATTGACTTTGCCAATCGCGAGGTCGCCGAGTGTTATTCGACTTCGTCGATCTTTCGCGGCTACAGCATCTTCATGAAGGGCAAAGATCCGCGCGACGCGCATTTCATCACCAGCCGCATCTGCGGTATTTGCGGCGACAACCACGCCACCTGCGCCACCTACGCGCAAAACATGGCCTTCAACGTACGGCCGCCCGCCATGGCAGAGTGGATCGTTAACCTTGGCGAAGCGGCCGAATATATGTTTGACCACAACATCTTTCAGGACAATCTGGTCGGCGTAGACTTCTGCGAGCAGATGGTGAAGGAAACAAACCCGAGCGTTTGGGAAAAGGCGAAGACGACCGAAGCGCCGCACGCCGCCGATCACGGCTTCAAAACCATCGCCGACATCATGACTGCGTTGAATCCCTTCAGCGGCGAATTCTATCGCGAGACGCTGCACGTCAGCCGTTACACGCGCGAGATGTTTTGCCTGATGGAAGGTCGCCACGTGCATCCGTCGACGCTTTATCCCGGCGGCGTTGGCACCGTGCCGACGATTCAGTTGTTCACCGATTATCTCGTGCGGTTAATGCGTTATTGCGAGTTCATGAAGAAGGTCGTACCGCTGCACGACGATCTGTTCGATTTCATTTACGAAGCGTTGCCGGGTTACGAGAAGGTGGGCCAGCGACGCATCCTGCTCGGGTGCTGGGGATCGTTTCAGGATCCGGCGGTTTGCGACTACAGCTACAAGACGATGAACGACTGGGGCAACGCGATGTACGTCACGCCCGGCGTCGTGGTCGATGGCAAGTTGGTAACCACGGATTTGGTCGACATCAATCTCGGCATTCGCATTCTGCTTGGCAGTTCCTACTACGACGATTGGGATCAGTCGGAAAGTTTTGTGAAGACCGATCCGCTCGGCAACCCGGTTGACCATCGTCATCCCTGGAATCAAACCACGATTCCGAGGCCGCAAAAACGCGACTTCGACAACAACTACACCTGGGTGATGTCGCCGCGCTGGTATCACGAGGGCGAACAAGGCGGCGGCAGCAAGTATCTCGCGCTCGACACGGGCGGCGGACCGATCGCGCGCTTCTGGGCGACAGCGCTCGCGGGCAAAGTCGACATCGGCTACATCAAAGCGACGGGCCACAGCGTGAAGATTTACTTGCCGAAGACGGCCATGAAGCCCGAGGTCGAGTTTGAATGGAAGATTCCAAAGTGGAGCAACGCCATCGAACGCGATCGCGCGCGCACTTACTTCCAGGCTTACGCGGCCGCGGCGGCGCTCTACTTTGCGGAGCAGGCCCTCGCGGAACTTCATGCCGGACGCACCAAGACGTGGACCGAATTCAAGGTGCCTGATGAAGCGATTGGTTGCGGATTCCATGAAGCGGTGCGCGGCGTGCTCTCGCATCACGTGGTGATTCGCGACGGCAAGATCGCCAACTACCATCCGTATCCGCCGACGCCGTGGAACGCGAATCCGCGCGACATCTACGGCACGCCGGGACCATACGAGGATGCCGTGCAGAACACACCGATCTTTGAAGAGAACGGACCGGAAAACTTCAAAGGTATCGACATCATGCGGGCCGTGCGAAGTTTCGATCCGTGCCTGCCTTGCGGCGTGCACATGTACCTCGGCAACGGCAAGGTACTGGAAACGCACCATTCGCCGATGTTTGGGATGGTGAAATGAGAATTTCGGAATTCGGATTTCCCCTAGGATTCGATCGTCGGATTTGAAAGAGAGCATTAGCCGCGGATTTACGCGGATGAACGCGAATCTGAAAACGTATAGAACCGATTACGTTTGCTGGCTGTTATTGGTTTTGTTTCTGATCCGCGTTTCTCCGCGTTCATCCGCGGCTTAATAATTCTGGGAGGTGAGGGTTGCCGCAATCGATGGAGAAGATCGAGGGGCTGATTCAAAAGATCGAGTCCCTGCCGGATCAAGAGGCTCGCGCCACCGCCCTCGCGCTGGTCCAGGCGCTGATGGAGTTTCACGGCGCCGGTCTCGAACGCATGATGGAGACGATTGCTGACTCTGCGGACGGCGGCGCCGTCTTCGCTAGTTTTGCCCAAGACGATCTGGTTGGCAGTTTGCTACTGCTTTATGGCTTGCATCCGCTCCCGATCGAAACGCGGGTGAGGCAGGCGCTCGACAAAGTGCGTCCTTATCTTGATTCGCATGGCGGCAATGTGGAGTTGCTGGCGATCACGGACGGCGTGGTGCGGCTGCGCATGCAGGGAAGTTGCAAGAGTTGCCCTTCGTCCTCCCTCACTTTGAAGCTCGCCATTGAAGAAGCGATCTACGCGGCCGCGCCGGATGTAGTCGCAATCGAAGCGGAGGGCGTCCAGGAGCAGCCCGCTGCTTCGCAGTCAGGATTTGTCCAGATCGGGAAAACTCAGCCGCACGCCGGAAACGGCAAGGGGGATGGCAACGGCGACGGTGTCTTGTCAGAACCACCTGCGTCAGCGGGTGGCCGCAACGGGCAAAGCGACGGCAATGGCCACAATGAAAATGCCTGGCAAGACGTTCCTGAACTCGCATCGCTGCCACAGAGTTCGCTGCGCATGATCGACATCAGCGGGCGCTCCATTCTCTTTTGCCGTCTGGGTGAATCGTATTACGCCTACGGCAATCGCTGTCCCGGCTGCGGCCAACAACTGCAGGGCGCGCAGCTTGAGTTGACCAATCTGGTTTGTCCCCATTGCCGGCAACAATACGACGTGATCCGTGCCGGTCGCGGGCTGGATCAACCGAGTCTCCACTTGGAGCCGTTTCCCTTGTTGTTTGAACAAGGACGCGCGCGAGTGGCTTTGCCCCCGCGGTAAGACAGGCATTCCTGCCTGTCTATTTTAGGTTTAGAGACGGACAAGGACGTCTCTAAAAGATGAGCAAGGACCGACAAGAATGTCTGTCCTACTGGAGGAAGACGATGGGAGACGATGTAGACGAGGGGACTTCAGGACCGGCCCACTCGACGGGCGTTGCCAGGGGCGAGGACATCAAGGATCGCGACGGAAAAGAAGCGGGACGTGACGATGCGGGAACGACACACGCGGATCGTCCGGCGGGCGGTTCCACGGCGCGCGACTCAACGGCCATTAATCCGGATGATGCGGAATCAACTTCCGGTGGCTCAACCATGCCGCCGGCGTAAAAGGATTCAGATGGGCAGTTGGCAGCAGGCAGTGGGCAGAAGTGGCTTTGTCAGAACCGCCTGCGTTAGCGGGCGGGTGCTTTTGTTCACAGAACGAGCGATATGTCAAGCAACTCAGAAGCAGGCGACCCTGAAATTCGAAATCCGAATTCCGAAATTCGAAATTCTGAAACTCCGTTTGCTGTCCTGCGACGCTTTGTGCGCCAGCGGGCGCCGGTCGAGCGTTGCGAGTTGTGCAGCACGGAGTTGGCATCTGAGCACGAACACCTGGTTGACATTTCCACGCGCCAGATGACCTGCGCCTGTCAGGCGTGTGCGATTTTGTTCAGCGGCAAGGCGAATGCGAAGTATCGACGTGTGCCGCGCCGGATTCGCTATCTGGCCGATTTTCAGTTGAGTGATGCGCAGTGGGACAGTTTGCTGATTCCGATCAGCATGGCGTTCTTCTTTCGCAGCAGTGCCGCCGGGAAAGTGGTCGCGCTTTATCCGAGCCCGGCGGGCGCGACTGAGTCGCTGCTCGACTTTGAGTCGTGGGACGAGATCAGGCGCGACAATCCGGTGCTCGATGAAATGGAGCCGGACACCGAGGCCCTGCTCGTGAACCGCATACGCGGCGCGGCGGAGTATTACTTGCTGCCGATCGACGAGTGCTACAAGCTCGTGGGAATTATTCGCACGCATTGGCACGGGCTGTCGGGCGGCTCGGAGATGTGGGAAGCGATTGGGAAGTTTTTCGCGGAGTTGAAAGAGAAGGCGACTGGCAAAAGTAGACAGCCGCGACCGCTTGAAGCTGATACGGCTGCACATGGATAAAGGCATGGCACAAGAAAGAGAAGCTCAGGGTCGGGAAGGGGGCTTGCCCCCGCTTGCGTTGACCGCCCTTCAACCAGCGGGGGGCAAGCCCCCTCCCAACCCTGAGCCGTCCATCTTGACTGGTCTCCTTTTTTGCAGAGGGGTTATTGCATGCCTGATTTGAGTTTCCAGGTTGAAGGCGCTGAGGCGGTCGCTTTTTCCGCGGCGCCGCTGCTCGCGTTCAAGTTGCGGATTACGAACGCGAACGCAGATGAAGCAGTGCAGTCCGTGGCGTTGCGGTGTCAACTTCAGATCGAAGCGACGCATCGCAAATATTCTGAGACCGAGCAGGAACGTCTGCTTGATCTCTTTGGCGAGCCGGAGCGTTGGAGCCGGACGCTGCGCGCAATGCTCTGGACGCACGCAACCGTAACCGTGCCGCCGTTTCGGGGCAGCGTACTGGTTGATCTGCCGGTCGCGTGTACGTTTGATTTCAACGTCGCGGCGACCAAGTATTTCGCGGGTCTCGACGACGGCGAGGTGCCGCTGAATCTGATGTTCAGCGGGACAATATTCTACGAGCCCGGTAACAACGGTTTGCAAATCGAACAGATTCCCTGGGACCGGGAAGCGAAATATCGCCTGCCGGTGCTCGTCTGGAAAGAGATGATGGACATCTACTATCCAAACATCGCCTGGCTGTGTTTGCGTCGCGACGTTTTCGACAAGCTCGCGCAGTACAAAATGGATCGCGGCATTCCCACCTGGGAAGGAGCGATCGAGAGGCTCGTGAATGATGAACGCGGAACGCAGAACGATGAACTGGAAGACAAGTCTCTTCATTCATCGTTCAGCATTCATACTTCATAGTTGTAGTTTGTATGAGTGAAAGTTTAGTAGAAAAGATTGCCGACGCGGTGCTCTACGAAGGGTACATTCTTTATCCGTACCGGCCGTCGGCCGTGAAGAACCAGCAGCGCTGGAACTTCGGCGCGCTTTGTCCCGAGTCGTACAGCGAGGCCCAGGCAGGGACGGAAAGCTGGACCATGCAGACCCAGTGCGTCATGCGGGCAAACCCGCTGACGAGTCTTAATGTAAAGGTGCGCTTTCTGCATTTGTTGACGCGTGAAGTGCGACAGCGGATTTCAGATTCCAAATTTCAAATCTCAGATCTGAAATTCGAGATCTCAGAAGGAGAATACAGACAGATTCAAACTTCGATCGACGAATCTCAGTTTCAAACCGTGCCGTCGCTTGAGGTGAACGGGAAACTGGTCCAGACGTGGCAGGAGGCGGTTGAGCGTGAAGTGTTGCTGCCGGAAATCAGACTGGACGAACTCGACAGCCGGCCCACGCGCGTGGAGTTTTCATTTCCTGCCAGCCAGTCGATCGAACCGCTGTCCGACGAAGTCAGCGCCGAGACCATTGGCATGCTCGTTCGCAGACAACAGGCGATCGACGGCGCGATTGAAGTGACGGCGAATCGCGTCGCAAACAACGCCTTGAAGTTGACTGTTCGGATTCTGAACCTGACGCCGCTCGCTGATGCCGCGCAGAAGAGTCGTGACGACGCGTTGATGCGATCGTTTGTTTCGACGCATACGATCCTGACTGTGCAGAATGGAGAATTTGTCTCGCTCCTCGATCCGCCGGAGTCGTTGCGCAAGGCCGCGGCCGGTTGCAGCAACGTCGGCACCTATCCCGTGCTGGTTGGCGAGGAAGGCAGGCTCGATTGCATGCTGTCGTCACCGATCATTCTTTACGATTATCCGCAGATTGCGCCTGAGAGCGCGGGAAATCTATACGACGGCACCGAGATCGACGAGATCCTGACGCTGCGGATCATGACTTTGACGGAGGAAGAGAAACGCGAAATGCGCGGCGCAGACGATCGTGCTCGCCAGATTCTCGAACGAACTGAGACGCTGCCGCTGGAGCAGTTGATGAAAATGCATGGAGCGATGAAGAGCGTGAAGTAGTTTCAAGTTCCAGGTTTCAAGTTCCAAGTCTAAATCTGCGAACTTGGAACTTGAAACCTGAAACCTGAAACTTGAAACTGTTCCGAGTTGACCTATGAACGAATGGGAATGGCAACTGCTTGAAGACAAGACGCTGTTGGAGCACGTCATGGTTTCTGGTGTCGAACTCCGGCAGGGCGATCGCGTCCGATTAAAGCCGCGCGCCGGTGGCGACGTTTTCGATCTGGCGCTGCAAGGGAAGACGGCCGTGGTTGAAGCAATTGAGCAGGACTACGAAGGGCAGGCGCATCTGGCGGTCGTAGTTGACGACGATCCCGGACGTGATCTCGGCATGTTGCGGCAGCCCGGCCATCGTTTTTTCTTTTCGCCGGAAGAAGTTGAACCACTGGGGAACGTGAATAGTGAATCGTGAATAGTAGTTTCAAGTTCGGAGTTTCAAGTTTCAAGTTAAGAAATGCTCAAGACTTCGAACTTGAAACTTGAAACTTGAAACTTGGAACTTGGAACTTCGAACTTGAACTTGAAACTCGAGACTCGGAAATAAATTCGCATGATGCAACCAAGTGTTCTGGTCGCCGGCATCGGCAACATATTTTTGGGTGACGACGGTTTTGGCTGCGAGGTCACGCGGCATCTGACTCAGCGCGCCTGGCCAGACAACGTTAAGGTCGTTGACTTCGGAATTCGCGGGTTTGATTTGGCGTACGCATTGCTCGACGGTCACGACGTCACGATTTTCGTCGATGCCACACCGCGCGGCAGTGAGCCGGGTACGCTCTACACGATTGAGCCGACCCTCGACGACCTTGAAAACATTGACGCCGGGGCGATGGTCGATGCTCACAGCATGAACCCGATGAAGGTGCTCAGCATGGTGAAATCGATGGGCGGCGAGTTCAAGAAAATTCTGCTGGTGGGCTGCGAGCCGGAGACGTTTGGACCGGCGGAAGGGCAGATGGGTTTGAGTGAACCCGTCGCTGCAGCTGTTGACGAGGCGGTCAGAGTTGTCGAGTCGCTGGTGGCCAAAGTGCTCGACGAAGCGACGGCCCGAGTAGTCTAGTAAACGTAGTTTTGTAAACTTCGAATCTGTGGGGGGAAGTAAACGATGAGTGAAAACACAATGGGCGAAACCAAGTTGAGAGAGCAGCAGGAATTGGCGGCGCGGGACCGGACCAGGGAAACATGCAGTCATCCGTCCCACCTGGTCTGGAAAATTGTGGGCGGCATGGCGCTGGCGGTCGTGGCCGCGGGCGTGATCGCTTCGCTGCAAGACATTCGGCGGTACATTAGAATTTCAACCATGTGAGACGACGGCGGAAGGCCGCGCTGTTGCGGAAGCCCGCGCGTCAGCAAGGGCTCACTAGTTGATTCTGAACCCTCCCTAACGGTCGGGCTTCTGCCAGGTTGGCCCTGGTTGTCGGATTCAAACTGAGAGGAGACGGTCATGGCAAGTAATGGTTCGGACGAATCGAGGGACATGTTGTATCTGGTCGGCGGTCTCGCGTTTCTGATCGCCGGCGCCGGCTTGATCATGGCGCATCCCGAAGTGAGAAAACAGGTGCGGGCCGGGCTCGATCGAGTGCTGCCCGGGATTCAGGACAACTTCAACTTCGGACTGACGACCGTGGTGCCGGACATTCAGCGGTACATGAAAATTCGTGGGATGTGAGGCACCCCGGGGCGTCGGGCCGGTGAACGGATCAGTCCAAATTGGCCGCGGATTCGCGCGGATAACGCGAATCTGAAAGGTTCTAATTGATAACTTTTGACTCAGATCCGCGTTCATCCGCGTGGATCCGCGGCTATTTTCTATGACTACTGAAACAGTTACCGCGGCAACTACAGCCATTGAGCCTGTCACCTACCGGCTGGCGCCGGAGCAGAGCAAGTTTACCGTGCAGGCGTTTGCCGAAGGCTTGTTTTCGGCCTTCGGACACGACCCCGTAATTTCGATTCGCGAATTTGCCGGTGAGGTGAAGTTTGTTCCGGAAACATTTGCTGATGCGTCTTTGAAGATAACGGTCGATCCAAACTCGCTCGCGGTCAGCAACGACGCGAAAGACAAGGACCGTTTGGAAATTGAACGCACCATGCGCGAGGAAGTCCTCGAGACGGGAAAGTTCAGAGAGATTGTCTTTACCAGCAACAACATCGCGGTTAATCGGTTGGCCCAGGGGCGTTTCCGGGCGCGAATCATTGGCGACCTGACGCTGCACGGCATGACGCAAAAGAACATCTGGATCACCGCCGAGGCAACTCTCGATGATGCCAGCTTGCGCGCGCAGGGAAACTTCAGCCTCAAGCAAACTGACTTTGGCATCAAGCCTTATTCGGCGGCTGGAGGCACGATCAAACTGAAGAACGAACTGAAGTTTTCGTTCGAGATCGTCGGGCAGAAGCAATGAGAAAGGCGTCCAAAGTCCAATGTCCAAAGTCCAAAGTCCGAAGCCGCCAGAGTCCATCTGCGGCAACCGGATGTTTTGACTTTGGACTTTAGACCTTGGACATTGGACTCTGATTCGATGCACGAACTCTCAATCGCGCTGAGCTTGATCGATTCAGCGACCGAAGAGGCTGAACGTCGCGGCGGCGCGCAAGTGAAGGCGCTGCATCTGAGGCTCGGTTCGCTCTCGGGCGTCGTGAAGGATGCGCTGCTGTTTTCATACGAGGTCGCCTGCAACGGCACGCCGCTCGAAGGTTCGCGTCTGGTAATCGAAGACGTGCCGGTGGTGATCCATTGTCGCGAATGCCAAAGAGATCAGCAGTTGGAATCGATTCAACGTTTTTGCTGTCCGGTTTGTGGCACGCTCTCGGCGGAGGTGGTGCGGGGAAGAGAACTGGAATTCGTCGCGATGGAGATTGAAGAGGCAGAGGAAACACAGCAGGCATTAGCATCTTAAAGTCTTTCTCTGTGCTACCTCCGTGTCCTCTGTGCCTCGGTGGTTGAAAGATCGAGCGAAAAGCTCACCACAGAGACACAGAGGACACAAAGGTTACACAGAGGAACGAACACGAGGCGACCAAACATGAGCACACAACCCCGCTTGGTTGAAGTCAGGCAAAACGTTCTCAAGCAGAACGATGTGCTCGCGCGTTCGCTGCGGCAACGTTTTGAAGCGGCCGGCGTTTTTGTCGTCAGTCTCGTCTCGAGTCCGGGTTCCGGCAAAACCACGCTGCTTGAACAGACGCTCACACGACTTCGCGCCAGTGGCTGTCGCGTGGCGGCGCTCGTCGGCGACCTGGCAACTGAGAACGACGCGGCGCGTCTGGCGCGCAGTCAGGCTCCGGTCAAACAAATTATTACCGGCACGGTTTGCCATCTCGACGCCGACATGGTCGAGCGCTCGCTCGCCGATTGGCAGCTTAACGATCTCGACTGTCTCTTCATCGAGAACGTCGGCAACATGGTCTGTCCGTCCAGTTACGATCTCGGCGAGAACCTGCGGATTGTCCTGATGTCGGTGACGGAAGGCGAAGACAAGCCTTTGAAGTATCCGACAATCTTCAACACGGCGGACGTGGCCCTGCTGACAAAGATGGACCTGGCTGCGGCAGTTGAATTCGATTTAGACGCAGCGCGCGAGAGCATTCAATCAGTCAGACCCGGGATGCAGGTGCTTGAGCTTTCGGCGAAGACTGGGGCAGGCATGGATGAGTATTTGCAGTTTTTGGAGTCGACGATTGGAAGTCGCGTGGCGGCAGGTGCAACTGTCGCGTAGCTGGTGAAGGGCGATTTTCCCTTTGTCATTTGACATCTTTCATTTGTCATCGCCGGACAGTAGTTGTCATAGGATCGCATCGATGTCTTCGACTCAATGGTCAATGAAAAATGAATAAGAAATGGAAAATTGTTTTGCCGAACTGTTGGCGCTGCGACTCGCGATTATGGTTATCAGGGAGGATTAACTAAATGTGCCTGGCCATACCCGGCAAGATTGTAGAGATCGTTGACGAAGCTAATTCCATCGCGAAAGTGGAAGTCGGCGGCGTCAAGCGCAACATCAACATCGGCATGTTGGGGAAAGACGAAGCGCGCGTCGGCGACTACGTGCTGATACACGTGGGCTTTGCGATGAGCAAGGTTGATGAGAAAGAAGCTGAAGAGACGCTGCGCGTGCTGAAGGAAATTGGCGAGTTTGATTTGGAGTTGGAGCAGTTTAAGACGACGGTGCAATAAGACAGTAGGCAGTAAACAGTAGTCAGCATATGAGTAAACCAGCAATCGACGATTTTTCGCGGTCCTTCTATCCGTTTCTGCATGACGAGCAGAAGCGGCCGGAAGACCTGATGGAAGAAATGACCTTCTCGCTGCTTGAGAAGGTCCGCGAGAGCGTTGAGGTCAAGTCGGCATTTTTTGAAGCGAACAAGGAAACGATCATTGCCGCCTCGCTCCATCTCGCCCGCGCGTTTCACCGCGGTCACAAGTTGCTGGTTTGCGGCAACGGTGGTTCGGCCACTGACGCGCAGCACGTGGCCGTAGAGTTTATGCATCCGATCACGGTCGGCCGCAAAGCCTTGCCGGCGATTTGCCTCGCGAACGACATGGCGATGGTGACCGCGGTGGCGAACGACGTCGGCTTTGACGATGTCTTCAGCCGGCAAATCATCGCGCTTGGATCTGCAGGCGACGTGCTGTTGGGCATTTCAACCAGCGGCAACTCGGAAAATCTCCTGCACGCTTTTGCCACGGCGCGGCGCATGAAGCTGGGAACGATCGGGTTTGCCGGCGACGATGGCGGCAAGATGGCGTCGCCGTCGGCGCCGGAGAGCGGACTCATTGACTTCTGCCTGACCGTGCCGACGTCCAGCATACATCGCATACAGGAGTCGCACGTCGCGCTTTATCACATCATGTGGGACATGGTTCACACGATCCTGCAGTCTGGAGTCGACAGTTTGGAATCCCAAGTCCAAAGTTCAAAGTCCAAAGTCGAGGAAACAAGCCGGACTTCAGACTCTACACTTCAGACTCCAGACTCTCGACCGGAGGCTTTATGAAATTCATTGACGAGTACCGGCAAAGCGATCTGGCGCTCAAGCTCGCGGAGCAAATCGAACGCTTGACCACGCAACCGCTGAAACTGATGGAAGTCTGCGGCGGCCACACGCACACGATTTTCAAATATGGCATCGAGGATTTGCTGCCGCGCAACATCGAAATGATTCATGGCCCCGGCTGTCCCGTCTGCGTCATTCCGCTCGGCCGCGTGGACGACGCGATCTCGATCGCGCAACAACCGAACGTGATCTTCACAACGTTTGGTGACGCGATGCGCGTGCCCGGTTCGAAGACGAGTCTGCTTGATGCGAAAGCGTCCGGCGCCGACGTGCGCATGGTTTATTCGCCGCTCGACGCTTTGAAAATTGCGAAAAAGAATCCGGAGAAGCAAGTGGTGTTTCTCGGCCTGGGTTTTGAAACGACCGCGCCGTCGAGCGCGATGACCGTGCTCCAGGCTGCGAAAGAGCGGGTTGAGAACTTCAGCTTGTTCTGCAATCACATCACGATCATTCCGGCGCTGAAGGCGATGCTGGATTCTCCAGACTTGAAGCTGGACGGCTTCGTTGGCCCGGGACACGTGAGCACCGTGATCGGGACGCGTTGCTACGACTTTGTGCCGCGTGACTACGGCAAGCCGATCGTGGTTACCGGATTTGAGCCGCTCGACATTCTGCAGTCGGTTTTTATGATTGTGAAGCAGGTCGTCGAAGGGCGCGCGGAAGTTGAAAATCAATATGGTCGCGTCGTTAATCGCGAAGGCAACCGGCTCGCGCTCGAGGCGCTGTTCGAAGTTTTCGAGCCGCGCGAATATTTTGAGTGGCGAGGCCTGGGCTCGATCGCGCACAGCGGCATGCGTCTGCGATCGAAGTATGCGGCGTTTGACGCAGAGTTGAAGTTTAGCGTGCCGGGGCTGCGCATCGCCGATCCCAAGGCCTGCCAGTGTGGCGAGATTTTGAAGGGCGTGAAGAAGCCCTGGGAGTGCAAAGTGTTTGGAACGGCCTGCACGCCGGAGACGCCGATTGGATCCTGCATGGTGTCGTCTGAAGGCGCGTGTGCGGCTTACTACAACTTCGGAAGGTTGTCGAAGATCGCTGAGCGATCGAACGCAGCGCCGGTGTAGGCAGTTAACTACTCCGAGCGTCTGAGTTGAACAGGTTGTGGCTCAAGAGGGAAAGGCTCATGGTTGGGAAGGGGGCTTGCCCCCGCTCAGATTGAGCAAGAGCGGGGGCAAGCCCCCTTCCCAACCGCGAGCCTTTGTCTCTTGAGTTTTATCTCTGCTTCTGTGTGGTCAAAGAGAGTGAATAACTGATGTCAAAGGTCTTCAGCCCGACGCCGCTGTTCGAAAGAGTTGAGCGGGCGCGGCGCCGGAAACACAAATTTCGCGACACGCAGATCACGCTCGCGCACGGCAGCGGCGGCCGGGCCATGCATGAGTTGATCGAAGGATTGTTTCTTGATTACCTGCGCAACCCTTTGCTCGAGAAACTCGAAGACCAGGCTGTTTTTGAGGTTGGTCCAACTGCTGAAGAGCTCGCCCACCTAAACGGCAACGCCCGCGCGCGCACCCGAATCGCCTTCACCACTGACTCGTATGTCGTCGATCCGATTTTCTTTCCGGGCGGCGACATCGGTCGTCTGGCCATTAACGGCACCGTGAACGATCTGGCAATGAGCGGCGCCCGCCCGCTCTACCTTTCCGCCGGCTTCATTCTCGAAGAAGGATTTCCCGTCGACGACTTAAAGCGCATTCTCGCGTCGATGCGCGACGCCGCAGCCGAGGCGGGCGTGGCAGTGGTTACCGGCGACACGAAAGTTGTGCAGAAAGGCAGCGTTGACAAGTTGTTCATAAACACAGCGGGCGTCGGCGTGGTTGAAGCGCCAGTAAGTCTCTCAGCCACTCGCGCGCGGGTGGGCGACAAGGTAATTCTCAGCGGCACGCTCGGCGACCACGGCACCACTATCATGATCGCGCGCGGCGAGCTGGAGCTGGAGACGGACATCGAGAGCGATACGGCGCCGCTGAACGCGCTCGTGCAGGAGATGCTGGACGAAGCCGCGAGTGCGGGAGCGCTGGACCAGCTTCATTGCCTGCGCGATCCGACGCGCGGTGGAGCGGCTACGACGTTGAACGAAATTGCGCTCAGTTCCGAAGTCTGCATCGAGATTGACGAGGAGTTGATTCCCGTGCGTGAAGAGGCTAAAGGCGCGTGTGAAATACTCGGGCTTGACCCGCTCTACGTGGCGAATGAAGGAAAACTGATCGCCATAGTTTCGGCTGAGATCGCCGATCGTTTGGTAGAGCGCATGAAACAGAATCGCTACGGAGCGGAAGCTTGCATCATCGGTGAAGTGAAGCCAGAGCCGCAGGGCATCGTCGCCATGCGAACCGGTTTTGGCGGGACGCGTATCGTCGACATGCTGGTTGGTGAACAGCTACCGAGGATCTGTTGAAAGCGACCGCAGACCGCCGACGGTCGACCGCCACCGGTCGGCCGTCCTGCGACAAGCAGAAAATACGTGAAATCCAAAGACGCAACAGAACCTAAGCGCGCATTGGCTGCTCGTGCTTTCACGGTGGTCGAAGACATCGTCTACCTCGGTCTTGGCGTGCTGCTCTCGGGCAGTGCGTTGGCGCTGCTCGTCAGCGGCGGGATCAGTTTTGTGCAAAGCTTGCTGGCGCGATCATTGGCGATGAATATCGTGCCGCTGTTGGATCGGCTGTTGTTGATTCTGCTGGTCATTGAACTTTTGTACACGGTCCAGGTCTCTTTTCGCGAGCACGGTCTGATTCCCGAACCGTTTCTGCTGGTGGGCCTAATCGCCGCGATTCGCAGGATCTTAGTGCTGACGGCGGAATTTGCGGAGATCAAGTCTCACCCGGAACTGATCTTCCAGAATCTGATTATTGAGCTCGCCGTGTTAACGTTCCTGGTTGTGGCGTTGGTTGTTTCGCTCGTGCTCCTGCGCAAACGCGGCGGGGCTGTGGTTGCCGAACGCGCGACCTGAGGTCGTCAACCGCCAAGAGCGCCAAGAGCGCCAAGGCGACGTACGACGGCAAGGTCGCGCGGCAGATTTTGCTCTTATGCCTTGGCGACTTGGCGGTTAGTCTTAGTTTTTATGGAAACTTCGTTCAGCTCGCTCGGCGTCTTCGCGTTGCTCGGCCTCGGCCTGGTCTTCGGCCTCAAGCACGCCACCGAAGTCGATCACATGGTCGCCGTCTCAACCATTGTCAGTGAGCATCGCAACGTGTTTCGCTCGGCGATCGTCGGCGGCCTCTGGGGAGTCGGCCACACCGCCGCGCTGGTGATCGTCGGCGTGGTCGTCCTTGTTTTTCGAGTCGCGATTCCGCTGCGGGTTGCCAACTGGCTGGAGTTTTGCGTTGCGTTGATGATTATCGTCCTCGGTGTGCTGGCGGTCGTACGAGTGTTGCGGAAACGCGCCGACGTTCACTTGCACCGGCACAGCCACGACGGGCAATCGCACGTCCACATTCACTTTCACGAACACGGCACCGAGCATGCAACCGCGGTGGAGCCGGCTTCAGCGCCAGTTTCCCATTCGCATGCGATCGCGAAAGTAGGTTTCAAACCATTGCTGGTCGGGGCCATGCACGGCCTCGCCGGATCGGCAGCCTTGACGCTGCTGGTGCTGACGCAAATTCAGTCAGTCTCGCTGGGCTTGCTCTACCTCGCGCTCTTCGGTGTCGGCTCGACGCTTGGAATGCTGCTGATGTCTGGCCTCATCGGCTTGCCGTTTGCGCTGAGTGCTCGTCATCTTTCCCGGTTCAACTACGGACTGCAAAGCGTTGCCGGCGGTCTCAGCATCGCGTTCGGACTTTGGTACGCGTATGAAACTGCCGTTGCCAACAGTCTGTGGTGAACGAGCCCGTGCGTAGTTCAGAGTACAGCCTTAGGCTGCCGATCCTGACCTGCAACCAGCTACGCAAGCTAAAGCTTGTACTCTAAACTCTGTCGGTTCCAACCTACCCGCTTGACGGTCTCAAAGCATCCAGCCTAATGTTTAGGCGACCCCCGCAGCATTAAGAAGAAGGATGAGGAAATAATGGGATCGCGAACGATTGTGGTCGGCGATATTCACGGCTGCTACGACGAACTGGAAGACATGCTGGCCGAAGTGCAATTTGCAGCGGAGGATCGTCTCATCTCAGTCGGCGACCTGATCACGAAAGGCCCGAAGAACAGGGAAGTGTTGGAACGCTTCATGGCTGAGCCGCAGTTTTCTGCCGTCATCGGCAATCACGATCTCGCGTTGCGCCGGCGCTGGAACGGCGAAAAGTTCAAGTTGAAACATTCCCAGAAACCAACGCACAAGGAACTGAAGAAAGACAAGGAGCGCTATCTTCCCTACCTGAACTCGCTTCCGTTCTCAATCGATCTGGGAACTCATCTGGTCGTGCACGCGGGACTGCGTCCGGGGCTGGCGTTGCATTCTCAGACCACGGACGATCTTACGGAATTGCGCAGCCTCGGCCCGGATCGCACGGACCGCCATGGCACGCCGTGGTACGAGGCTTACGATGGCGAGAAAATAGTCCTGTTTGGTCATTGGCCCGCGAAGGAACCGCGCCGCGGCAAAAAAGCGATCGGGCTCGACACGGGCTGCGTTTACGGCAAGAAACTTACGGCGTATATCATCGAGACGGGGGAGTTCAGAACAGTCCCGGCGCGTCAAACTTACGATCCGACGTAAGTCAGACAGAACTTCCGGTTGGGCTTAACGAGCAAGCCCACGAGTTGCGCGGGGGGAAACAAAACGCTTGAAGGCGACACTTCTCAACCGGGAATTACGCGTTACCAGATGAATATTCAGTTCAAACCCAAAGTTTTCAACTCGTTGACGGAGCGAACAAACTCAATGGATGAGCCAGAACAAACTTTGCCAGACGAATCAGGGTCAGCGCCGACTTCCGCCTCGCCTGCCCCGCCTAATTTGTCTGCCTCGACCGACACCCGCAAACCGCCTTTGTCCAATTGCATGCCAGCGCCGAATTTGGACGCGTCGAAAGATGAACATTTCTTTGCGTGGTCAGTTTTCAACCGCGACCTGAGCCAGCTTGAGTTTTACAAACGCGTTCTTGAAGAAGCCAGCGACGAATCGGTGCCGCTGCTCGAGCGTCTGAAGTTTCTGGCCGTTTTCGCGAGCAACCTCGACGAGTTTTTCATGGTCCGCGTCTCCGGGTTGAAGGAGATGCTTGAGATTGAAGACTTTCAGCCGATGCCGGGTGAACTCACACCGATTGAACAACTGAAAGCGATTCGCGAGCGCGTGCTGCCGCTGGTCGAGGACCAGGTGAAGTGCCTGCAAGATAGTGTGCTGCCTGAGTTGGCGAAGCAAGGGCTGGCAATTGTCAGCTACGATTCGCTGACCGAGCGCGAGCAGAAGCACCTCGAGTCTGTATTTCATGCGGAACATTTTTCGCGTGTTGACGCCCCTCGCGGTCGATCCGGCCCATCCGTTTCCCTTCATCGCAAATCTCAGTCTGAATATCGGGCTAACGGTTGGCGTCGAGTCGAACGCGAATGAACCCGTCACGATCGGAAGCTCGCCGCGGTTCGTCAGGATCAAAGTTCCACCGATTGTGCCGCGCCTGATTCCGGTCGATAACAACAAGAACAAGTTCGTTCTGCTTGAAGAATTGATCGACGCAAACTTGCATACAGTTTTTCCCAGCATGAGTTTCAAAAAAAGTCACGTGTTTCGCGTGACGCGCGACGCCGACGTTGAAATCAGGGACGACAAAGCTTCCGATCTGCTGGGACGCATCAAGGAGTCGTTGCGCGAGCGACGTTTTGGTAATGCTGTGCGACTGGAAGTTTCTTCGACGATGCCGCGCGAGATGGTCGATTACCTGACCGAGTCGCTGAAGATTGAACCTGACGACGTTTACGTAATGGGCGGCATTGTCGGCGTGGGCGACCTCATGCAGCTCTACGGTTCGGATCGTCCCGAGCTGAGAGACAAGCCGATCCGCGTCACGGTTCCCGCGCCGCTGAGCAAGAAGAAGCAGTTGTTCGAGGCGATAAAGAAGCAGGACATCCTGCTTCATCATCCCTACACGTGTTATTCGACAGTCACCGAATTCATTGAAGCGGCGGCGAGAGATCCGCAGGTCCTCGCGATCAAAATCTGTCTCTATCGCACGGGCAAGAATTCGCCGATACCGCAGGCACTGATCGAGGCGAGCGCGCGAGGCAAACAGGTTACGGCCATCGTTGAAATCAAAGCGCGTTTCGACGAAGAGAACAACATCGAATGGGCCAGCCGGCTGGTGGAAGCCGGAGTTCACGTAGTTTACGGACTGCTGAGGTTGAAAACGCACAGCAAGGTTGCGCTCGTGATTCGCCAGGAGGATCACGGTCTGCAAACCTACGTGCACATCGCCACCGGCAACTACAATCCGACGACGTCGAAAGTTTACACCGACCTGGGTTTGCTAACCGCCGACTCGGAAATCGGCGACGACGCCACGGACCTCTTTAACTTCATGACCGGATTTTCGCGGCCGCGCGAATATACTCATCTGATGGTGGCGCCGGTGAATTTGCGCGAACGCATGCTCGCGCTGATCGAGCGAGAGATTGGTCACGCCCAGGCCGGCCGGCCGGCGCGCATCGCCGCGAAGATCAACCGCCTGACGGATTTGGAAATCATTGACGCGCTCTACCGGGCGTCGCAGGCGGGCGTGGACATTGATTTGATCGTTCGTGGTTCCTGCATGCTGCGGCCAGGAGTGCCGGGCTTGTCGGAAACCGTTCGCGTGCGCAGCATTGTCGGCCAGTTTCTGGAGCACAGCCGAATTTTTTACTTCGCGAATGGCGGCAGCGACGACGTCTACATCGGATCGGCTGACTGGATGACACGCAACCTGGATCGTCGTGTTGAAGTGATCACGCCGATTCTTGATGCGAACCTGAAACGACATTTGAAAGAAGTGGTGCTCGGCGCTTACTTGAAAGACAACGTAAAGGCGCGCACCTTGACCGCCGACGGCAACTACGAAAAGGTGGTGACGAAGCCGGAAGAGCCGGCGTTCAATAGTCAACTGCATTTCGAAGGCAGTATTAGTTTCTAGCAGAGCTCGAAACTTGGGTTAGTAACATTTTCAAATCTCTGCGTTAACTCGGCGCGTTCTGCGTCTCAGCGGTGAGGCGTGCTGCTGGCAGATATTCACCGCCGAGGCGCAGAGAACGCTGAGACCGCGCGGAGGAGAACTTCGAGTTAAGACACTACTGTAAATGCGACAGGCTCAACGCTTTCAAACGACCGGGTCGCGTTTATTCGGCCACGACCGATCTCATGGGGAGGGTTCATGTTTCGTAAGTTAATTCAGCCAATCGTTTTCGTCTTGCTGCTGATCGTGCCGGCGTTGCCGGCGGCAGCGCAAAAGTCATGTTTCACCGAAGAGGCGCGCCAGCTTGCCGAGCGCACCGCCAAAGTTTATGCGGAGCCCGATCCTGATTACGATCCGGTGCTCGGGTACAACACCAAAACAGGTCAGCGCGCCGGCGCCCCCAAGGTGGACGACAAAGGTCGCGCGGTGGCGATCAGTTGCGTTGCCAACGAGAAGCCGAACGAAGGCTCAGGCACCACGCCAAAATTCTATTGCTCGGTTCCCGGCGTGGTCGATGAGGACGGCGATCTCATCCGCTACAAAATCAAGCCGCACTTCAAAGGTCAGGCCCGCGACAAGAAGAACGGCGAAATCTACGGCGAGTTTCTTTCGTCTCGTTTCTCGAAGGCGCTCGGTTTCTTCGCGGATGACGAGTGGGTTGCCGACGTTACCTGTCCGGATTGCGAGAAGAGTTTGAACAAGGGATTCCAGGGCGCGAGCTTCACGCCTTTTCAGCCGGCGGCGGGAATCGAGCTCGCTTTGGGCAACGGCATCGACGTGAAGTGCAGCAGCAAAGACTCCGCGCCGATCGCCGGCACGCTCGAAAAGCTACTGCAGAACGGCGCGCCGCGCGCGGAGATCGACGCGTTCAAACTCTGGCTCGCCTTCATCGATCATGGCGACACCAAAACTGACAATCAGAAGCTGAGTTGTCTGGATTCGAAAAAGAACCCTGACGGCACGCGCATGTGTAAACCCGGCCAAGCAGTTTTTTACGTGAGCGACATGGGCTCGACCTTTGGCTACAACAGCGCGAGCGAGAAGAAGGCGACGCTCGGGACGTGGCGTGGCAAAGATCCGATCAAGGTGAGCGGCGGCCGCTGCACGACTACGGCCAAGAGCGTCGGCGATGCGAATATCAGTGAAGGCGGCCGTCAGCTTCTGGCGAACGGCCTGCAGAAACTGCTGGATGCTGAGCAAGCGAACGGACTAATCACGCGAGTGTTCAGCGCGTCGCGCAACGAAGAACGTGATCAGCCACCGGCAGCCTGGACGGCGGAATTCCAGCGTAAGGCCAAGACGATCATCGACGCGCGCTGCTCAAACTAACATCGGATGCAGTTCAACTCGACGGGGCAGTAGCCCGACTCCCGGGGTCCCCGACCGGGCAGCCCGGTTGGGGTGGGACGGTCAGGTAGGTCGCCGTTACAACGCTCGCGCTAACGCTTCGGCTATTGCCCCGATCGCAAAGGAGTAATCAGGAATGAACAAACAGTTGGTTCGCCTGCTGTTGATTTTCGTCGCCGTGTTGCTCGGCAGCGGGTTGCTCGTCTACGTCTTGCTTGAGCGCATGGGGAACGGAACCAGAACCTCAGTCACCGAGCGGCCTACCCTCACCGTCGAACAGCCTGGCATTGCAACCAGCAGTCCAGGCGTGCCCGTTCGAACTCCCAGCAATGGCGACTCGGTTCTTAGTGAACTCTTCGGCTTGGATCCGGTCGAGCGCGTGGAGACACCGGCTGAACATCGAGCAATGGTTGCCGCCCGCGTGCTGCTTAGATTTGTGCTCGCGGCGTTTCTGGCGATGCTGCTGGCCTTTCGCTGGCGACGCGGTCTCTCTATCACGATGCGCAATCCCTACGTGGCCCAGACGCAGATTTTGTTGGCCGTCGTCGCCGCCGCAATGATGATGATCGTGGGCGACAGCGCCGCGCGAGCATTTGGTATTTTTGCCGCCGCCTCGCTCGTTCGCTTCCGCACAAACATCCGCGATCCGAAAGAGACCACGGTGCTCTTGATCTGTCTCGGCGTCGGATTGGCGTGCGGCGTCGGCCGTCTCGACATGGCGTTTATCCTCACCATCTTCGTGCTGGTGGCGCTTTGGATTTTGGAACACTTCGAATCGAGCCAGGTGTTTCGCGCCATGGAAGTCCGCGTTCAAACGCGCAACCTGGACCAGACACACCAGGTGCTGAAGAAACTGTTTGCGCGGCACGGCTGCACTTTTGAGCTGCGCCAGCTTGAACGCGCGGACGCTGACGGTGGCAACGGCACGATCGTTTACGAAGTGAGCCTGGGCTCCGCGGACCGGACGGACCAACTTAGTGAAGAGATTCTTTCAGAGGATTCCGACAACATCGCCGGCCTCGAATGGGAACAAAAGAAAAGTTCGACTTACATCTACAACTAGTTGCAAGTTGTCAGTCGCACCGGAAATGAAAAGGGCCACCGGATAACCGAGTGGCCTTTTTCTGTTCCAGAAGTTGTGTCAACTCTGGTGAAACTTACTGCGACTTATCTGAAGTCGTTGTGGTCGGCGTAGCAGACGACATCTTGGCGCTCTGCATTTTCTCGTAGTAGTCCTTCACGAAATCTTTGAAGGCTCCATGGCCCCAACTGGTGTAGAAGTCAAACTTCTTCATCTCAGCGTAGACCTGATCGTAGTTCCAGTCGTAAAACTGATAGCGGTAAACAGCGCCCATGGCGCCAGTGCGATGGCGGCCGCCGGCGCAGTGAAGGTAAAATTTTCCGGTCGAACGATCATTGGCAACCTTCAGAAACATCCTCGTTGCTTCTTCAGTCGGATACTTCTTCGCAATCATGGGAATATGGACGTACTGCATTCCCAGAGCCTCGACCGTGGTGCGTTCATACGGCTTCGGGTCCTCGGTCAAATCGATGACTGTTTTGATTCCCAACGCCGCGAGGTCTTTGTAGTCTGCTTCTTTCGGTCGAGCGCCGCGATAAAAGCGCTCATCCATCTGCCCGAAATTCTTGATCTTGATTGTTGGGGTTTCCTGGCGCGCAAAGTTCTGAGCCTGGGAAACGATTGTCAGCGCCAGGACGGTTAAAATCGCGCCGGCAAAATTACGGAAGGACTTTCGACTTGACTGCATCTGCATTACATTGGTTCTCCTGTTTCTTCCGCCGGAATTGATTGTGTTGACACGACCAACTCCGGGTAAAGCCCCCAATAAGCCTAAGGTTAGCATCCCCTGCGCTCGAAGCTCAACCTATTTGGTCGAGCTACGAGATAAAGCTGCAAAACGCTTCAATTTCCAAAGATTATTTTCGATTCGTGCCACAGGGAATCAGTTGCCAGTGACCAGTTGTCAGTGGTCAGGGGTCACGGGGTCAGGGGTCAGAGAGTCAGGCAGAACAAAGGCCAGTGATCGAGTTGCCAAATATTTCAACCAACTGATCACTGGCCACTGACCACTGTTCCCTACTGCCCGATCGGTGGATCGGCGATCGTCGCGGGCTGGGTACCGTTGACGTGAATCGTGTTGCTGTCTGAGTCGAGATAGAAATGGTTTTTGCCGGTGGCGCTGACGCCTTCAGTCACCTGCGGGTCTGCATTCACGGCGTAGCCCGGTTGCGTGGTGGTCGACTTGGGAATGATGCGCATCGTGAAAATATAGCCTTCAACCACCGGCGTCGTTCCTTCAAAACGCTTGTCCAGCATGTTTTCCTTCAACATCTCGTCAAACGTGCCGAAGGTGCTGCGCTGGTGCGAGTTGTAATAGAGCATCTGTTGCTCGGCGATTGTTCTGAGGGTTTTGATCGCGGCCGCTTCGTTGGCCGACTTCACCGCGGCCTTCCAGCCGGTCACGCCCACGGCGATTAAGATTCCGATGATCGCGATAACGATCATTAACTCGATTAGGGAGAAGCCGCGTTCCGCGGCGCGATGGGTCTGAATAAGTTTCATAAAGCCTCCTCGGCCCTTATTACACGTATTAATTAACCTGGAGTTCCCGCGATCGCGGCGACCTCTGGGGCAAAGTCGAAGAACCAGTCCGGTGTAATCAAGCTGGCACGTAGTTTACTACAGGCGCTGAGCAACGTCATGTGATGGTAAAGTCCAAAGTCCAAAGTCCAAAGTCCAAAGTCCGAAGTCCGTTTCTAACGTTAGCTGAGCTTCCGGGTTTCAACTTTCAATCCTGGTTGGACAGACTTTGGACTTTGGACCTTGGACTTTGGACTTTTCCTCACGCCATCTATTATGCGGGCGCGAGTTTTAGCATGTAGAATGAATTAGCTTTGGTTGCGTGGGGAATTGAACTTGATGAGACGTCTCGAATCGGTAAAAGGGCAGTCGCCGCTGGTAATTGCGGATGCGGTCGAAAAGATCGAACGCCTGCAGCAGGCGATCGAGACGGTGATCAAAGGCAAGCGCGAAGCGGTTCGTCTCGGCCTCGTGACGCTGATTGCCGGCGGCCACTTGCTGATTGAAGACGTTCCCGGGGTCGGCAAGACCACGCTCGCGCACGCGCTCGCCCGCGCGCTTCATTGCAGCTTTCAACGCATTCAGTTCACGTCTGACCTGCTGCCGTCTGATGTCATCGGCCTTTCAATCTACAATCAGCACACAAACGTTTTCGAGTGGAAGCCTGGGCCAATCTTCGCGAACGTAGTGCTTGCCGACGAGATCAATCGCACCACTCCCAAGACGCAGTCCGCCTTATTGGAAGCAATGGCTGAACGCCACGTGACCGCCGAAGGCATCACGCATCCGTTGCCCGCGCCGTTCATCGTGGTGGCAACGCAAAATCCAATTGAGCACCACGGCACCTACCCGCTGCCTGAGTCGCAGCTCGACCGCTTCATGTTGCGGCTGCGCATCGGCTATCCGGGGACTGATGACGAAAAGCAAATCCTGCGCGATCGGGAGTACAGCGATCCGCTTAACGATCTGCGGCCGGTGATGACTGCGGGCGAGATCGTCGAGTTGCAGGAGAAGGTTGCGGACGTTTCCGTTGACGATGCGCTGGTTGAATATCTGATGCGCATCGTCGCCGCTACGCGGGATTCGGAGATGCTCGACCTGGGCGTCAGTCCGCGTGCGACGCTTTCGCTCTTCCGCGCGGCGCAGGCACTCGCGCTGACTGAGGAACGTGACTATTGCATTCCTGACGACATCAAACGTCTGGTCCTGCCGGTCTTTGCTCATCGCATACTCGTCAGCACGCGCTTCGCCTCATCAATGCGCCGTAGCGAAGAAGCTGAAGCAGTTTTGACGGAAATAATGAAGACCGTCAGCGTGCCGCTCTAACAACGATGAACGATGAATGATGAAGGATTAGTTGAGCCGCGAAACGTCCATGCCGCCGCAAGCATGAGTCACAGCATCGAGAAGCAAGGCACGGATTCTCCTTCATCGCTCACCGTTCAGCGTTCATCGTTTTCGAAGTGGCGCAACGCCATTCTCGGAACGCTCCTCGTACTCGCTGGTCTCACCGCCGCCGCAGTCACCATCATCGCTCGCCACACGGAAAACAATGCGCTTGCCGCTGTAGCTGCAATCCTGTCGCTCGTCGGCGCCGCGTTGATGTTGATCTTCATCGTGCCGCCCCTCGCGCGTTCGGCGCGTATGGAGGTGAAGCAGATCGATCTGCCGATCGAGATCACGAGCGGCGGCGGCATCTTTGTGATCATTCTTGCGGTAGTTGGGTTTGCGGCCTGGAACACCGGCAACAATCTGCTCTTCATGATCTTCTCGCTCCTGTGCTCGACCGTTTTTGTCGGCGGCGTGGCGGCGCGGGCCTCGTTACGCGACCTGATCGTTTCGGCGCGTTTTCCCGATCACATTTTCGCGGGAGAGGCGGCGCCGGTCATCGTCACCCTGCGCAACGCGAAACGCCTGTTGCCGTCATTCTCGATTCTCGTCGAAGCGCGCGGGCCGGTTGACCCGGTCAAAAAACCAGGCCAGCGCCGGTGGAAACGTTTCACCAAACGCCCGCTGGCTTATTTCACTTACGTCCCGCATTACGCGGCGGCAGAGCAGCGTGTGGAGCAGTTGTTTGCCAGCCGCGGCCACGTGCTCATCAACGGCTTTGAATTGTCGACGCGATTTCCGTTTGGCTTCTTTCGATTTCGCCGGCGACTGCGAGCGCGCAACGTCGACATCGTCGTCTATCCCAAGCCGGTGCCGATCGGCGACGAGCTTCACTTGCTACCGACCTACGCGGGCCGTTTGGCGTCGGCGCGGCGCGGCGTGGGCCAGGACCTTTTTTCGCTGCGCGACTATCACCCTCAAGATGATTTGCGTCACATCGATTGGAAAGCGACCGCCCGCTCGCGAAACCTGACCGTGCGGGAATTCACCGCTGAAGACGAACGCCGCATCACGATTGTCCTCGACACGCGTGACCTCTCTGATGCTGGTGAGGAAAATTTCCTGCCGCGCTTTGAAGCCGGCATCGTCCAGACGGCGTCGCTTTTGAAACACTTCGTGGACGAACGAGCGGAAGTGCGACTGATGCTGGGCGACGATCTCGGGCGCTATGGCGGTGGACTGAAACACCTTTATGACTGCCTGCGCCGGCTTGCCCTCGTCAGCCCGCGGAAGGAAGACGCGAATGCGGAACTTTCCGCCGGTGGTGATTCCGCGAGCGTCAAGGACGACAATGTGTTTGACGAGGAGTACGCGATTGTGTTGACGACCGCGCCGCCGGGCTCGATCCCGCCGAGAATTTGGCGAGCGTCGTACGTCATCCATGTTTGAAGAGACAGGTCCATGTCGGACGAAGAATAGTTGTCTGTCGCCGCAGGGCGACAACCTCAAGCGTTCAAAACCAAATCTTAGTCTTCCTAAAAAATAGTGCGTGACTACTGCCAATCAATTAATGCTATAGTGAAGTTCTTGCGTCCGCCTCATGGATTCTCTGTTAATTTTTCTCTCGGGAGAAACACTTGATGGCCGCCACGCTCGCTCAACCCAGATCGATCTCAATTTACAACTATTCTTCCGCAACGCTTAAGCTTGTAGCCGCTTGCTTTTTTCTCTCCGGCGCGACCGGCCTGATCTACGAAGTACTCTGGGCGCGCATGCTCGGGCTCGTATTTGGCGGGACGACCCTGGCCGTCAGCACGGTGTTGGCCGCCTTCATGGGCGGACTGGCGTTGGGCAGCGCGCTCGCCGGACGACACGGCGCGCGAGTCAGGCGACCGGTGCGCGCTTACGGTCTGCTCGAAATCGGCATCGCCCTGTATGCGATCGCGGTGCCGTTTCTTTTCAGCCTCGTCGACAACCTTTACGCCATAATCTGGCAGCAGTTTCATCCCGGCTTTTTCGTTTTCAGCCTGTGGCGGTTCGCGCTGTCGTGCTTGATGCTGCTGATTCCCACGACGCTGATGGGCGCGACGCTCCCGCTGCTCTCGGCCGCCTTGGTACGATCAGCCGGTCAAACGTCAACGTCCGTCACGAAGCTCTACACTCGCAATCTTGCCGGTGCGATCTGCGGCAGCCTGGCGGCTGGATTCCTGTTGCTGCCCGTCTTCGGCGTGCGCGCGACGATCTACATCGCCGCCGTCATCAACATCATCATCGGCATTGTCACGATACTTGCTGAACGGCGGATCGAAACCGCCGCGGAGGTTTCGGCCGGTGACTTGCCGGCCTCAGCCGTAGTGGAAACTCAAAACGACGCGCCGGCAGCGGTTGCGGAACCGGTTGCGAGCAACGTCGGCTTTTGGCTGACCTGTGCTTTCATTTCCGGCTTTGTGACGATCAGCACTCAGGTTGCGTGGACGCGCATGCTCACGATGATCATCGGCTCGAGCACGTACGCCTTCGCATCGCAGTCGCGCTTTTCCTGCTCGGGCTCTCGGCTGGCGCCTTCCTCATAGCGCGAAAAACTGATCCCGGCAAACTGCGCGAGACGATGTTTAAGGTCGAAGGTTTCACCGCGCTGAGTCTTCTATTCAGTCTATGGGTGGTCAACAAGATCCCGTTTCTGCTGGTCGACGTCGGGTTGCGGCTGCAAATCGCGAGTTGGGGTGGTTTGCTGATGCTGCAAATCGTTTCGGTGGCGCTGCTGATTTTGGTGCCGGCGTTTTTGATGGGAATGGTTATGCCCATCGTGCTTGTTTGGGCCGGCGCGAATTCGAAGCAGTCGGTGCAGCTGGTCGGCCGCAGTTACGCCATGAATACGATTGGCGCAATTGTCGGCGCGTTTGGCGCAGGCTTCGTCTTGATTCCGAAACTCAGCACGCGTTTCACAATTCTATTTGCCGCCGCGCTGTGCCTTGTCGTCGCTGGCCTGGCCTATCAACCCAAGGGTGAAGATCGCGATCTTGGGCTCGCCGCGAGGCTCGGCGTCACGCTCGTGATGATCGTGCTGCTGTTTCTCGTGGCGCCGAAAATGAATTTGGCAGACCTGTCGGTGGGCGCTTACGACAGCCTGGTGCGCGTGCTGGCGAAGACGCGCGGCACCGTAGAAGACGAAGGACCGCAGCAGCGCGGGCCTGAAATCCATCAACTGCTGATGTACGAGGAGGGACCAACCTCGACCGTTTCCGTTCGTAAAGACTGGGACATGACTTCGATGGCGATCAACGGCCGCACCAACGCCTCCGACCGCGAAGACATGCCGACGCAAGTGATGCTGGGCCAGCTGCCGCTGCTGTTGGCGCCGCGTCTGAAGAATGCCCTCGTGGTTGGCTATGCGACCGGAGTTACCGCGGGCGCGATGTTGCAGTCGCCAATCGAATCAGTGGAATGTTTGGAGTTGGAACCGAAAACGGTCGAAGGCTCGCGCTTTTTCGAACACGTCAATCACCAGCCGCTCAATGATCCGCGGATGCATTTGATAATTGACGACGCCCGGACGTACCTGCGCGTCACGCCGACGCGTTACGACATAATCGTAAGCGAACCCAGCCATCCCTGGGTGCCCGGCGTCGCGAATCTGTTTACGCGCGAGTTTTTTGAACTCGGCCGCGATCGACTGAACGACGACGGAATTTTTGTACAGTGGCTGCAGATCTACCAACTCTCGACTGACAGTTTGCGGTCCGTCCTCGCGACGTTTCACGAGACGTATCCGCACGTGATGGTTTTTCGCGTTGAAGGCGCCTGGAAAGGGAAGGACCTGCTGGTGGTTGGCAGCAAGACGCCGATGACGCTCGACCTGATCAAGGAACGAATCATCGATCCGCGCATCGCCGCGGAACTCGCGCGCGTGAACATGAAAAGCGAAGCCGACGTGAGGTCGTGGTACGTCTGCGATGAAAAACAACTCGCGCCCGCGGTCGCCGGCGCGGTCATCAACACCGACGACAACATGCACATCGAAACGACCGTGCCGCGTGAAGCGTTTCGTCCGCTGCTGGAAACGAATTCGGATTGGGTTCAGAAGCTTCATGCCAAGTGAACCGCCAGGCCGTTAAGGCCGCGGGTTGGCCGCTGATTCACGCGGATGAACGCGAATCAGATCCGAACAAGAAGACTTCACAAAGAGTCGCTTGAAGAATCTCAAAAGGGATCGCTTCTGAAAGACCTTCAAAAAAAGGGATCACTTCATTTGTCTGGCGTTCTTTTCCCGATCTGAGCCGCGCTCATCCGCGTAAATTCGCGGCTAATAATTCCGCCGCAGTCTCACCGCTGCGAATGCAATCCGGGAGGCCGAGCCCCGAGTAAGCATTACCCGCAAGGGCAAATCCGGGCAGGGAACTCACGCGCTGTTCAATTCGCTTCACCTTCTTGAGGTGGCCCACGTGATACTGCGGCAGCGAGCGCTGCCAACGTGCGACTTCGGCGAACAGCGGCTCGCGCTCAATTCCCAGCAGCTCTCGTAAGTCTTCACGCACTCGCGCCAGCAACTCCGCTTCGTCCAGTTCTAACAGCGCCGGCTGTAACGCCCCGCCGACAAACGCTCGCAGCAGCACAAATCCTTGTGACGCACGTCCGGCAAACTTCACGCTGCTGAATGTGCACGCCATCACGGTTCGCTTTTCAATGAAGGGAACGACGAAACCGAAACCGTCGAGCGGGTGCGGAATGTCTTCGCGTTTGTAGGCGAGGTTGATCGTCGCGCTCGAAGCGTAGGGAATACCGTCTAACTCGGAGGCCAGTTCGGCATCGATGTCGCGCAACAAGCGCGCCGCCGCATAGGATGGCAACGCCAGACAGACTGCGTCAGCGACGAGCGTCTCGTCGCGGTCTGTTTTGATCGTCCACGTGGTTGCGCTCGCCGCCGCCCCGCCGCCCGTTGCGGCATCGCCAGTTTCGATCTCGTGCTTCTGAGCTAGCGATTCCACACGAGTGTCGACGCGAATGGAGACTCGCGAAGAACTCTCGTCGTCTGGAATTTGAGATCTGAAATTTGAGATTCGCTCGGCGAGCGTATCCGTGAGCAACTGCATGCCGCGATCAAATGAAAGGAACAGGCTGTACCGCGCGCCGCTCGTTCCCGAGCCCTCCCTGACCGCCCCACCCCACGCGGGTTGCCCGCGCGGGGGCCCCGGGGTCGGGCTTCTGTTCTGTTTCCGCAGCGCGCGTATCAGGCTGCCGTGCTTGCGCTCCATTTCCAAGAAGCGAGGCATCGTCGCGCGCAAACTAAGCTGCTCCGGGTCGGCCGTGTAAATTCCGCCAACCATCGGCTGCGCCACACGCTCGAGAGCTTCGCGTCCCAAACGCCGGCGCACAAACTGAGCAAGGCTTTCGTCTGAGTCGTCGTCGTCAGGCGGACCAGTGCCCGCCGAGCGGTCACTACTTGCGTTACCATTTTCATGGCGTCGCGGCACGAACAGCTCGAGCGCCATGCGCGCTTTTCCGCTCCAACTAAAAATATCGCTCTTTAAGAAAGGCCAAAACCTTGAGGGCGCCAGCAGATGAAAACCCTCAGGCATCGGCAGCAGTCGTCCTTGCCTGACAATGAAACTGCGGCGATCGCGTTCGTTTGTTTCGATTAGGTGTGACTGGAGACCGAGCCGCCTCGCGAGTTCGAGCGCCTCGGGTTTTTCTGAGATGAACGCATCAGGACCGCGTTCGAGCAGAAAACCGTCGCGTTCAGCGGTCTGGACAATTCCGCCGAGCCGCTCGCCGGCTTCAATCAAAGTCAGATCAACTTGCTCGCCTGACGCCCCGGCAAGTTCGAGGGTGCGGTGGGCCGCCGCGAGCCCGGTGATGCCGCCACCAATGATCACTACGCGTTTCATCGCCATCTCAAACAAGCAATCCCACGGTCAATTTCCTCAATTCAGCCCCTTCTTTCTGCGCAATCTTTGCGGCCTCTGCGTCTCGGCGCTGAAGAGACCAACACGTACATTCACCGCCGAGTCGCTGAGATCGCGGACGACGCGCAGAGAATTCTGTCCATGAGTTTGGTCAAACTAATGAGCAGCATGCCGCGTGACAAATGTCTGCGCGGGGAGCGTCACCGCCAACAGATCGGCGAGGCGTTGCCGGATCAATGCGTTCCATGATCAGCTCGCGAATCATTTCGACGAACGCCGGGTGGATGCCGGCGGTGCGAGCACGAACCATGTTCAAGCCAAGTTCTCGGCAAAGGGCGCTCGCGTCCGTGTCGAGGTCGTAAATAATTTCCATGTGGTCGGACACAAAGCCGACGGGAGCCACCACCACATCGCGCGTTCCACCTGTACGCAGCGCGCGAAGTTGATCGCAGACGTCGGGACCGAGCCACGGCTGCGAAGGCGGGCCGCTGCGACTTTGAAATACAAGTTGCCACTTTCCCCCACCCAAGGCTTCGGCGACGAGTCGACTTGTCTCCAGGAGCTGCGACTGATAGTCGCAGTTTTGCGCCATCGTCTCCGGAATGCTGTGCGCGGTGAAGAGAATTTGAGTTTCCGCGTGTCGCTCCGCGGGAATTTGGGCCAGCGCGTCGCGCACGTTCGCAATGTTCGCGGCGACAAAGCCGGGGTGATTGTAGAACGCACGCAACTTCTCAACCCGCGGCGCGTCTGGGCCAACTGAGGCGCGCGCGCGTTCGATGTCTTCGAGATACTGACGGCAACTCGAATAAGAACTGTAGGCCGACGTGACGAACGCGAGTGCGTTCTTGATTCCGTCGTCGCGCATCTGTCGCAACGTGTCAGCAAGCATCGGATGCCAGTTGCGATTGCCGAAGTAGATCGGAAGGCGCGGTCCCTTGGTCGCCAGTTCCCGTTCCAGCGCCGCAATCAATTGGCGGTTCTGACCGTTGATCGGGCTGACACCGCCGAACATCTCATAGTGCTTCGCCACTCCCAGCATTCGTTCGCGCGGCACGTTGCGGCCACGCAGCACGTTTTCAAGGAACGGCATGACGTCGTCCATTCCCTCCGGCCCGCCGAAGGAAACAACGAGCAGCGCTTCGTAGGGCGAGTCTGAAGTCTGGAGTCTGGAGTCTGGAGTCTGTGTTGAACTACTCATCGATTTGGTTTTGACTCCAGACTTAGACTCCAGACTTCAGACTTTTCTCATGAACCATCTCTACCAACGCGATCACATTCTCGACCGGCGTCTCCGGCAGAATGCCGTGGCCCAGGTTGAAGATGTGTCCGGGTCGGCCGCCGGCTTGCGCGAGAATCAGCGCAGCTTGCTCGCGCAGGTGATCCTGATTGGCAAACAACGCGACCGGATCGAGGTTGCCCATCACCCCAACGTCGTGGCCGATGCGCCGCCAGCCTTCGTCAAGTCGCACACGCCAATCGAGTCCAATAACGTCGCCGCCAGCTTCGCGCAGCAATTCGAGCAGCGCAGCCGTCCCGGTGCCAAAGTGAATGACGGGCGTTCCCGCAGTGATATTGGCGATCACGTGGCGCGTGTGCGGCAGCACGTATTCACGATAATCGTCCGGACTGAGCGCGCCGACCCACGAATCAAACAACTGCAACACCTGGGCGCCCGCTGCAACCTGCGCATTCAAATACTTGATCAGCGCGCGAGAAATCAGCGACATCATCGCGTGCCACGCGCCGGCGTCGTTGTACATGAGCGACTTCGTGTGCACGTAATTCTTCGACGCGCCGCCTTCCACGATGTAGGACGCGAGCGTAAACGGAGCGCCGGCGAATCCGATCAGCGGCAAGTCACTGCGAAGCGCGCCACGCGTTTCCCTGATTGCGTCAAACACAAAACCGAGCGCGCCCACGTTCTCAACCTCGCGCAGCCCGTCCACGTCTACAGCCGAACGCACCGGGTTATGAATCACCGGCCCTTCACCTTTGCTGAATTCGAGCTTGAGGCCCATCGGCTCGATGATCAAAAGGATGTCGGCAAAAATGATCGCCGCGTCCACTCCCAACCGTTCTGCCGCCGTCACAGTCACCTCGGCGGCAAGCGAAGGCGTCTTGCACAATTCCAGGAAACTCATGCGCGCGCGCACCTCGCGATACTCCTGCATGTAACGTCCCGCCTGGCGCATCAACCAGATCGGCGTGTACGGAACCGGCTCGCGACGGCAGGCGCGCATGAACACGCTTTGCCGTAGTGACTCACTAATATTTGGTTGGTCTACGATCAAATCATCGGCTCCGAAATCATGGAATGTTTCCGAAATCATGGAAGAAAGTTTCTGCAACTTTCGTCTAACGTTTGCGTTAAAGCCATTGCTGTTCTGAGCGTCTTATCGTGCCTGCTGAACCGGCAGCTGCAAGAACAGTAAGACAGAGCCAACACACCGATTCTTTAACGAGCGCGCGCAATTCAGACTACAACAAACCGGCGACGAGTCGGTAGCGACCAGGGGCGAGCGAACGCGGGTATCCCACGGGCCAGCAATTGCAACCAAGCAACCTTTGCTTGTTTGGTTGAGTCTAAACCGGCCTTTCACCGTGCGAAGCACCGGCAGCTTCGGAGTTGTTAACGTTCCTGTTTCCACGCGTGCGGGTTAACACACGCACTCCTTGTAACGTCCTTATCAACGTGAAGCGCAATCCGGGATCCTGGTACGCCTGAGGAAACTTTCCAACTTGATGAAGCGGTTCGTACTCACCGTCACCCTCGTATTTCTCTATGCGCTGCCTGCGTTGGCGCAGGGAACGGCTTTGACTTCCGCAACTCCAAACGCATCAGCGACTCCGGCAAACAACAATAAGAGTAACGATAAGCAAGCCACCGATGCCGCCGCGGCTTCCGCTTCTCCGGCGGCAACGACTACACCCGCCGGTCCGCCGCCTGGTTCGACGACGCTCACAAAACCGACGACCGGAAAGCCTGCCAGGGTGCTGCCGCCGGAGAAGGCGAATCCGGTGAAGATGGTCCTGTTTGCGAAGCCGCCGGTAATCGACGGCAAGCTTGATGATGAAGTGTGGAAGTCGGCGGCCGTCTTCAAAGATTTCTACCAGTGGCGGCCCAGCGACTCTTCGCCCGCGTCAGCGCAGACCGAAGTGTTGGCCGGCTACGATTCGCGTTTCATTTATTTCGCGTTTCATGCTTACGACGATCCGGCCAAGGTGCGCGCCACCGTCGCCAAGCGCGACAACATTTTCGATGACGACGTCGTCGGTCTTTTGCTTGACACGTTCAACGACAGACGTCGCGCCTACGAACTCTTTTTCAATCCCTTCGGAATTCAGCAGGACGGATTTCTGACCGAAGGCGGCAACGACGATTTCAGTGTCGACATCGTGATGGAGTCGAAAGGCACGTTAACGTCGGACGGCTTTACTGTCGAAGTCGCGATTCCTTTCAAGTCGCTGCGTTATGAAGCGGGTCCGGGAAAATTGTGGGGCTTCCATGCGCTGCGCTTCGTCAAACACGCAAACGGGGAGGCGGACTCCTGGATGCCGATATCCAAGGACAACTCGGCCCTGCTGGGCCAGGCTGGTCACATTACCGGTCTCGAAGGCATCTCCACTGAACGCACGCTCGAACTGATTCCGAGTTTGACTCTGTCAGAGACCGGCAAGCGCAAAGCCCCGGTTACCGCCGCTCATTTCGCGAATGGCGGCCGCTTTGTAAACGAACCAGTCAAATTTGATTTGGGATTGACTGGAAAGTACAGCGTGACGCCGCAGGTCACGCTCGACTTCGCCATCAATCCTGATTTTGCGCAGGTGGAGTCAGACCAGTTGGTCGTCACCGCCAATCAGCGCTTCCCGATCTTCTTTGAAGAGAAGCGGCCGTTTTTTCTCGAAGGCATCGACATTTTCCGCACGCAGATTGCCGCGGTCCACACGCGCACGATTGTCGATCCCGATTACGCCGCGAAACTAACCGGCAAAGTCGGCCGCAATACTATCGGACTGCTCGTCGCGTCAGACAACAATCCCGGAAATTTCACCGAAGACGAACGTCCCTTCGCTGATCCGAGGTTTCTCGACAAGAACGCGTCGGTGGGCATACTCCGTCTCAAACGCGACGTTGGCAAATCAGATTCGTTCATCGGTTTCCTCGGAACCTACCGCCAGTTTGTGGACGACAAAAATGTGCTGGGCGGCTTTGACGGACGGTTTCGTGTCAACAAACAAACCACCTTTAGCTGGCAGGCGCTCGGCACCAGCACCCGCAATCAGTTCTTCTATCCCGACGAGGGCGCGTTCGTTGATCGCAGGGAAAAAGGATTCATTTACGCGGTGGATTACAACGACAACGGCCGGCATTTTGGCCACGAGTTTTCGATGGTCGGGCGCACTCGCTACTATCGCGCTGACGTTGGTTTCAACCGTCGCGAGAATACGAACAACCCAAATTGGTTCATCCGCTACAACTCTGAACCGAAGCCGAAAGCGCGCTTGATCTCGTGGCGAGTTTACACAAACTTCTCGGCAAACTTCGATTGGCAGGGACACTCGCAAAACGCCAACAACGAAACGCAGCTTCAGCTTGCGTTTCGCAAGGAGACGTATATTGGCGTCGGCGTCGAGAAAGGCTACGAGCGCATCTTTGAGAACGAGTTTGGGCCAACGCGCCAGGCGGATCCAAATTGCAGGATCACGAACACGTGCACTTTTGCCGGTGACGACGACGAGCGCTCGTCCTCAAATCGTGGGCTTTATTTCTACGCGGAATCAGTGCCGACCAAGAAGGTCCGTTTCAACTTCTTCGCCAACCGTCGTTGGGGCGCGATGGATTATGACTTCGGCGCCGGACCGCTGTATCCGCGTGTGAGCGGCGTCGCGCTGGCGGCAGCGGCCGTGCGTGAGACTGTGCTCTGCAAGGACATCGATGGCAATGACAGAGATCCTTTGCCGCCAGCTTGCCGCGCGTCGCTCGATCCCGGACCCGGCGACTTTTTGCACATCGATGGCGGGATAACTTACCAACCGACGACGGCGCTGAGCGCCACGCTCAATTTCACTAAAGAGAGATTGCGCCGGTACGACACCGGCCTGCTGGCGTTTGATGAAAACATCGTCTCGTTGCGCAGCACCTATCAGTTCAGCCGCTTCCTGTTTGCGCGCGGGCGCATCGATTTTGATTCGCTAATCTCAAGTGTTAAAGGACAATTCCTGCTCGGTTACACGCCGAATCCTGGTACTGCTTTTTACGTTGGGTACAATGACGATCTGAATCGCCGCGGGTTCAATCCTTTCTCGGGCGCGCTTGAGCCCGGCTTCCGGCGCAACGGTCGAGTCTTCTTCATTAAGATGTCTTACCTGTTTCGCAAGAGCTTTTAGTTTGCAGGACAGTTTATGGAGGGCGGTGACCTGTCACGGCTTTGGTTCAGGGCGGCTTGACGCCCTGGTTTTTTCCGGCAAGTCCTATTCCGGTGGTCGCGACAGGTCGCGACCGAACAAAGCGGTGACAGGTCACCGCACTCCAAATGTGCACCGCACTCCGAAGGGTTAGCCACTCGCATTACCGCCGCCCTCGCCGCTTGGGTTAAGATTGCGTGTCCCCAGATCTGAGAGATGCTGGAAAACTCCTTCCCCTGCAACTCCCCGTCCAATTCCGTCCGCTTGCTGGCCGGCTTGTTGTTTTGCGTGCTGACGCTTGTTTGCGTTTCATGCAAGAGCAGCTATCAAGGCGCCGTACGGCAGGACGGACCGGGCGGCAACAACCCCACCCGACAGGTCAAAACCGCGCGCGTTGAGGAAACGCCTTTCGGCGAGACCGTGACGGCCAACGGCACGCTCGCCGCGTTTGATCAATCCACTGCCGGCGCCAAGGTCGCGGGCCGGCTCAGCACCATCTCCGTTGATCTCGGCAGCGTGGTCCGTCGCGGACAGATGGTCGCGCAGATCGAACCCAACGACTACAAGCTGCGCGTGCAACAAGCCGAGGCTGCCCTGGGCCAGGCGCGCGCGCGGCTCGGTCTCTCGCCGGACGGCACCGACGACAACGTCAGCGCGGAACAAACAGGGACAGTGCGACAGGCCAGGGCACAACTCGACGAAGCGCGCCTCAATCGCGAACGCGCCGTGCGGCTCGTCGAACAGGGCGTGGTGGCGAAGGCAGACTTCGATGCTGCCGATGCGGCTTTCAAAGTTGCGCAAAGCCGGTATCAGGATGCGATCGAAGAGATCAGGAATCGCCAGGCGCTGTTGGCCCAACGTCGTTCCGAACTCTCGCTCGCGCGCCAACAGCTCACCGACACCGCGGTCTATGCGCCGATGGACGGCATCGTGCAGCAAAAGCGCGCCAGCGTCGGCGAGTATCTCGCGGCGGGCGCGCCGGTCGTGGACATCGTGCGCATGAATCCGCTGCGGCTGCGGGCGGAAGTTCCCGAACGCGACGCGAGCACCGTTCGCTTCGGACAAAACGTGCGGGTGACCGTCGAAGGCGACGCGAAGATTTATGTTGGACAAATCAAACGACTGAGTCCGGTGATCGCCCAGCAGAATCGCATGCTGATGGTCGAAGCCGACGTGCAAAACGACGGCAACCTGCGGCCGGGTTCCTTCGCCAAGGCCGAAATTGTAACGAACGACGCGAAGATGGCCGTCACCGTTCCCAGCAGCGCAATTGTCACTTTCGCGGGAATCGAAAAAGTGATCGTGGTCCAAAACGGCAAAGCTCTTGAGAAGCCAATCACGACCGGCCGGCGCAGTGGCGAGTGGACGGAAATCCTGGCGGGCGTCAACGTCGGCGACCAGGTAATCGTCGAACCCGGCAATCTGCAATCGGGAATGGCCGTCGAGGTGGTGCAGTAAATTTTGGAGTGCGCTGACTTGTCAGCGCTTTGGTCGGTCGCGACCTGTCGCGACCATTGCCGGTTGAGTTGCCGCTGAAGAACGTGGCGTCAAGCCGCCACGAAGCAAAAGCGGCGACAGGTCGCCGCACTCCAAAGGGTCGACTCTAAAATTACGAAGTGCAAAAGCTAGCTGAAATCTGTATTCGCCGTCCCGTCTTCGCGTCGATGATCGTGCTGTCGCTGGTCGTTGTCGGCGCGGCCAGTTATTTTCGGCTCGGCGTTGATCGTTTTCCTTCTGTCGATCTTCCGACTGTCAGCGTGCGCACCACCCTGCCCGGCGCGTCGCCGCAGGAAGTTGAATCCCTGGTCACGCAGCAAATCGAAGAAGTCGTCAACACCGTCGACGGCATCGACGAGCTGCGTTCGATCTCCGGACCGGGAACTTCCTTCGTCATCGCCACCTTCAAACTCGATCGCAACCTCGAGTCTGCCGCGCAGGACGTGCGCGACCGTGTCAGCAGTTTGGGCCGAAACTTGCCCGACGATGCCACGCCGCCGATCGTTCAAAAGTTTGATAACGATAGCACTCCGGTAGTCACGATCTCGCTCTCCGGTGATCGATCCATTCGCGAACTGACGGAACTCGGCGACAAAACCGTTCGCGTGCAACTCGAACGCGTGAGCGGCGTCGGCGAGGTGCGCGTGGTTGGCGGACTGGACCGCGCCATCAACATTTGGATCGACGCCGAACGCCTGGCGGCGTATCAGATTCCTGTCACCGCCGTTCGTTCCGCGCTGACGCGGCAGAATGCGAACGTGCCCGGCGGAAATGTGAACACCGGCCGTGAAGAACTGGTGCTGCGCACGCTCGGCCGCTACACCGATCCGCGCGCTTTTGAAGATTTGGTCATCGCCAACGTGGACGGCTCGCCGGTCCGTCTGCGTGACTTGGGCCGGGTTGAAGACGGTACGAAGGAACAGCGTTCACTGGCGCGCCTGAACGGCGTGCCGACAGTGACGCTTGAAATTCGCCGCCAGTCAGGCGCGAACACCATCGACGTCATCAACGGCATTAAGGGAGAACTGCCGCGAATCACCGGCCAACTTCCGCACGACGTAAAGATGGAAGTGATTCGCGATCAGTCTCGCTACATCGAGGACGCGCTGCACGAAATTCAAAAGCACCTGGTGCTCGGCAGCATCCTCGCCAGCCTCGTCGTGTTGCTCTTCATGCGCTCGTGGCGCTCGACGCTGATTGCCGCAGTCGCCATTCCGTGCTCGCTGATTTCCACGTTTGGCATGATGCGAGCGCTCGACTTCACGCTCAACAGCGTCACGATGCTGGCTCTCGTGTTGATGGTCGGCGTGGTGATCGACGACGCCATCGTGGTTTTGGAAAACATTTTTCGCTTCATTGAAGAGAAGCGAATGGAAGCGCGCGAAGCGGCTAAAGAGGCGACGAAAGACATCGGCCTCGCCGTGCTCGCCACCACGCTCTCGCTGGTTGTGATCTTTCTGCCTGTCTCTTTCATGTCGTCCATCTCGGGACGTTTCCTCTACCAGTTCGGCATCACCGCGGCGGTCGCGATCCTCGTCAGCCTGCTGGTCTCGTTCACGCTTACGCCGATGATGAGCTCGCGGTTGATTCGAGTGGGCGAAGCAAAGAGCGGCGGCGGCGGTCATCAACCGGCGGGCTCGCGCAAGGGCTTCTATCGCTGGATCGACAAGTTTTATTCGGCGATGCTGGCGTTTGCGCTGCGTCACCGCCTGGCAGTTTCTCTTGTCGCGCTCGCCGTCGTGCTTTCCAGCGTCCCTCTTTATCGCGCCGTGAAACAGGAGTTCATTCCTTCGAACGTCGACGAGGCGGAATTTGAAGTCAACGTCAACGGACCAGAAGGCACGAATCTCGCGGTGATGAACGAGACGATGACGGCGATTGAAAAAGATATTCTGGCAACGCCCGGCGTGCGGCTGGTGTTGTCCAACGCGGGCGGCGGTTTCCTCGGCGGCGTGAACCAGGGCAACGCCTACGTGCGGATTGCGCCCCACGAAGAGCGCACGTTGTCTCTGGGCAGACTTTGGACCGAGACGAGGAAGGGAAATCCACTCAAGGCGTTTCAGGGAAACTACTCGCAGCAGGACGTGATGCTCGAGGTGCGGCGGCGTCTGCAAAAATATTCGCCGATGCGCGCGGGTGTGCGCAACGCGCCTTCGTTCAACTTCGGCGCGGGCGGGCGCTACGACATCGATTTCAATCTGCGTGGTCCGGACCTGATCGCGCTCGCCGCTTACGCTGACGATTTGATGAAGCGTTCGCAGACGCTCGGCGGAATCGTGGACGCAGACACGACGCTCAAACTCAACAAGCCCGAGCTGCGAGTCGAGATCGATCGCGCGCGCGCGGCGGACCTGGGCGTGGACAGCACTGACATCGCCACGGCGCTGCGGCTGATGGTGGGCGGCGAAGAACGCGCCTCACGCTTTCGCGACGAATCGATTAACGAGGATTACGACGTCCAACTGCGTCTGGATGAAAGAGATCGCAGCGACGTCGCGACCATCCAGCGTCTTTACGTTCCCTCGACGCGCGGCGGCCTGGTGCGCCTCGATAATCTCGTGAAGATCGAACGGAAGACCAGCGCCTCACGCATCGATCGACTCAACCGCGAACGTTTGGTCTCGATGCGCGCCTCAGTCGCTCCCGGCTTCGCGCTTGCCGATCGCATTGAGGCGCTCCGCGGTGCGGTGAAGGAAATGAATCTGCCGGCGGCTTATTCGACGACCGTGTCCGGCCGCGCGCGCGAGCTGGAAAGGACGTTCACCGAATTCATTTGGGCGTTCATCCTGTCGATCATTTTCATGTACATGATCCTCGCGTCGCAGTTTGAGAGCACGATTCACCCGGTCACGATTCTGCTGAGTCTGCCCCTCTCGATTCCGTTTGCCTTGCTCTCGCTTTGGGGCACCGGCGACACGCTGAATCTCTATTCCGCGCTCGGCATCCTCGTGCTTTTCGGCGTCGTCAAGAAAAACTCGATCCTGCAGATCGATCACATGAACAGCCTGCGCGCCCAGGGCATGGACCGCTACGAAGCAATCATGCTCGGCAATCGCGACCGGCTGCGCCCGATCCTCATGACCACGCTCGCGCTGATCGCCAGCATGCTGCCGCTCGCACTCGGCACCGGCCCCGGCGCCGAAGAACGCCGCTCAATCGCCGTCGTCGTCATCGGCGGCCAAAGTCTGTCGTTGCTGCTGACCCTAATCGCCACACCTGTTGTCTATTCCCTGTTCGACGATCTGCGCCACACCGCCCGCTGGCGCCGCCTGGCCTCCGGGATGTCAGGTTTTCGTGGAAAACTGCCGAAATTGCGGCGTCAACCTCGCGATGTCCCCACTGACGCGACGACCGAAACTCGTATCGTGCCGGAGGATGAACGTGAGCATGCGCGTGCGGGAGTCGCCGGCGAATAAGTAGGTCAACTTGCCTTGCTGCAAAGAGTCTTGTATCTGAGCGCCAAAGGCGCGTAATGCAAAAGCCTGGGGCATCGCCCCAGGAAAGAGATACCCTCAACAAGCCTAAAGCGCTGAAGGCGCGAAATAATCTCGAGAGTAGGAAGAGATCATGCCTCAATCCTTGTCATCGGTTCTTATCCATCTTGTCTTCAGCACGAAGAATCGTGAACCGGCTCTCACCGAGGCGATAGAAAAAGAGTTACATCCCTACATGGCGACGATCTTCAGAGCGTTAAAGTCGCCGTCGCTCGCCATCGACGGCACCACTGATCATGTTCATATCCTCTTTTCGCTCGGAAGAGTAATCAAAACGGCTGAACTTGTAGAAGAAGTTAAGACGGCATCGTCTAAGTGGATTAAGACGAAGGGACCGGAGTTCAGAGGCTTTCACTGGCAGAAAGGCTATGGTGCTTTTTCGATTGGACAGTCACAGGTTCTGATCTTAAAGCGCTACATCGCCAGACAAAAGCTTCATCATCAGCGAATCACTTTTCAGGACGAGTATCGCAGCTTCCTCAAAGCGTATGGCATCGACTACGACGAACGATATGTATGGGATTGAATTGGATTTCGCGCCTTCAGCGCTCGGAATGTTTATTCTGCGCTTTCCTGGGGCGGTGCCCCAGGCTTTTGCATTTCGCGCCGTTGGCGCTGCGTTGCTCGAACAAGTCTGGCACTCGTTGCTAACATTCTCTTGTATTCACTTGTCTGGCCCGAGTTCGCCCGATTGCTCACTACTTGCGCCTTGCTCTTATTGGCTTTGGAGCGGCGTTAGCTGGCACGCCGGAGAGTACGACGACCGACGTATCATCTCCAAGATCGCATTCCTTCATAAACTGATTCCAATCCTGCTCGGTGCGAAACCGTTCCGTTTCATAAATCACATATAGGAATCTTCCCATTCACCTGACGAAAACCCCGTGTGTCCGCTAGAAGTCGATCGGCGATAAAGCCGCTGCGAGGCGGTAGCGGGACCCAACGCTTTTCGTCGTATGTAAGGTGTTTTGTATCAGTGTTCGCGCGGACGGAATGGAATATTGACGACTGTCCAGGTAATCCCTTGTGTGTGTGTCGCGGCGTGGCATATACTCTCAACTGTCAGCAGTTGGTCATCAACAGGACCGACACCAGTCAACTGAGCGGCGCAGACAGGCCGCTTGCCCCAAGTAAGTCCTCTCAAGTAACGCTTCAAACTTAATCGTCCTAATCACGTTAGGCGGATTGTCCTGATCGTTTTTAGGCTGCTCCCCAGGTAAGTCGACTTCTTTCACATCTGTTTCACGGAGAGCTGACGGCCAAAATCTCAGTCTCTCCGAACGCGAATGGAGCAACACCCTTGACGTCTCACGATTACAATGCCGACACCCCCGGCAACCTTAATAACCACGGCGACCTCGAGCGTCTCGACACGCCCGCGTACCCGCTGGCACCCGATTCCGTTCTGCAGAATCGTTATCGCATCGTCCGGCAACTCGGTCGCGGCGGGATGGGCGCGGTTTACGAAGCTGTCGACTCGCGACTCGGAATTACAGTGGCCCTGAAAGAGACGCTCTCGTCGGAAGACTCGATGCGCAAACAGTTCGAGCGCGAGGCGCGTTTGCTTGCCGGCATGCAGCATCCGGCGCTGCCGCGTGTCAGCGATCACTTCGTTGAGGGCAACCGGGCGTTTCTGGTGATGCAGTTCATCGGTGGCGTCGACCTCGCCAGGATCATCGCTCAGCAACCCGGACCGTTTCCACCTGAACAGGTTATTGCCTGGGCCGACCAGTTGCTCGACGCGCTCATCTATCTGCATTCGCGCGATCGCCAGGTTATCCATCGCGACATCAAACCGCACAATTTGAAACTGACGGCGACGGGACAGATCGCCTTGCTCGACTTTGGCCTCGCAAAAGCGCAGCCCTCGGATCCGTCGATCACTTCTTCGCAGGCTTTCTTCGGTTACACGCGCCACTACGCGCCGCTCGAACAGATTCAGGACCAGCGCACCGATCCGCGCAGCGACATCTATGCGCTCGGCGCCACGCTCTATCATTTGCTGACCGGAATCAAACCGCCTGACGCGATGGTGCGCGCGGCGGCCGTAGTCAACGCTGGTCCCGATCCGCTTTTAGCTGCCGACAAGATTCACGCGGCGGTGGGTCCGCAGATCGCGGCGATTCTGAACAAAGCGATGGCCCAGAAGCCGGAAGATCGATACGAAACGGCCGAAGAATTTCGGGAAGCGCTGCGGCGCATGGGCCGGACGAAGGATGTTGCTGTTATCGTTAAGACTAATCAGCCGCGGATAAACGCGGATGCGCGCCGTTCAGAATTAATAAGAGTTGGAGTACGGTCGAAGAGCGACGAGCGAAGGGGAAGCGTTCCGCCGCCGCGCCGGCAGGAAACAGTTTTTGCGGCAGCGCGACCGAACGGTTTGTTACTTTCTTCGACCGATGCTGCGGACGATCCTGCCGGCGATTCTTCAGACTATTCTTCAGGCGAGTCACCGGTTGTGACGATCGCACTCGTGGCGTCCGCGCGGCGGTTCGGTCCGGCGGGCGTGACTGCTGTGCTGGCGCTGATCGTTGCGTTGGCAGGCGGGCTGATGTACGGAGCGCAGCGCTGGTTTCCGTCAGCAGTCGAAGACGCTGCCGCTTCGTCTGTGACTCCGAATGCTGCGGGGCTTCGTTCGTCTGCGGGTTCGCGCAGGCAGGATCGAACGCGCCTCGCTGACGGCACGGCGATGCCGAACGCGAAAGCCGCAAGCACCAGCAACAGCATTGCCGAACGCGCGTTAGACCACGCGAGCATCTCCGCCGGCACCAAGGCTCAGACTGAGAAGCGGTCCGCGAACGAACCTGTCAGGGTCCAAACGGAGAAGGGAACGGTGGTGGTTGCAAAGCCTTCCGGCGGTGGCGCCGGACAGGAGTCGTTGCGGAACTCGCCGCGGAGAGAGCCGCGCCGCGTGGGAGCGCCAAGCATACGTTTCCCGAGTCTTGAGTTTCGCGATAATCCGGCGCCAAGTACAGGGTCGCCTGACTCGCGGATGCGTTCTGAGGGCTCGACGAGCGCGGCGCCCAAGGTTTTGCCGGCCGTTGGCAGCCCCAGGTTTTTTCGAGCGGCGGATGGCACCCAGATCGTGAAGTTTCCAGACGGCTCAACTCAATTCATTCGTCCGGGGCAGAGAACTGGCGCGGGTGGTGGTTCCTACCGGTGAATCGCGGTCTGATGTGGAGTGCGGTGACCTGTCACCGCTTTGGTTCGACTGCGACCTGTCGCAGTCGGCCCTGAGTTTATTTTACGCAGAATGCGGCGACAGTCGCCGCAGACTAAAGCGGCGTCAAGCCGCCGCACTCCACAACAACTTAAGCCTTGCCGACGGCAGCGACGGCGCGAGCGTAATTAGCGGCAAACTCAATTTGACTGCTGCTGACGATATTCAAATCACGGATCATGCCGTCGTCTAAACCGTAGATCCATCCGTGCACAGTCAAATCCTGACTCTGTTCCCAGGCGCTTTGCACGATCGTCGTCTGGCAAACATTCGCAACCTGCTCGATCACATTCAACTCGCAGAGCCGGTTCAGGCGTTCCGTTTCATCGCCAGCTCCCGCGAGTAAAGCCGCGTGCTTGTCGCGCACGTCCTGAACATGTCGCAGCCAGTTATCGATCAGTCCGAACCTCAGGTTGAGCAAAGCCGCCTTCACGCCGCCGCAACCATAATGGCCGCAGACGATCACGTGCTTTACTTTGAGCACGTCGACCGCGTACTGAAGCACGGAGAGACAATTCAGGTCCGTGTGGACCACGACGTTGGCAACGTTCCGGTGCACGAACAACTCACCCGGCGTCAGGCTGACAATTTGGTTGGCCGGAACGCGACTGTCAGAGCAGCCCACCCACAGGTAATGCGGCGTTTGCTGCTTTGACAAGGTTTGAAAGAATTCCGGATCGCGAGTTTTGATTTTCTCGGCCCACGCTCGATTTTTTGCTAATAGATCGTTCAGACTTTTCATGATGTGACCCGAACTAAGTTTCCGCAGATTACGCAGATTTCACAGATTCAGAACGTCTCGTCCCACTCGTTAGCAGCCCGTTTGCCCCAGGCCGTTCTTAAGCTTGAATCTGTGTAATCGGCGTAATCTGTGGATTCTATTCTCCCAGCTGTTTATTTTTTGTGATGTTCGATGTACTTGCGGGCAAACTCGTTCAAGTGGGGACTGTCTCGCAAGCCCACCTCTTTCGCCTCGGCCTCGGCTTTCTCCACGGTCCAGCCGTCGCGCAGCACGCGGCGGATCATCCAAAACGCGCCCACGCGAATGGCGGAAGCGCAATGAATGAAGGCGGGCCGGTTTGCCGCGTCGTCGGTGATCTTCAGAAACTCTGTTACTTGCTCGTCCTTCGGCTCACCGAACACGACCGGAATGTTGAAGTAGCGCAGTCCCAGCTCCTTCGCGCGCGCTTCTTCTTCCGCAGCGCGATGCTCGCCCGCCGGTCGCAGGTTGATGATTGCCTTGACGCCTTCGTCTTTGAGTTTCTGCAAGTGCTCCAGTCGCGGTTGACCGCCGGTGCAGAACTGATCGTTGACTCGCAGAAAGTTCCTGATCGGCGGAAGTTCCTGAGCGGCGACTATGGACGTCGCAAAGAGGATGATCAGAAGGATGCCGATCCGTTTATTGAGACTGGTTATTACCATTTGCTCTCCGTCAAAGTAGTTAACAGAACCGGGAGCGGTAGCGACCAGGTTTTAGCGCTCGATGTGCGTTCGCGTGTGCGACGCCCGTCGTTAACTGCACTTGAAAATATGATCCGGTCGCTACCGCTCCCGGTTCTGATAATTTGCTGCTGCTAACGGCCTCGCATTGCGCTACCGCAGCTCTGCATACCTACTTCTTTCGTCCGATCGCAAACAAGCTCGACGCCGAGCGCACATACATCGCGCCATCAGACAACGCCGGCGTGGCCATCAACAACTCGCCCATCGAATTCGTTGCGAGCAGATTAAACTTTTCGCCCGCCGCCACGACCAGAATCTCGCCGTCTTCGTTCGACAGGAAAATTTTGCCGTCGGCTGCCACCGGCGACGCGCTAAAGCCGCTGCCAACCGTCGGCAGCCGCTGCCGGTAAATTTCTTCGCCGGTCTTCAAATTGTATGCGTCGAAGGTGCCGTTGTTTGCCAGCACGTAGAGAATGCCGCGGTAAGCGAGCGGCGTCGGCATGTAAGAACCGCGGCCGGTTTTACTCCAAACGATCGAGTCGCTGGTTGTTTTTCCTTCAGGCAAGGTGAGATCGCCACGCGCGTTGGGCCGTACGACAAAAATCGGTCGCTCGGGTCCGCGTCCACTGGCTACGACGAACAAGTCTTCGCCAAAGATCGGCGTCGGCGCGGTGATCTTGGAACTGCCGGCGAGCCGCCACAACTCTTTTCCCGTGCGTGGATCGTAACCGCGAATGAAGTTCGACGCGTTAGTTACGAGCACTGGGCCGTTTGCGGTGGTAGCGACTGTCGGAGAACCCCAGGACGGAATTTCATCGCGATCTGTTTTCCAAACTGTTTGGCCGGTCGCCGCGTCAAGCGCCAGCAGGAACGAATCTCTTTGCGTGTCACACTGGAGAATCACCAGGTCGTTCCAGATGATCGGCGAACTCGCCGGTCCCCATTCGTAAGTCGGAATGTCATAGGCGCCGAGGTCCAGCCGGCCCAAATCTACGCTCCAAAGCAATCGCCCCTTGACGTCGTAAGCATAAACGCCTTGCGACCCAAACCAGGCGACGACTATGCGTCCGTCGGTGGCGGGCGTGGAGTTCGCGTAGGTCGACTTGATGTGGCGCTTTTCGACCGGAGGGCCCTCACGCGCCACGCGTTCCCAGGAAATTTTCCCGGTGCGCTTATCGATTGCATAAATCATCCAGCGGTGAGGCGAGCGATCCTTGGAAGCGTCGCCGTCGCCATACAGCCCGGGCCGGAAAGAAGCCTTCGGGTCGCTGCTCACGGCGCTGGTGACAAAAATCTGATTTCCCCAAACGACTGGACTGGAATGGGCCAACCCGGGAATCGAAGTGCGCCAGAGAATATTTTCACCGCTCGCCCCGTTCCAGCGATCGGGCAGGTTCTGCTTCTCGGCGATTCCTGAAGCTTGAGGTCCGCGAAATGACGGCCAACTTCCGTTGACGTTCTTAAGCTGACGCCGACCAGATGGGCGTGCAACCGACGTTGCCGTGATACGGCGTATCGTTACGGCCTTGGCCGCTGCGGCGGGCGTCCAGATGCTGCCGTCCATAATCATTCGGCGAACAACACAATCATCTGAGACTAGTTTGAAGATGAGGTTTTTGCCGGTGCTGGGATCTTCACTCTGGGTGTCGACGCGATACTCGTAACGTCCGGTGCCGTCGCAACCGCCCGGCCCGCCTGACATCGTTAACTCAATTACGTGGCCGTTTGTCTTCCAGTTACCACTCAGTGCCGGCCAGCGATCGCCCTTGAGTGTGAACGTTCCGCCCGGATCAAACGCGGCCTGAAACACGCCAAACTTCAAGGCGCCGGACGGCAGCGGCAGGGAAGATTGTTGAGCGTTGGCCGCGATACACGCGAACACCAGCATCAGCACGAGGTGGAGATTGGAATGTTTCGGTCGGTTCATAGCGGGCGCGATTATCGACAACGCGGCCACAAAGAACAAGTCACACGCGTCCATGAGGTCAGTACCACCCGGCGGTGGCGGGTGGGTGATTGAGGGGAAGCGATGACACCAATGATACTAGGTTCTCGCTCGCGAGCTGTTGGCGGCTGGGACCCACCCGCTACCGCGTGGTGGTACTGACCTCATTGCACCGCGGCGAGTTGCGCGAGAGCTAATCGCGATCGCTCACGGCCGTGAGTTTTCGGTTGAAGCTGTCGCCTTCAACAGAACTCGCTGTCCGGGATTTCAATCTTCGACAACGTGAGCAGGTAGAGACAGGCATCGCGGAAGACCCCACCGTTCGGACTCCACCGGTCGACGACGTGATAGCGACCGTCTCTGCGACCTTCAAGAATCCATTGTGCTCCGTCGTTCCCCTCGATCTCCTCGCTCATTGACGGCAGGCTCCAATAACAAGCCCGGTCCAGCCGCCGGGTGAACGCGCTCCACTGGTCTTTTGTAAGCGGGTCGGTTTGGTTTGTAATCAACTTGCCGGGCTCGTAGCCTCCCGCGCCGTCCAACTGCTTCACGTTCATGAAATATTCATCGCCCGGCGCCAGACATTCACGGAGACCGGATGGTGAAAGCTTCGCAACCACAGGAAGCGATAGCTCTCCGCGTAGTCGTTTGACACGAGGGCCGTCTCGCCCATCGCCCTCATGCGCTTTGTACCTGACGTCAGGTTGGTGTCACATTAACCATAGTTGGATCAGTGCTGCCCAGGTTGCCATTCATTTCAATGGCAATGATCGTAATGGAATAGTTTCCGGGAGCGGGAAAAGTATACGAGGCTGAAAACAAGCTGGGCTGGCCCGCAAAGCTCAAGGTTAAGGGTTGATCATCTCCGCTGATGATTGCCTGGACACTGAAATTGGCGGCCGGCCAGAACAGGTTATCGATCATGCAGCCGCACATCATGCGCACCTGGGCCGTGATGGTGGTGGCAGTTCCCGCAACAATTGACGCGTCGGCGGCAGGTTCGGTTAACGCCGTCAATAGTCCGGGTATCACCATCACCACCGCCATCGATCCGGTCAGCGACAGGTTCGGTATTACCAGACGATTGCACGAGACCGAAATCCGCGGATCCTCCATCGAGGTGGCCGTAAAGGTCAGTACCGTCGGTTCTGTCAAAGGAATTGCAGTGGTGAACTCCGTTGCCTGATCGGCAGTTACCGGGTAGCCCCAGGGATAGGGCTGGTCCATGATCAGCGGCGTAACGCCGGAGCCGTCGGTGTTCGCTAACAAACCCTGATCGGTCAGCCCCGAAGCCAAAGGCGTCTCGGGATCGTCTGGTCCATAAATGTCAATCATGGCAAAGCCCACGTGCTGACCGACGAACTTGCCGCCAAAGGCGAGGGCTCTCACAGATATTTTGGTAGTGGTCACGTGATCTCCTTTTGCGTTGGGGGTGTAGTGGATTACAGCTTGGGTCATTCACGGATTCGGGATGGTGGTCCTCTGCGAAGACGTGAGCCGCCAGCGATCACCTGCCCGGGACCAGACGTTAGTGTATGCAAACGCCCCTGTCGTTTCCTTGTTATTGATGACGATGGTGCGGTCGACTCGGCCAGTAACCACAGCCACGTTGCCCAATATCTTCACCGCCACGTTGGTTGGCTCGTACTTCAGGTACCGCCACACATCTTGTTTGAAGAAAGCCAGGTACTCCGTTTTGCCCGCGGCTTGACCTTCGAAACTGATGTGAACGAGATCATCGGCGAGGAGTTCAGTGATCACCACGTCGTCCTTCTTCAGGAGTGCGGCGTTGAAGCGGCGCTCCACCTCCATCAGATCGTTCGGCGTTGCTTGCGCTGCTGGATTCGTCGCTCCCTGAAGGAAGCTCAGCAGAATTAGAAATACAGAAAAGAGATACATAGAAACCCTTTCGCCGTTCACAAAAGATTGGGGCGCCGAATTGAGAATGCCCCTACCGAATATTCGCTTGCTCGTGTTGTTTATCTGCTTCCGCCCACTCTTTGGCGGACACGAATGACCGGCTGTCATACGTCAACACAATCGTTCCCACGGGCAGTTGCCGGCTAATTTCCGCCGCGGCTTGCATCGGAATGCGAATGCAGCCATGACTCTCAGGCTCATGAGGAACGGAAGGATTGCCATGAATCGCCACGCCGCCGCTGAAGTAATTTGGGTAGTAAAGCAATCCGAGCGGCGACTCGCGCCAACCGGCAATCTTGGCGTTGATTCTGAAACGGCCTCTCGGCGTATAGGCCATGCCGCTCATGCCATTTTCACTGTATTGCTTGTCGCTGCCGCTTGAGACGGGAAGAACTCGCTTAACTACGCCGTCGTCGTCGGTCAACAACAGCACCTGGCGATCGAGGTCAACTTCAACGTGGCGGTAACCTGAGTCTCTCGCCTGCGGCGCCGTGGCGCTCATGATTGCCTCGAAGTCTTCGCGATTAAGCCTGCCGGTAACTTTGCGGCGTTCCCATTTTTGAAAGGCGATGATCGCATCTCGCGTGACGACATCGATGACTCCGTCGACTCGGCCCGTCCCGTAACCCATTTCGGCCAGGCGCGCTTCCACCTCCTTCAACTCGGCTCGCTTCATCTGAGCGGGCGAAGCTTTTTTACGCTTATCAATCTTGGTGAATGCGGACGACTCGGTTGGACCAGGAAGGAGCACGCTCAAAATGAGAAGTGCTACTGATGTGAGTTTCTTTAGAGTGCTCATGCCAAATATCTTTCCTTAACAATCCCGACGTGATGTTGCACGTCCAACTGCGACCTCTAAGCCGAGCGGACGTTTTACTGAGCAACGAACGCCTTCGCTTCCTTAAGCTCAGGTCTGGCGCTGTCGGCGTGGCGGCTTAGTTCGATCAGTTTCGCGTAGTAAGTCTTCGCCTTAACAGCATTGCCTGCCAGCCTGCGCCGCGCGCGCGGCGCCGTAGACGCCGTTGAAGCGATTGGGAGCGCGGCGCAGCGAGCTTTCGAATTCAGTCAGGGCCGCGTCAGGTTGTTTGAGTTCCAGCAGCAGTTCGCCGAGTTGTTCACGGGTGGGAAGAATTGCGCCCGGGGTAACGGGATGTTTTTCAGTCGCGTCGTCCAGGTCCGCCGCGGCGCGCATTCCGCAAAGCGCGTCTTCATTCTTACCTTCAGCGAACGCCAACCAGGCAGCCGCAACGGACCGCTGGATGTCGACCTGTTTGGCCCAGTCGTAGTCGCCCTTGCTGCCGCCCAGCGCAATGCTAATGGCGTCCAATTTCTCAAACTCCTGACGCGCGGCAACTGTGTCGCCGGTGCGCGCCGCGCCAATCGCCCGCGCAAAATGAATGTTCGCTTCGGCCCAGCGGAACCGCTGCCAGGGGAACGCCTGCCAATAACCCGGCGGCAACGTCAATTTCGCTGCCTCGTCCCAGCGTCGCCGCTCCAGCGCATAGCGCGCGGGAATGGCTGCGGCGGCGTAGGCAACCTTGAAAGTCTCGGGTTCAACCTTCTGAATCTTGTTCAATCTATCGAGCACGCCCCGGGCTTGTTTGTCCTGCGCGCCTTGCAGGTAGGCGTATGCGAGATAGTCCATCGCGTGAAGTTGCTCATCCCAAACTCCGGACAGATGATGTCTAGCGGCAAACGCCTTCGCCGCCGCTTCGGCATCAAGATTTGAGCGTATGTCTTCCTGCCACAAACCAAGCCGCGTGAAAATGTGCGAAGGCATGTGCCGCGCATGGGCCGACGCCGGCGCGATCTTCGCGTAACTGCGAGCCGCGGGCAGGGCCAGATGGGCCAACTCAGGATGGTCGTAACTGTGAATGAGATAGTGAGTGACGCCCGGATGCTGCGGCTCATGGGCCAGCGCGCGATTCAAAATCTGCGCGGCCTGTTTCTCACGGTCAAAGTTTTGATCGTGAGCCATCATCCCGGTCGCGACGAGGGTGAGCGCATAGAAGACGCCGGCTTCACGATCCGACGGATAACGCCGGTAAAGTTGCTCCATCGCATCGCTGTAGGCAAACACACGCTTGCGATGCTCATTCTTTTCGGAGTCTTTAAAAAAGATTTCCAACGCTGCGATGTAATCACGTTCGCGCTGAGTGCGCGCGCCGGCGCTCTTCGCTTTTTCCACCGCGCTCGATCCCTTTTGCAACTCCGCGGCAGTCGGCGGCGCCCAGATTGTGTGGTAGTTGCTCATCGCGATGCCCCAGTAACCCATGGCGCAGCGCGGGTCACTGACAGTTACTTCGGTGAACGCCTTTTCAGCCTCTTCATATTCGAACGAATGAAGCCAGGCGACGGCGCGATTGAATTGTCTTTGGGCCTGGGCGTTGCACGAGACGGTGAAGTTAACCCGCCCGAGCTTTTCTGCAGGTTCGTGGGTGTGGGTGTGCTGACTTGTTCCTTGCGCACCAGCCGTTTGTGCGTCACGGAAGACTGACACGAGCAAGCCCGCGCTAAGCAGCACGGCGACTAAAAGAGTTCGTCTCATCTTTCTCTCCTTCGAAAGATTGTTTCTGTTAATTGAGCGATTAGTCGAGCAGGGCGTGCGTCGCGTGCGTCACCGCTGCGCCGGCCCGCAGCGACGCCGCAACCATTGCCGCCTCGACAATCTCCGCGTCGGTTGCGCCTGCCTTGCGTGCGTTACCGCTGTGGATGTCGATGCAATACGGGCACTGCGTGGTGAGTGCGACGGCGACGGCGATCAACTCCTTGTACTTCACCGGAATCGCGCCGTCGGCAACCGCCGCTTTGTCGAAAGCCCAAAAGGCCTTCATCACTTCCGGCGCCAGGCTGTCCATCTTTTTCAGCTTGGCCAGATTTTCTTTCTTGTACATGTGTGCGATCTCTTTCTGCCGGGGATTGCGTGGTCCAGTTTCGTGTCACTCCAAAATCATTCGGCGGCGTGAATAGTCAAAGATTACTTTGAACTGACTCAGCACTCCACCACAGTTTTCCAGACAGCGACAACGTTCGGCAAGCGCGCGAAGGGCAATAACATACCTGGCTCAACTGATCGGGTGGGTCAGCCCGAAGGGCTGCAAGACAGTAGCCGGCCCGCAGGGCGCCAGGCCAGTCGTTTTACGGCTGGTTGGGCCACGCAATAATTTATCAGGCCGTTTCAACGGCCTTATCGATTTCCGGACACTGAAAGAAAAGGCCGCTGAAGCGGCCTGGAGAGATATTGGGGCCTGGTGACCAGCCGTAAAACGGCCGGCCTAATCGCCCTGCAGGCTAGCCGCCTGAAGGCGGCACTTGGCAAACCCGCGACAACGCTCGGCAAGCAAGCTAGCGCTCTTTGACCAAATAGTTAGGACGGTCGGCAAGCGCGTTAAGGCACTTGGCAAGCCAGCCAAAGCTTTCGGCGAGTCAGCCAGACCGTTCGGCAAGTCAGCCAGAACCTTCGGCAAGTCAGCCAGAACCTTCGGCAAGTCAGCCAGAGCCTTCGGCAAGTCAGCCAAAGCTTTCGGCAAGCCAGCCAAAGGCTTCGTCAAGCCAGCCGAATCATCCGTCAAAGTCGCCAGAACGCCAGAAACCTCAGTAAATACGCACAATTATTCAAAAAAGCAGGGAAACGTGCTAGTATCCCGCCCATTCACAAGGGCGCAACTTCATAACGTCAGCTTCTCAACTCTAACGCTTCGAACCGCCGCCAAAACGGTTCGATCTCACAACCCATCAGCAGGAGTAAACCTATGGCCAATCGCAATAAAGAAACCAGGGAACGTGCTACCAAAATGAACAATGCCTGGAAGCAGGGCGCATCCTCCGCCGTCTTCAAAGCCATCACGCAACCAGCCTTTGAGACGGAACTCAACGGCGCCGGCGCGGACGAGCAGGAAATTGCCAACCTCGAAGCGCAGGTGAAGATGAAAAAGACTGCGCTGGAAGAGCGATACAAGAGAATCAGCAACACGACTAACGACGTGCGCGACGGTGTTGAAGGCCACGCAGACTTCGGCTCGGACCACCCGATCTACGAAGCGATGGGCTTCGTCCGCACCTCCGACCGCAAGTCGGGACTAACAAGAAAGAAGGGTGGAGGGGAAACGCCGACGAGCTGACCGCGCGGGTTTGGTAATCACCCCAAAGGGGTGAAAGAGAGTAGCCAGGGGTAAGCGCTGTTTCAGCGCGCCACCCCTGGAAGGCAATCATTATTTGAATGCACCCTGTAGGGGTGCAAGGAAATTTCTCGCGCCCCTTCAGGGCGCCAACGCTGAATCAATGCGATCCAGGGGTGGCGCGCTGAAACAGCGCTTACCCCTGGCTACTCTCTCCTGCCCTTTCAGGGCGCGACAAGTGAATCGCCGCAATCGTCGCTGACGCGACGAACGTTTGTATGTGCGCTGGGATCCCAGCGTTGAAACGCCGGGCTAAACTCATGCCGACACTACACGTCGCAGCGACTGAGGATTAGTCCGCGACAGCGGACGAATGAAAATAGCCCAGCGATTCATCGCTGGGAAAAACGGGTTAGGGTGACAAAGAGTCCGTGAAACGGACGACTGAAGAATCAATGTCTAACTTCATTCAGTCGTCCGTTTCACGGACTCCTTACGTTTCTCGCCTTTGTCCCCAGCAGTGAACTGCTGGGCTACTGTCGGTCGTCCGCTCCGCGGACTCAAATTGCGCGCCTAACACAAACCATCAGGCAGGCGCAGAAAGCGATTTCCCAACTCTTGGGCATTATCGGTTTCGAAGTCGCTAAGGACACCGTCTTTATAACCAATACCAAAATCAAGAAGAACCGGGGTCGTTATATGGTTGTCCCTTAGGATTATGTTGTCAGGCTTTATGTCTCTATGAACCCACTCTTTCTCGTGACAATAGCTGATTACATCGAGAAGTTCCGAAAGAATCGCGATGCATTGTCGAAGTCTAGCCCTCCGGAATTGGTGACGTACTTTGTGAGCGACTCTCCCGGTATATACTCCGTTATCAGATAAACCTTATATGCAAGATTGGAATGTTGATGTGCGTTGCTCTCTATTAGCTTAGGAATGAGGCGATGGTTTGATGTTTCGTACGCGGTAGCCTCGCGAAAAAAACGCCCCCGCCGTTCTATGTCATCTTGACGATTCAATATCTTGAGGAAGGCGACCTGCCCGGTGGTCTTATTCTTGACAAGTTTTGCAGTGGCTTGACCGCCACCATCAAGATCTCTCTCGGTTTCCCATTCTTCTTTCCATGTCTTTGAGTTAGACCAGATTTGCATTTCTTGGTGCCTTCGTAATTCGGACTTTGTAGTAGCGGTAGACTATCCTGCTTCCGGAACCTTATCCGCCACCTCTTCCGGCATCTTCAGCAGTTCCTGCCAGCCGGAGTTGTCGGCGCGCATTTGGGCGGTGAGATCGTCGCGGAGTTTGCGCAGTTTGTCGCTGAGCAGCGTCGGGTAGTTGTTGATATCGGGGAAGCGTTTGCGTTGGTCGGCGACGAAGAGCTTCTGTTTTTCAATCGAGGGAATTGAGGCGTGCTGGCCGTTTTCCCAGAAGCGAACCAGCAGGCGTTCGACGCGCGCGGCGCCGGCGATCTCGATCTCTTCGTCGTCGAGCCCGGTAACGTCGGCGACGTAGTTGCCGTTGGCATCAATGCCGCGGAACAGTTGCAGGCGGCCCGGCAGCGTAGTTTTCTCTTCCGAGTTTGACGCTTTCAAAGTCGGCAAGCCGTCGATCAGGCACTGCTTGAAAATTACCCCCGCGACGGCGGGCACTTCGCTCGAGAGTTTCGTCCCGATGCCGAAACCATTCGCGCGCGGAAATTCTTTGACGATGCGTCGCACCTTTTCCACGTCGAGATCGCCGGTCAGGTTCGGCCGTAGATTGTAAATCCCGTTCGCCTCGAAGAACCGCAAACACCACTCGCCCAACTCAGCCAGATCGCCAGAGTCAACGCGGAAGCCTTTGAACGCGCGGCGCCTGCCTTCCGTTGACGTCGCAGCGAGCGCCGCGTGGACCGCGCCCATGTAAACGTCAATCGTGTCGAGCAGGAGGGTGGTGCCGTTTGGGTTCGCGTCGAGCCAGCGCTCAAACGCGACCTGCTCGAAATGTTTGGGCTTGCCGGTGCGCGGGTCAATCTCGGGCTCGTTCAGATACTCGATGTACGACTGCTGCCAATAATGCGCCTCGGTGCCGACGGCGGGGATGTCGAGACGATGCGCGGCTTCCATGTTCGACGTGTCGTTGAAGCCGCCGATGAACGCGTAGGTGGCGATGTCGACGGCGCGCTCGATGTCGCCATTTCGCCGCAGGGAAAAGTCAGACAACCAACGCTCTTCGCCGGCGGCCATGCGAAACTGCATCGCCGTGCTGGCAGTCGTCATCGGCAAATCAAACGCGTGCTCAAACTTGATCTCCTGCGCTTGCGTGAGACCGAAAGCGCCGGTGATGTCGGCGAAAGGTTGTTGCGCGAAAACGATCGTGCCGGTGCGCACCGCGCGGATCGCGCCGACGAACTGAATGTCCTCGATGGCTTTGGCAAAACGCTGCAAGCCGCCGCGATCCTGTTCGAGGAAACGCAGACGCGGTCGATCAATTTGACTGTCGACCAGCAGACGGACCAGTCGTTCATGGCCCAAGCAAGGCGCGAACCGCAACTTTCGCTGCGTTACATAAAACGTCGCTTGGGCGTCGCTGAGCGGCCGGCCGTGCAGGTTCGTCGCGTTTTTGTAAGACGCGTCGCCCATCGCGGCGTGGTAACGATCGATATTGAGTGTTCCCATTTTCTAAGTTTTAAGTTTTGAGTTCTTAGTTTTGAGTTAGCGGGGGCCAGCCCGCCTTCCTGACCTTGAGCTGCTTAAACTGATTTGCTGTGTCTCCATTGAACGGCATTCAAGGAGGGATGTCCGCATCAGCTAACCAACCTCGCAGGTTGGGAAGGTGGGCTTGCCCCCGCTTCCTCCTATTCAAAACTCAAAACTAAGAACTCAAAACTATTTCCGCGCCGGCAGCGCGCATCTCTGAAATCGCGCGTTCGCCGTCGCCCGGATTTACTTCAACCGCGCGCATGGCGTTCTCGAGCGCTTTCACCTTGAACCCTTCTTTCAAACCATCCAGGACGGTGTTCTTCACGCAATAGTCAGTCGCCAAACCACCAATCCAAAGCTCTTCAACGCCAAGCCGGCGCAGTTGCAGCGCGAGGTCGGTACCGTCAAACGCCGAATAAGAATCTTCGTCGCCCAGACCTTTGGAGACGACGCGAATATGCTGGTTGTCGATCAGGTCAGGATGAAACTCAGCGCCCGTCGTGTTCTGAACACAATGCACGGGCCAGGCGCCGCCATACGCGGCGAAGTGCTTCGTTTTGTCAGGATGCCAGTCTCGGCTTTTGAAGACCGGCTCGCCGCGTTCGAGAAATTCTTCGATCAGTTTGTTCAGCGGGGCCACGACCTGATCGCCTTCCGCAACCGCGAGGGCGCCGCCGGGACAGAAATCATTTTGCACGTCAACAACGATCAGGGCCCGCTTGTTTGGACTGGACATATTCCTTGTCTCCTTCCGCGTTAACTCTTGCCGTCTATGATGAAGCCAATGTGACGCCGCGACAAGCGTACATACTGTGAGCACGAGCATCTTTTGGAGTGCGCTGACCTGTCAGCGCTTTCGTCCAGGGCGGCTTTACGCCCGGTCTGTTCAGACGTGAGCCAAAGTCAAGTGGTGGTCGCGACAGGTCGCGACCGACTAAAGCGCTGACAGGTCAGCGCACTCCAAAAAGTTGACAGGTCAGCGCGCTCCAAAAGATTCACGGCGGTCCCAGTATGCAAGTTGAGTCGTGCTAAACTCTCCTATCCCGCGAAATGCCGATGAAATGTTTGTTCTGGTGAGGTCTGAGTATGAATGATGCCGGAAGTGAAGCCAAGCGAGAGGCATCTCGCAGGGCCATCCTGAGGACAGCACTGGCGGCGGTGCTCGGCGACTATGAAGCGCGCGTTCGCGGCGCGCTCGCTGACGCAGATCGCGACCGCGTGATCGAGCGCATCTGGAACAAAGACGCGACGCTCTGGAAGCAGGAAGCGCCCCACCAGAAAATAATCAAGAACTCGTTGGGTTGGCTGACTGTGCCGGGCGAAATGCTCGCCGTCGCTGACGAGCTGCGGGCCTTTGCGGAGAGCGTTCGTGCTTCGGGCGAGGTTCAGCACGCGATGGTTTGCGGCATGGGTGGCTCGTCGCTGTGTCCCGAAGTCTTGCGACAAACTTTCGGCAGGCAGGAAGGCTTTCCGGAGTTGCTCGTGTTGGATTCAACTGATCCCGACGCGCTGCACAACTTTCGCGCGCAGATCGACGTCGGCAAGTGCCTGTTCGTAATCGCGTCGAAGTCAGGAACGACGACCGAGCCGATCGCATTTCATCGTTACTGGTTCAGCGAAGTCGCCAGGCAAACTCAGAGTCCGGGCAAGTCGTTCGTCACCATCACCGATCCTGGTTCGCAGATGGCAGACACGGCGGCGGCTGAAGGCTTCAAACGCATCTTTCTCAACCAACCCGACATCGGCGGCCGCTATTCCGCGCTTTCGTATTTTGGCCTCGTGCCCGCCGCGTTGATGGGCGTGGACGTGACGCGGCTGCTCGAGCAAACGCAGTCGCTGGCCCAGGCCTGCGGACCGCAGGTGAATGTCAGACGCAAGTCCGGCAGCGCTGCTCGGCGCAGTGATGGCCGAATGCGCACTCGCCGGTCGCGACAAATTGACCATCGTCACCGACCGTAAACTCTCAGCGCTGGGCCTGTGGGTCGAACAACTCATCGCCGAAAGCACCGGCAAGGAAGGCAAGGGAATCGTGCCGGTCGTCGGCGAATCGCTGGGCCAACCAAGCGCGTATGGCGCCGATCGCGTCTTTGTTTCCATCTCAGTTGGGCCAATGGCGAATGAGACCAATTCGCAACTCGAGGCGCTCGAAGCCGCGGGCCATCCGGTGGTCTATCGCACCCTCGCCGACGTTTACGAACTCGGCGCGGAGTTTTTTCTGTGGGAGATGGCGACGGCGTTTGCCGGCTGGCGGCTCGGTATCAACCCGTTCGATCAGCCGAATGTGCAGGAGTCGAAAGACGCGACGAAGGCGTTGCTCGACGCGTATGCGCGCGATGGGAAACTGCCTGAACAGTCTCCTTTAACCAGCGACGGTCAAGTGACGATTTTTGCGGGTGACGATGCCGACGCCGGCGTGACCACGGCTTCGAGTTCAGTTGGCGAAGCCTTGCGCGCGCACTTTGCGAAGGTGAAGCCTGACGATTACGTCGCGTTGCTCGCCTACGTCGAAGAGACGCCGGAAACTGAGGCAGAGTTGCAAACGATTAGAGAGCTTATTCGCGATGCGACTCGTTGCGCGACCACGACCGGTTACGGACCGCGCTTTCTGCATTCGACGGGACAACTGCACAAGGGTGGACCAGACTCGGGAGTTTTTATTCAATTGACTGCGGCCGACAAGATTGACTTTCCAGTTCCTGAAGCAACTTACACGTTCAGGGTTCTCAAGGATGCGCAGGCGTTGGGAGACTTTCAGTCGCTTTTGAAGCATGGCCGGCGGGCGATTCGGGTTGATTTGGGGGATGATGTTTTGAAGGGATTAGGAAAACTGCGGTCAGTGATCAGTGGCCAGTGACCAGTGGCCAGTCGAACCCAAGCTTCTAACCGATCACTGACCACTGACCACTGACCACTGACCACTGATTTCTATGACAAATGCAGCTATCGGTTTGATTGGTTTGGGTGTCATGGGCCAGAACCTGGCGCTGAACATCGAGCGCAACGGTTTCCCCATCGCCATCTTTGATCGCGAGCCAGCCGTGGTTGAGACTTTCGTCTCCAGTCATCCCAACAAGCAGATCGCCGGCGCCCAGTCTCCGGAAGAATTTGTTCGTTCGCTTGATCGTCCTCGCAAAATCATTCTGCTCGTCAAAGCCGGCGACCCGGTCGACTGGACGATTGCGTTAGTCAAACCCTTTCTCGAACCCGGCGACATCATCATCGACGGCGGCAACTCGCATTTCAAAGACACCGAACGACGCCAGCAACAGTTGAGAGAAGCGGGTTTGTTCCTGATTGGTTCGGGGACATCTGGCGGAGAAATGGGCGCGTTGCTTGGTCCAAGCCTGATGCCCGGCGGCGACCGCGCTGCTTACGAACAGATTCGACCGATTTGGGAAGCCATCGCCGCGAAGGTCCCGGACGGACCGTGCGTGACCTACATCGGTTCGGGCGGCTCAGGGCATTTCGTCAAGATGGTCCATAACGGCATCGAGTACGGCGACATGGAATTGATCGCCGAAGTTTACGGTCTGCTGCGTGACGGCTTCAGTTTGAGCACGGACGAGATGGCTGACATTTTTGCCGAGTGGAACCGCGGCGATTTGGAGTCGTACCTGATTGAAATTACGGCGCAGATTCTGCGCGTGAAGGATCCGGAAACCGGTAAGCCGCTCGTCGATCTGGTGCTGGACAAAGCGGGGCAGAAGGGAACCGGGAAGTGGACCAGCCAGCTGGCTTTGGATCTCGGCGTGCCGATTCCAACCATTGACGCTGCCATCGTGGCGCGCGTCCTGTCGTCGCAGAAAGAGGCGCGCGTTGAAGCGAGCAAGCAGATTGGCGGCCGGACTACGGGCAAGTATGGCGGTATCACTGAGGTCATGAAGAACTACATCCATGACGCGCTTTATGCGTCGAAAATCTGTTCGTACGCGCAGGGGATGAATTTGATCAAGGCGGGGTCTGATGAGTTTGGTTGGAACATCAACCTCAGCGAGGTGGCGCGCATTTGGCAAGGCGGCTGCATCATCCGCGCCAGGTTCTTAGGGGAAATCAAAAAGGCTTATTTGCGTGAGCCGAACCTCGCCAGTCTCCTGCTCGACCCTGAGTTCGAAGAAAAAATGGCGCAAGCACAAACGGGATGGAGGACAGTAGTCAGCACGTCAATGCAACAGGGCTTGCCGGCGCTCGCAATGTCCGCAAGCCTCGGATACTTCGACATGTACCGCACCGCCGATCTGCCGCTTAATTTGACGCAGGCACAGCGCGACTTCTTCGGATCGCATACGTATGAACGCGTGGACAAGCCGGAGTTGGGCTTTGTACACACGGAGTGGGAGGAAAGCAGTGGGCAGTAGAAGTTATGGAGTGCGCTGACCGGTCAGCGCTTTGGATGGCTGCGACCCGTCGCAGCCTGCCGACCAAAGCTCGTTCACCAGCCAGAGCGCGGCGTCAAGCCGCCGCGGATGAAAAGCGCTGACAGGTCAGCGCACTCCAAAAAGGAAAAGCGCTGACAGGTCAGCGCACTCCAAAAAGTCCGTCAAGGTGTAGTCCAGCCCGCCACTGAGCGCCACTCTCATTCGTCTCTCATTGTTCAATGAAACAGCCTGATGCAATGGAAAAGCCTGCCAACGTTTCAGTTTTCGACACTCCCGAGCAGTTGGCGCTGGCGGCCGCGGAACGCTTGGCAGAGTGTGCCGACAGGACTCATAACGATCTTGGCAGATTTAGTGTCGCGCTCGCTGGCGGCAAGACTCCGCAGCGAGTTTATGAATTGCTCGCGACCGAGCGCTTCAGGGATCGAGTCGACTGGCCGAAGGTCCATCTCTTTTTCGGCGACGAGCGCGCGGTGCCGCCCGATCATCCGGACAGCAACTACGCGCTGGCGTACGAGAAATTAATTTCGCGAATCGCGATTCCGGCAAGTAACGTGCATCGGCTGGTTGGCGAGGGAAATCCGGAAGAGAACGCGAGGCTTTATGAACATCAGCTAAGGACATTCTTTGCCGGCCGTCCGTGGCCGCGCTTCGATTTGGTTTTCCTGGGAATGGGAGACGACGGACATACGGCTTCACTATTTCCCGGTAGTGAAGCGCTGCAGGAAAAATCAAAGTGGGTGACGACGAGCAGAAACCAACGCTTTCCCCACGAACGGATCACGTTGACGTTGCCGGCGCTCAACGCTGCTGCTCACCTGATGTTTTTGGTAACTGGAAAAGAAAAGGCGCAACGCCTGAGCGAGGTGCTGCACCCGAAACCAGTGAGCAGTAAGCAGTGGGCCGTTGGCAGTAAGCCGGACTGCTTGCCCGCGCAGATGGTCCAACCGATTGATGGACGGCTGGAATGGTTAGTCGATAGCGCTGCGGCCTCAATGCTGTAAGAGTCTCCGTGCCGTCTCAGAGTCCTCTATCGTGAACCAATTCTGTGACTTCACCATAGCGGCACAGACGACGCGGAAGCGGCACAGAGAAGCCAGTCCAGCTACTCTGACGATTCTGCAAGTTTCTAACAGTTCACGTAGCCGAGCAGCCAAAAGACAATGATGAAAACCAGAATGGTTGAGATGCAGCCGCCGCCGAACTTCCAGGCGGCCGCACCGGCCAATAGTCCTCGCAATGGTCCTTCCATTTTTTCTCCCTTGAATCAAGCAGGTCGTTTAGAGGCGGGCATTGCCCGCCGTTTCAACCTAAACGAGCGCATTTGAGCGTGACGAACGCTCAGCTCGCGGCGGCTGCTTTCAATTGTTCCTTCTTGGCTTCTTCCATGCGGTTTCCGATCTCTTCCGCTTGATCTTCCGTCAGAACCTTGCGCGCCTTCGGAAACATGTCGGTTTCCTCTTCCTCCACATGGTGCTCGACATTCTCTTTGAGCACGGTGAATCTCGCGGTCCATGTCTCATCGCTCTTGTCCATCTTCTCCAACTCGCCGAGCAGTTGCTTGACCAGGCGATGCTCCTCGAATGCCTCAAGCGTAATGTCGTGAGTCTCGTCGGCCTTCTCCAACTCCGGATAGAAAATTGTTTCCTCAATCCGCGCGTGCACGTCGAGTTCGGTCTTCAGCTTGGTGAAAAGTTCTTCGCGAGTTTTCACCCCGCGCTCCGTGGTCTCGTCGATTTTCTCAAGGATGCCGGCGACCTTTTTATGGTCGTCCTTCAATAGGGTAAAAACATTCATGATTCGATCCTCCTGGTGAATTCTGAAACTGAGTTCCTGGTAACGCCGCTGATGCGTGTACTGTTTAGCTGGATTCTCCACCCGCGCAGAATGAAATCGCCTGCGTTCGCACGTTAATAGGACAGTTGAATAAACCTACTCACTAACATCGCAAAGCGAATGCCAAACAGTCGTCTGGAGTACGCTGACCGGTCGCAACCGATGCTAGCGAAACGAGGGCGTCAAGCCGCCCTGAAGCAAAAGCGGTGACAGGTCACCGCACTCCAAACATGTCACTCCAAAATGTTCAGCCAACGGCGCTACGCTTTAGAAACTTAAGCAGCGACTTCTCCGCCGCGTGCAGCTTCCGCCCGCGGTAGCCAATCAAGTGATCGAGCGTTTCAAAATAATTGTTGATGATCTTGCCGCTCTCGAAGCCATTGATGACTTCGGGGCAGATGTAGGAACTGCGGCAGACAGCGACAGTGTTTCCCAGCACGTCAGCCGTCTCTTTGATCGCCTCGACCACCTTCCGTTGTCGCGCCGCCGGCTTCTCGGATGCTTCGAAGCCCACGCGCGCCAGAGCGCAGGCACACACCAGCGTCCCGGCCCAGGTGCGAAAGTCTTTGGCGCTAAACTTTTCGCCCATCACTTCGCGAATGTAGTTGTTGATGTGTTGGCGCGTGACGTTGACGAACTGGCCGTCGCCGTTTCGATACTTGAAGACTTCGCGTGACGGATGCTTGAGCAGGCTGCGGACAATCCTCGCGACCTGACGATCCTTGAGTTGACGTTGTTGCTGCACGCCGGACTTGCCGGGGAAATCAAACTCGACGACGTCGCCTTTCACCTTCACGTGTTTGGGCCGCAGCGTTGCCAGGCCGAAACTTCCATTCTCACTCGCGTAAACCTGACTGCCCGGTCGCATGAAACACCGCGAAAGTATTCTCAGGATCGAAGCCATCACCGGCTCCTTCTCAAGCCCGGGTTGTTTGATGTGCGAAGAGATCGTCGCGCGCATCTTCGGCAGCGCTTCTGCAAATTGCACGATCCGCTTGAACTTTTTCAGGTCCTGACGACGGACGTGATTCGCGTGATAGAGATACTGCGCGCGGCCCGCCGCGTCTTTCCCGATTGCCTGAACCATGCCGCCGGCGCTCGAGTTGATCCAGACGTCGACCCACGCCGGCGGAATCTTCAGTTCGTCGATCCGTTGCAGGTCCGCGACTTTCAATTTGCCGCCGGCTGATTTGTATCTGAAACCGCGCGCGGGTGAGCCGAGGCGGCGGATGCCCGTTCGTTGAAGTTGTTCAAGCCTGGTCATTGAAGAAGTTTTGAGTTCTGAGTTTTGAGTTTTGAGTTGTTAGTCTGCCGCAGAGATTAGTTTCTGGATCCCGAACAACGGATGATCACGTTCTGAGACTCAGAACTCAAAACTCAGAACTCAAAACTGGGCTGTGTAGGCTTCCTGTACATCTCTTGACCGAACTTGTTTAGTTACAGACCACCTTTTCAATCAAATCGATCGCTGTCCCGCTCAGCCGAGCAATCGCGATGCCAGCTTGCGTTAGCAAGAAAGCGGTGAAGACTTGAGACGAACGGAGCGCGTTCAGGAAGTGACGAGGACGGTGGAAATTTGTTCGGGACGTTGGGGCTCAGTATTTGCAGTGACGTTCGCCGAGTAATGAATTCGACAGGAGAGGACTGCGATGCCACGAGGGGACAAGAGCGCTTACACCGACAAACAGAAACGGAAGGCCGAACACATCGAAGAGAGCTACGAAGAGCGCGGCGTCTCAAGCAAGGAAGCGGCGGCGCGCGCCTGGGCCACCGTGAATAAGGAATCCGGCGGCGGCAAGAAGAGCGGGTCGGGTCGGGGCAAGAAAGAAAACCATAGCGCGTCCAGGAAGGGCGGGAAGAAAGGCGGCAAGGCCGCGAAGAAGTCCGGTAAGAAAACGAGCAAGAAGTCGACAAAGAAATCAAGCAAGAAATCGAGCAAGAAGTAGAACTCAAGAGCGATTGAGACTGGCGATAGAAACCAAGAACTTCAGTTGGCGGAACCGATAGAAGTTGGTGAGATCGGATATGGCGAGGAAAGCGAAAAAATCCGGCGGCAGCAAAACGGCGCGAGGCAAAAAGACGCCCGCGAGTTCGGGTAGCAAGACGCCCGCGAGTTCGGGCAGTAAGCGTGCCGTGAAGAAAGTCGCAACTAAGCGCGCGACTTCCCGCGCGTCTTCCAAAGTTTCCAAAGCCGCGAATGCGCGCGAGCTGCATCAACTTCAGCAACCCAAGTCGCCGATGCCCGCGCAACACCAGCCGAAGCCAGGTGTTGAGTCCAAGCTCGATCCACGTCCGCGCTACCAGGCGCCACACTATCGAGGTGCAGACAAACTGCGGAAGAAAGTTGCGCTGATCACCGGTGGTGACTCCGGCATTGGTCGCGCGGTGGCGGTCCTCTTTGCGCGCGAAGGCGCTGACGTTGCTTTCACCTATCTGCCGGAAGAAGAAACAGACGCACAGGAGACGGTGCAGGCGATTGAAGCAGAAGGCCGCCGGGCGCTGTCGATCTCTGGTGATATCCAGGAGCCGCAGTTTGCTGCGCAAACCGTGAAGCAGGTCGTTGCTGACTTAGGTGGTCTTGACATCCTCGTGAACAACGCGGCTTATCAGCAGCACCAGAAATCCCTCGAAGAACTTTCTGACGAGCAATGGGATCGCACGTTCCAGACAAATATCTACGGCTACTTTCGCATGGCCCAGGCGGCCCTGCCGCATCTCAAAAAGGGAAGCGCAATCATTAACACCGGATCGATTACCGGACTTGAGGGAAGCAAACATCTGCTGGACTACGCAGCGACTAAAGGCGCGATTCATGCGTTCACCAAGTCGCTGGCCCAGAACCTTGTTGAGAAAGGCATTCGCGTGAATTGCGTGGCGCCGGGACCGGTGTGGACGCCGTTGAATCCCTCTGACAAGCCGGCGAAAGAGGTTGCCGAGTTTGGCGCGGACACGCCGCTGAAGCGTCCCGCGCAACCGGAAGAAATCGCGCCAGCGTACGTTTTTTTCGCGTCAGAAGTTGATTCGAGTTATGTGACGGGTGAAGTTCTGACGCTTCTTGGTGGCGACACGATTGCAGGTTAGCTCTAAAACTTTCATACAGGAGGACAACTATGGGAGACGATGGCGGAAGCGGTAGTGCAGGAGTGGTGGCAGTGCTGGTGATCTTTGTGATCATCGTGGTGGCGGCGCTGTTTATTTTTGGTGGCCGGTTTCTCGGAGGCAATAAAAAGGTCGACGTCAACATAAGCGCGCCGGCGAAATAAGCGGCGGAGGAAGTAAATCGTGAACCGTAAATCGTGAATAGTAGGTGGGAGACTACAACCCATAAATAGCATCAGCGCTAGTTGGGCCATTCGCGATTTACGATTCACGATTTACTAAACATCAAGCAGCGGGACGCGGTGCCCGGGGCGGGTCGTGAAAACGGCTGCCCCATGTCAGTACTTGCTCGGGTGCCATCTTCAGATTGCCGCGCGACTGGCGATGAGACCGGAACATTGCCAGTTTCACGCGGCTATTGTTATGCAATGTCAGGTATTTAAGGAGTCATTATTATGAATGTCCTTTTTCGTAGGTTTTCGCTTGCAGCTGCGAATGCACTCGGTTCGTCCTGGATGTTCATCGCCAACGTCCTGCTAATTCTGGTGTGGCTGTTCGCCGGACCGTTCTTTAACTATTCGGACACGTGGCAGTTGATCGTCAATACCGCCACCACGGTTTTCACGTACCTCGCCGTCTTCCTGATTCAGAACACGCAGAACCGCGACGCCACGGCCATTCACTTGAAGCTGGATGAGTTGATTAAGGGAGTCGGCGGCGCGCGCACGCACCTGGTGAATTTGCAGGACCTGTCAGATGAGGAACTCGCAGAATTGCAACAGGAATTCACGCGACTAAGAAAAGAGGAACGAAAGGTTGCCGGCGAGATTGCCGCCGCGACAGCTGAGTGAGAGGAGCTTGAACTTGGACTTTGGAATGAGAACTGGAACTGGGTGCTTTGAACTTTGTGCTTAGTACTTGGTGCCTTTGAACTTGGTTCTTTGCATTCATCTGGAATCTGAGATCTCAAATTTCAGATCTCAAACAAAAGTACAAAGCACCAAGCTCAAGCACAAGCTCAAACACCGAAGTACTAAGTACAAAGCGCCAAGTACAAAGTTTGGTCAGGTTACGGCTTCTTATTCTGCTCGTCCAGCCACGTTTTCAGCGGCGCGAAGTAATCAATGATCGCAGTCGCATCCATCTTGTCTTCGCCGGTCATTGTCTTCAACGCTTCGGGCCAGGGTTTGCTAAGGCCCAGCGCCAGCATCTGTTTTAGTTTCTCTCCCGCCTGCTTGTTGCCATAGATCGAGCATTGATACAACGGCCCTTTGAAGCCCGCCTCGCGGCATAGCGCTCGATGAAATTGAAACTGCAGAATGTGGGCCAGGAAGTAACGCGTGTAAGGCGTGTTGGCCGGCACGTGGTACTTGGCTCCCGCATCGAAGTCCTGTTCGCTGCGCGGCACCGGCGGCGCCAAACCCTGATACTTCAGTCGCAGATCCCACCACGCTTTGTTGTAGTCGTTGGGACCAACTTCGCCTGAGAAAACTTTCCAGCGCCACTGATCGACGAGATAACCAAAGGGCAGGAAGGCGACCTTGTCGAGCGCGCGTTCCAACAGGAAACCGATGTCGGCGCTCTGGTCAGGCACCGTGTCGATCAAGCCAATCTGCTTTAGATACGGCGGCGTAACCGAGAGCGCCATCACGTCGCCGATTGCTTCATGGAAACCGTCGTTCGCGCTGTCGCGATAAAGAAAGGGCTGACCCGCATAGGCCATCTGATAGTAATTGTGGCCCAGCTCGTGATGGACCGTGGTGAAGTCTTCCTCGTTAACCTGGATACACATCTTCAGTCGCACATCTTTTTCGAAGTCGAGGTCCCAGGCGCTGGCGTGACAAACGACCTCGTGGTCCGCCGGCTTGACGAAGAGCGAGCGTTCCCAAAACGTCGGTGGCAACTGCTCAAATCCAAGCGAGGTGAAAAACGTTTCGCCGTATTTTACTAGCTGTTTTGGCTCAGTGTTGCGCGCTTTGAGAATCTCCGTCAGGTTGTAACCGCGATCGCCGCTGCCTTCAGGTTTGAGCAGCGGATAGACGTTGCCCCACTGTTGCGCCCACATGTTGCCCAGCAGGTGCGCGGGAATCGGACCATCGAGCGGCACCACCTCTTTGCCATACTTCTCTGAAAGTTTGCGGCGCGTGTAGGTGTAAAGCGAATCGTAAAGCGGCTTGACCTGTTGCCACAGTCGTTCCGTTTCAGCCGCGAAGGCGTCCGGCTCCATGTCATACTTGGCGCGCCACATCGCCCCCGTGTCTTTGAAACCCATCTCCTTGGCGCCCTTGTTGCTGAGTTCGACGAAGCGCACGTAGTCTTTCCGGTAGGGCTGGGAAATCTGATGCCAGCCGGTCCAGGCCCGTTTCAACTCCTCCGGGTCGCGGCTGTTTCCCATGATCTCTTCCAGGTCTCCGAGGCTGAGACACTTTCGTATTGTCGCCCTCGGGACAGAACTTGCCCTTGCCGTAATCGCCCTCGAGCGATGCCGCCAGCTTGGTGAGTTCATCGCGTTCGGCCGGATCTTTCGGCGCCGGCAGCGTGAGCGACAACTTCAAAAGCATTAACTTGCGCGCGACGTCCGGCGACAATTGCAAGCCGTCAAACTTGCGCGACTCGTCAACCAACGCCGTCGTCGCCGCAATCAGTTCCTTGTTTGCGTCGGCAGAGATCGCCTCGGTGTCGTCAGTGATGAAAACGCTCTTGACCCAGTCCGCGCGGGCGTATTTGAGGTTGAGATCGAACAGACGTTTCTCGGCATCGGCGACAAACTTTTCGGCTTCTGCCGGCGTGCCCTTTGAGCTGGAACCAGAACCGGACTCAGGGCCTTTAGCACAAGACGACATAAACGTTATGCCCAAACCGGCGAACAGGAAGATGCCCGTCCACACCGCACCGCTGCGACAAATGAAATTCATGCTGCCTCCATTGGCTGACTAAAACGGATGAACTGCAAGGGGATGCGAGGATTGTAACCAGAGGCGCGAAACTTTGAAAAGGACGAACGCGCGGCGGGTAGTTTCCTGATTCAAACTCTCTGCGCCCCTCTGCGTACTCTGCGCCTCTGCGGTGAAGGTTTTTGAGCCTTTGCTCACCGCAGAGACGCCGAGGTCGCAAAGACTACGCAGAGAAAACGGAAATTAGGACGCCACCAGCCCGGCGAGGCCAGTTTTCCTGAGCACGAAGCAGCGGTGGTCAACAGTGAATCCCACTTCAGCGAGGGGGATATGATTCTAGATCCAATTCTTCAGTAAGGTTTGAGTTGACGAGTGGGAGGGAACGCCGGATCACGTCCAGCCAATTCGTCTATGGATCAACGAGACCCTTTTTTATGTTGCGTTGCCAGGCCTCGTAATTTCGCACGCGTCGCTTCGCCTGCTTGCGCGTGAGGCGCAACTCTTTAGCGACTGAATCTATTCTCGCGGTTCGGTCCTTTTTCTTGTCGTAGCGATCTCCCGGAGCCTTCAGGTAGATCTGGTAAGCACGGGTCCACTCCGACTTTACGTCGGCAGTTGCCTGTTTACCACGTTGTTCTGGCATAAGCGGTCTGTTGTCCCTTTCGAACGAGTGTTGGTTGGTTGATTGGATTCTAGCAGTGATGCCGCCGCCAGGGTAGCGGAAAGATTATTCGAGATCGACGACGAACGACGAGACAGGCGCTAAGTGGGCCTGTCATGACGTGGTCGTGCTGTTGCGGTCGCCGGTCCGTACGTGGGTGGTCGAACTATTTTTTCTTGCCGGTCTTCTTGTTTCCATTTGCTGACTGCGTTGACTGCTCTTGCGAATCCGCGCCGATTCCGGTGACTTTGGTGCCGGCTTCAGCCGCGCCCGTGACCGCACCCTCGGCTGCACCACTTGCTGCGCCCGCCAGGACTGCTTTGATTGCTTTTTTCGCGCGCTCGAGGATTCCGGTTGGACTTGATTTCGCCGCTCTCTTAATTTTCGTTACCGCAGCGTTCTTGCGAGCGGTCTTCGCTTGCGATTTTGCTTGCGACTTTTGCCCGGTGCTTTTTGTTTGAGACTTCTGGGTTTGAGACTTCTTCGCCGCCGGCTTCTTTGCAGCTTTGGAAGCGGCGGTCTTTTTTGCTGGCTTTCGGGCTGGCATCAGGTGTTGTTCCCCCTCTTGATTGATGGTCCTGATTGATGGTCCACAAGGAGCAACGCTTCCCCATTGCTGACGAAGCGTTGCTTGCCGTGGACGATGCTCTGGCGTTGCCGCCAGTGCTCCATGAGAGACTCGGCGCAAAAAACGCCCCAAGTCTCAATTTTGATGGTCGAATTTCGACCTTCCCGCTTGAACCCCTTGCTGACCCCCTTGAAACTCCGCCTCGGTTGGGTGTTCGGCCACTCTTTGCGTCGACCAAGAGCAGCCGCCGCCCTGGGCGGGAGAGTGTTAGACCGCTCGGCGGCCGGACACGAGATTGATGATGAACACAATCAGCGCGACCACGAGCAGCAGGTGAATTAGGCCACCGCCAACGTTGCCAATAAACCCGAGTAACCACAGCACCAACAAAATCACAAGAATCGTCCACAACATGGGTTGTCCCCTCCTTCAGTTAAGTAGAACCTAGAGCCAAATTTCTGGAACGCTGGGATGGGAGCAATGAGTATGCCAGTTGGTCAGCCGAGCCTGCCGTCAGGGAATCTATGCGAACTTTACGGGCTTTTTCAGTTGGAAGACTCGCGGCGGAGCGAAGGAGGATGAGCGACATAAGAGATCGAAGTGCACTAGAACCATCCGCTGCCAGTTCTGCGGCATCTAAAAGGTTGTGCGAAATCGATTCACGTGCCGGTGGCGACTATTCGGCACCGTCTTCAGGTTTTCGAAGGGTTGGAGGGAATTAAGCTTGAAAAGTCTGTCAATTAGACTTGTAGAAGTACTAAACGATCAAGCAGCGACTGTCGCGGACGTCCCTGGGGCATCCCAGGCGCTCTTTCGAGTTTTAGTCTTGACAAATCGGGCAACTGTAACTATATTGGTTACAGACGATTAACTGATTTTCCGCGATTCTCAATTTTATGTCGACCAGCAGTAGGTTTGCAGTGGCGGTTCACGTTCTTACGCTGATGGCGTGGGCAGACGATGAACCGCTTAAATCTGAACAGGTGGCCGAAAGCGTCAAGACGAATCCGGTTGTAATCAGGCGAATGCTTTGTGAACTGGCGGAGTCGAAGCTGGTTGTTTCCCAGTCGGGGGCTATGGGTGGCTCAAAGTTGGCGCGCCAGCCAGACCAGATCACGCTGCTGGACATTTACCAGGCGGTTGAGAGCCGGGGCGTCTTTTCGTTGCATCGCCATCCGCCGAATCGCCACTGCCCGGTGGGCGTAAATATCGGCACGGTTTTGAACCAGGTGTTGGACGAGGTAGATGCAGCGGTCGAAGGCGTGCTGGCCCACATCACCATCAAGGATGTTGTCTCGCGCTTGCAGCCATGTGTCAGCACGACGGTCTCGAAGACGGTGACGAAGAGGAAGCCGGTTGCCAAGCCGCAGGTTTTGTCAGTGAGAAACTAGTAGGCATTTGAATTCGTATTATCACTGTGCCGAGTTGAAAAATGAGAGTCTTAGTGGAGAGCTGCCCGTGCGAGATGGCTCTCCGCTGTCGCAGTTAGTCTCGCACGAAAGGACGGTCCCTAATTGAGTAGGCTTCAGAAAGATCAGGATGGGGTTGAGCCGATGGATTCGGTAAAGCCAAATTTTTCAGGCGCTCATGAGGAGCTTCTGGAGGATGCAGTTTCGATCGAAGATATTGATGAGGTTTTGGAGAAGCTGGCGACTGCCGGCATTTCCGGAGTTGAGTCTGACGAGCCGGTGATGGGTGAGACGTCATCGTCGGCGCCGCAAACCGAAGACGATGATTCAGGCCCCGAAGAAATGGAACTGGATCTCTCGGCGGGTGAACTCGACAAAACTTCGGATCCGGTCAGAGTTTACATGCGCGAGATGGGCGTGGTGCCGCTTCTCAAGCGCGAGCAGGAAGTGTCGATCGCTAAGCGAATCGAATGGGGGCAGAAGCGCGCCCAAAAAGGAATCACTCGTTCGCCGATGGCGGTTGCCGAGTTGTTGAAGATTGGCGCCGAACTGGCAGCCGGCACGATCGGCATTCGCGACGTAGTGAACTTTTCGGATCAGATGGAAACCGAAGAGCACGAGGACAAGACCGAAGAGTATTTGCAGTGGACTATCGAAGGCATCAGCAACATTCAGCAAGTTGTATAAGCGCGGTTTGAAAGAACTCGCCCAACTTAACGCCGAGCAAAAACTCAGACGCAACAAGCCTTCGAAGAAACTGACTCGCCTGCGCCGCAAAGTTGCGCGCACTCGTCTTGAGATTGTTCGGCGAAATCGGCGGACTGCATCTCAAGGAAGCTGTCCGGCAGCGTTTGATTGGCGCTATTGCAACGATGCACCGGGAAACGCGGACGCTCGAACGCGAGATTGAAGCGAACAACGTTAAGCTAACGAAGAAGCGCATCAAGGCGGAAGAGGCGAAGGAAATCAAGCGAGAAATCTCAGTAGCCAAGCGCCGCTTGAAAGAGATTGAAGCGGAGCATCACGTTTCGCCGCTGGAAATTAAACGTTCGCATCAGATGATTGTGACCGGCGAAGCCCAGGCCGCGCAGGCAAAGCACGAACTGACCGAAGCCAACCTGCGCCTGGTAGTTTCGATCGCGAAGAAGTATCAAAACCGCGGTCTCCAGTTTCTGGATCTGATTCAGGAGGGGAATCTGGGTTTGATGAAGGGCGTCGACAAGTTTGAATGGCGCCGCGGTTACAAGTTCTCGACTTACGCGACCTGGTGGATTCGCCAGGCGATCACGCGCGCGATCGCGGACCAGGCCCGCACCATTCGCATTCCCGTGCACATGATTGAAGTGATCAATAAGTTGCGCAACACCTCCCGCGAGCTGGTGCGCGAACTTGGCCGTGAACCAACCACGGAAGAGATCGCCAAGAAGATGGGCATGTCCGTCGAGAAGGTGAGCAAGGCACGGAAGCTTGTGCAGCAGCCGGTTTCGCTGGAAACGCCGATTGGTGAAAGTGGCGATTCGCAGCTCGGGGACTTGATCGAAGACAAATCGAGCACCAGCCCTGCTGAGCGCGTCATCACTTCAAACCTGCGCGAGATTACGGGAGACGTACTGCAAACCCTAAGCCCGCGCGAAGAGCGTGTGATCCGCATGCGCTTTGGACTGGATCGTGAAGGACACGAGCGCACGCTTGAAGAGGTGGGCCAGGACTTCAACGTGACGCGCGAACGCATTCGGCAGATCGAAGCGAAAGCGTTGCGAAAGCTGCGCCACCCTTCGCGAGCACGCGTGCTGAAGAGTTTCATCGAAGGACAGCGGCAGTAATTTTAGTAGGACAGACTCCCCAGTCTGTCTCATTTTCAGGCATGGACAGGCAGCAAGTCCTGTCCTACGAGATTCAAGGCAGAGGAGATTATTAAATGAGCGAAAGTATTGAGCGTGACCGATAGTTCCTTCGAGAAGGAAGTATTGCAAGCCGGCAAGCCGGTGTTGGTGGATTTTTGGGCCGAGTGGTGTGCCCCTTGCCGCGCCTTGGCGCCGACGATCGACGCAGTCGCCGAGAAGTTTGGCGAAAAGCGCCGGCGTCGTGAAAGTAAATGTGGATGACAACACCGCGACCGCGCAGCGCTATGGCATCAAGGGAATCCCGACCCTGATCCTTTTCAGCGAGGGAACCGAAGTAGAACGCATGGTCGGCGCCACCAGCAAAGACGCGATCTCAAAGATGATGGAAAGACACGTCACCATCGCAGCCAGCGCCTAGACGAAAGTTCAACACAACTGAATAAACTTGAAGAGGGGACCTTCACAGGTCCCCTCTCGCATTTTGTCCCTTACTCCACAAAAGCCGCCTCCGCCCAGGTTACATGGTAACGCCCTAATCTGAGGTTTTCTCTGCGTAGTCTCAGCGATCTCTGCGCCTCGATTAATATCGCCCGCGAATCCAATCAGCGCAGAAACGCAGAGCGCGTCGAGTCAGCTCAGAGACTTGAACGTAGGTCACCACCTACCTCTCATCGCTGCCGCGTCATCGGATCTTCGTTGTAACTCATCGACAGCTTTGCCGGGCTGGGATTGTCTTTCGAGTAGCCAACGCCGAGGAAGGCAATTCTGATCTTCCTTCCGTCGGTGTAATTGAAGGTCACCGAGTAGTCCTTTACTTCGTAGGTTCCCGAGCCAGGCGCGAGCGCCGGATTCAGGCAGTCGATGTACTCGTGATACAAAACCTTCACTGCACCGTTGTCGGTAAATCTTCCATCGGCTGTGAAAGTGATCGACGGAATTTTTCCATTCACCTCGCTCAAGGTATACGTGCCTGCGAACGTCGCGCCGTCCACCGGGCTTAGTTTTGAAAAGGCGTGATCGGTCCGCATGGGTGTGATGATCAGTCGATTGCCTTCCATTCGCAGCGGAATATCTTCGTAAGGCATCTTCAAAACGCCGCGACCGTTGCTGAAGGTATAGGTGCCCCAGTCGCGCCGGTAAAGCTCCGCCGGAATGCGCGTGTCGAATTCCCCAAGGCCCGGTGTAGGAAACTTCGGACCAAAATATGCTTGCCCATTGGTCAGGAAAATCGGCGAAAAGGCTTTGTAGCGAACGCCGACGGGCGCGCCCACGGACGGCGCGCCAACCGTGAGCGAGATACCTTGCCAAACGCCGACGATGCCCGCGCCCGTAGCCGAGCCGGGTTTCATTCCTGACGGGTTGAAGTCGGTAAACTGGAGCGAGTACAAAAGACTCTCGATGCCGTCGCGGTAACTCAGCCGGTCAGAAGAGTAGTAGCGCGAGAGGCCGCAGTTTTTGCGTGCGTCAAGGATCGCGACGCGCTCGAATCTGTTATTGACCTTCACTACAAACAACTCCAGTCCGAGTTCAGTCTTGTAGGGCGTGCCGTTTTCGACTTGCACGCCGCCCTTGCCGCGAATGTAATCCCAGCCGTTGAAAGCTTTTTGCGCCGGCGGACCTTGATAGTTTGCGCCGCCGGCGAAATGCATCTTGCTCGCTTTGTACATCGCCGCGGCTTCGTCGTAACTCTGTTGGAGGGCCTGTTCCAGCGTCCCGGAAGAATGCAACGGCTGCATGATCTGAATCGAGAGTTGTTCACCGGCGGGCAAATCTGCAGGCTTAAAGACCACGCCGTCCTGAAATACTTGTTCGGTCCAACCAGCCGGCGCCTTGTAGATCATCGCGCCAAACTTGCCGGGCTGGCTGCTTTGATTGGTCCCTGGCGAAGTTGGAGCAGGCGCAGGCGCAGTAGCGGGAGCAGGCGCGGTCTTGTCCACTTCCAACCCGGCGACAAATCTCTCGAGTGGGACCATGTAAGACTGATCATTGAAGACGGCAAGCACACTGACTCGTTTCCCATAACCGGTGACGACTGTCAGAAACGCAACCGACTTTGCACCAGCCGCCTCCACCGCCGTGGCGCTGGCGGTGATGGTCCAACCGTCAGCCGATTGCGTCTGCGTTTTGGGTGAAGCTTCGCCGGCCAGAGTCTTCACGACCAATTTATTCCACTCAAAGCTGAAGTCGGCTTCGGGACTGCCGTTGCTCGTGGTCGCGCCGTACAGAGTGATGATGCAAAAGCGGCCCGTGCTCTGATTGAGCTCGCTGAACCCAACCATATTTTCCGAGACAGTCTTTTTCCAACCCGGCAGCGGCGTGTACTGAACGGCGCCGAGTTTTTCCGTTTGCGCCGAAGCCGTTTGCGAAACGCACGCGAACGCGACAAACAGAAAGATCGCGGACGAGGACAAGAATCCTTTGCGAGTGATCCCTTTGCGAATGATCAAATTCACCTCCTGAACCACACCTCTGAAACGTCAGGTGTTGCGCGAACCACCGGCGACGGAACATATCGTGAAACTGATCGTATCAGTGATAGCCGGCAATACCCAGAAGCAAATCAGAAATCGTCAGATCGTCCACAAGGAGAAGACTGTGAAGTTACGACTCATCACTATCATTGCCGTACTGTGTCTATGCTCGAGCGTGTTCATTACAACTCCGGCCGGGATGGCTTCAAACTCGGACTGGCCTCAGTGGCGAGGCGCTGCGCGCGACGGGTTGTCGCAGGATAGCGGCCTGCTTAAACAATGGCCCACTGAGGGACCCAAACTGCTCTGGCAAGTGAACGACATCGGCGATGGCTATTCGACGCCGGCCGTCGTCGGCAACCGAATCTACGTGATGAGCAATCGCGGTCTCGACAATGAGTTTGTTCAGGCTCTGTCGACTAAGGATGGGAAACCTGTCTGGACCACGCGCGTCGGCAACGTCGGCAACCCCAATCAGAATCCGCCTTACGCGAAGGCGCGGTCCACGCCGACGGTCGACGGCAAGTTTATTTACGTGCTCGGTTCGGACGGCGATCTGGCTTGCCTGGAAACCAGGAGCGGCAAAATTCGTTGGCAGAAAAATATTCGCAAAGAGTTTGACGGTCAGCCAGGCGAATGGGCCTATGCAGAGTCGCCGTTGGTTGACGGTGACATTGTCGTCGTTACTCCCGGCGGCGCGCAGGCGACGATGGCTGCACTCAACAAAAAGACGGGCGCGGTAATTTGGAAATCGGCGGTCCCGGGCGGCGACGTGGCTGGTTACGCGTCCGCGATTGTCGCGCAAGGCGGCGGACGAAAACAGTATGTGCAGTTGTTGAGCAAGGGCATGGTCGGCGTTGACGCGAAGACGGGCGAGTTCCTTTGGCGCAACAAGGAAGTCGCTAAGGGCCCGGCTCAGTATTTCACTCCAATCTCGAGTGGTGAGTATGTATACGGCGGCGCGCTTGGCGTTGGCGGTGTGCTCGTCCGTTTGAAAGCTGAAGGGCCCGCGGAACAGGTTTACTTCACGCGCGGACTTCCGAACGGCATCGGCGGCGCAGTGGTTGTCGGCGATACACTTTACGGGACGGAGGCGGGCCAGAAGCTGGTCGCGGTTGACTTCACTACGGGCAAAGTGAAATGGGCGGCGGAAAAGTTCGGCTGGTGTTCGGTCGCGTATGCCGACGGACTTCTTTTTGCTCACGGCATAGATGGACAGATCGCGTTGGTTGAGGCGACTGGGGACGCATTTCGCGAGAAGGGCCGATTCACGCCGCCGGCCCAGCCGACGAAGAAAAAAGTGGGACCGTTTCCGGAAGGAGCGTTTGCCTATCCGGTGATAGCCGGCGGGAGACTATACATTCGCGATTTGGGCACGCTCTGGGCTTACGACATCAAGGCAAAGTGATGAGTGATGAGTGATGAGTGATGAGTATGAGTAATGAGTAATGAGTGATGAGGTAGTGGTCCAATTTGAAAATTGAACTTAGGGGCCACACTTTGGAGTGCGCTGACCTGTCAGCGCTTTGGTCGCCGCGACCTGTCGCGGCTTCCCAGTTTGAGACTTAGAACGCTACCAGGGATGAAGAGCATTTCTTGTTTCGGCCTTTGTCGCTCACGCTCATCGTTTTTTCCGCGGAGGTGAAGAATGTATTGTTCAACTTGCGGCGTGGCGGTCACGCCGGGCCTCAGCTATTGCAATTATTGTGGCGCAAAGTTGAGTGCCGCTCAGGACGACAGCGACGGCGGACCTGGAGAAGTGAAACCGGGATTGCTCGTGTCAGCGATGAGCGCGCTCTTCATCTTCGGCCTGGTAGGCATCACCATGATGATGGGCATGATGAAGGTTGTGATGGAACTCCCCGTCGAACGAGTGCTTGCCTTCGCCCTGGTACCTTTCCTGCTCCTGCTGGTCCTCGAAGGCGTGTTCATGCGATTGCTGTTGCGCAGCAAGCGCCGGGACGACTCAGTCGATGCAGTGCGATTGAAGGGCTCGGCAACCAGAGAGCTTGACGCGGGCCAGGCGCGAGCGTTGCCGGAACCGAAGTCGAGCGTGACCGAACACACCACCCGCGCGTTTGATCCGGCCTACACCGAACGACGATCAAAAGAGACGTCCTAATCTCCACTCATTTCGCCGTCCGGCCCGCTGATTACACCGTCCGCACCGCTAATTACAACGTCCGGGGTGCCAATTACAGCGTCCGGAGTGTTAGTTACAGCGTCCGGAGTGCTAATTACAGCGTCCGGAGTGACTCTCGACTAAAAGCGTATCTGTTCCCGCAAAGGCCTTGCCATATTTACTTTGAACCAAAAACCAGCTGTCGCCATCCGGCCCGTTTTCTTCCTGCAAATCTCTTCTTTGAAAATAAGCGACGTCAATCCCATATTGACTTCCCATACTGCTTGGCATAGGATGGCCGCGAAAAGCAGAAATTCAGAGTTGCCCTCGACGAGTTGCCATACAACTTCCGGTTCTGCTTCTACTTAGTAATTTTCTTCGCTTAACGAATCAGGAGTTGGCTTTGTCTCTAAGCCATCCTCCGCTCAAAGGGCGGTAGCCTGTTTTCTTCACACATACAAAACCGTCTCTCATCTCGCACGGATTAGGCACGGAATTCGATCACTGTCACAAATATCGGTCAGCCCTCGAAAAATGTCCTTTCGGTACCAACAATGACGACGTCTTATTCTCATTTTCGTAAAGGCCTGAAAAAGTTATTGACTCCCCATACTGCTTGGCATAGGATGGCCGCGAAAAGCAGAAATTCAGAGTTGCCCTCGACGAGTTGCCATACAACTTCCGGTTCTGCTTCTACTTAGTAATTTTCTTCGCTTAACGAATCAGGAGTTGGCTTTGTCTCTAAGCCATCCTCCGCTCAAAGGGCGGTAGCCTGTTTTCTTCACACATACAAAACCGTCTCTCATCTCGCACGGATTAGGTTGTACCACCGATGACGCTTCTGCGACTGTTGGAGGAGTGCGTAAACCCTACTGACTTGTTTCACATTGTCGATACCGTCTAGGAGTCACGCCAATGGTTACTGATTGTCTTATCATCGGTTATAACGACGGGTGTCTTGAAGATGAGATCCGTAGTTTGCGCGCAATGGGAGTGGACCATCCGAACTACCGGGATCTCAGCCTCAACATAATCGAATATGAAGGCCGGCCCTACCGGGCAATGGATATCTTCAATCGCTTTTACTACGAAGGTAGAGCTCCCACAAAAGGCGACAGGAGATGGCATAACGCGGACGTTCCCTGGATGGTCATACTGTACCTCAGTACCTATCTCAGGAAGCGCGGTTTCACCGTCGATTACATCAATCTGTTCCAGCTACAGAAGGACGAACTCAAGGAAAAACTCCGCAATAACGAATACCTGACGACGGTAATCACCACCACCATCTACAACTTCGATACACCCATAATCGAAGCACTCAACTTCGTCAGAGAGCACAATCCGAAGACTAAAATAATTGTCGGCGGACCATACATCGCGAAACGGTCGGAGACGATGGAGGCAACCGATTTGCAGGCGATGTTCACTTACATCGGCAGCGACTTTTATGTGCGCAGCCGTGAGGGGGAACAAGCCCTCGTCAAGATACTTCACGCCCTCAAAAACGGCGGCAACTTTGCGGCGATTCCGAATATCGCCTTCAAGAATGGCAACAGCTTCGTTCTGACGCCCTCGCAGCCGGAGCTGAATCCGCTCTACGAAAACCTCATTGAGTACAACTCCTTCCCAAAAGAGCAGATTGGCAATTATGTCAATGTTCGCATTACGAAAGGCTGCCCTTTTGCCTGCGCCTTCTGTTCATTTCCGTTGCGCACAGAGAAATACGATGTCTCGCGATTGGACTACATCGAGCACGAGCTGGATGCCATTCGCGAGGTCGGGACCGTAACGGGAATTTGTTTCGTTGACGATACCGTCAATGTACCGCTCCCCACCTTCAAAGAAATGTTGCGCATGATGATCCGTAAAAACTACGGTTTCAAATGGCACTGTTTCTTTCGCGCGGATTTCTGTGACGAGGAAGTGGTTGACCTGATGGCGCAGTCCAATTGTGTAGGTGTTTTCCTGGGTGTGGAGTCGGCAAACGACCAAATGCTCGCCAACATGAATAAGACTCCGCGGAAGGAGCACTATCTCCGTTCCATACCACTCTTCAAAAAGGCAGGCATCCAGGTCTTTGCATCTGTCTTTTTCGGGTTTCCCGGTGAGACCTATGACACCGCACAGGAAACCATCGACTTCCTGCGTGAAACCGAACCAGACTTCTACCGACCGCTAATCTGGTACTGTGATCCGGTAACTCCAATTTGGGGAGAGAGAGATAAGTACGGCGTCAAAGGCTATCACTTCTCATGGTCCCACAACACCATGGACGTAGCCACGGCCGTCCACCTCGTCGAGCGTTGCTTCATGAGTATCGACACGCCTGTCTGGGTGCCTGATCCCGGTTTTAACTACGTGTCGTCGTACATGCTTCAGAATCGCGGCATGACGTTCGATCAAATTAAGACGTTTCTGAGGTCCTTCAGCGCCGTCATAAGAGAAAAGATTGCACAACCGAATCGCACGGAAACTTCGCCCGGTTTGATCGAGGCCCTCAAGAGGGCTTGCCAGTTTGATCGTACGTTTACTGATGAAACTGCTGGTGTGCCGATCCTCTCCGCGGAAAGTTACCGGGACGCGGAGGCTTTTTACTGCAACGAACTCGGAAGCAGATCGTTCGGTGAAGAGATCGCCGAAGACAAACAGATTCTCACCCGTGACGACTGGAGAATCACTGACTCGCTGAACGTGAGCAACAGCCTCGTGCAGCAACTAACGACGAACTGCAACGCCACACGCGCGGCGACTTTGATCGCTGTTTACATGGCAACGCTGTGGCTTGCCGAAAACCGCAAAGACAGTACGGTCGTGCTGGCGCTGGAAGACTCTGAGATTTACCCGGTGCGTCTTGCCGTGCATCCGTCAGCAACATTTTTCGAGCTTGCCCAGCTTTGCCAGAAAACGATCGAGGCGGCGCATCGACATAGTGTGTTTGCGTTACCCGTGATCCTGAGCATGCGCGGGATGCCGGCTTCGCGCGTGTCACAGCCGATCTTCAAAGTCGCATACCTGGAGAGCGACACGATTGTTGGCCCGGAAGCACGCTTGCGGTATCCATCGTCAGCATATGGGGGGCTGGACCTGATTCTGGCCGTCTCTCCCGGCCGCGATGATTTAACGCTGCGTTTCATTTTTTCAGCGAGCGCGCGCGAAGCTAATGCGGTCGAGAAACTGCGTTCGACGCTGGAGCACGTTTTGAAGACCGCAACTGACGACCCCGAAACCGGAATTTATCAACTCGGCGCGAGCAATCGTTCAACTCAGGCAATGCTTTCGTCAGAGCATGCGCCACAGTTTGCTTTTTAATCTTTGTGTTCAGTTAGGCAAGGAGTGAGATGACTACACAAACTCAAGTGCTGGCCTCGGAGATGAAGCCACCTGCAAAGGCCGGGGACAGCGCGCATATTACGGGACTGCCGATGTATCACACCAAGCTGAGCATGCGCGCTGAGGAGACGGCGAGTCTTACCGTCGAAATGCCTGGTGATTTGGCTGAAAGACTTCACGTTGTTACCAAAGGAGAGTTGCTGCTTCAGTATGCTGCGGTCCTCGCGGCCGTACACGTTTGCCTGTACCGCTACACTGGAGTTTCCCGGAATGTCATCGGCTGTCCCGCAATGCTCACCGGAAATGGCGCATCAGACGGCGTAGTTTCAATCGATGTCGCTGTCGATGGTCAGCTAATCTTTCGCCAGTTGCTGCTCGATGTTCGGCAGGCGATCCTGGATGCGTACGCTGAAGCTGCGCCGGATCGCCGCTCGCAATTTGCTGTGACCCTCGAAGTTCCGGGCCTGCATCAATCGATGCCTGACGTCTCCCAGGATCTGGCGCTCAGGCTGGACACCCAGTTCGGACGACCGGCTTTGCATGCCGCTTATAGGCCAGGCTTGTACGACGAAGTTACCGTGCGACGTTTCTGCCAACACGTGTTATGCATCCTGAGCTCGGGTTTGCAGAACACGAACACTGCCGTCTGGGAACTGGAGATCCTGACTGACGAAGAGCGTGACCAGCTATCCGCCTGGAACGACACCTGCGCCGAATATCCAAAGGACAAGTGCGTTCATCAACTATTCGAGGAACACGCCGTCAATTCGCCTGACCAGATCGCGCTTGTATGCGGCAAGCAGCGACTGACGTATCGAGAGCTGAATGAACGCGCTAATCAGGTTGCGCATTACCTCCGGCGCTTGCACCTCACGCCCAACACCCCGGTTGGCATCTTCCAGAATCGTTCCATCGAACAAGTGATCAGCGTGCTGGGCATTCTGAAAGCGGGCGGTGCTTATGTCCCATACGATCCAACGTATCCAAAAGAACGCCTGAGCGCGATGTTTAAAGATCTGAAGGTGAAGGCCGTCCTTACGACTGAGGGCCTTCTCGATCGGTTGCCGAAGCTTCGCGCACGCGTCATCTGCCTGGATCGTGACGCCGAGATGATTGATGCCGAGAGTCGCACGAATCCGATGCGTGTCGCCGAGCCATCTCACCTGTGCTACGTGATATTCACATCGGGTTCGACCGGCCGGCCCAAACCGACCGCGGTCTATCATCGCGGCTGGACTAACCTGCTGCACTGGTTTGTTACTGAGTTTGGCATTACTACCACGGACAAGACGCTGGTGATCAGCTCGATCAGTTTTGACATCACTCAGCGAGCCATGGCGATTCCGCTGATCAGCGGCGGAGAATTGCACCTGGTAGCCTCAGATTATTACGAGCCAGAATTGATTTTGAACACGATTGCCACAGAGCAGATCACCGTCCTGAACTGTGCTCCGAGTACTTTTTATCCTCTCGTTGAAACCACACCAGCCACGAGTTATCAAAGTCTGCGCTCACTGCGACGCCTGTTCCTTGGTGGTGAAGCAATTTCCGCTTCAAGAGTTAAACCATGGGCCACTTCGGCGGAGTGCAAAGCCCAGATTGCCAACGTGTATGGCGCGGCTGAGTGCTCGGATGTCTCGAGTTTCTATCGCCTGTATGACTACGATCGCTACGTCGAGACTTCTGTACCCATCGGTAAGCCGATCGGGAATAGTCAGGTATATCTGGTTGAGCAGAACCTGAAACAGGTACCAATCGGAGTGACCGGCGAGATCTGCCTCGCCGGCGACGGTGTCGGTAAAGGGTATCTGACGGATCCCTTTTTGACTGCACAAAAATTCCTCAAGAACCCGTTTGCGAAATCACCCGACGAGTATTTCTACCGGACCGGAGATCTCGGACGCTATCTACCCGATGGAAATCTTGAATTCAATGGTCGCATTGACCATCAGGTGAAAGTGCGTGGGCAACGAATCGAGCTCGGTGACATCGAAACCGCCCTGCGGCAACATGCTGAGGTGAAGGAAGCGGTAGTAGTTGACGCACTCTACGCGCCTGGCGATCAACGCCTGATCGCTTATGTCGTGCCAAATCAAAAAGAGTATCTGACTTCAGCGAATGGATTGATCGACTCGCTGCGTACGACGCTTGCCACCAGGCTTCCGCAATACATGATTCCCAACGAGTTCCTGCTTCTGGAAGAGATGCCGTTGAGCCCGAATGGCAAGATTGATCGCGGTGTGCTGCCGGTCCCAGTTCGTGTCTCTTCTGGAAACGGCTCTAACAGCGAACTGACTACGACGGAGCAGGCAATTGCGGACTTATATGCAAAGATTCTGGGTACAACAAACGTAAGCGCGACTAGCCACTTCTTCGACCTTGGCGGTCATTCGTTGCTGGTCACGCAGATGCTGGCCCAGATCTCACAAACGCTTCAAATACAACTCGAGCCGCCGGACTTCTATCGGGACCCCACGGTGGCCGGTATCGCCCGGCACATCGATGCCGCAGCTACAAAGGAGTAAAGTTCGACATGACTGCGATCGCGATTACCAATCAGCTGCTGGTGCATAACGAGGAACGACCCGACGCTGAAGTACGTCTATTCTGCTTTCCTTATGCGGGCTCCACTGCGCAATTGTTCCTGCGCTGGAGCGATTATGTGCCGGAGTGGATCGCGGTCAGCGGTTTTGAAATGCCGGCTCATGGCCGCCGGCTCTGCGAAAGCAAAGCAATCGACGATCAAACAGAAGCGGCAACCTATATCGCCGACGCTCTGATGGCTCTGGTGGATCGGCCTTATGCTCTCTTTGGACACTGCCTCGGGGCCGCGCTGGCCTACGAAGCAACGCGAATACTGCAAAGCCGCGGGGCCCCGCAACCGCTTCATTTTTTCAGCTCCGGCGCCCGCGCACCGCATCTGGGACTTCCTATCGCAAACGTCAATGAGATGAACGACGAGGACTTCATAGAACATTTTGGAAATGTGTATGGAGCGCCGCTCGGCTTATTGAACGATCCGCACATGCGACCATACGTCCTGCCCATGGTGCGAGCTGATGCCAGTATGACTCAGAACTATCATTACGATCCCGGGCCGCCTGTAACCTACGGCATTACGGCGGTGGCGGGCGAGGACGATCCCGATGTGGAATTGGAGCATTTGAACGAATGGCGCCGGCACACGACCGCGAGCGTAAGTACGCAACTATATCCCGGGAATCATTTCTTTTTTGTTGAAGGTGCTGCTCAGCTACTGTCGGATTTTACCAACGAAATTGAGTCGCAATTAACATAGCAAATCCAGTCAGAATTGAACGGTAAAGACGGAATCCTTCATTCAGAAACTCACCAACCCACTCTTGTATGCCTTCCCACCTTCTAGAACGTCCTGATAAATCGTCCGCTTTAATCCTCAACTGCGGAGCGCCCACCTTTGCGAATGATTTCGCCACGGATCATACGGATAAATCCGGATTTTATGCGTGTTCATCTGTGGCTAAATTCAATCTTGCCCGAGCCTGAGGAAATATGGTTTCAAATTTCGGTACTAACGCGCCAGTCGAGGCGTCACGTATATGGGAGATCGACCTGGGTCAGACTTTGGTCGAACTCCTTCGCCGGCGAATCCCCGACCAGTTCAACCGCACGGCTTTCACTTTCCTGGTTGACGGCGAGACTGAAGAAGTCAGCCTGACTTACGGAGAACTGGACGTTAAGGCGCGCGCCATCGCCGCGCGGCTGCAACGCTTAGCAGCACTCGGTGAAAGAGTGCTGCTGCTCTATCCGCCGGATCTGGAATACATCGCCGCTTTCTTCGGCTGCCTCTACGCAGGGGCAGTGGCTGTCCCTGTCTTCGCGCCTCGCGCGAACCGTTCACTCTCTCGTCTTCAAGCCATCGCTGCTGACGCTGAGGCGAAAGTAGTGCTGACGACGTCAGCGGTTTTCTCTCGCATCGAACCTTTTCTGGCCCAAGTCTCTGAGTTACAGGCCATGCATTGGCTAGTGACCGACAACATCGATGAAGAGACGGCGCAGGAGTGGAAGGAACCATACATCGACGGCGACACACTGGCATTCATTCAATATACCTCCGGCTCAACTGCCTCGCCGAAGGGCGTCATGGTGAGCCACGCCAATATTCTGCACAACGAAAGGATGATTCAGAGTGCTTTCAGGCAAACCGAGCAATCGGTGATTCTTAGCTGGTTGCCGCTTTATCACGACATGGGCTTGATCGGTGGTGTGCTCCAGCCGCTCTATGTTGGCGCGCATTGCATATTGATGTCGCCGGTCTCCTTCCTGCAAAAACCCTTACGTTGGCTGCAGGCGATTTCTCGTTACCGCGCAACCACCAGCGGTGGTCCAAATTTCGCCTATGACATGTGCGTGCAAAAGATCGATCCGGCACGTCGCTCGGAACTCGATCTAAGCAGTTGGAGTGTAGCTTTCAACGGTTCTGAGCCTGTTCGCGCAGAAACGCTGAAGCAGTTTGCGAGGGCTTTTGAGCCTTGCGGTTTTCAGCCGGAAGCTTTCTTCCCGTGCTACGGGTTGGCTGAAGCCACCTTGTTTGTCTCAGGTAATCCAGTAGTTAGACCACCCGTAATCAAGATGTTTGCGGCAGAGTCGCTGGCTAAACATCGCGTCGAAGAGCAGGCGGCGGATGCGGATGTTGACGTACAAGAGTTGGTGAGCTGCGGTACGACCTTGCTGGGCCAGGAAACATTGATCGTTAACCCGGAAACCTCAACGCCATGTGCGCCGAATGAAGTGGGCGAGATCTGGATCGCGGGCGACAGCGTGGCGAAGGGCTACTGGAACCGGCCGGAAGAGACGCAGAACATCTTTCACGCACGCCTCGCGGGCGTGTCAGGCGAAACGCTCCTTCGCACCGGAGACCTCGGGTTCCTGCACGACGGTGAGTTGTTCCTTACCGGGCGCCTTAAAGATCTGATCATTATCCGCGGCCGCAATCTCTACCCGCAGGATATTGAGCAAATGGTGGCGGAATGTCATGCAGATCTGCGACGTGGAGGTGGCGTGGCCTTCTCCGTAGAGGTGGAAGGGGAAGAGCGTCTGGTCATTGTGCAGGAACTTGAGCGCCACGCCTCGATAGACGTTAAGGGGCCAGACGTTAACGCGCTGGTCCAGCGTGTGCGGCAAGCGGTAACCGAGGAGCATGAGGTTCAGCCGTATGCGATGGCGCTCGTCCGGGCAGGCAGTATCCCAAAAACTTCAAGCGGCAAACTTCAACGCCGTGCCTCCCGCGCGATGTTTCTGTCCGGAAGTTTCGAAATTCTTGCAGAGTGGCGCGACGAGGCGACACAGAGCGGCGAAACGCTTCTCGCCGTACCCGCTGTCGAGCCGGAGAGTGAAGAAGACGTAAAAGAATTTCTTAAGTCTCTCTTCGCAACGCGTCTGGGAACAGTCGCCCTGGAGGTTGACGTTGACGAACCTGTTGCCCGGTACGTGCTTGATTCGTTACAGGCCATTGAGTTGATGCATGCCGTTGAAGTCAGCCTTGGCATAGTTCTACCGATGACGAGCTTTCTGCAAAGCCCGAGCATCACTGAACTGGCCCGGCAGGCAATGAAATACCTGACAGCTAAAAGGCTCGCCGAAAAGGAAGCGCCGGCTAACGCCGCCCTCACTACGATCCTGCCGGACACTTTGCTGACGCACCGCCCGGCATACGGTCAGCAGGCACTCTGGTTAATCGCCGGCCTGGCTCCTGAAAGCGCGGCCTACAACGTGGCCTCGGCGGTGCGGATTCAGAGCGAGGTTGAACCAGGGGCGATGCGGCGGGCATTCCAAAAGCTCGTCGAGCGTCATCCTGCTCTACGCACCACATTTAGCGACATAGATGGAACACCAGTCGCCGTTGTGTGTGAGGAGGTAGAGGTCAGCCTCGATTTTGAGGAGGTGCCTTCATGGAACGAAGAGGTATTGAACCAGCGCCTCACGAAACTGGCGCTTCTCCCGTTTAACCTGGAGACTGGGCCACTGTTTCGCGTAAATCTCTTCAAGCTATCCGAGGAAGAGTATGTGTTGATGTTGGTCGCGCACCACATTGTGGTTGACTTCTGGTCTCTGGCGATTCTTGTGCATGAGTTGGGCGAGCTGTACGAAGCGGAACGACACGGTCGTGCTGTGAGTTTAGCGCCTATCTCAAAGACCTACGCGGACTACGTGGGCTGGCAAACGGAGATGCTCGATGGACCAGAAGGCGTGCGGCTCTGGGATTACTGGAAAAAGCAACTCGGAGGGGCACTGCCGGTGCTGAATTTACAGCCCGACCACTTAAGGCCCGCTGTTCAGACATATCGTGGGAGCTCTTACAACTTCGAGCTCGATGTTGGATTGACACGGCAACTCAAGACGCTGGGAAAAAATCATGACGCCACGCTTTACATGACATTGCTCGCCGCCTTTCAGGTGCTGCTCTATCGCTACACCGGTCAGGAAGACATTTTGGTGGGCTCGCCTGCTGCTGCGAGAAGTCGGGCCGCCTTCTCAAATGTCGTGGGCTACTTCGTTAACCCACTCGTACTGCGCGCGGATCTTTCAGGCAATCCGAGTTTTACTCAATTTTTAAGTAGTGTTCGCCGCACCGTGCTTGATGCCTTTGCGCATCAGGACTATCCGTTTGCTCTGCTGGTGAAACAGCTACAACCGGAGCGGGATGTAAGCAGGTCTCCTTTATTCCAGGTGACCTTCGTCTTGCAGCAAGCACAACTACTAAAAGAACAAGGGCTCGCGGCGTTCGCGCTGGGCCAGGCCGGCGCTCCACTGAGGTTGGGTGAACTGGCCCTTGAGACTGTGGCTTTAGAGCAGCGGGTGGCGCAGTTTGACCTGTCACTCATCATGGCGGAAGTAGGAGGAGGACTGCGGGCCTGTCTGGAATACAACACCGACATTTTCGACGAAACCACAATCGAGCAGATAGCCCGGCAGTTCCAGGTTTTGATGGAGGGTATCGTTGCTGACCCCGGGCAACAGGTTTCGTCACTGCCATTGCTTTCCGATGAAGATCGGCGACAACTATTGGTGGAATGGAATGATACCGCCAGAGACTATGGGCAGAAGTCGTGCATTCATGAACTCTTCGAGGAGCAGGTGGCGCGCACGCCGGAGCAGGTGGCAGTGGTGGTCCAGGAGGAAAAGGTCTTCTACCGCGAGTTGAATGAAAGAGCAAATCAACTGGCGCATCACTTGCGCTCACTGGGTGTTGGGCCAGAGACTCGAGTCGGAATTCTGCTGGAGCGATCAGTAGCGATGGTGGTGGCGCTGTTGGGAGTGTTGAAGGCTGGCAGCGCCTACGTGCCCTTAGATCCGGAGTACCCGGCGGAACGACTGCGCTTCATGCTGGAAGACGCGCAAGTCGCAGTGCTCATTACGCAGCAGCGATTGGCGGCGACGCTGCCCCCGTCAAGTGCGCCGCTACTTGTAATGGACGAAGCGACCGAGCGACTGGGCCAATACGCAACCAGCAATCCGGAGTTGCTGGGCGGAGCGGAGAACCTGGCCTACGTCATCTATACCTCAGGCTCAACCGGGACGCCGAAAGGTGTAGCTATCACCCACCGGAGTGCAGCCACGATGTTGCGCTGGGCGCAGGAGGTATTCAGCTTCACGCAACTACGTGGAGTCTTAGCCTCAACCTCGATCTGTTTCGACCTGTCGGTGTTCGAGATCTTTGTGCCGCTCTGTGTTGGCGGCAAGGTGATCCTGGCGCGCAACGCGCTCGAGTTACCACAACTGGCGGCCAAAGATGAGGTAAGCCTTATCAACACAGTGCCCTCAGCGATAGCGGAATTGATTAGAAGCGGCGCGGTGCCCGAGACGGTGCAGACGGTGAATCTGGCGGGCGAGGCTTTGCAGGCCGAACTGGTGAAGCAGATCTACGAGCAGAGCAGGGCGACACAAGTGTGGAATCTGTACGGGCCAACCGAAGATACCACTTACTCGACCTATGCGTTGATTGGCAAAGACGACAACGGGCGGGTTCCGATCGGACGGCCCGTGGCGTGTTCACAGGTCTACCTGTTGGACCAACAGTTAGAGCCCGTGCCGGTGGGGATCACGGCGGAGTTGTATCTGGGGGGCGAAGGGCTGGCGCGCGGTTATCTGCGACGGCCCGCGTTGACGGCGGAGAGATTCATTCCCGATCCGTTTGGGCGGGAGGCCGGCGCCAGGCTGTACCGGACGGGAGATCTTGCGCGTTATTTGCCGGATGGAAATATCGAGTATCTGGGGCGCGTGGACCATCAGGTAAAGATCCGCGGGTATCGCATCGAGTTGGGTGAGGTCGAAGCGAGATTGGCGCAGCATGGCTCGGTGAGAGAAAGCGTGGTGTTGGTGCGCGAGGACGAGCAGCGGGGAACACGTTTGGTGGCCTACGTGGTGGCGGCGGCAGGGAAGAGCGTGAGCGTGTCGCAACTGCGAGAGCATCTGCGGCGAGAGTTGCCGGAGTACATGATCCCGGGACAGTTCGTGATGCTGGACCAAATGCCGTTAACTTCAAACGGCAAGCTGGATCGTAGCGCGCTATATGAACTGGACTTGCTGTCGACCCCATTTGAACTGTCTTACACTGCGCCGGCTGACCAGCTCCAGGAGATGTTGGTAGAAATCTGGGCGGCTGTCCTCGGCATCGAGCGGGTTGGCATCAACGACAATTTCTTTGATCTGGGAGGCCACTCGCTACTCGCCGCCCAAGCAATGTCGCGCGTCCAGAAGGCTTTCAAGACGGAACTCCCGCTACGTCTTCTCTTCGAGTTCCCAACCGTCGCTGCATTTGCCGAGCAGATGACAGCGATCCGCAAAGATGAGCTCGCCAGTCCTCCACCTTTCGAGCTCGTATCGAGAGAGGAAGATTTACCGCTCTCGTTCGCACAGCAGCGGCTCTGGTTCCTCGATCGACTTGAACCCGGGTGCCACGCCTATAACATGCCCGGCGCGGTGCGAATCAGCGGCTTGCTTGACCAGGCGGCGCTCGAGAAAAGTTTGGAAGAGATAGTGCGCCGGCACGAAACACTCCGCACAACCTTCCCTTTGCGAGGTGGAGAACCGGTTCAGGTCGTCGCCGCTCCGGCGCCCCTAAACCTGCCGGTAACAGATCTTCGCGAGTTGCCACTCGGCGAGCGTGAAGCGCAGCTCGACGAGATTCTGACGCGCGAAGCCCATGAGCCGTTCGACCTCGCGCGTGGTCCATTGCTGCGGGTCAAGCTCGTGCGCCAGGCCGATGATGAGCACGTTCTCTTAGTGACGATGCACCACATTGTGTCGGACGGCTGGTCACTCGATCTCTTCCTGAAAGAACTGGCGACGCTCTACCAGGCTTACAGAGAAGGTGCGGAATCGCCACTGCCTCAGTTGCCGCTTCAATACGCGGACTTCGCAAGCTGGCAACGAAACTGGCTGCAGGATGAAAAGCTCGGTTCACTGTTGGGTTACTGGGTGAAGCAACTCGAGGGCGCTCCGCCGGTATTGGAATTACCGAACGATCACCAGCGCCCCGCATCGCGTAGCTATAACGGCGCGAAACAATCCGTCATGCTTCCCCAGAGCCTGACTGACGAGCTCAAGAGGCTGAGTCGTGAGCAGGGTGTAACCTTGTTCATGGTGTTAGCGGCAGCCTTCAAGGTGGTGCTGTACCGCTATTCGGGTCAGCCGGACATAGTCATTGGAACTCCGAGCGCCAACCGCAATCAGGCGGAGATAGAAGAGCTGATCGGATTCTTCGTCAACACGCTCGTGCTGCGGACAGATTTTTCGGGGTCCCCTACTTTTCGCGCGCTGCTGGGCAAAATCAGAGAGACGGTGATCGATGCCTGCACCCATCAGGACCTGCCCTTTGAGAAGCTCGTTGAGGAACTACAGCCTGAGAGGGATGCCAGCCGCACACCTCTGTTCCAGGTGATGCTGGCCCAGCAGAGACCATTGATGCCGGAACTCGAGTCTGCTGGCGTCTGCTTCCGGCCCCTGGAAGTAGACACGACGACGGCGAAGTTCGATCTCATCTTGTACTTTGCGGAAGCGGATCAGGAACTGCGTCTCACGCTGGAGTACAGCACTGATCTTTTCGAAGCGGCGACGGCCAGGCGCATGCTCGGACATTTGCAAACGTTGTTGGAAGGCGCCGTGGCAAATCCTGACGCGGAGATTTCCGAGCTGCCATTGTTGAGCGCCGATGAGCATTACGAACTGTTGGTGGAGTTCAACGATACCGCACGAGACTCTGTGCCGGCGCTCGGCCCTCATCAACTATTCGAAACTCACGCAGCCCAGACACCCGAGGCGATCGCGCTCGTCTTTGGGGAGGAGAAACTTTCTTACGCGCAATTGAATCAACGGGCTAATCGACTCGCGCGCTATCTGCGAGAGTTGGGCGTGGGACCGGAAGTGCTGGTAAGCATTTGTCTTGAACGCAGTATCGACATGGTGGTGGCGTCGCTCGCAGTACTCAAAGCGGGTGGGGCGTATTTGCCGCTCGATCCCGGCTATCCGCAAGAACGTCTCGCGTTCATGCTGAGGGATGCCCGGGTCGCGCTGCTGTTATCCACGCAAAGCGTGATCGAACGCTACCAACTGAACTTTGAGAATTTGAGATTGATTTGCCTTGATACGGAATGGAACGCCATTGCCAAAGAGGGTAGCGAAAATCTGCGCGGCGGCTCCGGACTGGATAACCTTGCCTATGTAATTTACACGTCAGGGTCAACTGGACAGCCCAAGGGAGTAGAAATTCCGCATGCCGGGTTGCTCAATTTGTGCGCCTGGCACTGGCGTGCCTATCACGTTAGCGCAAGTGATTGCGCCACGCAGTTGGCGGCGCCGGCCTTTGACGCCGCGGTGTGGGAAGTGTGGCCATACCTTACCGCCGGCGCGAGCCTTCATATTCCGGATGAAGAAACGTTGCTCTATCCGGCAAAGCTCCTGGAGTGGCTCGCGGCGGAAGCGATTACGATCTGCTTTATGCCCACGCCGCTCGCAGAGGCGGTGTTGGAAGCACCCTTGCCAAATCAGTTGGGCCTACGCGCGCTCCTGGTCGGAGGTGACAAACTCCATCGCCGGCCTCGCCAGGCGCTTCCTTTTATCCTGGCAAACAACTATGGACCAACAGAAAACAGCGTGGTGGCTACCTGGACGCCAGTTACGGAAGAGACTGGAGGCAATGTCGCGCCACCGATTGGCCAGCCGATCGCTAACACTCAAGTCTATATTCTTGACCGCAATTTGCAGCCCGTTCCAATCGGCGTAACAGGCGAGCTCCACATCGGCGGTGTTGGACTCGCGCGCGGCTATCTGAACCGACCAGAGTTAACCGCGACGCACTTCGTTCCTCATCCGTTCGCGACCACATCCGGAGCGCGGTTGTATCGCACGGGCGATCTCGGCCGCTATCGCGCCGACGGCAATATCGAGTATCTCGGCCGCATGGATCATCAGGTCAAGATCCGCGGCTTCCGCATTGAGCTGGGCGAGATTGAGGCAGTGCTTGTCGAGCACCCCCTTGTTCGAGACGTGGTGGTGCTGGTGCGCGAGGACACGCCCGACGATATACCCAACGACAAGCGCATCGTCGCTTATGTTGTCCTGAACGGCGAGTGTGCTACACCCGCTGACGAGTTGCGGCGGGTAATAAAAGAGAAGCTGCCGAACTTCATGATCCCCTCTGCGTTTGTTGTGCTCGAGGCAATGCCTCTGACTCCGAACGGCAAGATTGATCGCAAAGCGCTGCCCATTCCCGATCATGCACGTCCTGCTATCGAAGAAGCTTTCACTGCGCCGCGCACTCCCATTGAAGAGATGATAGCCGCCATCTGGTCTCAGACTCTAAAGCTGGAAAAGATAGGCATTCACGACAACTTCTTTATTCTGGGAGGGCATTCTCTGTTGGCTACTCAGGTCGTGCATCGTGTGTGCGATACCTTCAACGTTGCCTTGCCGTTGCGGCTCTTTTTTGAAACCCCCACGGTCGCCGATTTGGCCGCCTACGTCGCGCACACCCAGGTTCGAGAGGCCGACGACGCCACGCTGAGTGCGGCTCTGGCGGAACTCTCGCAGCTTTCGCCGCAAGAAATGGAATCGCTACTGAATGCGCCTCAAAATTAGTGAAGCCACAAAGAAGCACAAAAAACACAAACACGTTGACTGCTTTTCTTGTGCCTCTTTGTGGCTAGGGAGCTCTCATGAGCAAGCTTACTGAACAGATCGAAGATCTCTCACCACAACAACGTGACTTGCTGGTCCTTCTGCTGGGCAAGAAGAAACGAGAGGAAGCCGCTCGGTCGCAGATCGCATCCGTGAGCAGGACCTCTGACACCTTTCCGCTTTCGTTTGCTCAACAACGCCTGTGGTTTATCAGCCAGCTTCAGCAGGATAACGCTTCCTACAACGTGAGCGCAGGCGTGCGCATGGAAGGGCCGCTCTCCGTGGCAGCACTGGAACGAGCCTTTGGTGAAGTCCTGCGCCGGCATGAATCGCTGAGAACTGTTATCCGGCAAGTTGATGGGGAGCCGGTACAAGTCATTACCGGCCCGCCGGTTTTCCGCTTGCCGAAGTTTGACCTGCAGATGGTTCCTGCGGCCCAGCGGGAAACAGAAGCACAGTTGTTACTCACGCTTGACGCTCAAAAACCCTTCAACATTGAAGACGCGTCACTGTTTCGCGCTACGCTGCTGCACCTCTTCCCACGAGAGCACATCCTGTTATTGACCATGCATCACATCATCTCCGATGGAATGTCCAGAGGAGTCCTCGTGCGTGAGCTGGTCCAGCTCTATGAGGCTTTTGCAAACGGCAGGTCGTCCACGTTGCCCGAGTTGACTATCCAGTATGTTGATTTCGCTGCCTGGCAGCGCGAGTGGTTACAGGGAGAGGTTCTCGATAAACAAGTTTCGTACTGGAAGGAAAAACTCGCCGGAGCACCGTCGCTGCTGGAGTTGCCCGCAGATCGCCCACGTCCACCCGTCCAGGGTTTTCACGGCGCGCGACAACCAGTCGTAATACCGCAGGAGCTGACCGAGTCTCTGAGGGAACTGGGCGAGTCACAGAACGCGACGCTTTTTATGACCCTGCTGGCGGCCTTCGAAGTACTTCTCTTCAGGCATACGGGCCAGGACGACATCGTTGTCGGTGTTCCCATTGCGGGGCGCAATAACCCTGAGCTTGCAAACCTGATCGGGTTCTTTATCAATTCGTTGCCAGTGCGCACAGACCTCTCCGGAAATCCCACTTTCCGCGAATTGTTGGGGCGAGTGCGCGAAGCAGCCCTGGGTGCTTACGAGCATCAGGACCTGCCGTTTGAAAAGCTGGTGGAAGTTAGCCAGCCCGAGCGAGACACCAGCTACTCACCGTTGTTTCAGGTAATGTGCCATCTCGATAACACAGGCGCTCCCGCTTTAGCTCTCCCCGGCCTGAGGTTGACTCCGCTCGACGCTGACACTGGCACCTCGAAGTTCGATCTCACGCTCGATTTGGCTGAATCGTCGACGGAGGCTCAAAGGGTGGTTGGAGTACAGCACTGATCTATTCGATGACGTCACCATTCAACGTTTGTCAGAACGCTTCCAGATCCTGCTCCAGGCCGCGGTTGCTGCTCCGGATACGCGCATCGCGGCGCTGCCTTTACTGAGCCCGGTGGAAGAAAATCAATTAATAGTTGGATTAAACCAAACGGCTGAAGTCTTCCCGCACGCTCCTTGTCTACACCAGATCTTCGAAGCTCAGGTAGAACAAACTCCAGCCGCCACTGCCGTCAGATTTGAAGGTCGGGAACTAACCTATGCTGAACTTAACCGCCGAGCGAACCAACTCGCGCACCGCTTGCGGAAGCTCGGTGTTGGACGGGAAGTGCTGGTGGCGATCTGCATGGAACCTTCGCTGGACTTACCCATCGCGCTGTTAGCCGTCCTTAAGGCAGGCGGTGCTTACATCCCGCTTGATCCTGCTGACCCGCGCAAGCGCTCGTCTTTCATCCTGGAAGAAACAGGTGCCCCGGTGGTGTTGACGCAAGAAGGACTGGCAGACAACCAAGCCTTCGCAGGGGTGCAAGTGATTCGACTCGACCGCGACGTGGAAGTATTTGCAACAGAGAGTACGGAAAACCCACGCAGCATCGTGACGGGTGAAAACCTGTGTTATGTCACCTACACCTCTGGTTCAACCGGCGAACCGAAGAGTGCAATGTTGCACCATCGCGGGGTCCGCAATCGTCTGCTGTGGGGGATTACGGACTACCATCTGGGCCAAGGTGATGTGGTGCTGCACAAGACGCCGCTCACCTTCGACGTCTCGGTGTGGGAGATCTTCGCGCCGTTGTTAAGCGGGGCGTGTCTTCTCATCGCTAAAGCCGGTGGCCATCAGGATCCTGTCTACCAACTCGAGTTGATGGCGCGTGAAAAAGTGACGCACGTAGATTACGTGCCCACCATGCTGGAAGTGTTGTTGGAATTGGAGGGACTGGACGATTGCGACAGCCTCAAGATCGTGACGTCTGCGGGCGAAGCGCTGACGCGAGAGTTGCGAGACAGGTTCTCTTCGCAGACGAAGGCGAAGCTGTACAACCTGTACGGGTCGACCGAAGCGTCGCTAGCTGTCACCTATTGGGTTTGCCAGGCGGACGGAAAAGAACGGTTGATTCCCATCGGCCGTCCGATGAACAACGCGCGGATTTACATTTTGGACAAACATCTACAGCCCGTGCCGATCGGCGTTGCAGGTGAGTTGCACGTCGGTGGCGTGGCTCCGGGACGCGGTTATCTGAAGCGGCCGGATCTCACTGCTGATAAATTCATCCCGGACGCCTTCAGTGAAACGGGAGGCGAGCGCCTGTATAAAACAGGGGATCTTGCGCGCTACCGATCGGACGGAGCCATCGAATTTCTCGGGCGTCTCGATCATCAAGTGAAGATCCAAGGGAGGCGCCTGGAACTGGTTGAGGTCGAGGCGTCGTTGTGCCAACACCCGGGGGTGAGAGAAGCAGTCGTGCTGGCGCGGAAGATAACTGCCGGAAACAAATCTCTGGTGGCCTATGTCGTGAGCAAGCAAGAGCCGCTGCCCACGGGGGATGAACTGCGAAACTACCTCAGACAAAAATTGCCGGAGTACATGGTGCCGGCGGCCTACGTGGTCTTGACCGAACTACCGTTGCTGTCCAACGGCAAGTTGAACCGCCGCGCCTTGCCCAGGCCCAAAAAGCTGCTCTCACAGCCCGAAGCGGTCTACATGCCTCCCGAAAGCGATTTGGAGCAGACCATTGCCTCTATCTGGCAGCAAGTCTTCAATATAGATAGAGTAAGCATCCACACTAACTTCTTCGATCTTGGCGGAAACTCTCTGCTAGTGACGAAGGTCCATAGCAAACTGCGCGCGGCCCTGAATAGTGACATACAGGTAATCGAGTTGTTCAAACACTCGACGATCCATTCCCTCGCAAAGTATCTGAGCGAAACAGGAGATTCACCCGTACTCATCGACCGGGGCCGCGAACAGGCCAACCTGCGCAAGAAATTGATGAAGCGACGCCGAGCCGCACCCGAGTCGGCACCTGCGAGTTTAGGGAGCTTTGCACAAAGTTGACTTTAAACTCATCGCTCCGGCTTCGCCTCACATCAGGCGGCAAAGCCGGAGTTGATAGTCAATTTCAGGATCGGGTCTTGGTTCAAGACGGTATCTGACATCCGGCGGCAAGCCGCAACAAAACGCGCCTTATGACTTTTAGTGCAAGCCAGTTTAGGAGTAGTACATGAGTAATACAGAGATCGAAGAGGTTGAGGGAATCGCCATCGTAGGCATGGCGGGACGTTTCCCCGGCGCGCGCAACATCGATGAGTTCTGGCGAAATTTGCGCAATGGCGTGGAGGCGATCTCCTCATTCACTGAGGAGGAGTTACGTTCCGCAGGCGTTGACTCTGCGCTGCTCAATGATCCCAGTTACGTGCGGGCAAATGCGACAATTGAAGATACGGAGTTGTTTGATGCTTCCTTCTTTGGCATCAACCATAGAGAAGCTGAGATCATGGATCCGCAGCACCGCTTCTTCCTGGAGTGCGCGTGGGAAGCACTGGAGAATGCCGGGTACCATGCGGATTCCTACCAGGGACGCATCGGCGTTTACGCCGGACACGGCGTGCCCACCTACCTGTTATCGAACCTCTATTCCAACCGCCGGAGTCTTTGGGCTCTCAGTGGCACCCAGACCTTTATCGGCAACGACAAGGACCATCTATCCACGCGCGTTTCTTACAAGCTGAACCTCAAGGGTCCAAGTCTAAGCGTGCAGACTGCATGCTCAACTTCTTTAGTTGCGGTCCATGTCGCGTGCCAGAGCCTTCTTAATGGTGAGTGCAGCATGGCGCTGGCCGGCGGCATCACCATCTGGGTCCCGCACAAAGTTGGCTACAAGTACGACGAGGGAGGGATTCTATCGCCTGATGGTCATTGTCGTGCCTTCGACGCGGCTGCTAAAGGAACAGTGAACGGCAATGGCGTGGGCATCGTGGTACTCAAACGGCTGGAGGACGCACTCGCCGAAGGCGATACCATCTACGCAGTAATTAAGGGCTCCGCTATCAACAATGATGGCTCTCAGAAAGCAGGCTATACGGCGCCGAGCCTAGAGGGGCAGGCTGCTGTGATCAGTGAGGCGATGCACATGGCCGGCGTTGATGCCTCGACCATCACTTACGTAGAAGCTCACGGAACCGGGACGGTGATGGGCGACCCCATCGAAGTTGCTGCGTTGACGCAGGCGTTCCGCGCCGGCACGCAGGCGAAGCAGTTCTGTGCGATTGGCTCTGTAAAAACCGGCATCGGGCACCTCGATACGGCGGCCGGTGTGGCGGGATTAATCAAGACGGCCCTCGCACTTAAAAACAAAGAGCTTCCGCCAAGTCTCCATTATCAACAGCCAAACCCGGTGATAGATTTCGCGAATAGTCCTTTCTACGTGAACTCCGCACTTAGCGAATGGACCACCAACGACGGTGCACCCCGCCGGGCAGGCATTAGTTCGTTTGGGATCGGCGGCACAAACGCTCATGTGATAGTCGAAGAAGCACCTCAAGTGGAACCTGCCGGAACAGTCAGACCGCTGCACCTGATCGTTTTGTCAGCCAAGACCGGCAACGCTCTTAAGACCAGCGCTCGAAATCTGGCGCAGCACTTGAAGCAGCATCCTGATCTGAATATCGCCGACGTGGCCCACACACTTCAGCTCGGTCGTAAAGCCTTTGACCATCGCCTGGCTTTTGTATGCAGTGATCTCGAAGAGGCTTCAGCGGCACTGGAGGCTCAGGATGAGACACGCACCTCTGTTCAGGAAACAAATGATCACCCGGTGATGTTCATGTTCCCAGGACAAGGAGCCCAGCATGTCAACATGGGAGCGGAACTGTACGAAACCGAGCAGGTGTTCCGAGAGCAGATCGACCGCTGCTCAGTTTCACTTCAACCACACCTGGGCCAGGACCTTCGCACTCTCCTCTATCCACAACCTGAAAATGTTGAGGAGGCCACAGAACGACTCAAGCAGACAATGTTCACGCAGCCGGCGCTCTTTGTTGTCGAGTATGCACTGGCCCAACTATGGCTGAGTTGGGGGGTGCGCCCGCGCGCGATGATCGGGCATAGCATCGGTGAATACGTGGCAGCGTGCATAGCAGGAATCTTGACGCTGGAAGACGCTTTGAAGCTGGTGGCTGCGCGCGGTCGTTTGATGCAGAGCGTTCCGGGCGGCGCTATGACCAGTGTCTCGTTGGCCGAGGCGGAACTTGCTCCGCTCCTCGATAACCGTGTGGCTATGGCCGCAGTCAACGGTCCTTCGTTCTGCGTCATTTCCGGCGAGACCGAAGTAATCGAAGCGCAGGAAAAGTTGCTCAACGATCGTGGATATCTTTGCCGTCGTCTGCATACTTCGCACGCTTTTCATTCCGGGATGATGGATTCGATTATCGAACCCTTCGTGGAATTGGTGAAGACGGTGAAACTAAGTCGTCCCAAGCTACCTTACATTTCGAATCTGACAGGGACCTGGATTACGGCAGATCAGGCGACGGACCCGCATTATTGGTCACGGCATCTGCGCGAGACAGTTCGGTTCGATGCCGGAGTCCGTGAGTTGTTGAAGATCCAGAACTCGATTTTGCTTGAAGTTGGACCAGGACGCACATTAACAACCCTGACGCAAAGTCATTTACAACAAACCGGCGCCCGCAGCGTTCACTCTCTCCCCGGCCCACCAGGGCAAACGTCAGAGCTACGCACGATGCTCGATGCCGCTGGAGCACTTTGGCTGGCCGGTCGTCAACTAGACTGGGCAGGATTCTCCGCCGGGCGAAGACAGCAACGAATACCGCTGCCTACTTACCCTTTTGAGCGCACGCGCTATTGGATTGACGCACAACCACTAGATGTCAATGTCGAGCCGTACCAGACGCGCTTAAACAAGCGCGCAGACATTTCTGACTGGTTCTACACTCCGCTATGGAAACAATCGCCAGCTCTGCCTTTGGATTGGGAAAACGGGAACAACCAAACCTCACGCTGGCTTGTGTTCATCGACGGGGCAGGACTTGGCCCCCAGATTGTGAAGCGTCTCGAACAGGCGAAGCAGGATGTGTTCATCGTGCAAGTGGGTGAGCAGTTTGAACAACTTAGTGATAAGACGTTCACGATCAACCCGGAGCGTGCTGAAGATTATAAGCTTCTGTTAAAGGAACTTGCCGGCATAGAAAAAGCTCCCGAGCGCATCGTTCACCTTTGGAACGTAACGCCGGAAGGTGAGTTCCGGCCGCGCTTCGTGACTGACGAACTATCACTGAAGCTCGGCTTTTACAGCTTGCTGTTTCTTGCCCAGGCTCTGGGTGCTCAGGCTTCCACGCAGCAGGTTCATATCGATGTTCTTTCCTCCAACATGCAGAGCATCGCGGGCGAGAAGGAGTTGTGTCCTGAGAAGGCGGCAGTGCTTGGGCCGTGCAAAGTGATTCCACAGGAATACCGCAACATTACCTGCCGCAGCATCGACGTTGCCCTTAGTGAAACCGGCAAGGCGCCAGCGACCAGACTCGTCAACCAACTGATCGCAGAACTTGCACGGCCACTGCCTGATGCCGTCGTTGCGTATCGCAATGGCGCGCGTTGGGTGCAGTTTCTAGAGTCGCTGACTCTGAAAGCGCAGGATGGACCACCACCGCAGTTGCGTGATGGCGGCGTGTACCTGATAACCGGCGGCTTAGGTGGTATTGCGCTCGAACTCGCTATTTATCTGGCGAAAACTGTGAGGGCTAAACTGATTCTCGTGGGACGCTCGGAAATGCCTCCGCGAGCGCAGTGGGAGTCGTGGCTTACTACGCATGATGCCGGCGATTCCGTCAGCCAGCGAATAAAACGATTGCAAGCGGTCGAAGAGCACGGCGGAGAGCTTGTGATCCTGCGCGGCGATGTTACCGATCGCCAGCGGATGCAGGAGGTAGTCGCAGAGATCCACCAGCGCTTCGGCGTTATAAACGGTGTAGTGCACGCAGCCGGAATTGAAAGCGGTGGGCTGATTCAACTCAGAACTTCACAACAAGTCGCTGCTGTTCTCGCGCCGAAGGTGCAGGGACTCAGAGCTCTTGAGTTTGCGCTCAACGAAGTTGACCTCGACTTCTTTTTGCTGTGCTCGTCTCTCACTGCCGTGCTGGGCAGCATCGGCCAGGTGGATTACTGCGCGGCAAACCAATTCATGGACTCGTTCGCACGCTACGACACTCTCCAGACCGGCAGACATACCATCTCTGTTAATTGGGATGCATGGCAGGACGTCGGGCTTACGATTAAAAAGGCAGAATATTTCAAACGCACAGCGGAGCCGGCTTTCACTTACCGGAAGGTCGATCACCCTTTGCTGGGTGAATGTATAGACGAGAGTCCTGATCGCAAAGAATATTTAACCCAGTACAGCGTCGCTCAATTCTGGACTCTCGATGATCACCGGTTTGAGGGCCACGCGTTGTTGCCAGGCACCGCTTACCTGGAGATCGCGCGAGCGGCCCACGAAGAACACACGAAAACCAATGCAGTGGAACTCACCGATTTTCACTTCTTGAACATCTTTCATCTCGGAGACAGTGAGATCAAAGAGGCGCACACGGTGCTCGAAAGAAACGGAAGGGGCTTCAAATTCGTCGTCAGGAGCAAGACCAATCAGGATGACGATACCTGGCAGGAGCATGCTGTTGGCAAGATAACGCAGGCAGCACCGGGAACGACTCAGAAGCACGACCTGAAGGAGTTATTAGAGCGGTGTGGAACGGAGGTGAACCTCCAAAGCGACAGCGTTACGAGTGGCTACGGCCCGCGCTGGCAGAACTTGAAATCGTTGTATCTCGGCACCGATGAATTGCTCGCACTCATAGAACTGCCCGAAGAATTTTCCGCCGATCTCGAGAAATACAAACTGCACCCGGGGATCATCGACGTCGTGACCGGCGCCGCGAAGTATTATCTGTCAAATGGAGCTTCATATCTGCCGCTGTCGTACAAAAAGGTGAGCATACACGCTCCACTGCCGCAAAGACTGTATGCCCATGCGCGGGCGGGAGTTGACAATCAACAGGGCAAAGAAGTGCTGACCTTCGATGCTGTGATAATGGACGAGCAGGGGAGAGAACTGGTCAATATCGAAGGTTTCTCCGCCAGGAAAATTAGCGACTCTGCCGCAACCATCAAAGCCCTGACCGAGCACGACCAAAACGGCCATCAGAAAAGTTCCGTCGCCTTGTTGGCGGAAGCGAGTCGAGCGAAACCCGTGGACCATGGCGCTGTCAGCCAGGCGAATCTCTTAGGTGGGCTAACTCAGGACGAAGGACTGAAAGTGTTTGGCCGCATCTTGTCCAGCAATCCATTGCCGGCGCAGGTAGTTGTTTCGTCGACCGATATCCACGCCTTGATTGAACAGACCAGGGAATTGATGCAGGCGAACGTCACTGCACAGGTAGAGAGTCTTAAACCTCTAGCGCTGAAATCTGTGCATCCACGTCCGGAAATGGCGACACCCTACGTCGAGCCGAGAAGTGAGCAGGAACAAATGCTTGCCGAAATGTGGCAGGCGTTCCTTGGGATCGACAAGATCGGCATTCACGATAACTTCTTCGAGCTGGGAGGAGATTCTGTTGTCGCCATTCACATCATCGCCCGCGCCAACGAAGCGGGGCTTCAGTTAAATCCTCAACAACTCTTCAATAGCCCGACCATTGCCGAATTGGCAACCATCGCCGATCAGCCCCCCGCCCCGGGCGAGTCGTCAGGCGCCGATGACTACGCAGCCTCCCCATTTGAAATGTTGGCACTGGACGAACGTCAGTTAGACGTTTTAGCCAGCTTGCTTGACGACTCAGACGAGGTGGACACAAATTAGTCTGAACCTGGCGACATCGATCGCGAATCGGAGGTTGCAGAGGCGCCCGTCATGCGCCACCACGAGGAGACGCTGTCAACTGTAGAACCCATCTATGTTAATCCCAACGGTGGGCTCGCTTCGCCGCTTAAGGAAAAGCAGATGATGTTTAGTCTCTTCTACTTCTCCACAGTTTGACGAACTGCTGGACGCAAACAAATACCGGCTTTATCTGGAAGACGCAAAATTCGCGGTCCGGCATGGCTTCTCCGCGATCTGGACAGCAGAGCGCCACTTTCATGAAAGTGGCGGACTTTATCCTAATCCGTGGGTGCTCAGCGCGGCGCTTGCGACCATCACTGAACGCATTCAACTCTGCGCGCCGGCAGCGTAGCGTTGCCCTTGCATCATTACCCGAGGGTCGTTGAAGAGTGGATCAATCAGATAGTGACGTTGTTGGCAGTGCTCAAGAGCGGCGCTGCTTATCTGCCCGTGCACCGGCCGTGGGGTAGTCAGAACAATAATACTTTTACAGATGAAACGAAGGAGAACAATTGAATGAGTGTCACACAAGTCTCGCTGCAAGAATCGTGGCTGCAAGAATATCTGGATGAGGTCTTCCAAGGCATATATACCGAAGATGAGTTTAGAGAGTTACAGGAATCAAGTGTGTATATGAACGCCTTGGCTGGTGACTATTGCAAGCCGAAGGACACGGGCGGCATGGAGGAATGGGCAGTTAAGAACCACCCCAATGCAGTTCAAAACCCGGTCTACTGCGACTGGTATCACGGTACGTGGCAAATACTGCGTTTGCTTAACATGGTGGCCGTCCCCAAATGGTATCCCTTTTATCGCGATACCTTAGCTGACGCCTTAACTCGAGTGAAACGCCCGAACGTATTGATCTCTGCCGCAGCTGATTATGGCATGCTTTGTACGCTGCACCAGGCGATTGAACATGCCGGCGTCGAGGCCGATATCACCTTGATCGACATCTGCCAGTCTCCGTTGGAGTCGAGCGAGTGGTACGCCGCACGACATGGCGTTTCGCTGAAGTGCAAGGTCGATAATCTGCTGAGCTCCAGCATTCCGGAACATGGTTACGATCTCGTCGTTACCGACGAATTCCAGACGGTGCTCAAGGATCCTGACAAGCCAATCATTGTGAAGCAATGGCGCAGGATTTTGAAACCTGGTGGATTCATAGTAACCACGGCGATGCTTGGCAACCCGACAACGATGGAACTGCGAGAAAGTTACGCGGCCAAGGCCCGTGAACGGCTAAAGCAATATGGTCCACAGTTGTTTCCCAATTATTCGACCGAGTTAGAGGAAAGGCTAATCGCGAATTGTGAGCGGTTTGCCTCTTTTCACACGCGTCACATGCTGCGCGACGAGAAACAAATTCGAGAATTGTTTACCGGCGCAGGGTTCAAGTTCCAGGTCCTATCAGAGGTAGAAACACCTGGTGAGTGCGTCAACCCAACCTATTCCTTTCAAATCGCAGCCACTTAAGATCGCGGTCTTTTAATTCCTGCCGTAATTTGGGTAGGGCTTTGAGGATCGTCCCAGGTGACGTTGTTCACCTTGAGTTGTTTGCGTCCGCAGATGCAACTGTGGAGCGTTAACACCTATTGAGGGAGGTGTTTGCTATGGCAATAAACCGAAGAGATGATGCGCGAGGAGGCATGTAGTGCAGACACGATCATTCGCGACGAAGATGCATTGCGTGAACCTTACGTCCGTGAAGGAGAGCAAACCCTAACCAAGATTATTGACGCGCTGAAAAGCGGGACTGGCTATACACTCATCGAAGACGAGCGCGTTGAATGGGCCACGGGAGATGCAGTCTACATCCCGTTTGGACATGGCACCAACATAGCAATACCAGCAAGACTCGCATGTGCCGTTACGTCGCGTGTGAAAATGCGCCGTTGATGCAAAATCTGGGCGCGGCGGTCCGGGAAGAAGCCGGCTAGACCGGTGCAGCGGGCTTGAACACACGCGAATGTAAACATTTCACTCTCGAGGCTTTAGCGATTTGTCTATGGCGACGCCGATTTGGAACAAACGCAGGAGTCGAATCATTTAAAACTCATGGCACAGGCGGCGCGTGTTCCGCTTAATCGCGTGTTCTACGATGACGTGCCTAAGAATGGGCACCTCCACTCCTGCTGGTCTGATCAGTCTGAAGAATTATTCCATGCAGTATGAGCTAACTCCAGGCGATCTTTTTATGCTGCTTTCCTGGTCTCCTCATGTCTTCTGTGTTTCGCTTCTCCGCTTGGTGAGTTATTCAGATTAGCCCGGCCGCCAACATCTCGACCTCGCAGAGTTTTCTGAACAGCCTCCAGCACGAAAAAACGGTCTCTTTCCGCTTGTGCTTCATTCTTGATTAAAGGTTGTACCAATGTCCGAGGCAGAAATTGGTGTTTCGATTGTAATCCTTGGCATATTCCTTTTGGCTGCGCACGCCTTTGGATATGTTTTTGAGCGTCTTTCGCAGCCGAGGTTGATTGGAGAGATTCTGGCGGGAGTTGTCTTAGGTCCGTTCGTACTGGGGAAGATCGCTTCGCCGGGATTTACGTTTCTCTTCACGAATCCCATTCTCGGCGCAGACAAAACGGGACTTGTGCTTTCTTTGGTTTACTGGTTGGGCCTACTGTTGCTCATGTTTATTTCCGGGAGCGAAGTGCAAGGTCTGCTATCAACGTCAAACCGGCACGAAACAGCGTGGCTGCTTGGAATTGGAACGCCGTTGCCGTTTGCCTTCGTTATGATCATTGGCTTGCTTGGCGCAATTCCCATGGATTCGCTGATCGGCGTGCACGGAACGAAAATGTCGACTTTGTTGGTGCTGGCCAGCGCGGCAGCAGTAACGTCGATCCCCGTGATTTCCCGCATTTTTAAAGACCTCGGAATACTTCACACTCGCTTTGCAAGCCTGATCCTCGGAACTGCCATGCTCGAAGATATCGGTTTGTGGGGAGTGTTAGCAATCGCCACCGCATTGAGCGATCGCTCGTCTGTGGTGGGCGGTTTGATAGCAAGCAATACCTATCACGTTGCGGTCACCGTTATCTACATTGGGTTTGCCATGCTGGTTGTTCCACGGCTTCTCAAAAGGATATGGCGTTTTGACGATAGCGCAGTGTCGCAGCATTCGCTTGTCGCATATGCGATTGCACTCCTTTGCTTTTTAGTCGGGGTCGCCGCAGGCTTGGGTGTTAGTACCGTTTTCGCCGCGTTCCTGGCTGGTTATGCACTAATTAACGGAGTTCGGGACAGGGAGAAGTCTGAACTGAACGCCGCCCTGCAAGCCATTAAGTCAGTTGCTTTTGGTGTGTTTGTCCCGATCTATTTTGCAATCGTGGGTTATCGATTGAGTCTTGGTAACGACTTCTCGGCCGGCATGCTCTTAACCTTTTTGTTGGGATCATCTCTCATAGTGCTTATGTCCGTCGGCCTTGCGGCTAAACTCGCCGGTTTCCGAGGTTTGGACATCGTTAATTTGGCGATCACGGCTAACGCGAGAGGTGGGCCTGGAATTGTTTTGGCCAGCATTGCGTTCGATGCGGGACTGATTAGCGGTGCGCTTTGTACCACCCTCGTCATCTCGGCGCTTTTTACCTCTCAAATGGCGGGTTGGTGGTTGCGGTTCGTACTGCGCCGCGGTTGGCCGTTGCTTTCGACGAACCCCGAGGAAAAGGCTGCTGACTTCACGTTGTCACCGGCAAGCCGCCCTCTGCTAACCCCCGAGTTCGATTTCCCACAAGGCGAAAGTCGAGGTTAGTATTCATCCGGATCACGTGCATTCCTTCACCACCCTGTTCAGTTAGACCCTCCTAATCAAAACACATCTAGGACCTCCTAGTCTCTGAAACACCCTTTTGCACCTCCACCAACAGTGCGATGGCAGAGTCGGAGTCGCCATCGTACCCGCCCTCTTTTCTGATCATTGCCATGGCAAGAGCAGTGGCGCCGAGTTGATCGAGTTCTTGTGACAGAACTCGCGCTACTATCTGCCGGCTGACCCAATCCAAAATGCCGGTTAATTTACTGCCTGTAAGTTATTGAAAAGATTGGAGGCGGCGATCGGAATCGAACCGATGAATAAAGGTTTTGCAGACCTCTGCCTTACCACTTGGCTACGCCGCCCTAAGAGCAAGTATGAAGTATGAAGGCGGAAGGATGGAGAGTTTTCAGATTCTTAGTTTGCAGTGTTCAACCCCAGCCGGCAATTTAGAGGCTGCAACACTGAAAACCAAAAACTGAAAACCGATTCTTCATCCTTCCGCCTTCATCTTGAATAGTGGAGCGGGAGACGAGATTTGAACTCGCGACCCTCGCCTTGGCAAGGCGATGCTCTACCACTGAGCTACTCCCGCTTTAGAGCAACGCCGATTCTAATGATTAGATGATTGTTGTCAAGCGAGGGGACTTTTTGGTACGGCCCTAATTTGAAGTCTTCTCTGCGTAGTCTCAGCGATGTCTGCGCCTCGGCGGTTAATATCACCTGCAAACCCACTCACCGCAGAGACGCAGAGCGCGCCGAGTCAACGCAGAGATTTGAAATTAGGTCACCGACTTTTTGGTAGTGGGGTGATTGTGTGGCGTTGATTCTGGTGGCCCTCTAATTTGGTAACAGTAAAGTCGCTGACAGTCTACTGAATCCTGACATTCTTTCTTATCCAGTCAACATTACCAGCTCGGGCGCCATCCCCCCGACCGTGGTGTGAGCAGCGAGTCAACGAGGGCTCGTGCATCATATGGTGCTGCACGGGTTTTCAATGTCACGAGTATCCCTGTTAAGGGAGCAGGCTGCCGCGAAGGAGCCTGACTTACAGGACAATTCAGAGACGAGATGGGCAGGGCTCCAACTTAGGGGCACTGCCCATCTTCTTTTTGGACAGAGTTCATTCGGCGAGCTACAGCTTTACTCTTTGGAGTGCGGTGACTTGTCAACCGCTTGGATCGCGGCGGCTGACGCCGCAATTCGTCGAATGTTGAAAGCTGCGACAGGTCGCAGCCGACCAAAGCTCTGACAGGTCAGGGCACTCCAAATGTCCTCACTCGTAGTAAGTTCCCGACCACATTCGCTTCCTCAGCGTGTCTTCCGTCCAGTAATTCCGCAGCAATTGAATTTCCCAATCACCGCGCGCGTCTTCCCCGTCTCCCCCTTTTCTATCGCCCGGCAGGATCACGGTTACGACGTCGTAGCGGTAAGGTTCCTGGGCCAGATCAAACATGCGGCGGTAAGCGCGTGCGGCCCGAGCGATCTGACGCTGCTTGCGACGATCGACGTTCGCTTCCGGCGGCGCAAACCAATCCGAAGCGCGCGACTTCACTTCGACAAAGCACAGCGTCGCGCCTTCGTAAGCAACCAGGTCAATCTCAACATTGATCACCGCGCCTCTTCTGTTTCGCCCGACCGAAACAGAGAAGTTTGCAGCGACAAGCCGGTAGCCCGCTCGCAGCAGATAAGCAGCCGCCAGCTCTTCACCGCGCCGGCCCAACTCGAGATGCTTCGAGACGCTCACAGCAGTTTGAGATGACGAAGGAAGGCCGTTGAGATCCATGTGACGTTGGTCGATTGCTTTGAATGTCGATCGTTTTAGAGGCGGGCATTGCGCGCCGGCTTAACCAGCATCGCCAGCAGCGTTGAATCCCCAGTTGAAACGGCGGGCAACGCCGCCTCTAAACGTTCGCAGAAGCGTTCATTCCAGCGATGCGCGCAGTCGATCCAGGGCGTTGGCCCAATAAGTCTTCATCGTTGCTGAGGCTTTGGCGTTGGGAAGTTTGCCGTGCTGAACGACGACCTGATTTTTGTCATCGCCTTTAGAAACGAACGCGACGCTTAGGATCGACTTGCCGTCGGTCCAGGTCATGCGCATGGACTTGTTCGGCGTGCTCGTGCGGACGGCGAGCCCTTTCTCGCCCAGCCATTCCTGTCGAGCTTTTTCATTCGCGAACGCCTTGAAGAGTTTCCCAAGCGGTGCGTTGATGGTCCGGCTGACGCTTATTTCAAACCCGCCGGGCTTCTGATGCACCGCACGCAAGCCGCGCGACTGTTCGTAGGTGACCGTCACCATTTGTTGCCACCATGGACCAACGCCTTGCTCGGCGCTCAGATACTTTACGATCTCCTGGTGGCTCATTTTCTTGCCGCCGGCTTTGTCGATGATGGTGAACCACTGCTTCCAGGTTTTGCCGGTCTTTGCCTCGACGGCGTCGTCGCTCATGCGCGGCGCCTTCATTTCAGTTGTCTTGTTGGGCATCTTCATCTCAATCCTGTTTAGAGGCGGGCATTGCCCGCCGGCTCAAGATGCAGGTCGCTCAGTTAATTTGGTCTCTGCTTGAAACGGCGCGCAATGCCCGCCTCTAAACTTCGCCGGAATCTCAAAGCCGCGACCAGTCTACAAACTGCGCGGGTTACCGGAGCCGCTCGGTTTCCCGACGTCGCGTTCATAAGCGACTTTCAGCCAGTGCTTCACTTCGTCGTCGATGTCTTTGAGCGACGCGATCTCGATGCGATGTGTGATCCGATCTTTTTTCGCGAAGCCGCCGGTGTCGATCAGGCGGCCTTTCGGTTTGGTGTCTCCCAAAGCGAAACCGATGTCGATTCGCTTGGTCGTTGTCGGTTTGATTTGAGCGAAGACGTGATTGCGATAAAGGGGAACGATCGTCTGACACGGACAAGCTTTTACATCCTTGCCTACTTTGAGCCCGGTCTTCAAAAGCTGATCGTAGAGCGGCCGCAGACCAGCCTTCGAACCGGAGAACATTTTTTCGACGTAACCTTCGGCGGCGTTTAGATACTCATTAGGGTCGGCGACCTCGGTGCGCTTGCCGTCGGCGCGTTCGGCGAGCCACCCGGCGGTGTTGGTTCCGAGCCCATGCTCAGACTTGAGCCACTCGCGTCGGGCCTGCTCATCTTTTGGGCCGGACTTTTTGATAAGCCGCAGCCATTCGTCGAGCGAGCGGCCGCTTTTCTGTTTCAGCTCCGCGATCCATTTTTGGGTCATCGCGACGCCGGGATGGACGCCGTAGGTTGATTTCTTTGTGGGGTGAGTCGCGGTGCGAGGCATAAATAATTCCTCCTGAGTTTGAGTTAACGCTAAGACGCGGGGGCAAGCCCCCTTCCTAACCCGGAGCTAAACTCACTCGGATGATCTTTCGAAACTTGCGTAGCTCTCAAGAGTCAGGAAACCGATCAGGATCCAAAGTCCCCAAATTGGGAAGGGTGGCTTGCCCCGCCGTCGATCGCAGGGGTCACGTTAGCTGAAAACTTGCCCGCCGGCTTCTCCAAAATTGCTATTACATACTCTTGGACAAATAATCTATGGATTAGTCAACGTCCTTTCTTTCTCACTACGCGCCGAAGGTACACATCGTCGGGAAAATAGTATTCGCCTTCCGACTTGATCGTTTTCCAATGCAGCCGGTTGCCGCGGAGTGTCAACCGCACCGTGATCTTGCCGCCGAAGCCGCTCGTCAGTTCCAGTAACGCCGTGTTGCCTTTGACGGTCGTGTCCACATCGCCTTCTTCCAGTCTGGCGAGGAAGCGGCGGCTGGCGTCGTATGCGCCTGTCAGCTTTTTGCCACGCTGTTTCAGATTTAGATAGACGGAGGCGCCGGGCACGTCTTTCAGCGGTTCGTTCTTATAAAGCGGTGGCAGTTCGTCGCGGCTCTTGGCGTAGATGGCCCACTCCCACTCGCCCTGAAAATTCGCCGGCCGCGTTTGCGCCTTCGCGTTTTCCGGAGCGACGCCGAACAGGAGCAGGGAAGCAAAAAGCAGCAGCGTTGTTTTTCTCAAAAGCAGTTACTCCCTAAGTACGAAGTTCGCAAACAGTTTACGTTACACAGGCCCGCTACGATCGCGTGTTCCGTTTAGACGCCGGACTTGTCCGGCGGTCGCCAGCGGCGGACAAGTCCGCCGTCTAAACAATCAGAAAGCGGCGGTGGGCAGAAATTTCGGCGGCCGCCGTGCTTTGGTCGCCTGCTCAAAAGCGTAGGCATACTTGATCAGTTTCGGTTCGCTCCAGGGGGCGCCGAAAAATGAAATGCCGACTGGCAAACCAAAAACATAACCTGCCGGGACGGTGATGTGCGGGTAACCGGCGACTGCTGACGCTGACGAATAGCCGCCGGTAAAGTGATCGCCGTTGATCCAGTCCGTGGGCCAGGCCGGTCCGCCGGTTGGCGCGACGAGGGCATCGAGCCGGTGCTTGCGCATGATGAAGTCGATGCCTTGAGATCGTGACAAGAGATGATTCTTCGCGAGCGCCTGAAGGTACTTTTTGTCCGTCAGTGGGCCCTTGGCCTCGGCCTTAATAAAAAGGTCCTGTCCGAAGTAAGGCATCTCCCGGTCGCGATTCTTCTCGTTAAACTCGATGACTTCTTTCAACGAATGAACCGGCGCGCTGGGTCCGAGTCCTTTTAAGTAAGCGTTCAAATCGGCCTTGAGTTCGTACAACAAAACTTCCAACTCTGAGTCGTCAAACTTGCCGGTCGTTGGGATGTCAGCCGGATCGACGATGACTGCGCCAAGCTTCTTCAGCTCGCCGATGTGATCGTTCATCAACTTGTCAACGCGATCGCTGAAGCCAAAATGTTTCCGGGCGATGCCGAGGCGCGCGCCCTTGAGTCCACCCTTGTCGAGGTAAGGCGTGTAGTCGTCCAACACGTCCCGGTAGATGGTGTGTCTTTCGGCGCCAAGTTTGCCCAAGCGGGGAAATGTGTTGTCGCGCGTGTCCGTGCCGCGCAGCGCGGCCAGGAGGATCGCGGCGTCTGTCACCGTGCGGCACATTGGCCCAGCCGTGTCCTGGCTGTGGGCAATTGGAATGATTCCGCTGCGGCCAATAAATCCGAGCGTCGGCTTGATGCCCACCAGCGAATTCGCGGACGAGGGACAGACTACCGAGCCATCGGTCTCAGTACCGACAGCGGCAGCGCAAAGGTTGGCGGCGGCGGCCGCGCCTGAGCCGGAACTCGAGCCGCAGGGATTGCGATCGAGCGCGTAGGGGTTTTTGGTTTGGCCGCCGCGCGCGCTCCAGCCGCTGCTCGAACGGCTCGAGCGAATGTTGGCCCACTCGCTGAGGTTCGTCTTGCCCAAAATCACCGCGCCCATTTCACGCAGTCGGCGCGCAACGTAAGCATCCTGCGCGGGGCGCGAGCCGACGAGGGCGAGTGAGCCCGCGGTCGTCATCATGCGGTCCGCGGTGTCGATGTTGTCCTTAATTAAGATTGGGATTCCGTGAAGCGGTCCGCGCGGGCCTTTTTCCTTGCGCTCGCGATCGAGCAACTCGGCGATGGCAACCGCGTCAGGGTTCAACTCGATTACAGAGTTTACCCGCGGACCGTCCTTGTCGATGTCGTCGATGCGATCGAGATACTTCTTGACGAGGGAACGCGCGGTGAACTTGCCTGACTTCATGCCTTCCTGCAACTCAGTGATTGTGAGTTCGTCCAGTTCAAATTCTTTTGGCGGCGAAACGGGAAGTTCGGATGAAGACGTTCTGGCGATCACTGACGCCGGCTGGGTCATTGCAAGTGCGCACCCGAGCGCGCTCGTTTCCAAAAACTTCCTACGTTTCATCAATGCCTCCAGTTAAGACTATTTGCCGCGGATGAACGCGGATGAGCGCGGATCTGATCAAGAATTAGAACTACGTTTCCGTTCGCAGTGTCATTCCCGATCTGCTCCCATCCGCGTTAATCCGCGGCTAATATGATTCTTTTGCCACGTGGCTCATCAGCGCCAGCAGGTTGTTTTCTGAATCACGAAATGAAGCCAGCCAGAGATCGTAAGTGACCATGTCGGCGACAAAAAGCGGCTCGCCCTCAAATACGACGCCGCGCTCAGAGAGCGTCGCGTGCGCTTGCTGAATGTCGTCGACTTTGAAATAGATGATTGAGCTGGCGTGATCGAATTCGGGCTTCGCCGGCAGCGAGAGCATCAACCTGATGCCGTCGCAATCGAAGAAGGCGAGGTTGGGCGGCACGCTGAAAAGCAGTTTCATGCCGAGCGTGTCGCGATAAAAGTTGATCGCGCGTTCGATGTCGCGTGCGTTGACCGCGATCTGTTCGATCGCGGAGAGACCGAATCCTGCGGGTGTCATGCGTAGCCTCCAAATCAGTCGGAAGTCTTTCGCGGCGAGAATGCCAATGCAGTCGCAGGCCGAAGAATCTACCTTGCGAGCGTTGTTCTGTCCAGAGTTCTGTCTGGTATGGAGTGCGGTGACCTGTCACCGCTTTGGTCGGTCGCGACCTGTCGCGACCACGAATTGCACAAACTGACAACATGGCGTCAAGCCGCCATGGAACGAAAGCGCTGACAGGTCAGCGCACTCCAAATAAATTCTGACCGCGTAGCCGCTGGCAAATTCACGCCACTTGCCCTACCGTGTTCAGCGAGGCAATACAATTATCTATGACTGTTGAAGCTGTAAAAGAAATTGAGCAAGTTGTGTCGACGACCAAGCCGGCGCTGCCGTTGGTGGCGGTTGTGGGTCAGCCGAATGTCGGCAAATCCACCCTATTTAACCGGCTAATCGGCCAGCGGCGCTCCATTGTCGGCGATGAGCCCGGCATCACGCGCGACCGCATTTACGGCGAGGTGGAATGGGCCGGCGCGCGTTTCTCCATCGTGGATACGGGCGGCATCATTCCCGACGACGACGCGGTCATCCCGGCGGAAATTTTCAAACAAGCCGGCTTCGCCATCGACGACGCCCAAGCGATCATTTGGGTGGTTGATGCCCGGCTCGGGCTGACGCCGCTCGATGAAGAGCTGGCGAAACTGCTGCGCGCGACCGGCAAACGCGTGTTAGTGGCGGCGAACAAGGCAGAGAAGGCGCGAGTGGAAGCGGAGGCGGGAGAGTTTTACCGGTTTGGGTTTGAAGAGGTCTTTCCGGTTTCGGCGGAGCAGGGAATTGGGTTGGGGGAGATGCTCGACGCGTTGGTGAAGGACCTGAGATTTGAACAGAAATCTGAAATCTCAAATTTGACATCTCAAATTTCAGATCTGAGATCGAACGAGAGCGCAAACCTTGGCCACGACCCTGAAATTTCAGATTCCAAATCGGAGATTCCATCACATTTCAGATCTCAGTTTTCACCTGAAAGCCTTTCAACCCGCGAGCTGCGCCTCGCGATCATCGGACGTCCCAACGTCGGCAAGTCATCTTTACTAAACAGGCTGATCGGAGAAGAGCGCGTGATCGTCTCGCCCGTCGCCGGCACCACCCGCGACGCTATCGACACGCTCCTTGCTACTCCCGAACAACAATTTCGCTTGATCGACACCGCCGGAATTCGTCGGAAGGGCAAGACCGGCGAGATGGCCGAGAAGCTTTCGGTCGTCATGGCCATGAAAAGTCTGGCGCGCGCGGACGTTGCGATCGTCGTGATCGACGCTGAAGAAGGACCGACGGCTCTCGACGCGCACATTGCCGGCTACGCGCATGACGCCGGTTGCTCGATCATCATCGCGTGCAACAAGTGGGACGCGGTTAAGAATAAGGAGACGAGCACGTCGATGGAGTTTGAGCGCAAGGTGCGAGCGAAGATGAAGTTCCTCGAATGGGCGCCGGTCATCATGATCTCCGCGTTGAAAGGCCAGCGAGTTGAGAATCTTCTCGGCCTGGCGGTGCGCGCTAATGAAGCGCGCAACCGGCGCATCGCAACGTCGCAGCTCAACGCAGTTTTTTGAAGAAGCAGTTTCGCAGCCGCGCGGAGGCAGCGCCCCAGCGCCGGTCAAGGGCGGCGTTTCGCGTCTGCACGTGCAATACATGACGCAAGTCAGTGTGCGGCCGCCGACGTTTGTGCTGTTCACTTCGGGCGGAAAGGCAGGGCTGCACTTTTCTTACACGCGTTACCTGCAGAACCGCTTGCGCGAAGAATTCGACTTCTTTGCGACGCCGCTGCGGATTATTGAGAAGCATAAGAAGCGTAAACGTAACCAGTGACAAGCGACAGGTGCGAGATGAGTAATGAGTGTTTGACAGTACCGTTTAGAGGCGGGCACTGCCCGCCGTCTCGTGTTCGGTAGCATGAACCGGCGGGCAATGCCCGCCTCTAAACGATCGACATCGACATCGACATCGACATCGACATCGACATCGACACCGCACTTGGCGTTGAAACCCTGTGCAGTGACTACGCAAGAATGTCCGGTAGCTCCCCGATCCAATTTGAAGTGCTTGCCCGCGACGGTGAGGCGCGCGCGGGCTTGCTGACCACGCGCCGCGGCCCGATCGAGACGCCCGTCTTCATGCCCGTCGGCACGGCGGGAACCGTCAAGGGCATCCGCGCCGAAGCGCTCGAAGACGAACTCGACGCGCGCATCATTCTCGGCAACACCTATCATCTTTGGTTACGACCGGGCGCCGAGGTCATTCGCAAGTGCGGCGGGCTGCATCGCTTCATCAGCTGGGACCGCGCGCTGCTGACGGATTCCGGCGGCTTTCAGGTTTGGAGTCTGGGCGCGCTCAGAAAGATCTCGGAAGAGGGCACGCAGTTTCGTTCGCATCTCGACGGCAGTCTCCAGTTTCTGTCTCCCGAAGTTTCGATGGAGGTTCAGGCGGCGCTCGGGTCCGACATCGTGATGGCGTTTGATGAATGTGCCGCGGCGGAAGCGCCGCCTGAGGTCGCCCGCGAAAGCATGTAGCTGACCGCGCGCTGGGCCAAACGATCGCGGGCGCAGTTTGATGTTTTGCAGGAGCAGGGTTTGGATTCAGGGCGAACAGGTTCCGGCGGCGGTCTTAGCGAAATTAACGGGCTTAACGGGGCCCAGGCGCTCTTTGGCATCGTGCAGGGCGGAGCGCATCTGGATTTGAGACGCGAAAGCCTCGAGCGCACGCGCGAGATCGGTTTCGACGGTTACGCCATCGGCGGCCTGAGCGTCGGCGAAGAGAAGAGCGTCATGTGGCGGGTGGTCGGCGAGATCGCGCCGGAGTTGCCGGCCGAGCAGCCGCGGTACCTGATGGGCGTGGGCACGCCGGAGGACTTGCTTGAAGGCGTCGCGCGCGGCATCGACATGTTTGATTGCGTGCTGCCGACCAGAAACGGGCGCACCGGACAGGCGTTTACGGCGCTTGGCAAGGTGAACGTGAAGAACGCGCAGTGGGCTTTGGACACCAGGCCTTTGGACGAGTCGTGCAGTTGTGCCGTCTGCCGGCGACACTCGCGCGCTTATCTGCGTCACCTTTGCAATGCGGGCGAAATGCTCGGCAGCATCCTGCTAACGCACCATAATTTGGCCTTCTTCCTTGACACTATGCGACGCGTCAGGCAATCTATCCGGTCTGGCAATTTCACTAAATTTCGACGAGAGTTCACCGAGCGGCTGAACGCAAACGAAGAAGACAAAGCGCTCAGCAGTGGTTAGCTGCGGGCTCATGAATCTTGAAATCTGGAATCTTAGATTTGAAGTCTGACTGAATTTCAAACGTGAGATTTGAAAACCAAAAGTAGTTTCCGCAAGACAACGAACAAAGACGGCGGACATTCCAAAAGGCAACTAGATATTTTCGATGACCATTTCACTAATCATATTTCAAGGCGGCTTGGGAGCGCTCGGCGGCTTGCTTCCGATGCTCCTCATCATCGGCGTCTTCTACATGCTGCTGATCCGTCCGCAACAAAAACGGCAGAAAGAATTGCAGGAGACGATCTCTCAACTTAAAGCCGGCGATCGGGTGGTCACCACCGGCGGCATCATCGGCACGATCACGACGGTGCGAGACACGAGCTTTCTTATCAGAAGTGCAGACAAGTCGATTCTCGAAATTGCCCGGTCAGCGGTTGCCGGCATTCGAAGAGGAAGAGAAGAAGTAGCCGCGTTTTAATCCTGGTGAAGATTTCTTTGCAATGAAAAAGAAGAACCTCCTTCAGCGTACAATCATAATTGCCCTGGTTACCCTGGTCGGTCTTTACGTAGTCATCGGCCCACGCCGTCGTCCTACGCTCCACGACTTTACCTGGTCGGGAATCAAAGCCACGCTTGCGCAAAATATTCATCTCGGCCTCGATCTTAAAGGTGGGTCGCACCTCGTGATGCGGGCGAAGACGGAAGAGGTTCTCAAGAATCTCACCACCGCAGACGCGATCGCGATCAAGAAGGCCGCCGTACGATGCCGGCTTTCAGGTGACTGATGTCAGACCCGAAATTGCGCCCGGCAACTATCGCATGGTCCTGGAGGCCGGCGACGCTGCAAAGCTGACTGAGATTGAGGAAGCTGTTAAGAAGAAGATCGACCTTACGGAGTGGACGTCTTCAACGAGCGGCAACACGATCACCTGGAACTTGCCTGCGGCGGCGCAATCAGCAATTGCCGAACAGGCCACGGAACAGGCGAAGAAAATCATTGAAAGCCGCCTGGATGCAGTTGGGGTTGCCGAGCCTCTCGTGCAGCGGCACGGTGCGCAGAGTTCGCATCAAATTCTTGTCCAGATGCCTGGCATACAGGATCCCGAGCGCGTCAAAGAACTGCTGAAAGCTGAGTCAAAGCTCGAGTTGGTTCACGTGGTCAGCCCGCCGAGTCCCGCAACCTTTCACGACCTACAATTCCGAGGACGAAGCGAAGCAGTCGTTCGGCGGCACAGTTCCGGCAAACCGGCGCGTGCTTCCGTATTCCGAACGAGATGAACCGGCAGCGGGAGACGCTCAGGCGACTACCGACGCGGCGCCGAAAGAAAAGAAATGGGTGGTGGTCGAGTATCCGGCGGTCGTCGACGGCAGCGAACTGCGCAACGCGTCGGCTGTTCAGGGTCAGGGCGGCGGCGACACCTATCAGATCGCTTTTGCCCTCAAGCCTGCCGGCGCTGAAAAGTTTGGCGCCTGGACTGGCGCGAACATCAACGAGTACATGGGCGTGGTTTTGAACGACGAGGTGAAGTCGATCGCGTTCATCAAGTCGCAGATCTGCGATCAGGGTGAAATCTCAGGACGGTTCACCAAAGCATTCAGCCGACGATTTGGCGTTGACGCTGAGGTCGGGTGCTTTGCCTGCGCCGATTGAATACATGGAAGAGCGCACAGTCGGTCCGAGCCTGGGCGCTGATTCTATCCGCTCGGGCGTGCGGGCTTCGCTCGTTGGGTTGCTGCTGGTGGTGGTCTTCATGCTCTTCTATTACCGCGGCGCCGGCATTAATGCGGTCGTCGCGTTGATCCTGAACATGATTTTGATGCTCGCGGCACTGATCCTGTTTGGCGCGACGCTGACCCTGCCCGGTATCGCGGGAATCATTCTGACCATCGGCATGGCGGTCGACTCGAACGTGCTCATCTTTGAGCGCATACGTGAAGAATTGAAAAGCGGGAAGACCATTCCCTCGGCTATCGAGCAGGGCTTTGCGCGCGCTTTTGTGACCATTATCGACACGCACGTGACGACGATCATTTCGTCGTTGTTCCTGTTCGTTTTTGGCACTGGTCCGTTGCGCGGTTTCGCAGTCACACTCGTGTTGGGCTTGCTGATAAATCTCTTCTCGGCGGTTTATGTTTCGCGGACGATTTTCATGTGGGAGTTGAGTCGCAAACGGAAGATGGAGACGTTGAGCATCTAACGCGAGGTGATTTCATAACCGCGGCTTGATGATTGGCTGAATTATGATTGAAGTTTTCAAGAACGTTAATATCGACTGGCTGGCGAATCGCCGGATTTTCATTGCGATTTCTCTGCTGCTAATGCTCGCTGGTCTCGGCTCGGCTGTGTTTCGCCAGTGGCAACATCCCAATGGCACCGAAGCCTTCAACCTGGGCGTGGACTTCAAAGGCGGCACGGTGGTCACGGCCAGGTTCAAAGGCAGCGGCCATCGGCGGAGGACATTCGCGATGCCTTGAGTAAGAGTCGGCGTAAACGATGCCGTGATTCAGCCGGTGACTGATAAGCCAGACACCATGCTGATCAAGCTGCCGCTTGAAGGGACAAAGTCAGACTCAGTCGCAAGCCCAGGTGGATCTGGGTCGCGAGCGTGTTAAGTCAGGACTGAATAAGTTTGGCGCCGAAAATGACGCCTACGAGATCATCGGAACGGATGCGGTTGGCGCTGTCGCAGGGGCGCAACTCCGTAACAAGGCGATCGCAGTCACCCTGGCGGCCCTCGTCGGAATTCTTATTTACATTGCGTTTCGGTTTGAGTGGACCTACGGCGCCGCCGCCGTGATCGCCGTTTTTCACGACGTTCTGGTGACGCTCGGCTTCTTCTCCATATTCCAATGGGAAATCAGCCTCACCGTTATCGCCGCCTTGCTGACGCTAGTAGGTTTTTCCGTCAACGACACGATCGTCGTATTTGATCGAATTCGAGAGAACCGTCGGTTACACCGGCGCGAGTCGCTCTACAAAATTACCAACGACGCGATCAATCAAACGCTTTCGCGAACCACGATCACTAACGGCCTGGTTTTTCTTTCCGTGTTGGCCATGGTGCTCTTTGGTGGTGAAGTCCTGCGCGGCTTCTCGCTGGCGTTGCTGATCGGTGTCATCTTCGGTACGTATTCGTCTGTCGCCATTGCTAGTCCGATCATGGTGTGGTGGGAGCAACGCCTCGAACGTGCGGATCGCGCGGCCACTACCGCCGCCAGCCGCACCGAGCCGAGAGGCCCGCGCGCGACTGTTGCGCCCAAGCGTGAAGCGTTGGCAAGTGGAGCTGCGAAGCGCACTCGTGGCGCCGGTCGCGCATAGAATTGCGCTACGCGCACGGTGGGTGCAGACAATCTTTTCGCGATAACTTAACTTAAATTTGCGCTTGACTTTGCCGCGCGATGCGGCATAGACTGCTGCCGTTGCTGGCCAATTAAATACTTCAAGAGTCGACCCGCGTTGTTTGGCGAAGGTTGGATGCGCGGCAGTCTGTTGAAGGGGCCGGCGAGTTTTTTTCTCGCACGCGGCTTTTCAGTTTTTGACTCGATGTGCTCAATATCACTGAGCTGCAGTTTCCCCTTCATTTGTAGTCGCACTCAGGCGGGTGGAATATTGACGTTTCAGACGCAATTGATTCGTATCCTGAGTATTTTGCACCCCTGATCCATTTGGCACCGGAATTGGGAGGATTAACATGTTCGAGAATCTCGTAGAGTCTGGTTCCCACAAGCAAGATCTGGGACGGAAAGGCTCGTTTCTATTAGGAACCGTAGCCATCTACTTTGTTATTGGGACCGCCTTGTTGGTCTTCGGCATCATGTATGCCGATTCACAGCTTGACCAGCAGGATCTGGAGTTGACGACGCTGGTCGCTCCCGTGCCGGTTCCGCAACAGCAGAACGAGCCGGAACGGCAACAAGAGGCCAAGCCACAAAACAAAGACCAGAATGTGGATGTCCGCAAGGAATTGATTGCCGACGTTTCGGAATCTCGCGTTGCTCCCAAAGAGATATCCGCCAAGGCTAGTGACATTCCGCCGGTGCGACGTGGCGTGACCACAGTCATCGGCAACGAATCGTCTAATGCCGCGGCTCCGGTAGCATCTGGACCAGGCACTGGAACCGGCGTTGCCACCGGGCCCACGCGCGTCAACATCGCCGAGGATCCGCCGCCGCCACCCGAGCCCAAGCCGACTCCGCCCAGAGCGCCAATTTCTGGTGGCGTGCTTAATGGCAAAGCTATCAGCCTGCCAAAGCCAGCTTATCCGCCCATCGCAAGACAGGCCCACGCTTCCGGTACGGTCGTGGTCCAGGTAACCATCGACGAAAATGGCAACGTGATCTCTGCACAGGCCGTTAAGGGTCATCCATTGCTGCAGGCAGTGGCTGTTGCGGCGGCGCGCGGGGCGAGGTTTTCCCCTACCAAGTTATCGGGACAGCCCGTTAAGGTGACAGGCGTCATCACGTACAATTTCGTGGCCCAGTAAACCGTAGAGGTTCAGCGCCGTGCGAGCCTCTACGGCTCATTCTGCGGGTTCTCTGCGAGCTATCAATGTAAGAAAAACCTTTTGGAGGGTTTACCGTGACTATTCTAACCAGTCTTCTAGGAACGAAAGCGTTTGGCTTGATGGTCTTTCTGTGGCAGGCAGCGGAGGCTACTCCTTCGCCAACGCCTTCAGTGAATCACTTTTCACTCATGGCTATGGTCAAGAGTATGGGCGCCGTCGCGATCGCGGTGGTGGTCACTCTGCTGATCATGTCGGTCTATTCGATTGCCATCATGGTCGAGCGCTACTTGACGTATACGGCAGCGAAGAAGCAGTCGCGTGAGTTTGCGCCGCGCGTAGCCCAGGCGTTGAAAAATGATCGCATCGAGGAAGCGATCAATATCAGCGACAAGCATCGCAAGTCGCACCTCGCGATGGTAGTGAGCAGTGGTTTGCAGGAATTTCGCGCTCATGAAGGTTCGTCTGACATCTCCGGCGATGAAATCGAAGCTTCGAAGCGAGCCCTGCAGCGAGCAATCGCGATCAAGACGGCCGAATTCAAACGTGGCTTGTCGGGCCTCGCGACGATTGGTTCGACGGCTCCGTTCGTGGGTCTCTTCGGCACGGTGTTCGGAATTATCAACGCTTTCAGTGCCATGGGCGACGCCGGCCAGGCAGGTATCGGCGCCGTAGCCAGCGGTATCTCGGAAGCGCTCTTTACCACCGCGCTTGGACTGCTAGTGGCGGTCCCGGCTGTGTGGCTCTTCAATTACTTCACCGGTAAAGTGGACGGCTTCATTGTCGAGATGGATAACTCGGCGTCGGAGCTGGTCGACTACTTTATCAAGAACCGTACGAAGCAGTTGAAGTCGTAGTCAAGGATCAATTGTTGATCTGATGGGACGATTGCGTCCCATCAGGACTCGTCCGGCGTGGCGGGTTTGTTGTAGTTCAAAGGAGATTTAGCTATGTCAATGGGCGCGGGAACCGATGCCAGCGGCTTAAACTCAGACATTAATGTCACACCCATGGTCGACATCATGTTGGTGCTTTTGATCATCTTCATGGTGGTCACACCCATGTTGCAGCACGGCGTCACGGTCAACCTGCCGAAGGACCTCGCCAACCCCGAAGAGGATCAGCGGATCATCAAGGACAACTCGATTGTTATCTCGATCCCGAGTGACGGCGAGTACTATCTTGGCAAAGATCGGGTGATGAAGGAGCAGCTCAAGGACAAGGTTGAGAAGATGTTGGGCCTGATCAAGAAGGAAGAAGACAAGGTCGTCTACATCAAGAGCGGCGTGAGCGTTAGTTACGGAGACGTCGTCAACGTCATCAACGAAGTCAGAGCGCTCGGAGTCGACAAGATCGGATTAGTGGCAGATAAGCGTAAGGGCGGGGAAGCCGCCCCGGCCGCCAAACCTGCCTAACCGCTTATTTGAAGAGCGGTCGAGGCATTCATAAGGAGTTAGCTAATGGAATTGGGAACTAAAAAAGCTAAGTCGTCGAAGGCGGTGCCGTATATCAACGTCACGCCGCTGATCGACGTGCTTTTGGTAATGCTTATCATCTTCATGGTGATCACGCCGCTTAAGCCCAGTCGTTTTCAGGCGGATATCCCAACCCAGCGGGATCCTAACGAAGACCTAAGCCAGCTAAAGCCCAACCCTCTGACACTCGTCGTTTCAATTTCCAATGATCTTCAGCTCAAGCTCAACCAGGACAGCATCGGTTCGGTTAACGACACGGCGCCGTTGAGTTCAAAGCTGCTTCAGCTATTCCGGCAACGCAAAGAAACGCGTGCCTACAAGCCCGGAATGGAAACGCGCACGGACGTGCCTGAAGGAGACCGCATCGAGAAGACGGTTTTCGTGAAGGCCCCGCGCTCGGTAAAATACGGCGACGTGGTTAAAGTGATCGATGCGATCAAAGGCGCGGGAGCAAATCCGGTCGGGCTTGCAGGTAGACGATCTGCCACAATAGAGTTACTGACTGCCGCCAAGCGTAAACATCTGCCGTCAGGCGGCGTAACATCTCTAGCCCTCAGTTGGCCCTGGGCCCAATCACCTAAATGGAGTCACGGATAAATGAAACTCTCTCAAACTAGAGTCGTCATCGCGTTGGCGATTCTTGTTGTCTCGACGTCTGGTTGTGGAATTGTCAACCGGATTCGGGCGAAGAACCAACTGAATGAGGCGGCGCGCGCCTACCACGAAGGACATTTTGAGGAAGCCGAGCAGTACTCCCGCAGAGGCTCTCGAGCTTGATCCTGAAAGCAAGACGGCGCCGATTTTTATTGCCCGCACGATTCACGCGCAATATCGCCCCGGTGTTCAAGCGCCCGAAAACATTGCCAAGGCCAACGAGGCAATCCTGGCTTATGAACGAATCCTGGGAAAAAATCCCAAAAGTGAAGAAGTCTTTCAAAGCGATCGCCTATCTTTATGGAGCGATCAAGGAAGACGACGAAATTGCGCTCCTGGATCTCTACGCGCGCGAACGATGCGAGCGCTGAGCCTGAAAAGCGGGCCGAAGCCTACACCATCCTGGCCAGCAAGAATTGGGATTGCTCCTTCAAGATAACTGAATTGCCTACCAATAAGACCATGGCAATCGGGGCGGGCAATAAAGCGACCATCACCTTCAAGAAGCCGCAGAACCAGAAAGATTTTGACACGGCCCAGGCTTGTGTGAAGCTTGGCCTCGAAGAAGTTGAAAACGCTATCAAGCTCGATCCAAATAACGAATCTGCCTGGTCCTACAAAACGAACCTCCTGATTGAAGCTTCCCGCCTGGCTGAGATGGACGGCAAGGTAGAGGACAAAGTGCAGTTGGACAAACAGCGTGAGGAAGCGCAGAAACGCACGATTGCTTTAAGTGAAGCAAATCAGAAGAAGAAGGAAGAAGCAGAGGCTGCCAAGGCGGCTGCCTCACCGGCTAAGAAATAGTCCGCGGAAGTTTTTTGTAAGCGTGAACCGGGGTGATGCTCGACTTTCGGGTCGGGCATCACCTTTTTGTTATACTCAATCAGTCGTCCAGCATGTTGCTCAACAACGGTCGGCTACTCCGCAATGATTCGCATCGAAGAAATTGTCGAGAACGTAGCGCGTAATCATCCGCAAGCGAATCTTGATCTGCTTCGCCGGGCCTACCTGTTTTCCGCCCGCGAACACAAGGGTCAAAAACGTGCCTCGGGCGAATCGTACCTCGTCCATCCGCTCGAGGTCGCCAACATCCTCGCCAACATGAAGCTGGACGAAGTGTCAGTGGCGACCGGACTGCTGCACGACGTGGTCGAAGATACGCTCGTCGATCTCGACACGATTCGCCGGTACTTCGGCGAAGAGATTGCCCACCTGGTTGACGGCCTGACGAAAATTACGCAGATCAGCAATGTTTCTCGTGAAGAGCAGCAAGCGGAAAACGTTCGCAAGATGCTCCTCGCGATGGTTGACGATGTGCGCATCGTGCTGGTGAAGCTCGCCGATCGTCTTCACAACATGCGTACGCTTCAGTATCTCAATCCGGAGAAGCGCAAGCGGATCGCGGAAGAGACCATGGAAATTTTCGCGCCCATCGCCCATCGTCTCGGCATGGGTAAGCTGCGCGGTGAACTTGAAGACCTGGCGTTCCGGCATCTGCATCCGGAGGACTATCGCGAACTGGCCGAGCAACTGGAAAAGCGGCGCGCGGAGAATGAAGCCTTCCTAAGCGGTGTCACCGAACGCATTGAAGCGAAGATGAACGAAGCCGAGGTGCCCTTTGTTCGGGTTGAAGGCCGGGTGAAGCGTCTCTACTCAATTTGGAAAAAGCTGAAGAGTCAAAAGATCGAGTTGGACCAGGTCTACGATCTGGTGGCGGCGCGTGTGATCACGCCGAACGAGGTGCGGCATTGCTACGCAGCCCTGGGCGTCATTCATAACACCTGGCGACCGGTGCCGGGTCGCATTAAGGATTGGATTGCCACGCCGCGCGACAATCTTTACCAGTCGCTTCATACCTCGGTTATCGGCGCCGACGCCCAATCGTTCGAAGTGCAAATTCGCACTGAAGAAATGCATCAGATTGCGGAAGAGGGCGTCGCCGCACACTGGAAATACAAGGAAGGCAAGCGCGGCGCGCGCGAAGATGACAACGCCTTTCTCGCGCTCCGCTCTTTGGTGGAATGGACGCAGGAGGTCAAAGATTCGCGCGACTTTCTCGATTCGCTAAAGCTCGATCTTTACCCCAAAGACGTTTATGCCTTCACGCCGATGGGCAAGGTCATTCAACTGCCGCGCGGCGCCACGACCGTCGACTTCGCCTACTCGATCCACTCCGAAGTTGGAAACACCTGCACCGGCGCTCGCATCAACGGTCGCATGGTGCCGCTGCGCAACCAAATTCAAAACGGCGACATGGTCGAGATTTTGACCACATCGAATTCACACCCCTCGCGCGACTGGCTGAACTTTATTGTCACCTCGCGAGCGCGAAACCGGGTCAGGCATTGGGTCGCCGAGCAACAGCGAGCCGAGTCGATCGAAATTGGCAGGAAGTTGTTCGAGAAAGAGGCCGCGAGATTTCAACTCTCGCCCAAGAAACTTTTCAGCGACAACGACGGCCAGATGAAGCGAGTGGCCGGCGAATACGGCTACGGGCGCGTCGAAGATCTGCTGGCGGGCATTGGTTACGGCAAGTTGATTCCGCGAAACGTGATCGCCAAATATCTCGGTCCCGAGCAGTTTGAGCAACTCGATAAGCAGAAAGAGTCGCGGCTGCGCAGCGGCGTGCGGGCCGTCAAACGGCTGATCCGTTTCGGCGACGATTCGATCGTAGTTCGCGGCGTCGACGACCTGATGGTCACCCGCGCCCGCTGTTGCAATCCGCTGCACGGCGAGGAGATTGTCGGTTACGTCACGCGTGGCAAGGGCGTGGCTGTTCATGAGAAGCGCTGCAAAAACGTCGCCTCGCTCATGATTAATCGGGAACGAATTGTAGCTGTCGAGTGGGCCAGCCGCCCGGAAAAAACCGCTTACACGGTCAAACTGCTTGCCGTTACCGAGAATCGCACCGGCATGATCGCCGGCATCACTGGCGCTATTTCAGACATGAAAACCGGCATTCGCGATGCGCGCGCCTCCGTCGGCTCTGACGAGAAGGGACATGTTGAAGTCACCGTAGAAGTTTTTGACGTGAAGCACCTGGACAAAGTCATCAGCTCAATCAAAGGCGTACCCGGAGTCCTCGACGTCGAACGAATGCAGGGCGCTGTCTAGTAAACCGCCAAGACGCCAGGTGCGCCAAGCTTTTCAACTGGGTCAACCGAAACAGTCGCGCGAAGGAAGTCTGATGAAGTTGACGCCTTCTCAAAGTCCGTCGAAGCGGAGTCACGCGAAACATCGACGCAGTCACTTACCAACTGGCGATCTTGGGCGTCTTGGCGGTTAAGTTTGCCCTCTTTGGCCTTCTCTGAACGTTTCTGATACAATCCGCTCTTTGTTTGCCTAGTCAAAAAAAGAAGCCATCGCAACAGTGAAGCAGATCATCCAAACCGACCACGCGCCACAGGCGATCGGGCCGTATTCCCAAGCCGTCAAGGCAAATGGGTTCGTATTCGCGTCCGGTCAAATACCCATTGATCCAGCTACCGGCGAGTTTGTTGCCGGGGGAATTGCAAGAGCAGACGGAACAGGTTCTGAAAAACCTGGCGACCGTGCTCGCGGCGGCAGGCAGCAGCCTCGACCGCGTGGTTAAGACCACCGTATTCCTGCTCGACATGCAGGAATTTGTGGCGATGAACGAAGTTTACGGGAAGTTTTTTACAGTCGATCCGCCCGCGCGCGCCACTGTTCAGGCGGCCCGGTTGCCGCGCGACGCGAGGGTCGAGATCGAGGTAATTGCGCTGGCTGGAGAATGAAAAACCGGCGCAGGCTTTGAACCTGGCGCCGGAATCATTTGAAAGTTAACCGAGAAGTTAAGCGGCTTTAGCGATCTTTCCAGCTTTGATGCAGCTCGTACAAACCTTCTTCCTTTGGGCGCCGCCTTGCGGCAGTTGCACCCGAATCGATTGCAGGTTTGGATTAAAGCGCCGCGGCGTTCGATTGTTTGCGTGAGAAACATTGTTCCCGAATTGCGGACCCTTGCCGCAGATTTCGCAACGTTTGGCCATGATTTTTATGATACCTCCAGAGCTTAAATGATTGCCGCGGCTCACAGGACTGAGTAAGAGGCAATAATTGAAACGCAATTTATAACAAAGGCATTTCCGGCTCGTCAAGCAAGCACGCGGCTGGTGACATCAGCAGATTTCTAAAGGAGCAACGATTCAAAGTGCAAAGAACGGCAAAATTAACTATCTCAGGAACCATTCTGGCGGCGATTCTTCTCTCGCTGGCAGCGTGCGGCAACAGCGCCAGTTCCGACAGTAAAGAGAGTATGGTTGCAGCAACGGTCAACGGAAAAAATGTTATGTCGGCGGACGTTGAGCGAGGCGTGAGCATACAGGCGGAAGGCAAGCAGGCGCAGCTTTCGCAACTCGAGTTGGCCCAGGCGCGTTTGCAGGTGCTGGGTGGTTTGATTCAGCGGGAGGTGCTCTTCCAGCGCGCAGACCGCGAGAAACTGCTCCCGACCGAAGACGAGATCACCGCCATCATCAACCAGCAGAAACAGGCGTCCGGAATGACGGACGATGATTTCCAAAAGAATCTGACGGCGCAGAATATGAACATGGAGTCGCTGCGTGAGGAAGCGCGAAAAAATATCGCCATCCAGAAACTTCAGGACAAGTACAACTCCAGGATCACAGTCAATGACAAAGAGGTTGAAGACTTCTACAACGGTAACCGCGAAAGATTCGTTAGTTCTCGCGGTGTCGCTCTTGCCATGATAATGGTTGACCCCGCCGATCAATCCGCGCAGGGGGCGACGAACGACGCTAAGAATGAAGCCGAAGCAAAACTGAAAATCGACAACATTTCGCAGCAACTAAAAGGCGGCGCCGACTTCGCCACGGTGGCGCGAGCCAAAAGCGAAGACGCGAGCAGCATTGCCCGCGGCGGCGACATCGGCTTCGCAACCGAAGACGACCTGAAGCAGAACGGCTTTCCACCCGAGTTGGTTAGTCGCCTTTTCACCATTCAGCCTGGTGACATCACGGATCCTATTCGCTTCAATAACGGCAAGTGGTACATTTTCAAACTTGAAGAGAAGCGTCTACAAACCGAAAACCTGACGCTTGAGAGTCCGAACGTTCGTCAGCAGATTACGCAGGCTTTGATCAACCAGCGGAAAGATATCCTCAAGGCCGCGTTGCTCGAGGTTGCGATGAACGAGGCGAAGATTACCAACAACATGGCCAGCACGATGCTTAACAATCCCAGCAATCTGGGCCTGCGTCCGGCGTCGCCTGGCACCGTCGCGTCTCCACCCGCGGGAGCCGCATCAACACCGTCGACCGCGCCTTCAGTTTCTGTTTCGCCGGCCGCCGCGACGGCCAGCCCGAAGGCAAGCGCTTCGGTGAAACCCTAAGTTTTTGTAACCATCTCGGCGCGGGTGCGGAAGGCTTAGCTAGCTCCGCACCCGCTTTTTTTAACGGTGGCCGCGACCTGCAATTGTTCTGTCAGAACCGCCTGCGTTAGCGGGCAGCTTGTTAATCGCACCCGGCCCGCCGCCAACGCAGGCAGTTCTGACAAAAGCCCTGACGGTTGTCTACAAGTGAGTTGAGGGAAGCTGCAGATTGGAAGCAGCATAGCGAAATGTTATTCCGGCTTTCAGAAGTACATAAGTCTTACGGCACGCAGGACGTTCTGCGCGGCGTCTCGCTGCAAATCAATCCTGGCGAGCACGTCGGGCTGGTTGGTCGCAACGGCTCCGGCAAGACAACAATTTTCCGTCTCATCAACCAGGAGGAACAGCCGGATCGCGGGGACGTGATACGTGCGCGGGGCATCCGCCTTGGCTTGTTGGCCCAACACATTCACTACGAGCCCGGCTCGACCGTTCACGAATCTGCGCTCGCGGCGTTTGGCCACCTGCAACAGATCGAACACGAGATGCATGAACTTGAGCATCGCATGGGTGAGGCCGTCGATAATCTCGACGAGATACTCGAGCGCTATAGCGATTTGCAGCACCAGTTCGAAAGGGAAGGCGGCTTTGAATACGCCGCCAAAGCCGAAGCGATTCTGCAGGGTTTGGGTTTTGATCGTTCGACCTGGGGCTTGGAAACTGAAAAGCTCTCCGGCGGGCAACAGAACCGGCTGGGCCTCGTTCGCCTGCTGCTGGCTGAACCGGAAGTACTCCTGCTCGATGAACCTACGAACCACCTGGACGTTGCCGCGGTGGAATGGCTCGAAGAGTTTCTGCTGGACTACCCGTCAGCTTTTGTAATCATCAGCCATGATCGGTATTTCCTCGACCGCGCATGCAAGCGAATTATCGAACTGGAAAACGGCCGCGCGTCGAGTTACACCGGCAACTATTCCGACTATCTCGTCGAGCGCGAAGAGCGTCGCGAAGCGCAGCAGCGCGCCTACGACAATCAACAGCAGATGATCGCGAAGACCGAGGAGTTCATCCGGCGAAATCTCGCGGGACAAAAAACGAAGCAGGCAAAGTCTCGCCGGACGCTGCTCGCAAAGCTTGAACGAATTGACGCTGTGCGCGGGGATCAGTCTTCCGGAGATTTTCGTCTGAAGTCGATCGAGCGAGCAGGGAACCACGTTTTGACTGTTGACGAGACGACCATCGGCTATCCGGACAAGCTTCTGGCCCGCGACATTTCGTTTGTGTTAAGGCGCGGTGAGTGCCTGGGGATCATTGGCCCAAACGGTTCTGGTAAGACGACGTTTCTGAAGACAATTCTGAAAAAGACGCCGCCGCTTTCGGGTGAGATTCGTTGGGGCACGAAGGTCCAGGTCGGGTATTACGCGCAGCAACTCGATGATCTCGACGATAGAAATGAAATCATCATGGAGCTGCGCAGGGTTGCGTTGCCAAGTGCAACGGCCGGCGAGCTGCGTTCGTTCCTCGCGAAGTTTCTTTTCAAAGGCGACGACGTCTACAAGCATGTCCGCGATTTGTCGGGCGGCGAAAAAGGCAGGCTGGCCCTGGCCAAGCTGATCTACTCGCGCGTGAACGTGCTCGTGTTAGACGAACCGACCAACCATCTCGACATTCCCTCCCGCGAGGCTCTGGAAGAGGCGCTCGATGCCTACGAGGGAACTATTCTTACGATCAGCCACGATCGTTATTTTCTCGATCGCGTCGCTACGCAGATTCTGGCCCTTGACGGTGAAGGACTCGCCGAACACTTTGATGGTGATTACACGGAATATCACGATTGGAAAGCTTCCGGAAGAGCCGTGAACAACTCACCCGCCTTCTCTACGAAGGAAGTGAGCTCTGGTCAAAACGGCGAGACGGAAACCAGTCAGTCTTCTTCGGACCAGACCGAAGCGGCAACCAGTGGAAAATCGAAAAGCGCGGGTAAAGGCGCGGGCAAAGGAAAGACAGCGGCCGTAGCGACCACAGCACCAGGAATCAAGATCATCAAGAAGAATAAGGGTGATGATAACCGGCGCCATAAGCACAAGAACGAAACGCTGAACCCTGCCCAGCTTGAAACTGAGATCGCGAAAACTGAAAAACGTTTGCAAGAGATTTCCGAAGAGATGTCGCTGCCGGAAGTCGCTCGCGATGCAACCGCGCTAGTCAAACTTGACGAGGACTACCGCGAAACCGACGCGCGTCTCGCGATTCTGTACCGCCAGTGGGAAGAGACTGCGGCGAAAGGCTAACCTTTGAGGGGGACCAAAACCTCAGCGGAGCACCTCCGAAAAGTGGTACTGATGCATTTTCAATGTTGAACTGGAGCGAGCGAATGAAGACAAGGTCAGCAAGTCTACATGAAATCAGCACCGGGAGCGGTAGCGACCGCCGGAACACTCAATTTTTCTAAGGACTTTCTATGGCTGGCGTTCAATTTGCCATTGAAGCACTAGCCGGTCGCTACCGCTCCCGGTTCTGATTTCGTTTCTAATCCTATGAAGTTCGAGTCAAACTGCATCAGTACCGAAAAGTAAGTCGCTTGACAGTCGCTAAGTGCTTTGTTACTTTCGGGCCTCGCTTTTGGAAGCAGTTTTTACGGCGATTTGAAAGCACTGTAGGCGCGTAGCTCAGGGGTAGAGCACTACCTTGACACGGTAGGGGTCTGGGGTTCAAATCCCCACGCGCCTACCATTTTTGTTGGGTTATTTCGAGATTTTCTCCCTCCATCATCCTTACCTTCAAGATTTGGCAGACTTTTGGCAGACTCTCGATTTTCCTTAGAGATTTCAATTCTCGCGCCCTTTTTTCCCTCCCCGACAAAATTGAAAGGTGGGACAAATGGTGGGACAAACGACTATGAAAAAGCATGATCGTTTGATTTCAACAAAATGCCTACCAGCTGGTCTACTGCCTTAGATAAATTTCCTCAAGCAACTAACTCAAGTAAAAAATAGTTCTCGTTTGTTGTCTCTTTTCTTTGTATCTTAAAAGAGGAAGAAGGGACTCTGGATGAAGTGTTTCACAACTGTTCGCAAACGAAGGAGGGGCGGTCGAGTAGAGTGGACCGCTCGACTGTTCTATAAGGATCAGATCACCGGTAAGCGGAAGGAACTATCAAAAAGCGCTCCGTCGCGTATGGAAGCGAGGTTATTAGAGGGAGAGTTGCGGAATGAGTTTCTGGTAGGGGGCAAGGCAATGGTGAAGTCACGCGATATGACATTCGCCCAACTGGCCAGGCATTTTGAGGATACAGAGGGTTGTAAGGCGTTATACGACGTGGAGGGTCGCAAACTTCGAGAGGTAGTAGACAGCGATGCGTATGATGACCAGTTCATGCATTTCAATGAATTCTTCGGTGAGATGATAGTGCGGGATATTAGATTTGGCCATTTGCGAGTTTACCGGAATGAACGGCATCGAAGTGACAAAGAAGGTAACATAGTGCACAACGCCGCCACGGTAAACCGTGAGATGTGTACACTCCGGGCGATCTTAAATTTGGCATTAGCGAATAGGTGGATACCAGAGAACCCCTTTGACCTAATGCGAAGGGGCGAATTGATTAGGAGTTATGAGGAACCTCCAGAAGAGCGGTTTGCGATTGAAGAGTCGTGGGTTCATTGAGAACCAAAGTGCGATCCAGCCTCGAGCCTCATCCGACGGCAAAGCGTCGGTCTTTCCTTTCTCTAATTCAGACCAATTGGTCACTACCAGATTAGGCCGCCGGTTTGGAAAACTTGATGTATCAAGTCCGGAGAGTGCGTTCGATGAATCCTAAAGGCCGCTCAATCGTAGCAACAGCAGTCACCATCATGTCCCAAGTGGCATGAGCGTAACCAGGCGTCATGCGCGACGCGGCGCCGAACCCAGTGTTTGGCGTTGCATGTCCGAGCAAGGCGGAAATCACATAGTGGTGAACGCCCTGTTCGAGTAAGCGAGTCGCGAATGTGTGGCGCAGATCATATGGCCGCAGATTTTCGATGCTGGCTCTCGCGCAAGCGGCAGCAAAGCCTTTCTTGATTGCTTTAATTGGCGCATCCTTGCGATTGGTAAACAGCCACTCGCCGGTAGTTGCGTCCTCAAGCAAGATGCTAAAGATCTTCTGCGCAATCTGGTTCAACGGCAAAACGCGGGGCTTGCCATCCTTGCCCTTGGCAACTAGAACGGCCTTTGGCGGAACTAGCACCTCGCCTTTTTCGACCCTACAGTAACGCGCCTCATCCCCGAGATTCACGTGCCCCTTGCGTATTGCAAGTACCTCTTTTGGAGGCCGAATGCCGGTATTAAGTACTATCCGACTGATAGCTGCCAAATGTTCACCGTATTGGTTGAAAGCCTCAAAGAGGCGCTCCTCTTCGTCGTCAGCGTACTTATTCAGCCAGCGTTCGCGATTTTGCCATGTTGGAAGTTGCTTCAGCACAGTGCGGGTTACTTCCCGACACGGATTGTCGCTAATTAGTCGCTCTCGATTTGCCATATTGAAGAGTTGGTTCAGCATGTTGTAGTGGCGCCGCACAGTGACTGGAGAATGGGGCCGATCGAAACGTGTGTTGGTTTTGAGCAGTGTGACCAGGTAATTCTCAATCATCCGTGGCGTGATTTGATTCAAGGTCTTGTCTCCGAATTCCTCGACCAACCGCTTTCCGAACTGCTTGTCAAAAGCGGTAGAGACAGCCGTCTTGTGTTTCCGCGAATAATCCATATAGATCTGTTCGAAAAATGTCGCGAAGTTTTTCAGCTCTGAATCCTTATAGTTGGTTCCGAGTCTGATTTCACGTTTCAACTCATACTCTTTCTCTCTGGCCAGTTTCTTCGATGTGATCAGAGGTCGTCCGCTCTTTCCATTGAAGGTGAACTGATAGAAAGTTCCATCAATCCAGAACTGGGACTCGCAAATGCCTTCCTTTCCACGTTGTCTAATTGTCATAGATGCTTTCCCCTCTCGGTAGAGAGCGGCCGAGAATAATCGTGGATGCTTGGGCGGTCTTATTGGCGGTGAGAGACTTAGGCGGCTTCATACTGAACTACTTGGATGTGAGAGGTAGGGCTGGCCCAGTTCAAAAGAGATTCACGAGGAAATATCGTGACGCCCTCCATGTCAAAATAAGGAACAGGCCGGCGAGACTTGCCCTTCCGAGCCAGCATCACCAGCTTGCGGATGTGACTTTCCGAGCAGGAAAGAAGCAACGCAGCTTCTTTCACTGTCACATGCTCCTTGGCTTTGATTAATGCTAGCTGCTCGCGCAGCTTCGCTGGAGCATCGTTGGTGGTGGGTTCGGCCGAAGCCCTACTGGTGCCATCGCATTCCAAGAAAACTTTTCGCGCAATCTCCTCTATTCGGGCGTCCAATAAGACGAGTATTTCTTCATTCTTCATAAGGTTAATAGCGAGAGCGGTTAACTGAAGCAGGCATGAAAGGGCTCAGAAATCACGTAAGATCTCTTCCCTGGGGTCATATTTGTGAGCGGCTTGTTTTTCCGGGTCCTAGATAGTTGATCCGGGCCGATAATTCGCTTCGTTCCAGACTTTGTCGACTTCGGCTAGTACCTTACCTTTGAGGAGAGAATACCACCGAGGGAGTGTTTGTATTTCGAGCGGCATTTTCGCAAGGACGGCGTCGTCTATCCCTTTGTACATTGGCCAACTGACGAGTCTGGTGGTCGTTGAGAGTTGATTGGCCGCGATGTGCTGTTCCCTGGATGCGATGAGTCGTGCGAGCTGTCGAGCGACAGCTGGATTCGTTTTATAATCAGCGTCAAAGGCGATCAGTGCGTTGTATGTGCGAGCGGCCCTGACGAGTTCAGCGTGGGAGCAGCTAACGCCGCTAGTGGCAATAACGCGCGCTTTAGGTTTGAGACTTGCTAGAACTTCAGCTTTCAGAGCTCCTTCGGTAATGATGACCGTCTTTCCGGGCGGTAAATCAACCGGCTTGAAGGTGAAGTGAATGAGCGTCCCGGAACTAGCGCCTCGAAATGGAAAGGGGCACGCGAGCCATCGGTATTTCTTTTCGCCCATGCGAAGATCGTTTCGGTGAAGACGGAGTTGACAGGCTTGGATTCGGCCCTGATCGTCGCGGTAGGGAACTAAGAGTAATGGCATGTTGCAATCACGAGCATTCCATAATTGAACGTTGCCATATTCGTCTTGCCAAAAGCCCGGCACGTGAATTGAGGCAGCCTGCGTACTCCGACGCGCGTACTCAGGGAACCTGACACTAACAAACTTGTTCAGTATGGCTGCCAGACTCGCACGTTCCTTCCGCGTGCGAGGGAGAGCCCCGTAATTCTGGGTCTCTGATTCTCGCAGTCCTCTTGCCAGCAATCCGGTAGGTCCATCTATTAGTTGGGAAGAATAACTGAGAGCCGGCGATCTTCGTATCAATTCCTCGTAGACAGCGTTGCGAATTTCAATCGGGGCGATTTCGATTGGGTCTGGTATTGGCCCCTTGTTAGATCGAGGCTTGGCAACAAGAAAGAGACGGTTGTGGTGAAATATATTGCCTCCATTGCGCGAAGTGCCTTTAGAGCCATTGCTGATCCGCATGCAAATGGAGGTTTGCTCATCGGTTGTGTAGCCGCACCAGTCGGGTTTCCTGCAAACGCGGCATAGTCGATATTTAGTAACTCGACAAAACCCGTTGATAGCGATTCGTTGCCGTTGCGGAAAGTTGATGATCCTGCATTGGTTGGTATAAGGAGTATGAATTGGCATTAACCCTCGATGCTGAGTTCTCAGATGGGAAGCGAATTTATTGTTTCAAGACTTCATTTTCGGGAAGACGGATCTCCCCTGACCCTTCGATTTGATCGAAAATGGCAATTGCCTTGGCTTCCGCTTAATTTTTGATCGCTGGAGAGAATCAGCAACTGGGCAGCGAGAGCGCTAGCGAAGTGAGCCCTGCGAGGCGCGCCGAGCGGCGAATGAAGCGGAGGTGCAGGGTAGAGTCGACACAGCGGGCGTCCCGATAACAGAGATTACGTCCCAGCCCCTCCTTGACGCGGGCTTGGGGAGAAACGTAACCGCCTGTTATCGGATGACCGTCTTAGATAGAGGCGAGGGCTTTGTCCTCGCCAAAGCCCCTAATGTTCGACGGCAGTCGCAGGGGCGTTTTCCTGCGGCGCCAGAGAACTTGCGGTGGTTAATCTGGTGAAGCGCCTTGGGAATTCCTCACCGAGAAGACTTTGATCGATGAAACAAACAGCGAGGGCTCGAAATCAGCAGTCGCGTTTCATACTGGACCGTCGAACTGTACGAGAGAAGACAATCTTCGTGTCTTGAGTTACCGACTGCGATTGCAATCACTTCTCGAGCAGACGGCCGTTGAGGTTGACTCGTGCCACGAGCGGCATTGATTGCTTCGATTATAGCTTCTTTCTCTTGCTGCTCAAAAAACCACCAGTTTGTACTCCAGACTCGGTGAATTTGCCAACCTAGCTTTTCTCTCAACCAGCGCTCTCTGGCGCGGTCTCGCGTTCTAGCAACCAACGAGCTGTGGTAACCGGCGCCGTCACACTCTATGGCCAGCAGGTTCCTACCACGATCCTTGACGACAATATCCAGCCGAAACCTACCGGCACCGTATTGGCATTCGATTTCATATCCTTCATTCTCGAGAAACTCAACTACTTGTTCCTCGAAGGGCGATTCGCAGTGCACCACGTTTGAGACTCCGTCACGTTTCGGTTCGAACCGTTTGCTGCCAATACCAAAAGTGCGTGCCTGTTCGGTGTTCTCTAAACCTACGAGCAATGCTTTCAGACACTGAAAGCCTTTGCTCTGTGCACCGCTCGATTCCAAATCAACGGCCTTCAGCGATGAAACTATTGTCATTCCACTTCGTGAGCGTGTAATTGCAACGTTCAGGCGGCGTTCACCTCCGCTCTTGGTCAAGGGTCCAAGAACGGAGGCACTGAAATGTCCTGCCGGATTCTTTCCGTATGTGAGACTCAGAATAATGCGGTCCATCTCATCACCTTGAACAGTCTCCAGATTTCGCAGGAAGAACTTCGATTCATCGGCGCAAAACGTACGGAGTCTTTCCGATGTAAACATCTGTAGCTCAGCGTCTATGAGATCCATTTGCGGGATGTTCATCGTAACGACGCCAAGAGACTTTTCAGGATATTCATTTACATGCAACTCAATTAACTTAACGACCTCCTTTGCCTCGGTTGGGTTGTTGCGTTGCCCAGCGGTTTCTGAGTAGACGGCATTCGGTACATAGTGTAATCGGCGACCAATACCGCTGACGTGCGCCGGTGGGTACATCTCTAACAGTCCCGTGCCTGGCTGGCCTGGGGTCTTGCTATAAAACCAATCATTTGAAAAGCGAATCAGGTCCGGTGTTTCACTGCGGTAATGCGACATCAACATTACTTGCGTCTTGTCTTCCTCGAACACACCTCCGAATTCATCCAGTAAGCTCTCGCTAATGCCAAAATCCTGCACCTCCGAATCGGCGTCCGGATTCACAAATCCGGCAAAAAAATCCGTTGGCGGGAGTTGGTTCTTATCTCCAACGATGATTACTTGTTTTCCAAACGACATTGACAATAAGCCATCAAGAATGCGGATTTGGGAGGCCTCATCGAAGATCACCAAATCGAAGGGCACGCCATAGTCTTCAAAAACCTGTGAGTCGATCAAGTTGGCCAATGAAGTAGGACTCATCATCCAACATGACTTCGCATTTAAGAGGTAATCCAAATGTGCGTTAACTAATTCACGTACCGTGCCGCGAATGCGCTGCAACCCCATAAGCCGGCGAAGCTCAGAATCGCTGTGTGCTGCCGCAACGGCAGCTTTCTGCATTGAGTCTCGGAGCCTGCCCTTTAGATGGTTAATCACCCATGACCCCAGCTTCTCGTCTTGTTCAATGAACCCCTTGAGCGTTTGCTTGAACTCAGATCCATGGGGCTTTGCAATCGGATCGCAGAGCCGTAGCAAGTTAAAGCAAAAGAGTCGTTCCGCATGTTCCGGTTTGACGGAACCTTCGAGAATCTTGGCCCATAGAGCTTTTATTTCCGGAAAAGCGGGGATCTTATTTCGCCACCGTCTCTTCTCTAACCAAAGATGACGTCGCGGCAGATCAGTCAGGATCTCGATCACGAGGGCGCTCAAGGAATCGTAGTCTTCCAAGCTTGCGATGGGGTGGTCAAAGAAAGTTTGCAGACTACTATACGCCGACTCCATCGCCTTCTGGTGGCCACGCAGGTTATGACTTAGTTTTAGCCATAGCGGGCTATCAATATCGAGTCTCTGCTGTCCCCGAAGGCGTTCAAACACATCACGCCATTCGATTATCCGGTGGAGCCAATCCCAATTTGGCTCAATTTCTCGCTCACCTTGCAACTCAAGGTACTTCCTCAGCGGTTCAAGTTCCCTTTCACAAACCGCGAATTCTTTTTGCGCAGCGAAAGCTTCGATAACTCCTCTGGTTCGATCCCCATCCTGTTTTTCGCATTCGGCCAGAAATCTCTCAATACGCTGCTGACAGTGTTCGTAGTACCTGAGCGCGGTTTCGACGTTATCACTGAGCTTGTCCGGGAAGACTAATTTGTCAAAACTCTCAAGGAGAGCCTGCACTTGGGAGAGCAAACTCGGGTTGGGAAACTCCCAGAAGGTTTGCCAGTGTACATTGCTGATTTCAAAGAGATCATTTCTCCCACGCATCTGCTCGACTAAGACCGCGCTCTTCTCAAGCGTCCGGACCTCCTCCAGAGCAAGATACTTCTCGGATTGATCAGGTTCCTCGTGAGCGACCGCGAGGTAGGCTGAGGTCAATTGCTTTAATACCGGATGGGTATCAGAAGCCGATCGAAATGACTCCACATTTCGGAGAGCACCAACAGCGTGGAGTGTGACTTCTTGCCACTGCTTGAAACGCCGAGGAGGGATTGCGGGAAAGACCTGGCGCAGGGCGTACTTGCACTTCCTATCATTGACGAAGTGGAGGCAGTAACTGACAAAATTAAATCCGTGCTCAGCCTTTGCTTCTACGTGTGTCCAATGCGTCTGAGAAACTCGTTCAAGCGCGACGAAGTGAAGCGGCAGTGCAGCAGCCTTTGCTGCACTTGCACAGGCTTGGAAATGCGCTTTCCATCCGGCTACCGATAGTACTGGCGTTGCTTCCGGCGTCCACCAAGTTCGAGGAATTGATGCGTGCAAGTTACCCAGAGACAAAATAGCCTGAAGCTGAGCACGGCGGACCTTGAGCAATGGTGAGTGAACCAGCCCGATTCGAACGCCAAGTCGCAAGTAGTCCGCTTGAGAGGTGTCGATCTCACTTCGGCGTTTGTCATGAACTGCCATTCGGCCCGATAGGTCTTGCCACGAAGTAGCAACCTCCGCTTCTAATAGACCTTCCCCTTCTCGCTCCTTGTCTTCTGGGTAAATCTCATCCAACGGTACAGGGTGGCGGATAGCAAGCAGTTCCTCGCGTCGTTCCCATTGTGATTTCAGATATTCAACTTCCGACAAACATATTCCAGAGTTTCCCACAACCTTAGGATGACAATCAGGTCTCTCCAAAACCTGTGTCGCAAGGGCCAGAACATCTCTTACGTTCGCATCGGAACTGATTGCGGCTTCGCCTCCAACGGATGCAAGCCACTCTCTCGCCACATCGAGCGATTCCAACTGTTGTTGAACTCGATCAATCGAATCCTTCAGCTCGTTCTCCGCGTTAGGGTTATCGTCGAAGTTTTCAGCCCGCACATTGTTCCAGACATTTTCAGTATCGGTGAGAATCACGGCGAGATCTGGCCACTCACCAAGACACGCAAGTAGCTTATTTAGCCGCTCTTTCGAAAGCGCTTGCCAGTTTGAGATCGGAACATTTGGCACATTCTTGAGTTCCTTGCGCAACTCAATCATTCCTGCGAGGGCCTCCCGTTTCGTAACCTGTAAAGATGGATGCGCTATTGTTCGGCCAAATCTCACCCTCTCGTTGAGTACCTTTCTCGTTTCGCGAAGTTCACCAAAAGGGTAGACCTGTGGGGTTTGTGTTGAAGGGAATTTGTTTGTGGCCTGCCTGAGGAATTCACGCTTATCCAAATCCTCATCGTGTAAATTTAGAAGTGCCGGTGTAAGCCCGCAATCGGAAAGCCGTTCCTCCACCTGCGTGATCGCCGCCTTCTTATCACACACCAGCAAAGCATTTCGCCCGCGCGCGAGAGCGTTGCTGATAATGTTCGCAATAGTCTGAGACTTTCCAGTTCCAGGTGGTCCCTCAACTTGGAGGCAAAATCCTTGATCTGAAAGTTGTACGACCCGAAGTTGGCTGTCATCCGATGGCAGTACTAAGCCAAGTTCCTCTAATCCCTCATCTGAAATTTCACCGAGGTCGGCGCTTTGCACCTTACTACCTTCAATCTTTGACTTCACAATGGGATTCAAGGCCAAAGCTTGACGCAGCGGTGGTTCGGTCAAGCGAGCTTGAACAACCATTTGCTGACTACTGAACAGCCCGACGTAGCCGTCAGGCTTTACCTGCTGAGCGCGGTTCCCCAATTGTGCTCGTATCCAATTCGTAGCTTCCGTTGGCTCATCGGCCAAGCTCGAATTAACCTGGATGCCAAAGCCCTTGAGATGTACTGCTAGGACTGGGTTGAACTGCCACAATTCATCTTCCGATACCGTCACTTTCACATTCACGCCGCTTGTCTGAAGTGTTGCGCGCTTAAGGCACACTGGAAACAATGCGACCCGTTGTTGCTGGCCCGTAGTCCCCGCGATCGTCATCTCCACAGACCCGGAGCAAATGAAGGCGCAGTGCTCACCTCGTTCGCGAATTCGAGTTTGAAAGTTCCTGTAAAGGTTACGGGCTATCGGATCGCTCATTGTGCCGATCACGATAGCGCCACCACGGCTGAGCGCGTTGAAATCGGAAGGTTGGAGTTGCCGGAACCTCTTAACCGGCATCTTCACTAGCGGGTTGTTTAGTCCTTGCGCTGTCGATTGCTTGAGCCATTTCTCTAAGTATTGCGCAAAAGTTTCTGGCATCTGAGTAGTTGCGACGCTGCGAAGGCCATCCAGAAGCTAAGGTGCCTCTGAATCTGACATTTTGGTTAGCACAGCATTATTCATTATTTCGTCTCGCTGTGCCAATGCAAGTCGCTAAGAGGAGGCGTCATATGTCAGTATGGGTTGCCAATGATCTAAATGAACGGGAGCGCAGCGTTTTTCGGAGTTTGTGCGGGGAGAGGTTGTTGCCCCTTTTTCTCGCGAAATCAGTGGTCAGCCAAGGAGACTGGTCGTCATGGACATACTCCTTGAGGACTCGGATCATTCCAGATTAAGGATTTGGGCAATCTTCCTCTTGACTTCAGTACATAGCGGGCAACCTCATGCGAAAGCTAGATGAGACTTACATATATTCTCCTTCAGATCTAGTTATCTTCCTGGAATCCGAGTACGTTTCGTGGATGGATCGGTTTGCTCTCGATCATCCCGGCGGGGCGGATCGGGATCAGACAGAAGACACTGACGACATCCTTCGCATCAAGGGTCAGGAACACGAGCGCGATTTCCTCGCACGCCTCAAAGATTCGAATCGTGACGTCTATGAAGTACCGGCCGACTCGGATGGCGTGGCGACAACGTGGCGCGCTATGAAGGACGGTCGCGAGGTGATCTACCAAGCAAAGCTTCAACACGACTCCTTTACCGGGTTTGCTGATTTTCTTATGCGCGTCGAGGGTCGATCGGCGCTCGGGAGTTATCACTACGAAGTTTGGGATACGAAACTCGCACGGAGTTTGAAGCCATACTTTCCTATTCAGCTTTGCTGTTACGCTGAGATGTTGGAGGCAGGCTCAGGGCCGGCGGGCAGACCACTTTGGAATTGTACTCGGTACAGGAGAGGTAGTGCGGCTACCAACCAGCGAATTCTATTATTACTACCGCGCAGTGAGACGTGCATTTCTCGAACACCAGGCCAAGTTCGATCCGAAAGTTCCACCACCGATACCTGGCTTAGGAGATCTCCGACATTGGACTAGCTATGCGTCTCGTCTTCTAGAGGCACGCGACGACTTGAGCCTTGTCGCGAACATTCGAACAATCCAGATTGAACGACTTCAGGCGGCAGGAATCGACACTGTTCTCGGTTTGTCGGTGAGCACAGTGTCGGAAGTCTCAAAGATTTCGTCGGCAGCCTTTAATCGACTGCGCACGCAGGCACGCTTGCAGGTTGAATCGCGCGGTTTGGAGCGGCCCTTGTGGCAAGCGGTTCAGCCTGATTCTGAACGCCCACGAATGGGACTCGCTTTGCTTCCGCCCGCCTCCCCCAACGATGTGTCTTTCGATATGGAGGGCTTTCCGCTAATTGATGAGGGACTGGAGTATTTATTTGGAGCAACGTACCTCGAAAATGGCGAGCTGCGCTTTCGCGATTGGTGGGCACATACACGAGCAGACGAGCAAGTTGCATCCGAAGGTTTCATTCGGTGGGTCCATGCTCGCTGGAAGAGCGACCCCTCAATGCACATCTATCACTACGCTTCTTATGAGACTGCTGCGCTAAATAAGTTGACAGGGCGGTTCGGTTCCTGCGAATCCGAGATGGATGATCTGCTACGAAATGGCGTATTTGTCGATCTTTTAGCAGTGGTTCGCCAAGGGCTGATCGTGGGAGAACCAAGCTATTCGCTCAAGAATATTGAGCACTTGTATAAGGCTAAGCGAAGCGGTGAAGTCGCAACCGCCGCCGACTCCATTGTCTACTACCATCGGTGGCGTGAAGCGCCAGATGGTGTTGACTGGACCACGTCGCCAACGCTTCGACTCATTCGCGACTATAACGAGGAAGACTGTGTCTCCACCTGGCAGCTCGCGCAGTGGCTGCGCACCGCGCAAGTAGAGAGCAAGATTTCCTATGTGCCGCGAACCGAAGCTCCGAAACAACCCAGCGAACTGACCACCAAACGCGCTGAGCTTGCTCAGGAGATCCTGAATGAAATCCCGACCGAGCCAGGCAACGAGAGCGAGAAGTGGCGTGTACACGCGATGCTTGCTCACCTGCTGGAATTTCATCGCCGGGAAGCGAAGCCATCCTGGCGAAAACTATTTGAGCGAAGCATTAAGACCGAAGAACAGTTGGTCGACGATGCGGATTGTTTAGGAGCGCTGGAGCGGACCGGCACCGCACCCACTCCACTCAGGAAGTCGCTGACCTACGAATACCGATTTGATCCCGACCAGGAGAGCAAGTTAAGAGATGGAGGCAACTGCCGATACTCGCATGATCTTGAGAGCAGGATTACGATAGAGAAAATTGATTACGAATCCGGGTTACTCACATTCGCCCTCGGTAAGATTCGTCCCGCGCCGCCGCAGCGTCTTAGCCTCATTCCCGATGATCTGGTTCCAGCAAAGGTGATCGCTGATTCAATCGAGCGTACGGTAAAGGAGTATCACGACAGCGGGTTTCTCCCACAGCACCTCGCTGATTTTCTGTTTCGCAGACGACCTAATCTGAAGAGCTTTGCCGGTGGTCCAATTGTTCCTGCTGGCTCAACCATCCCAAATGCGTGCATTGAGACAGGGTTAAAACTAGATGGCAGCACCCTATGCATCCAAGGTCCACCTGGTTGTGGCAAAACGTATACCGGTGGATACATGATCGCCGCCTTGCTTGCTGCAGGAAAGCGCGTCGGCATTACTTCGAATAGTCATCGTGCAATCTGCCTCCTACTAAAGGCGACTGCCGAGGCGGCAGATAAGATGGGGATTCCTTTCTCGGGAGCAAAAGCGGGTTGCGAAGAAGATGATGAACCCATCCACCGATCGATCGAGATGCTCCCAACCAATGGCGACCTATTCGAGCTGGAACAAATACCCTCGTTAGTAGGTGGAACTGCTTGGGTATTTAGCAACGAAAAGGCTCGCGGCAAGTTTGACTACCTCTTCGTGGACGAGGCCGGTCAGGTCTCGGTGGCCAACCTGGTTGGAATGGCGCCTTCAACAAGGAACGTAGTCCTGCTGGGAGATCAGATGCAATTGAATCAACCCATTCAAGGCTCGCATCCCGGCGAGAGCGGAACTTCTATTCTCGAATACTTCCTCCAGGATAAAGCGACCGTACCGGAGGACATGGGTATCTTCCTGCGCCGGACCTGGAGAATGCGACCGGAAGTTTGCGAGTTTATTTCCGATGCCATCTACGATGGCCGACTTCAACCTGAAACGCTCACGAGCAACCGGACAATTCAATGCGAACCGGGATCAATAAATGGAATGGCGCGGAACGCGGGGCTGCTTTACGTTCCAGTGGACCACGCCGGCAGGACTTACGAATCGGAAGAAGAAGCACTTGCCATCCATGAAATGGTTCAGGAACTGTTAAAGCACTCCGTACAGTTGGACAGGGAACCATTGCGCCCGATGAAGCTGAGCGACATTTTGATCGTTGCTCCGTACAATCTTCAAGTGAGAAAGCTTAGGTCGGTTATTCCAAACGCAAACATTGGGACGGTGGATAAATTTCAGGGTCAGGAAGCTCCGGTCGTGATCCTTTCAATGACAACCAGCGAAGGAGATGCTTCGCCGCGCGGCCGGGAGTTTCTGTTTTCGCGGAATCGCTTAAACGTGGCAATTTCCCGAGCGCAAATCCTGGCGATTGTAGTTGCAAGTTCCCGGTTGCAGCGAACCAGGTGCACGCGCATCGAACAGATGAAACTTGTGAACCTTTTCTGCCGCGCGGCCCAGACGGGCGAGCTTCCGGAAACGATGTGAGTTTGCGCCAACTGCGCGGGTACATCCCGGAGCTTCAGCCTTACGAATCATGACTGCGAAAATGCCGAATACGACACCATTGCGATTCCTTCAGCTCTCTGACGTTCATGTAGATTCAAACCTCACGAGCAGCCGGCTCGCCTTGCCAAAGGACAAGCGAAGAACGCGAATCACGGAAATAAATGCTCTCGTCCAACAAGCAATGGAGCTCGCGAAAGAGCGAGAAGTCGAAGCCATCCTAATCCCTGGCGATCTTTGGGACGACGAGACCGTTTCTCAGGAATCAGTCCACAGGTTAGTCGAGTCATTTGCTTCGATAGCTCCGATTCCAGTATTCATCGCTCCTGGCAATCACGACTTCTGTTCACCTCTGTCAAAGTATTCTCGCGAGATGCAGGTAGCCCTGGGCATGCAGCCCTGGTCTGACAATGTGTTTATCTTCGACAAACCCGATTTCGCTGCTGTGTCCCTTCCCGGGCGCGAAGATGTCGTAGTGGTGGGGCGGGCCTTTCTGGAAAACGTCAGAACCAGTCAGCGCTTACTTGGCCCTCGAATCGACAGGCCAACTGCGGCGATCAGTCTTCTTTTGTTCCACGGTTCGCTTGAGGGTTACAACCGGGAAGGTGCCGCCAAAATAACTGCTCCTTTCTCGCGTGAAGAACTGCTAGCACAGGATTTCAGTTACACCGCGCTGGGCCACTATCACAGTTTTGGTCAAATAGTTGACGCTAACAGAGTGATCCGCGGCGCCTATGCCGGCTCGACCGGAGCACGCATGTTGAGTGACGACGGTCCGCGTTATGTGCTGACTGGTTCGGTTGATTCGAATGGGCTGGTTGGAGAATTCGAGAAAGTCGAATTGGATCCCCGAAGGATATGCTCCTTAAGCTTCGATGTAAGTGGAGCGAGTAGTGTGGAGATAATAGCGCGAATCGAGGAGAACGCATTGCTCGAGCAGTGGCGACCGGTTGACATGGTTGCCGTAACTTTGTCCGGCAGGATCCACAAAGGAGCAAGCATTCGTGCGACTGAGCAAGTCTTCCAGGATCGCTACTTCCATTTCAAACTTTTCGACCGCACAGTGCCGGACTACGATCTGGACAACTATGATCGGAGAACAGTGGAAGGCAGGTTCATTGAAGAAATGAAGCGGGAGATCGACTCGGCTGAAACCGACGAACAACGACGGCATTTCGAGCGTGCGCTTTACTACGGTCTGGATGGATTTCGAGGAGTGATAAAACTCGCGTATGAAGATTGACCGCCTAATCATTGAAGGCTTTGGGAAAATCCGTAGTCAGCAGATTAGATTTTCGCCGGACCGCGTTAACCTCCTGGTCGAGGAAAACGAGTTCGGTAAGACGACCATCGCTGAAGCAATTTGCGCGGCGCTATATGGTTTTGCCCGTGGGCGGACCACGCAGGAGAAGCTCGCCGGGATTGACGCCAGGCGCCCACTATCCGAAGGGCTTTATAAAGTGGCCGCTGAAATTACTGTTCGCGGGCATCGTTACCGGATAACGCGTGATTTCGAGAATGAGGATGTTCAAATTTTGGACTTCGAATCAGCGAGAGATGTTACCGCGGATTTTATTCCCCGAAAGGGCGCGCCGCAAATTGGGGAAACGCTGATCAATCTTTCGCGAGAGCAGTTTCAACAAACTTGCTTCATCGGTCATCACAGCTTAATTCACAACGCGGCCGACCCGGATTTGAAACGGAGCTTCGAGCAGATCGCCTCGTCGAGCCAGGAGAGCAATACGGCGGCGCAAGCAATCGCCGCTCTGGAAAAAGGCCTGGATCATTTGCCGGGGGCCACCATGGGTGGATCCATCAAAGTTGAAACGGAGATAAGCCGACTCCAGGAGAAGATCACCAGGATTAAAGCCACCCTCAACACCCTCGAAGACAACAAACGACGACACGAGCCTGATGTTCGCAAACTGCGCGAACTCCAGGAAGCGATCGACGCAAGGCGAAAGGACAAGACCGAACTAGAGAGCCTTCGAGCTCGCGGCATACGGCCAGGCTCTGGATGCACGAGTTTCCGAGCAAGAGCAGTTGCTGCAGGATATTGCCCGGTTAAATAGAGAGCGCGATGAGTTGATTGGTTTTGAAACTTTTCCATCAGCTATCAATGAGAATCTTGTTCGGTGGCATGCTCAGTGGAATACGAAAGGCGCCGAACTTCGCGGCCTCACTAAAGAGATTGCGAGCACAAAAGAGGAACTAGAGAAACTGTCCGCTCAACTGGACCAGCGATTCTCACATCTGCTGACATTCACAGCCAACGACCGAGACAAGTTAGTGGCGGCGAGGGAGCAGCTATCATCCGTAACATCTCGCCGTGTCGAAGTCGCAGGTTTGCGTGGAGCTGAGCTTGAGTCTCTCAAGAGCCGGGGGGTCACCCCCACCCGGTTCAACGACTTAGACGCCGCGCTGGCTCACCTGGATTCACCCACTCGCGAAGCGGCGATGGGTTATCCGCAACAACACGACCGCCAAGTCTCCGAGCTGGTTCAACATGAGCGGTCCGCTAAGGAACAATCGCAGTTGCTCATGCAGATTGACGCTGAGCGAGAAAGGCGAAAGAAGACGGCGCTATACCTGCTGATCGCGAGTCTCGTCGCCACCATCCTCTTTGGCGTCTCGTTCCTGCTGGCGTCTGACTTCAGGTTGCTGTGGGGAACGCTATCGGCAGTTTTTCTATTACTGGCGATCTTGCTGCTGGCGATCGTCCAGCGAGCCTCGATCCTCAAGTCGGACGATCGTTCCAGGGCTGTGCTCATTTTGCAGCAAGCAACCCTGGACGCCGAAGCTGGTCGTGATTCGTTGCAGCAGTTGGAAAGCAAGTGGAACTCGATTGCGAAGTCTGTAGCGCTGGAGTCAGCCAATGAATTGGCGCGCGCCTGCCTCGAATACTTGCGCACGGGAGAAGCCCTGAGAGAGTTTCGCCGACTGACTGACGAGTTGAGCTTCCTCGATGAACAGAAGCGGGGAGTGCAAAGCGAAGTCCTGCCGTTGCTGCAACGGGCCGGAAATCGCGCGCAGATTAGCAGCGAGATTAGCGAACGGGTCGTCGACCAGACTCGCAATGAGGTTGAAGCGTACTTTGGGCTATGCACTGAAATTGAAGCGGCTAAGGATCGGTTGAGTCGGCAGGAGGATGCCCAACGTCGGAACGAGGAAGACGTGGACGACCTGGCCGGGCGTTTGCGAGAAGGCTTTCTGGAAGGCGGGATCAAGGTGGAAGATTCCGCGTTTGACGAAGCGCAAAAGCTCTTTCGAGAACGACTCGAAAAACATCAGAGATTAAAGAGACTCGATAGCGATGAGCTGCCTCGGTTCGAGAAAATGAAAGCGTCCACCGAGCAACTTGTGGCGTTGAAGAACGATCAGGAAGCGGTACATAAGAAGCTCCAGGCACTGGGCGCGGTGGACCAGGTGCCGACTAAGACTCAAGGGCAGTACACCAGCGAGCTTAGGCAGGCTAATGCCGATCTGGAACGTTTGACTGAAGAGCTGGCAACTACGCAGCTGGCAATTTCAAAGGCGCTGGGAGATTACGAAAGCCAGAGTGAATCACTGGTCGAGGAATGCGATGAGCGGGAAGCGCAGCTTGGCCGAGTCGTCTCGTATCGCGATGCTGTGGCATTCGCCCTGGGAAAATTACAACTGATTGCGCGCGACGTTCATCGAGAATGGTCTGAGTCTCTAAACAGCATTTGTGAGGAGATGCTTCCGGCAATCAGGTCAAGCTATAAGTCTATACGGTTTGCTAATGATCTCAGCTTCACCCTGGAGACCGCGGACCTGGGTTTGCTAACGATGAGAGATATCACAAGTCGACTATCGCTCGGAGCAAGCGAACAGCTGTTTCTCCTCCGGCGGCTGGCTGTTAGTCAGTTTCTCTCAAGTTCCTCGGTAAAATTACCTCTAATATTTGACGATCCGCTAGTGACCTCTGATGACGATCGATTCCTGGGACTAATGCGTTTTGTGATCGAGGAACTTCCGCCTGAACATCAGGTTCTGATCTTTAGCTGCCATAAACAGCGACATGAATGGCTAAGTGATAGACTTGGCGATCTCTTTGCCGAGAGAGTTCAGATGGTTCAGCTTGAGCCAATTTAGCCGATGCCAAGGCTGCTCTTGTGCGGTCACTTGGTCTCAGCATTTTGCAGACTCTCAATCAGGGAGGCTGATCTTTAGGGAATATCGTTGCCCAATCTTGTTTGAGTATGGCTTCCGCCTCCCGTTTATACTTCTCGTACTTGATAAGGCTGCCGCCTGCTTTCGCGATCTGGGCATCGTTAAGCTTCTTTCTGGCTCGATGCCGGGCGGCACGCTCCTTACCCTCTCGAATTTGCTGCTTCAACTCAGGAGTAAGCCTTGTAGTGCACCCCTGAAATGACACAGAAAGTTAAGAAAGTATTGGTGGTGAAAGCGAAGCTTCAAACTCAGCCGGCGGCAGGTAGCCGATGGCGGAATGAAGTCGCTTGCGATTATAGACCGCTTCGATGAAATGCCGGACCGAGGCCAGGACCTCAGCGAGCGTTTCGTAGTCATTCAAGTAAACCTCTTCGTACTTGAGGGTGCGCATGAACCGTTCGGCTTTGGCATTGTCATAAGGGTTGCCGGTGCGGCTCATGCTGATCTGGATCTTATGTTCTTGTAAAAGCGCCACGTAATCTGCGGCGGCGTATTGCACGCCGCGATCGGAATGATGGACCAGACCGGGTGCTACGGTGCGCGTGGCCAAGGCCAGGCGCAAAGCCTTGAGCGCCAGTTCGGTATCGATGTGACGCGAGAGCGCCCAGCCAATGCAGCGGCGACTGTAAGCATCCAGAACCACGGCGAGATAAACGAATTCACGCCGCAGCCGGATGTAAGTAATGTCTGAGACCCAGAGTTGATTGATGTTTGAAAGCAGCAAGCCGCGGGCCAGGTTGGGATAAACCGTCAGCTGGTGGTTGGAGTCGGTCGTACGCACAAAAGCCCGCTGCCGCAGACAAAGCAGATTGTCTTCGCGGAGCAGTCGCAGCACACGCTTATGATTGGCTTTCACGCCGCGCCGGTGCAGTTCTTTGGTGATCGGCCGATAACCGTAAGAGCGCATCTCCAAAGCGATGCTCTGAATCTGCCCGCGCAGTTCGACCTCGTTGTTGGTTGACCAAGCCGCACCAATGCAAATGGCGATAGATAGTCGAGCGCGAGAGCCCGACCGCCTCGCCGAGCTTTGCAGGGCTCCGCTCGGCGGCCGGTCTCTCTTTCAGTTCCTTTTGCAGGAGTGCCATGATCAGTTGCTTGGGTTGCCGCTTGCTGCTCAGCGCTCGGTTTCCAGCTTCTGCAAAAGCTTTTTTAAAAAGTCGTTCTCCCTGGTGAGCCGACCCACCATGCGTTCCAGCTCGTTGACGCGGGCTTCATCGGTGTAAGCGTTGCCCCGACCGGCAAACGCCCGCTCTTTATACTTGCGTAGCTCCCGGCGCCACTTCGAGATGGTGTTGTCGCTGAGTTGATATTCGCGAGCTACCTGCGCCTGGGTCTTGCCGGCCTCGATCTCGCGAATGACTTGGAGCTTGAACTCGCGCGTGAATGTGCGCCGTTTGAGCACCGCCGTCTTGGCGGCCACTGCCCCCTTCTTGGTCATTGTTAAGCCTCCTCCCCCGTAGGGATATGTGCTTAACTTTTTGTGTCAGTCAAGGGTGCAGTTCACGAGTTGGGACGGCAAATACTTTTCCCTTGCAGAGGTCTTCAAACATGAATTCATCCATGAGGGAATACGTAAATGGCCAAGCCCTTGGCGCCCATTAAATCACGACCTAAAGGGTTTTCCAGGATATGACCGCATCATGGAGAATTGCAAATAGATGTCAAGAACGATACAGCAAAGAAAGAAGATGGTGCTGTTTGGTTTGGCTGTTACCGGCGGCTTGATTCTACAGGCTATCAATTGGTAGTGGAATTGCGAATCATGAGAGACACCCGCTTTTTTGAAGCTGACGTGTTTCCCGCTCGACTACGGACGATTCTGCTGTTGTCGTTGCTGCTAGCTGCTGCGGGTTTGGCAATTGGTCGACGGTGGGGTCTTGTGACCTCGACTCTAGGTCTCTTGGGTGTGTTGCTCGGTTATACCTACTGGTTCTACGATTCCCATCGCTCGCTCCAGATCCTTGCTCAAGAGCCTTTTTATACCAAGCATCCAGAGTTTGTGCCTCCAAGTTTGTTTGGCTTGATTGGTGCGAGGTGGTGGGATCTAGTGCTTCTGATACTGTTCATGGCTCTCCTCATATGGCAGATCAGGGTGCTGATGAAAATGAGTGGCAAACACGCCAGCAGAAGCGCGCAATGACAAAGGTCTCTCTTCCTGGCCTCACTCTCTTATTGGCGAACCAGTTTTTCACGATTTAAGAGGTCCCAGGACATCACCGCATCATTGAGGGTTGGCGATAGAGCCTTCGAAGTTGAAGCTAGAAGTCTCAACGCCAATGTCGACAAGAATGGCCCTGGGTCTTTTCACCAATCGCGGTGCGGTTGCTTCTACTGGAGGCACCAGGGTCTTCTTAACCGATAAGACGTTTACTCGGTCAGACCATTATTGGAACCGCAATGTCGCCGATATTGGTTACGGCCGCAGATACGAAGAGCTGTACTCGAGCCTACCTCCAAGTCAGTATCGTGCTCTCATAATCCTCACGAAGCAAAGTCGTTCGCAAGGAGGCGATCCTCTATAGCGACCGCGGTAACGGTGTGCTTTATTCTGGCTCACCCCGCTTTGCCTCAAAACTAGGATCATGAGTCCGACTTATGAGGCAGACGGCACTTCTGCCCAAAAGTCCATTTAGCCCGTAGGTTTATTGTTGTGAGGCTAGGTGCGATAGCCCTTCATCGGCAAAACAACTAGTGGCCGACGTCTGTTCAAGGTAGACTGTTCGTGTCGCTCGCTACTGCTGCGAGGGGAGCCGCTCAGCGGCCTTGGGGGTACCCGCCCCCGGCGTTACCGTCATGCGGGACTTCAACGGTTCTACTCGTGGAGGTCGGCATGGCGTCTTCAATTCGCAACCAGCGGTTTCGTGCCGCGGTGCATCAAGGATTTCGCTGCTACTACTGTGGTCTACCGGTCTGGATCGAGGACCCCGGCGGTTTCGCGGCGCGATACAGACTCACAACGCGGCAGGGCCGACACTTGCGCTGTACGGCTGAACATCTTCAGGCTCGCGCAGACGGTGGCAGCAATCAGCGCGACAACGTAGTGGCTGCCTGTTTTCACTGCAACATCCGTCGGCACAGGACACGGACTCCGCTGTCGCCACCTGAGTACCAAGCACACGTTCGCCAACGGATGCAGCAGGGGAAATGGCTTGCGGCCGTATTGCCGCGAGACTTCGTGCGGCGTGCTAAGTCGCGCTCGAAATCGGCGTGCCTAACAAGCGCATCGAGCCGACGCCGGGAGCTACAGGCAACAACTTTATCTCACCACAAACGATCAATCATTGCCACGCCGACCACAGGACAGATCAGACAAAAATAAATGCATCAACGGCTCGTCCCGTTCTGAGTTCCGATCGGCTGATTGAGATGAGCCTCTAAAAGACTTTTGGGCCAGGAAATCTACTTTTGAGGCAACACCGACTTTTTAGGCAAAGCCGGCTCACACCGGCTTTCGTAAGGAATAAGTCTTTCGCAGCTTACTAGCGCCGTCCAATATTAAGGCGTTGCTTGGTTTGGTGGCCTCTAGTTCTGTTCAATGCGTCGCACCGCCTACAAAGCGGCCTGGCATCTGACCCTTGCTTGAGATACCGAATGTCAATTCGGCTTCCAGCTTTGCACCTGGTGTTGTTGTGATGCACGTTTGCGACATTGATTTTCTTGGAGTGCCAAGCAGGCAAAGCTGAGGAATTCATGACGAGCTCCTAAGTAAGAGGTGTGAGAGGGGAGGCAATTCGTTTATATCACTGCGGTGGAAGAAACGAAAACGGTCCAGACTGGACCCTAAAACTAATCACACTTTCGGCGGGCTGCAGAATTCAGAATCGTATGCGCATTCCCTGCCCCACCTCTCTCGAAATCTCCCGCCCCTACCGCAGCAATAATCGCAGCGGCTTTGACGCAATGGAGCCGCCTGGTTTCCAGCGTCTCGAGTTATCCCAGCGGCATCGACCTGACTTACGTAGACAGTCTTATTCGCATCCAGCTCTTTACGATAGTTCTGTTCTACTCCCCCGCGTGACTCTGATGCGGCACGTCTATAACCGCCAATCGCTTCGCCAGCGCCGGCATTCACTCCCGCAATCTGTGCACCAGCCTGCCCGTCGATCGCGACTTTCATGTCAGACTCGTACTGTTGGCTACTGGAAACAGATTTACTGGCAGCGGCGTTTTGAAGACTAGTTACGCCATCTCGATAGACATGTGCAGTTTGATAGCGATGGGAATAGCAATCCGACGTCGCGTCATTAGACGGCGACACCATCGTTGCAGCGTGTTGACCGGCTACGGGTACAACGACGCTGTTGTGATCAAGCGATTATTTGAGAGTTAGTGGAAATTTTTTAGAAAGGAGAGTGCTCGCGCGGTTGTCGGACGCGCGAGCACTTTTTGATCACGTCTTAATGGGTGAGGTGTTTGACCAGTTTTTTGAGAAGAGGAATCCCCGCGCCCGGCAGTTGCTGGAGATAGGTCGGCAAAATCTGGTTGCGCGGTTTTGCTTGTTGACCCGCGAACTGCATTCCGCCTTTTTTGTTGCTGAGAGACTACTAAAACGATGTAAATATGATCTTAGATTCGTTGAGTAGCCGGAGGAGGCTGTTTTGTTGCACGAACTCCTTTTCCAGTTGCCGGTACAGAGGTCTTTTACGGTACGGGCAAGCCCTCTAACCATAGGTGTGGCCGAAGACAAACAAGTGTTTCTCCACCTCCAATAACGGGCGGCAACGACGTCCCCCAAAACAGTTTCGAGCCCAATACTGCAATCGTTCTCCAGGCAACGAAAGCTGTTAGGCGAACGGCATCGAGTGTGAGAAGCGAACCGTTTGCTGTTCCATCAAGTGCCCAAAACTCGGGAGCGGTTCCCTGACTGTAGCGATGGTGTACCAGCTGCTTAGCAGTAATTCCTGGTTAACAGTAACCGGGACTTGATCTCCGGTAATTGCTAGATCCGGGTCAAGAAAATCAATGGTACAGGACGCAGGGTCAGAGTCAGGAATGCGTTCGACGGCGATCATAGCTTTAGAGAGGTCGGGTGATGTAAAAGTCATGACAGATGGTTTTGAGAGTTCTGAATTGCGGATCTTGACAACAACGCTGTCCCCAGCGTAGCGTTCACGCGTTCGACGGCCTTGCAGAACTAGTCGACACGTAACCCATCAACTTCTCTTGGTCCAATGGCGTTCCGTTCAGCTTACTATTAGTCGTCCCAAATTTCGAGTCGCTGAGTCGGCATTTGCCATTTGATTCTTATTTCATCTTGTGAGGTGAAATCGTCACAGCATCTAAGTGTGGTTGATGATCCTTCTCCACGGTTTCGATCACATTGACTGGACCGCGCTTCGCTTCACTAATGACGGATCAAGAAATTTCAACTCAGGTAGTTCACCGTCAGCCGTTTGACAGTCGGACGACCACTAAGTTTGAGGGATGACTCTTATGTCAACAATGCAACTTCGGTTTATCGTTAGTTTGCTCGCCATCGCTGTTGTTTCTATCTTTTCAGCTTGTGAATACAACTTTGCACTATCTCCAAAACAAGGACTGCCGCTCGATAATGCGCTCATCGGATTCTGGCAAACCCAAAGCGGTGACAAACTCGAAATCTACAGAAAGAATCAGACTGAGTACAGTGTTGTTATGGATAGTTCCAGGTTCAGCGCCTATCCCATAAAAGTTGGTAACCAGACACTTCTTCAAGTAATTAAAGAAACGAAAGAGGACCGACCATATCGCCTGGTATCGTATTTCTTACGGGGAAATCAACTGACAGTAAAATATGTACGTAACCCAACTCAAAATCAGTTGGAATTAAGAAGAGCTATTCTTGCGAACGGTGCGGATCTGTACGGGGACGTTGGAGTGTTTACCAAGACAAACATCACAGCTAGCACACTAACGCCCAGCAGCTTCTCGGCAAAAGGGCTTAACAACGAGAAGACTCTGACTAATCTATATCTGGGTCAGTTTAACGAGATACCATTCAAGAGGGACAACTCAGGCTTTGGTATTTTGTTTGGCGAGTATGTGAATTCCTACTCTCGACAATGTGCCGCTTATTTACCAACCAACAAGGTCGAAATTACGGAGCAAAAGTGCGCCAGGGAGAGGATAACCAAAAATGGTTGGGGAGTGGAAATAAGCCGCTCTTGCATAGAGCAGGTTTCCGTGGGAACGGGATACTACGCTGATCCAAAGATGTATGAAACAAAATTGTTTCTTGATCGGTTTCAAACTGTTCAGGGCATTCGCACATTCATCGATATTTTTACAAATCCTGAGAAAGCTTTAGGCGACACCTTAGGCATGGTGGGAAATATCATGGATGCTAAAAGTGACATGAACAACTTAGTCCGAATGAACTCCTGTTCTAGTCCTGGGTTAAAAAGATTTCAGGAAAATCTGTACTTGTTTGCTCTTAACAGATCGCCGATTATTTTAACCTCTCCACCACCGATATCAAACTTTCCGCGCGCCGGCTTTCCCTTGCCACCTCTTATTACGGGAAATTGGGAAACGCCCGATGCACAAACATCTGAGAACTTGGTTGCCTTGCTTGTAAAAAACGCTCCGGCAGATTTGAAAGGCGTTGCCCGCAGAATCACAAGACTCCGAGTTAAACGACTCCCATTTTACTCTGGGGCGACTCTATGCGAAGGATTAGTTGATGCTGCAGATCCCCAAAGGATGGCAACGGTCACTTTTATAGTCCTTCCAAACGGAAACGTAACTTTGTTAAATGGAAAGTCGGCACCCATTCACGAATTGAACAAAAAAGTACCACTCTCGATTGACACGAAAGAACGTGCTGAAGACTACTTCAGATTCTTTTTTTCGGCGGTTTTTGGTGAGGAGGGCAGTTTCCGGATAGTCGAGGGCGACGAAAACATAAGTTGGACTCAGAGTGCGACTGTAGCGGATCTACAGAAAGTTGTGAAGGATCTTCGACCTCTGATGACAACGAGGTTAAAGGATCGGCGCTGGAGAGGCACGGCAACTGTTCAGTATACGAATACGATGTTTAATATAGTTTTTTATGCTAAACCAACTGGAGAAATGCAAATGGCACAGGATAAGCCTATTGCTACGGATCTTCCGCTCCGACGAGAAAAATATGACGGCTATTTACGACGGGAACTGAATTGATTCAGTTAAGTATTACGATTTCAAAGGCAGGCCTGGTCTAATTAAGACCCTTAAAAAGTTTTGTTCCCGAAAACCATTGCCTCGTTACGACAACACTCGAAGCGACTGGGTGAGAAGTTCTGGCAAATTCGCGACGCACTAAAACTTTCCCAGAATGGCATGGCGAAGCGGCTGGGTTCGCCGGAAGGAATTCTGGGAACAAGCATTTCGGGATACGCGAGAGGAAGTCGCGAGCCGCACTTTGTTAACCCTCTTAGCTTATGCGCGGATCGTGGCGGTGCCGGTCGAGATGCTTATTGATGATGAAATCGATCTTCCTTCCAAGTTGCCTTTGAGGAGATCTCGGAAGGTATCGCGCTAGTTCTCCTACAGTACCCGCTACGGCTGGCGCACCCTCTCTTTTGTTTTCCGGTGATGCGGTTCGGTTGATCACCCCTTATTGATGTCGCAATCACTAACCGCTTAATTTTCGAGGACAATTCATAGGCGCCTAGTAGAGATTGATAAAGCACTCATCTCAGGGCAATCGTCTCCCTTTGACAAGAGGCGCTACTTATTACTCTTTCGCTATTTCAACTGCAAGTCGGAGGATCTCACATGGCTCGGTGCTGAGTTGGCGTGCGTAAAATTGTGGTTGCGGACAGGTAACTATCGAGGAATCTATGGGACACTCACGGTAATTTTGAGTCGGATCACGAGGTCGATTGCTACTAGCTATGCCATCCTCATTTACATGGCTCGACTATTCTGAACAAGAGCGTCGCAAGATGCTCGATGCCATTCGCCTGTTTAAGGATCAAAACACTGTCGATGAACTCGGGATCGGTACTGTTCGCGATCGGTTTGCGGATTTGTTGTTTCCGGGTACCGGCACCGTCCAAACCAGAGCACGCTATTTTCTCTTTATCCCTTGGCTGTATCAGAGTGTCGAGCGGCGCAAGATTCCCTCAACGGCCGTAACAGGAAAAGCGCGAGACGAAGAGCTGAATTTGATTGAAGTTCTGACGCAATCGGATGATGCCGAAGGTACTATTGGAGTTCTCGCTCGACGAAAGTTGAAGAGACTCCCAAGTAGCATCTACTGGCAAGGATTGGGAAGTTGGGGCATCAGACTGTTTCAGGGTTCACAGGACCAGTATCACCGTTCACTTGACAGCTTCTACGCATCGAAGCAACGACTACAACTCACTGACGACAAGGAACCGATTGGGTCAGGCTGGCAGTCCAACTGGCACCCGGCAATTCCCTCATCGCCGAGGGAGTTTCCTAGACATGTTTCTCTAAGACTTACACACCCCGAAGCTGAGTATTTGCGCGAATGCATCTTAGCGAGCGCTCAGCGAACGTTGCTCGCCTTTCTGGTGGATCGAGGGCAACTGACGGAAGACACGGATTTTCCGTGGGAACATCCTCAATTCCAACAATTTCCGGCACAAGTGCAAAGCCAACTCGATCACGCGCGAAATTTCTCCGAGGTCATTCATGTCGCCGCGCTTCTATACAACCTCATGTTGGCCCAAGCAAAACAGAATGATGAACTCGAAGAGGAATACGCAGAGCGACTCGGGGAATGGTCAGAAAACATCGCGACGCGCCACACGTGGTTGATGAAATGGGATCGCAACCGATTTTGGGAGTTAGTCACCTCCGGCAACCAACGTGTTCCCCATTTGACGCAAGTGTTCATCAATAGCTGGATCGACTTAGTCCTGTCCTTAAAGGAGCCGGAGATTCAGGCTCAGAAGGCCGCGAGACAGATGATTCAGGAGAGGGAACGTCAACTCAAAAAAAGCCTGGCGCGCTTAAACAATCAACGTTCGCTCGAACTGTGGAACGGCGAAGCGGGAACTCGTCAGCTGGACTATCGTTGGGCGGGAAGCCAAACAATAATTCGAGACATTCTGGAGGCTCTCAGCAATGCTTGATCCAGAAACAAGAAGCCATACGCTCGAAATTCTCCGACCGCCTCAGGGCTATGAACTCGACCGCGCCATAGCGACTACCTTCTCTCTGGATCTACTCGCCTTACTCACTGCTCCATTGGCGTTCACTTTGTTTGACTGGGAAGACGAAGTGGGCCGCACTACGAATGATCCATTGGCGATCCTCGAATCCTTGCGTCGCTACGCAGATCGGATCAGCATCTTCTGTCAGGCTGGCCGTATTGCTGTACCTAAGACCCATCAGCTGTTCAGCTATCTGGAGGACTCGATTTTCCAAGTGACAGCTCGACGCCCCGGAGTCTGTGTTTCATCCGAAGTTGTGGGTGCTCCGCTTTTGCTCTGCAGAAGAACCGGTCCTCTATCGTCTGCTTTTGCCAACAAGGAACCTAACCTTCGAACGCTGCTGGGACACGGTATTGACCTTAGAAGGTCTGGTCGTGGAACGCCAAAAGGCATACGCGGCAAATCATCCATTAGCCGATCTCATAGCCAAGCTACCAGACTTGTGCCTAACCCCACCGCCTAAGAAAACCAAGGATTCAATCGATCTGATTCGAGAAGAGTTGCGTCGAGTAGATTTCGAAATCCCGGAGCCTTTCCGAGAGATGATTTTCTGGTCCATGGGTATTGACGTAACGCGTCGCTGGCCGTTTCAGAACATTGGCCGATCATTTGACCGCGTGCTGGTTATGTCGCCCTTCGTTTCCGATGGTTGTCTTTCACAGTTAAGCGGCAGGCGGGGACAGGACATATTGATCTCGCGACCAGACGAACTGGCGAAGTTAAAGCCCGCCACGATATCAGGATTCCAGGATGTACTAGTGCTAAATCCTAGTGCCAACTTGGGCGAAGAGACGGAGGGAGCTGCGGAGAGCGCCTCCGGGATTCACGCGAAGCTGTACATCATTGAATCGGGAGGGCAAGCGCGAGTCTGGACGGGTTCGGCCAATGCAACGAACGCCGCCTATGGTGGAAACATTGAATTCCTGGTCGAGTTTGTCGGGGATAGAACCAAGTGTGGCATCGATTCGTTCCTCACCAGCGCGGCGGAGCAAACAACCTTTAGAGACTTGCTGCAACCATTTGACCCATCAACTTTGGAGATTGACGCTGAGCGCAGTCGTCTGGAATCAATCGTCGAAGAGGTCAGGTGCGCGCTCGCTGACAGGGAACTGTTGGCACGTGTAAGCGCTGCAGAAGGTGAATCACTTTACGCGCTTGACCTGGAGCTGAATGAGGCGGTAACGATACCGGATGGCGTCAGAGTGAAATGCCGACCCATAACACTCCACGAGTCGAGCGCTCTCTCGGTAGAGTTGGTAAAGGGAAACATAACGAGGTTCAGTCCGGTTTCATTTGCCGCGATAACTTCATTCTTCGTGTTTGAAGTCGCGTTAGCAGAAAACCAGAAAACAGTTTCTATTGCATTTGTAATAAACGCTCGGCTTGAAGGGGCACCAGCTGACAGGAGCGAGCGAATACTGCAGTCGCTCTTGTCAGACAAAGGCAAAGTGTTGAGCTTTATGCTCCTGCTGCTCGCCGAAGGCGGGACCGATGCGCGTTCAATTCTGCTGGCTCTGCAAAAAGGACTTTCAGGCAAGAGCACCGAAGGAAGCGCATTTTTGCAATTTCCCCTTTTCGAAGTATTAGTCCGCACCCTGGATCGGAACCCCAAGAAGCTCGATCAAATTTCGCGCTTGGTTGACGACTTAAAGAAGACAGTTGAAGGGCGCGACGTGCTGCCGGACCAGTTTGATGAAATCTGGCAGCCGATATGGTCCGCCCGTGAGGCGTTAAGAGGAGATCGTGAAAGTAAAGAGACCAAACACTGACGCGGTACTCAAGGGTTTGAAGGACTTCCAGCTGCGTACGGTGGACTATGTCTTTCAGCGACTCTATGTGGACAAGCCGCAGGCAAAACGCTTCTTGATAGCCGATGAGGTCGGATTGGGAAAAACCCTTGTGGCGAGAGGCCTAATCGCCAAGACCATTGACCGCTTGTGGTCCAAAGTTAAGCGGATTGACATTGTTTACATTTGCTCTAACGCAGAAATTGCTCGCCAAAACATCAATCGCCTGAACGTCACCGGAGGCGAGGATTTTGTACTCCCGTCTCGAATCACGCTACTTCCCATACATCTGAAGAATCTCAACAAGAACCGAATTAACTTCATCTCTTTTACTCCGGGAACGTCATTTGAACTCCCAAACAGATTAGGAAAAAGCGAGGAAAGGGCGCTCCTGTACTGGTTGTTGAATAAAGCTTGGGGGCTACGCGGCAAGGGGCCGCTCAATGTTCTGGAAGGAACGAGTACGACTGAGAACTTTCGTCGTCAGGTAAAGTCGTTTGCACGGAATCACGAGATTGACGAATCGTTGGCGGGAGATTTTGCCAGAGCGCTTGAGCAACATATTACAAAAGAGCGCGAACGTGGCGAACGCGATATCAGAGAGCGTTTCGATGATCTCTGTATTCGGTTCGGCAGAACCCGCAAACACATTCCTCAAGCGGACCGTCGTGATCGACTCGCAACAATTGGTGAATTGAGAGGACTTCTTGCGTCGACTTGTTTGATTGCGTTGGAGCCCGATCTGATTATTCTGGACGAGTTTCAGAGGTTCAAACATTTGCTCGATGGATCTGACGAAGCGAGTGATTTGGCGCGAGGTCTCTTTGATTATGAAGACGCTCGCGTACTGCTCCTGTCCGCGACTCCATACAAAATGTACACGCTCCCTCACGAGGTTGCGACGGACGATCACTACAAGGACTTTGTGAGAACGGCACGTTTCTTATTTACGGATGTTGCTGAAGCCGGGCGCTTTGAGGAGCTGCTTGAACAGTATCGGCGCGAGCTGTTTCGCCTGGCATCGGGAGAAGAATCGCGATTACTTGTCATCAAGCGCGAACTCGAACTCGCGTTGCGCAAAGTCATGGTGAGGACGGAGAAACTGGCAAATTCGGATGATAGAGACGGTATGCTGAAGGAGATTGCCGCCCATTCACAATTATCTTCCAAGGATCTTCGTGATTACCTGAGCTTGCAGAACATCGCACGGCTGCTGGATCAGCCGGATACTCTGCAGTACTGGAAGTCGGCTCCCTATCTGCTGCACTTCATGGATGGCTACAAGTTGAAAGACACGTTTGATTTGTCTGCTGAAATCCCGGAGCGCGAGAAGAAGCTTGCTAAGGCCCTGGGGGTTAGTGGACTCCTTTTGAATTGGCGAGACATTGTTTTCTACCGAGCAATCGATCCTGGTAATGACAGACTACGTGCTCTGCTGGACGACACTGTCGGCAAAGGTGCATGGCAACTGCTGTGGGTGCCGCCATCGTTGCCTTATTACGAGTGTGGGCCTCCCTTCATACGGCCCGAAGTTTCTCAATTTACAAAGCGGCTAATTTTCTCGTCATGGCGAGTAGTTCCAAAAGTGATCGCAGCTTTGGTTAGTTATGAAGCCGAGCGCCGGGCCATTCGCTCGTTCGAGAAGCGACCGACAAACACGGTCGAGTCAAGGAAACGCCGCCGACCGTTGTTGCGATTTGCCAAGACGGAAGATCGGTTATCTGGAATGCCTGTCACTGGACTCTTGTATCCAAGCGTGACTCTGGCGCGCGAGTGTGATCCGCTTAAGCTGCTGCCATCCCAACAAGATCATGATCCTCCCACACTGTCTTTTGTCCTCAAGTCGATCAGCGGCCGAATAGACGAACTGCTTGCTGGGGTTGTCCCTCGAAGTACCGGTAAGGCCGAAGATGAGGCTTGGTATTGGGCGGCACCAATACTGCTGGATTTGAGGTTTGACAGCAAAGCTACACGTCAGTGGCTTTCAAAAGAGAATTTGGCTGAGGTCTGGTCCGGCACTTCCGAAGAGAGTGATGTGGAGGATGGCTCCCTTTGGGCTGAGCATGTAGCCCATGCCCAAAGGCTGGTGAAGACCTATGGTCAGCTTGGAGAACCTCCGAGTGATCTGTTGCAGGTATTAGCCCTGCTAGCATTGGGCAGTCCGGCAATTACTACTCTCAGGTCTTTGATTCGAGTCGGTGGTGGGGGAAACAAACAAATCAGTGGTGAAATTAGAACGAGTGCCGCTACGGTGGCTTGGGCGTTTCGGCATCTGTTTAATCTACCCGAGTCGATGTCCGTGATTCGAGGGATGTCTGATGCGGACAAAGATCAACCCTACTGGCGCAGAGTTCTTGATTATGGGGCTAAGGGCTGCCTGCAAGCCGTACTCGATGAGTATGCGCACGTCCTCAGGGAGTCCCTCGGTCTGTTGGATACGACTCCCGAGAGGGCGTGTCAACAGATTGCTGAAGCTATGCGACGGGCGCTTTCACTTCGGACATCAACAATGGCTGTCGATGATATTTCGGTCGATTCATCCGGCAAGAAAATCGCGATAGAGAAACAACGCCTAAGAGTTCACTTTGCCGCGCGTTTTGGCGAAGAGAAAGTAGATGGCGATAGAGAGTCTGACTCGTGCTGAACAGGTTCGAGAGTCGTTCAATTCTCCCTTTTGGCCTTTTGTGTTGGCTACGACTTCAGTGGGTCAGGAGGGATTGGATTTTCACCACTACTGCCATGCTGTCGTTCATTGGAACGTACCTTCAAATCCCGTAGATTTAGAGCAACGTGAAGGGCGGGTACATCGTTACAAGGGACATGCCGTTCGTAAGAACGTTGCGCGAGGCTTTAGATCCTCAACAACGTCAATTGTCGGCAATGATGACCCGTGGGAAGGAATGTTTGACGCCGCGAAAAAAGCGCGATCCAAAAGCAGTTCAGATATTATTCCATTCTGGGTGTATCAACTTGAGGGCGGCGCGCACATCGAAAGACACGTGCCGGCGCTGCCATTGAGTTCCGAACGCGAACAACTTTCCGCTTTGAAGCGTTCGCTAGTCGTCTACAGAATGGTGTTTGGTCAGAATCGGCAGGAGGATCTCACGAATTATCTTCTCGATAACGTGCCGGCTTCCGAGATCAAACGCGTTTCCGAAGATCTTCGAATAACTCTTGAGCCACCTTCGAGTGAGAATTAGTGGAAACAAGAGAATATTGGGCCATCCGTGAAGCGCCGTCAGTGTATTCAGCGCGTCGAGCACATCTGGTACCATCAGTGGGTCGAAACCAAGATTCAAGTCCCAGTTCTTTGCAGTGGTGCAATGCGGGCTTTCAAGGGTTAGTTACGAGATAACTGCTTTCGACATTGAAGAGTTCCAGAACTTACCTCAAGCACTTCTAAAGTGTTCCTATGACTACAGGACCAACTCTTACTAGAGTTCAGGAGTTTATAACGCGCTGGAAAGAATCCGGTGCAGCGGAGCGCGCGAACTATCAACTCTTTCTGAGTGAACTCACCGATCTGCTGGAAGTACCGAGACCGCAGCCTACCCAATCTGACGACGAGCAGAATGCATACGTTTTTGAGCGCGCGGTCATCTTCAACAATGGCGACGGCACTACCAGCACGGGCCGCATCGATCTATACAAGCGCGGCTGTTTCGTACTGGAAGCGAAGCAGGGAAGCGATCGCGTAACCTCAAGTGCTCCCTTGTTCGGCGACGAAGCAGAACTCATTGCGTCTCGCGGCCGTCAGGGCCGACGTGGCATGGCTGTGCGCGGCACGAGCGGGTGGGATGTGGCGATGCGCGCGGCGCGAGGACAGGCTGAGCAGTATGTCAGGGCGCTGCCGCTCTCTGAAGAGAACCCACCATTCTTAATCGTGGTTGATGTTGGCCATTCGTTTGAACTCTATTCCGATTTTAGTCGCGCCGGAAGAACGTATCTTCCATTCCCCGACGCTCGTGCTCACCGAATTTCCCTCGACGATCTAAAGCGAGAAGAAATTAGAGAGCGCCTGCGTCTTATCTGGATCGATCCGTTAACGCTTGATCCGAGCAGCCGTACCGCTCGCGTGACGCGCCAGATGGCTGAGCGTCTCGCCGACCTGGCGCACTCACTTGAACAATCGGGGCACTCTCCCGAACGCGTGGCTAACTTTCTCATGCGGGCAATCTTCACCATGTTTGCCGAGGATGTGAAGCTTTTGCCACCCAACAAGTGGACGGAACTACTGGAGAGTCTGCATGGAGAAGTCGGGAAGTTCCCGGCAATGGTTTCCAGTCTGTGGGAGACGATGAACTCAGGCGGCTTCTCGCCCATCATGCGTGAGAAACTGCTCCGCTTTAACGGCGGGCTGTTTGAAAGTGATGAGGCGCTGCCGATCACGGAGAGACAACTTGATCTTTTGATCGCTGCCAGCAAGTCAGACTGGGGTGACGTTGAGCCGGCAATCTTTGGCACCCTCCTGGAGCGGGCGCTCGATCCGCTTGAGCGGCAGCTTCGCGGCGCGCATTTCACGCCTCGCGCTTATGTGGAGCGCCTCGTTATGCCAACGGTTATTGAACCGCTAAGAGAAGAGTGGGATGGAGTCCAGGCAGGCGGCAATAACGCTTGCGCAGGCTGGCAAAGTCAGGGAAGCAGCAGAGGAAGTAAAGGCCTTCCATCGCCGATTGTGTAAGGTGCGAGTGCTCGATCCAGCGTGCGGCAGCGGTAACTTCCTCTACGTCACTCTTGAACACATGAAGCGGCTGGAAGGTGAGGTTCTGGATTTTTGGCATAGCTTTCCGGAAACGCAGGGGGTTTTAGAAGATGGCGGAATGACTGTTGATCCGCACCAATTGCTTGGAATTGAGAAGAACCCGCGCGCGACGGCTATCAGCGACCTCGTTCTCTGGATCGGTTATCTGCAATGGCATTTCCGAACTCGCGGCGAGGCCAACCCGCCGGAGCCGGTGATCCAAAAGTTTCACAACATTGAGTGTCGCGATGCCGTGCTGGCTTACGACGCGGAGGAGGTTGTTACAGATGAGTCCGGGCAGCCTGTGACGCGGTGGGATGGACGTACTTATAAGAAGCACTTGGTGACCGGAGAAGACGTCCCGGATGAGACCGTTCGGCTGCCAGTTCTTCGCTTTCGAAATCCTCGCAAGGCCGAATGGCCGCAGGCTGACTTCATTGTTGGCAACCCTCCGTTCATCGGTGCGAGGCGCATCCGTCTAGTCCTAGGTGACGAATATGTAGAAACACTTAGAGCGATTTATCCAGAAGTGCCTGAAACATGCGATTACGTGATGTATTGGTGGCACAAGGCCGCAGTTCACCTTGGAAAGGAAGAGGCGGAACGATTTGGATTCATTACAACAAATAGCATAGTCCAACAGTATTCGAGTGGCCTGATAGAAAAGCACCTCAATGAAGAGCCCGCGATCAGGATCGCATTCGCCATTCCCGATCACCCCTGGGTCGAATCAGCCGACGGCGCGGCCGTGCGCGTCGCGATGACGGTTGCTGAATCGCTCGGCTCTTACCGTGGGAGTGCAACACTTGCCAACGTGATTGAAGAGGATGGTGAGCAAGTTGTTCTTGAGGAGAAGAGAGTCGCATTTATCAACGCCTCATTAAAAGGCGCCGCGCAAGGGGAGGATATAAGACCCCTTCGAGCCAATGAAAGCATGTGCTTTCAAGGCGTTGTGCCTGCGGGCGATGGCTTCAAGCTAGACCCTGGAGAATTGGCTGGTTTAGGTTATACCGAAACTACTCTTCCCACCGTGATTCATAAATACATCATCGGGCGGGATCTCGTGCAACGCAGGCAGTCGAAGTTCATAATCGACTTTTTTGGCCTGACGAACGATGTGGCGCGCGACCAGTGGCCAGCTCTCTATCAGCGCCTGCTTGATCGGGTTTACCCCGAGCGTCTACAGAATAATCGTCCAGTCTATAGAGATAGATGGTGGATCTTTGCGGAGCCGCGACCTGCAATGAGAAAGGCACTTACCGGCTTGGAAAGGTTCATCACAACTCCATATACCGCAAGGCACCGACCTTTTATTTTTGTTGACGGCGCGACGTTGCCTGACGCAATGGCTTACGCGATCACTTCGGATGATGCTTTTGTGCTCGGTGTTCTCTCGTCTCGCGTCCATGTGAACTGGGCTTTGAGTGCGGGTGGCCGATTAGGAATCGGCAATGATCCCCGTTACACGAGCACGACAACGTTCGCACCTTTTCCTTTTCCAACCTGTGATGAACCAACGAAGGCGGGCATACGCAAACTGGGGGAGGGCCTCGACTCGCATCGCAAACGCCAGCAGGAGTTGCACCCGGATCTCACCGTCACGGACATGTACAACGTCCTTGAGAAGCTGCGCGCTGATGAGCCTCTAAATGATAGAGACCGCGTAGTCCACGAGGCCGGATTGATTTCCGTTCTGAAACAGATTCACGACGAGCCTCGATGCGGCAGTTTTCGAGGCTTATGGCTGGCCTGTCACTCTTACGGACGAAGAAATATTAAGCCGGCTGGTTCAGCTCAACGCTGTGCGGGGGGAGGAAGAACGCACCGGATTAATCCGATGGTTGCGTCCCGAGTACCAGAAGCCCTCAGAGGGAGTCGCCGCAGCATTTGGCACGGACACTGGAGCGCCCGTACCGGCTGCCAAGAAGGCCGCGAAGCTAATCTGGCCGAAGACTATTCCCGAGCAGGCACGCGCCGTTCGCCAAGCCCTTGCCTCACATGTCGGAGCGGTGACTTCGAAACAGTTGGCCAAAACCTTTGCTCGGCCAAACTTGGATCGCGTTGAAGAACTCCTACAGACTCTGGTCTCGCTTGGGCAGGCGCGTGAGACAGAAGCGGGGCATTTTGTCGCCTAATCGACTGACCTCTGAACGCAAAGAACAGGAAACCTCAAACCGATGCAGTTTCGAGAAGCCTTATTCATTTCTCACGCAAATCCGGAAGACAACGCGTTCGCCCTATGGCTCGGAGCTAAACTTGCGGCGATGGGCTACGAGGTGTGGGCTGATGTCATGCGAGTGCGCGGCGGTTCCGATTGGGCGCGTGAGTTGGAAGTTGCCCTCCGAACCCGCGCGATTAAGATGCTGCTAGTGGCCACACCCGTAGCTGTAGAGAAACAGGGAGTTCGCAAGGCCTTACTGAACTCGTCGAGCTACTTGCTAATGTGCATAAGATTCCGCAGCGTTCAGGAAGACCAATAGCGGATTGGCTAACTGCCCAGAGCTTAGGCTCAACGAGGTTGGTCCAGCAGCCTGAGCGATTGATCTCGAACTGGCTGCTCGTGAGCAAACTGCCGGAATTCGTTTACTACTGTGAGCCATCTACCACCTTCTCAGTTGAATATTTTCAAGATAGGACCAAGCATAACTGGCCAGTCGTCCCATTCAACGACGGCGTTCTCACCTTCGCCACTCCTGACAAACATGGCTTCCTGCTTCCCGAGGTGCCGAGTAAGATCGTGTCGCAGTTATCGGTGAATGAATTCCTGGAGAGTGGCTGGCCTGATTTGGAAATCGCGCCATTTGAAGCGCGCAGGCAATTCTCCGATCTGTCAAACCAGGCGTTCGAAGACTTTCTTCGAGGGCGTGGTCTCACTCAGTACGAGGCCTCCGGTGGTCGCCTAACTTGGTGGGGTAACATTCGCACCGTTCCAAAGACTCAGATTCGGTACGGTTCGACCTGGCAGAAGGGACGGCGCCAGATCATTGGAGTATCCGCGAAACGCAACGTTCATTGGCACTACGGTGTTAACGTCCAAGTTCGGACTGCTCCAGTCCGTCACGTCCGCTTGTCAGCCCGCATTATTTTTAGCGAAAACGGACTTGACGCGATCGGAGACGTCAAGCGAATGCAACGTCTGCGGCGTTCCTTTGCAAAATCGTGGCGCAACGCGCGATGGCGAGACATGATGTTGGCCTTTTTATGGTGGCTTGCGGAAGGTCGTTCCGAGATCGCATTGCAAGTATCTGAAGGGGATCAAATGATACTCGCTTTACCGACGGTTGGTTTCGAGTGTCCCGTCAGCGTTCTTCATGAGGGAGAACTACCATTGGATGAGGATGACCCAGATGTGGAGGATGACTATTGGGATGAGGCTTCGGATGAATCGCTCGGCGAGGCGAGGAATCAATGAGTGAACCCCGTTTGATTCACATCCCAGAACCTAAACTCCGGTTCCGTTTTGGACAGATGGTCGATTATCCGAGAGATGGATTGTATTTGTTTGGGCCCGTTGACGCCGCTCGAGAGCCTCGGCAAGTGCGTTTTGGGGTTATTGGTACTCCAGCATCATTAAGACGGTTCAATGAGTGGGCAGTTCAAGTTTCAAATTTCATCGACGTACCAGAACGGGGAAGGATGTCTAAGCCTGTCGCGGCTCATCATGTTGCTTTTCCAGGGTTCAATGAGGCGTTCTTTGCAATATGGCCTACGAGTCCATCGCGAACAATCACGGACATAGATGAGAAGGATTTGTTTGAAGCGATGCATATTTCGAACAGGCACGAGGCGATCAAGACGGTTGTGGACGTTTTTGTGGATCGGTTGGTCGCTGACCGTAAACGAGACGAAGATCCCCCCGATTTTTGGTTCGTTGTAATTCCGGAGTTCATTTATGAGCTTGGTCGCCCAAAGTCCACGGTCGCAACTGCGGATCGCGTCGTTGGAAAGATAATTCTAAAAGAAAGTCAGGTTGCCGACCTGGCAATCAATCCAACTCTGTTCGGCGAAGCCGAAGAAGAAGCGAAAGTCTACCAATACGCTAAAAATTTTCGCCGACAGCTGAAAGCACGGCTGCTGGACCATCAGATCGTTACCCAGATAATACGCGAAACGACGCTTACGCCTCACGAGTTTTTGAAGGCGAACTCAACAGATTTGAAGCGCCGAGTTGAAGATCCGGCGACTATTGCGTGGAAGCTCTGCACGGCCTCGTACTACAAAAGTGGAGGTCGGCCATGGCAGCTTGCGAACGTCCGTCCCGGTGTTTGCTACGTGGGACTGGTCTACAAGGTGCAACCGAAGCAAGACGACCCCCAACACGCTTGCTGCGCGGCGCAGATGTTCCTTTCGGATGGAGAAGGCGTAGTGTTTCGCGGTGCCTTAGGCCCTTGGTATCAGCCGGACACCAAGCAGTTTCATCTTGATCGGCCAGCCGCGCGCAACCTCGTAACTATGGTCTTGAATGAGTATCGGCTTCAGCATCCTAATCATCCTGCAGAGTTATTCATTCATGCCAAATCATCGTTCAGTGATGATGAGTGGGGCGGCTTCGTTGAGGCTTGCGAGGGCACTGGGACAAATATCGTCGGTGTCCAAATCGCTGATGCTTGGGATCAACTTAAGCTTTTTCGTCCAGGGCCCTACCCTACGATTAGGGGGACGGCGATGCTAACTAGCAAGCGGTCTGCTTATCTCTGGACCTCAGGTTACGTGCCGAGGCTTGATACATATATGGGGCCGGACACTCCGAATCCCCTTCAAGTTTCCGTGCGAAGGGGAGATGCCGAACTGGAAACAGTATTGGCCGACGTGCTCTCACTGGGCAAGATCAACTTCAACACCTGTCTATTCAATGATCGTGAACCAGTTACCATCCGCTTTGCAGATGCGAATCGGCGATATTCTCGTATCCGCGCCCGTATTGTCGGAGCCTCGTTTGCCGTTCAAATTCTATATCTGACTAACCATCTAAAGGCAGTTTTTTTTCGAGTCTAAGCACAAGCCTGATGGGTTTGCTGGCAACAAGACTGCGAAGACCGAACCGAGGTCGCTTCAAGGCCTTCGAGTTTGGGACCAACGCGTCTTGACTGCTTGTTCGTAGCCATCAGCCCGTGTATATGACCTCTTACGCCGAACCGCACTAAAGTTCACGACAAGGCGACGCAAACCGATTGACAAGGACGTTGACTCCGCCTAGGCTCTACAGCCTATTGCAGCGACTTTGCTAGAACCTTGCTCTATGGGCGGACTCGGGCTCGCGTGGCATCAGCTCTTCTCATCCCTTGCCGTCGCCGATCATAGAAATGAAGATTGAACCTAGATTCCTCGCAAATCTATTCATGACCGCAGTTGTTTGCCTTTCGCTAGGCAACGGCCAGGTTCGCGTCCTTGCGCAAACTAATCCTGTACGGGAGGCTCAGCGCCAGCTTCAACGCGCAGAAGAAATCAAAACCCTACCAAGTAAGAACAAGCGTTGGGCGCTTGTCATAGGTGTTGACGATTACAGCGAGTCACAAATTTCAAGGTTGGGCGGGGCCTCCAACGACGCACGCACGTTGGCGGGTGCACTAACAAAGAACGCGGGCTTCCCGGAAGATCAGGTTACCCTCCTCGCCTCCGATCAACCATCAGCGTTACAACCTCGGCGCAGCACAATACTCCGTTACCTTTCGAATCTCCGCGGCAACGTGCCAAAGGATGGACTGTTGCTAATTGCTTTTGCAGGGCACGGAATCGAGCGCGGCGGCCGCGCGTTCCTGCTTCCCTCCGACGCTCTCGGCGTCAACGACATGGTCTTGCTGGAAGATACCGCGGTGAGCGTAGATAGAATTAAGGAGTCGATTCGCGCGACCGGTGTCGGTCAGGTGATTCTTATCCTCGATGCCTGTCGAAGTGATCCGGCCCCAGGGCGTAGCGGTGGCGACAATCTGATGACCAACAACTTTCGCAAGAGTTTTGACTTCGATCAGCGCAATCAGGATGTCCGAGCCTTTGTCACGTTGTACGCCACTGCTGTCGGAGAACGAGCCTATGAGTACGGTGCGAAGCGGCAGGGTTACTTTACATGGGCGCTGGTTGAGGGGTTACGCGGCGCTGCGGCCAATGATCAAGGCGAAGTAACCCTGCAAAGATTAGTAGATTACCTGCAGAACAAAGTTCCCAAGCTCGTGCAGAGAGACCTCGGTGGCGACAAGATCCAGCAACCGTTCGCAATCATCGAAGGTTACCTGGCTTCCGATCTGGTGTTAGCCGTTGCACACGCTGGCTCGACTCAGAGTTCCCCGCCCGCATCGACTGTGGTTGAACGGAGTTATTGGGAGTCAATTGAGAGTAGTACTAATCCAAGTGACTTCGAAGCCTATTTGCAGAGATACCCCAACGGTCAATTTGTGGGACTCGCGAGAAACAGCCTCAGTCGGCTGAAGGCAAGTTCAAACGACAACAGCAAGCGGCAGCCGCAGCGATCAACTCGTGACACGAAAGCAGGAAAGATACTCTTGAACGTTACGTTGAAAAAGGGCGATGGCAGCGCAGCATATGATCCGCAATTGACGGCAACGTTTCTTGAGCTTCTAGCAGGCTGCTGAAAAACTAAACATTCTTCTCGCTGATAGATCACGGTCAATTATAATCTGGTCCAACGCCACGGCCGGAGGAGCAGAATGCGGGGAGACCACGAACAACAAGCGGGCATGTACAGCTACATTTCGCCAGAGCAACGAGTGCCGGCGGATCACCCCTTGCGGCCGCTGCGCAAGATGACGGATGAGATCTTCAAGCAACTGTCGCCGCGCTTTGACAAGTTGTACTCGCGAGTCGGGCGCCCGTCGATCGCCCCGGAGCGGTTGCTGCGAGCGTTGTTGCTGCAAGTGCTTTACTCGGTGCGCAGCGAACGGATGTTGATGGAGCAGTTGCAATACAACATGTTGTTCCGCTGGTTCGTGGGTTTGAACATGGACGACGAAGTTTGGAACGCCACCACCTTCAGCAAGAACCGCGACCGCTTGCTGCGCGGAGAAATCGCGGAAGAGTTCTTCAAAGCGGTGCTTGAGGTGGCCCGCAAAAGAGAGTTGTTGTCGGATGAACATTTCACGGTGGACGGCACCATGGTCGAAGGCTGGGCCAGCTTGAAAAGCTTCCGGCCCAAGGATGAGTCGCAGCGCGGCGGTGACGACAAGCCGGATGACCCGGGCAATCCGACGGTGAACTTCCATGGACAGAAACGCTCGAATAAAACGCATCAATCGACTACTGACGAGGATCTTAGATTGTTTAAGAAGACCAAGGGCAGCGAGGCAAAACTCGCCTTCCAGGGCCACGTGTTGATGGAGAATCGCAACGGCTTGGTAGTCAATGCGTTGTTGACTTGTGCCAGTGGCACTGCGGAACGAGAAGCGGCGTTGCTGATGTTGGCACAACGGCCGCAGCAGAAACGGGTGACCTTGGCCGGCGACAAGGGTTACGACACGAAAGACTTTGTCGCTGATTTGCGCGCCTGTAAAGTGACGCCGCATGTGGCCCAAAACAACAAGGGACGCAGAAGCGCGATCGACCAGCGGACCACGCGCCACCCTGGTTATCAAGTTAGTCAGCGAAAGCGCAAACGAGTGGAAGAAATCTTCGGTTGGCTGAAGACCGTCGGACTGTTGCGTAAAACCCGACACCGCGGAGTGCGGCTGGTGGGTTGGATCTTCAAGTTCGCTACCGCCGCCTATAACCTGGTCCGCATCAGAAACCTGGACGAACTCAAGAAAAAGACTGCGACTAGTTGCCCGTAGTCGCTTAGGTAACCGAATCAAAGTGGCCATTGAGCCACTCAAGGGATCAACCAGAGAAAGAAAATCGGACATCATCGATAAGCAAACCTATTCAATGAAGACGAAGTCACTGCAAACGCTCAGTTTTTCAGCAGCCTGCTAGGTAGCGAAGGTTTGGACGTTGCGGATATTTCAGCTATGGACACGAAGTCGCGGACTCGACTTCTTGACACGATAATGGGTTTAAGATCTGGCTTTGCCGTGATCGCTCGTTATGAGTTGGTGGTTGATGCTGAGCTAGTCCTTAACGATAGAGTCGTATCCGGGACGGACGGAATGTTTGTAGCGAATATTAGTGGCTTGCTGAGAGTATTCGATTGCACGATTGGCCGGGCGGTAATCACAAAGGACCTTTCCTTCAAAGGCTTTGGTTTGAACAAAGACCAGGCGCTCATAAGCGCCAAGCGGAATGTTCGCGAGGCCTTGACCGAAGATATCCTCGCGAAAATAGCAGATTATGCGAGGTGAAACGCAGAGTTGTCAGGCTGGCACCCGCTAGCAACCTCCAATTTGGGTTTTACGATCATGATCGGCACTGTCGCTGTAACTCGGGCCGATGAAAGGACCGTTAATGAAACAAGTAGCGCTTTCGCTAATGTTGCTGGTCTGCATAGGAACCTTCGTGGACCACGTCCACGCACAGGCCACTCTCGATCAGCGGATTGGTGAACTAGTCAAGCAGATCTCAGACGGTCTAACTGAGAATCAGAAGCAAACCATTGCCGTTGTTGAATTCGTTGATTTGGAGGGTCGTGTAACAAACTTCGGCCGCTTCGTTGCTGAGGAGCTAATCACCCGCCTATACCAAACAAAGAAATTCAAGGTAATCGAGCGTCAACTCCTAAACAAAATCGTGGCCGAACAGAAGCTCAGCCTAACCGGAATGATCGACCAAACCTCGGCTCAGAAGTTGGGCAAACTTCTTGGAGTTGATGCCATCGCTTCCGGCACGGTCACCGATCTTGGGAAGACCCTCCGCATTAACGCCCGGCTGATTAGTACGGGAACGGGAGAGGTATTCGCAGTCGCCTCCACAGATATCGCAAAGGATGATTCGGTGATAGCGCTCGTTGGATCCGTTGGATTGGGGCCGACCGGCAATAGCGCGGGTAACAGAAGTTCAAAGGAAGCCAATGCGATCACGTCGAAGGACATCGGTGCCCTTCACATTGTTCTTAAGTCGGTGATGCCGACGAAAATCAATGATGATGGTGGCCAACGGGTGGACGGTATCAGGTGCTCATTCGAGTTTACGAACCGCGAAAGTCAGATGCCACTGTTCGTCGCAATGCATGCCCACCCGTTTGCCACCGTTAACACGGGTTATGCATACGTCGGGTGGCCCGGCCAGGCTCCTGGACACGTCCTGAGGACAACGTTGGTAGACGAGCGCGGTAAAGTCTGGACTTTGTTCTCGTCAAATGTAACTGGCATGAGTACCGTTTCTGCCGGCCTCAGTGACTCCGGAAGTATCTTCAGTTCGACAGATATACCGTCCCTTCTTAAGCGACAGGATGAAACAGGTACAAATAAGAGTTCTTACGGACGCTCATATGCATTTGTATTCGGCACAACGACCTTAATCCCTCCCGGACAAACCGTACCGGTTATCATGAACTTCGCTCAGGCTCTTCGCGACAGGAACTCTGGCCCAGCGAAGTCATTTGAGATTGTCACCGAAATCATCGTTGGGATGGCGTCGACGGGGGCCCAGCGGTCATATTCTCTCCACAACTTGGCCTTCGATCGGATCAGCATTCCTGGTGGGGATTAATGGATGCAAACTTGTAACCTCGCGCGAAGCGCGGCCAATAAACTTCTGCAGTTGGGGGTCTCATAGTATGAGAAAACAAGTAGCATTCGCGATCGTCTTACTCTTCTGCTTAGGACAGATGACTGGTCATACCCGCGCACAGGGGCTGTTGGATCAAAGAGTCGCTGAACTAAGCAAACAAATCTCAGACGGCCTTACTGAAAACCAAAAAAGGACCATCGCCGTCGTCGAGTTTGTTGATTTAAAGGGTAACGTCACGGATTTTGGACGTTTCCTGGCCGAAGAGTTGATTACTCGTTTGTATCAGACGAAGAAATTCAAAGTCATCGAGCGCCAACTTCTCAACAAGATCGTTACTGAACAGAAGCTTAGCTTAACCGGAATGATCGACCAGACCTCAGCTCAAAAGTTGGGGCGACTACTCGGAGTTGACGCGATCGCTACGGGTACAGTAACTGATCTTGGGAAGAGTCTGCGCGTCAATGCACGACTCATTAACACGGGAACGGGAGAGGTGTTTGCCGTTGCAGCCACTGAAATCACCAAGGACGACTCCGTTTTGAAGTTAATGTCTGCCGAGGAAGGTGCAGGCAACGCAGGCAGCGACGGACGCACGGCAAAACAACCGCATAATCAGATACAGAGACTGGACGCCCAACTTTTCACCTTCGAATTGCAGCAATGCAGAATGTCTGGTACGTCGATCATTTGTGACCTAAGAATAACTAACAATGATCGCGATCGAGAGGTCGGGCTTAATGCTCATGAGACGACACTCTTTGATGAACTGGGTAACACCTATCGCGCCTCAAACACTCAGATTGCGAATCAGAGCGGCGACACGCCCAAGATAGGCTTATTTCGGGAGTGACCACTAACGTAAGACTTACGTTCGATGGCGTGGCGGCCCAAGCGAAGAAAATCACGATGCTCAGGTTTTGCTTTTGGATCAGTGACAGCAATGACGGCGATTATTTTATGAGATTTCGCGACGTGCCCTTGGTGAAGACCGCAGGAAAGTGATAGTGGGGGTTGGAGATTAACGGATGAAAAGAGCCGTATTCGGAGTGTGTCTCGCCATAATGCTCGCGTGCATGTCCGTCCGTGCGCAGGGTGGGCTCGATCAGCGCGTGTCTGAATTGAGCCAGCAGATTGCTACCAAGATGGCGGCAAAGCAGAAGACCACCGTCGCCGTGGTTGAGTTCACTGATTTGCAGGGCAACGTAACGGACTTCGGGCGTTTCCTCGCGGAAGAGTTGGTTACGCGTCTCGGTGATTTGGAGAAATTCAAGGTAATTGAGCGACAACTGCTCAACAAGATCATAACTGAGCAAAAGCTCAGCTTAACCGGGATCGTCGATCCGGCCTCAGCCAAACAACTGGGTAAGATCCTCGGCGTCGATGCCATCGTCGCTGGCTCAATTACGAATCTTGCGCAGAACGTCCGGGTTAATGCCCGACTCATCAGCACCGAGACAGGGGAAGTATTCGCGACCGCCGCGGTGGATATCTTCAAGGACGAATCGGTGACCGGACTGTTGTCTAGTGGCAGTGCCTTGCCACCCGGGAAGTCAGCGCTTCAACAGAATGACCCGACGAAAAAAGGTGCGCTTAAGGTCATGGTCAAGGACTTCATAGTCGAGCTTGAATCGTGCAGGATGGCGGTTGGTGCCGTCGTCTGTTCTCTGATCCTCACGAATGATGCGCCAAGCGACAGGGCAGTCAGATTTCACACGCGTGCTTCTGCGGAGTCTAAAAGCAGCCGTATGTTTGATGAGTTCGGAGGAGAGTACGTAGCAACGAAAATCCAGATTGGAGGCAACGCGCCCAAGACTTATGTGAAAATACTCGGGCAGGCTGTCAATAGCTCGCTTGTCCCACGGGTGCGAACCAAGCTAATAATCACTTTCGATAATGTCAGTGCTGAAGCCAGGACCGCTACTTTCTTACGAGTTGCCTTCCAATGGAGTGATTCCAACAGCAGTGACCTCAACGCTGACTTTAGGGGGATAGCCATTACGAAGTAATGGAAGTAACTTTCGGTTTGCACGCGAGCTGACTCGCAACACAGTGGGCATAGCCCGACCGAACTAGAGTTTCCAATGCGAAAAACATCTACTTTTTACGTGATTCGTTGGTAGTCAGGAATTGCAGCGGCTTGGTCAAGGCGCGGACGAAGAAGGGTTCAGTTGTAAAACAAAGTCTCGCGCGGGGTGAAGAGAAAGTGGTGAGAAAAGTCATGCTCAGCCTGTGTATGGCAATCTGCACTGCGACTTGCGCATCGCCCGCGTGGGCGCAAGGCGGGCTAGATCAACCTGTCTCGGAGTTGAGCCAGCAGATCGCCCGCAAGATGTCAGCGCGACAGAAGACTACTATTGCTGTGGTTGAGTTCACAGATTTGCAAGGTAATGTTACAGACTTTGGGCGCTTTCTGGCGGAAGAATTGGTCACACGTCTTGGCGATCTAGAGAAGTTCAAAGTAATCGAGCGCCAACTGCTCAATAAGATCATAACCGAGCAGAAGCTGAGTTTGACGGGAGTCGTAGATCCGGCGTCGGCCAAACAACTTGGCAAGATACTTGGCGTGGATTCCATTGTCGCAGGTACAGTCACCAACCTCGCGCAGAGCGTCCGGGTTAATGCCCGACTCATCAGCACTGAGACAGGCGAGGTATTCGCAACCGCCGCTGCAGACATCTTCAAGGACGAATCGGTGGTGGGTTTGTTGTCTTCCGGTAATGGTGCGACCCAAGCTATGAAGCGAGCGCCTCAACAACCGGACGCAACCAAGAAGGGCTCGAGAATGGTAACGGTTAGGGATTTCATTCTCGAACTTGAATGGTGCCGGATGATGGCGGGTTCCGTCGTCTGTTCCATGTTGATCACAAATGATGCGCCGACCGATAGAAAAATCGGATTTTACACGCGGGTTACATCCCGAGCCGCTAGCCGTATGTTCGATGAATCCGGAGGCGAGTATGGCGTAGAGAAAATCGAGATCGGGGGCCAAGTTTCCAAATTCTATCCACTTGGGCCAGGTGTCACCAGCTCGCTCGTCCCACAAGTGCCAACGAAGCTAATAATCACGTTTGATAACGTCAGCCCTCAGGCCAAGACAATTACCTTCTTACGAGTTGCTTTCGAATGGATTGATTCCAACCACGTTGACATCGACATCAACGCGGACTTTAGAGGCATACCGATTACGAAATGAATATTGTCAACTCCCAGCTTGCAGGGTTGCCTACTCGCAACACGTCGCGTTTAGAGCGGCTTGAAGTGCGATTTGAACTTCAGTGTTTCGAGTGAAGGTCATTCTGCTTTCATTCGCTTTATCGACTTGCCCCAGTAGGCGCGTCCCTGCGAGTTAAGCCTCAATAATCTTGTGGGAGCTTCATAAAGGGAATGAGCGAGCCGACGGGGTTCCCGGCCTCGAAAGAACTTAGCTTCTGCAGGGCCGCAAGTGGTCAATTCGCTTCTGTGGACCGATAAACACCCCGGAGGTTTCCTGACGGCTTCGGCCTTGAAGCCGTTTTGAAGATTCTTATGGAAGACGACTCGAAAAGCTTCGACACTCACATCGCTCCGCATGGCAGGACAGCAGACAAGCTTGTAGGGACCACGGTTGATGGCCGTTACCGGGTTGAAAGGGAACTGGGCCATGGCGGTGTAGGAGCTGTCTATCTCGCGCGAGCCCTTAAACTTCACGACAAGCTAGTTGTGGTGAAAATTCTGTTGGAACAGTCTCTGCGCAACGAGTGGGTAGTGCAGAAGTTTCAACAAGAGAAGGAAGCGCTCGCGCGGGTCGACCACCCCGGCGTCGTTGGCATTCTTGACACCGGCGAACTACCAGACGGCCAGCCTTACATCGTCATGCAGTACGTTGAAGGCATGGCTTTGCGCGATGCCGTTAAGGCCAAGCCGCAGGGTATGGATCTGGCCCGCGTGGCTTCAATAATCAAACAGATCGGCGCAGCTCTCAGCGCGGTCCACGAAAAGAAAATCTACCATCGCGACCTTAAACCGGAAAATATCATGCTTCAGGCTCTCGGGCGTGGTGAGGAACAAGTCAAAATCGTTGACTTTGGAATCGCGAAGATCAAAGAGTCAGTAGTTGCGCCCAGCACTATCACTGGGGCTGCCACCGCGGGCACGATCGTTTACATGTCACCTGAACAGCTCCGCGGAGAAAAGGTTACAGCCGCAAGCGATATTTATTCTCTAGGCGTAATCGCATATGAGTTGGTAACTGGAAGGCGCCCATTCAACCCAGACACGATAGCCCACCTTTCGGACCTGCAGAGGGAGGGTGTCCGGGTAAAGCCCGCCGATTTGCGCCCGCGATTGCCCGAAGAAGCACAAGCGATAGTCCTTAACGCGCTGGCTTTTGATCCTAAGGCCAGATATCAGAACGCGGGCGAGTTTGGTGACGCTTTGGCGCGAGCGTTGATGAACGAAGAAGAAACCTTGAAATTACACCGAAACCAGGTAGAACTTCCGTCCACGCAACGTGATCCAATCCCACCAGAGCCTCCGCCAGCATACGAACCTCCGAAGGGTTTTGTGACGCCATCTGAAAGGTCCCGCGTTGATTCGCAGGACCAATTCCGAGGGTCGTCCCGTGAAACCGAAACCCAAAAGACGAGGTGGTCTAAACTGGCAATCGCTATCGTGCTGGCTGCTGCCCTGGTCGGAAGTTACCTACTCGTTAACAACCGACAAGCGTTGTTCGGCAACGGCGCTGAGCAACCTTCAGGTAATCCAGTGGCCCAGCGTTCGCTTGCATACTCATTAACCGTGCAAAAGATGCGCGATGGTAAAGCTTACCAGGAACCATTCGAGTCTTCCGGCCAGGAGATATTTGAAAATGGCTACAGGTTTCGGCTGAATGTTTCGAGTCCGCAATCCGGTTACCTCTACGTGTTCAATGAAGGCGCAGCGGAAAGGAACGGCACCAGCTTCACAATAATCTACCCGACGCCGGCGACGAACAAAGGCTCTGCGGAGTTTGATGCTAATCAGACCGTGCGGACCAACTGGAATACGTTCGCGGGGCAGACAGGCACCGAACAGTTTTGGATTGTCTGGTCCGCATCCCCGGTTGTTCAACTGGAAGTCGCAAGGGACGCAGCTTTCGGAGATAAAGAAGGAGCAATCACCGATGTTGCGATAGCCAGGAAGGTCAAAGAGTTCTTGACTACGCATGCCGATCCCAAGCCGGAAACCACAAAGAATACGATGAAGCAACAAACCGATGTGCGCATGAACGGCCAGTTGCTTGTTAAGCTTGTCGAACTTGAACATCGATGAAGTCGGAGCCTTGCCGTTAGCTCAAGCGTCACCACGATCCTCAGGAGGTAACCTAAGTGTTTTCACATCGCCCCAACTCTGCCAACGCATTGGGTGCCTTGCTCGTAGTCTTACCGTTATCAATGCTTACATTCGTTCAACCTCCGACGGCTGCCGGTCAGCCTCAGGGCACAGAGCGAAAAATCGTCTCCGATGATTTCACCAAGAATAGGCAGCAGGCGGCATCGACGTTACCGTCGGGCAAAGGATCGGCGGGACGGACATCGGCCAATACATCGCTAGGGTCGAAGCCGCGTCGTACCTACCGCCTTGCTTCTCGGCCAACAACGAAGGCGCGGCCCGCGGCGTCCGGCGCGATCATTGCTCAATTAGGCATCACTATCTGGCGACTCCGTCCTGTAACAGTTAATGACTCAGGCGCGAGAGTCCTGGTCAGAGAGAAGGGTAAGTCCTCGGCGTGGGTGCCCGAACGCGTGGATGTCGATACAACATTTCGCGAGGGCGATCACGTGCGGTTGAGTATCGAATCGCCGCGCAATGGGTACCTCTATGTTGTCGATCGCGAACTGTACTCCGATGGCTCCTTAGGAGCGGCTATGTTGATCTATCCGTGGGCCGACATGAGCGATAGCGATAATAGAATGCGACCCGGCAAGCTGGTCGACATTCCTGCTCAGGAAGACGATCCCAGTTACTTCACTGCCAGACCAAGCAGCCCGAATCAAGTTGGCGAGATTTTGACGGTGATTGTTACCTCGTCCCCGCTGGAACTGCCGATTTCCGACAGGCCCATTCAGATCTCGAATGTCGAAATGGCGAAATGGGAAAAGATGTGGGGCGGGGAGAGCGCGCGCTTCGAAATGGAAGGCGGCGTCGGCGAAGTGTGGACAAAACAAGAAAAGCAGGCCTCAGCGAGGAAGGGTACAAGACAACTGACTCGCGATGATCCGGCGCCGCAGACGATCTATCGAATCTCCGCCGCCGACAACAAAGCAATCCTGGTGAATGTTCGACTGCAGTATACAAAGTAAATTCAGTCTTGCGTTCGGACTATCAGTATTCATGAAAATGAAGTCTCACTTCATGGGCAGCTGCGTAAAGAGATTTTTCCTGGCAGCCTTTCTGCTCGGCGCGGTTATTGATCTTTCGAGTGGGACGATTGCGCAAACAGGCGAGCCATCACGCGAACCAATCCTGCGCATCGAGTCGGGGATGCACATCGCCCCCATCAGGCGGATTGGCGTAGACGCCGCGAACCGCTTTCTGGTTACTGCCTCGGATGACAAGACAGTGCGAGTGTGGGAACTCCCGGCGGGGCGATTACTGCGCACTATTCGCGTGCCCATCGGCGCAGGCTTCGAGGGCAAGCTCTTCGCCGTCGCTATCTCGCCCGACGGTAGGACGATTGCCGCAGGCGGCTATACTGGTTACGACTGGGGGAAGACATATTCCATCTACCTCCTCGACCGCGAGAGCGGTCGGATCATTCGGCGGTTGGGTGGATTGCCGGATGGGGTCGCTCACCTCGTCTATTCACCGGATGGACAGTATCTGGCCGTCACGCTTGGGGGCAAGAACGGTGTTCGCGTCTTTTCCACCGTCGCTTACGCCTTGGCAGGCGAGGACAATGCTTACGGTGAAGGTAGTACCGGAGCTGATTTCGACCGCAGCGGTAGATTGGTGACCACTTCATATGATGGCTTTATCCGCCTCTACGCGACCAGCGTTAACGGTTCGCTGCGCCTAGTTGCGAAGACGAGAGCGAAGGACGGCCAGCGACCATCTGATGTCAAATTCTCGCCGGATGGCACGCGCGTCGCGGTCGGGTTTGGAGCTCCTTCGAAGACGAAGGTGGCGGTGCTGCAAGCGAGCGACCTCGCGCCGCTCTTTGCGCCTGACACCACCGGCATCGACAGGATCAACCAGAGGTATAGTTTGAACTACGTCGCATGGTCGGCGGACGGCGGGACGCTCTACGCCGGGGGAATCCTCAACGATGCGAACCAAAACCAATTTATCCGCGCATGGGTTGACGGGGGGCGCGGCCGCAACCGTGACATCGCTGTAGCGGCCGGCGGTGGGATCATCTCCCATATTCTCCCCTTGCGCGATGGTGGTGTCGTCTATGGCGCAGACAACCCGGCCTTCGGCGTGATTGATGCGGGCGACCGGCGGCAGCTTCTCATCACTGCGGCGAAGGCCAATTACACATTCTTAGGTCAGGGCCTTCTTCTCTCGCCTGACGGCACGGGTGTCGGCTTTGCTTATCAACCGCTCGGGCAGTCGCCCGCACGTTTCTCGCTCGCCGACCGCAAGCTGGACACCGCTCCCGCCAGCAGCTTGAACTGGCTTCCGCCAAAGACAGAAGACAGCAACATCCGCGTTGCCGATTTGTTCAACACCTACACACCTAAGCTCAACGGTACACCGCTCATGCTTAAGGAGTATGAGTGGTCACGTAATCTCGCTCTCGCGCCGGACAAAACCGCGTTCCTACTCGGAACGATGTTCTATCTCCGCCTCTTTGACCGCAGCGGTGCTGAACGGTGGAAGGTAGAAGGTCCTGGCGACGCATGGGCGGTGAATATCTCGTCGGACAGCAAGCTCGCAGTTGCTGCTTTCGACGACGGCACGATTCGCTGGTATCGCATGTCGGACGCCAAGGAGTTGCTCGCATTCTTCCCGCACGCCGACCGTAAGCGCTGGGTGCTGTGGACGCCGTCGGGTTACTACGACGCCTCGCCCGGCGCGGAAGAACTGATTGGCTGGCACGTCAACAACGGTAAGGACCAAGCCGCTGATTTTTTCCCCGTCGGCCAGTTTCGTTCGACTTACTATCGACCTGATGTCATATCGAAAATATTGGAAACCGGCGAAGAAGGGCGCGCGCTTCAATTCGCAAACGAAGAACGCGGGCGCAAAGCGCAATCTGCCAACGTCGCGCAGATGCTTCCACCTGTGGTTGAAATCGCTTCACCTTCTGATAACTCCGAAGTCTCTGCTCCCGAAGTGACAATACGCTATTCGCTGCGCATGCCATCAGGCGAGGCGGTGACGAATGTCAGAGCTTTAGTTGACGGAAGGCCCGTACCCGGAAGTCGTCAGCTCACCAGAGAGGATGCCTCCGCATCGGGTATGCGCGAGTTCAAACTTTCTGTCCCTGAACGTGACAGCGAAGTTTCGGTCATTGCTGAGAACAGATTTGCCTCCAGTGTTCCGGCAACGATTCGTTTGAGATGGCGTGGCGCGGTTTCTTCTACAGCCCCCTCTGCTGGCGCCTTCATTTTTCAACCGAAACTGTACGTCCTGGCGATTGGCGTCAGCCATTATCAGAATCCTTCTTACTCGCTCAAGTTTGCCGCCAAGGATGCCCAGGACTTTGCTGCCGCCGCAACGATTCAAAAGGGACTGCTCTATCGTGATGTCGTCGTCAAGGTGCTTACGGATGACCGCGCAACCAAAGATGAGATCCTCGATGGCCTCGATTGGATTCGCAAAGAAACAACCAGCAAAGACGTAGCGATGGTATTTTTCGCGGGACATGGTCTGAACGATCAGAACGGCGTTTACTATTTTCTGCCTCATAACACTGATCTAGAAAAGCTCCTGCGCACTGGCGTTCCTTTCACAGATATCAAAAACACCGTGCAGTCGCTAGCTGGCAAGACACTCTTCTTCATCGACACGTGTCATTCGGGAAATGTGCTCGGCGGCCGGCGTGGACTCCCCGACGACCTCAATGGAATCATCAATGAACTCTCAAGCGCGGAGAGCGGCGCAGTCGTCTTTGCTGCTTCAACTGGGAATCAGTATTCGTTGGAAGACGCGAAGTGGAACAACGGCGCCTTCACCAAAGCTCTGGTAGAAGGCTTCACCGGTAGGGCTGATTATTCCGGCAAGGGCAGGATCACAATCAACATGCTCGACCTTTACATCTCAGAGCGCGTGAAGGAATTAACGGGCGGAAAGCAGACGCCAACCACCGCCAAGCCAAACACCGTGCCGGATTTTCCGATAGCGGTGAAGAGATAGAGTAGTTATGAGAAGTTTAGAGCGCTTCTTAAGTGTGATTGTTGTGATGACTGCAGCAACTTTCAGCGCTATGGCGCAAAAGCCTGAACTCATCGTGCAGACTAGTCACACATCCTTTGTTAGTTCGCTAGCGTTCTCACCAAACGGACGGATATTTGCTTCGGGAAGTGATGACCGAACCATTAGGTTATGGGACGTACAAAGCGGAAAAGAGCTTAGAACCCTGACGGGACACAGTCAAAGCGTGCAATCAATTGTTTTCTTGTCTGATGGCGAGACGTTAGCTTCAGCAAGTCTGGATAAGACGATCAAACTTTGGAACGTCGTTAATGGTCAGGAAATAGGTACGCTAACTGGCCATACGGATGGCATTTGGTCGATTGCTTGTTCACCTGATGGAAGGACGCTGGCTTCGGGAGGTGGCGACAACGATATTAAGCTCTGGGATATAGCGACGAGAAAGGAATGGAAGTCTCTGAAGGGACATTCTGGCCAAGTCCTTTCAGTCGCGTTTTCCACAGATGGTAAGTTGCTCGCTTCAGCGAGTTGGGATAACACCGTCAAGTTGTGGGACATAGCGACTTCACAAGAACTCAGATCTCTTCGCGGACATACTGAGTACCTTTACTCAGTGGAATTTTCACCGGATGGTAAGACATTGATTTCAGGAAGTTCGAGAAATGACGATCAGACGGTGAAAATGTGGAACATGGAAACCGGAGAAGAGTTCAGGACTCTGAAAGACTCGGATTCAGTCACACTTTCACCGGACGGCACAGTACTGGCGGGCAGTAATGGGAAAACCATCAAGTTATTAAGTGTGGATACCGGCCTAGAACTGAGGTCGCTTGAAGGACACTTATACCTCGTCGAAGAGCTGAAGTTCGCGCCTGATGGAAGGACACTCGCTTCAGTGAGTCGTGAAGATCACGTCATTAAGTTATGGGATTTACAAACCGGACAACAACTCCAAAGTTTCTCGGGACATACTTCCTATGTTACTTCAATCACTCTCACCCCAAACGACAGCAAATTGATCGTGGGCAATGATGATGACTCATTAAAGTTGTGGAACCTGAAGGGCGAGGAAGTGCTGGAACCTTTCGCAGGCGCTTCTGGCTATGTTTACTCACTTACTTTGTCTCCTGACGGCGAGACGCTTGCGGCGAGAGATTTTAAGAGGAACTTGAAGTTGTGGACAGTCTCAACGGGAGAAGTATTGCTAACTATCCGCAACCAAGACAGGAGCTACGGAGGGATGTTATTTCTGTTTTCACCGGACAGCAAAGCATTGGCCTCAGTAAGTAATGGAAGAATTACTTTGTGGGATATTGAGACAGGAAAAGCAATTCAGTCACTGAGTGAGCAAGAGGATAGTATAAGCTCACTTGTGTTTTCGCCGGATAGTAGGTTGCTTGCTTCTGGGAGTTTCGATACCACGGTTAAGTTGTGGGACGTACAAACCGGAAAACAACTGATTAGTTTGAATGGACATTCTGGTTTTATCCAGTCTTTGGCGTTCGCCCCGGACGGTAAAACTCTTGCCTCCGGCAGTAACGACGCAACGATTAGACTATGGGACTTAGCGACAGGGAAAGTGTTGAGGATCCTCTTAGGACACAAAGATGAGGTTGAGTCTCTTTCATTCTCTGCAGAAGGCAACATTCTTGCTTCGGGAAGTAACGACGGTACAGCAAAGATTTGGGAAGTAGCAACAGGGAAGGAGTTAAGGTCGTATGAGTTTGACAGTCCGGATCTAATTCGAGAGTTACTCCCAAAAGTTCCCACGTTTTTCCAACCGAGACACGGAGAGCGAGGAAAAGAACCAGATGAATTTAGTTACTTTGCTCATATGAGGGATCGCCAACTAATAACAACGGATCAGCGCCTTCAGATCAGGATAGGCGAACACGGCAAAACAAATATCCTCGAATTCGGAACTGGCAAGCTGTTGGCAAGCCTCATCGCTCTCGATCAGAACGATTGGGCAGTTGTCATGCCCGACGGTTTGTTTGACGGGTCATCCAATGCTTGGAAGCAACTCATCTGGCGCTTGGACAACAATACCTTCAATTGGGTTCCGATTGAAGCATTCTTTAACGAGTTCTACTATCCGGGTTTGCTTAACGAAATCGTAGCTGGTAGGCAGCCCAAGTCTCCGAAGAACAATCTTTCAGCAGTTGATATTCGCCAACCGCAGGTGCGCATTACTCGCGTTGGCAGGCAAGCTGTCATTCAAAACCCTCCTTCTCAACCTCAGACAGCAAACGAAGCTCTCGGTGATCGCAAGGTCGAGGTTACGTTGGAGATCACGGACAACTCGAAGACCCCCTCGGGGTATATTCAGCCGAAGTCGAGTGGCGCGCAGGACGTCCGACTGTTTCGCAATGGATCGCTCGTGAAGGTCTGGCGCGGTGATGTGTTGAAAGGAGAAAGCTCCGCCAAACTGGAAGCAACCCTTCCAATTGTCGCTGAAGAGAATCTTCTTACTGCCTACGCCTTCAATCACGACAATATCAAAAGCAGTGATGCGACGTTGACCGTTATTGGCGCTGATAGTCTCAAGCGCAAAGGTGCAGCATACGTTCTGGCTGTCGGTGTCGATAAGTACGCCAACTCGCAATACAATTTGAAATATGCCGTCGCCGACGCGCTGGACTTTGCCGCGGAACTCAAACGCCAGCAAGCGAAGTTGAGTAACTATGAGCGCGTCGAAGTAATCTCGTTGAACGATCGGGAAGCTACGAAGGCCAACATTCTCAAAGCGTTTACGCATCTATCAAACAAAATTCAGCCGGAAGACGCGCTCTTTATTTTCTTCGCGGGTCACGGCACCGCGCAGCAAAACCGCTTCTATCTAATCCCACACGATCTAGGCTACATGGGCACTCGCACCCAACTCCGCAGCCCGGGCCTGCGAACCATTCTGTCTCACAGCATCTCTGATAAAGAGCTTGAGCGCGCCGTTGAGGGAATCGATGCCGGACAAGTGCTTTTGGTGATTGATGCCTGCAACAGTGGGCAAGCGCTTGAAGCTGAAGAGAAGCGGCGCGGGCCGATGAACAGCAAAGGCCTTGCGCAGCTTGCTTACGAAAAAGGCATGTACATTTTGACGGCGGCGCAGAGTTATCAGGCGGCTAATGAAGCCGAGCGCTATGGACATGGCTTCTTGACCTATGCGTTGGTGGAAGAGGGACTGAAAACCAATGCCGCTGACCGGGAGCCAAAAGATGGTCTGGTGATGTTGCGCGAGTGGCTCAACTTCGCCACTGAGCGCGTGCCGCAGATGCAGCAGGAAGTGCTCGACAAACAGAAGAAGCAGGGCAGGCAGTTGGACCGAATAAAATTCGCCGAGGCTGATTCGGAAAGCGAGCGCAGTCTTCAGCGGCCCAGAGTTTTCTACCGTCGCGAGACGGAGCTACATCCTCTCGTCGTGGCGCGACCCTAACTCCGCGATAAGCGTGCCGTGGCTCGCTAAGACTGCGCGCAAAACGTCGTCCGAAAGCAGTCATGACCTTGAGGAGGCAGAACAAAATGTTAATGAAATATCTCACCGTCACCTTACTGGTCGTTTTACTCGCTTGTGGCGGTCTCTTCGCGCAGAAGCCCAGTCGCCGAACACCCGATCCCAGGAACAAAGCTTCGGAAGCACTTACCGATGTCGGTGACAAGCTGGTTGACGAGCAAAAATGGAATGAGGCAATCGATGCATACCAGCGAGCGATCGGTATTGATCCCCAGAATGCGGATGCGTACGTCGGGCTGGGTGACGCCTACATGGGATTGGGCAAATGGGTAGAAGCGCTAGGCTCCTACAAAAAAGCTGTTGAGCTGGACCCGCAAAGCGCCGATGCGCAATATGCTCTGGGGGACGCCTACAACACCATGCGGATGCACGGCGACGCCTTTGCACCACTAGTTAAGGCTATTCAGTTGGATCCCGGCTTTGCTGAGGCCTACTACGGTATCGCTCACGCGTATCTGAGTGGAAAGCAGTATGCGAAGTCGATCAGTTTTCTCAATAGCGCTATACGGCTAAAGCCTGACTACGAAGACGCCCACTATGGTCTGGCGATCGCCTATCTGAACCTGGGCAATCAGAAAGGGCTCGACGGCGAGCGGAAAAGATTGGTGGCTCTAAATTCAGCGCTGGTGAAGAAGCTAGACAGCGATATCAATAAATTCGACCCTGCGTCAAGCGAGGCGCTTCGCTCATCCGAGGCTGCGCCATCGCCCATTGATGCGCCACGAGGTGCAGAGCTGACCAAACCGGGAACCCAATCGCCCGCTGATGCGACACCAGCCTCGGAGCTGACAAAGCAGAGAAGCCAGTCACCGACTGATGCGCCGCGAGCGTCTGAGTTGACAGAACAGAAAACCCAATCAGCCACTGACGCGCCACGAGCCTCGGAGCCGACAAAACAGAAAACCCCGGCGACCGCTGATGCAACGTCTGCGTCGGGGCCTCCAACGGAGAGAAGCCAAGCGCCCGCCTCGTCTGCCCCGCAAGCAGTTGCCTCTAACGCCCATGATGCCGTAAGTAATAAACAATTGCCGCCCGATTCGTCGCAACCGAAGTTAAGCAACGGGCGGCGGTTGGCATTGGTCATCGGCAACGGCGCCTACAGCAGCGCGCCGCCTCTTAAGAATCCGCCGAACGATGCACGCGACATGGCTGCCAGGCTTAAGGCGTTTGGCTTTGAGGTAACCACCGGCATTAATCTCAATCAACGGGAAATGAAGCGCTTAATTCGCGGATTTGGATTAACGCTAAAAGCGGGCGGAGCGGGATTGTTCTATTACGCTGGTCATGGGGTGCAGTCTAAGGGACACAATTATCTGGTTCCGATCGACGCAGACATTCAGAGTGAAGCTGAGGTCGAAGACTTCGGCGTAGACGTGAACCTGGTTCTAAAATTTATGGACGAGGCGCAGAATGGATTAAACATCATGATCCTGGACGCCTGCCGCGACAATCCTTTTGGGCGTAGCTTTCGCTCGGCGAGCAACGGCTTGGCTCAGGTAGATGCTCCTACCGGAACTCTGATCGCCTACGCTACGGCGCCTGGCCGAGTGGCGTCCGATGGTTCCGGACAGAATGGGCTCTACACTTCAGAATTATTAAGGCAAATGTCCGTGGCCGGCTTGAGCGCAACAGAAATATTTATGCGTGTGCGCGCGGAAGTGATGAAGCAGACAGGAAACAAGCAGGTGCCGTGGGAAGCTTCGTCGCTTGTTGGCGTCTTTTATTTCGCAGGACCGTCAACCAGTGCTGCCAATCCCGGCCCGAGTAATTTGCCTAGGAATGAATCAAAAGTCGATCCTGCGGCATTTGAATTGAGCTATTGGGAATCGATTAAGAATAGTACCGACGGTGAAGAGTTCAAATCTTATCTTGAAAGGTATCCTGACGGCCACTTCTCGATGCTTGCGAACAACAGGCTGCGACAATTGCAGACAAGCCGCAAGAATACGGGAAACGAACACGCTGGTGATGTAAACGCTGGAAGGGAGACAAGTAACTCACCGTCGAAGCAAAGTCCCGAGACCGATAACATCTCCAGCGGCGGTAACAAGGTCGCTGGCACCAGGACGTTCGACGTTCGGAATGGTGTTAAGCGGACCTACGGAGTGCTTGAATTATCGCCGGCGGGGCTGAGATATCGAGAGGTCGGAGGGAGGCACGACTTTATCGTTCCCTGCAGTGCGCTGCAGGTCGTGACCATAAACACAAGTTGGGCTTCGACCGTTTTCCACAAACTGCATATTAAATATTCTTTCAACGGTGTTGAGAAAAAGATTGATCTTGACGGAAAGAATAACAAACAAATGCGGGATGAGATTCTAGAAACCTGTGCCATGAAGCGAAAGTGAGCAACGTTTCAATCAGCCGCAAGCGTCGTCGATTTCTCGGTCTGGTAGACATTGGAGGTAGCCATCAAATGCGGAAGCGTACTAATCCAACCATGGTAGCAACTCTTACACGAATGGTCGTCGTCGCCGCCCTCCTCGTCGGGTTGCTGGGGTGGAATTCGCATGCGCAACAAGACACGAATCGCCAGTTAGAGCGTCTTGGATCTACAAGTTCGACCGTCAGCAAACGAATCGGATTGGTAATTGGCAATGGCGCTTACGTCAATGCCCCGGCTTTGAAGAATCCACCGAATGATGCGCGTGACATGGCTGCCACCCTTAAAGCGTTAGGGTTTGAGGTAACTAGCGGAATCAATGTCAGTCAGCGAGACATGAAGCGGCTGATTCGCGAGTTCGGACAGAAGCTCAAAGCAGGTGGGTCAGGACTCTTCTACTATGCTGGTCACGGAGTGCAATCAAGAGGGCGCAATTATCTGTTTCCGGTTGACGCTGATATTCAGAGCGAAGCCGAAGTCGAAGACTCGGGAGTAGACCTTAGTCTCGTCCTGAATCTTATGGATGAGGCGCAAAACGGCCTAAACCTGGTGATTCTCGACGCGTGTCGCAATAATCCCTTTGCGCGCAGCTTTCGTTCGGCCAGCGAAGGACTGGCGCAGGTGGACGCGCCCACCGGAACTCTGATCGCATATGCGACCGCGCCGGGTCGAGTTGCGGCGGATGGCACGAAACAAAACGGTCTTTATACATCGGAGTTGTTAAAAGCAATGCAGCTTCCGGGCTTGAGTGCGCTCGAGGTCTTCATGCGGGTTCGTGCAGAAGTGATGAAGCAAACAAGTAACAACCAGGTTCCGTGGGAAGCCTCGTCATTGGTGGGGGCGTTTTACTTCAATGGCAGTACGAAGAATACCTCATCCGCCGATCCGTCGAATGCTGAAACACGTTTAATCAATAGAATTGATCCCGCGCAATTTGAGCTAAGCTACTGGGAAACGATCAAGAACAGTACCGACCCCGAGGATTTCAAGTCCTACCTGGAGAAATATCCGAACGGTCAATTTTGGCCGATTGCGAAGAGGAGGTTGCTTCCCGCCGCCACCGTTTCCTCTCCTGCGAATCAGCCAAGTGAAACGAATATCGACCAGGCGGTAGAAGGACTGAGGATCCTCGGTTCGGGAAGAATCGAGCTGGGGCAGTTTGGAGATGGGGCGGGTGCAATTAGCGTAACTGGGCAGTGCCGGCTCAAGTATGAAACCCAAGCTCTATGGAACTCAAAGGCTAAGTATAAACCCACAGTCGACCTACTAATCATCTCCCTATCAGAGATCAACATTGCGGGCGTTGCCGTTAGTGAAGTGACACCGCCCGACAGACCTGCATTCTGGGTAGTGGCGGCAAGAACCCTTCAAGGACATACCTTTACTTATTCATTAACAGGCTACGAGAATCGGAAGCTTGAAAAGATCAAGATTCCGACGAAAACACAAAATCCAACCGCTGCATTCGTCGGAATATTTCGCGACGGCGAAACTGCGAATCGATACGCGAAGGCCTTTGCAAACGCGGCAAGATTATGTGGTGCTAAGTCTGAAACTTTCTGAAGGCTTCGCCATGCCAAACAAGATAGCCCGACTATCAGGGTACCAATGGGTCTCACGTTCAGTGCTTCCTGTGGTCTTAGCTTGTCTGATCGCCCCGCTTGTGACCGCACGGAGTCCCCAAGAGAACCGTCAACTGAACCGAGAGCAGGCAGAATCAAACAGTGCTTCCGAACGCCGCATTGCGCTCGTGATTGGCAATGGAACCTACACCAATGCGCCGCCACTAAAGAACCCGCCAAACGACGCGCATGGCATGGCTGCAACGCTCAAAACGTTGGGCTTTGAAGTGGCCACCGGAGTCAACGTCAACCAGCGAGAGATGAAGCGTTTGATTCGCGAGTTTGGACAATCGCTGAAAGCTGGCGGCTCGGGATTGTTCTACTACGCCGGCCATGGTGTGCAATCGAAGGGGCACAACTATCTGATTCCCATTGATGCCGATATCCAGAGCGAGGCCGAAGTGGAAGACTCTGGTGTGGACGTTAGCTTGGTATTGAATTACATGGACGACGCACAGAACGGTTTGAACATCGTGATTCTTGACGCTTGTCGCAATAATCCTTTCGCGCGCAGCTTTCGTGCGGCGAGTAATGGCCTAGCGCAAGTGGATGCGCCTACGGGAACATTGATCGCCTACGCGACCGCGCCCGGACGGGTGGCGTCGGATGGCACCGGACAAAACGGGCTTTACACGGCGGAGCTACTAAAGCAAATGCGGGTGCCCGGCTTGAGTGCGACCGACATGTTCATGCAGGTACGCGCAGAAGTGATGAAGCAAACAAGTAACAACCAGGTTCCGTGGGAAGCCTCGTCATTGGTGGGGGCGTTTTACTTCAATGGCAGTACGAAGAATACCTCATCCGCCGATCCGTCGAATGCTGAAACACGTTTAATCAATAGAATTGATCCCGCGCAATTTGAGCTAAGCTACTGGGAAACGATCAAGAACAGTACCGACCCCGAGGATTTCAAGTCCTACCTGGAGAAATATCCGAACGGTCAATTTTCGCCAATTGCAAAGAGGAGGTTGCTCCCCCAAAGCCAAACCGAGCAGTTTCAGATCAGCGCTACGGTCTTCACGGATGGCAGAACAAATGGCTGGACTAACTCTGGCCTTGTTGTTAGGCGAGGGCAACAGCTACAGATCAGCGCAACGGGACGTATATTGCTTCGGAATAGCCAATACTCTGGGCCTGAAGGAGTGGCGGGATTAACGAACGTGAAAAGATTGATTGCTAATGAGCCTGCAGGGGCGCTCATTGCAGTTATCGGAGACGATAACGACGATTTCATTTTCATAGGCCGGAGTCGCGCTTTCCGCGTGGAAAGAGACGGAGTGTTATTCCTTGGCGTCAATGAGCACGATCTGCGCAAAAATTCGGGTACGTTCGATGTAATCATCAAGGTCGAAAAACTGTCGCGATAGCGAGACACAGAGCTTATCTTGAAGTAGTCCGATCGAGTCAGTAGGTGGAAGCAATGACAGAACGACTATCTCATAAGTTCGTTTTCCCTAGGTTTGGGATTTTGTTGCTGATGCTTGTTTGGTTGTTGGCGTCTGCGGTGTCTTCAACAGCTCAGCAAGACAACCGTCAACTGAAACGAGAGCAGCTGCAACTGAACGAAGCAGAGCAGCGCCGCATCGCACTGGTCATCGGTAACGGCTCTTATCAAAATGTCGCTGCGCTGAAGAATCCTACCAACGACGCCACGTTGCTGGCGGCGACGCTTAGGAAGCTCGGGTTCGAGGTTACCGTGGCGACGGACAAGTCGCAACGAGAAATGAAACTGCTCATCCGCGAATTCGGTCAACAGTTGCGCGCGGGAGGGAGCGTTGGTCTTTTCTATTTCGCTGGCCACGGCGTACAGGCGCGAGGGCACAACTACTTAATTCCGGTGGATGCCGATATTCAAACCGAAGCTGATCTTGAAGATGTGGCTGTCGACGTCCACTATGTCCTGAATATGATGGACGACGCGCAGAACGCCTTGAACATTGCGATTCTAGACGCCTGCCGCAACAACCCTTTCGCACGCAGTTTTCGTTCAGCGCAGGAGGGCCTGGCCCAGGTGAAAGCGCCGACCGGCACTTTGATCGCTTATGCCACGGCACCCGACAGCGTCGCTGCTGACGGAGGCGGGGCGAACAGTCCATACGCGGAAGAACTAACAAAGCAGATTCAGGTGTCCGGTGTGCTGGTGGAAACGATGTTCCGGCGCGTGGCGGAGAAAGTTTCTTCTCGGAGCGGAGGCCGGCAAGAACCATGGTATTCGGCAAACGTGAAGGGCGACTTCTATTTTAGCAATGGCCCGACAGAATCAAGAGTGGGGCGCAGCAACCCTGAGAATTCACTTACTGGGTCCACTGGCATAAGCGAGGGGGCGAAGGAGCAGGGATTGTGGGAAGCGGTTCAGGACAGCAATGAGCCGCAGGATTTTCGCGATTACCTGTTGAAGTATCCGAGAGGCGCTTATGCCGCCGCAGCGAAAATAAGACTTCGTCGATTGGAGAACAGTTTGGCAGAACCCAATTCGAGCGCGCACTCCGGCTATGAGGTAACCTTTCATGATCTCGATGCTACTTTCGTTAAGCTCGTTCCAAGTAAAAACTTTGTTAGGGTAGAGGACAAAGAGGGGCATAAGTTGAAAATTTGCAAGGGCGATACGATCCTAGTAAATATCCCTGGACTGAATGTTCCCGGTGGTTTGACTCTGTCTATTGGCGGCGGACTCACGACATTTCAGGGAAATTGGTTTTCTGGTCCAGCAAAAGCTGAAGGCCTGCTGTCTATTCGTTTAAATGCGCCGCCAAATTGGGTTGAACCATATACGGTTACGATTAATCTGGGACGAGGAACTCCCTGCTAATATTTTTTACGTCATGTTCATCGGCCTGATTCTAATCGTCATCGGATATATTTGGTTAGTCTTACAAGCGAGAAGGATTCTGGTGTTTCAGGCGAGGGCATAGGGTTATTGCACTAGATTAAGTATTCAATTTTCATAAGTCGCACTTAAGGCGGCAAAAAAGCGGGAGCCTCAATCGCAAGAGAAGACCTCCTAACAAACGTAAATCTTGAAGCCCTGAGTATTTCTGCCTCAAACCATTTCGAACGGGTTCATAAGTCTTCGCCTTTTCACTCAGGACCATCTTGAATTGTTACCGAATGAACTTAGGACCGGGAGAATTTTGGAACCCAACAACACCAAAGAGTGACTAATGAGAGAGCAAAAGTTTCACCAGAGAGCACGCCAGACCACTCGGTTCGTGATTGGTTTCTTAGGAGTCCTGCTTATCGGCGTTCTGTTCCCCGCTATTCCATCGAATTCAACGACTCACGCTCAGCAGGATGACCGTCAACTGAATCGAGAGCAGACTCAACAATCAAACGGTGGCGCCGAACGCCGCCTCGCTCTGGTTATCGGAAACGGAACGTACACCAACGCACCGCCATTGAAGAACCCACCGAACGATGCCCGTGACATGGCAGCAACTCTCAAGACGCTAGGCTTTGATGTCACTAGCGGAATCAACATTGACCAGCGTGAGATGAAGCGCTTGATTCGTGAGTTTGGGCAAAAGCTGAAGGCGGGTGGATCGGGATTGTTCTACTACGCCGGCCACGGTGTGCAGTCGAATGGAAGAAACTATCTGATTCCAGTTGAGGCTGACATTCAGAGCGAAGCGGAAGTTGAAGATTCAAGCGTGGATGTGAACCTCGTGCTGAAGTACATGGATGAGGCGCAGAACGGGTTGAACATAGTAATTCTCGACGCCTGTAGGAACAATCCTTTTGCGCGTAGCTTTCGTTCGGCTAGCAATGGTCTGGCACAGGTGGATGCACCAACCGGCACGCTAATCGCTTACGCGACCGCACCTGGTCGCGTCGCGTCTGACGGCACCGGAGATAACGGGCTCTACACCTCGGAGTTGTTAAAGCAAGTGCGGGTGCCCGGCCTGAGTGCAACGGATATGTTCATGCGCGTGCGCGCGAATGTCATGAAGCAGACAGCTAATAGGCAGGTGCCGTGGGAAGCGTCATCACTTGTAGGAATATTTTACTTTAGCGAGCCCGCGAATAATAGCAGCTCTTCTCAAACAAGTGACGCGGCGAAAAGGACCGAGATAGATCCAGTCGCGGTTGAGCGCGAATACTGGGAAGCGATTCGCAGCAGTAAAGATGCGCAGGACTATAAGAATTATCTTCAGACCTATCCCCATGGTGCGTATGCGTCCATTGCTCGCACCAAGATTAAGCAGATTGAAACGAACGCAAACACCAGTGACGCGCAGCCCGTTACACCCAACAGCGGAACTGGCCGTGTGGATATAGATTGGCCAGCCGTTCTAGGTTGGCAAACCCTTCGTCCAGGAGACGGCTTCAGCGTTCTCATGCCGAAGGATCCGATTAAGGAATCCCGCCGAAGTCTCTATCACGGTTGGGCCGTATTCCGAAATGTCTATCGTTCGGCGATTGGCCAGCGACCTTTTTTCGCGGTGATGTCAGCGAGCGGGATCGAATTGAAGGGCAGCGATGCCGAAAAACTCGATTCCTATGTTGATGCTTTCAGATCTTGGCTGTCGGAGGCGGCCTTCGGCAAAGGAGCAGCAGCGCGCCTCACGCTGATTGGAGAGACCTCTTTCAATGGAAATTCAGGGAGAGAATATCAGGTGGCTCTGGCTGGGACGTCCGGAACTGCGCGAGCCTATTTTACGAGAGGACGATTCTTTGTTGTGGTAGCCCTGGATGTATCCAATGACAGTTTGACGAAGCAGTTTTTTGATTCGTTCGTTTTGCGGTAGTACTTCTTGAGCTGTTTAGAATAGGTCCAGATTCGAAGCGAGGATTACTCATGCGACGACCATCCATGTCAGTGCCCGCATTGAAGCTCTCATTACTTCCGGTCCTGCTTGCGTTCGGTTTTGCTGCAGCATTGGCGCTCCTTCCACATGCTCAAGCGTCACAGGACAATCGTCAACTCCAGCGCGATGCATCGCGAGTCAATGCACGCGAGCGCCGCGTGGCGCTGGTGATTGGCAACGGCGCGTACACCAATGCGCCACCATTAAAGAACCCTCCGAACGACGCGCGGGACATGGCGGCGACGCTGAAAACGCTAGGCTTTGAAGTGATGAGTGGGGTCAACGTCAACCAGCGCGAGATGAAACGCTTGATTCGCGAGTTCGGTCAATCGCTTAAGGCCGGCGGCTCGGGATTGTTCTACTATGCCGGCCATGGCGTTCAGTCAAAAGGGCGCAACTATTTGATCCCCATCGAGGCTGATATCCAAAGCGAAGTCGAAACGGAAGATGCCGGCGTGGATGTGAACCTCGTGCTTGGCTATATGGATGACGCCCAAAACGGACTGAACATCGTGATTCTGGACGCATGTCGAAGCAATCCATTCGCTCGCACTTTTCGCTCAGTAAGCAACGGACTCGCGCAGGTTGACGCTCCGACTGGGACTTTGATTGCCTATGCGACGGCACCAGGTCGCGTGGCTTCAGACGGCGCGGGGCAGAACGGGCTATACACTTCAGAACTATTGAAACAGATGAAAGTATCGGGCCTGAGCGTTACCGAAATCTTCATGCGCGTGCGGGCGGAAGTGATGAAGCAAACGGCCAACAAGCAGGTACCGTGGGAGGCTTTATCGCTGGTTGGCAACTTCTATTTCACTAAGCCCAACATCAACGACGTTGTTGTGCGACCTGAAGTGGCTGTAAGTCCGACGAAAGGTGATACGCGTGCTCCGTCACGAGGGTCCATGCTTGATCCCGAACAACATGATAGCCGGGGACGCAAATACCTGGAGCAAGAACTCTGGGCTCAAGCGGAGACCGAATATAGAGAAGCGATAAAGACAGAACCACGGGAAGCGGTCCGGCACAACAATCTTGGAGTTGCATTGTCTTGGCAAGGCCGATACGCAGAGGCTGAAACTGAGTACGCGATTGCTGCTAACTTACAGCCTGATAAAGCACTATGGCGAAGCAATCTCGCAAAGGTCTTAACTCAGCAAGGAAAGTACCAACTGGCCGAAGTTCAGGCGCGGAAGGCCGCTGAGTTAGCGCCAGGAGAGTCTACATTGCGTGGAAATCTGGGCTTAATCTTGTCTCGAGTAGAGAAGGTGATTGAAGCAGAGGCCGAATACGAGAAGGCAATCCAACTTCAGCCCGATTTCGGTCAATGGCACTATGAGTTAGCACAACTGCTATACCAGCAGCGGTTGTACGAAAAGGCCGTGAAGCACTATGAGGAGGCCATCCGACTTGAACCAACCAATGCGAAATGGCATAGCAGGTTGGGAGCCGCTCTTTGGGATCAGGATAGGTTTCCACTGGCGGAGGCACAATATATAAGGGCGGCGGTGCTGGATCCAAAAAATTCGGACTATCGGCAAGCTTTACAGCGGTCATTTACTATTGCCCCCGCTGGCAAGGTGGGCGGAAGCGAGTCTGAATATAGAGAGATAGTGAGGTTGGCTCCCACTAGTGGGTTGGCACGCTATAGCCTTGCAAGATTCCTCGAGTTGAAAAAGAAAGGCGGAGAAGCAGAATCAGAATATAAGAAGGCAAGTGAATTGGAACCTGAGATTCCATGGATTCATTATCGCTTGGCTATTTTTTATGAAGCACAAAACCGTTGGGCTGCGGCTGAAACAGAATACAGAGTTTCCACGAAAGTCAGGGCTGACATCGCAGATTTCCACCATAGACTTGCGTTCGTGCTTCGGCAACAAAAGAAGTGGACTGAGGCGGAGGACGAAGCAAAAGCCGCTCTACATCTCGACCCCAAGGGCGAGGGGTACCATGATAATCTCCTGCAGATAAGGAAGAAAAAGAAAAGGTCGTGAATTGAATCGAGCCAAGTCGAAAGCCTCTACGAGTCCAACAATTTGAATGACTTTGTCAAACAGAGGTTGTCGATTGGTCGGAACAGTTGGACGGGCGTCCAAGATTGCCTGATCGCAATAAGATGAGGGTCAAGGCCCAAGCGAACACAGCCGCCAGCCGGTGACAAGCCGAGCCGAGTTGAGAGAGCTAGACGAAATCGCCTCCTCAAGTTCCATCGGCAGAAGAGCTCTTGGAATAGCGTAGGGTATTCAGTCGAGGTAAGGTGGAACCTCCGGCTGGTCGTAGCGAGACCGAGCTGGCTCACAGCCTTTTCTCTAATCCGTCGATGCTGCGTTTCGGCTCGCAGACTTTAGGATCGTAGGTGGAATCGTGACTGCTAGAATCGGATTAGAGCCAAGTGGAAGCAAGCAGGGAACTGAAGCTGCTAAACCTGGAACCATGACGCCGACAAGATTAGTTTCTGTGATGCTGATGGTCTTATGGACGAGCGGTGCACTTGCGGCGCAACAATTAAGCAAACTCGAACTCGATCTTCAGAAGGGACATTCCGGCCTTGTTATGTCCTTTGCCTTGAGCCCTGACGGTCGCTTAATCGCAACTGGGGGCGGCGATAACACCATAAAGCTATGGAGGGTAGAGTCTGGAAAAGTCATCCGTACTTTTGAGGGCCGGACAGACTGCGTTCTCTTTGGCATTCAGTCCTGACGGAAGAATACTGGCGGCTGCGAACGACGATGAAACCATAAAGTTTTGGGACATAGATAACGGCATAGTAATCAGAAACTTTGAAACGCATCCTTCGGTAAGATGCATTGCTTTTAGCCCTAATGGAAAGGTACTCGCATCGGCGGGCGGCCATCTTTCCACGAAGAGTGGGGGAACGATCAGATTTTGGGACGTAGAGAAAGGCACCCTGCTACAGAAAATTGAAGCACTCACCGACGTGGTGAGATCCATAGCGTTCAGTCCAGACGGAAAATTGCTCGCTTCCGAAGGTTCTGAGAGCCTCGATTAATTTGTGGAACGTCCAGACTGGAAAGTTAGTCCGCATTCTGAAAAAGAGTGATTCAGCTTATGAAAGTTTAGCATTCGCCTTTAGTCCTGATAGCAGGCTACTTGCGATAGTCGGAGCAGAAATCAAAGCCGAAAAGAATATTAGTCTTTGGGATGTGCAAAAGGGTGAAGTGGTTCGAACGATCAAAGGACAAAAGAAACCAAAATCCACCTACGATTCTGCCTATCCAGTTTATCAGGCTTTTGAAATCGTTTCGGTTGCCTTCAGTCCTGATGGTCAATGGCTCGCCGCCGGTATCTCCGATAACACCATCAGGCTGTGGGAGGCAAAAAGCGGGAAGTTGATTCGTACAATCGAAGGACGCACAGGTAAGGCTCAGCTACCTCTGGTATTCAGTTCCGACAGCAAAACGATAGCGGCGATCGCCTCAGACGGAGGATCGGTGGGGACGGGCCGAATCGTAAACGTATGGAATACCGATACTGGCAAATTGATCAGCAGCCTTGAGGACCAGTCGGGAGCGGCGCTGTCTCTGACTTTTTCTCGGGACGGAGTAAAACTAGTCTCCGGATCAGTGGGGGACACAGTTAATGTGTGGAACACCAAAGCCGGAAGATTGGTTCGCAGTATGAATAGTCGCTCCCCCATGCTTGTGCTGGGTGTAGCTATAAGTCCCGATGGGAAAAATGCGGCATCAAGATCCACGAGCGCATTTGGACCCGGCAATATCAAGCTCTGGGACATGGAAACCGGCAGGTTAATTCATACCATCAGTGATTTTTCCAAGAAGAGTGGCGATGCTGTCGTTTTTAGTCCTCATGGAGATTTGATCGCATCAGTCGACGGCAGCAGCGTGAAAATATGGGAAGTGCTCAGCGGCCGTCTAATTCACAACGTTGATACCAATAAGAAAGGTGACCTCTATTCCCTCGAATTCAGCCCGAATGGAAAAACGATTGTCGCTGTGGGTGAGTATAAGAACATCATATTCCTTGATGTTGAAAATGGCCGCTTGTTACGTGGATTTGACGCTCAGGATGCTAATCCTATTTACCGCGCAACGTTTAGTCCTGATGGTAAGATCATCGCCTCTGGGCCAATCGATCTTTTTAAGTCCTACAAGACTCATGCGGTCCGCTTGTGGGATGTCGAGACTGGCGCCTTGCTAAAGACCCTGGAAGGGCATGGCGGCTCAGTTGGAGGTCTGAGGTTTAGTTCTGACGGACGGTTCCTTGTTTCCGGTGATACCGAGGGAACGATAAGACTCTGGAATGTTTCCTCCGGGCAGCTAATGCGCACTTTTGATGGACAGCACGGTTCAGCTAATGCTGTTGTGTTTAGTCCGGACGGGAGGGCAATTGTTTCTGCACTAGACGACGGGACGATAAAAGTTTGGTCAATTGAAACAGGCCAAGTGCTCGTTTCTCTTCTCGCCTTTGAGGATGGGAATTGGGCAGCCGTTGCGCCTGATGGCTTGTTCGAGGGCTCGCCTTCTGCACTCAAGAAAATTAGTTGGCGCTTCTCGCCAAAGCTTTCAGATGTCGCTCCTGTTGAAATCTTCTTCAATGAGTTTTACTACCCTGGCCTCTTGTCTGAAGTGATGTTGGGGCAAAGGCCCAAGGCACGCCAGGAGATTTCCCAGAAGGATCGCCGCCAGCCCCAGCTAAGCTTAGCTCTTGTCGAGGGTCAAATTGGAAGCAGCGCTCGCACAATCAACGTGAGAATAGAAGCATCGGAAATGCCGTCTGACAACGACCACGCGACCGGGAGTGGTGTTCGCGATGTGCGTCTTTTTCGCAATGGATCACTCGTGAAGGTCTGGCGCGGTAACGTTCTCCCAAGCAAAGACAGGACAGCTAGTCTTACGGCTACGTTGCCAATTGTTGCCGGAGAGAATGAATTAACCGCCTACTGCTTCAACAACGACAGCATAAAAAGCGCCGATGCAACTTTAATCGTGAATGGAGCGGAGAGTCTGAAACGAAAAGGCACAGCCTACGTTTTGGCGGTCGGTCTCAACAACTATTCCAATTCGCAATATGACCTTCGCTACGCAGTTGCGGATGCCAAGGCGTTTGCCGAGCACTTTGGTCAGCAGCAAATGAAGCTCGGGCGCTTTGCCAGAGTCGAAGTAGTATCTTTGTTTGACAAGGATGGAACCAAGGCAAATATCCTGCTCGGGCTTAAAAGACTTACGGGCTCTGACAACGCGTTAGTTCCCGAAAGTGCGCCGACGGTGCTACGAAATCTTCAGCCAGCTCAGCCCGAGGATGCTGTGATAGTTTATTTTGCTGGCCATGGCACGTCGCAACAAAATAAGTTTTTCCTTGTGCCTCATGATCTCGGCTATCAAGGTTCACCTTGGCAACTGAATCGGGTTGCTTTGGAAACAATCCTAGCCCACAGCATTTCGGATCGAGAATTGGAGCAGGCTTTTGAGCAAATAGATTCCGAGCAGATCCTTTTAATTATCGATGCGTGCAATAGCGGCCAGGCTCTAGAAGCGGAAGAGAAGCGGCGTGGCCCCATGAACTCGAAAGGATTGGCGCAACTGGCTTACGAGAAGGGAATGTACATACTCACCGCGGCGCAGAGTTACCAGGCCGCGCTTGAGACCCCTCAATACGGCCACGGATATCTGACCTATGCCCTGGTCGAAGAAGGGTTGAAATCGATAAACGCGGATACTGATCCCCGTGATGGTCAGGTCATGATACGTGAATGGCTTGATTACGCGACTCGACGGGTTCCTCAACTTCAGGAAGAAAATGCGGCTTGGGCCAAACAGAATGCGCCCACGAAACCGCAAACGACCCAACAGAGGCCGGAACGAGCTACGCGGCCACAGCGGAGAAGACAAGGAAGCAAAACTACAGCCGCGCAAGAAGACAAGGCTCGCCAGCTGGAAAGAGAGAGACAGCAAACCGCTAACCCAGTTCCATTAGAAGAAAAGAATAGACAACAACCTCGCGTCTTCTACCGGCGTGAAGGTGAAGTAACACCGCTCGTTGTGGCTCGGCCAAACTAGATTAGCTTTTGACGCTGATTCTTACTGCGCAGATTATTGACTTTCAGAATTGGTTGGGGCTCACCAGAAGCCGAATCTTCTGTAGACTTTGCCATAAAGATTTCTAACTCAATACCGGAATCTAGTACCGACAAGAATCTTGAAACACAGTACAAAAAAGAGGGATTAATGAAAGGGCAAACGCATTACCAAGGCACACGCCAGACCCCTCGGTTCGCTGTTGGCCCTTTGTTGTCTCTCCTTGCTTTGGGGCCGTTGTGGATGCCTACACCACAATTAGCGGCTCAGCAAGACAACCGTCAACTGAACCGAGAGCAGACTCAACAATCAAACGGTGGCGCCGAAACCCGCCTCGCTCTGGTTATCGGAAACGGAACGTACACCAACGCACCGCCATTGAAGAACCCACCGAACGATGCCCGTGACATGGCAGCAACTCTCAAGACGCTAGGCTTTGATGTCACTAGCGGAATCAACATTGACCAGCGTGAGATGAAGCGCTTGATTCGTGAGTTTGGGCAAAAGCTGAAGGCGGGTGGATCGGGATTGTTCTACTACGCCGGCCACGGTGTGCAGTCGAATGGAAGAAACTATCTGATTCCAGTTGAGGCTGACATTCAGAGCGAAGCGGAAGTTGAAGATTCAAGCGTGGATGTGAACCTCGTGCTGAAGTACATGGATGAGGCGCAGAACGGGTTGAACATAGTAATTCTCGACGCCTGTAGGAACAATCCTTTTGCGCGTAGCTTTCGTTCGGCTAGCAATGGCCTGGCACAAGTGGACGCCCCTACGGGAACGTTGATCGCATACGCGACCGCACCTGGTCGCGTCGCGTCTGACGGCACCGGAGAGAACGGGCTCTACACATCGGAGTTACTAAAGAAAGTGCGCGTTCCAGGCCTGAGCGCAACCGAGATGTTCATGCGCGTGCGCGCGGAAGTAATGCAACAGACCAATAACAAGCAAGTGCCTTGGGAAGCCTCATCGCTCGTCGGTGCGTTTTACTTCAACGCGTCACTGAAGCGAAGTGAAGACTCTCCAATGGGTAGGACCTCTAACGAAACCAAGATTGATCGAACAGCCGTTGAGCGGGAGTACTGGGAAACAATTCGCAGCAGCAACGATGGGCAGGATTACAGAGATTACCTCGAGAGCTATCCCAACGGCGCGTATGTGGCGATCGCGCGCGCGAAGCTCAGACAGATCGAAACGTCAACGAACGCTAACGGAACCTCCGCCACCAACAACTTGTCGGGGGGACAAGCAAGAGTGGCCATTTGTAAGGAAATCGATGATGACTGGAAGTGCAGTGGAGAGTCGAATCAATGGCTGGCGAACATTCCTTTCAATATTCTCTTCGAAAACCCTACCCCCATCGGCGTAGATTTCATAGGTATTGTCATCTACAAGCAAGGCGCAAACGGTCGTGACGTTGAATTCGTCTCCGAGTATCAGCAGAACATTGGTAAGAAGAACCGCAAGTACGCCACCTTGGGCGACCAGCTTAAACTACCACTCGGCAAGTACAGCGTGTACATCATCGACTGGGGTAAGCGCGAACTGCACGGCCACCGCGGCAACCTGACAGACTGCTTTGCAAAGACAGTATTGACGGTAACAAACAACGTCGGTCGACCTGATTGAAACGGTCGCGAAGCATCGCGTTGTGCCGGAGTTTGTTAAGGCTCAGTCGAATTAGGTGAACTTCGACGGCAAATTTTCTTATGGCGGGCGGGAAAAAGTGTTGGCCGGGGTAAGACAACACCCCCATCGGCTTTTTCCGTTGAATGCCTTCGTACCGTATGACATGCATGGCGATGTTCGGTGTGGTGTCAGAAACTGGTACCACCATGATTACTATGGCGCGCCTGTTTGATTTCTGGTGAATCGAAATACCGCTGTTGCGCGAGGCTGAAGAGCAAGCTTCTGACCAATGCCAAAGCGCGGGCTTGGTGAGGGTGAAAATGGAATGTAAGCAGCTTAGTCTGAGCGACCTGGTCGCCTGCGCGGTGATCCCTCCTGCTGGTCGCAGTCTCGTACTCGTTCTCACTATTTCAATAACAATGATCGCATTAGTATCCGCAAGTGGACAGTCGCCATCAGATGCTCCAGCCAAGGACAAGCAGAACCTTGAATTGATAGATTTACTCTTACGTCAGTCCTACGCACTTACTCGACAAGGAAAATATGACGAAGCATTGCCACCTGCAGAGCGGGCCGCAGCAGCCGCTCGGGAGCATCCACACTCAGAGACCACGCGTTGAGCTCGTGTTTTTATCATTTAGCAATTGCGTACCAAGGGAAGAGTGAATTACTTCGAGCTGAGGATCTGTACAAACAGTCGATTAGTCTTGCCGAACAGAGTTCGTACGAAGGGATGAATGCTGCCTCATCGCAGAGCTTGGCTGACTTGTACTTTAATCATGAGGCTAAGGAAAAAGCTAAACCCCTCTACCAGAAAGCTCTATCAATTTGGGAGAAACTAGGTGGACAGGATTATGAAGGCGTTATCGCGGCAAGGAACCGCTTGGCCCGGATCGCCATCGATGAAGGAAAGCTTGACGAAGCCGAAGTCTTCATTCGGGGAGCAATTACCTCGACGGAGAACACCCTCGGGATGGAGCACGTCGACGTGGCAAGATTTCTGTCCACTTTGGCAGAGGTTCTCGTCAGGAAAAGAAAACCTGAACTTGCGGAAAAGGAGATGGCACGTCTCAAGCGAATACTTGAAAACTCAAGTGACTTTGAGGCTCGATCCCACCTTCCGGCAGCGCTTTCATACCTCGCCAAGCTCAGTTCAGATCAGGGTGAATACGACTTGGCGGTCACGCTGTGCCAGCAAGGCCTTGAAGTAGTGCAAAAAGAGGGAAAGCCACGATATCCGGATCAGGCGATGTACTTATTGCAGATGGCCAAGGTATTTGAATCGAGCGGACAATATGAAAAAGCCGAGTCATTTTACAAGAGCACCATTCAGGCGACGGAACAGAGTCTTGGTCCCAGTCATCCGGATACGGCATCCCAATTCAATCATTTGGCCGGTATGTATGATCGCAAGGCGGAGTATGACAAGTCGGAGCCAATATACATTCGGGCGTTGAAGATATTCGAACAGTCGCCCACCTCTAAACAGAATCTAGCCTACACGTCAAGCCAGGCTCGGATGGCTACACTTACAGAAGAGTGAGTACGATAAGGCTGAACCATTTTTTCAACGAGCAGTGGAGATCTCCCAGAAAGCTCTAGGACCAGATAGTCCCTGAACTGCACCCTTGACTGACACAAAAAGTTAAGCACATATCCCTACGGGGGAGGAGGCTTAACAATGACCAAGAAGGGGGCAGTGGCCGCCAAGACGGCGGGGCTCAAACGGCGCACATTCACGCGCGAGTTCAAGCTGCAAGTCATCCGCGAGATCGAGGCCGGCAAGACCCAGGCGCAGGTAGCTCGCGAATATCAACTCAGCGACAACACCATCTCGAAGTGGCGCCGGGAGCTACGCAAGTATAAAGAGCGGGCGTTCGCCGGTCGCGGTAACGCTTACACCGATGAAGCCCGCGTCAACGAGCTGGAACGCATGGTGGGCCGGCTCACCATGGAGAACGACTTTTTAAAAAAGCTTTTGCAGAAGCTGGAAACCGAGAGCTGAGCAACAAGCGGCAACCCAAGCAACTGATCATGGCACTACTGCAAAAGGAACTGAAAGAGAGACCGGCCGCCGAGCGGAGCCCTGCAAAGCTCGGCGCGGCGGTCGGGCTCTCGCGCTCGACTATCTATCGCCATTTGCATTCGCCTGGTGCGGCTTGGTCAACCAACAACGAGGTCGAACTGCGCGGGCAGATTCAGAGCATCGCTTTGGAGATGCGCTCTTACGGTTATCGGCCGATCACCAAAGAACTGCACCGGCGCGGCGTGAAAGCCAATCATAAGCGTGTGCTGCGACTGCTCCGCGAAGACAATCTGCTTTGTCTGCGGCAGCGGGCTTTTGTGCGTACGACCGACTCCAACCACCAGCTGACGGTTTATCCCAACCTGGCCCGCGGCTTGCTGCTTTCAAACATCAATCAACTCTGGGTCTCAGACATTACTTACATCCGGCTGCGGCGTGAATTCGTTTATCTCGCCGTGGTTCTGGATGCTTACAGTCGCCGCTGCATTGGCTGGGCGCTCTCGCGTCACATCGATACCGCACTGGCGCTCAAGGCTTTGCGCCTGGCCTTGGCCACGCGCACCGTAGCACCCGGTCTGGTCCATCATTCCGATCGCGGCGTGCAATACGCCGCCGCAGATTACGTGTCACTCTTGAAAGAACATAAGATCCAGATCAGCATGAGCCGCACCGGCAACCCTTATGACAATGCCAAAGCCGAACGGTTCATGCGCACGCTCAAGTACGAAGAGGTTTACATGAACGACTACGAAACGCTCGCCGAGGTGCTGGCCTCGGTCCGGCATTTCATCGAAGCGGTCTATAATCGCAAGCGACTTCATTCAGCCATTGGCTACCTGCCGCCGGCGGAGTTTGAAGCTTCGCTTTCACCACCAATACTTTCTTAACTTTCTGTGTCATTTCAGGGGTGCACTACACCCATTTATGCTATCCACCTCAACGGATTGGCATTTCTTTCTTACCGAATCAAAGACTATGTACAGGCAGAGTCGCTATACCTTCGTTCACTGGCAATCACGGACAAGGTAGTAGGGCGCGATCGTTTAGATTCAGTGACCGCCCTTTTGGGCCTGGGTGATGTCTTTTCAGCAAGAGGTGAGTATGAACGGGCGGAGTCATCTCATCGACGCGCTTTGGACATAAGAGAGAAGGCACTCGGGGCAAAACACCCTGACGTCAGTTTCCCGCTTGAAAGTCTCGCGTCGACATATGTCGCGCAGCGTGAATTTGGCAAAGCTGAGCCGCTTTTCCAACGCGCCCTTGAAATTCGCCAAGATAGATTCGGCATGGAGAACATACAGATTGTTCCATCGCTTAATAACCTCGCTGGTATTTATCGCTCAATCGGCGATTACGCGAAAGCAAAACGACTCTACCAACGCGCGCTGGCGATCAATGAAAAGGCGCTCGGAGCCAAGCACCGCTACGTGAGCTTCTCTTTGAACAGCCTGGGAAGTGTGTTGCTGGATACAGGCGAGTACGAGACCGCTGAAAAACTGCTCAAACAATCGCTCTCTATTGCTGAGAGTCGAGGCGGGAAGGAAAACTCCGATATTAGTTTCACTCTAACTTTGCTTGCTCTTGTTTATCGTGCAACCGGGGACTTCGACAAAGCAGAGTCACTAAACAAGCGTGCTCTGAGCATTGATGAAAAAGCCTACGGCAGTGAAGACACCTCAGTTGCCACAGATCTGCACAATCTCGCGTTGATCTACACGGCCCAACAGAAGTTTGCCATGGCTGAGCCTCTTTTCCTAAGAGCCCTCAAGATCGAGGAGAAGGCTAAGGGTGCGAACAATCCTGAGTTGGCTGGGACCCTATTGAGTATTGCGTACTTTTTCGGAGCCAAGGGAGACACACCACAAGCAGTTTCTACTCTCAAACGGGGAACCGAACTGAGCGAAGGAACCATCAACAACATCCTAACGAATTCCACCGGGACAGATGAGCAGAAGCGTTCATATATGGCAATGGACGAGATCGGGTTCGAGACGAAGGGAGCTGTTGCGCTTCATATGCAATTCGCTCCTAACGACAATCAAGCCGCGCGTCTTGCTCTAACGACTATATTGCGGAGAAAGGGTCGCGTCTTGGACGCCGTAAGTGACAGCATCCAGATTCTTCGCCGCCATCTAGGACCAGAAGACTCAGATTTGTTACAACAACTGGCCAGCGCTCGCTCTCGCGTAGCCGTTCTAAGCCTCAATGGACAAGGCAACGCCTCGCGAGAAACCTACGAGGCCAACTTGTCGAACGCTCAATCCGAGGCAGACCGAATTGAGTCCCGCATTGCTTCGCGTAGTGCGGAATTTCGCGCGGCAATCAATCCAGTAACGATCGAGCAGGTGCAAGCGGTCATACCGTCCGATGCGGTATTGATTGAGATTGTGTCCTACCAACCGTTCAATCCGAGATACCGCACCAATAAAGAAATGTGGGGAGCGCCGAAGTATGCGGCGTACGCGCTGACACACGAGGGTGTCCTCAGTTGGGTTGATCTTGGCGAGGCTCGTCCGATTGACGCCGATGTTAATAAGCTCCGTGCCGCGCTCCAAGATTCCCACCAAGACAGATGTGAAAGTTACCGCTCGAAGCCTCTATGACAAGCTAATGAGTCCGATGGTGAGATTGATTGGCGGCGCGCATCGCCTACTTCTCTCTGCGGATGGAGAATTAAGTCTAATTCCCTTAGGCGCTCTCGTTGACGACAAGGGCCGGTATCTCGTAGAGAACTTTTCATTGACATATCTAACGAGCGGTCGAGACTTGTTGCGGATGCAGGTGACTGCTTCTAGCAGACAGGGCCCACTCGTCATCGGAAATCCTCAATACGATGCCATTTTGAGAAAGGGTCCATCTCCAGAATCAAAAACCGGCAACCGGGGGCTCGGTTTGTCGGCTGGCAGTTTCCGCCCCCTGCCGGGAACGGGAGAAGAAGCGCGTGCTCTGAATACCGTGCTGAAAGACGCGACCCTGCTGACAGGTTCCCAAGCAACGAAGACCGCGCTTCAGCAAGTCATGGGACCTAGTATTGTTCATATCGCAACGCACGGATTCTTTCTTGCAGATCAGATACAGCAACCGGGACTCGGAAGGCTAAGTCGCCAACTAGTTAAGGAATCTGCTTCCCCACAACAAGGCCCGACAATCTCAAATCCACTTCTTCGGTCCGGCCTGGCTCTCGCTGGCGCGAATAACTGGCAATCGGCGGCAGACGACAATGGTATTTTGACTGCGCTGGAAGCGTCAGGGCTTAATCTCTGGGGTACCAAACTAGTCGTGCTTTCCGCGTGCGAAACCGGGGTCGGCGAGGTAAGAGTTGGAGATGGCGTTTATGGATTGCGAAGGGCACTCGTCATCGCTGGCGCTGAGAGTCAGGTGATGAGCCTGTGGTCGGTAAGCGACACGGCAACGCGGGACCTGATGATCGATTACTACAAGCGATTACAAAAGGGTGAGGGACGCGGCGAGGGTCTGCGAAATGCTCAACTTAGTATGCTCAAGAGTACCGACCGCGGCCATCCGTATTACTGGGCCAGCTTCATTCAGATAGGCGACTGGTCAAAGTTCGAGGTCAGCAGACCAACGCCTTCGCCTCAAAGATAAAGAATGTTTCGCTCAAGAAATCTTAATGCGAGCTGGGTTTCTGTTTTCCAGAATACCGTTATGCCATTTCCGATCAGATTGGCCTTAATTCTTGCGCTGTTGTTTCTAAAAATTGTGCCGGCGTTTTCACAGAGGCCGGAGATCTATGTTCAAACAGGTCATACAGTTTGTGTTCAATCGGTGGCGTTCAGTCCTGACGGCAAGATGTTGGCGAGTGGAAGTTGGGACAAATCAGTCAAACTTTGGGATGTGACTTCGGGCCAAGAACTGAAGACTCTCAAAGGGCATTCAGATGATGTTTTTTCAGTAGCGTTCAGTCCTGACGGCAAGACGCTGGCGAGCGGAAGTGAGGACAGTACAATCAAGCTGTGGGATGTGTCCTCGGGACAGGAAATAAAATCTCTCATTGGCCAGTTCGAAGGAGTGCGTTGGGTTGCTTTTAGCCCTTCCGGCGATTTGATTGCGAGTGGAAGTACGGACAAAACGATTAAGTTGTGGGATGTAGCTTCCGGGCGGGTATTGAAAACGCTTAGAGATCACTCCGACTGGGTTAATTCGGTGGCATTCAGCCCTGACGGTAAGGCGCTGGCGAGTGGAAGTGATGACAACACGATCAAGCTGTGGGATGTGGCTTCAGGACAACTATTGAAAACTCTCAAAGGGCATTCAGGGGGTGTTCGGTCAGTCGGGTTCAGTCCTGACCGCAAAATACTTGCGAGTGGAAGCTTTGACAACTCGATCAAATTATGGAATCTGTCTTCAGGACAAGAATTGAAAACTCTCAAAGGGCATTCTGGGTATGTTTGGTCAGTCGGGTTCAGCCCTGACGGTAAGACGTTGACGAGCGGAAGTGATGACAACACGATCAAGCTGTGGGATGTGGCTTCGAGTCAAGAATTGAAAGCTCTCAAAGGGCATTCAGATTCTGTACGTTCAGCCACATTCAGTCCTAATGGCAGGACGTTGGCAAGTGGGAGTTGGGACAAATCAATCAAGCTTTGGGATGTGTCTTCGGGACAGGAATTGAATACCCTCAGAGGGCATTCAAGTTCTGTTAATTCAATCGCGTTCAGTTCTGACGGAAAGACGCTGGCGAGTGGAGGTTGGGACAACACAATCAAGCTGTGGGATGTTGCTTCGGAGCAAGAATTGAAGACTCTCAAAGGACATTCAGCAGGTGTTTTTTCCATCGCGTTCAGTCCTAATGGCCAGACGCTTGCGAGTGGAAGTGTCGACAGCACGATCAAGTTGTGGGATGTCGCTTCGGGACGAGAATTGAAGACTCTCAGAGGTCATTCAGGGATGGTGTTTTCTGTAGCGTTCAGCCCTGATGGCAAAACGTTGGCAAGTGGAAGTTTATTTGAAAACACGATCAAGCTGTGGGATGTGGCTTCGGGACACGAATTGAAAACTCTCAAAGAGAATTCAGGTTCTGTAGCAGCGTTCAGTCCTGACGGCAAGACGCTGGCGACTTCAGGTTGGGATAACACCATCAAGTTGTGTGATGTGGCTTCGGGACAAGAATTGAAAACTCTCCATGGGCATTCAAATTCCGTTATATCACTCGTGTTCAGTTCTGATGGTAAGACGCTGGCGAGCGGAAGTAATGACACCGCGATCAAGCTGTGGGATGTGGCTTCGGGACAAGAATTGAAAACTCTCAAAGGGCATTCAGAGGGTGTTTTTTCCGTCGCGTTCAATCCTGACGGCAAGATGCTTGCGAGTGGAAGTGTCGACAGCACAATCAAGTTGTGGAATGCGGCTTCGGGAAAAGAATTGAAAACTCTCAAAGGACACTCAAGTTCTGTTTATTCAGTCGCATTCAGCTCTGACGGCAAGACGCTCGCGAGCGGAAGTCAGGACAGTACGACCAAGCTGTGGGACGTAACGGGCGGGACTAACCTGGCAAGTTTGATTGCATTGGACGACAGAGACTGGGTTGTGGTCACGCCAAGTGGTCGGTTTAACGGTTCGACGGGAGGAACGAAATTCGTTCGTTATGCGCAGGGCAGCAGCTTGATTCCGCTCGAATCTTTCTTCGAACAATTCTATACGCCAAAGCTTTTGCAGCGGGTGTATGCTCGCGAAACGCTGGTCGCTCCGGCAAGGTTGATTTCTCGAAATTAATCAAACTACCACCGCTGGTTCGCATTGCTTGGCCAAAACCGGGCGTTACTTCCGAATCCGATTCGACCCGCATTATTATTGAAGCGAGGGACCAGGGCGGGGGTATCGAAGACGTCAGGCTCTATCAGAATGGCAAGCTCGTTTCCGACGATACACGCCAACTTACCAGAGAATCTATCGCGAAGACGAAGACCTTCGACGTTACCCTCTTACCCGGGATCAACACTTTCCGCGCGACTGCTTTCAACACGGATCGCACAGAAGCGACGCCTGATGAAATCAAAATTGAACTCAAGGCCATCGAAGCTTCGTCCAATCTTTACATTCTTGCCATCGGCCTCAACGAATACAAGAACACGCGTTACAACCTAAATTATGGTCGCGCGGACGCGCAGGCTTTCGCTGACGCTGTCGAACGGCGCGGCCGCGGCATCTTCAAAGGAATCAAGAAGCGCATAATCTTTGACGCCGACGCCACGCGAGCCAACATCGAAGCTGCCTTCAGTGAAATCACCAAGCAGGCGCGCCCGCAGGACGCTTTCGTTTTCTACTATGCAGGGCACGGAGTGATGAGCGAAAGCGCCGAAAAGAATCCCGCCGACTATTATCTCGTGCCTTATGAAGTTGTCCGGATCTACGGTGATGATGGCGGACTTGCAAGAAACGGCATCGCCGCGCGGAATCTGAGAGAGCTGCTCAAAAATATACGTGCACAGAAACAACTCATAGTTTTGGACGCCTGCGAATCGGGCGGCGCACTTGAAACCATAGCCAGCCGCGGAGCGTCGGAAGAGAAGGCCATCATGCAATTGGCGCGTTCAGACTGGGGTTGCCGTGCTGGCTTCAGCAGGACAAGATCAAGTGGCGACCGAATTTGGCAAACTCGGCCACGGAGTCTTCACTTACGCGTTGCTGAAAGGCCTGAGCGGCGAAGCAGACGGCGCGCCTCGCGACGGAAAGATCACCATCAAGGAGCTTGAGGCCTACATCAACGATCAGGTGCCAGAACTAACAAAACTCTATCGCGGCAAGCGCCAAGACCCGAACAGTTGGACGCGCGGTCAAGATTTTCCGATAGCAATAAGATAACGGGTCGGTAAGGCCAGGCGAACACAGCAGCAAGACTCGGGGCTTGGATGGCTCCAGTTGTTATTAAACGCCTAAGCCAAGAAATTCGTATTTGGCAGCAAGTGAAGTGGAATGAAAATGGCTGGTCCTCGGACTGTGGAGACAAGAGCTTTGCCGTCACGGACCATCATGATGGGAATCCGCTTTAGTGATGGTAACGCCAACAGGATAACCGTGATCAACTTCCTCTCCAGGTTGTGGAGTTTGGTCGATAATCAGTCCGGGCTGAAGTGGTAGATCATAGCGTGTCGCCAACAGTCGAATGTTCAAGTTAGAGGCGTGAAGTTTGGTTTCGGCGTCTTCATAACTCAATCCTTTGATCGCCGGAACTCTAGTTTGAGCTGGTCTCGATTGGTGCTCTTTTTTTACGTCCAAACTGAGCGCTAAGAGTGCGATTGCCGGCAGGATTATGTAGACAATGAACCCTCCCGTTGCAAGGACTGTGATCAGTCGCTTCTGCTTGCCTCGTATGCTGTAGCCAACCAGTACGCCAAGTAAAAATCTCATTTGTTGTGCTCCTTTGGATCTCGCTAATGATCGCAGGGTTTCGGCGTCCGCCTAATTTTCTGTGCTTGGTGGCTTTGGCGGAAATTACGCAGGTCCGTCTCAATGTTGCGTATAGGGAACCATGCAGTCCTTCCCCATATTTTCCTGCAACTCGGTCTGTCTGATATTTCGCCAAATCAGCTGGTCGTCGGCACGACGCTTGCTCCTGAGCCTATCAGGAAAGAGCGCATCGCCCGTTCCGCGCGGAACTGTGGCGAATTGGCGCGGCCCTACGGCACCTTGGCGTGGCCAATCGCCCTACATAGCTATGACCCCGATAAACAACTTTTTGTGGACACTGCAAATCGATCCGCCTCGGCTGATACCTTTACCACCCGAGGAACCAGAAGATTTTATGCATGATGTGTCTGGAAAGATCCTCTGTGGCACACTGGAGGATGAGAAAGATCGGACCGCCGGCCGGTTTCGACTGTATTACGCGGATTTTGAATCAGCGCGCAATCACGGCTATAATGCTTTCCAAATCCTTGATACATACCAGCATACGTATGAGTTCGCTCGTTCGATCCTGTGCTCGAATCAACCATTCTCAGAGCGGTTACTAAAGCTGCTCAAGTATGACGTTTGGAACTCTAATCTGCTGATTCTCGACCGGATTGAGATACTTCCGGCATATCGAGGCGACGGAGCCGGGCTGCTGATCCTTATTGGGCTGATCGAACGTTTCGGTGCCGGTGCTGGAGTGATTGCGCTGAAACCATTTCCGTTACAGTTTGAGGAAAAGCAACCTCATAATTCTTCGGCGTGGGCGAAACGTCTTAGACTCGAAGACCTGCCACGTAACGAAAGAATGTCGAAGGAAAAACTGAAGCAGTACTACGGAAAGCTCGGGTTTGTCGAGATGAAATCGACCCCATTCATGTTCCGAGGCATGGTGTGGGAACTCCCTTCTGTCGAGCAGTTGCTTGCCGGATAATATCGACCTATCTACGATTCTGAATTTGGCAGACTTTTGGCAGACCACGTTTGAAACTTAATCAATGCTCAACGGCAGGAACGTGACTTCCCTAGCCGCCCAAGTTAATGTTTACGGGTTTGGAACCATTACGTGGTATACGGGATGACTAGTGACGGCCTTGACACGGTAGGGGTCTGGGGTTCAAATCCCCACGCGCCTACCAATCCTTTATCTCCCAGGACATCAGCGGTTCCGTTCTGAAAGAGAGTTCGGTTCATCTACAGACAGCCGCGAGGCTGAAATCGGTCATCCATATGGGCTCTTCCGAAAATTCGCTGACGTGAAGGCCTACGAGGGAAGTCGCACGTAAGTGGTAGATGTGCGAGAGCATCCGGAATCTACTCGCTACCCAAGTAATCCGCCAAATAGGAAAGGTTCTTGCTGTAGACCGCTTTTGCGGAAGAAGGAGAAAGGTTTCGATTCAATATTCAGTTTCCGGAACTGTGGCCAATGATTGGATGCATCGGTAGCGCTCGGCGAAAGGTTGGGGTTGATTGCCCGGCCTGACACACAAAACTACTTGCATGTCGGCCGCGTGCGCCGCCTCAAGTTCACCGACGACATCCGAAACGAAAAGGACCTCGTTTACTCGTAGGCGCAGCAGCTCTGCGATCCGTCGATAGCTCTTCAACTCCTGCTTCGAGCCAACAGTCGTATCAAAATAATTGTCGATGAACTCGGTCAAATCGCCGGCTTCGGTGTGAGCAAAAAGAAGTCTTTGCGCCAGAGAGTGCCTGAAGAGAAAATGCTGATTGTTAAGCCCTCATGTCGCCAACGCCTAAGAGCCAGCGGAACATCCGTAAAGACTTGTGCCTTTAGAGTTCCGTCAAGATAACCCTCTTTCCAAATCTTGCCTTGCAACGACTTTAAAGCCGTAGACTTTCGATCTCGATCGATCAGCCAATTGATATATGCGACGAGGGAATCGATCAGGGCCTTACCTGGCCCTTCGACCAGCTCCGGCGCTGGCGGGCTCCCCTTCAGATCGAGGGCGTGCTCTTCGCGCAGCTTCGCAAGCTCTGCGAGCACGTCGGGAGAATCAAAATGCGTTGCAAGAAAAGTCTCCAGGTGCGCTCGCGCATAAGAAAACAACACCTCATGAACGAACGAGATAGGTGTGGACGTCCCTTCGATGTCGAGCAGGATGCCGCGAATGCGTGGAGTGGGAAGCCTTGAGACCATTACGTGCGCCACTAATACGCAGCATCGGAGTTTGGTGGAAGATGCGAAGCTCCGAAACAGACCGGCAGATAGCGCTGGTCAACGTTGCTATCGGTATAGAGAGGTGTCCAACCTGACATATCCTGAAACAGACGGATGGCTCGAATGTGGCGATCCGCGCAAAGGTTGAACCAGTGCCAGGTGCCGCGCGGAACCCGAATCAAATCGCCGGCTTCGACCTCAATCGCGACTACGGTACTCGTCTTAGGATGAATATGAAATAGGCCGTGCCCCGAGATTATGAATCTAACTTCATCTTCGTCGTGCCAGTGTTCGCGATTAAACTTCGACAACATCGCCTCGAGCCCCGGCGTTTCCGGATCGACGTCAATCACGTCAGCTGTGACGTAGCCGCCGCGCGCTTTTAACTCATCAATCTCCCTGGAATACGCGCGCAGAATGTCGGCCGCGGGCGCATCGATAGCGACGGGATGAGCTAGTCCCCACCGTTCATAGTCTATACCACAAGTCTTCAGGTAAGCGGCGATCGCTTCGGAATCAGTTAACCTCTCGTCTTGATCTGGGATCGTTACCATAGCCATTGTCAAACCACCTCATACTTTTGGCTGCTGGCTAATCCATCGCGTCCGGCCCAGGGCTTCCAGCAGAAACTCAACAATTTCCACATGCCGTTTTGCCTGCGCCAGATCCCGCCCCCAGGAATAGAGACCATGGCGATGCAGTAAGAATGCGTGGGCGTCCTTATGTTTCCTGAGAGTATCACCGATGCGATCAGCCAAGGCCAACATGTCTTGCGAATTCTCGAGAATAGGCAACCACTCGCAATGCTGGTGTGTGCTTACGCCCTCAAGGCCTTTCAGCATCTCATATCCTTCAATGGACACGCCCCCATCGGCCGCGTGAATGTCTGAAAGTATCGTATTCCAGATTGAATGAGTGTGAAGCACCGCGCCCGCGCCACGTTCTTTTATGATTCTGATGTGCAGTGGGCTCTCGTCAGAGGGTTTAGCGTGATGGTCGCTAATCACAGCCGCATGCTCATCTATCATCAGGATCTGCTCAGCGGTAAGGTCACCTTTGTCTACACCGCTTGGACTCATGGCGAGCGTCAGCGGCACGCGCTCGACCACAGCGCTAAGGTTCCCACTTGTGCCAAGTGCCCAGCCGCGAACTTGAAACCCTCTGGCGATCGAGGCAACGCTGGTGGCAATCTGAATAAACCTGTCGGACATCGAAAGAAAGATGCCTCCAAACCCGCTTCCCGCGCAAGCTCCGGTATTCGCGTCGATACGGCAACTTAGCCTGCTCTTAAGAGCAACACCCCTTCGCCGCTGCTGAAGATCCCCGCCACACACCCGGTCATCAACGTCGCCAGTGTAGCAGCCAGCAGGCTCGTAAGCCGAGGCTGGCGAGATCGTCGCGACGCGACGGAGCAAGCGCCGCTGTGCCCCCAACAAAGATGGCCATCGCTGCCACGTGTGCGAAGCCGCAGAGCGCGTAACTCAAAATCACCACGGTCCGAGGATCGCTGATCTGTCCGCTGGGAGATTGACTGTGCGAGATGGTTGTACGAGAAGACCTCAGTCAGTATAAGTCTCTCTCGCCCAACAAGCCAGCTAATTGATCAAGATCTCGATCACGTCATCCTTCGTAGTCTCTTACTTCGCGTTCCGAACGTGGATGTCCTTACCGCCCATCAGATCGGCCTCAGTAATACATCAGATCCTGATCTCTTAGCGTGGGCGGCGGACATGAACGCATTGTCGTCACCCATGATCGACGCACGATGTCCTATCACGCAACAAGCGGGATAGCCAGGGCAGAAAAGATTGCCGAATTGGTCGGTTGGAGGGCAAAAACAGAAAATAGCCTCAATTTAATTGGGTTTTGAGACGGTAAAGCGGGGCCTTGACACGGTAGGGTCTGGGGTTCAAATCCCCACGCGCCTACCACTAAATTCAATACTTTGAGAAGGCGGTCGATCGTGGCCGCTTTTGTATTGGGCTGTGACGCAGCTTCAAGCTCTTAGAAGGTTAATCGAAGTAACTGCGTCTACTTCAGCCTGGTCTAACCAGCAACACACCTTCGCCGCTACTGAATATTCCTGCCACGCATCCGGTCATCAGCGTCGCCAACGTAGCTGCCAGCAAAGCTCGTAAACCGAGGCTGGCGAGGTCGTCGCGACGCGAGGGTGCGAGTGCCGCTGTGCCGCCGACAAAGATTGCCATCGCTGCCACGTGTGCGAATCCGCAGAGTGCGTAACTCAGAATCACCACGGTTCGCGGATCGCTTATTTGTCCGCTGGAGATCAACTGCGCGAGATGGTTGTATGAGAAGACCTCAGTAAGAATGACTCGCTCGCCCAGCAAGCGAGCCGCTATCGGTACATCGCTCGTTTGCATCCCGAGCAGAAAAGCGAACGGATAAAAAAGCCAGCTTAAGATTCTCACAAGCGAAAGCGGTTCGCTCATTCCCAACCACCCGCTTGCGGCACCGAGTAATTTGTCGACGAGGGCGACGATTCCTAAGATAGCGATGAGTAGTGCGGAGACTCCCGCGGCCAGCTTCAGCCCGTCCATCGCTCCTTCGATAATTGCGCTGATTAGATTTTTCGAGCGGGTTGACTCGTCTTCCGGAGGAACCGCCACGAGCGTCTCCGGCGTTTCGGTTTCGGGAATCAGCAGCTTGCTTACGACCACGCAAGCCGGAATTGTCAGGATAGACGCCGAGATCAGGTGTCCCGCTATTTGCGGAAACACGCCGGTTAGAAAAGCCACATAGACTCCGAGCGTACTCGATGCCACGGTCGCCATGCCGGTCGTCAACACCAGTAACAACTCCGAGCGCGTCATCCTTTCAAGATAGGGTCGGACCACGAGCGCGGATTCAATTCCAACAAATATGTTCGCCGCACTGGAGAGTGATTCAGCGCCGCTGATTTTCATCGTCCGGTGGAAGAGCCTGGCGAACAGGCGCACGAATATCTGCAACACGCGCAGGTGATAGAGCATCGCGGTGAACGCGGCAAAGAAAATTACGACCGGAAGAACCTGGAAGACGAGAATGAAACCGAGGGATCCTGACTCGCCCGGGCTGGCCGCCAGTGGTCCAAACAGGAACACTGAACCGCTCTTTGAGGCGTTGAGCAGGACCAGGACCGCGTTGTTGAGCCAAAGTAAGATTCGATGCGAACCGGGTAAGCGAAAAATAATCAGACCAAGCAAGAGTTGCAGAGCGGCAGCCCACGCTATCGTTCGCCACGCAATCTTTCGCCGGTTACTGGAGAGCAACCAGGCGATTCCCGCGAAGGTCATGAAACCCACGAGTGAGACCGCGTGATGAATCATCTCGTTCTCCTCTTATTGGTCTTAATGCAAGGGCCGTAAGATACGAGATGAAGAAGCGCGAGGCAAATCCGATTCTATCAAGATCATCAACCGGGTTTGCAAGACTTTTGGATAGCATTGACGACGCGCCCGGTCATGGCATCGGCGAGGGAATCGCTGTGATGATGAGCAGGAGCCCACCGTTAACGGCAAAGGATAGGACTATTTCTCCAGATGATAAGGAACGCTGGTAACGATGACGCCCTTCCTGAATAGCAGTGCTCCCTTAAGCATCAATGAGCTTTGATTGTGTAATAGATGTTGCCACCACCTCGCGGGAACAAACTCAGGCAACACAACCGTCACCATTTCATTGCCATTTTTTACTTCCAGTCGAGCGATATATCGCAATAGCGGACGAGTGAGCTCGCGATAGGGTGATGGAAGAATCACGAGTTGCACACCAGCCCCCCATCGCTCCCACTTCTCTCGCAGTTTGACGGTAGTTTCTTCGTCGAAATCTACGTAGACAGCCTTGACGCGTTCTGGGGCGATTGACTTTGCGTACTGCAACGCGCCGATCACTCCTCGGTGGATGCCGGAGATGGGTACGATTACCGTGTGCTTGATTGGCTTTAGATTCTTCAGTCCTTCAGTCGAGAGTTGTTTCGCAACGCCCAGATAGTGTTTGTGAATAGCCCGAAACATGAATACGAGCAGAGGGACGACCACGACCACGATCCATGCGCCGTGCAGGAACTTGGTGGCGATGAAAACGCACAGCACCACAAAAGTTGCGAGCGCGCCCCCAGCATTAATCGCGATGGACTTCTTCCAGTGGGAGTTATCCGTTAGCTCATCTTTTAGGAAGGTCGATCCTCGTTCCTCCGAGGCAGCCAGTTCAGCACCAGGCAATGCTTCCTCGTCGACGGTACTCTCCGTGAAGTGAATACCTTCGGCCTCCCGTGCACTTGTCTTCCCGTTTTTCTTCTTCTCGGCAATCCTTATTTTCAGCCAGTGTCGAACCATGCCCGACTGCGAAAGAGTGAACGAGAGAAAAACACCCACCGCATACAGCGGAATGAGCCGGCTCGTATCCCCCGCGAAGGCCATCACGAGAATGCCGGCAAAGATTGCCAGGATGACTATCCCGTTTGAGAAAACCAGTTTGTCCCCGCGCGTGGCAAACTGGCGCGGCAGGAAGCGATCACGGGCCAACAGGCTCGCTAAACGAGGGAAGTCTGCAAAGGAAGTGTTAGCTGCTAACAGTAGGATTAGTGCGGTGGCAATTTGCACGACGTAGTAGAACCAGAACATAGAGCCTGTAAACATGAGCCGGGCAAACTGGGAAATGACTGTCTCACTCTCATGCGGATGAACGTCGTAGAGATAAGCCAGAACGCTCGTGCCCAGGAACATCACCGTAAGCAGCGCGGCCATCACGACAAGCGTGGTGGCGGCGTTTTTGGCTTCTGGTTTCTTGAAGGCCGGAACCCCATTAGAAATGGCTTCGACTCCTGTGAGTGCGGCGCAACCATTTGAAAAGGCCCCGAGAAGCAGGAAAAGGGTTAACGGCTGCAGAGTGTACCCTTCAGCAGTCTTGATCTCTTCGGGGCCGGGGGCCGGCGCTGCTCCGCCGTATGCTGAATAGCAGTAGAGTCCATAGCCGATCATGAAGAGGAAGCTGATCAGAAATGCATAGGTGGGCGTTGCGAATACCGCACCGGATTCGCGCACCCCGCGCAGGTTGGCGACCGCAATAAAAGCAATGAAGATCAAACAAAGAAGCACTTTGTGTTCGTCCAGCCAGGCGTAGCGTGTTCCCTGTACCATGGAAGTGATCGCCGCAACTCCCGCGGCAATCGACACCGCTACAGTCAGCACATAGTCCACCAGAAGCGATGCTCCCGCGACGAGTCCGGGATTCATGCCAAGATTTTCTTTAGCGACGATGTAAGCGCCGCCGCCCGAGGGATAGGCGTGAATCGTTTGCCGATAGCTAATCGTGACGATGACAAGCAGCAGGGCAATGCCGATGGATATCGGCACTAGATACTTAAATGAGCCCGCCTGTCCATAGACTGCGGCAACTGCCAACACCAACAATATCTCTTCTGTGGCATATGCCGTCGAAGAGAGCGCGTCGGAGGAAAAGACTGCCAGCGCTGTCTTCTTTGAAAGCCGCTCGTGGGCCGCTTGTTCTGTTCTAAGCGCGCGACCAATGAAAAACCGTTTGAGTTCTGCTGCCATTTAGTATGATGAGTTGGCCGGAAGGCTTAGCGGTGCGAAGTTGGACCGAGTTTCTTGCTGGAGTCGCGTTCCATCCAATCCATGCAATAGCCGGCAAAAATGAGCAGGGGAATAGTAATCACCAGCAGGACAGTTCCGAGGGCGTGTAAGAAAGCGTGATGTTCCCCCAGAATCCAGGCGCTCACGCTTAGTAAAGTCCCCAGAATTCCGGCAAGAATTCCTCCAACAAAGCATGCGGCGGCGCCTGCGGCTTCCAATGGGACCAAATTGCGTTTGGTTTCACGTCTCACACAAAGAATCTACGCTGACGCGCATAAGGATGGGGTAAGGAGTATATAAAAAGAGCGTAAGGATTATTCTTTAGCGGCACGCGCATCCCTGCCGTGATTCACAGGCGGGACCACGCTCGTTCGCTAATCCGGGTTGAATCGATAGCCAACCCAGGGCTCAGTAATGATGTAGCGCGGCGCGGCTTGATCGATCTCCAGCTTTTTTCGCAACTGTCCGACGAAGACACGCAGGTATTCGTTTTGCTCGACATAGTCGCCACCCCAAACCGCAGCCAGCAGCACACGATGTGTCAACACTTTTCCCGCGTTACGCATGAAGTGGCTGAGCAACTCAAATTCCTTTGGAGTGAGCCTGACTTCCCGTCCGCGTACGGTCACTATGCGGGTGTGCAGGTCGATGCGGAGTTCGCCGGCTTCCAGGAAAGTTTTGGCGGCCTCAGTTGACGCCGCGGTCTTCGCCCGTCGCAGCGCCACCCGAACACGAGCCAACAGCTCCTCGATGCCGAAAGGCTTAGTGACGTAGTCATCGGCCCCTAGGTCCAGAGCTTCAACTTTTGTTTTCTCTTCACCTCGGGCGGACAAGACCAGGATGGGGATACTTGAAATTGCGCGCAGCTCCCGGCATAGGTCGAGGCCGTCCATGTTCGGCATAGCCAGGTCGGTAACCACCATGTCGGGATGCCAATCGCCGAAAGTGTCCAGCGCAGAAAGTCCGTCGCCAGCCACACGCACTTCATATCCGTGCGACGATAATCCAGTGCGCAACACCCGCGTAAGTTGGGGCTCATCATCAACGATCAATATCCTTGGTTTACGTTCCATCAACTTTGCGAGGTCATCTACCCGGGCGGCGTGCCATCATTTCCAATCGGCAAGCTAAAGACCACTCGGGTTCCTTTTCCCGACCGCCTGCTTTCTATCCAAATCCTTCCCTCATGCGCTTCCACGATTCCTTTGGCAATGGCCAGCCCCATGCCAGTGCCCGATGGCCGGCTTGTGTTGACGTCGCCATCCCGAGTGGCGCGGAAGAATTTGTCGAACACTCGCTCACGCAGTCCAGTGCTAATGCCGATCCCTTCATCTTCAACTTCCATTTGGACTTCTTTTTCATCCTTCCGCTTGGCCCGAACCCGAATCACACTGCCAGCCGGTGAATACTTTGCGGCGTTGTCAACAAGAGAGTAGACCACTTCGCTTACGGCACGCTCATCCACCCTGACCATGGGCAGATCATCTTCAAGCTCTACCGCGACACTGTGATCCTTTGTTAACGGCGAAGCGCGTGAGAGTGCGGCTGAAACGATCTCTTCAATCGATCCCCAACTTCGTCGTAAGTGCATCTCACCCGCTTCGATCCGGGCCAGTTCCATCAACCCGTTGATGAATCGATCGAGACGGTCAGCCTCTTCGTCGATCACTTCGAGCATCTCCCGCCGACTTTCCTCATCGAGTAACGACGCAGCTCCGGCGTTCATGCTCGACTGCTGATCGTCGAGAAGAGTGGTGACGGATGCCTTAATCGATGTCAGAGGGGTGCGCAGATCGTGGGTGACCGCATCGAGTAAAGCTGATTTTAAGCGGTCGCTCTGTTTGAGCGCCCGCGCATGGCTCGCTTCCTCAAACGTTTCCTGCAACTCGCGATAAAGCCGTTCAACCTCCTGACGTGTGGCATTCGCCTCTTCAGCTCGTCGCCTTGCGCGCGCGGAAAGCTGGCCGGCGGTTATGCCGGTTACGAGGAAGGAAATAAACGCGACCCAATTCTCGGGCTCTGAAATATGGAATGTGCCGACCGGAGGAAGAAAAAAAAGGTTGAAACAGATACCACCGACGAGCGCGGCCAGCACTGCCGGTTTAGATCCCCAGGCTGCGGCGACAAAAAGAACGATTAGCAGGAAGGCGAGCGCGACCGTGGTCGGATTTATGTGACCGAAGACGTTGAGAACAGCGGTCGCGGCAGCTATGACGATAACGGCTACGATGTATCCGAGGACCTGTTTAAGTACCGCAGCTTTCCACACACGCGAATTGTACGCCCATTGGGAGCGAGTTATGCAATTGCCGACTGCGAGACCTCCCTGACTGGGAGAAAGGGGGACCGGAAAGTTGCGCTTACCTGAGTGGGCCGAAGAAGACAGAAGCGGGAGCGTTCGCGACCTGTAAAGGAGTCGGCAGACCACTCTTGGTGCGTCAAGAAATATAAGAAGATCAGTCTACTTGATTGTACCCGGTCGCTACTCGCTGCTGTCTGAGCCGAAGGAGGCTTCGCCGGCAGAGCGGATGCGTTTGTTCCATTGGGACAGCTCGCGCTCGTCTTCGTCGGTGCCGTTTTGTTCATCGTCGAGCTCGGCGACCTTCTGGTTGTAGGCGTTGAGACGGGCTTCAAAAGCATTCGTCTTCGTTGTAAATTCTGCTTTGGTTAAGTTGGCGCCCAAGTCAATCGGCTTGGTGATGGCGTTGAGGCCGGTTAATCGTTTCTTGGCCGTTTCGAGAACAGCGGATTTTCTTTTTAATCTCGCCATGAGATTTGGCACCTCCTTAGGGGTGTGAGTTAACGGCAAGGACCTTAGCGAGGCCAACCCTTATGATCGCGGTGGCTTGCACAAAAATGAACGAGAGGTTCTTATCTTGGCTGATCAATGCGCAGGTTTCGGAGGATTTCTAGACAATGACCATTGAAGATTGGCGAGTTGAGATCAACAGCCTCGATGGTGAGTTGCTCCGCCTGCTCAACCAGCGAGCGCGGCTGGCGCTGCAAGTCGGCGAGTCGAAAACTGCGTCGGGTCTTTCCCTGTGCGATCACACGCGCGAGCGTGAAGTTGTCGAACGCATGTGTGAACTGAATGAGGGGCCGTTGGACGAACGCGCGATCGTTGAACTCTTCCGCGCGGTCATTCATGAATCGCGCCGCATTCAAACGCGCGCGTTGGATCAGTCACGCGACGAAGGAGAGACGGCGAAACTCAAGCCGCAAACGGGTCGCCGGCTCGCGTTCCAGGGCGCGCGCGGAGCGTTCAGTGAAGAGGCTGCGGTTCGTTTGCTCGGAGACAAGATCGCGTTGGTGCCTCGCCCGACGTTCGAGTCGCTCTTCAGCGCTATCAGTGACGAGGAAGCGGACTACGTTCTCGCCCCGATCGAGAACAGCCTCGCTGGTTTCGTCCACGCCTGCTTCGATCTCCTTCTGGAAAGCAAGTTGTCCATCATCGGCGAAGTCATCATTCCTATCAGTCAATGTTTGATCGGCTGTCCGGGTTCGACGTTTGAAGACATTACTACGGTCGAGTCGCATCCGGTTGCGCTGGATCAGTGCCGGCGTTTCCTGTCAGCCAATCCGCAGCTTAAGCGAGTTGCTGCTGAAGACACCGCCGGCAGCGTGGCGCGAATTCTGAAGCAGGGAGACAAATCGCATGCGGCGATCGCCGGCAAACGTGCGGCAGAGCAATATGGCGCGGTTGTGCTGCGCGAACATTTGGAGGATAGCAGCGAAAATTACACGCGGTTTCTTTTGCTTGGACCGGCCGCGGATTTCATTGACGACGCCGACGCCGACAAGATCTCGCTGGTCGTTGAACTGCCGCATCAACCAGGCGCGCTGCACAAGGCGCTCGAGCCTTTCGCGACGCGCGGCATCGATTTGCTGAAGATTGAAGGGCGTCCGGTTAAGGGCCGGCCGTGGGAATACTGCTTTTATCTTGATCTGCGGGGTGCGCCGAATGATGCCGAAGTTATCAGCGCACTGAACGAGCTGCGGGCGCTGCGAGTTGAAACGCGAATTCTGGGCGCGTACGTTTCGGCGCGCGTGCCGGTGAGTTGAATCAAAAATTCACGCACCGAGTCCCAACCCAATCTGCAGCGCCAAAGGCGCGAAATGTAACAGCCTGGGGCAACGTCCCAGGACTGGCATAGCTCTGATTGCGATAAGCGCTGAAAGCGCGTAATGACTATAAGCGGGTGCGATTTTAGGTTGAGCCTCAGGCCGGTCGCTACCGCTCCCGGTTCTGATACGCGTGTGCGAAGATTTTTGTGCAAGCCCATATCGCGCCTTCATCGCTTCCGATTGGGTTAGTTTACAAACATGATTCTAGTCTTAACTCCAAACATTAAACCGGACAGCGACAACTACAAGCAGCTCGTCGCGCATCTTTCACGTCTGCCAAACATTCAGTGGCGCGTGCATGAAGAGCAGGGCGCCGAGCAAACGTTGACTGAAATCTATTTGATCGGCAACACGGCCGCGATTTCAGTTGACGACATGAAAAGCCTGCCCGGGGTTGAGCGTGTGGTGCGCGTGTCCGAGGAGTATCGTCTGCTGGGCCGCCATCGCGACGATTACCGCCCGGCCCATTTCGACTACAACGGACTGAGGTTCGGACAGGATACGTTGCATGTGTTCGCCGGATTGTGCGCGGTGGACACGCCGCGGCACGTCGAAACGATGATGAAGGCGCTCCGCGACAACGGTCAGGTATGCACGCGCATGGGAGCGTACAAGCCACGCACGAGTCCCTATTCTTTTCAGGGTCACGGCAGGAATTGTTTGCCTTACGTTTTTGATCTGGCCGGCAAGTATGGCATCAAGGTCATCGCGATGGAGATTACGCATGAATCCCACATCGATGAAATCAACGAGGCGTTGCACGCGAACGGCAACTCCACCGGAATCATGCTGCAAATCGGCACGCGCAACACTCAGAATTTTGAGCTGCTGAAAATTGTCGGACGCCAACAGGATTTCCCCGTCTTGTTGAAACGTGGCTTTGGAATAACTTTGACGGAATCTCTGCACGCGGCCGAATATCTCGCCAGCGAAGGAAATCGCAGAGTCGTCTTTGGCTTTCGCGGCGTCAAGACCAACCTGGCGGACCCGCATCGCAACTTTTCTGACTTCGCCCACGTGCCGCTGGTGAAGCGTTTGACGCGGATGCCTGTCTGCATCGATCCTTCACATGCGGTTGGTTCGCGCAGCGCCGGACCGGAAGGGATTCTGGACATAATGCACGCAACTGCGCAGGGCGTGATTGCCGGCGCCAATATGGTGCTGGTCGATTTTCATCCCGAGCCGGCGAGGGCGCTGGTTGACGGGCCGCAAGCGCTTCTGCTCAGCGAGCTGCCGCACTTCCTCGCGGATGTTCAGATTGCTCACGAGGCTTATCAAGGCCGTGAAGCTCTTGCTGAACGTTACCGTCACGTTTAAGCGGTCTCGTAAACACCAGCTCTCCGATGAGCTTCAGCTTGTCGAAGTCGCACGACAGACTCGACCTTGCGAGCGAACGACAAACTGAAGTTTGTCTCGTCTGACATTTGTCTTGTCCGAGCAAATTCGATTTTGGAGGGCGGCGACCTGGCGCCGCTTTGTGTCCGTGGCGGCTTGACGCCACGTTTCTCCCAAAATGAATTCGACCTGCGATGGTCGCGACAAGTCGCGACCGACCAAAGCGCTGACAGGTCAGCGCCCTCCAAAATGACTCAGACTTTCATTGACGTTTTCCCATTGAACGGTTATTCATTGTCCGCAATTCCACTCCCAGCCCCGGCTGAACTTAATCCATGCAGAATTCTTTTGCCGCGTCGTGCAAAGCCAAGGCTGACCTGAAACTCGCCCGACCGTTTGTTCAGTGGTCGGCGCTGGCGCATGTTCAGCGCGGCCTGGTTACTTGCCTGTTACTTCTTGTCGGCGTTTCGGCGAATGGCCAGGCTCCGGCACCGCAAACAACGCTCGCAACCTCGCAAGCAACCTCCCAGGCCCGCGCGCCGCAAAAACAGAAAGCAGAACTGCGCCGACTCAAGAAAAAGCAGCAGCCGATCATTAACAAACTGAAGGGCGGTGAAGCCCACAGTTATGTCATTGACTTCAAGGCAGATCAGTTCGTTTCCTTAAAAGTTGTCCCGGACGGCGTTGACGTAGTTCTTTCACTCTTTGGTCCTGACGACAAACTTCTTCGCACGGTCGATGGTCCATCCGGCTCGACAGGTGAGGAGTGGCTTAGCTGGATAGGAGTCGTCAAAGGCAAATACCGTTTTGAAGTGAGTGTGTTGGAAAAGGCGGCCCAGGCAGGAAGCTACACGGTCAAAGACGTTGAAATAAGAACCTCGACTCCACGGGATAGAAAATATTTGGCGGCTGATATGGACTTTGTGGAGGCTGACAGGCTGAGAGAGGAAGCCAAGAACAGGATTTCTCGTGAAGCTCTTTCCAAGTATGAAGCCGCGCTTCCGGTGTGGCGCGAACTCGGCGAGAAGGTCTGGGAAAGTGCGACACTTTCCAGGATCGGTCAGATGTACTCACGGCTTGGCGAGCCCGCCAAAGCTTTGGAGCCCCTAAACCAGGCTGTGCTTGCTTATCGGGCCTCCGGTGACCGTCTCGCAGAAGCCTATCTGCTCTCTCACTTAGCACGCGCACACAGCGCGCTAAAGGATAAGGTCAAAGCAAGTGAGCTTGACCAGCAGGCGTTACAAGCCTGTCGCGAATCGAAGCAGTGCGATTCTGCGGCTCAGGCTGATTTTCTTGAGAATGTGGCCCACAGTTACAACGCGACCGGTGAACGACAGAAGGCGCTGGACACATTTAAGGAAGCCGAGACGCGGCACGCCAAAGCCGGCGATCGCTACGATCAAGCGAACACTCTCATTTTAATTGGCGAGTTGCACCGCGAACTCAATAACCCGAAGGAGGCAGTCGCACCGTTCTCACAGGCTTTAGCCATCCGCCGCGACATGAAGGATCGCAAGCGTGAGATGGTGGCGCTCCACAAACTCGGCCACGCTTATACCGAAATGCACGAAGAGCGTCGAGGCGTGGAATTTTATGAGCAGGCGCTATCGATAGCTCGGGAGCAGGCCGATCAGGACAGCATCTTCTGGGTACGTTATTCGATGGCGTACGCGTATCAGCGTCTCGATGAACAACCGAAGGCGCTTGAGTTGTACAATCAAATCTTGCCTGGTGCGTCTGTTGAGAATCAAGTAATGGTACACACCAGAGTCGCCAGATCTCATCGCCTGAGTGGAAACAGGCAACTGGCGCTTGAAGCCTACAACGAAGCCTTGTCGCTCATCCCGCCGCCGAAGTCAGATGTTGAAAAATCGCTGCGTCAAAAAACGGAGCCTGAGTTTGAAATCCCTAATATTGAAGCCGAGATTAAGAATCAAAAAGAACTGGAGACACTAGAGGCTGAGCTGCTCAGCAAACGCACGACCGGTGATCGCGCTGGTGAGCTGGCTGCGCTCAATCGTGTCGGCCTCTTGCATCTGAAACTCAGAGAAGTGCGGCCGGCGCTGGAAACATTCAACCGTTCGTTCTCCCTTGCCCAAACGCTCGGCGATCGGGAAGGTCAGGCCGAAGCACTCAATAAAACCGGTCTCATCCATCTCGCGCTCCAGGACGGGACTAAGGCCCTGGAGAACTTGCGGGAGTCTCTAAAGATCTACAAAGAGATCGGTGATCGGCGTGATGGCTATGCAATTCTTACGACAGTGAGCCTAGTCAATGACTCGTTGAGGAGATTGCCCGGCAGCACTCCCTCGGAGCGGACGTTTGAACAGGAGGCTGTCGACGCGTACGGGTCACTCGGAGACGGTCGACCAGCTACGGCGAATGTAGCCAATTTGCAGTTGGAATTGTGGATGGCGGACCGCCACCTGGACGCATTACTGCTGCAAAACCTCTTGCTGAAGGAGGCGCTGGCGGTACGCACGGCTCCCAGCGGCGGCAGTAAATCTGCCCCGGTTGCAATCAAAGAAAGACTCAGAACACTCTCGGGCTACTTCGCTGTTTACGTTCAGGAAGGAAAATGGCAGCAGGCCATAAAAAAGGCGGATGAACTGCTCGCCTTGCGTCGCGAGTTTAAGTACCAGGGCGGCTCGGATTTCTACGCCATCATATTTCACAAACTCGGCGACGTTTATTTCGCTCTTAATGATCATCACCGCGCGTTGGATTGGTATGGACAGGCCCTTACTTTGTGGCGCGACCTCGAAAAGCGTTCGAGTGCCGAGGATGTCGCGTGGCGCACGATCAAGAAAGATATGGGAGAAGCCGACACGCTCGTCGCCATGGGGTTTACCTACAACTGGCTGGGCAATCGCGCGAAGGCACTTGAGTTATATGAAGCAGCGCTTAAGCTGCAAAGCTCGCCGCGGAAGGCAGAAGGCCTCGCTCTGACGCTTTACCGAATTGGCGAGACGCAGTTCCTCATGGGAGAGAAACAAAAGGCGCTGGAGTTTCTCAACAGGGCGCTTGCCGAGCGGAGTGGAGTTAAGAACGATCTGCTGAGCAGCCAGATAACTGAATACATTGGCCGCGTCTACGCGTCGCTGGGCCAGGCGCAAAAGGAGCAGGAGTTTTACAAACGGTCTTTGTCCGAGTCGCGACGTGCGCTCGCAATTGTGCTTGCCATCCGCAAGAACGAATTCGCAACCTCGCTTGCGCAGATGCCCAGGCAAAAAGATGATTTTCTGATTTGGCACAAGAGTAGGCAGGCGGCGGCTCTGGCTGGCATGGCTGAAGCTTTCTACCGTCTGAATATGAAGACAGCGGCACTCGACGCTTTCAATGAAGCACTGCCGGTTTTGCGAGATGCCGGAAAACGCACCGGGGAAGCGCAGGCACTTCTTAAGCTGGGCCTGCTTTACCTGTCGAATGGCGAGCGGAAGAAAGCAATAGAGGCTCTGGAACAGGCGCTTACGCTGCGCCGCGCGGACGGTAACCGCGGCCGTCAGGCGGAACTCCTGCAGACTATCGGAACCGTTTATGACTCGTCTGGCGATCGGCAGAAGGCGCTGGATTTCTACAGTCAGGCCTTGCTGTTGTGGCGGGAAGTGAAAGACCCGGAAGGCGAAGGTGAGACGCTGGACAAGCTGATGCTGACGTGGAAAGCGCTCGACAAACCGCCACTCGCGATCTTCTACGGCAAGCAGGCGGTCAACGCTTTCCAGCGGATCAGGTCGAACATTACGGGCCTGGATAAGCAGTTGCAAAAAGGTTTCCTCACCTCCCGGGAGGATACTTACCGCCAACTGGCCGACTTACTAATCACTGCGGGTCGGCTCCCCGAAGCACAACAGGTTCTCGACATGCTCAAACAAGAGGAGTTCCTCGCGTTTGTCCGAAGCGAAGCCGACACCACTGGCAATGGTGGCGCGACTCTGAATCGCAGCGAAGCAGCCCTGCTGGAACGTTACCGTGAAATCGAAAATCAGGTCGTCGCGATTGCGCGACAGAGCGCCGAACTCCGGGCCAAAGAGTCTGCGACTACCGAAGACAAAAACTTGCTGGACAAGTTAGAGAAGGATTTGGAAGCGGCCAACTTCGCGTTCGATAGATTCCTCGCGCAACTGCCGGCGGAGTTCGCTGACGCGGGACAGGGAACTGCCAAGGCTTTGGAACTTCGCTCGGCCCAGGGTCTTTCGGAGACTTTGCGTGAGCTAGGCCCGGGCGTCGTCGCGCTCTACACCGTCACCTCGCCGAACAAATATCACGTCATTGTCATAACTGCCGACACGCAGGTCGCCCGCGAATATTCAATCAACGCCGCCGACCTGAATCGGAAAGTGCAACAGTTTCGCACCGTCTTGCAAAATCCCAAGTATGACCCCAAGCCGCTCGCGCAGGAGTTGTACAAGATTCTCGTCGGGCCCGTTGCCAAAGATTTGGAAGACGCGAAGGCGACGACGCTGATGTGGTCGCTGGACGGCACGCTGCGTTATCTGCCGATGGCGGCGCTGCACGACGGCCAGAAGTACCTGGTTGAGAAATACCAGAACACCGTGTTCACTCCGGCCAGTCAGTCGCGTTTGGAAAAGCCGCCAAACGGAAAATGGCGCGGGCTGGGGCTGGGAGTTTCGAAAAGCGCGGTGCCGTTGCCGTTTGTCGTCGACGAGCTTTACGGGATTATTCGCGACGACAAAAACAAGGCATCGACTGACGGCGTGCTGACGGGCACGATTATGCTCGATGACACGTTCACGAAGGACGGCATGAAAAAGGCACTGCGCGAAGGCAAGGGTTTTTCCCTGGTCCATATTGCCAGCCACTTCGTCTTCAAGCCCGGCAACGAAACCGATTCATACCTGCTGCTCGGTGGACAAGCGAGCGGCAAGGACGAAGACAAACACCTGACCCTCGCGGAAGTGCAACGCGCGCCCAATCTCTTTCGTGGCGTTGAGCTGCTGACGCTGTCGGCGTGCAACACGGGCGTGGGCAATAGTGGGGCCGGCGCTGGGGCGGAAGTTGAAAACTTCGGCGTGTTGGCCCAGTTGAAAGGCGCGCGGGCCGTGATCGCCACCCTTTGGCGTGTGAACGATAAGAGCACGATGCGGCTGATGCGAACTTTCTATCAGTTACACAGCGCCCGGCCGGAGTCGCCGAAAGCAGACGCGCTGCAACAGGCGCAGTTGGCCCTGCTCCGCGGTCAAATCGTGACGGCGCCGGGAGAGCCCGCGAGAGGCGGCGACGCTGAAGCGGGCGAGCAGTTGGGGGAAGCGCTGCCTCGGTTCAAAGTCGATCCGCAGGCGCCGTATGCGCATCCGTATTATTGGGCGCCGTTTGTTTTGATAGGAAACTGGCGATAGCTTCGGCGAACTCGGTCTCGTTTGCGACATTTCGCCGCGGGTAACTTGCACAGTGAATTAAAGACTCGTCGGCACCCAGTCGTGTCAGAACCGGGAGCGGTAGCGAAGCTCAACCCGAAATCACACTGATGTTTTTGAGACTAATACGCGTTGAATTTTATGGCCGGTCGCTACCGCTCCCGGTTCTGATGCCGATGTGTCTAGCGCTTTTGTGCAAAGCCGGCGTGGGTTGCACCGACTTATCAGGAAATCTGGACGACTCTCGAAACTGCCTGGTCTAATCGAATTACCCCCAAAATAATTCCCGTTTGACCTGAACCTATCGACCGCGTTCTTGCGCGTTAGCTAGTGAAGGCAGAATGGACTGCCTCGAATTTTGCCCGGCCGAATACTCCCAGGAGCCGGTCACTGACGAGGAGAAAGAAATGTCTACCGCAGTTTTTGAAGTCGATGAATTTAACCGTTCCCAGGTTGCAAATCCGCCGGCTGCGAACTCCACGAGTGCGGATTCGCAGCTTCCAAATTCAGCCGCAACTGTAATCCGCACCGACAACGCGCCGCCTGAAGCGGTGCTGACGCAGATGATCACCGGCAGCCTCGGCTCGCAGGCGATTTACGTCGCGGCCAAACTCGGCATCGCTGACTTGCTCGCCGCAGGCCCGAAGAACGTGGACGACCTGGCCGCCGCGGCGGAGGCTGATTCGGAGTCGCTCTATCGCGTGTTGCGCGCGCTTTCCTCCATGGGCGTTTTCACTGAACAGAATGATCGAGTCTTTGAGTTGACGCCGACGGCCGAGCTTTTGCGTTCCGACAGCCCATGTTCGCTGCGAGATCTCGCGATCTTCTTCGGCGAAGACTGGCATTGGAAAGTTTGGGGTCAAACTCTGTACAGCGTGCGCACGGGCCAGGCCGCCTGGAGCCAGGTGCATGGTCAGGAAGTTTTTCCGTACTTCGCCGCGAATTGTGAAGCCTCGAAAATTTTCGATCGCGCGATGAGTAGTTTGTCGAATCTCGCGATCAAAGCAGTCGTCGAAGCGTACAACTTTTCCAACCTCGAGACGTTGGTCGACATCGCCGGCGGACATGGCAGACTGTTGACCGCGATCATCGATGCCAATCCTTCTTTGCATGGCGTGCTTTTCGATTTGCCGCACGTGATTGCCAGCGCGCAAGACAATGAACAACTCAAGGCGGCCGGCTCGCGCTGCGAACTAATTACCGGCGACTTCTTCGTTGACGTCCCGGCGGGCGCCGACGCCTACCTGATGAAACACATCATTCATGACTGGGACGACGACCGCGCCCTGCAGATTCTGCGCAACATCAAACGCGCGATGAAACCCGGCGGGCGCGTGCTGCTGGTGGAAGCGGTGATTACTCCGGCGAATGAGCGTGATTTGGGCAAGCTGATCGACATTGAAATGCTGGTTTCGCCGGGCGGCAAGGAACGCACTGCTGCTGAGTATCGGGTGCTGTTCGCGCGCGCCGGTTTCAACCTGACGCGGATCGTGCCGACTAAGTCTCCGTACAGCGTGATCGAGGCGGTGAGTGCCTGAGTAGGACAGGCATTCCTGCCTGTCCCTTAAGCAGCGGGGGCAAGCCCCCTTCCTAACCGCGAGTGATCTCTGTAGAGTGGTTGAACGCTGATGGAAGGGCTTTCAATTAGCACGAGCCACTCAAGAATGATCATCTCGAGGTGAGGAAGGGGGCTTGTCCCCGCTCTTTTCCACAGCAACCTGCCAACGCAGGTGAAGGTTCCACCCGCTTAACGCAGGTGGTTCTGACGAGTCTCAGGGAATTGTTTTGTCGGTCCCGCTGAGCAGATCTCTGAAACGTGGATCTGAGCGCAACGCCTCCAGGTGTGGATCGACGCGCACAAAAGTGAACCCGACGGCATGTTCGCGTTCCGCCTGTCCTAACCAGTGAAACGCGCTGTTGCGATCGCCCAACAGGCAATAGATGATCGCGATCTCGTAAGCCGTCACCCAATGCTGTTGCCTGCGCTCAAGTATCCCCTGGAGAATCACGCGCGCCTCGTCGTGCCGTCCGATGGCCGCTAACAGGTGGGCCCGCTTGGCTTGGGTAGTTGGTGTGTCGCCGGCGAAAACTCTCTCCTGCTCAAAAGCCGCGATCGCTTCGTCGTGCATCCCTTTCTTTTCATAAGCCCAGCGCAAAATCGTGTGCGCAGAGACGGCGCCGGAATCAAGCTCGAGCGCTTTGTGACACTGTTCGATCGCGTCGTCAAATCTGCCGGCGAGGAACAGCACGTTGGCCACCGCAGTCGCCAGCACCGGCGAGCGCGGCGAAATCTCGCGCGCCTGTTCCATCTCCGCGAAGGCTTCTTCGTGCCGGCCCGTCGCCGAGAGGCTGTAGGCGTACCACCGATGGGCCACCTGAATTCCCGGTTTCAGCAGAATCGCTTTGCGCAGCTCATGCTCGGCCGCATCCCAATCGCGATCGTAGTGAAGTCTGACAAAACCAAGCGAAGCGTGCGCTTCGGCAAGTTCAGGATCAGCCGCGACTGCGCGCACGGCAAACTGCTTCGCACGTTGCCAGGCCTCAGGCGGCGGCGGTTCGACGTACCAATTCAGCAGCGCATAACAGTCGGCAAGTTCGGCATGAGCGAGGGCAAACTCCGGATCGAGTTCGACTGCGCGCGTCAGCCGCTCAATCGCCTGTCGCATTCCTTCCGCGGTGCGCCGCGTCGCGTAGTAGCGGCCGGCTGTATAAAGTTGGCGCGCTTCTTCGCTGCCGCTCGGCTGCGTGTCCGGAGTCGGACGCTGCACCTGGGCGGTGATCGAAGTGCGTTCGGGTCCGCCGGAAACCACACTGCGTTCCAAAACTCGCGAGTAGTGGCCCGCCGCCTGGGCGCGCGACGCCGCGCGGCGACGCTCCGCCGGATTTCCTGTCTGAGTCAACAACTCTGCAAAAACAGGATTCGATCTGCAGCGGGTCGAGCTGCGGCTCCACGCCCAGCCACACCAGCCAGCCATCGTTAATGAGGTACGACTTCGCCCAGCAGCGCCAGCGCCTGTTCATACTCGCCGAGATTGATGTGAATCAGCGCGCGGTGGTAAGGCGACACGTAACACTGGGCCGACATTTCACTGAGCCGTTCGAGGGCGGCGCGCGCGTCGTCGTGTCGTCCGGCCGCCGCGTAGGCTGCGCCGAGAATCGCGACAAAAAACTGGCCACCGCTCGACAAAGACAACGCCTTCTCGGCGGCGCGGACCGCCTCCTGAGCGCGGCCCACGTGCCTCAAGGCCCAGGAGTAAGTCGCCAGCCCGTAAGCAAAGTCGGGTACCGCTTCCAGCATGTTTTGCGAAGTCGTGATCGACTCTTCAAAACGTCCCGCGTGGTAATAGGACCACGCGAGGCCCTGCATGATGCTGGGCGACAGCGGGTCCAACTCGCGCGCGCGCAGCATCTCGCTGATGGCTTCGTCGAAGCGCCCGCACATCAACAGGTGAAATGCATACCAATTATGTCCGGTGGCGTAGTTTGGGTTGATCTCGACGGCGCGGCGGTGCTGGCCTTCTGCGGTTATCCAGTCGAAGTCGTGACAGACGGTCGCGAAGCCGAGCGCGCTGTAGGCTTCGGCCGAAGTCGGATCCAGGGTCACAGCTTTGGTGGCGGCAGCTTTCGCGGCTGCCGCAGTTTCAGCAAAAGGCTTGATACCAAAAACGCCGAGCCAGTTGTAATAGTCCGCGATGCCGGTGTAGGCGAGCGCATACTCGGGATCGAGTTCGATCGCGTGGTTGTAGCACTCGAGCGCGTTGCGCCAGGCCGGATTCGGTGTAGCTGTTCCAGTAGTAACGACCGCGCAGATACGACTCAAACGCCTCGACGCTGTCCGTGCCGCGCTTTGAAAGTTGCCGTTGCTCGTCGCGGCTGAGTTGCGGCAGGAGGGCATTCGCAACCTGTTCAGAAATTGAGTCTTCGATGTGCAGGACGTCGGTCGAATCTTCGTCGAACTGTTCCGACCAGCGCGTGAGGCCCTCCCGCACGTTGAAGAGTTGGGCGGTGACGCGCAGCCGATCGCCGACGCGCTTCAAGCTGCCGTCGACGATGTAAGTTGACGCTCAAATCGCGTCCGGCCAAAAGGGGATCGATGCCGGCGCCGCGGTAACGCAGGACGCTGCTCGTGGGTCGCACGATCAGACGCTGCACGTTGCTCAGCCGCGTGATGAGCGCATCGGTGAGTCCAATTCCGAGATACTCGTCGCCGGTGTTTTCGATTGGCGAACTGAGAATCTTGAACGGCAGCACCGCGATCGATTCCTGACCGCTGAGCGAGCGCGCGGGCAGCGTCGGCAGTGCGCCGAGCCGGTGGTTGAGTTTGCGCAGTAAGTCGTTGAAGCGCGGATGACCGTGCAACGGATCAAGCTCCGGATCGACCGCCAGCCAGAGAATCTTCGCGTCTTTGGTCTCCGCCGCGAGCTCGAGCAAATCCAGGGCTTTCTCAACTCGTCCCAGACCGCAGTGCACGAGGGCCAAATGGTAAGGCGAGATGTGACGCCGCGAAGCAATCGAATCCATCTCGAGCAGTAGAGCCTCGGCGACTTCGTCGTTTCCGGCCACCGCATTTGCCGCGCCCAGACGGCCGAGGGTGTGCGACGCCTTGCCCATCAGGTCCACACATTTTTGCGCGGCGGCGATCGCCTCGTCGTGACGGCCCATGCGGCTCAGGAGGAAGCTCGAGCCGTAAAGCATCATGCAGATTGTTCGGCTCAGCGTCGAGGGTTTCACGGGCGGCTTTCCACGCTTCGTCGAAGCGACGCGCGTGATACAAGCACCAGACCGCCGTGAAGCGCGAAATGATTGCGAGCGGATCCAGATCGCGCGCAAGTTGCGCCTCGTGGACCGACTCGCTAAAGCGACCTTCCATCGCCGAGCTGCAGGGCGTAATAGATGCGCGCCGCGGAATAGTTTGGGTTGAGTCTCGATGGCCCGCAGGAGCTGGCGTTCGGCGGTTGACCCAGGCAAAGTCGCGGCACAGCATGGACTGGCCCAGGGCGGCGTAACCTTCAGCCAGCGTCGGATCGAGCGCGACCGCGGTCGAGGCTGCTTCGTAAGCCGCGGCCGAGCATTCGGCAAACGGCAGGACAGTAAAGCTGCCGAGCCAGTTGTAGTAAGCCGCGACGCCGGCATAAGCGAGCGCATAGTTTGGATCGAGCGCGATCGCCTGGTGATAACAGACGATTGCGCGGGCAAAACCGTCTTCGGTAAACGTGTTCCAGTAAAACCGTGCCGCGCAGATAGGCTTCGTGAGCTTGCGGATTGTTCGTGCCGCGCTTGGCGAGCTGGATGCGTTCATCGCCCGTCAGGTGCGGCATGATTCGCCTCCGCCACGTTCGAAGAGATCGCGTCTTCCAAACTCAGGACGTCGGTAAACTTTTCGTCGAACTGCCCGGCCCACATCGCGGTCCCGTCAAGCACGCTGAGCAACTGGACAGTCACCCGGATGCGATCCTCGGCGCGTCTGATCCGGCCGTCGAGTACGAAAGCAACTCCCAACTCGCGCCCGGCGACGATCGGATCGCTGTCAGCGCCGTAACGCAGGACGCTGTTGGTTGGTCTGACGGCGAAACGACGAACGGCGCTCAGCCGCGTGATGAGTGCATCGGCGAGGCCTGTGCCGAGATAGTCAGGTCCGGAGTCAGCACCATGCTCGAGGTCTAACAGCTTCAGCGGCAGTACCGCGAGTGAATTTTCCGTGACGATTGGTTGCGAACGGCGTGGGCCGCCGCCGAAAGGCGAATCCGGCAAAACTGAAATCGGCACGCCTTCGAGGTAACGATTGATGTCGTCGCGCAATTGCTCGGCGGTTTGGTAACGCCACTCCGGCTCCTTCCGCAGCGCTCGCATCACAATGTTGTCGAGAGCGCCGGAAAGATCGCGGCGCAACGAATCGAGCGTTGCGCTTCTCGTCTTGAAAAGTTGCTTCAGCGTTGTCGCGTCGTCATCGGCGATCACAAAAGTCGGCAACAGGTCTTCGGCTCGCGTAATTATGAAACTCGGCGGCGCCGGCGCTTCTTCACAAATCACGCGAGCCATCTCATGCGGCGCGCGATTGCGCAGGCGATACGGACGGTGACCAGTCAGCAGTTCGTAGAGCAACACGCCGAGCGAGTACACGTCAGTGGTCGGCGACGTCGGCGCGCCCTGAACTTGTTCGGGCGAAGCGTATTCGGGCGTCATCAACCGCATGGCTGTCGCCGTCGGGTCGTGGGTGATGTCGCCGACGAGGCCGGGGTTCAACAGCTTGGCGATGCCGAAGTCGAGCAGCTTGGGAACACCTTCGGACGTCACCAGAACGTTGGATGGTTTGATGTCGCGATGGACCACCTGCTTTTGGTGCGCGTAGTGCAGCGCGTCGCAAATCGCGGTGAAGAGTTTGAGGCGCTCGGCGATGCTCAAGCTGATGCGCGTCGCAATAGTTGTAAAGCGGCTGGCCCTCGATGTACTCCATGACGAAGTAGGGCAGGCCGTCTTCCGTCGTTCCACCATCCAAAAGCCGGGCGATGTGGGGATGATCCAGGGCGGCCAGGATTTGGCGTTCGGTGCGGAAGCGACGGAGGATGAAGTCCGTGTCCATGCCGCGCTTGACGAGCTTGATTGCCGCGCGCTTGTTGAATTCGTTGTCGACGCGAATTGCTTCGTAGACGGCGCCCATGCCGCCGCGGCCAATCTCGCGTTCGATCCGGTAGGCGCCCAGGCGGCGGCCGATCATCGGATCCTGATCGTCGACGTCATTGATGAGCGCTCCAAGCGAACCCAACGCGCTCAGTTCAGTTTCACCGTACAACGGCTCTTCCAAAAGATTTCCGGCACTCTCGTGTTGCGACAGCAGCGTCTCGACGTCGCTCTTTAGCGAAGCGTCTGCGGCGCACACTTTGGACAGGTAGCGCGCGCGCTCCTCAGGAACGAGATCGAGCGCCGCCTGGAAAATCGCCTCAACTTGTTGCCAGCGTTCGGGGGTCATAAAGCGGTGGCGTAAATTATATTGATATTGAACGGGAAGGAAAAACCTGCCGGACTTGCCCTTTTCCAGACTCTGCGCGAACTCAGCGGGCTCTGCGTCTCTGCGTTGAGTGTGTTTCCACCAGTATTAACCGCCGAGACGCAGAGAACGCGAAGATTGCGCAGAGAAGATGTTCAAATAAGGACACGATCGCGGCGGACGACCCACCTTGTTCTCTAGTTAACTCTTTTGCATTTCACCGTACAGCCAGGCCCGGGCCAGCCGCCAATGCCTTTTGATTGTCGTCGGCGTGACGCCCATCACGTCGGCCGTCTCTTCAATCGAAAGGCCGCCGAAGTACCGCAGCTCCACCATGCGCGCTTTTTGCTCGTCGAGGACTGACAAAGCTTTGAGAGCATCGTCGAGCGCAATCAGTTCGGCGCTGCGTTCGACTGCCCGATCAATGTTTTCATCAAGGGAGAGCTTTTGAAAGTCCTGACCGCGCTTTTCCGCATTGTGCTTGCGCGCGTGATCGACCAACAGCCGGCGCATGATCTGAGCCGCCACTCCGAAAAAATGCGCCCGGTTTTGCCAGTTTACCCGCGTCTGATCGATCAGGCGCATGTACGCCTCATGCACCAGCGCCGTCGGTTGCAACGTGTGATCGGGACGTTCGCGACGCAGATAATTCGTGGCTAATTTTCGCAGTTCATCGTAGATGACGGGTAACAAAAGATCAACCGCCTCTCGATCGCCGTTTGATAGGTCGATTAGTAGCTTGGTGACGCCGTCAGCGGGATGCTCGCTCAAACTGTTCGGGCTCCATTTCTGCCAAAAAGAAACGCCAGTATAAGTCAGAAATCGGGACGACGGTAATGAGGGCCGGAGTTCAAGATCGGAGGTCGCAGTTCGGAGTTCGAGGTTCGGAGTTCTAAATTCTGAGATCTGAATTCTGAGATCTGAGTTTTTTTCTTCCCGGTGGCCCTATTCGTCGTTTTTCTGCGCGTTAGCATAGTGAAGAGGATTTCAGGGCACTTGAAGAGGTTAAGGAAATGCAAACGCAACAAGCAATCATCGAGAATTCAAACGTAATTCGAAGCATTCCGTCGGGGGGCGGCATCGGCAACCTGGTAGCACGACTGTTGGGCTGCTGGCACAAAGAGATGAGCCGGCCTTTCTCGAATCAGGGTCAGACGTACAGAACGTGTCTCGACTGCGGCGCGCGCCGGCAGTTTAACGTGGGACGCTGGGAGATGCAGGGGAAGTATTATTACCGCGCGGCGTAAAGTAGCAAACAGTAGACAGTAGACAGTATTTCAGTCAGCGGATACGGAGAACAGCAAACGGTAAACGGCAGTAAGCGGCGGCGGACGGCCGCCGACAACAAGCGGCAGGTGGCGACAGGCAGGCGTAACTTGCCGGTGGCAAATGGGCAGACAGCAACTTCATCTTTGTTGTCTGCCCATTTGTATTTCGTATGCCGACTGCCGACTGCCGACTGCCGACTGCCGACTGCCGACTGCCGACTGCGCTTCGCCTGTACAATCCTTCCGCCTCGCCAATATACTAATCCATCTGAAAAATTCGTCTCCCGCGCCGCCGTTTGCGGCGAACGTTCTCAACAAATTAGAAGATAGGAAGAACTGTCTATGCGTGCCTTGATCAAACGCAGCCGCGTGCTGTTAACCCTGACCGTGCTAACTCTCGTGGCGGTTGCTTATAACTTCAGTCACACAGCTTCTAGTCAGACAGCCGGCGGCAAAATTATGTCCATGCAAACTGCCAGTGCCCAAGCCGACCCGCCAGCGGTTGCCGTCGCGAACCCGTTGCTGGCGAAATGGGAGGGTCCTTATGGCGGCGTGCCGCCCTTTGATAAAGTCCAGGTCGCTCAGTTCAAGCCGGCGCTCGAAGCCGCCATGGCCGAGAACCTCGCCGAGGTCGATCAAATCGCCAAAGATTCGGCGGCGCCAAACTTTCGATAACACCATCGCCGCACTGGAACGCGCAGGACGAACGCTCAATCAGGTTCAGACTGTCTACGGCGTTTTCGGATCGACGATGAACGGGCCGGAGTTTCAGGTCGTCCAGCGCGAGATGGCGCCGCGGCTCGCCGCTTTCAACGATCAGATTAACCAGAACGAGCCACTCTTCAAACGCGTCGAAGCCATTTACAACTCGCCTGAGAAGGCAAAGCTGACGCCGGAACAACAGCGTCTGACCTGGCTTTACTACACGGGTTTTGTGCGCTCCGGCGCGCGACTCGGCGCGGACGCCAAGGCCCGTCTCTCGCAAATCAATCAACAACTTGCCGGTCTCTACACTAAGTTTAGTCAGAACGTTTTGGCGGAAGAGGACGGTCAGTTCATCGCGCTCAAAACAGAGGACGAGTTGGCGGGTCTGCCGCAATCAATTCGCGACGCGGCGGCGGCCGCAGCTACGGCCAAGAAGCAGACCGGCGTCTGGATAATTTCGAACACGCGCTCGTCAGTCGATCCATTTCTGACTTATTCCGACCGTCGCGAGCTGCGCGAGAAAGCCTGGCGCATGTTCGTTAATCGCGGTGACAACGGCGACGAGCATGACAACAACTCGACCATCTCGGAAATTCTTCAACTGCGTGCTGAACGCGCCAAGCTGCTTGGTTATGCGACTCACGCGCATTGGCGCCTCGAGAATGCGATGGCGAAAAATCCTGAACGCGCGATGGAGTTGATGGAGCAGGTTTGGAAGCCGGCGGTGGCGCGGGTTCAAGAAGAGGTTCGCGGACATGCAGACGCTGGCCGACGAAATTAATAATAAAGAAGGCGCCAAGATCAAGATCGAGCCGTGGGACTATCGCTACTACGCTGAAAAAGTCCGCAAGGCTCGCTACGATCTCGATCAGAATGAAGTCAAGCAGTATATGCAACTGGAAAAACTTCGCGAAGGCATCTTTTGGGTTGCCGGCGAACTCTTCAACTTCAATTTCACGGCCGCGACCAACGTTCCCGTCGTTCATCCCGACGTTCGCGTTTGGGAAGTGACCGACAAGACGACGAAGAAGCACATCGGACTTTGGTATTTCGATCCATATGCGCGCGCCGGCAAACGCTCAGGCGCCTGGATGAATGCCTATCGCACTCAGGAACGAGTCAACGGCACCATCACCACGATCGTTTCGAACAATTCCAACTTCGTGAAAGGGAAGCCGGGCGAGCCGCTGCTGATTTCGTGGGACGATGCCCTCACGATGTTCCACGAATTTGGCCATGCGCTTCACGGTCTAAGTTCAAACGTCACCTATCCTTCGTTGTCGGGAACCGCGGTCGCACGTGACTACGTTGAGTTTCCGTCGCAATTGCTGGAACACTGGCTGACCACGCCTGAGGTGCTGCAGCGCTTTGCCGTTCACTACCAGACCGGCAAACCGATCCCGCAGAGTTTGGTCGACCGAGTCAAACGCGCGTCAAATTTTAATCAGGGATTCATTACGCGTTGAGTATCTGTCCGCGGCTTTGATTGACATGAAGCTGCACCTCGCGGGCGGCAAGAAGATCGACGCGGACGCGTTTGAAAAAGCGACGCTGACGGAGATGGGCATGCCGAACGAGATCGTGATGCGTCACCGCACGCCACAATTCATGCATGTGTTTAGCAGCGACGGCTATTCGGCCGGCTACTACAGTTATCTTTGGTCGGACGTGCTGACCGCTGACGCGTTCGGAGCGTTTGTAGAAGGCAGCGGCCCGTATGACAAGAAGGTCGCGGAACGCTTGCGCCAGTACATCTTCTCGGTTGGGAACACCGTCGATCCGGCGGAGGCGTATAGAAGTTTCCGTGGCCGCGACCCGAGAACCGAAGCGTTGATGAAGAAACGTGGTTTCGCGGGTACGGAGTCCAAGTCAGGAGAACAGAAGGCCGTAGGCAACAAACAGTAGGCAAGTCGGCAGTGGGCGGTGCGCAGTTGTCCGAACCCCCTGCGTAAGCGCGTGGCACTGCCGAGTACCGGTGATCCGCCAGCCTGACGAATTTGACTTATTGCGCCTGTTTGTTTAGATTCTAGGCGTTCAATGGTTTAGACAGGCGTTACAGTTTCTAATTTTTGATAGGACGCTCCAGAAGACCTTCGTCATGAATCGAACAATCACTCGATTCTTTAGTTTTTGAAAGCCTGCCATCCCGGTGGCGGCCTGCGGCGAAGGCGCTCCTATCAGATCCGATCAGAGCAAGTAGTAAATAGTGAATCGTAAATCGTGAATAGGAAGTGCGCTGGAGCCAGCCTTTTTGCGGCTCTGCCGCCTGATGTGCGGAAAGGCTCTGCCTTTCCGGAGCGCTAACTCGAACCCGGCGAGGCCACGCCTCGCGATCGAGGCGTAGCTCAAGAAATAATAATCAGGCGAGGAAAGCCATCGGCTTTCCGCACATCCAGGCGGCAAAGCCGTAAAGATTCAGTAGCCTGATGAAACCGCGAATTTTCTATTTACGATTTACCATTCACGATTTACTAAAACGATAGATGAGCGAGATTAACGTAAAACTGAACAACGGAGCGGCGGCGCAGTTCGCTGGGCCGATCACTGTCGGCGAAGCGCTTGAAGAAGCTCGACCGCGACGCCGCGAAGCAGGCTCTAGCTGCTCGCGTGAATGGTCGTGAAGTCGATCTCGCTTCCACGCTCACAGAACAGCAAAACGGCGAGGCGATAAGGATCGAGCCGGTGCTGCCGGAGTCGCTTGAAGGCCTCGAAGTTTTGCGTCACTCCACCGCTCACTTGCTCGCCGCTGCCGTGCTCGATCTTTTTCCCGGGACGAAGCTGGGAATTGGTCCGGCGTTGCTTGACGATCCGCGTTACGGTTACTTCTACGATGTCATCGCGCCGCAACCGCTGACGGAAGCCGACCTGCCGGTGATTGAAAAGCGCATGCGACAGATCGCCAGTCGCAACCTGCCTTACCGGCGCGACGAGATTTCGAAAGCCGACGCGCTGCGGATTTTTGAAGAGCGCGACGAGCCGCTGAAGCGCGAGTTGATTGACGAGAAGGCCGGCGAGACGGTCAGCGTTTATTACATCGACAACTCGCCGTTCCTCGATTTCTGTCTGGGTCCGCACGTGCCCAACACGAACAAGCTGCGCGCATTCAAACTGCTTTCGCTGGCCGGCGCCTACTGGAAAGGCGACGCCACGCTGCCGCAGATGCAGCGCATTTACGGCACGGCATTTTTCACGCAGGAACAGCTTGACGGTTGGTTGAAGCAACGCGAAGAGGCCGAGAAGCGCGATCACCGGCGACTGGGCCGGGAACTCGATCTGTTTTCCATCCAGGAGCAGTATGGCCAGGGATTGATTTTCTGGCATCCGAAAGGCGGCGCTCATCCGCCAGCAGATGGAAGACTATTTGCGCGAGGAGTTGGTCAAACGCAACTATAGTTTTGTCTACACGCCGCACATTGCCAAGCGCGAACTCTGGCAGATAAGTGGACATGAACAGAACTACGCCGATTCGATGTTTGCGCCGACCACGCTGGAAGAGACGGAGTTTCGGCTCAAGCCGATGAATTGCCCGTTTCACATCGGGATCTTTCAAATCGCAGCAGCGGTCTTACCGGGATTTGCCGCAGCGCTATGCGGAAATGGGCACGGTGTTATCGAGCTGAACTGTCGGGAACTCTGCACGGATTAATGCGCGTTCGCGGGTTTACTGTCGATGACGCGCACCTCTTCTGTACGCCCGACCAGGTGCGACAGGAAATAGACGATTGCGTTGACTTTGCTTACCAGGTCCTGAAGACGTTTGGCTTCGAGAAGATCAAGTTTGAATTGTCAGTGAAGGGAAGCGACACCTCGAAGCAATGGTTTGGGGCTGAGGAACAGTGGGCCAACGCAGAAGCGGTTTTGGCCGCGGCTCTTGATGCTCGTCAAATCAAATATGAGCGTATCGAAGGCGAGGCAGCTTTCTACGGTCCGAAAATCGATTTCAAAATCGAAGATGCGATTGGTCGACTTTGGCAGCTTGGCACCGTGCAGTATGACTTTAATTTGCCTGAGCGGTTTGAACTTGAGTACATCGGCGAAGACAACAAGCCGCACCGTCCGGTGATGGTCCATCGCGCGCTGTTTGGATCCATCGAACGTTTCTTCGGTGTCCTTATTGAACACTACGCCGGCGCGTTTCCGCTCTGGCTGGCGCCGGTGCAAGTGGCCGTTTTGCCGATCACGGATCGCGTTAACGAATACGCCGAGCAGGTCGTCGCTGAATTGCGCAGCGGCCGGATTGCGCGTCGAGGCAAACCTGCGCAGTGAAAAAATCGGCGCGAAAATTCGCGACGCGCAGATGCAGAAGGTGCCGTTCATGCTCGTGCTCGGCGATCGCGAGATGGAACAAGGCAACGTCGCTGTTCGTGAACGTTCAAAGGGCGACATCGGCGTGATGTCTACAAACGACTTTGTTGAGATGGCGCGTGGGCTGGTTAAGACGCGTGCGTTGACTAATACATAGTTTCGAGTTTCGAGTTTCAAGTTTCGAGTGTGTCTTAACTCGAAACTCAAAACTCGAAACTTGAAACTCCAACTTAGGAGGTGAGGTATAGCTACAGGCTTTCGAGGTCGCGGCCAGCGTCCGGATAACCGGCGCCTGCCGATTGCCCGCATTAACGAAAGAATTCGCGTTCCCCAGGTGAGAGTAATCGGCGAGGAAGGCGAACAGCTCGGCGTGCTGGATATTCGCGACGCCATTCGCCAGGCGCGCGAGAAGGGCCTGGATCTGGTGGAGGTTGCCGCTACTGCCGATCCGCCGGTTTGCCGAATTATTGACTTCGGAAAGTTTCAGTACGAAGCCAAGAAGAAGGCCAACGAGGCGAAGAAGAAGCAGGTAACGATCACCGTTAAGGAAGTGAAGTTTCGACCAGGCACCGACGATCACGACTACGACTATCGCATGAAGCATGCGCGCGAGTGGCTGGAAGGCGGCGACAAAGTTAAAGCCACAATCTGGTTTCGTGGACGTGAGATGACGCACCGCGAGCTGGGCGCGCGCATCCTGGAGAAACTGGAAAAAGATTTGATCGAGGTGGGCGAAGTCGAAGCCCGGCCGCGGATGGAAGGGAACCAGATGTTCATCATCCTGGGACCCAAACGACACAAGGGCGCGCATGCAGCGCCGGCAGCCGGATCGACATCGACTGCAGCGCGACCGGCGGCGCCGCCGAAACCTGCGGCCGCAACATCGGCTCCAGGCGCGTCGCAACCGGCAGCCGCGTCGTCAGTACAGGCGCCGCCGCCGGCTCCGGCTCAGCCTGCGGTTCAGACGCCGCCGGCAGTTGCGTCCCAGCCTGAAGCATCGTCGGAAGCTCCGACTGCGCCATTGCCGGCAGTTGCGCCTAAGGACGACGGACAGTGATGGTAATTGACGTTCTTTTTGAGATCTGAGATCTCAAATTTGAGATTGATTTGAAACTGAAATCGAGACGGAGAGATTATGCCTAAGTTAAAAACACACAAGGGTGCGGCCAAGCGTTTTCGGATAACCGCCACCGGCAAGATCAAGCGTGGCCACTCGCATGCTCGTCACATTTTGACCAAGAAAGAGCACAAGCGGAAACGTCTGCTCGACATTGACGCGCTGGTTTCAAAATCTGACCAGAAGCGAGTCGAAGCGATGCTGCCATACGGAAGAGACTAAGAGAGCAATTATGAAAGATGAACGCAGAACGATGAATTAAGAGTTCATCATTCAGAGTTCAGCGTTCATCGTTGAATTTCGCGTTCATCGTTAAGGAGAATTGAGATGCCCAGAGCAAAACGTGGAAACAAGCGCCTTGAGCGGCGCAAGAAAATATTGAAGCTGGCGAAAGGCTACCGCGGCACCAAGTCGAAGCTTTATCGCTCGGCGAAGGAATCGGTTGAGCGCGGCTTAAACTTCGCCTACACCGGACGGAAGCTGAAGAAGCGTGACTTTCGCAGTCTGTGGATTGTGCGCATCGGCGCCGCCGCGCGGCTGAACGGGATTAACTATTCGCAGCTCATGCACGGTCTGAAGGTCGCCGGAGTTGAGTTGGACCGCAAGGTGCTTGCCGATCTCGCCGTCAACCAGCCGGAAGCTTTTGCCGCCGTAGCAGCGCAGGCAAAGAGCGCGCTGGACAAGAAAACCGAAAAAGCGGCTGCCTGAGGTCGGCAAAATAAGAGGGGCATCGTCCCGGAGGGACGAAATGTTTATAGATACAACTCCCCCTCATCATCTCCAGCCCCGTAGGGGCGCGACAATCATTTCGCCCCTACGGGGCTAAGAATTTTTTTTGGCTCGTGGTGCTATAAACATTTCGCCGCTCTGCGGCTCCCCGATAAAAAGTACCGGACCTGAGGAACGTGAATCCTTGACAACGTTACCCCAACAACAACTCGAAGCAGCTACTGAAGTCTTTCTTAAGTGGCTCGATGAGTTTGTGCGGCTGATACCGAGGTCTGTTAGGGCCCGACTGGAAGATTATTGGCGGAATACTGGCAATGTGCTGCAGCCCTTCCTTCTGGAAAGGTTAGATGCAGCTGAACTCCTGGCTGAAGAGGACGCCCTTACGATTGAAACGCTGCAGCGCGCCGTCGAACACGCTGTAGTTCAATTTACCGGCAAAAGGAGTGAAGTTGTTCGCCTGAAGAGCTTAATCGGAAAACTAGACGTCGCCGAACGTCCTGCGTTCGCGAAAGATGTTCAGAAGCTGGGAAAGATAATTGATTACACGATTGACGCTTTTCAAAAGTTCTTCAGCAAAGAAGTTGAGTCGCAACTGACCGCACGCGAAGCGCTTGACGTCACCCTTCCCGGTCGCCGTCCGCGCCGTGGACACCTTCATCCGATCACCATCGTTCGCGAAAGAATCGAAGACATCTTCGTCTCGCTCGGTTATGCGATCGAAGACGGCCGCGAGATCGAAACCGACTTCTACAACTTCGACGCGCTAAATATTCCGGACAATCATCCGGCGCGCGCGTCGCAGGATACGTTTTACACGACCGACGGATTCGCGCTGCGTTCCCAAACGTCGACGGTCCAAATTCACGCGATGCAGCGTCGCGGCGCCCCCTTGCGAATGATTGCGCCGGGGCGCGTCTTTCGCCGCGACACGCCCGACCCGACGCACAATCCGATGTTCTTTCAGGTGGAGGGCTTGTGCGTAGATCGCGGGATCAGCATGGCGCACTTGAAGGGTACCGTCGCCGAATTTCTGCGTCGCATGTTTGGCGAACAAACGGTCACGCGTTTTCGGCCTTCGTATTTCCCGTTCACCGAACCGAGCGCTGAGTTTGACTTCAGTTGCTTCAAATGTGGCGGCAGCGGCTGCCGAATTTGCAAGAACTCGGGCTGGATCGAACTCGGCGGCTCAGGGATGGTGCATCCGAACGTGCTGCGCGGCGCGGGGGTCGACCCGGAAGAGTTTTCCGGTTTTGCTTTCGGTCTCGGCATCGACCGCATGGTCGCGCTGATGTACGGCCTCGATGATATTCGGCTGCTTTTCGAGAATGATGCTCGTTTCTTAGAACAGTTCGACTGAACTGCTGGACTTCAGTCTTTGGACTTTGGTCTTTGCTTTGTCGCATCGGTTGAACTGCTGATCGCAGTGGGACGCCAGGATCAGAGGCTAAAAACCAAAGTCCAAGTCCAAAGTCTATAGCCCAAAGACCAAATTCAAAGTACGAAGTTCAAAGCACAAAGCTTCAATGTTAATTAGCTACAACTGGCTACGCGAACTGACCGGCACAAACTTGTCCCCGCTTGAATTGCGGGAGCGGTTGACGATGGTCGGCCTCGCGATCGACGCGGTCGAGGAGATTGAAGGCGACTCGGTGCTCGACGTTGAGGTGCCGTCGAATCGCCCGGACTGCCTGTCGCATATCGGGATTGCACGTGAAGTTGCTGTAATCGAAAATTCCAAATTCCAAATTCCAAACTCCAAAGTTTTGAAATCTGAGACCTCAGCTTTCAGATCCGAAGACTTCAAAACAGAAGACAAAGCCAGCGACTTCACCTCAGTCGAAATCAACGATCCGGATCTGTGTCCGCGTTACGCCGCCCGCGTTGTTCGCGGAGTCAAAATCGCTCCCTCGCCCGAGTGGCTGACGAAGCGTCTTGGCGAGATCGGCCAACGACCAATCAACAACGTCGCCGACATCACTAACTACGTGCTGCACGAGCTGGGCCAGCCGCTGCATGCTTTCGATCTTGCCAAACTCACTGAGCACCGGATCGTGGTCAGGCGGGTGCGGGCGGGCGAAAAGTTGCAGACGCTGGACGATGTTGAGCGGACGCTCGACACGGACATGCTCGTGATCGCCGATGCTGTTCGTCCGGTCGCCCTCGCGGGAATCATGGGCGGCCTGGATTCAGAAATCTCCAACGCAACCACCGATGTGCTGATTGAAAGCGCCTACTTCAATCCTGACTCTGTGCGCCGCACCGCGCGCAAGCTCGGGATGGACACGGAAGCCTCGCGCCGTTTCGAGCGCGGCGCGGATTGTGAAAATGTACTTAACGCTCAAAACCGATGCGTCGAGCTGATCTGCGAGATTGCCGGCGGCGTTGCGACTGACGACGCAGTCGATGTTTATCCGAATCCTCTGCCGCCGCGCTCAGTCGTGTTTCGGCCGGCCAAGGTTGAGAGTCTCACTTCCGTCAGCGTCGATTTAGAAGAGATGACGCGCATTCTCACGGCGCTCGGATTTGTTCAAACGGAAGCAGGCTCTACCAATGTGCTCACGTTCACTGTCCCCAGTTGGCGTATCGATGTCAGTCTTGAAGAAGACTTGATTGAAGAGATCGCGCGGCACACTGGCTACGACAAGATCGCGTCGGAGTTGCCGCCGTCAAACATGGCCGGCGAGTATCAGCCGGTGGAGATGAAGCGACGCGCTTTCAGGCGCGCGTTGACGAACCTTGGATTTGACGAGGCCATCAACTTCAGCTTCATCGACACGGCCCACGACGAACGATTTGAACTGCTGCCGGGTCTGAAGATTGCAGGCGGAGAGCTGGACAAGAGTGCGCTGGTTACGCTCAGGAACCCGATCCTGGAAGACGCCACCCGCATGCGTCCGACCTTGCTGCCGAGGTTGTTGGACTCGGTCCGTCACAACCTGAATCATGGCATCCGCGACGTCCGTTTGTTTGAAATTGGCCGGGTTTTCGCAGGTTTTGCGCCAGCCGAGTTGCCGCAGGAGCGTGAAGCGTTGGCGCTGATCGCGACCGGCGGGGCAATAGAGGAAGGACACGCTCAAGCAACAAGAGAGATAGATTTCTACGAACTCAAGGGCGCGTTGGAGGCGGCCGTCGCTGCGACGAAACTCGGGCCATTGTCCTTTTCAAAAGGTGGCGCCAGGCATTTGCGCGAGGGCCAGGCAGCGACGATTTCGCTGCCCGACGGCACTGCAATCGGCAGCCTTGGAAGACTAGCCGAAGCGATTGCGGCGCCATACAAATTTCGCCAGCCGGTCTACCTCGCGGAGATCGATCTCACTGCGCTGCTCGAGTCCGAGCCACGGCCCACGCAATACACGCCGCTGCCGCGTTACCCTGCCGTGGTCCGTGACGTGACGCTGCTGGTAAATCGCGATGTCAACTTTGCGGAGTTGGTACAGGCTGCTGATGCCGAAGGGATCGCCGACTACCGGGGCGCGCGTTTGGTTGGGACGTACGAGGGAGAAAAAATTCCTGAAAGCAAACGTTCAATTACTTTGCGGATTGAGTACCGCTCTGACGAAGGCACGCTGCGCGACGAAGACGTGGAAGAGCGACAGCGCGGATTGATTGATTCGCTCTTGAAGCAATTCAGCGCTCAACTTCACTAAAATCGTTCACTAAAAATAGTTTAGAAAATAAATCGCAGGCGAGGGCGCAAAGAGTCTTGCGCTTGCAGGCGTGAAGTCGCATAATCCGAGGCGGTTCGAAGTCGTACTCAGTGGAGAGAGAAAAGATTGATGGTTGCATTGTCCGGACTGGAAAAATTCTCGCATTTGGAAGATAAGATCTATCGCACGATCGAACTCACCAAAACTCTGCGGCAGGAGAAGGAGAGTCTGGAGAAAGAACTTTCTCTCATGCGACGCGGTGGCGGCGCCGCCTCTTTCGAACAACAACGACTCGAAAAACAAGTTGAAGCGCTGCTGGCCGAACGCGACATTATTCGTGCGAAAGTTGAAGCCATGCTTGACGCCGTTGCGGCCCTGGATCCGGAGATGGCAGAGGAGCTTAGATGACCACTGGAATCAGCCCAGTCCTTGGTGAAAGCAGTATGGAAACTACCACGACATCCGCGCCCACCATCAGAGTCGAGATTTACAATCAAACTTACAACATCCGCTCTGACGGCGACTGGGAATACCTCACGAAACTTGCCGAGTTTGTCGACAGCCGCATGCGCGAAATTTCGTCCGGAACTCTGACGGTCGACTCGCTGAAGGTCGCGATCCTCGCGGCGCTCCACATCGCTGATGAATATCACCGCCTCAAACAAACGCACGAACAGGCAGATGCTCAACTGGCCATCCGCAGCACGGAATGCGCGGAAATGCTCGACCGCTTGCTAAAGATGCGCAGCAATATTGAGCAGGAAAAAGGCGAGACCGAGAAGATCGCCTTCACCTAAGACCCTCCAAGACAACTTGGCGTTCAGTTTAGAGTACAAGCTTTAGCTTGCTCGGGTTTTCAGTAAGCAACCTGAAGGTTGAACTCTAAACACGTTATTTACCGTTCGGCGTTGTCTTATGCTAGTATCGCCGCGGCGGAGGGAACTATTCTGTGAGGCTCGTCACCGAGTGTACGATGATTGAGCCAACGCCGATAATATGGGAGACCGATGCCGCTTGCCAGTGCACTTCTTCAGCGTTAAGAATTGCCAGAGGCTGCGGCTCTTAAAGGTCACCCACCTGTAAAAGCAGGTTCAATTACGGCTTCGGAACGGCCATCGCGGATTTCCCTCCTGCCAACTTGAGTGACAAGTGACAAGTGAGGAGTGACAAGAACGGTGACGGAACTTTCTTGTCACTTGTCACCCGTCACTTGTCACTTTTTATTATGAAGATACTGATGATCGGAGACGTAGTTGCGAAGCCTGGCCGGCTGGCGGTGTTGGAGCGTATTCAGGACATCCGCGAACAATACGACATCGATCTCGCGATCATGAACGCTGAAAACCTCGCTGGCGGTTTTTCAGTTACGCCTTCATTGTGCGAGCAGCTTTTCAACTCCGGCATCGACGTGATGACGTCGGGCAATCACATCTTCGACAAGAAAGAAGCCATTCCTTACATCGACAAACAGCCACGGCTCCTCAGGCCCGCAAACTATCCTCCCAATACGCCGGGCAGCGGCCTGTGGACCGGAACGATCGGGAACACGCCGGTCGCAGTCGTCAATTTAATGGGACGCGTGTTCATGCCGCCCTCGGACGATCCTTTTCGCGCCGCGGATCGAGTCCTGGATTCTTTGCCGGCGGAAACCAAAATACGCGTCGTCGACATGCATGCTGAAGCAACGTCTGAAAAAGTTGCGATGGGTTGGTATCTCGACGGCCGCGTGTCGGCGGTGGTCGGCACACACACGCACGTGCAGACGGCGGATGAACGACTGTTGCCGGGCGGCACTGCCTACCTCACCGATCTCGGGATGACTGGAAGCTACTCCGGCGTGATTGGGATGAACAAGGACGACGTGATCGCGCGCTTCACCTCAGCGATTGCGAGACGTGCCGAACACTCGACGGCCCAGGCGCGCATCTGCGCGGCTGTCATCGACGTCGACGAAGAAACCGGCAAAGCGCGCAGCCTCGTGCGGTTGAATTTGGCGCATGAACAATAAAAAGTGGCCAGTGGCCAGTGATCAGTGGCCAGTAATTCATACCAAGCGAAGAGTGGTAGTAAAAGCCGGTTCACTTTGCCAGTGAAGACATCAGACCATTCAGCAACCGCCCAACTTCACCGGCCATGCTGAGAACCGCATAACTTCTAGATTGGTTCAAATAGCTAAGCCGAGTCGCGAGCAGGATTTGAGTTTCAACTTCCAGCAATGAACCGTAAGCAATAGATAGGTGGCGAAGGAAATCTGGAGTTGTGCGCCTGCCTTGTCCCTCGGCCACATTTGAAGGGATTGAGACAGCCGCCCTCCTAAGCTGGCTCGTTAGTCCGTAAATTTCTTGGCGAGGAAAGGTTCTGGATGCTTTGTATACCTCTTCAACCAAATCCATCGCCTTCTGCCAGGCTATCAGCTCCTGGTAGTGTCTAACCTTCATGCACCCCTCCTTAACTAACGATATCGCCGTAGTGTCGAGACAGGCGTGAACAGATTCAACCGAACCAGTCCGGCCGGGCTATCTTCGCTGATGAAAGAATTCTTGTTAGGTGGGAAACTCACTGACCACTGGCCACTGACCACTGGCAACTTTCTTTAGTCCGGCGCTTCCTGTGTCGGAACGATCTCGCCTGACGCTTGCGACTTAATAATCGCCGGGGCCAACAACCGCTGAGCATATCCTTCCGGGAACGAGCGCACGCGGCCGGTGGCGTCGGTTATGACGTGTCCGGTCTCGCCTTCGGCAATTATGTGGTCGTCTGAGATGCGGATGATCTCATAGCCAAAACGCAGGGAACGTTTCCTCATCTCCGTAATGTGAGTGCGCACCAGCAGTTCGTCGTCGTAGTAAGCCGGCGCCTTGTAGCGGCAGTAGCTTTCCGCGACCACGAGGAAGGCGTCCTCGTTCTCTTCCATGTCGCGATAAGAAAAACCGCGCGCGCGGCAAAACTCCGTCCGGCCAATCTCAAACCAGACGAGGTAGTTTGCGTAGTAAACAATCCCCATCTTGTCGGTTTCCGAATAGCGCACGCGCAAAAGCGTTTCGTGCCACTCGCCTAAGATGTTTTCGGGGGCTGGACTTGTCATCTGAGCCTTATACCTTCAAACTCTTAACCGAAGAGATTGCGTGATCAGCCTGGCTGCGTTTAGTTTAGAACGTTTAGCGGACTATAAGAGCGGAAGCCCAACGATGTCAAAGCGAATTAGCCGATCCCTGACCCTGCTCGCCGTGTTGGCCCTGGTCACCACAAGCCTGCTGGCGAGGCACGTCGCCAGAGTCTCCGCGCAGCGTGCCAGCGTCACCACCAACAGCGCGCGCAACGCCGCAATCGTGGCCACCACCACCGAGGTGCTGAAGGAAACAAGCGAACTCCGAGAGCTGGCGATACTGAGGCCGGTGAAAAGCGGGGCGCAGTCTCGGGCCGAAATCGAGCGCATGCTGATCAAAAACATTGACGAGCAAATGACGCCCGCCGAGATGCATGCCGCGGAAGTTTCCCTGCGGAAATTTGGTTTGGCGCCGAACACGTTTGAGTACCGGCCGTTCATTATCAAACTGCTGACGGAGCAGGTCGCCGGGTACTACGACCCGAAGGTTCAGGAGTTTCACCTCGCGGACTGGCTGGAGTTGGAAGGCCAAAAACCGGTGATGGCGCATGAGCTGACGCACGCCTTGCAGGACCAGCATTTCAACTTGCGACGGTTTGAGAAATGGCCGCACGGCGACTCGGATGCTGAACTGGCGGCGCACGCGTTGATCGAAGGCGATGCGACGCTCGCGATGACGATCTACATGGCAAAGAATCCGCTCGTCGCGCTCGCTTTTAGCCGCTCACTCACCACTGGCGTGTCGACGGAGCAGTTTAACCTGGCGCCGCGGGCCATGCGCGAATCGTTGATTTTCCCGTACATGAACGGCCTGGAATGGGCGACGCAAGTCTACAAACGTGGCGGCTGGGCCGCGGTCTCGAATGCCTACACGCACCTGCCGCTTTCAACTGAACACATTTTGCATGCGGAAAAATATTTCAACTACGAGCGGCCGGTGAAAGTGACGGTGCCGGACGTCACGAACCTGCTCAATGCGAATCAGCAAACAGCAAACAGTCAACAGCAAACAGTAGACAGCAAACAGCAATCAGCAATCAGCAAACAGCAAGCGGCGATCAGTCAGTCATCGTCAAACTCCATACAACGATCTACTGGGACCGCGGGCGTTCCGCCCGCATCTTTCGCTGGCATCCATCTTATCGAAAATAGACAACGCAATCCTGGGAGCGCAGGCATCCTGCCTGCCTTTGGCCCACAAGCCTCAAGGCGACGGCCCGCCCGGAAAACCGAACTGCCCACTGCCCGCCGCCCACTGCCCACTTCTTCCTGGCGCCGCATCGATTCCGACGTTAACGGCGAATGGACTTACTACCTGATCCTCGATCAGTTTTTGAATAATGCAGCAGAGTCCAAACGCGCCGCCGCCGGCTGGGCAGGCGACCGCTACGCGCTCTACGAAGGGCCGGGTGGCCAGGTCTTCCTCGCGCAAGTCACCGCCTGGGACACTGAAACCGACGCGCGCGAGTTCTTCGATGCTTACGTTAAGCGCACTGCACTTCGTTACCCCGGCGCGGAAGCATTGGACTCAGCGAAACTGGAAGCTGAAGCTGCAAACTCGAAACCGGAAACTCGAAACGCGGAACCTGAAACTCGAAACATCTATTCATGGGCGACTAGCGAAGGCCGCGTCGTCATCCAGCGCCACGGGCAGCGCGTCGTGATCCTCGAAGGCGTCCCCGCCGGCACGGATTCCAACTCGTTACTCGGGGCTCTTTCACAGCAACGCTAAAGTCGACGATGGTGGCGATTATTGACGACGAAAGCGCTGACTTTTCAGCGCATTCCAAAGGCGTCGCTCAAGATTAGGCAATACAAAAGGCACTGCCTCGCCGGCAACCGATACCGTCTAGGTTCCAAGCTGTTGCGACAGTCTGTTGCGAAAGTCTGTTGCGAAAGTCTGTTGGTGCGCTGCGAAAGTGCGCTGCGAAAGTCTGTCGTTAGCAAATTAAAATGTCCGGTGTTATTAGCAAGTGAAGTGTCCGATTCGTTCATTTGACCTCCAGCAGTAGAAGCTGTGGGAATGTTGGAAAGTCAGGCCGCCTTTTGGCCTGACTTTTCCAAGCCGCGGTGGGAAGCGACGGGTTTAGTCGCTTTCCTCGGCGGCGTCATTTCCATAGCTGGCTGGCCGTCAGCTGTGTAGCGGCCAACCCGATGTGGACCAAAAGTAATCGAGATTGTTTCATCCAGATGTTCATGCACTGTGACTCTGCAGCCAGCTAAGGTCGCTCTTAGTTTGGAGCGTTCGAGCTGCCAAACGCGATTGGCAAAGCTCACTGTGTTATCCCGCGCCACCACCCGCTCATGTTGCAGTGAGAAAACCAGGTCCAGGTCTTTAAGCCTCGCCGGCACAAACGCTGTCCCGCGCTCGGCAGCTGGCACGCTGAACCGGCGGTTGAACTCCCGCACATATTCTTCCTGCAGAAATCGGTTAGCTGCGGCAGCGGTGGTGATCTTTCGCAGCCGTAGTTCTGGCGGCAACCGCCCCTGCCAGGTGCCAAACCCTCGTTCGCTACGACCGCGAGCTTGCGGCGAATAGGCCGGTATCATCTGAATCCCCAACTGTCTTAAAGCTCTGCCTACCTGCGTCAGACGAGTATGATCCACTGGCTCGTCAGCCTTCGGGGTGAGAAAGAAATGGCTGGCTCGATCGCTATAAAGCGAGCAAAATACGCCTTGATGCTCAATCACCGCCCGCAATCCGGCCAGCACCGTGCGGGTCGATTCCTCCTCTACCAACTCCGCGTAATAGATCTCGCTGGTGGCGTCGTCCATGATCACTAGCAGGTCGTACCAGCGGTGATCGCAGAACCACTGGTGCTGGCTGGCGTCGATGTGCAACAGCATTCCTGGTAATGGTCGACGCGGCCGCCGCTTGCGATGCACCCCGCGCTTCCGGCTCGGCTTTACCAACCCCGCTCCCTGCAACGCTTTCTTCACCCAGGTGTAGCTCAGCTTGATACCGTGCTCCTCCACCAGCTTCTCGTGAAAGTGACGCACGTTGAAGTCGAAGTACTGCTCCTGGTACAACCGCAGCACTTCCTCCACCGTGGCCAAAGGCACCCGCTTCGGCGAAGGCGTCCCGCGCCGCCGATCAAACAGCCCTTCATATCCCTCATGCTCAAACCTGGTGTGCCAGCGCTGCATCTGCCGGCAGCTGATCCCCAGGATCTCCGCTGCTTGAAACCAGGTGATTCGCTTAGCCATTGCTCGCAACATTACGTCTTGTAGTTTCATCGCCCGCTCCACTGCGGCCGGGGTCATTTGCTTCATAACAGCATCCTGTCATGTTGCTTCGACCCCCTCCGCTCAGATCGGACACTTCATGTGTTAATTACACCGGACATATCATGTGCTAACGACAGTGCGCTGCGAAAGTCTTGTCTCACCTGCTCCTGCGGGTGTATAAGCTCATTCCTGTCACGGATCTCAAACTTGCCGCGCTCGCTAACCTGGGCGCAACCCTCGCAAGAAACGGAGTACGAAATGAAATACGTCCCTTACAAGCTCTCACGCATGAGGCTTCTTGTACTTTCCATCTTCACTGCCTTCGTGTTGCCGATTTTCCAACCCGCAACCAAAACAATTGCCGACAGCGACAAGCAACCCGTTGTTGCTACAGGAGAGGCGACCGTCAAAGCAAACCCTGAGCGAATTGCACTACAACCAACCGCTTCGCTCGTTACGTTCCCGCAGATCCGAATTCCTGGCGGGAAAAGCAAGCGACAAAGTCAGGCCACGAAGCTAGCGAAAGCGCTATCAGAGCTCTCGAAGTTGGGTCCGATATTTCCAACCGCAGCCTTCAGCATGAGCGATTTTGTCGTTCAGGGCTTTGTGAAAGGCAGGTGGCCGGTTGTGATCGAGTACGAGCTGGAGGCGAACAGCACTGCGGAAGTAAAGATCATGTCCAGCGACGCGAAGCTGAAATTCCCCATACGACTTGAACCAACGAATGGCAAACGCAAGGAAGTGAAGGCGTACCTTCCGGAAACATTTGGTCAGAAGCCGCAACTGGGTTTGATTTCTTTCAAAGCCTTCAAGAACGGGCCCGAGCCAAGAAAGCCGGCTGACTTTTTCTTATATGGCCTCGGCTTTGGCGACAAGGCCGTCGGCTCGTTGGTCATTGTTCGGCTTCAGTTTCAGCCCGGAACCATCCGTCCAAAGCTGAAGGAGAAAGCGTCCTACAGTTTTCGGTCTCTCTCCGACTTCAACACGGCAGCAGCAGAGGTGAGAGTGTTGACGCGCGCTCCGGACGGCAGCAGTTATCCACAACTCGTGTACAAAAAAGACTTCACCAGCGGAATGCGCGTTGGTGAAACCAGGACGGGGGAATGGGATGGCAAGAACTCGAAGGGCAAGGTCTCGATCGGGACGCACCAGTTTCACGTTCGTGCCTGGCGAGGCTTTGAAAAAGGGGGCGATTGGGCGGCTGTTAGCGAAAAACTGCAGGTAAAGGTTGAGTAGAAATAGTATGTCCTTCAGCCTCTTGACGACCCTCTGGCGACGGCGGCTGGTCCGCGCTGGAGTGGGCCTGCTGGTCTTAGCCGCCGCGGCGTTTGCGTTGTACAAACTCGCCCATGTACCGCAGCCGGTGGATCTGGCCGCGACGGGAAAGTTCTCTCCCGCGAGCATCAAGCTCAGTGAGCAGGAGTTGATAATCGAAGGGCCGCTGGTCAACCAGGACGAGCGGTTGGTCGTTTCCTGCGACAGCGGACGCAAAGGATCTGTCGAGGTCCGCTTTGACAAGGCGCGTCTTGATAAGCAGACGATCGCGGCGTTGGCCGGCCTGGATGTAAAGCTGCCTGACAATTGGGCCGCGATTAGTTATCAGGCGGACCGAACCAGGAATTCCGACAAGGAAGCCGAGCCGTGCGGCACGCGTATAGAACTTCGCGTTGACTCACAAACTCCAGCTGAGATTCGCATTTCTCAACTTGGCGAACCGGGTCAAAACCGTTGGCGCCGTTTGCAAGTGACGTCGAGCGATGCAGAGTTCTCGGCAGACTTGTTGACGGAGCCGAGCGATTCTTACCTCGCGCCCGGCTGCCAGAAGTTGCTAAAGGTCGACGATGTGAGCCACTCCACTTCGATTGATCTGACCGCCCGCGTTGCCGCAAACTCCACGGTTCATTTCACCGTCTACCCGCTGACGGCAGACTCGACGCCCTGGGGCGATGCGCAAGGCTCCATCGCAGTCGATTTGGGAGGCGCGCCAAGACTGACCGCGACTGACGCGCCGCCTTTCCAGGCGAGGGCCATAAGTATCAGACGACTTGGCAGCGGCACCGCGACGCAAGCACCAGCGGTCCTTAGTGCGCGGAGCGAAGCCGGTGGGCCACTGCTCACAGTCTCCAATCTGAAAATCTTTTCGGATCATCTTGAGGTAAGCATTGCCGGCAAAGGAAACGTGGAGATTGACGGCGTGGAACAGACGACTGACTTCATGAAATTGATGTTTGAGAACATGATCATTTCAGGGCTGCTTATCGCCGCCAACGCGGCGCTGCTGGCTTGGGTCGCTCGCCTCGTCTTCAAAGCCCCACCAACGCCGACGCAGTAGCCGCGCTTTGGGGCGCTAGTTCAAGCCGATGCGAAGCCGTGTTAGAATTCAGGAACGACGAGCAACGAGATTTCAACGGGGCAATGAATTGATCTACAAACGATGAAACTACCGAAATTAACAGCCGTGATCGAGAAGGAAGGCAGTTGGTATGTGGCGACGTGCCCTGAACTCGGGGTCGCGAGTCAAGGGCGTTCTTTTGAAGAGGCCGAGGCGATGATTCAAGAAGCAGTCGAGTTGCTGCTTGAAGAAGCTGACGAGGCGGAGATCAATCGGCGTTTAAATAGGGGCGTCAAGGTCAAGGAGTTGGAACTCGCGCATGCCTAAGTTGCGCGTACTGTCGGCCAGCCAGGTTTGCAATATTCTCGGGAAGCATGGTTTTGTAAAAGTGCGACAGGCAGGTAGTCATATCATCATGCGCAGAGAGCTGGCCGAGAGAAGCATTACTTTACCAGTCCCTAACCATTCAGAAATCGCAAGAGGCACACTCAAAAGCATCATCCAACAAAGTGAGCTGCCTAAATCAGAGTTCATGAGATGAAGCTTGACAAGACCTTCGCCGAACATCCGGTGGCGCCGAAAAAATCTCTAACACGTTTACGAGAACTGACCAACGAGTTGCAGGAACTCGAGGCGAAGTTACGTTTGGGCGGCGGACCGGACAAGATTGACAAGCAGCACAGCCAGGGAAAGCTGACCGCGCGCGAACGCGTCGACCTCTTGCTCGACAAGGATGCGTACGCGCAGGAGATTGGGCTGCTCGTTGCTTATGATCAATACAAGAGTAGCAAACAGCAAACAGCAAACAGCAGTCAGCAAGAAGAAACGGCGGTCAGCGGTCAGCGGTCGGCGGTTGAAATTGGCGCGTCGCCGGCGGCGGGAGTCGTTACAGTTGTTGGTCGGGTTGAGGGTCGCGAAGTTGTGGTTGTCGCGAATGATGCGACGGTGAAGGCGGGCTCGTGGTGGCCGGAGACGATCAAGAAGATCCTGCGCGCGCAGGAGATCGCGATGCGCTCGCACGTGCCGATCATCTATCTCGTCGACTCCGCCGGCGTCAATCTGCCGTACCAGGGCGGGGTGTTTCCCGGCCAGTATGGCGCCTCTCGAATCTTCTATTACAACTCGATCATGCGGCGTTATCTGAAGATTCCGCAGATTTCTGCAGTGATGGGACCGTGCATCGCCGGCGGCGCATACTTGCCCGCGCTGTCCGACGTGATCGTGATGGTTGACGGCACGTCGTTCATGGGCCTCGGCGGCGCGAACCTGGTGAAGGGTGCGACGGGACAGACGATTGACAATGAAACTCTCGGCGGCGCTCGCGCGCACAACGAGCTGTCGGGCGTGGCCCACTATCGGGTGAAGAACGACGAAGAGTGCATTGCGAAGATTCGTGAGTTTGTCTCCGAGTTGCCGGTGAATACCGGCACAAGTGCCGACTCTCAACAGTCCAGCGCGAATCAGTCCATTGAAGCGGCGCGGCCTGCGACCGATCTCTACGACATCATTCCTGAAGATCATAAGCAGCCTTACAACGCGCGACACCTGTTGGATTGTCTGCTGGACGGTGGACACCTCGATGAGTTCCAGGCTGACTACGCCAAAGAGATGATCACCGGGCATGCGCGCATTCGCGGCATCCAGGTGGGCGTGATTGCCAACAACCGCGGCATGACTCGCCCTGCCGGCGGTGGTCCACCTCGCTTTGGCGGCATCATCTACACCGAGTCGGCCGAGAAGGTGGCCTACTTCATCGAGACCTGTAACCGCCGTCACACGCCGCTGCTGTTCATTCAGGACGTCTCCGGTTTCATGGTTGGACCGGAAGCGGAACACTCCGGAATCATTCGCGCCGGCGCGCGCTTCGTCGAAGCAATGGCGACCGCGGTGGTGCCGAAGATCGTCTTGACTGTGAACCACGCGTCGGGCGCCGGTTACTATGCGATGGCCGGTCAGGGATTCGATCCGGATTTCATTTACACCTGGCCGACTGGGCGGATGGGCGTGATGGAAGGCGACTCGGCGGTGCAGGCTGTGTTTGGTAGTCAACTCGAAAAGTTGAAGCGCAACGATCTTAAGCCCGATGAGCGGCTCGTCGCCGAGATGGACCAGGTACGCGAAACTTACGACAAGGAGCTGGACGCGAAGTATGCGGCGGCGCGTGGTTTTGTCGATGCGGTGATCGTCCCGGAGCACACGCGCGACGCGTTGGAGCTTTCACTGCGCACTAGTTTGAACTACAGCGGGCCGCACATCGGACAGTTTGTCCTGCCGCCGACGTTGGTGTAAACATCGCGTCGCGATGAGCAGCAAAATGTAACCGCCAAGGCGCCAGCGCCAAGTTTGAACGCCAAAAGGATCGAAACCAAATTTCTGTTGGTTGTTCCTGGCGCTCTCGGCGTCTTGGCGGTTAATGAAATCAGTATGAAACAAAAAATTCGCATTGCGGCCGGACAGGGCTTTTGGGGTGACTTGCCCGACGCACCCGTGCGCCAGGTTGAAGGTGGCCCAATTGACTACCTGATGCTCGACTACCTGGCGGAAGTCACGATGTCGATCATGCAGAAGCAGCGCGCGCGCGACCCTGCGGCCGGGTATGCAAAAGATTTTGTGCCGCTGATGAAGCAGATTCTGCCCAGCCTGCGTTGAGCGAAATATTCGCGTGACTGCAAACGCCGGCGGCGTGAACGTCGACGGCTGCGCCGACTGCCGTTCGCGAAGTTGCCCGGGAACTTGGGTCTCGCAGGCAAACTCAAATCGGAATCGTCACCGGCGACGACATCATGTCGAAGTTGGACGAACTTCCTGGCGCGCGGCATCGAGTTGCGCAACATGGACACCGGCGCGCCGCTCTCGACGGTGCGCGATCGAATTCAAAGCGCGAATGTCTATCTGGGCGCCGGTCCAATGGTGGAAGCGCTCAATCGGCGGCGCGCAGATCGTGATCACTGGCCGCGCCACTGACACCGGCCTGACGCTCGCGCCGCTCATGCACGAGTTTGGTTGGGCGCCCGACGATTGGAACAAGATGGCCGCGGGGACGATCGCCGGTCACATCATCGAGTGTGGCGCGCAGTGCTCCGGCGGCAACTGCCAATACGAATGGCGCAGCATTCCTAGTCTCGCGAATGTCGGTTTCCCGATCGTCGAGGCGTCGCCCGATGGCACTTTTGTGATCACAAAACACGAAGGCACCGGCGGCTGGGTGATCATTCCTTCGGTGAAAGAACAATTGGTTTACGAGATGGGCGATCCGCACGAATACATCACTCCGGATTGCGTCGCCGATTTCACGACGGTGCGCCTTGAATACGAAGGACGCGATCGAGTCCGCGTTTTTGGAATTGAAGGACGACCGGCGACCGAGTTTTTCAAAGTTTCGATTAGTTATTCGGCCGGCTTCAAAGCTGTCGGCACCCTCGTCTATTCATGGCCGGACGCGTATGACAAAGCGCAGGCCGCCGACAAAATTCTGCGGACGCGGCTCGATCGGCTGGGCTTGAAGTTTGATCAGATTCACACGGAATTTGTCGGCGCCAACGCGACGCACGGTCCGCTTGCCGGCCAGCCTTCGCCTGATCTACCGGAAGTCCAACTTCGTGTCGGTGTGCGCAGCGAAGATCGTAAAGCGGTCGAACGATTCACCAAGGAAATTGCTCCGCTGGTGCTGACGGGTCCGCCGGGCGTCACAGGTTTTGCTGGTGGGCGGCCGAAAGTGGAGGAGATCGTTGCGTACTGGCCGGCGCTGATTCCGAAAGATGAGATAAGTTCCGTGGTGAACGTCATCGAGGTATGAAGTCAGAACCGCCTGCGTTAGCGGGCGGGCGACGCTGACTCGAGGCAAGCAATGACAGAGGCAAGCCACCCGCTGACGCAGGTGGTTCTGACAAGATATGAAGGTGCAACTAGTAAAACTTGCGCACGCTCGGTCCGGAGACAAAGGCGACACCGCCAACGTCGGGCTGATTGCCTTGCGCGACGAGATCTATCCGATCCTCGTTCGCGAGGTGACGGCGGAACGCGTCAAGGAGCATTTCAAGGGAATCTGCAAAGGCGACGTCGAGCGATTCGAGTTGCCAAATCTGGGCGCGCTTAATTTTCTGCTGCATGAAAGTTTGGATGGAGGCGGCACGCTGTCTTTGATGACTGACGCGCAAGGGAAAACGTTTTCGACCGCGCTGCTGAGAATGGAGATTGAAGTCTCAGATGATGAAGTGCAAAGCCTTGAGTTGGGTTAGAGCTTCGACGAATTTGGAGTGCGGCGACCTGTCGCCGCTTTGGCCTGCGGCAGCTTGCTGCCGCAATTTACTGAACTCTTAACCGCTGCGACAGGTCGCAGCAGACCAAAGCGGCGACAGGTCACCGCACTCCAAAATGCAGAAACTGCATGTCTGATAGCACGATCATTTATCAGGTTGACGGAGCGCTGGCGCGGATCATCCTCAACCGCCCTGAAAAGCGAAACGCGCTCAACGAAGCCCTCGTCGCCGATCTGAAGAACGCCCTGCGACAAGCGAACGACGACGCAGCGGTGCGCGCGATTGTAATCACCGGCGCCGGCGCTGATTTCTGTGCGGGCGCTGACCTGGCGGCATTGCAGAAAATCGCCGACGGTTCGATCGCGGAGAACTTCGAAGACGCGCGATCGTTGATGGATCTCTTCACGCTGATACGGCAAGTGGCGGTGCCTGTGATCGCAGCAGTCCGAGGCAGGGCACTCGCCGGAGGTTGCGGGTTGGCCAGCGCCTGCGACATCGTGCTCGCCGCCGACAACGCTCGTTTCGGATACCCGGAAGTGAAGCTCGGCTTCGTGCCCGCGATGGTGACCGCAATTCTGCGGCGCAACGTTTCCGAGAAGCGGGCGTTTGAATTAATAACACGCGGCGCCGAGATTGGCGCTGAAGAAGCGAAGAGCTTTGGCCTGGTCAATCAGGTTTTCAGTGAAGAGAACTTTGACGCAGAAGTCGACAACTATGCGCGCGGATTCGAAAAAGCAAGCAAGTCTGCAGTGGCGCTAACCAAGAAGCTGCTCTACCAGATGGATGGAATGGCTTTTGACGATGCGCTGGCGACGGGAGTGGATGTGAACGTCATTGCCAGGCTGACTGAGGCCTGTCAAAAAGGCATTGCCAAATTTCTGAAAAAAGACTAAGGCGCGCGACCAGGCAACTTCAATCCTGTTTCGACGCGCCCCGCAGTTTGGTTATAGCGCCACGAATTTGTTCGGCCTTCTGATCGTTAGGAGCCTGACGAAGATACTGCTCCAATTCCGAAGCCGCCCGCCCCGGATCGCCCTTCTTTTCATAGAGTCTCGCCAACTGCAAACGGACCGTAGCCAGTTTCTTGCCACTCAAATCATAGGCTTTGTTAAGCACTGACTCGGCTTCGGTGAAGGCATAGTTGCGTTCATCGGCGGCCGCTGGCGATTTCTTCGGATCAATTCCCGCGGCCTGATCAATCAGGGCCGTTCCCTGAAACACCAGATGGTTGAAGTCGCGCGGATTGAGGCGGGAGGCTTCGGCAAAAATGCGCGCCGCCACCGCATACTTTTGTTGCCGCATCAGAATTATTCCGAAGGCCTGGTAGACGCGGTCGTCCTTGGGATTTATGCGGCGGGCCTCGTCGAGGTGGGGAATGGCAGCGATCAGTTTGCCTTCCGTCATCAGTTGATTGGCGAGCGCGAAACGCGCGTCGAAATAGTCCGGGAAGATCCCGATGGCCTGCTCAAGATAGGTTACCGCTTCCGGCGCGCGGCCGTTTTTCAACGACTGCATCCCGAGCGCGAATTTGTCGCTCGCTCCTTTGGGAATGTCCTGGACGAAACTCACTTCGCGGCGCGCTGTGCGCACAGTTGCACTACTAACGAGGGTAATCTCAACCGTGCGAGTTTCGCCCGGATCCTCGGAGCCGATACTTCGTACAAAGTCAACGCGCTCGCTGGCGGGGTTGAAATCCGGAGCGGAAGCAGTAACGGAATAACCATTGTCGGTAAGACCGGTGAAGTTAAAGTCTCCCTCATTGTTGGTAACCGTCTGGTTAATCATGGCGCCCGTGCTGCTCTCAAGACTGACCGTGATGCGTGGCAGGTTGAGGCCTGAAGAATTACGAACCTTGCCGCGGATCGTGTGTCCCTGCGCGGCGGCGCTGCCGGCGGTCGCGAGGCACAAGGCGACAATCATTAGTGACGTTGAAATGACGAGACGGAAATTCATGATGGTAATTGCGAATTTACCTGAATGTGCACGACTTGAAAAGATTTCGCGTTGAATAGTTAGCAGTGAATAAAAGTAAGGTGGAGCCCGTTGCGGGGCCCCACCTTGTTAAAGCGTTAAAGACCGCTTCTTAGAAACGGAACTTCGCGGCGAATTGGAAAGCTCGCGGACCGCCGGTGCCGAACACGCTGTTCGTGCGGGCGCTGGGTCCGTGAATTGACCCGGCAATCACATCGTCCGGTGTGCCCTCTTCGGCAAGCGTGATGGCCGTGGGGAACGTCAGATTCGCGACGTTAAAGAGGTTGAAGACTTCGCCGATCAGATCGAGATTCAAACGCTCGTTGAAACGGAAAGTCTTGGTGACGCGGATGTCCTGCGAGATTACGGAGTCGCCGCCGAGCTGCGTTCCGGCAGGCAGGTGGGCCAACCGCACGATAGGATCGAAGTAGTTCGGGTTGGTGCTGTCGCAGCGACCGGTCGGGCTAGCATCCCCACAATCAACGCCGAGGTTCGGAATACTCGCGTTGAAAGCGTCGATGATCGTGTTTAGCTGGCCCACGCTCGTGATATCACGACCGATGGAGCCTTCATTCGTACCCGGTAGGTAGGACTGGAAAGTACCGGTGCGGGAAAGGTCGACGAAGTTAGGCAGGAAGACGCTTTGCGGCACGCCGCTAAACGCCGTCGAGATCATTGAAACCTGCCAGCCGCCCAGGAAGTTCTTCTTAAAGTTGCTGCTGCTGTTGCGGAAGAACGGCAGATCGTAAATTGCACTCACGACAAAGCGATGGGTGCGATCGAGGCCGGCCGGACCGTACTCAGGACGGAAATTGTTAAGATCGGTGACCGTGGCGCCGAGGCCGAGCGCGTCTCCACCAAAAGCCTTGAAGCGGGAGAGCGCATAACTCGCCGTCATTTGAAAGCCGTTATCGAAGCGGCGATCCAAACGGAAGAGTCCGGCCATGTAGGTCGAGAAACCGGACGAGTCGGCGTACGGCACTGAGTTTGGAAAGCTGCTGCGCGGGCCGGTGATGTCATCAAATATTTTATTGATGTCGTAGACCAGCACTTCATGCAGGCCCTTGCGGTAGTTAAAGTCACCCTGGAAAAGCCATTTGCCGGGCAACTCGCGCTGGACGCCGACCGCGTATTGAATCGAGTAGGGCACCTGAAACTCAGTCGAGAAGATGGGACCCGAGATCGATTCGAAGCACTCGATGGAAGTAGGCAGCGCGCAATTAAAAGCGTTGGCCTCAATATCGGCGCGGGCTGGGCCGACCAGCGCCAGCGCCTGCGCGAGGGTCAGAAACCCTGTGGCTCCAGCCGGATTGCTGCCGAAGCTGCCATCGCCGCCGGGGAATATCGGGCTATGCAGATCCGCGCCGACCAGGAACAACTCTGCTCCGGCGGGACCCAAATCGGCTCGTTCAAACAGGCGCAGGTTGTCGATGGTATTGTCGTAATACATACCGATGCCGCCGCGAATAACGGTTTTGCCGTTACCAGCGACGTCCCAGGCAAAGCCGACGCGTGGGGCGAAGTTGTTATTGTCCCGCGGACTCGGCGCCGTTCCCTTACCGAAGAGCGAGGCGATAACCGCCGGGCGCGGCTGATCGTGATTCCAAAGATTGGAATCGATGCGGTACGACAGACCAAAGTTCAAGGTGAATTTTTGGTTTAACTTCCACGAGTCGTTGGCGTAGATGGAGAAGCGATTGTTAATGGTCTCGTCGGTCGGCGAGTTAAACGGCAGAATGTCGTCGCCGATGCCCATCGAGATGTCGCGTACCGGGGCGTTGAGAAAGTCAGCCTCGGTCACGTACGGCGCGAGGCCGAGCGGTCCCGGATCAAACAAGCGGATGCGAGAGGGCTTGGCAAAGGCGAACTGACCGTTGATGCCGGTTCGTTCATAGTTTCCACCGATGCGGAAAGTGTGATTGCCATGGACCTTGGTTAGATCGTCGCGAAACTGGTAACGCTCCTGGAAGGTTGACTGCGGCGTGATCGCGTTTGTGCCTGACCTCCAGAGTTGTGAGCCGAGGATGCGAATCTCGGGAACGCCTTCAGTCGCGGGGTTGATGACGTTTGAGAAATCGCTCATGTTGAAAACGAAACTGTTAGTGAGCGACGAGCTGAACGAATTCGTCAAACCGACGACCACGTTATGCGAGCGATTGGTGACGAGCTGGTTGTTCGACGAGAAGATATTCGTTGCCGACTCCTGCGGCACGATGCCGGAGCCAGGGGCAAACGGAACATCCTGAATGTTATCGTTGAACGAGTAACGCATCGTCAGATTCGTGGTGTTGTTGACAACCCAGTCACCCTTGGCGGTAAGCAGTTTTTCGTCGAAAGGGTTCGCGGTGAAGCCGGCGAAAGATGGCGCCTCGGTTGGGTTGTGCAGCGCCGAGCCGTCCTGATTATTTCCTTCGTAGTTGAAAAAGAAGAACAGCCTGTCTTTCACGATCGGGCCGCCGATCGTGCCGCCGTATTGTTCGCGATCGAAGGGAATCGAGGTCGCGCGGGCATTGATTGGGATTCCGTTGGCGGCGTCCAGTCGCGACAGCGCCGGGAATGCCGACCAGCGGTCGTCGCGAACGTAGAAGTAACCATTGCCGTGAAACTCGTTGGTGCCTGACTTAGAGATGATATTTACCGAGCCGGTTGAAGAGGCGCCGGTTGAGAGATCAAAGTTTGAGATGCCAAGCTGAAACTCCTGCACGATCTCCTGTGAGAAATTCTGGACAGTCGTGCCGACTACGTTGTCGACGACGGATCCGCCGTCAACCGCAATTTGCGCCGAGCGGCCCGCTTGGCCCGCAATCGAGACGCCGGTGTAGTTCGCCTTAGTAGGATCAAAGCTGCCGCCTTCGACTTTCTCGACGCCCGGTTGAAGTTGGGCCAGGTCGAGGAAGTTCCGACCGTTGAGTGGCAGGTTCTGAATCTGTCGGGTATTTACAACACCGGAGACAGTCATGTCCGTTCGGTCGATCTGCACATCACCGCTGCCCACTACGGTGACAATTTCACTCGCCCCACCAACCTCCAGGTGAATATCCAGCGGCGCAGTCTGACCGACGGCGACCACCACGTTGGTGATGACCGAGGTCTTGAAGTTTGCGCCAGAGGCTTTTATTTCATACGTGCCCGGCGCCAGCTGCGACACGCGATAGCGGCCATTGTCGTCGGTGTTGGCCGTGCGGGTGGAATTGGTGGCCGCGTTGCGCACGGCAACCGCGGCGCCCTGGACTATCGAACCCTGTGGATCGGTAACGGTGCCTTCGATGGCTCCCGTCGGTTCCTGAGCAAAGACTGCCGTCGAAAACAGAGCAATGCAGGTGGCAATAAACAGCCTTACTACGATTTTCATTGGAGTTTCCTTTCTTTCCGGTAAGTACGGCTCATAAGAGTTGGTCAACCCAAGTCGAGTAACCATTGAACAACACCACGTCCAGTCGGGGTAGTCGAGGAACTTTTGCACAGCAGTTCGCAAGTTCTATGCCTTCTGTGAGTTTCTTAATAAAAATCAATGAGTTATCGGGTTTGTAGTCAGTGAGGAGATTGTCGATGGCTGGAAATATCCGAAATTTAGCATAACATCCATAAATTTAGACGCATGAACAATCAAACTATCGAGCGTCGTTGGAGATCGGGAAGCGCGCGACCCTAAGTGTTGACTTCTCGGGCGAATAGCATCGCTGTGTCGAGTGGATCGTCAGAGAGTCTGGTGACCAAACCAGTCTTCAGAGCCTTGGCCGCGGTGATGCGTCGGCCGGTCAGAAAGAGTTCCAAAGCGATTGCCTTTGGAATTGTTCGCCGCAGCCTTTGGGTGCCGCCCCAACCGGTGATGATTCCCAGGCGGGCTCCCGGATGAGCAAAGGTGGCGTTCGTCGCAGCGACCCTGATGTCGCAGGCCAGCGCGAAATCCAGTCCGCCGCCGATGCAGTATCCATTGATGGCTGCGATTGTTGTCTGCTTTGCATCAGCGATTGATTGGAAGAGATTCTGTCCGAACTTTGAAAACTGCAACGCGGCAGCGAAGTCGAGTTGCGACAGCTCGCGGATGTTCGCTCCTGAGGCAAACACGTTGCCCGTGCCAGTGAAGATCACGGCGTGAATGTCGTCACGCGCGAACAGCGACGAGGTGGTCTGTTCTAAATTTTGGAGGGTTGCGAGCGAAAGAGGATTGCGTTCGGCCGGACGGTTCAAACGGACGATAGCGATGGAGCCGGCGACTTCAGTAACTATTGGCGGCGACTCCTGGTCCATCTAGTTGGGCAAGATTGACGTGGGCCAGCAGCTATTCACGCGGCTTAACGTTTTCACGGAGAAACTTGACGATGTTTTCCGTCGACGTTCCCGGTAGAAAAATTTCAGCGATGCCTTGCGCTTTCAGTTTGGCAATGTCGTCCTGAGGAACGATGCCGCCCAGCAGGACCAGGCAGTCGTCCATTCCCTGATCGTGCAGGAGTTGAACGATGCGAGGGCAGAGTGTGTTGTGCGCGCCGCTAAGAATGGAAACGCCGACGGCGTCAACATCTTCCTGAAGTGCCGCAGCCGCGATCATCTCCGGCGTCTGCCGCAGTCCGGTATAAATCACTTCCATGCCGGCGTCGCGCAGCGCGCGGGCGATCACCTTGGCGCCGCGATCGTGACCGTCGAGGCCTGGCTTGGCGACCAGCACGCGAATTTTTCTGTCGTTCATGTTCGCCATTGTAACGTTACTGGACGAATTGCCCCAGCGGCCCCTTGCGTTTGATGAACGCGCGAAGTGCTTCGTAAGAAAAAAAGTATTGCCCGTCAGGTTCAAGCGCCTGAATCACGTGAGGGAAGCCGGCATCGTAAACGAACGTGATTCCTTTAGGACCGACCAAAAACTCGTCAAGGTCCTTCACTTCGAATTTCAAGTTTTCATAAGCGCTGTTAACGGTTTCCTGCTCGTCCGGCTCTTTGTTCTCAATTTTGAGGCGTTTGATTTCGTCTTGCAGTTGACGATCCACCAATGCGGCAATGTCATGCAACTTGTCGGCTGCGAACGCATCCTGGCGCCTTAACGACTCGGCCGTTCTTCAGGTTGAGGAGGAAATGCTTGGTGTGCTCGTCGGGATAGGCAGCGATACCACTTTGTCTGAAAGTGATGTCGAGCAGGTAATTCTTGTTGTAGTTCACCTCATAAGAGAATTCGGACAGCCAGGCGTCTTCGCGATACTCCTTCAGGGAGTAATCAAAAATGTTCTTGAACTCGAATGTCGAACGCACTCGTCGCAATACGGCGGCATTCTTCAGCCCGCCGACGATGGGATAGGTGACTACGGCTGTCCTGCGTTCGGGGAACTGCCTGGCCAGTTTTGCAGGGCGCACCAACACTATTCGCCGCCGTTGGATCGTGACGTGATCGTCCGCTGGCTGTGTGGTTTTGGTTTGCGCTGCGAGCGTGTGAAAACTGGTGAGGCTGATGACAATCAGGAAAGCGAGAAATAATTTCTGCATGAATATTTGTGTCGAAGTGCTGCGGTTTTCGGATCGGTGCCGAGAAACTAGAAGGCAGGCTCCTCATAAACGCCGTAAACATCCCGCAGAGAGGAACAAATTTCACCGAGCGTCGCGTACGCACGCACCGCTTCGATTGTCGCGGGCATCGTGTTTTCGCCATGCTGGGCGGCGCGCTTTAGTTTTTCAAGGGCGTTAGCTACCGCTCCGGCGTCGCGCTTAGTTCGCGCCGCGTTGAGACGTTCGATTTGATGGTCGCGGACTGATTCGTCAATCGCCAGAGTGGGAATCTGAGGTTCGTTTTCCATCTGATACTTGTTGACGCCGACGATGACCTGGTCGCCGCGCTCGACCGCCTTCTGATATTTGTAAGCGGAGTCTTGAATCTCGCGTTGCGGGAAACCCTTTTCAATCGCAGCCACCATCCCGCCCATCGCGTCGATTTTCCGGAAGTAATCAAGCGCTGCGCTTTCCATCTTCTCTGTCAACGCCTCGACGAAGTAAGACCCACCGAGCGGATCGATCGTGTTGGCCACGCCAGTCTCTTCCGCGATGATCTGCTGCGTGCGCAACGCAATCAGCGCGGCCTGATCAGTCGGTAACGCGAGTGCCTCGTCGTAAGCATCAGTATGAAGACTTTGAGTGCCTCCGAGAACTCCGGCGAGCGCCTGGATGGCCACGCGGACGATGTTGTTCAGCGGTTGCTGGACGGTCAGCGAAACGCCCGCGGTCTGCGTGTGAAAACGCAGCTTCAGCGTTCGTTCGTTAGTGGAACCGAAACGGTCGCGCATTTCACGCGCCCAAATCCGGCGCGCCGCGCGATACTTCGCGACTTCTTCGAAGAAATCGTTGTGAGCGTTGAAAAAGAAAGAGATTCGCGGGACGAAAACATCAAGGTCCAACCCAGCCTTCAGTCCCCACTCAACGTATTCAAGCCCGTCACGCAAAGTGAAGGCGAGTTCCTGAATTGCGGTGGCGCCGGCTTCGCGAATGTGATAGCCGCTGACGGAAATTGGATTGTAGCGAGGCACGTGCTGGGTGCAGAACTCAAACGTGTCAACAACCAACTTCATCGCCGGTTGGATCGGATAGATCCACTCTTTCTGCGCGATGTACTCCTTGAGAATATCGTTCTGGAGCGTTCCGGAAATCTTCTTCCAATCGGCGCCCTGCTTCTCAGCGACCACGAGATACATCGCGAGCAGGACTGACGCCGGCGCGTTGATCGTCTGAGAAACCGTGACTTGCTCAAGCGGAATCTTGTCGAACAAGACTTCCATGTCGGCCAGTGACGACACCGCCACGCCACACTTGCCAACCTCGCCCTCGGAAAGCTCGGAGTCGGCATCGTAGCCCATCAATGTTGGCAGATCGTAAGCGACCGAGAGACCTGTTTGGCCCTGGGCCAACAAATATTGGAAGCGGGCGTTAGTCTCTTCCGGCGTGCTGAACCCGGCGAACTGTCGCATGGTCCAGATTTTTCCACGATAGCCGCTGGGGTGTATTCCGCGTGTGTAAGGGAACTCGCCGGGAAAGGAAATGTCCCGAGAGAAATCCAACTGGCTGGTATCGGCGGGAGTGTAGAGTCGATCAACTTCCTCGAGCGAAACGCTTTCAAAGCGCTTCTTCATCTCCGGATATTTGCGCAGCAAAGGGTCAAGCGTTTCGCGTTGCCAGCGTTCAACCTCTGCCTCGGTTGGCGTAGTTATCTCTTTGGTGTCTGCCATAAAACCAGCGATAAGATCAGCGAATACTATTGGGTGGAATGGGGAAGTCGATATTAGTTGAGGGATATTCGACTGTCAACACGACCGTCGAACGCGTTTTCCGTAGTCCTTAAAAGAAGGGGCGCGGCTATGATGGCAGTCACAGCCGCGCTGACCGGCAGGTATTCGCGATACGTGGCTATCAAGCAGGGGAACTGGCGGGCGACCGGCAGGGTAAAAGAAATTCGGCGCCTTCCGTGCGAAGAGCTTCCCCTTGGCTCATTCGACGGGTATTACAATTTCGTTAGCTCGGACCAGATTCAGACGACTGCGCGCAGCGGCTTCGATGGCGCGCGGGTTAACGTGGAGCTGTTCAATCTCCTGGCGCAGCGCATCGTTTCCGCTTCGCAGTCCCTCGACGTCCGTTTGCATATGCACAAATTGCTGAGACGCCACCGACATCCGAACCTGCGTCCTTGCGATCACGGCAACGCAAATCGCGGAGGTGGCGAGAATGATCATGCCAAAAACGACCCACGAGGGAATGATGCCCCCACGGCGGCGGACCTCGGCCGGCGTACCGATGATGTCGATTGATATTTCTCTAACGGAAGCGAACGGGGAAGTCGCCCTATGAGCAACGCGCTGCGTTCGAATTCGTTCGTCAACCCAATAAGAATTTATGACCCTGCTCAAGGAGCACCTCCAAGTTCTCTTGTCCCAACCCCTGCAAAATTGGGGTTAAATTCCGAGCCGACTATCTTCGTGGCGCTGAGGCGACCTACCAAGCTAGGCTCGGGCCAGGCGCCGCAGCTGTCGCCGCTGAGAGCAAACCCGCAAGGACGCCATCTTCCTGCGGATAGTGACCTTAGATTGAAAATCTCGCCGCGGCTTTGTCGTTGATGACAATCTTGCTTTCATTTACCGGTTCTCCGATACTTGAAAATCAGAATTGCTTTTGACTGGAGCCCCGCCGCCGATAGCAAACTGCGGCACTCAACACGAGCAACCAGAAGTTTCAACCTGAAGACCGTAATGCCGAATTTAAGAAGCTGCTTAACGTTTTTTGTGGGTCTGACCACAAGATAGGCGATACCTGGTAGTTGACTACCCCAATGGAATGTGCTTTGGTAATCGCCAATCCCTTGCCTGTCAATAGTTTAGGTCAAGGTTCGCGGAATGTAGCACCAGCGCTTAAGACGTGTAAAGCAATATCTTTGCAATGGTTTGACTACGTAAGTTCAACAGTTACATGAACTAACGGCGCTTAATGGACCAGAAAGGCGAACGCTGGGCGAACACAAAAGCGGCCCTTTTCTGGAATTGCCAGCCAGTTGAAAGGGGTTGACACGATTTTGTCACGGGTCTAGACTCAAACCCGACAGCAGGAGAGCCCGCGAGGATCTCTCAACCCAGACTGTCACCCCAAAGTCAGTCCATCTTGCCTCTCATTTCCAAGCCTTTCGTCGCCAGTTAGCAAAAATTGGCGCTTTTTCATGTGATCGACAAACCGGAGAGAGGCTTCATGCTTGAATTGACTCCTTCTTATCAGGAAACTCCTGAAGCAGGTTTCACAACAACGACGCTTCCGATTGGTTCAATAGTCAGGGCCCTCTGCCAGGCGGCGAACAGCGGACCTGAACTTCTTTACGAGGTCATGCTGAAGCTCAGTCTGCTGGTTGAAGCGACTGCGCCGATGTATGGGCTTTCAATTTGGAGTTTGGACGACGGCCAACGGCCGCGGTTGAATTGGGCCGAGGGACTCAGCGAGCCGGAACTCGCAACTGGCGAGAAAATCGTCAGTGAGACTCTGGCGTCCGACTCTCTGTGGCCCAGCGTCAACGAGGGTGATGCGTCGGTTTGTTTTGTCTTGGCTTCTTCCAAACCGGGCCGTGCCGGCGCGGCACTCTATGGACTTTGCGTGCGGCCGCTGTCCGCTCATCAGGCTAAAGATCTTGGAGCGATCACCGATGTTACGCGGTTGGCCCACTCCCACGTAGCCGTGAGCCGCATCAGTCATTCCCAAAATCCTGCAGAGCGGAGTCTCAATTCAACTCTCCCGGGGATGATCTTTGCCAGCCGAGCCATGAATGAGGTGGCCCGCGTTGTCGCTCGCGTGAAAGATTCAAACTCGACTGTTCTGATCACAGGCGAGTCAGGCACAGGCAAGGAACTGGTCGCTCACGCGATTCACCGGCTCAGCAAGCGCTCGGAAAAAGAATTCATTCCGTTCAACTGCTCAGCTGCGCCGCCGGATCTAATCGAAAGCATGCTCTTTGGTCACCGGCGTGGAAGTTTCACGGGCGCGCTTCGTGACAACGAGGGACTCATCCGTGCGGCCGAAGATGGCACGCTCTTTCTCGATGAAATTGGTGACTTGCCGTTGGCTCTGCAGCCAAAGCTTCTGCGCTTTTTGCAGGAGGGTGAAGTTCACACGCTTGGGGATCGAGTGCCGCGGAAAGTTAACATTCGCGTAATTGCAGCGACTCACAAAGACCTCGAGCAGCTGGTTCGTGAAAAATTATTCCGAGAAGATCTCTATTACCGAATTGCCACGCTCACGGTGAAAGTACCGCCGCTGCGTGAGCGACCGGAAGACATTTCAGCGCTTATTTCTCACTACCTGTCCCACTACGCCCGGCGCAACGATCGGTCCATCGCCGGGATTACGTGGGAAGCGATCCAGGATGCTGGAAGAGTACTCCTGGCCCGGCAACGTTCGGGAGCTGGCCGGCGAAATGGAGAGACTGGTCCTGTACGCTGAAGAAGGCGGCCACATTACTCCTGACCACATCAGCGCTCACCTCTGCCCGTTGAGTTTTCAGAAAGCGGATTCCGAAAAACGCTCCGCCGAGAATCTCGAGTTGCTGTTGGAAGACTACGAAAGGCGAGTCATCACGGAAACTTTGAAGCGGAACGATTGCAACGTCGCGCGGACGAGCGAAGCGCTGGGCCTGGGTTCGCGACAAACTCTCTACAAGAAAATTAAGCGTCTGGCGATCGACATCACTGACTTTCTTCAGGAAGACACTGAACCCGGTTTACAGTTTCGCGCCGACCGCAACTAAGTCGAGCCAACAAATAATTTTCACCGAAGCATTCGAGAGCAATCTCGAATGCTTTTCTTTTTGAAGCCGGGGCATGTCGCCGCGCCCCACACACGCGCATCCGGTTGCGACAACTCGCGGCGACATGCGATTGGCCCACAAAAGCGCCAATCACACAACTCACCGCCTTGTTCGCATCCTCGCTGCCCGTCATTCCTGTTAACCCCAGGCGACAAAATCATCACCCACCAACGCGCGACTGAACGTTAGGCCTTGTATTCATTGCCTCAAAGTCCGGTGGCACGTCTCTTGTTAAGGAGAGGTTCATTCGCGGAGCAACAAACGCGTCGCGAACAACAGCAGTCGAAAAGGCAGCACAAAGAATCTCATGAAGGCATTAACCACAAAAGAGCTTGTATCGCTGGCAGTGATCGCGATTACCGCACCTGTGCTCGCGCTGGGCGTTGTCCTCGCCGCAGGCGTAATGGTGTCGGCGGGTAATGGACCACTGCTCCTGGCACTGACTCTGTGTGGCGCTGTCGTGAGTGGCGATGAATGGTTTTGGCCGCCGCACGGTCAGGGCCGAATCCCAATCGCGCAGCAGCCGCGGAGGGCCACAGTCAAGCGTGGCCCTCACATCATGAGCGCATCATGAGCGTTAGTTAGCAACCCTCGCCCAACCTTCTTTCGACGCGAGAGCAGGTGAACGAGGACACAAGCAGTAAACAAACTAAAGGAGCAAAACAATGATTAGAAAATTCTTTCGCGATGAAACCGGTCTTGAGTTGTCGGAATATGCAGTTGCCGCAGCCTTGGTTGCGATCGCAGTCGTCGGCGCGTTTTCAACTTTGGGCGGAAACATCAGCACAAAGATCACCGAACTCGGAACGCGCATCAGCACGGGCAAATAGCACTCGCATTCGTTCAGGGCGCGCTCTGGCGACATCCGTGTTGCGAGAGCGCCCCCAAACGAAATTCGCTGTCAGCTTCACCAATCACATTCGGGGGTAACACTCATGTTCACGAAATTTCTAAAAGACGAGACGGGGCTGGAACTTTCTGAATACGCCGTGGCCGCGGCCCTGGTCGCGCTGGCTGTAGTCGGCGTCTTCACCACCCTCGGCAACGCCATCACTCTCAGAATCAACGAGCTTGGCGGTCGCATCGCTACCGGCAAGTGAAACCGCCGGAAATGCAAACAGTGTCAATATTTTTAGTTAGCACATTGCTACTGGTTCCGCTGGCGGCCGTCATCACTTACTACGATGTCCGCTACCGGCGCATTCCCAACGCGTTCGTCCTCGCTGCCTTCAGTGGAGGCCTGGCGATGAACACGATTCTTGGGGGACTGCACGGCGCTTATTCGAGCTTATCGGGATGTGCCCTCGCGTTTGTCCTGATGTTCATGCTTCACGTTTTTGGAGCGATGGGCGCGGGCGACGTCAAACTTTTCGCCGCGATTGGAGCGGTAACCGGCTCCGAGTTGGTATTGCCAACATTCATCGTCGTGATCCTCACCGGCGGATTGCTGGCGTTAGTTTCGATCATTCGCGCTGGAATTTTGGTGAGCACGATGCATCGAGTACTGCAAATTCTGGTTGGGTTATTGCCGGGTTGGCAGATGCCGAAATTCGCCGTGCCTGCCGACCGCAAACACACCATTCCTTACGGCGTCGCCATCACGATCGGCAGCATTATTTCCATCGCCATCTTTCGCTCTTGAATGCGTTGCCGCATTCACACGTTCTCGGGTTCGAACAACTGAAAACACGGAGAGTCAGCCATGCGCAACAAACGTTTCTTTGTCGTCCTAGCCGGTGCACTCATTTTCGGACTGCTCGCCGCAGTTTCCGTGACTCGTTACTTGTCGAGCGCCCAGGCGTACACCAAAAATCTCAACCGTGTTGCCGTTGCTAAGGTCGCGATTCCCGCTCGGGCACCAAGATCATTCCCGAACAAGTGATGGTGGTCCAGTTTCCGTCGGAGTCGACGCCGGACGGCGCTTTTGAAACGGTCGAGAAGTTAGCCGGACGCGTTGCGGTGGTCAACATCGCGCCGCGCGAGCCGATCACGGAAGCGAGACTGGCTCCGGAAGGAACAGCGGGCGGACTCTCGGCGGTGATTCCCGAAGGTTATCGCGCGATGACTGTGAAGGTTGACGACGTCGTCGGTATCTCGGGCTTCATCATGCCGGGCACGCTGGTTGACGTAGTCGTCGTAATCGATCCGGCTGAAAACAGCCGGCATGCAGGATCCGATTTCCAAGATCGTCCTGCAAAACATCAAGGTTCTCGCCAACGGTCAGAACATCGACAAGCCGGAGAGCGAACGCGAAGCCAACAGCGTCAAGGCCGTCACCCTGCTGGTCACTCCTGAGCAGGCGGAAAAACTCGCGCTCGCTTCGAGTGAAGGCAAGCTGCAGCTCGTGATGCGCAACTCGATCGACCAGGGCGACGAGCAAACAAAGGGAATCAACAAGCGCACGCTGCTTGGCGGCGACCGCGCCGATCCCGTGCCCGATCCCGGTTCATTGAAGAGCGAACAACCGAAGCAAAATCCAAGGCCGATGGCGCGCCCGGTTCGAGTTGAACCGAAACCGGTTGCCGAAGCCGCGCCGTCCGCCGCCGCGCGCGCAGGTCGAAATGATCGAAGGCGCCAAGAAACGCAATGTAGATTTCCCGTAATGAACGCCCGGTATCCAGCACCGACGCGAGTTGCGGATGACGAACACCAGTCCCTCGTTAGCAAAAGGAGCTAAGATCATGCACAGCCGTTCCCCTGTCACACGCCGAGCAAGTCTGCTGATGGCGTCACTGATGATTGTTCTTCTCAATTCCATCGGCAACGCGCAAACGGCGTCTTCTTACAAAGCGTCGTTCAAACAGAACAAGGAGCCGGTGCCGGTCAACGTGCTGGTGGGCCAGTCGCGGGTGATCAATTTCGACAAGCCGGTCGGGCGCTTCTCGGTTTCAAATCCTGAGATCGCGGAAGCAGTTCTGGTCACACCGGATCAGGTGTTGGTGAACGGCAAGGCTTTCGGTCAGGTGAATTTCATCGCCTGGGAGCAGTCAGGCAGCGAGTACCTGGTCTTCGACGTTTACGTGCGGACGAATCTTTCGCTGATCGATTCGCAGATTCGCGCGCTGTTCCCGAAAGATGACATTCGCCTGAGCCAGGCAAACGGCTCGGTGGTCATCTCCGGCAGCGTGACGGACCTGCAAACCGCCGCGCAGGTTGACAGCGTGGTCCAGGCCGCCGGCTTCAAGACGGTGAACATGCTCGCGTCGCCGGTGAAGAACATGGCCCAGGTGCAGTTGCAGGTCAGGGTCGCTGAAGTCAACCGCACGAAAATGAAGGACTACAGCACGTCGTTCACGAGCATTCCGCCGGGTGGCACTGGTGGCTACATAAATAGCGGCAATGGGCCAAGTCAGCTCGGCGACACGACCACCAGTCCCACGTCGCTCATAATGGATAGCATCATTTCGCCGGCGCTCAATCTCTTCATCTTCAATCGAACAATAAATACGGCCGCGATGCTGCGCGCGCTGCGAACGCAGGGAGCGTTTCGCGAGTTGGCCGAGCCGAACCTGATTGCCATGGACGGCCAGCAGGCAAGTTTTCTCGCGGGCGGCGAATTTCCAGTGCCGGTGGTCCAGGGCGGTGGCGCTACAGGCTCCGGTTTGGCGATGACGGTGGTGTTTAAGGAGTATGGCGTACGCCTGAACTTCAAACCGACGATCATTGACGAAGACCACATTCGCCTGGAACTTGAACCGGAAGTTTCGACGATCGATTTTGCCAATGGCGTGAAGTTCAATGGCTTTGTGATTCCGGGCCTGAAAACGCGCCGCGCGAAAACCGGTGTGGAACTTCGCGACGGTCAGTCTTTCGCCCTGGCGGGACTGCTCGACAACTCCGAGACGAAAACGTTTTCCCACATTCCGGTGGTCAGCGAGATTCCGGTCATCGGCAATCTTGTTCAAATCGAAGTCGTTTCAGAAGAACGAAACCGAATTGATGTTCATCGTCACCGCCACGCTCGTGAAACCGGTGAACCGCGACGACCTGCCGCAGATGCGCGGCGTTGACGGATTGAAAAACGGATCGCCGCTGGGCCTCGAGCCGAAGAGCGAAGAGATTCAGGGACGAACTGGTTTTTCAGTAACCGGACAAAACAGCGAAGCGGCGCCGGCTGTGGCTCCAAAAGCGGAACCTGTTAAAGCCGTCGAACCGGTTGTCGCTCCTTCCGGGGATCCGAAAGCGGGCAGCGGCACAGGCAGCACCGAACATGCCGGCGTCAGCCACGCTCGTCTCAATCCGGCGCTTCCGCTCGCGCGGCTGCTACCGATGGACTTCGGTCCGCAACCGCTCAAACCGTAGTTGCAGACAGCGGGCGCCGGTCTTCGAGCGAACTCGTTCTCGTGAACTGTTTTAGAGGCGGGCACTGCCCGCCGGCTCAAGCTGCGATGGTCGCACCGGCGGCGGTGCCCGCCTCTAAACGTTCGCAAAGTTCTTCTCAAACGTTCGCAAAGTCTTCTAACTTCGTCCTAAGCAATCGCATGGTCTTAAAGGCAGGAGTTCTCTCCGACAGGATTCGGATGAGCAGGAGGCACGCGATGATTAAGTCGGCGAAACGAAATAACAGAAAAGGCGAACGCGGCTCGGTTCTGGCAATGAGCACGATAAGCATGTTGGCGCTGTTGCTCGCGACCGGCCTGGCGGTCGATGTCAGTCACTTCTACACGGCGAAAGCTGAGTTGCAAAACGCCGCCGACGCCGCCGCGCTGGCTGCTGCTTCGCAACTGAACTCGACCTCGGGCGGCATCCAATGCGCCATCACCGAAGCGACCAAAGCGCTGAACCAGTACGACTTCAAAACCACTGTCCCGATCACGAGCGCCGACATAACTTTCGCGTCAAATCTCAACGGAACCTACATCACCGGCGCCGCCGCCAGCGCGAGTCCGACCAATATTCGGTTCGTGAAGGTTGCGATTCCGCCCAAGCCTGTCGGCGTCACTTTTGCCGCGGTCGTGCTCGGCCCGACGCAGGGTGTTCCCGCGTCCGCAACCGCGGGTATGTCAATCGGCCTGACGATGAACAAGTTCTTCACCGCGTTCACCTTCATCGAATCGCCCAGCGTGCCCATCGTCAAAGGCACCGTCGTTGACGCTTGACGCGAAGGCCCATAACGACACCGCGCCATCTAGTTATCGCGTACTTGCCGGACCAGACGGCGCTCTGATTGTCACCGGACCCATCCATGACTACGGTTACATCGGCGACGCTTACAACATCGCCCAACTGTCGGCCGCTGACATGTGCCGCTACGCGAAGATCGGAACGAACACGCGCTTTGGCGACTACAGTCCGACGAACGTTCACCCGAGTGTGAACCCAACCGACCAACCGCCGGATTTCATCACGCAGGAAAACATCTCCTACCAGCAATACACGGACATGCAAGGCGCCGGCACGGTCCAAAACGCCGCGGGCATGAAGAATCGCCGCGTGTTTACGGCCCCGATCGCTTCCAATTCGACTTACAACGTCGGCAACAGGACAGTCGTCGCAAATCGCCTGGCCGCTTTCTTCATTCGCAAGAAGATGGCCACCGTGCCCACGACGGGAAACTGCACCATGGAACTCGAGTACATCGGCAAGCCGTTGGCGGTACCCGAAGGCACCTACTCGCCGGGCGGATCAGCCATGAGCGAGCTCACGATTCCGGTTCTTTATAAATGAGGGACGTCATGCACAACCAAACGAAGTTGCCGCGGAGAATCCGGCGTTTTGTCAAAAAAGAGCGAGGCACGCAGCTGGTGGAACTGGCGATCGTGTTGCCGGTGATGCTGATGCTGTTTGCCAGTATCGCTGAGTTCAGCAACTTTTTTTCCACCTACACGGCGCTCGACAAACGCCGTGCGTGGCGGCGCGCGACACGCCTGCAAGTGGGAAAAGAATGCTTCCTGGACGGTGCCTGAGACCAGTCGCATGGTTGTCTATGGAGACTTCTCAGACACGTCTCACGGACCGATCCTGCCAGGGCTGACGACCAGCCACGTGCAGATCGATGCCAACGGGCCTTCGGTTAACAGGATTGATTCCGTCACCGTGCGAATCGTGGGCTACAAGTACAAGCCACTTTTCGATCTGGGCAAGATCACCGGCATTCCATCGCTGACGCTCAACATCGACATGAACGCCACCGCCACGATGCATCAACTCTACAACGGTCCGACGGCAGGCTGATGACCTGTTTAGAGTTGGCACTGTGTGCCAACTGCTAGCGGGACAAGTCCCGCTTCTAAACGGCTTGCGCTTGGGGCAGCCATCTCAACCGGAGCAGGGAATCGGCGGGCAACACCCGCCTCCAAACAGTGACAACGAGCTGAGGTTCCAAGTCATGAAGAGTAAGTATTTCGACAATAACGAGCGTGGCGCCGCGCTGATCGAATTCGCGATCGTCGCCACAGTTTTTCTGACGATGCTTTTCGGCATCGTCGAGTTCGGTCGTTTCCTTTTTACGCACAACACGCTGACGGACGCGGCGCGCCGCGGGGCCCGCTACGCCACCATTAGAAAAAACGACTCCGCCGGAATCCTGGCAGTCAAGAAAATGGTGGTCTACGGCGACCCCAATGCGAATCCGGCCACTGCCACTCCGCTCGCGGCGGGCTTGAGCACGAGCAACGTCGTCGTCGAATACCAAAACTACAACGGCGTGCTGCTGGGTTCGCGCGCTTCCGTTTCGATCGTCGGCTACAACTTTCAATTTGCGGTCCCGATGATTGGCGGCTCGATAGCAATGCCTGCTTACCGCACCTCGTTGCCCGGCGAGAGCGCCGGCTTTGTCCCGTGCGATGTGCCGTCGGGAACTCCAATGGCACCGTGTTCGATCGTTCCGGACTAAGAGGTAACGCAAACTGTTAGTTTGCGAACGCTACTGAAGACAATCCGCAAACTAACAGTTTGCGTTACCAGCAACCCGACTGAAGTAAAGCAATGACTCAACCACTTACATTCGTAGTTCTCAGCACCGGCCTCGATAACTTCAAAGAGATCCGCGCGGCGCTGGCTGGCGACGGCCGCGCGCAGTTGCTGGCCGGCGGCAACGACGTGGAGCAACTCTCATGAAGAGATTGTGCGCCTCAAACCCGCCGCCGCGATCATCGCGCTCAACAGCAATGCGGAGCAGGCGATCCATTTCATCCAACGCGTGAATCAGGAATCACCGACGACCGCCGTCATCTCGGCAGCGCAAGACGCTTCGCCCGATTTGATTTTGCGCAGCCTGCGCGCCGGCGCGCGCGAGTTCCTGCGAATTCCAATCAGCAACGACGAACTCAAGACGGTGCTCGATCGCGTCGCTGAGTTTTCTGCCGATCAGGTGGCGCCGCCGAAAAAGAAAGGACGCATGGTTGCGGTCTTTTCGAGCAAAGGCGGCTGCGGCACGTCGTTCATGGCCACCAATCTCGCCGCCGCAACAAACGCGCGCACGGTCCTCGTCGATCTCAATCTTCAGGCCGGCGACCTGCCGCTGTTTCTCGGCGTCGATCCCCAATATTCGTTCGCCGACATGGCCGAGAATCGCAGCCGCCTTGATGACGCGCTGATCAACAGCTTCGTCACGCCCTATTCATCCAACCTGTCTTTGCTTGCCGCTCCCAAGGAAGCTGACTCGGCAGACGAGATCGAACCGGAGCACGTTTTCGAAGTGTTGCAGCGGCTGCGTGAATCGTATGACTACGTCGTGCTCGATCCGCAGCACACGTTCGACTCGATCACTCTGGCAGCGCTCGATCAGTCAGACGAGATCGTGCTGATTCTGACGCTCGACATTCCGGCCATTCGCAGCACGCAGCGCGCGCTGGAAATTTTCGATCGGCTGGGCTATCCGCGAAAGAAGATTCGCATCGTCGTAAATCGCTGGAGTAAGCAAATCGATCTCGATCTGCGGCAGGTTGAGAAGTTTCTCGGCGAGCCGGTCATCGGCTTTGTTCCCAGCGACTATCAAACGGCGGTCACGTCAATCAACCTCGGGCGGCCGCTCGTGCAGTCAGAGCCAAACTCCAAAATCGCGCAGGAGATCAGACGCGTGGCTCGCACGATCGCGACCGGCGAGATCGGTATGCGCGAAGAACCGCAGCCGCGCCGAACAGTTTGGAATTCGCTCTTCAAACGCGAGGGCGGTCGGGAACAATTTGCACTGGAAGCAATCGGGGCAAAGGGTAACGGGTAAAGGGCAAACGGCGGGGCAGAAGCCCGCCCGTAAGGGAGGGCTCATCTTAACAAGAGTCACCAGGGAAGTAGAACCGATCATCATGGCACTTCGAGAACGATTAATCAGAGAAACGGTCGGCGGGCTGCCGCCGAAACGGAAACGGCGCGGAAGCGAACGGCCAACATTCCTTTCAGGAAATGAAGTCGCGCTTGCACCGCGCGCTGATCAACCGGATGGACCTGACAAAGCTGGCGGCGCTGAGCCAGGAGCAGGTGCACGCCGAAGTTTCGCGGTTGGCCGAGAGTGTGCTGGCCCAGGAAGCGATGCCGCTTTCGACTGCCGACCGCGATCGTCTCGTCAACGACGTGCAGCACGAACTGTTCGGACTTGGACCGCTCGAGCCGCTGCTCAAAGATCCAACCATCTCTGACATCCTCGTCAATTCACACGGCACGATCTACGTGGAGCGTCGCGGCAAACTCGAAGTCACCAACGTTGCTTTCAAAGACGACGAGCACCTGATGCGCGTGATCGAGCGAATCGTTTCTTCTGTCGGCCGGCGAATCGACGAATCGTCGCCGATGGTCGACGCCCGTCTCCGCGACGGCTCGCGCGTTAACGCGATCATTCCGCCGCTTTCGATCGATGGTCCGGTGCTTTCGATTCGTCGTTTCGGCGCCGAACCGCTGCGCATGAATTCGTTGATCGACAACAAAGCGCTGACGCGAGACATCGCCGACATGCTCGAGATGTGCGTTAACGCGCGGCTGAACGTGTTGATTTCAGGCGGCACCGGCGCAGGGAAGACGACGCTGCTGAATGCGCTTTCCGCTTACATTCCCGAAGACGAACGCATCGTGACGATTGAAGATTCCGCCGAACTGCAACTGCAACAGCCACACGTGGTCCGTCTTGAAACCAGACCGCCAAACATCGAAGGCAAGGGCGAAGTAACGCAGCGAGATCTCGTGCGCAACGCGCTGCGCATGCGGCCCGATCGCATCGTGATTGGCGAGGTGCGCGGCGGCGAAGCCATCGACATGCTGCAGGCGATGAACACCGGTCACGACGGCAGTTTGACGACGATTCACGCGAACACGCCGCGCGATGCCCTGGCCCGTTTGGAAACGATGATTCAAATGACGGGCATGCGCCTGTCAGATCGCGCGATGCGTCAACAGGTCGCGGCGGCCATCAATCTCGTCGTGCAGGTCGCGCGTTTGTCAGACGGCACGCGTCGCGTCACCGCCATCTCTGAAATCACGGGAATGGAAGGCGAGACGATCACGATGCAGGACATTTTCCATGTTCGAACGCACCGGCGTCGACGCGCAGGGCCAGGTGATTGGTCGCTTCCGGCCCACCGGCATTCGTCCGCGTTTTGCGGAACGACTCAAAGCCATGCGGGCTGCAACTGCCGCGCGTTTTCTTCGAGGAGATGTAAAGCCATGATGATCTCCTTTTTAGTTTTCCTCTTCGCGCTCTTCCTCGTGCTCGGCGCCTATTTGTTGGCGACGCACGGATCGGATGCGAAACGCGCGCGGCTGCAAAAGCGGCTCAGCGAAGCTTTGCTGCATTCAGCTCACACGGAAGACGTCGAAGTTATCCTCGCGCGCAACGAATTGCTGAGCGAGATCCCGTCGTTGAATCGTGCGCTGCTCAGCATGCAGGCCGCCTTGCAGTTAAAGCGGATGCTGGACCAGGCGGATCTGCACATCACGCCCTCGCGGCTCGTGATGTTTTCCGGAATGGCCGGAATCCTCGCGGCGATGGCGTCGTCGGTCCTTAGTGCTTCGATCCTCTTGATGTTTGTCTGTTGGCTTCCTGGCCGCGTCTGTGCCGTTTATTCACGTCTATTGGAAACGCAAAAAGCGCTTCGATCGCTTTCTCGAACATCTGCCTGACGCGCTCGACCTGATGAGCCGCGCCCTCAGCGCCGGCCACGCCTTCTCAGAAGCGATGCACATGGTCTCGACTGAAATGCCGGAACCGATCGCGACCGAGTTTCGCAAAACGTACGAAGAACAGAACCTGGGTCTGTCGCTCAAGCTGGCGCTCGAAAATTTGACGCAGCGTATTCCGCTTTTGGATTTGCGCATGTGTGTCACCGCCGTGCTGATTCAACGTGAGACCGGCGGCAACCTGGCGGAGATTCTGGAGAAAGTGGCCTACACGATCCGCGAACGTTTTCGCATCATGGGCGACTTGAAGACGTTGACTACCAGCTCGCGAATGTCAGCCTGGTTGCTGTGTGGTCTGCCGATTTTTGTGACGCATCGTCATTACGGCGATGAATCCTGATTACATGTCTGTGCTTTGGAAAGACCAACGCGGCCATTACCTGATTGCCGTCGCGATGATCCTGCAAGTCACCGGCATGCTGATCGTCCGCAAGATTTTGAGGATCAAGATTTGAAACTCATGAACCAGGAACCGATGAACCTGGAGCTTAAGAACCGTTTAGCGGCGGGCACTGCCCGCCGTCTCAAGCGACGCTGTCTTAAGCTGCGCAGATCGAACCGGCGGGCGGTGCCCGCCTCTAAACATCCCAGGAGATTTGAAAGAGTTTGACAGTTGAAACTAAAACCGAGGAGTGGCCAGCGATCAGTGGTCAGTTGTCAATGCCGGTATCCGTGCAGAGACCCGATCCAGCCAAACCGTCCGCCGACTACTTACCAGAATCCACTAACGACCAACCACATGAACGGATCAAGGCACCACTGACAACTGACCACTGATCACTGACCCCTGAACCCTGACTACGAAACAAACGCCATGCTACTGATCACCATCTCCACTTTCGTTTGCATCTCCCTCGGCATGATGGGGCTCTACTGGCTCTTCTCCCGCCCGCAGAGCGCCGCCACTGAACGGTTGAAGAAGCTTGGTGACAGGAGCACGGCAGCAGCCGGCGTTCCCATCTCTCTCGATGAAAATCGACGCGGGTCGGAATTCGCGGAACGCGTCGCCACGCCGCTCAGTCGCCTCGTGCCGCCGTCCGCCGCCGAAGCACAAAAACTGCAAAAGCAACTGATGCAAGCGGGCCTCAGATCGCAGAATGCGCCGGTCGTTTACCGCGCGCTGCAATTGGTTTCGATGGCGGCGTTTCCGGCAATTGTCGCAGTCGCCTGCGCCCTGATGGCGCGTCCGGTGAAGAATGCAATGCTGTACGTTTTGTTCGCGTTCCTCTTCGGATTCTTCCTGCCGCGCTACCTACTCGGCCGGATGATTCGGTCGCGCCAACAACTGGTGCGTTGGGGCCTCGCGGATGCGCTCGACTTGATGGTGATTTCGATCGAGGCGGGGCTCGGCCTGAACGCGGCGATGATGAAAGTCAGCAGCGAATTGAAGGACGTTCACCCGGACATCAGTGAAGAGTTTGAGCTCGCCAATCTGGAAATCAGAGTCGGCCGGGAACGCGACGAAGCCCTGCGCAACCTCGCCGAACGCACCGGTGTTGACGACCTGCACAGCCTGGTGGCGATGCTGATCCAAACAGATCGTTTCGGCACTTCCATCGCCAAAGCGATTCGCGCCTTTTCGGATTCGTTGCGCACCAAGCGCCGCCAGCGCGCGGAACAGGCGGCACAGAAAGCCGCCGTGAAGTTGCTGTTTCCGCTCGCGCTGTTTTCTGTTTCCCGACTCTGTTCATCGCGCTCCTCGGACCCGCGGCCCTGCAACTGATGGACACTCTCGCGAAAATGTAAAGGAGTTGGACCATGAGCAAACGAAGACTAATCGCCATTTTCATCGCGTTCGTTGTTACCGTCGCCGCCTCGGCCATGTGGAGCGCTTCGACACTCGAACGCGACGGCGATGCTGACGCTAACGCGATCGAGGACTCGGGTTCGAGCGCGGGCAACGCAGGCGAACAAAAGAAAGGCGGCAACAAAGTCGCAAAGATTTTCGCGGCGCCGTTCAAAGCTTTCGGCCGGCTGTTCAAGCATAACGACGACAACAAGCTTCAGCGCATGACCGAGAAGGATGGCGAAAAGTTTGACGAGTGTCGGCGTTGCGCGCGTCGATGACAGCCGCACGCCGGAACCGAGGAAGCTGGCCCAGGCCAACTCCGCGAAGGAACATCTCGCGAATGGTCGTTCGTATCTGCTGAACGGACAGCTCAACGAAGCCATCACCGAACTCTCAACTGCCGCGTCGCTCGATCCGAAGTTGACCGAAGCTCACAACCTGCTCGGCGTCGCTTACGACAAAAAAGGTCTCGGCGATCGCGCGAAGGATTCTTACGAGCGCGCCGTCAAAGTTGAACCGGAAGACGCGCAGACGTTGAACAACCTCGGCTTTTCGCTTTATCAAAACGGAAACTATCGCGCGGCTGTCGATCGTCTGAAGCGTGCCGTCAAACTCGCGCCCAACGACGATCGCATCCTGAACAATTTGGGTTTGGCTCTCTGTCGCCTCGGAAAATTTGAGGAGGCGTACAAGCACTTCGCACGCGCTGTCTGGCGCCTACACCGGCAATCTCAACATCGCGCGCATGCTGGAAAGATTTGGACGCGACGAGGACGCGATCAAGTACTACGAGGACGCGCGGCGGCTGGAACCGCATTCAACGCTCGCGCTGCGGCGTCTTTCCGATCTCTACAAGCGGACCGGCAGACTTGAGCAGGCTCAGGCGGCGAGCAATTCGTTGGCCGGCGTTTCGACGGCGACTGCGCAAGCTGCGTCCTCGGGAAGGTAAATTACGACTCGAACCGTTTAGAGGCGGGCATTGCCCGCCGTCTCAACTATCGGATCTTGAACCGGCGGGCAATGCCCGCCTCTAAACGGTCGACTTGAAAGAAGAGAGGAGGACAGACAGGAATGTCTGTCCTACATGTCATGACGCAAACAACCATACTCTCGCGCGCTGAAGTGGAATCGATGGGCCCACCCGTGGCCGAAGAAATCGCTGACCTTGGCGTCGGCGAAGCCTTCCTTTGCGACCTCGCGCTGAAGCACGTCGCCATGTTGCCTGAGCCGACCACCACGGCCGTGGCGGAGCGATTGCACTTGCCGCGTTCTCTGACGGAAGACATTCTGGAGAAGCTTTATCGCGAGAAGCTGATTGAAGTTCGTTTGCAGACGGCGGTGGGCTCGACCCGTTACAGCATGTTGGACCACGGCTGGGATCGACTGCTGCGGTTGCTTTCCGTTTGCGGCTACAGCGGACCGGCGCCGGTTTCGCTCAACGACTACGCGCACATGATGCGGTTGCAGTCGATACCGTCACACCCGGCTTCGTTGGATACAGTCCGCTCGGCGTTTCATGATCTAATCCTCCCGGATTCCTTGTTGCAAACCCTCGGCTGCGTGATCAATTCGCGGCGTTCGCTTTTTCTAACCGGCCTGCCCGGGACGGGAAAGACGGCGGTCGCCGAACGCATCAACAACGCCTTGCCGGGCGCGATTTGGATTCCTTACGCGGTCGAAATCGACGACCAGATCATTCGCGTGTTTGATTCCCACTGCCATCGGTTGGCGTCGCCGGACGTCACGCCAGTGGAGTATGACCGGCGTTGGGTTCTCATCAATCGTCCGCTGGTTGTTGTTGGCGGCGAACTGACTTTGGAGAACGCCGACCTGACCTGGAGCGAAGCGGCGAAGTTTTACGAAGCGCCGTTTCAAATGAAGTCAAACGGCGGCACGCTGGTGATCGACGACTTCGGCCGGCAGCGTGTGGCGCCGCAGGATTTGCTCAATCGTTGGATCGTGCCGCTGGAACGCCGGGTCGACTATCTGGCGCTGCATACCGGCAAGAAGATCGAGGTGCCGTTTGAACAGCTCGTTGTCTTTTCCACCAACCTTGACGAAAACGATCTCGCCGATCAGGCGTTCCTGCGCCGCATGGGTTACCGCGCGCGGGTTGAGCCGCCCACGCCCGGCGCTTACTCGGAGATTTTCAAACGGCAGGCTTACACGCGCGGCATCCGCTACGATCAGCCGGTGCTGGACCACGTGCTGAACAAGTATCGCGCCGAACGACGGCAGATGAAGGGTTGCGAGCCGCGCGACCTGCTGGATCGAGCGACTGACATTTGCCTGTTTGAGGGACAGCCGCTGGAGTTGACGCCGAAAGTTTTGGACATTGCGTGGATGAATTATTTTGGCACGTCGCATAGCTTCGAGCAGTCGCACAAGTTCACGTCTGCGAGCGAAGAGTCAATCCTGGAAGGCGTGCTCGCCGATCCGCTCGAACTTTAATTTGGAGTGCGGTGACCTGTCACCGCTTTGGTCCCAGGGCGGCTTGACGCCCTGCTCTTTCTCAGTTTTGCCCGCGTTGGTCGCGACAGGTCGCGACCGACCAAAGCGGTGACAGGTCACCGCTCTCCAAAAGTGTTGTCGGACAATTATGAGATTCCTCCAGATGACAATTCGAGTTCTTGTCTTGAGCGCGCTGTTGCTGTCGGCATCTGTTGCGCTTGGGCAAAGGAAGACTGAGCTTGTCGCCGCAGCGGCTGGGTCGACCGCTCAAGCTTCCGCGCAAGTTCATTTGAAAATGGTGGACGGCAGCGTCCTCGCGGTGGATGAAGCGTGGGAGAGCGAGCAGGGAATTTGGTACCGGCGCGGCGGGATGAGCCACCTCGCGACGCGCGATCGCGTGAAGGCAATCGAGCGTGGCGCTGTTTCCAAATCCCGGCGTGATGTCCCGCTTGCCAAGGTTGTTCAGATTGATGACGTGGATGACGTTTCCAAACCTTCTGAACGGTCATCGGATCAGCCCGTCTGGATTTATCTCATCGGCGGCGCCCGCGTCGAGGCCGATAGCGTCACGGAGTCTGCCGCCGGCGCCTGGTACCGTCGCGGACCGCTATCAGTTTTTGTCGAGCGCGCGCGAATCGATCACATCGAGCGCGAAACACTGGAAACTCTCGCCGATTCCGACTCTTCTTCCAAAAAAGCGCGAGGTTGGACGACGGGAAACACGAAGCTCGATGGCCTGATTAAGCAAAATGGCGCGAAGTATGGCGTCGATCCCTATTTGATTTTTTGCGTGATGGAACAGGAATCACATTTCAACCCGCGCGCGCTGTCGCCCAAGGGAGCGCGCGGCTTGATGCAGTTGATGCCTGGCACCGCGGCGCGATTTGGGATCAAGCGGCCTTCCGATCCGGCGCAAAACATTGCCGGGGGCACGCGGTATTTGAAACAGCTGATGGGCCAATTCAACGGTCGCATCGATCTCGTTCTGGCGAGCTACAACGCGGGCGAAGGCGCCGTGATGAAGTTTGGGAATCGCGTGCCGCCGTACCGCGAGACACGCGACTATGTGAAACGAATCAGCTTCCGGTACGGGAAAACGAAGCGACCGGCGCCCGTTAAGACTGAAGCGCCACCTATCGGAGCGACACTGTAACGCTGGGAGCTTAGACATCCTGTCTGCATCTTGCGAACGCGGCAGACAGGATGTCTGCGCTCCCAGCAAAACTTGCGTCCCATCCGATGCTTGCGCCACTGGATAGAAAATTTATGAGAGCCATCGTCGGAAAACTTCTCCTGATCACCGCCATCTGTTGCTCGGCGTCTTTGTCGTCGCTCGCGCAGCAGTCGTACGAAGCGCCACTCACCAACGCTGCGGTCGTGAAACTTGTGCGTGCAGGTTTCAAAGAGAAGACCGTCATCACAATCATTCACAGCCGTCCCAATCGCTTCAATCTTGAACCTGACAAGTTGATTGAACTGAAACGCAGCGGCGTCAGCGAAAATATAATTCTGGCGATGTTGGCCCAGGACGAGTCGTTTGCATTCAGTGGTGACGATTGGTCAGCCGATTCCATGCTTCGAGGAAGTATGAAACCCGGCGAAAGAGATTCAAACGGACAATCCGGCGGTTCTGAGGTTTTTGGCAGTGGCTCCAGCTCGAGTGGCCAGACGCGCGGGCGGGGTCAGGACGGCGGTGGTCAAGGCGAGACGATGACAACCGGCAGCGCCACCGTTCGCATCCTTCGCCCACCTTCCGAAAGCGGCAACAACGGCGCGACTCTGAAACTGGAAAAGACGCCGACGCTGACGAACGACTCAGTGATCAAGTTGGTCGAAGCCGGTTTTTCTGAAGGAACGATTATCAAGCGAATCGAAGACTCGCCGGCGGAATTCGATCTCTCAACACCCAAACTTGAGGAGCTTCGTCGGCGGCGCGTGACCGATCCGATCATCGCAGCAATGACTGCCGCGATGGGTGATGAGTCAGGTCCCAGGCAAGGTCCAAGCGGCTCGCGGACAAATTAGTGCGATGTGCTTTAGCAAACTATCGGTTCGTTGTTTCCTGGCCCAGCTCGCCATTCTGATTCTGTGTGCCGCGGCCTCGCCTGCCGTTCGTGCTCAATCCAGGCAGCCCACGCCCACGCCTTCGCCAAAGCAAGAGGAAGAGATCGATCCTGACGACGTGATCTCGGTTAACACGACTGAGATCCTTCTGCCGGTCACTGTTCGCGACCGCAATGGAGTCCTCGTTAGTAATTTGACGCGCCAGGATTTTCACGTCTACGAGGACGGCGTGGAGCAACCGCTGAGCGATCTTAGCCTGCGGCAGGTTCCGGTCGACGTTGCCTTGATCGTGGATGCTTCTTCGTCAGTAGCGGAGAACCTTGAAGACTTTCGTAACGCCGCGGAAGGATTTGCTTCTCACCTTGCCACCGGCGATCGCATCAGCCTGATCCAGTTTGACGACCGCGTGGTCCTGCTTCAGGACTGGACCGGCAGCCTCGTGCAGTTGCGGCGAGCGTTGCGGCGAATCGTGCCGGGGATGTTCACGAGGTTTCATGATGCCATGCTGTTGGCGTCGCGAGACCAGGCGCCGCGGGAAACGCGCGCCACGCGATCATCGTGTTAACCGATGGCATCGACAGCGGCCGAGGGACCACCTTCGACGCCGCGTTGCGCGCTGCGCTTCAGTCTCAAACAACGGTTTACGTTGTCAGCAATACCCAGATCGAGCGCGCTCGAAAACAGGAAGAACTGGCGGCATTGCTGTCGGGATCCGACTCGGCGGTGAAATTCAATCAGCTTCGCATCGACGATCTGCGGCTTGGGCTGGCAGCGCTGGCGGACAGCGAGCGGAACCTGGAGCAGTTAACTTCGGCAACCGGCGGTCGGCTCTATCGCCCGACGAGTTTCAACGACCTCGAACGAACTTACGCCGAGGTGGCGGACGAGTTGCGCCATCAATACACTCTTTATTTCTCGCCGCTCAATGCAAAGCGCGACGGCCAATTTCGCCGGGTTCGCGCTCAAACGAACGATCCGTCTCACCAGGTGACCGCCCGGATCGGCTACTACGCCCCCAAAAAATGAAGGTTAGACGAACGGACCCCTGAACCGTTTAGAGGCGGGCATTGCCCGCCGTCTCAACCTGGCGACGATTGAACCGGCGGGCAGTGCCCGCCTCTAAACAGCACCGTGATTAATCCGTGGCCAAAATGCCACGCTTCCACCCGTCCCCACCAGTCTTGTGCCGTGTTGACACGCGGCGGTTCATGCTGTAACCTGCCTGCGCTCGCCTGGATCTGAAGCTAAGTCCAATCATTTATCTGGTTAGGCGGTTTTCGGAGAAGGCGGCATAGTCATTGCCATTGAGTTTGAACAGTTTGCGAGGCTACGTGTGCTTTCCCCGCCTTGTGAGCAGCAATTTATCCAAAATAAAGAGAGTTTTCAGAGGAGACAGCATGCGATTAATCAAGCGCGCCGAAAAGGGCCTCACGCTCGCAGCCGGCGGCCTACATGACGTTATTCAGTCAGTTAATAAGTACAAACCCAATCCGTCGTTCACCCCCAAGTGGTCAGACAAGCCCCTGCTGAAATCCTGGCAGAAGAGCAAACCGACCCTCGGTTGGCCGCGCACCACGGATTCGCTTTGTCCGAACTGCGTGATCGAGGCCCGCGAATCGATCATCTCGCGGCAAGCAGGACGTCAGTGTCCTGATTAACGAAAAAGTCGGCGAAATCAAGGCTCAAATTATTGAGCGCGACGGCGAAGTCTGGATGGTTAAGGATTGTCCCATCCATGGCCACTTCGAAGACATGATGGCCATCGACGTCAAATTTCTGACGCACATCGAAAAGATGTTTCCCGGCCGCGACATCGACGCGCACAACGACGAGAAGCTCCACAACCACGGCACCAGCACGATTAAGTATGGACGCGGCGCGGTGCTGACCGTCGACCTGACCAATCGCTGCAACATGATGTGCGATCCCTGCTTCATGGACGCCAACCAGGTTGGCTTTGTTCACGAGCTGAGCATGGACGAGATTCGGGAGATTCTGGACAACGCGATTTCGATCAAGCCGCGACGCCAGATGTCAGTGCAGTTTTCCGGTGGCGAGCCGTCGATTTCACCGCACTTCATCGAGTCGATCAAGTATGCGCGCAAAGTTGGTTACAACAGCGTGCAGGCAGCGACGAACGGAATTGAATTCGCCAAGAGCAAAGACTTTTGTCGCCAGGCTGCCGAGGCCGGTTTGCGTTATGTTTACCTGCAGTTTGACGGCGTCGGCAACGATGCGAACAGCCATCGTCAGGTCGGCAACCTGTTCGACGTGAAGATGCGCGCAATCAATAACCTGCACGAGGCGGGTGTTGAGATCGTCCTCGTGACGACCCTCGTCAACGGCATCAACAACGATCAGGTCGGATCGATTATTCGCTTCGCGCTCGACAATCCCAAGAAGATTGCCTTCCTTTCGTTCCAGCCGGTTTCCTTCACCGGTCGCGACGAAGAGATTACGCCGCAGCGGCGCCTGCAACAGCGTTACACGCTTTCACACCTGGCGCACGACGTGAAGGATCAAGTTGGCATCACTGAGCCGACGCGCGATTGGTTCCCGCTCTCCTTGATGGGCGCCTTTGCCGACTTCGCCGATCTGGTTCACGGACCGGATGCGGACTGGGGCCAGGTTTCATGCGGTTGCCATCCGAACTGCGGCGTGGGCACGGCAGTGATGGTTGACAAGGAAACTCGTGAAATGCGTCCGGTGCCGGAGTTTTTGAATATTCCCGGCCTCGTGAAAGACATGCAGAAGATCACGGACGCGGCGCGCGGCAAGTGGATGTCGAACCTGATGATGGGTCTGGCGCTGCTCAAGCATTACAACCCGTACAAATCGCCGTCGCAGTTCACGCTTTACGAGCTCTTCAAGAAGTTCGACAAGTCGTTTGGCTTGACCGGCAAAGACTACGGCAAGGTCACGGGCGATCGCTCTGCCACTGACATTGAAAAGCGTCGTTCGGATCGTTGGAACTTCCTTTTCATCGCCGGCATGTGGTTCCAGGATCTCTTCAACTACGACTTCCGTCGCACCGAAATGTGCATCATCCCTTACGGTACTCAAGAGGGTGAAATTTCCTTCTGTGCTTACAACACGGGCATCGGATGGAGAAACATCATCGAGAACATGCACCAGAACGCGACGGTCGCAAAGTGGTATGAAGAGAATGGTCGTCACGAGATTTTCGCGCGCGGCAAGGAAGTTGAGCTAACTGACAAGGCGCACGACATGGTCCTGAATCCGATTGACCTGACGCGTCCGAACAAGCCTGAAATGGAAGGCCCGAAGACGGCGCACGAAGAGGCCGTGATGATGCGCAAGCTTTATCAGGAGATCGTGCTCAAGAAACAGATCGACATCAAGGAATCTGACAAACCGGTTCAGATTCAGAGTCTCAGCCGTAAGAAGCAGGAGACTGCGGAACCGGCTTTAGTGTAGTAAATAGTGAATCGTAAATAGTAAATAGTAGTTACGCACGGAACCCCGCGAGCTGCTCATGTTCGCGGGGTTTTGCTGCGTAAGTTGGGTGTGCGGGACAGGCGTCCCAACTTGACCATGCACCTCGGCGACGTGTTAAATAGCCGGGTTACCGAAAACCAGTACAGCAAAACTTTAAGGAAGACGGAAAGCGAATGGCAATAGTTACTATTAATCAGGGTGAATCGATCGAAAGCGCGTTGCGTCGTTTCAAACGCAAAGTAATGACCGAAGAGATCATCAAGGATGCGAAAAAGCACGCATTCTTCATCCCTCCAGGCCAAAAGGCAAAACTCAAGTCAGCGCTGGCGCGCAAACGGAACAAGAAAAAAGGCCGCATGCGCACGACCCCTCGAGACTAAACAGACTGGTAGAGCCAACCCTCGTACTCTGATCTCTGAGTGATCTCGCCGGATCTGTTCAGAGTTTGCAGATCCAGTGACGCTCGAAGTTCAGCGCATTCCAGAGCGCATTCCAGTTAGCTACTTAAACGGTCCGTGACGCAGATTGGCAAAGCAAGTCTCCGTTTCGCGAGTTTTTCATGACGAGAATTCTGCTCACCAACGACGACGGAATCCATTCGAAAGGCCTGATCAAACTCGAAGAGGCTCTGAAAGAAGTCGGCGATGTTTATGTCGTCGCTCCCGCTTCGGAAATGAGCGGCGCCTCTCATAGTCTCACCCTCGCGCGCCCGCTGCGCATTCGCCAGATTGACGAAAGGCATTGGACGGTCGACGGCACGCCCACCGATTGCGTAACGCTCGCGCTGAACAAAATTCTTCCTGCTGATGAACTGCCTGAGATTTGCGTCTCGGGAATTAACCATGGCGGAAATCTCGGCGACGACGCCTCCTACTCCGGAACTGTAGCCGGCGCGTTGGAAGCGACGATTCTTGGCGTGCCGGGACTTGCCTTCAGCCTGGTCGCGCGCGAACACTTCGATTTTCGCGAAGCGGCTCAGTTTGCGGTGGTTGCCGTGCGCAAAGTCTTGACCGAAGGACTTCCCGAGGGCACGCTGCTCAACGTCAATATTCCGGCGAAAGAGGTCAAAGGCGTGCGCGTGACGCGGCAGGGAATTAAGAGCGCTCGGCCGGTGATCAGCGAACACATCGATCCGCGCGGCAAGCCGTACTTTTGGATTGGCGAAGAGTATTTCAATAACCACTCCGCGGACGGAACTGACTACAACGCGATTGACCTCGGCTACATTTCAGTGACGCCTTTGAAAAGCGACATGACGGACCATCGGGCGCTGACGGCGCTGGACACCTGGAATTATTTGAAGGACGAAGAGCTGCTGCATAAGTTGTAAGTCGCCGCCCGCTAACCCCGCGGTTCTGACAAGAAATTGAAGTTTCGTGCAAACTACCGGTCAACAGCCCGCAAATAGAAACCAGGATTATTCCATCCCCCGCGAGCGAATGGTCGAGCGACTCCGCGACTATTACCACATCCGCGATCAAAAGGTTCTCGAGGCAATGCGCACCATACCGCGTCACGCGTTCGTGCCGGAAGCGTTGCAGGGTCGCGCTTACGGAGATCACGCGTTGCCGATCAGCGGTAGTCAAACGATTTCCCAGCCATACATCGTCGCGCGCATGACTGAGTTGCTCGAAATCAATGCCGACAGCCGCGTGTTGGAGATTGGAGCTGGCTCGGGATATCAGACCGCGATCCTTGCCAAAGTTGCCGGTCAGGTTTATTCGATCGAACGAATCGCGAGTCTGGCGCGCGAGGCGCAAAGCCGCATACGGGCTCTCAATATCTACAACGCGACGGTGAAATGTTTTGACGGGACGCTGGGCTGGGCTGCCAACGCGCCATACGACGCCGTGCTGGTTGCTGCAGGTGGTCCGACTATTCCTGAACCGCTGGTGGCCCAGATGAAAGTTGGCGGCCGCCTGGTTGTGCCGGTCGGGGCATCACGCGAGGCGCAGCGTCTGGTTCGAGTCATCAAAGATGCGACCGGTTACAAGCAGGAGGACCACGGCGCTTGCGCGTTCGTTCCTTTGATTGGACAGCATGGATGGTCAGTGTGAGCGCCGGCTCGCTCCGACTCAACTCAATTTATGGAATCAATTTACGAACTTTTTCATCAACTCAGAGAAATTCTCAATCCGAAAGTAATCATTGAAACGCTTCTCGCGAAGGGAGGCGTGTTTGTTTACACGGGCCTTATCTTGATCGTCTTTGCCGAAACCGGATTGGCGGTGGGCTTTTTCATGCCGGGTGATTCGCTGTTGGTTGTGGCCGGACTATTTGCTGCGACCGGCAAACTAAATCTGGCGATTCTATTGAGCACTTTATTTGTTGCCGCTGTGGTTGGTGACGCCGTCGGCTACTTCACCGGAGCTCGCCTTGGGCCACGACTTTTCACGCGTCAAAAATCGCTTCTGTTCCGGCCCAGCCACCTGCAAAAGGCGCACGCTTTTTATGAGAAGTACGGTGGCAAGACCATCATCATCGCGCGCTTCGTGCCAATCGTTCGGACCTTCGCGCCTATCGTTGCCGGGGCGGCAGCCATGCCTTACCGGCGCTTCGCAATATTCAACGTTGTCGGCGGTTTTCTGTGGGTCACCAGCATGGTGCTGGCCGGTTACTTTCTCGGCAGCCTGCTCAAGTCTCAGTTCGGCATTAATTTGGAAGACAACATCGAGCTGGTCGTTGTGATCGTCGTTCTCCTTTCGCTCATGCCGGCCGTGATTGAGTATTTGAAATCGCGACGTGAGAAGGCGCACGCCGCCAAGGCCCGCAGCGCCCAGGTTTGATCGTCCCGGTGGTCCGCCCGTGCCCCGTAGCCTGGTCGAGCAGTTTTCCTCCGAGTTTTGCTGCATAATATTTCCCATCGGAGTTATTATGGCGGCGAAATACCAATTAACTGGCAAGACGCGTCGCGCCAGTTTGCACGTTTAAATTTGCAACAAGCGCGCCCGGCAAACGTGAAAAGCACCAGATCCCGTCGACTCAGCAGAGGTTGCAACCATGCTAACTCGGCGAGTCTTCCTAAACATCATCGACCGTTGCGCGTCGCCCGGCGACCACAGATGATTTTGCGTGATGGAGGTTAAAGATGAAAAAGCTAGTCTTGTCTCTGACTGTCGTTGCTCTCCTGAGTTTGTTGGCTTTCGGAAAGACGGCTGAACCCAGCCCCGGACTTCCGAGCCTTCATGTTATTAAGAATGCGGTGTTATCGCCGGCGTATAGTTGCAGATCGGCCGAACAATTCAAGGAAGGCTATCGGAGCACGGCGCTTTTCCTCTCGGACTATTCGAGAGGGCGAAACAGTCCGGACCTGCTTTTCAACGGGGCATGCGGCTCTACGGACTATTTCGAAGCGGCAACTAGCGGCGATGATATGTCGTTGATCGCCGACCTCGGCAGTAATTCATCGATCGAGGATTTGTCCGCCTCGCAAGTGTTTAATTTGCAGCGAGTCCATTCGTTTTCGGCTTACTCGAACTTTGCGCGGGTCGCTAAGGTTGAGTTGAACCATACTTATGCCGTGCTCTTGAACAATGCCGACAAGCGCGGTCTATTTGTCTTTACGGTGACTGAACATGCGCCGAACAAACAGGTCGGCTTGCAGTACGCGGTTAAGTCTTACCAGGTGTGGCGGGATGGTCAGGTTGAATCGTCATCCGGTTTCGCCTGGGAGAAAAAGAGTGATCGCTGAGTTCGGGCTCTCTAGACGGTGCCGCAACTCGGTAACTCAGTAAATAAACTTGCGATGACGGTGGCGCTTATTTAACTTCGGCGCCAGTTGAACTCTTGCTGGAGATCTTCTGAGTCGCGATTGTTAACAAGTGCCATCAATCTTTTCACACGCGATCTTTGCCACCGTCGTCGGCAAGGCTTGCGTATTCAAACCGCTGCCGCTTCAGTTTTGGACGCTCACATCAATCTGCGCCATCTTGCCCGATGCAGACGCGATCGCGTTTGTCGTGGGAATTCCCTACAACCACATGCTGGGCCATCGCGGCCTCACTCACTCAATCGCTTTCGCGTTATTAGTCGGAGTGGTTGTTGGGGGATTCGTCTTCCGCTCGCTGGCAAACGAACTCGGCAGATGGGCGCTGATGCTGTACTTTGCTTTGGTTACCTTGTCGCATCCGCTGCTGGACGCGATGACAAACGGCGGTCTTGGCGTCGCCTTGTTTGCGCCGTTCAGCAACGTCAGATACTTTTTGCCGTGGCGCCCGATAGAAGTCTCGCCGATCGGATTGGGGTTCTTTAGTGAAGAGGGAATTGCGGTGCTCGTCAGCGAAATGGTGTGGATTTGGCTGCCTGCGGTTTTGTTGTTCCTCGTTTCCCTGGCTTACCGGAAGATGCGGCGCCCGAATGCGTCGACGTAAATAAAGAAGGACTTCGCGCTGTCGACCTGCGGACGCGAACACGTCAAACCGAATGCTTTTTGAGAGTGAGAAGAGGATGCCTACCCGACACGAAACCAGAGTGGTTGCTGGAAAACTAGTCTGCCTGAGTATTGCCGTCGCGATTCTTGCAAGCGGCATCGTCTCTCGGGCGGAAACGTCAGGGCCTGCCGGACCACCGCTCTTGTCATATCCCGATCTGGTCAACCTCTATGAAAACGCATTATTGGCGCCGGAGTTGAATGCCAAACTCGCCGAGATCTTGAATACGCCTTTCGTGAGCAACAGCGGGTCAGCGTTTAGTCTGCGGGCGGCCGGCAGGACCGGAGCAGCGGAACGGGATTTCATTAGAGTTGCGATGTGGAATATCGAGCGAGGCCTTGAGTTTGATGCCCTCAAAGCTTCGTTAAGAAATGATGAAGAGTTCTTTCGCAAGCTGCACCAAAGCGACAGCGGAAGCAAAACTAACCTCAAGACCGTCCTGGACCAGGCACGGTGGCTGAACCAGGCTGACGTCGTTGTTCTCAACGAAGTAGACTGGGGCTTGAAGCGGACGGGTTATCGCAATGTTGCCAAAGATCTGGCCGCCTCGGTGGGCATGAACTACGCCTACGCGGTCGAATTCGTCGAAGTTGATCCGATCACGCTGGGGATTGAATTGCTGGAAGGCGAGACGGCGGCCGACAAAGACGAGCTCGTAAAAAATATTGCAGTGGACAACACACGAACGCGAGGCCTCCACGGAACGGCAATTCTCAGCCGATTCCCATTGCGAAATGTTCGTATTGTTCGTTTCGTGAACCAGGGCCACGACTGGTATACGGATGAAAAGAAGGGTGTAACAAAGTTGGAAGCCGGCATGCGGAAAGCCGCCGGCTTGGTCTTCGAAGAAAAGATCGTGCGCGAGGTGCGACGCGGTGGGCGAATGATGCTGCTGGCGGACATCGAGGACGCTGCCTTGCCCGGCGGGAAGATGACTATCGTGGCAACCCACCTCGAAGCCATGACGAAACCAGCTAACCGCCTGAAGCAACTCGAGGAAGTGCTGGCCCAGGTTAAGGACATTCCTCATCCGGTGATTCTTGCGGGCGACATGAACACTTCCGGTTCAGACTCAACGCCGACTTCGTTTCAGCGCGAAGTCAAAAAGCGCATGGGCAGCACTTCGTTCTGGGTTGGCCAGGGCATTAAGTACGCGACCGGTGTGGGTCTTATTTATGATGTCACTCTAGGCGCGGTAAAGTACCAGCGCACGCGGAAAGACCCCACCGTGAAGAGCATTAAATTCGTTTCAGAGAATCCCGAAGAGAAGTTTTTTACTACGTTGAAGAACTACCGCTTCGCGGATGGCGGAGCTTTCGACTTTCGCGGCACGAAGGAATACTCGCTTGGCGGCAACCACGGAACCTTGTCTAACTCAAACGAACGATCCGATAAGGGTTTTGTCAGCACTTGGGAGATGAAGGGAAAGATCACGATACCTTTCAAGCTTGATTGGCTGTTTGTGAAACCCGCTGACCTGAGGGAACCTGGCGACAACGCTGAGTCCCATCAGTTTGCGCCGCGCTATGGCCGCACCCTAAAGGCTTTGAACTACAGCCTGAAAGATCGCATCTCGGACCATAACCCGATTACCGTCGACCTGCCCCTCGCCGGCGCGCCCTGAACGTCGGTTAACAACTCAAGATCGTCGGGATAAAGGACGAGTGAATCGTTCAGAAAGCTCAGCGCCTCGTCCCAACGTTTAGCGGCTTGAGAGACGCAAGGCCTTTTGCCAACTCATATCTACCTCACAAACATTGTCGCTATTTTGAGCAATAACATATTTACTGACCAGACGCTCATTCGGTAAGGGGTTTGTTGGCTTCCGGTCATTCGTTACCATTAGGGACTCCTCGATATGGCTAATACGAAGGAAACCACAAATAAAATCGTAAGCGCTATCGCGGCGACGAGAAACCCGGCGAAATACATTGCGTCATACATTTCCCTCTTCTCGTCATCCAACTGATGAAGTCGCCAGCTTGGGCGTTGCATTTTCTTACGGAACCTCTTGCTAAGAACGATGTACCAGCAGGCTGAAGCCATCAGTAAGAGCAGGAACAGGATTGGAATAGTTTCTTTCATGGTTAAAAGGACCGTCGTTGCACCGGAAAAAGTGCGCCTTTGGTCCTTAGCATCTCCAAATTCTATCGGCAGTTCTTTTGGAGCCACTTTGGCGCTAGCACAACCGTGGCGTTTACAGAAGCCCCGACAGGAAACTGACCCCCGACTTGCCAGCTTCCGTTCCGCAATTGGCTTCCTAACGATCGAAATGAGTTGGTGTTCCAGTCAATGTGTGCCGAGTAAGATATTGCTATGGCCGACCCCCCTGAGAAGCCAACGTTCAGCCCGAAGTTGGGCGTACGCTCGGTGCTCGCCGGCAGGATTCTCCGCTTAGGCGACAGGCTGATTATCAGGACGGAGTTGGTTGACGTGATGAATGGCTGGCAGCTTTGGGGCGAGCAATATCAAACGAAAGCCTCAGACATCCTGGTCGTTCAGGAAGAGATGGCCAAAGAAATCTCGGAGAGGTTGAGAACCAAGCTGACTGCTCCATGAGAAGTTCCATGAGAAGACACGAACATTCGCGCCGTGCAACTTCGAAAGATATGCGCTCTCAGAATTTGGTCCATAACTTGACCACACAAGCGAAACGGCCGCGAACATTGGCGACCGTTACTAATTTGGATTCTTTGTCGGGGCGAGAGGATTCGAACCTCCGATCCCTCGGTCCCGAACCGAAGTTCGGCAAAAACGGAAGTGCTGCCTTTTCATCTAGTCGACATCGGACGTTAGTTAGATCGGACATCTCATAGGGTGACAGCATTCAATCCCAAACTTCTTGACATGACCACTGCTTCGCTTTTACTGTAACCAAAATAGCTACGCTCGCGATGAGGACCGGAAGAAATGTGTGACGGCCACTCCGCGAATTATTAGTAGCCGACTCCGCGTTTCGAACGCGAGAGCCAAGAGGATGCGAAGAGCCAACCCAGCCGCTCACCCCTTCGCCCTTGCCGCAATGGCTGATGATGCCGCCCTCCTAATTTTGTATGGAGTTGCTCCCACAACCCAACCCTGATCGAATCCATGGGACTCATGGAAGTCCTTATGGAGCGACCGTCTCAGGGCATCTCTAAAGTCAATACCCGATGATCGAAAACGATTAGCTGTCGCCTCGTTCTTCATGGAGTTCTTCATTCAGACGGTTGTCGCCATCGCCGGCCGCGCGTCCTAAAGTTGATTGCGCTCCTGAGTGATAGAAGTCCCAATTTGGCAGCCTCATGAAGGTGGGTACTATGGATCAGGAAAACTCTCGCGACTACTTTCTGCCTCCGTCTTCGCTACTGGCAACACTCGAAACATTAGAAGGAGTACGACAAAAAATCGCCTACTCTCGCAGGCTTGAGCGCCTTTGGGTATTTATTGAGCAGTCGTATTCGGATCCGGACATTCGTCTGACCGATGCAGCCAAACGCAGCGGCGTCAGCCAGGATCATCTAAACCTCCTGCTACGTCGTTTCGCCGATACGACATTTCACCATCTGCTCGCTCGCTATCGTATAGAAAAATGCCTAAAGCTTCTTTACGAAAGAAACTACACGTTAACTGAAGTCTATAGTCGTTGCGGTTTCAATAGCCCGACCACTTTTGATCGGCAGTTCAAAAGGTGGGTGGGATGTTTGCCCCGCGACTACAAGTCGGGAAGGATGAACAACCGAGGCAACCTAAACGCGTCCACCGCGATTTTTGAATAAGCGTTACCGATTTTTGAATAAACCCTACCGATTTTTGCACAGACTAAATCCAGCAAAAGACTAAGATCATCCTGCTCTCATACCCGACAACCATTTAGAAAAATGCTTTGTCAGTGAGCGCTGGAATTCTCAGCGCGGACGTCCGGTGAGGATTCTCTAATGACAGCCACTGAAAGACTCCGCACGCTCCCCGCTTCATTTCTAAGGGGACTTCCCCGATTTATTTTGATTGGTCTATTCAGCTTCGCGGCGATCGATAAGCTTATACATTTTCGCGGGTTTGTAACCGCTATTAGTAGCTATCAACTGCTACCCACGAGGCTGGAATTCTTTGCCGCGATTTTCTTCATCATGGCCGAGTTTGCGATCGCGCTCGGCTTGCTGACGAAACGGTGGCGACGGCCGGCGTGCCTCTCGGCAGTGTTACTGTTAACGACCTTCACAGTAGTTTACATGGCAGTTGATCCCGGCCGCGTTTGCGGATGCTGGTTTACGCTGACGCTGAATTCAGGCGGATATTTTCACATACTGCAAAATCTCGTCTTCATAGGTCTGGCCATCGTGACGTGGATGGATCATAAGTCTTCGAAGCCCGACGCTTTATCAGTCTCTTACTCTACCAGCACTTCAACTGCGGAAAACGACGACGGAAGACTTAAACATGCGTGACAACCAATCTCATCTTCTGGGAGGAGGAAGCTAACTATGACTCGATTTATCTTGAGAACAGTTCTGACTACGCTGGCGCTCGTAACACTGTTTGCCGGCTCGTTTAACCTGAATCGCACTAGCGCCAGTAGGCAAGTGGGAATAGACGACGGTGAAGTAATCGTGGCGGACCCAGTACCGGTCAGTGACTGTCAAAGGTACGCTGGCTGCAATGGTGGTCCAACTTTCTGCGGCGTCATCAACTATCCCAATGGCGCCTCTGTTGAATGCGGGATGCATTGAGGGAGAGCTTGATAGCAGGCTAAAGAAAAGCGGTTGAAGGGGGGCAGGTCTTCCGTCGTCAACTCCCTTCAAAAACAACACTCGGAGATAGCCGCAATGATCAAGATTTTGGGTAAAGACTTGCTTTTGATACTTGCTGTTGCGGCGGTCTTCCTGTCGCTGAGTTATGCGATTGGGTTCGTTTCGGATCGCCCGCCGGAAGCGGTTGAACTTCAGACCGCTTTTCTCAGTGGAGCACGCCCCCAACCCCAGCCTAATAAGGTTAGGGTTTGGCGCAAACCCGCCTTCGAAAAAACAGCAGTCCTCAACTCCAGGAGTCTGAAGGATCCGGCGAAGATGTTGGCAGAGAACAGTGTCAACATCCTGGTTTTGGATTGGTCTGATCTGCGAGTCAAGGAGTTTTCGCCTGATGGGAAACTTCTAAGAGCGTTCGGTGAAGAAGCGGCGGACCGTCCTGGCGCTTTCGCAAATCCCACTGGTTTTACGCTGGATTCCGGCGGCAACTTGTGGGTGTGCGATATGAAACAGAGACGCATCGGAGTTCTTAATGCCGATGGAACTAAAAAGACAATTAGACCTCAAAACACGCCCTATCGGATCGCGACAATCGGAGACGTGATGATTACGATGGTCACGCCGATACACAGCAAACTTTTCGAATCCTATGATTTATCGGGACAGCAGTTAAAGTCTTTCGGAGAATTGCTCGAGGATCAATCAAACGAAGGGCTCGTCCTTGATGGGGATATCGTTGCTGACGCCGAGAATCACGGCATTATTTACGCCGGTAGGTACCTGGGTATTATTGGGGCCTACGACGTCGAGGGCAAGCAACGGTTTCTGGTTCAAACGATCGATAACGTCCCTCCGCCGACGGTGTTGAACATTGAGGGCGGCGCACGAAAGGTCAAACCGACCACTACCCTACCGGTCTTAAGCCTGAGCCTCCTGAATAACGAATTGTATATTTTGAGCGGAGTCCATGCTGACGGTACGGCAGGCCCGGGCGGCAAGGTGATGGATGTCTATGACAAGCAGAATGGGCATTATCTGTACTCGTGGGAACTCCCGGCGAATGGTCAGGAGGCCATTGTGGCCCCGAACTACGTTTATATTCGCAGTGATAAAGAAGTAACCGTGTGGAGTTTCAAGTCAAATACATAATTAACAGCTTGTGATACAGACGCATCGCGCTGAGGCAATCTGATTCCAGCGATGCTCCCGCCGGGAAGGAATTGAATTACAAACTGCATTGAGTACTCGGAGGTATGTTGCACTTGTCCAATCTCCGCAGTGGGATGAGACTGTTGCGCCGAAATCCGGCTTTTGCCGCGACAGTCATCCTTGTGCTGGGATTAGGCATCGGTGTCAACACTCTGGTCTTTACCGTCACTGACGCAGTCTTACTGCGGCCCTTGCCTTACCCAAACCCTAATCAGTTAATTTGGATTAGCCAGACAACCCCCGCTGCTAAGACGGAGTACGCGCTAGCCCCTGACTTTATTGTCTGGCGGTCGCAGGTGCAATCCTTTTCACATTTGACTGCGTTTTCCGAACGCTTTCGCACCCTTAGCGGTGGGGGCTATCCGGAACAGATTCTATCAGCAGCGGTTTCAGCTGAATTTTTGTCAACGCTGGAAACTCCTCCCATTGCCGGCCGGGACTTTCTGGCAAGCGATGACCAACCCGGAAGTGAACAAGTGGCCATTCTTTCTCATGGTTTCTGCAAACGGCGCTTTGGGGAGGTGGGCCACTGCGTCGGAGCCACGATCAGGCTCGATGATCAACCGGTTGTAGTAGTCGGAGTCCTGGCCGATAACTTTCGTTTTCCGGAACCAACTGAAATAGAAATTCTAACTCCGTTGGCGCTTGGTCCAGAGCAGGCGAGCCGCGAGTCAAGCATGAACGTCGGGATGCAACAGATCAAAGTGATTGCTCGCCTCCGACCTGATACTTCGTTAGCTCAGGCTCAAGCTGAGCTTAGTGTGGTCCAACAAAGAATTGTTCAAGCCAACCCACAATTCCAACGCAATCAGGACGCGAGACTCAGCCCGCTTCATGAGCACTTAACTGCTGGAATTTCGAAGGCTGCACTCGTACTTTTGGCGGCCGTCAGTCTTCTATGGGTGCTCGGTTGTTTGAATGTTGGCAGCCTGCTATTTGCGCGACTTATCTCGCGCCGGGCAGAAATGGCTGTTCGAATAAGCCTGGGAGCCAGCCGGCGGCGTTTGTTCCGGCAAGTGTTAGCGGAGAACGCCCTGCTCACCTTTTTGGGCAGTGTCTTAAGTCTGCTTATAACCTACTGGGGACATCGCTTCATCATTTCGATTTTTCCGCAGCAAGTATTCAGGATCCGTGAAGTTGAGCTTAGTCCCGGCATTGTGGCTTTTGTGATCACAAGCTTCGCACTGACAGTATTGATTGTCAGCCTTGTAGCAACGCGAGCTCTGCCTGCTCAAAATGCCGTCGATCTTTTGAAGTCCGGCATTGGTAACGTTATCGGGTCACTCAAGATACGACGAATTTTGAATGTGCTTGTCGTCTGCGAATTGGCGCTTGCAGTAGTGCTGCTGGTTGAAGCTGGCCTGATGATCAGAAGCTTTTGGGCTCTGCGGTACCGTGATCTGGGTTTCAGGCCGGACCAGGTTCTCACCTTACGGGTAGATCTAACGCCATCCAGGTATTCCTCAAGTAGTCAGCAGAGAGCTTTTTTTGAAACCCTGCTTCAACGTGTAGACGCGCTGCCGGGGGTTGATGCGGTGGCGCTTTGCGGGTCGCCGCCCCCGGTGCCGGTAGGCTCAAGGTTTAATCTCTCAGTTGAAGGCGGATATTCTCAGCCTCCTCCCGGCACTATGATCAGAATTCAACCTGTAAATACTGATTATTTCCGCATCCTGGGAATCCCTCTCTTCAAAGGAGAGATGTTCGCAGATCAGGGACACGATAGTCCCTCAGTCGTGATTATCAACCGAGCCCTGGCGCGACAACAACTGGACGAGGACCAGGCAGTCGGAAAGAAAATACGGCTTGGCGGCCCACTGGCGCCGTGGCTTACGATAGTCGGGATCGTAGAAAACTTTAAGAATGTTGGTTTGGCTGCCGAGCCCGAACCGGAAGCATACCGTCCTTTCCAGCAGTTTCCTTTGCCCGGTAGCACCTACGTGTTAGTCAGAACTTCAACAGCCGATCCTCTGATGCTGGTCCCAGCCATTAGACGAGAGGTGGCGACGCTGGATAGCGAACAGCCACTCGCCGAGATTCAAACACTGGACCAACGGTTGACTGCTTCGGTGGCCCAACAACGCTTTGTTATGTCAATGCTGGTGTGTTTCGCAGTGCTGGCGCTATCGCTAGCGGTCGTGGGCATTTACGGAATCATGTCATATGTCAGCCAACAGCGTACTCGTGAAATGGCCATTCGCATGGCATTAGGCGCTCAGCAAAGAGAAGTAATCTGGATGGTAGTCAGAGAAGGTCTCCTACTTGCCTTGCTCGGTGCAGCCTTTGGAATCGCTATGGCGCGGACTGCAAGCCATTTCTTATCAAGCATGTTCTATGGCGTGGCCCCTTCCGATCCATACACGTTTGTGATTGTCTTGATCTCGCTGGTCTTCACGACGGTATCCGCCTGTTATCTTACGGCGCGCCGGGTAGCCAAAGTTGAGCCCCTTGAGGTTCTCCGTTACGAATAGAGTGGGCGGACAATGTAATCCAACCCGCAACTTCCATTTAGTGAGTCCCTCGGTGAAGACAGGTTCAGTTGGTTCCCATTAAGACGATTCCGTTCCTGGAGAAATGGCGAGGCAGAGCTGCAGTCGCAACAACAGCTCTGATTTTTTACTACTTTCGCACTCTAGATACTCGAATGGCGAGAGATCGAGAGCACAAATCTCCCACACAAACAAAAAACGGCCGCCAACATTGGCAGCCGTTAGTTATTTGATTCTTATGGTCGGGGCGAGAGGATTCGAACCTCCGACCTCTCGGTCCCGAACCGAGCGCTCTACCAGGCTGAGCCACGCCCCGACAGTAAATGGATAATAGGGAAGCGATTGTCTGCTGTCAAACACGCCAACAATGCAGTCGCCAAACACAGCGACGGGTGAAGGATTTTGTAGCCTGCAGTTGACAAATTTTTCTTTCAACTTTATTTGACCGATCGCCGTCTAAATGATTGACCTGGGACCACGCGAAAATGTTATATTGACTTCAGCCCAGGTTATTGGCCGGGTGGCCCCTCCACCAATCCAATTGGTACAGACCTCATAGTTTTGCCCCGACAAGCATTTCGTAAATTGGCAGAAACTGTAGTTGGAGTGTCTACCCCTATGACGATCCGCGGCCCACTGTTTTCCCCTGGACGCATTGCTACGTCCATCTCTTTTGCTCTTCTTCTAATCATCACCGCGAGCGCTGCCGTTGAAGCTGCCAGCTTGAAGCCGCCGAAGCTGATCAGTGCTTCAGGTTCCACGCGCGCGATTGCGCTCGAATCCGTGACGCTGAAGGCCGAGCCTTTTCCGGTGACGGCGCACTGTTCCATTCAGCGCCGACTCGAGAACGCGCATTGCCATTTTCGCGATGGACCTTGAACTGCTGCCGGGCGAGGGAGCAAACGCCTTCACAGCCGACGTGCAGGACGGGAACGGCAAACTTTATCCGCTGCGCATTGAGTTTATGGGCCAGGTGCCGAACTTTCCCGGCATCACCATGTTTATTGTCAGACTCGCGGACGACCTCGGCGACGCCGGTGATGTGCTGTTGCGACTGAACCTGCACGGCATGGCGAGCAATCGAGTGCGCATGGCGATCGGCCACGTCGGTGGCGGACCGGCTGACGATCCTGGAGCCGTTTCAACGCCCGCTCCCGCGACTCCGCCGCCGGCTGATGCTCCACTCGTGCCGGATTCATTTACCGGGCCGGCAAGTGACGCTGACGCAGTGCGTTTTCTGGAGCAGGCCACCTGGGGTCCGACGTCGGCCGACGTTGCGCACGTCAAGATAATTGGGTTCAAAGCGTATTTGAATGAGCAATTTAGCGCGCCGGTAACAAACTCGGCGAAAGATTCAAACTACCCGGACCTGGCCTTTCCGGCTGAGGATGGCACGGCCTGCCCGAGCACCGTTCCGGGTGATCCAAACTACAACCAGACAGTTTGCAATCGCGACAATTTCTCGATGTATCCACTTCAGCGAACTTTCTACACGAACGCTCTCTACGGACCGGACCAATTGCGGCAGCGAGTGGCGTTTGCGTTGCACCAGATTCTGGTCGTCTCCGGCAACCAGCGAAGTTAATCGGCCAAGCTGGATGACGATTTACCTGCAGTCGCTTGATCGTCACGCGTTTGGCAACTACCGCGCCCTGCTGCAGGAGATCACTCTGACGCCGGCGATGGGCGAATATCTCGACATGCGCTTGAGCACGCGGACCAGTCCGAATGAAAACTTCGCGCGCGAGATACTGCAGCTCTTTTCAATCGGAACGGCCGTGCTTAATCCCGACGGCACGCCGCAGGTTGATGCGCAGGGAGTGCCACTCGCTTCGTATTCGCAAACCGACGTTAACGAATTCACTCGCGTCTTTACCGGATGGAACCGCGTGCCCGGCACGATCGCTCCCGGCACGGCTAACTGGCGCGATCCGATGATTCCGCGCGGTGGGACCAACCACGACTTCAACTCGAAGACCCTTTTGAATGGTTTCAGTACTCCGGCCTGCTCCAGTGCCAGCGGCGCAGCCAACATCGCCTGTGCGCAGGCGGATCTAAACCTCGCGCTCGACAACATCTTCTATCATCCAAACGTTGGCCCATTCATCGGCAAGCAATTGATTCAGCATCTGGTCACCAGCAACCCGAGTCCGGCGTATGTTGGACGCGTGGCCGCAGTCTTCAATAACGATTGCGCCGGGCTCTATCCAATCTCCGGTTGCAACAACGCCCGCGGCAATTTGAGGGCGGTGGTCCAGGCAATCCTGCTGGATCCTGAAGCGCGCGGCGACGTTAAGACTGATCCGAACTACGGCAAGCTACGCGAACCGGCGCAGTACATCAACGGCTTTCTGCGCGCGTTCAACGTGAAGTCGTTTGACAAGACTTCAACCAGCGACGGCGTGTTGGGTAGCAGGTCGACGACCGACTTTCGCCGGCACGCTCGATCAGCCGATCTTCCAACCGGCCACGGTCTTCAGTTATTACCAGCCCGGTTATGAAGTTCCCGGCACCAAGATACTCGGGCCCGGCGTTCGGCATCCTTTCGACTTCGACCACGCTGCGACGCGCCAACGACATCAACACGCTTGTCTACACCGGCGTGTCGGCGAACACCAGTCCGACGGCGGCCAGTCCCGATCGTCCGCGCGGCACTTCCATCGACATCGCGAACCTTGAAGCCCTGGCTGTAAATCCCGGCGACGGCCAGATCGTGAACCATCTCAACGCGCTGTTGCTGCACGGAACCATGTCCACGCAGATGCGCAACTCGATCATCACCGCGATGAACGCGATCAACGACACAAACTTAACCACTCGTCATCAAAAACGAGCGCGCGCTCGCGGTCTACCTGGCGGCAACTTCTTCACAGTACGACATACAGAGATAACGACCATGGCAACATACACGCAGAGACTTTCTACGGACCAGCGCTTGCGCGCTTGGGCGGCATGGCGATGGCTTCGAGCCTCGACACCTTTGGCATCGTTCAGGCGCTGACCCCGCAAGCCGCGACTGACTACAAAGCGCTCGTCTGCGTTTTCATGAACGGCGGGAACGACGGCAACAACATGTTCGTCGTCGACCTCAAGCCAGTACAGCACAGTATTCCAACGTGCGCGCAACGCCGCCGGTCTGGCGATTCCGCAGGCGAGCCTGCTTCCGGTGTCTCCGGTGAGCGGCGGTTCTTACGGCTTTCACCCGAACATGCCGGAAATGCAGAACCTCTTCAACCAGGGAAGACTGGCCGTGCTCTGTAACAACGGACCGCTCGTCGAACCGCTAACGCGCACGACCTATCAGAACGGCAGCGGCAAAAAGCCGCTTCAGCTGTTTTCCCATTCCGATCAGGTTGGGTTGTTTCAAACAGCCATTGCAAACACCGTCAGCCAAACCGGCTGGGGCGGACGGCTGGCCGACAAGACGCGTCGGCTTGAACGGCCTCGCGACGTTTCCCAACAACATTTCGATTGCCGGAATTAATCTGTTATCTGACGGGCGTCGAGACGCGCCAGCTTGCGGTGGCTGATTCGAATACGTCACTGGCAAACGTGCTGCGTACTTAACAACGCGCCGGGCGCTTCAGCTTCCGAGACTAGCCTCTCGGCTCGCGTCCTTCAACGAACTGCGCACGCTCGACAACAACTTCAAACTGATCAAGGCCGCCAGCGACACGCGCACCAGCTCGCATTCAAACTGACGCTGCGCTGAGCGCTGTCAATCCGGTGCTGACGACGGTGTTTCCAAACACGTCGCATCGGCCGTCAGTTAATGCAGGTCGCGCGTCTTATCAAGGCGTGCACTGATCCGACCGCCGGATCAACATGAAGCGGCAGATCTTTTTTGCGCAGATCGGCGGCTTTGATACGCACTCGGCGCAGATCGGCGGTCAGGCTAATTTGCTGACGCAGGTGAGCCAGGCGATCAACGCTTTCTTCAGCGGCGACTGTCGAACTGGGAATTTCAGGACAAGGTTACGCTGTTCACCATGTCTGACTTCGGTCGCACCTTCCAACCCGCAGGCACGGGCGCCGCGCAGGTCGGCACCGATCACGCCTGGGGAAATCATCAACTCATCGTCGGCGGCGCGGTGCTTGGTCACACGCTTTACGGAACCTACCCGACGCTGCGGCTCGGTGGGCCAGACGACACCGATGGCGGTTCAATCGCCGCGCGGTCGTTGGATACCGACGACTTCGGTTGAACAGTATGCAGCAACTCTCGCGACCTGGTACGGCTTGTCGTCGGCGGACCTAACGGCAGTGTTTCCGTTGATTGGTCGCTTCTCGACTCCGAACCTCGGTTTCCTGGGCTAGACGGTAGTTTCGAGTTTTAAGTTTTAAGTTTCAAGTTCGCAGAGCGGGGGCAATCCCAGGGGTCCCCAGCGGGGCAGCCCGGCTGGGGTGGAAGCCGCCCTTCCCAACCCTTAGCTACTCTCGCTTGACTGGTTTTCCGATCGGTGAGGCTTTCAACTGAAAAACTAGCAACCAGTAAAATCTCTCTCAGGTCAGGAAGGGTGGCTGCCCCCGCGCTTCGAACTCGAAACCGCGAACACGCGAAACCGGATGACTCACAAGCTGGCAATAAGTAGGGCTGAAAAAGCGCGGCTGATACTAATCCCTTCTCTCCTCGTCGCAATCTTCGGTTTCCTGTTATCGAGCAACACCACCATCCGCCCGGTGCAGGCTTTCTCGTCAGGCCCGCCTGCCGGCTACACCGGCGCGCCCGGCGAAGAACCCGAAGCCTGCGCCGAATGCCACGTCCCACCCGACGCCGGCACCGGTCAGTTTCGATCACCGCGCCGCAGACTTATGTTCCCGGTCAGACGTATCCGATAACCGTCACGCACACGAATGCCGATCCCACGCGCTTGCGCTGGGGCTTTGAGCTGACCGCGCTCGACACGTCAGACGAGCAAGCAGGGAACTTGCAAACACTGGACGGGCTGACTCAGGTACTTAACAACACCGGCCCCGGCGGTCCGCGACAATACATCGAACACACTGCCGCGGGAACTTTCATCGGTCAGCAAAACACAGCAAGCTGGACTTTCAACTGGACAGCGCCTGCGACTGACGTGGGCACAGTCACTTTTTATGCGGCGGGCAACCAGGCGAACAACGACGGCAACACGTCCGGGGATTACGTCTACAAGACCTTTGTCGCCGCCGCGCCTTTTTCAGCGACGCCTGATTTTGACGTGAGCGTCACGCCGTCTCTCAGAGCGGTGGTGCCAACCGGAAGCGCGCAATACACGACGACGATCACGCCGTCCGCGGGCTTCACCGGTCTCGTGAATTTGAACGCCGCGGGATTGCCGCTGGGCGCGTCCGCAGGTTTCAATCCAGCATCCGTCAACATCACTGACGCTTCGGCCAAAACCTCCACGTTGACAATAACGACGGCTGCGAACACTCCGTTGGGCGACTACCCGATCAATGTCACCGGCTCGGCGAACAGTCTCATGCACACCGATCAGGTGATGTTGAAGGTGATCAGTCCCACGAGCATTGATCTCGCGGTCAGCAAGACGGTTTCGCCGAATCCGGGCCAAGTGGGCACCAGCCTTAGCTATCGCATCACCGTCACAAACAACGGTCCGGCGGCGGCAACGAACGTCAGTCTCACTGACAACTTGCCTGCCGGCGTCACCAACGTTTCCGCTTCGTCCACGGTCGGCACGTGCAACGGCACCGGCCCGGTAATCTGCGCGATCGGAAGTTTGCCGTTGAACGCGTCTGCAATCGTCACGATCGCGGCGACGCCAACGACGCCGGGCCAACTCATCAATTCAGCAACGGCCAGCGCGAGCGAAACGGATTACGACACCAGCAACAACACGGCGTCGATCACTACGCAGATTCAACCAGCCGCGGCCGCGCCGTCGATGTTGGATCCGAATCTCTCGGTGCACACGGTCATCAGCGGACTCAGCCAGCCCACCAGCATCGCGCTTTTTGGCAACGGCTTCTTCGTGCTCGAGAAGAACACCGGCAAGGTCCAGTTTGTCATGAACGGCGCGATGCAACTGACGGCGCTCGACCTGGCAGTCAACAGCGCTTCCGAACGCGGCTTGCTCGGCATCGCGCTGCACCCGAATTTCGCGACCAATCACTTCGTCTACCTTTTCTGGACCGAAAGCAGCACCGGCGTCGATTCAAGCAACCTCGCTGACGTCTCGCTGCTTGGCAATCGCGTCGATCGTTACGTCTGGAACGGCAGCGCGCTCGTCTTCGATCGCAACCTGATCAAGCTGCGTGCTTACCAGGCCGACGCTGGTCAGCCGCTGCGCGGAAATCACAACGGCGGCATTCTGAGTTTTGGTCCGGACGGCAAACTTTTCATCCTGATGGGCGACAACGGCCGCCGCGGCTTCCTGCAAAACAATCAGCTTGGTCCAGTGCCCGACGATCAGTACGGCGGCCCTGAACCCGACGACGCGCACCTGACCGGATTCGTGCTTCGGCTTAACGATGACGGCTCAACGCCGGCGGACAATCCTTTCTTCAACGCCTCGACCAGCCTCACCGGCGAAGCGGCCGCGAACATCAAGAAGCTTTACGCCTACGGTGTGCGCAACGGCTTCGGCATGGCGTTCGATCCGCTGTCAGGAAATCTTTGGAATCAGGAAAACGGCGACGACTCTTTCGACGAAATGAATCGCGTAGCCGCGGGCGCAAACAACGGCTGGATCGCGACGATGGGACCGCTCAGCCGCGTCGCCGAATACAAAGCGATCGAAACAACCTACGGGCAGGGCAATCTGCAACAGTTTCGTTGGGCGCCCTCGTTGATCGCCGACACGCCCGCGGGCGCGCTGGCCCAGCTCTACATGCTGCCGGGCGCGCACTACAACAATCCGGAATTCAGTTGGAAGTATGCCGTCGCTCCCTCGGCGCTCGGGTTTGTTACTGGCACCGGTCTTGGCCCACAGTTTGAAGGCGACATGTTTGTCGGCGAGGCGCGCACGACTCTTTCCGGCGGCTATCTCTTCCGCTTCAGATTGACGCCCGATCGGCTCCATTTCTCTTTCACTGACTCGCGCCTGCTTGATCTCGTCGCTGACAATGTGGACAAGTTTGATATCACTGAAAGCGAGACGTTGCTCATCGGCAGAGACTTCGGCATCGCGACCGACATCGAAACCGGTCCGAACGGCAACGTCTTCGTAGTTTCCAACACGAACGGCGCCGTGTACGAAATCAGTGGCAACCAGCCGGCGCTGTACGTGGCAAATCTGACTGGCGCCCAGGAAGTCCCGCCCAACAGTTCCACCGCGACCGGGAATGCGACGTTGCTGCTTAGCCCTGATGAAACCAGCGCGCGCGTATCGTTGAACTTCAGCGGCCTGACGAGCGCGCAGAGCGACGCTCACATTCATGGCCCAGCGGCGCCAGGCGTTACCGCGGGCGTACTCTTTCCTTTGCCGCTCGGTAATTTCAGCGATTTTGAAATCCAGCTCAGCGCCGCCCAGGTGCAAAACCTTAAGGACGGATTGCTTTACGTGAACGTTCACAGCAACACGTTTCCGGCCGGCGAGATTCGCGGACAATTTCAAACGTCGCCGACCGCGAGCAGTTTTCAGTTCACTTCCGGAAGTTTGCTGGCGACGGAAGGCAGCGGCAGTGCGACTGTCGAAGTGAAGCGACTGGGAAACACCTCGGCAGCGGCGACGGTCGACTACGCCACGAGCGACACCGCCGCGATCGACTGCAGCGCGGCCAACACCGGCGACGCCTCTTCACGCTGCGACTACGAAGCGACAGCGGGTACTTTGAATTTCGCCGCGGGTGAAACTTCCAAAACGATCTCTGTTCTGCTCGTCGATGATGCTTACGCGGAAGGCAACGAGAGTTTCAGCGTCACGCTGAGCAACGCCACCGGCGGCGCGCTGATTGGCTCGCCGGCGCAAGCGAGCGTCACGATTACTGACAACGAAACGACTGACGGCGCAAACCCGATCGACGCTGCCGACTTCTTTGTGCGTCAGCATTACCTTGACTTCCTGAATCGCGAACCTGATCCGGCGGGATTTGATTTTTGGACGCACCAGATCACTGATTGCGGCAGCGACCAGCAATGCATTGAAGTGAAGCGCATCAACGTTTCGGCGGCCTTCTTCCTCTCGATCGAATTTCAGGAGAGCAGCAACTTCATCTATCGCATCTACAAAGGGGCGCTCGGCCGTCGACCGACCTACGCGGAATTCATTTCTGACCGCGCGCTGATTCCGACGGCTGACGGCGTCGCGATAAACAAGCTGCCCTTGTTACTCGACTTCGTAAGCCGTCCCGAGTTCACCAACAAGTATCCGCTTAACCAGGACGGCCTGCCGTTCATCGATGCGCTGCTGCAAACGGTGCTGGATCAATCTGGCGTGAATCTAACTTCTATGCGAATGGAGCTGCTGGCTGAGATGGACCAGTGTCGTGCGCAGTCGCCCTTGCCGGAATTATGCCGCGGGCGCGTCGTGGAGCGAGTCGTCGACCAGGCAGCTTTTCGCCAGGCGGTCTTCAGCGAATCGTTTGTGTTGATGGAATACTTCGGCTACCTGCGCCGCAATCCCAACGACGCCCCGGATACTAACTTCAGCGGTTACGATTTCTGGCTGAACAAACTGAATCAATTTAACGGCAACTTCGTCGAGGCCGAGATGGTTAAGGCGTTCATCCTCTCCGGTGAGTATCGGCAACGCTTTGGACCTTAACAGTGGGCAGTGGGCGGTGGGCAGTGGGCAGTGAAAGACCCTCGGAATGTCAGCGGCGCCTGTCGCTGGGAGCGCAGACATCCTGTCTGCAATGAGCGCCGCAGGCGCGAACCGGTTGTTAGCCTTAGATCTTCTCGGCAGGCCAGAGATTTTTCGGCAGGACCAGAAGGTTCGGCAGGGAAGCCCTGCCTCATTGCAGACAAGATGTCTGCGCTCCCGGCCGACCGGCGCTCCCGGCCGACCGGCGCTCCCAGCCGACGGCCTCCCAACAGCCGACAGTCTTGTCAGAACCACCTGCGTCAGCGGGTGGCTCTTCCCGCCTTTTAATTAGCACCGCAAAACGACGCCAAGGTTTGACCTGCGCAGTCGTTAAAGTTTAGTATCCTCTCGATTTTAGTCCAGACTTGCGCCGCCTCGGGTTCTCCTCTTGAGGCATCCAACGCAATCAGCCCAGTTCCAATATTTTCGAAAGGTTCTCCCATGCCTCGCATCCTCCGCCGCGCTAGTTCCGCCAAAGCGTTAGTTGTTGTCTTGTTCCTGTTGCTCTCAATCGGTTTTGCGGGCGCGCAAAGGTCTGTCTGGCGTTTCCTGCGAGCGCCTATGAGCCCCGTCAACCCCGCCAGCGTCGTCAGCCCCGTCAACACTGTCAGTCCTGCCAGCCCCGCCGGCAGTGCCAGCACGTTCACCGTCAACTCAACCGGTGATGGTCCGGACACGGATCTGAGTGACGGACTATGCAACGACGGCTCCGGCGCGTGTACTCTTCGCGCGGCAATGATGCAGGCGAATTTCTTCAACGTTAACGCCGGCCTGGACGTAATCAACTTCAATTTACCCGCGAACAGCACCATCACGCTGAACTCCAGCCTGGAGTTCATTCAAGACGATCTCGACATTAACGGCCCGGGCGCAAACACGTTGACCATTCAGCGAAGCACCGCCGGCGGCACGCCGCGCTTTCGCATCTTCACAATCGTAAGCAACACAGTGAATATTTCCGGGCTGACCATTACGAACGGGCACGTCTTCGATGGAGTAAACGGCACAGGCGGCGGCGGCATTTCGAACAATCCCGAAGCGACTGTGAACCTTAATGGCGTCGTGGTGAGAGGGAACCGGACCGGCAACGGCGAGCCCGGCGGCGGAGGCACTGGCGGCGGTATTCTCAATTTAGGCACGATGCTGATCACGAACAGCACCATCAGTGGCAACACAACCGGCACTGGCGGCAGCGATCCCGGAGCCGCAGGCGGCTACGGCGGTGGGATCGACAACGCCGGGTCGCTAACCTTGATCAATACAACCGTGAGTGGCAACGCTACGGGCAATGGCGGCACACCCACGCAGGGAGGTTACGGCGGCGGCATCTATAACGCGACGCAGCTCCAGCTCACCTTGATAAACAGCACAGTCAGCAACAATCAAACAGGCGCCGGAGGATTCGGCGGCGGCATTCGCAACGACGCGCTGTCCGCTGATCTGAAAGACACCATTGTCGCCAACAACCACACGGACGTTGATGGTGCGACGGGTCCCGATCTCTATGGCAACTTCCATTCACAGGATTACAACCTGATCGAAAACTCCTCAGGCGCGACCTTCACAGGTACGACCAGCCATAATCGCATCGGCGTTGATCCCCTGCTGGGCCCGCTGGCCAACAATGGCGGCGCCAGTCCCACGCATGCCCTCCTGGTTGGCAGTCCCGCGATCGATGCGGGCAACAGCACCGAGCCGGCGGACCAGCGCGGCCAGCCGCGACCTGTTGACGACCGCACCGTAACGAATGCGGCCGGCGGCAACGCCAGCGACATCGGCGCGTATGAGGCGCACAACCTTGAGGTCAACTCGACGGCGGAGGCGGATGACACCATATGCAGTCACCCGGGAGAGGGCAACGGCTGCACGTTACGTGAAGCTATCAACGCGGCCAACGCTCAACCCGGCGCGGAGGTGATCACTTTTTCACCTGCTCTCACCACGGGCGGCCCAGCCACGATTGAGTTGTTGATCCCGCTGCAGACCCTGGCCAGCGATCTGGCGATCCTTGGACCAGGCGCGGGCCTGTTGACCGTCGAACGTAGTCATGTCGGCGGCACTGCTGATTTCCGCATCTTTCAGACCGTCTCCGGTTACGCGGTAACCCTCTCGGGAATGACCATCGCCAACGGCGCTGCGACCGGCACTTTTCCGGAAAATGTCGGTGGTGGTGTTCTCAATCTTCAGGGAACAGTACAAATAAACAACTGCATCATTAAGGATGCTGTCGCCGGCGGCGCTGTTGGTAACTATGGCGGCTCGATGACAATCAACGACAGCACCTTCTCAGGGAATGCTGGGAACGCCGCTGTCACCAACACTGTGCCGACGAGCAGCAGCACGACCAGCCCCGCTTCCTTGACGATTAACCACAGCACCATCTCCGGCAACAGCGTCACCGGCGTCAACAACAGCGTCGTCATCGGCAACACAACCAGTCCGGCAACTGTCACGATCAATAACAGCACCATCTCCGGCAACAATGTAAACAGCACCGGCAGTTCCGCAGGCGTGCGCAACGGCGTCGGCGCCGGCGGCACTGGCATCGTGACGATCAACAACAGCACCATCTCCGGCAATACGAACGTCGACGGTTCGGGCGCCATCTACAATGCCGCAGTCTTTATTGGTGGCAGTACCCTTTCCATTGCCAGAGTCACCATCAACAACAGCACCATCTCCGGGAACGCGGGTGGCGCCAGCCCCAGCGCCGCCGGTGGGATCGAAAACGTGCTCTCCTCGTGTAGCGGTTGCGAAGCTTCCGTGAAACTGAGAAACACTATCCTGGCAGGCAACTTTCGCAACGGCTCTACCGCCAGCGACTTTTCCGGTATCGACGCCGATCCGGCCAGTTCGTTTAATTTGATTGGAGTCGGCGGCTCGGGTGGTTTGACGAACGGCGTCAACCACAATCAGGTCGGCGTCGCCGATGCGAAGCTTGGCCCACTCGCGAACAACGGCGGCCCGACGCTGACTCGCGCGCTGTTACCAGGCTCGCCGGCGGTGGATGCCGGAAACAATTGCGTACTCGATAACTCTTGTACGCCGCCGCTCACTTCCGCGCTCACCACCGATCAGCGCGGCGCGGGCTTCAACCGAGGCGTAGACGGCAACGGCGACGGCAGCGCGACCGTGGACATTGGTGCTTATGAAGTGCAAGGCATTCTTGTAACCACCGTTGCCGACGGCGGCGCCGGTAGCCTGCGGCAAGCGATCACTGATGCCAATGCCCACCCCGCCACAGACGCGATCTTCTTCCAGCCGGGTTTGACCGGCACGATCACACTTGATACTGCCTTGCCTGATATCAGCAGCGACCTCAGCATCGCGGGTCCGGGAGCCAGTCTCCTGACGATTCAGCGCAGCACCGTCGGGGGAACGCCCAACTTCCGCATTTTTAGAATCAACTCCGGGACGAACGTTAGGATTTCGGGTTTGACCATCGCCAACGGCAAGACGGCCGACGGCGTGCCGGCCCCAGTTTTCGGAAACCCGGGGGAAAATGGGGGCGGTATTTTCAACGCCGGCACACTAACGCTCAACGACGATGTCATTACCGGCAACACAACCGGAAATGGGGCCGCGTCAAGCAGCCCTTCTGGCTCTGGCACGTCTCATGGTGGCAACGGTGGTTTGGGTGGCGGTATTTACAGCACAGGCTCATTGACGATGTCGAACGTGATGGTCAGCAACAACACGACTGGCACTGGAGCTTCGGATTATTACGGTGGAGGCGGTGGATCCGGCGCAGGAATCTACATGAATTCAGGCACGTTGCTGATGACGAGTTGTGTGGTGACCGGCAACGTTACCGGACGGGGCGCTATCGGCACTACCGGTGGGTTCAGTAGCGGTGGTGGCGGCAGTGGCGGCGGGGTCGAAATCAATAGCGGCACGGCAACCCTGACGAACGTCACAGTTAACAACAACACCACCGAAAGCGCAGACGTTGCCACTCCCAGCAACAGCGGCTCTGGTGGCGTGGGCGGAGGGATCAGCATCAACGGAGGTAACGTCTCCATAACAAACAGCGCCATCATCGGAAACCACACCGGCGCGGCAGCCGGACAGTTTGGTCAGGGAGGTTTCGGCGGCGGCATCTTCCACGGAGATCCACTTGAGACCGGCTCACTCGCCGTCACCAACACGACAATCAGCGGAAACGTAACCGGCGGGCAAAGCACTTCGACCTTCTCCGAAGCAGGCGTCGGTGGCGGGATGTACAACTCCGGCATTCTAAACCTGACCAATACGACCATCTCCGGAAACAGTACCGGTGGTCCTGGCGGTTCCGGCGGCGGCCTCTGGAATGCCGGACCTGCCAGGCTGACGAACTGCACGATAGCCTTCAACGCCGCACTTCATACTTTCGGCGGCGCCGGAATTCATCAGTTCAACAGTTCCAGCTCCGTCACTATCCAGAACACCATCGTCGCTCATAACAGTCTGGCCGGTAATCCGAATGGCACAGACCTCGACGGCAATGTGCCTTATAACTCGCTTGGGCACAACCTGATCCGCAATGCCGACGGCAGTTCAGGCTTCAACGCCACAGACCAGCTTGGTACTACGTCAGCGCCGCTCGATCCGCGCCTTGCTTCACTCGCAAATAACGGCGGACCGACAATGACCCACGCATTGCTTGCCGGCAGTCCAGCGCTCGACGGCGGCGACAACTGTGTCTTTGATAATAGCTGCGCGCCCACGCTTGCCGCTGCGCTCACCACTGATCAGCGAGGCGCCGGCTTTTCCCGCAAGGTTGATGGACCAGACGCGAATACAACTGACACAGTTGATATCGGAGCTTTCGAGGCACAAGTTTCCGTTGCGGACATCGCTAACCACACAATCAATGAAGACGCGTCGTTCGTGCTGCCTTTCACTGTCGGCGGCGCAGCCTCAATTACAAGTGTGACGGCTGTCTCCAGCAACACCACGCTGGTGCCAAACAATTCGGCGAACATCTCGATCTCGGGCACAGGTTCGACGCGAACGCTGACAATCAATCCGGTCGGCAGTCTTTTCGGCACGTCAACCATCACGGTCACAGTCAACGGCAACAACAGCCAGACGATGACGGACACGTTCCTGCTGACCGTCAACTCGGTGAACGATGCGCCGTCGTTCACTAAAGGCCCGAATCAAACAGTCAACGAAAATGCTGGCGCCCAAACCGTAAACAATTGGGCCGGCGCCATCCTCGCGGGCCCATTCAACGAATCAGGTCAGGCAGTCAACTTTGTAATAAGCGGCAACAGCAACCCCAGTCTCTTCGCTGTCGCACCGGCTGTTAGTTCGGCCGGCACGCTCACGTATACGCCCGCGGCCGGAGTCAGCGGTTCGGTGACGATCATGCTCGCGCTCATGGATAACGGAGGCACGGCGAACGGTGGGATCGATACGTCCGCCACACAGTCCTTCACCATCACTGTCAGGGAAGGCGGCGCGTTGCAGTTTAGCGCGGCAACTTTCTCAGTCGCCGAAAATGGCGTGAACGCTTCTATCACGGTGACTCGCACGGGTGGCTCAGCCGGCGAAGCGCGCGTCAACTACGCGACCGCTAACAACACGGCCACCGCCGGTCAGGATTACACGGCGACGAGCGGCACCTTGATCTTCGCCGACGGCGAAATCACTAAGACCTTCAATGTGGCGATTACAAACGATGCGCTGGATGAGCCGGATGAAACCGTTAACCTGACGCTGACGACCGCAACAGGCACCGGCAGTTTGGGAACGCCCGTCAGCGCCGTCCTAACAATCACTGACAACGATCCGTCGCCGACCATCGCCATCAACGATGCCGCCGTCACTGAAGGCAACAGCGGCACTCACAATGCCGCGTTCACAGTCACGCTGTCCGCACAAACCGCCCAGACAGTCACCGTGCGTTTTGAGACCGCGGATGGCACAGCCGTGACAATCCCAGCCCCGCCGGGAATAACACCCCCCGGCAGCGACTATTTCAGAAATATCGGGGTGCTGACGTTTGCGCCAACCGAAACAACCAAGTCGTTCGGCGTGGCAGTCATCGGAGACTTTTCGTTTGAGCCAAACGAAACTTTCTTCGTGAACTTGGATATGCCAACCAACGCGACGATCAGCGACGCGCAGGGCACCGGCACGATTAACAACGACGATGCGCCGGGCGGAACGCTAAGCTTCGACAGCCCGGTCTTCACCACCACGGAGCTAGCCGGCCGCACCACCATCACCGTCGAACGCAAGGGTGACACGAGCCAGCCGGCAACGGTTGACTACGCCACCTCGGATGTCACCGCCGACGGGCGCAAAGACTACACGGCTGTCAGCGGCACGCTTCATTTCGATGCCGGGATTCCAGCGAGAGACATTCAGGTTTTGGTCAACATCGACGCCTTTGCCGAGGGCACGGAGTTACTCGAGGTGACGCTCTCTAATCCAACCGGAGGCGCGCAGTTGGGTGCGCTCGTGACCGCCACCCTGCAGATCGAGAATTCGTTCTGGAATTCACCACCGGCAAATTCGATCGACCACGCCGAGAGTTTTGTGCGCCAGCACTACCACGACTTCCTTAACCGTGATGGGTTCGACGATCCTGAGGGTTTGGCTTTCTGGACCAACCAGATCACTGAATGTCAGCAACCCGGCGCGAACTGCAACGCCGAACTGCGACGAATAAACGTGTCCGCGGCGTTCTACCTTTCAATCGAGTTTCAGGAAACTGGTTACCTTGTCTATCGCATGTACAAGGCGGGCTACGGGAATATCACGAACGCGCCGGTGCCGCTCACGTTTGCTGAATTTCTGCCTGACACGCAGCAGATTGGCGAAGGTGTAGTGGTTGGTCGTTCCGGTTGGGAACAGCGACTGGAAAACAACAAGGTCGCCTACGCCCAGAAGTTCGTTTCGCGTCCCCGTTTCTTAACTGCCCATCCAACCGCGTTGATGCCGCCTGAGTTTGTCGACGCGCTCTACGCGAATGCCGGCGTCACGCCGTCGGCCGAAGAGAGGCTGTCGGTGATTGGCGAGTTTGGCGCCGCCGCAAATACCGCAGACACAGCCGCGCGCGCGCGCGCACTCCGCAGGGTTGCCGAAAACTCAAGCTTGAAGCAATTGGAACTGAACAAAGCCTTCGTGCTGACGCAGTATTTCGGCTACCTGCGTCGCAATCCTTACGATCCGCCGGAAGCGAATCTGGACTTTGGCGGTTACAACTTCTGGCTAGGCAAGTTGAATGAGTTCAATGGCAACTTCGTAAACGCGGAGATGGTGAAGGCCTTCATCGTCTCCGGCGAGTATCGCCAACGCTTCGGCCCGTGAAACGAAGTCCAAAGTCCAAAGTCCAATGTCCGGCAGTTCAGGGCAGTGGCCCATCGTGAGCGGGCTAAGCGTGCCGGTTTACGCGGCTGGCCCGCAGGGCGCTTAGGCCAGCCGTTTTACAGCTGGTTCACCTGGGCTCTGAAGATCCAGCGAGGCCGGTTTAGCGGCCTTCCGGGTGCGTTGCTGAATCGAAAGGCCGTTCAAACGGCCTCATCGAACGATCCTGTCGCGCGTAACCAGCCGTAAAACGACTGGCCTAAACGCCCTCCGGGCCAGCCGCGTGAACGCGGCATGTAAACCGTTGGCTTCGTCGTTCAAACCCCCGCCGCCCGAGCGCGCAAACTCCTCATTCAGCCGTGCAAACATTCTCAGATTCAGGCGCGCAAATGTAGCCATTCAACTGTGCAGAGACGCCATTAAGTCGTGCAAAGTACGGATTCAGGCGCGCAAACCCTCCATTCAGGCGTGCAAAGTACCGATTCAGGCGCGCAAACCCTCCATTCAGCGGTGCAAACTATCGATTCAGGCATGCAAACACTTCATTAAGTCGTGCAAAGTACCGATTCAGGCGTGCAAACCCTCCATTCAGCGGTGCAAACTATCGATTCAGGCGTGCAAACACTTCATTAAGTCGTGCAAAGTACCGATTCAGGCATGCAAACACTCCATTCCCAGCGTGTGAAAACCGGGCAAACTGCGCGATTTCCTCAGCAAAACGCCCCGTTTTCTGAAAATTAGCGGGCTTTAGCCCATCCCATCGACGCAATTTCCGCCAAGGGTCTGCGCCACAGCAGCCGCGCGGTATCAGATACAAAATTTCTTGTATCCCAAGACTGAGACGAGGGTGGCGGTCAACGTCCCCACCCCCGCAACCGCCACCCTCCAAGGGAGCGCGTTTGTCAGCAAAGGCCGCTTCTCCTTTACCAACAGGGAGCCACGCTCACCTATGCTAAGATTCCGAAAGATCGTGATGTTAACTAAAAGGCGAGGATCAACTGGTTAATGAGCTTCGCCCGGACGACGCAAGCGTTCCGGGCATTCTCCAACACGGCGCGCAGTCTAGTACGAACTCGTACTAATAGCAAGCTCAAACCATCAGGAGAAGAAACCTGATGGTAAGCAGACGCCGACCATCCCCGCGCAAGCTGGCGGACAAGCTAGCGCAACTCCGTAACGACCTCGGACTTTCTCAATCGGAGATTGCCGCGAAGCTTGGCGTCGAGAACCGAGCGAGTATTTCAGGTTATGAGCGAGGTGATCGTGAACCGCCGTTACCAGTCTTGTTAGCTTACGCAAGACTTGCAGGTGTGAGCGTCGAATCCATCATTGATGACAAGCTGAAGCTGTCGAAGAGTGACTCAAGATCTCGGTAATTGCACACTCGGGATTCCGCGTCCTGTTTTCAACTTATCATCGATCAAACATCGGTACTGATTCGGGCAAGCCTCGCGTAACTCAACAAATCTACGGCGACTCAATTAGGATGCTCTCGGGAATCCAAAACCAAATGTACCACTAGCATCAGTTTTCTCGACACGGCATCCCGCGCTCGTGCTAAAATCCGCCTCGCATTTTGTCCCATTGGATTAGCGTTTACCCTCGCAGCGGACGCGAATTCAAATTAGCTCACTCCTCGATCCTAGTAACAGACCGGGTAGTGAAAACCTTCAACTCATCTTCATAGGAGGTTCTCGATGAACGATTCTGAAAATCGAAAATACCAGGCATTTGTGCGCGCGCACGTCTTCGGACAGGCGCACGCTTCCGACTTCGCACCCACCAGTCTTGCTGCTCAACTCTTCGCGAGGCTCGCCGGCATTGTCAGCGATTTGGACGAGCACGGAGCGCAACAGACCTCCAGTCGCGGCGCGGCGTTCGAAGGAACGACAACGCGTGGGCAGGCGCGCGAGGAGTTGCGTGCAGACTTGAAAGCCATCAATCTCACCGCGCGTGCGATGGCCGCCGATGTCCCCGGGATCGACGACAAATTCCGTATGCCGCCGATCGGCAACGATCAACTCCTGCTGAATGCGGCGCGGGCCTTTCTTGCTGACGCCACGCCACTCGCTGCTCACTTCATCGCACACGAAATGCCCGCTGATTTTCTGGAGGACCTTCGCGACGACATCGCCGCCCTTGAGGCAGCAATAAATAATCAATCGAGAGGAACGGGCGAGTCTGTCGCGGCGCGAGTTGGGATTGAGACAAAGGTTGACGAGGGAGTCGCGGTAATGAACAAACTCGAGGCGATCATGCGAAACAAGTATGCAAGCAATCCGGCGCTGCTTGCTGAGTGGACCAGCGCGAGTCATGTCGAGCGCGCGCCGCGTCGCAAGAAGGAAGCTAAGGATGCGGGCGGCGGGGAGCCACAGCCGTAAGTGAGTAGTCAGTGGCCAGTGGTCAGTGGCCAGATAGCTGGGAGCGCAGCAAGTGGGGTCCCCAGCCGGGCAGCCCCGAGGGGGGTGCTCGTCCTGTCTGCAATGAGCGCCGCAGGCGCGAACCGTAACGATCCTTAAGAGTCCTTTCGACAGGATCAGGGGTTTTCGGCAGGGAAGCCCTGCCTCATTGCAGACAGGATGTCTGCGCTCCCAGCAGACCGATCAGGCCTGCCTCTACTCACAACCGCAATTTTCTGGTATCTAGCGGCTCTGATTTACGCTGACTTCTTTCAGCACAGTATTGTCAGGATCGACGGTGATCGTGGCGGGAGCTTCGTCCAATTTGATCTCTGCGACGGTTTCTTTGCCGATTGGTTTGAGGACGACGCGCCGTTTGCCGCTGGCGGTGACGATGTCGATCGGCAGAGCGTTCGGGAAGGCAGGTTCAGGCTGTAGCTGTTTGAGCACAAGCCTCAACTTTTTCGCCCCAGTGTTCCATTCCCAGGAAAGTTCGTAGTGCGGATGGCCGGCGCTATAAATCCAACGCGCGAAAAAATCCTTCAAGTTCCGTCCTGACACTTTCTCGAAAGCGGCGCGCAAGTCTTCAGTCGTTGCCGTCGCATTCTTATGCGCGCCGTAATAGAGGCGAACTCCGCGAAAGAAGTTTTCGTCGCCCAGTTCCGAGCGCAGCATGTGCAACACCCAGGCGCCCTTTTGGTAGTTGTTGGCGTTCAGAAGTTTGAAGAGGTCTTCGGTTTCGGTATCGTGGATGGGTGTGCGCGTTTTCTTTTCGTAGTTGAAGTAAGCATCCGCCTCCTGTTTCAGGTAGCGCTGAAATGCCGCCTCGCCCTCGTGGCGCTGAATGAAGAGTCCGGCGAAATATTCCGCAAAGCCTTCGCTCAGCCAAAGGTCCGCCCAGGTTGCCCCGGTCACAGAATCGCCAAACCACTGATGCGCGATCTCATGCGCGACCAATTCCACAAGACCCTCGCGAATTTTGAAGACATCGCTGAGTGGCTCGCCCGCGCGCGGATTGAACAACGTGCTCGTGAAAACAATGGCGCTGGAATTCTCCATTCCGCCGAAACGCGTGGCGCCGACGATCAGAGCGAGTTTTTCATACGGATAGGGCGCCACAGTTTCGCTGAACAATTTCAGCGACGGATTGGCGGGAGCAAAGCCCTGCAGCGCGAAACTTCGATCCGGCTCCGGCACAAAATAAGAAAGCGGCGTAATTTCCTGAGGCGGGTCAACGCGAGCAAACTCTCCAACAGCGATGATCATGCAATAGGGAGGAATTGGAACTGACTCGGTGTAGGTCCAGGTTCGAGTCGTCTTAGAAGCGTTCTCGACGCGATCGAGCTTGCCATTCGCAACCACCAGGTCGCGCGCCGGCGCTGTCACCGAGAATCTCACGGTGGCTTTCGCGGACGGATGGTCCAGGCTGGGCAGCCAATGATGAAGGCGATTGGGCCAGTTGTCGCCGATCGCAGACGGTTTGCCGGCTTTGTCCGTCGTCAGGATCAAACCGTCCTTCGGCTTGCCGTGATATGAAACAACCACACGAACGCTCGTCCCGCGCCGCAGCGTGTTTGCGAGTTTGATGTTAAGTAGGCCGCCGGCATGTGCGTATGGCGCTGCGCGGTTGTTGACGGCGACAGAGTCGATCGGCAGCTCGCCAAAATCGAGATCAATTTGCGAAGTGTCTTTCAGCGCGAGGATAGTGATCTCAGCCTTGCCCGCCGTGATTTCCTGCAAGCGGTCGTTAAAAGTGAGTGAAACGTTGTAGTGAGTTGGACGCCAGGAACCGATCAGTCGTTCAGTACGACGCGCAAACGAGTGGGGAACGAAGACGCAAAGCAACAGGACGAGCAGAAGTAGAGAGCAAGCTGCGCTACGGCTGCTGGTCTGGTTTTGACGTTGCATTTTGAACATGGACTTTGGACTTTCTGAATCCGGTCGATACTGTTCAGGTTGAACTCGGTCGATGCAGCACAGGTTTGCGATTACCGGATGCCGAGTTGCAGCAGAGCCGAGCGGTCAGAAACTTTTCGCTCAGCAGACGCTTGCCACTCACGATAAGCTGCGAGCTCGTCTTCCGTAAGGCCGCGGTTGCCGAGTCGCGCCGCCGGCGTTCGCTCGAAGGCGCGATCGGTCAGCGCCATGTGAGCCTGGCGGACGGGCATGGGCGCCGGACCCTTGAGGGCTGCTTCGGCAGCTTCAACGCTTGGGAAAAAATCGTCGTAGGCAAGCAGATGCCAAACAGTCTCAGCTCCTTCGCCTTCAACCGCGAGAATGCGGAGCAGGCCCAACCCGCTTTCGAGTTGGAAAACAAGATCATCGCCTGGGGCAAATTGATGGGCCATGGTTAAGAACAGTAGACAGTAGACAGTAGACAGTACGCAGCCAAAGGACGAGGGGGCTATCCTGGGAGCGCAGACATCCTGTCTGCAATGAGCGCCGCAGGCGCGAACAGTAGTTGACCTAAGAAATCGGCTTGACCAGGAGTTTCGGCAGGGAAGCCCTGCCTCACTGCAGACAGGATGTCTGCGCTCCCAGCCTGGTCACTCGTCCTTTCGCTAGTCTGCTGTTTACTCCAGTCAAAAATTGCAAATCGGCAACTTGACTTCTAAAATCGCGAACCGCATGAGCCAGTTTGATTCGCATAAAGATTACTACGAAATCCTCGGCGCGAACGAACGCACAACCGCGCGCGACCTGGAGCGGCTGTACAAACGGATGGCCGCGCGCCGTCACCCAGACCGTGGCGGCAGCGAAGAGGAGATGAAGTCCCTCAACGAGGCTTACAGCGTTTTGAGGAATGCGACGAGCCGGCAAGCGTATGACGCCGAGCGTGCGAAGCCGGCCGTTGCTTTCGTGCCCGTTGCCGCTCCGACTGCTCGGGACGTCGGTTTGTTGGGCCACGGGTTGAGCGCGTTCTTTTGTTTACTGATCGGATTGTTTCTGCTCCTGCTGGTCCGCTTTCAGTGGATTTGGTTCCTCTGGCCGCTGGGAATTCTGGCCGTCCTGGTGATCATTTTTGGAATTCTGATGGCGCGCAGTGCGATGCGTGCGGTGATCGCCTCGCAGCCGTTTTTAAATCCGTTGCGCCGTCATCCGCGTGGGCCGGAGGTGGTTTTTTGGTGCGTTGTTTTCGTTTGTCTGTACGGCGTCTACCTTCTGCTCACAACCTTGTGAGAGACTGTTTGCATGCAAGTTTCTGGACTGGATCTGTTGTTTCTCGAGGTTAACAGCATCGAGGAGTCTCTCGCGTTCTACCACGAGTTGCTTGGTTTCGAAATCAGCAAGCACACTCCCGAATCTGAACCGCCGATGGCGACGTTGCAAGCGGGCGCCCTGAAGATTATTTTGGCGCAACACCTGGAGACGATGTTGAAGCGCGGGCGCGGAGTGAATTTCTTCCTGGGCGTCGCGGACGTCGATGAATACTATCGGGAGTTAACTGAAAAAGGCGCCGAGGTCTGGCCGCCGGCGGACGAAGGCTGGGGCGGTCGCTTCGTTACTTTGCAGGATCCGGACAACTACAGGCTCTTCTTCGTGGAATGGTCGGAAGACCGCAGCGAACGTGAGTGAAAAGCGTCTGCGAATTCGCCAAGCCAAAACGGGAAAACGAACATGCCACAGCAGCACATTGAAAATTTGTTCGCGCTACAAAGGCAAACTGGTTACTGTCAGGAGTCTCTCCGGCGTCGTTTACAAAGGCCACGTCGGCGAGATTACAAACGACCACGTACTCCTCACCGACCGCGAGACAGCAGCGGGAACTCAAACTTTTGTGCTCTACGCTGCAATCGAGTCTGTCGTTGTGATCGAATCGCAGAGCTGAGAGCGATTCTTAGCCGGCAATCCTCTCGCTGGTAACTCAAATCAAATCTCTGTGCCGCCAAGACCAGGACCCTAACCTCTGAACTCCAAAGCTCGCCAAACCAATTCAGCTCTGCTAAGATTGCGTGTTTCATCGATGGGACGCACTTGCGGGCTTGGGCAGCAACCGTCCCGTCAAGCAAGTCACTGAAAACAAAGTCTTATGAATTACGTAGAAAATCCTCCCAATCCCTGGCTTGCTCACTCAGTCGAGTGGCTGGGCGAACCGCCCGAAGCGAAGCTGGAAGTTTTTGAAGAGACTGAGACCCGCAAGATCATCACGCACAACGACAGTCCCGACGTCGGTTTTGATTTCACCGTCAATTGTTATCGCGGCTGCATCCACGGTTGCACCTACTGCTTCAGCCGCCCGACGCACGAGTATCTTGGCTACGGCGCCGGCACCGACTTTGATCGCAAGATTGTCGTCAAGGTCAACGCGCCCGCGCTGCTGCGCCAGGAGTTTATGAAACCATCATGGCGTGGAGACGAGATTGTATTTTCGTTCACCTCTGATCCCTACATTCCTCTCGAAGCGAATTACAAGCTGACGCGGCAATGTCTGGAAATCTGCGCGGAGTTTCGGCAACCGGTAGGCGTGATTACCAAGTCTGCTTTGATCCGCAGAGACATCGACGTGCTGCAAGAACTCGCGAAAGATGCGCATCTCGGCGTGTTTTTTACGATTCCGTTTACTGACCGCGAAGTGGCGCGAGCGGTGGAACCTTACGCGCCGTTGCCCGAGGCGCGCTTTCACGCGATGGCCGATCTCGCCGCTGCCGGCATCACGGTAGGCATCGGCATCGCGCCAGTGATACCCGGTCTCAGCAGCGAACTGCCGGTGCTTTTGAAGAAAGCGAAAGACGCGGGCGCCACGCTCGCGTTCATCAACATGCTGCGGCTGCCCGGGAGCGTCGCGCCGTACTTCGAAGAGCGCTTGCGCGAGAAGTTGCCGACGAAAGCTAATCGCGTCATGAATCGAATTCGTGAAGCACGCGGCGGCAAAGTGAACTCGAGTGTGTTCGGCGAGCGCATGCGCGGCAAAGGCGAGTACTGGGCGGCGACCGAGCGCCTGTTCAAGATTCACTCAGAGCGGCTGGGGTTCAATCGAACCAGCAAACGCTTTGGGAATCGCGAGAGCACGTTTCGACGTCCGACGGCGCAGGCGAGTCTTTTCGGCTAACGACCTTGTAATGAGAAGGCACGGGGCAGAAAAGAAGTTGGCCGCGGATTTACGCGGATGAGACGAATCTGAAAAGGCGCCAACTTCAACTTCATTATTCTGCTCATGAGATCCGCGTTCATCCGCGCAAGGCCGCGGCCAGTTCGATCGAAATGCGTCCGCCAGTTCACTAGAGACAGACTCTGCCGGTTTCTCTATAATAGCCATCGCAATCCCTTAACAATCCGAGCAATCCCCAGGAGGCTCATCATGATGCTGATCAGACACGTCATTCGCGATCGGGAGCCGTATTCTTTGAACGCGTCGGCAAGTGTGCAGGACGCTGCTGAGTTCATGGCGTCGCGCAACGTTGGCGCAGTTTGCGTAGTCGACGACGCGGGCAAACTTCTTGGAGTCTTCTCTGAGCGCGATGTCCTGCGGCGAGTGGTGGTCCAGAAACGCGATCCGACGTCAGTGAGAGTCGGGGACGTCCTCAGCGAATTGCGCGCGGTGATCAATTGCGACGAGACGCCGCATCAAGCTCTGGAAAGGATGGAAGTGATTGGCACGCGCCACTTGCCGGTGGTGGACGGCGAGCGTTGGGTGGGCATGCTGTCGATGCGCGATCTGATGCGCGTGGAACTAGGCGAGCAGGGCGACGAGATCAAACTGCTGCACGAATACATTGAACGCTGAGCCACGGGGAAGAGACCGAGATGGGGGAAAAGGGGAATGGTGAAACGGGGGCAAAGGGGAATGGGTAAAGGGGAAGGCGCAAGACCTTGTGCCGAACTTGAAGTAGCCATTCCGGTTCTCAGACCCGGCCAACTTAAAGCAGCAATCGCCAACCTAAAACGCAGACGCTCCAGCTCGAATTACTCTTTGCCCTTTACCCCTTTCCCTTTTTTCGGTTTCTTCCGTTCCCCTTGTCCCCTGTTAACCGTTTTTCCTTTTCTTATCCTTGCGATGCTCGCCTGTGGTCATCCGCCGCCGGGGCGGGGAGCGGGCGAAGTGGAAAGCACCGCGGCGCAGGCTTCACCGGGACAGGGTCAAGTCAGCTTTCGGGTTGAAACCGTCGCGGCCAATCTCGAAGTGCCGTGGTCAATTGTTTGGGCGCCTGATGGCCGCATGATTTTTACTGAGCGGGCCGGGCGCATTCGCGTCTACGAGAACGGCAAGCTCCGACCGCAGCCGCTCTTCACCGTCCCTGACGTAGCGCCGTCCGGCGAAGGCGGCCTGATGAGCATTGCGCTTCATCCGCAGTTTGCTTCGAACCGTTTGCTTTATCTCTCCTACGTCTACGAGGGCGACACTCAGTACGTTCGCGTGGTTCGTTATCGCGACGCTGAAAACGGATTAACTGAGCGCCACGTCATCATTGAGAATCTCCCGGCCGCCGAGTATCACGCGGGTTGCCGACTGCGTTTCGGTCCCGACGCAAAGCTGTATATCACTACCGGCGACGCCACCCGGCGCGAGTTGGCCCAGCAACTCAACTCGCTTGCTGGGAAAATTCTTCGCGTCAACGACGACGGCACAGTTCCCACGGACAATCCTTTCGTCAATCAAAAGGATGCTCGGCCTGAGATTTGGTCCTACGGACATCGCAATTCGCAGGGACTCGATTTCCAACCAGGGACGAATTTAATTTTTGAAACCGAGCATGGGCCAAGTGGGTTTGACGGACCGGGCGGTGGCGACGAAGTGAACATCATCGAGCAGGGCAAAAACTACGGTTGGCCCGTGATTCATCACACGCAGACCCGGGCCGGCATGGAAGCGCCGCTGTTGGAGTACACGCCTGCGTGCGCGCCGGCGAGCGGGATGTTCTATCGTGGCTCGGCGTTTCCGCAGTTTAGCGGCAACTTCTTTTTTAGTTGCTTGAAAGGCGAGCGGTTGATTCGCGTGGTGCTGGACGGGCGGCGCGTGATCACGCAGGAGAATTTGCTTCAAGGAAACTATGGTCGGATTCGCGACGTGGCTGAAGGGCCCGACGGCTATCTCTATTTCTCGACTTCAAATCGCGACGACCGCGGCTCGCCGGCTGCCGACGACGATCGCATCATTCGCCTGGTACCGGTGAGTAAGACTCCATCCCGATAATCAACGGAGAACGACGATGAGTACTGCGGAGAAACGGATGAGCGTAAAAGATCAGGTGTCGGAAGAGGAGTGGCAGCAGCGAGTCGATCTGGCGGCGGCTTATCGGCTGGTTGCTCATTACGGTTGGGACGATCTGATCTTCACGCACCTGTCGGCCCGCGTGCCCGGACCCGAACATCATTTTCTGATCAATCCTTACGGAATGATGTTTGACGAAATAACGGCGTCGAGTCTCGTGAAGATCAATCTGCAGGGTGAAATCGTGATGCCTTCAGCTTACTTCATCAATCCGGCCGGCTTCACGATCCACAGCGCGGTGCACGCGGCGCGAGAGGACGCGCTCTGTGTGATTCATCTGCACACCGACTATGGTATCGCCGTTTCGGCGCAGGAGGCGGGTCTGCTGCCGATTTCCCAGCAGTCGCTGTTTGCCCTCGCATCGCTGGCTTATCACGATTACGAAGGCCTGGCGTTGAACGAGTACGAGAAGTCGCGGTTGGTAGCGGACCTCGGCGGCAAGAGCAATATGATTCTCAGGAATCACGGACTGCTGACGGTTGGGAGAACTGCAGCGGAAGCGTTTCTGTCGATGTATATTCTCGAGCGCGCTTGCCGGATTCAAATTCTTGCGCAGGCCGGTGGCGGCGCCCTGCTGCCGGTGCCGGATCCGGTGCTTCAAGGGGTCGCTTCACAACTCGGCGCGGTGACGGTCGGGCAGGGCGCTCAACTGACGTGGCCGGGATTGCTCAGAAAACTTGATCGGATGGATTCAACTTACCGGGAGTGACTGGAAGACAGGAGACAGTAAACAAAAGACAGTAAACAGAAGACAGTAGCCAGGAGACAGAATCCCAGTCCGTTTCGACCTCGTTTTGCGCAGCCACCCAAGAACAAAGCACTGAGTTACAAAGTACAAAGCACTAAGTAGAAGGTCCAAGTACAAGGCACCAAGTACAAAGGCCACAACTTCCGTCTACTGTATTCTGAATTCTGTCTACTGTATTCCTGCTTTTACATCTTCCGCGCCAGCATCGCCGTCTTGCTCCAGCCGATGATCTGCATCGGTGGGAAGCGATATTCATGGATCATGCGAAAGTGCCGTTCCGTCTGGCTCAGGATGTCTCTGCGCGGATGCGACTTAAAGCGGAAGAGAATTTCGAGGAAGGTAGTTGCCGGTGATGGGCGACGGCAGGGAATGTGTAACAGGTGTCCACCCGGCATGATCACGCGGGCGAGTTCCGCCATCCCTTCGTCAAGTGGAACGTATTCGAGCGCGCCACTGGTCACGACCATATCGAGTGAATTGTCCGCGAAGGGAAGCGACAACAGGTTGCCCTCGGCAAAAGTTACATCGCGCGTTCGCCCGGGACTGTCAGCCACTGCTTTTTTGGCGGCCGTGATTGAAGTCGCCGAAAGATCCAGCGCAGTGATGTTCACCGGGAAGTGAAGCGAACGCATCAGCGCCAGCGTCAGCAGGCCAGTGCCGCAGCCGGCATCAAGAATTTTCGCGCCGCGCGAGACGGGCAGCGGATGATTTGCGAAGTACTGATCGAGCGACCGACCGTAGCCGTTCAGTTTGAACGTCAAGTCATAAAAGGCCGCAATCTTGTCGTAGTAAGATCCGGCCGGAGCTTCGGTCTTAGTTGCGGTCAGTACATATTCCATCGGTACTCCTAGCTGCCCGTTGTAACAGAATCGATCAGAAACACAATCGGAAAAGGTAAGCGCGACATTGTAGCCTCCATCCTTTGTTTACTCAACACGATAAAGCCGCACCCAACTCGGCAGTGCCTCGTTTACGAGGCCCGCCCGCAGGGCGTTTAGGCCAGCTGTTTTACGGCTGGTTCATAAGTGTTGACCCGGGTCGCGTAGTCATGTTTTTCTTTTCATGCAAAGCTCTTAAAGTCACGTTAGGATGCAAGAAGATACTGAATGAATCGTTCATTCCTCGGGTCAATGGGTAACTAGGGGCTTAATTTCGGCGAGGAGGAAGCATCGTGAAGAGACTGGCATTACTCTGCTGTGGAGGGCTGGCGCTGATCATTGTCGGCGCTTTCGTGTTTTTGAACGTCCGAACGCAGGCGGCTACGTCTGTAGCTGTCGGCCAGAAGGCTGCCGTGGTCAACTACGACCGAGGTTTTGAAGTCGAAATCCTGGTCGATGGCCGCCCGCTGCAGGAGTATGCAGCGAAGGGTCGCAGCTACGTCGAAGCGATCGCGGGCGCGGAATACGAAGTCAGAGTTCGAAATCCCTTGCCCTACCGGGTTGCGGTCGCGCTGTCGGTCGATGGTCTGAACACTATCGATGCCCGGCGGAGTTCCGCCTGGAACGCGAGCAAGTGGGTGATCGAGGCGTACGGAACAATCAGCATCAGCGGCTGGCAAATGAGTTCAGAGCGAGCGCGGCGCTTTTACTTTACTTCCGAGCGCGAGTCGTACGGCGCCAAGCTGGGTCAGACTTCGAACCTCGGCGCAGTCTCGGCCGTGTTCTTTCGCGAGCGTCGGCCTTACCCGATTCCGGTGACGCCGCCTTACCCGCATCCGCGTCCGTATCCACGTTATGAAGAAGACGGCCGGCGAAAGAATTCTGAAGCGCCGTCAGCGGGAACTGGTGAGCCTTCGGTGGAGCGGTCAGATTCTGCCGCCAGTTCTGGTGACGATTCCGCCAGGCGCAAGGGTGTGATTGCGCCGCAGCCAAATGACGAATATGCGGCGACGGGAATTGGGCGGTCGGTCCACAACGATGTGCGCTGGGTGAATATGGAACTCGACTCGCGGCCGGCGGCGGAAGTGATGATTCGCTATGAATACTATCCGGCGTTAGTGCGACTGGGAATTCTGCCACGTCCCTACGAACGTCCCGATCCATTGCGCAGACGGGAAAGCGCCAGAGGTTTTGAGGACAGACGGTTCAGCCCGGAACCGTAACGTCAGTGGGCAGTGTGCAGTGTGCGGTGGGGCAGTCGAAAGGGGCAGAGCCGCGAACGCTCGTCACTGCTTCTTCGCTTTCTACCGCCCACCGCCCACTGCCTTCTGCACACTATTTCCTCGCGAGGTCTGCCGTGTAGATCTGTTTGTAGACCCGGTAGTTGTTCATTACTTTCTGCACGTAGCCTTTCGTTTCGTCGAAGCCAACTTCAGAGGTAAACACGCCTGGGTCCTTTTGTTTCGCTCGTCGCACCCAGCGCGCCACATTATCTTCACCGCCGTTGTAGGAAGCCGCGACGGCTTCAGTCATATTCGGAAACATTTCGTAGAGTTCCGCCAGATATTCACTGCCAAGACGAATCGAAGTCTCCGGATCGTAGAGTTCGCTTTCCTGTACGCGCTTCATGCCGGCGTTGGACGCGTACTTCTGAGCCGCGTCAATTGTCAGTTGTAGCAACCCACGGGCGCCGGCCGGTGACTTTGCCGTCGGACGAAAAACGCTTTCCTGCTTGATCAACGCGAGAATGAAACGCGGATCGAGTTTGCGGGCCTTCGCCGTTGCTACGATTGTCTGTCGGTAAGGAGCCGGGTAACGATCCGCCGCGGCAGACGCTTGCGAACGATTACGGCTCATCCGCTCGTCGACCATTTCACGTCGCTTGCCGTCGGCGATGTTTTGCAGTCGCTCGGTCGCCAGCCAGCCGTAGTAAGAATCGATGCCCCCGGGAACCAGAAAGTACGCCGCGACAGCGTTGTCGCGATTGCCCGCGCGATCCAAACTGTAAGCTTTCAGGTAGGCGACTTCCGCCGAACTGGTGTTCACGCCACGCTGCCAACTCTTCAAGCTCAGTTCATCAGCCGCGGTGATCGCTCGTCTCCAGTTACCTTCGGCGATCTCCAATCGCAACTGCCCAAACAGCGCATTGGTGTCGGTCGTCGTACCTGCGAATCGTTGTCTGGTTTTGGCGACCCAGGCGCTCGCGTCCTGCAAACGTCCGGCTTCCCGCAGCGTGTCGATGGCGTTCAGATGGGCCGTCTCAATTCTTTCGCCTTCGGGATAGCGATTGATGTAATCGATGTAACGGTCGGCCGCTTCCGAAGCTTTGCCCATGCGCAGCAGCGCGGCGGCGCTGAAGTTGAGTCCTTCGCGGCCTTCTTTGGTGGCGGGATAACTACGGGCCAGCCGATCGTAAGCGCTGAAGGATTCACTGTAGCGGCGCGCCTGGTAGTAGGAACGGCCCATGCCGAGGAGAGCTTCCGCCACGCGCGAATCCTCGGGGTAGTAGTTCATGAACGCCTGCCAATGATCGCGCGCCTCTTCGAACGCACGGTTGGTATGGTAGACAGTCGCACGGCGCAGATGCTCTTCGGGGGAAAGGCGTGTGACTACGCCGCGAGCGTTGCGCGTGTATTGATCCTGCCGGCGCACCGCTGCCAGACTGGCGTCGCTGCTTGCCGGTTTGCTTGCTTGCGGAATCGCATCACTGCCGAGCAGTGTTACCAGGACTAACACGATTGATAGACGCGCTCTAATGTTCACTGAATAAAACCTTCCTCTTGATCTTTCGGCTGACGTTCGAATGTTGCCCCTCAGGCGATGTTTATTCCCCTCACGCGTTTATTCCCTTCAAACGGTTCATAGTTTTCTAGTTTCATAGTTTTCCAAACACTTCATGACTTGTTTTCGATGATCTCAAAGCTCGAAACGATTTCCACCGTCGGCCTAAATGTGCCGGCGACGCTGCAATATTTTGTTTCAGAGAGGTTAATGGCCTGCGCCACAGCCTGCTCTGAAATCTTACGGCCAGTGACGACGTGATGCACCGTCATTCGCTCGTAACTGCGCGGATAACCCTCGCGCCGTTGACCGCTCACCTCGATGCGATAATCAGTTACAGTCTGCCGCTTCTTCCTCAAGATCGAAACGACGTCAACTCCCGTGCAAGATCCCAGCGCCAGCAACAGCAGTTCCATGGGACTCGGCGCGGAGCGGCGTGAGCTATCGGTATCAATAACTATCGCGGCGCCCGATGGTGCAGTCCCCACAAAGAGATCGTCGCTTGCCAATTGGACAACCGCTTTGGGGTTTTCAGCACTCATTACGGTCACCTCCCGGCAAAGAATAACACAGGGCTCGACGGCCAAACCTTCGCGAATATCGCCTTTGGGTGCTTTAGGCATTCAATCCCAACACTTTCGTGACGGAAAGGCCTGGTCCACCTCGCGTGGCACGGTGCTTGTTGTGTTAACCGCAGTCGCCGTCTTGCGTCCTGTTTCAATTCTGTTATGAGGTGGCATCGCGGCGACAAAACAAGTGGGAACCTGAGAAGCCCCATCTCTTAAAACATCTGGAGGAATACGAAATGATTGCAGTTAGAAAAACGCTGGTAGCCATTCTCGCTGTCGTAGTGCTGGCGACAGGAGCTACGGTGGCCAACGCACAAGGCGCACAAGGATCGGTTTATCGGGGCACGCAAAGTTCCGTGCGGCAGTTGATTCTTCGAGTCAAAAATCGCACTGACGTTTTCCGAAACAACGTCAACGCGCTGAATCGAAACCGCACCGACGGAACCAATCGGGAAAATCTGAACACATTGGCGGACGACCTGGGCACTTCGGTGGTTCGGCTTCAGGAAGGGTTTAATCGCAGACAGTCGACCGCTGCCGACGCCCAGGACGTTCTGAACCGGGCGGCGTTGGTCGACAATTTGATAACAACGCGAAACGTTCGCAACGCCGCAGTGCTTCGCAGTTGGACCAGCCTGCGCGCTGATCTAAATCAACTGGCAACTGTCTACAACTTAACTTGGCCGACGGTTGGCCAAACCTATTCAAACAACAACTATCCAAACAATCCGGGCTACGGCTCAAATCTTCTGACCGGAACTTATCGTCTCGATCCGTCGAAGAGTGACGATCCGGGCCAGGCAGCCGACCGCGCCACGCGTTCCATCGCCTACCGCAATCGCGCCAGGCTGCGCGATCAGTTGGCGGCCCGGCTTGAGTCTCCCGATCAGATCGCCATTGACCTGCGAGGCAGAGACGTAACTTTGGCTTCATCACGCGCGCCGCAAATCACTTTTTCGGCCGACGGTGTCGAACGCGTTGAAACGACCGGCAGCGGCCGCACCATTCGTGCGCGGGCTACGTTGAGCGGCCAACAGTTGACTGTTAGCTCGGTTGGTGACCGCGCCACCGAATTCAACGTTACGTTCAATCCGATTGACAACGGACGCAGGCTGAGCGTCGTTCGTCGAGTTTATGTTCAGGGTTTGACGACGCCGGTGACGGTGCAGAGCAGCTACGACAAAACTGAAAGCGTTGCGCGTTTTGATATCAACTCGGGAACGCAGGGCTATCCGACCAACCCGTCAAACACTGATTTCGTGATTCGCAACGGCGAGCGTTTGGTGGCGGTGCTCGACACCGACCTTTCAACTGCGAACGTCAACGAAGGCGATCGGTTCACGGCGACGGTGCGTCAGCCTTCTCAGTATGAAGGCGCCATCATCGAGGGCCACATTTCCGGCGTTCAACGCAGCGGTCGTATTACCGGAAGGTCACAAATGACGCTGAACTTCGATAACGTTCGCATGCGCGACGGCCGATCGTATCGCTTCGCCGGCGTTCTCGACTCGGTTCGAAATTCGCAGGGCGAAGTCGTCAAAATAGACAACGAAGGGTCTGTCAGGGACGACAGTCAGACCACTAAAACTGCGCAACGTGCCGCCATCGGCACTGCGGTGGGCGCGATCATTGGAGCGATCGCCGGCGGCGGTAAGGGTGCTGCGATCGGCGCCATCGTCGGAGCCGGTGGTGGTGCGGGATCGGTCTACGTTCAGGGTCGTGACGATCTCACGCTGACGCGAGGCACGGAGTTGACCATTCAGGCAACGGGCCCGCAATAACTGGCCGCAAGCTGAGTAGAAAACGTGAGGGTCGGTGACGAAAGTTGCCGGCCCTCATTTTCGTTTAGAGTCGTTTAGAGCTAGGGTGCGTGTGTTACTATTCTGCGCTGATGCCTCACGCATCAGCAAAAACGTGGGAGGGTCTAACATGTCAAGAGTCCTCGTTGTCGACGACGACGACACCATTCGCGACACACTCTACGAGCTTCTTTCTGAAGAATACGCCTGCCAAACCGCTGAGACTGCGGAAAAAGCTTTTGCTCGTCTCGATGCGGAGACTTTCGACGTCGTGCTCACCGACATTTCAATGCCCGGTTTGAGTGGCTTGGAATTGTTGGGGTACATCCGGCAGAAGTTTGCAGACACGCCAGTCATCATCATCTCCGGCATCAGCGATCAGGAACACGCGCAAGGTCTGATCAGGCTCGGCGCCTTCGATTTTCTGCTGAAGCCTTTTTCGCTCGACGTGGTTGAGAAGAGTGTGCGGCGGGCGGTCGAGTATCGAAAGCGTTTGCTGATCGATTCCTTAACAAATGAGCACAGCGGTCAGCGCGCAGATGATGCTGAAGCAATGGACTGGAAGATTGTAAAGAACGAACCGCGCTGAGGGCGAAACGATTACCTGGGAGCGCGGGCGTCCCGCCCGCAGAGTTTGTCTTAACTTCAACTCTGCATCACGCGGCGACGATTGAAAACGACGCTCGCTTCGCTGCAATGTCGCGACGTTTGTAAATCTCCTGGGCCAACTCGGCAATCCGTTCCGCGCGGAAAGGCTTGGTAACAACCCAGTCAACGCGCGCTTCTTTCTGCTCGTCAGAGCCGACTGCTTCGCCCCACCCGGTGATTACGGCGATCGGAACCGTCTCGTTACGTTGACGAATCGCATGCGCGAGTTCCCAGCCGCTCATGCCCGGCATGCCCACGTCGGTGAAAATTCCGTCAAACTCGTGCGCTTCAAAAAGGCCCAGCGCTTCCCGACTGCCGGGCGCGAGGTAAACCCGGCAACCTTCATTTTCGAGCAAATCCCGCAGCAAATCACGCACCGCCTCTTCGTCGTCCACCACGAGAATCTTCGGCTGATGCTCATCAAACAGGCGAGCGACGCCGGCCGTCGGAGTTTCAAACACCGGCTCTTCGATTTTCGCGTCAACCACGACCGGCTCTTCGATGATTCCAGCCTTCGGCAAACTGATCTTGAATTTCGTGCCGGCGCCTAATTCTGATTCGACCTCAACGGAACCTTCGTGACGCCTGATGATGCCGAAACTGACCGCGAGGCCGAGGCCCATTCCGGCTTTGCCCTTGGTGGTGAAGAAAGGATCGAAGATCCGCGATTTGACCTCCGGAGCCATGCCGGTGCCCGTGTCGCCAACCGAAACTACGACCGACTCGCCAACGTCTTCTGCCGCCAGAGTCAGGTTGCCGCCCTCGGGCATGGCGTCGACGGCGTTGAAGACCATGTTGACCAAGACTTCCCGCAGCTCGGATTCATCGCCCAACACTTTTGACTTCGAACGGATCTGAAGGTCAAGACTGATCTGAACGTTTGAAGCTTCCGCGCGGTCTTTCCAACGCGGCCGCGTGATCTCGCTGACGTCGAACAGTATCTGGTCAATCGAAACCGGTTCAAAATCGTGGTCACGTCGCTGGCGTGCAAAGTCCTGAATTCTTTTGACGGTCTTAGCGCCGTCTTCCGCGGTCTTGATGATGATATTCAGGCCGCGCTGAATTTTTTCCGGATCGTTGGTGCGTTGGATTAACTGCGCCCGCCCGAGAATTCCCGCGAGCGTGTTGTTGAAATCGTGAGCAACTCCCGACGCTAGCTCACCGAGCGCGGAGAGTTTTTCCATCTGCGAAAATTGCTCACGAATGCGTTCCTGCTCGGCAATGTAGTGCGACAGTTCCTCGACGTGACGATGCGCTTGTTCCGCCTGGTCCGCGGCGGCTTCGATGTTTTTCAGGTAGGTGCGGTAGGTGAAGAAGACGATGGTGATGATCGGCAGCGTGATGATCAGGGCGTAGAAGCCAAACTGCCCCATGAGCTTGGCGATCACGGCTGCCGCGGAAGCGCCGGCGAAGTAAGTGATCGAAGTCCACAGGTAATGCTTTTTCCACGTTTGCCAGATCGGCCCGGCAACTTTCAAGGCACCGCAAATTGCCACGAGCCCGGAATTGGTGGCGTATTGAACGAGCGCCATCAAGCCCACCGCGGTAATGAACCGCGGCGAGAGAGGACTGTCGGTGATTGCCACCGGATCGCCAAAGAAGAGGACGACTGTGTAAGAGGTAACGCAAGCCGACCAGGCCGCGCAGGCCCAGTTGAAAAGAATCGTCGACGGCCGGCGGCAAAACTTGCTGCGGAATGACGAAAGCAGCGCTTCGGTCGCCGCCATGATGATGGCGGCCTCGCACCCGTAAAGCAGCAGCGTGAGAAAAATGAAGGTGTCTGAAACCGAAATCTGGGAGCCAAACTGAGGAATCTTGATCGTGACGCGCGAACTCAGAAAGAAGGTGACTACCACCAGCACGCCCAGTTTCGCGTCAATGATCTGAGGGTCAAGCCGGAACATTGCCAGGACAAACATCAGGCCACCAGCGCCGATGGTGGACCACATGTACGCCTGAACTAATCTCTTGTTTCTGATTTCAGCTTTTGGTGGCATCGTCCTTAACCGCCCCGCGGCGGGAGCGTCAGGCTGCGTTCTTCTCCTGATGATCGAACGAAGAGAACTGGCTGAGCTGTCCTTCGCCGTCGAGAGGCAGTTGCATGCCTTCCGCCGCTCCGAATTGAATCGGAAAAACGTCGGTGAGGACAGCTCGCATTCTGACCTGGCCCAGCAGGGTTTCCAGGTAACAGCGAAACTGGTGAAGAACCGCCTCCAACTCGGGCGACTCGATGACTTTGATCTTTTCGCAAAAGCCCTCGAACTGTGGCCAGTCGGAATACATCAGGCATTCCATGCTCTCGTTGCGAAACTTTTCGATGCCTGCGGTCAGGTTGGCGAGTTTCTGTTCCACGCAATCTTTCTCGGCCGCGTCAACGAGTGGAATCAGCGCCGAGAGGTCCTGGCAGAGTTGCAACGATTGCCGGTAGCGGCGGTCTGAGTTATTGAACAAACGCGTGCCGACCAGGTCCGGATCAAACATGATGGCGAGCGTGATGGTCGACTGCTGCAGACAGTTTGTAAGCACGTCGTGCGCGCGATACAACTTGCCGACGATGACGTGAGCGTCCGGCGTCTGACCGTCTGGGGTGGGTGTCGTCACGGCCTGAGTTTCAAACACGCGCTGCAGATCGTGATTGACGGCGAAAGTAATGCCGTCCAGCGTTTCGGCCAAATCCTCGGCCATTGCCTCGCAGCTCAGACCGTCCTGCCGGATGAAGTCCACGAGTACGCGCGCTTCATCGCGAATGACCTGGAAGAAGGCAAAAGTCTCCTCCGCCGCGTCGACCCGGCGCAGGTGGTTTTCAATTAGCGTCAAGCATTCCAGCAGTCGAAGAAGGTCCTGAAAGACCGTACCGACGACGTCCCGGACTTCCGGAAACTCGATTTCACGGACGACGCGATCGATTTGAACGCGACAACTGTTGTGGTCCGGCTGGCTGGGATCAATAAGCGTGCCTTCATACAGGCGACGCGTGACGACAAACGAATCGTCCGTCGTCGATTGATTTGAATCTGAGGTTGATAAGATCATTTCCGCACATAGACCTTTTTAGGAGGAGGATTGATTGAGATCGGGAAGCTAACAAGCGGTCAATCGTGCCCAGCGTTGAGAGTTTGCGGGCAAAGCCTTTTGGCAATGAGCATGCCAATGAGCCTGTAACGAAAAACCCCTGAAAAATCGAGATCTTTCACGAGCGCGAGAAGAGGCGATCGGTCAGGGCTTCAATTTGACAGGTCAGGCTGATTGAGGGACAGTCAATTTGATAGGATTGCGCCAATGCCACCAACCGAACTTCCGCCGGAGATCGAGGCTTTTCGCGACCGCACCTGGCGCCGCGATCCGGACCTGCGCCTGGAGGAGGCCCTGGCCGCTGAGAGGTTTATTGATCAGGTCGGCTTCTGTTCAACCCTGACGGATTCACGCCGCCCCGGGCCGTCTCTCTACATTGCGGTTTGCGGTCGCCGTGACGCGCATGCGCCGCGCAACGTGCAGAAGGATCCGGAGATGAGCCTCGCCTGGACCATAAAAGATGAGCTGGTCCGGCGCGGCCGCGTTTTCTATGGCAAGCTGCGAGGCAGCCGTGCCGTTTTCATCACGCCGCGGCTGCTTCCTTACTTCAACGCTCTCTTTGGCCTCACGCGTAATCGAGAGCCGGCGGTCTTGTCGCAGCCGGCGAGAGACATCCTGAAGGTTCTTAGGAAGGAATGGGAAATGTCCACTGGCGAACTCCGCGCGGCAGCGAACATTAAGGAGCGCGCGGCTTTTAACAAGGCGCTTGATGAGCTGCAAAAAGTTTTCAAAGTAATTCCGGGCGAGATAGTTTACGTGCCCAAGTTCACTTACATTTGGACACTGACGGAAGCGAGATTTCCGGATGATCCGGCGACCGCGGTCAGCAGAGAGGAAGCGTTGAAAGAGATCGCGCGGGCTTATCTGACCGGAGCGGGGATGACCTGGCGAGGTGAGTTGGCCCGCGTCACCGGACTTTCAAACCCGGACGCCGGACTGGGCAACTGGGGACTGGTTGATGAAGGGTTTGCTGTTCGCACGGCGCCTGGCGTCTATCGCTTGAAGGAACTGGAATAGTTATCTGCAAAGTATCAATCACAAATTCGGATCTATTGTCCGATCTCGCGCATTGCTTCTCGTTCCAACGTCGCCATTTCAAGCGCGAGTGGCGATTGCTCCTGTGCAGCGGCCAGTCGTCGCAGCATCACGTCAGTTTCCTGTTGAGTGAGCCGGCGATTGGCCGCGGCTTCGATAGTCTGCAATCTGGCCTTGGCTTCGGCTAACCGCACGTTCGCTTCCCGGCGCAGTTCCTCGGAACGCTTTCGATCAGACATCAAGTCTTCGAGGAGCAAGCTCGTGTCGACGCCGCGCAGACTGCGTGCCCGATTGATCTGTCGTTCAACTCTAAGAGTCTCGCGACGGGCCCGGCCGATGATTCTGGTTGCGGTCAGTCGCGCGGCCAGCGTTTCGCAGTAAGCATCAGCCAGCAGAGGGTTCTTTGGTTTAAGTTCGTCCCAGACCTTGCGTTCCTCCGACGTGAGTTCTGAAGCGAACCAGGGCACTTCGGCGGCGGTGATGCCGTCGGCGGCCAGCCGATCGCGCAGGCGGCTGTGCCAACGCCGGCGATAAAGCATGAGCAAAATTAGAACGAGCGCGCCGACAACTAAACCCATGCCCATTGAAACAAAGGTAAGCAGAAGATAGATTGCAGAGGACTCAGGGCTGGCAGCCGCCAGAAACAGCACCAGGAAAACGATTGGCAGCGGCAGAACAGCCGCAACGAACGACAGCCAGGGCGTCCAGGTTAGTAGCTGTGCGATTCGTTCATCGCCCGGGTTTAGTTTTCCAGGAGTCTTTTCAGCCATGCTTTCGTCGCTCATCGCGCGTTGCTCGTCAAATGGATGCTGGCGATCTTAGCTGGTAAGCGTCCGGTTCACCAACTTGGCAGTCCTTGATCGGGTTCAGATTCAGGGCGACGCACGCCGGGCAGTGGTAATCTCTGGAGCGGATCCCTGTATAATGAGCGGAATCGTTGGTGCAAATAGGAGCAGATATGAGGCGAGTTCAAAAACGAGGCGCAGTTGCCGTTATTTTCGCGGCGGTGGTTTCTTTGGTGCTGGCGGGGACTGCGGAAGGCGTGTGTGCACAAGCGCCGACCAGAACCTTGGCCTCGTCCGGAAGTCCGGCTCGACCGGTAATTATTCCGCTTACGATTCGCGTCAAGGGCGTGGTGGCCCCAAGCGAAATGCAATTGCAAACCGTAGACTTAACTGTCAGCGAGGACGGTGAGCCGCAAACAATTTTGTCTGTCCGGGCAATGGGCACGAACTCGCCGATAAACTTGATGGTGCTGATTCAGGACGATGTGGTTTCGTCCATTGGCCTGGAGATGAAGTCGCTCGCCGAGTTCATCCGCCGCCTGCCGCGTGGCTCGCGTGTCGCGGTAGGTTACTTGCGAACCGGCAGTCTACAACTGCGGCAGAAGTTTACTTCGGACCTGGAAAGGGCAGCCAAGTCTCTGCGCATACCAGTCGGTGCCGCCAGTCTTGCTCCGTACAATCCGTATGTCGAAGTGATCGAGGCGCTCAAACGATTCGACGCGCAACCCGCCGGGCGACGCGCAGTCCTATTGGTGTCTGATGGTTTGGATGTCTCACACGGCGCCGACTCGAGCGCGCCTGGACAAAGCGTTGACCTTCAGCGCGCCATCAATGAAGCGCAGGGACGAGGCGCTGCTATCTACTCGTTTTACGCGCCGACAGCATTGACTTCATCCAACACCAGCCTGATTGCGAATGCGCAGAGTTCGCTGCAGAGACTTTCGGACGAGACGGGTGGCCACGCGTTCTTCCAGGGCTTTGGCCGGCCGACCAGTTTTGATCCGTTCATCAAGGAACTCAACGCAGCGCTGGATCGTCAAATTGCGCTGACGTACCTTTCAACTCATCTCAATAAGGGATTTCACCGCGTGAAAATTACTTCATCCACTCCCGGTGTTGAGGTCAATTATCCGACGGGCTACAAACGCTGAGGACCGTGGTTGCAGGTTCACCGATCTTATTGCACGGTGGCGGGGAGCAGGGAACCGCGCCGATCGCTTGCAGTGGCCCAACCGTCCGCCAGTTGGCCGATCATGCCGTGAAAATGAATTTCACTTCCTGATAACACCACGACAACGTCGCCGGCATGGTACTGCGGATCGCTGAGTTGGAAGCGAACGACGGTGGCTTGACCGTTAGCCTGTTCCACTGTTTCGTAAGCAAACGCGTCGGCGTCAACGACGTATGTCTGGGAATTGTTAGCTGTTCTTTGCTCTTCTGGCACGTTTTTCTCCTTAAATCTGCTCTCAAATTTGATCTTGCTCAAGCAAAGCAGCCGATCCTGGTTGGCGATCTGTGTGGCCGATTTGTGTGAGCCGATCTCTGTTACTAGCCTGGTAAATTGATTTCAGCACACATTATTTCCTAAAGTTAGGCATTCAGCAAACTGAAGAAAACTTTCAGAGTTTCGCATTCGAGTACAAACATGAATTTGGATTACCTTATTGATCGGCTGGAGAAGAATCGTGTCGTGTTCGAAGGTCTCGTCAGGGGCGCGAGCCCGGAACAAGCTCGCTGGAAGCCCGCGCCGGACCAGTGGTCAATCCTGGAAGTGGTCAATCATCTCTACGACGAAGAAAGGGAAGACTTCCGCCAGCGACTCGAACTGCTGCTGGCTGATCCTTCCCAACCGTGGCCACCTATCGACCCGCGAAATTGGGCGACGACGCGCAGCTACAACGAAAGGGGACTGGATGCGTCGGTCAACAATTTCTTTGCCGAACGTGAGAAGTCAATCGCGTGGCTCAGACAGTTGTCGTCTCCGAATTGGGAGAACAAGAACGAAGGCCCGAATGGCTTGCTTTCAGCCGGTGACATGTTGGCCTCGTGGATGGCCCATGACTTCCTTCACATCAGGCAACTGGCGCGGATTCATTGGCAGTATGTGAACGCGATTGCGGCACCCTATCAGACAGCATATGCCGGACCCTGGAAGGAATCGTGAAGCTAAGCGATTGCCGCTGTGACAGTGAATCTGAGATCTGAGATGTGAAATCTGAGATACCGACTATGATTTTGTGAAACAGAAGCGAGCACTCTGATTTAGCTCACGACCGGACGTCTTAAGTACCCAGCAGATTAAGTGCTTAGCAGAAACCAGATTAAGTGCTAAGCAGAAACTTGGAAATCAGGGCGATTGTTTCGTCCGGGTTTTCTTCTTGCGGAATGTGCCCGCACTGCTCGATGATTTCCAGCGTCGAGTTGGGAATTAACTGGTGAAGTTGCTCGCCGACGGAAACGGGAATAATGGCATCCTGTCGTCCCCATAAAATGAACGTCGGCACTGTTATGCTTTTCAGTTTGGCTAGTACTTCGTCAAAATTCTGCGGAATACATTGCCTCGCCGTTTGCAACAACGCGTTTTTCCCTGCGCGGTCCTTGAACGGGTTGGCATACGCCACGACTTGCTCCTTAGTCGCCTTGCTCTTGTCGTAATAACAAACCCTGAGAACCATGTGGGCAGCGATTTTACTCGGTGACAGTTGAAGCATCGCCTTACCCAAAAAGGATCTCAGCAGCCGCAAATGTAGCGGCAGCCTTTTCTTGTCGCCCCCGCTGGCGATGAGAACAAGTTTCGCCAACCGAGACGGATCTTGTTCAGTCAGTCTGATTGCGACGAGCAGAGCGACAGCGCCGCCAAGCGAGTTTCCCACCAACGTCAGGTTCGTCAGGTTCTCTTTGATGATGAGTTCGTAAATGTCGTTTGCGTGCTCTTCGATTGAGTAGTGGGTATCGAGGGGCTTAGGCGACTTCCCGCTGCCTCTGAAGTCGACAGTAATCAGCTTGTGGTTCTGAGAAAATGCCGCGACGAAATGTCGCCAGGTGAAAAGACTTGCACCCATACCGTGAAGGCAGAGAATGGGATCGCCATTGCCAGCTATTTCTTTGTAGAGAGTGATCGAAGTGGAAGGCGGGGGATTGCTCATTAACGGTAGCCAGTTATGCCGGAGTCGTCAGATGTGCCCGCGGCTTGTGTTGATGGCGGCGTTAAGATTCGAGGTTTGGGAACTCGAGTGGATCTTGCGGACTAAGTTGCTGGGGCGGCATGTGGGGCTCGAACCCACGACCTCCTGAACCACAATCAGGCGTTCTAACCAACTGAACTAATGCCGCCATATTCTGTTTTCAAAGCGCGAAATGAATGCCCCCGGCAGGACTCGAACCTGCGGCCCTCTGCTTAGCATCCAGCATCAGGCTTTCCCTGACCGCCCGTCAGACGGGTTTGCTGGCTGGACTATATCTTGGACATCACAGTCCCGGCCCGTATAGTCTCTGAGGAGCCCCGTTCCCTTGAAAACAGAAACAGGTTTCCTGCGGATTACCCAATCCTCCTGGATTGTTACTCAAAACTAATGAGTACCAGAGGCTCTCAGGGCGTCCCCGCATATGGGGCCGTCCACTTAATGAGTTCTAACTGCGTTCTTCCCCATTAAGGCTCCAACAAGGCAGATGCTCTATCCGCTGAGCTACAGGGGCACATGCCTGAAGCGCCGATGTTAGCATGTACACGACGCTGCGGGTCAAACTTGTAGAAGTTAAGGACGAAAAATAAAGAGATCGCCACAGGCCGGCGATCTCTTTGAAATGATCAGCGAAAGCTGACTAGGCTGCAATGATTTGATCAGCAGTCTCAGCGAAAACGCGACGGCCGTTCAGGGCGTCGTCGATTATTTCTCGTACAGCCGAGGTATCAGGATTAACATCCATACGATCGCACGCACGCAGGTGACGGATGATGCCCTGTGTGGCAATCTCCAGAGCCACGCCACCCAATTTGGAATAACGCCTCGCCTGGATGTGGTCAATTCTCAAAATTCGTTCGTCAAGCGGTAAATGTCTATCAAAAGTCACGGTTACGTTTTTATCCTCCAAAACCGCAGTGGCGGTCATTTTTTAGTGCAAATCTTAGATGCCTCACGCAATCCCCAGGATGCAGACCCCTTGCATTTTGAACAAAATTCCGCCCGGGAAGTGCTTGGTTTCCTACAGTCGTAATTTAGGGGTTCAGCAAAACAAAGGATTATACTTTAGGAGGCGTGGCGAGGCTAGTACTTTCTTCGACGTGGTGTGTTAAAAGAGTCACTTTCTAGGTTGAGCGCGCGGCAGGGCATGCTTTACAAGGATTCATTTAACGAAGATTTTCATTCAGACTCGCAAGAAGTCTCAAGTTTTCGCTCAAAAACGTAAGCGCCGCCCACTGTCCACTCGAAATGAACGTCTGGGCGGCGCCTTAGCTTTTTTAGTCGAGTACTTAAGACCTGTTTACATTATTTCTTAGGTAAAACGGAATCTTTCATGCTCTTGCCAACACGAAATTTTAGAGTCGTCTTAGCCGGAATTTGAATTGTTTCGCCGGTGGCGGGATTTCTTCCCTCACGGGCCTTTCTTTCGGACTTAACGAGCTTGCCGAAGCCGGGAAGTACGAATTCTCCGTTGGTTTTGACTTCGCTGGAAGCGAGGTTGTAAAGCTCGTCGAAGAATTCCTTAACCTGCCCACGTTTCATTCCCGATTTCTCTGCAAAATGGTTAAAGACTTCCGACTGAGTCATGCGCTTTCTGCCTGTCGCGGCTTTGGTCGCCATAATCTGGTGTAACACCTCCGATGAGACTTAATTAAAAAGCTTTTCAAGCACTCGTATATCACACAAAAGGGCCAAAGTCTCGACAAAATGTCGATTTTTGGCGCTTTTCTCAAAAAAAAGCGCAGTGACGGCTGCGAAGTTGGCGTCAAGTTGTGGAAAACGGCGTCGGGTTACGACCTAAGGGGTTTTGTGGGCGCATTTAGGGATTTTGTGGTCGGGGCGAGCAGATTCGAACCTCCGACCTTCCGGTTTCCCAACGAATTGGATCGGTAACGTAAAGTTCTTTCTAAAGTTGGAGCCACCACAGATTGACCAGGGGAGCTTTGCATTCGTCGTCCTCGCTACGGTCCCCGTAGACGGCGCGTGCTGGAATTCTGGTCACAATCCACGAAGCAACGCCAAGTCGAACTAAAGCGTAGGTCGCTTCAGGATTTCCGCGAGCGCCTGCAATCGACTTGAGTCAGCAGAACTCTTAGTCTCCCCAACGCTCTTTTCCACCGACGCCGCCAAATCTTTGAGTTTTGCCACCGCGCTTCGATTTAAACGCGAGCTCTCGGCGCTTTGAATCGCTTGCCGCAGCGCCGTGATTCGATCTGCCGGCAGAGCTTGCGATCGCTCCAACTGATCGACGTAAGCCTTTGCCACGATCAACTTCCGCGGCCACTCGATTCTCTGCTGGTTCTGAACATTCAGCTCAGTCACTTGAACCGTCCTGGCAGCGTCGATCTCGTTCTGCGTAAGAAACTTCGTCGGCGTGAGTTCAAAGACATCCAGGCCGCGCGCGATTTCTGAAGCGTAGATGTGTCCATTGTACCAGTACGCAGACCATGGACCACCGAGCACAAGCATCTTTGGATCATACGGCCCACGATCGAAGTATCCAATCTCAGTCGGATGCTCAGCGCCGGTGAAATCCATGAGCGAGATGCCGCCCTGATACCACGCTTGCACTTTGATGTCTCGCCCCGGAACAGGAATGAGCGAGCCGTTGTGCGCCACACAGTTTTCGGTGTCGCCCTGGGCCGCGGGCAGCTTGTAGTAGCTCGCAAACTTCAGCTTGTTATCCTGCAAATTGAAGATTGAATTAGCGCCCCATTTGTTCGGATCCGTCGCGCGGCAGCGCGCGCCAAGTCCGCCGCCCCACTCATCGGTGAACACCACTTTCTTTCCATCATTCGAGAACGCGGCCGAGTGCCAATACGCGTAGTTTGGATCGTTGACCGCATCAATACGCTTTGGATTCACCGGATCTTTGATGTCGAGGAGAATTCCGTTTCCGGAGCAGGCGCCGGCCGCAAGACCAAGCTGAGAGTAGACGGTAATGTCGTGGCATTGATTGCTGTCCTTAGGTTCCGGCTCTTTACCATGGGTGCCGCCGCTACTGAGCGCGTTCATGACGCCGGTGCGCGGATCCATAAACAGCCGGGGACTGGACACGACCGCGGCATCCTGCGGCTTCCCAAGCGGCACCTTGATTACTTCAATTCGAAAGAGCGCAGTGTTTGGATCTTTGTCGGGCTCCTCGCCTGAGCAACCGGCCAACTCTTCGCTTTGGCGGACGAACGAGGTTCCCGATACGTAGATGTAGACATTGTTCTTGTCATTCGGATCGACCACGAGGGTATGCGTGTGAGAGCCGCGGCAGGTTTGCACCGCTGCCATCTGCTTCGGATTTCTGACGTCGGTGATGTCAAAAATTCTCACGCCGCGGAAACGATCTTTTTGCGCCAATGGCGGCGGCGGGTTCTTCTCTTGTCCTTCGGGTATAGGCGGCGCCGGCGGGAACCCTGCGGTACCGCAATCGAGCCGGCCGTTTGGCATTTCCACTGACAAGAAGAGGAGGTTCTTATAAACCGATACATCGTTCTGCCCGCCCGGACAGATCATTGAAGTCAACAAGTGGGCTTTCGCCGGCGTCGAGATGTCGTAGATATTCAGGCCATAAAAATTTCCCATGAACAGGTGACTGCCTTGAAATGCCAGGTCAGAGTTTGCAAACGCGAGTTGCGCCGTTGGCAACAGCGCTGACTTCTCCATTTTCGATGTGTCGCGTCCGAGTAGAGCAAGGGTCTTTTTCACCTCAGGACTATCAGGATCACTGGAGGCTAGTTGGAACGCGTCAGGCTTTTTCACCAGCAAGACATGCTTGAGGCCCACCGCTGCTTCGCCCGCGTCGTAAACGCCCGGCGTCAGCTTGGCGCGCGGGTCATTGACATCCGAACCCGTCATCCCCGCTGGCAGCGGATCCGCCTTCTCAGGAGCAAACGGATTTTCGGGTGTTTTAGCGGCCTCCGGTGACGGCGAAGGCGATGGCGATGGCATTTGCGCTCGCGTCAGCGCCGTAACAGAAGAGCACAAGGCGACGGTTACTAATAAGCGGAAAATGATTTCGTGTACTCGATTCATCGATTTCATCCTTTAAGATTTTATTGCGCTGAGGCGACCCATCCGCTGCCGTGGACGGTGCTGTCCTGATGGCCACTCGGTTCGTTAAGACGTGACTAAACCAGTATCTAAATTGTTACGCGGAAGCCAGTCTTAAGGTTTATCCGCCAGCATGTTTTGCATCACTCTGATCTCAGCGCGCTGTCCACTATCGACATCGCTCGCGAAGTTGAAAAGTTCAGCATCCTGACCGGCGCCGGCAGTATCAAACAACTCCTTCACCATAACCAAAGCGCCATTGTGGTGCTGAATCATTCCGGACAAAAACAGACGGTCAAACTCCTGGCCCTTCGCTTTTCCCAGCGCGTCCATCTGCTTCGCCGTAAGCATCCCCGGCATGAGCATGTTATGAGCCGGCATGTTGCTATGCATATCCGGACGATGAGAGCCGGGAGACCCATGCGATCCAGTTGAGGTCGCCATCGGCGTGGGTTGCTCCCGCGCCGTCAGCCACCGTTTCATAAAATTCATTTCGTCCGATTGCGACCTGCTGATTCGCTCGCCCAGCGTTCGGATCTTCCTGTCCTCCGTGTGCGATTCGATGAGCGCGGTCATTTCAACCGCTTGGGCGTGATGCACGATCATGTGCTGCATGAACTCCACATCCGTCGGCGACGGGGGCGGCAACGTGGGTCGGGTGGAGGACGGCAGCGTTCGAGTAGGCTGGCCCGGCGCGCCTGGCTGGACCACCACTGGCGCATCTTTTTCGCCACGCGCACCCGGCGCGGGATCTGCCTGCTGTGCGAACACTGGCAGCGCGAACAGACACGCGAGAGCACCCGCGGTCAGCGGCCCGCGCCAGAATGCAACTCTCATTACCGAGAGTCGCGAAAGCGCGACGGCAGTATGAAAAGAAATCTTCGTTACTGAATTGTCAGTCATCGAGGTCTTTATTCTATTACACCCCGACTCCAAAAGCGCGCCGCGAGCACTAGCCGCTCTCGACATGAACATATCTGCTTCAGCGAAGTGTGCGTCCTCAAATTTTGGTCACAAATCTCCCCACAAAACAGAACGGCCGCCAGTGTTGGCGGCCGTTAATTATGATTCTATGGTCGGGGCGAGAGGATTCGAACCTCCGACCTCTCGGTCCCAAACCGATGGTCCGGCAAAAACGTAAGTTATTGCCTTTTCAAAAGTTGCAGCCACCAACGATTTACTAGGGTTTTTACATTCCGTCCCATCCGTTACGGTCCAGTATACGTCGCGTGCTGGAGATTCTGGTCAAAAATCTCCCACAGAAATTTCTGATAGGGCGGCAGGTGTTTATGTCCTTTCGCCGATCCGAGACAACAGCTCTTTGATGGCCCCGGCGCTTCCTAAAACGCGCGAGGTCCGCACGGGCATAAAAACTACCCTCTCTGACTTCGCCATGTCTCTGAGCCCTTCGATGTAGCGTGCGGTGATTAGGTACTGTGAGGTCTTGGTCATTGAGCCGGATGTGCTCTTCCCGATGCGCCGGGTAGAGTAGTTAGCATGACGGCCAATCATTTTAGCGACCTTCGGACTTAGTGGCTTGCAAATCGATTGATTGAGTTTTTGCAGCCGCCGCACATCAGCAACGTGGTCATCTAGAGTTTAACCGCCACTCGTGGTGAGTTTGTTGTAAGACGAGTAGATAGCGAATAAACGATTTGCGGCGGTAGTGTCGCTCCGCGCCAACAAGGTGATGAGGTCGTCGCGCTCGTCCAGTAATGTCCTCAACTCCTCACGCTGCAGAGGAGTGAAGACAGACGCATTTCCCGCATCTATTTGGCCCCGCAGGTTTGCATAAAAGTCGCTTGTTAACTGCCGCGCGGGCTCGTATTCGCCGCGGTGGGCATCAATCATCGCTGCGCTCAAGGTGTTTTGGAGTTGACTTAAACGCACCTCACGCTGAGCGGCGTCACGCTGCTCGATTGCGCTGCCGACCTTAAACCACATTGGCACGAATCCGAGAAGAAAGAACCCCAGCGAAAGAGTCAGATACAACGCGACCCGCCGCCAGGAAATGGCCTGCCATGAAAATCTTACCAAAGTCTTGCTCTTGAAGGTGGTGTCATCCTTGTTGGGGATGTGTTCTGCGGCTTTCATAATTCACTCATCTGATCGTGTCTAGCGAAGAACCATGCGGACGGTGCTGAAGCGCTTGGAAAGGATTGATGTCCCTCCCAACTCATAGTAGGCCGGCCCCTTCCTGAGCGAATCAGTGGAATCACAGCCTCGAATGAGTATTTCCCCTTACGTCATGAGCGTTCGTGGTTGATATACTTCTTCTCCGCGTTACATTGGATTGAGGCTTTGGTTGGAAAGTATTCTTAGGAGGGCGGAAATTGGGCATTCGCGGCAAACTACTTCTGCTTGCGGTCGGTATCGCCGTGCCCCTGGTGGTTTTTGGCGCGCTCGATCTTCGAAGCATGTGGCAGCTCAGTCGGACTCAATTGGACGACTCGATCGAGCAGCAGGTTGACCTTGCGTCGATCGCGCTTGAACGGTGGCTTGATGATCAGAAAAAAGCATTGGAGGCGATCGCGGCTTCCGCCGGAGACAACGACCCTCGTTCTACGGTTATTCATGAAAACCTGGAGAGCGTTCTCCAGACACGCCGCTTCTGGATGGACCTGCGGATAACAAACGCTGGCGGCACGACGACGGTTTTACAGCCATCCCGCAAAGAGGTTTTGCCAAGTGCTCTTACCGACCACCTGGTTTCAGAAATGCGTGAGCGTAATTCGTGGGCGGTAGTTACCGACCGAACCCTCGACGAGGCTCGACCGATTGTGGTGATCGCAGCGCCAATAGAAAACGGCGGCGCGGTCATTGCCCGCATTGATGGGGCAGCAATAAATGAATTGTTCGACAACATCCAACTTTCCCGACAAGTAATCATTTCAGTTCTGGATTCAGATGGTCACATCCTTTATCGGCGACGCGGTTCAGAGGCACCTTCGGAAGCCGACTTGAGTTGGGCCCCGCTTTCGTCGGTACTCGGCGAGAAGCGAACAAGCGTCACCGAGTTTACCAGTCCCGTTGACGGAATAAAGCGGGTATACGGGATAGCACGCGTCAGGGACACCGGCTTGATAGCAATGATTGGAGTTCCAAGTACAACTCTTTATGGACCAGCTCGTAGTCGCGTCACCCGCTACGCTCTAATTGGACTCATTGCGTTGCTGTTGGCAATAACGGCAGCCCTAGTGATAGAGCGCAGTATTGTAGTTCCTATCCGGCGTCTGCGTACGACCGCGCAGCAACTGGGCGCGGGCGATCTATCGGCGAGAGCACCGCTCACTGACGCCGGCGAAATCGGCGACCTGGCAACGGCGTTCAATTCGATGGCCGATAGAATCGAAGAGCGGGAAGAACGACTCACGGAGCTGGATCGGTTGAAGTCAGATTTTGTAAGTGGTGTTTCCCATGAATTAAAGACACCGCTGACCACCATAAAGGTACTTGCACACTTGCTACAGAGAGCCGCGTTAAGTAACGAGGAACGACTAGACTTCTCGAAAACGATCGCGACTGAGTGTGATCGGCAAATAGACTTCGTTGGTAACCTGTTGGATCTTTCGCGTATTGAATCCGGTGGCTACGCACTTCATATATCACGAGTGGATGTTCGTGAATTGATCGCGTCCTCTGTAGAGGCGGAGCGATACCGGGCCGAGTCGCTGGGCCTCGTGCTTTCAACCGTTGTTCCGGCTCAGCTGCCTGCTGCTCAGGGTGATTTCGAAGGATTGCGCAGAGTTGTTCGGGGCTTGATTGATAACGCGATCAAATATACGCCCGAAGGTGGGCGGGTTCTTGTCTCAAGCCATGAGGCTAATGGGCGGATCGCAATCATTGTGGAGGATAGCGGCCAAGGAATCTCTGAAGTTGACCTGCCACACGTATTCGACAAATTCTATCGGGCGCGTTCTAAGGCGACTGAATTGGAAGCTAACGAATTCCCATCCAGTACTGCAGCTTCTGGTGTCGGTTTGGGCCTTTACCTGGCTCGCCACATCGTAAACCAACTGGAAGGCGAGATTATCGTCGAGAGTAAGCTGGGACGGGGCACAATTTTTACGGTGCTATTGCCACCATGGACAGATGAGGGCAAGGCCGAAGCGGACGATCAGGAAAAAGCCAATGTCGAAGCGATTGTTAGTAGTTGATGACGAGCCAAATCTCCTCCGCGCCGTGGCAGCCTGTCTTAAAGCCGGAGGATATGATGTGAGCACCGCTCGCAGTGGTCGGGAAGCACTTGTGCAACTGGCTGAGGCTGTACCCGACCTGGTAGTGAGTGACGTTCGCATGCCCGGAATGGACGGCTATCAACTGATGCGTCAACTGCGTGGCGCCCCGAGAACAGCGTTGGTGCCGATTGTGTTTCTTACTGCCAAGGACGAAACGGTGGACCGCATCGAGGGATTTCGTGCGGGGGTAGATGCTTATCTAACAAAACCCTTTGAGCCCGACGAATTGATCGCAGTCGTTAATGGAATTCTCAATAGAGTTGAACGAACTCATTCTCAAATTGCGCGTCTGGTAGGCTCCTCTGTGGAGGATGCCCCGATGACATTTCAGGACGATGAACTAACAGAGGCGGAGGATCGTGTGGCCTTAGCGGTTTCGCGAGGGTTGTCCAATAAAGAAATTGCCGCAGAATTGGAGATCAGTGTCCGCACAGTTGAAAATCACATCAGTCACATCCTCGAGAAGAAGCGATTCAATAACCGGGTAGAGATAGCTCGCTATGTCTTAGAGCATTCGCGCTAGGGCAATCTCGATCGCTTGCTGCGTGAGTGAATACCCTTAGATTTGGTGCGTAGTTCCGCTCATTCGCTAGCCTCACACATCACTTAAGCTCACTCCAACATACGAAACGCTGTTTCGCAGGTGTGTACGGCTGTGGCGCAAGACAGTGGCCTAATACTAATCATTCCAGGCATCAGCGGCGCTTGGAACGAATAAGTTGCTAAGAGTCGCCGCTCAGAACCACCAAAAGGAGACCAATGAACAAGAACTACGACATCATCGAAACTGCAACGGAAGCCGGGAACTTTCAAGTGTTCACCAAAGCTTTGTCTGCGGCCGGACTTAAACAAGCTTTGAAGGATGACGGTCAATTCACAATTTTCGCTCCGACTGACGGGGCGTTCGCAAAAGTAACTGCTGAAAAAATGGAGAATTTGCTCAAGCCAGAGAATAGAGACCAGCTTCAGTTGGTGCTGAGAAATCACATCGTTCCAGGCAGGCTGATGTCCAGTGAATTAAAGAATCTCGACACTACGAAGACAGTTCAGGGCGAAGACCTGAGAATTGAATCGCGCGCCGGTCTCTGGATTAACGAGGCACGAGTTGTTTCGCCGGATTTGGAGGCCTCGAACGGGGTGCTCCATGGAATCGACACGGTGTTGTTTCTTCAGGCCAGAGCCGCGACTGTTGGCTAAGGTTGGCCGGTGGCCTTATGGCGATCGTCTTATTTTGCGAACGATTGCCGCGAAGCCCCAGTCCCATGGGTAAAGGAATATTTCCTACGATCTTAGGTCGAAGGAACGTCAGAGCGTCCTGAGATACGCGGATGGTTAAGGATAAGATGCGAATATTAGTTGGTTACGACGGCTCGGATGATGCGCTTGTGGCCCTCGCAGACTTGGTGCGTGCCGGACTTCCGCGTCAGGGTGAGGCTTTGGTCGTTTCCGTGGGAGATGTCTGGGTGTCACCGTCTTCGTCAATTAAGGAGATTGCCGGAACAGCACTGGCCTCGCGAAGAGTGACAGCTGCGATCATGCAGGTTCAAGCGCAGGCTTCTAAGGTGCTCGAAGAGGCGCGGGAGTGGGCCAGGGAAGCGAGCCAGCTCATTAAAGCAGACTTTCCCCAATGGAACGTACGCGCTGAGCCCTTGACGGGTACCCCGTCATTGGCGCTGATCGAAGAGGCTGACAAGTGGGATGCGGATCTCGTAGTGGTGGGCTCCCACAGTCGCTCCACACTCGGTCGCTTCTTTCTCGGCAGCGTGTCAAAAAAGGTTGCCACGGAGTCACACTGTTCTGTGCGAGTTGCCCGTCACCCGCTCGAAAATGTTCATGAAGGTCGTGAGCGGATCATTATCGGTGTGGACGGATCGCCGAGCGCCGGACTGGCGGTCCGCGAGGTGGGCAGACGCGCGTGGCCTGAGGGAACTGAGGCGAGAATTATCGCCGTTGACGATGGAATCTCACCCACGAGAATCGCGGCTATTCTTCCCACAACGGCAGCCATAAATAACGACTGCAACGAAAAAGCGGCGGTGAAGGCGCGCACCATGCTTGACTGGGCCACCGAACAGTTGCGCGCCATTGCGTTAACCGTCACGGCCGAAATCAAAGAAGGCGATCCGCAGCGCGTTCTAATTGATGAAGCTCAAAGGTGGGAAGCCGACTCGATTTTCGTTGGTTCGCGGGGGTTCAATAGTAACCTTGAAAGATTCCGCGCTGGTAACGTTTCAACAGGGCTGGTGACAGGCGCTCCTTGCTCGGTTGAGATCGTACGTGAGCGCAGAGAATGAAGATGCTCTGACAGGCTTGTTCGATTCCTTTGGCACTATCTTTCTTGGAGTTGGACTTGGATGACACGACTCCCCGACGCGGTACTAGGCAAAAACACCCAGGTAGCATAGGTGTTCACACGGTTTCTCCGGTCAAAACAACGTCGCCATCTTTGCGTGCGCGAGGCAGACCGGCGCGAACATCACGTTCATCGAAGACGGCGCACTACTCGCCGATGTCGGCGGCGTCGGCGCGACGCTCCGCTATCAGCTAAACGGACACAACGGGATCTCGGTTGGAATTGCGCCGCGGCTTCAGGAGACGAGGTGTGGGACAGCCTTGAATTAAGCGTTCGTGATGAGCGCAGGCTCATTTACGCGGCGCTGCCTACGATGCAAACGGCAGCGCCTAGGGCTCGCCTACCGCGTTAAATAAATCGAATAGACAGGGAATGTGGAAGGGACGGATTATATGCGGCGAGTCGCTCGCTCAAAACTCCCCGAAGTGATGTGGTATTACGGGTTGAGCGTGGCGACGGTCGGCACCGCCTTGCTCCTGACGTTTCTGTTGTGGCGTTGGATCGAGCCGCAGGCGACGCCGCTCTTCCTCGCGGCCGTCGCGGTGACGGCATGGCGCGGCGGCGCGCTCCCAAGTCTGCTGGCGACGCTGCTCGCCGTCGTCGCGGTTGACTATTTCTTCAACACGCCGGTAGGAGCGTTCGAGGCGAGCGTTGACAACGCGGCCAGCGCATTCGTGTTCGTAATGGTCGCGCTGCTCATCAGTTGGATTGACGCGGCTCGCAAAAAAGCTCTGCGCGAACGCGAAGAATTACTGGCGAGCGAACAACAGGCGCGTGCGGAAGCCGAAACGGCAAACCGTGCGAAAGACCAGTTCCTGGCAATGGTCACGCACGAGCTGCGCGCGCCGCTCGCAGTCATTCGCGGGTGGGTGCGAATGCTAAAGGGTGAGTACGGAGCGCAGGGGAAGTCGCTGGACGCGGAATCGCGGATGCGCGCGCTCGAAGCCATCGAACGCAACGCGCTGGCGCAGAAGCTTCTAGTCGAAGACCTCTTCGACGTGTCGCGCATTTCGACGGGCAAGTTCAGCGTCGAGATGTGCCCGACCGACCTCGTCTCCGTGATCGAAACCGCTCTCGAGACTATCACCCCGTCGCTCGCCGCGAAGCGAATCACATTTCATGTGGAATACGATCACGACGCCAGCTTCGTAAATGGGGATGCCGCCCGCTTACGGCAGGTAATGTGGAACTTGCTCTCGAATGCGGTGAAGTTCACGCCGGAGGAAGGGCAGATCGAAGTCCGTTTGGAGCTTGCCGGACATTGCGCTCGCATCGTTGTTCACGACACAGGCGCGGGCATCTCGCGAGAATTTCTGCCCCATGTCTTCGACCGCTTCCGGCAGGCAGATGAAGTTCTATCCAGAAAACACGGCGGGCTGGGTCTCGGACTCGCCATTGTGCGCCACTTGGTCCAGGCTCACTCGGGCACCGTCCACGCGACGAGCGCGGGCGAAGGATTAGGTTCGACCTTCACCGTCGAGCTTCCGCTGCTCGCTGGCGCGCTGCCGCACAACCAGCAAGGGTTAGTCTTTGGAAAAGCGGAGCGGATAACGGCTTAAACAACCACGGCTAAGCCTGGCACGGATGCAATCAAAAGCGATTTTGTGTTTGGCAACTACGATGATCGGGGATTCTCGCTTTCATCCAACAGACGGAGGGGCTTAAGATGACGACCAGCGGGTGGATCTTCATGATCGGCGCGTACACGCCTGATGCGCTTATGACCCTCTGACCAAAAGACGATCATGGCAGTTGTTCAGAGAAAATTATCTAACACATTTAAGAAGTTTTTCGACTCGGAGAAATCGAGCGGCATTTTGCTCATCATCTGCACGGTCGTTTCGCTTCTGCTCGCCAATTCAATCCTCGGCGCAAATTACCTGAGCATTTGGCAGACGTATGTCGGAGGCCTCAGCGTCGAGCATTGGGTCAACGACGCGTTGATGGCGATTTTCTTTCTGCTCATCGGCTTAGAATTACAGCGCGAGCTTTATAACGGCGAACTCTCGAATTTCAGGAACGCGCTGCTCCCTATTTTCGCGGCAATCGGGGGCATCTGTTTCCCCGCTCTGATTCATTTCGCTTTGAATGCGGGAACGCCAACGCAACCCGGAATCGGCATCCCGATGGCGACCGACATCGCTTTCGCGCTGGGCGTCCTCGCGCTTTTGGGCAGCCGCGTCCCCGCTTCGCTGAAAGTGTTCTTAACCGCGCTCGCCGTGATGGACGACTTGGGCGCGATCATCGTCATCGCCATTTTCTACACGGCGCAACTCTCGGTCGGCTATTTAGTCGGCGCGCTCGTAGTTTTCGGATTGCTCTTTGCGCTTAATCGTTTCCGGGTGATGAGTTTAATCCCCTATCTCATCGGCGGCGTTTTAATGTGGTTCCTGATGCTAAAGTCGGGCGTTCACGCGACAATTGCCGGAGTCCTGCTCGCCTTCGCCATTCCTTTCACGGGCAAGCAAGATGACGAGGAATCGCCCTCGCACCGGCTCGAACATGTTTTGCATAAACCGGTCGCCTTCGTCATCCTCCCAATTTTCGCGCTGGGAAATACGGGCATCGTCCTCGGCGCGGGCGCGCTGCAAAGTCTGACAGCGAACAACAGCTTGGGGATCATATTGGGACTTTTAATCGGCAAGCCCGTCGGGATCGCGCTCCTCAGTTTCGTCGCCGTCTCAATTGGCGTTTGCCGCCTGCCGCTCGATCTCAATTGGAAGCACGTGTTCGGCGCGGGACTTCTTGGAGGCATCGGATTCACGATGTCAATTTTCATCACGAACCTCGCCTTCGTCGGCGAAGCAGAGGTCATCAACGCCTCGAAAATGGCGATCTTGCTTGCTTCATTAACGGCGGGTTCAATCGGTTTTCTATGGCTCAAACTGATGGGCAAGCCCGAACCCAGTGATCACGACGTGGACGCCATGGACTTTGCAGAGAACGAAGAATAGGTCATCGGGTGACGGAACAATTCTGAACGATGGATGATTGCCACTGAATACATACTGCTAGGCGTTGCGGTGCTGCTACTACTGAGTATCGTCGCTAGCAAAGCGTCCGGGCGGCTCGGCGTGCCGTCGCTGTTAATTTTCCTCGGCGTTGGAGTGCTCGCGGGGTCAGAAGGAATAGGCAGGATTCCATTCGATGACCCATACGTTGCCCAGTTTCTCGGTGTAGTCGCTCTCGTCTTTATTCTCTTTGCGGGTGGACTGGGTACGGCTTGGGAAAGCGTACGCCAGGTGATCGGGAAAGGCATTGCACTCTCGACTCTCGGCGTCTTCGTGACCGCAGTGTTGGTTGGGGCCTTTGCCGCAGGGGTACTCGGTTTCTCGCTGCTTGAAGGCTTGCTGCTCGGGGCGATAGTCTCCTCAACAGACGCTGCGGCGGTGTTCGCCGTGCTGCGAGCGCGAAGCGTAAGCTTGAAGGGGCAGATTAAACCGCTTCTTGAGTTGGAATCCGGGAGCAACGACCCGATGGCAGTCTTTCTCACCGTCGGGCTGACGGGGCTGCTGGTTAATCGGAACTCGTCTCTGCTCGGTTTGATCCCGGTCTTCTTTCAGCAGATGGCGCTTGGCGCGTTCTTTGGTTACGGCATGGGGCGGGCGATGGTCTTTCATCCTCAACCGCATCAAGTTGGAATACGAAGGTCTTTACCCCGTCTTCACTCTCGCTTTGGTCGTCCTCACCTACGCCGCGACCGCATCGCTCGGCGGCAACGGCTTTTTAGCTGTATATATTGCCGGGCTAGTGATGAGCAACAGCGACTTCATCCATAAGCAAAGCCTGCTTCGCTTTCACGATGGTTTAGCATGGCTGATGCAAATCACGATGTTTCTCACCCTGGGACTGCTTGTCTTTCCTTCGCGTCTGTTTCCAGTGATTACTGTCGGACTGCTGGTAGCGTTGTTCTTGATGTTTGTCGCTCGACCTGTCAGCGTCTTTCTCGCTCTCGCGCTTTCCAAAACCGGATGGCGCGAAAAAGCGATGATCTCCTGGGTCGGTTTACGCGGGGCGGTGCCAATTATCCTAGCCACATTTCCCTTGCTCGCGGGCGTGCCGCAAGCAGATACGATCTTCAATCTGGTCTTTTTCATCGTGCTCACCTCCGTGCTCATACAGGGCACGACGTTGCCACTTGCAGCAAGGTGGCTCGGTGTGGACGCTCCGCTTCCGGTTCAACGACGATACCCGCTTGAATTCATCCAAACTGGCGACTTCAAAATCAAAAGCGGGCTGGTTGAAATAACTATTCCTCAAGACTCGCCGGCTGTCGGGCGGCGTATTGTCGAGCTCAAACTACCGAGGGAGGCTTTAATCGTGCTGATCGGCAGAGAAGATCAACTCGTCCTACCCAACGGCGGGACAGTGATCGAAGCGGTTGACACATTGCTGGTGATGGCAGATAAGAGAACGCGTGCGAAGGTGCGCGCAATAGTCGGTTCACCGGATGAAACCGAACCCGCCTAAATAGAACCTTGAGAGCTGCAAGAATTGGCTCGTCAGAACACCTCATAGACCTCAGTCTCTCCAGACCTGCTACCAGTTTTCTGCGACGATACAACCCAGCAAGATTTCGCGGTTCACTAACGAGCGAAGTGGAGCAGTGAGCACGGAGCGATGATGTGGACCGCGTCAGACAAAGAAATGGGAGTGAGCGGTCAGCTAATTATGGAATATCCGTTTTCGGCCAGAGTTTCTACGATCTGGGCAAAAGCGTGAGTGTAATCACCCATTAGGCTAGGTATTTGCGCGGTTTCTCGCTTTCATGAAAGCCTCTAGGATTCGGATGAGCACTACTTCGGAGGTGGAATTATGTTAAGGATACAGAGAAAGTTTATTGAAAGTTGTTTGCTGATCATGTTGTTGATGAGCCTCTTCTTGCTGGCTTCATTGCGAGCCTCAGGACAGCAGCCCCCAAACTCACAAGCTACTCGGGATGGGGTCGCCAGCAACAATGTCGTCGAACTGAAAGATTCGAGCGATGCGGTGATTGGGATGTCTCCAGTCTACCAAAACTTTATGGGTGTGACTCTGGGCATGAGTACAGAGGAGGTGCGAGCAAAGTTAGGGGACCCTAAAGACAAAGGCGAGCGCCAGGACTTTTTCGTATTCTCAGACTCTCAGTCGGCCCAGGTCGTATATGACGATCAAGATAAGTTGGTCGTTATTTCCGTAGACTACGGAGGCAAAGATGGCAACTCACCTTCACCCGAGTCTGTATTGGGTGAAGCGGTGCAAGCCAAACAAGATGGCTCGATCTATCAACTCAAGCGATATCCCGAAGCAGGTTACTGGGTGGCTTACAGCCGCACTGCTGGAGACAATCCGCTAGTAACGGTCACGATGCAAAAGCTGTAGGTTAAAGGCGAGGTAGAGGATTGGAATTACAAGAATCAGTAGGTCTGAATAGATTCAAACAACTCCCCACCACCACATGCCCAAACTGCATGATGGTCTGGTTAGCGCCCGGTTTGTCTCAGGGCGACACCTACGAGTGCAAGAGTTGCCATCTCACTTTCTTGGTGGGCGCCACTCATGAAGAATCTCCACCCGTCACCTCCGGAGACGCGGCGGGGGTCGCAGCGTGAAACCCAGCAGGGATGCTGGGTCTCTCGGAGCACGGATTTCAAAAAGCCAAAACATTTAACGCGCTCACTAAACTAAACAGAGCGACAATACATGTAGATACAACCAAATATCTTCTGAATTTGACCTCCTGAGAACTACAGACAAATGCAGAGGGGTAGTGCCTCTAACGTCGACAGGTTTTTCATCAGGAGTGAGGGCGCGCCACAGACAGTAAGCAGCGCTGAAAAATTGATGGATTGATTCTCATTTACCTTGGCAGGCACAAATCTTATCCGGCTAATGCGCCGTCTATCCATGCGCTCTATTTGGAATGTTCCGGCAGTATCTTCAACTTTATCGCCCGGGTTTAACAAGCGCCCAGCTCTGGCCAACAGGAACCCTGCGATCGTGGTGTAGCTGCCATCCTCAGGCAACCCCAATCCCAGACGGTGGTTGGCGTCTTTCACGGCAAGCATTCCGTCCAAAAGGTATGTTTGACCGTCCTTTTTGATCTGCGATCGAGTTTCTTCATCATACTCGTCATTGATTTCGCCGACGATCTCTTCGAGCAAGTCTTCCAGGGTTAATATTCCTTCCAGTCCGCCGTGTTCGTCGACGACAAAACAAAAATGAATGCGCGACGCTTGCATTTGCTTTAATGCTTCACCGAGGGAAGCAGTCGCCGGCATGAATGTTGGCGGTCTGACGAGTCTCCTCAGTTCGAACCCACCAGCAGGTACGCGGCCCATATCCACATCTTTTCTGAATAACAGGCCAACGATGTCATCTAATCGCTCACCGTATACCGGGAGGCGTGAATAACCGGTGGAAAGAAACGTGGCCCTGATTTCTTCCAGCGTCGCCGTCACTGTTAATGCTTTGACTTGCATACGAGGAACCATCGCTTCCCGCACCTCAGTATCAGAAAACTCAAAGACTCTCTGAATCAGCTGTTGTTCCTGAGGTTCGACGTGTCCGCTTTTCCTGGAGATGTCTATCAGATTACGCAACTCTTCTTCGGTGTAGACGGAAGCGTGATCTTGAGTCGGATGGAGTCCGAATAGACGGACTGTGCGTGTTCCTGCCCAATCAAGCAAGCGGATGGGCCACTGAAAGACCTTGTAAAACGCTTGCATGGGCCATGAAATAGTCAGTGCAACTTTCTCTGCTCTTTCCAAAGCAAGCGTTTTCGGAGCTAGTTCGCCGAGCACAATATGAAGGAAAGTAATAATAGTGAAGGCAACCGCGAAGGAGATCGTATGCAGCGTTACATCGGAAACGCGTCCTCTTAATGGCGCTTCTAGTAAGTGCGCGAAGACCGGCTCCCCAATCCATCCGAGAGCCAGTGAAGACATTGTAATTCCCAATTGGGTAGCAGAAATGTAGGCATTCAGATTGTCGATTAGATTAAGCAGTCGCCTTGCGCTCAGACTTCCTGATGTGGCTAGAGTCTGAATTCGAGAGCGGCGGACACCTACCAGAGCGAACTCGGAGGCAACAAAGAACCCATTCGCAAAGACTAGAAGGAAGACAACGACTATATAAACAACTGTGAGCATTTTTTGATACTTTACCTGTCGCCCCCAAGGACGGCAACTGTCAGCTTGAAACGCGAACGTTTAGTTACTCCGGCATTACTTCTTTACTGGTGAGTAAACAAGTCCGAACGATCCGCTTGAAACATCGTATCGCCTCGTCACGCGGCTGGGATATTAGTGAGGTGCCGCCAGCATTAGTAACTCGCAGATCCATTCAAAACGGTCGCGTGTGCAGGAACCTTCTCAAGGTTGTCTCGAATGTCGGGTAAGCTTGTGTCCTGGTCGGCGGCAGACGCGGCAATCGCCGCCAGGGCTTTCTTTTGATCATCCAACCAACGCTCAAGGGCCACCGAGGCAAGGTCGACCTGCTGTTTCACCGAGTCGTCTAACTGAGACCGGCTGAGTTGCCACATATTACTCAGATCCAAAGCACCGACAAGGACAAGCGGCACCGCTATTCCAACAGCAAGAAGCAGTAATTTGCCACGAATCCCCACCCTATCGCCCCCTCAAATCCTTCCTTCAGTGGTCCACTTGCTAAGAGACTTGTAGAAAGAAGGAGTATAGCAATCATGATTCCCGTTACCGTAAGGGGAAACACTCACGACAAGCTGTGATTTCACTGATTCGCCGCGGCGTCAACCAGGCCTACTATGGGTCAGATGTACCTTATGCTGGGGGCCGTTAGCGGGGCTAACGGTCCCTGGATGTTCCCTTAGTGAATTGGATTAGAGGAGAAAGTCATGAAAGCCGCAGAACCACACGTCCCCCGCGAAACCAACATTTTGAGCGAAAAAATCTCAGGACTGGCCATCCCGTGGAGGCGTGTAGCCCTCTATGCAACGTTATCCCTGGGGTTCTTTCTACTTGGCATGGTTCCTATGTGGCTCAAGGCCAGCAGCGCCATTGAACAGCGTGACGCTGCGCAGCGTGAAGTGCGCCTAGGTCAACTACAAAACAGCCTGGCTGCTGCGATGGTCGATGTCCAGCGTGGTGATTACGAGCCCGCACGACAGACGACAAGTGACTTTTACACAAACTTGCGCACTCAGATAGACGCTGGGGACGAGTCGGTATTCACGGCAACTCAGCGAGACAAGCTAAGGCCACTTCTAGCCGAGCGCGATGACATCATTACCTTGTTAGCTCGCAGTGATCCCGCTGCTGCCGATCGTCTGTTCGCCGTTTATTCAACTTACAATAAACTAAATCATGGAAGGTAGATCACAAGAAGTATTTGCCTTTGGCCAGCAGTAGACTCCCAACGATACCTCAATTTTAAGCCTCACTCTCGCCGGCATTGAGCGATCCCAAGTTGTCGCCTAGTATTGTTTCCCAATGATCCACAACGAGCCGACGGTCGCCCGCGTTAGTCGTCCACGCGCGATTACAGCGCTTAGTGTGTTCTTCCTGTTCGGTGCAGCAATGAGCTTCACGGCGAGCGTATCCCTGCTCACCTCAAATACCGTGATTGAGTCAATGTGGCGCCTTAACCCCCGAGCACACGAAAATCTCTCGTCTTTAGGTCTCTGGGCGGTTGGGTTGCTTGCGACTGTTTCATTGTGCTGTCTCGCGGCAGCGATTGGACTTTGGACCATTTCGCGATGGGGTTATTGGTTGGCAGTTGGTCTAATCGCGACTAACCTCATCGGCGACATTACCAACGTGGTCCTCGGGACAGAGCCAAGAGCAATTGTGGGAGTCCCGATTGCTGGCTTGATACTGGCCTATTTGATGAGTAGAAGAGTACGAGCACTGTTCAGCAAGAATGACTTGAATGAGGAAATGCCAGGATGATTGGCAAAGACTTACTAAATTATCGGATTCTGGAAAAGATTGGCGCCGGTGGCCAAGGCACAATCTACAAAGCGCTCGATACCAATCTTAATCGGGTTGTTGCAATCAAAGTTCTCGCGCCAAACCTCACGAATAAACCTGCAAACCTCGAGCGATTCAGACGCGAGGCGCAACTGGCTTCCTCACTGGAGCACCCCAACATCTGCACAATCTACGAACTGGACGAAGCAGACGGCGCTCACTTCATTGTCATGCAGTATGTCGAAGGGCGTAACGTCCGTGAACTGGTAGATGGGAGTCCGCTGGATCTTAGAACGGCTCTGAACATCGGCATACAAGTGACGGACGCGCTTGCCCACGCGCACGCTTTCGGCATCATCCACCGCGACATTAAAGCGGCCAATGTCATGGTCACAGATAGTGGGCTGGTCAAGGTTCTTGACTTTGGTCTTGCCAAATTGCTGGAGGATGATAGTCAAACCAGCGATGAACCCAGCGCTTCCGAACGAATTGCTTTAACGGAAGTTGGTTCACCCTACGGCACCGCGACATATGCCGCCCCCGAGCAAGCGCGCGGCGAGAAAGTCGATCAGCGGGTCGACATTTTTTCCAGCGGAGTGTTGTTGTATGAAATGCTCGCCGGCACCTGGCCGTTCCGCGGCAAGAACGTCATAGAAGTACGGCACGCTGTGATCCACGAACAACCTCAACCCATCGATGAGAGACGCGGTGCTTCAATCCCGAGTCGCCTACAGGCCTCTGTCGATAGGGCGATTGCGAAGGCTCCGGACGCGCGCTACCAGAACATCGCGGAATTTCGAGATGAACTTTTTTCTATTCTGAGCGAAATTTCCGACGCGGACGCCGAGACAACTGCGTGGCCGCACAGATTCGAAGCAACTCCTCTGCATCTTCCAAAAAAAGAAGACGCTCTGGTCCGTGCTGCTCGTTGGTTGAGCAGTGCATTTAAGCGTGAGTTGGTGTCGAAGCAGGATTTAACCGTCGAAGCCGCTCCGCGCGCAAGAAGCGAAGAAAGACGTGAAGTTAAATTAAGAATAGCCATCTTGCCATTTAGAAATCTCACCCGAGACCAAAACTCCGATTTCCTTCGTTTCGCGCTGGCCGACGCAGTTATCTCCGAACTTGCGCGGGTGAAATCGTTGGAAGTCCGATCCTCCGCGGCGATTCTAAAATATCGTGACGAAGAGTTCGATCCCATTACTGCTGCGATAGAGTTGAAGGTAGATTCTGTCTTGGCGTCCAGCTTCATTCGGGAAGGGCATCGCGTTCATGTAACGGCGCAACTGTTGAGTGTCGGGACAAGGGATCTTATTTGGAGTGAGCGCATACAAGTGAGTTCCGATAACGTCATTGAGTTGCAAAACAAAATTGCCCTCCGCATTGCTGAAGGATTGAGAGTCGAGCTCACTTCCGACAGGATTGAGGCAGATCGGACAGTGACGGAAAGTCAGGGCTTTGCCTTTGAAGAATACTTGCGCGGACGCGATTCAATGAAAGGCCTTATTTACGACGCGTTGGCAAGCTATGACGAGTACTTACGCGGGCGGCATGTGTTGGGAGGTTACGTATACCCTTCGCCAAATCTGGAGAACGTAGACGTTGCTATAGGACACTTCCGTCGCGCAATTGAGATTGATCCTGATTTCGCCCGCGCCTACAGCGCGCTGGGGAGTTGTTACATCAGCCGCGTAATCAGATTTGCAGGTGACAGCAAGGACTATGACCTGGCTAAAGATGCTTTTGGCAGGGCGTTGACGATAGACCCGGCGAACATAGAGGCAAAGGTGAATCTTGTGTTCTTCCAAATCGCACAGGGCCTAAAGGAACGGGCCAGGGAGGAAATAGCACAACTGCTGATTCAAGCGCCCTCTGACGTCGGCGTAAATTTTGTTAATGCGTATTTGAATCGTCTGGACGGCGAATATGAAGAAGCTTTAGACAGTTTGGACCAGGTCTTACGCTTAAATCCTGACGCTCGCACAATAGTCAGCTATAACCGCGCGCGAATTTTCATCTTTCAAGGGCACTACGACAAAGCACTGCAGGAGTTGGATGAAGGTGAAAAGTACTCGCCCGACCATGCATTGATCAAAACGTTTCGCGCGATGTGCTTGCTTCTGCAAGACAAGGTCCCCCAAGCCGCGGATTTGTTACGCGAAGCGCTTGAGCGGAATCCCGAGCTTGAAGGCATCCGGCCACACCTGGCCATGTGTCTTGCGGCTATGGGAGAGGAACAAGGGGCACGCGCGGAGATTACCGACAAAGTAAAAGAGATGGCAGACGTGTCGCACGACATTCCTTACTGGCTGGCCACCCTTTACGCAATGCTCGGTGATGATGACGATGCCTTCCACTGGCTGGAAAAGGCTATACAATTAGGAAATGAGAACCTGCCCTGGTTTGAAAGCAATCCCTTTTGGCGCCGCCTGCGGGATCATCCTCGTTTTGTCGAGCTTATGACCACGCTTCACGAAAAACGCAAACTACGACACCTAACCGGGCAAGATGTGATCGGCGCTGATGAAGAGGGCGTTTAGCGCTGTGAGCTGCTGAGATCGCTGCATTCCCTTGGATTCAAACTTTTGCTGTTGCCCTGGAGCCTTCGGGGGCGAATAAAATTCGCAGGAATGGAGGAGCGATGAGGGTCGTTGCGACTGCCATCTTTAGACAACTCCGTGCAATCATTTCAATTCATCCTGTATAAGTCACTTCACTTTGCAACGCTCCCTTCTGCTCTGACGAAACAAATGATGACCTAACAAGTTCTCAAATTAGTCACCGCGGTCCTCGCCTTGAAGTCCGATAATCATCATCGCGTAGAGAGCGAAGCCCAGAACCACTCCGATCCAGAACGGAATAAGGAAGAGGAACCGGCAAGCGATAGCAGTTGCCGTCGCAACGACACTGCCTATCAAGAGGTGTACTACAAAGGAGGATCGCATCTGACGAATCAAGAAAATGCGCACTCGTCGTCGGCGTTAGCGAAATGCAACCGAAAGGGTTACGGAACATTAAGGACCCGGGTGGAGTCTGTTAAACTCCGTAATAAAGCTGCGCGTTAGATCCAGGCTCTCATTTAGAAAAAGTATCCCCTCGTCTAACTGGCTTGTATCGAATATCAGAAAGATCCCTCGGTTCTGCGCGAAGGTCCTGATGGCTTTGTCTAAATCCTCGAGGATCGGGCCTATAACGTCGCGCATGCGTTTAGTGTAGTCGGTCTGAGTATCCTCTGCTTCACGTTGGAGATCTTTCTTTAGTTGTTCAAGCTCATCAATTTTTGCTTGCGACGGCGTTGTGAAGCCGACTGCGCTTGAATCGATCTCACTGCTGAGCTGTTCAGCGCGCTGCCGAAGTCTTTGCAGCTCGGTTTTGCGCGACTGAAATTCCTGATCAAGTTTCTTTATCGCAGTAACGATGCGGCTGATGCCGCGACCGGGTTCGTAAAAGGAGTCGGTGTGGATGACCGCAAACGGCGTGCTTTGCGAATTGACTTGCGAAACTCTGGATAACGAGTCGACAGTCGATCTCTGATTTACCTGCTGTGCGTTAATCGACAGAGAAAGACTGAACCAAACCAGCAAGGCAACGATGGAATTCCTATAAATCATTTTGGCTCGTCAAATGGAATAAGTCGTTGAGAACCTGTGAGCGCCACTGAACGCGGTTAATGTCCTGTGCGAAGCATTTTCACGTTCCTGATTTGCTTCTGTAGTTCCACCTGCAGGTCGTTTTTCAATTCAATGGCTCTCTGAAAGTCTTGTCGAGCGCTTTTGTCCTTATGTTGGATGAGGAAAGCTAGCCCCCGATTCGCATAGGCCTCAGCATAGCCAGGCTCAAGTTGCACTGCTTTGTCGAAATCCGCGATTGCTGCTCGCAGTTCCCCTTTGTCCCGCTTTGCCACGCCGCGGTTATTGAAAGCTTCGGGATATGTTGGATTGATTATCAACGCCTGGTCAAAATCTTCGATTGCCTCCTTAAGTTGTCCCAATGCTTGTTTGGCAACACCGCGATTGTAATAGGCTGCCGCATAGCGAGGATTAATCTCAATGGCCGTTGTGAAGTCCGCAATTGCGACATTTAGATCCCACAAACCAATATAGGCAACTCCTCGATTGTAAAATGCTGACGCCTGGAGGGGATCGATCTGAAGGACCTGATCATAATCACTAATTGCTTGTTTCAAGTCTCCCTTGATCGCGCGGATCATTCCTCGATAGTAGTAGGCTGTGGCGAGTTGGCTATTGAGCTGAATTGCCATGCTAAAGTCATTCTGTGCCTCGGTGAAGTTGCCACGATTGTATTGAGACACGCCACGCTCAAAATATTTCTCGGCTGAAGTTGAAACCTGTTCCTGGGCTCCCGTCAGAACAGGTGCCAGCAACAAAATTAGTGGGAGGAGCCGAGCTATTGGTTTCTTATTTCGAGCCACAATCACATTAAATATCTACGCCATTCGAAGTCATCACTCCAGACTTTCACACCAGTTATGGCAAAGCCTGTACCGCACTGACTCTGAGCCTTAACTCAAATCAAATGTAAGCCGATATGGCAGCGCTTACGTTAGGAGTTCAGATTGTGGGCGTTTTTGGGTGTGACTTTTTGTCTCGCCGTGCCTTAAGTCGACCAGGAGCAGAGTAGAGTGAGTTCAGTTATGCTTCGAGTCATTCGTGTCGATCCCATGAGAGGTGAACAAACGTGGCTGTGAATCCGGGATAAGGATTCAAATGTAATTCGCTTCTCAGAATTCAATACCAAAGCGTGCTGCCATCCGGTAGATAGTTCTGCGGCTGATGCCAATAATCTCTGCCGCCCGGCTACGGTTGCCTCCCGCCGCGTCAAGTACGTACAAAAGATAGCGGCGCTCGACTTCGTCGAGGGTTGGCATACCCGCGAAGAGCGCGGCGAGATCATCTCCCTTTTGTTCAATGATTACTTCCGGGCGATTGTTGCGAACTCTGGCCGGTAGATCCTCAGGGGTAATGCGGCTATTGCGGTTGAGTGTGATGGCTCGCTCGATAACATTCTCCAGCTCGCGTACATTGCCTGGCCATGCATAGGCCACCAGGAGTTCCAGAGCACTATTCTCAAGTTGAGGTGTTTGTTCGCCTGTTCGCGAGTGCTTGTGAAGAAGATGGTCTACCAGGAGCGGAATGTCATCGCGGCGTTCTCGTAACGGAGGTACATGAATATTAATTACATTCAAACGATAAAAGAGATCGCGGCGAAATAATCCCTGATCACAAAGCTCTTCAAGGTCACGGTTGCATGCTGCGATGACCCGGGCGCGTACCTTCACCACTGAGCTTCCGCCCACAGGAGTAAGTTCGCGTTCTTGCAGGACGCGCAGCAGCTTCACCTGCAAGGCTGTGCTCGTCTCGCTTATTTCGTCGAGAAAGACCGTTCCTCCTGCGGCTATTTCAAAGATACCGCTCTTATTCGCAGTTGCACCCGTGAATGAGCCTTTGACATGGCCAAAGAGTTCGCTCTCCAATAGAGTTTCCGCCAAGGCCCCACAATTCACCGCCACAAAAGGCTCAGTTTGGCGGGGGCCATTGTTGTGAATGGCGCGAGCGATTAGCTCCTTGCCGGTGCCAGACTCTCCCGTGACAAGTATTGGTGCGGATGCATCAGACACACACGCAATCATTTTGTAGATCGCCAGCATCTCCGGGTTACGCCCGATCAATCCAGACGCAAGTTCGTGATCGTCCGATTCAGTGCCCATCTCTCCAGGTTGAGCGCGCTGGGTGATTAGAGCGCGCCGAACTGTAGAAATCACGGTATCCATCTTGAAGGGTTTGCTTATATAGTCGAACGCTCCCTGCTTTACGGCACGAATGGCGGTCTCTATCGAACCGAAAGCAGTCATCAAGACGACCGGAGTTTGCGGATACTGACGCCGCACCTCGTCTAAGAGCGTCAAGCCGTCCAAACGTGTCTTCATGCGAATGTCGCTCACGATCACGTCGGGCTGTCGCGTGGTCATTACTGAGAGAGCGGCATCCCCGCTCTGCTCAAAATGAACTTCGAATCCCTGACGCTCAAATACCTCCGACAACAGTTCACAAGTCACTGCGTCATCATCAACGATCAGGATACTGGGAAGCTCATGCGACATTAATCATTACCTCCGGCTTGCCAGGATGAGAATAAGCGTCGCGAAGCGGCAGACTCAGCCGAAAGGTTGTCCCTTGTCCGGTTCCGCTTATCACGTCGATCTGACCGCGATGCTCGACCATAATTTGATGAGCAATGGCGAGCCCAAAGCCGCTGCCCGAAGGTTTAGTGGTCCACAGCGGTTCGAATAGATGGTCGAGATCATCTTGATCAATGCCATCACCAGTATCACCAATCGTCACTTCAACGGAGCGAGATTCGTCGTCCAGGCTCGTTGCGATCATAAGGTTTCCACCACGCGGCATCGCGTCGATGCTATTGTTGATGAGGTTGAGAAAAACTTGCTGAAGTCCATCGCCGTCCGCCCACACCAACGGAAGTTCCTCATCGCATTTCAACTCGTAAACAATCTCGTGCTTCTCCAACGTAGGTCCGACCAATAACAACACTTCGCGCAACAGAGCATTAAGGTCTGTTGTTTCCAATGACATTCGCCTCTCGTGTGTTCTCTCAAGCAAACTTTTGACGGTAGTGACAATGAAATCCAGTTGTTTGCTGATGATCTGGATACGGCGCTGCGTATCGGAATCGCCGGGATGATTGCTCGCAAGCAACTCCATGTGGCCGGAAATAGCATTCAAAGGTGTGCCGATCTCGTGTGCCAACGAAGCCGCCATTTGACCCACCACTGCCATTCTCTCGGACCGAGTCAGCCGTTGTTGCGTCTCTAAAAGGGAATCGTTGGTTGCTGACAGCTCGTTAGTAGCGGCCGCGATCTCAGTCTTTAGTTCCTCGTTAAAGCCGCTGATCTGGGTCAGCAATTTTTCACGCTCGTTATTTCGCTGTTTGATATCTTCCATCAGGCGCTTGCGAGATGCGTTGAGCCAACTCGTCATGGTAGCTACGAGCATGAACACTCCGGCCCGAACCATGTTCGCCACACTAATTTCAAATCCGCCAAATGGGGCGACAAAGTAATAATCTATAGCCAGAGCAGAAAGTACTGAAACCAGCAACCCAGGCCCCAGCCCTCCATAGAACGCGGCAATCATGATGGCGGCGAAAAAGAGAGTACTGGCCGATGGCTCAATTAGTGGCCAAAGCAGATGTGTCAGCAAGAGCGATAAGCCAAACACCAGTACTGATATGCCGTACTGGAAAAGCAGCGTTTTCCTTCGCATCGTCGTATTAATGATCAAGGTCAGGGTTCACAATTCTCTTAGTGCAACGTGATGTGGTCAAGATACGGCTGCACGTTTTGTTCCCATTAATTAAAGGGACATCATCTCAACCCGGTACCGCCTTTCGTTTGTCCTTCAATTCCCAAGTCGTTTACTAAATCAATTGTTCGTAGTGTGACATCATTACTCACTTGTGCCCATTCGTCACAGCCTGGCGTGCGCAATTTAGGTCTTTTCGTGCCGACAAATCCCTGAAAATAAGAATCTTCGACTTAGCCGTTTGCTGGCACGCACGTTGCTCGTCTTATGATCTACGCAGGAGAGAAAAAGCAAAACGTTGCTTTCCTTGCTGCCATTCGGGAAACGGCGGTCCGGGGGCGAGGAGGGGCGCAGCAGATCCCCAGGGCTGTGCCCCTCTCCTTGGATTAGCCGGTTTCGATCACTTAAGAACTTCGCCCCTTTTCACCGATTCCACATCGAACTGAGCCGGAGAAATCAAAATGAAAACAGGCTTATTCACATATGCTTTGGGACTCACAATTTGTTTGGTCGCGACCATTGTGCCCGCATCGGGCAAAACCTGGACCCTAATCTCTGAGTTACCCCAGGATGATACGTGGACAGTAGTTGAATATCCTGAGGGTCAGGAGATCGTCGTGGAATTGAACTCGCCTTCAAGGTCGGCAAAAGGTTCGGCGCGGGTGCTGCGAGGTGGAAATGAAGTGACAATAATTGTGGTTGTTAATGGCTTAAACCAGGAAGACAGCGCTCAACATGTTTACGTTGTCGATTCAATGGGCAATGCTTCATTGCTTGGTGACCTGACACTCGCTGACGGTGCTGGAAGCCTTGACGCGAAGACGGCTTTGAGCAAATTCATGCTTGTGGTTTCTCCGGAAGACGAATTGACGACTATTGGGCCAGAAACCAAAGTCGCTTTACGAAGTGCCATTCCAAATGGCTTTACAGTTGTAGCAAAGGACAAAAGTGACGACCTAGCGACGGCCGATAGTTCACCTGAAACTCTGACGGAACCTGGGATGGCGATGGCTGAGACCCCGGACTATGATGTGTTTCTTCTTAATGTCGGATCACTAAAACGTGGCTCTAACACAATGCTGAAGGCAAATTTTTCCGGCGGTTTTGCGGGTATCAGAGCAAGCATTGAAATCAAGCCGCAAAAGAACGGCCCCGCGCAAATCAAAATGCGTTTCATCAATCTAAAGGAGCCCCCGGAAGGAACTCAATATGTGCTATGGCAAGCTGCCCCAGATAACTCTTACTCCATTTTAGGTCGACTGCCCCAGGCAGACAAAAAGAATGAGACGAGAATGAACGTAGAAACATCAGCGCCGGACTTTGGCCTCTTCATTACATTTGAGAATGCCGACGCGAGCACTCCCGCAGGTAGTATTGTTGCGACGATCGTCCGATAAGGATTTTACAAGCGACGCATTTGTCTAACTGCTCCAGAGTTAATTGGAGTTTGCGGGCTGCCTGAGCGTAGCCCGCCTTTTTATGTGATAACTGGACTCTTGCGAAGGACTTTTCGGAACTAATATGAAGGAGTGGTGCTGTGGATGACGCCGCAAAGAGAAAGTATAAGCAGGGCGACTTTGTTGTAAATATCGGAACTTGCGTTTCTGCGGGGACATTCAATGAGATCGAGAAGCTCACCAGGGCTCTGGGAACAACCAAAGCCGACGTGATCCGCCAGCTGGTCCTACGCGGACTCGCAGAATACGGTTGCGAGGTAAAATCGACCACACACTCAGCCGTGCCGCCAACTGATTTAATACCCTCCTACGACTACGACGCTCATAACTAAGGTTCACGATGTGCCCAAGAAGGGTGGCTTCCAGGCCGAAGGCCCCTGAAGCCATGCTTCCTATCTGATCCGCGAGGCCAAGAGAGTCCCGACTCATGTAAAGAAGCTCAGCCTGTGATTCCTTTCTTCAGTGCCCGTCGCGTAAGATACCGACGAGTACGGTTCCCGCCAAGAACAGCTTGTAGTGACGAAGACATCGTGAGCCCGAAGACATCGTGAGCCAATGCGATCTTCTGGTGCTTGGCCTCAAAAGATCGCGCCCTCGTCGCGATTACCGATGAATAGTTGATACAGTAAGAACCAATTAACAAACAACCCGAGAGATAGGATTAGGAATCATGTCAGACCCACACATACTTTCCGATTTGAGAATAGCAAAGGAAGAAGAGTACTTTCACAAGAAAGAGAAAGAACTCATAGAGAAGATGCGACAACGCGCCTTGAAAGAACAGGAGCGCCAGGAGTTATCCGAGTTCTTTTTCGTTGAAGACGCGGAGATGCTTGACGACCTACAGCAGCTTGGTTATTCGCGCGACACCATCTTTTTGCTATTCCTGGTTCCGGTTATTCACGTAGGCTGGATCGACGGTCAGGTCACGGAACAAGAGCGCGAGGCTATCCTGGAAATAGCGAGGCAGCGAGGAATGGAAGCAGGTGCGCCCGCTGAAGTCATGTTACTTGATTGGTTGAATAACAGACCTTCAGAAGAGTTCTTCGAAAAAACCTTGCGCCTAATTCGCAACATCCTGGAAACTAGACCGCCCGTAGTAAAGAACATCAGAGAGCAAACCCTGGCTCATTACTGCAACGTGGTCGCTAGTGCCTCAGGTGGCTTTATGGGCTTCGGCAGGGTGTCCGCCTCGCAAAAGGAATTGATAAACAAAATCGTAGATGAGTTGGCACGCAAACACCCGGAAGCCTCGGCAAAGGTCCTCAACGAGGTGCAACCTGAAAAGAGCTGAGTTCTTTCTTTCGCTGCTAAGCTAGTCGGAACCTTCCGACCACTATCCTCCAAGTGAATGACTGATGAACGATACCCACTCTACCATCACCGTGTTGATTGTATTGTTGCTCATCGCCTCAGGCGTGGCGATGGCTGCGAAGTGGGTGCCGGTGCCGTACACGCTCGCTCTGGTAGTTGTCGGACTCGTGATCAGTCCGATGCACTTTCTGCCGGTAATTCACATCTCTCCCGATTTGATTCTGCTAATTTTTCTGCCGGCGCTATTGTTTGAAGCGGCCTGGAATCTGAAACTGGAACGGCTCAGGGCAAACCTGGTCCCGATAATGAGCCTGGCAGTTATCGGGGTGATTTTCTCGGTCGGAATGATTGGCCTGATCTTGCACTACGGCGCCGGTCTATCGTGGTCGTCAGCGCTCCTCTTCGGATCCGTCGTCTCGGCAACTGATCCAGTTTCAGTCCTGGCCCTTTTCAAGAAGTTGGGTGCGCCGAAACGACTGACAGTGATACTTGAGGGAGAGAGTCTGTTCAACGACGGCACCGCGGTCGTGGTTTTTCGCATTATCCTCGGGGTCGTAATTGGAGTAACCGGCCTGGACTCTCCCGGAGCCATGATCGCAAATTCGTTAATCCAGTTCGCAATCGTGATCGTCGGCGGAGTGGCTTTGGGCGGCGCGATCGGTTTTGTTGCTTCCAAGCTAACTTCATATTTCGACGATCATTTACTTGAGATCATGCTAACCACGATCGCGGCTTATGGATCTTTCATCCTCGCGGAGCGCGTTCATGTGTCCCCGGTTATAGCTGTATTGCTGACCGGGATGATTATTGGAAACTATGGACGGCGACAAGGGATGTCGCCTGACACTCAGGTGGCAGTCGATTCGTTTTGGGAATACGCAGCTTTCGTGGTCAACTCTCTGGTGTTTCTGCTTATTGGCATTGAAATTCAGCTTTCGCTGCTGGCCGATTATGCGGTATTTATTCTGTGGGCAATCCTGGCGATGACCCTGGCCCGAGCCCTCACAATCTACGGCTTCTTCCCGATCATCAATAGACTTACCGAGCGTGTTTCGTTGAGCTGGCAGCATATTGTGTTCTGGGGCGGACTGCGCGGATCGCTCTCCATCGCGCTGGTCTTGAGTCTTCCGTTAAATCTTCCCAGTCGTGAGCAACTCGTGGCAATGACATTTGGCGCGGTGACGTTTAGTCTGTTGGTACAGGGACTAACAATTTCGCCCTTAATGGCGCTGCTGAGAATCAGGCGCACTGATTGATCAGAGCCTTCAATCCCTGCAAACTCTGGCGGTGTTTGCTTATGCTTGTCCGCCAATTCGTGAGGAGGTCAGACAGATGCTTCATACTTCATCAGAAAATCGTTTGTTGTTTTTGGCAAGTTTCCTGTTCGTGGTCTTTGCATTGCTCGTTCCGGTTGCCGCAGCACAAGAGCAGTCCCCAACCCCGACTCCCGCCGCCTCGCCGACTTCCGTTCCGCAGCCAGCAAACGAACCGCTCTACACAAACTACCGGGGCGTTAGCGTCGGGATGAGTGTGGCGGAGGCCAGGGAAAAGCTCGGCGCTCCGAAATCAAAAGGCAAGCAACAGGATCTCTTTGTCTTTTCAAAGACTGAATCAGCCCAGCTTGTTTATCTTGATGGCAAGGTGCGAACCGTTTCTGTGGATTATTTCGGAGCCGATAGCGGAGCGCCCACGCCGATGGAGGTCCTGGGCGTTGAAATTATCCCAAAGAAAAACGGGACTATCTATAAACTAATGCGCTATCCGGATGCGGGGTACTGGGTGGCTTATAGTCGCACCGCGGGCAAGTCGCCGATCGTGAGTATTACGATGCGAAAAATCCGCGTACCAAGCCGCTAACGAGCGGTTCATTTAAATATCAGTTGGAATTACGTTGGGGATGCTGACTGGCTGGTGAGAGGCGACACGACGAAAAGCCAGATTGGAATTTATTCCGGCCCACTCTTCTGCAGCATCAATTGCAGTAAATCATAACGGGCCACGATTCCTACCGGCACCGCGTCCCGCACCACCGGAATCCGGTTGAGGTCGCGGTCAAGCATGAGCCTGACTAGCTTGTCTACCGAGTCCTCCTCAGTAACGAAGATCACATTCTTGCTCATGATCTCTTTTACAGGAGTAGTACGCGCTTCCTCGTACATCTGCTCGATGCCCTCGGAGGAAATCCATTTACCAAACAATTGCGGCGCGTGAAACCTCGAGAATGGTATGTATTTATCCTTCGCGAGATAGTCGGAGACACTAAGAAACCCACATAATTTTCCCAGTTCGTCAACCACGGGAAGACCTCGCAGCTTGTGCTCCATCATGATGCGGGCGGCCTCTTCCAGGGAGGTATCTTCGTGAATAACTACCGCCGGCTGACGCATGATTTGACTGATATTCATTGCCCATCACTCCTAACTGAGATCGAGTCCAGACACTTTACCACTACTGGATCTTGCGGATAGCATTTATTATCCGCCTCAACTAGACTGGTGAGTTATTCACTACCACAAAAGTGGTTCCTCTGGTCTTACAGAGGGTCTCAGCCCTGGCGGTTCTAGTTGAGTGGGACAAAATTAGATGATTAGACTTGAGCGTATTCTATGTCCAACCGATCTCTCGGAAGATTCCGAACGCACCCTGCGCTATGCAGTGGCGTTAGCCCGAGCTTCCGGCGCTAAGCTCATTGTTTGCCATCGTCCGAAATCGGCGACCGACAGGGAAGAAGTCTTACGCACAATCCAATCACTCATTGCGGCGGGTCAATCATTCGCCTTAGGCACGACCGACACTTCAACCCTGGATTGGGAAAGTGTGTTGTTTGATGATTCAGACCTGGGAACCGCCATCACACGGGAAGCAGAGTTGAGGCGGGCGGACCTGATCTTTATGCGTTCTCGCCGTCGTCCGTTTGCCGCCGCGCTACTGGGCTCGACGGCTGAGGCAGTATCACGTCTGGCGCCGTGTCCGGTCCTGGTTATGCATGCTGACGAACGTGAGTGGCTCGACAACACGACAGGAACTATTGCCCTTGACCGTGTTCTTGTCGCATATGATTTTTCGCCCTACTCAGAATTGGCCCTTCAGTACGCGTTGACAATGGCGCAAGCCTTTGAAGCGGAGTTACACATGCTGCATGTACTGCCGCAGCCAATCACGCAACAACCTGAAGTCGCCTGGGTAGGGCAGGAAACAGACACGCCATACCATCTGGCGGCCCGGCGTCTACAGGAAGCAGTGCCTGCCGAAGTCCACTTGTGGTCCAATGTCAAACATGCAGTGCAGTATGGGCAACCTCATACAGAGGTGTTGAACTACGCCGAAAAGAACAAGATTGACTTGATCTCAATGGGTGCGCACGGGACCGGCTTTGGCCTACAGACGTTGTTCGGTTCTAATGTAGACAGGGTATTGCGGCAGGCTCGCTGTCCAATTTTGATCGCCCACCCGCTGCTGACAGGCGAAAATAAAGCTGCGGATTCCTGAGAGATACCCTTGGGTTCAGTGAGCCTAAGACAATTAACGGCGTCACCAGAGCTGAAATGTCTGACATCATGGGAAGATGCCCAGTTCGGCGTAAGACGTGGCGATCTTGTTTATTGCGCTCACGAAGGCGGCCGTGCGAAGCGTGGCAATTCTGGGGTTCTTCTTTAGTACTTCGCGTATCTGATCATAAGCAATAGCCATCGTCTCCTCGAGACCGGAGTTAACCAGGTCAATCTCATCGGCGCCGCGCGCGACTACTTTTCTTTGTTCATGGGAGAGATGCTTGCCGGTTGCATCTTCCACAACCTTAAGCAAATCTTCTGAGGCTCGCTGCTCGAATCGTTTTCCCATTCGCCCAAAACGAACGTGAGATAGATTCTTAAGCCATTCAAAATAAGAAACTGTAACGCCTCCGGCGTTGAGATAGATATCAGGAATAACCATCACGCTTTTTTCGGTCAATATCTCCTCAGCCGCAACGGTCACGGGACCATTAGCAGCTTCAGCCACGATCTTCGCCTGCACCCGAGCTGCATTGTCCTCTGTAATCTGGTTTTCAAGGGCAGCGGGAATCAATATGTCACATTCAAGTTCAAGCGCATCTTCACGCCGCGCGAGATTCGAGGCGCCAGGAAAATCGAGAATCGAACCAGTCTCCTTACGATGGCTCATCAATGCCTCAAGGTCTAGCCCCTGAGGCGCGTAGATAGCGCCTTCATATTCGGCCAGGCCAATTATTGAGCATCCCCCGGTCCGGCAAAACTGCGCCGTATGATAGCCGACATTCCCCAGGCCCTGGATCACTATTCTCTTTCCCTCCAGACCTTTTGAGAGGCCCAGTCGCTGCATGTCATCTTCGTGACTACACGCTTCGCGCAATCCCAGGAACACGCCGCGCCCCGTCGCTTCGAGTCTGCCACGAACGCCCCCCTGCGAGACCGACTTTCCGGTAACACACGCGAGCGCGTCTATCTCACCCGGATGAAAGGCAGCGTAGGTATCGGCAACCCAGGCCATCTCTCGCTGACCCGTTCCATAATCCGGCGCCGGCACGTCAAGACCGGGACCAATAAAGTTCTTTTTGACGAGTTCTGCTGTATACCGGCGAGTGATCTGTTCCAACTGCGCAGTGGTGTAATTCTTCGGATTGATCTTGATTGCGCCCTTAGCGCCACCGAAGGGTACGTCCACTACGGCGCACTTATAAGTCATCAGGGCGGCCAAGGCGATAACTTCATCTTCGCTAGCTTCTTCGGAGTAGCGTATGCCGCCTTTCACGGGCAGCTTGTGGTGGCTATGCTCCGCACGCCAGCCTGTGATGACTTCATATCCACGCTCGGTACGTAAGGGGAAATGGAAACAATAAATACTGTTACATTGCTTAATTTGATCCAACAGACCGGTCGGCTGATCTGTGAACATCGCGGCTTGATCAAAATAGAGCGAGACGTTATCTAGAAACGAGCGCCGTTGACTACTGTGACTCATCATCGTTCTCCGCTTCGAGATTCTTTTACGCGCCCGAGCCTTGCGATGTCTTAGGAAGGATTGCGGGCGTTTGCGTTAACTGAGCAACTGCCTGAGCACGTAAGGAAGGATGCCTCCGTGCCGGTAATATTCGACTTCGATGGGCGTTTCTATACGCGAAGTCAAAGGGAGTTCCATGGTTTCGCCACTGATCCGATGTATGACGAGGGTGACATCCTGGCGCGGCTTTATTCCGTCCTTCAGGCCAACAATGTCAAAAGTCTCTGTCCCGTCGAGTTGAAGAGTCGCCGCCGTTACTCCTTGCTTAAAACGGCAAGGTAGCACTCCCATGCCAACCAGGTTCGAGCGATGTATTCGTTCAAAACTTTCAGCGATCACGGCTCGTACGCCCAGGAGTCTGGTGCCCTTCGCTGCCCAATCTCGGGAACTGCCTGTTCCATATTCCTTCCCCGCCACGACTACCAGCGGCACGCCTGACGCCTGATACTTTGTGGCAGCGTCATAGATACTCATTGGCTCGCCGCCGGGTTGGTGGAGGGTGACACCACCTTCCGTTCCCATCGCCATCAGGTTCTTGATGCGAACGTTAGCGAACGTACCACGCACCATAACCTGATGATTACCACGACGCGCGCCGTAAGAATTAAAATTCTCAATCGAGACGCCGTGCTCTTGCAGATACTTGCCTGCGGGCGAGTCGGGCTTGATCGCGCCCGCGGGTGAGATGTGATCGGTAGTTACGGATCCGCCGAAGATAGCGAGAGGACGTGCGCCGCATATATCGGTGAGCTTTTCCGGTTCCATCGAAAACTTCTCGAAGTAGGGAGGCTCAAGAATGTAAGTCGAGGTCGAGTTCCACTCGTAGGCGTCGCCGGCGCCTTCAGGAATCTGGTCCCACATCGGGCTCTGTCCGGCGAAGTCTCCATAAAGTCGCCGGTAGGTTTCCGGTTCAAACGCAGTCCGCATTAGCGAGCCAATCTCTGCAAGAGTAGGCCAGATGTCACTCAGGAAAACGTCACGGCCATCTTGGTCTCTTCCCAGAGGCTCGTTCTGAAGATCGATTAAAACCGTACCGGCGAGGGCAAAGGCAACGACGAGCGGCGGCGACATCAGAAAGTTGGCGCGGATCGATTGGTGAACGCGAGCTTCGAAGTTGCGATTACCAGACAGCACGCTCGCGGCAACAAGGTTGTGCTCTCGGATCGCTTCCTCAATGCACGGGTCGATGGGACCGGAGTTGCCAATGCAAGTGGTGCAGCCGTAACCCGCCAGATGGAAACCGAGTTCGCTGAGGTAGGGCAGCAGGCCGGTTCGCTCCAGATAGTCAGTGACGGCGCGCGAGCCGGGCGCGAGCGACGTCTTAACGGCTGGGCTTATCTTCATTCCTCGTTCGACAGCTTTTTTCGCGAGCAGTCCTGCTGCCAGCATCACCGAGGGATTTGAGGTATTGGTGCAGGAAGTGATGGCGGCAATGAGCACATCTCCATCGCCCAGTTCCACCCGCGCTTCCGGAAACTCCTCAGACAGCACAGGCGCGACGCGATCCGGTGTGGGACGATTGTTCATCATCTCCCTTTCCGACCATGCGCTTGTTTCCTGAGCCGTAACATCATGAATGACCGGCAACTGGCGCGAATCCTCCGACTGTTGACCGCCACCAATAATCGTTTGCGACGGGGCTTTCTGATCGCAAATGCCTATGTGAGTGGGAAATCGCCCGTCAGGATTGTCCCGGCCGTAACCACCCTCGCCGGTCGGTTTCGTTAGTAAGTCGGTAAATCTCTGTTTTAGTTGCGAAAGTGCGATGCGGTCCTGCGGACGTTTTGGCCCGGCAACACTTGGCTCGATGCTGGCAAGGTCCAGTTCCAGGACCTCGGTGTAATCGCACTGGCTTGCCTGAGGCATGCCGAACATGCCCTGGGCAGTAAAGTAGTTTCGAACCAGGTCAACCTTTGTGGTAGTTCTCCCGGTGGCGGCAAGGTACTTACAGGTCTCCTCATCAATGGGAAAGAAACCAATAGTGGCGCCATATTCCGGCGACATGTTGGCGATAGTGGCGCGGTCTGTGACTGGAAGACCAGCGGCGCCCTGACCATGAAATTCGACAAACTTACCGACGACCTTCGCCTCGCGCAGCATCTCCGTTACTCTGAGTACCAGATCGGTCGCAGTAACGCCTTCGCGTAAAGAGCCGATCATGTTCACCCCGACGACATCCGGCATCAACAAGTACACGGGCTGGCCCAGCATGGCTGCCTCCGCTTCAATCCCGCCCACGCCCCAGCCGACTATTCCAAGCCCATTGATCATTGTTGTGTGTGAGTCAGTGCCAACCAGCGTGTCGGGGTAACAGGTTCCCTCCTTTTCGATGACACATTGGGACAGGAATTCGAGATTGATTTGATGACATATCCCAATACCAGGCGGCACCACTGTAAACCCATCGAACGCCTGTCGGCCCCACTTCAGAAACTGGTAGCGCGAATGATTGCGTTTGAACTCCATTGACATGTTGCGCGTGAAAGCGTCGGCAGTGGTCGAGAAGTCGACTTGCACCGAATGATCTATGACGAGCTCGACCGGCACCAGCGGCTCGACGATCTTCGGGTCGCGGCCGAGCCTTGTGACCACCGAGCGCATCGCAGCTAGATCAACAACCAGGGGGACTCCGGTGAAGTCTTGTAGTAGAACTCGCGAGACGACGAACGGCACTTCCGCTATTCGCTCGGCCCTGGGCTGCCAGCTGGCGAGCTGGCGGATGTTTTCATCCGTAACGCGCTGTCCATCGCAATTGCGGATCGCTGATTCAAGCAGAATGCGAATCGAAACCGGCAGCCGCGAAATCACGCCCAGACCCTGCTCTTCCAGTCGCGGCAAAGAGTAGAAATTGCCCGCACTGTTCCCAGAAGTGCTGAAGGTCTGTAGTGTGTCGAAAGGAGAGATTGTCATAGCGATTTTCCTGAACATTTTAGACTAATACTCTGGCGGTGTCCCTCTTTACTCCGTATTCGAGTTGCCGTCGCTACCAGGTGTATCATGGGACCAGCCCAAGCGACTCCGTTGAAGCACTGGCGCGCCTCGAACACATTGCAAGTTCCCACGTAAAGAGCAATGGGTAAATGTTGCTGACTATCTTTCGTTGGTGCCCTTAACACGATCGCACAGACTTCATGCTGAGTTGGGTATCTTTCCTTAACTAGATAAAAATGGAGAATTACCATGACAGATGAAAATGAAGTGGAACAGGTTCCCACTGATGATCGGCGGAAACGGATACTGATCTACGCTGCTGTGCTTGTCGTTGTGTTTCTGCTTGGCTTAGTTCCCATGTGGCTTATGGCTCGTTCGCGCGCAGCTGAACGGGACGAAGCTCGCCGCGAGTTACGCGTATGCACGATTCAAACCGCTCTGGGGTCAGCCGCAATTGATGCACGCAATGGCGACTATGAACCAGCTCGTCAGGCAGCGAGCACTTTCTTCACAGAATTGCGAGCGGAGATCGACAAAGGTAGTGAAGGCACTTTCAATCAAACTCAACAAGAGAACTTAAAATCGCTTTTGACTTCCCGGGATGAAATGATCACGCTGCTGGCGCGCAACGACCCGGCAGCGGCAGATCGTCTTACTGGTACTTTTGTCGCATACCGCAAAGCGCTTGGAAGTGGAGCAGAAAAGCATTAACGGTTAACCCATTCAAAACCAGGAGAATCATATGCCGATCAAAGGCACCGGACGCAGAGTAGCCAGTCGGGCGGGCAGAGTGTTGAGCAATCCCGTTGCGAGCAAGAACGCAAAACAATCAGCCGCCAGCGCTTTGTCGCAGAGGAAGTCGCCCAAGCGCACGACATCAAAGAAAGTAGCGAAAGTCGCGTCAAAGGTTATGCGCAATCCCAAAGCAAGTGGAGCAGCAAAGTCGGTGGCCGCAAGCGCTCTGTCACAAAGGCGTCAGAAGCGAAAAAGCATCAAGAGCGCGGCAAAGTAGGGGAGGGTGTGAACGATGACTCGAACCGTTTGGTGGTGCGTGTTGGGGATTTTGTCGATTGGTATCGTTGCCATCGACATCGGAACGCCTTCTTTCATTGATTTTCAGATCATGTTTCTCTTCCCGGTTGGACTCAGCGCCTGGTACCTAAGTCGCGGCGCCGGGATCGTCTTTGCTGTCGTGATTGTCGGCTCCCGCTTCGCGATCGGGCAGCTGCTTCAGCATGACGAGATCCGCATTTGGGCGGCAGCCGTGAATGGTGGCATTCGGATGTTGGTATTGATCGGGCTGGCTGTGCTGGTTGCGGCGACCCATGACAAGAGAACCATGGCGCGACGGGTACAAATTCTCGAAGGGCTTCTGCCGATTTGTATGTTTTGCAAGAAGATTCGTCAGAACGACGGGACCTGGCAGCAGATTGAGTCATACGTGAGCGAGCGCTCGGCCGCAGAGTTCACTCACGGCATTTGTGCAACGTGCAGGCAGGAGCACTACGGAAAGCATTTGCGCTCGCCTGACCCAAACGATACCGAACCTGGAATTGCGCTTGACCGGAGGGGCACTTAGGTTCTGAGTTCAACGGCTGACTTGCCGTGGCCGCAGCCAAGCGCGGCCAAAGCAGAGCGCATTATTCATCCCCTCCTCTCACGCGATTTCACTGGGACTGGCAACAGGAGGAACAATCGTGAAACTGGTAACCGCATTATTCCAAATAATCGTTCTGCTCTCAGTGGCCACTGCCGCAAACTCACAGGTACCGACCGCAGGCTTGCAGAGCAGGCCGATTGGAC
>CAVVIS010000004.1:0-848510 GCA_963748345.1 Blastocatellia bacterium | reverse complement strand
TACCAGAATTCGATCGCAGCGTGCTTGAAGTGTTGCGTCAGCCACTCGAAGATCAGAAGGTGACGATCAGCCGCGCGGCGATGTCGCTGACGTTTCCCGCGTCGTTCATGCTGGCGGCAGCGATGAATCCGTGTCCCTGCGGATTTTGGAACGACCCGACGCGGGAATGTCGCTGTACGCCGCTGCAGATTCAACGTTACGTCGGCCGCATTTCGGGTCCGCTTTTGGATCGAATCGACATCCACATCGACGTGCCCGCGGTTAAGTTTCGCGAACTAACCGGCGACGCGCCGCCGGAAACTGACGACTCAGCCACGATTCGCGAGCGCGTGATCGCCGCACGTGAACAACAGCGCCTGCGGCTGGCTGAGGAGAAGATCTTTTCCAACTCTGAAATGACGCCGCGCATGATTCGTCGTTACTGCCGCATCGACGCCGAAAGCGAACAAATGCTGGAACGAGCGATGACGCGGCTGGGCTTGTCAGCGCGCGCTTATGACCGTATCCTGAAAGTCAGCCGCACAATTGCAGATTTGGAGGGTTCTGAAGAAATCCGCTCCGCGCACGTCGCCGAAGCGGTGGGCTATCGTTCACTCGATCGCACTTACTGGACCTGAAGGTCAAATTGAGAAAAGTGTCGTTGCGGCTGGGGAAATTCAATATCTTTTGGGTCGGGTAAGGCAACGACGCGCTCGAAGCGCCGCATCACACCCGCGTTGAGGGCGACCACATGCCTCGTTAGATCCCGCCGGGGAAATGCTGAGGAAAAGTTGCTGCTCCTTTGAAAAACGCGGACTCGTGAAGACTCGTGGCGAACAGGCGCGAGTGATCGAAATCGTCGTGGCTTGCCCCAATACGAACACGTGACCGCAGCCGAAATCGAGACGCAGCAGGAAACAGATTTCGCTCTGGCTCAGAAGGCTGCTCAAGGCGACATGGCCGCCTTCGAGCAACTTTACCAGCGGCATAATCGGCGGGTTTACTCGCTCTGTTTGCGAATGACCAGCAACGTCTCGGAGGCTGAAGACCTCGCTCAGGAAGTCTTCATTCAGCTCTTTCGAAAAATTGGAAGCTTTCGTGGTGAGTCGGCTTTTACCACCTGGCTGCACCGGTTGACCGTCAACCAGGTCTTGATGCACTTTCGCAAGCGCGGCGTCAAGATGGAGCAGACCACGGACGATGGCGAAACGCCGATCCAGATAGTCAAAGGCACGGAAAACCCCAATGCGATGCCGGTAGTGGATCGCATAGCGCTCGACAAAGCTATTGGTCAACTGCCTCCCGGCTACCGCACGGTCTTTACCCTTCACGATATTGAAGGACACGAACACGAAGAGATAGCCAGGATGTTGGGCTGCTCAGTTGGGACCTCCAAGTCGCAATTGCACAAAGCCCGAATGAAATTGCGCGGACTCTTGAGGCAACAGAAGACGAAGGACTAGCTTCCAACTGATAGGCTTGCCGGTTCATTCCCCTGAACCCGGCCGAGGCTGAAAGCTTCAGGACTGTTACCCCAAAGTGAGTTTTTAACGCAGTCTCCCCTTGATTGCTTGAAAACCAAAATTGCCACGTGCGGTGGTGATTAGACGACTACGAAATCGGTGGCAGGTTAGAGGTTACTAAGACAATGAACTGCGAGAAGTGTCAGGATTTAATCAGCGATTTTCTTGATGGCGCCCTGAGCCGGGAAGATCAAACGACGCTCAATTCGCATTTGGAAGAGTGTCTCGGCTGTGCTGACGTGCGCAACGATCTGCAATCGATCGTGGGCTTTTGCCAGGATCAGCGTGGCGAGTACACGGCGCCGCCAAACGAGACGAGCGCTGTGGCAGCGCATTCGAAACATGATTGAAGCCGGCGCCAGTTCCACCGCCACCGGGACGGCGCCGGCGGTCAAGCGTTCGTGGGCCAACTGGGTGGGCCGCAGTTGGGAACTTTCGTTTCCTCAGCTCGCCGCTTCCGCGGCCGCGATCGTGTTGGTAGTTTCGCTTTCGACCGTCGTTGGCCTGCGTCGTTGGCAGAGCGGGTCGGTCAATGCTAACGCGGGCCGCGTTGATGCGAGTTTGTCGGTGGCGGACGTGCGCGATCGCGTGTCGCAACAGCAGCAGATGATTTCTTACTGGAACCAACGAGTGGAATTCAACAAGGCGCGCTGGAGTCCCGAGATGCGCGAGACTTTTGATCGAAATTTGAAAGTGATTGATCAGGCAGTTAACGAGTCGTTTAACAGCTTGAGCTCAGAATCCCCACGACGAAGTTTCGGAAGAGATGTTGAATGCGGCGCTGAATGAAAAGCTTTCGCTGTTGAAAGAATTTGCCGAGCTCTAAGTTGAAGGCGAACGTTCGCTCGTCTCAACTGCCCGCTCGTCGGTCTGAAGACTGAAGGAATGTCCAGGTTGTTGAATAGCCCCACGCTGATGAAAATGCGAATGTCGTCCGCCCGACTTGAAAATCCCCGTGCTCGTTTCTCGACGAAAGCCGTCCTGTTGGTGTCGCTTCTTGTTTTGGGCGCGTTCTGCTCCAGCTCTATCAATGCTCAGCAACAGTCTTCGAAACGATATCCGGCGGGCAAAAATGTTCGCATCACGCTGAAGAACATCTCCGGCACTATCACCGTCGAATCGTGGAACCGTGACGAGATCAAGCTTGACGGCAACATTTGAATCACCCAAAGCAAACGTTTCGCCGCGGCAGACAAGCGACTCGCTCATCGTCGACGTGATGGCAGACAATCGCGGCCGCAGCGACGTCGGCAACATCAATTTCAAACTGCAGGTGCCTGTGAATTCCTCCGTTGATTTGGAAACAAAGCGCGGGCAGATTACCGTCACGAATATTCGTGGCGCACCTCGTCCGCGCGCATGTTTCCCTCGAAGGCGACATTGAGTTGAGCGGCATTAGCGCCAGCGAGGTTTACGCGCAAAATACGATTGGCAACATTTTCTTCGATGGCGAATTCGCGCGCGGTGGAACTTACCGGTTTCAGTCCAGCAAAGGCGACATCACCATCCGCATTCCAGCGGAGTCGGCCTTCAATCTTGAAGCCGCGGCGCCGAACAAGAAGATTACGCTCGGTCAATTTTGGAACAAGGGCTTTCGCAGCCTCGGCGACGGACGCAAACTTCAGGGCGACGTCGTCGATGGACGCTCGAAAGTTGTCGTCACAAACTTTCAGGGCAGCATCACCTTCATGCGTCGCTAATCAGAAGCCCTCCGGAACTTTTCCAGCACTCGGGCAAGAATCATGCGGACACTCTTCTTTGTTAAGAGCGTCCGCATTTGGTTTTGTAGGGACCAGATCGACGAGACGAATGCTACTATCGGCCGCTGAGTTCGGCTCTGCGTCAATAACATAGCTTCAAATCATAGGTAACTGATGAAATCATTTCTGGCTTGCGCCCTGCTTCTGATCGCCGTTTCGTTCTCACTTCCAACCGTTGCCATTTCACAGACAAAGAAAACTCCGCCGCCCAATCTCCCGCCGCTGCTGACTCGGACGACTTCCAAACACGAACTACGCCGGTTTGGATATGGCGGCACTCTGAGCGTAATTGGCGCACCGGCGGGTTCAATCACCATCGAAAGTTGGTCGCGCAGCGAAGTCGATATCAGCGCCGAGATTCAACTGAGCGCCGCGACGGAAGCGGACCTGGATTTGCTGGCAACGGTCAACACCTTTGGGCTCGACGAAGATATGAATCACCTGCGCGTGCTGAGCACGGGCACGCACGACAGGGAGTTCATGCGCCTGGTCGCCAAGAAGTTTCCGAAAGCGCTTTTGGGCTTGCCCTGGCGAATCGACTATCGCATCAAAGTGCCATCGTCCATTGACCTTGACATCAATGCCGGGCGCGGTGCGATTACGATCATCGGCGTTGACGGCAACGTTCGCCTCTCAGCCGCGGAAAGCGAAACCAAACTGCAACTCTCCAGCGGTACCGTGTCGGCAACCGTGGCCGTGGGCAAAGTGAATCTGAATATTCCGAAGAGGAGTTGGCGTGGCGTCGGGGCTGAAATCCGCGTCGCGGTGGGCCAGATCAATCTTGAATTGCCACCCGGATTCAACGGCGATCTCAACGCCGAGATTCTTCGCGCCGGCGCCATCGTTGACTCATACGGCGAATTGGCGCCGCGCGAAAGGCCTGGCATAACGCCGCAAACGGTGAGAGCCCGCGCCGGCTCTGGTGGCGCCTTCTTTCATTTGGTCGTCGGCGACGGCGGGATCGTGATTGGGAAGCAGTAATGAGTAATGAGTAATGAGTAATGAGTAATGAGTAATGAGTAAGAGTGATGAGTGATGAGTGATGAGTCATGAGTCTACAATCGAGAACTTCTCATCACAACACCCATCACTCATCACTCATCACTCATTACTCATACTCATCTATTACTCATCACTCATTACTCATCACTCATCACTCATTACTCATCACTCATCACTCATCACTCATCACTCATCACTCATCACTTGTCTGTGTGACCCGTCCCTTGTATTCTCTCGTCTCATTACAATGAGCATAAAATCAGACAAGTGGATTCGCCGGATGGCGGCCGAGCAAAAAATGATCGAGCCATTCGAGCCCGGCCAGGTCAAGGAAATCGACGGGCGCCGGATCGTTTCGTACGGAACCTCGAGCTACGGTTACGACATTCGCTGCGCCGACGAATTCAAACTCTTCACCAACATCAACAGCACCATCGTCGACCCCAAAGAATTCAATGAGAAGAATTTTGTCGACGTGAAAAGCGATTCGGTGCTCATTCCGCCAAACAGCTTCGCCCTCGCGCGCACGGTTGAATACTTCCGCATCCCTCGGAACGTGCTCACCATCTGTCTCGGTAAAAGTACCTACGCGCGCTGCGGCATCCTGGTGAACGTCACGCCTTTCGAGCCCGAGTGGGAAGGCTACGTTACTCTCGAGTTTTCCAACACGACGCCGTTGCCCGCCAAGATTTATGCGAACGAAGGCGTGGCCCAGGTGGTCTTTTTCGAATCCGATGACGTTTGCGAGACCTCTTACAAAGATCGCGGCGGCAAATACCAGGGCCAACGCGGCGTCACCTTGCCGAAGTTATGAGTTTGTCGGTTCTCATAGTTACTGAAATCCGCACCATAGTTAGTGAAATTATTTCTCACAGTTAATGCACAGCAACACTTCTGTGGCGGCGAAGCTGCCGACGTCGTTCAGTACCAGCTCGACAAAGCACAGGGATCGCGTTCTAAAGAACTGCATGTAAAAGACCCCTCAAATTTCGTGGGCTTGAACGGACGGCCCAGAGTATACTGCCAGCTGTTCGAGTTTCTGATTGTGAAGTTCCTAGAACGCAGGGATTAGTTACCTCTTTTTTGAGGGAACGGGTCGGGTCTCCCAAAATCCACCAAAATGACGAAGAGAATCCATTTCTCAAAAAGCGACATTGGGGGTGAGATTCTCCCTATCTTAACTACTGGTCTATATCGCGATAGTCTCGATGCTTTACGGGAATACATACAGAATTCTATTGATGCCGGCGCCAAGGCAGTGAATCTAGTAATCGACCCCGACACTGTCGCGGTCACAGATGATGGTGACGGGATGTCTGAGTCTGACGCGCGAAAGGCTTTACGACTTGGACTGTCTGAGAAGAATCCGACTCATAATATTGGCTTCCGTGGCATTGGAATTTATTCTGCATTTAATCTGTGCGACAAATTAGAGATCTTTACGAAAGCCGAAGATTCAGCCACTGGCTACTACCTAAGCTTTGATTTCAAGATTGTTCGTACGCAGTTACTTGCCGACCAGGAGAGAAGAAAGAAGGGTTTACCTTCCAAGCTATATCTTGAAGAAGCTCCTGGAAAACGCGGTTTTCGTCGAGCCCGACTCGAACAAGATTGTCGAAGACCACGGTACAAAGGTTGTGATGTCACACATTCTCGGGGATGCCTATAAGAGGTTACTCGATTGGAAAGCCGTGGAGGCTTACTTGCAAGATGTGGTACCGCTGCCTTTTAATCCTGATTTTAAGTTTGGGAGACGAATCGAAAAGAAATTTGCGGAGGAAGACTACCGCGTGGTGAACCTCGCTCTGCAAATCAACGATCGAACAGATAACATCTACCGGCCATATACGAACGAGCTCTTTGCCCGTGGCGGCAAGTATCCACCTAAATTCTTTCCTCTTCGGCAAGGCTCTGCGCGATACGGTTTTGCCTGGGTGTGCATCAGTGACGACCGGAAAGCGTTAAGAGATCAAACACTCCGCGGACTACTTGTCAAGAAATTTGGATTCTCGATAGCAACCCGAGCATACCTCGAAGCATTCTTCGGCCGAACAGTGTTTAATCGTCGTATTACGGGTGAGATTATTATTCAGCACCCAAATCTCTTACCGAATGCCGCGCGAAGCGACTTCGAAAACAACTCCACAAGGCAGAAATTTCTGGAGACCCTTCCTTCGTTCATCAGTCACCTCTCAACTTGGGCTAATAAGATTCAACAAGACGAGAAAGCAAGGGACGTTCTTGAGACAGTAAGCCGGTCCCTTGCAGACATTTATCACGAACTTCCGATGAACCGGCGTGACAAAGACAAGCTGCTCGAACAGAACGTCGTCTTAGCAGGTCTGGAGCACAAAATTCAGCTTCATAAAAAAGCTCTTCAAGCTAACGCCGAATCAAAGCCGCAGTACGCGAAAGTTCTACGACTGCTGAAAGAATGTAAAACAATCATACGAAATGGCTTGTCCAAGAGTGTTGCCGCTGCACGCAAGATCGAGAGTGACGTCGTTAAGTCGATTCAAGCTGAGACAGAAGCCCGAGACAGTTCTTCTACAAGCAACGACCAACCACCAATCGATCTGACATCGTTGTTAGATTCGGCAGGATTGCAGCTGTCTGCGGAATTGCGTGGTGTACTAGGCTTTCTGGATTTGGAATGTATTAGGCCATACGTCGATCAGGCAACTTACCAATCAATTCTGTCGGACTTTAGGGAAATGTTGGAAGAAAGATACTGAATGAAGTCCTTCACCGACAACCCCGATAAGCGGGTCGTTAGAGAGATGTGGGACACTCCTGTTCTCCGCTATCTTCATAACAATTACGGCGCTCGTTATCGATATATGGGTCTGCCCGGAGTAGATCTTATCGACGTTAAGCTGTGGAGCGACATGATTGATGAAGTCGTAGCCTTTGAACCTCCGGATAGCAGCGATAGTGGGAGGGAGTCAATCGTCAACCTTAGGCGAAACCTTAAATTACTTGGGATACCAGGAGTCGCCTATTACGGGAGTCTTGAAGAGGTAGTTACGCTTCGTCAAGATTTCGACGGCACGCCATACTCACAAAACGACATCATCACTCTCTATAACTTCGATTTTTGCGACGAAATTGCGAGCCGGATCGCTACGCGTGAAGGCAATAAGAAGGCTCTTCGTTTTGAGGCAATTAGACAAGTTCTGCATGATCAAATAGAGTGCAATATGCGCGGCGGCGGCCCGAATTATTTTCTTTTCATGCTGACGGTGCGCAATCAGGTCGATGCTAAGAAAATCTCTAACTTCCTCAAAAAACCACTGTTTGCCGATGCGAAGGAGTTTCGAGATACATGCAATCAACTCCATCCACTTCCAGCCCAAGGACCATTAATTGGTTCCTACCTATGGGCGCTAAAGACGTTTTTGTACAATTTACTCTGCCAATATTTCGTCAGTCCTAATCTGTCAGCAATGTTTTTCCCGGTGGTGCTTTATCAGGGTACGAGAGTAAGCCGCTATGTTCCCAGCCCAATGCTTCATTGGGTTATTCTTTGTCGGTTCGGTTCGGTGGAAAAAGAAACTCCTGATTTGTTTCCGAATTCCTTTCTCAATAGCTGCTCCGTTCGGGTTCGTAGTGGAGAACTTCAATGGAAAGCCCAAACGGGAGAACACCAATCGAGGACTGACTCGCCTAACCCCGTTCAGTGGCTGGGAGATCATGGGCAAAGTCTCCTGACAAATCTGCGTCAAGCGTTGTAGTTTGCGAGACTTCTCAGTTAACGCAGCAGGCCGAAGCCGTAGCCGTCGGGTGCACACGATCAGGACGGAGATCACTCATGCTTCCTTCGCGGGACGAATGGCACGCCCCTCCCGGAAGGCCAAGGTAAATCACCCTTTTGCCTTAAGTAATGGAAGGCCCAAGTTAGTGAAGGCCTGTTTGCCACCAACGATCTCAATCATCCGCCGATTAATGACTTGGTTAATCCTCTGCTTTGGTGCGCGAGGAGCGAACGTTCTATTTGACTTCTTAAAATAGAAGCGGAAGGCCATCATTTCTGTATCCTGGTTGCCTTTGTAGAGTATCGTCGGCAGATCTGATTCAGTTTCATAATTTTCTTGCACGGCTAGATGGTCGATTAAATAAGCGACGTAGATTTTCAGCCGCGCCTGTTCCATTGGATGTTCGAGATAGGACTTCATAACATCCTTGGCACTGTCCCCGAATCGTTGAAGATCTCTCTGGATGACCTCAAGTACGCGTGTTACTTCTCCGTGATTAACCTTGTGAAGGTTAAAAGAGAGAAGGAGAAGGAAATCTTTTGCGTTCGCACCCGCCTGAGTCTTAAAAACGTGACCTATCGCCTCTAATCTGATTGGCTTTCCTACTTCGTCGTCATAAAAGAGTCCACCGCTGTAATCGAGCGAGACGATATCGTATGGCCATTCCGGTTGCATGCCGTAAGAGTCGGCGCCTGTGATTAGGATCTGGTCGATATCACCGCGTAACAACCTTAATTTTTGTGAGATGCCAAAGCGAAAGGCATTAACTAGCAATTCATTTTGTCTTATCCATTCGGATCCTGTTTCGCCTCGTTCGACAGCGGTAATCCGTTCCAGTAATGGGTGCCACTGAAGAACATCTTCAAGGGAGGACGATGGCAATCCGAAATAACTCAAGTGTCCAAGCCGGGACTTCAAGTACTTCTGAATTGCGTCGCACTGCAAATCGCGAACTACTTGTTTGTTACGAGTAAACCTTTGAGGGTGCTTCAACACTAAAGGCCCCGCCGCAAAGCCTGATGGATCTTGCGAATGACAGCGCGAAAGCGTTGAGGTTCCAAGCGAAATTCTTCTCTTAGAACCTCCACCACCGTCTCGTAAACCGCTCTCGTTCCCGCGTTCATTTTCAGTTCTTTGCTAATATCTACAAACTCGATCTTGCCGCCACCGTTCCTTCTCAAACGGCGCTTTAATTGTTCTGCCTTGTGGATTACAGTGCGAGCTTTCTTTGCTACTCTTTCGTTTGGCTTTTTTCGGTTTGACTCCTTAAGACGCTTACTAAGATCCTGTAATATCTTCTCAACTTGGTATTCCTTCTCGTCCTTCAGTTCTTTTTCAACTTGCCCGGTTTGAAGTTCTCTCTCTGTCTCAGACACAATTTCGTGGCCTCTAGCAACCATCTCAATAAATCGAAACTGATCACTTTCTAATTTCGCTTTATAGTTCAACCCCTTAGCGATCTCACGGCATGCTTTGTAGAGTCGTCCGCGCGCCGACGAGTCTTCGAACTCATCTCGATCTGAAGTGGGTAAGATTTCGGTGTCCAAAACATGGATCTCACCGAAAAAATAGAAAGCGCGTTCAGGCGCACTGTCCCAGAACGTTCTTCTGACCAGTGCGGTATCACCGACTGCAAAATTGGACATTCTATAGCGCAGGCCACTATTTGGGTGTCGGTGCGCTTTCCCTTCTTGAGTGGGGTCAAGAAATTGTCCTTTCTCGGTGTTCTGACAGGACCAGGAAAAAGCCAGCAGCATATCTGAGTCAGGCGCAAATACAGGTTTGAAATCCGGTCTAGAAGCCTTCGGCAAGAAAGGTTTGTAAACCGGAACGCCGTTAAGTAGGAGGGGCACTTCGAGGAACCGCTTGTCGACTTGCTGCAGCTGGTTACTTATCTCTTCGCCGTAAGGGAATTCCGGATCAAACGGTACTGGTGCGGTCTCCATTAGATAAGGTCTAATCAGGTCAAGATTCAGCAAGTCACTTGCATCTGCATGAATTGAGTGAAGTTCAACTACAGTGTAATGACTATCAATCTCTGCATCGGTTTCATTGATCTGGCTGTGCTCTTGCAGCAACGTTTCTAACGGTGGATTTCTCTCATCTTTTAGTCGTTTGAACATTCCTGCCGCATCAATCTCTACTTGGTAACTCTTGCGTTCACCTAGTTTCGAAGATCGCACAATCAAGCGATCACACGCACTAATTGCTGAGAACTTGCCGATCCCACGAAAACCAGCATGTACCCCGATTTCTTTGGCAGAAAAGCCCAAATAACGATATCGCCGCATCGTCTCCCTGGACATTCCAATTCCCTTGTCAGCGATTATTATCGATGGTGCTACGGATGTAATTTCGACCGGTTCCAGCCGTGCTGCAGGCGCGCGAGTGCGAAAGTCGGCGAGGGAATCGTAAGCATTTTGGACGAATTCCCGAAGAATGTGTCTACGGTCCGGATATAGGCCTTGGCTGACAGCTTCAAGTACCGACCCGTAAGCAAAATGTTCGTTACGCTGATTAATGACTCGAGAGGTCATCTATGCACCTCCGGTTGTAAAGGCACTTATACGAGTACCGATTGCATCACTGAAGTGAGGTTGCTAGGCATTTCACATTGACGAATCTACCCAGGAGCAACCAGTCGACAAACGGCAAGGACTCAAACTTGAGGTTGGACTAACAGCGGGGCTTGGTGTCAGCTACGCGGCCTCAGAACGCAATCCAACCCTACTCGAAGGAAATTCATGATCGTCACCCATGGTTATCAGGTCAGGATCATTCGCAAAAGTCCCATCCTCGTTATCACTCACAGGTCTTAACTTGAAAGCCTCTTGGAAGTTTGGAGCCTCGTCGAGTTTCTTTCTCAACCCCTCGTAGGGCGGGAAGGCACCCCCAAACCCAATTACACGCCGCGCGCGTGCTATTAGGTTTAGATTCGCCTCCGTCCAGCCATACTTCTGCGCTACGTATTTGTTCTTTTCTAACGACTGGAGTGGCTCAAAGCGCATGGGATAAGCCACCACGCCCCAATTCAGCAGATCTCTAACACGTTGTAAGAAGTCTTCAGGGCTATCTGTGAAGTTATGGAGAACATAGACCATCATGTTTCTTTTTCTAAAGCCTGCTTCGCCCAACAGGCGAATTGCGCGTTCCATAGACTTGCGAAAGCTTGGATTGAAAGAGTCATAAGCCATACGCACCGGAGAGATTTTGATTCCAACAAGCTTCTCTGCTACTTCTTCCGTTACGAGTCGCGCATCAATTCCTTGATTGAAATCAACGACCAAGTTTCTTTCCCGAATCTCTTCTAGAATCTCCCGCCAATTTGGAGTACCAAAGAAGTTATTATCCCAAAAGATGATTTTGTTGAACCGGGCATCCAAGAGCGAGCCGAAACTATTTCTAGAGGACTTTATCGGCTCAATCGCAGGAACTGCGCAAAACTTACATTTTCGAATGCAGCCTCGCGAGGTAAAAACAAGATTCGCGCTCCATTCCGGAAGCAATTCGTAGTCAGGAACGACTGAGTCAAGTGCATCGTCAGTTCCTATGAAAATTTCATCCGCTCCTGATTGTCGCGCGTGGTCAGGCATAAGAGATGCATAAATCCCACCGACGCGGACCTTAGCACGAGGGAATAAAGACTTATAAAACTCCACACACTCCCATACGGGCTGCCAAGCCCACGTAAAGAGACTCGCTATGTCGATTTCATCGGGGTAAAAATCTGTCAAGAGAACAAGTCCCCGAACAAAACGAACGTCGTCTCCTCTCTCTTTGTGGAAGGTAGATAACTTCAAGAGACCAAGTGGCGGATATCGCGTATAGTACTTGGGTTCTACGAGTAATACTTTCACTTAAGTTCTCTCACTTCTTCCTGGCTTTGGCTCTAAGAGGTTTTGCAGGCGGGTCCTCTACGAGATCACGATACTCAATGATCTTCTTGATGATTTCATCAGTGTAAATCCTTGCTTTCGTTCGAACCTTGCGCTTGGGCCTTGGAATAATGCCGCTGTCCTCCCAGCGCACAAGTGTAGACTTCGACAACTTTGTCTTCTCGATAGCATCTGACATGGTATACTCTGCCATAGTACGCCTTGAGGATCCTTAAGTACCCGCGCTGATCTTTAGCACAGTTCAGAACAATTTGAAAGAGAAACACATTTTGCCTGCGACTACAGGTGTAAATACTTAGCGGTACTCAAGCAGCGACCGGTACCGCAGAGTACCGACACCACACACTATCTTCATGAAGGATGACGCTGAACGGCGACGTCAAAGGTCTTAGGCCGGGAGGAGCTACATGAGCAAGAACCGATTTGTTGAAGAGGTTGTAATCCGGGGGAAGACCATTCGCCTGAACCATGAGAGCTTACTTCTGAGCGATGTCATACTGGACGAAGACAACCCTCGCATTCGGTACAGACTCAGGTTAGAGCAAGGTCGAAGGTCTCTAGACAGTGTCATCGAAGCCATGCCAGAAGTTCGAGCTTTGAAACGAGACATTGAGCGAAATGGAGGTCTCCGCGAACGAATTATTGTGCAGGCAGGGCGGCGGGGGAAGTGGAAGACAATCGAAGGAAACTGTCGGACAGTTTGCTATCGAAGCCTCCATAAGAAGTCGCCAAATGACCTCCGGTGGAAGACAATCCCGGCTCGCATATTACCAATGGACATAGACGAGCGGGAGATCGCCATACTCCTTTCTGATTTTCATATCGCCGGCAAGATCGATTGGAAGGCCCATGAGAAGGCGGGCCAGATCTATCATATGAACCACAACCTGGGGATATCGCATGATGATATCGCTGCATACCTTCGTGCGAGCAAGTCAACTGTTAACCGTTATCATCAGGCATATAAGTTCATGATCGAGCGATTCCTGAGCATCGATGACGGAAAATATGCGAATGAGGGTGAGCGAAAATGGAGCTATTTCGACGAGTTCTTCAAGCGCCGCGAACTGCGCGATGAGCTAAGAAGTAATCCAGAGTTCGGAGACTGCTTTTGTCGATGGGTGGGTGAAGGTAAGTTAGAGCCGATCGATGTTAGAAAGCTTCCGGAAGTTCTAAAGCATCCAGAAGCTTGAAGGAAAGCTAGATCAAGGAAATACATTTGCGGATGCACTCAAAGTGTTGGAAATGGCGGAGCCAGAACACGTGTCAGACTTTTTTAGGCTCTTGGCCAAAATGCGAGAGTCATGCACCAGCGCTGCTCAAGTCCGAGAGATTCTGCGCATTCGAAGCGATAAAGTCGCAAGGCAAAAGGTCCTGGATACATACAAGGCCTTCGTAGATTTTATGCGATTGGCTGACGTTGAGACTCCTTGAACTTAAGCCTGACCCAATAGAAAAAGTAAGCTTGTTTCGACTTAACCCAAATGGTCGGCGTTAGCGATCCACTCCTGATAACATTCAAGAATCACCAATGCTTTCTCCCAACTCACTTGGCGTGCCCATACATTTCCTTGGCGCCTTCACTATGCATGAACCACCAGGAATAAACTCCTATAGGCCAGACTAGTGGCAACACTACCACCGCCGAAATCAGTGCTAACCTCCTGCCCACGCGCTTCCTTCGGTACATTGCGATCGCTGTGGCCCAAAAGAGCGACGCCATAACGAACACAATGCCAAGAATCAAGACCGCGAGCGGAATCTTTTCTCTGTGTCTGAGGTTTTGCGATATGATCCAAGGCGAAGCGAGTACTCCTAGGGTGAAGAATGCCCCGATTGCCCCGTGGAGAATGACAAGAGTCTTGTTGTGGTCCTGAGGTGACATGGCCCAGTGTTCTCTTTGACAACTGACGGCAACGATGAACAGCGTGTATCGGCGAACTGACGGCTGATGAGGAGTGCCTACGTCTCAGAAATGAGATTTCGGGCAACTCAATCAGGTACGGACGCTCTGCTCCCCGTAGGGAGCAAGAATATCACGCTCCCAACAGTCAGCTCAAGCTCTAGCCAGCCTAGGTTAGGGAGAGGGCGGCTCTAATGGGAGCTTCCCGCCCTGAGACTGCCCGTTTGGCGGAGAAACTGCGAGCCATTCGCGATAGCTTTGGACTCTCGCAGGCTCAAATGGTCGATCGGTTGAAAGATCAAAAGCTGCCGGCCCCGTTAAGAGTTTATGCGGGGAACATCTCCCGATTTGAACAAGGTCAGCGTGAACCGCCACTCTTAGTATTGTTGGCTTACGCGCGCGCGGCCTCGATCCCCTTAGAAAAGCTCGTTGATGCCGACTTGGATCTTCCAGAGAAGCTCACTCGGAACCTAGCTCCCAGCCCACGCCGAATACCTCGGCGCACGACTAGAGCGAAATCCGCAAAAAAGACAAACTGAAAAGCTGAAGACATTAAGCCACGGCGCAGTTGATTCGCAGTTAGTCCCTCAATCATGCGCAGTACCGCTGGATAGAGCCCAGATCTAGGTTGATGGTTTCAGACCCTACCCCTCTTTCGCGGTATGGGTGTAAAACACGCAACTAATCGATCATGATTATTGTCTCCGCATAAATCTCCAACAAAACCGTCGAAACAACTCATTACCCCGCTCGGCATACCGATTGCGAAGCTCCCCGTAAGGAGTGGTCCACTCCAAAAAAACGTTGGCGATTCAACCTGAGAAGTCTTCAGTTCGCCAACTCACTGTGACCAGCCACTCGCAATCGACCGAGAAAGGTGCGTTATCCATGTCTGATTCAATCCTCAATTCTCCTGAGTTCCAAAAAGACCTGCGCTTAGGGCTTGATAAAGCGTACGTGACACTTTGGCTAGTTGGGATCAAATGTCTTATGGGTTATTACATAACCCACGGCTTGATTTATGAAGCTGAGGATCTTTGGTCAGAAACATGGTTGAAGTTGTATCGCACACGCTGCTCATCCTTCGATCCGGCGAAAGGCTCATTTGAAGGATGGTTGTTCACTGTCGGCAAGAATATCGCGGTTGACCTAGCGCGGAAGCGGAAAGAGGAGACTGAAAGCATAATCCCAATTGACGATTGCATACATCCACCCTGTCCTGATCTAAACGAAGCGGAAATAGGCGGTTCGCGGTATTTGAAAGTACTTGTGAAACGCGCCGAAGCATTACTTGGTCCAGACGATCGTACTATCCTTTTACTAAGAGTGGTTCATGGATGGTCTTACGATTGGATATCAGAGGAACTTGGAATTTCAGTATCGACCGTAACAAGGCGTGGTTCTCGAGCACTTGAGAGACTTTGGATCAAAATGGAAAGGTTGAGCAACCGTGAGTTACCACGACGAGTTAGACGATCTTCACGCAGAAATACTGGCCGAACTGTATCGGCGTCACATAAGAACTAGGCAAAGAGCACTGGCGCTCGCTGAACCCAAAAAATTACGCTTGTTCCTGCAAGACGCGACTATAAGGCATGACGCACAGGATCTCCCTCTTTCCTCCTTTCTTCGGAGAGTCAGAATTGGTACCGGCATCTCGTTAGAAGATTTTGCGGGCCTCTTAGAACTCCCTGTCGAGCTTTTCGAGCAGCTCGAGACAAACTATTCAGTGCCATGGAGTGTAACCCCGTCGTCGATGGCGGACGTCGCAAGCTTGTTTCGCATCCATGTAACGACGCTGCAGACACTCGCTCAGAACTCCTCTGACGTCGCGTACTTTTCTGGGCACCTGGCTAACCGCCAGTTAGCGAATGAACAAATGAAGACATGGCTCGCCGAAGTACGACAAGAACTCTCACGGCGCCAGTCCAGAGAACTGCTCGATTAGTAAAAACGTTGCGTAACTATTTGCGCGTTTCCGTCGGCCAATGAAAATGCGATGGAGACCGTCGGTGTCTAAACACCAAATTTGACGGACGCATCCACTCGGAATATTGTGCCGCTGCATTGCTAGTGCCTCACCGCTTGCCTCATTCAACGTGTGCCGCTTGAATGTCTCATTTCAACTACTCTCCACAACCCTAACCTGTCCGACCCGCACGTAATATAAATAGGGACTGTATTTTTTGTTCCCTCGGTAGCCGCCTCAGTCGACTCAATTCAGGCACCGCTTAAACACGCCCCGCCTTATGTCTGCTACGACGCAGCCTTCAATTCAGGAGTACCAAATGAGCTTTAGACAAATCAACAACGCCGGGCGCCGCCACATAAACATCGGCAAATACCCTAGCGAGAAGATGGGCACAAATGTTTGGACTGAGTCGATACTCGAAAGAGATCTGATTCATCACTTAGAGTACGACTCGAATGTAACGTCGTACAGAACGCAAGCAGTAAGGATCTTTTTTGAACTGGACGGGAAGAGGCGGCACTACACGCCCGACGTCCTATGCGAGCGCAAGATCGGCCGTCCTCAAATAATCGAAGTTAAACCGAAGAAGAGACTTTCTACTTGGTTTCTACAGTTATACCGAATCATCACGCCGATTTGTGAGCGAGAGGGGTTTGAGTTCGTCGTTTACACAGAAATCGAGATAAGAACCCAGCCGTTCCTGAACAACATCAAGCTGATGTGGAAGTATTCTCGGATTCCTCTTTACGCGTCGTACCAGGTTCTCTGTTACGAATTCTTTTCTTCAAGGCAAGAAGCCTCACTGGAACAGCTCTTTGAGTTCTTTGTCAGACGACGAGTGGAGAGACAAGTTGTTCTTGCTCTCCTTTACCACAAAATTCTTTCAACCGATCTCTCAGTCCCACTTGGAACGGATAGTCCTGTTCGCTACCAGTCCCGCCCAACTGCGGCCAGTCAGGAGCCAGAATAATGTTGGGCCAACGATTACGAACGGGAATGCGAGTGAAACTCGCTGGACAAGAGCACACAATCGAACAGCGCTTACCGAGCGGCGAGCTTCAACTAAAACACACCGTGAGTGGGACCATGATCGCGACACCAGAAAGCGACATCATATCGGCTCTGTTTGGAGGTGAGGCCGAACTGCTTGGTAAGAACGGAGAGGTTGACTATCTCCAGACAAAGCTTGCGGAATCGATAGTGAATAACTTCGAGGCGCTTGATGCTACTGATCTTCGAAAGATTGAAGCTCTGAGGCGAATCAAATATGTAAAAGAAATCAAGCGAAGAGGAATTACAGGATTCGGTAAGAACGCAGAAGCACTGAAGGCACTCATAAGAGATATCGCCACCGTCATCAATGATTCCAGACCGCCTTCATGCGTAACACTGTGGCGGTGGAAGAGAGAGTATGAGAAATCGGGAGACGACATTCGCGTTCTCGCTCCCGCTTTTAAAGCGCGAGGAAGAGCCAGCGACAATGACGGTCGAAGGATTAGCGACGATCTAGAAGTGTGCCAAGCCGTTGAGAAAGTCGTTGACGAGGTAATACGCGAACAGTATCTCCAACTAACTCGCGCTACGGTCAAACACACATACGACATTGTGGTCGCCCGCATCATCCAGGAAAATCAATTTCGAAACGAGGATACTAAGCTTCCCACTCCTCACAAAAACACTCTTTACAGAATCATCAACAAGCTCGATCCCTACGAGAAAGATAAAGCTCGTTATGGCAAACGCCTGGCCGACTTGTGGCACAGGGCTAACAAGCAAGGAGTGCGACCGACGCGACCAGGGGAGAGAGTTGAGATTGATGAAAACAAACTTGATTTGCTGGTCATCGACGAAAAAACAAAGCTGCCGGCCGGCAGACCCTGGTTAGTACTTGCAATCTGTGTCTTCACGAAGATGATTCTCGGTTATTACGTCAGTTTCTTTCGGCCGAGTTACTTGTCTGTAATGCAGTGCCTTCTGCACAGCATCCGTCCGAAGACTTATGTGAGAGAACGATATCCCGAAATCATTCATTCCTGGGATGCGTACGGTCTCCCTGAATTGGTGATGGTAGACAACGCCAAGCAGTATCACAGCGCAAGTTTCGATGAAGCCTGTCTGCAGCTCGGAATTCTCACTCAATACGCCCCGGTACGAACTCCCTACTACAAGCCATCCATCGAGCGAATGTTTGGAAGTCTAAACACCAGGTTATTGCATCAGATGCCCGGAACAACGTTCTCGAATGTGTCTGAGAAGTGGGACTACGATCCCAAGAAACATGCTGTGATTTCGATGAGCGATCTCGACAGAGTCATTCACAATTGGATCATCGACGTGTATCACCACAGCCATCATCGAGGGATAGATGATGTACCTGCGCGGCGTTGGGAAATCGGTACTAAGAATTTTCCCCCGGCCCTTCCTTTTAGCGCAAACGAACTAGAGGTTTTACTGGGACATGTGGACCGTCGCGTGATCTCGTCGTCAGGCATCGAGCTCTTCGGATTGTATTACAACGATCTGAGACTCTCTGCGCTTCGAACAAACAAGAAAAAAGGCGAGAAGTTCAAACTGAAATACGATCCGATGGAGATTTCGGTCATCCACGTCTATGACGATCGCACTAACAGTTATGTTCCCATCCCGGCCGTTGATCAGGAATACACAAAAGGTCTATCGCTTTGGCAGCACAAAATTATCAAGAGAGAAGCGCGCACTATGGTCAAAGAGTACGTTGACATAGAAGCTCTTTGTCTCGCCAAAGATCGCATTCAGCGAATAGTCGACAAAGGCTTTAACGCTCAGAGTAAGAGTAGCTCAAATGTGAAAGCTGCTTTGTGGCAAACGCTGGGTAAAGCCCAAGGCCGAATTGAGACTTCTTTTCCAGACGAAGGACAAAGTGATCTCCTTCATGGCTCGACCAATGAGGCTCGCTTGTCGCCAAGAACCGAATCAGTCGCTGACGTTCCAAACTTACATAGTGCGATTCCAACAAACAACCTGGCGGACGACGTTGAACAACTCAATTCCGGTGTCGAGGTTTTGACCAGTAGCGGTAAGAATAAGAAAACAAGGAAATCGAACCAGACCGCCCGACAAGTCGACCAACCAAGCAAAACGCAGACGCCAACACTTGATCCGGAAACCCATCCCTTCTTGCACAGCCAACTCGACCCACTTCTCGATTTCGAAGACTGGGAATCAGGCCATGACTTACCTAGTAGGAGAGAATAATCATGAAGAACAAACCAAGAAGAACGTCTCGATTGATGAGATTTGGAAAGTTGACCAAGACGGAACGCCTTGCTTTGGTTGAAAAGGTTTTTATTAGATATCCAAGGCTTAAAGCACTCCATTCGAAAATCGAGTTCTGTCGCACTCATTCAAAGACGGCGGCTGAACCCGAATGCATGCTCATCGCAGGAGCGGCAGGCGCTGGCAAAACCACTCTAATTGAATGTATGCGAGCGGCTTTCCGATCCAGGAATCAATCGAAAAACGCATGGTACCGATCCTTGTCGTTACCGCGCCGTCACCCGCCACCGTGAAAGGTCTCGCCACCGAGATGCTCAAGGCAATCGGGGATCCCGCCGCAGACCGCGGCACTGTCAGTTCTATAACGCTAAGACTGAGGCGCTTCTGCTCGAATGTGAAGTTCAATTGATCATTCTTGACGAGTTTCAACATTTTGACGATCGCAAATCAAAGGGTGTACTCAAAACTGTTTCTGATTGGCTCAAGAACCTACTCAACCAAACAAAGGCTCCAATTGTTCTGGTTGGTGTGCCTGGCTGTGAAAGCGTGCTCGAAGCAAAAGGTAATGAACAACTAAAGCGTCGTTTCTCCTCACGGAGTCAAATCGAACCGTTCAGCTGGGAAAGCCCAAGACATGTCGATGAGTTCTGCCGGCTTTTGGAGGATCTTGATGACGAATTCCCACTCCTCAAGGACTCACATCTGGCCGAATCGACTACTGCGTTCCTGATTTACTGGGCGACTATGGAGTAATCAATTACGTCATGAAGCTGCTGCGTTGGGCAGCCACACTTGCAATCGAATCTGGCTTAGAACAAATTGACCATGCAATCCTCGCTCAAGCATATGAAGAGAGGTTAGCAGAGCATTTCAGGACCCGCCGCAATCCATTCCTGCCGCGGTCAGACCCACCTCGACCGGAGATTATCAGAGCCCCAATCCGGACGGAGTGGTGGAACCCCCAAGAGAGTAAAACCGAGAAAAAGACAACCATCAATGTCGGACGTGTATCACAACGATAGTTAACAAGATTTCCTTACACGATCTACGCTTTTCAAAATGGACCACCCTGCCGATCGCTTAGTACTTCGTTCCCAGCCTCATGGCGATGAAAGTTTCCTGGGCTATCTTCTTCGCCTGGCAGAGTTGAATTTTTATCGGTGTCCGAGATGGATTTTGCAGCTAGCGAAGATGGCCAACGAGCAAACGCGCAAAGTCGCCTTTGTCTTCAACGATAAACTAAATCTGTCTTCTCTGTCCGACCTCACTTACGTCGATAGCGATAGACTGCGTGGCCTTCTGTATTCGTCGGCAGGAGTGAACGGTAGATTCGGGAATTTCTTCTTATTTAACAACGCCATTCCCTCATACCTGTTGAGACCATCACACCCAAAAGTTTGCCCGGGATGTCTTCGTGATGTTGGGCACGCAAAGCGCATATGGGATTTTGCACTTGTTACTATCTGCCCAACCCACAAGCAACTTCTGATCAATCAGTGCCCCGTATGTAACAAGCAAATAGCTTGGGCGAGATCAAGCTTGTATCGCTGCAAATGTCAGTCGGATTGGAGAGACTATTCAACTCAACCTCTCGACGAGTCACAGCTAGTTGTGACCCGACAAGTCCATCGTCTGTGTGGTTTGAACTCGGGTGGGAAGATTAGGAACGTTGACGTTAGTAATCCTCTTTATCAGAAGAACCTATTAGTATTCACGTCGTGCCTAGTATTCGTCGCAAGTCAATTGGATGGTGGAATTGATACCAAGGGTAAACATTTTGCGCCTTCCAACGCAATAACGAGAGACATGTACTCTTGTGTGATGCGTTGGCAATATTCAACAATTGGCCAAATCAATTCTACTCATTTCTTGACGAACGCAAGCCACAAAGCCCTGACGCCGCACGAGGCGATACCTTCCGTTTTCCGCAGTACAAATCGGCTCTCTCCACGGACTTGCGGGCTCGGACTATGATTTTCTTCGTTTGGCGTTCTCGCATTACAAGACTGCCAGAAGTCATCAGAGACTGGTCGAAAGAGCAACCACAAACACTATTTTCTATTGGACCGATCCAACTTTCGCGTTAAAGGGGATGAAGTTCTCAGCCTCGTCGGAACAAAGAAGGCGCAAGAGATACTTCGAGTTAGTCCTGCACGAATACGAGAGCTTATCCAAACCAATAAGATCGAGGGTCTCATCAGCCGCAAAAATCGACATACGACTATGCTGCTGGATGCCGACAGCCTGGAACGATACCGCCAAAAGCTTGATGATTCCGTGCGGCTCACTGAGGTTGCCGTACATTTGGGAGTGACATTTATGAGGGCTAAGAATCTCGTGGACCATGGCATCTTACGGCCCATCAGCGAACTTTCCGTAAGTGAGCGTGATGATCCCCGATTCTCGCGGACGGAGGTTGGCGATTTAGTGACTAGGCTGACTGATAAAGTTCCTCGCGGTCGATCAGTTCTAAAGCAATCAAAAGTCATCCTCAGTTTTGAAGAAGTGCTATATCAGTGCGGTCGGTTGCAAATGGATATTGGCCCTCTCATAAACCTAATACTCAACGATCAGATAAGACCATGCTCGCGCAACCAGAATCCAGGACTGAGTTGTCTCCTATTTGATTCAAAAAATATCTCCGATTACGTCCGAGATGAACTTCAACTCCGAGAAGGCGAAGTATTACGCGTTAACGAGGCAGCAGCGTTACTCGATACGACCGTTGATAACCTCCATGCGATTATTCACCGAGGTCTCCTCACAGCGCGCAGATCAAGGATGCTTACTTTCGGTACCCTGATCTCTAAAAAGGATCTTGATCGGTTTCGAACTCACTACGTTTTCGTCCATCAGCTTGTCTCAGGAACTCGAACAACCACCAAGTTCTTAACCAACGCTTTAATTGCAAATGGTATTCATCCCATTTCCGGTAAGGCTGTCGATGGCCGTCCGCCCACGATCTTTAAGCGATCGGACGTCGAAGCCGTGGATTTGGCGAAGATGCTCCGCAATCCATCGACAAGAGCAATTGCAGGTGGCCACTTGCGTCCACGAAAACCGCTCGATGGTAAGGAAGCTGCGCAGGAGCTGGGATCTCTGAAGCTTCGGTTCGTGACCTGGTCGGCCGCGGAATCCTGATGTCCGATCCGAGGCTTCGGAAAAGGACCGATTCCGAACTAGCGGTCTCTAGAGATGCAGTGGACAAACTCAAAGGGAGACTGTCGAAATTTGACGGTCTGGTGTCAACCAGTTCTGCTGCACGGATGTTGGGCATTTCTTCAAGCAACTTCGGCGAATATTACGTACGACCAGGTCGGATGGAACCAGCGCTCGTTCTGGGGCGAAATCGTAACTACTTTCGTTTAAGAGATATTGAGCACATCCTTCGGGCCAGGGAAGATCAAGATGAAATGCTTACTTCCCAGCAAGTAGCCGACACTTGCGGCGTATATATAAGTTGTGTGTACAAGTGGTCCTTGGCCGGGGTTTTGAAACCAGTTGCTAGACGCAGCGTTGGCGGACATATACGCGATTTGTATCGTCGCAAGGATGCGGAGAAACTGCTTGCCGAAAGAGAGGCGTTCAAAGCAAAGAGAATTGAGGAGGGCAAAACCGATCGAACCGGACGGCCCAGTGGCCCACAGAAAAGCCCGGTGCAGGAACTGATAGGGCCACGTATAAAAACAGCTGATCAAAGATTGGCCAGCTCAAAATCCTCTTGCCCGTATCTCGGGCGCCCGGTTACATCGACAGCTGCTCAAAGAGGGCTATCAACTCGGGCCCGTGGCGGTCTACATATACTTGCGACGTCGATCGTCACCGACTTATGAACGCCGTAAGATTCTGAATACCGATTCTCGACTAGTCTTTCGCAGCAGCGCAGAAACAAAGTAGAATTCGATGCAATGAGTTGCATAATAAGCATCACAGTGTCGAAAAACGGCCTCTACAAGGAAATAGCATTTCGAGAATACTGGGCTACCTATGAATGAACGCATCAGAGTCCTTTTCCTCGCTGCCAATCCGGAAGACGTTAGTCAGCTTCGATTGAACGAGGAGGCACGTGAGATCACTGAAAGAATCCAGCTCGGCTCAAATCGCGACTCGTTCGAGCTCTTCTTTTACCCTGCCCTTAGGGCCGAAGACTTACAACGATTGTTGATGAGACACAAGCCTCAGATTGTTCATTTCAGCGGACACGGTAACCTTGCTGACCAGATTGTCCGAGAAGGTGTCTCAAACAATGAGAATCTGGTAGGTACTGACACGCTGGTCGACATTTTTCGCCTTTTTCGCGATCACGTCCGTGTAATCGTTCTTAATACCGGACTGGCCAGAAGCATGGCCAAGGAACTAGCTGAAGTCGTCGATTACGTCATCGGCATAAGCAAAGCCATCGGAGACCGCGCAGCGATTAGTTTTGCTGGGGGCTTTTACCAGGCTCTCGCATTTGGAATGCCAGTTCAAGAAGCTTTCGCATCTGCCGTAGCAGAACTCAAACTTCAAAATGTCCGCCAGTCGAGTCTGCCGGAACTCTTGATTCGATTAGGAGCTAATTTCGATGAGCCGCTTTTGCTGACCGAGGCGAAAGCAAGTACTCAGAGCAAGCAACAACTGACCGACGCTTTGCAAAAGGTACTCGATGGTAGTTCGACCGCAGATGATGCCCACCGTGTTCGGCTCGCCAGTTTGGACGGAAGCCTTATCTTGGAACCAGTTGAAGACCTCGTTGAAGGCGAAGCAAACGTCCTTGAGGTCTCCGGTGTTAAGGGTGCCTGGAAAGGACTGCGCGCGCAACTCCACTCCGCGAGCTACAACGCGGTGCAGGAGCGTATCTTTCCGCCTCTACCCGGAATCGGACCTCCACTTCCGGGAATGATCGTCGTAGGTCGCGAAAGCGCCTTGTCGGACGTCAAAGCTCTTCTGGGAGTCACCGAAACAGGAAGTTCGGTAGATGCGAAAACCGTCATCCTTAGGGGTTGGCCTGGCTCAGGCAAGACAACCTTGGTAGGTGTCCTCGGGCGTGACCCTGAAGTACTAAAGACATTTCCAGACGGAGTTCTTTGGACCGCTCTCGATCGTCACCCGGAATTGATGATAAGAATGGCGGAGTGGGGACGCGCTCTTGGCACAGATGATCTCCTTCGAACACCGACTCTGAAGCAGGCTGTAGAAAATCTTGCGGTACTACTGCGTCATCGCAGGATGCTCTTGATCGTAGACGGTGTCTGGGAAGCGGCAGACGCTGTTCCATTCCTCAAGGCAGCGGCTAAAACCAAGTGTGCGACTCTTATCACAACGCGACTGTCCAGCGTTGCTGAGGCTCTCACCAATAATCCAGAAAATATCTATGTGCTACCGGTTCTGACGGAGGATGACGCACTTGCCTTGCTGCGATACCTTTCTCCAAGTTCAGTAGAGCACTATCCGAATGAATGCAGAGAGCTAGTACGGGATCTTGAGTGCTTGCCGTTGGCCCTTCATGTGGCGGGTAGGATGCTTCGAACAGCACCAAAGACCGAACTGACTATTGTTGACCTCATCGAAGAAATCCGAGAGGGAGCAAGAATTCTTGAAGAGAGCGCTCCGGTCGATCGAACGGAAGGAACGCTTCTTCCCACTGTTCAAGCGTTGTTCAAACAGAGCACTGACGAACTGGACGAATCGAGCCGCGAATGCTTTGCCTATCTCGCCCCATTTGCGCCCAAGCCCGCAACCTTTGACGCAGCTGCAATGAAAGCAGTGTGGCACTTAGATGATCCGATGCCGATGATTCAAAAGTTAGTAGGGAAAGGGCTTTTGGAGCCTACCGGCAACGGTCGTTTTCAGATACACGCCCTGCTCGTTCGGCACGCGCGTTCCTTATTGAGCTAATAAGATCTGATGCCCTCATTTTACGAATCGCAACTTCGTCACTCGGAGCATTACTTGGAATTGCTTCGGACACTCGGAGAACTGTTCTCCCAGGGTAAAGAAGCTCTGACTAGTGCAATAGCCGAGTACCAATCCGCATCAGAAAATGTTGAGGTCGGTTTTGCTTGGGCTGAGGTTCACAGTCGTGAAGATACTTCAAGCGGCACATCTTTGCATCGCATACTCGAATGTCGCTAGTTATCTGCTTGATTTTCTCCAACAGCCGAGTGAGCGTCTACGTTGGCTGGATGCAGCCCTAGCCGCGACTAGTGGTCTCAATGACTACAATTCACGAGCAAAACTGCTTGTGAGTAAGGGTATTAGTTATCTGCGCTTGGCCGAATTCAGGACGGCGACAGAAATATTCGAGGAAGCGCTAACAATCTCCAAAGACGTTGGTGCTGCAGATGTAGAAAGTGAGAGCCTGGCTCATTTAGGCGGTGCTTTTATTAGTTTAGGAAAGATCGAACGTGCTCTTACCGTTCTTGAGCAATCTTTGTCAATTAGCCGTGAATTGGGAAATTTACGCACGCAGTGCATAGCGCTGAACAGTCAGGGTCAAGCTTACTACATCTTAAGGGAATTCCTACGAGCGATTGATTGCTACGAGGCGTCTTTGCACATTGGTGAAAAGGAGGGATTCCTTCCTGAAGTAAGCAACGCGCTTGTAAATTTGGGCAAGACATACGCGTTTTCAAATCGTCCACGCAAAGCAATCGAGATTTATGAGAAGTCACTGATAATTGCTCGAGCCATCGGTGACAAACGCAGCGAAGGGAGAGTCTTAGCCAGCCTCGGCCAAGCTTCGTACCTTCTTGGCGATTGCGAGGCGGCTATAACAATTCTCCAACAAGCGTTGATATTTGCCCATAAACTTGGGGATCAAATAGCACAAGTTGAAATATTTGGTAGTTTAGGTGATTCCTATCTTGAGGAAGATCAGGATGATCTAGCTCTAGGTTGCTATAAGCAACGAGTTGCAATCACACGTTCACTTGGGCTCAGTCGCTTTCTTGCGAGTGAGCACGCTCTAACAAGCGAGCGAATGATTCGACCGGAAAGTGACGATCGTGCTAGCGGTAAGACCGAAGGACAGACAGCAGAAGTCAGTTTCCCTTTACATAATGACAGGGAGAAAACCAAAGGATCGGATGCGAATCACAAGAGTAGTCTTATTGAGGGCGAATCTCCAGTTCGAGAGGTATTCTCAGCTCGAAATTTGAGTGCCCGGATTCAAGTCATTGAGGACTTCGCCAGAAAGGCAACGACTGCGCCAGACGGTCCGCGAACAGTGACTTGGATTCATCTTTCTGATTTTCATTTTCAGCAATCATCCACTTATGACGAGAATGTTGTACTAGAACCACTCTTGGAAGATATCGCTACGCTCAGAAAAACGGAGGGTCTGTGCCCTGACTTTGCGGCTATTACCGGTGATATCGCGTTTTCAGGAAAACCCCACGAATACTCAATAGCTTGGGAGTTCTTCGAGCAGTTGAGTAAAGTAACCGGCCTATCCCAAGACAAGCTATTTGTGGTTCCAGGAAATCACGACGTCGACTCATTGCTTGTTGAACCGTGGACAAAGCATATCGGGAAAAGTATTACAGACCGTGAGGTATATGGACAGCTAATTGAAAGCTCACCATATTGGAAGTTGGTTCTGAGGCGTCTCGAAGGATGGTCGGCATTCTTTAATGAACACTTCGACGATGGGCTAACCTTTGACGACCAAAACTACTATTACGCGAAAACGTTCAACGTGCATGGCACTCAAGTTGGAATCTTAGGTCTCAACTCCGTGTGGCTTTCTCATCCAGCCGATGATCGTATGCATAGGCTAGTGGTTGGAGAAAGGCAGGTGCGGGATGCACTGAAGACAGCAAAGAAAGACGAGGCGCAAATAAAGATCGCTCTGGTCCATCATCCTTATCATTGGCTTCGTGAATTTGACCAATATTACAGCGGCGAATATCTGCTTGATAAATGTAATTTTCTGCTACACGGCCATTTACATCGCGCTGGTTTGGCTAGACTCTCAACACCTGACAATAATGCCACGGTTATTGCGGGGGGCGCATGCTATGCCACGCGTGGATATCCAAATTCATATAACTTTGTAAAGCTCGATTTGGAGAGCAATACAGGGGTGATTTACTTTCGAAGTTACACTGATAATCGTGGTGGCTTTTGGGCACCAGACACGCAACTTTATAAGAACGTTAAGAATGGCAGATACGAGTTCAGACTACCTGATATGGGAATAACAACTTAGCTTCGGCGCACTATATCGACATCAGCTATTCCAAACGTAGATATGAAAGCCACCATAGAATTCCAGGGCGTAAGCGAAGTGAATGCCATCGTCAAATTGATGCTTACCATACCGAAACACTGTGGGTTCTGGTGACGCATTCAGAACAAAGGGAACTTGTTGCATTAGTCCACGAAAAGCCTGCCAGTTATTCGGAATCCCCGACAAGTCGTCCGCCCCGAGTAACGTTGGACTGAATACATTCCATGCCCCACAGTAGTGTTGGTTATTATTCTCCAGATAAAACAGACCGTAAGCGATAGCTTCCATCACAGTCTTGAAGCGGACAATGTCGAATGGAAAGATCGCGGTGCGTTCGCCGTTGACAACAGCGAATTCAACGTTCTGGAAAGTTTGAAAGAAGAGTGCGCTGCTATGCTCAAAGGATCTGAAAGATACGCTCTGGGCGAGTTGTTGTGCCGTTCCTGCTGCGTTGCGATGACTGACGATTACATTGCGAGCATATTCAACATCCAAAGAGTTGTCTAAGTTGTGGGTTATACAGGAGGGTACAGTCCATAGGTTGTTCCGAAAGCCACGTGGGAAAAACCCGCGAGGAGGAACATGCTCTCTCGTAGTCGCCGGAGAATCGCAGTTATAACACGCCATAGCGATCGATCGTTGTTGTGGCAGTTTACCCTAAAGTAACTGCTTCAAAACCTCTGAGCACTCGCACGGTATTAAGTCGATCATCCCAAGAAAACACAGAGATACGACGATCTTCCGAAACAACAAGCGCGATGCTGTCTACCTGTTCGTTAACAAATTTGGCGGCTGATTTATGTCGATTACCAACCCTCCAGTCTGCAAAATCAATCAACTGCGTATTGCTTCCGTCAAACGGTTCTCCAATTGTAATTTGATTAAGTTCTTTTGCGGCGACGATTCTGGCTCCGAATGCCATAACTCGCATACTCCCAGAGAGAACGACTGCATTATCGAGTCGAGTAAGTTTGTATATGTCCTCAAGCGACCTCCTACCTTCCGCAATAGCCAAACGCAATCGATTCTTCAGATCCGTCAATCTAGCTCGATCTGAGTCTCCTTGGCGCGCGCTTGATTCCCATTCGTCGATCACTTGATATTTGGAAACGAGTTCTGGATAGGAGTAACCTCCGATGTAACTGGCCGTTTCATATGACAGAGGTCTTTCGATGGATTCCTTCCACTTGCTCTCACCATCTTGAACAAGTAAGAGACTGCCACCATGACCTCCGTAGTGCATTCGCGAAAGAACAGCGCCCAAGTCCGCTACCTTGTTGAAGCGCGTTAGAATTCCATTGTCGCGCAACCAGGAGAAGATCGGATTCGATTCTGATGAGAGCGGGTTCAGGAATTCTACACGGGGCAGACTAATCAAACATTTGAAAGCTGTTTTGGTTGAGGATAGACAGCTCAGTAATATTGTGCCCGGGGCGATGGAAGTTACAGTTAGAAACCAAATTAGTTTCGGCTTGAATCCCCAAATCTTCAAAGTTCCGTTTTCCGGCCAAATGCCTATGTGGTAATCGTTTGGATCGAGTGAGGTAGCCAATTTGATCAGATTGGTGGAATTAAATGCAATACCACGTTCAAACTTGTAGTGTGAGCGAAATTCGTCCGGGTTGGGGGGTTCTACTTCTATCGCGAAAGGACGAAATTCTCCCTCCTCGCGCTCAAGACTAGCGAATAAGCATGTCTGTATGAGTTCCTTGAGCGCGTCCGCGGACAGAACTGGACTTAGTGTCATCGAGACCACATTGTAGATAAACGTTTCCGCTCGAATATCTGACTTCCAATCAACCGTAGCCTCTTCGATGGAGGATTGGATGCGGTCATACAACAACTGCAGGAACTCATTGTTGAGGTTATAGAGTTGCATGGTCACTCTGAATTCTAAGCGCATCAGTGCCCAGGAAAAAGCGGATGCAAGCCGGTCTGCCCTAAGGCGCCCCGCGACACTTAGAGTAACGATGGGAATAACTGGAGCTGCGGGTAACCGTTTGTAACGATTACGATAGCCGGCCACACACTCCGTTTTCAGATCGGGCTTTCAGAATTTCATTAAGTACGGTTATTCTTAGGGAGATAAACAATAACTATGAGAATGAATTGCCATTATCTTTGAGAAGAAGGGTCGAATGTCCCTGCAAAATCGTTCTAAGGATTTCAATAACTCTGAGAACCTAGAGAGTTTCCCCCAATCCGCAATACATGCGAGCGACGAACCCGGCTGCTTGAGTTTCAAGCAACTGGATGCGAGGGCTGTGTTGCCGACCCGTGGCAGCGCGCAGGCGGCGGGGTTGGACATCTACACGATTGAAGATCTGATCATTGAACCGGGCGGGCGAGCACTGGCGCGGACCGGGCTGGCGGTCGCGATTCCGGAGGGTTATTACGGACGGCTTGCGCCGCGTTCGGGACTGGCAACCAAACAGGGTCTCGACACGCTCGCCGGCGTTATCGATGCCGACTACCGCGGCGAGATTGGCTGTCTGCTCTACAACACCGGCGACCAGGCGATACATTTGCCGGCGCAAAGCAAAATCTGCCAGTTAATAATTGAAAAAATACTCACGCCTCAACCGGTCTGGACTGACGACTTGACTGACACCGATCGTGGCTCCGGAGGCTTTGGCTCAACGGGGTGATTTTTCGCCGCGGATTCACGCGGATGGACGCTGATCAGAATCAAGAAGCATTAACCGCCAACAAGAACATTTAGCCGCGAAGAGCGCCCAGTTGATCCAGATAGAATTGGTCAGCTTCGTTCTTGACCTATTCAGATCGGCGTTTATCTGCGTGAATCCGCGGCCAAATCTTTGGATTGAGACTAGTTCAACGGAATTTGGACAGGCTGCGGCAGGCGTTCGACGTGCAACGTCAGGCTGGCGCGGCTTTCCACCGGTAGCTTGTTGGGAGTCTCGAAGAAAATGAATCCCTGGCGGCGGCGATCGGAATCGGACAGAGGCGCCTTCAACTCGATGCCGTAGGCGAGAAACTCTTTCTCGAATTGCTTCTTCGAATTTGGGTTGTAAGCAAAGACGCCGTTCGCTTTCAGAATTCGTCCCACCGCCGCTTTCGGCGTCAGCATCTTCCACTCACGTCCGGCCGCGTCGCGTAAATGAAAACGCACTTTCTTGATTTCAACCGGCACGCCACTTTCAAACGCCAGTTCCAAACGCACCGGAAGGATTCCACTCAAAGGCAGATTTGCTTCGAAGAGGTCCTGACTGTCCTCGTCGCTCAAGAGTGGAGCGACTCTGACGGTGACACCGCCGGCGCTCGCCGATTTCACGTCTCCGGCAAGCGGTGGCAACTCTACGACTGGTTTCACTTTGAAGAGCGAGCCGGCGCAGGAAGTTCCAGCCAGCACCAGCGCCGCGAGAATGATCGATAACCTCAGCCGGTTAATCATGGACCTCAATTTAGCATAGCCTTTAGCAGTAGCACAGACTTCGTTTGGAGTGCGCTGACCAGTCAGCGCTTTCGTCGGTCGCGACCTGTCGCTACCCTCGCCCGCTGACCCGGTTGCGAGGTGGCGGCGTCAGGCCGCCGCTAAGACAAAGCGGCGCCGGGGTCGCCGCACTCCAAAAGAATTCGCGCTTCGCGCTCACTTGCGGGCGGGACGCCCGCGGTCCCAGTAATAACGTTGTGCTACTATTCCGCGAAATCATGATTAGACCATTTCGCGGAGTTCATCCGCAGATTCCAGACAGCGCCTATGTCGACGTGAGTGCGCAGTTAATTGGCGACGTTAAGCTGGGCGAGCAGTCGTCAATTTGGTGCAACGCCGTGCTGCGCGGCGACATGTATTACATTCGCATCGGCGATCGTTCGAACATTCAGGACAACTGCGTGGTCCATACGCGCACCGGCTCGCATCCAACCATTCTCGAAGATGAGGTGACGGTGGGCCACAGCGTCACGTTGCACGGCTGTTACGTCGAGCACGGCGCGCTCATCGGCATCGGCTCGATCGTGTTGGACGACGCGCGCGTTGGGGCGCAATCGCTGGTAGCGGCCGGCTCGTTGATTTCGCCCGGCACCGTCATTCCGCCGCGTTCTTTGGTGATGGGAATTCCGGCGAGAGTGAAGCGACCGCTCACCGATGAAGAAGTGCTCGGACTGAACGACTTCTGGCGAAACTACGTTAACTACATCCCGCACTACAAAGCCGAGCCGCAGTAGGACAGGCATTCCTGCCTGTCCCTTTCTTCGACAAAAGCGATCCGTGATTTGTCCTGCAGAGTCTCCACAAAGGGACAGACAGGAATGTCTGTCCTACTTCGCACGGCGAAAGACGGGCCGGAAGCTAAACGTCACGTGAAACACCAGGAAGTATAGGAAGTAGTTGTAGTCGAAGAAGAAACGCAGCGCGCTGCGGCCCGCAAATCTGTAATACCAAAGCACCCCAAAAATCGAAATTAGATTCAGTCCGATCACGATCGCGGTGAAGTGTGGTTTGCTGCCGAGGTAAGTCAGCAGTTTGTCATAAAAGCCCAGACCCGCGGGCGGTCTCACCGACGCAGCCGGTTTGGCGCGCAGCTTGTCGAACGAGAACACGTACCAGCTCCAGTAATGAAAGACGACGGCAAACTGAAAGATTAGCGGGAAAGCATAACCGGCGTTGTTTGACGACTTGAGAATCGTCTGCGTGGTGGCGAAGGCGCCCGCGAGCACGGCCAGGTAAATCCACAACTGCCAACTTTTGCCGCGCCGCGGAATCAGTCGCCAAAGCACAATCGCCGCGAGGATGAGCATCAACGCGACGCGTATGCGATCGACTGTCGCCGGATAAGGAAGCAACGGCGGCGACGCCATGTGGAAGATGAAGCGAGTGGACTCGCCCGGTTGTTCGAATCGATCGATGGGCAGCCAAATGCCGGCGAGGTTGTTTTTGTCCGCCGTGAAAGTTTGTCCGACCGCGTGCCCGCCGGTGAGTAACACCGGCACGTCGCCCGCGGGCTGAACAGGCGCCGGCGTTACATTCGTCAAATTCGACGTTGCCGAAAGCGTCGATTTCGAGTTCGCTGGAGAGTGTTCCGAGTCGCCTGCGTAGTGAGGACGAAAGACGAGATCCTCGGCCTGCTCCCATTTGCGTTTGCCGACCATCATCTCGCCGTCGCTTCTCAAGTCGCCGACGCCCGCGCGCGTGACGAACGCGCGTAGGCCTTCCGTGTGCGGCGCCTGCACGTAAAAGTAAAAATCCCGACCGAGCGAATTGGGAACCGCCTTGAACGGAATGAGCGTCCAGGCGTTCTGCGCGATTTGGGTTCCAGTGAATTCTGTTCGGCGCAGGTCGTGTCGAAAAAATTCCTGTTTTGGAATCAACAGCAGCAGCAGGATCAGCGGTGCGACGCCGGCGACTGCGTAGACTCGCGAGCCGGGACGGTGGCGCGCGCGCGTTTGCAGGTAGACGAAAATCTCGTCGCGAAAAAGATGAAAAAGAAAGTAGAGATAGATCAGGCCGGTGATCGAGTAGTAGTGATGAACGATGCAGATGGCGGCAGTCGCGAGTGACAGGAGCAGGAAAGTCAGGCGGCTGTCTTTTTCTCCGCGCAGCACGCGGCCAAAGAAAAATGAAAAGCCGAGCAGGACGTGCGGCCAGCCCATCGCGACGATCAGCATTTCGTAACCCTGCTCGCGCCAAATCACGCCGGTCAGCGCGAGGGTGACGATGGTCAGCGCGAGGCTCGCGAGAATGTTGCGCAACGCAATGCCGAGCGATGCGTGGTGCGTCGTCGAGACTGGCGCGCTCGGTACGGGGATTTTTTCGGCGACTGACAGACTCATGACTGACTTGGATTCACTCTATCTGCATGGAACGGGCTCGGATTATAGCAAGCATGCCGCGTTCACGCGGCTAGCCCGCAGGGCGGTTAGGCCAGTCGTTTTACGGCTGGTTTACTTTAGGCTCAACAAACTGGTCCGCTTTAGCGGCCGTTCAGCCCGCGCGACGAAGAAGTGAAAGGCCGTTGAAACGGCCTCGCTGGATGATCCAGTGCAGCGCCACCAGCCGTAAAACGGCCGGGCTACCGCCTGCGGGCCAGCCTCGTAAACGAGGCAAGCAGATTCACGCACATCCCGCGAGGCCCGCTTCTTGTGATCAATGTTTCAGGTTATGATGCCGCGTGATCTTACACTCCTGCGGTAACCTAAATTAGTGGGCTCCTCTAAAACACAACCCGCGCGCGGCATGCGCGATTTTCTGCCTGCGGACGTGCGCCGCCGTGATTACGTCATCGGAGTCATCAAAGAGGTGTACGAGCGCTACGGCTTTGAACCGCTCGAGACGCCCGCGGTGGAGAACATCGAAACGCTGATGGGCAAGTATGGCGAAGAAGGGAATCAACTCATCTTCAAGATACTAAAACGCGGCGTGCATGAGTCGACGGGCGAAGCCGATCTCGCGTTGCGTTACGATCTGACAGTGCCGCTGGCGCGCGTAGTCGCTCAATATCAAAACGACCTACCGAAGTTTTTCAAACGCTATCAGATTCAACCGGTGTGGCGCGCTGACCGTCCCGCGCGTGGCAGGTTTCGCGAGTTTTATCAGTGTGACGTGGACATACTCGGTTCGCGTTCGATGCTGGTGGAAGCGGAGATTTGTGCGGCGGCGAGTGAGGTTTTGACGAAACTGGGCTTCAACGATTTTTCGATTCGCCTGAATCACCGGCATACGCTGACGGGCGTGCTGCAAGCGGCGGGCGTTGCGGGCGACCAACACGATGCCGCGTTAGTGGCTTTGGATAAGCTGGATAAAATTGGACGTGACGGCGTCGAAAAAGAATTGAAGGAGCGTGGCATTGACGCCGCGGCTGCCAGCAGGTTGCTTAACTTTTTTGAAGGACTTTCCGGGCTTGAACATGCGGCGGAAATCGCAACCGGCGAAGACCCGACGCAAACGAGAGAGGCTTTGAACGCGGCGCTGCTGGGACGTTTGCTTGAATTTGTCGGCGACAACGAATTGGGCGCGCGGGGTGTCGATGAGTTGCGATCGATCATGAGTTTTGCAGGCGCCGCGGGCATCAGCTCGAAAGTTGAAATTGATCCGAGCCTTGCTCGCGGGTTGTCGTACTACACTGGCGCGATCATGGAGATCAACGTTGGTGGGATCGGGAGTCTCGGCGGTGGCGGACGCTACGACAATCTCGTCGGAATGTTTTCGGGCGAAAGTGTTCCGGCATGCGGCTTCTCATTGGGGTTGGAACGAATCATCGTCGTTATGACGGAGCGCGAGATGTTTCCGCCACACCTCGTGAGTTCGCCTGCGGATGTGATGGTCAGTATCTGGAATGAAGAGTCGGTCGGCTGATTCGATTTCGCTTGCGCAAGAGTTGCGCGGCGCGGGTGCCAGCCTTCGCGTTGATCTTTATCCCGAAGCTGACAAGCTCGGGAAGCAATTCAAGTATGCGTCGGGTCGCGGAATTCCTTTCGTGGCCGTTGTCGGGGATGAAGAACGCGCGCGAGGCGAAGTCGCGATCAAGGATCTGCGTTCGGGCGAGCAGCGATCAGTTAAGCGCTCAGATGTAGCGGCAACAATTCTGGCCGGCCTGCACTAAGCCCCAAATGACGATGATCTCGCGCTCATAGCTAAGAGTGCATTTCACAGGTAATTAGCCGGCATTACGAGGGAATCAGAGGCGCTTGCGATGCAATCGCGGGCGCTTGCCGTTGAAGCAGCCGCGACTGCGATGGAATCAGGCGCAGTTGTGATGGAGGCAAATGAGTTTGCGAGAAAATCAGACGCGCTTGCGATGGACGCAGACGGGATTGCAATGGAATTAGACGCGAATACAATGGAATCAGACCGCCAATCAATGGAAACTGACCGCGTGCAACCGCAGGTTGACCGCTGAGGAGCAATGAACGAAGCACTAGCAACACATTATCTCGAAGACTCGATCGCCAGTCTGCGCGCTTACAAGAAGATGGCTGACAAGGCGCTCGATCAACTCAACGAAGACGAGTTCTTCATCACGCTCGACGAGGAAGGAAACAGCGTCGCCGTGATCATGAAGCACATGGCCGGCAACATGTTTTCACGCTGGACTGACTTCCTGACGACCGACGGTGAGAAGCCCGATCGCAATCGCGACATGGAGTTTTTGATTGAACCGAAGACAAAAGCAGATGACGTGCGCGCCTACTGGGAGCAGGGTTGGCAGCGCGTGTTCGAAGCGCTTGAGCCGCTTGGCGCCGAAGACCTGGGAACGACAGTAACGATTCGTGGCGAAGAACACACCGTCATGCAGGCGATCAATCGCCAGTTGATGCACTACGCCAATCACATTGGCCAGATTGTTTTCCTGGCGAAGCACTTTCGTTCGAGCGAGTGGAAGTCGCTGAGTATTCCGCGTAAGCGTTCCGCAGGAAGTCATGAGTGATGAATACTGAGTACTGAGTTTTGTTGGGAGGAATCAAAATGTTTCTTGGATTACGCACGGCTGCTTATCACGTGTCCGACATCGCGAAGGCGAAGGAGTGGTACACGTCGATTCTTGGTTTTGCTCCTTACTTCGATCAGCCGTTCTACGTGGGTTTCAATGTCGGCGGCTACGAGCTTGGGTTGCAACCTGCTGAAGGTGACTCAACCAACAAGGCGGGCAAAGCTGATGGGGCGGTGGCGTATTGGGGAGTCGAAGATGCGGCAGCGGCGCTCGCGCGTTTGCTGGAACTCGGCGCCATTCCTCATGAAGGCATTCAGGACGTCGGCGAAGGAATCAAGGTCGCGTCGGTGAAAGATCCTTTTGGTAACGTATTCGGTGTAATCGAAAATCCGCATTTCAAACTGGCGTAATCATGTCTATTGGCATCATCGCGATCGATCACGTGAACGTTGTTGTGCCGAAGTCTGTAGAGGAAGCGTCGAAGCGTTTCTACGGATCAGTGTTTGGCTTGAAAGAAATTCCCAAGCCGCTGGAACTACGAGCGAACGGCGGCGCCTGGTATCAACTCGGCAGCGTACAGCTTCATCTGTCGGCTAAAGCGGACGGCAACGCGAACGCGCGCAAGGGTCATGTGTGTTTCGTAGTTGCCGACGTTGCTTCAGCCGAAGAGCGATTGCGCACCGCAGGCGTTGCGATCATTCCCGATGACCAACCGATTCCCGGCAAGCCGCGGTTTTATGTGCGCGACCCCGGCGACAATCTGATTGAAATAGCACAAGTTTTGACAGGGAACGACTAGCTACGGCCTTCGCCGTCTGATGTGCGGTAAGACTTTGTCTTACCGCGAACTCGCTAAATAACTCGGGGCTACGCCCCCGCAAGGGCGTAGCCCTTTGACTTTTCCCTGGGCGTACCGGAAGGTCATAGACCTTCCGCACATCAGACGGCATAGCCGCGACGGACCTTCGGTATCAAGGGGAATGGCCCTGACGGTCGCTGGCATCCACAGACTGCCACGGTTAATATTCAAAATATGCTCGATAACCTGGGAAATTTACAACGAACGCATTCCTGCGGCGCCCTGCGTCCCGAAGACGTGGGGAAAACTGTGACCCTGATGGGTTGGGTGGCGAAGCGCCGCGACTTTGGCGAACTCACATTCCTGGACCTGCGCGACCGCGACGGCATCACCCAGGTCGTGCTCAATTCTGAAGACGCGCCCGAGGCCCACGCGAAAGCGAAGGACGTGCGTGGCGAGTATGTCATCGCCGTTAGCGGCGAAGTGACGCTGCGCGACGAGAGCCAGCGCAATCCAAAACTCGAAACCGGCGCGGTCGAAGTGCACGCGCGCGAGTTGTTGGTGCTCAACGATGCGCGCACCTTGCCGTTCCAATTGGAAACAGCTTCAACTGACGCGCTCGCCAGTGAAGACCTTCGTTTGAAGTATCGCTATCTCGATCTGCGCCGGCCGCAGTTGCAGGCGAACCTGCGTTTGCGTCATCGCGTGCTGCGCGAGATTCGCCGTTATATGGACGAGCAGGGCTTCACCGAAATCGAAACGCCGATTCTGATCAAGTCGACGCCGGAAGGCGCGCGCGATTACATCGTTCCGTCGCGCGTGCAGCCGGGAAAGTTTTTTGCGTTGCCGCAGTCTCCGCAGTTGTTCAAGCAGTTGTGCATGATTGCCGGCCTCGACAAGTATTTTCAGATCGCGCGCTGCTTCCGCGACGAAGACCTGCGCGCCGATCGTCAGCCGGAATTTACGCAGCTCGACCTGGAGATGAGTTTTGCGACGCTCGATCAGATCTACTCGGTGACGGAAGGACTGTTTGCGCGCGTCTTCAGACTCATTGGCGTGGATTTGCCACTGCCGTTTCCGCGGTTTACTTATGCGGAGGCCTTGCGGCGTTGGGGTTCGGACAAGCCCGACTTGCGAATCGAAGGCATGGAGTTGCAGGACCTTTCCGCGGCGCTCGCCGGCACTGAGTTTGCGCCGTATGCCGACGTGCTGTCCGCCGGCGGGGTGGTGAAGGGAATTGTAGTTAGCATGGGCGCGCGTCTTTCGCGCAAGGGTTTGGATGAGTTCACGGAATTCGTCAAGCGCTACGGGGCGACCGGACTTGCCTGGATCAAACTTGGCGACGAAACCACGTCGTCGTTGCTAAAAGCTCTCGGCGAAGACGGCGTATTGCGACTCGCGGCTGCGGCCGGCGCGGAAAAAGGCGATGCAGTGTTGATAGTTGCGGGCAAACCAAAGACTGTAACCGCCAGCCTGGGAGCCCTCCGGAATGAAGTTGCGCGCCGCGAGATCCTGATTCCGATCAAGGTCTACGCGCCGCTCTGGGTGACTGAGTTTCCGATGTTTGAGTATCACGAAGACGACGATCGTTATTACGCGATGCATCATCCGTTCACCTCGCCGCTCGACGAAGATTTGGCGCTGCTGGAGCGAGCGGTCGATGGCGGCGAGACGGCGCTGCTCGGGAAGCTGCGCACGAAGGCCTACGACCCGGTCATCAATGGTGTTGAGTTGGCCAGCGGCTCGATTCGTATTCACCGGCGCGACGTGCAGCGGCTCGTGTTCAAGGCTTTGGGCATGACAACCGAAGAGGCGCGTTCGCGGTTCGGGTTCTTTCTCGACGCGCTGGAGTTTGGCACGCCGCCACATGGCGGCATCGCGCCCGGCATCGAGCGACTGTTGATGGTCCTGGTGCCGACAGAAAATATTCGCGACGTGATGGCCTTTCCAAAAACCGCATCCGCAACTGACTTGATGATCGACGCGCCCGGCGAGGTTGATCAGAAGCAGTTGGAGGAACTGCATCTCAGAATCGTGGACAAGCAGTGAGCTAAGTAGCAAAGCGGGTGATGTGTGACTCTTCACGCTGAAGGCGTCACAGAAAGTAGCCAGGGGTAAGCGCGCAGCGCGCCACCCCTGGAAGCGAATTAATAGATTAAATCAGCGCCACCGCAGTGGTGCTCCTTCTGGTGGTTGTTGTGACGTCCCGTCTTCGGGGCGTCTTTGAGTTAAGCATTGGGCGTCTTGAATTCATGGTGCCGAAGATGCCTTCGGCATCGGAAAAGCCAGCCGCAAGGAGCGTGCTGCGCACGCCCGATCTAATTTTCAAACCGAACCAGGGGTGGCGCGCTCGCGCTTACCCCTGGCTACTCTCTGTCCACACTTTCAGCGGAAGAGCCCGCGCGTAATTCGTCGCGCATTACATCTTCAAAAGAAACTCCCACGGTCTGGCCCGAGTCAACGGCCTGGATGCGCGCCAGAATTTCCTGCTCCCAAGTGGCACTGACATCTTCAGAAGTCTCGTCGTTCATCTCCAAAAGCAAGCTTGCGAGATCAAGCCTTTGCTTTTGCGAAAGTTGCGTCGCCTCCCGGGCAATTTCTTCAAATGCTTTTGACATGTAAAGTAGTCTTAGCAAAACTGGTCACGCGCGCAAGCCAAATGTTCACGGTCACTTTCCCACAATTAGAAAAGATTTTTGCATACGCGAAGCAGGCTGATCCGGCTGAGTGTTGTGGCCTCATCGGCGGCGCCGGCGAGCGCGTAATGAACATCTATCCGCTCCGTAACGTCGCCGCCGATGCAATAGTTTCTTATGAAGCGGCGCCCGAAGATCTATTTGCCGCGCAGCGTCGCATGCGCGAGTGTGGCGAAGAGCTGCTGGCCATCTACCATTCTCATCCGCGCAGCGCTGAGCCCGCGCCATCTGAAACCGACGTGCGGCAGGCATTCTATCCGCAGGCAGTTTATTTGATCGTTGGTTTGGCTGGGCCAGAGCCTGTGATTCGCGCCTTTCGCATCTCGGAGCGCGAAGACGTTTGGGTAGAGGTTGAGTATGCAATTGCGGACGAGTAAAATCGAACCATTCGCGCAAAGGCATCGTAGGACCTGTTGATGGCACCTAAGAAGAGCAAATACGACACCAACCCGCTTGACCCGGATTTTGTTAAGAACGCGGAGCAGGCGTCGGGTGAAAGTGGCGGTCCGGACACGCAGGAAGTGAGGGGCGCGACCCGCGAGATCGGTTCGTCTGCAAATGAAGACGCGCGCGCGAACGTCTATTCCGAAGCGCCGACACGTCGTTATGACAACGTATCGCTCGACGCTCCGTATCAATCGATTTTTGTTCCGCCTACTTACTCGCAGCCTGCACCTTATCAACCACCCGTCACACCTTATCAACCACCCGTCGCACCATATCGGCCCAACGAGCAGAGACCGACGGCGAGAACCGTACCCGGCGTCGGCATGCCCGAAAAGTGGGTTATGATTTTGCCGTACGCGCCGTTTTACATCGGTGTGGTGGTGTCGCTGATTGAGTTGTTCCTGATTCCACGAACGGAACCGCGGGCACGCTTTCACGCTTCCCAGGGACTGGCGCTGCATATCGCTATTCTCGCGATTCAGACGCTGTTTGGCGTGGTTGGCGCAATCGCCGGCAGCTCGTTTGGCGGCTCGCTCTTCGGGCTGGCGGCCACGATATTCCTGTTTGTCTCGATGGTCCGCGTTTGGAAAGGCAAGCCGCTTCACATCGCCCCACTCAATGAACCGTCGCAGTGGCTCAATCAACATATCGAGCCGCGGAATAAGTCTTAGATCGAGTTATCTGGCACTGACCTTGCAGTAGTCATTCGCCGAAGGGCTTGCCAATAACGAACTTGAAGAATCTACGAACTGAAATCGTGCTACGAGACGCAAACGATGTTGCGTTTTGGTTCAGCTTCAGCTTTCGAGTCGCAATAGTTTGGCAACACAAAACCGGCAAACGCACCTTTCCGGTGTCTCATCAAACCCGAGCCCAGGCAGAGGCTCTCTTCCCAAAACGGCGCGAGCAGGGTGAGCAGATAAATTTCGGCGACGATGAAGCAAGATAGCAGATGTAGACCAATCCGGTGGGCCGAGCTTGCTTCAAGAGTAGTTCATAGCGCAGTTAAGTGTTGGACGGAGGAGACAATGATTAGAATTCAATCAAACAACATCAAGCGGCTGACGACTTTGTTGACAGTGATCGCAGTGTTTGCGATGCCTGTCTCGATTTTTTCGCAGACGCAAATCAAGTATCACAGTAACAAATACAAAGTTACGGACGACGTAAAAGTTGGGCGCCAGGCTGCGGCCGAAGTGGAACAGCAGCTTCCGATTCTGAACGATTACGAAGTAACCAACTACGTCTCCCGAGTTGGTCAGCGACTGGTGAACTCAATTCCCGCCGAGTTTCGTCATCCCGAGTTTCAATACTATTTCAAGGTTGTGAACGCTCGGGACATCAACGCGTTTGCGCTGCCGGGTGGGCCAATGTATGTCAACCGCGGCATGATCGAGGCTGCCCGCAGCGAAGGCGAGATGGCGGGTGTTATGGCCCACGAGCTGAGCCATGTGGCGCTGCGCCACGGCACGGCCCAGGCGACGAAAGCACAAAAGTACAATTTGCTGGCGGGCCTCCTCGGCATCGGCGGCCAGATTCTCGGAGGCGTCGGGGGAGCAGCGGCACAGATTGCCGGCCAGGGTGTCGGCGTTTACTTTCTGAAGTTTAGTCGTGAGTATGAAACTGAGGCTGATATTCTCGGTAGCCGGATAATGGCTGGCGCCGGTTATGATCCCCGCGACCTTGCTAACATGTTCAAGACGCTCGAACAGCAAGGCGGCAGCAGCGGCGGCTGGTTTAGCAGTCACCCCAGTCCTTCAGATCGCTACGCGCGAATCAACCAGGAAGCGCAATTTCTGCGCGTAAGCAATCCCGTCCGCGACACGCGCGACTTTGAGCGGATTAAAGAGCGCCTGCGCAGCATGGGCCGCGCTTCTTCAATGCAGGAGATTGCGCAAGGTGGTCAGCGCAATGAGACTACCGGGAACTACCCGAACAGTGCGCCGCGCGGCCAGGTTAGTCGTCCGTCGACGCGCTTCACCAGCTACACGCTGGCGGGCGGTATCGTCAGGGTGAGTGTGCCCAACAACTGGCGACAACTTGGCGACAGTGGTGGTTCGGTTTGGTTCTCGCCAGAAGGCGCTTACGGGCAGTATCAGAACCAGGTTGTTTATACGCACGGCGTTAACATCGGCGTGGCGCAAACCCAAAGCCGCAACCTGCAACAAGGCACGCAGGAATTCCTGAATGGCCTGATGCAGGGAAATGCAAGCTTGCGTATGCGTACCAACATGCTGCGTACAACCGTTGCCGGACGCGCCGGGCTGACCGCTTCATTGACGAATGTCAACGAAGCAACCGGCCGGGCGGAGAATGTGACGGTAGTGACTACGCAACTGCGAAACGGTCAGCTCTTGTACATGATTGCGGTCGCGCCGCAGAACGAGGCGGCCTATTATCAAACTGCGTTTCGCAACGTGCTTAACTCGCTCCAGATTAGCGACTAGCTAAGGCGAACCTCATACGGTTGTCCTGAACGGCCAAAGGATCTCAGAGGTGCCCTGAAAGGGCAGAAGGAAGGTAGCCAGGGGTAAGCGCGTTTTCGCGCTTACCCCTGGATCGTCTAGGACGGCGATCGCGCCCGGAGGGGCGCTGGAAACTAATCGGCGCAGTCTTTTCTCGCACCCTTTCAGGTGCGTTTCAGTAAGTTGACTCGTTCCAGGGGTGGCGCGCTACGCGCTTACCCCTGGCTACTCTCTTTCACCCCGACGGGGTCCTGCCCACTTGATTTGACGCCCGCTATCGATTAGCTTTCCTCTTACACTAACCAGTCCAAAAGTTCTCAGTCTCGCTTGCCGTATGTCGTTTAGCTCGCTCAATTTCCTGGCTGTAGCCGCGTCGGCGGTTATGGCGCTTGGCTTGACGCCGCTGGTTCGCGCGGTCGCGCGGCGCTACGGCATGGTTGCCAAACCCAAGACCGATCGCTGGCACAAAAAGCCGACGGCGATGTTTGGTGGCGTGGCGGTTTGGTTGGCGGTGATCGTCAGTTACTTCGCTTTCATTCGTCCGGGCGCGCAGGGTTGGGGACACTTTCCGGGGTCGTATCTGGACGTCGTCATCGGCGCGAGCACTTTCCTCTTCCTGATTGGCCTCGCCGACGATTTACTGAACACCAAGCCTTACCAAAAACTTATCGGGCAGGTTATGGGTTCGGCATTTGTGATCTACTACGGCCTGACTTTGCCCTGGACCGGATACTCGGCGCTGAACGTCGCGCTCACGATCTTTTGGCTCATCGGAATTACAAACGCGGTGAACCTGCTGGACAACATGGACGGCTTGGCGTCCGGCATCGCGATCATCGCTTCCGGATTTCTGGCGCTCAGCTTTCTGGCCACCGGCCAACTGACGGAAGCGCTCGTGCTCGTCACCTTCGCGGCCGCGCTGCTTGGGTTTTTGGTTTACAACTCCAGTCCCGCGTCAATCTTCATGGGCGATTGCGGTTCGATGTTCATCGGATTTTTTCTGGCGAGCGCCGCGCTGGTAAATGTCTCGGGCGGCCGCTCGCGCAGCCTGCTGCCCGTGCTCGCCGTTCCGATCCTGGTGCTCTTCATCCCGATTTTTGACACGACCTTCGTCACGATTCTGAGAAAACTTTCGGGACGGGCCGCGTCGCAGGGCGGGCGAGATCACACGTCGCACCGGCTGGTCGCGCTCGGCATGTCTGAGCGTCACGCGGTCTGGATGCTTTACGGTTTGGCGGCCCTCTCGGGCTTTCTCGCGCTGCTGGTCCAGCGAGTAAAGCTCGACGTAAGTTTGGCGGCGATCGCCGGCTTTACAGTTTTGTTGACGCTGCTCGGCGTTTACCTGGCGGGCGTGAAAGTCTACGACGAAACTGAGGAAGCCCTGGCGGCCGGCAACAATTCGCTTTACGCCTTCCTCGTCGACCTTTCTTACAAGCGGCGCATCTTCGAAGTTTTGCTGGACGTGATTCTGATCCTGCTGGCTTATTGGGGCGCGTACGCTGTGAAGTTTGGCGCGTTTTCCGGCAGCAACGCGTGGAAACTTTTCCTGCGCACCTTGCCGGTCCTGGTTTTCGTGAAGATGGCGGCGTTTCTCGTGATGGGCGTCTACCGCGGTCTTTGGCGCTACACGAGCCTCGACGATCTGATCGTCTTTGTGAAGGCAGTAATCCTGAGTTCGGTCGTGAGCGTGATGGCGGTGCTGTTTGCTTTCCGCTTTGAAGGTTTTTCGCGCACGGTGTTCATCATCGACGGCTTGCTGATGTTCATGTTCCTGGCGGGCAGCCGACTCGCGTTTCGTCTGTTCCGGCAAGTGATTCCGGTGGCGAAAAATCTCGAAGGGCGGCGCGTATTGATCTACGGAGCCGGCGACGGCGGCGAATTGCTGCTGCGCGAACTGCTGAACAACCGCGCGCTCAAGTATTCGCCGGTTGGTTTCGTTGACGACGATCCGGCGAAGAGCGGCAAGTTGATCCACGGCCTCAAGGTTTATGGCGGCAACGGCGATCTCAGTACAATTTGCGAGCAACACGAAGTGAACGAGATTTTGATTTCGAGTTCAAGAATGCCGGAGGAACGACTCGAGGAGATTTTGAGTTTTTGCCGCGGGCAGGAGATTTTAGTGAAGCGTATGCGGATAACGATCGAAGACCTGTCGGAAAACTGAGCATCGCTGGGATCGCGGGCGTCCCGCCCGCCTTCCCAAGCATCGTCATTCTGTTAGAAGTCGACGTGCAACTGTAATTTGAGTGAACGCTTTGCTTGCGGGCGGGACGCCAGCGATCCCACGGTCCAGGAATTTATGCCTGAGCAATTAATGCAAGTTAAAGCCACGGCGCCTTTGAAAGCGTTCGCGTCGTTGATCGTTCTGCTCGCCTTGATCTCCTCCTGGTTTGTAGTTCGCTGGTATCTCGGCAACACGATCGCGGAATATTTTCATCCGGAGAATAATCGTCTGGAGACCGCGCAGATGGCTGTTGGCCTGGCGCCGAACGATCCTCTGCCTCATTGGCGGCTTGGCAACATCGCGCAAAAGGAACTTCCGCCCGATCAGATTTCCGTCGCTGTAACCGAATACGAGAAGGCGGTCAGCCTGTCGCCAAACGATTATCGTTTGTGGATGGAGTATGGCGTTGCGCTGGAACAAGCCGGCGATTTCGACCGGGCTGAGAAAGCGTTGCGAGAGTCGATAAAGCTGGCGCCTGCATACGCCTATCCGCGTTGGTTTTTTGGAAACCTGCTGATCCGAACCGATCGCTACGTCGAAGGTTTTGCCGAATTGCGACGAGCAAGCGAAGCCAACGGCCAGTTTCAGCCTCAGCTTTTCAACCTGGCCTGGCAGCTCAACAAGGACGACTTCAACTCGCTTTCGGCCGCAGTCGGCGACGCGCCGCAAGCGCGCGCCATGTTTGCAAAATACCTGGTGGAACGAAGTCGTTTCGATGAAGGTCTGAAAATCTGGACGAGCCTGTCTGAAGCGCAAAAACGAGAGAGTCGCGCCGCTGCCGCCGATCCGATGATTAGCAGCCTGATCGGCGCGCAGCGTTATCACACGGCAATGGGGATTTGGAACGAAGTCGCGCCCGGGCCGGGTTACCATGCCGAGTTGGGCCACATTCTGGATCGTGGTTTCGAAGACAACCTGGCCCATGGCCCAGGCGCGGTTTTTGGTTGGCAAGTCAAATCAAATCCGCAGACGCAAATTGGAATCGACGCCGGCAAAGGCCACACCGGCAGCCGCAGCCTGCGCGTGTATTTCCAGGTTCGTTCGCACATCAACGAGATCAACGTGTCGCAGCTGGTGCCGGTACAACCGAATACGGAATATGATTTTGAATGTCACGTAAGGACGGAAAGACTCGAGAGCGCGGAGACCCCAGTGGTGATCATCGCGAACCCTGCCGACGAGTCGTGGTTGACGGCCTCGGCGCCGGCGCCCAGCGGCAGTAATAATTGGCAACGCATCGCTTTGTCATTCAAAACTGGCGACAAGGCTGAAGCGATCAAAGTTAAGATGATGCGGAATTCCTGCCCCGAGAGTCCTATTTGCCCGATTTTTGGAACCGTTTGGTATGACGACTTCGACCTTAAGCCCCGAAAATAACGCGCTCGTGTTGCCGGAAGAACAGGCGCCCGCGGTGCAGCCTGTCACGTACACGACCTATCGCATCAGGCACACGATGGCGAGTCGCTTCGCTTTTCTCATTGTCTGCATCGCGATCGTTCTTTCGGCTTTGGTCTACGGCACGGTTCACTATTGGGCGCTCGCGGTGTTTTTCCTCGGCGGCGTTTCGATCCTCGTGCTTTGGTTGATCGACGGTTGGAACCTCGGCTCGTTTCGCATCAGCCGAAATGTTTTGCAGTTGCCACTGATCGGAATGTTCCTGCTCGGACTGTTTCAACTTCTGCCGCTGCGGCGTCCCGAAGACGCGGGCGCGCACACAATTCCTTTGGTCAGCAGCCTGTCGTTTGACCCTTACTCGACGAGGTTCATCCTGGTGCTCGTTGCCACGCTGCTGATTTATTTGGCGGCAGTGCTCGTTTTCACCGACACGCCCAAACGACTTCGAATTCTGGTGCGGACGATAATCGTCTTTGGGTTCTTCCTGGCAATTTTTGGACTGACTCAGTCGTTCACCAGTCCTGACCGCGTTTACTGGATGCGCGAGATTCCGCAGGCGCAGGCGTTCGGTCCGTTCATCAATCGCCATCACTTTGCAGGTTACATGGAACTGGCGCTGGCGCTGCCGCTGGGCCTCGTGTTCACCGGCGCGATTGAGAAAGAGAAGAAGTTTATTTATTTGTTCGCGGCCGGACTGATGGCGGTGGCGCTCGTGATGACAAACTCGCGCGGCGGCATCATCGCCTTGCTCGCGGAAATTCTTTTCCTGGTCGCAACGATGGGTTTTCGTCGCAAGCGTCACAAGCACCGCGAGTCGGAGGAAGAGCAACCACGACGACTGCGAAGCGCCGCTATGAAGGCCGGGCTGGCGTTGGCGTTGATCGTGGCACTTTTTGGGGGCGTGGTTCTGCTGGGCGGGGAAGAAGCGCTCAGCCGATTTGTCGGCTCGGTTAACACCGACGACCCAACCACCGGCCGCGCGCATTTCTGGAGTGTCACGGTAGACATCATCAAGAACCATCCGATGATCGGCACCGGGCTGGGCGCGTTCAGCGTTGTCTATACCGGCTACGACTCGCGCAACGGCATGTATCGGCTGGAGCAGGCGCACAACGATTACCTGCAGGTTTTGTCTGACGGCGGAATTGTCGGCGCGCTGATTGGACTGTTCTTCCTTGTCAGCCTCTTCCGGATGGGATTTGCGCGGCGAGAGTCGCGCGACGACTTCCGGCGAGGCGTGGCTACGGGGGCGCTGGCGGGCTGCTTTGCCGTGCTCATTCACAGCTTTTTTGACTTCACTTTGCACACGCCCGCCAACGCGTTGCTGTTTCTCGTGCTTGCGGCGCTGGCGACGATGAACGGAAGGGTTGAGGACGTACAATCGCGCAAGAAGAAAAGGTCGCGGCGGGGTTCGACCCTCGCGTAATTCAGCTACGCCTGCGGCACAGGAGGCCGGGGAATCCGTAGCGGTGTAGTATCATCCGAGGTCGCGATTCGATTTTCGAAAACCACTCAGGAGGCGCCGGGACGTGGCTTCAGCAGCTTCAGCAAAATTGCAAACAAGCAAAGAACTGCCCAAGGCTGCTTCGGTGCCGGCCCTCTTACTGGCGGCGGCGGCTAAACATGCGAAGCCGGATGCGCTCAATCACAAGCTTGGCGGCGAGTGGATCAATATTTCGGCTGAAACTTTTGTTGAGCGCGTACGAAATGTCGCGCTCGGTCTGGCTGAGTTTGGAATAAAGCCCGGCGATCGGATCGCGCTGCTTTCCGAGAACCGACCGGAATGGTCGATTGCCGATCTCGCGATTCTCAGTCTCGGCGCCATCAACGTTCCGGTTTACACCACGCAGGCAGTCGATCAGATTCGTTACATCCTCACCGATTCAGGAACTCGCGCAATCTTTGTCTCAAATCGGAAGCTTTTTAGACACGCACGGCAGGCGCTGGAAGGTTTGGACTTTCTCGAGCGTGTGATTTTCTTTGACGACCCCGACGGCGACGATATTGAGCGAGCAACGACGCTTGAGTCGTTGGAAAAGCTCGGCAAGCAACGCGCTGCCGATCATCCCGCGGCCTTCGAAGCCTATCTGAAAGCCATTCGTCCGGAAGATCTGGCGACCATCATTTACACGTCGGGTACGACGGGCGAGCCAAAAGGCGTGATGCTGACGCACGCCAATTTCGTTTCGAATGTAACCGCAATAGTTGGTGGTTTGCCGATCTCGTCGACTGATACTGCTCTGTCGGTGCTCCCGCTGTCCCATATTTTTGAGCGCACCGGGTTTTACATTTTCTGCTACGCAGGCGTTTCGGTTTATTACACGGCGTCGTTTGACCAGGTCGGCGAAAATCTTCGTGAAGTTAGACCGACGGTCATGACTGCCGTCCCGCGTTTGTTCGAGAAGGTCTACCACAAGATTGTGAAGAAAGGTTTTGCGGAGAAAGGCTGGAAACGCAAAGTCTTCGTGCGATCGCTCGAGGTTGGTCAGCGTTATGCTGAAGCGAAAGACAAGGGCAAGCTGATCGGGCCGGCGCTGGCGTTGCAGCAACGCATGGCTAGTCGCGTGGTGTTTTCGAAGTGGCGCGAAGGCGTCGGCGGTCGGCTGAGGTATTTCGTCTCGGGCGGCGCGCCGCTTTCGCCCACACTTTCATACGCTTTTCTGGCCGCCGGGATTCCGATTCTGCAGGGCTACGGCGCGACAGAAACCTGCATTGTCTCAGCAAATCGGCCCGACAATAACAAAGTCGGCTCAGTCGGCCTGCTTTTCGACGGCATCGAGGCCTCGATCGCTGAGGACGGGGAAATTCTTCTGCGCGGGCCAAACGTCATGCGCGGTTACTACGGTCACCCCGAAGAGACCGCGTCGGTTCTGAGCGACGAATGGTTTGCGACCGGCGACGTGGGCCACCTGGATAAAGAAGGGCATCTTTACATTACGGACCGCAAGAAGGATCTCTTCAAACTGTCAAACGGCAAATACGTCGCGCCGCAACAAATTGAGAGTCTTCTCAAGCAGAGTGAGTTTGTCAGTCAGGTTGTAGTAGTTGGCACGGGACGCAAACAGCCGGCAGCTTTAGTCGTTCCGGAATGGGAAGCGGTTCGGCAGGCACTGGCTGCCGCCGGCGAAGAGTTTCCCAACGACCGAGTCGAACTCGCTGCGTTTGCGCCGGCAATCAAACTGGTTCAGAGCGACGTCGCCCAGCTCACGCGCGAACTCGCCGACTACGAACGCATCCGTCGCATTGCTTTGCTGCCGGAGGAATTCTCGATTGACCGCGGCGAACTGACGCCGACACTTAAAGTGAAGCGACGCGTCATCGATCAGAAGTTTGGCGATCTGATTGAAGAGCTTTATTCGTAGTTGTCAGTTCCTGGTGGGGCAAAGGGGAACGGGCAAAGGGGAAGGGCAATTCCTTCTTCCCTTACCCATTCCCCTTTTCCCTTATTACCATTCACGGTTCAGAAGCCCGAAACCCCGTCCGTTAGAATTACCCATCCACAAAAGTAAGACCCTTTGGGCTCGCAGGTTGTTTCTCGGAAGCTTCGTCAACAACCTTCGCTTCGTCGACAACCTTCGCCGACCGGTCCTGTCCCAGGATTGACTCGGCTAAAACGCGCAGGTTAATTGGCAACTCAGGTGCGCGTCCTTCGCCCTTTTGCGGCTGTGTGTAAAAAGCCAGCAGGGGAATTTCGCAGTAGCAGAAATCACAAACCGCCAGATGATGTTTGACGAGGAAGTTGATCTCAGGCGCCAGGGATTGGTAATAAAACGAGAGTAAGAGATTTGACGAGGGGCAAGCTAGTTTTTTGCTGAATGACTTTACGCTCGCGGCTTTCATCAGGTGCCCCCTAGTTTTCTACACGTGACTAGGTTAGTCGATCAGATTTCGAAAATACAGTCCCGCTTGAGGAATTGAGGAGGGCAAAAGGGGCAAGTTTGCTATCGCCTCAAACCAGGAGGAATCCGCAGAGTCGTCCGCTTGTTCATCAGCTTAATAGAACTAATTCCCGCCCAATTCCACAACTTTATTCCTTGCATGCCGTCCTTTTGTAGTTTGGAATCAATAACTTGGCCGAAATGTAAAAACATGTTGCTCAAACTGTAGAATGTTGTTAAGATGCTCGCCGTCAAGTCAGTGAGCGCCTGCTCTCTGACGCTCGTTCCAGGGCAGCCCAACCTGTATTCTCAAGATACTCGGGCAAAATCACAAATGACTTAGCCGGCACTAACCCCAGGCTAAAATTCGTAAAGTTTTTCCAGAACCAACCTCTAGTTATTGCCTTACCAGGCCCATAGCCTTTTGTTGCAGCTCCGGATTTGCCCGCGATCCTGCCGCGCCATCTGTTCCGCCGGGCCGCTCATGTTCAAAAATTCCCGCCAAGGTGAAGTCCCATCAACTCCGTAACCCAAAGAACAATCCTTGTGAAATCTCTAAGTCACGAAGTCGAAAAAGAAGTCGAACTGGCGCCGGTCAGTCAGGAGCCGCAAACTGCGCGTGCTAAACGCACCGCAGAGCGGATGGCGAAGAGCGGCAAGTGGGTCGAGAGTCTGCGATTGTCGGATGTGAACCGGCTGTGGTCGGAGTTGCACCGAATCGTTTCTCACCATCCGCTGGTGAGGGCCTCACGAAGCGCCGGCTTGCTCGTTGAAGAGGGCGCCACAACCGCCTACACGGATCTTACGCAGGAACTTTTCGTCCAACTCCTCAGCAAGAATCGTTTCGAGCATTATCTCGAAACGGAGATGACCGATTACGAGATTGAATGCGAGATCGGCCAGATCGAACTCACCAACCTGCTTACGGCTGAATTGCGAAAGCGTCACCCGGAAAGCTATCGGCTGGCCCGACGCATTTCCACCTTGATCCAATCAAGCGCAAACTTCCGCCGCTTTGACTCGAGTGGCAGCGGAGACGAACCTCATCGCCGCCTCGCCGATCGAATTTATGGTCTCAGTGAATGGGCCGACGGCAAGCGTCGCCGCGACTCGCACGAGGTTGAACAGCGCGTTCACATCATTCCAGTCCGCGCGCGCGATACTCGCATGGTGGGCTGCACGGGCGATTCCCAGGTTGTCATCAGCAATTCCGATCTCGAAGATCTGATCGTTTCAGTGCTGGATGCGGTTGATTCGCCGGTTGACGTCCGGGCGCTGCGCAGTCTGGTCATGTCGCGATTGCCGGTGATGGACATTTACCTGGTCCCGCTTGACGGTGACGACAACGACGGCGAAGGCAATCATTTTCAGCCAGTGGACAAGGGCGAAGACCCCGAGCAGGGTTTGCTCAGGCGCGAGTCGGAAGACGAAGCGGCTGGGTTTGTCGATCACTTTTTGGGCCACCTGAACGGTACCGTTCGCGGCAAGGTCAAACAATACAATCGCATTCTCGGCGTCTTGTGGCACTGCTATTTGAGCCCACAGCATTCCACGCAGCTTGAGGTCGCGGCCGTTTTGGGAGTTTCCGATTCCCTCGTGTCGGATTACCGCCGGCGCATTGAACAGGAATTACGCGCGCTTTCGTTCTCTGAGGTAGAGGAGGCCCGCAGATTTGAGGGCGCGCTGCGCGAACGTGTTAAAGAGCTTGTTTTAGTCGGTGACGAAAACGAGGTGGCAGTTTAGATTACCGTGTCCTGCAAAAACGGTTTCTTAACTGAAAAGTCGAGGCTGCGGCGCGTTGAGCGCAGTAGCTTCTTTTGCTTTTAGAGCCAGAAAGTCGGCAGTTTTCAAAACGCGCAGCGAATGCGCAACGGAGTTTTGAGGTCAGCGTATGTGTGGAATTGCCGGCATCGCCGGACAATTTGAACCGGCGAAAGCGGCCGGGGTCGTTGCCGGAATGATTGGCACGCTGGCTCGTCGTGGTCCGGACGGTGAGGGAATCGAAGTCTGGACAAGCGCGGTGCTCGGTCACCGCAGGCTTGCGATCTTCGATCTCAGCGAAGCCGGACGCCAGCCAATGCTTTCGCCCGACAGCTCCGTCGGGATCGTCTTCAACGGCGCCATCTATAACTTTCGCACTTTGCGGAAAGACCTCGAGAGTCTGGGCTACAGCTTCAAGAGTCAGACGGACACGGAAGTACTCGTGCACGGCTATCGGGAATGGGGAATCGCGGGACTCGCTTCGCGAATCAACGGCATGTTTGCGTTTGGCATTTGGGATGACAACGCGCGCAAGTTGTTTCTCGTTCGCGACCGTCTCGGCGTCAAGCCGTTGTTTTTTGCTTCGCGAGGAAAGCAACTCGCCTTCGCGTCCACTGTTGACGCGCTACGTGCTGGTGGTTTTGCAGATGAGATTAATGAACAAGCGATCGTCGACTATCTCGAATTCGGTTTCGTAACTGAAGCGCGCACGATCTATGACGGCGTCTCGAAAGTGCCGGCAGCATCAATTCTGGAATGGTCAGCAGCGCAAGGCGCGAAGATTACAGAGTATTGGCAACCTCCCTCGGTGAGCTCGTCATCGCCGAACTCATCAGCGCCGAGCTTTGACGAAGCAGTCGAAGAAACCGAAAGACTTTTGCTGAAGGCGGTCGAAAAGCGACTCTTCGCCGACGTGCCCGTTGGATCTTTACTAAGCGGCGGAGTTGACTCAAGCCTGGTTTGCTGGGCGCTTTCCAAATTGGGTGCGGACATAACCGCGTACACGGTTGGCACTCCGTCCGATCCTGCCGATGAAACTGCGGACGCGCGCGCCACCGCGGCCCAGCTTGGAATCCGCCACCAGACCATCGACATTTCAGCGACGGACGATCCGGGCATCGCGGACCTGGTAACAGCCTATTCAGAACCGTTCGCCTGCGCCTCGGCGCTGGGCATGCTGCGCGTTTCGCGCGCGGTCGCCAACGAAGCCACCGTCCTCTTAACCGGCGACGGCGGCGACGATGTCTTCCTTGGTTATCCGGAACACCGGCACCTTTGGTTTGCGCAGCGGCTGGCCCAGGTTTCGCCGCGACACGCTGCTGAATTCTGGGGCCGGTCGCGCGAGAAATTTCCACGCAAGGGGCCCGCGCGTCGTCTCGCTTCATTTCTTGACTACGCGTCCTGCGGACTGGGCGCGGTGACCAACGCGCACGATGGACTGCCGGCCTACAAGCAACATGGCGTGCTCGGCGAGCGTTTGCGGGATCACACTGTCGACCAACGAAAGATCGACTGGACGCCTCAAGCCGGCCGTCAGGTGCTGAGCGATTATTTGGACTACGATCGTCACACGCGCTTTGTGTCGGAATTCCTGACGAAGGTCGACGGCGCGACGATGCACTACGGCCTCGAAGCCCGCTCACCTTTTTTGGACCAGGAACTGTGGGAATTTGCCGCCGCGCTTCCGTTTGAGCTGCGGCTGCGCCATGGCCGGTTGAAAGCGGTGCTGCGCGAGTTGGCGCGCCGGAAGATTGGCGAGCGCGTGGCGACGGGCCGCAAGCGCGGCTTCACGATTCCGGTGCAACGCTGGATCACCGGCCGCTGGCGAACGGAAGTTGAACGGATGTTCCACGATTCGATACTTGAAAAGGAAGGTTGGATTCAACCGGGCGCGGCTCTGAAGTGGTTGGAACAATCAGCGCAAAGTGGTTCGGCTCCGAAACAGCTTTGGTACTTATTCGTACTCGAGGCCTGGCTCAGAAATCGACAGGGGTCTGGAACTGCGCGCGTGAGCGAAAGCACTCTGGTCCCGGCGGACGTGGCCGCCTAAGTCAAAAGCAGATGCGCGGATCGCGGAGAGGAAAACGTGAGACGTTGGACGGAACAAACTAGTCAGAACCACCTGCGTAAGCGGGGGGATGATCCTGACTCGGAATGGACGCGAGGTTCCGCGAAGCGGAGCGCGATCCAGTCTGACTACGAATCCGTGCGACCGATGTCGGAAGCGCCTGGGCAAACGCGTGAGCAAGCGCGTGAGACTGGCGGAGTTTTACCTGCCGCTCGTCCCGCCAGCGTAATCAATTTTCCAGGCGGCTCAGGGATCGACAAGAATGTCAGTCCTACAAACATCACTGGGAAAACAAACATCGCTGCAAAAAAAACCGTTCCCAGTCAGCCGACCGAAAAGCCGGCTCCCGTTTCACCGCAGCCGCAAACAGACAGCAAATTTAAGTTGAAGCGCGGGCACGCGTTGTCTTTCGCCGCGCTCTTTCTCTTCACCGTCGTGCTTTACGCGCGGCCCGCGGAGTTTTATCCGTCGAGCTTAACCGCCTCGTTGGCCCTCATCGTTGCTCTAACGACGCTCGCGTTTTTCGTGCCCACGCAGCTTGCGCTCGAGGGCACGCTGACCGCGCGTCCGGCGGAAGTAAATCTGGTCCTGCTCTTTTGTTTGACTGGCTTGCTCTCGATTCCCCTCGCGATCAATCCGCCGATTGCCTGGCAGGAATTCAGCGGCGCCTTCATCCGCTGCGTTGTCATTTTCATTGTGATCGTAAACGTCGTGCGCACGAAGACGCGGTTGAAGGGTTTGCTGTTTTTAGCACTCGCTTCGGCCATCTGGCTGAGCGTCCAGGCCATCAGCGATTACCAGCAGGGCCTGATGACGATCGAAGGCTATCGAGCAAGCGGTCGAGGCACAGGCATTTTTGGAAACACAAACGACATGGCGCTGCACGTCGTCACGCTGATCCCGGTGGCGATTGCGCTGCTGTTCGGTTCAAAGGGACCGCTTGGGAAAATTCTCTACGGCGCCTGCACCGCTTTGCTGCTCGCCGCGATCGTCCTCTCTTACTCGCGCGGCGCCTTCATCAGCCTGATCATCGTCGTCGTCTTTCTGGCCATGAAGATCGGGCCGCGGCATCGCGTGGGGATCGTGCTGGCAGTGGTCCTGCTGGGCGGCGCTATCTTGCTGTTTGCGCCCGACAAGTTCGGCGGCCGCCTGCTATCGATCTTCGTTCCGAGTCTCGATCCGGGGGGCTCTTCCGACGCGCGGCGCGGCGAACTCATGCGGTCGCTGTATCTCGCGATTCGCCATCCGCTGCTCGGCATCGGCATGGGAAATTACCAGCCGGAAATGTCTTACAAGGGACTCGTGACCCACAACTCCTACACGCAGGTTGCGGCCGAAATGGGCGCCGCGGCGCTCGTTTGTTACACGCTTTTCATCGTCAAACCGCTGCGGAAACTCGGCCAGATCGCGCGCGAAACCTTCGAATCGCGCGGCAATTCGCACTTTTACTACTTAGCGGTCGGCCTGCAGGCGTCGCTGCTGGGTTACATGGTCTGCAGCTTTTTCCTGTCGGTCGCGTATGTTTGGTACGTCTATTACCTCGTGGCTTTCGCCGTTTGTCTGCGGCGTCTTTACGAAGCGGAGACCGGAAAAGAAGTGGTGGTTGAAACGCGACGGGAGCGGAAACGAAAGAGAGCGAACGAGGACGGGTTTGTGAAACAACCGCGGACGGTGACGACATGAGCCTAAGGCTGATTGCCGAAGTAGTTTTTTGGTTGAGTGCCGCGGCGCTCTTCTACACCTATGCCGGTTATCCGTTGCTGCTGGCTTTGGTCAGCAGCGTTCGACCGCGGCGAATCCGGCGCGGCGCGTTCGAACCGAAGGTCAGCGTGATCATCACCGCCTACAACGAAGAGCGTGATCTGACGGCCAAACTCGAAAACACTTTGGCGCTCGACTACTTTTCGGAGTTGCTCGAAATAATTGTCGCGTCAGATTGCTCCAGCGATCGCACGGATGAGATCGCTCGCGAATTCGCGGCGCGCGGTGTCCGCCTTCATCGTCAACCGAAACGGCTGGGGAAAACTGCAGCGCAGAACGCCGCGGTCGAACTGGCGCGCGGCGAGATCATTCTCTTTTCCGACGCGACCAGTCTCTATCAGCCAAACACGCTGAGGGCAATTCTGCCAAACTTCGCCGACGCGACTGTCGGCTGCGTCGCCGGTCGGCTCATCTACGTCGATCCGACTGATTCGCGAATCGGACGCGGCGCGCGTTCCTACTGGAGTTACGAAACTTTTCTGAAGCGACACGAAAGCCGTGCCTGCTCTTTGATCGGCGCGTCGGGCTGTCTCTACGCGGTGCGGCGTTCGGCTTACGTGCCGCTTTATCACGAAGCGTGCAGCGATTTCATCATCGCCACCAAGATGGTCGAACAAGGCTTGCGCGCCGTTTATGAACCTGATGCGGTTTGCATTGAACAGACGAACCGGCGCAGCGACAACGAATTGAAAATGCGCGTTCGCATCATCGCGCAGACCTTCACCGATCTGTGGCGACACGCGAGCATGCTGAATCCGCTTCGCAGCGGCTTTTATGCGGTGCAACTGTTTTCGCACAAAGTGATGCGTTACCTTGTGCCGTTTTTCCTGATTGCGATCTTTGCGGCGGCGATGATGCTGGCGGGTTCGATGTTCTACCGCGTGCTCTTCACCGCTCAGGTTGCTTGTTATGCCTGCGCGGCGCTGGCGTGGATGCTTGACCGGGTTGGGATACGCAGCAAGCTGCTGGCGTTCCCGCAATATTTTGTGCTCGCAAATGTCGCGTCGCTGATCGCGATGTACAAATTTTTCCGCGGCGAGCGCTACGCGAGTTGGGAGCCAATCCGTTAAAGCTGGGAGCGCGGGCATCTTGCCCGCAGGATCTGATGGGGTGACTCTTCAGTGAAGCCAAACGTTCTATTCATCATCGATAGCTTCGAGCAAGGCGGCAGTGAGCGTCAGGCGCTGCAACTGCTCACGCAATTGCACCGCAGCGGTCAATGCCGCGTCCACCTCGCGTGTTTACAGGATCGCGGGTCGCTGCGAGCCGAAGCTGAGCAACTCGGCATCGGCGAAATTCTGGAGTACCCGCTGACCAGTTTCTACGATCTAAACTTCCTGAAGCAGTTGCGCCGGCTCACTCAGTTTATAAAGCAAAACCGGATCGACGTCGTCCACACGCATTGCTTTTACACCAACATCTTCGGCATGGCCGGAGCGTTTCTGGCGGGTGTGCGCGGGCGCGTTACTTCGAAGGGGGAAACAGACGGCTTTCGCACGCCGAAGCAAAAGCGTGCTGAACGCGGAGCGTTTCGGCTGGCCCATCGGGTCATCGCCAACTGCCTGGTCGTTCAGAATCAACTGATCCGGGAAGGCGTAAGCCCAAAGCGAATCATTCAACACTACAACGGTCTTGACCTCGAACGGTTCAAAGTTTCGCCTGATCTCCGGCGCGAAGAGGCGCTCGCCTCGTTCGGTTTGCCGGCGACACCCGCGCGTCGTTTTGTTTCCATCGTTGCGAACCTCCACAACCCCGTGAAAGATCACCCGATGTTTTTGCGGGCGGCGGCGCGAGTGATGAAGGAAATGCCTGACGCCGCGTTTGTGATTGCCGGCGAGGGCGGCTTGATGAAAGGTTTGCAGGAACTCGCCGAGCAAATTGGCATCGAGCGCGACGTCTTCTTCATCGGCAGGTGTGAAAATGTCGGCCGGCTACTGTTTGCTTCCGACGTCGGTGTGCTCAGTTCAAAAGCGGAAGGCTTTGCCAACGCGATCCTCGAATACCTGGCCGCCGGGTTGCCGGTGGTGGCGACGGATGTCGGCGGCGTGCGCGAAGCGGTCGTCGAAGGCGAAACGGGCCACGTCGTGGCTTCGGGCGATGACCAGAAGATGGCTGAAGGCATTGTGCGACTGCTGAAGAATCCCGAGCGCGCGCGCGCGATGGGCGAGCTGGGACGCTCAAGGGTTGCGGCAAAGTTTTCCTGCGATCGTCATTTGCAGAATACGCTGGAACTGTATGACGAACTGCTGGCCGCGCCGGGGAGCGCGCCGGCTCGCGTCAGCAACGAACGGCTGGCGACGAATGAAGAGAGTTAACGAACACGAAAGCGTAGTCGCCGCGCAGCACGAAATCGTCAACGACAGCAACCGGGTTGAGAGCGCACGGGTTTGGCGTGAAGCGCAGGGCAGACCGCGTTCGCGTTGGCCGCGTTTCCGTCGCCTGCTGCTGGTCGTCGTGATCTGCGTCATCCTGTGGCCCGCCTTTGCCGGGGCCGGAGCAAAATTCTTAATCGTCAAATCCGACCTGCCGTCTGCTGATGCGATCGTCGTGCTCAGCGGTTCGTCGACGTACATCGAAAGGTCAGACTGGGCCGCGAATCTCTATCGCGACGGACGCGCGCCTCTCGTAGTTCTAACCGACGACAAGTTGATCAGCGGCTGGAACCGACAGGAGGAACGCAATCCGTTTTTCTATGAGCTGGCGGCGAAGGAGTTGCAGATGCGAGGCGTTCCGGCGGACCGGATTCGAGTAGTGTCCGAGGCAGCGTTGGGAACTTATGACGAAAGCCGAAACGTGTGTGAGTTCGCGCGTCAACAACGGCTGGGGAAGCTTTTGATTGTCACCTCGGCTTATCATTCGCGGCGCGCGCTCTGGTCCATCCAGCACGCCTGCGCGGGAACGGGGATTGAAAGCGGCGTGGCCAGTCCGCCCCCGGGATGGCAAACGCCTTCGCCGTGGACCTGGTGGCTGCATCGTTGGGGCTGGCGAGTGGTCGCGGGCGAGTATGTGAAAATGGTTTATTACCGAGTGAAGTACTAGTGGCCCGTCTTCCTCATCGGGAGCCACTCGAGCTCAAGTTGACGTTGTTTGAGGCAAAACCCTATAGCGAAGCAATGGAGCGAGATCCTCAGAAACTCAAAGTCGATAAACCGGCGCCAACTCGATTTCACTAACAAACCGAAAGTGCTTTTGGTTGCGCGTCAACAGAGGCAGGCTCTTTTGCCATGCCGTTGCTGCAATAATTGCGTCTGCCTGGCGCAACCCCTGAGATTCATATTTCTTCAAGATCTGCCAATACTTTTCAGCAATCGCGTCGTCAACTGAAATCATCCGAAGTCTACCCAGCAAAAGTTCAATCTCCAGTCGCTCGGATTCTTTTAGTCCTGGTTTTGCAAGGAGCTCTTTTCGGGTCCAGGAAGAGTAATAAAATTCGAACTGTGCGGAATCGAGGAGCGCACAGGCTGGGCCAATGCTCTTGAGGTAATCGATGAGAATGTCAGTGTCTACGAGGAGTGAAGATGCTGCCACGCGACGATCTCCTTGAGGAACGCCTCAGCCGAATCCAGTTGAGCGCCGTCACGTAACTGCGTTAAATAATCGGCGCTGTCCGGAATTTCCCTGTGACTGAACGTTGTCTCCCGATTAAACAGTTCGTCAACTCGCTCTTCCAACGCGGCGGTTAACTCGTCGGCAGCCGGTTCGGTGATTCGCTTTGCTTGGGTAAATTCGCGAATCACTCCTCGGATTGTTTCTTCCAGACGCTCTTTGGTGATCATGATACTTCTCAGGGTTTGCTTTAGCGGTTGAAGCAATTTGGTGAAAGTATAGCACTGGGTTGCCGGCAAATAAGAGGGAAGGCTTGGTAGTGCCCCGAATTCGAAGTCTTCTCTGCGTAGTCTCAGCGCGCTCTGCGCCTCGGCGGTTAATATCACCTGCAAACCCACTCACCGCAGAGCGCGCCGAGTCAACGCAGAGACTTGAAATTAGGTCACTAGCGCCGCTTTGTCGATTTGCCCTACGCCGGTCGATCCTCAATGACCGCGCGGTAGATTTCGACCAGCGCGCGAACATATTTCTCCGGAGTGAAACGCTCGGCGATGAGGGCGGCCGAGGTCGCCGTCAACCGATCAGCAAGGTTCTGGTCGCTGAGTACCAGGGCCAAGTCTACGGCCAACGCGGCCGGATCCCTCGCCGGAACCAGCAGGGCGGTCTCGTCGTTTTTCACCACCTCGGGCACGCCTCCCACATTCGTCGCCACGATTGGAACTCCCGCAGCCATCGCTTCGAGCAGCACGTTAGGTGAACCTTCGCTGTGTGACGGGAGGACAAAAACGTCAGCCGCCGCATAGAACGGCTGAACGCCACTGACCTGGCCGGCAAAAATCACGCGCTCTTTGAGACCCTGAGAGCCGGCGGCGTTTTCTAACTTCTCACGCTCAGGCCCGTCGCCCACAATGATCAACTTCGACGAAATTTCAGGATGCGCTTCGCGCAAAAGTTTGTATGCCGCGAGCAGGTCGTTGTGCGCCTTCTCGCGCGACAAGCGGCCGACCGTGAGCACGACGCGCTCGTCATCCGCAATTCCCAGTCGTGTTTTCAAAGCCTGAACTTCTGCGGCCGCCGGCGGCGAACTGGGTCTAATCGAATTATGTTGGACCGAAATTGTTTCGAGCGGCACGCCGGTAGTGGCTGTGAGTTCGCGCGCAAAGGCGTGGCAGACGGTGACGAGTCGATCGGCAGCCGGCAGCGACCAGCGGTCGAAGCGATTGTAAGCACGCATCTTCAGATCGGTGGTGGTGTAGCCGTGATGAAACGCCACCCACGGAAACGTTCGCCAGACGCGCGAGCGCCACACGAGAAAATGCGATTTCACGGAATGAGTAACAACGATGTCGGGCTTTTGCAGGTCGATGATCTTCTTGAGCGCCGGCAGCGTGCCGAGATCGAAACGTCGCCGCTCTTGAATTATTTCAACCTGCAGGTCCAGTTCGCGCGATGCGGCGACAAATTCAGTCGGTACTTGATCAGCATCGCGGCTTCGCTCAAACGTCACGAGGCACGCGTCGAGTTTTGGAAAGTCGACGGAGTGTTCATCCAGCTCGCGCGCCGCCCGGTGAAACTCGAGCACGTTTTTCGCGACCGCGTTGATCGTCGTCGCTTCGACAAGCGAGAGCATCCTGATTGGCTGGTTGGTTGTCACTTGAGGTTGTATCAATTGAATCCGCAGATTACGCAGATTGGGTTAAGAATGCCTGGTCGTTTAGAGGCAGGCATTGCCCGCCGTCTGACGCTGGATCGGCGGGCGGTGCCCGCCTCTAAACGAAACGCATTTTGGAATCTGTGTAATCTGCGGATAATGAACCGAATCGCCAGGCTCACGCAGCTCCTCGGGCGGCGAGTAATTCTTCGTAAACCTTAAACAGCGAATCGCCCACTCGCGTCCAATCGTAGCGCCGGGCGACGAGGGCGCGTCCTTCCACGCGCAGTTGCCGCCGCAGCCCTTCATTCTCAATCACCGCCGTAATCGCGTCGCTTTGCTGCTCATTCGTGTCCGCGATGAAAATATCCACGCCGTGTCGCACGTCGAGTCCTTCAGCGCCCAGCGTTGTCGAAACGACCGGAACACCCGCGGCCATCGCTTCCAGGATTTTCAGCCGGCTTCCACCGCCAATCTTGAGCGGAACGATCGAGAGGATCGCCTCGCGATAGTAAGGACGCACATCGTCAACCGTGCCCGTTACCTCGACTCCTGGCATTGAGGCAAGTTGCAGAACTTCAGCCGACGGATCGCGACCGACGATCGTGAAAAGCATTTCCGGATGCCTTTCGTGCAGCGCCGGCCAAACCTCGCGAGCGAAAGCGACAACGCCGTCGATGTTCGCGTGATAGTCCATCGAACCGACGAAGACGATCCGCTTTTGTCGCGGCGTCGACCGACTAACTTCGTCGCCGTTTTGACTACGCCAGGCCACGTGCGCGGCTTCGATTTCCCCATCGGAGTAGTGCGCGCTGTCTACTCCGTTTTCGATCACCGAAACGGCAGTCGCCGACCAGAGTTCGCGCAGTCGTTCGCCGTCGCGTTCGCTTACGACCACATGCGCGTCGAAGGCGTGAGTTGCTTCCTCCTCAACATCGCTCAACTGTTGTGCGGTCTTCCGCGCGTAAAGTTGGCGCGGCAAACTCGGCTCGCGCTCGCTGTAGCGTCGCATCAGTTCCGATTCAATGTTGTGCCAATCGCACACGACCAACGCGCGGCGAGCCGCCAGGCGAATGATCGGCAGGTAACCCATCAGGTGAATGCTCTCAACCTGCACAACATCAAATTGCTGTTCCTTCAGGGTCTGCCTCAGCGTCTGCTTCATCGGGACGGTCGTGTAGTTGAGCAAGGGAAGCGGCGTGCGTCCGAAGGCACCGCGAAAAATCTTCAGAAGCGTGTAACCGGGACTGCGCTCGACGGTAATGACTTGCTCGTAAACGTTTTTGAGACCGGCGGGCGGCTCCTCGGAATCTTCGAAGGCCAGCAGCGTGACGTTCGCGCGCGCGGAGAGGACACGCGCCAAATGGTAGTTTCGCAGCTTCGCCCCGGTGTCGAGCGGCCAGCAGACTCTCGGCGCAAAGTGCAGCACGCGCATGTTTGAGTTGTTCACTGATGATTTTGGAGTGCGCGTCAGCGCTTTAGTTTGTCGCGACCTGTCGCGACCGTGGATTTGAACGATCTGAAATCGTGGCGTCAGGCCGCCACGGACGAAAGCGGTGACAGGTCACCGCACTCCAAAAAAATAGTCGGACGGTTCCGATTTCGATTCTAACGGCAAAATCCCGCCGTCTCGCAAAAAATTCCCGCAACCGCCAAATATCGCCTGAAATTTCCTGGAGGCAAGGCGCTTTTGTTCCTGTATACTAATGGAGGCAATTCGCCACCCTCCTTAAGAGGCCCACCCATCCCGCGCCGAGAGTTTCCCAGATGTTGCCCAATTCCACTTCGAATCAGGATCAGTTTGCCCGCGACAAGAACCACCATTTCCGCACGGATCACTTAAAAGACGATCTGGCGGGTCGTTCCGCGCGCGGCGGGGCGGTGACGCTCGGGGCACAGGGCTTCAAGTTTGTGTTCAGCACCGTCGCGGCGGTGGTGCTGGCGCGACTGCTGACTCCGGAAGACTACGGACTGATCGGCATGGTCGCCATTCTGATCAACTTCGTCGGCATGTTTCAGTATCTTGGCCTGTCGACTGCGACAGTTAAATGGGCTGAACTCAATCACCAACAAGTCAGCACCCTTTTCTGGATCAACATGGCGCTCAGCGCGACGATCATGCTGATCACTTTCGGAGTGGCTCCCTTCGTCGCCTGGTTCTACAAAGAGCCGCGTCTCGTCGCGATCACGATCGCGTACGGAGTTTCGATTCTCCTCGCCGGCCTCGCGATTCAACACGAAGCGATCCTGTCGCGGCAGATGCGCTTCGCGGCAATCATGATAGTGGAAACTGCCGGGCTGCTGATCGGGTTTGTGGTGGCGATCGTCGCCGCCTGGCGTGGCGCCGGCTATTGGGCGCTCGTGCTCAATCAACTGGTGATGACTTTAGTAACAGTCGTCGGCGTTTGGAGTTTGTGTCGCTGGCGACCAGGTTTGCCGGCTCGCGGACTTGGTGTGCGTTCGATGTTGTCGTACGGCGGAAATCTGACCGGCTTCAACGTCATGACTTTCTTTTCGCGCAACCTGGACAACGCGCTGATCGGAAAATTCTGGGGACCGCATCAACTCGGCGTTTACTCGCGCGCGTATCAAATGCTGTTGCTGCCCATGCAGCAAATCAACGCGCCGCTCGCGGCAGTGGCGGTGCCGGCGTTGAGCCGCCTCGCCGACTCCCCCGCCCGCTATCGCGCGGCGTACCTGCGAATTCTGGAAAAGATTGTGATGATCACGATGCCGCTCGGCGCCTTGATGATCGCCACTTCCGATTGGATGGTGCTGCTGCTGCTCGGTCCGCAATGGCGCGAGACCGGACGCATCTTCATGCTGCTGGGCATCGCCGCGCTTATTCAACCTGTAACTAAAACTTCCTGGTGGCTGTTCTCGACGCAAGGCCGCACGCGCGAATTATTTCACTGGGGACTGATCGGCGGCGCGATCGCGGTCGTTTCGATTCTGATCGGCTTGCCCTGGGGAGCGACTGGCGTGGCCGCGTCTTACGCGGTTGCTGATCTTTGCCTCGCGACGCCGCTGCTGTTCTGGTACGTGGGCCGCCGCGGACCAATTCGCGCTGGGGACTTTTATCGCACGATCGCTCCAGCGGGCATCGCATCGCTTTGTTCGTTAGTTGTTTTATTCAGTTGCCGGCCGTGGCTTCAGACCATGCCGGGGCTCCTCGCGCCGCTGAGCGTCGCTTTCGGAATCACCGTTGTCGTTTCGCTGGCGATCTTTTCCGCGCTGCCCGCAGGTCGCTCAGCGCTGCGCAATCTCAAAGACACAATTCTGCTGCTGCTGAAACGCGACCGCGAATCCGTTGCCTGACGCGCATCTATCAACCTCGAGCTCGACACATTCGATCATGCTGAAGAAGTTCAAAAAAGTCGCACTCCATTCGCTGAAGACCACCGGCGTCTCGACGCTCGTGCACAACAGCAACTGGCGCCGGCAGCGACTTCTGATTCTCGCGTATCACGGAATTTCGCTTTCAGACGAACACGTCTGGAATGGTTCGCAGTTCCTGTCGGCGGAGACGCTTCGTTCTCGTTTTGAGCTACTCAAGAAAACAAACTGCGCCGTGTTACCGCTGGGCCAGGCGGTGGAGCGACTCTACCGGAACGATCTGCCCGACCGTTCCGTAGTGCTGACTTTCGACGACGGCACTTCCGATTTCTCGCGGCGGGCCTTTCCGCTACTGAAGGAATTTGATCTGCCCGCCACGCTCTACCTGACAACTTACTACACCGACGATCAGCGGCCGGTTTTCGACTTAATGTGCTCGTACCTGCTCTGGCTGGGACGAAATAAATCGCTGAACCTGAAGAATCTCATCGACCTCGACCAGGACGTCAAGGCCGAGTTGCGCACCAACGAATCGCGCGAGGCCGCGCTCAGCAAGATTCACGATTTTGTGCGTGCTCGGAAGTTGTCAGCGGACGAGAAAGACGAACTGGCGTCGTCGTTGGCATCACAACTGGGGATTGATTACGCGGCGCTGCTTGAGCAGAGAGTCATGCACAACCTGTCGCCCGGCGAAGTCCAACAACTGGCGCGCGACGGCGTCGACATCCAGTTGCATACGCACCGGCATCGCACACCAAAGGATCGCGGTCTGTTCATGCGCGAGATTGACGACAACCGCAGGAGGATCGAGGAGATGACCGGCGGCACGCCGACGCATTTTTGTTACCCGAGCGGACGTTATGACGCGGCGTTTCTGCCCTGGCTGCGAGAGGCCGGCGTGGTTTCCGGAACCACCTGCGAAACGGGATTTGCCTCGCAAAGTTCGAATCCGTTGTTGTTGCCGCGGTTTCTCGACAACGAAGGTTTGTCAGACATTGAATTTGAAAGTTGGTTGAAAGGCGTGTCGTTGGCGCGACCGCGCCGTCGCGCCGTCGCAGTCGTTCCGGCAGGAGGAATCGCATGACGCTGATCGCCGGAATCATTTCGCGCCGCGAGCGCCCGCTGCCCGATTCGGTTTGCGCCGGACTGGCGCAATCGATCTCGCGCCACCCGAATGATGAAGTGAAAGCTTTCCGAGATCGCTCGAGCTACTTCGCCAAGGTCGACATTGGCGCGTTTGCTGAATCCGGTTTTCATGTTGACGCGGCTGGATTGTCGTTGCTGACGGGTGAAATGCTGCTGAGCGAAAACGAGATTGTGCGCGAGACCGTCCCTGAGATCGCGCCGAACATGAAAGACGCGAAGCTCGTTAGCCGTCTCGCTGATCTCACGTCCGTCCACCAGCCGTGTCTTGAAAATAGCTGGAAACTTCTGCGCAGAGCTGAAGGAACGTTCAGCCTCGTCCAGTACCAACCCGAATCCGGCACGCTCAATTTGATTGCCGACAAGCTCGGCGTCAGGCCGCTCTATTACTGGTTTGACGATGAGTTCGTTGTGTTCGCGAGCGCGTTGCGCATCCTTGAAGAGTGTTCCACCGTGCCGAAGAAGATGGATTTGCGCGCCGTCACCGAGATGGTTGGGCTCGACGTGCCGCTGGCTGACCGCACGCCGTACGCCGGCATTTCGCTGCTGAAAGCGGGCGAGATTCTACAGATCACAAGAGACAAAACGGCGCGGCACTACTACTGGCGCTGGGACGAAATCGAAGTATCAAACGACATCGAACCCTTGCGCCTGTCGACCGTCTACGATCGTTTCCAGGCGGCAGTCGATCGGCGGATCGGGCAAGACGAAGCGACGGCCGCGTATCTCAGTGGCGGGTTGGATTCGCGTTGCGCGGTCGCAGCCCTGGCGCAGAGCGGCGTTCGCGTGAGTACGGTGAACTTCGCGAGGCACGGAACTCAGGATGACTATTTCGGCAATCGGTTTGCCGAGAAGATTGGTTCGATCCATCAGAGTCTGCCGAAGGAGGAAGGCGATCGGGTTCCTGATTATTCGTTGCTGATGGCTAACGCGCTCGCGAGTGACGATTTCGGAAAGCAGCCAGCGGCGCGTCCGCGTTTGGTGTGGTCAGGCGAAGGCGGCAGCGTGTTACTGGGCCATGTTCACCTGAGTGAGTCGATCGTCGCGCTCATGCGCGCCGGCAACGTCGACGGCGCGATCGACGCATACCTTGAACGCGAGCAAGTGCACGTTCCTCCCAAACTCTTCCGCAAGCACGTTCTCGAAAATGCTCAAGACGTAATAAAGCAGGGCATCAGGGAAGAATTGGACCAGCGGCATGCGCCGGACGCCGGGCGAAACTTCTACCTGTTCCTGATGCTGAACGAACAGCGACGGAAACTGATGAGCCACTTTGAAAACATCGATCTGCACCGGCTGGAGTTTCAGTTACCATTTTTTGATGGCCAATTTCTTGCGGCAGTGATCGCGACGCCGCTCGATCTCTGTCTGCGACATAAATTTTACGTCCAGTGGCTGTCGCAGTTTCCCGCCGCCGTGACCGCGGTGGGTTGGCAGGCATATCCGGGTCACGAACCGTGTCCCATCCCGGCGCCCGCTGAGCTCGGCTATCAATGGGACGACGGTTATCAGGCGAGCGAGAACGCGACGCGAAAGCAACGCGTCATCGATCAAGCAGCGGCGTTGCTAGGAGCGGCGGATTTTCCCGACAAGATCATGAGCCGCAGGAATCTGCGTCTGGCAACCTGGCTTCATGCGCGCGGCTGGCGCGATTACGCGTACGCAATCGAAGCCGCGCAGACTTACCACGCGTATTCGAAGAAGTGCGGCGGCGAGTTTGTTTTCTCGCTTTCATAGACGATGGAACAGTTAACAACAACAACTCTCGACGATCCGCGTCTCGACATTTCCATGGCGAGCCCTGAGTCCGACGTGACCAACGTGCCCGCTGAAAACGTGTCGCCGGGCTTCGTGAGCGTCGTCATTCCCGCCTACAACGTCGCGCCTTACATTCGCGAAACGCTCGAGTCAGTCTTCGCTCAAACGTTTTCAAACTTTGAAGTGATTGTCGTCAACGATGGCTCGCCGGACACGGAAGAGTTTGAGTGCGCGATCGAGCCTTTCCGCGAACGCCTCCGCTATCACTGGCAGGAAAATCGCGGCGCGAGCGCGGCGCGCAACGCCGGCCTGCGCCTGGCCCGCGGCGAGTGGATCGCGTTTCTCGACGCCGACGATCTTTGGTTGCCAAACTATCTTGAAGAGCAACTCCGATTCATGACTGAACGCAACTGCGACCTCGCGTGCGCTGACGCGATGATTTTTGGCGAGAGCGCGGACGCCGGCAAGACGTATATGGAAGCGGTGATGGCAGCGGCGCCTGCCTCCGGCGCGGTGACCTTTCTCGAACTCGTCAGCGCCGATCGAAGCCTGATCACTTCCGGCGTGGTAGCGCGCCGCGATCAGATTCTCGAAGTGGGACTCTTTGACGAATCGTTGCGTAACGCGCAGGACTTCGACCTCTGGCTGCGGCTCGCTCGCCACGGCGCGCGCCTCGCTTACCAGCGACGGGTGCTGCTCAAGTATCGCGCGCGAACCGGCAGCTTAACGGGCGACGCGATTAATTCTCACCGCCGTGAGCTGCGTGTGTTTGACAAGATCGAACAGTCGTATCCGCTCACGCCAGCCGAACGCGCAGCAGTTTCCCCAGTCATTCGAAATCGCCGCGCGTTGTTGGAATACGAACTCGGCAAACTTCATTTGCTGCCCGGCGATTTCGCCCGCGCGCGCGAATCGTTTGCTCGATCAATTGAATTCGGCGGCGGCTCGAAACCGCGCGCGGCGCTATGGCTCACCCGGCTCGCTCCGCGTTTGCTGCAAAGGGTCTACCAGCGGCGCACCGGGGAGGGCCAATGAAAAATAGCAAAAATGTCAGCGTTTCGCTGGTTTTCGCCCGCCCGGGGATGAACCCGGTATTGCTTGTTTACTTAGTTGTGTCGGGACTTGTTAAATAAATGAACTTCGACCTGCAACAAACGAAAGCTTCGTCGGCGATGATCTCGCTGTGGCTGAAGGAGCGCGCCTACAACTCCTCAGCGCTGAAGTATCCGTACCGGTCCCTGAACGACATTCAGTCGCAGCTGGCCCTCTTGCGCAACCAACCGTACGAGGCGGCCACGCGCATGCTGCGTCTTTGGCGGCATCTGGGAACGGAAGCGATTGGGACGAAGCGTGTCGCGCGCTTGATGGAAGTGGTGCGCGAGAATTGTTTTCGCGCGGGAACCGATGAGTTGCTGCCGGCGGCGCAGAATCGTCTGCGACTCGAGTTTGTTCGTTCGCAGAAAGCCCGAGCTCTGCGACAGCTTTACGGCTCGTTCACTTTAGAAAATCGCGTACGTTTGCGTTTTCCGAATGACGACGATGCGGAACGCCAGGGCGATCTGATCATACTCAAGCCTTACGACGAGGCGACGGGCGAGCGCGGCGTGATCATGCTCATGTACAGCGAAGCGATTCTCGCGACCGCGGCGGTCTACGATCTCGGCGCGCTCGCTGCGCGTTACATGTTTGTGCTTGAGCCGAGCTGGTGGGGTTATCAGGATGCGCGTTTTCTCTTGTACCTCGGCTCCGATTTGGACGTTTTGATTCAGTCGCCGCGGCGCGCTGATTTTGAGTTTGTTGCTGCCTTGCAAACGAACCTTGTGCCGGTGCGCGTCGGAGCGGGCGAGTGGAGCGACCCGAGCGTCTTCCGTCCGCGCGCCTCTGCGCAGGAAGCTGCGTATGACGCGGTGATGGTCGCGGCCTGGGATCCGCTCAAGCGTCACGAAGTTTTGTTTCGCGCCGCGGAGCGTTTCAAACGTGAGCACGGTCGTGCGCTGCGTCTTGCGCTCATCGGCTACGACTTGAACTGGAATCGCGAAGCGATCGAACGATTACTGCGGCAGTACGATCTCGAAGACGACTGCGCGATCTTCGAGAATATTTCGCACGCGGAAGTTGCGCGGATCGTAGCGGACTCAAACGTGTCGCTGCTGCTGTCGCATCGCGAAGGCGCCAACCGCGCGATCTACGAAAGCATGTTCTGCGGCACGCCGGTCATCGTCTACCGGCATCAGTGTGGCGTGAATCTCGATCACGTCAACGCTGCAACTGGATTGCTCGCTGATGAGGACAAACTGTCCGAAGCGATCAATCACGTCGTCAATCACCGCGACGATTTCGATCCGCGCGGTTGGGCGCTCCGGAACGCGGGTTACCTGAATGCGACCCAAAAAATAAACGACGCGCTTAAGGAGAGGGCTCAGAAACAAGGCCTGCCGTGGACCAGAGACATCGCGGCCAAGAAGAGCGCGCCGAATCTGCGTTACGCGCAGCCGGGTCTCTATCAGGAACTGGCGGCGGAATATGAAAAGCTGGAGGCTTACCTGCTGCCGTTGGATGAGAGCTGAACCGCCATGGACGCCAAGATCGCCAAGCCAGGAGAGAAGACTAAAACGACTAACAGCCCTAAAACGGTTCTGTAATTTCCCTGGCGTTCCTGGCGCCTTGGCGGATGTTTAGTTCGTAGTTGGAAACTGTTAAATGAGAAGCATTGCGGAATTTCCAATAAAACTCGAGACGAACGCGCAGCGCGTTTTGCGTGAACGTGTTTCCACGCTCGTGTCTCAGCTCGAGACCGACGGCATTGTCGTCCTGCCGTCGCTTCTTGAGCCGCAGCAGTTGGCCGATATGCAGCGCGCGTTCGCCACGCGTCTGCGTCGGGTGCGTTGGAACAACTTCGAAGGCTATCAAAAGACTGAACGCTATCGTCATCTCGTCGAAGACGTCTTGCTGCTCGATCAGGGCTTCGTCGATCTTGCCGTGCATCCGTTCGTCAAACAGATTCTGAACAACTATCTGGGCCAGGATTATGAGCTGACGGAAGCGAAGGGTTGGAAGTCGCAACCGACCAAGCGCGACTTTCACGGTTGGCACGGTGACGCCTGGTACGACCAAACGTCTGCCAGAAAAATTCATCGCGAAGTGAAGCTCGCGATGTACTTGACTGACGTGCGCAGCGGCGCGTTCAACTTCATCAAAGGGAGCCACGGCAAGCAGCATCCGCGACCTGTAAAGAATCACGAGATGGCAGAGATCGTCACTGAGAATCTGCTCGAACTAACTGGTGCCGCGGGCACTGCATTTCTGTTTGACACTTCCGGAATTCATCGGCAGGGCGTGCCGATGCTCGAACCGCGCCAGGCGATTTTCTACAACTACCACGACCCGCGCGTGCGTTTGCAGCCGGAGGATGTGAGCTATTACCGGTATCACCCGCTGCTGCTGAACGCTGCTTTCCTCGGGAATCTTTCACGCGCGGATCAGCGCATTCTTGGTTTCGGCAACAAGACAAATTTTCAGCCGGCGTTTGAAAGGCAAGCGGCGATGCCGGCGAGCTACCAAATTTTCAGCGGCGTCTTTAGTGCGCAGCTTCGCGTTCGCGAACTGCGTCAAAGGCTCGCCGCGCGACTGCGACGAATAACCGGAAGCGGGGGCAAGCCCCCTTCCCGACCCTGAGGTGATGAAGGTTGAGTGGCCGAGGTTGATGAAGCTGGGTGCCGAAGGTCGTGAAAGTTGAGTGGCCCGAAGGTGATGAGAGTTGGCTAGCTTTGATTGAAAGGCTTTTAAGCTGGACCACACAGTCAACTAGCAGAGTCTCGAGGTCGGGAAGGGGGCTTGCCCCCGCTGCCTCGTTAGCAAGGTTCGACAATGCCAACATTAGTTTCAGTATTCGGAGTTGAGCCCCGTCGCATCGGCGGCACGGAAACGTTTGCCCGCGAGTTGTCGCTGCAGCTGGGCCAGCGCGGTTGGAAGAGCGTGCTCTGCTTTCTGTCAGAGCCAACTGACGAAGTAAAGCGTTTCCTCGACTTGCCGAACACCTCGCTCAACGTTTACGCGAGCGCGACGGACGGTAGTTGGAAAACTGGCAGAAGTCTGATGGGGCTGGCGCGTGGTCATCAGCCGGACATTCTGCACCTGCACTTCACCGGCTTTTTGAATTTGTATTCGTGGATTGCGCGCCTCCAGTCAGTGAAGCAAATCTTTTTCACCGATCACCATTCGCGCGCCGCCGGCTACGTTCCGCGCCGCGCGCCTCTTTGGAAACGCGGCGCCGCTCGCTTCATCAATGGCCCACTCACCAAGGTGATTTCCGTCAGCAACTACGGATACGACTGCATGACGGCTTTTGATCTGTTGCCGCGCCGGCGATTTGAAATGATCTACAACGGTGTGGACCTGACACGGATCAATCCCGACCCGCAGCGCGCGCTGGAGTTTCGCCGGCGCTATTCAATTCCTGCCGAGCGCGCGATCGTGACGCAGGTGAGCTGGATAATTCCCGAGAAGGGCATCACTGATTTTCTTGAGACCGCGCGGCTGGTCACGCAGCAGAATCGTAATGTGCAGTTTGTCCTCGTCGGCGACGGCGCCTACCGCGAGCAATACATGAAAGACGCCGCCGAGATGGGGATCGCGGATCGGATTACGTGGACGGGCATGGTGGAAGATCCGTTCGGCGAAGGCGTGTTTGCCGCGGCCGATGTTGTCTGCCAATTCTCTCGTTGGGAAGAAGTGTTTGGTTGGATGATTGCGGAGGCGATGGCTCATGGGAAGCCGGTGGTGGCGACGCGCGTCGGCGGCATACCCGAACTGATAACGGAAGGCGTGACGGGCCACCTCGTCGAGCGTGGCGACACGAAAGCGATGAGCGCGAGTCTGCTGAAGCTGCTTGACGATCCGTCGCTGCGATCGCGAATGGGCGAGGCCGGACGCGAAACCGTCTCAGCCAAATTCGACCTGCGAAAGAACGTCGCGCAACTGATAAGCTCCTACGGCATCTCGTGATCTTTTTGGAGTGCGCTGACCTGTCAGCGCTTTTCCCGCGGAGGCTTGACGCCGCACGCCTTCAATTGAATTCAATCCAAGGAGGTCGCGACAGGTCGCGACCGACCAAAGCGCTGACAGGTCAGCGCACTCCAAAAAAGTTGTCGCGAACCATCACAACGCCAATCTTTGCGCTTGCCATCGTCGGCTGTCTCATCGCGCAAGTCGTTGGCCAGACTTTCCAGTCTGTCCCTTTTTATTCTTTCCAGAGACAGGCCGGAATAACTGCGAAGGGCACGTCAAGAAGCATCGCCAACAACTGGGGGCTGCCCGCCAACCTCGCCGGCGAGCTCGTCCGCTATCCAAAGGAAAATGTCGCCTTCATTTGTGGTCCGCAGTTAAAAGCGGCCAGCCCGCTGAATCCATTTTCGTGGTTCGACGCGACCGCGCGCGAGCAGGGCATCGCCCACGGCGAGAAAGCCCCGCGCGTCGCGCCTATTGGACCGATGAACACCGACTCCTCAAACCGGGCGTGGCGAAATGTAATCGCCGGTCGCGTTTCGATCGCCGCGCGCGGCGCCGTCGTCACCGGCAAAGGGACTCGGTTTGCTCGTGACATTGACGCGGCTGGTCCAGCGCCCGGCTATAACGGTCATCTCAGAATTCGCGACGCTGCGGGCGTCGTGCGCGTGGTGAAGATGCGTTCGGTCGAGTCTGATACCAGCCTCACGCTTACCGCGCCGTGGCCGTTTGCCTCCGTCAGCAACACCGTCGCCGACACCTACTACCACGAAGACGACTTCGGCGCGAACACGGACCACTACTTCAGCGCCAACTATTACGACACCGCGCTGGTCCAGTACATTAATTACTACCGCACGGGCGACCAGCGGTTTCTGGATTACGCGCGCAAGACCGCCGACGCCTGGTGGCATTCGGTTTGGATCGGCGACGGCACGATTGTCGACGGCGACACGCATCTGCCGCCGCGCGCGATGGCCTATGGCGGGCTGATGCTGCGCGCGTTGGATGGGCGGCCGGAGATGTGGGACTACATTGAAAGGCAAGTGCGCTATTCGTTCGACGACTGGGTCTACAAACGCAAGAACAATCCCGCGCTTTACTACGACATTCGCGACGATGGTTATGCGCAGCTTTATGCGGTGCTGCTGGCGAAAGTTTTGCCGGATAACTACGGACTCTACGCTAACGGCACGCTCGCCGCCCGGACGGGCACAGCCACCGACGGCGCTGCGAAACGCGCAACTTACCTGTCGCAAACTGAAGACACCGCGGTCAACTTTTTTGGACGACTGCAGTGGGCGGATGGCTCATGGCGTTGGAACGAAGACGGCGATAAGCCCGACGATAAACTGCGCAACATCGAGCAGCCGTTCATGGTTGGTCTGTATCTGGAGTCAGTGATTCTGCTCCACCAACTAACCAGGAATGCGACTGTGAAGGCGAACCTCGCGAAACAGTTGACGCGCTCAGTCCGTCACCTTTATGTAGACGCGTTCCAGCGAAACAATCGCGTGACCGATCTTCCGAATACGCGTTGGCGCAGCATGTTTTATTTTTGGGGCGGCGGCTCGGTTGTGAATCCGAACAAGTTCAACCCGCCGCCGCCGAAGACGAAGGGCGATCGCGAAGCCGTCGCGGCAGCGCGCCATTTTCAATCGACTATTCATCACGCCTTCGGCTACGCGTACTACCTGACCGGCGATGAGAGTTTCAAGCAGATGGGCGATGACGTATTTGAGGCGTCGTTTGGCGATCGAGTGGACGGGATACATTGTTTGGCGGCTTCCGGCAAGGCAAAAGACTACGACATGAACTACCGCGCGTCGGGACGTTACCTCGTCTGGCGACTGGCGAAGACAGCCAGCAGGCAGTCTGCGTTGCCGTCGGTCGAGCAATCAGCAGCACAATCGGTTGCGCTGTCGCCGTCACCGCGTCAGTTGTCGCACGGCGATCCGGGCAGTAGCCCGACCGTCAGGGAGGGCGTTGATCGCTCGCAACCAACCTCCGCACAACTTGTTTCGAGCGCTCTCCTGCTCGCGCGCCAGTTATCAACAGACCTCACCAACAAGGAACAGATCGAAACCCTCATCACCCAAATAGAAGACGCCCGTCGCGTGTTGCGGACTGAACGAAAACAACCCCGACTCTCGCCCCCATCGCAACCTTCGGATGACGTCATCGATGAACTGCAAGCCGCCCTCGCTCACGCCCGCACGGCCCTCACGATGACAGGCAGCGCAACCGGCGGATTTGAATCAGCTAAGCTCCGCCTCGGCTGGGCCGCCGCCCGACTTAAACGCGCCGATGCAGGGCTCAAGCCCAGGTTGAACGGGTTGAAACCCCAACGTAGCCTAAACAATTAGTCTAAGCTGAACACCACACTTCCTCTGTAATCCTGATGTGTGTGGTCGCGGTCTGGCATTGGCTTTAAACTCCCCTACGGTGGCCTATGGAGTGTTCAGGCTTCGCCCAGTCTCCAGCCACCTGGTCGTCGCACTATCGTATCGCAAACTAAGAGTGTCTCCAGCCGTGAACGTTCCGTTCACTGCCTTGCTGAGATAGATGTTGTTCCCGCCACTCTGTCGCGCGTCGTAAACGATGGTGGGTTCAGGGAAAGTTACTGTGAGAGTCTGATTCTTCGACGGAGATCGGAAGGATCTTAACAAACCTCCGGTGGGAGAAAGATATTTCACTCCGTAAACGATCGGCGCGTTTGTGCCCCAGAAATCCCCAAGCACTGTCCTGGTGTTGGGGAGAATGTTTTCAACCGTCAGTTCCAGCCCTTCCGGCCCCGCGCTCAATGGACCATCGCCATTATCCGCAAGGTAGCAATCTTTAATGACTCCGGAAAAACCTGGTACGGAGTAGCCTTGATTGTCGATGAGGATTCCGTAGCTACCGTTGTTGACCGCCTTCACCCCATCAATGGTCAGGTTTTTAAGTTGAGCCGAAGTAATCCCATTTCCCTGAAAGGCATAAACAATCCCTCGAGCATTCAGGTTGCTGTAGCTGCCGCCCTTGATGGTCAAGTCTGAAAAACCGGCAGCGATCAAGATTCCATCCATACCGCCATCAACTACGCAATCCTCAATGACCACTGGGCCAACGGCCGATAGTTGTCCCCCTGCACCTAACTGAAACCCATAGAAAAATGGAGAACCCTTCATTAAGACGGTTTTTACTTTGATGTTATTAAGCGTGGGCGCGGAGATGCTAAGGCCGGTACACACTCCCGTTCCGGCCACATCCCGCGAGTTAATAACTAACCCGTTAATTGCCGTAACGTTTTTGGGGTCGGGTTGGTCGGCGCCGAACGCATGAATGTCCATACCGTTGGCGTTGTCGTCGCTAATCCAGCCATCAATAATCCCGTCCGTGGAGCCAAAGATGTCGAAGCCTGAGCCTGACCGATGGTTCCTGGCGATGTTGTTCTTCAAAAAGAATCGAGTGCAGTTTGACAATTCGATCGCGTCTCCCACCGCCACATGGTTAGGGCTTTCGGCAACGCTGTCCTCGATCCATACTCCATCTGTTCCGCCTACCTGAATTCCTTCTCCGCAGTCAGAGGACCGGACGCCCTCAATTCTGATGTTTGAGTTGCGCTGACTACTTGGAAAAGTATCCATGTTAATTGGATTTGAGAAGTGGTCCGTGAGGGAGAGGTTTTTGATTAGGATGTTTGAGTTTGCCTGTCCCCCGTTCACACCGTAGCTACTAATAATTATGCCGTGGTCGATTTGTGAATAGCCTTGCGTCCAACCCGTCTGCCCAGCCGTGTTGCCGGTGATAGTCGATGACCCATTCGATGCCCCAATGAATGACAAGTTTTTTCGTCCCTGATAGACAAGGAGGTCAACAGGCGCGCCGTTTACCTGCTGGCCGTTCGCGAGTTTGAGCGTCACCCCAGGGCCAATGGAAAAGGTGATGTTGTCATACTTGAAATCAAGACAGTATTTATGCCCTGGGGGTCCGTAGGGATTTGCACCTTGAACGCCAATGAGATAAATCCCTGCCTTGGTGACGGTGACCGTCCCACCGCCGGCTAGCCCCGCGGTATCGAGCGTCGCCTGTATCGCCACTGTGTTGACAGAAGCGGATGCAGACGGATCAGCGCCGTTTAGTTCGACCGAAAAGTCCGCATAGACAGGCACGCAAAAGAGAATCAGGGCCAACGGGAGAAGTGCGAAGCGCATTGGTTAGTGAACCTTTCTTGAGTCGAGCTGGCAATAGCCGTCCTTGAGTTCTGACGTTTAGTCTTTCGTTTCCGGGTCAGTCGGTTTCAACAAGCGGGTCCGTGTCCGCTGACCCCAGCCACGGCGGCATCTGGACTTCCTGAAGGTCGCCGCGGTTGGTTTCTTGTTGGCTGCGGCGTCTCTAGCCGCCGCGTGCGACGCCGACGGCTTCAGAAGCGAAACGGCCGCCAAGGAACCCTACGATGGTGAACACGGTGGCTTCGAGAACGGTGCGCCCCACCTGAGTGGCGGGTGCGCCGAACGCGAACGCGTAGATGTAGGCGGTGATCACGCCGGCAATCCCGCCGATCACTTTCAGCACGAACCACTCCCGGCGCCAGGGATCCGGCGGCGGTGGCGGTTTCTTGCCGTGGATGATGTACCAATTAAGCACGGAGAGCGGCACGCTGCCGCACCAGCCTCCAAAGAATGCCCCGATGGCGTATCCGTAATTCATGAATCCGGCCTCCTGTAGATTGTGTGTGAGTGAAATTCTCCGGCGGAGATCTTCGTTCAGGGGAGCACAGCTTGACGCCGGAAGCCCGCTTGCGAGGTTAGTGAGCGAGGGCGATTAGTCAGTCCCTCGGTGAGACTCGAAAAACAGCCTCAATTCGCGCGTACGATATTCCCACCCTGCCAGGTTGTCAATGAGTTTGGACCAGCCGTCAGCCGGAAATTCCGGAATTCGCGGGCCTTTAAATCTTTTAGTTAAGTTGAGCCATCTCGTTTTCCGAAGTGGCTGCTTTGAAGTCCCGAATCAGCAGTTGTTATCGCACAGGGAAACTTGCCCTTTCCCCGCGAAAACGTCCCGAACAATTGTCCCCAACGAGTGCCCCTATGAAGGTTCCAGCCGTCTCCGGCTTTCCTGCCACCAAAAATCTCTGGCGAACTCTCCTGATTGCAGCCGCGCTGCTTTTTGCTTATGCCACCGTGCTGCGCAAGCTTGGCGGCGATTGGTGGACTGACGAAAACTATTCGCACGGTCTGCTCGTTCCGTTCATCATCATCTTTGTGCTTTGGAGTCAGCGCGAACGACTGATGCGCGCAACGCAACGCGCGGCGACGTGGTTGGGACTCGCAGCCGTTTTGGCCGCTTTGCTGGCTCTTTGGGGCGGCACTGCCGGCGCGGAGCTTTACCTGCAAAGGACTTCACTCGTTGTGATGTTGGCGGGAACGGTCCTGTATTTTTGGGGCTTTACGCTGCTGCGCCTGCTGGCGGTGCCACTCTTTCTGCTGCTGCTCGCGATTCCGATACCCGCAATAATCTTCAACAAAATCGCGTTTCCGCTCCAACTATTTGCTTCTCGCTGCGCGGTCTGGGCGATGACGCTTTTCGACATTCCTGTGCTGCGGCAGGGAAACGTGATCGAGTTGATGCCGTTGGGCGCGCGCGAAACGAAGAAGCTCGAGGTGGTTGAAGCCTGCAGCGGCATACGTTCGTTGATGACGCTCGTGACGCTCGCGGTTGTGTTTGCTTACTTCACGCATCCGCGCGGAGACGATCAGGACCCGAACGATGACAGTCAGAACCCCCGCGACGATGGTCAGGACCACCTGCGTAAGCGGGTGGCAAACGCTGAGGCGTCACCGGAACTCGGGGAAAAAGAGCCACCCGCTAACGCAGGTGGTTCTGACAAGTCTTTGCTTTCGAGTTTGAAGACGTACGCTTTTTGGCGTTCAACGATCATCGTTTTCTCGGCGGTCCCGATCGCAATTTTCACGAACGCTCTCAGAGTCAGCGGCACCGGCGTTCTTGCTCGCTACTACGGCACTCAAGTCGCCGACGGCTTCTTCCACAGCTTCTCTGGCTGGGTGATCTACGTGGTCGCGTTTCTGCTGTTGTTTGGCGTCGGGTGGATTTTGGATCGAGTCAACCCGAACCGGCCGGCGACGCGAAAGTCCGCGAGTCAACCTCAGTCACCAGCGAAGGTTCAGCTCGCCCAAGCACTCCTGCCGCCCGCTAACGCAGGCGGTTCTGACCTGCAGCAAGGAGTCGAATCATGAAAACCTGGCGCTTCGCGATTCTGTTGGTCGTCATCGTTGCCGGCGGGTTGGTGGTCAACGCCTGGGAGTACCTGGGCGAAGTTAACGTCGAGCGCAAACAGTTGCAGGAATTTCCGCGGCAAGTCGGCGCCTGGCAACAAACCGGCGGCGATGAAAAGTTCAGCAAAGAAACGCTCAGCGTGCTACGCGCCAGCGATTACCTGCTGCGCAACTATCGCAACGCCGACGGCCGCGTGATGAATTTCTACGTAGGTTACTACGCCAGCCAGCGCGAAGGCGCCACCTATCACAGTCCCCTGAATTGTTTGCCCGGATCAGGCTGGGTGATGAGCGAGCCCGGAGAGATCACAATCACGCCGAAGGGCAGGGAACCTTTCGTCGCGAATAAGTATCTGGTCCAAAACGGCGACCACAAAGAGTTGCTGGTCTACTGGTACCAGGGTCGCGGCCGCTCAGTTGCAAGTGAATATTGGGGGAAGGTTTACACGGTCCTTGATAGCGTTCGCCGCCGCCGTTCAGATGGCGCAATGGTGCGAATAACAACGTCGGTTGACGATTCCAAACCTGGCGCCGTAGAGGCGGCCATCGACGTGGCTGCTGAACTTGCTGCCACGTCATCAACCATCCTGCCCGAATTCATTCCAGACTGACCTGGGAGCGCGGGCATCCTGCCCGCAATCTTCTTCTATTCAGAATGCGGGCAGGATGCCCCGCGCTCCCAGGAATCGCTCCCAGCAAGATTTGCGGAAACACCCAGCAATTAACCCTTTTGTAAAAGTGTCTCACTCTCGGGACAAATCCAGTGGCATTGCCCGCCACTAGACGGAAGCGAGAGTAAAACTGGGACAAAACCCGGGACGCCAACCTGAACTTCAGGAAATTCGTGGCTCCCCGTCGAGAGGAAAAGAGAATGAAAACCGAGTGCCGTTCGAAAGTTTATTACGCCACCCTTCTGTCCGTTCTGCTCGCCGCAATTTTCGCCATCAGCGGCTGCGCCAATCCCGAAAAAACCAAAATAGCCCACGTCGAAAAGGGCGAAGCTTACCTGAAGGAAGAGAAGTTTCAGGAAGCGTCGCTTGAGTTTCGCAACGCGATCCAGATTGACGAGAAGCTGGCTAACGCTCACTGGGGCCTGGCCCGAGCTTACGAAGGCCTGCAGCGTTTTCAGGAAGCGTTTGAAGAGTTGCGCAAAACTACCGAGCTTGACGCCGAGAATCTCGACGCGCGCGTGAAGTTGGGCAACTACTACATCGCCGCCGCCAAAGGACGTCCCGAGTTGGCCGCGGAAGCCGAGCGACTCGCCAAGGAAATCCTGAACAAGAATTCCAATCACGTCGAAGGCCACATCCTGATGGGCAGCGTGCACTACGCGCGCAACGAACGCGAGGAGGCGTTCGCCGCGATCAATCACGCCATCGAGTTGGACCCGAAACGCGTCGAGTCGTATCTGAGTTTGGCGCGCTTCTACATCGTCATCAACGACAAGGCGAAAGCGGAAGAAACTTTTCAACGCGCCATCTCGGTCAACGGCAACTCCGGTCTGGCCCACACTGAATACGGCAAGTACCTCGTGCAGTTGAGCCGGCTGCCGGAAGCCGAAGCGGAGATGCTCAAAGCGGTCGAAGTTGAACCGGCAAATCGCGCCTCGCGGTTCATTCTCGCCAGCTTCTATCTCGTCAATAAACAGTTGGACAAAGCGGAAGTCGCTTACAAGGCCCTCGCCGAACTGGACAAAGACAAACCCGAAGGCCGCGCCGTGTTGGCCGACTTCTATTCGTCCATTAATCGTTTGGACGAAGCCATCGCCATCTATCAAGAAATCATAACCAAGTCGCCTGACTTCACGCAGGGCCATTATCGGTTGGGCGAAATCATGCTGATGCGCGGCGACACGCAGGGCGCGATGGCGCAGGCGGATGAAGTGCTCAAGAAAGATTCGCACGACCGGCAGGCGCTTTTGTTGCGCGCTCGGGTGCGCACGCAGACGGGCCAGTCCGGCGACTTGCAGGCGGCCGTCGAAGACCTGAAAGAGGTCCTGATTCAGGAGCCGAATTCACGCGCGGGCCTGTATTTTATGGCCCAGGCAAACTTCAACCTCGGCAACATGGATCAGGCGCGGGCCTTTGCCGGCGACCTCGAACGCAACTACCCCGACTATCTCCCGGCGCGTTTGATGCAGGTGCAAATCGATCTCGCGCAGGGCGACTCGAAAGGCGCCCAGCGTCTTTCGTCAGAGTTAATCGAGCGAATTAATCAAACCGCGCCGGATCGGCAAAGTTCGCCGCAGATGCTGGCCGAGCTTCGCGCCAAGGCCTACCTCGCGCGCGGCGCTGCCTCGCTTGACCTCGGAAACACTGAAGCCGCGCGCAAAGATTTCACGATGGCCCACGATGCCGCGCCCCGAGACACGTTCCCGTACATCAGTCTCGCCGGCGTTGCCCTGGCCGAAAACAAGGCCGACGAAGCAGCCGGTTACTACGAGAACGCTTTGTCGATCGACTCAACTAACTTCAACGCGCTCGGCGGCCTGATTCGTCTCTACGCGCGCAACGGCGAAGTCAGTAAAGCGCACGCGCGCATCGATCAGGTGCTCGGCGCCTATCCGAATAACGCTTCGCTCCACTACCTCAAGGCGCAGGCCTACGGTTTTGAGCGCAACTCCGCGCAGGCCGAAGCCGAGCTGCGCAAGACCCTGGAACTCGATCCGAATTACATCGCTGCCTATTCGTCGCTGGGTGCGTTGTTCATCAACACCAACCAGCAGGACCGCGCGATCGCCGAGTATCAAAAAATTCTCGAACGTCGTCCGGACAATGCCACTGCGCACACGCTGATCGGCATGCTCGACGACTCGCGACAGAATTACGACGCCGCGGCGGAGAGTTATCGTCAGGCTTTGGGTAAGGATCAGAACGCCGTGATTGCCGCAAACAATCTCGCCTGGCTTTACGCAGTCAACGGCAAAGGAAATCTTGACGAAGCCGTGCGGCTGGCCCAGGGCGTGGTCCAAAAGAATCCCAACATCCCGGGGTTCGTCGACACGCTTGGTTGGGTCTACTACAAGAAAGGACTTTACAGCGCGGCGGTCGAGCAACTGCAGAAAGCGGTGGCCCTCGATGAACGCGCGACCAAGGGCGGCAACGGCAGCCCGGCCCCAAATTATCGCTACCATCTGGGAATGGCGCTGAAGGCGAAAGGCGACAAGGAAGCGGCGCGCCGCGAGCTGGAAATGGCGGTGCGGCTGAGCGAGAAGGCGCCGTTCGCCGAATCCGGCGACGCGCGCAACGTCTTAGCCACGCTGTAAACCTGGGAGCGCGGACATCCTGTCCGCACGCCCGATCGGTTTAAGTCAACGCTGTGGAGCAGCGGCAAATGCGGACAGGATGTCCGCGCTCCCAGCAGACCAATTCCCAGGAGAGTAGTCATGAGTGTTGAATTTCGACAACGAAAACCAGGCGAGTACGCCAAGATCGCCTGGAAGCGGAAGTGGTTGATCATCCTGCCGGCGATTGCGATCGCGACGGCGGTCTCGTGGGTTGTTTTCCAACTGCCCGATCTTTACGAGTCGTCGACGCTGATCGTCGTCAAGCCTTCGACCCTGCCCAACACGGTCGTGCCTACGCTTACCGAAGACGGACTGACGCGCCAGATCAACAGCATCGCGCAAGTCGTCACCAGCCGCAGCTCGCTCGAACCCTTAATTCAAAAATACGATCTCTACAAAGCTGAGAAGCAGCGCGGCGAGCCGATGGAAGTGCTCATCGACTACATGCGCGCGAGCATCAAGGTTGAGGTCAACACCAGCCGCAACGACATCACGAACGGCTTTAACATCAAGTACCGCGGCCGGAACGCCAAGACGACGCAGGCGGTGACTTCCGAACTCGCCAGCAAGTACATCGACGCGCAAACCCAAAACACGATCAACTCCACGAGCTCGGCCAAGCAGTTCATCGATCAGCAGGTCAACCAGACGAAGGAAGAACTCGATTTGGTCGATCGCGAACGGCTGGATTTCATGCAGAAAAACGTCGGCAACCTGCCGTCGGAGGCTGCGTCGCTGGTCGGTCAGCTCACTGGCTTGCGGGAACAACAGAAAAGCTACGTCGCCGAGGTTGGCCGTTACCAGGATCGCCGCTCCGCCCTTACCAGCCAGCTGGCCCTCGTGAAGAAAAGCTCCGAACAGTTAAAAGAAGAAGTCATTGAGAATACGACTGACCCGAAAACTACGCTCGCCTGGGCACAACTGATTTCTCGCAAGGCCGATCTCGAATCGCAGTTGACGCGCATGCTGACCGAGCTGCGGCCCAAGCATCCGGACGTGCTGGCAAAGCAGGCCGAAGTCGACTCCGTTAAGGACGCGATGGCCCAGATGATTACCGAATGGCAACAGCGCATCAAGGAGCGGCAGGACAAACTGCGCGATCGCCCGGACCTGACCGTTGCGAATCTTGAGTCGGAGTTAAAACTCGTCGACGGCGAGATCAAACGCGGGCAAGCTGTGTTGGGTGACGTCGACAACCAGATCGGCATGGTGATGGAACGCATCAACAACGTTCCCGGCGCCGAAGTCACTTTGGGCGCGCTTGATCGCGACTATCAAACGAAGAAGTCGCAGTACGACGCGCTGCTCATGCAGGCGCAGAAGATCGGCTTGGGCGCCGATGCCGCGAGCCAACAGCAAGGCGAAGGCATTCAGGTGATTGACCCGGCGAACCTGCCCGTACGACCGGTGGCTCCCAAGCGCCTGATACTGGTTGGCGCGGGAATCGCAATCGGTCTGGCGGTTGGTCTGTTCTTAGCCGGATTGTTCGAAGTGCCGCGACTGCTGACGATTCAAACGGGAGAAGACGCCGCGCACTACACCTCGTTGCCGGTGCTCATGACGCTTCCCGAATTACTGACGGCCGAGGAAGCGCGCAGCGTCCCGCGGCGGCGCAAGCTGCTGCTGGCAACCGGAATTGCCGCGATGATTGTGGGCATTCCCGCGCTGGCGTTGATCTTGAAATTAACGCAGGTCTTCGAACGCTTCGCCGTCTAGGAAATAAGTTTCGAGTTTCGAGTTCCGAATTTCAAGTCAGAACTCATCAATTGTCCTAACCCGAAACCCGAAACTCGAAACTCGAAACTGGAGGTTACGACGTGTACGCAGAATTTTACGGACTAAAAGAACTACCCTTCGCGCTGACGCCCGATCCGCGCTTCATCTATTTCACTCCGTCGCACACGGAAGTGATGGCCAACCTGCATTACGGGATTGAAAGCGGCAAGGGTTTGGTGGTGGTGACCGGCGAAGTCGGCACCGGCAAGACGACGATCCTGCGTTGGATGATGCAACGACTCGATCGCAACGTGCTCGTCGCTTACATCTTCAACCCGCGTTTGTCCGTCACCGACTTTTATCAGCACCTCGCGTCGTTGCTCGACATCCAGAAGTGGGAAACCAAGCCGGAGCTTTTGGTCGCGCTGGGCCAGGCGCTGGAGTCGCGCCACGCGCGCGGGCTGCGCACCGTCTTGATCATCGACGAGGCGCAGGGACTTTCTTCAGCCGTGCTCGAAGAGATTCGGCTGCTGTCAAACTTCGAATCCGATACTGCCAAGCAACTCCAGATCGTGCTCACCGGACAGCCGGAGCTGCGCGAAGTTTTGAACGATCCTGATCTGCGTCAACTCAAGCAGCGCGTCGCGTTGCGTTGCGTGATCAAGGCCTTGCCGAACGTTGAAGAGACTGACCGCTACATAACTTCGCGGCTGCTGATCAGCGGCGCCGAGCGCACCGACATTTTTTCGTCGAGCGCGATTGACTACATCTATCGCTGCACGGAAGGCATTCCGCGCAACATCAACAACCTCTGCGACAACGCCCTGCTGGCAGGTTTTGCGGCGGGCGAGTTAACCATCGGTCCGGCGATTATCGAAGAGGTCGCGGACAGCCTTGACATGCTGCCGCGCACGGAACGCCGCGCGCCCGGCGGCGTGGAGAAAGAACTGCCGGCGCGGATCTTTTCCGACGCGAACCGCGCTGAACTTTGGTCAGCCGGCAACGGAAACGGCCACGGCGAACCAAGCAACTGAGACAGTTTTGAGTAGGACAGGCATTCCTGCCTGTCAGTTGTTGATTCGAAAAACCTGAACCGTTTAGAGGCGGGCACCGCCCGCCGTCTCAACGCCGCGAAGATCGAACCGGCGGGCAACGCCCGCCTCTAAACCGATCGGTTATTGATTCCGACAAGGAGAACCTAATGGGTAGAGTTTACGACGCACTCAAACGCGCAAGCGCTGACCAGCCCATCAGCGCCGCCAGCGAGGTCCGCACTCGCCAGCTACCTGATTACATTTCTCGCGGCGAAGTCCGCGCTCATCGCGCAGTCACCCCGGCGATCCAGATTGAAGAGCAGATGTTCAACGTCTCTTCCATCCTCGACCGGGCAGAGACGGCGGTGAAGAGTTCAGCGTTCACTGCGCACACGGCGAATGCTTCTGACGGGATGGCACTCCCCGAAGGAATAGCTTCTCGTGCTGTTGGGGCAACTTTGGACGCTGCCAGGCCGGCGCGCGCCACGTCTTTCGTCTCTTATGACGTAGACCCAGCGCGCGTCGAGCCTCATCTTGTAGCTATCACGCAACCGCGCTCTGCTTACTGCGAACAGTTTCGTTCGCTGCGCACGCGCGTCTTGCAGGCGGGCGAGCGCGACGGGATGCGCAGCTTTGTCATCACCAGCGCCGGCATGGGCGAAGGCAAAACTCTGACGGCGCTAAACCTCGCGTGGCTGCTGGCCCAGACTGAAGGCGTCCGCGCGCTGCTGATTGACAGCGACCTTCGTCAGCCTTGTGCCACGGATTACCTGGCCATCGATGCGCCGCATGGACTCTCCGAAGTGCTCGGCGGCGAACTGAGCCTGCGCGACGCGATTGTTCGCCTCGATCCGGCCGGTCTCTATCTGCTTCCCGGCGGTCAGGCGCGCGACGACGTTCCCGAGCTTTTGTCTGGTCCAACCTACGCGCGCGTGATTGCCGAAGCTCGTCGCATGTTTGACTACATCATCATCGATGCGCCGCCGCTCGGAATTTTTACCGACGCCAACGTGCTCATCAATCGCGCTGACGGCGCGATGATGGTGGTGCGCGCCGGCAAGACGCGCTACGCGATGGTCGACAAGCTGTTGCAGACCTTGCCGCGCGAAAGAATGCTGGGCGTGGTTTTAAATCGCGCCGACGAAGATCTCGAACCCAATACTTACTACTACCAACAGCGAAATTACCGGCCGCGAAATTTGCCGCCGGAAGAACATTTGCACCTGGTGGCTGACGAACTTGAGATGGAAGAAGAAGAGGTGGCAATCGCAAGTTGAGAGCTTCGCGCGCAAATACTCGAACCGGCCTGCTGTTGCTTGCCGAAGCCGCGGTGGTCTACGGCGCCATCGTGGGCGCGGTGTATTTGCGTTTGGGCCTCGAAGATTCGCACAACGAACTGGTGCTGCGACAGGGTTTTCTTAAGGCGGCACTGGCGACGGTGTTTTGTCTCGCGGCGTTTTACCTTTTCGATCTCTACGACTTTGTCGTCATGCACGATCGGCGCGAATTGGTCTTAAGACTAATTCAGGCGCTCGGTCTTGCGTGGATCGCCCTCGCGTTCGCCTTCTATGCCTTTCCGCTCCTGATGCTGGGCCGCGGCATTTCGCTGATCGCGCTGCCGCTGGCGCTGACGCTGATGGTTGGCTGGCGCATTTCGATTCACTGGCTGCTGGGGCATCCTGATTTCGGCGAGAAAATTCTGATCGTAGGTTCGGGCACGCTCGCCATCGAAGTGGCGCGCGAGATGCTCGAACGTCCGGACGCGGGCTACCGCATCGCCGGCTTTGTCGGCAACGACCCTGAACTGCTCGGCAAAAGTTTAATTAACCCGCGCGTGATTGGACTCACTTCCGAGCTCGATCAAATCGTCAGGCGCGAAGGCATCGATCGCATCATCGTGGCCATGGGCGAGCGGCGCGGACAGTTGCCGACGAACGAGCTGCTGCACCTGAGTCTGGCGGGAACGGTAAACATCGAGGAAGGCGCGTCGTTTTATGAGCGCGTCACCGGCCGAGTTTCGCTGAACATGATTCGGCCTTCGTGGTTGATCTTTTCCAGCCGTGGCCGGCAGGCGCGCATTTCCGGCATCGCGCGCAACGTCGTCCACCGCATCGTCGCCACGATCGGCGGCTTGTTGTCGCTGCCAATCGCCATCGTCACCGCGATTCTGATCAAGCTCGATTCGCGCGGGCCGATTCTCTACAAACAGGAACGAGTCGGGAAAAACGGCCGGCCGATTACCGTCTTAAAATTTCGCTCAATGCGCACAGACGCGGAGAAGGCTGGTCCGGTTTGGGCCAGCGCCGACGACGACCGCACCACCCGCGTCGGCAAAATCATTCGCAAGCTGCGCATCGACGAGATACCGCAGTTTTGGAACATCGTGCGCGGTGAAATGGATTTCGTCGGGCCGCGCCCTGAGCGTCCGCATTTTGTTTCGCAGTTGGCGGAGGAAATTCCTTACTACGAACAGCGGCACTTGATTGCGCCGGGCCTGACTGGCTGGGCGCAGATCAAGTATCCGTACGGAGCCTCGATTGAGGATGCGCGGCAAAAGCTGCAATACGATCTTTACTACATCAAGAACCAGAGCCTGATGCTCGACGCGATAATTTTGTTTGAAACGATCAAGATCATTCTCTTCGGCCGCGGGCGTTAACGCAGAAGCCCGACCGTAAGGAGGGCTCGGATAGCTGGGCGCGCAGACATTCCGTCTGCCGTTGTCGCTGGGAGCGCAGACATCTTGTCTGCTCTTAGTTTGAAGCTTTGGGAGGTTGCAATGAAAACAGTTAACAAATTCCTGATTGCGCTGATGGCCGCGATTGTCATCGCTTCAGCCAACGCGACAGCTTTTGCACAGATGCCGTCGCTCACACCGCAGCCACCGCCGCCAGCGCCGTCTCAGACACCGGACAGCTCCCGCAAGAAGACGCGTCCGCGCCTCACCGCGAAAACTGCGGAACCGTCGCAGACCAGTGCACCGGAGTCGAGTTCCAAACCAGCGACTGACGTCGTTGCCAACGACAAGCCGGCGACAACCTCCGACGTCGAAGATCCGGATACTGAAGTGTTAACCGGTTCGGCCCCAGCGCCGAAAGACGCCAGCAGTTCAGTTGCGCCCAACTCAGGATCGCCAGGTTCGCCGGGTTCGCCAGGCTCGCCAAGTTCGTCAGGTTCGCCGGCAGCGAGCACCGACGTTCCCGGCGAAATTGCCAACAGCGGCCAGTCAAATCGCCACGAGCAACCTTCTGAGGAAGCAGCCGTCGTTCCTTACTACAACAATTTTTTCAACACCTACCGGCTCGGGCCGGAAGACGTCGTTTCAGTCAGCGTTTTTGGACAGGATCGTTATTCGCGCTCCGGAATCATCATTCCTCCGAGCGGCCGCATTTCGCTCGCGCTGATTCCCGGCGGAATTTTTGTGAACGGCAAGACGGTCGATGAAGTGGCCGACACCATCAAGAAACGTTACGACGAATACATCATCGATCCGCAGGTGACCGTCTCGCTCGACAAGGCGTCGTCTTATCGCTACAGCGTGATTGGCGACGTGGGCCAACCCGGGATTCGCATGATGAGCCATCGCCTGACGGTGACGGAAGCGCTTGGCGAAGCCGGCGGAGTTCTCTCCACGGGAGACAGAAGCAAGGTGGTGGTCCTGCGGCGCCAGGCCGACGGCAACCTGAAGCAGATCGCGGTAAACGTGAGCGCGATTTACAAAGGCAAAGCACCCGACGTGACTTACCTCGTGCCCGGCGACCAGGTGATAGTGCCGGGCAACAAGTTGAAGAGCATGCAAAAGATCATGACGTTCTTCCCGATCCTGAGCTTTGCGCGCATCTTTACGGGCGGGATGTTTTAAGAGCAGCAAACAGCAAACAGCAAACATCGACGGCAGACGGCAGACGGCAAACAGGGTCACCGACTCCGATTGCGGCTGTGCCGCCTGATGTGCGGAAGGGCTTTGCCCTTCCGGAAAGCGCGACAAAAACTCCTGGGGCTGCGCCCCCAATTTTGCGACTGATGAGAGTCAACCAAGGTTCAAACCAAAGGGGCGCAGCCCCAAAATATTCCGGCTCGTCTCGGAAGGGCACAGCCCTTCCGCACATCAGACGGCACAGCCGCGGTTTTCGCAGTTCTACTCTCTGCTCTCTGCCTATTGCCTTCCGCGCCGGGCGTCTGCTCCTGTTCTTACTGCTCACTGCACACTGCACACTGCACACTGCCTCCGCTTCCTGGACCAAACAACGCACCGCATCGCTCGCCTGGCTTCACGCAGTCTTCTTCGTCGATCATGCTCGCGGTTGGGCCGTCGGCAGTCGCGGCGCTTTGCTTGTGACGGTGGACGGCGGCAAGACCTGGCAAGCGAAACCCGCGGCCACCGAAGACGTCATTCGCGACGTCTACTTTACCGACCAACTCAACGGCTGGTTGGTTTGCGAGCGCAACATCTATGAGCTGCAGTCGAACAAAGACGAGCGCGCCTATTTGATGAAGACGAGCGACGGCGGCGAGCATTGGAAACGAATCAACATGCGCGGCGCTGACATCGATGGCCGGTTGAGCCGCGCCGTTTTTAGTCGCGGCGGGAATGGCTGGGCGTTTGGCGAAGGCGGCGCGGTTTACACCACGCGCGATTCCGGCGCGAACTGGCTTAGGCTGCAGGCGCCGACGCGCTACCTCTTGCTCGGCGGCGCGTTCATCGATGAAAACAACGGCTGGCTGGTCGGCACCGGATCGACGATCCTGCGGACCGTTGACGGTGGCGAAACCTGGCATCATGGCAGACTGTTTACCGGAAGCTCGACTGCAACCATGCCGGGCCCGGGTGCAACTTCAACTTCTAACGCGCGTGTCTCCACTTCGAGTCCGACTCTGCGCGCAAATCAACTCGCAAATAAACGCGCAAACCAGAAGGCAACCAGCGTCCGATTCAATTCGGTTTCTTTTGTGGACGGACTGCGAGGTTGGGCGGTCGGCAGCGGCGGCAATATCTATCGCTCGCTTAACGGCGGCAGTTCCTGGCAACCGCAGGCGTCTGGTGTAACCGCCGACTTGTTGGACGTGAAATTTCTTGACGCCCTCGAAGGCTGGGCCGTCGGCGACGAAGGGACGGTCCTGCACACCACCGACGGCGGCCACCATTGGCGAAGCGAGCGCAGCGCCACGACTCACGCGCTGGAACGCATCTTCTTCACCGACCGCTCGCACGGCTGGGCGGTTGGCTTCGGCGGCACGATCATTTCGTATAGTTCATCCAACCGCGCCGACGCGCCTCGCCTCAGATAACAAGAGATCTATCCGCAGATTTCGCAGATTACACAGATTTCAGAACGAATACGGGCGGTCGTTTAGAGGCGGGCACTGCCCGCCGTCTCAGTTTAGATGAAAGAATTGTTGCCGGGTTGAGCCGGCGGGCGGTGCCCGCCTCTAAACGTCAACTGTGAATCTGTGTAATCTGCAAAATCTGCGGATTGCTATTCTGGATTCTCGTTCGGCTCCTCCGCCTTCCGTTCCGGGCGCATGTGTGGGAAGAGGATCACGTCGCGGATGGACTGTTTGTTGGTGAGCAGCATCACGAAGCGGTCGATGCCGATGCCGATGCCCGCCGCGGGCGGCATGCCGTACGAAAGCGCGCGGATGTAATCTTCGTCCATCACCATCGCTTCGTCATCGCCACGCTCGCGCTGCGACATCTGGTCGTTGAACCTTTCAAACTGCTCCAACGGATCGTTTAGTTCCGAGAAGCCGTTGGCGCATTCCATCCCGTCGATGAAAAGTTCGAAACGTTCGGCAACGGCTGGATTCGCCGGCGATGCTTTCGAAAGCGGCGAAACCACTTTGGGAAAGTCGTAAATGAAGGTGGGCTGGACAAGACCGCCTTCTACGTGTTCTTCGAACAACGCGACGAGGTTTTCAGCCGTGATATCAGCGCCGGGCGAAACGCGCGCAACACTCTCTCGCATTGTCAGCCGCTCAAACGGCTTTGCGAAGTCAATGTCCTGCCCGCGATACTTCACATGCGTGTGGCCCAGCGCGGTGAACACGGTCGTGCGGATCATCTCTTCGCAAAAATCCATCATCTGGTTCACGTCGGCGTACGCCCAGTAAAACTCCAGCATCGTGAACTCAGGATTGTGTGTGCGGTCGATGCCTTCGTTGCGGAAGTTGCGATTCAACTCATAGACTTTTTCGAAACCGCCGACCAGCAAACGCTTCAAGTACAACTCCGGCGCGATGCGCGCGTACAAATCGATGTCGAGCGCGTTGTGATGTGTTTTGAACGGTCGTGCGGCCGCGCCGGTCGCCTTGCCGGTGAGCATCGGCGTCTCGACTTCGACGTAACCATGCTCGTCCAGTATTCGTCGCAGCTCGCGAATGATCGCAGAGCGCCGTTCGAAGACTTCCCGCGGAGTCAGATCATTCTCTTCGCGATCTAATTGCAAACTTCCGGCAATCAGGTCCGCATAACGCTGGCGCTGGCGAATCTCCGGATCGTTGATGCCGTGCATTTTGTCGGGCAGCGGCAGCAGCGCCTTCGCCAGAAACTGCAACTGCTCAACGTGAATCGACAGCTCGCCGGTTTTAGTGATGAACAAATAACCTGCCGTCCCGATGAAGTCGCCGTGGTCCAGCAGATTGAACAGTTCCCAACCATCAACCTCGCGTGGCTCCGCTTCGTTGCTAAGGCCTTTCACATCCGCACGCTTGACGTAAATCTGCAGACGCGTCACGCCGTCGGACAAATGCACGAACGCGGCCTTGCCCATCACGCGCGGCGGTGAAGCGATGCGACCGGCGAGGCGAACCTTCACCGGATTCAGTTGCTTGTTGGCGAGTTCAATAACTTCCGCCGGCGGACGTTCGCCTTCAGATACTTCAGGTTGAAAGTCCCGAAATTTTCCCACGAGGCTCGTGATCGTATCTTCACGGTGGGGGTCGATACATCGGCTGCGTTCGAACTTGTTCGGATAGACGTTGCCGACGAGCCGGCGCAGCGCCTCGAGATGCTCCTGGCGCGCGCGGGTTTGATCGTTCTCTTCAATGAATGGCACAGACATGTAAAGCATCGTAATGCAGTGAATGGGAAATCGTAAATCGTAAATAGAGACCGCGGGTTTTATTGGCCGCGAATGAACGCGGAGACACGCGGATCAAGACAAAGCGTCAAGCAGACTGTCTCTGCAAGCCGTAGACTTGGCACTGTCCTGTCAAAGTTCCTTTTTCAGATCCGTCTCATCCGCGTTAATCCGCGGCGAATTTGTCTTCGGCTGTCGCCTGCTGTATCAGCACAGCGCGTCGTGCTAGATTGTTATTCATCAATGACTAACGAGCTTCTGAGCCAGGATGAACTGCTCGGGGTGCGCCAAAGTCTGCGCGCTGCCGGCAAAACTCTCGTGTTTACGAACGGTGTGTTTGACCTTTTGCACGTTGGCCACGTGCGTTATCTTGCGGCGGCGCGAACGCTCGGCGACGCACTGGTGGTCGCCATAAACAGCGACCGGACGGTGCGCGAGTTGAAGGGCGAAGGCCGGCCGGTGATCAACGAAAATGAGCGTGCGGAGATACTCGCCGCGCTCAGACAAGTCGATTACGTTACGATTTTTGACGATGTATCGCCGCGCTCGTTGATCGCGAAGTTGTTGCCTGATGTGCTTGTTAAAGGCGGCGACTACGGACTCGATAAAATTCATGGACGCGAGGAAGTGGAAGCCGCGGGCGGGCGAGTTGTCAGCCTGCCGTTCGTTGCGGGCGCGTCGACCAGCACGATGATCGAAAGAATGAAAAGCGCCGGAAAGTGATGAGTAATGAGTGATGAGTGATGAGTGATGAGTGATGAGTGATGAGTGATGAGCGCCGAAGGTGCGAAATGTAATAGCCAGGGGCAAGCGCGCAGCGCGACGCCCCTGGAATACCAGGGTTTTGTCTCCGCGCGCTGAAGGCGCAATTGAGTATGGGTATCAGTTCATGTTGTCCTTTCAGGGCTAATTGTCATTATTTTTGGGACGTGACCAGGAGCGTCGCGCTGCGCGCTTGCCCTGGCTATTACATTTCGCACCTTTGGTGCTCACCAGGCAATGAGCAGTACTATTCAAATTAACTCTCTGCAGCGCGCGCTCGCGCGTGTCACAGAAACGCCGGATTTTCAGCGCGTGGTTGACGAGATCAGTCGCGGGTCGCGCGTCGTTTCGATCAGCGGGCTCGTCGCGGGTTCAGCGCGCGCGTTGGCCCTGGCTGCGTTGCAACGCGAGACGGGAAAACTCTTCGCCGTCGTCACGCAATCAAATCGCGACCTGGAACCGTGGGAGGGCGACCTGCGCTTCTGGTACTGCGCGCTCGCCGGAAAGAGAAGCTGCGCCAACGAACTGCTCGTGCTGCCGTCGTCGGAGAGTGATCCTTACGCCGGCTCTTCGCCGCACCCGGACACGCTCGAACGTCGCGCGCTGACGCTTTGGCGGCTCGCGAATCATTCACAGGATTTTGTCTTGCTCACCGCGCGGGCTCTCTCGCGTCGCACCGTCGCGCCCGATGAAATCACGGCCGCCGGCTCGCTGCTAAAGCGAGGCGACACCGAAGCGCCGGAAGATTTGGTCGACAAACTCGTCGCGGCCGGATACGTGCGCGAAGATCCGGTTGGCGCGGTGGGCGAGTTCTCGATGCGCGGCGGCATTCTCGACGTTTGGTCGCCGGGACAGGAACGTCCCGCGCGCATCGAATTCTTTGGCGATGAGGTTGACTCCATTCGCGGCTTCGATCCGGAGACGCAACTCTCCACCAGTCAATTGAGCACGATTGAACTTGTGCCGATGCGCGAGGTTGTCGTTCGCAGTCATGACTTCAAGGAGTGGGCCGCGGCTGCGCGGCGATATTGGGCGGACAACCGCTACGCACGAGCGCTGCGCGACCGCACCGCGTTTGCCGACGAGGGCGAAAGCTTTTCGGGCTGGGAATGGTTGCTGGCTATTATTCGGCAACGCACCGGGAGCGTATTTGACTATTTGAAGGACGCGGTTTTCGTCATCGATGAACCTTCGTCAATCGACACGTATCTCGGCGAAGTTTACCAAACGCTCGCCGACCGTTTTGAAGAGACGGACGCAGTTGACGACATTGCTGTCAGGCCTGAAGAGCTTTACCTGCCGGCTGAGGAGCTGCGCGCGAAGCTGGATGAGAGACAGCGTGTCGAGCTTCGCGTGCTCGGCCGCGCGGCGGCGGAACTCGATCAAGCGGTCGCGTTGGATGCGGAAGCGCCAAAAGTGCAACTGGGCCGCGTGCGCAGCCGGCGCGCGCCCTTGTTTCTTTTTCCGGTCGCGGGCGCCGCGCCGGAAGTTGAATGGAAGACGCAAACGACGCGGAAGTATCACGGCCGCCTGGCTGACCTCGCGACTGAGTTAGCCAACGCTCGTGAAAGTGAAACGACGACGCTCTTTGTGATGCCCAGTCTCGGCGTGGCGGAACGCGTCGCGGAGATTCTTGCCGAGTATGAAATCGACGCACAGCTTTCGTTAACCGAGCACGCGCAGTCGTCGTCAAGTGAACAAACAGCGGCCTCGTCTGCCGCCGCGGAAACAATCGTGACTGTCGGTCGACTCAGCAGCGGGTTTGAAATTCCGGGCGCGCGCCTCATCACGCACGTTGAAGCCGACTTGTTTGACGAGGCCGGGTCGCAGGCGATCGAGCGACGCGCGGCAACGCCAGACGGCAGACCGCAGACCGCAGACGGCAAGAGGAAGAAAAAATCCAAAACCGCCGCGTTTCTTTCAGACTTTCGCGATCTGAAGGCGGGCGACTTCGTGGTTCACATCGATCACGGCATCGGGCGCTTTGGTGGTTTGCAAACGCTCGACCTCGGCCCGCGCAGCAGCGAGTTCATGCTGCTTTTTTACGCCGAGGACGCCAAGCTTTACGTGCCTGTCGAACGGCTCGATCTCGTGCAGCGCTACTCGAGCGGCGAGGGGCAACCGCCGACGCTGGATCGTCTCGGCGGGCTCGGCTGGCAGAAGACCAAGGCCAAAGCCAAGCGCGCGATGCGCGACATGGCTGACGAGCTTTTGCGTTTGTACGCCGAACGCAAACTGGTCGGCGGTTACGCCTTCGCCGCCGACACGCCCTGGCAGCGCGAGTTTGAAGACGGCTTTGAATACGTGCTGACCGCTGATCAGGAAACCGCGATCGAAGACGTCAAGCAGGACATGGAACAACCGACGCCGATGGACCGTCTGCTGTGCGGCGACGTCGGTTACGGGAAAACGGAAGTGGCGATGCGCGCGGCGTTCAAAGCCGTGATGGAAGGGAAGCAGGCCGCGGTGTTGACGCCGACGACGGTGCTTGCCTATCAACACTACGACACCTTCCGCAGTCGGTTCGCGCCGTTCCCAGTCAAAATCGAATTGCTGTCGCGCTTTCGTTCCGCGAAGGAGCAGAAGGAAGTCGCGAAGCGCGTTGAGGCGGGCGACGTAGACGTCGTGATCGGCACGCACCGGCTGTTGTCGAAAGACGTGCGGTTTAAGGAGCTCGGCATTGTTGTAGTTGACGAGGAGCAACGTTTCGGCGTGGCCCACAAAGAACGACTGAAGCACCTGAAGAAGCGCGTCGACGTGCTGACGCTTTCCGCCACGCCGATACCGCGGACGCTGAACATGTCGCTGAGCGGCCTGCGCGACATGTCGCTGATTGAAACGCCGCCGCGCGATCGACTCGCAATTCAAACGCAGGTGGTCCAGTTTTCCGAGAACGTAATCAAGTCGGCAATCGAACTCGAGTTGGGCCGCGGCGGGCAGGTTTTCTTCATTCACAACCGCGTGGAGACGATCGAAACGATCGCGGCGCTCGTCAAGCGCCTGGTGCCGCAGGCGCGCCTGGTGGTCGGCCACGGACAAATGAACGAAAAAGAGATGGAGCGCGTTATGCTCGATTTCATTGAATTTAAGTATGACGTTCTGGTTGCAACTACCATCATCGAGAACGGGATAGACATCCCCCGCGCCAACACAATCATCATAAACCGCGCCGATCAATACGGTCTTTCTCAACTTTATCAACTGCGCGGGCGTGTCGGACGTTCAAATCGCCGCGCCTATGCCTATCTTTTGATTCCCGGCGAGGCAGAGCTTTCGCCGATTGCCAAGCGACGTTTGGCGGCGATTCGTGAGTTTTCAGACCTGGGCGCGGGGTTTCGCATCGCGGCGCTTGACCTGGAACTGCGGGGCGCGGGCAATCTTTTGGGCGGCCAGCAGTCGGGCCACATGGATGCGCTCGGGTTTGATCTGTACACGCAGATGCTGGAGCGCACGGTGGCGGAATTGCGCGGCGAAGAAGTCGAAGATGAAACGAGCGTGACCATTAACCTCGGCGTCGACGTTGCCATTCCTGATGAGTACATCAACGACATGGGCCAGCGGCTGCGAACTTACAAACGCGTTTCGTCGGCCCGCGACGAGGAGACGCTCGCCAGTATTCGCAATGAAACTCGCGACCGTTACGGACGGCTGCCGCAGCCCGTCGAACAACTTTTCGGGTATGCGCTGCTGCGTCGGCTCGCTGAGAACCTCGGCGTGTTGTCGATAGATAAGACGGCGGAAGGCGTGGCGCTCAAGTTTAGCGAGAAGGCGCGCATCTCGCCGGAAAAACTGATGGCCTTTATTAGCGGACGGGAGGGCCGGGTGTTTACGCCAACCGGCATGCTGAAACTGAATCTTAACGACGACGAGCAGGACAATTTGCTGGACACGGTGCGTGGAGCGTTGGCGGAAATCAGTGACCAGTGATCAGTGGCCAGTGGTCAGTAGGCCCGGGCGGCCGACAGTTAGTAGCCACGTCCGGCAGAGCGTGGCAGGTTGGCAACAAGAGACGGCTGAGGTCCGAGTGGGTCGGCATCTAGCCGTTTGTTATTAATGAGGCGTTTATGCTCAAATCTACCGCGCATCCCGGCCGAATCGGCACTGGCCACTGACCACTGGCCACTAATTCATTAGGAGTTTTTGTGAAATCTAAATATTTACAGCTCGCCATCGCGAGCATCTTTGTATTCGCAATTCTGGCTTTCGTTCCCTCAGTCGCTCGTGCGCAAGAGGGCGAGCTGCAGGTTGTAGATGAAGTCATCGCCCAGATAAACGACGACGTGATCACCCTCTCGATGTTGAAGCGCGAAATCAAAGAGCGCGTCGATACCATGAAGCAGCAGGGGATGACTGAACAGCAGGCCAATGAGGAAATGAGCAAACGGCAGCCGGAGTTGATTGCGACTTTGGTGAACGAGACGCTGCTGCTGCAAAAAGGAAAGGAGCTCGACCTTTCGGCCGACGTGGAAGCGGAAGTGAACCGCCGCATGCTCGAGGTCGCCAAAGAGCAGGGCATTCCCACCATTGAAAAATTGTACCAGGCCATGCGCGACGGCGGCGTCGATCCCGATGCCACGCGCGCGACGTTGCGCACCGAATTGATGAAGCAAGCGGTGATCCAGCAGGAAGTTGATCGCAGGATTTTCTTCGGACTGACCACTGCCGAGCTGCAGAAATATTTTCAAGAACATCAGGACAAGTTTCGCAAGCCTGAATCCGTCACCATCTCTGAAATCTTTTTGAGCTCCGCCGGCAAGAACGAGGCCGAAGTGAAAGCGCGCGCGCTGGAGCTGGTCAGGCAGCTGCGAGCGGGTGGGGATTTCGCGAAGCTGGCGGCGGCAAACTCCGAACGTGAAGTAAACGGAGTGCGCACCGGATCGCAAAACGGCGGCAAGGTTGGCACTTTCGAAACGCCGAACCTGCGCGAAGACATTGCGAATGCGGTGAAGGCCGTGCAGGTGGGCAGCGTGAGTGACCCGCTGCGCAGCAACGATGGTTACCAGATTCTTCGCGTTGACGAACGCACCGCGGCAAGCTCGTCGGCAACGTTCAACGAGAATCAGGTGCGCGAAGCGATCACGATGGAAACGGGGACCAAGGCGCGTGAGGATTATTTGCAGACTCTGCGCAACGATGCCTACATCAAGCTTGCCGAAGGCTACCGCGCGTCGGTGGCGCCGCTGCTGAAGCTGCCGCCGGAGAAGACAGCCGACGCCAGCGACAGCTCGGCCGCGAAGCCCGCGGAAAAGAAGAAGGGCAAGTTCCTCGGGATCATTCCCAAACCTTAGAAGCGGAGTTTGAGTTCTCAGTTTTGAGTTTTGAGTTGTGACTTTTAGGTTTTGAGCCCAGCCGGTGTATCTCAAACTCAAAACAGAGAACTCAAAACTCAAAACTCTTTCATGCGTCTCGATCTTTTCTTGAAGGCGAGCCGGCTTTGCGGGCGTCGCAGCCTCGCTCAAAAGCTTTGCGACGCGGGCCGGGTTTCAGTCAACGGCAGCCCGGCGAAGTCGGCGCACGCGGTCAAGGCCGGCGACGAAATTCTCATCAGTCGTCAAAACAAGTTAACAACCGTTCGTGTTCTTGCTCTGCCCGCCGCGCGCCAAACCTCGCGCAAAGAAGCCGGCGGTTTGTATGAATTGTTGAGTGAAGAGACGTTGGCCGAAGCCGAGTTCTGATTTGGAGTGCGCTGACCTGTCAGCGCTTTGGTTGGTCGCGACCTGTCGCGACGACTGGAATTCAGTTCATCGACGGGTGCGGCGTCAAGCCGCCGCAAAAGCAAAGCGGTGACAGGTCACCGCACTCCAAAGTCTGACGCAATCAGCATTGCTCGATTCCTTTCGTAGTGAAAAATTTCCTTCTCTTCGTTGTTTTACTTGCTGCCGCGAGCGGTCTCGCGTGCCAGCAACGCGTCGGTGTGGCGCGGGAAGCTTCCGCGCACAAGGAAACTAAACGCGAAGTCAAACCGAACGCCGAACCGCAACCGACCCCGCAGCAGTCAGCCCTGAAGCTTCCGCTGAAGGATCCGCGCATCGTCGTCATGAAAAGCGCCCGCCGCATGGAACTCTATTCTGACGGCGCCGTGGTTCGTACTTACAAAGTTGGACTCGGGCTCAATCCGGTTCCTGACAAAGTGCGCCAGGGCGACCGCGCCACGCCCGAAGGTGAGTTCTACGTGTTCACCAAAAACAACAAGAGCGCTTTCTACCTGTCGCTCGGAGTTAGTTATCCAAATGTCGAAGACGCCGAACGCGGCCTGCGCGACGGGCTGATTTCTCGGGGGCAGCGCGACGCCATCGTGCGGGCCATCCGGCGAAAGGCGACGCCGCCGCAGAACACCGCGCTCGGCGGCGACATCTACATTCACGGAAACGGCGCGAGCAGCGATTGGACATGGGGCTGCGTCGCGTTGGAAAATGAGGACATGAAGGAACTCTTCGACGCGATTCCGGTCGGAGCCCTCGTGACGATTAAGCCTTGAGGGATGCTTCAGCGATTGATGACCCAGGAAATCAAGCCATTCAAGATTCGTGACGTTGAGATCAACCCGCCGCTTGTGCTTTCGCCGATGGCGGGCGTGACGGACGTGTCGTTCCGTCGGCTGTTGAAGCGACGCGGGGGCGTCGGTCTCAGTGTTTCTGAGTTTATTTCAGTTGAGGGCTTGACGCGCAGCAATCCCAAATCAAAACGGCAGATGCGGTTTTACGAAGACGAGCGCCCTTTTGCCGTGCAGATTTTTGGCGGACAACCGGAACGCATGGTGCTGGCCGCGCAGATGGCGGAAGAAATCGGCGCCGACATTCTCGATGTCAATTGCGGTTGTCCGGCGCCGAAGGTGGTGAAGCACGGCGGCGGTTCGGGTTTGCTGAAAGATCATTCGCGACTCGAGACGATTCTTACCGAGATCAGGAAGGCGATCAAAATTCCGTTAACGGTCAAAATTCGGGCCGGCTTCTACGACCACACCATCAACGCGGTGGAAACGGCAAAACTCGCCGAAGGCTGCGGGGTCGAACACATTGCCTTGCACGGCCGCACCAAGGAGCAGGGGTATCGCGGGCTCGCGAATTGGGATCTCGTCAAGCAGATCAAGGAAACGGTGAGCGTGCCGGTTTCGGGCAGCGGCGACGTCACCACGATCGATCAGGCGTTTGCGCGTTTTCGGGAGACAGGCTGCGACGGCGTTTTGATCGGGCGCGGCGCGATGGCGAACCCGTGGATCTTTCGGCAGATTGAAGACGTCATGCATGGCCGCGAAGTTTTCGAACCGACGCTCGCAGACAAACGCGCCATCCTGCATGAGTATTTCGATTTGCTGCGTGAAGACATGCCCGAGACACCCGCGATCAACCGCATGAAGCAACTCGCCGGACAGTTCACGCGTGGCCTTCAGGGCGGCGCGCTGTTTCGCACCTCGCTTTATCACTCTCACTCGGTCGCAGAGATTCTGAACCGCATCGAGGAATACTTCGAAGCAATCGAGAACGGCAAGCCATACTTCGGCGAGGCGGGCGCGCCAATCGAAGAAGCGCCCGAACTCGATTCCTGCGAAGCCGCCAGCGTTGCTTAGCAAACGGCAAAGCCCGACCGTCAGGGAGGGCTCCTGAACGCGCAGCGACAAAAGTAAACTTACTCCGTCTCTCACCTCGTGACTGGAAGAGCCCTCCCTGACGGTCGGGCTTCCGCCTTGTCATCGAAAGGAAACCCCATGCGAAAGGTCACGTTTGGCGGCGCCAACAGTCTCGACAACTTCATCGCGCGCAAAGACGGTGCGGTTGATTGGCTGATGTGGAGCAAGGAAGCGGCGGCTTTCATGACGAAGTATTGGAAGACGATTGACACCGTCGTGATGGGACGCAAGACGTATGACGTGGCGCTGGAGATGAGCGACGGCGGCGGCGATCCGTATGCCGGCGTCAAGACCTATGTCTTCTCCCGCACGCTGAAAGCAAAGCCTGGCAGCGCCGTTGAAATCATTTCCGAAAATGCGATGGACTTTGTGCGTGACCTGAAGAATCAGGAAGGCAAAGACATCTGCGTGATGGGCGGCGGGCTGTTTGCGAAGTCGCTGTTCGAGGCAGACCTGATTGACGAGATTGGTTTCAACATTCACCCCGTTCTGCTGGGGTCGGGCATACCGCTTTTTCACGAGATGAGCCACCAGATCGACCTGGAACTGATCGACTGCGAGAAGTTTAAGAATGGCTGCGTGCTGGTGACGTATCGCGTGAAGCACGAGGCGGAAAATAAGAGATCCCCAGCCAAGAAGCCTCCGCGGGACAAGAAGGTTAAGAGTAAGACGTAAAGAGCGGGGGCAAGCCCGCCTTCCTCACCCTGAGCTGATTTCGCTTGAGCGTTCAAATTCGCCTTGAAGGGCCTTCAATAGTCGAATACTGGTCAACCCTAAAAGTCTCTCAGGTCAGGAAGGCGGGCTTGCCCCCGCTCTTCTACTTCCACCGTGTGCCTTATGGGAGTTTGGTCGGGGTCGCCTTCGCTACTGCGACGCCGGCAGGTTTGCCGCTGCCCGTATCCAGGTTCACGGCCTCCGGATAACCCTTTCCTTTCAGCGCTGCCAGTTCAATCACAACTTCTTTTTGGTTTTTGCCGATCGGCTTCTTCGCCCGCGCAGTCTCAGCTTTCTTCGCAGTCTTGTCAGTCGCGTTTGCGGTTGCCGCTGAAGGCGAAGCGGATGGCGCCTCGGCTGTCCTAGTCGGCGACTTACTCACGGCCGCTTGTTTTTGCGGATGACGCGACATCGCGTTGAGCGCTTCCAAAACCTGTGTGCGTTCGTCCTCATCCAGGTCTTCGAGCTTGAGGCCATTCGCTTCCAAAACTGCGCGCAGGTTTGCTTCCGTGTTCGTGTCCTGATCGTAAACGTCGCGGTAGATGTGCAGCTTGCCGTCTTCGACCACGATCGTCTCGTAGCGCAGTTCGATCGGCACAACCTGCTTCAACTTCACAACCTGCGTTTTCGTCTTGTCCTTGAAGTAAGTTTGAATCGACTTGTCAGACAGTTCCGTCCCCGCAGCCTGGGCCAGCAGTTTAGAAAAGTCCTGAACCTGCGCGCTGGTCAGACCGACGCAGCCGTGCGAAGCAAAGGTGCCGAGTTTCGCCGCCGACTTGCCGCCATGAATCAAAGAAGGCAGTCCGATCGGAATCTTGATTGGCCCAAGCGGATTCAGCTTGCTGCCTGCCGCGACTTTCTCGCCGACGCTGACATTCTTCATCTTTGCCACCCAGGGCTCGTCGGGCGGTGTCCAGGTTGGATTGAAAATGATTGTCTGCGCTTTTCTGAGGCCCGTCGGCAACGGGAAGTCGGGATAGCCGATGCCGATTTTGTACGACTTGACGAGTGAGCCCTCCTGGAAAACGTCCATGCGGAAGGCGGGAATGTTAACGACTACGCGCGTGTCTTTTGGCACGGCGTTCGGACCGGGCAGGAGCGCGTCCGCGGGCGAGCTGCTCGTGGCCGTCTTCGCCTCAGGGTCGCCGCCGCCTTTGACCCAATAGTCATGCGCCAGCGCGAACAACTCTCCGGTCTTCTGTTCGCCGATACTTGCGCGAATCGCCGTCGCCGCGCGTTCGCGCGAATCTTCGGCCGGCGGCGACTGGTCGGAATTCTGATCCTCGACGTTCAACTGGCGCAGCCTGGCCACCTCGTCACTTGCGATCTTTTGCAGTTGGGCCAGTTGATCGTCGGTGAGTGCGAGCTTAGCTTTCAGGTTCGACTTAAACGCATCGTCCGAAAATAACGCGTCCAGCACAGGCAAGGTTACCGGGATGGCCTGGCCCACCGCACCCGAAGGCGAGACGGTTGGCGACGGACTGCCGGGAGCGTTTGTGTTTGAGTTGACGCCGGGCTCGGTCGTGCAACCGGCGGCAACAATGGAGAGGGCCAGGGAGAGGGCCACGATGAGCCCGAAAGCTTTTTGTCTGATTGTCTTCATTCGGAAATTACCTCGGTTAGTGATCTGGGTGGCTTGTTGATGTTTCTTCAGGTTAACTCTTGGACTTGCTCGGCGCCTTGGTCTCCGGCTTTTTGTCAGCGGGCGAAGGCGATACCGCGGGCGACGATTTCTCAGCGGGCGTCGCGGCATTCGCCGCCGGAGTCGTCGGACTCGCGCTGGTTACTGGCGTAGTCGCGTTGCTGGGCGACGATGTAGTGGCCGGCGCCGTCGGCGACGAAGTACTGCTCGGGGAGTTTGAATTGGAATTGTCAGTTGGTTCGGTGGCACAGCCCGCCGCCAGGGCGATTGAAACTGTCGCCAGGCTTACGAGCGCGATGCGATTGATGAAGTTGATGTTCAGATTGCTCATTGATTTTCCTCGTCCGGCAAGATTGAAAAGCGGGACGATAATTGCTCGCGCGTTGGTTGGTAGCAACGGGCGTTCCCACAGGCGTTGCGCCGGAATCAACGCTTCTGCTGCGGCGAACGCCTCGTTTTCAACATGGTGCTTGCACGATAACCAGACGGCGGGAGGCAGGAGCAGACGGCAGATCCGAATGGGCCGTTTTAGAGTACAAGCTTTAGCTTGAGTACTTCCCAAACAGCAACCTGAAGGTTGGACTCTGAACTGCCGGACTACTTGCGCAGCAGCGGGTAAGGATTGATGTTCGAGCCTTCCCAATACCGCTTTGGATCGGCGACGAGAGCAATCGAAAAGTGAAGGTGAAAATTTCCCGCGCCGGCGTTGCCGGTGTCGCCGACGAACGCGATCGTCTCGCCCTGCCTAACAAACTTTCCCACAGTCAATCCTTCAGCATAACCCTGGAGATGAGCGTAATAGAACACGAGCTTTTTGTCGGTGCTGAGTTGGTAAATCGTCGTGCCGCCGCGTTCGCTCTGGAAGAGTTTGATGATCTGGCCGTCGGCTGCGGCCACGACCGCGGTGCCGGCTGGAGCGGAAATGTCGATGGCGTCATGAACTCGTCCTTCAGAGCGAGCGTCGGCAAAAGTGTCAAGCAACTGATCTGGTCTGACGCCGGCGACGGGGATGAGCAGTTTCAAAGTGCCGACAAAATTCTCGGCGGGCGGCGCGGGTGGGGCCTGTTGACTGTTTTCAACTGAAGGAGCAGGTGTGCCCAACGAGGCAGTGACATTCGGAGTAGCTGTCAAAGTTTCGGTCGGGATTTCGGTCGCAAGCGGAGAAGGACTTGAAGACGCGGCGGAGTTTTCTGTCGCGGCGTTCGAATTCTTTTGTTCGCTGGAGTCCCCGTTATTTGTGACTAACGCGGCACGGCGGCTGCGCCACCAAACGAAAGCAGTCAACGCCGCAAATACGACGACAACGATCAACAGCACTCGCAAGCGAGCGGTTCTTGCATCGCGGTTTCCCAACTGGGCCTACCTCTGAATTCCCAACGGCAACAGCGGGCGGGGCGCGGTGCCGTCAAAAAACCAACTCGCGCCGACGCGCAGGCGGTGATGCCAGGTCGGCAGCCGCGCGGTGTAAAGCGCAAAGCGAGCCTGGCGCGCGAGTGGTCCGCCAAACGCTTTGCCGCCGGCGAGCACTGCGGCGCGTTCAGTGCCGAGGCTGACTGCTTCGCCGAGTTCCTCAAAATGTTTCGTCTGCAGTTCGTCGCCGGCGAGAAAGGCCTTGATGTTTTTTGTTACGAGGCCCGCCTGCTGCAGCGCCAGTTGGGCCGTGCCGGCGAGCGTCGCTGCGGCGTCAGGGTAGAAAGCGATGTCGCCGAGCGCGAAAACGTTTTCGCGTGACACCACTTGCAGAGTCGGCTTGACGAGAATCAGGCCGCGTTCGGTTTTGTCGATTTGAAGATGCTCGATTATCGGATTTACGCGCACGCCGCCTGCCCAAACTACGGCAGCAGTATTAATCTCGGTCTGCTCGCCGTTGTGTTCAAAGACGAGGGTCCGCTCGTTAACTTTGACTACGCGCGTGAGCGTGTGCACCTCGACGCGCGATTCCCTCAGCGCAGCTTCGACAAACTCGCGGATATCATCGCCCATTCCCGGCACCACACGGTCGCCCATTTCGATGACGAGGACGCGCGGCTCGCCGCGGAGCGCGCGGCGTTTGAAAGCATCGCGCAGCAAATCAGCCATTTTGGTCGACAGTTCGACGCCGCTGGCCCCGGCGCCGACGACCGCGAACGTCAACGCGCGCCCGGTGTCCTGCGGCGGCAGGTCGGGAGCCACGTGGTCCAGAGCGTCAACCATTCTCAGGCGCAACTGATCGGCGTGAGCAATTTTGCGGAAAGGAATCGCGTGCTCGTCAGCGCCGGCCACGCCCGCGAAGTTTGTGACGCCGCCGACCGCCAACACCAATACGTCATACTCGACGCTCGTCTTCCGATTCTTTAACTGGATACTGCGCGCGTTGAGATCGATGTTCGCGACTTCATCGGCAATCAGCTTGACGCGTTCGTCGAGCAATTCTTTGTAGCGTGGCGCGATGTGCCATTCCTCAACTTCGCCGCTGAGGTATTCATAAAGCATTGGCGTAAAGAGAAAATGATCGGCGTCGCTGATGAGCGTCACGTCCACGTCGGATCCCAGATCGAGGGCAGTGAAGAGTCCGCCAAACCCACCGCCAACGATGACTATCCTGGCTGTTTTGTTTTCCATTGTTCGAAACTCCTGATGGTCGATGTTATCAGACAAGCTGTGACTGACGAATTCGGTCAAGCTGTGGGTAGTGGCCTGCTTTGAGTTCTTCTCTGCGTGATCCTCTGCGTGCTCTGCGACTCGGCGGTGAACATTGGCGCGAAAGAGCTCACCGCAGAGACGCAGAGCACGCCGAGATAACGCAGAGTTCGAAATTAGGCCACTCACAGAGTTGGGCTCCCGGTTATTGACCCGATGGACGCGGCGCAGTAATAATCTAACCCGACATTCTGATCGGCCCCAGCCACTACAAGGAGTCCACATAATGAAACACGCGTTGCCGCGTACCCTGCCTCGTATCTACGTTTACGTTTTCTTCCTGGCTCTTTGCCTGGTGGGCTTGATGCAGGGGTCGACGATCATCTCCTCGTCGCGTCCGTTGAAAGACGCCGGTGTTTCCGCTGAGGGTCGCGTACACCGCCTCGATCTCGGCGATTCACTGAAGAGAGTCAACTCACCATTGCTCGGCGAGTTGACGAAGTTATTTTTGCAAACACCTGCCGCCAAGGTCGCGCCGAAAGTATTGGCAGACACTGCCGGCGGCAAGACGACTTCAGTCGTAGTCCTCCTGGCGGATCAGGCCGACGTCAGCGCCGCCGACGAGATGAGGGATCAGGACGCGCGCGGCTGGTATGTCTACAACACGCTGACGCAGCACGCGGCGCGCACTCAGGTTGGCCTCACTGAGTATCTCAAAACGCAGGGGGTGACTTACCAATCTTTCTGGGTCGCCAATGCCGTGCAAATTAACGCGGACAAGGCGCTGGTCGACGTGCTCGCCGCTCGTCAGGACGTGGCGAAGATCGAGTCGAACATGCCGCAGCGCTGGATCGAAGAGCCGCAAATTGCGAACGCCGGCAAAGCGCCTTTAAGCCCAAACGCGGCTGAACTCGGGGTGACGAACGTTAATGCGCCTCAGGTTTGGGCCCTCGGCTTTACCGGGCAGGGAATGGTCATCGGCAACCAGGACACCGGCATGCGCTGGGATCACAATGCGCTGAAACCGAAGTATCGCGGCTGGAACGGCGCCGTCGCCGACCATAATTTCAACTGGCACGATTCGATTCATAGCGGCGGCGGCTCTTGTGGGCCAAACGCCGCGGCGCCTTGCGACGACAACGGCCACGGCACGCACACGACCGGAACGACAGTCGGTGACGACGGCGCCGGAAATCAGGTTGGCGTAGCTCCCGGAGCCAGGTGGATTGGTTGCCGGAACATGGATCAAGGCAACGGCACACCGACAACTTACATGGAATGTTTTCAGTTCTTCGTCGCTCCAACCGATTCTGCCGGCAACAATCCAAATCCAGCCTTGCGTCCGCATGTGATGAACAACAGTTGGAGCTGCCCGCCGAGCGAAGGCTGCGCGGCGAACACGCTCAACGCGACAGTAGTCGCCGCTCAAAACTCCGGAATTTTTGTCGTAGTCTCGGCAGGCAACGGCGGTTCGGCTTGCAGCACGGTCAACGATCCACCGGCGATTTACGCTGAGTCATTTTCGGTTGGCGCGATCAGCGCTGCGACCAATACCTTAGCCAGCTTCAGCAGCCGGGGTCCGGTCACTGTTGACGGCTCGAACAGACCGAAACCAAATATTTCTGCACCGGGTGTGACAGTGCGATCGACAACGCGCACCAACATCAATACTTACGGTAATAATAACGGCACTTCGATGGCGAGCCCGCACGTGGCCGGCGTCGTGGCGCTGCTCTGGTCGGCGCGCTCAGCTCTGGTGCGCAACATCGCGCAAACGAAAACGATTTTGCAGATGTCCGCGAATCCGGCGGTCACGGTCACTCCGGCGCAAACGTGCGGCGGGACCACTTCAACGCAGATTCCCAACAACTCTTTTGGTTACGGACGCGTCGATGCCCTCGCGGCCGTCAACCTCGCACCGACAGCCGCGCCAGGCAGGATCAGCGGAACGATTACAGCGGCGGGCGGCCAACCGTTGGCCGGCGTCACGGTGAACCTCGGCGGCGCCAGCACGCGCAAGACGATAACGGACAGCAGCGGCAACTATCGCTTCGACAATGTCGCGACCGACAACTTCTACACAGTCACGCCGGCGCTCGTGAATTATCACTTCAGTCCGGCGGATCAATCTTTCTCGCTGGCAGGCAACAAAACTGACGCGGCTTTCGGTGCCACTCGCGACTCGGTCATCAGCGGCGACGCGATCGACACGGCAGACTATTTTGTTCGTCAACACTACGTCGATTTCCTCAGCCGTGAGCCCGACGAAAGCGGGTTCAACTTCTGGAGCAATCAGATAATCGAGTGTGGCGGCGACGCCGGCTGCGTTGAACGGCGCCGGATCAACGTCTCCGCTGCGTATTTCCTTTCGATTGAATTTCAGGCGACGGGCGGGCTGGTTGACGGCCTTTATCGCGCCAGCTTCGGACGGCGACCGCTTTACGCCGAGTTCATCCCTGACGCGGCCGTGGTCGGCAGCGGCATCATCGTTGGACAGGGCGACTGGGCGGCGGACCTGAACGCGAACAAGCAGGAGTTCATCGAGGCGTGGGTGCAGCGATCCGCTTTCCGCACCGCGTACGACGGGCTTTCGGATCAGGGTTACATTGACGCGTTGGTAACGAACACCGGCGTCGACTTCAGCAACGACGAGCGCGCGGCGCTGGTTTCAGGGCTGTCGAGCGGCGCGTTGACGCGTGCCGGCGCGCTCAGGCAAATCGTCGAAGACGGCCGATTCATTGCCCGAAAGCGCAATGAAACGTTCGTGATGATGCAGTATTTCGGCTACCTGCGCCGCGATCCCGATGCCGACGGCTACAGTTTCTGGCTGGACAAGCTGAACCAGTTTAACGGCAACTTCGAACAGGCGGAGATGGTCAAGGCGTTCATCGTTTCGGGCGAATACCGGTCGCGCTTTCCCAGATAACAGGAGAACCAGCCACAGATAAAACCGATAAGACTGGTCAGAATCGTGAAGATTTCTGGAGTTTTGAAATCCGTGTAAATCTGTGGCTCGGCTCAAACGCCTCAGGCACGCCCGCTGGACAGCCTCAGGGTCGCGTGTTAACTTACTTCGACACTTAATCTTAGCGGTTGCCGTTTAGTAACGGACTTCTGCTGTTCGGGAGGATCATTTTAAGCAGTGCCATTAGCCAAGGAAACGAAAGTACAAATTCTTAACGATTTTCGCAGCCACGATACAGATACGGGCTCACCACAAGTTCAGGTGGCTTTACTCAGCAAGAGAATCAACGAGCTTACTGAACACTTCAAAATCCATAAAAAAGACAACCACTCGCGGCGCGGCCTGCTCAAGATGGTCTCGCAGCGCCGGAGTTTGCTGGATTATTTAAAGCGCACGGATATTGAACGTTACCACGAGGTAGTTTCTCGTCTGGGCCTCCGTAAGTAAACCCGAGTTAGACCTGCAGTTTGACGAGAGACTTCGAATCTCAGGTTCCCTAAAGCCCGCGTCTATCGAAGAGCTTGCCACAAGGATGCCGAACGTGACGGCGATATTCCCAAGCAAGCGGACGTGTTCGGCCATAGCGCAACGCACAAAAGGCGGCAGAGCTTCACGGTGATGAGGCTTTGTCGCCTTTATTGTTATTGCGGCGTCGAATCGCCCAGGCGGCTTCGGCATTTCTCACACGCTTCACGTGGCGTGAGTCCTCCGGGAACTAAACCCGGGCATTGAAAATTATATTCCAAAAAGCGAGGCGCACGAGACGCTCGCGCCTGTTAACTCAGGCAATTGTCGAAGGAGACAAACAAGATGACAGTTAAGAAATACCTCAAAGAATCAATAAAATTGGGCGATAAGGAATTGACGGTTGAGACCGGCCGAGTTGCCAAGCAGGCGGACGGTTCCATAGTTATCCGTTACGGCGACACGATGCTGCTGGTGGCCGCCGTCGGCGCGTCGAGCGTTCGGGAAGGCATTGACTTCTTCCCCCTGACGGTCGAATACCGCGAAGCAAATTACGCCGCCGGACGCATCCCCGGAAACTACTTCCGGCGCGAAGGCCGGCCGACCGAGAAGGAAACGCTGACCAGTCGTTTGATCGACAGACCCTGCCGGCCGTTGTTCGCTGAAGGTTATCGCAACGAGACGCAGGTGATCGCCAGCGTCATTTCCGCCGACCCCGACAACAACCCCGACGTGATCGCCATCACCGGCGCTTCCTGCGCACTTTACCTTTCCGACATTCCCTTCATGAATCCGATCGCCGGCGTGCGCATCGGGCTGATTGAAGGACGTTACATTGTTAACCCGACTTACGACGAAACGCGCGAGTCGCGTCTGAACCTGATCGTCGCCGGCACCGAAGAAGCGATCGTGATGGTCGAAGCCGGCGCCTCGGAAGTTTCGGAAGAGATCATGGTCGAGGCCCTGATGCTCGCGCACAAGGAAATCAATCGCCTCTGTCGCTGGCAGAAGGAATTGTACAAAGCGCTCGACATCCAGAAACGGGAAGTGACCGCGCCCGTCATGGACGAGGAACTGCTGGGTGAAATTCAGAGAAACTACGGTGATCGCCTGCGCGCGGCCATGAACACGACCGACCAGGAAAAGCGCGACAGCTACGCCGCCGTTGATGCATTGAAAAAGGAAGTTGTTGAAGCCTACCCGGAGGAAGTACCGGAAAAGCGACTGCAGGCCAAGAAGGCTTTCGACCACCTCAAGGAAACCATCTTTCGTGACGACATTCTCAATAGTCGCCGCCGGCCCGATGGCCGCCGTTTCTCCGAAATTCGGCCGATAACCTGCGAAGTTGGCTGGTTGCCGCGCGTTCACGGCTCGGCGCTGTTCACCCGCGGTGAGACGCAGGCGCTCGTTACTACGACGCTCGGCACCAAGGAAGACGAGCAGTTCATGGACGACATCGAGAAGGGCGAGGTTAAGCGCCGCTTCTTGCTCCACTACAACTTCCCGCATTACTCGGTTGGTGAAGTCGGACGATTTGGTTCTTCCAGCCGTCGTGAGATTGGCCACGGCGCGCTCGCGCGTCGCGCCATCGAACCGGTGCTGCCGGACGAGTCAGTTTTCCCTTACACGCTGCGCATCGTTTCCGATATCACGGAGTCAAACGGCTCGTCGTCGATGGCGAGTGTTTGCGGCGGCATCCTTTCGCTGATGGACGCGGGCGTGCCTTTGAAGGCGCAGGTTGCGGGCGTTGCGATGGGACTCGTGATGGAAGGTAACAAGTACGCCATTCTCACGGACATTGCCGGAGCCGAGGATCATTACGGTGACATGGACTTCAAAGTCACTGGAACCAAAGAAGGCATCACGGCTTTGCAGATGGACATCAAGATCGGCGGCATCAACGCCCAGATCATGGCCGAAGCACTCGAGCAGGCACGCAAAGGCCGCCTGCACATTCTCAGCGTGATGGAGCAAGCCATCGCTGAACCCCGTGAGGACATTTCGGCGCTGGCGCCACGAATCATCCAGATCAAAATCAATCCGGACAAGATTCGCGACGTCATCGGACCAGGCGGCAAGATGATCCGATCCCTCGTGGAAGAGACCGGCGCGAAAATCGACGTGTCTGACGACGGCACGATCTCGATTGCCACGGCGAGTGGCGAAGCGGCGCAGGCTGCGGTCGCGCGAATTCGCGGCATCACGGCTGAGGCTGAAATTAATCAGACCTACCTCGGCACGGTTTCCCGCATCGTTGATTTCGGCGCCTTCGTTGAAATCTTCCCTGGCACCGACGGTTTGTTGCACATTTCCGAAATCGCCGATCGTCGCGTTAAGGACGTTCGTGATGAACTGAAGGAAGGGCAGCAGATCCTCGTCAAGTGCATCGGCAAAGAAGGCAACAAGATCAAGCTTTCGCGCAAAGCCGTGCTACGCGACGAGGAACGTAAAGCTGATGCTGCCACCGCCGGCGATTCAGTTGGCGCCCACGACGACGCTGACTAAGTCTCGTTTGTTAGAACACCGCTACGTCAGCGGGTGGAACTGCTTCATCGCGTACGCGCGAATTTTTGGCAGGGAGAGTGTCATCCGGACGACCACCCGCTGACGCAGGTGGTTCTGACCGGAACCCAACGAAACACTCGGCATTGACCGTTTACTCAGGGTATGAACCCTGGCGTTTCCATTCTGAAGTTTTCAAATCGCAAATTTGAGATCTCAGATAGTAGACGCCACCCGCTCACGCAGTTGGTTCCGACAGGACCAAAGGGAGGTTTGCACGCGAGGCCCGCGACGCAAACCTCCTTTTTTATTCAGTTTAGACCTCCCGATCCCTCGTGAAATTGGAATCCTTTCTTTATTAAGCATCTTTCCCTATCAACCAGCGAAACCGTCGTCGGTGATTCAAACAAAACCCCGATATTTACAGGGCTTCGACGCGGCGGTTGATTAGTTTAACGATGTAAACCCTTTTCCGGCTTCTTCAGCCAAGGAAAGACACCAGGAGGTTTTTCAAACCGATGACGAGTCGAGCTTTTCGCCCCACGGCTGCAATCCTGAGCATCTTGCTTCTGTCCGGAGTGCCGACACACGCGGCGCCCGTGGCAATCAGCGAAGTGATTCAGGTGCTTGGCAGCTACCAAAATGCTCCCGAGCTTCGGCTCCGCAGTGTTTCGCAAAATTCAAATTCGTCGGTCGATGAAGGAAGCGGACCTTCGCCAGTGGCTTCGGCGGCGCAAGAGTCGGCGGCCGGCGGCGTTGGCGAGATTTCCGACACCACCACGCCTGACGTTGTTTCCATCGAATCCGGCGACACGCTGCTCGCAGGCGTTGCAGTCAGCGCCGACCCCCAGGCCGGCGTGGACGTGGTCGATCAGGGAGACGTCGAAGGCACAATCTGCGACTGCGGCGAAATCACTGTCCCTGGCGGCGGCTTCCCCAAGTGGCCCCTGCTCTTCCTGGCCGCGATACCTTTCTTCTTCATTCACGGCTGCGACGACTGCGACACCCCGACTCCGCCAACGACACCAACTCCTCCGGGCACGCCCGAAATTCCCGAGCCGGCTTCGTTGCTCTTGTTTGGTTCAGGCCTGGCGGCTTTCGGCGCCGGCTTGCGTAGACGGTATGCCAAAGCCAAACTGGCAACCGAGTTGCAGACGACGGAGGAGGGCTAATCAAAATGTTGCAAGCAACACGTAGCAGACCCCGAGCTTACGGCAAGATCGTTTTCGCAGCGCTTCTCGCGCTTACATTTTGCATGGCCCATCCGTCTTCGAGCGTCTACGCCAAGAAGAAGAAGCTGGCCAAGTACGGTTCAATCAAAATTTTAAGCACGCCCGGCGGACTGCCGATCGAAATCGACGGCAAGCCGGAAGGCATGACCACTGCCGACTATCGCTCGTTCGAGCTTGATCCAGGCATTCACACCGTCGTGGTCACTCTGCCCGGCGGACAAAGATGGACCAGGGAAATCGAACTGTCAGCGGGTCGCATCAAGTGCGTAGCTATCAACTATCGCCCGTCGCCGCCGGCTCCGAAATCGCCTTGCCCGTATCCGGTGAGCATTTCAGTTGACGGCGAAGTCAACGAGGGCGACGTAATAACGTTCACTGCTGACACGGCCTACAGCGGCAGCAGCCCGCTGAATTTCTCGTGGACGGTAAGTCCGACCAGCGCCAAGATACTGACTAACACTGAAAACAAGCTCACGGTTGACTCAACCGGCCTCGGCGGCCAACGCGTCACGGCTACTTTGGTTGTCGACGACGGCTCAGGTGAAGCCGCCTGTCGCCAGACTGCGCAGGCAGCCTCGTACGTTCGCCCACCGGAGCGAGTCGAACGTCCTTCAAGACAGTTTGACGTCTGCTGCAGTTGTTCGTTCGACGATCAGAAAGCTCGTCTCGACAACCTGGCGGTCGAACTGCAAAACGATCCTTCGACGACCACCTACGTCATCGCTTACGGCGGTCGCACCAGCCGCGTCGGCCAGGCAGATTTGCTCGGCGGCCGCGCCCGGGATTACCTGGTGTCGAACCGAGGCATCGACCAGTCTCGCATCACCGTCATCAACGGCGGCTTCCGCGAGGAAGACTGTGTTGAGTTGTGGGTGATTCCCAGCGGCGCCACGCCGCCACAGCCGACACCGACGGTCCAGGCTGGCGACGTCAGGCCCGCGGGCGGAACGCCGCGGCGGAGAAGAGGCCGAAACTAAACCCCGTCGCTGTTTACAACACGAATGCTTAGCCGGAAGGAGACAAGGCCCGCTGCTTGTCTCCTTCTGTTTTGATCCGGGTCCAACGTCCCAGGTCCAAAGTCGCACGTCCGTTTAGAGGCGGGCACTGCCCGCCGTCTCACGTTTGATTCGAATATGAACGATGCTTGAACCGGCGGGCAGTGCCCGCCTCTAAACTGACATTGAACTAGACTTTGGACTCTTAACGTTGGACTTTGGACTGACCGTTGTGTTAACAATCTTCGCATCCCCCGCCAGTTAGTTTGACCTTCGCACTGTCCAGACAGGAGGATCTCGTTTTTATGGGTGACGATGGTAATGGTGGTGGCGGCAGCGCGGGCGTTGTCGCAGTCCTGGTGATCTTCGTGATCGTCATTTTCGCGCTCGTCTTTGTTTTTAGAGGACGATTGTTTGGCGGCGGCACGCAAAAGGTTGACGTCAACATCACCGCGCCGGCGCCGGCCAAGTAACAACCCGAACTTCAAATTTTAGACTTCGAGGGGAGGAGCGTGCGGTGCTCCTCTTTTTCTTAGTAAATCGCAAATAGTGAATAGTAAATAGATGTGTCGTGGCTTACTTGAACTTCCTCTCCGCGTTCTCCGCAACTCGAATAGAAGTGCTTAATGGCAATTTGGCCTCAACTTCGCTAGAGTAATCGGCTGTTCAACTATTCACGATTTACGACTTACGATTCACTTCCTATGTCTGCTCCTAACATTGAAACCATCGTTTCCCTTGCCAAGCGGCGTGGGTTTGTTTTTCCGTCGTCGGAGATTTACGGCGGACTGGGCAGCGCCTGGGACTACGGTCCGCTCGGCGTCGAGCTTTGCAATAATGTCAAACAGGCTTGGTGGCGCTGGATGGTCTACGAGCGCGACGACATCGAAGGACTCGATTCGTCCATCATTCTGAACCGGCTGGTTTGGAAATATTCGGGACACGAAGACACATTTAGCGATCCACTCGTAGACTGCCGCGACTGCAAGACTCGCCTGCGTGCCGACAAGTTGACTGAGGGCAAATGCCCAAACTGCGGCTCGAAGAATCTTACTGAGCCGCGGCCATTCAATCTCATGTTTCGCACGCACGTCGGCGCTGCGTCCGAAGAAGATGATCAGTCCTCGCTGGTTTACCTGCGCCCGGAAACGGCCCAGGGCATCTTCATCAACTTCGCAAACGTCCTGACGACCAGCCGCCGCAAACTTCCTTTCGGCGTCGCCCAGATCGGCAAATCGTTTCGCAACGAAGTCACGCCGGGCAACTTCATTTTCCGCACGCGCGAGTTTGAGCAGATGGAGATGGAATACTTCGTCAAACCCGGCGAAGACGAGCCCGCGCACCAGGAGTGGATCGACGCCTGCCACAGTTGGTTTACTAGTCTCGGCATCTCCGCTGACAACCTGCGCCTTTACGAGCAGCCGAAAGAGGAGCTGGCCCACTACGCCAAGCGCACGGTCGACATTCAGTATCGCTTCTTTCCGGAGCGCGAAGAGGAAGAGCGGCAGTGGGACGAACTGATGGGCATCGCCAACCGCACCGATTTTGATCTGCGCACGCATTCGAAGAAACCCGAGGACGCGGAAGGGAAGCGGTTGAATCCTGATTCGACCGATGACTTGTCCTATTTTGACGAAGCGAACAAGGAACGTTTTTATCCGTACGTGATCGAGCCGGCGGCGGGCGTCAATCGCACCGTGTTGTCTGTGCTGATGGACGCGTACTCAGAAAAGACGAATGACAAAGGCGAGACGCGGGTGATACTGAAACTTCATCCGGCGCTCGCTCCGATCAAGGCGGCGATTCTGCCGCTGGCGAAGAACAAGCCGGAGATTGTCGCGCTGGCGAAATCGATCAAGCGTTCACTGCAGCCGTCGATGCGCGCGGTTTACGACGACACCGGCGGCATCGGCAAACTCTACGCGCGCCAGGATGAAATCGGCACGCCTTTCTGCGTGACGGTCGATCATCAATCACTTGAAGACGACGCCGTAACCGTTCGCGACCGCGATACTTGGGAACAGGAGCGCGTGAAGATCGCGGACTTGCAGGAACACCTTTTGAAGCGACTGAAAGCGTAGTTCAAATCGAAAACGAACGTACGTTTAGAGGCGGGCACCGCCCGCCGTCTCAAGCTTAGATCTATTTGATAACGACTATAGTTGAACCGGCGGGCAGTGCCCGCCTCTAAACGATCGTCGGATCATTGCGATGGGTTGGGGTTAGTTCAATGCCGGTAGTCAAAAAACGAAATCTGCAAACCGAGACACGCCTGCTGCTCGAAGCGAGCGAGCCGGTTGAGTTGCCGCCGGCGGAAATTGCCGATCGCGACGTCCTCGTGCAGTTTGCTCAGTTCAAACCGTTCGTTCCGGAGCTGCTCGAGGAACTGCGCGACGGCACCACCGCCGAACCGGTGGCCGTGATGAACGACGGCTCGACCTTCGCCATCCACGGCGAAACGCGAACTTTCTGGGTGAAACTCTGGCACGCCGCCGGCACCGACCTGACGAAGATCGACCGCGCGCAAATCATCAGTTGCTTGCCCTCAACCCGCGGCCTGCAAATACTCGTCGAGGATTACAGTGACGAACATCTGGAAGAGAGTTGACGCTGAACCAAAACAGGGTAAGCCCACCTTCCTGCCCCGAGCTGATCGCAGTTGCGTTTAAGTGACTGTCGGAGAGACTTTCAAGGCGAGATCCAGCGACAGTTCGAGAACCTCTCAAGTTGGGAAGGTGGGCTTGCCCCGCTGATTCGTAGGATGACACCTTTGAGCTCAGAAAATCTGCTGCCCCAAAAAGTCATAGACCTGGCCCAGGCGGTTCGCGCTGCCGGCGGTCGCGCGCTGCTCGTCGGCGGCTGTGTTCGCGATCTGCTCATGAAAAGCCGGCCGAAAGATTGGGACGTCGAAGTCTACGGCGTTGAACCCGCGGCGCTACGGTCGTTGCTCGATCGTTTTGGGCCAGTCAACGTCGTCGGTGAAGCCTTCACAGTTTACAAATTAGGTTCGGACCTCGACGTGTCCATTCCGCGACGCGAACGAAAGTCTGGTCGCGGCCATCGCGCTTTTGTGATCGAAGGCGATCCGGCGATGACTATCGAAGATGCAGCGCGCCGTCGCGACTTCACCGTCAATGCGATTCTTCAAGATCCACTGACCGGCGAGATCCTCGATCCATTCGCCGGCCAGTCAGACATCAGGAACAAAACTCTGCGCGCCGTCTCCAACGAAACGTTTCCCGAAGACAGCCTGCGAGTGCTGCGTGCCGCGCAGTTTGCCGCGCGTTTTGAGTTTGATATCGAGCCGGAAACAGTCGCGCTATGCAGCCGCATCGATTTGTTGGATCTGCCGGCGGAGCGAATTTGGGGCGAAGTGGAAAAGCTGCTGCTGCGTGCGCGCCGGCCCTCGATTGGACTGGACTGGTTGCGCAAGCTTGGCGCTGTCGATCAGTTGTTCCCGGAGATCAAGAGCCTGATTGGGGTGCAACAAGATCCGGAGTGGCACCCCGAGGGCGACGTTTTTGTGCACACGCTTCTGGTCAGCGATCGCGCGCGCGAGTTGATCGACGACTTGCCGTTTGCGAAACAAGTCACTGTGATGCTCGCGGCGATCGCTCACGATTTCGGCAAGCCGTCGACCACGGAATTTCTCGAAGGTCGCCTGCGCTCTCGTGGTCATGAAGAAGCGGGCGTGGCGCCGACGGCGAGCTTTTTGGATCGGCTCAACATTCACACGCTTGACGGTTACGACGTGCGCGACCAGGTGATTGCGCTCGTGCGAGATCATCTGAAGCCCGGCGCCTTTTTCAAGAAGCAGGACGAGGTGGGCGATGGCGCTTTTCGGCGTCTCGCGCGCAAGTGTGAACTCGACCTGCTTTACCGCGTCGCGAAAGCAGATTCGTTAGGGCGCAATGCTGATTGGGTGCCGCACGAAAAGCGGTTTGGTGCTGAAGCGCAGGATTGGTTTATTCAGCGCGCGCAGGAATTGAAAGTCGAGACTCGTGCGCCGGCGCCGCTGTTGTTAGGGCGCCACCTGCTGGAGCTCGGCCTGACGCCCGGCCCGCGTATCGGGGAAATAACGAAAGCTGTTTATGAAATGCAGCTCGACGGCCGCGTTCACGATGAAGAGGAGGCAAAGGAAGCTGCAAAGGACTTTCTTTGATGCAGCGCGGGGGCAAGCCCCCTCCTGACCTTGAGCTGATCAGACGTGAGTCGTGATCCTTGATTGAACGGCTTCCAAACTAGAGGTACCGAGCCGGTTGGTAGACTCTCAGGTCGGGAAGGCGGGCTTGCCCCCGCGCTTTTTTCTTAGGTTTTTTCCGATCTGCGTCCATCCGCGTTAATCCGCGGCTAGACTTCTGGTTGTTGTTGCGTGACGCAATGGATCGTTCCCATGCCCCACACCAGCGGCTCGCAGTTAATCCCTACCACGCGTCGAGTGGGAAACAGTCTTTGTAATATCTCGAGAGCCTCGCCGTCATTCGCGTGTCCGAAGACGGGCGCGAGCACGACCTCGTTCGCGATGTAGAAATTTGCATAACTGGCAGGCAAGCGATCGAGGTTGCGACTGTCCGTGCTCGTGCCGCCGACAACGCCCGGCATTGGCAACGTGACCATCTCAAACGCACGGCCATTCGCGTCGGTCATCGCTCGCAGGCGCGTCAAATTGTCTTGCAGCAGTTCATAGTTGGCGTCTTCGGGATCGTCCTCAACGGCGCAGACGATCGTGTCCGGGGCAACGAAGCGCGCGATGTCGTCAATGTGTCCGTCGGTGTCGTCGCCGACAATTCCTTCGCCCAGCCACAGAACCCGTTCGACGCCGAGGTAACTCTTCAGATAACCCTCAATCTCGTCCTTGCTCAGGTGGGAATTGCGATTTGGATTCAGCAAACACTGCTCCGTCGTCAACACGCAGCCCGACCCGTTGACCTCGATCGACCCGCCTTCCATCACGATGCCGGGCTCAAACCGCGGCACCCGCAGCAAGCTCTCCAGGCGCGCCGGTACGGAATCGTCCTGCTTCAATTCCTCGTACTTGTTGCCCCAGGCATTGAAAATCCAATCGTTGAAAGCGAGCGGCGCCTGTTTTTCGGCCACCAGAAAGTTTGGTCCGTAGTCACGAATCCAGGAATCGACGGTGGGAATTTGATGGTAGTGAATATTTTCGGCGCCCGGGAAAGTGCAACGCGCGCGCACCGTGGCTTCTGTCGCTCGATCGTCGACGAGGAGGTTGACGATCTCGTGTGGCGCGAGCGCCGCCATCATCTGCAGAAAAATTTCTTCAACTTCGGGGACGCGATCGGGCCACGTTTCCGGATCCTTCGGCCAGCTTAGCCACGTCGCGGTGTGACGTTGCCATTCGGCAGGCATGCGGTAACCGAGTGCGGCCGGCGTCGAAGTGATCATCGGTGCTGAGTCTACAAACTAAAAGCGAATGACTGTATCGGGCCCGCCTTCGATGTGCAGCGTGTCGACAAACCGAATGTGCCGCGACTCCGTTGTCATCACCACGGAATGCGTGCGCTTACCGGCGCCAAAGAACCTGACGCCCTTCAGCAACGCGCCGTCAGTGACTCCGGTGGCTGCAAAAATAATCTTCCGGCCCGGCGCCAGATCATTAGTGTCGTAGATTTTGTTCGCGTCTGAAATTCCCATCGACTGCAAACGCTCCAAAACGACTTCCCTCGGCGGGACCTTGTCCTTATCAACGCCAAGACGTTCGGGATCGAAAATCAATCGCGCCTGAATCTCGCCGTTCAAACATTTCATCGCGGCCGCGGTGATCACGCCTTCAGGCGCGCCGCCGATGCCGACGAGAGCGTGAATGTTCGTGCCCGCTACCGCGGCGGAGATGCCGGCGGAGAGATCGCCGTCGCCAATCAACCGGATGCGTGCGCCGGCTTCGCGCACGTCAGCAATTAACTTTTGGTGACGCGAGCGATCGAGCACGATCACGGTCAAGTCTTCGACGTCGCGACCGAGCCGGCGCGCGATGTTCTTGAGATTGTCTTTGACTGGCGCGTCGAGATCGACCACCCCGCGCGACGATGGGCCAACCACGATCTTGTCCATGTAAAGATCGGGCGCATTCAACAAGCCGCCGCGTTCCGCCGCGGCCAGCACCGCAATCGCATTGTTCGCGCCGAGCGCGCAAAGGTTCGTGCCTTCGAGCGGGTCGACTGCAATGTCGACTTCGGGACAGGATTCCGCGAGGTCTTCACTCACGCCATAGCCGCCGCCGACTTCTTCGCCGATATAAAGCATCGGGGCTTCGTCGCGTTCGCCCTCGCCAATCACGATCCGGCCACGCATCGGCACCGTGTCCATCACTTCGCGCATCGCCTCAACCGCAACGTGGTCGGAATACTTGCGGTCGCCCTGGCCCATCGTACGCGCCGCGGCAATCGCTGCCGATTCGCAGACGCGCAAAAAATCCAGAGACAGCTCGCGCTCTGTCTTTAGCTCGTGGCCCATCATTGTTAGTCTCCTGAATTCGGAAGTTTGTTCGCGAACAGCGTCAAGTGCCCGAGCGTCCGCAGTTGAAGAAGTGCGGACTCATACTAGCAGAGCGCTTCAGTTATTTGTAGTTGTGGCAGGTGGCAAGACCGGCAGTCAGTTTTTGTTCGACGCTTTCAGTCGTCAGCGACGTTGTTAAGCAACCGGCAGGCGTTACTCGCTAGCGTGCTGCGGTCAAAGGCGGCTAGAATGCGACTGCCTAACGGAATTTAGGTGGGCCTCATCGCGACAGGAGAAACTCAATCAGATGGCTACATTACTGATCGTTGACGACGACAATCTCGTGCGCGACACGCTCCACGAGTTGCTGTCCGCCTCACACGAATGCCACACGGCCGATCGCGCGGAGCAGGCCCTCGCCTATCTCGACGTCGAAACTTACGACGCCGTGCTGACTGACATTTCCATGCCCGGACTGAGCGGCCGCGAACTGCTGAAATACATCCAGGCGAAACATCCCGCCACGCCCGTGATTGTGATTTCCGGACTGCCCGATGGCGCCGACGGTCGGGAAATGATTGGCCTCGGCGCCTTTGCTTATTTCACCAAGCCTTTCCGGCTGGAAGAAATCGAGGAAGCTGTCGCCCGCGCAATCGCGCGTCATCAGGAACTTGCCGCCGCCACTGCGGAAGCCGACTTCCAGTCACAAACGGGTTCAGATAACGGTTTGGACGAAAGCGACGATCAAGGAGTATGAGCGGCAGAAGCCCGACCGTAAGGGAGGGCTCTTCTTGTAACGTACAATTTCGAGGAACGCCACAAAGCCCTCCCTCACGGTCGGGCTTCTGCCCCGGTCGCCACCGAAGTCAGTTGAAGGAGTTACTCAAATGCATTGCAAAATTCTACACTTGCTCGTCTTATTCGTCTTGATTCTCGGCCTGTTGTCGCCTCTGCCGGCAAACGCGTCAGGCCCTGCTGCTCACGCGCGTTCATCTCAGCCGGCGTCTCAACAAAGGTATTCAGGCGTTGAAGGTCTATGGATGAGCGCGGACTCGCTCGACATCAGCGGCGTCAAACACACGTTTGTACTCCGGATTTCAAAGTCTCCGGACGGCAAGTTGACCGCCACCGTCGAGACTTTGAGTGAAAAGCTCATGAAACCGGCAGTGGATACGATTACCTTTCAGGATGGCAAGCTGAAGTTTGAGATCAAGACTCTTAATGCTTCTTACGTCGGCACGCTCAGCGAGGACGCCATGCAACTGAGCGGACAGTTTAAGCACGGCAGCGCCAAGCCACTGGACTTTATGCGGGTGAGGGAAAACGTCCGAACCTTCCGTGGAATAAGCGATGCGGAAGCGGCGGTCGAGCGCTCGAAAACCCCGGCAACGCCTCAACCAACGTCCCAAGCCCCCGGCATCGAAGGCAACTGGCTGGGCGCGCTCGACGTGAGCGGCTTCAAACTGCGCCTCGTGCTCAAGGTTTCAAAGACTGCTGACGGCGCGCTCAAAGCGACGATGGACAGTCTCGATCAAAACGCCAAGGACCTGGCGGTGGACACGATTAGCTTCCAGGATGGCACGCTGAAATTTGAAATGAAAGCTCTGCGCGCTTCCTATGTGGGCACGCTCAGCAAAGACGGCGCGCAACTGACCGGCGAGTTCACGCAAGGCGCCGCGATGCCGCTGGAATTCAAACGCGTCAGCGATGTTTCGCAGCTGGAACTCAAACGTCCCCAGACGCCGAAGAAACCTTATCCGTACAAAGAGGAAGAAGTCTCTTACGAAAACAAGCAGGACTCCGTAAAGCTTGCCGCGACGTTGACGTTGCCGCCCGGCGCCGGTCCGTTTCCGGCAGTCGTTTTGATCACCGGTTCCGGTCCGCAGGATCGCAACGAAGGATTGCTGGGCCATCAGCCGTTCCTGGTGTTGGCGGATTACCTGACGCGGCGCGGCATCGCGGTTCTGCGAGCGGACGATCGCGGCGTCGGCGGCACTTCCAAGCCTGGGCCAAACGATACGACCGAGAACTACGCTGCCGACGCGCTGGCCGGCGTGGAATTCTTGAAAGCGCGCAAAGAGATCGATCCGAAACAGATTGGACTGGTTGGACACAGCGAGGGCGGCATGGCGGCGCCGCTGGCCGCAGTGAAGTCGACTGAGGTGGCCTTCATCGTTTTGATGGCCGGCCCGGGCATTCCCGGCGACAAGCTGCTGGCGAAGCAGATCGGTTTGATCGCCGCCGCCGAGTGTGAAAGGGAAGTTGAGCAAGCGATGGCTGAGGGACAACAGTTAATCGACACCGCCGCTCAGGAAAAGGACAACGCCGTCGCCCGGCAGAAGATGCACGAAGCCGCCGTGAAACGCGCAGACCGAGCCAAAAAGAAAATAGACGCTCAGTTGGCTTCGGCGGACCTGCAGAGTTTTATGTGGGCCAGCGACTGGTTTCGTTATTTCCTGAGCTACGACCCGCGGCCGGTTTTGATGAAGGTCAAAGTGCCGGTGCTGGCGATCAATGGCGAGAAGGACCTGCAGGTACCTGCCAAGGAAGATCTCGACGGAATCGAACAAGCTTTGAAAGAGGGCGGCAACAAGGATTACAAGATCGTGATGCTCCCGAATTTGAATCACTTGTTTCAGACGACGAAGACCGGCGCGCCGTCAGAGTATGCGGAGATTGAAGAGACAATCGCGCCCGTCGCGCTGCAAACGATCGGTGATTGGATCGCGGCGCATACCAAAGCGCCCGCGAACTGAGCGAAGAGCGGGGGCAAGCCCGCCTTCCCGACCTCGAGCTGACTCGAGTTGAGACTCAAAATTCCAGGTTGAAAGCCTTTCATTTTCAGGGCTCACGAACATGGTTGAGAATCTCGGGGTGAGGAAGGGGGCTTGCCCCGCTTCCTATCCGGCCCCTTCCGGAGTTGACTTGCCATCTCACCTGGCGTAGAAAGTCCCCAAATAATCCCGACCTTTTACAATCCCTTCAACCCTTTTGAGGAGGTACTATGTCTGCTGTCACACAACCAGCACCAATCAACGAAGACAAAATGCATGAATTTTTGGGCAAGGTAGTCGGCGATTTCGGCGCCGCACTGAGTTCTTCCCTCGCTTACATCGGCCAGAAATTAGGTCTCTACAAAGCGCTGGCCGCCGGTGGACCCGTTACTCCCGCCGAACTTGCCACCCAGACTTCAACCAACGAACGCTACGTGCGCGAGTGGCTAATCAACCAGGCCGCCAGCGGCTACGTTGGTTACGACGCTGACAGTGGACGCTATTCGTTGTCGCCGGAACAGTCGATGGCGCTGACTGACGAAAACAGTCCCTTTTATGTTGGCGGCGGCTTTCATGTCATCAAGGCGATGACGAATGCCACTCCGCGAATCGAAGACTGCTTTAAGAACGGCGGCGGCATCCTGTGGGGCGATCACGATCCGGATCTGTTCGTGGGCGTCGAGCGATTTTTCCGTCCGGGTTACGCCGCGCATCTGATCGCGAGTCTGGATTCCCGCGCTCACCGGCATTGAAGAAAAGTTGAAAGCGGGCGGCAAGGTTGCCGACGTCGGCTGCGGCCACGGCTCTTCAACCATCATCATGGCCCAGGCGTATCCCAACTCGCGCTTCTGGGGATTCGACAATCACGAGAAGTCAATTGAGACGGCACGCCAGCGCGCGGCCGACGCCGGGGTTTCCGATCGCGTCACGTTTGAAGTCGCCAACGCCGGCGACTTCCCCGATCAGCAGTATGACATGGTCGCTTTCTTCGATTGCCTGCACGACATGGGCGATCCGTTAGGCGCGTCGAAGCGTGCGGCGGAAGTCCTGGCGCCGGATGGCAGCGCCTTGATCGTTGAGCCGATGGCGGGAAATACGGTCGAGGAAAACTTCAACATCATCGGACGCACTTTCTCGGGCGCGTCGACGCTGTGTTGCACCGCAAACTCGCTGGCGTTGAATGGACCGGCGCTGGGGGCGGTGGCTCCTGAGTCCGCAATTCGTGAGGTCGTGCTCGCTGGCGGGTTCAAAGAATTCCGCCGCGCCACCGAGACGCCGTTCAATCGCGTCTTCGAAGCGCGGAAGTAGGGACAACCGCCAAGACGCCAGGCACGCCAAGTCGGAGACGATGCGACACTGATTCAAATAACTTTGCACAAAGTGACTAATCGCTTCTGCGAGGCGCGGAAGTAAAACCTAACCACTAAAACAAAAGGCACGAAGCGATCCTTAACAGATCCTTCGTGCCTTTGAACGTTTTGGAAGTGTGAACTAGAAGTCTAATCCGATTCCGTTTATCCGATGCCGTTTAGAGGTGGGACTTGTCCCACCGTCGCAGGCGAGGCGGACAAGTCCGCCTTCTAAACGGGCAGGGTTTAAATTAGCGCGCGTCGCTTGGTTTCCACGGCGGCAGCGTCTTGCGCGCGGCCTTTTCCTTTTTCAACCCCAGCGCCCAGTCCGCCTGCATCAGCGTGTGGATGTCGCGTGTTCCCTCGTAGATGATCGCGGCTTTGCAATTGCGGAGGTAGCGTTCGACGGGGTAGTCGTTTGAATAACCGTTTGCGCCGTGGACCTCGATCGCCATCGACGCGGCTTTCTCGCTGCGTACAGTCGCTTGCCACTTCGCGAGGCTCGTCGCGCGCGCGTTCGCCTGTCCGGTGTTCTTCAAATAGCCGGCGCGCAGACACAGCAGGTGCGACATTTGATAGTCGGCTTCCATCTCCGCAATTTTCTGTTTGACTAACTGGTGGTTGGCGATCTTGGTGCCAAAGGTTTCGCGCTCCAGCGCGTAGGCGACTGAAGCGTCGCGCGAGGCGCGAATGACTCCGGTCGCGCCGGCGGCAACTGTATAAGCGTCCCTGCTCGAGCGCAAACATCGCAATCTTGAATCCCTCGCCCTCTTCGCCGACGCGATTCTCGACGGGCACGCGCACGTCCTGCAGCGAGAAGTAGCCGGTGTTGCCCGCGCGAATGCCGAGCTTGCCGTGAATCGTGCCGGAAGTGAAACCCTTCATGCTGCGTTCAACTATGAAGCACGACATGCCGGAGTGATCGCGATTGCGGCGCTTCTCTTCATCGGTCCAACAGAAGAACAGAAAGTTGTCCGCGATGTCTGCGAGGCTGATCCACATCTTCTCGCCGTTGAGCACATACTCGTCGCCTTCGCGCCGCGCCGTGGATCGTGAGCCGACAACATCAGAGCCGGCGCCGGGTTCAGTCAAACCATAAGTCGCCAACTTCTCACCTTTCGCTTGCGGCACCAGGTACTTTTGCTTCTGTGCTTCGCTGCCCCAGGTCAGCAGTGTCAGCGAATTCAGGCCCGTATGGACCGACATGACGACGCGCAGAAAAGTGTCGACTGCTTCCAGCTCTTCGCAAACCAGGCCGAGCGAAATGTAGTCAAAGCCGGCGCCGCCGTACTCTTCCGGAATGCAGACGCCCAGCAAATTCAACTCGCCCATTTTCTTCAAAACTTCGGGATGAAACTCCTGCGTTTCGTCCCACTCTTTGATGAAGGGTGCGACTTCTTTTTGCGCAAACTCGCGGACGGTTTGCACCAGGGCTTTGTGGTCTTCAGTCAGCTCAAATTCAATCATTGGGATCTCTCTTTGGAATTTAGGGTTGATAACGACCGGACATCTTAACTGATCCCTTTGGCATGGTCACCTGCCGCTGGCCGACTAGTGTGGAACGGCTTTGCCGCCTGCTGTGCGGAAAGGCTCGGCCTTTCCGACAAAGGTATTGAGAATCTGAGAGGCTACGCCTCGAACGTAAGGCGCAGCCTCATTCAACTAGATTGTGTAGGCCGGAAAGGCCGAGCCTTTCCGCACAGCAGGCGGCAGAGCCGCAAAGCCTTTGTTATACTTTCGTGCATGCCAAAGAAAGCGAAGTCGAACGTCGTCAAGGTTGGTCTGGTCCAGATGAGCTGCGGACCAAAACCTGACGCAAATCTCAAGAAAGCAATCGCCCGCATCGGCGAGGCTGCCGCCAAAGGCGCGAAAATTATTTGCCTGCAGGAACTCTTCCGCTCGCAATATTTCTGTCAGACTGAAGACATCGAACTCTTCAAGCTGGCTGAGACAATTCCGGGACCGACTACCGAAGCGCTCGGCAAAGTCGCGCGGCAGAAAAAGGTCGTCATCCTTGCTTCGCTTTTTGAAAAACGCGCCGCGGGCGTTTACCACAACACGGCTGTGATCATCGACGCCGCGGGAAAGATCGCCGGCAAGTATCGCAAGATGCACATTCCCGACGATCCGCTCTATTACGAAAAATTTTACTTCACGCCGGGCGACCTGGGTTTTCAAACGCACAACACTGAGCACGGCAAAATCGGAGCGCTTGTCTGCTGGGATCAGTGGTTTCCCGAAGCCGCGCGCCTGACGGCGTTGAGTGGCGCCGAGTTTATTTTTTACCCGACCGCGATCGGCTGGCTGCCCGGCGAGGAAGAAGAGATGAACCAGGCGCAGCATTCCGCCTGGGAAACTATTCAACGGGCGCACGCGATCGCGAACGGAGTTTACGTCGTAGTTGTGAATCGCGTCGGCAGGGAAGGGAAACTGAACTTCTGGGGGCAATCGTTTGTGGCCGATCCGTTTGGTCGAATCATCGCGAAGGCTTCTGCTGATAAAGAAGAGGTGCTGGTTGTGGACTGCGACCTCGACAAGATCGAGGAGACGCGGCAGAACTGGCCGTTTTTGCGCGACCGCCGCATCGATGCCTACGACAAGCTGCTGTATCGGTACGCTGAGTAGCGGATGCGGACGGCATAAACAGCGGTGCGGACGGCATAAACAGCGGTGCGGACGGCACAAATAGCGATGCGGACGGCATAAATAGCGGTGCGGACGGCATAAATAGCGGTGCGGACGGCATAAATAGCGGTGCGGACGGCACAAATAGCGGTGCGGACGGCACAAATAGCGGTGCGGGGTTGCACAAAAAGTGTTTCCAGTGCGGATAAGAGCGGGGGCAAGCCCGCCTTCCTAACCCTGAGACTTCGGAATTTGCTCGATGCTTTGCGCTGAAAGCCACTCTCGCGGAGATGAGACCCCAACTCTAATCAACTCGCGGTCAGGAAGGTGGGCTTGCCCCCGCTTCTTTTTGTATTTCTTGTGCAAGGCGGTGTCAGGGGAGGGAGAAACAAACGCGGGAGCCCGAGGTTTCACGAGCGAAAATGTCGATGTACGCTTCGCCACAAAATTACATTCCCCAGATCGTCTCTAGCGGCGTCACTAACCGTCGTCCCCTCGTGATGTGGTTCATCGCCGCCGCCGGGTGCGTCGCGGTGATGTCGCTCATCGTCGGCGCTCCGTTCGCGCTTGAAAGCGGCCATCCATTTTGGGGGCTGACCGTCTACCGCGCGTTTAGCTACGTCTGTCATCAAATTCCGGAGCGCTCGTTTTTCCTGTCGGGCCATCCCTTCGCAGTCTGCTCGCGCTGCACCGGTCTTTACGCAGGCTTCACCGTTGCGACTTTGCTTTATCCATTCGTTTGCTCGTTGAGACAGACCGAAGCGCCAAAACGAAAATGGCTGTTCCTGGCGGCGGCGCCGCTCGCGATCGACTTCGCGCTCGGGTTTTTTGAAATTTGGGAGAACACGCACACTTCCCGGTTCGCGACCGGTGCACTGCTCGGCGCGGTTGCAGTCTTTTATGTCATGCCGGGCTTGATGGATTTGAGCCTGCGCGAATGGGGAACGCGAGAGTGTTCAAAGGCGGAAACGCCGAACAAAATCGCACCGGAAATCTTAGTAACCAACATTGCCGCGGCGCCGAGCGATTACAGCGCACCCGAACGGCGCATCTGAATCTGACAGCCAAGCGGCCAATCGGCGCGAGATGTACGAGCGCCAACGGCGCGAAATGTGGAAGCCTGGGGCAACGCCCCAGGAAACGCAGCGTTTACAAATTTTCCAGCGCTGAAAGCGCGAAACCGCAAGCGCCAAGTGATCTCCAGTCAATTTCGCGCTTTCAGCGCTACCGGATTTCACCAACCTTCTGGTCCTGGGGCGATGCCCCAGGCTTCTGCATTTCGCGCCCTTGGCGCTGCGGTCCAATGTCTCAATTTCATGAGCTGCTGCCGACTCGTTCGGCTGCTTTGATTACGCTTCGCAATAGGCTAAAATCCCCTGCCTTCCAGCAACAGAGACTCGCCGTTTCTGTCGCCCAGTGAAATTAGTTTCGCGCCGTCCGGGCAGTTTCCGCACGGCGCTTTCAGTGAGTGCCTGAGTTTCCTATGTTTTCGTTCTTACAGTCTTCCCCCACCCCGTTTCCCACGCCCGATCTCGCCAGGGATTTCGCCAACTTTTCCGCCGCGATCACAAAGTCTGACGCGAACATCAGCCCGCTTTACCAGCTCGACGGTTTTGATTGGACGATCCTGATCGCGTATTTCACGATCCTGACAGTGCTCGCCATCTACGGCGGTTATCGCATCCGGCAGGTGATCGACTTCTGGCGTTATCGCAAATTTGTTCCCGTACCCAAAGGCTCATTCAGCGAAGCCGAGCTGCCGGTGATCACGGTCCAGCTCCCGCTCTTCAACGAAATGTACGTCGTCGAGCGACTGGTCAAGGCCGTCACTGAAATTGATTACCCGAACGACAAACTCCAGATTCAAGTGCTTGACGACTCAACTGACGAGACCGTCAAGATCAGCGAGACGACAGTCGCGAAGTACCGGGCACTCGGTTTCGACATTGAATACGTGCATCGCCTGGACCGCACCGGGTTCAAGGCCGGCGCGCTCGAGAACGGCATGAAGACAGCGAAGGGCGAGTTGCTCGCGATCTTCGACGCCGACTTCGTCCCCAAACCCGATTGCCTGCGCAAGCTCGTCGACTTCTTCACCGACCCGATGGTTGGCTGCGCGCAAATGCGCTGGTCGCACATCAACGGCGACTACAACCTGCTGACGCGCCTGCAGACGATCATGCTTGACGGTCACTTCGTAGTCGAGCAAACCACGCGCAATCGGACCGGCGGATTTTTCAACTTCAACGGCACGGCGGGCATTTGGCGGCGCGACGCGATCGCGTCAAGCGGCGGTTGGCAACACGACACTTTAACTGAAGACACCGATCTCAGTTTTCGCGCGCAGTTGATGGGCTGGAAATTTGTCTACCTGCTTGACGAGGAAGCGCCGGCGGAAATTCCAGTTGAGATCAACGCTTTCAAGGCGCAGCAAAGGCGCTGGGCCAAGGGCGTGATGCAAGTCGGCATCAAACTCTATCCGCGAATTTGGCGCTCAAAGCTGCCGATGCGCGTGCGGTTGGAAATGTTTTTCCGGTTGACCGGCAACATCAGTTACCCGCTGATGATTGTCGCGAGTTTTCTGCAGTTTCCGCTGCTGCTGGTTCGTTACAATCAGCCGTTCTACCATTTGATGATCATCGATCTGCCGCTGCTGTTCTTTTCGTCAGTTTCAGTTTTCCTGTTTTATGGAACGGCCGTGTGGTATCTCGACGAGAAACGCACGCCGCGCCTCTTGCATCTGCCCCTCGTGATGGCGCTGGGCATCGGCCTCGCTTTTTCCAACGCCCGCGCCGTGCTTGAGGCCCTCTTCGGAATCAAGAGCGAATTCGTGCGCACGCCCAAATATCAGGTGGAGAAGACTCACGACGAAACCTGGAAACGCAAGAAGTACAAACGCAAGCGTGGTCTGCTGCCGTTGCTGGAGCTGAGCTTCTCGGTCTATTTTCTGCTCGCGATCCTCTACGCCGCGCGCATGCGCATGTGGGGCACGGTGCCCTTCCTCTTCCTGTTCTTCTTCGGTTTCGGCTATATGGGCGTGATGAGCTTTGTGCAGTCGCTGAGCGGCGGACGCCTGGCGTCGCTCTGGCGGCCCGCGGTGAAACCTTCAACGGGGCAGTAGCTTGATCGGTGAGGGAGGGGCGCCTAGTTACGCCCTCCCTGACGGTCGGGCTTCTGCCCTGGTGCCTGCGGCCGCATCTTTGGCTTGACATCGTTTCGGGCCGTTCCTATAGTTCAAGCCGGTTAACAAATCATGCTCAACGCTATTTACTGCTGCTGTTGCCAGTGCACCTGTTGCGTTTGTTGTCGAGACGCGACCGGGAAGGCTTTGGCAGCGCCAGAAGCGATGAGTAGTTAGCCAGGCGCAGCAAGAGTTTTCAAAGCCGGTCGCGAGTCTTGCAATGATTCGCAACCGGCTTTTTATTTTTGTACGTTTTTTTTGGAGTGCGCTGACCTGTCAGCGCTTTAGTCGGTCGCGACCTGTCGCGACCATCGATCGAAACAAAACGTGGCGTCAGGCCGCCACGAACCAAAGCGCTGACAGGTCAGCGCACTCCAAAATTCGGACGCGCAAGTTCGAGACTGTCATGTCAACCGCTTTACTCAACGAACTAATCCAGCCGGCGTCAGCCGATTCGCTCGAATCCAGGATCGGCAACACTCCCCTGATCCGACTGCGAAACGTCACACGCGACCTGCCCGCGGACGTCGAAATTTTCGCCAAGGCCGAACATCTCAATCCTGGCGGCTCCGTAAAAGATCGGCCCGCGCTCTGGATGATTCTCGAAGGCGAGCGAACGGGACGTTTGCGTGCGGGCCTGACGATCCTTGATGCGACGAGTGGAAACACCGGCATCGCTTACGGAATGATCGGCGCGGCGCGTGGCTATCCAGTCAGTATCTGTCTGCCGAAAAACGCGAGCGAGCAACGCAAACGAATTCTGCGCAGCTTTGGCGTGGAACTGATTGAGACTGATCCCTTGTTGTCTACCGATGGCGCGCAGCTAGTTGCGCGGGAGTTGGCCGCGCGCGAGCCTGGCAAATATTTCTACCCGGACCAATACAACAACCCGGCAAATTGGCGCGCCCACTACGAAAGTACAGGTTTGGAAATTTGGGAACAGACTGAAGGCCGCGTGACGCATTTCGTCGCGGGCCTGGGAACGTCGGGAACGTTTGTGGGAACGACGCGGAGACTGAAAGAGCTGAAGCCCAGCCTTCGCGCAATCTCGATGCAGCCCGATTCGCCGTTTCATGGTCTCGAAGGTTTGAAACACATGGCTACGGCGCTGGTCCCTGGGATTTACGATCCGGGGCTCGCGGACGAGAGTGTCGAGGTGACAACGGAAGACGGTCAGGAAATGACGCGCCGTCTGGCGCAGGAAGAAGGCTTGCTGGTGGGAACGAGTTCCGGCGCGAACGTTTTCGCAGCGCTGCGGCTGGCGCGTTCATTGCCCGCCGGCTCAGTCGTGGTCACAGTTCTTTGCGACGGCGCCGAAAGATATGAGGATTAGCTCGTAATATCCAACTCTTTGAAGTTTAGAGGCGGGCACTGCCCGCCGTCGGTTCGCGAGGGCGGTGCCCTCGCCTAAACAAATGATTCAGATCTCTAAAGAACAACGTATCGAAATCGCCGCGCATGGCGAACGAGACTATCCTTACGAGTGTTGCGGTTTGCTGCTGGGCAGTTTTGAGCACAGCGGTGTGAAGTCGATCAAAGAGGTCTATCCAATCTCAAACGCGCGCGAAGAAACCGCGAAGCGCAATCGCTTCCTGATTCGTCCTGAAGAGTTGCTGCGTGGCGACCAGTACGCCCAAGCGAAGGGTTTGGACGTTGTTGGGTTTTACCATTCGCATCCCGATCATCCAGCCGTGCCTTCTCAATATGATTTGGAGCACGCCTGGCCGGTATATTCTTACATCGTCGTTGCCGTGAAGTCGGGCGCGGCCGGCGATCTGCGCTCGTGGGAAATGCAACCGGACCGCTCAAAATTTGTAGAGGAAGAGATCTCGGTCCTGTCAGTACCGTCTGCGTAGGGGCGGTGATTTGGAGTGCGGCGACCTGGCGCCGCTTTGGTCTGCGGCGGCTCGACGCCGCATCTTCGAAGCAGGTCAGTAGGCATATGGGCGCGACAAGTCGCGACCGACCAAAGCGGTGACAGGTCACCGCACTCCAAAGAGTTGAACGTGCCCTGAAAGGAAACTTAAGTCATGCCAGTCACAATAAATATTCCCACGGCGCTGCGGCATTTCGCCGGCGGCAATTCTCGCGTAGAGGTTGAAGCCGCCACCGCGGGTGAAGCGCTCGAACGTCTGACGTCGCAGCATGCGGATCTGCGTCGGCATCTCTACGACGACAAGAACGCGCTGCGCAGCTTTGTCAACGTCTATCTCAACGACGAAGACGTGCGCCACCAGTCGGGCGGGGCGACGCCGGTCAAGGATGGCGACACGCTCATGATTGTTCCGTCGATCGCCGGCGGCGTAACCGCCGAGCACGAGAGTAAGACTGAAGCTGCCCTGCCAACATTGTCGAATGAAGAGATCGCACGTTACAGCCGGCATGTGATCCTGCCGGAAGTCGGGATGGAAGGGCAGCGGCGTTTGAAGGCGGGGAGCGTCCTGATGATTGGCACCGGCGGCTTGGGCGCACCCGTCGGCATGTATCTCGCGGCGGCCGGCGTCGGACGTATCGGCATTGTCGATTTCGACGTGGTCGAAGCTTCGAACCTGCAGCGTCAGATTATTCATGGAACCGCTGACATCGGCCGTCCCAAGATTGAGTCAGCCCGCGATCGCTTGCGCGACATCAATCCGCATATCGAAATTGAAACTCACGACACACGCTTGACCAGCCAGAATGCGCTCGGACTCATCGGCAACTACGACATCGTCGTTGACGGCACCGACAATTTTCCGACTCGTTACCTGGTGAACGACGCCTGCGTGCTCAAGGGCAAGCCCAACGTCTACGGATCGATCTTTCGTTTTGAAGGGCAGGCAAGCGTGTTTTGGGCCGACGCTCCAAATGGAGGCGGCGCGTGTTATCGCTGTCTGTACGCCGAGCCGCCGCCGCCGGGTCTGGTGCCGTCGTGCGCGGAAGGTGGCGTGCTCGGAGTTTTGCCGGGCATCGTCGGCGCGATTCAGGCGAACGAAACGGTGAAGCTTATCCTCGGCGCGCCAGACACGCTCGTGAATCGTTTGCTGCTGTTCGATGCCTGGCAAATGAAGTTTCGCGAGTTCAAGTTGCGCAAGGACCCAGGCTGTCCGATGTGCGGCGAGAATGCGAGTATCAAGGAATTGATCGACTATGAAGAGTTTTGTGGTTTGCGTTCCGAGCCGCAAACTAAAACTGACGCGCTCGAAGAGATTACTGCGACGGAACTTAAACGGCGGCTTGATGATGGTCGCGACGTTCAGATCATCGACGTGCGTGAACCGTTTGAGTTCGACATCGCGCGGCTTCCCGGAACCAGTTTGATCCCATTGGGCCAGGTGGTGTCGCGCATGAATGAAATCGATCCGTCGCGCGAGACAGTGATGCACTGCAAGGCGGGTGTGCGTAGCGCCAAAGCGATTGCCGCCTTGAAGCAGGCAGGCTTTCCCGGCCGGCTGATCAATTTGAAAGGCGGCATCACCGCCTGGTCGGATGAAGTTGACCCGGCGGTCGCGAAGTACTAATCGTCGACGTGGCGCTATTTTGATCACGATCGCCATGCCGACGGCAGCTATCTACCCGCTAACGCAAGTGGTTCCGACAGTGTCGGTTATCAGTGCCGGGTAATGGCAATAGAAGAAGTTGGCTGGGAGGCAGGGATTCGAACCCCGATAGGCGGATTCAGAGTCCTTACCTTCCTGTTTCTTCCCGTTACCCTCTGTTTGGATCAGTCCATATTCCCTATGCTTTCCTCCTCATTTATAATCGTCCAGTAAGTCACGATTAGTACTGTTTGGCTGAGTTGGCACACAACGAGCACACAACGGCCAGACGGATGTCCCCCTTTGCAACCTGGCAAGAAATGGCACATATGGAGGCTTCGTATGAATAATCCTCCCCACTCTAAAAAGCCTCGACTCACCTTCACTACAGAGGAAATACAAGATTACAACCACAAGCAGGTTTTTCTTTATTTCTTGCACGAGTTGGAGCCTGACGTAGAAAAGACATTAATTAAATTATCTGAGTTCTACAACATCCTATTCGGTAAGCATCAACCGTTTAATCGCGGAGCTTTCGTATTCCCACCAGACTTTCAAGATCTCTATTCCGAGTATTTCTCAATTCAATCCTGGCGGGAAGATTCACAAACGAACTTTAGTTATCGCGTCACCCGCTATCTCGCCAAGGACAACGAAGTCTTGAAGTCTTGTTTGGAATACAAAAACCGAAGACGGAAGGAGATAAAGAATAATGTTCACAATATCCTGAACGATCCGCAGGCGCCCGAGGAGATTCGGAAAGTTTCCTGTTCTGAAGATGAATTAACGGCACTCGTATATTGGGAGGTTGCGCAAAATGAGGAAGGTCTGAAAAGTGTCCTTGAACATGAACAATTAATGTTTGAATTCTTTAGTGACTTTCGCAAGATGTTCTTCGAAGAACTGATTAAGAGGTTTCACTTAGAAGAGGAGTGGCTATGTCTAAGTGCTTTTCTGGCTGTTCAAGAGGGTAAATCGAAGTTGGAAATGCCTAGTAATTATACGATGCATATCTACCCAATTGATTTCCTGCGCCAACTTCATGGTGCAAAAGACGAGTCTTTTGTTCAATACTTTCCAACCGGCCTACCTTATCCAAATGAACTGCCTAAAGCGGCAAGCTTTCAATTTGATCGACCGTTCAGTGTTTATGCTGATGCAGAAGAATATGAAAAGGAGGCTACTGCTGCCTACCGTGAACATATTCGGAAGTACGTAACGGAGACGCAGGAAGCTTTACGAGGCCACGGATATAAGCTGAAGCGAAGAAACACTAACTACTCAAGAATTAAGTGGTTGGTTCGGTGGACGGTGCAGGGATGGACGATGAAAAAGATTCTTGATGATTTCACTGAAAATGAATCGGGACCCAACAGTATTGACCAGGACACAGTGTGGAAAGCGTTCAAGACTTTCAAAAAATATGGCCTACCCGTACGACAGAAGCGGATCGCAGGTAACCCACTAGAAGTATTTGACCCCGAAAAGAAGGAGTAAATACTTCTACATTAATCTCTGTTTTCTCGGTTTAATATTCCGTCACTGCCATTAACGGCGGTGACTTTTATTTTGGGACAGCAGCTATGGAAAAACTTAACGAACATCTATATACCCCGAAAGAGCTGGACGAAAACAAGATTCTCTCCTTGGTCCAGCAATGGAAGGAACGTGGGCGAGGGAGACTTAGATGCTATCGCATCGGACGAAAGATCCTGTACGCGCAAAAACATCTGGACAGTTATTTTGCTCTATGTGAAAGCAGTGAAGTGCCGCGAACGGAGGGAGCAAATGAGGTCTGAGCCAAATATTGGCGGCGATGCCGGCCCTGGCAAACGGCAGTCAATGGGCACAAATCAAGGGGAAGAGAATGTATCGCGGAAAATGTTAGTCGCGGATGAGGTTGCGGAGTTGCTCAGAGTCAGTAAACAGCGGATTTATGAACTGGTCCGAACTAGAGCCATTCCAGTAACCCGGCTGGGCGAGCGTCAGTACCGTTTTGAAGCCGAGGCTATCAATCAATGGATCGAGCGCGGTGGCACTTCGGACGAAAATGAACGCCAAGATTCTGACAAGGGCGTGCTGGTATGAACACCCAAGAACTAACGGACAAGGATATTAAGTTCCTATCTGCTTCATTCATCCAACCTGGGCTGGCGAGGTCAGCCGGTATCTTTCGCGTAGATTCAGCGACTGGAGCCGAACTGCTCGGGCGGAACGGTAACGCCGATTATGCGGGTTTAGTATTTCCGTATTACAGACCTGGACATACTCCGCCACGCGAGTACCGGCTGCGCCGTGATAACCCAGACCTGGAGCAAAGGGCCGATGGGCAAATCAAACAGAAGGGTAAGTACCTTGCCCCTCCCGGTGGAGCTAATCTCATCTACTTCGTGCCCATGACGCATTCGGATTGGCTCGCAGATACGAACTTACCTATTTGCATTACGGAAGGTGAGAAGAAAACCTTGGCGCTTTGGGAACTGGCATGGCATGGACTCACGGATTCAGCTACGGTTCCAAGCTTTCTCCCGATAGGGCTATCAGGGGTTTGGAACTGGCGCGGCAGAGTAGGGAAAACCGCAGGTCCAACTGGTCAAAGGCAAGACGTTAAGGGTGTTATCCCTGATCTAGACTTGATTAGTTGGGAGGGCCGGAAGGCTTATGTTGTCTTCGATACCAACGTGCAGACAGACGAAAGTGTGAATGCCGCAAGACGCGGGTTAGCAGCGGAGTTGACGCGACGAGGCGCCCTCGTCCGCCTAATTGACTTGCCTCACATTGAAGGCGTTAACGGCGTGGACGATTTGCTTGCGCTGAAGGGTGAAGGTTACGTATTGGCCTTATTTGATAGCGCAAAATCAACCGACCAGGTCAGGGCAAAACGGAGATCCCAAGCCTCCGTTCTCATCGAGGTCACTGAAGGTGCGGAGTTATTCCATACGGAAGATGGCGACACTTACGCCACGATTCCGATTAAGAACCATTCCGAGACCTGGGCGTTGAAATCAAGAGGCTTTCGAGATTGGTTATCAAAACGATACTACGACTCGGAGAGGTCCATTCCTAACTCTCAAGCCATGCAAGACGCGCTAAACACTCTTCAGGGTATCGCCCGGCATGAAGGTCAAGCAATTGAAATTCATACTCGGCTCGCCGCGAAGGATGGGAAGATCTGGTTAATCTGTGCGATGAAGAATGGCGGGTCGCAAAGATTAGCGCAGAGGGCTGGACCATCGTCAACGATTCGCCGATTAAGTTTCGTCGCACCAAGGGGATGAGACCTTTGCCGACGCCCGCCAGAGAGGGCTCCATCTCATTATTGCGAGAGCTGGTAAATGTTAATGATTCAGACTGGGTGCTGCTTTTGTCCTGCCTCGTCGCTGCATTCCGACCTGGCTATCCGTTCCCAGTGCTCGTTTTTCACGGCGAACAGGGCAGCGCAAAATCTACTGTCTCCGAGATGATTCGCGAGTTGATTGATCCGAACGTCGCGCCGCTCCGAAGCGAACAGAGGGATGAGCGCGACTTAATGATAGCCGCGACAAATGGGTGGATCATTGCCCTCGACAATCTATCTAAACTGCCTGTATGGCTTTCAGATGCGCTGTGCCGACTCTCGACCGGGGGTGGGTTTGCGACCCGCACACTCTACGAGAACGACGAGGAGACACTATTCATGGCGATGCGTCCCATCGTCTTGAATGGAATCCAGGAATTGACGACGCGGAGCGATCTGCTAGACCGATCCGTAATTATCCATCTGCCCGCTATCCCGCCGAACAAGAGAAAAACCGAGGCTGAAGTTTGGCAGAAGTTTGAAAGCATCCGGCCGCGCGTTTTGGGCAGCTTGCTCGACAGCGTCTGCCACGCTCTTCGGAATGTTGATCATGTTCAGCTAGAGCAAAAGCCTCGCATGGCAGATTTCGCCCTTTGGGCTACGGCAGCAGAAGAGAGTTTGGGGTTCAGTCGTGGCGCCTTCATACACGCTCTTATGGGTAATCGGGAGAGTGCGAACGAACTCGCCCTTGATGCCTCGCCAATAGCCGCCACACTGGTCGATTTTGTGCGACAACAAGCAAGGTGGAAGAGTAACCCTTCACAACTTTTGGATGAACTGAATAAGCGCGCCAGCGACGAAACGAAGAAGCAGCGAGGTTGGCCCAAACGCTCCAACACCCTGAGTGGAGCGATAACTCGAATCGCACCAAATCTCAGGGCGATGGGCATCGAGTACACCACTGGACGAACAAAGTCGGAGAGATATTTGGTGCTGGAATTCCGCGGCAAATCATCGTCACCGACGTCACAATCGTCATACTCCCACGAAATTGGTGTCGCCACTGAGTCTTGGGATGACAGTCGGAGTGACGATGCTGAAAAGGACCGTTCGTCGTCAAAGGGAAGAAATCATTGAGGATGACGAAGATGACGATATGTGACGGTGTTTTGACTGCGTCTTCTGGTTGGCATAACCGGGATTAGAAATCTGGCTAATGGGGCATGTAGAAGAGATGAGAACGAAATCCAGGAATCCGTTACCTAAGATGTCGGCAGGCGCAGTCTGTGCGCAGATGGTTCGTTGCGGCAAGCCGAAGTGCAAATGTGCGCGCGGCGAGCTTCACGGGCCTTACTTCTACCACTTCGCACGCGCGCGCAACACGCTGGTTAAGCGGTACATCAAGACCAAAGAGGTCGATGATATTCGCGCCGCTTGCAATGCGCGGCGGCAAGAAGGAAGGAGGCAAAGGCTGGCAAACCAGGTAAACATCCGCGAGTTAAAAAACGCCATCGAACAACTGAGGGTGACCGAGAGAAACTTGCAACCTTTGCGTATAAAGAATGGGTAAGCAGAACACAGAGGCTGAAGACGTCAAACGACAAACGCCAACTGCGTCGCCGGTGGTGGAGATCGGTGTGGATAAGTCGTTGGCGCAAGATCCCACGGTCGAAGTTGACCTCAACTCGTTGGAGGCGAAGATCGGGTACGGCTCCTTGTTACGGGAACTCCAACACGCTTACATCGAGCGGGTAGCCTACTATCGTTCCCCGATTGGTGGCTCGCTTGAACTCGGAGAGGCAAGGGCAAAGGCTTACCATGCCTGCAAAGACTTCGAAGAAGCAAAACAGATTTATGACAAGATGATGAGCTATCCACTCGACTGCTTAGACTTCGTTGATTTGGCCGAGATGTGGCCTGTCGCTCCGCGCATGGCTGAAGGGATTTGGGAAAAGTTAAAGATCGAGGCGGGTGACAGATTTGAGAGTGGCCACTTAGCTACGGAGGCGGTTTGCCCAGAACATTACATGCGGACGGCCTGGAGCGTGGCAAGCTATCTCGGCCTGAGAGAATCGTTCATAGCCGAATGGGGACCCCGAGGTGGAATCGAATTGAGCCTCATAGACATCTTGGCTCAGGCGTTCTTGCAATACCAATATTGGATGAAACAATCAGTATTACGTACCCAAACAGAACCACGCCGGGAAGCGGAGGGGTACACGGCCTGGAAGGAGGGCAAACGCCAAGAATTCAAAGCATGTGGGTGGCTTCCGGGCTACTGGGACCTCCCTTATGTATCGGAACAGCAAGCCATCGAACACGCCGCGATCATGGCCGATCGGTGGAACAGAATCTATATGCGCACCTTAAGAAATTTGCGAGACCTTCGCCGCTATTCAGTCACGATAAATAATCCTCAGCAAGTGAACATTGCGTCCGATGGTGGGCAACAGTTGAATATTAAAGATTAGGGCCCGATGTGAACAGCACTAAACTCGACCTGGTCTATTCGATCGGTCCCTCAACTCGTCTCACACACAGAAACACTGTGCTAGATGGGCGCACTTGGTATCTAAAGCTTCCGAACGGAGGGATTTTGTTTCACCTTTTCAAAATTCTCACGTCGCATTGCATTCCAAGGAGACTCGGGCGAGTAAGGCTGGGGAATATTCCGCGACACACAAATTCAGATTTAATCCTGAATGCCAAAAATCCGGCGGTGAAATCTTCAATGAGTGAAAGCAGATTGATCCACGTGATTTCCATGATGTTGTGTACCGTCAGGTGGTCTTCCATCTGTGGAACGTGAACGTACTCCTGCCCGTCTTTAGTGGTCTTGCAAACAATAAACGCTTCAAACTCAAATCCTCCATCTAAGCAATGATTCATCATATCTCGCCCTTGGATGGACGCTTCCAGCCATTCCAAATGCCCGACTACAAGTGTGTCAGCTAACCAATTCGCTTTCTCTTTCCATTCGTCGGGCATATTGTTCCGCAAGGCCGCTACGACAGTCTTACCCCGCTTCCCAAAGAGGCGTATGGTCCATCCCCCACCCATAATTGGAAGCGGCACCCTCATCAAATAGTCTAGGGCGCTCTTCGTCTGCACGAGGAATTCGTCAAATTCCAAGAACAGGTCTTGAGAGTAGCTAACCACCTGTTGCTCGCCCGCCGGCGTAGCAGCCTTTGCTTCTTCAACAAGCCGTTTCTGAGTGACGGTGTAAGCTTCAAAGTGTTTCCAAACGGCTGCAAGTTTCTTGGATACTGAGAAGGATAATGTTCTGGAACTGCTGAAGTTCTTCAGAGCGTAAGTTTGTGAGGGTAGCTAGTTCCATCATCCGCTTGAGATAGCGCAGATTAATGAGACCTCCCGGCGACGGGTCGCGGAATAACTCAATTGCTCGAAAGCCAGTTGGTTGTTGACTCATGGAACCTCTATTAGAGGGCCGAAAGGCCAGCTCGTGACTGGCCCGTCGGTAAGCGGTGTAGTGGTTCTATTTTAATTCCTAGGTGTAGAAACCGAAAAGCCCGCCTTTTTAGAAACGGGCTCATTGTCGGTTGGCTGAGCCTTTCGCCTACAAGGTCACTGTCCTCACCCCAGCAACCGCTAATTCGGATCGTGGCCCGCAGCACCCGGAAAGAGATCAAGTTTTTCTCTGGCGCGGTGGCCGCTCAAAGTGAGAGTTTTTTCTCTTGGTATTGACTCTTTCGTGCATAGCAATAAAGGCACAGTCACGCCGCCAAAGGCCAATCGGCATAGAGCGCTTCTGCCTGCGCCATAAGAAACTTTAAGAACTGATCGAAGTCTTCGGGTTTAACATTTCGGCGGTGCAAAGACACGTCTCACGGCGCTACGAACTGCCGCCTTAACATCGTCGCGGTGAGGTGCCGTCCATTCTACTTTTAGGTTGCGCTTAATTGTCTGCACGACATCGTGAATAAGATCGCGCAAGAAATCCTGTCCATAGATCTGTTGATAGTTAGCCGCCACGGCGTCGTAGAAAGCCAATTCTTCTTCACTCAAGCCGAGCGCGGCGGCACGGGTGTCTGCCTCTTCCCATTCGCGACGCATCTCGACCATCGTTTTGATTACGGCCGCGGCGTCTATGAGTCGGTTGTGATATTTGCGTAATGTCTCTTCGAGCAGTGCCCGAAAACTTTGAGCCTTGGCAAGGTTCTTCTTCTGCCGGACGCGCTGATCTCGTCGCCAAGTAGCTTTTCGAGAAGCTTGAGGCGTAGGTTTACGTGCGGCTTGTCCTTAAACGTTTGAAGAAAGTTGTCGTCAAGGATTGAGATGTCGGCCCTTTCCACACCAGCCGATTGGAAGATGTCCACTACGCCTTCTGAATCAACCGCGTCGTTAACAATGTCCTTGATGGCCTCTTCCACGCTTCGGCCCGGCTTGGCCCCTGGAAGCGTCTTCAAAAGTTGGTTTCTAACTCGCTGATAAAAAATGACCTCATGAGCGAATGGGCGAATATCGTCAAGATGCTTGACCAGAGTAAAGCTCATTGTGAGCCTGTGCTCCACTTGCAGAAACTGATCTCGCGCGTCGTCACTCTCAGTTAGGTGCCCATAGACCAGGGTGTACCGGTCTTCCAAGTCAATTTTCGAAAGCTTCCGCCAATCACCGTAATCGATCTCGGGAGGTAGGAGGCGTCGAACTTCGCCCATCCTCGCCAAAAAGAGTGGCTTGGCTTCCTCATCGATATTGGGAGCAGGCTTGCCTTCGCCGCCTCCTTGCGTGTATCGATTGGTGGCTTCGCGGAGGTCGTCGCCAATGCCGATGTAGTCCACGATCAGGCCGGCGGTTTTTCGCGGAAGACTCGGTTGACGCGCGAAATCGCCTGAATCATGTTGTGCCCCTTCATGGGCTTGTCGATGTATAGCGTGTGCAAACAGGGAATGTCCGTGCCAGTGAGCCACATGTCGCAGACGAGGACCATTTGCAGCGGGTCATCTGGGTCAACCATGCGCTTCTTGAGAGATTCGCGTTGTGCTTTGGTGGTGAGGTGTCCGGCCGCGCTCCACTCCGGCGGATCTTCGCCGAGATTTCCCGTCATGACGATCTTAATTTCCGGGCAATCAGAAAGTTTGCTTAGCTCGTCGTAAAGCCCAACGCAATTCGCGCGCGTCATGCAAACGATCATCGCCTTACCTGTGAGCGTCGCCGTGCGCTCGCGGAAGTGTGCTAGCAGATCTCGCGCCAGGTCTTTGACACGATCTTCTGATCCGGCCGCCTTTGCAAGCGCCGCCCACTGTGGTTTTCTACGCTCAATATCCGCAATGCTATAAGTGTCTGCGACCTCGTCTACTGCCTCATCAACATCATGTTGATTAAGGTGCAGTCGGACTTGGCGCGGCTCGTAAAAGATACGGACGGTAGCGTTGTCTTCCTGCGATTGCTTAATGTCGTAAGTGTGGATGACATCGCCGAATACCTCTACCGTATCAGCGCCGCTGAGGGTAACGGGCGTTCCCGTGAAACCGAGTCGGCGCGCGTTCGGTATGGCTTCTGCGAGGTTGCGCGCAAATCCTTGATCGAACCCGTATTGGCGGCGGTGGGCTTCGTCCGCAATGAGAATGATGTTCGAGCGCAGCGAGAGTTGCGGGTGCTCGGTCTCCCCTCTTTAAGGCGGAACTTCTCGATCGTCGTGAAGATCACTTCACCACCCTCTGTGCGGAGCAGGTCGCGTAGGTCATCAACGTCTCTAGCCTGCTTCACATCGCCGACAAGCGCCCGCGGCTACTTTGCACTGGTCGTGGAGTTGGTTGTCCAAATCCGTGCGGTCAACTTCGATGACGAAGGTCGGATTATCGAGCACGGTCTGGCGGCGCAGGATGCCGACGAGAAAAACCATTGAGAGTGATTTGCCGGAGCCCGTCGTGTGCCAGATGACACCGATCCGCTTTTCCGATTGGCTGGTGACAGCGGAGATCGACTTCTGCGCGGCCAGGCGCACGGCAAAGAACTGGTGATACTTCGCGCCTTTCTTCGTTATCTTGTCGTTGAAGTTTTCAAACAGGATGAAGTCGCGGAGGTAGGCGAGCAGTCGATCCTTTGGGAACAAACCTTCAACAAGCGTTTTCATGCTGCCCGTGGTGCTCTTCTCGACGTCCGCGCCGTCAATGGATTTCCAGGGGCGAACCACTCCGCATCGGCAGACCACATGCCGTGAAGCGTGGTGATGCCGTCGGAGACAACCGTGACAGCGTTGTAGTCGAAGAGCTGGGGGATTTCGTAGCGATAGTGTCCAATCTGGTTGAGCGCGTCGCCCACGCTCGGCTTGATGGCATAGGGGTTCTTGAGTTCAAAGACGATTAGCGGCAGGCCGTTGATGAAGATGATGATGTCCGGGCGGCGATCATTCTGCCCGTGAATGGGAAATTGGTTGACGACTAGAAAATCATTCTCGTCGGGCGCGTCCCATTTGATCGGATAGACGTTGGCGTACTCGGCTTGCCCATCTTCACGTTCGACTCTGATTTCCAGACCGCGCGTCACCGCGAGGTGGAAGGCCATGTTGCGGCGCAATGTGTCCACGCCATCGGGACGCGAGAAGCGCAAGACCGCATCATCAATCGAGACAGCTGGTAGTTCCGGGTAAGCGCTGACGAGGTGCGCGCGGAGCCGATCTTGCAGGACTACTTCTTCGTGCGGGCGTGTGATCTCTCGCCGTGGACGTGCGTGTAGCCCAGGCGTTCGAGACGTTCAATCGTGGTGAGTTCAAAATCGGTCTCGGTGCCCCGGTGCCCCATCAGACAGCCTCCACAACGAGATTCTCGGCTTGGCGCACGCGGATTTCGCCGGAAAGAAGTTTCGGCAGGAGTTGATCTCGTAATTCAGATAGAGTCTGCGACTGCCGCTGATTTTCCAGAATCATTCTCATCATTACCCCGCAAGAAGAATGAAAAGCGTCTATTAACGGTTCGCTAGGAATCAGTATCTCAATTCGTGAGAAATCACCCGTATTCAGATTATGAAATACTGTTCCACCGCTTCCACCCGACCTGATTTCTTCGCCTAAATTCCTAAGCAGCCAATAACAAAAGTAAGCGCTGATTCCTTCTTGAGGGATGACACTATTAATCTGCTGGTTGGTTTGCGAAAGCCTTGAGGTGATAGAAACAAGGCCCGGGGTGGCAATGCAGCTAATGCACACTGAGTTTTCCGGCAGCCATTTTTTTGCCTGAGAATTCGCGCCCTTGGTTGAAAGACTTCTTTCTGTTTGGGTCACGAAAATAACACCGTGCATGTCCGGAATCGTTATGAACGGAATGTCTGGGCCAAAGTTATCTGGCTCTTTTGTCGAAGGAGTCTTCCCGCACACCACTGAACCTAAATCCTTGACTTGGCGCACATGCCACCCTTGGGGAATCGGGCCTAGCTTTGAATCTTCAAAGCGAGCCGGAAACAGCGCGGCGTTCGCTTCACTCATCCCGTAAGGCTTACGTCCCGCAGCCTTCGCGGTCACAGGGTCGAAGTCCACAAACCACGACTTAAAGAGCGCCTGGGCCATTGCCTCAAGCGTTCGGTTCATCTGCCGATTGAGTTCGATCTTGTCATCCAATCCGCCGAGAGTACGTGTAATGGCTCGTTGCTCATTAAGCGGTGGTAGTTTGATCGAGAATTGCCGCAAATAAGCTACATTTATTTTGGGAACGCCTGAAGCGGTTGATTCTCGAACGATCTTCTCTCGACGAGCTGGCGAGGAAACGTAATAGTAAACAAAAAGCGGGTCGGCTACGTCTTTAGACACTGTCAACTTCATCTGATTTGATGACAGCAAGAACCTTGAGTATTTCGTGTCTCTTGGAATTATGCCCGTCTGCCCGAGCGTGCCTTTTTTAGTAAAGATGATGTCGTCCGGGAAGCATATGCTGCGAGCCAAACTCTTAGCAGTTTCCTCTGAAACAAACACAAAGTTGCCAATTTTGAACCGAACCCCACCGAGTGACAGGTTTGAGCCTCTAACAACAGGGATTCCGTCCACCGTATAACAAGATGCAGGCAGGTTAGAGCCAAAAGGGCCGTCAACAAGCCCAAACTCCGCCTCCGCGATATCTCCAAGCGTGAGATTTTGCCAGCCGCTAAGATCCATATGCTATGTCAGCCAAGTTAATCCGAACTGCCTCTGTGAGCTCTTCTGAGACTCTAAATTGTTCTTCAAGCTTAGCAACCAAGCGAGGGTAAACCTCCTCGAACAGCTCATCCCCATCGTCACTTTCTTCCGCGCCAACATAGCGTCCCGGTGTTAGTGCGTAACCATGACCGCGCACATCAAGAATCTTTGCCACCTTGCAGAAACCAGCGAAATCATTCGGCGCGCGTTCACGGCGAAACTCTCGGTAAACCGCTGCGATGTGCTCAACTTCTTCATCTGTAAGCTGCTTCTGTTTTCGCGAACCGGGAATCAATGCGCCCAGCTTGCGTCCGTCTATGAACAGGATCTCGCCTTTGCGTCGTCGAAAGCCGCCGCTTCCGTCGCGGTTCTTCGACAGAAACCACAGCCCGCAGGGAATCTGAGTATTGGCAAAAAGCTGCCCCGACAGTTGCACGACACAGTCAACGTAGTCCTGCTCTACCAAAGTGCGCCTGACTTCCAGCCGCGCCGTTTCGCCGCTCGACAACTCGCCTGTCGACATCACGAACCCCGCGGTACCACCTGCTTTGAGGTGATACAGAAAGTGCATAATCCACATCGTGTTCGCGTTGCGCGGCGAGAGCGTCATCGGCTTTCCGTCAATCGAAGAGCGCGGGTCTTTGTCAGGCACAAGATTAGCGCCCCAACCGGTTTGACTCTTCGAGCCGTCGTTGAAAGGCGGGTTGGCCAGGATGAAGTCAGCGCGCAGTCCGGCGTGCAGGTCATTAGTGTAAGAATTGCCGAGCTGTATGTTTCCGTCAATGCCGTGAATGAACAGATTCATCCGGCACAGTCGATACGTAAAATCCTTACTCTCCTGCCCGTGAAAGGCGAGATTGCCGCTATGCCGCGTGAAGATGTCCGACTGCACGAACATGCCGCCTGAACCGCAGCATGGGTCATAGACCGCGCCTTCTTTCGGCTCGAGCATCGCAACCAGTACACGGACGATGCTTGCAGGCGTGAAGTATTCGCCGCCGCGCTTGCCCTCCGACGAGGCGAACTCCCCAATAAAGTATTCGTACACGCGACCGATCACATCCGCGCCGCCGTGCTCCTGCTTGAAAATGTCTTTCGAGAAGAGGTTGACTAACCCCGTCACACCCTCACGCGACATGTTGGAGCCTGCGTAAATGCGCGGCAATAATCCCTTCAACTTCTCCGGGTACGTGTCTTCCAACAATTGAAGCGCATCATCGAGAATGATCTTGATGTCGTCAGCCTGGGCATTACTTCTTAGGTAATCCCACCGCGCCTTTTCAGGAACGATGAATACATTGGCGCTGCGGTATTCGTCCGGGTCTTCAAGTGTGCGCCGGATCTCTTCAGGGTTGTCGGTGAAGTAATCGCTTTGCGGGTCTGCGAGCAGGCGCTCCAAGTCCTCCCTTCGCTTTTCAAACCGCATCGAGAGAAATCGCAAGAAAATGATTGGCAGCACATACCGCTTATAATCCGCCGGCTAATCGAGCCTCGCAGAGTAACGGCCGCTTCCCACAACTCCTTTAGCAAACTTCCAAGACCGTTTCCGGCTTTGGAAAGCTCATCAGTGGAATTAGCCTTGGATTTTTTATTACTGTTCCGTTTACCTGGCATGGGCTCTTCCTCAAATATGAACGTCTCTACTTGGTGTAAGAAATCGGTTCGGATTCATGACTTGAATCCTAATTACCTGATCAGCAGCCATCCCCAAGTTCCCTATTTACTCATGGGTAAATCAAAGAGGAGCTTGCCCCGCATCTTTTAGTATCTGGTTCAATTTCGCTACACACTTCGACCGAAGCACCTCTAGCTGTTTTTCCAATATCGGTTCAATGTGAAGTCTTCCTCGCTTCTCGGTGATTCTGCCATCCGCTTGTCCATCCTTGAACGCCTCTTCCAACTCGCTAATCCAGGAGTATATTGAATTACAGCCCTTGCGCCAGGCGCTGTTATCAATGTAACGCCGACCTCCCAACACCTTTCGAATCACATGCCGCGTCTGCCGATCAAGTAGCTCACCAGTGTTCAGCGCACGTTTAGTATCGCGCATTGCTGAAAGGAACTCATCCGGAGGACCTTCGTGACGTAAGGGAACCTGAAATGAGGGACGCGAAAAAGCCATCGCGTAGAGTTTCTAGAAACAGCAAGTCCTGATCATTGCTCGTCCTAACATTCAAAACTGTCGAGTAGTATTGATGCTGCAGGTCGTCGAAGTTATTGAGATAGGTTACGAAGTCGTCCCAGAACCATAACTTAACTCCTAAGCTGTAGTTCCTTAGTGACTGTTCATCCAGAGTCCTGGCGAATTCTTGCGCCTTCGCATCGCGTTTTGCTGTAGTCGCTAAGATCCACAGCCTCAAGTTCGGTTTAAAAGTCCTTGCCTTGTCGTATTCTTCCACAATGATTTTTGATGTGATGAGGCCGCCAGGCTGTGGATTGTTGTTCTCGTCAAGCTCATCCATTCGCTTGCACTGGATTCCGATGTTCCAACCGTCTCGGGATGTACCAAAGACGTCTACGCCTTTTTGAGCTTGGCCGGGACGTCCGTTTTTGGAAGGACTAGGATCACCAAAAACCTTTTCAAAAACCGCATGCGTCAAGTCTTCAAATTGCTGCCAGTAAACCGGTGGTTGAAAAAATTGTGTGAGCTGTCCCATGATGATCGTGGTCGGCTATCGCGGCCCAGCAGAGGGTCTAGCTTTTTTCATCTCAATTACCGAATATGAGTTTAGAGAAATAATCCTCTATGGCCTGATTATCAGAATCGAAAGTTTCCCTCAGTGCGGAAGACCCGAAGATCGCGTTAAGAATGGACCGGAGGTAATCGTCGCACTTGGAACTAAGAGATTGCAGTCCATCCAGTTGTTTAGCCTTGAGAGTACTACCGTGTACCAACTTTGACCGAATACCATAAGCGGCCTTAACAGTCGCGAATACAGTGCGGCGACTATATCCCCTCTCACTAAGGAAGAAGGCAACCCGCTCTGATAACTTATGTGCAAGTTCTGTTTCGTCGGTTGTGAATAGGGTTTCTAAAGCGCTGCAGTAACTCGCGATCTTAAACGCGATGTTGGGCGCAGTCCTAGCAGAGCTAACAAAATGCATTGCACGTCCCAAACGTGAGTATTCCTTCGCCATCATGAATCCAGACGAAGCAACATTAGATTCGTGTAAGTAGTTCTCGACCTCGTCGTTCTTAGCGCCCCACGCCTTTAACTCAGCGATAGACATTTCGATTTCATCCCAAACATCGCAATTAGAGAATGAAGGCCTTCCGCCGAGGAAGTTTGAATACCAACCTGAGATGTCCTCATCATCGATTCGCAAGTATGCGGCATCACATTCCATTGCGTGATCTTTGAGTAGCCAAGCGTTCTTAAATAGGTCGTTGATCCACAAAAGGATAGCGAATAATGTCGCTTCAGGTGGCCTGCCTTTTATTAGGCTTGCGTTCAACTCCCCGAACACGAAGTTTGGAGCCTTCTCAAGGTAGGTCGTCTCTATGGCACCAGCGATCGCTGCGAATTCCGGTGTCAAGTATCGCCGCTTGATGCTTGCATCGTTTGTTATGTTAACGCCGGGAATTATCTCCACGTGACCGCAATTCGTTCTGAGAGATTTAGCTTGCGGAATGAGGTTAGGTAATAATTTTTTTTCATACGGCACTTGTGCTAATTAGGACCATCATTCGAGTCCGCTAATCCCCCAATCCGAACGATCCCGCATCAGTTATATTATTCCGCCGCCGGCCATTCCATAGCATCGTTAACCCATGAGTAGCGAAGGATTTAGAATGCACCGGATGCTACTTAGGCTGCAACACCACCGACCCCGATAGAACTCTGCCTCCAAACGCAAACAGACGAAGTGAATTATTTATTCGAAGCGTGTCTTACAAAACTCCTTGCATCTTTGGCAAATGGTCCCCTGTTTCTATCCTTGCTCTCGTGTCTGAATCGGACTATAACCCGTTCACTCGGATGGCTGGCTAAACGTCAGGCGTCAACGTATCGGAAGAAAGCTTGCTACTAAGTTCCGGTGCGGCTCGTGTCGGAAACGATGCGAGTTTGCGAGTTGCTGGGGTGAGGACAGTAACACGCTCAGAAAGGTGTTGCCGACGTAAGAGACGGCAACGCTTTTCGCTTTAGACACACTCCCGCCTGACTGCCGGGCAGACAGTTTTGCAAACTGAGTTAGTGAAGTTAGATAACTAGAACAGCAGATCGAGGATCAGCAGAGCAAAGCCACCCGCTCCCTGATTGCCGTCGTCCGCGAGACCGCCAGTTCCCTGATTACCGTCGTTATCCGTGTCCCCGGCCGCAGGTGGGGCAACAGGCGACGGTGCGCCGACCGTATGTATATCTCCAGCCAAAGCCGAACCTGCGAGGGCACACGCGAGCGCGATTGCCAAGACAAAGCGTTTCATTTTGGATTTCTCCTTTGAGTTGAGCCATGCAAGCCATTTTGCAGTGGGGACAGAATAGAGCATTTCCCCAAACTTCTTGCAGGGCGCGGCGTGACGGGCCTAATATCCGCGCTGCAAGCAAGTTTTCCTGCAACTCACTCGAAGGGATTTGTTCAATGAAGATAGCCTTACCGAACCTCCGCACGTCTCATTCAATTACAAATGCAGAAGCCACGGGTAGCTGTCAGACCGCTTTAGAGTGCAAAGATAGAGAGGATTACAAGGGCGCACAAAAAGCGATGCGCCGTCTATGGCCCAGCGTTGGCGAGCGTCCCGATACCAGGGGACTCCACGTTTCCGTGGAGGCTGAAGTGTTGCTATGCGTCGGTATTCTCACGGGCTGGCTAGGCAGCAAGAATCAAATTAAGACCGCACAGGAAACGGCTAAAGACTTGATCAGCGAAAGCATCACTTACTTTGCTTCAGTCCGCGATCTTCAGAAGGTTGCCGCCGCGCGGGTTGAGTTGGCGTTCTGTTATTACCGAGAGGGCGAGTTGAACGAATCGCGGATCATGATCCGTGAAGCGTTAGAGCAACTGACAAGCGCAGGGGACACTAAGGCCCGCGCTCTTTTGAAACTGGTGGCGGTTGAAATTGATGCCGCACGTTTCCATGAAGCATTCAGTATTCTCAAGGAGAATCTAAATCTCTTTCGGAGACTCAAACATCACACGATCAAGGGCGGCTACCACAACGAAATGGCGATCATCCTGCGTCACCTTGCCAAGTCGGAAAAGAGAGACGACTACATTCAGCAAGCAATCACTGAGTATCAGAAGGCCGATCAGGAATTCAAACTCGCTCGCAATCCGGTCTACCGATCAGACGTTAAGAACAACGTCGGTCTAGTTCTCTTCAACCTGAGGCGCTACAAAGAAGCTCACAAATATTTAGACGAAGCCCGGCGACTATCTATCGGCTTTAGGGACCAACTTCGCATCGCACAAATCAACGAATCGAAAGCGCAAGTTTTTATTGCCGAAGGGAAATTCAAAGAGGCCGACGACGTAGCCCGGCAAGGTGTATTCGCGTTGGAGAAAAGCGGGCATCACTGCCTAATGGCTGAAGCATTGATCACGCAAGGAATCGCGTTGGCGCGAGCTGGCAAAACCGAACGCGCTCACTTTGTTTTCCAGCAAGCAATCGAAAGTGCCCTACAAGTCAACGCGCTCAACATGGCCGGACTCGCGGCGCTCACACTCATTGAAGAAGTCCAAGTTGATCCATTGACCTTGCAAGCTGCTTACCAGAAGGCGCGGGACTGGCTCGCTGGCTCCGACCGTAAAGACGTGCTGCGGCGGTTGAGCGAGGCGGCGGGAAAACTCGTTGAGAGTCTGACTGAAGAACTAAACCCCGACAAAGCGAGCGAGGTTCTTTTTACCAAGCCGTTCAATCTCCAAGACATGATGCTGAAACATGAAGGCACGTTGATCCAACGAGCATTAAAGCAATCGAATGGCTCAGTCACTCAAGCGGCGTCGCTACTCGGAATGAGTTATCAGGCACTCTGCTACGTCCTCGATTCCAGACACAAGAACCTTCAGAAAGACCGTACTCCGATCCGGCGCCGCGCAAAGAAAAGTCAATAGACTTAACCTCGGTCGCATTTTTTGTGTTTGGTGGTTCAATCCGGATCGAAACTACCCTTAAATCAATAACAAATCGTCGTAGAGATCCTCTCTCACGGGTTTTGAAATGTAGCATTCACCCCTTAAACACTCCAAAACCCAAGAAGTGGCTCTCAGATAATGGCCCAACTCCAACAAGTCTTCCCCGGCCAAATGAGGAACCAAATTGAGGGCGTCCAATCTGGAAAAGGCGCGATTTCTGAAAAACGGGAAATTGATGTAATCCCAATTTTTTTTAATCTCTGGATCGACAAGTATTATCTGTTCAGTGACCTTTCGACTCTGCCCCGCGGCGGAATGGTATCGCGATTGCGCATTCACGGGTGATTTATTCAGATAGTCATCCATTAGAAAGTGAATTACTAACGACCGAGATGCAGTATCTGAGTGAGGTGTATAAGGGTTTACTATGGACTGGACCTCGTTTAGGAAGGTTAAAAGGTGCTTCCGTCCGAATTCCTTGAGCCTTTGGTTCATTAGAAGCAGAAAATCGTCGGCGTTGTCTAACATGTTCGCAGTTAGCAGAAACACTTCCCGCCACCTTGCGTCATCAGTACTCCCTGTTACAAGATGTCGATTAACCAGTTCTTGAAGGGTTCCCTTCTTTTCATTGTCAACGACATACCGAGCCGTGAAATACTCCTGAAACGTCAAATGCGAGAACGAAAAGATACCCTTAGCTCTTTCTAGGATAATCCCATGTTGCGCCTCAATAGACTTCAGTACATTTTCGCTGTCGACCTCTAACGTTTCGGAGCCCGCTTCTGGCAGATTGCGAATGTAGTTCAAAATTTGTCGCTCTAAATCTTGCTGAGGAATGAAGTACTGATTCGCTTCGAAAGTCTCAGCTCCGATTCGACTAAACAAACTTTCTCGTCGCCGAAGTGACAGATGGCGATAAATCTCGTCTCTCGTAATGCTTCTTGATGCGTCCCATTTCTTCAATAAGGCGTCCAGTGCCTCCTTATACAGTTCTGCTCGGTTGGCGGGAAAAGCCATGGTTTCGTCAAACGCTAAGCACAGAAGAGTGACGAGTAAAGGAACGCTTGCTAACTCTCTAATTTGAGTGTTTTCGTTAAGAGCTTTCAAGCAGGCGTTCGCCTTTGCGCTGCGTTTGCCAAACCAATTATTTACAAACGCCTCAATTTGGGAAAGAGAAAAATCAGCGATCTCAACCTGGGTGAAATTCTCTAGAAAATGACTATAGGCAGCTAGCCTACAACTTAATACGAACTTGTTTTTACTGTACTTTGAAGCTAAACGACGAACGTCTCTAACAACTTTATCAATCTTCTTGGCACTAACCTCATCAAACCCGTCAAGAAGTACCAGCGCACGTCCCTGAGATAAAACCCGCAAAACAAACGGATTAGCGTTTGGAAAATCACAAACATCGAAAATATCAACAATGAAGTCGATGAGGGATTGACCCGAATCAGACCATTCTTTTAGTCCAACAAAAATCGGTATAACGCTTTGCCTCAGGTTGCCGTCCAAAGCTTGTAGTGTCAGGTATTTCAAGAACGTCGTTTTACCGGCACCTGGTTTTCCAAGAATCACACACCGCTGTAAATCGTTGATCGCCTCGACGCCTTCCTTCCTTTGACTTATTTTGCCGAGCGGTCGCGAGTCCTTGCCGAGGAGCGCATCCAATTCCTGAACCGTAAATCCAAAATCCAAGTCATAACGATACGATCGTGAGTCTCGATCAAACTGTTTCTCCAGTTCCTCCGCTGAGGTACGAAGGCGAGCACTGAGTTTTGATAGGATGTTCACCTCGGTATAAATCTTTCGAAGAGGCACCGGACGATCCATACCGAAAATATGAACGAAGTTGTAAAGTTCCTCCAACCTCTCTGAGTACCTCTTAGCGGCTCGACCAAAAAAGTCCTTTTCCGTTCGCTTGGTTCTAATTCGCTCTTGTGTCCCTTCAACTCCCTTCAAAGCTGCCTTAAACAACTCGGTGATTACGCTTACGCCAATTTTTGCAGCAAACTCTGAATCGTTCATGGTTGCTCCTTTCCAAGTATGTTTATGAGGCTTAAACTTCTTGCTTCCGATCTAAGAAACTGCGAAATGTCTGCGAGATCGCTCTTGGCAAAATGAAAGCAAGATGGTTTCGGGTGCTTATCAGGGTTCGTTTCATGTGAGCCTCCAAGCGGGTTGAGGGTTGAAAGTGAGAAATTAATTCGAAAACGAAGGCTTATGTCACCGATAACTGCGGGAGACAACAGTTGCCCTAGGCCCTTTGATCAAGGTTTTTCGGGTCCCCCGAGAAGGTTCGTTATGACCTCCTGGGCGATTTTATCTCTAGTTGCAACGCCTAAGAATTTCTGGTTCTCGTCAACCACAGGGATTCCAGCCAACTTATGGTCCAGCATTCGTCTGTATGCCTCGCCAACGGTGGGTTTCAGAAGCGAAAGTCTAATACCGCCGAGGCGATCCAAATCCCGTTCTGTAATCCAAGGACGCTCCCGCGTAGAATCCCACATCGGTTTGACTAACTCCCAACGGACTCGCTCCAATCTCTCGTGCACATCTGGGAAGGGGAAGCCGAATATTCTCTCCCACATCTCAATACCGACATCTCGTTCAAGGGCTTCCAGCAATGATTCTATTTCGAACTTTGGGTATTTGGATTTGAACTTATCAACGGTCATGAAGGCTAGATAGCGATCATGGCTATCGACGAAAACAATAAACTTCAGAGGCGCGATCTTACTTACCTGAAAAACGTAATCCCTCAGCGGAAGGAACTCAACTCGGCTTTGTCCTTGTGTCCGAATTCTCACAACAAGAATCTGAGTTAGTTCTTGTTTGGCTCGAATATCTTCAAGGACTCGCTTGAGTTCAAATTCCCCACCTTTGGTGACCATTTCGTCTTCGACTGTGACAGTTTGGCTTATCGAAGCGGTAATCGTGCGCTGAAATTCAAGCTCGATCCCTCCAAACTTTGCTTTCACAGAGGTTGCGTGCTCGATCAAGAGAAGCAAAAGAAGTCCAATGATGGGACTTGTTGCAACGACCAATAGAGCCCAATCGCTTCGGAAGGTATAACCAGTCAACCGCGGGAACAAGAAGGTAGTTGCGATTAGACTGATGTAAAAAGTCGCGGTTAGAAAGATGGTAGTTTGAACAATCTTATTGAGCGATCTTAGAAGCGCCCATGGCCTGACGAAAATCATCCAACCGTACTTATTGCAGAGCCAATATGCTGTTGCCAACACAAGCAATAACCCCAATGACCATAGAGGGTGACTCTTCAAGGGAAACGCGCTTCGCCAACTTTCAGCGATGGAGAAACCTCTGACGTACCAAACGAGCCCAACAGATAGCCAAATCAGTGGAACTGCCTGGACAAAACTAACCAGGAGTTGTCTCGTGAATTTCTTGGGACTCTCCGTTGAGGATTGTGGCTCGTTAAGTAATCTTGGTTCTTGGTTTTGAGGCATGTTCGTGTTTTCGAGGAGCACGACTCTCAGATTAAAGCGGCGGGAGAATATTCCAGAACTTAGCTCACGTCAACGGACAAGCTCCCGACTCCAACAAATAAAGCACTTTAGTGGCCTTCTGGCTTCATGCGTGGCCTAACGAAAAAGTGGCATCTATGCCGGGAACTCCGACTCGAACTAAGCTTAAGAATATATCCGCTTGACGGATATATCCGCCTATGGTATATAGTGCATATGGTCACGATTCGATTGAACGATTTGCTGGAAAAACGAGGGCAGACAATCTACTGGCTCTGGAAACAAACAGGCATCCGCTACGCGACGATCTGGCAAATGGGCAAGGGCGAAGTGTCGAGATTGAATCTCGATGCCCTTGATCGCGTCTGTGAAGCGCTGGAATGCCAGCCGGGTGATCTTCTTGTGAGAGTTGAAACTTCGAAGAAAAGAAAGCGAGGGAAGTAGCAATGGCAGGGCAGATAATCAAACGTGGCGAGAAGACATGGCTTGTTCGGATCTTTATGGGCCGGGACGGTTCGGGCAAGCGCCGATACATGAATAAGACAGTTCGCGGGAACAAAAAGGACGCGGAGGCTTTTCTCAGCAAGACACAGGCTCAGATGAGTTCGGGCACATTCGTTGAGCCTTCGCTTTTGACAATCGATGAATATCTGGACAAGTGGCTGGAAGCCGCAGCTCGGCCTCGTGTGAGTGAGCGCACTTTTGCCGACTATTCGGAAGTCTTAAAGCGGTACGTCCGTCCGAAGTTGGGGAGTATCACGTTATCTCAACTGCAACCGCTTGAGATTCAGGAGCTATATTCGGAAATGCAAGTGCGAGAGCTTTCAGCACGGACGGTACGCGGCGCTCACGTAGTTCTCTCAAGCGCGCTCAAGCAAGCCGTTCGCTGGCGCATGCTCTTTGTGAATCCTGCGCAGAGTGTCGAATTGCCAAAGCGTACACGGCGAGAAATGAAGGCACTATCTGAAAGCGAGGCCTCAGCTTTCTTGGAAGCGGCCAAGGATGACCCGCACGGGTTGGTCTTCGCGTTCGGTTTGGCAACTGGTATGCGACCGGAAGAATACTTAGCGTTGCAATGGAAAGACATTGACTTGCAGCAAGGAACCGCAACGGTGCAACGGACGCTTTGCTGGCGACGCCAAAAGGGCGGAGGCTGGTACTTTGGCGAGCCCAAGACCGCGCAGAGCAGGCGAACGGTGCCATTGCCCGCTACGATAGTGAGGGAGTTAGGGCGTCACAAGGCGCGACAGGCTGAGACGCGCTTGAGAATGGGCGGAGACTACCAGACGCTTGATCTTGTTTTCGCCACGGGTACGGGCGGGCCTTTGCACTCTGAGAATTTGGCAACGCGCAACTTTCGAGCGATCCGAGAACGCGCAAAGCTACCATCCTCGATCACGCCTTACAGCCTCCGGCATACGTGCGCAACGCTCTTGTTGCTCGCTGGCGAGAATCCAAAGGTTGTCAGCGAGAGACTAGGACACAGTTCAATCGTAATGACCTTAGACACCTATTCGCACGTCCTTCCTTCCATGCAGCAAGCCGCGACTGAGAAGCTCGAAAAAATGCTTTTCGGTTAGGCTGGCACACTATAGGCACACAAAACAAAAACGGGCGGCCAAGTCGCTGCCCGTAACTCGTTGATAATGTTTGGCTGGGAGGCAGGGATTCGAACCCCGATAGGCGGATTCAGAGTCCGCAGTCCTACCGTTAGACGACCTCCCAGCAAGAGGAATTTCAATGTAAGTGGTTAGGCTTTTCTTTGTCAACCGGCTCAACCAGTGAATAATAAATCTTGAATCGTAAATGGTGAATAGAAGCTGAGCTTTGTGCTTGTCTGTGGCATTCACATCGCCGAAAGGCCAAGGCCAAAGAACCAGGGCGAAAAACCAAAGTCCAAAAGTTCAAAGGACAAGGAACAAAACAACGGACAAAGAACGAAGGACAAGCACAAAGTTCAAAGCTCAAAGTTCAAGCCACCCGAGTCTATTGACGATTCACGATTTACCATTCACTGCGCAATTTTCCATTTACTAATCGCGAGTCTCTTGGCACAATAACTCGCCTCCGCATTAGCCAGCATTTCTCACCGCTCGCTCCCACACAGACTTGAAATTACATCTTCGGAAACTGGGAGTGACTATGACTGAGCCTGACAAACCAGATGGGACTACCAATCCAGAAGTTGATTCGCAGGAAAGCCATGCGGCAGATCAAGCGGGCGAGCACAGTGCTGTGGACCAGGCTATGGACCAGGCTGCGCGACAGCCTGGCGACGAAAAATCGGATGAAAAATCAGCGCTCGTCGCCGAGTATGAAGCCAAAATTAACGAGGTGGCGGACCTCATCACGCGCGTGCGTCATGAGATTAACAATCCGCTGACAGGAGTGTTGGGCCAGGCGCAGTTGCTATTGCGCGAAGAGTTGAGCGACAAGGCGCGGAAGCGGGCGAAGACAATTGAGGAGCTGGCGATGCGTCTGCGTGACATCGTGGGCCAGCTCAGGCAGGTGCAGAGGATTTCAAGAGGCTGAGGTAACAAGGCTGAGCCGGACACAAGAATGCGCGACCACGGGCGTCGCGCATTTCTCCTGCTCAGACTCTTTGGAGTGACGAGGCATAAATCAGGCCTATATCCCGCGCCTGCGAATTTCTCGATGCGATGACAAGCGGTGGCTTCAATGTCTAATGTTTTTTCTCGTCATCCTCGATTTTCCTCTTCAGATACTTCGCGAGTTTCTCTGCAGAGGATCTGAGTCCGCGATTAGCCGATGCTCTGTCTGAGGCATCTGCGTACGCAACTACTCCAGTTCTAAGATTGGTTACAGTCATGGATGCAGAAGTCGATTTTCTAAAATCTCCAAGAAAAACCTTTTTCGCCCAGCCACCACCCTTCTTATCGGCAGTGCCCTCGATGACGAAATCCGCTTGAGTTGAGTCCGCAACTATAAGCAAAGGCACATTTTTCTTCCGGAGTGCCGCCGCCAGGTAAGTCTCAAAGCCTTGAGCTTGCGGATTGTTCGGATCTTCGGAAAGCATCGGCGCGATAAAAATCTTTGAGTTTCTCGGTATCAGGCGAGCTTTAAAGGGATCGTCGGGCACCTTGTCGGGATATGTTCGTGGCGATGCACTCCCGGTAGTTGTGTTGGGAGTTGCGGTGTCAGAAGTCTGTGCATTCGTTACAGAAAAGCTGACAAGTGAAAAAAGCATGAGAGTTATCAAACTGGAAAGTTTGAAGACCCTTGAGTTGCGACTGGAACAGATTTGCTGTGGGTCTAACATCAATTAATCTCCTTTGAGTATATTTGGGCAATTGAGAACCCCTTGGGAGGGTTTAGGTTTAGACGGACCAACTAGGCACACGAACTCGGGAGAGGGTGCTAAGTGAACGTCCGGTTAATTAGAATGACGACAAGGCCGCGAGAATTGTCGTCAATGTGGCTAGCTAACTGTTACCGACTCTTCTTCGTGCTCTTGGACGAGATAAGGCGAGACGGCTACGGGCTTCTCATCCGCATCCTCGGCGAGGACGGCCTGGATGATCGGCAGGCTCAAGCGATGCTTCCTGGAAATTCCGGGAACGTCGTGACCGGCGGCGTAGACAGCATGACGTCCATGTTCTTCGTACCACTCGCCCAGGTTTGCGGTCTTGTGCATGTTCTCGATGATCTGCCGCCAACCGACGCCCGTGTTGTAAGCGCAGAATGAAATCTCGCCTTCCTGGGTGCCGTAAGGGATCACGCACATCTCGGTGCGGCGGAAGTCGTAGTTGAACAGATCCTGAAACCACATACCTTCGACGCAGAGCACGCGCCAGTTGTCGCTCGGGTCCTCGGCACTTCTCGGCGGACTTCATGCGATCGTTGCGATCGGAACTGGAGTTAGTCGACGACGGTTTGAAGAGATTCAGAATCTGCGAAATCGGAAACCCTTCCGGCGCGTGTTCGGCGTTGAAGTTTCGCAGGATCGCCATGCCGAGCTGCGCATACGAAAGCTTCTTGCCACGCGCTGTGTCGGTAATCGTGCGCGACGTCTTTCATGAACTGTTCGTAGTTGAAGAACTCAAACAGCGAATTGAATTCACCGGTTTCACGGTTGACCACCATCAGCGAGAAGATGCCGCAGTTCGGATGGCAATTGCACGACGACCAACCCCAGGGCGCGTCCGCGCCTTGCAGCATGTCCATCACGCTCGTGAAGGCCGAGTAAGACGAGAGCGGATACCAATCGCGCAACGGTTGCAGTTGTCCGCGCAGTTGATCCTTCAGATCGTGCGTCATGCCGGCCAGCGTGTAACGCTGCTTGATGCGCAACTCATCGGAGACGTCTTCGTCGCGGCCGGTGAACGAAACCGGCTGGAACGCAATCGTCTGCACCTTGTCGATATTCTTCGCCGCGAAATCAACGATCGCGCCGATGCCGTCGTTGTTGATGGTGTTGACGATGGTCGTAACGAGCGTGACTTTGATGCCCACCTCGGCCAGGTTTTCGATCGCCTGCTGCTTCACGTCAAACAAGTTGCCGACGCCGCGATGCTTGTTCTTCTCTTCGCTCACGCCGTCAAACTGAAGATAGACGCCGTGCTGTCCGGCAGCCTTGGCGGCTTTGCAAAACTCGATGTCTTCGGCGAAGCGGATGCCGTTAGTCGCCGCGAGAATTCGGTAGAAGCCGACCTTCTTCGCGTAAGCAACGGCCTCGAGGTAGTAAGGCGAAAGCGTCGGCTCGCCGCCGGAGAAGAGAATGATGATCTGGCGCTTCGGCTTAAACGAAACTGCGCGATCGAGAATCGCTTTCGTGTCTTCGTAGGTCGGCTCGTGCACGTAGCCAACCTGGTTGGCGTCCATGAAGCACGGATTGCACATCATGTTGCAGCGGTTGGTAAGGTCGACGGTCAAGACGGCGCCGCGGCCAAACTTGATGTTTGAAGTGCCATGATGATGCACGTGTGAATCTTCGGCAGCCTTGAAATCGCGTCCAAAGAAGAGCGACTCGATGCGCTCAAGAAACGCCGGATCAGTTGCCATCACGTCGACAAACTCGCCGTGCTTCGGGCAAGTTTTGCGCATGACTACCTGACCGTTCTCTTCAACAATTTGTGCTTTGATTTCGCCCGGATGCTCGTTCATCAACGATTCGAGCGTGGTCTCGCCGCTGATGACGGCGTCGCGAACTTCCTTGACGCAGCGTGGGCAAAGACTGTCAGTCTCACGAGGAAAGCCGAGCGGCGGCGAGGTGCGCTCATAGGATTTCAGCAATTGTCCCGGCGCCCATTTCGGCGCAATCGCCTCGCCCTCAGGCAGGCGGCTGTTGACGGACTGGAAAGCCTTCCAGGCCACATCCGAAAGATTGGATAACAGCTTGGAACTCTTGACGCCCGAAAGCTTACCCTTGTCTGATTCTCCTCGACGGAATTGGTCGCTAAACAATGAAACCTCTCCTCTGGCGGGTGCCTGGCCTTCCAGAACGCCAATCATCAATAAAAACGCATATTTCTAAATTAGTCGCCGGCCTCGAGACGCGATAAGAGACGCAATAATACGGCGATTTCCAACCGCGTCATGATAGATGGTCTGTCGAGGCATGGCAAGGCCAAAGAAGGGGTCCGAAGAAGTGTAAACTGCCGTGTTTTCGTGTTTTGCGCGGGTTCAATGGTTGGCCATTAGCTCCTGGTGGGCTGATATTGACGACCATTGCTGCCACAAAATTTTGAAGTTCTCTCTGTGTAGTCTCAGCGTTCTCTGCGCCTCGGCGGTTAATACGCTTGCAAACACATTCACCGCAGAGACGCAGAGCAGCGCCGAAGTCAGCGCAGAGACTTGAAAATTGGGTCACTAACTGCCGTTCCTCGATGATTGCTTCGAAGTTCGTGATCGGATAAGGTGCCGCTCCGAGACCGAAGCTGCAAAACGCGCGAAACGAGAGACACTTTTATGGGTGATGGACGAACCGGAAAAACTGTCGACGATCTGGCCGAGTTTGTGGGAGGCCGCGTGACTGGTGACCGAGGAATCGTCATTGAGCGGGTCGCAAGTTTTCAGTCAGCGACTGCCGGCTCGTTGTCTTTTGTCGATGACCCGAAAATTTTGGATGACTCGCCGGAGTGTGGTGCGTCCTGTCTGATCGTTGTTGACGCTTCGCGCGCGCAGGAAACGCTGCCGGGAATTCCCGCGTTCATTGAGTCGGCGCAACCCAAACTTGCCTTCGCGCGAATCGCCGCACTGCTGCATCCGCCCAAACATCGCGAACCGTTCGTTCATCCGAGCGCGGTGATTGCCGAAACTGCTGACGTTGCTCTGACCGTCTTCATCGGTCCGCATGTCGCGATAGGCGAAGGCACGCGCGTCGGATCAGGCACGCGCATCGAGGCCGGCGTCGTGATTGGAGACAACGTGCAGGTCGGAACCGACTGTGTGCTTCATCCCGGCGTCATGCTTTACGACGACGTGCGCATCGGCGATCGCGTGATATTGCACGCGGGCGTGGTGATTGGCGCCGACGGCTTCGGCTACGTGCGCGAAGGCGGTGAGAAAGGCGAGTATCACAAGTTTCCGCAACACGGCACCGTCGTGATCGAAGACGACGTCGAACTTGGCGCGCACACCTGCGTCGATCGCGCGGCGTTGGGCCAGACTCGAATCGGACGCGGCACGAAAATCGACAACCTCGTACACGTCGGCCACAACTGCGACATCGGCGAGCGCGTCGTTATCGCCGCCCAGACAGGAATCAGCGGCAGCGTGACGATTGAAGACGACGTAGTGATCGGCGGGCAGGTTGGCTTCGGCGATCACATACGCGTGCTGAGCGGCGCGGTGATTGGTTCAAAAGCCGGCGTGCTGCCCGGAAAGATCGTGCGGCCCGGCGTGTGGTGGGGAATTCCGATTCAACGGCTCGACGAATACAAACGTCTGAACGCGCACGTTGGCCGCCTGCCGCAAATGCGCGAAGAGATCAAGGAACTGAAGAAGCAATTGGAAGAATTGAAGAGAGACGACAAGCAAGTCCGCGAAGCGGACGACTGACAGTAGCCCAGCGATTTATCGCTGGGATCGAGTTGCGGGAAACAAAAAGAGTCCGTTTCACGGACTCAATTTGTTCTTTGCGGACTAAGTCCCAGCACTGAAGTGCTGGGCTACTCTCATCCGTCCGCTACGCGGACGACGTCTATTCTCACTCGTCCGCTGCGCGGATTGGATCATGTCGCCATTCGTGAAGAGCTTCAACGATGCAATCTGCCGCGCGGTGTGAGGCGCCGCCTTCGCCAAGTTGCTCCGCGACCTCACGCAACCGCTCACGCGCTGCTTCGTTTCGCTCCCGGTCGAGTAACAAGAGCAGTTCACTTGCCAGTCGCTCGCCGTTCAAATCATCCTGCATCAGTTCCGTCGCCACGCGTTCTTCCGCGACCAAATTAACGAGGCCGTAGTGGTCGACGCTAATCAAGCGTCCGAGCGTCTGCCAGTTGATCGTCGACTCTTTGTAGACGACCACCATCGGCGTCCCCAGTAATGCGGCTTCCAAAGTTGCGGTACCGCTCGCGATCGCTGCCGCGTCCGCAGCCGCGAGTGCCTCGCGCGACTGGCCGGAGACGATGTGCAGGCATGATGGGAGCGGCAACGGCAGGGCGCGCTGCGCTCGCACAATGTCTCTCACCTCGTCTGACGAGCGACTGGGCGCGACCACGACGACGAATTGAGCTTCCGGGTGACGCACGGAAATCAGCGCGGCGGCTTCGAGCATCGGCGGCAGGATGCGCTCAACTTCTTTGCGGCGACTGCCGGGCAGCAGGGAAATGATCGGCGCCTTCGGATCGAGCTTGTTCTGCCGGCAAAACTCCGCGCGATCGGAGCGCGCATGAACTTTTCCGGCGAGCGGATGGCCCACGTATTCGACGTGATCGATGCCGCGCTCGGCGTACCAGTCCTGCTCGAAAGGAAGAATTGAAATGAGGAGATCGACGTCGCGGTCAATGCTGCGCGCGCGATACGAGCGCCAGGCCCAAAGTTGCGGACTGATGTAATAGACGACTTTCAAGCCGCGACGGTGCAGCGCGCGGGCCAGCTTCAAGTTGAAGTCGGGCCAGTCAACCAGGATGACGGCGTCGGGCCGGCGTTCAAGCGCGGCTTGCTTCAGCAGTTTGTAGGCGCGCCAAAACTTTGGCAGGGCGCGGCCGATTTCGAGGAGGCCGAGGATGGCGAGATCGTCCGAAGCGACAATTGAGTCGACGCCCGCGGCGCGCATCAACGGCCCGGTCGCGCCGAAGAATTCGAATTCGGCAGCGGGCGTTGTCACCCGCAGGGCTTGCACGAGCGCCGCCGCGTGGGCATCACCCGAGGCCTCGCCGGCTACGATCATCAGTCGGTGCGTTTCCATCGGTGCGAATGATAACAGTGCTCGACGAACAGTGGGCAGTGGGCGGTGTGCAGTGAGATCGAAGGGCGCGGCTTCGCCGCCTGATGTGCGGAAGGGCTTAGCCCTTCCGACAAGCTAACAGGTTACTCGGGGCGGAGCCCCCTTTCTCTTCTTCCAGCAGGTAGAGCAAAGATCACAAGCAGGAGGGGGGCGTAGCCCCAACGTCCTTCTCGGCTCAACGGAAGGGCTTAGCCCTGCCGCACATCAGGCGGCAAAGCCGGGCACGCAAGAAAGCCGAACAGGTTCGGTCGCATTGCCAACCACTGCACACAGCCCACTGCCCACTGCTCACTAATCCGTGTTAGCATCCCTCTCGTTCTAATCAACCTGGCGCGCGCTTCCCGACTGTTGTGCTCGCCCGCTTCGTCTGTGGAGGTCTTCACTCTCTTTGCGCGCCGCTTTTCGTTCAGGTGGAATGTCCACTGTCCTTCGCTTGGCGATTTTGCTTGCGCTGTTCGCTGTCCTGGCGCCACTCGCGTTCGCGCAGGAAACGAATCCGGTCGATCGCAAGGTCACTGACCCGATGACCGACACGCCCAACGTCAATCCCTTAACTCAGGATCAAACAGTCAGGCCGAGACCGCGGCCCACTCCGGCGCAATCAGGCGAGGCCGGCGACTTGTTAAAAATCGATGCCGCTACTGAATCCGTTTCCGGTCCAAAGAACGCGCAAATTTTTGTTTACGAGGGAAACGTCGACGCGCGCATCGGCACCTATCGTTTGCAGGCCGACAAGGTCACGCTTTATCAGGCGACGAACCTCGTGATCGCAGACGGCAACGTCTTGTTCGATCAGGGTGACCAGCAACGCATCACGGGCAACCACGCCGAGTGGAACTACCGCACGAAGACCGGGTTCTTTTTGAACTCCACCGGTTTCACCAATCAAACGAACGACGGCACGCGGCTTTATTTCACTGCCGACCGCGTCGACAAAATAAGCCTCGACACGATCGTCGCCACCAACGTGCAGGTGACGGCCTGCGACGAGGACGTGCCGAAGTGGAGCTTCCATGCCAAGCGCGTGAAGATCAAAACGGGCGATCGCGTGCGCGTGTATTCGCCGAACCTGCGGGTGAAAGGCGTGCCGGTTTTTTACATGCCGTATGCCTCGGTTTCGATCAAGCGACAGGACCGCGCCTCTGGTTTTCTGACGCCGACGTTTAGCGGCTCCGGCGAGAAGGGTTTTCGTATATCCAACGGCTACTATCAAACTCTCGGACGTTCGGCCGACGTTACGATTCGCAATGATATTTACACGGCGCGCGGCATCGGCTATGGCGCCGACCTGCGCACGCGCGCCAACTCGCGTTCATTCTTCAACGCCGGTTTCTATACTGTTAAAGATCGAATTCTGGGACCCAGGGAAGACGCCGATCACCCGGACCAGGGTGGTTCGAGTTTGTACATTGAAGGCGTCCACTATTTTCGAAATGGTTTCGTCGCCGCCGCAGACGTCAACGTCACTTCCAATCTTTCCTATCGCCAGATATTTTCCGACAGCATCCAGCAAGCCATTTCGCCCATCGAGCGTTCCCAGGTTTTCGTCAACAAAGATCACAACGAGTACAGCTTCAACTTTCTCGCCGGTTCGCAGGTGACGTCGTTGCCAAACTCTCTGGCGAACACGCGAATCCGCATTCGCAATCTCCCGAGCATCTCTTTTGAAAAGCGAGCCACGCCGTTGGATTTGCTGAAGCGGTTGCCGCTGTATTTTTCTTTTGAAGCAGCAGCCGAAGGCGTCAGCCGGAAAGAGACGGTGGACAACCTTACGGTTTTTCAAACCGAGGTCGGCGGCAATCCGATCGTCTCGCCGTCGCTGGTGCAGCGGCTCGATTACCATCCGCGTTTGCAGTTGCCGCTCTATTTTTACGGTGTCTCAGTAACCGCATCGCTGGCCGGCCGGGCGACGTATTACTCAAACTCAATCGATCCGGCGAATCGCGCGGTCCTGGGCCAGAGCATCACCAGAGGCTATGGCGAGTTTGAACTGGACGTGCGACCGCCGCCGCTCTTCAAGGACTTTCATCGCAACGGCGGCAACTTCTTCTTTCGTCATTTGATTGAGCCGTATATCACTTACCGGCGCATCTGGGGCATTAAAGACTTCGATCGCTATATTCGCTTCGATTATGTTGACGCGGTTGCTGACACCAACGAAATTGAGTTTGGCATCACGAATCGCTTCTTTACGCGCCGCTCGACTGAAAACGTAAGCACTGCAGCAGACAAGGCCACCCGCACCGGGCAGAAGATTCCCACGTCAACGCAGCCTTACGAAGCTTTGACGGTGACAGTGCGCGGCAAATATTTCTTCGATCCGCTCTTCGGCGGCGCCTTGTTCCCGGGCCGGCGAAACCAGTTTTATCCGATCAACACGCTTTCCGGTTTCAGCTATGGCGGCGTGCCGCGAAACTTTTCACCGATCAATATCGAAGCTCGCTACCGGCCGCGCGCGAGTCTTTTTGTCGACATGCGTACCGACATCGACACGCATGGCGGCGGTCTGCGCACGCTTTCCACCACGCTCGGCATCAACCGTTCGCTGGTCCAGGCGTTCCAAACGTTTTACTACACGCGCGCGGTCGAGTTGGTCCCGAGTCTCGCTCGCTTTGCGAATCCGCTCGGCAAGGAACCAGGCACGCTGCGCGGTTCGCAGTGGAGTCCGTCAATCTTTTTGGGCGATCGCGAACGCGGCCTCTTCGGCGGCGCGTCGTTCTTTTTCGACTACCAGGCGCGACCGGGGAAGGGAAACAGTTCCCTGATCAGTTCGACTGTGACAGTGGGTTACAGTTGGGATTGCTGCGCGGTGACGGCGCAAAACTACACCTTCAACGTCGGTGTCCGTCAGGAGAATCGGTTCGTGTTCAGCTTCCGACTCAACGGCATCGGCACGTTTGGTACTGAGCAAATCGGACAGCAGTTCCGCTAGTCGTGGCGCTTCCCAAGTAGGACAGACAACTCCCCAGACGATTACGACCCTGGACCAGGCGGCAATTTCTTTGAAATTGTCTTCCCGGATCAACGATGAAGAGGGTCCGGTGGTGCGTGAGGCGTTTCGCGGCGGCAAGTTCGGAGCCCGCACGGCCCATGGGGTTGAACTTCTTCTCGAAGGCACGCCGACGGATACGACTCTCGCCCCGGGCCAGAAAGTCGAAGTGCTTGTAGAACTCTCGAGTACTTTTGGCATTCGCCTCGATGATGGCAGTTATACGCTCAACGTTGTCTACGGCCCGGCACTGCAGGCGCAGGCCGATTTCACGATTGCCATCGACGAACCAAGAACCGTTCCCGTGTTGGAGCAAATGGCTGCCAATGGTAACGAGAGCGATCAAAGGTGGGCCAATTCGTATCTTGACCTGATCCGCAAGCCGTCAATAAGCGGCCGCGTCACGAATCCTACCGGCGGAGCAGTCGGCGGAGTGCGTTTCAGCGTCACCGGCGCCGAGACGACAAATCTGAACAATCTCTCCGACGGAACGTACCGCCTCACGCAGTTGGCATCAGGCGGTAACTATACGCTGACGCCGTCGCTCGAGGGTTATACCTTCACACCGGCGACGCGCGCCTTCAACAACCTGACCACCAAGCAGGTGGACGTGAACTTTACGGCCACTAAAACCATAACCGGCGAGAACGTTGCGCTGGGAACGGCCGGCGCCGTGGCCACCGCTTCTTCTACTCTCGATGAAGACTATGCGGCAGATAGCGTCATCAACGGCTTCACCCACGGAGACTGGGGAACAGGAAGTGGCGGCTGGATGGACGGCACGCCTGGCGTGTTTGCGGATTCGATTGAGATCAACTTCGGTGGTCCAAAAGCGATTGACTGGATAGACGTCTTCACACTCCAGGACAACTTCCAAAATTCAACCGAGCCAACGCTCGCTGAAACCTTCACGCTCTACGGGATCACTGGTTTTGACGTGCAGTATTGGGATGGATCTGCATTCGTCAAGGTGCCGGGTGGGCAGGTCGACGGGAATAATAAAGTGTGGCGAGCGGCGCCTGGGGTACGGGCAACAACACGCCCGGAACTGCCAGGTACGACAACTTCCAGCTCCTGGATAACGGCAGCGCCAGAATCAACGTGGCCTCGCGGCGAACGGCGGCTTTGCCACTATTTCTTCACAATATGGTCTCAACTATCCGACGTCTGCCGCAATTAACGGCGATCGTTACCATCTCAATAACCCGAACGGCACTTACAACATGGCGCACACTGCCTTCGGCGCGCCCAAGCCGGACTGGGTCCAGGTGGAGTTCAACAACGCCAAGACGATTGACGAGATCGACGTCGTCACCGTGCAGGACAACTTTGCAAATCCCCTCGTGCCGACCGAAGCCATGACCTTTACTCAATATGGTATTACGGCTTTCGAGGTCCAGTATTGGAATGGATCGAGTTGGTCGACAGTGCCGGGTGGGAGTGTCACAGGCAACAACCAGGTCTGGCGAAAATTCAACTTCGCACCGGTTACCACCAGCAAGGTGCGAGTGTTGGTAAGCGCCACCGCCGATCCTCACACCAGAATCACGGAGCTTGAAGCATGGTCGGGCGGCGCCGCTAGCCCAAACTCGGCAACCTTCGTCCAAATTGACAGCGACACCCAGGGAACCTGGGGAGGCACTTACGGCGCGGGCGGCCATAGCCTTGCCAACTATGAGACCAACCTTGTGATGGCGGAGATGTCTATGACTGGGGAGACTCCCTTGACATGGGCGGCTTCATCGGTTTGAAATTAGGTCACTACGCCTTCCGCTGGCGGCTGTAAACCAGCATCAAACTGGTATATATTTGGCGCGGCGTCACCACTGTTATTGCGATCGTCTTCGGGAAGATCGTCCATGAAGTCACGCTGAAGAATTCGCTCCCCGAATTCCGACTCCGACAAAATTCGCCTTCATAGATCAATCATCATTTGCAGGAGCGTTACTCTTATGCAGGCTTCATTTCTGGCAACCAGATCGGCGCGCCGGCGGCTGGCGTTATTGTTTTCAATCCTCCTCGTTTTCACCCTCGTCATCGTCGCCTTGCTTCCGTCGCGCTCCAGCGCGGTTCAGGATCAGCCTGAGTCGAAAGCAAAACCACGAAGTGCCGAGCTGTTCATTCCCGGGGAAGCGCTTGTTCGTTACAAGAGCGAGAGTGCGGCGCAAAAGCAAACCGGCGCGCTGCTGCTGAGCGCAAACAGCCGTCAGCTTGCTGTCAACGTAGAACGGTTCGAGGGATCAGACCTCGTGCCCGGCCTGCGTTTCGCGCGCGTTCCTGCCGACGACACCCTCGCGGCGATCGAAGCGCTGCGCCAACAACCCGGCGTTGTTTACGCCGAACCGAATTACCGTTGGTACCGAACCACGGCCACGCCCAACGATCCTTGTTTTCCAGTTAACGCCCTGCCTGGTTGCCAAAGTCAGGATCTCTACGGCCTCAGTAAGATTGGCGCGCCGCTGGCCTGGGACACGATCAAAGGCAGCCGCGCGACAGCCGCCGCGGGATTCGGCGCGCCGCAGATCGTGGTTGGCGTGATTGACGAAGGCGTCGATACGGGCCATCAGGATCTTTTGGGAAACATTTGGGCCAACCCCGGCGAGATTGCCGCAAACGGAGTAGACGACGACGGCAACGGATTAATCGACGACCGCAACGGCTACGACTTTTTTCACAACACCGGAACGATCCCCGCCGCGAATCACGCCACGCACGTAGCCGGCACTGTCGGCGCGACCGGCGACAACAGCATCGGCGTTGTCGGTGTCAACTGGCAGGTCGGGTTGATGTCGCTGAAGTTTCTTGACGGCAACGCTGGTTCGACCGCCGATGCCATTCGCGCTACTGCTTACGCCAAACTGATGCGCGATCGCTGGGTCACTTCGGGCGGAACCCAGGGCGCCAACGTTCGCGTGCTCAACAACAGTTGGGGACCCGATCGCAGACTAGGCAACGGCCTGTCGGTGGCGCTGCGCGATGCGATCAACTCGGTCGGGCAGTCGGGAATTCTCTTCGTTGTTTCAGCCGGCAATGACGCTGTAGACAACGACATCGATCCGGCTTATCCGGGCAGTTTCGACCTGGCCAATCTGATCTCCGTGGCGGCCACCGACCGGCTTGATGCGCTCGCCGGCTTTTCCGATTTTGGCGCGAGCACTACCACGATGGGCGCGCCCGGTTCCGGAATTCTCAGCACGCAGACGGGCAATACGTATGGCGTCGATGAGCGGCACTTCAATGGCCGCGCCGCACGTAGCGGGCGCCGCGGCGTTGCTGCTCGCCGCCAATCCGAATTTGAGCATGCAGCAGTTCAAGAGTCTTTTGATTTTCAACGGCGATCCGCTCACGTCGTTGGCCAGCAAGACTTTGACCGGCCGCCGCCTCAACGTTGGCACCAGTCTGCAGGCGCTGAACGAAAACGATGTGACGCCGCCGGGAACGGTGACCAACTTACATCTCAACTCGCAGAACGGTCGTTCACTCAACGTTGGTTGGGTTGCTTCGGGCGACAACGGCGCTGCCGGCACCGCCTCGCTTTACAAGCTTACGTTCACTGATTCGTCTTCCGGCGCGGTGATTTTTTTGAAGAGTATCCTGCCGGCGGCTTCCGGCGTCAGCCAGGCGATCGACGTCAAGCTTCCGTATCGTCACACCAACGGCACGTTGACTCTTCGTGAGTTTGACAACGTCGGGAACGAAGGAACGCCCGCAACCTTGCCGGTTACAGTCAGTTTGCTCGAGGGCGATCCATACCTGACCTCGACCGGAAATCCAGTCGCACTCTCCACCGGAGGAACGGGACTGGCCACGAACTGCGACGATTGCACCAAGACGCAAGCGCTGCCGTTCTCATTTCCTTTCTTCGGTGAAAACTTCACTTCGGTGAAGGTCACGACCAATGGCGCGCTGTATTTTTCCACGCCGCTGCCGAACGATTCGCAGAGCTCCAGCGTCGCGCTGGCCCAGTTCAAAATGGTCGCTGGCCTCTGGATGGATTTGCGAACCGACCACCGCCCCGGCGGCGACATCTTTGTCGTCAACCCGGATGCCAGTCGGATTATCTTTCGCTGGGAAGCGGTCACCTTTGATGACGATGACAATCCGGCGTTGGAGTTTCCCGTCAATTTTGAAATCGAACTGCGCAGCAACGGCACGATTCTGACGCGTTACGGCGCCGGCAACACGCACGTCACCCCCGTCGTCGGAATTTCCGCAGGCGAGCCGGACACGTATCTCATCAACTCGCATACGTCTGAACAGGCGGAAACGAGTTTGACGAACTTCCCTGAAGTGACGTTCCTGCCGCGCTCGATCGGAATTTCCAATTCGGTTCAGTTTTCCTTGCCGCAATTCAGCGCGATTGAATCGGGCGGCTCAGCCACGGTCACCGTCTCGCGCAGCGGCGACACAAGCACGCAGTCGTCCGTCGACTTCCTGACGATTGACGGCGCCGCCACGCAAAAGGGCGACTACATTCTCGGCACGGGTCGCGTAAACTTTGCGGCGGGAGAAACGAGCAAGACTTTCCCGCTTTTCATCATCGACGATTCGTTTTCGGAGGGAACTGAAACCTTCAGCGTCCAGTTGAGCAACCCGGTCAACACGGTCATCGGCGCGAGAAGTGTGACCGCGATACAAATCCTCGATAACGACTTCTCGCCGGGCGGCAGTAATCCGCTCGACAACAGCGACGCGGCTTTCTTTGTCAGGCAACACTATCTCGATTTTCTCAATCGCGAGCCTGACACCAACGGCTTGAACTTCTGGAAAGATCAGATCACCTCGTGCGGCGCCGACGCGCAGTGCCGAGAGATCAGGCGCATCAATGTGTCCGCCGCGTTTTTCCTGTCGATTGAATTTCAGGAGACTGGTTACCTGGTCTACAAAATGTACAAAGCCGGGTACGGCAACCTGACGACGCCCGCGGGCGCGCCGGTGCCGGTCAGGTACGAAGAATTTTTGCCGGACACGCAACAGATCGCGCTCGGCGTGATGGTAGGTATCGGCAACTGGCAGCAGCAGTTGGAAGCCAACAAGGTCGCCTTCGCGCAGGCTTTTGTTTTGCGATCGCGTTTCACCACCGCTTACCCGCCGACTTCCACCCCGGCGGAATTCGTCGATGCGCTCTATGCGAACGCCGGCGTGACGCCTTCGGCGGAAGAGCGCGCGGAAGTTATTGCCGAGTTTGGAACGGCGCTGACTTCGGCAAGCACGGCGGCCCGCGGCCGCGCGTTGCGACAAGTTGCCGAAAACTCGATGCTCGGACAGCAGGAGCTGAACAAGGCTTTCGTGCTGATGCAATACTTCGGTTACCTCAGACGTAATCCTTACGATCCGCCTGAATCAACGCTGGATTACGGCGGCTACAATTTCTGGCTGGGCAAACTGAACGAGTTCAACGGAAATTTCGTGAACGCCGATATGGTTAAAGCGTTTCTCGACTCGGGCGAGTATCGCCATCGCTTCGGACCGTAAATAATAATGAGTGGTGAGTAATAAGTGATGAGTTTGGAGTGCGGTGACCTGTCACCGCTTTAGTCCGGGGCGGCTTGACGCCCCGATCTTACGAACAGTCAACTCGCGACGGCCGCGACAGGTCGCGGCGACCAAAGCGCTGACAGGTCAGCGCACTCCAAATTCATCACGCATTACTCATCACTCTTCACGCATCACTCATCACTCATCACTCATCACTCACGAACGGTTGCGCCGTTAGCGGTTCATCCGGTCTCGTGCTATTTTTGGTCCATCCCCCTAATCTCGTTCCTCTTTAATTTCCCTCGGAAAGGTCCAGCATGATTCGCGTTTTTCAGCACAAATCTCTGTTGTTGCGGTGTCTTCTGGCGCTTACATTCACCCTTGGCTTCTTTGCTTCGAGCGGCATTACAGCATTGGCCCAGGCGACTTCGGCCGGGAATGGGAAAACCAATTCGGCGTCGCTTTCGACCATGACCCCCGCCCCCTCAAGCATCGCAGCGCCGAGCGTCGCACCGCAGTCTGCTAAAAGGTCGTCACGACCTCTGGCCGGCAACGCAGTTCAGAAGATCGCCTTTGCCAGCGTGCGCGACAGCGGCAATCACGACATCTACACGATGGATTCCGACGGCGCCAACGAAGCAAGGCTGACCACCAGTCTCGCTTACGACGATCAACCCACCTGGTCGCCAGACGGGAAGACCCTCGCGTTCATGAGCGACCGCGATGGCAACTTCGAGCTCTTCACGATGCCCGGCGTCGGCGGAATTCCCACGCGCATCACCAACAACCTCGCTGCCGACGGTTTTCCCGCGTGGTCGCCTGACGGCACTCGGATCGCTTTCGTACGCGGCGATCTGCGCAATCCCAGCACCTTCGAAATCTTTGTAATGAATGCTGACGGCAGCAATCAGGTGCGACTGACCAACGATTCCTCGATCGACGGCGTGCCCTCCTGGTCGCCCGACAGCAAGAAAATTGTTTTCATGAGCGGCAACAGCAGCGTCTTTGACACGAACAGTTTTGAGATTTACGTAATCAATTCAGACGGCACTAACCGAATACGACTCACGAACAACACTCTCGTCGACGGCCAACCTTCGTATTCTCCCGATGGCGCCAGGATCCTGTTTGCCAGCGGTGACGCCATGAATCCCGACGGCATCGAGATTTACGCGATGAATGCCGACGGCACGAATGTCACGCGCCTGACCAACAATTCCGTGACTGACGGCTTTCCGGCCTGGTCGCCCGACGGCGCTCAGATCGTTTTTGCCCGCGGCAGCATCTCCGCCGAAGCAAACGTCGAGCTTTACACGATGAATGCAGACGGCGGCAGTCAAACTAAGATTACGACCAACGCCGCGCTCGATTGGTTTCCGGATTGGCAGCCGGTGCCGGGACCGCCGTCACAGATTCAACTTAGCTCGGCGACTTACAGCGGCAGCGAAGGCGGCGGCAGCCTGAGTTTCACAGTTACTCGAACCGGCACGGTTACGAGTTCGGCCACCGTCATGTATGCCACGAGCGACACGGCCGGATCGAACAACTGCAACGCGACGGCCGGACTCGCTTCCGAACGGTGCGATTACGAAACCACCGGTGGCACTCTGACGTTTCTCGCCGGTGAGGTTTCGAAGTCAGTCCCGATTCTGCTGATCGACGATTCTTTCGCCGAAGGCAACGAGACCTTCACCGTCACGATCAGCAACGTCGGCGGCAACGGCGCAGAGCTTGGTTCACCAGCAACAGCCACGCTGACGATTACCGACAACGATGCAGTTAACGGCGCCACGAATCCGCTCGACAACCCGGACGCGCAGTTCTTCGTGCGGCAGCACTATCTTGATTTTCTCAATCGCGAACCCGACGCGCCCGGCTTCGCGTTCTGGACCAATCAAATCACTTCCTGCGGCAGCGACGTGCAGTGCGTCGAGATTCGACGCATCAACGTGTCGGCGGCGTTCTTCCTGTCAATCGAGTTTCAGGAAACAGGCTACCTCGTCTACCGCTTCTACAAAGTCGCCTACGATCCGCCCGGCATTCCGGTGCCGGTGAGGTACGCCGAATTTCTCGCGGACACGCAGCAGATCGGCAATGGCGTGGTCATCGGCCAGCCGGGCGCCGAGCAAAAACTGGAAGCAAACAAGCTGGCGTTTGCGGCGGAGTTTGTGTTGCGCTTGCGGTTCACGCAGGAACACCCGGCTTCGCTGACACCGGCCGAGTTCGTTGACAGGCTTTACGAAAACGCCGGCGTAACTCCGTCTGCCGCCGAGCGGGCGTTTGCAATCGCCGAGTTCGGCCAGGCAACGAATACAACCGACACGGCGGCGAGAGCGCGAGTGCTGCGACGCGTGGCGGAAAATTCCAAGCTGAAAGAGCAGGAACTGAACCGTGCGTTTGTGTTGATGCAATACTTTGGCTACCTGCGACGAAATCCATTTGATCCGCCGGAAGCGACGCTGAACTTTGACGGTTACAATTTCTGGCTGAACAAGCTGAACCAGTTCAACGGAAACTTCGTCGAAGCGGAGATGGTCAAGGCGTTTTTGGTTTCGGGTGAGTACCGGCATCGTTTCGGACCGTAAGAATCAGTGGGCAGTGTGCGGTGGGCAGTGGGCAGTGGGCAGTTCAGGGCAGAAGCTCGACCGTGAGAGGGCTCCGGTCAGAACCACCTGCGTTAGCGGTGGCCGGTTCAAGATTCGCTTCAAGCTTTGATTATTGCGCGTTGAGCCGGCGGGCAATGCTGAAATCGCACGCATAAAAAGGCCGGACTCGCGAATCGAGTCCGGCCTTTTAGTAGGACAGACATTCCTGTCTGTCCCTTTTTTTATAGAAGCCTTTCAGCTTCACGTGGGACAGGCAGGAATGCCTGTCCTACTAATCAGAAGCGGCCCAGATACTCGCCTGAGACGATGAACGATCTCACCATCTGCGCGGCGTGAAAGTCGCCGCCGTGAGTATTGAGTTTCTGCAGCCAGAACTCATAGCCCGTGTAGTCGGTGTCGTTGCCGCTGTTCGGGTCGCGGCGCAGGTAGCCGAGATACTGCATCAGCACGAACGCTTTGTTCTTCTCAGCGCTGTTCAAGTCGCCGTCTTCCGCAACCGCCCGCACCACTTGCGCCCGCGTCTTTTGGCCGCCGGCGAGATCGCTCACCAACTGATTTCGCTCACTCGTCGAAAGCGGATTGCCGGCGTTAAGGTTCAGCTTGTCGACAAACTGATCCGCCGTCATCGAGCCGGGATACTCCGCTGTGAAACGACCGCGCGCCACAAAATCGTTGGCGTAGGCAGCCTTGTTTGCTGCCAACAGCGCGTCTGCTCCCGGTTCGCCGATGATGACGCCGTTCGAAATCTGCAGCGTGTCCGGCAAAAATTCGCTGCGGCGGACGATGGGAACGGGGATTGAATGATTGCCGCCCAGGGTCGATGTACCGGTGCCGTCTCCATAAGCGACTTTGTACATGCGCTCGACCAGGTAGCCGGTTTCCTGAAATTCGATTGAAAGGAAGAAGGCGCCCGAGGTGTTGTCGCGCTGCCCGGCGATGCAGACAGCGTCGCTGCCGCACGAAGTGATCTGGTTGACCCAGAAATTGAAACCGCTCTGATTCGGGAACCGGCTCAGGAAGTCGACGTATTGCTGGTTGACGAAGAAGTCCGAGTCGTTGATTGTAATGGGGGTGTTCGTTCCCGGTCGCAGGCGCAACGGCTTTACTTTGGTCGTTCCGTAGTAAAGCTCGGACGGCAGACCCGGAATCTCAGTCCTTATTTCTAATGACGGTCCTTGTCCCCAGACAGTCATGGCCGCGAAGGCAGTGATTAGTAAAGCGACGACAAATTTCATCTTATGCTCCTGGCGTAACAGATGTCTTCTGAGGGAATGGCCTCGAAAGAGGGGTGTGTCCAACACCACGTGCTTAGACGCACCGACAAGGATTAAAGTTTAACTCCGCAGTCGAACGGCGTCAATCGCGACCTCAATTTAAACGAGGTCATTTTGATGTTTGCAGGCTGAACTTGTAGCCTCGCGGCGACAAACCGTAAAGTTCGTGCGACTTTTTGTCAGAACCACCTGCTCGGCGCGCAATTCTTGTCAGAACCGCCTGCGTCAGCGGGCGGTAACGTTGCGCAGGGACTTAAGAATGATACCCACCCGCTAACGCAGGTGGTTCTGACAAACCCGTCCGTCTGACAAACTTGATGCCGGCGGCTGAGAAGTACAAAACGGCTCCCGGGTTGCACGAAATTTGGATTGCACGAAATTCCGCCCTCTGAACGCAAAGATATGCGCATCGGACTGGATGGTCTTCCGCTTACTGCGGCAAAAACGGGCGTCGGCCACTACACCTTCGAACTCGCCTGCGCGCTGGCGGCGAACGAGCCGGTCAGCCAGTTTGAGATTCTGTACCCGTCGACGTACCCGCCCATCACTTTGTACCCGGCGATTACCCTGGGCACCCTCGCCGAGCGGGGCAATGAGGCCAGGGTTCCCGGGAACCTCGCGGCGGTTCGTATTCCGGTCGGGCCGCTCGCGCGCCACTGGTGGTCGGCCGGGCTGCCGCGTTACGTCCGCAGTCAAAAGCTCGAACTCTTTCATGGGACAAACTACGACATTCCGCTCTGGCGGCAGTGTGCGACGGTGCTCACGATTCATGACCTTTCGCACTTGCTTCATCCGGAGACTCATCAGAAGCGAAGCGTGAGGCGGGCGCGCCGGCGACTGCCCCTCATGGCCCGCGCGGCCGACGCGATCATTACGCCGACGGAAAGCGTGCGGCGCGAAGTCTGTGAACATCTCAAGATCAGCACGCAGAAAGTGTTTGCGATTCCGGAAGCAGCGCGCGCTTGTTTTCGTCCAATGGAATTTGCAGAGACGGAAGCGACGCGCCGGCGACTCGGTATCGGTGAAGATTTTCTGCTGACGGTGGGCACGCTCGAGCCGCGCAAAAATTTGGCGGTGTTGGTGAACGCTTTTGCGGAAGTGGCGCGCGCGCTGCCGTTGCGCCACACCCAACTCGTCATCGCCGGCGGCCGTGGCTGGTTGAGTGGTCCACTCTTCGCGACCATCGAGCGTTCGCCGGTTAGAGATCGCATCATCCTCACTGACTACCTGCACGACGAAGAACTCAGAGCGCTCTATGCATCGTGCCGTGCCTTTGTCTACCCGTCGTTGTACGAAGGCTTTGGCCTGCCGCCGCTGGAAGCGATGGCGTGTGGCGCGCCGGTCGTCGTCAGTCGCATCCCAGCGCTCGTGGAAATGAGCGGCGGCGCCGCGCGGACCTTTGATCCGGGAGATGTCAACGAACTGAATGTGGACCTTCTCGATTTGTTGAGCGACGAAAGCAGCGGTGGCGGCGAAGCGGGAGAAAGTACGCGCCGGAGACTGGCAACGCTGGGCCGGCAACGGGCTGCGCAGTTTTCCTGGGCACAGACTGCGCGGCTAACCTGGAGTGTTTATGAAGAAGCGTTGCAAAGATTTCAGTCGGGTAGGAGCGGGGGCAAGCCCGCCTTCCTGACCCGAGCTGATTCCGACTCGAGCAATCTTTGACCACCTTGAAAGGCTCTCAACGATGTGGAACAAACCGTCAACCTCGAGCAGCTCATGGTCAGGAAGGTGGGCTTGCCCCCGCTCTTCAGTTCTTATAACGCAAACTGTAGTTGGCGATCATTCCTCACTTCCAACTCAATTCGCAACGAATCAACGCAAACTAACAGTTTGCGGTACCCAATCTCACTCATGTTCACGAAACAAGTAAATCGAACCACCAAACACAGCTTCCGGCTTGCGGTCGCGGTAACGCGCAAACAGTCTCGTCCTCTCAAACGAACGCCGCCCGACGACATTTTCATCGCCTGGAATCACTGAACCATTCAGGAAGCTCGCGCCGATCGCGACATAACGCGTCTCCGGTTCCTGGTCGGGCGGGAGCGAAACCATGTCGAGATAATCCACGCCGTAGCGCCCGAGCGTGCTCCAGCCGCCGGAGAGGGCCGCGCGCACTTTCGTTTCTCCGCGCGCTTTGAGATACGCCGCCAGCGCGCCGACGTCGTCGCCCCATTCCACGTTCGAATCGGAAAGGTAGTACCAATGCGGATGACGCGAAGCGAGTTGATTCATGTAAGGCGTGTAATCCGGAAAGGTGCGCACCGATTCAAACGCCATCCAGCCAAACAGGACCACGAGAACCACAACTCCGATCGTCTTTCGTGAGCGCAGCAACTGGGCCAGCAGCGCGCCACCGCCAATAAACAAAAACGGATAAACCGGTAGAAAATGACGAATGCCAATATTGATATGGCTCGTCAGCGAAATCAGCAGGTAGACGCCAACTGGAACCAGCAGCCAAACGAAACGCCGATCGCGTCGCACCGCCAATCGCGAAATCGCCCACGCGAGCGCCGCCACCGCGAGCAACAAAAAGGGAATCGTTGTCTTCAGCGCAAACGCGACCGGGAAGTAATACCACCAGCCGAGATCGTTGTACTGGCCCAGCAGAGAGGTCGCGTGGCCGAAGTGGTTATGCAGTTCGATGTTGTAGACGCCGAACAGGTAGTAAGTCGGAACAACGTGCGACAAGAGACGAACGCCGGTGGTAATCGCGCCGAGCAGCGCGGGTGATTTCATCTGCACCCAGCGGACGTCAGAAGCTTCCAACGCGGGATGCTGAAAATAGTAAGCTGCATTCACGAGGAAGAGCACGAGGATAGAAATCACAACGCCGTGAACGATGACTTGCGAGCGTCGCCCACTATCGCCCCAATTTTTGACGAGTCGGCCGATGAAGTAGATCGCCAGCACCGGCACGATCACGAGCATCGAAAACTTCGTCAGCAACGCGATGCCGCAAACGAGTCCGAGCAGCAACGCGCGTTTCAAACTGGGATCGCGGGCGTCCCCGCTCTTTTTCTTGTTGCTTGAGGCGGGCGGGACGCCCGCGGTCCCAGTAACCGCGCTTCCAGTATCCGCGTTTTGTTTTGGTCCCCAGCCGTTGTTGTAGTAGTAAAGCGTGAAGAAGAACAGCAGGTACACGAACGCCGCGGGCACATCCGTGTGGACAATTCGCCCATGCGCGAGCACGGTCGGTTCCAGCACATACAACGCCACCGCGATCAGCGCCGCCGTTTCGCCGAACAGCTTCCGCGCGAACACGAAGATCAGCGCGCCCAGCGCGAGCGTGAGCGGAATCATCATCGCGCGCGGCCAAAAGGTTACGGCCGCAAAGCGCGCGCGATTCGCGGCCCAGAACCGTTCATGGAAACCCCAGGTGCGTTCCATGAAATTCTCGTCGGCGGTCTGCGGCGCCGGCGGTTCATCCGGTTGCACGAACAGCAGCGGCAGCGCGGACCACATTTTAATGAGCGGCGGGTGTTCGTTGTTAAGTTGGAACTCTCCGCCGACTAGATGGTAGTATCCGGCCGGAATGTGAACGATTTCATCGTTGGTGATGCTCTTGCGCGAAAGCGACGCGAAGAGGTTGGCGGCCATCAACACCAGCAACGCCGCGCATACCGCCTCGGCTTTGCGAGCGACAATCAATCGCCTGACGGCTCTCAGCGCGTGAGCAACTGCTTCCCCTGGCGCCGCTCCAGTTTCCTGTTTCTGCTTCAATGCGTCTTCCATTTAGTCGTCATCCCAGAATAACGCCGAGCTGTGCAACCGCCATAGTCGTTACGCTGTTGCCGCTTGTCTATTTCTTTCCGGCGACGAGCGGGCGACTCATCATCTCGCCGGACGACGGCGTCATCTTCAACATTCCGATCCGCGTCGCGGTTGCCAACCTGATCCGCGGCGGTCATTTGCCGCTTTGGAATCCTTACATCTTTTCCGGCATGCCGCTCTTCGGCGCCGCGCAAGCCGGCGTGCTGTTTCCGCTCAACTGGTTCTACCTCGCCTTCAGTCCCGCGGTCGCGACGAACCTCATGATGCTCTCGACCTACATGCTAGCCGCGCTCGGCGCCTATCTCTACGCGCGCCGCAGCGGCCAAGGTGAAGTGGGCGTCGGCGGAGCAGCACTAACCAGCATTGTCTGGCAGTGTAGCGGTTTTCTGGTTGGACAGATCGGACATACCAACATACTGCACACGGCGGCGCTGCTGCCCTGGTTGCTGTGGGCCATTGACGGTTACGGATCGACGGGGAAACGAAGTCGGGGCCTGCTGCTGGCGGTGCTGGTTGCGGTGCAGGTTTTTGCGGGACATCAGCAAACGTTTGCTTACGCGCTGCTGGTGGCGGCGGCCTACGCGGTGGTGAGGTGGCGGGTTAGCAATCCGTCGAGCCCGATTGACCAAGCGAGTTCGTCTGACTTATTTCATTCATCGAGGCTTGGTACAAAAAATGATCAAAGCCCCCTCTCCCTTTGGGAGAGGGTTAGGGGAGAGGGCCTGGACGCGCCTAAACCCTCCCCCAGTGGGGGCGGGAGAAACAAGGCAAGAGACGAGAAGCGATTTACGTCACCTTTTGTGCAAAGCCATTCATCGAACGCGCTCCGCCATGCCTACCTGCGGTCGCTTGTCTTCATCGGCGCTGGACTCGGGCTGGCGGCAGTGCAGATCTTGCCGACGCTGGAACTGCTCCGCCACAGCCTGCGCGCCGACGCTTCTTACGACTTCTTCACTTCGTTCAGCATGCCGCGGCGATTTATTTGGACGTTCTTCGCGCCCTACCTCATGGGCGGCGGCGACGGGAACCTGTTTCGCGCGCCTTACGTCGGGCCGGCGTTCTATGCCGAGTACGTCGGCTACGTCGGCGTGGCTACAATCATGCTCGCGCTTGTCTGCCTGACGTTGAAGCGCGATGCGGTAGCAAAGTTTTGGGCGGTCGTAGTTTTGTTGGGCCTGGTGCTCGCGCTTGGTCGCTACGCTCCTTTTGGTTTTTACAAAATCGTCTACGCGCTGCCGGTGCTTAATCTTTTCCGCGTACCGGCGCGCCACCTGATGGAAGTTGAGTTTGCGCTCGCCGTGCTGGCAGGCCGAGGACTGACGGCAATCCCGCAGACTCTGAATCGCGCCAGGCGAAAGGGCTGGGTGTTGGTCGCGGGCGTGATTGTGATTGTGTTGACGTGTCTTGCGATAACGATGGGCCGGCCGGCGAACTTTCAACTCGGACGCAGCGGGCCCGTCAGCATTCTGCGCGCGCCGGAACTGTTTCTGCCGGTCGTGATCGCGGTGCTGAGTTTTGTCGCGCTCTGGTTGTTTGCAAAGCGACGGCGCGGAGCGCTCGTGTTCCTGTTGGCGGTCGTCGTTTTCGACCTCGGCCTTTGGGGACAATCAAGCGGATGGCGCGCGGCGAGTCCGAAGTCCAATTTTGAATTGTGGGGCACGCCGGCGACCGTGCAGTTCCTTCGCTCGCAGGCTGGGCCGATTCCTGTCAGAACCGGGAGCGTTAGCGACCGGTCCACAGCCGGCGCGAACCCCGAGTCCTACAGAATTCTGACGCAGGACGTCGCTTTCGATCCTGACAGTCCCACAACGCCCGCCGCTCCTCCGCCCTCAGGCGTGGCCTGGATCCCGTCGCTGCAGCCGGACGTCTACATGATGTACGGAATCGAAAACGCCGCCGGTTATGACGGCTTTGGCCTTGCGCGGTATAGCAAACTTGCCGGCGACATGAAAGTTTGGGGCGACTTCACCGATGCGAATCGCACGCTCGGCAACGACAGCCGCGAACTCGACTTACTGAATGTTCGTTATCTGCTCGCGCGGTCAGCGACGGCAGCAGCGGGATCAGGGGAACCAAAGTCTGCGGAGTTTCCGGTTGCGAACATGGTCTACGGCGGCCAGAGCTTCGCCGCAGAAAATCTAACCGTGCCAAGTGTCGTTGCCGGCGAACGTCTTTCATTCCAGTTGCCGCCGATTGCCGCGGACCGAATCGCGCTACTTACAAACCTTGCCTGGTCGGAAGCAGTTTCTGATCGCACAGTCGTCGCCCACATTCGTCTACACACGGACGACGGCCGGACGTTCAACTTCGAACTGCGTGCCGGCGAACACACTTCCGAGTGGGCCTACGACCGTTCCGACATTCGCGCACGAATCAAGCATAAACGCGCCCCGGTCGCGACGAGCTACGAAGTTGAAGATCCGCAGGGGAAGTACGAGGCGCATACTTACGTTTCATCCTTTGCCTTGCCTGGCAGGGCCGTCATCACTGGCGGAGAGATCACGGTCGCGCGAATTCCGACCGCGCCGCAGTTGACGTTGAGTGTCAGCCGCGTGACGCTGGCTGACGGCGAACGCGCCTTTCCGCTGCGCAGCGAATGGTTGAAGAAAGAGTCTGAAGCGAAGGTGGAAGAACCTTCTGTGGCTACGCATGGGAAAGACGCGCCCGCGCGTTGGCAACACGTCGCCGAAGCTGATCAGGTAGCCATCTTGGAGAACACGCGCGTGTTGCCGCGCGCGTGGCTTGCGTCCGGCGAATTCGTGGCGACGGATGAACAGGAACTTGCGGTGATTCGTTCCGGAAAGCTGCCAAGCGGCGCGCTCTGGGATCCGTTCGCGCAGGCCCTGGTTGAATCGAGCACCGGCATCAATTTTCCCGGCGCAAGTTTGTCAGGCGACGATACCCGGCGCGCCGAAGTGACGGTGAACGAACCGAACCGTGTGGAAGTAAAAACTGAGTCTGCGTCGCCGGCGCTGCTGGTGCTGAGCGCGAATCATTATCCGGGCTGGCGCGCGTTTGTTGATGGGCAAGCGGTTGAGGTGATGCGCGTGAACTACAACCAGCGCGGGGTCGCCGTGCCGGCGGGCAATCACCTCGTCAGTTTTGTGTATCACCCGAAGTCTGTACTGATTGGTTTGGCAATTTCGTTACTGACGCTTGCCGGGCTCGCGTGGGGGTGGTGGCGAGCGCGATGATCCGCAGACAACCAGCCTGCGATAGCAGGCGACAGCATGAAGCCCCGGGGTGGAGCGTAGCGGAACCCTGGGTCAAAGATGCAAACATTTCGTCGAGCCCGTGAAACGGGCGATAGCAATTCGGGGCAATAAGAATCTGCCGCCCGCTTTGCGGGCTCGTGATCATTCAACGCAGTAAACCCAGGGTTCCGCTGTGCTTCACCCTGGGCTTTACGCTTCCGCCTGCTCCGCAGGCTCATTGAACGCTTTCGATCGGCGCACGATTCAACAAACTAAACCGAGAAAACATGAACGACAAATCTGACAAGGACTCGTTGCTCGCCTCGCCGCGTTTTGTTGACCGGCTCGAAGACTGCTTTTTCTATCATGCGATGGAGTTGCCCGGTTTCGGACTCGTGCGCGCGCACTGGGATCTGCGCGGGAGATTTGATGACTATGTGGGCCACGTCGAAGTCGCCGGCAAGTCGGTCCTGGACGTGGGCACGGCGACCGGCTTCCTGAGTTTCGAAGCTGAGAAGAGAGGCGCGGCCCGCGTGCTTTCGTTTGACATGAGCGATGCGCGGCAGCAGGCGTTTCTGCCGTTCAAGGACAAACTTTACTATCGCGACCGCGCGCGTTGGGCTGAGCAGTATGGCGCGGAAGTCGAGCGATGGAAAAATGCCTACTGGCTCTGTCACCGGCTGCTCGGCTCGAAAGCTCAGGTTTACTACGGCAACATTTATGAATTGCCCGAGGAGTTGGGACAGTTTGACGTCGCGATCGTCGGTTCGGTGTTGGAACACTTGAGCGATCAGATATCGGCGTTGGCCTCGATCGCGCGGCTGACGAAAGAAACGATAGTGATCGTCTCGCCGCTGTTGCAGACCGAGGAGCGCCTCGCGCGGTTCGAGTCGTTGGCTGGCAATCCCGACGCCGACTTCACCTGGTGGACCTACTCGCTCGGCATTTATCGCGAAGTGTTTGGCATGCTCGGCTTCCGCATCGCGCAGGTGAGCCACGCGAAGTATTACTACATGTACGGCGACCGGTTTGAGGAACGATCCACGATCGTCGCGGTCCGCGACGCTGCATAAAAGTTGGCCGCGGATTCACGCGGACTAACGCGGATCAGATTTGAAAAAGCTGTCTTGAGAGGCTATTGAATTTGTCTGACCCGCGTTCATCCGCGTAAATCAGCGGCCATTTTACCGGACGACTAGCGCATGGCGGAGAGTGCCCGAGCCGTGATCCTCAAACCAGGTGATGTGTTCGGCGACCATGTCGAATTCCACGATGTAGCGCCCCGGTTGCTCCGGCGCGCGCACCTTTAATTCAAGAGACGCGGTCTCGCCCGGTGACAGGTCCCGCGGCAAACGCGCGCGGCCGTAGTCCCAGTCAACTTCCTCTTCCATCTCCAGCAACAAATGCGAGCCCAGGTAAACTGCGCCGCGTCCGGTTTCACCCTCGCCCGCGGCAGACCACGTGGCCGAGCCGACATTCTCGACGCGCAACCGAAAGCTCAGTTCGGCGGATGGTGCACACGTCTGCGGTCCTGCTTCAAGTTTGATCGCGGCGCGGAAGTCTTTGAAGTTCTCGTCAGCCGGCGCTTGAAATTTGTTCTTGCGACACACGACCACAGCGCGTTCGTTTTTGACTTCGACAACCTCAACCTGATCGAACCCTGTGTTCCGCAGCAGCGCCACGAGCGCCGGCACGCTCGGCAGAAACCAGTTGAAAACCTGTTCTTTCGCCGCGGCCGAGTTTTCCACGTAAACGAGCGGATGCAGCAGCATCTGCTGCTCGCCGAGCGGATGCGTGAACGATGCGGGGGTGCGCTCCGGCGGCATGATCGCCGTCTCGATCACCAGTATTTCCCTGGTGACCTCGTAGAGTTTTTCGAGCGCGAGGATCGGATGCTTGAGGTGATAGAGCAGACCGAGCGCGAGCGTGAAATCAAACTGGCCCACCGTGCGGGAGCCCAGTTCGTAAACATTCAGCCGGCGAAATTCAACCTCGAGCCCGAGCGCCTTGCGCACAAACAGCCCCTGGCGCACGTGCTGTCGCTGGCCGTCAACTCCGAGAACGCGTGTCGCGCCGCGTCGCCTGGCCTCGAACGCGTAGAAGCCGGCATTGCAGCCAACGTCAAGCAGCGTCTTGCCGCTGAGATCGCCTGGGAGAAGTTTTTGAATTGTCTGCCAGGGGCCGTGCGGATGATCGACGGGCTCGCCCATCACGCTCTCGGTTTTGGTGTAGAGCCCGTCGCCGAGATCGATGCGATGGAACCACGGCTCGAGGCGCTTCAGCTCCGCTAAAATTTCTTCACGCGTCATTTGGGGTGGAAACTGTATTACAGAACCGCGAGCGGTAGCGAGTGGATGCGGGCACTCTCAGTTTACAAAATGAGAGCGGGGGCAAGCCCCCTTCCCAACCCGGAGCCGCTCTCAGGGCTCGTTAACTTCACCTTGAAAGTCATTCAATCGCAAAACTGCAACTCACATGAGTGGGCTCAGGGTCGGGAAGGCGGGCTTGCCCCCGCTCTTCGTTTAGGTTTCAAGGCTCGCCAAGTTTTGCTGGCCCGCGTCATCTCTCACTTCGAAGCTGAACGCGAGCGGCTGCGATCCGCGCTCTTCGAACCAGCAGATGTGTTGGTCAACCAGATCGATCTTCGCGGTGTACGTGCCGGGTTTGTTCGGCGCGGCAAACTGGATGTCGAGCGCGATGGTCTGTCCCGGCGCGACGGCGCGCGGCAGGAGCGGATGGCCATGAAGCTCGATCACCGTTTCACCGTGCTCATCGTCCACTTTGATCGCCGGCATGACTACGCCCGCGCGCACCGTCTGACCGTTTAGCCACAAGGTGTCGCCCGCATTCTTAATCGTGACAGGAATTTGTAGCTTTGCGCCCGGCTCAACCAGGCGCGGCAGTTCGCCGCGCAATGTAAACTCGGCGCGCAATACCTTCGGCGCTCGACTGTCAGGGACGCTCGTCGCCGGCGCTTCCCCGGCGACCTTCATGCAGGTCAGGTAGTGATAGTCGGTGGCAATCGTCCGCAGCGGCAGGAGAAATTCGGCGAACCCGCTGCTGTCCCCGGCCTTGCTCGAGTCGGCTTCGCTGCCGGTGCCGCCGGAGTTGCCTTCAAGCATTTCGCGTTCGAAGAGTCCGTTCACGCTCACGTAATCGCCGACAACCGCGAAGCCGTTATCGTCGAGCAGGCGGCGCAGGTACTCGGTGCTAAACGGCGATTCGAGCGTGCCATACTCGCGCATCACGTCGCACAACTCGTCTTCAGTCGCCGAGCCGGCGGAAGGTTTGTGGCCTTCGAGAATGAACAGCAGGCCACCGATGTCGAGCATCGAGGCGAGGTGACGGAAGACGGCGCGCTCGTCGATCAGATGATGCAGTGAGTCGTAACAAATGATGGCGTCAAACTTTGCGGCGAACTCTAAGCCGAGCTCTGCGCCGACCTCTCTCGTGAGCGGCGCCGTCTCAATGTCGTGAGTTAGAAAGCGGCACCTGATCGCGGTTTCGTGATCGAGGTTGTACGGAACCGTGGCCACGCGTTCACGCGCCATCCGGATCAAGTCGTCGCTGATGTCGATCCCGGTCACGTCATAGCCGAGCCGCGCGAAATATTCGCTGAGCCAGCCGGAGCCGCAGCCGACGTCGAGAATTCTCGCGCCCGCGGGCAGCGCAAGGGCGACGGCCATGTTGGCGAAGTCGCTGAAGTGTCGATGCGTTTCCGGATCCATCCCGTAGCCGGTGTGCTTCGCGGGCTTATGCGCGAGGTTGTAAAAAGGTTTCGTGCGCAAGTAGTAGCTGCGTTCGGCGTCGAGCAGACTGGGATACTCAAGCGCCGCGCGTTTGTAATCGACTCCTGGGAGCGCGGGCATCCTGCCCGCTGTGATCGCCGGCGAATCTGTGACTGGAAGCGCAGGAACGGATCCCTCCATTCCCAGCGCAGCAATCTCCTGCGCAACTCCACGCATTAGCACTTCATCGTTCGCGCGCGCACCAAGCGAAGAAATCTCAGCCGCAACGCTGTTCACAAACTGTTTCCGCGAGCGCAGCGCGATCACTTCGCGAATGAAGGCGAGGTAACTCGCCGCGCCTTTTTCCATGTCGTGTTCCGCGACGATGTAGCGCCGCGCGTTTGAGCCAATGTGTTCGCGCAAGCTAGCGTCTTCAATGAGGCGGCGCAGATAAGCCTCGAGCAGCGCCTCGGCATGCTCGTCGTGATCGATCTTCACTACTGCGTCGTCAGGCAACTCAGAAAACGACCCGACGTTGAAGACGATTGCGGGCACGCCGGCCGCCATGATGCGGCAGAGACTCGCGGACGTTTCGCCAACGGTGCGCTCGCGCAGGTTGAGCGCGATGTCGGTCGCGGCGATCCGCTGTTCAAACTCGCCCAGGCCCACGTGGCCGGTGATCGTCACGTGGTCTTCCATGCCGTATTCGCGCACGAGGGCACGCACGTCGAAAAACGAATTGGGCTCGCCGACGAGCGTGTAGTGAAAATTGTGATCGGCTTTGAGCGATGACAGCACGCGTAGCGCTTTCTGAATTCCTTTGCCGGGAGTGATCAGTCCGAAGTTGGCAATTTGGACGACGTGATCAGAGTTTGCCACCTTCATCCCGCCCTTTGTCGAACTTTGTAACGACGAATCGGCGCGCGACTTGATCGGCATGTTGATGTGGGCGACGGGGACTGCGGGCGCGCTGCTCGCAAAACGCGCGCGTGCCCACTCTGAGTGAACGATGATAGCTTCCGCGTCGCGAGCGAGGCGACAGTTCAGCGGAAAATCAATCGGCAAGCCGAGCAACGCGGGCGTGCTGCCGCGCTCTAGCGCTTCCGCCGCGTCGCGCGTCGCGTCGTAGCCATGACATGCCAGCACTTCCTCGAGATAAACCTCCATGCGCCCGCGTTCCTGGGCCAGGCCGAGGAAAAAATCCTGCAACGCGAAATCGTGGAAGACAATGATGCCCGGATGCGCGCGCGCCACCTCGAGCATGCGCGCGTGGTAACGATGATCGTTACCCATGTGATAAACCACGGCGTCGTAATCTTTCAGGGTGTTCAGAACTGACGGGTCGCGGCGGTAGTCGAGGTGCTTGAATCTCGTCCGCACCTCCGGGTTCGACGGCTCAAAACCGTCGACAAAAAGCGTGATTTCTGCTTCCGCCGCGAGGTAAGGCAGCAACTCTTCGCTGTAATCAGAAATGCCGGAAGGCTGTGGGTTGAGCGGACTGAAGTAGGCGAGAAGCATTGAATAGTGGCCAGTGGTCAGTGGTCAGTGATCAGTGTTCAGAAAATAGCGCTTTTGGACTGACCACTGGTCACTGACCACTGGCCACTGTTTTTCACGACAACGCCAGCGTGAAATGCGCGGCGAACAGTGCCGTCATCAGCGCGAACAACGCCACGAAGACGGCGCGAATTAATTGATCAACTTTCGCGCGCCGGCCCCAGGTTGCCAGCACCAGGTAAACGGGGAAAACGACCATCGCGTAACGCGCTTGCGATTGTAGCAGCGCTGACGAAAGCGCGACCAGCAGCGACAGCAGCGCGTAAATCGCCAGCGCGTATTGTCGTCGCTTAAGCAACACCGCGCCGCAAACGACCGCGAGCGTCACCGCCAGAAAGTTCAAGAGTTTGAAATCCCAATGCGCCGCAATCTCGCCGGGCGCGCGCAAATATTCGTAAAGCGGCGCGAAGAAAAGCCCGGCCTCGCGGCCCCACGCCGCCATCGCGCCTTTAAATGCGAAAGCATTGCCGGTAAGGAAGTGCAGATAGACCATGAACGCCACCAGTCCCGCCGGCACGAGCAACACCGCGAGTGCATCTTTGCGCCAGGTGCGAAGGTCGCGCAGTTGAAGTATGGGCCGGTAAGTTTCCCAATAGAGAACGGCGAGCGCCGGCAGCAGTAGAATTCCCGACGTGCGCGTCGCGGAAGCGAGCGCGCCGCAGAGTCCCGCCAACCACCAGCGTTCCGCCTTCGCGAAATAAAAACTCCCTACCGTCAACATGAGAAAAAGCGACTCGGGCAACGGCAACGAAAAGAAATAGCTGGTTGGGAAAACTGCGAGATAGAAAACGCCGCGGTCGGCATCGTCGGCGCTGAGTCCAAACTGCAGGCCCAGGCGATGCAACAGAAACAGCGCCAACAGAAAAAACAAGTGCGACAGCGCCATCCCCGTCAAGACAAATTCGCGAGTCAGGTACGAAGCGAGTCGCAGCAACAGCGGGAAGAGCGGAAAGAAGGCCCAGTTGCGCGGCACGTCGGCGTTGAAAGGCATCTGCTCGTAACCGTGTTCCGCGATGCCGACGTACCAATTCACGTCCGCAGTCAAAACTTCCTGACGCAGCACGCGCGCGACCGGCGCCTTGTTCGCGGAGATCGTCGCGTCGACGTGACCGGGATAAGCGTCCGGCGCCGTCTTCATCAAACCGACGAGCAGGAAGATCACAAGCACGAGCCCGCGCGAAAGAGTGAACGCGAAAAGCGACGCGCGCACGCTGCGGTCGGCGAACAGTTGACTGGCGATTTGGGGAAGGGCGAGGGGTTTCATCGAAAGACGGACTATATACCAGCAGGCTTGGCCAGCGACAATGCTTTGGAGTGCGGTGACCTGTCACCGCTTTTGCATGGCCGCGACCTGTCGCGGCCCAGCCGGGTTTGAGTCTACCCGACCTTTGCGGCGTCAAGCCGCCGCAGACCAAAGCGGTGACAGGTCACCGCACTCCAAAAGGTACCGTCCCAAGGCTTCCGGGTGTGGTAAAGTCGCACGCCCAAATCGGGATTCGGTATCTGAAGGATTCAGGATGCTCATTTCCGTAATCGTTCCCTGCTACAACGAAGAACAGGTCATCGTCGAGACCAACCGCCAACTGGTTGCCGCGCTCGCCGCGCTGGACGATCTCGACTTCGAAATCGTCTACGTGGACGACGGCAGCAGGGACAAGACTGTCGAACTCCTGCGCGCAATTCAGAACGCGGACAAACACGCGCGCGTCGTGAAACTCTCGCGCAACTTCGGCCACCAGCTCGCAGTCAGCGCCGGACTCGAACATGCCGCAGGCGACGCCGTCGTCATCATCGACGCGGACTTGCAGGACCCGCCCGAAGTTATTCCGGAGATGGTGGCGCGTTGGCGCGACGGGTATCACGTCGTTTACGGCATGCGCACCGATCGGCCCGGTGAGACAGCTTTCAAACTTTGGACCGCAAAACTTTTCTACCGATTCATCAACCGACTTTCAAAGGTCCAGCTACCGCTCGACGTCGGCGACTTTCGCTTGCTCGACCGCCAGGTGGTTAACGTGCTGCTGGCGATGCCCGAGCGCGATCGCTTCCTGCGCGGCATGGTGAGCTGGATCGGTTTTCGCCAGGTGGCCGTGATGTACGCGCGGGCGGAACGGCGCGCGGGGGAAAGCAAGTATCCGCTGCTGAAGATGCTGCAGTTTGCGGCGGACGGCGTGCTTTCATTTTCGTTGACGCCGCTCAGGATGGCGCTGTGGGTTGGGTTTCTCTCGATCGGTTTGGCGTTCGCCGGAATTCTTTACGCGCTGATCATTCGGCTTTACACGAACGACTGGGTGCGCGGTTGGACGTCGATCTTCACGGCAGTGCTGTTTATCGGTGGCGCACAGTTGGTCACGCTGGGAATTATCGGCGAGTACATCGGCCGCATCTACGCCGAGGTGAAGCGACGGCCGTTGTACGTCGTCGAGGAACGGCTCGGCTTCGCAAAAGCAGCAACAGCGCTACCGCGAAGCGGTTTCGGCGAACAGCCCAGGGTTGCCGCGCATCGCGGCTACCCTGGGGAAACAAGTCAAGATAGATAATAGAACCCCAACGGGGTTGGGTCGATTTTCAAATGGCGAAAGAGCCGCAACCCCTTCAGGGTTGAGGAGCGTATTCCAACCCAGTCTCCCAGGGTAGCCGCGAAGCGCAGCAACCCTGGGCTGTAGGGCGGGAACCGCTTTGCGGTTCAAGCAAAGAAGACGATCCGCCAGCACACCATTTCACGACATGCCAACCGCACGCGCTGTCCAACCTGAAAGCGATGACAAGGAAATCGAAACGCGAACCCGGCGCGTGCTCGCGCGCGTGAAGAGCAACCGGTTCGTGCGCGACGTTCTGGTTTTCCTCACCTTCTGCTTGTTCACTTCAGTCCTGACCTGGCCTTACGTCACGCGCCTGCGCGACGCCGTAGTCGATGCGGGCGATCCTTACCTGATCTCCTGGATTCTCTGGTGGGATTACCATCAAACGTTCACCGATCCGCTCAACCTCTTTCACGCGAACTTGTTTTATCCGCTGCGTTACACACTCGCGTTCAGCGAACACTCTTACGGAATCGCTCTACTCTTCTTTCCGCTCTTCGCACTCGGCGCGCGCCCGCTCACGGTGCATGCGGTGGCGATGTTTTTCGGTTTCGCGACCTGTGGCTATGCGGCTTTCCGACTCGCGCGCACGCTCACGGGCTGCACCGGCGCCGCGTGGATCGCCGGGATCATTTTCGCGTTCGTGCCGTTTCGTTTCGGCCTGATGTCGCAGGTGGCGTATCTGTTTTCGATGTGGATACCGCTGCTCTTTGAAGCGCTCGTGCTCTTTGCGCGCAAACGCAGCAAGCGGCGCGCGGTGTGGCTGGGCTTCGCGTTTTTCATGTCAGGGTTGACTACGATTTCGTGGTTCACGCTCTCGCTCGTGCCGTTCGTCGTGACCGGGACGATCTTGTTGACGCGTTATGGAATCTGGCACGAGCGCGAATTTTGGCGACGCGGCGCAGTGGCGGTGGGGGCGGCGGTGCTTGCGTTGCTGCCGTTCATGTTGCCGTATTTCATCGCGGCCAGACTCTACAACTTCAAACGCAGCGTGGACGAAGTGAAGTTGTGGTCAGCTTCTCCCAGTCACTGGCTGGCGGCTGAGAGCCGGAACAAGTTGTGGCACGGGATGGGCGACCATTTGCCTGACGGCGGCAAGTTCCGATTGTTTCCGGGGATGATTCCGATCTTGCTTTCGCTGGCAGCATTGGCGATTAGGCCGTTTTCAGAAACGAAAACAAGAACAGAAGAAGAGCCAGCCCGCGCGGAGAAGCGCACACCGGACGCACACACACACGCCGGACGCGCAAACGCCGGACGGGCAAACTCTCACCGAAGGGCGAACACGATCGAAGTGGGTGGGCCGGCTCGACGCGCTCGCAGTCGTCGCCTTCGCGCTTTCGATTCCAGCCATCGGTTACGATCGAACCGGCGCGCTCGGTGGTCTTTACAACTACGTCACTTCTGAACGCACGCTCGCCGTGCTCGCCGTCGCCTTGATCGCGAGGCTGTGTCTCGCTTATCCCGCATTCCTGCGGCGTGAAAATGCGAACTTCATCGAAACACTGCGCTCTGACCGGCGCAGCGACGCGTTCTGGCTTGGCCTCGCATGGACAGTAATCGGCTTCTGTTACTCGCTCGGCTGGAACTTCTTTTTCTATCGCATCCTCTACGATGTGCTGCCGCTTTTCCGAAGCATGCGCGTGGCTGCGCGCGGCGCAATGTTCGCCTACCTCGGTCTCGCAATCCTCGCCGGGCTGGGTGCACAACGGCTGGCGGAAATCGTCAGCAAGAGGAACGCGCGTCGGCGATCGACGCTCGTGTTCGCGACGATCGCTCTCTTGCTGTTGTTCGAGTTCAACGCCGCGCCGCTGCGGTTCATGCGCGGCGACGTGTTTCCGGATGCGGTCACGCTGCGGCTCAAGGAAACTCCGATGCGCGGCGGAGTCGTCGTGCTTCCCGCGGGCGTGAACGTTAATCATCGTCACGTGCTGCGGTCGGCGGATCACATGAAGCCGTTGATTGTCGGCATCTCCGGTTTTGGCTCGCCGTACGAAGACAAGATCGAGTCGGCGATCGCTGCAGGGCCCATCCCCGAAAGTTTTCTTAGCTTCCTGGAAGAAGTGCCAGCCTCGTATCTGGTGGTTGAAAATATTTTGATCGAACCCGAGCGACGCGTGGATTACGAAACGTTTCTCGCGCGCGCGGTCATGTCGGGCCGGCTGCGCTTCATCAATCGCTTCGACGGCCGCGACGATCTTTACGCGATTGTGAAGACGGAGCCGCAGGCGAGGTCGGAAGCGCCGTTGCCGTTTGCGCTCGACACCAGAGACTGGGCCACATTAGTCAAAGAGGATCCGGTGAACGTGCTCGGGCCGTATCGTCTGTGGAGCCAGGCTGTCTACCGTTTCTATGTCGCGTCGTATGGCGAGATGCCGCGCTATGCGGAGTTTTTGGCGGACCTGCAATCGATCGGGCGCGGCGTGGTTGCGAGTTCTCCCGACGAGCAGCCGCAGCTTGAAGCGAACTTGGAAAACTTCGCGAACCGCTGGGTTGCCGGGCGGAAGTTTGCGGGCGCTTACGCGCGGTTGACGAACGAAGGCTTTGTGACTGAGTTGATCACGAAGGCGGGCGTTGGTTTGCGACCGGATGAACGCGCGGCGTTGATCGAAGAGTTGAACAACGGCGGTATGACGCGGGCGCAGGTGCTGCTGGCAATCGTGAACAACGTGGCCTTTCGCGAGCGGGAAGAGAATCGCTCGCTCGTTTTGCTGCACTACTTTGGGTACCTGCGGCGCAACCCCGACGATCCGCCGAACAAGGACTATGAGGGGTTCGACTTTTGGCTTAAAGAAGTGGAAGGGTCAGGCGATCCGGGAAGACTACAACGCGGGTTTATGGCGTCCGGGGAAAACAAGACAAGCAAGTAAGTTTCGAGTTTCAAGTTCCAAGTTTCAAGTTCCAAGTTCTCAAGTTTCAAGTTCGGAGTTTGAATTTCCAAGTTCGTAGGGTCGAGTGTTCAGGCATCGCATTCCGAACTTGAAACTTGAAACTGAAACTTGAAACTACTCGAACTTACTTTTCATTGTAGACTTGAAACTGCCCACGCCCAATGATCACTTCACAATCCTTGCACGGCAATTCGTGGCCGATCACGATGGCGCCAGTTGGCGGCTGCTCGCCCGCAGGCACGCGCTGAAAGTTGTTCTCACTCACGCCCCAAAGCGTCGCGTACCACAAAGCGTAAACATAAGCGGCGGGCGTCTTGTCAAAAAGGTAGATAGGACGCTCGGGCCGCGCGAGGGCGGTCGCCAGCAGTTCCTGATAATAGCTATCGAACGCGTCGTCGCGCGGCAGCGCCGAGTGGAAGCGCCACTGAAAAAACATGCCCTGGACCAGCGTGAGCAAGACCAGCGTAGTGAGTGCTGCCCGACGAACTCTTCGCCACCGTTCGTCAACCGGGCCAACTTCATCGAGCAGAAACTGAATTGCCGGCAGCGTCAACACCAGCAGGAAAACTGGAAGAGCGATCAGGCGCAGCGTGTGGAAGTGATCGAGAGTTAGCGACGCCGGAATTGGCGACACCGCGAGGCCGTACAAGATGAAACGCCACCAGGCATCGCGCCGGTGTCGCCACAGGACGAGGATCAGTCCGAGCAAAGCGAGCGCCACGACGCCGGCAAGCAGGCTTCCCATCCCCGGCAAGTGGTGGCGCGGCTCCGGATCGCCATAAACCAGCCAACTTCGCGGGCTGAGATTGCCGGCGTAATTTTTCACGAAGCGCAGAGCGATCTGGCTGCGCGTGTCGCCTGGCTTGACGTAAGTCACGAATTTGAAGCGCTCGCTCAAGGCACCGGGATGTCGTGAAGTGAAAACGACGAGCGGCAGAAGAGTGACACCGAAAACGATCCAGACGAGCAGCACGCTGCGCCAGCGCCGGCGCGTGAAAAAGATTGCCAGACCGAGCGCGAAAAGTGGCGCCAGCAATCGCCCGACGGAGTAGGTGTACGCGATCAAGCCGAGCGTGGCGCCGAGGCCCGCGCAAATTCTCCACGACCAACGCTCGCGTCCGGCGGCGCGATGCAGCAGTAAAAGGAAAAACGCGAGCCAGACAGGCAAGAGGGCGACTTCAAAAACCAGGCGGCTGATCTCAAACAGCCACGGCGTCAGCGCTGCCGCCAGAAACACGAACAAGCCAACGACGCGCCGGCCGGCCACACGCGCGCCAAGCAAACCAATCAGGACTGCGGCCGCGAGACCCGCAAACGCGCTGAGCAGCCGGGCGACCAAACTGCTGGGCCCGGTGAACCAGAAGACGGCGGAGAGAAGGTAAATGTAGACGGGACTTTTGTATTCGCCGAACGCGCGAAAGTAGAGCGGCAGAGTTTGCCCGTCTTCGTCGACTCCGTGTTGCGCGATGGTGTGCGCGTTGTAAGCGATGGAAGCTTCGTCAACAAAGAAGCCGACCGGATTTTTCGGGACGTCGTAAAAGTAAAGGACGGCCACCAGCAAGCTGACGGCGAGCAGGAATATTGTTGCACGACTTAGCTGAGGTCGATTCACGCGGGCGTCAGCTTAGCACAGTGGGCGGTGGGCAGGAGGAAGTGGGCAGTGTGCAGTGTGCAGTGGGCAGTGTGCGGTGGGCAGGAGGCAGGCGGCGGGCAAAAGTCGTAGGTCCTTTTTGGAGTGCGCTGACCTGTCAGCGCTTTGGTCGGCTGCGACCTGTCGCAGCCTTTCTTATCGGCAGCTCCAGCAAAGCAACGGCGCGGCGTCAAGCGAACGCGCGGCGTCAAGCGAACGCGCGGCGTCAAGCGAACGCGGAAGAAAAACGCTGACAGGTCAGCGCACTCCAAAAAAAGCGCACTCCCGAGAAGAGTGCGCCTTTCCAATCCCGCAGCTTACTGCCCCCTGCCTACTACACGCTGCCGACTGCCCCCAGCCCACTGTTGCGTCACGGTGGTCCAAACCGGCTGCGATATTCAGTCGACTTGATAAACGCCTTCACCATGTCGGCGCTGACGAAGTTGCCGTTGAACTGATTGAGTTTTGCCAGCCAGAAATTGTAGCCGCCTAAATTGTTGTCAGGCGCGTCGTCCGGATTTCTTCTCAGGTAACCAAAATATTCCATCAACACAAACGCGCGGTTCAGTTGCCCCTGCCTGTAATCCGGGTCTTCCGCGATCAGGCGCAGAGCCTGCGCGCGCGTAATCACGCCGTCGTCCAAGCCTCGTTCGAGAGCGTCAATGAAAAATCTCTGGTTGGGGAAGTTGCCGCGTATCTCACCGTTCGGATTATTCTGCGTATGGACGTCGATGTACATTTTGCCATCGCGCAAAGTGAGGGCTACCGGCCCAACCAGCGTAAGAGTATGATCCTGAAACTCGCCGTTCGGCAAAGTGAACAGCTCAGGACCATTGGCGTTTGCCTCCGCCGGCCCGTGCAGGTGCGCGGACGTCTGCGCGCTGCTCAGGCCGTCAAAAGCCAAATAGAAAGAAACCTTTTGGACATTTGGTTGGATGAGAGCGACAGCCAGGCCAGTGGCCGGAGTCGTCGCCGGCGGCACAACGTTACTGCCCGTCAGTTTGGCCAGGAACAGTCTTCCGGTGGAGGTGCTTACGCCGCCATTGGACATGAGCCTCGCGAGATACTCACGGTTCGAAAGATGATCATACGTCGCCATAAATTCCGGACGCGTGACGAACCCGTCAAAGAAAGCTCGCTTGTTTGCCTCAAGCACCGCAGCCGCGCCAGGCGCTCCGTGCACGTAATTTTTCTGCAGCGCCTGAACGTCGCGCATGAATGGACCATAGCGCGGCAACTCACCCGAGGCCGCGTGCTCGGTCAGGTAGGCCAGCATGCCGGTTCCCTGAAACTCAATCGAAAGGAAGAACGCGGCAGAAACGTTGATGCGCTTGAGCTCGATGCACGCCTGATCGTCGCCGCACGACGTGATCTGATTGACCCAAAAGTCGAAGCCGGCCGGGTCAGGTTCGCGGTTGAGAAAATCAAAGTACTGCTGGCGAACGAAGAACTGAGGGACATCGACGATGTTGACAGGCTGCGGCTGCGAGTCGAACTCGTTGTCCATGATGAACAGCTTGGCGATGTTGGGAGCCACCAAAGCCGCGCCGGTCGGATTGCTCAGGACCAGATTGAGATCGTGAATTGTGCCGGCCTCGAGCAGGTTGTCGTCAACGATGAGCACGCGAAAGGTCTTGCTTGATTCGCCGGGACTGAAGGTGAGTTTGCCGAGCGCGATCTCGTATTCCGACTTCTGCACGGCAGAGGAGTCAGTGGTTGCGTAGTTGACCGTCGCGGTCCCGGAAAGATCGCCGGTGCGCGTCACCGTAACGTCGAAGTGGCCGATGTTTTCAGTCGTGTTGTAGTTGGTGCTACTAAACTTGATCGACGTGGCCGGTAGGCTTACAGCCTGGAGCGAGCCAAACAGTCCGTGCTCGTCGTCAAACAGTTCCGCGGGAACGCCGCCGGCGAAATACAACCTGTCTGTGTAGCCACCGTTTACGCCGTTGCCGAAGACGAGCCCGCGAAGTTTCTGAATTTGGATTGCGGCACCGCTTTCGTCAAGCAGGTGTCCAACCAACGCGCCGGTTGCCGGGTTAAACGCGCTGATGCTGGGTTCGTGACTGCCGCGCGTATGCGAATTTCCCACCAGCAGTAGGTTGCTAAACGCGCCGAAAGTCGCCGGCGCGATCGCCACCCCCCAGGGGTCTTCGAGCGGTCCATTGTTAATCGCGAAGGCCAGGTCGCGGACGCCGTTCATGTCAAACTTGCGGACAAAGCCGTCGTCATTCGCAACGTGCGAAAACTCGGCATAGGTGACGTACAACGAGCCGCCGAGGTTTTGAATGTTGTAGGGATGAAAATTCGCGGGCACGGTCGCGTCGGTAAAATTGCCGGAGACGGAGGTCAGGCCAAAGTCTTTGTCAAAGACGTCGATCTTGCCGTTTTGAAAATCAGCCACGAAAAGAAGATTGCCGGAGGCGTTGCTGCCGATAGTGACGCCGGTGTAGCTGTGGCCCGACATGAATTTCACGACCTCAGCCGACTTGCCGAAAGGCTGACGCCAGGCGTTTATACCGCCGTGGAGCGTCACGAAAATAAACTCCGCGGGCGCGAGTTGAATTGGCGGTCGCTCGACCTGGAAATCACTGGTCGTGTTGGCGACGACGCCAGTCGGCAACGTCGGAGTCGCAACCAGCGTGGAAACATTCAGGATCGAAACCGGCGACAGATCGGGATTTGGCGCTAACGAAAATCCGGGAGGCTGTTGGTAGACGGATGCGACGCCGCTCTGGTGATTGACCACCCAAAGGTCGCTCTGCGAATCGAGGGCCACGCCCCAGGGTCGTCTTAGAAGTCGATCCTCGACAAAAGCGACGCCCGGCACGTCAGAGACCAGGTTTGCCTGGCGATACGTGCCGCCGACAACCAAAGCGGGATCTTGCTGGGCGCTTGTTGCCGGCGAAGCTTTCGTGCGGTTCGCGGCCTGCGGCTGCAAAATCGCTGGCCACAGCACGACGAACGCGAGAATGAAAACCAGCAAGCAGGGAAGAGCTGAAGCTGAAAACGCTTTAGCGGAGAGTCTGTGGGAGTGATATTGCATCCGACTGCTCCTTAGTTTTGAGAAAGTGTGAGCATTCTAGGACGATTCGTGCGCCGCGCCAAGAGATCAGTGGGCGTGTGCAGTGGGCAGTGGTCAAGCCTTTGGAGTGCGCTGACCTGTCAGCGCTTTCTCTTCGCGGCGGCTTGACGCCGCGCAGTGTATCTTGAACTCAACCGACGATCTAAAAGGCTGCGACAGGTCGCAGCCGACCAAAGCGCTGACAGGTCAGCGCACTCCAAAACGACGCGTCAACGTTCTGCCCACTGCCTACCGCCACTGGTCACTGATCAGGTTCAACCGGCGCCGTTGATCAAACTCTCGACGACTTTGTCCCACGAAAGGTTCATGCTCCTGAGTTTTTCCAGTCCACGCTGGCCCATCGCGCGTGCCCGCGCCCGATCCGAATAAAGCGTGTCAACAGCCGCAGCGATCGCTTGAGGGTCGGGCTCGACGATCAAGCCCTCGCGTTCATGCTCGATGAATTCCTTCGCGCCGCCACTGTCGCTGGCCACCACGACGGGCTTGCCGGCAAGCATTCCTTCGAGCGTTACGTAACCGTAGTCTTCATCAAACGGCAGGTAACAGACTCCGAGCGCGCCCGCATACAACTCGATCATCTCCGACTCGGCGACGAAGCCGCGCAGGCAAACCCGATCGCCGACGCCGTGTTTCTTAATCAAAGATTCGTAACGTTTGGGATCGTGCGAGCCGCCGGCAAAAACAATGCGCGCGGGCGTCCGCAGATGCTGCGCCGCTTCAATCAAAAGTTCCTGTCGCTTCTGCGGCTCCAGCCGGCTCGGATAAAAGATGTAGTCGCCCTGATCGCCGGCGCGCAAACTCTCGGCGCGCGGCGGCGGATGGTAGAGCGGCTGACTTTCAATTCCGTTGTAATGACGAAGCCGATCCGCCACCGTTTGTGAGTTTGCGAAGACTTTTTTCGCTTCCGGTATCAGCCGGTTGTCGGCCGCGCGAATCCACTCGCGCACCTGCGCCCCATCCGGATACATCGACAGATCGTCGAACGGCGTGCCCCAAAGATTGTAGGCGGCGCGGTATTGATGAATGATCCAGAGGATCTTGCGCGGGTGGGCGACGAGGTAGGCCGGAAACTTCATGCCGATTACCAAATCGACCGGCTTGCCGTTGGCTTCGCTCAAATCGAGCAGACGCCAGGCGAGCGCGCCGCGCATGATCTCAGACGGCGGATACCACTTGAAAGGCAACGCCACGACCTCGGTGTTGTAGCCCGCTTCAATCAACGCCCGACGCAACCCTTCGACGTGCGACTCAGCACCGCCGGTGGTGAAGGGGACCTGGGTTGTCGTGATTAGGACGTTGCGGATCATTCTTTGGAGTGCGCTGACTTGTCAGCGCTTTGGTTGGCTGTGACCTGTCGCAGCCTTTCATACGTTGGCGTTCCGACAAAGGAAAAGCGCGGCGTCAGGCCGCCGCGAAGAGAAAGCGCTGACAGGTCAGCGCACTCCAAAACGGCGCGCCCAGCGTTTGGTTACTGGCCACTGATCACTGGCCACTGACAACTAAATTGCAGAGCGCGATGGACAACTCGCGATCGTCGCGCGTTTCGTCGCCCGTTGGGCGCGGCTGCCAGGTGCGATCGGCACGGAGTTCCAACTCAAACTCGGCACTCGAATTATTGTCAACCCTGTTACCAACCTTATTACCAACATTGCTACCAACTTTGTTACCAACCTCGCGACTTGTGTTGTTCCCAGTCCCGCCGCCAGTCAAACCTTCCGGCACGAGCACGCGCAACTCCAGCCATCCGTAACGACAGAGCGAGAATGCGCACAGCCTCTCGCCGTTTAGAAACAATTCGATTCCCAGTGGGTGCGCTGCCAGGTCAGGCAAGTGCGTGGTTAAGTCCAAACGTATTTCCGAAATCTTCGCCGCGCGGAAGTTCACGCGGCCGCGCTGGCCCATCCAACGCGCGATCGGCGGTAGCAGGTTCGGTTCGTACCAGCCGTCGTCGAAGCGAGCGTCGGGATAGCGATCCAGGCAGGCTGGGAGGCCCCCTGGGAGTGCCCCTGGGAGCGGGGGCATCCTGCCCGCTTCTTCCGCTGTCAGCAAAGAGTCACGAGAAAAAGATGCGGGCAGGATGCCCGCGCTCCCAGGGGCACTCCCCGTCGGGCTCTCAGCAAACAGGTCGCGGCGATCGCGATGCTCGTTATAAAACGGCCCCAGCTCGGCGTCTGAAGCTTTCAGCAAAACATAGAGACCACTTTTCGGCAGGCGCAAGCCGAGGTCGGAAACTTTCGCAAAAACGTAGCCCATCGCCATGTCGAACGCGCGTCGCTCCTTGAAAGAAAGCTCGCGCAGGTAGTCGAGAAAATCGTCTTCGAAGGACAGTCCATATTGATCTGCCTGCTTCAAAAACTCTTCGCTGCTGAGATTGAGCGCGTAGCGTGGTTCCCACGCGACGTGCCGGAAGAAGCGCTCGAACCGCGCGGCGTGTTCCTGCTCTTCTTCGAGGCCGACGTGGCCGTCGACACCGATGAAGCGGCGCAGCTCGTCCGCATCCATTTCGTCGTAACTCTTGCGCGCCGAACGATCCGTGCACTCGATGCCGTGTAGCGTTACGCCGCCCGGACGCAGCACCCGTTTCACTTCAGAGAGCACCGCGTCTTTCTCTTCAGCTTCAATGTGGCCGAGCACATCGAGACTGACAACGTAGTCGAAGCTGGCATCGGCGAATGGCAGATGAGACAACTCGGCGCGGAATGTTTCGTCGTAGCCGTTGCGTCGCGCGGCCAGCACGCAGGCGTCTGAAAGGTCAATTCCCGTCAGCGTCGCGCCTTTGCGTTTCAGCAAAGCGAGCATGCCGGCGCCGCAGCCAAGCTCGAGCACGGTGGAGCCAGCGCGCACGTTGTCGTAAACCCACATGGTTCGCGCAAAGCGAATGTCGAAACGATCGAGCGCTTTGAAATAACGGGCGTCGAGGACTTCATCAGACACAAAGCGGGTGCGGTAAAACTCCGCCAGGTCGGTTATGCCGGCGCGGTCGTACAGATTGTTTTTGGGCAAGGGCATTTGAAGACAAGTAATCGTGAATCGTAAATCGTGAATGGAAAATCGTGAATCGTGAATGGAAAAGTCGATCGCTCGGGAGCGCCAAGGGCGCGAAATGCAAAAGCCTGGGGCAACGCCCCAGGAAACTTTGCCGGCAAAAAATTTGAGCTCTGAAGGAGCGGAATAAGGATACGGGATCGATTATCTCGCGCCTACTGCGCTGGTGATCCAGGTTCTGTTTTTCCTGGGGCGTTGCCCCGGGCTTTTGCATTTCGCGCCGTGTGGCGCGGCTGAAAGTACTACCGGCGCTGTGGGCGATTATCGTTCCGTAGCTTCTTCCGCTCCTTCAGAAATTTCTAACGTCTCCAGGCGTCGCCTCAAATCCTCCACCAAGGTCTCGGTCTTGCGGCGAGCGCGATCTTCGAGCATGGCCGCTTCAGTGGTTTCGAGCGCGAGCTGTTTGTAACAAACGCGCTGCTCCTCCAGCAGCCGATCCTCGCGTTCGCGCAGTTCACTAACCACCGCGGTGAATTTTGCGTCGAGTTGAACAGCGACCTCTGCCGCCACTTGATTTCTTTGCGTCTCATCCGCGGCAACTTGCGCGACGATGCTTGTCTGCAACTCCGCCAGTTGCGTGGCCAACTCTTGATCGCGTTCGGCTTGTCGGGCCAGTTGCGTGCGCAGATTCCGCAGCTCGGTGTCCTGGGCAGCCACCACCGGCAGCAGGTCGCGCAGCGCGTGATGGACCGCCGCGTTGAAGTTCACCTGCTCCCAGGCATACCAGCGCGTCGCGCGTTTCAGCTGGCGCTTCAGCCAGAGTTCTACGCGGGCGCTGAAGCCGCTGCGATTGCTGATGAGCGGCGGCAGGCGGTCCCAGGCGCGCGCGGTCGTGGTCAGATAGGAATTAATGAGGGACAGATTTTGCTGAGCAAATGTGTCGTCAGTCCGCGTGATTGTTGTTGGTCCAGACTGGCCCGCGCCGTTGCTGGTAGAGCCCTCCCTGACGGTCGGGCTTCCGCCTGCGTCAAGTCGAACGGTCGGGCTTCCGCCGGCTGCACGCGCGGCAGCGTTTTGGCCGGCGCGTTGTTCAGACAGCACTCGTTCGCGGATCTCGCGGAGAATATTTTCGACTTCCGTTTCAGCCATAAGTCACACTCTCGCGGTCTTCACGCTCGCTGACGGCGACGCTCTCCCGCTTCAAAGCCTCCGAGCCAACATCCATCGCGCGCTGGCGCACCGTCACGCTTGCGTTCAGGTTCGCGATTCCTTCGGTCAACGTCAGGTTCGTCACGCGCACGAACAGCGCGGCGTCGAGCCAGTCGTAGGCCATCCCGTCGCGGCTGTGGACCGCGAGCGTAATCGTATACTGATCGACGCCCAGCCAACAGTCGAATGCGAAACTGACCTCGACGACTTCGCCGTTGCGCAACGCGCCCAACGGCGCCTGCTGCTCTTTCGTGTTCGTGCCGTAGGCGTGAATACCGTGCGAATTGCGGAGGAGAAAACCAATCACCGGATCGTCAACGTCGCGAGTGAAACGAACCAACATGCGTAGCGTCAGCGGCTCGCCGCTTTCGACGATTTCGACGCGCGCTTTCGCCGCGTCAGTCAATTCCGCGCCGACAATTTCCGCGCTGCCGTCGCCATGACGGTAAGCATAACTAAGCGGCGCGAGAGTTTCGTTCGCGGCCGGCGGCTCGGGGCTGAGCGCGGTCGTTTCAGCCTCGTATGCCTGTTCGCGCTCCATGATTATTTTCTGGTAGAGGTTCAGTACGTCCGCCGGTTTGCCGTCGGCAATGACGCTGCCGGCACGCAGCAGGATCGCCCGGGAGCACAGCGCGCGCACCGCCGCGGCGTCGTGTGAAACGAAAAGCACCGTGGCGCCGCGTTCATGCAGTTCGTTGATCCGGCGCAGGCAGCGATGCTGGAAAACTGCGTCGCCGACAGCGAGCGCTTCATCAATTATGAGAATGTCGGGTTCAACGCTCGCCGCGATCGCGAAGGCCAGACGAACGTACATGCCGCTCGAATACGTTTTGACCGGCTGGTAAAGAAACGGGCCAATTTCCGCGAAGCGTTCGATGGCGGGGAAAAGTGTTTCCGTCTCCCGGCGCGTGAGTCCCAACAGTCCGGCATTCATGTAGACATTCTCGACGCCGGTGAACTCCGGATCGAAGCCGGCGCCCAGTTCGAGCAGCGCGGCGATCCGGCCGTTGTGCCAAACGTCGCCGTGCGTCGGCGCGAGTGTTCCGGAGATGATCTGCAACAGCGTCGACTTGCCGCAACCGTTCGGTCCGACGATGCCAACCGTAGTGCCTGCCTCAATTTCGAAGTCGACATCGCGCAGCGCCCAGAACTCCTTGTGACGACGCAGAAATCCGCGCGTGAGCGATTCTTTCAGGCGGTCGCCGGGGCGCTCGTAGATTCGGTATTGCTTGGAGACTTTTTCGATGCGCAGGGCCACGCTCATGCGCTGAATGTAGCATAAGGCAGTGGGCGGTAGGCAGTGGGCGGTGGGCAGAAAGCGGGAGGCACAAGGTAGTGGCGGAAGGCAGAAACGAAATGTTTAGAGGCGGGGTACCGCCCGCCGGCTCAATGTCAGTCTTGAACCGGCGGGCAATGCCCGCCTCTAAACTTCCCAGGTAACTGCCTACTGCTTCCTTAGCTAGTTTGGGCCGAAGCGTTGCCGATACTCGCTCGACTGGAGAAACGCCTTAACCATCTCGGCATTCTGGAAGTTGCCGTTGAAGGCGTTGAGCTTGTTGAGCCAGAAATTGAAGCCCGAAGTATCCGGATCGCGCCGCAGGTAACCAAAGTACTGCATCGTCACGAACGCCCGATTGAACTCGTTCGAGGCCAACTCTTCAGATTCGGCAATCTTGCGCAGCACGGTGGCACGCGTTTCCGTTGCGCCATTCAGGCCCGCTAAAAGTGCATCGCGGAAAGCCGTCTCCGAGGGGAAGTTGCCGCGTATCTCACCGCCAGGGAACTGCACGCTGTGGAAGTTGATGTAGGCTTTTCCGGTGCGCAGGTTCGTCAGTTGGGCAGCCAACGTCGTGCCGTTGCCCTCGGGTGCGTCCCACTTGCCGCTGAAGGTGCCGCCGACGCCGGCCGGCAATGGTCCAAACGCCTGGTCGTTGGGATTGTTGTCATTGAACGGGCTACCGAAGAAGCCCCAGACAACCGGTCCGTTGGTCGCGGGCGTGACTGCCGGTCCCGCATGAATGTGTGCGACGGTCAGGTTGTCGTTTGTATCGGGGGTCTGCGATCCGTTGATGTCGATGTTGTTGATGGTGGCGGTGAACGTCATCTGCGTTTGCGCAGCGTTGAACCGGAACTTTGCAGTTCCGGAAGACGCCGGCCTGGCGCCACCGGTTGAAGTTGTCGGGTTAGCTGGCGGGTTCTCCTGCGCGTTCGTCAGCGTTGCCACAAACAACCTCTGGTTGGCAGGGTCGAGGCCGGCGCTGGCCAACAACGCATCGACGTACTGAGCGTTCGTCATCGTCGCGGGATACTTAAATACGAACTCGGGCCGCGTCACAAAATCGTTGAAGTACGCCACCTTGTTCGCTTCCAGTTGCGCGTCAGCGCCTACCGCCCCGAACACGAAATCCTTTTGCAGTGCCTGCACGTCGCGTTGGAAATTGCCGTATAAAACCGGCGCCGGTGTGTTGATAGTGCTGGAGCCGAAGGCCGAACGATGCGTCAGGTAGGCGAGCATCCCGGTCTGCTGAAACTCGATGGAAAGGAAGAAAGCTGCCGAAACGTTGATGCGCCGCAAGTCCACACAGATGGGATCGCCACACGAGGTGATCTGGTTGACCCAGAAAGCCTGGCCGGCCGCGTCTGGCTCGCGATTTAGAAAATCAAGATAGTGTTGCCGCACGAAGAAAGTTGCGTCGTCAATCGGATTGGTGGTGGGAGTCACCGGATCGTTGTCCTTAATTATGACTTCGGCGTGGTTCGGACTACCCAAACCAACTCCCGCACCAGTTACGTTTGAAAGCGCTAGGTCAATGACCTCGTCGCCGCTCGGGTTATCCATTGGATCGCGCTCGTCGAAGTTGTCGTTGACGATCAGAATGCGAACCGTCTTCGATGTTTCGCCGGCGGCAAAACTAACCTTGGTAAGCGCTATTTCGTAGTCGCTCTTTTGATTGGCGTGACCAGTGGGGGCAGACTCGTCGAAGGTGTTGAAGTTGACGGTCGCCGTTCCTGACACGTCACCGTTGCGCGTGACTGTGACGTCGATATGGCCGCCACCGCCTTCACCGATAACGTATTCGTCGCTCGAAAACTGGATGAGCGAGGTGGCCGATGCGGTGGTCGGTTTCAAAGAACCAAAGAGTCCGTGCTGTTCTTCCGCAGTGCCGGCGGTGAAGTAAAGTGTGTTGACATCGCCGCCGCTGCCGCCGTTACCGAACTGCAGTGCCCAAAGTTCATCGATCACGATGCCGTTGCCTGACTCGTCCTGCAGCGTTCCCAGAAAAGCACCGGTCGTCGGATTGTAAGCATGGATGCTGGGATTGCCCTGGCCGAAGTTGCCAATTAGTAACGCCCCGCCGAAGATGCCGAAGCTGGCCGGAGCAAGCGTGACGCCCCAGGGCGAATTCAGCGCTCCGTTGTTGATCCCGAACGTCAGGTCACGCACGCCGTTGGTATTGAACCGTCGCACGAAACCATTGCCAACGCCTTCCTCATCGAGGCCGGTCATCGGATCCACTTTCGCATACGTGACGTAAAGCGAGCCGCCGACCGCCTGGATGTTGTACGGGTGAAACGTGTTTCCCATGGCGGTCGGGATAGTCGGATCAGCGAAGGGAAAACTGGCAGCAGGCTGTAGCGCGAAGCTGGCGTCGTACACGTCGATCGTGCCATTGGCGAAGTCGGCAGCGTAGAGATGGTTGCTGCCGTTGTTGGCGATCGCGAGGCCGGTGTAGACGTGGCCCGGGTGACTTGCCGCAATTACCGCCGTTGTCGATCCCGCGGCAGGAGCGTTCGGGTCCCAGCCGGTGATGTTGCCCGTTATCGAGGCGAACAGGAAATTCGCGCCGCACGGGGCGCTGGCACAGGCCCCGGGTAAAACGAAATCGGTCGCGGTAGGATTCGCGACTGTTCCGGTCGGCAGGCCGCCGGGGATGGTTATCGTCTGCGGGCTGGCGTTTAGAACCACCGGGCTACCTGACGGGACGTCGCCGCGGATTAGTTGCGTCGTACTCGTTTTGTTGTTCGCGATCCAGAAAGGGCTGCTGGCAGTCGCTGAAATGCCCCACGGATTGACGAGCAGCGGATCAAGAACCGGGGCGAATCCAGGGATATCCGTTACGAGGTTTGTCTGCCGGTACGCCGAACCCGGCGCGATGATAATGATCTGCGGAGCCTGGTCCTGCGGGGTTCCGGCGTTTCTCGGGGTTGCTGACTTCGCGCCTGCAGGCGTCGACGGAACCAGCGGCAGCATACAAATACATAGGAAAAAACTGAGCGATAAGCTCACAATAGACCTTCGAGTCTGGAATCTTCTGGAACTCAAGCGCAACATGGTGGACTCTCCTTCGGTTCGGTGTGTCGGTTAGATTTCGCAGCAGTGCGAAACTTCCAGCGCAGCGATTTCATGATCCTGGCGCAGACGTGCGCGCAGACAATATTTCGTCGGGGAAACTTTGTCGGGAAGTCGGGAGCCAGCGCTTTGCTATTTCCGATGAACCAAACCAGACAGGTTTTGACAGAGAAAGGCGGCTCCGTTCTTGCGAACTGTAACTACGACATCTTAGGGGGGTCAGCGAGACTTTATGTTGACTGGGGGACGCTGTCAAGATTTTTTGTTGCCGCCGGAAAGCAACGACGAGCCACCACGCGGCATCGCTTAACCGTCAATTCTTGTTGGGCTTATCGCAACTTGCGGTTAGTCTGATCTCTGCGTAAAATGTCGGTTCTTTTAACAACGGGTGACACTGAAGAATTGTTCTCGCCCGCGCGTTGCTGCCGCTCGCTCCCCGGGGGCATCTAATCCGGTCTTTATCTGCGTCTTTATTCGGAGGAATTTTGTGAAGCTTGCTTTTCGCTCTCTGTGCGCTATTGCCGCGCTTATCGTCGTCTTTAGCGGGTTTTCTCCAGCGCACGCTCAGACCTCCAGCCCCACGCCTGATCCCTTTGTAGCTCAACTGACAACGAGTCCCGGCGGCCCCTGCAGTTTTTTCCAGGCCTTCTGTTTCTATTCGTTCGCGGGTGACATTTCTGCGAATGGCCGCTTCGTCGTCTTCGAGTCAAACGGAAATCTGGACACGCAAAATCCGCGCAACGCCGACGGCAATCGCGAGCTCTTTATTGCCGACTACGCCCAGCGACGCATTTTTCAGATAACTAATACGAACAACGTTCTGAAGCCGACGCCGACGCCGACGCCAACCCCGACGCCAACTCCCACACCGACTCCTTCGCCCGGTGCGACGCCCCCTCCCATTCCGATTCCAACTCCTCCCAATCTGACGTTGGTGAAGATGGAGATCAGCAATAATCGTCCGATGATTAGTCTTGAGCCCGCGTTCGTCGCCGGCAAACGAACTTACACAATCGTCTTCACGTCCAACTCGCCGAGTCCAGCGCTCTTTGACGGTGCGGACAGCCCGGCGCTGGTCGCGGACGGCAACCAGGAAATTTGGATTTACCAACTGCCGGCGATCGACGATAGTTTTGATCTGACCACTGGTAACGAAATTCCGTTGACTGATCTGACGACGGGCACGTTCCGGCAAATTACCAACACGACTCCAAGCCGCCCGCTGATCGTCGACAAGTTTTTTCCTGACGTGGTTGACGACAATCGCGAAGCAACCATCAGCGACGACGGAGCGACGCTGGCGTTTGTTTCTACTCGAGACCTCGTGACGACGGTCGGCAATGCAGATGGAAACCCGGAGCTTTTCCTCGTTCGCTCAGGGAACGGTTTCGCCAACAGCACCTACACGCAGGGAACAGATACTGAGGATCTTGTCCCCACTCAACCTGGCCAGGTAGGCCGTCCGGCGTTCGCGCAGAATCCTTCACTTTCGGCGAACGGAGGTATCCTCGTTTTTAGTTCCACCGCTGATTTGACTACCGCGAACACTAACGACGAGTACAGCGATGACCTGGGCAACGCAGAGATTTACGTGGCTGAGTTTGACGGCTCGGAGTTGAGCGACATCCGTCAGGTTACCAAGACCAAACAGGAAACGACCGGCATCAATCAGGGAGTCAACGTTGTGTTGTTGAGTCCTGGTCGCCGGCTGAGTCGAGACGGAGCGTATGTTGCTTACGACACGCGCGCTGAAGACCCGACCGCCGACAACGGCACCAACGCACCCTTCCTGGCGACGTTTGTTTCTACGCTGACTGATGATGCCTTCCCGGCCAAGATTGTTGGCAAGCGCGCGCTGGTGTTCCCCGGAGACGTAATCCACTTTCCGACGTTTACCGATTACGACGCATCGTTGCACCCTCACTCGCTGATCTTTGCGTCAGCGCTGAACTTCAAACCAGACGGCACTTTTCCGTCTGATGCCGAAGAGAGCACAGGATTGAATCCCTTGCCCGCCGGAGCCGCTGAGGCCGGCTTGGTTCGCCCTAATCAGATTTTTGTTACGCAATTTCCGATAGCTGATACCAACACCTTTGCGCGCTTGACGAAGAACCCGATTCAAACTTTCGTCAACATCCTCACTCCGCGGGCGAGCAACTCGGTTAGACGAATCACTTTTGACCTGCAATCAGTAGAGCTTGGCCCCGGCAATTCTGATGGTTCGAGTGAAGTGTACTATCTGATGACGCCGCCGGTTACTACTTCGCCGTCATCGGTCTTGTCATTCTTTACTGGCGCCAGCAACATGGGCCCGTTCTCAAGTCCTAATCCGAGCGCCAGTCCGTCACCAACGCCGACGCCGAGTCCGAGCCCGGGAACACCGGCCGGTCTGGCGCCGGGTGAGTTGAGCATTGTTCGATCCACCGTGGGCTTGGCCAATTCGGACCAGACAGCGGTCGGCGGTTCGGAAACGGCGCGCATCCCGATCCTTCCGGTGGAGCTGAATGGTGTTTCGGTTTCAATAAACGGCGCGGCGGCGGGACTGTATTTTGTGGGAGACTCTCCCGCCGAAGGGATCAGTTTTGTAATGCCGCCGGGCGTCCAGGCTGGTGTGGCTACCCTCGTAATTAACAATCAGGGGACCGTCTACCGCGGCTTCGTGCAGGTCGTCGCTTCGCAACCGGACATCTTTACGTCAACGAACGATGCGCTCGGGACAGCAGTCGCTTGTAACGTCACGAACTCAGCGGTCTCAGGTTGCGTGACCGGACCCTTCCAGGTGACGACAGCAGACAGCACCGGCACGCAAGTGCCGACCAGGCTCGAAATTTATTTAACCGGGGTGCGCCTGGCAACGGCCGCGGAGACGAAAGTTACTTTTGTTTCCGGCACAACTACAACCGACGTGGCGGCGACGTCAGTTCGTCCCAACACGAACATGTTCGGTTACGATGTGATCACCATAATCTTGCCGGCATCGCTGGCGGGCGCGGCTCCGATTGACTATTCCGTGATCGTGACCGTTACCAAGACCGCCGGAACGTTTACAAGCAGGCCGGCGGCGACCGCGCCAATCATTCGCATCATTCCTTAACGCTCTCGCGCACTGTTTAGCGGCGGGCATTGCCCGCCGTATCGAGATTGGCTCAATTGAGATTGGCTCAAAGCCGGTGGAACCGGCGGGCATTGCCCGCCTCTAAACACTAGCAACAGTAACCGGTTCTAACGTCACTGAAATCGAACCCGCAAGCTCAGCGTTTGCGGGTTCTTTTTCTTGCTGCGAAATAAGCTGGAGGTGGTACTATCGGCCCAGCAGTCGTCCTGCTGCGCGTCTTTCGCAAGGCAACGCGCTTCCCCTAACTTCTTTCAATTCAGCTCTCACGAAATGCGACGTCCGAGTCCCATACTGGCGTTACTAGCGCTGCTGGCTTTTGTCATTTCCGGCCGGCCGTCGTCGCTCGATCCTTACGATCCTATTGCCCCTTTTGATCCTTATGCTCCGGCTGTGGAGCGGCAAGTTAAGTGGCCGACTAAAGAAATCCAGATCTCTCTTTCAACTTCGCTCACGGCGTTTTCGCCGGCAATCAAAACGGACAGCGACGTGCTCGGTGCCGTGCGGCGAGCGCTGGCCAGTTGGTCGCAGGCAGCGAACGTCAAGTTTGTTGAAGTCACTTCAAAGCTGCAGTCCGTCAGCCCTGTGAACGCCGGCGACGGCGTCAGCCTGATCACGATCGCCGCCACGAACGAAAACCTGGCATTGTTCAGCGAAGGAAATACGACGGCGCGCACGCGCGTCTTTTATGATTCCGACACCGGCGAGATCAGCGAAGCCGACATCGTGATCAATCCCTTCCCTTACTCAGCCGAAACCCCTTTGCAATTTTCGACCGACGCCACAGCGGGGACTTACGATCTCGAATCGACGCTGGCCCATGAGATCGGACACCTGCTCGGCCTCAATCACTCGCAAGTGATCGGCGCCACCATGCAACCGTCGCAGGCGCTCAATGGCACCTACGGCCTGCCGGCAATCACTGAACGCACGTTAAGCCAAGCCGACTACGCCGCCATTCGCAGCCTTTATGGAACCGGCGAAAAAGTCGGCTCGATCGAGGGAAGAATTCAGAACAGCGTCGACGGAAACCTTTTGCCGGTGACCGCGGGGCATGTTTGGATCGAAGACCTGTCGAGCGGAAGAGTGGTGGCCAGTGGACTCACGAGCGCCGGCGGCAAGTTTAGCGTTTCCGGTATTCCCGAAGGCGAGTACCGGGTGATGATCGAGTACCTCGATTCGACCGGCATGAATTCGGCGGCGCTCACCGCCGCAGCCTACACGACGACAGAGGCACTCAATTTTTCAATCGAACGAAAACCTGGTTTGCGGCAGCGATCTTTTCGCAGCGTCGAGATTGCCAGTCGCTTACGCGTGACGGCGGATCAGTCGACGGCGTTGAACTACGTTCTGGTGCCGCCGCAAAATTCTGCGCCCGCGTTGAATCCGCGCTTCTTCGGAATCAACGGCGAGCTTTCGACAGTCCCGGTGACTGCGTCGCCCGGCAAGAAACTAATCATCTTTATCGCCGGCGAAGGAGTCGATCAGATTCCCGGCAGTGGTCTTGTTTTCAGTTCACCCTTCCTGCTCGTCGATCAAACCAGTCTCAGCCTGCAGCAGTCACGCGGTTCGACGTCCGTGATTAGCTTCAGCGTCACCGTCGCCGATAACGCGCTGGCGGGCGACTACAGCATCCGCCTTCAGGCCAACTCCGGCGAGATCGCCTTCATCGTTGGCAGCATCAAAATCAATTCCAACAAATAGAATTCTTAACCGCCAAGACGCAAAGGGCGCCAAGATTCAACACAGCTCAAGAGGATTGAGTAAGCTAACTATGCGTGGCATTGTTATTGGTCTGCTTACTCTTAACTAAAACCGGTTTTCTATATACTGAGTGTTCACGGCTTGTCGGTCTTGGCGGCCTTCGTGTGTTGGGCGGTTGAAAGTTTATGAAGCGCAAGTTACTTGATTACCTGCGATGTCCGACGTGCGCGGCAGCAATTCAACTGACCTCAGTCGCCAGCACAGAAGCTGAGGAGATCCTGGCAGGTGAACTCGCGTGCGCAGCCTGCGGTCGCAAGTTTCCGATTGTGCGCGGCGTCCCGCGCTTCGCCATGACGGAAACACTCGCCGCGGATAAAGCGGCGACTGCTGAAAACTTCGGCTGGCAGTGGCAGCATTTTGTGCAGGGCGATGAACTTTACGCCGATCAGTTTCTCGGTTGGCTGGCGCCGGTTCGCCCGGAATTTTTTCAGGACAAGCTGGTGTTGGAGGGCGGCTGTGGCAAGGGCCGTCACACCCAACTCGCCGCGCAGTGGGGCGCGCGCGCGGTTATCGGCGTTGACTTGAGCGACGCGGTCGAAACTGCGTTTGCCGCAACCCGCGGGCTGGAAAATGTTCACATCGTTCAGGCGGACATTTATCATCTGCCGTTTGCGCCGGTCTTTGACTACGCATTCTCAATCGGCGTGCTGCACCACTTGCCTGATCCGCGCGCCGGCTTTCGTTCGCTCGCTGGAAAAGTAAAGAGCGGCGGACATCTTTCCGCCTGGGTTTACGGCGCCGAGAACAACGAGTGGATCACACGCGCGATTGATCCGCTGCGCGAGCGCTTCAGTTCGCGAATTGATCGCCGCGCTTTGTTGCAGCTTTCAAAGTTGCCGACCGCGATGCTCTATTTGGCAACCAAGATGGTTTACGGTCCGCTCAATCGCTCTCCGAGCGGCACGCGGCTGGCGCGCCACCTTTTCTACAACGACTATCTAAACGCAATTTCACACTTTGGCTGGCGCGAGCAACACACGATCGTGTTCGATCACCTGGTGGCGCCGACGTCGCACTACATCCGCCGCGAAGATTTTGAACAGTGGTGGGACGACGTCGAAGCAACTGAGGTCGTCATCGGTTGGCATAACAAGAATAGCTGGCGCGGAATCGGCAGACTCTGAGGAATTGAAGAGCGGGGGCAAGCCCCCTTCCCAACCTGAGAGATGCTGTGGCTATTCGGCTGGTCCAAACTTGTCAAGCGTTCAAGATATGACAGAGGTCAAGTTTGATCAGCTCAGTCGGGAAGGCGGGCTTGCCCCCGCTCTTATGTTTTCCAAAAATACAGGGGTCAAATTCCAAACGGCTTTCTGTACTATTCACCATTCACGATTTACTATTCACCGTCTTCAAATGATCTCCGCTCAAACAGCACGACGCGCGGTCTGGCGGCCACTCTGGGAACTCCCTGGCCGCTGCGAACTGATCATGTCGCTGGCGCGGCGCGAGCTGGTCTCTCGCTACAAAGGCTCCGTGCTGGGGATCGTTTGGGCCGTCGTCACGCCGGTGGTGATGATCGCTATCTTCACTTTCATCTTTGCCGGCATCTTCAACGCCCGCTTCGGCGCGCGCGGCACGCCCTGGGATTATGCGCTGTATCTCTTCTGCGGCTTGCTGCCATGGACCATGTTTCAGGAGACGCTGCAACAGTCGTCGACCACGATCGTAACGCACGCGAATCTGGTGAAGCGCGTCGTGTTTCCGCTGGAGACGTTGCCGGTGGCGCAAGCCCTCTCGTCGCTCGGGAATCAAATGTTTGGCACGCTCGCGTTGTTGGTTGCCACCGTCATCGTCAGTCGCGAGCTGCACCCGACGGTGCTCTGGTTGCCGGTCGTGCTTATCCCGCAGTTGATCTTCACGCTTGGCGCGGCCTGGCTGGTGGCTTCGCTCGGAGTTTTCCTGCGCGACCTGGCCCAGGGCATCACGCTTATGCTAATGGCCTGGATGTACCTGACGCCGATCATCTATCCGGAATCAATCGTGCCGGAGCGTTACCGGCCGTTCATCAATGCCAATCCCTTCACCGCGCTCGTGCGCAGCTATCGCCGCATCTTTCTCGAAGGCCTCGCGCCCGATTGGTCCAGCCTGGCTTATTTCACCGCCGTCGCCGTGGTGCTTTTTGTTTTTGGTTACTGGTGGTTTGCGAAGACGCGGCGGAACTTCGCCGACGTGATCTAGAGGCGGCTCAATCATCGTAACTCTCCCTCTGTGCAGCCTCTGTGACACGGAGCTTACACAGAGTTAAGGCAGCAGAGCCTGTTTTGCCTAATTTCGTCTCGTTCGAGTTGTACGTTTGGGAGGGACGATCCACAGGTAAACCGTCCGGTAGAGTTTGCCCCATGGCACACGAACGGTCTGCTGCGGTTTCCAATCGCCCATGCGGAAATCGTGTGAGAGGATGCGCGAGCCGGGACGCAGTTCCCGCAACAGCTTCGGCAGCAGCAACAGGTTCAACTTCTCAGACAAATAAAGCGTCACGACGGACGCCTCGCTGAGGTCGATGTGAAACATGTCCTCGTTGCGAAAGCGTACGAGCTTTGACACGTTTGCCTGCCGCGCGAGTTCGTCTGCCTCCGTCACCAGCTTCGGGTCGATTTCAATGCCGACGGCGCGAATGCCAAATTGTTGCGCGGCGGCGATTGGAATGCGGCCGTCGCCGCTGCCAAGATCGTAGAGCACGTCACCTTTTTTGATCTGCGCCATGCGCAACATCTCAGCGACGGTTTCCGGCGGCGTGGGATAGTAAATGACGTCCGGCTTGCGCAGAGGCCGCTTTTTGGCTCCCGGGCGCCGTTGCGGACTTGTCTTCGGGATGGCGGACGCGGCCAGGCCACTAGCCACTATCGGCGAACAAAAATTAGCGGACCACTGGGCGAGCGCCATCAGGATCATCGTCAAGATCAAGTTTTTCAGGAATTGTGGCTTCATGGGAAATGCCGACGCTTGAACCAAAAGTATAGATCGCTCGCTTAGAACCGAGCTGATCCAAAAGATTCACATAAGCAATGAAGGCTTCGGTACGCCGCAAGCCGAAAACCCAAATATTCGTATCTAAAAGCCATCGATCAGTCAGGGTAGTCATGCGCGGCAATTTCTTCGCGGATGCGGTGAAGGTCAGTCCATACTTCTTCTGTCGGAATGTTCAGGCGGTTTTCGCGAGCAAGTCGTTCACGATACTTGGCGGAAAGGTCGTGCAGGCCTTTTCTAAGATTTATTTGCGCCACTTTCTCAAGCAGGGCCTGCTGCTCGGACGGTTGAAGAGCAGTGATTTCGCGGGCGAGATCATCGATTGATTGCATAGTAGGCTCCCGATGTCTTTTGATATTAACTTTTGAGTAGTAGCGGCACAAGTCGTTCTATTAGAACTGTTGCAGTCAGCTACGGATCTGTTCACCTTCACTTTGGGTGACCACCACTACGATTCCCAACAACCACCAAAACACGAGCGCCACCTCGCCGTCGCCGAAGTTGTAGTTCACCAGTGAACTCGCGAAGAAGCCCGCGACCGCGCCAGTCGCACCGAGCAAAATTCCGTAACGGTTGGTGTCGCTCGAATCGCGCAGCGTCTGCTCGCCGCGCGCGGTCGTGCGCCAGAAGAGCCACATGATCCAAAGCCAAAACCCAAGCGCCGGCAAGCCGCGATCGAAAGCCAACTGCAACGGCGTTGAGTGCAGGTGCAGCATGTCCGTGCCGGGAAAGCCCCACTCCTGCCAGTGCACGTGCATCGCATCCATGCCGTGTCCGAACACCGGATGAAGCATCAGGCGCGAAAGTCCGACTTTAGCCACCTGGACGCGCATTGAAGCGCTGTCATCGCCGAGCGAGAGCGCCCGCTGCGCGCGCGTTTGGTAAACAACAAAGGCGCCGAAAGCCAGCAGCAAACAAAGAGCGGCGAGGCTGAGCACTCTGGCCCTGTTTCCCAACGCCCGCAAACTGATCGCCGCCACGCCAATCGCGAGCGCTACCAAAACAGTCCGCATGGCCGTGAGGGCGACGCCCACCGCGAGCAGTGCGAACGCTACTGTTGCCAGCTTCGCGCGTAGCTTGAAACGATGATTCTTGAAGTTTGCCAACGCCAGGCCGAGAGCGAGTTGCGCGAGCAGTCTGCAAAATTTCGGCATAGGTTTCGTAGTGGCGCGTCCAGCCGGAGGCGCGAAATCGATGCGTCGCTTTGCCGCCAGTGATTCCCGACGGCGACTGCTGTTTCCGGTCCGCGTCGGTCAGCAACAGACCCTTTCGTTCGATGTGTTCGCCTTGCGAAATCACACTGACGCTGAGTTTTGTCTCCCGCGGCGAACTTCGCAGTGCTTCGTCGATATCGGAGACCGAATAGATTCGTCGTTCGCTTATTCGCCAAATTGCATCACCCGCGCGAATGCCAAGTTGGTTGAGCGGACTCTCCGGCGCGAGGGATTCGATCAGCACGCCGCGACCGCGCGCGAGATCGTAGATGCTGTAAACGCTGCCGACCGCGCCCGAAAGAATCATCACCGCCACCAGCGTTACCGCGGTGCGGCGCGTTACGATGGCCTGCGTCAGATAGAAAAGGAAAATCACGCAGGTCGACTGAATTTTGGCGATGCTGATGCCTGGTTCCGTTGAAAGAAAAGATGCAGCGACGGTCCAGAGGAAGAAGAGCCAGATGGGAAGATCAAACGGCGTCCGACGAAAGCCGAGTCTTCTGCCGGCGACGGAGCGTACCAGCCAGCCGGCGCCGACGATGGCGAGGGAAATTTCGGCAGCGGCAATTGAGTGCGGGGCGAACGCTGAAAAGAGGACGAACCCAAGCGTGGCAGTGTGTTCGGCTACGCGCGTCCACTGTTCGCGGCTGGTGACTGGGAGCGCGGGCGTCCCGCCCGCAATGGTTGCGCGAGTTGATTCTGGCATTAGATCATTCTAGTTAGGGCGCGTTGCGGGCGGGACGCCCCGCGGTCCCAGTGAATAGGTTGAACTTAGGATGCAAGTCAGGCCCAGCCTCAAAATGAAGTGCGTTGACAGCCATATTTTACGCGTGTTAGCGTAGCTGTCGGCGTTTCGTTCTCGGTAACGCTCGTTCAGGAAACAGCTACTGCCAATCCCCGTGTCCCACAACCCGTCGCCACGTTTGACTCCGCTCCTATATTCAGTGATACATAATACTCCTTATGGCTTTTGAAAAAGCTAAGGTAATAAAAGCGGCTGAAAAATTCCTGGCACAAGGAAAAATCAACGCCGCGATCAAAGAGTATCGCCAAATCACCGACAACGATGATAGCGATCTCACCACTCTCAACATGCTGGGAGATCTTCTGGCGCGCGCCGGGGAAAACGAGGAAGCGGTTGCCTGTTTCCTACGCATTGCCGAACACTATCGCGAACAGGAATTCCGGCTGAAGGCCATCGCGATGTACCGCAAGATCGAAAAGCTCAAGCCGCGCGATCCGGCAATCGCGAAGGAGCTTGGCGATCTTTATGCGGCGCAGGGTTTAGTTGCCGACGCGCGCACGCAGTATCTGGTTGTCGCCGATGCTTACACGCGCGCCGGACAAAGCAAGAACACTCTGAAAGTGCTGCACCGGATTGCCGATCTCGATCCTCACAACACCGACATCAGACTCAAACTAGCTGAAGGTTACGTCAAAGAGAACCTGCCGATTGACGCGGCGCGGGCATACCGCGAAGCCGCCAGTCGCTTGCTCGAGAATTCGCAGTTTGAAAAATCTCTTCACGCTTATTCCAAAGCGCTCGAGCTGGGACCGACTGATCGCGTAGCCCTCAAGGGTTTGGTTTCTGCGCACGTCGCCCTCGGCATGGCTGATGACGCGGCTGAGGTGCTGGAGAAAGCGGTTGGTGAGACGCCCGACGAGCCCGAGCTGGTTTCAATGTTGGCCCATGCGTACATCCAGGCCGAGAACGCCGCCGGCGCCGAACGCGCGACCGCGTTGTTGATGCAGCAGGACGCTTCAAACTATCGTCGCTATCTCGAAGTCGGGATGCTGTACCTGAAGTTGGGCCAGCAAGACGACGTGGCACGGATTCTCGACACGATCATCGAGCCGATGCTCGCCGGACGTGAAGAGACTGACTTGCTCGAACTCCTGAACGAGTTGCTGGCGCGCAATCCTGAACATGTGCCCAGCCTGCGCCTGCTCGCCAGGATTCACTGGTGGCAGCGCGACATGGAGAAGTTGCGTACGGCCCTTGAGCGGCTCGCGGAAGCTGCGGAAGCCTCCGGTCTCGCTGAAGACGAGCGTTATGCGCTCACGCAGTTGGTGCGTCTGGCGCCGGACGAACAGCGTTACCTCGATCGGCTGGACGTGCTGGGCGGCGTTTTGGAGGACAGTGCTGACGGTTCGCCACGTTTGGACGATCCGGCGCTGGCTTCCGTGCCGTCCTTCGAAGGCTTCAACATTGGCGAGACCGAGCCGGAGGTTGCGCCGACGGTCGCCGGCGGTGCCGGAGAGTTTGAATGGAATTCAGTGGCTGAGGAACCAGTTTCCCAGACGCACGTTTCCCACCCGGAAGTTTCGTTTGCCGACTTGAATGAAGGCAGCGAAGCAGCGACAGACGATTCGATCTTGTCTGACCCGTTTGCGCAAGCGCATTCAGACGGAGCCAACGGGGACGCGGCCGCGGCACCGGGCGAGCCAGATGAGCACGCTCCCGTAGGCGAGGCCATGATGCGCCATGAACTCGAGAGCGTTGATTTCTACATCACGCAGGGTTACTCCGACATTGCTTTCGACACGCTGGAATTGCTCGAGAAGCAATTTGGTACTCATCCGGAAATTGAGTTGCGCCGCGAGCGACTCAGCGCTGCCCAGGCTGGCTCGGCGGCCGAGTCCGACGGTTCGCACGCGGCGACAGGAGCCACTGCCTCTAGCTCAATGGCCCATGCTGAAACGGACGCAGCCGTCGACATCGCTTTTGGCGACATCGTGATCGAGCCGACCGCAGTCGTTTCCAAACCAGCGCCGCCGCCGTCTCCCAAAACCACCGGCACCGGCATCGATTCCGGCCTCGCCGAGATCTTCGAAGAGTTTCGCCTCGAAGCGGAAGGCGAAAGCGCGGTGGCGACTGAAGACTACGAAACGCACTACAACATGGCGACGGCTTACAAGGAGATGGAGCTTTTAGACGATGCCATCCGCGAGTTTCAGGTAGCCGCGGGCATGACTTCCGAAAACACGCCGCGATATTTTCAGTGCTGTAACATGTTGGGCCTCTGTTTCGTACAAAAGGGCATGTCGCGCGCGGCGGCGCTGTGGTTCAAGAAGGGCCTCGATGCGCCGGGCCGCACGCCCGATGAATACAAGGCGCTGCAATACGAGCTTGGTTGCGCGTATGAAGAGATGGGAGACCTGACGCGCGCAGTGGGAGCGTTTACCGAAGTTTACGGCGTCGATGTTGGTTACCGGGACATTGCTGATAAGCTTGAGAGCCTGCAGGCACGCGTTGCGGCTCAGAAGAAGAAAAAGAAAGGGGGTAAGAACTAGTAAATCGTAAATGGTAAATCGTGAATAGTCTGTGCGTCTTTAACGAGCTTCACTCCTGTTGGAGCGTTTTCCGGTCGACTATTTACGATTCACGATTCACGATTTATCGTTTCTACCCATGCCCGCAAAGCTCAGTGTCATTTTCTACATCCTCCTCTGTCTGGAAATTGGCATCTTCCTGACCCTTTTGCCGTGGGTTCCGCAGGGTACGCTCGGCTTCAGCGACTGGGGAAACAACTACTTTCTTCTTTATGCGGCGCGCAAGACCGGGATGCCGGCGTTGCAGGCCGTGGTTGCGTCTGGCTGGATGCGCGGCGCCGTCACCGGTCTCGGCCTGCTGAACCTCGGGATTGCGTTTTGGGAGATCTTCCACTTCAGGCAAACTGTCAGTGCGCTTCAGCAAACCACTGAGGCCGACAGCAACTCCAAAAACGATGCCGCTCCAGTTAATGCCGCTACCGCAGTCAATTCCACCCGAGCCGGCTCGGCCGTTCCTGTATCTCATCACGAACGGCGAGACGACAATCCAGACCACGCCGGCCACTGAAAACTTCCAGACGATCCTCAAACTGATTCAAGCCGCAGTCGACGCCCGCGTTGACCTGATCCAAATCCGCGAAAAGAACTTGAGCGCGAAGGTGCTTTACGAGTTAGTGACGGACGGCGTGCGGCTAGCGCGAGGAACCGCAACCAGGCTACTCGTAAACGATCGTGCGGATGTCGCTGCGGCCGCGGGTGCCGACGGCGTTCATCTGACGACAAGTTCTTTGCCGGTGGCGGTGGTGCGTCGCGCGTTCCACAGTGAGTTTTTGATTGGCGTTTCTACGCATTCGCTCGGTGAAGCGCGAGCCGCTCGCGATGGCGGGGCGGACTTTGTTGTTTACGGACCGATTTTCGAAACCGCGTCCAAGAAGAAATATGGTGAAGCGTTAGGACTGACGAGCCTGGCTGAAATTTGTGCAGAGCTGTCGCCGTTTCCGGTTTTTGCGCTGGGAGGCGTGACGCCGGACAAAGTTGCAGATTGTGTTCGATCCGGGGCCGCGGGAGTTGCTGGCATCGGGATGTTCGACGATGCTGACCGACTGAGCAACGTTGTGAAGTCGATTCGTGCCAACCTTAGCTCGTCGTGAGATATCGAAAGGAAAACAGCGGGGGCAAGCCCGCCTTCCTGACCTCGAGATTGACGACTTGAGCTTGTTTATCGCCGATCGAAAGGCTTTCAAGGTTGGAGTTATCGAGCAGTGTACAGGCTCTCAGGTCGGGAAGGGGGCTTGCCCCCGCTGCCGGTTGGGTTACCAGGAATCAACACTCACCGCTGAAACTGATTAAGAATTACCTAATGACCCGAAGTGATCAATTGCAAGAGAAGTCCCTACGGGCGCTGACCATCGCCGGGTTCGACCCGTCAGGCGGGGCCGGCGTGCTCGCGGACGCCCGCACGTTTGCCGCTTTCGGTTTGCGCGCGTCAGCAGTCATCACCTCGCTGACATTTCAAAACACGAGGCAGGTCTTTGGCGCTGAACACCAAACTGGCGAAACAGTGCGCGCGCAAGTGTTGCCGCTTTTGGAAGACGGTGAGTTTGCGTGTGCAAAGACGGGCATGTTACCGACGCGGGAAGTTGTGCAGATAGTCGCTCGACTGTTTCGTGAAACTGACTTGCCGCGCCCGGTGGTTGACCCGGTGATGGTGTCTTCGTCCGGTCAACGCCTGATGGAAGAGGATGCCTTGCGGGCTTTGATTGATGAGTTGCTGCCGTTGGCGAGCGTCGTCACGCCAAACATTCCGGAAGCGGAAACGTTAACGGGAACAACCATAACTTCGGAAGCCGACATGCGACAGGCGGCGGGAATCATTCGCAAGCTGGGGGCAAGGGCTGTCTTGATAAAAGGCGGACACCTGGGAGCGCGGGCATCCTGCCCGCCTTTTCCAGCGAAAACGAATGCGGGCAAGATGCCCGCGCTCCCAGGGGAAGACGCGATTGATGTGCTGGATGATGAAGGGACTGTGACTGTGTTTCGTGAGCAGCGTGTCATCGGCGCTGAGCTTCACGGTTCCGGCTGCATCCTCTCAGCGGCCATCGCTGCCGGTTTAGGAAAGGGCATGACGCTCGTGGATGCTGTGGGTGCGGCGAAGAGCTTTGTGCTGGAAGCGATTCGCAATTCGGCGCGTCTCGTGGAAAAGAGTCCGGAAGTTTAGAGTCCAGCCTTTAGGCTGCTGTCTTTGCGCTGAAGGCGTTCCGAAAACCGCGGATCAAAACATCTTCGCGCGCCTAATAGCGCGCGAAAGGCTTTGTGGGCCGCGGTTCCCAGGGTAGGCGAAGCGCCAACCCTGGGCTAAGTTATCGAACGCCGTTGGCGTTCACGGATTCGGATTCAACCTTCGATCGTCGATTCGGATTCAACCTCGATCGTCGATTCGGAGTCTACCCTTCGATCGTCACCTTCTCCATCTTAACTTCCGAAGTTGGTTTGTCGCTGCGATCGGTTTCGGACGTGGCGATGGCGTCGACTATGTCGAGTCCGTCAGTTACGCGTCCAAAGATCGTGTAGCTTGGCGGCAACGGATAGTCGGAGTGCATGATAAAAAACTGCGACCCGTTGGTGTTTGGGCCGGCATTGGCCATCGCCACCGTGCCTTTTTTGTAGCCGCGCTGGTAAAGCGCTGAGGAGCTGTCGATTTCATCATTGAAGCGGCCGCCCGCCGCCGCCTCGCCGCCGCGTCCGGTGCCGGTCGGATCGCCGCCCTGGATCATGAAGCCTTTGATGACGCGATGAAAGATGACGCCGTCGTAGTAGCCGCGTTGGGCCAGCGTGATGAAATTGTCGGTCGTCTTCGGCGCGTCTGATTCCAATAGTTCAAATTTGATCGTGCCTTGGTTGGTTTGGATCGAGGCGGTACGGTTTGGCATCTTGGTTTCCTTAGTTGGTTACAGAGAGTTGATGAAATCGTGGTGTGACAAGATACTTGGTTTGACCGTGGTTTGTCATCTGGTGCTTGGAAGTGCGTTAACTGAGACCGTGTTACTGGGACCGCGGGCGTCCCGCCCGCATCAGGTCAAGGGTTGGATCAAGTTCCAGTAACTCCGACAACCGGACCAAGCTGTATTCCAAAGAATGCGGGCGGACGCCCCGCGCTCCCAGGGAAGACCCGCGCTCCCCGGAATAGGTGCATGATGTTTGCTCCAGTTGCCGGCAAACGCTGACGACCCGGCCCCGAACCGAATTTCCAATGCAGCAAAAACTCCCCGAGAAAGGCCCAATTCCATGCATGTTACGCACCTTGAATGCGCCGCCTGCCATCTGAAACACGAGGCACGACGGTTGCACAATCTCTGCCGTGAATGCGGCAAGCCGCTGCTGGTTCGCTACGACCTGGAAACAGCCGCGGCATTCATTGACAAGGAAATCTTTAATCGCGAGGCGAGCGGACTTGTGGCGTTATCGCGAGGTCTTGCCAGTTGAAAACGACGCGAACATTGTTTCGCTTGGCGAAGGCTGGACGCCGCTGTTTCACGCTGAGCGTTTGGGAAAAGAACTTGGAATCGACAAGCTTTACATCAAGGACGAATCGCAGAATCCGACGCAGAGTTTCAAAGCTCGCGGCATGTCAGCGGCGGTGTCGATGGCAAAGGAACTTGGCGCGCAGAAGCTCGCGGTGCCCTCGGCCGGAAACGCTGCGGGCGCGCTCGCCGCTTACGCAGCGCGGGCCGGTCTCGAGTGTTTCATCTTCATGCCTCGCGACACGCCACGCGCTAACGTCGTCGAGTGTGAACAGACCGGCGCTCACGTCACCTTGATGGATGGGTTGATAACAGACTGCGGCGCGGAAGTCGCACGACGAAAAGAAGCGGAAGGTTGGTTTGACGTTTCAACTTTGAAAGAACCTTATCGCGTCGAAGGCAAGAAGACGCTGGGCTACGAGTTGGCAGAGCAGTTCAACTGGGAACTACCGGACGTGATTATTTATCCGACGGGCGGCGGCACTGGATTGATAGGCATGTGGAAAGCGTTTGACGAGATGGAGCAGTTGGGATGGATTGGTTCGCAGCGGCCGCGCATGGTGACGGTGCAGGCGAGTGGATGCGCGCCGATCGTGCGGGCGTTTGAAGAAGGGAAACGATTCGCTGACGAGTTTCCGGACGCCGCAACTGTAGCGTCGGGACTGCGGGTGCCGAAAGCGATTGGAGACTTTTTGATTTTGGACGCGATACGCGCATCAAAAGGAACGGCCCTCGCAGTGACTGACGATGCCTTGATTGCCGCGACACGCGAGATTGGCGCCGCGGAAGGAATATTTTGCGCCCCGGAAGGCGCCGCGTGTCTCCCGGCGCTGCGAAACGTTGCTGGCAAACGGCGCGGTGAAACGCGACGAACGCATCGTTCTTTTCAATACCGGCGCCGGCGTGAAATACCTGGAAGCTTTCAGTTGAAGTTGAGCGTGCCTGGCCTCTCAGAATCCGCGACCTCTCAGGATCGTTTAGAGGCGGGCATTGCCCGCCGTCTCCAGACTGATATTCGAGCGGACCGTTTGAAAATTGGCGTTGAAGCGGCGGGCAAGGCCCGCCTCTAAACGAAACGGGAAGATAAACGAAACTGGAAGAGTTAAGTCCCGACGTCGCGGCTTGTTAATAAGTAAGGAGCGCTACAGTGAAGAAGTTGATTTTTGTCCTGATGATTTTGGTCGTTACCGCGATTTCGGTTGCGGCGCAAACCGCCACCCCTTCGCCCGCGATGGCCCAACCCGCTGCGCAAACCGCTGCGAACAGTTGGGTCAGTGAAACGGGCCGACCGCAGTTTGAAGCGCTGCGCAAGAGCGGCGTCGCGGCGCTCTACAATCTCGACTACGACAAGGCGCAGAAAGACTTCAAAGAGGTCGTGCGGCTCTACCCGAATCACCCCGCTGGTCCGCAGTTGCTGGCGGCGCGAGTTTGGATCAAGACGCTGTATGAGTCGCGGCGACTACAAGCGTCGCTTTACAGTTCGGAGAGTTTTTATTCGAGCGGCGACGACAAAGTTGATCCAAAGATCATCGCGGAGTTTCGCAATCTCACGCGCGAGGCCAAGCGACTCGCCGAGGTTCGCCTAAAGCAAAACCCGAAAGATGTTGAGGCGCTCTATTGGCTCGGCGCGATCGAAGGACTGAAGGCTTCATTCCAGGAGGCGGTCGAGCGTCGTCATTTTGCGGCACTGCGCGACGGCAACGATTCCGTCGACCATCATCGCGAGGTGCTCAAACTCGATCCGAATTCGCTCGATGCCGGAATCACGGTTGGTCTTTACGAATACGTGGTCGGCTCGCTGCCTCTGCCGATCAAAGTCGTGGCCGGCGTCACCGGATTTCGCGGTTCGAAGAAAAAGGGATTGGCGCTGATCGAGCGCGTGGCGACCGAAGGGAACTGGGCCCGCGACGATGCCAAGACGCTCTTGATCGTCCTTTACACTCGCGAGAAACGTTACGCTGACGCCCTCGTGCACGCGCGCGAACTCAGCGCGAAATATCCTCGCAACTACCTCTACCGGCTGGAAGCGGCGGAGTCCCTCGTTTCGCAGGCTGACGTCGAACGGAAAAACAAGAATCTCGAAGCCGCGACGAAAGCCGAGCGCGAAGCGTTTGCGATCTTTGACGAACTGCTGCACGACCGCTCGGTTCGTGACACGGTTTCGCGCGCGCTGGATTTGGTCCACTTCAAATACGGCGAGGTGCTGTTGACCGCGGGTGAAGGAGAGCGGGCGGCGAAAGAGTTTCTCGCTGCCACTAAAGCTGAACGTGCCGAGCCCGCCTTAGTCACGATGGCCCACTTGTACGCGGCGCGCGCTTTCGATCTGGCGGGCAAACGCGACGATGCACTCGCGCAGTATCGCCAGGTGTTGACGCGGCCGGACATCTACGCGGCGCACGACGAAGCGAAGAAAGGGCTGCGCCAACCTTACAAAACGGAACTCGCGAGCAGCGGACTGTAGAAACTTTTTGGAGTGCGGTGACCTGTCACCGCTTTGGCTTGCGGCGACTCGTCGCCGCATGCGCAACAGTCTTCCAGCGTGACGTGGTCGCGACAGGTCGCGACCGAACAAAGCGGTGACAGGTCACCGCACTCCAAAATCGAACTCCAAAATCAGAACGGAGCTTTAAGTGAATAACAACAGTTTCAAAGACGCAAAGCGCGAGCAGACAAGCATCCTCGCTCCGCTTGAGCGCGCGGCGCTGCTCGGACTCGCGCGCCGGATGCCGCAGTGGGTAAATTCCGATCACCTGTCCCTGCTTGGATTGGTGGCAATGTTTCTGGCCGGCGTGTTCTACGCCGCGAGCGGGCTAAACGCGAACTGGCTGCACGTCGTCAATCTCTGCATATTTCTCAATTGGTTTGGCGACAGCCTCGACGGAACGCTCGCGCGCTTTCGCGATCGACAACGGCCGCGCTACGGTTTCTACGTCGACCATATCATCGACACGTTCGGCACGATGTTCCTCATCTTCGGCCTCGCCGTTTCCGGTTTCATGACCGAGCGCGTTGCCGCCGCCGTGCTGGTAGTTTTTCTCATGCTGGCGATCAATTCGTACCTGGCTGCATACTCGCTCGGAATTTTCAAAATCTCTCACGGAAAACTTGGGCCCACCGAGATCCGTCTGGTGCTGATCGTCGGCAACCTCGCCCTGCTTTACACCGCGCACACGCGCATCTTCGGCCACCAGTTCCTGCTTTTCGACGTCGGCGGCGTTGTCAGCATTATCGGCATGGCGACGATGCTGATTTGCTCGTCAATCAAGAACACGCACACGCTTTATGACCAGGAGCGTCTGCCGAAGGGCTAGAGGACGAGGTCAGAGGTCGGGGGACGGGAACGAAACGAGGGACAGGGTGAGAGGTGAGAGAGGCGCTGGAGCGGTGTAATGCAAACTGACCGCGCGGACCCCGTTTAGTTTGCGTCGTAGCGCGATCAGGTGTGCGTGTAGTTCGCCTGCCGGTAATGTGAAACTCACTAACAACAATCGCAAACTAACAGTTTGCGTTACAGCACTCGCTTGACGGGTCGCTCGATACCCGCGTACAAAACTATGAATGGCGGATTCCGAAACAAGCGATGTTCCCACAGCGGTTCAAAGCGCGGTGCAAAGAGACGTTCAGAGCGCACTTCACCCTCCGCCCGCGGCCTCTGCGCCGCTGGCTGTCGAAACTTTCGATCTGGTCCGGCGCTTCCAGGATTTCGTTGCCGTTGACAATCTCAACTTAACCGTCCGGCGCGGCAGCTTCTTCGGCTTCCTCGGCCCCAACGGCGCCGGCAAATCCACCACGATAAAAATGCTGACCGGCTTGCTCGCGCCGACGAGCGGCAGGCTGCGCGTGCTCGGCCGCGATCTGGCCGCGGAAACGTTGGAAGTTAAACGGCAAATCGGAGTCGTGCCCGAAGACCTGAATCTCTTTGAAAGATTGACTGGCGCGGAGATGCTCGCCTTCACCGGGCGCATGTACGGCCTGCCGAAAGCAGAAATCGCCGGGCGCGCGCCGGAACTGCTCGACCTCATGGAACTGCGCGACGAGCCGCGGAAATTAATCGTTGAATACTCCCACGGGATGAAGAAGAAGCTGTCGCTCGCCTGCGCCTTGATTCATCGGCCGGAGATTCTTTTTCTCGACGAACCGTTTGAAGGCGTTGACGCGATCGCCTCGCGCACCTTGAAAGACTTGCTGTCGCGGCTGACGGCGCGCGGGCTGACAGTCTTTCTGACTTCGCACGTGCTGGAAATCGTCGAACGGCTTTGCACCGACATCGCGATCATCGCGCAGGGCAAGCTGCTCGCCGCTGGTTCGCTGGACGAACTGCGGAAGGGAATTCAACTCAAAGACGACAGACAGGACGGCGACGCGGCCGGCCAGCACACCGGCCCGATTTCACTTGAAGAATATTTCATTCACATCGTCGGCGGCGAGCGCAGCACTGGGGAGGAAGTGTTGCAGTGGCTGGGCTAACAAAACCGAACGGTATTGAGGCGAGTGCTGACGACCCAACGTGGTAAAATGAGCACATGAAGACTGAAGTTGAATCTCCAGTTATCTCTCGCTCGCCGGACATCATTGCAGAAATTGAATTTGGCGATTGTCGTGCTCGTTGCTTCTACTAACGACATTGAGGATCTCAAACCGCTGATGCCGGCTGTTAACGAAGCGCTGAGTAACATACACGCCGGGCAACTCATTTACATTAATCGCTAACAAACATTGCCGGGCGCCTAACTACGGCACTTCCACGATCAATTCACGGCCGAAGGTGAAGTTGGGACGCTTGCGGCCTTTGAGATACTTCGCCGCAGTCTGCGAGAGCGCGGTGATCAAAATCGGCAGCGCGATGGTGGCGTCGCAGTTTACGTAAGCGCTGTGCGCGCCGCGCGCGAGTTTCCCGTAAACCAATCCTTCGTCAAACGACACTGCGTTGGAACGTCCGCCCGGATGCGGGGCGTCGGTTGTGATCTGAATGGCGTACTTGTGACCCTGATGATGATTCTTGAGGATGAACGAGGAGACTTCCGTCTGCTGCACAAAACTCTTCGGCGTCCCGCCGCCGAGATTGATCACGCCGGTCAGTCGCGCGCGCGCCGTGACGTTGGCCATGTCGAGCACGTCCTGAACGATGTCAAACATGAAGTTGTTCTTCTTTTCAAAACGCGCTGCAGCGATCCCCACCGCCATGCCGCTGTCGGCGATGGCCGGACAAAAGATCGGCACGCGCGCCTTGTACGCCGAAGTGAGCACGCCGTCTTCCGTAGCGATCTCCGCCAACTCACGGCCCAGCAGATGCAGATACTCGCGGGTCGCATAAGGCCGCGACTGATCGAGTTGGTTGGTAAAGCCGCCGACCCATTCGTTGGCTTCGCGATATTCTTCGTCACTGGCCAGCAGGTCGCCACATGCGGCTGATCTGCGACGCATCCAGTTCGGCGTCGGTCATGTGCGGATGTGCCTGGAAATGGTAGCGGCCCAGCGTTTCATGCAAATCGTGGAAGAGCATCGAACCGGAGACCACGAGCACGTCGACAAAACGGTTCTTGATCACGTAAGCGAGCAAACGGCGCATGCCCGCCGGTATCAGCGCGCCGGAACCGGCGACGATGATCGTCGTGTTGTCGCCGAGCATGTCGAGCCAGATGCGATGGGCCTCCGCCAGTTGGCGTCCGCCAAAGCCGGCGCCTTCCATCTTTTCAAGCAGTCCGGCAACTGAGCGATCGCGATCCACCTGGACCGGACGAGTAGGTGTCGTGAGATATTTCGATGCTTTGGGTTTTCGCTGGGTAACCATAGAACTGTCAACCTCTCAGAGTGTGAACGTCGAGAATGCTCGCCGGCTCAAGCGAACTCTGTGGACCTCAGCATCCTCTGTGTCTCTGTGGTAAATAAACGTTGGCAAACTCACCACAGAGATACAGAGCGCACTGAGGAGGCACAGAGAGTTTCAAAACACTATGCTTCAGGCGGAAAAGCCCGGCGAAGGCTAAAAATCGGTGCGACGGCGTGATCGCGTCTTCGCTCCGTTAACCGAAAGATACGTGTAGGCGTCGTAACGCGATTCATAAAACTGCGCCAGCTCGGCGCCTTCCGCCTCGCTCAATTCGCCTTCCTTGACGCGCTGATTAATCAAACGCCGGAAGCCATCGTGCAGCAGGCTCTTTTCGTAACGCGCGCGCTCAGTGGCTTCGCCAACCGTCGTGCCGCGAATCACTTTCTTAATCAGGTAACCTTCGTCGTCGATGTAAATGTGCGCTTCGTGCGGCGTGCCAAAAAGGTTGTGATTGTTTCCCATCACTTCCTGATAAGCGCCGACCAGCATGAACGCCAGGTAATAAGTCTCACCCGGAATCAGCGAGTGGAGTTCGAGCACCTGCTTGACGTCATGTAGATCGACAAACTTGTCGACTACGCCGTCCGAATCGCAGGTAATGTCGCACAACGTTGCATATTCCGTCGGCGCCTTGTTGAGATAGTGAATCGGCACGATCGGAAAAAGCTGATCGAGCGCCCAGTGGTCCGGAACGGAACGAAAGACGGAAAAGTTCGTCAGATACTTGGCGCACAACAGCCGGCGCAGGTCGTCGAATTCTTCCGAAACGTACTTCGCCTGCTGCGCGTATTTGTCCGCGCGTTCGCAAACGTCCCAAAACAAAACTTCGCCCTTCGCGCGATCTTCGAGCGAAACGAGGCCCAGGTTGAAAAGCGTGAACAACTCTTCGCGATGTTCCAGCGCGTCGTGGTAATACTCGCGATAGTTCTTGACGGTTATCGACTCGCGCAGTTCGCCCAACTCGGTCACGACCTGCGGATCGTCGTCGTCGATTTCGATCGGCGTGATGTCTTCGACGACTGTTTCGATTTCGTCCTGAACGTTCGTGATCAATAACGCGTGATAGGCGGCGAGGAAGCGTCCCGACTCCTGAATGATTGTCGGATGCGGAACGTTTTCATCGTCGCAGACCTGTTTGATTGTGTAGATGACGTCGTTGGCGAATTCCTGCGCGGTGTAATTGGCCGAGGAATCAAACGCGGTCTTCGAGCCGTCGTAGTCCACCGCCATGCCGCCGCCGACGTCGAGCAGATCCACCGGCACCTTCATCTGATACGACCTTGGCGTAGACGCGCGCGGCTTCTTTCATCGCGTTCTTGATGCGCTTGATGTCGGTAAGCTGCGAGCCGATGTGGAAGTGAAGCAGCTTCAGCATGTCAATGCTGATCGGCTTGCTCCAGACGTCGAATCACTTCCAGCATCTCTGTCGTCGTCAAGCCAAACTTTGCCGCTTCGCCGCCTGACTTTTCCCAGCGACCCGAACCCTTCGAGTAAAGCTTAACGCGCATTCCGAGGATTGGCAGGTTGCCGCCCTCTTCCTGTCGCTCGACGATGTTCAGCACGTGATCGAGTTCGTTGAGTTTCTCGATCACGATCACGACGCGCTTGCCGCAACGCGCGCCGGCGAAAGCCAATTCGATAAACTCTTCGTCTTTGAAACCGTTAAGGACCAGCAGGCTGTCGGGTGTTTGTTCCAGTGCCAGCGCCGCGTAAAGTTCAGCTTTGGAACCCGCCTCGAGTCCAAAGTCGTAACGCGAGCCTTCGCGCAGGTACTCCTCAACCACTGACCTTTGCTGATTGACCTTCATCGGATAGACGCACATGTGCGCGCCCTGGTATTCGAATTCCCGAATTGAGCGACTGAACGCGCGTTGCAGCTTGCGGACCTGGGCCGCGACCAGTTGCGGAAAACGAAGCAACACCGGCGCGCCAATTCCTCGCCGGGCGAGGTCGTCCATAATCTCTTTCAGATCGGCGGAACGGGAATCGCCTTCGGTCGGACGGACGATGAGGTTTCCCTTGCGATTTACGTCAAAGTATCCTGCGCCCCAGTTTTCGATGCCATAGGTTTCGAGCGTCTGCTCAATTGCCGTGGTCAATTCGCGGTCTCCTGACTAGCGGGGGAAAAACTCAAATGTTCGTGATTTTGGCGCCAAAGCGTAGTTATACACATCCTGAACTCGAGTCAGCGGAGAATATCTGGATGGGACGCTTAGGGTCGCAATGTAACAGAAATCCAAGGGTCGGTCTATAACTTTTTTGTTTCGAATCAGGCACTTAGCGGAGCTAAATGACTGTTAACTTGCGGGTTAAGTGGGTGTGCAGGGGAGCGCCCTCAGCAAACTATAGGCGAGTGGCCGGATGACAGAACAGGGAACAAAAAGGCAACGACCGGCGAAGTCGCTGCCCGCTGCCCGCTGCCCACTGCTCACGGCCCACTGACCAGGAACACGTCCCACGCCCAACGGCCAAGCTGCGCATCCCGATTATCTTTGACCTTAGCGCGATAGCGAAAGACGTTTCCGTATTGGTCTCTGCGGCCCGACCGACGATAGTCCAGGTCGATTGACTTGAGCCCAAGCTGTTTCAGAGTGTGGAGCTCCGCTGGCTCGGACACGCCATTGTGGTTAGTGTCCTGCCACAGACGAAGTGAGGAAAATACAGCGTCGCTTTTCTTGATTAGGCCGTCACCGTTGCCGCCATACTCGGGTTTGTCATACTCGGCGAGAGCGATGAACCCATGTGGCAGATTTGACGGCGGCTGCGGTGTGACGTCGCCGAATAGTTCGAAGCCGTTATCAATAGTTCCATTGCCATTTCGATCAAGCGTAAGGAAGGCGTCGTCCGCACCCGGCATTGTCCAGGACAGGTGTTCGGTTGTTCCGTCTGCGTCAATATCGAAATTTACCCCGTTACTAAAACTCGTGAGGCTAAATCCATCACCGAGAACGTCCACGAGGATTGGATCACTGTGATGAAACTCACGGCACGGGCAACTCGGCGGGGGAGGGCCTGGTAACATCCCCATGCTGCCGCAGTTATTTGCCTGTTCTTCGCTGCACTCTCCAGATGGCGGCGTCGGAGTTGGTGTCGGAGGGGGCGGGGGATACTGTCCAACGACATTTACTTTGTGGTTATCACAAGTGGTTGGCCCATAGGTACCGGTGGTGCCGTTATAGCCATTTGTACCCGCATTCATGACGGACGTGTTGTCAGCACAGCCAGCGGCTTCACTAAGTCCGAAGCCATGCCCGGTCTCGTGCGCGACAGTTTGAGCTAGAGCACATGAGTCAGTTGTCTGCGTATTGGCCCAGATTTCCTGTGCCACGACGCGTCCGCCACTTTGCGTAACGGCATTGTCGCCTGCCAAACCAGCGTTTCTCGGGGGATCCTGATGCCATACCTGAGCGTTGTAGGTTCCCGGAGGAGGCGTCATCGAAGGTGGATTAGCATTGTACGAGAAAGTAAAAGTAACTCCCGAACCGTTGTTACCCAAACCACCCGCCGACTGCCAGTTTTGAAAACTCTGGACGATGGCGGCCCTTTGAGCAGTGCTAAACGACGGATCTATGTTTACGTTCACGTGGGCGCCTCTAGGCCAACTCCGGTCTGTACTGGTAGTACTCGGTTGGCAACATTGTGACGGTGGGGTTGGAGGGCAATCAGAAGGAGGCACGTCCTGTGCGTTGACAGCAGCGATTGCAACGACGAGCAACGTTGTGACCGCAACAGCAAAACAGTAAGCGGTCAACCTTCGTGCGGAGAATACAGGCTTCGTCATAAGCCCTCGCGTCAGTGATACCGTAATCAAATCAACCGCTAGGTCGTTGTTTAGCTTCGGTTCTAACTATCTGCAAAAAAGTCGAGACATCCGACCCCTGGTACACATCAAATGGGTAGACTCCTTTGCCTTCTTCCACAACGGTACCATCCAACGGCGAAACAACTTGTCCGTCTAGCTGATAGCCCGTAACGATGTCGAAATCTGATTCGTTAATTCGCTTAAGAAAAAACAAGTAGCGTTGCCCTACGATAGGCATCCCTTGCCCGGTCGTTTCATATTTTTGCACTACACCTGAAGGAAAGCGTACAGCCCCGCCAAAGCGCTCAACACAAATCGTACGACCCGAAGAAATGGAGTCTTTCAGCGTGCCGTTGCCGTCCTTCAAGATTTCTTCAATTTGAACACCGAACTCGGAATATATTCCGGTCTTGTCATTGGAAAGATGGGCATTGCCGGTGAAAACTCCGCCAATCAACACGGTATCGCTTTGCTTAAAAGGTAACGCTGTGAGGCCTTGGGACCAGTTGGTCGACCAAACACGGCCGGATATCATGTACGCCTCTCGAATCGGTTCGGAACTCTGACGATCGTAACGACTCCGCTTGACCTTTTGCTTGGAAGGAAGGCTTTCAGATGTTGACGCCTTCTCTATGAAATCCACAATCGGCAGTTCACGCTGCTTATGGATTGCCTCCTTGGTCACGTCTGAGTTCTTCTGGCTTTGCCCCGGCATCGTGAGTGCGATAAGACCCGCGACGAGTAAGAGCAGTCCGAGAATCTTCGACTTCATAATAGACTCCAACTTGGGAAACCTTCAGGCCTCGATGTTACTTTTCATTTTCGAATTGGTAGCTCTAGTTGACACTAACCACTTTCCAGTTATGTCTCATGACTACTTTCTTCCAATTTCAAATGTCGGGGGAGCTGGTGAGTTAGATTACTTCTATAAGAACTGCGTGGTTGTGAGCCCGATCATATGCCCGTGAACAACTCGTGTCAATAACTCGGGCAGGTAAGCACTCGCTGCTGTTTTGGTGCACGTCATGCAAGCGCTTTTGCATCGAATTGTTCGGGAGGTGAGACAGCGCAAGCCTTATGCAAGCGTTCTTGCATTGACTGTCGAACGCGGTCCCTGGGGGCGTGTGGAGATACAAAAACTCTTGCATGGGCACACCACATTCTTACAAAAATTCTTGCATTGGGTTGAGGCGGAGTTGTTAAGGGGAAGAGGGGAACGGGTAACGGGGAAACGGGAGCGGCTTGGCTCGTGAGTTGAGCAAGCCTTTCCGTGACCGGAGCCCCTTACCTCAAAGGAAAGGAGTGCAATTGCTACCGGGACAACAGTCCTCCTGAGGCAATGCACTCGGAGGGTGAGTAATACTTCCCGATAGTGGTGTCGCAAAATAATTAACCGGCAAGAGTTTTGCCGGTAAGATTCGAACCAACTTAACAGACTAGTTCTTTGAGGGACTGGCGGGCTGTAATAAGGTATTAATATCTCCGACCAGTCAACGCACTTGCCTTGAACCCCCGTCCTGTCTTGCTTGCCAGGAATCGCCTGACCATCCTCTCCGACATATCCCGTACCATCCCCAAAACTCAAAGCTTCAAACTTTACCAGGATTTTCTTAGGATGAGGACGATGCTCCTTCCGTTGAATTGTTTCCCACGCGCTCAATTGGCCCGAATGGATCTTCAAGATGTAACTGTCACCGGGCAGAATGGCAACGTCATTGGGCTGCGCTTGGACCCTTATGTCCCCAAGTTCAATTCGGCCAAAATCAAGTGGGGCGATTACCCTGAATCCCGCCGCGGCCTTTAGATCGGTCACTAACATCAGCGAGAGCGAATAGATTGGTTTGTTACCGGTGTTGGTAACCTCAAGTTCAAAGTCACGCGCCCACCTTTCATTCTTAAGATCTTTAAAGGCTGCCTCCTTCTCTTTCTTGATTTTTATCTTGATCGGCACGTGCCTGGGTATTTGGTCGTCGAGCACAGTCTCTTTGATCTCTTGTGACTTTTCTGCAGGCTCCTGGAAACTGCTTGAAGTCGCCGGCGCCTTTATCAGAAAGATGGCGACCAAGATGAGCACGAAGAGCAGCACGAGAGTTTTAGCAAAAACGATGGAGGTAATTGGTCGGACGCCCATGAGGTTTATTCCTTTTCTCACAATTAGTGCCGATAGGGAGGAGTTTTTCGAAACAAGCGGACAATATGACTGACGGTTACCTGAAGTCAAGATTTCCAAGGCTTGTTAAGAGCATTTCCATGCAAAAGTTCTTGCATCGATCGGCGCATTCCGAGGGTCAGCCTTCGTCTGATGGTTAAGCGTTCTGTAACCTCAAAACGTCAACCCGCAGGTTCGTTCGCAGTCAGAGTAACTGTTCAAGAGGCTGCTCCTTTGGTTAAGCATTTAGATTTCCAATTCAACCCTTGGTTCGTGCGAAGTTAGAGTTAACTGTTCAAAACAGAGCAACGGCAGGCTCGTGCGTCACCCAGGTCGACAATTTCTGCCCGGAGCGCGTTTCCCCAATCGATTCTTCTTGTCCTTGTGATGATACAAGGGCTCTTGCATCGGATTCCAAACAATCGCTGGTAGGTTACCTCTGAAATTCTCCCAGCCGCAGTCCCTTGCCGAGCCTCTTCTTTATCGCCTGACTTCGGACCGCCCCAATCGTCATTCCAAGTCGAACCGTCCTCGAATTCAGCCTCAAAGACTCTCACGTGCAATAGGAAATCCCCTTCCAACGTGCCATTCTTGACTAGGTACTTAACTGCCTGTGAAAACTTTATCAGCGGACATTCGAACTGCTGCTTGTCGCCTGCGTCTAAATAAGCTTCAAACAGCCCCGTGTACCCTGGCGGCGGAAGTATTTTGCTCGGATCGAGTTTTGTTGTGATGAACCATTTGAGTTGAACGCCGAGCACTGTCTTGGAAGAGTGGTTCTTTAAGGTCACATGTGTGAGTTGAAGATTTCTCCATTCAGCGTTTCCCATCAAAGTAGCTGTTCCGGTTACGACGACTGGAGACGTAGTGGAATTTCGACTCAAATCTGGAATCACCGAGGCAGACCAGCGGCCAGTCGGACCGTTCTCGGTGAATGAGGTCCTTTCCGATTGGGGTTCCTTGTCAGCCAAACGTTTGCCATTGATAAGTTTCCTGTTTGAACCTTGTAGCTGCGTTGGGCCTAACGCGTAGATGGTTGTGATTAGAAAGACTGAGGCTGCAGCGAGGACCACTAGGAGTAGAAGCCGTTTCGAGAGTGAAAGCGCACTGTTTTGTTGAGGACTCATGAGGCTTCTCCTTACTAAAGTCTAAATCTTCTCGACGCCAAACCTTGAACCAATTGCAGTGCGAGGGCCGTTCCTGAGTAAGTGAACGATAGGCCGGTGCTGTATCGAAGTCAAGAATTCCGGAAAGCGCTTTAGCTCGTTCAGACGATGCAAAGATTTTTGCATTGAACTCCTCGCGGGAGATGACGCCGCAAGCCTTATGCAAGCGTTCTTGCATAATTCTGCCGAGCGGGAGTCCCGGCGCGTGTGGATATACAAGAGCTCTTGCATAAGCGGGCCGCTTCTTACAAAAATTCTTGCATCGGCTTAAGGCGGAGTTGTTAAGGGGAATAGGCAACGGGTAAAGGGGAAAGGGAAACGACTTGGGTGACGAGTGCGCTACTCCTTCCTGATGAAGGTAACTTTCCTTAAAGGGAAAAGCTACTTTTGTTAAAGGGAGAGTCACCTTTCTTCAAGAGAAAGCTGCTCGCCGTAAAGGAAAAGCTTCTTTACTTTGAAGTAGAGCTATGTCCCCTTCAACGACAGTCACTTTTCTTTCAGGGAAAGCTTGTTTTCCTTCAGGAAAACCTGTTCTCCTTGAAGGAAAGCTACTTTTGTTACAAGGAAAGCTGGTTTTGTTACAAGGAAAGCTGGTTTTCCTTAAGGAAATGTTTGTTTCCTGACCACCCAAGCGGCTCAAACTGATCGGGTTCTCATTTCGGAGTTCTCTGTTTTCTCAGCAAAAACACCCAAAAGCTTGAATTTCTTCACCAAAAGCCTATACTGCCGCCGTTCACAGAGGCCTCGCTTAGTCCACACTTAAACTTCACGCCTAAAGGAGGTGCAATATGGCAAGACGCAAACGCGGATCTGCCGCTCTCGAATTAATCCGGCGAAGACTCGCCGGCCTCAACTCCATCGATCCCGAACCCAATTTCGGTCCCCAGCTGACGAAGGCGATCGTCAAGGGAAAAGCCGACGCGTTGGAGGCTCGTGTCGCCGGCTATGGCGAAAGGAGAACAAGATGCCAGACGTGGTGCCGTTTTTGACCTATGAGGACGGCATTGCCGCCCTAGAATGGCTGGCCGAAGTGTTTGGATTCACGGAGACAGCTCGCTTCACGTCCTCCGATGGGAGGCTTTCTCACGGAGAAATGTCGATTGGGGATGGCCTAATCATGTTGGCCAGTCCGTCGCCGGACTATGAAGGCCCCAAGCGACATCGCGACAACTGCGAGATTGCCGCCTCGTGGTCCGCTCTGCCATGGATCATTGATGGTGTTCTCGTCTATGTTGAGGACGTTGATGAGCACTATGCTCGGGCTAAGGCCGCAGGAGCCGTTATCTTGTCTGAACCGGAGGATGGGCCGCCAGCGCGACGATATCGAGTTGAGGATCTAGAAGGACATCGATGGATGTTCATGGCACGAGACTAGCCCGCACGCTATTTACAATCGCAACGGGAGTGGAACGCGGTGCCGCCTAACAAATCGTTGGACGCGAGCGGCGGGAGCGTGTTTCGCATCATAAGTCGTTGGGCGAAGGTTGAAATGGATTACCCAAACTGGAAGCCAATGTCGGATTTTGTTGCCTATGTTAATAAGAAACGCTCTAAGATATACCAGACATGAAACCTCCTACAGATTGATAATTCTCCCTGGGAGGATTTTGGCCAAGTGCCCCAAGAAGGCAGCGAAATAAGACGGCCTTCGACGTCTTCGCTCCTTGGAGCGAAGAGGGTTGTTCTGGCTCATGGTTACTATAAACATTTGGTCCCGCTGGGACTGAAAACTACAGCGCCCAAAATACGGGCCTATTGTTGCCACAACTCTAATGGGGTGAAAGGTACCTATTGACATTCGAATCTCGCTCTCTATAATGCATACTTTTTTGCGCGTCGTCGGGTTATGACGTTCGGCTCTTTCCTTAGCCACTTTCCGTTTCCACAACACTTCGCACCAACCAACGCACCGGGGCGAAGAGCACCTCTGACACTCGTAAAAAAGTCTGGAGTCCACAGTCTGGAGTCTGCAGTCGAAGTCCGATTAATCCAAGTCCCGGGGGTTGCTTTGACTTCAGATTCCAGACTGTGGACTCCAGACTTTCCAGACTTTTCAGAGGACACTGAGGTCGCACAGAGTGGACCAAAATCTAAACTACCCCCATTTTTCGCTCAGGAGAACTCATGAATGCAAAGACTGTCTTGAAATATGCCTCTGATCAGGGGGCAAAATTTGTTTCCGTTCGCTTCACCGACCTGCCCGGTTCATGGCAGCACCTGACCTTTCCCATCGGCGAACTCGGCGAAAGCAACTTCGAGGACGGCTTCGGTTTCGACGCGTCGTCGATTCGCGGCTGGGCGGCGATTCACGAATCAGACATGCTGCTCGTTCCTGACGCGACGCGCATGTGGATGGATCCGTTTGCCGATCATCCGACGCTCTGCCTCATCGGCAATGCTGTTGATCCAATCACCAAGGAAGGTTATCCGTTTGACCCGCGTTCAGTCGCCGTCCGTGCAGAAAACTATCTGAAGTTCACCGGCCTTGCCGACGTCGCTAACTTCGGACCGGAAGCCGAGTTTTTCATTTTCGACTCCGTCAAGTTTCACAACGAACAGCAGTCCGCCGGCTTCTCGATCGATTCCGACGAAGGCCACTGGAACACCGGTCGCGACGCGAACGAATTTCAGGGTTCGAATCTTGGCTACCGGATTCGGCCGAAGGAAGGCTACGTGCCGGTGCCGCCGACTGACACGCTCAGCGATCTGCGTTCGGAGATTTCGTTGACGCTCGCGAAGTGCGGCGTGACCGTCGAATGTCATCACCACGAAGTCGCCACGGCCGGCCAGTGTGAAATCGACTTTCGTTTCTCGACCATGCTGGGCACGGCCGACAACCTGCAGATTTTCAAGTACATCGTTCGCAATACTGCATACCAGTACGGCAAGGCCGCGACCTTCATGCCGAAGCCGCTTTACGGCGACAACGGATCGGGAATGCATTGCCACCAGTCTCTATGGAAAGGCGACAAGCCGCTTTTCGCCGGCGACGGATACGCGGGACTCTCCGAGATGGCGCGCTTTTACATCGGCGGGCTTTTGAAACACGCGGCGGCGGTGGTCGCGTTTGCGGCGCCGACGACCAACAGCTACAAGCGCCTCGTGCCGGGCTTTGAAGCGCCGGTCAATCTCGCTTATTCGGCGCGGAACCGCTCGGCGGCGATTCGCATTCCGATGTTTTCAACGAATCCAAAGTTGAAGCGTCTTGAATTTCGTCCGCCCGATCCCTCGTGCAATGCGTACCTGGCTTTTTCGGCGATGCTGCTGGCGGGCATTGACGGCATTCAGAATCGCATCGATCCCGGCGACCCGTTGGAAAAGGACATCTACGATCTCTCGCCTGAGGAGCTCAAGGATGTGCCGACTCTGCCTGGTTCGCTTGACGAGTCGTTGAAGGCGTTGGAGGCCGATCACGATTTCCTGCTGAAAGGTGACGTCTTCAGCACGCAACTGATCGAACGCTGGATCACCTACAAACGCGACAAAGAGATCACCCCGCTGCGCATGCGCCCGCATCCGCTGGAGTTCTCGCTGTACTTCGACATCTAAAGAAAGTCTGGAGTCTGAAGTCCGCGGGCCAGAGGTAACCGTTTTTTTTACGTACGTTACCGTTTAGAGGCCGGACTTGTCCGGCCTTTGATGTTGGCGCACGAGTTCGCCCTCTAAACGAGCGGCGCGATAAGCGGACTCCAGACTTCAGACTCCAGACTCCAGACTCTTCTGGCGTAAGATGTGCGCGTGCAAACTCTCGACGCGAAAGTTGAATCGTTGGTTCGCGATCTGCCGGACGAGAAGAGCGCTCGCCTTTTTCTCGAACGCGTCGCCGTCGAACAACCGCGCACGTTTCAACGGCTGGCGAGCGATCCGGCGCTGCTTTCCGATGCTCTAGCCCTCGCCGCCTGGAGCCCGCTGCTCGCCACCACGCTCGAACAAAATCCCGACTACGTCCCGTGGCTCAAGCGTGAACGCGCGGACGTTAAAGTCCGCACGCGCGATCAACTCAAGGAATCGCTCGCTCGTTTCTCGCTCACCCACTCAACTCTGACGCCGCAAGTCTTGTTCGCGCGTTTCCGTCGCCGCGAGTTGCTGCGCATTTATCTCCACGACGTTCGTCGCGCTCAGACGCTCGTCGAAACGACGGAGGAACTCTCAAATCTCGCCGACGCCATTCTCGATTACGCGCTCAGCCTGGCGCGGCAGGATCTCGACAATCGCTACGGCGCGCCGCTGCGCGACGAACGCGGGCGCATCGCCACCGCGGAATTTTGCGTCGTCGCTCTCGGCAAGCTCGGTTCAGGTGAACTCAACTACGCCTCCGATATCGACCTCGTGTTTCTCTATTCCGACGACGGCGAAACGGCGGGCTCAGGCGCGAGCGCGGGCGCGAGTGAACGCGACAAACTGAGCAACCGCGAATACTTCATCAAGCTTTCAGAAACCATCAGCAAATTGGTGGGCCATCCCGCCGGCGAAGGCGCCGCCTATCGCGTCGATCTGCGTCTGCGGCCGCACGGTCGCGACGGCGCGCTCGCCTGTTCGCTCGACGAGGCGCTTCGTTACTACGGCAAAACTGCGCAGCAATGGGAGCGACAGGCTTTGATTCGCAGCCGCGCCGCTGCTGGTTCGAATTCACTTTTCGCGCGCTTCGCCGTCGCCGTGCAGCCCTTTATCTATCGTTCCGACGTCTCGGTGAAGGACGCGCTTGCCAGTGTTCGTCTGGCGAAACAGAAAATCGATCGCAACGTCGAACGAAGCCACGCGGGCTTCAATGTCAAGCTCCAGCGCGGCGGCATTCGCGAGATTGAGTTCATCGCGCAGGCGCTGCAGTTGGCCCACGGCGCGCGCGACGAATGGTTGCGCGTGATTCACACGCTGATCAGTTTGGGTCGGCTCGCCGACCGCAATCTCATTTCGGAACAGGAACGTTCGGAGTTGTCCGAGGCCTACCGGTTTCTGCGCACGCTCGAGCACCGGCTGCAGATGGAGCACGGACTGCAAACACACACGGTCCCGCAAACTGAGACGGACCGGACGCTCGTCGCCCGGCGCATGGGTTTTTCGGGCGCGACGGCGCTGGCAGACTTCAACAGCGCGCTTGGCCTACACACGGGCAACGTGCGCAATGCTTACGATCGCGTCTTTGCAGACGATGACAGCAGTCAGAGGGAAACTAGGAACGACGAGCACAGATCGTCCGCAGCGTTCAGCGATCCCGGCGGAACGGACGAAGTTCATGACGACGTGCGGAATGAAGCGCAAGTTTTGAACGCCGCCGTTCGCGTGTTTAGCTCGCACTTGAAGCCTGCCGGGTCTGGATCGCCACCACAGATCGCAGAAACGCTGGCGCGACTGTTGCGCTCCGCCGCTCATGAGTCAGCCAATCCGCAGCGCGCTTTGATGCTGACCGCGCGGGTGGCAGCGTCGTTGGAAAAAACGGAAGGCAGCGTCGAACTCTCAGCCGACAACCTCGCCGGCCTCGTCCGTCTGTGCGGTGTTTCCGAATTCTTTGGTGAAATTGTCGCTGCCAACCCGGCTTTGATCAGTTTGCTCGGCATTGAAACGCCGCGCCTGAGACGACGCGACTTTCGCGCGCAACTCCGCGCCAGTATCGATCCGGAAAAGAATTTCTCAGCGGAGCTTTCGGCGTTGCGGCGCGAGTGGTCGCGTTTGTTGATTGAGATCGGCAACGAAGACGCGATTGGCCGGCTGTCGCTGGCGGCGTCAAACGAATTGCAGACGGAACTCGCGGTTGCCAGTATCAACGTTGCCTTCCTGATTGCGCGGCGTGAAATGGTGCGGCGGTATGGACCACTGACGGCCGGGCCGCGGCTCAGCGTGCTGGCGCTGGGCCGGCTCGCCAGCGGCGGCGTGGATTACGGGTCAGACCTCGACATCACCATCGTCTACGATCCGCTCGTTTCGTCGCCCGTCGCGTTGCTCACGCCGGACGAGGCATATGCGCGGCTCGTCGAGTTGATGATCGCCGCGCTTTCCAGTGTCAAACGCGAAGGCTACCTGTATCGCGTGGATCTGCGCCTGCGTCCGAACGGCAAGGACGGACCGTTGGTGACGAGTTCAGAAAGTTTTCTTGACTACGTAAGACAGCGCAGCGCGATTTGGGAATGGCTGGCGTACGTCAAGCTGCGCGCGGTGGGTGGCGACCTTGAGCTGGGCCGAATGGTTGAGACACACGCCCGGCACGCGATTCATGAGAAGGCTCGGGGGATCGACGCGGACGAACTACGACAGGACACGCGCCGCGTGCGTGAGCGACTCGAAAAGGAAAAGGGAAGCAGGCTGCCATCCGCGTATCGGGTCGGCGGAAACAACGCCGTTCGTGTTGGCCCTCGCGCCGGCGCCGGGAGCGCGCACCAGCCGCGCGGCCGTTATGCGTTGGATATCAAACACGGCGCTGGCGGAATGCTCGACGTTTATTTTGCCGTGCGCTACCTTCAGTTGCGCGATGACGTCGCTGACGAGGCGCAGGATCGTTCAACTCAGGCAACGCTCGAACGGCTTGAGGCAAACGGCTCGCTTGAGACGCGCGACTATGATGCGCTCAGCCGGGGCTACGAATTGCTGCGCAGCGTGGATCACCATCTTCGGCTGATCGTGGGGAAGGTCGCCGCGCTGCCTTCGATGGAGCACCCGGCGTTTACAGAAATTGCGGCGAGGCTTGAGTTCGAATCGCCGGCGGACTTGAGCGAGACTTTGAACGAACGAATGCGCGCGATCCGCGACGCGTACGACCGTATAACCGCAGGAGAACGGCCACAGATCGACACGGATTTGCACGGATAGATTGCCAACCTGATTGGAGAATCTGGTTTGAATCCGTGTCCCTCTGTGTTTATCTGTGGCCGATTGATCTTAGGCGAGCCGCTCGCCGGTGTCGCTCGCTTCATACCAGCAGCGCATGCACCAGCGATGTGTTGCCTCGCGCGTCGCTGCATCGTAGTCAGCAGATGCGGGCAAGCGCCTGACTACTTCCCGCTCCTCTTCGCCGAGTTCATCCCAGCTTCGCATTATTCCTTCGCCGCAGCGCGGGCATCTTTCGTTCATACCAAACTTGCCAAACTTGCCTGTTTACGCCGGATTCTCAATCGTGTAACCTATCTTCAGGTGCTTTGTTTTGCAACGCTGGGGCACAACAGGGCATCCAGAACTTAGGCCGGCACGTGCGGCGATCGTCGAGAGAGCGCATTAAGGGATAGCAAATGTTTCGAATCAAAGCTTCGTACACAGGTCAGTTGGAACTGAAAACCACTTTGGAACGCGCGCGCGAGTTCTTTGGCGAACTGCGGAATTTTGCCGACTTGATGCCGGGCATCGAGGGCATTCGCAAAGAATCCGGCGGCATCATGCGTTGGATCGTGCGGGCCGAAGTGCCGGTGATTGGTTCCGTGCAGGCAAGCTTTGCGGTGCGCAAAACTGAAGATGGTCCCGAGCGGCTGGAATGGTCGCCGGCGGGCACGGAGATGAAAAACTATCTTCGCTACGCCGCGGCGTTTGAAGTGCGCGGACACAACGTCCTGATCAAAATTTCGCAGCATGTGGAACTCCGCCGCGCCCATGCGCGCGAGTTGCACCGGCTGGCGGCGCTGGTGGGCGAAGGCGCCATCAGCTCGGAAATGCAGAAACGCGTTGGCGAAATGATTAGAACTTTTCTTGAGCGGGCGCAGACGAAACTTGAAGGCGAGTCGGCGGTCGAGCAGGAAGCGACTTCGTAGGACAATCGCCGAAGAATATTAGCCGCAGATTTACGCAGATAAACGCGGATCAGAAATACCAATATGGTTCTTTTTCTGATCCGCGTTGATCTGCGTAAATCTGCGGCTATTTTCTGCCGTAGCTGATCATATTCGCAAACATCCGATACGCTCCCGGCACGCCCGCGCGCAGTTCCCGGTACCAAACCATGCTCGTGTAGATGTATTTCCCTTTGCCGTGCGGCGCCACGAGTAGCCCGCCGCGGAGCGGCTTGTCGCCCGGGTCATTCGTTTCAAACAGCGCGGTGTAGTGCGCGTCCCATTCCCGCGGATAGTAGAGCCCGCGCTCCTGAATCCAATTCGCAAAGTCCGCCTGGGTGATCCGGTTGGGAAAGTTCAGGAGGGGATGACGCGGTTGCAGAAATCTGATCGGCGCCGTCTCATCAGTGACGCGTTCATCGCCAAGCAGGATCGGAAAAGGCGCGAGCTGCGGACGACTCTTGTCCGCATTCGGATTCCACTCGTTCGACTTGTGATAGAAAACGATCAGCGTCCCGCCAGCGTTTGCAAATTCCAGCAAGCGAGAATTTGCGGCGATTAATTCCGGATGCGCCTCGTAGCCGCGATTGTCGATGATGATCGTTTGGAAGCTGCTGAGATCGCTGTTTTGAATCTCGGCAGCGCCCAACTCTTTGGCTTCAACTCCCAAAGCCGCGAGCGATTGCGCGAGCGTCTGATCGAAACTGGGAACGTAACCAACGCGCAGGTTCGGCACGACTCGCGCGGCGCTGTAAACAACCGGCACCGCTCGCTTCGTGACTAATTCATTCGAGTCGAGCGCTTGAATCGAAAACACGGTGGAGCCTGACTTTCGGAATTCGCCCAGCGTCTTCCGACTTGTTTTGACGTCAAAAACCAACTTGTCGGTCCGTGTTTCCTGAGGCGCAAGCACCAGCCGGTGACGCGCGTTTGGCGTGTTAAGCCGTGAACCAGTGGAGCTGATTTCTATGCTGCCACGAAACGGTTCAGACAAGTGATTCGCGAGAGTGACGTTGAACATCGCACAGCGGCCGAGGCTCTCTTCCGTGCGAACGCAGGGCGAAGGCACGACCGATTTGATCTCCACTGCGGGCACTACCGGCAACCAGAGTTGAGTCGGAACTGAGAATTTCGCGCCGTCGAGTTCGACCTCAGCGACAGCCGTGAACGGTTGGCCCAGAAACAGGTCGTCGTAAAGATGTTCTTCACGCGGCACTGTCAGCGGCGCCGTCTTGGGCGTGGTGCGATCGACAGTCGCGTTGGTTTCTGTGTCCGCCAGTAACTGGTCCGCAGTCTCCAGGGGCACAGTTTCCCCCCAACCGACAAAGCGAAGGCCGTCAACCTGCAGCGCCCGCGGTCCGGGATTGTCGATGTCAATCGTGAAGGTTGTCTTGACGCCAGGAACCAGCACAGCCGCGCTCGCTTTCAACGTCAACGAAACACCCGAAGCCGTCGCGAGGGCGTGATTGACTCGCGACTCGAACAGGCGCGCGCGTTCGAAATCCAGCGGCGGCGAATCAGGCGAATCAAACGATTTAAATTGAGCCTGGTGCGCGCGCCAGTCGATCAAGGCCGCCAGGATTCGATCCGGCTGATCCAGAAATTCAGTCAGCGGACGGCCGTCGATCTGTGGCGGTTCCCGGTTCACTGAAACTGCGGCAGGCGTTTCCATCAGCTCGAAACCGGCGAGTGGCGAAGTCGCGTTCGCGGGCAAGCTGGGCGCGCTGGTCGCTTCGCGGATGAGGCGATACCGAATCAACGGCAGCGTGCCGCCTTCAATCCGGCGCGCCTTCAGCAACTGGGCGATCGATTTTGGCCACGGTCCCTGCGAAGCGTGTTGCTGTAGCGCCGCCAGTGCCTGCTCGGCGAACGAAGTGCCGCGCACCGGATCGACTTCGTTCGGATTGATCGCGACCACTTTGTCGGATCCCGTCGCGCCCTGTGCAGCAGCGCCAAACACCCGCACGAACAGTCGCTGCGCCTGCCAGGGCTTGAGCTTACTGAGTTGTTCAGGGAAGCGTTTGGGATCGGCAGCCGCGTCGAACGCTTCGATGATCAACCGCCCGGTCGCCTGGTGATGACCGTGTCCGCCCATCGTGTCGTGATGAGTGATGATTACGTCCGGCCGCAGTTCGCGAATCTTCAGCACCATCCGCCGCAGTGCTTCATCATGGTCCCAAAACTTGAACGCCTCGGCTGCTGATTTCGAAAAACCAAAATCTTTCAGACCCAAAAAGTAAGGCTGCGAGCCTTGAATCTGCGCCGCCTGCCTCGTTTCCTCCGCGCGAATCACGCCCATCTCTTCGTAGAGTTCGGGACCGACCGCGTTCTGTCCGCCCTCCCCGTAGGTTGAAAACAGACTGACGGTGTGGACGCCGTCGCGGCGGCGCAGGACAGTCAGTGTCGTGCCGTCTTCATCGTCCGGATGCGCGGCGACGCACATCAACGTCCAGGTGTTTGTCAGATCCAGCAGCGCCTGATGCAGCTCGGCTTTGTCGATCGCTTGCGTTGTTGGCGCAGGAGAAGCTGCGGGAGACGGAGTCGGGGAAACTTCCTGAGCTCGTCCCGGCGTCGCAATCCAGGAACAGACGAGTGCGATGGCACAAAACAGTGCGACAAACGGATGGGAAGTTTTGCGAACTTGCATCTGCGCTCCTAGAGTTCGATCTCGTAGCCATCCGGATCCGCCACATAAGCAAACGGCATCCCGGGCGTAAACTCGCCACACTTCTTCAAGCTGCCGCCGGCGGCGACCACCTCGCTGATCGCAGTTTCAAGATCGGCTCGGTCGGCGAGTTGAAAACCGAAATGCGTGACGCCGCCGCTCGCTCCGGTCGGCTGATGTTCCTGCGCCTGGTGCAGCGCGATGAGATCGTTTGAGCCTGGCGTGTTCAAAAACACCAGACCGTCATAAGCCCAGAACTTTACTTCCAAACCAAACACCGTCTGGTAGAAGGCGAGCGACCGCTTAATGTCTTTCACCATCAGGTGCAGGTGAGTCAAACCGAGAGTCTTGATCATGATGGCCTCTCTGTTCCGAGTTTCAAGTTTCAAGTTTCAAGTTTCAAGTTCTGAGTCCCAGGTCCAGTTATTCCTTTTCCGAGGCTGAATTGGACGTGTCTCGAGGCTCGGAACTTGAAACTTGAAACTCGAAACTTTCTTTTACCCGCGCAGCCGCTCCAGCCTCGCGGTGACGATCATCACGATCCCAATCATCAGCATCAGCACCACGCCATACGCCGCCGCCGTGCCCAGATTGAAGTCTCGCAGTTCCGACGCAATCGCAATCGAGATCGGACGGTTTGACGGAACGAACACCAAAACCGATGCCACATATTCGCCCAGCGCAATCACGAAAGCCAGCAGCGTGCCCGCGATCGCGCCGGGCCAGACCAGTGGCAGCGTGACGCGCGTGAACCTTTGCCACCAGCGCGCGCCGAGGCTGGCAGCCGCTTCGTCGAGCGCGCTGTCGATCTGTTCCAGGCTCGCTTGCACCGCGCGCACCACCAGCGGCATGAACCGCAGAAAATAAACAACCGGCAAAATCCAAAACGTGCCTACGAGAATGAATGAGCCCAACAGCGGCGACGGGCTGCCGTAGGCTTCAGCGATCGAAACCGCCACCACTGTGCCCGGCAGCGCCCACGGCACGAGTATCAGCCACGACAGCAGCCGCTTCCACCTGCGGCCGCCCTTGCGCGCCAGCAAACCCGCCACGCAGAAACTCCAAACCAGTGCAGCGCCGGCGGCGATTGCCGACATTGACAGGCTGTTGAGAAAGACTTCGCTGGCGCGCGAGTCGGAAAAGATCTTTACGTAGTTGGCAAAGGTGTAAGCGGTGGGAAAGGTTTGCGTCGTCCAGTTTCCCTCGCGTGCAAAACTGACCAGGACGAGCGTGGCCACCGGCAAAACCAGCAGGAGGGAAAACAAGATTCCGCAAACGATCGCGATCGTGCGCGACGGGCCACGTAGCTATCGCCGTGCGTCTTTTTGTCGCACCCTTCAGGGCAGCAGCCGCAAATTTTCGCGTGCCTTCGTAGCGCTGAAAAAAGAAGAGCGCGCTCAGGGAAATCGCCGCGAGGATCACCGTCTCAGTTATCGCCAGGCTCGCGTCGCCGCGTTGTCGCGCCGTGTAAATTTCGAGTGTCAGCACGCGCACGCCGCCGCCAAAAAGAAGCGGAGCGCTGAACGAAGCCATCGAAGTCATGAACGTGAGCAAGGCCGCGGCAATCAGCGACGGCGTGAGTTGCGGCAAGACTATTCGGGTCAACACGCGCAGACGACCGGCGCCCAAACTTCTGCCGGCTTCCGCCAGCGCGGCGTCGATGCGCGTCAACCCCGCGCCGGTGAGCATGTAGAAAAACGGATACATGGTGTAGGTGTGGAACAGCAGCAACGCCGGCCAGCCGCGCAGCGACCACGGCGACTGCTCGAGGCGAAAGACTGTTTGCGTCACGCGAGCGAGGATGCCGGACTCGCCACAGAGAAAAATAAAAGCGACGGTGCCGACGAGCGGCGGCAAAACCAACGGCAGGGCAGCGAACGTCGCGAACAAGCGGCTGGCCGGGAACGTGTAGCGCTCGAACAGGAACGCGAGCGGAACGCCGATGGCAGCGCACAGCAAGACTGTCAAGATCGAAACACCGACACTCGCGAATATCGATTCCAGCACGATGCCCTGCGAGAGTGCCTGGGTGTAGTTGGCTAGCGACCAACTGCCGTCTTGTTTGCAGCGAGGCGAGGACGACGTGAATGTTTGGGTAGATGACGCCGTAGAGCAGAACCACGGCGACGATGAGGAAAAGGATGAGACGCGGCGACCTGAAGGAGAGACGCGGAGACGCGGAGACACGGGGACGCTGAGGTTCGAAGTCAGCAGTTCTGGTGACTTCAGGAGTATCGTGTCCAGCGGAATTTGCTCCAGCGGCTTTGCCGCCTGATGTGCGGTGGTGGCTGCGCCCCACCGGCCCATGGCTCTCTTTACTCATCGGGGCTATGCCCCAAATCCAGGGCGTAGCCCCAAAAAATATTGAGTCCCTGACGGAAGGTCAGAGACCTTCCGCACATCAGGCGGCAAAGCCGCGTCAGGAGACTTGCAGAGGGAGTCATAAACAGCAAAGCAACGTCAGCGCAATTAGCAGAGGGAGTCACAAGCGGCAAAGTCGCGTCCGCGGAATTAGCAGAGGGAGTCATAAGCGACTGAGCCGCGTCGGTTAAACTTGCAAGCGGAGTCATCTTCTCCTCGCGTTTTCCCGCCCGCTTACGCAGGCGGTTCTGACAGCAGTGCAATTCGCTCCGGCGGCAAAATCACCGTGCGCTTCTCGCCAACCGCAAGTCCGTCAGCGTCCAGCGCCAACGCTTCCAGCAGCAAGCCATCAGCATCGAGCTTGATACTCGAAGTCGCGCCGGCAAAGTTGATCTCACGCACCGTCGCCGGCAGAGCGTTCTCGACGTGCTCGCCCAAAGTTTGGATCACAACGTGTTCCGGTCGAATCGCGAGTATGCAGGATTGATTGAGCGGCACCAGATCATTCTCGATAACTGGAAGACGAATAACGTGGCCGCCGTCGAGCGTCTTGAATTCCGCGATCTCAGATTTGCTTGAGCTCAAACGCACCACGCGGATCAGATTGTTTCGCCCGAGGAATTTGCCGACCGCAAACAGCTGCGGACGTTCGTACAAATCGCGCGGCCGGCCCGTTTGCAGGATGCGGCCGCCCGCCATCACGCTGATGCGATCGCAAAGCGCAAAGGCTTCTTCCTGATCGTGCGTGACGTAAACCGCAGTCAGTCCGAGCCGGGTGACAAGCTCGCGCAACTCGCTGCGAGTTTCTTCGCGCAAAGTAACGTCGAGATTCGAAAGCGGCTCGTCAAAAAGCAGCAGCGCCGGTTCGATCGCAATCGCGCGCGCGATGGCCACGCGCTGTTGTTGACCGCCGGAGAGTTCATCCACTCGGCGCTTCTCGTAACCGGGAAGCTGCACCAGCTCCAGCGCGCCTTTGACGCGTTCGAGAATTTCGGCCTTCGGTTTGTGACGCGCGCGCAGGCCAAAGGCGACGTTTTCGAAAACGTTCAGATGTGGAAACAGCGCGTAGTTTTGAAAGACCATGCCAAAGCCGCGCCGCTCAGCGGGCTGGTTGGTCACGTCCTCGCCGGCAAAAATGATCGTGCCGGCGTCGGGCTGTTCCAGACCGGCGATCATTCGGAGCGTGGTTGTCTTGCCGCAGCCGGACGGCCCGAGCAAGCCAAAAAACTCCCCGCGCTCGACGTCAAGCGAGACGTCGGCCACGGCGGTGGTTTTGTCGAAAGCTTCGAAAGGTTTTTGAGAGAAAGCAGTGGCATCAATCAATCAATAAGGGAAATGAGGGAAAAGGGGAACGGGTAAAGGGAAATCCGAAGAATATTTTAACCCGTCAATACTGTGACTGCTGGGGCCTTCCCCTTTACCCCTTCCCCTTACCCCTTCCCCGTTGTCCCTATTTCTTGCTTCGCCCGCGAATTTCGGTGTCCCAGTATCGCAGCCAGTCGCCGCTTTGCTTGCGCAGCAAATCCCAGTCAAGCGGCATTTCGTTCACCGGTTCATTCATCCACGCCGGCAATTGCGTGCGATCCAGGTCTGTGCGCACTGGCATGCGATAATACTTCTTTGCAGCCAACGTCAGGCTTTCCGGCGTGGTTACAAACTCATAGAAACGGCGCGCTTCTTCTTCGTTCGCCGCGCCCCGCACGATGGCGATGCCGTCCGTAATCACCGGCGTCCCGCTCGCGGGAAACACGTAGCCGATCGGAAATCCTTTCTGCTCTTTGTAGATCCAAACGTCCGGCAGGTTCCACAAACTGAGCAGCCCTTCGCGTCGCACCAGCTTCTGCATCAGGAGCGTGCCGTCCGCCGTGTACTCATGCACGTTTGCATCGAGTTGCCGCAGCCAATCGTAACCCTTCTCGGGCGAACCCGTGTCTTTGTAAAACCGCCAGATCATCGCGCCAAAGATCGCGCGCATCGAATCGGACGGGTTCGGATTTCTGATGAGCACTTTGTCGCGCCACTTCGGATCGAGCACGTCGTCCCAATCCTTCGGCGCTTCTTCAGGCTTAACCGCATCGCTGTTGTAAACGATCACTTCCGGCGTTTGGTAAGTTCCGTACCAACGGTCCTGGCTGTCGCGACGGGTGGCGGAAACTTTGTCGGCCCAGGTCGGTCGATAAGGCGCGAGCAGGTTCTCGTCCGCCGCCGTTTGAAATGTCGTATGCGCGGCACCCCACCAGAGATCAGCCTGCGGGCGATTGCGCTCGGCGCGCACGCGTTCGAGAACCTCGCGCGCGCCCATGTCGAGAAACTGTACGTCGACTTCCGGGTGAATTGCCTGGTAGCGCGCGATGAAGTCGCGCAGCAAGTCCTGGCCGTGCGGTGTGTAAATTAGAAGTTTGCGCGACGGGGTGCCCGCGCGATTGCACGCGAAGAGAAGTGCCGAAACACAAATAGCAAGAATTAGGAGATGGATCTTGACGCGCATCGAGTTGAATCTACCAAGGCTGAACAAGCGCGGGAATGCTAGCACATAAATAGTGGGCTGGGGGCAGCAGGCAGTGGGCAGAAGAGCCGCCGTTCTAACTTTGCTGTGTGAGGCGAAACGATTAGACTTGGCTCTTCAGGTGAGAAGTGATCCTATGGCAAATAGCGTTAAAGGCAGAATCGGTTGGGAAGTTGCCAAGAAACTGATCAAGGCGATTCCTTACATTGGTCCGGTGTTTAGCCTTGGGTTCGCCGGCCACGAAATCAAGAAAAAAGGATTGCTTCCGGGCGCGATCCATGTCGGTCTGGATGTCACGCCGGTGGTGGGCACGGCGAAGAACGTCGTAGAGATCTTCACTGGCGATTGGATACCGGACAAGGCACCGAAACCGCAAGCGTTGTTAGAACCAGCTCAAGAGCGAGTACAGCCTGACAGCGGGGGCAAGCCCACCTTCCCGACCTAGAGACGGCCCAGCTGGCGCTTAGATCAAAACCTGAACGCCGCTCAATCGACGAGGAATAACTCAAGATAATGAAGCTCGAGGTTGGGAAGGCGGGCTTGCCCCCGCTGCTTTTGTTTCCGGGATTCAAGACAGGTGAAGCCTTCACAGGGGACCGGCAGGAATGCCTGTCCTACTGTTTACTCTGCAGAAATCGGTGGGCGGTCGGTGAAGGGCTGCGCCGTTTCATACGCGTGCGCGAGTTTGAAGAGCGTCGGTTCAGACCAGTACGCGCCGAGGAGTTGAAAGCCGATTGGCAATCGCTCGGACGAGAGGCCGCAGGGAACGTTCATTCCCGGGATGCCGGCGAGATTTGCTGTCACCGTGTAGATGTCGTTCAGATACATCGCGAGCGGGTTGTTGACTTTTTCGCCGAGCAGAAACGCAGGCGTCGGCGACGTCGGCGTGATGATCGCGTCGCAACTCTCAAACGCTTTGCGAAAGTCCTGCCTGATCAGCGAGCGCACCTGCTGCGCCTTGCCGTAGTAAGCGTCGTAGTAGCCGGCGGACAGCACGTAGGTTCCCAACATGATGCGTCGCTTAACTTCCGCGCCGAACCCTTCTTCGCGAGTTTTGCGATACATCTGCCGCAGCTCCGGCGCGTCCTCCGCGCGAAAGCCGTAACGCACGCCGTCAAAGCGCGCGAGGTTTGAAGAAGCCTCAGCAGTCGCGATGATGTAGTAAACTGCAATGCTGTACCGCGCGTTTGGCAGTTCAACGTCGACAATCTCCGCGCCGAGATCGCGATAGACAACAACCGCCGCCTCGACCGCGTTCCGCACCTCGGCATCGAGTCCTTCGCCGAACAGCGAGCGCGGCAAGCCGATGCGCGCGCCCTTGATGTCGCCGGTCAATTGGGCGGTGTAATCAGGCACGGGTACGTCGGCCGTCGTCGCATCGTGGCTGTCGCGCCCGCTAATTATTCGAAGAATCCGGGCGACATCTGCTGTGTTGCGGGCGAAGATGCCGACTTGATCCAGCGACGACGCAAACGCCACCAGGCCGTAACGCGAGTTGCGTCCGTAGGTCGGTTTCAAACCAAAAACGCCGCAGAGCGAAGCAGGTTGGCGCACCGAGCCGCCGGTGTCGGAGCCCAACGCCACCGGCACGATGCCGGCCGCAACCGCTGCCGCCGAGCCTCCCGAAGAACCTCCAGGCACCCGCGATATGTCCCAGGGATTTTTGACTGGCCCAAACGCGGAGTTTTCATTTGACGAGCCCATCGCAAACTCGTCGCAGTTAGTTTTGCCAATCACAACCGCGCCGGCGTTCCGCAAACGTTCGATCACAGTGGCGTTGTAAGGCGGATGGTAATCGCCGAGGATGCGCGAGCCACAGGAGGTTTGCAGGCCCTGCACGCAGATGTTGTCTTTGATGGCGATCGGAACTCCGGCGAGCGTGGGCGCGAAGTCAGAATCAAGAGCCACACGCCCGTCAATTTCCTGAGCCTGGCCCAGCGCGCCTGTCCGATCGATCTCCAAAAACGCATTCAGCGTGTTGAGATCTTCGGCGGCCTTGAGTGAAGCCTCCACGACTGCGGCCGCCTTTACGTCGCCGTTGACCAGGCCGTTTCTCAATGTCTCGATGTTCTTGCTGTTTTCAGTCATCACTCAAAAGCTCTGAGATCGTCAACTATAGTTTCACGCTCAATGCTTACCTGGGAGCGCAGGCATCCTGCCTGCAATGAGGCGGGGCTTTGCCCGCCGAAAACTGTGGCAGCAGCGATTCGCGCCTTGCGGCGCTCACTGCAGGCAAGATGCCTGCGCTCCCCAGCTTCACAGAATTTTGGGCACGCGAAAATGACCCGACGCCGCGTCAGGCGCTTCGGCCAGCGCCGTTTTCTGGCCGAGCGACGGCGCGACCACGTCTTCGCGAGCCGAATCAGTTGCTTCGCCTTCCGGCGTAAGTCCGCCCAGGGCCGGTTCGCCTTGCCGCGTATCGAGCGCATTTAGTTGTTCGACGTAACTGACAATCTCGGCCATCTGCGGCGCGAAGATTTTCAGTTCTTCGGGCGTAATCTCCAGGTGCGCGAGCTGCGCAACTTTTTCGACATCGGCTTCAGTGATCGGCATAGTCTTAAGATTTCGGACTGCGAATTTCGGAATTCGGATTTTGGGTCCCTAATTGTTGAGACTCAAGTTTTCGATTTCAGTCTCCAGAATTTTCCAAACGGTTGACACAGCTCGTCGCGGCGCCAAGGAACGCGCGTCGCAACTGCGCGTCTTCGATGCCGGCAGCAGCCGTCAACAACTCACTCGGGATTTGTCGGCTCGTGTTCGCCGTGTCAGGCAAAATCCGCTGGATTCCCCGCGTTCCCGGCGCTGATTGTGCAGCGTTGATCTTTTTGGGCTCCACGCGCAACTCAATAAACTTAACCAGCGGTTGGCCCAAAACCGAGTTCAGCTTAAACAGCAACTGTCCGCGCATTTGTTCCAGTTGTCTTTTCCAAATATCGTCGGCAACGACAACGACGAGCGTCTGGTTCTGAAGTTGAACAGCCGCCGCATGATCGCTGAGGCCCTGGCCCACCGCGTGACGCCAGGCGGCGATGCAGGCAGCTTCGGCAACTTCCGGCGCCGCGCCCGAGGCTTTAAGTATCGCCGGCAAGGTTTTGATCAGTCTGTCCATTTTATTGAAGTGCGTGCGCGAGTGTATAAGCTGGGTTGGCTAAATTCAAATCGAGCAGGAAAAGCGATTGTCCGCAGATTACGCAGATTTCACAGATTAACAAGCAGGGGGTGGGGACAAATATTTGCGTCTTGTCTGACGTTCTATCCTTCCAATCTTAATCTGTGTAATCTGCGTAATCTGTGGATAAACTGAAAAAAGGATGCTGAAAGAAAAACTGATATTAGCTTCGCAGAGCCCGCGCCGCGCTGAAATACTTCGCGCTGTCGGCTGGGAGTTTGAGGCGATCGCCGCCGACATCGATGAGACGCGACACGCATCGGAAGATGCCGTCAGCTATGTGAAGCGTCTCGCGCAAACCAAGGCGGAGACTGTCGCCGCGAAAACCTCGGCGCCGCTCGTGCTGGGCGCTGACACCGTGGTGGTTCTGGGCGACGAAATTATGGGCCAGCCGCGCGATGACGAAGACGCGCGACGGATGCTGCGGCTGCTGAGCGGGCAATGGCACGAGGTGTTGACCGGCGTCGCGTTGATTCGCGCTGGTACACCGTCAGAAGTTTTGGTTGATTTCGCGACGACGCGCGTACTGTTCGCGTCGATGTCAGCCGCTGAAATTGATTGGTATGTTTCGAGCGGAGAACCGCGCGGCAAGGCCGGCGCTTATGGAATACAGGGAAGGGCCGCGCTGTTCATCGAAAAGATCGAGGGTGAATATTTCAACGTGGTCGGTTTGCCGGTGCGGTTGGTATTCGAGTTACTGGGGCGAATGGATCTTTTTGGAGTGCGGTGACCTGTCACCGCTTTGTTCTCGGGCGGCTTGACGCCCCGGCCTCAGGATTCTTCAAACTGGCGAGAGGCCGCGACAGGTCGCGGCGACCAAAGCGCTGACAGGTCAGCGCGCTCCAAAGTCAGAACGGCGCACTCCAAAGTCAGAACAGCACACTGCCGCCGTCTACATTGATTGCCTGGCCGTTTATCCCGCGCCCTTCCTCCGACGCCATCAACAGCGCGAGCGCCGCAACTTCTTCCGGCTCGATTATCCGATTCTGCGGGCTCATCTTCTTGATCGACGCCATCGCTTCTTCGGCCGACAGCCGCGTCTTCTTCGTGATGTTTTCGATCCCGCGCGTCGTCATCTCAGTGTCAACATAGCCCGGACAGATCGCGTTAACAGTAATTCCTTTGGCGGCAACTTCGAGAGCCGCTGACCGCGTCAGGCCGAGGACGCCGTGTTTGGACGCGGCGTAGGCGGCGATGTAAGGCGCGCCGGTCTTGCCCGCGATCGAAGCAATATTGATCACTCGGCCCCAGCCACGCTCAATCATTTCGGGCAGCGCGGCGCGGCTGCAATAGAAAGTCCCGCTCAAATTGATCGCGATCAGTCGATGCCAAAGTTCGTCGTCAGTTTTTGTAATCGGCGCGCTCTCGGCCATGCCGGCGTTGTTGACCATGACGTCGGGACCGCGACCGAAAACTTCAGTGACGCTCGCAAACATCTTCTCGACGCTCGCCACATCCGAAACGTCGCAAACAACCGGAAGGGCCTTTCGGGAAAACTGATCCGCGATTTCGCGCGCGACTGCTTCAACCTGCTCAAGCGTGCGCGCCGCAACCGCGACGTCCGCGCCTTCACGCGCAAATTCCAGCGCGATTGAACGACCGATGCCGCGCCCGCCACCGGTGATCAAAGCAATGCGGTTCTCAAGCTTCATAAATAAGTTTCAAGTTTCAAGTTTCAAGTTCCAGGTTTCAAGTTCGGAGTTCGGAGTTCGAGGTTTGAGTTAGCGACTCGACGTTAGGCGTCGTTCTAACTTGAAACTTGGAACTTGGAACCCGAAACATCCTACTACCGGCCGCTAAATTTCGGTTCGCGTTTCTCAAGGAAAGCACGCACGCCCTCGGCGCCGTCGCGCGATGCGAAGCACCGCATCTGTGCTTCCGTTTCATAACGAAGCATCTCTTCGAGTTCAGTCGCCTGACTCATGTAGACCGCTTGTTTGGCCGCCGCGAGCGCGACCGCGGGCGCGTTGCGCAAACGCTCGGCCAGCTTGCGCGTCTCCGCTTCCAACTCCGCCGGCTCGACGACGTAGTTGACCACTCCCAAGCGCAGCGCCTCAGCGGCGCTCATGGTGTCGCCGAGGAAAAACATTTCGCACGCTTTATTTGGCGTGACGAGGCGCGGCAGAAAATAAGTGCCGCCCCAATCCGGGTGCAGGCCAACGTGCGCAAACGACTGACTGAAAGAAGCGGCGGTGGAAGCGATGCGCAGATCGCAGGCGAGCGCCAGGTTGCAACCAGCGCCGAAGGCTGGACCATTAATTGAAGCGACTACCGGTTTCGTCATCTGCCGAATTGCTGTGATCACGCGGCGGGCCGATCCCAGCAGACGGGAAAACTCTTCTGCGTCGCGCCGCTCGATCAATTCCGCCATCGCGGCCACGTCGCCGCCCGAACAAAACGCCCGGCCCGCGCCGGTGACCACCACGACAAGAACGTTACGTTCAGCGCCGGCAGTTTCCAGGGCTTCGGCGAGGTCGCGGCGCATGTGACCGGCAAGGGCGTTCAACTTCTCCGGACGATTAAGCGTGATCGTCAGGATGCCGGAATCTTCGCTGATGTCGATGTGTTCGTACATAAATAGCCGTAAATCGTAAATAGTAAATCGTGAATAGTCAGACCGGTTTTCAAAACTATTTACGATTTACGATTCACTATTTACCCGTAAAAATTGGTTTGCGCTTTTCGACGTACGCCGTCAATCCTTCTTTAGCATCTTCTGACTGAAACAGTTGCTGCTGCAGTTCGCGTTCGAGCGCGAGGGCTGACTCAAACGGAATCTCCGCGCCGGTTTGCACGCTGCGCTTGATGCGACCGACCGCGCTGGCGGCTTTGTTTGGCGTAGTAAACTGCGCCGCGTATTCAGTGACCTGCTGCATGAACTGTTCGCCAGTCTCGGCGTCGAAGATTTGGTTCAGCAATTCCCAACTCCAATCCGCGCTCGAAATCGGAAACAAGTCGCCGGTGGCCATCAACTCAATCGCTTTCGACTTGCCAACCAATCCGCACGAGCCGCTGTGTGCCGCCTGTTCCCGGCAGCACGCCGAGCGAAACTTCCGGCAGGCCCATCTTGCCGGCGTTGCGGCGAGCGATGCGAATGTCGGCCGCCATCGCAACCTCAAAACCGCCGCCGACCATGTGGCCGTTGATCGCTGCGATTACGAGCTTCGGAGTTTGTTCGAGCGCGATTAATGTTTCGTTCGCATGCAGGCAGAAATAGTACTTGAACGTCGGCGTGACGTTGGCGAGCATGTTGATGTTCGCGCCGGCGCAGAAAAACTTTTCTCCGCTGCCGGTAAGAACAATGACCTGCACGCTTTCATCCATGCGCGCCTTGAGGATGCGCGCTATCAAGCGCCAGCATCATCTCGTGCGTGTAAGTGTTTGCCGGCGGATCGTTGAGCGTCAGAAAGGCGATGCCATCCTGAGCGCGATACTGAACCAGGTCGCCGGTCGCGGTTGTTTCTTTTGCTTGTGCTTGAGCGTCTGCCATTTGAAAGTCTCCGAGGTCTGTAGCGAGTTTAGAGTACAAGCTTTAGCTTGCGCGGCTACCAATCAGCAGCCTAAAGGCTGAACTCTGAACTTGAATTGTCAGAACCGCCTGCGTTAGCGGGCGGCTTTTCACAGCGAACATCAGCCGCTAACTGCCTGCCACCCGCTCACGCAGGTGGTTCTGACCTAAGTGCCACTATCTAAAGAGCCGCGCCACACGCTCAGCGGCTCAGGCATGCGTTTCGGCGCGAAGTCTAGTTCTTCCGTCGGCAATCCCGCAACAAACCCACTGCAGAAACAGTCGCGTCACGTTGTCGACCAACTCTGACACTGTGAGCTTCCCCTGCGGATCATACCAGTTGTAAATCCAGTTCATCATACCGAAGAGCGCGTAGGTTGCCACAGTCAGATCAACTTGCGCCGCCGCTTCCTGTTCCTGCTGAATCTCGCTGAGAATCTGGCGGGCGAGTTTTGTGTACTTGTCCTTCTTCGTCGAAACGTGCGTGTGCAAGTCGCCGCCGAGCGATTCGGCTTCATGCGAAAGCACCTTCATCTCAGACATGTTTGCGGCAAAGAACGACAGGTGGTTTTCGATGAAGATACGCAACCTGACCATCGGATCGTCGACTTCAAGCAGCCGCTCTTCGAGCCGCTCGAGTACGCGCCCGAAGCAATTGTCCTGGATAAGAAAGAGCAATTCCTCTTTCGATTTGCAGTAGTGATAAAGGCCGGAAAGGCTGACGCCGGTGGCGCGCGAAATGTCGCGCATGGTGGTCGAGTGGTAATTCTTCTCGGCAAAAATACGCGCGGCGTTGCGCAGGATGAACTCCAGTTTTTGATCGTGCTTGGTGAAATCTGTCATAGCTGGGAGCGCAGACATCCTGTCTGCAAACGCGTGCGAAGCACGCGCAAAGGTTTACCTATTACTGCCGGCGTTCGATCGACTGGTTCGCGCTTCGCGCTCATTTGCAGGCAAGATGCCTGCGCTCCCAGCTAGAGCCGAACATATTCAAACTCAAACGGTTTGCCCTTGATTCCTGTCGCCGGCGGGGCGATCCAGTTGGCAATCTTTCCCGGCTCGATGACCGGATGCATCAGGCTGCGCACGTATTCGCGATCTTCCATCGTCGGCAGCCAATCCGACTTTGCGCTGGTCAAACTCTTCAGCCGTGATCAGGTTGCCGTCGATATCGAAATGATGACCGGCGTATTCACCCACGTGGCGATGAAAACGCGGATTGGGCAGATAAAGGCGCTCACTAATGCCTTCGTCCGTTAGCGATCTTGTTCCAGCGCGCCAAACCTTTCTCGCAGTCTCTGACATACTCGCCACGCAGCACTTCATTCAGTGCGTTGCGCATCGCCACTTCGCGGTCCTTCAGTTGTCCATCCTCGACAACTTTCATCGTGAAGTTTTGATCGGCGACCACGTGATCCTCGTACTGCTCCTGCTCCTTGTAGCGACCCTTCAGGCCGGCGGCGAAAAAGTCGGCGGAGTTTGAACTAATCTCACCGCCGAAAAGATCGAGCGAATAACTGAACCAGAAATTGACGTGCTTCTGAATGATGTCGAGCGGAATGCCGCCCAGCTCGCGCACGTCGCCCTGCTTCATCAACTGCGCGGTGCGCTTCACGACGCGATTGAGACCCGTGTCGCCGACGAACATGTGATGCGCTTCTTCCGTCAGCATGAACTGGCAGGTGCGCGCGAGCGGCTCGAAGCCGGACTCGGCGAGCGCCGACAGCTGATACTTGCCGTCGCGATCGGTAAACATCGTGAAGCAGAAAAAGTTGAGCCAATCGTCGCAGGGTTGGTTGAAGGCTTCGAGGATGCGCGGCTTGTCGGGATTGCCGCTGCGGCGTTCAAGCAACGCATCGGCTTCGTCGCGGCCGTCGCGGCCGAAGTATCGCTGCAGCAGATAGACCATGGCCCAGAGGTGACGGCCTTCTTCGACGTTCACCTGAAACAAATTGCGCAAGTCGTAAAGCGACGGGCAGGTCTTGCCGAGTTCGCGCTGCTGTTCGACTGACGCCGGTTCGGTGTCGCCCTGCGTGACGATGATGCGGCGCAGCGAGTTGCGAAATTCGCCGGGCACTTCCTGATAAGCAGGCTGTCCGTAGTTGTCACCAAAACCAATCTTCGCGTCGGGCTCGGCGGGCTTTAGAAAGATGCCCCAGCGATAGTCGGGCATCTTCACGAAATCGAAGTTGGCCCAGCCGTCCGGCTCGACGCTGATCGCGGTGCGCAGGTAGACGTCTTTCTGCTGGAAGCCGTCGGGACCCATCTCCTGCCACCAGTCGAGATAGTTTGGCAGCCACTTTTCCAGCGCGCGCTGCAGCTTCTTGTCTTCGGAAAGGTTAACGTTGTTAGGAATTCGTTCGTATAAATTCATAGAATCTCACTCTCGCCAGCATCGTTTAGACGGCGGACTTGTCCGCCGAGCACGTCGCGGCACAAGTGCCGCGTCTAAACGGTTCTAGGTCCGCTTGAAATCGAAATGCGCCTGAGTCGGTTTCCCGTAATTCGTCAGCGCGCCTTTTGGTCCAACTGCGTTTGGTCGTTGGAAGATCCAGTTTTGCCACGCTGTTAGTCGTCCGTAGATTTTTGTGTCCATCGTTTCCGGTCCGGCGAAACGCAGCGACGCTTCCATGCCGGTCAGCGCATCGGGCGACAACGAAGTTCTTTCTTCAATGGCCACGCGAATCTCGTCTTCCCAGTCAAGTTCGTCCGGGACGAAAGTTATCAATCCCGCTTCGTCAGCCGCCTCGGCGTCGAGCGATCCTTGATTTGCCAGCACTTCGGCGACCTTTTCCGGGTCGCTCAGGAAGCGCGATTGCAGCCGCGTCAGGCCGTTGCTCATCGGCAGTTCGCCGGCGTTTAGGGACGACAGGCTGACGGACGTCGCGCCGGCGTCGGGATCGTTAAGCATGTAACTGCGATCCGAAGCGAGCAGTAACTCGAGCAGATTGCCCGCGAAGCAACTGCCCGGTTCAACGATCGCGAAGAAACTCTTGGCGGTCAGGTCCATGCGGCGCAGCACGCGCGCCATGTAAAGCAGAATTTCGCGGACAAGCCAGTGATCTTTGTTAGCCTGCAGCGTTTGGTCCAACGCCAGCACGTCGTCCAGGTTTCCTTTCGTCCGCACGCAGACGAGACCGATCTCCGGCTCGTTCACACGCAGGTGAAGCAGCGCGTCGTCCAACTCACGATAAGCCTGGAGCGGCCAATACGAGTCGCCAAGTTTTTGAATTTCGTCGGGCGTCGTCGGCAAGTCGCGCCTCGGGTCCTTGCACCGTCAGATCGGCGTAACGCTGTTCGCGATTCAAAACGAGATTGACGTATTTGTACTCGACACCCGCGGGTTTCAGTTCCTTTTGCAGCGGATTGAGCTTGATGCCGTCGTAACGCAAACTGTTAGTTTGCGATGATTCGTTGTCATTCAAGCTCCGAGCCTCCGCGCCGTTACGCAAACTAACAGTTTGCGTTACCTCGGAAGTGATCGCGGCGACGCGCGCGTCGATCGATTCCTGAAATTTGCTGGTCGGGAAGTAGTCGTCAATCAGTCCCCATTCTTTAGCGCGTTTCCCTTTCAAGCCTTCGGCAAGCGTGGAAAAGACATCAGCGCGGTCGCGGCGAACGTTTCTCTTGTCGACCAGTCGCGTCAGGCCGCCGGTCCCAGGCAACACGCCAAGCAGCGGAACCTCGGGAAGGGAAATCGCGGAGTTGCCGTCGTCGACGAGATAGATTTCGTCGCAGGCGATCGCGAGTTCATAACCGCCGCCGGAAGCGGTGCCGTTGAGCGCCGCGAGGTAACGGCGGCCCGAATGATGCGAGTCGTCTTCGATGGCGCAGCGCGTCTCGTTCGTGAACTTGCAGAAGTTAACTTTGAAAGCGTGGACTGACGTGCCGAGCATGTAAATGTTCGCCCCCGCGCAAAAGATGCGCGGTTTGAGACTGGTAACGACGACGGCCTTCACCTCCGGGTGTTCGAATCGCAGGCGCTGCACGACGTCGGCCAGCTCGATGTCGACGCCGAGATCATAGGAATTGAGTTTGAGCTTGTAGCCTTCGGCGAGCGTCGCATCCTCCTGAACATCCATGGTGAGGGTGGCGACGGCGCCCTCGACTTTCAGTTTCCAGTGTTTGTATTGATCCGGTGACGTTTCGAAAGTTGATCATGCAGTCCTCTGTGTTTGCCGGGTGTAGCTCACCCGCTGTTTCCCAAGTTCCCTGTAGTTTCCAATGGAAAATGGGCACTTTAGCCTATTTTACTGTGGTCGTTCGAACGTTCGTTCGGGAGGTTTAGAATAGCTGGGGAGGTGGATTTTCGTCAAGTTTGCCCCAGGCGCGGTTGAGTGTTTTCTGGCATCGCCGCGTTGGGCGGGTGTTTCGGGCGTTGCTTGACAGGCTCGCAGTTTGGCGCGTAGGGTTTCGCTCCGATGACGCCGGATTGCGTTTGATCGGTGGTAGGTGGCGGTTATTGGGCATCGGGAAGCGGCGACGACAAAGAGAATTTGAGATTGGAAATTTGAGACCTCAAAGTGAGTTTGGAAATTTGAAATTCAAACTGGAGGCGAATCTGTTCTGGTGAACGGCGCGGTCTTCAAAACCGTCAGTGAGACTGTGAGAACAGGCTCAGGTAGGTTCGATTCCTACACGCCTCCGCCAGTGGCGGAAACGATGAACGCTGAACGATGAATGCAGAATGAAAGAAGGCCCGCGAGCGAAAGAAGGCCTTTGGTTGGAATCTTCGACTGAGTTCGCCTGTTCATCGTTCATCCTCCTGACTTCAATAGTTGCCTATGCGAGATTGGGTTGCCCTTAATATGACGCCGGGCATCGGACCTCGCGCCGCTGCCAAACTGCTGGAGCGTTTTGGTTCCGCCGAGGCGGTCTATCGCGCGACGCGAGCGGAACTGGAAAAGGTTCGACTGTTGCCGGAAGCGGTCGATAGCATCATCGCTCGCGACCAGCATGACAAGGCGGACAGCCGAAATTGAAAACGTTCGCAAGCTTGGCGGCGACATTCTGATACTTGATGACGGCGTTTATCCGTCGCTCTTGCGAGAGATTTACGATCCGCCGATCACGCTCTACGTCAAAGGCGCCTGGGACAGAATGTCTCGAACAGCCTTGCGTGGCGATCGTTGGTTCGCGCCGGTGTTCGACGTACGGACAGAATGCGGCGTCGATGTTCGCGCGGGATTTGGCCCAGCGCGGCGTGACGATCGTTTCCGGTTTTGCGCGCGGCATTGACGCGGCGGCGCATCGCGGCGCAATTGAAGGACGGCGGCCGTACAGTGGCGGTTATTGGCACCGGCTTCGATCAGGTTTATCCGCGCGACCATAAGAAGCTCGCGGACGAAGTTCTGGCAGGCGGCGGCGCGATCGTTTCGCAGTTTCCTTTGACGACTCCGCCGGTCTCGGAAAACTTTCCGTACCGCAACCGCATCATTAGCGGTTTGAGTTTAGGCGTGATCGTGGTTGAGGCAGCGGAAAACTCCGGTTCATTGATAACGGCGCGACTGGCGATTGAGCAGAACCGCGAAGTGTTTGCGGTGCCGGGCAACATAACTTCGCGCAACTCGTTTGGCACTAACTACCTGATCAAAGGAGCGGGCGCGAAGTTGGTGCAGCAATGGCAGGACGTGGCCGCCGAGTTGCCGCCGCAAATTGCGGCAACACTTTTGCCGCCGCCGCTAAGCGAGGAGAAGGTTGACAAGAAGAACGAGAAGTCGCTTGCCGATCAGCTCGCGTTCGTGCCGCAGGGCTTGACTGGATTTGAGCAGTCAGTTTTCAAGTTGCTTTCGGCGGACAATCCGGCGCACATTGATGCGCTCGTCGACAAGAGCCGGCTGGGCATCTCAGATTTGACCGCCGCGCTGCTGACGCTCGAGATGCGCGACCTGGTGAGAGCGCTACCGGGAAAATGTTTTGTGCGGAAGATGTGAAGGACGAGTAAATAGTAAATGGTAATGGTAAATGCGAAGGAGTGGCACAGCAGAGGCTTGTTGGAGCGAAATTCACGTCAGGAAGATCTGTGGGGCATTAACTTGTACACGAACAGCACAATGCCCGAAATGGTGGAGTTTGATTCGATGATCAACATTCGGCCGCGGCAAAACAAAATGACGACTCATCACGATCTAGCCGCCGGCCGTTGGTTCACGCTCTCGCTGGCCAGCCAATTAGGAAATGTTGGCAGTGAATATGAGCGTGCGCGGCGTTGGAAGGAGCAAGGGGATGAAGTTCGTTTTGAGTCTGCTTTCGCGCGATTGTTGGAACTGCTGGATCTTACGATTGCCGATCCGCGTTGGCGGAACCATCGGCTTAAAGAGTTGACGCGCTTGCGAGAAGTCGTTTGCGACGAACTCTACAATGACGCCCCCGAGTTTATTCACCCATCTGATTTACGGCAGTATTTTTTGTATTTTGGAATTCTGGCCCGCAGCGAACGAGATAAGACGGCCGAGGCGGTAGTTGCTTAGTAAAGATAGAAATGGCAAAAAATTTAGTAATAGTTGAATCGCCGGCGAAGGCGAAAACGATAAACAAGTATCTGGGAAAAGACTATCTGGTTAAGGCCTCGATAGGCCACATCAAGGATCTGCCTTCCAAGGGTTTGGGAGTTGATGTCGACGACGATTTCAAACCTACCTACGAAGTAATTCCCGATTCCAAAAAACGAAACAACAAGAAGATCGTGGCCGAGCTGAAGGCGGCTGCCAAGGCTGCTGACAACATCTACTTCGCGGCTGACCCTGATCGCGAAGGCGAAGCGATTTGCCAGCATCTGGCGGAAGAGATTGTTCCCAAGCGGCCGGCGAAAGCCACTTTTCGCGTGATGTTCAATGAAATCACCAAGCGCGCGGTCAACGAAGCTTTCGAGCACCCGAAACAGATTGATCAGAACCTGGTTGATTCTCAGCAAGCGCGTCGCGTGCTGGATCGGCTTGGTCGGTTACAAAGTTTCGCCGCTTCTTTGTCGCACGGTGGGCGGAAAACTAAGCGCCGGCCGCGTGCAGTCCGTTGCGCTGCGGATGGTGGTTGAGCGCGAACGCGAAATTGAAAAATTTATTAAGACGGAATACTGGACGATATTCGCCAATCTCGGCGCCAAACTGCCGCCAGCGTTTGATGCGCGCCTTTTCAAAGTCGGCGAACAGACCGTCAAGACCGGCGGCTTTGATCAGGACATCAAGCGCGGCGAGATTCTGATCAATGACGAAGCGAAGGCTGCGGAGCTTGTCGCCGAAGCAAACCAGCAAACCTTCGTTGTCAGCGAAGTCACTCAGGAAAGAGCGCAAACGCAATCCGGTTCCGCCTTTCATCACTTCAAAGCTGCAGCAAGAAGCTGCGCGCAAACTCGGTTGGGCCGTAAAGCGGACGATGATGATTGCGCAGAAGCTTTACGAAGGCATCGAGATTGGCGCTGAAGGATCAGTCGGGTTGATTACCTACATGCGAACCGACTCGACGCGCGTTTCCGACGCGGCCCTGGGTGAAGTAAGAGATTTCATCAGCAAGCAGTATGGCGCTCCCTACTTGCCGGAGAAAGCGATTCACTATCGTTCGAAGAAGGACGCACAGGACGCTCACGAAGCGATTCGTCCAACCGACGTCACATCGTACTCCCGACTCGCTCGCCAGTTATTTGAACAACGATGAGCTGCGGCTCTACCGCTTGATCTGGCAGCGCAGCGTCGCTTCGCAGATGACTCCCGCTGTCTTTGATCAGACCACGATCGACATCGGCGCCGGACGTTTCATTTTCCGCGCGACCGGTTCGGTGCAGAAGTTTGACGGTTTCCTGAAACTTTATCAGGAGGGCCGCGACGAAAAAACGGAAGAAGATGAAGAGGCCGAGCGCACGCTGCCGCCGGTGGAAAAAGGCGAGACGCTCGCGCTGAACAAGATCACTCCGGAGCAACATTTCACCGACCCGCCCCCGCGCTTCACTGAAGCCACGCTGGTAAAGGCCCTTGAAGAAAAGGGAATTGGCCGGCCGTCAACCTACGCCGCGATCATGACGACGATTCTGGCGCGCGAGTACGTTGAGAAACTCGAAGGACGTTTCCATCCAACCGAGTTAGGAAAGACCGTCAACGATCTGCTGATCGAAGGCGGTTTTGCAGACCTCTTTAATGAGACGTACACGGCGCGGATGGAAGACAGAACTGGACAGCGTTGAGGAAGGCAAACTCAAGTGGACCGACGCGCTGCATGAATTCTACGACAAGTTTTCGAAGGACCTGGTCACGTTCACCGATTACACGAAGCGTATTAAGGACGAAGAGATACCGACCGATGAAGTTTGTCTCAAGTGCGAGACGAAGGGCATGGTGCGGAAGCGCGGCCGCTTTGGGAAGTATCTCAAGTGTTTGAATTGCGACGCGACGCGCGACGCCGAGCCGAAGGCGGCAACCAACGGCGGCGCGAACGGAAGCGAGCAGCCGGCGCCGGCACAGAGGCCGCGGCGGAGCCTGAAGTCTGCGAGTTGTGCGACAAACCGATGCAGTTGAAACGCGGCCGCTTTGGTCCTTTCCTCGGCTGCACCGGTTATCCCGAGTGTCGCAACATTCGCAAGATTGCCAAGAGCGGTGTGGCCGCGCCCGCGCCGGTGCCTTTGGACGAGAAGTGTCCGGTCGACGACGCGCAGCTAGTGAAACGCTTTGGACGCTTTGGCGAATTCGTTTCCTGTTCAAACTATCCGAAGTGCAAATACATCAAGCAGGAATCGACGGGCGTTAAGTGCACACGGCCCGGTTGCAAAGGCGAACTGGTCGTGAAGAAATCGAAGCGCGGCAAAGTGTTTTATGGCTGCGAGAAGTATCCCGACTGCGATCGAGTCTATTGGGACAAGCCGGTTGAGGAAGCCTGTCCGAAGTGCAACGCGCCGTTTCTGCTCGAGAAGACTACGAAGAAAGCCGGAACGTTTCGTCACTGCGCGGTGGAAGAATGTGGCTACAGCTCGAACGAAGGCGCACCTGAGAAGGCCAAGAGTAAGAAGTAAGCCGCGGATTTGCGCGGACAAACGCGGATCCGTTCTGTCAGAACCGCCTGCGTTAGCGGGCGGATGATGGCATGGGTGAACGTTCGTTAGGATCACCCGCTGACCCCGTGGTTCTGACATCCGTTTGAGTTCGAGTTTGTTTCGAGTTAGCATCCTGTTCTGTAAGACTCCCACTAATAAATAATGATGAGCTAACAGATTTTTGTCTGTCGTCGAAAACGTGTGAACAAAAATGGACAGACAAGAATGTCTGTCCTACATGCAAGAAAGTCTGTCCTACACGCCTGAGGAGAAGAAAATGTTTCGAAGCATTGCGACCTTCGCGCTGTTGTTTGTTTTCCTGGTCTCGCCGTGCACAGCTTTGGCGCAGCAGCCTGCGGCGGCGGCGACGACTGCGAGTTCAACTGAAGCTACAACACCCGCCAAAGATCCGAACGATCCGATTGAGCGCATTAAAGACGAGGGCATGAACCGCTCGCAGATCATGCAAACACTCAGTTACCTGAGCGACGTCATCGGCCCGCGCCTGACTGCGTCGCCGGGAATGAAGCGGTCAAACGAATGGACGCGCGATCAACTCACGAAGTGGGGATTGCAGAATGCGCACCTCGAAGCGTGGGGACCGTTTGGCCGCGGCTGGACGCTCAAGCGATTTTCGGCCCAGGTCTCTGAGCCGCTGAACATTCCGCTGATCGCGTATCCGAAGGCGTGGTCGCCCGCTACCGATGGTCCGTTGACGGCCGAGGTGGTTTATGTCGACGCGAAAGATGAAGCCGACCTGCAACGCTTCAAAGGCAAACTCAAAGGCGCGATCGTCCTGACCGGCAAGATGCGGGAGGTGAAAGCGAACTTTGAGCCAATGGGCACGCGGCTCAACGAGAAGGAACTGCTGGAACTCGCCGATGCGCCCGAGCCGCAGGGAAGTGGCCGGCGGCGCAACGCGGCGTTCCGAGCGGCGCAGTTTTTCACCGCCCGGAAGTACCAGTTTTTTCAGGACGAAGGCGCGGCAATGTTGGTTGACGCCAGCCGCACCGGCGACGGCGGCACAATCTTCGTGCAGTCGGCCATCGTCCCGCAGCCGGTTACCGAAGCTTCGTTTGCCCAAAACGCGCCGCGTTTGATTCAGTCTTACGACAAGACGGCGCCTAAGATCGCGCCGCAAGTTGTAATCGCCGTCGAACACTACAACCGCATCGCCCGCATGATCGAGGCGGGCGAAAAAGTGAAGATGACTGTTGACCTCGCCGTCGAATGGCAAGACGCCGATCCGATGGGCTACAACACCATCGCGGAAATTCCCGGCAGCGATCTGAAGGACGAAGTTGTCGTTCTGGGCGGCCACCTGGATTCCTGGCACGCGGGCACCGGGGCCACGGACAACGGCGCCGGCGTGGCGGTGGCGATGGAGGCCGTGCGAATTCTGCAGGCGTTGAACCTCAAACCGCGTCGAACGATTCGAGTGGCATTGTGGTCCGGCGAAGAGCAGGGACTGCTGGGATCGAAGGCGTATGTGGCTGAGCACTTCGGAAGAATTGAAACGCGCGCAACTACGACTGCAGGATCGACGCCATCTACCCTATCGACCCTATCGACATCGCCGGCGGGATCGACCGTCGCTGCAAGCTCGGGAGCAGTTGCTTCAGCGCCTGCTACGACCGCGGGCATGCTCGTCACGAAACCTGAGTACGAAAAGTTCAGCGCTTATTTCAATCTCGACAACGGCACCGGAAAAATCCGCGGTGTGTATCTGCAGGGCAACGAATTCGTCCGGCCGTTGTTTCGCCAGTGGTTGGCGCCGTTTCGCGAGATGGGCGCGGCGACCCTCTCGATCACGAACACCGGTGGCACGGATCATCTTTCGTTCGACGCGATCGGCCTGCCGGGATTTCAGTTTATCCAGGACGAGATCGAATACGACTCGCGAACGCACCATTCGAATCAGGACGTCTTTGACCGCATCCAGGGGGACGATATGAAGGAAGCGGCGACGATTATGGCGGCGTTTATTTACAACACGGCGATGCGCGACGAGAAGCTGCCGCGCAAACCGATGGCGAAATAAAATTCGAATCGCCAGTAGACGCAGAAAAGGCGAGCCGTTGCTGGCTCGCCTTTTCTTGTTCACAATTAGTATTTAGGATTGCCACCCGCTTACGCAGGTGGTCTGACTTAGTTGGCTGGCCGCACAGCCGGCTGGTAAGCAGCGCTGCGATTGTCCACGTTTGTGCCGACCCGCTTCTCCGACAGATCGAGTCCAATCCAATTCTTGACCTTCGCCAGCAAAGCCGGCAACACCACCTCCTGAGCAGTTGTCGAAAGCTCTTCCACCAAACGATCGCCCAGCGAGCCAGCTTCCTTGCTGAGTCGTTCGTAGGCGGACGTTTCCTTAAATCGTTCCAACATCCCCGGACCGTGGTCCTTGCCGTTCGTTGTCGGCGGCTCTGCGCTTATCGTGTCGTTCGCCGCGGCCGGCGCCGATAGCGAGTACGCAGATGTTGAAGCGTAATGAACGGGCGAGTCGCCGTCGCCTTTGACGGCGGCGGCGATTCCGTAACCCACAAAAAAACCTACACCCGCCGCCCCCAACGACCACGCCACCGGTTGTCGTTTGAAGTGCTCGCGCCAATCAAGCGCGTCCTTCACGCTTTCAACCTGCTGGGCCACGTTGTCTTTGATTTCCGTCACCGTGTTTGTAATTGAATCTCGGGCTTCTTCCATGCGCCGCTGTAACTCCTCTTTTGATGGTTCCTCGCTCCCTATTTCACGCGGGTCGCGCGCGCGCGCCAATCCTAAAGTTCGTTCTTCAGCCATTGTTTATCCTTTCTAAGCTCTTCGACCGTTCGGTCAGGAACGAGACTTTGCTTCGCCATGCGGTTCTTCATCGTAGTGATGATGATGGCGCCGACGATCAGGTAAAGGACGCCGGCGGTTACGAATCCTATTGCGTAACGGGCCGGCTGACTCAGGTCGAAACTCGCGAAGAGCGTCGATATTCCAAAAGCCAGGGCGACGTTAAGTAGCGCGAAACCGATCGCCGCGATGATGCCACCCACGGCAATCATCGCGCCGTCCCGCGCATACTCGTTCGCCTCTTCCTTGATCTCGACTTTGAGCAAACTCAGCTTCGTGTCGAAGAGTTGCATTACGTCGTCGCCCAGGCGAGCGACCAGACTCGGAAGACTCTCGTTGTCTTTGCCGCTCACGGTGGGTGTTAAGGCAGATGCCGTCGCGGATGCTGAAGCACTGCTAGCTGAGGCTGCCATATGTCTATCTCCTTTTTACTATTTCAAGCGCGCTCACTTTTCGACTTTGCGACGCGCAAACTCGTCCAGCGCGCAACTTAACGTCGGCCGCGCAGGATCAAGCCCACCAGCAAGCCGGCGGCAGCCGAAATCAAGATCGCCTGACCGGGATTCTTGCGCGCATAGTCCTTCGCGTTCTCAGTCATCTCAGCGAGGTCGGCGCCTTGGAGTTCTTTGAGTTTGTCACCGACGACGGTCATCTTGTCGCTGACGAATTCCTTAGCCTGGCTCGCGGCTTCTGTGATCTTGGTTCCGTATTCCTGCGCGCGGGCAGTTGCCGTTGCTGCCGCTCCGCCGTTGCCAGTCGATGAGCCGGGCGATGATGCAGATTGGGATCCGGATTGGGTTCCCATAGTTGATCCCTCGTTCTGAAAGTCCGTGGAAGCTCCGGGGAAATCGGTTGAAGTTCTGTTCTGCGACATGTTCGTTCTCTCCTTTGCAGGTTGCGTAAAATTTCTGAAGACTAGTTCGAATAGAAATAATCAGTTGCTGACGGAGCAAACAATGTGCCGGGTTGCTGCTTTGCAGTGTTTCTCGCGCAGCGGAGCCGACAGCTCGACAATTACAGCCAGAACTTTGCAATTTCATTAGTCGAAATTCTGACGTGAGAAGGACTGAGACGAGTTCGTTTTTAACGAGATTCGTTGTGAAAGGGTACAGTTGGGCATCGTGAGATCGGGAACGGTACAAAGCCCCGAAAGGAAATCAGTGCGTGGCCGCGGATTTATGCGGACAACGCGGATCAGATCACGAACAGAAGTCCGATCTGAGAAGGAGTTTTCAGATTCGTGCAATCAGCGTTTATCCGCGGTCCCCAATTACACCAAGCTTGCCCTTGACAACACTTGGAGCAGGATGGTAAGTAAGTACTTACTTTGCCGGCCCCGCCGGCCGAGCACTCGTCAAGAAGGAACACTTTTGAGCAGACAAATCGCCCCTGAAAACCCCGCTCCGGCATTGCCAGTCGAACCCGCCAGCAGCGGACGCATGGCTGCGGAAGACCGAAAACTGCAGATTCTGCGCGTCGCCGTCAGTCTTTTTTCGCAGCGCGGCTTCGGCGGCACCACCACCAAAGAGATCGCGCAGGCGGCGGGCGTTTCCGAGGCGATGGTCTTCCGCCACTACGCCACCAAGCAGGAACTCTACAAAGCCATCCTCGATCACAAGGCCTGCTCAGGCGACGCCATGAATCCTGAGGAGATGGTTGCTGAAGCCCGCAAGCAGAAAGACGATCGGGCGGTGTTTGAAAACCTGGCGCTTGGGGCGCTTGGAGCACCATGAGATCGATCCTGAGTTTCAGCGCTTGCTGTTGCACTCGGCCCTTGAAGGGCATGAACTCGCCGAGATGTTTTTTGAGAAGTTCATCCGGCGCGTTTACGAACTGCTCGGCGGCTACATCGCTGAGCGGCAGCGCGACGGCGCGATGGTCAAAGTCGATCCGGCGATTGTGGTGCGCTCTTTCATCGGGATGATCATTCATCATTCGCTCAACAACAATCTGTGGGATCCCAATCGTCGCCTGCTGAAAATTTCGAACGCGGAAGCCGCGAGGCACTTTACCGACATCCTGCTGAACGGGATCAGCACCGGCAAAGAAGCGAGTCAGAAGAAGAAGAGCGACCGCCGCGTCGACGCGAAGGGTGCGAACGGTTCTTCGAGAAAGAAATAGCGCATGTCATCTGTAAAGTTACTGAGACTTTTACCAACCCTGTCGCTCGCTGTCGTCTTGTCTGGCGTCGTGTTGTTTGCGGTTTCCTGCGGCGGTTCGAAGGCAAATGTCAGAACGGAAGAGACGGCAGCCGCCCAGCCGGCCGCGATTGAAGTGACAACAGCCGCCGCCGTGCAGCGCGATCTGCCGCAGTTTTTTGAAGCGACCGGAAGCCTGACCGGCGACGAGCAAACCGACGTTTCACCTTCAATCGCCGGCAAAGTGGTTTTTATTGCCGTCGAACTCGGCAGCTATGTGAAGCGTGGCCAGACGATCGTTCGCCTTGACGACGTGGACGCGAAACTGCGCGTGCAGCAGGCGCAGGCCCAGGTCGAACAGGCGAAGGCCGCGGCGCGCCAGGCGGAAGAGAAGGTGGGAATTCGGCCGGGGCAAAATTTCGACCTCAACAAACTTCCGGAAGTCGCCGACTGCGCGCGTTGCCTTCGAACTTGCGGAAAAGAACCTGCGTCGGTCGGAACGGTTGATTGAATCGGGCGACATCTCGCGGTCGGTCTACGATCAGCAAAAGGCGCAACGCGACCAACTAAAGGAGCAGTTTGAAGCTGCCCTTTCGCTGGCGCGTCAAAACTACGCCGCGGTGCTGACTGCACGCGCAAATGTTGCCAACGCCGAGAGCCAACTCGGTCTCGCCGTCCGCAGTTTGTCGTACGCGAATGTCTATTCCCCGATCGATGGTTTCGTTGCTGATCGGCCAGCCGATCTCGGCGAGTATGTTTCGCACGACGACAAAGGTCGCGACGGTAGTCAAGATCAATCCGCTGCGCGTGCGCATCGACATTCCGGAGCAGGCGATTCCCGCGGTCAGCGTCGGACAATCGGTTTCGGTGACGACCAGCGCCTGGCCTGACCAAAATTTCAGCGGCCGCGTCGCGCGCATCTCGCCGAACGTCACGCCAACTTCGCGAACGCTGACGGTGGAAGCGGAAATTGAAAACAGCAGCGGCACTTTGAAACCGGGGCAATTTGCCACGGTGCGCATTCTGCAGTCGCGCGCGGAGCCGGCCGTGCTGGTTCCCGCGCGCGCGGTGCGGACTGAATCGGGCGTCAGCCGCGTGTTTGTAATTAAGGACGGCAAGGCGCAGGAGCGACTGGTGCAGTTGGGACAAACCGAAGGCGATCTGGTGGAGATCAAGAGCGGTGTCGCGGCCGACGACAGCGTCGCGACCAGCAATATTGAGCAGTTGAGTGAAGGGATGGCGGTCAAGCAGTAAGTTTCGAGTTTCAAGTTTCAAGTTTCAAGTTCAGAACTCGAAACCTGAAAGCTGAAAGCCGAACCTGAAACTCGAAACTCGAAACTCGAAACTCGAAACTTGAAACTCGAAACTTGAAACTTGAAACTTGAAACTTTGGTTCGATGCAAAAGCTAGCTGAAATATGTGTCCGCCGTCCGGTGTTTGCGACGATGCTGATCCTGAGTCTGACCGTCGTCGGACTCTTCTCCTACAGGTCGCTGGGCGTGGATCTGTTTCCGAAGATCGATCTGCCGACGATCACCGTCACGGTTGTTAATCCCGGCGCGTCGCCGCAGGAAATCGAAACGGAAATCACGGACAAGGTCGAAGGCGCGGTGAACACCATCAGCGGCATCGACGAGCTGCGGTCCACTTCGGTTGAAGGCGTTTCCCAGGTTTTCATTACTTTCCTGCTGGAAAAAAATCCGGACATCGCCGCCCAGGAAGTTCGGAACAAGGTTGATCTGATCGTCAACGATCTGCCGGTCACTGCCGAACAGCCCATCGTGCAGAAGTTGGACACCGACGCGGCGCCCGTCATTCGCATCGCCGTGTCCGCGCCGCGTTCGCCGCGCGAAGTCACCGACGTCGCCGACAAGAAAATCAAGCAGCAGATCGAATCGATCAACGGCGTGGGCGAAGTTTCGATCATCGGCGGACGCACGCGCGAGATTCAGGTTTGGGTCGATCCGGACAAGCTGCGCGCTTTCAACGTGACGGTCGCGCAGGTTGCCGACGCCGTGCGCGCGCAGAATATGGAACTTCCCGGCGGCCGCGTTGACGAAGGCACGCGCGAGCTGACCGTGAGAACGATGGGTCGCATCGTCACGCCCGCTGAGTTCAACAACCTCGTGGTTGGCAGTCGCGGCACTTACTCCGTCAAGCTCAGCGACGTCGGTTACGCCGAAGACGGCGCCGAAGAGCCGCGCACCGAAGCGCGCCTCAACGGCCAGCCGGCAGTGACGCTGGTGGTTTCGAAACAGTCGGGACAAAACACCGTGGCGGTTGCCGAAGCCGTCAAGGAACGCCTGCGCGAAATTCAGAACAACGCTGCCGCCGGGATTCAAGACCCAGGTGGTCGGCGATCAGTCGATTTTCATCAAGGCTTCGATCGAGGCGATCCAAACGCACCTGATCGAAGGCAGCATTCTCGCGGCGATCGTTGTCTTTGTATTCCTGTGGAGTTTCCGCTCGACGGTGATTGCGGCGCTTGCCATTCCCACGTCGTTGATCGCGACGTTTGGCTTGATGGCGGCGATGGGCTTCACGCTCAATCAGATCACGATGCTGGCGCTGACGCTGATGGTGGGTATCGTGATTGACGACGCGATCGTCGTACTCGAAAACATTTTCCGGTTCATTGAAGAGAAGGGAATGCCTCCGTTTCAGGCGGCGATCGAAGGGACGAAGGAAATCGGCCTGGCCGTCTCGGCGACGACGTTGTCGCTGTTGGCGGTGTTTCTGCCGGTCGGATTCATGGGCGGCATAGTCGGCCGCTTCATGTCGTCGTTCGGTTTGACGTCGTCGTTCGCGATCGCCGTTTCGCTGCTGGTTTCGTTCACGCTCACGCCGATGCTGGCGGCGCGCATGATCAAGCGCAGCAACGACACCGAAGAGGGCCCGTTGGATCGTCATCATTGAACCAGCCGACCACGGTTCCAAGCAGTCGCGTTTTTACGGACCCATCGATCGCACCTACACGCGCATGCTGGGCTGGTCGATGGCCCATCGCTGGGTGATCGTCGCCGCTTGCGTGCATCGTGATCATCAGCATCGTGCCGCTCTTCATGCTCGTCGGCAAAAACTTTCTGCCCGTTGACGACCAGTCGCAGTTTGAAATCAACGTGCGCGCGCCGGAGGGCTCGACGCTCGCGTCCACCTCCAAGCTCGCCGAAAGAATTTCCGCGGACATCAGAAAGATGCCTGGCGTCAGTGACACGTTGACGACGATTGGCGGCGGGCAGCAGGAGCAGGTCAACGTCGCCTCGATTTACGTCAAGATGCACCCGCTTGAAGAACGCAGCGTGTCGCAGTACTGACGTGATGGTGCGGGCGCGCACCGAAGTCCTCGGCGAAGTATCTGAAAGAATTTCCGGGTCAACTACGAACGAGCGTACAGCAGGTCGCCGCGATCTCCGGCGGCGGTTTTCGTAACGCTGATATTCAGTACGTGATCGGCGGTCCTGACCTCGAAAAGCTGACAAAATATTCTGAGGCGCTGCTCGAAAAAATGAAGACGATTCCGGACGTGGTTGACGCCGACTCGTCGCTCGTCACCGGCAAACCGGAATTGCGCGTAGTCATCGATCGCGCGCGCGCCGCGGACCTGGGAGTTCGCGTGGCCGACATCGCGCAGGCACTGAACACGCTCGTCGCCGGCCAGAAGGTTTCCACGTTTAATGCGGGCACCGATCAGTACAACGTGCGCGTGCGCGCGATCGGGACAGTTTCGCGCCAGTGTCGAAGGCCTGAAGCAGATGATCGTTTCGTCGTCGAAGATTGGTTGGGTCAGTCTCGACAATCTGGTGCGCATCGAAGAAGGCACCGGACCATCGGCGATCGACCGGCTCAATCGTCAACGCCAGGTGATGTTGCTGGCGAACGTGCAGGCCGGGCGGATCACAGGCGGCAGTTATTCAAAAGATGAACGAGTTTGCGAAAGAAGTGGGCATCGATTCCAGCTTACTCGACCGGTTTGGCGGGACGTTCGAAAGAACTGGGGCGCGCCGGTTACTACTTCATGCTGGCGTTCGTGCTGTCGTTTGTCTTTATGTACATGGTGCTGGCCGCGCAGTTTGAATCGTTCATTCACCCGATCACAATTCTGCTGACGCTGCCGCTGGCGATTCCTTTCGGCATCCTGGCGCTGCTGCTGACCGGACAAACAGTCAACATTTTTTCCGGGCTGGGCCTGTTGCTGCTCTTCGGGGTGGTCAAGAAAAACGCAATTCTGCAAATCGATCATACAAACCAACTGCGCGAGCGCGGCATGGAACGGCACGAGGCAATCATTCGCGCCAACCGCGATCGCTTGCGGCCGATTCTGATGACTACGATTGCGCTCGTCGCCGGCATGTTGCCATTGACGATTTCGAGTGGGCCAGGTTCCGGCACCAATCGCTCAATCGGCGTGCTGGTCGTTGGCGGACAGTCGCTCTGTTTGCTGCTGACGCTGCTGGCGGTTCCGGTTTTCTATTCACTCTTCGACGATCTGGGCCGCAGCCGGGTTTGGGGAATGATGGCCGCGCGCGTGACCGGAGCATTTGCGTGGGCGCGAAGAAAGACAGCGAGCGCAACCGCGTCGCTGCTGAGTTTGGTTTCGAAAAACTAAAGGCGGCTTGATTTGGATCTGAGTGTGAACATGAAAGAAGTTCAAGAGAATTTTGGATTGCGGCTTTGCCGCCGCACAGTGCGGAAAGACTCCGCCTTTCCGGAAGCCCCTGGTTACTCAGGTGAGGCTGCGCCTCGCCATGAGATTCGAGGCGTAGCCTCAGGAAAAGAGAGGATTCGCACGGAAAGGCTGAGCCTTTCCGCACATCGTAGCGGCAGAGCCGCGGTGTTTGTCCTTTCAGTTTTGCTGACCGCCGTCACGGTTCTGGCGCAGGATCCGATCGCGTCGCCGTCGCCTTCTCCGGCGCCCCTCGTGTTGCAGGTCCCGGCGATCGCGCCTGAGTTTCGTCCGGCCCAAAAGCCTCTGCCCGAACTCGGTCGCGTCGGCGTCGACATGAATCGGCAAAGGCCGCTCGCGCTGCGCGAAGCGCTGGCGATGGCGCTGGAGAACAACAAAGACATCGAGGTGGCGCGGCAGAACGTGAAGATCGCCGAGTTTGAGTTCAAGGGCGCGCACGGCGTCTACGATCCAAGACTCTCATTCGTCGTCTTACTACGAGCGCATCGTAAACCCGATTTCAAGTTTCCTCAGCGGCGGCACAAATGGTTCCACGACGACTTCCGACTACACCGCCAACGCGCGGCTCGAAGGCCAGACGCCGATGTTTGGCGGCAACTATCGCCTCGACTTCTCTTCGGTGCGGCTGACAACGGACAATCAATTTGTGCCGCTGAGCCCGCAGTACCCGACTGGTCTGACGCTTAGCTACACGCAGCCGCTGTTGCGCGGTTTGAAGTTTGACAACAACCGCCGGCTAATCGAGATCGCGAAGAAGAACCTCTCGCTGACCGACGCGCAATTCCGCCAGCGAGCGATCGAAACGATCACGAGCGTGCAGCGCGCCTATTGGGACCTGGTCTTCGCGCTCAGAAATCTGCAGGTGCAGCGAGACGCGGTGCGCGATTCGCGCGCGCAGCTGGAACACAACCAGCGCCTGGTTACGGAAGGCGCGCTCGCGCCGATTGACGTGGTCGCGGCCGAAGCGCAAGTTGCCGGTTTCGAGCAGACGCTTTTCAGCGCGCTCGAAGAAGTTTCTCGCAGCGAAAACAATCTGAAGAACCTGATCGCCGTGAACCGTCAGGCAGAGTTTTGGGATCTTTCAATTGTGCCGACGGATTCGGTGGATCAAGCGCCGCCCACGATTTCTTTGCCGGAGGCGTTGAAGGCGGCGCTCGACAATCGTCCGGAGTTGCAGCAGTCAACGGTGGCCGGCGAGATCAATCAGATCGATCAGAAGTTTTTCCGCGAGCAGACCAAACCCGCCATCGATCTTGTCGGCAGTTACGGCATGACCGGGCTGGCCGGAGCGCTCAGTTCGACGGCGGTCAATCCGATCACGAGTTCCAACATCGCGCTGCGCGATCGAGTCAACGACCTTTCGGTGCTGGCCGGTTTGCCTCCGCTCATGGTCACGCCTTCGCAGTTTTCTCCCGAGCTGCTCGGCGGCTTTGGGCAGTCGCTGGGAAACCTCGCGGCGAACCGCTTCAACAATTTTCGGGTGGGCGTGCAGATGAGTTTGCCGCTGCGGAACCGCACGGCGGAGGCGGCGTTGGGCCGTTCCCTCGTCGAGGGCCAGCGCATCGCCACGCAGCGCGAACAACTCGAGCAGTCGATTCAGGTTGAAGTGCGAAACGCTTTGCAGGTGGTGCGCAGCGCGGAAGCGCGTTTGCGCGCGGCGGGCATTGCGCGAACTGCCAGCGAGCAGCAATATTTGAGTGAACAAAGAAAACTCGATGCCGGGCAGTCGACCGTGTTCCTCGTGCTCGAGCGGCAGACGGCGTTGACGACCGCGCGCGGAAACGAGTTGCGGGCGCAAACAGATCTCAACAAGGCAATCGCGGAATTACAGAGAGCGACCGGCAATGCGTTGACGGTCCACGATATCGTTGTGCGTGTGCGCTGATTCAGGTCTCCCGAATTACGGCCGCACCGTACGCGAGAGGCGGTGAGTCTCTTGGGGCGAAACTCACCGCCTTCATTTTTGCTTGGCAGGCTATTGGTCGTTAGTCAAACCCAACCGCCAAGACGCCAAAAGTGCCCAGTTTCTGAGTAAATGTTGAGTTTTGCTTTGGTCTCAGCACTTCGAACCTGAAACTTGGAACTCAAAACTTCTTAAGAATCAACAGCCCGCCACAGCAAACCGCAACGATGATAACCACTGCGACGATGTACCACATCATCAGTCGCGATTTACATGCCGGGCACCGCGTCCTGGCCCAGCTCGTTCGTCTGCTACAAGTCGAACATTTCATTCAGTCTCATCCCCGCACCTTCGGTTTTGAAAACTAACAGCAGGCTGCAAACGGACGGTACTCTACCACACCCAATATCTGATGCCACACACTTGACCAAACGCGTGGGCTCAGTTAAACCTCAAACGTAATGGACGAATCACAATTCGAACTGGACGTGCTCGGGATCTTTTCTCACCCGGACGATGCCGAGCTTTCCGTTGCGGGTACTTTGCTGCGTTTGAAGGCGCTCGGCTATCGCACGGCCGTGCTGGACATGACTCGCGGCGAGATGGGCACGCGCGGCACGCCGGAGTTGCGCGCCGAAGAAGCGGTGGCCGCCGCGCGCATCATGAAATTGGATTTGCGACTCAACCTCGGACTGCCGGACGGGCACATCTGGCCCACTGAAGAAGCGCGCACCGCGGTCGTCCGCGTGCTGCGGGCGCACCAGCCGAAAGTCTTGCTGACCACGCACTGGGACGATCCCCATCCGGATCACGCCAACACCTGCAGCATCGTGCGCGAGGCCGCGCGGCTCGCAACCATGGCGCGCTATGACGAAAACGAGGGCGACAAGGGCGACAAACTGGCACAGATGCCGGCCATTATGCACTCGCTTTTCTCACGCCACGTGGTGCCGTCGTTCATCGTTGACGTCTCTGATTTCGTGGGCGACAAAATGGCGGCGATTAAAGCGCACGCGTCGCAGTTTTATCAACCGGAATCGATCGAACCGGCAACGCGCATCAGCGATCCGGGCTTCCTCAAAGAGATCGACTACCGCATGCGTTATTTTGGATCGTTGATTGGCGTGGCGGCCGGTGAGCCCTTTTATGTCAGGGAAGCGTTGAACGTCGACGATCCGGTGGAACTGCTGACGCGGCCGATGAACATTTACTCTTGAATAACTGCTGCTCACGATCAGAAAGCGAAAGAGCGGGGGCAAGCCCACCTTCCCAACCTTGAGCCTTCCTTCTTGGGTGATCGATCTCCGCGTTGAAGGCCGTTCAATCGACAATCAGCAACTCATATTTATTAAGCTCATGGTCGGGAAGGTGGGCTTGCCCCCGCTCCTGCTTTCTCATTCAGCAGCGCGCGCGCGACGGCAATCAGCGCAGTTGCGCGCGGCGCCTCGTGTTCGAAGCTGCGCGCGATCTCTATCGCCTGCGTCGCGTTCTCCTGCGACAAAGTTTTGAAGACGCCCGGCAAGTTAAACTCATCGACGCTACTGGTCTGCATCGACATCATGTTCTTTGACTCCAGCCGTATTGTCAGCCGGCCGTCTTCACCGTTGAATCCCGCGGCGGAGTTCGACGCTTTCGTGACTTCCAGCATCATCTCCCAGGCGCGGGCGCGATCGAGGCCGAGATAGGCATTGGCGACAGCGACCAACGCTCGCGGCCGGTCTGGATCGCCGCCTTCAATTCGCCGCGCTTCGACCGCAGCTTCGCCGACAATCTCCAGGGCCCGCTCTCGATCCGCCGGCGGCAAACTCCTGGCGGCTTCAGTCAACAGCCAGACTTTCTGAATGCGCGAAAGTTCGCCTTTGGCGGCAATCAAGAGAGCTTTCTCCGTCTCCTTTTTTTCCACGAGTCTCAGCGCAAGGTTCATGTCGATGTAGGGTTTAGCCTTCTTACGAAGTTCGCTGTCTTCGATTTTGTCGGCGAAGTCGCGCGCGCGCAGGTCGCCTTTTTGCGAAGTCCGGGACGCCAGTTGCAAATACAACGCGTCACGTTCATCGGATGTCTTCGCGCGATCAATGCGATCGAGCAGCGACTTCTCAACGTCTTCCGCTTTGCGCTCGGGCGTGTTCATCGGCTGGATCGGATTGTCCTCGTCGAGCTCGCGCACATCCTCCGCCACGTTTTGTCCAAGCACGGCCATCTCGCTGCGCAACTGGTCCGTGATTTCCTTCGCGGCGTGCTGTTCAAAGAGCGGCAGCAAGCGCCTGATGACAAGGAATTTCCCCTGCGTGCCTGACGAACTTTGGTCCTGTTCGCGCGAGGGCGACGGGCGCAACAAAATCAGAGCCGCCACGCGCAGGTAAGCGTTGCGCAGTTCGGGCGCGACCGGAGGTGGCGGCACGGGCTGGCCCATCTGCGAGGAATTTTGTCCGCCGTCGGCTTCGAAAATGACAAAGCTATGCGGCGAGAAAATGTACGATGAGAGCAGCGAAACGATGTTCGCGTCCGCTTTCAGATCCGCTTCCGCAGTTGCGAGCAGCCTGGCATAACGCTGATCGGCCGCGGCGGCGTTCTTGTCTCGCAGGAACGAAAGAAAGTTGAGCCCGTCCATCGTGACTGTCGTCAGAGCCGGATCGGCAAACTGCATCGCCCGCTCAACGTCTGTCTGGAGCAATTCATTCGCCAACCGCAGACGCTGCCTGAATGCTGAGGACGAGTCGGGGTCATCGTTGCGCGCCCGCGAGGTGGCGTCAGTTGCTTCGCGCTCGCGCGCTTCTGTGAGTTTGTCTAACAGCTCCTCGCCGAGGGCGCGATCGCGCCGGGCTGCAAACCGCAAAACTTCCGCGCGCAAATCGGGCGCCCCAGAGAGGACGAAAGGCGCACTGCGCGTACCGGCCGGTTTGCGGTCGCGATCTTCCTGAGCGCGCCGCGCGGATTCCTGATCGGCAACCTCAGCCGCGTCCCAGGCTTTGCGAAAGAGCGCGCGTCCTTGTTCCGGATCGACTTCCCAAAGTGCGTCTGCGATTTTAGAGAGCGTGCGGGCGCGCAGCCTCTGGTCTGAAAAACTGCGAGCTTCGTTGGACAACGAAACCAACAACGAAAGAGCCAAAGCCTTCTGCTGGTCGATCTTCGCTTTGGCGGCTGCGGCCCTGGCTCTGGGAGCGCGGGCATCCTGGCCGCTGATCGTCTTTGCAGGATTTGCGGGCAGGATGCCGGCGCTCCCAGGAGAAGGAGCAGGAGAAGGATCTGGCTGCTCGGCCGTTTGCTGGGCGGCCCCTGTTAGCGGCACTGTAAGCAATATTGTCAGCGGCAGAAGGAGCGCGGGAAGGAGGGAAGACAAACGTCGAGAGCAGAGAAGATTGCTGAGGGCCATAGGTTTTCTCCTGAAAAGCGGTGGCAGACGGACGTGACCGATGAAGATTAACGCGGCGAAAGGGTTTTAGTTCCAGAAAGAGAGCGGGGGTTTTTGGAGTGCGGCGGCTTGAAGCCGCTTTAGTCCGCGGCGACCTGTCGCCCGCATGCTGCGTAACAAATAAACTCAAGGCTGACTGCGACAGGTCGCAGTCGAACCAAAGCGGTGACAGGTCACCGCACTCCACATCAGACCGCGATTACTTCCAGCTCCGGATCGATTTCCTGCTTCAGCATGCCCTCGATCGCCATCAACGTTCCGGTGAGTGAACTCGGGCAACTGCCGCAGGCTCCCTGGTAGCGAATGCTCAATGTGTGATCTTTGAGACCTATCACTTCAAGATAACCGCCGTCGCCCATCAGAGCCGGTCGCACTTTTTCGTCCAGGATGTCGTTAATCTTCAGTAGCCGCGGGTCGTCGCTGGTGACGGCTGCGATTGCGCCACCGACCGCTGCGGCTGCCGACGCTGCGCCGGAGCTAACAGCTTCCGCCGCGCGAATCGGAACAGCGAGCACCGGAAGCAGATCGTCCCAGTCGCCTTCATCGTCTTTTTCAATAGTAATCATCCGGTCCATGTAAAAAACCGACACCACGTGGCCGACATCAAACAAGGACCGGGCCAGCGGATCACTTTCCGCCGCCTCGGCGGAAGCAAACTGGTGCGTCGTGCCGTTGCTGACCGCTTCTCGCAAAATGAACTTCACGGCGTTGGGATTAGGCGTCTCTTCAATATCACTAATTTTCGGCATTGCTTAAATCTCCGGGTTCTTAATAACTGCTGAATTTTAAGGTCGTTACTTTGATGCAACCATTATAGCGAGTTTGGGTATGAAGCGCAGTGTGAGCCGCGTCGGCCGGCCCCAATCAACCGAAACAACAGACGAAGCGCCAAAGCCTGGGCAGCGCCCCAGGAGCGCGCCAGCGAGACGGTGTCGAGCGCTGAAGGCGCGATATTCATTGAGCAGAGTGAATTCGCTAGGGACATTTCGCGCTTTCAGCGCTGCAGAATTTGATAATTGCTTTTTCCCCTGGGGCGCTGCCCCAGGCTCTTGCATTTCGCGCCTTTGGTGCTCGTTTTAGCCGGCCCAAAAACATGGAAAACTCATGGTCCATTTCTTGTCAAACAGCTATTGCCAAAGCGGGCAAGCGGGCATATACTCCCGCCCTCACTTGCCCCCCTTGCAAAAAAGGTGAGCCAAGTTGAGATGGAGGCAGGCGATAGCGAGGGTGTCCTGCCTCCGCTTTTTTTTGGAATGGTCTTAGGTCTTTGATCTTTGGCATAGAATGCTCGATCCTATCGGCCGGGTAAGAAGCCCGCGGAAAAGCGAAGACAAAGACCAAAGATCAAAGACCCAAGACCGGATTTGAAATGAACATCGGCATCACGGTTTATCCAACCTACGGCGGCAGCGGCATCGTCGGTTCTGAACTGGGGAAGGAACTGGCGGCGCGCGGCCACACGGTCCACTTCATCTCTTCTTCTCTGCCAACCAGGCTCACCGAGCTGAACGAGCGCGTGCGTTTTCATGAAGTCGAGATGATGTCGTATCCGCTCTTCGAGCATCAGCCTTACACGCTGGCGCTCGCCACGAAAATGGCGAAGGTCGCGGAAACTGAGAATCTGGATCTGCTGCACGTTCACTACGCAATTCCGCATTCCATCAGCGCCATCCTCGCGCGCGAATCGCTCAGACCAAATCGTTACCTGCCGGTCATCACGACGCTTCATGGAACAGACATCACGCTCGTCGGCGCCGATCGTTCGTACCTGCCGATTACGCGCTACGGCATCATGCAATCGGACGGCGTCACCGCAATTTCGCATTACCTGAAAGAAGCGACAAAAGAGAGTTTTCAGTTTGACGACATCACGGTTATTCCGAATTTCATTTGCCAGCATGACTATGCGCGCCATCCGGTTGATGAGTTGCGCGCGTCGCTGGCGCCTGAGGGCGAGCCGCTGCTGGTCCACGTTTCAAATTTCCGCCCCGTGAAGCGACCTGTCGATTGCGTCGAGATTCTGGCGCGGGTTTTGGCGAAGGGCATAAAGACGCGCCTCGTGATGGTTGGCGACGGCAGCGAGCGCACGAACGTCGAACACCGCGCGCGCTGTTTAGGCGTTTACGACAAATGCGTTTTTGTCGGCAAGCAGCCGAAGATAGTTGACTACCTCTCGGCGGCGGACGTTTTGTTGTTGCCTTCGGAACAGGAGTCGTTCGGGCTTGCCGCACTCGAAGCGATGGCTTGCGAAGTTCCGGTGATCGCGTCCCTGGTCGGTGGCCTTCCGGAAGTTGTGACGGATGGCGAAACTGGATTTCTGAGCGAAGTCGGCGACGTGGAAAAGATGGCGGCGGATGCCGGCAGGCTGTTGGCCGACCCAGAGCTGCGAAGTGAGATGGGTAAACGCGCGCGCGAGTCGGCCGTGTCGCGCTATCGCACCGACATTGTGATTCCGCAGTACATTCAGTTTTACGAAAAAGTCTTGGCGGCAGCGGGGGAAAAGAGTAAGAGGGGAACAGAGTAAGGTAAGGAAAGCTTCTTCTCTCATCCCATTCCCCTTTTACCCTTTCCCCTGTTCCCCCCTTTCGAGTCATGCGCTCCATCATCATCGGCACTGCCGGCCACATCGATCACGGAAAGAGCGCACTCGTCCAGGCCCTCACCGGAAAAGATCCCGATCGGTTACCTGAAGAAAAGCGACGCGGCATCACCATCGATCTTGGTTTCGCAGACCTCGATCTGGGCGACGTGCGCGTGGGCTTTGTTGACGTGCCCGGCCACGAGCGCTTCGTGAAGAACATGCTGGCGGGCGTTCATGGGATTGATGCCGTCGCGCTCATAATCGCCGCGGATGAAGGCGTGATGCCGCAAACTCGCGAACACTTCGACATCTGCCGGCTGCTCGAGGTTCGCAAGGGTTTGGTGGTCCTGACTAAAACCGATCTGGTTGAAGAGGAATTGCTGTCCCTCGTGCGCGCGGAGGCCGACGAACTGGTTGCCGGGTCGTTTCTTGATGGCGCGCCGATCGTGGCGGTAAGCGCGCGCACCGGCGCCGGGCTCGACGAGTTTCGCGCCGTTCTGCGTCGGATCGCGGCAGAGGTGCCGGCACGTTCGTCGGATTTCATGGCGCGTTTGCCCGTCGATCGTTCGTTTACGATGAAGGGATTCGGCACGGTAGTCACCGGCACGCTCATCGCGGGCGAGATCACGGCCGGCGACGATCTCGAATTGTTGCCAGAGGGTTTGCGCGTGCGCGCGCGCGGCGTTCAAGTCCACGGCGCATCGGTTCCCGAAGCGCGGTCGGGTCAACGGACGGCTGTTAACCTGGCCGGCATGGATGCAGCCGACGTCGCGCGCGGGATGGTGCTCGCGCCGATCGGCCGTTTCCGTCCGACGCAGATCATCGATGTGCAGCTCAGCGTTTTGCCGGGCGCGCCGCGAGCGATTCGTACGCGTTCGCGTTTGCGCGTCCACCTGGGATCGGCTGAGGTCCTCGCGCGCGCGCGTGTGCTCAACGCCCGCGGGGAGATTCCGCCAGGCGAAACAGCCTTTGCGCAACTGCGATTTGAGAGCCCGGTCGTGGCCCTGCATGACGAGCGCTTCATTGTTCGTGCTTACTCGCCCGCGGAAACTATCGCCGGCGGACTGGTGCTGGATCCGTTCGCGACAAAACATCGAGGCAGGGAACTGGCGCAGACTCGGGAGCGCCTGAAAGCCCTCCGGGACTCTGAGCGCGCCGGCAAGGTTGCTGTCTTTGTCGCGGCTGCCGGCGATCAGGGCCTGCGACATTCAGACATTGCGGCGCGCACCGGTTGGCGCGATGAGATCGTCGCGCAGGTCGTGATGAAAGCGCAGGAAGCGGACTTGATTGAAGCCGAAGGGGTTTTAGTTTCGGTGGACAATTTTGAACGCCTCTCGCGAACCGCCGTCGAAGCAGTGAAGCTTCATCACCAACGCGAACCGCTGGCGCGCGGCCTGGCGCGTGAGACGCTGCGCGAACGTCATTTCGCGCGAGCGGCGCCGGAAGTCTTTCGAGCGGTTATCACTCGCCTGGAAAGGGACGGCGTGCTTGTTACCGAGAAAGAGTTGGTGCGCGCGCGTGAACATGGTCTGGAACTCTCGCCCGCTGACACGCAGCTACGCGCAAAGATCGCTGACGCTTACGAGAGGGCTGGTCTGGAAGCTCCGGGGCTGGATCAGGTCCTCGCAGACGCCGGAATAACCGCTCGGGAGCAGGCGCATGCGCGGAAAATTCTGCAACTGTTGCTTGACGACCACACGCTCGTGCGGGTGCAGGGCGAGATGTTTTTTCACGCTCAGGCGCTGGAGAACTTGAAGCGTTTGCTCCGGGAATATGCCGCGCAGCACGAACCGGAGCGACTGATCGACGTGGCGAAGTTTAAGGACCTGGCCGGGGTTTCGCGGAAATATGCCATTCCCTTGCTCGAATATTTTGATCGGGAACACGTTACCCGCCGCGCCGGCAACAAACGAGTCATCTTGTAAGGGGAACAGGGGAAGGGCAAAAAGACTCGTTTAGAGGCGGGCACCGCCCGCCGGCTCAACTATCCAGAAGACTAGTCTCGAGACGGCGGGCAATGCCCGCCTCTAAACGAGCGAGCAGCGCTTTTTCCATTCCCGTTCCATTTGTTCAAGTAGTGATGTCCTAATCTGAAATTCTCTGCGCGTTCGCGGCGATCTCGGCGTCTCTGCGGTTAAGTGTTTTTCTGCGTCATATTTCACCGCCGAGACGCAGGGGTCGCTGAGATTACGCAGAGAAACTGAAATTAGGACACCACCATTTGTTCGAAACACTTGCGTTCCGCGAGGCTCGGCGTTAACATGCTGGCACATAACCGAATCGGCTTTTTCCCTTAAACCTTCAAAGCGACTCATTGCCGGAGGGTAAAATGAAACTGAAAGAGATTTTGGCCGCGCTCGTGGGTTTAGCTGCAGCCATTGGAGCGATTTATTACTTTTACAAGTTTGTGACTTTCAGCGAAGAGGGCGGGGGGCATTCCCTGGGCTGGATTGCCCTGGGCCTGGCAGCCGTCGCTTTTGTCTGCGGGTTGATCTACTTCCTGGGCCATGTGAATCAGGAAGAGGAAATTCACATCACGCAGTAGGCGCCGCCCCGATCGTTCTCGGGAATCTTTGAGTACTGCGGGAGGCCTATCGATCGGGCCGCCGGAACGCTGATTGCGCCGCCGAATTTTCGAATTGAACTTGACGCCGTTTGTGCACACTAGCGGATTGTGAAGTGCGCAAACGGCGCTTAGTGTGTCAAACGACCGAAAGCTTTTTCAGGAGAGATGAATGTTCACTGCTTTGACAACAATAATTTTGCAAGGGGGAGACGCGACCTTCCACCGGCCAGCCTACTTTGGTCCAACCATCCTGGGACTATTCGTGGCCGGCGCCGTGGCTTGGTTGATCGCTGCTGTTCTCGGCTTTGCGCGCGCGCGCGCATTTGGGGCCTCGACGCGGTGGTTTTCGTTCGCGGCAGTTTGCCTGTTGCTCTTTCACCTGCAATTTCTGGCGCTTGGGTTCGGAGTGCTGACCAACGACAACAACCTGGTCTTTACACTGCTGACCTTTTTCAACCTCTTCGTGATCCTGGCGGCGATTTGCGCGATTATGGGTTTCATACGGCTGACCAGTCCGCGATAGTCAACTCCCCGGTCGTTTAGAGGCGGGCAGTGCTGCCGTCAAGATCGAACTCCTTTTGATACTGGAATCGGCGAGCAGCGCCCGCTAAACGGACGGAGGAGTTGAACGAATTCAGAGTTAGAACTTGATGCTTAAAAGAGTTTTTGTAATCGCCGTGCTCTCACTAAGTGTGGGCGCGGCCTTTTTCTTGATTTCTGAACGAGGCCGCGAAAGCAGCGGCGCGCAGGCCGGCGCGTTCGTGCGCACTCGCGGCAGTCGCTTTGTGATCAACGGGCGGCCGTTTCGGTTTGTCGGCGCGAATGTCTCCGTGATGTATCGCGATGAAGATCGCGCGCAGATGCCGGAGACGTTGCGGCAAGCTTCGCAAGCGGGCATTCGCGTCGTTCGTGTTTGGGCTTCAGGCGAGGGTGGACCAGGCGACATCGGACCGGTCGGCCCGGACTCTACTGACTGGCCGCGCATGCATCCGTTCCGCTGGGCGCCGGGCAAATGGAATGAAGAGGCGTTCGTTCATCTGGACAAGGTGATCGCGGAGGCCGCGCGCAACAAACTGCTCGTGCAACTCTGTCTCGTAAATTGGTGGCGCGACACAGGTGGCGTCACCCAGTACTTGCGTTGGGCCGGGATTAACGATGCTGCCGATGAAAAGTTTCCGTTCGGCATCAACCCCGAACGCGCGATGCTTTTTTACACGAACGACGAAACGCGCCGGCTCTTTCGTGAACACATCGAGAAACTGGTAACCCGCCGCAATACCGTGACCGGCACCCTCTATCGCGACGACCCGAACATTTTTGGTTGGGAGTTGATGAACGAGGCGCAGTCGGTTACCAGTCGCTGGGCTGAGCGCCGCGCCTGGATTTCCGAGATGAGCACGTATCTAAGGTCGCTCGATCCGAATCACATCATCGCGCCGGGAGACTGGGGTTACCGCACCGCCGCCGAAAGACGCGAGTGGTTGAAAGATCATCAGTTGCCGAACATCGACTATTGCGATGTCCACCACTACCCGGTCCCGGACGAAGACGTCGCCGTCGATTCTCCTACGGCGCTGCGTGAGTTTGTGGACAACCGGGCGGCCGCGGCGCTCTCACTCCGAAAGCCGCTGGTGCTTGGAGAATTCGGCATGGGCCCGGAAGGCCATGGTGGTTTTTCCCAATTGGAATGGTATCGCGCATTTTTTGAAAGCGGTGTTCGGTCAGGTTCGGCAGGTGCGATGTTTTGGATTCTGACGCCTGATCCGGCTCGCGGTTACAGCATTACGTATGCGAACGATCGCGACCGGCCTTTGCTGGCCGAAATCACCCGCGCCTCGCAAATGTTTGCGTCGCTCTCTGATGCGGAGCCGCCCGAGCGCTTGCTTGAACCGTCGAAACATTTGGTGCCACGCCAGTTTGCGTGGGCGCGTCCGGCAAACGATCCGGCGACAGTGCCGGCGACGATCGTGCGTGAAGACAGGTCGATCCTTTACCGCTTCAAGCCGCAAATGGCGACGCGCGAGCGCTTCGAGAAGGTTGGCGGCGGCCCGGGATACGTCTGGGGATTTGGCGTGGGCCAACTCGAATACATCGTGCCGGCGCGGCAGGACCGTCGTCGCGTTAGTCAAATTATTGTGCGCGCGCACATCCAACCCGTGCTCCCGACTGATGCGAAGCCTGAAAATATCAAAACGCGCGTGACGCTTTTCGTTAACGGCACAGACTGCGGCTCGCGCTTGATTGCTGTCGAGCCTCAGGGACAGCCGCTGATTCAGGAATGGCACGTTGACAAGTGGTCCGCCCGGCTGCGAGCGATGCGCGGCCTGCCGCTTTCGATTCGTTTCGTCGTCACGCCCGAAGCCGACTGGCCCTACGGCGTCAACATCTCAAACTGGCCGGCAGGTTATGAGGCGCACAATGCGAAACCGGTGGAGGTTGAGGTGCGAAGGTGATGGTTCGCTTCAGATCTCGTTTTGAAGAGTTCTTGCATCGGCTGAGAAAGTTGGCGCGAAGCGGCGGCCTGGACTATCCTTTGGTTCGGCAATATCGTGAGCCATGCCGACGGTCTTACGAGTTGGACCTTACCGGGTTTTCTTTTATTCAGGCGATGGCTCCGAGCCTCCACATATCCATGTGGAACGCGACAAGAACGTCGCCAGGTTCTGGCTTGATCCGGTGAGGTTGCAAAAGGACGGTGGCTTTGGCAGAAGCGAGTTAAGTCGGATACAGAATCTGGTTGAGGTCAACCAGAAGTCTTTGACCAGGAGTTGGGATGAGTACTTCAACCGCTGACGTGAGAGCAACGAGTGTAGTCGTGACCGACGACACGCTGACGGTGCATCTCGATGACGGACGTGCGGTCTCGGCGCCGCTCGCTTGGTATCCCAGATTGCTGCACGCCACGCCAGATGAACGGAATAATTGGAGACCCATCGGAAACAGCGTCGGAATCCATTGGCCCGATCTAGATGAGGACATAAGCGTCGCGGGTCTTCTATCCGGTAGACCGTCAGGTGAGAGTCAGCATTCCTTCAGGAAATGGTTGGAAAGCCGAAGCGCGCTCACCCGTAAACCTCAGTGATTCCGATCCTCGTTCTGTTCTTATCTCGTGCGAAACATCGGGATCGTCTGCGCGAGCGGCGGCAGGCGACGCGCGGTTTCGACAACCGCATCCAGGGATTTTTTATCCAGAGCGTAGACTGAAGCGGAAGGCACTTCACCAAGTGAAAGCCGAAACGCCGGCGTGGCAGACTGCGCCAGTGCCGCCAGCACCGCTTCGTTGCTGAAATAGCGACGGCCGCGAGCGTTGATCACAAAATCTCCTTCACTCAGTTGTTGCATCGCGCCGGGATCGGAAATGAAGACGCAGATCAGATCCTGCCGAGCGGCACGCCCAGAGTAGTATGAGCACAAAGTCTGACTCTCGCTCGCAACCCGCGCGCTTGGCTTCGCTCGTTTGGCGATTTCAGAGATCGCTTCGCGCAGGCTGGCGTCATAAAATTCATCGTGCGGAAAATAAAATCCGGCCTCGCTAACCCCGCCGCCCAGCGCGTTGGTGTAAAGCCGGAAGTGCGGGCTCGAACTCACCGCTGCCTCCAGTGAACCCATAACCACCAGCACCGCCAGGGCCGCACGCAAATAGCTTTTCCCGCGTTCGCCTGCAAACCATGAAGGCAGCGCTCGTATGATCAAACTGCCGACAAACTGAACTCCAAGCGCCGCCGTAATCAACACCGCCGGCATGACGAGAGTGAAGTAGCGTGTAAATTTCCCCCCTGCAAAACTGAACATCATCATCCACAGAAACAACCACAGGATGATCAGGTAACGTCCGTCGCCAAACTTGCGCCGAAATAACAAAGGCAGGCCAATCAGAAACGCCGCGACTGTCAAAAGCGGCAATTTGACGAGCAGCAAAACGTGATACGCGTACCAGGGAGTTCCGCGCAGCCAGTCGGTCATGCGATGGCCATAGAGCTTGCCCATGAACTCGTAGCCGTCGTGCCCGATCAGTTTTTGGCTGGCGAAGAGGCCCATCTGTTTCCAGGTTGCCGGTAACAGAATCGTTGGGTTGAGGGCCAGAAAGAAAACACCCATGACCACGATACAGATCAGCAGGCGCTTTTTACCGAGCCGCCACTTCGTCGCCGGAATTCGTTGAAACAGCCAGTAGTAAGCAAAGCTGACGGCGATTAGCTGAGGCACGTACTTGGAAGCCAGCATCGCCCCTAACGCCGCCGCGGTGGCCCAGTAGTATTTTTCGGGATTGTCAGTGCCGCTTTCCGCGACCCGTTGCCCGCGTAGCCAGAAGAAGTTCGCCAGCAGAAAAAAGAAGACCAGAAACGTGTCCTCTTTTGCGATGCGGTTGAAGCCGATCGCAGTCGGATCGAATGCCCAAAGCGCCGCGGCAATCAGTCCGACTTCGGCGCCAAACAGTTCGGCCGCGACCAGGTAAATCAGGATCGTAGCCAGGGCGCCAAACAATGCACCGGGCAAACGCAAGCCCGCCTCGGGTGAAACGGGCCGGCGTCCGCCCAGCGACGGAATGCTGTTCCATTTGTCCGCGAAGAAAAGGCTGCCGGTCTGCAGTGCCTTCATCAGAAACGGATGTTCGCCATTGGCGGCAGTCAGACCATTCTCGCGGTAGTCGGCCACCGCCTGAAGTTTATTCAGCTCGTCTTCGCCCAGTCCTTCAGCGCTGAGTCCGGAGGTACGCAACCCAAAACCGACGAGCACTAGCAGCGCGAGGATCACAACGAGCAGATTTCTGCTGATTGCAACGACTCCCAGGCTTGCGAAACGCTCTGGTCGGAGGCCCGCGGTGACAGTTGATTCAGCTCTTGATTCAGCTTTAGCAGCCAATGTTTTTGGTCTTTCAGTCCCTTATTTTCTTGAGCAAAACGCTCCTGGCCGCGCCAGGCCCCCGACAAAAGCCGCAAGCGTAACGCGATTCAAACAACCGCGCAACCAGGCGTTTAGAGTTCCAGGTTTCGAGTCTCAGGTTGTCTGCTCGGCACATCGCCGGCGCCAGGATATTCGACTCGAAACCCGGAGCTCGAAACTGAAAACAAGCCTTCTAAACGCTTGCAATTCCGCGGCAGATCAGCGAATATTCGCGTCGTTTTGATTAACTCTAAAATCGCAGCGGCGGGCGTCTTCAGGCCTGATCTCGACTCCGCTGATCGACAAAGTTTTGTGGCAAATTGTTCTTTCTAAATGTGGACTTATGTCCACGCGAGACTTTCTCGCGAACCCCCAATTCCAGAGAGAGGAAGCAACATGGCAGAAATTCAGGAGAACCTTGAAGCGGGAAGTTCCGCGCAACCGTTTCGCATCGATCAGAAACTACATCAGATTCTTTACAAGGCAGAGGCGGCCCCCAAGCTCGAACCGATGCCTGAAGAAGTTTTGCCGGAACCGGTTTATCCGCAGAAACCAGATCCGGTGCCGATGACGCGGAAGGAGTATCAAAAGTTCAACGCGATCCGCACCTGGAAGAGTTGGGGCTCTCCTTATTTCAAATCACGCTGGCATAGCCGCGACCTGCGCCCGATCATCCCGTACCTGTTTACGGAATGGAAATGCAATCTTGACTGCCACTATTGCTGGTCCTACAACAACGCCGTCAAGGGCATGACCGAAGACGTCGCCAAGCGATCGATCGACTGGCTGCATTCGATCGGCGCGCGCGTGTTGGCCCTGATGGGTGGCGAGCCGTTGCTGCGTCCGAAGTTTATTCACAAGATTGTCGACTACAGCGCGAAGCGCGACATCTTCGTTTACCTGCCGACCAACGGACGTTTGATGAAGCCGGACGTAATCGATCGTCTCGGCGATGCCGGGATCGCGACCTTCAACCTGGCGGTCGACTCGGTGAAGGAACGAAAGTCTTTGCCGAAGGCGCTCGACCCGATCCGTCCTTACTTTGACTACCTCGTCAAGCGTCAGCATCATTACGGCTACTCAGTCATGTTCAATATCAACATCTGCCACAACAACATGGACGATGTGAAAGAACTGACCGAGATCGCTCACGACAACGGCATCGCCACGGACTATCACGTGAACGAAACGCCGATGATGGAGCAGACGCACTTCAAGCATCTCAACGAGAATCAAACTTACCTGACGCCGGACGATTGGCCCAGGGTCGATGCGCTGCTCGACTATCTGCAGGACCTGCGCGTCAACAAGGGTTACAAGATGGCGAACCCGACGCAGCACATGGAAGACATGAAGCTGCTGATGCGCGGGCAGGTGCCACCCTGGCAGTGCCGTGCCGGTCAGAATTCGCTGATCATTCGCACCGACGGCTCGCTCGCGCCGTGTTTCCCGATGTATTCGGCGACGCACGATTGGGGCACCGTGGGCAACCACAAGTTTGAAGTGAAGCAGTTGGACGAGATGAAAGTTGAATGCACGAAGCACTGCCTATCGACGTGCAACTACATTCTCGGTTACTGCTACGACAACATGCGCGTCATTAGCTGGGGACTGAAGCAGGCGATGCATGGCTTCAAAGGAGCAAGCAACGGGTTCTAGAAAAAGTAAAACAGCAGACAGTAAACAGCAGACAGCAAGGCCGATCAGCGGTCTTGCTGTTTTGCTGTCTACTGCTTTTCAGACAATTTTTCCGCCGCGCATGGTGAGAATGCCGACGACGACGTTTATGCCGACACCGATGGCAATACCAATCCAGTATTGCTTCGGATTTACGCCACGGCGAAAGCGCACCAGGGTGTAGATTCCCAGCGGCAGCCAGACAAAAATAGACGACCACAAGCCTGGCCCGTAACGCATGATGCTGAGCGCGGTCACGGTATGCGTGATGCCGTTCACCATGACGATCGATCCAAGAATGATCAGCATCATTCGGGGAAACTTGAAGTGGCGCGCGAGTATCACGCCGATGGTCACCAGGACGAAGCCGACTCCCTGGGCCACCAGGAAGCGGGTCGTCGACATGTGCACGCCGCGGAGTCGCAGGATGTAGGCCGGATAGCCTTCGCCGCCCCAGTACTCCTCGGCTATGTGAATCAGGTAAGTAACTGGAAACACCCACGACCAAAAGTTGACCGCCGCCTGGGAAGGTACGTTTGTTTGAGTTGTCATCTGGATTGTTCTGTGGTCCCGCGATGATTGATCTCGAAGAAGCCTGACTGTTATATCAGGACTGTCAACTTTTGGAGTGCGCTGACCTGTCAGCGCTTTGTTTTCGGTCGCGACCTGGCGCGACCCTCCTTATGTTGAATCTACCGAACAACCGGGCGTCAAGCCGCCCGGCAGTAAAAGCGGTGACAGGTCACCGCACTCCAAAAAATCCCAATGGATTCCAAGGCCCCGACAACAAATCCTCCAGTCCCCGCGCTCGCGCGGCGGCTTGGTCCTTTCGACGCCACCATGATCGTGATGGGCGGCATCATCGGCTCAGGCATCTTCATGAACCCGTCCGTCGTTGCCCAGAAGGTGACGACGCCTTTTCTGATCCTGCTGGTCTGGACCCTCGGTGGCCTGCTCGCGCTGGCGGCTGCATTCATCTGGGCAGAGCTGGCGACGCTGCGTCCGGAAGTCGGCGGGCAGTACGCTTACCTGCGTGACGCTTATCATCCGCTGGTCGCGTTTCTCTACGGTTGGGGATTGCTGCTCGTGATTCAAACCGGCGGCATGGCGGCAGTCGCGATGACCTTCGCACGTTACTTTCTTGAACTAACGCATCTGCCCATCGGTGAAGGACTGGTGGCGGTGCTGGCCCTGGCGGCTTTGACTGTAATCAACTGCCTCGGAGTGCGCGCAGGCGGGAGCGTGCAAAGCGTCCTGATGGTTTTGAAGATCGCCGCGATCGTCGCGCTGATCGGCTGTGGTCTGTACCTGCTGCTGCCCGGCACCATCACGCCGGCGAGCCAAGGGGTTTCGGTCGGCGGCAGTCAGACCGACGCCGCGTTTGGCTCCGGACCATTCGGCTTCCTGACCATGATTGGCGCGGCGATGGTGCCGGTGCTGTTTGCTTACGGTGGTTGGCAGACCGCAACCTTCGTTTCCGGTGAAATACGCGAGCCGCGCCGAAATCTGCCGCGCGCGCTGATCGTTGGCGTGACCGGCGTCGTCATACTTTACCTGGCGGTAAACTTCGTCTGCGTATACGTGCTTGGCGTTTCAGGTTTGGCCGCGACCAGGACACCGGCGTCCGATGTTATGCGGCTCGCGTTCGGGGCCGCGGGCGCGCGCGTTATCGCCGCCGGGATCGCGATCTCGACGCTGGGATTTCTCAGCCAGGGCATGCTGACCGCGCCGCGCGTTTACTTTGCGATGGCCGAGGATCGGTTGTTCTTCAAGAGCGTGGGCTGGCTGCATCCAAAGACGCGCGTGCCGGTCGTAGCAATTGTGTTGCAAGGCGTGCTGGCGATAATCATTGCGCGCTCGGGGCAATATGAGCAGATTCTGAACTACGTTGTTTCAGTGGACTTCATATTTTTCGGCGCCACTGCGCTGTGCATCTTCGTGTTTCGGCGGAGAATGGCAGAAGCCCGACCGTCAGGGAGGGCTCCGGCGCAGAGGTCGGAGGACAGAGGTCAGGAGTCAGAAGGAGCCCTCCCTGATGGTCGGGCTTCTGCCCCGAGCAGTGGGAGCAGAATCGCGAGCGTTCCCGGTCATCCCGTGACGACAGCCGTTTTTGTCATCGCTTGTTGGCTGGTGGTCATCAATACCGTCTACACTTATCCCGAAAACACTTTGATCGGTTTGGCTATTTTGTTGGCCGGCATTCCCGCTTACTTTTTCTGGAGAATGAGAAACATCAAATGAGCAGCAGCGCCAGGATGGGACAAACGAGAGCTTCGGATTACATGCAGTGGGCCAAGACGCGTTCGGGCGCGCGATTCAACCTCGCGACGAGTGGCTTCGCGAACCTGAGCTTAAAAGATCTCGACGTGTCGCTCGACGATCTGGAGATCACGGGCGAGGGCGGTTACGGTTACCAACCGCTGATTCGCTTGCTCGCCGACAAGTTTCAGGTTGATACCGCCTCGGTGGTGACTGCAGCCGGAACCTCGTTCGCGAATCACCTCGCCCTCGCGGCGTTGATCAATCCGGGCGACGAGATACTGTTCGAGAGTCCTGCCTACGAGCCGTTCCTCGCGACCGCCCGATACCTCGGCGCGAACGTGAAGCGTTTCGAGCGACGATTTGAGGACGGCTGGCGAATTTCGACGGCTGAAGTCGAAAGAAACTTGAGCCCGCGCACGCGGCTGATTGTGATGACAAATTTTCACAATCCGACGGGCGTTCTCACTGACCAGCAGACGATGAAGGAGGTCGGCGAAATGGCTGCAAAGGTGAACGCGCGCGTGCTCGTCGACGAGGTTTACCTTGAGATGCTTTTTGCGGAAGAGCCGCAGACAGCCTTCCATTTCGGCGATCAATTCGTGGTGACGGGAAGCCTGACCAAAGCCTACGGTCTTAGCGGCTTGCGCTGCGGCTGGATTCTTGCGGAGCCGGAGCTCGCGCGTCGGATGTGGCTGCTGAATGATCTCTTTGCCGCCTCGCCGGTACACGCCGGCGAACGACTGAGCGTGGCGGCGTTCGGACAGCTGCCCGGCATCGCTGCGCGGGCGCAGACGCGATTGGATAAGAACCGGCAATTACTGAATCAGTTTCTCGATTCGCGTGATGATCTGGAGTCGGTGCGGCCGTCGCTCGGGTCGATCATGTTTCCGCGGGTTAAGACAGAAAGCTCTGAAAGTCTCTGCAACTTGTTAAGAGAGAAGTATGAGACCTCAGTTGTGCCTGGCAGGTTTTTTGAAGCGCCCGCTCATTTCCGCGTCGGCTTGGGCGGCGATTCGGAAACGTTGACTGAAGGACTCGATCGACTGGGCCAGGCGCTGGATGAAATAAGAAAGTTATGAGTAATGAGTTTGGAGTGCGCTGACCTGTCAGCGCTTTGGTCGCCGCGACCGGTCGCGGCGGTCGTGAGTTGACTGTTAGTAAGATCGGGGCGTCAAGCCGCCCCGGACTAAAGCGGTGACAGGTCACCGCACTCCAAACTCGTGACTCATGACTTTGATTTTGTCGCCGCGAGTTTCAGCCAGAAGTACAAACCATCAGCCGCCTCAATGCCGGCCGCTTCCGGCGTGATCCTGATTGGCGTGCCGTTGGGCCAGTCCTGTTTCCGCATTCGGCCGCCGCCGATTCCCTGAAAATATACTTTGCCCTTCGTCTGCCGCTTTCCGGTTTGCGGCGCCAGCACGGAGTACTCAATCTGCAGGTCCTGCGAATTCATGATGATGGTTCCGTTCTGGAAACTATCGATCTCAAACCTCAGCAGTATGACAAACGCTTCCGTCTCGGACTTCGCGCGCTCGACCGCCTGACCTTCTTTACTGTCGCCGATTGAGCTCGCCTCAATGTTGTCATAGCGATTGAGTTGCTTAACGAAGCTCGCAAAGATCGTATCTTCACTGTAGAGATGTCTCGAGGTTGGCTGCCTGGCGACGAGCAGGCGAACTTTGACGGGCAGTTCGCCCGGCGCGAGTGGCTTTTCGGCCTGGTTAATTGTGTCGTCGGTTTTGACGGTGGAAGTTGGAGGACTTGCGCCTGCGGACGTTGCAGGCTTGGGGTTACGACGACCTGACTGCGCCTCTGCCTTTCCCGGTTCCAGTCCGAAACTGACTAGCAACAGCACGAGCGCGAAGCCCCATTTCCTGCGAAGTTGGCGTTTTAGCTGAGGAAATACGCTCATTAGCTCCCAGTTCGGCGCAGTGGGCGGCCCGCTCGGGTCGCATAAGTTAAGCCTTCATCTCCAGCGGATGGCTCTTAGAGGCGGCGCATGGCACACAGGGTTGCGCGCCTCATCTTAAATCTCAGATGGGGGGGTTGACTTCAAACAGGAACCCAGAAGGACTGGCAAGAAGATAGCGAATGAGTATGACTGAGTATTTACCGCGGTCGCGCTTCGCGGCTACTCTGGGGAACACGTCACCAAAATAACCAACCCCAACAGGGTTGCGTTCGGTCCAGCGCAGCTGCAAATAGTCATAACCCCTTCAGGGTTAAATGTCTTTTTCTAATTCAGTCCCCAGGGTAGCCGCGCAACGCGGCAACCCTGGGCTAAGTTACTTAACCGCTTCGCGGTAGTGACGTAATCCCAAGGTCTCCCGATCGGAAATTTTCTAAGGGTCGTTGTGGGCTGCAAAGCGGCGGCCTCAATCGCCGCGGAGCATGATGATCGCTTCGCGCGCGTAGTAAGTAAGGATCATGTCCGCGCCGGCGCGTTTGATGCTCGTCAGCGTCTCCATCATCACACGCTCTTCATCGATCCAGCCTCGCAGCGCCGCCGCCTTGATCATCGCGTACTCTCCCGAGACGTGATAAGCGGCCGTCGGCAAATCAAACTCCTGGCGGATCGTCTTAAGAATGTCGAGATAACAAGTCGCCGGTTTGACCATCAGGATGTCAGCGCCCTCGGCGTAGTCGAGTTCCGCTTCATGCGTCGCCTCGCGCGTGTTGGCGGTGTCCATTTGGTAGGCGCGGCGGTCGCCGAAAGCAGGCGCGCTGTCCGCAGCTTCGCGGAATGGACCATAAAAACCAGACGCATATTTGACCGCATAGGCCATGATCGCCACTTGATCGAATCCCGCTTCATCGAGCGCTTCGCGAATCGCGCCGACCTGTCCGTCCATCATCGCGGAAGGCGCAACCACGTCAGCGCCGGCTTCAGCCTGACTGACGGCAGTGCGCGCCAAAAGTTCAAGCGAAGGATCGTTCAAAACTTCATCGTCGCGGACGACGCCACAATGTCCGTGTGAGGTGTACTCGCAAAGACACGTGTCGGTCATGATCACAAGTTCGGGAGCGGCGGCGCGAATGGCGCGCACCGCTTGCTGCACGATGCCGTTTTCGTGATACGCGCCGCCGCCAAATTCATCTTTAATCTCCGGCAGGCCAAACAGCATGACGCCCCTGACCCCAAGCTGGCCGGCGGCCGCGGCTTCGATCGCGATCTCGTCGACGGAAAGGTTGTGGACGCCCGGCATCGACGGAATTTCACGGCGGACTCTCTCGCCCGCGCATGCGAAGAGGGGAAGTATGAAATCTTCAGGCGCCAGGCGAGTTTCGCGGACGAGCGCGCGCAGGTTTTCAGTTCTTCGCAGGCGACGCGGACGATAAATGAGATCTGCCAAATGAATGTCCTTAATGAAATCTGGTTCGAGCTTGTTGGGAAGAGATGATACCTGTCGGAGAATTCGGCAAGCAAACTTGTCAAGTGGGCTTTGGTCTTTGGACTTGGGTCTTTGGTCAAGGCCAAAGGCCGAAAATCAGTTCCGCGAGGCATGCTCCTTGCGACTACGCTTTCAAAGGTCTTTAGCTCGTTTTGTAAGCCAACACGGGGGGCAGGTTATGGAGCAGCATTTCGCACTAGCACTGCGACAGAGGGCAGTCGCAGCCCTGGAAATCTCTACCACCATGCTGCAAGTGGCTCAGAACCTGTTCAAGCAGGGTAACAAAAAAGAAGCTGCCCGCTTACGAAACGAGGCCCGCTACAAACGTAACGAATCGATACTGCTGCTGGATCAGGCAACGGCGGCGGAGCAGCGCCGATCAAATATTCTACGATTTACTGCCAGAAAGGCTGCGCTGGAATCCGTCTCCGTCGATGAAACTCAATCAGATGAGACTCAATCAGATGAGACTCAATCAGTGAAAACCAGGAATGGCCGTCGGGCCGGCTAGTTTGTTTCTGCATGGCAATCTGAATGCGATCGCGAGGAGCGGCCTGTGGGTTTCACGGTAGGATCATTTGGAGTGCGCTGACCTGTCAGCGCTTTGGTTTGTTCGCGACCTGTCGCGAACATTTCCGCTTGAACCTTTTATGACTTCGGCGCCAGGTCGCCTTCAGAGCAAAAGCGGTGACAGGTCACCGCACTCCAAAGAATACTACCAGCGATGATACGCAGGATGGCCGGGCTTGACCGCGACGAACGTGCCGCGACAGGTTGCGGTCACTTTTTCATGCGCGATCAGTTCACCTTCAACGACTGCTCGGTCGTCGGTTGATTCAACGACGCGCGCGACCAGTCGCAGTGGCTGGTCCGTCGGCGTGGGCCGCCGCAGTTTGATCGTGTACTCAGCGGTGACGGTGCAGGGAGGCTTGTCGAGACCGTTTCGTTTCATCAGGTGGTACGCGGCGGTCCAGTTGCAATGACAGTCGAGCACGGTGCCGGTGATGCCGCCGCTCAGCATTCCCGGAAATGCTTCCTGATACGTTTCGGGTTGCCAGCTCGGCGACCACTTCTTCACCTTCAGGAAAGCTGCGAATGTGCAAACCTTTTTCGTTTGCCGGGCCACAACCAAAACACTTGAGATTCGGCGCGTAAGTTTCCTGGATGCTTTTTTCAGTCATGGTTGTCGACTAACGGAACGCCTTTCGCCCCTGTCCCGGGCTTGTTGAATGATATTCCCGCATCATAACCTGTCCCCCATCGTTCTCCACATAGTCGTGGGAGACGGTCGTGTCTTAATCTAAAATCTGGTGCGCAGAGACTTTGCGTGAAAGTAGCCAGGCATGGCGCGAATCGCTTCATAAACAAAGGCGGAAAAGGGAACGTCTTCCGTGAATCGACAACTTCAGAACCGGGAGCGGTAGCGACCGGGTCCTGGATTCAACGTAAGACTCCGAGCGGAGTAAAGGTGTAGCAAGACGAAGCCCAGCTGAGTTTTCGACCCGGTCGCTACCGCTCCCGGTCTGTACTTGTCGCCAGACGATCCCGAGTCTGTCCTGAAATTTACAACGTGGCTGCAGGGCAAGAGCGACAAAGATGGCCGACCGACAACGCCGTATGAACTGAAGCTCGTCAACTTAAAAAACGGAAACTTGGTCGCCGAGGATTCAGGATGGTTTCTGCTTAAACCTGGCTGGCAGAAGGCAGACGTGCTGCTCCATCCGGCGGGTGGCGACAAAAATTCCTAACCTCAAAGCCGGTGAACTCCTGCGCACAGATGGCCGCTACGCATTTCGACTGACGGCGGACGGCAAGCCTTACGGAAGTTATCCATTCGAAGTTAAGGGCGGTCGGATTCAGTTCCAGGGAAAGCAAATTCGCGAAAAGACAGACCCGACGGTCATGATCGTGGACTATCTTTCCGGCGGACGTTACAGCTCGTGGTGGATCAAACGTGAGCAGAAAAACGTCCAAAGTCCAAAGTCCAAAGTCCAAAGTCCAAAGTCCAAAGTCCAAAGTCCAAAGTCCAAAGTCCAAAGTCAAAAGTCCGCAAGCCGCAAGTAGTTCAGACAGTCAAATGAGGTCACGCGCCTGACATGGGAATTTGGACATTGGACTTTGGACCATCTTTCAGTCGCTCCCTTAGTTTGAATCGTTGAATCTTGCCAGTCGCTGTGTAAGGCAACTCCGCAACGAACGCGTATCGCCGCGGTTGTTTAAAACGTGGCAACGACACGCGAGCGAGCTCTCGCAACGTCCGTTCGATTTCACAAACTGTCGGGAGGACAGGTTTTGGAGTGCGCTGACCTGTCAGCGCTTTGGTTGGCTGCGACCTGTCGCAGCCTTTCCGTGGCTGACTCATTCCTAAAAGCAACAGCGCAGCGCCAAGCCGCCGCGGAAGAAAGCGCTGACAGGTCAGCGCACTCCAAAAAGAGCCGTTTTGCGTTGCTTCGCGAATATGATAAAAGCCAAGCATGAGGTTTCCTGCTTGCCAGAATCGTCTCATGAAAATCGTGGCTGCGCGGCTTGTCCTGGCGGCGACGATGTTCATGGTCATTGGTGCTCAGGCGAAACCAACTCAGGCCTGGCAGCCGCCCGCGCCGGCGCAGACAACAAAGCTTGATCCGCAAACGACTACGCCAGAGCAGGAAGACGGTTGGGTTGCGATCAAGCTTGACGAAGGACTGCTCTTTGTTTGGAACGTGCGCGGCCTCTATTTTACGCTCACGATCAAAGGCAAAGAGGTGAAATCGCTGAACGACCCCAATCACATTTTCTTCAGCGTTGATGACAAAATTTTTCAGATTCAGGTCGCGGCCATTAGCCAGTTTGCTCCGGACGCCAAAGAGAAAAAGCTCGACGACAAGTCTCTGCTCGCCGCGCATCGAGATTGGGAAACGCAGTACATCGAAGGACTCTTGAAGGTCAAACTTCCCGTGCGATCGTTCAACGCGAAGCTGAGCAACGGCAGCGAAGCCCTGATGTGGCAATTCGATATGCCGGAAGGCACGAACGCAGAGGCCAAGCAGCAGATCTACCTCACCCTCGTCAACAAAGACTACATTTTGCTGCTTAACAGCGTGGCGACGGCGACAGTTTCTGACGAGTCGGCGCGCAGGTTTTTGTTGGATACGGTCGCTACGCTGAAAGTCAGCCCGAGCGCGATTGACGTGAAGGCGCTGTCGCAACCAATTCGCGCCGGCACGAAACCCTAAACACACAGCAGTTGGTCTAAACACGAGCAGGAGGGAATTAACTTGAAACGTTCTGGTCACTTTCTTACTTTCGCGCTGGCGGTAATTTTCTCCACAGCGTCTCCGGCGCTTGTTTGCGCTTCAGCAACACTCGCCCAACACGGCCACGAGCCGGGCAAAAAGCATGGAATGAGCGTGCAGCAGTACGAAAGTTTTCACGACGTGCTTCATCCTTTGGAACACGAGGCGTTGCCAAAGAACGACTTTCCGCGCATCCGCGCGCAGTCGGCGCTGCTGGTGAAGCGAGGCAATGCGATTGTGAAGCTGGGCGTGCCGCGCGGCGTCACCGCTGAGAACAAGGAAGAGTTTGCGACGGGGCTGAGTAAGTTTAAAGGCGCGCTTGCGAAATTCAAAAACGACGCCAAAAAGGGCACGGACGAAGAGTTGCGAGTGTCATACAGCGCCGTCCATGATTCGTTTGAAGTGCTCGCCGGGATGCTGCCGCGCAATTAGAACTGAAAGTCCATCATGAAATATTGGGAGAACAAACCGTCACCGGCCCTGGCTCAGCAGCTTGAGTGCTTCTGGTTCGTTTCCGATTCGGACAAAACTGCGGACGGTGGCGCGGCTGAGCGAGTGCTGCCGGATGGATGTCTCGAGTGGATTTTTCATCTCGGAGCGCCGTTCGAGCGGGCGATGCCGTCAGGGGCGTCAGGCGCGTGGGAGCGACAACCCCGCAGCTTCGTGGTGGGGCAGTTGACGCGGTTCTTTCTGCTACGACCAACCGGACGCGTGGACATAATGGGTGTGCGATTCAAGCCCGGCGGTGCTTATCGCTTCCTGCCGTTGCCGCTCGATTCTCTCGTCGATGACAACGTTGCGACTGCCGACGTTTGGGGTCGCGAAGGCGCGTGGATTGAGGCGGCGGTCCAGGAAGCGTCAAGCCATATTGAGCGACAGCAATTGGTGGAAGAGTTTCTCTGCGGCAAGCTTGCGGGAACCACGCCGCGTCCGCGTCTCGAGGCGGCTGTCGGCGAGATCGTTCGCAGTCGCGGTGAAACCCGAGTCCGCGATGTTGCCGGCCAGTTGAATTTGAGTTCGCGTCAACTGGAACGCGAGTTCCGTGCTGGGGTTGGTCTCTCCCCGAAAGTGCTGGCGCGTACCATGCGCTTTCAAAATCTGCTGCGGCTGGTTGGCGAGAGCCCCTTGCGCCAATGGGCCCATCTTGCCCTCGATGGCGGCTACGCGGATCAACCTCACATGGTACGTGAGTTTCGAGAGTTTGCCGGTCAAAGTCCTTCTGAAAGACAACAGACGCGCGCGGGCGAACTCGCGTCCCACTTCATTTCTCCTCGTCGCCTCGCGGTCCTGTTAGGCCCTTACTGACATCGACACCGTCGGCTGCCAAACGTGATCGCCCCAGTACAAGTGGGTTGAATTCGTCATACGGATCCCCCTGCCTGTTTTCATCTCCTGCCCACTGCCCACCGCCCACTGCCCACCGCCCACTGCCCGCTGCAACCGCATGTCGCATTCCTTCAAGACGACCCGGCCAATTTGTTCTAGTCTGTGCCCGGAGGACAGTCAAAATGAACAAATCAAGAATCGGGTTTGCAATCGTAGTGCTTGCTCTTGTTGGGTCCAGTCGTTTAAGCGCCTTCAATGTGGGTGAAGTCGCTAAGGCTTCTGACATTTCGGAGCTGGCCTGGCTGGCGGGAAGCTGGAATGGCGTGCAGGACGGCGTCGAGATGGAGGAACTTTGGCAGACGCCGAAGGGCAATTCAATGCTCGGCCTTCACCGTGACGTGGCGAAAGGACGCACGGTGTCGTTTGAATTTCAACGTATCGAAGCGACGCCTGAGGGAATAACTTACTGGGCCAGCCCGGGCGGCCGACCGGCGACGCCTTTTCGGCTCAAGGAACTGAAAGGGAAGCGCGTCGTGTTTGAAAACCCGGAGCACGATTTTCCGCAAAGAATAATCTACTGGCTCAGTGACGATGGCTCGCTCCACGCGAAGATCGAAGGCACAGAAAATGGAAAGAGTTCGTCGATGGAATGGACCTGGCGCCGGATGCCTGCAAGCTGAAACGGACCTCGGCGGCTGCGGATGTGCGGAAGGTCTCTGACCTTCCCGCACGAGCAATATCAGGGCAGAGCTCCACATCGGGCGGCGCAGCCGCGGAACCGTCATTTCTTCGGTGGCGACTTCACGAGGATCGTCTTGCCATCAATCGAAAGCAGCATTTCTCCCGAGAGCGCCAGGATTCCCTGTCTGCCTTCCGACACCAGGCGATCGACCAGTTTGTAGAACTCCGGCGTCCCGAATTCAATGGTCTGATCGGCCGTCAGGTTCTTTTCTCGATTCAGCACACTCGAATCGACCCAGCGATTGTTGCGGCGGAAGAATGTGCGGTCAGTAATCTGTTGCACGTTTGTGATCTCCACGCGCTCCATGTTTTGCATGATGAAGTTGTTCGAACGGTTAAGGTTCGACTGCGAGCGTTGGAGACTGAAATTAACGCTCTGCGTCACGCCGCCCATGCCGCTGCGCGTGTTTTGTGCGTTATCGACCAGCGACCGTCGGGCTTGTTCGTTAAGCGCATCGCGCTGCGAAAAGTCGGTCCCGTCGAGCGCGAGAAACGCCGTGTACTCAGTCAACACGCCATACTCGGTCGAGAGCCGCACAATCTCATCAACCAGTTCCTTCATCTTCGGATCGACGGCGATATTAGCCCCAGCACTGTGATGGCCGCCGACACTTCTGATAGGCATGGCCGCGCTGGTGTTCATTGTCCCTGCGCCACGAAACCCCCCGCGCGCACCGGTCTGATTGTCGGCGCCGGCTTCGCTAATCGTTTCAATCAGCCGCGCGATTTTTCGACTCGCCCACAACCGCGGCACAAAGGCGTTGCGCGTCGTCGCTTTGTCTAAATCGAACTTGAGATCGAACGTGCGCGGCGCGCCGAGATAGTTGCCGTTGATGCGGAAATGCAGCGGGTCGTCGTCCTGATACTGGCCCAGCAAAACGATCTGGTCGCCTTCGAACAAGTCGTTGAGTTCCGCCGGCAGCAGTTCGCGAACGGCGCGCGTGGTGACCTTGCCACTGTGGTCCAGGGTGGCGAGTTGCGGGTCTGCGAGCACCGGTCCGGAAAGTTTGCTGAACACCTGAGAGACTTTGGTTTCGACGCTCTCATTGGGAAAGACAAACGTAGTGGTTGCGCGCGTGGCATTCGCAATCGAAGTCAGCAGCGGAGCGTTCACATCAAAGCCAACTCCGAAGGTGAAGATACGCCGCTTGTGCGTGTTCGCAGCAACAACCCCGCTGCGGATGGCCGTTTCCTGCGTGACCCCCGAGGTCGGCACGCCATCGGTGAAAAAGATCGTGAGTGGCAACATTTCGGCGGTGACCGGCTGCCGCATTGCTTCGACCAGGGCGTCGTGAATGTTTGTGCCGCCTTCAGCCTTTAGATGTTTGATGTAGGTGCGGGCCTGGCCCATCGTCTCTCGGTTCTTGATAACCGGGCGCTCGGCAAAGCGAGCCACCGCGTCGGAGTAGTCGATGATATTGAAAGCTTCGCCTGCTTCAAGCCCTTCGACGACTTGCAGTGCAGCCGCACGAGCCTGCTCGATCTTCTCGCCCTGCATACTTCCGGAACGATCGATAACGAGCGTCACCTCGCGCTTGATGGCCTTGGTTGGCCCAGGAGCACCGGCCGGCACGCCGGCAAGCAGCAGAAAATAGCCACCGCCGATTCGCGCGTCCGGGTAAGCCAGTAACGAAGCCGTGAGGCCGGCGCCTTCGACGAGGTACGAAAGCCGGAACGGTCCCGGCTCGAGTTTTTGGTCGCCGGCAACGCGCACGATTGCCTGCTGCGGAGCAGCGCGTTCAACCGCAACCTGGTGACTCGGCGAATAGACCGCCGAAATCGCCGACTTTGACTGAACTTTCACGGAGATCTTCCACGGCGTCGCAGTCGCTTCAAACGATTCGCTGCGCGGCAGCAAGTAGTCGACGCGGTTTCCGTCAGCTTTCAAAATATGCTCGTAGATAAGCCGGACGCGTTGCGTGCCGCGCGCCGCCACCGGAAAAACGCTGGAGCGAACGAGGTTGAAGCCGGCAAATTCCAACAGCGCCGGATCTTTCAGTTTGCTGACAATCGAACGGTAGATCGTCTGGGCCTCCGTCTTTGGCAGAAGCTTCGCGGTAGGCTCTTTGGCCGAACCTGCAAACGTGAATCCGCGCAACACCGCTCCGTCAGGAACGGGGATTAGCATTTCTGCTTCCTGTTGTTGGCCACTTGGGTTCGTCAAACCAATGTCCAAAGTTGTGGTCGCCACTTGTTGCACGATGCGGACGTCCGCGGCGACTTCGCTAATTTGAATTGTTTGGGCTTGGGCCCGCAGCGCGTAAACCCGAGACTGGGGAATGATGAGATTGGAAGCGGTGGTGTGAAAACCCGCGGCAGTCATTGGCGGCGCCGGTGGACCGCCTACGATCTCCTGCGTTAGGGCTCCGCGCGTAAACATGGCGCAAAAGAGCAATGCAATACTCAGCAAACTTGCCGCGGCCGGGATTATTCGTCGCATAAGTCACCTCAAGTAGATCGGAAGTTGAACGGATTCGAACGATGGAAAGACAGGGTTAGAACGCCGGGGAGCACATCCGCTTGCAAGGACCACCTAAAATTTTATATCCCGGGAACGAAAAGGAACCGCCCGATGCGTTTGAGATGGACCGGACAGCGGTGAACGTTGCCAGACGATTTTCCGGCGACTGCTTTGCACAAAAAGTGCTCTAGAGCGCTCTTTCTGAGGGTTGGGGTGAGGGTTTACGCGCCCGTCTAGACCCTCACCCCTACCCTCTCCCAACGGGAGAGGGCTTCAGATTACTTCTTGTGCAAAGCACCGGCTACACAAAAGGAATTGATTAGTCCAATAGGCGGGCCCGTATTTTCAAAAATCAGGGATAGCTCTTGAATGCTGAAATAAAGGAGAGTAAATTACGAGTTGTTATGACGGAACTACTTGAGAAAGCATTTGCCGAAGCAGCTAATCTTCCTGAACACGAGCAAGACGTGTTGGCAAAGGCTTGGCTGGAGGATTTAGCCGCCAGGGAAAAATCGGACGAGAAGAAGCGCCCGCGGTTCGGTAGTGCGCGAGGATCGATTCAGATGTCCGTCGATTTTGATGAACCGGTTCAGGACTTCGCAGAGTACATGGAATGAGGCTCCTGCTCGATACTCACGCTTTCCTCTGGTTCGTTATGGGCAGCGCCACCTCAGCGCCAAGGGCCGAGCCTTAATTGAGGATCCCTCGAACGAAAAATTGTTAAGTGTAGCCAGTCTCTGGGAAATGGCTATCAAGGTTAGCCTTGGGAAACTCATCCTGTCAGATCCATTCGATGATCTCATCCCCGAGCAGATCGATCTAAACAACATCGGGTTGCTGAGTATAGGGGTCGAGCATCTATCGCTACTCGCAAGCCTTCCTTTTCATCACCGTGATCCTTTCGATCGGTTGCTCATCTCGCAAGCCCTCACCGAGAAGATGCCAATAGTGGGTGTTGACGCTGCTTTTGATCCTTACGGGATAACGCGTTTGTGGTAAGGACCGCAGGGATCTTCTAAAACTACTTCTCGTCGAGTTTTCGTCCCGCATTCAAGTGGTCGAAATTCAGGATCGTGTTGAAGACGAGGAAGTAGCTTCCTTTCGTCTGTCCGCGCCACATTGGATTTGTCGAGAAGAGCACCACGTGGCCGCGGCCTGAAGGCACGTCAATCACCGCCGCGTGTTGCGCGATCTCGTCGCCGCCGTCCAACAAGCCCGACACGAACAGATCCTTCATGTCGGCGTAGCGCAGAATGACGCGCGGGCGTTCGCCAACGGGGATCACTTCGCCGCGAGACCGGCGGCGTTGTTCGTCAGTTAAAGGCATCGCCTCCCAAACTTCAGCCTTCGGCGGCTCTGGAGCCTCGACTGGCGGCCGGCCCTGGACCGTATCAGGATCGTCAGGCGTGCCTCGTCCCGTCATGCGTTGCGCGGGTCGACTGCGACCGCCGCCGCCGCCCGCGACGTTGCTGATATTGAAAATCGGACCGTTCGCGCAATACATCGCGAGGGAATCCGCGTAGCCGTAGGCAATCGGGCTGGCGGCGTCGACAGTCTTAGTCCGCAGAATGTCACCAACGGCCTTCAGCCGAGTCGCGCGCGTGATCGTCACGCCGGGCGTAAAGCCATAGTTCACCGCGAAGCTCGCCGTATCGTCCACCGCCAGAAAAACTCCGCCCTGCTGCACAAACTTTTTCAAGTTCATCAGTCCTGACCAGCCGAGCCCCGGTCGCATGTCGTCAGTTGAATCGATCTTGCCGATGTTCGGTGTCAGCGTTGTCGTTTTCCACGGCAACGGATTTCCGTACATCGGCATGCCGTCGACGATCGCGTTCGGCGGCGCGCCGACGGGCGCAAAAAGAATGACGTCATACTTCGCCTTGAGGTTGTCGTCGGTGGCGACGTCCTGCGTGCTGATGTAAGCGAAGGGAACTTGCAACTGATCAAAAGCGATGCGCCACCAACCTTCCTTCTCAGTATCGATCCACGTGTGCATCAAGGCGACGCGCGCCGGCTTGACCGCGTGAGTCTTGACCATGGGCGCATCCGAGACGGCATAAACCTGCAGGTTCAAATCAGACGCCGCCCTCTGAAGTTCAGCCAGCGCCGCCTTGCGAATGATGAAGGAGCCGCGGTTAAACTTTTGACCGGCGGCGGTGAACGCTTCTTCGGCGGCGTCAACAGTCGCGTCTTTCAACCGGTAACGCAACGTCACGAGCACGTTGTCCGCGTTGTGATTGACGAGGTAGATCGAACCCGTTCCGGAAACAGCGCCCGGCGCGCGCACGTCGCCAGTCACGCGATCTGCTGGAGCGTCCAAAACTTTCTTGTCGGTTATGCGCAGCACTTCCAGGTTCGCGAGCTCGCCCATGGTCCAGGCGGTGTCGTCGTAGACTTCTGTCTGCGGATCGTTTGGCGCCCAATACTGATAATCAAGCAGCGCGTCGGCGATGCGACTGTAAGGCTGGTCCATGCGGACGATGTAAGAGCCGGCCGGAAACGTGCGTTGACCGCCGGCGGAAGTGCTGGTCGCAGCTTTTGGAGACGGAGTTGGAGACGGTGACGGAGAGCCGATGACGACCGTCGTCGCTTCTGGCTTCGTCCTAACGGTGAACGGCGCGGTGGCGCGATGAATCTCGACGCCTTGCGCTTGCAACGTCCTCAGCAGTTCCGCTTGGTTGCCGAGACGCGGATCGTCGCCCGGAAAAACATACGCGGCGGGCCCTTCATTCTTCGGTTTCAGAACGGATCGTTTGCTCTTCAGGTAAAAATTCTTGAGAAACAGCTTGGTGTTGTTGCCAAAGTAGTGCAGCGAAATCAGCAGCGCGGTTTGCTGGTAGTTATTGTTGTTGCGTTGCGACCACTTGGCCTTCGGCAGCGGCGGATTCTGGCGATACCAGGTGCGCTGATACTCCGCCGGCGAAAGCGTGCGCTCGACCGTGTCAGCCCCCGCGTTTCCAAACGTTTCGTAAAGGCGGCTGATGCCATTGTGCGTTGCCGCAATGAACATCAGGTAGCCGGGCGACCACGTATCAAAGTTGCCGTGCGCAAACACGCCGGGCATGCCAAACTTCGTCATCTCCGACACGTTGTTCCAGCCAATGATCTGCCATTCGTCAGTCAGGATCGGATCGACCCAGGCGTTGTATGGTCCATCGCCGATCGTGTTGTCGTAAAGATAGGGAACTGACTCGTGCAGATCATGAAGCACCTGGGCCTTCCAACCGGTGAAGGTATTGAGCACGTTGCGCGTCAGCTTTAGCGATAGACCGATCGCGTCGCGGTTGTTGTCGTGTGCGACGTATTTTCCCCAGTAGATCAGCGGCGGCTGATTGTCGTTTGGGTGGGCCAGATGCCAGTTGTAAACATCGACCATGCGATTGCGCCCGTCGACTTCCACCACCGGCGTGATCAGCGTCACGACGTTGTCGCGAATCGTTTTGACGTAGGCGCTGTCGTCAACCGCAAGGCGATAGGCGAGTTCCATCAGCGCCGTGGGCGAACCGGTTTCCGTCGAATGGATGGTGCCGGTGATGTAATAAATCGGAAACGAAGCAGCGACGAGCCGGTCAGCTTCGTCGTCGTTAAGGTTGATGTTGCGCGGGTCGGCGAGCTTGGCGAGGCGCGCGCGGTTCTCATCGAGACGCGCGAGCAACTGTTCCGAAGCGACCGCGACCGCGATCATCTCGCGGCCTTCTTCCGTCGTCCCGATGGTGAAGACTTTGACGCGCGGACTCGCTTTCTCGAGGGCGCGCATGTACCGGTAGATTTCTTCGGCGTAGGGAAGTTTGCCCGGAGCGCCGGCAACGTCTCCCAGAACTGACTTGGGCGTGGGCACGTTTGGCGACGCCGGCAAGTAGTCAGTCAACGGCGAATTGAAGAAAGTCTCGGTTGTGTATTCGCGGATCTTATTCGTGTAGGCATCGTCGATTGGTTGGTTAGGATCGCGACCAGGCTTTACCTGCGCGCTTGCGACGGCGCAGGCAGCGATCAATAAAACAGACGCAATAAGACTGTGGAAAAGTGAACGAGTCATCAAGTTGTCCTCACGTAAAGTCCCGACTGCAGATTGTTGTTCAGGGAGAAGAAGCTTTTAAGCTAAACGTGAAGGCAAGTCAACTTTTGTACTGGGATCTAGTTTTTGGAGTGCGCTGACTTGGCAGCGCTTTGATTTGCAGCGGCTTGACGCCGCGCCTTTCATGTAGATTCAACACGGGCGGGTCGCGACAAGTCGCGACCAACCAAAGCGGTGACAGGTCACCGCACTCCAAAGCGTTCTCGGTTGTTTGTCTTAGTTCACTAACGAGGTGGCGGGATCGAGCGCCATGAGCGCGTCGACTGAAAGACAACCAGAGGATGGGTCTTCACGAACAATGACGGTGGCGTTCTCAGCATCGACTGGCCTTGAGAACAAGTAGCCCTGACCGTACTCGCATTTAAGCGACCGCAGCAGTTCGAGTTGCTCGCGCGTCTCCACGCCTTCGGCAACCACTTCCATTCCCAGATTGTTGGCGAGCGTGCAGATCGTTCTGACGATTTCGGAATTCTCGTCGCCCTTCGCCATCCGGCCGATGAACGAGCGATCGATCTTAAGGGTGTTGACCGGGAAGCGATGCAGATAACTCAACGACGAATAGCCGGTGCCAAAGTCGTCGATGCTCAAATGCACCCCGAGCCTGCGGAGTTGCAGCAGCGTGTTGGTCGCCAGTTCGGCGTTTTCCATCACGACCGACTCAGTAATCTCAAGTCGTAAACAAGTCGGGTTGAGTCCCGTTTGCTCCAGCGTGTCTTGCACGTGCTGGATCAGATTCGTTTGCGTTAACTGCTTGCCGGAAAGGTTGACGCTCATCGTCAGCGTTTCTTTGCCGAGCGCCCGGTGCCATTCACGCGCCTGCGAGCAAGCTTCGCGCAGGACTATGGCGCCGATCTCGGTAATCAATCCAGTCTCTTCAGCGATTGGAATAAATTCGTCAGGCGGCACCAGCCCGCGTTCGGGATGATTCCATCGCACCAACGCTTCAAAGCCCGCCAACGCTTCAGTCTCGAGCGACATGATGGGTTGGTAGTAAACGCAAAATTCATCGCGCTCGAGCGCGCGCCGCAAATCGTTTTCGAGTTTGAGCAGAGCGACCGCGCGCGTGTGCATGGTGCTGTGAAACAATTCGTGCCTCGCCTTGCCGGCGTCTTTCGCGCGATACATGGCGGTGTCGGCGTCGCGCAACATGTTCTCAGCGTCTTCGCGGCCGTCCATGCTCAGGCGGATGCCGATGCTGGCGGTCGTGTAAACTTCGTGGCCGTTCATGCTGAAAGGCTTGACGAGTTCGTTTTGAACTCGCTGCGCGACGTCGCTCGCCAGCGTCCACTCTTCCAGACCATCAAGCAGAATTGCGAACTCATCGCCGCCCAGCCGGGCAATCGTGTCGGTCGGCCGCAGGCAGCCGCCGATCCGGTCCGCGATCGCCACCAGCAGTTGATCGCCGGTGTTGTGGCCGAGGCTGTCGTTGATGTTCTTGAACCGATCGAGATCGAGGAAGAGCACGGCGAACAGATGATCGTGATGAAGTTTCGAGCGTTCGATCGCGAGCTTGAGGTGGTCGATAAACAAGCTGCGGTTCGGCAGTCCGGTCAGCGCGTCGTGAAAAGCGGCGTGACGGAAGTGCTCCTTGTTTTCTTCGAGGGCCTTGCTGATGCGTTCCTGTTCGGCGATGTGCCGGCTCAATTCTTCGATGTGGCGTTCCGCTTGTTCCGCGCGCTCGCGTTCTATTTCGGCGCGTTCGCGTTCAGCCTTCTCAGCGTGGGCCGCCGTCTGGCGAATGTCTTCGAGATACTTGTGATAAGTGAAGTAGATGATCGAAATAATCGGAATCGTCACCAGCATCGCATACAGACCAACCGTATTGAATGAACGGTAAATCACGCAGGCGGCGATGGCGCCGGCAAAATAAGTGATTGACGCCCAGAGGTAATGCGTCTTCCAGGTGGGCCAGAAACGCCGGTTGTTTTTGAGCGCCAGCCCGACGCAAACGATCGACGTGTTTGAAAGATACTGCGCCAGCGCCATCACCGACACGGCGATGACCAGCGCGGCCAGATTCGATTGATGGTTGACCTGGACCAGCGACAACAAGGTCCACGTAAACGAAGTGGAACAGGCCATCACGGCGGCGTTGAAGAGAATGATTTTCGGCGTCTTGCTGATTCGCAGTCCGGAAGCAAAACCTTCAGCGGCCGCAACGAGAATCGCCGCCTCGCCGCCGTAAAGCAGCATGACGAGAAAGATGAACGTGTCGGAAACCGTGATGTTGGTGTTGACGCGCGGGATCGTGACGGACAGTCTTGAACTGACCATCACGGTGATCGAGGCCAGCAGCAGGAACCCCGAACCCAGGCTCAGCCAAGGCAGGCGGGCGACCACCGCCAGCGTAATCACGCCGCCGAGAGACACCACCGACCACAAGTAAAAGTTTATCTGTCTTTGAGTAGCCATCGCACTTTGGCTCGTTTCCGCGTCCGCGGATTAGTGGGCGGTCTGCAGGTAAATTGTGTCGTAGTAACTGCGCAGGGCGAAGCCTGCATTCGTGTAGAAGTTCTTCGTCTTTTCTTTGGTGGCATTAAGCGTGAGGCAGATGGATCCCGTTCGCTGCAGGAGCAGCCGGCCCAGTTGCGAGAGGCACATCGAGCCGTAGCCTTTGCCGCGTTCAGTCTGGCTCAACGTAGATGCCTTCGAGATAAATGACTTCCGGCGTGTCGGCGATGATGTCCGCTTTGAAGAGCACTTTGCCGTCTTCCATCCAAATCCAATGACGACCGCGCGAGATTCGCTGCGCGGTTCGCTTGCGAAAACCTTCCGGGTCTCGCTTCAAAGGACTGCTGCCGCTTTCGGCTTCGGCCAGTTCCGAGTTCACCCGGATGACGTTTTCGAGATCGTCGAGCGTGGCTTGTCGCAACCCGCGAACTTCTTTGCCGCGCGGCGCGTCAACCTGCTCCAACAGCAGTTCACGACAAACGCGGCTGGGCGTCTGTCCTGATTTCTCATACTGGTTCCAGAATTTTCTGATGCGCTCTTCTTCGCCTCTAATCAGGTAGGGCAGGCTGCTTTGCTGGGCGAGACGGGCGAACGCAGTCAGCGAACATTCGGTGCGCGCCTCAATCAGCGTAGCGTGTCCCAGCAATGCGATGCCTTCGAGACGGCCGCGCGAACCGCGATAGCTGTAAAGAGTACCGCGATTCAAGAAACTCTCAACGCCGTTGTCGCGAATCAAGCTCGCCATGTAGACGGTGTGGAGCGGCCGCTCAGCCAGAAACGACAACGCCTCGCTCTTTTCTGCCTCAACGAGCGGGACGGCCGGCGCGCTGTCAGCGCAACTTTGCGGGCCGGTGGGGTTTGTTTCCTGACTCATGATGGTAACTGCCATGTTGGCTGTTTCCTGTGGGAGTTTTGAAGTTTGTGTTAAGTGCGGGGCGCATGACCTTTCAGTGCATACGCCCCGCTGGTCGTCGGGGCCAGTCGAAAAGTCTTACGTCAATGCATCGTCGGACCGGGATCGCCGCCGACTGTCGCCGACATTGCTTCGACAGCAGAGTCGCCGAGGACGACGCCGTCTCCGAGCACCACGCCGTCGCCGAGGACTACCCCGTCGCCGAGCACGACGCCATCGCCGAGCACGACACCGTCGCCCAGCACGACACCGCTGCAGAAGAGAGTGCCATCGCCGAGCACGACGCCCGCGCTGGTCCAGATGCTGTCGCCGAGGACCACGCCGTCGCCGAGGACGACACCGTCGCCCAGGACTACGCCATCGCCGAGGACAACTCCGTCACCAAGCACGACACCGTCGCCCAGGACCACACCCAGTCCGTAGTAAGTCTGGTACTTCGTGATCAGGGCCGAGCCGGTTGCGTAGTGATGCGTGAAGAAGATTCCCTGCGACCAACTGAAAGTTTTTCCGGCAATCGTTGAAGACGGCGATGGCGGTGTCGACGTAGTCAACATTGGACTGCCGGCCGCGGTGGTCGCGCTGAGGTCGGTGCGCACAAGTTTAGCCAAACGTACTGCGCCTTCGACGTTCAGTTCGCCAGTGCCTTGCTCCAGCATGTTGTAGCCGGCCAGGGGCTGCGTCGTGTACATGAGAATCATCTTCACCATGTTCGGCGTCAGCTTCGGATTGGCTTGCAGCAGCAGAGCGACGGTTCCGGCGACTACCGGCGTCGCCATCGAAGTGCCGCTGAGGTACATCAAGCGTTTGTTGTCATCGTCCTTGATGTCCGTAGCCAGCTGGGGATTCTGTCTGACGAGCAGGTTTTCACCGTTGCCGCTGCCACTGCTGCTCAAGTCAGACTCGGCATAGATGAGCTTGTTGCCGGGCGCAACGAGGTCGGGCTTGAGCAGGTTGTCGTAATGCTTAACGCCGCTCGCGTCGGTGAACGAACTGCGCGTGGGGCCGCGCGAGCTGTAGGTCGCAATGCCGTCATCGTCCCGGCGATCAGTGCCGAGCGTGTTAACCGCGCCGACGGTGATCACTGAAGGTTCGTTGCCGGGCGAGTGAATTTGTCCGTAAATCTTCGTGCCGTTGGCGCGTTTGCCGTTGTTGCCGGCCGCGGCTACAACCACGATTCCGGCGTCGACCAGCGCGCGCGAGGCGCGACAGATCGGGTCGTTTTTGTAAGAGCTGATCGCGGGCGCGCCCAAACTCATGTTGACGACCTTGATGTTGTACTTCTCTTTGTTGCGAGGATTGGTCGAGCTCAGCGCCTTCGTTGGGTCTGCCGGAGCGAGAATCCAGTTCAACGCGTTCAGCAGGACCGAGCTGCTGCCGACACCCTGCGCATTCAGCACGCGAAGGTTGATGATGTTCGCCTCGGGCGCCACGCCCTCATAACTCTTACCAGCGGTTGTGCTGATGCCGGCCGCTGCGGAAGCCACGTGCGTGCCGTGTCCGTAGGGATCGTTGCTGGAATTGTTTTCCGTCGTGAAGTCTTTCTTGTATTTGATATTGCCGGGGAGGAACGCCTTGTGCGCGGAATCAACGCCGGAGTCGAGCACCGCGATGCCGATGTCTCTGCCGTCGAGTGTGGAAAGTGGGATACCGAGCAGCGAGCTTTGTACTCGTACCAGGTCAACGCCGGTCGTAGCCGTAACGTGACCGAAAGACTCGAGCGTCACGTCAGGCGAAATGTAGTTAGTCAAACCGCTCGCTGCCAATTCTTCGACGGCGCTGACCGGAAGCTGAACTTTCATCGCACCCAGTTGCGGCATGCGAGAGTCAACTTCAACTCCGTGACGCTTCAAAAGCGATTTCAACTCACCGCTACGCACGTCGTCGACCTGCAGGATCGCAGAGACGCGACCGTCGGCTGAGGAGGCCTGCATCAACTCGCGCAGATCAGGAGAGACTTTGTCGCCTTCGAATTCTTCGGCGGTGCTTACTGTCTGCTGTTCGTCGTCGCTGTTCGAAGCAGAAGCGGTTTCAGCGTTTGCTCCGATCACAATTGACCTGAACAGTCCGGCGACTTTGTCGTCCGCAGAGATGTACTGAGCGTACGCTGCCGGCGTAGCGCCGCCGACGACGCGCACGCCATTTTCCTGCAGCGCGGTCTGGATAGTTGACGACGCCACGAGGGTGGCATGCTTGCCGGCGACTTCCTGCAACTCGTCGACGAAGAGAACCACGCGGCCGTCGGCCTTGATCGTCTCGGCAACAATCGCCTGGATTCGACTTTCAAAGTCCTGACTGGTTTTCGCGTCGGCAGCAATTGCGTCGAGGCTGAGACTGAATATCTGTTTGTTGCGCAACGTCGCGGGCACGTCACCCAAGGCGATGCGAATTGCCAAACCACGCGCAATCGCCGCGCGATCCAGATTCGATTCACCGACCAGAACCGGTGCGACTGTCGAATTCGCCAGCGTTTCCACCACGCGTCCGATCTCGTCGTCGTAACCCTTAACCGCGTCGAGTTTTCCCAAACGCGCCAGCTTCGTCAGATTGACGGCGAAGCGTTGCAGGTTTGGATAACTGACGGGCACGCGCTTGGTCGCCGGTGTGACTGCTTCACGAACTCCCGGTTTGACATGCGCGGTTGCGCGGCCGCTCAGCAAGACGCCGCCTGACATCGAAGCAATCAAAGCAAGTGTGATGAGTTGTCTGGTTGCTCGGGGCTGGTTTTTAACCTTCATGCTTGTTCTCCCTGTTCCCACGTTCCAAGTGTTGGCGATAGCTTCGCCGCGGCCCTTAGTGCGAAGATCGTGCCGCTTGTTCACATCTCTGAATTTCTCGATTTGTTAAGGAATAATTAAGGTTTTGGACCGAAGAACATTTCGCCTGGGTGACCGGAACGGTCAGGTTGCTGTGGGCAATTCGTTTTGACCGGACGTCGGTCAGCGGTCTTCAAGGCCTGCCGGTCTTTCAACTTCCTGGCTTCTGCCTCGTTTACGAGGCTAGCCCGAAGGGCGGTTAGGCCAGCCGTTTTACGGCTGGTTAGTACCAGTCGAGAAGATCCTTCAGGTCGCTTCAGCGACCTTTCAAACTTCAAAGCGTAGAAAGGCCGTTGAAACGGCCTAAGAAGAAAATTCAGACCGGCGTAAACCAGCCGTAAAACGGCTGGCCTAACTGCCCTTCGGGCTAGCCATCTAAAGATGGCAATCCGGAGCTGCAAGTTTGTCGGACCAGCGCACGGCTCTGTTGAATGAGGCAGCGTCGTCAACTAGAATCATTTCGTCCTCTTTAAAAATGATGTCCAGGCAAGAAAAATCATCGGCGCTGCCGAGCGCGCAGTCACCAGAGTCGCCCGAAGATTCGTCTCTCGTTCAGATCACGCCAATCAGCAAAGCGGCGGGCGGCATCCCCTCGATCATCGCCACGGCCAAAACAGCCTGGAGCGAAATGGGCGTCGGTCGCGGCGTGCGTACGCTGCTCAAACTCAATCAGAAAACGGGATTCGACTGTCCGGGTTGCGCCTGGCCCGAGCCGGATGGCGAACGCTCGCACGCGGAGTTTTGTGAGAACGGGGCGAAGCACGTCGCTGATGAAGCGACGACCAAACGCGTGACGCCGGAGTTTTTCCGGCAGTGGACGGTTGCCGACCTCGCGGCCAAATCCGATTACTGGCTTGGCAAACAGGGACGCATTACGCATCCGATGGTGCTGCGTCGCGGCGCCACCAATTACGAAGCGATCAGTTGGGACGACGCGTTCACGCTCATCGCCGGCGAATTGAATTCGCTGGCGCACCCGGACGAGGCAATTTTCTACACCTCCGGTCGCACCAGCAACGAAGCCGCGTTTCTGTATCAACTTTTCGTGCGCTTGTTCGGCACGAACAATCTTCCCGATTGCTCAAACATGTGTCACGAGTCGAGCGGGTCGGCGTTGGGTGAGACGATTGGCGTCGGCAAAGGGACCGTGACGCTCGAAGATTTCGACCAGGCGCAGGCGATTTTCGTGATTGGCCAAAATCCGGGGACGAACCACCCGCGGATGTTGACGGCGCTGCAAAAAGCGAAACAGCACGGCTGCAAGCTGGTCCACATCAACCCGCTGCCCGAAGTCGGCATGACGCGGTTCAAACATCCGCAGGATTTTCTCGGCTGGATCGGACAAGGGACCGCGCTCGCGGACCTGTTTCTCCAGGTGCGGATAAATGGCGACGTGGCGCTGTTGCAGGGAATCATGAAGGCGGTCTTCGCTGAAGATGAGCGACGACCTGGAAGTGTGCTCGATCGCGAGTTCATCGACAGTTACACGACCGGGTTTGGCGAACTTGCGGCCGCGATCGAAAACGTCTCCTGGGAAGCGTTGAGCGAGCAAGCTGGCATCAGTCAGGAAGAGATGGAAGCGGCGGCGAGAATGTTTGTCGAGTCGGAGCGTACGATTTTTTGCTGGGCCATGGGCCTGACGCAGCACAAGAACGCCGTCGCCAACATTCAGGAGATCGTAAACCTGATGTTGCTCCGCGGGCAGATCGGTAAACCCGGCGCGGGCCTCTGTCCGGTGCGGGGTCACAGCAACGTGCAGGGCGATCGCACGATGGGAATCTGGGAACGGCCGACGACTGCCTTTCTCGAGAAACTGGGCGCGGAGTTTAACTTCGAGCCGCCGGCGCGGCATGGTTACGACACGGTGAAGTCGATCGCGGCGATGCACGCGCGTGAGGCGCGCGTCTTTTTCGCGCTCGGGGGCAATTTTCTTTCAGCGACGCCTGACACGGAATTCACCGCTGAGGCGCTCCAGCGTTGCCAACTGACCGTGCACGTTTCGACGAAACTGAATCGCGCGCATCTGATCACCGGCGACTCGGCGTTGATTTTACCGTGCCTCGGCAGGACGGAAACTGACGCGCAGGAGTCTGGAGAACAGTTTGTCACTACGGAAAATTCGATGGGAGTGGTCCAGTCGTCGCGCGGTTTCCTCCAGCCGGCGTCGGACGAACTGCTGAGCGAGCCGGCGATCGTGGCCCGCCTGGCGATGGCGACGCTCGGGAACCGCGCCCAGGTACATTGGGAGTCTCTCGTCGCCGATTACGACTTGATTCGCGATCGGATTGCGCGTGTAGTGCCGGGCTTCGACGACTACAACTCGCGCGTGCGTCGTCCCGGCGGCTTTCAACTGCCAAACGCCGCGGGCCAGCGAATATTCAACACGCCGGGCGGTCGCGCCGTGTTCACGGTTCATGAGCTGCCTCGCCACGATCTGAAGCCTGACGAATATTTGATGATGACGATTCGCAGCCACGACCAGTTCAACACGTCGATCTATGGACTGGATGATCGCTACCGTGGCGTGTACGGCGGCCGGCGCGTCGTCTTTCTTAACGCCGACGACATTCGCGCGGCAGGTTTGCATGACGGGCAAACAGTGGATCTGTTTAGCCACTTCGACGGCGAAGAGCGCGTCGCGCGTCGCTTTGTGGTGGTGCCGTACAGCATTCCCCGACGCTGCGCCGCAACTTACTTTCCCGAGACGAACGTGCTCGTGCCGCTGCGCAGCGTGGCGGACAAGAGCAATACGCCGGTATCAAAATCGGTGGTCATCAGCATCCGGCCGGCGGTGGTTTAGCTGGCACCAAATTTTGGAGTGCGGTGACCTGTCACCGCTTTGGTTTCGGGCGGCTTGACGCCCGAACCCTTCATAAGTGAGCTTCGCAGTGGCCGCGACAAGTCGCGGCCGACTAAAGCGCTGACAGGTCAGCGCACTCCAAAAACAGCTATGACCTTTCAACTGGAAAAGACAGAAACGGCTTCGAAGGCTGAGCTCTACGCTCATCTCGCCGCGCAGTTGGGCAGTTTGTTTGAATCTGAGACCGACTTCATCGCCAACGCGGCAAACTTCGCGGCGCTGCTTTACCATTCGCTGCCTGACGTTAACTGGGCAGGACTCTACTTGCTGCGTGGTGACGAGCTCGTGCTTGGACCGTTTCAGGGTCAGCCCGCGTGCGTGCGCATCGCAATGGGTAAAGGAGTTTGCGGGACTGCAGCTCAGCAGCGACAGACGATCCTGGTTGATAACGTGCACGAGTTTCCCGGCCACATCGCCTGTGACAGCGCTTCTAATTCTGAAATCGTAGTGCCGCTGATCAAAAATGAGCGGCTGCTCGGCGTGCTCGATCTCGACAGTCCGTTGTTTGCGCGGTTTGACAATGAGGATGCGCAGGGGCTGAATGAGTTGGCAGCGATCTTTGTTAAGACGGTCCAAAGTTCAGAGTTCAACCTTTAGGGTTGCTGAGTTGGAGCGTCGGCAAGCTGAAGCTTGAACTCTGAACATCCAGGCAACGCCATGATCACGATTCGCAAAGCAGAGGAGCGCGGCCACTTCGATTTCGGCTGGCTCAATACCTACCACAGTTTTTCCTTCGGCGATTACTACGATCCGAAGCACGAGCAGTTTCGCGCGCTGCGGGTGATCAATGAAGACTTCGTCGCGCCGGGCCGTGGCTTTCCCACGCACGGGCATCGCGACATGGAAATCGTCACTTACATTTTGCAGGGCGCCCTCGAACATCGCGACAGCCTCGGCACCGGGTCGATTATCCGCCGCGGCGACGCGCAACGCATGAGCGCCGGCACCGGCGTCAGGCACAGCGAAGCCAATCCTTCGCCGGATGAGCCGGTCCATCTGCTGCAGATTTGGATCCTGCCCGCTGAGCAAGGCCGGCCGCCTGAGTATGAAGAGAAAAAGTTTTCCGACGACGAGAAGCGCAACAAGCTGCGACTGATCGTGTCGCCGGACGGCGCCGACGGCTCAGTCAAAATTCATCAGGACGCCAGGATTTTCGCGTCGCTGTTGGATGCGGGGCAGGAAGTTGCTCATGAATTGGACAAAGGACGCAGCGCCTGGCTGCAAGTCGCCGCCGGCTCCGTAATGTTGAATGAAGTCGCGCTGAAGCAGGGCGACGGCGCGGCAGTTAGCGACGAGACCAGCCTTCGCGTCACCGCGACGGAAGCCGCGGAAGTTTTGTTATTTGATCTTGCGTAAGACTTTTTTTGAGTGCGATGACCTGTCACCGCTTTAGTTTGCGGCGGCTTGACGCCGCATCTATTCGAGTAGTCCAAATGTGACGGGGTCGCGACAGGTCGCGACCAAACAAAGCGGTGACAAGTCACCGCACTCCAAAAGACAGGTCACCGCACTCCAAAAATATGACAGCCAGCAACTCCAACGAAATCCTCGCCGCCTGGGAAACGTCTTCCCAGTATTGGAACAAATATCAGGCACTGATCGAGAGGATGTTCGCCGACTTGTCGCGCGCCCTCATCGAGGATGCTCACATCGCTGCCGGACAGTTCGTGCTCGATCTCGGCGGCGGCAGCGGTGAACCGTCGCTGACGATCGCCACAGTGGTTGGCGCCGCAGGTTCGGTAACCTACACCGATCCGGCGGCGGGGATGGTCAAGACCGCGCGTGCTGAAGCTGAGCGACGCGGACTACAGAACATTCAATTTCAACAGTGTCCGGCCCAGGGGCTGACGGCGGCGGACAATTCATTTGACGTCGTGGTTAGCCGGCTCGCGATCATGTTCTTCCCCGATCCGTTGGCTGGCTTGCGCGAAGCGCTTCGCGTCGTCAAACCCGGCGGCCATGTTTCGTTTCTCGTGTGGGCGGGCAGGGAAGTGAATCCGTTTTTCAGCGTGGTCACTGAGATTCTTGATCGCTTTGTCCCGGCTGAACCCGAGGAGGAAGACGACCCGACCGCTTTTCGCTTTGCGGCGCCAGGAAAACTGGCCGGCCTCTTCCGCGAAGCCGGAGCGACGGACGTGCAAGAGCATCCACTGTCATTCACGATCGAGGCGCCGATCACAGTTGAGCAGTTTTGGGAGTTGCGAACTGAGATGTCTGACACGTTTCGGAAAAAACTGGCGAGGCTGGTACCGGATCAGATTGCAGCGATCAAATACACGGTGCAGAAGAAAGTGGGCAGTTACTTCAAAACCGGCGGCATGAAATTTCCGGCAGAAGTCCTGATCGTTACTGGCAGGAAACCAGCTGCCTAAGCTCACAGCGGAACGAAACATTAGCCGCGGATTTACGCGGACGAACGCGCATCAGATCAGAAATGGAGGTCGCACAGTAACGTTTTCAGATTCGCATAATCCGCGTTAATCCGTGGCTATTAGTTCTCTGTCAGTGCCCGCGGGTTTCGTTAGCGCCCACAGCAGCGGGACAAACATCACGTACATCGCCAGTCCGCGCAACCAACTTAGTCGCTGCCAACGCCGTCCGCGCGCGAGCCAGTCAGTCGCCGTAACGGTCGACTGTGGGCTGTTCTTGAAGAGAATGAGCTCGGGAACGAAAAAGAACATCGAGACCAAAAGTATGACCACGTAGATCGCGAAGCTGAGGGCGATGAGCCTGCGTCTGGGGCGCGAATTCCAGTTGAGCACGAGCGCCGCGATTAGCGAGATGATGAGCAGCGGGTGCATGATCGCCCAGAAAATTCCTTCGCTCAAGCCGAATGGTCCGTTGACGAGGACAGCGGAATCCGGAAGCGCAGACAGATAGACGGGAAAAAAGACGAGGTGAGAATAGACCACGCCGCCGAGCAATGTTCCCCAGAGGGTTATGGCCAGCATCAGCGCCACCGTGCCGAAATTGCGGGTCGTCATTTTCGTTCTCCTTCTGCTGCGGATTCGGGAGCTTAATATATCGTTAGCCCGGCCGTCCGCGCTATCTCATTTCTTGCTTTCGATCGCGATCCGCGAATTTCCCAACCGCTCGAGCACGACGTTCGCGATCGCCACCGTGGGAAGCTGCGGATCCAAACCTTTCAAAACTTCGTGGACCAGCGTGAGCCAGGCGCGCGTGATCTCCTCGCTATACTTTGCGCGTCCAACGCCGTGGTGATCGAGGAAGCGAAACAAGCCGTCGCTCATTTTCTGAAAGGCCTGCTCCGGCGTCGAGTCGCGGAGATAGCAAACGGCGACGGTAAGGTGGCTGAGGTGTGTGAATTCGGCTTTGCCGGTCGTGCAGTTTTCAAAACCGGCAACGACTGCTTCTATTTCCTGTTCGGTTTGGTAGAGAGTACTCATCGCGTTCCTTTCCTGAATGATCGTTTAGAGTCGGCACTTGTGCCGACGGCGGGACGAGTCCCGCCTCTAAACGAATCTACAAAAAACCGCCTCTAAACGAATCTACAAAAAAGCGAGGCGGACCGAATAATCGATCCGCCTCGCCTCTAAACTGGTTTGCCGTAAAAGTTACTTGGCTGCTACTGCATTCGAACGTGCCGTCAAGCGCGACTTGTAGCGCGCCGCCGCGTTCTTGTGCAACGCGCCATTCTGCACGGCCTTGTCGATCGTTGAAATCGTTCCCGGCAGAAGTTCCTTAATCTGGCTGGCGTCGCCGGCGCCGATGGCTCCGCGCAAATTCTTGATCGACGTTCGCACGCGGCTGCGATTGCCACGATTAATCTTTCGGCGCGCCTCGCTCTGGCGCATTCTTTTTTCCGCTGATTTATGATTCGGCATTCAATCTCTCCGGCTTACAACTCGTTCTTTGGTGGTGTTTACGCAATCAGTTTACACGATGCGGGTCGTTGCGCAAGTGGAGGAGTATAGGGACGGGATCAATGAGTGTCAAGCAAGCGTTAACTAACCGCCAGGACGCCAGGAACGCCAGGAACGCGTCAGATGTTTAGAGCTGCCCGCTGGTTCAACGTTGAGACGGCGGGCAGTGCCCGCCGCTAAACAAGTCAAGGTCTTGCGGCGTCTCGTTGGTTAAATTTGACAGCTAATGATTGCTGTAGTAGCGTCAAAGCCGATCACATATGCCAGCAATTTCAGCAGACTCACATCTGGGCACCGCCGTTAACCACACACCTCTAACTCCGTCGCCAACAGAAAGAGAGCGCGACCGCATTTGAAACAAATCGAACTGCCACCTCGCGGGTTAGAAACGCTCTTCGGGGTCCACGACCAAAACATCAAATATCTCGAGACGTTGCTCGCCGTGCGCATTGACGCGCGCGGGCAGGACGTTTCGATTGACGGCGACCCGGAAGACGTCGCGACTGCCGAGCGCATCCTCGAAGACTTCTCCGCACTTTTCCGCGAGGGTCGATCGTTTAGCGACAAGGAACTCCGCGAGGCCTTCGCGCAAATTGCCGAGGACCGCGCCTTCAGCCTGCGCGACTATTTCACCAAAGCGCGCTTCAATCCGGCCGGCAAAAAACAGGTCGCGCCAAAGTCGGCAACGCAGCGGAAGTACATTCAGGCGATTCAGGAGCGGGACGTTGTTTTCGGAATCGGTGTCGCGGGCACGGGCAAGACTTACCTGGCGGTTGCACTCGCGGTGCAGGCTCTCATGCAGAAGCAGGTCAACCGGATCGTCTTGGCCCGGCCTGCGGTTGAGGCCGGCGAGAAGTTAGGTTTCCTGCCCGGAGACCTGCAGGAAAAAGTTGATCCTTATCTTCGTCCGCTCTACGACGCGCTGTTTGATTTGATCGACTACGAACGCGTGACCAAGCTGCTGGAGAAGCAGGTGATTGAAGTGGCGCCGCTCGCGTTCATGCGCGGACGTACTTTGTCCGACGCCTTCATCATTCTCGACGAAGCGCAAAACACGACCAGCGAACAAATGAAGATGTTTCTGACGCGCATCGGTTTCGGTTCGAAGGCGGTGATCACGGGTGACGTCACGCAGGTCGATTTGCCGCAAGGCAAACGCAGCGGACTAATTGAGGCGGAACGTGTGCTGGCGAATCTCGACGGCATCGAATTCGTTTACTTCACCGAGAAAGATGTGGTGCGCCACAAGCTGGTCCAGATGATCATCAAGGCTTACGAAGAACATTCCCACAAGAAGAATCACATTTAGATGTTGTCGACAGGCCAACCGGATACGGCTATGCCGTCTGATGTGCGGTGGCGGCGACGCCCCACCGTAACCGAAACGCCGGTTGTTTGGGGCTGCGCCCCCAGAACCGGTGGGCATAGCCCGATCTTTGTCGCGAGTCTCGGAAAGGCAGAGCCTTTCCGCACATCAGGCGGCGAAGCCGCGTTTGAATTGCGTTTTGCTAATCGGATCGGCGCATGATGGAAGTTGTTAACCGCCAGCGCAAGTTGCCGCTTGACTGCGAACGCTGGCAGACATTTGTGACGGAGGCGATGCAGGCACTGCCGGATGCCGCGGTCCGCGACACAGGCGTGACCGTAGCGTTCGTTTCCGATCGCGCGATGCGTGAGCTTAACCGGCTCTGGCGTCACAAGCGCGAGACAACTGACGTGCTTTCGTTTCCGGCAGAGCAGGATCAGTTTGAAAAGTTGGAAGGCGCCCGGCTCGGCGACGTAGTCATTTCAGTTGAGCAAGCGGCGCGACAGGCCAAGGAAAACGGCTTGAAGTTTGACGAGGAGATCGCGCAGCTGATTCTCCACGGCCTTATTCATCTCTGTGGCTATGATCATGCTACCGATAATGGTGAAATGAATCGGCTGGAGCTGCGGCTGCGGAAGAAGCTTGGGATTTGAAGAGAAGTAAATCGTAAATGGTAAATCGTAAATAAAGGATGAACATATCGGGCGATTCGCTGAGAAAACGATTGAAGCATGTTGCACAGAGTCGCCACCAACGCGTCACGAGAAAAAGCAACTTAACTATTTCCGATTTACGATTTACTATTCACTAGTTTCAAATGCAGATTGAGATCATCTTAACGTTGGTGTTGCTCGGCGGGTTGTCCCTGCTGGCGACGGTCGACATGGCTTTCGGTCAGTTGAGCGACGTGGGCCTGCGTCGCCTGATCACCGAAGCTGAAGAACGTGCGAAACTGCGTTCGGCTGAATTTCTAAAGCAGGTGCTCGGAAATCGCCCGCGGTTTAGTTTTGCGATCTCGGCGACAATTCAAATGCTGCTGGTGGCCGTCGCCGTGCTCGTCACGTCGATCTCGCTCTCGTCATTCAGCGAAGATCGGTTTGTGTTAGTTGGACTGCTCGGTGGTTTGATCCTCGCCGGTATCTTTCGACAGCTCATCCCGTTATTCATTTCCACACGCGATCCCGAAAGCACGCTGCTGTTCCTTTTGCCGTTGATTCGTCCGCTCTTGCCCCTCATGGCTTTTGCGGCGGACCCTTTTCATCGTTTGTTTGACCGCTCAAAACGGAAAGAGCAGGAGCTGGAAGACGGCGACGATGACGAGGAACAGGACGCGGGCGACGACATTCAGGCGTTGATTGATGTCGGCGAGGCCGAAGGCATACTCGAAGAAGAAGAAGGCGAGCTGATTCACTCGATCATCGAGTTTGGCGACACGCGCGTCAGTGAAGTGATGACGCCGCGGCCTGACATTGTTGCGGTTGGGGCCGCTGCCAGCGTTCGCGAAGCCCGCGATGTCATGATCGAATCGAAGTATTCGCGGCTGCCGGTATATCGCGAACAGATCGACAACGTCGAGGGCATCGTCTACGTCCGCGACCTGCTCCAATATTGGGCGGAAGGGAATGCTGATGGGCCAATCCTGCCGCTCGTTCGTCCCGTCTATTTTGTTCCGGAAACCAAACCGGTTGCGGAGTTGCTCGAAGAAATGCAGAAGGCGCACGTGCAACTCTCGATGGTGATCGATGAATACGGCGGCGTCTCCGGCCTGGTCACGGTGGAAGACATACTCGAGGAGATCGTCGGCGAGATCGAAGACGAAGACATTGAAGGCGACGAACTCAACGACATCGTCGAACAACGCGACGGGTCTTTTGACGTGTTGGGTTCAACTGAAATCGGAAAGATTGAGCGGCTGTTCGACATGGACATCGCGGCTGACGATTTCACGACCATCGCCGGTTTGGTGATCAACGAGTCAGGCAAAGTGCCGCAGCCCGGCGAGCAACTGACGTTTCGCGGACTGGAAGTGGAAGTGCTTGAGGCAGACGAACGGCGCATCGGCCGGCTTCGCGTCAAGCGTTCCGCCGACGAAAACGGAAACGAAATGAGCCAGGCGCATTGACCCCGAAGCCAAAGTCCAAAGTCCAAAGTCAGAACCACCTGCGTGAGCGGGTGGAAGCAAGTCCAGACGGCACACAGCGACGAAAACTAAGACTACGATGGCAAAACGAACCAGCAAGTTTCTCAAGGGAAGGCGAATCGATCCGGCGCCGATAACTTCGACTACCACGGTCGCGGAGCTTGTCGACGGAGCCTTCATTGCTTACAACGGCGCGCGGCTGCGTGAAGCCTGCCAACTCTTCACGCAGAAGATGCTTGAGCCGGAAGTGACGATTGGCATGTCGATCACGGGCGCGCTGACACCGGCCGGTTTGGGCATGTCGGCGCTGATCCCGTTAATCAAAGCTGGCTTTATCGACTGGATCATTTCCACCGGAGCCAATCTCTACCACGACACGCACTTTGGTATCGGCCTGGTGATGCGCGAAGGCCGCTCAGACATCTCAGACATTGTCCTGCGCGAAGAGGAAGTGGTCCGCATCTACGACATCTTCTTCGACTATTCCGTGTTGCTCGATACCGACGCTTTCTTTCGCCAGATAATTTCCGGCAAAGAGTTTCAAAAGACGATGTCGACTGCGGAGTTTCACTACTTGTGCGGACGTTACGTGCATGAGCGTGAACGCAAGTTGGGGCTGAAAGACAAATCGCTGCTGGCAGTGGCCTATGAGTATGGCGTGCCGATTTACACTTCATCGCCTGGCGATTCTTCGATCGGCATGAACGTCGCGGCGAAAGCGCTGCAGGGAAACAAACTTGCGTTTGACCCGTCTTTGGATGTGAATGAAACTGCGGCGATCGTGTTGGCCGCAAAGCGCAATGCGAGCGCCGGCAAAGCAGTTGGCAGTAAAACGACGGGACGAAAAAAAGTTTCGGGTCGCTCAGCTTGCTTCATTCTGGGCGGCGGTTCTCCCAAGAATTTCCTGTTGCAGACCGAACCGCAGATTCAGGAAGTGCTCGGCATCGATGAACGCGGGCACGACTATTTTCTGCAAGTAACCGATGCGCGACCCGATACCGGCGGACTGTCGGGCGCCACGCCGGGAGAAGCTGTGTCGTGGGGCAAGGTCGATCCTGATCGTCTGCCGGACGCGGTTGTTTGTTACGTCGATTCCACGGTGGCGCTTCCGATCATTACAGCTTATGCTTTGGCGTCGCACGCGCCGCGCCAGCCCAAGCGCCTTTACGATCGACGCGGTGAGTTTATGCAGCTGCTGGTCTCTGAGTACAAGAAATCAAAGCGGCGTTGATGAATTTGGAGTGCGGTGACCTGTCACCGCTTTGGTCGGTCGCGACTTGTCGCGGCCACGCTTCGCTTCAAAGAGTTGAAGAAGTCACAAAGGTAACCAATAGAAGATGGCCGTCAACGGGTTCAAGAAACTGAAGTACGACTGCGACAAATGTGTCGCCTTCTGTTGTTCGATCTACGACCGCGTCCAGACGACGCCGCGCGACATCAGGCGACTGGCGGCGCACTTCAACCTGACGCCGGACGTGGCCGCGGTGCGCTTTACCAAGTTGTGGGGCAAAAAAGAGCGAATTCTCCGGCGAAAAGTAGATCCCCTGTTCGGAGAGGCGTGCATGTTCCTGAATCAGGACACGCGAAAGTGCACGATCTATCACGCGCGGCCGGCGATCTGCCGCGACTATCCGGATACTTCGCGCTGCGCTTATTACGATCTGCTGCAGTTTGAGCGCGAGCAACAGGACGACCCCGATGTGATTCCCCTCGTCAAGATCACGTTCAGGAACGGCAAGGAAAAGTAGCGTACGAGCTGCTGGCATGATGGTCGTTTAGAGTCGGCACTCGTGCCGACGGCGGGACCGGGTCCCGCGGCTAAACGACAAGCGGAGACCAGGCCTATGGAGAAATTGTTAACGCAACTAATCGGCAAGAAAGTTGACGTCTACTGTGGCGGCGGCTCGAGCCTGCGCGGTGAAGTTTTGCAAGTCACCGACGGTGTGCTTCACCTGAAGGACAGCGACGAGAAAACGTGTTTCGTCACCGTGTCAAAGATCGCAGTCGTTTGGGAAGCACGAGACGAAGAACACCGCGCCGGATTTGTGTCTAATCCAGGTTAAAGCCCAAAACTTCTCTGTGCGTCCTCCGTGTTCTCTGTGCCTCTGTGGTGAATCTTTATTACGGTCGTTCACCACAGAGACACAAAGGTCACTGAGGACGCACGAGACAAGGCTGCTAAGTAGTTTGTGATTGCAAACTAAAAACGCCGGCGCTCATTGAGTAGCGCCGGCGTTTCATCTTGTAAAGACAGGTCGGATTTAGTCAGTTAGCGTGAACGGCGTCGCCACCGGCACCTTCCGGAAACCATCGATGCGCTTCAGCCAGTATTCGTTAAATGGCGAATAGACCACGCCGTGATGGCGCGAGGCGTGATAGAAGCCATGTTCGTCGGCGACGATGCCAACGTGCGCGAGATTACTGAAGAAGACGAGCGTGCCAAATTTGTATTGCTCTTCCGGAGCGGGCGCCGCGAACCGGCCCCACAAGTTGCGCGCGCTGCCGCGTTCAAAATCGATTCCCGCCGATTGGAAAGTGGCCCAAACAAAACCTGAGCAGTCAAACGCGCTCGGCCCGGTGCCGCCCCAGCGATAGGGCGAGCCCAGACGTTGGTCGATCGCGGCTGTGATCATCTGCTGGAACTGAAGACCACTGACGCCCTTGGCCGGTGACGCTGTCACGGGCTTAGACGCCTTGATGTCTTCCGGGGAAGCCAGCGAGATGATGACCGGATCGTTGTCGATCGCAGAAAGTTCGAGGGTTGGGGTAGTTTGCGTTTGGCGCTGGCGCGCTTCGCCATTTTGCGCTGCAGCCATCATGGGGAAAATGCCGAGGGCCGCGCAGGCCACGAGCGCATAGGGGAACAGTTTTTTAAACAGCAAAGGGGTCAAACTCTCCTTAAATTTTTTCTTGGTGAGGGGGGTAACACCTGAAGGCAAGACCGAGTCTAGCTAACGAGAGAGCCTCGAACAAGCGGCAATGTGACTGTTTCGTGACGACTCACACATGAATGAAGACATGCGAACCAAAAGAGGTCACAGAATGTTTGTAGCTGAAGCGAACTTCACTAAGTACTTATGTCTGAAACGGTTGGTGTGAAAAAAGAATCAGTCAATGTGAAGGAAAACTTAGCGACGTTTAGGCAGAGAGCGGAAGAGATTAAATGCGAACAGCAATGTGAACGCGAGCGTCAAGAGGGCAAGTTCCTTCAGTTTCTTCTATGAACTGGGAATACAGCCCAATGCGCAGTTTCCTCCGCAAGGATCAGAGGCGGCGGTAGGCCGACGCTTCAAGAGCCTTGTGACGCGGCGTGGTAGTTCAATCCGACAGTGATTATTTTTTGGAGCAACTGGTCGTAGGACAGGCCGCCGTGAGCGGCTGATTCAGCAAAGTCTTCACCTTCAGCGATCTGTGGATTCGGGTTGGCTTCGAGCAAATAAAACTGGCCATCCTCGGTCAGACGGTAATCCAACCGCGCGTACCCGCTCAGAAAAAGATAACGGTAGATTCGTTTGGAAAGGCGTTCGAGCGTCTTGTGCTGTTCGGGCGTGAGTTCGGCGGCGCGCGTTTTGACGCCCACTTTCTCCTGGTACGCCGGATCCCATTTCACTTTGAGCGTGGCGATGTTTTCTGAACCCTCCGGCAGCTTTTCCATCACCAATTCCCAGGGCGCGTAAGTCTGAATGTTCTGATTGCCGATGACGCCGACGTAAATCTCGCGTCCTTTTATGTACTGCTCCGCGATCGCGGCGGTCTTGTTTTGCCGGTGAATGAACTCCACGCGCTGCGTGAGTTTTTCATCGTCGTGAACCACCGACGCCTGCGAAATTCCCACCGAGCCTTCTTCGCTGATCGACTTCACCAACAAGGGAAACTTCAAACGCTTCGGCCGTCTGACTTTTCGATTCATCGGAAACACAGCGAAGTGCGGCACCTGCAGCCGGTGATAGGCGAGAATCATTTTCGTCAGCGCCTTGTCGTGAGCCAGCGTCATGCCGCGCGGGTTGCAGCCGGTGTAGGACTGTCGCATCAGCTCGAGGTAACTAACGACGTGCTGGTCGTAGAGCGGATAGCCGTGAAATTCTTCAAGCAGGTTGAACGCGATATGCGGCTTGTGCTCCATCAAGGCGTCACCGATCGCGTTCAACTGATTGTAGAGACCGACGGGATAAACTTCGTGGCCCATTTTTTTAAGCGTGGAGGCGACGTCGTACTCCGTTTTGATCTCGAGCTTTTCCTTGTCGCTCAGTCCGTCAAGCGAATCGGGAGGCACGAAGTCCTGGTGGACCAGCACGATGATGCGGAGCTTTTTTTTGGGCTCGAAAGTCATACGGCTAAGGTTTCGTTCTCTGCGTGATCTCGGCGAACTCGGCGGCTCTGCGTTGAATGCATCGCCGAACTTTCACCGCAGAGTCGCAGAGAACGCCGAGGAAACGCAGAGATCAAACCGCGATGCGATGATAACCCGAATGCAGCACGTTCATTACCTGAACTGTCAAAACGATCATGACGCGACGGCGTGCTTCTCGCGTGGGCGTGGCGACGCGCAGCTTCAATTCCTTGCAACGATCGATCATGTTCTCAAGCACATGGTCGATAGTGTACTGGTGAACGCCGGTGCCTTCAGCGACGATCTGACGAACTTCGCGACGGACGCTGCGAAGAAAACTTGCCGCGCTCGGTCGCGTTTGATGTCTGGGATCGTTCGAAAAAATCCGGAGCAGGTCGCGATCGTAAACGGCGGGCCAGTCAAAGTCGTATTTCTCGCGCTTGCGTTCATAGTGTTCGCGCAGCGTCGTCTTGATTTCGGAAATTGGTTCAACCTTGGTGCGCGTGCGGTTGCGCGGTTTTGTTCCCGCCAACTCGCCCATCAAGTCGTCGATGTATTCCAGCTTGCGCAACGCAGGCCAGCCCTTGTAACGCCGTCGCCAACGCGAGCGCGGCGTCAACCAAACGGCAAACGTCTCGGCGAAATCTTCCGCGGGATGCGCTTGCGCGTACCACGCCGGCAGGTGCAGCACATAGTTGCGGCTCTTCGGTTTCGGTTTGTAGAAATCCGGATAACGTATGGTGAAGGAACCGAAGAGTTCGCGCCACTGGCGTTTGAAGTGTAAACGAAAGGCAGTGTCGAGCGCGTGGCCAGCTTCGTGACGAAGGATCCGCATGCATTCCGGATCGGTCCCGCCTTCGACTTCGAGCATTTGTTTGCGCTCGAGTTTCATCAGCCGCGGGTGCGCGAGGTAAAAGGGAATCGCGATGCCGGGCACGCCGTCAGGCGAAAACCATTCTTCCGACAACCAAACGTGCGGCTTGAAACGGATGCCGCGATCGTTGAGTTCGCTGTAGAGACGTTTGATATGCGGCTCGAGAAACGAGCCTTTGATCTTGAGCGCCAGATCGCAGATGCGCAGGTCGAGCAGGTGCTCGTCAGCCAGCCGGTACCAGGGGAAACGGTAGCTCACGCCGCCACTCCCTCAGTCGCCCTCTGTTTTCGTAAAAGGACTGAAAACTGAAGATTTCGCGAGGAAAAATGACGATAAATGACGACGGGCATCTTTGCGGGAAAGAATAATTCCGGGTTTCAGAATGGCGGAGCGGCGTCATTGTAACGGCGTTCGAGGGGATGCGCTAGCAGGCGCTTTCAGTCTCTGTGCTACCTCCGTGCCCTCAGTGTCTCTGTGGTGGAGGTTGGGTTCAAAGCCCGTTCACCACAGAAGCACAGAGGCCACGGAGATTTCACAGAGGAAGAAAAATCAGGCCGCGGTCAGCCTCGATAGCGTTCAGACGCCAGGCGGCACGCCGGTCTTGAGATAGGAAGACGGGCAGAGTTTTTCGACGACGCATTCGGCGCAGAGCGGGTTGCGAGCTTTGCAGATCGCCCGGCCGTGAGCGATGAGCAGATGCGAAAAGATCACCCAATCTTTTTTCGGCACAATCTCGATCAGGTCCAACTCGATCTTTTCCGCCGTCTTCTGCTCAGACAAACCGAGCCGATGCGAAAGCCGCGTGACGTGAGTATCAACCACCACACCGGAGTTGATTCCAAAGGCGTTTCCCAGAACTACGTTCGCCGTTTTGCGCGCCACCCCCGGGAGTTCCAACAGTTCTTCAATCGTCTCCGGCACTTCGCCGCCGTAAGTCTCAGTCAGAACTTTTGCCGTCCCTTGAATCGACTTCGTCTTGTTGCGGAAAAATCCGGTGGTGCGAATGTCGCGTTCGAGTTCCTTCGCCGAGACTTTAAGGTAGTCGGCCGGCTTGCGGTATTTGCGAAAGAGATCTTGAGTGACGATGTTCACGCGTGCGTCGGTACACTGCGCCGAAAGGATCGTCGCGATCAACAACTCAAAAGCGTTTGAGTGATTGAGCGAACACTTCGCGTCAGGATACGCGTGCTTCAGCAGGCGAATGATTTTGCGGGTCCTCAGTTTCAAATCTGTGTGTGGCATTGTGGTTTCCAGTCGATTCACTTAACCGCCAAGACGCCAAGCGCGCCAAGAGACATAACTGTTTAGTCTCGTTTAGAGGCGGGCATCGCCCGCCGGTTCAACGTTGAGACGGCGGGCAATGCCCGCCTCTAAACGGAACAGTCTATTTCCGGCCTTGGCGCACTTGGCGTCCTGGCGGTTAGTCACCTTCGTCCCTGCGCGATCTTCGCCGCTTCGGGTAACGCGCGCAACCGCAGCATCGCGATCACGCCGAGCAGCGGGCCCGGCGCCAGCATCGCAAATGCGTAACGCCAGCCGACGAGGTTCACGAAGTACGGGACCAACTCAATTGAGATAGTCGTCAACAGAAACCCGAGACACGTTTGCATCGTCAAGGCAGTTCCCACGTAGCGCGGATCGCCAAGCTCAGTCACGCAAGCAGAAAACTGCGCCGAGTCAGCCACCACTGTGGCGCCCCAGACTGCGGCGACGATGAGCAGCAAGTATGGGTTTCCTCCAAAGAGCAATCCAATTAGCAGACAACACGTGCCGCTCGCCGCCATGGCCCACGAAGTTACCACCGTCCGCCCGATGCGATCTGCAAACAGGCCGGCCACGACGCAGCCAAGCGCCCCACAGCCGATCACGAGAAACGATGCCACTTCGGCCTGCACCGGCGACGCCTGCGACGCCGCGAGGCTGGCGCGAATCATCACCGGAATCCAAACCCACATCGCGTAGAGTTCCCACATGTGGCCGAAGTATCCGAAGCTCGCGAGCCGCACGCCGCGATTCCTGAAAACGGCAACTGCTTGTTTCCAGTCAAACTTTGCCGCCGGCAGCGCGTGTGGTCCATCGCTGACAAAGAGCAAAACGATCAGTCCGCCGGCGACCGCCAACAGCGAAATGAAGAAAATGTTTTGACGCCAGTTGGAGCTGCCGAGTCCGTTGACCAAATACGGCGAGGCCTTGCCGAGCGTCAACGCGCCCACGAGCACGCCCAGCGCCATCCCGCGTGAACGCTTAAACCAGGTCGCCATGATTTTCATCCCTGGCGGGTAGACGCCGGCGAGAAACATTCCGGTGAGAAATCGCAGAGCGATGGCGGTGGACGCGTCGTGCGCGTAGGCGCCGAAGGCGGCGTTAGCCAGCGCGCCGGCAAAAGCAGAAGCGGCGAAGAAATAACGAACACTGATGACGTCAGGCAGGTTCAGAAACGCGCTCAGCAAGGTGCCGCCGACAAAACCCAACTGCACGGCAATCGTTAACGCGCTGACGCTTGAGTCGCTGAGCTGCCATTCGTGCCGCAACGCGGGAACGACGGCAGACGCGCTGAACCACAACGACATGCCGAGCAGTTCCGCGGTGGACAGCAACACGAGGGCGCGCCAGCGACCGGACGCGGGCGCATCTTCTGTCGTCACTGGTGTGATTTCGGGGGCGCTCATGAACGAGCGCTGAGAATACTACAAAAGCAAAACGGCAGGCTGCGAAAAGAGGGGAAGGGGTAAAGGGGAAGGGTAAAGGGGAAGGGGTAAAGGGTAAAGGGCAAGCGAGAAAACGAAACCCGCGGTTTCCCTTTCCCCCTTACCCTTTCCCCTATGTCTCTACGGTTATTTAGGCGATCGCCATGGCGTGTTCGCTATCGATGTCCAGCAGTCTGAACGTGATCTGCTTGCGTCGCTTGTTCTCGTACATCGCGATGTCAGCAAGCGCCATCAGATCTTCCATAGTCTGCGCGCCGTCAGCATTGAGCTGGGCCACGCCGATACTGATCGAAAGCCGGTAAGGCGCGATCTTCAGAGCGTTGTAGTTATCAAACGTTTGCTCGAGTCGCGCCACAAGTTGGTCCACGCCGTCGCCGGGCTCAACCATGGCCAGCGCCGTAAACTCGTCGCCGCCCAGACGTCCCAACACGTCAGACGAACGGAAAGTCTCTTTCAGCAGCTCGGCGGTTTTGATCAGCGCGCGATCGCCTTCTTTATGGCCGAACGAATCGTTGATGCCCTTCAGGCCGTCAAGGTCGGCGTAAACCAGCGCGACACTCTTGTGGTTGGTGCGGTTAAGCGAGCTCAGGTGCTGTTTGCAAAACGCCAGGAAGCCGCGACGGTTGTAAAGTCCCGTCAGCTCGTCGGCCAGCGAAAGTGTTTGAATCGCCGCTTCCGCGCGTTTGCGCTCGGTGATGTCCTGAATCTGAAAGATGAAGTGCAGCGGTTCGCCCTGCGCGTCGCGAACCAGCGAAGCGCTGCTGGCGGCCCAGACGTTGTGGCCGAGTTTGTGAATGTAACGCTTCTCTAACTGGCAGGTGAGAGTTTCGCCGGACAGCATGCGATAGAGTTCAGCGAGATCCTTGCCGAGATCTTCACGGTGCGTGATCGCCTGAAAGTCGGAAGCCAGCAAATCGACTTCCGAGTGGCCAACGATTTCGCACAGCGATCGGTTGACGCGCAGCCAGCTACCCTCCGGCGACACGAGCGCCATGCCAATCGCGGCGTAGTCAAACGCGTTGCGGAAATGCTCTTCGCTTTCAACCAGGGCCTGGCTGATGCGTTCCTGCTCGGCGATGTACTTGTTGAGTTCTTCGACGTGGAGTTTCGCCTGGTCAGCCTGGGCCGCCGACTTTTCGACGTTCGCCAGATACGTGCGATAGGTCAGGTAAACGATGACCATGATCGGCGCGGTGGCAATGAACGCAAAGAAGCCGATGTTTTCAGTTAACCGACCGACAATCGCGGCGCCAAAAGCACCGGCGAAGTAAGTCAGCGAAGTCCAGAGAAAATTCGCGCGCCAACTCTGCCAAACACTCTGATCGGACTTCAGCGCGACACCGACGGCAATCAATCCGGAGTTCACCACATACTGCAGCAACGCCATCACGCAGAGAGCGACGACGAAATTTGGCGAATAACCATCCCGCAGGCTGACAACCGGGAAGAACAATTGAAAGGCCGAGGCGGTAACGAACGTCGAAATCGACATCACGCCCGCGTTGAAGAACAGAACTTTGGGCTTTTTCGTGAAGCGGGCGGACGAACAAAGGGCCTCGGCCCCGGCCAGCAAGACGGCGGCTTCAACGCCGAACAAGAGTATTGCCAGGAAAATGAAAGTATCGGAAACCGAAATTTCCCCGCGGGCGCCGGGAATCTTGATGGTGACTCGCGAACCGATCAAAACCGCAATCAACGTCAGGGCAACAAATTTTCCGTCGAGCTGGGTTACCGGCAGAAAATATCCGCAGAGCAGCATTACGACCGCGCCGATTAGCGCGATCGCAAACAAGTAACCGTTTCTGATTTGTTTATTGTCCACTGGCTCGTTTTCCTGCTGAACCGCGTTGCCAGACTCTCTGGCTGATCTCGATCTCGTTTCCCGTCCGGCGCGGCAGGAGGCTTCGGTATAGACCTCACCCCACCTCCAGAGAGCAGACTTGGCAAGCCGCATTCCCAAGCCGCGTGGCTCAAACCTGCGAAGTATTCAACCAAAGCAGTACGATTCGGTCGCGAAGAAAGGCGGCGAGCGGTCAACACCGTAGTCAATATGAGCGAGGAGCTTCAATTTGACGTAAACGTTTTTGGTTTGACATTTGAGCAAACTCTCAACGCAGGGCCAACCTATAACAAGTTCAACCACTGTAGAATTCCCAAAACGAGGAGCAAGTTGACAAATTTCCTGAATTCACTCAACGGCGAGCGCTACATTTGGCCAACAATTCTGTCGTTGCATCGAACGATCGGTAGGTTTGCCCGGTTCGGGTAAACGAAGCAGCGGCGCAGTGGTCAAATGACTGTCCGACAAGCTTTAGCTTGTCGACGGGCTTTGGCTCAAAAGTAGTAGCGCACATGAATTGCGACGCTACGCGTCGCGGACATGGCTTTTGAGTGCCTTAAGCAAAAGTAAGCCTAACCCATCCGTTATTGTTTATTCCGCATTTATGGACGAACCCATCAGAGAGCTCGCCGATCTAGGTGTCACTGCTTTCATTAACAAGAGATCGTCGATGGAGCATAGCTTCACCAATGCGATTCAAAAAGCAATCAAATCTTCAACCCAACGAAATGCGCTTCGTCAGCAACAGCATTCTTCAGCTTCACTAGAAGAGGTAAAAAGAGTGCTTGCCGAAGAAATAGAAAAGTATGCGCCCATTAAGGAAAAAACGATTTCAATTCCAAGTGAAGGAAACTATGAGTTGATTAAGCCCCTCATTGGTTACAAGAGAGATATAGAGAAAAAAATTGCGCGGTTCCCCTTTGAAAAAAATGTTTTCCTAATGATGAAGTTTAGAAGTTCTAACAGAGACTTGGGTGAGTTCATCATTGAGAGCCTAAAGCGACACGGACTGAATGGTGTGAGAGCAGATCTAGACGACTGGAATATTACCAGGAACGTTTACAATCCGATTGCAGTCTTGTATTGCTGCAAATTTGGCATCGCCTTATTTGATGAGCCGGAAGATCTTCAAGCATACAGTCCCAATGTCGCGTATGAATTAGGAATGATGCACTATCAGAGTAAGGACTGTCTCATCCTAAAACATTCATCCCTGCCGCAAGTGCCTTTCGATCTAATCAAAGACCTATATGATACCTATGATAAAGAGTTGCAGGTCCGCGCCCTCGTTGAAAAATGGATTACCCAAGTAGCGTAACCCTCGGAAAATTCGTTGCGTTTGGCGCTATTGAAGATCTCCGACTGGTTTCACGAAGTTACTGCCGCTCTGCTTAGGGTGTGTGCGGAAGAGAATTGAATGTGTACTTGCTGACCAGAATGAGGCCAAAATAGTCGAGCACTTCAAACAGGGAACGCATGCTTTCCACCGCCATGAACTGAGCGTGGCCAATTTGTCTTCGAGTCAAAGAATGAGTGAGTTTTTCGGATCGTTGTCAGCAGCGTTCGGCAAGGCCTCGAATGATGCCGATGAACAGCCTGTCAGGGCTGAGATGTTTAGTGTCGAGCGGCTTGAGCAATATGCGCAAACCCTCGCGGCGGAGCATCACGTCGTTCTCAAGAAGGGACGCGCGCAACTCCTGCCGCGCCTCGAGAACAATGGCCGCAAACTCTTCTCCTCTTACCGCACGCTCGTTGAAGCGATTCGCAACGGCCGCACGATCTCGCCGGCGGCTGAATGGCTGGTGGACAATTTCCACATCGTCGAAGAGCAGCTCCGCGAAATTCGTGAAGACCTGCCCAAGAGCTATTACCATGAACTGCCGAAACTAGAGGACGGCGAGCTCAAAGACTACCCGCGAATCTACGCCGTCGCCCTCGCCCTGATCGCCCACACCGACTGTCGTCTTGACACCAACACGCTGCGCCGCTTCATCGCGTCTTATCAAACGGTCGCGCCGCTTTCGATCGGCGAGTTGTGGGCCGTGGCGATCACGCTGCGTCTGGCGTTGGTTGAAAATCTTCGCCGGCTGGCCGTGCTGATCGTGCGCGAGCGCGGGGAACGCGAGCAGGCGGATAAGCTGGCCGACAAATTGCTTGAACTTGCCGCGCGCCAACCGTCTTCGCTGATTCCGCCGGTGGCCGAGCGACTGGGAAAAGTGCAAAAGATTCCGCAGTCGTTTGTGGTGCAACTGACGCAGCGTCTTCGCGAGCAGGATCCCGCGGTGATGCCGGTGATGGAGTGGCTGGAAAAACAACTGAGCCGGCAGGGCGTAACTGTCGAGCAGATCATTCACGCCGAGCATCAGCGACAGGCAGCGACGCAGGTCACAGTCGGCAACATCATCACCAGCATGCGCCTGCTTTCGACGCTCGACTGGCGCGACTTCTTCGAAAGCGTCAGCTTAATCGAGCCGTTGCTCGGCGCAGACCCGGCCGGCGCTTATTCGCGGATGGAGTTTGCGACGCGCGATCGTTACCGGCACGTCATCGAGCGCATCAGCAAGCGCACGCGTTCGAACGAACTCGAGGTCGCGCGAGTCGCGGTGGAGCTGGCGGAAGACGCGCGCGGTTCAGAAGAAGAAGCGGCGGAGCCAAGCAAACGGGGCAACCCGAGCAACCCGGCCAGTCACGTCGGTTATTACTTAGTCGACGCCGGCTGTTCGCAACTGGAAACCAGCTTCGCTTACCGCCCGAGACTCAGCGAGCGCTTTCGTCGGTTTGTGCTCCGTCATGCGACCAGCGCCTATCTCGGGACGCTCACGTTCCTGACGATTCTCATAGTGGCGCTGCTGGTCAGCGCCATGCGGCTGGTACTGCTGAGCGCGCCGCCAGGTTCTGACGCGTCTGAATATGGACCGCTTGCGAGTTGGCTGCTGTTGTTAGTCACGGCGCTGCTCGCGCTGATACCCGCCAGCGATCTGGCCCTCAGCGTTTCGAACTGGGACGTCACGCATTTGTTTCCGCCGCGGCTGGTCCCGCGAATGGAAACTGCCTCGGGCCTGCCCGAAGAAGCCTGCACGATGGTGGTTGTGCCGACGATCTTTTCGAGTGAATCGCAGGTGAGCGAGCAACTTGAAAAGCTCGAAGTCCATTATCTCGCCAACCAGGACAAGCATATTTACTTCGCCGTCCTCAGCGACTTTCCGGATGCCGACGCGGAAAAAACTGAGGGCGACGACGCGCTGCTCGCGGCTGCCGAGCGCGGCATCGACGAACTCAATGGTCGCCATGGCCACGAGCTGCCGCATCGGTTTCACCTGTTTCATCGCCGCCGCCAATGGAACCCGGGCGAGAACAGGTGGATGGGCTGGGAACGAAAACGAGGAAAGCTCGAAGAGTTTAATCGTCTGCTGCGCGGCGCCGAAGACACGAGTTTCATCCGCGGCGTTGCGGGCAGTAGCCCGACCGTGAGGGAGGACTCTCGCGACGCAACGGCGCTCGAATCCGGCGCTGAACCGGCGGTGGAAACAGAACGCTCGGCACAGGACGCTTTGCTGCGTCGCGTTCGTTACGCGATCACGCTCGACTCTGACACGCAACTCCCGCGTGACGCCGCTCGCAAACTTGTCGGCGCCGCAATTCATCCGCTGAACCGGCCGCAGCTCGACCCGCAGCTCAATTTCGTTACGCGCGGCTACGGCATCGTGCAACCGCGCGTCAGCATTTCACTCGTCAGCGCTTCGCGTTCAAGGTTTGCGCGCATCTTTTCCGGCAACACCGGAATCGATCCTTACACGACCGCCGTTTCCGACGTCTACCAGGACCTTTTCGGTGAAGGGAATTTCACCGGCAAGGGACTGTACGACGTCGACGCTTTCCAGGCGGCGCTGGCCGAGCGCGTTCCGGAAAACTCACTGCTCAGTCACGACCTTTTTGAATCGTTGTTTGCGCGGGCTGCGCTCGCCACCGACCTCGAGTTGCTTGACGACTATCCGGCGTCTTACGACGTCTACGCAAAACGACAGCACCGCTGGACGCGCGGCGACTGGCAAATTTTGCGTTGGCTTTTTCCCACCGTGCCTGACGGCGCCGGACAGCGGTCTCGCAATCCGCTGCCGCTGATCTCGCGCTGGAAAATTTTCGACAACCTGCGCCGCAGTCTCGTGGCGCCGTCGATGTTCTTATGGTTGCTGGCCGCCTGGACCATCTTTCCCGGCTCGCCGCTGCTTTGGAGTTTGTTCGTCGTTGTCATCGTCGCGTTTCCGGTTTACCTCCACGTGACAACGAGCCTGCTGATTCATCCGCGGGGCATTCCCTGGACCAGCCACTTCTGGACTGTCTGGGGCGACGTTAGAACAAACACGGCCCAGGTCGCTTTGTCGCTCGTGCTGTTGCCGCATCAGGCTTACCTGATGACGGACGCGATCGCTCGCACGATCTACCGCAAACTGATTTCGCGCAAGAAGCTGCTTGAATGGGTGACGGCGGCGGATTCAGAGCGAGCGTCGCGTCGCGACCTCGCCTCCTTCTTCCGGTTCATGTGGCCGGCGGAATTGCTGGCGTTGGCGGCTCTCGGCTTGACGTTCGGCGTCCGTCCAGCGTCTCTGCCGGTGGCGATTGTCTTTGTGGCGGCGTGGCTGGTTTCGCCGTTCGTCGCTTACTGGATCAGCGTCCTGCGGCCGCCTGAACGCAAGCATATCAACCCAGCCGACACGAAGTTCGCACGGCAGGTGGCCCGTCGCACCTGGCGTTTCTTCGAGTCGTTCGTCGGCGCCGAAGACAACTGGCTGCCGCCCGACAATTTTCAGGAAGACCCGGCCCCGGTGTTGGCGCACCGCACGTCGCCAACAAACATCGGCCTGCTTTTCCTGGCCACCGCCGCCGCGCACGATCTTGGTTACGTTGGTTCGTTGGAATTTCTCGAGCGCACGGAGTTGACGTTTGCGACGCTCGACAAACTGGGAAAATTTCACGGCCATTTTTTCAACTGGTACGACACCAAGACGCTGCAGCCGCTGCAACCGCAGTACATCTCGACGGTCGACAGCGGAAATCTCGCCGGCCACTCAATCGCGCTCAAGCAAGCGTGCATCGAGTTGCCTGATGTGAAGTTGTTTGACGAGCGAATCACCCAAGGACTCGCCGACACGATCGAAGCGATCTCGATTGAAGCAGGACGCCTCGTCAGTTTTCGACAGCGCACCGAGGTTGTTACCGTCAGACAACTGCGCGACGAGATCGAGACGTGCCGCGCGCTGGTGCGCACAGGCGCGAGAGAGGAGGGAGCCGCCGGAGAAGGAGCCGAGACTCGCGACAGTTTGTCCGCATGGCTCGCGCTCTTTGAATCCCTGCGGCGGCAGACTCTCGAAATCGAAGACATCATCAACGCGCTGGCCCACGAACACGGTGAAGTGAATTTTCAGGAACTGCGCTGGTGGTTGGGCGCCCTGCAAAACCAGGTCGCTTGCTGTCGCCGCGACGCTGACACGCTCGTTCCCTGGAGTCATCTGCTGTCTACGCTGCACGCGGAACTCTGGGAGCGCGGGCATCCTGCCCGCAAACTCCCTGAAGGCGCTCAGGTTCGTGCTTCGAGTTCATCTGCGGGCGGGATGCCCGCGCTCCCAGGCAAATGGCAGCCGCTGGTGGAGCTGCTCGAGACGGTGCCCACGCTCGCCGAAGTGCCTGAGGTTTGCGATAAGGCGCTCGTGCAGATCGCTGGATCGGAGAGCGACGAAACCGGAAATCTCGTCGAAACTCTCAGTCGCCTGAAGAAAACGATTGAGCAAGCCGCCGCGGGTTCCGGTGATTTCCTGTCGCGCCTCAGTCGTCTGGCCAACGCCGCCGAACAGGTCATGGAGAACATGAATTTCAAGTTCCTCCTCGATCCGGAGCGAAAAGTTTTCACGATTGGCTACAACGTCACGGCCCAGACACCCGACAATTCCTTCTACGATCTGCTTGCGTCAGAAGCGCGCCTCGCCAGTTTTGTCGCCATCGCCAAGGGCGACGTCCCGCAGGAGCATTGGTTCCGTTTGGGCCGGCAACTTGCCGCGGTCGATGGCGGCCGCGCACTCATTTCCTGGACCGGCACCATGTTCGAATACGTTATGCCGCTCCTCGTGATGCGCAACTATCCCGGAACGCTGCTCGATGAAACCTATCGCACGATCGTCGCCAGGCAAATCAGTTACGGTGAAGAGCGCAGCGTGCCCTGGGGCGTTTCCGAGTCCGCCTACAACGTTCGCGACCTGCACCTGAACTACCAGTACGGACCGTTTGGCGTTCCCGGTCTCGGGTTGAAGCGCGGACTGATTGAGGACCTGGTGGTGGCGCCTTACGCCACGATGTTGGCCGCGGAGATCAACCCGCCCGCGGCGATGGAAAACCTGCGACGCCTCGAAAGGGAAGGGGCGCTCGGCGCCTATGGTTACTACGAAGCGATCGATTACACGGCCGAGCGCTTGCCGCAGGGACAGCGCCACGTTTTGATTCGCGCGTTCATGACTCACCATCAGGGCATGAGTCTCGTCTCGCTGGCTAATATATTGAACGACGATCGAATGGAAGAACGGTTCCACGCTGAGCCCCTGGTCCAGGCGACTGAGTTGTTGTTGCAGGAGCGCGTCCCGGTCGGCGTGCCGGCAGCGCATCCGCGCGCCGAAGAAGTCTTGACCGGTCGCCCCGCGCAAGCGCAGCCGGGGATGAGCACGCGCGTTTATCACCGCCTCGATACCGATACGCCGCGCACGCATCTGCTTTCAAACGGACGTTACAACGTCATGGTTACGGCGGCGGGCGGCGGTTACTCGAACTGCGGTGTGGACGCGGTGACGCGTTGGCGCGAAGACGTGACGCGCGACAACTGGGGAACGTTCATTTACCTGCGCGACGTGAGAAGCGGCGCCGTTTGGTCGGCAGGTTATCAGCCCGTTCGCAAGCGGCCGCAGTCGTATGAAGTGTCGTTTTCCGAAGACAAAGCCGACTTTTGGCGCAGCGATTCGGGGATCGCGACGCATATGGAAGTGGTTGTATCGGCAGAGGACGACGCTGAGGTCCGCCGCATTTCGCTTACGAATAATTCCAGCCGCACGCGCGAAATCGAGCTGACCAGTTATGCCGAAGTCGTCCTGAATAGGCCGCAGGCCGACGCTGCCCATCCGGCTTTCAGTAACCTGTTCATCGAAACGGAATTCTTCGCGGCCGAGAACTCGATCCTGGCCCACCGCCGCCAACGCTCCAGCACTGACGAACCTATCTGGGGAATTCACGTCGTCGTGGTCGAAGGCGATCTGGTGGGCGCAGTGCAATACGAAACTGATCGCGGTCGCTTCCTGGGTCGGGGACACACAGCCGCCGATCCGATCGCCGTCATGGAAGACCGGCCGCTTTCAAACACCACCGGCGCGGTGCTCGATCCGGTGTTCAGTTTGCGCCGTCGCGTGCGGATTCAACCGAATCAAACCGTGCGCTGTTCCTTCAGCACTGCCGTGGCCCACTCGCGCGAAGAGGCGATCATGCTGGCGGACAAGTACCACGACCCGAATACTTTTGAACGCGAACTGCAACTCGCCTGGACCAAGGCCCAGGTCGAGATGACCCACCTAAACATCGACGCTGAAGAGGCGCATCTCTTTCAACGCCTCGCCTCGCGCATTCTCTATTCCGATCCGTCGCTGCGCCCGCGTTCTCACGTGCTCGCGCTTAACACCCAGGCGCAGTCCAGCCTGTGGGCTTACGGCATCAGCGGCGACCTGCCGATCCTCGTGGTGCGCATCAGTCAGGCCGCCGACCTCCCGATGGTGCGCAGGATTGTGCACGGTCATGAGTACCTCCGTTACAAAGGACTGACGATCGACCTCGTCATTCTCAACGACAATCCGACGACTTACCTGCAGTCGCTGCAGCGGGAACTGGAGGCGATGATTCGCACCAGCGGCATGGGAACTTTTCAGGACAAGCCCGGCGGCGTCTACCTGCGCCGCACCGATCAAATGCCGGAAGGCGATCGCATTTTGCTTCACTCGGTGGCGCGGGCCGTGATCGTTACCGAGCGCGGCGCGCTCGAGGATCAACTCGAACGTCCGGAAGTTACAGAACCTCTGCCCGCTGCTTTCGTCGCGCGTTCGCCGTCGCAAACCTATCCCGAGCCGACCGTGGCGCCGCCGGAGTTAACTTTCTTCAACGGCCTCGGCGGTTTTCATCAGGGTGGCCGCGAATATGTGACGCTGCTCGGCGCCGAGCAGTGGACGCCCGCGCCCTGGGCCAACATCATCGCGAACAAAAACGATTTTGGTTTTCAGGTTACTGAAACCGGCGCTGGTTACACCTGGTCCGTCAACAGCCGGGAGAATCGTCTGACGCCGTGGTCCAACGACGCGATCTGCGATCCGCCCGGCGAGATTGTCTACCTCCGCGACGAGGAGACGGGCACCGTTTGGTCCGCCACACCCCTGCCGATTCGCGAAACAGAGCCGTACATCATCAGGCACGGCCAGGGCTACTCGGTTTTTGAACACACGAGTCACGGCATCTCTCAGGAGTTGCTGCTGTTCGCGCCGCTTGATTCGCCCGTCAAGGTTTCCCTGCTGCGTTTGCGCAATCGCACGACCAGGAAACGCAAGCTCACGGTAACGCTATACAACGAACTAGTGCTGGGCGTCGCCAGGACCAACTCTGCGCCGTACGTCATCACCGAGATTGATCAAGCGACGGGGACTATCTTTGCGCGCAATCCTTTCAACAATGAATTCGCCACGCGCGTCGCTTTTACGGCGACCAACGAAAGAGTTTCGAGCGCTACCTGCGACCGCAAGGAATTTCTCGGACGCAACGGCAGCTTAGCTCTTCCGTCGGCCTTGCGACGGATTAATCTCGCAGGGCGCGACGGCGCCGGGCTCGATCCCTGCGCGGCGTTGCAAACGACGATCGAACTCGCGCCGGGCGAAGGTCGCGAAGCTGATCTTTCTGCTTGGCGAAGCCGCCTCGCGCGCAGAGGCGGAAGCGCTCGTCGCGAGATTCGTCAATCCCGGAAATGTTAACGATGCGTTTGAAGACGTGCTGACTCACTGGGACACGCTGCTTGGCGCGATTGAAGTCAAGACTCCTGACGCGGCGATGGACACGATGCTCAATCGCTGGTTGCTCTACCAGACGCTCGCTTGTCGCATCTGGGCGCGGTCGGCGTTTTACCAGTCGGGCGGCGCTTTTGGTTTTCGCGATCAGTTGCAGGATGTGATGGCGCTCGTCTACAGCAGTCCCGCCATCGCGCGTCAACAGATCCTTCTGGCCGGCGCTCATCAATTTAAAGAAGGCGACGTGCAACACTGGTGGCATCCGCCGAGTGGTCGCGGCGTGCGCACGCGCTTTTCGGACGATCTGCTGTGGCTGCCGTTTGTCGCGACGTTTTATGCAAGTGTCACCGGCGACGATGCCGTGTTTGATGAAGTCGTGCCGTTTCTCGAACAACCGGTGCTGAAAGACGACGAGCAGGAAGCCTACATGCAGCCGTCAGTTTCAACCGAGTCGGCTTCGATTTATGAACACTGCATTCGGGCGCTCGATCGCAGTTTGGCCGTCGGCGCGCACGGCTTGCCGTTGATGGGCGGCGGCGACTGGAACGACGGCATGAATCGCGTGGGCCATGAAGGCAAGGGCGAGAGCGTCTGGGTCGGTTGGTTTCTCTACAAAACGCTGGAGGCGTTCGCGCCGTTGTCGGACGTTCGCGATGATCAGAAGCGCGGCGAACGTTATCGCAAGCACATGGAGAAACTGAAAACGGCCCTCGCCGAAAAAGCCTGGGACGGTGACTGGTACCGGCGCGCTTATTTTGACGACGGCACGCCGCTCGGCTCTGTGCAGAACGACGAATGCCGCATCGATTCGATCGTGCAGTCGTGGTCCGTCATCTCGGGCGCTGCCGAAAGTTACCGGCAGCAGCGCGCGATGGCTGCGGTCGAGGAGTACCTGATTCGACGCGGCGACGGCCTGGTGATTCTCTTCACGCCGCCGTTCGACAAAGGCAGACTCGACCCCGGCTACATCAAGGGTTACGTGCCGGGCGTGCGCGAAAATGGTGGACAGTATACGCACGCGGCGCTCTGGACCTTGATCGCTTTTGCAATTCTCGGCGACGGTGAACGGGCCGGCGAGTTGTTCTCGTTACTAAATCCGATCAACCACTCTGCAACGCGCGCCGGTTTGCACAAATACAAAGTCGAACCTTACGTGGCGGTCGGCGACGTTTATGCCGTGCCGCCGCACACGGGCCGCGGCGGTTGGACCTGGTACACGGGCTCGGCCGGTTGGATGTATCGCGCAGGCCTCGAATCAATTCTTGGCTTCAAGTTGCAGGGTGAGCATTTGCAGATCGATCCGTGCGTGCCGCGCTGGTGGCGCGACTTTGAAATCACTTACCGCCGCGGTCGCACCGTCTATCGCATTAAAGTTGAGAATCCGCTCGCCGTCAGCCGCGGCGTCGCCACAGTCGAACTGGACGGTGAACTACAAGCGAGCGACGTGATTCCGTTGGCCAATGACGAGCAAGCTCACATCGTGCGCGTGGTGTTGGGTGAAAAAGCATTGAAGGAATCGGCGGAACCTGACGAGCAAGCCAACGCGCCGGAACAAGCCAGACAACACTAGTGGACCAGCGCCTCAATCGCTTCCTGGAGAGTCCCAGGTTGCTTCTTTCCTGGTAGACAATTTGTTTCGCGTTCGGGCGTCGCTCCTGGCCGCGCCTTTTCGCGGAGTTATCGTCTCAACCGTACGTTGCTCGGCTGGATCTACCTCAAGCGCGATTTCAATAAGCTCTCCGTCATCGCTCGATTCCGGGTCAGTCTTGCTTATTTCAGAGATTGTCCGCGCAACGATTTCCGGGTCATGGGCGTGCCTTGCGAGGAGTTGTTCCCCAAACTGCGCCGCGAGCTTATCGACGGCCTCCTGGACCAGAGCGATTTGCTCACGCATGCTTTGCAAATTTTTCGGTAGGTCCCGGATGGCAGGCATGTGTTCAATACGGTCCGCCTGCATTTGATCGGCAGCCTGGTCCACTACCCTTTGAATCATTTCTAAAGATGACTTGCTGCCCGCCACCATCTTGTCGGCAGCTTGATCCGCCTGGCGCGCCCGAGCTTCATCACTCCTTCGGTTGGCGATATGTATCAGTAGCGCGCACTGCAAAATCACTATAAGAAATACAAAAAAAGCTTTCCAGGTCGGCGTTCCCGACCGGCGAAACTCTAAGAAAATAACAACGAAGTCTACCGCCACGGCCATTGCGAAAATCTGCCAAACGATTCGCTCGACATTTAGTCCAGTCGAGGACCCAGGTGGATTCTGGCTGCTGTGTCTCTTCCGCGGCCTGATGCGAAGCTCGTGGTAAAGCGCGAGCACCGACACCACCACGCTGAATATACTCGCAACGGTTGTTAGAAGGTCCGCATTCATGGATCGGGGACTCCATTGACCCGCGGGCAACGAATAAATTCTTCAAAGAGTATCGTTCATGGTCGACAATTAGGCCGGTCGTCTTGCGCACAACTAGCCGCGTTCGGGATTCCGGATTCGTCTGGTTTATGAGTTGAAGGATCTTCTACCCAGAAGTTAGCCACGTCGGACAGCGCGTTGATCTGCCAGCAACGCTGCGGTCCCTCCAAGTGAACCCCGTTTGGCCGGCGTTCTATCCAAGCTGCCGCACACCTTGTGCGCGCTTAGGCTGCTCTCTTGACGCCGTATCGAGCAGGGTTCTTTTTGTTGGCCTCGCTTCGCAATTCAATCAGCCCCTCCTTCGCCAGCGATCGCAACGCGCTACGCAAGCCTCCGAGAGTTACGCGGAAAGCAAGCTGTGGATTCTGTTCGTTGAGCATCTGAAGAATATCGTTGCGATCGAAAACTTCCGGTAATTCCGGTATTAGGGCTTTTACGGCGGCCAGGACGCCACGGACCCGCGGCGTTTTGGCCAGGTCCGGAACCGCTTGCAGGCGCTTGTCGCGTGGCTTCTGAAGGTCGTTCCACATCTCGAGCATGAGGTTAACGGCCTTCAGCCGCTCGCGGTAGTGGTCCTCGATGCGCCGCTTGAGTTCCAGCAGGCCTTCCTCGGTTATCATGGTCTAGGCAGTTTATCGTAGTAGCAAGGGGCAAGCAAGAAAATTAGTTGCCCGTAAGTTAAAATCCGGTTAGAGATTCCGGGGGAAGCCAGACACACTGCTAACTTATTGGAACCATGCTGTGTTCAAGTGATCTCGCTAAAAATAAACTCGAAGGATTTCGATTGTAGTGGCTGGTGCTTAGTTGTGGGTTGTACGTTAGTTGCCTTCACTAACTCAATTTAGTTGCCCTTCACTAAGCCAATTATCGTACTGCGCTGACAGCAAAGCGGAGATTTTCAGCGGTAGTGGCTTGGTGCTTGGCAGCGGCTGCGCTTAGTTGCCTTTCACTAATTTCAATTACCATTGCGACCGATGCCTGCAGCAGGCTGAGGAAAAAAGTGCAGCTGCGCTACTCTTCATTCATCCGCTGCGGCCTGGACCAGACGCGCTGCACCGAGTGTTCAAGCTGCAGTGCTTGAAGGCTCTTCCATCGCGGCGATAAAGTCTTCTTGTGAAAGGCTTCGTTTAGAGGCGGCGTTGTCCGCCGCTAAACGTTTAGACGCGGGCGTTGCCCGTGGGCAAGTGGTGGCGACGCCTCGATCGTCGCTGCCATAACCCGCTGCGACGCCCGCCTCTAAGAATTTTTCTGCTTCGGAAACCTGACGCTGGGGTGGTGTCCGTCGCGTCACATTGAAATCAACCTCAGGAGCATCCTGGAGACGGATATGTTCGATGCAAGCGGAATGTTGCGGGCAAGCATTCAATTAATGAGCGCTGGGGTGCAGGCGCGCAATCTGGAACTTCTGGACCGCGGCTTAGATCTTCTGGCTGAAGTTGAGTTGCGGAGTCGTCCGACGCAGAACGCGATGCTCCAGGGGTTGCGGGGCGAGTTTCTCATTCGGCGCTGGCAGATCAGCGCCGTGCGGGCGGATCTCGACACTGCCATTGACTTGCTGATCCGGGCGGGAAGGGACACACGAGACGCGGAGTCGCGGCAGTTGGCTGCCAAACACCTTCACGACGCGGCAATCGCGCTAGGCCGTCGCTTCCGCCGGAGGCGCCGGATCGCCGATGTTGACAACGCACTGCTGCAGTTAGAGCAGGCGATTGACCTGGTTGCTGATCGACCAACCGAGGACTTGGCGGCGATGGAAAGCCTCTTAAAAAGTTTGCGCGCGGTTCGCGCTGAGCCGCCTCAGATGATCGTTCACGCCGATATTCGAGAAGCCGGCCGCGAAGGACTCTCTTCCTCTCACGGAGTGGCTAACTTGATCGCATGGAACGCAGGAACCCCCAGGTTTTCGGGTTTGGAATGGGTGTTCTCTAACCAGGATAGTGGTAAGAGTCGAGACCACAAAGGTTCGGACCTCAGGGTACTGTTTCTGCGCACGTTCAAGGAGGACGAAGCAAATTTCGTCATCCTCAACACGCTCGCGTTGGCGATGGAAGGAGGCAGCGGGCGAATCGACATTGTCAGTGATTTGCGCGACCGACGAGAACTGGAAGACCATTGGCGTCAGGCGTTCGGCAATGACTGTTCTCCGTCCGAGCGGATCGACTTTACAGCATCCGAGGACAATACCTGGCGGAGGCAAGTGCTACAGCGGATGGCACAAGCTGATGTCATCCTGCTGAACTTATCACCTAAAGACCTTGACTTCCCAGAGTTTCCTTTCGCCGCTCCTAAAGCGGAGTATAACGGCGAACAGTTCTGGGATAACTTCATGGCAACTCCATTCATCAAGCCGATCACGGGACTTGGGCTTCTGCGTGAGGTGTCATACCTCAACCGCATGCGTCGACTGCCTCGCACGGTGCTGGTCTGCGACGAGCGTTACCAGCCGACGCTTGACGACTTGATTGCACTGGCGGGCACGATGGGAGACGCAAGCGACCTGGCGGGGAATTTCGTGACTCCACGGCTGACGGCTCTCGACAAGCAGGTTGGCTATTTGTCGCAAGCGTACCGAGGGATCACGTTCCGATGCGACACAGGCGAAACGATATTGCCCGAACTTGCCGATTCTATCCGGGGAGTCTTAGGCGATTTCCGAATTGACGATCGCATTCCGGAAGCGGTGCCATGGCAACCGGAGGACCTGTGTGGTCGCTCGACGCGGCCGAGGTGTTTGCCGCCAGACAACGAACAGAAACTCATTTCGTTCACGGACGTGGAAGACGTAGTCTTTCTTCCGAATGGCCAAATCACCGAGATTAACTTCCGTGAAGTGTTGGCAATCCTTCATCCTGAAGCAATTCAAACCGGATGTCCTTACTGCCATGCTCCGCTTGACAGATTGTTCTTCTATGTCGATGAACTCACACAACCCAAGTGGCCTCAGAACTATTCGACGGCGCTCCTCAGGGCAACGTGCCAGATCTGTGGCCACGCGGCAAGCCTTTGGGGCGACGACATGCTCGCTCCGCAGTAGTCGCCCGTTTTCGAAGCTCAGCGTTGGACCGGAGCGCGGGAACGGTTTCGCAACTTGATTGATTGAATCGAAGGTTGAATGTAAATCACGACGCTCAACTTGGCGTCACTGGAAGCCGTGGAAAAGCGAACGGCGACTGTCTTCCCAGGGAGGGAACATTTGCCGGATTTCGTTCCGCTCGTTCTCTCGAATCTGGTGGTGGCTTTTCTGCTGGCGTTCATTTTTGAGTACTGGGCGAAGATCCGAACCTTTGTCGGCGGTTTCAAAAGTGGCGCAGTCATTATGTTGCTCATTGCCCTCAGCAAAGACCTGAGTTTCCTGGGATATATGAATCTCTTCAGAGGATTCACGCCGATCATCGTCGATGTTTTAGGAGAGACCGTGAGGGTAGCCATTGCTGGGGGAGTGATCGGGCATGTCCTGGGTTTGATGAGTCAGGAAGAAGAAACGGCCGTGCAGTAATCGAAGCGTTCGCCAACAATATTCTGAATCACGTCTCAATGCCAGTTTTTCATGACAGCCACAGAATACATACGTTTCCTTTCCTTTGGTGGAAGTTTCATTTCCGCAAGCCGGCGGGCACCTGACAGTCCTTCGAACAATACCTTCACACGCTTGAAGAAACAGGCGGAAGGCCAACCCATCAGTGCTCCAGGTCAAAAACAGTCATAGGCCGACAAACAACTGGTTGGATCCGGAACGGCGGTTGTCTCTCTCATGACCGGTGCGTTCCTTTCAACTCTCTGATCGGCCGCCCGGTCAACTTGGACATCCAACAAAGCGTTGAAGCCGACGGCGAGATAGCATACTTCTCCAAGTACCTTATTCCTTCAGCTTGAATTGAGAAAAGCGTTGACTGCTCTTGAGTAGTTGAGCCGTTAGACAATACCAATGCATCCCGCTCGACGCCGGATCGCTACACCGCGGTAGGCGGTCCGAACCAGGTCGTTAGCGCGTCTGCGAGTCCCAGCTGACTTCCTTCTCCCACCCAGGCCACATAGCCGTCCGGCCGAATCAAAACTGCGGTGGGAGCGGTGACCGGACCGATTGCCGGAAGCTCCCACGCATCATTGTATTTGGCGTCGATCAACTGAACGCGATCGGCCCATGGAGTGATGTCAAGGCCGACTGGCTCACCCCCCGGCTCACTGAAGTTGAGTAGCACCGGCCGCGCATCGTGCAGCAGAGTGAAAACCCGCAGCGGACCGTCGGCCGTGACCAGATCGAGATCGGGCATGCGGCGTCCGAGCAGCCGGTGCCGCTTGTCGACGTCGGAAGGGCCGAGGTGGTAGTGAATATCCAAACCAGACATCATCGCGACGTATTGCTTGCGAGAGGCGGCGATTGTCGACTTCCTCTTTTACGCTGCGGGTGAGCCGTAGGCGTGGACCCGGCAGGTCTTTGCCTAAAAGTCGCGGCTGTAAGATGATTCGCGGCACATAGTCACAGAACTGGGAGCGGTAGCGACCAGATGCCAGCTTATGTCTTGGCAATCGATTTTGGCTCAAATGTATAATCAACCCTGCAAACGGAAATCGGGCTTTGGTTGCATCCGGTCGCTACCGCTCCCGGTTCTGTCAGCACTAGCACGTTGCAATCCTGTCGACGACTTGTGAGGCAAAGCCGACCGGTGCTCAGCATTTTCGCGATCGGTGCTGCCGCCGCAGACCGCAAAAGCGTAGCGTTCGGCGGTTCATTTTCTAAACAGCGCACTTCGGCATGAAACACAATCACATTCGACTTCTTTGCGGTGCGTCTGAAGGCCCAGGCGATCAGGTCCCGAGGAAAGCACTGACGCCGAGCCAGCGGGCCCAAGTGCTCGCAAAGACCGCGGGTACTTGTCACGTCTGCGGAGGTCGCGCCGGGAGGACCTGGCAAGCAGACCACATCATTCCGCATCGACTCGGTGGGCCACACGCGGTTGATAACTACTTGGCTATTTGTCGCGAGTGCAATGGGCTTAGACGCAGCTACTCCCCCGCAGTATTTCGCCTCATAATTCGGCTTGGCACGTACGCCAGGAATGAAATCAGGCGCGAAACTGACCTGGGAGAATCCTTAATCCAGACTTACCTTCGTCGGCAGCGGAGCAATCGAGTCCGGCGGAAGGTCTCGCTGTAGGCGCGCCGACTTGAGCTGCATTTTCCAAGGCGGAAGCCCGACCGTTAGGGAGGGCTCTGGCTCATCAGTCCCGCCGACTAAGTAGTCCCTAACGGTCGGACTTCTGCATAGTGAAGGGCAGCGTAGGATTTCTGTTGAATGTTAAGAAACACTTTACAGGCGAAAGCGGCGCCGACAACCATCACCCTGCTGGTCCTGCTGCTGGCGTTGGGCCCTCCCTGCTATTCCCAGCCGAAAGATGTTCTTGGATGGGAAGGCGCTCAATGGGGAATGTCCAATGAGGATCTCGCAAGCGTGTTCGACCCACAGATTAGGAAACTGCCGAAGCGGGAACTGTTTCTGGGATCGCACGTTGATTATGTTATTCCGGAGTTTGAAATCCAGGGCAAAGAGTTCACCGTTTATTTTCAGATTAGCGACACCACCAGGAGGCTTTCACAAATCCTGATTAGATTGACTGAGCAGGAATCTCCGGAACCGCGAGAGAAGATCTTTAATAATCTCGAATCGTTGCTCAAGCGCCAATACGGAAAGCCGTTGGATCTGATCGATGAAAGACGCACCTCTCCGGATGGTTTTCTGTTCATAGACCTGACACGGATTTGGAGATTCCCAACCACTACAATTGAGTTGGAGTACACTTGGGACAATCAAATCGATGCCAGCGTGCTGACAATTCGATACTTCCCGACGAAGGTAAAGCTGCGTACGACGCCCAACAATCCATCTGAGGCCGACGAGTCAAGAGATTTTTGACTTAGGCAGCATTCGTAGCCTTGCAGTTGACCACGCGACAGCATGCTTTCTCAAGTGACCTTTTCCGCTCAGCTTGAATGCTGATCGCGCGCCACTTTCTGGACCAGCGTCATGCGTCCCCTGGTAAGTGTTTGCGGCGTAAATTCACCACGGAGGCACAGCGAGCACAAAGGTGGCACAGAGGAGCGTTAGGCGACCTCTCCTGATTTTCCGTTAAACTCCTCGACAGTTGGCTCCCGGCACGCCGCCTTGTTTAGTTCGTGCCGATGCTTTGAGATGGTCTCATAAACAACTCTCCGGGCCCGGTTAATGCTCCCCAGCGGACGATGCTCCGGCAAGCTGTGCCAGGGAGTAAACGACAGGTTCTCAGCAATCTCCAGCTGTTCCTCTGTATCAAAGCTCTGCGCCGGAATCCTGATCGTGGCAACTTTTCGGAATGGTGAAGCCGCTTCATTCCAGGTCACGCTCGCATCTTCGATGGGCATTTGATCGGGATCAGTTTGAAACTGGACCATGAAATCGAAATACGCATCCTGCCCGGCAAGGTGCTGCTTCATCGCCTCGCGCAGGAAGTTTTCAGAGGGGTTCTTCGGAATCTTAGTAACCTCAGCCTGATGGGGTTTGGCAGAGTACTTCACCGCTTGTGAGCCGAACTGGTAAGGCGTGGTGCTCCAAAAACGCAGCTCCAGCAGATTGACATGTTTCTTTAACGACGTGGCAACGTTCCAGAGAACACGCAGATGTGAATTGAACGGGTTGAAAACGAATCCGAGTATTTTCAAGGGGCCGCCGCTGACAGCCTGGAGAAACTCGAAAAAATCAATCACATTCCGGTTAATGAACCTCGGCGCGCTGATAAGCAGAAAGTCTTGCGTCGTCACGTCCTTTTCATTTTCCAACAACTTTTCCCCGTCGACGCCGAGGACCTTTATTGCCATGCCACGAATGTCTCGCCTGCTATCGGCCTGTACCGTCGTGGCGGCGTTGGAGAAGCGAATGTAAGCCGGGTAGGTTCGTGGCTCTTTGAACACACCAACGCGCAATTCTTCAGGCAGATGGGCCTCAACTTTGAATTCAGCTTTTACGCAGCCGACAATTTTTGGATGAACGCCACGCAGGGTCGTACCCGATTTGTAGGTTCTCTCTACGTCGCTCCGGATGCTCTCGGCAATCTTCCGAACGTATTCATCTTCGCCGGGCACCGGGTATTCCGTGGCTAGCTCCAGCTTCGTCGCCTTGCTTCCGGTCATGCGTTTTCTCCTGAAAGACAGGATTTCCGCGGCGATTCTTATGTACTTTCAAGTGAAAGACAAGGCATTTCGGAACCGCCCAAGAGGCTCTGGCATCCTTTAGTTACCAGGCTGTATGCTTTGATGAATGATAACTGCTTTGGTGTGGCCCAGTTTGGAGTGGACCACAAAGGTGAGCATGAAACATCATGGAGAGTTCAGTAAGTGGTTAATGCACGACGATCAGAAAGCCTTCTTCGAGGGCGTCGTGGCCAGCGCGCTGAACGTAGTCTTCCTCATTTTGATCGCGTTACTGCTGTGGCCCCTGAACATGACGTCGCTCGCGTTTCGTCTGGCGAAGGGTTACGGCGTCCTGTGGGTCCTGACTTGTGTGATTGCCTGGTTGGGCAATCGAATTCAAAAGTTGTTCCGAGTGAACATCTACGATCGTGCCAACGCCTACGTGATTTCAAATCTGGCGGTCAGTTGCTTTTTGCAAGTCGCCTGGGCGGCCTTTGCCACCGTCACGATCCACAGTTTCGTTTCCGGTGCGCCCGTCTGGATTGTGGTGATCTTGTACCTGGTCGGCATCGTCTCGTGTCTCATTGCTTTCTTTGCGGTATCTTCTTTTTATCAAGGGCACATCTACAAACTGGTTAGTCTGCCGCTTGCGTTGATAAGTTTCATCGTGTTCGCGGCGTGGCCGGCGAGTGGCCGCGTGTTGTTTGGATGGTTCTTTGATCTTTTTTGAGACGTTGTTGAGGGACAATAAGGAGCGGACCAAAATGGACATCTTCTGGGAAGAGCTAACTGCCGGGCTGCCGAACGCGAGGCAGTTCGCACACGTAATTATCCGGCTGATCGCGGCCACGCTGCTGGGCGCGGTGGTCGGAATGCAGCGCGAGAAAGCGGGGAAACCGGCAGGGTTGCGAACGCATATCCTGGTCAGCCTCGGCACAGCCGTCTTCATCCTGGCCGGCTCGGGAGCCGGAATGTCATCGGATGGCCTCTCCCGCGTGATTCAGGGAATTGTTACGGGCATTGGCTTTATCGGCGCCGGTTCCATTCTGAAGTTGAATGAAGAGCGCGACATAAAAGGATTGACAACAGCAGCCAGTGTTTGGATGACGGCAGCCATCGGCGTCGCGGTGGGAGTGGGTAGTTTGGGCGTGGCGTTGCTGAGTACGTTACTTACTTTGATCATTCTCGCGCTGGCGACCGTCTACGACTCACGCGCTGAGAGGAAACGAGCGGCCGACGCCGAAAGCCAGATCCAGAGCAGTTAGACTAGCCGGCCATTGCTTCGTAGGCTTCAGAAAAGAGACAAATGAGAACACTAATACATTTGAGCGCGCTGGTCCTGGTTATGAGTCTGAACACGACGCTGGTCCAGGAAAGCAAACCGACGCCGGCGCCCTCCGAAGCTCAGACGAACGAGCCGGCCGAGGACAAGGTTTATTCGGGAAAGGAAGTTGACGTCAAAGCTAAGATCAAGCCTCAACCCAATGATGCGCCCCTGCCGGGTCGAGATTGTGATGAGTTCGACTACCGACTTCGTGCGCTCTTAAAGGTGGTGCTTCATAAGTCGGGAATAGTTACAGAAGTGACCCTCGTCAAAGGGTCCGGCTGCAGTTTCGATCAGGACGCTGTCCGGGTGGCGCGAAGAATAAAATTCGAGCCGGCCAGGAAAGATGGGCAGCCCGTCTCGCAATACGTTCGAGTGGAATACGAATTCAGGAAGTAATGATTCTCAGAGAGGCCGGAACCGATGAAGATTATGAAGGTTATTTGTTTGCTGGTATTGATGAGCGTCTCATCACCGTCAGTTCTGGCGTCACCATGTGACAGAGATGGCTGGACGGCTTTGCACGCAGATGATGGTGGTGGTTATCTCTTCTATCTCTTCCGAGAGATTCCTGACGTGTACTTCGCCATTCCCGGAAAGAAGATGTCGTTTCCGGATGGCATAAAGGAGTCGCCGCAGTTCATCATCGACGGCATCTTGTATCAAAGTCTCCTGGTCAAGCCTACGGAATTCATGAAACTGGAAAAGGGCGTCGTTGATTTGGATATCCTAAAAAAACACCAGACCTACGAATTTGATTACATGCAGAAGACACCGACACCGCTCCGGAAGCTCGTCGAACTCGGTCCGCGCGTAAAAGGCGCGGCAGAGGGACAGCCAAGTTTTACCTTTTACCTGTGGCAGGCTGCAGATCCGCGCGAGCAGGAAGGGACGCGACAATATTTCCTGACCACCGTCTCAGCCGGCGAGGTGGTTGTCCTTAGTGCGATTGTGCGTGACCAGGCTGCTGACGAGCTGGCGATGCAGGCGTTTGAAACCTACGCCAACTCATTCCGGCACATACTCAAGAAAGAAGATTGCCCAAAGTCAGAGAAGTGAGTGAATCTACATGCGCGCAAACATTCAGGAATTGAAAGGACTTTTATGAGATCAACTCCCAAAATCATCATCTTCTGCTTTGGTTTGCTATTGACTTGTGACATTGGAGCCCAGCAGCAGAGCAAACCCAAGCGGCCGATGCAAAGTACGCAATCGACACCAACTCCACCTTTAGTTCAGTATCTGACCTCTGACCCGGCACGGTCCGCACCATTCTCCGAGGCCGTGCGTGTTGGTCACACGCTTTACCTCACGGGACAGCTCGGAACGGACGGCGCTTCCGGGCTCGTCGCCGGTGGGATTAAAGCTGAGACTAAGCAAGCGATGGAAAACATCCGCCGCGTACTTGAGCGGAATGGATCATCATTCAATGAAGTCGTCAAATGTACGGTGATGCTTGCCGACATAACTGAGCGAGGCGCGATGAACGAAGTCTATGTCACCTACTTCGCTAAAGATCGGCGTCCCGCACGCAGCGCCTTCGGAGTGAACGGGCTGGCACTCGGCGCTCGCGTTGAAATCGAGTGCCTGGCAACAGTGAAGTGATGAGCGAAAAGGAATCGTCACGAGGAGTGTGTTTGATGGGGCGAACGGGGATTTGCTCAATATCGTATTTCGATTGATTAGGTAGCACGTCGGGAGGCAGCCGTGTATTGCCCCAATTGTGGAAACAAAACTTCGGCGGGGCAGAAATTCTGTCGCTCCTTTTCGCCGCCTTCCCAACCGCCGCCGTGGATGTAAATCACCGTCGGGGTGGCGCTCGATTCGCGCGGCACAAAGAGGTCGAGTTTGGCGGCGGGGTTGTTCGCCCCGGTATAACGCGAGGACGTCATCAGGATTTACGCAACAATCCGCGAGTTTTTGAAAAAGCACGGAATCGGGAAATAACAAATTGCAGACGCGCCGCCGACGGCTTTCAGCTGACGCACCATATTGCGTGACTAAGAAATCATCATGATGCTGCGACCACTTCTTCTTTCTTTTGTTCTACTAACAAATTCTTCGTTTGCGCAGAACGCCCCGATCACCTCGTCCACCTCGTCAGGCTTTGCAGTTGCTCAGAACGCGCGGTTCAGCTCCTCAGGCTTTGACAGCGCTTACAAGCTGACACTTCGCGATGCGGTCCAGGACAAGAACTTTTATCTTTTGAGTTTGTTTCAGCGGAATGCGGAAGTTGGAAAACTCTTTAGAAAAAACCGAGTTCTGAAGAAGCTGGCCGCCGACAAGGTTCAGGCTTTGAGAATGGCCGCGAACTGCAACGACATGGATTGCTTCGAGCGGCTGTTTCGTCTCCCCAGTCCAACCATCGAGACCGTGGCAACCGAACTCAGGGCACTCGGCAGGCATCCGGAGTTCAAAAAACTCGTGATGAAAGATCTGCGTCCGTCGGGCGCGTTTATCAAGTACAGCCAGCACTCCGATTCGGAGATGCTGATTGCGGCGTGGAAAGATGCGGCGAACGGAATGAACCGGCTGCTGCGGATTTATTGTCTTGGCCAGAATCCACTTTATAAGGACATCGACAAGGTTAGCTTTGATGTTTCGAGCGAAGAATACCGCACGCTCCTTAAGGTGAAGACTGCGGAGATCAAACCCTCCAGTGATGCGCTGTTCTTTGAACCTACGCTCAATTTTGTTCTGAAACTGTTGGAAGCGAATCGACGCGATGAGGCTGGTCGCTTCGAACCACTTGAAGAAGGCGAAAACAAAGCGAGCTTTCAAAATTTGAAAAACATAAAGTGGGCCGACTATCCGTATTCATTCATCCTGGTTCTGGGCTCGGGCCCGCCGGCCGGGGTCAGGCTAAGTAAGATAGGGGCCAAAAGGGCGGACCAGGCAGCGCAACTATTCCTCGAGCACAAAGCCCCATTGATTATTTTGTCCGGCGGCAACGTTCACCCGCTGCAGACGCCTTACAACGAAGCGATCGAGATGAAAAAATACGTGATGGAGAAATTCAAGATACCGGAGCAGAGTATTTTGATCGATCCACACGCGCGTCATACAACTACGAATTTTCGCAACGCCGCGCGGCTCGCCTTTCGGTATGGATTACCGACTGAAAATGCCCTGGTCACCTCCAGCGAAGACCACATTGCACTCGTGACGAAGGATGGTTTTCGCATTCGCTGCACGACGGAACTGGGATATTTTCCAATGGAGTCTATTACCCAAATTTCTCCGGTCGCGGCGGAGTTTAAGCCATCAGTCGCTTCATTATTTTTTGACGCGAATGACCCGCTGGATCCGTGAGTATTGATTTCGACTTTTGGAAGGCGGTGATCTGTCACCGCTTTGGTTGGTCGCGACCTGTCGCGACCCGTACTAGCATCAAACTTCACCCGAAGACTGTCGCTCGTCAGTTTCGTTTCCGCAGTTTGCACAGCCCATGGCGTTGTCCTCTACTCATCTTCAAGTACGTCACGCACTTGCCGCCGGTTCCGACTTTGCGATGCTTAGCCCGCGTTCGATGGAGCCGGCGTGAAAGATTTCAGCCATTGGGCGCATAGTTAATGGGGCTGGTGGTCTGGGCCTCAATTGAGATTAACCTGGAGGGAACGAATGAAAACCAACCGCGTGTTTTGTCAGACTCTGCTCTTTGGCCTTGCCTGTTTTTGCGTCCCGGCCAGCATCGGCGTTGACGTCAGAGCACAAGAGATTACCATGCAGGCGCCAACGCTTGCTTTTAAGCCAACTCCTGATGTTAGGGACGTAAAAAGCATTGAACCCTCTGGCGTCGAACCAATCGGCGATGGCAAATATCTTCTGGTGGCCGACGATAATGCCTCAGCATTATTAGTGGTCGAGGCGCAAACCGCGGAAGTCGTCAACACGTTACCAATCCCAGGGTATCCAGTTGAGAGCCGACCGGACTGGGAGGCAATGGCGAAAGATAGCCAGGGCAAGTATTACCTAATCGCCTCCCATAAATCTTCTGGTAATTATCACCTGCTCTGCTTTCATTTGGACGGCGAAAATGGAAACACTCCCGGCAAATACGCAATCGTGCTTGAGTCAGCCCAACCAAACGTGAAGATATGGTTTGACGGAATCCGAAAAACTCTTAAGGGCACCGTGCCGGAAATCGAGGGCCTGGCCGTTTGGGAAAATGAAGGCAGAAAGGAACTGGTTTTTGGCGTTCGTCAAAAAGGTCAGGAGACTATTCTCGTTTATCACGGAGCGATTATCAATGGCGAAATACCGACCGTCGAGGCTTTCTTTAAATTTGAGGCTCCACCCAGGATGGAAGATACCACGAAAATTGGATGGCATATTTCATCCATCGAACATACTGCGGAATGGGGAGGAGGTTTCTTGATTGTCACCTCGAGCGAGGAAGGCCCCAAGTTTTACGGAAGCAAGATTTGGTTTGTAAGTAAAGGTGATTTGAAAAAGCCGCAGCCATCATCGCCGAAGCCACTATCTTCGGCGGAAACGTTCATAGACGTTACTCCGTTGAAGGGAGACGTCTTTGAGAAAACGATGAAGGCCGAGGGCCTGGCGGTTCTACGATCCAATGACGCCAAACTCAGCGTCGTGATTGTTTTCGACAATGACTATCCAGAAACAACCCAACCCGCCGCGCTTTCGTTCGCCGACTTATCCAAGCCGAAAAAATGAACACGCGCTCGGGAGCTGCAACCACTAACGACCCATCAGAGATTGGAGCGTGAAGGCACGACATGACGCTTAAAGGCTGAGCGCCGCTGGAACTCGGGAATTGTGGATCTCATTACGCGCCTTTCAGCGCTTTCCGAACTTCAGCGTTACAGGTTCCTGGGGCGTTGCCCCACGCTGTTACATTTCGCGCCGTTGGCGCTGTCAAATGTCCGATCGTTGCTTTCAGCATACACGTCGTTGATAATCCCTCACCCGAGCAAGTCAAGCAACACGTTTGACGTCTCACTTTATTGGGAGAACAACCACTCGTGAAAGACCACCACATCAACATTTTTTACAGCGATGAGCATGACGGCTACATTGCTGACATTCCTGATCTCGCCATTGCGGGTACTCCGGAGTTGGAAAACTGCTTCGCCCAGGGAAAAACAGCCAGCGAAGCTCTCGCTAAAGTTGAAGAGAGAAAAAGGCAATGGCTCGAAATCGCTATTGCCGAGGACAGGGAGATTCCCGAACCGCACTACCGCCCCGAACTCTATCATTTCGAAAAAGGGGCGGGAGCGGCCAAACCGCTGGAAGCTACAACAGTTGACGCCGACCAGGCTTCATATAAAAAAGATTTGGAGTACATCAGGAAGAAGATCGCTCAGCATCAATGCATTCTGTTTCTGGGTTCCGCCATTCATGCTCCTTCGCCGGCGGAACTGCCGCAGTACAACTATCCGCGCGAAATGGCCCCGCCGATTGGCAGCCAGTTGTCGCAATATCTGGCGCGTGAGAGCGATTACCCGTCGCCGGATTGGTGGAACCTGCAGCGGGTCTCGCAGCATTACGAAAAAACCAATCAGCGTTACGGATTGGTTGAGGCAATCAAGAGTCAGGTCACCGAAGGCCGCGAGCCGTCTCCCATCCTCCGCATGCTCGCTGACATGGAATTTCCAATCGTCATCACGACAAACTACGACCATCTCTACGAACAGGCTCTGGATCGGAAGGCCGAAGCGGAAAAAGCTGCGGGCGAGACCGTGACGAAATACAAAGTCAGCATCTATAGCCCTAACCACCGGGAAAGGCTGGAGACTGTTGACTTGACCAATCCGGATCCGAAGCAACCCTACATTCTCAAAATTCACGGAGACATCGACAAGCCGGAATCGATCGTTCTAACCGATGAGGATTACATACAGTTCCTTTTGCGCATGAGTGATCAGCCGCCCTTCTATCCTTTCGGCGAGAACGTGTTGGCCCACTTGATGAGATGGTCCACCCTTTTCGTCGGCTACAGCCTGATGGACTACAACCTGCGATTGCTCTTCAAGACGCTGCGCTGGAAGCTGGACGCCTCGCACATTCCCCGGACCTTTTCGGTGGACAAAAAACCGGACGCCCTTATTCGCGATGTCTGGGAGAACCAGCGGCGCTATGTTTCCTTCATTGTCCTCAACCTCTGGGACTGCATTCCCCAACTCCACGCCGACCTCGGAAAGGAGCCAGTGTCGTGAGCGCACTACCACCGGAAGCTCCGCCCCTACCGGATGCCCCTTACCGAGGGATCTATTCATTTCGCTTCATAGATCAGAAAATCTTCGCTGCGCGCGAGGCGGAGACGTGGGCCCTGCTGCGGAGCATTCTGATTTACCGGGGAGTTTTGTTCTATGGAGATTCAGGCTCCGGTAAATCGTCGCTCATCAACGCTGGATTGATCGCGGCGGCGTCAAAAGAGAATCTGATAGCGCATCGCCTGCGCATACAACCACGGCGCGGTAGCGAGATCAAGATTGAGCGCATACCCATCGAAACGGACGGACAACCGCCATACCTGCCTTCCATCTTCTTCGAAGAGGGGTCTGCGGAAGACAAAGACCTGAACCGGGAAATCTCGCTAGAACATTTCAACGAGTGTTTAGCGAAACTCAAGGACAAGCCGCCAGCGGACGCCACGTCAAGCGATGACACGCCAACCGAGGAGCCCCGCCCGCTTTTGATCTTCGATCAGTTTGAAGAGTTCGTCACGCTGTTTGAAGAAGTGTTACGCGGCGGAGAAACAGACGAAGCGAAACGCGCGCAGCAAGCGGCCCCTGAAGTCCGGAAGAGCATTCTGGCGTCGCTCACGCGGCTCATGGCAGATCAACGGTTGCCGGTCAAAATTCTGTTCGTCTTCCGGGAAGAATATCTGGCGAAACTGAATCTTCTTTTCAAGTCTTCCCCGGAGTTGTTGGCCCAGTACGTGAGATTGTTGCCGCCGCGCGTGGGAGAGGCGGAAAGGATCATCCGCACGCCGTTCGCTGATGAAGAACTGAAAAATAAATTTACCCGAGACGCGCCCAGTGGCAGCGGCAAAGAGATACCGGAGGCGTTGGCAAAGGAGATCGCCGCCCAGCTTCAGCAGCGCAGCGAGAGCGGTTTTCTTAACCTCTCAGAATTACAGATCATCTGCCGCAGACTCTGGAAGACTCCCGATCCGGTCAAGTTCTTTCAGGAAAAAGATGCGGACATCCAAAAGGTGCTCGAGGATTACTGGGCGGGCGTGCTGAAAGAATTGGGCGACTTGTACGACCCGGCGATTGCTTTGTTGGGCCACATGGTCACGTCCTCGAACACGCGTAACATCATTTCCGAGCCCGATCTGAGGTTTCATGAAAAAGGAAATTTCACGCCGGAGCAGATCACCCAAGCCTTGAAGGCGCTGGTCAACTCCAGACTCGTCCGCAGCGAAACGCGTTATGGAACAGACATTTACGAGATTGCCAGCGAGTTTCTGGTCCCCTGGATACAGGAGAAAAAGGGCGAACGTCTGGCGCAGATCGAAGCGAGCAAGCTGGCCGCCGAGACAGAGCAAAAACTCAAGCAAGCCGAACGAAAGAGGCGCAATTTGGCGATCGGCGCGACTGTCCTCGGCTCGCTGCTGATTGCGGCGATCGGCTTGGCCGCTTATTCAATCCGTCTGAAGCGAAGCGCAGATGCCGCGAAGGAAACGGTCAAGACTCAGAAGGAAGAGTCTGACTACCTCAACGGACTTTTAGACGATCTGACAAGCGCGAAAGAGCCGGAACGCCTGGCTGCCGTCAAGGGTCTGGCTGACCTGGATCGTAAAGCGAAATTGCCACGCGCCGTAGTTCGACTAATCGTTGCGGTTACCCTGAATGAAAGTAACAAGGAAGTATCCGAGGCTGCTTCCTATTTTTACACTTCACTAAAAGCGGAAGAAGAGATAAATCCGGATAGTTCGAATTTTGCCAACTCAATTCTTAAGACTGCGGAGGAGAAGAACGCCGACCTAACCAGCATTCAGACGTCCAACAAGCTGCCCCCACGAATTTACATACAGATTGCCAGCGATAACCAACGCGGGCGGGCCGACAAAATCGCTGAGACTTTGAGGCGCGAAGGATTTACCGTCCCCGCTTATCAATTGGTAGGTGGCCGCGCGCCTACTCGAAATCAGTTGCGTTATTACAAATCACCCGACACCGCCGAGGAGTCAGCCAACGTCGCCGTCCTCAACAAAGCTCTGCAAAAGATCAGCGAAGCGGATGGTCAGAAATGGGCTTCCTTTCAACTTAATCGCTCTTCATCCGTACGGGCCGGGCATTTTGAAATGTGGTTTGCGAGCGATCCGACAACCACCACCTTGTTGCCCTCACCGACGCCAATCACAGTAACAAGAGTGACAGTCAACCTTATTTTTCAGGATGAGCAAGGTAACCCTATAACCGGTTCGCCGCTTGTTTCGCTTGAGGATGTTCCTTACTCAAAGACGTTCTTCGTCGAGCAACTAAAAACGTTCAGCGCGGCCCCGGGTAATTATCTGCTGTTTGTGCAATTAAGGGGTTATGAGTTGTACCGGGAAAAGATCTCCTTCAGAGACCAGCCCCAAATTAATCGCGTGGTTAGGTTACAACCGATAAAGGAGCCGGCGAGGCAGCAACTACAGCGGGTACAGGATTGATTGGTGGCCTGACCGCCGGGGAACCAGTGTGTAATAATATCGACGAACAATCAGGGTTGAACCAGACAAGGAGTAAACATCATGTGTCGAAATATTAAGATGCTGCACAACTTCAAACCGCCGGCGACGGAGGAGGAGATTCGCGCGTCGTCGTTGCAATTCGTTCGCAAACTCAGCGGTTTCACCAAGCCTTCGAAAGCGAATGAACCCGCTTTCAATCGTGCTGTTGACGAGGTGGCCCAGGCCGCGCGCGAGCTGCTGCAATCCCTGGTTACCAATTCGCCGCCGCGCGATCGCGCGGTCGAAGCTGCCAAAGCGCGCGCCAAAAACGCGGAACGATATGGTACTTCCGCTGTTCCAACTCCAGCGAACCAATGAAACGATTAATCAGAACCGTCACTCCAATATTCGTGGCTGTGCTGCTGTTGTTCAGCCTTTCTGGTCCAGCGATCCCGCAGACCGCGAAGCCGACCGCGCAGGCTCTGCTGGTGGACAACACCGGCTCGCTGAGGATGCAGTTCGAGCTGGTCGTCGCCCTCGGCAAGGGGATCGTAGAGCGTACTGCGGCGCGCGGTCCCGTCTCGTTGTTCACCTTCGACAACCGGCCCGGGAAAAGTTCAATGGCTTTCGTGACGACGAAGGTTGAGTGGAGCCAGGACGAGAACCTTCTCAATCGGCACCTTGATGAGCTTTTCGTTATCGGCGGACAAACCACTCTGAAAGAAGCCATCGGTCAGATGGCGGCACAACTTCAGGCCAAGGCGAATCTCGACAAGGATGCTTTTGCGGAAAAGATGATCTTTGTGGTTACCGACGGCGAAGATCGAGCCGGTAAAGTGAGTGAGAAAGACCTGATAGCATTGCTCAGGGAAAACGGCATCAAGGTGTTCGCCGTTGGCCTGGTCGCCCAGTTGGATGACGACCCGCGCGCTTTGGGCCGGTCAGCGAAAACTAAAGCGATCGCGCTGCTTGAGAAAATTACTAAAGAAACCGGGGGACGCGTGGTGTTCGTGAACACGGGCTCGACCGGCGCGACAGCCGTGTTGGACGAGCTGTTCAAGAATTGACTTCCGACCGCTGTGATTGGCCGCCCTCGTTGCGGGGGATTCGTGGCAGAGCCCGACCGTCAGGGAGGGCTTGTAGGGACAAACCGACTCGGCGGGGGAAAAGCTGCTGGCCTCAAAGACAGACGGGGACGACTTTCATCTGAAAGGCCGCGAAGTTTACTGGTTACTCCGCACCAGGTTTAGCGAGTCAAAGTTTTCGGGGGCGCGACTGGAAAAGACCCTCGACATGCCGGCGACGCTGCGAAATTCAACGACGGTCAAAAAGATCGCGGCGAAATACTCGTAGGAATTTTGGAGTCGGTGACCTGTCACCGCTTTTCTCGGTCGCGACCTGGCGCGACCGGTTCGCAGTTCGGAATTCTTGAAAAGCGGCGTCAAGCCGCCGCAGACCAAAGCGGTGACAGGTCACCGCACTCCACAAAATGCAAAACATTTTCCTGGCGGAAACCGACGACCAGATTCGCCGCTGTTATCCGGTGATGCTCCAGTTGCGCCCGCACGTCCAGCCGGATGAATTTCTTGTAAGAGTCAAACGCCAACAGGAAATCGCCGGGTATGAGCTGGTCTACATAACTGACGCGACGGCCGGGTCCGAAGAAGATGCGGATGCGGCAGTCATGGCGGTTGCGGGAATTCGAATTTCCGAGTCGTTAGCCTGGGGCAAGTATCTTTACGTTGACGATCTCGTATCCAAAAGCGACGAGAGATCGAAAGGCTACGGCGGCACTTTGCTTGACTGGTTGATCGAATACGCGAAGAAGAACAATTGCGATCAGTTTCATCTCGATTCGGCGGTGCACAGATTCGGCGCGCACCGATTCTATTTGACGAAACGGATGAACATTGAGTGTCATCATTTCGGGTTAAAGTTGAAAGAGTGAACGAGAGGGACGGCCGCGGATGAACGCGGATATAGACGCGGATTCAGAAACACCAAACCACAAGCTGATTAGGTTTCTGCGGCGACTCGCTTCATGCCTATAAGTTGTCAGTGACGGAAGTCTGGTCTTTAAGGGGTCTTTCAGATTCGTATCATCCGCGTTAATCCGCGGCCAATTTATGTTCGACGCCGACGGCCAAGTCCCCATGACAATTCTCGAAACCCAGCGCCTCGTCGTGCGCAAAATCTCCACGGACGATGCCGAGTTCATTCTCGAGCTTCTCAACCAGCCCTCGTTTCTGCGCTTCATCGGCGACAAAGGCGTCAGAAACATTGCCGACGCGATCCAGTACATTCAGAACGGCCCGCTCGCCAGTTATGAACGCTTTGGATTTGGGCAATACCTCGTGGAACTCAAGGAATCCAGCCTGCCGATCGGCATGTGCGGTTTACTGAAGCGAGAGTCGCTCCCTGACGTCGATATTGGTTTTGCTTTCCTGCCGAGCTTTTGGTCGCAGGGTTATGCTTTCGAAACGGCCGCGGCGGTAATGGACTACGGCCGATCGACGCTCGGCCTAAGGCGAATCGTGGCGATCACCTCTCCCGACAACGCTGCATCGGCGCGGCTGCTGGAAAAAATCGGGCTGCGATTCGAGCGTTTGATCAAACTTGCTGATGACCAGGCGGAGGTCCGGCTGTTTGGACCAGCCGACTAACGCCTTTCGGGCAGAGTCCTGATTTGAAGTTCTCTGCGTGATCCCAGCGTTCTCTGCGACTCGGTGGTGAAAAAGCGTTTCAAGACTATCACCGCAGAGACGCCGCGGTCGCAAGAGGGAGCGCAGAGATTTCAAATTAGCCCACTACCCGGCGCGGCGGCTGGAGTTGCATTCGTTCAAATACACTCTATAGTTGAGAAGGCAATTAAGAGACAGTAAGGTTGGTTAATGTCTGAATCACTCAATAACATCCGCCCCTACGATCACGACAAACTTCATCTTTCCATCTGCGTACAGTTTCTCTTCATACATCTGGCCTGTTTGCTCGTCTTCTGGACGGGAGTCAGCACAGTCGCAGTAGTCACGTGTCTGGTGCTGTATGTCGTTCGCATGTTTGCGATCACCGCCGGCTTTCATCGCCTGCTGGCGCACCGCTCGTACCAAACCGGCCGGGTCTTTCAATTCCTGATCGCGTTTACGGGAACTGCTTCTTACCAACGAGGTCCGTTGTGGTGGTCGGCTCATCACCGTCGTCATCATCTCGTCGCCGACACCACGGAAGATTTTCATTCGCCGCTGACGCGCAGATTTTGGCGCGCGCACTTTGGCTGGTTTCTTTCCGAGGACAGCCAGCAGACGGAATGGAAACTGATTAAAAATCTGAGCAAGTATCCCGAGTTGCGATTTCTGGATCGTTACTATTCGCTGCCGCCGATCGTTCTGGCAGTGTCGGCATTCTTGTTCGGCGCGATGCTCGAACGTTATGCCCCGACCTTCGGAACTTCCGGCTGGCAGATGCTGGTGTGGGCCTTCTTCATCAGCACGGTCGTGCTCTACCACGGCACGTTCACCGTCAATTCACTTGCGCACATTTTTGGTAAACGTCGCTTCACGACTGGGGACAACAGCCGCAACAATTTTTTCGTCGCGCTGATCACGCTGGGCGAGGGCTGGCACAATAATCATCACTTCTACGCGTCATCTGAGCGCCAGGGTTTTTACTGGTGGGAGATCGACATGTCGCATTACACGTTGCGCGCGCTCTCATGGTTGGGAATCGTTTGGGACCTGCGAACGCCTCCGCCGGAAGTGGTCGCAGTTGGTAGAAGCCAACACGCCAATGCACTCGAACCTGCGCCGAACGTCGCGGCATTGGTCTCTGACTGACCCGGCGGGTTCGTCTGTGAGGCTTCTGATCGCGGTCGAGTTTATTGCGCCCACACCGATGCAAAGCCCATGAAACTCCCTGTTATTCAAGGTGTTATTCGCCGGCGCATTCTCGCCAATTTCCGCGTTAATCCTGAGGTAATGCAGCGGCAGTTGCCGGCGCGTTTCAGGCCAAAGTTGCAAAACGGCTTTGCCGTGGCGGGCATCTGTCTCATTCGCCTCGAACACATTCGCCCTAAATTTGTTCCGGCAAGCGTCGGGCTCAGCAGCGAGAATGCCGCTCATCGCGTGGCTGTGCTTTGGGAAGAAGACGGCGTTACGCGCGAAGGAGTTTTCATTTCGCGCCGCGACACAAACTCTCAACTCAACCATCTTGTCGGCGGCCGCATCTTTCCCGGCGAACACCATCAAGCGTCATTTAAAATTAAGGAAACCGGGACGGACATCAGCCTCTCGCTTGAGTCTGCGGATTCGGCCGTGGTGGTGAAGTTGGAGGGAACGACCGCGAAGGCGCTGCCGCCGGCGTCGATCTTTTCTTCGTTGGGCGAAGCGTCGGCATTCTTCGAAGCCGGCTCGCTGGGCTATTCGGTCACTCGCGACCAAAATCGGCTGGACGGCTTGAACTTGAAAACAGACGGGTGGCAGGTCGAGCCTTTGGAGATAACGAGCGTCAGCTCCAGTTACTTTGCCGATGAGTCGAAGTTTCCCGCGGGCAGTGTCGAATTCGATCACGCGCTGATCATGAAGAATGTGGCGCATGAATGGCACAGCGCGGATGATTTGTATGTTTGACGGAATGGTGATTCAACTTAGAGGTGCAACCGAACATTTGTTGCTCTTCGCCCCACTCGGGGCGAGATGTTTATAGAACGGGCGACCGCCAAAGATTTCTTCTCACTCCAGCGGAGCGGAACCTAAATCTGTCTCACGAACCATTGCTGGAAACATTGCGCTCTGCTGGAGCGCGAGCAAGCGGGTTCATGATCTATAGACATCTCGCTCCTCTGGAGCGAAAACGAATTCCGCCGTTGCGCTTGGCAGTTGAACTACAAAATACAAAGTTAAGAACCCCAAGCGTCTAGCAATTCCGAGTCGACATTATGAAAACAAAAGCCGCGGTGCTTTATGAAATGGGCGCGCCGCCACCCTACGCCGAAAGTCAGCCGTTTGTGATTGATCAAATTACACTCGCTGGGCCAGGCGCCGGCGAGGTCTTGGTTGAAATCGCAGGCGCGGGTTTGTGTCATTCAGATCTTTCGGTAGTGGATGGCTCGCGTCCGCGCGTGATGCCGATGGTGATGGGACATGAAGCGAGCGGCGTCGTTCGCGAGGTCGGCGCTGCGGTAACCGAGTTTGCGCCGGGTGATCATGTCGTCTTTAGTTGGGTGGCTTGCTGTGGACGCTGTCACTTTTGCATTTCTGCCAGGGGCGCACTTTGCGCGCCCGGCAATGCGGCAAACATCGCCGGCACTTTACTTTCGGGCGCGCGCCATTTTGCTGATTCCAAAGCGGCCGTCTGCAACCATCACCTTGGTGTTTCCGCGTTTTCACAATTTACCGTCGCCGCGCAAGAGTCACTGGTAAAAATTGACGCGTCTGTCGAGCTTGCCACCGCTGCTTTGTTCGGTTGTGCTGTCGTTACAGGGGTCGGCGCTGTAGTGAATACCGCTCGCGTTGCGCCTGGCAGCTCCGTCGCGGTCTTTGGCATGGGTGGCGTAGGTTTGAGCGCCATCATGGGCGCGCGAGTCGCCGGCGCAAATGCGATCATTGCGGTGGATAGACTTGACGACAAACTGACGCTCGCAAGCGAACTAGGGGCGACGCATTTGATCAATGTGGAAAGAGACGAGCCCGTCGCTGCGATCAGGGAATTGACAGCGGGTGGTGCAGACTACGCGTTTGAGAGCGTAGGTAATGAGCAGGTTTTGATCCAAGCCTACGCAGCAACCAAATGTGGCGGCACGACGATCACGGTTGGTTTGCCCGCTCCGAACAAGATGTTCTCGATTCCCGCCATCAGCATTACCGCGGAAGAACGAACAATCAAAGGATCGTACATGGGATCGTGTGTTCCGCGCCGCGACATTCCCCGTTTCATTGGGATGTATCAAGCCGGACTGCTGCCGATAGATAAGTTGCAAACGCATACGTTGCGGCTCGATGAAATCAATCTGGGATTCGATCGTTTGGCTAGTGGGCAGGCGGTCAGGCAGATTATCGATTTTACAAGCTAAGCAGCGGGGGCAAGCCGCCTTCCTGACCCCGAGCTGATCAGAATTGAGCTTCGACTTTCATTTTGAGCGGCTTTCAAGATACCAGGTTACAGCGCGTCTAGTAGTCTCTGGGTCGGGAAGGTGGGCTTGCCCCCGCTCTTTCCGCCAGTACATCCATACACATGTCCGAGAAACCACAAATCACCCGCGCGGAATACCCGCATGTCCTGACGCTGCCGACTCGCTGGATGGACAACGACGTCTACGGCCACGTCAACAACGCGCTCTACTACGCCTTCTTCGACACCGCCATCAATGAGTACCTGATCAATGAGGGCGGCCACGACATCACCGGCGGCGCGGTGATGGCCTTCGCGGCGGAATCACAGTGTCAGTACCTGCGGCCGTTTGCGTTTCCTGAAGTGCTCGAAGTCGGACTGCGTGTCGGCAAGCTCGGAAATTCCAGCGTCCGCTATGAGCTCGCCATTTTCAAGCAGGGCGAAAATCTCGCCGGCGCGGCCGGCTATTTCGTGCACGTCTTCGTGGATCGCGAGACGCAGAGGCCAGTGCCGATTCCGACGCAGATCCGCGCCGCGCTCCAGCGTCTTTCGTTGCAAGGCTCAGTATGAAAAATCCGCGGGTCGCCGGGCGGTTAACGCGAAGCGGTTACGGAATAAAGCCCAGGGTTGCTGCGCTTCGCGGCTACCCTGGGAACCTCGTTATGAATTCGCCCCAACCCCATCGGGGTTGTGACAATTTCCCCTGTTTGGATCTAAGTCGAGTGGATACGGTGGCCGTTCGTTCCTTGGGAAGCGGACACAACCCCCTTGGGGTTGGCGCTCTTGTATGTTCTTCCTTTCCCAGGGTAGCCGGGAAGCGCGGCAACCCTGGGCTATGTTACGTAACCGCTTCACGGTATTCTTTTTCTCGTTCGCAGAGATTCGTGGAGGCTAGTAGATGACAATGAAAAGTTTTCGCGTGTTGGGCTTGCTGTCGCTGATGTTCATCGTGCTGGTTCTGCTTATCCAACCAGCCTCGGCACAAACGCCGCAGCCGTCTCCGACGTTGCCGAGCGAAATGCCCGCCAGCGTCGTACCCACGAACTACGGCTTTGACTACGTGCGCCGCGAAGTGATGATCCCCATGCGCGACGGCGTGAAACTGCACACCGTCATCCTCGTTCCCAAAGGCGCGAAAGCAGCACCGATCCTGCTGACCCGCACGCCTTACGACGCGAACGGACTCACGACGCACATCAACAGCTCGCACCTGGCCCCGAGTCTCTACGGTTACGACAACGCGACCGAAGTGATCGTTGAAGGCGGTTACATCCGCGTGGTCCAGGACATCCGCGGCAAGTATGGCTCCGAAGGCGATTACGTCATGAACCGCCCGCTGCACGGACCGCAAAATCCGACTCACGTCGATCACGCGACCGATACTTACGACACGATCGACTGGCTGGTCAAAAACATTCCGGAGACCAACGGCAAAGTCGGCATCCTCGGCATTTCTTATGACGGCTTTCTACCTTTGATGGCGCTCATCAATCCGCATCCGGCGCTCAAAGTTTCCGTCCCCATGAATCCCATGGTCGACGGCTGGCGCGGCGACGACTGGTTCCACAACGGCGCTTTCCGCCAGCAGGGCATGAGCTACATTTACGATCAGGAAGCGACGCGCGCGAATGAAGTGAAATGGTGGACGAGCCACTTCGATGACTACGACATGTTCATGGAAGCCGGATCGGCGGGCGAGCTCGGTCGCCGTCGCGGCATGGAACAAGTCGGCTTTTGGCGCAAGCTGCTTGAACATCCGAGCTACGACGCCTGGTGGCAGGATCAGGCGGTCGATCGAATTCTCGCGGAGCAACCGTTGAAAGTTCCGGTGATGCTGGTCCACAGTCTTTGGGACCAGGAAGACATCTACGGCGACATCGCAGTCTACAAAGCGATCGAGCCGAAGGACAAAAACAACGACAAGGTGTTCCTCGTGATGGGCCCCTGGCATCACGGCCAGCAGATTAAAGACGGCAGCTCGCTCGGCGCCATCAAGTTTTCGAGCGACACCGGGCTCACGTTCCGCCAGGAAATTCTTCGTCCCTTTCTTGATCACTATTTGAAAGACGCGGCGAAGTCTGACGTCGCGCCGGTGATGGCTTTCGAAACGGGCACGAATAAGTGGCTGCGACTGAAGTCATGGCCAGCCGGCTGTACGACCGGCTGCACGATCAGAAAGACGCCGTTTTATTTGCGCGCGGCTGCGAAGGCGAGTTTCGACGCGGCAAAATCCGGCGAAGCTGGTTACGAAGAATACGTCTCCGATCCAGCCAAGCCCGTGCCGTATCGCGCGCGGCCGATCGATGGAACAAGTTGGTCGCGTTGGCTGGTTGACGATCAGCGCGAAGCTTCAGGCCGTCCGGATGTCGCAGTCTTTACTTCTGACGTTTTGACTGCGCCGGTGAAGATCAGCGGCGAACCGATCGCCAACCTGATCGCCTCCACCAGCGGGACAGACTCTGACTGGGTGGTGAAACTGATTGACGTTTATCCTGATGAAGTTGCGGGCCAACCAAACATGGGCGGTTACCAGTTGATGATTTCAGGCGACATCTTCCGCGGGCGTTATCGTGAAAGCCTCGAGTTCCCCAAACCGATCGCGGCCAACACGCCCTTGGCTTATCGCTTCGCCATTCCGACCGCAAACCACGTGTTTCTGCCGGGCCATCGGATCATGGTCCAGGTGCAGTCGAGTTGGTTCCCGCTTTACGATCGCAATCCGCAGACGTTTGTGCCGAACATTTTCTGGGCCAAGCCGGGCGACTATCGCAAGGCCACGCAAAGGATTTATCACTCAGCCGGCGACGCCAAACTGCAGAGTTTTATCGAGCTGCCCTTGGTGACGACGCGCTAAACAACAATTTCCGGGGCAGAAGCCCGACCGTAAGGGAGGACTCAGCTCAGCCCTGAGCCACGCCCTTCCTCACGGTCAGGCTTCGGCCCCTCGCAACTCCTACCGAAAGGGGCGCAAGTTCAATCAATGACTGATTCGACTGACAGCTCTGTTGAGGAAGCCATCCGCGATCTTGAACGCGAGATCATGGCCGCGATAAAGAATAAAGACGCGGCAGCGCTCGAGCCGTTGCTGGCGGACGAGTTTATTTACCGCACGCATTTTGGCGCCGAAGTTGACAAGCCGGCTTTCCTCGCGAGCATTGCATCTTTTCCGCTTGAGATTGTCTCGCTTCGCGGCGAAGAGCTGAATGTGAATGTGTTTGGCGAGACGGCGATCCTTACGGGCTTGCAATGCGCTCAGGCGCGTGGGCCGGAAGGCGAACTTGAGGAAAGCACGGTTGCGTTTACCGATGTCTTTCGGAACCGCGAAGGGCGTTGGTTGATGGTCTTAGCTTACGGAGTTGAGCTGCCGTCAGAGCCCGACGCGGCCGACGATCCACTTCTGGACCAGCCAAACTGACCTTTCAGCACGTTCTTCTCCAGCGAGCAAACCAGTTGCCTAAGATCAGCATCTTGTCATAGTTCGCACTACCCAAGTTTCGATCTACTTCCATTTTTTTCGTGTCCAATTTTTCGGAAGAGCTTAGGTTCGAACGACCCAGCGTGTTCCTAAGTTTCGCCCGTCCGAAAGTTGAAGCAGAAACAACAAACCGCAGGAAGCAACCGATGAACAAAAACAAGACCAGCACCGTCATTCTACTCGCGCTTTTCCTGGTGTTCAGCGCGGCCGTTGTCCTCGCCCAAGCTGGGCCATCGCCTAAGATGGTTGCCGCCAACGAATTGTTTAAGGCCAGGCAATGGGCGGAAGCGGCGAAAGCCTACGAAGCGATTCTTAAGGATGAACCCAAAAACGCGCGCGCCTATTATCAACTCGGCATGGCTCGCTTCTCGCTTGCGCAGTTTGAGCTGGCAATTGACGCACTGCAGAAAAATATTGCGATCTCCAACAACGCGACTGCGATGTACAACGTCGCCTGTGCGAACGCACGCCTTGGTCGAAAGGACAAAGCCCTCGAGTGGCTTGAAAAGGCGATCAATAATCAACTCCAACCGTTTTCGAATCCAGCAGACGATCCGGATTTTGTCGAGGTGCGCAACGAACCGCGCTTCAAAGAGCTAATGGCGACACTCGATAGGCAGCGGCGTCCCTGCATGTATTCCGCAGAGGCGCGGCAGTTCGATTTCTGGGTTGGCGAGTGGGACGTTTTTAATGTGCAGGGGCAAAAAACCGGCACCAGCGTGATTCAGCAAATCTCCGCAGGTTGCGGCGTGCTCGAAAATTGGCGCGACGTTTTTGGAAACGAAGGCAAGAGCATTAATTTCTACGACAGCAATACGCACAAGTGGCATCAGTACTGGATTGGCGCGAGCGGCGGACCGGGGCGTTTTTCCGGAATCTATGAAAATGGCGCGCTCCGATACGAGGGCGAGCCCGCGGTCGTCAACGGTGCCAGAACGCTAAGCCGCTTGACGTTCTTCAATGTCGACGCGAATACCGTGCGCCAGTTTGCTGAGCAGTCCGCGGACGAAGGAAAGGTTTGGACGACCACCTACGACTTTAAGTATGTAAGAACGAAGTAAGTTCAGAAGGTTGAGCGCAGAACGTTGAACGCAGATGGTGGACGTTAGCTCGCGAGTTCGCAAACAAGAACTTCCAGTTGCAGCCGCGCGCCTTTGGGTCCGCCTCCCGCCAGCGAGGTTTTGATAGCCAGGTCAGCCGCGGCGATAAGTTGAATGCCGCGCGCAATCTTCGTCGACTCGCTGCGCTGCAAAGTGTTCATAAAAGCATCGCGCTTGGCCGGCGGTCCATAGACCAGTCGGTAAACTTCTTCTCGCGCGCCGCGCTTCAATAATTCCTTCCCGAGCGCCAGCCGGTGATAGTTGCTGGCAATCAACCCGAGCAACAATACCGGCGCCACATCGTCGTCCAGCAAACGATGCAGCGACTCCAGCGCGCGCCGCCGGTCGCCGGCCACCAGTTGATCTCCGAGTTCGAAATTTGAAAGCTCGCGCGAACGGTCGATCAGTTTGTCGACCAGATCGATCGTGATTTGTCCGGTCTCGAGCGCGGCTGCCGCCAGCTTGTCCAACTCCGACGCGAGCGTCTGCAGGTTCGTGCCCACCAGCCTGACGATTTCCGTCAACACGCGATCGTCCGCGGCCGTTTTCAATTCCTTCAAACGTTTGCGCGCCCACGCCTTCGCTTCCGCGTCTTTCACGGCAGGGAACTCGACCACCGCGCAATTCCCGAGCAGCGCCTTCGTCAACTTCTTGCGCTTGTCGAGATCGTCGGCGACAAAGATCATTACCGTCGAATCCGCCGGCCGCTCCAGATAGCGAATGATAATCTCTTCGTCGGTTTCGCGCAGCTTCGCAAAGTCTTTGATTCTCACGACGCGCCGCTCAGACATCATCGGCATTTGCTCGGCGGCCGCTATTGCGGCCATGGCTGAATCCGTCAGCAGGCTGAAAGTTGATTCATTGAACTCGCGCAGCAGCGTGCCGACGAGCGCCGCGTTGCTGAGGTCGCGCGCGGCCGTGTCCCGCAGGTAGGTTTCGCAGCCGACTAACAGGTAGAGGGGCCGAAGGGAAGGTTGGCCTTTGCCGGAGTTAAGCGAGCGATCGAATTCGGTGCGCGTGAGCGTCGTCATTTCGTGACCTGGATCGCGTTGGTCAAGGTGGAGACAACGCTCTCGGCAAAGTTGCGGGCCATGCGCATCACCGCCGGGTCTTCTTCGTTGAAGAAGTTGCGCGGGTCGTTCGCGAATTCATACTCGCCGCGGAAGACGAAATTTTGATTGTCGTAAAGCACGCGGTTGGCGGTCTGGTCGCGCACAGTCACCGCCGCTTCAATTGTCACTTCATAAAGTCGCGCGCGCCCGCTGTCGTCCAGCAGCACGCCGGAATAGCTGAAACTCTTGATGACGCCTTCGACGACCGCGTCAGCGCCTTCGCGTTCACCCTGCACGCGCAAGCCGCGCCCGCGCCGAATCAACTCGTTAACCACGGCTTCGGTGAAACGCGATTCGATCTTGTAACGCAGCGCGTTGTTCTGAAACGCCGGCACCGCCACCGTCTTGATGCGCGCCGGCAGCTGATTTTTCGTCACCGGCTTGTAACACTCAGCAAAGCCGGAAACAAAACCCAACACCACCAGAAACGCCGCCAACCTTAGAACTCTTTGCATCTGAGGTCTCAATTCTAAACGGAATTCTGAGCGGAAATCATAACTGAACCGAGATTCTACCTGCACCGAAAATGCAAGTGTAATTCGCTTTGAATTCTCTCGCACGCCGCCCGCTTAAGCAAGCTGCAAGGCGTCAACAATTATGCACCTAAATGGGATCCCGCGCCTTGCGATTAGGGTGCCTTCACGGGCGGCATGAGCGATAAGAGTTGCCGCAAGTTAGTCGATGCAAGAAGCTTCTAAGTCTATGACAACTCCAAGTCTGCCCACCTCGACGACCTATATTCTCTTGTCCGGCGACTGAAGAAATGTTCCCAGCAGAGATGCGCCTTGCTATACTGTGCCACCTTGCATAGAACTCTCAATACGGCTACCCAGCATTTTACGATTAGATAAAATCATGTCTGAAAGTTTTAAGTTCGATGTTTTCCTGAGCCACAGTCAAGCAGACAAAGCTCTGATGCAAGACCTGGCGCACAGGCTAAAACGTGATGGTCTTAAGGTCTGGTTCGAAGACTGGGAGATCGTTGCCGGCAATCCGGTTGAACATGTCATTCAACAGGGCTTGGATGCGTCGAGAGTATTGGTTATGGCGATGTCCCAGAACGCATTCGCTTCTGAGTGGCCAGCCTTGGAAAGCAGGACTTTTCGCTTTCGAAATCCAACGGACAAGGCGCGTAGATTCATTCCCCTCAGGCTGGACTCCGCGGAAATCAAGAATTCGATTAGGCATTTTTCGTATATAGACTGGCGAAAACAATCTTCCGATCAGTATGCTCGCCTAGTAGCCGCGTGCAAGCTACCGTCACCGTCGATCGAAGCGGCCTCGAGTAGCGTACAAGGAACAATCTTAAAGGTCTTTTCTGGGCATACGAATAAAGTCCTAGGAGTCGCAATTACACCTGATGGAAAGTGGGGCATATCCGGATCACACGACAAGACCGTTCGAGTTTGGAACCTAAGCACGTGGTCAGAAGCTTATACGCTCAAGGGGCACGACAGAGAAGTAATAGGTGTAGCTATCTCAGCTGACGGGAAGCGGGCTGTCTCAGGTTCTTGGGATGGAAGCTTAAAGGTTTGGGATCTCACGACTGGCGAGTTAGTCAGCACGCTTTTGGGACATGAAGGCAATGTGGTCTACGTAAGCATAACACCAGATGGCAGCCGTGTAGTATCGAGTTCAGTAGATAACACAATTCGCCTATGGGACGCGAACACGGGGAGTCTAGTTGCCACTTTGAGTAGCGAGAAGAGTTCGGGTAAGGGCATTGCTATCTCAGACGACGGAAAGCGAGCGATATCAGGCTCGACGAAAGGTAGCATTTATCTCTGGGATCTAGAATCGGCTGAAATCATTACTACGCTAGAAGGACATAAGGGTCAGGTCAGCGGGCTTGCGATGAACTCAAGTGGAACCCTAGCCTTTTCTGGATCCCCGGATAGAACAACTCGACTGTGGGATTTAGACAGCGGTACTCCAATCGCAACCTTGGAAGGACATACTGGTGCTGTGTATGGCGTTTCGATGACTCCAGACGGTCGCAGGGCTATTTCCGCTTCTGATGACAAGACTCTTCGAGTGTGGGACTTGGATTCGGGCAAAGCAGTGACTACTTTGAGCGGACATCAGAAAGAAGTCTACGGAGTAGCGATAACTACCGATGGGTTAAGGGCAATTTCAAGCTCTGCAGACGAGACCGTCAGAGTGTGGCGTCTCCCTCCTATTACGGCTGACAGCACGGAGAAAGTTACTAGGTATACCAACGCCAAGGTCCTTCTGGTTGGCGAGAGTGGAGTCGGGAAAACCGGATTGGCCTATCGACTTACAGAGGACTGCTTCCGAGATAGTGTATCCACCGATGCGGCGTGGGCGACACAACTGAGGCTACCCAACACTCTCCCTTCGGAGCGTATTGAGCGAGAGATTTGGCTTTGGGACTTCGCCGGCCAAGCAGATTACCGATTAATCCATCAGCTTTATATGGACGAAACCGCGCTGGCGGTCCTCGTTTTCAATCCGCAAAGTGAGAATCCTTTTGAAGGACTGGGTCAGTGGGACCGCGATCTCCAGCGAGCCGCCCGGCGACCATTCAGGAAATTACTGGTCGCTGGCCGTATAGATCGCGGAGGCTTAATGATTAGTCGGGCAGCCGTCGAGCGGTTTCGTCAAGAACGGAACTTCGGAGAGTACATAGAGACTAGTGCACTGCTCGGCGGGGGTTGCGACGCCCTGCGCAATGCAATTGTTTCACATATCCCTTGGCGGGATATTCCCTGGACGGCATCACCACGCATCTTTCGACTCCTCAAAGATGAAATTGTAAAACTCAAAGATGAAGGCAATGTGTTGCTCAGAATCTCCGAATTGAAGCAGCAACTTGAAATGAGATTGCCGGAAGAAACATTCTCGACAGCGCAATTGCGCGCAGTCGTTGGACTCTTGGTCGGACCAGGCGTGCTATGGCTTTTAGAGTTCGGTGATTTTGTTCTGCTTCAGCCTGAAAGAGTCAACTCCTACGCAGCAGCGGTCATTCGGAAAGTTCGTTTGCACACAGAGGAAATAGGGTGCATTGCTGAAGAAGAGGTGTTAGTGGGTAATCTCGATTACCAGGATATGAAGCGCTTACCGGTCGCTGAGGAGGAAATCGTTCTTCGGGCAATGCATCAGACCTTTGTTGATCATGGATTGTGTTTGCGGGAGCATACAAATAAGGGAACGCTACTTATCTTCCCGAGTTACTTTAAACGAGAACGTCCTGAGCTTGAGGGTCATCCCCTTGTCTTGGTTACATATAAGTTCAGCGGGCCACTGGACGAGATTTATGCCACGCTCATAGTTAGGCTCCATCACACAGACGCTTTTGAGAGGGATCGGCTTTGGCGTTTTGCGGCAGATTTTAAGACCCCAGCCGGCAAGCGATTGGGTCTGAAAATGACGAAAAGGGGAGAAGGCACGGCGGAATTGGAAGTGTATTTTGAGCTAGGTATCTCAAACGATGTCCAAGTCACTTTTATTCGCTATGTCCATGAACATCTTAAGTTAAAGGCGTTGGACGTTGTTCGACTTCGACATTACGTCTGTGAAAGGTGCCAGACTCCTGTTGAGGGTCAGAGGGCAATTGAAGTGCGGATAGCGAAAGGATTTAAGGACATTTTTTGTGGTGCCTGTGGGGAAGAGGTGCGTTTGTGGGACCTCATCGAAGAGAAATTTGCTTCTGAAGAGTTTCAGCAACGCGTTCGAGAGTTGGAAGTTCAAGCCAAAGTGTCAATAGACAATGAGAGTCGCGAACTGATTCTTACCGGTCATTCTTATGTAATTGCTGGCGAAGCTGGCCAAATCTTTCGACAATATAGCAACTCTGATCACGGCATCGATGGCGAAATAGAGTTCAAGGATTACGTCGGGAACGCGAGTGGCAAACGGCTGTATCTTCAACTGAAGTCAGGAGACTCATATCTGTACAAGCGCAAGAGAGACGGGGCAGAGATATTCATAATAAAAAAGGGCCGGTGGGCCCAATATTGGGTTCAACAAGCATATCCAGTAATGCTAGTTATTCGAACTTCAGACGGTGAAATTCGTTGGATGAACGTCACTGACTATCTCCGAGAGCGTAACACAGACAAGAACCAAATCGTTTTTGACGGAGAACCATTTACGGCTTTGAATTTGATTGGCGTAAGAGATCGAGTGTTGGCTGACACGATATGATCTTTAGCTTATGAGATAGACTCAGCAATCCGTGCTGTCTCGATACTAGATTTCACGTCGTGGACACGGACGAGGTGGGCGCCTTTGAGGATGGCGATGGTCATAGAAGCGAGGCTGGCGTTGAGGCGTTGGTCGAGGGGAGCGGGGTTGCCGTTCTCATCTGCGAGGATGCGGCCGAGGAATGATTTTCGCGAGGTGCCGATCAAGAGAGGGAAGTCGGGTAAGGCGGCGACGAGCTGATCGAGTTTGGCGATGAGTTCGATGTTCTGCTCCTGGCTCTTGCCGAAGCCAATGCCGGGATCAATAACGATTGACTCGCGCTTCACGCCCCGTTGTTCGGCGACAGCGATGCTCTCGCGGAGGCTATTTGTTACGTCTTCGATGATGTTTTCTACAGGTGGCAGGCCGTGAAGCGCACCGGGCGCGCCACGCGAGTGCATCAGCACGAGGCCAGCGCCTGACTCTGCGACCTCGTCGGCAATCTCAGGTTCAAAACGCAACGCAGAGATGTCGTTGACGATTGCGGCGCCGGCGTCGAGTGCAGCGCGGGCGACGACCGCTTTCGTTGTGTCGATCGAAATAGGAACGTCGGATCGTTTTACGAGTTCTTTGATGACCGGCAGGACACGCTGTAGTTCATCTTCGGCAGAAACGATGGCAGCGCCGCCGGGGCGGGTTGATTCGCCGCCAACGTCGATGATGTCGGCGCCTTCGGCGATCATCTGTTCGGCGTGAGCGAGTGCGCTGTCGAGTGAAAAGAACTCACCGCCGTCGCTGAAGCTATCCGGCGTGACGTTCAGGATGCCCATCACGAGGGTGCGTGCGCCGATGGGGAGTGTGCGGCCGCCGCCGATGTGCCACTCCATTGTCATAAGGCAAAGGTAAAAAGGAAAAAGGCAAAAGTAAAGAAGGAAGAAACCTGAGGGGTCAGTTTTGGAAACCGACGGAGTTTTTCTTTGCGGAACTTTGCGTCTGGCTTAGCGATCTTTGCGGTTTCGCTTGTGTTTCAGATTTTACCGCAAAGTACGCAAAGGGGTTTCGCAAAGAACGCAAAGCAAACTGACCCAACATGAAACCTGAGGTAGGAGCAATGAAAAAAGACAAACGTGAAAGCTTTTCACATTTGCCCTTTTCCTTTTGCCTTTTTACTTTCTTAGGCTGGCGCCGGGTTGCCGCCGGTGATCGGCGGCAGGATCGGCTTCAGCGGTCGCGAAGGTTCCTTCAACTGCGGCTTGTCTTCGTCGCTGCCGGAATCCGAAACCGGTTGCGCGTCGTCGAGCGTCAAGCCCGCGACGATGCGGCGAATCTCAACACCGTCAAGCGACTCGCGCTCGAGCAGGCACTCAGCCAATCGCACCATCGTGTCGCGATTGTCTTCGATGATGCTCTTCGCGCGTTCATATTGAGCGGTGATGATCTTCTTCACTTGCTCGTCGATCCTGATCGCAGTCTCTTCTGAGAAGTCGCGATGCTGTGCAATCTCGCGGCCCAGGAAAATCTGCTCTTCCTTTTTGCCAAAGGTCAGCGGCCCCATCTCCGACATGCCGTACTCACAAACCATCGCCCGCGCGAGTTCAGTTGCGCGTTCGATGTCGTTTGAAGCCCCGGTCGTGATGCTGCCGAGGAAAGCGTCTTCAGCAATTCGTCCACCCATCAGGATGGCGATCTGGCCCAGCAAATATTCTTCGCTGTAGTTGTGGCGATCGCCTTCGGGCAGTTGCTGCGTAACACCAAGCGCCATCCCGCGCGGAATGATCGTGACCTTGTGCACCGGATCGGCGTTAGGAACTTTCAAACCCACCAACGTATGGCCGGCTTCGTGATAGGCGGTGACGCGCTTCTCTTCGTTTGAGATCACCATGCTCTTGCGCTCGGCGCCCATCAACACTTTGTCCTTGGCCAACTCGAAGTCGCCCATCGCGACCAGCTTCTTGTTATAACGCGCCGCGTTGAGCGCCGCTTCGTTAACAAGATTGGCGAGGTCGGCGCCGGTGAAGCCGGGCGTGCCGCGCGCGATCACGCTGATGTCAACATCTTCACCCAGCGGAATCTTGCGCGTGTGAACTTTCAGAATGCCTTCGCGGCCACGCACGTCAGGGCGCGAAACAACTACGCGACGATCAAAACGTCCTGGTCGCAGCAGCGCCGGATCGAGCACGTCCGGACGGTTGGTCGACGCGATCAGGATCACGCCGTCGTTCGATTCAAAGCCGTCCATCTCAACCAGCAACTGATTCAGCGTTTGTTCGCGTTCGTCGTGTCCGCCGCCAAGTCCGGCGCCGCGATGACGACCGACCGCATCAATCTCGTCGATGAAAATGATGCACGGCGCATTCTTCTTGCCCTGTTCGAACAAATCGCGAACGCGCGACGCGCCGACGCCGACAAACATCTCGACGAAGTCGGAACCTGAAATTGAGAAGAAGGGAACGTTTGCTTCGCCGGCAATCGCGCGCGCCAGCAAAGTCTTGCCGGTTCCCGGCGGGCCCATCATCAGCACGCCTTTGGGAATTCGTCCGCCGAGTTTTTGAAACTTCTGCGGCTCCTTAAGAAACTCGATAATCTCCTGCAGTTCTTCCTTGGCTTCTTCAACGCCGGCGACGTCTTTGAACGTCACACGTTTCTGTTGATTGTTGAGAAGCTTGGCGCGCGATTTTCCAAACGAGAGGGCTTTGTTTCCTCCCGACTGCATCTGCCGCAACATGAAAACCCAGATGCCAATAATAAACAGGAGCGGCGCCCAGGTGATCAGCATCGGCCAGATGTAACTGCTGCTGCCCGATTCGTCTTCAAACTTTTCTACCTTGGGTTTGCCGCTGGCCTGAACTTCATTCGCTTTCTTGAAAAGCTCGTTCCTAATCTGATCGCTGGTAACCTGAGCGCGAAATTCCTGACTGCGCGTGTCAATCGCAACCGCCTCATTCTGCTTGAGGGTCAACTGCTTGATCTCAATCGCGTCGATTTTCTGCGACAGCGCGGTTAGATCGATGGGCTGCGATTTCCCGCCCGAGGGGTTCACCAACTTGTAAAGCAGCACCGCCCCCGCGACGATCAGTAACCAAAAAATTATTTGTCTAGCTGTGGAACTCAAAGTCATTAATGCCTCCGCTGTCGATCATACCCCATCCCGCGTTGCTTTGTCGCTCCGGAAGAAGAACCGGACCGCGTCCTCGAACCGAGCGCTTTCAACAGAAAACTTCGATGCCTTCCGGCGTTTTCCAGTTGTGTTAGAACCCCAGCGCCGCCCGGGAGTTCCACCCGGCCTGCTCCACGCAAAAAGCGAAAACCGCCGTGCTATTACCGGCGGCGTCGACTGCGTGGGATTTTAGAGGTCACCGGGGTCTTTTTCAACTCATTTTTCCGGGACAACTCCAACCGTCCCCGCTTTCGTGTGACCTGCATGCCGCCCGGCAACTCGGCGACGCGGCCGCCACGCTCGCCCTGCAAAAGCTTCTCAATTCCCAACAGATGCACCATTTCAACCCGCTTGAGATCGCCGCGCGAACGCAGAATCCATTCGCGCAACGCGCGGCGACGAACCGCAGGCGGCGCTTGCCGAAGAACACTTACGCTCAAGGTGGGCGCGTTGGTTTCACTATTCGCCACTACCCCGGCAGAAGCCCGCGCGTCAGCAAGGGCTCCAGTGCGATTCTGAAGAGAGCCCTTCCTAACGCCCCCAACCCGGTCGGGCTGCCCGTCTGGGGACCCCGGTATCGGGCTTCTGCCTGGTTGAACTGCCAACTCAAGTACACGAACGGCTTCGTCCGCAAGTGCGACCGCGTCTTCGTTGAGTAGCGCGGCTGTTCGACTCAGCGCCTCGACGACGCGATTGTTGAACGACTTCATCAGCGGCAATAACTGTTTACGAACACGCACCCGCGCAAACGTCTCGTCGTCGTTCATTTCATCACGCCTGAAATCGATGCCGCGCTGACGGCAGTAGTCTTCTGTGTCGCTGCGCCGCGCCCAGGAGAGCAGCGGTCTGACCAATTTCACGTCGGAGCCTCGTTCGAGTTCTCTCACCGCTGGCGTGCCGCTTAATCCTTCGGCAGCGCTGCCGCGCAAGAGCCGCAACAGAATCGTTTCCGCCTGGTCGTCGAGCGTGTGGCCGGTCAAGACGAGGTTCGAGTCGTGTTTGCCGGCGGTCTTAAGCAGAAATGAGTAGCGAGCTTTTCTTGCGGCCTGTTCGAGATTGTCCTGGGGTTTGTTCGGTGACTTTTTACGCGCGCTCGCGCCGACCGGTTTCGACTTCTGTCGGACCAGCATATTCGTGCGACGGACGACGGTTTCATAACCGAATCCTTCTGCAAGCTGGACCACCCATTGCGCATCTTTTCGACTTTCATCGCGCAGGCCGTGATCGAGATGGGCCACGGTCACTTGCAGTTGAAGCTTATGCTGTTTGATCAACTCGTCGAGGCCAACGAGGAGAGCCGTTGAGTCGGCTCCGCCGGAAACGGCAACCACGACGTTCGCGTCGGACGCAGGCAGATCGAGACGTCGCCATTCTTCAAGTAAGTTGGCGGCGAAGGCTGATAGGCGAGGTTTCCTGGTCATCAAGATAGTGTCAGAACCGCCTGCGTCAGCGGGTGGCCCCCATCTCAAACTCACTCAAGCTAGCCGACAACCACGGTCCACCCGCTGACGCAGGTGGTTCTGACAAACCCGCCGGGGCTGAACTTGACATTAATGAACCCAAACGCTACTAATTCCAACATCCCTGTAGTCAAAAGGTCTAACGAGTTCTCCCGCAAACATTCTGGCGAGGTCAATGATGAAAACAAGAATGCTTCTGTGTGCGCTGATCGTCGCGCTCTTCACTTTCCAATCAATTCCCGTCGCTGCGCTCGACGAGGGCATGTGGACCTTTAACAACGTCCCCAGGGAAGACATCAAACAGAAATACGGGTTCGAGGTCACCGACGAGTGGCTGAACAAAGTGCAACTTGCGTCGGTGCGCTTCAACAATGGCGGCTCCGGCTCGTTCGTCTCGCCCAACGGCTCTGGTGCTCACAAATTATCACATCGTCGAAGACTTTGTAGGCGAACTCAGCACGGCTGAGAAGGATTATGCCAAGGAAGGTTTCGTTGCGCGCACCCACGCCGACGAGATGAAAGCTGAAGGTCTGGAACTGAATCAGCTCCTGAGCATCGAAGACGTCACCGCGGAAGTGAACAGCGTGGTTCAGGGCGACATGTCCGCGGCGGATGCAAACACCGCGCGGCGCGCGAAGATCAGCACCATTGAAACTGAGTCGAGACAACGGACCGGTTTGCGCAGCGACGTCGTCACGCTCTATCAGGGCGGTCAATACAATCTCTATCGTTACAAACAATACACCGACGTGCGCCTCGTGTTTGTGCCCGAGTTTCAGGCGGCCTTTTTCGGCGGCGACCCGGACAACTTCAATTTCCCGCGCTTCAATATCGACATGGCGCTCGTGCGAGTTTACGAAAAGGATAAGCCGGTGAAAACGGACGACTACTTCAAGTGGTCCAAAACCGGCGCGAAAGACGGCGAGCTTGTTTTTGTTACCGGACATCCGGGGTCGACTCAGCGACTAAACACGATCTCGCATCTTGAGTCACTGCGAGACGTGAGTATTCCTCTTTTGATCCGGATGTTGGAATCACGGCAGAAGTCGCTGAAAGCTTACATGGCCCAGGGCGAAGAGCAGACGCGCCGCGCGCAGAACGAGTTGAACTCAATCGAGAACGCGCTGAAGGTTTATAAAGGACAAGTGGTCGGGCTCAAGGATCCGAAACTGATGGCCAAGAAGCGCGTCGCCGAGCAGATGTTGCGAAACTCGGTCAATGCTGACGCGCGGAAGAAGAAAGAGTATGGCGACGCCTGGCCGGACATTGCCAAGGGTCGTAAAGATCTCGCCGCTTACGAACGCGATCGGCGTTTCCTTGATCCGACCGTTAGCACGAGTCCCGTGATTCCCGCCGGTTTTAATAGCATTTTGTTTGGCTATGCGCGCACGCTTGTGCGGCTGGCTGACGAAAGTGAAAAGCCGGACGCGAAGCGCCTGCCTGAGTTTGTTAGTGCTCGTAAGGCCGCGATCGAATTGGGACTCTTTTCCACCGCGCCGATCTACGACGACTTCGAAAAAATCAAGCTCGCGAACTCGCTCACGTTCATGCAGAACGAGTATGGCGGCAGTCATCCGCTCGTAAAGAAAGTGCTGAAGGGAAAAACTCCAACGGCGCGCGCGGCTGAGTTGGTAGAGGGGACTAAACTCAAAGACGTTGAGTATCGCAAGCAGGTCGCCGCCGCGGGAGTCAGGATGACAAACAGCGGCGACGATCCGATGATCGAACTGGCGAAGGACATCGACAAAGAATCGCGCGCAGTGCGCAAGCGCTACGAAGAGGAAGTGATCGCGGTCGAGCGCGCCAACTACGCGAAGATTGCTCACGCGCTTTTTGAAGAGCAGGGAACCAAGCTCTATCCCGACGCCACGTTCACGCTCCGGCTTTCTTATGGCGCGGTGAAGGGCTATCGCGAAAACGGCAAGTGGGTCGCGCCGTTCACGACGCTCGGCGGTCTCTACGCGCGTTCAAATCAATATCATCACGCGTTTCCCTACAACCTGCCGGCGCGTTGGACCAGCAGGCGCAAACTCGTCAACCCGCGAACGCCGTTCAATTTCGTTTCCACGAACGACATCATCGGCGGCAACAGCGGCTCACCGACGATTAACAAAAACCGCGAGCTGGTCGGGCTAATCTTCGACGGCAACATCCAGTCCCTGGTCGGCAACTTTGAATTCGACGAGTCCGTCAACCGCTCAATCTCAGTGGACTCACGCGGCATGATTGAGGTGTTACGCAAAGTCTTCGGCGCCAACGCCCTCGCCGACGAACTCATGAAGGGCTGACCTGTCAGAACCGCCTGCGTAAACGGGCGGCTTCTTACCAATCTTTGATTTGCGATTTTAGATTTGAGATACGCCGCAGGCGTTACAGACGATAGCCCGGGGTCAGCGCGTTTCGCGCGCCACCCCGGGATCAACCAAAACACACAATCCTCCTCGCCCCATCGGGGCGAAACAATTCGCAACCACCTTCCTCCGTTCGTCGTTTCCCCTGCCCCCTGCCCCCTGCCCCCTGCCCCCTGCCGCCTGCTTCGCCGTGCCCGCTTCCTTTTCCATCATCCTTGCTTCCAAAGCAATCAACCCTCGCCACCTTTGCCGTCGCGCCTGCTGGCAATCCAATTACATCAGATTACAAAGCAGGCACGACTGCTTCCAAGACAAACCGCCGCGCTTGCAAAGCAAGCGAATCAGATTGCAAATCAAGCACAGGCGCTTGCAATGGAATCACGTCCGCTTCTTTTGTAATTGGCCTTGAAAAACAAGGCGCTGCAGCCCCATTTGTTTCGCTTTCCTTAGTAAAAACCCTATTGCGCAATGTTATGAGTAGGCGTAAACTGCCGCCTTCTCATAACGGCTTTACCATCCTTCTCGACCTCCGGAGATTACGACAAATGGGAAAAAATGAAACCAAAAGACTCAACCCTTCGGTCCTTGCCGACGACCTGGAAATTTTTGCAGCACTGAAGGCCATGCAAGGCTACGCACCCGCCAACCCGGCATACAAGGTAGATGCCATCACCATCATCGACAATAACCGCGCGGGGGCTCACGACACCGAAGTGCAAACCGCAGCGGCCTACGAAACCGCGCGCGACAATCACGTCGCGTTGCAATGGGACTTTCACAACGCGATGCTCGGCGCCAAGAACCAGGTCGTGGCCCAATTCGGCCCCGACTCGAACGAAGCCCAAGCCATGAAACTCAAGAAGAAATCCGAGTACAAAAACCCGACGCGCAAGGGAGGCGGCAAGTCCGGCGACGACTCAGGCGACGAGTCAGGCGGAGGAACATCAACCCCACCCCAAACCTAGAGGCGTCTCACTGAGTAAGCTGGAAGAATCAACTTACTAAAGACGACTCTCTTTTTACGGCTCGTGCAGACCGCCCGCAAAAAAGGGCGGTCGCGCGGCTTGCGTGAGCACTGTGTTGGCCCCGGGGTTTCCTGGGTTGACTTCCTTTTCCGGCGTGTGACAAATTGCACCCAGGTCTGAGACAACACGAGCCTAAATGTAGATGCCTCAACTCACCCAAGCCGAAATAAGGAACAACGCGGTTGCATTTGTACGGGAATGGAAAGAGGAGTCGCGCGAGCGCGCCGAAGCCCAAACCTTCTGGAACGAATTTCTGGAAGTCTTTGGTGTGAGGCGACGCAAAGTCGCAGTCTTTGAAAAGGCAGTTAAGAAAACGAGTGGCAACTTCGGCGCGATAGATTTGTTTTGGCGCGGGGTTTTGTTGGCCGAGCACAAATCCCGCGGCGAGAACCTCGATAAGGCTACCTCGCAAGCTTTCCGATATCTTGAGAACACCCCTGACATTGAACTGCCGAAGTTTGTAATCATTTCCGACTTTGCCAACGTTCGCTTATACGATCTCGAGACAGGGGCGGAGTATAGTTTCGCGCTTGAGGAACTGCCGAACAAGATTCAAATCTTCGGCTTCATCTCCGGTTACACCCGACGAACATACAAGGATCAAGACCCCGTAAACATAACAGTTGCCCTGAAGATCGGTGAGCTTCACGACGCTCTCAAGGAGAGCGGTTATTTCGGTCACAAGCTTGAAGTGCTTCTGGTTCGCCTCGTTTATTGCCTTTTTGCGGATGACACTGGAATCTTCCCCAAAGATCATTTCACTTTCTTCCTCGACGACGTTACGGACGAGAGCGGTGCCGATCTTGGAGCCCATCTGGGAATGCTGTTTCAACTACTGGACATGCCAGTATCCGATAGACAGAGAGACATTGATGAAGACCTGCAACAGTTTCCCCATGTGAATGGTTCGCTTTTTGAGCAGAGAATCGACCTCCCTGTGTTCAATCGAAAGATGCGGCGGCTCTTGCTGGAAGCTTGCGCGTTCGACTGGAGCGAAGTATCGCCCGCGATATTCGGCTCGCTGTTCCAATCCGTCATGGACAAGGCAAAGCGCCGCAATCTCGGCGCTCACTACACGAGCGAGCAGAATATTTTGAAGGTCGTGCGCGGCCTGTTTCTTGACGAGCTTGAGGCGGAGTTCGAGTCCCTTCGACATGACTCCGGCAAGTTGCGGCGATTTCAAGAGAAGCTCATTGGTTTAAGGTTCTTCGATCCGGCGTGCGGTTGCGGAAACTTCCTGGTCATCACCTACCGGGAAATGAGACGGCTTGAATTGGAAGTACTGAAGCAACTTCGCGCCCTTACGAAAACTGCGCAGGGCCAGCTTTACGTCAGTGAGATCGACGTCGATTCCTTCTACGGAATTGAGTTCGAAGAGTTCCCCGCGCAAATCGCCACGATCGCACTATGGATCACCGACCACATCGCTAACAAGGAGTCTGTCCATCGAGTTCGGTGTGGAACGTTTTCGTTTGCCGCTCAAGAAAACGCCACACGTGGAGAATGTGAACGCCTTGAGGTTGGACTGGAATACGGTGGTCAGCAACGAAGGGAATGAGACGGAGACAACGCTTTACATTCTTGGCAATCCGCCGTTCGTGGGTAAGCAGTTTCGCAATGAGGCGCAAAACGCGGATATGGCGATTGCATGCGCAGACATTAAGAGCAAATTATGGCACGCTTGATTACGTAACCGCATGGTACATCAAGGCAGCTGCAGTTTATTCAGAGAACTCGCATCAAGGCTGCGTTTGTTTCTACCAACTCTATAACGCAGGGTGAACAAGTCGGCATTCTGTGGAGTTATTTGATTGAACGCGGCGTGAAGATTCACTTTGCACATCGCACGTTCAAGTGGAACAACGAGGCGCGCGGACAGGCTGCCGTACATTGCGTAATCATTGGTTTTGCCACTTTCGACGTTCGCTAGCAAACGTCTTTTCGATTATGAAACACCAGTTGCTGATCCCCATGAAATCGAAGCGAAAAATATCAATCCTTATTTGATCGACTCCACCGACCTCATTATTCAGAGTCGTCGAACTCCCTTGAGCAATGTCCCCTCTATTGTGTTCGGGAACATGGCTAACGATGGTGGACACTTGCTATTAACGGATGAAGAGAAGAAAGAACTTTTGAAAGCGGAACCTGAGGCTGAGCCTTTCCTTCGACGAATATACGGGTCAGAGGAATTTATTAACGGAAGCGTCCGATGGTGTTTATGGCTGATCGGTGTACACCCGCAAGAACTTCGCTCGATGCCGTCTGTATTAGATCGCGTGGAGCAGGTAAGAAGTTACCGACTAGCGAGCAGGCGTGAGACAACAAGAAAATTGGCCGACGTTCCCTACCTTTTCGGTGAAATACGTCAACCTAATAGCGATTATGTTTTGATTCCAAAGGTTTCGTCCGAAAAGCGGCGATATATTCCGATGGGTATGATGACACCTGACATCATCGCTAGTGACTTATGTCTGATGGTGCCCGCGGCTAGTCCGTACCACTTCGGCGTATTGACCTCTGCCATGCACATGGCCTGGATGCGGCAAGTATGTGGGCGATTAAAAAGCGATTATCGTTACTCAAACAATCTTGTCTACAACAACTTTCCCTTTCCTCCAGAACCCGACGAAAAACGTCGAGCGCGCGTCGCACAAACCGCACAAGCTATTCTCGACGCGCGCGCACAGTTCACTGGCGCAACTCTTGCAGACCTCTACGATCCAAACTCGATGCCCAAGCCTCTCGTAGATGCGCATCGCGCCAACGACGAAGCAGTCGACGCCGTCTACGGCACGCGTCGCTTCAAAACCGACCTGGAACGCCTCGAATTCCTCTTCGACCTTTACCGCCAATACACCGACCCACTAACGCGCATCGCCGAAAAAGAAACCCGCCGCACCAAACGCCGTCGTCACTAATCTTACAAATCGACTAAGGATCACGCCTTTTCCAGGCCGGCGTATTTTTGGATGAGTTTCTTTTGGCCGTAGCCGGGGAAGGTGGGGAACGGTGAGCAGTGAGCAGTGAGCAGTGAGCAGTGAGCAGTGAGCAGTGAGCAGTGAGCAGTGAGCGGTGAGCGGTGAGCGGTGAGCAGCGAGCGGTGGGCAGTGAGTCTGTCAGGCCTTTTCCAAACCCGCGTACTTCTGAATCAGCTTCTTCTGTCCATAACCCGGAAACGTCACCGTCAATTTCACCGACTCGCCGGCGCCTTCGCGGCGCAGGACGAGGCCGCGGCCGTACTTGGCGTGGCGGACGTAGCTCCCCGGAATAAAGTCTGGTGTCTTGAGTGTGGAGTCTGGAGTCGAAGACTTAGTTTCGGGTTTCGAGTTTCGAGTTTCAGGTTCGGAGTTTAAGAAGGAACTTTGGACTTTGGACTTTGGACTTTGGACCTGGCGCCGATCCGCCTTGTCGCGTTCGGCTTTCTCGCGGGTCGATTGGAAGCTGCCGCTGGTGTTGCCGAGTTGGGTGGCGCGAGTCTTGAAGAATTCGGCGATGGAGTCGACGCTGTTGTAGGTCTTGCCGGCGTAGTTGGTGTTGTCTTTGCGGGCGTTGCTGCCGCTTGAATAACCAGGAGAGCCCTGCTCGCGATGGCTCGCGGAAGACCGGTCGCTAACGCTCCCGGTTCTGACAAAGCCTGCGGGCGGGACGCCCGCGCTCCCAGTGTAAGCGTCCGCGCTTCCAGTGGAGGCGCTCCCGGCAGCGCGGCGATACTCACCGCGTTCGTAGTCGATCTGCGACGAGCCGCGCGCGAAGGAGAGCCAGGAGTTACCGCGCGAAAGATCCTCAATTAGATCCAGCGGCATCTCGTTTAGAAATTGAGAAGGTTCGGAGGCGAGCTCTTCGCCGTAGACGCGCCGCTTCATCGCATGCGTCACGTACAGAAATCTTTCCGCGCGCGTCATCGCGACGTAACAAAGGCGCCGCTCTTCTTCCATCTCGGCTGGATCGGTGGCGGAACGCGAGTGTGGAAACAAGCCGTCTTCAAGTCCAACGATAAAGACGAGTGGAAACTCGAGACCCTTGGCGGAGTGCGCGGTCATTAGGGTGACGGGCGCGTCGCCCTTGTACTGATCGGTGTCGGAAACGAGTGCGGAGTGATCGATAAAATCGCGCAAGCCTTCGATGCCCTGGTCGTCGTAATCCACGGCGGCGTTCACAAGTTCCTGCAGATTCTCAAGGCGTGCTTCGGCTTCGTCAGTCTTCTCTGACTTGAGTGCGTTCTCGTAGCCGGTGTCGAAGATGGCGGCCTTCACAATATCAGACACGGGGGAGGCGGAGTCGGCAAGAGCGGGGGCAAGCCGCCCTTCCTCACCTTGAGACGATGTATCTTGAGCGTTGTTTTGAACCCCCGCCATTTCGCCGAGGCGAAGAATGATGCGGCGAAAACTTCGAAGCGCGGACACGGCACGGATGCTGAGGTTTTGCGGATCGTCGATCACGAGTGCGATTGTGTCCCAGAGCGGAGGCGGATCTTCATTGAGGGTAATATCAGTTGATCGTTCGAGCCCTCGCTTACGGTCGGGCTAATGCCCCGATCTCTGTCGCTCGCAGCCATCCGGTCGCTTATGCTCCCGGTTCTGACAAGATCGGCAGACTTTGGACTTTGGACACCGCTCGCGCGGCGTGTCAGTTCGTCGAGAGTTTGCCTGCCGATGCCGCGCGGCGGGCTGTTGATGACGCGTTGCAGCGCGATCGAATCGTTAGGGTTCAGCGCGAGCTTGAGATAGGAAATGATGTCGCGCACTTCCATGCGCTCATAAAAGGAAAAGCCGCCGACGATGTTGTATTGCAAGCCCGCGCGGCGCATCGCTTCTTCAAACACACGCGACTGTGAATTGGTGCGATATAAGACGGCGGCGCGCAGATCGTATTCGTCGTTGCGGTGTTCCAGAATCTTTCCGGCGACAAAACGCGCTTCCGATTCCGCGTCAAACGCCTGGAAATACCGCACGCGATCGCCGGGCGGGTTTGAGGTCCAAAGGGTCTTGCCCTTGCGCTCGACGTTGTGTTTCACGACCGCGCCGGCGACGTCGAGAATTGTCTGGGTCGAGCGGTAGTTCTGTTCCAGCCTGATCGTCTTCGTATCAGGAAAATGTTTTTCGAAGTTGAGAATGTTCGTGATGTCGGCGCCGCGCCATTTGTAGATCGACTGATCCTCGTCGCCGACCACGGCAATGTTTTGCTGTTTCTCGGTGAGCAAACTAATCAAAGCGAACTGCAACGAGTTTGTATCCTGATACTCGTCGACGAGGATGTAGCGAAACTTGTTGTTGTACTTCTCGCGCACGTCCGGAACCTGGCGCAACAGGCGCACGGTCTTGATCATCAGGTCGTCGAAATCGAGCGCGTTGTTCGCGTGCAGGCGTTCCTCGTAGGCGGCATAGACGCGGGCCATCGCCGCGCGCCGCTCGTCAACGTATTCGGCGCGCGCAGCAAACGCTTCAACATCTTCGCCGCGGTTTTTCGCGGCGCTGATCGCGCTCTGCGTGGCCCGCAAGCCCAAATGTTTTTCGTCGTAACCAAGGTCTTTAATACAGTTTTTGATCAGCCGCACCGAGTCGTCCTGATCGTAAATCGTGAACGTGCGAGTGTATTTGTCGTTTAACTTTTCAATGTCCTGGCGAAGGATGCGCACGCAGAGACTGTGGAACGTCGAGACCAGCGGCATGGCCGGAAGTTCCTCCTCGCGGAGCAGTTGCTGCACGCGCTGTCTCATTTCCTGCGCCGCCTTGTTGGTGAAGGTGACCGCGAGGATGTTCCACGGCGCGACGCCTTTTTCAGCGATCAGGTACGCGATGCGGTGAGCGATCACGCGCGTCTTGCCCGAGCCGGCCCCGGCAAGGATCAGTAAAGAACCTTCCGTGTGCTCGACGGCGACGCGTTGTTCTGGATTTAGCGAAGACAGGAAATCAGCCATTAGTAGCAATCAGCAAACAGCAATCAGCATTCAGGCAAAGAAGCAGAGCATCACCGATCTCGTCTAACTTTTAGCAAGAGAGACGCAAGCATTCGCTTGACCTCGACAATGCGCCCGTTGAGGTCATCGTAGATCGGGTTTGATAGGAGATTCAGATCCCTGGCCAAGAGAACATGATACTCGACCTCGCTCGCAGATCCCATTCCGATCTGAAGAAACCGAGCAAGCTCGTTGTTGCCTCCTCTTCCAAATCCTTCTGCAATGTTAGCGGGAATAGACGCCGATGAACGTCTCAGTTGACTGGTGAGGCCATAAGTCTCTTCTCTAGGAAAGGTTGCCGTAACCTTATAGATTTCCAAGGTTAGCTTGTGAGCCTTCGCCCAGACTTTGATTTCCCTGAAATCTCGCATGTTTATCACCTTTCTTGATACTCGGATCGTAAATGATTGTCGTCTGTCGGAGCGTCGGGCGAAAGCGCGGCTGATTGCTGAAGGCTGACTGCTGATTGCCAAATTTCTTGCTAGTTTGAAAGCAAGAACCGGATAGATGGGCAAGGGCGAAGTCGCTAATATCGAGCGCAGTCGGAAATGAAGCGAATTCTTTGGAGGTGATATCATGAGCGCAGTGATGAAGGAACAAATGAATCTCTTGTCGGAGACTGACGAGTCGCAGTGGCAGGCGGTGCTTCGGAAGGACGTGCGCTGCGACGGCCAGTTTGTTTTCGCAGTTAGTTCTACAGGAATCTACTGCCGGCCGTCGTGTCCTTCGCGGCGCCCGCATCGCGAACGTGTCTCGTTTTTTCAGTCGCCGGAGGGCGCCGAGCTGGCTGGTTTTCGCGCCTGTCTTCGCTGTCATCCGCGCAAGGCGCAGGTCGTTGATCCGCAACTGCAAATGGCACGCGAAGTCTGTCGAATAATCGAAGGCAGCGACGGTGAAGCCATCACGCTCGCGGCGCTGAGCGAACAGATCGGCGTCAGCTCGTTTCACCTGCAGCGAACTTTCAAGAGCGTCATGGGTATCACGCCGCGGCGCTATGCGGAAGCGTGTCGCGTTAATAGGTTCAAACAGGGCGTGCGCAAAGGCGAGGCGGTCACGAGTGCGATTTACGACGCCGGCTTTGGTTCCAGCAGTCGTTTGTACGAAAGCGCGTCGGCGCAACTGGGCATGACGCCGGCCACGTATGGCAAGGGTGGACGCGGCGCGGTGATCAACTACGCGACCGTCGACACGCCGCTCGGTCGGCTGTTGGTGGCGGCGACAGAAAAAGGCGTGTGTTCGGTGATGCTCGGCGACACGGATGAGAGTCTCAAGGCGGATTTGTTGAAGGAGTTTCCAGCCGCGGAAATTCGACACGACGAGCAGCCGCTGCGTTCGTCGCTCAAAGCGATCGTCGAACATCTGAAGAGCCGGACGCCGCACATCGATCTGCCGCTCGACATACAGGCGACCGCTTTTCAAAGACAGGTGTGGGAACAACTACGCGCGATACCTTACGGTCGGACGCATTCGTACAGCGAGGTCGCGAAAGCGATTGGCCAGGAGAAAGCAGTGCGCGCGGTGGCGCGTGCGTGCGCAACCAATCCCGTGGCGCTGGTGATTCCTTGTCATCGGGTGATTCGTGAGGACAAGAGTCTGGGTGGTTATCGCTGGGGGTTGGGACGAAAGAAGCAGTTGCTGGAGACGGAGGCGCGCGCGAAATAGAAATTGAAGAGCGGGGGCAAGCCCGCCTTCCTGACCTGAGAGATTGTCAAGGTGTTTGGTCCCTCAAGCTTGAAAGGCTTTCAATCAGCGTCAGCAGCTTAGGGCTGATTTAGCTCGGAGTCAGGAAGGCGGGCTTGCCCCCGCGCTTTTTGCCCTCCGGAATACGCGCTATTCCTGCCAAAAAGCTCATTTTCCCCATAATCGTAACCGCCAGACACCTAGAGTTTTCTCCAAGTCATAACCGGATGGCCCTCCTTGACCGTGGATTGCGCGTTAGTAAATAGAGACTGATCGAACAAAGGGAGTCCGAGGCTTTTGGGATTGAAAGAGAGCCTCGTAACAAACAGTCTCAGCAGAATCAGGTTGGCGGAAAGGCATTGGCAAAGTTCATGTTTAAGGGATTCATTTTTGTAGTAGTCATGATGGCAGCGATGGTTGGCGTTTCGGCGCAAACGAGTCAAGAAGCGAGTCCGGAAGCCAGGCAGCAGCGCGCAAGTTACACCGACGCGAAGGGCGCCACGCTCAAGGTGGAAATGCCCGCGACGGCAGCAGAAGCATTCACGCCGCACACGGCGTACAGCTATCCCTCTGAAGATTTCAAACCGGGCGTTGTTCAGGTTGGCCCGCGCACGACTTACCTTAAAGAAGGCCTGACCACGACTGAGGTGGTCCGACTTTTAGGCAAGCCTGCAGCGACTTCAGAACGCCTGGACCACGAGACGGTTATTACCGTTTACGAATTCAAACGCGCGGAAGGCCGGATCCTGGTTGCCGAGTTTGTGAAGAACGCGCTCGTCCGCTCCATGATGGAGACGCGCGGAGAGACCGCACAATCTGATCGCTGATTGCGATTGGTGACCAACCCATGTTTCAGGCAGAAGCCCGACCGTTAGGGAGAAGGTTGCTGCCCGCGGCTTTGCCAGCACAGGAGAGTCCTGCAAGATCAGGCAAAAAGGATCGATGGCAAGGTCAGCCAAACAGCGACACGATCAGTCACGGTTTTTGACAGAAAGCCTTGAAACATCAAGGTGCTCGAAAGAGCGAGGCAAGCGATGAGACTAGTCAGGAAATTAGCCAGGAAACTCGGCTTGAGTTTCGTTCTACTTTCAGTTTTGGTTACGGCGTTCGCAACCGCCGCGGTCGCTCAGGAAACAGGTGGCGACACGGCCGAGCAAAGCAGGTACAGCGCTGAGCAAAGCGTTGCTGAGTTGCGGGCGCAGCTGTTGGACGTCCAGGCCAAAGAAGCTGACCTGCAAGCCCGCGAGCGTCAGTTGAACGAGGCTCTCAAACCGGAAAACATCGAGCGTTCGCTTGCAGGTGTTGGTTCAACGAGGCCGGAAGAGTTGCGCGAGCAGGTTCGCCGTCAACTTACTATTGAGCGAGACGGTGTTAGGAATCAACTCCGGCTGGTGACGACGAGCCGCGAACGGTTGGAGGGCGTCATCCGCACCGCGGAAGCGCTCGCCTATCAGCAAAGCGCGCAAGACACCACGCTGCTCGGTCAGGCACTGCAGGGAAAGTTTGTGAGCTTCCGCTGGATCATCGGCGCGGCAAGCCTCCTCGCAATTCTGGGAATAGTAATCGTGATTGCATTCGTTCGCAGACAGAAATTTACTACGTGACCTTTGCCACTGGCTGGCGCAAGTGAGCTGAGTTCAGAGTACAAACTTCAGTTTGCGACGTCTGGCGTAAGACAAGCTAAAGGTTGTACTGAACTCAGAACTCACTCCACCGTTACTGACTTCGCGAGGTTCCTGGGCTGATCGACGTCGCAGCCGCGCCGCACCGCGATGTGATACGCGAGCAGTTGCAGCGGAATGATCGACAGAATCGGCGACAGCAGGTCGCTTGAGGGCGGGATGCTGATGACGTGGTCGGACATGGTCGCCGACATCGTGTCGCCTTCAGTCAAAACCGAAATCACAATACCTTCACGCGCCTTGACCTCGACGATGTTTGAATGCGTCTTCTCATAACGCAGCTCAGACGATCGATTGCCCTCTTCACGCGAGTTAATAAACAACACCGGCAGGCGCTCATCGATTAATGCATTAGGACCGTGCTTCATCTCGCCGGCGGGATAGCCTTCGGCGTGAATGTAGGAAATCTCTTTCAGTTTCAGCGCGCCCTCGAGCGCGACGGGAAAGTTGATGCCGCGGCCGAGGTAGAGAAAGTCAGTCGAGCGAAAGAACTCTTTAGACAGCTCCTCGATGTCGTCCGACTCGCTTAGCAAATGTTCGAGTTTGACCGGCAACTCCGCGAGTTGTTGCGCGTGATGCTTTGCCTCCTCAGGCGACAACGTGCCGCGCTCGTTGCCGAGATACAGTCCAAGCAAATAAAGCGCGACCATCTGCGAAGTGAAAGCTTTCGTGGAGGCGACGCCAATTTCCGGTCCGGCGTGCGTTAGGATCGTCCCGTCAGCTTCGCGCGTGATCATCGAACCGTTGACGTTGCAGATCGCCAGCACCTTCGAACCCAGTTCCTTGGCTTCTCTGAGCGCCGCAATCGTGTCCGCAGTTTCACCTGACTGCGTGATTACGAGGAGCAGCGTGTTTTCATCCATCACCGGATCGCGATAACGAAACTCGGAAGCGTAATCAACGTCGACCTGAAGGCGCGCGAGTTGTTCGATCATGTATTTGCCGGCGAGGCCTGCATGCCAGGAAGTGCCGCATGCCGCGATCTTGATCGAAGTGAAACGTTTGAAATCCGCCGCGGTGATGTTTTTCATCTCGTCGAGAAACACGCGGCCGGTGTCCAGCGAGATGCGGCCCTGCATCGTGTCGCGGACGCTGCGCGGCTGCTCGTAAATTTCCTTGAGCATGAAATGTTTGAAGCCGCCTTTTTCCGCCATGATCGGATCCCAGGTGATCCGTTGAACCGCGGGTTGCACGGAGTTGGCTTCGAAGTCGGTGACGCGCACGGCGTCTTTATTGATGATGGCCATTTCGCCGTCGCCCAGGAAGAAGACGTCGCGCGTGTGCTGCAGAATCGGCGGAATGTCGGACGCGACAAAGAACTCGCGATCGCCCAAGACCAATGACCACGGGCGGCCCCTGCCGAACGGCGATGATCATGTCCGGTTCGTCGGCGTTGATGATTGAAAGGGCGAAGATGCCTTTGAGGTCGAGCATCGCGCGCCGTACAGCCTTCTCAAAGTTGTGATCTTCCTTCAGATATTCTTCGATTAGGTGAGCGATTATTTCGGTGTCGGTCTCAGTGACAAACTCGTGATCGGTCTGCCGCAGTTGCTCTTTGAGTTGCAGGTAGTTTTCGATGATGCCGTTATGGACTACGACGATGCGCCCGGTGCAGTCGCGGTGCGGGTGCGCGTTTTCTTCTGTCGGACGGCCGTGGGTGGCCCAGCGCGTGTGGCCAATGCCGTAGGTTCCATCGAGGGGACTCAGACGGATGACTTCCTCGAGGTTTCGCAGTTTGCCTTCGGCGCGTCGAATCTCGAGGTCATGGCCCTCGCTGACGACGGCGATGCCGGCCGAGTCGTAACCGCGATACTCGAGCTTGCGCAGACCGTCGATGATGAGCGGCACTACCTGCTTGTTTCCAACGTATCCGACAATTCCACACATATTTGTTTCCTAACCAAGTTATGAGTAATGAGTACTGAGTGATCGGCAATTAAGTGTCAACTTCTTAAACTCATCACTCAGTACTCATCACTGTTTTTTAGTTTCTTTTTGACGACTGCCGGAACGCCGGCAACCAGCGTGTCAGGCGGCACGTCTTTTGTGACTACCGAACCGGCGGCCGTCACCGCGCCTTTGCCGACGGTGACTGGCGCCACCAGCATTGTGTCTGAACCGATCCGGACATCGTCTTCGATGATTGTCGGATGTTTGCTCTTGCCGTCGTAGTTGCAGGTTACCGTGCCCGCACCGATATTGACGTTCTGGCCGACGACAGCGTCGCCGAGATAGGTGAGGTGCCTCGCCTTTGAGCCGCGGCCCAGGCGCGAATTTTTAGCCTCAACGAAATTGCCGATCACGGAGCGCTCTTCCATCAGCACGTCCATCCGCAGGTGCGCGAAAGGACCAACCGCGCAATCAGAACCGACTTCTGAATTGACGACTACGCAGTGATCTTTAATCACGACGTTGTTGCCTAAACGTGAACTCGCGATCCGTGAACCGGAACGAATTTCACAGCCCTCGCCGACAACTGACTTTCCTTCTATTGTGACGCCTGGATAGATGATTGTGTCGCGACCGATTTCGGCCTCAGCGCTGACGTACGCGTGCGACGGATCGATGAAGGTGACGCCCGATTCAACCATCAGTTTGCGAATGGTGCTGCGTCGCAGCAGGTTCTCAAACTCAGCCAGTTCGGCCCGCGTGTTGATTCCGGAAACTTCGCGCGCGTCGCTGTGAAGATGGACGTTCACTTTCTCGCCGTCGGCCAACAGGATTTGCGGAACGTCGGTCAGATAGTACTCGCCTTGTTGGTTTGCAGGGTTGACGCGCTTGAGCGCCGCAAACAGCTTGCGCGCATCGAAGCAGTAAATTCCGGAGTTAATCTCCTTGACCTTCTGTTCTTCCGGGCTCGCGTCCTTTTGCTCAACGATGCGAACGAACCGGTCGTTCTCGTCGCGAACCATGCGGCCGTAGCCAGTCGGGTTCTCGAGCCGGACGCTCAGAATCGAGCAGGCAGCACCGCTCGTCCGATGTTCGTCGACAAAGCTTTCCAGAGTCGCGGCGCGAATCAGAGGCACATCTCCGGAAAGCACAAGCACGTCGGATTCCCGCTCAGCCAGTCGGGCTTGCGCCGCCATGACTGCGTCGCCGGTGCCGCGTTGCTCGGTTTGAGTAACAAACTCTGCTGCTTGGCCGGCCTCAGTTTGCACTGCTTTGACGACTTCATCTGCCTGGTGGCCCACCACGACGAAGATGCGCTCGGGTGCGAGCGATTGTGCGGCGCGGCAGACGTAAGTGATCAAAGGCAGGCCGCCCAACTCGTGCAGTACCTTGGCGCGCGCGGACTTCATCCTCGTTCCTAATCCAGCGGCGAGAATAAGTATGTCGAGCGCTTGATTGCTTTGGCGGGGTGGCAAGGTCGGGCCTTTCTCGAGAGTTCTTGATTCCATGCGTTATGCGGGAACAGCCGGTTGTGAACAAGCTTGTTGCCGGCACGCGAGCACCACCCGCGCCAGCAGCGCCGAATCGTGCCGCACCTTTTCACCCTCTTCGAGAAGACTAGTGCGAATGACTTGCGTTGATTGATCGAATACGCCGGCGATTGGATTTACAGAGTCAAGCGAGTCGTCGTCCAATCCTATTTGATAGGCGCCTTCGAGTGCATAACGTTCAGCCTGTTCTGCGGTAATCCTTCGGTCGTTGACGATTACAAAATCGAAATGGATTTCCGGAGCGTAAGTCTTAATAGTTTCCAGATGCTGGCGCGCGGTGTAGTTGTCGGTCTCGCCGGGTTGCGTCATTAAGTTGCAGATGAAGATTTTCGTAGCGGCGCTTTCGCCGATCGCATCCGCCACCCTGGCAACGAGCAGGTTTGGCAGGATGCTGGTGTAGAGCGAGCCCGGACCGACCGTGATGACGTCCGCCGCCGCGAATCGCTTTCAATGCCTCAGGCAACGGCAAACACCGCTCGGGCTCCAGACGCAGGCGACGAATTGGCGCGCGTGACGCGGAAATCTGAGTCTCGCCTCGCACCTCGTTCCCGTCGGCGAGTTCGGCCACGAGTCGCACGTCGCTGATCGTCGCCGGGAAGATGTGGCCCTTGCTCGCCAGAACTTCGGACGACAATTTAACGGCCTCAGTGAAATCACCGGTGACTTCGGTCAGCGCCGCCAGGAACAAATTTCCGAAACTGTGACCGCCGAGTTCGCCATCTCCACGAAACCGGTGACGGAACAGGCGCGAAATTAAGTTTGAATCTTCCGAAAGCGCGATCATGCAATTGCGAATGTCACCCGGCGGCAGCATTTGCAATTCTTCTCGCAAACGTCCCGAACTGCCGCCGTCATCGGAAACGGTGACGATGGCCGACAGACTGGCGATCCAGCCGTCGTTCCCGGGAACCTCGCTGACCAAACACTTGAGGCCGGCCAGCAGCGTCGAAAGGCCGGTGCCGCCGCCCAGGGCCACAAGGTTCAGACCACGATTTTCTTCGGGTAAGTAAACCAACTGAGATTCTCCAAGCCAGGTTAGCTCGTGCGTGGGCCGCGACGCGCTACCGCAGAATCATACCTAAAAGACGAAGGCTTTGAAACTGTAGATGAAGGGAATGAAGCGGCGACGTTGCCGCTTCGCAGGAAAGACTAGAGACGAGGTTGAAAGACTAACCGATCGAAGTCAGGATCGTTCCGAAGTGCAGTCAGGTCGTGATCGTGCTGCGCGCGCACACGCAACGTTGGCTGAAGATCCAAAGCGCGCTGGAGCGACTGCAAGCGCCAAGTCGACCGAGCCGAGACGTGCCCGAGTTGCCGCCAGTCCATAATGAATGTGTGCAGCTTCCGGCTCGCGCTTCAACGCCCGTTCAAACATTTCCTGCGCCGCGACGTACTCACCGCGGTTAAGTTCGATCACGCCACGGTCATAAAGCGAGTCAGCGTCACGCGGCAGAATGCTTTCCGTCCGCAGGCGGGCGTCGGCAACGGCAAGATAGGTTCGGGACCGTGCGGCAACTTCTGAAACCTGGAAGTACTTGTCGAGCAGCGCACGAAACTGATTTCGAGCTTCACCAAAGCGACCACGAGTGAATTCTTTGTGCGCACGCTCGAATGCCTTGAGTGCGGCGGCTTCGTCGATCGTCGGTTGACGCGGAGGCTGAGCGACAATTGCGGGTCGTTGGGCACGGACGGCAGCGACCTTTTGAGTCTTTTTGACTCTTGATGCAACTAATTTCTTCGACGTCGCGGCCGTCGCTTTGCGTGGAACCGACTTCCGAGCGACCGCTTTTGTCACACGCGGCTTGGTTGTCACCTTCTTTTTGGCAACAACCTTCTTTGTGACTTTCTTCTTTACGGAAACTTTGGGTTTGGCAGTTTTTCGCGCGACAGTCTTCTGCGCGACCGCTCGCTTTGCTTTTGGACGGACAGTCTTCGGCGCTGCAGCGCGTCTCTTCACCGCCGACTTTGGCGCAGACCCTCGTCCTGTCGCGCGTGACGTTGACCGTCTCAAACCTTTGGTGACTGCACTCATTTCGAAGCTATGATTGAAAGGGCACTGTGAATTCAGGTACTCCGGAAGTTGCCGTGGCAGAGTAACATAGCCGCTCTTCTAAATCAATTAAAAGAGCAATTTCGTGGTCCGAAAGAGCGCTGGCGGTCGTCTTGCAAGCCCATTTCAGGCCAACATAGGAAAACACTTGAAGCACACTGTTGGCTGTGTTACATTGCTTTGCGGCCTTAGGGCACCGCTTCCGCGGCCGCCACAGCAGCCAAAGAGCTTTGCCTTCAGCGGCTTGACTCGAATCAAGGCCGCCATCGCCCGAATCAACGCCCGCCACTTGTCCTGGCCTCCCTTAACTTCAAAAAGAAAGCTGTACTAATGGCAGACACCCCTCTACTGCTCCGTGAGCAGCAGTATCATCAGATAAAGGCCGTGCTAGCCCGACTCCGTATGGACTCGTTGGCTAAAGTCGTCTTTCTGGTTGACAAGGATGGGCAGGAGGTCGCCTCTCAGGGCGAAATAGGAAATCTTGACACAACCAGTCTCGCCTCATTAGCTGCAGGGAATGTCGCTGCAACCGGCGGCATGGCGCAACTCATCGGCGAAAAAGAGTTCCCCACGCTGTCGCATGAAGGCGAGCGTGAGAGCATTCACATTTCAGTCGTCGGTCGTCTGCTTCTCATCGTCGTTTTCGACGAGCGCTCGAGCCTGGGTCTGGTGAAGCTGCGAAGTAAGCAGGTCTCTCATCAGCTGCTGGCGATGGTTGCGGAGATGAGCAAAGCTGAGTTCAACGACGAGGATTCACCGTTTGGGGAAATTACGGATGAGGACATCGACAGTCTTTTCCAATAGACGCGAAGAGTAAGAGCCTTATGACCTTCATCAATTACGCCTCGAGAGAAATCAATTGCAAGATCGTCTACTACGGGCCGGGCCTGTGTGGCAAGACGACGAACCTACAGCATATTTTTGAATCGACTGCGCCTCAGGCTCGCGGAAAACTGATAAGCCTCGCGACCGAAACCGATCGTACGTTGTTCTTCGATTTTATGCCGCTCGAACTGGGAACCGTGCGCGGTTTCAAAACGCGGTTTCATTTGTACACTGTTCCGGGCCAGGTTTTTTATGACGCTTCGCGCAAACTGATTTTGAAGGGTGTCGACGGCGTGGTGTTCGTTGCGGATTCGCAGGAAGAGCGAATGGATGCCAATGTTGAGTCGCTGTACAACCTTGAAGAGAATCTTCAGGCTCAGGGATACGACCTGATGAAACTTCCTTACGTGCTGCAACTCAACAAGCGTGACCTGCCGAATATTATTCCGGTCGAGGACCTGGCGGCCGAACTACGGCGCAAAGATGAACCTGTTGTTGAGGCTGTTGCCTCCAATGGAGCCGGTGTGTTTGATACGTTGAAGGCGGTTGCGAAGCAAGTTTTGACTGAGCTGAGGAAGGGCTAGTCGCTAGTCGAGCGACTTCAGCATCAGCAACCCGTCGCCGCCATTCGAATAATACTTCGGCAGCCGTTGCGTGACCGCATAACCCAGGCTTTCATAAAGTTTTTGCGCTGCAATATTCAGCGATCTCACTTCCAACCGCACAATTCGCACGTTGCGATGCTTGAAGCCTTTTTCAACTTCCGCCATTAAACGCTTGGCCAATTGACGCCGGCGATGATCGGGCGCCACGCCCACGGTCGTAATGTGTCCGGTGTGATCGGGCTCGACCAGGCCGATCACAAAGCCCACCATCGAACCAGCCGCAGTGGTCGCGCGATAAGAAACGGCCTCGGGCGCAGTCAGAAGATATTCGAAGGTCTCGCGGCTGTAAGCCTCGCCGTCGACAAAACATCGCTGATCGAGTCGCCAACATTCTTCAAGGTGGGAAATCGTGAGCGGTCGCAAGTCGTAACGCGCGCTGAAAGCTGCGGGCACTGTCTGTTCCGGCTCGAGCGGGTAGTTCTCGGCTGCGGGTGACCACCAGCGCGAACGAATTTTCTTTAGTACAGCCATTTGAAATCGCCAATTACTTTGTCGGGTATGCCAATCAGTTTAGCACCATCGTTTTGCTGATCACTAGATCGCAAAACATCAAGCGGCGCCTGTAACGCAAACTGTTAGTTTGCGATCAATGAATGGCTTCAACCCACGCGCGCAAACTAAACGGGGTCCCCGCCCGGGCAACCCGCGTGGGGTGTTAGCAGTTTGCGTTACAGTTTGAAATCCCCGCACTTCAAACGATTAGCATGCAATCGCCGTAACTGTAAAACCTGAACCGCGACGCAACTGCATACCGATACGCGTCGAGCGTGAAATCGCGACCCGCGAAAGCAGACACAAGCAGCAGCAGCGACGAGCGGGGCAGGTGAAAATTAGTCAGCAGCGCATCCGTCACGCGAAACTTGAACCCGGGAGTAATCGTCAGCTCGGTCTCCCCTGAGCCCGCTTCAATTTTTCCTGCAGCGTTGACCGCCGATTCCAGCGCGCGCGTCGTGGTCGTGCCAATCGCGATGACGCGGCCACCCCGGGCTCGTCCTTCATTGATCGCGTTCGCTGTTTCCTCGTCAACTTGGAAAAACTCGGCGGCCACGTGGTGCTGCTCGATCTCGTCAACACGCACCGGCTCAAAAGTTCCGTAACCAACATGCAGCGTGACTTCCACAACGCGAACACCGCGGGCCTGCAGTGCGTCGAAGACAGCCGGCGTGAAATGCAATCCAGCGGTGGGCGCAGCAATCGCCCCTCGCTGCCGCGCGTAAATTGTCTGATAGCGCGCTTCGTCGTCACCTGATGTCCCCGCCGGACGGCGAATGTACGGCGGCAATGGGGTTTGTCCCGCTTCGTCCATCAAGGTTTCCAGCGGCCGATCACCGGTAAATTTCAAGATTCGCAGCCCTTTTGTTGAACTTTCAAGCACTTCCGCGCACAACTCCGAATCGCCGAAACGAATCCGCGCGCCGTTTTTCAAGCGGTGTGCCGGCCGAACAAGCGCCTCCCAAACCGAATGCCCAGCGGTCGATTCCACTTCGCGATCACCTTCCCGAGCAACTTCCCGAATGAGCAAAACTTCGACGCGTCCACCCGACGGATCGCGTTGGCCAATCAGCCGAGCCGGAAACACGCGCGTGTTGTTAACAACTACAACATCGCCCGCGCGAACGTATTCCGGCAGCAATTCAAACTTCGAATCGGTCCAGGTTTGCGTCTCGCGGTTTAGGATCAACATGCGTGAGGCGTCGCGCTGCTCGAGAGGCTGCTGCGCGATTAGTTCTTCAGGCAGTTCGTAATCGAAATCCGAGAGATGCATCGTTACGGAGTGAGAGGCAATTGGGTTGGCGTCGGATAGTGTGGATGCTCGCGATGAAACACGGCGGTAAGCTGCGCGCCAAACAATAGAATCAAACTTGACACGTAGCTCCAGGTCAAAACCGCGACGACGGCCCCGACCGAGCCGTAAATCTGATCGTAGTGAAAATAGTTGAGGGCCCAGGCAAAAATATACTTGCCGGCTTCCCACAGCAGTCCGCCGATGATGGCGCCCGGCAAAGTGTCGCGCACCGTCACTTCAGCTTTGCGGCATGAACCGATACACGACGACAAACAGAATAACGGTTATCAGGAAACTCGCGGCGGCGAAGATTCCCTGCCAGAAGACACTGCCGGCCGACAACAACAACGGATACTGAGCGACTTGCCGCGGCGAAAGTCTCTCGGCCATTTCTCTAAGTCTAAGAACAACTGAAGTGACGAAGACAGAAAACGCGAGTAGCACGCCGACGAGTCCGATCATGCCAATCGTCAACGCGCGGCCGTGCCAAAAAGTGCGCGACGTCGTTTGCCAAATGCGATTGAGCGAGCGCTCGATGACGGAGAAAACCCACGAGCCGGCCCACAGGACCACGATCACACAGGTCAGGATCGCGCCTGGTCCAACCGCCGACATCGCCCGAATCGTTTCGCGCAAAAACTTTCCGGAGCCCGGATAAACTTCAACCGCGTGGCTCAGCAGTTCAGTCGCCGCCGCGATGCGATTGCTCATCGCCAGCATCAGCAGCAGCGCCGGAAAAAGCGCCATCAGGCCGAAATAGCTCATCGCCGCGGCCGACGTGAACAAGTCGTTTTCGTGAAACTGATGCAGCGTGTGGGTGATGATTGAGCGCCACGGTCCGCGATTGCGGACGCCGAACGAATGACGGGAAAATGACGAGAGTCTTCTCATTGAGAGGGTCAGTACCTAACTCAACTCTCTGCGCTTACTCGGCGGTCTCTGCGTCTCGGCGGTGAGTATTTAGTACAAACATATTCACCGCCGAGACGCAGAGACCGCCGAGTAGCGCAGAGAAGTTCAACCAAGACACTAGCAAATTCTTCACTGAGATTCTAACAGGCCAGGCTGGATGGGGCCGGAGGGTCGAAAGCCGTAATGTTCGTAGGCGAGGCGCGTGGCCATGCGCCCGCGCCGGGTGCGATCGAGGAAACCGATTTGGATCAGATAAGGCTCGATGATCTCTTCAATTGAATCTTTCTCTTCGTGGATTGATGCCGAAATCGTGCCGATGCCGACAGGCCCGCCGTCAAACTTTTCAATAATCGTCATCATGAACTTGCGGTCTCGTTCGTCAAGTCCGAACTTGTCCACTTCCATGCGATTGAGCGCATCCTTCGCGACTTCCTGCGTGATGCGGCCGTCGTAGTCCACCTCGGCGTAATCGCGAACGCGCCGCAGGAGACGATTGACGATGCGCGGTGTGCCGCGCGAGCGTTTCGCAATTTCGCGGGCGCCCTCAGCGTCGATTTCGACTCCGAGAATCTGCGCGGATCGTTTGCAGATGATCTCTAAATCTTCAGGCGGATAAAAGTCCAGGTGGAACGCGATGCCAAAACGATCACGCAACGGCGCGGTGAGCAGGCCCGGACGAGTGGTTGCCCCGATGAGCGTGAACTTTTCCAGTCGAATCTTTTGCGTGCGCGCGACTACGCCCTGACCGATCATCAGATCAAACTCGTAGTCCTCCATCGCCGGATACAGCTTCTCTTCGATGGCCGGATTGAGACGATGTATCTCGTCAATGAAGAGCACGTCGCCCTTTTGCAGGTTGGTTAGTTGTCCGACGAGGTCGCCAGGAATTTCGATCGACGGTCCGGCGGTCGAATGCAAGACGGCGCCCATCTCATGCGCGATGATGTTTGCGAGGGTAGTTTTGCCGAGGCCGGGCGGGCCGGTTAGCAGGACGTGGTCAAGCGCTTCCTTCCGATTCAAAGCCGCCTTCATGTAGACACGCAGATTTTCTTTTACCTGGCCGCTGGCCGATGTAGTCGGCAAGCTTGGTGGGACGAACAGTCAACTCAAATTGCTGTTCGTCGTCGCTTAACGGCGCTCGTGCCGGTCCTTCGTTGGTCATACTTTTCAATCGTTTTCAGGAGACTTACCGCTTCGCGGTACTTTTCCTGAAATCAACTTGCATTGCGTTCTCTAATTCTTAGTTTCTTTTCTCGCTACGCGAACTACGCCTTTGCCAGCTTGCGCAAACTTCGCCGCAAGATCAACTCGACAGTAATATCGCCGCCTTCATCGAGCGCCGCGGTGACGGCCTTTTCCGCGGAACCCCGCTGGTAACCGAGATTCAAAAGCGCCGAGAGCACATCTGAACGCATCGAATCTTCGGTGACAAGCGGCGCGCCGGCCGCGGACGCAACGCCCAATTCTTCTTCCAGTCTCCGCCGACAACGACGCGACTTTATCACGTAGCTCAACCACCAGGCGTTCGGCAGTTTTCCGCCCAACGCCGGGAATCAAAGTCAGTCGCGCAAGATTGTTGGTTCTGATTGACGCAATCATTTCGTCGGCGCTCATGCCTGACAGCAAGGTGATTCCGAGTTTCGGGCCGATGCCGCTGACCGAGATCAAGCGCAGGAAAAGTTCGCGTTCGCGCAGGGTCTTGAAGCCGTAAAGTTGAAGAGCTTCTTCGCGCACGTGCGTGTAGATGCGCAGCTTCACATTCGATCCGGTGTCTTCGAGATCGTAAAACGTCGAAATTGGAATCGTAACTTCATAGCCAACTCCGCCAACGTCCAGAATCACCGAATTGGGTTCTTTGGAAAGAAGAGTGCCGGACAAGTGTGCAATCATTGGCGCAGGGTTGAAATGGTTAGGCGTTGAAACGGCGCGATTGTAGTTGATGCCAACGATATTCAGCAACGAGGATGAAGTTTCAAGTTTCACGTTTCAGGTTCCAAGTCCCACGCGGATTGAAAACTCCGAACTCCGAACTTGAAACTCGAAACTTAAAACGCCGTCGTTACCATTCGCCTCGCATTGGGTCTATACTGACGACGACGACAGGGTTCCCTCAAAATGAAGTCAGAAAAGATTTCCGAATTAACCACGAACCGGCTGAGCGTTTACCTTCGCTGTCTTAACACGCTTTCAGCCGCGGGCATCAAGAGCATCTCGTCGCAGGCGCTGGCGGAACAGTTCAATCTGAACTCCGCGCAAATACGGAAGGATCTGGGTTACTTTGGCGAGTTTGGGGTGCGCGGGGTCGGCTACTCGGTTGAAGACTTGCGCCGCCACATCACGAAAATTTTGGGACTAGACAAGCCGCATCGCGTCGGCATCGTGGGCGCGGGCAGGTTAGGAACGGCGCTGGCGAACTACAAAGGTTTTAGCAAGTCAAACTTCAGTGTGGTCGCCCTGTTTGATAACGACGAAGCGAAGATCGGCCGCCGCGTCGGACGAGGACAAGATTCTGATTCACGATGTCAAGAACATGCCGCGCCTGGTCAGCGACGCAGGGATCGACGTGATGGTTATCGCCGTGCCCGCGCGCGTCGCGCAGAAGGTACTGAACCAAATCATGTCGGCAGGGATCAAAGCGATTCTGAATTTTGCGCCGGCGTCGCTTCATGCCCGGCTTGATGTGAAAGTTAAAACGGTTGACTTAACTACGTCGCTCGAGTCGTTGTCATATTTCCTGGCGCGTCCGCAGGCTAGCGCGGTCACCAACGCCAAGCGCGAAGCGCTCGAGTCTGAAGAACTGTGAGCGAACGTTAAGCGAGCAGCGAGTCTTTGAATCAGAACCTTGTACTCGACTTCGGACCGAGTTAGCCATGGATGAGCAAACCGCACGGCGGGAAATAGTAAACATCGGCCGCTTGTTGTATGAGCGCAGCTACGTCGTCTCTTCGGACGGCAACGTGAGCGTGCGCCTTGACGACGGCCGCATCGTGGCAACGCCGACGATGATGTGCAAAGGCCGCATGACTGAAGACTCGCTTGCGGTGACAGACGCGGCGGGGAAGCCGCTCGGAAATCGTCAGACCTTCGAGCGAGTTGGCGATGCATCTGCTGATTTATCAGGAACGGCCAGACGTCATGGCAGTTTGTCATGCGCATCCGCCGCACGGGACGGCCTTTGCCGTGGCCGGACTCGCGATTGATCAGCCAATTCTTTCGGAAGTTATTCTGACGCTTGGATGCGTCCCGCTTGCCGCTTACGGCACGCCTTCGACCGACGAGTTGACCGAAGCGATGCGGCCTTTAGTGAAACATCACAACGCGTTGCTGATGGCGAACCACGGCGCGGTCGCCTACGGTTCGGATTTGTGGCAAGCCTTCGATCGCCTGGAGACGCTCGAACACACGGCGCGCATCGCGATACTCGCGCGCATTCTCGGCGGCTCAAAGAATCTGCCCGCGGACGCGATTGAAAAACTGATCAACGTGCGCGAAGCGGCCGGCTATCTCGGCGAGAGTGCGCGTTGCCAGGCTTGCGGTTATTTGCATGAGACACAGTTGTCTTGTCCGACCGGCGATCGTCCGCCGCCGATCAGACTACTGCGAGATCGACTGCGACCAATGGCTCGGGAAAGATTTCGTTGACGAGGGAAGAGTTAGTCGAATTGTTGGCCCAGGCGGTGGACAGCATCGAGTGAATCGTAATCGAGTAACATGGTCAGTTGACGACTGATGTGGTTGAATCAGCGAAGTCGGATCGAATGGTGAACTAGTTCAAATCGTCAGAACAAGGTAACCTAACAGTCAATCACTATTTACTATTCACGATTTACTATTCACTGACTAAGGAGCAACTGAATGCAAGAAGCACTCGGCATGGTTGAAACCAAAGGTCTGGTCGCGATGATTGAAGCGGCCGACGCGATGGTGAAAGCCGCAAACGTCACTTTAGTTGGCTACGAAAAGATTGGCGCAGGATTTGTCACCGCGATTGTGCGCGGCGACGTTGCTGCTGTTAAAGCCGCGACCGATGCTGGCGCCGCCGCCGCTCGTCGCGTCGGTGAACTTGTCAGCGTCCATGTCATACCGCGTCCGCACGGCAGTGTTGACGACGCGCTTCCAATCGGCAATCGCTAGCATGATCATCGCGCGCATTCTGGGAACCGTCGTCTCGTCACAAAAAGACGAACGCCTGCTGGGCAAAAAGCTGCTGATCGTGCGGCCCGTGAACGTTGACGGCAGCGACACCACCGGTTACGTCGTGGCCGTTGATACGGTTGGCGCGGGCTACCATGAGCGAGTGTTGGTCGTGGCCGGCTCCAGCGCGCGACTGGCCACAGGAATGAAAGACGTCCCCGTCGACGCCGCAATCGTCGGGGTAATTGATACCGTAGATATCACCAAAGACGAGTGAACCTCAAGATGCGTGAACCCGCCGCCTCGTGAACTTGGTGATTGAAGAAGTTTCATCCGCTTCAACAAGAACCCTTCCGCTAATTTTGAAGGAGCATTGATGACTAACGAAGAGATGAACAAGAAGATGGAATTTATCGTCGAGCATCAGGCGAAGTTTGCTGCCGACATGGAGATGATGCGTGAACGACAAGCGGCGGATGCAAAGCTGTTCGAGCAGCAACATCGCAGACTATCCAATGGACTGCTCAGCGTAATCGATATTCTCGGAGGTCTTACCCGGGTGCAGGTCCGCACTGAGGAGAGGGTCAATTCACTGGCCGTGGGTATTGATAGGCTTACGCTCGCGCAGGCCCGCACTGATGAACGCTTGAACAATCTTATCAGCGTCGTCGAGCGCCATATCAGCGGCAACGGTGGCCCGCACAGTCACGCGTAACGACAACAATGCAACTCGCACGCGTTATCGGCACGGTCGTAGCAACTATCAAGAACGATTCGCTCGAGGGTCGCAAGCTGCTGGTTGTTCAAACTCTCAACAAAGATCTTGAGCCAAATGGTAAGCCGATGGTTGCGGTTGATTCGGTTGGCGCCGGAGTTGGCGAGTTGGTTTTCTGGTGCCGGGGAAAAGAAGCGAGCTTTCCCTTCAAGAGGGAAGACACGCCCACCGATTGCACCATCATCGGCATCGTCGACTCTGACGCGCACGTGACACGATAAGCTGGAGCGCAGGCATCCTGCCTGCAGTTCCGAGCAGGGATCTTCGACATCGAGCGGCCCAAGCCACTGAAAGACAGAAATGATTCTCGCCCGCGTTGTCGGAAACATCGTCGCCACCAGGAAGAACCACCGTTACGACAGCGCCAGCATCATGTTGTGCCAACAGGTGACTCCGGAAGGCGATGAAACTGCGATGACCGTGCTCGCGCTCAATGCAGTTGATGCTGGAGTTGGTGATACGGTTTTGATTGTGCAGGAGGGTTGGGGAGCGTCGACGGCATCAACCGGAAAGGCCGGCGCCGCGATCGATTCAGCAATCGTCGGCGTCGTCGATTATGTCGACTTGCTGAAGGATGAGTAGTTTTCTTTGAGTGCGGCGACCTGTCGCCGCTTTGGTCTGTGGCGGCTTGACGCCACGGTTTGCTGAGTAAGTCCCACGTGAAATGCGTCGCGACGGGTCGCGACCGATGAAAGCGCTGACAGGTCAGCGCACTCCAAAAAAAATACCGCACTTATGAGCACGGAATTAGATCACGCTCGGGAAATTGCAGAACGCGTCGCGCGACGCGTAGCGACCGGTAGTCCTTCTACCGGCGATCGTACTCAAACTGGGCGACACGTTCAGTCCAAACCGGAACTCACTTCCGAACTCGCGGCCGTACGCGCCGGCCTCAGCGATCTGCAACGAAAAATTGCGCAACTGGAAGCGAAAGTCAGTGCCGAGTCCACCAGCGACCCTACAAACTTCAATTCCTCGAGCGCTGTTTCGAGTGTTTCCAGCAGCATGCGTTCCGTGCCGCTAACTCACTCGCCATGGCTCGCCGGCGTCAACGCTTCGCTCTCGCATCCCAGCCAGGAAAAGTTTGGCGTGGAAGAAGCGGTCGTCTCCGAACTCGTCGACTACTTTGAAAAAGAGAAGACTTGCAGCGTCGAACCCGGCGGCAAGCCATGCGACCACTGCGCCATGTGCAGCACTCGCGGCTTCTGAATTCAGTTCATCGGAAAGTAATGAGGCCGCCCGTTGAAGGCGGCCTCTTTGTATTCTGGATGGACTTCTCAAGAGCCAATCGGACTTTGGCCGCGGGATTTACGCCGATGAACGCGGATCAGAGCAATTAGAACAAACGAACGCTGTCAGCATAGGTTTTTCAGATTCGTCCAATCCGCGTTCATCCGCGGCCAATGGTCTATGCTGATCGCCTTCATTTATTTTGCGGGTGTTGGCGCTCGCAGGCTGTTTGAATCGATCTTCGGTACCTGCTGTAGCTCCTTCTTCAGCCTTGAAGTAAGGCTCTTCCTTGAAGCCAAACAGCTTCGCCGAGATCACTGTCGGAAAACTCTTCATCGTGGTGTTGTAATCCTGAATGGCGTCGTTATAGTCCTTGCGCGAGGTGGCGATGCGGTTCTCAGTTCCCACCACTTCGTCCTGCGCTTTCAAGAAGTTTTGATTCGACTGCAGCTGCGGATACGCTTCCTGCAAAACCAGCAGTCGGCCCACGGTGCCGCCAAAACTGTTGGCCGCATCAATCACCGCCTGTTTCTGTTCCGGGGTCTTGTCGCCGCCTTCGCCCTGTGGCGCCTGCTGCGTGGCATTCAGCAACTTCGAACGCGCCTCCGCTATCTTGCCGAAGACTTCCTGTTCCTGCACGCCGGCCAGCTTCGCCGTCTCAATAAGATTGTTTAGTAAATCAGAACGCCGTTGCAGTTGAGTCTCTACATTTGCCCACTTGGCTTTCACGTTCTCATGCTTGGTCGTCAGCGTGTTATAGCCGCAGCCGCTGGCTGTCGCTGCCACGAAGATAACCAAAGCCAATAAAGATATTCGTCGTCGAGTCATTTTTCTTTCTCCTAATTCTCCGCTTGGTCGCGGTCGCCGAAGTCGTCTACCACCTGAATCACGTGGTCCATCTGGGTCAGGTAGGCGGCGAAGATGGCGTTCGCTTCCTTGTCAGTAGGGGGCAAATTTCCACCGGCCCGAAATGCAAAAATTCTTTCAAATGGTTCTGCGTCAAGTTTGAAGCGTTGCACCGTGGCGCGAACGCAATCGGGTTTGGCCACCGGCGCGGCCTCGCCATGCAGAATCAACACCGCGCGAAACAGAGCAGCGAAACTGGCAAGACTGTCGCTCATCAAGTCGCATAACTTCTCAATCGAAACAGAAGCCGGAATGTACATGCGGCGAAGCTGGATCAACTTGCTTCGCAACTCATACTCGGTTTGGTGTCGCAGGTTTGCATCCGAAAGCTTGACGAACTCAAACGGATCCTGTCCGTAAAGCACGACGCGCGCGTTTGCCATCTGGTGAAACTCAATCGGAAAAACGTCCGCCGCGTCTGACAGTTCCTCAACCGTGAAATAGACCGGCAGCGGATGGCCCAGGCGCTGCCACTCGCGCATCGGCGCTTGCGACAGGCGCAAGTCCTCGGGCGTGATTTGTTTCAGCGTGATCAGCAGGTTGTAGTCGGAGCGCAGTTCGATGTGATCGCCCGCCGCCGCCGAGCCGTAGAGCACAACTGAGGCAAGGTTGTCGCCGTGCGTCGCTTGCAGATCGCGCAGGAGACCGTTTAGTGCGTCGTGAACAACTGTCTTAACCATCGTGTTTCGTGTGTCTCGAATACTATCAGAAATGTTCTAAACGGCACAGATGACTACCAACCGCCGCCCGCGCCGCCGCCGCCGGCACTGCCGCCACCAAAGCCACCGCCAAAACCTCCACCGCCGCCAAACCCGCCGCCACCGCCGCCGAAACCGCCGCCGCTCCAGCCGCTGCTTGATCCCGCTGCTGCGCCCGCCGCTGCTCAAAAGTGAACCAATCAGGAAGGGCATCCACCAACCGCCGCCTCCGCCGCGACCGCCGCCGCCTTTTCTTGCCGACGACAACAAAAGAATGATGACGCCCAAAATTACCAGCAACGTGCAGCAGGAACCGGAAAGTCCACCAACGCCGGATCGGCGGCCTGACTTCGTCGTTGCCGCGCGATAAGCGTAGCTCTGGTCGATTCCTTCAATCTTAAAGCCGCGTTTCTCGGCCAGCGTCGCCACGTATGCCTGCACCGTATCGTAAATGCCCTGACTGTAGTTGCCCTTCTTGAACTGCGGGACGAGATACTTGCGCTGAATCTCGCCGACCAGGCCGTCGTTAAGATCGCCTTCGAGATGGTAACCGACCTGCGTGTAGTACTTGCGGTCCTTCACCGCAATCAGCAGCAGAAAACCGTCGTTAGTTTTCGAGCCGATGCCCCAACCTCGATAAACGTCCAGCGAGTATTCAAAAATTTCGCGGTCGCCGGTTGTGTCAACCGTCGCAACCGCGAATTCAATGTCAGCGCGTTCCTTGAGGTTTCTGTAGATCGACTCGAGCTTCTCTCGCGTTTCCGGGTCGATCACGTTGGCGTAGTCAACCACTGGGGTGAACGGCGAGGGCAAAGGAATCGGCGAGGTGGCGGTCTGGGCCGTCGCGCTCGCTTGAAAGGCGGCAAGCCAGGCAACGCTGACGATTGCCAGACAGACGCAGAGAAGCACCTGGCGGAAAAGGTAATCGCCGCGCGCGTTCGAATCAGATTGTGGAGTGCTTATCGCCAATAAAACTGCTCGTATTCAACGATCATTGCGCCTCAGCGCGAAAAAGAATCGCTAGCCTTCAATCAACCTATGCAGCAAATAAAAAAGCGCGACCCCTACAAAAACGACAATTGAGACCGTGGGGTTTCTTTCTTCTTTGTGGTTGACCTCAGGAATCAAGTCGCTGGCGGCGACGTAAAGTGTGACGCCGGCGGAGAAGGGAAGCGCGTAACCGACCGCGCTGCTGATTCTCGTGTTCAATAGGGCCACCGCGATCACGCCCGCGAGAGTCGCGGCGCCGATCGCTGCTGTCGCCCAAAGTGCCTTGCGCGCAGACCGTCCTGAAGCCAGCATGATCGATGCAACTGTAAAACCTTCCGGCATCTTGTGCAGCAGGATCGCAATGAAAACCAGCAGGCCGACCCGGAAGTTAACCAAAAAAGCCGCCGCGATCGAAACTCCATCGAAGAAAGTATGAATCCAAAGGCCGCCGACGGCGGCGTAAGCAGCAGACGGTCGCATGAAAGACTCCGGATGCGTTTCAGCGCCGAAGTGAAAGTGGGGGGCGATGGTGTGTTCGAAGAGTTGAATGAGCAAATAGCCGCCAAGCAGGAGCGTCATGGCGCCGACGACAGCTTCCGCCGCCGCCTTGCCTTCGACGCCCGCCGTCCAAATGCTGACGCTTTCGGGAACAATCTCGATGAATATCGCCGCGAGCATGAATCCCGCGCCCAGGGCCACCAAATACTTCAGAAAGCGCTCGCCAAACCGGTGCATGCCCGACCGGATGAGCACAAATCCGCCCAGCAGATTTGCTCCAGCCGCGAGCAAACCAAACAAGAGCAGCCCGATGAAGCCACCGTGTTCAGGGTCCATTCAGTTGCTGTTCCGACCTAAAATGTTGGGCACAAACATGAGGCGCAAATATACATCACGACTTCACGGCTTGCCTATTGGAGAGTTCTCAAGGTGGTTCAGCAACCTAACGACCGACGTCCGCAAGGCCGACAAGAGGCGAACGCTAACTTAAGCAAGTGATTAGCAGAAGGCCAAAACCCTAAGGATTTCACAGAGTTTTCTATTGACAGTGAAAATTGAGGAGCGTAGTATCCGCTTTGGGTGGTCCGAAGTGGTCGGAAGTGGGTCCAACCTCGTAGCTAACGATCATTAGAAACTTTTCCTGGAAGGCCACCCACCAAATCTATTGACCGGTCAACTTTATGCTTCGGGGAAACTACACGGCCCGCATTGATGCGAAGGGTCGGCTAAAGGTGCCGACGCCGTTTCGCCGTCTGGTCGACGAGAAGCACGGCAGCGAATTCTACATAACAAGCCTGACCGGTGACAACGTTCGCATTTACCCGCTGCCGGAATGGGAATCGATAGAGCAACGCCTTTCGCTCCTGCCGACGATGGATCCGGCGCGGCGCAAGTTCCTTGACAGAACGAACTACTTTGGTCAGCAGACGACGATCGATGGCCAGGGACGACTCTTGATTCACCCGCTGCTGCGCAAGGCCGCGGGCGTGATGGGAGACGTTGCAGTGATGGGGTACCTGACGTATTTGGAAGTTTGGGAGCTCGACGTTTTCAAGGCCCGCATGCTCGCCGATCCCTACACGGAAGAGGACGAAGCGGCGATTGCGAAGCTGGGGATTTGAAAGCAGTGAAAAGTGACAAGTGAAGAGTGAAAAGCAAGAAAGCCACATTCACGAGTTTTGAGTTGTCACTTTTCACTTGTCACTTTTTACCGGTTGACTGTTCTTTGAACGAGATCACGGGGCGGTGGTGATGGCTGCGCCTTTGGGGGGCAGAGGCGCGCCCCATCGCCCCGTGCTGCTTCGAGAAACGATTGGTTTCCTCGCGCCCGAGCGAGGCGGCCTGTTTGTCGACGGCACGGTGGGCCTGGGCGGTCACAGCGAAGCGATCCTGGAATCGTCAACTAAGACCCGCGTGATCGGCATCGATCGCGATCAGTCAGCACTCGCGGCCGCTCGCGAGCGACTGGCCCAGTACGGCGATCGGTTCCGCGCGGTGCACGCAGACTTTCGCGAGCTCGATCGAGATCCTGGACGAACTCGAAGAAAGCGATCCTGCCGGCGTTCTGGTAGACCTTGGAGTCTCCTCGCTGCAGTTTGATTCACCGACGAGAGGCTTCAGTTTTCGTTTCGACGCGCCGCTGGACATGCGAATGAATCCGGACGGCGATGAAGAGAGCGCCGCGCATCTTCTGCTGCGAATGCCGGAAGAGGAAATCGCCGCAATCATTTTCAAGTATGGCGAAGAGCGAAATTCACGCCGCATCGCCAAGTGGATAGTTGAGCGTCGCGAACAAGGGGAGCCGATCACGACAACCAAACAGCTGGCCGATCTGGTAGCACGCGCCGCTGGGAAACGAACGAACTGGCACATTCATCCGGCCACGCGAACTTTCCAGGCTTTACGCATCGCGGTGAATCGAGAGCTTGAAGACCTGGGCCGATTCGTCAATACCGCAGTCGATCTTTTACAACCCGACGGACGCTTCGTTGTCATCAGTTTTCACTCTCTCGAAGACCGGATAATGAAGCAGGAGCTGCGACGCTTGTCCGGCTACTGCCAGTGCGATTCTCGAAACAGACACGGTGTTTGCAACTGCGGCGCCAGACGCGCCGTCGAAATACTAACTAAACGTCCTGTAGTACCCGACGACCTTGAAATCGATGCGAATCCCCGATCGCGCAGTGCCAAGCTGCGCGCTTGTCGCAAGCTTTGAAATCTGAATCTCAGATCTCAAATCTGAGATCTCTTACGAACTAAAGACCCGGAGTTCCCCGCATGAAAAGAGTTCCCTCGAAGCAACGCAATTCCCGAGTTCAACGTGATCGCGACGTGCGCGCCCTCTCCCGTCTCGCGCTCTTATTAGTCTGCGGTTTGATTCTGGCCGGTGGGTTCGTTTTCGCGGCGCGACAGCATTTCGCGGCGATTGACTACGGCTACCGGAGCGAGGGGCTACGGCGCGAACGCGAGCGACTGCTTGCGGAGAAGCAACTTTTGACGTTGAAAAGGGAGCAGGCTTTTGCTCCGGCGCGTCTGGCTGTGGAGGCGCGCGCACTTGGTCTGAAGCCTCTCGTCGCAAGTCAGGTCGGAACCCAGCAGGCCAGCAGCCGGAGCCAACTACCGCTCGCGCCGGCGTTGCTTAATCCTTCCGCTTCGTTACAGCGCTAAAACGAAGCGCTGCAAATCTGAGATTGAGATCTGAAATGCTCAGACTTGCCAGAACCGCCTGCGTGAGCGGGCGGCTCTTCAACAGTTGTCCACCCGCTAACGCCGGTGGTTCTGACTACTCCTGAAAGAAGGGACATCCACGGATGGCGCGTCTTTCCCGTCAGACGGATTCACAACCAGACGTTTCGATTCGCCGCACGCTTTTTGTTGCGGCTTTCGTCGCTTTCTGGATGGTTGGTATCAGCGCCAAGCTGGTCTACCTCCAGGTTTCGAGGCACGAACATCTCGTCGCGCGCGCGCGCCAGCAACAGCAGGACGCGATCGAAACCACCCCGACCCGCGGACCGGTGGTTGACCGGCAGGAACGCGAACTCGCGCGCACCATCGACACGACGTCGGTCTTTGTCGCGCCGGACGAGTTCAAGAAAAACAAGAACGACACCGAGTCTCAAATCACCGCGGCGATCAACCACACGGCCCAAAGTCTGTCGTCAATATTAGGTCTCGATAAAAAAACCGTCTTCAATAAAATTAACGACGCGCGAAACAGCGGCAGTCGTTTCCTCTGGATCGCTCGCCGGATTGCGGCTGACAAGGCTCACCTGCTCGAGGCAGCCGAGCTCGCCGGAGTTCATACGCGCAAGGAACCGAAGCGTTTCTATCCGAATGGATCGCTGGCTGCGAACGTCCTCGGCTTTGTCGGTCTTGACGGCAACGGACTCGCCGGAATCGAACAAGTTTATAACGAGAAAATAACGGGCGAGCCCGGCAAGCTTTTCATCGAAAAAGACTCGCGCGGCCGCGCCTACGAAAGCACCGAGATTGCCGGACGCCCGGGTCAGACGATCGTCCTGACGATCGACCAGGGAATTCAGTATCAGGCTGAAGCGGCTTTGACGGCGGCAATCGAACAGACAGCGGCGAAAGCGGGCACGGCGATTGTGCTCGACCCGCATACCGGTGAAATTTTAGCGTTGGCGAATGCGCCGACGTTTGACCCGAACGACGTGAGCGCGGCGACACCGGCGGCGCGCAACAACTGGGCGCTGCAGAATATTTACGAACCCGGTTCCACTTTCAAGATCGTGGCTTTCTCGGCCGCAATTGAAAAAGGCCTGGCCAAGCCTGACGATCACATTGACTGCCAGATGGGTTCAATTACCGTCGCGAAGCGAGTGATTCACGATCACAAACCATTTGGCAACCTGACTGTTGCCGAGGCGCTCGCCAAGTCGAGCAACGTTGCCGCCATCAAGCTGGGCCTGCGGGTGGGCGACCCGACGATGCACGAGTACATCACTCGTTTTGGTTTTGGTTCGCGCACCGGGATTGAACTGCCGGGCGAGACGGCGGGCCTGCTTCGTCCGGTCAGCCGCTGGCAGCCTTCATCGATCGGCTCGATCGCGATCGGTCAGGAAGTTGGCGTGACGCCGTTGCAAATGGCCGCTGCTTTTGGCGTGTTGGCAAATGACGGCGTACGCATCGCCCCGCACTTGATTCGTGAGATTCGCAACACCGCCGGCGCGTCAACATTTCGGCCAACGCCGGAACAGCACCGCGTGATCAGCAAAGAAACGGCCAGCGCGTTGCGCGGCATGCTCGAAGGCGTGACGCTCAACGGCACCGCCAAGAAGGCCCAGTTGGACGGCTACACCGCCGCCGGCAAAACCGGAACGGCGCAGAAGATCGATCCGCAGACCAGGACGTATTCGAAGACGAAGTTCGTCGCTTCTTTCGTCGGCTTCGCGCCTGTGAATAATCCGGCGGTCGTCATCATCGTCGTCATCGATGAACCCGGCGGCGCTTATCACGGCGGCGACGTGGCCGCGCCTGTTTTTCGTCAGATTGCCGAACAGATTTTGCCGGAGATGGGCGTGATTCCGGACACGGATTTCAACAACCCCGAGCTGATCGCCCAGGCAATGCAAACGCCGGCGCAGGTTTTGAAACAGCGTCAGGATGAAAAGCGCCGCGACGAGGAAACGCGGCAGCAGGAGTCGCGAGAGTTAACAATGCCACGGGCGAGCGCGCGTGATAACCGGGGCGGCGAAGTTGTTTACGCGATCGCCACCAGCAAAGCGATCCTGATGCCCGACCTGCGCGGACGCAGCGTGAGAGACGTGGCCCGCGCGTGTGCGCAAATTGGTATGCAGGTTGAAGCGCGCGGCGAAGGCGGGCGCGTCGTGGGACAAAATCCGCAGCCGGGAAGCGAGTTGCGCCAGGGACAGATTGTGTACGTTGATTTTGGTCGACTGAACTAATCGAATTGATAAAGGCCAAGTTTTGAAACTCTCTGCGCTTCCTTTGCGATCTCGGCGTCTCTGCGGTGAGTGAGTTGTGAATCTGTTCACCGCGGAGACGCAGAGCGCGCTGAGAAAACGCGGAGAAAAGCTAAGCAGAGAAACGGATCCCAGAAACATCTTTACGGAGCAAAGCAAATGATCCCCCATCGAATGCTGAGCGGCGAGTTCTCTGGAAGTGGATTAAAGGAGCGGGTGGCGGCGTGTCGCCAGCGTTTACGCGTCAGCCGCGGAGCACGCCGGGTTCAGGTCAACGACGATGGCGAGGAGTTGTTTCCGGAGACCGCGCCGTCAGTTTCGGATTTTCAAAACTACGCCGCGGGAACCCTTCCGGAGTGCCCCGCCATATCGACATCAGTCGTTCGCGTTGATTCCCGATTTCCTTTTGCGGAGGAGACGGGCCGCAGCGAAGTGATGTTGCTGGCTGAGCTAGAGGTCGGAATCACGTGAAGGTTGGTGAAGCATCGCTTTTGATGGGCGCTAATTCCGATGGACTAAGCGCCGAGTTGTTTGACAAGGAAATTACTGATTTTTCCATCGATTCAAGGTCGGTTAAAGCGGGCGAACTTTTCTTCGCGCTGTCGCAGGAAGATTACGCCCGCGCCGGCTTTAACGGAACGTTTGCCGACGCGCATCAGTATATTGAAGGCGCATTCGCAAAAGGCGCCGCGGTGGCGGTGGCGCGCGCGGATCGAGTTCGCGAGGATCCGGCGTTGTCCGCTTTGAGAGATCGTCTGCTGCTGGTCGACGATGCGATTGCGGCGTTGCAAACGCTCGCGCATCGCGTTCACGAAAACTGGGGCAAGCGCGTCGTCGGGATCACCGGGAGCGCCGGGAAAACGACGGCAAAGGAGTTGACGGCGCACCTGCTGAGCGTGAACGGACTGCGCGTGCTGAAAAGCGAGCGCAACTACAACAACGGTTTGGGCCTGCCGCTTTCGGTTTTGCGGATGGTCAGCGAGGGCCGCTTGCCGGAGCAGTTTGATGTGGCGGTGCTGGAGATGGGCATGTCGTCGCCGACGCATGAAATTCGTCGGCTAACTGAAATCACGCCGCCGGACATCGGGGTGGAGTTGATGATCGCGCCGGTGCATCTTGAGTATCTCGGCAGCATTGAAAACATCGCGGCCGCAAAAGCCGAGCTGGTTGAAGGCATCAAGCCGGGCGGCGTCGCCGTTTTGAACGCGGACGATGAATGGGTGATCAAGATGCGCGACAAACATGCCGGGCGGACGATCACCTTTGGCATCGAGCACCCGGCGGACGTTGCCGCGAGCGAGATCGACACGAGCCATCTGGGTTTGATCAAGTTTCGTTTGCAGACTCCAGCGGGCGCGTCTGCCGCGACGCTCCCGATGAGCGGCCGGCACAATTTGATGAACGCTCTCGCGGCCGCAGCCGTGGCAACTTGTTTCGAAATTGGTCCCGAGCAAATTGCCACGGCACTGAAGACCGCGAAACCGCCGCGCATGCGTGGCGAGGTGCTCGATTTCGCCGGCGGGTTTCGAGTTGTCGACGATTCTTACAACTCGAATCCGCGCTCGCTGGTGAACATGGTTCGCACCATCACGGAAGCAGGCGCGAACGCGAAGCGGCGGATCGTGATTGCGGGCGAGATGCTGGAGCTTGGGCCGGATGAGGCGGCGCTACATCGCGAAGCAGGACGCGAGATTGGTGGGGCGGGCGTGGACGTTCTTTGGGGCGTGCGAGGGTTGGCGGTTGAGATTGTCGCAGGCGCCGGCGAAGTTGGATTGACAGAGACTCGACTTTTCCAGACTTCCGACGAAGCGGCGAATGCGCTGCTCGAGGAAATTAGAGAGGGCGATCTTGTCTTAGTAAAAGGCTCGCGTGGTGTCGCTACTGACAAAATCGTCAGCGCGATCCGCGAGCGATTCCCGTTGGCGAGCAGCAGATAGCAAAGCAGCGCGGGCAAGCCCGCCTTCCCAACCGCGAGCTGATCGGAGTTGAGCTTTGATCTTTCGCGGAAAGGCGTTCAAGGTGGATCTAAAAGAAGTGTTAGAGAACCTCTCAGGTTAGGAAGGCGGGCTTGCCCCCGCTGTTTGTTTGGCAGCCAGAAGACAATAGCGAATGATTTATTACCTTTTATATGAGCTGCTGTTTAAACACTTCCAGGAGAAGGACTGGTTCGTAATCAAGGCGCTCAATGTTTTTCAGTACGTCACCTTTCGCACGGCTTACGCCACGGTCACCGCGCTGATGCTTTCGCTCTTGTTTGGCGGCAAGCTGATTGAAGCGCTCAGAAGATGGAACATCGGACAGCAAATTCGCGAAGAAGGGCCGCAGGGACACATGGCCAAGCGCGGCACGCCGACGATGGGCGGTGTGCTGATCGTTGGATCGGTGATTATTTCAACTGTGCTGTGGGCCAAGCCGTCGAGTGTTTATGTTTGGACCGTCGTCATCGCCACTCTCGCGTTCGGAGGGATTGGGTTCGCGGACGACTACTTGAAGATGGCGAAGCAGCGCAGCCTGGGTTTGACCGGCAAGCAAAAGTTGCTGGGACAGTTGCTGGTTGCAATCGGTGTTTGGGCGGTCATGTTTATCCTGACCAAGTACTTCGCGAGCGACTACTCGTGGAACGTCAGCATCCCGTTCATCAAAGCGACCGCCGTACCGACAGGTATCAGTTTCATTGGCCCGATTCTTTATTTGTTTTTCATCATCGTGGTCCTGATGGGATTCTCCAACGCGGTGAATCTCACAGACGGTTTGGATGGACTGGCGATCAGCGTGACCTTCATCGCTATGACCGCGCTGACGGCTTTGACTTATCTGAGCAGCGATGCGCGTTGGGCGAGCTATTTGGAATTGACGCACCGGCCCGAAGCGGCGGAGTTGACAGTTTTTTGCGGCGCCATGGCGGGCGCCAGTCTCGGCTTTCTTTGGTACAACGCGCCGCCCGCGGAAGTTTTCATGGGCGACGTCGGCAGCCTGGCGATCGGCGGCGCGATCGGAACGGTGGCGGTGCTGACCAAACAGGAATTCATGCTGCTGATGGTAGGCGGCGTGTTTGTGATCGAGGCGCTTTCAGTGATGCTGCAAGTCGGCGTCTTCAAGATGACGAAGCGCACAACCGGCACCGGGCGGCGACTATTTAAGATGACGCCGCTGCATCACCACTTTGAAATGCAGGACTGGAAAGAGTCGAAGATTGTGTTTCGGTTTTTGATTTTGGCGATCCTGTTTGCGCTGTTGAGTCTGTCGACGCTGAAATTGCGTTAGTGGCCAGTGGCCAGTGATCAGTGGCCAGTAAGCAAACCGCAAACAGCGGAAGGCAGTCAATAGAATGCAGATTTTGGGAATAGTGAAGAGCTACAGTATGGATGGATATGGAAAGGCCCGTTTGGGCTTGCTTTTCACTGACCACTGGCCACTGGTCACTGGCCACTAATGAACGTCGCGGCGAAGAAAGTCTTGGTCATGGGAGCGGGGCGCAGCGGCATCGCGGGGGCAAAGTTCCTGGCGGCGCGCGGTGCGACCGTGGCGCTCAACGACGCAAAGCCGCTTGAAAAATGGAGCGCGGCGGCGCTCGCTCTGAAGAGTGAAGGCGTCGGATGTTTGGCCGGCGAAACGCCGGGCTGGCTGCTCGATCAGATCGACCTGGTCGTGATTAGTCCCGGAGTCCCGACCGGCGCGATTCCGGTGCGTTACGCCGAACGCGCGGGCGCCGAAGTCATCGGCGAAGTCGAACTGGCTTCGCGTTATTTGAAAGGGCGGATAGTTGCGATCACCGGCTCGAACGGCAAAACGACGACCACGTCGCTGATCGCGCAACTATTAAAGGACGCGGGACTGCCCACGCTCGTCGGCGGCAACATCGGCACGCCGCTGATTTCGCTGGTCGAGAGTTCGCAGGAAGATGGTTGGACGGTAGTTGAGATGTCGAGTTTTCAGCTCGAGACAATCAAGGAGTTTCATCCGAACGTTGCGGTGGTGCTAAACGTCACGCCGAATCACATGGACCGTTACGAATCATTTACCGACTACGCCGCGGCTAAGCACCGGATTTTCATGAATCAGGCGCCGGGCGACCTCGCGATTCTTAACGCCGACGATGAAATCGTCGCGAGCTGGGCGCGCGGGCTGCGCGCGCACGTGGCTCGCTTCAGCGTGAAGCAGCAACTGGAAGAAGGACTATTTTTACGCGGGCGGGAAATCGTGTCGCGCGCCGCGGGCCGCGAGCGGGTTCTGTTGCAGTCGAATGAGATGAAACTTCGCGGTCTGCACAATGTTGAGAATGTGCTCGCCGCGCTTGCCGCGGGACTCGCTTGTGGCGCGGCTCCCGACTCGATGCGCGAAACGGTGAAGCAGTTTCAGCCAGTTGAGCATCGGCTGGAGTTTGTGACCGAAATCGAAGGCGTTGAGTTTTACAACGACTCAAAAGCCACGAGCGTTGACGCGACGCTGAAAGCGCTGGAAGCGTTCGCCGGCGACGCGAGCGGCGACGCCGACCACACCGATAGCGACGAAGGCGATTCTGGACAGGGAAAAGTTGTTTTGATTCTCGGCGGCCGTGGGAAGAAGGCGCCGTACGCTCCCCTCGCGCAATTGGTGCGCGAGCGAGTGCGCAAGCTGATTCTGATTGGCGAAGACGCGGAAACGATCGCGCGCGAGTTGGGCGAGTTTGCTCAGCATGAAGTGGTGACCGACATGAAAGATGCGGTGGCGCGTTCGTTTCAGGCAGCGCAACCGGGCGACGCGGTTTTACTGGCGCCGGCGTGCGCGAGCTTCGACATGTTCGAAAGTTTCGAGCATCGGGGGAGGGTCTTTAAGGATGAAGTTTCAAGTTTAGAGTTTCGAGTTTCGAGTTCGAAAGCGAAGGAAGACGCCGGTAACGTGGAGCGCCAACCCGAAACTCGAAACCCGAAACTCGAAACTGGTTCGTAGAGTTATGGCGAAGAAGTTGTATCCAGACAAATGGCTTTTTGCGGCGACGGTCGGACTGGCGCTGTTTGGCGTAGTCATGGTTTACAGCGCCTCGGCGATGCTGGCGATCAGCGAAAAGCACGGGCAGTTCTTTTACGTGAAGAAGCAAGCGCTGTGGACGGCCATCGGCCTCGTGGCGATGGTTGTCGCGATGCAGTTTGACTACAACCGGCTGAGGGATCGACGAATTGTTTATGGCCTGTTACTGCTGACGACGATGCTGCTGGTGGCTGTTTTTGCGTTCCCGCCGAATCAACGGCGCACATCGCTGGATTCGGTTCAGCGGGTTTTCACTTCAGCCTTCGGAAATTTCGAAGCTGGCGCTTGTGATCTTCCTCGCGTACTTCCTTGAGAAGCGAGCGGGCGAAGAACGCAGTTTTTGGCGGACGTTTTTTCCTTGCGGAGTCGCGACCGCGTTGCTGGCCGGGCTCGTAGTAATTGAGCCGGATTTCGGAACGTCGTTGATGTTGGCGGTGATTTTTCTGGTTGTCATTTACACGGCCGGAGCACGTTGGCTTCATATCGGGATCGCCGCCGCGCCGGCCCTGGCAGTGGCAGCGGGCCTGTTGATTTTCGTTCCGTGGCGACTGGCGCGGTTGGTGACCTTTCTTGATCCGTGGGCCGATCCGCAGAACACCGGTTTCCAGGTGGTGCAGTCGCTGATCGCCGTCGGCTCGGGTGGGCCGAACGGGCTCGGCTTCGCGCAGGGCAAACAGAAGATGCTGTTTCTGCCGTTTGCTCATTCGGATTTCATCTTTGCGGTGATTGGTGAAGAGTTAGGATTAGTTGGAACGATCGTCGTGCTGCTCGTTTTCGCGCTTTTTCTTTGGCGTGGAATTCGCACCTCGCTGCTCGCGCCCGACCGCTTTGGCAAGCTGCTGGCGATTGGCATCGTCTGTGGCATCGTGGCCCAGGCGCTTTTCAACATCAGCGTGGTGCTGTCGCTAGTGCCGACGAAGGGAATTCCGCTGCCGTTCATTTCGTACGGCGGTTCGTCGCTGGTGCCGACGCTCGCGGCCGTGGGCATTTTGCTGAACATCTCGCAACACGCGAGCGGCCTGCGGGCACGGGCGGGCCGGGAGTTTTGAGAACGATCTTTGCGCGCCGCGACAAACAGCCCGGCAAGTTGCGCGTCGCACAGGCCACGAGGCGTGTCGCTGCCGGACGTATGCGATCTGAGATCTCAAATTTGAGATCTCAGACTGGGTAGTCTGCGATGCGTGTGCTGATCGCCGCCGGGGGAACGGGCGGACACATTTATCCGGGCATCGCGGTCGCCAAAGAAATTCTGCGACGCGATCCGGAATCGGAAGTCGAGTTTGTCGGGACTGCGCGCGGCCTTGAAAACAAGTTGGTGCCGCAGGCGGGCTTCAAGCTTTCGCTCATTGACAGTGCTGGTCTGAAAAACGTTGGCGCGGTGGCGCGTGTGCGCGGACTGTTGGTGTTGCCGAAAAGTTTGCGCGGCGCCAGGCGGACTGATCAGACAGTTTCGACCAGACATCGTGATCGGCGCCGGCGGTTACGTTTCCGGTCCGGTGGTCCTGACCGCGGCGTTGATGAGACTGCCGACGCTCGTGATGGAGTCGAACGCGTTGCCGGGTTGGACCAACCGAACGCTCGCGCGTTTTGTTGACAAGGCGGCTGTTTCGTTCGACGCGGCGCTGCCATTCTTTCGCGGCAAGGCGGTGGTGACCGGCAACCCGGTTCGCCGCGAGTTCTTTGAGATACCGGCGCAGATCGAGTGCGAGTAGACCAGGATCAGTTTTCGATTCTCGTGTTTGGCGGCTCGCAGGGCGCGCACGCGATCAACGAAGCGATGATTGGCGCGCTGCCGTCGCTTGAAAGTTTGAAAGATGAGTTGCGAATAATTCATCAAACCGGCGAGGCGGATTTCGACGCGGTGAGCGCCGGGTACAGCAATGCCGGTTGGAGCGAGCAGGCGACCGTGATGAAGTACATTGAAAATATGGTGGCGGCTTTCGCGGAGGCGGATTTGGTGGTTTGTCGCGCCGGGGCGACGACAACCGCGGAGTTGATTGCTGCGGGCAAAGCTTCGGTGATGATTCCGTTTCCACTTGGCGGCGGATGATCACCAGCGAAAAAACGCCGAGGCCCTGGAAGTGGCAGGAGCGGCGCAGGATGATTCTGCAGCAGGATTTGTCAGGCGAGAGGTTGGCGCAGGAGATAAAGACGTTGGCGGGCGACGCGGGAAAGATCGGCGCCATGGAACAAGCCGCTCGGCAATTCGCTCGCGGAGACGCCGCAGCAGCGGTGGTTGATTTGGTGGAGGGACTCGTTCGGACCGTCGACCGGCGACCGGCGACCGTCAGGTTTAAAAGTTATGTTCCGCAGAATTCAACACGTCCATTTTGTCGGCATTGGTGGCATCGGCATGTCTGGCATCGCCGAGGTGCTGGTCAATCTGGGTTTCCGTGTCTCCGGTTCCGACGCGAAAAAATCGCCCGCGACCGATCGTCTGCAGCAGATGGGAGTTGAATTTGCTGAAGGTCACGATGGCGAGAACGTAGGCGACGCGCACGTGGTGGTTCGTTCCACCGCCGTGCGTGAAGACAATCCTGAGATCGTCGAAGCGCATCGACGATCGATTCCAGTGATTCCGCGCGCCGAGATGCTGGCCGAGTTGATGCGGCTGAAACCGCACACGGTCGCCGTTGCCGGTTCACACGGAAAGACAACGACAACCTCGATGGTTGCGACCGTGTTGGGCCACGCGGGACTTGATCCGACGATCGTCGTCGGCGGCGTAGTCGGCGCTTTCGGATCGAACGCTCATTTGGGAACGAGCGATCTGATGGTGGTTGAAGCCGATGAAAGTGACCGGTCGTTTCTGATGTTGACGCCGACGATCGCCGTGGTCACGAACATCGATCGCGAGCACATGGATTACTACCACGACATGGACGACGTCCGCGCCTGCTTCACGAGTTTCGTCAACAAGGTTCCGTTTTACGGCGCCTCGATTCTTTGTCTCGACGATCCGAACGTGCAGGCGATCATTCCTGATGTCGAACGACGGCGAATTACTTACGGGTTGAGCGCGCAGGCCGACATCTCGGCGCATAATATTCGTTACGATCAGAGTTTTGGCTCTGTGTTCACGGTCTGGCACGGCGCGGATGTGGTCGGCGACATCACCCTGTGCGTGCCCGGGCTGCACAACGTTTACAACGCGCTGGCGGCGATCGCTGTCGGTTTTGAGTTGGACGTGCCGTTCGACCAAATCGCCGAAGCTTTGTCGAGTTTCACCGGCGCCGGCCGGCGATTTCAGTTCAAAGGCGAAGTCCGGTGGCGTGATGGTGGTGGACGATTATGGACACCATCCGACCGAGGTGAAGGCGACGCTGGCCGCCGCGAAAATCGGTTCGGGCGGCAGGCGCATCGTTGTGCTTGTTTCAGCCGCATCGTTACTGCGCACGCACGATCTGATGGAAGAGTTTGCGCGCTCTTTCAACAACGCCGACACGCTGTTCGTTACCGACATCTATGCAGCGAGCGAGGATCCGATCGAAGGAACCACGGCGGAAACGTTGACAGCGGCGATCAAGCGTTTCGGGCACAAGGATGTTCGTTACGTGGGCGCGCTCGAGAATGCGCCGGAAGCTTTGCGGGACCACGTGCAACCAGGAGATTTGGTTTTGACGTTGGGAGCGGGCACGGTCAGTCGCGTCAGCGATCAATTGCTGGCGTTGCTGCGTGAACGCAGCGAAGCAAAGGGTGTTTAGGTTTGAACTGGCAAGACGCAGAACGGTTAGAGGCGGGATTGCGCCGGCACGTTATGAGATGAAGTCGAAACGACGAAAACAGATTTGCTGAACGCGACGCAGCGCTCGAACAGATCGCGGCGCGGTTAGGGGTGCGCGCTGAACGCGGCAAGCGCTTTGCCGAGTTAACCAGTCTGCGTGTTGGCGGTGCGATCGATTGGGTTTTGTCGCCGGAGACGGAAGCGCAGGCCGCGGCGCTGGTCCACGAAATGGACACGGCGGGCATTGGTTGGCGCGCGCTCGGGTCGGGCAGCAACATTCTCGCCGACGACGGCGATCACCACTACGTAGTTTTGAGTCTCAAAGAATTGAAAGGCGAACTCGAATTTTCGGGCGAACGCGTTTCGGTCCCCGCCGGTTATTCGCTGCCGCGACTTTGCATCGATGCCGGACGTCAGGGCCTTTCGGGAATTGAAGGGCTGGGCGGAATTCCGGGAACGGTGGGCGGCGCGCTTTGGATGAACGCCGGCGCATACGGTCACGAGATCGGAACCGTGACGGAGGCGGTGCGAGTCGCGCGCGAGGGCGCGGTGGTTGAAGTGCCGGGAAGCGAAGTTCAGTGGAATTATCGCCACACGTCTTTTAAGGAAGGCGAGTTGCTGCTGGGCGCGACGCTGCGTTTGACGCCGGACGATCCCGAAAAAATTCGGGCGCGCATGGAAGATGCGAAGTCGCGCCGGCATGGCGACGCAGCCACACGGCTCACGTTCGGCAGGCTGCTTCTTCAAGAATCCACCGGCGAGCGTGATCGGCACCGGCAAGATGATTGACGAGATGGGAATGAAAGGATCGCGACGAGGGAGCGCCGTCATTTCTCCGGTCCATGCGAATTTTATTGTCACCGAAGGTGAAGGAGCGCGAGCCGAGGACGCGCTCGCGCTCGCGGAAGAGATTCGTGAACGCGTCAAGCGCGAACACGGGATCGAGCTTGAGTATGAAGTCGAACTTTGGCGGGCGAACGAGACGAAAGCAAAGCCTGACGATGAAAACAGTAAGAACGATGCAAATGGTGAGTAAGCGAAAGGAATAAACGTGAGAGAGCAAGCCATCGCACAGAAAGTAGGCAATCGCAGCGGCATCGGCGGACAACGACGTTCGAGCTGCCGCGGCGCAGCGACCGGTGCGTCGCGAAACCGGCGGCGAACCGTTGGCGTTGAGGCTGCGCACGATGCTGGGCTATGTGCCGGCGTTCATGAAATTCGTGCTCGCCCTCGTTGTCGTAGGTTTGATTTTTGCCGGGTATCGAGCGGCGGCGTCGGCAAGTTTTTTCCAGGTTCGCAACGTTGAAGTGCAGGGCGTTTCCCGAGTTTCCGCGGAAGAAGTTCAGGCGATTGTTCGTAAGGAAACTGAAAAAACTGGCGTCTGGAAAGCCGATCTGAAAGGGATGAATGCGCGGCTTGAGCGCCTGCCGTGGGTCAGGACCGCGGTTGTATCGCGTGTGTTGCCGGACGGAATTCGCGTGCGCATTACCGAACGCGTGCCGCGCGCGGTGGTGCGAACGGCGTCGGGCCGGTTCCGTTGGGTTGATGACGACGCAGTGTTGCTCGGAGAGATGCTGCCGTCGGATCAAATGCCGCCGTTTTTTCTGCGCGGTTTGAATGAAGACGATCCGCAGGGAGAGCGCGCTGAGAACCGCGAGCGAGTGGCCAAGTTTTTGGAGTTGCAGCAAGCCTGGGACGCGGCTGGGTTGTCGGAACGAGTCAGCGAAGTCAATCTGATCGACATCCGTGACGTGCGCGCGCAGTTGGCCGGCGACAATTCGCAAATTGAGGTGCGGCTCGGCGCGCAGGACCACGGCAAACGTTTGAAGGACGCGCTGACCGTTCTCGATAGTCAAAAGCAGACCGCGAATGGCTCGCTGATCAGTTATATCGATCTGAGTCAGGGCAGGAGAGCGATCGTTGGTCTAACTTCAGGCGTTCATGCGACGAGCGACAGCGCGGAAGTCTCCGCGGGTGCTGCTGAAGCGGACGGGGAAAAGAAACCTGAGCGCGGCGCTGCCTTTGAGGCGACGCGCGACCGGGGAAATATTCCGAGCAACGCTGCGGCGGACAGCAGGAAAAAAGAAAACCGTGGCGACAGATCAGCGTCATCTGAAAAGAAGTCGGACAGGTCGAAAGATGCCGAACGTCGGCGACAGTGAAGGCGACCTTGAAAGCAATCGTGAAAATGGTTTCAGTTAAGGAGCACTGCTAAATGGCGAAGCGCACGCAACACACAATCGGTCTCGACATAGGGACGAGTAGGGTGACGTGTATCGCCTGCGAACCCGGCGAAGGTGGATTGCTCAACATTGTGGGAATCGGCGAAGCCGAGGCGCGCGGGCTGAGAAAAGGAGTGATCGTTAATCCCGATGCAGCAGTGGATGCGATCAAAAAGGCGGTCGAAGAAGCTGAGCGCATGAGTGGAATCCAGGCGGAAGAAGTGACGATCAATTTAGCCGGTTCACACATCCTCGGACTCAATGGCCAGGCGATCGTCGCAGTGTCCGGCCGCGATCGAGAGATCACCAGCGAAGATGTTCGCCGCGCGATCGACTCCGCCTGCGCGATTCAACTCCCTGCGGGACGCGAAATAGTCGACCGCTTGCCGCAGGAGTTCATCGTCGACGATCAGGACGGAATTAACGATCCCGTTGGCATGATCGGCGCGCGGTTGGCAGTGAAAGTTCACATCGTCACCAGCCCGGTAACAGCTCGCCAAAACGCAATAAACGCAGTAAATCGGGCCGGTTTGATGGTCGCCGACATGGTTTTGGAGCAGACTTGCGGCCGCTGAAGCTTCGTTGACCGAGGACGACAAAGAATTTGGCGCGGCCCTGGTTGATGTCGGCGCGGAAACGACCGGGCTGGTCATTTATCAACGCGGCGCGGTGCAACACACGGCTGTGTTTCCGCTAGGCGGTTCGCACTTTACCAACGACATCGCATTCGGTTTGCGGACACCGATTCCCGACGCAGAGAAGATCAAGCGAACAGTCGGTTGCGCGTGCAGCACCTCGCTAACTGAAATGGAACGCAGCGAATTAGTTGACGTTCCTTCAGTCGGCGGTCGCGCTCCGCGCCAACTTTCGCGACAGATCCTTTGCGACATTTTGCAGCCGCGCGCCGAGGAAGTTTTGATGCATGTCGCCGACGAGATCAAAGACGCCGGTTGGGAGAGACAACTATCGAGCGGTGTAGTGATGACCGGCGGCGGTGCATTGCTGAGTGGCATGACTGAGATTGCCGAGCAGGTTTTCGACGCGCCGGTTCGCGTTGGACATCCCGAAAGAGATCGCTTTGGTGGACTGATCGAAGACGTGCAAAGTCCCGCCTGGGCCGCCGCTGCCGGACTGGCATTAGTCGCCAGCCGTTCGCAGGCAAGTGAGTTGCGCACAGCGCTTAGCCGCAGAGGATCAACCGGCAAGCTAACGCATTTTGTTTCAAGGTTTCGCAATCGTTTCAGTAGTATTTTTTGACAAGTTGTTGTATGCTTTCGCCCCGGTCGCACAAGATATAGTCCGCAACATATCGATGCCGATGGCGCGAGCAACCCAACATAGAAGAAAAGGACCGTGGAAGCCTTCCCGCTTCGGAAGAGAGGAAATAGACTATGGCAGAGGACGCTCGTCTCGATAGAGGCATTAATATTTTCATTGATGACGACCCACCGATCACCGGGGCGCGCATTAAAGTGATCGGGATCGGCGGCGGCGGCGGCAACGCTGTCAACCGCATGATCGAAGCCGGCATCGAGGGCATTGAGTTCCTCGTTGCGAACACCGATCTTCAGGCGTTGAAGCGATCAAAAGCGCCCATCAAAATTCAACTCGGCAGCAGACTTACCAAGGGACTCGGCGCCGGGGCCAATCCTAACGTCGGACGCGAAGCCGCCCTTGAAGACACGGACAAGATCATCGAAGTGCTTGAAGGCGCGGACATGGTTTTTGTTACGACTGGACTTGGCGGCGGCACCGGCACCGGCGGCGCGCCAATTATTGCTTCGCTGGCGACTGAGCTGGAAGCGCTGACGGTCGCAGTGGTCACCAAGCCGTTTCTTTTCGAGGGTCGTCGTCGCATGCAGCAAGCCGAACAGGGTCTGCGGGAGTTGCGCGAATGCGTTGACACGGTGATCACGATTCCTAACGAGCGCTTGTTGCACACCGTGCAGAAAGATTCTTCGCTGGCTGATTCGTTTGGCGTTGCCGACGACGTGCTTCGCCAGGCGGTTCAAGGCATCAGCGATCTGATCACGGTGCCAGGACTGATCAATCTCGACTTTGCAGACGTCAAATCGATCATGCAGGGAATGGGCATGGCCCTGATGGGCGCCGGTCGCGCACGCGGAGAGAATCGCGCCATCGAAGCCACGCAGCAGGCGATCTCTTCGCCGCTGTTGGAGGAAGCAACCATTCAAGGAGCGAAGGGCGTACTCATCAACATTACGGGCGGTCCCGATCTGACGCTCTATGAAGTGAATACCGCCTCGACGATTATTCGCGAAGCGGCTGACGAAGATGCAAACATCATCTTCGGCGCCGTGATCGACGAAAATCTCCGCGACGAGATGAAGATCACTGTGATCGCAACCGGCTTTGGACAGGAAGCGGTAGCGGTTGCTTCCGCCGCGTCTGTTTCAACTATGCCGGCGAATGCGCCGCGTTATGTACAACGTCCTTCAGATGATTTGCCCCGGCCGATGATGCACGCGCGCCCTGATGATCTCGACGTGCCTACTTTCATCCGCAAGAAAGCTGACTAGTACATTAAAAACCTTAGTCGTTAGAGGGAAGGCTGAGAATACTCGGCCTTCCTTTCACTTTCGAGGGACAATTGTTGTCGGACTCCGTAATTTTCCCCTTTGCTTTTTAACTCACGCTTGTGTAGCATGAGCGAATTCCTTGCAGGTTCTCCATTACGGGTAAAGTTCCAGTCCCATTCCTCGAATGGCCGCAGCCTGCGAGTGTACTGTAATCCGCGTTAGCTCATCCCCGCCAAATGTGCGTCGCGCGCGATTTAATTTTAAACCCGTCTTAAATTTTTTGGAGGTATAGAACAAGTGAGCAATCGTAAACTCATCAGAACCACGCTGGCCGAGGTGAAAGGCAAAGCGCGGGAAGTGCCACAACCCAGAGAGCGTTCAAACGGCGGTTCTCAACGCGGACCAGGCGGCGGTGAGCGGAGAAGGCGGCAGAGAAGCCGGCAGAGAAGGACCGCGCGTGCGCCAGCAGCTTCCGCCGCAGGTGCGCAAACGAACCCCGCCACCGATGGAGACCAACGCCGAACTCTTCTATTACAAGAAACAGATTGATGCGCATACGCCTATGGTTATCGTATTGACTGACGGCGAAGAAATTGAAGGAACAATCGAGTGGTACGACCGCGGCGCTTTGAAGGTCAACCGCAAGTCTGCACCGAACCTCCTGCTTCTAAAGCGAAACGTCAAATACATGTTCAAAGCCGACGAGCGTGTCGGCGCAGACGGAGCAGCAGAGGCCACGGAATAGGCAACAATCGCGCCTTCGGTTTGCCTGAATTCCATTTCTCATCCGCAGTAATTTGGTCCATCTCCACCAATGAGGCAGTTTGCCAAAAACTCATCTCATTCGGGACCTCGCTCTCCCCGATCCTTGCCGCGAATTGGTGTCACCATGGGCGACCCGGCGGGGATCGGGCCGGAAGTTGTTCTAAAGGCGGTCGCTGAAGAAGAGATTCGCCGTGTCTGCATTCCCATAATCATCGGCGACGCTCAGTTGCTGGCCCACACTGCGCGCACCCTCGATCTGCAATCCGGTTACGACATCATTCGCTCGGGCGAGCCGATCCCCGAGCAGTTGTCTGAACCAATCATTTTTCACCTCGACAATATCAACGGCGTGATCGAACCGGGCATTGAATCCGGCGCCGCCGGCAAAGCTGCGGGTGGTTACATCGAAGCGGCGGTCGACCTTTGCGCAGCCGGCAGCGTCGACGCGATCGCGACAGCGCCTATTAACAAGCGTTCGCTTTTTCTCGGCGGCTACAGCTTTCCGGGCCACACCGAGTTCCTGGCCCACCTTACCGGCGCCGAAGAATTTGCGATGGCTTTTGTGGCGGCGAACCTGCGCATCGTCTTGATCTCAACTCACGTACCGCTGGCTGAGGCGATCCGTCTGGTTGAACGCGAACGAATTATTCGGACGATCAACTTGACGCATCGCGAACTCAAACGTTGGGGCATCGAGCGTCCGCGGCTGGCGATGGCAGCACTAAACCCTCACGGGGCGGAAGGCGGCTTGTTCGGCATGGAAGAAGCGTCAGAGATTGCTCCGGCAATTGAAGCGTGCCGTCTCGGCGTTGAAGACATCAATGTGCAGGGCCCGTTTTCGGCTGACACGGTTTTTCTGCGGGCTTCGCGCGGCGAGTTTGACGCAGTCGTCGCCTGTTATCACGATCAGGCGATGATTCCCGTGAAATGTCTTTCGTTTGGCGAGGCGGTGAATGTTACTCTGGGTTTGCCGTTCATCCGCACCTCCGTCGATCACGGCACAGCCTTCGACATCGCCGGCAAGGGAATCGCGGAACATTCGAGCATGATCGCCGCCATCAAACTCGCGGCTGAGCTATCAAGTCGAACCGACGAAAGCAGCCACGCAGTGGAAGTGTAAAAATAAAGATGAATCAGGACACAAGGACTAACGCGGACGGTAGTGAAAAGCGACGGATTCTGGTTGCTGACGACGATCCGGCGATCCTGCGCCTGGTCTCGACAATCCTTGAAAAAGAGAACTACGGAGTCGTCAGCGCGCGCGACGGCCGTGAGGCCTACAAGATTTTGCAGAGTGATCCAAACTTTACCGCGGCGATCTTCGACGTAGTTATGCCGCACATTTCCGGACCGGAACTGGTGCGTTACATGAAAACGGAAAAGCGTCTGATGAAGATTCCAGTGATGATGATGACGGCGGAACAGGATCCCAAACTGTCGTCGGACAGCTTCTCGGCCGGCGCGGTGGTTTTTCTGCCCAAGCCTTTTACGACTGCACAACTCCACATCATGTTGCAGATGCTGACCGGCAAAGCCGGAGGCTGAACGCTGGGAGCGCAGGCATCCTGCCCGCTGTCTTAATCGTTTGTTTAGAGGCGGGCATTGCCCGCGGTTCAAGTCTGACGGAATTTTTGATTATCACTTGAGACGGCGGGCAATGCCCGCATCTAAACAATCGTTGTGATTTAGTCTAAACGGTAGTTGATCGTATGAACGTACGGAAACTCAAGACGACTTTGTTGCTTTCCGCGCTTGCCTGCGCGTTTATCGCTTTCACCGCGCCAAGCGTGCGCGCAAAGATTTCTTCGCAACAAGCACGCAAAGCGATCACGCGCATGGCCGGTTTTGAACTCAAGAACGACTCCGTTCGCGTGAAAACCGTTTCCGAAACCAGCGCGTCGACCGCGGAAGTCTCTGCGGAGATCAAGACCGTCTTCAAGTTGGCCCAGGACGAGCAGGGCCATTGGCACGTAGCGGAAATTCGCACTGGTCAGGACGCTTGGGAAGAAATTGCTTTCATCGCCAACGCCCTCGGAGCGCAGGTACCGGTGGATCCCTGCATGATGCCTGACCCGCCCGCGCGAGGATCGCTCGCAACCGATCCGAGCATCAAACGCGCGCGTTGTTTGTTGGGAAGTCTGCTGGGCGTTCAAATTCCTTCGGACGCTGTTCGTATTCAGGAAGTGGCGCCGATGCCGATCCCACTTGCCACCCAGGGCTCCGCCACCGTCGTCGCCTGGCTCAGAGTCGACACGCGTCTTCTTAAGGACAAGAGCGGTTGGCGCGTGAGCGAACTGCGAACCGGCAACCGCGACTGGGTCGCACTTGAGCCACTTGTGGCCGCTGTCAACGAAGAGAAACTGAAGCAGGCTCGGGCGGAGCTGGAGTTGATGGCCAAAGCGCTCGAGCAATTTCCGTAAAGATCGCGGCTTCTACATCGTCTCCGACAATCAAGCCGTGGCCATAGACCATCTCAGCCCGCGTTATCTGGCCCAGGTGATTCGAGTCGATCCCTGGCGTCAGCCTTACAAGTATCAGGGCGAACGCGATCGCTTCACCTTGCGTTCCGCCGGTCCCGACGGCAAAGCCGACACGCCCGACGATATTCTGCTCAGTAAGTAAGTAACGCTAACCCGGAGGTTAGTCTCTGACGATGAAACGTATCGCGCTTGCCGCTTCTCTTTTACTCTTCTGATACATGAAGCTTTTGATTATCGGCGGCACGAGGTTTGTCGGTCGTCATTTGGTGACCGCTGCCCTCGAACGTGGGTCTCAGATCACGCTCTTCAATCGCGGACGCCACTCTGCGTCATCGATGGACGTCGAAACAATTCACGGTGATCGGAATGCGGACCTGAGCAAACTTCAAGGTCGCCGTTGGGACGCAGTCATTGACACCTGTGGGTACTTACCGCGCACGGTCAAGGCGTCGGCGGAAGCTCTGTCTCACTCGGTCGACCGTTACGTTTTTCTTTCGAGCATTTCCGCTTATGCAGATGCCAGAGGTTTCGATGTCGTCGAATCTGCTCCCACCGCCAAGCTAACGAGCGAGCAGTTGGACCAGGCCAATGCGATTGATTCATCGGGCCAGGTTTCGGCAGTGACTTACGGCAGGATGTATGGCGGGTTGAAAGCTTTGTGTGAAGAGACCGTTGAAGAAGTTGTGCCGAATCGAGCGCTTATCATTCGTCCCGGACTACTCGTCGGCCCTCACGATTACACCGACAGATTTACTTATTGGGTTGTCCGCACGGCTCGCGGCGGCGAAGTGTTGGCGCCGGGACGTCCTGACGGCAGTTTTCAGTTTATCGATGCCCGGGATTTGGCCGAGTGGACGGTGAAGATGCTGGAAAGCGGAGGAACGGGCGTCTACAACGTCAATGGTTTGCCTAACAACGTGACGATGGCGGGCGTGCTTCAGGAATGTAAGCTGGCGAGCGGGAGTGATGCCACTTTCACGTGGGCCAACGGCGAGTTCCTGTTGCGAGAGAAAGTGGCGCCGTGGAGCGAGCTGCCGCTTTGGCTGCCGCAAGATGAGGCGCATCCGAAGGGCGCGGGCTTTATCAACTGCGACAAGGCGTTTGCTGCGGGTCTCCGGTTTCGCGCGCTGAAGGAAACAATCAAAGATACCCTGAGGTGGTACGAAGCAGAGCGGCCGGGCCAGGACTTGAAAGCCGGCATCGACAGCGATAGAGAACAGACGTTACTGCGGAAGTGGCACGAGACGATTGAATACGCATAGTCTCTGCGGCACCTCCGCTGAGTCCGCGCAGAGTTTCGAGGGCCCAACGCGACGCCCTCCCTAACGGTTGGGCTACTGCCCCGGATCATTCAGGCTACCGTTCCCGATTACTTAGAGAGACAAATCTGAAAATACTGCTTTACATCTATGTGGTCGTTTATGCGTTGTTCCTGGTTTGGACAATCATCGACGGCGTGAAAGGGAAGGAGCCCTGGTGGGATGTAACCACGGACTTCATTCTGTTGCCGCTGGGCGGGATTGGAATGTTTCTTTTTCTGTTCAGCGTGGCTGATCCTTCACTCAAATCGGCTTGGAAAGTGATCAGCATTCTGATCGTCGCCGGGCAAATAACTGTGAATGTGATTGCCCGACACCGGCTGCTGGCCGGCAAAACTGATTTCGATCCGGAAGGCCTTTCCGAGTGGGGCATTCTTTTCACCGACCTGATAACAGTTGTCTTGCTGGCGCCGATGTTTGTGATGAATGTAATGTTCGCGTTCTCTTAAACGTCGAAGTGGCCTAAAAGAATAACTGAAGTTTGTCGCCATACTCACAGGCGCCTCCCTATCACTCAAACGCATGGCGATCTCAATTTCGGGTGAAATGCCTCTTCACTTCAAAACATAAACAATGAAGACTAGAACAAGGCGTCGCGGCCGATGGTGGTTGCGCCGTCGATCGTGACGTGAAGAACAACGGCGCGACACGCGGACCTACGTCAATTCCCGCTGGCGGTTTGATGTCCGACGCATTTCAAGTAGCTCGGCGGACTTGCCGAGCATATTCATTTCGGCATCGCAAGTTCTGCACGTTTCGGACTGTCTACAATAGTGGACAGTGTGTCTTCTATCTAAGACTTGGAAATCGAGAACATCTTCAAATGCGGTGTTTGATTCTGATTTTTTATCAGAAGTCTGTCGGCATATGAGTTGCCGGAGAGAACGCCGAAGTTACAAATCCTAATCCTTACGAAGAGGTAACAAATGCCTGCAAAAAAGAAAGCTCCAACAAAAAAGAAAGCTCCAGCCAAAGCGTCTGCCAAGCGTGTGCTTTCGGCAGTGACCGCTGTTCCCGCAGCGATCTCAAATATTCCGGCCCAGGTGCAGGAATTTCTCAACAAAACATCGATCCCCACGAACTTCGTCAACACCAAGTTGCTGGCGTTGCCGGAACTGCGAAAGCGCGTGGCCGACCTCAACTTGAGAGCAACCGTATCGGTGGAACAGCTACTGGCCAGCGTCAACCGCATCAAGCCCGCGGCCGACCCGGTTGACAAGCTGCCCGAAGACGTCAAGGCATCGATCCCTGCATTGAAGCCAACAGTTCGGCGTTTTCACGGCGTCAAGATTCCGCTCTATTGGTTTCCGTTTCCCAGGGTAACTTCCGCCTGCGCGGACAAGTTTGGATACATGTCGTCGGCTGCCACGCGAACAGCAACCAAGCTGCCGTTTAATGTCACGATGCAAGCGTTACTCGGGCAGCTCGGTAACATGATGGGAGACCCCGGGCGCGACCCGAACATCTCGTCCCACAATCCGGCTGACCCGGGCGTGTCTTCAATACCCGCGGGCTTCACATATTTCGGTCAGTTCGTGGACCACGACATCACCTTCGATGTCTCGTCAACTCTAGATGCCGACACGGACGCGAACACAATTAACAACATGCGCAGCCCGTCTCTGGACCTGGATTCCGTGTACGGCCGCGGTCCCGGCTTAGACCCGTTCCTTTACGTGTTTCCTTCTTCGGGACCGTCCACCGCCATCAAGCTTCAGCGGGGCACAAACACGAATGTGGGACCCGGCGGCCCCAGCAGCACTGGCGCGCCCGGCGGTATGGCCACGCAAACGAACTGGGACGTTCCCCGCATATTGGGCACAAACACTGCTGTCATCGGTGACCCGCGCAATGACGAGAACCTGATTATTGTGCAATTTCAGCACGCGATGATTCGCTTTCACAACGCCGTCGTCGACCTGCTGTTGGCAGCTTCATTTGCCGGTGACATTTTCGCCGAGGCTAAACGGATTGTGACGCACCATTATCAGTGGGCCGTGGTGCACGACTTCCTGGGCCGAATCTGCGGCGCCGCAACGGTGAACAATGCCATGGCGAGCGTATCCGCTCCCGTCGGCAGCGCCTTCCGTATGCCCGTCGAATTCGCGGTGGCCGCCTATCGGTTCGGTCACAGTATGATTCGCGATCGGTATTGGGTGAATTTCAATTTCATCAACGCCACCCTGGGACAGATATTCGAGTTTAACCGCAACCCGCGGCTGCCGGTCTTCTCCAATTGGGTCGTTGACTTCAACGCGTTCTTCGACACGGGCGTGCCGGTGCCGGTTCACAACAAGGCGCGGAAAATCGACAGCATTCTGGCAAACGGTCTGGAGTCATTGCCGGGTCCTCCGGGACTGATGGCGATTCTGGCAACGCGAAACCTACGACGAGCTTTGGCTCTCGGCCTGCCGAGCGGACAGGGCATGGCAACCTCTTTCGGCATCGTGCCCATGACCGCAGCGCAGTTAACGGCAGGATTGCCCGCCGCCGAAATTGCGGTGCTCAACTCCAACGCCGGTATTCTGAAGACCAGGACGCCGCTATGGTATTACGTGCTTCGCGAGGCGGCGGTGCTCGGCGGCGGCAATCAGTTGGGACCTGTCGGCGGCAGAATCGTGGCGGAGACGTTCGTCCGAATTCTGAAGCGCGACGCGTCGTCTTATTTGAACGTGCCGGGCGGGTTCACGCCAATGCTTCCGTCGAGTACGCCGGGAGACTTTACGGTGGCGGATCTGGTGACCTTCGCGGGCGTGACGCAACCCTAGAGTTTTGGTCACGAGCGGAGAAGAGCAGGGCAAGTTGGATGGCGTGCGGGTTTAATCCCCCACGCCATTCGACAAATAAACAGACTGGAAAAGTTAAGGAGGTTTCGAAATGGCTTGGGAATGGTTCTCTGTCGATCAATATGAGGTCACCTCGGTTTCAGCCAACACCGATGGATATCCCGGTATCTATGGCTTTATTCGCCTTTACTGGGGCGGCCGGCAACGGGCGACGCTTTGGTTTTACCGAGACAGCGTCACCAGCATTGCCGCCAACATGTCCTTCGTCAACGGCGGCGTTACGAACTACTACGCGCGTTTCGGGCAAGCGCAATTTAGTAACTGCGTGGATCTCCTGAGGAACGAGAAACCTGTCTCGCTCCAATGGAACGAAGCGACGAAGGGCGCATTTCTTGTGACCGGAGCAGAACCGGTTGGAGAAGCCGAACTACCATAGCGGCATTCGTCGACCTGAAACGAGGAAGAAGCGCCGCTCACGCTTGGAGTTGAGTTCACCGTAGTCGTTGATATGAACCGCGAAGCGGTTATGTCACTTAGCCCAGGGTTGCCGCCAGCGCGGCTACCCTGGGAACAGAGTCATTTGAACGTTTCCAAACGCCAACGGGGTTATCGCGGTTTCTTAGTCAGTCAGCAATCAGCCCAAAACCCCGTTTGGCGTCTATCTATCATTCCTCATCCTTCCCCAACTGGTGGTGTCCTAATTTCAGTTTCTCTGCGTAATCTCAGCGACTTCGGCGTCTCGGCGGTGAAATATGACGCAGAAAAACACTCACCGCAGAGACGCCGAGCACGCCGAGGACGCGCAGAGAATTTCAGATTAGAACACTACTCCATCGACTAAAAGTCTGTCATAACTATTTAGAAACGCCCTCTGGCTTAACTATTTAGAAAAGCCCTCTGAGTTTAGTTACGCAAGTAAGTAGCGTTGGGCTCAGCGAGCCCAAGGCGGTCCCTGGCCGAACTGAAAACTGCGCCAGACATGATTGGTTGGGGGCACATACTGCTCGATGATAGTGGTGCCGGCGCTAAGTTTTTTGCTTTTCTTCTTGTTGACTGTTTTTGGTTTTGGTCTTTCCGGTAAGAGGGTGTAAGCCAGATCTCGCTCAGCGTGGCAGAAGTGCAAGTGGCCATCGAGGTAGCGGCGCACGCGCACCTTGCCCTTGGCCACGGCAGTTTTGCGTGGCGACTGTAGCTGATAGAACTGATTCTCGAACCTCACGATCCAATCCGCACTCAAAGTTCTTTCTTCCTCGATACAAAAGATGCTAGCCAGGTCATAGCCTTTGGCGGAACGGTGAAAGTCGACGGCTGAGCGCGGCGCCACCGCAAACTTCTGATTGAGTTGCTCACAATAGCCCTGCTGTAAGAACTGATTGCCGGCGGCAATGGTGCTGATCCCCGCCAAACGGAACTCCTTAACCAAACGATCCTGATAAGTGCTGTGGTTGCGCTCGACGCGGCCCTTCGCTTCTCGGGGAATGGGCGGTGATGATCTTGATGCCCAGTTGCTGACAGGCACGCCCAAACTGGGTGAACACCTCGGCGCCACTGTCGGCGGCTTTTTCCCTGGTTTTTTCATCAACTACGTAGACATTCTTCTTATCGGTGTACAGGCTTTGTGGTATCCCATAAAGATCGATCCACTGCCACAGCACCCGCATCGCCGCAAAGATTGTTTCTTCCTCATTCAGCAATGACTGGGTGGTGCCTTGCGCATCATCCACCATGTTCATCAAACAACACTTCGCGGCCCGTGCTTCGAACCACTTGTGATGCGAGCCGTCCATTTGCACTAACTCGCCAAAGTGCGCCCGCCGCTCCCGCCAGCTGCGATGCTTCGCACGCTTCCGGCGCTTCTGCCACAGCCCCGCTTTCATTAACCAACCACGCAGCGTCTCATGGTCAACCTCATGACCATCAAGCGCCAGCTTCTCAGCCGCCAACGTTGGTCCAAAGTCAGGGTACCGTTCCTGATATCGTGCCAGCACTCCCGCTTTGAACTCCGCCGTTTTGGCGCGGTTCGATGGTCGGCCGCGGCCCTGATGCACTATCCCCCGATCACCTTGCTCGCAATACCGTTGGTATAGCCGCCGCAGATACCGATACTCGAGCTGGCAAAGCGCCGCCGCTTCCTTTTGCTGCAACTCACCGCGCTTCACTCTGGTAAAGATCTTCAGCCGCTCTCGCTCCTTCGCACTCATCAACAAATGTCCTCTCATTTGCCCACCCTTTCGGGTGCGACATCCTAGAGGGCTTTTCTATTCGGTTTCGCAGAGGGCTGTTTTATATAGTTACCACATCCATCGACTAAAAGTCTTGACGCGTCGCGGGGCCAAGTGGTAGTTTCGATATGTGGTTACGGCCATTCCAGCCCAGCCACTTGCTGTTAGACAAGCCAAACAAGCCAAGCCAGCCCACGCGCCGACTGCCTGCATCTGCAAAACCCCGCCAGTGGCGCCCAGTTTTCAATTGGTCAGCTAAGGTACCCAAGCTTTGTTAGCTGGACGAAAACTCCTACTCGCCGACGATTCATTAACGATTCAGAAGGTTGTCGATCTTACTTTTGCCGACGAAGGCGTCGACGTAGTTTGTGTGAACAACGGTCGTGAGGCGATTGAGAAACTCGAGGAGTTTACTCCGGACGTTGTGCTGGCGGATGTTTTTATGCCGCAGGTCAACGGTTACGAGGTCTGCGAGTACATAAAACAAAGCGAGAGGCTGAAGCACATTCCTGTTATGCTTCTGGTTGGCTCTTTCGAACCTTACGACGAAGCGGAGGCGCGCAGAGTTGGCGCGAATGACACCTTGACTAAGCCCTTTCAATCGATAAGACGCCTGTTGGACAAAGTGGGAATCCTCGTGAGCGGTCGCCAGCCCGAGGAATTGATACCGACGGCTGAACTGCCCAAGCCCGACGACAGTCCCGAGCCGGAAGTGGAAAAGCTCACGACGGCTGAATTGGAATTTACGACAGCCGACACGCAGCCCCTGTCGGCGGAACTCAGACAGGTTGTTGAAGAGTCCGCGGCGCGCGCGACTGCCGAAGACGCCCAGCGAGCGGAAGCTTCAGCGCAGACTGAAGTAGCTAAGCAGGAGATGGAGACTAAGTCAGAGGCTAAAGCTGAGAGCAAACGGGAGAGCAGGCGGATGGAAACGCGCAGTGAGGCCCTTGTGCGAAATCAGCCCCGACATGAAGCCCGATATGAGGCGCCCGCTGATGAGTTGCTGGATCTCGGCGACTTTCAAACTGGAAGTTCGCAGGACGACGATTTTGTTTTGGACGTCGATCTCGACGAAGCTCCCGAGGAGTCACCGGCCGAACCTGCATTTGCTTCGTCTTCGTTTTTTAGCCAACGTCGCTTTAGCGCCGGGACTGGCTCGGTGTCGACTGGCCCGAGTGCAAACTGGTCGCCGGCAACGATCACTGCGGAACTGCCGACTCCGGATCAGTTGGCGCGCACTCAGGAATTTCGACAGGACTTTGGCGCAACGCTTCGCGACGCGTCGCCGGCGTTCGCCAACGTGCAGATTGCCGACGCGGCCGTGAAGGACGCTGAACCTGACTTAGCTGCAGCGACATCTTCAACCGCATCTGCTTCGTCTTCAACAGCATCTGCTTCGTCTTCAGGTGAGTTTTCCCTGCAGCAGTTATCGCCGGAGATGATCGACGCGATCGCGTTGCGCGTGGTCGAGCACATGTCCGAGAAGGTCGTGCAGGAAATCGCCTGGGAGGTTGTGCCGCAACTGGCAGAACTTCTGATCAAGCGACAACTGGAAGAGAAGAACTCGTAGACCTCGAACTAATTGAATTTCTTGAGCAGGCTACTGTCGAGGTAGCCTGTTTCTTTTTGGAGTGCGGTGACCTGGCACCGCTTTGTTCCCTGGGCGGCTTGACGCCCAGCTTTTTGACAAGCAGCGCCCAACCAAGGTCGCGACAGGTCGCGACCGGCAAAAAGCGGTGACAGGTCACCGCACTCCATAGAGTTGTCGCCAACCCTGACAATTACCTTACAATGCGTGTCATTCATTAATTGCAAGACTGAAAAACTGAACCGCCGACTGACTTGACCCGACAAATGGAAATCCCTAAACAGTACGATCCCAAACAAGCCGAACAGAACCACTACGATCGCTGGGAACAGCAAGGTTATTTCGCCCCGGAGATCAATCGCGACGAGAACGCGCCCGCGTTTTCGATAGTCATTCCGCCGCCAAACGTCACCGGCTCGTTGCATATGGGCCACGCGTTGCAGCACACCATGATGGACGTGCTGACGCGTTACAAGCGCATGTGTGGCTTCCGCACGATGTGGTTGCCGGGCATGGACCACGCCGGCATCTCGACGCAGTTAATGGTGACGCGCGAGCTGAAGAAAGAAGGAATCAATCGCCACGAGCTGGGCCGGGAAAAGTTCATTGAACGCGTCTGGAAATGGAAGAACGAGTCTGGCGGGCAGATCACCAAACAGATGCGCCGCGAGGGTGTGTCAGTCGATTGGTCCCGCGAAAAGTTCACGATGGATGAAGACTTGTCGCGCGCGGTGCGCGAAGTTTTCGTGCGGCTGTACGAAGACGGCATGATTTACCGCGGCAACCGGATCGTCAATTGGTGCCCAAACGATCAGACGGTGCTTTCGGATCTGGAAGTCGAAAAGGTCGCCCAGGCCGGCAAGCTTTACTACCTGCGTTATCCGCTTGAATTAAAAGGTGAGGTGCGTGAGATCAGAGCGGGGAAGCTGAACGAACACTACGTAACGGTAGCAACTACTCGCCCGGAAACAATGCTGGGAGACACTGCCGTTGCCGTTAACCCAAACGACGAGCGTTATCAGAAACTAATTGGCACAACTGTGGCACTGCCGCTCAGCGGACGCGAGATTCCGATCGTCGCGGACGAGTTTGTCGATCCGGAATTCGGTACGGGCGCGGTAAAGGTCACGCCTGCTCACGATCCAAACGACTACGACATGGGCGTCCGTCACAGTCTCGAACAGATCGTCGTCATCGACAGCCACGCAAAAATGACTGAGGCGGCGGGCGCGGAGTTTGCCGGGTTGGATCGTTACAAAGCGCGCGCGTTGGTCGTGGAGAAGTTTGAAGAGCTGGGCCTGCTGGAGAAAGTTGTCGACTACGAGTTTTCCATTTCCAAGTGCGAGCGTTGCAAGACCGTCATCGAGCCGTTGATCTCAACGCAGTGGTTTCTGCGGATGGACGAGTTGCGCGATGAAGCGTTGAAATTGCTGGCAACTCGGAAGCAGCCGCAGTTTGTGCCGGAAGTTCCGTACGAAAAAGTTTACTCAACCTGGCTTGAGAACCTGCGCGACTGGACCATCTCGCGCCAGCTTTGGTGGGGACATCAGATTCCGGCGTGGTACACCGCTGACGGGGAAATCATCGTCGCGCGCACCGAAGAAGAGGCGCGCGCGAAAGCCGGGACCGACGAACTGACGCAGGATCAGGACGTGCTGGACACCTGGTTTTCCTCGCAACTTTGGCCGTTTTCGGCGATGGGCTGGCCGGAAAAGACCAAAGACCTCGAAACGTTTTATCCAACCTCGGTGCTGATGACCGGGCGCGACATCATCTTCCTGTGGGTCTCGCGCATGGTGATGATGGGCCTGAAGTTCATGGACCAGGAGCCGTTTGCCGACGTGTTTGTCACCGGCACGATCCTTGATGCCCACGGACAGCGCATGTCGAAGACGAAGATGAACGGGATCGATCCGCTGGAGGTCTTTGAGAAGTATGGAGTGGACGCGACGCGTCTAAAACTCGCCTCAGTGGGCAGCACGGACATTCGTTGGAACGACAAGCAAGTCGAGTCGTATCGAAACTTCGCGAACAAGATTTGGAATGCGGCGCGCTTTGCTTTGATGAATTCCGAAGGAGCGACGATTGATCCGAATGCTCTGCAGAATTCTCAGGAGTTGGCGCTTCACGATCGCTGGATACTCTCGCGCCTGAACAAGACGGCGCGTGACGTGCGGGCAGCGCTCGACGGTTATCAATTCCACGAGGCGGTGCAAACGCTCTATCACTTTTTTTGGGACGACTTCTGCGATTGGTATATCGAGCTGACCAAAGCGGACGTAACCGCTGAAGAGGCGACGCCGCAAAGGACGTCGGCACGCTCGCGTCTGCTGACGGTACTCGAGCAAGCGCTGCGTTTGTTGCACCCGTTTATGCCCTACATCACCGAGGAACTTTGGCAACAACTCCCCGGCGCCGGCAAACAACTGCTGCATCCGGCTTACCAGCACGCCGAGCCGACGATCATGCTGGCGGCGTATCCGGACGCGCAAGCGGGTTTGATCAATGATGCCGCCGAGTGGGAGATGCAGGCCGTAATCGATCTGATCTCGCGCGTGCGTAACATTCGTTCGGAGATGCAAATCAAACCCGGCGAGTCGATCCCGGTTTTGATTGGATCGCCGGACGAGAAACTGCGGGCGGTGTTTTCTGCCAACACCAGTCAGATTAGTCGTTTGCTGCGCGCGTCTGAAGTTTCCATCAGTGAACGACTTGATGCGCCGCAGGCGTCGGCGCGGGCGGTGTTGGTTGGCGGCGCGGAAGTGGCAGTGCCGTTGGAGGGTTTGATCGATTTCGAGCAGGAACGGCAACGCTTGACTAAAGAAAAGGAGAAACTAGCGGCCGAGGCGTCGAAGCTGACCGCGCAACTGGCGAATCCTCAGTTTGCTGAGCGAGCGCCCGCGGAGAAGGTTACTGAGTTGCGCGCGCGCATCGCCGACATTGCCCAGCGTTCGTCGCAATTGGATCAAACAATCGAGAACCTGCAGTGAACGCTCCCGTTTGTTTGAGGAACCGCGCACAGCGCCAACCGTTTATAGCTACAGGCAGCGGGCACCGGCTTGAATGCATCTGCTTACAAGGCGTATCTTTGGGGCGTTGCACCCAGGCGGTTGTCCGGTAGAATTTCAGGAGTTTTGCTATGCAGAATCGATTTCTTCGTCAGAGCGCGTTCATACTCGGGCTCGTCCTGCTGGTCAGTGTGTGCGTAATTGACGCCGACGCCCAGACTCGCCGCAAGCGTCGCGCGCGCAAAGTGACCAAGCCTGCCGCTGCCAAGCCGGTCGTCACGAATCCGGCCATCGCGCCGCCGGGAGCCGAAGGGGCGACCGGAGCCGACGGCGAGAGAATCATCAGCACAGCAGACCAGGAGACACCTGAAGCTGATCCGGCGACACAACCGGCGCAGCCGAAGAAGACCGACGCGGCAACCAAGTCTGCGAAGGACGCAGAAATGCAGCAGACGATCAACCAACTTTCAAATCAGGTCGACAAGCTCAACGATAAGTTGACCAGGATGCAGGAAACTGATCGCTCGCTGATCGACATGGAGCGCCTGACGCGTGCCGAGCAGCGTGCCGAGAGTTTGCGGGCGCAACAGGTCGACGTGGAGAGCAAACTGGCGGACCTGCAAGCCAGGGTGGAGGGGATCGATTACATGCTGCGGCCGGAGAACATCGAGCGCGCCGCCGGTTATGGCACGGTCCATCCCGAGGAAGCTCGTGAAGCGCGCCGCCGCCAACTCGAAAACGAAAAGTCGCGGGTGCTGGCTCAGGTCAGGATTCTTGAAACCAGTCGCCAGCGGTTGGAAACTTCCGTTCGCACCGCCGACGCCGAAGTCGATTCCCTGCGTCGCAAGATCGAGATGCAACAGGCTCAGCAGGACCTGTCCGGGCCGACTAACACTGAGCCGCAACCCCGTCGGGCTCGGCCGAATGAGTAGCCGCTAGCATCCGCAGATTACGCAGATTTAAGGTTGGCAAATGAGCTGTTCTGTTTGTGGTTTGCGTCTTGGATCTATCTGCGAAATCTGCGAAATCTGCGGATCTCATTATGGGCACAATCACACAATCCGATCTTTATGGTGCGATCAGCGACGCCAACGATCGCGGCGAACGCGTGGTAGTGGCCACCGTCGCCCACACGCGTGGGTCAACGCCGCAGCAGCGCGGCGCGAAGATGCTGTTCTTTGAAAACGGCGCAGTCGCGGGGACGGTCGGCGGCGGTTGCATCGAAGCCGAAGTTTGGGCGGAAGCCCGCGAAGCGATGCGCTCAGGCAAACCTGCGCTGCACCACTTTTCGCTGACCGCCGAAGAAGCGAGCGAAGAGGGAATGGTTTGCGGCGGCACGATGGACATCTTTATTGACGTTTGGCGCAGCGCGGAAGTCGCCGACTAAGCGCCAGAACAGTGAGTTCAGAGTACAAACTTTAGTTTGCTATGTTGCGAGTCAGCAAACTGAAGTTTGTACTCTGAACTCCGGAGACTTCCCATGAAACCACCACCTTCAGGTTGGCCGCGAATCGCGAGCGCTGTCTATTACGACGACGCGCCGGCGGCGATTGATTGGCTGTGCAACGCCTTTGGCTTCGAGGTGCGCGTGAAGATCGAAGGCGAGGGCGGGAGCATCGAGCACTCGGAACTTGTCTACGGCGAAGGCTTGATCATGGTGGGCCAGGCCAGCTTGCCGCACAAACCGTCGTTTCGTCAGTCACCGCGTGCAACCGGCGGCGCCAACACGCAAAACATGATGGTCTACGTCGACGACGCTGACGCGCACTGTGAACACGCGCGCGCGCGCGGCGCGAAGATTGTTACTGAGCCGACCACGACCGACTACGGTCAAGACTGGTGGACCGATCGCGGCTATGAATGCGAAGACCTGGAAGGTCATCACTGGTGGTTCTACCAGCGGCTGCGAGACGGAAAGCCTAAGGAATGATGCAGCGTCCGACGACTTTTTGGAGTGCGGTGATTGGTCACCGCTTTAGTCTGCGGCGGCTTGACGCCGCACTGTTGAAGTTCCAGGCGGTCGCGCCAGGTCGCGACCGAACAAAGCGGTGACAGGTCACCGCACTCCAAAATACAAAGCGGTGACAGGTTCGCCGCACTCCACATAACGACAAACTGAAGTTTGGCGGACAGACAATGCCGGAATCCTTCGTCGAAAATTACAAAGCCAAGCACCAGCATCCGCTGAACCGGTTGACGCATACGATCGGCATTCCGTTGATCGTGATCTCGCTGCCGGTGTTCCTGTTTGCCTGGCGTTGGGCGCTGGGGATGTTTCTCATTGGCTGGGTCCTGCAGTTTGTCGGCCACGCCATCGAGGGAAATCAGCCGGCCTTCTTCAAGAATCCAATGTACCTGCTCGTCGGTCCCTGGTGGCTTCTGCGTCGCGCGGCCGCGGCCATCGGCCTCGCGCGAATTTTGCCTTCCAAGTAATTTTCGTTTCTCCACGCCGAAAGAAATGCCAGCCAAAGAACTTCCGGGTAACGACTTCGACTCTCAATCGATCACCGCAGCAATCTCGCGAATACTGAGTGATGGTTCCATCGCCGTTTTGGTTACGCTGATCGCGGGCCCGACGCGGGGCTTGAACGACTCGACGCCGACAGAGCACGCAACATCTAAAGTCGGCGCTAAACTGCTGATTGAGTTCTTCGGAGAAACGAACAAAACCATAGGCGGGCTTGGTAACGCCGTTCTGGACGACGCGGTCGTGCAACAAGCTACTCGGTTCCGGGACTCGCAGGCGGACACGCGTGTCGTGCAGGTGAAGGAATTTGCCCCGGCACTCGCCGAGTTGAGCGACGCGCAAATGCTTTTTGAGCGCATTCAACTCGAGCCGCGCCTGGTGATCTGCGGAGCCGGTCACGTCGGAGCGTCGCTAGCGAGGCTGGCCGCTCTGCTGGGTTACCGCCCGACGTTGATCGACGATCGGAGCGAGTTTGTTGCTCGCGAAAATTTTCCAGATGAGCGAATAGAATTAGTGGCGGCGGCGAATTGGTCTGACGCTGTGCGGTCGGCAGTAGGCAACCGGCGTGGGATTTCTGTCGCGATCGTCACGCGCGGGCACAGCGAGGATGAGCAATGCCTGCGTGCGGTGATGGAGATTGACGTTGACTACGTTGGTCTGATCGGCAGCAAGCGCCGCACGAATATTGTCCTTGAGCGTTTGCGCGAAAGTGGCGCGCCTGCCGCGAGACTGGAAAAAGTTCACGCGCCGGTTGGACTCGACATCGGCGCGGTCACGCCGGAAGAAGTTGCGCTCGCGATCCTCGCGGAGATCGTCGCCGTGCGCCGCGGCGGCCAAGGTGGATCGCTTTCCGCGTGGCGACGAGAATCAAAATAAAGACTCTGTTGTTGTGGTTGGTACGGTCGAGACGCTTTTCGGTTAACCAGTTGAACGATTCAGTCAGTGGTTGGCCCTGAGCTGCGTTCGCGGGAGTGTGTTGCTGATTCAATCATTTCACGAACTTTGCCACTCAGTTCGTTCACAGTTTCCGGCGCGAAGTAGGGGTCGCCATCTGCCGGGCAAACCCAGGCGTGAATGTTGGGAATCTTGATGGAGATTCCGTCCTTGTCGTATTCGTAGACAGTCGGGCGCCATTCTCTCGACATGCGGTGCTTCCCGCAAAACGGCACGGTTTCATAAGTCATTTCAAGGCTCCTTTCCTGTCACACAGCCCTATTTCTTCAAGTGTTTTTCCGGCAGCGGCGACTTCTCATCCTCGCCTTGCCAGAAGATTGTGACCACCCACCAGCGCTTTCCGTCGTTCCTCATGCTGTAACGGGCCGATTAAAACATGTGCCAGACAACTCATGCAAAACTAGTTTCGGCCGCCGGCAACCGAAGCAGGTTTTTCTGCTGTGCCTACTTGGCGCTTTTCAGTTTGAGTGTTAAGAAGAACTAAGTCATGGCAATCGAACTTGAACCTTTGACAGCGGAAACGAGGGTTGTCGTGCGCCGGTCAGGAATGTTTCGGGCGCTCTCGCACCGCAACTTTCGCGTCTTCTGGATTGGCGCTTTCCTTTCAAATTGTGGGACCTGGATGCAGGCAGTCGCGCAGGGCTGGCTGATGTTGCAGCTCACCAACTCGGCGATGTGGTTAGGCGCCGACGCGTTCATGGCAACTGCGCCCGGGTTCTTTTTGACGCTGGCTGGTGGCGTGTTTGCTGACCTCGTCGATCGTCGTCGGCTGCTGCTTTTCACCCAGGTTGTCGCTGGCGCGACCGCAATAGTTTTGGCGACTTTGGTTTGGACTAACCACATAAACAAGTGGATGGTGCTGGGCTTTTCGTTTGTTACCGGCTGTTGCATGGCGCTGGCTGCGCCCTCGTATCAGGCGCTGACTTTTGACCTGGTCGGACGCGAAGACCTGGCAAACGCAATCGCCCTGAATTCATCCCAGTTCCAACTGTCGCGCGTCATCGGTCCCGTGTTTGCGGGTTTTGGCTTCAAGTTGTTTGGCGTCGCCGGTTGCTTTTTGCTGAACGGGCTTTCATTTATTGCCGTGGTGGTTTCGTTGCGGATGGTGCGCTTTGAGGGCGCGCCAAAGTACATCCACTCGGTCAAAGATCGTCGCGCGCTTTGGCAGGATCTGATTGACGGCTTCCGCTACGTGCGAAATCGCCCGCGGGTTTTTTCATTGCTATCGATCTCGGCAGTTAACAGTTTGTTTGGCGCGCCTTACATCACGATGATTCCGATCTTCGCGCGCGACATCTTCAAAATCGGCGAGAGCGGCTATGCGTGGATGATGGGTGTGGCGGGGGCGGGCGCGTTCTGCGGTGCGTTGTTTCTCGCATACCTGGGCGACTTTAAACGGAAGGGCTGGTCGGTACTTGGCGGCGCTTTTGGTTTCGGTGTTTTCCTGATCGCATTTGCGCAAGCCACTCATCTGGTTTGGTCTTTGATTTTTCTCTTCGGGGTCGGGTTCACAGTCGTGACTTCGGTCGCGGTCACCAACACTTTGTTGCAGCAACTGGTGACTGACGAGATGCGCGGGCGAGTGATGAGCATGTTCATTCTCTCCTTCATCGGCGCCATGCCGATTGGAAACTTGCTGGCGGGCGCGGTGTCGCATCGTTACGGCGCGCCCTTCGCGCTCGCGGGCGGCGGCCTCTGCATCATTATCTACGTGACGATCGTCGCCATCAGAAACGAGCGGTTGCGCGAACTGCGATAAGCTGCGCCAGTTTCGAGTAGTGCGGTAATTTCAGTTTTCCTCTGTGCGACCTTTGTGACCTCTGTGCCTCCGTGGTGAAGTTTGGCTCGAAAATCCTCACCACAGAGACACAGAGGTCACAGAGGACACACAGAGAGTTGCAAAATACCCTGATCCCGCAAGAACGGGCATCTAAGTCGTTCTAAACTCCAGCCAGGTGGGTAAATCTTTGCGTTGAGTCGGTGAGGAGAACATGAAAGCCTTAAAACTTCGATATTTGCTGTTGTCGGTTTCTCTTTTGGTTGTGTTTGCGGCCGGCGCCGCGGCCCAGGGGGTGATTGTTCCGGGCCCTTGCGGACGCTGCCCGCGCCCACCTCAGCCGATCCCGCTGCCCCGCAGTTTGCCAATCAAATCCATCAAAATCGACACGAAGATCTCGTCGCAGGTGGCGACCACCCACGTCGAGCAGGTTTTCAGGAACGACACTGACGCGACTCTGGAGGGAACTTATCTTTTTCCCATTCCCGATCAGGCGTCAATAACCGAGTTTGCAATTTGGGACGGCGACCGGCGGCTGGTCGGCGAGGTGCGCTCGCGCGAGGAAGCGCGCCGCATCTACGATGAGATCGTCAGGCGCCAGCGCGATCCCGGTTTGCTGGAATACGCCGGCAAGGATCTCTTTCAAGCCAGCATCTTTCCGATCCCGCCACATTCAGACAAGAAACTTGAACTCACCTATTCGCAGGTTCTGAAAGCAGAGTCAGGTACAGTCGCCTATCGCTATCCGCTCGGCAGTGGTCGACAGGTTACGCAGATCGGCAGCGTCTCAGGACGCATTGAACTTGATAGCAAGGAACCGCTGCGGAATATTTACTCGCCGACTCACGCCGTGGAAGTGAAACGAAACGGCGACCGGCGCTCCGTAGTCACTTTCGAAAGCGGCAAAGACCCGCAGGACTTCCAACTTTTCTACGGGTTGTCACGCGAAGATTTTGGCGTGACGCTCCTGACGCATCGCGAACCAGGCAAAGACGGTTACTACCTGCTGATGATTTCGCCGAAGGACGATTGGTCGGAACAGGAATACGCCGCCAAGGACATCGTCTTCGTGCTGGACACCTCCGGCTCCATGGCCGAAGCCGGGAAGATGGAGAAAGCGCGCGCGGCTTTGCTTTACGGAGTCAGAATTCTGCGACCGCAGGATCGTTTCAACATCATCTCGTTTGCCGGCGAAGAACGCCTGATGGAAGCCCGCATGATCACGGCCGATGAACAGGGTCGTAAACGCGGCGAAGCGTTTGCCCAGTCGCTGCGGCCGATGGGCGGCACAAACATCAATCAGTCGCTGACAGTCGCGATGCAGCAATTTGCGGCGAGCGATCGTCCGAAGATTTTGGTTTTCATGACTGACGGACTGCCGACTGTCGGCGTGACGATTCCCGATCAAATCGTCGCGAACGCGCGCAACAATCGCGTGGCGGGCCTGCGCCTTTTCACGTTTGGCGTTGGTTACGACGTCAACACCGCTTTGCTGGACAAGCTGGCGGCTGAGAACGGCGGCGTGGCGGATTACGTCGAACCGAAGGAAGATCTCGAAGTTAAGGTCTCAAACTTCTTTGCCAAAGTGAACTATCCGGTGCTGACGGATTTGAAACTCGACATGGCCGGCGTGGAAACCGACCTGGTTTACCCGCGCGCGCTGCCTGACATCTTCAGAGGCTCGCAGGTCGCGCTGATTGGTCGTTATCGCAATGCAATCGATCTTGATTTTGTCAGGTTGCAGCTGGGCGGCAAGACGAGCGGCGCCAACAAAACTTTCCTCTACAACAATCTTCGTTTTCCGTTGCGCGAAGACGCGAACGATTTTCTGCCGCGCTTGTGGGCGACTCGCCGCGTCGGCTGGTTGATGGAACAGATTCGCTCAAACGGCGAACAGGCTGAGTTGCGCGACGAGGTTGTCGACCTGGGAACGCGTTACGGGATCGTCACTCCATACACTTCTTACCTCGCGCTCGAGCCGGACGCTGCGAGGCGCGAAGTGACCGCTTTGCCAAGGAACAACCGCGGTTTCCTGGGCGGGCGAGCGGACAATTCTCCTCAGCGGCCGGCCCCAAAAGCTGCGGACGCGACAGCGACTACGGGCGCCGCCGCGGTGTACCAGAGCAAACGCATGCGCGAACAGCAGGAGAGCGTGGTGATGCTGGACAAGGACAGCGAGTCGGCAGCCATCAAGAACTCCGGCGGCAAGACGTTTTACCTGCGTGACGGCGTCTGGACGGATTCCGAGTTCAAGACGGGCTCGACGCTGCCGGAAACGACGATTAAGTTCGGCAGTGACGAATACTTTTCGCTGCTGAAACAGAAGCCGAAGCTGGGCGCGTTCTTCTCGTTAGGCGAACGCGTGGTGGTGGTGTTCGAGGGAAGAGTCTACCGGGTAAACGCCGCGAATTAGACGCGACCGCAGCGTACAAATTGGGGAGGCTGATGATCGGGGCCGTGCGTTTTGGAAGATGAGCGCGCGGCCCCGTTAGTTCTGAGTCGCCGCTCTTTCTGGGACCGCGGGCGTCCCGCTCGCAAACGGCAGCGGGGGCAAGCCCCCTTCCCGACCTGAGAGCCTTGGGCCATTGAGTGATCGCTGCAACATCGAATGGTTTTCGATCCGGATCCGCGCGTCGAGGTCCCTTAAGCTCGGGGTCAGGAAGGGGGCTTGCCCCGCTCTTCCGCTCCGCAGAGTCTTGTCTTGAGACGCCCAGTTAGGTTACAAATTCCGCACAGAGTCAATTCAAGAATTGAACAGGCGCCACATCGTCAGTCAGGATGTGTGCCAGGTTCGTACGAACTCATGGGTCGGGAGTAGCAGCACGAATGACATTTTGTAAGCCGGATAAATCGCATCAATCAGTTCTGAATCAGGCAATCACTGCTGCGCTTTTCCTGTTGATTCTGGCTTTGCCGGTGCCGGTGGTAGGCCAGCAGGGATGGGTCGCCAGCAGCGTTGGTCCGACGGGTCAGGACTTGAACGCCGTTTATTTTCTTGACGGCAAACGCGGCTGGGTTGGCGGTGACAACGGATTTCTGAGTCGCACTGAAGACGGCGGCCGCAGTTGGGTTACGCAGGCCGTCCAAACTACGGCCGCGATTAACGACATTTACTTTCGCGACAAGGAAGCCGGATTTCTGATCGCCGGAAACGCCATCTTCTCGACCAGCGACAACGGTGTGCGTTGGAACGAAGTGCGACGTTTCCTGCCGCGTGAGTTTGACGGCGCCGACGTGGAACTCTACAGCGTTCGTTTCTCAAGCAAGAAAAAAGGTTGGGTCGTGGGCTCGGTCAGCAAACAGGAGCGCGTCGTCGACAGCATTTTGCTTTACACGGACAACGGCGGCGAGACATGGCAGCGGCAACGCGCGCCGAGCCGGCTTGAGCTGATTCACATCGATTTTGCCAACGACAAACGCGGCTGGATCGCCGGGGCCCAGGGGACGATTCTGAACACGGTCGACGGCGGACAAACATGGACCAGGCAAGAGTCAGGCACAACGGCGACGATCTATCACGTCGATTTTCGCAGCGACAAGCGCGGCCTCGCGGTCGGCGAGCGGGGCACGATCCTGCGAACGTCCGACGCCGGTGTTACCTGGACGCCGGTCGCGATCAAAACGCGCTCGACGCTCCTGAATGTTCAATTCCTCAGCGACGACAATGGTTGGGCAGTCGGGCGTGGCGGGACGATCCTGCGCACCGACGATTCCGGCTTAACCTGGATCGAGCAGGAGTCAGGCACGAAATATAACCTTTACGGTTTGTATTTTGTGAAGAAAGCGGGCTGGGCAGTGGGCGGCGACGGATTGCTGTTGCGATACGAGCAATGAAGTTGTAATGAAACTGCAAGTCTCGAACTGCGATGGACTGTTAGCGCGCGCTGCAAGCAACGGTCAAGCGGAAAAAAGAATCTTAAGGTCGAGGTTATTGGATGGCGTAGATATAACGCCACCATAACCGGTTCCTCCTGTGATTACGCCCGGCATGAGCAATAGTGCCGGGCGGTTTTTTTGTCTCAAATGCACTGGGGGAAAAAGCGCCGCGGATTTCGCGGATAAACGCGAATCAGAAAGAAAAATAAGAATCAGTATGAAAAGTAGGACAGGCATTCTGGCCTGTCCAGTTTGCGGGAAATTGTAGCGAGGACAGGCAGGAATGTCTGTCCTAAGCGTCCGCGTTAATCCGCGGCTGATGCCTGCGATCCGTCCTTGCTGCCGGTGAAGGGCAACGCGGGGGCATTCTCTAGACTAATACTGCCTTCCATTTGCTCGTTCGCAACCTCGCCTTTGATTTGCGCCTCCATTGCGTGGCCGGCGATGTCGAAGGAGATAACTCCTGAAAACGACTCGCCGTCAAAAGTTGCCGACAGCAGTTCGCCGTTTCCCATTTCGGAAGTAACTTTTCCCGAAAAACCTTTCTCGATATTTTGCAGGATCAGAGTCGCCGGGATGCTCTGGCCGAGCGGCGTTTCAATCAGCAAGGACCAGTTTCCGGCCAGCGCCGCGGCCGCCTCGGGTGAATGCGCCGGGGCGCTCGGTCTGTCCTTCTTCTTTCCGGCGGTATCGTAAAACTCCACCTCGTCAGCGTAAGGCGTCACTTGATCCGCGAGTTGAGCGCCGTCGCCGACGATCACAATCGCTGCCTCATCCGCCCTGACATATTTGATGGCCACTTCCTGAACCTGCGGAATAGTCACGGCTTGAATCCGACTGCGGTAAAGCTCGAGGTAGTTTTCAGGCAATCCGAACATCTTGATCTGTACGAGTTGATCGATCAGACCTTCCTGCGTTTCCAACCGCAGCGGAAACACGCCGGTCAGGTACGACTTGGCGTCTGCGATCTCTTTTTCGGAAACAGGCTCGTTGCGGATGCGTTCCAACTCGTAAAAGAATTCTTTAAGCGAGTCGCCGGTGACGGGCGTCCGCACTTCGGCAGTCGCGCGAAAAGTGCCGGCGGTTCGTCGCGCGTCGAGACTCGAGTAGGCGCCGTAGGTGTAGCCCTTTTCTTCGCGCAGGTTCATGAAGAGCCGCGACGACGCGTTGGCGCCCAGCACCGTGTGCATCACCGCCATCGGAAAATAATCCGGACTGGTGCGCGTAATTCCCACGTTGGCGATCACGATGTTAGCTTGCGCCGATCCCGGTCGGTCGATGATGTAAGCAGCGCGGGACTTTCGTCGCGGCGGGGCAGGGAAATCGTCGCCAGTCACATTTCCCGGCTGCCAGCCTCCAAACAAGTCTTCCAGTTGGCGCAGAATTTCGTCCTGCCGCACGTCTCCGGAAACGATGAAGACTGCGTTGTTGGCAATAAACGTCGAGCGATGAAACTCGACCAGGCGCTCGCGCGTGGTGGCATCGATCGACTCGGGCGTGGGCGCCGTGATGTGATAAGGATGTTCGCCGAACATCACTTTCGCCACCGTCTCACTCGCCAAAAACGAAGGCTGGGCGCGCTGTTGTTTCAAACTCTCTTTGGTGTTTTGCTTGGCGAGTTCCACTTCGTTGGCCGGAAATACAGGGCGCAGCGCCACGTCGGCCATCAACTCAAGAATCTCGGAGCTGAAGGTCGTGAGCGAAGAAGCCGCGACCGTGGTGTAGTCGGAATTCGCACCGGCCTGAAGAGTTGCTCCCAGTCGCGCGACCTCGTCGGCAATCTGGCGGCTGGTTCGCGACTCAGTGCCTTCCGTCAAAAGCCCCGTCAACATGTCCATCAAACCCGGTAATTCCTTCGGGTCGTGAGCCGCGCCGGTTCGCAGGGCGAGCCGATAACTGACCAAAGGCAGCCGCGAATCCTCAACCACAACTACGACCAGCCCGTTTGGCAGAATGGTCTCGAAGGCAGTTGGTAATTTTATTGGGCGAGAGGGAAGTGGTGGCGGTGGCTGCTTCAAAAATTCGGGTTGTGGATTCATGGTTTAGATATGCAAGGGTCCTGAGCCGGTTTCAGTCTGCTTGGCCGGATCTGCGGGTTGCTGCGGCGGTTCCAACTGGTTGCCATTGGTGGCCGCCGCGCTCGTCTCCGTCTCGGGTTGCGCGGGCGGAACTGGAGGCACCTGCGCCGGCGGCGCCGCTGGTTGTTTCGGTTCTCCCGGACTTTGCGGCGAAGCTGCCGGCGCTGTTTCCTCAGGCTCTTCCGCGGTCGTCTCGGGCGCGCTCGCCGAAGGAACGATGTCGAGCACGACGCGATTGTCTACGTCGAGAAAACGTTCCACCGCGCTTCTGATTTGTTCCGGAGTGATCGACAGATAATGGTCCAACTCGGTATCGAAAAGCATCGGCTCGTGGTCGTACAGCGTGTATTCCGCCAGCCGTTGCGCGCGATACATGGTCGACTGTCGGCCGCGAACCACGTCATTGCAGAGCGTGTTTTGCAGTTTCTCCATCTCAGCCGGAGAAGGCCCGGAAGTTCTGAGCGCGCGAATCTCATCGAAAATCTGATCGCGAATCGCGGCCACTTCCTCGCCGGGTTTTGGCAACGCAAAAATGTACAAAGCCGACGGTCCGCGGCGTTCGTCGATGCCGCCCTGGATCGACACGACAGATTCGGCGCCCTTGACAAGTTTTTGGTAGAGACGTGAACTGTCTCCTTCGAAAATGAGATCAGCGGCCAGCGTCAGCGCATAAAAGTCGGGCGTGCGTCGCGGCGGAATTTTCCAGCCAAGCACGAAGGCTGGCGCGGGAGCCAGCTGGATCGTTGAAGACTTCCTGAGTCCGGGCCACATCATCCGGCTCGCTGACATCGACTGGCGGCGGCTGCGGCTGGCTGGGAATGTCTTCAAAATACTTCGTGACCAAAGCAGTCGCTTCGTCGCTCTCAAAGTCGCCCACGATCGTCAGCACCGCGTTGTTAGGCGCGTAGTAAATTCGGAAAAACCCGCTGCACGTCGTCGATCGTGGCCGCATCGAGGTCTTCCATCGAGCCGATCGTCGAATGCGCGTTCGCGGGGTTTTTGAAAATCAACTCGTTGATTCGCAGGAAGGCGTTCACGTAAGGCTGGTTGTCGTAGCGCAAACGTTTTTCTTCCTGCACCGCGCTGCGCTGGTTGTCGAGGTTCTCCTGCGTCACTTTCAGCGAACGCATCCGGTCGCTCTCGAGCCAGAGCGCGAGCGGCAAATGGCTGGCCGGCAACGTCTCGTAATAATTCGTGCGTTCCGTTGAGGTCGTGCCGTTCATCGTGCCGCCGGAATTGAAGATGTACTGGAAGTGCGCGGCCTTCGGCACATTTTCGGAGCCTTGAAACATCATGTGCTCGAAAAGATGTGCAAAGCCCGTGCGCCCGACGCGTTCGTTACGCGAACCGACGTCGTAATAAAGCGCGACGGAGACGACCGGGACTGCGTGGTCTTCGCACAAAATCACGCGGAGACCGTTGGCAAGTGTGAATTGTTGAATTGGGGTCGGTGAAAGCTTGAATCTTTCGGCCACATTAATCTCGATTCGTGAGAGTGGTTAAAATGTGAACTCCCCGAGGGAGCAGCATTACGATTGGGGGTGCCAATGAAACTGTACCTGGAAAAACTAACGAGCCGCTTATGCCGGCGGCTCGTTAACCATTCCGCGCAACTCGGCGCGCAACCGCTCGATTTCGGCGAGCTTCTGCTGCACACGCTCGAACAGCGCCGACTGTGTCTTAATTCCTTCTTCAATCAGAAAACCGGCTGCCTCGGCGCGACTACGGAAGATCCCCGCAGTCACAAGTTGCTCAACTTTTTCCTGAGCCGACGGCGAAATCTTCACGGCGACAACGTATTCGTCTTTGGCGGACATCGCGCGCTCGATAGTGCGACTGATGTCGCGTCCGATGGCGCTAAGCGATTCCGGAATCCGTGAGGCAATGTCTCTCACCGATGACGCGGTCCGGCTGGGCTCGTCGGAATCACCTTCAGTTTCGTCGTCTCTTAGCATTAGGTCGTCGATGGTTTCAGTGTTTCGCGGTTCTTCCTTTTGATATGGATTGCTCATGCTGAAAACTCCTGAACTAACGTGATTGAATACTCGACTCTAAATACGTTATGGGAATAAGTTAAGTTCATTCTACGGACGCGCTTAAGAGGCAGTCAAGCCAGCTTGCCCTGCAGCAAATTCTGGTTCAACCGAAGACAGCGCGAGCGCCTGGGGCTAAACGTGAACTGACACGGTTCAGAAACAAAACGTTTGAGCTGAAACTGCGCGTCGAGCGACCTCGGCCTTGCCGAGTTGTGAGGCATTCGCTAGTATTTGTTCACCGAACCGCCCGATGGCAAGCCCCAGAGCTTTCGACGCGCGTTCGCAAAATTTAACGTCCCAACCTTGCGGCACCTTGAGGCTCTAACAGTGAAAAAGATATTGACGCTCGCGCTGGTTACGCTCTTCTCACTCTCCCTCAATTCTCAAACTTTCGTTTTTGCGCAACAGAGAAGCCAGCCGTCGTCTCCGGTCGGCAGCACCTCAACGCGCCGACCTGCCGGTCCCACGGCGCCAACGCGTCGCAGCGCGCGCGGCAGTACGATTCCACAAATAGAGAGAGACTTTGACGAGGCGGTGAGGCTCATTCAAGAGAATTACGTCGAGGGCAAACGACTGGACTTCAGCGCCGTAGTAAAGTCGTCGATCATCGGCATGCTGCGCTCGCTCGATCCGCATTCAAACTACTACGATCGCGAAGAGTACGAAGAACTAAAGACCGATCAGCGCTCTGAATACTTTGGCATTGGCGCCTCGATTCAGAATTACATTGTCAGCGAACAGGCTGACACGTTTATTACCGCGACGTTTCCCGGATCGCCGGCCTCGCACGCGGGCTTGCGATTTGGTGATCGGATTGTCGCCGTCGATGGCGTGAAGATGACGGGCAAGCCTTCGCTTGAAGTGCGCGACAAGATTCGCGGACCGAAAGGTTCGTTAGTGAAAATTACCGTCGAACGCGCCGCCGACCAGCGTCTGCAAACCGTGGAGATCACGCGCGACGTGGTGCCGCAACCTTCAATTCCTGATGCGTACATGATCAAGCCCGGCGTTGGCTATGTTGACATGACGCGAGGGTTTAATTACTCGACCACCGATGAGCTTGAAGAAGCTCTCGACGGTTTGCACCGAAGGGGCGCAACTTCGCTGGTGTTGGATCTGCGAAACAATCCCGGCGGTTTTCTCGATCAGGCGATTCATGTCGCCGAAGTGTTTCTGCCTTACGGTCAACGAATTCTTACGCAGAAGAGTCGGAGCGGATTTCGCGACAACACTTACGAATCCCGCAACCGTTCCGCCGATCCAATCCCGCTCGTTATCCTCGTCAACGAAAACACGGCTTCCGCTTCCGAGATTGTCGCCGGCGCCATGCAGGATCACGACCGCGCGTTGATTGTCGGTCAAACCAGTTTTGGCAAGGGCCTCGTGCAAAGCATTATCCCGCTCGATTACGGCGCGGGTCTGACTTTGACGTCGGCCAAGTACTACACGCCTTCGGGCCGCTTGATTCAGCGAGATTATTCCGACAGCGGTTTTTACGATTACTACACTCACGGCGGCTCCAAACGTCTCGACCAAAAAGAGGACGATACCAGGCCCGTCGGCCCGGAAAAGAAAACGGACACCGGCCGACCGGTTTATGGCGGCGGCGGCATTGCTCCGGACGAAAGTGTGAAACCGAATGCTATCACCGCTTCACAACGGCGTCTGTTGAGCCCGGTCTTCGCTTTCGCGCGTGAGCTTGTAAACGATCGCGTCAGCGGTATTTCCGCGTACAAGGTGCCGGGAGCGATCGACTTTAATCATGAATTGCTGCTCAGCGATTTTCAGGTTTCCGACCCGGTTTTCAAGGCTTTTAAGAGTTTTGTTGCCGGCGATCCAACCTTCAAGAGTCTGACCCCGCTGGTCGACCACAATCGTTCGTTTGTTGAAGTCTATCTGCGCTTCAACATCGTTACCGCTGCCTACGGTCGCGTGACGGCTGACAGAGTGCTGGTCACAACCGACGACGATCAGGTTGCCAAAGCCGTGGACGTTTTGCCGCGCGCTCGCGACCTCGCGATGTCGGCAACGAAACGCCAGGTCCAACCATAGCGTGTAAAACGGACATTAGCGCGGAGGACAGACATTCTTGTCTGTCCTTGGTTTTTGTCACGACTAGTTGTCTCTTGCCGCCGATTGGACAGGGCAGGAATGCCTGTCCTACTTCTGTTTCAGCTGTAAAACAGAATCTTGCGTCTAAAACCCGCCTGTGCTATTGTCTGCCAGGAAAGGAATTCTTGAGATGGCGCGAACTACAAAATCTTTAATCAACACTGAAGAGTTGGGACGCGCGATTCGTCGCCGGCGGGAAGAGTTGAGCCTCAGCCTGCGTGACGTGGCGGACCAGACCAACGTCTCGGCCTCAACCTTGTCGCGGATTGAAAACGGAACTGGTAAGCCGGACGCGGACAACATCGCGCGGCTGACCGGCTGGTTAGACATGCCGCTCGAAAGAGTTCTCGGGCGCAACCGCGAAGACAGCGATCCGAAAGCTGTCGTCTACTTTCCACACGAGTCGACGCCCGAGATAGTCGAGGCCCACCTGCGCGCCGACCGCAACCTTTCGCCGGAAACTGCTGACGCGTTGTCGGAATTGTTTCGCGTCGCCTATTCGCAGTTTAGTCGCACCGATCAGGGAAGCTCGAAGAAACGCCGCTAGGCCTCTTGCTAACCAACCAACAAACATTAGCCGCGGATTTTCGCGGATGAACGCGAATCTGAAGAGATTATCTGCAGGAATCTGATGAGATTATCTTGCAGATTGCTGCGTGCTGACGACGCCAATTCTATTGCTCCGCTTCTTAATTGCGCGCCGCTTTCTAATTTGCTCTGAGCCGCGTTTTATCCGCGAGAATCGTGGCTGGTTTTCCTAAACTATGATCGACTACGAGCTACCCCCGGGCGAAAAATGGCGGCAATTTGAGTTGCACGCGCTGGGATTTCGCGACTTCGCCGGCGTGCGCGAGGGCGCGCCGCTTGATCCGTTTCGCCTCGCGAAGTTTGCCAACTTATTAGTCGTCAGTTTTGACCAGATCAAGGGTCTGAGCCCCGAAGCCCAGGAACATCTGCTCGGTTCCGGCTCTGAAAAATGGTCAGGCGGCGCCTGTTCCCGCCCGCTGCCTGACGGCCGCAGGATCGTCATACTCAATCCGAACCACGGACGCATGCGCACCAACGCGACCCTGATGGAAGAAGTTTCGCACGTCTTTTTGGGCCATCAACCAAGTCGCCTGAAGGTGGTCGCCGAAGGCAGCCGTGGCCAGACGATCGCTCGCGATTACCGAAAGGCCGATGAAGAGGAAGCCTACGGAACCGGTGCTGCCGCGCTTGTTCCTTTTTCGGCGTTGCGGCGATTCGTGCTTGAAGGTCAAACTTCGTCTCAGATCGCTAAGCACTTCCGCGTCAGCCGTGAGTTGGTTGAATACCGCTTGAAAGTCACCCGGCTTTGGCAGACTTACCGGACGGCCCATTCCAAGTAACGACACTTCTGCCTCTGTGCAACCTTTGTGACCTCTGTGTCTCTGCGGTGAATTTGCTCAGACGATCAACACAGAGACACAGAGGCACTGAGGTTGCACAGAGATCAAGTCCGTTAGGTCGCTACTTGAAATACGCTTCATGCTTTTAGTCCCCAGCCCGTATAATTCTGTTTTGTTCTTCCGACTGTTGTGGAAATAAGATTCATGAGCGAACAAATACGAGAGCTGCCTTTGCCTGGCCTGACGACCACGGACAAGCTGCGCATGCTGCTCGACATCACCAAGAAGATCAGCCGTTCCCTCGATCTTCAGGAAGTTCTCAATCTGGTGATGGACACGCTCGACTCCCTGATTCCCTACGATGCGGCGGGAATCTTCGTGGTCAAGTGCGCGGACAAGGGCGCCGTCGCGGAAGGCGAGGACCCGTGCGTTTTTCAGGCTGAAGCAGTTCGAGGTTACGACATTGAAGAGTTGACGAATCTGCATCTCAAACTCGGCGAAGGCCTGATCGGGCAAGTGGCGCTGACGGGCGAACCGATCACCTCGCCGGACGTCCGGCAGAATCCCAATTACATCAACGCCCGCAGCGAGACGCGCTCAGAGATGGTGGCGCCAATCATTTCCAACGACGAAGTGATCGGCGTCTTTGATCTGGAGAGCGACGAGCTGAACGCCTACTCGGAAGACGATCTTCAGGTGCTGATGCTGCTGGCTTCGCAGGTCGCGATCATCATCGAGAAGGTGATGCTTCACGAGCAGTTGATTGAAAAGAAACGACTCGAAGGGCAGCTCGAAGTGGCGCGTCAGGTTCAGTTGGAATTGCTGCCCGCTCGCGATCCGCAGTTGGAAGGCTACGACATTAGCGCTTACAACTTTCCCACCGAAGAAGTTTCAGGCGACTACTACGATTGGGTCAAAATTTACGACGATCAGATTGGCCTCGTGATCGCCGATGTCTCCGGAAAGGGCGTGCCTGCGGCGTTGCTGATGGCGTTTCTGCGCGCGAGCCTGCGGGCGGCCACGCACATTGGTTATTCGCCGCACATCTCGATGGCCAAAGTGAACTACCTGCTTTGGGAATCCATTGAGCGGAATCAGTTTGTGACGGCCTTTTACGGCATTCTGGACGTGACGAACCGCACGCTGACCTACACCAATGCCGGACACAATCCGCCGATCCTGCTAGACAAAGACGGCAAGGTCAGCTTCATCGATCGCGGCAGCGTTCCCTTGGGCATGTTCAGGGACACGCGCTATCACGAGTATTATTTGACGACGGTGCCGGGCGAAGTGCTGGTGCTCTACACGGACGGCGTTACGGAGGCGCATAACCCGGAAGGCGAGGAATTTGGACGCGACCGACTGGCGCAGGCAGTTAAGGCGAATCGTGAGCTTGGCGCGCGTGAGTTGATCGCAGCGGTTCACAACGAAGTGATCGAATGGACTGACGGCAGCGGCGCCACCGATGATGTGACGTTCTTTGTCATCAAGGCGCTTTGAGGCGAGTGGGCAGCGGCAGTGTGCAGTGTGCAGTGTGCAGTCAGAAGTGGCCAGTGATCAGCGCCAGCGAAAACTGCCCACCGCACATTGCCCACCGCACACTGTCTCCAATTAGTGCTGCGTCATTGATTCATGGGCGTGATCGCCGCCTGGCGCGAGCGGCGCGCGGTAGTTTCCGAAGTGAAACTCCGTTTCTGGTTCCGAAAAAGCATAGACGTCGAAACCAAACGCGTCGAGATAGTCTGCCAGGTCATCGGGTGAAAGGAGATAGACGGCGGGAGCGAAGCCCGCTTCAGCGCGAATTTCCAGCAGGCGCTCCAGCACTTCAAGTGGTGCAAAGCAGCTAACAGGATCTCTGTAAGTTGCCATCTTAGTCAGCGCCTCCTTGTAAGATAAGACCGGTATTCGTAACAGTAAGACAGCAATTTCTGCCGGTCGGTTACAAAAGATTCCAGGCATTTAAACGAACCAGCAACAGTCCCCGGAACTTGCTTTGATGTACGCTTGTCACGTCGCGTTCGTTCAACTCGGAAACTCTTTTACATACGACTTAGATAGAGTTACATACGAACGCGAGAAACCTTTGGACGTTCACAACCGGCGAAATGTTTCAAAATAGAAAATGACCACACCAAACACGCCAAACTCACAAGCAAACACGCCTCCCCCGTTAAACTTCATCGCCGTTCTGCGGCAAATGCTGAAGACGTCGGACAAAGTCAGCGATCTGATTTTTTCTCCCGGACGTCCGCCCCAGGTCGAACTTGCCGGCAACCTCAAACCTGTCCAATTTCCCGGGCTCGAAAAGCTGACGCCGGCGCACACGGCGAGCATGGCAAAGCTGATCATCGGCAACCATCACAGTGCCACCGAAAGTTTGGAAACAAGCGGTTCAGCCGACCTTTCCTTCAGCGCGCCCGGCGAAGCGCGTTTTCGGGTGAACATTTTTAAGCAGCGCGGCACCTACGCGATCGTCATGCGCGTGATTCCGACCAACCCACCAAACTTCAACGACTTTAATCTGCCGGCGCAGTTGAAACAGATCGTGGACATCAAGAACGGAATTGTGCTCGTCACTGGTCCGACCGGAAGCGGCAAGAGTTCAACCCTCGCGGCTGTCATCGACTTGATTAATGAGACGAAGTACTACCACGTGGTGACCATCGAAGATCCGATCGAGTTTTTGCACACTCACAAGAAATGCACGATTCATCAGCGCGAGTTGCACTCCGACACGCCAAGTTTTGCAATCGCGCTGCGGGCGGCGCTGCGCCAGGCGCCGAAAGTCATCCTGGTAGGCGAAATGCGAGATCGCGAAACCATCGAAGTGGCGCTCGAGGCTGCCGAAACCGGCCACTTGGTTTTATCGACCCTGCACACGATTGACGCTTCCAAAACTGTCGATCGAATCATCGGCGTGTTTCCGAAGAACGAAGAGCGCGTGATTCGGACGCGGATTGCGCAGTCGTTTCGCTACATTGTTTCGCAGCGCTTGATTCCGCGACCCGACGGAAAAGGACGCGTGGCGGCCATTGAGATTCTCAAGTCGACGATGCGCACTCGCGAATACGTCGAAAAGGGCGACTCGGAAGGCAAGTCTCTAATCGACGCGATGGAGCAGGGCGACCAGGATGGCATGCAAACGTTTGACGGCGTCATCGAGCAGATGGTGCGCACCGGCGTGTTGACTAAGGAGGGCGCAATGCCTTACGCCACCAACGCCAATAACCTGCTCCTGCGCCTCGGCGACATGGGCGGGCTGGGTCCGGTCACCCCAAAACCCGCGCCCCCACCGGAAGAGAATTCAATACTTGATATGATCGAAAGATAGTCGTACGCTACGGCCCTGGCGATCGTTCAAAATCGAACTCGTGGTCCCGGCAAACTCTCCCCAGCTCCGCCAGATTCAGGCCAGATTCAGGATCGTAACTCCTATGCTCGTCATGTCGTTGCAACCGCTCAAACGTGTATTCGCCGCGCTGGCGTTGTTCGGATTATTGCTTACGTTGTTGCTTACGCCCGCTGTTTTTCAGACAACGGCGCAAAGTGAAACCCTGCATTTTCCTCAAGCAGCAAACGGCGGCGAGGGCATTCAAATCGAGTTTCCCGCCGGCGGCGAGCTGCGCATCGAGAACGCTTTGGGCAGCATTGCGGCAGAGACCTGGAAGCGGAAAGACGTTCAGGTAACCACCAGCGAAGGCAAAACGAAAGGCGCTTCAGTTGTAATTGAGAAGAAGCCGCAGGGACTTGTCGTGCGAGTGGTTCGCCGTCCGCGCGGCGGTCCGGTTACGCCGATCAACCTAACGATCAAGATTCCAGAGACGGCGCGCATGGACGTCGTTGCCGGCAGCGGCCGTGTTTCTTTGCTGGGTGTTCCCGCGTCCGCGACAGTTAGATCAACCGGCGGCGAGGTGGATGTGCAATTCGTCGGTTCCGTTGACGCAGACATTGCCGCAAAATCCGTCAGCGGTCGCATTAAGTCGGAACTCCCACAGCTCGTGAGTGAGAATGGCCGCGTCCTGCAAGCACGCCTGGGCAAAGGCTCACAAACGTTGCGCGTTAACACGGGCACCGGGAACGTAACGCTCTCGTTAACGACCGTGGCGCGGACGACTCCCGGAGTTGAAAACACAGATCCGAGAGCGCCCGATTCATTAAACGGCGAGGCGCCAATCAAAGCAGCAGGCACGCCCGCGCCGGTTCTGGACAGTCAGGAAGTCAGCGAGGGCGACGTGATTCGGGTTGACTCTCAACTGGTTTCACTCAACGCCAGCGTCGTCGATCGAAACACCAATCGCGGCGTCGTCGGCCTGAACAAGTCTGACTTCAAACTTTTCGAGAATGGCGCCGAACAGGAAATCCTGCAGTTTGACTCCTCGTCTGCTCCTTTCGATCTGCTGATGCTGATCGATCTTTCCGGTTCGACGCGCGACGTCGTAAAACTCATTCGCGCCGCGGCCTTGCGCTTCATCGATGCCGCGCGCCCGTCAGATCGCATCGGCGTTGTGACCTTCGCCGGACAAGCCGCCGTGGTCTCGCCGCTCACGCTCGACCGCCAGGTTCTGCGCCAGCGCGTCAACGCCATGGACACCGCGCCGGGCGACACAAAGCTTTACGACGCGACCGATTTTGTTCTAAACAAATCGACGCAAGACCCTAAAAATCGTCGTCGCACGGCCATAATTCTCATGAGCGACGGTCTGGACAACAGCATCGATGGCGTCCAGGGCGTCGGCTCAAAACTTCCCTACAAAGATCTGGTCAACGAGCTGCGAGAGTTTGACGGCGTGCTCTACACCCTCTGGCTAAACACGGAATACGAGGCGCTGAGCCCGCTGGACACGCAGCCGGAAGCCTTTGACGCCGCCTATGACCGGATGAAAGAGATGGCCGATGTCGGCGGCGGCGTTTTCTATGAAGTGGAGCGTCTCGAGGATTTGGCCGGCGCCTACGAACGCGTCGTGGCTGACCTGGGGACGGTCTACAGTTTGGCCTATCGACCGTCGGACAAAATTCGCGACGGCAGATGGCGCGCGATCAAAGTAAATGTGGCGCGGCCTTCCGTCATCGCCCGCGGCAAGCGCGGTTACTTTGCAAACTAAGCGGTGCTCAAACTCGCTCATGCAGCAGAATAGAAAAAGAATTCTCGGTTTGCTTATCTGCCTGCTGGTCCCGATCGCCGGTCTGGGCCAGACGCCGGAGCCCGACGAGACAATCCGCGTCGAATCCGATCTCGTTGACCTCAAAGTAAGCGTCGTAAGTTTGAATCCTCAAAGCCCGTCGCCGGAGTTGCGGCAGACCGACTTCATGGTCTTTGAGGATGGAGCACCTCAGGACATTGCTTTTTTCGCCGCTGCCGACGCCCCTTTCGATCTGGTGTTGCTGCTCGATCTCTCCGGTTCGACGAACGACAAGCTAAAACTCATACGCAGTTCGTCCCGCCGCTTTGTGGCTGCGACCCGGCCGACAGATCGCATTTCAATCGTTGCGTTTACGGACAAGGTCCAGGTTGTCTGTCCCTTGACCGAAGATCGCCAGCTGTTGAAAGACTCGATCGACGACATCGAAAAACCGGTGGGTGGGACAAAGTTTTGGGATTCGTTACGCTATGTGCTCGCTATCTTGCACGCTTCGAAGAACTCGACGCGCCGCAGTGCGGTGGTGGCGATGACTGACGGCGTCGACAATGCTTTGCCGGAGGTGACTGGGCCGGGCTCTCGAACCAATTTCGACGAACTTCTGCGAATAATCCGACAGGCGGAGACCATCGTCTTTCCCATTTATCTCGACACGGAAGAGGAGCAGGTTAAGCGACAACCGATGACGCGCGGCGCTTATGCTATCGCTCGCGACCAGCTGGCGCGCGTCGCCGAGGCGAGCGGCAGCCGTCTCTATCGCGCCAACAAATTGAAGGACCTGGACGACGTTTACCGACAGGTGATTGGCGACCTGGGCCGGATCTACAGCATTGGTTATCGGCCGTCTAATACGTTGAGAGACGGCAAGTGGCGCTCGGTCGGCGTGCAAATTCAGACGCGCCAGGATGTCCTGGCGCGAACCAAGCAAGGCTACTACTCAAAGATTCTCCCAAACTGAATGTCAGAAGAAATGACTGTCCGACAAACTTCAGTTTGTCGTTCGACCTCGACAAGCCAAAGCTTGCCGAACAGTAACCGACCCAGCACTCGAACGGTGGTAGTGATGCCCTAATTTGGGTAATAATATACTTGACTGACCACGCCTTCCATGCTACCTTCACAGCATGGAAACGCCAAAGACATTACAGCAAGCCTTCCTTCACTTCTCCAAGCCAGAGAATTGTAACGCTTTCATGATCCAAATGCGCTGGCCGGATGGCATCGTTCGTTGCCCCACGTGCGGCGCTGAGAAGGTTTCATATCTGGCAAAGGCCAACGTGTACAAGTGCTACGAAAAGCACCCACGCGCCAAGTTCTCGCTTAAAGTCGGAACCATATTTGAGGATAGCCCACTTGGCTTAGATAAGTGGCTGACCGCGATCTGGCTGATTGCAAACTCCAAGAATGGCATTAGCTCTTACGAGTTGTCGCGTCACTTAGGCATCACTCAGAAGTCGGCTTGGCATGTGCTCCACCGTATCCGGTTGGCGATGCAGAACGGCTCGCTCAATAAGCTCTCCGGTTCCGTTGAAGTTGATGAGACTTTCATCGGTGGCAAGGCTCGCAATATGCACGCTGCGAAGCGCAAGCATCTCGGCACTGGTGGCGCGGGTAAGGTTGCTGTGATGGGCCTATTAGAGCGTCACGGTGAAGTCAGAACGATGGTTGTATCGAACGTTCGCACAAAGTCGCTTCACAGCGAAGTGAGCAAGCATGTAGAGGCTGGTTCCACGGTCTATAGTGATGCGTTCAAGTCTTACAATCGCTTGGAAGAGGAATACATTCATAACGTGATCAACCACTCGGAAGAGTATGTACGCGGTCACGTTCACACAAACGGAATTGAAAACTTCTGGTCGCTTCTCAAACGGTCGTTAGGTGGAACTTATATCAGCGTCGAACCATTCCACCTTTTCAGATACCTTGACGAACAGGCTTTCAGATTTAATCGACGCAAAGGAACAGATGCCGATAGGTTTACTGCTCTAGTTTCCTTGATTACTGGGAAGCGTTTAGAGTACAAGCAGCTTATCGGCAAACCCTCATGCTAGGGATGGAGGGAAACCCCGACAGAAACGTGGAAAAAGATTAAAGCAAAAGTAAAAAGCCGAGAGTTGGCGCTCACGGCTTTCACTATACGATTGCGAATCTTGGAATTGTCCGCACGGTGTTGGTCGCATCGGGTGCGGGCGGTGCGCTCTTTGTCTGTCAAAGATACGCTCCAGAATGGAGTGTATCATGACTGAACTAAATTTCCAGATTCACAGTCAACCAGGCGGAGTCTCGGTTACTACTTTTCGAGAAGCGATCTATCGGGCGATCTACTTGCTGCGCGAATTTGACGCCGGTATCTCAAAGCACCCAACCGGCACGCTGGCGTGGTACGTCAATAAACTGAGTAGCAACGGCTCCCTTGCCGTGAACTTCGCGTCTCGCCGCAAGAAACAAGAACCGAAAGAGGATTTTCCTGATATTAGTCAGGCGGTCACCCACAACTTTGTAACTGGCGTGGAAGACTTAGAAGAGCGGTGTATCACTCCGCCGTACTTGTCTGAGTTTGGGTTGCAAAAGGCCGCAGAATTAGCGCGTCTAATTAAGCAGGGCGGAGCGACCGGATTTCGATTCGCTATCGACGATCACGCAGTAGAGGTGACGCCCAAGACCGCCGAGAACGTAAGTAAGCTACAGCAAGTCAACCGTATGGCCGTTGGTTCCGTTGAAGGAATGCTTGAAGAAATTAACGTTCACAGAAAGACCCGCAGCAAAGATCAACGACTGCGTAGTGTGGTCTATCACTACGCCACCAACAGAGCGATCACGTGTCTTTTCGATGAGGGCAAGCTCGATGAGGTTAAGGATGCGCTTGGACACCGCGTATAACCCTAATTTGGAGTGCGCCGACCTGTCGGGGCTTTGGTCGCTGCGACCTGTCGCAGCAAGTCGGCGACAATGGCTCACTACCAACCAGTGCGGCGACGAGTCGCCGCGGGCGAAAGCGGTGACAGGTCACCGCACTCCAAATTAGGGCAGCACCCTAACGGCGTAAAGCTTGTAAATGTTTGCGATAGGGCTATAATTGGCTCCTCCCCAACGCGACGAGCTTAACTGGTTGAATTCAAAGGAAAAATTCCATGAGAAAGCCACCCACAGCACTGCTCTCATCGCTCTTTGTTCTGGCCATGATTTTCTCGATTCCGCTGTCGAGCTACGGCCAGGGCCAAAGTCAGAACCGCGAAAAGTTTGTCATCTCGGCTAGAGCCGGCGGTGTGAATGCCGTGACCGGCCGGGCGACGATGCGCACGCGCGGAAATGCCGAATGGGAACAGCTGACGATTAAAGAAGACCTGGAGACGGGCGATGCAGTGAGGACCGGTTCTGATGGTCGCGTGGAGATGCTGCTGAATCCCGGTTCATACATGCGCGTGGGAGAGAATTCCGAGTTTGAGCTCGCCGACAATTCGCTTAGCAATCTGGAGGTCCGCCTCACGAGAGGCACGGCGATCGTGGAAGTTACCGGTGTCGACGACGAAGAGTTGCTCATCGGGATCAGTACGCCGCATGCCCGCATGTCGATTGTTCGCCGCGGACTTTATCGAGTCAGCGTCGTGCCCGGCAACACTACGGAGCTGATCGTCAGAAAAGGCCGCGTGATGCTGGAAGGCTCACACACAAAGGTCAAAGGCGGGAACAAAGTGGTCTTCAGCGACACAACATTTTATGTCGCCAAGCTGACCGACGCTGAAAAGAACGACCGCGACACGCTTGGAGGTTGGAGCAAAGATCGCGCGAAGACGCTGGCGCAAGCAAACGGCAAAATCTCAGGACGAACGCTGCTGGCCAGTTTTAGAAGCCTGGGTTCGTTTGACAGCGCATACGGACGCAACGGCTTTTGGTATTACAGTCAGCGAGCCAGCTGCTACACCTTTGTTCCATTCTCAGATTATTGGGGCTCGCCCTACGGCGGATACTACTCAACTTACTTTTACGGCGGGCCATCGTGGGGCGGCAATTTCGGCAGACCGATCATTAGCGGAGGCCGTCGGATAGGCCACGCGGAAGGTTCGGGCGCTGGCGTGCCGACGCGCAACCCGGCCGGGTCTGCGCCGCGGCCGCATACGATCGATTCGAGGCCGATGCGCATGCCCGGCGGCGGAGGCGATAGACCAACAGCCAGGCCACGCGTGAAGGAATAGTTTCGCGCGGCCGAGCCTCTTCAGAGCGGCCGAACCGCTGCTGAGTTTCTGCGCCTCTGAAGTTTTCTAGCAACTACTCGCCCTCTTTGAAGAGCCGACCCAGCTCGGCTTCTACCATTACTCTTACTTCCGACAACTTCAAACCAGCCAGCGCCAGGTGAGTTAGAGCGGTCGCCAGTTGATTGCGAAGCTGCTCTTCAGTCGTCTCACTCAAAAGCCGCGAGGTAATCACCGCTCCCGCACCGTGCCGGATCTTGACCAGACCCTGCTTCTGAAGCTGGCGGTAGGCGTGGGCGATGGTGTTGAGATTCACGCCAAGGTCCGCTGCCACTTGTCTAACTGGGGGCAGGGTTGACCCCTGGGGCAATTCCCCGGCGGCAATCAGGGCCTTTATTTCGTCCACAACCTGCTGATACAGCGGTCTTCGGTCGCGCTCGTCGATGGTGATGTACATAATTGTCTGTTGCACGTATACAACAGACAATCCGCGAATGTCTACACTTTTCTTCGGTTTTGGGTGGGTTTATTTGGGTTATTTAGTTAGCTTGTTGGCCAAAACCAAAGCTGAGCGCGTGAGACTGGCGATGCCACCGGGATATGTGGTGTCGCTGACGATGAAAAGATTATCGAACGACGTCGCGTAGGCGGGTCCGTCCAACCAGAAACTGCGCGGATCGGGGCTGAGCCCGCCGACCATCCCCAGCTTCCGGCGCGTGAGGTCGTAAAACGTTCGGGGGGTGGCGGTGTCAATGACTTCAACGCGGTCACCCAATTCGGGAAATGCGGCGTGCAGTCGTCCCCAGCACTGTTCCAGCATTTGCTGGTCGCGCGCCTCGAGTTCCGACTCGTCATGGTGAAACGTGAACCACGTGTCCACGTCGGTGAAAGCGTGAACGGTCACCGCTCGTTTTCCTGCAGGCGCACGTGCGTCCCACGCAGGCGCTGCCGCAAACATCAGTTGGCTGGTTTCCGGATCGTAATCTCCGCCTTCCTGCCAGTCGGTTAGCGCCAGAATGTGATTCGGAACCAACGACGCTGCGGCGGCTTCATCCACGCCCAAGTACATCAGGTACGCGCCGCAACTGCGGAGCGAATTGATCTGTTTGCGAATTTCCGTCGGCGTGCGATTGAGGCCGACGAGTTTTCCGTAGGTGTCCCAGACCGTGAGGTTGCTGACTATCGCTCGGGTGGCGGTGACAGTCTCGCCGCTCAACAGATCAAGGCCAACGGCCGCGCCACTGGAATCGTACGACAACCTGAGCACCGGCGTGTCGAGTCGAATTTTTCCGCCGCTTTGTTTGATGGACGCGGCCAGGCTATTTGCCAGTGCCGCCGCGCCGCCGCGAATACTAAACATCCCCTCGCGCGCGGCGCTGAGCGTGAGCGCCGCCTGAAGGTAGCCGATGTTGGTACTGTCGGCCTGGGCCAACGTCTGCAACTGAACGTCAAGAAAGCGACGGAACCGGGTTGAGGTCCCGTCGAGATGTTCGGTCGTGGCTTGCTGCGCGGCTTTGAGTATATCGGCAGCGACTCGACCCTCGGGCAGTAAGCTGTAAGTGCGTCGCGTCTTTGAAGCGGACAGCAGATCGGGCGTGCGCGAAAATGCCCGACGGAGCGCGGAACTCAAAAGCGCGAGTTTGCGGTAAAACGCGACCGCCGCCTCCGCGCACTCGGGAAAAGCGATCCGAAGACTCTCTTCAAACTGCTCCGTATTCGGGCCAATGGCGACTTCAGATCGATCGGGCAGGCGCACCGTGTAGCCTGGTTCCAACAACCGGGTTTCCGGAGGATCGACCGGCAACTCCGCGAACACGCGATCGTGAATCTCGCCAGGCTGCCACGATCCGTAAAGTCCGTAGCCTGGTTCGAAGCGGTAGCCGAATTTGTCGAAGCTCACCGTACAGCCGCCCACGCGCGGTTCTCTCTCAAACAAGCACACATTCACGCCGCGTTGGGCCAGCAAGGCAGCGACCGTAAGTCCGCCGATGCCTCCGCCAACTACAACGACCTCGTAGTCCATGTCTCAGCTTAAGAAACGTGAAATCGTTTGGATGAGAAATCCGGTGACGGCTTTGTTCTCGGCTGGCTTCCCGACAAACGGCTGCACTATCAGAATCACAGCCTGGATGCCATTGAAAACCAGATGCACGACATACGAAGGCAGCAGGCTGCGGCTGCGCGCGCGCACGAGCGTGAGAGAGACACTGAGCAGCAGGATGACGGCCAACACACCGAAGTTGCTGTAGTACTGCGGCACGTGTACGGTGACGAACAGGAGGGACACAATGGCGACGGCCCAGATTGCGCCCAGCGTTCTTTGCAAAGCCGGATAGAGCACGCCGCGGTAAACCAACTCCTCGACGAGCGGCCCGGTGACCGCCGCCAGAATTGCTGTCGCAAAACGCGTTTTCAGGGAACTGTTGATGATCAGATCCAGTTGAGTCTCGTTCCCGCCGATGAGCCAGGTCACCAGCGTTCCGAGGGCGAGCAAGACGATAGCGAGGCCGATCGTTATCCAGGGTCCAAAGTTTTTGGGCCAGTGCCAGCCGAGCGTGGACCACAACGGACGCCGGCCTCTGTTGGTCACTACGAACCAAACCACGAGAAACGTCAGCGCGTGAGTGGGAAACACGCTGAGGATCGCGATGAAGATTAGATTCGGGTCTGTTCCCAGGGCCTCCATCGAACCGTGCGTGAATGCTTTGTAGACCACATACGGAACTGTGGCGATGACCTGGACAATGATGAGCAACAGCACACTGATGCCCCAGACAAGCAGCGCCGCAGGAATTCCCCAGGGCGGATCGTCGGGACTTATCGGCAGAGGTTCTGCAGGGCTGAGCGGCTGATGAGTAACATCAGGAAAAGTTTCAATCAGCAGTTGCTCGGGCGAAGTCGGTTCGTTGATGGACACTGTAGTGCGAGTGTATGAAGTTGTTTTGAAGCGGTCAAACCGAGAGCTCTTTAAGTGTGGGAACAGAGGAAAAAGGGTAACAGGGGAAGAGGGTAAACAGGGGAAATGACGAAGAACTCTAAGAGCCCGGTGTCTCAAACGGCTTTCTTTCGTTCCCTATTTCCCTTTTTACCCGTTCTTAAACCGCAGGGTAAGCCGCTTCCAGCATCGCCGGACCGACGTGGGGCGCCGCCAGCATTACGCCGATGATCGTCTTGGCGTCTTCGATTTCGCCGGTCGTGATCATGCTCAAAGCCTGCGAGAACGGAAGTCGCACGACCTCGAGAATCTCATCGTCTTCAAGGCGTTGCTTCGTTTCCGACAGGCCAGTCGCCAGGAAAACCCACATCTTCTCTTCACAAAAGCCCGGCGAAACAAAGAACTCGGACAACTTCTCCAGGCGGCCGGCAACGAAACCCAGTTCTTCCTCGAGCTCACGCGCCGCGCCTTCTTCCGGCGCTTCCCTGGAGTTCAATGTTCCCGCGGGCGCTTCCAACAGATAACGCACCGCCGGATGCCGGTACTGGCGCACGAGCGCGATGGTGCCGTCGTCGAAGACCGGAATGATCACGGCACTCCCGGGATGGTGCACAACTTCACGTTCATAGACGTGGTCGCCTTCGCGAATCGAGTCGACAGTGACGTAGAACACTCGGCCGCGAAAGAGTTCGACGCTGTTGAGTATTTGGGGATGTTCGTTGTCAGCCATGCGAGTTCCTTTTTCAGATTAACTTTGCGGGACGCGATCGAGCTCGGCCATAACTTCGCCGACAAGGTAAAGCGAACCGGTGACGCAGATGACGCCGCTAGCCGAGGTTAACATGCGAGCCTTTTCGAGCGCGTCGCTCACGCGCGGCACCGCGAAGATCTTTTCAGCAGGCAGCAAAGTCTCGGCGAGAGCTAACAGAGTCTCGACTGAGGCGGCGCGCGGATTGTCAGGTTGAGTCACGACCAGTTCGTGAACGCGCGGGAAGAGGAATGCGGCCATCTCAGCCAACCGCTTGTCGTTCATCGCGCCGAAGACGAGCGTCAGCGGTTGCTGAACAAATTCGTCCAGGTATTCGCGCAAGGCGCGGGCGGCGTCAGGATTGTGTGCGCCGTCCAGCAGGATCGAATGACCGTGCGCGTGCACGCTCAACCGGCCCAGGTGCTTCGTCGTTTCGATACCTCGGACAATCGCGGCGCGCGAGATTGGAAAGGCGCGGTTGCGTAACGACTCAGCAAGTTGAATCGCGAGGCCGGCGTTTACAAGTTGGTGACGACCTGGCAGCGGCACGCGCACTTTTTCGTAGCGATCGTTGTCCGTCTCAAACGTGACTTCAAGGACGCCCTCGGGCGTCGTGCTCAACTCGACGACTCGACAGCCGTCGACGATTACATCAACCCCACATTCCTCGGCGCGTTTCAAAATCACTTCCAGAGCGTCCGGCGCCTGGGGCGCGACAAACGCAGTCACTCCGGTCCGGATGATCGCCGCTTTTTCACGCGCGATCTCGGCGAGCGTTTCGCCGAGATACTCCTGATGATCGAGCGAAACTGAAGTTATCCCGACTGTTTTGGCACCGGCGACTGTCGTCGCGTCGAGCCGGCCGCCCAGTCCGGTTTCGAGAATCGCCAGTTGCACGCCGGCCTCGTGAAAGGCCAGCAAAGCAATTGCCGTCACGTGCTCAAAGAACGTTGGCAACGCCTCAAGTTTTTCTTCAGCCAACAAACCTTCGGCGGCTTGCCGCACTTCGCTAGCGAACCGCGCGAAGTCGTCTTCGGAAATCTGGCTGCCGCCAATCGTGATTCTTTCAGTAATTGAGATCAGGTGAGGCGACGTGTAGAGACCGGTAGAAATTCCAGCGGCGCGCGAAATTGAATCGAGCATTGCCGCGGTTGAGCCTTTGCCGTTCGTGCCGGCAATCTGCACCGATTCGTAATTCCTGTGGGGATTGCCGAGGCGCTCCAGCAACAACTCCGTATTTCTCAGGCCGAGCTTGATCGTGAGCGTTTCATGGCCGAGGCTGTACAGGTATTGAGTTGTCTCCGCAAAGTTCATGAGGCACTAGCATTAACACCAGGCGGCTTCAATCGCAAAGGCCTACAATTGGCCGCGGATTTTCGCGGATTAGACGAATCGAAAAAAGCGTTCACCTAAATTTTTAGACTGAACTTCTGATCCGCGTTCATTCGCGCAAATCCGCGGCTGAAATTCTAATGTGATTCGAGGCGGGGCTACTGGCCGGAGCTGGCGCGGGTACGCAACCGTTCCATTTCCGAGGTGCTGGAAATTTCCGGGTTCATCATGAAGTTGAGCAACTGGATTATGTAAGCGCGGATCTCGCGGCGATCGACGATCGCGTCGACCATGCCGTGCTCGAGCAGAAACTCGGATTTTTGAAAGTCCTTGGGAAGTTTCTGACGGATCGTCTGTTCGATCACGCGCGGTCCGGCAAATCCGATGAGCGCTTTGGGTTCAGCGATGATGACGTCGCCCAGCATCGCAAAGCTGGCGGTGACGCCGCCGGTCGTTGGATCCGTCAACACCGAAACGAAAGGCAGCCGCGCCTCGTCCAACTCTGCCAGCACCGCCGAAATCTTAGCCATCTGCATCAACGAGAGCGCGCCTTCCTGCATGCGAGCGCCGCCGGAAGTTGCAAAGATGATCACGGTGCCGTGTTCCTTCAAAGCGCGTTCGATCAGTCTCGTGACTTTTTCGCCGACCGCCGATCCCATCGAGCCGCCGATGAACGACATGTCCATCGCGCCCGCGAGCACCAGGTGATCGCCGACCTTGCCGCGCGCGTTGATGATTGCCTCGGGCAGGCCGGAGCTTTCTTTTGCCAGCGTCAGCCGGTCGGGATAAGCACGCGTGTCGACAAACTCGAGTGGGTCTACGGAAATGACCTCGGCGTCCAACTCTTCAAACCGGCCGTCGTCGAAAAGCATCGCCAGCCGTTCGCGCGCGCCGATGCGAAAGTGGTAGCCGCAATGAGCGCAAACCTGCAGCGCTTCCTCGAGTTCGCGTTTGTAGAGATGCGCCTCGCAGCCGTCGCACTTGACGAAGACGTTCTCGGTTTTGACTACGCGTTCCTCGGGCGGGACAGCTTCGATTTGTTTACTTTTTTTGCTGAACCAGGCCATAGGGAAACTCTTTGTCGCGTCGGGTTCAATACGGATAGCCAGAGGTTAGCACAGGTGCGTACAACGGGGCACTAGCCCGACCGTTAGGGAGGGCTCACGTGAGACTTTAGGCCGGAGCCCTTCCTAACGGTCGGGCTGATGCCCCGTTAATCTGGTCGCCTGCTCAGAACTCGATGCCTTGTTGGGCCCGGATGCCGGCGTTGAACGGGTGCTTGATCTCGGTCATCCCAGTAACGAGGTCGGCCGCTTCGATCAGAGCGGCGGGGGCGTCGCGACCGGTAACGACGATATGCAACGCCGGTTGGGCCGCTCGAATGCTTTGCAGTTCTTCAATGACTTCGTCGACCGGCAGCAGTTTGTAACTGAGGACGTAAACCAACTCGTCAAACACGAGCATGTCATAGTCGCCGCTGCGCAACTTCTCAACGCAAAGGTTCCAGGTTTCGCGGGCGGTCGCGCGATCCTGTTCCGGATTCTTGGTGTCCCAGGTGAACCCGTCGCCCATCGTGTGCACTTCGATTCCGAGTTTCTCTGCCGCTTCATGTTCGCCGTAGCGATCGTGGCGCGATTTCATGAACTGAATCATGCAACAATTCAAACCACGGCCGGCGGCGCGCATCATGAGGCCGAGCGCGCAGGTAGTCTTGCCCTTGCCGTTGCCGGTGTGGACCATCAACAACCCGCGCGTGTTCTCCTGGTAATCCTCGCGACGCCACTTGTATTTTTTTTCTTTGGAAGACATGGAAAACAGTTTCGAGTTTCAAGTTTCAAGTTTCAAGTTAATTCAGGACTCGGAACTCGAAAGCCTAGTCAATTCAAAAACTTGAAACTTGGAACTTGAAACTCGGAACTAGTCGTCGCGCAGCGCGTCCTCTGTGATGTCCGCCCCGCCATTTGCGCGTTTCACCGCGTCCTGCAGCAGCCCGATGATCTTTTCCTCGGCTTCTTCCCAGGTGCCGCGCAAGGTGCAGCCGGCCGCGTTGCGATGACCGCCGCCGCCAAACTTCTCCGCCACTTTTGCAACGTTAACCTCGCCCTTCGATCGCAGGCTGGTGCGATAGACGCCCAACTCACACTCCTTGAGCATCGCGACCGCCTCAACCTCGCCGACCGTCAGCGGGTAGTTAACAAAACCGTCCGCGTCTTCGTCAGACGCTTCGGCGCTGTGCTGCATTTCCAGACTGTGGCGCAGCAAGGCGACGCGGCCGGTTGAATCGCGACGCGCGGTGGAAAGTACAGCGCCCATCAACTGAATGCGACTCCAGGGATAACTTGCAAACACGGCTTCAGCAGTCTTGGCTGGCTTCACGCCGGTGCGCAAAAGTTCGGAAGCAACTTTGAAAGTGCGTTCGGTGGTGTTGGAGTAATGAAATGAACCGGTGTCGGTGATCAGTGCCGTGTAGCAGCATTCGGCAATTTCTTTCGTCACGCGCACGCCGAGGGCTTTGGCAAGGTTGTAGATCATCTCGCCGCAGGCCGAGGCGGTTGAGTCGATCCAGTTGATTTTGCCGAAGAGAGCGGTGGTCGCGTGATGGTCGATGTTGACGACGAACTGCTTGTCGAGATTCAGCAAGCCCGGCCGCGCAATGTCAGAGCATTCGATGACGAAGACGCCGTCGTAAGAATCATCAGCAGTGGGCGTGACGCGGACGTCTCTGGCGCCCGGCAACTTCTGATAAGTGTGCGGCACCGCGTCGCGCATGATGACTTCGACGTCTTTGTCGAGCGCGCGCAGCAGCCAGTAAAGACCCAGCGACGATCCCAGGCTGTCGCCGTCGGGGCGCAGGTGGGCGGTAATTGCAAACTTTCGCTTACCTTCGATCAACTCAACAACTTGACTAAGCATAACAAACAGAATGATGAACGCGGAACGATGAACGAGGAACTAAAGCACGGCTTTCATTCATCGTTCATCGTTCCGCGTTCATCGTTTTCTTTACTCCGTTCCTGCTCGATTTCCATCAATAACTTGTCCACGCGTTCGCCTTCTTCCTCGACGCGATCTCTCACAAAATGAATGTGTGGTGTGCGCGGCAGATTGAGGGAGAGGCTCAGTTGTTTGCGGACGTAGGGAGCAGCGTGACGCAGCGCGTTGAGCGCAACTTGGTGTTCCTTTTCGTCTCCCGCGACCGTAACGAAAACCTGGGCGTCGTGACCATTGGCAGACATCCGAACGTCCGTCACCGTTACCATTGTCAGCCGCGGGTCTTCCAGTTCGTATCCGACAATCTGGGAAATCTCCTCGCGAAGGATGTCTGCAACTCTCTCGGGGCGACGCATGGCGTCAAAAAAGAGTTTCAAGTTTCAAGTTCCAAGTATGGATCGACCCAACTTGAAACTTGAAACTTTGAACTTGAAACTTAGAGTTCCGTCGCGGCTACTTTCTCAACGATGTAGGCTTCGATCTGGTCGCCGACCTTCAGGTCGTTGAAGTTTTCCAGACCGATACCACATTCAAATCCTTCGCGCACTTCCGAAACGTCGTCTTTAAAACGACGCAGCGAGGCGATATTGCCTTCCCAGCTAACCACGCCGTCGCGAATCAAACGCGCGCGCGCGTTACGCCGGATGTTGCCGTCGACCACCATCGAGCCGCCAACCACGCCGGCTTTCGGAACACGGAAGACTTCGCGAACGTCGGCCTTGCCGATGATCTTCTCCTTCTCGATCGCTTCGAGCATGCCGATCATGGCGGCGCGAATTTCTTCCTCGACCTTGTAAATGATCGAGTGGAGGCGAATGTCGACGCTTTCCTGTTTCGCGAGGTCGGCCGCACGGGAGCCGGGGCGCACGTTAAAGCCGATCACAACGACGGCGGAGACAGCCGAGCCGGCCTGCGTCGCGGAAGCAAGCAGCACGTCGGATTCCGTGATCGCACCGACGCCCGAACGAATAACTTTGACCTTCACGCGGTCGGTTGAAAGCTTCTGCAGGGTAGACTTGAGAACTTCGACTGAACCCTGCACGTCGGCCTTGATGACGACGAGCAATTCTTTGACTTCGCTTTCGCCGAGGGCTTCAATACCGCGCTTCGTAGTTTGCAGCAGCGTGGCCTGGCGATTCAGCATCTGCCGGTGACTGGAAATCTGTTGCGCGCGCGCGATGTCGGCAACAACCTGGAAACCGTCGCCGGCCTGCGGAACGCCCTGAAGTCCGAGCACTTCAACCGGCGTGCCGGTCCAGCTTCAGTGATCGCTTCGCCTTTGTCGTTGAACATCGCGCGGACGCGTCCAAAAATCTGGCCGACGATGAAAGGTTCGTGAACGCGCAAGGTTCCCTGTTGGACCAGTACGGTGGCGACCGAGCCGCGACCGCGATCCAGTTTCGCTTCAAGCACTACGCCCGAAGCACGACGCGTTGGGCTGGCGCGCAGGTTAAGAATGTCTGAAGTCAGCAGGATGGTTTCGAGCAGTGTTTCGAGGTTCTCGCGTTTCTTCGCGGAAACCTGGACCATTTCAGTCTCGCCGCCCCACTCAACCGGATTCAGTCCCTGCTTGGCGAGTTCCTGCCGCACGCGATCCGGATTCGCGTCGGGTTTGTCGATCTTGTTGATGGCGACGACGATCGGAACGCCCGCGGCGCGCGAGTGTTCGATCGCTTCGATCGTTTGGGGCATGACGCCGTCGTCCGCCGCCACCACGAGCACGACCACGTCGGTAGCTTTGGCGCCGCGCGCGCGCATGAGTGTGAACGCTTCGTGACCGGGCGTGTCGAGAAACACGACGCGGCGCGTTTCACCCACATGTTCCGGATTGGCGACCTGAACGCTGTAGGCGCCGATGTGCTGCGTGATGCCGCCCGCTTCGCCCGCTGCCACTTCCGTTGCGCGGATTGCGTCGAGCAGTGAAGTCTTGCCGTGATCGACGTGGCCCATGACGGTGACGACCGGCGCGCGCGGCAGTTCAACGTCGTCGGCATCGGTCGCGATCAGTTCCTCGAATTCCTCTTCGGCGACCATTTCTTCAAACGGAACGAAGGTCACTTCGTAGCCAAAGCGATTGCCGAGTTCGACGGCGACGTCGTCGTTCAAAGGTTGATTGATGGTGGCGAAGACGCCGCGCTGCAGCAGCAGCGACACGACATCCTTGGGCTTGATACCCAGTTTCTCGGCGAATTCTTTAACCGTCGAACCCTCAATGATGCGCACTGGTTTGAGTTCTCCGGGAACCGAAGCTTCCATGCGGCCGGCGATGCGATCTTCAAGAGACAAGGCGCGCGGCGGCGGAATGAAGTCTCCTTTGTCGAAGCGCCCGCCTTTGCCTTCCATTTTTCGCCCGCCACGCGTCGGCGTGCGTCGGGAGCGGCGACGGCCGGCATCGGGCGGCGGGATGTAAGTTGTTTGGGGAGTTGCTGTTTCGCCGGGCGTGCCCAGCCGCTCGGTTTTTGCTAAGGGCGTTCGTTCCCGTAAGCGGCCAGCTCGATCCGGGCGTTCGCGCGGAGTTGCTGCCGGTGGAACTACCGGCGACGGCGCGCGTTCGCCAGGGCGGATGCCGGCGGTCAGCGCGGCGGCGGTGGGACGCAGCACTCGAACCTGGCGTGACGGCGGCGCTGTCGTGGCAGTCGGCGCGGCAGACGCGGGAGACTCTGCCACATCGATCTCGGGCGCCGCGGACTCGGCAAAGCTGCCGTTCGTATCTTCGACTTCAGTGGGCGGCTCACTGATTATCGTCGTCGCGATCGGCGCAGCGGTGTCGGTTGTGTCGGCGGCGGTCGCGGGTTGTTCCGCGCGCACAGCCGGCGGCAGTTTTCGCAGTAGCTTCTGAGTCGTGGCCGGCTTGGTCGCGTCGGGCGCAGCGGTGGTTGGGGGAACTTCCGGCTGGGGGCTCTCGACTACAACGTCTGCTTCCGGCGCAACTTCAACTGCAGCCTCGGGCGTTTCCAGCGCGGGCGGTTCTTCCACCGCGCGCTCTGCCCTCTTGACGACGCGCACGCCGCGCTTAACAGTCGTTTCCTTCTTCGGGAAATATTTGTTGCGAATTTTCTCCGCCAGCTCTTTCGAGACGGAGTTGGAAGGAACGCTGACGTCTACACCTTCGCGGCGCACCTCTTCGATGAGGCGCTTGGTGTCAAGCTTTAGTTCTTTGGCGAGATCGTAAATACGGATCTTAGAGGAAACGGTCATGCACTCCTTTTCAGACGCTCAAAAATCTTTGCGTCCGGCTACTTCAAGTGGTTTAAAGAACTCTCGCTCTTAACCACTTGAAGCGTGCGTCAGAAGCGCAGCGCGTACGAGTGGCTGGGAGGCGAGCAGCGCAAAACGCCGGAATAACCGGCGCTTGCGCTCGTGCTAATTGGCTGCATCGGGGGAAGCATCCTGCTTCTCTTCGTCATTGCTCTCGCCTGATGCAGCATCTTCCGTAACTGCGGGAGCAGAGTTTTCGGTTTCGTCGCCTGAGCCCTTGCCTTCGGCGTCTGCGTCTTTCGCAAACTCATCGGCGAGGGTCTCGTCGTCAATAATTTCACTCAAGCGTTCGATGGTGGCCTCTTCGCTCGCCGAAATATCCGGCGCGGGCACGATTGTGTCGGGACGCAAATCGCGGCCTGCTTCCTGGAGCAGAATTTCGTCCTCAGTGAACGGCTCGGCCTCGGTCAATGCAACCGGGTCGGCGGAATACTGCGCGAGGATTTCTGGCTCAGCGGTGAATGGACCACGCGATTCGACGGCTTCGTCGTACCCAGCTTCGGTCGGATCAACGGCGGAGGCGGTTTCCTCGGCGGCGGTCGTCTCCTCAACGCTTTCGACTACAGTTTCGTCCGAATCCTCAATGGCGGGTTCGGCTGAGCCCTCGCTCACGCTCGGGCTTCCGTCTGCCTCCAGGGTCGGGCTTCCTTCTGCTTCACCTTCATCTTCTGGGCCGGCAGGCGTTTCTTCAACGTCACCGGCGAGACTCTTGTCGCGCATGGTAACGACGGCGATCGCAGCGTTGAGAATCACTTCAGCTTCGTCCAAACTCAGATCGAGAAACTCGACGAGGTCGTCGATGGAAGTTTGTGCCAGGGCGTCGATGTCGTTGATGTCCGTGTTCGGCCAACGCGTCAGCCTGGGCGGCAGTCACGCCTTCGATGGCCGACAGCGGCACCGATTCGCCGGAAGCGATCAACGCGCCCATCTGTTCGTTAACTTCGCGCTTGATCTCTTCTTCGCTGCGGATGTCGATGTTCCAGCCGACCAGCTTGGTGGCGAGGCGGACATTCTGGCCGCGCTTGCCGATCGCGAGCGAAAGCTGATCTTCGTTCACGATCACTTCCATCTGGCGATTCTCAATGTCGGTGATGCGAACCTGGTTGACCTTGGCGGGCGACAGCGCATTCGCCGCAAACACGGACGGCTCGTCTGACCACTCGATGATGTCGATCTTCTCGCCGCGCAGTTCGCGAATGATCGCCTGCACGCGTGAACCCTTCATGCCGACGCAGGCGCCGACCGGGTCAACGTCGCGTTCATTTGAAGTGACGGCAATCTTGGCGCGCTCACCCGGCTCGCGGACGGCTGACTTGATCACGACCGTGCCGTCGTAAATTTCCGGCACTTCCATCTCAAACAACCGGAGCAGCAACTCCGGCGAGGTTCGCGAAACTTCGACCTGCGGCCCTTTGGATTCCTTCGAAACGTTATTGATGACTACGCGAATTCGTTCGCCCTGATTCCACTGCTCGCCGCGCGACTGCTGCGAACGCGGCAGGATCGCTTCGAGGTTTCCGAGGTCGACAATGATGTTGCCGCGTTCAAAGCGCTTCACGTAACCGTTGACCAGATCGCCGATCTTGTCGACGTACTGTTCGTAAACATTACTGCGAACCGCATCACGAACTTTTTGAAACAGGATCTGCTTGGCGGTTTGCGCCGCGATGCGACCAAGTTCTTCCATCGGCAACGGCAAGAGCAGCGCGTCGCCGAGTTCAACTTCTTCGCCGGCCAACTCGCGGGCCTCTTCAATCGAAAGCTCGGTGGCGGCGTTGGCAACTTCATCGACTACCACTTTGGTGGCGGAAAGCTCGATGCCGGTTTCGGGGTTCCAATCGACCTGAATGTCCTCGCCGGAGCGAAACTGTTTCTTGGCGGCGGCGCGCACAGCTTCCTTCATGGCGTCGATCACCAGATCCCGCTCGATTCCTTGCTCCTGGCAAAGAGCTTCGATGTTTTGTGCGATGGATGAACTCATGGAACTTCCTGTTTCCTCGGTTGGCTCGACGCTTTTGGCTTATGAACCGGTTGGCGTCGTTGAGCCTATTCAGTTGTTATTCAGTTGTGCTGTAACGCAAACTGTTAGTTTGCGTCCTTGCTAATTCTAAGTACAGTCTGCACTTAACTATCGTCCGCAAACTAACAGTTTGCGTTACAGCGCCCGCTTGAATTCGGCGTTAACATCCATTTCCAGGTTCGCCTTGGCGATCGAGTCGAACTCAATTCTCACCGAGCCGCTGGTACGATCTTCAAAAAGGACGTTCTCGCCTTCGATTCCCAAAAGCCGGCCGCGGAAATTTCGTTGGCCATTGATAGGTCGGCGCGTTCTGCAGCTCGCGCGAGGCTGCCGGCGAAGCGCTCGTAATCCTGGCGCTTGTAAAGGCCGCGCTCGATTCCCGGCGAAGATACTTCCAGCGTGTAGGAAGCATGAATGAAGTCTTCGACGTCGAGCACTGTGCCGAAGTGCAGGCTCATCGCCGCACAGTCCTGATGAGTTACACCGTTCGGCTTGTCAATAAAGATGCGGACGATGGGCTTGTTCTCGGGCCCGGCAACCTCGGCGTGCACCAATTCCAGTCCGTTGTCGGTCGCCACGCGTTCGGCCATTTCCTGCACCCGCTTTTCAATCGAACCCGCGGCCATTCACCCCTCCGACGCTTGCGCGAAAAAAACCAGTCGCCCAAAAGAAAAAGTGGGCGCGAACCCACCGGACGATAACTCCGCGCTTCGAGCAAGTCGTGAATTATACGGAAAGGGCAGGGGAGAAGCAAACGGCGGGGAAAGCGGGCTTCAGCGGCACAGAAACGCCCAAAACTTAGCCGCCAAGACGCCAGGATCGCCAAGAGGGAATCCGCAGATTTCGCAGATTCAGTAAGACCAGAGAGTGTGTGAGCGGCAATATTCGACCATCCCCGTCCTTAGGTCTAGTTTTCTCTTGGTTTCTGCGTAATCTGTGTAATCTGCGGATTACCTCTTGGCGTGTTGACGTTGGATTCAAACGAGCAGGTCGATCTTCATCCGATCCAGGACTTCGCTGATCGGATTTGCCACGCCGTAGCTTTCAATCTTCTGCGGCGGTTCGCCGTCCCAACGCGGCCCGTTCGCCGAATTCGTGTCCGTCGCTTGCGACAACGATTCCGGCAGCTCAGCCATGCCCCCAAAGATCAAACCAAGGGCGCGCTGTCCGCCGTCAACCAGCAGCGAACCGCTGTCGCCTTTCGCGACAAACTTCGCAAACTGCGGCAGCGACGGTTCGACCAGAAACTGATCCTTGAAAAATGCCGACTGTCCAGTGCGGTCGTAGCGAATCCAAATGTCCAGATGGATCGAGAAGATGCGGCCTTCCGTGTAACCCGTCGTCCTGCCGAACTTCCGCGCGGGTTCGCCGATTTCGATGTCTTTCTTCGCGACAAATCCCTTGATTGCGCCAATCAACGGGATCAGCGGCTGGTGCTGAAATGTCACCCACAGTTTGGCAATGGCCGCGTCGATGTGGTTTGGATCGTCAATCGCCGCGGCGAATTTCAGCCGAGAAAAGTTGACCAGGGCAGCGATGGGCCGGTTGCTGGCCGGCTCGCCGGGACTGGGCTGCATAATCAGGTCGCGGTCATCGACAACACCTTTTTGCAGGTCCGCGAAGACATGCGAGTTGCTCAGCAGGTGAATTTCTTTGCGTCGCGTCAGTTTGCTCTTGCGTGTGCAAAAGTATCCGATGGTGCCGCTCTGTCCAGTCAGATTTGTATTGGCGCCGCTGATGCCGCCGATGATGACTTCCTGCGGATCACGAATGCCGTGCGCCAATCGATCCGGCGTCTCAACCGACCCCAAGCCTTCGGCTGGTGAACTCAAGCCTTCAGCTGCGAGAAAACCAGCCATCGGCATTTCAATCGGAACGAGCGGCACGCCACGGAAACTCTTCGGCAAATTGGCTGCGCCCGCCCCGGCCCACAGTTCCTTGTTTGGGTCGCTGAAGAAAACCTGGATGCAGTGGTCGCCGCTGCCGCTCAGCTTGCCGATGCCGACCGCGTGGATGTTTACTGAGAAACCCGGCCTCAGGTATTGCGCGCTCAATTTGCCTTTAACGCGGACCAGGCGTTTAGGCAGCTTGAGTCGGCCGCGTCGCGGCGGACGCCTCAGAGCCCGCAGACGCCGGTAACGGTTTACGATCAGCCACGCGATCCAGGCGGCGGCGAGTCCACCTACGATCCAAGTCAACTGGTTGACCCACGTCACTGTCTCGTACGAATAGGTAGTGACCATTCGGCCGCTGGAGTCCGGCGTGGGCGGCGTCTGCAATAGTGCCAGGAAGAGGAACGTCATAACTGACTCAGATTCCCGGCGGATCTTCCACGACCACGGGATGACAGAATTGCTTCTGGTTCACGCCGCCGCCTTCAGCTTTGCCGTCATCTTCAATGATCGGGGCCAGGTCAAAGTGAGTGCCGTTGGGACTGGCGACGTAGGTGTAGTAGTCAGCCATGTCGCTGTAAACAGCATCCTCGTTGTAGTCCATGTTCTTGATTTCGATCCTGAACGGCAGACCTTCAACGCGATTAAGCGTGTGTGTCTCTTCCTTCCCGTCAATGCGAATCGTGAAGTTGACTTGCTCGCCCTCGATCTTCACGCCGACCGTCTCTCCGACGTTGCCAAACACCTCGCGCTTCGCCGCTGCTCCGCTCGCGTCCTTTTCCACGCGTTCAAAAAACAGACGTGTATCGAGCTTGTGCGTGTAATAGAGCCCGTTAGCAATCGAGATTTTCGTTAACGGGTAAGAGCCCTGCGAAGTTTTCGCAAGGGCCGCGTCGCCGTGAAACTCGCTCATGTTCACGATCCAGCGAAAGTCGTTCGGGTCCGGAGAATCGAGCCGGTCAAACTCGCCGCGTTGATAAATTTCATAACCGGGAATCGCGGATTTACCGCCAGCCGAGATTTCAATCTCCACGCTGTCCTTCGGCAGATCCTTGTAGCTGGCAATGTCCTGATAGACAACGTCGTCATTCCCGCTGCCTTCCTGAAATACCGGCCGCTGAATTTTGACGGACAGCAAATGTTTATTGTCTCGAATGACGGCGATTTCACCTCGCTGGCGTTCCTTGCTGAAACAGACGATACCGAGGCCGGTGAACCTGATGAGGGCGGTGGCTGAACTTTCTTTGACTGACATGGTAGTTCTCCTAATAGTTGGGTTGAGAAAAAGCTTTCAGATTAGAGTGCGCTTGGGCACTAAAACGTAACGCGCCCGGTCGCCGACCGGGCAGTCTCCGGGCACGGCCGCTGCAAGACCAGCCAATAGCATTTTTCTGACAGCGGAAGGTTGTAGAGCTACTCCTTAGAACTCTCGCCGGTGCCGGGGAACCCGATCGCGAAGTCCGCCACACAGAGGTGAACCTGACCGAGGCTCTGGTGCATTTTTCAGAGAAGCTGATCGGGTCGTGAGTCACGCTCACCGGCTCCACAAATGTCTCCTGCGCCCGCGATCCCGCAATAAGGCTCAAAACTCGGATTCGCTCGCTCTCTGAGTTCCATTGCCACTCCGCGTTGATTTTCTTAAGGATGGCCTTCGTCTCGCGCTCCTGGTCGGTTACGGAGCAGCCAGTGTCGTCGTTGTCGGTGTTAGTGTTGCTGTTGCTGTTGTGATTAGCGTTCACGTTGACGTTGTTGTTGTGATTGACGTTGACGTTCACGTTGGCGTTGCTGTTGTGATTGACGTTAACGTTGCCGTTGACGTTGCTGTTGTGATTGACGTTACCGTTAACGTTGGCGTTGCTGTTGTGATTGACGTTAACGTTAACGTTGGCGTTGTTGTTGTGATTGACGTTAACGTTGCCGTTGCCGTTGTGGTTTATGTTGACGTTAACATTGTGGTTGCCGTCATCATTAAGAATGACGTGGTTGTTAATGTTGTGGTTGCGGTCATTGTTGGCAATGACGTTGCTGTTGACATTAGGCTTGAGGTAAATCCAACTGTTAACCGCGACCATCGTCACGACCATGGTCACAATCACCGTGGTCACCCCGGTCGTCACGACGCGCTGCCACTTCAACCTTCGGATTTGTCTTACAAGCTTCTTGCCTTGCTCTTCAGCGATTCGGCTGCCTTCGCCCCAGACCTTGCTGGTTGGATTGACATTCAACAGAGGAGTACCGTCGGTGAGGCAAAACGGGGAACCGTCCGCGGAAAAAGCGCCACATTTGGGACAAGTTCGCAGCATTTCAGATTACCCACTCAATAATTCGCGTAGCCGCCGAATAGGGAAAACGCCGCCCAGTAAAAAGGCGACTGCGTCTCCACTTTGCGCAACACCTCAAGCTGCGCCTGCCGCAAACTTTCGGCCGTTGTCAGTCTGCCGTTGTTTGCGGTTCCGATGAAACGCGATCATCAAATCCTTCGTCGGCTCTGAGTCAACCTGCCACTGACTGGCAATCACGAGTGGCGCGCCGAGCGCCAGAAAAGTTCGCGCGATACCGATCGCTCCTTCACTCTTGTCGTAGCGTTCGAATCCGGTCTGGCACGCTGACAGCACGATGAGTTTGGCTTTCGGCAACTTGAACGAGCTGAGTTCAGACGAACGCAGCTCGCCACCGGCAAACAACAGCTTCGAGTTCCCGGGCGACTGACGATTGGCGACAAAGTGACCGGCGAAGTGGACCACTTCAACGTGCGCGAAGTCACTTAGAAACTTCTCCTTCGTCGCCTCGCTCCCAAACATCTCCAATCGTTTGTCGTAAGCTGCGGCGACCGCCTTCGCTTCCGTTGCCGCACTCTGCAGGTCCGCGAGGTTCGGATTCTCCTCGCGATCAAAATCAGGGTTGCCGATGCTCAGCACGCTCTCGTTCCCGCCTCGCGCCTTCCGCGCGGCGTTTTCGCCGGCCAGCACCAACACCGAAGCGCTGGGTGCGTAAGACAAAGCAAAGTCTTCGAGGAGAAACTTGCCCTTCGGCGAGACAAGCGAAGCAAAAGCAAGCTGATGGAGCGACTTGTCCGGAACCAGGCAAAGCTGCTTGTCGCCGGCGAGTCCCGGCGGAATCAACAGTTGATGAAGCTCTTTGGCGGCTTGCTCGAGACCGGCCGGCGATCCTTTCGCGACGACCGCAGCCTGGTAAGCGTCGATTTTCTTTTCCAGTTCGGCGGCTGCGATTGGCCGCTCAATCAACTCGAAACGCGTGCGCGACAAAACCCAGATCGCGAGTTTCTCCGGCAACACGGCGTACTGCGCGAGTTGCACTTGTTCCGGCAGACGCGCCTGAATTTGCTCGACAGTCAGCGGGCGCGTCACGAGGGCGAAGTCTTTTTCCAACTGCGCGATCGACTTTTCCGACTCGACAAAATCCAACAACGATCGCGCCCGCGACCGCTCGACGAATTCAAACGCCTGCCGGCTGTCGTGCGCCTCGAGCGCGCTCGCCGCCGCCACATCAAACACGTCCTGCTCGTTGGCGAAGAACGCCTGCCGCGAATCGTCTTCGCGGATCGTAGCGCGGTACTCTTCAGACAAATCAAGGACGGTCTGCAACTCGGCGGCGAAATCTTCGCGGAGTCCAAGCTGTTGAAAACACAGCAGCTTGCCCTTGTGAATCTGATACAAGTTGAAACTAAACTCCGGCAACCGGCGATACAACGCGAGCGCCTCGTCGTAATCAACCATGGCCTGGTTGCAATCGTTTCTCTTCGTGTTCACGTCACCCAGCACCATGTTGATCTCGGCCAGCGTGCGCGTGTTCTCAGCGCTGTTGCCGCGGCCTAATGCGATTTCCTTCGAGCGAAGAGCGTAGTTGAGCGCGGTGGCAAACTCTCCCTTGGCTGCCGCCGCTGCAACCAGGTGACGCAGAGCGTCGTTCAGGTCTGGGCCAACCGTTTCGGAGGTCTCTTTATTGAACTCGTTTTCCTCCACCACCCTCAGCGCTTCCTTCGAGAGACTCAGGGACGTCTCGAAAAATTTGAGCTTGAGCGTCAAATCGGCGAGCGTGCCCAGGTCGCGCAACGATTGGCGTGAACTCTGATAATAGAGGCCCTGAAAGGAAAGCATCTTGCTTGCGTAAGCGAGGGCCGGCTCGAGTTCGCCAAGCTCGGAATAGTTCAAGGCCAACGCTTCGGCCGCGTGATGGGCCTCGAACGGATTGTTTCCCGAATCAGCCAGGCGCATGGCGGTCTTGAGATTCTGGCTGCCCTCGGAAAATCTGTTTTGGTAAAGGTCGCTGACCCCGAGCCAGTAATACGCCGGGGCCAGCAGCACGTTGAACTTTTTGGTCTGGGCGTCGGTAATTATCGCGGTCAGTCGACGGCGGCCTTCGGCAATCTTGCCAACATCGGGCAGTAACTGCGCGATCCAAACTTCGGCGACGGCAGCCTCGCAGTTGTCACCTGCCTGAGAGAAGAGGTCTTTGCTTTTTTCAAACTCCGAAATGGCCTTGGCGAGGTTTGGTCGAACCAACCGCTCGCCAGTGGCGAAAGCATTTTTTGCCTGGTGCAGTTGCGCGATCTTGTCGGCGCTTAAGTTCGCGTAAAACCCGGCTAACTCAGAAAAAAAAACTCCGAATTCTGTGCTTCGAAGTTGCCGATGTAAGCGAGCGCCTCAAGACTCTCACGCGCCTCGGCGTCGTCGCTGCGTTGCTTCCCGTCCAGAAACCTACGCGAAAGTTGCAGCGCCACGCCGTTTGTTTTCAACGGACCTTTTGTTTGCTGATGAATTTTTTGGGCAGTGGCGTTGTCACGGTTGCGGTAGGCAGTCAGGAAATCTTCGAGCACCTGCTGGTCCGTTCGCGTAACCGGCTGCTCGGTTTCGATCCGCTTCAGATTCTTGCGCGCCTCTTCGGCCCACGGCGAAGACGGATCCTTCTGTAGATACAGCGTCCACGATTCCCTGGCCTGATGCGGCTGCGGCCACTCTTGGAGGGCCAGCGATCGGTTGAAGAGCGCGGGGAGAAAGTTGCTTTCCAACTCAGTTGCCTTAGTAAACTCTTCCAGGCTTTGCGCCAAATGTTCGAGACGCTTTTCTTTCGGGCCGGCCTTCGCCAACTCGAAATGCGCCGCGCCAAGGTCGTTGTGAAGCTGGGCGCTGTTGCCGCCGGCTTTCAATGCCGCCGTGAACTCGCTGATGGCGTCGTCATATTTTTGCTGCGTGAGTTTGAAAACGCCGAGCGCATGATGCGTCTGGGCGTTCGGAGATTTCTCGGTCTTTGCGATCAAATCGTTTTCGATCCGCCGCAGGCGATTTTTGTCGGCAGTCTTGTCGGCGGTTTCTGGCGCTCCGCGCAACTGGGACAACGGTGCGTAGCCGAATTCCGAAAGGCGCGATTCAGTGGGTCGGGCGTCGCTGTAAACCGAACGCAGCTCGGCAAGTTGATCGTCGGGCCGATCTTTGGGACGGAAGTAAAACGTCAAACCGACGACGGCGATTATCACGGCGGCAAATGCGCCGACGTACATCGGCTGGCGGAAGAAGGCGATGAGCGAAGCGAAGAATGACGGCTTTGCCTCGGCGGTTTGCGCCATTCCGGCCAGGGCTTTCGCCCGCAAGGCCTGGGTCAATTGGAATTTGAACGACCTTTCGGGATTGTTCCGGAGCGTGGCGCGAAAACTTTCCGCGTCGGCGTCGCTGAGGTTTCCGAAAACAAAATCGTTGATGAGGCCGTCTTCCGCGAGTGCGACCTGGGAACAAAACTCTTCATCGGCAAACAATCGCTCCTCGATCTCGTCCAGCGTGGTTTCATCCGAAACTCGGCCGAGAAGATACTCGTGGATGGTCTCGTCGCTGTTGATGGATTTGCCCATGGATCTTGCCGCCGCCCCTCAATGAAAGTGTCGCTGACGGGCATTTTGTAACGGATTTGTCAGAACCCACCTGCGTGAACGGGTGGTTACTCTTGCTGGGCTCGATTTGCCCGGAGCTAAGCCACCCGCTGACGCAGGTGGTTCTGACTAGCTCATGCACTCCTGGACGCAGATCTTCAGTTTTTGTTTGATCCGCATCACCTGCATGCGCAGCGCGGTCTGCGACTTTTCCAGGCTCTCCGAGAGGCGCCGGTGCAATTCAATTTTCGCGCGCTTCGCTCCCGAAAAATAATCAAGCAGCAGACTGCGGTTTTCGGGCGAAAGTTTTTCGAGACATTGATCCAGGCAATCGCTGGAGAAGCTCGGCGCCTCGGCAACCGGCGCGGCCACCGTCACCTCGTCGATGTCCACATGACTTTTTTCTTTGCGCAGCGATTCGCGAAAGACGTTTCTGGCGACGCCGTAACAGAAGGCGAGTTTGTTTTCAATTTTTTCTTCGGCCACCTTCAGGATCACGCGGTTGATGGTTTCGTCCGCCAGTTCATCGGCAAAGCTGCAATGGCGCTGGGAAAAGAAGGTGCAGAGACGAAAACGCAGCCGCTCATATTCCTCACCCTGGCGCTCGCGCTCAGGAGCGAGCCAGTCGAGAAAGCTCGCAAACTTTTCCGCGGTCACTTCGTTTTTCAGTTTTGCGCCTGGCAATCGTTGAGGCCCCTAACGGCGATGGGGAATTCGGCGACAGGATAACGCAATTGCCAGCGGATAGACAGGAACATTCTCTTCTGATGGCTTTTCAATCTTGAGCTGAGCATTCGAGGTAAAGATAAGGCCGGCAGGCCAGCACGAAATCAGAACCGGGAGCGATAGCGACCGGCCAGACAATTCAAGTTCCTGGAGACTTGCTATGGCTTGCGTTCAATTTACCGTTGAAGGGTAATGACCTGATTTCAAGTCTCTGCGCGGACTCGGCGCACTCTGCGTCTCTGCGTCTCTGCGGTGAGTGGGCTTGCGGGCGATACTAACCGCCGAGGCGCAGAGAACGCTGAGACTACGCAGAGAAAAACTTCAGATTAGGGCACTACTGTTGAAGCCCTGGCCGGTCGCTACCGCTCCCGGTTCTGATTTCGTTTGGCGGTCTCAAACGCAGCAGCCCGAGTCGCCATGAGCGCTCGGACTGCTGGATTGATGGACCGCAGTCTCAGGGTCGGGAAGGGGGCTTGCCCCCGCCAAGGTGAACGCCATTCAATCCAGGGCGGGGGCCAGCCCCCTTCCTAACTGAGCGCTCGATTTCTTGTGTCATTCTTCCGCACTCTAGAGTTTCCTAAATATTTTCTTTCTCAACCGGCGCTCGTCACGGTCGCCGGAGCAGACCAGGCGTTTTGTTCGGCAGCATGGTTTCAACCGACGAAGAGTCGCCGACGGTTTTCAGTTTCACGCAATCCTGATCGTTTGCTGCGTTTTGGTCCTCGGAGTTTTTCAACGACGCGCAGTTCTTAAAGATCGTGCCTGGTTTAGCGTTGACCCCGAAGACGTATTTGAAGACCACCGTGCCGCCGGCTGGAATGAACGGCGGATAGGTGCAGAGGCCGGTTGTCAGGTTACAACTGCCGCTCGCCACGCTTGCCGAGACCAGCGCCAGCTCGGGCGGCATCGACTCGCTGACGTACGTTGGGCCATGACACGGTCCGGTGCCCACGTTGGTCACGACGATGTTGACGTAGACCGGCTGACCGCTCACCACCGGATTCGGTTCCACTTTCTTCGAAATCTGCAAATCACATTTGGCGTCGCCCGGGTGCTTTCGGTTGCCGAAGTCGCGATTGTTGATGACCTGGTTCGCCGTCACGGAGACCGAATAAGTTCCCGACGACGGTGCACTTTGTAGCCAGCCGGCCTGCATGCCTTCAGAGACGGTGTAGCTCGCCGGCGCCGGAACCACGAGGGTGTAGTTTCCGGCTGCGTCAGTGACCGCAACCTGGACGTTTCCGAGCGAGTCTGTCGCCTTGATGGTCCAGCCCGGCAGGCCCGGCTCTCCTGAATCCCTGACTCCATTTCCGTTGAGGTCGTTGAACTTTAGACCGCTGATCTTCGCGCGACATTTGCCGTTCTTGTCGGCTTTGAAAATCGCGTAGATGTCGCCGGCCGGCACAGCGGTGTTGAAGAGTTCGATCTCATCGAGCGCCACTTCGCAACTGCAGGCGTTGGTGCTCATCCGGTAACTGCCGATCAGCAGCGTGGCGTTGCTGTCTATGTTGCCCGGGAGCGGCGTGAAGGTCGGTCCGGCCGGAACACCGTCGATGAAGAACTGACCAACAGGCGAACTGCCAGTCCGGCGTACCGTGACCGCGACGTGTCGCCACGTGCCATTCGCGACAAACGTGTTGCTGCTTTGGAACGTCGTGCTGGTGATGCCGTTTGCCATGACTAGTTGCACGCGGCCGTTTTGCACGAAGAACGAGTAGCCCCGGCGGCCGGTCACGTCTAACTTGTCGACGACCGCGGACAGCAGGCCCGGTTGAAAACTCCGCACCCACGCGTCGATGGAAAAGTCACCCGTGCCGAAGTTCAGAGCCGGATCGTCGGGAACAGTTGCCTTGGCGGCGCCGAAGAAAAGCGCGCTGCCGACCTTTGGCGACGAGGCCACGGAAACACCGCCTGCGCCGATTGAACCGGGCGTCGTCGTTCCGTCGTGATTGCCGACGATGCTGTGCACCGTGTTTCCGCTCGTTTCATCCAGCGGCCACCAGGCGACCATCCCCGCCGGCGGCGTGGCGCAATTTGAAGATGGGCAGGTAACCGTCAGCGCTGCCGAGGCTGCCGCGCGGTAGTCGTTGAGCGTGAGCAGCGGAGTAGCGCCGTTGCGTTCGCCGTCAAATGCGCCTGAGGCGCCCGGCGTGATCGACCAGGTTTGGTTCGACAAGCCCACCGGCGTGCCGTTGCCCGGCAAGCTGGTCCAGGTGACCGCGGCCCGATTAGTTAACGTCGCCGGACAGGCAGGTGTGTTGGCAACTGCCTTGTACTTGATCGTGACGACGCCATTGACGGGAATGTTTGCGCAGGTGACCGCGGGACTGGTGGTAGTTGTCCCCGGCGTCGGCAAACAGCTACCGGAAACTGCGATTGAAGAATTCACAAAGGTCAGACCCGAAGGCAGGGCGTCAGTAAATTGAACGTCAAACGCCGTGAGTGGACCGGGGTTCGTGATGGTTACTGTGTACGAGGCGGTGCCGCCTTGCAGAACCGTCGCCGGCGAAACGGCCTTGGTGATCGTCAGGTTGGGTTCGACCACGTTGACGACGACCGGATTGGACGTGGCGAGGTTGTTGCCGTGTGACAAAACACTGAACGTATTAGTCAGCGCCACGCCGGTTTGATTTGACGACTCGTTGCACACCACCGCGTTGAACTCGATCTGGATGTATTCGAGATCGTTGTCGTTGTCGAGGTTTGCAACGTTGCCGAGGTTGAAAGTAACTGGACTGCCGCAGTTACCGGTTGAGGTTATGACACCCAACGGGATCACGGATTTCGCAAAGAGAGCCGCGCTCAACAGCGGCGTATTGCCCGTCTGGCTGTAACCGATTGGTGTCAGAGGCGCGGCGCGCGTGATGCCGGAGTTGGAAATGAACGCGATGCGCGCCTTGTTCGGCTCGATCAGCTTCATGCCGGGCGGCAACGCGTCAACCACCTGAAGCGAATTTATGACGCCGCCTTCAGGCACGACCGTCAGCAAACTGAAGCGAGCGACCTCGCCGATAGTCATTGCAGACAGCGGCATAGTATGCGGCTCGGAAGTCGAGACCAGCGATTTTGTGGGCAACGGTTTTACGCAGACCTGGGCCGGATCGATGAACGGCGGCGTCAGGTTGGCGGTGACAAAGTTTGGGCCGTTGACAGTCGAAGAGTAGTTCTGCAATTCGATCCTGTTGTCGCAACAGCCTGGTTTGATGTTAGCCAGCAGTTTCGCCTGGAACGTGATGACTACGACGTTGGCGCCGCTGGTTGGGTGGTACGCCGAGATGGGTATCGGAGAGTTTACGATCGAGGCGATGGTGAAGTCAGTGTTAGTCGGCGCCAGCGGCGTGATTGTGTAGAGACCGGGCAAGACAGTCGCATTTGTTCCGCGTTTGATTTGAATGGTATTGGGAACAATGGTGAAGCAGCTTGGATTACCAGAGCTGTCCTTAGGGATCAGGTCCTTGATCCTGACGTCGTACGCCGGCGCGCCGCCGACGTTTTCAATCGTCACTGCAAACGTCACGATGTCATTCGCGTCTACGTTGGAGACGTTGCTGTTTATGCTTGCAGGATTGTTTATGGTTCCGGATACATAACCACCGGAATTGAAAACGACGCCGGCAGGGAACGGAGGCGCAGGACTGAAAACAGCATTTGGGTTACTGGACGCAACCACGCCTTTCCGAATTTTCAGATTGGGTTGCCGGACGTTCACCTGTGCGATCGACACCTGACAGAACTTTGCGCCGAAGGTGTTGGTTTCGCACTCGCGCGCTTCGTTCGTTAGAAACAGTCCGTCGGCGAACGGCAGGTTCGTCACCGTGTAAGTGAACCACAGCACGATTTTGCGGGGTTGGTTCCCGGTGTCGTTGAAGGTGCCGTAGTTGAAGCTGATGCTGTTCGTCGCTGAGTTCGCGGTGACCGTTGGCGAAATCGGCAACGAGTGAAGAGTGTCGCCGGCTCCGAGACAGGCATTGCCTGGGCCAGGAACGCCCACACAGGGAATGTTAGAGAAGTTGATACCGGTAACAAGGTAAGTCGGCTGCGGTAACCAATCCTCAATGACGAGATTTTCAGCGTCGGTCGAGGGAAGAATCTTTTCAATTTGATAAGTGACCTGATCGCCGGCGCGAACCTCCTGCGGCGCTAACGGAAAATTGGAACAAGAGCCCGAGCTGCCTGGTCCACAGACAGGATTAAAGACGCCGAACGTGTTGGCGCGCTTAACCGAGTAGACCGTTTTGCGCAGCGTGTCGCCGATTAGTCTCACCGCCGTGGCGCTGTTGTCGAACGCCCCGGCGACGACCACATTCGGGATGTTGATCGGCAGATTGATCGGGGTCGGACGCGGCTTGTTTTGTAAGACTTTGGCGTTGATCGCGACGCAGTTGTTCATCGGATCTTCTTTGTCCACAAACTTGTCACCCGGCGTGACCGGGTATTGAAAGTCGTCAAGGACTTGCGCGCGAAAAGTGATCGTGCCGAGCGCGGGGTTGTGCGGCGGCGTTGAACCCGCGGCGTAACCCCCGGTCCAAATGCCGGCGGTCAATCTGGGCGCGAGGGGGCCGGGAATCGCAGCCATCGCTCCGGAAACGTTGAACGTCAGCACAGTGCCGTTTGGCGGCGCCTGCAGTTGCGCCGAGCAAAACTTCGACGCACCCGCCGGATCGGCCGTCTGCGAAATGAAGGCGAGCGGAATGGTGCCCGACCTGGTCCCGAATTGATCGCTTATCGTGAGCGTAACCGAACCCGGGACCAGCTTCTGCCCGTTCGAGATCATGTCGTTGACAACCAGACTGCCAAACGTTTTGTAATCGGAACCCTGGAAGGCCAGTTTGTATTGCAAGGTGTCGCCGGGTGTCAGCCCGGGCGCGTTCGTGTCAATGGCTAGGCCCGCGCTTTTCTGAATGGCGATGCACTTGTCCTGGAGAGTGTGATCCTGCTGCGTCAAATCACTTTCGACGTGAATCATTGGCTGGTCGCGCGGATCAGAGGGAGTCCAATCACCCTCGGCTTTCACGTCATTGATTGAGGTGGCGGGCTTGCAGTTCGTCGGCAAAACCGTTGCTGAGTTCGCGTCAAACTCCGGGATGTAAAACGCAAACGTGATGGTTACGTCGGCGGCGGCGCTGGTTCCGGTTATCGAATGGCAGAATGATATTTCCAGCTCGTTGTTGGGCGAATTGGCCGCACCCGAGGTTGGCGGTTGTTTGGTGATGCGATAGTCGACGCCGGAACTACAGGTTGAGCCGACAACTGCCGTTGTGGTTCCAATTTTGACGTTCACCATTCCCTGGTACTGCACGTTGTTGTGCAGAAAATCGTGCACGACGAGGTTGTCGATTTTCTGCGTGTCGGCGATGTCCGCGACGATGGTGTACTTGCGTTGAAAATTTGGCCCGGTCACGGTTTCATCTTCAGGCGCGTTCGCCGACTTTGTGAGCTTGAAGACTGTCGGTTTGGTCTGGTCGGAAACCAGGGCTGACTCAATCAGCGGGTCGCTCGGGTGATTGTTCAAGGCGTCTGCGCCGTAGCGAAAGCCGCCCACCGCATAGACGCTCAAAGGCGTTCCTGAAGTGGCCGTCACCAGATCGGCATAGTTGCTGACGTGGGCCTTGACCTTGATCTTTATCGGCGGTTGGGTGGCGTCGAAACTTCCAAACGGCAGTTCGAGCACGACGAGTTGAAAGTCTCCGGCGGGCGCGGGCGTCATGGTCATTCCCGGGAATGGAAGTGTGAAAATGGGAGGACAGTCGACGTTGCCGGCGCTGCTGTTCAGCGAGACGGGTGACTGCGGCGGCAGCGGCACGCTTGCCGGAGTATCGAACAGCGCCTCAGCACTCTTGAAACTGATGCCGTCACATTTGTGTCCGGACGCGTTTCCGTCCGCGCCTCTGGCCGGCAGGAACAATGCGACGTACGGCCCAAACCCGACAGCCGCGCCGGGCGTGTTTTTAAACGTCACGTCAAAGAAAAAATCCTCACCGATCATCACTTCGTCGGGAAGATCGATGGTCACGATGGGCGATGGCGAAGGCGGCGCCGGAAGTGTCGCCGGCGCCGAATGCGCCCGTTCCAGGCCCAGCCAGAGCGGCAACGTAGCCACGCATGCCAGTAACAAAGTCAAAAGGATTTTCTGTGTGACGTTGAGAGTCTCGGATTTTTGCTGACCAGCGCGCGAAGCGAGGAGCATGCGGAGGATGCGTGACATTGTTTTTCTCCTGAGAACAAATTTGCACGAAGTCGGATGTTGAGTGCGTGCTTGCGACTGTGAGTGACTTCTGGAGTGGAAACGTAACGGGGGCGGCGGTGAAGTTCTTCACGGCCCGGGGTTGATGGACCGCCAAGACCGCCAAGAGCAAGATCGATCCAATCAGACCAGGACAGTTCCAAGCCACTGGGTAGTGTTGCAATTTGAAGTTCTCTCTGCGCAGCCTCAGCGTTCTCTGCGACTCGGCGGTAAGACGTGGTGCAAATGCATTCACCGCAGAGACGCAGAGCACGCCGAGTTAACGCAGAGAGTTGAAACTGCGACACTACTAAACCACTGACGTGCATCGGGCCATTAGCAAGGTTCCTTGTCTCTCCGTCTCTCATGCTTTGGCGCTCTTGGCGTCTTGGCGGTTCAAATCTCACGGGCGAGATGAGGCTCTCGACGAAATGATTGAAAAGGCCCTTGCACTATCGTAGTATCGGCGCGTACTTACTTCGGGCCTTCGTTGTTCACTGCCTTGCAAGTGGTTCCCGCCGTCGTTACGTCGTAATAAGGCGACCGCGCAACCTGCTGGTTGTGCACCAACCCACGACAATGATCGGGAAAACAGTTTCACATTATCGAATTTTGGAACCTCTCGGACAGGGAGGTATGGGAACTGTCTATCTCGCCGAAGACACGCACCTGGGCCGTCGCGTGGCGATTAAGTTTCCGGCGGTAAACTCTGACTCGCAGGACTATCGCGCGCGTTTCCTGCGCGAGGCGCGCGCCGTTTCCGAGCTGAATCATCCGGGCATCGCCACGCTGTTTGACTACGGCGAGACTGACGAGGGCCGGCCGTTTCTGGTGATGGAACTTGCGAAAGGCCGATCGCTTGACGAGTTGATGACGAAGGGCGAACTCACTCTTGCTCGCGTCGTGGCGATTGTCGCTGACATCGCCACCGCCCTGATCGAGGCCCACGCGCGCGGAGTTATTCATCGCGACATCAAACCGTCGAACATCATGATCGACGACCGCGGCCAGGTTAAGGTCCTCGATTTCGGATTAGCCAAACAACTGAACAGAGAGGCCGGCGGCGCTTCGGAACCGGAAGCGCGCACGCTGCTCTCGACGGAAACTCGCAGCGGTGTGGTGTTGGGGACGCCGGCGTATCTTTCGCCGGAACAAGCCGTGGGCGGCGCGGTCGACGGCCGCAGCGATCTCTTTGCGCTCGGCACGCTGCTTTACGAAGGCATCACCGGCCGCACGCCGTTCGCCGGAAATAGTTTCATTGAGATCGCGGCGAATGTGTTGCACGTCGAGCCGCCGCCGCCCTCGAAGTACAACAACACGGTGCCGCGTGAGTTGGATTTCATCGCGCAGAAGGCGCTCGCCAAAAAGCCAAACAAGCGTTACCAAACGGCGAAAGAGATGATTGCCGATCTCAAGGCGGTGCAGGAGCGACTCGAAGAAACTTCCGGGCAAACGCTCATCAGGCAAACTTCGCCGTCAATTCTTGGCGGTGGCCCAAGCAAAACGCTCAGCAACCTTTCGCAAATTCTGCGGCGGCCGCGCATACCAATTTCCTACATTCTGATTGGAGTTGGCATCTTGCTCGTTGCCGGGTTCCTGGTGTTTCGCTTCGCGCGCACGTCGCCGCACGTGCCGACCGACGAGGCCGCGCGCTGGTACGAGATTGGCACGAACGCGCTTCGCGACGGCGCTTACTACCAGGCCAGCCAGGCGCTCGAACGCGCGGTCGCGGCCGACGATGGTTACATGTTGGCCCATGCGCGTTTGGCTGAAGCGTTGGTGGAGTTGGATTACGTTGACCGGGCCAAGGACGAACTTTTGCGCGTCAATTCCGCCGATCGCGCCACGCTTTCAAAGCTCGATTCGCTTTACATCGACGCGATCATGGCGACCACCCGGCACGACTACGCCAAATCGATCGAGTTTTACAAGCAAATCCTCGGCGAGACCCCGGAGACTCAGAAGCCGCACGTCTACGTGGACCTCGGCGACGCGTACGACAAAAATCAGGACCTCAGGAACGCGATCGCGGCGCACACCGAAGCCACCAACCGCAATCCGCAATACGGCACGGCGTTTCTGCGACTCGGAAGTCTGTACGGCCGCCAGCGTGATCTGCCGAACGCGCTCGCCTCGTTCGACAAAGCAGAATCGATCTACCAGGCGCTCGGCAATCTTGAAGGCCGCACTGAAGTTGTCTACCAACGCGGCGCCTTGTTCAATCAACTGAACAAACTTTCCGACGCGACCGCGCAGTTGGAACGAGCGCTCGCGCTTGCCAAGGCCGGCGAGCAAACGTCGCAACGAATCAAGGTGCTGCTGCAACTGAGCACGATCGCCGTCGACCAGGGCGAAATTGGCAAGGCTGCTGAACACGCGCACGAAGCTGTCGATCTGGCCCAGCGCAACGGCATGGAAAATCTCAGCACGCAGGGTTTGGTCGATCTGGGCTACGCGTTTCTGGTGCGCGGCGATTTTGCCGAGTCGGAAAAATATCTGCAGCAGGCGCTGGAGACAGCCGAGCGAGCTAAGGCGCGCTACAACGAAGCGCGCGCGCGTTCGGCGTTGGCAAGTTTGCGTGAACAGCAAAACCGGCCGGCCGAGGTGGTTACTTATCTGGAACCCGCGCTTGCCTTTTATCTTCAGGGCGGTTACCGCTCGGAGACTTTTTCCTGTCTCAGTTTGATTGCGCGTGCCAACTTGCAAAAAGGCGACTACGCCGCCGCGCAAAGAGGTCACGAACAACTGCTGCAACTGGCTACCGAGTCAAACGATCAATCGCAAGTCGCCCTGGCCCATGCCGAACGCGGTTACGGCTTGCTCCGCGAAGAGAAGTTTACTGAGGCGCTCACGCACTTTAGTCAGGCGTATGAAATTTACAACGCGCAGGGAGTGCAGCGAAGCCTCGGCTTTAATTTCCTCGGGCGAGCCACGGCGATGTCAGCGCTGGGCCGTTACAGTGAAGCCCAATCGCTCGTGGACCAGGCGACCGTCATCGCCGAAAAGCCCGGCAGTGAACTGAAGCAACTGTCGCTGCAGTTGAAGTTGGTGGCGGCGGAGATGGCCTTGAGCCAGGGAAACTTCGGCGACGCGCGAACTCTCGCGGAGAAGGTTTCCCGGGACGCGGGGAAAGAATCGCCCGATGTGGTGGTGGCCGCCCAACTGGTGATGGGCCTGGCCCAGGCGTACGGTGGGGCAGCGCCGGCCGGGACCAAATTGCTTTCAGAGGCACTAAACACGGCGGGCCAGCTCAACGATCCGGCGCTGCTGGCGCGGACTCAACTCGCGCTCGCCGAAGCAATGCTCCTTGCCGGCGACTCGCGCGGCGCGCTGGAACGCGCCACTCAGGCCCAAACAGCTTTCTCAAAACTGGGCCGGCAAGCCTCCGAATGGCGAGCGCTGCTGATTGCTGCGGCGAGCAGTCAAAACCTTGCAGACAAAAACGGCGCACACGAGTATGCTATGCGGGCAAAAGACACGCTTTCTAAACTCGCGGAGCGTTGGGATAGTCAAAACTACAGCACGTACCTCAATCGCCCAGATGTGCAAAGGTTCCGAAAACAGCTCGACCAACTCATCGGGTCCGTGTAAGACAGGCCTCCTGCCTGTCGGCGTGTTTGTCTCAACGGGACAGCCAGCAATGTCTGTCCTACTCATTCCTTCCATCCCCAGAAAGAGGAGAAAAAAATGCGTCAACTACGTTTACTCATCATTGCCGCGGCCGCAATCTGCGTTTTGGCTCTCGGAGTTTTCGCTTTGGTTAATCAGGCTCCCGCAGAGGAAGGCGGAGGTGATGTGATAATCATCAAAGGCGGCTCACTGGAAATTCAGTGCGGTAAGAACCACGGCACCGAATGCCTGGGAAGCCCCGACAAGAAGACTGGGAAATACAAAGCCTCGAAACAGTCCGCGCACATTACTAACGTGACGGTGCGCAACGTCGCTAACGCCAACCAGGTGTTCTTCAGTAGCGATTTTGATCCGGGGAACCCACCGCAGATCGAAATCACCTACACAGACAAGCCCAGGAAGAAATAGGAATTTTGGAGTGCGGCGGCTCGACGCCGCTTTGGTCTGCGGCGACCTGTCGCCGCTGTTTCGTACGTACGGTAGGGTTGGAGTGCGATGACCGATCGTCGCACTCCAAAATCTAACTGCTCAGTTTTGCTTTCACGATCTCGCTTACGGTTCGGCCGTCGGCATTTTTGCCGGCCAGCGCCGCCTGCACGGCTTTCATGACTTTGCCCATATCTTTCTGCGAACTGGCGCCGGTTTCGGCGAGGGCGGCGGCGACTGCTGCTTCAATCTCTTCGCGCGAAGCTGCTTGCGGCAGGTAGGCTTCGATTACTTCGATTTCGGTTTTCTCTTTGTCGGCGAGTTCCTGGCGTCCGCCTTTTTCATACTGCTCAACCGAATCGCGACGCTGTTTGACCAGCGAGCGGAGCAGTTTCATCATTTCCTCGTCGTCGAGCTGGCCGCCTTTTTCGATCTCGCGATTCATCACCGCGGCTTTCACCATGCGCAACGTCGACGTGCGCGGTGCGTCCTGCGCCTTCATCGACGAAGTTAGATCAGAGACAATCTTTTCTTTGAGACTCATTCGTTAAGTTTCCTCCGCAGTCACTATAACCGATGATTGCATTCGCATAACCGTTTGGGGAGTCGGACGCCACGGAGAACGGCATTCTTCAAATCAGGGGATGAATGTCGGAATTTGTACGTTTGGAAGCAACCGTTTGGATTCGATCAGCTCCAACAACTCCGACGCCATCAAGCGGTGGCCCATGTGATTCGGATGAATTCGTTCGCCAAACCAGCCTTCGTTTGCCGGGTAGGCTTCTTCCGTCAATTCCAATATTTCCAGAAACGGGATGTCGCGCTGACGCATCGCCCGTCCTAACGCCGCGCGATATTCCCACATTAGAACAGCCTCCGGTGCTTCGACGGAATGATCGCGATAGGGCGCGGCGATGACGATCACAGCCGCTCCGCGCTGGCGCGCGAGACTTTCAATCGCAAGCATGTTGTTGACGTACTCAACTTGAGAAACGCGCGCGGTCGGGCGCACGTCGCTTGTCAGAACCGCCTGGGTAAGCGGGCGGCTCTCCGGCGGCGGGTGGCGTTGTTTGCGGTTGTCTTTGATTCGCCTCCCTGGCTCGCAGCCAACGCGTCGCGTGCGCGAAAGCCTGACTGTGATCAATCAACCAACGCACGGCAACCGAACTCCAGTTCACTCTGATCGCCTCACGGTCGGCCACGTCGCTCAAGCTTGCATCGTTCCACCCGAAACTGACTGTCAACAGATCGGGTTGCAACCGTTCAATATCTCGCCGCAGCCACGCGAGTCCCTGATGACTCGTGTAACCGGGCACCGCCATCGTCACCACTTCAATCTTTCGTCCGGGGTTGGTTGCGCGCAACTGTTTCTCGAGCAGCATCGGGAAGGGAAGCCACTCCGGATCAAACTCCGTCGGCTTATCGGGCCACACGACGGGCACGCGAAAACCGAACGTCACTGAATCGCCCAGACAGACGATCCGAATCGTGCCGGGCTGCTTTGTTGCCAGCGTTTCGCCCGCGTGTTCCGAGCGCAGGTGTTCGGCGTTTGTCGAAAGCACGGTGAAGTCCCAGACGGCCCTGTCGAGATTCGGCTTCAGTCGCCACAGCAGCAGCGGATCGCCTTCGAATATTCCCGACTGCTTCGCGTCGGCCACCTGCGCCTTCTGCTGCCGCGCAACGACAAACAGATCGAGACTCGAAACATGGTCCATCGTCAGCCGCGTGCCGACTTCGATCGCTGCGAACAGAAGAAGAAAACTGAGATAGATGACCAGGATATAGACGAGACGCCGTTTGCGAGAAATGCGTCGTTTTGGGAGGGCAGTTATCATGCGCTGAGCATGATAATTCACATGTGGTCAGAAAATCCGGTAACATCCGCTCGAGTAATCCGATAGATTCACCCACGATGACTACCGCAACCAAACACCGCTACGTAATTACCGACGACGAGATCATGGGTGGCGAACCCATCATCATAGGCACTCGCACACCTGTTCGAGCAATTGTTGAACTCTGGAGACAGCCTGTTGCCCCGGAAGAGATACCACGGCACCTGCCGCATCTAAGTCTCGCTCAGGTTTTCGATGCGTTAAGCTACTACAGCGATCACACCGCCGAGATTAACGCCTTTATCGAGCGCAATCGCGTCCCCGAACAATTGCGCGCCGATTATTAGTCATTTTGGATCGGGTGACAGCGGATGAGATTCAAGATCAGATCCGATATGTCTGACCGTTCACTTTGGTCCCGGTTTGAGGCTTGCCATTAGTCTTCGAGAGGTGCGCCTTCAGGTACCTGCCGGTGTGGGATGCCTTTGATCGCATGATCGCTTCGGGGGTGCCGGTGGCAACGACGTGTCCGCCGGCGGCGCCGCCTTCGGGGCCGAGGTCGATGATGTAATCAGCCGTCTTGATCACGTCGAGGTTGTGTTCGATCACCAGCAGCGAACCGCCCGCCTCGATCAGCGCGCGGAAGGCGGCGAGGAGTTTGTTGATGTCGTCGAAATGCAAACCTGTGGTCGGTTCATCGAAAATGTAGAGCGTCTTGGCGCCGGTACGTTTTGAGAGTTGCGCTGCCAGTTTGATGCGCTGCGCTTCGCCGCCCGAAAGAGTTGTGGCTGACTGGCCCAGCCTTAAGTAACCAAGTCCGACCTCATCCAGCACCTTCAAACGATTGGTAATCTTTGGTACTTCACGGAAGAAAGTGATCGCCTCGCGCACGGTCATGTTCAAGACTTCGTGCACGTTCCTGCCGCGATAACGAATGTCGAGAATCTGTTGCTTGAAGCGCGTTCCTTTACACTCTTCACAGACCAATTCGACGTCGGCGAGAAACTGCATCTCGACCGTGACCGTGCCGTCGCCCTGACAAACGTCGCAGCGGCCGCCGGGCAAGTTGAAAGAGAAGTGTGACGGATCAAACCCGCGCGCCTGGGCCTCGCGCGTCGAGGAAAACACTTCGCGAATGCCGTCGTAAACTTTGATGTAGGTGACCGGATTCGAGCGCGGCGTGCGCCCGATCGGCGACTGGTCAACCAGAATCACGTCGTCAATCAGCTCGCCACCTTCCAGCTTTGAAAACGCACCGACGTGTCCCTGCCAATCGCCTCTTTGTTTCTTCAGCCCAGCGTAAATGCAATCGTGAATCAACGTCGACTTGCCGGAGCCGCTCACGCCCGTGACGCAAACCAGCATGTCCAGCGGAAAATCAACGTCGATACGTTTTCAGGTTGTGTTCCGAAGCGCCACGCAGGGACAAATTTCTCTTTTTGATTTGGCGGCGCTGCTTCGGTTCCTTGATTTCCGCCTCGCCGCGAAGATAGCGCGCCGTCAACGAACTCTCATCAACCATCAAGCCTTTAAAGTCGCCTTCGTAAATCACGCGGCCGCCGAGTTCGCCGGCAGACGGTCCAATGTCGAGAATGTGATCGGCGGCGCGCATCATGTCTTCGTCGTGTTCCACCACCAGCACCGTGTTGCCGATGTCGCGCAGGTTGTGAAGCAGACTGATCAGTCGGTCGTTGTCGCGCGGATGCAAGCCGATCGAAGGCTCGTCGAGCACGTAAAGCGCTCCGACCAGTGAAGAACCCAGGTTCGTCGCCAGTTGGATGCGCTGCGCTTCGCCGCCCGAGAGGGTGGAAGCGAGACGGTCAAGCGTCAGGTAATCAAGACCAACTTCGACGAGAAACCGCAAACGTCTGCGGATCTCAAACAGGATTCGTTCGGCAATCGCGCCTTGTTCGGTCGACAAGCTGAGCGAATCGAAAAAGACCGCCGCATCTTTGATCGCGAGGGCGCAAACTTCAGGCAGCGTTGCACCGCCGACTTTCACGTCGCGCGCTTCCTGTCGCAAACGTCCGCCGCCGCAGTCCGGGCAGAGCGTGTAGCCGCGATACTTCGAAAGAAAGACGCGCACGTGCAGCTTGTATTTCTTCGTCTCGAGCCAGTCGAAGAAACCGCGCACGCCGCCCCAACCCTTCCTGCCTTCGACAATCGTCCGCTGCTCGGCGCGCGACAGTTGCGCAAAGGGAACGGTCATCGAAATTTTTTCTGACTTGCAAAACTGCTTCAGCTCGTCAAGCGCCCACTCATGCTGTGGCTTGGTCCATGGCTCAATCGCGCCTTCCTTCAGGCTCAGGCCGGGATTGGGAATCACGAGATCGAGATCGAGCCCGATGGTGTTGCCAAAGCCCTGGCAGGTTGGGCAGGCGCCGTAGGGATTATTGAAACTGAAAAGCCGCGGCTCAGGTTGCGCGTACGCTGTCGCGTCATATTTGCACTCAAACCGGTCAGAGAATTTCAGACGCGTCGGTTCCGGGTCAGCCGTCTCGATGTTTGCGGTGCCGTGACCTTCCTGAAAACAGATTTCCAAAGAGTCAACCAAACGCTGCCGGATGTCCGGGCGAGCAACCAGGCGATCGACCATGACGAAAACGTCGTCGAAGTTGTCGAGTTGGTAATCGTCGGGCGAGTGCAGGTCGATCGTTTGGCCGGCAGAGTACAAGCGCGTGAAGCCACGCTGCATCAGACTCATGATGTGAGCAGTGATCGTCTGACGCGGCGTAGGGGACTGACGCGGAGACGCGGGGATGCGGAGACGCGGGGATGACTTCGACTTCCTTGATTCTTTCCCCGTGTCTCCGCGTCTCCCTGTCTCCGCGTCGCCATTACGGCTCGGCTCCGTCAGCCCGGCGTGCGCGGGAAACAAGACGTAGAAACGCGCGCCCTCGGGCAGCGTCCGCAGGATTTCGTCGGCGACTGATTCAGGCGAATCCTTGTAAACTTCGCGGCCGCAGACACGGCAGTAAGTTATACCCACCCGAGCGTAGAGCAAGCGCAGGTAGTCAAAAACTTCCGTCTGGGTGCCGACCGTTGAGCGCGGATTGCGCGTCGAATTTTTTTGACGAATCGCGATGGCAGGCGCGATGCCGCGCACTTCGTCAACGTCGGGCTTGTCCATGCGCTCGAGAAACTGCCGCGCATACGCAGAGAGCGACTCTACATATCGCCGCTGGCCTTCGGCGTAGATCGTGTCAAACGCAAGCGACGATTTGCCCGACCCGCTGACGCCGGTGACGACCGTGAGCTGATTGATGGGGATCGAAAAGGAGATGTTCTTCAGGTTGTTAACCCGAGCTCCGCGTACTTCGATGGCTTCTTCAGGCATGTCTTGCACCCAACCGGGAAACCCCTTAAAAGTTGCGGCGGCCGGATAGACAGAACTTTGAGGCCGTTCGCAAACTTTGAATGATAACAGCGAATGGGCGGCGAGGCGAAATGGCCGAGACGATTGGCGTTGAGTGACAGGTGGGGATCTGGGCGTCGGTCCCGGAGGGACCCAATGTCTATAGATACTCGTTATCAACCTGACTGGGCTCCCATAGGAGCCCGATGTTTGCCGCTCGACATTGCGCTCCTCCGCAGCGCGCAATCTTTTGGCTGCAAGCTATAGACATTTCGACGCGCTGCGGCCATGACAGTGGCCAAGCAACACGCTACGACCACACTACTTGAGGCGATCTCTAAGTTTAATTGAAGGCGTTACGATGATTTTCGCTGAGGTCTTTCAGTCAGGTGCCTCGTGGTCGTCTCCGTCACACTCGCCGGCACCGTGTTTGAAAAGTCAGCTTCGTCTAACAACTTCGCCGTGGCCGCTGATTTGATGGTTGGCGGTGACTCGTCCCAAGCGGATAAGCTTTCGGCTGCGGGCGTTCTGCGCTTCCACTGCTTCTTGAGCTTCTGGGTTCTGATGAAAGTTTGAATATGCCAGGCGGCGATCGCGATCAGAAGCCCGGCCGTCACATAGATCAGCGGATGCCTGCCGGGCTGGATAGCAAACAGCAAAATCGAGAGGGTAAGACTGGTGACGATCGTCATTGAGTTGAGGACGGTATTGGCTTTCAGATGCTCTTCAGCCGGAATCTCACGCTTGACCGGTTTCGACAGGTCAGGCAGAAAGAGGCCGCACTGACGGCAGTAGGTTTCGGGTTGCTGTTCGGCTTTTCCGCATCTGGGGCAATACATAATCTTCAAAACGATTGTCGCACGCGAAAAGTTTCTCCGGTGGGAAGTTGACGACCGGGGAGTGTCGCAATTTGAAGTTTTTTCGCGCAGTCAGCGTTCTCGGCGACTCTCTGCGGTGAGATTTGGTGCAATGCATTCACCGCAGAGACGCCGAGCACGCCGAGTTAACGCAGAGAGTTGAACCTGCGAACACTACCGACGACCGGGCGAGTGATGGCGCAACGCCGACGTTGAGCGTTATCATCTTCCCGCAACACAACGCCCGGGCAATTCAATCAGGAGGATCAGTCAAACATGCGACGCACTTACATTTTCGCGCTCACGCTTCTCGCTCTCATTTTCATTCCATCAGTGAACTGCTCGCAGGGAGGGCAGACGACCACTCAGCCAAGTGGTCAGACAGACGGTTCACGCGCCCTTGCGGACGGCGGCGTGTCAGTGCCCGGCTGGACCGGAAAGATTGATGACAAAGAGGCCGCCGCCGGGCTGACGCTCAACAGCGCGAAGTTCGTTAAAGATGGCGACGCGTTGCATGTCACCACCGGTCCGGCGGTCACCTACTGGAATCCGGCCAACAAAGCGTCAGGCGACTACACGGTAAAGGCGACCTTCAAGGAGCCGCAGTACATGAGTATCAACAGCCACCCACATCCTTACGGACTCGTGATTGCGGGTAACGATCTGGGAACGGACCAGCAGAGTTATTTGTACTGCGCGGCGTATGGCAACGGCAACTTCATCGTGCGCGGTTTTGGACCAGCGCCGTTTCAGATGAATGGTCCGAAGGGCGCCGCGGATCCGGCCGTGAACAAGGCAGCCGGCAAGGGAGAACCCGTGACGCAGGAGATTGCGATTTCCGTGAAGGGTGACAAGGTTGAGTGCGCCATCAACAACAAAGTCGTCGCGAGTTATGACAAGGCTGCACTCGTGACGGCAGGCAAACTCAAATCAACTGACGGCGTCTACGGCCTCCGCTTCGCGCATAACACCGATGCCTTCGTTACCGGTCTGACCGTCACGAAACCTTAGTTTGCACGGCGCGCGCCGATCTGAAGGGTTCTTAACAGCGACAGCTTCATCAAACTCATCTGGACCCTGCTTTCCCCGAAACGGAAATACGAAAAATTGTCACGCGGCCCTATTAGCCAGGACGTAGGTAGGACGCATGCGAGACACGAAATATTAACGCCGGATCTGATCTCTGCTGATTGCCAGACGGATCTCGGCTGATTAATAGGCGAGCGCATCCGCTCCGTTGGATGTATTACGAATCCTCGGATTGGCGCAGTGAAATTTTTCAGAAAAGAGTTAACAAAAGCCGGCTTCAGGCGTCTTTACTTATGGCCTTAGAGATTTATTTATGGCTAGTAAAGAAAGTGAAACCTAACGAAGGTGCCGGCGTTAACTGTTCAAGGGAGGGGTTAGTCATGTTGAAAGTACAATCCAGAAAATTGGGAACCATCGCCGTCATCGGCTTGCAGGGTCAAATTGTAAACGGCGAAACGGAGACTCTGCGCAGCGCGGTGCGATCCATCGCAGAGGCCAGCGCCGTCAAACTTGATTTATCCCAGGTGACCACGGTCGATGCCGGCGGCTTAGGCGTGATGTTGGAGTTGCGCGAGCAGGCTGAAGCGAACGGCGTCCGCTTCGAACTCATGAACGTCAGCAAACAGATCCGCAGGGTGTTTGAAATCACGCGTTTGGATACTGTTTTCCGCATGACATCTGCGGTTGAATTCTTTCCGGCAGTTGCGCGCAAGCGGCGAGCGTCCGTGGCGCCGCTTGCGTCATGCGCCTAACTCACCTCAAAGAAGCTTCTTACTGACCTCACGCACAGCCTTGAGCCTTATCGCGATGGTTGACGTCCAACTACGTCCCGGCAAAAAGCGTCTCTTCGTGCCCAGTTAACGCTGACGTTGTGCCCCCGTCGCGGTATTATGGAGCAGTTCTGACCTAAACTTAGGACGTTCGACCGGCCTGGTTTGCCACACGAAGTGAAGGAGGACTGCAGTGGGCTCGATCCTGAATGATGTCGACCGAACGGCAATCCTGCAGCGGATTGGTTCCGTGACCAGCGCCTCGGCAGCGCGTTGGGGTCGGATGGATGCCAAGGCCATGCTCACCCACCTAAGGGATTCGGCACTGATGGCGCTCGGCGAACTCCCGGTTGCGCCCAAGGGCAAGCGGGCTTTTCAGGTATTCCCAATCAAGCATCTCATCCTGCACGTAGTCCCGTTCCCGAAGAGCGCGCCGACCGCGCCGGAGCTGCTGGTCCCCGATGCGGCGCCGGTCGAAGCTATTCAGGCTGAGCTCGTGTCTCTGGTGGAGCGCATCGGGGCCGGGCCGCGCGAAGGCGGTGGGCCGGTTCATCCGCTGTTCGGCTGGCTGTCGTTCCGTGAGTGGGGCGTGGCAACGTACAAGCACACGGACCATCACCTAAGGCAGTTCGGGGTATAGCGCACCGCGCCGTAGAACAACTCGTTGGACCAGGACGACGGAGCGGGTCACTAAAGGCTCAAGGGGTAGCGCAAAGGCAAGGGATCCACATGACACCAGCAGAGATTGGCGGCGTCTCACCTTGTTTCATCGTACGCGACGCACCGTCAGCGCTTTCGTTTTACCGTGATCGACTTGGCTTTGAAATCACCTACCAGCATCCAGCTGACGAGCCCTTCTTCGGCATCGTGAACAGAGGGCGTGCGATGATCATGCTTAAGGACGTCGGCGTAGATCCACTGCCGAACGGCAAACGCGAACCTATGGCCCGCTGGGACGCGTACCTTTATGTTCCGGATCCTGATGCACTGGCGGCCGAATTTGTTTCGCGCAACGTCGAATTCTCCGAGCCGCTGAAGGACACGCATGACGGCTTGCGTGGTTTCGAGTTGAAGGACGCGGATGGCTACGTCTTGTTCTTCGGCCGTCCGCGGTGATGAGGGTCCGCCCATCCGATTAGAAACCGAAATCAGAACCGGGAGCGGTAGCGACCGGTCGGGCTTCAAACAGTAAATTGAATGTAGGCCATAGAACGTCCTTAGAAAATTGAGTGTTCCGGCCGGTCGCTACCGCTCCCGGTTCTGATTTCATGTTGGCCGCTGGCCTGCTCTTTATTCACGGCTCCATTTCAACATTGAAAATGCATCATTACCCGGGCATTCAACTCATTGACAGGAACGCTTCGTTTGCACAACAATGCGCCTGACATGACGACATCGAGATTCCTTCTACGCGGATTTAAGCGGCCCCGGGACGTAGCTTCCGAGTCTCTGGGTAAATTGGAGCAGAACGTTCTCCAGGAAATCTGGCGGCGTGACGAAGTCAGCGTGCGCGACATTTATCTCGCGTTCGGCGAGAAAATCGCCTACACGACGCTGATGACGACTTTGGATCGCCTCTACAAGAAAAAGCTGCTTACGCGCCGAAAAGATGGCCGCGCGTTTGTTTACTGGCCGGCCGTGTCTTCGGACGAGCTCGAGCAGGGAATCAGGGAAGACGTTATTGACGGACTGCTCGGTCACGGCGCGGATGCGGTGGCGCCGGTGCTCGCCTGTATAGTCGACACTGTTAGCGAACGAGATCGCGAGCTGCTCGACGAACTCGATCGTTTGATTAAAGAGAAGCGTAAAGAGCTGGAAGCAGGGCGCTGACCAATGTTCGAACTTCTCGGACTCTCATTGCTGCTCGCGGCGTTGCTGGCCTTTAACAGCCTCGCGTCGTTAGCCATTGCCGGGCTCTGGCGAGTTGGTGGGGGACTGACGCGGAATTGGACCGCGGTCTCGCGAGCTCGATTGCTTTTTTCTTTGCGCACCCTGCCGGCGCTGCTCGCTTTTCTGACAGTTGCACTCTTGGTTGTTCCCGCCTACATCGCTTATGAACCTCGTCACGCAGCGGAAGCAGTTAGTCTCAAACTTGGTTTGCTGGCCTTGCTGTCCGCAACCGGCATGGCTGTTTCGATCTTCCGCGGCATTGCCACGCATCGCGCGACCGCAAACCTGACTGCCGATTGGCTGCGTCAGGGCAAGCCGATTCAGATCGAAGGAATTGACATTGAGGCTTACCAGATTGAACACGCGTTTCCGCTGATCGGCATCGTCGGTTTCCTGCGGCCGAGAGTTTTCATCGCCTCGCAGGTCTTTGAGTTTCTGACTCCTGACGAAATTGCCGCCGCCGTGGCTCATGAGAATGGTCATCTCGCGGCGCGCGATAACCTGAAGCGCGGCCTGATGCAGGCCTGCAGCGACACGCTGCTGATCATTCCCAGCGGCCGTTCGCTGGGGCGGGCCTGGTCGGAAGCGTCGGAAGAGGCGGCTGATGAAAATGCGGCGCGCCAGGGCAATAATGTCGCGCTCGATCTCGCCTCCGCCCTCGTCAAAATCGCCAGAAGCATTCCGCAGGGAATGAGGCCGACAATGCCCGCGGGCGTTTTTCTGTTGGGCCAGGAAGGCGAAACCAAAGGCGTCAAGTCGCGCGTGCGCCGGCTCATCCTGCTCGCGACGACCGAACGCGGCACGAGTTCACGCCATGATCTGTTGACGACCCTTTTCGTTTGGAGTCCCGCCGCGGTGGTGCTGGTGGGCTTCGCCTTCGCTGCCACGAATTCTCACCTGCTTTCCAGAGTTCACGAACTAATCGAACACGCTGTTTTTGTGTTGCGATAGTCCTCGCTGTTCATCCAAAAATTTCCCAGGACAAACCAACTACGCACCTGTCGGTTTACTACGACGGCCGATAGCTACGACAACTGGTAGTAGTTCGCGCCTGCCGTTAGAGTCCTTTCGCACTCCAGACGGCTCTGTCAACGATTCGCACAAATTGATCCAAGTCCAGTTTGTTTAAGAGGTTCCGTATGAAAACTTTCAAAATCCTGGCGACTACTTTGTCGCTGCTGATCGCGATCTTGTTGAGCGTAGTTTTGAGTGCGCCTGTGGTTGCCCAGTCAGAAACCGGCAGCATCAGCATAACTGCAAAAGACGCGACGGGCGCCGCCGTCAGCGGAGCGGAAGTCTCGCTGGTGCATTCTTTCGCGATCCTGCGTTCAACGGTCACCGGACCAGACGGCAAGTTCACGTTTGAGAATCTGGCGCCCGGCAGCTATGCGATCACCGTCACGCAGTCCGGCTTCGGACAGGCGAGTGCGGCGGTGCAATTGCACGCGGGCGAAAAGAAAGATTTGGATCTGGAGTTGTCCGTGACGCCTCTAAGCGAGCAGGTCACGGTCACGGCAGAGGCGGGACAGATTTCCAGCGCGCGAGCGCTGGCCCAGCCGATCAATCTCATCTCGACCGACGAAATTTTGCAGCGCGGCACTGAAGTCATCGCCCAGGTAGTTGACGAAGAACAGGGTGTTAATTTGCAACGAACGAGTCCTTCGCTCAGCGCCGTTTTTGTGCGCGGGCTGACGGGCCGAAACGTTGCTGTCTACCGTGACGGCGTGCGTTACACGACCAGCGCCCAGCGCGGCGGCGTCGGGACATTCTTCAGCCTGATCGAGCCATCGAGTGTTCAGACTGTCGAAATCCTGCGCGGTCCCAATAGTTCGCAATACGGCTCTGACGCTCACGGCGGTGTGATCAATTTCATTTCGCGTTCGCCTGTTTTCGGAAACGACACGCCGGAATTTCATGGCCAAACGAACAACTTTTACTCCTCGGTTTCAAACGCCTTCGGCGGTAGCCAACTGCTGACTTACGGCACCAGGCGTTACGGCTTCCTGATCAACGGCAGCGGCCGCCGGATTAACAAGCTGCGTCCAGGGCAAGGCCTCGACACGCACGCAGCCGTCACGCGTTTTCTCGGAATTCCTTCCGATATCCTCGGCGAGCGACTGCCCGACAGTGCGTTCACGCAGTATGGCGGTTTGCTGCGGGCCAACGTCAATTTCAACAACACCACTCAATTTCTTTTCAGTTACGATCGCAGTCAGCAGGACGGCGGCCGGCGCTACGACCAACTGCTCGGCGGCGACGGCAACCTGATTGCCGACCTGCGCAACCTGATCGCTGATCTGTTCTACGCTCGTTTGATCAAGCAGGACCTCGGCCCCTTTGACACCGGCTCGTTCACTTTCTCTTACAACGGCCAGCGTGAAGAACGAGTCAACCAGGGCGGCAACGGCAATCCTTTCGCCGCGATAACCAATCAACGCGAACGCACGGACGTTTTTGGTTTCAACTTTTACGTCGACAAGCGACTGGGCGAACGCAACACGGTGCTGCTGGGCGCCGACGTGTACCGCGACCATATTCGCGCTCCCGCGTTCACCACGGATCCGGTCACTCGCGTGGTCACAAATTCGCGACCGCGCGTTCCGAACGGCGCGCGTTACCTTTCCTACGGCTTCTTTGTTCAGGACGTATTCACAGCGATTCCCGATCGCCTGCGACTGAGCGGCGCGCTGCGTTACAACGTCGCTTCGTATCGCGCGCGCGCGGCTGACGCGCCTATCGTCGGCGGTCGTCCGTTGTTTCCTGACGACAGCGAACGATTCAGCGCGCTTTCGGGTCGCATCGGAGCCGTGCTTAATGTCGGCCATGGTTTCGACGTCGCCGCGAAATACGCGCGCGGCTTTCGCGCGCCGAACACGACAGACCTCGGCATTGTCGGTCTCGTCGGCACCGGTTTTGAAGTGAACACGCAGACGGCAGCGAGCCTCGGCGGCTTTATCGGCACGACGGCCGGCGCTGATGCTGTTTCGACCGGCATCCCCGTCAACAGCCTCGCGCCGGAAACCAGCGACAGCTTCGATCTATCTCTGCGTTACACCAGCAGGCGATTTGCCGCTGAGCTGATTGGATTCACTACCAAACTGAGCGATGTTTACTTTGATCAGGCGCTGATCTTGCCGCCGGGAGCGGTCGGCAAGTTCCTGGGCAGCGACCAGATTACTTCGCAAAACAGTCGGGGTTGGGTGTCAGTCGCCGCAGCGCCGGGGAGTCCGGTGTTGGTGCGCGTCAACTACGACGACGCGCGTTTCAATGGCGTCGAGTTCAATTCGCAGGTGCTGTTTAATCATCAATTCAGCGCCAACGCGAACTTCACTTACATCCGCGCGCACAGTCTGCTAAACGGACTGCCGCCGAACGTCGAAGGCGGCGTGCCGAATCCTGGAGGGAACGTGAGCCTGCGTTACCGGCCAAGCGCGCGCTTCTACGTCGAGGCCTACTCAATCATGACCGGCCGGCAAAACCGTCTTTCGTCGCTCGATCTCTCTGACCGTCGCACGGGTGCGGCGCGTTCGCGCGCAACTATCCAAAACTTTTTCCGCCGCGGCGCCTGCGTGCGCGGCGTCACGACTCCGGGAGGCGGCGGCTGCAACACCGCGGGCGGCACCTTGATCTCAACCGGGGAGACGTTGGCCCAGGTGCAAAATCGCCTGCTGCCCATCGGCGCTACTATCAACGGCGTGACCGTAGTCGATGCCAACACCAACGTTCCGCTGTACACGGCAGTGCCGGGCTACGGATTGTTCGGTGTGCGCGGCGCGGTTACCGTCACCGAACGTTCAGAATTCCTGTTCGACTTTGAAAACATCGGCGACAAACAGTATCGCGGCATTAGTTGGGGCATCGACGGACCCGGTCGCGGTGTCACGCTGCGCTATCGCTACAAGTTCTAACGTCAGATTTGCGGTGACAGGTTCTCCGATCGAGTGTGGGGCTCGATTATCACGCTGAAGGCGTGACGGATGGTAGCCAGGGGTCAAATCCCGATTTGTCGGGACGCCACCCCTCGGAAACGTTAACTATATGCTTGACTAACGTGAAAGAATCGCGAGTTGACGAAGGACCATTCCCTACAAGTTGGTTATGGCCGATCCCGGAAATCGGCCGGGCCTTCATTTTGCTTACGCCGATTGCGTTCGCGTTCGTTCTCTTCCGCCGCCGCCTTTTCTCGATCCTTATTGTATTTCTCTAGAGCGGCTACTCGTTTTTGAAGCGATGAAATCTCCTGCCAATAGTCTTGCGTGGGTTCACTCTGGGAAGGGGGTAGCAATAATCAATAACCCTGCCACCACAACTCCTAAAACGAAGCGCCGCAGCCGCCGGGAACACCGACGCCGTAGTTGTTGCCGCTCAGTCGTGGAGTTGTCAGAACCGCCTCCGCAAGGGGGCGGCCTGACTTCGTGGGCCAAGCTACGCAAACCCAGCCGACCACCCGCTCACGCCGGTGGTTCTGACATGCAAGAGTTAGCGCAGGTTGTTGCTTTCTCCGATTGTGGTTGGAAAAAGCGGGACCGGGATTTGGTCGAACGGCGCATCGATGAGGGACTGCTTCCGTCTGCCTGAGACATAGAGCCGCATCGCGACTCCGAGAATGCCCACCGCAACCGTGATCCAGAGAGCGGCCCAAAAGATCGCGGGCACGCCAGTCGCGTTCGCCATGTTCACCGCATCAGTTGGCACCGAAGGCGCAAACGGCGAAGAGAGAAAGAAGACTGTCTTCAGATCGAGCAGCGCGTTCAGGATGCATTGAACTGCCAGGAAGCTGACGAAGAAGGTGGCCACGCGCGCGCTGGCGTATCTCGCCAGCAGGATCAAGCCGAAGGCCAGCGCCGTGCCCGCCAGGATCGTGAACGGAATTCCCGACCAGCCGAGGCCTGAGAAGATTGGTTTGAAAAGTCCGTAGACCAGCGTCAGCGCCAAAACCACCGCAGCCGATCCCAGCAACACGATCCGCGCGGCAATCGCTTTGCGAATCAGGACGAGCAACAGAGCGCCGTAGGCCATCGCGCCCAGGTAGCCCGCGCTGGAGACGAACATCTGCGAGAACGTGCCGCCCCTCGTGGTGTAAGTTTCGCCGCTGGCGTTCGTGGCGATGCTCAGGCTCTCGACGGAGTTTCCCGTCAGCAGCGCCGCGATCGCGTGGCCGCCCTCGTGAATGAAGGTGACGAAGATGCGGAAGGGATAAGTCAGGATCTCGGCAAACGGAATGAACCAGAGAATAATGGAAAGGACGGCCGCGGTTAGCAGCAAAGTTGCTTGCGGACGCGCGTCACTGGAAATACCGTACTTCATCTTCAAGTCTCCCGTTCCAAAACCTCGGATCTGAGCTTCGTCACTTCATAAACGCCGGAAAAAATCCCGAGGTTCCCTGTTTTATTCAAGCTGCGTCAGGTGCAGCATATCGCTGATGGCTAATCTTTACGTCAATAGTCGCGGCTGTAAGATAATTTGCGCACAACATAGTCACAGAACTGGGAGCGGTAGCGACCAGATGCTGGCTTACGTCTTGGGCAATCGATTTTGGCTCAAATGTGCAGTCACCGCTGCAAACAGAAATCGAGCTTGGTGGCATCCGGTCGCTACCGCTCCCGGTTCTGACGCACAGAGACTGCTCTTGTCCCTTTCACTCTTTCCTGCTGAAGTCGCCTGATTTTCCACCCGTCTTCCGTTCCAGACGAATATCGGAAATCGTGATCCCCTTATCCAGCGCTTTGCACATGTCATAAATCGTCAAGGCGGCGACTGAAACCGCGGTGAGCGCTTCCATCTCGACTCCTGTCTGCGCGTTCGTCGAAACGCTTGACGCCAGATAAACGCCGTAGTCTTCGATCTTCGCCTGGACGTCCACGTGAGTCAGCGGCAGCGGATGGCAAAGCGGAATCAGATCGGCGGTGCGCTTGGCCGCCATGATGCCCGCGAGTCGCGCCGCTTCGAGCGGATCGCCTTTCGGCGTGCGATGGTTTTGAACCGCGGCCACGGTTTCGGCGGACATCAGCACGCGCGCTGAGGCGACCGCATTTCGCGTAGTCGTCGCCTTGTCGCTGGTGTCGACCATCTTCACGCGGCCTTCGGCATCGATGTGGGAAAGTTGATCCATTTGCAGGCGCTTAACGTAGTAAACCTGTGTGCGGCAGAACACTGCGCTATTGCCTTTTCGTCAGGGAACGGAATAATCTTACTATATTCTGTGCGGCAAAATCCGATTCGAGGACAGCAATCGTAAAATACAAGACTTAGGAAAAAGTACGGCGATCGCAGCGGCCATAAGCGAAACAAGCTCGGGCCTAAGACGTCCGAAGTGCAAAATCCAAAGTCCAGAGTCGTCGCCGAACTGAATACCAAAAGGTTGGGTTAAACTGAGACGTCATGTCAGCTTCCGTCGGCAACAGGCACACGACAAACGATTCCTCTTCCGGCTATAGCGGTCTGGAAGAACATTCCGCGCCGCTGCACGCTTTTCTTGAGTACTCGACCGTCGTGATTTTCCCATTTCTACTCGGACTGAATCTCCATTGGGCGAGCACTCGACTTTATGAACTTGAGTTGTTCTGGCTGATCGCCCTCGCGATTCCGGCTGGACTGGTGGGCGGCGATTTCATTTCCGGAGTCGTCCATTGGGCCGCCGACACCTATGGCTCCGAGACCACGCCGATCGTGGGGTCGAGTTTGGTCAAACCTTTTCGGCGGCATCACACCTACCCGCGCGACATCTGCACGCACAAACTTGTGGAGACCGTCGGCAACGTTACGATTCTCGCCGTGCCGGTGTTGACCGGTTGTCTTTACTTGTTATGGCTGCTGCCGGAATCCGGCTGGCTGGCGTTTGCGGTCGTCTGCGTTTCTTTAATGGCGATTGCAACGGTGGCGACAAACCAATTTCACAAGTGGGCACACCAGGAAAACCCTTCTTCGTTTGCTCGCTGGCTGCAGCGCACGCGCCTTGTCCTCGATCCGGCGCACCACAATCTGCATCACACCGAGCCGTTCGACATGCATTATTGCATCACGAACGGTTGGCTCAATCCGCTTTTGAACAGGCTCAACTTCTTTCGCCGGCTGGAAGCGACGCTGCAATTTTTGGGAATTGAAACTGCGAAGGCTAAGGACGAACGACTTTCGCGAGGAATCGGAAACTAACCGCCAAGACGCCAAGAACGCCATGCGGTATCCAATTGTAATGTCCTTGTCCTTTGGTTTGTCTTGGCGTTCTTGGCGCCTTGGCGGTTAAGTTCTTTCTCGTTCGTTTCTGCTCAAGCACGCTCGCCGCGCACCAGCACGTATTCCAACAACCCCATTGTGAATCCGCGATAGACCGCAATGTCGAGCAACAGGCTCAGCCGCGCCAGCATGAAGCCGCGAATTCGAGTGATCGCTTTGATGGTCTCCGGCCGCATTTGCTCGAAATAGTAGCCCGGAATCACGGACGCGCCGGTCTCGAGAATCTCCACTTTTTCAAATCCGGCGCCATGCATTTTCTCGCTGTAAACTTCAGCCGGGTAAACATTCGCGCGCGGAACCTTCCACAAATTTCGCGCGGCCTCAGCAACAAATTTTTCGATCAAATTACGCGGCGGTCGCTTGACGATAAAGTCCGCCATGGCGATCACGCCGCCGGGTTGCAACACCCGGTGCGCTTCGTGCAAAAACTTTTCGCGCGTATCAAAATGTTCGGGTCCCTCGATGCTGAGGACGTGCGTGAAACTGCCGTCAGGGAAGGGAATCTCCACCGCGGTACCGTGATGAAAGCGAACGGAATTCTCCAGGCGCGACTCGACGGCGCGACGGCGGCCGTGTTCGATGTGTCCCCAGGTGACGTCGAGCCCGTCGATTGAATGCGGCGAAAAGTTTTTCGAGAGGTAGATGTCCTGAGTTCCCATGCCGGGCGCGACATCCAGCAGCTTGCTCGTTTCGTTGAGACCGAGGATCGTGCCCATCCGGTGCACCAGGTTTTCCGCCGCCCTGATGTAATCCGCAATGCCCTCTTCCCAGAGTCCGAAGTTCAGATAGCCGTCGTGGTGCGCAAGGTAGTTTTCGATGCCGCCGCAGTAAAGATGTTCGACTTTGCGCTCGTGCGCGCCGGCGCTCCAGTTTTTTCGGTCGACTTCGCTCATTACTGTTTCCGTTCGATTGCGGTCGTCAGAACCAACTGCGTAAACGGGTGGCCCATCATTGGTGTTGGAACAACTGAAAAAACACTACCACCCGCTCACGCAGGTGGTTCTGACGAGACCCGTTGTCGATAACCTTATCCGGGGAGATGCACGACTCGAACTTTCGCTCCCGTTTCCAGTAAACCTGTTCCTGCCGGCACGACGATCAGCGACGTGGCACGGACGAAGCCGACAAAGTCCGAAGAGCCTCCCCACTTCAATGGCTGTGCGGTTAGCAGTCCTGCTTCCGTGGTGGCGAGTTGGGCCGGCAGGTAACTCTCCCGCTCAGCGGCGCCCTTCACAGATCGCTCCAGCACGGCCCAGTCCTGTTTCAACTCCGGCTCGTTCGCGGCCTGCATCGCGAGCATCGCGGGGCGCGCAAAAAGATTGAAAGTGACAGAAACTGAAACAGGATTGCCGGGCAGTCCGAAGAAGAGGGTGCCGTTCGGCAGGCGCGCAAAAACTGTCGGTTTGCCCGGACGCAACGCCACGCGTTCAAAGAAAAACTCAGCACCGAGTTCTCGTAAAGCGGGCTTGGTAAAATCGTAGACGCCCACCGAAACGCCGCCCGACGTAACGACGATGTCGCTGCGTTCAGACGCTTCGCTGATCTGCCGCTTCAGCAAAGACGTGTCGTCGCCCGCGAGCGGTAATCGCTCAACAACCGCGCCGGTCAATTCCGCATAGGCGCCGATCGAATAGTTGTTTGAATCGCGTATCTGATCTTTACCAGGTTTTTCCGCTATCGCAACCAGCTCGCTGCCCGTAGCCAGGACTGCAACCTTCGGTCGCGCGCCGACCTTGATCTGCGCATAGCCAAACGAGGCGAGCACGGCCATCGTCGCGGCGGTGATTTGCTCGCCGGCACGCAGAACCGTTTCACCTTCTTTGATTTCGCGGCCGCGCTTGACGATCGATCTTCCCGGCTTAACGGCTTCCAGGATTTCAACTTCGCGACCTGCAGAATCGCCAGCTCTATGATTTTCTCCGCCGCCGAACTCGCGCGTTAGTTCTACCTGCTGCACGCTGTCCGCGCCGGCCGGCACCGGTGCGCCGGTCATGATCCGGACAGCTTCGCCCGCTTGCATCTCGTGATGCCAACCACGCCCGGCGGCCGACTCGCCGACGATTTTCAGTTTCGCCGGAACATTCACCGCGTCGCTCGCTCGTACTGCATAGCCGTCCATCTGCGAACGATCAAACGGCGGCAGATCGGAATCGGCTACGACGTCCTGGGCCAAAAACCGGCCGCGCGCTTGCGCGAGCGAGACGCGCTCAGTTGGCAGAACTCTGGTCTGCTCGCGAACGATTCGAATGGCGTCGGCGACAGAAATCATTTCGGCCTTCGTTTGAAAGTTAGCTTCCAATTGACTGGCAGACGTTAGCTGGCAAGTTGGGGTGACTCTACGCTTCTGACTCTAAGCGACTCTGAACTTTGGGGGTGCAAAATTGAAAAGCGGTTGCGCTTCATTATAACTGAAGTGCAACCGCTTCAAAGTGGCGGAGCCGACGGGACTCGAACCCGCGACCTCCGACGTGACAGGCCGGCGTTCTAACCAACTGAACTACGACTCCGCAGGTAAACCGATACCAGATGCCAGATACTAGATGCTGGCTGCTGTGTGTCAAGTATCGTACTGACATCCAGCATCTAGTATCTAACATCTCCAACTGGTGGGCGCGGAGGGACTCGAACCCCCAACCTCTTCCTTGTAAGGGAAGCCGTCTACCATTGACATACGTGCCCGAAAAACCTTCCAAAGATCAGCACTGACATCGACAATGTTCGTGCCTGACGAGTCGTCATGCTAAGAGAAGGGAGCGAGGCTGTCAAGGTGAGCGCCGGAAGCGTAAAACGAAGCCATCCAATTTTGCAGTCTCGGATTTTCCCGGTTATAGTTTCAGCCAAGTCCAGCATTCAGCTCCCCAGACAATTCGTAAACGTAAGTGACGAAGTTTTAGCAATGAAATCTTCTGTAAGAGCTGCGAAATTAGCGACTGTCGTGGCAGCTTGCTTTGGCGCCTTGCTATTCGTCGCGACGGCCACCCCGCAAACACAGCAGCCGCAGCCCGTCCAAAAACAGCGTCCGCGTCGCGTGACCAAAACTGACTCCCAAACTCCTCCTGCAAACAACAACTCGCCGGCGCCCGGCTCGAAGGCGGAAGTTGACGAGGTTGATGAGGGCGACGTGGTGCGCGTCGAGACGCAGCTCGTGTCAGTGCCTGCTGTTGTAACGAACGCTGCGGGACGTCCGGTGTCTGGCTTGCGCGCGGAAAATTTCCTACTTTTTGAAAACGGCCAGCAGCAGAAGATTTCGAACTTCGCAACCACGGACGCGCCGTTTGAGATCGCGCTGCTGCTCGACACTTCGGGCTCGACGCGCGTGGACGTTGGTCTGATCCGCCAGGCGGCGAACGCTTTTATCAACGCGTTGCGGCCGGGCGATCGCGTGGCAATTGTTGCTTTCAACACCGCGCGGCAGGGAAGGAACGTGGCTGCGAAGGTCGACGTGCTCGCGCCGCTCACCGACGATCGCAAGCTGCTGCGCGCTGCGATCGAGAATCTTGGCTCCAGCAACGGCACGCCCTTCTACGACGGGCTCAAACGAATTACCGACGAGGTGTTTCGCGAGGCGGCGCGCGAAGAAGTGCGCGGGCGTCGCGCGATCGTGGCGTTGACGGACGGCGTTGATTCAACCAGCGAAACGGATTTCCAAACAGTGCGGACGAGGCTGAGCCGCGTCGGAGTTGCCAGTTATTTTATTCAAGTCAACACTGAAGACTTTGTCGAGGATCGTCTGCTGAAGGACTGCCAGGACGACGGGCGGCTGACGCTTTCCGAGAAACAGCTGCAGCGCTACCGGCAGGTTTTTTCCCCGCGCGCCCGGCCGGAAGATTATGTCGATTTTTGCGAGATGGGCCAGTTTGAGCGAATGCAGATTAGCCGCGACCTTTACAACCTCGCGCGCCGCGAAATGGATGAACTGGCGAAAGCCAGCGGCGGCAAAAATTTCCTCGCGGCAACTTTGCAGGACGCGCGCGCAGCGTTTGCCGGAGTGGCGACAGAGATCGGGACGCAGTACAGCCTTGGTTACTATCCGGACAACAAAGCGCGCGACGGCAAGTTTCGAACTATCCGGGTTGAAGTCCAGGGCGCGCCCGGTAAGTCGCAAATTCGCGCGCGCGAAGGCTATTACGCTCCGAAAAGCTGAGTCGGCTTTGCGGATTTGTCGCTTGTAGCTTGAACGCAGCAACGGTAGACTCAAGTCATGAAAGCAGAGGAGCTCATTCAAACGGATCCGGAGATTCTCGGAGGCACTCCAGTCTTCAGCGGAACGCGCGTGCCGATTCGAAGTCTCTTTGATCATCTCGCGGGAGGCGATTCGATAGATGACTTTCTTGAGGGCTTTCCCAGCGTGCGGCGGGACCAGGTCGTTGCGCTGCTGGAGATGTCTCAACAGCGAGTCCTTGAGCCGGCCTAATTGAGAATTCTTCTCGACGAAAACCTGGATTGGCGGCTGCGGCGAGAGTTATCCGGTCACACAGTCGAGTCCCTGCCATTGATTGGTTGGGCTGGCATCACAAATGGCGAACTGCTGTCGCGAGCCTCAGGCCGCTTCGACGTCTTCATCACAATGGACGCGGGCATACCTCACCAGCGGAACCTGGGAAAACACAACTTTAGTAGTAGTAGTTCTTCGCGCTCCTTCAAATCGATTAGCCGACACAAAGCCGTTGATGACGAAAGTTCTGGCGCTGCTGGAAGGTGAGCTGCCAGCTTCAGTAACAATACTAACCCTATGAGTCAGTCTCAATTCAAATTCAACCGCATAGTTCTGATTGTCCTCGACGGCGCCGGCATCGGCGCGATGCCTGACGCGCCTGAGTGGGGCGACGCTGGATCAGATACCCTCGGACACATTTGTGAATCGCGAACAGTCGCGCTGCCAAATTTGCAGAGTTGGGGCCTGGGAAATGTGCGTCCGTTGCGCGGCGTGCCGGCGGTTTCCGAGCCGCGCGGCTCGTATGGCAAGTGTGCGTTGCGTTCGAACGGCAAAGACACGACCACCGGCCACTGGGAAATGGCGGGCATCATTCTTGAGCAGGCCTTCCCAACTTATCCGAACGGATTCCCGCCCGCAGTCCTCGATCGCTTCATCAACGAAGCGAAGGTGCCCGGCATCCTGGGCAACTTTGCCGCTTCCGGCACCGAGATCATCAAGGACCTGGGCGCGGAACACGTCAAGACAGGCAAGCCGATTGTCTACACTTCGGCCGATTCGGTGTTTCAAATTGCCGCTCACGAAGAGACGATTCCGCTCGACCGCCTTTACGAGATTTGCGAAACGGCGCGGCGCATTCTCGACGGCGAACACAAAGTCGGGCGTGTGATCGCGCGGCCGTTCCTGGGCCAGCCCGGCCATTTTTATCGCACCGAGAATCGTCATGACTATGCCGTGCCGCCGCCGCGCGCGAACCTGCTGCCGGCGCTGAAAGACGAAGATCTCGACGTGGTCTGCATCGGTAAGATTGCGTCGATCTACGATTCGCTTGGCGTGACGGAAGACTTGACGGCGAAGAATAATCAGCAGTCGATCGAGCAAACCATCAACGCACTGCAGCAGGACACGCGTGGTCTAATTTTTTCCAACCTCGTCGATTTCGACATGCTCTACGGACACCGCCGCGACACCGAAGGCTATGCGAAGGCTCTGGAGCATTTCGACGCCGCTTTGCCCGCGATCGAAGCTGCGATGCGCGAAGGCGACTTGATGATCCTGACGGCCGATCACGGCAACGACCCGACTTTTCCGGGCAGCGATCACACGCGTGAGTACGCGCCGCTGCTGGTCTACGGAAAGAGCGCGCGCCCGGGCGTCAACCTCGGCACGCGCGGCTCGCTAGCCGACATCGGGCAAACAGTGGCAGAAAATTTTGATTTGAAGTTGACTGCCGGGGAGAGTTTTCTGTCAGAACTGCTGCATTAGCCGCGGATTCACGCGGACAAACGCGGATCAGCATTAAGAGCCAAAAAACTGAATAAATGTTTAGAGGCGGACATTGCCCGCGGGTTCAACGTTCAAACAAAAAGAGGGCGGGCAGTGCCCGCCTCTAAACGTTCAGGATTTAGTTTTTTCAGATCAGTCCTCATCCGCGTTAATCCGCGGCCAAATTTAGTGCTTCGCCGAAAGGCTGGTGTGGATGAGTTCGAGCCAGCGATTCGTGTCGATGTAGCCGGTGCCCCACGATTTCCATTCCTCGGGCAAACCTTCTGCCTTGATCTGATCCAAATTCTTCCCTGCAGCCATCCGCTTTCTCACAATCTCCGTCGTCACCGTTAACATGTGGTGAAAAGTTTTCAGGCCCTCAACGTCGGAAAGCGCTCCGTGTCCGGGAATGATCTTCACGCCAGGCACCTTGCTGAGCCGCTCAATAATTCCGCCGATGTTCTTAGTCATCCCTTCAACGTCGCCGCCTGCTTCCAGATCGACCACCGGAAACCTGCCGTTGAAGAAATTGTCGCCCATGTGAACCACGTTTGAGCCGGTGAAGAAGATGACGCTGTCGCCGTCCGTGTGGCCGTGCGGAAAGTGAATCATCTTGATCTCTTCGCCGTTGAAAAACACCGAAACTGCCTGATCGAAAGTGATCACCGGCAGCGCCTCTTTCGGCGAGGGCGGCGTCGTGCGATTGAAGAACTTCGACTTCTGTTCCTCGCTCAGCCGCTTGCGTACGTTAGTCTGCGCGATGATCGGAGCGTCGGGTCCAAACGCAACGTTGCCGCCGGTGTGATCGCCGTGGTAGTGCGTGTTCAAAACAAACTTCAGCTTGCCTTCGCCCAGCGTCTTGAGTGCTGTCTTGATCTTATCGGCGAGCGGCGCGAACTGGTCGTCGACAATCAGAATTCCGTCAGGACCGACGGAGACGCCGATGTTGCCGCCGGCGCCTTCAAGCATGTGGACGCTGCCGGCGACTTTGGTGGCTTTGATTTCGATCTTGGACCAATCGGTTTGCGCCGGCGTTGGGCGAGGAGAGAAACAAACCAGAGAGATCAAGACCAGAAGGTATTTTCTCATCAGGGGGATCCTTTAATTTTGAGCCAATCAGTTCGCGCTGCGCGCTCATTTGCGGGCAGGATGCCCGCGCTCCCAGCGTCAGCTTTGTTCCGGGTTCTTAAGCACTGCGATGAACGGCAGGTTGCGATACCGCTCGGCATAGTCGAGGCCGTAGCCAACGACGAAGTGATCGGGAATCTGAAAGCCGAGGTAGTCGATCTTCACGTCCTTTTCGCGTCGCTCAAATTTGTCCAACAGCGCGACGAGTTTAACGCTGGCGGCGCCGCGCGATTCGAGGTTCGCCAGCAAGTAAGAAAGCGTCAGGCCGGTGTCGACGATGTCTTCGACCACGAGAATGTGCCGGCCCTCGATCGCCACGTCCAAATCTTTCATGATGCGCACTTCGCCCGAAGTGCGCGTCGACGAGCCGTAGCTTGAGATCGCCATAAACTCGATGCCCAGGCGCGTATCGATCGCGCGCAGCAGATCGCTGAGAAAAAAGCAGGCGCCTTTCAACACGCCGATCAAGCAGTGGATTCTGTCCGGCGTAGTCGCGCGTGATCTGGGCGCCAAGTTCCTTGACGCGATTTTGTAGTTGCTCCTCGGAGAGCAGCGTCTCGAGATTAGGATTGCGAAATTCCGAAGTGATTTGTGCGGAAGAAGTAGCCAAGACGATCGTCTCCTCGAGTTCCTGTAACGCAAACTGTCAGTTTGCGCATTCGTTGAATGCAATTCAGTCGTCGCAAACTAACAGTTTGCGTTACAAAGCTTTGGTGCGACATACTATTGAAGCTCTCCGTACAGGTCAATCGCGTCCAGAAATTTGGACTGTTATATTTTCGCTTCTGCCAAGAGGAATCACACCTGTGTCAAAAGCCAAACTTGCGCTTCTCAGTTGGGCGCTGTTGCTTTGCGTAATTGCGGCCGGCGCAAGCACCGCAGCCGGTCAGGCGGCCGCGCGCCCGGCACCGGCCCCACCGGCATCGTCACCAGCGCCGACACCCGCCGACATTCGCGCCACCGTCACCGAGTCAGCGGTCGATTCGAGCGTCGCGGACGATCCGGCAGTGGAAAAAATGTTGACGACCTACTCCCCGAAAGTCCGGGCGTTGAACGCGGTAATTGGGAAACTAAAAGGTGATCTGCGAAAGGGAGCGGTGGGCGCGGGGACGCTCGGCAATTTTGCCGCCGACGGAATTCGCGCCGAGGCGAGCAAAAAACTTGGCAAGCCAATCGTGTTGGCCGTGACCAACGGCGGTGGCCTGCGCAAGAACGTGATCGCCGAAGGCGACCTGACCCTGCGCGACATTTTCGAACTGCTGCCGTTTGAAAACGCCCTGGTCGCTTTCGATTTGACCGGTGCGCAAGTGTCGGATCTCCTGCGCGTGGTATTGGCGAAACGCGATGCGCAGTCGGGCGCGCGGATCACTTATCGAATGGCTGCCAACAAACCGCCGGAACTCTTAAAGGCGCGCCTGTTGATCGAGGGCGTCGGGGGCGTCGAGCAGGACATCGATCCGGCGGCTACGTACACGGTGATCAGTATTGACTACCTTTTGAACGTGACTGGCGGCGACTACGCAACCGTCCTGAAGCAAGCGCAGTAACACGCGACCGCTTGGACTCACGATTCGCGATGCAATCACAAATTACGTGAAGGAAGAGACGGCGGCCGGGCGCGAGATCAAGTCGACGCTGGACGGCCGGTTCATTTTGGACAAAGCAACTTCGCCCGCGCCGGAGGTACCACAACCATGACAACGAGGCGAAGTTTTCTTAAGGCTTCACTTGCCGGTGGCTTTGTCTTCACGTCGCCGCGTTCCGCGCTCGATTTGCTCTCCACGCCGATGTGGTCGGCGCTGAGCGCGCCGCTGTTGGAAGTTGGACCAGGGGAAACGTTGATTACGATTCTTCACACCAACGACACGCATTCGCAAATCGATCCGTTGCCGCCAAACGACAATCAGTATGCGAACAAAGGCGGAGTCGCCCGGCGTGCGACCCTCGTCAAACGCATCCGCAAAGAGAATCCGAACACGTTGCTGGTCGATGCGGGCGATCAGTTGCAGGGCACGCCGTACTTCAATTTTTACAAAGGCGAGGTCGAATACAAGTCGATGTCGCTGATCGGCTACGACGTGGTCACGCTCGGCAATCATGAGTTCGACAACGGCGTCGCTGCGCTCGCGGCGGCAATGAAGTTTGCCACTTTCGATTTTGTTTCCTGCAACTACGACGTGTAGCGGCGACGCCGCTGGAGAGTCGCGTCAAGCCTTACGCGGTGCGCGTGCTCGGCGGCGTGCGCGTCGGACTTTTTGGCATGGGCGTCAGTCCGGACAATTTGATTACGCCGGAAAATTTTAAGGGAGTTAAGTACAACGACCCGGTGCAGTCGGCGCGGAGCGTGGTGAAAACCTTGCGCGAGACGGAACGCTGTACGCTCGTCGTCGGCATGTCGCACCTCGGCTATTTCCCAAACGCGAGGCCGGGCGAAGTTGGCGACACGCAGGTGGCGGCGCAGGTAGACGGCATCGATTTCATCGCCAGCGGCCACACGCATACTTTCATGAAGCAGCCGGCGATTACCAAATCGCCCTCCGGCGGCAACACGATAATTTTTCAGGTAGGCAGAAGCGGAATCTACGTGGGCCGCGTGGATATGAAACTGCGCGACGGGAAAGTTACAGCAGCCGCTGGACGACTGTTGGACCTACGTGACGAGTCGCTCGCGTAAACAGAAGTAGACAGTAGACGGTAGACAGCAAACAGTAGAGCAGTCAAAGACAGCAGACTGAGCCCGGATTACAACGACAACAATCCGTTTCCGGCTGGTGGCTGTTAACTGTTTGCTGATTGCTTAGTAATCATATGGAAGACAATTCAACGCGTGATCGCATCCGGGCGCTGGTTCGTGACGTGCTCGACAAGGCGCTGCCTGACGAGCCGCAGGGTGATTCGCAACCTCAATCAGGACGCGGCCAGACCTCAAGCCGTTTCATCGACACGGTTCCAAAGGCGCCGACTTCATCTGAAACAAACCCGACGCGCGATGAGTCGTCGAAAACAGTGATCACTGAAGATGACGTTCGCGGTCTCGCGACGGGATCGGTCCTGCGAATTGCCGAGGGCGCGCGCTTGACGCCGCTCGCCGCCGACATCGTGAGCGAGAAAAAAATCGAGATCGTTCGGCGCGTGCCGCGGCGTGGCTCGAAGACTGCCGAAGTTGATCGCGGTCGGCGCTGACCATGGCGGCTTCAAGATGAAGGAAGAACTGAAGATTCTGCTGCAAGGTTTGGGTCATCAGGTTCATGACTTCGGAACGAATTCCGAAGAACCCGTTGACTACCCGGACCTTGCTTATGCGGTAGCGCGAAGTGTGGCGGAAGGGACGGCGGACCTCGGCATCGTGATCGACGGTGCCGGCGTCGGCAGCGCCATGACGGCGAACAAGGTGCCCGGCGTGCGCGCAGCGGCCTGTTATTCAGTCGCCGTCGCGCGCAACTCGCGCGAGCACAATGGCGCCAACGTGCTCAGTTTGGGAAGCAAGACGATTAGCAGCGCGGAGATGCGCGAGATTGTTCAGGCCTGGCTGGGAACTGAAATGACGGAGGACAGGCACCGCAAACGAGTCGCCAAGATCCAGGCGATCGAGCGGCAGTATCTATGTTGAGTTTTTGGGTGTGACAACTGGGAGCGGTGGCAAGCCCACCTTCCTGACCCCGAGCCGCTCTCATTGCCTCCGTTGCGCTAGTTTGGAAGCCGTTCAATCAAGGATCAGTGGCCCAGGACTGAACGGCTCGAGGTCGGGAAGGGGGCTGGCTCCCGCTCCTCAATCCTCATGCTAGAATATCTATTCAAGAAATCTGTTTAGGCTTTCATCAGGCACTCGGAAGTCACTTCCATGGCAAACTCCCAAAACGGCTCGCCCAACGGCTCACGTAGTCGCGAAGTCGAACTTCTAATCGATCAGATCACAGACGCGATTGTGGCGCGCTTGAACGGCGAAGGCGCGGACCAGGCCGGGCTCTGCGGCTGCACTTCGGAATGCTTCAATCGTTGCCCGGAGCGCATGCATCGCATCATCGATGCCGGAGCGGCGCGCATCGGTCTGGTGTTGGGCCAAACGTCGTCTGCGAAAGACTGGGCCAGCTTGATTGATCACACGCTCCTGAAGCCTGAAGCGACTGACGAAGACATCAAGAAGCTGTGCGAAGAAGCCGCGCGTTATCAATTCGCGTCCGTCTGCGTGAATCCAACCTGGGTGCGCGCTGCCGCCTGCAACTTGCAAGGTTCGGGCATTCCAGTTTGCACCGTGATCGGGTTTCCGCTCGGCGCGACGCTTTCCGATGTGAAGGCTTACGAAGCGCGGCGCGCGATCCTTGACGGCGCGCGCGAAGTCGACATGGTGATTAACGTCGGCGCACTCAAGAGCGGCGACGATTGCCTGGTGGAGCACGACATTCACGTGGTCGCGGAAGTCGCGCACGAATACAACGCGCTCTGCAAAGTGATTATCGAAACGGCGTTGTTGACCGACGACGAGAAAGTGCGCGCGTGCCGGGCAGCGAAAAATGCCGGAGCTGACTTCGTCAAAACTTCGACGGGTTTCTCCAAGGGCGGCGCCACGGTCGCGGACATCGCCTTGATGCGACGCACCGTTGGCTCAGACCTGGGCGTGAAGGCGTCGGGCGGCGTGAAAGGTCTCGACGACGCGCGCGCTTTGGTTGAAGCCGGAGCCACGCGCATCGGCGCCAGCGTCGGTGTGAAAATCGCGCAGGAAGCCGCGGGACAGAAAAGTAGCGCCGGCGCTCCGGCTGCGTATTGATTGCAAAGAGATCTACAAGTTTCGTTTAGAGGCGGGCATTGCCCGCCGGCTCAGCCAGCGTCGCATTCGATCCAATCTTGAAACGGCGGGCAATGCCCGCCTCTAAACGGACGGCCTCAAAAATCTAACCGGATGGGCTCAATCCTTCCGATTGTGCTTTACCACGCTTAATCAACTCCATACGCGGCGGGCTTTGTTCGGCGCCGACGCGGCCGGCCGCAATATCAGCGACAAAGTAATTCTCGCCGCGAATAGGCGCGCCCGCCATCCGTCGCAGCATCGCCAGTTGCCCGACGTGCGTGAGCGCGTCAGCGATCGGCGCCTGGAAGAGTTGTTCAACGGGAACGTCCATGGGCGTGTCTGACGCCAGGAATTCGTCCAGCGCGATCAAAGAAGCAAAGAAACGATCGGCGCCGGCTTGCCAGGCGAGTGGCTCGGAGTTTTTCCACGCCTGCTGTCCGCGCGCAATCGACAAAGACCAACCGAGCAGATCCGCCAGGTGCGCGACGATTTCCGCCGGCGTCCGCGATGATTCGGACGCACGATAGGAGGCGAACTCTTCAGGCGCGTCACGCAGGACCTTCCCACCGCGATAGGCCAGCGTCGCGAGGCAGTGCCGCAACATCTCTCGTTTTTCGTCCATCATCATCGGCTCCTTTGGGGCTGGTAATCCGAACGTTGAAGGATTGTATTCAGCGACGGAGCGCAAGCGCCAGCGACGTTCGGCGATCGGGGCAGTAGCCCGACCGTGAGGGGATGCGTTTTTGACAGCGTCGACCTTCAACGCCCTCCCTTACGGTCGGGCTTCTGCCCCGCTCACGCACGCTTTCGCATCTCATCAACTTGAAACCTGCGCCACTTTCCGTCTATCCTCATTTCGAAATTCCCGAATCTAAAGTTCGCTTAAAACAAATGCCTGCAAAGCACAATGTACTTGCGGTAATTCTTGGCGGTGGTGCGGGAACGCGTCTGTTTCCGTTGACGCAGCAACGATCGAAACCGGCGGTGCCGCTCGGTGGCAAGTACCGGCTGGTTGATATTGCGATCTCGAATTGCATCAACTCCGACGTCTTCAAGATGTTTGTGTTGACGCAGTACAACTCCGCGTCGCTCAATCGTCACCTGGCCCAGACCTACCGCTTCTCCGGATTTTCCAACGGTTTTGTTGAAGTAATGGCGGCCGAGCAAACGCCGGAAAGTCCGCACTGGTTTCAAGGGACCGCGGACGCCGTGCGCCAGATACTGCCGCACCTCGGCGATTGGGGCATCGATACGCTGCTGATACTTTCCGGCGATCATCTCTATCGCATGGACTATCGCCTGTTTCTCGCGCGCCATTACGAGAGCGATGCGGACGTCACCGTCTCCGTCACGCCTTGCGATGAAATGGCGGCCACTGATTTTGGTTTACTCAAAACTGACGCGGACGGCCGCATTGTCGAGTTCAAGGAAAAGCCCAAGGGCGCTGAGCTGCAATCGATGCAAGTGGACACCAGCAAGCTCGGTCTGAGCGAAGCGGAGGCGTTGGTCCGGCCCTACCTCGCGTCGATGGGCATCTACGTTTTCAAATACGATCGCCTGGTCCAACTGCTGAAGGACGATCCGGCCGGTGTCGACTTTGGCCGGGAAATTATTCCCGCGGCGATCAAAGCGGGCCCGGTGCAGGCGTATCTGTTTGACGGTTACTGGGAAGACATCGGAACGATCAGCGCTTTCTATCGCGCGAACCTCGACCTGACGTCGAAGATTCCAAAGTTCAATTTGTTTGACGCGGAAGCGCCGGTGTTCACGCGAGCCCGGTATCTGCCGCCGTCAAAAATCGAAGAGTCGCAGATACTCGACTCGATCCTCAGCGACGGCTGCATTGTCGGTGGCGCGGCCATAACAAATTCGGTGATTGGTTTGCGCAGCAGAATTGCGAAGAGCGTGCGTATTGACGCGTCGTTTCTGATGGGCGCTGACTATTATCAATCCTTTGAGGAGATGCGGTCCGACCTGGCGGCGGGCCATCCGCGCGTCGGGATAGGGGAGGGAACTGTCATCAACCGCGCGATCGTCGACAAGAATGCGCGCATCGGGAGCAACGTCCGCCTGCTCAATGAAGCGAGAGTGGTGGACGCTGACGCCGAAGATGGCTCTTATTACATTCGCGATGGAATTATCATCGTGCCGAAGAACGCGGTGATAAAAGACGGAACGGTAGTTTGAGCAGGACAGGCTTCGTGACCTCTTGTCAGAACCACCTGCGTGAGCGGGTGGTTGGGACCCGAACGGTTTCGCCGCGAACAGTTGAAAAACCACCCGCTGACGCAGGTGGTTCTGACAGGAAGTTCTGATGGCTATTGGATGGGGCAAATCGTTTGAGGAACAGGTTGAGGAAGCGAACCAGCGCGCTTCGCTCGAACGCACTCCCCGCGTCCCCATGGCTGAGCGCCTTCGCTCGCAGCGGATCGAGTCGCTGAAACTTTCGCGTTCGCGAGTTGAAGACCAACTGAGCAAGGCAGTTCAACCGGCGCATCGCGAGATGCTGATGAAGGCTTTGCAGGCGATTGAGAAGGAAGCTGAAGAAATCTCCCAATCTTGACGGGCATAGACCGACTCGAATGGGGCAGTAGCCCGACCGTAAGGGGGGCGTCATTTAATGCTAGACACGCCCGCCCTGACGGTCGAGCTACTGCCCCGAGTCGTCAGTCCGATCAGATTACCTTTAACGTAAAACCTTAGCTGCGAACCCCTCAGTAAAAATCCTTATCCAGGCACAACAGAAGCAAATGTTTGATAAGCCAGCAACGAGAGATCATCATCCGGCGCGAGTTGAGCGTTCTGCTCTGCCGCGGCCGCACGCGGGAAAAGCGCCCACCAAGCGGCTGGTGCTTCCTAAGAACAAGCAGAACGTTGAACTGGAGATTGACGGTCGGGTCGTAAAACTAACGAACCTCGACAAGCCGTTCTGGCCCGAGTTGGGAATAACCAAGCGTGGTCTCATTCAGTATTACGCAGACGTGGCGCCTTACCTGCTGCCGCATCTGACTGACCGCGCGATGGTAATGAAGCGTTATCCCAACGGCGCCGCCGGCGATTTCTTTTTCATGAAGCGCGCGCCCTCGCCACGCCCCGAATGGATTGACCTTTGCCACATCGAGCATTCATCCGGCAACGTCATCGACTTCCCGATGATCCAGGATCTGGCGTCGCTGCTTTGGGTAATTAATCTCGGTTGCATCGATCTGAACCAGTGGTACGCGCGCTGTGATGACGTCGATCGGCCCGATTATTTGCACTTCGATCTTGACCCGGTGCCGGGCGCGTCGTTTGAAAAGGTCATTGAAAGCGCGCTGTTGCTGCGGCAGGGACTCGAGTCGCTGAAGATGAAGTGCTTCGCGAAGACCACGGGCTCGAAGGGCATTCACCTTTACGTTCCGATTGAACGCGGGCCGACGCAGAAACAGGTATGGACTTTCGCGAAGGAGTTTTCTCATGCGCTCGCGGCGCAGGCGCCGGAACTGCTGACGGCGGTTTACGTGGTCGCGAAGCGGCCGAAGGGCAGGGTGCTGGTGGACTACAACCAGAATGCGTGGGGCCGCACGCTCGCCTCGATTTACTCTGTGCGGCCGCGGCCGAAGGCGACCGTTTCAACTCCCGTCAAATGGTCGGAGCTGGAAAAAGGATTGAGCATCGACGACTTCAGGATGGACAATGTGCCGGCGCGAGTCCGGCGGTTGGGTGATCTTTGGAAGCCGCTGCTGGCGAAGCGAGGGCGTTTCAAACTTGAAGCGTTTCTTTAAAGATGAGGAACAGGGGACGGGAAACGGGAAACGGGACGGGACGGGAAACGGGACGGGAAACGGGTTGCTCTCAGTGATCCTACTCCAGTCCTTCCACTCTGGACGCGAGACCTGAGACCTTCACATCGGGCGCTGCATTCAGCCACCGTTCGTTGACGTAAAACTTCAGAGGTCGGCAAGCAGACAGTTAAGAGGAAGCGTTAAGTTCTATTGTTTGCGAAGGCCTTCGACGTCGACACTTGGCTACCCGAGTTCAGGGATCTCAAGCAAGGATGTGAGGTCAGAACCGGGAGCGTTAGCGACCGGCTCTCAAGTGGAGTTGCGAATCAAGGTTAAGAATCTGCCTCACGCAACGATATAAAGTCAGTACCGGGAGCGTTAGCGACTGGGTTTCAAGCGACGTTAAGAATCAAGGTTAGGGGAAACTGCTGACGTGCAGGATGAAGAACCAACATCGCAGCCGAACGCTCCCAACATCTGGACCGTCGGCCATTCAACCCGCTCAAGCGACGACTTCAACGAGATTCTTCTTTCACATCACATCGGCGCCCTTGTAGACGTCAGAAGCTTTCCCGGCTCCCGCCGCTATCCGCAGTTCAATAAGCCGGAGCTTTCCCGCGCACTCGAAAGCGTGGGAATCAACTATTCCCATTGTCCTCAACTCGGCGGACGAAGGCGTCCGTCGCTGGAATCAAAGAACACGGCCTGGCGAAACGCATCCTTCCGCGCGTACGCAGACCACATGGACAGCGAGGGGTTCCAGCAGGGAATTGTTGAATTGATCGAGTTGGCCGGGAGAAAACAAACGGCTGTGATGTGCGCAGAGTCGCTGTGGTGGCGCTGTCACCGCAGCTTGATCGCGGACTTTCTAAAGGCCAGGGGCTTTGAAGTGATTCACATTCTGGATGCTAAGAAAACTGAGGCGCATCCTTACACGACCGCGGCGCGGATTGTTGACGGGCGATTGTCTTACGCCGGTTTGTTGCCTGGTTAATGAGGTCAGAACCGCCTGCGTGAGCGGGCGGTGAGGAGTCCGAGCCGCAAAAAAAGACCGCCCGCTTACGCAGGCGGTTCTGACAAGACCAAGCTCAACAAGAACTTTAACTTTCCTTGCTGTGCCAGACTTTCTTCTTGCTGCCCTTCTTGCGACGCTTAACGCCGGTGCGGCGCGGAACTTTCTTAGGGTCGCCCGTCGCCGCCTTCTTAACGTCGCCGCCTTCATCTTCAGCGATCTCGGCCAACGTCCGGCGAGTAAGTATTGAAGCAGGCGCGATCTCGGTGACATCCTCTTCCGTCGTGTAGTAGTCGCGGTGCTTTATCAAGAGCCACTGGCGATCGCGCGTCCGCACCAACACCCACGAACCCTTTAGCTTCTCGCCGTTCAAGGAAAACTTTAACTCACCTTTGCGCAGCGCCGCGCCGACGTCGTCAGTTTCCTCAGGTTCATAGGTTCCGTAGTCCCAGACCATCACCGTGCCGCCGCCGTATTCACCTTCCGGGATCACGCCTTCAAAATCCGCGTAGTCGACCGGATGATCCTCAACCTGCATCGCCAGCCGCCGCACCTTCGGGTCGAGCGAAGGGCCTTTGGGAACTGCCCAGGATTTGAGCACGCCGTCAGCTTCCAGACGGAAATCGTAGTGAAGCGCCGTGGCGCGATGCTTCTGGATGACGAACATGCGGCCAGACTGGGTGCGTTTCTTCTCCGGCCCCGGCTCTGGAGTTTTGTTAAAGTGCCGTTTCTTTTTGTACTCAGTTAGGGAAGCCATTGAAGTGATGAAAGCTTGAGGTGATTCTTTAACTATCGCGAAAGGATTGCGTTTAATTAACGGGCGACTGGGACTGGAAGCCAAGAGACAGTGCACCACACTTCGATCCGTTTAGAGGCGGCATTGCCCGCCGTCTGAAACTGGACAACAATGTCTCAGCGTTTCCACTTGAACCGGCGGGCAATGCCCGCTCTAATCGTTCAGATCGGATTACTGCCCGGCAGTTGCTGCGATTGACTCAGCCGTCTCGATTGTTACCTCATCTGTAGCCTCAGTGAAAAGCTCGGTCTGAACCGGATCGAGGCCTAAAACTTCACGGACGCGGCCGAAGCTCCGACGGTGGATTGGAACGGCGCCTAACTCCTTGAGCGCTCGGCAATGCTCGGGTGTCGGATAACCTTTGTGCGATGCGAAGCCGTAACCCTGGTAAAGCCCGTCCATCTCGAGCATGTGCGCGTCGCGCGTTGTTTTCGCGATGATTGAAGCCGCCGCGATGCTGGCCGAAAGCGCGTCGCCGCGAATGATTCCCCTCTGCGGCGCTGGACACTGCGGGATTCGGCGCGCGTCTACGAGAACGAAATCAGGGACGCAGGTCAGGCTCTGCACGGCCCGCTGCATCGCCAACAGCCCGGCGTGATAGATGTTTATTTTGTCAATCTCTTCAACTTCAGCGAAGCCAAACGCCCAACACACCGCATCCTGCTTGATTTGAACAGCAAGCTCTTCGCGCATCTCATGATCGAGAATTTTCTTGGAGTCGTTCAGTCCGCGCAGTTTGTAGTTTTGCGGCAGAATTACTGCACCTGCGACCACCGGGCCCGCGAGCGGCGCCATTCCCGCTTCATCCACGCCGGCCACAAATGAATAACCCTGCGACCAGAGGTCAATTTCAAACCGCAGCAAGGTGTGCAGGCGTTGGCCCTCCGAACGATTGCTGCGATAACGCCCGCGGATTCGCTTCGCCAGTTGATGGGCGCCCTGTCGCGTGTCCTGCTCCAAAGCTTCAAGCAAACCCTTAGGCACAGGTCGGCCGCGCTCAAGAAACAGTTCGCGCAATTCGGGGATGGATTTTGTCAGTAAGTCTTCGACTTGAGGCATTAGTATGTTCGACACTGCTGCTGGTTTGCGCGCCGGCGAACCGGACGCCAAACGGAAATGGTATTCTAAGACGAAAGCTTACGGCGCGGCGAGCGTTCGAAAAGAAAAAACAAAACGAGCATGGAAAAAGAGTTGGTTAAGCTGGACGGATCGGGCAAACAATTTCGTCTCCTTGGATTTCTTCCGCTCGCATTCTTCACCGCCCAGGCGCTTCACTACTGGCAGATCAACGAACTCGGCCACGTCCTCTGGATGTGCAACATTGGAAACCTGCTGCTGGCGCTTGGATTGTTTTTGGGAGAGGCTCTGCTGATCCGTGTGGCGGTGATTTGGACGATTCCGGGCGTGGCGGTGTGGTTGGCGTATGTCGTGCCTACCTGGGGAACGCTGCTGGCCGGTCCCTACGGTTGGCGCGAATACTTTGGAGTGGTTTCCTCGACGCTCGCGCATCTGGGCGGCGTCACGGTGGCGTTGCTCGTGCTGCGAAAAGTCAGGATGGACGACCGGGCGTGGCTCTACGCGGTCATTTGGTATTTTCTGGTCCAACTGCTTTCACGAATTATCACACCAGCGGCGATCAACGTTAACGTCGCGCACAAGGTTCAAGACGGTTGGGAACAAACGTTCAGCAGTTACTTGAAGTTTTGGTTGGTGTTGACGTTGCTGGTGAGCATTTGCCTGTGGACTATTGGACGACTGCTGAAAATGCTCTGGCCGATCGAAACAAAGGCCGAAGAGCGAGGGCAAGCCCACCTTCCTGACCACGAGCTGAATTAGACTCCAGCTGTAAGCTCAGTGAGAATGTCAATGTGAAGCAGTCGAGCAAGTCCCGAAGTCTCAGGGTCGGGAAGGTGGGCTTGCCCCCGCTCTTTATACTTTTTGTGCAAAAGCCGATGCAGTACATGAACTGAATTCAAAGCGCTGGTGAGGCTAATTCAGTTTGTTTTGCGGTTCGTAGGCGATCAGTTTTTTCTGAAGCACTGGTGCGGATCGCGGTGATGAAGGGTCGCCTGTTCCCGCTCCGTCAGCTTTGAAAACATAACTATCACGCGTGCGCACCGCCAAATTCGGTTGATTCACGCGGACTCTAATTTGGCGCCGTTCGCCAGCTTGTGCCGAGGTTTTCGGGTAGTAGCCCAAACTGTATTGCCGTCGCAACTCTTCCGCGATTTGCGCAAACGCGTTCGAGAGATTTTGCGTTGAGTCGGCTTCGTAGTTTCGCGCGCCGGTTTTGTCGGCCAGCTCGTGCAGGTAGCGATTCGCTAATTCGTATTCTCTTCTGCTGGTGCCGGCGCCGCCTCCCCCACCGCCACCACGACGCCGCCCGCCGCCGCCGAAGATGCCGCCGAGAATCTGTCCGAGAACGTCGGCATTTGAATTCGGCCAACTTCCGCCGCCAGACTGACCCCCGCCCATGTCGCTGAAGGTGTCGTACTGCACGGGATAGATCAGCGCATCCAATTCTTCAACATCGCGCACATTGCTGGCGTAAGAAGCACGACGACTGGTTGTGTCGACGCCGTCCGTGAAAAGCACAACTGCCTTGCGACCCGAAACGCTGTTCAGACGCTGGTTCAGCACGAGGTCCACCGCATCGTAAAGCCTGGTTCCATCTCCGGTGTGCGTGCGACGAATCGCGTCGCGCAATCGCGAGCGGTCGCTGGTGAACTCCGAAAGTACTCTGACTTGATCATCAAACGAGACGATCATGACGCTGTCGTCCGGCCGCAGTTGGTTAACAAAAGTGATCGCGGCGTCCTGGATGTCCTCGAGACGAAAACGCGTGGAGCCGCTCGTGTCGATCATCAGGACCAGCGAGAACGGTTTGTCGACCGAGGAGAAGAAGGCGACACTTTGTTCCACGCCGCTCTCCCAGAGTCGAAAGTCTTCCTTATGCAAATTTGGAATGTAGCGGCCGTCGCGGTCCATCACGGTGACTGGGATGGTTACCAGCGTGGTGTTCACGCGGATCACGTCGCCGGCGTCGACTTCCTCGGGCCCGGTGTCGGCAGTTGCACTTGCAGGTTGATCTGGTTGCGAGCCGGGCGCGCGATTGGCTCCGCCGAGAACTGGAGGACGAGCAGGAGTTGAAACTTTCGGCGTTGTCTGCGGCGGAGCACCTGAACCGACTCTTCGTGGACGGGTCTGCGCCTTTAAGTCTGCGGCAGAGCAAGCGAACAACGTGAACGCGAGGAATACCAAACAAAATGTGAACTTCTTCATCGCTAATCTCCTGCTGCTAATTCACGCGTGGCGGCCGCCAACCTACGTTGGATGCTGGTATGCCGGATTAGATGCTTGAACCTGCGGAACGCCAGAGGGAGAGAAGAACAGACGAAAGATAGCGCTTTGGCGGGAATGTCGCAAGGCTGAGACGACCGGTCGCTGAGACGAATTTGAGGCGCGCGCGACGGGTAGCTGGGGCGGGCCGTGGGAGGTGGTCGGTCGGCTTTGGCCGGGCGCCGTCGCCCGAATCCCGGAATTGTGCCATTATCTCTCGCTGCTAATCCTATGCGGATTTTCCGACGTCTCCATTACTGGTGGTCCCTCTTCGCCGCGGCGATGCTGTTGCTTATCTTTGCACCTCCGGTTCTTTTCGTCGCCTGGCTTACTGGAAATCATGAGATTGTCTATCCCTGGGCGTTGTTTGGCGCGCGAAACTGGTTGCGTTTGAGCGGCGCGAAAGTGCGCGTGACTGGGCGCGAAAATCTCAAGCCCGACCAAACCTATGTGTTAATTTCGAATCACCGCTCGTATTTGGACACGGCAACGTTTTTCGCCTACACGGGCCGGCGCCTCGGTTTGTTGGCCAAGAAAGAACTATTGAAAGTCCCTATTTTGGGATACGGCATGGGCTTCGTGAACATCATGGCCATCGACCGCTCGAACAGCGAGCGCGCCAGACAAACGGTGGCCGCCGCCACTGCTCGAATTCGTTCCGGTCGATCGTTTGGCGTGTTTGCCGAAGGCACGAGAGCAAAGCCGGGAGAGTTTCTGCCTTTTAAGAAAGGCGCTTTCTACATGGCGGCTCAGGCCGGCGTGCCGATCGTGCCGGTCGCCATGAAGAATACGGACCACCTGATGGGAAAGGGAACCGGTGAAGCGAGAGCAGGAACGATCGAGATGGTGATGCTGCCGCCGGTTTCTACGGCTGAGGCCACGACGGACGACGAAGTGAGGCGACTCGTCAACCAGGTGCATTCGTTGATTGGTGAGGAACTCAACGCCGGCACTAATTCAAAATAACCCCAGCAGGATTATGGCTTGCGCGGAACCGGAGAAGGAGTCGGCGCTGGAGTGGGCGGCTTGGTTTCCTTCTTCGGCCCGTCGGGGCCCTCAATCTCAGTAATGGTCACCCTGGCGCGCGCCAGTTCGAAGTCGGTGTAGCGAACCTTCATGCGAATGTGTAGGGTGTCACCGCTGCCGAACACCAGTTCTTCATCGGCATAGGAATACGTAGGAAACCAATAGCGGCCGTCGATTTGTTCGCGATAGGTTTCGACGTTGGGATATTTATTATTTTTGGTTTCAGGAACGCCTTTGCCCTTCGTCTTCACAATTTGCATGTCCTGATCATCAACCCAGACACGACCCAAAAAGAAGCGTTCCTTAGTCTTCTTCGCGTCCGGCATGATTTTAGGTGAGACGTCAAAAACAAAAAGGTTCAGATCGTCAATTTTTTCCTTGCCGACGTACTTGATGTTGTACTGCGGAATCTTCGCGGGCTCCAACGCGAACGGTGAAATTCCACCCAGGTCGTCGAGGTCCTCCTGCGTAACCGTATCGCCCATCGAAGACATGGGAAAAAAACTAATCTTCTCGTAACGGTTGCCTTGATTGTCGAAGGTGAAGAGAGACACGCGATGATACTCGCCAATAATTTGCCCGCCCATCCCGATGCTCTGCAGGATCGCATCGCGCTTGAAGGCGTATTCGTTGAGCGCCTGCCTAAACTGCGTTTCCTTCGTGGTAAAGATTTTGATGATGCGCTCGATCTCCGCCTCGGTCGGCGTGCCGGAGTTGGCACTTAAATCCTGTCCCCAAACGGCCGGCACTGCCGCCGTCAGGAGAAGTAAGCCGGCGACGACCAACATCCGCGTTTTTCCTAAAGTTTTTGCACTCATCTCTGAATTCCTCGCAACCAGGGGCACTAAAATCGAGAGGCTTCGTGTGTAGAAAAGACCGCCCGTCAGATGCCCAAAACGAAGTTGATGTTGCCAACCGGACTGGGTCTGCACCGTTCGATGGGGCCCTGATGAGTTCTCGCTAATTTCCGCTTGCAAAATTCCCTGCAAGTGAGGTAAGGTTCTCCGCGAAGAAACAGTTGCATCCGTGGTCGACCCAGATTCCCCAAAATTTCAATGCCTAAGCATCCAGTGGATAAGCGCCGAACTGGGATGAAGACTCGGCGACGCAAAAAGTTTTGTAAAGTCCTCACGTCGGTTACTGGCAACGTCCGAAATTTCCTGTGAACCTCAGCGCTTAGGCGCACGAGGCAACGCCGAGCGGCCGCGTTGCTACATGGGAAAGACGTAAGATCAAGCTTTGGGAGGAGCCTGATCACAAGCTTTTAACCGATGATGTGCGCGGCGGCTGTCACTCCTTCTGGGCGGAGTGGCATTAGCCGCCGCGCACACCCCAGTTGTGGACTCAAACTGGGCCCGCGCCTTACGACCGAAAACCCCTACACCGAAAAATTAACACTTCAAAAAGCTCGCCGGCGCGCTCTCTGCATTTGTTCTAGGCTGCAAACTCGACAGTAGGCCGGTTCGGGATGATGCCGCGGTCGAACCCTTCGGTCAGCAGGCGTTGGACTGCTTCGCGACCACGCTCGGTGTAATCCAGTGTTAAGTCGTTAACCCACATCGTGACGAAGCGATCGGCAAGCGCGGTGTCCATATCCCTGGCAAACTGCATGGCATATTCGAGGGCGTCTTCGCGATTGGCCAGTGAATAGCGAATGCTTTCCTTTAAACACCGAGACACTTCACTGATGATCTCGGGCCCCAATTCACGCCGAATCACATTGCCGCCCATCGGCAGGGGCAGACCGGTTCGTTCGTGCCACCACTCACCAAGATCCAGAATCTTGTGTAGCCCGATGGACTCGTAAAAAAGCTGACCCTCATGAATTAACAGTCCCGCATCGCACCGACCGCTCTGCACCGCTTCAATAATCTTGTCGAAAGGAACGACCTCGTACTGGAAGTCGGCATTGAAAATTCGCAGGGCGAGGAACGCGCTCGTGAGCTCTCCGGGCACGGCGATTTTCATCCGTGAAATGTCCGCTGCTTTGGCCGGCTCTCGCGAAACGAGAATGGGTCCGTAGTTGTCTCCGATCGAAGCGCCATGCGGCAGCAGCACGTACTTGTCGGAAATGTAGGCGTAGGCGTGGAAACTGACAGCCGTGACATCGTAAGTGCCGCGGAACGCCTCTTCATTCAACGTTTGAATGTCTTTGAGAACATGCGTGAAATTAAGATTGCCGGTGTCGAGCTTGTTCGTTGCCAGTCCATAAAACATGAAGGCGTCGTCGGAATCCGGGGAATGGGCGACAGTGATGGTGCGGGTTTCGGTTAGTGTTGACATGTGAATACTTCAATAAACTCCAGACATTTGAATAAAAGAGCAGCTAAACCAGGCTGACATTGCTGCGCTCGATAGGGTTGTAAACCGTATCGCGTTCGACCGCTTCAAAGCCGGCGTCTTCGATTAAACCCACCAGCTCGCCGCGCGACATCCTGACTTCGTTTTTGGATTCGATTGAATAACTCTCGGAGAGCTCGCCGCCGTCTGTGATCGTCCCATCGATGTCGTTGGCGCCATAGTGCAATGCGACCTGGGCCAGACGTTTTCCCAACATCACCCAATAAGCTTTCAAGTGATCGAAATTGTCGAGCAGCAAACGCGACACAGCCATCGTCTTCAGTGAGTCCACTCCCGAAGGTCCGGGCAGATGCGCGAGCTGCGTCTTCTCCGGATAAAAAGCGAGTGGAATAAGGCATTGAAATCCGTGCGACAGATCCTGCTGCGCACGCAAGCGAAGCAGATGATCGACGCGATCTTCAATCGACTCAATGTGTCCGTACAGCATCGTGGCATTTGTTTTCAGTCCCGCCGCATGCATTTTTCCGGACAACTCCAGCCAGCGATCGGCGTCGCATTTGTGTGCACAGATCATTGACCGCGTCGGTTCACGGAAGATTTCCGCGCCGCCGCCGGGGCACGAATCCAGGCCCGCTTCGATCAATTGAGCAATCACCGCTTCGTCGCTCATTTTGTAGAAGTGCGCGAAGTGGTCCAACTCCACCATGGTGAAAGCCTTCAAGTGAAGCTGCGGATAATGTTGCTTAAGCCCGGACAATAGATCGGTGAAATAGCTGAAAGGAAGTTTCGTGTTGAGGCCGCCGGTAATGTGAATCTCAGTAGCGCCTTCTTTAACTGCCTCGCCCGCAACGCGCAGACTGTCGTCGATGTTATGCGTGTAGGCGTCCGGCTGCCGCGGCGTGCGATAGAAACCGCAGAACTTACAATCAGCGTAGCAAACGTTAGTAGGATTCAGATGGCGGTTCACATTGAAAAAGGTCCGCCGGCCGTGTTTGCGGCGCCGGACGCTGTCCGCCAATTTGCCTAGCGCCGGCAAATCGTCAGTCGCGAACAGAGCCAGGCCGTCGGCAAACGACAGCCGTTCACCGGCTTCAACTTTTTCGGCGATCGCCAGCAGAATTCGGTCGTGGGAAAATTTCATCGAAGAGTCCTTAAGAGAGCAGCCCCGCCAAACGTCACAAACAAAATCACGCTCACAAAAGCGTTGGTGGTAAAGAACGCTGCATTGAGTTTACTTAAATCATTCTCGCGCACCAGCCGGTGCTGATAAACCAGCAGAACGGCCGTCGTCACAACTCCAATCAGGGCGAACACGCCGAGCTGTGTGACCCAGTATAAGCCAAGCAGGGCGGCAAACGCGGCGAGATGCAAACAACGCGCGATCCACAGGGCGCGACCGATGCCAAAGCGCTTGGGAATCGAATGCAGCCCGGCCTGCACGTCAAAGTCGTAATCCTGGCAGGCGTAAAGGACGTCGAAGCCCGCGGTCCACAAAAGCACGACAAGCGAAAGCAAGAGGGGCACTGGGCTATCGAGCGCGCCGCGCACCGCGATCCAGGCTCCGGTGGGAGCGATCGCCAGGCACCAGCCAAGCAGCAAATGAGACAACAACGTCCAGCGTTTGGAAAATGAGTAGAGCAACACGCTCGCGAGCGCAACGGGCGCCAGCAGCAGCGTAAGGCGGTTCAGCATTGCCGCGGCCACAAAAAACAAGGCCGCTGAAACAACCGTGAAGGCCCAAACGAAACTGACTGACAATAGGCCTGCGGGTAAAGCGCGGCTGGCAGTTCGCGGATTGCGCGCGTCATAGTCGCGATCCGCGATTCGATTGAAAGCCATCGCCGTCGAACGTGCGCCAACCATCGCCGCAGTGATCCACAGAAGCTGTCGCAAAGAAGGAAGTCCGTTCGCGGCGAGCACCGCGCCGAGAAATGCAAACGGCAACGCAAAAAGCGTGTGCTCAATTTTGATCATTTCAAGCGTGACGCGGATGTTGCGGGCGAAGGTAGGTGTAAGAGTGGACATAGCGGTTGGCATAACGGGGGGCATAGCGGCCTAGTCTTCTCTGGCGCTCGCGAACTCCGCCGGCTGGGCAGGCTCAGGCTTGAGTCCTTTCCATTGGGTCGCCTGCGAGTGGGGGACGCCGAGGTGATCGAGAACGCGAAATACGAAGTGGTCCACCAAAGCCTCGATGGTCTGCGGCCGGTGATAGAAGCCCGGGCTCGCCGGAATAATGTGCGCGCCGGCGCGCGACAACCGCAGCATGTTTTCCAGGTGAATCGCGTTGTACGGCGTCTCGCGCGGCACCAGCACGAGCTTGCGACTCTCTTTCAACGTCACGTCCGCGGCGCGATGGATCAAGTTTGTCCCGGCTCCCGAAGCGATCGCCCCGAGCGTGCCCATCGAGCAAGGGACGACAACCATCCCTTCCTGCGGATGAGAGCCCGAAGACGGTCGCGCGGCGATATTGTCAAGACGGTGCACGTGAATCAGTCGGGAGTCGAGGGGCAATCCCAACCACTGATTAATTTTGGCGCGGTTGGCATCCTCGAGGTCGGCGCCTAACTCGACGCGCGCCACAGTCACAGCGGCCTGCGACATGATCAAGTTTATGCGTTCAACGACCCCGCTGGCCGCGAGATGCACGAGCGTGCGCTGCGCGTAAATTGAACCGGAAGCGCCGGTGATTGCTACTGTAAATTCCATGCTTGTGCCGTGATTGAATCTTACTTGGCGCCTAGTTGCCGCGCAAGCGAGCGGTTTCAACTAATGTCTACCGCAGAGGACATGGAGGAAGGCAGAGTCGTAACGATCGTTTAGAGGCGGGCATTGCCCGCCGGTTCAACCATGAAGCAAACGCGGAACTTCGAGGTTGAGACGGCGGGCAGTGCCCGCCTCTAAACGACAACCAACGGGATGCTTCCGAGCCCGACGGCTTCAGAAGAACAAGGAATAGAGCAGACGGTTCGGCGAACCGGAGCCCGCATTCGTAATCACGTTCGTTGTCGCGTTATTGACGATCGCGTTGCGAATCGTCGTTGACGACGCCGACGGATTGGCTTGTTTGTAGAGCGCGGCCACGCCGGCGACGTGCGGCGAGGCCATCGACGTCCCGCTCAAAGTCGCCGTGGCGGTGTTTGACGTGTACCACGCGGAAAGGATCGACGAGCCCGGCGCGAATATATCGAGGCAGGTGCCGATGTTGGAGAACGACGATCGGGCGTCGGTGCTGGTTGTCGAGCCCGTCGTGATGGCATTCGCCGCTCGCGCCGGCGAAAAATTGCAGGCGTTCGCGCCGTTGTTATTCCCGGCAGCGACGGCGATCGACACGTTCGCGTTGTGCAGGTTGTTAACTGCCGTGTCGAGCGCAGACGAAACTCCGCCGCCAAGGCTCATGTTTGCTACCGCGGGTGCGATGTGATTGTTCCTGACCCAATCGACGCCGGCGATTACGCCCGACGTTGATCCGTTTCCGGTGCAGTCAAGCACACGCACGCCACGGAGTAGCGCGCTCTTGGCGACGCCGTAAGTAGAGCCGCCGACCGTGCCGGAGACATGCGTGCCGTGACCGTGGCAGTCCGCGCCGCTGCCGCCAAACGCGTCAAAAACGTTCGAGGCGCGACCGCCAAATTGCGAGTGGGTGGTGCGGATGCCGGTGTCGATGACGTAGACGCGAACGCCCGATCCGGTCCAGTTGTAAGTATACGTCCCGCTCAAGGGACGGTTGCGTTGGTCGATGCGGTCAAGGCCCCACGGCGGATTATTCTGAGTTGCATCAGCCGTCACCACGCCGTCCTCTTCAACATACGCAACTCGAAAATCCTTGGCCATGGCTTCAGCGTCTGCTTCCGACATTTCGACTGCGAAGCCATTGATCGCGTGCTGGTAAACACGCTGGACTTTGCCGCGGTGGCGCGCCGCCAGATCGTCCGCAACATAAGGAGAGATTGAGTACGCGCCTTTTTCACCGACCACCGAATCATTGAACACGACAATGTAGTGGTTCGGAATTTTGTTAGAGTTCTTGCGGAGCTCACCCTTTTGACCGTGGCTCCGCGTTGGAAATGAAGCAAGTATCATGAGGCACAGCATTGCCCCAGCGAGGACTAGAAAAAGTTTCTTCATGGTTTCTCCTTAGTGGTTGGAAGTTGAAGGTAGATGGGGGTGCCGCCCGCTCCGGCTGCGAAAATAGCGGGAAGATAAAGCCCTGGTAGGAAATTTCAGCCGGCGCGTGAGCGCCGAGCGCAGCTGGGCGAGCAACGACAAATATTGATGAGAAACGAAACTGGCGTGGCCGAGGTCGCATGCAGGCCCTCAGATTACCGAACGCGATTAAGTTCGAGAAAATTTGGGAGTAAACCGTGAGGAACCAAGCGGCCTGAGCGATGCGGCGCAGTATATCACCGTCCGGTTTACGCGCAACTTGCAATTTCGTTACAGTAACGGGCATGGATTTGAAAGCACTGGAACAACTGCTGGCGGCCTACAAGAGCGGCGAGATCGCGCAGGACGAAGCCGCGCGGCGTATCGGCGGTCTTCACTACGAAGACATCGGCTACGCGCGCGTGGATCATGCGCGGTCGTCGCGCCAGGGTTTTCCTGAAGTTGTTTTCGGCGCGGGCAAGACGCGCCAACAAGTCGTCGGGATCGTCGAGCGCCTCGTGCGGCATTCGCCAAATGTTTTAGTCACGCACACGGACGAAGGAACTTTTGGCGAAGTGCGAAATGTGGTGACTGAAGCCGAGTGGCACGAGACGGCGCGCTTGATCAGAATTCAAAGGGATAAGACTGAACTGGGAGTTGGTGAGATCGTGGTGGTCACGGCCGGCACCAGCGACATCCCGGTGGCGGAAGAAGCGGCGTTGACGGCGGAAGCGATGGGCAATCGAGTTAAGCGTGTGTGGGACGTTGGCGTCGCCGGCATTCATCGCGTGCTGGCGGAACGATCGCTCTTGCAGCGAGCGCGCGTGGCGATTGTCGCGGCGGGAATGGAAGGCGCGCTGCCGTCAGTTGTTGGCGGCCTGGTCAGCGTACCGGTGATTGCGGTGCCGACGAGTATCGGCTACGGCGCTTCCTTTGGCGGCGTTGCAGCGCTGCTGGGAATGCTCAATTCGTGTGCGTCGAATGTGACGGTGGTGAATATCGACAACGGATTCGGTGCGGGGTTTGTGGCGAGCTTGATCAATCGCAAATGGGCAGCCGCTGAGGACAACTCCGACTGAAGGAGTCGACTGGACGCTGGGAGCGCGGACATCCTGTCCGCAAACGCGCCGAAGGCGCGAATCTTTTCTGCGTTAGTTGAACGGGAGAAAGGGTTTTGGTTCGCGCTGCGCGCTCATTTGCAGGCAAGATGCCTGCGCTCCCAGGGTTGGCGGCGCGCTCCAGCGGAGTTGAAGCTAAGGGGACATTAGGGGTTGATCAGGGTGTTCAGTCGCTCGGCCCAGTCAGCGTCGAGGTTCTGCAAAATATTGTACTGCTCCAGCGCGCCGTCGCGGTTTCCCATGGTCAACAACGATTTGCCGAGATTGTAGTAAGCCTTCCCAAAATCCGGCTTCAGTTGGATTGCCTGCCTGAACGCCGACACCGCGTCCGACGTCAGATTCATTTCCAGGTACGCTTCGCCCATGCTGTTGGGCGCGTTTGCGTCACCCGGTTTCAAAGCCAACAGTTGCTTGTACGTCTCAATCGCTTCCGGATATTTTTTCGAACGCAGGTAGCGCGAGCCGAGACGTTCGTAGGCGCTCACGTAGTCCGGCTTCAATTTGATCGCCTGTTTGTAAGCCTGAATCTCTTCCTCGGGTCGTCCCCAGTCGCGATAGACCAGGCCCAGCGCGTATTGCGCGTCGGCGGCGTTGTAAGGATCAAGCCGAATCGCCTGGCGGTAATTCTCAGCCGCGTCGCGATAGTTTTTCAGGTAGTAACTAGCGAGACCAATATTGAAGTACGACTCGGCAGCGGGCCGCAGACTGACCGCTTTCTTCGACGCTTCGATCGCCTCGCCGTGACGGCCGAGTTTCTCACGACAGAATCCCGTCTGTGCCCAGGCCTCGGCGTAGTTGCTGTCTGACGCAACCGCTTGTTCGAAATACGGCAAAGCTTTTTCGCAGTCGTCCTTTGAAAGGAAACTCAGCCCGTCGCGAAACGCCTGCACCGCCTTGGCGCGTTTGTTTCGACCGGCGGCGGCGACCAGGTCTGACAACGATAACAGCGCGCCGCCCTGCAGTTGTGAAATTCGTTCCGAAGGTATCGCGAAGTTGACACTCTGCCCGCCGGTGATCTGCAGCGTCGCGACACCGATAACTTGTCCCTGCATGTTCACGACCGGACTGCCGCTCGAGCCGGGCGAGATCGGCGCCGTGATCTGAATGATGCGGCCGAAGGTGGGAATGTCGCGCACGGCGGACACGATGCCGTTGGTGACGCTGCCTTCAAGTCCGAGAGGATTGCCGATGACGACAACGCTTTCGCCTTCCTGCGGCGACGTGCGGTCGAGTGAAAGCGGACGCACCTGGTTGGCCGGCGCGTCGACGCGCAAGAGGGCGAGATCACCTTCAGCGTCAATAGCGATCACGCCCTTCACCGGATAAACGCTGCCGTTGTAAGAATGAACTTCCGCGCGATAGGCGTTGTCGATGACGTGGCGGTTGGTGACGACGCGATCAAAATCGATGAAGAAGCCGCTGCCGCGCGAAAGCTTTTCCCCGCGCGCGTCGTAGGTTTCGATGGCCACGGCGGAGGGTTTGATGCGACGAACGAGTTCCGGAAGCTGATCCTGAGCCTGGACCGACGGAAAAATCACAAGGAACAACAATAAGAGCAAGATGAATTTCATTGAACTACGGTAGGTCATTTCACAAACAAACTAATGCAAACTTCCAGAGTAAAAGATCTGAATCGGGTAAAGAGCGGGGCAAGCCCGCCTTCCTGACCCTGAGCTTAATAAACTTGGCCCATTTGTTCTTGACTGAGCGGCATTCAACCTTCAAGACTGAGCGGCATTCAACCTCCAAGGCCCACGCCGAGTGTGAATGTTTCGAGGTCGGGAAGGGGGCTTGCCCCCGCTCTTGGCGTCCGACGAATTACAACCCGGCCAGCGCCCGGCTCTGCACCCGCGCGACGATGTCACTCAGTTTGACGTCTTCGCTGGTCTTCGTTTGACGCTCGAATAGTTCGACTACGCCGTCCACCACTTTCTTGCCAACGTTGACGCGATAGGGAATGCCAATCAAGTCAGCGTCCTTAAACTTCACGCCCGCGCGCTCCTCGCGATCGTCAAGCAACGTCTCGAGCCCGGCGCGCTGCAAATCCTTGTAGAGCTCCTCGCCAGTCTCTCGCAACGCAGCGTCTTTCGTGTTCGTTACCGTCACGACGACGTCAAACGGCGCGATGCTCTTGGGCCAGATGATGCCGTCGGCGTCGTGGTGTTGCTCGATGGCGGCGGTGATGATGCGCTCAACCCCGATGCCGTAACTGCCCATCACGATCGGCACCGGCTTGCCTTCTTCAGTCAAAACTGTCGCGCCCATCGACTCGGAATACTTCGTGCCGAGTTTGAAGATGTGACCAATCTCCATGGCTTTGAAAACTTCGAGCGTGCCCGTCTCGCAACGCGGACAACCGTCGCCGGAACCAACAGCACGCAGGTCCGCCCACTTGTTTGGCCGGATGTCGCGCGCAATATCAACGCCGCGCAGGTGGTGGTCATCTTTGTTCGCGCCAGTCGTCATGTTGCTACGACCTTTGAGACCAAGGTCAGCGACCACCATCAACTCAAAATTGGCTTCCTTCGCGCGAGCTTGCGCTCCGACTCCGCCAAGGCTGCCAGCGCCGGCGCCGAGAAGTTCCCGAATTTCTTCGGCGTGAGCCGCGCGCACCGCGGTTGCCAACAGGCTGTCCCCCAGCTTTGTCTCGTGCAATTGATGATCGCCACGAACTAACGCGAGCACTGGCTGCGGCTCGTTGTTAATCGTCGCGACATAAACCAGAGATTTGATTTGCGCGTTAGCCTTCGCGCCGCCGGGAAACTTTTCCAGGCCCTCGATCGTGCGCACGCCCGGCGTCGGAAACTCCTCGGGCGCGTCCGGGCCAACTAAGTCTTTGATGGGTGTCAGCCTGGAGGTCGCCTTTTCCAGGTTCGCCGCGTAGCCGCAGTTTGCGCAGCTCGCGACAAAGTCTTCTCCCGCGTCAGTCTTCGCCATAAACTCGTTCGACTCCGAGCCGCCCATCGATCCTGACGACGCCTCGACAATCGAAAACTGAAGGCCGCAGCGACTGAAGATCCGTTTATAAGCCTCGCGTTGATCGACGAAAGACTTGTCCAATCCTGCCTTGTCGACGTCAAACGTATAAGCATCTTTCATGATGAAGCTGCGCAGCCGCATCAGCCCCGACTTGGGTCGCGCCTCGTCGCGAAACTTCACCTGAATCTGATACCAGACCTGCGGCAGTTGCTTGTAAGAACGTAGCTCGTTGCGCGCGATCGTCGTAAACACTTCCTCGTGCGTCATGCCCAGGCACATGTCGCCGTCTTTGCGATCCTTCAGGCGAAACATTTCGTCGCCAATCGCGTCCCAGCGTCCCGACTCTTTCCAAATCTCGGCCGGATGCAGCGCCGGCAGGAAAAATTCCTGGCCGCCGACGCGATTCATTTCTTCGCGGAGAATTTCCATGACCTTCAACGCGACGCGCTGGGCCATCGGCAGAAACGAATAGATGCCGGCGCCGAGTTGGCGAATGAGACCGGCGCGCAGCAGGAGTTTGTGGGAAGCGACTTCGGCGTCGGCCGGGTCTTCGCGAAGCGTGGGAATGAAATATTGTGACCAGCGCATTAGGTTTTGGCTTAACTTTCCGGAGTTGACTGCGAACAAGCCATTCTCGCTTAGCAAAAAAGTTAACGCAACGCAGCGCACAACTTTTGGAGTGCGCTAACCTGTCAGCGCTTTGTTTTGGCTGCGACCTTTCGCAGCCGTGGTTGAATTGAGGTGTTTCAGCGAAATGCGGCGACAGGTCGCTGCGGACCAAGGCGGTGACCGGTCACCGCACTCCAAAAATGAACTACTTCATTGCGACCTCTGAAAGCGTGATGTACCATCCACACCTGCCAAATTTTTGACGCCGTTGGAGATTCACTAATGAAAATCGCGCTTGCGAGCGACCACGCGGGCTACTCTGAAAAGGAACGACTGAAACCGTTGCTGCTCGATCTGGGGTTGGAAGTTGACGACCTCGGCCCGGTATCGGAAGCGTCAGTTGATTACCCTGACTACGCGCGCAAAGTTGCCGAGGAAGTGGCGCAGGGCCGAGCCGATCAGGGCGTGCTGGTTTGCGGTTCGGGAACCGGCATGGCGATAACGGCGAACAAAGTCGCCGGCGTGCGCGCGGCGGTGGCGTGGTCGGAAGAAACGGCGCGACTCGCTCGGCAACATAACGACGCGAACGTCATGGCAATTGGCGCGCGCACCACGCCGACGGAACAGATTCCCGCGATCGTCCGTGCCTGGTTCGGCGCTGACTTTGAAGGCGGCCGCCATGCGGAACGAGTGGCGAAAATAGAAGACAGTAAGCAGTAGGCAGCAGGCAGTGGGCAGAGAGTTAAGGGGTTTAGTTCAAGGCTCGACAGACTCATGGTTGGGAAGGGGGCTTGCCCCCGCTGCCATCGAATGACATTCAACAAGAGCGGGGGCAAGCCCCCTTCCTGACCTTGAGACTTTCCTGGTTGAGTCTAGAGACCAGGCACCAAGTCCAAAGTCCAAAGTCCAAAGCGCAAAGTTCAGAGGACCAGATTAAATGACCGACTTACGAAACGCATCACTCGCCGAAGTTGATCCGCAGATTGCCGAAACCATCGACAACGAAGTCGCGCGTCAGGCCAACGGCCTGGAGTTAATCGCTTCGGAGAATTTCGTCAGCGAAGCCGTGCTCGAAGCCGCCGGCTCTGTTTTCACAAATAAGTATGCGGAAGGTTATCCGAAGAAGCGTTACTACGGCGGCTGCGAGTGGACGGACGTGATTGAGCAGACTGCGATCGATCGCGCCAAACTAATCTTCGGCGCGGAACACGCCAACGTGCAGCCACACAGCGGCGCGCAGGCAAACATGGCCGTGTATCTCGCGGCGATTCAGTATGGCGATCAGATTCTGGGCATGAACCTTTCGCATGGCGGCCATTTGACCCACGGTCACCCGATGAACTTTTCGGGCATCAGTTACAAAGTTGCCGACTACGGCGTCTCGCGCGAAACCGAACAGATTGACTACGACGAGCTTGAGCGGCTCGCCAACGAGCACAAGCCGAAGTTAATTGTCTGCGGCGCGTCTGCCTACCCGCGCATCATCGATTTCGCGCGCATCGGCGAGATCGCGCGGAGCGTGGAGGCACGCATGTTTGCCGACATGGCCCACATCGCCGGTCCGGTCGCGGCAGGGCTTCATCCTTCGCCGGTGCCGCATGCGGATTACGTGACGACGACGACGCATAAGACTTTGCGCGGCCCGCGCGGCGGCATGATTCTCTGCAAGGAAGAACACGCGAAAGAGATCGATCGGAAAGTGTTTCCGGGAGTGCAGGGTGGTCCGCTCGTGCACATCATCGCGGCGAAAGCGGTCTCGTTTGCCGAAGCGCTGCGTGACGATTTCAAGGAGTATCAGCGGCAGGTGCTGGCCAACGCAAAAACCCTCGCAAGCGAGTTGCAGGAGCAGGGCCTGCGTCTGGTTTCCGGCGGCACTGACAATCACCTGATGCTCGTCGACGTTTGGATGGACGGCAAAGGCATCACCGGCAAAGTCGCTGAAAAGGCGTTGGAAGCAGCAAACATCACCGTCAACAAGAACACGATCCCGTTTGATCAAAACAAGCCGTTCGTCGCCTCCGGCTTGCGCATCGGCACGCCGGCGGTGACTACGCGCGGCATGAAAGAACCGGAGATGCGCGAGATCGGACGGCTAATATCAGAAGTTATCAACGCGCCGGAGTCGGAAGATGTGCGGGCCAAGGTGCGGCAAGCCGTCTCGGAAATGAGCGCCCGCTTTCCGCTTTACGCCAAGCGATTGAAGCGCCAGCCGGAAGCGATGGGTGCGTAAAGGTAGAGGTTGATGCCACATGAATTGAGTCGAGTAGTTGTGTAAACCTATGGAGGGCTTAACGGTTTGTCCTTCAAGGCGATGACTATGTTTTGGGGGGCGATCTTGGTGAGGGCGCTGTCGGATTAGTCCGGACCGCAACCAGGACAAAGGATAATGCTCGACGCGCTGTAAAATTTCTGGCCCCTGATCCCAATTCTCTCGAAGAGACAATTTTTAACGATGTAGCCGCGCGCTTCAAACGTGAAGGTGAACGCGGAGCCAACATTAAAGCACGCCGCATTTGGTCGGGATCTATTCGTATTGCCAGAATGAAGACGGCGAGCTATTTGAATCAAGAGAGCCAAAGAATCCATTCCTCTTGATGGAGCAAATCCAGGGTAAAACGTTGGAGAGTTACATTCGCGAGCATCCCTCTGATGAACGGGGGCGATTTGACATTACGCGTGCCAGGTTGCACATCGCAATACAGATCGCGAATGCATTGGATGAACTTCACAGAGTGAAAGTGGTTCATCGGGACGTTAAGCCCAAGAACATATTTTTATCGAAAATACCAAGAGGAGGCTTACCTCCAGTTGTGAAACTCGGAGACTTCGGGGTCGTAAAATGGGGTGACTTTCATTCTTCCTTGTCTACCGGTGTTCTTACGGCTACTAATCAACGAGGCTTGGGCACCATGAAATATATGTCCCCAGAGCAGGCAATCAACCCAAAAACAGTTACTGCTTCTTCTGACGATTACTCTCTGGGGATGCACGTTGTTCGAACTGTTCACTGGACAGATACTCTCCAGTCCTCATCATGTGTTTGAGGTCATGACGGCCAGACTCTCTCGCGGAACGACCGCAAGCAGGTTCGCCTCAATGGGATATTTCGTGCATCAACAAGATGACCGACTTGGGACTGTACTGCTCGACACATTCCTCAGAGGTACGCGCGGGCGCCCCGCCATTGACGCTATTCGTGGCCATCTTGAGTCGGAATACGAGAGGCGATACGAAGTCGATTGGGAAATCGAAATCGATTGGGACGGTGATCTGCGAGATAGCTGGGAAGTTGACTAACGTGTTTAGGTTTCGATCTTCTCCCGTTAATCTCTCAATGTCTTCACTTTTGAATGTTGCCGTATGGAAGAAATCTTCGGGCCTGACGGCCTAATCGCGCAGGCGCATCCTGAATACGAGCATCGGCCCGGCCAGATTGACATGGCGCGGGCGGTGATGCGCGCGTTTGAAAATCGCAAGCATCTGATCGTCGAGGCCGGCACCGGCACCGGCAAGACGCTCGCCTATCTTGTCCCCGCGGTGGCTGCCGCACTCGCCGGTCGCGGTCGCGTGATAATTTCCACCGGCACAAAGAATCTCCAGGAACAGTTGATGGAGAAAGACATTCCGTTCCTGCAGGGCGTGCTCCCGAAGGGTTTCAAAGCCGCTTACATGAAGGGACGGAACAACTACGCTTGCCTGCACCGGCTCGGGCGCTCCGAAAGTTCGCCGGTGCTCGAAGGGTTGGACGAAGTTGACTACTTTGATGAAGTGGTCCACTGGTCGAAGAGTTCCGAAACGGGCGACCGCGCCGAGTTGTCAAATTTGCCGGAGTCGCTTTCGTTCTGGCGTCACATCGATGCGCGCTCAGAGACTTGTCTGGGCCAGAAATGCATCGACTTCGATCCCTGCTTCATAACTCGCATGCGCCAGCGCGCGCTCGATGCCGACATCGTGGTCGTCAACCATCATCTCTTTTTTGCCGACCTGGCATTGCGCAACAGCATGTACGGCAGCGTGCTGCCTGACTATTCCGCGGTGATTCTTGACGAAGCACACCTCGTCGAGGATGTCGCTTCGGAATACTTCGGCTCCCAGGTTTCGAATTACCAAATCGACGATCTGATTCGCGACGTGGGCGCCGTGCCTTACGAAGAGGCCGAAGCCGATCGCGAAATTACCCAGACGTCGTCGCGCGTCATGCGCTTCGCGGACAACTTCTGGATGGGTTTTCGCGAGGGCCGCGGTGAAGAGGGACGCTACCCGATTATTCCCGGTACCTTCGCCCGGAAGAATGAAGTCGGCGAACTGCAAGCGACGCCGCTCGGCGATCTTTATGTCGCGCTCGACGGCGCGCTGGGACGGTTGGAAACGACGCTCGACGCGCTCAAAGAGAAGCCGCCTGAAATTGAGAATCTCGTGCGGCGTATTCGCCAAACCAAATTCGATTTGCAGTTTATCGTGACCGGCGCGGACAAGAAGTTTGTCTACTGGACGGAGCGACGCGGGCGCGGAATTTTCCTGCGAGCTTCGCCGATCGACGTTTCCGGTCTGCTGGAAGATAAGCTCTTCGAAAAAGTCGATACGGTCGTGCTGACCTCGGCAACGCTCTCCAGCGCCGGCAACTTTTCCTTCATTCGCGAGCGACTGGGATTGAATCTGGCGGACGACTTGATCGCCGAATCAATCTTCGACTACCAAAGCCAGGCGCTGCTGTACCTGCCGCCGCGTATGCCCGACCCGCGTTCGCGCGAATGGGCGGAAGCAGCCGCTGCCGAAGTGATCAAGATCGTCAACGCGACCGAAGGCCGCGCTTTTGTGTTGTCCACCAGCTTAAGCGGGATGCAGTCGCTGTATGATCTCGCCATGCCGGAGATTGAGTATCCCTGTTTCATTCAAGGCAGCGCGTCGAAAGGGCGACTGCTCGAAAAATTTCGTCAAACTCCGAACGCCGTGCTGTTTGCCACGTCGAGTTTTTGGCAGGGCGTTGACGTCCGTGGCGAACAGTTGTCGTGCGTGATTATCGACAAGCTGCCGTTTGCGGTGCCGACCGATCCGATCGTCGCCGCGCGCCAGCGCTACATTGAAGACGAAGGTGGTTCGAGCTTTTTTGAATACAGCGTGCCGCAGGCGATCATAAGTTTGAAGCAGGGACTGGGGAGGCTGATCCGCAGCACGACAGATCGCGGCGTGCTCGCCGTGCTTGATCCACGTTTGAAGACCAAGAGTTACGGGCGACTGTTCTTGAAAAGCTTGCCGCAGTGCCGCGTGACGAGCGACATCGGCGACCTCGCCGGCGTGTTTGAAGTGAACGAAATGTTGGCGCGATAATGGATCAGTCGAGAGTTGGCGCCCCTTATTACAACGCATTTTTTGTCAGTGCCGCCGGTGGTGCTGACAAAGTACAGCAGGAGGAAAGATATGAGACGCGACGACGAACGCGAAGACAACACGATCTACAAGGTCGTAGTTAACCACGAGGATCAATATTCGATCTGGCCGGCCGATCGCGAGAACGCGCTCGGCTGGAACGACGCCGGCAAAACCGGCACCAAGGCCGAATGTCTGTCCTACATCGAAGAGGTCTGGACAGACATGCGCCCGCTTAGTCTCCGGAAGAAAATGGACGAGCAGGCGGATCAGGAAGGCGAAGGGAAGTAGAACAAGGATGCCGGGACATTTCGAGGTGATGATCGAGCGCAATTTCTCGAGCGCGCATCAACTGCGTGGCTATAAAGGGAAGTGTGAAAACCTGCACGGCCACAACTACCGCATCGAGATTTACGCGCGTGGCCGGGAGTTGGACAACATCGGACTGCTCGTGGATTTTGTGGAGTTGAAGGCAGCGGCCGACGAGGTGGTGCTGTACCTCGATCATCGCAACATCAACGAGCTGGCTCCTTTCGTCGAGCTACAGCCCTCAGCGGAAAATCTCGCGAAGTATATTTTAGAGCGCGTCGGTCAGAAGGTTGGGGATGAACGCGTGCAGATTTACAAGGTGCGATGTTTTGAAACTCCGACCAGCGTCGCCACCTATCAGATCGACTAGCAGTGGGCAGCTTCCAGGTTGCGGCTTCGCCGCCTGATGTGCGGAAAGGCTCTGCCTTTCCGGCTCCTCCCGGAGAGACTTTCCCGCTAACTTCGAGGCTCAGCCTCGAAGTTAGCGGGAATTAGATTGTTAGTCGGGTCTAACGGAAGGGCTGAGCCCTTCCGCACATCAAGCGGCAAAGCCGCGAACGCGGGTTCTTCGGCAGGTTCACTTGCGGGCTCCATCTTCTTCACAGTCTTCTTCATGAATGGCTTCTCGCAAACGCGGTAGAACAGCCAGGCAAACGCCACCGTTGCCGGAATCACAATCAACAAAGCATTGAGCACTGGCGGCAGTCGCAGGCTGACGAACCACCACGACTGCATGATCACCAACTCGTGCGTCAGGTAGAGTGAGTAGGAAAACACGCCGATGAAAGCCGCGACGGCAACTAGGCCGCCAGCCAAGCGCGCGGCGAGGCGCGCGGCTACGCCAGCAGTCACGCCACGTTTTCGCAAACTCAGAACCCATGACTGTTCCGCCTGAACGGCCCGATTAACGAGGATGAAAAATCCGAGTCCCCACGCCGGATGCATCAGCAGCCAGGCCAGGTTGTGAGGCAGTGTGTCCTTTTGCGTGACCGGCAGAATTACCGACGTCGCTGACGCCAGAATGATCGCGAGGCCGGCGATCCAGAGGTTCCGTGTCCACCGCGGCAGTTTCACCAGGCCGAACGCTGCCTCAACCGCGATGGCGCCGAGCGCCCACGTAAACCAATGTGAAGCTGCTGCCTCGGGGACGGGAATTCCTACTCCGAACTGGACAAACGCGGCGTGACTAAACATGAACCACATGACGCGCGCGGCGCCGCAAATCAACAAGGTCGGTCCCCAACCGAAACGCGTCCGCAGGAAGAGCAATAAGAAGTAAGCGAGGTAAAGTTGCTCTTCAACGGCAAGCGTCCAGAAAACCCCGTTGATGCCGTAACACGTGTTTGGGTCGAGGTTGTGCAGCATCAGCAGATGCAGCACGAGGTCGTAGACAAAGAAATGCGTAAGGTTGACGCCGGTGGTCCACGCCGCCATAGCCATGAACAATGCGAGGGTAATCAGATACGGCGGATACAACCGGCGGAAGCGCCGACGCCAAAACGAGCCAAACTTTATTTCCTGCGGCTGGCCGTTCGCGCGCGCTCTGGCCCACTGGAGGTGAATGCAGAACCCGGAGATTACGAAGAAGAGAAAGACGCCGATGTAACCGAGCGAGGCGCCAAACTGCAGCAGCTTCACGGGCCAGTGGAACAAATTGGCGGGAGCTACGACCGCGGCCTGCGAGATTGCGTGATATAGCACTACTCCAAGCGCCGCGATGCCGCGCAGGGCGTCAATACTTTGTAGGCGGCCTTGGGTTGGGGGACTGTTGGTAGGCATTGTCAGAACCACCTGCGTCAGCGGGTGGTTGTATTAATCAGCTTTTATGAAACTAAAGTTGGCCGCCCGCTGACGCAGGCGGTTCTGACAAAGCCTCAGGCGGACATCAATCCGGCGACGTCAATATTGTATTTCCTTATTTTGCTGTAAAGCCGCGGCCGGTAGATGCCGAGCAGGTTTGCGGCGGCCTGCTTGTTGCCGCTGGTGCGTTGCAGCGTTTTCTCGATCACCAACCGTTCAATGTCTTCGAGAGTCATGTTGGGCGGCACGTCCCAACCCGTACCGGCGGGCGAACCCTCCGGCAGGGAACCATTGTCAAACGGCAGATCAACCGGCTCGATCCGACTGCCCTTCGCCAACAAAACCGCGCGCTCTATAACATTTTGCAGCTCTCTGACGTTGCCCGGCCAGACGTGTCCGAAGAGTCGCTGATACGCTGCTTGCGAGACTCCGTCAATCGGCCGCTCGTATTTCTGGGCGTACATGCGCAGGAAGCGCTCGGTCAGCAGTTGAATGTCTTCGCTGCGCTCGCGCAAAGGCGGCACGTGAATAGTGATGGTTGAGATGCGATAGAAAAGATCGTCGCGCAAAAGACCGTCGCGAATCGCGTCCGCCGGCGGTCGGTTGGTTGACGAGATCAAGCGGAAATCCACCGCATAAGTTTTTTCCGAACCAATCTTCCGATAACTGCGCTCCTGCAACACGCGCAGGAGTTTCGGCTGCAACTCCACCGGCATCTCGGCAATTTCATCGAGCATCAGCGAACCGCCGGCGGCGTGCTGCACCAGTCCCTCTTTGTCAGCATGGGCGCCGGTGAACGCGCCTTTCGTGTGACCAAAAAGTTCCGACTCGATTAACTCCTTCGGCAGCGCGGCGCAGTTGACTTTGATGAACGGCTTGCGGGCGCGCAACGAATTGTAGTGAATGGCGTTGGCGATGAGTTCCTTGCCCGTGCCTGACTCGCCGACAATCAAAACGTTCGCGTCTGACTTGGCAACCGACTCGATCGTCTCGTAGATCGTTTGCATCTGCTTGGACGATCCGATGATGTTGGAATATTCGGTGCGAGTTGAAAGCTGTCGCCGCATGTTCGCGTTTTCAGTCAGCAGTTGGCGCTGCTTCAGTGCGTTCTCGATTCTTCGCAGCAACGTGTCAAACTCGAAATTGTCTTTTTCGACAAAATCAAAAGCGCCCGCTTTCGTCGCTTCCACGGCCTTGGCGACGGAGCCATGGCCCGTAAGCACCAACACATCGGTGAGCGGGTTAGCGTCTTTGATGTGGCGCATGACTTCGAGGCCACCCATGTCGGGCAGTTGCAAATCGCAGATGGCCAGATGATGGCCGCCCCTGTCAAACAACTCAATCGCCTCGGCGCCGGTGGCGGCTGAGTCGACCGAATAGCCCTCTTCGATGAGATTCTGTTTCAGTGAATCCGCCATCGTCGGCTCGTCGTCGATAACCAGAATCCGAACGTCCTTATTCTCCACTCAATTTCCTCCCTGGAATGTTCCCTGTTGGTTTTGCACCAAAAGTCTTCGCGCAACGGATTATCAGAACCGGGAGCGGTAGCGACCGGCCATAAATTCAACTAGCTATGATCCTGCTTCATGAATATGCAGTGCGATTTCCGGTTGAGCCTCAGCCGGTCGCTACCGCTCCCGGTATGATACGCGTGTTCGAAGCACTTCTTGTGCAATGCTGCGCCGTCGTGATTTAAGCCCCGAGCGGCAAGCGCACGCACATGGCGCCGTTGCGACGTTCAGCCGAACCGCCATGCGCCTCGATGATTCTGGCGGCCAGCGACAGCCGGATCTCGTTACTCCCCGCAAACGAATGAAACGGATCGTGATCAAAAGTCTCGGGCAGTGGCCACTCGATCACGCCCTCGCTCCGTGTGGCACCATCGCTCCCACTCTCAGTCGCTTCGCTCTTCAGTTGAATCTCCATTGTGGCTTCGCGCGTGCCGTTGTTCAGCATCCTGAGCGTGCCGACCGAAATTGACTCCAGCGCCTGGGCCAGCATCACCGGATCAAATTCGCCGATGAACTTTGCCGGCTCGGCAGCGACCACCACGGGTCCTGCGAGACTGCCCGTTGTTGGCGGGCGGCTGGCCACATGGGTGTTCACGCGGGCCGCCACGTCGCGCACAATCGTCTGCAGATCAGTCTCCGGTCGCTTCTTCAACTCCACCGGGTGGGCGTAGTCGACAATCAGGGAGAGATCGGCAGCGGTCCGGTCCAGCCCGGCGATCAGTTTAATGATCGTCTCCAACTCATCGGGCGCGCGCTCCGACTTCTCCAAACGCTTCCGCAGAAACGTGGCATAGAGTTTGAGACCGTTTAATTGGTTTTTGAGATCGTGAACTATCTGGACCGAGGCCCTGCCGAGAGCTTGCAGTGCCTCGCTATCTCCGGATTCTAACAAGAATGGCTTCATTGATTCCCGGCGTCTCGCTCTTACTTTCCGGCGACCAGGCTTGGGAGAAAGCCCTTTGAGCCAGCGATGTGTACTGATTAAACCGAATGGGGGAAGTAGTAATGTCGTATTTCAGTGCGCAATCTTAGCAAAAAAGGTCCGCGTATTCTAGTGATACAGAGGTTTCCGCAAATGGAGGTTAACCTAACTTTGAATTCCCCTAAAGAGTCTGTTCCTGACGGCGGGTTTGGCTCAGCCGATCGTCAGGACTATAAAGCCACGGTTTTGCTGGTAGAAGACACTGAAGACAACCGCGTGATGATGAGGAAACTGCTGGAGATGAGCGGCTTTCGGGTGGTGGAGGCGATTAACGGAAAAGAGGCGGTTGAAGCGGCGCAGCGGGTGCAGCCGGAAATCATTTTGATGGATCTCAGCCTGCCTTTCATCGATGGTTTGGCGGCGACCCGTCAAATTCGCAACCTGCCCGGATTGAGCAATGTGCCGATAATCGCCGTCTCGGCGCACGATACCACTGACTTTCATAGCGACGCGATGAACGCCGGCTGCAACGCTTACGTCACCAAGCCAATTCATTATCCGGAACTCGAGGAGGTCGTGAACCGCTTGCTGGCGACGCACCACTGAACGCCAACACTGAACCCAACTGAAGGTTAGCCCGGGCTGTCTTTTTCAGAAACAAATTTCTCGTTCGCGTGTCTAAGGATCTGAGCAGGGAGGGCAGTAGCAAAATCCGTCATGATGCTTTGCACAAAAGTGAACGAGAAGTCTTATCTTTCTCCCTCCCCCGCTGGGAGAGGGGTGACTCTATGATACTTTTGTACAAAGTCCCGTCATGACCAGCGTTCACAGGCATTGCTAAATTGGTTTCCCGCAAACTAGAATCCTGTTCCACAAACCATGGTTACTCAAGAGCGACAGATTCCCGACGCCGACGATAACTCCCGCCGAAAGATCATCATCATTGTCGCCGTGATCGCGGCGGTGTCGATTGCAGCCGTCTTTTATCTTCTGATGCGCGCAGTCGGAACGGCCACCGTCACGCCTACGCTGGAAGGCGCGATACGCGCAGGCTCGCCGGAGTTTGCGCAGTATCAGTCGAAGATCGTCTTGGATGAGCCGGAAGCGGATGAGTCTAAGCAGGCGCTGGGCGGCATCGTGATGAACATCCAAAGCATCGCTCACAACTTCACTGGCCGCACGCTCACCGGGCTTGAAGTGAAGGGAACGGTGGTGGACCATCAGGGCAATCCGGTGAAGGAACGTACCGCCGTCGTCCTGCCAAATGATCGGCAAGCTGAGTTGGACCCGAACCGCGCGATGTTTGCTCGAGTGAGGCTTGAAGGAATGACCGACAAAGACGACCGCGCCAATATCAAGATGGAAGTCACCGGATTTAGATTTAAGTAAGACCTGCGAAAGCCATGCAGAAGCGCGACCGTCAGGGAGGGTTTGAGTGGTCCATGAGGTGAAGATGGGACCCGAAGAAAGCCCTCCCTGACGGTCGGGCTACTGCCCCGAACCGGCTAACTCATTCCGGATTTAGAAACAGCTCTTCGAGCGACTGCCTGAGCGGCTGCACAGTCACCAGCTTCCCCCCGGCTTTTCTCAACGCTACGATCACCTGGTCAACGTCCTTTTCGTCCGCGAGTTCGATCCGCAACCCCGCTGGAGTTGAAGCGACTACGTAGTCATTACCGGTCGGCAGGTGCGGCCGCAGCGCCGTCTCGTCTATTCCACTCAAAACAACTTCAACCAGATTGCGTCCAGAGATCTGTTGCCGGAGTTCGTCCAGGTAACCGACGTGAGCGAGGCGGCCGCCGCGGAGAATCGCGATGCGATCGCAGAGCACTTCAATGTCCGAAAGAATGTGCGAACACATGAAGACCGTCTTGCCTTCCTGCCGGAGCGCCGCAATCAGATCGCGAACTTCGCGCCGCCCGATCGGATCAAGGCCACTCATCGGTTCGTCAAGAAAAACAATTTCAGGATCGTTGACGAGCGACTGGGCCAGGCCGACGCGCTGCAGCATCCCCTTGGAAAATTTCCGCAACTGCGTATTCCATTTGCTTTCTTCCAGCCGCACGCGCGTCAGCAACTGCTTCGCTCGTTCGTTGCGATCTGCTTTCGAGAATCCGAAAATCTGGCCGCAAAAGTTCAAAAACTCAAGCGCGCTCAGGTAGTCGTAGAAATAAGGATTCTCTGGCAAATAACCAATGCGGCTGTGCATGGAAACGTCAGCGATGTCGTGATTGAGAATCCGCGCACTGCCGGCGCTGGGAAAAATCAGCCGCATCAGAAGCTTGAGCGTGGTAGTTTTTCCGGCGCCATTCGCGCCCAGGAAGCCGAAGATTTCACCCTGATTGACCGTCAACGAAAGGCCGTCGAGCGCGCGCACCTTTCGCTTGCGCCAAAAGCCGACTTCGTAATCCTTCGTCAAGTTGTCGATTTCAACAATGCTCGTCATGATTTCGCTGTTAAGAGTCGCTCGCGTTGTTCGCTTCGCTCGGAATAAATTCGCGTGAATAAACTACTACCTTTGAGGCACCTTCGATTTCCAATCGAGACTCACGTCACAAGCCGGCGTCGACGACAAAATGTACGCGGTGCCAGCGGGATCGAGCGGCGCGCCGGTTGAATCGACCCGGAAACGCGCGGCGCGCAAAAGCGGCTCGGCTTCTTTCCAGGATGACGGACAGCGGTTGGCTCTCGCTTGAAAGACCGCGAGCACTTTGCGCAAAACATCCTGCTCGTCGAGCGAATCGAGACTCATCAGTCGCAGCCGCGCCATCTCTTTGACCTTGCTGTCTTCGGCCTGTTCATACATGCGCCCGTAGATCTCGCGGGCGAGGTCGCGGCTGCCGCCTTCGTCGGCCATCTTCGCTTTCATCGCCAGCATCCACGGCGGTGCGCCGGGCAGTTTCGAGCCTTGATCGTACGCCTCGCCGGCTGCCTGAAAATCTTTTTGCTGCCAATAGATGAAACCCAGATGTTGATAGAGCCGCCACGATTTAGGGTTGGCGACCATGCCTTTTTTGATGAGCCGGATCGCGAGATCGCGGTCGACATCCGGCAGCACGGCGGCCGCGTATTGGTACGGCTCCATGAACTGCGGATCCAACGTGGTAGCGGTATCGAGCAACGGCCCGAGCAGCTTCAGGTTCAGTTGGCCCAGGCTGTCAATCGGGACATTATCGGGAACATCGATGATCTTCCGTCCGACGTATTGCAGCGACCGCATCCAGTACCAATCCGCAGCCAGGCCGTTAAACCCAAGACTGATCCGTCGCGCCGTCGCGCCGTTGAGATACAGTTTTTCTTCCTCGGCTTTTACGTCCACCGGCGGCCGGTGAGCGTCGAGCCAACGCGAGAGACCAAACACGCCGGCCAGTCCCAGCAAGACCGCCAGCAGCAACAGGCCATCGCGAATTGTGGCTTGGAGTTTCATTTGAAATTCCGCCGGCGAAAGACGACGGTGGCAATTGCGAGGATGACGACGATGTAAACGAGCGAGTAGAGAACTACGACTGCCGCTAACCGGGCCTGGGGCAACTGCCCATGAGCTGCCGGCGTGATGAAAGAAAGATTCGAAAGGTTTGGCAGCAGGTAGTAGAGCCCGGCGAAGAGCAACCGCGCGGAACTACTGCCCATCGAGTTTGCCAGACTCTTGAGGTCGGCACTGAAGTGTCCAATGATAAAGACGAAGAACGTCAGCAACGCCGACAACGCGGGAGACGAAAACGAAGAGAAGAGCAGCGCGACGCCGGTCAGCACCATCAGCTCAACATAAATGAGCAGGATCGCCGGCCAGATGCTCAGCGCGAGCGGGTCCCAACCGCGGCTGACGTAGATCAGCGCGAGGGAAACGCCGGCGCCCATGACCAGCACGTTGACCAGCAGCGTCAGGCAGAGGCCCAGATACTTGCCGATGAGAAACTCGCCGCGGCCGACCGGCTTGGAGAAAATTGCGTAGACCGTGCGCCGCTCGATTTCCTTGTAAACCAGGCCGACGCCCACAAAAATAGCGATGAAGACTCCGAAGAGCAGCATCGCGCTTAGGCCGAGGTCAACGATGATCTTGCGTTCCTGCCCGCCCGAAAGCTGGCCGATGAAAACGGCGGCGGCGGTGAGTATCAGGACAAAGAGGACGAGGTTGTAAAGCACGCGGTCGCGCACTGCTTCGCGAAACGTGTTGCCGGCAATGGTGCCGATTCGCCAAAGAGCACCCGTATGCGCCGGCGCCGGAGTTTTCAAAGTCTTCGCAGGCTGAACTGTATCCACGGAAATTTGTTGTTGACCTCTGAGTTACGAATGAGAGGAATACTCTAGCGTAACATCGAGATTTTCAAAAGCACCGTTTAGCTGGACCACCGGTGCGAGAGTCTTAGAACAAAAAAATTGCGGAGGACAGAGCTTTCACTCCAGCCTCCGCAATTTGTCGGGTTACTAAACTGCTTGTTCGTTAGTTACCAAGCGCAGGCCAGGCTACCGCATCGGTCGCGTCAGCATGATCAGCGGCAGGAGTATCAGAAACCTTGCCGCGCATTACGCCATCTTCGGCGATACAGAAAGCACGGTTTCCGGTTCTCGTGACCGCGGCCACGTTGGCGGGATGGCCCGTCGCATAGAACAAGGTGGGGTTGCCGGTGTTGTCAGGAGTCGCGGCAAAGGTGTAACCGCTCTTGGTGGCTGAGGCCAAGGTTCCGTCGATGAGGTTTTCGGTTCTTAAGGCAGCGAGGTCGCCATAGTCGCCGTTGCCGGCGGTTGATTTGTAAACCGCTTCGGAACTGTGAACCGTTCGAAGCGAGGATTGCGCTGAGCCTTCATTGGCGGCGCGACGCGAGGCGAGCAGGTTCGGTATGGCGATGGCGGCGATGATGCCGATAATCGCAACAACGATGAGGAGCTCAATCAGTGAGAAGCCCTGTTGGCGTTTCGTTTTCATTTCTTTTTCATACTCCTTTTCGGAAGAGGTAAGCCCTTGTTGCGTCATCGGGGGTTAGTTGTTCCGCTTGGCAAAGACCCTACGATGCGTTCAGCGAACCTGTGGGTTAGTGGCTGACTACCAGGGCGAGCACGTTGGCCCACCCCGGTAGTGAGTCAGTCGGTGCTTAGTTGCCCAGCGGGTTCATGCCCACGGCAATCGCGCGGGTGGCAACGGTGTCGGCAACGGCGCCGCGCAGCACGCCATCTTCAGAAATCGCGAAGCTGCGGTTACCGGTACGCGTAACAGCGGCAACGTTGGCAGGCACGGCGGAACCCCAGAAAGTGGCGGGGGGACCGGCAGCAATGTTTCCAGCCGGCAGCGAGAACGTGTAACCGCTCTTGGTTCCGGAACCGAGTACGCTGTCAACCAGGTTCTGACCTACCAGCGACGCTTCGCCGGCGGTACCCGCAATCGAGAGCGGGCCAAACGCGCCGTTGCCGGCGGTTGCCTGAAATACGGCTTCGGAACTGTGGATTGTGCGCAAAGACGACTGCGCCGAGCCTTCGTTGGCAGCGCGACGCGAAGCGAGAAGATTGGGGATAGCGATCGCGGCGATAATGCCGATAATCGCGACGACGATGAGGAGTTCTATCAGTGAGAAGCCCTCTTGGCGTTTGTTCGTGTTCATTTTGTATTCGTGCTCCTTCAGAGAGAAATTGTTTAGTTTGAGTCGCGCCAACGGCTTAGTCCTCGCGATGTATTGCCGCGCAGTGCGCGAAGTTGTCAGGCGCTCAGTTACAAGGCTTGTGCCACGAGCGGAGCTTGCATGGAATCATGTAATTCCTGTCGTTTTCGCGGAAATACGAGGAATCGCGAGGGGTGCGGCGGGCTTAGTGACAAATTACGGCAGCAAGGCGATGACGGATTCCGTCAAATGTGGACCACGCACTGAAAACTGTCGGGAGTCTGGAGTCTGAAGTCTGGAGTCTGAGGTGAGATTTGAAATTTGAGATCTCAGATTAAGGAGGAGGGGAGACTCTGAAGACTGGAGATGCGACTCAGCTTTCGCCGGCGCTGGCGGCCAACTCGCCTTCGTCATCATCCTCGCGGCGGCGCGGCATCGGGTCGGTGGCCCGCCGGCGCGGTGTCGACTCAGTCGTGCGGCGTTCATCTCGCATCTGCGCGGTGAGACTGCGAATACCGTGTTTGTCGAGCAGGTGTCGCAGCGAGCGGACCGAGAGCGCCAACAGCTCGGCGGCGTTGGTCTGATTCCCGGTCGTGCGGCGCAACGCTTCCATCACGTAAGTCTTTTCCAGTTGGTCGAGGTGCGCGGTGAGATTAAGGCCCGCTTCCGGAAACTCAAACGTCTCCGCGATGCGGTAAGGATTGTAGTTGGAAATTTTCTCGGGCAGGCGCTCCGGTTGAATCGAGTCGGTTGTTTCCAAAGCGACGGCCCGCTCGATGGCATGCTCCAACTCACGAACGTTCCCCGGCCACAGATACTGTTCGAGCAAACGCACCGCGCCGTCACTAATACTCAGGGTTCGACCGACGCTGCCGCAAAACTTTTCGACGAAGTGCGTCGCCAGGTCCGGAATGTCTTCGGGCCGCTCGCGCAGCGACGGCAACTCGATGGGAATTACGGAAATCCGGTAATACAAGTCCTCGCGAAAAGTCCCGTCCTTGACCATGCTGGCGAGGTCGCGATTGGTAGCGGCGATGACGCGCGTGTCGACTGTTGTCTCTTCAGTGGCGCCGACCGGCCGCAGCTTTCTTTCCTGCAGGACGCGCAAGAGTTTTACCTGCATCGCCGGGGACATCTCGCCGATTTCGTCGAGGAAAACCGTGCCCGTGTTGGCAGCTTCAAAGAGTCCCTTGCGATTTGTGTTTGCGCCCGTGAACGAGCCCTTCACGTAACCGAATAGTTCTGACTCCAGCAGCGTCTCCGTGAAAGCGCCGCAGTTGATCGAGACAAACGGTTTCTCAGCGCGCGGGCCCAGATCATGAATCGCTCGCGCCACCAGCTCTTTCCCGGTGCCTGATTCGCCAGTGACCAGCACGGTCGACTGCACCTGCGCCACCGTTTCAATCATCTGATAAAGCGCCTGCATCTTGGCAGACCGGCCGATGATGTTGTTCAGTTTGCCGCGCGTGCGCTGGCCCTGGATCAGCGCCTTGTTTTCTTCGAGCAGCGCCTCTTTCTCTTTGATCAGCGATATCTTTTGCAGGGCGCGCGCAACGGTTTCTTTCAGCAGATCGTTGTCGAAAGGCTTTTGCACGAAGTCGTAAGCGCCGAGCAGAAACGCCTCGCGCGCGCTGTCGACATTGGCGAAGGCCGTCATCATTACAACTTCAACTTCGGGCAACAGCTTGCGCGCCGCACGCAGCAGCTCAATGCCGTTCATGTCCGGCATCCGGACGTCGGAAACGATCACGTCAGCGGGCTCCACCCGCAGCAAATCCATCGCCTCATGACCGTTTCCAGCGGCGCGGACTGCGTGACCCTCACGCTGGAACAGGTGCGTCAGGAACTGGCGCATGCCCAATTCGTCATCAACTATTAAAAGGTTGGACATAAAATACAGTAGTCAGGAGACAGTAGTCAGGAGACAGCAGGCCGAAGTTCAGGAGTGACCGGCTTTTATTCCGACTTCTGGATTCTTTCTTCTGTCTCCTTTGTTATCGCCGGCAATTCCATCGTGATCGTCGTTCCTTGTCCCAGCCGGCTGCGCACGTTGATTGTACCACCATGATCGCGAATGATTTGATAGACAATTGAAAGTCCGAGTCCGGTGCCTCCGGTAGTCGAGGAAAAGGGCTCAAACAAGTGTTCCACCTGCTCGGGCGACATGCCGCGGCCTGTGTCGGAAAAGGAAATTCTGAGGCGCCCGCTTGCCTGGTTCCGCACCGTCGCGCGGAGCTTGCCGCCGCCAGGCATCGCCTGCAGCGCGTTGCGCGCGAGATTCCAAAAGACCTGTTGCAACTGTTCCGAGTCCGCGTCGATCAGCAGCGGTTCTGCCGGCACTTCTTCCTCGATGATTTGATTGTCGTGAATTTCGGCGCTGTGACGCAGCAACGTAAAGGTTTGTCTCAGCAGTTCGCCAAGGTCAACTTTGGACTGAATGATTGAACGCGGGCGCGCATAACTCAGAAAGTCACTGATGATTCGGTTCAGGCGATCTGACTCGCGCAGGATGATTTCCATCAACTCGGTTTGCGACGACTCGCCTTCCATGTCGGCGCGCAGCATTTGAATCGAGCCGCGCATCGCCGCCAGCGGGTTGCGAATTTCGTGAGCGATCGACGCCGCCATCCGGCCGATTGCGGCGAGCCGATCCTGACGCCGCGACGTTTCTTCAAGCGCCCGAATGTGCGTGAGATCCTGAAACGTGATCACCGTGCCTGTGGTTTCGCCGGTTTCGGCAAACAGCGGCGAGATACTGAAACCGAGCCGCAGTCGTAATCCGTCGGCCGTCAAACAGTCGGCTTCAAAACGCGGACTAGCTTCGCCGGCATGATGCGTCACCATCGAGTCGTCGATGATGCCCTTGATCTCGCCAAAAAATATCGAGGCGTCCTGCCCGCGCACGTCGACTTCCTTGTAACCCGTGATTTCTTCGGCGGCGGAGTTGAACGTAAAGATGTTGCCCTGCAGATCGGTCGTCACGAGGCCGGAACGGATCGATTGCACGATCCGTTCGTGCAAAGCGCGCAGAGTCGCCAGCGACTGCTTGGCCGCCTTCAACCGCACCTCGGAACGGGCTTGTCTGGCGGCGAGTCGTGCTGAAAGTAAGCCGACAATCAAAAACGCGATGTCGAAAAGTCCGATTGACTGAAAAGTTTGCGCGCGTCCGGTGGTGAGCAAATCTCGCGACGCGAACTGCCCGATTCCGTTAAGGACCGCCAGAGCGCTGCCGGTGAACGCGAGGGCGCATCCCAAAGAGATCAGCACCGCGTCGCGCGGACCGAGATACAAACTGGAAAAGGCGATGACGACGATGTAGAGCGCGATGTAAGGCGAGTGAATGACGTCCGTGGTCCAGACGAGCCAGGTGACGAGGATGATGTCAATTACAAACTGGAGCCGCGCCTGGAACCGCAACGCTTTAGACAGCCGCCGCGCCACCGCGTAAAGAACGGTTAGACCACCGACCGCGTAAAGCGCCGGCAACATTGCCGTCCACTCTTCGCTGGTGCCGCGAATCCAAACCGCGCGCGCGCAAAAGAGGAAGAGAGCAGCGCCGGCGCGCCCGAGGATCAGCCACCAAAGCTTTTGCCCCAGCGTGTACCTTCGTTCTATCACGTCTTCAAGGCCCATCGTTGCAAGCAAGCCTACCACAGAAATCGAAAGTCCAAAGTCGAATGTCTAAAGTCCAACAACGTCTTAGTTCGGGACTCTCTCTGCGCGCCCTCTCCGTACTCTGCGGCTCTGCGGTGAGAGTTCCCGAGCCTTTGTTCACCGCAGAGACGCCGAGGTCGCCAAGACTACGCAGAGAAAATAGGAGTGCGCCATATTCTAAAATCGGAACCAGCTGGGTGAGCGCGTGGGTGAAGACGCATGAGCAGGCGGAGGATTTCGATGTACACTCGGATTACAGAAACGGGTTATGACAACCAATGGGAAACAGACGAATGCTGACAGTGCTGCTGACGACTCCCGTGAGCGCCAAGTAATTGAGGGTTCTTCATCGCGGCGCGAGCCGGAACTGCAGGACGGCCTCGACTACTACATCGAGAACGGCCTCTTCGTCTTTACGGCAGAGTTTCTGCTGAAGCGTGGTTACTGCTGCGACAGCGGTTGCCGCCACTGTCCATACCAGACCAAAAATTAGCGAGTGCTGCGCCGGACTATCGTGTCACCCTAATGGAGGCCTGGCATTTCTGAAGAGTCACTTTTTGGAGCTAAGAGTCACTTTTGGAGTGCGCTGACTTGTCAGCGCTTTCGCTTCAGGGCGGCTTGACGCCCTGGCTTTCGCAAGCTTCCGTCGAACAATAGTCGCGACAGGTCGCGACCGACTAAAGCGCTGACAAGTCAGCGCACTCCAAATACTAAACTCTTGACCTTCCTCTTAATTGGCGTTCGAAACTCAGCTACCTCGCCGCCGCCGAGCGACGCAACATCCAGCCGTACAACCAGACGATCATGCCGATGAACCCGAGCAGTCCGAGCCAGGGGCCAAGCGCAAACTCCGCCGATACGAGACCGAGTGGCGCGTCATTCGCGAGTGCGACGATTAGCCCGGCGTTGAGCACTCCCCACAGGCTCTCGCCAACAATCAGGCCCGACGCCACAAGCGTTCCCAGTCGCTCAGCGCGGTCAGGATTCGCCGTCAAGCGAGCACGCCGGTTGTACCAATGGGAGATCACCGCGCCCACCACGACGGCGAACGTCGCCGACATCGGGAGATAGATGCCGATGCCGACCGCGAGTGGCGGAATGCGCAGTTTCTTCAGCGCGCCGAGCACTATGTCCATGAGAATTAGGCCGACGCCCACCAGAGCGCCGATGCCGATCATTTTCCAATCAAGATTGCCGCCGATCACGCCCTGTGCGAGAGCGGAGATCAACGTCGCCTGGGGCGCGGGAAGTGGATTCGGGGCGACCACGCCCACGTTCGCGGCGCCGGCGAACCCATACGCGCTCGCCAGCAGATTGAGCACAAACGGGATCACGGCGGCGCCCGCAGCGACGCCGACGATGAGCGCGATTTGTTGACGCATCGGGGAGGCGCCGACCAGTTGGCCCGTTTTCAAATCTTGTAAGTTATCGTTTGAGATCGTCGCGCAGGCGAAGACAATCGCGGTTACGAAGAGAGCGAAGGCGACAAGCGCGGGCCGTGTCTCCGTTGTCGGCGACACGGCGAAGATGAGCACTGAAGCGCAGATGACGATCGAAAGAATGCCAACGCCCGAGATGGGGCTGTTGGAGGCGCCGATTAGTCCCGCCATGTAGCCGCAAACTCCGGCAATGAGAAAGCCGACGATGAGTACAAACGGCACCGCGATCAGCGTCAGCTTGACGGCGTCTGGTGCGAGTACCGTCGACTTAGCGAAAGTGAAAGCGAGAAATCCGGTGATGATGAGACATGCGACCGTCAGCGCGAGAATCCATCCTGGCGACATGTCGCGATCTTTATCGTCGCGCGTGCCTTCGGCGCGAGAGCTGGCAAGCGTGCTCACCAGTCCGCCGACAACCGGCTTCGCGAGTTTCGCCAGCGTGTAGATCGAGGCGATCCCGATCGCGCCGGCGCCGATGAACCGGACCTGCGTGCGCCAGATCGCGGTCGTATGCGCGGCGAGCGCGACGCCTTCCGCGGCCGGCTGCATCGACGTCAGGATTGGCACGGCCACGGCCCAGGCGATCACGAGACCGAGCAGCATCGCCATTCCGACCGAGAGTCCAACCAGATGGCCGGCGCCGACGAGCGCGAGCGAGAAAGCGATGTTGTACCCGCTCGAAGCCGCGCCGCCGAGACGGAAAAATCCAGTGATGTCAGCGGCGGCAATGCGCGTCGCCGTTAGTATTGCCAGTCCTGCAGAAGCGACCGATCCGAGGATCACGGCAGTCAGTCCTTCTCGCGCTTCGCCGGTATCATCTTTTGCATCGCCGCGCGTGCCCGCGCCGACTTTCAACACCTCAGCCGCGGCGACGCCTTCCGGATAAGGCAGATCAGAATTAGTTACGAGCGCGCGACGGAGCGGAATGGTGAACAACACCCCGAGCACGCCGCCGCTCACGCAGATGAGAAACGACTGCCAAAATGGAAACCCGGTCCACCAGCCGACGATCACCAGTCCCGGCAGCACAAAGATGATCGCTGAAAGCGTGCCGGCCGCGGACGCGACAGTCTGGACGATGTTGTTTTCGAGGATGGACGAATCCTTCACGAAGCTCAGGATGGCCATCGAGATCACCGCCGCCGGAATCGACGACGCGAACGTCAAGCCGACCTTGAGACCGAGGTATACGTTGGCCGCCGTGAAAATCGTCGTGATCAGCGCGCCCAGGATCAGGGCGCGTATAGTGAGTTCTTTTGGTTTCATAGTCTCCATCCTTCACGAAGGAAGCTAATGTCAAATTCCTCGTCATCCATAATTTCGGAATTGCGGGCGCCGATTGGTAGCGACAATTTACATTGAAGGAAGCAACGTGAAAAGGATTTTATGAAAGGTGTCGAGTGGTGAGTTGTGAGCGCAGCTCTGCGACCAGATTTCGCTTCTGCGGTAAGTCTCACGCAGTTGGGTCCTCGCCTCGTTAGAGGCGAAATGTTTATAGCCCGCGTCACAGTCGGAAGGCCTCGCTCCGTAGGAGCGAAATGTTTTCTTCGTCGCGCTCCTACGGAGCGCGGGAAACCAATTGAATGCGTCGTGGCTATAAACATTTGGCTCCTACGGAGCCAGGCGATGAAGCGTGGGCCAGGGTGCTCGTCATGTCGGCCAAGGCGCGGATCACATCCGGGGCGAGAGGTCACCGCACTCCACCGCGACCAGCGGGATCGAGCAACGGTGGTGCAACCGTTTTCACGGGGAGACTTCACGTCCTTCCCCTCACTTCCAACCAGAGGCTCGCGACTCGCAGAGACTCGCAACCTCATAATCAAGGAGCAAACTCATGTCGAACGATTTCATTCCCTCTGCGGATGCTGACCTCATTGCCTGCGTCGCTTCTAACGGTTAACCTTCGTTCGCCAGTTTCTCCATCTCTTCCTTGTTCAGATGAAAGACGGTCCAGTCGCGCACTGGTTCGGCGCCGAGTTTTTGGTAGAAGGCAATTGCCGGCGCATTCCAGTTGAGCACCGACCACTCCATCCGTTGGCAACCGCGCTCGTTCGCCCGTCGCGCCAGGAAAGCCAGCAACTGCCTACCGACGCCGGCGCCGCGCGCAGCGGGACGGACAAAGAGATCTTCCAGGTAAAGATTGGGTCGACCGAAGAACGACGAGTAACTAAAGAAATAGATCGCGAAAGCCACCGGCTCGTGGTTTTCAAAAGCCTCGTCGTTTTCATAAGCGATGACGGCTTCAGCAGAAGGCTTTGGTCCAAACAAAGTGGCGCGCAGGGTTTCTTCAGTTGCGGTGACGCGCTGCAGTTCGCGCTCGTATTCGGCCAGCTCGCGGATGAAGCTGAGAATGAGCGGCACGTCTTCAACAGTCGCTTCTTCAATTCGAATCATGCATGCTCCTCCAGTACATTTGATATTCGAAGATCTGTTTAGAAGCGGGACTTGTCCCGCTCGTCCGATGCGGTCGGCACAAGTGTCGACTCTAAACGGATAAATTATTCCTCAGCGGTCCTGGGCCAATCGTCACGCAGGATGCGCGAGAGCGCGCGGTCCGCCAGCAGTTTCCCGCCCGTCTGGCACGTTGGGCAGTAATTGGTTTCGTTTGTCGCGTAGCGAATGCGCTGAATCTTCGCGCCGCAGCGAAGGCACGGCTCTTTGTAACGGCCGTGGACGGCCATGTCTGCGCGAAATGCGGTAACACCTTCAGGGAAACTGTCGCCCGCCTCAGCGCGCAGTCGCTCAATCCACTGGCCCAGAGTGTCGCGCGTAGCGATGTAAAGTTTTTCAACCTCTGCGTCGGTAAGTTTCTGCGTGAGTTTGATTGGCGACAACTGGGCCGCGAAAAGGATCTCGTCAGAGTAAGCATTGCCGATGCCGCTGAAGAGACGAGGATCAGTTAGCGAACGTTTCAAGGTGTGGTTGGCGGACCGCAGCGCGGCAGCGAAGGCTGCGAGATGCGCGCCGTCGATCTCGTTTTGATCTCCGAGAGCAACGCGGGGGGTGTCTAACCGGTCGCTGACGCTCCCGGTTCTGACAAAGACTTCGAGACCACCGGGATCGAGACTGCGAAGACCAGCTTCGCCCGCGACAACGTGCAGCGACGCACGCTTTTGAGTTCCCGCTTCAGTCAACGTCAGCGCACCGTTGTCGAATTCGAAAGTGGCGAGGTTGCGCTGGGAAGGCTTGATCGACGCACTTCTACGCGGTGAATCTCTTTTCGAACTCTGAGCCCTCCCTGACGGTCGGGCTTCTGCCAAGCCCTTCCAGTGCAGTCGGCCCGCAATCATCAGGTGCAACACCAGCCAAAGGTTTCCTTCCAGCCCAAAGCAAATCCGCTTGCCAAGCCTGCGCAGGTCCACAACCTTTCGCTGCTCAGCACTGGAAATCGGCGGCGCCGCGGTGCGCAACAGAAACGGCGAGCCGAGTTGAATGCGCCGCAGTTCTTCGCCGAGGATTCGTTTTTCAAGTGCCTCGATGTAAACGACGATGTCCGGAAGCTCAGGCATACCAGCCGCAGATTAACGCGGATCAGCTTCGCACAGATAGTGTTTCTGGCCGGCAAAGAGCGGGGGCAAGCCCGCCTTCCCAACCCCGAGACTCTTGGAGTTGCGTGATTGCATTCAAGTTGAAAGCCATTCTTGCGGGGATCAGAACTCGATCAATGGTCAGCTCGGGGTCAGGAAGGTGGGTTGCCCCGCTCTTTGTACTTTTGGTGCAAGCTGCGCGGATCAGCAGTGAGTTTGCTTTAACGTTTTTCACCACAGAGGCACAGAGGGCACAGAGACTCACAGAGAACTGGTGAGATCGTTGTCGCTAACTGGAGTTGTTCATATTGACTTCCGTTTGCGATCGTCTTATTTTCCCTCCCTCAAGTTTCTGCCCAACGTTAGCGTTTCTTTGTCAGTCTTGTCAGAACCACGGGGTTAGCGGGTGGCTCAACTGGACATTACCCACCGGCTAACCCTGTCGTTCTGACAGAAGTCTTAAATATCAAAAGCAGTCGTCACGTCAACAGGAGATTCCGAGATGGCCCAACAAAACGCAGACTACCCTTCCGCCACGTCGAACGACTCGCCGCAGGTTGACGCGAGCGGAACCGCCCCGTCAATCCTTCCGGGAATCGAACACGTCGTGGTTCTCATGTTTGAGAACCGATCCTTCGACAACGTTCTCGGTGGTCTTTATCCCGGCAAATCACAAGCGGAGTACAACGGCCTGACCGGCAACGAAACTAATCCTGAAGGCGCCTGCGCATCAAATCCAAATCTGATCAAAGTTTTCCAGGGGCCAACAAATATCGAAACAATGGTGATGCCTTTTCCCGATCCCGGCGAACTCTTTAACGACATGAACGAGCAGTTGTTTGGCTGCTGCACGTTGGCCCAGTACGAGGCGAATGAGTGTCCGGACACCGGAACTGTGACGATGAGCGGCTTCGTTGACAACTACGGACGGCAGCCGTTATCCGACGGTGTTGGTCCAACCCCGAGCGACATCATGCAATATTACGCGCCTGGTCCTGACGGCTGCGTGCCCGTCACCAGCGCGCTGGCCCAGGCTTACGCCGTCTCCGATCAGTGGCATGCTTCCGGTCCTGTGCAGACGTTGGCCAATCGCTTCTTTGTCCACTGCGCCACGCCGAGCACGTATGTTGAGAACGGTGAGACGTTTGCGCTCACGAACAACACCCAGCTAACCAGTCGTCACAAGGATCCGGACGGCAGCGTGTCGGCGAAAAGCGTTTTCGAATTACTTGACGAAGCGGCGGCGGGTGCTGACTGGCCCTGGCCCGATCGCACGCCCTGGAAAGTTTATTTCAATGACTGGCCGCTGGCCGCGCTCGTCAAATACGTAGACGACAACTGGGGGCCGTTGAGCGGGAGAGTCCATCTCATGAACGACCCGCTGGTGGGTTTCTTCCACGATCTGAAGCACGACGATCTGCCGACGTATTCCTTCATCGAACCGGCCTACACGCACCTGTTGGGTACGGCCAGCAGCAACCATCCGGGCGGTGCAGACATTAGTGGGAACGGAGCGCCGATCAGCATTTGTCAGGGCGAACAACTGCTGAAGAAAATCTACACGGCGCTGCACGATGCGCCCAACAACTTGTTTGAGCGGACGCTGTTCATCGTCACCTACGATGAACACGGCGGTCTTTACGATCACGTGCCGCCGCCGGCCGCGGTTTCTCCATTTCCGGCCGGCGCGGTGCAGGGCTTCAATTTTGATCGCTACGGCGTGCGCGTCCCCAACATTTTCATCAACCCTTTCATTCAGCCTGAAACGATCTTTCGTCCGCCGTCCGCCTCGGTGCCTTTTGATAACACGAGCATCATTGCCACGTTGTGCGCTCAGTTTGGACTCGCGGGACCGTTGACGGCGCGCGACGCGCAAGCGCCAACACTGGCGGGATTAATCGATACCGGGAACCCGCTAAACCCGTTTTCGCCGGCTGAGCTGCCGACTTTCAACTGTCCTAAGTCGAAAACGCCACAGACCGACGAGGAGGTTGCCGGGCCCGGTGAAACTCCCGCGCCGCCCCGCACGGACACGGTCGCCGCAGTAATCAGGCAAGCGATGCTGAGTCCAAAGAATCAAGGACGAGTCGGCCTGCTGAGTGCGCTGGCGGTGTCAGAACCGCCTGCGTAAGCGGGCGGCCCTCTTTCTGTTGACTTGCACGTGGCTTAACTTTGACCACCCGCTCACGCAGGTGGTTCTGACATATCCCGCTGAACGCAGTGGTATTCACTCGGAACGAAGCGCGCCACGCGACGGCGAAACGCCCAGCTCGGTGTGGGCCAAAGCGTAGAATTCCGACCAGTCGAATCCAGATACCAACTCAAGCAGCCTCCCGAAGTCCAAACCGTGCCGCGCATGCGCTTGTCGACGTCGGCGACGTACGCGGCTTGTGCCTCCGCGCGCGCTTCGATTGAGACGCCGCCGTGGCGCCGCATGTAACCGAGCGCGCCGATCACGTGCTCAATTTGCGCCTCGAGCATGTAGATCACTGACGAGTGTCCCAAGCCGGTGTTCGGACCGGGCAGCAGGAAGAGGTTAGGAAAGCCGGCGACCGTCGTGCCGGCGAGCGCGTTCGGACTACCTGCCCAAACTTCGCTCAGCAATCGTCCCTCTTTACCGCGCACGTAGCGCGTGAAAGGGAAATCAGTCACGTGGAACCCGGTGCCGAAAATGATCGCGTCGACCTTACGCTCAACGCCGTCGCTCGTGAGAATCGAATGCCCGCGAACTTCGGCGATGCGGTCAGTGACCAACTCCACGTTCGGTTTTGTCAGCGCCGGAAAGTAATCGTTGGAAATCAGCACCCGTTTACAGCCCATGAGGTAATTGGGCGTCAGCTTCGCGCGCAAAACCGGATCGGCGACTGAACGCCGCAGATGCCGCCGGGCCATCGGCTGCAGCAACTTCATCGCCCGCGGGTGACGAAATGCAAAACCGACTACTTCGCGGAAACTGTAGATGCCGGCGCGCAAGAGGCGTTGGACCAGGGGAATGCGTCGGAAGAGTTGACGCTCGAGACGGGCAAACGCACGATCGTGACGCCGCACGATCCAGGGCGCAGTTCGCTGGAACACATGCAGCTTTTCGACTTCGGGTTGAATCAGCGGAATGAACTGGATTGCCGACGCGCCGGTGCCGACAACCGCCACGCGACGTCCCTTGAAGTCGCACTCGTGGTCCCAGCGAGATGAGTGGAATACCGTGCCCTGGAACGTTTCGAGTCCAGCCAACTTCGGCAGATTCGGCTCGCTAAAACTTCCAGCCGCTGAAATCAGCACGGACGCGGTAAAACTTCCTTGCGACGTCTCGATTCGCCAACGCTGTGAATCGTTTTCCCAAACCGCGCCGGTGACCGCGTGACCGAAACGAATGTGCTGCAGCACCTCGTAATCGCGCGCGCAACGTCGCAGGTAATCCCAAATTTCTGACTGTGGAGAAAAGCTGCGGGTCCAGTTTGGATTGGGAACGAAAGAAAGTGAATAAAGGTGCGACTGCACGTCACAGGCGCAACCGGGATAGGTGTTGTCGCGCCAGACGCCGCCGACATCCCCGGCGCGCTCAAAGATGATGAAATCTTCGATGCCCTCCTGCTTCAGCCGAATCGCAGTTCCGATGCCGCCAAAGCCGCTGCCGATGATTGCGATCTGCACGCTCGTCAACCTGCGCCCTCTCTCATTTGCATCATTGACGCTCTGCACCGTGCCACCCCGGTGACCATTTCTCGGTGATGGATTGGTGTGCGGTGGCGAGATCTCGCGACTACAGAAAAATGAAAGCTGTTTGTCAGCGGGCGCCACTATCGGACAGTCGGCTTGGAAGTATATTCTGCTGCTTTTCGTGAAATCTTATCCAGATTAAGGAGTATCTCGACCAGTTTCTCGTCTGAGCAATTTCTGTCATCGAGAAAAACCCAAAGTCCATGATTAGGTTTCCAGATCACAGAATAGTCGTGGGAGTCGTCCTCTATGTTGTCCCGCATGAACACGCCGAACTCGGCATCACGCGATGAGAATCTTTGGTAGTCTTGGTAGACATGAAAATCAACCTTCCGTCCGAGGAAGAAAGATCTAATCTCATTAATGAATTCTTCTCCCTCCGTATAGACGCCCTGGCCTTCATGTACTTTTCGGTAGGTGTCCACCAGATCACTCGGATGAAAGTGAAGAAGCAGGTTTTTTCTGACTCGGCTGCTTCCATTTCTATTGTGATAGATCCAATGCGGCCGATATTCGCTACTAGGTTTCTTGTACGGCTGCCCAAACCAAATGATTATCCCATTCTCTTCAATAACGACAGGAACCTCGGAAATGGCTGAGAGCGACTCTTTGTTAGTGCGAGTAGCAGTGCATGACATAGCCAATGACCCATCTGAACTGTCTTCGCTGCTCAACAAGAACGAATGACTTGCCGTCACTTCGACAGTCGAGCAAAGAACGTATTTGCATATGTTGCCTACCGCTTTCAATATCAGGCGCTGAGACTCGACGAAGCTTTCATAGTTGTCGTTGTAAGTTAGTTTTTCTTTCGACAGCAACAAGGCCCGCGGTTGATCTGGAACATGCTCCGCATGTTTTGCCCGTTTCCGGGAAAACCCGGTGTCCTTTTCATAAGGATGATTGCCCAGAAGATCCTGGGCTTCTTTGAGAGTACTTATTGAGCAACCGGAAAATATTATGTTACCGGATAGTTTTCTAGGCGGTTCAGGGTTATTGACCACCACCCGGTCTATAGCTCCAAAAATAAATTCATACTCTTCTCTGGTTGCGGCTGTTTGCAATAAGGCTTCGAGTAAGCTGAGGCAATTACTGCTGTCAGAATAACTATCTAATTCCGGCGACCCTATATGCCAGTTAATTCGAAAAGACCACTTCTCCGGATCTCCGTATCTGGCATTTTCTGAGATGACTTTGAACAGACTTTTGATTCGATTTAGAGGGACACTATCCGGACTCACCTTCCAATTATATTTGTGAATTATCTTGTTGTACCTTCTGAGCCAGGAAGGGATGTTTGCCGACAGCAACCCTTGCTTGATTAGATTGTTTAGCGCCGGGAAGATGTAATGTATGTCAGCCCACGGATTGTCTGAAGTTAGTGAGATGTAGGGCGCGTCAAAACCAGCTTGCTCCTTGATGCTCGAAGGTTTTATGGAGGGGTCCTTAAGCAGCAGGGCGTTGAGGAACTGGTTCGAATTGTGCCTGTACCATAGTTTCATTTCCTGATATATTCCTTCGCTGTCGTTCGTCAAGAGAAATATTGCAACATCACTTCGCTTTACCATGTCTTCCATCAGCGAGTCCGGATCTTGATATTTCGAAACCTCGTCCTGTCCCCAGATGATTTCGCATTGGTAGAGTTTCTCAATAACTTGTTTTAGCGGCTCCCAGACATCTCTTCGCATTCCGGAATAGGAAATAAAGATCTGAAGATTGTATTCTTCGTTCACGGTGAATCCCTTCTTTCAGCAAGCGTATTTGAGAGGTACCAGTGACTTTCAGAGTTGTTCAGTTCAGCGGCATGCACCTTGAGAGATGTGAGCCTGAGGGCGATCACACCATCTTCGGTGGAAACCGGCCAGAGCCTTAAGACAAATTGAGCGACGGACGTGAGCGAGCACGATGTTAGCGAACCCGGCAACCATAATTGGCCGGCGGATAGCTGTCAATAGCTGCTCTCGCGTTGCTCGATCTTCCCGCCTGTGATTGTCATCTGAGCCAAGCCCGCGGCATCACGCACGTTAGAGTAGATTCAACCTGATACGAAGAGAGCCGCCCGCGGTACTTAAACACAGCGGGCGGCTCTCATTTATAGGATTATAATATGCCCGCTACGTAGCCGGGCCTGCTCTCGTTCTGTTGACTACTAAATTCTTCGCAGACTAGTGTCCGCCGTTTGAGAGTTTTCCGATCAGGGTGAACAACGGCAAGTACATTGCGATTACGATCGAGCCGATCGTGACGCCGAGGAAGGCGATCAGGATTGGTTCAATCAGCGTCAGCAGGTTGGCGATGGCGGCATCAACTTCCTGTTCGTAGAAGTCGGCAATCTTACCGAGCATCGCATCGAGCGCGCCGGTTTGTTCGCCGATGCCAACCATTTGCGCGACCATGTTGGGAAAGACTTCTGTGGCTCGCAACGGATCGACGAAGCTTTCGCCGCGTTCCACTCCGGTACGCACCTTGATGATCGCCTCTTCGACGATCACATTCCCGGCGGTGCGAGCTGTGATGTCGAGCGACTGCAAGATCGGCACGCCAGACGAGAGCAGGGTTGAAAGTGTGCGAGCGAATCGCGCCACGGTAATCTTCTGAAAGATTGGACCCAGAATCGGAAGCTTCAAGAGAAGGCGGTCGATGAACTTTCTGCCGCCCGGAGTCTTGTAGTAGTAGCGAATGCCCACCGCGCCCGCAATGATCGCAACCAAAATTACGAGTCCACCCCAACCAGCAAGAAAACTGCTGATGCCGGTAACGATGCGCGTCGGCAGCGGCAACTGTTCGCCTGGTCCAAGCAGCCCGAGGAAGATGTTTTTGAACTGCGGAATCACCACCACCATGATCACGGCCACCGCAACCATGGCGAGCACGATCACGGCAGCCGGATAAATCATCGCCGAAATTACGTCTCGTTTCAGCTTTACAATCTTTTCGATGAACGTCGACAGGCGCTGCAGGATCAGGTCGAGAATACCGCCGGTTTCGCCGGCTTCCACCATGTTCGAGTAAAGCTGATCAAACACTTTCGGATGACGAGCCATCGCGGCCGCCAGCGTCGAACCTTCCTCGACGTCCTGGCGAACTTGCAGCAGAACCTGCTGGAAGTATTTGTTGTCCTGCTGCTGGGCCAAGATCTCGAGACACTGAACGAGGGGCAGTCCGGCGTCGATCATGACAGAAAACTGGCGCGTGAACACCGAGAGATCTTTGGCTTTGACTTTCTTCCGGCCACCAATCTTCGGGATGCCAATCTCGCGGCCTTTTTCCTTGACGGACGTGAGGGTGACTTGCTCGCGACGAAGAATCTGTCGCAGGGCGTCGCGATTGTCCGCGACACGTTCGCCGACGACAATTTCGTTGAGGCGGTTGCGGCCTTTGAATACGTAAGTAGGCATAACTGATTAGCTCCAGAGTCTGATCTATTTGTTGACGGTGGGCCGAGCGCCGACGGGGCGCCCCTGGGCATAGGGGCTGGGGTGTGGGCGGTTGCCGTTGCCGGTGTTGAGTCCGGAACCGCGGTCTATCAGTTCCTTCAATTCGTCAACATTGGAAGAGCGTTGCAAAGCGGTGTCCATCGTGATCTGGCGTTTGTGATAAAGCGTGGCCAGCGCCTGATTGAAAGTCTGCATTCCATACTTGTCCTGACCGGTCTGCATCATCGAGTAGATCTGGTGAACCTTGTCTTCACGAATCAAGTTTCGGATGGCGCCGTTAGGGATCAGGATTTCGAGGGCCATGGCGCGTCCGATTCCTTCCGCGCGTGGCAGCAGTGCCTGACAAAGAATGCCTTCAAGCACGAGCGAAAGCTGCGCGCGAATCTGGGCCTGCTGGTCAGACGGGAAGACGTCGATGATGCGGTTGATCGTTGAGGCGGCCGAATTTGTGTGGAGGGTGGCGAGCGTCAGGTGGCCCGTTTCCGCGATTCGCAGGGCAGACTCGATCGTCGTGAGGTCGCGCATTTCGCCGACGAGCACAATATCGGGGTCTTGCCGCAGCGCCGTGCGCAGGGCTTCAGCGAATCCATGCGTGTCGGCGTTGACTTCTCTCTGGTTAACCAGGCAGCTCTTGTGGTTGTGCAGAAACTCGATCGGGTCTTCAATCGTGAGAATGTGTTCGCGCCGATCGCGGTTGATCTTGTCAACCATCGCGGCGAGCGTGGTGGATTTGCCCGAACCGGTTGGACCCGTCACGAGGATTAACCCGCGCGGTTTGTCGCACATGGTTTTGACGACTTCGGGAAGTCCGAGGTCTTCAAAAGCCTTGATTTCGTAGGGAATTGCGCGAAAAACGCAGCCGACGGCGCCGCGCTGGTTGAAGAGATTTGCGCGAAAACGTGACAGGCCCTTCACGCCAAACGAAAAGTCCAGCTCGAGTTGCTCTTCAAAACGGTGTTTCTGGGCGTCAGTCAAAACTGAGTACGCGAGCTGCTTGGTGTCCGCGGCGGTCATCTGCCGATAGCCATCAAGCGGTCGCAGGTGTCCGTCGACGCGAACCTGTGGCGCCGAACCCGTGGTGATGTGAAGATCGGAACCGCCAAGCTCCGAAAGCTTTCGCAAAAGCTCGGAGAGCGAAAATTGTGAAGCGGGATCGGTTAACGACATCGAGGGGCGCTCCTGAAGGAGAATGGTTGGGGAAGCGAGCGTTGCCGCCCGCCTCCGTGGGGAGAGTTAGCGATTAGCCGGTTGCAGGCTTGACGTCGCCTTGAACGCGAGCGAAGAAATGAACTTCTCGCCTTCGGCTGCCAGGCTGCCGGAGAACTGCAACGGCGTGTTGAGAGTCAGGCTGTAGATCTTTCCGTCGACCTCAGCGAAGTAAAAGTTCCAGGACTTTTCGGGCGAGCGGCCGTCACTCGGAGTTTGCGCGATCACGACGAAAACCCGCGCGCCGTTTACGTGGCGCTCGTAGTCGTTGATTACCCAGCCGCCGGCGTTGATCATCTTGTCGATCACGATGCGGCGCAGGTCAGAAAACGCGACTCCGGCGAGCATGGTCCGTTGCTCTCGTTGCGTCATGAATGTCGGGATTTGGACGGCTGCGAGCGACGACTGCGAGAGTCGCCTGGCTCGGAACGGTAGCGGAGTTTTCAGTGCGAAACTTGACTTCACCGTTGTTGGAGATCGTCGGATTAACCCAGCCGGCAGGAAGTTTCGGCAGCACCGCCAGGGAAACGTCGGAGTTGCCAGACTTCGTCAGAACTGGATTGAGCGGCGAATTGCGATGGGCCAACGCGGCTGCGCGGCGCATTCTTTGGCGAGCGCGGTGACGTCGCCACCAGGCGCGTGAATGTTTGCGATAGCGACGCTGCTGCTGACCGGAAGCTGAACTCTGGCGAATCCCGTGCGCCGTTGAACTGGCGAAGGGAAGCATGACTACGACCGAAACCAACATCAAGAGTGACAGTGAAATTGTGCGCAACATAGTGTTTTCTCTTTCGTTAAGCCACCGTCTCGCGGACTACTTCCTCGAGGGTGGTTACTCCCGCGCGAACTTTTTGCAGTCCGGATTCGCGCAAAGTGATCATGCCGTCTTCAATCGCTTTCTTTCTTAGCTCGAGCGCTGAAGCGCCGATCAGGATCAGTTCCCGAATGTCGTCGTTGACTTCCATGACTTCGTAAAGACCGATGCGACCTTTGTAGCCGGTGTTGTTGCAGGTCGAGCAGCCTTTACCTTTGAACGTCGTAAGCGCCTTGGCATCTTCCGCACTGAAGCCGACTTCCATGAGCGCTTCGGGAGGAGTGGGGTGTTTCGCGTTTGCAGTCTTTGCAGATGCGACGGATCAGGCGTTGCGCCTGAATGAGATTGACGCTGGTGGCGACGAGGAATGGTTCGATGCCCATGTTCATCAGGCGGGAAATTGTCGACGGGGCATCGTTGGTGTGCAGCGTGGAAAGAACGAGGTGGCCCGTTAAGGCGGCCTTGATCGCGATCTCAGCGGTCTCGAAGTCGCGAATTTCACCGACCAGAATGATGTTCGGATCCTGCCGCAAGAAGGCTCGCAGAGCGGCGGCAAAGTTCAAACCAATCTGCTCTTTCATCTGGACCTGGTTGATACCCATCAGGTTAAATTCAACCGGATCCTCGGCCGTCATGATGTTGGTCTGAATTGTATTGAGAGATTGCAGGGCCGAGTAAAGAGTGTTCGTTTTGCCGCTTCCAGTTGGGCCGGTGACCAGGACCATGCCGTACGGCTTTGAAATATTCCGTTGAAACTTGACGAGCGATTCGGGTTCGAAACCGAGTTTCGTCATGTCAAGCATCAGATTTTCTTTGTCGAGGAGACGAAGCACAACCTTCTCGCCAAAGAGGGTCGGAAGGGTGGAAACACGAAAGTCCAGTTCACGCGATCTGGCATCGACCTTGACCTTGATCTTGATTCGGCCATCTTGCGGCAGACGTTTTTCGGAAATGTCGAGCTTCGACATGATCTTCACGCGTGAAATCAAAGCGTCGCGCATTTTGAGAGGCGGCCGCATCACGTCATACAAAACACCGTCAATGCGGAAACGAATGCGCAGCTCTTTTTCGTAAGGCTCGACGTGAATGTCCGAAGCGCCACGACGCAGCGCGTCAACCAGCAGGACGTTCACCAGTCTGACAACCGGCGCGTCTTCGCTGATGCGCGAGAGGGTAGAGAGATCGATCTCTTCGTTGTCTTCAACAACTTCGACGTCTTCCGCACGGTCGACATCAAAGTCAATCGTATCCAGTGAGACCAGGTCGGCGTGCGTGATCCCGCTGTTCACTGGCTTGGCGACAGCAGCTTCGAAAACCACCTCGTCAACCGCGATCGACGACAGCTCAATTTCTTTCGAGGAACCGTAATACTTGGAGATGGCTTGCTGGATGCTGGCTTCGGCGACGACTACGGGTTCGACGTTGAGGCCGGTCATAAATTTAACGTCGTCCATTGCGAAGACGTTAGTCGGATCGACCATGGCGAGCGTGAGACTGGCGCCGACGCGGGAAAGTGGCAGGACTGAGTATTTTTGCGCAACCTCCTGGGGAATGAGGTGCAATACCTGTTCGTCGATCTGGAAGAGCTCCAGATTGACGGAGGGAATGCCGTATTGCCGTGAGAGAACTGCAGTAATCATGTCGTCGGAGACAAGCCCCAACTTCACGAGGTTAAACCCCAACCGGCCACCGTGTTCGCGCTGATAATCAAGCGCTTCACGGAGGTGTTGCGGGCTGATGAGATTCTCCCGAACGAGAATTTCGCCTAGTTTAGCCGACATTTGTACCCCGGTTTTTTGCTATCTGAGAGATGATCCACAAGATGGGCAGTGATTCTGCGAGAAAACGCTATGCAGAATGGGAGTTGGGACACAGCGGAACGGTGCTAAACACCGTTGGCCATGAATAGTACAAGTTGGCCGGAGTGCTGTCAAGGTCAATTTTTTGAGCAGAAAGCCTGGGAAAGGCGTGATTTGGGGAGATTCGAGGTGGGGTTAGCCGTTCAGGGCGCCGGATGTCGGCGAACGTCCAACTTGTGGGCAAGGCAAGCGCGGTGACAGATTATTGCCTAAGAAATTCGCCGAAATGGTTAAAACAAAGGCCGCACGGGAATTCTAACCCGGCGGCCTTTGGGAAGTTATGTCCTCAGTCCCTATGGTCGCGCTTTTCGGCGAGTGGGCGCGGCCAACTTTTCAGGTTTGACGTTGGCCTGATCCTTCAAAGTATCGAGGATTGCCTTCGCGTCAGCTTTGTACGGGTTAGTGTCTGGAGCCTTCTCGACAAATCGCGCCAAATAGTTAGCCGCGTCCTGATATTTCGCCTTGTCGGTGTTAATCGCACCAATATTAAAGAGCGCCTGTCCGGAGCGGAGCAGGGCATCCAGATTGTCGGGATTTCCCTCGAGGATCTTTTGATACGCGGCAAGCGCCTTGTCGAAGACATTCGCGTCGAAAAGCATATTCGCCAAATCGAGTTCGGCCTTCGCTTTTTTGACCGGATCAGTTTCAACCGCTATGTACTCCTGAAATGCGATCACGCCCTCGTCAGCCTTGCTTTGATCAACCTTGGTGACGTAGAGCCGGCTGGCGTCGGCCCTGGCGAGGAGCGCGAAATACAGGTTCGTCTTTGCGGTGTTGGTCTCATTCGGATCGGCCGCTGCCGGCATGGCCTTCAACATCGCGACGGCCTTGGCTCCGGTTTGACTGGCTTCGGTCCAGTCCTTCTTGGCGGCATCGATACCGGCGTTTTTCGTGGCCTCGTCCGTAGCCTTGACCGCGGCATTATATTTTTCCACCGCGCGAGTATTTAGGGCCATTGTCTTGTTGGTTAACAGTGCCGGCGCGCCGGGATGGTCCGGGTCAGCTTTCAAACCCTGGTCATACTCGCTAATTGCGAGGTCGTAGTTTTTAGCTTTGAGAGCGTCATTGCCGGATTTGAAAGTTCGCTCAATAGTCGCATTAGAGTTTTTTGCCTTCTCGTTGCTGGCCGCAATCTCCTCATTCTTTTTCAAGAGTTCAGCGCGCTTGGCCCGGTCTTCGGCACTCTCTTTGACGCCGCTGGTCGCGGTGCCCGGGGTTGCCATCAACGCTTTGATTTCTTCCAAAGTTAGACGTCGGCCATCGCCGGGCATCATCATTTCAATCGCGAAGTCGACATCTCTGCCGGCCTTCACGCCGGGCAGATAAGAAGCCTGTGTGCCCGGCAGGCTCACGCCGATTATGTAGTCCCCGGTGTACGGCAAGCCGGCAAATGCGAACTCGCCTTTCTTGTTGGTTTTAGCATTGAACTTGCCATTGATGTCGACACGAAACACATCCACGATGGCGTCAGCAGCAGGGATGACCGTCCCGTCAGCCTGTCTCACGGTAACGTGCCCACGAAGTTGGCCAGTTTGCGCGGAGGCAAGAATGCTGATTGAGGCGACGATCGCAACAGTGGCGAGAACCGGCAAAAAGTATCTGCGAAACATCTAAGATTCCTCCCAAGAAAAACGTACGCGTGTTTTGGAATAACGGGAGAGTGCATAAGATGCACTGGCTACCGTGCTGGTTGTCATTTGCCTATCAGGATCAACTTAACGTTAATAAGCAAACCTCTTGCTGTCAAGCAGATATGCGATCGGATCGCGCACCCCGGCCACGCGAAAGGCCCGCAGGCGCAGCGCGCAGGAATCGCAGTCGCCGCAAGCCCGCTCGGATTGGGCGTAACAAGACCACGTCAGTTCTAACGGTGCTGCGAGTCGTTGCCCCAGCGCAACTATTTCCGGCTTCTTCATCGCGATCACCGGTGTCCTGATCTCAATGCTCGTTTCCGGCTTCGTCCCGAGAGTCAGCACCTGCTGAAAAGCTTCGTAAAACTCAGGCCGGCAATCAGGGTAGCCTGAAGAATCTTCCGCGACCGCGCCAATATAAATGTAACCAGCGCCGATTACTTCGGCCCAACTGGTGGCGACCGCCAGCAGGTGAGCATTACGAAACGGAACGTAACTGCTGGGAATGCCAGGCCTCGAAAGATTGGCTGGGGTGACGGCGATCTCTTCGTCGGTTAACGAAGAGCCGCCAATCCTCGCGAGGTGTTCCAGGGAAACAACCAGACGCTGTTTGACGTGGTAATGGTCAGCAATTTCTTCAAACGCACGACCCTCACGTGCTTCCGTTCGCTGTCCGTAGGAAACGTGAAGAAAAGCGAGCTCGTCTGCTTCTTCGGCAGCAATCGCAGCCGTCACACACGAATCCATGCCGCCCGAAACCAGGCATACTGCGAGGCTGGACCGAGTTTCCCCAGCTTCAATTTCTTTCATAGCCGAGTGGGCCGCGTAGGCCGATTCGTCACTTCCGCCCATTTAGACTCCGCGTGCCTCCGGTCCCCAGATGTACTTGTGCAGTTGCAGTTGCATTCGCAAGTCGAGCCCGCTCGCCGCGATCCACTCCGCCACCTCTTTCAAGTCGACCGTGTCCCAGGCGGGCGAAATGAGAACGGCGTGAGCGCGTTTGTTCAACTCGTAACGTTTGATAATTTCAAGCGCGTAAGTCCAGTCATCGAAATCGGCGATTACAAACTTCACCTCGTCTTGCTCCGCGCGCAAGCGCTCGAGGTTGGGCCAATGGTTGCGCGCTTCTTCACCCGAAGCTGGACACTTGACGTCCAGGATGATCCTGGCCCGTGGATCGAGTCCTTCAGTTGAAACGTAGCCTCCGGTTTCGACGAGCACTTCGAAGCCTTCCGAACACAACGCCGCGACCAGACCAAAAGCCTCGCGTTGGGCCAACGGCTCGCCGCCGGTCACTTCCACCAATTTGCAACCGAAGGCGCGCACCCGGCCCAGCACCTCCTTAAGCGAAAACGACTCGCCCCCGGTGAAGGTGTACTCGCTGTCGCACCAAACGCAGCGCATCGGACAGCCGGTGAGCCGAACAAACGTGCAGGGCCGTCCGGCGTGCGTCGATTCGCCTTGAATTGAGCGAAATATTTCAGTAACTCTAAGCATTGAATGAATAGTTCAGCTGTTTGTTAAGCCTTGGTCTTGCCGCTCAGACGTCAGCTTGCAACCGCGGGGCAGTAGCCCGACCATAAGGGAGGGCGGTTCGCAGACACTAAGCCCTCCCTAACAGTCGGGCTACTGCCCCCGGAATCTAGCCCACGCACTGGGGCGTGTCAAAGATTGCGGACAAAGAACACTTCATCCGGCAACTCGAACCACCGCGTAACATCCAAGCTTGCGCGCAGGCACGAAATGGCTGGCGCGACGTGATAGCATAACGACCGCCGGCGATAGCTGAGTAGTCCCTCGTGAGCCAAAGAACAGATCAAATCGAAAAGGTGATTTCTGAAGGCGCTAGCCGCTTGGTTGGCCGCGCCACGGACAATCATTCTTTGACCAGCGAGATTCTGAGACCACGAGTAGCGGCCGCGGTCAACAAGTACGTTTTGCGCGACGATCCGCAGGCGGCGACGGGAGTGATCACGGATTTCATCGACAAACTTCAAGCGGACGATCTTTGTCTGATTGTTGCCTGCGAGTCGGGAGATCAACGCGCCTGGAGTGATCTGGTGGAACGTTTCTCTTCAACCGTGCGCTCGGCGGCGCGCTCGGCAAGTTCGAATGAAGAGAGCGCCGAAGATCTGGCGCAGTCGATCTGGGCGGAATTACACGGCCTGCGCGTGCGCGACGATGGCAAGCCGGCTGGCAAACTCGCCTACTATTCCGGTCGCGGTTCGCTGGCGGGTTGGCTCCGCGCGGTGGTTGCGCAGCTCGCGGTTGATCAGCATCGCAAGCAGTCGCGACTCGTGCAGACTGAAGAAGACGCGGACTTTGATCGAATCATTCAGGATGGTCCGCCGGAAAACGCCTGGTCAGGACATGGCGGAGCTGCCAATCCGGAACTTGAAATTTCAGAGAAACTCGCCGGCGCGGAAATGCAAAAAGCGTTGGCGGCGTCGATCAAACAACTCTCGGCCGAGGATCGTCTGCTGGTAAAGCTCTACTACTTTGACGGTCTGCGGTTGCGCGAAGCTGGCGCGGTTTTGGGTGTTCACGAAGCGACCGCAAGTCGCCGTCTGACACGCGTTCATGCTGAACTGCGGCAGCAAGTTGAAACGATTCTCGTGGCGCAGGGCTGGACTAAGCCGGAGACCGAACGTGCGTTTTCAGAAGTGGCGCTGCACCTTGAGGCCGATATCGAACCAATGTTGGCAAATGAGGGCGTGCTGTTGAAGAAAGAAAATGAGATTGCAGGGTAAAAAGCACAAACGAAGCGATTTCGCCGCGCCTTCATGCGCAAGCAAGCACAGCCGGGAGCGTTCTTGAGAGGGCATAGAAATACCAGGATGAAGCAAGCGAACAACAACGAGGTCGATCTTCTGCTGCGGGCTTTCGCGAAAGGGCGCGAGGGCTCGACGTTGCGCAGCGCCCTGACCGCCGGCGATCGAATTGACGGTGGAAACGGCGGCGCGGAAGATCATCTCGACGCGGACGAACTGAACTCTTACGCGGAGGGTGTCGTTCCCGCACCCGCGCGCGCTCGTTACATGGAGCACCTGGCGGAGTGTGATTCTTGCCGTCGTGTCGTGATTGATCTCTCGCAGGCAGCCGGTGCCGCAAATCGCTTTGACGTTCCGGCGCAACCGAAAGGAGCGGGCTTTTGGCAAAGCCTGACTGCCTTTTTCTCGCCCGCAGTTTTGCGTTACGCCGTTCCGGTTTTGGTACTAACCTTGGTTGTTGGAATTGGCCTCGTGTCGGTGCTGCGGGAACGAGGGCAAGACCTGGTTGCAAAGAATCAGACGGCCGCTCCGGCGCCTGCTCAGGAACAACTCAAGCGCGTTGAGGCGCCGGCTGGAAACGCTTCCGGTGCGGCTCAGCCCGCGCCAACCACAAACGTGCCAACCGGAGGCAGCACGCCCACGCTGGGCGGTCTCTTGACCGACAGGGACGATCGAACTCAACAACCACCGGCCGATAGACCCGTCCCCGGGAGTTCGACAACCGGAGAGGTTGGCGGCGTCGCCACGACCTCCACAATTTCTAAGGACGGAACAGTTCCCGCGAAAGCGGTTGAAGGCGCTGACGAGTCGCGACCGTCGAATGTAGCCGAGTCGAAAGCTGCGGCTCCCGCGCCGCCGCCGGTCGCGCAAGTTGAACTCGATCGGGCCGATTTGGCAAAAGAGAGAAGCCAGAAGACTGAAGACCGAGAGCGACAACCGGACTCAGCTCAAAGAGGCTCATTCCGGAATGCGCCGGTTGAAGAACACGGACCAAATCGTTCTGCTGCTCCGCGGAGCGCGGTGCGGAGAGATGAGCGACGAGCAACGAACGAGCCCGACGGACGTGGACCAAACGCCGGCGCCAAAAACGCCGAAAAAAAAGCTAAGGTGGGCGAAGTCGAAACTCGATCAGTTTCCGGCCGGCACTTCGTGCGCGAGAACAATGCCTGGGTCGATGACGCGTTCGAAGGCGGACAAGCGACAGTTAAGGTCTCGCGAAACTCGGAACAGTTTCGCGCGCTGGTTGCCGATGAGCCGGGCCTGCGTAGAATCGCCAACGAGTTGAACGGCGTAGTCATAGTGGTCTGGAAAAACCGAGCCTACCGAATTCAGTAACTCCTGCATTACCAGCCAACGAACATCCGCAGATTACGCAGATTCGAAGTCGGTAGGCGTGACGTTTGACGCAACTCGGTTGACGTTTTCGTTGTCTTAAACGTGAATCTGTGTAATCTGCGAAATCTGCGGACAAAGATTTCAAAACCAGATTCGTGTCGGGCCTTCCAAAACCGCCGAGCCATTTCGATCCCGATCGCGCAGTGGTACATTACACGTTGTCACCCGACCGAACAGCGACTCCCGGAGGCCTTATGTACTGTCAATCCTGCGGCAACGAAATTTCAGTTGAACTAAAATACTGCAACCGCTGCGGCGCGAATCTCACCGTTCCTGAGGCGTATCCGATGCTGCCGGCTAAGCCGGTAAGGTTGGGCCTGCCGACGATCGTGCTCGGGTTAACGGTTACCATTGGGCTCGCGATCATCTTCAGCAACGCAACTGAATTGGCGCAGATGCATCTTCATCCTGCGGCCATCGCCTGGATGACTATTTTCGGCCTAGCGGCCTTATTTGGTTGTACTGCCCTGATACTCCGGCTCTTGTTGAAAGTCCTGGCGATGAATCGCGAAACGTATCAGCCGCAGCTTCAGCTTCGGCCGCCGGTGCACGTGCCGGCGCAGATGTCTGCTCCACGACAACAGTTTCAGCCACGAGTTGAATCCCGACTTGAACCCCGGCTTGAACCACTGCCCAGCGTGACCGAAAACACCACGCGCACTTTCAGCCCGGTCTACCGCGAAGGTTCTGATCCGGCGGCACGTTAAAACTTAAACAGGAAAACTTAGCTACGCTTGTTTCGAAACGCGATGACTTCATCTCGATCTCAACGACGCCCAGCCTTGTCAGCAAAGTTCTTAACCGCAGTTTTTCTCCAGTCAGTTGTGCTCTTAACAGCGACTGCGCAAACCAGCCGCGCGCCGGCAAGGTCTGCTCGTTCGTCACCGGCAGACAGACAGCAGCAGCAAATCGCGCGGATCGTGAAAAAGATCGACGCGCGCAACATCGAACAGTCAATTCGAAAGCTCGTTTCCTTCGGCACGCGCAACACGCTCTCGGCCCAGAACGATCCGAACCGCGGCATCGGCGCCGCGCGCGATTGGTTGTTCAGCGAATTTTCCAAAGCGGCAGAGCAGTCGGGCGGACGAATGACCGTCGCGAAGCAAACTTTTGAACAGCCGAAAGCGGCGCGTGTGCCGGCGCCGACGATGATCACGAACGTAGTCGCAACGCTCCGGGGAACACAGCCTGAATCCACCGCGCGCACTTACGTCGTCAGCGGGCACTACGATTCGATGTGCACGAGTCCGACGGACGCGACCTGCGACGCCCCCGGAGCAAATGACGACGCTTCCGGCACGGCCGCTGTTTTGGAAATGGCGCGAGTGATGGCGAAGCACGAGTTTGACGCGACGATTATTTTCATGGCCGTCGCAGGCGAAGAACAGGGACTGCTCGGCTCGACCTACTTCGCCGAGCAAGCAAAGCAAAGCGACATGAACATCGAAGGGATGTTTACCAACGACATCATCGGTAATTCGCTCGGCGGCAACGGCGTGCGTGATGCGCGGACCGTGCGCGTTTTTTCGGAAGGCGTGCCGTCAAACGAGAAGCCGGAGGAAGCAACCGTGCGCCGTGGCGTCGGCGGCGAAAATGATTCTGCCTCGCGGCAACTGGCACGCTTCGTCAAGGAGACGGGCGAACGCTACGTGCCCGCGATGCGCGTGATGATGGTCTACCGGCGCGATCGCTACCTGCGCGGCGGCGATCATATTCCGTTTCTCGAGCGTGGCTTTGCCGCCGTTAGGTTCACCGAGCCGAACGAAGACTACCGGCACCAGCACCAGAATGTGCGCGTGGAGAACGGCGTCCAGTATGGTGACTTGCCGCAGTTTGACGACTTCAATTACATCGCAAATGTGGCGCGGGTGAACGCTGCTTCGCTGGCGGCGCTCGCGCTCGCGCCCGCGCGTCCGCAGAATGTCGGAGTCGTCACTGCGCGGCTGACGAATGACACCGATCTGAAGTGGGCTGCGAATAAGGAAAGTGATCTCGCTGGCTACGAGATCGTCTGGCGCGACACGACGTCGCCTGTTTGGACTGACTCGCGCGCAGTCGGCAACGTGACGAGCTTCACGATGGCAGGCATGTCCAAAGACAATTACTTTTTCGGCGTTCGCGCCGTGGATAGGCAGGGCAACAAATCGCCCGTCAGCTTCCCGCGTCCGGCGCGATGAGGAACGCGGAGCTCTTCGTCAGCGCGATTTGCTCGTCGAGGTACTTGATCCACTTGCCAATTATTTTCTTCAATAATTCGACTTCGTCTTTCGGTAGATTCAATTCCGCTTTCATGAGGGCCAGCTCTCTACAGTAGTCAAAGCCTTTCAATAAGACCGAAGCAGCGTCTGAGTGAGCATAGTAGTTGTTGCGCAATGCCGTGACCCGCTTGTGCAAGGCTGCTTCCTCTTCATTCAACATTTCAGCGATTTCAACTCGTCGGTCCAGAGATCTCTCCCGTTGTCCTTCGAGATCGCGATTTGAACTAAACGGCCTGGCGTACGAAACAATCAAGGCAATGTTGAAAGCGTCATGCGCCAAGTTCTCTTTCCTGTTTGACCACCGTTTGTGGTCCAAGATATGAGCCGCAAATTTTCGCGCTCGAATCAAGTCGATCCGGTCAACACGCACCCGAGGTAACACTCTTATCGCTCGCTCAAAAAACGCATCGTCCCGCGGCGGGATATCCGACGTGTCGATGTCATCATCAGTCATTCGGTCAACGCGAGCCCAATCAGTCTGCGATTTCTTCTTCAAATTTCCTACGCTCATGTCTTAATGCCTTCCGCAGCGAGATAATCCGTATTACTTCATTGCGCCCGAACGTAAAAGCCACAACCACTACTCGATTTCCAAGCAACCCGATATTCCACCGATCTTCGCCATAATCCTTTCTTAGATCAAGCTCGGGAGACGACGAGCCCGCAAATATTTGCCAGGCGTCGCCAAAGTCAAGACCGTGTTTGCGAATGTTCTCGCGGTTCTTGGCGTCGTCCCATTCAAAATTCACGCGCGCAGCTTAGACGCGTTGGACCTGCCAAACAATTGACTGCGAGCAAAGCGCCCGAACGCCAAGATGAAAGTCGTCTTGCAAGGTTCCCAATCCAGTTTCTTCAACCATTCCTCGCGCAAATGCGTCTAAGTCAGCAAGCATAGACTTTGCAGCATGACACTGCTTGCTGTTTTGCTCAATAAATTAGGAAATACTATGAAAAATAACCAACGGCTTTCCAGGTTTTCGCTCGTGCGCCGCGCCGGTTCTTTGCTTACGATCGTCGCCCTCTTTTCTGGAACTCTCGGCGTCGCAGCGAGTGCGCAAAGCGCAAAGTCTCATTCGGCTGCAGCCAGTGATCGTCTCACTGAAGACCAGCGGATTTTGCACGTGCTAAATCGCCTCGGGTTTGGCGCGCGGCCGGGCGACGTTGAGCGGATCAAGGCGATGGGGCTGGACAACTACATCAACCAGCAGCTCAACCCGGACAAGATCAACGACGCCGTGGCAGACGCGAAGGTCAGGAATCTGGTGACGCTTTCGATGCCGACCGCGGAACTGTATGAGAAGTATCCGCAGCCTGGCCAACTGATGAAACAATTGGAGCGGCGTGGCGAGCTGCCGACCGAGCTCTCTGAAGCGCAAAAGAATCGCACCAAAGCCCAGCCAGCAACGCCGAACGCTGCTCGAGTCGACGACGCTGCCATGTCTTCACCCGGCGCGATGCCAAAGAACGGCGCGCAGCCAAACAACGAAAGGCCGGCAACAGCGGATCCCACCGCGAATGCGCCCGGCGCGCGCAACAACGCCGAGTATCGTCGCGCGCTTCGTGAGTACTATCAGGAAAATGGTTTACAACTCCCCGCGCGCATCGTCGCCGAGTTGCAGACCTCGCGAATCCTGCGTGCCGTTTACAGCGAGCGCCAGTTGCAGGAAGTAATGGTTGATTTTTGGACCAACCACTTCAACGTGTTTGCGGGAAAGGGCGCCGACCGTTGGCTGCTGACTGCGTACGATCGCGACACCATCCGGCCCCACACAATGGGCAAGTTTTCCGAGCTGCTCGAAGCGACCGCTCAAAGCCCGGCAATGCTTTTTTATCTCGACAACTTTCAGAGCGTTAGTCCCAACGCGCAGTCTCGTCCCGGCGCCGGACAACAGCGCCGAGGACAACAAGCTCAGCGACGCGGGCTGCTTGGCGTCTTGATGGGCGGTGGGCAGAATCGTCCGAATGGCCAAGCGGGCCAACCTACCGCTGGCGGTCAGCCGCAAGCAAACGCGCAGCGCCAGCGTCGCGGCATCAACGAAAACTACGCGCGTGAACTGATGGAGCTGCACACGCTTGGCGTCGACGGCGGCTACACGCAAAAGGACGTGCAGGAAGTGGCGCGCTGCTTTACTGGTTGGACCATCCTCGCGCCGCGCGGCGCCGGGGCGGCGACTCGCGCGATGAACAACGGTCCACGCGCCGACATGCTGCGCGAGAACGCGGGCACGTTTTTCTTCAATCCGCGCGCGCACGACGACGGCGAGAAGGTTGTGCTGGGCCACAAGATTCCTGCAGGTGGCGGGTTCAAAGACGGCCTGAGAGTGCTCGACATTCTTGCGCACCATCCGGCGACGGCGAAGTTCGTTGCCACCAAACTCGCGCGCCATTTTGTTTCTGATACTCCGCCATCCGCTGTCGTCGATCGCGCGGCGGCTGCGTTCACAAAAAGCGACGGCGACATTCGCGAAACTCTGCGCGCGATCTTCTCGTCGCCCGAGTTCAATTCGCCTGAGGCTTATCGCGCCAAGGTGAAACGTCCCTTCGAGTTGGCGATTAGCGCGATTCGCACGCTTGGCGCGGAAACGACCGGCGGGCCACAGTTGCATCAGTGGATTGCCCGCATGGGCGAGCCGCTCTACGGTTTTCAGACGCCGAACGGTTATTCCGACACAGCCGAGAGCTGGGTCAACACCGGCGGTCTGCTTGAGCGTTTGAACTTCGGGTTGACGCTCGCCAGCAATCGCATACCCGGCACGCGCCTCGACCTCAAGCGCTTCCTCGGCAATCCCGCGGGCGAGCAGCCGATGAATCAAACAAAGATCATGGATCGGTTTCTCGATTTGATCGTCGCCGGAGACATCACGGCAAAAACCAAAGAGGCGCTGCTGAAGCAACTCAACGAACAGACGGCGTTGGTTGTGCCAGAAGCTGCGACGCTAGCGCCGGCAACGGCACGAGAGAGGGAGAGTGACGACAGCATGGCCGGCGACATGATGGCCGCGCCGCCTTTGAATCAACGGCGACCGCGCCAGCAGTTGGCGCGCGCGGACGCAAACATTACCGACCCGGTGACGAAGATTGTGGGATTGATCCTTGGTTCGCCGGAGTTTCAAAGACAGTAGAAAGTTTCGAGTTTCAAGTTTCAAGTTTCGAGTCAGTCTGAACGGAAGTTGAGTCGCGAAGCCAAGCTGACTATCAAGCGGAACTTGAAACTCGAAACTTGAAACTCGAAACTTGAGGTTTTACGAATTATGAATCGCAGATTTTTTATTAAGTCGGGGGGCGTGGCGCTCGCGAGTTTGGGAGTGACGAGTGTCGCGCCGTCGTTTCTGCAGCGGACTGTGCTGGGTCAGACTCGTGATCGCATAACCGGCGGTGGTCGCAAGACTCTGATCGCGATTTTCCAGCGCGGCGCGGTCGACGGGTTGAACATGGTCGTGCCTTACGGCGAACGCGCTTACTACGATCTGCGTCCGGCGATTGCAATCGCCAAACCCGCGACTGGAAACGCCGAGGCGGCGATCAGTCTTGATGGTTTCTTCGGTTTGCATCCTTCGCTCGCGCCGTTCAAGTCATTGTGGGATTCCAAGCGACTGGCGATTGTTCATGCGGCGGGCTCGCCGGACAACACGCGTTCACATTTCGACGCGCAGGATTACATGGAGTCGGCCACGCCCGGCCGCAAGGGCACGCCGGACGGCTGGCTCAACCGTTATTTGCAAAGCAAGAGTGATCCGAATCGCAACGTTTTTCGTGCCGTGTCGATGACGCAGCTCACACCCCGCGCGATGCAGGGCAAGGCGCCGACGCTCGCGATTTCAAATCTTTCTGACTTCACGATTCGCGCCGGGCAGAAGCTCCGCGAGTGTGCAAGGCGGCTTTGAAGCAATCTATGATCAGACTGTGAACGATGTGTTGCGCGGCACGGGCAAGGAAACGTTCGAAGCAGTAAATTATTTGAAGAAGGTCAATCCGGCTCAGTATCGGCCAGAGAATGGCGCGCAATATCCGCGCACGCCGTTTGGCAATTCGCTTTTGCAAATCGCGCAGTTGATCAAGGCCGACGTCGGCCTGGAAGTCGCGTTCACTGACACGCCGGGTCTGAATTGGGACACGCACGTCAACGAAGGAAACGGTCGTGGACAACTCGGCAATCTGCTGCAACAGTTCAGCAACGCGATCGCCGCGCTTCACACGGACCTGGGCCGGCGCATGGACGACGTTGTGATCCTGACGATGTCTGAGTTTGGCCGGACTGTGAAAGAGAATGGCAATCGCGGCACGGACCACGGACACGCGAACGCGATGTTTGTTATCGGCAACGACGTGCGCGGCGGGAAAGTTTACGGTCAATGGCCCGGACTGAGGAGCGATCAACTTCACGAAGGACGCGACCTGGCGTTGACGACGGACTTCCGCGACGTCTTTGGCGAGATCGCGCAGCGTCATCTGGGAACGTCAAACTTGCAGACAGTGTTTCCCGGGTACGCGGCGAGCGAAGCGAAGTTCAGAAACTTCCTCGCGTAAACTGCGGATGAACCTGGAGGTTTGTACTTAGAAAACAAAGCTCAGTTCCTTACTCATTACAAAAATTCTGTCATAGATTGGAGAAACGCTGCCGCATTAGGTTGGTTGCCCGATGCAGTAGAGGCGCGTATCATTCTCGTATGACTAAGGCAGAAATTCTCGAAGAGTTGCGTAAGCTGCCGGCCGACGAGCGGCAAGAAATTCGCTTGGAACTCGCCGAACTTGACGGGAACAGTTGGCTTGATGAAGACGATCCTCTTACTCATGAAGAGAAAGCTTTGCTTGAAGCCCGCCTCGTCGATATGGAGAACCATCCCGAAAGATCGATTCCCTGGGACGAAGCCAAGCTGCGGATCCAGGAACGGTTTGGCAAGTGATTTACAGTCTGGAGATTCGCCCGGAGGCTTTGGACGACATCGAAGAAGCTGCCAACTGGTATGAAAGACAACAACCGGAATTGGGGAATGATTTCGCCCGCACGGTTTTGGCAGCGATAGAAAGCCTCACCGCCAATCCTTTGAGACACCGCCTGCGTGATCGCCGCCGAAACGTACGCTGGCTCAAGTCACGCAAATTTCCCTATCGCGTCGTTTATCAAGTCTCTAAAGAAGTTGTTACAGTCTTCGCCGTGCTCCACTCCGTTCGGCACGACCGTCACTGGAAAAGGCGTCTAAGTCAGTAATGAGTGATGAGTGATGAGTGATGAGTAAAGCTGAGCCTTGTACTTCGTACTTCGTTCTTTGCTTTGTGGCATGTCTTGATGCTCGTGGCGAGTACCGCTCGGTGCTGAGCAGACGTACAGAGTACAAAGCACTAAGTCCAGTTTCACTCATTACTCATCACTCATTACTTTCTTCCTTCACCACCTCAACCGACCAAAGCGATTAATAAAATAGAGCATCACGACTGCAATCAGCGAAACGATCACGGCCAGCGTGAACGCTTCGTTGTCGCGCCCTGCCTGCACCGCGTCGTAGATCGCCACTGAAGCAGTTTGCGTTTTGCCGGGAATGTTGCCGGCGATCATGATCGTGACGCCAAAGTCACCGAGGGCGCGGGCGAAAGCGAGTGCCGTCGCCGCCAGCACACCACGCGACGCGAGCGGCAGCGTCACGCGAAAGAAAATCATCCGACTGCCGAGTCCGAGCGTGCGCGCGGCCGCCTCGAGTTCACTGTCGACGCCTTCGAAGGCAGCGCGCAGACTCTTAGTCACGAGCGGCAGCGCATGAATCGTGGCGGCGATGATCGCGGCGCCCACCGTGAAAGTCAGTCGAATTCCGAGCCGATGATATAAAAACCCGCCGAACGCTGAGCGCGTGCCGAGTAAAACCAACAGGTAATAACCGAGCACGGTTGGCGGCAGCACGAGCGGGAGCGTGATCAGGGAATCGATCAAGTTGCGGCCGGGGAACCGCTTGCGCGCGAGCAACCACGCGAGTGCTGAGCCCGCAACCAGCGCAATCAAAGTTGCGGCTCCGGCAACCGCGAACGACAGCTTGATCGGGAACCAGTCGATGTTGCTGGTGAAGTCCATCTGATTATTTTCGGCTGGCGACTATGGCAACGATTCGCACTGGCCCACCGCTACCTCCCTTAATCTTCATCGGCAAAGCTATGACGGTCGATCCTCTCGGAGGGAGTTGGTGGAGGTTGGCAACATTCTCCAGCGCCGGAATATTCTTCTCGAAAAGAATGCGGTGACTCTCAAACAGCGTTGACTGCCCATAGTCGATGCTCGGCGTATCCAGGCCGATCGCTTTGATTTTGCGATTCGCAACCAACCAACGAGCGGCGTCGGGATGCAATCCGGGGAAATGAAGTTTCGCAACCGCCGCCGCGCCGCGTTCATCAGTTCCCATATACTTCTTCCGGTCGGGATAATATTTCCCGAAACCCGTCCGCAGCAGCACAATCGATCCCGCCGGCAACCGGCCGTGTTTTTGTTCCCAGTCTTGAAAGTCAGCGACGGCAATTTGATAGTCGCGATCCTTCTCCGCTTTCCTGGAGACATCAATTACCACCGCGCTGCCCATCAGTTGCTCGAGCGGAATCTGGTCCACGGAATGCCGGCCCCGCGCAAAGTGAACCGGCGCGTCGATGTGCGTGCCGCCGTGTTCGGCTGCCGAATATTTGTAGGCGGAATAGTAGTAACCTTGCTCGGTCGTGCCTTCAAAATCCTTGTCGAGATTGAAACCGCCGGCGGTGGGCCAGTAAACGGTTCCAGACTCGAACGGATAAGAGAGATCGATAACGGTACCGGTAGGAAAACCGCCGCTGCGCCGTTGGGCTGCTGCGGAAATTTGAAAGCAGATGACCAGGGCGAGTGAGAGCAGAAGGCCGAACCGTTTCATTGCGAATCCTCCTCTTAAGTTGGTGGCGTTTGGTAAATTTGCAACGCGCATGTTAGCGCAAGGACGCCTCTTGTCAGAACCGGGAGCGGTAGCGACCGGGTAGGAAGTCCAAAGTCCAATGTCCAAAGTCCAAAGTCAAACCCAGGAGAGGCAACGCGCGTGCGGCGACCGGCTGGACCAACTAATTGATCAGCGTTCCACAAAACAAACATTGACTTTGGACTTTGGACCTCCTACCCGGTTCTGACAGTCGTCTGGTTAACGCAGCGTCTTACAGTTACAATCCCGCTCCGAAAGGTAACCGATGATTGACTTCAGCATTTCGCCCGAACTCGACGCCGTGCGACAACGCACCACCGCCTTCATGGAGGAGTTTGTCTATCCCAATGAAGACAAGCTGATCGAGGATGAAGGTTTGCCCGTTGAACTCGAGCGCGAGCTGCAGCAGCGGGTGAAAGCGCTCGGTCTTTGGTCGCCGCATTTGCCGACTCAGTGGGGCGGGATGGGCATCGGTTTTATCGGCCAGGCTCTCGTGAATGAAATTGTCGGCCGCTCGGTTTTTGCGCCGCGCCTTTTTGGCAACGCCGCGCCGGATGCGGGCAACGCCGAGCTTTTGCTCATCGCCGCGACCGCGGAACAGCAGGAAAAATACCTGCTTCCACTCGCAAACGGCGAAGTGCGTTCGTGTTTCGCGATGACTGAGCCGGAGGTTGCGGGCTCTGATCCGACCGGACTGCGAACGACGGCCGTGCGCGACGGCGACGACTGGGTCATCAACGGGCACAAGTGGTTTACGAGCGGCGCGATTGGTTCGGCCTTTGCAATCGTGATGGCTGTTACCGATCCTGCTGCCGACGCGCACGGGCGCGCCAGCATGATCCTCGTCCCAACTGAGACGCCGGGTTTCAACATCGTGCGGTCGGTGCCCGTCATGGGCTCGGGCGGGGTCGGCGGTCATTGCGAAGTGCGCTTTGAAAACTGTCGCGTGCCGGCGGGCAACTTGCTCGGTGAGTTGGGCAAGGGGTTCAAGTTGGCCCAGGCGCGACTTGGCCCCGGCCGGATTCAACACTGCATGCGCTGGATCGGCGCCGCGCAACGCAGCTTTGAGATGATGTGCGCGCACGCGCTGAAGCGCCAGTCGTTTGGCGAACCGCTCGCAAAGAAACAGACGGTGCAAAACTGGATTGCCGACTCGGCAGCCGAGATTAACGCGGCGCGCTTGATGACGCTGAACGCCGCCTGGAAATTGGATCGCGGCGACGACGCGCGGATCGAGATTTCCCTCATCAAGTTTTTTGGCGCGCGCGTGTTGCATGACGTGATCGACCGCGCCATCCAGGTTCACGGCGCGCTCGGCTATTCCAAAGATACGCCGCTGGAAATGTTCTACCGCGACGCGCGCGCCGCGCGAATTTACGACGGCCCGGATGAAGTTCACCGGCAGGTCGTGGCGCAACGAATCCTGAAAAAATTTCAACGCGAGAGTTAGTACATCTCAACCGGGCGAGTCGGCGTGGGGCCAACCCGCGAAGCGGGTGGCAGCGTAAAGCCTGGGGGTGTAGCGAAGCGGAACCCCAGGACCCGCGTCAAGAAGAAAGGTGAGCGCGCGAAGCGTGCGACAGAGTTCGGTCCTCTGGAATTGTTTCGATCAGCTGTCGCTCGCTTCGCGGGCTCTGTTGTTCTGGGGACTTACGATCCTGGGGTTTCGCTTCGCTTCACCCAGGCTTTATGCTGACGCCGGCTCCGCCGGCTGAGGCTACTTGGCTTGCATCCTAATCGATGACAGCAACTAATCGAGATAGCACCCCGGTGAGAGCCGGCGAAGAGTTGGATGTCGCCGCTCTCGATCGTTATTTGCGAGATCACCTGGCCGTGGAGTCGTCCGGGCTCGATCAGGTTAACCTTCAGATCGAACAATTTCCCGGCGGGCACTCAAATCTCACCTACCTGATTCGCTTCGGCAAGCAGGAATTTGTGCTGCGTCGTCCGCCGGTTGGGCCAGTCGCGCCGACGGCTCACGACATGCCGCGCGAGTACAAACTGCTTTCAGTCATCAACCCGCTTTTTCCGCTCGCGCCGAAACCCGTTTTGCTCTGCGACGATCCTGGCATCATCGGCGTGCCGTTCTACCTGATGGAAAGACGCCGCGGCTTCATCGTCCGTTTTACTGTGCCCGAGCGGATTGGCGACGATCTCGGATTGCGGCGGCGGCTGAGCGAAGCGGTCGTAGACACGCTCGTTGCGCTGCATGCGGTCGACATCGAGGCCAGCGGGATTGTGCAGATCGGCAAGCCCGCCGGATTCGTTACTCGCCAGGTGCGTGGCTGGGCGGAACGTTGGCAGCGTTCGAAAACCGGCGAACTCGCTGAGATGGACGGCGTCATACAGTGGCTCGTCGATCGAATCCCGCCGGAGTCAGCAACTACGCCGACAATTGTTCACAACGACTTCAAGCTCGACAATCTCATGCTCGACGAGAACGATCCGGCGCGCGTGGTGGCCGTGCTCGATTGGGAGATGTGCACGGTCGGCGACCCGCTGGTGGATGTAGGTCTGCTGCTGACGTATTGGACCATGAAAGGAAGAGGCGCGGGAGGTGGAGATCAGAACCGCTCGCTGCGTGCCGTAACAAACGGTCCGGGCTGGTTAACGCGCGAAGAGATCATCGCTCGCTATGAAGCAGGCACCGGGCGCGATCTTTCGCGCATTTCTTTTTACGAAACCTTTGCGCGCTTCAAAGTCGCCGTCATCATTCAGCAGATCTACTTTCGTTACGTGCAGGGCCAAACGCATGACGAGCGCTTTCGCAACTTTGATGGCCTGGTGAAGGAGTTGAGCGTGGAGGCGCTGGAGCTGGCTGAGGGATCGGGGATTTAAACCGCCAAGACGCCAAGAGCGCCAAGGAACATCCGCAGATTACGCAGATTCCACAGATTACAAAGGCACGACAATAAGCAGTTCTGAAACTGTTTTACAGCATCTGTGTAATCTGCGTAATCTGCGGATTGTTCCTTGGCGCTCTTAGCGTCTTGGCGGTTTATGACTCAGTTGACTCCACAAGTCCTGCGCTTTGATTCGCTGTCTTCAACAAACATCGAGGCGGCGCGTCAGGCCGCGGGTGGCGCAGCGGAAGGCGTGTGTGTTGTCGCCGGCGAGCAAACCGCCGGCCGCGGACGCTTGCAACGACAATGGCTTTCGCCGAAAGATGCCGGGCTGTATTTCAGTATCATCCTCCGTCCTGAATTTGAGCAGGCGAGTTGGCCGCTGCTGACGCTGATGGCGGCAGTCGCAGTGCACGACGCATTGCTTGAAGCTTGTGCTCTCAAGACCGACATCAAGTGGCCCAATGATATTCTGGTCAACGAAAAGTTGGTCAGCGAAAAGCTGGTCAACGAAAAAAAGGTATGCGGCATTCTCGCCGAAACGGTTGAAACCCCGTCAGGCCGCGCCGTGATCGTCGGTATCGGGATCAATCTGACGAACCAGGCGTTTCCTGCTGAACTGGAAGAAACGGCGACGTCAGTTGAGGCGAGCGCGGGCCAGTCGCCTGATTTGGAAGTTGTTATTGAATCGCTGCTGAGATTTCTTGCTAAACATTACGAGGCGCTGCAACAGTCAGATGGGCCAGAACTGGTTGTGCGCGAGTGGTGCGCGCGATCGTCGTATGCCCAGTCGAAACGCGTAAACGTTATGGACGTGAACGCGAGTTTCGTCGGAACGACGCGCGGGCTTGAAAGCGATGGCGCGCTGCGAGTTGAAACCGACGACGGCGAGATTAGGATTGTGCGGGCCGGTGATGTGACAAATCTACGAGCTTCGGAGAGTGTATAGACAAGGGAGCGGGGGCAAGCCCGCCTGCCTGACCCCTGAGACACCCAGACTTGAACCGACTTGAGTGTTCATTTTGGTGAAGCGGCTTTCAAGGCTGCGAGAACCAAGCTCGTGAGGAGTCTTTCAGGTCAGGAAGGCGGGCTTGCACCGCTCTTACTAAGCCCAAAAAATGCTAACCGCAAAGAAAATCGTCCTGAGCACCTTCGGTTCGTTTGGGGATATTCATCCTTATATCGCGATCGCTCTGGAACTGAAGGCGCGCGGGCACTCCGTCGTGATCGCAACGTCGGAAGTCTATCGCGAAAAGATGGACGCCCTCGAGCTTGAGCTTCATCGCGTGCGTCCCGACATGCCTTCTTACGACGATCCGGAAGGACTCAGCAAACTCGCCGCCGGGTTGATGGAAGCACGGGGCGGCACTGAAAAAGTCATCGGGCTGCTGACGCCAAGTTTGCGCGAGGCTTACGAAGACCTTGATGCGGCTGTTGCCGGCGCTGACTTGTTGCTGACGCATCCATTGCCGCTGGTTGGTCCAATCGTCGCACAGCTTCGCGGGCTGCCCTGGGTTTCGAGCGTGCTGGCGCCGATCTCGTTTTTCTCAGTTTACGATCCGCCGATGTTGCCGCAGGCGCCCGCGCTCCATCCGTTACAACGACGGAGTGTCTTGCTGAACAAGTTGATTTATCGCATCGCCTCGCACGAACTCGAGAAGATGATGCAACCGGTCTATCGACTTCGCGCGGAACTCGGACTGCCGCACGGCGCTCAGCCGCTGCTCGCCGGTCAACACTCGCCGACTCTCGTGCTCGCGTTGTACTCCCCGGTGCTGGGCCAGCCGCAGAGGGATTGGCCGCCGAACGCGCGCGTCACTGGCTTTGCGTTTTACGACCGCCGGGATTATTTCGGTGAAACAGAAATGCAGCCAGAGCTTCGTGAGTTTCTTGACGCCGGCCCGCCGCCGATTGTTTTCACGCTTGGTTCTTCCGCCTTCTGGGTGGCGAACGACTTTTATCGCGACTCGATCAAGGCCGCACAGTCGCTGGGCCAACGGGCTCTGTTGCTGATCGGTCACTTGCGAAACTTGCCGCCTGAGCCGTTGCCGCCGGGAGTGGCGGCGTTTGAATACGCGCCGTTCAGCGAAGTCTTGCCGCGCGCCCGCGCGATCGTGCATCAGGGCGGCGTTGGCACGACTGGACAAGCGCTGCGCGCCGGTCGGCCCACCTTGATTGTGCCGCACGCGCACGATCAATTCGACAACGCGGCGCGGGTGGTCCGTCTCGGCTGCGGGCGCATGATCGCGCGGCCGCGCTACAATGCTGAGACCGCGACCAGGGGATTGGCGGCGCTGCTAGAACAGCCGGACTATGCGGTCAAGGCTGCTGAAGTCGGCCGACTAGTGCAGAATGAGGACGGCGCGCGCGCCGCGGCCGATGCGCTTGAAGACGTGCTGCGATAGTGTTTGTCAGAACCACCTGCGTCAGCGGGTGGGTTCTGGCGTAAACCTGTTCGCTAGTCGCAAAGCCCACCCGCTCACGCAGGTGGTTCTGACGCGGTCCAAACCAATCGGAAACAGATCATGCTGCTAGTCATTGATGCGGGAAACTCAAACACCTCGCTCGGGGTGTTCAAAGAAACGGAACTGGTCGCGCACTGGCGACTGACCACCGCGCGCTCGCGGACCGTGGACGAATATGGCGTGCACGCGCGCAACCTGTTTGAGTTGGCCGGAATTGATTTCAAGGAGATTGATGCGATCGCGATCGCGTCCGTCGTGCCGCCGCTGAACTATACGCTGAAGACGATGGCGGAAACTTACTTTCACCTGACTCCGCTCTTCGTGGACCACACGACGGACACGGGCCTCAAGATTCTTTATGAGCCGGCGTCGGATGTCGGCGCGGACCGGATCGTCGACGCGGCGGCGGCGGTTCAGAAGTATGGCGCGCCGTGCATTGTCGTTGACTTCGGCACCGCCACCACCTTCAACGCGATTAATGCCGCGGGCGAATACGTCGGCGGCGTGATCACGCCCGGCATCATGATTTCGACTGAAGCGTTGTTTGAGCGAACGGCGAAACTGCCGCGCGTGGACATCAAGCGGCCGCAAAAAGTTATTGGCTCGTCAACGATCGCGGCGATGCAGTCGGGGCTGTATCACGGTTTCGTTGGCCTCGTGGACGGGGTGCTCAGGAAGATGATTGATGAAGTCGGCGCCCCGGAGAACGAATTGGTTGCGCCGCGCGCGCCGCGAGTTATCGCTACCGGCGGACTCGCTTCGCTGATCGCCACGGGTTCCGAGTTCATCGAGTTGGTTGACGACACGTTGACGCTCGAAGGCTTGCGGCTGGTCTACGAAAGAAACAAATAGTCCAAAGTCGAAGAATTGAAACGGCACCTGGAGAGAAAGAATTGTACGGCAACCACGCGGACTTTGGACTTTGGACATTGGACATTCCTAGTTGAATTACTTCAATTACTTCACCGAAATCGAAGACGCCTTCATTCGGCGGCGGGCCAAGCATCTGTTGCTCAGCCCGATGGATTGGGCGCTGATCGAGAGTTGGAAAGAGATCGGCGTGCCGTTGCACGTGGCGCTGCGTGGGATTGAAAAGGCTTTCGATTCGTGGGAGTCGAAACCTCGCAAGCGAACGATCAAGAGTTTGCTTTATTGCCAGGAGGAAGTTGAAGCGCAATTTGCGGAATGGCGCGAGGCGCGCGTAGGTGCGGGAGACGATGCTGCGGCCACAGCAGAAAACGGAACGCAACAGGCGAGTGACGCGCTGCCCTTTTCTCACGCGGCAATCCTCGCGCACCTGCAACGTGGGCGAGCAACTTTGGCGGCGGTCCGCGAGGCGCGGCTGAAAACAGGCGAAGACGACTTCTCCGAAACGCTCAAACGCGCGGTGGCCCTGCTCGCTGAACTTGAAGAGGACGTGAACGCGTCTGCGTCGCCCAACGCTTCATCGGCTGCTTCACCCGCTGCTTCACCGGATGCCCGGAAGCTTGAGCAGTCGCTGACGGGACTGGAACGAATGTTGAGCGCCGCGCTGCGTTTGGTTGCTACTTCGAAACAACTCGACGGACTCAACGCCGAAGTGAAGGAACAGTTGAAGCCCTATCGAAAACAGATGGAGCCGGAAATTTACCAACAGACGTTTGACAACCTGCTGATGAAGCGACTGCGCGAGCTGTTTGGTGTGCCGCGGCTGAGCTTGTTCTACCTGTAAGTTTGTGAAAGGAAGTGCAGCGGCCGCGGATAAACGCGGATGCACGCAGATCTGAATCAGAACTCAACCGGCGACATGCAAAGTAAATCAGTTGATCGATCTGCATTCTTAATTTTGACTTCGTCCGTCTTTTTCTAATCCGCGTTAACCCGGGGCTGACTTCGTTTCCAACAGAATTCCCCAAAAGGAGAAACTTTCATGGCTGAAATGACGATCAGGCGCTTCAGCGTCTTGTCAGTTGCCAAGATTCAGGGATTGCTGATGTTTGTGATTGGATTGATCATCGGCGTGATCTACGGGCTCATCTTCATGATTTTCGGGGCGGCAATGGCCGCGCTGCTGCCGCAGGGCGAGGGACAAGCGATGGGTGGCCTCGGCACGATCGTCATGGGCCTGATCTTCATGATCGCGTTTCCGATTTTTTATGGCATCGTCGGATTTATCGGCGGAGCAATCGGCGCGCTGGTCTACAACATGGCCGCGGGAATCGTCGGCGGAATCAGGTTTGAACTGGAAGGCGTGGCGCCGGCGTACGCGCCGCCGCATCCGCCTGAGCAATGGCGCGCGGCATAAAGAGAGTTTGGCCGCGGATCTTCGCGGCTGAACGCAAATCAGAAGAAGGCAGGAGGAGTTCTGAGGTCACCTGTAGAGGTTTCTGGAGCTGGTCAGAATAAGTTCTATGTCTGCCCTGTGAGATTCTTTGTTCAGTTGTGTTTTTGATCTGATCCGCGAATATCCGCGTTCATCCGCGGCCAAAATCCCAATCGACAAGAATGACATTACCAGACGACAAAGACCGAACACTTGAAGTCGAGATCGAGCGACTGCTGCCGGGTGGCGTGGGCCTGGCGCATGCGGAAGGCTTGACCGTCTTCGTTTCGCTCGCGGCGGAGGGCGATAGGCTGCGCGTGCGTGTGGAGCGCGTCCAGGGCACGGTTGCGTTCGCGTCGATTGTTGAAATTCTGAAACCGTCGCCGTTGCGCATCGAACCGCCGTGCCCTTACTTCGGTCGTTGCGGCGGCTGCGATTTTCAACAACTCGCCTACCCGGCGCAACTTGACGCGAAAGTCGAAATCATTCGCGACTGTCTCCGCCGCATCGCGAAGATTGAAGCAGGGGAGATCCCAATCACGCCGTCGCCGAACGAGTGGCGCTATCGCGCGCGGGCCAACTGGCAGGTGGATGCCGACGCCAAACTGCTCGGCTACTTTGAGCGCGGCTCTAACCGCGTCTGTGACGTTGGATATTGTGCGGTGTTGGTTCCGGAGTTACAGGAAACACTCGAGCGGATACGCGGCGAGCTGTTCACCGAAACTGCGCGGCCGCCAAGGGCCATCGATGCAGTTGTGGGCCTTGAAGGAGTGTCAGTTGCTCCGCCGCTCGCCGGTTTCAAAACAGACATCGTCGGCCGCGTCGTTGGCGCTGAAACCTATCGCTTTAGTGCAGACGCGTTTTTTCAGGTCAATCATGAACTGCTCGAACCATTGATCGCTGCCGCCATCGGCGAAGAAAAAGGGAAGACGGCGATAGATCTCTACTGCGGCGTTGGGCTCTTCACTTTGCCGCTCGCGCGTCGCTTTGAAAGAGTGATCGGCGTCGAAGCGCATCCGCGCGGCGCTGAATTTGCGCGTCGGAATTTCGAGAACGTTCGGCTTCGAAGTAGCTCAAGCACGGTAGGCGCTCAGGGCAGTAGCCCGACCGTGAGGGAGGGCTCGGATAGCATCGTAGGAAATGCCAATCTCGGAACTGCGGAGATCGTGACCGCGCGCGTCGGCGATTGGTTGAACCAACACGCACGCGCTGTTGGTCCGGTCGATTTGCTGTTGCTCGATCCGCCGCGCACCGGCTGCGAGAACCGCGACATCGCCGGCATCCTCGCGCTGCGGCCGGCGCGAATTTGCTACGTTTCCTGCGACCCGGCGACGCTCGCCCGCGATCTAAAAAAACTCACCGCGGCCGGTTATTCTCTTGACTCTGTCGCCGCGTTTGATATGTTCCCGCAGACTCATCACGTGGAAACGGTGGCCCGCTTGAGTGTTCAGAACCACCATTAGGGCCGACTGGGCCAACTGGATCGGCTGGCTATCACCCAAAGCCAATCGTCCAAAAGTGCAGACGTGAGGTGCGCATTCCCCAACCCTGGAACGCCCTCAGGGCGCGCATAGTCAAACCGCCAACTACTCGCCGCTTTTTTTAACAATGCAGCAGCATCGTGTTCAAGCGAAGCTTACCGACCAGAATGCGGGCAAGATGCCCGCGCTCCCAGCGCAGGCGTTTGCCGCGCATCCATTGGCGCAGCTCGCGGCGATGTTTGCATTGGGGATTCCGGCAGAGTTGTATTTCGACGTTGCGCTGACGTGGCTCATCTCGCTTGGGGTCCTGACCACGCTGCTCGTTGTCGTCGCACTTCTTCAAGCCCAATTCCGACAGGCGTCCCGACAGATCAAAGCCCGACATTCGAACCTCGAGGACAAAACCAAACCGAGAGACCAGCAGAGCGGCGCAAGAATATGCGATGCAGGGCGTCGGAGATTGAACCTCGCGACGATTCTGGTGATGCTCGCGGCACTCATGCTTGGTTGGATCTTCGCGGCGGTTGAGAGGAACTGCGTCCCGACTAATCAGCTAAAGCGTCTGCTCAACGAGGGAACCGTGGCGGTGGGCGAGCCGGCGGAGATCACGGGCGTGCTGGAGCGCGATCCGGAAGTCGCGCCGGAGCGTTTATATCTTTTCCTGCGCGTCGAAAAAGTTCGCATTCGCGGAGTGGATCGAGACGCGTCCGGCGAACTCAGCCTGCTTGCGCCCGTTTCGTCGGCATCGATCGAACGCGAGTTCGCCGAGCTCGACTTGCGCTACGGAGCGCGTCTGCGCGTGATGACGAGACTTGAACGCGCGGACAGTTTTCGCAATCCGGGCGTTTCGTCGTTCACCGAATATTTGGACCGGAAGGGCTATGACGCGAGCGGCTTCATAAAGAGTCCGCTGCTGATTGAACGACTGGAAAATGAACGCGTCTTCCTGCCGCTCGCATGGCTTTACGAATGGCGGCGCACGCTGCAGGCGGCGATTGACGCGCGATTCTCGAAAGAGACTGCCGGCGTACTTGACGCGGCGTTTCTGGGAAACCGCTACAAACTTTCGCGCTCGACCTCGGAAAGATTCCGCGAAGGCGGGACTTTTCACGTGCTGGTGATCAGCGGCTTGCACATCACTTTCCTTGGCGGCCTTGTCTTCCTGATCGCGAGGCGGTTCACCAGCAATCGCGTGCTGCAATTCGGGTCGTCCGCCGCGGTGCTTTGGGCTTACTCGCTCGCGGTCGGCGCCGAGTCGTCCGTAGTCCGAGCGGCGCTGATGTTTACTGTCGTGATTCTTGCGCCCGTCGTTTCGCGTCGCGCCGCTTCGCTGAACTCACTGGGCGCGGCGGCGCTGGTGTTGCTGGCGTGGCGACCCGGCGACCTCTTCGATCCTTCCTTTCAACTCACCTTCGTTTCAGTCCTGGCGATGATCGTTTTGGCGTGGCCGCTGCTCACGAAGCTCGCTGCGATCGGTACCTGGAGGCCGTCACGCGCGACGCCATATCCGCCTGCGTGTGCGCCGTGGTTACGGAGCTTTTGTGAAATTCTGTTTTGGAGCGAGCGAAAAGCCAAACGCGAACTCGAGGAAGTGAACTACAGCTACAAACTTTTCAAGACGCCCTGGGCGGCAACGCTGGAACGCCTGCACCTGCAGCGAGTGATGCGATACGCGTTTGGCGCTGTGGTTGTTTCCGCGTGCGTGCAGTTAGCGTTGCTTCCTTTCTTGATCGTTTATTTCCACCGCCTGTCTTTCGCTTCGTTAGTTTTGAACATCGGCGTCAGTCTGATGATGGCTGGAGTCGCACTTGTCGCCGCGGTTGCGCTGCTGGTTGGGCAACTCAGTACAACGCTTGCGGCGCCGTTGATCAGTTTGGCCGACGCGCTGAATTGGACCATGGTGCACAGCGTCGATCCGTTTGCGCGCATCGGCGTCGCGTCGATTCGCTTGCCCGAATACAGCGGCGCAGGGCGAGTGGTTTATGGTTTGTATTATTTGCCTTTGATGATACTCGCGGTCGCTTTGTCCCGCTCGCAGCCTCTCGAATTGCCGACGCCGCCAGGGAACAAAAGCAGGAAGTTGGCGCGACGGCTCGTTCGAATTGCCGCGTGTGCGCAACTATTTTTGACCGGCTTAATCGTCTTTCATCCGCTGAGCGCAGGCAGCGCGACCGGCAAACTGCGTGTCGATTTTTTGGATGTCGGGCAGGGCGACGCAGCGCTGGTAACGTTTCCCGACAACACAACGTTGCTCGTCGACGGTGGCGGCGTGCCGGGCGCTTTCAGTCGAAACGAAGCATCCGGCAATCGAAACAGGACGTCCGGCCGGCCAGCGAGCTTTGAGGAAGACGAGCCGTTTGAACGCGAAACGCGGAGCGTGGGCGAGACGGTCGTCTCCGAATATCTATGGTGGCGTGGGCTGGACCACGTCGACTACGTTCTGGCGACGCATGCCGACGCCGATCACATCGACGGGCTAAATGATGTCGCGCGAAATTTCAACGTGCGCGCGGCGCTGGTGGCGAGAACTCCCGATCAGGATTTTGAGTTCGCCAGGTTCACGGAAACTTTGACTCGTAGAAATGTTCCGCTTCGCGTGATTGGCGCCGGCGATGTTCTGCGTTTCGGCGGAGTCGAGGTAAGCGTCTCGTGGCCGTCGCTGACGGCAAATCTTAAGGCTCCCTCAGCGAACAACGATTCGATAGTGCTGCGTTTGCAACACGGCGAACGCGTTGTGCTGCTTACCGGCGACCTCGAAGCGCCGGGCGAGAACGGCGTACTGCAAGCTCCTGAAAATTTGCGCGCTGACGTCGTCAAAGTCGCTCATCACGGCAGCCGCACGTCTTCGACGCCCGCGTTTGTCGCGGCCGCGCAAGCGCGTTTCGCCGTGATCTCCGTGGGCCAGAATTCAATATTCGGACATCCGAACCGCGAAGTTGTCGATCGATGGAAAGCGCATGGCGCCCAAGTCCTGACGACCGGGAATTGCGGCACGATTACCGTTACAACTGACGGACAAGATTTGAAAGTGGAGACGTTTGTGAGACAGCGGTAGGCGGCCAGTTAGGTAATCAGCGGATGCGCACGGTGAAGGCGACGCTGCCGCTGTTGTTCGGCGCGGTTTGGCTGAGGCTGCCGGCGAAGGACCACCTGACGTTCGTGACCACGCGATCGTAGCCGGCCGGCGCACCGCCTCCACCGCTCACCGGCGTGTAGGTCCAGGTCGTTCCGCCGTCGTTTGAATACTGGAAGGTGGCGACGAGTCCCGTCGTGCCCGGGTTGCTGGTCATCGATCCGATTTTGAAATCCACGTTGTGGAAGACTCGTTCAGCCGGAATGGCGTTCGCAGGATTTGGATCGATGATGAGGAAACTGTTGGCCGGCTGCCCGCCCGTGTTGGTGTAAACGATCGTGTAGAGCAGGTCGGTGCCGGGATTTTGCGTGCCGCCGGGACTGACGCTCTTGACCAGGCCGACGCTTGGCGGCGCCGCGGCGTTGATCGTCGTCAGGTCGTTCGCGGTGTTGTTCGAGACGTTGCTTTCGCCGCCGCCGGAGACCGTGGCTGAGTTCGTGACGCTGGCGGGCGCTGAGAGCGAGACGTTGACGGTGACGGTGATGACGGGATAACTGGCGCTGGCGGCGAGCGCGTCGCTGCGTGTGCAGGTCAGCGTGCCGAGGACGCAACTCCAACCAGTGCCGCTGATGGCAGTGGCGGTGAGTCCGGCAGGCAGAGTGTCGACGACGGTTACTGTGCCGCTGGTGGCGGCGAAGCCGGAGTTGGTCGCGGTGATTGAATAGGTGGCGCCGACTTGTCCCTGCGTAAAGTTGCCAACGTGCGACTTATTAATGGTCAGGTCGGGCAGTTGGTTGATCGTCGTCGGATCAGTGTCCGTGTCGTTCGTGGTGTTTGTCTGGCCGCCGCCGGAAACTGTGGCCGAGTTGGTGACGCTTGAAGCAGCATTGTTGGCCACGTTCACGGTGACGGTGATCGCCGGGTAGCTGGCGCTGGCGGCGAGCGCGTCACTGCGTGTGCAGGTCAGCGTGCCGAGCACGCACGCCCAACCAGTGCCGCTGATGGCCGTGGCGGTGAGTCCGGCAGGCAAAGTGTCGACGACGGTCACCGTGCCGCTGGTGGCGGCGAAGCCGGAGTTGGTCGCGGTGATTGAATAGGTGGCGCCCGTCTGTCCCTGGGTAAAGTTGCCAACGTGCGACTTGTTAATGGTCAGGTCGGGCAGTTGGTTGATCGTCGTCGGATCAGTGTCCGTGTCGTTCGTGGTGTTTGTCTGGCCGCCGCCGGAAACTGTGGCCGAGTTGGTGACGCTTGAAGCAGCATTGTTGGCCACGTTCACGGTGACGGTGATCGCCGGGTAGCTGGCGCTGGCGGCGAGCGCGTCGCTGCGTGTGCAGGTCAACGTTCCGAGCACGCACGCCCAACCAGTGCCGCTGATCGCGGTCGCCGTGAGTCCGGCAGGCAAAGTGTCGACGACCGTGACTGTGCCGCTGGTTGGCCCGGCGCCGGAGTTGGTCGCAACGATCGAGTAGGTAGCGCCGACCTGTCCTTGGGTGAAGTTCCCGACGTGCGACTTGTTGATCGTCATGTCAGCCACTTGATTAATCGTGGTCGGGTCCGTGTCGGTGTCGTTTGTCGTGTTGGTTTGCCCGCCGCCCGAAACGGCTACGGAATTTGTCACACTTGCGGGCGCTGAACCTGAAACATTGACGGTGACTGTAATTACCGGATAACTGGCGCTGGCCGCGAGCGCGTCGCTGCGAGTACAAGTTAGCGTTCCCAGCACGCAGGCCCAACCGGTGCCGCTGATGGCGGTGGCTGTCAGTCCCGCAGGCAAGGTGTCAACGACGGTTACCGTGCCGCTCGTCGCTGCGAAGCCGGAGTTAGTAACAGTCAGGGAATAGGTCGCGCCGGTCTGCCCCTGGGTGAAGTTGCCGACGTGCGACTTGCTGATCGTCAGGTCAGGAAGCTGAACGACTGTCGTCGGATCCGTGTCGGTGTCGTTTGTGGTGTTCGTTTGGCCGCCGCCGGAAACGGTACCTGAATTGGTGACGCTCGCCGCGGCGTTGTTGGCGACAGTGACTGTGACGGTGATCACGGGATAGCTGGCGCTGACGGCGAGCGCGTTGCTGCGCGTGCAGGTCAAGGTGCCAAGCACGCAGGCCCAGCCAGTGCCGCTGATCGCGGTCGCGGTAAGCCCGGCGGGCAAAGTATCGGTGACCGTCACCGTGCCGCTCGTGGCTGCGAAGCCGGAATTTGTGACGGTGAGGGAATAGGTAGCGCCGACTTGTCCCTGCGTGAAGTTGCCGACGTGCGATTTGTTAATCGTCAGGTCAGGAAGCTGCACGACGGTCGTCGGATCCGTGTCCGTGTCGTTCGTAGTGTTGGTTTGGCCGCCGCCGGACACAGTGGTTGAATTCGTGACGCTCGCGGCAGCGTTGTTCGCGACGGTGACCGTGACGGTGATGGCTGGATAACTGGAAGCGCCGGCGAGCACATCGCTGCGGGTGCAGGTCAACGTGCCGAGTACGCACGCCCAACCGGTGCCGCTGATCGCTGTCGCGGTAAGCCCGGCGGGCAAAGTATCGGTGACTGTCACGGTGCCGCTGGTTGGTCCGGTGCCGGAGTTGGTCGCGACAATCGTATAGGTGGCGCCGACCTGACCCTGCGTGAAGTTGCCGACGTGCGACTTGTTAATAGTCATGTCGGGAAGCTGAACGATCGTGGTCGGATCAGTATCGGTGTCATTCGTAGTGTTGTTTTGTCCGCCGCCGGAAACGGTTACGGAGTTGGTAACACTGGCCGGCGCCGAGGCAGACACGTTAACAGTCACAGTGATGACCGGATAACTGGCGCCGACTGCGAGTGCGGTGTTGCGCGTGCAGGTAAGGGTGCCGAGCACACAGGCCCAACCAGTGCCGCTGATGGCCGTGGCGGTGAGTCCGGCAGGCAAAGTGTCGACGACGGTGACCGTGCCGCTCGTTACCAGCGTGCCGGAGTTGGTAACGGTGAGGGAGTAGGTCGCACCAGTCTGGCCTTGTGTGAAGTTGCCGACGTGCGATTTGGCGACCGTCATGTCGGGGATTCCGTTGACGGTCGTCGGATCGGTATCGGTGTTGTTGAAGTTGTTGGAAGCAGGCTCGCCGCCGCCGGAAACCGTTGCAGAATTAATGACGGAGGGAAAAGCCGCGGGCGCGACAACGACGGTGACTGTGATCGCTGGAGCGCTGGCGCCGCCGGCGATGGAGGCTCGCGTGCAGGTCGCGGTGTTGCTGCCGATGACCGTGGCCGAGCAGTTCCAACCGGTGCCGGTTGGTGTGGCGGCAATCGTCAAACCTGCCGGCAGATTGTCGGTGACTGTAACGGTGGCGCTCGTGCTGGCGGAGCCGGCGTTGTTTGCCGTTATCGTATAGGTTCCGTTGACGCCAACCGTAAAGTTTCCAGCGTGGGCCTTGTTGATTCGCAAGTCGGGTACAGAGTTGATTGGCGTCGACTCGGTCGCGCTGTTGTTTCCGGCGCCGGTGCGCGCGAGGTCGGTTGGGTCCGAGACGCCGCTGGCGGGCGTGATCACGCGCGCGGTGTTTGCAAGGGTGCCGCTGGCCGTCGGCGAAAGCGTTCCCGAGACGGTGTAGGTCACAGAAGAAGTGTCAGGCAGATTGGCGGTGGTGTTGATCGCGTTGCCGCTGCCGCTTGCTGCGCCGCAGGTGGCGCCTCCGGTTGCCGAGCCGCAGGTCCAGGTGACGCCGGTAATGGTGGCCGGAACTGTGTCGGTGACAATCGAGCCGATGGAGTCATCGGGTCCGGCGTTGCTGACGACGATCGTATAAGTGACCGGGCTGCCGGAGTTGATCGTGGCCTGGCCGTCAGTCTTAGTAATGCTCAGGTCAGCGTTGAGGTTGATCGTGTCGGTGTCGGTCGCGGTGTTGTTCGCTGTGGCCGAGTCAGTAAGCCAGGCTGGGACGGCGACGTTTGCGGTGTTCACAATTGTGCCGCTCGCGCCCGCGGCGACGGTGCCGGTGACCGTGTAAGTTGCTATGTCTCCAGCTTCGAGTGTGGCGCTGGTATTGATTGCGTTGCCGGAACCGGAAGCTGCGGCGCAGGATGATCCAGCGGAGGCAACGCAGGTCCAATTCACGCCGGTGACGCTGGCCGGTACCGTGTCGGTGAAGGTTCCGGTTGTGGTAAACGTGCCCAGATTAGTGATGACGATGGTGTAACTGACCGGTCCGCCGCGGTAAACGGTAGTAACGCCGTCCGTTTTGGTGATTGAAAGATTTGGTTGCGGCACAGTCGCGTTGGACATGTCGCCAGTTGCCGACCCGCCGCCGCTGATGGAACTGATCAGAGTCGCAGTCGTTCCCGTGATCGACCAAAACTGACCGCCATTTCCAGCGGACACAGTCTGCAGGCGCCTTGCGGTTCCGGAGAAGGCCATGCCGATTGTGTTTGGTGTAGCGCCGCCGGGAAAGGTGATCGTGCCGACAAACGTAGCGGCGCCGCCGGCGACCGTGGTGGTGTAGAGGTTGCGGTTTTGATCGACGATGTTGAGCTGGGCGCCGTTGAAAGCCATGTCGCCGCCGCTGTTAGTGCCGGTAATGGTGGCCACAGCGGTTGCAGCTCCGGTCGTTTGGTTGACCGTGTACAGAGTGTCGTTACCGGCGCCGCCACCGGCCGGCATGAAGTAGAGCGTGGCGCCGGAAAAGGCCATTCGGAATCCGCTGCCCACGCCGCCGCCCAGCGTTCCCAACAAGACTGGCGCGACATTCGGCGTCGCCGGATTGAATCTGTAAACGGGACCGTTTGATCCGCCCGACGTGTTAATGGCGTAGAAGATCATGCCGTCGGAAGGACGCTGCGCGAGCGTGGCCGCGTTGCCGCCCGGATAGTTTGCGTAGACAAGCGTCTCCGCGCCGGTCGTCGGATCGACCTCCCACAGACTGTTGCTGCCGGCGCTCGCGTTGCCGCGAATGTGGTAGATCATGTTCACCTGCGCCGACGCCGCACTGGCGAACAGAAACAGGGCCACGACCACGAAGAAAAGCCGCCGCAGCGACAACGTGTTCGCTCGGACGTGACTTACCGGATTGAATTTGTTCGATCCGGTGGTCACTTTTGCTCGTCCTCCTTCTCAGGCGCGGCCACAGTGGTCGTCTGGTTGTCGCCGGTGGCGAGTCCCGCGCGCGAGGTGCCGAAAAGATCGAAGAGGCTCGAAAGCTTGGACGAGACGTTGAAGTAGAAACCCTGCTTGCGCGGGATGGCGTTGTCGAGGCCGGGCTCGCCCGCGCGGGTGAAGTTGTAGCCGAGGCCGAGACGCAGATCGGGCAGCGCCCAGAATCCGATTTCGGCTCCGTAAACTGTCCGCTTGGTGCGTGACGAGGGCTGGAAGATCAAACGCATCTCGCCGGCCCAGTCGACCCTGGTGGTCAAACGATACTGCGCGCGCGCCTGCGTCAAATAAGTCATCGTCGAAACGAATGGCAGCGAGGGTTCGCCGTTAGCCGCAAAGCGGAGAGCGAAGCGACCATAGAGTTCGAGGCGATCGGTTGCCTGGTAATAGCCGTCAGTCGAGATCGTGTCGAGGCGATCGCGCGTGGCAGCCAAACCTGGAGTGCCGGCTTGCGACAGCGAGCGATGATTGAAACTAAACAACAGCCCGGCGCGATCCGAGCTCAGCGGGCGGATGGCAAGCGCAGCCAGGCCGTCAACTGAAGAATTGTCGCGCCCGTCAAAAGCGGTCTTTGCGAAGCGGAAGCGAGAGAGTACGGTGATTCCGTCGCGAATGCGTCCGGCAGCGCCAAAAGAGACGAGCTGTCCGTTGCCGTCGCGATCGCGAAACTCGTAATGCGCCGCCGCCTTGAAGTCCGCGTTCGGCGTCCAGCCAAAACCAAGGCTGGCGCTGTTGAAGCTCTTGCCTTCGCCGGCCACGTGGAAACCGCGTTCAAATCCGAAGTCGAGCGACAGAGCCTTGGTTACCGGCAGGCGGTTTTGGAATCCGAGCACTGCGAAACTGTCTGTTCCATTGATGCCGTTCTCGAGTTGGTAACGACCACTCAGCGCGGTGTACTTGCCAAAGCGCGACTCAACTCCGATCGCGGTTTCGCGCGTCGTGTTGGTGCTGCCAAAGCCGGTGCCGCTCAGATCGGCAATCGGCGAGATCACCGCCGAAGCCAGGCGCTGCGTAAGAAAGATCTTGGTCCAGGTGTTGACCTTGTAGTTTGCCGCAATCGTCGTCTGATTGGGATAGGTCGGATCCGCTTCGCCGAGGTTCTGTTCCCGCTTGATGGACACGTCGAGTTTCTCAGTCACCTGAATCTGTGCGCCGACGGTAACCAAATTCGAGTTCGTGGTTTTGTCAGTCAAGTCGTCGGTGAAATTGCGATGGTCGAAGCCAAAGTGTAGCCGCACGCGTTCCTTGATGATCTGGTCGCCGGCGACTGAGAACGTCAGGCGATGATTATCGACGTTGTTCGTCTTATTGTCTTCCGTGGTGACGCCAAAGCGCAGCAGCGCACCGGCCCGCGGTTTGAAGTCAAACGTAACTTCGCCGCGCCGTGAACCAGGGGTGACGGTGGCGCCGAAGGGATTCAGGAAGCCGGCCGACGCGCTTTGGAAACGAGCGTGAACGACGCCTTCCTTGAACGGCAGCGGCTGCGCGTAATCAACACTGACGGCGTTGCCGTTGTGACTGTTGTCCGTTTCGTCGATGCTTCCGCCGACCAGTCCGGTGCTGATCTCGCCGCGGCTGGTGGCCCAGGCAAGACGGAGCAGTCCACGTCGCGGCATGCTCTTCTCAAGGTCCAAACCACCGACGATGAAACTCGGCGACACTTCCTGACGCTGCATGATGGTTGAGAAGCCGAGCTTCAGTCCCATGCCGGTAAAGACTTTTCGGCCGCGGGCCGTGTAGACGCTGGACTGCATGCCGGTCGAACGATGTTCGTAAGTGACGACGATCTGTTTCAAGTTGAGACCGGAGTCGAACGTCGGAATCGTTCTCAACAGGAAGAGCTCGCCGCTTACCGCGTTCAGATTGTAGTCAATCGAGCGCGCCAGCAACTCACGCGAAATAATAATTTCCGGATTGCGACGGTCGCGGACTTCGAGGGCGACGGTTTCCGAACCCTGCAGGATTTCGCCGTGGCCCAGTTGAATAAGGCTGAAGCCGGTCGCCGGGAACACGTCGCGCGCGAAGGACGTGTCGGGCTTGGCGCCGGTCACGGTCACAAAATCGCCGCCGGAATTTTCCAGGTGAAGTTTTACGCCGGTGAGTTTGCGCGTGTAGCCGGCGAGCGGCACCTGTTCCATGTCAGCGTCGAAATCGCCGAACATGGCGTAGGAGCGCTTGTAGTCGAGACGAGCGAAGAGTTTCGAATTCGAGGCCGCGGCTTCAAAGCGCGTGGACGAGTCGCCGTAGAGCGGGTACGCGCGATCGAGCGGATCGAGTTGGAACAGTCGATCGTGTCCGGTGGTGCGATTGATGGGCCGTTGTGAATCGTACGAAAGCGTCAGCGCGCCGTTGGCGCCGAGGCGGCTGCTGTAGAACAAACTGATGCGATTGCGACGGTTGCCTTCTTCGCCGCGCAGATTGACCTCGGGAATGGAATTCCCGAAAGAGGCTTCCGCGAGGCCGACGAGGATCGTGGGCCGGTTTTCCGGAAGGATGCGGACAGTGGACTCCAATTCCAACTGGCCCGCGACCACATGTAAACGAGCGTCGCCGCTTTGCGCCGGTCCGACTAGCCGCACAGCCGCTTCGCCGTTTTCCATCGGAATGATGAGCTGAGCGCCGCGAATTGCCACCCCGGGAACGTCGGGAACCCCATGAACGTCGCGCACACCGGCAACATCTGGACGACCTGGAGCGTTTGCCAGGTCAACTCTCGGCACAACTTTCCCGGGCACCAGCACGTCGTTGTCAGTTCCATTGTTGTCCAAACGCAGCAACTGGCCGAGCGAAGATTCGATGCCCACCTGATTGTCGTTGGCCGGATGGCCCCATTTGTCGAAAGCAAGAATCTTGATGATGGTCGAATCACGTCCGCCGGCCTGAATCGCCGACTTTTCAGGCACGACCTGCAAGCGCTCGGCGGGGCCGCGGCCGACGGCGATCATCTCTTCCGACTTGCCGGCAACGCCGGCGGGGCTCACTGGCGTGACGCTGACGCGATTTGGACCAGGACGCAGGCTGACGCTGACGAAGGTGTAAGTCGTCACCTGGTTCTTATTGTCGAAGCGGCGCGTGCCGATGTTCTTCTCGGAGATTTCCTGGCCGTTGACTTCGAGTTTGACGGTCCAGTTCAAAGCGACGCGCGCGGTCAATTCCATCGCTGGCGACATCACCACCGAATTGCTTTCGGGGGAGAGGATGACGACTGAGCCGGGCGCAACTGGTTCGAGAGTTTCCGTCGAAGTGAATTCGTAAGTGCCGACCGAACCCGGCGCCGGAGAAGAAGAGTCAGTCGGCCGACGTTTTTGCGGACTTGTTGGTCGACTTCGCGACCGGCGCGCCAGACGACTTCGATTTGTTGTCCTTCTTATCCGCCGTCGTTGCAGGTTCAATGCCGAGGGACGACGCCAGCGCTTCAGTTCCGCCATTGGAAACCAGGATGAAATTCTGTCTAAGCAGCGCACCGCCGCCGATCGGAGTGCGCAGCAATCTGGTCCAGCTCTTCCCTGAGACTGACTTGCCGTCTGCGAGTGCAAAACCGCTGGGCACCGTAACCGGATCGAGCGCGATCACTTGTGAACCGTCGCCGAGAGCAGGGAAGTTGTAAAGGCCCTGAGAGTCAGTGATCACGGATTGACCGCTTGTCAGGAAGAGACGCGCGCCGGGGACGGGCTTGTCTGCGGCGTCGAACTTGCCGTTCAAATTCAGGTCTTGAAAAACGCGACCGACGATCACCTGGCGGGTTGAAAAGACGCCGCCGCCAACGCGCACTGTGGCGCGCGCCGCGCCCGTTTCGCTGCGTTCGCCGCTGGGGAACGTGCCTGAGCCGATGGCCACATTTTCCTGTTCGCCTTCGCGCGCATTCGCACCAATGCGGACGCGGTAGAGCAAGCGAGCGCTCGCGCCCGGCGCCAGGTCGCCGATGCGGAACAACAGATCGGCGCCGGCGTTTTCAGGTTCGATATTCTGATCAGAACCGGCGGCGTTAGTCAGGCGCGCCGTGTTGGCAACGTAATGAAACGAATCCGGCAGGCGGTCGCGAACGATGACGTTGGTCACGTTGGCCGCGGTCGGATTGCGCACTTCAATGCGATAGGTGACAACGTCGCCGATTTCCGCGCGCTGCTGATCGACTGCCTTCGTCAGCTCAAGGCCATGCTCTTCAAAAAGCGGAATGTTGAAAGCGATGTCGGGCAGGTTCTCGATCACAACGTCTTCGCGAACGAGAGTAAAACCACCGGCAACGGCGATCGGCTGCCCGTCAAGGGCGCGCTCGGTAAGCGACATCAGGCCCGCGGCGGCGGGACGAACGTTGATTTCGATCAGGCGCGGAGTGTAGCCGGCGGCCTGGACGTGGATGAAATATTTCACTGGGGCTGAAGCCGAGCCAAGCTGCGATTGGTCGAGGCCAAAACTGAAATGACCCAGGCCGTCGCTCGGGAACGGATTCACGTTTTCCATGTTTGGCGTGAACCCTAAACTGGACTGGAGCGGCAGCGGGTTTGTCAGTCCCTGATCACTGAAGACCGTCACGCGGGCTCCGGGCACCGGCACACTGGCGCCGCCGCGGCCGGCGAAGACGGTGCCGAACGGATCGGCAATCACGACCGCCGAACTACTGCTGATCGGGGGCGCGTTCTCGGCCGTAACCTGGGCGACATTGATCAGTCCAACGGCGCCGGGCGCGTCACCGCGCAACTGCGCTCTGAAAGTCAGGCGGACAATCTGGTCCGTATTCAGGGTGGGCAAATGCAATTCGATGCGCGAGCCGCGCACGAAGCCTTCGTCGGCGTCTTCGGCGTCGCTGAGATCTTTGTTGCTGCCGTTGTATTCGAGGTGCAGCGAACCCGCGACGTAATCGACACCGGCGGGTAAATCGTCAGTAAGAATCACGTTGCGCGCGGCGACGTCGCCGCTGTTGCGGAAGGAGATCGAGTAGGTAAACGGAGTGCCGCGAGTGACCACGGTCTGGCTGAGATTGTTGATGTCCTTGAGCGGGGGAAGTACGGCGCTGGAAGGATTACTGAACACTGGTCCCTTGCCGACGTCGTTGATGATCGTTCCGTCGTCCTGGACCGTGCCGTTTGCCGCACCGCTCGCGTTGGAGCGTGCAGTCAAATGAATCCGCAACAAGCTGCTGAAGGGAACGTTGTTCGTGTCGATGACCGCCAGCACGGTGAGACACGCGCCGGTGGCGACGGAGGCTGATGGCGTCGTGCCAATCGTTATCTGCGTGTCGCCGGCGGTGAGTGTGCCGCTGCCGTCGTTGTCGAAGTGAAGACTGTTGATGGCGGCAGGCGCGGTGACGTCTGCGTTAATGATGGTGTAGGAGTTGGCGACGTTGCCGGTGTTGCAGATGCGGAAAAGCCGCGTGACCCGATCCTGCGGGACGACGCTGGCGGACGGCGCTGTTTCCTTCGGCGACACGGTGAGCGTAGCCACCGGGAGCACCGTGAAGGTTACCGTCTCAGAGACCGTGCTGTAGGTGGTCCCTTCGTCACCCTCGTAAGTTGCTTCGGCGCGATTGCTGACGATGGTCCCGGCTGCAGTGGAATCACCGGAAAAGCGCGCGCGCGAAGTTGCTAGCGAGGCGAAAAGGAAGGCGACGACTACCGCGGTAAAGGCTCTGCTGAATTTGTTTCGGAGGTCCAACATCTGGGGTACGACGAAGCAAGAAGACGGCAGGGGAGGTTTAAAGTTTGGAAGCGACGTGGCAGTTTTCAGTGCTAATTTACTGAGAACTGCCACGCCGCCTTAAAGCCACGGACTGGAGGCCCCGTGTGGTTAGTTGATCGAGCGCATGAAGGTGAAGATGCCCGAAGCGCCTGGTGCAAGTGACGCGATCGTATCCGTGTACCTGGTTGCGCTGACCGTGACTACGACGCCCGTAGCGTTGTCGCTCGGCGAGCCGGAGTTGGTGGTGAACGTACCCCAGTTGTTTGGCGCCACCAGACCGTCTTCATTAATGACGAGGTTGCTGGCGGTTAACTTGACGCAGTTGGCGTCACCGTTTGAGGTGGAAACGTTCGTGTAGGTGATGTTGTAAGTAATCACCGCACCCGGAACAGCATCCGTCGGTCCACCGACGCCGGTGCCATTGGCGACCGTGTAGGCCTTCGAGAGCTGAACAAATCCGGTGTAAGCGCGATCGATGGTCCGGTTGTTGGCCGCCGGAGTCACCGTCGAGGTAGCGCGAATCGTGGTGCTGAAGCCGGTCAGAACTGTTTGACCGACAGGCACCGTGACGCGCACCAGGATGTCTGCCGAACTGGCGAAGCCAACGGCCAGAGTTGTCGAACCACCGCCCGAGACGGTCGTATAGGAACCGCCGCCATTGGTGGAAATTTCAACTGTGAAGCCGGCTGGGACAGTCGGAGCATCGAGGGTGTAAGTGTCGTTCGCGTTGCCGGTGTTCTGCACCGTGTTGGTGTAGACCAGCTGCGCTGACGCGGTGGTGGTGCCGCCCGGAGCAATGTTCGCCGGGTTGGTGGACTTGTTCGTGTAGTCGTCGTTGTTGTCAGTTGGGCCGACCGCAGCAGGCGCTGCACTTGGTCCTAACAGGACTGAGCCAAGCTGCGACAGCAGAGTCTGCTGAATCACACCGTGGCCAACGCCGGCAACATAGCCTTCGTTGAAGTTGGCATTGCCGTCGCCGTTGTTCACAGTCATGTCACCCGACTGGTCGGTGATGGTCGCGCTGGCAACGTTCGTCGCAAACGCGTCGCCGATCTCGTCAATGGGAATCGATGCATTGATCCCAGTGTTGATGGTGACGATCATGTTGATTGGCGAACTGGATGCGCCGCCGGCCAAAGTCGCGCCCACCGGGAAAGCAATACGCGTCACCGTGTTCAACGGCGGAGCCGAGCTTACCCAGGTTGCGGCCAAGGGCGCCGTGGTCAGCGCCGAGGTCGTGTACAGCGTGCCGGCTGGGAATGTCTGACCGGCTGTGAGCACGGTCCTCGCAGGAATTGGCGCAATGATGTAGACCTGGTTGGAAGCATTCAGGGTTACACCGGAAGCAACCTTGGTGCTGGTGTTGGTAAGCAGCCAGGTGTAAGTGATATTGGAGCCGACTGGGACTGGTCCCGGAGGAGCCGTGAGTTCGAGTCGCAGCAACGCGTCGTCAACCACGGTCGACGAGACGTCGCCGCGCGCTTCGCGTTGGCCGTTGACTGACAAGGCGGATTCGGTGCGGACTTCAGCAGCCGAAAGGTTGGCGGGCTGGTTATCGAATGAAGGACCACCCGTTGAGGCGTCGCCGAGGTAGACCGTTACAAACGATCCCGAAGCGGCAGCGCCGACGGCGACTTCGACCACGACAGTGAAGCTGCCATTCTGCAGGACGTTTCCTGAGAGGCCGCCACTGGTGACGTCCGTGTCGCCACCGTTGAAGGTGTTGCTGTTGTCAGCATCGATATAAGCGCGGATGACCGAGTGCGGTGCGTTCACCTGAGCACTGCCGGAAGCAAACCGAACTTGATCGGTGAAGTTGCCGGTGTTAGTTACCGTGAAGCCGTAACGCGACAACGCCTGACCGGAAACCACGGTCGGGTCGGTGAGGCTGGTGCCGGCATCCGGTGTGATGGTCAACCCGGAAACGAGCGAAACGGTGACCGTGACGGTGTTTGAAATCGTCGAGTAGCTATTGGTCCCGTCTGAGTAAGTAGCGCTTGCCTGGTTCGAGATGGTCGTACCACCCGGTGTCTGGGCAAAGGCCGGTGAGCAAAGCACGCAGGCCAGCGCAAGCAGCGCTAATGTGCGGGCTACAAGAGTGAAGATCATGTGGGCGGGTCGTTGAGACATCATTATTTCCTCGCAATCAAGTTGAGCCGTTCGAAACGACAGGCAGCGTTTAAAAAAGGATTAGCGAGCCATGAGCCGGCTCGCCGTAGAGATTTGGCAGGCGTTAGTTCAGCCGAACCTTGTAGGAGGCGTTGACTTTGTCGCCCTGGTTCAGCGGAGTGGACCACGCATAACGAACCTGGTTGTACATCGATGTCGGCGCCGGCACTTTCTTGATCGAGCCGTCTGACTGTCGCTCGTCAATCATCGGTGTGGCTGAGAATGTCTTGCCGTTGTCGATGCTGAAGGCCACCGCTGCGGAGCCTTCGGCTTTGGCACTGCCCGCGACGAAGCTGGTACCGGCGGGAATCTTGCCGATGGCGTTGTATTCGTTAGCCGGGGCGTTGCCTTCGTTTTGTGAAGTGATCGTCCAGTCCATAATTTCGCCGGACTTCACCAGCGAAGCTTTTTCGACCGGAACGCGAGTATCGTCACGCTCAACTGCGCCGGCCAACACAACTTTCACTACCGGGCGAGCGGCGTGCAGCATCATGAATTTCTTTTGTGCAAAGGCTGCCGCGCTACCGAGCACCAGCAGGCACAAGGCAATTACGGGCAGGGTTGAAGCGTACTTCTTAATCGTTCTCATTTTAGTCTCCTGGATTAGCCAAAACTCAGCAAAAAGTTCGGGGTGAATTGTCGTGGTGGGGGTATTGCATTTCTCCCCTCGGGCGAGGCGTACACCGCACCCTTCCGCGGCAGTCTTGGCAACATGTGTGCCCGGAAAGCCGAAATCGCGAGTTTGGCGGGGTCGAAAAGGCTAAAGGCTAGTAAGGTTTCATGGAAGCAGCGAATCTATTGGCGTTAGGGCGAGGAAATAAAAGCCAAAAAGATTTGCGAGGAAGGCAGGCTGAACGCTAAATGGACCGAAACACAATCGTTACAAGCGGGGAGTGACAAACTACGGCACTGAGGCGCTGCCGTGTTCTGTCATTCTTACACACCGGGTTTATATAAGCTCACAGTCGTTTAGAGTCGGCACTTGTGCCGACAGCGGGACAAGTCCCGCGTCTAAACGGATAGATAAAATGGGTAGATCTTCCCGTTTCTAAATAATCAAGTCAGGCGTCGGTTTCGTCCGGGGTGTACAAGTCGATCGTGGCGCTGCCAGGTTTGTAAGTGTGCAGCACGCCGAGCGGCGGCGCGTAGACGTGAATCGTGATGAGGTCTTGTTCGCTAACGTCCGGGTTTCCAAGTTGGTGAATGTCAGGCACATCGGAGCCGGTTACAGCGCCCGGCGGATACTCGCGCGCTGATTTGTATTCAAGTCCGGCGAGCGCATCGTAGGTGAAGGTCGTTTCCCACAACATGCCTTCATGGATTCTGACGCCGCCGTGCGAACCATTGTGATCGTGAATCGGAGTTCGTTGACCCGGTCGCCAGCACAACACCAGCATCTCGACAAACTCGTTGCGACAAACTCGATGTCGCCGGTAGTTGCCGTCCTTAAAACCAAGGTACGGCTGCAAGTCTTCAGTGGAGATTTCGGCGGTCTCGAGCCATTCGTAAACCTGATCAAGACTGGGCGCGCTGCTGAGCGACTGCAGCGTCTGCACCAACGATTGAAGCGAACGCACGTCGTCTTTGATTTCTTCGCTGATGCTGGTGGTTGTTTCAACGTGCGTTGCCAAGTGGTTCTCCCCTGTTAATACGAAATCTGTTACTGCGAAATTTGTTGCTGCGAAATTCCGAACTACGATTGGTTATATTCTCTCGCACAGACCCAGTCAAGAGACGCCGAAGAACCAACACACCGTCAGCTCGTTAACCAGCGTGATGTTTCGCGGCTCGTCGCCGTCGCCGGAGATAGCGATGCGCCAGACGTTCGCCGGCAGCGGATATTGACCCAGCCGCGCGCCCCATTCGATTACGACCACGGCGCGCTCGTCGCTGATCAGTTCCTCCAGGTCGACTGCGTGCGCGGCGGCCGCGCCTTCGTCGAGGCGATAAAGATCGATGTGAAAAAGCGGCAAGCGACCTGCGTAAGGATTTACTAAAGTGAATGACGGGCTGGTGACGTCTTCAGGATCGATGCCCAAAGCCGAGGCGAGTCCTTTGACGAAAACGGTTTTGCCGGCGCCGAGTGGACCATCGAGCAATAGGATCTCGCCACCGCGCAGTTGATCGCCGATTTGTTTCCCGAGCGCGAAGGTTTCAGTGGCCGCTCGAGTTTGCCACGAGCCGGTTGAGATGTGTTGCGCGGTTGTTGTCATTGTGGGCGTGTTTAGATCGTTTCTTCCGTTTCGATTGTTTCTTACGTTTAGAGTCGTTTGGGTCATTTCTTCTGTTTAGAGTTGCGACTTGTCCCAACTTTGGCGGCACAAGTGCCGCCTCTAAACGGACATGTTGGGTTGTTCACCCTGCGGATCGAGCATGCAGATCGCTTCGCTGAAGTGGTCGCGAATATCAGAAGCGACCATCGTTCGCATTCCCAATTCTCGCGCCGCGAGATCGCCCGCCAACCCGCCAACATAAAGCGCTGCGATCGCCGCCACCGCATCGGAGTCTTCTTTCAAAGTTGTGAAGGTGGCGTTGGCCTGGGCCACAAAGCCGGCGATGAGCCCGGTCAAAGTGTCGCCGGCGCCCGCGGTGCCGAGTCCGGCGTTGCCGGTCGGATTAATGAACACGCGGCCATCTGGCGCCGCGATCAACGACCGCTCGCCCTTAAGAACCAGGATCAATCTGTGTTTGGTTGCAAATTCGCGCACGGCAGCAACTCGATCGTCCAGCGCAGTCTTATCCGTTGTCCCCAGCAGTCGCAGCATCTCGCCCGCGTGAGGCGTCAGTATCAACGGCGCATCTTCTGAACCCTGCAACTCCGAGGGCCAACCGCGCACCGAATAACTCGCCAAACAATTCAGCCCGTCGGCGTCGATAACCATCGGCACTTTTCGTTGTTTCACAACTTCGTAGACAAAACGACGAGTGCGTTCGTCTGACGACGACAGCCCCGGTCCTATCGCGATCACGGTGGCCTTCTCGGCAAGCTTCATCACATGATCGACTGCCTCATCACTAACGGCGCCGCGATCGGTTTCGGCAAGCGCGGTCGTCATCACTTCAGGCATCACACTCGCGGCTACTGACGACTGCGCTGAAGCCGGTGTGGCGATCGTGACCAAACCCGCTCCCGATCGCATCGCCGCATCGCCGCAGAGGACAGCCGCGCCGGTGTAGCCGCGCGAGCCGGCGATTACAAGAACGTGTCCGTGAGTCTGCTTGAAAGAGTCGGGCGTGTAGCGCGTGCTCGCGAGCCACGCGCGCGCGTCTTCTGCTTCAGTTAGAAAAAGTTGCGGATTAGTCGCCGCGACCAGCGAAGCTGGAGAGCCGATGTCTACGACGACGAGCTCGCCGTTGAGGTGCGACGCCGGCGGCAAAGCGTTCGCGGTCTTCGCCGCGGTGAAGGTGACTGTGATGTCGGCATGGACCGCAGCGCGCTTCCCACCCAGGGGTTGTGCCCAATCGGCATTCAGACCAGAAGGGAGATCAACGGAAAAAATTATTGGCTGGGCGGCGGCCGAAGTCTCTCGCTCCTCACGTGCTGCCAGGAAGTACTGCACCGCGTTCAGAAAGATTCCTTCCAGCGGGCGACTGAGTCCGGTTCCAAAGAGCGCGTCGACAACCACATCGTAGTCGGCAGCCACAAGTTTCAATTCTTCCCACGCCTCGGCACCCTCGCACTCGTTGAACGTCAAAGCCACGTTTGGTTCACCTGTTTCTTCATGCACCGCGGCGTTGGAGACTTCGTCGAGAAGAGTTTCGAAGGCATTCAGCGCCGCGCCCTTCAGATTCGCGACCCGCCCGAACAGAACGATGTCCGTATGGACGCCGGTTTGGTGAAGCCCGACTCCCAACTCCGCGCCATCGCCGCCGTTGTTTCCGGGTCCGCAAAGTATCAACGCCCGTTTGCCCGGCAGTTCCGGCGAAAAATAGGAAACGATGACGTCAAGACATTTCGACGCCGCGGCCTTCATCAGTTGATTGGGTGAAAGCTGAAAATCGCGCGTGGTGAGGCGATCAATCTCACGCATTTGCGCGGCTGAAATGACGGGCTGCACGTCTGGATGATAAGGACAGGTGCTGATTGGGTCAACGCAGAGCACAAGAGGGGTGACAGGGGAATTTCAGACCTCTCTGTGAACCTCTGTGCCCTCTGTGTCTCTGTAGTGAGTCTTCGAAGCGGTTTTTACCACAGAGACACAGAGAACACACGCAGGACGTACAGAGATTTAAAATTGCGACACTACGAACAAAGAGCGAGGCTATGCGAACGGGAGAAAGGATCGACTTATTCCAGGAACGACCAAAAAGCAGTTCCCAAACAAAAATGGCGGCCCGGGGCCGCCCCCACCTTGCCGCTGCGTCAAACCATTCCGTTTTTCCAGGATAACGGACTAAAGAATCAATCGAACCCAATCTCCAGAAAACTGTCGAAAAAATTTTGCTATCGAGAAAGTCTCATTAATCTCAGTATTCTGCCGATAACCGTGCGTGCTTCCGAAATGCTCAAGAAATAGGTCACGCCGAAATAGGCGACGCCATAGCTGCCGAGGACGATTGTCGCGAGAGGAATTGGATGGATTTCGCCGAGCAACAACTTGAAGCCCCAGCCGATGTCCGCCGCCAGCAGCGCGGCGATCCAAAGTTTGACAACGTAACCCGCGGACAAACCGGTGCGACCAATGCGACGATTCAATGAACGCCGCAGCAAAGCAAACTCAATCCAACCGGCGACGCCCGCTGAGGCAGTCAGCCCGGCGACGCCCCACTTCGGATCGACTCCGAGCGCGTGCGGCAGCGGCAGCGCGCACAAATAACCGAGCACGGTGGTCAACGTCACGCGCACGATTGCATAACGCAGCGGCGTGCGGGTGTCGTGGAGCGCGTAATAAGTCGACGAGTAAAGTCGGCCCAGCGTTGAGGCGAGCAGTCCTACCGTCGATCCCGCGAGAATGCCCCAGACAAAAATTGCCGCTTCGTGCTTGAACTGACCGGTCTGATACAGGACTGCGGCGATGATGTCGCCGAGAGCCAAAAAAGCCATCGACGAAGGAACGATGAAAAAAGCGATGCGTCGCAGTCCGTCATCCAAACGTCCACGTAAGACGTCGGCAACTTCCTCGTTGCTGCCAATCGCGCGCGACATCGCCGGAAGCTCCGCCGCGGAAACTGACATGCCGAACAGGCTCACCGGCAAAGTGTAAAGACTCTGCGCGTAAGTGAGGGCGACAACCGATCCTTCAGGCAGAAAGCTAGCGAGGATCGCATCGACAAACGCGCTGATTTGGACCACGCCGCGGCTCATGAAAACCGGAAAGAAATTTCTGATTACGGTCTTCACGTGGGCACTGGCGACGTCGAGCGACGGCCGAATGCGCCGCATCAGTTTCATCACCATCGGCCACTGCACGGCAAACTGAAGGGCACTGCCGATGACCGAACCCCACGCGACATACTCCGCGAGGGGAAACTGACCCACGCGCCGGCCAAAAATTATCAGCGACGCGATCATCGCGAGGTTCCAGGCGACCGGCGCCGTGTAAGAAATGAAAAAGCGGTGGTGACTGTTAAGGACGCCGAGGCACCAGGCCGAAAGCACGAGCAGTCCAGCGCCAGGGAAGAGAATTCGCACCAGCCGGATCGTCAGCTCGCGCGTTTCGCCTTTGAAACCCGGAGCGATCAGCGAAATCAGATATGGCGTAGCGAGCACGCCCACCAGTACGATCAGTGAAACCGTGAGCGCGAGTATGCCGAGCACAGCGTTGGCGACGTGATCCGCTTCCTCTTCATCGTCATGGGCCAACAGTCTTGCGTAGACCGGAATGAACGACGCCGAGAGCGCGCCTTCGCCGAAGATGTTTTGCAGGAAATTGGGAATGCGAAAGGCGGCACTGAAGGCGTCGCCGGCGGCTGAGGTGCCGAAGTAATGTGCGAAAACTCTTTGCCGGGCCAGACCGACGATTCGGCTGATCAGGATGCCGGCGCCCACCATGAACGCGGATCGTCCGGTGCTCTTCTCGACTTTGCTGTGCGGCGGTACCGGCGGCGCCTCACCACCGGCCGCGCCGACTTGTTCGACGGTTTCGCCCGCGATCCCACTCGCTTCATCGTGGACAACGCCAGGAACTTCAGGCGCTTGCGGAGTAGCGTCGCTATCAAGCTCGTCTTTGGAAAGATCGCTCATCTTTTCGCTGGGAGCGCGGGCATCTTGCCCGCGTTAGTCGCGCCGCCAAGAAGCGGGCAGGATGCCCGCGCTCCCAGGTTACGGCGCTCATCTTAGCCGAGATTGTAGTCCTTTATCTTGGTGAGCAGAGTCTTATAACTGATGCCCAGGTCTTCCGCCGCCTGCATCTTGTTGCCGTCGTTCGCCGCGAGACTTTCGAGTATTTTCTGCCGTTCGACCAGGCGCAAAGCGCGCTGCGCTGCATCCGAAAGACTGCCTGTCAGATCAAACAACCTGAGCGACGCCGCATCGTCAGGCACCGCTGTCGCCAGGCCGAGGTCCTTCGCCTCGAGCGTCATCGTGTCAGAAAGAATGCAGGCGCGTTCGATCGCGTTTTCAAGCTCGCGCACGTTGCCCGGCCAACTGTGCGCGCGCAACGCGACCAAAGCGTCGTCGCTCAAATTGGCTTCACGCCCGCGCAGTTCCTTGCCGAGTTGAGCGGCGAAATGTTTAGCCAGCATGTCGATGTCACGGCCGCGATCGCGCAGCGGCGGAATCTCGAGCGGGAACACTGCCAAACGGAAAAACAGATCGCGTCGAAACTCGCCACTCTCCACGTCGGCTTTCAAATCGCGATTCGTTGCCGCCACGACGCGCACGTCAACCGGCACGGGCGCGCGGCCGCCGATGCGGTCCACAACCTTTTCTTCGATCACGCGCAGCAGTTTCCCCTGCACCGCAAGCGGCAGTTCACCAATCTCGTCGAGGAAAACCGTGCCGCTGGAAGCGAGTTCAAACTTCCCCAGCCGCCGATCGCCGGCGCCGGTAAACGCGCCGCGTTCGTGACCAAACAACTCGTTCTCGATGAGCGTTTCGGGAATCGCGGCGCAGTTGATCGCGACGAAGGGGCGGTCGCGCCGGCCGGAGAGATGATGGACCGCGCGCGCGAAGAGTTCCTTGCCGGTTCCCGATTCGCCGAGCAACAGCACAGTCGCTTCCGTTTGCGCCACGCGCTGAGTTTCCGAAACAGCCTGCCTGAGCGCGTCGGACTCGCCGATGATGCGCGGGAAGCCGTAGCGCCGCGACCACTCTTCACGCAGCAGAATGTTTTCGGTGCGCAGCCGTTCCTGTTCGAGCGCGCGCTCGACGATCAGCAGGAGGTGATTCGAGTCGACGGGTTTTTGTAGAAAGTCGTGCGCGCCGTCTTTCATCGCCTGCACGGCTTCGTCGATCGATCCGAAGGCGGTCATGACGATGACGGGAATGCTGCCGTCAGCGGCGCGCGCGGCGCGCAAGACGTCGAGACCCGAGCCGTGCGGCATGCGCAGGTCAGTCAGAACCAGTTTGTGTGGGCCACCGGCAATTTCATTCAACGCGGCGCGCGCGTCGGCGGCCTCGGTGACGCTGTAGCCGGCGTTCTCGAGCGTGAGACGCAAAACGCGGCGCAGGCTGTCTTTGTCTTCGACGAGTAGGATGTCAGGCATTTGTTCGGGACCGCGCGGCCGCGAAGGCGACGACTGCAACGGACTGGAATTGTACATCAAGAACAGTGGGCGGTGGGCAGTGGGCGGTGGGCAGCGAGGAAGTAGCCAGTGGTCAGTGGTCAGTGGTCAGTCGGCGGGCTTCACGCTGAAGACGTGACATAAAGTAGCCCGGGGTAAGCGCGTTAGCGCGCCACCCCGGGATCGTGGTTATCTCGAACTCCTCGCCCTGAAGGGGCGAGAGAAGGTCGTTGGCTTTGCTGTAGCCGGCACAGCCACGATGCAAGACAGCATTTGAGTTGTTCAAACGACACTGGAGCTATGTCAGTCGACACCGAAGCAATGTCAGTCGACATAGAAGCAATGTAAGTCGACACGGTAGCAATGCGAGTCTGCACATACGCTATGTCAATCAACACTGGAACTGTGTCCATCGACACCGGAGGTGTAGCAGTCGACTCAGAAGCTAAGTCGATCGACACCGGACAATGTCAGTCGACACAGGGACTATTTAAGTTGAAACAGGAGCAATGTCAGTCGACATAGGACCTAATATCGGCCGACAAATCAAGAAATCTGCTTGAAAAACGCCATTATCGGCCGAAGTTTTCCTGAAGAACACGTTCGCTAGCAGGGCTGAGAACTCGTAGTGACAATCAACAAAAAGGCGCGAATGGAATTAACCATTCGCGCCTCTTGCTTCTCAAACTGAAGGAGGACGTTCTCGCTTGCGGGTCGGGTTTAGACCTGTGCGGCAGCTGCGGCTTGCTTCTTGCGGCGGCGTTTCAGGTACAGTCCAGCGATGCCGGTGCCGAGCAGGGCCATCGTGGTCGGTTCGGGAATGGCGTTGTCGCGGGTCGTAAATTCAAACCTAATGCCGTTGTTCCAGAAGTGGCAATCCGGGTCCAGTCCAAATGCAACGTTGTTTCCGGCGGCGAAGTAAGCGCTGAGCGTTTGCAACTGTGCCGCCGTAAAGTTGTATACGAAAGTGGTCGGCGTCATCGTGAAGCTCTGCGCGAACAAGAAAGTGTTGCCAGTGCTGCTGGTCACGAGGGGATTGCTGTTGAAGAGACTGCCCGCGAAGTTGTCCTGAATGTCCTCCAGCATTACCGGGGTTCCGCTCGCGTCGGTAAACGACCTGACGCCCGAGTTGCGTGCCGTGTCGAGCAGGTGGACGAAAAGCATGTTCGCGTTCCGGTCCCAGTTGCTGATGTTCGTGAACGTAATCTTCGCGCCGGTGATTGTCTTGCCCTGAAGATTCACGCCGTCAATCCGCCACGTGTAGGCGCGGTGATGGTCAAGGTCAAACTGATTTGGGCCGCCGTTGCCTTGATTTGGGGCTGTGGCTGGGGCCTGAAATGTGAAAGTGTCGGCCAAGGCCGTCGCCGGTAAGCCGATAACGACGATGGCTGCGATCAAAAGAAGCATTCTCTTCAAGGGTAGTATCCTCCGCTGGTGTTTTCCCGTCTCACCCTATGAATAGTGCGGATGAGTGGGGTTTTCCACGAATTCGGAAGGAATGTGTTACTTAGGTATGCAATCAAGTTCCAAGTTTCAAGTTTCAAGTTTCAAGTTCCAAGTTCCAAGTTTCAAGTTTCAAGTTTCCGAACCATGCGGTCGCTAACGCTCAGGTTTCTGCCGAGACGTTAGGTGGGATGCCGAACTTGAAACTTGAAACTTGAAACTTGAAACTTGAAACTTGGAACTTTGGACTCTTACAGAATCTGTCTGAACGCGGTCGGTTGGACGTACTGAAACTGTGGCGTTGACGGCGGCAACCGATTCGGATCGAGGAAGGTCGTGTCGAAGGCCCAGTTTCTTATTGGCGGGCTGTAGATTGTCGACTCGGAGTTGTACGGACCCACCGCCTGCGTCGAGCGATAGAGCGGAATCAGTGAACCGACAAAGTTCCAGCGCACGCGCCACCTTTCCAGGAAGCGCGGGAAGTTGTGGATGCCGCCATTGAGGCGCGATTCGCCGCTCGCAGAGTTTCCCGCGTCAGGCGCGCCGGCCAGTGCGCCGAGATTGTTGCCGGCGATGATTCCGGCTCGCACGGCAGTCTCAGCTGCATCTGGTTCAACCGCGGGCAGGTTCAGATCGGCCATGCGCCTTTTGAGATCGCCGGGATACATCGAGACCGAACCGTCTGACCAGGTTTTTGATAACGGGAAGAAGGCGTCAGAGATGAGCGAAGCCGGCACCTGATTGCCGAGATAGCGGAACGGCGCGGCGGGTTCGTTTAGCGACGACGTGCCGCTCGGCGGCGCGACGTTGATGCCGGTCGTATTGTAGTTGCCCCAAATGTACAGCATGTTCTCGGTCGCTATTGTCATACCCAGGATCTGGGACAACTGCCCGGGGGCGCCGGTGATGATCAAGTTCTCACCGTTGAACAGGCGAACTGCCTGGCGGAAGTAACGATCGGGATTGGTCCAGGCGGCCACCGTCAGCGCGCGCATCGTCACGTCAAGGCCATAGACTCCGGGGAGCACCGCAGGATCGGGCAGCTCGGTTAGGTCTTTCACGAGCGCTCCGGTGTTCTGCACGTCCTCGCCTGCATCCAACACGTCGTTTGGTCCATAAACATCTTCGTTGTCCACCATGCCGTTGCTGCTGTTAACCGTGGCGCCGGACAGGTCGGTCATGGATTTCACTTTGTCGCCGCGTCGGTCGGAAATGTAGACAGTAAATCCGTTCGGGTTAGCCACGTTTGCGCTGACGGCGGGGGTGCCGGCCAGGAGGTTGGTGTCGTAAACGCCGTCCAGCCAACGCGCCAGGTTTCTCATGTTGATTTCGACGACGTTGGTGATGCCGCGTTCGTAGACAGCGTCGCAGCCGACTTCATTGACGCAACCTTCGCGCACGTTGTAGACGTTGATCGGAACGATCGCGTTCCACTCTTTGTTAGCCTCCCAGTTCGCCGTGCCCCAATCCAAAACGTCCATCGCGGGCGGTGTGTCGGCGCGCAGCGACTGGCCGCCGCCAATGTCGTCAACGAGGCCGGTGAGATAACCGTAGGTGGCGTCCTGGAGTGGACCCGGCGCGGTCTGAATTTGTCCGTCGATGGCGATCGGCGTGTTGTTGACAATGTCGGCGAGGTTGTTGAAATAGATCGTGCCATCCGGAGCGATGTTCGCCGCCGCACTCGCGTCGCGACTGCCTTGCGTAAACGCAGCCCACAGCGGACGCTGCAAAGCGACGATCGAATTAGGTTCGCCCACCGTCATGCCGAGACTGAGAATTTCGCGGGTGACGTCACGGACGTTGCCAGTGTCGTCAACAATCTGGATCAAAACGCGACCGGAGAGACCGGCGCCGGCTGGAATGCTGGTATTGCTGCCGTTCAAGTTCGCAGCTTCCGTCAGGCCTTTAGATCCGCGTACAGTCAACGCCTGGCCCGGCGTGCCGCCCTGTTCCTGCAGCACGCAAGTGGCGGCGGTGTCGCGGTAAGTTCCGTTGTCGTTCACTCGCCAGAGCGCGCGGCCACCGCCCGCCGCGGCTGCCAGGTTTGGCAAAGGCATCGGTACAAAAGCGGTCAGCGGCTGACCCTGTCCGGTCGGGATTCCCGACGTGTCCGTCGTAGCAGACTCCTCATCAATCAGAATTCGTACCTGGGCTTTTGAGTGATACCGCGAATCACGGACCACCTGCGGGTCAGCCGGCGTGCGGCGCTTGATGATCTCGCGCGTGGACGAACCGGTTAACTGCATCGGCAGCAGCAGCGCGGTTCCGCCGGTAGTACGCGTTTGTAGTTGACCGCCAAACTGATTCGGGACGCCAACCGTCGCGGCGCCGACCGACGTTGAATCCCACGCGCCATTTATCGAGCCGTCAGGCGAGCCCGGGAAGAAACCCCGCTCGGCGCTGGTGGTTGTGCCAACGATGTTCGGACCGCCAAACATGCTGCCCATCGTCAACGGCACATTGACCGCGCCCACTTGCATAGACACATTCGCGCCGGTGCGGGCGACGCCGTTGCGCAACACGTCATAAACCAATTCATTCGCGGTCGTGACCTTCGACTGGAAAGTCACGTCGCCGTTCACGTAAACATTGCCGTTGGCATGCACGCGGCCGTTGAACGAAAACGGCGGGCCGGGATGCAGCTCGATGTCGTCGTTGCTGAACATGCCAAACTGGAAAATCGGAATCAGGTAGTTGTTCATCTGCCGCGTCAGGGCGACCTCAGTCCCGTCATCCGCCCACGCCCTGCTGTTCAAAATGTAGGGCGCTACGCTGGCTGATAATCCGTTGAATGGCCCGCCCTGAATTGTCACGCGAGGATACGCGCCGTTTGTAATTCCCTGAGTCGCGCGCATTGAATCCAAAGTTACACCGTCGAGACCGATGATCTGGTCAAACTCGTAACCTTCGTCGCGCAGTTCCTGCGGCCACTCGGTTTGAATGCGGAATAACTGCGCTGCGGTTGGACGGGAGGTGACTTGAAAGAGCGCGCTGAAATCCGTCGTCATTTTTTCGATTCCGGCAGCGGCCGCGTAGAAAGTTCTGGTTCGTCTCAAATCGCTCCCGGCGATCTGCGTTTCGCGGGAGACAACGGCAAGCACGGTAATCGTGATCGCACTCAACATTCCGAGAATGAGGATTGACGTTATCAGGGCCGCGCCGCGTTCCGACGAGCGCGAGCGGCGGGTCTTTTTAGTTGAGAGGTTTGGGGCCTTCCGGGTCATGAAGCTCTCCTTGGAAGCACTTCGATCAGCTTAGCCGCCGGGCTGCGGCTGTTGCGCGCGGCGGAACTGCATGTTGCGAACGCTCGTCGCGGCAGTCATCGTGATTTGTTGGCGCAGGCCGTTCTGGAGCGTGCGCGGCGTTTCGACTGTCAGCGTTGCTTCCACCTGACGCGTTTCGACCTGTTGCTCGGAGGTTGTCAATTGCGCCTCTGGTTGCGCAACGTTGCCGCTGGGGTCATGCATGTTCAGGAAATAGCGAAACTGCAGGCTGACGGCGTGCTCGGCGATGACGCTCTCATTGAAGCCCGCGTTGCGAACGCCAAAGACGCGTCTCATCAGCAAGCCGTTGTTGTTGACGTAGTAATGAATAATCTTCATGCGGCAGATGGCCACCGGCAGCATCCCCTCGTCGGTGATGAAGTCGAGTTGGCTCGCGCTGTTGAGGCCGTAAGCGTCACCGGGGGCAAAGACGAGTGACGGAGTCGGGCTGCCGACGCCGTCGCGATCGGTGATAGTGACGAAGATTCCGCCCTGGGCGGAAGTGATGAAATAGATTTCGCCCACCGCGAACTTATTGATGTCTGTTGACGACACGCGCGCGAAGCCGGTGGCCGGATTAAGGTCGCCGGCGGCCAAGGTGATCGGGGTGAATATTTCAGTCTGCTCCAGTTGCAGAATCGAGATTCGATCCGTCAGCAGCGGCGCGGACCGAACCGTCACCGCCGGGAGCGTGCCCAACACCGGCGTATTCGAGGGCAAATTGTTGTCGGTCGTGAGCAGGCCAAGATCGACGAACCCCGGGTTGCTCGGGTCAAGTACCGGATTGAGCGTCAGAAAATTTCTGGCGAAGTTTTCCGGGACGCGAATATTGGTGAGACTGTTGAGGCCGTCGCCTGTATTAATCAAGTCTCTGTTGATGTACTCAAGCCCCGTTCGCAACGCCTGCTGCCCGTCGGTCAACTCCATGGCCGCGGTGCTGGTCTTCATCGAGTCGCGCATGAGCGCGAAGATGGCGCCCGTCACGACAATCATTACGACCACCGCGATCAAGACCTCGAGGAGCGAAAATCCCTGCTCACCTTTTTTGTTGTGGTGTTGCTGCAAACGTGTTTGCCTCCGGCGTAGCGCCGCGGTTTAGGGAACGAAAGCGCTGGTGGAGTTGTCGTTGAGATAGCAAATGGCGACCAGTTGTTTCATGCTGCCCTGCGAGTCGTAGTCCACCGTTACCTGGACCTTTTTCAACCTGGGGCTGAGCGAGGTGATTTGAATTTGGCGAGTGACACCGACGACCGCAAAATTTGGATTGACGTAGTCGTCAGCAGTGCCAAATTTGAGATCTGGACCAGCGTCAATGAGATCGTCGGGCGTTCCGGAAATGCCGTCCGGGCCGGGGTTGATGGAAACCTGTTGCGGACCGGTCGGAAAGCCGATGAAGGGTTTCGCGGCGCCCTGATCGTTGACTTGTCCGACGTTGGCGATTTGTCCGAAGGTTAAATTGCCGGTGTTGCGCAGCGTTTCCATCTGCTCGAGCACGGTCACGGCGAGCAGCTTGGTATTCGTGATTGACCGTCCGTGATTTGTCGTCACCACCGCGTAGCCAATTGCGGAAGCCACGCCCAACAGCCCGACCGACAGCAGGGCGATAGCGACAACCATCTCCAGCAGCGAGAAACCGCGATCCGACCGTCGCGTTAAATCGTGCCGCGGATCATTATTCGGCGTAGACGTTTGCAACGGGGTCATACCTCCAAAGCTTGACTCGTCCGGACGCGCCCAAAATTGAAATTGCCGCAGCGGTGCCACGCGCGACGCGGTTGTTGAAGATGAACATCGCTCGTCCCACCGGATTGCCGGTACCGTCGATCACCGAGCCGTCGGGCTGGAAAGTGATGTTGATGCGACTGTTGAATAACGGAGTCATCGATATCCCGTCAGCAAGAGCGCCAGTCGGTAAACCAGAGGGAATGCCGTAAGAGATTTCCGAGCTGAGTTCGACCTCCGCCGCGAGCGGCGTGGCGCTGACGATCATGCTGCCGGCCGTGTTGGGATATGAAGCATCGAGCAACAAGTTGGCGCCGACGTTGCTGTTGTGGTCGATGATGCGGAGTTGCTTGGTCGTGTTGTCGTATTGGAAAGTGAACGCCTGCCGTTGAGACATGGCCAACTGCCGTGCATGGCGCATCTGCGTCATGATTTCACGCGTGACCGCGACCGAGCGTGACAGGCGGCGCTCGGCAATCAGCTGCGGCAGCGCCATCGAACTCAAGACGCCAATCATGGCAATCACGATCAGCATTTCGAGCAGGGAGTGACCGTGGTCGCTGTTGACTTGGCGCGCGGCGGTCGCTGTACCCGGCGCGGTTTTCCAGTCAGGCGCGGTTCTGCAGGACTCGTGATTGGGCTTTGATTGTTGGACAGGCCCGACCACCCCAGCGAGGCTGCCCCGCCGGGGACCCCGGTTGAATGCCTGTCCTACTTTGCCAGCCGGTAATGTCGTTTGAACGGTCATTTGATTTCTTACCGTCTTTCGGATCATCTCGAAGCAGTCGCCTTCACTGCGGGAACGATGGTTATCTTTCCGTCCTCGGCAAACTTTATGGCGCTGGCGCCCGAGGCGTTGCCAACCGTCATCGGCTGTGGGGCCACGCGCTGTTTTTGTAAATCCACCGTCTGCCCCTGGCCGTCGAAAATGTAAGTTTTGGGAAACGGTCCGTTGATTTCGACGCCGGGCTCTTCGGGCAGGCTCATGACGAGGGGAATGTCGAGTTGGCCGTCGTGATCGCCGTCGAGGGCCACGCTGTAAAAGCGGCGGTTGAAAACTTTCACCTGGGCCATCTGACCAACTTCGCCCGGGTTTCGCCGCATCGAGTCGAGCCGGGCTTTCTGCAAATTAGTCGCCAGCTCGACAGCGGTGTTAGTACGGTCGACCGTGCGGTTGCCGCGAACGAAACCAAGGACGATGAAGCCAGCGACGACTGCGATCATGGCGAGCACGATTAGGGTCTCGGTCGTCGAGAAGCCGCGCATGTTTTGTTTGGAAGTGAGATGGGGTCGCATGGTGGCAGGGCTACTTTGTGGAGTTGAGCAGCCGGCCCGCGCGACAGCGCCATTGTCGCTAGCGCTGGCGCGCGCGGGCCGGGTCGTCAGTTAAAGAATTTGCCTGAAGCCGGTTGGCTCGATGTGCTGGAATTGCGGTGTGCCTGGCGGCAGCCGCAGTGGATCGGTGAACGTAATATCAAACGCCCAATTTCGCGTCGGCGGGTAATACACAATCGCACCGCCTACGCTCCAGGGGCCGACTGCCTGCTGAGAGTTGTAGAGGATGATGAACGAGCCGACGTAATTCCAACGTTTGCTGTTCCATGGCCAAATAGTTTCAGCCGGGCTACTCCAGGTCTCGAGGAAGCGTGGGAAGTTGTGCACGCCGCCGTTGAGATTGTCCAAATACCCGCCGGCGGTTCCGAGTGACGATAGAGTGGCGCCGGAAATGATTCCGCAGCGTACTGAGGTCTCGTCAGTGACGGGGATGTCGTCGGTGTCGTTGATGTCCCCGGCATCAGCAACACGGCCAGCGAGGCCTTCGGGATACATCGCTGCCAAAGCGTCGTACCACGTCTTCGAGAGCGGGAAGACGGCATCCGCAACGATCGAAGCCGGCACCTGCGTGTCGACGCCGGTGCTTCTGGGCATGTAGCGGGAAGATGCGGCCAGGTCGTTTAGACTTGAAGTGTCGTCCGCCGGAGCCTGATTGATGCCGTCGGTGTTCAAGTTACCCCAGATGTAAATCATGTTCTCGGTTGAGATCGTGATGCCCCTGGTCGTGTTGAGTTTGTTTGACGCGCCGCTGACCTGCAATTTCTGACCGTTGAAGACGCGCACCGCTCTGCGAAACCAATAAGTGTTCGTGGCGCAGTTGGTGTTGGCGTCGTCCGAAGTCTTGTTCCACTCGGTTACGGTGGCGCCCATTGCATACTTGGTGGCGTCAACTAAGGCAGTGACGGCGCCCGGCGGACGCGCGGCGCCATTTGAAACCATAGCGACGGGTGAAGGGAGTTCGCACTTATCGACCTGGAGTGAACCCTTTTTGTCCTTGGACGTACCGGGATCGTAGCCTTCGTCGATCACGTCCTCGCCCCAGTTCGGCGCGGCGCCGTTGGCCTGGTCCTGGCCGTAGATGTCTTCGTTGTCGACCATGCCGTTGGTCGTCAGAATACTGCTGCCGACCGCATTGCGTTCGTTCTTGACTCGATCACCGCGCCGGTCAGAAACGTAGACTACGTAACCATCCTGCCCGTTGATATTGGCGCTCTTGGGACTGGTGGCAGCGGCGATGCCGTTGAAGAGAGTAGTGTCGTAAATGCCATCAACCCAGCGCGCGAGGTTGCGCATGTTTATGTCAATGACACTGGTGATACCGCGTTGATAAGGGACGGTCTCGAGGGCTGTTTCATTGATGTGACCCTCGCGGACGTTGTAGAGGTTGATGGGGACGATCTTGTTCAATGCTGGCCCAGGCTTGTCGTCGCGCGCCATCGACGTCGGGCAAGGCAGAAAGTCGGACCCGCCGCAGCCCGAGGTGTGCGTATCGTCATCCAGCGTGCTATCAGTCGGCCAAATGAAGCCTGACGGATCGAAGGCGACATCTTTGCTGATTTCGCCGTCGGCCAGCGCCCGCCGGTTCGACACGGAGTTGTCAAGGAAATAGGTGAGGTAGTTGTGGTGCGTGGAGTTGCCTTCGCGGTCGCGACTGCCCTGCATCAGCGCCGCCCAGGCGGGTCGCTGCAGGTAGATGATGCCGTTCGGCTCGCCGACTGTGACGCCCATGCTCAAAATGGCTTGGGTGACGTCGATGGCCGCTACCGGAGTGCCGTCAGAAAGTGGCGGCGGAACAATTTCGATCAGTATGCGGCCTTTGATTCCGGAACCGGTGGGAATAATGGCGCCGTTTGGCGTGCGATAAGCGGCAAGCGCGCTGTTGTTCACGTTGTCCGTGAATTCACTGGAGCTGGCGTTGGTGCCGCCGGTGTTGCCGGCAGACGTTGTCGTGGCCTTGAGAACCACGCCGGCGCCGTAGTCTTTTCTCACCATGCGCACGGCTTCTGCCTTTTTGGATTGACCGGGTCGACCCTGCAGCCAGTCAACTGTGTTGGCGTAGGTGCCGTCGTCTTTGACTATTCTCAAGGCGTTGCCGCCGTCCAGAATACTCGGGATAAATGTCGACAGGAGTACACCCTTGCCGGCTGGTATTCCGGCAGCGTTGTCCGCGCCGGTGCCCGCGTTTTCATCGTCAATGAGAATCCGAATCTGCGCTTTGTTATGATAACGAGAATCGTAGAGCGCGTCGTAGCCGGGAAGCAGGTCGTCCGGCATCGTGCGCTTGATCAACTCCAACGGCTGCTTGTTAACTTCCTGCAACTGCAGTGGCAGCTTCAAAGCCACAACGCCTGTTGACTTGCTGAGCATCAGTCCGCCGAAGAACGTTTTCGAATTCGTCTTCCACCAGGAATTGTCGGTGCCGCTAGGTGAAGGATTGTAACCAGCCGGGTCGCCCCCGAATTTGCCGCGACCGTCCGTGCGTGGCTGCGGCAGGTTGGGGCCGTTGAGCACACTGCCCTTGCCGCCGGGCATCAGGATTGGCGTGCTGGTAGGACTGAGCTTGAAGCTCGGCGTGCTTTTGAAAGTGGTAACGCCGCCGATGGTTGTAGTGTTGGTAGTACCGTTGCGCATCAGGTCGCGCACGGCTTCATTGGCCGTCGTCACTCGCTGCTGGAAGGTGACGTCTCCGCCCAGATAGATGTTGCCGTTGGCGTGCACGCGTCCGTTGAAAGTCATGGGCGGCTGCGGCCAGAATTCCAGATCCTTGTCACTGAAAACACCAAACTGAAAAATCGGAATCAGGTAGTTGTTCATCTGCCGCGTCAGGGCCACCTGCGTGCCGTCTCTGGTGGAAGTTGCCCTGGTCGTCAAGGTGTAGGGCTTGACGCTCGCGTTCAGACCGGCGAATGGCGAGTCTGCACCCATGACCGCGTTCGGCAGCATCGTACTGGTGGTTGCAATACCCTGTGTGGTTCTCATCGCCGCCAGAGTTGGTTCGTCCACAATCAGGGTTTGGTTGAGTTGGTAACCTTCAGCAGTCAGTCCGACGGGCGGCGAATTCTGAATCCTGAGCAACTGCGCGTCCGAAGGCTTCGACGTTTTGGTGAAGAGCTGACTGAAGTCGCTGGTCATCTTTTCGATGCCTGAGGCAGCGGCGTAGAACGTTTGCGTGCGCTTTAGATCGCTGCCGGCGATGCGGGTTTCAGTTCGCACAACTGCCAGGACTGTCATGGCGATGGCACTCAACAAAGCCAGCATGAGCAGAGCAGTCGCGAGCGCGGCGCCGCTCTCGCTTGCTCTCGGCCGAGCGGTTGCTAAGTCCGATCCAGATAAACTTTCGCGCGTGTTGATGAACATCTAACTTCTCCTTCGAAGTTTTGGAAAACGAAGTTGCAAAAAATAGCTTTTATGGTGACGGCGAAGGCTTTGGTTGTAGCGCCTGCCGAAATTGCATGTTGCGCAAGCTGGTGGTGGTGGTGGTCGAGAGGGTCGGCTTCAGACTCCCGACGGTGGCGTGCGGTGTTTCGACCGTCACGGTCACCTGCACCTGGCTGATGTTTACCTGCTCTTCAGGCGTGCTCAGCAGATTTTTCGGCTGCACCGGATTGCCGTTGGTATCGAGACCAAGCGAGTAAACAAACTGAACGCCCAGCACGTGTTCGGCGATTATCGTGTCGCGAAAGGCGACTCCTCGCTCGCCAAAAACGCGCCTCCGCAAAATCATGTTTGAATCCACGAAGTATTGAATGATCCGCATTCGCTGCAAGGTCGTGGGTATGGTGCCGTTGATGGAGATGTCTTTTATTCGGTTGTTTGCGGTGGTGTTGAGGCCCAGGCGGTCGCCGCTTTCAAACTTGAGTTTCTTACCGGCAGTATCGACCGTCGTGATGGTTGCGAAGGTACCGCCGCGTATCGAGGTTAGAAAATAGACTTCACCCACAGTGAACTTGGCCATATCCGCGGTGGTGGTTGTGGCCGGCAGGGTGATGACGTCGCCCGCCGTCGTAATCGACGCCGGCAGGATTTGCGGGTTCGTCACCAGATCGGGATCTATTTCCAATATGGTCTGACGGTCGGTTCCCGCTAGCAGGAGAATGGGCGAGGGCGTCGGCACCGGCGACGGCCCGGGCGGTGGCGCATACGCCGGAACGGTTGCACTCGCGGACACGTTGTTGTGGGAAGTAATGATTCCGAGGTTCGTGGCCAGCGCCGGCGCGGCCGGATCCGCGATTGGAGTGCTAGTCAGATACGCGGTGACGAAAGTCGTGTTTACTGGAATATAAGTAATGCTCTTGAGGCCGTCGCCGGCGTTCATCAGGTCGCGGTTGATATATTCCTGGGCCGTGCGCAAACTCTCCTGTGCGTCCGTCAATTCATAACTGGTAGTGGCGACCATGATCGAGTTTTTCAACAACATGACCACGGCAGTGGTGACTACCAGCATCACCGTGACGGCGATCGTCATTTCGATGATGGAAAAGCCTGCCTGATTGTTGCGTCGCGAATTAACGTGCACCGGGGTGACCTCCAATGAAGGGGACTGCGTGCGCGGCAGTGCGTTACGGAATGTAGTTGCCATGTTCGTTGTCGTTTAAGTAACCAGAGCAGACCAGCTCCCGGGTCTCGCCGCCGTTGGGCGAGTATCGCAGCGTCACTTCAATCTTCTTGAGGTAATCATTGTCCGGGAGAGTGGTGATCACTATCTTGCGACTCACGCCCGGGCGGGCCAGCAGTGGGTTGGTCCAGTCATCGGAGTTGCCGTAGGTGCCGTTCGGGCCGGGGTCAACCAGATCGTCGGCCGAGCCGAAGATGCCGTCAGGTCCGGGTGTGATCGAAACGGGTGCAAAATCAGCGACGAAGCCGGTAAACGAGCTGCCGGTGACCTGGCCGTTGGAAATCTCATTGAAGTGAAGCTGGCCGGTGTCTCTGAGTGTTTCCATCTGTTCCAAAATGGAAACAATCAGCATCTTGGAATTAGTAATTCCGCGGCCGCGGTTGCTGGCCATGAGCGCGTAGCTGATGGCGGAGGCGACCCCGAGCAGTCCGACCGTGACGATCACCATGGCCACAACCATCTCGAGCATCGAGAAACCGCTCTCTGAACGGCGTTGCTTGCGTTTGGCTGCCGGGCGCTGGCTATTCAATAAACTTGCTACCATTTTGGGTATACCTCCACACTTTCACTCTGCCCGATGAGCCCAACACCGAAATCGCCGTGGGCGTTACGCCAATCGCTTGCGTGTCGAAGATGAAGATTGCTGAGTCCATGCGCGTTCCCGCCGACAGGGTGACGCCCGACACCGGCACGCCCGCCCCACTGACGACCGAGCCATCAGCCTGAAAAGTGATGTTGATCTTTTTGCTGCCGGGGAGCGTGGTTATGGAAGTGCCGTCACCGAGCGTCGTCGGAATCGTTGGATGGCCCGCCGGCAAGCCATCGGCGGTCGTGGGCACGCCATACTTTATTTCCGAACTTAGAAGTCCGCCCTGAAGCAGGGAAACTGTATTGACAATCACCGCGGGACTGGCGGTGTTTGGGTAGCTCGAATTAGCTAGCACCGCGGTGCCACTGGTCGCACTCGTCGGATCGTTGTTGTGATCAATAATCCTGATGTCTTTGGTGTTGTCGTCGTACTGGAACGTGACCGCCTGGCGTTCCGACATCGCCAACTGCCTGGCGAGACGCAGGTTGGTCATGAACTCGCGCGTGACTCCGCTGAAGCGCATCAGGCGACGTTGGTAAATCATCGTCGGGATCGCGATGGCGGACAGGACAGCCGCAATCACCATGACAATCAACAGCTCCACCAGCGTAAAGCCCGCGGATTTACCGCATCTCTTTCGAATCATCTCGTTGTCCTCAACCAAACTGCCGAATGTTTTTCAGATTGCTTAACGTGGAATTGCTTTCCACTTCTGCCCTTCAAGGTTGGCCTGTTGCAGGAATGCCGCTGGACAGGGAAACGGCGCAACCCTCTTGGCAACAGGCATACCAACGCCGGAACCCAACAAATTCGCAGGTTTTTTGGCGCAGCCGAAGAATTCGGGCCGGCAAAGCGTAACTTTTGGTGACTACGACGGAAGCGGGCTTCCTATTTGAAGGGTCAACTTGAACGCCGTGTTGAGGTCAGTCGGACGTAGTGAATCGGATTTTTCTGGGAAGACGTTGGGCTTTCGAACTTTAGTTAAGAGGGAATCTGTCGCCTCTCAGTTTTGTCGAACGTGGTTAAGGCGATGAAAAGCTGGGCTCAGGCGATGACAAGATCGTCCGCTTCGTGCAGGGTGCCGCACACCTCGCGCGCAAGCTGGACGATGAAGCGCCCCGTCGATCTTCGCGATCGGCGGGGCGCAACTAGTAGGACAGACATTCCTGTCTGTCCCATTTTCTTAGAGCATATACAGGCACGAATGCCTGTCCTACTTTTTTCAGGGGGCCTTGGGATGCGCCTGCAGGTTTGGTCCAATCTCACTGTTCGGCGTACCGGAAACACTTTCCGTGTCCGCGAGTTTCATCGTAAGCGCAAGCGGTTTGTAGTTGAAAGCCTTCGGTCCGCCGCGGCTGTTCTGCACTTGCATCACGAGGTAATCCTGGTTGGATCGAAAGCGCAGAATGTTTCCATGCTGATTCATGATCACGAACAGCAGCGTGTCGCCTTGCGCCGTCCGCATTTGTCCCACCAACGAACTCGCGCCGCCGTCGGTCCGTATGAGCGTGCCCGTTTTGGCGATCACGCTGCCCTGCCAGGCGAGCCCGGTGAAGCGATCTTCCAAAGTTCCCGGATCGATTCCTGCGACCGGCATGATGTCCGCAGGCGACAATCTGTTCTTCTGCAATTCGCTGCGCAGTCCTCTTAGAATCTTCATCATCGCGCGCGGCGTCACGCGGTTCACTCCCAAACCACTCAGCGAAGCGAATTGAACTTCAAACGGCGGCAGACCGAGCATGGTTACCACCTGCCGATTGACTGACTCGCGGCCGCCGAGACTGTCCCCGATGCGCTCAGCCATAAAGTTATTCGAGTAGCAAAGCAATACTTTGAGAACGTCAGTAAGCTTGCTCGACTTATGCGTCAGCAGCAGCTTCGCGGCCGGCGCCAGGGAACCAACCGAGACCTCACCCATCACGGCCAAACTCGGAACCGTCTGCAGACTCAAACGATCACCAAGGACTGTGCGCTCGTAAGTCCAGGCGCGCGTTGCTTCGCTTGAACGCAGCGTCGCGTCGAGAGTGTCGTAAAGCGTATTGCCTGAGCCGCGCGCGGATGAATTGAAGTTCATCGTGAATCCCGGCGCCACGATCAGGTCGCCGGTCACCGTGCGAAATCCCTGGTTGTTCAGTTCGCGCGCGATCATGACGCCGTGTTCATGGTGAAACGAAGGATCGCGGCCGGTCACATAAAGGTTTCCCTGAATGGTGCCGCTGGCCTTGTCAAACGAGCCGTCAGTCCAAAAGCCGGTGGAGAAACGATGATTTGGTCCCAGAGTTTTGAGCGCCACTAAAGCAGTGGCCAGCTTGATCGACGAGGCCGGATTGAATCCCTGATCCGCTGCCTGCGAGGCGACGGTCTTGCCGTCAAGCGTTTCGATCAAAACGCCCTGCAGTCCGTAAATCGGCGCTAAGCCGGTGTCACTTTCGGTAGTCGTGTTCGGAGTTTGCTGCGGCATCGCCACAGCGGGCGCGGCGGTTTGATCCCTGGCCGGAGTTTGCGCGCGCGCGATCGCTATTGGCGCTGTGGGGACCAGCAACAGCATTGCGACGACGAAAATGTTTAAGAGTCGGGTGTTGTTTTTCATACCTTGCTACCGATTGTTGACTCGCGTCGAGCGACAAAGAATCATAACATGATGGGGAAAAGGTGAATGGAGAGAGTTTTCTTTTGATGCCGCGAACTGTGATCAGGATGTCATGTTAAGTCGTCGCTTGCAGCAGTCTCTCGAACTCCACTAAGTGCTTCAACGCGCATTTGCTTCGAGGCCAATTTCGTTGACAACGTCAGAAGCGCAAACCTAGAATCTGAGCATTGACAATCCAGTGACAACTAATGCCCGGCCGGTTGCTGTTGCAGATATACGTGCTACTCACAAGGCGCGACGAAGCGAAATTCGCGCCCGACTCGATCAGTTTCGAGAGGTGTGGCGCGATGGATCTGACGAGCGACTTTGGGAAGAACTCGTCTTCTGCATCTTTACCGCGGGCGCGTCGGCGCGCATGGGCTTTCGCGCAGTTGATGCGATCAGGCCGCTCTTGATGGACGGCACGAGCGAAGAGATGACGCTCGCCATCAAGAGTGCGGGCGCGCATCGTTTTCCGGTCGAACGCCCGGGCTACATCGTCGTGACGCGCAGTTATCTGCGCGAGCATTGCGGCCTGGCGCTGCGCCGGAAGTTACAAAGTTTTGCAGATCCGATCGAGCGGCGCGACTGGCTGGCCCGCGAAAAGCAGATCAAGGGATTGGGCTACAAAGAGTCGAGCCACTTCCTGCGAAACATCGGTCTGCTGGGCCACGCGATTTTGGATAAGCACGTGATGAATTGCCTCGCGGATCTTAAAGTGGTCGAAACATCCAAGCCGCCGGCAACCCGGGCGCGTTATCTGGAAACTGAAGAAAGACTACGCTTGTTTGCGCGCGACATCCGAATTGACTTTGATGAACTTGATCTGGTTCTCTGGTCAATGAAAACAGGCGAAGTCTTGAAGTAGTCGCTCCCTTTTCTCCCCGTTTTATTGGTCCTGGATACTCGTATCCCGTTTGCGGAAAGATAAAAGTCATGCAGTCTCTTAACGCGAAACGGCGGCTCCCCCCGATGGCAATGAAACTTTTAGCCGGCCTGATTATTTGCCTGACCATGTCGATAGCGGCGATAGCAATGACGGGCGCCGCGTTTGCCGGCGACGGCAAAGCAATCCGGCGTGGCAATGAAGCGCTTCGGAGCGGAGATTTTGCCGGAGCGGAAAAACATTTTCGCGACGCGCTGGCCAAAGATTCGCACGACAACGCCGCGCGCCTGGGACTCAGTCACGCGCTGCTGAAGCAAAGGATGCTTCAGGACGCTTACGACCATGCGGCCCGGGTCATACTCGCTGATCCGCTGTCGTCGCGCGCGCATTCGTTGTTGGGATCGACCATCCTCGCGTCGGGTGATTTTCGTAACTCGGTCGAAGAATTTCGCACCGCGCTCAGCATTCAGGACAACGATCCGATCGCGATTGCCGGCCTTGCGATGGTTGATTTTTACGAGAACCGTCTTGATCAGGCGGTCAAGGGTTTGCGTCGCGCCGCCAGTCTCGATTCGGAAGAACCCGATTATGTTTTCAACCTGGGCCAGGCCGCAGCGCGCAGCGAACGCTACAAGGAAGCCGCCGACGCCTACGAAAGATTTCTGTCGATCGCGCCCAAGACCGATGAGGATCGGCGGGCCCGCATTCGCGGACTGATTGACTTCCTGCGATACCTGGGACGACAGGGTTCTCTGTATGTTCCGTCCGGCGAGAGCAAAGTCACGATGCCGTTCGAGTCGTTTGACGGGCGGCCGATTCTCCGAGTGCGCATCAACGGCGGCCGCGAAACGTTGCGCTTTGTGCTCGACACCGGCTCGGGAATGTCAGTGCTTTCAGAAGAGACAGCGAAGAAGTTAGGCGTGCGCGCGGTCGCGCGCGGCGGCATGGCCCGCGCGGTGGGCGGCGGCGGCAAGTTTGAAATCGTTTACGGATTTTTGGAGTCAGTGGATTTGGGCGGCGTACGGGTTGAGAGTGTGCCGGTTTACATTCGCCATTTCTTTGACGACAAGAAAAATCCAATCGACGGCTACCTCGGTCTTTCGATGATCTACAAATTCATCGCTTCGGTCGACTACGGCGAAAACATTTTCAGTTTGCGGCGCGGCTCGGACGTTAATCTTCAGGATATCTGGAGCACCGGGACGTGGATCGCTGGTCCGCCCGCGGCCGGTCGCTCGGTTCTGGAAATTCCGCTGCGTACAACTTCCAGCGGATTTCTCAGTGGTGAAGTTCAGCTCGAGGGAGTTGAGCGCCCGCTGAATTTCATCATCGATACCGGCGCGAGTGTTTCCGTAGTCTCCGAAAAACTCGCGAGCGAGGAAGAACTGCACGACTACCTCGAGCCGACGCGATTGCGCGTTTATGGCGCCGCCGGCATCGCCGACAATGTGAAGAGTTTGCTTTTGCCGAAGGTTAAGCTGGGCACGTTTACTCGCGAACGAATCAGCGCGGCCGTTTTGGATCTGGAACCGGTGAACGAAACGGCGGGCTTCACCCAAAACGGAATTCTCGGCGGAAACTTTCTGCGTTATTTTCGCGTGTCGTTTGATTTTCAGCGCGCCTTGCTGCGGCTGGAACCGCTCGGCAAAAATGTAAAAGGCAGCGACGGCGCCAAGGCTGAACAGCATCTGGAATGAACCAGTTCTAAAGAAATGAAGCAAAGCCTGTATCTCGAAACTTCGGTCATCGGCGCCTACCTTGATAACGGCGAACCTTTTCGTCGCGATCTGACGATTCGCTGGTGGGAACACGAAATGCCCGATTATCGCGCGGTGATTTCGCCGCTGGTTAATCGCGAGTTGGAACGCGTGAGCGAGCCGCATCGTTCGTCTTATCTGAATCTGACGGCGGCGCTGGAACAGGTTGAGCTTACCGAAGAAGCGGCGATACTTGCGGACGGTTACATTTCGCGCGGAATATTTCATCGCAAGTACATCGCGGACGCTTTGCACGTGGCGATCGCTTCGTGTCACAAGATCGACTACCTCGTGACCTGGAACTTTGGACATCTCGCAAACGTTCGCCGCCAGGCGCGCATTCGCTTGTTTAATACGGCGGCGGGTTTTTATGTTCCAATGATTGTGACGCCGGAATTTCTGGTTTCGGAAGCGACGGAAAGAGTTGGCTGAGTTTCAGTTTCAAGTTCTGAATTCCGAGTTCTGAGTTGAACAGCATGTATCGTCGTCCTAAATTTTTGGAAGTTCTGCACGCCATTCGTGAGGAGATGTCGCGCGAAGTAGATTATGATGTCGACCTCTTCGCGGAGATGGTGCGCTCGGGCGTGAGACCGACGCACGGTCCGGAGAGAATCATTCGCGGGATCAGAACGCGCGCGACGCGTGACGAAGTCGAAGCCGATCTGGAAGTGCCCGAAGTGCGACCAAAGAAACGCGCAGGGAAATCGCGCTAGCGGCGCGGACTCGACATCTGACCTCTGATATCTAACAGCTGGAATCTGTAATCTGAAATCTGCTCCATGAATGCAACGTTTGAAACAATAGGGTTGGAAGTTCCCAGCGAAAAGGCTTTCAACTATCTCGCGGAACGCGCCGGCGATCAGGGCGAGGCAACGCAGCTCAATCGGCGCGGCGCCGTGCTCCACGGTCGCTGCTGGAAACTCGGCGAAGGCCTCGAGGTTTGGACCGTACTTTATGAGTCGGGCAGTGGCGACGTGTTTTACGCCGACTGCCGCCCCGGTTTTCGGGCCCGCTACATTCAAACGATCAGTCCCTGGGCGCTGACGGAATACGACGAAGAAGGCGAAGCGGTGGTCCACGGTTTCCGCGAAGGCACTGATTGCGAAGTTTTGTTTGAGTTGCAAAACCTGACCGAAGTTGGACCAAGCGGCTTTCGCGCGCACGAACTTCACGTCGGACTTTGCGGCCTCGCCTATCGCGCGCGCGTACGCAACGCGCCGGCGAAGACGAGATGGATGCCGCTCGATAAGGCGGCGCCCTCGCGCGCGGCCCATGAAAATGACTGGAGCCTGTCCGGTCGCGTGATTGCCTTCAAGCCACTCAAGAACCCGCTCTCCGGCAGCGACCTCTACTGGATTCACCTCGACCTCGAGCGCATGAATTTGGAAATTCTCGTGAACCAGCGCGCGCTGCGTGGCGATGCGCTGGCGCCCGGCGTCACGCTCGACGCAGAAATCTGGTTGCAGGGTCACGTGCTGGATGAAGTGGCGCTGAGTTCGCGTTACGAAGGCGTCGATAGTTCATGCGGCCCCGCCAACTTCTGGGCGCAACTGCAGCGAAGGAATTGATCACAGACACCCAAGGGTAAAGGGGAAGGGGTAAAGGGTAACGAGCGAGTCTTGTCTTAGCCTTTGCCCGTTCCCCTTTACCCTTGTCCCTTTGTTCGCTAAATCTATTTCGATGAAACGATTTCTGCTGGTCATCCTCATTCTTCTCATCGTTGTCCTCGGTTCCTATTTTTTCAACCGCTATTGGATTCACCGGTACGACGGTCTGATCGCGCGACAGGCCGCGGTCTACCGGCTCGATCCGGATCTGGTGTGGAGCATCATCTACGAGGAGACATATTTCAGCCCGTGGAAAAACGGCAAGGACGGCGAGATAGGATTGATGCAGATTACTCCGACCGTCGGTCGCGAATGGGCCGCGGAAACCGGCATGCACGAACTGGAACGGCAGATGGGCCAGGACGCGGCGACTCTGTTGCGCGACCCGGAACGCAATATTCAAATCGGCTGCTGGTACCTGGAAAAAATCAAGGAGCCGTACCGCGACCTGCCTGACCCTCAGTCGCGCGTGGTCGCTGCCTACAATGCCGGACCAAGCCGCGCCGCCGTGTGGAGCAAAGTCGCGGAAGGCGCCGCACCTTTATCAGGCGACGACTTCATCAACAAGATCGACATCGCGTCCACGCGCGCGTACGTCAGTTCGATACTTGGACGATACCGAAAACTAAAAGGTCCGGCGCAGGCTGCCACCGCCGCGCCGGGTTCGCCATCGCCGGCTAAGTAACGCAAACTGTTAGTTTGCGAATGTGATTGGAGACTCTTTTTGAGATGAGAATCACACAACAAGACGCAAACTAACAGTTTGCGTTACAAATCATGACAACACTTTATTGTGCGCGCTGGGTTCTGCCGATCTCGCCGATTTCATCGTCGGCTATTGAAAGAGGCGCCATTGCGGTTGATGCCGATCGGATCGTCGCGGTCGGCGGTCGCGAGGTGTTGTCCGCTCAGTTTCCCGAAGCCGTTGTTCGCGATCTTGGCGACGCGGCGATTGTTCCCGGCCTTGTAAATTCTCACTCCCATTTGGAATTGACGGCGATGCGCGGGTTTCTCGAAGCCGAGGAAGCTGACTTCTTCGCCTGGCTGAAAAAACTCACGGTGGCGCGGCTTGAGCGTTTGTCCGCTGACGATCTTTACGTCTCGGCAGCGTGGGGCGCTTGCGAAGCCGCGCGTGCGGGCGTGACCTGCTTTGCTGACGCCAGCGACTCAGCGCTGACAAGCATGAATGCGCTGCGCGACGTTGGCCTGCGCGGCATCGTCTATCAGGAATCGTTTGGTCCTGACCCGCAACTTCTTAAGGAAAACTTTGAAAAGCTAAAGAACCGAGTCGAGCAGCTGCGTGGGCGCGAAACGGACCTCGTCAAGTGCGGCGTGTCGCCGCATGCGCCCTACACAGTTTGCAGTCCGCAGCTTGAATTGATCGCCAGGCTCGCCTTAGATGAGAGCCTGCCGCTGATGATGCACGCGGCGGAAACGTCGATGGAAGTTTCGCTGTTGCACGACGGCAGCGGGCCGTTTGCGGAAGGACTCAAGCGCCGCGGGATCGAATGGCGTGCGCCCGGGGTTTCGCCGATTCAACACCTCAAGAACCACGGAATTCTCCAAACGCATCCGCTCCTGGCCCATTGTATTCACGTCGACGACGCCGACATGGAAACGATCAAACAGACGGACACCCGCGTAGCCCACTGTCCCAAGTCAAACGCAAAACTCGGCCACGGCGTGGCGCCGTTTGCGAAGTTTGTCGAACAGGGAATTGCGGTCGGGCTGGGCAGCGATTCGGTGGCCAGCAACAACACCTGCGATCTTTTCGAGGAGGCGCGCTTTGCACTGCTGCTGGCGCGGGCGCAGGCAAATCCAGCTAGTGCGGCTGAAGCCTTGCACGCGGCCACGCTTGGCGGCGCGCGCGCGCTGGGGATGGACGGACAAATCGGCGAGCTACGCGAAGGCCTGCAAGCAGACTTCGCTGCTGTTTCGCTTACCGGCGTGCATCAGATTCCGGCTTATGAACCTACCGCCGCGCTCATTTTTTCGTCATCCGGACGCGATGTAGTTTTGACAGTTGTTGCGGGCAGGGAAGTCTATCGCGACGGCCGCGTCACAACGGTTGACGAGGAGCGATTGCGCGCGCGCATCGGCGAGATTGCCGGAAAATTAATTGGCCGCGGATGAACGCGGAATAACGCGGATCAGAAACATACTGATTAATTCAGATCCGCGCCCATCCGCGTTAATCCGCGGCCATATTTCTTTTGGCTTAGTTCACTGATGCAGCGATCGCGTCATCAAAAATTTCGAGCGCGACGTCCACATTCTCTTTGGTTAGAATCAGCGGCGGCGACCAGCGAATCGTATTCGCGCCGGCGCCCAAAATGATCAGCCCCCGTTCGAAGCAAGCCACTTCAACGCGATCGCGCAGCTCAGGCGCAGGCTTGTTCGACGCGCGGTCGGTCACAAACTCCACGCCAATCATCAGGCCCATGCCGCGCACGTCGCCGATGCAGTCATATTTCTTTTGCAGTTTCTCGAGCCCGGCTTTCAGGTAGGCGCCAACTTCCGCGCTATTTTTCACCAAACCACCTTCCAGCAATTCAATCGTCTTCAAAGCCGCAGCGATGCAAACCGGATTGCCGCCGAAAGTCGAAGCATGCGCGCCCGGCTTCCAGTCCATCAGATCGGCGCGCGCGACACAGACGCCGATTGGCAAACCTGAACCGATACCCTTCGCGATGCAAACAATGTCGGGTTGCACATCATAGTGATCGCAAGCAAACATCTTTCCGGTGCGGCCCATCCCGGATTGCACTTCATCGACAATCAGCAGAATGCCGTGCTGGTCGCAAATCCGGCGGAGTCCCTTCAGGAAATCTTTCGGCGCGGGCACGTAGCCGCCTTCGCCCTGCACTGCTTCAACCACAATCGCCGCAACTTCCTCGGGCGGCGTGGTCGTTTTGAACAAACGCTCTTCGATCCAGTTCAACGCTCCCTGACCCGCGCCGCCGTCGCCGCAGTCCTCGGCCCGAAACGGATTCCGAAACTCGTTCGGATAAGGCAGATGGACCACGTCCAGCGCCTGGCGTTTAAAGCCGAGCCGCTGCGCGACTCTTGAAGAAGTCAGTGAAAGCGATCCCAGCGTCCGTCCATGAAAACTGTTGAAGAACGCGATGAATTTTTCGCGGCCGGTCGCATGCATGGCAAGTTTTAGCGCCGTCTCGACGGCCTCGGTGCCGCTGTTTGCAAAGTGAGTTCGCGTGGGTGATTTCACCGGCACGATCTCGTCGAGTTTCTTCGCCAGCGCGGGCATGTGGCGATAGTAATAATCGGTGCCGCACATGTGGATGAGTTGCGCCGCCTGATCCTGAATCGCGCGCACGACTTCGGGATGACAGTGACCGGTCGAACACACAGCCACGCCGGCATTGCAATCGAGGAAGACGTTGCCGTCAACATCTTCAACCCAAACGCCCTGCGCGCGCTCGGCGACGAGCTTGAATGAAGGTCGCGGGTATGAAGGGGTCACAAACTGCGCGTCGGCGGCAATTATTTCCTGACCTTTTGGACCAGGCAAAGCAGTTTTGATTTCCGGACGCTTGGGCGGGGCCATGGTGTTGGTGGACATCGTGCGCTCTCCTTTGTTAACAGGAACCTGAAACGCTCGACTTTGAAAGTCGAGGCTGTTCGTCAATGGGGTTGGCGAAGTTAGAAAGGAAAGGACTGCTAGTCGGCGAAAAGGTTGCAGCGACTGTCGAGTGGACGATGATGGATTTGCTTATTCAACATGGCTCGAAATGGCTGCTGCAGTTAGCGGAGTTAACGATTACTACATGACTTTACAGTGATTGGATATTACCACGCGGCGTGCGCTGGTTGCCAGACAGCGGAGGCAAGCCCCCTTCCCGACCTAGAGGTTAACAACTTGAGCCGCTGATTCCTGATCGAAAGGCTTTCGCGGTCGAGTCAAAAAACTTGAGAGAAGGCTCAAGGTCAGGAAGGGGGCTTGCCGCCGCTGCCTGAACGACTGGTCACAACGTCGCCTGCACCAGTTGATCGCTTTCCGCAATCTCGCGCGCGAAGGACTCGCGAATCGTTTCCTTCGGCGGCGGCGCGGGCCACAGCGTCAGTCTCCGTCCCAAACCGTGAAGCAACACGCGCGAACGAAAGTAATACTCGTGTTCCCACTCCACCTCGGCCATCGTCAACAGACATTCGATGAATTCTTCGCGGCCGCAATCGCGCGCGTATCGAGCGGCCGTTTCGTACTCGCGAATGTTCCGGCTCTCCAAACGCCCGGCGCCGTACATCGGCGCGAACCAGCCCATGACGTGACAAAGAAAAGCGAGCGCTCGGCCAATCAGCAGGGAACGAATCTCGCGCTGCCGGTTGGGCTGCGCTCCCAACTTCACAAGCATTTCGCCGACGAGTTCGCGATGATGCCACTCTTCGTCTTCGATCTGCTTAATGCGCGCGCGTTCTTCACGATCGACAACGGAATGCCAATGGCCCCGGTAGGCATACGCCGCCGCTCGCTCGGCCGAGTAAGCAAGCTGCAGGAGGGTGATCAGTTTTTGGTGGTTTTCGTTTTCAGGCATGTGTAACGCAAACTGTTAGTTTGCGAATTTCCTTAGAGCCGCCGTTCGCCAACTAATAGTTTGCGTTACATCGAACGTCCTCAAACTAACAGTTTGCGTTACATGGGAATTGACACTCTCGCGCGCCGGGCTATACACTCACGGTCTTTCAAATCCTAGCATTCTTAACTAAAAATTGCGCGGGAAGAAACTGCCGACAAGGGCCGTTAATTCCCAGCTTCGAAAGGATCAAACACACATGGGTGCGCGAAATAAAATTACGGTGGTGGGCGCCGGGAACGTAGGCGCGACTGCCGCTCACTGGCTGGCGGCAAAAGAACTCGGCGACGTGGTGCTCGTCGACATCGTGGAGGGCGTGCCGCAAGGCAAGGCGCTTGACCTGGCCCAGGCGGCGCCGATCGAAGGCTTTGATGTGAAACTGGTCGGCACGAATTCTTACGACGGCACGGAAAACTCCGACGTCGTGATCATCACGGCTGGTTTGCCGCGCAAGCCGGGCATGAGCCGCGACGACTTGCTGAAGACAAACGCCGACATCGTTTCGAAAGTTGTTGATGAAGTCGTCAGCCGCTCGCCGGAGTCGATCCTAATCATCGTTTCGAATCCGCTCGACGCGATGTGCCAGGTTGCGTTTCGGCGTTCGGGTTTTCCGAAGCATCGCGTGATCGGCATGGCTGGCGTGCTTGATTCAGCGCGCATGCGTTGCTTCCTCGCCGAGGCGCTTGATGTTTCGGTCGAGAACATCACGGCGTTTGTGCTCGGCGGGCATGGCGACACGATGGTGCCGCTGCCGCGCTTTTCAACCTGCGCCGGCATTCCGATTCCGGAGTTGTTGTCGAAAGATCAGATCGACGCGATCGTTAAGCGGACGGCAGGCGGCGGCGCTGAGATCGTTTCATTACTCAAAACAGGGTCAGCTTATTACGCGCCATCCGCCGCTGCGGTGGAGATGACAGAATCGATCCTGAAAGACAAGAAGAAGATTCTGCCGTGCGCCGCCTACCTCGAAGGCGAGTATGGCATCAATGGACTCTACGTCGGCGTACCCTGCAAACTCGGCGCGCGCGGGCTCGAGCAGATCATCGAGATCAACTTGCTGGCTGAGGAGCGCATCGCGTTGCAGAAGAGCGCCGCTGCGGTGCAGGAACTGATCGACGTGCTGGGGATTTAGCCAAACAAAGCAGCCGCGGATTTTCGCGGACGAACGCGGATCAGAATGGACAGACTCTTCGGGGCTGAGTCTTTCTGATCCGCGTTTTTCCGCGTAAATCCGCGGCCTTCACTTCTTCATATCCCAGCAGTCCTTCCAGTAGTAAACCAAACGTCATCCAGACCGCGACGCTGATCCAGCCCTGGGGCAGTACGCCACTGCACCAGCGCGTCGCATTCTCCGGCGCGGTAGTCGTTGATTTGGCATCGTCCAGGAACGCATCGCAGTTGCTCGCAAGGATCCAGTTTCATCCTACTTCTTCAGCCAGCCGAACAGTCCGTGGACGATCGTTTCGCGGTTTTCTTCGTAGATCGCGCGGGTGAGGGGGATGCCCATCGGGCAGGCCTTGATGCAGTTTTGCGCGTTGCCGCAGTTGGTGATGCCGTCTTCGCCCATGATTCCCTCGAGGCGCTGGTCGCGGGTGGCCTCGCCGCTCGGGTGCATGTTGAACAGACGCACCTGGGCGATCGCTTGCGGACCGATGTAATGGTCCTCGTCATACTGCGGACAAGCTTCCAGGCAACAGCCACAGGTCATGCAACGCGAATAGGCGTAACGCTCCTGCACGTCCTCCTGGTCCATGCGCGGGCCGGGCCCGAGATCGTAAGTGCCGTCGAGCTCGATCCAGGCGTTCACGCGTTTGAGGTGATCAAACATCTGCGAGCGATCGACGACGAGGTCGCGGATGTTGGGAAACTTCTGCATCGGCTCGAGCTTGATTGGCTGTTCCAGGTTGTCGATGAGGGCCGAACAGGATTGCCGCGCGCGTCCATTGATGACCATCGTGCAGATGCCGCAGACCTGTTCAAGACAGTTCATCTGCCAGACTGGCGGCGTGGTCGGCGTGCCTTCCTTCGTCACCGGATTTTTCTGAATCTCCATCAGGCACGAGATGATGTTGAGATTCGGGCGATAGGGAAGCTCAAAGTGCTCCCAGTATGGCGGCGAGTCAGGATTCGCGCGGCGACGGATGTGAATCTCGACGGACTTCGGCGGAGTCTTGGTTGTCTTTGTCGCTTGTTCGTGTGTAGACATGAATTAACCAGCCTGCCCGTTTAGAGGCGGGACTTGTCCCGCCGTGCGCCGGCACAAGTGCCGGCTCTAAACATAATTAAGTCTTTTCTTTCTCAAGCGGCGCCTGAGGGCGCGCTGACGCCGGGTCGGGCTTCTTTTCCTGTTTCGCCTTGCTGTAATCGCGCTTGCGCGGCGGGATCAGCGAGACGTCAACCGGCTCGTACGAAATCACCGGGTCCTTCGCCCGAATACTCCGCAATCGTGGTCTTTAGAAAATTCTCGTCGTCGCGATCGGGAAACTCGGGTTTGTAGTGCGCGCCGCGCGACTCGTTGCGATTCAGCGCGCCGAGGGTAATGACGCGCGCCAGCTCAAGCATGTTGTCGAGGTGGCGCGCATGCGGCAGCGCCATCGTCGCCCACAGATTCGAGTCGTTGATCGAAATCCGTTTGTAACGATCCATCAGCTCGAGCAGTTTGTTGTCAGTCTCTTTCAGCTTGTTGTTGTAGCGAACGACGGTGACGTTGTCAGTCATCCACTTGCCCATCTCCTGATGGAGAATGTACTGGTTCTCGTTCCCGCTCTGCTTGATCAACGCGTCGTTGATTTCCTGCTGCTTCTTTAACTCCTGATCGTAAATGCGCGAGCCGTCGGCGCCGTTGCGCTCAACATTCTTCGCATAGGTCATGGCCGCGGGCGCCGCGACGAAGCCGCCGTAGACACAACTCACGAGCGAATTCGCGCCGAGACGATTGGCGCCGTGAATCGAATAGTCGCATTCGCCGGCCGCGAGCAGTCCCGGAATATTGGTGCGTTGTTCGTAGTCGACCCAGAGCCCGCCCATCGAATAGTGCACGCCGGGAAAGATGCGCATCGGCACGTGGCGCGGATCGTCGCCGACAAACATTTCGTAGATTTCCAGAATCGCGCCGAGTTTTCGATCCAATGTTTCGGCGGGAATATGCGTCAGATCGAGATAGACCTGGTTCTCGCCGCCGACGCCCTTGCCTTCAATGCACACCTGAAAAATCTCGCGCGTGGCGATGTCGCGCGGCACAAGGTTGCCGTAGGCGGGAAACTTCTCCTCGAGGAAATACCACCGCTCGTTTTCGGGAATTGACGACGGCGGACGAGTGTCGGCGGGTTTGCGCGGCACCCAAACGCGTCCACCTTCACCGCGCGCGGATTCCGACATCAGCCGCAGCTTGTCTTCGCCGGGAATCGACGTCGGGTGCACCTGGATGAATTCGCCGTTCGCGTATTTCGCGCCCTGCTGGTAGCAAGCCGCAACCGCGCTGCCGGTGCAAACCATCGAGTTGGTCGACTTTCCGTAAATCAGGCCGGGGCCGCCGGTCGCCATGATCACAGCGTCGGCGGGAAACGACTTCAGCTCCAGCGTCTGCAGGTTCATGGCGATGAGACCGCGACAGACCTGCGCCTCATCGAGCACGAGCGACATCATTTCCCAGTGTTCAAACTTGCGAACTTTCCCGGCTGCTTCATACCGTCGCACTTGCTCGTCGAGTGCATAAAGCAACTGCTGTCCGGTCGAAGCTCCGGCGAAAGCGGTGCGATGATGTTTAGTGCCGCCGAAGCGTCGAAAATCAAGCAAGCCTTCCTTCGTGCGCGAGAAGGGCACGCCCATGCGATCGAACAGGAAAATAATCGAGGGCGCCATCTCGCACATGGCCTTCGCGGGCGGTTGATTCGCGAGAAAGTCGCCGCCGTAAACCGTGTCGTCGAAATGTTCCCAGGTCGAATCGCCTTCGCCCTTGGTGTTGACCGCGCCGTTGATGCCGCCCTGCGCGCACACCGAATGCGAGCGCTTCACCGGAACGACGGAAAACAGATCGACCGCGTGTCCCGCTTCGGCAATTCTCATGGCCGCCGCCAGACCCGCCAGTCCACCGCCAACGATTGCGATCTTGGTGCCGTTAAGTCCCATCTTTTTAGAGAATTCCTCCCAGCAGTCCGCCGGGGCGAATGAACGCGACCGCGGCGTTGATGCCGACCAGCAGCAGAAAAATGCCAAAGCCGATGCACGCGTAGCCGGTCAGGCGTTGCGCGCGCTCGCCGATCGCGATGCCCCAGTCAACCAGGAACAGCCAGATTCCGTTCGCGAAATGCCAAACCGTGGCGGTGATGCCCACCATGTAGATGAGAAAGATCGGCACCATGCGAAACTCGCGCGACACGATGTCAAACGCCAGGTCGGGACGATGGGCCACTGAAATAGTGTTCAGCCCGGGAATCAAACCGAACCTGAAGTTCAGCACGTGAAAAGCGATGAAGAAAAACAGAATCACGCCAGTAACTCGCTGGATCAGGTAGAACCAGTTGCGCGGATACGGGTAGTTCAGATTGTTCGGCCGCGCCTCCATCGTGATCACGAGACCATAGACGGCGTGATAGATGAGCGGTATAAAGATTCCGCCAATCTCGACGAATAGGATATAAGGGATCGACTGCAGGTCTTTGACGGCATTGTTGAAATCTGCTGCTCCCGAAAGCGCCTTCGAGTTTGTGTAGAAATGCTCCAACAGGAAGATGCCGAGCGGCATGATGCCGGACAACTGATGAAGTTTGCGCAGGATGAAAGTCCTGCTCAACTGAATCGCCAAAAGCGCGCTCCTTTGCGGTCAGGCTCCAACGCTAAAGCCGTTGGTCCAGACGCAGGCAAGTTGTAATTGAGATTTTCCGTAGCAAGTAAATTATAGGGAGAAGTTGCGGAAAAGCAAAACGCATGACTGAAGAAATGATGACAGTGGATCAATCCTGAGGACTATGAAATTGGCGGATGCGGCTTTGCCGCCTGAGGTGCGGAAAGGCTTCGCCTTTCCGACTCACGCTGTATTTGGTTAAGAGGCTCCGCCTCGTAAGTTGAGAGCTGGGGGCGAAGCCTCCCGGTAAGAGAGAATATGCTTTTCGGAAAGGCGAAGCCCTTCCGCACCTCAGACGGCAGAGCCGCAAACCTCGACCAGGACAAGACAGCCACAGTGACTTTTAAAGACAGACAAAGTGTTACTTCGCAATCTCTCGGCCAACTCGCTGAGTTGATCAGCAGTCGCGCGATCTCGCCGGTTGAAATCTTGCAGGCGCACCTTGATCGCATCGCCCAGATCAATCCAAAGCTCAACGCGATCGTCACGCCTGCTCCCGACGCGATGGAAAAAGCGAAGGAAGCCGAAGCCGCAATCGCGCGTCGCGACGCGGCCGGTCCGCTTCGTCCGCTTCATGGCGTGCCGTTAACCATCAAAGATACGATTGAGACGGCGGGACTACGGTCGACGAGTGGATCGCTGCTGCGAGCCCAGTACGTTCCCGAACAGGACGCGCCCGCAGTCGCGCGGCTCAAAGCGGCCGGCGCAATTGTCCTCGGAAAAACAAACGCGGCTGAGATGGCGATGGACTACACGGCGGACAATCCTGTGTTCGGCCGGACCAATAATCCTTATAACCCGGTGCTCACGCCTGGCGGATCAAGCGGCGGCGAGGCAGCGGCGATTGCAAGTTGCATGTCGCCCGGTGGAATCGGCAGCGACCTCGCCGGATCGATTCGAATTCCGTCTCACTTCTGCGGCATCGCCGGTTTGAAGCCGACTGTCGGACGCGTGCCGGGCGGCGGTCAGTGTCCGCCGAGCACTGGCCCGTATTCGCTGGGCGCTGTCATCGGACCAATGGCCCGCACCGTTGCCGACCTTCAGCTTTTGTTCAATGTTTTGGCGGGAATCTACAAATCGGGGCCATCTGGAGAAGACGAGAAGAACCGTCTGGAACAGAGTCGGGCGGCGATGCGTGGCTGGCGCGTCGCGTATTACAGCGACGACGGAGCCGCGCCCGTCACCGAAGAAACCAGGGTCGCTGTTGAAACTGCGGCGCGCGCTTTGGCCGATGCCGGCCTGGTGGCTGATGAGATACGCCCTCCCGGAGTCGAGCGCGGTCACGAGCTTGTGGTTGAAGATTTTTTCGCGCGCTTCAGTAGTCCAACTCCGCAAACTCTACGCCGGTCATGAGGATGAGGGCGGCGACTTTGTGGGTTGGAGACTACGGACTGCCGACGACACGCCCACGCCGTCGTTGGATAATTACATCGCGTCGTGGCTGGAACGAGATTCTTTGCGCGCGGCGCTGATCGATTGGATGGAGGAGACGCCAATTCTGCTCGCGCCGGTCGGCGCCGTCCCTGCTTACGAACATGGAACGCACAAGGTCACGGTGGCGGGGCGCTCGATGAATACGTTTCGCGCGTTCAGCTACTCGCAGACGTTCAACGTTTTCGATCTGCCGGTCGTCACGATTCCGGTTACTCGAACGAAAGCCGGGTTGCCGATCGGAGTTCAAATTGTCGGACGCCCATTTGCTGAAGAGACTGTGCTCGCGGCCGCGGCCATTATCGAAGAGGCGCTCGGCGGTTGGCAGCCACCGGCCTTGTTTGGAGTGCGCTGACCTGTCAGCGCTTTGGTCGGCCGCGACCTGGCGCGGCCATTGGCTTTTGATTTCCACGACAGCGGCGTCGAGCCGCAATCGAAAGCGCTGATAGGTCAGCGCACTCCAAAGAGTGAGCCGCATCGCAACTGGTGCTGACAGGCCATTAGTTTGTCGGACGTGGTTGCGATCCGATATAGTTCCACGCAACTGTTCGTAGACAACTTGTACGTCGACGGCTCAAGCCGAGGAGCTAAACTTTATGGAACCGCTGTCCGGTATTCTCGCCTTTCTTTTCTTTGGGTTCATTGCGATTGTGCTGCTGGTTATCGCGGTGAAAACGATCAGAATCGTGCCGCAAGCCACGGTTATGCTGGTCGAGCGCCTCGGCCGGTTCGACAAAATTGCCAGCGGTGGGCTGAACATTCTCATTCCGTTTCTTGATCGCCCGCGCGCCGTCTATTGGACCAACACCCGCCCCGGCATGACCTCGATCGACTTGCGCGAGCAGTACATTGATCTGCCGCCGCAACCGGTAATCACTCGCGACAACGTGACCATCCAGGTCGACTCAGTCGTCTATTGGCAGATTACCGATCCTGTCAAAGCGGTTTACGAAATGAACGATCTGGTTGGCGGCATCGTGCAGTTGACGATCACCGGCATGCGCGCAGTGATGGGCGAGATGGACCTCGATCACACGCTGTCAAATCGTGACGCCATCAACGCCAAACTGCGTCTGATTCTCGACGATGCGACGGACAAGTGGGGCGTGAAGGTCACGCGCGTTGACGTCAAGAACATTAATCCGCCGGAAGACGTGCGCATCACGATGGAAAAGCAGATGACCGCGGAGCGCAACCGCCGCGCCCTGGTGTTGCAGGCCGAAGGTGATCGACAGGCCGCGATCACTCGCGCGGAAGGCGAAAAGCAGGCGGCGGTCACGCGCGCCGAGGGTGAAAAGCAGTCGGCGATTCTGGCGGCCGAGGGCGCGGCGCAGGCGCGGCAGCGAAACGCCCAGGGCGAAGCGGAAGCAATCGAGTTAGTCGCTCAAGCCATGCACAACCACGGCAACCCGGCGCAGTATTTGATCACCACGCGCTACATCGAGAGCTTGCGCGACATGACCCGCACGAATAATTCCAAAGTGATCTTTATGCCGGTGGAGACTTCAGCGATGCTGGCGAGCGTGGGCGCGATTAAAGAAATTCTGTCGCAGACTGAAAAAGGCGGCGAGTCGAATCCCCCAACGCCGAAACCGCGCGAGCTGCCGCGATAAGCGGCAACTTTTGGAGTGCGCTGACCTGTCAGCGCTTTAGTCGGCTGCGACCTGTCGCAGCCTGTTGACAGTGAGCCCTGAGTGCCCCCCAGCGGCGTCAAGCCGCCGCAAACCAAAGCGCTGACAGGTCAGCGCACTCCAAAAAGCGCATGTCTGGAGATGATGGTGTACTTCGATCCAGCGCTGCTTAGTTCACTCTTCGCTACTTACACTCATTAGATTTCAAATCGCAGACTGCAAGCACTTTGGACGGAAGCACAAGTTAAGCTGGGAGCGCAGACATCCTGTCTGCAATGAGCGCGCAGCGCGAACCTCTTCGTCAAGTTATTTCAGCCCTCGCTTTCGAAACGAGGCGCTACCGAATCGCCAGTCTTCCGGCCGCCCACACAAATGCGCCTTCACTGGATTGTTCTCGATGTAGGCAACGACCTTTGCAAAGTGATCGGCGTCGCGCACGTACCGATCAAAGGACTCTGGTTGCCAGAATTGGCCACAGCGCCCGGCGAGTTTGTTTGCTTCGTTAGCAGTGTAAGACTTCAGTGATTGCAAAACGCGAGATAGCTTTTGACCGGCACAAGGTGTGATGAGCATGTGAGCGTGATTCGGCATAATTACCCAAGCGGTGAGCCGGTAGCGTTTGCCATCGAAGAAGAGCAACGAATTCTGCACTGCCTCTGCGATGCGTGGGTCCTTCAAATAGCACTCGCCATATCCCTGGTCGAGGTAGAGCTCAATTCGCTTGCGAAGCGTCGCCTCGACGTCAATATTCTGCTCGCTGGCAAGCTCTCGTCGCCATCGTTCCAATAACTCTTGCGGCATTGAGTCTGCCAGGCGGAAGGTGATGAACTGGGGGATTTCGCCGCCGTCGAAATGTGGGAGGTAGCCGCGGTTGTGCCAGCCGGGGGAGCTGAGGGCTGTTTGGGATCGGGCGTGAAGGCAGAAGTTTGTTCGCGCTGCGCGCTCATTGCAGACAGGATGTCTGCGCTCCCAGCGAGACGGCTCGCGACTAATTAATCTATCGCTCGGTTTAGTGACTCAATTTCTATTTAGCTGGTTCAAGCACGATCGTTTCCTTTGTCGCTTTTGCGATGGCGGCTTCGCTGAAGGGAAACACGCGCGGCGTCACGGCGCGCCAGTCTGCAAGTTGATCGTTCCAGTGCGGGCTCGATGGAATTCCTGATTCGCCGAGCGTTATGCCGTGTTGGCTTTTGTCCCAATCCCCAGTGTCGGCAATCAGCCGCATCGAAACCGTGGCGCCCACGTTCACGGTCGCTGCCAGGCCGCCAGTCCCACTTTGTGGAAACGGCGGAATCGTAAACTGCAGACCAACCAACGGGGCTCCCGCGATCGGATGCGGAAAACGCACCTTCACCATCTCGCCCCAGACCCACTTCGACTCGTCTGGTCCAAGATTTTTCGTCAGCACGGCCCGCCCATCTGTGTAACAAGCGCGCAACAGCTCGGCGTAACTCTTGAACTCTTTCGGCAGCCAGTCCTTTGGTTGTTCGGCGATGAGGCGATCGATCGTGGTGTCGAAATTTGACCACTGATATGTCTTCACCAAATCCTCGCCAAGCGCCGCCGTCAATATTCGTCCACGAAAAGCGATGCGCATCTGCGCGAGGATGGGCGCGAGCGGGGCGTCTGCCTTGAGTTGGCCGTCCCAACGATCCAGGCGATTGAGAAACTCCGATAAGCCGCGCGTCGGCGGGCGTCAAATGCGGACGCAGAATCTTCGTAATTTCGTGAGCAAACGAAGCGTAACCGATCGAATAGACGTCGCCCTGAATGCGGCGGTAGTCGTCAGTTGTCAGCTTCGGCTTTTGTTGCAGCAGGGTCAAAATTCTGCGCGCGCGGTAGGGTTGGGCCCAGGAGTGCGTCAGAAAATAAGGATAGCTGGTGCCGACGATGCGTTGGTTTGCGGTCACAATGATTCCCGACGGCGGATCGTAAAGTGTCGGCTGCTTATCAAGCGGAATGTAGTCGATCCACGCGCCGTCGTCAGTCGAGCCATCGTAGGGAACGCTGCCGTCGCCCGATTTTCTGATCGGCACAACGCCCGCTGCGCGATAACCAATGTGGCCGGCGACATCCGCGTAGACGATGTTCTGCATCGGCGCGGTGAACGTACGCAGGGCGACGTTAAACTCTTTCCAGTTGCGAGCGCGATTGATTGAGTAAACCGAATCCGGACTGTTGAGTTTTGGATCAAGCGCTGTCCAGCGCAACGCATAACGCTTGCCCGACTTTTCGAAAACGATCGGACCGTGCCTCGTCGTGGTGACGTCGAGCTTGACGGTGTCGGTGGCGGAATCAGTGAAGCCTTTGCGAACTTTGATTTCTTCATGGCGCACTGTCGCTGTCTGCCAACCCGCGGGCGTTTGATAGCGTTGCGGATTAGCCGAATCAAATTTTTCCTCGTACAGATCCTGAACGTCCGGACTGACGTTGGTAAAGCCCCAGGCGATGCGATCGTTGTGCCCAAGGATCACGCCCGGACCGCCCGGCGCCGCCACGCCAGCGACGCGCACACCCGGAGCAGTTAAGTGAACGAGGTGCCAAATCGGCGGCGCCGTTGCTGCTAGGTGCGGATCGTTGGCGAGCATTGGTTTGCCGTTCGCGGTGTGTTTGCCGCTGACGACCCAGTTGTTACTTGCCGCCAGTCCTTCGGCGTAAAGCCCGACGCGCGCCAACGCTCCGGCAGCGAGCTCTTCATCTTTCGCGAGCGCCAGCAGCGTTTCCGGCGAAAGACTTTCGCCCGGCTTGATTGCCGGCTGAACGGCGCTGCGCTTTTTGTTGTTTTTCAAATCCTTGCCAACGACAAGCACGTCGAGCGGCGACATCTCGGGCATGAGCCACGTTCGTTTTTCCGCATCCAGGCCCGCGAGCCCGGCGCGCATTACGTCAAGACGCCAGGTGGACGAGAGTGCCTCGGCAAACAATTTTCCCACGAGCATCGAATCCTCCGGCGTCCAGGGCTTTGGTTTGTATTGAAGGATTAGAAACTCGGGCGGCAAACTTTTGGCGTCGAGCGTTGCGATGTATGCGTTAACGCCGCGCGCGTATGCCTCAAGCACGGCGCGCGCTTGCGGCGAAGCCTGTTTGAATTCCTCAGTTACGACCTGGGCGAAGCCCAGCGTGCGGTGCTGCTTGTCCTGATCGAGGGCCGCGTTGTTTGGTCCTGCGCCCAACACTTCGGCCAGTTCGCCGCGCTCAGTGCGTCGCATTAGATCCATCTGCCAGAGCCGATCGCTCGCGGTCACGAAGCCCTGCGCGAAATACAGGTCGTCGTCGTTCTTTGCTTCGATGTAGGGAACGCCGCGCTCATCGCGCCTGACGGTTACGCGATCGCGCAAGCCCGCCATTGTTAGCGACTTGACGCTTGCTTGAGTGGCGGCTTGAGCGGCGCTCTGTCGTTCGGCAGAAACTCTAAATGACGGCTGGGCCAGGACGAACAGAAAGACAAACGCGAGCACTGCTACGGGTCTTTTCATTTCCAGGGAACCTCGGCGCGATGGATTTTGCAAAATATTAGCATAGCGATCAGCTTTCGAGTTGATGGGTGACCCTGGAAGAGCACGCGACACTGAAAAGTCTCTCAGGTGAGGAAGGGGGCTTGCCCCCGCTGTTTTGACTGGTCCTCAGTGGATTACAGAAGAGCGGGGGCAAGCCCCCTTCCCTACCTGAGAGGTTCTTTAGATTGCCCGATACCGTGATAGTTCGGCGGTTTTTTTCGGACGCGAACCGCGCCCAGTAATAGTTTGCGTTACCAACGGACGCGCATTACAATCAGCGCCGAACGAAACCGAGCAGGTTATCCATCCAAATCAAGTGATGTTCAAGCGAACTCTTCAACAACTTAGTGCGGCAGTTGCCCTCGTCGTCTTTTTGGCGCTGGGCCAGTCCGCCCCGGCGCAGCAACGGCCGCTGATCACTGAAGACGTTGACATCATTCCGCAGGGAACGGTGCGAATCGAAGCGGGGCTGGATTTCATGCAGGGCGCGAAGTACACCGCTTCCGGCCTGACGGGCGACCTCACGCGCGTCGGGGTCATCGGCGTCACGATCGGATTCGCGCCAAACGTCGAGTTTCAAATCGAAGGCGTCGCTCAAAACTTTCTCAGCATCAACACCCGCGGCGCCTCGGCCATTCCGCTCGACGCTCGCGCCGGGCACCAATTCAACTAACGACACCGGCGACTTCATTCTTTGGACCAAGTTCAAACTGCGAAGTGAAACCCGGCGTGGTCCTTCGCTCGGGTTTCGCGTCGGCGTGGGATTGCCGAATTCGAACCAGGCGAGCGGCATTGGGTTGAATCAAACGAACGCCTACGGGTCGATTCTGGTCGGCAAAAAATTTGGCCGCAACGGCCGCTTCAATACCTTCGGAAATTTGGGCATTGCGATCCTGACTGCGCCGACCGAGTTGTTCTCCCAAAACGACGTGATGACTTACGGCGCCGCCGGAATCTTTCGTTTGAACAAACAGTTCAGTATCGCCGGTGAAATTAATGGTCGCGCAAACACGCGGCCCGGTGACGGACCGCTGGGCACCGAGTCGCAATCGGAAGCGCGCCTGGGCATGCAGATTCGCGCGTCGGGGCTGCGCTTTGATTTTGCCGGTATCAAAGGGCTGACACGCTTCACACCAGACAGCGGCTTCACCGTCGGCGTCACCTACGACACTCCGTCCATCTTTGCTCCCGCCAAGTAAAAATAGTAATGAGTGATGAGTTATGAGTGATGAGTTCACGCTAACGCGTGACCCAAGGCTCCGGTGCGCGCGGTTGTGACTTCCAAAATGAAGTGTGCTCTGATCGAGTTTTTCAGGGCGCTGAATATCACAGTGAGGAATGAGTGGTGAGTGATGAGCGCGATGAGTATAGCTTTTGCTTTTACTCATCACTCATCACTCATCACTCAGTACTCATCACTTAGAAACGTATGTTTGATTGGCTAAGACCAATAGGGCACTGGCTTGAGCGGTATGTGATCGGTCTGCCGCTCTACTTTGCCGCGCCGGCTGATGATCCTGATTGGCGCGCTTGATTCGTCGCTGCTGTCGCTGCCTGAAATCAACGACTACCTCGTAGTGGGCCGCTGCTATCAAGCATCCGAGCGCCGTGTTTTATTTCCCGCTCTTTGCAGCAATCGGATCCGTGATCGGTTGTTGGTTGCTCTACTCGATCATGCGCCGCGGTGGACAGGCTGTGTTGCGGCGGCGCTTCAAGCGCGAAAATATTGAACGAGTTGAGCGGGCCTACGCGCGGTACGGCTTCCTCGCGATTGCGATTCCTGCAGTGCTGCCACCGCCGATGCCTTTCAAGATTTTCGTTGCGACTGCCGGCACGCTCGAGTATCCGCGTTGGAAGTTCCTGGTGACGGTGATGATCGCGCGATCGTTTCGTTACTACGTTGAAGGAATTCTGGCGGTGTTTTATGGGCGGCGCGTGTTGTTGTTTATGAAGGACAACGGTCTGGTGGTTCTCAGTGTCGTTGCGGCTGCGGGACTTTTGTTCTTCGTTGGCTACACGCTGGTCAATCGACGCAACACGCGGACAAAAGATGATGAAGGGAACGCTGTTGAGAGGTCCGCTGCTGATTGAGGGTTCACGGACTACATCTTCATCCGCATATTCCTCCCAGCAGTGAACTGCCGGGCTACTTTCAACCGTCCGCTTCGCGGACTCTGATACTTTGTTTATGCGCGTGAAAGGCATACTCAGTTGATATTGCTTGCTTCCAAAATTACGAAAACCCTGACGCGCGTCTCCGATTATCTGGTGGCGCTGGGACCGTTTGGCCTCTTTGCAGTGGCGCTGCTTGACTCCGCTTTTGTGCCTCTGCCCGGCGGCCCGGACGCGTTGATGATTGCCTTCACCATGGCCCATCCGCGTCTGATGGTCCTCTACGCTGCGCTGGCGACGGCGGGCTCGACGATCGGCTGCGTCGATCTTTACTACATCTCTCAGCGCGCCGGACAGCGGGCGCTGAAAAAATTTTCCGCGGCAAACAAAAGAAAGTTAAGGACTGGATCGATCGTTACGACGTCTTGTCGGTGCTCGTCGCTTCGCTGATGCCGCCGCCGTTTCCCTTTAAGTTGTTTGTGGTGAGCGCGGGCGTGTTTCGTTTCAGCTTGATGCGCTTTACGCTCGCGATCATCGCCGGCCGCTTGTTTCGTTTTCTGCTCGAAGGCTATTTCGCGATCCGCTACGGCAAACAGGCGACAGAAATCCTGCAGAAGTACTACCCGTGGATTGGCCTTGGTCTGGCGGTGCTGATCGTCGTGTTTTTTGTGACGCGAAATTTCCTGAAAGGGAAGTCGAAACGAAACGAGCAGGAGAGTTTAGAAGCCGGAGACTAACGGCAGGAGTTGGGCGACGGCACCCGACTGCGTTTCCTTGCCTGGCGCTTTGAAATCAGGCGATTGAAAAATCCGAGCCGCCGCCAGATCGCGCACGCCGTGTTCTTCAAGGCGCGTCAGAATTCTGAGAAAACTTCCGCGGTCGCGAGGGCGTCGCTGCCGGCGCGGTGACGATCGAAGATTGGAATCGAGAAGTGGTCGGCGACAGTTTCCAGGCGGTAGTTTGCCAGTCCGGGCACGGCGCGCCGCGAAAGCGTGACCGTGCAAAGATGCGGATTGATCATGCGATGGCCGGGATAGACGCGCGAGATTTCGTGGTTGAGAAAGTTGGTATCGAAGGGCGCGTTGTGAGCGATCAGCACCGCGTCCTCGACAAACTCCAACCACTTGGGCGCGACCTCGGCGAAGAGCGGCGCCTGCTTGACCATCTCGTTGCTGATGCCGGTCAGCGCCGCGACGAACCGCGGAATCGAAATCTCGGGATTCACGAGCGTCATGAAGTTGTCGACGATTCGGCCGCCGCGAATGCGATAGGCGCCGAGTTCGATGATGCGGTTCGGCGGCATCTTCGCGCCGGTGGCTTCGATGTCGACCACGACGAAGTCGAGTTCCTCGAGCAGACGCGATTCAGAGTCGTATGCTTGCAGTTCGATTGTCTTGCCGTCGATGATCTTGAAACGCCGATCATCCTTGACCAGATCGCCAACCAGCAGGCCCGCCAACTCTTCGTCGATGTGAGATACTTTGAAAACCGCATCGACAATTTCGCACGCGTTGGCCCGGCCGCCGGATACGCGCAGTAGATCGATGGTTTCCTGGACGAGAGTTGAATCGGAAACTAGATTCGGGAAGGGCGGCATCGCGACGTGATTGTAACACGACAACGCTGCAGGCATGGGATGAGGAATGAGTTTGCAAGCCGAAGACGTAATACAGAAGTTTCGTGAAACCGGCGCATTGCTGGAAGGCCATTTTGTCTTGACCAGCGGTTTGCACAGCGCCGTCTACCTGCAATGCGCGAAGGTGTTGCAGCATCCACGCGAAGCTGAAAACTTCGGACGAAGCATCGCGGAACACTTTCAAACTGAAAACATTCAGACCGTCGCGTCGCCGGCGATTGGCGGTCTAATCATTGGACATGAAGTCGCGCGCGCGCTCGGCGCTCGCTTCATTTGGACTGAACGCGAAAATGGCGCGATGGTTTTGCGACGCGGTTTTTCCGTTTCGCCCGGCGAAAGAGTGCTGGTAGTTGAAGACGTGGTCACGACCGGCGGCTCGACGCGCGAGACGGTGGCGGCATTGCAAGCAAGCGGCGCGGTGGTGGTGGCGGCTGCGTCGATTATTGATCGCTCTTCAGGAAAGGCCGACGTGGGCGTGCCGCGGATCGCGCTGGCGACGCTTGATGTCGCTTCAGTTGACCCGGCTGTTTGTGAAGCGTGCAAACGCGGCGAGCCGGCGGTTAAACCGGGAAGCCGGAAAGCGCCACGGTCTGATGCTGACGTTTAGAGGCGGGCATTGCCCGCCGTCTCAACTCTCCCCTTGAACCGGCGGGCCATGCCCGCCTCTAAACGACCTGGCGCAGATGAATTTCAAGCTCACCATCCAATACGACGGCACAGACTTTCATGGTTGGCAGATGCAGAGTGATCTGCGGACTGTGCAGGGCGAGCTGACCAAAGCCCTCTCATTGATCGAAGGCCGAGACGTTGTTGTCCACGGATCGGGCCGCACGGACGCGGGCGTGCACGCGCAGGGCCAGGTGGCGAGCGTCGCGCTGCAAAAGGAGATTACTCCGAACAAACTTCGCGCGGCGATTAATGGAAATGTCGAGAAGGACGTGCGCGTTGTCGAAGTCGAGGCGGCTGACGATTCCTTCCATGCGCGTTATTCCGCGCTTGGAAAAACCTATCTCTACCGCACCGTTAATGGTCCCGTAGTTTCTCCTTTCTGGCTTCGCTATGCGCATCACGAAGCGCGCGCTCTCGATCTCGAACGCATGAACGCGAGCGTGAAATTCTTTCTCGGCACGCACGATTGGACCGCGTTTTCCTCCGCTCAGTCTGATGCCGAAACGAAGACCCGCACGATCACCGAACTCGCAATCGTCTCGCGGTGGGACGACCGCGCCCGTTGTCACATCATCGAGATGACGATGAGCGCTGACGGCTTCCTTCGTTACATGGTGCGATCGATTGCCGGCACTCTGCTCGCGGTTGGCCGCGGCGAGATAGATACGAAAACAATCGAGCGTGCGATTAACGACGGCGACCGTTCGCTCGTCGCCGCGACGGCGCCCGCTTGCGGCCTGACGTTGGTTTCAGTGCGCTATGACTAAGCTTTGCTGTTAAGATACGCCGCGTTGGTTACCTCGATATGCTTTCTGATTTCACCGGACTGATCAAAGCGGGCACGCCCGAAGAGCGGCTGCTCTCGTCGATTGCGTGGGACCGCCTGCCGCGCCACGTTGCCATCATCATGGACGGCAATGGGCGTTGGGCTGCGCAACGAGGCCAGCCGCGCATCGCCGGACATCAGCGCGGGCGTCGAAGCGGTGCGCGCGGCGGTGGATACAGGCGCGCGACTTGGGCTGGGCGCGCTGACGCTCTACGCGTTTTCAACTGAAAACTGGAAACGTCCGCGCTATGAGATCGACGCCTTGATGCGCATGCTGCGCCGGTATTTGCGACTGGAGTTGGAAGAGATCGACCGGCAAAACATTCGCTTTCAAACGATCGGTCGCACCGGCGCGCTCGCCAAAACCGTGCGCAAGGAGATTGAAAAAGCTACGGAGCGGACAGCGAAAAATACGGGAATGATTTTGGCGGTGGCGCTCAACTACGGCGGACGCGCGGAGATTGTCGATGCCTGCCGCGCCGCTGTTCGTCGTCTGCTTGACGAAGGAAGCGCGCCTGATGAGTTAACCGAAGAGCGCATCGCCAACGAGCTTTACACGCGCACGATGCCGGATCTGGACTTGCTGGTCCGCACCAGCGGTGAGTTGCGCATTTCAAACTTTCTGCTCTGGCAGGCAGCTTACAGCGAGATTCATGTGACTGATACGCTCTGGCCGGATTTTCGACGCGTGCATCTGCTGGAGGCGATCGTCGACTATCAGGGACGCGACCGGCGGTTTGGCGGGTTGAAGCTGGTGGCGAATGCGTGAAGGAAGTAAACAGCAAGACAGTCAAGACCAAAGTCCAAAGTCCAAAGTCCAAAGTCCAAAGTCCAAAGTTCAACCTCCCGAATGTCACGCATCATCACCGCCGTCATCTCCCTGCCTTTTCTGATCGCGTCCATTCTGATTCCCTGGCTGTACCCGCTCTTTATTGCGATCGTCGCCGGGGCGCTGCTCTTCGGCCTTTACGAGTTTTACCTGCTCGCCAGGAAGAGGGAACTGAAGCCTGACGTGGCTGCCGGCTTTCTTGGCGGCGCGGCGCTGTTCACAATCTTCTGTTTTGCCACCCCCGATCCGCTGCAGGAGCGTCTGGACGTCCAAACGATCGTCCTGGTCCTGCTGGTGCTTGCGATCGGAACTCTGATCGCAGCGACTTTGCGCGGGGCACCGTTCGACAAAATGATCGGCTCCGTCGGCGCCACGATTCTCGGCGTTGTCTACGTCGTTTTACTCGGTGGACATTTGGTTGCGTTGCGAACGGGATTCGCTGAACCGCTGGCGGCCCACCTGCTGTCGTTCTTTTTCCTGGTGTTGATGGGAGCTGACACCGGTGCGTATTACGTAGGCCGGGCAATCGGCAAACACAAACTCGCTCCGGCAATCAGTCCGGGCAAAACGTGGGAAGGCGTGGTTGGCGGAATCACTGGCGGCGCTGGCCTTCGCGACGGTTGCGCATTTCTGGTTCTTCAGAGAACTGCCTTTGAAATGGGCGCTGCCGCTGGCCGCAGTCATGACCGTGCTCGGCATCCTCGGAGATTTGGCGGAGAGTGCACTGAAACGCGGCGCGGGCGCGAAAGACGCCGCCAAAATTTTGCCGGGCCACGGCGGCGTACTCGATCGTTTGGATAGCTTGCTCTTCAACGCGCCGCTCATCTACTATTTTGCCCACTTCTATTTCAGCGCGCGTTTGCCCTAATCATGACCAGGCCATGACTACAAAAAAGATCGTCATCATTGTTGTTTCAGTTGTGGTTGTGCTGATGCTGTTGGTCGTAATCTTTGTCGGCGGCATTATTGGCATCGCGTTCTATTCGATGGGCAACAGCGAAGCCGCGAAAATCGCGCAGGAGTTTCTGAAGGACAATGAACGACTGAAGCGAGACATTGGCGAGGTGAAGAGTTTTGGCAGCTTTGTGACGGGCAACATCAATCTCAACAACGGCGACGGCACCGCTCAACTGAATATCAAGGTCATCGGCGAACGAAAAACCGTGAATGCTTCCGTCGAACTCGTCTATCGCAGCGGACACCCGTGGCGTGTAATCGCGGCGTCTTACAAGGATGATTCGGGAGAGACTGTCGATCTGCTCAACCCCTACGACGCGCGAATGTTCTTCCGGAAGTTTGTAACGCAAACTGCTAACACCCCACGCGGACTGCCCGCGCGGGGACCCCGTATAGTTTGCGATCAGCGATTGACCGACAGAGCGCGCGCAAACTAACAGTTTGCGTTACCAGTGATGCCGAAGTTAGCAGCCTGATATGAGTAGTAAACAATATCCAAAGGGCATCGCCATCCTCGGTTCCACCGGGTCGATCGGCTGCAATACTCTGCGCGTTGTCGAGTCGTTGGGGGGCGAACGCTTTCGCGTGGTCGCGCTGGGCGCTGGACACAACGTGGCGACGCTGGCCGATCAGATTGCTAAACACTTGCCCGAACTCGTCTCGGTAGACTCGGAAGAAGCGGCGCACGATCTGCGCGCCCGGCTTTTAGAGCGAGACATCGATCTGCCGCGCATGGTCATCGGCGAAGCGGGACTGATTGAAGTGGCGACGCACGCGAACGCTGACTGCGTGGTTTCGGCTACCGTGGGCGCCGTTGGATTTGTGCCGACGCTGCGCGCGCTGGAAGCAGGGAAGCGAGTCGCGCTGGCGAACAAAGAAACGCTCGTGATGGCCGGCGAGCTAATGACGCAGGCGGCGCGCGCGTCGGGAGCCGAACTGCTACCGGTTGATTCGGAACACAACGCACTTCATCAGTGCCTGCGCGGTGAAAAGCGCTTCCGAAGTTCGCCGCATCATTCTTACCGCGTCCGGCGGACCCTTTCGCACTAAGACGAAGACGCAGATGCAGGAATCAACTGTTTCCGAGGCGCTGCGTCATCCTACCTGGAACATGGGCGACAAAATCACCATCGATTCCGCCACGCTGATGAACAAAGGCCTCGAGGTGATTGAGGCCCACTGGCTGTTTGGTTTTTCGGCCGATCAGATCGGGATCGTCGTCCATCCGGAGTCGGTCGTGCATTCGATGATTGAACTGGTGGACGGTTCGGTGATCGCGCAAATGGGCGTCACCGACATGCGCCACGCGATTCAGTACGCGCTCACGTATCCTGAGCGACACGAGGCCGAATTGCCGCCGCTGGACCTGACTGCCTTGTCGGCGCTCCACTTTGAGCCGCCCGATCATGAGCGTTTCCCCTGCATTTCGCTGGCCTATCGTGCGTTGCGCGCGGGCGGAACTTTGCCCGCCGCCATGAACGCAGCCAATGAAGAAGCCGTGCGCGCGTTTATCGAGGAGCGCATTTGCCTCACTGACATTCCGCTCGTTATCGAGGCGGTGATGGATCGCCACAACAATCAACCCGCCGACGAACTCTCCGCAATCCTGAACGCGGACGAATCAGCCCGTCTGGCCGCGACCGAGGAAATCCAAAAGCTTGCTAAGATCGCCCCGCTGCCCGCGTAGTTTGCCAATTTTTCTTACGATCGTTTAGAGGCGGGCACTGCCCGCCGTCTCAACGTTGAACCGGCGGGCAGGGCCCGCCTCTAAACGATCGCGGGGTAGGATTGAGCGGCGGGCAGTGCCCGCCTCTAAACGATCACAGAATGATCTGCGTAGAACGCATAATTTGACGTGGTCTGAGTCGCCGCGTAAACTCGATTACGGCAACTCATTTTGGAGTTTCCGAGTCTAAAGTCGTCGATTGAGCTTTTACTGAACAGGAAAGAGAATTTTCATAGATGAGTTACTTGATCTATCCCTTAGCCTTCATATTTATCCTCGGTTCCGCTGTGGTCATCCACGAATTTGGCCACTTCATCGTCGCCAAGCTTTTCAAGATTCGCGTGGAGACTTTTTCGGTCGGCTTCGGTCCGCGTTTGTTCGGCAAGAAGTGGGGACAGACTGACTATCGCGTCTCGGCGATTCCGCTCGGTGGTTACGTCAAGCTCGGCGGCGACGAATCGAATGCGCCGCTCGAGGGCGAGAGCGCCCCGAACATTCCTGACAACGAGCGGTTCGATTTGCGCCCGCGCTGGCAGCGAATCCTGGTGGCGCTGGCGGGTCCGATTATGAACATCCTGACCGCGCTCGCGATTCCCCTCGCCGGTGCCTTGATGTTTGGCGTGCCGGCAACGCCGTCTCCGGTTGTTTCCAACATTGCCAGCGGCGGTGCTGCCGAAACAGCCGGGCTGCGACGCGGTGACAAGATCGTCGCCTTCAATGGCATTGAGAATCCGAAGTGGGACACGATTCGCGGCGACTCGTTGTTGTCTCCGGATCAGCCGTTGCCGGTAGTGGTTGAGCGCGACGGGCAAAGAGTTCAACTGACGATCACGCCGATCGCGCGCACCGAAGACGGCGAGACGGCCGGCGTCCTTGATTTTGTTCCTGACTATGGCGATCTGCCCGTGGTTGTTCGCGACGTTACTCCGAACACGCCGGCATCCGAGGCGGGTTTGCAGATTGGAGATCAAATTCTGGCGATCGGCGGACAGCCGGTGAAAAGCGCCGAGCAGGTGAGCCAGTACATCGCCGGTCACAAGGGCGAGCCGATAACCATCACGGTCAAACGCGACAATCGCCAGGTGGACATCACGGCGACTGCGCGGAAGCTGGCTGACGGCAAAGAGCGTCTCGGATTTACGCCGGCGGAAGACATCCCGCTGATCGCAGTGGGCGTCGTCGGAGCCACGAAGTATGCGATTGACAACAATCTTGAGATCCTGCGTCTGACCGGCAAAGCGTTGGGCCAGTTTTTTACCGGGAAACGCTCGGCGCGCAACACACTTTCCGGACCGGTCGGCATTTACAAGGCGGCGGGCTCGGCGGTGGAAAGATTTGGTTGGAGCGGATTTTTCACGACGCTAGCTTTCCTGAGTTTGAACCTCGGCATTTTTAATCTGTTGCCGATTCCGGTGCTTGACGGCGGCGCGATCTTCCTGCTGCTGATTGAAGGCGCGTTGGCAACGGTGGGCATGAAGCTTTCGGTGACGCGTGCGGGACCGGATTCAGCAGGTCGGATTTGTCATGGTGATTTTGTTGATGGTCTTTGTGATCACTAACGACTTCCTGAAACAAGCGTCGATTTGGCGCAGCGGCGGCGATAAACCGGCGGTGGCGAACCCGAAATAAGTTTCAAGTTTCAAGTTTCAAGTTCGGGGTTCGAAGTCTTAGCAAACTGGGTAGTACTGAAAGAAGTCTTAACTTGAAACCTGGAACTTGAAACTCGAAACTAGTTTGATTATGAGACAGACGAAAGCAGTCAAAGTTAAAGACGTTCAGATTGGCGGCGGCGCACCGGTTGCGGTGCAGTCGATGACCAAGACTGACACCGCCGACGTCGGCGCGACCGTGGCGCAGATTGAAGAGATGATGCGCGCGGGCTGCGAGATCGTGCGGCTGGCTGTGCCCGACAACGATGCCGCTGCAGCGTTGAAAGAAATTCGCAAGCGCGTGCCCGACGTGCCGCTCGTCGCCGACATTCATTTCCATTACAAGCTCGCGCTGCTCGCGCTGGAAGCCGGCATCGACAAGCTGCGACTCAATCCGGGAAACATCGGCAAGCACGAACGCATCGTCGAAGTGGTGCGCGCGGCGCAGGCGCAAAGCGTGCCGATCCGCATCGGCGTCAATGGTGGCTCGCTGGAAAAAGACTTGTTGAAGAAGTACGGCACGGCGACTCCCGAGGCGATGGTCGAGTCAGCCATGCGCCACATTCAAATCCTCGAAGACCTCGGTTTTACCGACACGATCATCTCGTTGAAAGCTTCCGACGTGCATCGCACCGTGGCCGCCTACCGGTTGTTGGCGGAGAAAGTCGACTACCCGTTTCATCTCGGCGTGACCGAAGCCGGCACGGCGTTCGGCGGCACGATCAAGTCGTCGATCGGGCTCGGCATTCTTTTGCACGAAGGGATTGGCGACACGATTCGCGTTTCGCTGGCCGCGGAGCCGCAGGAAGAAGTGCGCGTCGCCTGGGAGATTGTTAAGTCGCTCGGCCTGCGCTCGCGCGGCGTGACCGTCGTCGCTTGTCCAACTTGCGGCCGTCTCGACGTCGACAACTTCGTTGAGATTGTGACCGAGATCGAACGCCGCCTGGCCCACGTTGAAGAGCCGCTGCATCTTTCGATCATGGGCTGCGCCGTAAATGGCCCGGGCGAAGCGCACGACTCGCAACTCGGCGTCACCTTTGGCCGCGGCGTCGGCATGATCTTCAAAGACGGCGTGCCGATGCGCAAAGTCGCCGGTGAAGACATCGTCGAAGCGTTTGTGATGGAAACTGAAAAACTGCTTGCTGAGATAACCGCAAAGAAATCCGCGTTGGTTGCGTCACCAGAGCCTGAACCCGTCTCAATCACCTAGTTCGTAATATTTTGGAGTGCGGTCACCTGTCACCGCTTTGGTTTGCGGCAGTTTGACGCCCAATTTCAAAGAGGACTCAATGCTGACGTGGTCGCGACAGGTCGCGACCGACTAAAGCGCTGACAGGTCAGCGCACTCCAAAAAGCTAGTCAACTATTTTAAAGTCTGCTGACTCCGTCGCCGTGCCCTGACCTTTCTTCGCTGCAGGATCGGTGACGGTAATTTGGATGACGTACCAAATTTTTTGTCATGGAACGGAACGCCTCTTGGAATCAGTGTACGCTCAGGGAGATGAGCCGCTCGGAGAATCCTGGTTGGCCGCAGTATAGCTCGGATTGGTGAGGGCGACTATCCGGCTCGGGGCGACGGGTTATGTCTCAAGTTGGATCTTCTCAGCGTGAGCTCAGCGCCCGCTGCGTCTCTGTGGTGAACTGCCAACCAAACCCTCACCGCAGAGACGCAGAGATCGCAGAGATCGCACAGAGGGTTGGAGTAGCACAGGCATTCTTGCCTTGTCCCTGCGAGCACAGGCATTCCTGCGTCAGGTGGCGTGAGACAGGTCTTGCATAGTTTGGATTGAAGAGATGGACAGACAAGAATGTCTGTCCTACCCGGCAAGAATGTCGGTCCTACTCGGCAAGTTAGCGCGGAGTGAAGCGTTTCTTTTCGAGCGGCGGTGCGGCGGCGGCCATGGTGAGAAACAACGCGTCAGTCGCCGCCTTGCGATTGATGTTAACGATCAGTTGTTCGCGCATCTCCTCGATTTGCGAAATCCAACCGGCCGGTCGCCGGCCATCCAGGCGTTCACTTATCTTTTCCAGTTGCGGCAGCAGATCCTCGTTAACGACGCTGTCTCCCGGCGCAGCCAGCGCGAGCATCCAGGCGTCACGGATCAGAGTCTCGAGAATGTCGAGACGCGATTCGAATTCATCCTTATGCCGGGCGTCGTTAAGCTCTTCGGCCGAGCGCAGCAGTTGAATGTGATCGCCGCCCCTGGCGAGGGCTTTCAAAATGGTTAACATCGATTCGCGCTGCCGCAGGTAGTCATCAAAGTCGACTTCGATCGCACGACCGAGGCTGCCCCGCGCCACCCGGGCGCGAATGCTCGCTTCTTTGGCGCTGGCAATTTTGTTCTTCACTAAGTGCTCTTCTATTTCCGGCGCGGTAAGCGGCGAGAACCGGATCATCTGACAACGTGAACGAATGGTCGGTAACAGCATCGCCGGGCGCGAAGTTAACAGGACGATATGGGACGTGGGCGGCGGCTCTTCGAGAACTTTCAAGAGCGCGTTCGCCGAAGCGTCGTTGAGTTTGTCGGCATCTTCAATCAGGAACAGGCGCGCTTTGCCTTCGTAAGGACGATAGTTCGCCTCGCGCTCAATCAGCCGCATCTGCTCGACGAGCAAGACGCGTTTCGGAGCCACAACCATTCCCACGTCCGGGTGGTCCGTCCAGATGATCCCTTTCCAATCGTCTGACTCGCTGCTCTGCGGATAATTGAACCGGGCCGTGCGAACGCAGGACGGGCAGCGGCCGCAACCTTCCGCGCCCTGCGGTGCTCGACAGTTGAGGGCCTTGGCAATTTCGAGCGCGAACAGTTTCTTGCCGACGCCGTCTTCGCCGGCGAACAACATTGCGCCGGGACTGCGTCCGGTTTCCAGGATGCGTCGCAGCAATTTCTTGACGAGCTCGTTTCCAGTAAGTTGATCAAACATAAGATTTCTGCCGGGGGCAGTAGCCCAACCGTCGGGCGGGCGTTCTGACAGTGACGCCCCCTCACGGTCGGGCTACTGCCCCGATGTGGCCTCTGCTTCGCAGGAAGGGCACGATAATCTCTTTTACTCGTTCGTGCGTGACCTCCACCGGCTGATTCGTCTCGACGATCCGGACGCGTTCAGGTTCGTCACGCGCGATCTGCAAATACGCCGCGCGCACGCACTCATGAAATTCCGCCGCCTCACCGTCCAGACGATCGCCCTGGTGTTTGCCGTTGGTGCGACGGCGCGTGCGTGCCGTTGAGGCTTCGACTGACAAATCGAAAAGCAAGGTCAAATCCGGCTTGAGCCCTTCAGTGGCCAGCCCAATGATTTCTGCAATCAGTTCGGGCGAAAAGCCCCGGCCGGCGCCCTGATACGCCGCAGTGGCGTCGGCATAACGGTCCGAGAAGATGACCTGTCCCGCTTCCAGCGCCGGACGCAGCACGCGGCGCACGTGTTGAGCGCGGTCGGCCGCGAAAACCAGCAACTCGGTCAGCGGATCAACTTCTTCCTGAGCATCAAGCAGCGCCGCGCGCAAACGAATGCCAACCGGGGTGCCGCCCGGCTCACGCGTCAATTGAATTTCGCAACCGATTTCCTTCAGGTGGTTGGCGAGCATGCGCAACTGCGTAGATTTGCCGCTGCCGTCGATGCCTTCGAAGGTAATGAAAGTTCCTGTCAACCGTTCCTCGTCTTGCCCGTGGGAGTTCTGGAATTTGCCGGCAAGAGTTTAAAGGAATGTCAGGATTCGGGCGAGTCGCCAGCTTGCGGCGCGGTTGGGTTGGCGGCCGGATTATGAGTTGGGTTGTGACTTGGATTGTGAGCTGGATTATGAGGTCGACTGACAATCTGCGGCGACGTTTCGCTGCCGGAAAGTTCAGCGCTGACCGGGGCGCGCAGATCACCGCTGCCGCGTCGGGATTGTGAAATCGTTGAAATCGCGTGTTTGAAAACCAACTGCTCCAGCGTTCCGGATTCCAACAAAATGGAGAACTTGTCGAAACTTCGGATACGGCCGGTCAACTTCGCGCCGTTGACCAGATAGATCACGACCGCCGTTTTTTCCCGGCGCACGGTGTTGAGAAAAGCATCCTGAATATTTTGGGGCGCAGGCTTTCCGTCTGACATGATCGCACCTGGAATTGTTTGAAATCGCGGGCGGAAGGGGGATGACGGACAGCTTACAGCAGCGATGCTTTGGTTACAAGAATTTTGCGGCGCCGCTGATGTCACATTTTTATCCCTGCGCGCAGGGAAGGAGAAAACAGGGGACAGAAGACAGGAGAAGGACAGCAGGCGGAGACGGAGGACGGAAGATGATGGGAGCCGACAGAGAAGTGGAATTTATGATTCAAGAATCAAAGGCTCATGGTTGGGAAGGGGGCCTGCCCCCGCTGCGATCGAATGCCATTCAAGCGTAGGCGGGGGCAAGCCCCCTTCCTGACCATGAGATGTTCTTAGTTGAACCAACTCTCTTAGGTTGAACCAACCCTAAATAATTGGTGCTAACGCACGGCGCCGAGCACTGCCCTCTGAACTGCCGCGTCTTCGCCGAAACCATCAAACCACGTGGCGCCAGGCTCGCGCCGGAACCAGGTTAGCTGTCGCTTCGCGTAATGACGCACGTCGAGCCTGGTCTGTTCGACGGCGCTTGCCAAATCGCGTTTGCCGTGCAGGTATTCGACGACGCGCCGGTAGCCGTGTGCGCCGAGTGCGTTCGAATTCGCCGGAACGCCCGCGGCGAGCAGCGCTTTCACTTCCTCGACCAGCCCGGCGGCAAAATGCTGCTCAGTGCGCTTGTTGATGCGTTCGTACAACGCCGCGCGTGGCGGATTCAAAACGACGAGGCGAAGGCGGGTGGCGCTTTCAGGCGGCGCCGGACGGCCGCCTTTTTGATCCGACATCGCGGCGCCCGTTTGCAGACGCACTTCGATTGCCCGTTGCACGCGTGGCCAATCGCGCGGATAAAGTTCAAGCGCGCTGGCCGGATCGAGACGCTGCAAAAGCCGATGCAGGTGTTCGGCGCCGCGACGTTCGCGCAACGTGTTGAGCCGGCGACGAAGTGTTTCATCCGTTTGTGGACTCGCGAAGAAAGGATTGCGAAAGGCGCGGAGGTAAAGTCCGGTGCCGCCAACGAGAATCGGTACTCGACCTCGTCGCTGAATGTCTTCAATCGTGGTCGTCGCTTCGCGCGCCCAGTCGCCGGCCGTGTAGTTAATTTTGGGCGAGACGAAATCGATCAGGTGATGAGGAATACCCTGGCGCTCGGCAAGCGGGACCTTCGCGGTGGCGATTTGAATTTCCTGATAGACCTGGACCGAGTCGCAGTTGATGATCTCGCCGCCGAGGTGCAGCGCCAGTTGAATGCCGAGCGTACTTTTGCCGGAGGCCGTTGGACCAACGATCGCGATCACGCTGGGAGCGCGGGCATCCTGCCCGCAGATTTCAGATTTGATTGGACGTCGGTCTTCGTCTGCGCTCACGCGCGAGAGAATATCATGCGGTAGAGGATTACCAGCCAGAGCAGCGTCAGCAGGATCAGTGCGCCGATAACTTGGTTTCGGGAGAAGCGCATCAGTTCGTTTACAAGAGGAACGCGGCCAGCTCTTCGTCAGTGGGACGGACGAGCGCGCGACCCTTCGCTTCGAACACGGGAACGTAGCGTTGCTTCGTCAACTTGTACATTGAGCGTAAGGCCCCAAAGTTTGTGGCCACGTCGAGTTCGACATAGTCGATCTGGTGCTGAGTCAGCCAGCGACGCGCATCGGCACACAAAGGACACCCAGGAACGACGTAGAGTTTGACTGACATCTGCATTGACTGGCTCGGCATTGTCGACAAAGAAATGAACAGAACCGCCTACGATAGTGATGGGGATGCAAGGACTCAACAGCAGTCGCCAGAAACCGTTTCTGTTGCCTTGGAAGCCGGCATCCGCTCGCTATCGCTCGCGGTTCTGTCTGCGCCCACTCGCCAGCTTGCCTTTAGCTTAGAGAGTGAAAATTGCGCTTACTTTCAACTGAAAGCCTGAGAGGATCGGTGAAGAAAGTTCGTCATCGCTGGAGAGCGTAGCAATTTCTTCGAGACTCTGATCGCGCAAGCGCAGGATCGTGACGGAACGGTTTTCGGAATCCACAATCCAGTATTCGGCGGCCCGGTATTTTCCGTAGAGTTCACGCTTGGCCACCAGATCGCGGCGGCGATTCGCAGTGCCGGGCGAGACGATTTCAATGACGATGTCTAACGCTCCCGTGAACTTTTCGCCAGTCACGACTTCGTTCCAGCGTTCGTGGCGAACAAAAGCGAGGTCCGGAATCACGGCGTCGTAGTCACTGAAGATTGCGCCGGCGCCGGGCACGAGGATGCCGACCGGATTTGCTCTGAGATACAGGCCGAACTCCAATTGAAGATTATGCAGGACGCGTTGATGTGGAATGCCGGGAGCGCAAGACACGAAGAGTTCTCCTCCGATCAGCTCATAGCGGTTCCCATCGTCCTCAGGAAACGCATCGAGGTCGGCGACGGTCAGAAGCGGTTCAATTCGTGAAGCCATGCAAATGTTCCCTAATTCCAAAGCGGCATCCGGCGCGAATCTATCATAGAAACAGAGGCAGTAATACGTCTCGGTGGCGACCTCCCGAACGCAATCGATGCAAGAATTTTTGCCTAAGAACTTTTGTCCAATGAACTAGGCGGCCATGATTCTGGCGACCAATGCGATGATCCAGCCAATGATATCCAGGATGCCGAGAATCTTCGCGACCATCGCCATGCCACGTTTATTTTGCGCGACTTCGTAGATGGCAATGTTTTCCAGCGCCTGGTTTGCTTTGCGGTATGCCAGGAAACCAAAGATGAAACCAAAACAAAACAACCCCACGATGCTCATGATCAGCGCGGTTTTGGCGTCACTCGAAATTTCGGCCGCCTTCGCGGCGAGCACCTCGGGCGGATACATCGGGTTGCCCTGGGCGGGCGGGGGTGGCGGCGGAATGAAAGGCGCGTTGTTTGGTGGTTGCTGGGCAGACACAGTCTGGTCTCCTTTTCGTTAGTTAGTGGAGCGGCATAACTAAGAACGAAAACTCTGGCAGTCTAGCTAGTACATTCGCGTGAGATCAATTCCGGCGTAGTACGTCTTGAGAATTTGTTCGTAAGTGAAGCCCTGCTTCGCGAGACCGTAAGCGCCGACCTGGCACATGCCCACGCCGTGGCCCCAGCCGCGACCGAGAAACGTGAAGCCAACGACGCGTCCCGCTTCATCATATTTGCGTTCGATGACGAAGAGTTGTTCGCGCAGGCCCAGCGCGGAACGAATGCGTCCGCCGAGAACGTGCCGGGTTCCACCGGTGCCGATAACTTCGAGATCGATCGCTCTTTTGGATCCGCCGCGGGCGACGACGCGAAGATCGGTAAGCGAGCCAACGCCGCCGGCAAACCGCCCCAGCCGCGCCTGCGCCTGACTGAGCGACAGGTCGATGGTCCAGTTGGTAAATGGTGAGAAACGATCTGCCGCTGCGCCATTGGGCGCCGGCCTGACTTCGAGATAGTCAACTTCGCCGGCCGAACTCACGTGAAAGACGACAGCCTCGCCGCCAACGAGGGCAACCGAGCGAACCGGAAAAACCACCTCGCCAATGTGGCGAAAAAGAAAAGCGTCAGCGTTGATCCTAACTGGCAGGTCTTTTCCTTTGGTGCTGCGAAGGATTAGGGAATCTTCTGACGTGGGCCGCGCCGTGCCTCTTTGAAGTTGCAGCAGATTCCGCCCTTCGAGCAGACGCGCGATGGAGTGCAGCGCCCGCGCGCGCGAGAGCGGTTCGCGCGGACGCAGCGTGGCATCAGGCAGAATTGACAAGTATCCGTCGCGGATCAGCATCGCGACGTCCGCGCGGTTGGCGGCCGGCACGTCTGCCGCGTCGCGAACGGCCAAAAAGTAATCCACGTCAGCATCGTTGAGCAGCGTGCCGGCGCGACTCTCGCCAAACGCGGCAGCGCTGAGCGCGGTTGCAAAAGCTCCGGGCCGGTTCACGTCTTCAGTTACAGTTGGCGCGATCTGGTGGGCCAGTCTGGCAACCGTCGCCAGCCAACTTCGCACTTCCACAACTTCGGCATCGTCCTTCAACCAGGAATCCGTGGCTTTGCGCAACGAAGGAAAGCTTTGGGTCGTGAGCAGAGCGACGTCACGGGCCAGCGCCAGATTTTCGTGCTTCAGGTCAGCAGGTTCGCGCGTTGTCTTGATCGTGAAACTCGCCAGCGCCGCGCGTCCTTCCGCCGCACACTCGCGCGTTTTCAAATAGGGAACGGCGTCGTTGAAAATATTCTGGGCGTCTTCGGTGCGGCCGCCGCAGGTTGAGGTGTACAGAGCATTGATCGGTTCGCCGTCGAAGGTGGCAATTACTCCGCGCGTCTCGTCAACCGCGCGTGACGAAAGAGAATTTTCAGACACGAGCCCGCGATAGACTTGCGAACGAGTCGTCGGCAGCAGGTCGTAACCCTGCGACATAAACTGGCCACGATTGCGCAAGGCATAGGTGCGGGCCGCGATCGCCTGGGCCTTGTGCGCTTCCAAAAGCGGAAAGCCGCCGGCTGAGAGTTCGTTGGGCACGACGCCTTTAACGTAGTCCTCAAGTCCGAGCACGTTGACTACGGTCAGCGCGCCACGCAAATTTGCAAACACTTCAATGCGTCCGCGATACGGCCGGTCGTTGAAACGCACCGGCGCGGCTTCACTGTCAGAAGCAAACATCACCGGCGCACTTGAGCTGAAGAGTCGACCCGCCCCCGGAGCGGAGGCTACGACTTCGCGGGACGGCAAACTGTAACGAGCGACTGGACGGACGGTGCGAGTGGTGGATACGCGCGTGGGATTCTGTTGCGAAGCATTGGCCGACGTATTCGCTTTCGCCGGCGCCGTGATCGCCCCTGCGCCGCCGGGAGTGGTTTGCGCGTTGGACGTCCCCGGAGCTTGAGTCGCAGTAGCATTTCTCGCCGCCGCTTCACCTTCCAGCGGCGCAATCGTCGCGTCGATCCCGGCGTCGTCGAGTCTGGCGCGCACACCCTCCGCTTCGATCTGAGAGCGTCGCTCGCCAACGAAAAGTCCCCATGTTTTCGTTTCAGTGTCGTACGCGATCTGCGAATCTTCGCCGCTGGCTTCGCGAACGTCGCGAGATTTTTGCTCCGCGTCCGCGCGCGAACCGAGGCCGGCGATCTGAATCCGATACGCGTCTGCGCGTTCCCCTGTCGGCAGCGGCGACAGCATCCGCGGCTCGAGACGCACGCGAGAGACGTCGAGAGCAACGAGGGTCGTCGCCAGGTCGGTCGCGTTCATCAAGTGACCGTTGGTGGAGATTGTTGCTGAACGTACATCGGTGGCGAGTGCGACACGAATGAGCGGTTCTGGTTGTTTGGCGGCGGCGACGCCAGCGGGGGCGACGTTGTTAGGGCTGTTAGGGACGACTTGATCGAAAACCGTCAGCGGACTGCCAATGTTCCACTCCCCCGACTTGGTCTTGCCGGATGTGGGTTCAGTGGTCTCTACAGGTTTCTGGCTGCCGCCCTGTTGGCTGAAGACGAAAATCGGAGTGAAGATTTGAGACGCAAGCAGGATGGCGGTCATGCTTCGCGCGAAGAAATTGCGCATTACGAGAGAATACCTCGCGGCTTAGTCTTGGGGGCTGCACCGCGGGGCCATAGTACTACATCTAACGCGAAACTAAGCGACAAAGTGGCAGGCGAACAGAGCGGCCGCGGATGAACGCTGATTCAGAAAAATCAAACGGGGATTCGGAGCTCAAACCAAGCTGCCTGAGTGTAGAAGTTAGTTCTTCTCAGATTCGTGTCATCCGCGTTCATCCGCGGCTGCTCTTGTCTAAACCTCAGGCGGCTTTGCGTTCGTTCATGACCGCAGCAGGTTCGGCGCTGACCTTGGTTTTGTTCTTTCGGTGAGAGCGCCACATGCCGACCGCTTCCTTTGTCAGACTGAAGATCGGACGACGGTTGTGATAGACGAGCTTGGCCCAGTCGCCCTTGGTCATCAGCGGAAAGTAAATCCCACGGAAGAACAGGCGCGAAATCAGAATTGTAAGACGGTTCCGGAAGGGCGCGTCGGCGATGGAATTGATTGCTTCGGCATTTCGTTCGGGGCTGTAAGAGACTCGCCAGGCGTGGTCGGTTTCCTGGCGCGCCTCCTGGATCGTCATCTTTAGGGGCGTGTGGGCCATCCAGAAAGGCGCGAAGTCCATCCAGTGTTTCGGGCGTGCCAGCCGTCCTGCTTTTTGAAGTCGATCGTAAAGCGGCGTGGCCGGGAAAGGCGTCAATTGGCCAAAGACGGGCAGGCCCGGCGGCCAGGTGTGAATTTCGTTAAGCGTGCGATCCGCGATGCCGACCGTATCGTTATCCATGCCGAAAATGAACGAAGTGATCGCGTAGATGTTACGGCGCGCGAGGCGCTCGAGCACCGCGCCGTATTCGCCGGGCTTGCTGAAATTTTTGTTGACGTCGGCCATGTTCGCCGGGTCAATCGATTCCATGCCGATGAAGACCCACTTGCCGCCTGACTCGGCGATCAGGTCGCACAGTTCCTCGTCGCGCAGCAGGTTGGCGCTGATTTGCGCGACCCAGGGCAGCTGCGCATCGGCGGCGATGATGTCTTTCAGCAGTGATTTGGTACGTTTGATATTGATCGCCAGGTTGTCGTCGATGAAGAAGACTGCGATCTGTCCGCGCTCTTTGCTGGCTCGTCCTTTAAGTCGCAACAGTTCGTCAACCACGCTCTCGTTCGTGCGAAAACGAATCGAGTCGCCGAAGAATCCGGTGACGGTGCAAAACTCGCAACCGTACGGACAGCCGCGTCCGGTTTCGAGCGGCACGACGTGGAACGAACCCCAGCCGGCGCCGAGTTTGGCCATTGGGCCGCTCAGCATTTTTGGCACGAGGCTGAATTGGTTGAGGTCGAGCTTCTCCCAGGGAATCGTCGGATACGGTTGCAGACTCGGTTTGCGGTCCACGCCCTTCGCGTCACGTTCCGGTTGATAAACTTCTTTGAGTTCACCGCGCGCAGCGTCTTCGACAATCAACGGCCACGTCTCATCGGCTTCACCGAGCGCGACAGCGTCGGCATAACGTGGTCCACCATCTTTGCCAATCGCTTCGTCAGGACATTCCGTCACGTGCGGACCGCCCATTACCACCGGCACACCGGCAGCGCGAATCGCACTCGCGACTCGATACGCCTTCGCCACCATTCTCGTCATCGCGCCGATCCCCACCAGCCCGATGTTTTGGTCTTTCACAAACCGGACAATCTCGTCGTCGCTCATCGCTTTGGCGTTGCCGTCGATGAGAATCACCTCGTGGCCCGGCGGTGTTAATGCCTGCAGCAGAAACATCCAGAGGTGGGGCATGAAGTTTCGGGTCACGCCGTTGTCAGGGTTGTAGAGTAGGATTTTCATGACTTTTCGGTCGCTCGTAGTTAGGGCAAACGTTTTAAAAACTTGGACTTTTGGCAACCCAAGGGGCGGTCGTGGCTGAAATAAGGGGTGGAAAGAAACGGGGATAAGTCGTTCCTAACTACGTCAGGTGACCAATTTTTCGGGAGCAGCATACCAGTTATGTGCGTTGGCGTACATAGCCAGGGGCCGCATATCAGGTTTGAAAAAAAGCCGGGTGGACGATAACACGGCGCGGCACTTTCGCCTAAGGGTTCACTGGGAGCGCGGGCGTCCCGCCCGCGACGATCGCGTTCGCGCGAACTTTATTCAGGTCGAATCTGGCAACCGACAGTTGTGGGCGGGGAGCCCGATCCGGGCTTGCACAAAAGAGCGCTTCGAACACATATCAGAACCGGGAGCGGTAGCGACCGGCCAGAGGCTCAACCTGAAGTGGCATCGCGTCTTCAATTAAGCAAGGCTCTGGCTAGTTGAATTCATGGCCGGTCGCTACCGCTCCCGGTTCTGATAGTCCGTTGAGCGAGTACTTTTTGTGCTAGGCCCCCGGTCTCAGTGAATTCTATTTTGGGGGCGGCCGGCGGTAGCCTTTCTTTGTCAGCAGCTCCTGTCCCTCGTCGCTTAGCAGGAAATCAACAAACTTACGGGCCGCGTCTGGCGCCGGTGAATCCTTAATGATCCCCAAAGCCTGATCGATTGGCTGATGCAGGTCTTCGCTGACTTCCAGATAACTCCCTTCGCCCGGTTTCACGAGCGCCAGGGGAATGAAGCCGACCTCAGCGTTGCCCGTCCCGACGTACTGCTTTGTCTGCGAAACATTCTGAGCGTAGACAACTTTCTTCTCGATCGCGTCCCAGATTCCGATTGCCCGCAGGCTTTCGACAGTCGCGCGGCCGTAAGGCGCAACGTCAGGCTTCGCGATAGCTATTCGCTCAAACTCTTTCGCCGTGATGTCCTGAATGCGCTCAGCCTTCAGATGGCTGCCGGGGGCCAGCCACATCACGAGGCGGCCCCGCGCGTAAAGCGCCCGCGTGCCCGGCGTCAGCAGTCCCTTGCGTTCCAACTGTTCGATGTGCTCCGTATCAGCCGCTGCGAAGACGTCAAACGGTGCGCCGTTTTCGATCTGCTTCGCGAGATCGGCGGTCGCGCCAAAGCTGAAGATGACGCGTATTCCGGTCTTGCTAGTAAAACGTGGGCCGATCTCCGCGAACGCCTCGGTCAGGTTCGCAGCCGCGGCGACGACTAACTCCGGCGACTTCGTGTTTCCATTTTCTGAAGTTCGCGAACGACAGGCGATGGAGAACACCAGCGCGAGCAGCAGTGAGAGCAGCAGCAGGCAAACTGCCAGTAGTTGCTTCAAAGTTCAGCCTTCCTTTGGTCTAGTTTGTTAGATAAACCGCACGTTTGCGCCGCCATCATAGCTGGCGCTACGGTTGTGTCTCAATCTGGATTTTCCGGAGCGCAGTCTCAGCGCCCGCTGCGGTCTCTGCGGTGAACTGTCGTCCAAAAATTCACCGCAGAGACGCAGAGATCGCCGAGACGCGCAGAGGTTTCAAACCAGGGACTACTGGCGCCGCTTACATCTGTTGTTAGCAAATTAAAATGTCCGGTGTTATTAGCAAGTGAAGTGTCCGATTCGTTCATTTGACCTCCAGCAGTAGAAGCTGTGGGAATGTTGGAAAGTCAGGCCGCCTTTTGGCCTGACTTTTCCAAGCCGCGGTGGGAAGCGACGGGTTTAGTCGCTTTCCTCGGCGGCGTCATTTCCATAGCTGGCTGGCCGTCAGCTGTGTAGCGGCCAACCCGATGTGGACCAAAAGTAATCGAGATTGTTTCATCCAGATGTTCATGCACTGTGACTCTGCAGCCAGCTAAGGTCGCTCTTAGTTTGGAGCGTTCGAGCTGCCAAACGCGATTGGCAAAGCTCACTGTGTTATCCCGCGCCACCACCCGCTCATGTTGCAGTGAGAAAACCAGGTCCAGGTCTTTAAGCCTCGCCGGCACAAACGCTGTCCCGCGCTCGGCAGCTGGCACGCTGAACCGGCGGTTGAACTCCCGCACATATTCTTCCTGCAGAAATCGGTTAGCTGCGGCAGCGGTGGTGATCTTTCGCAGCCGTAGTTCTGGCGGCAACCGCCCCTGCCAGGTGCCAAACCCTCGTTCGCTACGACCGCGAGCTTGCGGCGAATAGGCCGGTATCATCTGAATCCCCAACTGTCTTAAAGCTCTGCCTACCTGCGTCAGACGAGTATGATCCACTGGCTCGTCAGCCTTCGGGGTGAGAAAGAAATGGCTGGCTCGATCGCTATAAAGCGAGCAAAATACGCCTTGATGCTCAATCACCGCCCGCAATCCGGCCAGCACCGTGCGGGTCGATTCCTCCTCTACCAACTCCGCGTAATAGATCTCGCTGGTGGCGTCGTCCATGATCACTAGCAGGTCGTACCAGCGGTGATCGCAGAACCACTGGTGCTGGCTGGCGTCGATGTGCAACAGCATTCCTGGTAATGGTCGACGCGGCCGCCGCTTGCGATGCACCCCGCGCTTCCGGCTCGGCTTTACCAACCCCGCTCCCTGCAACGCTTTCTTCACCCAGGTGTAGCTCAGCTTGATACCGTGCTCCTCCACCAGCTTCTCGTGAAAGTGACGCACGTTGAAGTCGAAGTACTGCTCCTGGTACAACCGCAGCACTTCCTCCACCGTGGCCAAAGGCACCCGCTTCGGCGAAGGCGTCCCGCGCCGCCGATCAAACAGCCCTTCATATCCCTCATGCTCAAACCTGGTGTGCCAGCGCTGCATCTGCCGGCAGCTGATCCCCAGGATCTCCGCTGCTTGAAACCAGGTGATTCGCTTAGCCATTGCTCGCAACATTACGTCTTGTAGTTTCATCGCCCGCTCCACTGCGGCCGGGGTCATTTGCTTCATAACAGCATCCTGTCATGTTGCTTCGACCCCCTCCGCTCAGATCGGACACTTCATGTGTTAATTACACCGGACACATCATGTGCTAACGACACTGGCGCCGCTTACATCTTTCCAGAACAGGCGAAGGTATGGTATAGACCTCTAACCCCTGCAACCGGAATATCGCCGCGGCTACGATCGAGCACGGACGAAACTAGAAAGGGCTTAGCTCTTGAGGAAACGTACACTCAACAGGGCGCCTGGCGCATACGCCGCTCTGCTCGTGCTCATTGCGTTCGCGAGTAGTTGTCTGCCCAAGCCGACGTCCGAGACTTCCGGGCTGAGTGTCACCGTCTACGCGTTTTCGGTGATGAAAGAATCGCTGGAGCAGGCAGTCTATCCGGGTTTCATTGCGAAGTGGAAACAGGAGCAGGGGCAGGACATCCGCTTCACGTCGTCGTTCGCCGGTTCTGAAACCATCACTAATCAGATCATTCAAGGGCGTCCCGGCCGAGATCGCGATTCTCTCGATCGACCGCGATGCGCAGCGACTAAAAGAGAAGGGCTTCGTAACGTCTGATTGGCACTTATTACCGCACCAAGGCATTATCAACAAAACGCCCTTCGCAATTCTCGTCAAGGGCGGAAACCCGAAGGACATCCACGACTTTCCCGACCTTGCCAAACCGGGGATCAAGCTAATTCATCCGGATCCGGTCAGCTCCGGCGGCGCGCAATGGTCGATCCTCGCAATGTACGGCTCGGAACTCAAAAAGTCAGAAAAGCAAAGCGGCGGCGAATCGGATCAGGCGCGCGCGCTGCAAATGCTGCAAGCGATTTGGAAAAACGTTTTCGTGACGCCCGCTTCGGCACGCGAGGCCCGGACGACTTTTGAACTTGGCAACGGCGATGCGCTGATCACTTATGAACTCGAAGGTCTGCTGATGAAGCACAGCGGCAAGCCGGTCGAGATCATAATGCCGCAGGCGACGATCTTCAGTGAACATCCGGTGGTAGTGATCGACCGCAACGTCGCCGCCGAAAAGCGCGCGCTGGTCGACGCGTTCGTCCAGTACCTCTGGAGCGACGAAGCGCAGCAGGCTTTCGTGAAACACCATTTCTACTCAGTGACCGACGACGCCCTGAATCAGGCCAACAAGGAGTTTGGGCACATCGCGATGCCGTTCACGATCGACTACTTCGGCGGCTGGGACAAGGCGTACCCGGAAGTGATCGAAGGCATTTTCAAGAACAAAGTGCAGCAGAGGAAGTAAAACGGTGAAAGGTGAACAGTGAATGGTAAATTGTTTGTCTTCCGCTGGGTTGGAGGCTTCGGGTTAGCTGCCAGGATGTAGTCGAGTGACAAGCTCAAACTACTATTCACTTTTCACGATTCACGATTTACTGGTTTCGAAACATGAGTTCAGCGACACCGACAATGCGGCACGTGCGTGGCTTTGATGTGGCGCGCCCGATGAGCATCGGCATGCTGGTTTTCATGATGCTGCCGCTGGTTTTTTTGCCGCTCGCCTCGATCTTCATTTTCGGCACCAGCAAGGGCCTGGCAAGTTTTTGGGCGGCGCTGACGGCGGCGGATGCAGTCTTTGCACTCAAGCTTTCCGTCGTCACCAGCTTCTGGGCCACCGTGTTCAATGTTCTTTTCGGCCTCTTCGCCGCTTACGTGCTCTCGCGTTATAACTTCTGGGGTCGCAACGCACTAATCGTCACGATCTCGTTACCCACGGCGATCCCAACCGCGGTCGCCGGCGTCGCCTTGCTGATGTTGTGGGGACCTTACGGCACGCTCGGCCGGCTGTTGCGGCCGCACGGCGTCGAGGTAATGTTCACGGCCAGCGCGATTGTGCTCGCGAACATATTCGTTACGTTTCCGCTCGCGTTCGGCGTGATCAAACCAGTATTTGACACCATGAACCGCTCGCTGGAAGAAGCGTCAGCCACGATCGGCGCGACGCGCTGGCAAACGTTCTGGCACGTTACCCTCCCTTCGCTGCGTGGCGCGATCGTTTCCGGCGCGCTGCTGACTTTTGCCCGCGCGGTCGGCGAGTTTGGATCGACGATCATGGTTTCCGGGAACCTCGCCGGGCGCACCCAGACGGCGCCGCTTTACATCTTTGCGAAGTTCAACGAAGGACAGATCGAAGCCGCCAACGCGATCGCGATCGTGTTGGCACTGTTTTCGTTTCTGATTTTCAGCGTGTTGTTTTTCGCCCGCGACTGGCTCGACGTGGATTGACGGCATGAGTCCAAAATCCAAAGTTTGGAGTGCGCTGACCTGTCAGCGCTTTGGTCTGCGGCGGCTTGACGCCGCATCTTGAAGAAACGCGAGAGGCCGTGAGGGAAGAAGCGAGCGGCTGCGACAGGTCGCGCCAAACAAAGCGCTGACAGGTCAGCGCACTCCAAATTACTGCGAGACTTTACGCTCCCACCCGCTCCGCGGGTTGTCGTTGAGGTATTCTATGGCTCAAGTAGCCAAAGTCATGGAAAAGAAGGCGTCCGTTTCAGGTGAGAATCCCGCGCCACACGCCGCGAGCGTGGTTGGCGTGAGCAAATTTTTCGGCAAGACGAGTGTGCTGCAAAACATCACGTTTCATGTCGCCGAAGGTGAAGCGCTCGTTTTGCTCGGCGCCTCCGGCAGCGGCAAGACGACGATTCTGCGAATCATCGCGGGCCTGGAACAACCTTACACCGGCAAAGTCATCCTCCATAACAAAGACGTCACCGAGCTGCCTGCTCGCGAACGTGGCGTCGGCGTCATCTTTCAATCCTACGCGCTGTTTCCGAAGATGACGGTCGAGAAAAACATCGGTTACGGCTTGCGCATCAGGCGCCGCCCGCGCAAGGAAGTGAAGAAAACTGTCAACGACTTGCTCGAACTGGTCCAACTCGAGGAGCATCGCAAAAAATATCCGTCGCAGCTTTCCGGCGGACAACAACAGCGCGTAGCCATCGCCCGCACGCTTGCTTACAAACCGGAAGTTTTGCTTTTCGACGAACCCTTCGGCGCCCTCGACGCGCAAACGCGCGGACACCTGCGCCGCGAGATACGCGCGCTGCTGAAGAAGGTAAACGTGCCGGCGATCTTCATCACGCACGATCAAGAGGAGGCCCTGGAGTTGGGCGATCGCATCGCCGTCATCAATTTGGGCAACATCGAACAGATTGGCACGCCCGCGGAGGTTTACAACAACCCGGCGAGTGAATACGTGGCGACGTTTCTCGGCGCGGCCAACATTCTCGAGGGCGTGGCGCGCGGAAATCATATCGAGATTGTCGGGGCGCAGATTCCAGCGAAACTGGATCCCGAACAATTCAGTGACGGCGACGTGGTCAAATTGGTCTTTCGGCCGGAAGACGTTTCGTTGAGCAAGACGCAAACGTTGCCCGCGGGGCATGCCTGCCTCGCGAGCGGAATCGTTGAGGAGACGAGTTTTGTAGGAGCTTACGAGCGGCTGCGGATTCGGCTCGATCCGAGCGCTGGTACTGCCTGCGAAACTTCTGACACGCCCTTCTATCTGACTACCGAGACACCGGAGAGCCAGTCCGCGAAACCCATCATCGCTACCCGTCCGAAACCGGAAACGCTCGCGGTGAAACTCAGAAGACGCGACCGTGTATTTATCGGGCTCAACACCTTTACCGTCCTGCCGAAAGATCGCCCAGTTTCGAGTTCCTAGTTTCGAGTTCCAAGTTCCAAGTTCCAAGTTTCAGGTTTCAAGGTCCAGGTTCCGCTGTGAGGTCAGTACCACCTGCGGTAGCGGGTGGGTGTCTTACATTGCCAATTGTCGATTTCCGATTGCCAATTTACCTGTTTCGCAAAAGCAGTCTGCAATCGGCACTTGGAAATCGGCAATCGGCCAACCCACCCGCTACCGCAGGTGGTACTGACCTCACAGCGGAACTTGAAACTTGGAACTAGGGACTTGAAACTCAAAGCGCCGCTACCGCGAGGCTATGAAACCGGCGCCGGACGGCGTTGATGTTTGCGAACGGCAGGGCGCGGGCGTGCGTGCGATTCGTCAGCAGGATGAAGATGCGCTGCTCGGACGCATCAATCCAACAACTGGTGCCGGTGAAACCTGAATGACCAAAACTGTCGCGCGGCAAATCCGGACCGGCGGCTGAGTCTTTTGATTCCGCCAGTTGCCAGCCGAACGATCGAGCTTCTTCCAGTCCCGGCGTCAGATTCTCTCGAAACAAGTCGCAGGTGGCCGGTTTGAGCAGTTTCTTCTCGCCAGGCAAAAACTGATTTGCCAGCAGCAACGTTTCCCGCGCGGTTGAGAAGAGTCCCGCATGACCAGCGGCGCCACCTAAAAAATAGGCGTTGCCGTCGTGGACCTGTCCCCAGATCAATTCCTTGCGCCAGTGCTTGTATTCGGTCGCATCGGTGGCGTGGTACATGCCGCGTTCGTAGGCGTTGCCTGTTTCGCAGGCGGCGATGCCGGTTTGGTGGGCCATTTCCGGATTGAAAAATGTGCGTTTCAATTCCAGGAGCGCGAAGATTTCGCTCCGCGCGAGTTCAACCAACGGCTTGCCAGTCAGCCGTTCCAGCAGCAGGCCGAGAACGATGAAGCCCAAGTCGCTGTAGACGACGCGCGTGCCGGGTTGATATTCCAAATCCAAATCGGCGATGGCGGAGAGCGCGCGCTCCGATGCGCCGGCGGCAAGAACGTGCAAAGGCTTCCAGGCCGGCAGACCTGACGTGTGCGTCAGCAGTTGGCCCACCGTGATCGTCTGTTTGTCGGTTCGAGAAAACTCGGGCAGGAACTCGGAAACCGAACCGGCGAGCGAGAGTTGGCCGGCTTCAACTCGACGCGCGCAGAGCAAGCCGGTGACCAGCGGCTTGGTCAGCGAAGCGAGATCGTAAATCGTGTCGAGGGTGGCAGCGATGCGCTCGGGTTCGACGACGGCGTGGCCCATGGCGTCCGCAAAACGCTCGCGGCCCGCCTCAGCAATCAGGTAAACAGCGGAAGGGAAGTCGCCGGCGGTGATGCGTTCCGCGAGCATTGAAGAGATCGCCGGTTCAGGCTTTGTTTGCTGGGTCATCGATACCTATGTGTCGGCTTTCCTCTGTGCGTCCTCTGTGATCTCTGTACCTTAGTGGTGAATTCTTAACCCCTCAACAGTCACCACAGAGATCACAGAGATCACAGAGGACGCAGACTTCACAAAAAGTACAAAAAGAGCGGGGGCAAGCCCACCTCCTGACCCCGAGCTGACTAGAATCGAGGTTCTGATCTCCCAAAGAATGGCTTTCAACTTAGATGCAATCGCGCAACTCCAAGAGTCTCCAGGTTGGGAAGGCGGGCTTGCCCCGCTCTTTGCCGGGCAGAAACAGTATTTGTGCAAAGCCGAGGACGCACAGAGAAAGACTAATTAAAAAGCCAGGTTAGCTCCCGCCGCCGAAGAGACATCGATCAGATAGATCGTCTGGTTTGCGGTCAGCACAAACAGCCGCTTGCCGTCCGGACTAAAACTGACCAGCGACGCGCGCGTCGCAAACGTGAACTCCTGGCGTTTGGCAAACGACGTTAGATCGTACAGTTCCAGCACCCCTTCCGTCTTTTCGACGCAAAGCAGATTGCTCGCGGTGCTGAACGCAGCCTGGCGTCCAAACACTTTGCCGAGTTGCTGGCCGCTCGCGAGCGAGTAAACCAGCGTGCGGTTTTCGTTGTCAGAAATCGCAACTCGATCGGCGCCGGCGACGACGTCTCTGATTCGAAACGATCCTTTGCCGGTCTCCATCAGGAAAGAGCCGCGCGCCACGCCAGTCTTTAAGTCAACCACCTTGAGCAGGTAGTCGCCCTGTTTTTCCTTGAGCGTGGTCAACTGCCGCGCCAATTCCGCATTCGCTTTGATGTCAGCGGCCGCCGCTTTTGAATCAGCCGGCCAAACGAAAGTCATCGTCCCATTTCGCGACGAGACAAAATACCGCGGGCGCTCTTTCGGAAAGGTAGTGGACCAGGCTAGCGTCATCGTCCGGGCGTCGAGCACTTCCAACACCGCGTTCTCGGAGTAGCTGCCGCCTTTCTTCGCCGGTTTGAATTGCACGACGACTGAACCGTGTTGCTGCGCTGACGACTCGTCAATCGTCGGGCCGGCGGTGCCGGCTGTCGTGGTAAGACTCAGATGAGCAACGTTGCGTTCCTGAGGCTCGTACTTGGGAAAATCCGCGTAGAGAGTTTTGTCGTCACCGAGATACGCGCCGCGAAACCCGCGTAGGTAAAGCACGCGCTTGTTTTGGGCCAGATTCCAAACGCCGCCGCGCGAGAAGCCGGATACGGCGAGCCAATCGAAGTTCGGTGTCAGATCCACTGCGTACAAACGGCCGAGCGGGTTCGCCGGCAGAAACAAAGTCTGCGGCGAGCCGCCCTTCAAGTTGTAAAGCGCGAGCTGAGAATTCAGTTGTTCGGAAGCGGCAATGCCATCGTAGCTGTCCAGCATCGATCGCTCGTTCACTTTAAAAACTTTACGCGTGGACAAGTCGAGCAAACCGCCCGAAAGTTTTCCGGCGCTTTTCAGGATGACGTAATTTCCCGAAGTCACGGGCGCCATCGAGTTTGTGAACATTTGAAAGTTTTCAACCACCGCGCCTGAAGGAAAACTGTAAATGCCGGACTTGTCAGAGTTCTCGAAATTTTTGCCGACAATTTTGTCCGAACCGACAAACACAAAACCGCCGGCGATGATTTTCTTGATTTCGCCCTTGAGCTGAACGGGCGTGCGCGTAGTTAGATCGAAGGCGACAGATTGCGTGTCAGTCGCCATCGTGCCCATCATTGTGAAATTAACTGAGCGATCCCCCGCCACGAAGTAATGACCGTCCGGCGAGAAGGCCATGCCAATAATTTCACTCTCGTACGGCGTCGTATCTTCGTCCGCCAAACGGGCAAACAAGAAGGCCAGCAAGGCTTCGAAATAACCCATCTCCGTGAACGACTTCTTTTCATAGATGGGCGCGCCGGTCGCCACCTCAAACAAGTTCAAACCCAACTCGCTGTCGAGACAGGCGAGCTCTTTTCCAGTGGGCGAGAGGGCTGTTTGTATGCAGCGCTTGCGCAGTACAACTTCGTGCGCGTTCTTCAACTTTTGTTCGGCGATGTCCCAAAACTCGACGCGCAGGTTTGAAGTGTAAAGGACGATCGCGCGCGAGTCTGGCGTGAATTTCGCCGGCTTCGCCTCGAGCGCAGCGATGCGAAATAGGGCAGCGAACGGTTCACGCGACAAGACGTTGATGCCAGAGTCGTCCTGCGCGAGGATGAATTTTCCGTCGGGACTGAAGCGCAAGTGCGTGATGTCGCTGCGCAGCGGCGGCTCGAGGGTGGTCCTGGTTATCAGTCCCGGCACCGATTCTTTTTCTTTCAACGCGAGACCGGTGTAACTAACGACGTCTGCTTGCCACTGGCGAAAAGTGGTTTCGTTGGACGCCAAACGCGTGCCCAGGCACTGCGCCGGCAGCGTGCCCAAACCGCGCAGCATTTCGCGCAGGCGTTTCTGCTCGGGCTTGGTGCGACCGAAAAGGTCCGCGAGGAAGCCGCCGGTTTTTCCTTTCAGTTGAAAGTAACGATCCCAGAGGGCCGCCTGCGCCTGCGGGTCGTATCCGGCGCGGACCATCGCGTAGAGTCCGATCAGATCAGCGACGTTTTGATTGCCCGCTTCGTGATTGTCGAGTTTCTCAAACGCCTTGGGTTTGCGCGCGGCATTCTCGATTAGCTGGTTGTATTTCGCGAAGATGTCCGCGCGATCGGACACCTGGCTGATGCCGAGGACTTCGCGCAGCAGCACGGTCATGTCGATCGTCGAGTGGCGCGCGACGATGTGGCCCAACTCGTGAGCAACCACACCGGCGAGTTCATCTTCATTGCGCGCGAACGCAATCATTTTTCGCGAGACGTAAATTCGGCCGCCGGGCAGCGTGAAGGCGTTGACGTCGTTGATGTCGAAAAGGAAAAACTGAAACTTCAGATTACTCGGCGGCAGATGTTTGATGATTCGCTCGCCGATGCCGCGCAGATACGCCGTCACGGCCTCGTCGGCGATGGTGCGATGGTTTCGCTGCAAGTGTTCGGCAACCGCGTCGCCTAAATCCATTTCCTGGTGCTCGGTGAAAATGTTTTGACCGGCGGTCGGCAACGGCAAGGCAGGCGCTTGGCAGGCTTGCTGGGCAGCGAGCCGCGGCGACGAAAAAGTAAAGAGAATTAGGAAAACGAGAAGCTGTGGGAGGGTTTTATTTTTCATGGTTTGTTCGCCTGGGAGCGCGGGCATCCTGCCCGCTTCTTCTTTTCGACAGTTAAGGCGGGCAAGATGCCCGCGCTCACCAGGAACATCTCAGTCTACTTTCCAAACTTCGCGCCGGCGACGTTGAACCCGGAACGCACGGTGTGGTCCTGAATCTTCTCGAGGGCCCGCAGCGCCAGGGCGAGCGCGTTTCGGCCTTCAACTCCAGAGACTGGCGCTGGCAGTCGATCTCGTGCGGCCTCCACAAACGCGACAATCTCCGCGCGCAAAGGTTCGACGTCGAGGACGTCGAGGTTCCGCGTGTGAACGCCCGGCCACGCGCCGTCGGCGCTCGGCGGCGCCAGGCTGCTGATCGAAGCATGCTTCGTGGCGTAATCGACGGCGATGTAGTCATGAGGTTGGAAAAATCGCATCTTGCGAATCTTCTCCGTGCCGACGCGCGACGCGGTGATGTTGGCGACGGCGCCTGACGAAAATTCCAGCCGCGCATTTGCGGCGTCGACTTTGCCCGTGAGAATCGGAATGCCGACCGCGTGCAGCTCCGTCACCTCAACATCTTCGCCGACCAGCCACTGCACGATGTCGAGATCGTGAATCATCAAATCGAGCACCACGTCGATGTCGAGCGAACGAGCGGTAAATTCGCCGACGCGATGAATTTCAAAATAGACAGGATTGCGCACGTGCGGGCGCAACGCGACGAGCGCCGGATTGAATCGTTCCAGATGGCCCACCTGCAATAGCGCGCCGCCTTTTTCGGCCGCCGCGATCATCTCATCGGCCTCGGCAAGCGTACGCGCAATCGGCTTTTCAACCAGCACGTGGATGCCGGCGTTCAGCAGTTCCACCGCGATTTCGGAGTGCGACTCGGTCGGCACCGCGAGGCTGACCGCGTCGACCTTGCCAACGAGCGCGCGCCAGTCAGTTGTGCTTTCGACGCTCCTTTCCGACGCAATCGCGCGCGCAGTTTTCTCGTCGAGGTCGCAAACGAAAGAAAACTCGGTCAGGCCCTCGGCGGCCAGGTCTGCGTGGATGCGGGCGTGTTGCCGGCCAAGATGGCCCACGCCGATGACTGCGGTGCGTAAGGTCAACGTTTACTGTTTCCTGTTATCATTCAATTTTCGAGTGGGCAGTGTGCAGTGGGCTGTGTGCAGTTAAGAATTCCGCGGTCCTGTTCGACTCTGAATACGGCCCACAGCCCACGGCCCACAGCCCACTGCTTTCAAATCGGAGCGAATATACTTGCAACCTTCAAGCCTTGCCAAGCGTGGCACAGTTCTACTTTTTCTCGCCGTTGTTGCGTTCTATTTTTACGGTCTGGGACAAATTCCTCTGGTTGGTCCGGACGAGCCTCGCTATGCGCAAGTGGCGCGCGAGATGTTTATGCGCGGGGACTGGATCACGCCCACGCTCGGCGGACATTTGTGGTTTGAAAAGCCGGTGCTGCCTTACTGGATGATGATCGTCAGCTTCAAATTGTTTGGCGTGACGGAATTGGCGGCGCGCTTGCCGGCAGCCGTCGCTGGTCTACTGACGATCGCGGCTGTTTTTGTCGTCGGCCGTCGCGTGGAACGCAACGATTTGTCAGTAGCACCTGCGGTAGCGAGTGGGTTGGACGACGGTTGGCCACCCGCTTACACAGGTGGGTCGCCCCACGGTTGGCCACCCGCTTACGCAGGTGGTTCTGACAAGAATTACGCTTTCTGGAGCGCGCTGGCGGCGGCGACCACGGTTGGCATCGTTGTTTTCTCACGCGCCGCCAGCTTTGACATGGTCCTGACGATGACGATGACGTGGGCGCTCGCGTTTTATGTTCTTCACGAGGTTGAGCCGAACGAAAAACTGCGTGGTGGGTTCCTGGCCGGGTTCTACATTTTCGTCGGCTTGTCGCTGCTGGCGAAGGGCCTGATCGGAATTGTGATTCCCGCGGGCGTCGTCGGATTGTTTTGTCTACTTCAAAGACGCTTGCCCGCCCGTCGAACAATCCTGAGCGTGCTCTGGGGGTTGCCCTTGGCGCTGATTGTTGCGGCGACCTGGTACGGGCCGGTCATTGCGCGCCACGGTTGGCCGTTCATCGATCAGTTTTTCGTTCAGCATCATTTTGCGCGCTACGTTTCCGACAAGTATCACCACTGGCGCCCGTTTTATTACTACCTGCAGGTTGTTCCGCTGCTGGCTCTGCCGTGGACCGTGTTCCTGATTGATGGACTGCGGCAATTCAGATCGTGGTTGCGGCGCACTGACGCTCCGGCTGCCGTTCCTGCTGCTGACGCCTCGGACGATCGCTTCCGGAAACTCATGGTGTTTGCGCGGGCGTGGTTCCTGTTTCCGTTTCTCTTTTTTAGTTTTTCGGGATCGAAACTTCCCGGTTACATCATGCCGATACTGCCGGCGGCCGCGTTGATAGCTGGCGAAAGAATGTGGCGGCTGACGGCGGATTCGACCACGAGACGTTGGCCGACAACGTGGCAAATCATGACGACGGCGAGCTGCGGACTGCTGTTCGCTGTGGGCGTGCTCGTTTATGCCTGGCGCACCGCGACGGTGCCGCACTGGCTCGGTGTGGTGGTCGCAGCGCCATTTTTGGTCGCAGGAGTTTTTCCATTTCTCGCACCTCGCCGGCGCAGCGTCGCAGTAATTTTGCTGGCGGGCGCGACCGTTATCGTCTTGGTTCTCGCGCTGCATTGGGTGGCGCCGGCGGCAGCGGAATTGGAATCGTCCAAACGACTGCTGCAGCTCGCGGACGCTCGCGGCTATTCGCAGACGCCGATCTACGGCCTGCAACGCAGCGATCGTACGCCGGAATTCTACGCGAACGATCGCGTGATTTACGGCGCGGACGGAGAGCCGGTCATGTACGAAGGACCGGGAGGACTGGTCTACGATGCCGGCCAGCGCAAGGAGACTGTTTTGGCGTTCGTGCCAACGGAAGACGTTGCCAGGTTAACGGCAATGACGACGGCCGAAACTGTGGTTATTGGAGACAACTCGCGTTACGCGCTGGTCGCGGTTCGGGCGAAGTGAGAGTTTTAAGTTTCAAGTTCCAAGTTCCAAGTTTCAAGTTCCAAGTTCCAAGTTCCAAGTTCCAAGTTCCAAGTTTCAAGTTTCAAGTTTCAAGTTTCAAGTTCGGGGTTCGGGTTGTCTTCGAGGAGCTTTGCACAAAGTATCTTCGAGGGGCTTTGCACGAGAAGTAACGTCGAGGTTCTCATTCACACCCGGCTTCAGCCGGGTGATCGTAAGTCTCAAGAGCAGGGAAACCGTTTAAACGATTTCCTTCGGAACTTGAAACTTGGAACTTGAAACTCGGAACTGTTTTATCGGAGATTCTTAACGAAGAAATCGATCACCGGGCGATCGTAGCTTTCGCCTTGTTCGCCGGTTGCCGAGGGCAGGGTGAAGCCGGTCAGCGGCAGCTCAGTCTTAACTTCCAACCTCGCTTTATCCGCAAAGCATTGTTCGATCGACTTGGTTGACTCGCGCAGGTAACTATCGTCCGCGCCGGCCAACAAAAGCACGTCGCGGCTGCCTAAGCGGGCCGCCAGATCGCACGAAGTAGTGTTGTCATACTTCCCAAGAAAATAAGCCCGGGTCGCCAGCAGCGCCGGAAAGAGCAAGGCGCGATTCCCGACGCCGACCTTGTGCCGCAAAGATCCGCTCACCAGATCGTCTGGACCACGCGGCACCGAATCGAGCGCCAGAACCTGAATCGCCGAATCCTGACTCGCAGCCCGCAGTCCCGCATACGCGCCGAGTTCCACTCCGTAAACGCCGACGCGCTCACCGATGAGTTCTCGCTGCCGGTCGCCTTTGAGAGACCGGAGAAAGTCGAGCGCTGCGACTACATCATCGCCTTCGCGCACGCCGAATGCAGTCCACTTGACCGGCGGGTTGATGCCATGTCCACGCAGGTCGGGCCAGAGGATCGTCGCGTTGCTGGCTTCATTTAGTTTCACGCCCAGATTGAAAAGCCACGAACGATCGCCGCCGTAACGGTGCAAAAGAATGATCGCGGGCGCGCCTTCGGAACCTCGCAACAGCCAACCACGGGCGGGCGTGCCGTCGCGGTTGCGCCAGTTTTCATCAGTCACTTTCAAAACTCGTCCACTGATTTGCGCGAAGGATTGCGGTGTTACGAAAAAAGCCTGACGCGGCGGGCGGGTGATTGAGCGGACCATGGAGCCGAGCGCGATGATCAGCGCCACGATGAGGATGAGCAGGATTGGCAGCAGCGACTTAAGAAGTTTCTTGCCGATTCGTCGTCGAGTAGCCATAAGCGAAAGGATGGAGGATGAAGATCAAGGGATGAACGACGAACCGATCGCTTTGGTTGATCCGCTGCGAGAATGGCCTCCGCGAGCGCTAGCGTTCAGCGAGCACTAGCTCACCCCTGCATCTTTATTGTCAACTCCTTCCCCGCTTACTCGAGCGTAGTCTTCCGGCGTGTTGATGTTGTCGAAAAAGCGATGCGCGCCATCCAGATCGACGATTTCACTAAACGTCACCCACCGTGTGCGCACCGATTGTAACAGAGCAACAGGTTTTCGCTCGCCCGTTTTGATCAACTCTTCAGCGCGTTCGCGACAAGGCTGCATCCGGTACAAAGTGCAAAGCGGCTGCGGAATCTCGTCGCGTTGGACGGGGGCGACTGCGTCAAAATCGCCGCGGAAACTCAGAAGCCTGGCAAAGAGACCGCGGGTTATGAAAGGAAAGTCGCAGGCGACTGTGAGCGCCCATTCGGCGCGACAAGCCGACAGCGCGGCGTGGACGCCGCCGAGCGCTCCCCAGTTTGGGTAGACGTCGGGAACAGTTTTGAGTTTTGAGTTTTGAGTTTTGAGTTCGGCGGCAGGAGTAGTTCCACCAACGATTCCGCCAACAATTCCGCCAATAATGGTGACTGAAGGCGTGACCGCCGAAAGTTCGACAGCAATCCTGTCAACAAAAGTTTGTCCGCCGAGCATGAGCCGCGCTTTGTCGGTTCCCATCCGTCGCGAGCGACCGCCGACAAGAATGAAGCCTTCGACAGAGTTCACCGGTGAGTTCACAAGCGAATCTTAGTCGCCGGGGCCGGGATCGCGAAATCTCGCGACGAAGTCGAGAAACAGGTTGAGAAATAAAGGAACGCGGTTCGAGGTTTCAGCGTCTAAGGAGTACCTTGACCCGCCTGTGGGCTAAAGCTATAGTCGCCCTAAGCACTCCGCTGCGAGGCAGCCGGGTGCTGGGAGTAAACAACAAGAGGTTTTTAATGAAACGTTTTGCCAAAGTCCTTCTTGTCGCGGTTGTCATCGCGACCACCGGCGGCCTAATTGCCACACAAAAGGTTGACGCACAAAAAGCTGCTGCGCAAAAACCTGTCGCAGGGGAAAAGCCGGCGGCGGTCGCAACGGTCAAGGATGCTCGGCTTTTTGCGCTTGATGATCTGCGGCCGGGAATGAAGGGAACTGCGCGGACCGTATTTTCCGGAACTGAAGCGGAGGAGTTTGGCGTAGAAATTCTGGGCGTGTTGCCGGGTTTTCCGGGCCCGCGCCAGTCGGCAATCATCGCGCGGCTGACGGGCGCGAACGTTGAGCAGACCGGCGTCTTTGCCGGCATGTCTGGCTCACCGGTTTACATTGACGGCAAGTTGGTTGGCGCGATTGCTTTCAGTTTTCCGTTTTCCAAAGAACCGATCGCCGGCATCACTCCCATCCAGCAGATGATTGACATTTTTGAGAAGGGCTCAGCCGGCCAGACGCAGCGTCCCAAAGAACCGCGCGCTATCTCGTTTGCACAACTCGCTTCGACTGAATGGAAGCCAACTTTGCCGAAGCCGGCGATCACCTCGATGTCGTTAATGGCGCCGGTCTCCGCCGGTTCGCCTTTGCTGCCTCTTTTAGGCCAGCAGATGACGCCGATTGCCACGCCGGTTGTTTTCGGAGGCATCAGCCAGCAATCGCTCGCGATGTTTGCGCCGCAACTGATGGCAAACGGGCTGTTGCCGGTCTCCGGCGCCGGTGGTTCCGCCGGAATCACGCCCCTCGCGAAGGCGACTGATAAAACACTTCCGGGCGGATCGTCCGTCAGCGTGCAGTTGGTTCGCGGCGACTATTCAATCGCTGCCTCGGGCACGGTCACGCTGCGCGACGGCGATCGCATCTACGCGTTTGGCCATCCGTTCCTGAGTCTCGGCGCGTCAGACATGCCGATGAGCGAAACCTCCGTCGTCACGGTTATTGCCAACGTCAACAACTCGTTTAAGTTGTCCATTCCCGGCGCGATGATGGGTTCGATTTCTCAGGACCGCGCCTCAGGTGTTTTTGGTGAACTTGGTCAGGCGCCGAAAATGATCCCGGTGAAGATCAACTTGCACACCAGCCGCGATCGCAGCGAAACATTCAATTACGAGATTGCGAACGACCCGTTTTTGACGCCGTTGCTGTTGAACATCACCGTCTTCAACACGATTACTTCCAGCGAGCGCGCCCTCGGCGATTCCACGATTACGATCAAGGGAGCCATCAACATTAAGGGACAGGAGCCGGTTGAAGTCGATCGTCGCTTCTCGGCGGGCAACTCGCCCATCCTTGCGGCCGGTTCCGTTGCCGGGCCGATGAGTTCGTTGCTTGGCAGCGGCTTTGACGACGTCCAGATCGAAGGCGTGACGCTCGACATTTCTTCGAGTGACACAAAGTACGCAGGCACGCTCGAACGAATCGCGCTCAGCAAGACGGAAGCGCGGCGCGGCGAGCGAATCGAGGTGCAGGCTTACGTGCGGACGGAATCAGGGAAACAGTTTGTGCAGCGCATTCCGGTGCAGATTCCCGACGACGCCATTCCGGGTCAACTGCTCGTTTTCGTCGGCGATGGCGGAGCGTTGCAGGAAGGCTCCGCGGCCAAGGCTTTTGTGCCGCAGGATCTGACGCAGCTCGTCAGGGCCATCAACAAAGTGAAAAAGAGCGATCGGCTGTACGTGAAACTGTTTAGGATTACGCCCGGCGCGGTCATCGGCACCAGCGAACTGCCGAACCTGCCGCCGTCAGTAGTGGCGACGCTCAACAGCGACAGAAACTCCGGCGGGTACACGCCGACGGTGCTGTCGGCTGTTTATGAGATGGAACTGCCGCCGGCGGAATTTGTTATCTCGGGACAGCAGTTGATCGGCCTGGACATCGTGCCGTAGCCGGCAACGTCAGGAAGAACCAGCCGCGAATTTTCGCGGATGAACGCGGATCAGAACCAGCAAGCAAAGGTTTCTGATCCGCGTTTTTTTGTCGCTGCTAGTGTCTGCTCGATTTACGCAAAGGACTGAATGACCAATTGTAAAAACGTTCTGATCCGCGTTTCTCTGCGTAAATCCGCGGCAAATGCTTCCCGTTCAATCAAAAGCCCGACCTTGACGAGCGCTACAAATCTGCAGCACTTCGTTAAGAGTCGGGCTTTCGGCTCACTCTGGGAGGAGCCTACCTGTTAGACGCCGTGTCGGGCCTTTTGGCGCCTTCTAATTTTGGCGGCGATGCCCGCGAGGCCCGTGCCCAGCAAAATCATCGTCGCCGGCTCGGGAACCGTGGTATCGCATTTCGGCGTCACTTCAAACCGCGCGCACAGGAAATCTCGGAACGCGCCGTTCTCGGTACCGAACACTGTAACAGGTAGCACGGTAGCAGACACAGTAAAAGTGTCAAAATCAAAAATAAGCGGATCCATCGCAACGACCCGAACTGAGTCTTCAATAGCTGTGACCGTAAGGGTCGCCAGCAAGTTCAGCGTCCGAGTTTGTCCGTTCACCGTCAGCAGTTGCGAGAAATTGAAATCGTACGTGCCCCCCGAACCGAAGCCCGTGAAGCCCGGCGTGAAGAGCAACGGATTGATGACTGTAGTGAAACTTCCGCCCGCCGAGTCGATCACGTGCGTGGCTGTATGGGCCGCGCCGAAGAGCGCATCGAAATTCGGATTCGTGGTGCCGCGCGCGTTGTTCCCCATCCCCAGGAGTTCGAAGCCGTTAGTGCTCGTGATGATTTGGATCGGGTCGGCGCTGACCGCGGGCGCCAGCCCGAGCATCAACACGAGGACGGCGAGCGAGCCCAGCGTCTTGATCCGCAGCCTGCTTTGAGTGCCACTTTTAGCTTGCGACATAGACAGATTCCGCGACATAGGCAAATTCCTGCTTCCGCACAGTTGGGGTACGACCGCTGGCAGACTGTTCGTCGGGGCAGGGCGAAAGTCTCGCGTGAATGCCTGACGGAGTTGGCTTGGGGCATAAGCCAACTCCCAGGCGGTTGGTGACGATGCTCGTGTTCGAGACATCGGCCGGCACTAAATACTTTCTCTTGGTTTTTTGAAATAACGAAAGCGATTCGCTTTCCAGAAAATGTCGACAAACTTCAGTCTGTCGGTGAGACGACGAACAATCCAGCCCGCGTAGCGGGCGCCAGCGTAAAGCCTGGGGTGGAGCGCAGCGGAACCCCAGGAAAGAGAACCCAGTGACAGGGAGCGCGCGAAGCGTGCGACGGCGGAATCGGATGCGACCACACGACGACAGATCTCTCAAAAACAGGATTCTGTCGCCCACTTCGTGGGCTCGAGTTCTTGTACGCAACGGATCCTGGGGTTCCGCTGTGCTCCACCCCACGCTTTATGCTTACACCCGCTTCGCGGGTTTCCGTTCACATTCTGCCGTTAACCGTTTCCGGTTCACCGCTTCTTAACCACGAAGAGAAACCGCGCCTTCGATCTCGGCAGCAACTCCGGCGTGGCAGCGAAACCCAGCGTTTCGATGCGTCGCTCCAGTCGCTGACCGCCAAACAGCAACAGCGTCGTCTGCGGCGGCGCCCACTCGAGAAGATGAGGCAGCATTTCCTCAAAACGTTCCAACGCCCGGCAGGTTACAAATCCAACCGGCGGCGCGGTAACACTTTCAAAGCGCTGCGCAATCACCGCTGCGCGGTTGGCAACCGCCGCATGGTTCAAAGCTTCGCGCAGAAAAACCGCTTTCTTTGGTGACGCCTCGATCAAAACCGCCCGCAGATCGGGCCTGACGATCAGACAGGGAATGATCGGCAAGCCGCCGCCGGCGCCAACTTCTGCCGTCCGCGCCTCACTCGGCAAATACTTCAGCAGGACGAGCGATTCGAGCACGTGGCGGGTGGCAAACTCTTCCGGCGAACACGGCGCCACCAGGTGCACGCGAGAATTCCAGACGCTCAGCAGTTCGTAATACTTTGCCAAACCATCCAGCGCCGGCGACGACAGCGTCACGTCATAAGCCGCCGCTTCGCTTTCGAGAGTCTGTCGAAATTTTTGTGTTTGGGTCGAGGTTTTCATCTCGCCGCAGTTTCCCCCAAAGCGTCGCCGAGCGCAAAGCTCCGATGCAGCGGGCTCGGATGGTTACGCTTCGCAAGCCTCCCATCACGGTCGGGCTATTGCTCCGCTTTGCTCGGATGCTGCCGCGCGTGAGATTCTGTTCGAAACTATGACCGACGATCTGGCAAAACAACACGAGCAACTGGGACAAGCCGTGACGGCGATCATCACGGAGTACGCCGCCGGTCTCGACTCGAAGCGGATTATGTCCACAGCCACGCCTCAGGACCTGGAGCGACTCTTTGACGAGCCGTTTCCGGAACAGGGAATGGCGCCTGAAGAAATCCTGGACCGCTTCAAGACCGACGTGTTGGCCCACGCGATGCAGGTTGCCAGCCCGCGCTACTACGGCCAGTTCAATCCGACGCCGCTGCCGATCGGCGTGTGGGCGGACGCGCTCGCTTCGGCGTTGAATCAAAACGCCGGCGCCTGGCGCAACGGTCCCACGTCGGCGATGATCGAAGCGCGGGTGCTTCGCTGGTTGTGCGAGCTAGTTGGTTATGGCCCGGAAAGTTTCGGTGTGTTGGCCAGCGGCGGCACGGAAGCAAATCTGATCGCGCTCAAGTGTGCCCGCGACCGCGTCCAGCCGTCCGCAGTAGGACAGACATTCCTGTCTGTCCCTTTTGAAGGTTTGCGGTCCGCGCCGGGTAATCTTACCGTCTACGCCTCCGAGCAGTGTCATTTTTCCATCGAGCGCAGCGTTGACATTCTCGGCCTGGGCCGCAGCAGCCTGCGCAAGATTCCCGTCGACGAAAACTTTCACATCCGGACGGACGCGCTGCAACAACAAATCCAGGCGGATCGTGACGCGGGCGCGACGCCGTGCTGCGTGATTGGAATCGCGGGAGCAACTTCAACCGGCGTGATCGATCCGCTGCCCGAGCTTCGCGGCGATCGCGCGCGAAAATAATTGCTGGTATCACATCGATGCTGCGTACGGCGGGACGCTCGCGTTCTCGCAAAAGGCTGGGCGTCCAACTGCGCGGCCTCGAGTTGGCGGATTCAATCACCTTCGACCCGCACAAGTGGATGTTTGTGCCGTTTGCCTGCGGCGCGGTGCTGGTCCGCGGCGGTGGTCGCATTTTGCGCGACTCGTTTGACATGAGTCCGGAGTATTTGAATGAGGATCGCGGCGGCGCCGACGTCGAGTTTGATTTTTTTCGCTACGGTCAGATGGGCACGCGTCGTTTCAGTTCGCTGAAACTCTGGATGGCGCTGAAGTTGATGGGCCGCGCAGGGCTACGCCGCCGTGATCGAACGTCAGGTCGAACTGACAAATTACCTGGCCCGCAGGATCGACCGAATGGCTGGCTTCGAACGTCTCGGATCGGTGGAGACGGCAGTCTGTTGTTTTAGACTTACGCGCCCGGGCTTTGCCGATCTTTCCGGGGTTGAACAGGATCGCCTGCAGCAGCAACTGCAGCAAAAAATCGAGCGCAGCGGCGAAGCGTGGATCACGACGACAGTGCTCAACGGGCGGCGGGCGCTGCGTGTGAACATCAATAGCTTCCTGACGGAGCGTCGTCACATCGATGATTTGCTAGAATTGCTCGTGCGCATGAGCAAAGAGCTTGAATTTGGAGTGCGCTGACCTGTCAGCGCTTTGGTTGGTCGCGACCTGTCGCGACCTGCGGCCGCAATGATTTTGGATAAGACGTGGCGTCAGGCCGCCACGAAGAAAAAGCGCTGACAGGGCAGCGCACTCCAAAGAGTTGAGATTGGCGCTGAGGAATCTGACGAATGCGAGTTGCAATTAATTCAGTAATCAACGCGCTGCTTCTGATCTTGGTTTCAGCGGTGGCTGCTCAAAGCGTCGCCGCGCAAACTGAAACGCCGCGGTCGCTTCCGGCAGTCAAGTCCGCCGCCGAATTCAACACCCTTGCCGTCACTTACGATCCCAACACGCCTTACGCCTTGCCGCACGTGCTCTTCGTGATCGACCGCAAAGATCAAAACAAAATCTACTACGTCAACACCCAGCGTTACGCCTTCCACAAGGATTTCGTGAACGGAACGTATCTCTCGCTCGAACGCGGTCGCGAGTTTTTTGAGAACAACTATCTGAAAGCCAACCGGCGCTTCCTCCTCGGCACGCATCGCTTATCAAACTCCGATCAAGCGCTGGACGTTTGAATCCTGGGAAGGCGATCTGATTACCGCGGATCTGATCAAACTCACGTCCGACGTGATTAACGCGAGCTTTTTCACCCCAGTCGCCTACAAACCAAATTCAATTCGTCAGGATGCCGAATCACGTAAAGTCGCCGGCCTCGCGCGCGTGTTGCAGAGCGACATCGCGAAGGAGCAGGCAGTACCAGGCGCTGAACGTCGCCAAAGGCCTGGGCCGCATTCACGTCATTCCCAAACTCGACGAGCACGTCGAGATCGGCTTCAACGAAATCCTCGTGCTCGATGAAGTGCCGGTTCAACTGCCGCCAGTCGCGGGAGTGATCACGTCGCATCCTTCGACGCCGCTGTCGCACATCAATCTGCTCGCGAAAGGCTGGGGCGTGCCGAACGCGTACATCAAAGATGCGACGACGCTTTTGAAGCAGTACGACGGTTGGTGGGTGGAGTTTGAGACGCGCCGCGACAGTTATTCAATCAAGCGCGCGGACGTGAATCAGTTGCGCGAGTATCAGCGCCGGCTGGCGCAGCGTCTGGATGTGATGAAGCCGCCGCTCGATCTTGCCGAAACACGCATGCTCGGTTTGGCCCAACAGCGATCCCGCGCGTCGCTTGCTTATGGCGGCAAGTCGGCGAACCTTAGGCGAAGTGATGAACGCGCGCCTGCCCGGCATCGTCGTGCCAAACGGTTTCACAATTCCTTTTTACTACTACGACGACTTCATCAAGGCGAACAATCTCGACGACGTGATCTTTGCGCTGCTGAACGATCAGAAGTTTGTGCACGACCCGGCTTATCGTCGCGAGAAGCTCGACGAATCTGCGCGAGCAGATCAAGCAGGCGAAGTTTGACGACGATCTGCGGGCGCAACTTCTGCGCCGCGTGCACCGCGAGTTTCCGGGCAAGGGTTTGTTTGTCCGCAGTTCTTCAAACTCGGAAGACTTGCCAAATTTCAGCGGCGCCGGCCTCTACACAACCGTTCCGAATGTTAAGGAAGATCAGCAACTGATCGACGCCGATCAAGACGGTCTGGGCGTCGCTCTGGAATTTCGAGGCGTACGAAGCGCGCGAACGCGCCGTGATCGATCACTCGAAGATCTTCATGGCGGTGCTGATTCAGGAAGGCATCAATTCGGAAAGCTCGGGCGTGATGATCACCGCCGATCCGTTCGACAAGGAAAATAAGGGAGCGATCTACATCAGCGCCAAGCGCGGGCTGGGCATCAAGGTCGTCGAAGGCAAAAGAGTCGCTGAGCAGATCATTTTTCGCCACGCGCGGCAATGCGGTTCAGGTGTTGACGCGTTCTGACGAAGACAGCCTGCTGACGTTTGACGAGCGGGGCGGCGTTAAGGAAGTTGCGATCACGGGCGAGCGCGTGGTCTTGACTGACGACGTCATCCGGCGGCTGGTGACGGCGGCGACCGCGATCAAGCGCGTGTTCGGCGGCGTTCGCGATCAGGACATTGAATGGGCCTACATGAAGGGTCAGATTTATATTGTTCAGTCGCGGCCGTTCATCGCCGGCGGGTAGGAAATAGTGATGAGTTATGAGTTATGAGTGAGTTTCGAGCAGTGCCACGTCCTATCATGTAATCGAGTGCCACGTCCTATCATGTAATCGATCGTTTAGAGTTGGGACTTGTCCCAACTTCTTGTTGGCATCGTTGGCGGGACAAGTCCCGCCTCTAAACTCCCTTTGGGCGGACACACAGGTCCGCCCCTAAAAGAATATGACTGATAAAATCTTCGTAGACGGAATTCTCAAAGGCCGCGTCGCTTTTGTAACTGGCGGCGGGACCGGAATCACTGGCGGCGTGGCGCGAGCGTTGGCCGAAGCGGGCGCCAACGTTGCTTTGGTTAGCCGTAAACTCGAACATCTCGAGCCGGCGGCCGAGGCGATCAACGACGCGCGCGGTGACAACACCAACCTGGGCGAAGCGTTCGCCGTCGCCGCCGACGTCCGGAATCCGGAAGAAGTTGAGAGAGCAATTGCTGAGACCGATCGCCCGCTTCGGCAAAATCGATATCGTCGTCAACGGCGCCGCCGGAAATTTTCTTTCGCCCGCTGAAGCGTTGTCGCCAAACGGATTTGGCACCGTCGTCGACATCGATCTTAAAGGCACGTTCAATGTTTGCCGGGCCGCGTTCGCCCAACTCAAAGAGCATCAGGGTCAGATTCTGAACATCAGCGCCACGCTTCATTATCTCGGCACGCCGATGCAGCTTCACGTTTCGGCAGCGAAGGCTGGCGTCGACGCACTCACGCGCAACCTGGCGGTCGAGTGGGGACGCTACGGCATTCGCGTGAATGGCATCGCGCCGGGACCGATCGAAGACACGGAAGGCATGAAGCGCCTCGTGCCGGAACCTGTCAAAGAGAAACTGAAAAAGAACATTCCGCTCGGACGCTTTGGTCGCATCAGCGACATCGAAAAGGCAGCGTTGTTTCTGTGTTCAGACGCCGCCAGCTTCATCAACGGCGCGATGTTGGTGGTGGACGGCGGACAGTGGCTGTCAGCAGCGAGAATGGTTTGACCGTTTGCTGGCGGGTTTTGTCAGAACCCGGAGCGTCACGACGGGCTCGGAAGCTCCGGAGGAGCGCAATGTTTATAGAAACATTGCTCCCCGAAAGAATTCTCCGCATGAGCGAAACCCGAGGTTTCGCTCATGCGGAAGGGGATTTGAATAGGTTTAGGTCTATAAACATTTCGCGCCTACGGCGCTTTTAACACGAGGCGCTCACTCGAGAGCCAAGCGATGATGCGAGCAACAAACGACAATAGCGACGCGTTGAAACGGCGAGGGAGCCACAGAAAATCATTCGCGCGACGCGCGCGCTCCCTCTTGTTTGTCATCCTGTGTCTTGCGGCGTTGGCTATCGCCGCCGCGGCGCAGGAGCCGCAGCCGGCCTCCCCGCAAACCGACGCTAAGAAAGCCAACGCGCGACCAGCCGAGCCCGCAGTCGCCGTCGCTCCCGAGCCGTTTGACGGCGCGACGGTCGAGAAGATGGCGACGCAGTGCGTCAGTCTCGAAACTGAGTTGGGCGCGATCGAAATCGAAATGATTCCGGAAGTTGCGCCTGAGAATGTTCGCAGCTTTCTCAATCTCGCGGCCACCGGCGCGCTCGACACGACCACCTTCACGCGCACGGTCAAAGACTTCGTCATTCAGGGCGGCAACCTCTCCACGAGTGAAAAGTGGAGCTACGCGCTGTCGCGGCGAATGGCGCGCAAGCTTCCCGACGAACCGGGCCTGGTCAGGCATGTGCGCGGCATCGTTTCCATGGCGCGCCCGGAAACCGCCAACAGCGCCACCACGCATTTCTTCATACTCGTCGGCGCCGGCCATCACCTCGACGGAAAATTTTCCGCGTTTGGCAGAGTGACTAAAGGCATCGAGGTTGCCGACGCGATCAATAAGGCGCCGGCGGTAGGTGAGAAACCAGAAAAGCCGGTGCGCATCAATCGCGCGCTCGTCTCTCCTTGCAAGAAATAGCAATGACTTCAGCCAGCGCATCCTTCAGCAGATGGTGGGCCAACTTGACCTTCTTTGTGCCCCCTCTGTGTTCTTTGTGCCTCCGTGGTAGACGACGCGCGAAAAGCATTCACCACAGAGACACCGAGAACACAGAGGACGCCCAGAGGAGGCAGCGCTTGGCCCACGCCAAATGGAAAATATTCGTCGTCGTTTTGCTGACGTCGGCGCCTCTAATTGGTTGTGCACAGTCTGCGCCCAAACGTCCCACGCCCGCCGAAGCCAAGCAGTTTTTGAAGTTGCGCGGTTATGAGTTCAACGAAAAAGCTTTCGCGTCAGCGGCCGCCGCAAACGACGCGATCGCGGTTGACGGTTTTCTCGCCGCCGGGATGAATCCGAACGTCAAGGACGAAGAAAGCGGCATGCCGCTGCTCGTTTATTCTGCCTGGCACCAGAACGAAGCGATCGTGAAAGTGCTTTTGAAAGGCGGCGCGGATCCGAACGCGAAAGATTTCGGCGGCTACACTGCGCTCTTGCGCGCTCTCGAGAAAAAGAACGACGCGATTGCCGACCTGTTGCTGGCCCAACCCAAAGTTGATTTGAACGCGCAGGGCGCGAGCGGGATGACCGCGATGATGTGGTACGTTTGGAGTCAGCAGAACGACAAGGTGCAAAACCTTCTCGCGCGCGGCGCCAACCCCAATCTTCCGGACGCGGATGGCGACACGCCGTTGCATGGTGCTGCGCAACGCGGCAACCTGAAGTTGTTGGAAATGCTGCTGGCGGCGGGCGCCGAACCGAACGCGAAGAACAAGCTCGGCGGCACGGCGTTGATGTGGGCCGCCGTCTACGGCCATCAACTGGCGGCGCGACTGCTGATTGAGAAAGGCGCTGACCCGGCGATGAAGGATGAGAGTGGCATGACCGCGGCGGCGTGGGCGGTGAAGAATCAGCGACCTGATATGGCCCAGATGCTGCGCGATGCGGAACAGAAACGCTAGCGAATTTTGGAGTGCGCTGACCTGTCAGCGCTTTAGTTTGCGGCGGCTTGACGCCGCTTCTTCAAGTTGACTCAATGGCGGCCCAGTCGCGACAGGTCGCGACCGACCAAAGCGCTGACAGGTCAGCGCCCTCCAAAAAGTTCACGCCTTACGAAGTTCCCATGGTCAACAGCATTCTTCGTCACTACCTGGCCCGGTTGCTAAAGCGCGAGGACCTCAGTCAGGCGGAGTCAGCGGAATTTCTCGAAGCAATGCTCCGGGCCGACGCGAGCGATGCGCAGATTGCCGCCAGTTTGATCGCGCTCGCTGCGAAAGGTGAAACGGCTGCGGAGTTGGCAGGCATGGCTTCGGTGCTGCGCGCCCGCGCCGTCAAAGTCAATTCCTGTCACACCGCCGCAAAAACGCTGATGCCTCAGAGATCGCGAGGAGCTACCAGTCGGGCGGCGCTGCGGCCGTCTCGGTGCTGACTGAAGAAGATCGTTTCAGCGGTTCGCTCGACGATCTGCGCTCGGTTCGCGAAGTAGTTTTGATTCCGGTGCTCCGCAAAGATTTCATCATCGACGAATACCAGGTTTATGAAACAGCGGCCGCGGGCGCCGACGCGCTCCTGCTGATCGTCGCAGCGTTAGACGACGAGACGCTCGCACAGCTGCTGCGATTGACCGAAGAATTGAAGATGGACGCACTGGTGGAAGTGCACACGAAAGAGGAATTGGACCGGGCAGTCGCAATCGGCGCGAAGTTGCTTGGAGTTAACAACCGGGACCTGCGAACTTTTCACGTCTCGACTGAAACGTCGATGGAATTGGCGCGTCACGCTCCGGCGGACGCGGTCCTGGTGAGCGAAAGCGGACTGAGTCCGGAAGAAGTGCGGCGGCTCAGGAGCGTTGGTTACAAAGGTTTCCTGGTGGGCGAAGCTTTGATGCGCGCGACGGAGCCTGAGATTGAGCTGCGACGGTTCCGCGATTCAGTTTAGCAGACGCACCTGTGCGTCAATGGATTGAAGCGAATTTCAAGGCTGCGGAAGACGGCGGACAAGTCAGCCATCTAAACGGGAAGCTAATTGGATGAGTCAGGGCAACCGAGCAACTAAGCAAGAGATAACTAAATGGTGCTCGTAAAATTTGCGGCATTACCAACCTGGATGATGCGTTAGCCGCAGTCGATGCGGGCGCTGATGCCCTCGGATTCAATTTCTACCGTCGCAGTCCACGGTACATCACTCCGCAGGGGGCTCGGTGGCTCAAATTCGATCGGCCATGTTTCACCCGTTTCTGGGCGAAGAATCTGTGCGCATGTCGGCGTTGAAGCGGGCGGGCGCAGCGACGAACCGGGGCAACACGCCGCGCGTTTCAACCAGAACGGCGGACGCGGCGACAAGGACGTGAATGCGCTTAGGCAGTCAAAACGGGAGGGGAAGCCGGGCTTCATTCCCTTCATCACTGCCGGCGATCCTGATCTCGAAACGACTGCGGACTTGCTGGTTGAACTAGCCAACTCCGGCGCCAGCGTCATTGAACTCGGCGTTCCGTTCAGCGATCCGATGGCCGATGGTCCGGTGATTCAACGCGCGTGTGAACGCGCCCTCAAGCACGGCTTTGGATTGGCAGAGATTTTTGCCGCCACGACGAAGGCGCGCGCGCGGGTCGACACTCCGTTTGTCGTTTTTAGTTATTTCAATCCTCTTCTGCAGTATGGAATCGCGAGACTTGCAAACGACGCGAAGCGCGCCGGCATCGACGGCATCCTGGTCACGGACCTGACGCCTGAGGAAGCAGACGAGTTTGCCGCAGGGCTGAAAGCGCAGGAGCTCGACTCGATTTTTTTGGTCGCGCCAACCTCAACCGACGCCCGTTTGCAGATGATTTCCGCGCATGCAAGCGGTTTTGTATATGCCGTCGCGCGGGCCGGTGTCACCGGGGCTTCCGAGAATTTGAGCGACGAGGCAGAATTGCTCGTCACGCGCGTGCGGAGGATCTCGGATTTGCCCGTTGCGGTGGGTTTTGGCATCTCCAGCGCCGAGCAGGTGGAGAAAACGCTGGTGTACGCCGACGCGGCGGTTGTCGGCTCAGCCATCGTCGCGCAGATCGAAAAGCTCTCGGCAGGTCCGAACCTGGTCGCGGGAATCGGTCAGTATGTTCGCAGTCTGATACCCTCGGGAGCGAAAATTAAATGAAGGAAACTGGCAAAACTAAGTGAAGGAAATTGTTGAGGACGGGTCATCAGGCGGATCGTCATTTGGGCGCGGGACAGCAGTGCTGGTCGTGCTTCATACGCCGCGTGAAAAATGTTGGGGCGTGCTCGACGAGATCAATAGCGCTGGAGTATTCTTGCGCGGCCTTGACCTGAATGCGTTTGATGATTGGCTGAGCGCGCTCGTTCACGATGAGCCGTTTCTCGGTTTTGGCGATCTTTTCTTTCCGATGTGGCGCGTCGAGCGCATCGCGAAGGATGAAGCCGCGGGCGGAGTTCCGTCGCTTTGCCAACAGGTGGAGCAGCGCACCGGCCGCATGATCGAAGAGCTGTTAAGAACTGAAAGACCAGGTCAACCCGGTTCGTAATTTAAGTGTGTCCGGCTTACCGTGTTCAAGTCGCAGAGAGGGCTGCGGCTGGTCGTTGCCGGAAATCGTTGAGACAACCCTCTGAAAATAATTGTTGTTGCAAGTGTGAAACACCGTTCCATTCTCGCGTTTAATGTGCTATGCTCTGCGCACTTCAGGCGGTGGGAAAGAAAAGCCCGGCCGCGGACTCGTGAGAAAAGGAGCGGAAGAAAGCGATGTATGTCATGGCAGCTGATGATCGAATAAGCGTAGACCGCGGCAAAGCAGTTGAGGCGGCTCTAGCGGGCATTGAAAAAAGATTTGGCAAGGGCTCAATCATGCGCCTCGGCGAGCGCGAGGTTTCTGATATCCCGGCAATCTCTACCACGTCACTGAGCCTCGACGCGGCCGTGGGCATCGGCGGCGTGCCGCGCGGGCGCATTATCGAGATTTATGGCCCGGAAAGTTCCGGCAAAACCACCCTCGCGCTGCATATCGTCGCGGAGGCGCAGAAGGCGGGCGGCGTCGCGGCTTACATTGACGCTGAACACGCGATGGATGCGGACTACGCCGGCAAGCTTGGCGTGGAGATCGATCAACTGCTCATCTCGCAACCCGATTCGGGTGAACAAGCACTCGAGATTGCGGAAGCGCTCGTGCGTTCAAATGGAGTTGACGTGATCGTGGTCGATTCGGTTGCCGCTCTCGTTCCGCGCGCGGAACTTGACGGCGAAATGGGCGACTCGTTGCCCGGCCTGCAGGCGCGCCTGATGTCGCAGGCACTGCGGAAACTCACCGCGATCGTTTCGCAGTCAAACACCTGCTTCATCTTCATCAACCAGATTCGCGAAAAGATCGGCGTGATGTTTGGCAGTCCAGAAACTACGACCGGCGGTCGCGCGCTCAAATTTTACTCCTCCATGCGACTGGATATCAGGCGCATCGGCGCCATCAAAGACGGCGACCGCGTGGTGGGCAACCGCACCAAGGTGAAAGTGGCGAAGAACAAAGTGGCGCCGCCTTTCCGTGAGTGTGAGTTTGATATCATGTACGGCGAAGGCATCTCGCGCGAAGGCGATGTGCTGGATTTGGCGGTCGCGCAAAACGTGGTCGACAAGAGCGGCGCCTGGTTTTCTTACAAAGGCGATCGACTCGGCCAGGGCCGCGAAAATTCAAAGGCGACTTTGAAAGAGAAACCGGAAGTTCTCAGGCGAATCGAGAGAGAAGTTAAGGTGAAACTCGGCATGCCCGTGCGCGAGGAAAAGCCGGAAGCTGCTCCAAACGCAAAGACCGAAGCGACTCCAAACGCGAGAGCCGCGACGGCTGACAAGAAGTAAAGCGGATCCAGTTAACAATGGCGTTCGGCTGCGAGATTGACTACCTCGCGGCCGAACGCTTGTTTATTGCTTGTTTATTGCTCGCGACTTTACTGCTTTACACGCCGACAACTCTAAACGGATAATTCGCCGCGGTAGGACAGACATTCCTGTCTGTCCGCTCTCTCTTCTTGGTCGTTTATTTGATCGTTTAGAGGCGGGACTTGTCCCGCCATTGCGAGCTGCGTGAAGTCGGCACAAGTGCCGACTCTAAACGAAGTTCGTAAAACGAAGTTCGTACTATGGAATCTATTCTGATCAAAGGTGGAACTCTCCTGACGATGGACGGTGACGATGCCATCTCGCGCGGAGATCTGCTCATTCGCGATGGTCGTATCGCCAGCGTCGGCGAAGCCGGTCTAACCGCTGACATTGTTGTCGATGCGACTGGTTGCGCTGTCCTGCCCGGCTTTGTTCAGAGCCACATTCATCTCTGCCAAACTCTTTTTCGCGGTTCGGCTGACGACTTGTCCCTGCTCGATTGGCTCAAAAAACGTGTGTGGCCCATGGAGGCCGCGCATACTGCGGCGTCGATCAGAGCGTCCGCCCAACTTGGCGTCGGCGAACTAATTAAAGGCGGCACGACCTGCGCCCTGACGATGGAAACTGTCAACCACACGGAAGAGGTTTTCAAGGTTGTGGACGAGTCTGGATTTCGCGCGACCGTCGGCAAGTGCATGATGGACAAAGGCGATGATGTGCCTGGTGCCTTGCATGAAGAGACGGCTGACTCGATCGCAGAATCCCTGGCCCTGCTCGAAGCCTGGCATGGAAAATCTAATGGACGAATTCGTTATTGCTTTGCGCCGCGGTTCGCGCTGAGTTGCACGCGTGAACTATTGGCGCGCGTCGCTCAACTGGCGCGAGAGCGCGGCGTCATGGTCCACACGCATGCGTCTGAGAACAAAAACGAGTGTGCTTTCGTTGAAGCGGAGACCGGTCTGCATAACGTTGCTTATCTCGACTCACTCGGATTGAGCGGCGATCACGTTGTCCTGGCTCACTGCGTGCACCTCAAGGAAGCGGAGTTTGCCACGCTCAAAGAAACCGGCACTCACGTCGCGCATTGTCCCTCGTCAAATCTCAAACTTGGTTCCGGAATCGCCGAGATTTCGCGAATGCTCGAGGCTGGCATTTCAGTTTCGCTGGGAGCGGACGGCGCGGCCTGCAACAACCGCCTCGACATGTTTACAGAGATGCGCAGCATGACCTTGCTGCAAAAGGCCTTGCATGGACCGGAAGTAATTCCCGCCCGGCAGGCGCTGCGGATCGCGACAATCGGCGGCGCCAGGGCGCTGGGTCTCGAAAACGAAATTGGAACGTTGGAACCCGGCAAGCGAGCCGACGTGATCGTGGTTAATCTGAATTCGCTTCATTCGAGCCCGTCCGCTGCGGACCCGATGTCTGCTGTCGTTTACTCAGCGCAGACTTCTGACGTCCAAAGCGTGGTGATTGACGGGCGGCTGGTCATGAACGATCGACTGCTGCTGACGTTGGATGAAAACTCCGTCCTCGAAAACGCGGCGCGCGAAGGTTCTGCTCTGGTTAAGCGCGCGGGTATACACGGATAGTCGAACGGACCTACCGAAGTTTCTTAAGAATCGAATGAAAAAGGGGAGCCTGAAAAAAGCTGTGCCAGCTCGAAGGTAGCGACTGCGGGGGGCGCGATCGGCGGCCGAGCTGGCACTGGCGGGCACTTTCAATTTGGATCGGATGTCGTCTTTCAACTGGACTGACGTTTGGGCGCCAACCCCATCCTCAACATTTGGGATTATACACCTCCTCGTGAATCCGTCAACGAAATTCTGTGACTAATCTGACAAACTATGTCGGGGCCCGGTAAGTTGACGTTCTTTAGCTAACTCCCTATACTACGCGGTCTTTCCTACCGGACGGCCAGGTAGCTCAGTTGGTAGAGCGCGGCCCTGAAAAGGCCGGCGTCGGCGGTTCGAATCCGTCCCTGGCCACCACAAATCGGTAAATCGTGAATCGTAAATCGTGAATAAAACGGGGGGCATTCGGGGTAAAGGGCCAAGGGTAAAGGGGAAGGCTGACAGGTTCCTTGCTCGTTAGCCTTCCCTTTACCCGTTCCCCTTTATCCTCTTCCCCTGTTTGTCTTACCAGTACCGCTTGATTCGTTCTTCCAGCAGCGGGAACGGCACGTAGTCAGCGTTTCGTCCAGCGCGGCGCAGTTCCTCGACCATGCGCATGGCGCCGTCGGCGTTTCTGGTGTGGACCATGATCGTTGAAGCAGGATGGAGTTCGGGGTGAGCCGCCAGCCAGGAGGCGATGGCGTAGCCGGTGCGCTCGTCGTCGCGGCTGTCGGTGTTGTAGTGTTCCGGGTGGAGATCGTGATCCAGAAAAATTGCGTCGTAGGAATTCGCAGCCAGCAGTTCCCGCGCCTGCGCTACGTTATCAGCCACGTCGACAAAGTCGCCTTTGAAACGCGCCGCAAACCAGCGATGCCGCCGCTTGTCGTCGTCCAGCAGGAAGACGCGAATAGGATGGCGCTCAGAATGAACCTTGCGAACGCCGAGTTTAGTCAGCAATGAATCCCACAAACGCATATGTCTTCAACAAAAGCCTCCGCTGAGATAACAATAGTCCAGACCTGCTGCTTTTCAAAACTCACTCAAAGCTGGTGAAGATCGAATTAACACAAAGGATCAGGGCGTTTCATTGCGACTGCAACTTGCGATGCTATAATCCGGATCAATTTGCTGGTAGTTGGTTGTTCGTGACCGCGGTGAGCGTTTGCTAAATGTCAACTGATAGTTCAGACAAGAGAATCTTGCGGATCGTGGATAGTCCTGCAAAAAGGGACGGATCTGATCCGCGAGATAACGAGAGCACGAATACTGACGACTCGATTTGCCAACTTTGCTTTGGCACCGGCACCTGGATGCATCCTGACAAGGGCGCAATTCTGTGTACCTGCCGTCGCTCAAACTCTCGCGATCAGTTGTTTCAGGCGTCGCGAATCCCCGCACTCTTTCGCAAGTGCACGTTTGGCAGTTATCACGCGGCCAGCCCTTCACAGAAATGGGCGCATGAATACGCGCAGAGATTGGTGAAGGAATACCCGGACGTCGGTCGAGGCCTGTTGTTCATGGGCTCGGTAGGAGTCGGGAAGACGCATCTCGCGGTCGCCATCATGAGTTACCTGATCGAAAACAAGGGTGTTCCTTGTTTGTTTTATGAGTCGGGTTCACTGCTGAAGACGATTCAGGATTCTTACAACCCGGTGTCCGAAACTTCAGAAATGCGCGTGCTCGCTCCCGTCTACCAGGCGGAAGTTTTGGTTTTGGATGAACTGGGTTCGACCGTTCCTACGAGTTGGGTGCGCGATACGCTTTATCAGATCATCAACACGCGCTACATGAACAGAAAGCTCACGATCTTCACGACCAACTACTTTGACAAGATTTCGGAAGAGGCTGCTGAGACTTCTGACTCACAAAGCAGCCGGACATTTTCTTCAAAGCGCATTCAAAAACTAACTCCGCTTGAGGAGCGAATCGGTTCGCCTTTGCGCAGTCGGTTGTATGAAATGTGCAGCACGGTGGAAATCAAAGGGGAAGATTATCGCAAGCGTTTCAGCGAAGGTTTGTCGCCCGCCTCGAATTAACTCCGCGTATTTTTCTTCCAACGCCGTCCGGCTGGGTCTGTCTTCAGCTTCTCTGTGCAAACGCAGTGTCCTCATGTGTCTCTGTGGTCAATCTTTTCCGAGTGATGGTTCACCACAGAGACACAGAGGACACTAAGGTCGCACAGAGGAATTCAGATCACGTCACTGTTCGCCTGGCGGCTCGATTCCGTCCGTTCGAGTTTGCTATGTATAATGTTTTGACTCTGAATACAGTTTCGTCGCGCCAGATCGCGGTCGGTTACAGGCAAGGTGCCTGCGCTTCCAGCTAATGCCCAAACGCACTGATCTCCACAAAATTCTAATCATCGGTTCCGGTCCAATTGTTATTGGGCAGGCGTGCGAGTTTGACTATTCGGGCACGCAGGCGTGCAAGGCGCTGCGGCAGGAAGGCTACAAAGTCGTGCTGGTGAATTCGAACCCGGCCACGATCATGACCGACCCGGACACCGCTGACATCACCTATATCGAGCCGCTCACCGTCGAAGTCGTCAGCGCAATCATTCGCAAGGAGCGGCCGGATGCGTTGCTGCCAACCGTGGGCGGCCAAACGGCGCTCAACCTGGCGATCGCTTTGGACGACTCCGGAGTCCTCGAAGAGTGTGGCGTGGAGATGATCGGCGCGAAGCGCGAGGCGATCCGCGTCGCCGAGGACCGCATGCTTTTCAAGCAGGCAATGGACGAAGTGGGAATGCAAATGCCGCGCGGCGGTTTCGCGAAGTCGTGGACCGAAGCGCAACAGACTGTCGAGCAAACTGGATACCCGGCGATCGTTCGCCCGTCGTTTACGCTCGGCGGCACTGGCGGCGGCACGGCTTACAATCCGGAAGAGTTTGAAGAGATCGTGCGCGCCGGCCTCGCCGCTTCGCCGACGCATGAGGTGCTGGTTGAAGAATCGATCCTCGGCTGGAAAGAGTTTGAACTCGAAGTGATGCGCGATCTCGCGGACAACGTCGTGATCATCTGTTCGATTGAAAACTTCGACCCGATGGGCGTGCACACCGGCGATTCCATCACGGTGGCGCCGGCGCAAACGCTCACCGATCGCGAGTATCAACGAATGCGCGACATGGCGATCGTGATCATTCGCAAAGTTGGCGTTGAAACCGGCGGTTCGAATATTCAGTTTGCGGTGAACCCCGAAGACGGCGAGATTCGCATCATCGAGATGAACCCGCGTGTGTCGCGTTCGTCGGCGCTCGCTTCCAAAGCGACCGGCTTTCCGATCGCGAAGATCGCGGCGAAGCTTGCGGTCGGTTACACGCTCGACGAAATTCCCAACGACATCACGCAGAAAACGCCCGCGTCGTTTGAACCGACGATCGACTACGTTGTCGCCAAGATTCCGAAGTGGGACTTTGAAAAGTTTCGCGAGGCGGAAGACGTGCTGGGCACGCAGATGAAGTCGGTCGGCGAAGTGATGGCGATTGGCCGGACATTTAAAGAGGCCCTTTTTAAGGGCCTTCGCTCACTCGAAGCAGTCAAGCCTTTGCGCCTCGAAGACGTCTCCGATGACGAGCTGCAGCGTAAACTCGCGCGGCCAAATTCCCAGCGGTTCTCCTACATCACCTACGCGCTCCAGCATGGCTGGCCCATCGCGGAAATCTACCGCCTGTCGCGCGTCGATCCGTGGTTTCTTGAACAGCTTCAGGACGTGATGGAGATTCAGAAGGGAATCGAAGGCCACAAGCTAGAGGAAATCACCGCGGAGATGTTGCGGTCGTTCAAAGAAGTCGCGCTTTCCGATCGCCGGCTCGCGTATCTTACGGAAAAGACGGAAGACGAAGTTCGTGAGTATCGTAAGAGTCTCGGCGTTGTTCCGGTTTACAAACGCGTCGACACGTGCGGCGCCGAGTTTGAATCGTTCACGCCTTACCTTTACTCGACTTACGAATCTGAAAGCGAAGCGGCGCCGACCGATCGACGCAAGATCATGATCCTCGGCTCCGGCCCGAATCGCATTGGGCAGGGAATCGAGTTTGACTACTGCTGTTGCCAGGCGTCGTTTGCGCTGCGCGACGCTGGCTTCGAAACGATCATGGTCAACTGCAATCCCGAAACGGTTTCGACCGACTACGACACTTCTGATCGTCTCTACTTCGAACCGCTGACGTTTGAAGACGTGATGAACATCGTCGACGTTGAGAAGCCTGAAGGAGTAATAGTCCAGTTTGGCGGACAGACGCCCTTGAACCTCGCGATGCGTTTGCATCAGGCGGGCGTGCCGATCATCGGCACCGCGGCAGACTCGATTGATCTCGCCGAAGACCGGCAGCGTTTCGGCGCGCTGCTGCGCGAGCTTGGCATTCCGCAACCGGAAAATGGCATGGCCGCGACCGGCGACGAGGCGAAGAAGATCGCCGAACAGATTGGTTATCCGGTGCTGGTGCGACCGAGTTATGTTTTGGGCGGCCGCGCGATGGTGATCGTTTACGACGAGGAAAGCCTCGAGGATTACGTGCGCACCGCGGTTGGCTTTACCCCCGATCGGCCCGTCCTGATCGACAAGTTTCTCGAACGCGCCGCGGAGTTTGACGTTGACGCGCTCGCCGATGAAAACACCTGCGTCATCGCCGCGATTCAGGAGCACATCGAAGAGGCGGGCATCCACTCGGGCGACTCGTCGTGCGTTCTCCCACCTGTGCGAATTGATCCGGAACACATCGAGACGATGCGACACTACACGCGTTTGCTGGCGACGGCGTTGTCGGTGCGCGGTTTGATGAACATTCAGTTTGCGATCAAGGACCATCGCGTTTACGTGCTCGAGGTGAACCCGCGCGCGTCGCGCACCGTGCCGTTCGTTTCCAAAGCCACCGGCGTTCCGATCGCGCGCATCGCCGCGCTCGTGATGGCGGGCCAGCCGCTCGCGGATTTTGATCTGCCGGCGAATCTGTCGGTCAGTCGCTTCTTCATCAAGTCGCCCGTCTTTCCGTTTGCGAAGTTTCCCGGAGTCGATCCGATTCTGAGTCCGGAGATGCATTCAACCGGCGAAGTGATGGGAGTGGGCGAAACGTTTGGCGAAGCGTACGGCAAGGCGATGACGGGCGCGGGGCTGGCGCTGCCGCAGGCCGGACGCGCGTTCATCAGCGTGAACGAAGGCGACAAAGGCCAGGCGGTGATCATCGCGCGCAAGCTGGTGCGACGCGGGTTTGAGATTGTGGCGACGCTGGGCACGGCGGATCGGTTGCGCGAAGTGGGCCTGAATGTTGAGACCGTTTTCAAGGTGAACGAGGGGCGGCCCAATATCGTCGACCTCATCAAGCGCGGCGAGATCGCGCTTGTGATCAATACGCCGTTGGGACGCGCGTCGCATTTTGACGAGCAGGCTATTCGGCGCGCGGCGTTGCAGTACAACGTTCCGTGCGTGACCACGATGACGGGCGCGCAGGCGATCGTTGAAGCGATTACAGCGAAGGGAACTGACGAGGTGAAGGTGCGATCGCTGCAGGAAATGCACGCGGTCACCGCCGCTGTTCGGTAGGGAATTTAACCGCCAAGGCGCTAAGAACGCCAAGAGTGCCAAGACATCGCTAGTTTAGAGGCGGGCATTGCCCGCCGGTTCAAGCAGCGAATTGCGACAACGGACAACGCCCGCTCTAAACGCCCTGCCTCCTTGATGTTCTTGGCGTCTTGGCGGTTAGGTTTTGAGCAAAGGGAGAACAAGTGGAAATCAACAGTAGCGAAACAATCAAGTCAGTTCTGGACGACTGCAAAACGATCGCAGTCGTCGGACTCTCTTCCGATCCACGCCGCGCTTCTAACAGCGTCGCCGCCTACATGCGCCGCAACGGTTACAAAGTCATTCCCGTCAACCCAAACGAAACCGAAGTCTTCGGCGACAAGTCCTACGCGTCGCTGGCAGATGTGGCTGAGAAAATTGATCTCGTCGACATCTTCCGCCGCTCGAGTGAAGCCGGCGGCGCGGTTGATGAAGCAATCGCCGCCGGCGCCAAAGCAGTCTGGCTGCAGGAAGGCGTGATCGACCGGGCCGCCGCCCAGCGCGCCCACGACGCCGGCCTCCTCGTCGTCATGGACCGCTGTTGGCTAAAAGAACACGCTAGGAACAGTAGGCTGTGAGCAGTGTGCAGTCCTCACGCTGAAAGCGTGACATAAAGTAGCCAGGGGCAACGCCCCTGGATCAAATACAACCCAAACCGTCTTCGCCCTGAAGGGGCGAAATAAAACGCTTCGATAGATCGCGCCAACAAGAGTTCGCTGAAGCGCTCAATGCCAACGCAAATCAACGCCGTCGTCATCACCGTCAGCGACGCCTGCTCACGCGGCGAACGCCAGGACGCCTCCGGCGAAACGCTCGTCCAACTCCTGCGCGATCTCGGCGCCGAAATCGTCGCCACGCAAATCCTTTCCGACGATCCCGATCCACTCGCCGACACGTTGCGCAATTTCGCCGACCGTCCCGACGTCAACCTCATCGTCACCACCGGCGGCACCGGCCTCGCGCCACGCGACAACACCCCCGAAGCCACGCTCGCAATCATCGAACGCGCAGCCCCCGGCCTCGCCGAAGCCATGCGCATGGAAACCTTGAAGCAAACTCCCATGGCCATGATCTCGCGCGGCGTCTGCGGCATCCGCTCCGGCACATTAATCATCAACCTCCCCGGCTCCCCCAAAGCCGTCCGCGAAAGCTTCGCTGTCATCGCCCCAGTCTTGAACCACGCCATCGCCCTCCTCGCCGGCTCCCCCGGCGGCAACTTGCACTGAATCCAATTCGGTCGTCGGCTTTGTGAACTCCGTCATCCTCCCTCCGAGTTCCGTTATCGTCCTTCTGAACTTCGTCATCGTCCCTCTGAACTCCGTTACGCCGCCGCCTTTTGCCTTCGAGCGCTTGGGCGATTGACCGAATCTCTTGAGTCCATGCGAGTTTCGGGCGAAATGGATGTGGCAAGGCGCGAATGGAAGGACGCTGCTATCAGCTACTCAACCCTGAGCGAGCTGGAGCTAACGCTGGGTGAGGTGGGGGAGGGAGTGGAAGACGCCGAACAGTCTGTGACCTTCGCCGACCACAGTGGCGACTCTTTTCAGCGCCAGTCTAAGCGAACAACCCTTGCCGATGCCCTGCACCAGGCGGGGCGCCGGACGGACGCGGAGACACGTTTCCGCGAAGCGGACGAAATACAAATTGAGCGGCAGCCAGACTACCGCTCCTGTATTCGCTGTCAGGCTTCCGGTATTGCGACCTCCTCCTCGCGACCTCCGAGCGCGCTGCGTGGCAGATCATGCAGAGGTCAGAAGTCAGAGATCAGAGGTCAGAACTGAGCGCCGAGTGCCAAGTTGTTGCAAGTCGCGCAGCGCAGACGCTCAAGTGGGTGACCGAAGCCATGGCAGACCTGCTTACAATCGCCGTGGAGCATCTCGCTGGGCCGCGCCGCACTCTACGAAGTCGTGCTTGCCTTGAGCGACTTGCCATTCAAGACGCAAAACTCAGAACTCAAAACTTCCATTGCCGCTGCCGTGGACGGCCTCCGCCGCGCCGGAACGACACACTGGATTCCCGCCGCCCTTCTCACGCGCGCGTGGTTGCGGTTTCTCACCGGCGCGCGCACCGGCCCCGAGAGCGCTCAGGAGGATTTGGATGAGGCTTGGGAGATTGCGGAGCGTGGGCCGATGCGGTTGCACATGGCAGACATTCATCTTTATCGCGCGCGGCTGTTTCATGCGGTGAAGCCGTATCCGTGGGGCACGGATGCTGATGGGAATGATCGCGGGCCGAAGGACGATCTGGCGGCGGCGCGGAAGCTGATTGAGAAGTGTGGCTATTGGCGGCGGAAGGAAGAACTCGAAGACGCGGAAGAGGCGGCGAAGAGTTGGTAGCCGTTGCGCGCAGAGTCGATTTGGAGTGCGGTGACCTGTCACCGCTTTCGTTTGCGGCGGCCTGACGCCGCGGTTTTCTTCAACACTTCATTTCTACCAGCCGGGGCTGGCGACAGGTCGCCAGCGACCAAAGCGCCGACAGGTCGGCGCACTCCAAAGTCAGGCGTGCCAAAATTCGCGCGCCCCGGAAAATCGCTTAACGCCAAAGTGAGCAAACTAAAGTTTGTACTCTGAACTCTTGAGCGACCTCGTCGTTGACATTGATCAGCACGGCGCTTAATATTTTTCCGCGCGTGCACAATTCAATTTCTACAATTTGCTGATCTGCGTTACCGGAACTCATGTTGCTCCAATTAACAACAGAAGTCGCAACGACGGCGGCCACAGCAACGACGAATAACATCGGCGCGCCGGTGACGGCGTATTGGCCGGTGATGATCTTTTTTGTCGTGGCGGTGGCCTTTCCAGTCTTGCCGATCATCCTCGGAAGGTTTCTGCGGCCGGCGGTGTATGGCAAGGGAAAGATGCGGCCGTACGAGTGCGGCATCGACCCGACGACGGACGCGCACTCGCGTTTCACCGTGCGTTACTACATCGTCGCCATGTTGTTTTTGATCTTCGACGTGGAGACGATCTTTCTGCTGCCGTGGGCGATTATTTTCATGGGCGAAGATTTCTCGTTCACGAAGTTTGCGCTCGTCGAGATGTTTGTCTTCATCGGAATTCTGGTGGTTGGTTATTACTATGCCTGGCGCAAGGGCGCGTTGGAATGGGCATAACAAAGTGATGAGTTATGAGTGATGAGTGATGAGCTTCCGCAGATTGCACTGGTCAGGCACGGCTTAGTCTTGCTACTCATGACTCATCACTCAGTACTCATTACTGATTATCATGGCTGAACACGAAGACGGCTTTTTACTTACCAGTTTCGATTCGATGATGAACTCGGTGCGGCGCACGGTGGGCGCCAAGGCGATGGACATCAGCGCGCCGGTTGTTAACTGGGCGCGCGCCTCGGCGTTGTGGCCGATGACGTTTGGACTCGCTTGTTGCGCGATCGAGATGATCGCCACCGGCGCCGGCCGTTTTGACATCGACCGTTTCGGCGCCGGGGTCTTCCGCCCGAGTCCGCGCCAGAGCGATCTGATAATCATTGCCGGCACAGTGACTTTGAAAATGGGTCCGGTAGTGCGCCGAGTCTACGAGCAGATGCCGGAGCCGAAGTGGGCGATCGCGATGGGCGCGTGCGCCTCGACGGGTGGTCCGTTTGATTCGTACTCGACCATGCAGGGCGTCGATCGTTGCATCCCCGTGGACGTTTACATTCCCGGCTGTCCGCCGCGGCCTGAGGCTTTGCTTTACGGCTTGATGCGTTTGCAGGACATCATCAAACGCGAAGCGCCGTCGGCTTACATTTTTGAATCAGACGGCACGGTCCATCGCCGGCAGTCGCTGGACGATGCAAATGAGTTTGCGACGGAACCGACCGGCGATGCCGCACCGGTTGCGACCGTCGGGTGAGTTAAATCCCCCCAGCGAAATTTGCGGCCCTCGCGTTTTCAACAACCACAGCTAGTCCACTTGAGGCGCGCCTTTCGGCGACGCCGCGGAGGTTTTCTAATGAGTTTGAGTATGTCGAAGCGACTGATTTCTTTGCTGGCCCTGACGGTCATGTTCGCAATGCCGCTGGCAATTAGTGCGCAAACCAAGCCCAAGATGAAGACCAGCACGCGCAAAACGGCGCCTAAGAAACCACTGGTTCCAGTTGGTACTAATTTGAAAGTCCGGCTGGAGGACACGCTCTCGAGCAAAGAGTCGCGTGTCGGTGACAAGTTCACGATGACGGTGCTCGATCCGGTTCGCTTTAACGAAGCGACGGTCACCGGCCATATCAGCTCGATCAAAAAGTCGGGGAAGGTAAAGGGTACGACGAGCATCAACCTTGCCTGTGACCGGATCAGGTTGAGCGACGGCCGCACCGGCACGCTGCACGGCTACGTGACGAAAGTCTATGGCAGCGACTCCGGGAAAGCCGACAACGAAGGCGGCATCGAGTCTGGCAGCCGTGGGAAACAGACTGTTAAGCGTGGCGCAATCGGCGCCGGAGCCGGTGCAGTGCTCGGTGCGATTATCGGCGGGGGCAAAGGCGCGGGAATAGGTTTGCTGATCGGCGGCGCCGGCGGCGCCGGCTCGTTGGCGATCAAGGGCAGCAAGGAATTGAAACTCGAGTCAGGCACCGAGATGGTCGTGCAGGTGACGCGTTAACCGCGGCTGTTTAGCAGTTTAGTTAAGGCGGGCAGGACGAGCACCCCATCGGGGCTGCCCAGATGGGGACCCCGCTGGCCCGCGCTCGCAGGATTGCTGGAATTAATTAGGCGCAAGGAAGCTCGATGACTTCCATGCGCCTTACTGTTTTCAACCGTAGATCGTGTTCGAACCAACTCACAACTGATACTGAGACTCACAACTGATACTGAATCATCAGGGTCATCTCGCTGGTCAGCGCCGCTCTATCCTTGAACAAATCCCAAACCTGACCTGAAACAGGTTGTTCCTGCGCCGTCACGATGCCGCTGATAAAGCGAAAGCGATCGACCGGACTGGGATGAGTATCGTCCTCGCTGGTCTTACGACTGAGCGACTCTTTGATCTCTGCTTCCTGATCGGGATTGTCATTGTCAGTCGATTGCAGTTCATACAAATTCTGCAACTTGCGCCGGGCGTTGGCCGACTCGTTAATCTCCCGGGTGGCCAGATACTTGAATTCCACGTCCTTGCGAATGACGTGTCTCAGGCCTTCCTCGAACGCGTTTGGTCCATACATCGAAGCTGCCACTCTATCGGCCATCACTTCCTGCAGGCGCGTGGCTCCGTGCGTGATGCGTCGGAAAATGAAGTGGAAAACTCGCAAAAAGTGAAAAGCAGCATTCCACCAAACCGCCTGCCCACTCTCCGCCATGGCCTGGGCAAACTTCATCATGTCGGCGTTGACGCGAATCGCGACGTCGCCGCCGGCGGTATCTCGATGTGAAAAATGACCGTACTCGTGGGCCAGCACCGCGCGGAATCCGCTCTGCTCAAAATCATTCAAGACGCCGCCGCCGAGAATCAGTATGCGCTTAGCTTTGTCGTTAGCACGCTCTCGGAAGCTGCCTTTTTCATAGACTGCCAGATCGGTACCGGGAGTAATGCGAATCTCATCGACTGGGCGAGTGCCAACATCCCCGGCAACTTTCCGCGCCAGACCCCAAAGTCCCGGAGCTTCTTCGTAGGACAAACTTCTTCCCGGATCCTCACTTTCGATCTTGATGAAGAGCGATCTGATCATCTTGTAAACAGTCACGAGTGCTCCGAGGCAGAGGATCAGCACCAGCTTAATAGGAATCCGCCCCGCCATTAGAAATCCGTAAGTGATGGCGCCGGCGACCAACAAGACCAGAACGATCACGACGGGAATCGAGATGTAGTAGTAAAGGCCGGCGAGGTTGATAAGAATCCGGTACCACTTTCTGAGCGTAGCATCCGAACCACTCGCAGTGGCGTTTTGAATGCTTGACTCGATCGAGCGCAGCGTCTTTCGCGACATGGCTTTGCCGATTACAAAGAGCGCCGCCAGACCAAGCACCCAAACGGCAATCAAGCAGAGGACGTAGATCAGGTAATGCCAGACGGTGGCGCGCGTATGGACTCCGGAATCAAGAAACTGCTGGACCACGTCGTGGGGCAAGCCGAGGCTTTCGGCCTTCTTGATTTCGTTCTCAGCAGTGATCCACTTTTCATCAGCGACGGCCAGAATCGCGCTGTAATAATGGGCGAGCATGGAATTCGGATGATTGGCCATCAGCTTTTCGGTCGCTTGTCGGAAATCGTCCAGACGATCGAGATCAAGAGCAATCTGCGCCACCACGGCTGTGTAGTCACCATCATCGCCGGTTTTCGGCAGGCGGTCGGCTTCTTTTGCAAGGAAGAGGGCGTGTTCTTTTTGCGTGTTCGTCGCCTGGACCCTTTCATTCGGATAAGCGAGGGTCCGCGCGTAGCCCATCAGATTTTCAGGCGAGCGGTTATTCGCGACCGCCGCGGCCAGCAGCTTGAGGCCCTCATCAACCTGGCCCACCGCAGCTAACGAATAACCCAGCCGCCGCTGCGCGTGATCGAATGCCGGCGCTTTCTCCAGCACGGCTTCATAGCGCCGGATTGCTTCTTCGTGGTTGCCGCTGTCAAGCGCTTCCGTGCCGCGCTGAAAATCTTCCACGACGCCGGGAGCGATCTTTTCCAGGTCATTCCAAATCTTTTGTTCTTTATCGACCTCGCGAGTTGGCGGCGCTTGTGCTGCCAGAGTTAGCGCCAGCGAGGCAAGTAGTGCGACGATGAGTGCAATTTTCAAAAGCATGGGAGAAGTGAGTCCTTTCTGGGCGCGCAAGGAATTCGAAGCGAGGCCTAGCGCGGAGCGGGAGTTTCCAAAATCCTGCTGACGTTAAACCAAAAAAGACCAGGCAGTCAAACAATTTTCAGTTTTACGGGCCTGGTTGAAAACTTCGATGGAAGAAACCTGAGGCTTGCTCCGTCTAACCCGTGTTCGCTTAAACGGAGGAACAGGGTGGAGCAACGCGCGGTAATGATGGAACAAATTGTCGACGAGCGCGTCATCGAAGCCTGTCAGGCAGGCGACCGAGAGGCCTTTCGTCTGCTGTTTGAGACTTACAAAGACCGCGTGTTTTCGATCGCCGTTTACACTTTCGGAGGCGATGAGGCGGCAGCCAGCGACGTCTCGCAGCAAATTTTTCTGAAGCTGATGACCTGCATCGGTCAGTTTCGCGGCGACGCCGCTTTTACCACCTGGCTGTATCGTTTGGTTGTTAACGCCTGCACCGACGAACTGCGAAAGCGCCGGCGCTTTTTGCCGTTTGGAGAGTCAAATCCTAAGAGCAAGCCCGCGGAGATAAGACCGCAGGAGCGATCGTTTGCGAAGTTGGAGATGGCCGAGTCGGTCCAGGCTGCGATTCAGGAATTGAAACCGAAGCTGCGGATGGCGATCCTGCTGAAGTACGTCGAGGATCTTTCGTACGAGGAGATGGCGAACGTGTTGAGTTGCTCAAAGGGCACGGTGGCGTCGCGTCTGAACCGCGGCCACGCCGCGCTCGCTCGAAAGTTAGTGCATCTGCGGCCGGAAGTTGTTCAGTAGGACAGACATTCTTGTCTGTCCCCTGCTTGAGTCTCCATCGAAGGGTATGGACAGGCAGGAATGCCTGTCCTACGGGAGCGAGTTTGGAGATTGATATGTTTGCGAAGCACGTTAACAAACAGTTGTCGGCGTACTGCCACGGCGAACTCGGAAACGCCGAGGCGCGGGAGATTGCCGAACACCTGATCAGTTGCAGCCGCTGCCGGACGCAATTTGAAGAGATCAAACTAGGAGTGAAACTGGCCGAGCGTTTGCCCGAGCGCCAGGCGCCGGATTCATTGTGGGACGATTTGCAGGCTGGGCTCGCAGCAGAAAATCTGAAACAGGTTAAGGCGACAACACGATCTCAAACACAATCTCGAATCGCGTTTAAGCCGTGGCGGCCGGCGTTTGCGAGCGTGGCGGCTGTGTTGCTGTTGACAGTTGGTTTTGGCGCGCTGTGGCTTTATTCGCGTGCGTCGCGTCCATTTTGGGAAGTGGCGCGACTGGGTGGCGAGCCGCGAATTGGCGCCGGGCGGATGGATGAAAAAGGCCGGCTCGGTGTCGGGCAATGGTTGGAGACCGACGGCACTTCGAGCGCGCAGATTGAAGTGGGCTCGATCGGACAGGTCGACATCGATCCGAACACGCGTGTGCGTCTGGTTGAAACGAAACCAACCGAGCACCGTCTCGAGTTGGCCCGCGGCAAGATGAGTGCACGGATTTGGGCGCCGCCGCGACTCTTCTTTGTCGACACGCCGGCCGGAGTCGCCGCCGATCTCGGTTGTGCTTACACGCTGGAAGTTGATGACGAAGGTGTTGCACTGCTGCATGTGACTTCGGGCTGGGTGGCGCTGCAGTTGAAGGATCGCGAGTCGATGGTGCCGGCTGGGGCAAGTTGCGCGACACGGCCGGGCGTTGGCCCAGGCACACCTTACTTTGACGACGCTTCGGAAACATTTCGCCAGGCGCTGGCGGGCTTTGATAGCAATCCGGGATCTGAGTTTGTCGACGTTTCAAATCTCGATCGGATTCTTTCTGAGGCGCGGCCGCGAGACACGCTGACGCTGTGGCATCTGCTGGCGCGAGTTGCAGGATCGAACCGCGAGCGCGTTTATGACCGGATCGCTGCCTTGGCGCCGCCGCCGGACGGAGTCACGCGCGAAGGCGTTTTGCAACTCAATGAACCAATGCTGCAACTATGGAAAGACAGGCTTGAGATTGTCTGGACCGGTGAGTCGCCCGGACTGCAGAAGACGCTGAAAAAAGTGTGGGCCGGTGGGCTCGAAAAACTCGGCGGCATGAAAGACAAGAAGTGAAACGAACTATCTGAAGGAGAAGTTTAGACGCGGCACTTGTGCCGCAGGATTCGCCGGACAAGTCCGGCGTCTAAACGGAGTCGGGTGGTACATAAATAGGGAGGGCAGGTCATGATCGCGCACAACGAAAATTTGGATCGCCGCAACTTTCTGTTACGCGCCGCCAGGGCCGCGATAATTTTGCCAATTGCCGGCGGCGCCCTGGAGTTGTCAGCTTGCGGACGCAGTGAACGCTTGTTTGCGCAACCCTCGCAAACTTCGGCCGCGGGCAGTGGCAACCACGCCAAACCCGTCCCAAAAATTTCCCTGGTTGCTGACGGCGAACCGGGCGAGCCGTTGATAGTTTCCGGAATCATCTACGCCCCTGACGGCCGCACGCCGCTCGAAGGGATCAGTCTTTTCGTTTATCAAACCGACGCGACGGGACGTTATACGACGAGCGGCGGCGACAATCGCAACACGCGCCTGCACGGCCTCATGCAAACCGGCAGCGACGGGCGATACGAGTTCCGCACGATCAAACCCGGCTCTTATCCGGACAGCCGGAATGCGGCGCACATCCACGCGTATGTTTCCGGCCCCGGTTACCTGGAGTATTGGATCGATGAGTATCACTTTACAGACGATCCGTTTGTCACCGCGGACATGCGCGCCAAAGATGCCGGGAAGGGAAGCAAGGCGTCGATTCTGACGCTGACGCGCGGCGCGGATGGCGTCTTGCGCGGCTTTCGCGACATTACGATTGAGCGCTGCGCGAAGAATTGCACCGGGCGCTAAACTCGAATCGCTGACGGGCAGATTCTCCACGAATTCGTTTAGAGGCGGCACTTGTGCCGCGTGCTCATCGCCGGACGAGTCCGGCGTCTAAACGGATCCATGCTAGTGAAACGACTGACAGGCAGGGAACCATCAAGTATGAAGAGACTGCTGAGAATCCTGCGCTGGGTTGCGATTGCCGCCGTTTGCGCCCTGTTGGTTTCGCAATTCTTTGGCCCGGCAAAAACGAATCCGGCGTTTGATGCGTCGCAGGCGATTGAGGCGCGGTTGCAGGTGACGCCGCCTGTCGCTGCGATCCTGGACCGCTCGTGTAACGATTGTCACTCCAACAAAACGCGCTGGCCGTGGTATTCAAACGTTGCGCCCGTTTCGTGGTTTGTCATCGACCATGTCAACGAAGGCCGCGACAATCTCAACTTTTCCGAGTGGGGCCGGTACACCAACCGCGACGTCGATAGTTTGCTGCGACAGATGTGCCGGGAAGTTAGGGCCGGCGTTATGCCGCTCAGCAGTTACACGCCGCTGCACCCGAGCGCGAAACTCTCGACGGAAGACGTGAAGACGTTTTGTGACTGGACTGACGCCGAGCGCGCGCGAATTGCGGCGCCGTAAGAAGGACGGCCGCGGCTGCTATCGGATTCCAGCCAGGTGGCGCGTGTCGTTAAGCGCAAGGACGCGCACGAAGCCGTCGTCGCGAAGATCAAAGCGCGAGATGCCGCAGTTTGCCGTAGCGATCCAGACGGGCTTAAGTTCAGGAGCGTCGAGCGCGCCCATAATGTGCAAAATCAAGATGCAGATCGTGCCGGTATGCGCGAAAAGGGCGATGCGTCCACCTTTGTGTTGCTCGATCGCCTCGTCAAGTTTTCGTGAGGCGCGATCCAGCGTCTGCCGGTAACTCTCCCCACCCAACAACACGTGATCGAAATCGCGTCGCAGCAGCGCCTGATATTGTTCCGGGTGTTGCTCGGCCGCTTCCTCGAAAGTTAAACCCTCCATGACCCCGACGCTGCGTTCGCGCAAAGCATCGGTCGTTATCAGAGGCGCTCCGGTGAGCTTGGCGAGCGGCGTCGCGGTTTCGATCGCGCGCGGCAGGTCGCTTGAATAGATCGCGGTAAACTCTTCTGACGCAAGGGTCCTGGCCGTGGCTTCGGCCTGTTTGTGTCCGCGCGCGGAGAGTGGCGTGTCGGTGTGTCCGCCGAACCGTCCCTCAGCGTTGCCCTGCGATTGGCCGTGACGAATGATGACAACGTGGGTGGTCGAAGACATAGTCTTGAGTCTTGAGTTTTGAGTTCTAAGTTTTGAGTGTAACGCAAACTCAAAACTAAGAACTCAAAACTGTTTCTAGGCGGCGATCGCCGACTCATTCTTGAGTTTCTCGGCCTGATCGTGGGTGATGAGGGCCTGGATGAACTGGTCGAGATCGCCTTCCATCACCAGGTTCAATTGGTGAACTGTCAGGCCGATGCGGTGATCGGTAACGCGATTCTCTTTGAAGTTGTACGTGCGAATTTTTTCCGAACGATCGCCGGAGCCAACCATCGTGCGGCGTTCGCTGGCCACCGCGTCGTGCTGCTTTTGTTCCTCGAGTTCCTGCAGGCGCGCGCGCAAAACACGCATCGCCTTTTCGCGATTTTTGATCTGCGACTTTTCATCCTGCATGGAGACGACGACGTTCGTCGGCAGGTGGGTAATGCGCACGGCGGAGTAGGTCGTGTTAACTGACTGCCCGCCTGGTCCGGAAGAGCAGAACGTGTCGATGCGCAAATCCTTGGCATCGATCTTCACGTCAACTTCTTCCGCTTCCGGCAGCACGGCCACGGTGATCGCGGAGGTGTGAATGCGGCCGCTGGCTTCAGTCTGCGGGACGCGCTGCACGCGATGCACGCCGGATTCGTGTTTCATTTTCGAATAAACTTTGTCGCCCTCGATCAGGATGATCGCTTCCTTGAAGCCGCCGATGCCGGACTCAGACGCTTCCAGCACTTCGAAACGCCAGCGCTGTCTTTCGGCGTAGCGGCTATACATTCGCAACATCTCGGCGGCAAACAACGTCGCTTCGTCGCCGCCAGTGCCGGCGCGAATTTCAACAATCACGTTTTTCTCGTCGTTGGGATCGGAAGGGACGAGCAGGACTTTCAACTCGGCGTCGGTAGTTTCAAGTTTCTGCTGCAGCGTTTCGATCTTCCTGCCGGGCCATGTCGCGCATCTCGTCGTCGTCGGCGCTGTCGGCCAGCTCCTGAGCGCCGGTCAACTCCTCTTTCAGCGTCTTCCACTGTCGATACTTCTCGACGATCTCGCCGAGGGTGCGATGTTGCCGCGCCGCCTTGGTGTAGGCAGTCTGATCCGCAAGCAACTCGGGGGCGGAGAGCTCACTGGCAAGTTCTTCGTAGCGCGCTTCGATTTGTTCGAGTCTCTCTAACATAGGCAAAAACTATCTCGATTTACGTGAACAAAAACTGTTCGTTTAGAAGCCGGACTTGTCCGGCGCTAACCGGCAGCACAAGTGCTGCCTCTAAACGAGGACGGAACAGTGCCGCCTCTAAACAATTCACGTCAGCTCTTCACGACAACGGCGCGAGTGCGGCTTCTCCAGTTTGCGGTTCGAGCTTGAGCGATTCCTTCAAAGCTTCGATTGCGACCTCGAGTTGCCCATCATCGGGTTCCTGCGTCGTGATGTTTTGCAGCCACACGCCTGGTCGCGTGATCAATTTGAAAAACCAACCGCTCTCTTTCCTCGCGGACAGGCGAATAATTTCATATGACAGACCGGCGACGAGCGGGACGAGTGCCAGCCGCACCAGAAAATTGTAGACGAGCGAGTCAAACTTAATAACTGAGAACAGCACAATCGAAACGAGCATCACCACCATCAGGAAGCTGGTGCCGCAACGCGGATGCTGGCGCGGTTGCGGCCGCGCGTTTTCAACAGTTAATGGCAGACCTGCTTCCCAGGTGAAGACGGTTTTGTGTTCGGCGCCGTGATATTCAAAGACGCGCCTGATGTCTTTCAGCAGGGAGAAACTGAAGATCATGATCAGGAAGAAACTCATGCGGATGCCGCCGTCGATCAAGTTGAACAAGACCGAAGGACGAACGGGATGCAGGTAAATCTTGACTGTGCTCCACGCGCGCGAGTACCAGGGCGGACTAACCGCAGCGCCGTCGTTGTTGGCTGCTGATCCGTTCGCGACGTTCGCGCCTGAACCAGTCCCTGCGCCAGCCGTTTGCTGGCTGGTCGCTGCCGGAGCCGGCGAAGGCGCCCAACCGGCGCCGATGAAAAGCGCGTTCGTCAGCAGCAGTGGAGCCGCGACAAACAGCAACATGTTGAAAATTATCGCGAAGATGATCGACCCGGCCGCCGCCGCCGTGCCGCCTTTTTTCATTTCGTCTTTGGCGCGTTCCTGCGTCGGCACCGGGAACAAGCCTGGAACCGCGCCGGTCAGTCCGGCAAAGTCGCCTTCGCCTTCGATCACGGCGGGGGTCAGGGCCACGTGAACTTGCTTGGCTTCCGCTTGGCCTCAGCCTCGGCGTCACCGAATGCTTCGTTGGCAGAGTAGTTCAAAGCCTTGATGCCGAGCCCCATCGACTGCACGAGTACCGCGCTGCCGCGCAACACAGGCAACTTCAGCAGCGGATACTTGTCGCTCCACTTTGGCAGTCGCGCCGAGATGTTGACGATGGTGCCGTCAGCTTTGCGCACAGCGACGGCGTAGGCGTTGGGCGTGCGCATCATGACGCCTTCAATCACCGCCTGTCCGCCGACGATCAAGTCTCTTTCGTTTGTACTCAAGGTAATCCTTTACTAAAACTCATGAAGTTTAGAGTTCAACCTCTAGGTTGTGTGGCCTGCAAGAGCAGCAAGCTGAAGCTTGTACTCTGAACTACTGTCCGACTAAACAATAACGCCGGCGTTGGCAGCGGTCGCAGATGCCCGATTGAGACACGTTTAGCGACCGACGACGATTCGCCGGCGTTGGATTCTGACTTTCTGCTAGTGACGTTTTGAAATCAAGTTCTCTTTTTGTCTTGAACTAACTAAACCAAGCAAAGACAGACAGGATGTCTGTCCTCTTACGCAGTTGGAGCGGGCGTTTCCGCCGGAGTCTTCTTGCCATAGCGCTTGTTAAAGCGATCGACGCGGCCGGCCGTATCGACCAACTTCTGCTTGCCGGTGAAAAACGGATGACACGCCGAGCAAATTTCAACGTGCAGGTCGCCCTTTTTGGTCGAGCGCGTCTTAAAGCTCTCGCCGCAGGCGCAAGTAACGGTTATCTCGTCATAATTGGGATGAATCTCTGGTTTCATTATTCTCCTTGCCCTCACTATAGACAGCTAAATGCCGCCTTTTCTAAACAAACCATGATAGGGTTTGATGACTTGGATCGTCAAGTTGCTCCCCTGTAACGCAAACTGTTAGTTTGCGAAAGATGTCTGCCTCCGACTCGCCCGAATGACAGCGATTGCCGTTCGCAAACTAACAGTTTGCGTTCCAGTAATCGCGCAAAAACAAGTGTGTTGACAGTAACTTAACGCCATGCTTAAATCCATTTCTGCCGACCTTTTGTACTAGCATTAACACTTCGCCCTGAACTGTGGCGCGATCCGACTGACATCTCGAATCGCACTTTTGGTCAGAGTGTGATTGTAGCAACGAAAAACTGATGGCTGACGACAACGACAAGCCCCAGGAGCCAACTGCCGACGTCCCGGGCGTGGTTGTTCCTGCCGATTCCGAAGGCACGCCACCGGCGTCTGCGATTCCTGATGCGGGCGAGGTCAGCGGCGCGGACGCTGAAAAGGCCGCGATGGTTGAGCAGGCAAAGTCGCGCGTCGCTGCCGTCAAAGAATCGTTGGGCGAGAAAGCTGCTGCCCAACCTGCGTCGCCTGCCCAACCCGCATCGCCTGTTTCGGCTTCCGCCTCCCCCTCGGCGGCGCCGAAAGCTCCGGTAAAGAAAAAGGAAGAAGGCGCCAAGCCGGTCGATGCTTCCGACCACGAGCTGGTTAAGAAACTCAAGGCAAAGTTTGCTGGAGCGGTGCTTGAGGCTTCGGAGTTTATCGGCCAGCTGTCGGTTGGGATCGATCCGGACAACATCGTCGAAGTTTGCAAGTTTCTCCGAGACGACGCTGACGCGCGCTTCAACTATCTTTCAGATTTGACCTGCGTTCACTACCCGCTGGGGCGTGAGCGCCCGCTGGAGGTTGTCTACAATCTCTATTCGATCTCGCGAAACGAACGCGTGCGCTTGAAAGCCGCCATCGCCGAAGGCGCGAGCATCGATAGCGTGACCGAAGTTTGGCCCACGGCGAACTGGATGGAACGCGAGGTGTACGATCTTTTTGGCGTGAGTTTTAGAAACCATCCCGACCTGCGCCGCATTTTGTTGCCGTCCGATTGGGAAGGCCACCCGCTCCGGAAAGATTATCCGCTCGAGTTCATTGAAAACGAGTGGACGAAAAGGCACTTGCCCGAGATGACTGACGTGCAACGTGAACAGCTCGATCAACGACGGGCCTATGGCCTGGAAATTCTCTCCGTGCCGCAGGAGCGAATGATGCGCGAGATTTTGCAAAGCGGCAAAGAAGTGATGCCGAAGGACAAGTGAATCGTGAATCGTAAATCGTGAATAGAAAAAACCGCTGGATTAGCGCCAACGCTTTTCACTATTTATGATTCGCGACTAACGATTCACGATTTACGATTTACTAGCCGACAATGACGCCTAAAGAGATCGCTGCCCAGTATGAAGCGAAAGTGTTTGACGCGCCCGAGGCGGCGAAGGTGGCGGGCTTTGTCTTGACGGAAACGATGGAGCCGCGCAATGTCTGGAACAAGGCCAGCGCGGCGCAGGCTATCGTCACCAAGCTGGCCAAGAAGCGCGCCAGCGGCGAAGCAAAAGATATTGGCTTGATAATTGAAGCATGGAGCGTAACCGGTTGTTACGTTCCCAGCGAGCCGGAGCCGGCAGCGGCGTGAAAAACAGTGACCAGTGACCAGTGGTCAGTCACCAGTTACCAATTGTTTGTGGCCTAGCCGGGTGCAGCAAGCAGCTAAAACCAAAGACCAACAAGACCAACGACAAAACTGACAACTGATCACTGACAACTGACCACTGCTCTTAATATGCATCAGGTAGAGATCGCCACCACCAAAGAGACGCTGCTCGACAGTCCTGAGATGGTCCTGAACATGGGCCCGCAGCATCCGTCGACGCACGGCGTGCTGCGCGTGATCCTGAAGCTCGACGGCGAGACGGTCATGGATCTCGATTGCGACATCGGCTACCTCCATCGCGGCATGGAAAAGATTGCCGAGAACCGCATGTACACGATGATCGCGCCTTACTGGGATCGGCTCGACTACATCGCCGCGGTCTCCAATGGTCTCGTCTGGGTGGAAACGGTTGAGCAGATGATGAGTTTGCCCGTCCCGCCGCGCGCTCATTACCTGCGCACGATTCTGACGGAACTCAATCGCATCGCGTCGCACCTGCTGTGGCTTGCCACGCACGCGCTCGACATCGGCGCGGTGACGGTCCTGCTTTGGGCGTTACGCGAGCGCGAAGAGATTCTCAAGATTTTTGAACGACAGTTTGGCGCCCGGCTTACGTGTCACGCCTGGCGCGTCGGCGGCATGCCGAACGACGCTTATGACGACTTTGACGCGGACGTGCGCCGCTTCGTCAGCAACTTTCCCAAGCGACTCGACGAGTATGAGACGGTGCTGTCTGAGAATCGCATTTGGTTGAGCCGCACGGTTGGCATCGGCGTGATCTCGGGCGAAGACGCGGTCGCAATCGGACTGTCGGGCCCGGCGTTGCGCGGGTCGGGTGTCGCCTGGGACATTCGCAAGTCGCGGCCGTATGCGGCTTACGCCGACATGGATTTTGACATTCCGCTTGGCGAAAACGGCGACACTTACGATCGCTACCTCGTGCGCCTGGAAGAGATGCGGCAATCGCGTCGCATCATCGTGCAGGCGCTCGACAAATTGCCTGACGGTCCGGTGAACGCGAAGCTGCCGAAGATAGTGAAGCCGCCAATTGGCGACTACTATCATTCGATTGAAGGGCCAAAGGGTGAAATTGGTTGTTACCTCGTTTCCGACGGGACCGCGCAACCGTGGCGCGTGCGCGTGCGGCCGCCGTCGTTGATTAATTTACAGGCGCTCCGGAACCTTTGCATCGGTCATCTGGTGGCGGACGTGGTGGCGATCATTGGCACGCTGGACATTGTTCTCGGCGAGATCGACAGGTGAGTTCACGATGCACTCAGCTGGCGACGTTGTGACAAGTCGCAACTAGTCTGCGGAGCAGACGGCAGCATAAAGCCCGGGGTGAAGCGCCGCGGAACCCCGGGCACACGACCGCAAGACAATTCAAGCCCGCGTTAGCGGGCGGCAGAAGTTGACATGCAAAGAGCCTTTTCGCCCGCTGAAGCGGGCTCTGGAATTTGTATAGGTCTTTTTACCCACGGTTTCGCTTCGCTTCACCCTGGGCTTTACGCTTTCGCCTGCTCCGCAGGCTCGTTGAACAGTTTTCTTTACGAAAGTTTATAAGATGATTGCGTTCCTGGCTCCAATCAATTTCATTGACCAACTGCTGCTGAAGTTTTTCAGCGAGCAGACGATCAACCACGTCGTGTGGCCGTTCATTCAGATCGGCTTGGTAGTGACGTTGGTCGCGGGTTGGGTTGCGTACGCCACTTACCTCGAGCGCAAGATTTCCGCGTTCATGCAGGCGCGCCTCGGGCCCATGCGGGTCGGCCCGTGGGGACTGTTGCAGCCGATCGCTGACGGCATCAAGCTGCTTACCAAAGAAGACTTCATTCCCGAAAAGGCTGACCGCTGGATCTTTTTCTCCGCGCCTTACATCGCAGTGGCCGCTGCTTTCATCACTTTTTCCGTGATTCCGTTTGCGCCGGACTGGGGCGTGATCACCGACGTCAACATTGGCCTTCTCCTGGTGCTGGCCGTGTCGAGCGTGGGTGTGTTGGCGTTGATCCTCGCTGGTTGGTCGTCGAACTCGAAGTATTCACTGCTGGGCGCCCTGCGTTCCAGCGCGCAGATGGTTTCGTACGAAGTAGCGATGGGACTCTCGCTGATCGGCGCGTTGATGTTTGCGCGCACGCTCTCGCTCTCTGGCATCGTCGGCGCGCAGCAGGGTGACGCCGTTTGGTATGTCGCTTACCAGCCGCTCGGCTTTCTGATCTTTCTCGTCAGCGGCATCGCCGAAAACAATCGCGCGCCATTTGATCTGCCGGAAGCAGAATCGGAACTCGTAGCCGGTTTCCATACTGAGTATTCCGGATTTCGCTGGTCGCTCTTTTTCATGGCCGAATATGCGGCGATGGTGATCGTCTCGGCGGTGGCCGTGACGGTATACCTCGGCGGTTGGTACTCGCCCTTTGTTTACCGTCTGACCGAAGCAAAGGGTTATCACAACCTCTATGTTATAGTCAGCCTTCTGGTCTTTCTCGTTAAGTTGTCAGCCATTTTGTATCTGTACTTTTGGCTGCGTTGGACGCTGCCGCGCTTTCGCTACGATCAATTGATGGACATCGGTTGGAAGTGGCTGATTCCGTCGGCGCTCATTAACATCACCCTGTCGGCGCTGGCGATCTTTGTGGTCCAGGCGCTTGACGGCTGGCGCGGCCTGAAGACGATTCAATCACTGAACAACGGGCTGGACTTAACAGCGACCGGCAAAGGGGTGATGATCGTGATGGGCCTGCTGGGACTCGGCATCACGGGCCTGTTGCTCGCGAGAATTAATTGGCGCTCGCGCGATTTCAATCTGAAGAGTCAGCGCCGGAACATTAAGCTCGTGAACCTGCCGCAAGGGAAACCGGCTGTCCCGGTCGCGGCTCCAGCGGCGAGCGAAGGATGAACCGCCAAGAGCGCCAGGCGGAAGCTCCGTTTAGAGGCGGGCATTGCCCGCCGGTTCAACGCGGTGGTAATCGGCAACGTGCTTCAATGCAGTGTCGGCGGGCAATGCCCGCCTCTAAACGTCAGTGTTGCTTATTTGAATTTGACCTGGCGCTCTTGGCGTCTTGGCGGTTAAGTAATAAATATGCCTCTAGTTAAAGTTCCCAAACCAAAGTTCATTGAAAAGCTGCAGCGCTTTTTCATGGTCGATCTTTTGAAGGGACTGCAGTTGACGCTCAAGTACAACGTCGGCGCGCTCACCGACAAGGACTCGGTCGCGGGCAAAGGTATTTACACTGAGCAGTACCCGAAAGTGCGTCCGGACGTGGCGCCGCGTTTTCACGGCGCGCCGCGGCTCAACATGGATCCGGAAACTCACGACACGCTCTGCATCGCCTGCAACCTTTGCGCGATCGCTTGTCCTGAGGACTGCATCGACGTGCTGGCCATGGACGTGGAGATCATCGTCGCCGGCAAGCCGCGCAAAAAGAAAGTTCTGGACGAGTTTATTTTCGACACGTCGCGCTGCATGTTCTGCGCGCTTTGCCAGGAAGCGTGTCCGACGTCTTGCCTGGAATTGACGCAGGACTTTGAACTGGCAACTTATTCACGCGCCGGCTTTGTTTGGAATCGCGAAATGCTGGAACAGGGCAGGGAAACGGTCAAGTACACGAGGTAAGTAAATTGCCGATTGCCAATTGGCAATTGCCGATTAGGGGATGCTTCTACCGCTTAGTTGTTACTCCCCGGTGACAACTATGACGCCTGATGAACTGAAGAAGCGCACGAAACAATTTGCGCTGAGAATCCTCAAACTGGTTGCAGCTTTGCCGAATACGGTTCAAGGCCGCGCGATTGCCAGCCAATTAGTGCGAGCTGGAACATCGGTTGCCGCTAACTACCGCGCATCTTGTCGGGGACGGTCGAAGGCAGAGTTCATTGCGAAGATCGGTACGGTCGAAGAAGAGGCAGACGAAAGTGCTTTTTGGCTGGAGTTGATCATCGAAGGCGAGCTACTGAAGCAGCAAGTTGTTCAGCCATTGCTCACCGAAGCTGGGGAGCTTACCAAGATTATGGCCAAGTCTCGCATTTCTGCAGCAACGGCGCTGAGACAAAGTAAGTCGACAGTCAAACGAGGAGAGTCGAAAGCCATTCCAAATCGGCAATCGGCAATTGGCAATCGGCAATGATATTAACCGGTTGGGAAGCGGTCTTCTTCTGGGTTTTCTCCATCGCAGCCATCTTCGCAGCGCTTCTGACTGTGATGGCTCGCAATACCATTCACAGCGCCCTCTTCCTGATCTCGTCGCTCGTCTCCATCGCTGCTCTCTTCATTTTGTTGCAGGCTGAATTCATCGCCGGCGTGCAAATTCTCGTCTACGTCGGCGGCGTAATGGTTCTGTTCCTGTTCGTGATCATGCTCGTGAACGTCGGTTCTGAAGAACGCGGCAGTGAAGAAATTTTCAACCGTCCACGACAGGTGACAACCAGCGTTATCTTCTGCGCGTTGCTCGTACTCGGTTTGATCTATGCCGTCAACGAAGGCTACCGGGGTTTCGAGCAGAGAGATCGAGTCAGACTTCAGGCGACCGCAGCCGCAAGTCAGAGCCGCGATCAGGCGCTCGCGACGTCAGCGACGGGCGCATCCCGAATTACCGGCGACACTGAACGGGTCGGCAACAGCCTTTATCGCTACGGCTCGCTGCCTTTTGAAATCGCGAGCGTGCTTTTGTTAGTGGCAATTATTGGCTCGGTGATGTTGGCGCGCACGCTCAAGCAGGAAGCGGCGGTCGATGATGTCGATCCGGGTGTGCTGCAAAAAGAAGCGGCGAAAGATCCAGAGATCGCGGAAGCCGAGGCCGTAGCCCCGAACCAGACAGCTTAGAACTGAAATGAATTTACTCGCATTAATCACGCCGGCGCTCGCTCTGTTGTTTCAAGAGGCGACCAGCGGACGTCTTGCCACCGCCTGGCAAAAGGCGCAGCACCCGGACTTGTCGAAGTTTCTGACGATCGGCGCGCTGCTCTTCATCATCGGCGTCGCCGGCGTGCTGACCCGCCGCAACATCATCGTCATCTTCATGTCGATCGAGTTGATTCTTAACGCGGCGAACCTGAACTTCGTCGCCATGTCGCGTTACCTGCAGGACACCGGCGGCATAAATCCAGTGGCCGGACAAATATTCACGGTCTTCGTCATCGTGGTTGCCGCTGCCGAAGCGGCCATCGGCTTAGGAATTGTGATCGCGCTCTATCGAAACAAGGAAACCATTCTGGTTGATGAGATTGATATTCTTAAATGGTAAAAAATTGGTCTTAGGCTTTTGGTCTTAGGTCTTTGTACTTAGAACTTTGTACTTTGTACTTTGTTCTTTTCCGGAACCTGGAATCCGAACCGGGGATTCAGAACTTGCGGCAAACAAACTAAGTACAAAGTTCCAAGTACAAAGTTCAAGACTCAAAGGCCCAGACCAAAGACCAAAGTCCAAACGATAGTTAAATGCATCGTTACATCTGGCTAATCCCACTCCTGCCACTCGCCGGCGCGGCCATCAACGGCTTGCTCGGAAAAAGATTTCGTTTTTCCGAAAAGTTGATTGGCGGCATCGCGGTGGGTTCGATCGCGCTCGCCTTCCTGATCACGGCCGCCGCAGTTTATTCCTACGCTTTCAGTAGTCACGCGATGTGGCCCGAGACCTATGTCACGAGCCAGGACGGCGGTTTTTCCTACGACTGGATTCCCGGCGGAGCCGTCAGGTTGAGCCAGGGCGCCGCCGAACGCGCAGCCATGGGCGAGGTGGAGACCGGCAGAGTGGAACCGCTTGTTCGAGAACATGGTCCGGCCGAGAGGCCGGCGCCGGCCAATTCTGCGGGAGCGACCGGCTCGGTTCTGAATGTCGAGTGGAGTTACCAGCTCGACGCGCTGTCGTCGATCTTCATGCTGGTCGTGACCGGCGTCGGTCTGTGCATTTTCGTTTTCGCCACCGGCTACATGCACGGCGATCCCGGTTTTTATCGCTTCTTCGCCTACATGGGCCTCTTCATGTTTTCGATGCTCGTCCTGGTGATGGGCTCGAATTTTCTGATGATGTTCGTCGGCTGGGAAGGCGTTGGTCTCTGTTCGTACCTGCTCATCGGTTACTACTTTGATCGACAGGAAGCGGCTAACGCGTCGCGCAAGGCTTTCATCACGAACCGCATTGGTGACTTCGGCTTCGCGCTGGCAATCTTCGGCGTGATCGCGACGTTCGGCACGGCGCAGTACACGCACGTTTTTGAGCAAGCCCGGAATTACCCGCTGGAGACGCTGGGACATTGGGGCCTCTTGTCATGGATTGCGCTTGGGCTTTTCATCGGCGCCATGGGCAAGTCGGCCCAGTTGCCTTTGCACGTTTGGCTGCCGGACGCGATGGCTGGCCCAACGCCTGTCTCCGCCTTAATCCATGCGGCGACGATGGTGACCGCAGGCCTCTACATGGTCACGCGCACGAACGTTATTTTTCAGCATTCGCAGACGATGATGATGGTGGTCGCCATCGTCGGCGCCGCGACGGCGTTGTTTGCCGCGACGATTGGGATCACGCAGAACGACATCAAGAAGGTGCTCGCCTACTCGACCGTGTCGCAGCTTGGTTTCATGTTCATGGCCTGCGGTGTCGGCGCGTTTGCGATCGGCATCTTCCATGTCATGACGCACGCCTTTTTCAAAGCGCTGATGTTCCTCGGCGCCGGCAGCGTCATCCATGGCATGCACCACGAGCAGGACATGCGGCGCATGGGCGGACTCAGGAAGTACATGCCGTACACGTACCTAACGTTTCTCGCCGGCTGGTTGGCGATTTGCGGCATCATTCCGTTCAGCGGCTTCTGGTCGAAAGATGAAATTCTCTGGAACGCGGCCGCGACGAGACACATTCCCATCGGCTGGATCGTTTGGCTGGTAGGCACCATTGCCGCGACCTGCACGGCGTTTTATATGACGCGGCTGGTGGCGATGACCTTCTGGGGCAAGGAAAGATTCCTCGACAAACAACACGAGCACCAACCCGGGCATGAAGTTCACGACGACCATCCAACGCCCGCGCATCACGCGCCGCACATTCCGCACGAGTCGCCGCGATCGATGTGGGTGCCGCTGGCGGTGCTGGCGGTGCTGGCGACAGTCGGCGGCTTTGTCGGTATCAGCACTGCCTTCACCGGTGGCAAGCACATCGGCGGCCGCCTGAATATCGTCAACTTCCTCGACCCGATCATTTGGAATCCCACGACCAAATACTTTGGCTCGCATGAAGCGGTCGACAGTTACGGTCGGCCGTTGGAGCGCGTCGCTGATAGTCACGCTGAACTGCGGCCGGCCGGAGAAGTTGCACACGCGGAAACGCCGGCGCCGTATGGTCACGAAGGTTTCAATCTGGCCCACGCAGTCGAGTCGAAACTGCACAGCGAAACCGCGACCGAGTGGGTGTTCATTCTGATCTCGCTCCTGGTCGCGGGCATTGGCATCGGACTTGGATTCCTTTTCTACGTGAAAGACACGCGCCTGCCGGACATCTGGGCGGCGCGCCTGCGGCCGCTTTATCAGGCGAGCTATCACAAGTATTGGGTCGACGAATTCTTTGGCTGGGCAGTGACGCGACGCGTGATGGATGCGGCGCGCGCGGTCTACACGGTCGATTCGAAAGTGGTAGACGGCGCCGTCAATGGCACCGCCTCGCTCTCGAAACTTGCCAGCCGCGTTACCGGCGTCGCCGATCAGTATTTCGTCGACGGCATCGTCAATGGCGTGGCGGCTTTTGTGATGCGGCTCATGTCTCCGATTTTCCGCGCCGCGCAGACCGGACTGACGCAAAACTACGCGCTTGTCATGGTGCTCGGGCTGGTCGCTGCAGTGGCCCTGATGTTTGGTGGCGACATCCTGGGCTGGTTCAAGAATTGAATATGGGAAGAATTGCCGTACGAGTAACTGGCAACCACGATCGCTCATGAAAGTATCTGTGTCTCACAGTCTGGCTGACGAGAGCATGGCCGCCAAGGCAAAGTGGTTCATGGGCCTTTCAATCGAACAACGGATGGATGTGTTTGTCGCATATACGCGGTTGATTCTTGAGAATAACCCGGAGATAGCCAAGAAGAAGCATGTTAGACCAGCTTCAGACCGTATTCGCGTCCTTTCAAAAGAATGACGTTAAGTACCTGGTGATTGGTGGAATCGCAGCAGTGCTGTATGGCGTGCCGCGTGCAACTTTTGATCTTGACATCCTGATTGAGCCGTCGATAGAGAACGCGCAAAGCCTACTTGATGCTTTGGCCGAGATAGGATACGGAACCGCCGAGATGACGAGTGCGCAGGAGATTGTTGCAACCGAAATTACAATTTTCACCGACCGAATTCGGCTTGACGTTCAAACATTCACACCCGGATTAGTGTTCGAAGAGGCATGGCAAAAGCGAGTGACGATGACTTACCAAGGGCAGAAATTCGAAGTTGTTTCTTTTGCCGACTTGATCAAATCAAAGACCGCAGCGGGGCGCGAAGTTGATTTAGAGGACGTCAAGACTTTAACGTCGGCAGCGAAAGACTCCCGGAGCGAGGACTGAAGTGCTTAAGACAAATATTCTTTCAATCGTCACGTGGTTGCCGACCCTGGGAGCCATCATCATTCTTGCGCTCTTCAAGAAGGATCAGGCGGCGCTTATCAAGAAATTCGCCACCGCCTGGTTCGGACTCGCGTTTGTCGCTTCTTTAGTTCTCCTAACCTACGACCGCGCCGTCGGCGGCATGCAGTTTCTCGAAGACCACGAATGGATCCCCGTAATCGGCGCGCGTTATCAAATGGGCGTGGACGGCGTGGCGGTGTTGCTGATCGTGTTGACGACGCTGTTGGGCGTGATCGCGGCTCTGTCGTCATGGAACTACATTCAAAAGCGCGAGAAGGAATATTACGTGCTGCTGCTGCTGTTGCAGACGGCGGTGGTTGGCGTGTTCACTTCGATGGACCTGTTCCTGTTTTATCTGTTCTTCGAAGTCTCGCTCGTGCCGATGTATTTCCTGATCGGCATCTGGGGCGGCGAGAATCGTCTCTATGCGGCGATCAAGTTCTTTCTCTACACGCTCGTCGGTTCGGTGATCATGCTGCTGGGCGTCCTGAAGATGTATTTCTTAACTCAGGACACGGCGCTCACGGGGCAGATCACGCAGGCAACTATCGACCTGCTGGCCGGAAATAAAGAGGCGGCGGCGATGGTCTCGACTTCACTGCAGGCGGCGGCGCAACAGGGAACTGGAACTTTCAACATCGTCTACATGCAAGCGCTCGGGTCGGTGATGCCGATGGGCGTGATGCAGGTGCTCTTGTTCTTTGCCTTCGCGCTCGGTTTTGCGATCAAGGTGCCGATGTTCCCGTTTCATACCTGGCTGCCCGATGCGCACGTCGAGGCGCCGACGGCCGGTTCGGTTATCCTTGCCGGCATCCTGTTGAAGTTGGGAACCTACGGTTTCTTCCGTTTCAACATTCCGATGTTTCCCGCTGCCTCCGCTGACGAGGCTTACTTTGGGTCGTTTGGCGTGCGCAGCGTGATGGTCTTCCTGGCGATTGTCGGAATCATTTATGGCGCGCTCGCCGCGATGTATTTCGTCGTGAAGAAAAACGGCGACGTGAAGAAGCTGGTGGCTTACTCGTCGGTGTCGTCGATGGGGATCGTGATGCTGGGGCTGTTTGCCTTGAATCCAAATGGGGTCAACGGCGCCGTGCTTCACATGATCAACCACGGCATCTACTCGGCGGCGCTGTTCCTGCTGGTCGGAATAATTTATGAACGGCGGCACACGCGCAACGTCGCCGAGTTTGGCGGGCTGTCGCACGTGATGCCCGGCTACGCCGCAGTCTTTTTGGCGATGGTGATGACGGCGATTGGGCTGCCGCTGCTCTGTGTTTTCATCTCGGAATTCCTCTCGTTGCGCGGCGCGTTTGAAGCAAATCCGATGTGGGCGGCGTGGGGCGCGTTAGGAATTATTCTCAACGCCGGTTACATGCTTTGGCTTTATCAGCGCATGTTTTTCGGGACGATCGATAATCCGAAAAATGAAAAGTTGATTGACCTGAGCGGACGCGAGTGGGCTTACATGACGCCACTCTTGATCCTGGCGCTGTGGATCGGCGTCTATCCAAAACCGTTTTTGAACTTCATCGCGCGTCCGGTGAATGCAGTGGTGCGCCAGGTCCGCCCGACCTATCCGATTCCGGGAATGCCGCCGGCGGCTCAGGCCCCGGAACGAGCGGCGGTCGTCAACGACAAGTGAAAAGGGAAGTGATGAGTGATGAGTGATGAGGCAACGGCCAACGTATGTTACTGACGACTACTGACTACTGACTACTGACTACTGACGAAAATGCTTCTACTTCAAGCCAACGCCACAGCGCTTTTCAGCCTGGCCGATCTTAAGCTAATCGCGCCTCAGCTGATCCTGACTGTCTGCGCCTGCCTCGCGCTGGTGATGGAAGTTGTGTTGCCGTATCGCAAGAGCAAAGTCATTGCTTACTTTTCTCTGACCGGCGTGGCGTTGGCCGCCGTTTCGCTTTGGGCCCAGTACTGGACCAGCCGCGGCAATCTTCCGCTTGACGGCTTCTACGGCATGATCCGCATCGACGGCTTCGCCTTAGTTTTCCAGAGCATCTTCCTGATCGGCGCCGCCCTCGCCATTGCCATCTCCACGCGCTATCTCGACATCGAGGGCGAACAGCACGGCGAATACTATGCGCTCGTTTTGTTTGCCACCGTCGGCATGATGTTCCTCGGTTGCGGCTTCGATCTGATCACGCTTTACATCAGTTTGGAGTTGATGGCGCTGACGTTCTACATCCTCGTCGCTTTCACCAAACGCGAGAAGCGTTCGAACGAAGCGGCGATGAAATACTTTCTCCTCGGCGCCTTCTCGTCGGGCGTGTTGCTCTACGGCATGTCGCTGCTTTACGGCATCGCCGGCTCAACTAATCTGGCGGAGATTGGACGCAGCGTGGCTGCCATCGCCGTGAGCGCCGGACCAAACGCTGATCCTAACGTCGCGTCGCTGCGACCGATGTTGTTGCTCGCAATGGTTGCGCTCGCCGCGGGCCTGTTTTTCAAAATTGCCGCGGTGCCGTTTCATATGTGGGCGCCCGACGCTTACGAAGGCGCGCCGACTTCCGTCACCGCATTTCTTTCCACGGCGTCAAAAGCCGCGAGCTTTGCCTTGTACGCGCGCATCTTTATCGAAGCGCTCAACAGCATTCGTGCCGACTGGGCGCCGCTGCTGGGTTTGGTCGCCGCGATCACGATCATGGTGGGAAACTGGGCCGCGGTTACGCAGGAGAACTCAAAACGTCTGCTCGCTTACTCGTCGATCTCAAACGCGGGTTATCTCTTGCTGGGACTGGTGGCGGGAAATAGTTACGGCTACATCGGACTGCTGATCTATCTGCTGGTCTACACGCTCATGAACATGGGCGCGTTCGGCATCATCATCAGCCTGCGACGGCGCGGCATCATCGGCGACAACGTTGACGACCTTACCGGGCTCGCGCATAAGGCGCCGGGCATGGCGGCAATGATGGCGGTGTTCATGCTTTCGCTCGGCGGCCTGCCGATGACCGGCGGCTTTATCGGTAAGTATTTTCTTTTTGGCGGACTGCTCGAGCGCGGCAAGGCTGACGGCAAGACGTGGTACTACTGGCTGGCCGGCTGGGCGATTATCAACACCGTCGTTTCATTTTATTACTACGTGCGCTTCATCAGGGTGATGTATCTGGGCGACCGCATCGCCGACGACAAGCCGCTTTCGCTGTCGCCCGCCTTGCAGACGGCGCTCGTAGTTTCTCTCGTCGGCATTATCGTCATCGGCGTTTACCCGCAGCCGTTGATTTCGATTGTGCAGAAACTGCTCGCTCCGCTTGCAACCTCGGCTTCGATCGGTTTGAAATAGAGTATGGACGTTGTACTGCCCGGCGAAGATTTGATTGAAACAGGCTTGCAGGACCTACGCTCAGGCTTGGAAACCGCAGAAGCTTTTCTGGTGGCGATTGGGTCTCCACGATTGAGACGACTGGGGTTAGATCTGCCCGAGCTCTTACCCGCCAACCCGGAACACCGCTTGTATGATCTGCTCGCACAAACCGACCAGGACTCAGCCCACTCTCGATACAACGCTTTCATTCGAAGACTAGTTAGTTATGAACGAGCAGCAGAATGCGTGAGAAGGTAACCGCCGCACGTCTGCAAGAGTTCATGAAAGCTCTTGGATTCGCAGTCGTTGGCCCCGCGCGCATTTTTCTGGTGGGCGGCGCGTCGGCAGTGTGGTGCGGTTGGCGTGATTCCACCATCGACATTGACTTAAAGGCAATTCCCGACAGCGATGAAGTTTTGCGGACGTTACCAGCGCTTAAGGAGCGTCTGCGAATCAATATCGAACTTGCATCACCCGACGATTTTATTCCTGAACTTCCGTCGTGGCAGGAACGGAGCCGTTTCATCGCGCAGGAGGGAAGACTAACTTTTTTGCACTACGATTTCTACGCACAAGCACTTGCGAAAATTGAGCGCGGCCATCAAATAGATTTGCTTGATGTCCGGGAAATGATTCAAAGAGGCATGGTGGATCCGGAGCGCATGCTTGGCTTTTTTTCCCAGATAGAGGAGAAGATCTACAAATACCCGGCTATTAATCGAGAGCAATTCCGCAAGGCGGTTGATCGAGTGGTCCGCGAATCTCAACGCCTGCCTTAACCCACTCTGCGTCACTCACTGCGCCCGACAAATTCAGGTCGTCAAACTAGTCGGCGTGGAAGGAAACCGTGCTTCGCTCGCTTTGCGCACATGTAGTGAACCTCTCCATGATCTTGATCCATGGTAGTCTCCAATCCGCATAATGCTGGTTTTCTATTTTTTTGCTGTTGTTGTGATCTGCCTGGGCGTCCTTTCCCTTCGCGGTGGTTTGGATTTCGCCGCCTACGTGCGACGCGAAATTGCTCGCCCGCTTCCTGATTACGCTCCTTACGCTTCTGTCATTGTTCCGTGTCGCGGTCTGGAAGAAGGCCTGCGCGAAAACCTCGCAGCGCTGTTTCAGCAGGCGTTTCCAAACTATGAATTGCTGGTTGTCACGGACCGGGCGGACGACGAGTCGGTGCCTGTAATTGAGGAGATTCTGAAAAGCGAGGGCAGCGGCGGTGGACGAGTTTCGGCGCGCCTGGTAATCGCCGGTGAAACAGTTGATTGCGGTCAAAAGGTTCACAACTTGAGGACGGCGGTCGTTCAAGTTGATCCGCGGTGCGAAGTCCTCGTTTTTGTTGATTCGGACGCGCGACCACACTCAGATTGGCTGCGATCGTTGGTTGCTCCTTTGGCGAACGAACATCTGGGCGCCGCCACCGGCTACCGCTGGTTTATTTCCGAACCAGGTTTCGCCTCGCAGCTTCGCAGTGTTTGGAATGCCTCGATAGCTTCCGCGCTCGGCGAACGTGAAGACAAAAATTTTTGCTGGGGCGGGTCGACTGCGATTCGCCGCGCAACGTTTGAGAGGCTGAAGGTCAGCGAACGTTGGCGAGGCACGGTCTCTGACGATTTCACTTTGACGACAGTGTTGCAGGAAGCGAAGCTGGCGATTCACTTCGTGCCAGCTTGCCTGGTTGCTTCGTTTGGCCACTGTTCCGCAAACGAGCTGCTCGAATTCACCAACCGGCAACTGAAGATCACGCGAGTCTACGCAGCACACTTGTGGAAACCGGTGCTGGTCGGCAGTTTGCTTTTCTGTACCGTCTTCTTCGGTGGTCTGGCGCTTGTCATGACACGCGCTTTCCTCCAACTTCCGTTTATGTTTTCGCTGGCGCTGCTCCTTTTGATCTACGTGTTGGGTGCGGCCAAAGCTTACGTCCGTCTGCAGGCGATTGCCGTTCCGATGGCCGGGCACCGCAAGAAACTGGTGCGGAGCCTACCGGCGCACCTAATTCTCTGGCCGCTGGCTTCGGCGTTGTACCTTTGTAACGCCGCGGCCGCCGCGTTTTCGCGCCGGATTAGCTGGCGTGGTATCACCTACGAATTGAAATCGGCTACCGATGCTGTCATCATCTCACCCGAGTCGTAGCGCAGCCTGCTAACACCCCACGCGGGCTGCCCGCGCGGGGACCCCGTTTAGTTTGGGTTAGTAGGACAGGCATTCTTGCCTGTCCATTTGTTGCAGCAAGCGAGGCTCGCTCTCTGCGATAATCAATCCGACGAGTGTTAAAAATGACAGGCAAGAATGCCTGTCCGACCAATGCCGAACAAAGCCGTACAACTAGTTCAACTCCTGCGCTCGACCAATCGCGCCAAGCGTCTCGGCACCGTGATTCTGTTTGTCACGTCGCGCTGCAACGCCTTTTGTAAAACCTGTTTCTATCATGAAGAACTGAATCAACCCGGCGATCTCAGCTTTGCGCAGATCGAAAAGATCTCGCGCACGATGCCGGCGATCACTGACCTCTGGCTGTCCGGCGGCGAGCCGACGCTCCGTCGCGATGTTTCAGACGTCATCGCTACGTTCGTCCAAAACAATGGCGTCGATCGCATCATCATTCCCACCAATGGCCTGATAAAATCGCGCGTCTACGAAATTGTTGACCGCGCGCTGGGCGACCATCCCAAACTCGATCTCTATCTCAACATCGCGCTCGACGGCTACGGCGAAACTCACGATCAGATTCGCGGCGTGCCGGGCAACTGGGAGAAGGCGCTCGATTGCATCAGTTCACTTTATCCACTCAAAGCGAAATATGCGGATCGGTTTCGTTTGAACGTCAACACTGTCGTCTGTGCAGACAATTACACCGAGATTGAAAAGCTGGGCGAGTTCATGTGGACAAACTATGAGCTTGACGGTCAGTACTTCAACATCATTCGCGGCGAGACCTTGGTAGGCGATGAGATCAAGCAAGTGCCGGCGGCCGTGTTGCCGCAGATGTACGAGTACATTTCCCGGCTGACAAAACGTTACGGCGACCGCATGTTCCGGGGCGACGAGCGGAGCAAACGCTTCGTCAAGAATGTGGCTTACGTCGGCGCGATCACTACGCACTACCGCACGCAGCACGCAAACTTTGCAGCGTCTACTGCGTGGCCTTTTCCCTGCACGGCCGGCGAGACTACTGCGGTAATCGACTACAACGGCGACGTGCGCGCGTGCGAGTTGCGTGAAAAGTTTGCGACGCTCGCGGATTTCGACTACGACTTCGGCGCGCTCTGGGCAGCGCATGAACGCGACGCAGAACTAAACGCGATCGATGGCGGCAAGGCGTGTTGGTGCACGCACGTTTGCTTCATACACGACTCCATGCGCCACTCCAGCCGCGCGCTGCTGTACGAGTTGCCGAAGAACTACCTCACCCGTAAATCGTGGTAAACTCAACGTTAGACATGTCACGCCAAGTAAAACCCTACGTAACTCCGGAAGAGTATCTGGCTTTCGAGCGCAAGGCCGAGAATAGGAATGAGTATGTGAATGGCGAGATATTCGCGATGACAGGGGCCAGCCGCAGGCACAATCTCATCGTGGCAAATATTCTTGGCGAATTAAGGCAGCAGTTGAAGGGAAAGCCTTGCGAAGTCTACCCAAGTGAGATGCGCGTCAAGGCGCCGGCGAGTCGTTCATACGTCTACCCCGATGTCGTGGCTGTTTGCAGCGAACCAAGGTTTGAGGACGATCAGTTTGACACTTTACTCAATCCGACTTTGGTTGTTGAAGTGCTTTCGAAATCCACTGAGTCTTACAATCGTCTCGCCAAGTCAGCTTTCTACCGGACAATCGAATCGCTCGTTGAATATCTGCTCGTGGCCCAGGAAGAGTACCGTGTCGAGCAGTATGTGAGACAAGCTGACGGACGGTGGCTCCTGTCTGATGTGAGTTCGCTCGACAGTGTGGTCGAGCTGAATTCAATTGGTTGTACACTTGCTCTTCATGATCTGTACGACCGAATCTCGATCGACTGAAATCGGATAGCATCCATCCAGCAGTAACTCATTCCCTAATCGTGTCATTAGATCCTGAAAGGGAAGAAGCAAATCGCCGGAGCGGCATAGCCTACGCCGCGGCGCTCACGCTCTTCGCCTCTGTCGTTTCACTGTGCGGCGTTGGTTGGTTGTTGGATCGTTGGCTGGGAACGCAGCCGTGGTTGCTGGTTACTGGCTTGGTGCTTGGCGCGGTCGCAGGTTTCTATCAATTCGTGCGGCTCACCTCAAAACTTTAAGATTCGTCAGGGCCTCTGCCTGCGGGCTTGTCTGTTTTCATCCTGGCATATTCGAGCCAATCACCGGACGGAATCAGGGTACGAAGAAAACAGAATTGCGGATCGGGCTCATAAGTCCAACACGTTCTCAGCTCGTCGTTCACCAGGATTTCAACTTGCTTCCGCAAGTAGTTGCTTGAGCCTTCGAATTCATCCAACTGCCTCAGGGTCTCGTCGTCAACTTCATAGACTTCGCCTACCACAGGTGAGTTCGATTCATTAGCCAGCAAGCCGGGATACGCTCCCAGATCATAAAGGCTGCCGTTTACCATCGCGCCGGCAATGAATCTGGAATTCGGAAATCTGATCGAGATTGCGCCCGCGCTGCCTTGCCGCAACGTGCCATAAACAAAGACGAGATGCTTATTCATTTGCTCGAGATCTCTCTGTGGTTGAATGACCGTCAAACCAAACACTACCACAGAGACACCGCAGGAGACTGTGGGGGCCCAGAGACTTTTGAATTGGGAAACGCGTCAACACCCCTCACCTCGACAACGGGGCGAATTCCTGTGTAAAATCCCCAGCTTTACTGAATCCTTTACCAATGAAACAGACTAACAAAAATACGGGTGGAACTCTGCTCCCGGCGGCGGACGGTGGGCTCGGCGAAACCGACCACACTGGCATTGAAAGCCGTGTTTTTCGCACCATGACCGTGGCGGTGGCTGTCGCGGTGTTTGCCAGTCTGCCTTTCGCCCAGTGGCGCGTTACTGTTGGTTTGTTGCTGGGCGGATTGCTGTCATTGCTCAATCATCGCTGGCTGAGCCGGTCCGCCGCGGCTGCTTTCAGTGTCGTCGCCCATGGCGCAAAACCCCAGCTCACGCTCGTGCAATACGTACTCAGGTATCTCGTTGTAGCGACGGTCGTCTTCGTCGCCTATCAACTTAATATCGTTTCGCTTGCCGCGACCATCGCGGGCCTATGCAGTTTTGTCGTCGCCTTGTTTGTTGAAGCCTTCCGCGAGTTTTATTTCGCAATTATTCACCGAGAGGAAATTAGTTGATGTTCTGGTTACAGGAAGCCGGCGGGCATGCCGAGGAAGCCGAGCAGTCGCCGCTCGTCGTGCAATTGGTTAATCACTACTTTGGCGAAGCGGCGTACCGGTTCGAGATGACCTACACATATCCGCTCTGGAAGACGTTCTTTGCCAAATTCGGAACCACGCCGGAAGCAGTGTTTGGTCCCTACACGCCGGAGAACGCGATCCCCTGGTACACCGTGATGTTTGTGATCGCGTGCATCCTCAGTCTCGCGATCATCTGGATTCTTAAAGGACAACTTTCGGAAGAGAAACCGGGCCATGGGCAACAAACGCTTGAGGTCGCGGTGCTCGCGGTACGCAGCATGATCGAAGACATCATCGGTCCGCAGGGTTTGAAGTACTTCCCGGTGGTCATGACCTTTGCGGTGCTGATCCTCGTGTCAAATCTGATGGGTCTGTTTCCGCTTTTCATGTCGCCTACCGCGGCGGTGAGCGTGACGTTTGCGCTCGGTCTCTCTTCGTTTCTTTACTACAACTGGATCGGCATCAAAGAGAACGGAATCTTCGGCCACCTCAAACATCTTTGGGGACCAATCTGGTGGATTGGCCCATTGATCTTTCCCATTGAGTTGATTAGCAACTTCATTCGTCCGTTTTCGCTTGGTATCCGTCTCTTCGGCAACTTGTTTGCCGACGAAAAAGTTGTCCATACGGTTTCTGGCCTGGCGCCGCCGTACACCTGGGTCGGCCCGTTGCTGTTGATGCCGCTGAGCATCTTCGTGGCATTCATTCAGACGTTTGTGTTCATACTTCTTTCGCAACTGTACTTGAGCGAAGTGTCGCACGGATCTCATGACGAGCATGATGAACACGCTGCGCACGGCGAAGATCACAAAACAGCGGATCACAACCATGCGCCCGCAGAACAAGCGGCGCTGGCGACATCCTAATTAGTTATTAAGCGCAGGTTGAGCGACCCCGGGCAGACGCGCCTGGGCACGTTGACCCGCAAAACCCGGGTCTTGATGAAGACGGCTGGAACTGAAGCACAACGACCAATATTCGTCCGTTGATTTAATTTGCAGGTCTGTCTCGCTGGAGCGCCGTTGTAAGAGGGGCGGTGGATACCGGATGCAGGCGAAATCATATCGCGTCGGTCGTGCTGCATAGTCTTGCTGGTTGACATCGATTTCGAGAGGCTTAAGGCCTCAGCAGGAGAAACCGAAAGATGAGAAAACTCAATTTACTTTTCATGGTTATGGTGGGCGTGTTGTTTAGCGCGGCGACTGTATTTGCACAGACTCCGGCAGCGGCAGATCACGCGGCAGACAGCGGCGCTGGTCTGAAGGCGATCGCGGCGGGTGTCGGCTTTGCTATCGCGGTGTTTGGTGGCGCGTTGGGCCAGTCACGAATCGGCGCGGCAGCTTGCGAAGGCGCGGCGCGCAATCCGGGCGCGGCTGCCAAAATTCAGACGATGATGATTCTTGGTCTGGCGCTGATCGAGTCGCTTGTTTTGTTTGCCTTGCTCGTGGTCTTCGCCAAAGTTTAGGCGTCGAGCGATCAAGAAGACTCAGCATTGATGCGAGCGTGGCTTTCGGGCGGCGCTCGCATTTTTATTGGTGTTTCAACTCGGATTTTCTCTGCGAGTCTCAGCGATCTCTGCGCCTCTGCGTTGACCTGCCTCTCAAAACATTACCGCAGAGACGCCGAGGGCGCAGAGAACGCGCAGAGGGTTTCAAACTGAGACCTTACCAATCCGGATAGCATCTTTGCCGCCATCGAAACCTCTGTGATACGCTCTGTATTCTCCCAAGATCATTCTCCCGAATTGAATACGACAGGCACTCTTACCTGTCGATTACTCTGGTTTGAAAACTGTGACAGGCCGCAGTCGCCTGTCCGACAAAAGTTGACGAGGTCGCTACCGCTCGATGAAAGCCTGTCCCAAGTGCGGCGAAGAATATCCCGACACCACCACGCTCTGTCCTTCGGACGGCGTGGCGCTCGAGAAAACGACGGATTCCTTACTCGGCAAAACGCTCGCCGGAAAATATCGCATTGAAGAGCGCCTCAGCGCCGGCGGCATGGGCACGGTCTATCGCGGCACGCACGTCTTGATGGACAAGACAGTCGCCGTCAAAGTTCTGCGTCCCTCGCTCGCCGCCGACGAAAAAATCGTCGCAGCGTTTTTCTCGGGAAGCGCGGGCCGCTTCCAAAATTTCCCATCCGCATGCGCTGAGCGTTACTGACTTTGGTGAAGCCGAAGACGGCGTCGTGTTTCTGGTGATGGAATATTTGAGCGGCAAAACGCTCAAAGAGTTGATTCGCCTCGAAGGCCCGATGCCGCTGCCGCGCACGGTGGAAATTCTCCGGCAGGTTGGCGGCGCGCTTGATGAGGCGCACGCTCAAGGTGTGGTTCATCGCGACCTGAAGAGCGACAACATAATGTTGCTCAGCAGCTCCGGCACCGACTATGCGAAGGTCCTCGATTTCGGCATCGCTAAAATAAAGGAACCCGACGGCGCGTACGATCCCGGCCTGACCGCGCCTGATCTCGTCATCGGCACGCCGCAGTACATGTCGCCTGAGCAATGTTCGCAGTCGCCTGATATCGACGCGCGTTCGGACATTTATTCGCTCGGCGTGATCCTTTACGAAATGCTCGTTGGGCATGTGCCCTTCATCGGCGATTCGCCCACGGCGATCATGCTGAAACATTTGCAGGAACCCGCGCCCTCCGTGTTGACTGAGCGAACCGACTTGCCGCCGGCGGTGGGACGGGTCGTCGCGCGCGCGCTGGAGAAACGGCCGGAAGATCGTTACACGTCGGTGGGCGAGCTCTTCGAGGACTTTACGATCGCGGCAGGCATGGAACTTCCCGGCGCCCCAGTCGAAGTGAGCGCTGAACGCCCGGCTCCGCCGCCCGTTGTTTATGACGAGACGGACGAAGAAACTTTGGTGAGACGCAGAGTGACGCAGCAGATGGACCCGCCACCACCGCCGCCGCCGCCACCAGTTGAAGGGACGTCTTTCGCACGCGGAATGTCGGGCCAGACACCGGCGCCGCAGACTAGTTTCAATCCCTGGAAGGTTTTGGTTCCTTCGATGATCGGGCTGTTGGTGATCTTCGGAGTGATTTATGCGTTCACGCGAAACTCGCAGCCGACGAGCGCCACACCCGAATCAACGCTGGTTGCCGATCCGAATGGTTCACCCGTAGAAGCTGCTTCGCCGCCGACGGGCCAGTCGGAAGCGGGGATTCCCGCGGGCGGCTCAACCGAGAACGCTAACTCAAACCTCAACGCGAATGTTTCTGCGTCGCCGAGTCCGGAGGCGAGTCCCGTCGAGGGCGGCGTAGAGCCCGACGCCAACGCCAACGCCAACACGAACCAGAACACGAATACCAAACCCGCGACCTCGCCGCAGCCGTCGCCGACCAAGTCAGTCGACGATGAACCGCCACCACCGCTGCCGACGCCAACGAAGGCGCCTGTGCCCAAGCCCACGCTGCCGGCGCCGAACGCATCACCGCCTGAAATTCAGCGATAACCGCCAGGACGCCAAGAAGCAAAGCAATTAGAGTTGGTTCCTGACGTTTAGAGGCGGGCACTGCCCGCCGTCTCTACGTTGAACCGGCGGGCAATGCCCGCCTCTAAACGACGGTATTCATTAGTTCGATGAGACGATCTTCGTCATCGATTGAGATTTCAATTTCAAGCACGTAGCAGGGAAGTTCCAACTTGAGATTCGCCAGTCTGATGGCGTCTTTGGCGGTCGTCACCAAGGCTTCCGCTCCTGCTGCCCTTGCTTCGTTGATCAACGCGTCGAGTTCGGGCTGCTTGTATTTGTGATGGTCAGCGAACGCACGCGTGAGCATTGGCGCGCATCCCGCACGACGTGCTTGTTCGAAGAACGACTCCGGATTTCCCACTCCGCAAAAAGCGGCGATCTGCTCGAGACAAATGCTTTCCCGATCTGCGCTCGATCCGTCGAGGCGACGAAACCCTGAGTCAATCATTCGCGACGTGAGAATCGGAAGCGAACCGACAACACTTTCAACCTCTGAACGGACAGCGGCAAGGTCTTTTGCCTGGTCGGCCCGCGTGATAACGACGCAATCGGCGCGCGCCAGTCCATTAGTCGTTTCGCGCAAGCGTCCATAAGGAAGCAGGTTGCCACCGCCCCAGGGATTTGTGGCGTCGATCGTCACGATGTCCAAATCGCGCGCCAGACGCAGGTGTTGAAAACCGTCGTCCAGCACAAAAACGCCGGTGTTCAAATTTTCTATCGCCCATTGCCCCGCGGCGACTCGATTCGGATTGGCGATGACAGCAGAGATTCCCAGCAGATTCCTGGCAAGGAGGAAGGGCTCGTCTCCAGCTTCTTCTTCGCTCGCGAGGAGTCGATTTCCGTCAGAGACCACAACCTGCGTCTTCGGATCTTTTCTTCCGTAGCCGCGCGTGAGCACGCAGACATTTCTCTTCGTTTCGACCTTTGTTGCAACTCCGGCAATTTCGTCTGAGGCGACCGCGACCTTGCGGCAAATCCATTCAACCAACGGCGTCTTGCCGGTTCCGCCAGTTGTAAGATTGCCGACGCTGATCACCGGGACCGGCAACTTCGAAACTGCAAACCAACCGCGCCGGTACGCCGCCAGGCGCGCGCGCGTGACGCCCGCATAAATTGCGCTGAAAGGCAGCAATGTGACGGAGGGTTTCATGCGATGGGCGCGCAGGGTGTGCTCAGCGAGCGATCAGGCTCGATGTCGCTTGCGGTTCGCGCGAGGATTGGAATCAGTGATTGCAGAGTTCGCTCGGTCGCCCCACGGTTCGCGTTAACCAATTCGCGCGCACGTTCGCCGAGCTTGCGTCGCACGGCAGGATCAGCAAGCAGGTTGGAAACTTCATTCGCCAGCGCCTGCGTGGCTTCCAACTCGGACTGCAGCGGCGGTAGTTGAACGATCGCGTTCGCTTTCACGAAAGTCTCAACGATTAGCTGAAAATTGAAAGTGTGTGATCCCGTGATCACAGCCGCGCCGACGGCCGCCGGTTCGAGTATGTTGTGCCCGCCGGTCCTCGGGATGCTGCCGCCAACAAAAACAATCGGCGCCAGGGAATAGACGGAGCGCAGTTCGCCGATGCTGTCCAAAAGAATTACGTCCGCTTCGATGTCCTCCGCTGTGACGTTGGCGCCGCGACGGGCCCAACGCAGTCCCGAATCTTCGATTAAAGCAGCGACTTCAGCAAACCGCTCGGGGTGGCGAGGCGCGATCATCAATCGCGGCCCGAGTTCCGAACCAGCGAGTTTGCAACTGGGGAGAATTTGCTTGAACGCGTCCAGGACGATCCGTTCTTCGGGTGCATGCGTGCTGGCAGCGAGAATCAGCGTACGCCGATCGTCGAAGTCGAACCGATCGCGAAACGCCGTCGTCAATGAATCGCTCGCTGGAATCGTCCCGGCGTCAAATTTCAGACTGCCGGAAACGATTGTCTTGCCGGCGTCCATGCCCAACGCTCGCAGGCGTTCGGCATCAGCTTCCGTTTGCATCACCGCGAGGTGCAACGATTGCAGCACTCGCGCCATGAAACCCTTGATCAGGCGATAACGGCGAAAAGACTGTTCAGACAGGCGACCGTTTACGAGTGCCACCGGGATCTGCTGCTGTTGGCACGCGCGCAGAAAACCCGGCCACAGTTCCGTTTCCATCACGATCACGGCGTTCGGCTGGATAGAACGCAGCGCGCGCCGAACTACCCAACGCCAGTCGAAAGGGAAGTAGAAAACCTTGACCGCGTCGTTCTTAAAGATCTCGCGCGCCAGGTTTTGGCCGGTCACCGTGATGGTCGAGACGGCGACGAGGGTTTCCGGGAAGCGTTCTTTGAGTTTCTGGACCAAAGGCTGCGCGGCTTGAGTTTCACCGACCGAGACGCAGTGGATCCAAACGACTGGTCGACCGCCGGCGACGATCGGCGAAAGCGTGCCCATGCGCTCGCTGAAGCCGGTGACATATTTGCCGTGGCGAAAAGCGTCGAAGATAAAGCGGGGCAGCAGGATCAGAAAAGCGAGGCCAAGCAGGAGGCTGTAGATGAAGTACATAGGTAGGACAGGCACGTTGCCTGTCAGGGTTCGGCCCGAATGGCGTGTTCAAACAAGAAAGGGAGATTTTTCATTTGTCATTGAAGACCAAAATGATATCGGCGCTGATGTCAGCGGAGAACTGGCCTCTCCACTCCTAAATGACGAATGACAAATGGAAAATCTGCTTAGATGCTGACAATTCTGCCGGCCTGTTTGTCCACGCAGTCTTGAGATCTCAGATCAGAATGGACAGACAGAAATATCTGTCCTACTTACTTCGCGCGTTCGATGTACCGGCCTTCGGTCGGGTCGACGCGAATGCGGTCGCCTTCGTTGACAAACGGTGGCACGGTCACCGTGACTCCATTTTCGAGCAGCGCCGGTTTGTTGACATTCGAAACCGTGGCGCCTTTCATCGTCGGCTCGGTGCGCGTGACTGTCAACTCCATCGACGGTGGCAGGTCGATGCCAATCGGCGCGCCCTCGTAAAACTCTGCCTGGATCCTGAGTCCGGGCGTCAGCCACTGAGCCGCGTCGCCTAACTCCTCGCCACTGAGTGCGACCTGTTCGTAGTTTTCCGTATTCATGAAGTGATGGTGCGAGCCGTCCGAATACATGAATTCCATTTCATGTTGTTCCATGTGGGCGCGCTCCACCGTGTCGGCCGAACGGAAGCGGTGTTCGAATGACGAACCGGTTTTGATATTCCGCAGTTTGGCCTGCACCATCGCGCGCAGGTTGCCGGGAGTGTGGTGCCTGAACTCCATGACCTTGCAGGGTTGGCCCTCGAAAAGAATCATCATTCCACGCCGAATTTGAGTCGCTTGGATAGCCATAAATTGGTCCAGTCTCCGTCTTAAATGGTTTGTTTGATACGCGATCCTATTTGTTCCCTGACACTCACTGATAAGAATTCCGTGTGATTTGGGAACGGGTAGTCTAGCGACTCGGCGCGATTTTTGTCCAGCAGGGACTAGAACAAGTCAGCTAGAATGCTGGCATTCGGATGGGGAGGAGGAGGGATTTGACCGCATGAAAAATGAAAACCTTTTCAGCAGGCTGGGATACATCGTTGAAGAAATCGCCAGGTTGGACAAAGAGTTTCCCAGCGGTAATGACGAACCGACACATCCGCGCATCGAGGAATTGATCCGGGAAGGTGAGGAAATTCAGAAAGAATTGGATCCACTGATGCGCGGGACGTTTCGCGACAGTCCGAAACAACTTGCCGAATGGGAGGAGATCATGCACCTGTGCGACGATCTCGACTTGGAAACTGAGAATAAGTCTGAGTCATAGACTTCAGAAAAAGGGCGACTCGCTCCGAAAACTTGGAAGTTCTCGCAACGAGCCGCCCTTTTTGAGGAGCCCACCTACCTCGCTTGTGTAAACGCCCTACGCCGCGAAAGGTTCCAATTTCAAATCCCCGCTGAGACCGGCTGAGATCAGGCGGCGGATTCACGCGGCGCGGGTGCGCGGCACGCGACGTCGCCGGGCCACCTGCTCGAGCCAGCGCTGCGCCTCGTCATATCGTGCAAAGCGACGCTCATCCAGGCGAAACGCGGCCGTGTGATAGTAACGGCGGCCGTTGATCATCCGCGCGACGTGCTTGATGTGCAGCATTTCGTGGTAAAGGATGTACTCGACAAACCAATCCGGCACCTGAGACGAGTCAAGAGATTTGCTGATAACGATCGTGTCGTACACGCGATCGTGATGGCCGAGGATGCTGCGCGTCTTGCGTTGCGACCACGTCAGCGTCGGTTTCTCAAGGCTCGAATCAAAATATTTGCGGTTCAACTTCGAAAACATTTTGTCGAGGTCGTATTCGTGTCCGCGAGAGCTGGAGATCATCTTCCGTCCCCGACCACGGCGAGCAATATCCGACGATCGCATTACTTCCGGTGTTAAGGAGTATTCCCGGTAGGTGCGCTCGTGGACGGGCGGAATTTTTTTCCCCAGCAGCCGGGCGACGAGGACGAACGCAATGGCGCGCATCACTTCGGGTGGGGAATCCTTGCAGATGTCAGACAAACGGACATAAACCTGGCCCGAACGCAGGCGGATCGTGTGGCGCAAACCGGCGTACGGATAAAAGCGGACGTCAATCACGGGTATCCCGCGACTGCCACCCAGGTGGTGAAAAGCATCCAGAAAAAACTTCTTCACCTCAATCATTGCCCGTTACTCCTGACAATTCGCTCGCTTATCGCTCAAATTTTTGAGGCGGCGCCGCGCTCGCCATGCATGAGGAGGGAGACCGTTGACATCCCGGCTGCGGCCCGAAGACCCGAGGGCTGGGGGTACTCAGGAGCCTTTCGGATGCGCTTCATATTACGGAGAAGTCTTGCTGAGCGTCAATTGACAGCGGGATAGCCTCAAAAAGCCCAGGAAAACCGCCATAAATCCTGGGAGCGCTGGCATCCTGCCTGCAAACGCGAGCGCAGCTCGCGAAGCGACTGGCGCAACGAATGCAGACAAGATGTCTGCGCTCCCAGCTTTGCGTCGGTCTGTTCTGCATCATCTTAAATGCCGTCACTGCGAATATTTGCAGCGCGACAAACGATTCCTTTATACTGCGGCAGGGGAATAATTTAGCTGATCTCAATGGTTTCCGACCTTGAGCAGTGACGGCTAACCCCGGACCGAACCCGGCAAACACATGAGAATTTGATGCCTCGTCGCAATCCAACCGTCCAATCCACTGAAAAAAATAGTCCCGACGCGCGCGCGCAAGCAGTGCTCGCCGCCGTGATCAAGGAGCATCTCGTCACCGGGGATGCGGTGGGTTCGCTCGTGCTCGCGGATCGGTTTTCGAATAGTCCCGGGTGGAGTTCGGCGACGATTCGGAACGTCACTGGGTGAACTGGAGGAAGCTGGATTCGTCGAGCAGCCACACACGTCGGCTGGTCGCGTGCCGACCGATCAAGGTTATCGTTACTACGTGGACAACATTCTGGAGGAGGCACGGCTTTCTCGCGCCGACCTGCGGGCGATCGACAAGGTGTTCACTTCCAGCGGCGTCGATTCTGCTACGACTTCCGACCGTATTATGGAGAAAATGTCTCACGCGCTCTCGGAGCTGTCTGAGAACGTGGGCATTGTGGTTTCACCGTCGCTCGCCGAAAACCGCCTGAGTCACATTGAGTTTGTTCAGCTTTCCGACAAACGAATCCTGGTCGTCATGGTCACGACCTCAAACATCATCCACAACAAGATCATCCGCCTCGAAGACAACATGACTCAGGATGAGCTTGAGCAAACAGCCCGCTACCTCAACACGGAGTTTGGCGGCAAGAGCCTGGTGGCGATCCGCGCGGAGATCCTCGAGCTGATGCGCGAGGAAAAAGCCCTCTACGATCGGCTGCTGCGAAACGCGATTCTGCTGTGCGACATGAGCCTCGAAGGCGAAGGCGCCGCCAGCAGCGACGTCTATGTGGACGGCGCTTCAAATATTCTCAGCAAGCCCGATTTTGTTGACGTTGACCGCATGCGCGAACTGTTTCGGACTTTCGAAGAAAAGTCGCGCCTGATCAAGATTTTGAACGAGTGCGTTTCTCGCGAGCAGCCGGCGACGCCCGGCGACGTTCACGTAGTTATCGGGCGCGAGCATCCGATTTCCTCCATGCGCAATTGCACTTTGATCACCGCCCCGTATCGCGTCGGGTCGAACGAGCAGCTCGGCACGCTCGGCGTGGTTGGTCCGATGAGGATTGAGTATTCCCGCATTATGGCTATGGTAAACTACATGGCGCGGGTCATTGAGCGCCGCCTGAACGAAGAAGCCAGCGCTTGAGACGGGGTCGCGGCCCAAACCGGGGCAATTGTTCCTTCCGAACGTTGAAAGAATCCAACATTACTGATGGCTCCTGAGAAAAAAAACGATGGCTCGACCCGCATCCCGATCAGCTTTGTGGATTCGGACGGCGAGACAGACTCCGAAGAATTGAATAACGCCCCCGCTGCAGACGACGATCACGACCTAACAAACGACATGACACCTGACAACGAAAGCAGTCTGGCCGCAGCGTCGGTCGCGGACGATGACGTAGACGACTCGACGGTTCGGGCCACTCCGCAGGCGGATGGTAGTTCAACCGACATCTCTCCGAACGCGGGCGGCGGTCCCGAGGTAGCCGAATTGGTGGCGTCTCGTGCCGAATTGAAACGCCTCGAAGGCGAAGTCAAAGAGTTGAAGGACAGCCTGGCGCGCCGGCAAGCGGACTTCGAAAACTATCGCAAGCGGATGGAGCGTGAACGCTCGGAAACTTACAACCGCGTAGTGGCTGATATCGCGGCCAAGCTGTTGCCGGTCCTCGACAATTTGAAAAGAGCGTTGGAAACGGAAGCGTCGGTCGAAGCTGCCGAGTCGGATGAATTCCGGCATTTCCTGAGTGGCGTGGATCTGATTTACAAACAGCTAAACGGCGTGCTCGATGCGTTGGGCGTGAAACCGGTCCTGGCCGAAGGTGAAAAGTTTGATCCGCATCTTCACGAGGCCGTCGTCACCGAACTGACCGACGACTACGAGCCGGATACCGTAATGCAGGAGATTGTTCGCGGCTTTACGCTGGGCGACAAATTGATCCGCCCGGCGCTCGTGAAGGTGGCGGTCAGGAAAGAACAGGCACCGTCCTGACGTCCAGGTTAGAAAAGTTAAGCAATAGTTAAGTAATGGGAAAAACGATCGGAATAGATTTGGGCACGACCAATTGCTGCGTCTCCGTTCTGGAGGGCGGCTCGGTCCAGATTGTTCCCAACAAAGAAGGCGGACGAACGACGCCCAGCGTGGTTGGCTTCACCGACAAGGGCGAGCGTTTGGTCGGACAGATCGCGAAACGCCAGGCGGTGACGAACGCGGCCAATACGGTTTACGCCGTGAAGCGATTGATCGGCCGCAAATTCAATTCGACTGAAGTGGGACGGATGCGCGAGACGTCCGCGTTTGAAATTGTCGATTCTCCCAATGGCGATGCGCGCGTGCGCGTGCAGGGTCGCAGTTACAGCCCGCCCGAGTTGTCCGGCATTGTGTTGCAACGCCTGAAGGCGGCGGCGGAAGATTTTTTGGGTGAATCGGTAACAGACGCCATCATCACCGTCCCCGCTTATTTCGACGACACGCAGCGCCAGGCCACAAAAGACGCCGGCAAGATTGCCGGGTTGACGATCGAGAGAATTATCAACGAGCCGACGGCGGCAGCGCTCGCCTACGGTCTGGGAAAGAAGGACGTTGAGCGCATCGCCGTTTACGATCTCGGCGGCGGCACTTTTGATATTTCGATTCTGGAGATGAGCGACGGCGTGTTTGAAGTGCTGTCGACCTCCGGCAACACTTTCCTTGGCGGCGAAGACCTTGACGAGCGGATCATGAACTGGATGGCCGATCAGTTTCTGACGGACACCGGCATCGATCTGCGCAAGGATCGCCTGGCGCTGCAGCGATTGAAGGAAGTCGCCGAGCGGGCCAAGTGCGAACTTTCGTCCTCAACCGAAACCAACATTAACCTGCCCTTCATCGCTGCCGACGCCACCGGACCAAAGCATTTCAACAAAGCGCTGACCCGCACCGAGTTTGAAGGTCTGATCGTCGATTTGATCGAACAGACGATCGAGCCGTGTCGCAAAGCACTTGAAGATGCCGAACTGCAAGCGGACGACATCGACAAAGTGATTCTGGTGGGTGGGCAAACACGCTCGCCGATTGTCGAACGCACGGTCGAAAAAATCTTCGGCAAGAAGCCCTCGGCGGAGATCAATCCTGATGAAGTCGTCGCCATGGGAGCGGCAATCCAGGGCGGCGTATTGACCGGCGAAGTCAAAGACATCGTGCTGCTCGACGTCCTGCCGTTGAGCCTCGGACTGGAAACACGCGGCGGCTTGTTCACTAAGATCATCGATCGCAATTCAACCATTCCCTTGCGCAACAGTCTGACGTTCACGACCGTGGTCGACAATCAAACGTCCGTCGAAATTCACATTTTGCAGGGCGAGCGAGAAGTGGCGGCGGGCAATCGTTCGCTCGGCAAGTTTGAGCTGGTGGGAATTCCGCCCAGCCCGCGCGGCGTTCCGCAGATCGACGTTTCGTTCGAAGTTGACGCCAGCGGCATCGTCTCGGTGTCGGCGCAGGACAAGACGACCGGCCGCGAGCAGCAGATGCGCATCACGCCGACCTCCGGTCTCGCGCCTGACGAAATTCAACGCTTGATTTCCGAAGCCGTCGGTTTTGCTGATTCCGATCGCACCGCGAAAGAGGTTGTCGTCTTGCGCAATAAGCTGGAATCGTTGCTGCGCAATACTCAAAAATCGTACGCGAAGTTCGGCGGCATGCTGTCCCCGAACGATCAGGAAATTGCCGACCGCGTCATCAAGGAAGCCGAAGCCGCGTCCGGCGTCGAAGGGCGCGAACCGATTAACAAGGCCCTGACCGCGCTCGAGCGCGTCGCCAGCCAACTGACCGCAGTCATGATGAATCCTGAATCGTCGCCGTCTGGCGCTGACATTCCGCCGGGTGACTTTACCAAGTTTTAGAACGGAAGCCGCATGGCAGAAGCCCGACCGTAAAGGAGGGCTTAGTTTCAAGCCCTTGCTAACGCGCGGGCTTCTGACACGGTCTTCTGCCAAAGAAGACCAGAGATTTTTAGGAACGATTGATGAGTAAACGAGATTATTACGAAGTGCTGGGCGTCGCCCGCACAGCTAACGACACCGAAATAAAAAGCGCTTATCGCCGCCTCGCCATCCGTTTTCATCCGGACAAAAATCCGGGCGATGCCACTGCCGAAGACAACTTCAAAGAAGCAGCAGAAGCCTACGGCGTGCTTGCCGACGCCGATCAGCGCCAGCGTTATGATCGCTTTGGCCACGCGGGCGTTGCGAGTGGCGCCGGACAAAGCTGGGGCGCGCCCGGCTTCGGAGGAATCGAAGATATCCTCGGCGACCTGTTTGGTTTCAGTGATGTCTTCGGTGGCGGTCGCGCGGGCGGACGGCGGACGGCGGCCCAGCGCGGCGCCGATCTGCGTTACGACCTGGAGATCACGCTCGAGGAAGCCTACCACGGCATGACTGCGCAACTGCGCATTCCGCGCCTGGAGACGTGCGAGACCTGCAAGGGAAACGGCGCCGCGCCCGGCACTGAGCCGGAGAACTGCACAACCTGCGGGGGCACCGGCCAAGTTCGTTATACGCAGGGATTCTTTTCCGTCGCGCGCACTTGCCAACCCTGCCGCGGCGCCGGCCGCGTAGTGAAAAGTCCTTGCACCGATTGTCGCGGCGCCGGTCGCATCGAACGCGAGAAGCAGATGGAAGTGAAAATTCCGGCGGGCGTGGAAACCGGTTCGCGCTTGCGCGTGCAGGGCGAAGGCGAGTCGGGCACGCAGGGTGGGCCGTCGGGCGATTTGTATGTTGTGATTCACCTGGCTGTGCACGAACGCTTTGAGCGACAGGGACACAATCTCTACGCGCCGCTGCCGCTGACGTTTACCCAGGCCGCGCTAGGGGCTGACGTTTATGTCGGCACGATTGAAGGCGAAGAGAAGATCAAGATTGCCGCCGGCACCCAAACAGGCACGATCATTCGTATCAAGGGCAAGGGAATGCCGGTGCTGGGCGGCCGCGGCCGTGGTGACCTTTACGTTTCCGCCAGCGTGGTTACGCCGACTTCATTGACGCGCGAACAACGCAAGCTGCTGGAGCAACTCGCCGTCGTTGAGAATCGAGACCTCGAAGACAAAGGCCTGGTCGACAAGGTTCGCGACATCTTCGGCTGAGCGCTGAAGGGCGAGAATTATTTGGAGTGCGCTGACCTGTCAGCGCTTTCTCTTACCGGCGGCTTGACGCCGCGTTCTTTCAAGAGATCGATCGAGTGAATATTGAGCAGGCTGCGACAGGTCGCAGCCGGCCAAAGCGCTAACAGGTCAGCGCACTCCAAACACGGAGCACTTCATGAAGCACCCCCAACTTCGCCGTTCGCTACTCCTTCTTGCCGTCCTCCTGATAGCTCTTCAATTGACGGTCCAGGCCCAGGACAGCATGGACCGTTGGCAGAATTTTGACTTCGCCGCGACCGCTCTCAAATCTGCCGACGTTTCCGCTGTTCCGCTCGAAGATCTGACTTTAATGCGCGGGATCATCTTCGGTCGTCACGGCCGCATTTTCAAAGATGCGACGATCCGCACCTATCTCGAAGCGCAGGACTGGTACAAACCGAGCGCCGACTTCCAAAACTCGATGCTCAACGCGACTGAGAATCGAAACCTCGATCTCATTCGCGACGCGGAAGCGAGCAAACACGAACACGTCCAACCCGGCGACATGCGCTACTGGCGCACGCGCGCGCTGACCGCAAGGAAACTGGGCACGCACAGCGGCGCTGAATGGCGCGTGCTGCGGGCCGAAGTCGAGGCAATTCACGGGCAGCGTTTCAGCGAGCCGTGGCTGCAGCAATATTTCGACGAGCGCTACTGGTACAAACCCAGCGACAAATACGATCCCAAGACGCTTTCTCCTAACGAGCGCAAAAATCTGCTGACCATCGAAGCGGCCCAGAAGAAGTCGCGCAAGCTCGCGCTCGCCCCCGGTGATATGGAGTTGTTCGAAGGCAAGTTGATTTCAGCGCAGATGCTTCACGGCTTGAGTCTTAACGAGCTGCGCCTGCTCCGCAATGAAATTTACGCGCGTCATGGCCGGCAGTTTCAGGCGGTCTGGCTGTCGCAGTATTTTTTCAGTCAGCCCTGGTACCAGCCGGATGAGAACTTCAAAGATGAACAAGTAAAGGGCACTGACAAGCAGAACGTGGAAACAATTGTCGCTTACGAAAACAGGATCCACGACGATCTCGGTCGGAAGCCGATCACGCGAGTTTTGCTTGAGGGTCTGTTCGTCGAAGACGCGACCAAGATGCGGCAGGAGATTTACGCGCGCCGGGGCAAAGTCTTCACTAAAGAACCCTGGTTTCAGACTTACTTCGAAAGCTTTGCCTGGTACAAAGCCAACCCCGACTTTACCGACGCGCAGCTAACTGAACTGGAGAAACGCAACATCGCGACGATTGCCGCTTATGAGAAAAAGGCGGTGAGCGCGCAAAGCGTCATCGAGGGTTGATAAGGCCCCACCCCGCGTCTCGCGTGCCGAGACGAAAAAAAGTAAACAGCAAACAGTAGACAGGAAACAGTAGGCAGAAAGCCCGACATTTGGAGTGCGCTGACCTGTCAGCGCTTTGTTTTGGTCGCGACCTGTCGCGACCTTGAATAACTCTCGGACGGGACGTGGCGACAGGTCGCCACTGACGAAAGCGGCGACAGGTCGCCGCACTCCAAATCTCACAGCCGGTAACGGACCTTCGCTTTCCGCAACGCGTCTTCTTCATTGTCCACGTTCTGCAAACGCAGCGTCACGTCGGCATTCAAATCAAATCCCGCGCGTTCGCCAGCCTGAAGTTTCACCGTCCCCGCCGCCGCGATCATTGCCGCGTTATCCGTCGAGAGATGCGCCGAAGGGAAGTACGCGGGAATGCCCAACCGTGCCGCCGCTGCGGACGCCGCCTCCCGCAAAGCGCCGTTACACGCCACCCCGCCCGCAACTATCAACGTCTTCGGGGCGTGCTCAGCCGCCAGTCGCTCCGTAGTTCCAACCAGCGAACGCACCACCACGCTTTGAAAACTCGCCGCCAGATCTTTGATCGCTTGCGAGGGCTCTTCGCCGTTTGTCACCGGCTGCAATCCCGTCTCCCGCGCGTGTTTGGTGACCGCGGTTTTCAAACCGCTGAAACTGAAATCGGCTGAGCCATCCCCCATGCGCGGCGTGGAAAACTTGACGGCCCGCGGATCGCCTTCGCGCGCGAGTCGCTCGATGATTGGCCCGCCCGGGTAGCCGAGCCCCATCAGTTTCGCCACCTTGTCGAAAGCTTCCCCGGCCGCGTCGTCGCGCGTGCGTGCGAGGACTTTGTACTTGCCTGGTTCGGGGACAAAAAACAAATTGCTGTGGCCGCCGGACACGATCAGTGCGAGCGCCGGATATTCAACCGGCGGATTGCCAAACGCGACCGAGTAAACGTGGCCCTCGATATGATTCACGCCGACCAGTGGTTTCTGAAGCGCAAACGCCATGGCTTTCGCATACGAAACACCCACCAGCAACGAACCGACCAACCCTGGTCCAACGGTAACGGCGATGCCGTCAATTTCATGCGGCTGAACGCCCGCGCGTTCGAATGCCTCGGCAACAACGGGCACGATCTTGTCGAGGTGTTCGCGCGATGCGAGTTCGGGCACGACGCCGCCAAAGCGTTTGTGAGTTTCGATCTGCGAAGCGATGACGGACGAAACGATCTCGCGACCGTCGCGCACGATCGCCGCGGCGGTTTCATCGCAGGACGTTTCAATTCCGAGTATGAGCATGCAGGGATTCTAGCAATGATTGAATGACGCGGCGACTGAGTATCGACCGATAAGGAAAAAGCGGGGGCAAGCCCCCTTCCCAACCCTGAGACTGCACACTAGAAACACAATTCGAGATCGAATGACTTTCACAGTTCAAGTTTCAGAGTCAGCTTGAGTTGTCTCAGGGTCTGGAAGGGTGGCTTGCCCCCGCTCGGTGACGCCGTCATCCACTTCATAGAAACTCAAGGACGAATCGCCTTGCTTCAAAAGTCGGGTGCAGAGGAGTTTGCCAACGGTTTCCGGCAGTTCGTTTTTGTGATGATGTTCGACCATCAGCAAGCCATGCGCGGACAACAAATGTGAGTCTGGCGCGCCAAACGTTTTGAGAATCGGCAGGTAATCAGAATCATAGGGCGGATCGAAGAAGATCATGTCCCAGGGATCGACTTGCGTCCCATGTTCCCCGGCGGGCCGACTCAGTTGCCGGTCTGCGCGTCGCAGATAAGATAACGCTTCCGCGTTAACGATTTCGTTCCAAACTTTCTCGATGCGACAGAGTTCAAGATTAGTCTTGATCAGGTCGCACATCGCTTTGGAACGATCCACAAAGCTCGCGTAACGCGCGCCGCGCGACAGGGCTTCAATCCCAACCGCGCCGGAGCCGGCGCACAGATCGAGAAAACGCGCGTCCTCGATTCGCGGCGCGATGATGTTGAAGAGCGTTTCGCGCAGGCGATCGGAAGTGGGCCGCACTTCGAGCGAAGGAGGGCTCTTCAGCTTTCGTCCGCGAAATTTGCCGGCAATTATTCGCAGGATTGACCTCAAAAACTATCCGCAGATTTCGCAGATTACACAGACTGAAAACTTCAACAAGACAAACAGGATCGTTTAGAGGCGGCAGCCCCCGCCGGCTCAAGACGAATTGAAAACGACGCGATTAAGGCATATTTGGTTGAGACGGCGGGCAATGTCTGCCTCTAAACGTTCCATGTCTGTCTTGTTTTAGCCGCTTATCTTTGTAATCTGCGAATCTGCGGATGTCCTCAGTTAACCGACGGCGGCCAGGCCGAAGCGCGCGTCGGCGCGCACGCGTTCGATCATGCTCGCCGTCTCTGCTGACTTTTCACCTTTCGCCAGATAGAAATCCGCTTCCTTGCGCGCGCCTTCCAGGAACTGCTGATCGCGAACGATGTTGGCGACGCGGAACTCCGGCAGGCCTGATTGTTTCGTCCCCAGCAACTCGCCCGGGCCGCGCAGTTCCAAATCCTTTTCAGCGATTTCAAAGCCGTCGTTGGTCTGGGCCATGATGCCCAGCCGCTCCATCGCGACCGCGGTTTGCTTGTCTGAAGTCAGCAGCACACAGTAACTTTTCTCGGCGCCACGGCCGACGCGGCCACGCAATTGATGAAGTTGAGACAGACCAAAGCGTTCGGCGTGCTCGACGATCATCAAGGAAGCGTTCGGCACGTCCACGCCAACTTCGATCACGGTCGTTGAGACAAGAATCTGGATTTCGCCGGCGACAAAACGGCGCATCACGTCTTCCTTTTCGCCCTGCTTCATCTTTCCGTGGACGAGTCCCACCGAAAACTTAGTGAAGACTTTGTCGCGCAGATACTCGTACCGGCGCGTGGCATCTTTCAAATCCATCTTCTCCGACTCTTCAACGAGCGGGTAGACCACGTAAACCTGACGCCCGGCCCGCACTTCGCCGGAAATCAAATCTTTCACTTCCGCGCGTTGCTCTTCACCAACCACGCGCGTCTCGATCGGCGTTCGCCCCGGCGGCAGTTCATCGATGACGGAGACGTCGAGGTCGCCGTAAATCGTCATGGTGAGCGAGCGCGGGATCGGCGTCGCGGTCATCACGAGGACATCGGGATTGAAGCCACGCGCGCGCAACCCGGCGCGCTGCATCACGCCGAACCGATGTTGTTCGTCAATTACAGCGAGGCCCAGATTTTTGAACTCAACCGCTTCCTGAATGATTGCGTGCGTGCCGACGCACGCGTGAATGTCCCCGGCGGTGAGGGCTACATGAAGCTTTCGCTTGTCAGCTCCGCGCAACGAACCGGTTAATAATTCAACGCGGTAAGGCGACTTCGCCAGCAGTCGTTTGATGTTGCGCGCGTGTTGCTCGGCAAGAATTTCAGTCGGCGCCATCAGGGCGGTCTGGTAACCGTTCTCCATCGTCGCCAGCATCGCAATCAGCGCGACGATCGTCTTGCCACTGCCGACGTCGCCTTGCAGCAGCCGGTTCATCGGCGCGTCTGACTTGAGGTCCTTGAAGATTTCCTTGACCACCCGCCGCTGAGCCTCAGTTAACTTAAACGGCAGCACGGAACCGATCCGCAGCATGGTCGCGCGATCGATCCTGATGACGGCGCCCTTCTTTTCCGCCGTGCGCTTGCCGCGTTTCAAACTTATGCCCAGCGCCACCCAAAAGAAGTCTTCGAAGATGAGGCGCAGGTGCGCGGGACTGCGCGACTGATCATAAAGCGCGAGCGGGACCTCTTCAGGGGGAAAGTGAATGTGGCGCAGCGCATCAGCGCGGCCGATTAGTTTGCGTCGTTTGAGCAACTCGGCGGGCAAAGTTTCCGGAAACGCATCGTCGGAAAATTGACCGAGCACGGCGTGGATGATTTCGCGCACGCGCTTCGAGCTAAAGTCACCGAGCTTTCGGTAGATGGGAACGCGGCGGCCAGTGTGGATTACGGCGAGTGTCGGATCACCGCTCTCAACCGCGTCGAGGGCGACGGCTTCCGCCGCTTTACTCTCGCCGCGCTGCTCCTCTTGAAGTGTACTGTGCTCGGCTTCGTTCGCATCCAGCAAGCCCGCCGGCGGCGGCAACATCTCCAACTCATCCGCGGGCTTGTTCAGCCGCAGCGCAAAAGTGTTGCGCCCTTTGTATCGCTCCCAGCGGCCGAAGGTCACAAAACGCGCGCCGCGGACGAAACGCTTTTTGTAGTAGTCGATAATGTCGTGCGCGTGCGTGCCGGAAACAAACCACCAAACAACCACTGATGGCCCGGTGTTGTTCGGATCAGTTGCATAGACTTCGAATATGAAAAGGCTCGAGCGCCCGAACCCGCGCGGATTGCGAACCTGAATATAGCTCGCGCCCTTCACGTAGAGTTCAAGCGACGCCTCCATGCCTTCGGTGAGGTCGCGAATGTGCGCCGGGTTGGACCGATCCTCGTAGCGCATCGGCAGGTAACTCAGGAGATCTTCAACAGTCGCTTTCGCGGCGTCTGCTTTCTTCACGTGGCTGGCAACCTCCGCCGCCAGTTTGTGCGAAAGGGTTTGGCCGAAGCGGGCAAGCCGGTATTTGTACAGTTCTTCGAGCGGAGTTTGCAGACTGAAAGGGGACGGCATTCGGGCGGGATCATAGCAATTTGTAACGCAAACTGTTAGTTTGCGGATTTGCGACGAGGGACTCCATCAACCGTCGACGCAAACTAACAGTTGGCGTTACGCGCAGAGCGAACCAGGGAGACCAGAATCATGACTTCAGAAAACGAGTTAACCGCAGAAACGCGCGCGCAATTGACCAGGGTTCGCACTGTCTTGTTGCGGCTGCATAAGACGCTGTTGGACTTTGAGCGGCAGGGTTATGAACGCCAGCACGGCGCGATTGGCAACAGTTACGAATTCCTGCAATTGGTCATGGGCGATCCGTGGTTCGCATGGCTGCGCCAACTGTCGGAACTGATTGTTGAGATGGACGAACTGCTGGCGGCGAAAGAGCCGCCCAAGGAAGAGACTGCGGTCGCGCTAGTCCAGCAAGCGAGGCTTTTGCTCACGCCCGCGGAGGCTGGCAGTGAATTTCCGCGAAAATATTTCACGGCGATGCAGCAGTCGCCGGAAGTAGTGGTGGCGCATTCGGAGTTTGCCGCGGTGCTTGGTCCGGCAAGGCTCTCAAAAGAAATTCATTAGCCACAGACAAACACAGCTTCCCACTGATATCAGAACAGCCAGGAATTGGAACGAATTCCAATATCTGGCTGTTTCAGATCTATCCTATCCGTGTCGATCTGTGGCTGAATCTCTTAGTTCGTGGTTGCTTCGGCTTTGACGCAATGCTGATCAAAGGCCTGGATCAACTCACTCGCAACCTGTGAAGCATCCTTGCCTTCGATCTGGCGGCGCTCCATCATGTAAACGAGTTTGCCGTCCTTGAGCAGGGCGATGGAAGGCGACGACGGCTCGTAGCCGGTGAAATAGCTGCGCGCTTTTTCGGTCGCTTCAATATCGGCGCCGGCGAAGACGGTCGCAACTTTGTCAGGTCGCACGCTGTGTTGCAGCGCACGCGCGATGCCTGGTCTCGCTTTGCCCGCCGCGCAACCGCAGATCGAGTTTACAACCACCATCACGGTGCCCTCGGCCTTGTCCAGCGTCTGTTCGACGTCGCCGGGCGTCCGCAATTCTTCCACACCGATCCGGGTGAGTTCCTCGCGCATCGGACGAATCATTAGTTCTGAATATGGCATGACTTTCTTTCTCCTCGAAAAACTTTCCTAATTTTGAGACCTCAAATTTGAAGTCTCAGATAATTCCCAAAACCTCAAATGTTGATTTTGATTGTAACACGTCGGCGCTGCTCAGCAGGGTCGGGCGGGACGGCATTGAAGCGTCGTCTGCAGACTGGGGCGCTACCCAAGACGTTATTCAGGTGATGTTACACAGGCGGCGCGTCATTCGACTGTTATCAGCGGCTCAAGCTCGCGAAACTTTCGATCGCTGATGCCGCGTACCATCATCAAGTGCTCCGGGCGCCGAAAAGAGCCGTATTGCTCGCGATGCGCGACAATGCGCAGGGCGATGACGTTGCCAACGCCGGGCAGGCTTTCAAGTTGGGTGGCTGTGGCCGTGTTGAGGTTGATCGATGAAGTGGTGGCGGCCGCTGGCGGATCGGCTGTGGTTTGAATTGAAGACGATGAGTGAACCGAGGAACTTCGCGGGAGTGTGGCGCAGCCGGAGACCGACAAGAGGGCCGGAGTGAGCACGAGCAGAACAAGAGCGATCCATGAGCCGTTAGACTTTGCTGGTGGGAGATTCTGTTTCACGCGTGCAAGTTGGTAGTAGTTAAGGCTTTGCGGCGCTGCCGCTGCCGTGGGCAGAACGCCAAAAGTCTACTGTTTCCAAAAGTTCGTATGTTTTATGGCGGGTTGTCCACAGATTTTTCCACAGCTTGTCGTGGAAAATGTTTCAAACGAGTTCCAAGTTCCAAGTTAACTCGAAACGTTGCGGTGCGTGGACTTGGCTAAAGAAGAGCCGCGGAAGCTCCTTAACTTGAAACTTGAAACTCGGAACTTGAACTATTCTTCCCCGCCGCCTTCGTCCCACTGCGCGATCATTTCATACGCACGACCGAGGACGGGGCGCGGTCGTGAGCCGTCCGCCTGGCCGATGAGGCCTTCGCGCTCCATGATGTCGAGGATCGCTGCCGCGCGGCCGTAGCCGATGCGCAGCCGTCGCTGCAAGACGGACGTGGACGCGCGTTTCATCTCAACGCAAATCCTGAGTGCCTCTTCGAAGAGTTCGTCGTGCTCGCCGTCGGTTTCCTCAAGGCCGAGCGCCTCTTCTTCCGACTGCGTGATCGTCTCGTTGTATTCCGGCGGTCCCTGCGATTTGGAGTGATTGACGATGCGTTCAATTTCCTTTTCGTCGACGTAGGCGCCGTGAACGCGAATCAGGCGCGACGTGCCCGGCGGCAGGAACAGCATGTCGCCGCGACCGAGCAGATGTTCGGCGCCATTCGTATCGATAATCGTTCGCGAGTCGACCTTTGACGAAACGCGGAAAGAGATGCGCGAAGGGAAGTTCGCCTTAATCAAGCCGGTGATCACGTCAACCGACGGGCGCTGCGTCGCCAACACCAGATGGATGCCGACTGCGCGAGCCATCTGCGCCAGTCGCGTGATCGATTCCTCAACTTCGCGGCCGGAAGTCATCATCAGATCGGCGAGTTCGTCGATGATGATGACGAGGTAGGGCAGCGGTTTATGCGGCTCGCCTCGTTCGTCGTATTCCTTGACGAGATTACGGCGCATGATCTCGCTGTTGTAGCCGTCGATGTTGCGGACGCCCCAGCCGGCGAGTGTCGCGATAGCGCTCCTCCATCTCAGTCGACCGCCCATTTCAGCGAGCGAGACGCGACCTTCGGATCGGTGATGATGGGCGTCGCGAGATGCGGAATGTCAGCGTAGAGCCCCAACTCCAGCCGCTTGGGATCGATCAGAATAAACTTAACTTCGTCGGGCCGCGCTCGATAAAGGATCGAAACGATCAGGGCGTTCACGCCGACTGACTTGCCGGCGCCGGTCGTGCCCGCGATCAAAAGGTGCGGCATCTTCGCGAGATCGGCGACGTAGTTGAGCCCGTCGATCGTTTTGCCCAGGGCGATTGTGAGTTTCGAAGCCGACTCGCGAAACGCGCGCGACTCGATCACTTCGCGCAGGAAAATCGTTTCGCGTCGCGGGTTCGGAACCTCGATGCCGACGTGTGGCTTGCCGGGCATGCGGTCGATGCGAATCGACTCCGCCTTCAGCGCCAGACAGAGATCGTCAACCAGGGAAACGACGCGCGAATACTTCACGCCCGGGTCGGGTTTGAACTCGTAGGTGGTGACGACCGGACCAGGACAGATGTGTTTGATTTGTCCGGTGACGTTGAACTCTTTGCACTTCTCGGCCAAACGCGTCGCCAGGCCCAACAGTTCGGTATCGGCTTGCTCGCTTGGCGGCGGCGCTTCATTCAGGAACTCCAGCGGTGGCATCGAGTAGTCGCTGTAGGAAACTCGCTTGTTGCGATCAGCGTCGAAGGGAAGTTTGCCGGTCGCCGGCGCCTCGCCTTTCGGACGCAGCACCGACGCACCCTTGACCATCTCCTCGACTTCCGGCTCATCTTCGTCGACGGCAGTTCCGCCTTTCCCGCCGGGAAAGATCGAACGCCGTCCGGAACGGCTCTCTACGACCGTTGCGGTTTTCACGCCAGCGCCGGCAGCCGCAGCAGCGCGCGCCGGTTCGGCGTAGCCCTGAATCGTGGTGACCGACTGCGCGCCGGCAGTTTCGCCGCGAGCAATAGTTTCAGCGCTCGGCGCGGCGTTGCCTTCGGTCATGAATTGGGCGATGCGTTCTTCGGGACTTAACTCTAGCGCGCCTTTCAGCGTTTCACGCGCGGCCAACTCTTCTGCCTTGAGTTTCTCTCGCTGCTCTTTGCGCAAACGCGAACGCTCGGCGCGTGCTTCACGCCAGGCGCGGAACCGCGCGGGAATGCTGCCAACAGACGCAAACCGTTCCACGATTAAGTTGACCAGCTTTTCGTAGAGACCGATGAACGAGAAATTTGTCGCCAGCAGCAGACCGGTCGCGGCCACCGCGATCAGCAGGACAGTCGCGCCGACAGTGTTCAGTCCGCTCGCGAGACCGCGTGAGATCAGCGTCCCAACGAGGCCGCCGGGCTGCATGCTCGAGTCGAATAGCGGACGCAGATTGGAGATTGACAGCAGCGCAGACGCAGCCAGCGTCAGAATCACGAGACCCAGCAAACGATAAAACGGCGCGCGGAAGCTGCGTGTTTTGAAACGCCGCCAGGCTGCGGCCAACAACAGGCAGGGAAGCAGATAGGCGGCGAGACCGATCGATTGAAAAAGCAGCGCGGCGACATTCGCGCCGATGGCGCCAGCCCAGTTGCGTGTTTCCGCCTGGCCCGCGGAATTCCACGAGGGGTCGCTGGGGTAGAACGCAGCCGAGACGAGGCACAGACGTGAGCAAGAGGCCGACCGCAAGCAGCAGGATCGCCACAATCTCATTCCGGCGAGTGTTTCGCGGAGTGATTATTCTCGGCTTTTCCTCAAACTCAGTAGTTGCCATTTCGACTCCGTACCTTTTGGAGTGCGGTGACCTGTCACCGCTTTCGTCTGCGGCGGCTCGACGCCGCACTCTAACGCCCTTCATCTTACGTTGGGTCGCGACCGGTCGCGACCGACCAAAGCGCTGACGGGTCAGCGCACTCCAAAGTCACGCTGCTTTCTTTGCCAGTAAGAAAGCCTTAATAAAATCGTCGATGTCGCCGCCCAGCACTGCGTCAACATTGCCTCGCTCCATTTTGGTGCGCGTGTCTTTCACCAGTTGATAGGGCGCGAGGACGTAGCTCCTGATTTGCGAGCCGAAGGAAATGTCGGCCCTGTTTGCTTCCAGCTCCGCCGTCTCAGCTTTTCGTTTTTCCAGTTCCAGTTCGTACAAACGCGAACGCAGCACCTGCATCGCCACCGCGCGGTTTTGATGTTGTGACCTTTGGTTCTGGCATTGCACGACGATGCCGGTGGGGAGGTGTGTGATGCGGACGGCCGAGTCAGTGGTGTTGATGTGCTGACCGCCGGCGCCGGTGGCGCGGTATGTGTCTACGCGCAAATCCTTGTCGTTGATTTCGACTTCGATGTTCTCGTCAATCTCCGGACAAACGAAAAGGGATGCAAACGAAGTGTGCCGCCGCGCCGCCTGATCGAAAGGAGAAATGCGCACCAGCCGGTGGACTCCGGCTTCGGCGGCTAACAGGCCGTAGGCATATTCACCTTCCACTCGAAACGTCACTCCTTTGAGTCCCGCCTCTTCTCCGGGTTGGTAGTCAATGATCTCTGTCTTGAATCCTCGCTGCTCGGCCCATTTCAGGTACATCCGCAACAGCATCTCGGCCCAGTCCTGCGACTCGGTGCCGCCGGCGCCGGGATGGATCGTGCAGATGGCGTTTAACTGATCGTTGTCGCCCGCCAGCAGCATCTCCGTTTCGGCTACGCTGATTTCATGTTCGAGACGTTCAATCAGCGTCCGGAGTTCTTTCAAAGACTCTTCATCTTCCTCGGCAAACTCAAAAAGCACGCCCGCGTCCGCGAGCTGCGATTCAAACTGTTCCTGTCGCTGAATTTTCTTCTCCAAACCGGTCCGTTTTTGCAGCAGCTTCTGAGCGGCCTCCTGGTCGTTCCAAAAATCCGGCGACGAAGCCTGATTCTCGATGCGTTTCAACTCTTCGCGGCCAGCGGCAACATCAAAGAAACCTCCCGAGCTGCTCGACGTGGGTGCGCAACTCTTCGTAAGTGTTTCTCAAATCCTGAATTGATAAAGTCTCGATCATTGATCCTCCGAAATGACTGGCCCGTCGCTCACGCGGCGGGTTCTGACAAAATCTCTTTTTTTAAACGAGAGTATAAAAATCAATAGGCTGACCAGAGCGCAGGCGACGACAAATAGATCGCCATGCCTCGCGTAGAACGTGTCTCCACTTGGCGTTTTGGCGATTGTCCATACTCTAACTTCCGGTCTAAAACCCTCAGTCGCTTCTCGTACTTCGCCCACCGGCGAAATGTACGCCGTGATGCCGGTGTTTGTAACTCGCAACACCGGGCGTCCGTTTTCAACTGCGCGAAAGACTACGTTCGCGAGATGCTGTCGCATCACTGCCGTTGGCCCAAGATAGCCGTCGTTCGAAATGTTGATCAGAACGTCGGCGCCTTCGTCCGTAAAACTGCGCGCGATGGACGGATAGGCCGACTCGATGCAGATGAAAACTCCGGCGCGCACCTGACCGACATTCATAAGCCGGTAGCTTGAGCCGGGCGTAAACTCGCCGACCATCCCTGTTATCAAACCCGCTCCCGGCAACCACTTTGGAAGCGGAACATATTCGCCAAACGGCAGCAGGCGAATCTTATCATATTGAGTGACGAGCCCACCGTCTTCATTTATGAGCACCGCCGAGTTGTAGATGCCGTCGTTCGGGGCCGCTTCCTGAGAGTTGAGCAGTATCGAGGCATGGTTTGCTTTCGCGAAGGCGGCGAGCCTCTCGCGTAACGCGGAATCGCCGCCGTAGGCGAAGTTCATCGGTGACTCGGGCCAGATAATCAGTCTCTGCCTGGTTTCATTTTTAAGATCGTCAGGAAGCTGCCGCAATGCAGTTTCACTCATTTCAAAATGTCGCGCGGTGAGCTGTCGCATGTCCTCCACTGACTTGACCAAATTCATCGGCACGTTTGGCTGAAGAGCAACCACCACCGGATCATCGTTGTTGCGTACCAACCGTGGCTCAAAAGGCCGAGGCTGGCGTATGAGAAGGAAGGCGATGGCGAGGATTGCAACCGCAGAAATAGCCACGCTGCGTTTGGTGTGTTTCAAGAGGGCGAAGGCAAGAGCGGCGTTGACCAAGACGATCAAGAAGCCCACAGCGTAGACGCCGCCCCAGCGTGCCGATTGAATGAAGGACGGATGATAAGCCTGCGAGTAACCAATCGCGTTCCAGAGCTGGCCGGTGATTTCCAGTCTGGCCCACTCCAGCGCCGGCCAAAACAGCGGCGCCAGAAACAGGGCCGGCGCTCCCCACCGGCGAATCGCGCGCGCGAGCAGGAGCGTGAAGAACGCCGGAAAGATCCCGACGACAATTGCGCCGGGAAGCAACAAAGGATAGGCAAGCACCGGCGAGATTCCACCTGTGTGAATCATCGAGTAGGTCAGCCAGTAACAAGAGCCGTAAAAAAAGACGGTGCCGAAGAGCCAGCCGAGAAGAAACGAAGGCCACGGGCGCGGGTCGCGAGCAACGATGACCAGCAGCGGAACCAGACCAATCCAGGCGAGCGGCCAAAGGTCGAAGTTTGGAAATGAAATTATGAGCAGGACTGCCGATAGCAGGGCGACGCTGCAGGCGGTCAACGAAGGCGACTGGGAGCGGACGCGGGCGAATCCTGAAAGGCGAATCGCGTTTCCCGGATCGACCCGGGACGGTTTCGGAAGTACGTCCTGCATCGAGGCGAGTCTACCAAAAACCGTCGTGGACTGTTTAGAGGCGGGCTCTCATGACCGTTTGAGGCGGGCACTGCCCGCCGCCTCAGGATTCGGAGCTTGCGCCGGCGCGCAGTACCCGCCGCTAAACAATCGAGAGGGAATGATCGACGGTCAAGTTTGAATAAGCAAAAGAGGTTCGAAAATAAATTTTCTGAGGGTGCGGTCGAGAAGGTCTGACTCACCCAAAAGGGGCATTCAGGGAGTCAAAAAGACAGAAAACGTCACCGTCAAAGTGACAAAATCCGTCGCAGCCTGACCGAGTCAAAAACCTGAGCGTTGGGCAGAGGAAATACGTCGCCCGACTGCATTAGTGCAAACTTCACGCGGGAATCCCAACAAACTCCATCAATCGTTGCGGGCGGGACGCGCGCGCTCCCAGTAACTGCGAAATATTGAATTCTAAAAGCAGGAGAACCCAGCCATTGCTGGCTGGGTTCCAATTTCGGGGGGAAGCACTGAAGGGTTGCTCGGCGGGTGGCTGGCGCAGCGGCAGGCGGCGCTCAGAGGGAAGTTGGCGGCGGGGGCACGTTTTGACTTTACTTTGGTCTCCCGTGCTTGCCGGTTGTTCTTAGAGCAGCTTCCGTGCCAGAGGAAATCTTTTTCTGGAATGCGGCGGGGATTGGGCGTTAAGCGCAGGGCCGTGTTGATTCAGTAATCGCGCTGAAAGAAGAAAGACTGGGGCCGCGGACAAACGCAGATGAACGCGGATTCTGGTGATTAGTTGAGGCTGAAGTTCTGATCCGCGTGTGTCTGCGGTAATCCGCGGCCAGTCAGTTTGAATTGGGTGGTCCATAAAGAGGTAGAACCCAGTCATTGCTGACTGGGTTCATGTTTAGGAAGGAGCACTGAAGGGTAGCTCGGCGGGTGGCTGGCGCAGCGGCAGGCGGCGCTCAGAGGTGTGGTGGCGGCGGGGGCACGGATTAACTTTACATTGGTCTTCCGTGCGTGCCGGTTTTCCTTAGAGCAGCTTCCGTGCCACGACGAAATGATTTTTGGAATTTGCGCTGGATTGGAACTTGGGGTAGTGCCCTAATTTGAAGTTTCTCTGCGTAGTCTCAGCGTTCTCTGCGCCTCGGCGGTTAAGATCGCCGGCAAAACCACTCACCGCAGAGACGCAGAGGGCGCTGAGTCAGCGCAGAGATTTGAATTAGGTCACCACGAACTTGGGAACTCGATCAGGCCGTTCGTGGCTTGGTAACGCAAACTGTCAGTTTGCGGTGGCCTGAGAAGAGAATCCTACTCGGCTTCGACGAGGGCCAGGCAATTCTCAAAGCCGACAACGCGGACTCGCGTACGGGCGTTGACGACGCTGCCGTCATTCGCGCGCGCGCGCCACAATTCTCCGTGAACGATGACTGTGCCTTCGGGGTCGAGTTTGGTGTCGACGGTTGCGAGTTCGCCGATGAGTTTGAGGTCGCCGGTAGCGGATTTCTTGTGACGATAAAGGGCGACGACGATAAGAGTGGCGAGCAGCGCTAGTGAGACGATGATGGCGCTGAGTATGACGAGCTTCATCTGGACTGAGTATTTGAAATCTGAGATCTGAGATCGGAACCGAGAGTCCAAACTTCAAATTTAAGATTCAAATTCACATCAGAAATCTAATCTGAATCTGAGTCCGAATTTGAGATCTCAATTTGAGATCTCAATCTCAGACCTCAGTTCTTCCCCATCGTCACCTGCCGCTGCAAAGCGATCGCTTCCTGGTTGTTGGCGTCAATCGTCATCGCGCTCGTAGCGTACTTCGTTGCTTCACCACGATCGCCGCGATCCAGGAAAATTCGCCCGAGCAGAATGTGGGCGTCGATCAGTTTTGGATCCCAGAAGATTGCGGTTTTCAACGCAGCAATGGCGGCCTCCTGATCGCCGCGACGTTGATTGATGCGGCCGCTCAGCAGATAGGCTTCGGCGTTCGTCGGCTCAAGCATGACCACGCGGTGCAACTCGGGCAGGGCTTCGTCGTCGCGTCCAGCCTGATAAAGGTCGCGCGCTTTCGCTAGGAGGTCTTCGGTTGCGGAACCAGCGTTCGCCGCTTCGTCTTTGCCCCTGCTCAGCGACGAAACATCATCGCGGTTCAAAACGTCGCGCAGACGCGGCCCGACGGCGTTGACGGTTTGGGATTTCTGCCACTCCGTCTGCGACTTCGCATAAGTCGGCAACCACCGGCGCGCCTGATCGTCGGCGGCGTTGGCGGTTTCGGTCTTGCCAATCTTTCCAGGGACTTCGCGTAGAGAAAATACGCCTGGCCATCCTGCGGGTCGGCGGTGATCACCGGCTTGAGTTGGTCCGCTGCTTCTGCATACTTGCCTGACAGAAACAACGCGAGCGCATAGTTAAAGTGGACCAGCGGGTCGTCAGTCGACGACTCAGCAGCGCGGGCCAAAAACGAAGCGCCCTGGGCCAACAGCCGCGCACGTTCGTCTTCCTTCTTTTCTTCGCGCGAGGCTTGCAGCGCGATCGCGCCGGCGTTGTTGTAGATTCCGATCAGCGGTACGTCAGACGAAAGGGGAACGATTGCCGCGAGCGCATGGCCCAGGTCGCCCAGTTTGGCGTAATCCGAGCGCCGCATAGAAAGCGGCTTCAGCGTAGTGCGGATCCTTCTTCTGCAGCTTGGTGAAATACTCCGTCGCGTCCTTCCATTTTCCCTGGAGCATGTAGAAGCGCCCGAGCTCAAACGCAGCTTGCGGATAGACTGCTCCGCCATTCGGCTCAGCATAGTAGTGCAGCGCGTTCTTCAAGTAGTTTTCACGCTTCGACTCGCGCTCGCCCAATTGCACCGCTTTGACGTAAGCCTCAAACGATCGCTGCGGAACCTTCGTTGCTTCCTGAACCAATTGGTTTTGGGAGAAGGGCAGCGCCTTGTCGCGTTGATAGAGAACCTGATAGGCGAGCCGTCCCTGAATGTTCTGCAGAGTGGTGAGTGGACCACCGAAATCAAACTGCCGCGTGGCCCAACCGCCGTCAAGCATCTCGCCAAGCGTGCGGCCCTCATTAACTTTGATTACGCGCGCGGTGATTTGCACATAGGCTTCGGCTGACGATTTGTCCTTGTCCGGCTTGGACTCGTCGGTCTTATCGGCTTCGGCGGAAATCACCGAGTAGGTTCCCATCACGATCATCGACGCTTTTGCTTCGCGCGCGAGCTTGATCGCCGTGGCCCGCGAAGGAATCACCGTCTCGGGCAGACGCAGGCGCTGATATGCCAACTCGCGTTCGTCGCTGGTGACGACCAGCAGTCCCGGTTTCTTCAGCAGCTCGGCCAACGAATCGGCAAAACTTTCGCCGACCCAGTTGTACTCCGGTCTATTCGAGGTGTTCTCAAACGGCAGGATCATCACGACGTCGCTGCCGGCCGCGCTTTGCCCGAAACAATTTGCGGCCGCGCCCGTCAGCAGCAGGCAGATTGCCAGGTTCACCAATAATTTTGTAGCAAATAAGTTAGTCTTAGTAGTTCGCATCAATAAATTTCTCTCTATTCCTTATCCCGACCCTATCCCCACATGGGCCTCGCTTTGATGCCCTCGCCGCCGCAGCGGTTGGTCATCGAAACCGAGTCTAAGCTCGAGCAATAAATCTCAATTCAGTGCGAAAACGCAGGGAAATCGCCAGAAAACCAGGATTCCCAAAGAATGCATGACTGAACTCTAACAGAAATGGACTACAGCTAAAAACGCTCGGAGGGACCAGTCATGGTGCCGGCAAGCGACCAATCTCAGGACAACGTCGTGCCCGGATCCAACTAATCGACACTGCCAGCGCATCCAGACTCTGACAGCTTGCGATTGCTTTACTCACAACTACGAGCATGGGGCGGCAGTTGGAATTCGATTAGCCTGGAGTGTTCAGTGAAAGTGTCTTGCGTCTCCCTATTCCGCTGTGTGCCGCGCAGCTTCCGTGTCCGTCGTTTTTGGTTACCTGGCCTGCCTGTCCTTTTCGCACTCGTTCTGTTAGTTGCTCCGACGCGAACTTCTTCTGCCACGATGCAATCCCGACTCGTGACAATCGGCGCCCGCGTGAATCAAAGGCAGCGACCCCAGCGCGTTCATCAACTCGTGTTAGATCCGAATCCCATCGACGACACCCAGACCTTCGTCACTCAACACTACCTCGACTTTCTGCATCGCGATCCCGACGCTGACGGTCTCTTGTTCTGGATGAACAACGTCGATAGTTGCGGCGACGACGAGTCCTGCCGGGAAGCAAAACGCATTGACACGTCCGCTGCGTATTTCCTCTCGATTGAGCTTCAGGAAACCGGCTACTTCGTTCATCGATTTTACAAAGCGAGTTTCGGCCGCCGTCCGTTGTTCTCGGAATTTCTTGCCGACACGCAAACGATCGGCGAGGGCGTGGTGGTCAACGTTCCCGGTTGGAGCGAAATGCTTGAGCAGAACAAAGAGGACTTTCTCGCCGACTGGATTGCCCGCTCTGCGTTCACGTCAGTTTACGACGCACTCAGCAATGAAGAATTTGTCGACACCCTGATTGCCAACACTGGCGCGGCGTTTAGTCCGACGGACCGCGACGCGTTCGTCGACGTGCTGAACTCGCAGGCGTTCACGCGGCAGCAGGTCCTGCGCCTGATTGCTGAGAACGAATCCTTTTACAACTCGGAATACGACGCCGCCTTTGTCGAGATGCAATACTTCGGCTACCTGCGTCGCAACCCGCAGGGTCCTCCGAACACAAATCTTGACGGGTTCAACTTTTGGCTGAACAAGCTGAATGAATTCGGCGGCGACTTCCGCCGGGCAGATATGGTTAAAGCGTTTCTTGTCTCCGGCGAATACCGAGAACGCTTCGGCACGCCTTGATTTCCTAGCGCACATCCCGGCGCGTGGCTAAATAGCGTTCCCGCCGCAGAGACTGAGGGTAGCCCCGGCAACCCGTGTGGTGACCACATTGACGCGACATCTCAGAATTGCTAGGGTGAATTCGGGAAATGCGGTGCCCGACCTGCTTCTGCCCCGTCTCTCTAGCAGACCAGTTACTCCCTACGTAGTTGATAAGTAGAAACACTAGTTAGAGTTGGGGAACCTGCACGATATTGCTTGTTTGTTGCCAATCCTCATGATATCTTGCGCCCCCGTATTCTAGGTTCCCCAAGAGATTGGAGCATAGTTGGAAGCAGCCACCTTTCTGGAACCTCGAACCAGCAGAGTTCTTCGCATCTCTCAATCGTTGAAGGAAGCCTCCACCGTGCCTCGAAAAACAAAAAAAGGTATCTCACCCAAAGAGCAACAAATAACTAACGAAGGCAATTTACCTGGGGACGCTGTCAACAGGGCAGCTGTCGCCAAAACAGAGAATGCCTATTTAAAATTTGCTCCGGTAGTCGGTGCCGTGCTCACGTGCATGTTCGGACTCCTCGGTATCTTTTACTTTTTTTATGGATTTATATTACCTGACAAAATCAAGGTGTCGATTCAGGAAAGCGCATTTCTGGAAAAGAAATTTGCCGAGACCCAAGTTGGCTTCGATAAGCTCAATGCCCGGCTCGACAAAATAGGCGCAGACGATCTTGGCGCTCTGATGTTGCCTTTGAAGAATCCGAGTCTGGTCCTTGCATCCTTTAAACAGATCACTTCTGGAAAACCAGAATCACTCGCAGCCGCCTTGCCCGAGGCTAGAAGACTGTTGCCGATTCTGCGTGACAGCAAAGGGAAGATACCTGAACGCGCCTATCAAGAAGCCTCTCGACCTCTCCTAAGGCAATATCCCCGGGCTGAGGGAGCGCTTAAGAACGAGCCTCTGGTTAACGTTTATGGAATTGGCTACTACTAAGTCTGTGACGGATTCCCGTACCTCTCCACCGGGCGAATCTGAATTGAAACGCATAAGGGACGCCGGAAGGTTATTTGAAGATAAGAACAAGACGTTTGATCTAAGTGAAAGAGAAGAATGGAAAGACGTCATTTTTAGAAATTGCAAAGTCACGGTAAGCAATCCAAAAAAGACTTTGGAATTGATAAATGTCAGATTCATGGATGTTGACTTTCAGGCGATGGCTCAGAACCAAGCGGGCGAGAATCTAGTGGCTGCTTTGTTGAACAACAATTCTTCCGCAATCACGAAGGACGTAGTTGAGTTTAAAGTTAACATTAATGTCGTTGTGCCCTGCTGTATAAAACCCATGGAAGTGGAAAATAAGGATTCGACTGCTGCGACAAAAAAAGCTAGCCTCGTCGCGCGACGACATCACTGACGATAAATTAATCTTCGAACGATCTGAGTTAAGGCCGGTTTAGTGTCAAAAACACTAGGTCGGCCTGTTCTTTATCATGAACTGCCTTAGCCCGATGCCGTGCGCGGGCGAGTCTCTTGTGGTTGAAGGCGACGTGCGTTGTGCCGTGGATACCGCGACCCGTACAGCGCCGGCGCCAAATGCTTTTGCTGTGCTTGACCATTGAATTGTGACATTCCACCGAGCATAATCATCCGGCCCAGCGCGGCGGAGGTTTTCGGTGATTCTACTTTTAGCCATCTTCATAATATTGACTGGCGCTTTCGGCGCTGCGACTAACCCGTCGCCCGTCTCCCCTGCGCAGCAGTACAATTCGATCAGCGGTCACATTTCCGACGAACGCCGCAACCCGATTCCCGATCTGCAGGTCGAACTCCTCAACGACGTCGATTCCGTAATCCAAAGAACGAAGACCGACAGCTCCGGGCTCTATGCTTTCCGTCGGATCAGCAATGGAATTTTCCAGGTCAGAGTCCAGCCTTACGAAACCAACTACATCGGCCAAACGCAGCGAGTCCAGCTCGAACGCACGCGGGCTTTCGAACAAGTCGACTTTGTTCTCAAAACCAAAAAGACTTCGTCGTCGACAAACACGTCCGGAGTAGTTTTCGTTCAGGACGTTCCCGAGCAAGCACGTAAGCAGTATGAGCGGGGCGGTGAGCTGATCAAGAAAGCCGGTCAGGAAAAGGAAGGCGTTGAGGCGCTCAAAAAAGCGATCGACATCTTTCCGCTTTACTTTGACGCCCTCGAAATGCTGGGCGCCCAGTATGTGAAAGAGGAGAACTATGACGCCGCGGTTCCAGTGCTGACGAAGGCAATCGAGGTCAACGGAAAGGCGTTTCATAGCCTGCAGGCGCTCTCGGTGGCCCAATTCAACCTCAAGCTAATGCCGGAAGCGCTTGAGTCGATGAGACGCTCGATCGCCATCAACCAGGGTTCAGCGGCCGCGAATCTGTGGTTGGGAATGTTGCTGCGTCAGGCGTCGAAGTTGGATGAAGCAGAGACCTATCTCAAGCAGGCGGATCGACTGGCTGCGTCGAAATTGCCGGACGTACACTGGCAGTTGGCGCTGCTCTACAATCAGCTCAAGCGCTACAAGGAAGCCGCGGACCAACTCGAAATATTCTTGAAGATCCAACCCGACTCACGAGACAAGGAAATGATTCAGAGACTCATTCAACAGCTCCGCAAAAAAAGCGCCGACAGCGGAAAACCGTGAACCTGCCCGCATAGCTTTGTACAAAACAGGTTTCAGCTGAGTCCGCTTGGCGGGCGACCGAGACGCTGAATTATTCACCAAATATGAACGCCAATTATCCTTCGTGAAAACACATCTATCATCTGACATGACAACGATGAATTTCCAACAAGTGGCAAGCAACTTTCAGAACCTTTCTAAGGCGTTAACATACATCACGGAGTTACAGCATGCGTTGGTTGAAAAGAAGACGACGAATTATTTAGCGCGTATCTGCCTTCAAAGTCTGTGGGAAACGCATAACTGGGTGGTTCTACGCGCCCAACAAAGCCGTGCATCTGACAGCGCGACCGCATGCTTCTCAAGTAGCCTTTTGCTTGGCGGCTCGGATGCTGATCGCGCGCCGCAGCTGAAGGGCCGTCGTTAGGTTTCTAACTTTGGCGCCGGAATTTATGACTCTCCTATTTCTACTTCTGCTTCTCATAGCTCCTTACCTGGTACTTGCTTTAGTAGGGAGATGGATTCCCAGTTTTCAGACCGCTCCGGTTACACGAGCGCGAGTAGGCCTTTCACTCTTTTTCATTTTCACCTCCATCGGGCATTTCATCAAAACTGAAGAGATGGCAATGATGCTTCCCCCCTTTGCCCCATATCGAGTTGAGCTTATATACCTCACTGGAGTATTAGAATTGTTTGGAGTGATAGGCGTATGGATTCCGCGACTGACGCGACTGATGGGTTTCCTTCTCATCCTGATGCTGATAGGTCTTTTACCCGCGAATGTCTATTCGGCTATCAAGCGAGTTGATTTCGGAGGTCATGGTGCTGGCCCAGCTTATTTGCTTGTGAGAGTACCGTTCCAGTTATTCGTGATCTGGTGGACGTATTTCGCAACGGAACAGGATTGGTTTCAACGGAAGGCGAAGCCTAACAAATCGCTCAAGCTGACCGCGAATGTGAGTCGGAGTGTCGTGATCGGCGTTGCAATTTGCTTTGGTCTACTGCTGGTCCCGTTTTTGTCATCTTCGGTGCGCGCGCAGGGGACGATCGGGCACGTGTTGGATGTTGAAGGTGATTGGTATCTTGACAGCCGTCGGGGGCAGGCGCTCCGAAAGGGTGACGAGTTGCCGTCGAGTGGCGTGATACGCATTCCTTCGCCGTCGCGCTATGCCTCCATCGTCATCGTGTACGACGCCAACAACGAGATTGTTAAGAAGCACTGCCGCAATGCGGGTGAATGTGAGCAGCCGATCCTGTTGCCGAGAGCCGTGCAGCGACAGCTCAGTCGCCGAGAGATTTTGCTTGGGTATTTGATGAAGGCCGTCCGGCTGAATCGGGCGATGCCCTCCGTGAACGCGGGGAGGTCGGACGATGGCCCACTCGCCGAAGCAATCGTGCAAACCAAAGACGGCGCCGTTGATCTTGCTCCCGTTTTCGTTGGGTTGAATAGCGGTACGTACTACCTGCAGATCGAGCGAGTAGTGCCGGAAGGGAAGGACGGAGAGGGTGGAGATGGGGCCGGGGCAAAACCGAAAGGGAAGGACGGAGAGGGTCCCGGGGCGACTCCGATGCAAGGGCCGATAGAAGTGAAGTGGGACGTTGCGACGCGCACGAGCCTGCCTATAGTGAAGCTGACACCGGGGCTCTTTGAAATAGAGCTGCTGGAGAAGCGTGACACGACTTTCACGTCGACGCTCACGACGGCGTGGTTCCTCGCGGTCAATCCCGAGCAGCATGAAAAAGCGTTGGCCCAGTTTTCTGAGGTGAAAGAGTTGACTCTGTCCTGGAAGGACCTGAACGAAGAGACGCGCCGCGGGTTTCTCCGCGCGTTTCTGTCGCAGCTGGCAACAGGATCAGCGGAATCACAACCGCCGCAACCGGTGAAACAGTGACCGACTTTCAACTCTCGGCGCGGCCGCCGCGTTCTCGGCGTCTTGGCGGTTAATTACTTTTGCTGTGTTTCTCACCGCAGAGTCGCAGAGGACGCCGAGGTTTCGCAAAGACATTGGCAAAATCAGATATCCACAGAAAAGTAGACGCGGGCCATACGGAGCGACGTTGCACAAGAAGTGCCTCGACACATCAGTATCAGAACCGGGAGCGGTAGCGACCGGCCGTAAATTCAATAGTTGTTGTCAGTGTCGTTAAGGTATGAGTGTGATTTCAGCTTGAGTTTCTGGCCGGTCGCTACCGCTCCCGGTTCTGATACGACCGGGGGCTGGCTATTCTTACTGTTTGTGAGAACGATGGGTAGCAAGCAACTTCGAGAAAAGCGCGCGCAACGCAAAGCCACGAAGTTATTGCGGCTGAGAGAGGGCTTCTGGAGGCGCCTGCTGCGGGCGCTGCCCATTCTGCTTCTCGCTTTGCTACTAACCTTCGTCCTCCTCCGCCGAGACACGCTGCATGAGTTTGCTGCCGACAGCCAGGATTTGATCACCAGCCTGGCCGCGCACTCGAAAGAGGGCCGGGTGGCGGTCGTGATGATTGGCGAGCCAGAGTATGAAAAGGAATTCAAAAAGGATGGCGCTCTCAATCCCGCCAAGCTGCAGGAGCTAATCGGCGCACTCGCCAAAGGCAACCCGAAGTTGATCGGAGTAGACATTGATACTTCCGACGCGCGTTACCGAGACTATCAGTTTTCTGAATCGCCGGTTCCAGTCGTTTGGGTGCGCGGTGTTTATGAGCCGGTCACTGAGATACCCACGCCGCGCGACGTGCTGGGTGGACAAAAACCGGAGCTGAACGAGGCGCCACATTCGGGCTTGCCGCTTTTGTATGACGTCAACAACGTCACCCGCCTTTATCAACGGATCATTCAGACGACCGAGGGCGACCAATTGTCGTTTCCCTGGGCCGTTGCGAAAAGGTTCGACCCTTCGGTCACCGGCCAACGCCCGGCGACGACGGATCACTTGATGATCAGTTTCCCCAACGCACCATCTGAAGAATTATCCGCGTCGCAGATTCTGGCAGTGGCGAGCGATCCGGTCTGGCCCAGGAACGACCGTGTCAGGGACAAGATCGTCCTGATTGGCGTCAGCTACCTCGGACAGGATCGCCATGAGACTCCCCTTGGTGAAAAGCATGGCGTGCATAACATGGCTGCGGCAATCGAAACTGAATTGAACGGCGGGGGCGTCAAGCAGCCCGGTGAGTTTACTTTTCTGCCGCTGTGGATTTTGCAGAGCCTGGGACTAATCATCTTGTTTCAGTATTTCCCGCTGCACCGCGCGTTCTGGAAGAATCTTGGGTGGAGCCTGACGTTGGTTGCCGGCAGTTCGGTGCTGTGCAGTTTGATCGCTGTGTTGGTTGCTCCCGGACCGAAGCTGGATTCGTGGCTGGTCTATCTGGCGTACTTCCTGCCGGTGGGTGTGCTCGTCTTCATTGAACAACTACGGGAGATGCTGAACGACTGGCGGAAAGAAAAGCTGGCGCACGTTTCCAGCCAGGTCACGCAGGGTCCGTCGAAAGATTCGAGCGGGTGATCATCAACTACGGCTTTTCAGTTTCCAGCGAGACTGAAGGCCGCTAAAACGGCCGCAGCGGGTCCGGGGGCTGGTGAACCAGCCGTAAAAGGGCTGGCCTAAACGCCCTCCGGGCTAGCCGCGTGAACGCGGCACTCTTCTTTGGTAAAGCCATGACCCTGCATAAAATTCGCCAGCTGGCCCTGGTCCTAATTGTTCTCCTGGCATTGGCAGCCTCCAGCCAGGTAGCAGCGCAAGTCATCACTGCCGAACAGGTCGAAACCCGGCGGCAATTGATCAAGCGTTACGATGAACTCAAGGCCGCGGCCCGCTACGACGAAGCCATCCCGGTAGCCGAACAACTCCTCGCGATCGAAGAGACGATGTTTGGCAAAGCACACGCGGAAGTAGCCACTACGCTGAATTATCTTGCCGAGCTGTTCTATTTGAAGGGCGACTTCTCGCAGGTTGAATCTTTGATCCAACGTGCGCTCGCGATAAGGGAGCAGCTGTACGGCCGAGACGACGCGCGCGTTGCTATGCTGGTTAACAACCTCGCTTCAATCTACGAAGCTCAGGGCGACCACGGGCGTGCCGAACCCCTTTTCCAACGCGCTCGGGAGATTCTGGTCAAGGCAGATGGTCCGAAGAGTCCTGGAGTCGCTCGCGTTGACAGCAACCTCGCTGACTTGCATCGCCGAAAAGGTGACTACGACAACGCCGAGAGACTGTTCAAGGAAGCGCTGGAGACACAGGAGAAGTCTCCAGATGTTGAGCCCGCCCACCTGGCAGCAACCCTCCACGGCCTGGGCCTGGTAAGTCTGGACAAGCACTCTTTGTCGTTGGCGGAGCAATACCTCGAGCGCGCGCTGGCAATTCAGGAGAAGGCCTTTGGTCCTGAGCACGGTGACGTCGGCCGCACACTAAACGCGCTTGGCCACCTCTATCAACAAAAGGGCGAGACTAAACGTGCCGAGTCGTTCTTTCTGCGCGCCGCTGCCATTTTGGAAAAAGCCCTGGGGCCGGACCACCCCCTCCTGGCGGAGACGCTTAGTAATCTTGCGGTGCTGCACCTAATAAGGAGCGAGTACAAGCGCGCCGAACCTTTGTTGCTCCGCGCGCTATCGATCGAGGAGAAGGCGATGGGCCCGGACCACCCCGACGTCGCCACTTCCCTGGGCAGTCTTTCGGTACTTTACGAAACCACTCGCGAATACGAGCGCGCAGTGCAGTTTGCTGAGCGCGCTGAAGGGGTAACTGAACACAACCTGAGTCTCGTGCTGGCGACCGGTTCTGAAGTTCAGAAGCAGCTATACCTCAAAACCCTTGCCAGTAACATTGATAGTTCAGTTTCGCTGCAAGTCCGTTCGGCGCCGCGAGATCAGCAGGCCGCGCGGTTAGTGATCACCAAAATCCTGCGGCGTAAGGGGCGCACGCTCGACGCGATGACCGATCAAATCGCAGCGCTTAGGGCGCGTGCTGCGCCGGACGATCAGAAGCTGCTTGACCGGCTCGCTGCCGCGCAGTCCCAGTTGGCTAAGTTACGACTGTCGGAAGTCGATCCCAAAGATCCCAATGCCGCTTCGGACCAACGCTTCGACGAGGACAAGCGACTCAGCGCCGAGATCGAAACTTTGCAAGCCGCGATCAGTCGGCGCAGCGGCGAATTCCGCGTCCAAACCCAACCCATAACGCTGGAGGCCGTGCAACAGGCCATCCCTGCCGGCGCGGCTTTGGTCGAACTCTTTTCATATAACCCATTCGACCCGAGCAATATTTTCGTGCGGCCGCCGCCGCCGCAATACCTGGCTTACGTCGTAAAGCCGCAGGGCGACGTAACTTTTGTGGACCTTGGCCCAGTCGGAACGATTGACAGCGCGGCCGATCAGTTCCTCGACGGAATCCGCAACCCTGAAACCCGCAACGCAAAACAGTCCGCACGCGCGCTCGACGAGTTGGTGGGCCGGCCGATTCGGAAACTGCTCGGGAAGGTGCGAAGCGTTTTGATTTCGCCGGACGGCAAGTTGAATTTGGTGCCCTTCGCGGCGCTCGTGGATGAACGCGGCCGTTACCTCGTCGAAAATTACAGCTTCACCTACCTGACGAGCGGAAGAGACTTGTTGCGCTTGAACGTGGCGCGGCAAAACAAGCAAGCGCCGCCGGTCGTCCTCGCCGCTCCTGATTTCAACCAGGCGATAATCGCAACCGGCAAGAGCGCAGCAGCAAATGAGACTACGACAGCAGGAACAACTACTCCGGCTGTTATCACAAAGCCGGCGTCCATTGAAACAGGTGGAAAACGATCCGGAGATCTCTCGCGGAAAAGCTGGATCGAACTACGCGGAGCGGCGGAAGAAGCCAGGTATTTGAAACAGTTGTTTCAAAACGCGAGCGTGTTCACCGGCCGCGACGCGACCGAGGGCCAGTTGAAGGAAGTTAACGCTCCTCGCATCCTTCACGTTTCCACGCACGGTTTTTTCCTGCCGGATCAGGATCATAAATCAGCAGGCGTCGCTGAGAATCCGCTGTTGCGTTCGGGCCTCGTCCTGGCCGGCGCCAACAAGTTACAGGGCGGCGGCAATGAAGATGGGATTTTGACGGCGCTCGAAGCGGCCGGACTCAATTTGTGGGGGACGCAGTTGGTGGTGTTGTCGGCGTGCGAAACAGGAGTTGGCGATGTGCGAAACGGCGAGGGTGTCTATGGCCTGAGACGGGCGCTCGTGCTGGCGGGAACTGAAAGCCAGTTGATGACGCTGTGGAAAGTGGACGACACCGCGACGAGCGAAGTCATGATCGAGTATTACCGGCGACTGCAGGCTGGCGAAGGGCGCACCGAGGCGTTACGGCAGGTGCAGTTGGAGTTTCTGCGGCGGAAGACGAGGCAGCATCCGTTCTACTGGGCCAGCTTCATTCTCAACGGTGACTGGCGAAGTATGCGGTAGGCAGAAGCCGACCGTCAGGAAGGGCTGATTACAAGATTGACTTGTGATTATTGAATAAGCACTTACTACGTTAGTGACCTAATCTCTGCGCTGACTCCGCGCGCTCTGCGTCTCTGCGGTGAGTGGCTTTGCCGGTGATCTTAACCGCCGAGCCGGCAGAGAATGCTGAGGCTACGCAGAGAAAACTTCAAATTGGGGCACTACCCTTATTACACGTCGTTCAGCGGCAGACTGCGATGCCGTTTCCCAGTGAGCCGGGCGAGGGCGTTGACTACCGCCGGGGAAATTACGGGAACCGGAGGCTCGCCGCAACCGGTAGGCGCTTCGCTGCTGGAAACAATATGCACGTCGACCTTAACCGGCGAATCGACAATGTACGGTGGTGTGAAACCGTCGAAATTTCCTTGTTCCACGCGACCGTCTTTGAGCGTGATCGCGCCCTGGGCCATTAGTTGGGTCAAGCCGAAACCGAGCCCTCCCTGAAACTGATTTTCGATCGAGAGCGGGTTGACGGCGAGGCCACAGTGCACCGCGACCGTCGCTCGATGAATCCTCGGACGTTTGTTTTCAAGCGAAACGTCAACGGCGCAGGCGACAGCGGTGCCAAACGATTCATGACAGGAAATGCCTACCGCATGGCCCTTCAGCAAGCTTTTTCGCCAGGCGCTCTGTTGGTCCAACAGGTCGAGCGCGGCCCGCAATTTCTTTGCTTCAGGTTTCAATAGCTTGCGACGATAAGCGATCGGATCCTGCTTCGCCCGGCTGGCCAACTCGTCAATCAGCGTCTCCATAACAAAAGCGTTGTGCGTGTGTCCGACTGAGCGCCACCAAAGCACCGGCACGTTAACAGTGGGATGATGAGCTGTGACACTAAAGTTCGGAATGTTGTAGCTGGTGTCTGCGGCGCCTTCGACGGTTGTGTGGTCCACGCCGTCCTTAATCATCATTGCGGCAAAGGGCGTTCCCGCCACCAAAGATTGTCCGACGATGACGTGGCGCCAGGCGGCCGGCATGCCGTCCGCGCCCACACCAAGCTCGACGCGATGGGCGTACATCGGACGATAGTAACCACCGCGCACATCATCTTCGCGAGTCCACACCAGCTTTATTGGAGTGCCGCGCAAACGTTTGGCAATCAGCGCTGCTTCGCGCGGAACGTGTGAATCGATCGTGGCGCGACGACCGAAACCACCGCCGGCAAATTCAGTGTGGAACGTGACCTTTTCCGGTTTTAGTCCGAGGACTTCCGCAACTGCCATCTGATCCATGGTCTGAAACTGTGAAGGCACCCAGGCCTCTGCCTTGTCGCCTTCAAAGCGAACGGTGGCGTTCAAAGGCTCCATCGGCGTATGGGCCAGGAAGGGAAATTCATACTCGGCAACAATTCTCCTCGCGGCCGGGACGCCATTTAGCGCCTTCTCATCACCGCGCGCGACGGCCACGTTCCCCGGCGTCCGGGCGAGCCCCTTATACCTGGTCCATAACTGCGAAGTGTCTGCGAGTTCAACTCCCGACAGGTCCCAGTCGATCTTCAAGCGGTCGCGGGCCTGCTTTGCCGTCCAGAACTTGTCAGCAACAACTGCGACGCCGCTGCCCCTCGTCAGGGGAATTTCGAACACGTCCTTAACACCGGCAAGGCTGCGAGCTTCCTTGTCATCGACGCTCTTCACGCGGCCGCCGAATACAGGCGGGTGAGCGACCACCGCGATCTTCATTCCGGGAAGGTCGAGATCGAGTCCGAATTTTTGCGAGCCGTCACACTTTGGCCGGCTATCGAGCCGCGGTATTTTCTTGCCGATGAGGCGGAATTCAGAAGGGTTTTTCAGGCGAACTTTTTCTGGCACCGGCAGACGCGCCGCCCGACTCGCGAGCTCGGCATAGTGTTCCAACTTGCTGCCTGGACCATACACGATGCTGTTTTCTGTGCGGCACTGAGCGGGCGAGACCTTCCAACGATCCGCGGCGACCGCAACCAGCATCGCGCGCGTCTTTGCGCCCAGTTCACGGTATTGCTGAAACGAATGCGCGATCGAGCCGGAACCGCCTACCATCTGGATGCCGAAAACCGGATCCTTGTAAACATCCGCGGCGGGCGCGAGCTCGGCCACCACCTTTGACCAGTCGGCGTCCAATTCATCGGCGAGGATCATCGGCAACGATGTTTGCACGCCCTGGCCAAACTCGAGGCGGTTTACCGTGATCAGGATTTTGCCGTCAGGTTTGATGTGAACGAATGCATCCGGCGGATAAACTTTCGCTGGCGGCGCGGGTGCTCCTTCCTGCGCGAATGCCGGAAGATCAAGATACAAAGAAACCAATAGGCCGCCAGCTGCAACGGTAGATACACGCAGAAAGCTGCGCCGGTTCAGGTTCAGATCGTTCTCAAGCCCGCGTGCTGCTCGCATCGCTAACCTCCTTATTGCTTTGCACAAAAGTGTTCTAGAGCCCTTCTCTTTCTCCCTACCCTCTTCCCAACGGGAGAGGGCCGCAGATTACTTTTTGTATAAAGCTCCTCCTTAGGTAACGCCTTGCCGGTTATGCTCCGCCGCGCTCTTGATCGCCTCACGAATTCGCACGTAGGTGGCGCAGCGGCAAAGATTCCCGCCCATCGATTCTTCAATGTTCGCGTCAGTCGGTTTCGGCGTAGCTTTTAGCAGCGCGACCGCGCTCATGATTTGTCCGCTCTGACAGTAACCGCACTGGACCACGTCTTTTTCGACCCAGGCATCCTGCACTACTCGACCGACTGGATCCTGCGCAATGCCTTCGATCGTAACGATCGGACGATCACCGACCAGCGAAACCGGAATTACACATGAGCGCGCCGCGGTGCCGGCAAGGTGCACGGTACACGCCCCGCAGGCACTGATACCGCAACCATATTTTGTGCCGGTCATTTTCAGTTCTTCGCGCAAGACCCAAAGCAGCGGCGTTCCGGGATCAACACTCACTTCTTTGCGTTGCCCATTCACATTGAGTTGATAAGTTGCCATGGTTGTCTCCTATCTCCCGCGCGGGCAGGGGGTGCCGGCGTCCACCCAGGTACGAGTTGCAGCGACAAACTGCGGATGCGTAAGCGGTGGCAAAGTTCTCATCGATCCGTCCGTCCGGCGGCCCGGATTCCACGCCCAAAGTACCAGGGGCGCGTCTTCGTGATGCTTCAAGAGCGCTGGTCCATCCATGTTTTCATTCCGTGAGCGATCAGTCACCGCTCGACAAACTGCCGCGCTCGACAGCGGCCGATCGTTTGTGTCCTGCCAGCGCATGGACAACGGCGCCAAGTGCCAATTGGGTCCACCAGGCACGCCAGTGCTGTCGGCGTTAACTTCCTGGTGACAACCCACACAATTCAGTGCGGGCACGCCTTTGCCTTCGGGACCGCCGCGGACGACATTCGCGAAATGGCGACGGCGATCGTCGCCTTGCTGCGGATAATTTGTTGCCGTGTGACAGTTGATGCAGCGCGGCGAAATCAAAACTGAATAGACTTGTTCCCAGGCAGCCAAACCGTCGGCGACTTTGGGATCAGCGAACGCTCCCGTATCTCCAGGCCCGTTTCCACGCCCCCCTCCAGGACTGACGCCTGCGAACGCCTGTAGGGCGATAGCAATCATGCCTGCAACCAACATCAATAGAAAAACTGGGGACAGCAAACGATGATTCGTTAACATAGTCGGCTTCCTCCAATGCGATCGTGCGAAGATCGTGCGGCGTTGGCTTACGTCTGAACTAAGGGGGATTTGGGCGGATAATAACACGGACTTTCTTTAAGAGATGACACTTTTTTGTTCGTGAAAGTGGTCTGTCCTGATCAGCGCCTTTTTAAAGTGTGCTGACTTGTCAGCGCTTTTGTCGGTCGCGACCGGTCGCGACCGGCACGGAAACAAGAGTTCAAATCGTGGCGTCAAGCCGCCACGGACTAAAGCGCTGACAGGTCAGCGCACTCCAAAAAGTCCGTCTTACTGCCGGCGCATATGCCGTTGACGCCATATGTAGTTGATGCGATGTATATTTGTTGACAGCGCCACAGTGCGGCGGTATGCTCCGCAGCGTTCATCACGAGCAAGCAGACCTTCTCTAAACTAGGAATCGCTATCCTCCCAACGAGCAATCTTGCGCTCTCAGTTTCCTTCGCAGAGATAAGTTAAAAGGGAAATTCTAACCCGAAGATTTTGAGCCCAGGCCGTCGGTACCAAACCGGGCCCGGGGCTGTTTTGAGCCTGAACTGACAATGAAGTCCCTAACTCATCAAAGGAGAACTCCGTGAAACACACTTCGTCCGCATACGCTTTGCTTTTTGCGTTGGCCTTGTTCGCCATATCCTGTCAACCGTCGGGGCCCACCCCAACAGCCACACCGGTCGCCGGAGTCAGTCCCGGCGCCAGTCCCACCACAAGTCCCGGCGTCATCACGCCAACCGACATTCCGCCAGGTTTTGGTTACCCGGGTGACCGGGCGCAGATTCAGGCGTGGGCCGATCAGTGGGAGATCGCGAAGATCACGCAACATACCTGGGACATGTGGGCGGGCATGACGGCCGATTCTGGCCAGACCGATCCTGACGGTTCAAAACTTCCGTACTGGGAGACCTGGTGCGGCACAGCGGACGTCTTCGGCGGCACTTGCGGCAAGACCCTGGCGCGGCCGTCACGTCCGTTCAGAGTGCCTTCCCAACTCACCCATAACGTGCGCCTGAAGGGCCAGTCGAGCCCTGCGCCCGACACACAGGTCGTGGCCTTTAATAAGTTCAACCCGGCGATGGCGAAGTACCTTAACGCTCAACACGCGGGCCCAGGGACCGCTGGTCCATACAACTACACGTCGGTGTCGAGTTTGATCGCCTTGAATAATGCCTGGCCGGCGGGCACCGCAACGGTGGATCGAAAGGTCGAAGAGGCGCCCTACCAGCCGACGAGTTCCAGCGGGCCCGGCTTTGCCGGCATTGAAACCAAACCCGTCATATTCCTGATCAAGGCAACGGGACTGACGCCGATGCCGCTGTGGCAAGGTCCGGCAGGCAGCACCTTGCCGGCCGCCCCGACCCCTAATACCTGGACCACCTGCGTACTGTTGGACCCGGCCAACACGGGCGGACCCGATGTCGCTCCGGTTGCTGCGACGCCGCAGCAAATCGCACAGGCGGTCGTGATGCCATACAATTGCGACAAAACCAAATACCTCTACGCACCGCTGGCGACGATCTACAGTTTCAAAATGAATGCTGCTGAAGCCGCCTCGTGGAACGCTGTGCAAAAAGGTGTCGGCGGCAGCGGCGGCACCGCGGCCGCAGGCGACTACGGAGTGCTCGGCGGCATGCACGTGAACAGCAAGGAGATCGTCGACTGGACCTGGCAGACCTTCTACTGGCAACCCGGGGCGGATACTCCGAACAAATTCCCCGGCAGCAAGGACGGCATGACCGCGAATGTGAAAGGTCCCTGGCGCAACTACGCTTCGTGTTCGGCATACAACCAGACCGAAGGCAACAAGTCGACGAAGATGGTCGTCTGTTTTAATCCATTCCTGGAAACTGCGACCAATGCCGGAATTCCGGACGGGTTGCAGAGCAACTGCGTGAGCTGCCACGGCACCGCTACGGTAGCGGGAACCAGTCCGGCCAACGGTCCGCCGCTCACCTTCTTGCCGTACCCTCCTGACTACAAGAAGCCGATCTCGTTTGGCGAAGGAGGCACGCCAATCGATCCCAGGTTTGCCGGGTTTACGCGGACGGACTTCTCGTGGGCCATCCCGGTCAACGCCCAGTAGAACCGCAGATCGATCCGGCAGGTGATTCATGGGGGCGTACCGTGGCAGTCGTCGCACGGTACGCCCCCCTCTTGTGTTGAATGACAGCTTGGGTCAAAGTCGTAACCCGCGACGGAGCCGATTGGATAACCGCCAACCCCGGCCTTGAAAGGTCGGGCTAAATTCATGACGACGCTACGCGTGGCCAACTCATCTACGGGTAGTGGGTCAGTTTCATATTGACGGTCGCGACATAATATAGGGCGAGATTGCAGAACCGGGAGTAGCGAGCGGATCCTACGATCAACCTGCGATTGTGGCGTTCGCCAGAGAAAAGCGCTTAAAACAAAGTGAGTGGCTGCATCCGGTCGCTACCGCTCCCGGTTCTGTGCCCGCGCTTCCTGCCGACAGATGCCTGATTCTTCGGCTGACTGCGAACTGACCCACTACCCCTCTACGCTGCTACTTCCGCTTTCTTACGTCCTACCCTATGATGTGAAGCATCGCTGGCGCGCGAGAATCTCGGGCCTTTCCACCGGGCAGCCCAGGAGAGCAGATGGCCGAAGACCTACCCTCGCGAGAAATTCTGAAACAACTTGTCGAACGACTCGACCTGCTGGAACGCGTGTTGGTTGCGAACACCGCGCGGTTGCACAACCTCGAGGAGCATCAAAGGCTTACGAGCCAACCGCAACCGGCCCACGAACCTTTTCCTCGCCAGCGCAGCGAGCCGCCTCCGGCCGCATCTCAAACGGAAACCCCTCAAGTTGAAACGTCCGAGTTGAACGTCTCCCATGCAACTCAACCGACGCCAGTTGCGCCTCAGTCGCCCGCGGCTCCAGGGCAAACATGGTCGCAGCCTGATACGCCCCCGCCCGAGACTCCCGCAACGCATTCGTGGATGAACGAAGCCTCGGCCGGGCGCATCTTTGCGACGAGCGATTCAGACGCCCCTCGAGCAGACTCGCCTCGGGCGGAGTCCTCGGAAGCAGGCTCCTCGCGTCCACACCAGCGCGTTCACGCTACGGCCTCGGTAACGGAGGATGACGCGAGGGGCTCGGAAACTGGCTATGACGCGGGACGAGCGGCAACTGCGCGGGTCGACTCGGAAACTGGCCGACGAGACTCGGCAACCCGGCCAGCAGAAAAGCGCCGCGACCTCGAATCGATGATCGGCGGTAGCTGGTTCAATTGGATCGGGATCATCGCCGTCGCTTTCGGAGTCGCCTTCTTCCTCAAGTTCGCTTTCGACAACCAATGGATTGGGCCCAGGGCGCGCGTCAGTCTCGCTGCGCTGGTGGGCGTGGGGCTGGTTTATGTGGGAGACCGCCTGCGCGCGCGCGGCTTGAAGTCTTACGCCTACGTTCTTTCCGGCGGCGGCCTGCTCATCCTTTATCTTTCGGTGTATGCCGCGCATGGCCTTTACCATCTCATCGGACACACGCCGGCCATCCTGCTGATGGTCGCAGTGACGACGACGGCAGTGCTTTTGTCGGTGCGTCTGAACGCGTTGCCCGTGGCGATCCTCGGACTCGTCGGTGGGTTTTTGACTCCGGTGTTGCTCTCGACTGGCGTGGACAACGAGGTCGGGTTGTTCACCTACGTGGCGCTGCTCGACGCGGGCGTGCTCGCCGTCGCCTACTTCAAGCGCTGGCGCAGCCTCGACTTTCTGTCGTTTGCCGGAACGGTGGTGATGACCCTGGGTTGGGCGGACAAGTTCTTCAGCCCTGAAAAGATTTGGATCACACTATTCTTTCTCAGTGTCTTCTTCGTGCTCTATTCGCTGCTCGCAATTTTTCACAACGTGCTCGCCGGCCGGTCTTCGCGCTGGTTCGACGTGTCGCTGGCGATCGCGAACGCGACGTTCTATTTCGGATTTAGCTACCTCCTTCTCTCGGAGACGGGCTTCGATCACGCGACGCCCGCCACCCAGGCGCTGCTGCTCTCGGTTTTCTTCACCGGACTTTTCTACACGACCTGGCGCTGGAATCCCGACGATCGTCTGCTCAGGTACAACTACCTGGCTGCGGCAGCTACGTTTCTCACCATCGCGGTCTCAATCCAACTGGACCTGCACTGGGTGACGATTGGTTGGGCCGTCGAGGCGCTGATGCTCACGTGGGTCGGCTTGCGCCTGGGTGAAAAGGCCGCGCGCCACGCCGCCCTCGCCGTGTTTTGTGCCGCCGTGGTCCATTGGTTTGCCTGGGACCTGCCCGGGTTCGCCTACGGAGTTGACCCGTCGTTTCTGCCGCTGCTGAACCGGCGCGCGCTTTCAGCCGTCATGCTGGTCGCCGCGATCGCGGGCGCCGCCCGGCTTTACCGACGCGCCGGCGAAATTGAAGGACTCGACAGCCTCGACGAGAATGAGCGCGCGACGGTCAAAACCTTTTTCCTGCTCACGGGCAACGCCGTGGCGCTGACGCTTTTGTCGGTTGATCTCAACGAATACTTCACCAGTCGTCTGACGCGTAGCGCCCCGAACCTGACAAATTTACAGGAGCAACTGGAGAGCACCAGGCAGTTCTCTATGACCGTGCTCTGGACACTTTATGCGGCGACGATGCTGGTGCTGGGACTGCTGCGGCGATCTCGGCTGTTGCGTTGGTGTGGGTTGCTGCTGTTGCTGACGGCAATCGTCAAAGTAGTAGGCGTCGACTCCGCCTTCTACGCGGTGTCGTGGCACTGGCCGGTCTTCAATCAGACTTTCATGGCGTATGCGCTGCTCGTGGCGGTGCTCGCCTGCGGCGCGTGGCTCTACGGCAAGGAAGGATGCGCCGACGAATCGGAAAGACTCGTGATGCGTGCGGCGTTGTGGGTGGCGTCCAACGTGCTTGCGCTCATGGCGCTCAGCCTTGAAGTCTTCGGTTACTACGATCGCTTGCTCACCAGCGCGGCGTTGGCGGGGCAGAGAACAGGAATCTTCAGCCAGTTGTTCGAAGGCAAGACGTTCACGCTCGCGCTCGTTTGGACCACCTACGCGACGTGCATGTTTCTGGTTGGCGCGTGGCGCGACTCGCGAGCCTGGCGCTGGGGTGGCCTGCTGCTCCTGGCGGTCACGACGCCGGTAGTCCTTGTGAATCTGTTTTACTACAACGCGCCCTGGCACGCGCTGGTTCTTAACCGGACGCTGGCTGCATTCGCGATCTTCATCCTCGCGCTGTGGCTCATGGTGCGAACTTATGCGCGCTCGGGTGAAGCCTTTGAAGAGGCGTCGCTGGTGCGCCCGATCGCGACGGTGGCCGGCAACGCGCTCGCCATTGTCGCGCTGAGTGCGCAGGCCGCCGGTTATTATGACGCGCAAATCGCGGAAGAATTGAGGCTCTTTGGGGCAGTGGGATTGAACGGCTTTGAGAGTCAGCGCAACCTGGAGCTCGCGAAACAACTTTCGCTTTCGGTCGTTTGGGCGTTGTATGCCTGTGGTCTGTTTGTTGCCGCGCGTCTGCGCCGCCTGCGTCTGCTGCGGGTGATGGGGCTCGTGCTGCTTTCACTGACAACGCTCAAGGTGTTTTTGTTTGACCTGTCGTCGCTCGAACGCATCTACCGGATAATCTCATTCATCATGCTCGGAGCGATCCTGCTCGTCGTTTCTTACTTCTACCAGCGCAACCAGCAGCGTGCTCCCGCCGCAGAGAGTTAACGCGGGCGATTGCCGGGATCAAACTGAGACGCTAGTGTTCAGCATGGCTCTGCACAAAAAGTCCTAATACAGTCCCCGCGAAGCGTCGGCTACGCCGACTTTTTGTGCAAGGCCGTTCAGCCTGGAAGAGATCCACCGGGTCAAATTTCACATGCGCTTCATTCCTCTCATTATTCTTCTCATTGCCGGTCTCCTGTGCGGCCTGGCCGTGGGCTGCTCCTCTACCGGTGTACTCACACCGAACCAGACGGTATCCGAGAGCGACCAGGTGCTTGCTCGCGCTTTCGAACAAGGTACGAGCAACTTGCAGGTCGAGGGGAAAGGCGTCGTGCGCCGGATCCTTTCCGATGACAAAGACGGGGCGCGGCACCAGCGCTTCATCCTCGCGCTTGAGTCAGGCCAGACGCTTCTGATTGCGCACAACATCGATGTGGCGCCGAGGGTCGTGGGCCTTCGCGAGGGCGACGTGGTGGCCTTCAGCGGCGAGTATGAATGGAACGCCGAGGGCGGCGTGATTCACTGGACGCATCGAGACGCGGCCAGGCGGCACGCTTCAGGATGGTTAAAGCACAATGGCGCAACCTACCAGTAGCAAACGGTCGGACCCTACTGTTGCAGTTTGAACCCGTAGTTCAGCGTCCAGTCTTTAGGCTGCCGATCTTGAGCGGCAGCCAGCAACGCAAGCTAAAGCTTGTACTCTAAACTGCGCCAGTGCCGTCTGACCGGGGAGGCGCAACGCGCTACCGAACAATTGCCTTGGGCTCGGGTGATGGCCGTGTTGCAGGGCCCACGAAGCTCCCGCGGACGGTGAGCGGCGCCGGCGGCCACTCGATAGTCTTCCCCGACTCGGCATTCTTGCAAGTCGCGAGTTCGATGAGGAAGCGGCCGCCGAGCCGACTATCCATTTCGCCGGAGCCTGCCCGCGCGGTAGTGCGGAGATAGCCGATTGGACGATCTGCAGGTCGGCAGTTGAGTCTCACCTTCCGGCCTCCGAGGGCCAGCGGAAACACGAGGTGCGTCCCGGCGGTGATGCGCTCTTCCCCGTCGGTCTCGATCAAGATCTCCCAGCCGTCGGCGCTGAGTTCGAGGCGGTTGGGTTCGACTCTGCTGATCCTGGCGCCGCTGCTGGTGTGGTCGAACCGCAGCTCGCCCGGCGTACCGTCGAACTTCCCCACGACCCAATCCGGCAAGATCCCGGCGAAGGGCCGGGCCAACCGCGGCACGGCGACGCGCACCTCGAACGATGGGCCTGGGGAACTGCTTGAGACGCTCTCCCCGACCAGCTCGTCCATCTGGTCACGGCGCGATCCGAGCCAGACGAGGCCCGCGAGGCACGCCAGCAACGCCAGCGCGATAACGATCAGCGATGTCTTGATGGATGTCTTCATGCTCGGCCGAGCAAAGTTTTCGGTCAGGTGTCTCGATCAGGTGTCTCCGGATGGGGCCAGTTCTTCGTCTGCCTTCGTCCGGCGCCGACTGAAGGGTTTTGTCAGCAAGGTGTAGATGCGCTCCGATTCTTTCGCCAACAGCGGCGCGAGCGTCGCCAGTATTAATACATAAAGAGCGGCGAACGGCTGGATCAACGGCAGCAAGCCACCCGCTTGTGCAAGTTTCGCCACAATAATCGAAAACTCACCTCGCCCCAGCAGCGTCAGGCCAACGTTGAATGAAGTCGCTCCCGATTGCCCGGCGCTTCGGCCGGCCAAGAGTCCGGCAAGAACTACGCCGAACAGAGACAGCAACGCCGCACCAATTGCCAGCCACACCGCGCCGCCTAAACTAAAAGGATCAACCGTAAGTCCGAAGCTGAAGAAGAAAATCGCGCCGAAGAAGTCGCGGAACGGCACTACCAATCGTTCCATTCGCCCGCTGTGTTCCGTCTCGCCGAGGACCAACCCTAACAGCAATGCACCTATGGCTTCCGCGACGTGGATTGTCTCTCCAATTCCAGCTAATAAAAACAGGCAGGCGAAGACTACGATGACAAAAACCTCGTTCGATGAAATGCGGAACAAGCGGTTGAGTAGCGGCGTGGCCCATCGTCCCAGAATTATCAAGCCAACGATGAAGCCAAGCGCGAGTCCAGCAGACGACAAGACGCCGGCGAGCGAGGTCGCGCCGCTCAAGACGATGCCGGAAAGCAGTGACAGGTACACAGCCAGGAAGACGTCCTCGTACATTGTTATGCCGAGGATGAGCTCCGTTTCCGGGTTAGCCGTCCGTCTGTAGTCGAATAAGATTTTGGCGACGATAGCACTCGATGAAATCGTGGTGATGCCAGCCATGACCAGCATTTCGGTCGGAGAGAATCCGGTCAAATAAGCGTAACCGAGACCGGCGGCAAAGTTGATGCCGATATAGATAGTTCCGCCTACCAGGATGGAGCGTCCCGCTTGAATCAAGCGGGTGACATTGGATTCCAGTCCCAGGTAGAACAGCAGAAAGAGGACGCCGATGCGTCCCATGAAGGCAATGAGGGGAGCGCTTTCAACAAAGCGGAAGTCGAACACGCCGAACTGCGGAGCGTGAGGGCCGACCGCCATGCCGATCAAAATCAGAAACGGAACATTTGAAAATCGGAGTTTAGCGGCAAGCGCGACGGCGACCGCGATCAGCGCCAACGCCAGGCCGACTTCCAGTACGAGATATTCCATCGGCTAGCTCACCTTCCCGTGAACCAGCAGTTTTTTGAGCGCCATGATCGTGCGCCGGTCGCCGGCGAGAATGAGCGTCGCGCCTTCATTGAGCATCGTGTCTGCTTCCGGGTTAATGCGTTTGACGCGGTCGGGTTCGATGATCGAAACGATAGACGCGCCGGTCGCAGTGCGAACTTGCAGGTCGCGGATGGTCTTACCGATGCAGGCCGACCTCGGTTCAATCGTGTACCACTCGAGCAGGAGATCGTCTAAAACGATCTCCGCGGAAGGCAGAGACTTGGGAACGTAGGTCAACCCGCCGATGATCCCGGCGATCTGTCGGGCTTCGCTATCGGCGAGGGTCACAACTGAAGCAACGCGATCCGGGTTCTTGCGCGTAAAGTGATAAAGTTCGCGAGTACCGTCGTCGTGAATCACGATTACCAGCCGGTCGCCACTCGTGGTCTCAACCTGAAACTTGCGGCCGACGCCTGGGAGAGATGTTTCTCGAATAGTGGACATGATGAAATCCTTTCCTCACTCGTTGTTATGACCCGGTTAACGTACGATCTCGATCGAGCATTCAGCACTAGTGGCAAGTGTGGTTGACACGCTGGTCGCGAAGAAGCTCTGAAGCGTATCGCTGCTCCCGCGTGAGCCGATGATGATGCAGTCAGCTTCCCACGCGCGCGCCTCAGCAAGCAGAACGCGCTGCGGGTCGCCTTTCTGGATACCAGCCGAAACGGTCAACCCTTTGGCTCCTGCCAATTGGATCATCCTGGTCGCCGCTATCGACGTATCTGCGCGAATGTGCTTCCCGGACACTGAAAAGGCGTCGGTTTTGATGGTCGAAACTCCGTCGTCAACGGCAACGATTCGCAACTCAGTTCCCTGGGGCCAGGCTCGCCCCAAGACTTTGCGGACTGCCCTTTCAGCTCCGGGCGAACCATCCAGGCCGATGACGATCCGCAGATCCCGCTCGTCGGTTTGCGCTTGTCCGCGACGCCCAATACGCACCGCGCAACTTGCTTTGTTGACAACTTCCAACGAGACGCTGCCGAGGATTAATCGGCCGATCGCCGAGCGTCCTTGCGATCCTACAACAATCAAATGAGCTTGCCACTCGTCGGCCCTTCGGACCAATTCCAGCGCGGGACTGCCCGCTAAGACCTCGCCACGCACTTGCCATGAGGGGAAGTATGATCTGAGGCGCAAACTTGCACCCAGGATTAATTCGTGTGCCTGTTTCAAGGTTTCCGACACGTGTCTGTTAGCGTGCTCGATAATCGATACAACCCTTTCTCCCACAAGCGCTTTTTCGATCACTTCATGGCTGGCGAACGGCGGAACTATTGGAACATCTCCCACCGAGACGACCAGGGCTTCAACGTCGCTCGGTAGTCCGGCGCGGCGCAGGTCGTCAACCGCCGCATCTGCATAACTCGACCCGTCGTAGCCAATCAATATCTTCATTCGTTTACTCATATTCGGTACCTCTGCTTCATGCCTGGACCAGGCCGGCCTTCAGGAGTCGTCCTTCAAGCGGCTGCTTTGCACAAAACGTGTCTTAGACCCCCCGTTGGGAGAGGGGTAGGGTGAGGGCCTGGAAGGCGCCTAAACCCTCACCCCAACCCTCCCCCCAGCGGGGAAGGGAGAAAGACGAACGCGCTGTGTTGGGAACTAAATCGACAGAGCAGCCTTGAAACTTGAGAATTCGTCTCGAAGTTCAGGCAGTCTCGTTGATTGCTGAGGCGACTAGGAAACGAAAGGCGGAGCGCGGCCTGTGGGACGCGAGACAACGAGCATAGAAGCTACTCGGACTGATTCGCGTTTGCAGAAAAGGCGCTGATAGGAAAGTAATTCGTGAACGCCTTCTGAAGGCGGGCAAGCGATGTCTACCGCTTGACGCTTACTGCGCTTCTGGGTCTGCGTAGGCACGTCCAGCGGGCCATACTTATGAAGCGAGGTCCCGCGCGACGCCTTCGCGTCCAAAAGAACATTCGGTTCTTCGGCTTGTATGAGGGCGGAGACCGGGAAGGGCGTAAGTCGCAAGCCTTCGCCGACCGAAAAGCACAACGACGCGATGACCGCGATCAATATGACCGAGGGCAGTTCCGACCTCAATGTGCGTGACGAACTTTTCATGAATGAAAAAATAATAACAAAATGCGCCGCCGCGCACCACGTGGGCCAACGAGAGAGAGAGAGAGAGAGAGAGAGAGAGAGAGAGAAGAGAGAGTATTGTCAGAATCCGCAACAATTCATTGTCATTCAATGGAACGTCGCGGCATGAGATAGTTTCGGGTAGTGATGACCTAAATTAATTTTCTTGCTTCTCCGTGTCCTCTGTGTCTTTGTGGTAAGTGTTTTCCGAACGTTTGTTCACCACAGAGACACAGAGCGCACAGAGATTGCACAGAGGAGGCCGAAGTTAGGGCACCTCGAGTCCGCAGGCCTCAGCCTCTACCGCTTCTTTCCTTTTTTCGCAGCTTGCTTTCGTATCGTTCCGATTTTCTTGTCGCTGCGGGCGTTGGTGCCGTCAACATTTCGTATCGCGTTTTTGATTCCCAATCTCTTCTCTGCTGATTTTACTGTTGAGTCGGACCTGATTTTTCGCGCCATAATCACCTCCAAATTTTTCGGGTATATTGCGACTCGTCTGTTTGCTCTGTCAACAGATTTCAGGATCTGAAATTAGACCGCACCAGCTTAATCTTCCGGCGCCGCGCCGACCGCAAATCTTTGTCGCCGCTAACTCATGACTTAAATGTTGCTGGTTCAAAATCCTTTCACGAGGCGACTAGACGACTTGCCGTGCTCTTCAATGCTTCGAAGCAGCTCACTTGCCCGTGTATGACCGAAACGAGCACTGTCATCGCTTTCAACTTGTGCGCGGCAAGTGATAGCCTACTGAGGAATCTGAGCGATGGTTACTTTTTGACATCGATGCTCCTTCGGCTAACCAAACATTTCTGCGAGGAGTCACTAAGTGCCTGAATTTCTCTCGAACCTTGGCTCGCTAGGCGTCTTTCTCGTCATTGGCGCGATTGGCTTCGTCTTCCTGCTCGTTAGTTTAGTGGTGGGAGATCTGTTCGATAGTTTCGGATTCGACACGGGAGTTGATGGCGCGGTTGACGGTCACGGCCTTTTGGACAGCCGCGTCATCAGTGTCTTTGTGACGTCGTTTGGAGGCTTCGGGGCCATCGGGATTCAGATGGGGCTGGGCATCGTTGCCAGTTCTCTGATCGGCCTGGCCGGTGGCGTGGTGCTGGGTGGTCTCGTTTCACTCTTCGCGCGCTTTTTATATAAGCAACAGTCTTCGAGTTCTATCGGCGCGGCGCAAATGGTTGGCCGCACGGCGCAGGTAATTGTCTCGATTGCGCCCGGAAATCTGGGCCAGGTTAGTTGCCGGGTAGGCGAGGAGCGGATTGAAAAGCTGGCTCGCTCAAGAAACAATCTGGAGATCAAAGTGGGCGCGATGGTCCGCGTAGAGGAAATCGCCGGTGATTCCGTCATCGTCAGCCCCTACACCGAACCATAAACAACCACGTCTTCGGTTTTCGGTCTTTGGTCTTAGTTCTTTGTACTTTTCGTTTTGATCCCCACTAAGGCCAAGGAGCAAAGACCCAAGTCCCAAGACCCAAAGACCTAAGTACAAAGAACTGATCCTTTTGAGGTAACCGCAAATGCCAGAACTTGAAGTTCAAAATCTCCTGATACCCGTCGTTATCCTGGTGGTAGTGATCGGCTTTCTGATCGCGTTGATGCTGCTTAGTCGAAACTACATAAAAGTTTCGCCCAACCGGGCAGCGGTTATTTCCGGACGCTCGCGCAAACTAGCGGATGGAACTGTCGTTGGTTACCGGCTGGTGAGAGGCGGCGCGACCTTGATCGTCCCCTTTTTGGAGAAGGTTGAATATCTCAGTCTGAACGTGATCACGGTACCCCTCGCCACCACGCGTGCCTACACCGTGCAAGGTGTTCCTGTTTCAGTCAAAGCAGTCGCCAACGTGAAGATTAAGGGCGACGACGACTCCATGCGCTCGGCAGCCGAACGCTTCCTCGGCATGCAACCAGACGAGTTCCATAAACTTGTCTTTCAGACACTTGAAGGACACCTGCGGGCAATTCTCGGAACGCTCACGGTCGAAGAAATCAACAACGACCGGCAAAGCTTTGCTCAGAAATTAACCACCGAAGCCGCCGGCGATTTGGAGAAGATGGGCATCGGCCTGGACGCTCTGACCATTCAGGAGATCTCCGACGAAGAAGGCTATCTCGATGCGCTGGGCCAGCGACGAACTGCCGAGGTTCAGCGCGATGCCGAGATCGGCAAGGCCGAAGCGCTGCGCGATTCCAAGATCAAGGCAGCGCTGGCGATGCAGGAAGGTGAAAAAGTTCGCCTCGCTTCGGAGGCCGACATCGCTGCTTCAACCAGAGAGACCGAGGTCAAACGCGCACAATTTCAGACCGACATAAAACGCGAACAGGCTACCGCGGCACAGGCCGGCCCGCTGTCAGAGGCAAAGGCGCGACAGGAGGTGGTTGCTGAAGAAGTTCGCATTGAAAGAATCCGCACGCAGGAACAGATTTCCGTTCAGGAGCAGGAAGTTCTCCGCCGCGAGAAAGAATTAGAAGCGACGGTGGTGAAAAAGGCAGAGGCCGAAAGAAGGGCAGTGGTGTTGTTGGCGCAAGGCCAACAGGAGGCTGCGATTCTTGAGGCAGAGGGACGCAAGCAGGCTTTGATTGCTACTGCGGAAGCCGAGAGCCAAAAGCTTCAAAGAGAAGGACTGGGACGCGCGTCCGCGATCGAAGCCGAGGGCCGTGCCGAAGCCGAAAAAATCCGAGCCCTCGGTTTGGCGGAGGCGGAGAAGATACAGGCACAAGGTTTGGCACACGCCAAAGCCACCGAAGCTCAGGGACTGGCTGAAGCCACGGCCATCAAAGAGAAGGCGGCAGCGTGGCGTGAATTCAACGACGCCGCGCGGCTGCAAACGATTCTGGAGAAGCTTCCCAGCATCATCGAGGCGACGGCGCCGGCGCTCAGGGCAATCTCAGAACCGCTGGGCAACATCGAGAAAGTTGTGATGATCGACCACGGCGGTGGTGACTCAAACGGTCACAGTTCGGGCGGTCTTAATCGGTTCGCACAGACCGGGCCAACGATGATTTATGGTCTGCTCCAACAGCTACAGGCCCTCGGACTCAACCTGCCTGAGATTCTCAAACAACTGGGAGTGCCTACCGACACGCTCGAGGGGCGAACTGCAACTGATGTCGAAGCGACGACTGCGGAGAAAGTCACTGCTCCAAAAATAACTAAATGACAAACTCGTAATGTGATGTCCTCAAATTTGAGTCTTCTCTGCGTAGTCTCAGCGGCCGCTGCGTCTCGGCGGTGAAACATACACAGAAAAACACTCACCGCAGAGGCCGAGCACACAGAGAACGCGCAGAGAATTTTCAGCATCGGTTCGCTAAGAAAATGCAAGTGCAAGTTCTTAGGAGGAGAAGAGGAGAACAGAATGGAACGTAAAGTCGCATCCGATTATCCGCAGGAATTGTTAGACCTGTTTCACGAATACCAGCACGGCGACATTGACCGCCGCACCTTCCTCGGCCGCGCCGGCAAGTTTGCGGTCGGTGGCCTGACGGTCGCGGCGATCTTCGAGGGCCTGACGCCCAACTACGCCTGGGCGCAACAGGTGAAGCCGGATGACAAACGCATAAAGGTCGGCTACGAAGTCGTGCAATCCCCGGCCGGGAACGGCACGATCAAAGGTTATCTGGCTCGCCCATTAACTCACTCGTCAAAAGGGAAGAAGCTGCCTGTCGTCTTGGTCATTCATGAAAACCGCGGACTCAATCCGTATATCGAAGACGTCGCGCGTCGTGTCGCGCTTGCGAATTTCATCGCCTTTGCGCCCGATGGGCTGACTTCGGTCGGCGGCTATCCGGGCGACGACGAGAAAGGCGGCGTCGCTTTTCGTCAGGTCGATGGCAAGAAGATGACCGAAGATTTTGTCGCGGCCGCGAAGTGGCTGAAAGCGCATAAGGATTCCAACGGCAAACTCGGCGCAGTGGGTTTTTGTTTCGGCGGCGGGATGGTGAATCAGTTGGCCGTCCGGCTGGGCGCGGATCTAAATGCCGGAGTCGTCTTCTATGGCCGGCAGGCAGGCGTTGATGATGTTCCCAAGATTTCCGCGCCGCTGTTGTTTAACTACGCAGGCAACGACCAGGGCGTCAGCGCCGGCATCGCGAAGTATGAAGAGGCGCTGCAGGCGAACAACAAGGTCTACACGTCGCACATGTACGAGGGCAAACAACACGGCTTCCACAACGACACGACGCCGCGTTATGACGAAGGCGCCGCCAAACTGGCGTGGGAGCGCACGCTTGAATGGTTCAATAAATACCTGCGGTAAGGACTGCGTTTTTGGATTGCGGCGACCTCTGACCGCTTTGTTCGGTTGCGACCTGTCGCAACCACGTCGGTCTTGAGTCTATTCGAAGGGTGCGGCGTCAAGCCGCCGCGGACCAAAGCGGTGACAGGTCACCGCACTCCAAAATTTGTCGGACACCCAGCCGGCGGGACCTTTTCCAAACTTACAATTGACAAGGCAACTCCACGTTCATCGTTAAGCGACACTGTTCCGTGTGCTACCGCACAGACCAGATTCCCTGAGTTGTTAATCTCCCTCCGAAATTGAAAGCGTAACTTTCGTTAAGAAAATCCGACTCACCCACGGCCGGGACTCAAAGTCGGCGAGTCTTCAACCGTTCTTGTCCACTCTGGTTGCGAACTACGCCAATCGTTATTTCACTCAGATCAATCGAAACAACAAGGAGCTTGTCTCATCATGGAATTCTCTACTGGAAATTCTGACCTCGCCGTTCAGTTGAACGAGAGATTTCTCAAGTCGGTATTGGCTGCGGCGTATTTTACCGGACGCATCCCGGATTCTCTCGAGGGTAAGGTCGACACGCTGCTCTTCGGCGTAGCCAATTGGGCCGTGTACCTGGATTGTCCGAGCATGAACCTGCTTCCGACTGAAAGCGGCTAGCCGGCGCGAGTGCAGTTCTCGCTTGATTTCAAACTGCACCTTTCCACGGTGGTGTCCTAATTTCAGTTTCTCTGCGTAATCTCAGCGACCTCTGCGTCTCGGCGGTGAAATATGACGCAGAAAACACTCACTGCAGAGACGCGATCTCGCCGAGGACGCGCAGAGAATTTCAGATTAGGGACACTAGGCCAGCAACCATTGCGATGATCGTACAGCCTATGCCTGACGCTTCTTTGAGGGTCGTGTTACAGGGTTTCATGAATGCCAGGCTATTTCCGGTTATCAAGCGTGTTGCTCTCGATGGTTTCTACAAATATCCTGATGGCACAGTGAAGCCAATGCCCGACGATGAGTTCTATGACTTTGATTAGCGCCGTCGAACAAAGCCTTGCAGCTGACGGGCGCGATAGCGTGCTAGCCTTATTCCTTCAGCCTTGAATGCTGTAAGCGCGCGCCGCAGCTGAAGGCAGTCGTTAGTCTGCTTACAAACTGAGATGAACGTAGGAGAAGTTGATGAGTGATACAACCGCCCTAATAGCCGCCTTGGAAAATGCCCCTGGTGTCATCATTCCCCTTATTCGTGAGGTGCCGCCCGAGCTTCTGAAGCGTCGGCCCAGCCCGGCGAAATGGTCCGCTTATGAACACGCTTGTCATCTCTCCGGCAGTGATGGGCCATTCCTCGCGCGCCTCGACTTGATGTTATCTGCTCCAACGCCTTTTATAGAGTCCATCGTGAATTCTCCAGAGGTGGAATCGGGAGCGCTACTTGACGTTGATTTAGACGAAGCACTCGAACGGTATGTGAGAGAGCGAGCCAGTCTGGTTAAGAGGCTGAAGGAACTATCGCTGGAGGACTGGCAGCGAACGGCAGAGCATGAAGCATTCAGTCATTATTCGGTTTGGATCATGTTCCGGCATCTGCTGAACCACGAGATGTTTCATGCCTACAGGATTGAAGAATTGCTGCTAAAGAAGGACTGGGAATAGGTAGAAAACTACAGCAGGTCGCAGCCTAACCAGTCGTTGGATTTACCCTCAACGCGCCGCCGAACAAGCCTTGCAGTTGTCAGCGCGATAGCATGTTTCTCAATTAAATTTATTGCTTCAGGTGAATGCTGATCGCGCGCCGCAGCTGAAGGCCCTCGTTGGACGTCTCATGTATTCGATAGTTAAATAAATTGGACGCCTTTCGCCGCTTGCGTCCGCTCGCGGTGCGTTCTCGCAACTTCCTGAAAGCCTCGGGCGCGGGCGCGCGCGGAGTGGGAATACATCCTGACACTGGATGAGACGTTCCCGGCATATCGCGTTGCGCAGATCGAGGCACGGAAACGTTTGCAGGAAACGGAAAGGCCCTAAACTCAGCGCGCGACCAGTGGGATAAGGCAGTGAAGAGTGAAAAGAACTGAAGAGTGAAGAGTGAAGAGGCGGATTCGTTCGAGAGAAGAGAGATACGGCACGTTAAGGAAAGAGAGATATGGCACGACGCACCTCTATCGGCATTATCGGAATGGGCTGGGTTGGATCAAGCGTGGCCATCTCCCTGCTCCATTCCGGATCGGTCAACGAACTTCTCATCCACGATGTGCGCGAGGGGCTGGCTGAAGGTGAGGCCATGGACCTGGCGCACGGCTCTTCGTTCTACCCGTCGGCCGTAGTGCGTAGCGGCACGGTTGAAGAGATGTATGACACGGATGCGATAGTCATTGCGGCAGGCAAAGGCGGAACACCGGGCCAGACTCGGCTTGATCTGCTAAAGGACAACGCGATCATTCTGCGTGAGTTGGCCCAGCGGCTGCGCGGCTACAAGGGACTGGTGGTAATCGTTACGAATCCGGTGGATGTGTTGACACATGTGTTCACGGTCGGCTCAGGTCTTCCACCGGAGCGGGTCATCGGCACCGGGACCATGCTGGATACCGCTCGTCTGCGCCAGATCCTGGGGCGAGAATTGAAACTGGACCCGCGCTCTATTCACGCACAGGTTATCGGAGAGCATGGCGATTCCGAGGTGTGCTTGTGGTCCAGCGCGTCTGTGGGCGGGATGCCGTTGCGCCGCTGGCCGGGTTGGCATCCGGAACGAGAAGCGGTGGTGGCGCAGGAAGTTCGCACTGCCGCCCAGGAGATCATCCGGCGCAAAGGCGCGACCAATCATGCCATCGGTCTGGTGACGTCCGCGTTGCTGCGCTGGATGGTGCGAGGCGAACGTCGCGTGCTGACGGTTTCGCGACTACAGAGTGGCGCGATGGGCCTGAGGAATGTGGCCCTGTCGTTACCCACAATCGTCAGTATGGATGGGGCAACGCAGGTGCTTGAGCCGGAGCTGGATGCGGACGAGCGGAGTCAATTAGAGCACTCGGCAGCCGTGCTGCGGCAGGCGGCAGAATCATTGGGTAAGGCAGTGAAAAGTGAAAAGTGAAAAGTGAAGAGTGAAGAGTGAAGAGTTAGAACCCGTTGGCGGAATTGAAGCAATACCGCGAATAGTCTGAACATAATAAGTGAACAGAAAATGAATTGGTGCTTCTTTGATGTTCATTTGAGTGCAGTTTCATGGCAACTTATTGACGGTTGCGACTCTTCAAACTGAAGCTGAACATTTACACTTCGGACTTCTCTGGGAATGGGCGACGCGCGCGAGTCTCCGCCGGCGGAGCAGTGTCATGGTGCGCTCGGCGGTGGGATGTCGTAATTTGAAATCTCTGTGCGTTCTCTGATGACCTCCGTGCCTTTGTGAGCGTACGGCGTAAGTTCCCCACCGAGGCACAGAGAGCACCAAGGCAGCACAAAGGAAACTGAAGAGGAGATATACATGGTCATGAACGATTCCGAGAGTTCTGGTAACGCAACTCGCACTGAGCGCGCGCGTGCCTTCGACACGATCCTTTACGGTGGATTGGCCGTTGGAATTCTCGACCTGCTATTCGCTTTCACTTTTTACGCGCTCATACTTGGCGCCAAGCCGCTGCGAATTTTTCAATCAGTCGCCGCCGGATTGCTCGGCAGAGAGACGGCGTATGCAGGTGGAATTAAGACGTTTTTGCTCGGGATTTTGCTTCATTTTGCGGTTGCGTCAGGCATCGCCGCTGTCTACTACCTGGCAAGCCGCGTCTTGCCGGTGTTGCTTCGTCACCCAGTTATCAGCGGATTGGTTTATGGGCCAATTGCCTATCTGGGGATGAACTATATCGTCGTTCCACTTTCAGCCATCAGACGATTTCCCGGTCCGAAAAAGCTATCCATCTTTCTGACAGAAATTATTGGACACGCTTTGCTGGTCGGATTGCCAGTCGCGCTGCTGGCCAGCCGATCTGCCAAAGCGAACAAGCGTTGAGACAGGAGGGATACTTCAATAAACAAATCTCAATCGAAACGTGAAATCCTGTAAGGGCGAGAATGATTCTAAAGTGATGAGAGGACATGAAAAGAAAGCTCAAGAAGACAGCGCTCGTGGTCATCGTCATCATGTTGATCACTTACTAATTGTCTAGCCAATCAATAGAAGTTGAAGCGGACACAAGTGGAACAGTAAAGCCGCGGCGATCTAACGCCGCTTGAAAGGAGACAGTATGAGTCAACGTTTGAATTTCTTTGAGCAATCTCCCGACCTGACAAAAATGCTCTTTGAGTTTTCCGGGGCGCTGAAGCAGAGCTCGCTGGGAAACACCCTACTCGATCTCGTAAACATAAGGGCTTCCCAACTTAATGGGTGTGCCTTCTGTCTTGATATGCATTGCAAGGAGGCCAAGATTCACGGCGAAAAGGAGCTGCGCCTCTACCACATTCCGATATGGCGAGAATCAACCTTGTTCTCCGAAACTGAACGGGCAGTGCTCGAGTGGACGGAAGCCGTCACCAGGCTCTCCGAGCATGGCGTTTCCGATGAAGTCTACGAGCGCGTTCGTGCTCAGTTGAGCGAAACGCAAATTTCGGAACTGACTTATGCTATCGGTGTGATCAATATGTGGAATCGTCTGAATATCAGTTTCCAGTCAGTACCGGGCTCTTTCGACGACCAGCTGGGCCTGACAAAGGCCGGGTTGAGCTACTCCACGAGCGCCGCAAAGGCCGGGAGCCCGAGTTGACCTGCCGAATTTGAGTTCGTGGTATCTTTCTTTGTTCCCCCGCAACTTGTCTGTCCGGATTTCCTTCGATGCCCTCAATCGATTGGAAGGCCGGACGGCTATGTTCGTCACCGGAGGTGAAACCAGTGGTCCATGAAATGATTGATGGAACGTATCGTCAAACTAATTTGCCGAACGAGTCGCCGGAATATCTGGCAAAGCGCGAGGAGCTGCGGTTGGCCGAAATTGAATTAATGAATCAACGCGAACGATGCGCGGAGCTGCGGCGGGGCTTGCCAAAAGGCGCGACGATTCAGGATTACGAATTTCTTGAAGGGCCGGCTGCTCTCGACCAAGGCGATGAGCCGATCCGAAAAGTAAAGTTAAGCGAACTGTTCACCGCGCCGGATCGTTCGCTTGTGGTCTATCAGATGATGTTCGGGAAGAAAAATACCAGTCCCTGCCCAATGTGTACCTCCTGGCTCGACAGCTGGAATGGAGTTGCTCATCACCTGTCCCAAAATATTGACGTAGCGGTCGTCGTTGCGGCTGATCCACCCGCATTGCGCGCGCTCGCCCGACAAAGAGGTTGGGACAAACTGCGTCTGTTGAGCGCCGGCGACAGCACGTTTAAGTACGATCTCGGCAGCGAGGACGCGCAGGGACAGCAGGACTCGACGATTTCTGTTTTCACGCGAGACAGCGATGGCACGTTGCGCCATTTTTACAGTGTCCATCCAAGGCTGGCCGCCGACATCGACACGCGCGGCGAGGATGAGTGGAATCCGATTTGGAACATCCTGGATCTGACGCCGCCGGGACGCGGCGATTGGGATGCATCGCTCGAGTACGGGACGAAAGTGAAAGGCGCGCGCGGCTGAGGGAGCGCCGACTCCGATGGCTCGCACGATGTCGGGACAAATATTTGTTGAGTTGATGTCGATCCTGAGGACCGTCGTTCGACTTAACGTTAGAGGCGCACTGATCTCGGGCTTGAACCGGTGGAAGCACGCTCAGTTCAAGCAATAATAATAACGGTTACCGTACCAACCGGTAAGAAAGATAAGGAGAAAGGCATCATGGAAACAAAACCCACGCACGAACAAGCACAACTACATTTGCAAGTCTACGATTTGCGCCGCGAGGCCCGACTCCGTCAGGCCCGCGATTGGTTCCAACAAAACTACTTTGCGGAAACATTCGACGACGCGATGCGCATCGCGCCGATGGGAACTGAAAAGGGGACTTTCGTCGGAATGGTGACCGGGTATTGGGAGCAAGCCTGCTCGTTGCTCAACTACGGATTGCTCCACGAAGGCTTGTTCTTTGAGACGAGCCCCGAGTTTTTCGGTGTATGGGAGATGCTCAAGCCGGTGGTCCCGGAGTTTCGCAAACGATTTGGCGACCCGCAGATGCTCTCGAACCTGGAAAAAGCCGCTCAGCGCTATGAAGCGTGGTCGGAGCATCGCTCACCCGGTAGTATTGCCGCCATGCGGCAGCTCATGCAGCAGGAGCGGACTAAGACTGCAACAGCGAAAGCCTGAGCAAGCAGGTAAACGAAGTCGCGGAGACCGAAGTTTGAAAGGGCGGACTGCTTGTTCGCCCCTTCCGCGGTCTGTCGTGAAGTGTCCGACCCGGCGAACCGCATTGAAAAGTTTCTCGACGATCCGATGACAGAACTCAGGGCGATGAGGCCCGCGCACTGGCGCGCGCGGGCACACTCCCTTGCTCATTGGGGCGCAGTGTCTCCAGTTATCAACGCCTTCACGCTCTTCGATAATGCTGCGTTACCGACTACGTAGAACAGTCCGCCCCTGCCGTTCTGACTGCTGGCGCAATTGGGTCCGGAAAGAGAGCCCTGCTGGTTCATGTCGCCAAAGATCGAATAGTTCTTAGTCCCAGTGAGTGACACGCCGATTTTCGCATGGTTATGATCGGGGCTGGCTCCGCCGGTGAGTCCAATTTTCGTTCCCTTCCAAACCCCAGAAGTAGCAATCTCAACCGCACCAGGTTTAGAGAGGGAAGGGTCCCAGCATTTAACGGTGGTTGAGGCCTTGGTCGTGGGAATCTCGGGGTTGGCCCACCAGGTTGCGGCTCGGAGCGAGACGCCCCCGAGGATTGCCGAAACCATTTGCCAGGGCGGCACGTTCAGGTGCGACGGTTTTGAAATCAGTTGCACTCCATTAGACAAGCTGAAGGTTAAGAACTTCTTGCTTGTTGAATGGACACCAAGGCCCTTCACCAGTTGCTGTATATCCTGTGGGCCACCGTTATTAACAATCTGCGGGTTTGATGGATCGGTGACCACGCTCGCGTTTCCCAGCGCCTTCAGCACGCTTACCACATCGTTCTTGTTTAGCGTCGCCGCAAAAAAGTGCTGACTGACCATGACGTCGTCATCCTTAACGCAGCCGAGAGTGTTGCCGTCAGTTTTGCGTGGGTGGCTTTTGCTTCCGGCGGCCGGCCACGACGGCGTAGACACCTGCATTACAAATCCGCTGCCCGCGTCATTCCAGGCGAGGAGGCCTTTCGAGTGGCCCCATGGACCACCACATTCCTTTTTACATCCTTTGATCACAGGGTCGTCATAAAACTGATCGTTCCAAATCACGTAGTTGAATGAACCGTTGTAGACTTGAGCAAAGGTCGCCCCGATCGGATCAGTGTCTGTATCACCAGCACAGCCGCTTCCTTGTTTCAAGGTGGGGGACTCGTTGCTGGCGAAAAGGTACTGCTGAGCGTCTTTATACTTCTGCACTGTGCCACCAAAAGGGCAGCCTCTTGTTCCGCCACCGCAGTCAGGAAAGGTGCCGGCATTAAGCTTGAACACAACCCACCATCCCACCGGTCTACCCTTCGCCAGAAGCGGAACCGGAACACCAGCTTTTGCGGGCGCGGACGCGGATGAGATTGAAGAGGGAACGGGAGAGTGGCCGCTGAAAGTTGCCGCGAACACGAGAACAAGGGAAATCAAGCAGGGTGGTCCATATTTCATGTGTGCGTGAGCCTCCTCAGGGATGAACAACGGGAGGTTTATACACGCTCGTCCTAATTGAGGCAATGTTTGTGAAAATTACTGCAGACTTACTTTTCGCTGCCAGCCTTTTGGACTGCCCGAAAGGCTCCCGGAGTCATTCCCGTGCACTGCTTGAACACACGCGTGAAGTGGCTCTGATCGGCGAAGCCGGAATCCGTCGCAATGGCTGACAAAGCGACCTCAGGATCCGCGAGTTGCTGACACGCGAACTGAACGCGCAGTTCGTGCAGGTAGTCGCCGATCGCCTGATTGTGAAACTGCCGGAACACCCTGGACAAGTGAGAAGGATGCACGGCAACTTCCGCGGCTACTTCTCCGATCGTCAGATTTTGTTGAAAGCCGCTCCTCAGTAAATCCTCAACCCTTGACAACCACGCCGGCGGCCGGCGCTCAGGAACTCTTTCCGGCCGGGCCACCAGCGCGAGCATCTCCAACACCAGACCCTCGATCACCAGCGCCGAGCAGCAATCACGATCGAGATACTCCCGATAGAGCCGCACTGCCAACCGGCTAAGCTCGCTTCCCGGAAGACCGATCGAGCTGTGGGGAGAGACGCCGCATTCACGCAGCCGGTCCAACCATTCATCCTGTAACTCAACACTGAAAATTCGCATTCCCGTCTGGCCGATTTCATCGTGATGCGTGATGCCGGAAGGATGGAAGATCGTCGAGAGCGGTTTGAGCGAGGCAGTTCTCCGTCCAAAGGTTTCGCTGTAGCGGCCATCGAGGAGCAGATGGAAAAACGCCAGCTCGTGAGAGTGCAGCGGTAGTTTTCTGCCGCGGTCAAGCTTGAGCTCTGAAAGAATGATCCCATCCCCGACGTGTTTGTGCAGCACTCGTCCGTAGAAGTGTCCGGGACTAAGTGTCTGGGAAGTCCAGCAAGTGTTTGGGGGAGTGCTCATGAGTGACGGCTTCGATGCGGCCCACCCTCCTGGTGTTTTCCGTCGTTCGCATAAACTTCAGAAAAAAATTTAGCTGACATTGATACGCGCGCAAGTGCAGATCTGTTCTAAGCAACTATTGTTTGTTCAATACAAGTAAGCAGGACACGCGTACGCTCACCATCTGAGATTAGCGATCGACTTCAGATGACGTTCAAGCGCATGTGCCTTCACGAAAGATTGGAAAGAATCCGTAATTTTGGAACCCCGGATCAATTCATTGAAGGTGCTGGCGCTCACCCTCTTGCGCGAGGTCGAGTATCTCGAAGAGCAGGACGCGAACGGTTCCGCTGGCGCGCTGGATTTACAAACCGCGGTCCATCGCTTTGAGGCGGAGATGATTCGGAGCGCGCTGATAAGAACGGGAGGGCGACAGCGGCCTGCGGCGCGACTGCTGGGAATGAAAACCACAACGCTTAATTCGAAGATCAAGCGCTACGGAATAGAAACGTGAAAGGAGACGCGATGAAAGTAAGAAGCAAGATCAAGGCTGGTGAAGGAAGTGGTATAGATCCGCACGGCAGCCCAAAGCCATGACGTGATCGTGATGGTTTGGAGTGCGGTGACCGGTCACCGCTTTCGTCTGCGGCGGCCTGACGCCGCACTCTTGAGTAAATTCAATTCTTGTGCGGTCGCGACAAGTCGCGACCAACAAAGCGCTGACAGGTCAGCGCACTCCATAAAATTATTTGGAAGTTTTCCGAATAAATAGAAAGCGAGGACCCGCGATGAAGGTGAAGACCAGAGTAAAGGCCGGTGACGGAGCCTCTTGATCCACACGGCAACCCAAAACCTTAAGCGATCAGGGTTTCGTTTTTGCGGCTGATTAAGAAGGAGCAACCATGAACGTCAAATCAAAAGTCCGAGCTGGTGAGGGAGCGGGTCTTGATCCCCACGGCAACCCAAAACCCTAAACGTGAAGGGCGAACGCGCCGGCCCTGGAGAACTTGATGTCCATTGCCTTCTCCCGATCGATGCGGTCCTTCAATGCCTTTGATTTGCGTGGGCCAACCATAGGCATCGTCGTGGTCGCCCTTGTCCTCGGCGGGTGGTTCGTCTGGGCGTGGGGCGCGCGCGTGTCGCTTTATGAAGTGACTAACACGGCGCGGCTCGAAGTTGAGCAGGCCGCGCATCCGATTGAAGCACAGGTGGCTGGACGAGTCGTCAAGAACTATTTGGTCCTGGGCGAACGCGTGGAGGCCGGTCAGCTCCTGCTCGAACTTGATGATGCTTCTGAGCGCCTGCGGCTCGCGGAGCAGCAGACCCAACCGCTCGCGAACGAATCTCGGGTGACGGCTTTGCGCGGTGAAATAGCAGCCGGAGAACAGGCGCTCAACGAGGCGCGGCAGACGGCCCGCGCGGCGATGGACCAGGCGCGCGCGCAAGCCAGAGAAGCGGAAGAGGCCGCGCGCTTCGCCCACATTGAAGAAGGTCGGCTGGCTCCCTTGCGCGCGGCCGGCATTATTTCCGAACTCGAATTTCTGCGCACGAAGTCTGAAACACAAAAGCGCGACGCGGCCGCCGAGAGTGCGCGACTGGCCGTGGCCAGGTTGGAGCAGGAGCATCGAACGATCGGGCGTGACCGTCAGACGCAACTGGAACGACTCAAGGGTGAGATCACGCGCGTCGAGAGCCAAATGTTTACCGACCAGGCCACCGTCAAAAAAATGGAACACGAAATCGGCATTCGCCGCATCGTGGCGCCCGTCAGCGGGAAGATTGGAGAAGTTGCGGAGCAGCACCCGGGGACGTTTGTAGCAGCGGGTGCAAAACTCGGCGCGATCATTCCCGATGGCGGACTGAAGGTAGTCGCATACTTTCCGCCCCGCTCGGCGCTGGGCCGCATTCAATCCGGTCAACCGGCGCAGATGCGGCTTGATGGTTTTCCCTGGGGCCAGTATGGAAGTTTGGCGGCGACAGTGACGACCGTCGCGGGAGAAGAGAAAGACGGACGCGTGCGAGTCGAACTTCAGGTGCTGCCGAGTTCAGCCTCAGCGATTCCGTTGCAACATGGATTGCCAGGCACGATTGAGATCGAAGTGAAAAAAGTTTCGCCGGTGATGTTGGTTCTGCAATACATCGAAACGTCCTTCGGCGCCGTGCGACAAAGTGTTTGACCAGGAGACTATCTCAACAAAAGGAGAATCGACATGAAAACCAGGAGCAACGTCAAGGCCGGTTCATATCGCGCTCGCGCAACCAAGGGTGGTTTCTAGCCACGTCGAGGTTTCCGCTAGCTTCGTAGAAGCCAAATGTTATAGAGACCGGAACCAACCGAGACTGCAGCTCCTTAGGAGCGCAATGTTCTCGACGTTGATTAGTCGAACCGAACATCTCGCTCCTACCGAGCTGGACATATTTTTGTAGCCCTGCAATTCATAAACATCGTGTCCCTGCGGGACTGTTGGAAGTTTCACAGCAAGCCCGCACGTCACGACGGTGTTGTGTGTTCGCTGTGATGCACGCTCTTAAACCCCTGGGGCCATTGCCTCGTCCAATCGCGCGATCCTCTCTTAGCAACCCCTGGAATTCCAAAGCCGTCTGAGTCTCGAAGTTGTTGTGAAAACTCGCGGATGAGTGGTGACTTCAGTCTGCATTGAAGTCTCCCTGGAGAACGCTTGAGGCGTCGACTGCTAATACCTGAAGTTGTCCAAACTTCGATGATGGACTGTGGGCCGGCGTCGCTCAAATCCATGCTCGAAGGCTGGGGCATTCCGGTGAGCTATGGTCGTCTCCGCGAAGCCTGCCAGACCGACGTCGATGGTACGTCGATAGACACGCTCGAAGATGTCGGCGCGCAACTGGGCCTAACGACTGAGCAGATCATGGTGCCGGTTGATCATGTGCTGCTCTCGTCCGCGAAAACGTTGCCGGCCATCGTGGTCGTCATGCATCCGAGCGGCGTCACGCATTTTGTAATTGTCTGGCGCCGGCACGGGCGCTTTGTGCAGTTGATGGATCCCGCAATTGGCCGGCGCTGGGTTTCGTGCAAACGCTTTCTCGATGAACTCTTTGTTCACCGGCTCGCGGTTTCCGCGGCGGACTGGCGTGACTGGGCCGGTTCGCCTGAGTTTCTTGGACCACTGCATCATCGGCTCGCGCAATTGGGGATTGACACTCAACTCCGGGCACGCCTGATCGGAGAGGCGTTGGCGGATGTTAGCTGGCGCGGACTGGCAGCGCTCGATGCGGCAACGCGTCTGACCGCCGCGATCGTGCGGGCTCGCGGCGTGAACTCCGGCCTGCAGGCTGGTCGGATGTTGGAAGTCTTCAGTCGGAATGCACGTCACGACGATCAGCACGCGGGGCACGAAGATGAAAATAATGGCCACGAACGAGCGCTAACGATCCCTTTCGCTTACTGGTCAGTACAGCCCTCCACATCCGAATCGGGCAACGAACACGACAACGAACAACTGCTGCTGCGCGGCGCCGTGCTCGTGCGCGTCAAAGGTCTGCGCGCCAAAACGTACGCGTGGCGTCAAGCCGCCACCGACCAAAGCGCTGACAGGTCAGCGCACTCCAAAACGGCCGTCGCGAACGCGGCAGATGTTGAAGAAGGCGAGCGTCCCAACGCACCGACGCTGTCGCCGGAACTTGTCGCTGCGCTTGAAGAGCCCGGCGTTCGCCCGATGCGTGAATTGTTCCGCATGTTCAAGGCCGACGGAATTCTGACGCCGGTCGCGCTCGTCACGGCGCTGCTGCTGGCGGCCGCCGGAGTGATCGTCGAGGCGTTGCTGTTTCGCCGGCTGCTTGATGTTGGAAGTGAGTTGGTCCTCGGTCGACAACGACTGGTGGCATTTGGCTTCCTGTTGCTTTTCCTGGTCGCGCTGCTGCTGTTGGATCTCCCCATCGCGGCCACCACCCTGAACCTGGGCCGGCGTTTGGAAATACGACTGCGTATCGCTTTCCTCACCAAACTCCCGCGCTTGAGCGATCGCTATTTCCACAGCCGGCTCACTTCCGACATGGCCGAGCGTGCCCAAAGCATTCATCGAATTCGCGCCTTGCCGGAAATTGGGAGTCAGTTCGTGCGCGCAAACTGCACGCTGGTTATGACAACCGCGGCCATCGCCTGGCTCAGCCCGTCGAGTATGTCGCTCGCAATATTGGTGGCCGGCCTCGCGGTCGTCATTCCGCTCGCGGCAAATCCATTTCTGTCGGAGCGAGACTTGCGCGCGCGCACGCATGCCGGCGCGTTGAGTCGATTTTACATGGGCGCGCTTCAGGGTCTGGTGCCAATTCGCACGCACAGCGCCGAGCATGCCGTGCGCCTGGAGCACGAAGGTCTACTGGTCGAATGGACCCGCGCCAGCCGCGCGCTGCAAAGAGGCGTGGTGGTGGTCGAGGGATTGCAATTGTTCACGGGGTTCGGGCTGGCGGCACTGCTTTCATACAACTACCTGAAGCACGAAAACCAGATCGGAGCCGCAGTGTTGTTGATCTACTGGGCGCTAAGCCTTCCAGCGCTGGGCCAGGAGATCGCCATGCTGGCCCGGCTCTATCCGGTCTATCGCAACATCACGCTGCGACTGCTCGAACCGTTGGGAGCGATCGAAGAAGAAAGTCCGGCAGTGACTGATAACTCGGACGCCGGCCTTCATCCGACTCAACCCGGCGTTGGAGTGACTATCGACTTTCGCGATCTAAGTGTCGTCGCCGCCGGACACACGATTCTCGAAAACATCAACCTCAGTATCGAACGCGGCACTCACGTCGCCGTCGTTGGTCCTTCCGGCGCCGGCAAGTCGAGTCTGGTCGGTTTGCTTTTGGGTTGGCACCGCGCCGCCGGCGGCAGCGTTTTGATTGACGGCCACGCTCTCGAAGGAAGGGAACTTGAAGAATTGCGCCGCCAAACAGCATGGGTGGATCCGTCAGTACAACTCTGGAATCGTTCCCTGATCGAGAACCTTCGTTACGGCGCGCCGAACAATTCATTGGCATCCATCGGGAAGGTAATGGAAGCGGCGGACCTCGGCGGAGTGCTCAAACAATTGCCGGACGGTTTGCAGACGACGCTCGGCGAAGGCGGCGCGCTTGTGTCCGGCGGCGAGGGACAGCGCGTCCGGCTCGGCCGCGCCATGCTCAGGTCTGAGATCAGACTCGTAATTTTGGATGAATCGTTTCGTGGACTCGATCGTGAAAGTCGCCACGCGCTGTTAGCGCGCGCGCGCAGACTTTGGCCCGGCGCGACTTTGCTCTGCGTCACCCATGACATCGGCGAGACGCTTTCGTTCGAACGGGTGCTCATCGTCGACGACGGAAAAATTATTGAAGACGGCAGACCCGCTGAACTTTCGAAGCAACCGGATTCGCGTTACCGAAGTTTGCTGGACGCGGAACAGTCGGTGCGGAAAACACTCTGGTCCGGCGTGGCCTGGCGACGAATGCAATTTGACAAGGGTCATCTGTGCGAGCTGAACGAGCTGAAAGGGGCGAAGGCCCATGACTGATGACCTGGTCCGGCTGTCGTGGCCGCTCGAAAGGCTGGGCGAAGCGCTCGAGGCCCTGGCTCGCAGGAGCAAACTCGCGCGTGGCGTTGCTTCTGCTCCGGAGTTTCCTGACGACCTGGAAGCAGACGACGATGAGATTCTCGGAAATTGGATCAAGGCAACTGCCGAAAGGCTCAACCTCGAAGCAGAACCGGTGTTCAGTTCTTACGCTGAGCTGGACCAACTGATCCACGCCGGTGGCCCAGCGTTGCTTCGGCTTCGAGACGGCGAGGAGCAGCGCTTTTTGGCTCTGCTCGGGCGCAGTTGGCAGGGTTGGCGCAAGGTCTTAGTCATCGATCCAAATTTAAGAGAGCGTAAGGTGGCGCCGGCCCTTATCGCTACCGCCATGCGCGAAGTGATCGAGGCGCCGCTGACACCGCAACTCGATCTCCTGCTCGAAAGGGTGGGAGTAGCCAAACGTAAGCGGACCAAAGCGCGGCGAGCGATCCTGGGCGAACGATTGAGCGCGGTCATGCTCGATGGTTTCTGGCTTCTGCGTTTGCCGCCGGGTCTGGACTTCGCTCGTCAATTACGACACGCGCGCGTCTTTCGTTATCTCGGTGGGTTGGCAGCGGCGCACGCAGTTCAGTACGCGTTGCTGTTGTTGTCATGGTTTGTGGTCGGGCGTGGCGCGTTGCAGGGCCGACTCGACTACTCCGCGCTTCTTGCCTGGGCGTTGTTGCTGCTCACCATCATCCCGGTGCGCCTGTTCGCCACCTGGACGCAGGGCCTGCTGGCGATCAGAGTTGGCAGTTTGCTGAAACAGCGACTTCTATACGGAGCTTTGCGTCTCGAACCGGATCAAATTCGGCATCAGGGGTCGGGCCAACTTCTGGGCCGGATACTGGAAACAGAAGCGGTTGAGTCTATGGCGCTGAGCGGCGGCTTTCAGGGGTTGCTGGCCGGGATCGAAATCATCATGGCGGCAATGGTGCTTAGTTCGGGAAGCGGCGGATGGCTGCACGCGGGATTGCTGTTGCTGTGGACGGCTGTGGCGCTCTTGATTGGCTGGTGGCACTTCAGAAAACGCCAGCCCTGGACCAGCGAGCGAATGAACATCACAAATGATTTGGTCGAACGCATGGTCGGACATCGCACCCGCCTGGCCCAGGAACCGCGCGAGCGTTGGCACGAGACGGAGGATCGCTTGTTGGAGCACTACGTTGGGTCATCGAAAGCGATGGACCGCACGACGGTTTGCTTGTCCGCCGGGGTTGCGCGCGGTTGGCTGGTGATTGGATTTCTCGGACTGGCAAACAACTTCGTCCAGGGCAACGTTTCCAACGGATCTATCGCGGTCGGATTAGGCGGAGTAATTCTGGCTTACGCGGCGCTACGGCGCTTCGGAGCGGGAATTTCTCAGTTGGCTGACGCGACGATTGCCTGGCAGGAAGTTTCCCTCCTGTTTCATGCCGCCGCTGCGAAGTCCCATTTGAAGGCCACGCCCAAATCGGAGTCCACCTTTGTTGATAATTTGCGCGATACTCCCAAAACCGGCGAGGTGCTTTTGGACGCGCGCGATCTCGCGTTTCGTTATAGCGACAGAAGCGAGTCGGTTATCAAGCGTTGCAACCTGCGCATCAGGACGGGAGACAAACTTCTGATCGAAGGCGCTTCCGGCAGCGGCAAGTCCACGCTGGCATCGCTGCTCGTCGGGTTACGACAAGCGGATTCCGGTCTGATGTTGCTGCGCGGATTCGATCGGCGCACCCTGGGCGACGCGAATTGGCGGCGGCTGGTGGTGAGCGCGCCGCAGTTTCACGAGAACCACGTCTTGAGCGAAACGTTTGCCTTCAATTTGTTGATGGGCCGTCGCTGGCCGGCCCGGCCCGCTGACCTCGAAGAGTGTGAGGCCGTCTGCCGAGACCTGGGGTTGGGTGAGTTGATCGATCGCATGCCTGCCGGACTCAATCAGATGGTTGGTGAGACAGGCTGGCAACTCTCCCATGGCGAACGGAGCCGCCTCTACATTGCGCGGGCCATACTGCAACGCGCCGATCTGGTTCTCCTGGACGAGAGTTTCGCGGCGCTCGATCCGGAGAATCTGCGCCGGGCATTGACCAGCGTACTGAATCGAGTTCCGACGCTGGTCGTCATTGCTCATCCCTGATGGCAACTTGTTCAGAGTACAACCTTCAGGTTGCTGCTCTCCAACCGCGTAGTTCTTCCCGCACCGCAAGCTAAGGCGGTACTCCTTCCGCTGTTTCCTTGTTCCATATTCGGCACAACCACTTCGCAGTTCCGCACGTAATGATCCAAATTTGGCAATGCACCGATCCAAACAAATCCAAATCGTCCAACTCGTTCCCCGTGACCTGATTGAATTCTGGCTCCAGCGGAGCCAAATGTTTATAGACCCTCAGCGACAAATAGATCAGCGCTCCATGGGAGCGCAATGTCTTTGCGAGGTCACGCGAGCCCGGCTACGTTTCGCTCCGCTGGAGCGAAGAGGAATTTGGAGTTCCGAGTTTCTATAAACATTACGTCCCTACGGGACGGGAGAACCTGAGAACATCTTGTAAGAAAACCAGAAGCTAGACCTTAGTATTCAGAGAGAAACTGAAAGCCGGGTGCGCCACCAGCCAGATTCCATCCTAGTCATCGTCGGCACGATGCTTGCCAACCAAAAAACCAATCGAATCCTTCGGGTGATCTTTGTTCCAAGTTCGGAACGCTTCTAAAGGTTCGTATGGAGGCACGAAAAAATGAAAGTCAAAACTCGAGTGAAGTCAGGCCAGGGCGGGTGCGTAGATCCCGACGGCTGACGTTTCCCTCTGCGCCGATTGAATCTCTGAAGAAAGGAGATGCCAGATGAAGATCAAGAGTCACGTAAAAGCAGGCTGTGGTCCGGAGATTGATCCGAACGGCTGAGATCTGAACCTGTCAGCGGTGTTTGGGAAAACCTCTGGTACTGACAACTTCTGAGGAAGGAGCGACGCAATGAGAACGAAAACTGGAGTTAAGAGCGGTGCCGGCGCTCGCATAGATGATAACGGCTTAAGCTGAACATATCGACAGCGCGCAGTGCTGTGAAGAAAGGAGTGCAACATGAAAGTCAAAACCAAAGTCAAAGCAGGTAGCGGCCCAGGCATGGACCCAAACGGTTGATCTGAGGTGAGAATCGCCACGTCTCATTTGCATAAGGAGAAGTCATGAAAATCAAAACACGGGTTAAAGCCGGCGTTGGCTCATGCATCGATCCGATGGGCTAACGTCGCTCTAATGAACAACAAAGTCGCTGACAGAAGGAGGCGCCATATGAAAATCAGAAGCCAGGTCAAAGCGGGACATGGTTGCGGCATCGATCCAAACGGTTGAGTTGCATGAATCGCATTGCATTCGTCCGATGACATCTAAGAAAGGGAATGCCATGAGAATGAAAACAGCAGTGAAGGCCGGCGGTGGTCCGATCATGGATCCTAACGGCTAATATTTTCCAATGTGGAGGGATCAGTTATGAAAGCCAGGACACAAGTAAAAGCAGGCGCCGGCTGGGCTATCGACCCGAACGGCTAAACAGTGAAGAACTTTTAGTGGAGGTCTGATCCACAAAACGAAGTCCGTTGAGATGAAACTCATAAGAAAGGAGGGTCGCAACATGAAGGTCAAAACCAGAGTGAAGTCCGGCGCCGGGGCGCGCATCGAGAGCGTGTAAATAGTTTTGTGTAAATGGTCATCGAACAGCCAACTGAGTTAGGGTTGGCAGGGAGAAGAAGATGACCAAAGACAAAAGCATCGACAACGAGCTGATTGACAATCTGCTAAAGGACTACAAAAAGCCAGCGGACCTGATTGGCGAGAACGGGCTGTTGAAGCAACTGACGAAGCAGTTGCTGGAGCGAGCGATGGCGGCGGAGATGACCGAGCACGTCGGCTACAACAAGCACGACGCGATGGGGAACAACAGCGGCAACTCGCGTAACGGTAAGTCGGCCAAGACGATTAAAGGGACGTTTGGGGAGTTAGCGCTGGAGACGCCGCGGGATCGCAACGGCACCTTCGAACCGCAGATCATCGAGAAGCATCAGACGCGCTTCACCGGGTTCGACGCGAACATCATCTCGCTGTACGCGCGCGGGCTTTCGACCCGGGAGATCCAGCAGCACCTGGAAGAGATCTATGGGGTAGAAGTAACGGCGGGCTTGATTTCGAGCGTGACGGATGAAGTGCTCGACGAGGTAAAGACGTGGCAAAACCGGCAGCTGGATGAGGTCTATCCGATCATGTATCTGGATGCTATTCAGTTCAAAGTCAGGGATAACGGGCACGTTAGGAACAAGGCGATCTACCTGGCGATTGGCGTGACGATCGAGGGATACAAAGAGGTGCTGGGGTTGTGGATCGCGCAAACGGAAGGGGCCAAGTTCTGGCTGCCAGTGGTGACCGAGTTGAAGAACCGGGGCGTAACCGACATCTTCATCGCCTGTGTGGACGGATTGAAGGGCTTCCCGGAAGCGATTGAGAGTGTGTTTCCGCAAACCGAAGTACAGTTATGCATCGTGCACCTGGTGCGGCATTCGCTGAACTATGTGGGCTGGAAACAGCGCAAGGAAGTGGCCGGAGATCTGAAGCTGATTTACACGGCGGCGACGGACGGAGAAGCCGAGCAACGACTGGCCGGTTTCAGTCTGAAGTGGGACGCGAAGTTTCCCATGATTGCGAAGTCGTGGCGCAGCAACTGGACCCGCGTGATTCCGTTCTTCGCGCATCCGCCGGAGATTCGCAAGGTGATCTATACGACCAACGCCATCGAGTCGCTAAACATGTCGCTGCGTAAGGTGACCAAAGCGCGCGGCTCGTTTCCCAACGATGAGGCGGTTTCGAAACTGCTCTACCTGGCGCTGCGCAACATCGCCAAAAAGTGGACCAAGCCCCTCGTCGGTTGGAAGGACGCGCTCAATCGCTTTGCCATCATCTACGAAAACCGGTTGCCGGCGAGCTGAGCGCGGAAAGATTGACGCCTGCACCAGCCAGGCAAAAAAACCGGGCTATGGAAACCGTGGAAAAACAAACTGCGTTTTCCCACCGTTCCCACAGCCCCTGCTGCTAGTGACAAATCAAGATGAAAAGCAGCCGACCCCAAAACAAGAGACGATCGTTTACACAAAATCCTTGACGCTACCCGCATCGACGGGAACGGGTTGAACTGAAGCGAATGCCTGAGCGATAGCGCTCGACACGGCATGCCTAACATGGATTGGTTAAGCGCAGGCAAGCGTCTCATACAGCTACTTCCAAAGTAACCCTGATCTACCTCACGATGAACGCGACCCGGACTTAGCTGCTGGGGCCTTCGCCTGCGCTCCGCTATGTTCTATGACTCGCTTCTCTTCACGGCGACACACTTTTGTTATTATCTGGCGTCTGCTTGACAATGATGTAGCTGCTTCCAATTCAACCGGTGTTTTAGTACGTTAGACTACCTGTAGTTTCGATCGCGGGATGCACTGGATGAATCGATGGTTAACGCCGATTTAGTTTCGATCCGCAAGAGGTTGTTACCTCAGAGCAGCCTCGATCCGTCCGTGGCTTTGCTCGATCTTGCTCGGCTTCGTCTGAAAATGCGTGATGTTGCGGAAGGAGAGGGTTGGCCGGCTGAGGTTTGTGCCCTTGCTGAACTGGAGTATCGTCGGTTTCTTACTTTGAAGCGTCTCTTCTTCTCCGCCGCGCTCGTGCCAAATGGTTTGATGGACAAGTTCTGGCATGCTCACATCCTTGACACGCACAATTATCACTCTGACTGCTTAAGGTTGTTCGGCGAGTACTTGCATCACTATCCTTATTTTGGAAAGCGAGGCGAATCTGATCGCGTTGAATTGGCCCGGGCGTTCCAAGAAACGAAAGACTTGTATCTGGGCATTTTTGGGGAATCGATGGACAAGTCACCTGGTGATGCGGCCAGAATCTTATCGCAGCGCGGGCCGACTCCGTTGCTTCACGAGCCCGGCTTTCTTACGGATTAGTTCGCGTAGTTCCACTTCACACTGGTTGAGGCGTTCTTCAATGTCGCTCGCCACGAGGCGTTGCAGCAACTGACGCCAGCTTTGCTTCTTTGCATTTTCTGAGTCGAATTCGATGAGTTCGGTTGCTCTTTCAACCTGCCAACCCACCAGGATGGACTTCACCACCGCGTCAGTAACACCGTCGATTCCGATTTCCGACCCCAATTGATCGACAACCCATCTCTCAACGGCCTCCCGAAAGGTCCTCTGTGCGGCCAAACAAGAAACCCTGCTTGCCGGCACCATTTTCTCCGGAATACCTAGACGGGCGAACTCGGTGCAAACCCAATTCCTTAAGGCTTTTGGTGACAAAGCCACGAGGCTGTAAGTTTGTTCTAACTCCAGGAGAAACTCTTGGTCGTCTTCAGAGATGGACACGTTCATCATGTTCCGGTTTGTATCCCTAAAAGCGGCGTGCTCAATTGGAAGATTCAACGTCTTGCCTTGGGTCGGTGTGAGGCCGAGATCATAAACCGCCGAGGTCAGCCGTCGCTCCTTAACACATTGCTGAAGTCGTTCGGACCAGGAATATCCTGGAATGCTCGCGTCGTGCGCAAGCACCAGCGGCAGTTTCCAGCGAGCAATCGTCTCGAGCGTGTCCTCAAAGGTGTTAGATCCGCTGTCAACGGCAATGACCGCAGCGTCAAATCGCCGGGGAAAGTTGTTGGCCACAAAGACTTCCGCCACACCACGATCACTGAAGACAAGGATCTTATCAACGCAGGCATCCCCGAGCAGCGCGACAGTAACTGAGTCGA
>CAVVIS010000003.1:2575000-2657766 GCA_963748345.1 Blastocatellia bacterium | reverse complement strand
CTTGGCCGCAAACATGAGTGAAGCTGCGCATCCCGGCAGCATGGCGCCTGAAGATGAAAAGGCAATAGCGCCCGAAACTGAGCAGGCGGTGCTGGAGATCGGCGTCGATCCAGAACTGGAAGCCGCCCAGATTGAAATGTAAAAGCTCGTCGCGAGCGATGAAAGATTCTGACTACAACAACCCAACCGTCAAGACTTAGCCGCCATGATGACCATGAGCAAGTCCCTGGTCGCAGGGCAGGCCAAAGATTACTATCAAGCTGAATACACTAATACACAGGAGAGCTACTACACCGAAGACGAGAACGTTGAGGGCGAGTGGTTCGGCAAACAAGCTGACGCTTGGAAACTCGAAGGTGAAGTAAGGCAGGAGCCTTTCGAGCGTCTCTGCGAAGGTCAGGACCCGCGCACGGGCTTGCAGCTTGTCAAACACGTCGCGTCGAAAACGTACGAAAACGCTTACGGCGAAATGGTTGAGTCCAGCGAGCATCGTGCGGGTTGGGATGCGACCTTCTCAGCGCCCAAGAGTGTTTCCCTGGCAGCATTGGTGGGCGGTGATGAGCGGATCATGGAAGCACATGACCGGAGCGTGAATGAGGCTCTTCGAGAGTTGGAGAAATATGCCCAGGCGCGCATCGGAGGCAACAATCCGGCAGAGACGACGGGCAAGATAATCGCCGCCAAGTTCAAGCACGACGCGGCGCGTCCTGATCGCGCCACCGGCTACGCCGCGCCCCAACTTCACACGCATGTCGTTATCTTCAATCTGACGCAAACTGAAGACGACCGTATCAAGCCGATCCAACCACTCGAGTTATTCCGGAGCCAGCAGTACGCGACGGCGATTTATCGCACGGTCTTGGCTGCGGAACTGCAAAAGCTTGGCTACGAAATAATGGTGGATGCGCGCACCGGCGCACCCGAGATTAATGGGTTCACTAAGGAGTATCTGGCGGCCAGCAGTCCACGCCGCCAGGAAATCGATCAAGAAGCCGCCGAGATGAAAGAGCGTCTGGCCAAGCAGGGCATCAACGTCGCGGATGGCGCAGGCTTGCGCCAGGCGGCCGCGAAGACAGACCGCATGAGTAAACAATATGACCGACAAGATATGCGCTCGCGCCACTTGGAGATGGATGCCCGATTCGGCGAGCAAGCGGCGCGCATTGCGCAATCCGCACAGGAGCGCGGGTCTCTTATCCTCGATGATGACGAGATCAAATCTCGGGCGCAAGCAGCCGTGACGTTCGCGAGAATGAACGCAGGGGAGCGAGAGGCGGTGGTAGACAAGCGCCGTGTGATAGTGGATGCGCTCAGAAGAAATATGAGCTTCACAACCTACGACGCGGTGATTAAGGAGCTGAATGAAAGAATTGAGAGTGGTGAGTTCATCCGGTTGATGAGGAACGGCAGCATGGAAGAGCTGACGACCTCGCAGACCGTGGCGATGGAGCGGAGCAACCTCGAACGAGTGGTGGCCGGAAGAGGGACGCAGGAGCCGATTCTTGAGCCAGAAAGTAGTGGTCCAATAGTCCAAGAGATGACAGCGAGGCAGGGTATCACACTCAATGACAGTCAACGTGAGGCGGTAGCGACGCTCCTTGAAAGTCGCGACCGGATCGTAGGCTTGCAGGGTCGCGCCGGTACAGGTAAGACCACAGCGCTTGGTGTCCTTAGAGAAGCAGTAGAGCGGCAGGGCTATGAGATAGAGGGGTTCGCACCGACAGGAGCAGCAGCGGACTTATTGGCTGAGAGTGGGATAAAGACGTCGACCTTGCAGAAGTTTGTGGCAAGCACCCAGATGGAGTCCGATATTGGAAAGAAGATTCTCTACGTGATGGACGAATCCTCGTTGTCGGACACTCGAAATATGTTTCTCTTTTTCAAGAAAGCGGGTCCAGTGGCGCGCCTATTGTTAGTTGGTGATACGGCACAGCACCAGGCCGTCGAAGCGGGCGTTCCGTTTGAGCAGTTCGTCAAAGCAGGGATGCTCACTGCGACCTTGGATGAGATTGTGCGGCAGAAGTCAGACTTGAAGATACCAGTCGAACAACTCTCGAAAAAGGACGTGCTGGCAGCCGTTACGACGCTTTTCGAGCAAGGGCGAATCGCGGAGATCGCTGACGACGAAGACCGCTTGACGGCGATTGCTAAAGACTTCCTGAGTAATCCAAAACGGACGCTGGTAATCTCGCCCGCCAACGAAGAACGTGTGGCTATTAATTCGATCATCCATCGACAGCTTCAAGAAGAAGGCGTTGTGAACCAGGACGATCACGAACTGAAGGTGCTCGCGAATCGTCAGGACATGACCGGAGCCGAACGCACCTTTGCTCTGGCTTATGTGCCGGGTGAAGACATCGTTCGCTACAACAAGACCAGTAAGCTGTACGGGATTAAGCCGGGTGACTACGGACAGGTGCTAAACGCCAATCACTGCGACAACACGATCACGGTTCGACTTAAAAGCGGGCGGGAGATTACTTACAACCCGGAAAGACTCTCAGGTGTCGCCGTCTACAAAGAGGCTAAGCGGCAGTTTGCCGAGGGAGATAGAATCCAGTTTCGTGCGCCCTTTGCGGAAGCGAAGGTAAAGAACAGTGAGTTGGGCACGATCACTGAAATCGCCGACAGCAAGTTGACCGTGGCGTTGGCAGGAAAGCGCGTCGTCACTTTCGATCCGGAGAAGTTTCCGCATCTGGATCACGGCTACGCAGTGACAAGCTATTCGGCACAGGGCAAGACGATGGATCGAGTCTTAGTCAACGCCGAAACGACGGAAACCGATCTCCTTCTTAATCAGCGGATGGCTTACGTTGCGATTTCGCGCGCCAGATTCGACGCGCGCGTTTACACCGACTCCGCAGTGGACCTCGGCGGCGCATTGAACAGGCCGAAGGATAAGGAGATGGCGCTCGAAGCTTTGAAGGAATCGCAGACAGGTACTCCGGCATTCGACAAGCCGGGCAGTATCGCGCAAGCGAGGCCGGGTAAACTTAGGGAAGGAGACAAGGGCTCTTTGTCGATCGCGCGGCTGAAAGGGCTGAGCATTGTAGCCGAGTCCAACGTCGCGGTTGCGGAAAAGCGGACAGAAGACTTCGAGAAGTCGAAACACCTCGCCAGTTTCGAGATCAACGGCGAGCAGTGGTCGCTCGTTGGCGTGGATCGGCAGCAGCGAACCAAAGAGCGCGAGATAGATCTTAACAAACGGACGGTCTCTGCTTACCGCATGAGGTTATATGGCGTAATACACAACCCGATTAAGCTCTATAACATCCGCGACTACAAAGCGAGAGCCACAAAAGCGAAAGTGCGCATCAAGCAGTCGCGCGAAGAGATCAAACAACTCCAGCCTATTCGCTAAAGAGTCACTGACTTCATCGAAGAGCGCCGGAAAGTGCTGCGAGATAACGTCGAGCGAGCGAGGCAATTGTCCCGGACGCTCAATAGTGCGCTAACCGTGGACGTCGATCTGCACGTCAAGGAAGAGCTAGGAATTCCGCAACCAGAGTTCAATGCGACGGAAGTAGATCAGTTGGAAGCGAACGCGACAAAGCTTCGTGATTCCAAGATGCTTTACGCGGCGCAGAATTACTTGGCACAGCATTATGGTGACGCGCGGGATGGTTTGGAGAAGATGGCAGCGCGCGCGGCTAGTGTCGAGGAGTCAGCGAAAGCATCATTGCGTAGCGCAGGCGAGCGCATACGAAGCTTTGTCGAAAACCGGGAGTTCTTCCCCGTCTTATTCAAAGGCGTTGATGGTAGCGAGAAGACGGCAACACTGAATGAGCTTGCGCCAAACACTTTCGGCGAGAAGATGGCCAGCTACTTCTCGATAGGCCAGCGGTTAGAGATCGCTGCCGTGCAAGAGGCGTTGGAGCAACATCACAGGGACTTGCTGCAAGAGCGCGGTACGCTCCAGCAATTCACGCAAGGGGCAACTGAGATCGCACAGAGCTACAGAGAGAGCCTTCAGACACTGAACCCGGTCATAGCGCAACCACAGTTTGCAACCCAAGAGATCACCGGAATTGACAGCTTCGCCGCCCAAGAAACAGTCACCAACCTCGGCACGCAATTCCAAGTGGTGACCGTTTCGGCCAAAAGCGATAACGGTAATGCAGGTATCATTAATCCGGCGCAGGAGACCGCAACAGGGATTGATCCAGGAGTGGCCCATCAACAACTAACTGCAGATGATCATCTGGAACAAGCCCGGCAGAGGCTCGACAAAGTTTCGGCTGAATCCGTCGCTGCCAGTGAGACAGGCCTGTGCGCGGAGATTGCGGTTGATACCGAGTCGGCAGGCTCCGAAGCCTTGGCTGCACTATTGTAGCGAGGCTTGAACTTCACCGGCTCGCACCAGCCGTGCGCGACGATCAGGAAGAAACATATTTGAGCCTGAAGGCGGCGGACAAAACCGATCTCTTGGAACACTGATACGTGGAAAAAGTACATTCCCAAACCGGAATCTCATGATGCGCGTAAGCTACGCACTTCTGTTGAAGCGTGCCTGGCCGTGACCGATCTGGACTCCACCGTAGGCACTTCCTCCATCACCTCAACGAAGATTCCGAATCTATGGGGAAGACCTCTCCGCCATAGTGTCGGATAGGGGATACGCTCGCCGTGTGCCCTAGTGTGCATCACCTTGCCATCCTTTGTAATCACGTCGATCTCGTACTCACCAGTTTCTTGGCCGGCGGCGCTCTTCTTTAAAATGTCATCGTAGGTCATTTGCGTCTGGGCAGTTATTAACCCCCTAAACTGAGGGAAATCCCTCCTCAGTCCCTGAATATTCTTATACCCAAGTAGGGCCAGCATACTATTGTTCGCGTCAATGAATTCATTCTTTTCATCTAGCCATACGAACGGGGTAGGAGCATCCCGCATCACCTTTGAGATATTCTTAAGGACTTTGCTCACCTCCCGTTTCAAAACGGTGTAATCCCAAAACAAGCTCCAAGCCACAGCTATCACCAATATGATGCCAGCGGTGAAGAGTATCAGATTTCTAGTCAACGCCTGTAAAATGTCGGCTGAATTAAACTCTACCCAGAGTAGTCTGGTCTTTCTATTCCCCTCGCCATCTTCGTGACTTGTCACCGGCACCGTGAAACGCACGACACCGTCGGTTTCACTATTAGAGTCCGTTAGTGACACCTTCGTAGGTTCGGTCACAATACTCCCTAATACCTCCGACCGAGCCTCTCGGCTTTTATTAATCTGAGTATCAAACCACGCAAATTCTTTTGGAAGCGGGCCAGCCTCACCCGGTTCTATGCCTTTCTCACTCCAGTAGAAATCGGAAACCCTCGCCCCCAAACTCTTTAAGTGATTCTGAATTTCATTGGTGATGTAATCAGGCAATTTCGCATCCACACAAAGAACTCCGACTCGCTGGTTTGGTAGGTCAAACTTTTTAGAAAACGTAACAACAAATCCATTGCCACCAAGGTCGAGATAAGGCTTGGTTCCGTAGTCAAACGGAGTGAGCCTTTTTTGCTTAATGTCAACGGCGCCCCAAAAGTACGGGCGATCCATGTACTGGTTGTACGGCAGAAAGTCCTTGCCATAATACTGGCCTTGATCTTTGACGCCAGGTGCGCGGATGAGAAATGTCCCCGACTCGGTGATGAAGTACATCTGTACCACGGTGAGTCGCTCACCGCTGGCATGATCTAGCCTCCGCATTATCGGCTCAATTTCCGATACTAGATGTAGGTCGAACAGAATCTCTGGGTTGTATTCTAGGGCCGCTACCAACTGGGACGGAACACTTGGCACAAGAGGCGCTTCGTTCAGGGTTTGGCGTCGAAGCGAGGTTGCCGGAACCACAATAAAACTTTCCTCGCGTTTGCTGGTAATCGCAGTCTGCCAAGATGCAGTTGATCCAGAGTTTTCGACTCTAAGCTTGAGTTTACTTATGAGTTCCGAGGTGGCCGAGGTCGTAGATTGGGGTACGCTCCTCGTTGGGGCATTGACAGGGGAAATCTGTTCTCGCTGCGCGTCGACTGTCTCCCCATTTTGTGCATCGGTTAGTTCACGCACTTTTCTCTCGATCTCCTGCAAGATCGCAGTTACTTCGGTGCTGTTGAGCAGCTCGGGCTTCGTCCATTCATCCTTAACGTTAGAGAACAGGACGGCTGTAATGCCCTGAGCTGAACTTCTGGTCGGCTCTACCTGTGCAGCGAGCGCCAGCGCAACACCACTCTTCGAATGAAATAGGCTGCGCCTTAATTCAATCCCATAATAGATAGCAAGGGACAAGCCTATCGCCGCCAGCAGAAGCTGAACGGGAGTCCATAGTTTAGTAAACAGAACATAAGACTGTTCCAGCATTCTCCAGCCGAGTGACTGTAAACTGCCAATGGATCTCGGTATCGGCTGATCGCTTTGGTTGTTTGAGTTCATGTGCGGTTACCCCAACTTCTAAAGAAATATCGCTTGCCAAGGCTACGGATGGGTTGTCTGTCCGAACTTGTGAGGAATTGTACGGTTTCTCGGATTTGGCGTCTCAACAACTCTTCTACACCCCGCCAACGAAATCACTTCATGCTCTTCCCATGCTTCCAACAACTTGCTTACAACTAGTGAGCATTATGCTAGACTCTGGCCGCCTTACGTCCGGTCTTGACCTTCTCAGTTTGGAGATTTGGTTTCTTGCCCATAGAAAACCCTTACACGTACTTTCAACACTCGTCGTTGTTCAAGGGAGTTGCTGAAAGGGAGTTTAAGAACTTTCTAAAAGATTGTTCGTTTGCAGAATTCCGTGTTGGAGAGAGGGTACATTTTGGGGCCAGGGTTTCTAGTGACATACCAATCTTCGTTGTGTCGGAAGGATGCCTTGCCATACATGCTCCTACTGAGTATGGCGAATACGAACCAATAATATTGGCGCTCATAATGCCGTCACAATTAATTGGTGAATTTGAGTATTTGGGAGGGATACTACCGGACAGACTAGAGGTGATAGCCATTGATGAAACGAAAGTAATGTCCTTTCACGGCAATTCACTCAGAGCCCTCATCAAAACTTGCCCTGAAATAGCCCATAACCTTGCTAGGACGATTCTTATCAAGCAACACATCGGCAACTTTCGCCTAGAGGCAGTGTGCCAAACGAAGGGAGGGAAGAAGATTGCCACTCTGCTCTTAGGCTTCATTAGAATTCCAGAGTGGAAGCCAGCCATGTACTGTGACCCGCAGTTCAAGCAGGAGATGCCATTATCAATCATGTGGTCAATTGACATTCTTACTCGTTACCTTTCCTGTGACGTTAGGACTGCAAGAGACGGGTTGTTGGAATTAGTAGAGGCCAAGCTAATTACCGTTCAGTGGTTCGACCATGCGTTAATGCCACTTACTGGTATGAGTACCGAGGACGTAGACGTATTGAGCAGGAGACATGGCAGGGTTGATGGGAGGTTTTATTTTAGAATATCTATAACAAGGCCGAATAAGCTGGAGGAGTATTGCGCCGACTGAAGGCTAGGTAGAGTGCGTGAAAGATTCGGCGCGGTGTTAAAATCGAGACAATCGCGCGAGGATCAGGAATTCAGCCGTTACTAGCTTGAGTCACATTTAAGTACCGTGGAACGCGCGAATTCTTGATCATGAAACTCTATCGCTCGGACGAATCCTCATTAGGCTCAGGCTGCCAATCAAAAAGCTTTCCGTTCTGCGCTTGCTTGGCTCGATGAAGATGGGCCTGCAAGCTACTACGGGTGAGGCCCAATCGCTTGGCCGCATTTTGTAGACTTCCACCTGTCGCACTTCGCGCCGCTTGAATGCTGCAACGCTTCGCGCGCGCGGTCCATTGCTTGAAGGTTTCTCCACGACGTAGCACACAGAGTTCGAGCGGCAAGATAATGTCGCCTTCGTCAGCAATGGTTCGCAAGAGAGAATGCTGTGCGGCAGCATCCATTTTGGAAGCCTTGCCCGCTGAGATTAGTTCATTGCCATGATGAGAGGAATCTCCTTGCCGCTTACCATTTGTGCCCGTGACGAGATTGCTTCCCCGCGAGCTTAGTCTAGCCAGAACGAACTGGACCAACTCAATTGAGATCGGCTCCGTCTCGCCGACGTAGCTGGTTAGCTCATAAACCAAATTCCGCAAGGCCCGAATGTTGCCCGGATAGTCGAACGCACATAATAATGCTATGGCCTCTTCCTCAATATGATAGGTTTCGCCATGTTTAGCTCGCTCAGCAACTGCGTCGGCAGCGTCGCGCAGGAAAAGAGCGATCATTGCAGGAATATCCTCGCGGCGTTCCCTAAGAGGCGTGGTTTCCACGGTGAGTACAGCCAGCCGACAGTATAGGTCTTCACGGAATTCGCGCCGTTGGATCATCGTCGGAAGGTTCCGCGAGGTCGCCGCGATGATCTGTACATCGCAGGATAGGTAACAGTTACTGCCGAGTCGCTTGATCTGCTTTTCTTCGATCGCTCTCAGAAGTTTATTTTGGACTGTTGGCGCAAGGTCCCCAATTTCATCAAGAAAGAGAATCCCGCCGTTAGCCTCTTCAAAGAGTCCTATGTGGTCGCGATCTGCTCCGGTGAATGCGCCCTTGCGATAGCCGAAGAGTTCCGCTTCGACTAAATGCTCCGGCAAATTCGCGGAGTTAAGTTCCATCAACGGATTGTTGGCCCGCGCTGACAGCCGGTGGATCTCCCGTGCCGCATAAGTCTTGCCAGTTCCAGTTTCTCCTGTGATCAGAATGTTGAAGGGCTTCCGCGCGACGCGCTCGATTTCTGTGCGCATTGTTCGCGCTTGCTGGCTCGTTTGATCCGCGAAGAGATCGTATATCTGACGAGCGCTTTCTTCTGCTTGCCTTTGCCGAGTTCGATACTCCCGCACTCGCCGCGCGGTTTCGTCCTTCCACGCCGGCGGCGAAACGTCGTGCTGTTTCGCTTCTGCGACAAGAGCCGAATGTCTCTGACTCATAATCCATCCCCTTGCACGTGTGTATGAGCGCTGCGAACCGCACGCAAGAAACCTATAGTTGACGATCTCCTATTCCCCTTAAGACGGGAGAACTGCACCGAACTTCCGGAGTAAGAAAAAATTGAGGATCACTGACCAGCAGAAGTTTGTCGAGGCGATGTTGCGCCGTGGACTCATCGGTCGCGCGAAGATACGGGTGCAGAAGGTTATCCATACAAGCCTAACCACTGTGACGGCCTTCGGCATTAACTTCCGATCAGGGAAGCCCTGCCAGGCTTAACTTGAAGGTCAGAGGTTCTGGGCCTCTACGAGAGCGAGGAGACTTGGGAGAGTCTAGCCTTCGAAAACGCGAACCACGAAATCTATGACAATTATTTAACGCTGCGCTTTACACTTAGTGCCGTTTCTTTCTTTGAGCTGGGCAAACTCTTTACGAAGCCGACTACCATCTGCGATGTCTAAGGTGCAGGGCTGCGGCTTGAAAGCGTTGCAAGAATCCGGCATTGTCGCGACTTCTTCAGCGATGAAGACGCGCAACCAAATGTGTATTTTGTTGTCGGGGAACATTAGATGCATTAGTACCGAAAAACGTTCCCGCGATCTGCCGAAGAAGTTGGATTTTTTCCATTAATTCTTATCCCAAAATGCGGTCGAAAGATGCAAGGGCGTTTGCATAGGACATAAAAGTAATGCAGTCCAAATGTTTTTCACTCCCGCCTGACTGGTCACCCGCGACCAGAAGGACAGATGTTGTTCCAGTCGCTAAGCGGCTTTGGAATAATTTCCGTCTAATGTCGAGTGATTCAGTCATTTGGAATTCCTTGCGCTGCGATTCACCAAGCGCACTATTAGTGTTTCGCTTCAGTCTGGTGCAGCACCGCATCGTTGATACGATCCTCAAGCTCCTTCAACGATTCAAGAATTGCTTCTAGCGTTGGAACCTCGCCAAAAAACATTCTGTCACGCTGCATCTTGTCATAGTCTCGGCGCAAAGCTGCGAGTCGTGCTTCCACAGGTACCATATGAAGATGACCTGTGAGCGCCTCGTCATAGTTATCGCTTGCTCGGGCAAAGAATATCTTCTTGTGTTCAACTACATGGTTCAGCAAATCTACTTGGGCCAGTGACCGCTCCGCGAAATCTAATTTGGCGAGTTCATGAAGATCGTAGTAATGACGAGATATACGATCAGCCGTGGCTTTCTCCTCAGGTCTGTGATACTCGGAATGTAAGAGAGTTGCTTTCTCCCAGAATGTCCGCTCCGCTGCGAGGACTTTTAGCAAGTGACTCGGTTCCTGGAAGTACTGGGGAAAGTCCTCGGCTGCATAGGGTGTAATCGGATATTCTTCGGCGGGCCAATGATCCGCACGTGCCCCAAACTCAATCAGCACGCTCGGCTTTACGTATGGGTTTTCTTCAACAACCCTTTCCTCCACTTCGGTCGGATATGCAAATACGAGCGATTGACCATCGGGATCTCCTTCGTAAGGAGTAATGTTCCAGAGTTGTTGTTGTCCATTCATCCGTGGGCCAAGTACTTCTTCGGCCGCCGCAATTAGCTGCGGAAGGATCTCTTCATTCACCTTCGTGCTGCAGACGTCTCTTAGTTGGTTGATTGTCTTTTTCTGTTTGGAACGACTCTCAATATTCTCCGGATCTTTTTCTCCCTCAAAGCCGAGATAAGCACGGTCAATCGATATATCGATGTCCTCTGAGAATCGCGCGATCGCGTGAAAGATCTTGGATAATGAAGTTCCCCCCTTGAAGATCAAATGAGAGCCAAGATCCGGCAACTGAAAGAGTAGTTTCAAAGTCCAGCAGACCCAGAAATCCTTTTCAATTATTTGGCGGCTAACGCCACGCTGGTTAGCCGACTCTTGAAAGAGTTCTATGCGTTCAGCGGTAGGTAGGGCGGCGACGGTGTCCATTAATTGAGTGTAGCGATCTCGGCAATGTGGGGACGTAACCAGTCAGGGACGCTGTCAATGTCCTTCTTCAGAGCTCGCTTGTCATTCGCGGACAGTGTCCGTTTCAGCTTATCGATCGTTCTTACGTCAATATTATCCGATCCGAGATACTTTAGAGCTTGGATGATCGTTCCGATGGGAGTGCCAGCGCCGGCCATGCTTCGGGGTTCCGCATGTCTGAGTTCTATTGTTTGATTGCCAAGGCGAAACCGCTTGGATTTTCCGCTGGTCAAATACACAACGCGCGCCGGAACTTGAGTGGTTAAGCCGAGTGCATTAGCAGCATGGGCGCCGGTAATCTGCAATTGGCTGTTCGTTCGATCGGCTAACGTCCTGGCGAGAGCTTGGGGAGACGGGCTCAACGGTCCCATTTTTGTGCTGATCTTCGGATAGTCGTAGATTCCGCGGGTAAGCCGTCTGATCAGGCCTCGTTGCACTAATCGAGAAAGGGCCTGATCCACCGCTGAGCGGCTTCCCAAATCCAAAAAGTCCTTCGGCGTATATACCAAACCACGCCCCTTGGCGCGAACCCGTTTAATTATTGTCTCTGCTAAGTTTGTCATCAATTTGACCGGCTCTTTCTGTCAGAAAAAGTAGCATCTTTTTCTGACAGCAGCAAGGCGGTATTTTGGCGGAAATGCTCTTCTCTTCACGGCAGACTGAGGTATATATACCTCAGTCTGCCGCGTAGATTCCCCAACAATCCAATAGTGAGCATCTGTGGTATATATACCTCAGATGCTCACTATTGATCAGATTCTTACCGAACAACTTAAGAAGGCAAAACCCAAAATCGAAAAAACCTTCGATTCCGAAAGAATTGCAGCGCTTGGGGTTCGACAACTACAAGTCCTACTGCAAAAGAATCACCCAAATTGGGAACTCTCTCCCGACCTGTATTTTACGAAGTTTCTGAGCTTCATGCTCAAACACACCAAGTTGCGCGAAATCACGCTCAAGTCGCCTGACTACGGCAGTCAGACTCGATACGTCTGGGGTCACCCCTCGATTCACGCCATCGCACTCTCGCTAAAGAGCAATTCTTATCTTTCACACCAAACGGCCTTGTTCCTAAATGGTCTAACCGATGGCCCAGCCGCACGAATCTACGTAAACCGCGAACAAAGTCCGAAGCCAAAAGGTAGTGGGCTTTCGCAGGAGAGCCTGACCAAAGCATTCGCCAACAAACAGCGAGAATCGAAGCTGACGTATGCATATAGGAAATCGCAAATAGTAATGCTAAATGGCATGTTTACTGATCGGCTCGGAGTCGAAAAAATCCGGTTTGCAAAGGGCGAATTGCTAGATGTGACCGCCCTGGAGCGAACGTTGATTGACGTCACGGTTCGCCCTAACTATGCGGGAGGCGCTAAGGCTGTGAACTGCACCCTTGACTGACACAAAAAGTTAAGCACATATCCCTACGGGGGAGGAGGCTTAACAATGACCAAGAAGGGGGCAGTGGCCGCCAAGACGGCGGTGCTCAAACGGCGCACATTCACGCGCGAGTTCAAGCTCCAAGTCATTCGCGAGATCGAGGCCGGCAAGACCCAGGCGCAGGTAGCTCGCGAATATCAACTCAGCGACAACACCATCTCGAAGTGGCGCCGGGAGCTACGCAAGTATAAAGAGCGGGCGTTTGCCGGTCGCGGTAACGCTTACACCGATGAAGCCCGCGTCAACGAGCTGGAACGCATGGTGGGTCGGCTCACCATGGAGAACGACTTTTTAAAAAAGCTTTTGCAGAAGCTGGAAACCGAGAGCTGAGCAACCAAGCGGCAACCCAAGCAACTGATCATGGCACTACTGCAAAAGGAACTGAAAGAGAGACCGGCCGCCGAGCGGAGCCCTGCAAAGCTCGGCGAGGCGGTCGGGCTCTCGCGCTCGACTATCTATCGCCATTTGCACTCGCCTGGTGCGGCTTGGTCAACCAACAACGAGGTCGAACTGCGCGGGCAGATTCAGAGCATCGCTTTGGAGATGCGCTCTTACGGTTATCGGCCGATCACCAAAGAACTGCACCGGCGCGGCGTGAAAGCCAATCATAAGCGTGTGCTGCGACTGCTCCGCGAAGACAATCTGCTTTGTCTGCGGCAGCGGGCTTTTGTGCGTACGACCGACTCCAACCACCAGCTGACGGTTTATCCCAACCTGGCCCGCGGCTTGCTGCTTTCAAACATCAATCAACTCTGGGTCTCAGACATTACTTACATCCGGCTGCGGCGTGAATTCGTTTATCTCGCCGTGGTTCTGGATGCTTACAGTCGCCGCTGCATTGGCTGGGCGCTCTCGCGTCACATCGATACCGCACTGGCGCTCAAGGCTTTGCGCCTGGCCTTGGCCACGCGCACCGTAGCACCCGGTCTGGTCCATCATTCCGATCGCGGCGTGCAATACGCCGCCGCAGATTACGTGTCACTCTTGAAAGAACATAAGATCCAGATCAGCATGAGCCGCACCGGCAACCCTTATGACAATGCCAAAGCCGAACGGTTCATGCGCACCCTCAAGTACGAAGAGGTTTACATGAACGACTACGAAACGCTCGCTGAGGTCCTGGCCTCGGTCCGGCATTTCATCGAAGCGGTCTATAATCGCAAGCGACTTCATTCAGCCATTGGCTACCTGCCGCCGGCTGAGTTTGAAGCTTCGCTTTCACCACCAATACTTTCTTAACTTTCTGTGTCATTTCAGGGGTGCACTACACTGTCTTATATGCGTATCGACAGGCGCGGGGCCGCATCTCAGTGGATAAGCTTCTAACATTTCTGAAACGTTTCGATTATGTCTATCCCTACCACCAAGCGATTGGGTTTTATTTAGAAAAGGCCTCTTATCCCCAAACTGATTGGGCTCCGTTCATGAAGTTAGGAGTCTCGTTCGAGTTCTACCTAACGCATGGTCTACCACTTGATAGAGAATTTGACTCGACTTGGAGTTTGTATTATCCGAAGAATTTGATCGAATCACTTGAAGAGTCGTAAATCGGTAGGATACCAACCGCAGTGATGATCGTGCCGAAGCTAAACCAAGTGTTATTTGGTGTTCATAATCTCAGCGAACGGATAAGAACCGAAATTACAAAGGCTTTGGCCCGGCTTGCTCTCTAAATGAGAATTGTTTCGATGTTAGACGAGTCAACACTTACGCCTACTTTCGTGTGCGTACGTACATCCGCACGAACAAATGTGCATCAGCCCTGTTTAGTCTTATGTTGATTGCCGTTAATGAAGGCACGCGCGTCCGTCCAACGAGAACAGGTGAGCGAGCCAGTTGCCCGGTCTGCGATGGCGAAGTCGTCTCACGCTGTGGGGAGATCAACGTCTGGCATTGGGCTCATCGTGCGGCGACAGGTTGCGACCCATGGATGGAAGCCGAATCGGAGTGGCACGCTGAGTGGAAGAGTTTGGTCCCCGAAACTTGGATTGAAGTCATGATTGAGAAGGATGCTCAACGCCGCTCTGCGGATATTCGCCTTCCCAATGGACGCGTCGTGAAGCTACAAAGTGCACCCTTGTCACCGCAACACATTCGCGAATATGAAAGCTTCTTTGGAGACATGTTGTGGATATTCGATGTTCGCGAAGCGCGCGAGACGGTGGATGCTATTGGGAAGCCTCGCTTAGATCTCCGGAAGAAAGAGATGTCGGACTTCGCCAAGCAGATGCACGGAGTTACTGAAACGCCTTCCAGTTATCGCACCTTCCGCTGGAAGCATCCAAAAAAACACGTCGCGTTTGCCAGTGGTTTCGGATTTCTCTTCACACGTAAGGCACTCATCGATTGGTTTCAGCGGCAAGTTTGACTTGGCCGATTGATAGTAGACATTAACGGCCAGCATAGTGTTGGCTTGTGGTATCTCAACAAATACAAGATCTCTTAGCTCTGCCGCTTCGCCTACATCGCTGCACGTTTGTTGAGTATGTCCCTCATCTTGTCGTTCACCTTCTTCGTCAGGTGGTAGTACCTGTACGTCATAGAAATGTCAGTGTGGCCCAAAATCTTTGCCAGTTCCTGCATCTCCATACCAGCGTCGGCCATGCGAGTTGCAAACGTGTGTCGCAAGTCATGAAAGCGCACGCTACTGATACCGGCCTCTTTACGTGCAGCCTCCCACACCTTACGCAGGTTCACGCTCGCACTTGCGAATAACCGCTCGTCGGGATCGTCGCTCTTCCTCTGGAGTTTGAGTTTCAGCAGTTCGGCTTTCAATCGAGTGCTAACTGAAATCTCCCATTGCTTCATGTTCTTATCCTTGTAGGTGGTGATGGTCACTTCTTCAGCTTTGAAGTTGACATGTTTCCACTTTAACAACTCCACCAGACTGGACCATCGAGCGCCAGTCTCCAACGCCGCAATGAACACCGGAATTGTGTGACGACGGTCTGCTTTCTGAAGGGCGTTGAATAGCCGTCGCTCTTCGGCGTCGGACAATACCTGCTCGACAGCACCCTTTTCAGCGGCGACTTGAATCAACTGTTTGCCAGCTTCAGTCTTAAAGGGGTTATCGAAAACCCACTTCTTCGACAGCGCCACACCAAACATCTTCCGCGCTTTCGATAGCTCACGATTCACCGTAGCGATGGTAACTATTTTTAGGCGGTGTGCCTTGTACCTCTCAAGAGCCTCATCGTCAATCTTTTTGATGTCCTTATCGCCGAAGTATTCCACCAACTTGTCGATAGCAGAATGCGCTGGTATCACACTCCTGACACCGCTCACCTTAGAACCATCTTCGCTGTAAGTGGCTGGCACGTAGAAGCGGTCCTTCACGTATTGAGCAAGCTGCCGGAACGTAACCTTACCCGCCTCCAGTCTCGCTGTGCCTTTTTCTAAAATCTCTACCTCAAGTTGAGCGAGTCTGGTTGTTGCTGCACTCTTACTTTCTTCAGTGCGCATGACCTCTCGAGTCTTACCGTTATCGTCTTCAAACCGGATGCGAGCGCAGTGCTTGCCTCTTTTCGTGCGGATTGTTCGTTCAAGTATTTTCAATTTGCACCTACTTTCCTGGCGATGCACTTGCCACGTAGCAAGTTGGTAAATTGGCCCAAAGCCACGGTTAGTGTATCCCCTTTTGTGTCCCCTTTTCTACGTGGTTTCAGGACACAAGGGGACACTTTGGGACACCGAGGGACACAAGAATCTCCCGGTTTTATTGGCGTTTTCTATATTATTCAGGAAAAGTGGAAGTCAAGAACCGCTCCGGAGGCGAACGCTCTAATCCACTGAGCTACGCGGGCATGGGTTGATTGCAGGAAAAAGATAACACAGGCGTGAGTGGTGTTCTACTTAGCAGCCGAAGCGTTAACCGCCAAGACGCCAAGGCCGCAGGGAAAGCGTGCCAACAACGATCTCTGACGCCGACACTCTGGGTCGACGGGCGTCAGTCGACCCTTTCAAAATCTGTTGTGGACCAAATTCTGGAATCATATTCCAGTTGAACCTCCTCCGTCTCAGTTGTCCTCGCTTCACTTCCTGAAGACCGATTCCCGTCAAATTAACTGACCGCCCATTTCAAACTGACTTCCGTTCCCGGCAACACAATCTCACCTCCTCAGTAAAACCCGCAAAAGCTTAGCAAAACTGAATGATCTGCCGCCGCACGGTTGCAGGCACGGTCCTTGCCCTACTGTCCTGCGAGGGCGACTGTGTGTGCCCCTGATTAGTAGTTGAAAATCTCAAGCAGGTCCCAAAGGCTTCCATGAAGAACCACAAACGATCTCCCATTCTCACGCTGGCAACAGCCCTAACGCTGACGTTCTCCCTGTGCATGGGCATCCTGGTCACAGAGGGTGCGCACGCGCAGTCGAGCCAGCTAGGCCGCCGGACCCACAGCGACGCCGCCATCAGCAGCCCCACGCTCAATCGCTATGCTCAGAACCTTACGAAGCTGGCGCGACGCGGAGCCTTTGATCTGGTCGAGGCACACGAATCTGCGATCACTCCAACCATTCAGATTCTCTCCAGCGGCAAACAGAACAATCCGGTGCTGATTGCCGAAGAAGGCAGCGAAGCGAAAGCAGTTGTGCAGGTGCTGGCACGGCGGATTGCCACTGGCGACGTTCCCGAGAGTCTGCGTCAGACGCGTGTTTACAGTTTGAATCTGACGACGCTGCTCGACGGCGTGAAGACTTCAGCGGAACTCGACGCGCGCGTGAAATTCTTGTTAGCCGAGATTTCAACGACGGACGGCAATGCAGTTCTCTTCGTTGATCAGTTGCACCAGTTCATCGGCCAGCATGCCGCCCAGACCGTCTCTGAAACTCTGACGGATGCGACAGTTGCAGGCAACGTTCGTCTCCTCGGCGCTACTTCCAGTGCGGCCTATGCTGAATACATCGCCGGCAATGAATTGCTTGACGGTCTCTTCAAACAGGTTAACCTCGCGGACGAACTCGCCGCCTCCCAAAAGAATGAAAATGAAAACTCGAATGCCGACACCCAAGCCAACTCTCGCGGTTTCCAGGGTGCGAAAATCTCTGACGACCTGCAACAGATTATCGACAGCGGTTCGAGCAAGGGCCACGTCAACGTGATCCTGCAGGTTGACGATGTGAAAGGCGGAGAACTGGCGGAACTGTTTAAGCAGTACGGAATCAAGATCAACGCGCGGATGGTCCACCTCGGTGCGATCCAGGCGGAAGTTCCGGTGAAAGCTCTGGAAGCACTGATTGCCCGCAACGACGTGCACCACGTTTCTCTCAACAGCGAAGTCAGAGCCTTTGGCCACCTCACGGCAACCACCGGCGCGGATGCGGTTCGTCAGCAAACCACGACCTCGCTGCTCGGGATCACGTCCTCTTACACGCTGGACGGTTCAGGCATCGGCATCGCCGTCATGGACTCTGGCATTGACGCCGGCCACAAGTCGTTCCTCGGCACCAACAACGCCTCTCGCATCGTTTTCAGCAAAGACTTTACCGGCGAAAACCGCGTCGACGATCCTTATGGCCATGGCACGCACGTCGCGGGTATCGCTGCCGGCAACGGTCGCATCTCGAACGGCAAGTACACCGGGATCGCTGCCAACGCCAACATCATCAATCTGCGTGTTTTGAACAAGACCGGCACGGGATCGGCTGCGGCGCTGCTTAGCGCGCTCGATTGGGCCTATACGAATCGCACTGCTTACAACATTCGCGTGGTCAACATGAGCCTGGGAATGCTGGCGGTTGATTCTTACAAGAACGATCCAGTCTGTCGCGCCGTCCGCAAGCTGGTTGATGCCGGCGTCGTCGTCGTTGCTGCTTCCGGAAACAACGGCAAAGGCAGTGCGGGACAAAAACTATACGGCCGCGTGCATTCACCGGGCATTGAGCCTTCGGCGATCACCGTCGGCGCCACCAATACGTTTGGCACGAACGGCCGCGCGGACGACGGGATGGCCACTTACAGCTCGCGTGGACCGACGCGCGGCGCCTGGAGGGACACCGCCGGCGTCAAGCATTTCGACAATGTGATCAAGCCTGACCTGGTTGCGCCAGGCAACAAGATCGTCTCCGCCGAATCGAAGAATAACCTGCTCGTGACGCAACAGCCCGGCCTGCACGTGTCTCTGACGAACCAGGAAAATCGCAAACAGATGTACATGAACGGCACCTCGATGGCGACGCCGGTTGCCGCGGGCACAGCCGCACTCATGCTGCAGGTCAACACAAAACTGACGCCGAACATGGTCAAAATGTTGATGATGTACACGGCGCAGCAACTGCCTGGATACAACATGTTCGAGCAGGGCGCCGGCCAAGTTAACATCGAAGGCGCAGTGCGCGTTGCAAAACTCGTGCGCTCTGATTTGCTGGCAGCCACCTTCGTCGGCGCGCCGCTCTTAACCACCGCAACGGCGCCGCTGGCCAAGACCACGATTGCGGGCCAGCAGTTCACCTGGTCACAGGGCATCATCATGAATCGCACCTATGCCAAGGGCACCAACCTCGTCATGAAGTATCAAAAGGTTTACGGCCTGGGCGTCTTGCTGGCCGACGGTGTTCTGCTCGGCAACGGTGTGTTGATCGCCGACGGCGTACTAATGAGCGAGGGCGTTTTGATCGCCGACAGCATTAAGACCGCCACCGGCGTGCTGCTCGGCGAAGGCAACCTGCTGTGCAGCGTTGGCCTGTTGCTGGGCGACGGAGTGCTCTTAGCCGACGGCGCATTGATGAACGACGGTGTGTTGGTAGGCGACGGCGTCCTGATCGGCGACAGTGTATTGCTCAGCGATGCTTACATGCAGGCGCAGTCTGCCACGCTCGGCGGCGACGAAACCTCCTCGATGGAAATCGAACTTGACTCCGGTGTTGACTACCTGGGCCTGTGAGGCATTCGCAAGTGAATAGCCTTGACACAACCACCAGCAATCAACTTCACCCTGTGACTTCGGAGCGGACCATGATCGAGAATCCCCCTTCTCTCAACAAACTGCTGACCACGGTAATAGCGGCAACGCCTTACCGGCCGGAAGCCGACGTCAGCGTCGCCGTTGCCGAGCTGGCTGAAACGGACCGCAACGAAGTGCTTGCGTTTCTGGCCGAACGGCCCGTGCAGACCGTTTGCATGGCCGGCTTCATTCGCGACAACGGCCTCGTCAGCAAGCACAACCGCGGTACCTTCTACGGTTGTCGGAACTCGGAAGGCCGCCTGGAAGGCGTCGCCCTGATCGGACACGCGACCTTGATCGACGCCCGCACTGCTCGCGCCATGCAGGAATTTGGCTTGGTTGCGCAGGGTTTCCAACAGACCCACATGATCCTCGGCGAAAAAGACAAGGTCGAAGAGTTTTGGAATTACTACGCCGATGACGGCCAGGAAATGAGGCTCGCCTGCAGAGAAATGTTGTTCGAAGTGCGGCGCGCCATGGAGATGAACGAAGAAGTTGCCGGCCTGCGTCGCGCCACGCTCGCCGATCTGGATCAAATCGCGCCGGTCCAGGCGAGTATGGCCGAGTGTGAAAGTGGCATCAATCCGCTTGCAGTTGACGCCGAAGGTTTTCGCGCAAGATGCGCGCGCCGGATTGAGATGGGCCGCGTTTGGGTTTTGGTGGAAGACGGGCGGCTGATCTTCAAGGCTGACGTTCAGGCTGACACTCCTGACGTGGTCTACCTCGAAGGTGTCTGGGTCAACTCGGCTGAGCGCGGCAAAGGAATCGGCCGAAAGTGCATGAGGCAACTCTGCGAGGATTTGCTGACGCGCACCAAAACAGTTTGCGTTCTGGTAAACGAAAAGCACGAACGCGCGCACACCTTCTACCGCATGTGCAATTTCAAAATGCGCGGCGTCTACGATTCAATCTTCCTGCACCAATCCGAATCTTCGCAGTTGGCCAGCTAAAGCCTCAATCTCCAGTCGACAAAACATCGGGATACCCTTTGGAGTGCGCTGACCTGTCTTTTTTGGAGTGCGCTGACCTGTCAGCGCTTTGGACGGCTGCGACCTGTCGCAGCCTTTCATCCTTGCTCTGCCTTAAAGAGGCAACGCGGCGTCAAGCCGCCGCGAAACAAAAGCGCTGACCGGTCAGCGCACTCCAAAGGGCGCGGTTACGAAGTCGCCGGATCTTTGTCGCGTTCGCCTTTCGGCCCCATCGCGATCGCCAACTTGTAAATGCCAAAGCCGAGCAGAGCACCGAGCGTGTTTAGCAGCACGTCATCGATATCGACCGCTCGATCGTTGCCGACAAATCGCAAAAAGAATTGAATTGTTTCAATGCTCAGGGAGAGAAAAGCTGCAGTCAACAGCATGCGCCTGAACCGGCGAGAACGCTCGGACAGCATCGGCAGGAGAATTCCCAGCGGCAGAAACAGGACGACATTGCCCACTGTGTTTCGTACGCAGAACCCGGTGAGATCGGGATGCGCTCGACGAGTTCTAAATAAGCATTCAAAGGAATAGCTGAGCGGAACGACGTTGATGTGATTTGAGCGCGGCACTCGGAGGCGTGCAATCCGCTCGGGAATAATCGTGATTGCCGCAACGACGAGCAGGTAGACAACGAAAATCGTGGCGAGCCACTTTTTGTAGAAGGATGTGCGCAAAGGTAGGAAAGAATAGGGGGAAAAGGGAAAGGGGTAAAGGGGAATGGGGAATGGGCAGGTGGAAACCCGGAGGGGAAAGGGAAAAGGGTCAGGGGGGAAATCGAGTCACGAGCAATCCCTTGACCCTTTCCCCCTTCCCCTTTGCCCTTTCCTTTTTCTCCGTTGTCTTGCCTGGCTGCTAGTTCAGGCCCGCCCGCCGCCGGTACTCGGCGGAGACGATGAACGCCTTGACCATCTCGGCGTTTACGAAGTTGCCATTGAACTCATTCAACTTCCGCAGCCAGAAATCGTAGCCTGTGTAGTCGGTGTCAGGAGCGACATTCACATTGCGTCGCAGGTACCCAAAGTACTGCATTAGGACAAACGCTCTGTTGACTTCAGCATTGACGAGCTGGGGATCTTCCGCCACTGCTCGCAATACTTGCGCCCGCGCCGCGGGGTTCGCCGTCAGGTCGGCGACGAGCTGATCGCGCTCTGCCGGCGACAACGGATTGCCGGCATTGGCGTTCAGCGTGTCGACGAAGACTGCGGGCGTCATCGAGCCCGGATACGCGTTGGTAAACCGAGTCCGCTGGACAAACCGCGCCACGAACGCCGCCTTGTTATTCGCCAGCACAATCTCCCAGCCAGGTTGTCCCACAATCACGCCCTGACCAATCTCCTGCGTGTCGAGCAGAAACTCGCTGAACCGCACGATCGGCACCGGCAGCGTATGCGCCCCATCGAGAGTCGACGTGCCGGTGGCGTCGCCATAAGCAGTCTTGTAGAGACGCTCAACGAAGTAGCCGGTGTCCTGGAACTCGATGGACAGGTAGAACGCTGCCGAGACGTTGATGCGCTTGATGTCGATGCAAGCCTGGTCCGTCCCGCAGGAAGTGATTTGATTGGTCCAGAAGGCGAGGCCGCTCGGATCCGGCTCGCGATTCAGGAAGTCGTGATAATGCTGACGAACAAAGTTCTCAGCATCGTCGAGCGGATTCTGCGACGGCTCAACCAGATCGTCGGCAATCGTCAGCGTCGCAGTTGCCGGCACGCCGAAGACGGCGCCGCCGGTCAGGTTCGAAAGCGTGAGGGTCAGCGTCTCCGCTCCTTCGACGTAATTGTCCTGCGAGATGAGCACGACAAACGTCTTCGAAGTTTCACCCGCCGCGAATCGCAGCGTGCCGAGCGCGGTGGTGAAATCGCAGCGCGGCGAAGCCGAGCCGTTAACCGTGGCGCAGGGAACCACCGTCGGCGATTCGCTGTCGTCCGGCGTGGCGTAATCAACCGTTACGGCGCCTGAACTGTCGCCCACGCGTTCGACGGTGATCGTCGTGAAGTGCGAGTTTTCAGTCGTGTTGTAAACGGCGGAACTGAATCGAATAATTCCGCCGGACGAATCGTCGTTGTTTATCGTGCCGGTGGCCGCGCTGGGACTGGCCACGTTGTAGCCCGAGCCGGCAGTCACCGTCAGGATTACCGTCTCGTCCAATTCAGCGACGACGTCCGCGGTCGGGTTAATCGTAACTGCGGCGGTGGAGTTGCCGGCGCCGAAGCTGACGGTGCCGGTCGTCGCGGTGAACGTGGCCGCGCCAGTTTGCGTGTAGTCGGTCGCGAAAGTTGCAGAGCCGCCGACCGAGAAGTTAACCGTCAGCGCGCCGGTGGTCACGCCGTTGCGAGTGAAGGTGTAAACGAGATTCGAAGCGCCGTCTTCGGTCACGGCGGAAGGCGCAACCGCGACGCTGACATCCGTATCGTCGGCGGTGATCGTGCCGGTGGCCGCGGCGGGACTGCCAACGTGGTAGCCAACGCCGGTCGTCACCGTCAGGATTGCCGTCTCGTCTGATTCCGCCGTGCTGTCGGCGGTCGGGTCAAGGGTTACGGCGGCGGTCGAATTGCCCGCGCCAAAGGTGACCGTGCCGCCGGTCGGAGCGAAAGTCGCGGCGCCGGTTTGCGTGTAGTCGGTGCCGAACGCAGCGGAACCGCCCACCGAGAAGTTGATGGTCAACGCGCCCGCCGTCACGCCGGTTCGCGTGAAGGTGTAGACCAGATTCGGAGCGCCATCTTCAGCGACTGACGACGGCGAAACCGCTACCGAGACGTCAGTGTCGTCGTTCGTGATGGTTCCCTGACCGGAACTGTCGGCGATGGTGGCGTTCATCGCGTTTGCCAGGTTGACGGCGAAGACTTCGTCAGGCTCAACCGTCGTGTCGCCGTTGACGAGGACCGTGACCGGCTTGCTTGTCTCAGCCGGCAGGAAAGTCAACGTCGTCGTCGGAATCGCGGTGAAGTCTGACGGAGAAGTCGCTGAGCCAGACGACGTGGAGTAATCCACCGTCGCGTTGACTTCAGTACTGCCGGTCTTGGTCACCGTGAAGCCGAAGCTGGTCGTGCCGCTGTTGCCCTCAAGGAGCGTCACGTCGCTAATCGTGAACGAAGGCTGCGCATCGTTGTCCGTAATCGTCAGCACGGCGGTGTGCGGATCGCCGTTCGGAGCTGACGGGCGGTTGATCTGCGTCGCACCGAGCGCGAGATTTACCGTCTCGTTGGTTTCGAAAATCGAGTCATTAACGATCGCGACGGTAACGGTCTTGTTGCCCGTTTCGCCTTCGACGTAAGTGATCGGGAAGTTGGTAACGGTCGTGTAATCGCCCGGCGCCAGCGCGGTGCCGTTGCTGGTTGAGAAGTTGGCAGTGACCGAACCGTTGGTGCCGCCGACGCGTGTGACCGTGATCGTTGCGGTCCCGGCGCCCTCGAGCACGGCGTAGTTTGCAGCAATGAACTGAATGTCGCCCGCGCCGCCAGAGCCGTCCAGGATCGTGGTGCACTGAGAGAACTCAGACGTGCTGAATGAAGCGCCGGTCGATGTCGCCGTCGCCGTGACTGTCTGACCGATTGTCAGAACAGTCGGATGGAAGGTGAACGCGACGTCGCCATTCGCATCCGTCGGGTCGGTGCTGAGCGAACCGAGATACGTCTTCCCTTCCCCGTTGCCCGCCGCGTCGCAGGTGGTGCTCTGGAAGAAGTCCACGTCGAACGTTTGGCCGGGCACCGAGTTAAGCGTGCCGGTGATCGTTCGGGTGCTGCCCGTCACCATGGCCGTCGTAATTACCGGGAAGTTCTGCAGGTTATTCGGACCGGTGTCTCCATCTTGGTTGTCGTTGGCAGTAACGCCGTCTGCGCCGAGGTCGATGCCGAGGTGCAGGTTCGTCGTGCCGTTCGAGAAGATGGAGTTGGCGCGGATGTTGTTGCCGATGCCGGCGTTAGTGATGCTGAGGCCGTCAGCGCCGTTGAAAGCAAGCGTGTTGGCTTCACCAGTAGCGCCGCCGCCGATCGTGCTGAAGACAGTGCCAGCGCCAACCAGGCTGATGCCGCTGCCGCCATTGCCGAGGCCGCCGGCACCGCTGGCCGTAGTGCCGACGAGGTTGCCCTGGACCACGGTGCTGTTGCTGTTAGTCAGCAAGATGCCGTCGCCGTCGTTTCCGGAAATAAGGTTGACGGACGCGGGCAAGGGACCACCGAGATTCACAAACGAACTCGGAACGGTGATGCCGCTGCCGCCATTGCCCAGGTCGAGCGTGCCGCTGACATCGGCGCCGAGGAAATTGCCATGGATGATGTGATTGCCGCTCACCAGATTAATGGCGTTGCCGGTTGGCGTGCCCGCGCCTGAGTCTCGCTGGAAGCGATTGATGACCAGGCCCTGCACGGTCGACGACGGGCCGCCGATGCCGAGACCGATGACGTTGGCGCCGGCACTCGCGCCGTTCAATTCGATTCTGAGAATCGCGTTGGTGCCCGTGGTTGCACTGTTGGCAGAGGCGCCGGTCTGCGTATAGCCGTCGATGAAGACTTGCTTCGTCGTGGCCGGCAGTTCCGACGTGGGCAGGATTGACCACCAACTATGCGGCCAATCGGGATCGATTCCGCTGATGGTGGTGTCGTCAGTTGCCGTTGTCGTGGCCACGTTTGCCAACGTTACCTGTCCGTTGGGACTGCCCGAGCCATCGTCGGCGTAGTAGAAGTGCCTGGCGTCGGTCGCGGGGATTGCAAAGTTGATCAGTACAGCCGAGAGGCTGCCGTTGGCGGCGACGATCGCTTCGCGCAGGCTGCAATGCGTTCCATCACAGACCGTGTCGTCGAGGTCATCCGTCACGTTGACGGTAAAGCCTGAGCTCGGAATGTCGTCGTTCACGATTGTTCCGAGTCCCTGACCATCCGTAACCGTGGCGTTCGTCTCGCCCGAAAGATTGACGAAGAACGTCTCGTTGCCTTCAAAAATCGCGTCTTTGCAGACCGGCACCGTGATCGTCATCGTGGTTTCATTCGGCAGGAATGTGAGCGAGCCCGACTGCGATTGATAGTCGTCGCCGGACGGACACGGAGCAACGTTGCCGGTTGCCGAGCCCGGCGCCGTGGCAAAGTTGACGGTCGCGTTCACGTCCGTGCTGCCCGTCTTAGTGACGGTGAAATTGAATGAAGTTGAAGCGCCGATGGTCGTACCTTCATTCAAGGTTCGGTCGCCGATGACCAGGGTTGGCGCGGCATCGTCGTTGGTGATCGTGCCGATGCCCTGGTCGGTGGTGGTCGCGTTGCTCAGGTTCGACAGGTTTACGAAGAACGACTCAGTCAGTTCGTAGACGCCGTCGCCGTTAACGACAACGGTGACCGGTTTGCTGGTCTCGCCCGGGTTAAAGGTCAACGGCGTTGCCGGGATGGCCGTGAAGTCTGACGGCGCGGTCGCCGTGTTGTTCGCGGTCGAGTAATCCACGGTGATGGTCTGTGCCGAGGAATTCGACAAAGTGACCGAGAAGTTGAAATTCGTCGTGCCGGCGTTGGTTTCGGCCTGGGTCACGTCGTCGATCGAGATCGTCGGCTGCGGATCGTCGTTCGTGATCGTGCCGAGTGCCTGAGCGTCGACGATGCTCGCGTTGGTCGCGCCCGACAGGTTGACGAAGAAGCTCTCGGTCGGTTCGAACTTGGTGTCGCCATTGACCAGCACGTGGACGTGTTGCGTCGTGGTGTTGGGCGTGAAAGTCAGCAGCGTGACGGGAACGCCGGTGTAGTCGGCATCCACTGTCAGGGCGGTGTTGTCGGCCGTCGCGGCATTGACCGTGACGGTTTGGTAAGACGCGTTCGACAAGCTGATTGTGAAATCGAAGTCGGTCGTGCCCGCGTTTGTCTCGTTCTGCGTCACGTCGTTGATCGTAATCGTCGGCGCCGTGTCGTCGTTTTGAATTGTCAGCGTCGCCGGGTTAGTGCCGGTAATCGTGGCGCCGCCGGTCGGGGCTGAAAGGGTGATGTTGACGGTTTCATCCAACTCAAACTTCGTATCGCCGTTGACGGTGATAGGGATGTTCTTGTCGGAGCCGTCGCCGTTGGCCCAATTGAGCGTACCGGTCGCCAGGACGGTCGAATAGTCGTTGTCGGCGGTGGTGGCTGAGCCATCAGTGATTGTGTAAGTCACACCGATCGCGAGATCGGCGCCGTTAACGCGTTGGACCGCGATGTTGACGGTGTGTGTGCCGGCGTTGGTTTCCACGTCGTTGGTATTCGCCTGGGCAAACTTAATCTCGCCGAAAGCGGTCGCGGTCGCCGCGAAGCACGCCGAGAATTCGGAAGTGTTCCCGGAGGCGTCGGTGGCGGTGGCGGTGATGACAGTTCCCGGCGTCATCGTTGCCGGATTGAACGACCATAAGGCGTCGCCGTTCGCGCCTGTGTTCGCTACAGTAGAGCCGAGGTAGACCTGTCCTTCACCGTTGCCCGATGGATCGCAAGTTGGGTTGGCAAACAGATCAATCGTGAACGCCTGGCCGGGTATTGAGTTTAAAGTGCCCCGGATCCTATTCGGCGTGCCTGACAGGGCGGTCCTGATGATGGGGAAGTTTTGCGTGTTGTTTGCGAGGCCGTCAGGATCCTGATCGTCATTCGCGTCAACGCCGTCGTTGGTCAGATCGATGCCGAGCCCGCCGTTGTTGTAAATCGAGTTGGCGCGGATCGCGTTGCCGGTGCCGGACTGCACAAAGATGCCGTCTTTGCCGGCGCCGGAATTGGCGATGACATTGGCTTCGCCGGCCGCGGTGCCGCCGACCACAGTGTTATTTGCGAGTATCTGGATACCAGCATCGCCATTGCCGAGCAGAGCGGCGGCGCTGTTGGCGCCGATGAAGTTGCCCTTGACGGTCGAACCGTCGCCGTTAATCCAGATGCCACTCAAAGTGTTGCCGGCGATGACGTTTGCCTCAAGCGCTAACGTGCCGCCGATGACGGTGTTTGAGCTGCTGACGATTCGGATGCCATCGCCGCTGTTCGGGACGGCAACCGTACCGGCAGCGTTCGTGCCGATGTAATTGCCCTTGATGATATTGCCGGTCACCGGCGTGCCGGCGATCTCGATACCGTGATTTCCGCCGGGCTTGCTGCCGGAAATGACGTTGCGATCAGCCGCCGTACTGCCGCCGATGATGCTCGTGTTCGCGCTGTTCACGAAGACGCCGTGCAGGTTTCCAGCCGCAGCCGTGCCCGCGACGTTCGTGCCGATGAAATTACCGGCCACAACGACGCCGCTGTTACTCGTCAGGCGAATGCCGTCTGAGCCAAAGCGATTGATGACCAGGCCGCGCACTGAACTGTTGTTTGCCAATGGGCCAAACTCCAGTCCGATCGCGCTGAGGCCGGCGTTGCTGCCGTCGAGTTCGATCTTCAGGACCGCGTCGTTGCCGACTGCGAGCGTGTTCGCGCTGGCCCCGGTCTGCGAGTAACCATTGATTGACGCCGGCTGCGAGACGACGGGCAGCGCCGACAAAGGTTTGATGGTGCAGACGCCGGAGCCCGAATCGCAGCCGGGGTCGGTTGCCGCCGGGATGGCGAAGGTGATCGTGTTGGCGTCGGCGTTCGTGTTCGCGTTGCCGATTGCTTCGCGCAAGCTGCAATCGTCGGGCGTACAGAAACCGTCGTCGGTATCGTCGGTCTTGGTTACGACGAGGGAAGTTGGAATCGCATCGTCGTTGGTAATGGTGCCGGTGGCGGAACTGGGACTGCCAACGTTGTAGCCGGCGCCCGCGATCACCGTCAGAATCACAGTCTCCGGCCCCTCGTAAACGGCATCGGTTGACGGATCAATCGTCACCGCGGCGTTGGCATCGCCCGCGCCGAAGGTGACGGTCCCGCTCGAAGTGCTGAACGTGTCAGCGCCGCTCTGCGTGTAGTCCGAACCGAAAACAGCCGTGCCCGAAACAGAGAAGTTAATGGTCAGCGAGCCCGCAGTGACGCCGGCGCGCGTGAACGTGTAAACCAAATTCGGCACACCGTCTTCAGCCACTGATGACGGTGACACCGTAACGCTCACGTTCGTGTCGTCGTTCAGGATTGTGCCGGTGCCATCGGCGTCGGCGATGGTCGCGCCGCTGGGATTGCTGAGGTGAACTGTGAACGCTTCATCGGGCTCAAAGGCTGTGTCGCCGTTGACCAGAACGGTCACCTGCTTGGTCGTTTCGGAAGGCAGGAAGTCCAGATTCGTGGTCGGTATCGCCGTGAAGTCCGGCGTGCCGCCGGTTGAAACCGCCGTGCCGTCAACCGTGGCGTAGTCGACGCTCGCGTTGAAGGTCGTCGCGCCCGTCTTCGTGATGGTGAAGGTGTAGGCAGTGGTGCCCGCATTGCCTTCGCTGTGCGAGACGTCGTCGATGGTGAATGCCGGCGCGGTGACGTTGATGACGGTGCAGACGAGCTGACCGTCAACCATCGAACAAGCCGAGCCACTGCTGGTGCTGGTCGACGTGAACGTCGACGTAGCCTGTCCCGAGGTGATCGTGCCTGTCGGCGGCAGAATCGACCCTCCGGTGGCGGTAAAGCTAACGCCTACCGGCGGAACGAAATCGGGACCGGAAACTACGGCGCCATTCGAGTTGCGAACCATGTCCGCCGTGACGGTTGACGAGCCGCCGGGCGTGATTGGATTCGGCGAGGCGTTGGCGCCCAGCACGATCCAGGGATCTGCGTCGAGATTCGCCGCGCCCGTGCCGCTCTTTCCATTTGGGGTGCCACTGCAGCCGGCGCCGCCGGTGCCGGGACCAAAGTTGCAGCCCCACCAGTTGTTTTCAATATTGATCGATTCAGTTCCGTTATAGACCACTCCGCTGTCGTTGCCGACGATGCGGTTGAAGTGTGCCTGGTTGGTGGCGATGGTGCCGGCAGCCTGGGCGTTGCTGAAGGAGATGCCGGCCTGCGGAGTGACGAAGTCGTCGCCGCTGAACGTGTTTGAAATAACCAGCGTATTCTGCGCGCCGCGGTCCGCGCCCATGTTGCCAAAGCTGGTCAGCGCGAGGCCGAAGCGACCGTTGTTGGCGAAAGTGTTGCCGCTGATCAAGACGTGCTGCATGCCGCCCTGCAAGCCGTCGAAATTGTTGCTGCTGAAAGCATTGTTGCTGATGGTGCCGGCGTTCGGCGTCAACAACGAACCGAAAGCCCTGGTGCCGAGATTGGCGCCGACGTTGTTGCTGCTCAAAACGTTCCCGCTGATCTGCGGATTGCGGGCGCCACTCGGCCCAACGTTGTGATTGCCGTCAACGAAGAAGCCTTCGGTGAACTGCGCGCCGGTGACCGTATTGTTGGTAAAGTGGAAACCGTTGAACAGATCGGTATCGAGGTGGAACACACCGCTGACTGCCGCAGTGTTGCCGCTGCCGTTGATCTCGTTCTGGTTCACGGTGATGTCCGTGCCGGTATCGTTGAGATTAACCGCGCGGCCCGGGAACGACGTGAAACGGTTATTGCTGAGTTGCAGGTTGTTGAGCGGGCCCGAGGTCGATTCGATCAGACCGGAGGTGCCCACCAAAGTTCCGCCCGAGAACGTAAAGCCGTCGATGACTGATCCGGCTGAACCTGTTCTCAACTCCAAAGCACGCGCGGCACTCGCCGGCGTGACGATGCTTTCCGCTGCCACGCGGCCGCGGGCATCAACGCCAAACTGCGCCCCGCGCAACGACAGCGTCTTGTTCAGGAAAACATTTTCCGGGTAGTTGCCGGCATAGACGATCACCGTGCCAGGGTTGGTCACGCCATCGATGCCGCCCTGGATGGTGGCGAACGCGTCGTAGCCGAAGCTGGTGGCTGGACCACCGGCATCCGGATCGTCGCCCGGGTTCACCGCCGCCCAATCGTCGTCCACGTAAGTGATCGCCGGCGTCGGGTCGTCATTGAGAATCGTGCCCGTGCCGTTGGCGTCGCTGATAGTGGCGTTGGTGGCGCCTGAGAGCAGGACGTTGAACGCCTCAGCCGGCTCGACATTCGTGTCGCCGTTGACGAGCACAGTGATCGGCTTTGTCACTTCCGCGCCCAGGAAAGTGAGCAGGCCGCTGTTGGTCTGATAGTCGTTATCAGCAAGAGTGGCCGTGCCGTCCTGGGTCTGGAAGTTTACGGTTGCGGTTGCTTCCGTGGCGCCGGTCTTGGTCACGGTGAAGGTGTAAGCAGTCGTGCCGCTGTTGCCTTCAAAGTGCGTGACGTTGTCGATGGCGAAGCTGGGCTGCGTGTCGTCGTCCGTGATCGTGCCTACGCCCTGGCCGTCCGTGATGACCGCGTGCGCATTCGGATTTGAAAGGTTGACGAAGAACTGTTCGGTTCCTTCGAAAACCATGTCGCCGTTGACGTTGACGACGATGGTCTTGCTCGTCTCGCCCGGGTTAAAGGTCAACGTTGTCGTCGGGATTGCCGTGTAGTCGCCGGGCGCGATGGCTGAGTCGTTCGCCGTGGCGTAGTCGACCGTAACGGTTTGATCGCTGTCGCGCGAAAGCGAAACGGTGAAAGTGTAAGTAGTGGTGCCGGTCTGACCCTCGTTGTGGGTCACGTCGTCAATTGAAAGACGCGGCAACGGTTCAAAGTCGTAGCGCGTGTTGGCGCCGCTGACGCCGATCATCAGGTCGTCAGTGTTGCCGTCGAAGTTGTCCCAGGCGCCGGCGCCGCAGCCGCTCGAAATGCGCAAGCCGCCATTAACGCCACTGTTGATGATGCGCGCGCCCGGATGCTCGACCGCGTAACGAGCAAGCGAGATGAGCGGCGGACCGCCCGCGCTCTCGACGTTGGACCACCAACCGCCGACGAGCGTGTTCCACGTCTGCCATTGGCCGGGGACAACGCAGTTCGGATTCGCGCCGCACTGATTCGGAATCGTCTCCGGGAAAATCGTGCTGTAGCCGCCGTTTTGATAGACGGGCTCGAAGAACAACGAATCGTCGAGCGTGCCGTTGTTGTCGTTGTCAACGTCCAGCCGCATGTAGGGGGTCTGACCGCCGGCAGTCGCCGCATAAGTGCTGTAGCTGAGCCTGGTCAGCGCATCGAGATGCACGCCGTTGTAGTCAGGACTGCGCGCCGCCTCAACCGAATCGCCGTTGGCGCCGATCAAGTATTGCAAACTGCCTTCGCCGATGGGCGGCGTCGGTGGGCCAACCACGAACGCCTGCGAACCAGTGGCGGGAGCGCCGCAGGTGTCGTGCGTCTGCGTCCAATTCTTCAAACTCGACGAACGGACGACGATCGCCGCATTCTGCACGCCCTGGAAACCGTTGGTGCCACGACCGGGTACGGTTTCGATGTTCGTGTCGGTGCCGCTCTGCAGGAACGGCGTGTACTGGAAGTTTGCTGAAGCTGGTCCGGCGATATCCGGCTGGCCGCCCGGAGGCACGGCGCTGCCGCCATACGCAACCGGAATCTGCGCCGCGTAACCCGGCTCAGCGCTGTTGGCCGTGGTAACGACCGGCGAAGTTGTGCCGTACCAATTGCCTTTGAAGTTCTTGGGATTCGCTCCCGGCGCGGGCAGCGAGCCGCCAGTCTGGCGGTCGACAATCTGCCCGTACCAGTTGGCGCTCATGTTGTTGTTGCTGAAGGTTGAAAACTTCGCCGACTGCACCGGCACATTGCTGCCGCTGCTGGCGTCGAGGAAAACGATGCCGACGGTCCAGTTGTTAGTCAGGAAGTTTTCGACGACCGTCAGGAACTCCGTCTGGTTGCGGAAGATCATGCCGGTGCGATTGAAGTCGATCGTGTTATTGCGAATGGTGTGACCGTTCGAGTTGTTCACGTCGATGCCGGTGCGATTGCCGGTGATGACGTTGTCCCGAACCAGCATGTTGCTGCTGGCCAGACCCTGCACGGCGACGCCGGTCGAATTCAAGTTGGGGTCGTTCCACTGCGCGACGGTATTGCCTTCGCGCGTAATCGTGAAGCCCGCCACCGTCACGTTGCTGGCGCCGACAGTGATCGTGGCGCCGCTCGGGCCGCCGATGGCGCCGCTGATCGTTTTGACGCCAGGGCCGAAGCCGAGCAGTTGCAGACCGGCGTTAGAAATCGTCACGTCCTCGATGTAGTTGCCGGCATAAACATTGACTGTGCCGCCCGGCGCCACGCCGCTGACGCCGCCCTGCACCGTTGCAAACGCGTCGAAGCCCATGGCCGTTGCCGGACCACCGCCGTCGGGATCGGTACCGTTTGGCACGCCTACCCAATTGTCGTCAACGTAAACGACCGTCGCTACCACGTCGTCGTTCTGGATCGTGCCGGTGCCGTCCGCGTCCGAGATGGTCGCGCTGACGGCGTTGGAAAGGTGAACAGTGAAAGCTTCATCAGGCTCAAGCACGGCGTCCTTATTAACGAGCACCGTGACCTGCATGGACGTATCCGCCGGCAGGAAAGTGAGCGGCGTCGCCGGAATCGCGGTGAAGTCTGACGGCGCCGTGGCGCTGCCGTTGACTGTCTCGTAATCGACGCTCGAGTTGAGCGCAGTCGGGCCAGTCTTCGTGATCGTGAAAGTGAAGGCCGTCGTTCCCGGCGGGTTGCCTTCCAATTGCGTGACATCGTCAATCGAGAATGACGGCGGAGTGATCGTGATGGGCACGTTCACGGGTTGATTGTCGACCGTGATCGTGGCCACCGCGCTGCTGGCGTCCGTGGAAGTAAACAGCGAGGTGTCTGCACCGGCAACGATGGTGTCGCTGGTCGGCGTCATCGTGCCGTGGGTCGCCGAGTAGGCAACTGGAATGTCGGGCAAGGTGCCGACCGGCACAGCGTTAACAGAATTGTGCGTCATGTCCGCCGCGACGGTCGAAGTGCCGCCCGGAGCGATCGTATTAGGCGTGGCCGAGCCGAGCAGGACGATCCACGGATTGAAGTCGGTCTGCGCGGGCGCGCCGGTGAAAATTCCGCAGCCGGCGTTGCCTGGACCGGCGTTGCAGCCCCACCAGTTGTTCTCGAGATCGACGACCACACTGCCTGGATTATCAATCGCGATCGTCGCCAGGATGCGATTGAAGTGCGCGGTCGTGAGTTGCGCCGAAGTGCTTGGCAGCGCGATGCCGGTGGCGAATCCGGTGATCGTGGAGCTGATCACGTTTGCCTTGCCAAAGCCACCGACTACTTCCAAACCGCGGGCGCCGCTGGTGCCGGTGATAGTCGCACCGGTGGCGTTCAGCGTCTGCAGGTTGGTGTTGCCCTCGACCTTGAGGCCGCCGCCGGTGTTGCCGGTGATCGGCAGGCCGTTGACGTTTACGGTCGATGCAGCGCCGGGACCGCCGGCGAGGAAGTTGGTCGTGCCGATAGGATTGAAGCTCAAGTTGTCAGTCAGGAAAACGCCCGCCTGGGTCGAGCCCGTGACCGAGTTGGTCGAGCCGAGCGTGATCGTGCTCGTGGTCGGCACGTTGAACAGACCGATGCCGTAGCGGTGCCCGGCGATCGCGTTACTGGTGAACGTGGGGTTGACCGCGTTCTGAATGCTGACGAAGAGCACGCCGAAATTGTTGGCGACTGCGCCCGTCTCGGCGGTCACCTGGTTGTTGTCGATCGTGGCGCCGGTGGCGCCGTTGAACTGCAGCCAGTAAAGGATGCCGCCGGCGTAGCTGTGAATTTCGTTGCCGGTGACGAGGAAGCTCGTCGGGCCGGTCGCGCCGTTGTGGTTGTTGATGTGGATGCCGGTCCACGCGCGCGTCATCTTGTTGTCGGTAACATTCGCGTAGAAGTTATTGCGAATGGAGACCGCGTAACCAAAGTCGAAGTTGCCGATGCTGTCGAACCAGTTGCGGGTGATGACATTGCCCTGCGCCGGCGCAACGTCACCGCGGATGCCGATAAAGACTCGCTTCACGATGTTGTTGCTGACGGTCAGGTTGTTGACCGCACCAGTCGTGGGCCGGACGCCGTATTGGACATTGGCGTCGTCGCCACTGAAGAGAGCTGCGCCGCCGACGCCGGGATCGTCGCCGTCGATCGAGAAACCATTGATGGTGACATTCGCCGCGGAAACGCTAAAGACGGCCACCTGATTGCCGTTCGTGCGCACGAAAGCTTCAGGATTGCGCACAGCCGAGCCGGCGACACCGGCATTCGGACCGACGAGCGTGACGGCCTTGTTGACGTTCGGGTTCTCAACGTAAGAACCAGCCGCGACGTTGATGGTTCCGCCCGGAGCCACGGCGTCAATGCCGCCCTGAATGGTCGCGAAGGCGTCGTAGCCGATCGCGTTTGCTGGTCCAACGCCGTCCGGATCCGTGCCCGGCGCGCCCGTAAAGTCGTCGTCAACATAGACGGTATTTGGCGGCGTGTCGTCGTTTTGAATCGTGCCCGTCCCGCTCGGATCGGCGATGGTCGCGCCAACCGGGTTCGAGAGTTGAACGGTGAAAGCTTCGTCCGGCTCAACGAAAAAGTCCTTGTTGACCAAAACGGTGACCTGCATGGTCGTGTCGGCCGGCAGGAAAGTAAGCGTCGTCGCCGAAACCGCGCTGAAGTCAGGCGTGCCGCCGGTAGACACAGCGGTGCCGTCAGCAGTCGCCCAGTCCACGGTCGCGTTGAAGGTGGTGGCGCCGGTCTTGGTGATCGTGAATGTGTAGGAAGTCGTGCCTGAAGGCGGCGGCGTGCCTTCAGCGAGCGTGACGTCGTTAATCGTGAACGACGGCTGCGTGACTACGATCGCGGTGGTCGCCGGTTGGCCGTCGACGGTTGCGGTCGCACTGCCGTTGCTCGCGGACGTAGAAGTGAACGTCGCCGTCGCTTGTCCCGATGAAAGCGTACTGGTCGGCGGCGCAATCGTGCCCTGCGTCGCGGTAAAGCTCACGCCAACGGGCGGAACAAAACCACCGGCGGGAACGAGCGTCGCGGAGTTGTGCGTCATGTCAGCGGTGACTGTCGACGTGCCGCCGGGCGTGATGGGATTCGGCGAAGCCGAGACGCCGAGCACGAGCCACGGATCGAAATCGACGCCGGCGGCTACGCTGCCGCAGCCCGCAAAGCCTGGGCCGGCATTGCAGCCCCACCAGTTGTTTTCGAAGTTCGCGTTGAGCGTGCCGGTCCCGTTGCGGCTGACGCCGGTGCCACTGTGTCCAACGATGCGATTGAAGTCGGCGTTGACGGTAAGCGTAAAGGCTACGCTGGGAGCATTAGGCTGTTGCGACTGGGCCACCGCGCCGCCAGGCTCGGAAACATTCGCGAGCGTGCGCAGTTTGACTTTCAGTTGGCTCGGCTTGAGTCCATCGTCAACCGCCTCGAGGTAGAAACCGTCGACGGCGTTGATGACGGTGTTGCTGCGGAAAGTGACCAGGTTATTGCCCTGGCCAAAGCCGAATTGATCGGTCGTCAAATAGACCCCAGTCGAGTTCGCCTTGTTCTGGGCGTCCACCGTGTTGCCCGTGAACGTGGTTGCCACCGGCGTGCTTTGGCCACCGGCCGCGGCGAGGCCAACATCGACGTTAGTAACGGTATTATTGCTGACCGTGATCGGGAGGAAGGGCACGAACGTCCAGATGCCATAGCCGAACGGCTGACTGTTGGTGACCGTGTTGTTGGAAATTGAATCCGCCGTGCCGCCACTGGAACCGTTGTTGTCGGTGTGGATGCCGCTGGCCGAGTTCGTCACGGTGTTGTTGGTGTAAGTCGTGCCGCGCGAATTGTTCGACGAAATCGCATCGTTGCAAGCGGAGACGTTGTTACTGTCAAACGCTCCCGAGCCGAGGAAATTGAACATGCCGATCGAGCCGGGGCTGGCCTGAACGTTTTGCACCGTGTTGTGGTGGAAATTGAACGTGCCGCCGCTCGAAGCGTACATGCCGCGCAGGTAAATGTTTTTGACGGTCGTGTGGTGAACTTCGAGATTGTTGAACGTGCCGAGCGTGTGGTTGGTGATGAGACCGTTGCGCGCATCGATGTTGGCGCCGCCAAAGTTTTCCACGCTCGTCAACGCAGGATTGTCACCGTCGAGCGTGATGCCGCTGACGGTCACGTTGCTTGCCTGGACCAGGATTAGGTTGCTGCCGCCGGGACAGAGCGACGCGCCGCCGCAAGTGTTCGGGGCCGAGAGCGCGGGTAACAGGAACACCGTCGCCTCGCCCGCGCCGGTTAGCGTGAGCGCCTTGGTGATCGTAACGTTCTCGATGTACGTCCCCGCCGCGACATTCACGGTGCCGCTCGCGGCAACGCCGTCAACGCCGCCCTGAATAGTCGCAAACGAATCGCAACCAAAGACCGTGGCTGGCCCGCCGCCGTCTGGATCGTCGCCTGCCGCAGTGCCGGCCCAACTGGCGTCCACGTAGACGGTGCTGAATGGCGGGCACACGTCCTCGTTTGTGATCGTGCCCAGACCTTGCGCGTCGCCGATGGATGCTCCGGAAGGAATTGTCAGGTTGACGAAGAAAGTCTCGTTTGACTCAGGAATCACGTCCCCATTTACAAGGACGGTAACCGGCATCGACGTATCGCTGGGGCCGAAGTTGAGCGTGCCGCTGGCGGCGGCATAGTCGTTGTTCGCAGTCGTGGCCGTGCCGTTCGCGGTAGCGAACTGCACCGAAGTGGCGAAGCCATTCGCGCCGGTTTTGGTGACGGTGAACAGGAAAGCTGTCTGGCCGGCGTTACCCTCCGCCAGCGTCACGTCGTTGATCGAAAACTGTGCATCGTCATTCGTGATAGTGCCGACGCCCTGGGCGTCAACTATCACGGCATTCGCGCTGACATTCGTGAGCTCAACGAAGAATTGCTCGTCAGATTCGAGATCCGGGTCGCCGTTAACCTGCACGACCACCGGCTTCGTCGTCTCGCCGGGATTGAAGGTGAGCGGCGTCACCGGCACGGCGGTGTAATCCGACGGCGCTGTCGCCGAATTGTCGGCGGTGGCGACGTTTACCGTGACGATCTGGTCGTAGGCGCGCGAGAGCGTGACAGTAAAGTTGTAAGCAATCTGTCCTGCATTACCTTCCACCTGAGTCACGTCGTCAATCGAGAGACCCGGCGCCGGATCAAAGTCGTAAGTGACGTCTGAGTCGCTGACGCCGAAATGAAACGCATCAACATTGCCGTCGAAGTTTGGCGCCCAGGGACCGCCGGCCTTGAACAGTACGGGGCTGAGCGCGGTGTTACGCACGCCCGCGTTGGCGAAAAGCGACAGTACTTGTGCCCAGGTGCAGGGCGAGGCCGGTTGGCAAGGCTGCGCAACACCGGCCACGTTGTTTACCGTTACCGTCGTCCGCGTTCCATACCAATTGCCCGCCAGCGCGTCCCACGGCTGCCAGACGTTCTGCTGGATGGCGCCCTGCGCCGGCGTGAGATAAGGCTCGAAAACGAGACGGCCCTGGAAGGTGTTTGAAGCGTCGTTTAGATCGTAGTCAATATCAAACTGCAAAGAGATCGCGAAGTTCGGGTTCAGGGTGTTTTGATAACTGCTGTAGCGCAGGTCGGTGACGTCGTCCATGCGCGTCCCACCGTAACCGAAGTTGCCGAGGGCGTGGCGTCCAAGACTATCAACCTGAAGGAAGGCGCTGCCTTCGCCGAGCGGTGGCGTGCCGGGGCCGGACTCGAAGCCGCCAGTGCCGGCGCCGGTGCCGGGGAGATCGTCGAAGAAGACCCAGCCGTTCTGATTGGGTGGCGACACCACCACGTTGTTCGCGACGCCCTGGAAGCCGTTCGTACCGCGACCCGGCGTCGTTTCGACGTTCGTGTCCGTCGCGCTTTGGAGAAACGGCGTGTATTTGAAGTTTGCCGAAGCCGGACCGGCGACGTCAGGCTGTCCGCCCGGAGCCGAGGCCGAGCCGCCGTACGCGGTCGGAATCTGCGCGGCGTAGCCCGGCTCTGTGCTGTCCGCAGTGGTGACAACCGGCGAAGTCGTGCCAAACCAATTGCCGCGGAAATTCTTGAGGTTCGTGCCGGGCGCAGGCAAAGAGCCGCCCGACTGGCGGTCGACGATCTGACCATACCAATTGCTGCTGATGCTGTTGTTGCTGAAGGTCGAGTGCGCCGCAGACTGCACCGGGCTGTTCGTGCCGCCGCTCGCGTCGAGGAAGAGCACGCCGACAGTCCAGTTGTTGGTAATGAAATTCTCGACCACCGTCATGTCGTCGGTCTGGTTGCGGAAGATGAAGCCGGTGCGATTGAAGTCGATGACGTTGTTGCGGACGGTGTGGCCGTTGCTGTTGTTGATGTCAAGGCCGGTGCGGTTGCCCGTAATGACGTTGTCGCGAATCAGCGCGTTCGTGAACGACTGTCCCTGAATGGCGATGCCGGTCGAGTTCAGCAGCGGGTTGGACCAGTCGGTCGTGTTGTTACCGAGACGCGTGATGGTGAACCCGGCGACCGTGACATTGCTGGCGGCGAGCTGGAGGGTCGCGCCTGCGCCGCCGATCGGGCCGCGGATAGTGGTCGTTCCGGCGCCCGCGCCGATTAGCTGCAGGCCGTTGTTGGAGACGGCGACGTCTTCGTCATAAGTGCCGCTCGCCACGCTAACCGTGCCGCCCGCTGAGGCGCCAGTGACGCCGCCTTGAATCGTCGCGAACGAGTCGCAACCGAAGTTTGTAGCTGGGCCGCCGCCGTCAGGATCGGTACCAAGCGTGGTGCCAATCCACGCAGCGTTGACGTAAACGGTGGCCGGTGGTGTACATGGGATTGCCGCCGTAGTGCCGTTTAGGATTACGTTATCCCCAGCAACATTTGCATCAAAGCCACCGGTTCCGGCGGCGGCGGTTGCGCCATAACCATATAGACGGAAAGTGGTTGCCGTGTTCAGGTTGGTCAACCCGGAAATAGTGATCGTATTGGATGCAAACGCCGCCGACACGATACCTGTGGCAGACCCAAGGTCTGTCGAAAAACTATCCGCCGAAGAACGCAAGGTAACGTTGCTCGGTCCAGTGCCTGAACGATCCCAAGTGAAAACCAGGGAAGTGGGTGTGAAGGTAAATCCCGCGTTGGGCGTAACGATAAACTGAATGTAATCATTGCCGGCAATCGATTCAGCTAACGTCGTCGGATTCGTATCCCCTGTATCAAACCAAGCACTTCCGCCGAAACGATTTCCGTTCGCGGCTGGTGTCACTGATCCAAGGGTCAAGTTCGCGGCTGACAAATTTGGATCGTTGGAAGTGCTGGGTTCGGTCGTCTCAGTTCCTGCGTTGCCATTGGTATTCCAGCTGAGCATCACGGCGTTGGGCGCAAGCGGTTCCATCACTGGAGCGCTGATCGGCTGCCGCGCAGGCGCAGTGTGGGTGGTAATACTCGCGAAAATCTTGCTGAAACTTGCCGGCCAACGAAAGCCCATTCCTGCGGCGCGTCCGCTCACAACCATGAACCCAGCCGCCAGCACGCCGACTACAACCAACGCGGCGACCACCGTGGTAGCTCGCCGGTAGGAACCCAAGCGCTTTAGTAATCGTCCACTGCTAATGCGGAAATTCCTGGTGGCGTTGGCGTTGTTCGCATCGTGGGAGCGGTGCGAGTTGTGCGAGCGGTGATTAGACCTGGAGCGCATGTCGGAATTCCTCTGAGGGGGTTAGTTATTGAAAATTGCAGTTCGAAAAATCAGGAAGTCAATTTCAAAAAGCCAGAAGTCAGTTCAGGAGTCAGCAAGTCAGGCTTAGTTCCCTGCTGTCTGCGGCATTTCGGTCTCGTGTCAACGGGCAGAGCTGACGATTCAAACTATTCTCTGTGATCGTCGTAATCGATGATTACTTTCGGGCCAGAGTTTCAAATGCTGCAACGGCTACCGCTGGCGCCGATTTCAGGAGGCGCGCGAGTAACCCGGCCACGCGATAAGACTGGTGCGTCGGGAGTTGGTTGGCAGCGAAGTGAGAGTTCTCAAAGTCGGCGTCAAAAATTAGGCGCGAGATCATCGCGCGTGTGACTGCGTGCGACTGCCATGGGAGTGACCTAAAGCTGGAAAGACTGAGAACTCAGAATGCGATCTCAGGGAATTTTCCAGATTAAATCCGGCAGTATTCTCTAGTGAGCGTTTGCGAGGCTGGCTACCCTGAACCTTGGAACTCCGGATGGGAGATCTTGAAGCTTGGGCTGGGGCCCCGCCGGCTCCGACTGCGGCGCAACGTTGCGCAGCGTAGACTAAGAATGCGCAGGACTCTATCCGTTTAACACGCGGCTGTCAACGCGGGCGGGTGGGGTCAGGAGGGAAAGGCAGTGGGCAGTGGGCAGTGGGCGGTGGGCAGTGGGTCAAGACTTTGGAGTGCGCTGACCTGTCAGCGCTTTCTCTTCGCGGCGGCTTGACGCCGCGCAGTGTATCTTGAACTCAACCGACGATCTAAAAGGCTGCGACAGGTCGCAGCCGACCAAAGCGCTGACAGGTCAGCGCACTCCAAAACGACGCGTCAACGGGGCAGTTGGGCAAACAGGGGTGCGGTCCTTGGACGGACGCATGAAAGTGGCCCAGCCCCGATTCGTCAGGGCTGGGATCGCTGCGACGGTGGTAGGACTTCCTGAGTCGCGCCAGCGGACGACTGAAAATAGCCCAGCAGTTCAATGCTGGGATAATTGCGAGTTTTGAAATCCTGAGTCCGTGAAACGGACGGCTGAAAATAGCCCAGCAGTTCACTGCTGGGACAATTGCGTGTCTTGAAACCCTGAGTCCGTGAAACGGACTACTGAAGCTTGAGTCTGTCGATTCAGTCGTCCGCTTCACGGACTCCAATGTGAATTCGCGACCGGATCCCAGCAGTGAACTACTGGGCTATTTTCGGACGTTCGCTGGCGCGGACTCAAGACCTCTGCCACTCACTGAGCCATCCAGCCCCGACAACTGGGGGTGGGCTAACTCTCGGTCGTCGCTGGCGCGGACTGCGATCGAATTCATTGGACCGTTGACCTGTCCCTAACCCCTGTCCCCCCTGTCCCCTGCCCACAGCCCCTGCCCCTGCCCCCTGTCTTCCAGTGCTCGAATTGGCACATCAAAGCGAAAGTGTTAGGCTTTGAACGTCCCCCGATCAGATCAAGTTGAATTTGACATGAAGTGCGGCGGTAAACGTCTGTCCGGCGCCGCTTTACGTCGTTGCGCAGGCGGCAAAATTACAGACTGCCGCGAAGCATTCTTTCTGCATCCCAGCTAGCAAGCGTTATGTCCGCGAACCTGAACCAACCAATTGCAGCCCAGCGCACGATCCTCGTGGTCGACGATTTCGACGACACGCGGTTGCTGCTGCGAACCTGGCTGCAGAAGAAAGGCTTTCGCGTGCTGGAGGCTGAGAACGGCAACCGCGCGGTGGCGGCCGCGGAAAGCAGTCACCCGGATTTGATCATCATGGACGTCGAAATGCCCGAACTTGACGGGCTCTCCGCCACGCGGAAGATTCGCGCGCTGACGGATTTTGCAGCCACTCCCATCCTCGCCGTTTCGGCTTACGGCGCCGACCTGTATCGCGCGCGTGCGCTTGATGCGGGATGCAATGAGTACGTCTCGACGCCGTTTGAACCGGACGAACTCGAGCGACTGATTCGCGCGCTGATTAAATAGTAAACAGCAAACGGTAGAGACCGAAGAGTGAACACCAAACTTCAGTCAGCGATGGTTGGCGCCGGACGTTTTGTTACTGTTTGCTGTTTACTGTTTGCTGTTTGCTGCTTCGCGCCGGCGCAGGATCGCCAATGCGCGTTGAAACTCGCCGACCTGCCTGACGCGCCGGAGTTGTTCGGATTCCGCCTGGGCATGTCCACCGAACAAGTGAAGGCGCGCGTGCCGCAAATCACTTTCCGACGCCCCAATGAATTCGGCGTGTCGAAGACGAGTTTCAGTCCCGACTTCGATCCGCGCATCGACAAAGCCAGCCTGTCGGGAGTCAGAACCATCTCGCTCGACTTCGTTGACGGCCGCGTGACTTCGCTCTGGCTTGGTTACGACGGCACGTTCAAGTGGCACACTGTTCCGGATTTCGTCAAAGGAATTTCGCAGGCGTTGCGACTGCCCGCGGTCTGGGAACCGTGGCGGGTGCGCGGCGAGCAGCTTCGTTGCGCGGACTTTCAGATGACGCTTTCGATTGTCGCCGAGGGCCCGAGCTTTCGCATCGTTGACGAAACCGCGGCGCAAACTATCTCCGCCCGCGTCGCCGCCAGGCAAGAAGCTGCGGAGTCGCCAGTGGAAGAAAGCGAGGCGGCGGAAATTTTGGCAGACAACAAGGCCATGATCTATTACCTTGACACCTGCCGGCCCACCGTGGAAATCGAGGAAGCGCACCGCGTCGTGTTCAAAACCAGGGAAGAAGCCGAGAAGGCGGGCTACAAGCCGGCGTGCAAGTAAGACCTGGTCCACAGCCCAAAGTCCAAGGTCCAAAGTCAAGACATTTGGAGTGCGCTGACCTGTCAGCGCTTTCTCCCGCGGCGGCTTGACGCCGCGCTTCACCGTTTAGGTCGAGCTACATCAAGGGCTGCGAAAGGTCGCAGCCGACCAAAGCGCTGACAGGTCAGCGCACTCCAAAAGTCGAAAGGAGACTTGTATGTTGAAAGAATTTCGCGAGTTCATCGCGCGCGGCAACGTGCTTGACCTGGCGGTCGCCGTCATCATTGGCGCTGCGTTCGGCAAGATTATTACTTCCCTCGTCGACGGCATCATCATGCCGCCGATCGGCTTGCTGCTCGGCAAGGTCGACTTCTCAAACCTGCTGATCGATCTCTCCGGGGTACATCCGTTGACGCTCGCTGAGGCCAAAGAGAAAGGCCTGCCGGTCATCGCCTACGGAGCATTTCTCAACGACGTCATCAGTTTCCTCATCATCGCCTTTGTGATCTTTCTGATCGTCAAAGCGATGAACAGCCGGAAGCGCGCCGAAGCGGCGACAACCAAAGACTGCCCTTATTGCCTGTCGGCGATTCCGATTGCCGCGACACGCTGCTCGGGTTGCACGTCGGAACTGCAAGCGGCTTAAGAACTAATCCCAAGTCCAAAGTCCGCGCCGCAACTTTTTGGAGTGCGCTGACCTGTCAGCACTTTGGTCGGCTGCGACCTGTCGCAGCCTTTGATAGTCGCAGCCTCTGATACTGTAACTCGATCGAAAACGTAAAGCGCGGCGTCAAGCCGCCGCGGACGAAAGCGCTGACAGGTCAGCGCACTCCAAATAGTCTGCACTTTGGACTTCCGCCGTTCTTCCTTACAATCCAGCCATGCGCGAGTGTCCCCGTTGCGAGTGTTGCTTTGAAGACGACGTAGTCACTTGTCCGCAGGACGACGCCAACACCAAACACACCTTGCCCGGTCCGACGCTCCTCTCGTCACGTTACCTTTTGGAAAAACGGTTGGGCCGCGGCGCGATGGGCCAGGTTTACCTCGCGCGCGATCAGAACCTGGTCACGCGGCGGGTGGCTATCAAGACGGTCCGGCCGGACATCCTGAACGATGAAATGCTGCAGGAAGGCGAAGCGATTGCGCGCTTTGAACGCGAAGCTCGGGCGGCCGCGTCGATTCGTCATCCAAACGTCGTTGACGTCACCGATTTTGGGCAGAGTCCCGAAGGCGTCTTCTTTCTGGTGATGGAATACGTCGACGGCGAAAGTCTCTACCAACTTTTGCGACGCGAGGGCACGCTCGACATTCAACGCTCGATGACGATCCTCGGCCAGGCGGTTGCCGGCGTGGAAGCCGCGCACGACGTCGGCATTCTGCATCGCGATCTCAAGCCGGCCAACATCTTCATCATGCAAAGGCTGCGACGAAGTGGCGGGAGCATCTCGGGCGACGGCTTCATCAAGGTTGGAGATTTTGGCCTGGCGAAAATAATCAACGCCGACCCGTCGGACACAACTTCCGCCAGCGGCCCGGAATCGCGCGGCATCATCGGCACGCCCGAATACATGGCTCCCGAACAAATGCAGACAGGCGTGTCGCTCGACGCGCGCGCCGACATCTACGCGCTCGGCGCGATCGCGTATCACATGCTCGGCGGGCGCCCGCCGTTCATCGGCGATCTCGCTCAGCTCGTCGCCCAAAAACTGATGCAGGCGCCGCCGTCGCTGCTCAGTCTCCGTTCCGATCTCGACCCGGCTGTCGACAAAGTGATCCTGAAAGCGCTCGCGCGAAACCCTGAAGAGCGGCCGGCGGATGCGGGCGGTTGGTTTGACGAGTTGGAGAACGCGGCGGGCAAACGCTTCGAAACCCACAGCCACGCCGATTCGCGTTTGGTAGTGATGGCGCCGCAGGGTTCGGAAGTTTACGTCGACGACGAACGACACGGCAGCATCGGACGTTCCGGCCGCGTGATTCTCAACTCGATTCCGCCGGGGCAACACGTGCTGCGCGTGGCGCGCTCTGGCGAAGTTGACGACGAACGCGTGATCGAGATCAGGCCCGACGGCATCGAGCAAATCATCCAGGCGCAATTCGAGAGCGCGCCGTCGAGCGATCAGTTGACGCCTTCGCGCGGCGGCAGTTTGGACAGCCGCACCGGTGGACCAGCAAACACGCCGCGCGTCGTCGCCTGCGCGAGCTGCGGTTCGCGCTTCGCTGAAGGGATCAAGTTCTGCGGACGCTGCGGCAACGCCACCTTCATCTTCGTGAGCGACGAGCCGAGCGACGTACCAGAGGCGAGTCGCGGCGGACATCCGACGCCGGCGACCGGACAGGTTTCCCTGAATGCGGTCAGCGGCGTCAGTTGTCCGCGTTGCAAACAGGAATATCCTTCGGCGGTCGGCTTCTGCGGCAAATGTGGAATTCCGATCGGCGCGCGTTCGCTTGATTGGAGCCAGCCGCGGCCGGTGGAAGTGGTTTGCAAGTTGTGCGGCAGCAGTTATTCAGGCGGCACAAAATTCTGCGGCCGCTGCGGCAAGCCAATCACCGCTTGAGCCTCACCGGGCTTTCCTGAATAATGAGTCCAATGTCCAAAGTCCAATGTCCAAAGTCTGTTTAGCTGAACGGACTCTTGAACACTGGACGTTAGGCTCTTAGCGAGGTTGTTCGGGTTTTGACTTTGGACATTGGACTTTGGACTTCGGCCCAAAAATTATGAAAAGCTGCCCCACTTGTAATCGAACCTACACCGACGCGTCGCTCAACTTCTGTTTGGAAGACGGCACGCCTTTGACTACCGCGGCGGCGCCGGGCTTTGATCCCAACGCGACGATTCGCTACACCAACGCGCGCGACACTAAGGCGCCGGAAGCGGACATTCATCGCACGGCGCCGCGCGCGAACCAGCCTCAGTATCAGCCAGCCCCGCCGGTCAGTTCACACGGCTCGGACTTCGGCCGGATGCCACAGTCGCACTTGACGCCTCCAGGCGTGCAGCCGCGAAAATCAAACGCGATTTGGTGGATACTCGGTGCGATTTTGGTGCTCGGCGTGATCGTCGTCGGCGTGGCGGTCATGATTCTGGCCCTCGCCAGCATGGGCTCAAATACAAATGCGAATGCGAACGTGAACGCAAACCGGGCCAACACGAACTCCAGAATTGCGAACCGCAACGCGAACACAAACGCGAACACGACTAACGTCAACTCGAACACCAACGCGAATCTTCCGGCGGCAGTCACCGACGACTTTTCGCAGGCCAAATGGGGCACGGGCAATTACGCGTTTGGCGACATCTGGTACGCCGACGACCAATACCACATGCGCGCCAAGGCGAAGACGTACCTCGTGATGTACGCGCCATCGGCTGACTACAACACGGCCAACGCCACGGTGCGCGTGACGGTGCGCAACGTCGACGGCACGCCGGTCGAGTCTGGCTACGGACTGATCACGCACGGTGAAAAATCGAAGAGCGGACAGCTCGAGGACTACGCTTTGCTGATCAATCCCAGCAACGACGGGGCAAAGTATCAGGTCATCAAGCACAAGGGCGGCGTGCAGTCGGTTGTTGTGCCCTGGACCAAGTCGACAACCATTCGCAGCGGCTCCAATCTTAATCAACTCGAGATACGCGCCAAAGGTGCCGAGCTTTCGTTTTTCATCAACGGGCAATACGTCGATCGAATTACGGACAGCGAAGGCTTTAAGGGCGGCGTCGCCGGGCTCTACGCCAGCGACATTGCGGAAATCGCTTTCGACGATCTGGAAATCAAAAGATAGTCCAAGTCCAAAGTCCGCACGGCAACTTTTGGAGTGCGCTGACCTGTCAGCGCTTTGGTCCGCGGCGGCTTGACGCCGCGCTTTACGTTTCGATCAAGTTACAAGTATCAAAGGCTGCGACAGGTCGCAGCCGACCAAAGCGCTGACAGGTCAGCGCACTCCAAATAGGTTTGCACTTTGGACTTCAGGCATGCAAGTCAACCTAAGAGTATTGGCGGGACCGTATCAGGGCCGCGTCTTCAGCTTCACGCAAACCGACACGTTCCTGATTGGCCGAAGTAACGAAGCTCACCTTTGCCTTCCCGAAGATAAATTCTTTTCGCGCAATCATTGCCTGCTGGAGATCACTCCGCCGCATTGCTTTCTGCGCGACCTCGGCTCCACCAACGGCACCTTTGTAAACGGCCAGCGAGTCGCCGAGGCGTTTCTGCAGCACGGCGCGCAAATTCAGGGCGGTGAAACTGTGCTGCTGGTTGAAGTCAGCACGGGCGAGACTCGCGCGGCCGCAAACGCGTCGCCGGTTGGAACTCCAGTCAAGCCCACGATCGTAACCGTCGCCTGTTTGAACTGCGGCCGTCGCGAAGAAGCGCAAGCGACTTCGTCAGACGAGCACTTAACTTTTCTTTGCGAGGATTGCCGGATTGAGTTGAAAAAGACGCCGCAACCTATTCCGGGTTACGACATGGTCAAGGTTCTGGGCCAGGGTGGCATGGGCTGCGTGATGCTGGGCCGTCATCAAGCGACCGGCAGCGCCGTCGCCATCAAGACGCTGCTGCCGGAGTTCGCCGTCAGCGACAAACATATGCGCCGGTTCATGCGCGAGATGGACGTGGCGGCAGCGCTAAAGCATCCCAACATCGTGGAGTTCATCGATCGCGGCGTGCACAACGGCGTAGTTTACCTCGTGACCGAATTTGTCGACGGCGCCGATGCCGCCGCCCTGGCCGACGCGCGCGGCGGCTGGCTGCCGCAAGCGGAGACGCTGGCGATCATTGGCCAGGCGCTCGATGCGCTCGCGTATGCCCACGCCCAGGGCTACATTCATCGCGACATCAAGGATCAGAACATTCTGGTCAGCGGAGCCTGGCCCAACCTGTCCGCGAAGTTGACTGACTTTGGATTGGCCAAGAGTTTCACGCAATCAGGGATGAGCGGGGTGACTGTCGCGGGAGAGATGGCGGGCACGCTTGCCTACATGCCGCCTGAGCAACTCAAAAACTTTCGCGACGTGAAACCGCAGTCAGACATCTATGCCCTCGGCATGACCGCCTACAGTTTGCTCTCGGGACAACTCGCCTTGAATCTCGGCCGGAAGACCAGCATGGCTGAAACAATCAAAGCGATTTTTGAGCAGCCCAACATTCCGTTGCGCCAGCGCGCGCCTCATCTTCCCGAGACCGTCTGCGAGATCATCGATCGCGCGCTCGTCAAAGATCCTGCTCAGCGTTGGCAATCCGCCGCGGCCATGCGCAACGCCCTGGAACACGCCACGCGAGCCTGAGAATGATTTTTGGAGTGCGCTGACCTGTCAGCGCTTTGGTCGGCTGCGACCTGTCGCAGCCCTTTGTATAAGTAACTCGATCGAGAGATTGAAGCGCGGCGTCAAGCCGCCGCGGACGAAAGCGCTGACCTGTCAGCGCACTCCAAAGGCGACGTCCCAGCCCCGACGAATCGGGGCTGGCACACAATCACACTCACCAACATGACTTCACAAGAAGCACAAAAAGAGCGGGGGCAAGCCCACCTTCCCGACCCCGAGCTGATTAGAATTGGCGTGTCGTCTCGGCGAGAATGGCTTTCTGCGCGAAAGCAATCGAGCAAATTCCGAAGTCTCAGGGTCTGGAAGGGGGCTTGCCCCCGCTCTTATCCGCAATGCAAACACTTTTGCAAAGCCAGGGAGTAAGGTTAATTCCTCGGCCGCTGGCAGCCTGGCTTCGCGGTTCCCGCCGTGTCTTGCGATCCGGCCGCGATCTGCTTGACCGTGTCGCCCGCGCGCAGTTCCACTTTCCCCTTCTTCACCGCAACCAGCGTGTCACCGCAGCTCGTGTCAACGATGAAGTCATTCGCCCGAGCGCCTTTCGCCGTTATCGCGCCGTCGTTGGTCGTGGCCGTGGCGCCCGTACCCGATGAAGACGAAACGCGGACGCGGCCCGCTTCGAGCATGCTCACCGAAATACTGTTCGCGCTGAAGTTCAACTTCATCGTCGACTCAGGCATGACTTCGACACGTCCGAGTTTGCCGAGACTGACGACCGCGCTCGATCCCTTCGCAGTGGTAACGGTGCTGTCCGAAAATACCGTGGCGCCCGAAATCGCGCTGGTGCCGTTGACGCTGACTTCACCGGTCGCCGACAAAGTGCCGGAAGGTCCCGCCTGACCCGCCTGGCGGCCCGCTAGTACATTTGTCGCAAGGGCGCTAACCCCGGCGACGAGCAGGCAGAGTAAGAGCCTACGGCTCCAATAGTTCGTTATCATCATTTCTCTCCTTAATTCGTTTGGTTATTTTGTGGCGTGCTTCTGGGTGCACACCACTCGTGTGCTTCGCTTGCGCGTTGAACGCGAGAACAGTCCCGATGGTTGATTACTCTTTGGCCTTGACGGTCGCCGTCACGCCTTCGCCGGTCGTGAAACGAGCGCTGCCGCTTTCGATCACAATTCCGTAGGTAGTCGCATCGTAGGTCAACTTTATTCGTGCTTCCGGAAGCACTTCGACGCGACCGAGTTTGCCCAAACTCACGACGGCGCTTGAACCCTTGGCGGTTTCGATAGTTCCGCCCGAAGCAAAAGTGTCGCCGGTGGCTGCCGGCTGACCGTTAACTTTGACTTTGCCGACGACGGTTAGCTGGCCCATCTGCTCCTGAGCGTGAACGACCGGCAAGACAACCTGCGCGGCGACCGCCACCAGAGCCAGGGTTAGGAACAAAGCCACGGATCGATTGTTAAAAAATTTGCTGCGCATGAATTCTCCTTCACGAACGTGCGAACGTTTACTGCTTTCAATTTCCGAGATTCTCTCTGCGGAACACTCAGCGTTCTCTGCGACTCTGCGGTGATAAATGCCGCAAAATCCTAACCGCCGAGGCGCAAAGCGCGCCGAGACAGCGCAGAGAGTTGAAATTACTGTCGTCACCTTTATCCTAATCGCCGATCATCGCCAACTACTAAGGCGAAGACTCTTCCGCAAAACTATCACCACATCTTAAGGAACAGTGACCGGCTGGCTGGCGCTCATGATCTTGAACTTCCAATTTTCGATCGCCGTTCCTTTGGTGTTCAGGTTCGACGTCAGGAAATAGAGCCGCTGCGTGGCCGGCTGATCGGGCGCCTGCTTAAAGCGATCATTCAAATAATACGGCGGAATGCTCTGATAGTAGAGCGTCGCCGTGACCGTCAGGTTCTTTGGATTCATGCCCAGCGGAATTTCGTACCTGACGATATTGGCGCCGCTGCCGTCGGCGTACGCCGGATCCTGGCCCACCTGGATCGGATGAGTTTGCTCCAGAAACGCCTCCGGGATGACAGGCGTCTTGTCGGGTCGCAGCGGACCGTGGCTGGTCCAGCCAAACGGCAACAGACGATTGTCCTTGAGTTGATAGTCTCGCCGGATAAAGCTGGTCGTCAGCGCGCATTGGTTGTTCAGGTTCAACTCTTCATAAATTTGCACCTGATCCTGCCGCGTGATCGGAACGCCTGTTTCCTTTTCCAGATCCCAATAATAGTGCTGCTGGTAATACTGCGGGTTGACGCCCTTTAGATAGTTGTTGTCGCACGGCTTCGGATAATCGTGATCCGCAGGCTTGCTGCCGTCGGCATAAACATCAAACAGTTCAGACGGCAAACGCTTGCTTTGGCTGCCGCCGCCCGCAGTGATTACGCCCAACTCGTTGGTACAGCCCGAACACCAGACAATCTGTCCCGTCGTGTTGTTAACCACGCGCAACTCCAGAAACGCCCGGCGGAAACCGACGCCGCTTGGCAGCCGATGGCCGGTCTTGTTCGTAACCATAACGTCGGCGATCAGTTTCTGATTGCTGACTGTCACCGGCGACAACGCGACGTCCGCCGTCGCGCTTTGCGCCTGTTCGACAAACGCGTCGATCGCGGTGGAAAGATCGTCCATGCCGGACATGTAATCCATCTGGCGCACGCCGAGAATTTGATTGGCCTGCATCATGCTGCCGTTTGAGTTGTAGCCCGACATGTACTGTCGAAAAATCTCGAGCAGCGAGACGTTCAGACCCTGCAGTTGATGCCGCGCGAAACCCTTGTCCCGGAAGCGCACGCGGATTTTGTCGGCCGGGAGACGGTTCCCTGTTTGCGGATACTGATCGTCTTCGATGAAGGCGATCGGTTGCTGAATCAACGGCACGTTTAGAGTCCCCGCCGCGTTGGAATACTTCGTTTCCATGTGGCAACTCTGGCAGGTGCGCGCGCGCGGATTGTTGCCATACTCGTCCTGATAACCGCTGTTGAGCCACTCAAGATAAGTTAACTGCTCGAGGTGTGGCTTGTCGGCTTCGAGAGTCGGATTATCAACTAACGGCAGGTTGATCGTGTGACAGTTGCCGCACATCCGCGAACTCTTGATGTAGGGATCGTGCTTCGGCTTGATGCCGATGGCATTGTTCATGGGGTCGGTAACGATTTCCTCGTCCGTGAACGGCCCAAAGATTTGGTCGGCGTTCCCCACCGTGAAGTTTCCGGTGATGTTGTTGTTCAGAAAACTCGTCAACGGATCCTGCCCCTTCACCGGCACGTCTTTCACGATCCGGTGACAGGCCATGCAACTGATACCGTCGCGCGCGAGGGCGCCGTAGATGTAGTTCTTGGAGTTCGTCGGCTTGGGATCGTCGTACGTCGCGAAGACTAAATTCGGATCGAAGTCGCCCTTGTCTGGTCCACCGTGATCGTCGTCCAGCTTTCGCTTGCCCATCACGCCATGACACTTGAAGCAGGTGTTGTTCACGAACTTGATCTTTTCCTGCATCCTGGCCGGGTCGTTCTTGAAAAAGTCTTTGATGAAGGCGATCTCGCTTTCGAGTTGCGCATAGAAAATCGGATCGCGCCCCGCCAGGCCCATCGGTGACCAACGCCACTCGCCGAACGGTGAAACGTTCATCTTCGGAGTCGAACCGTCCTGCTGGGTGACGCCGCTGTAAAGCATCACGTTGCCGTAGGTGCCGGCGCTGTGGCAACCCATGCAGGCGTCGGAAGTCAGGAACTGATTTACATTTGGAGCGACGATCGGCGTTGTCGGCGAACCGGTGCTCAGCGGAAAGATGTGATCGTAAGTCTCACCGGGCAGTTTGCTCACGCTATCGTATTGGACGGGCGGAATGGAGTTGAAGAACGCAACGAACTGCGGATCGGGCGTCGGTGTTGGCGATGCCGCGGCGGCCTTCGCTTTGAGAACCTCGCGCGCGAGTTGTTGCGGCAAATCCTGCGCGGTCTGGGTGTGTCCTGCGGTCGGTATCAGCTCATCGCTGTCCGGCGCATCCAGGCACGGCCCGGGCGGCGCGGGCGCGGGCGGCGGCGGTTCGGAGGCCCACGAGAGATCGACGAAGTAAGTGTCGTATTCGCCCGGAAAGCCTTTGATGTTCTTAAGGTAACTAAACGTCAGCTCCTTTTCAGCCGACGCGTGACAGCGCGTGCAGTAGAGTCCAAAGCCGCCGTAGGGCACCGCAAACGGCGCCTTGTTGTTGTCCACGCATTGCGCGGCCCAACTCTCGGCCCAGTACCAACCGTCTTTCGCGCCCTTCGAATCTTTGATCATGATGGTCCAGCCGCGCAGCAATGCTGGCCCCTGAACTTGATAACGCGCCGCCGGCGCCGCGTATTGCTCTTTGACGATCATCGCGCCGTCAGGAATCAACTCATTCGGATTCTTCCGCAGCAACCACTTGACCACCGCTGGCGAATAGTAAATCTTGACTGTCGGGTGCACGCCGTAACTGGTGTGATTCACATAAGGCCCGGTGTCGCGCAGTCCCTTGTCTTCACACCAACCGAGATTGCGATACTTGCCGACAACCAAAAAAGTCTTGAGCTGCGATTGAAAGTCAGAAAGGCCGGCCGGCAGGAACGTGCTTGGCAAAGGCAGCCCGCTCTCCTTACCTTTCGCACACGGCGACGTCTGCTGCGGGAGAGAGGCGACAGGTGCGGCAGACTTATACGCTGTCGTCTGTCCGGCGCTGTGATTGTTGAAGCCAAAAGAAGTCAGCACTACAAACAAAACGGTGAGAACCAGGCGCCTGATGTAGCCTCGCATCGTCAAGACTCCTTTTGCAGAAACTCGCTTGAGGTTGAGTCCGCGATTGTGCCACGGACGGTTGTTATGCGTTTCCAGTTTGGCCGCAGCGAAAGCTGCGAGCGATCCCGAGCAGGCGCCGAGCAAGAGAGCGATTCGACTCCCGCGATGTTCGTAAACGATTGCCGTTAGTGAGTTATGAAGAACTGATGAAGCACAGGACGAGAGCAATCTAACTCCCGAAACCCGGAGCGTCAAGAAATATCAAATCCGCGCGCGAATTAGGAACCCAAAACAGCGGGGGCAGCCCGCCTTCCTGACCACGAGTCTGCTGAGGACTGGGTGGATCTGAGGTTGAAAGTCTTCCAGACTCGAATCAGATTCAACTCTAATCAGCTCGTGGTCGGGAAGGCGGGCTTGCCCCCGCTCTTTTGCTCAACCCAATGTTACGCCATCTGCGGGAAAGCCTACGAAGACCCTCGTTAACAACACTTAATTCTTTACTTCCGGCGTATAGCCGCCGCATAATACGGCCCAACACCGGCCCAGAGCCGGTGAACCAGTCTTGAGGCTTGGGGTTTTGTTAACCAACGTTCGGGCTGCGCCAGCCACGGTCGCCACTTGTCAGAACCACCTGCGTTAGCGGGTGGCCTATTCACGCGGGCATCGAAGATGGAACATCGAGTCCGCGCTCCCGGGAGAGAAATGCAATGAGATCCATCTGGAAAGGCCACATTAGGTTTCTGTTGGTAGCGATTCCTGTTCGCATCTACAACGCGATCGAGACGGCCGAGAAAATTCAGTTTAATCAACTGCACCGCGACGACTACGGCCCCATCGGTTACGACAAGCGCTGTAAAAAATGTGGCGAGGTGGTAACTGCCGACCAGATAACGAAGGGCTATCAATACGAGCCCGACCGCTACGCGATCGTCGAGCCGGAAGACATCGCCAAGGTCAAGATCAAGACTACGCGGGCGGTGGACATCATCGGGTTTGTCGACAGCTCCGAAATTCCGACGACCTTCTACGACTCGCCTTACTACGCCGGACCGGACGGCCCAGTCGCGGAAAAGCCTTACGCGTTGCTGCGTGAAGTCATGAAACAGACCGGCAAGATCGGCATCGGCAAAGTGGTGCTCAGAGATCGCGAAGACCTCGTGGCCCTCTTCCCTCACGAGGGTGGACTCGTGATGCAGAAGCTGCACTACCCCAATGAAATCCGCGCCATGAACGACGTGCCGGAGATCGACGCCGCGACCAAGGTCGACAAGAACGAGATGAAGATGGCGACGATGCTGGTGGAGCAGATGGTCACGACCTTGGCGGAGATTGATATGGTCGACCAGTATAACCAGGCCCTGCGGAAGCTGATCGATTCAAAGATCAAAGGCAAGAAGGTGGTTGAATTCGAGGTTGAAGAAGTTCCCAGACTTGATATCATGAGCGCGCTGAAGAAGAGCTTGCAGGCTTCAAGCCGGAAGCCGATGGTGAAAGCGACCAGCGTTGCTGAGAGCAAGAAAGCTCTTACGCTTGTGAAGTCAGACGACAAAACGGTGGCTAAAGCGAAAGCTGCCAAGAAGCGAAAGGCATCCTAAACCGGCGAGTTGTAGAACCAACCTGCGTAAGCGGGTGGAATTTGATGCGTTTGCTTCCGAACCAGAAAGCACCCGCCACCGCTAACGCAGGTGGTTCTGACAGCATCCAGCGTTACTGATGAAAGAAAACAGCAATAAGCTTTTGACCTTCCCCTCACGTGTTCCCGCGAAGGCTGACTACCAGCGTGTTAAGTCAAACTACTCTATCCGCGAGATCAAGCAGCTCTTCGGGTTAAGCGAACGCACCATCCGCCGCTGGACCGAGCAAGGCATCATCCAGGGCCGCGCGGCTGAAAACAACGATTACATTTACGATTTTCAGGCGCTGACGCAGTTCCGGCGCGTTCGCGAATTACGCGCGCAGGGTCAGAGCATTCGCCAGATCGAAGCGGAACTGCAGGGGCAGCTGAATCTTTTCCGTGCCGCCGCCGAAAGCGCCAAGCTCTCGCGCTTGCTGACTCCCTTCGAGGAAGCGCTGCTGCTCCATGAGCAGGGTGATCCGAAAGCGGCCGAGTCATATCTTGAAGCGATCAGCGATGGCGACAACGTGGCTGAAGCTCACTGCAATCTCGGAATCATCAATCTTGACCTCGGCAACGTCGGCAAGGCGTTGGACAACTTTACGCTTTCGCTGAAGCACGAGCCGCGACACGTTGAGGCGCATTACAATCTCGGCAACCTCTATTACGATGCCGGCGAACTTCCGCTCGCGCGTCTTCATTACGAAGCGGCGGCGCACATCGAATCCGGCTTCTCACTCGTCTACTTCAACCTGGCGCTCGTGTATCACCGGCTCAGCAATTTGCCCGCCGCGCTCGGCGCGTTGGAAAAGTATAAGCAGTTGGAACCAGACGACGCTGAGATCGAAACCGTGAACCAGTTGCTGAAAGCAATGCAGGCGCCTCGCCAACCCGGCCGCTGACAATCGGTATCCAGTCCCTTCGATTTGGCGACGGACATCGAACTCGTTTTCTGTTCTTCCTCCCTATCGCAATCGTTTAGAGGCGGGCACCGCCCGCCGTTCCAGAATGACTGGTAGAACCGCGGGCAGTGCCCCTCTAAACACTCATAACTCCGCGTCTCCTTTGAGGAAAGCTTGCTCAACCGTTGTCCACAACCAAGGACCGAGAAGCCCAAAGGGGACACCGAGGATTAAAATGGGTCAGTACCTGCGATCTTGAACGGTTGGCGGTAGTATCCGATTAAAGGTAGAATCGAATCCTCTCCTGCCCCACGTTTTCAATTTCAAGGAGGTTCCCCTATGTCGCAAACAAAGTGCAGCATCCTCTGCATTGACGATCATGACGACACGTCCGAGATGCTCAAGCTCCTGCTGATTCAGGAAGACTATGAAGTGCTGACCGCTTCCACGATGGCAGAAGCGCTGGAGATGGCCAGGACTCAGGATTTTGATCTTTATCTGCTTGATAAGCACTTGCCTGACGGCAACGGACTTGATCTCAGCACCAAGCTGCATGCCGTTACCCCTCAGGTCCCCTGCATTTTCTACACCGGCGACGCCTATTCGATTCATCGGTCGCAGGCTCTTGCAGCCGGCGCCGTTGCCTATGTGGCCAAGCCGGACATCGATGGGTTGATCGAAAGCGTTCACAAACTTCTGGCGGAACGAGAATGCGCAATCGCAGCGACGGCCAAGTAAAGGCAATCTGTCAGCGACAACCAAGATCGCGCAGCAACGTCGCTTGACACTCAAGTTTACCCACGTATAATTTTCTTCCCCTCGAAGGGCCGATAGCTCAGTTGGTAGAGCAGCTGACTCTTAATCAGCGGGTCGCAGGTTCGAGCCCTGCTCGGCTCACCATTATTTTCAATGACTTGCGGCAGGTTGAAGAGCCTGCCGCTTTTCTTTTGTGACAAACTTGTGACGTCGCTGCTCGCGATACTCCGACAAGACAGTGATCGCTCCACGCTTTCCTTGATCGGTTGCGTGTATGTAACGCATGGTTGTCACAATCGAAGCGTGACCCATCAACTCTTTGATCTTCACCACGTCCACGCCGGCATCGGCTAACCGAGTACCAATCGAAGCGAAGCAGATCACCCGCCATCAGAAAAGGAATGAAGTCTCGATCCACCCACGCATAGATAGTGCTCTCACGCACCTGTAAGCGGCCCGCCCCATGGTGATTCGTATTTGAACTAGTGGTTCATATTTGAACCATTGGTGGTGTTGGAGGACCCTTCGAATTACTCACTTGAAAACACAAAACTAAAGAGAGTTCTGTTATCTCAGTTTCGAGGTCCCGTTAAGAGAGTGTGGAACGCTAGGAGGTGCTTTGCACCTGATTTTTAGTGACACGTCACCCCTCAAGGTTGCACACGCAGCAAACTTGGCGTTTGCGGTGTCAACTGGCACGAATGGTAGAGATCGGAGTTTCGTGTTTGCAAACGCAAACATGTGTTTGCATCGCAAACGGCAAATAGGATCAATTAGGGAGTAAGAACATGTCAAAAAGAGAAACCAACTACCCGCACACGATCAGCTTTCGGCTGACCGATGCGGTATGGCTAAGAGTAGCGCAACAGAGCGAGGACACCGAGTTGACGGCCCACGAGTGGTGCCGTCTCGCGGTGTTGGAGAAGCTCAACCGAGACCACGGATTGTCGAAGAGCGAGCGCATTCTGTTCGAGCAATCGCGCGCGGGCAGTTCCTCGTTACCCAGGGTTTTCAACTCCTCGGCGAGGACAAATTGACGCCCGAAGAGTGGATGAGATACCGACGCGCTGCCAACGAACGAATCTCTGAGATCGCGGAACAGGCCCTCGCCTTGCACGACAAAAGGAGCGGTCAAAGTCGTTGATGAAGTGCGGTTGATTCGTCGCGCAACACGCTCCGAGCGGCAAGCAAATTCGAGTCGAAAGAACCGCGCGAAGAACCGGCTTTATGAGTTCGTAGGACCATTACCGGCTCCGCCCGATACGTCTCCGGCCTAACCGGACACACTACAACCCGACTGCCGCAAGGCAGTTCACTTGAGCCGGAAGTAAATTCAATTCCTAGCGAATGAGACTTAGGATCGTCAGGACTACAGTTGCCGCAATGCTAGTTGGCGGCGTTACGGGCGCAGGCGCGCCGACCGAATGCGCGTCTCCCGCGAGGACTGAGCCTGAAAGCACACACACGAGCGCGACTGCTAATGCAAACCGTTTCATTTTCTATTCTCCTTTGAGTCTTGAGCATGCAAGCCATTTTGCATCGGGGACAGAATAGAGCATGGCGAAACTTCTTGCAGGGGCGTGGCTCGCTGGCCTAATATCCGCGCTGTCCGAAGCAAGTTTTCTTACAACTCACTTGAAGGGGTTTATTCCAGTGAAGATAGCCTTACGGAAGCTCCAACCGTCCCACCTAACCGCAAACGAAGAGGCTCTGCGCCAATGCCGGATCGCGTTGGAACATAAAGACAGAGAAAACTACGCGGACGCACAAGACGCGATGCGCCGCTACTGGCGAGCCGTGGGCGAACGGCCAAAAACAGAAGAGCTACATCCGCCCGTAGCTGCCGAAGTCTTGCTGACTGTCGGCATTCTCACCGGATGGATCGGCAGCAAGAATCAAACTAAGACCGCTCAGGAAACTGCAAAAGACCTAATCAGCGAAAGCATCACCTACTTTGACTCAGTCCGCGATTTTCAGAGGGTGGCCGCCGCCCGTGTTGAGCTGGCCTTTTGCTATTACCGCGAAGGCGAATTGAACGAAGCGCGGGATATGATCCGCGAGGCTTTAGAGAAGTTGACGCCCGGAGGCAATACCAGGGCACGGGCGCTTTTGAAGTTGTCGGCCCTTGAATGTTCCGCTGCACGTTTCCATGAAGCACACCGAATTCTTAATGACGATGCGGCCCTATTTCAAACACTCCGGCATCACACGATTAAGGGCGGCTATCACCAAGAGATGGCAATCATCCTGCGGAACCTCGCCAAGTCTGAAAAGCGAGACGATTACATTAAGCAAGCAATCGGTGAATTCGAGAAGGCCGATCACGAATTCAAACTAGCCCGTAATCCTGTCTATCGTGCGGACGTAAAGAACAATCTCGGTCTAATTCTCTTTAACCTGTCGCGTTACAAAGAGGCGCACGGGTATTTAGACGAAGCGCGACGCATGGCAGCCAGGTTCAGAGACAAAGCGCGAACCGGCATTTACAGCGAATCGGCAGCACAAGTTTTCATTGCGGAAGGGAAATTCAAAGAGGCCGAAGCCATAGCGCGGCAGGCTGTATTCGCGTTTGAGAAAAGCGGACATCATTGTTTGATGGCCGAAGCGTTGATCACGCAAGGAGTAGCGTTGGCCCGGTCTGGCAAGACGGAACGCGGCCACTTCATTTTTCAGCAGGCCATCGAAACCGCGCTCCAAGTGGACGCGCTCAACATGGCCGGACTTGCGGCGCTCACACTCATTGAAGAAGTCCCACTTGATCCGCTGACCTTGCAAGCTGCCTATCAGCAAGCGCGTGAATGGCTCGCAGGTTCCGACCGTCAAGACCTGTTACGAAGGTTGAGTGATGCGGCTGCAAGACTCGTTGAGACTGTTACCGGGGAACTAGACGCAGACAAAGCGAGCGAGGTTCTATTTATCAAGCCGTTCAATCTCCAGAGCATGATGCTGAAACATGAAGGCGCGCTGATTAAGAAAGCGCTAGCGCAGTCGAATGGTTCCGTCACTCACGCGGCATCACTACTCGGGATGAGCTATCAGGCGCTTAGCTACGTTCTCGACACAAGACAAAAAAACCTTCAGAAAAACCGCAGTCCAGTCCGACGCCGCACAAAGAAAACCCAGTAGCAAAGAAAAAGTGTATCAACGTATTCCTGCCAGGATGCAATTCCCTATCGGAATCCGCGTCCGAAGCCTGAGCGCAGCGAGCGTAACCCGGGGAATCACCTGCCCTCTGAATCGCGAGCCCGCGAAGCGGGTGACAGAACGTATGGCCAACCTACCAATTTACGAGCCGCAGAATCTCTCGAATAGTTCCTGCGCCTGCAGCGCTCCATCGTCGCTAAGCACGACGGATTTGCTCTTGCTCTTTGGGTCGCTAATCAAGCCCTTTTGATGCAAGCGATCCAAAGCATACCAATCGTGGCCCTTCCATGCGCGAACGATTCCGTGAGAGCGAGAAGACGTTAGGTGGAGCAAAGCCAGCACCATCTCATCCACTTTATCCTCGTTGTAGTCCATGGCGGATTTGTAAGTCTCTTCCACCGAGATGTCAATGAGATTTGGAGACCAGACAGGCCCTACGCAACATAACGCTGGAGTTGACGCGGCGGCGCGAATCAAAGCACCTTCCGCCGCACCAAGCTAGTTGCGAAACACGCTACCGCCGCTCGCGTCCAACGATTTGTTCGGTCGCTTCCGAATAGGAGCAACTAAACTCACGGGCGATAGATCGACCAACTCTTTCGTCGAAAGAAATATTTATCGTCGTTGTAAAATAGCGCGAAAAACTCAGATAAATGGGGAATCGTGTCGAATTTCGCCGCGTAAGACGCATTATTTAATTCAGAAAGCACCTTAGCTAGAAATCGGGCGATCTGCATTACGTACATGCGAACATATGGTTTCGCAAATTCAGTGGTGCCTGTTTGCAACGACGCCGAATACATGGTGTCAAGCGGCTGCCCTTCCTCAGAAAAATGATGAACTGAAGAGACATCCTCAAGCAAGGATGAAACCATTTGCGCGTTGCGACGATGACGTTCGCGACTGCGCGTGTCATAGTGCGCTGCTAGCACGGGCGTTACCACATTTTGGAACCATTCCCTTGTCGGGTCATTACGCTGCACTGCACGAGCATCACCGCTTATTAGATCGAGGTTATAATATCGCGTGACGTTGTTGGCGAAGTCTGTGAGCACCGTGATGATGCCGTCGTGAATGGCTGTGCGTGGCAGAAGCGAATCGCCGGCAAGACCGCGACGTTTGGCAATCGCGTCAGCCTGATTGAGTAAGCTTCGCAGGTCGTGACCGTAAGCCCGCAATTGTTTACTGGTGGGAAAGGTTCCCGCATTATCAAGCGCGTGATCGATCACGAAAATGAGTTTCGTTGAGCGTTCAATGCCGGTCGAAAGCGCAAAGAACGCCTGCTCGTAATGAGCGTGATTGGCGTAGTTCGCCTTGCCAAGAATCGTCGCGCCGTTGGCGAGATGTTCAGCGGCGACGGCCGCTTCTCTGGAAATCGCGTGGAAGGTGGCGTTCATAGATATGCAACGAAGCGACCGAACGTCGGAGTTGACCGGGCGGCGGCGATTTCATTCAGGCCTCGCCGGACCAATGTTGATGCAAAGTGCGCAACCAGCGCTCCGGTCCAACGTTTGTTGGGCGGCGCGGCGAGTTTATGACATGCTACTTTCGCCGCTACCGGTGTTTTAGAAATCGCACAAAATGGGAAAGAACCATTCGAGATAAACGCTTCAGTACTTGTGAATGGCTGATGACTCCCGCCAAAGGCGGAGATAGCATGTAATAGGCATCAACAAGCGTTCGTCCGGCAAGACATTTCAAAAGAATGTCATCTCGAAACTCACGCAAGAAAACTACTTCAGGAGCTTCACCACTCTCGAACGCAACTGTTGCAATGAAACAAACTTTCTTACTAGTGCGAATTTGTCGATTGCGTGAACAAGCTTCATGCGAAAAATATTCTAAATCTGTCCCCCCGAATTCGGAGTAAAACTTTACGCCTCGGCTAACTATCACGCTCTGCCAACAAAAGTGACATTGCTTGCTGGGGATCGTTGCCGGATGCCCACAGTTTTGGCAGGTATAATGGTTGAGGTCAGAGGTGTAGTTTGAACTCACGAATATAACGTCATTTCTACAGGCGGAACAAACACCCCGACCTTCCCTTTCGCGCGCGACTGCCGCAATACAGTGAGGATGCTGAAAACCATCAGGATCAGGATAATCGGAATCCTTTTCTTTTAAGTTGCATATCTTGCAGGGTTTGCCAGTTGGATAAGAAGTATTACATTTCGGGCAACGTTGTGCTTCAGAACTTATTTCCTTTCCGCATTTCAATACAGGACGTTAAAGGCATTGTGATTTTCTTCTCGTCACCATCGCGCGACCGCCCAACGTCTGAGTTGACGCGGCCGCACGCAACTACGTTACACGCACGTTGCCAACCCAGTTTGTAGAACCTGTGACGCCGCAAACAAGTAAGACGATCCCGCCATGACGCAAACGAACCCAAGAAAAAGCCCAGCCAAGGAATAGCGGAATTGGTATTTTAGAATGACGCTCCAGAACCGTTGATTCGTTAATTTGCGCGGAACGTTGACCATATCGGAGAACGTAACACAACGCGTTTTGAGTAATAGTTTGAGGGGGTGGTGCAGCAAATAAGCAATCACGCGGTGACGAAATAGTTCATCACATTTGTCGAAAAGCCGCATAACGATGGCTTCAGCGGCGCGGCGCGAACTCGCACAAGATCGGTCGCAAGAATGATCATGAAGAGGATGCTATCGCCGCGTCCGCTGCAATATGCGGCTTCCTGCGAAGAAACTTGTCAATCTGCCCAAACACGTCTGAATAGCGCAGGGTAATCAGCAACCAATCCATCAGAATCAACCGGCAAGTCAGCGGTAAATCCCTGAAACAAGCCTTCATCTTCATACTTGTATATGCCGCCCTCGAAGCCAGTTTCTAAACAAGTGTATCGCTGACGAGATGGTTTCACTTCCATTTCTGGGATCGAGATGTAAGCAGCAACCAAGTCACAAGCTTCACCCGGCTTCAGCCGCATCCGACGTATCGCCAAGGTGTTCGTGAACGGTGTCACCGAAATATCAACTTCAAAACAACCGTCCAACGACAAAATGTGGTTGCCCGAACCATCCGTCCAACGCCCCTCTCCATTTGCGTTCAGCTTGATATTTTGACCCGCATCACCAAACAGATTTACATGCACTTCCCGCACTCTCCACTCCACATCACAGCGGATTCTGTAATGCACTCGAAATGGCTTGCTCTCCTTAACCCTGAGAATCATTCCGTCCGCTAGAATCTGTCCGGCATCTTGCGACAGGCAGAGATGTTCTAGTCCCGGCTCATCCCAAGGAGTCCACAAGATGTTTCTTTCCAGCTCCAAACTCCTCTCAACTTTCATGACACGCTGACGCATAACGTTTGAGTTGACGCGGCGGCGCGAATGAAAGTACCCTTCGCCGGTGCCAAGCTAAGTTGAGAAACACGCTACCCCGCCGCTCGCGTCCAACGATTTGTTATGTTGCGCGTCGCATCAATGTCAATACAATATTAGGTCGTGAGCAATGCGGGACGCTTTGATAGCAGTGTTCCAATGCAAAGCAATCAGCAATAACAACCCAAGAACAAACAAGATTCTGTACCGATCACTAATAAGCCACGCCGCGGCCAAGGCAAGCCCATAAAGCGGGTATTGAATCGCCGCTAGTAGAAAGAACCACGGAGCATCGGAGAGCGTTGGTTCTGCGAGCGTTGCATGCGGGGCTATCACGCTAAGCAGAGTCCTGTCGCCGATATAGGCCACAAGCAGAATCAAACAGCACGGAGCAGCAAGTACACCCGCAATTAGAAGCGCCAAGGGCGGAAACCAAATTCGCTTAATTCGCATACGACCTAGACTAACGAAGCAACATAACTATGTATATCTGGTTTCCTGATAAGATCCTTGCTCATTTCCTGTCGGGATAAAACGCCAAGTCAGATTTCCCGTAACCCATGGTTCTTTTAATGACTTCACAAGAGAATCGGCCATCGCCGGAGTCTTATCCGGCTTTCGCATATCATTCCAAAAGATTCTCGATCACAAGGCGTCAGCCGGGCTTCTTACCCCACGCCCACCACGGTTAAGTACATGAGTATAGATCATCGTCGTCTTCACATCCTTGTGCCCGAGCAATTCCTGAATCGTGCGGATGTCATAGCCGTCCTCCAACAAATGGGTTGCAAACGAGTGGCGTAGCGTGTGCGAGGTTGCGGGCTTTTGCAATCCCGGTGGCACGTACGGCTGCTTTGATTGCCTTCTGAACTATCGATTCGTCAACGTGATGACGGCCTTGCTCCCGTGTCCTTGGATTGACCCACCGCTTCATCTGAGGAAAGACGAATTGCCAGCGCCAGTCGGTTGAGGCATTCGGATACTTCCTGTCGAGCGCATGCGGCAGCGGCGCGCGACCATAGCCGGCAGCTAGGTCGCGGGCATGAATATTCCTGACGCGCTCCAGATGCTCCTGCAACGGCACCCTTACTTTTTTGGGCAACATACTCCTCCGGTCCTTATCGCCTTTGCCTTCGCGAATCGTGACTTCGCCCAAGCCAAAATCAAGGTCCTTCACGCGTAAACGAAGGCACTCCATCAATCGCATGCCTGTGCCGTACATCAGGACAGCGATTAGCCGCTGCTCTTTTAGTTTGGTCAGAACTGCTGTTACTTCAGCGCGCGTGAATACCACAGGCAGTCGCTTTGATTTCCGGGCGCGGATGACTTCGCCGAGCTGTCCCGCGCAACAGCGGCTCTCGCTTGCCACAATTTCGGCATGAAGTTACTGCCAAGGATGCGGATGCCATTCAGCGTTGCCAACTAAGGATCAAGGCTGGCGGCATACGGGCCTCTGACGTGAAGAATCGTGACCGTCTTTTTTTCGACAATGAAGAGAACCCGATAACGCTGCACAATCAGTTGCCGTACTCCGATCCCAAGGTCGTCGCTTTCAGGTGCAAGCGGGCAACTCAGCGGTAGTGAAGCTAAGCGCAATTTGATGGCGCGTTGGAGTTCCTGAACCCAGGCTTTTGCTCGTTTGTCGCCCCAGACCCGACGACCCCATTGATAGGATGAACTAACGTCTGTTTCCGCGTCCGGGTGGAAGATAACGGAGTACTTTTTCATCAGTCTTCGGTGGGAATCCTATTCTCGGCGAAGAACTCCTTGAAAAACTCATCTGCCGTTCGGCCTTTCCTGCCACCTAGTGAGGCCAAGCGCTGGCGCAGCACCTCGATAGTTTCGGAGCGCTCTTTGAGATCGAGTAGACTTTGGTAGCCCTCGGCATCCTGCACAACAACGGCTGCCTTGCCATTGATTGTCAAGACAACTGGCTCTTTAGTTTTCTTTATCTGGCGCATGACTTTGTTGCTATCGCGCTTAAACGTTGAGAGGCTCATAATGTCTCTAGCAAGTTTCATGGTTGTGCCTTTCGTAGATAAATTTACATCTAATTTGACTACCGTCTAGAGAGTAGAAGACCGGGACTAGGCTGTCAAGCTACTGCTAAGTAGCAGGGTCAAAATAGGCGTCTCACGTGCTGCTCAATTTAGAATTACCTTTCTTAACCGATCGACCCCTCAATTCCCTCAAGCAGCTTGATGAAGTTGCGTTTGCGTTTGTATTCGACGCGGAGCGCTGCCAAGTAATCCTCAAACTCAAGTTCACTACCCAGGCGAACCATTAGCTCGCGGATTTTCTGCACCAGCTTGACTGCTTCCGCGTAGGCAGCATTGTTCCCCTGCTTAAGAATAGGCGCGATCATTTCTTTGTAAATTGGCACCGCATCGCCCGGATGTTTTTCTTCACGGGTAGCAGCAACGCGAAGCCATAAACTCGCTGAACAGCCACCCGCAGATGCTTCCTGCCACGCCTCATCGTGACGCCTTTCCCACAGGAAGACTTCAACCAAACGCGAGTTGTCGGCATGGCCGGCCCAATGCCAATGGTTTTTTGAAGCTTTCTCCTCTTGCTTTTCTTTCTGAATGACACCTCGCAGATGGGCCAGCGCTTTGTCCCTCCAGCTAGTCCAGTCGGGGCTCGGGCGCACTTTACGAGCGTATACCCTCAACTCCTGATAGTTTTTCAAAAACGGCGATTCGACAAACTGGTTCCAGATTAGTTTCATCGCGTCGTCGTGCCGTCCGCGGCGGTGATACTCGCGAGCGAGAAACTCCACCAGTCGCGAATCACGTTTCGGGAAAGACTGCATTCCCTGTTCAGCCCATTTGAGCGCCTCGTCATGTCTACCGGCCTCGCGATAGATTTCGGCGATTTGAAAGTACGAATAAGGAAGCGAAAGATCACGACGTTTGACCTCAACCAGGGCTTCGGGATCTCCGGTTTGCCGCGCAAGCGCTTCCATGATGTGGGTAATACGAGAGCGTTTACCGTAACGCTCCTCATCGCTGTCGTCTGGTCCAAGCTGGCGAACTCTCGCCCACTCGGATTCCGCTAGCCGACGATATTCGGCCAAGCCTTCCGCGCCGAAGACGTCCGCATAGTTCTCTGCAGCCCCGTGGAAAATCTCCCAATCGCTCTTAATCTCCCACGCGAACAGGCGTCGCGCGAGAGCCAGAGGATCGGGACTGACCTGTACGCAAGCGCCATGATGCAGCTCCTGCAACTCTGACAGTATGCCGCTCATGTAGCCGTCTGAATCATCCATGTGGCCGATAGTGTGTTCCAGTTTCGCGAGTGCGTACTCCGTCAGGTCGATGACCGCAGCGGCGTGACCATCGTTAAGCAGTGTCGCGATTGACGCGATTACCTGGTGAATACGCCTGGCATAGCCGCCTGCGGAATGGTAGTCGACGAAGCCATTGGTGCGGATCGCGTTCGCTATGGAACGACGATACGCGGCAAGATCGACGCCTGCGGGATTGACTCGCGCCGCCTCAAGCATTAGCTGCTCGCGCAAGGTTCGGTTTTCCATCGCCGCGCGGGCCAGCATGCCGACCAGAGTATCCTTCTCTTGCGCTTTGAGGAACGCGCGTAGATCGTCTTCGGTTGTGGCTCGTTTTCGCTTTTTGCCGGTCTTGCCTTTGCCTTCCGCATCTAAATCAATCCAGGCTAGACCGGCGGCGACGAGGTGTTTACAGAACTCACCATCGACTCCAATCGGGCAGTCACACGAATATCGGACTTCGCGCTTCGTTGGATGGAGCGTGATGCAATAGTCGGCTTGACCCCGGACGATAGCCGTCGCCGCCCCCTCGTACGTGGCGAGACTGTGCACGCGGCCATCTTTGAAATACGCTTCACCGCGAGCGAACGACCGATCGTTAGCCATTCTCTTGAGTTGAAGAAGATTGATCGCCGCCATAAGTGATTTCGTTGATGGCAAGCAAAGCCTCTTGCCCGATGATGAGTTTACCATTTTGCCTACTAAGTATTCCGCTCAAAGGGCGGGTTAAGAACCAACACGAGATCTGACGTCGGTAGCCTCCGCTGCCGAGGCCGTCAAGGGTCTCCGCTGCGCTGCGATGAACTGCGCGAACCACAAGACAGTTCGCTCCGCCCATGGCGAGATCATCAAGGCGAGCGATCCGCGCAACCCGCTCGGCAAAATGAAAATCCCGCTCGGCGGAAGCTACCTGATTCACCAGGCGGCCGGGTTGTCGGACGTCGGCAATCTTGTCTCGCACGGCTGCGTGCGCATGCCGCTGACTGAACTCTATGACCTCGCCGACAAAATAATCGCCGCGCGCAGTTTGGCGGTCTCTCCCAAACGAATTGCGACGGCGAAGCGCAGCAAACAGACTTTGGTCGTACGCCTGGGAGAAGCAATGCCGGTTGATATCAACTACGACACGGTCGTCGTCGAAGAGGGCGTGCTGCACCTCTACCCGGACGTCTACGGCCGCGGAACCAACCGGCCCGCGCTGGTGCGCGCCGAACTGCAGGCAGCGAATATTGATGAGTCGAATTTGAGTGACGCGGTGATCAGAAGGATGCTGCGTAAGGTAACTCGGCGGACGCAGTTCGTGGTTGACAAGGCGAGCATCGAACAAGGTCGCGCGCTGGAAGACGGCCGGGTGCTGCCGCTCATTCCGCGAAAGCAGAAGACGCCAGATGAGAAATGAAAAATTGCCTGCCCCTTGCCGTCGTCTGCCTAACCCACAAACTCCCAGTGCCACGGCTCATAGCAGTAAGGTCGGAAGCCGAAGCGCTCAGCGTTCTTGACCAGCCACTGATACACGCGCGTATTCACCTGCACCGCGCGATTTGAATCCGTCGTGTCAACCGGATCTCCGCCGACATACAGATCGAGCGCGCGGCCGGTGAAGTGTGGACTGTTCACCGCCAAACCCGCGCTGCCGGCGTTGGGCGACTCGCGTCGCAGTTTCTCCTGATACTCGCGCGAACGAAACGCCGAGACGATCTTCAGGAATTTCTCCCCGGCCGCCAGTTCACCCCGCGACGTGTGACCGAGGCCAAGGGAGCGATCGGCCACTGCCGCGGCAACCATGCGTTTGTAAGCCGCGTAGGTGCGACGCTCAACATGCCTGAGTTCTTCAGCGCGCGTGGGATCGAAAAAATCGGGGATGGGTGCCGTAAGCAACTGGTCAGGGCGCGCCGGCGCGCGATCCTTCAGCCGCGCCTCCTGCCACGTCTTGATCATCGCGTAGAGTGTTTCATCATCAAGTACGCCGCCGGCTTTCAACCCCGTCTTCTTCTGCCAGCGCGAAAGTTCCAGGGCAAACTGTGGACTCGCGGCATCGTGCTTCGTATTGAGGAGACGCTTGATGAGGTGCGTGTAGAGATACCAACCCCGCTGCGACTTGCCGCCAAACGTCCAGGTCAGGTCCCTACTGAGTTGGACATTTTGCGTCGCTGCTGCTGCGAGTTCCGCCTTCGAAAGAGAGTTTGATTTCGACTCGCTGCGCGGCGTAGTTGAATCGCTGAGAACGACGGCGCCCAACGTCGCCAGAGCTACCATCAATGCTGCGATTTGTATCCTGAGGGACTTCATGACGTCGTAGATGTTTAGAGGCGGGCACCGCCCGCCGTCCTCATCTTGCAAATTGAACCGGCGGGCGATGCCCGCCTCTAAACTAAACGTGGTTCTGCATACGGCGCACCGCCTACCGCCCACCGTTCCTGCGTCTCTCGTCCAGCGCTTGCTCCGTGATCAGAAAGTTCTTCTTGATCCGGTCGCGGTAAACCTGCGGCGCGCCGGCAGGATACTTGTCGGGGTGCTGCAGCATGTAGTTCACGACGGCGAACAACGACTCTCGCATCCCGCCGGCATTGAAAGAGTGTTTCTGATCGTGGCGGCGACAACTGATCAGCGTCTGGTCCACAATCGCCAACGGAAAACGCGCCAGCACGCGCAGAAAGAATTCAAAGTCTTCGTTGTAAAGCACGGTTTCGTCAAACAAGCCGACGCTTTCAAAGACTTCGCGCTTCACCAGGGCGTCGGAGCACGACGGCAGAAACCTCGGAAAGAAGTCTGGCTCAACTTTGGAAAAGTACCGGCAGTCGTCGCTGACCGTCATTGGTCCACGATAGCCTTCCCACCGCTCTCCGGCCGCGTCATTCGAGTTTTCAAGTAACACTGCGCCATCCTGGATCACTCGAAAGTACGTTGCGATCAGGCCTGCGTCGGGACAAGCCTGAATCGCAGCCCACTGTCGTTCCAATTTTCGCGCGTCCCAAAGATCGTCAGAATCCAGCAGCGCGATCCATTCCTGCGCGCTGCGACGGATACCCGCATTGCGCGAACGCGAGAGTCCGCGCTGCGGCTCCTGCACAACCATCGCGCCCAGCCCCGCGGCTATCTCCGCCGTGCGATCCGAACAGCCGTTGTCCACCACGATAATCTCTGAAACCTGCAGAGTCTGCTCGTGAACGCTGCGAATGGCTTCAGCGATGAAGCGCTCCGCGTTCAGCGCTGGAATCACGACGGAGACAGGAACAGCCGGCATTACTCTCGAGTTTTTGCGATCACTTCAAACGTTCGTTTAGAGGCGGGCACCCGCCCTCCGGCTCAAGAGTCGACCATGATGGCTTGAACCGGCGGGCAGTGCCCGCCTCTCAACGGGTGTCAGATAACGGGTGTCAGACCGAATTCCACGGATGACTACTTCTTCCGCGGCACTCGCAGGTTCAGCTTGATGACAACTTCATCGCGAATCAGGTCGTCAGCCTTGCCCTTGTAGACGATGCCGAAGTCTTTGCGGTTGATCGCAAACTCCGCGTCCACACTCGCGCTGTCCGCCGCCACTTTGATCGTTGCCGGAAACGAAATCGACTTCTTCACGCCGTGCAAATCAAAGTTGCCAGTGACTGTGTAAGCCTCGCCAGAGCCCTCGATTTTAGTGGAACCGAAAGTCGCCTTGGGAAACTTGGAGACGTCGAAAAAGTCAGGCGTCTTCAAGTGGGTCGTCAACCCGTCTTCGTCTGCGACTACTGACGCCGTGTCGATATCGATCGAAACGCGACTGTTGGGAATGTTGTCCGCAGCCAGATCGATCGTGCCGCTGAACTGCTTGAACGATCCGCTGTGGCTCTTCGTGACTTTGGAGGCGACGAATTCGACCTTTGAGTTTTCCGGCGTGATCGCCAGCGTCTCTGTTCCGGTCGGCTTCACGGAGGCTGATTCCTGCGCCGCGTTCCCGACGGTGGCCTTCGTTTTGTCATCCGCCGGATTGGCCGCGCATCCAAAACTCAGCGCCGCGCTGATCAGTAAGATGGCCGTGAATAAGTAATTTCGCATTTCGTTTCCTTTCCATGCTTGTTGAAAAATGATGGGACCTGCGGGGGAATTCAGGGACTGCTTTTTCTCTGTGTAACTCTGGAAGCACAGAGAAAGTCATACGACGACTGCATGTGGATTAGTTTACTTACAAATACGACAACCACCAATCGCGCCGCCGCGCCTTCACGCCCGCAAACCACTTGCACAACGGATACAGCAACAGCACGCCGACGATCCAGCACACGTAGACCACCCACAAAGGAAAGCCGATTCCCGGCGCCGGCGGATGACTGAATTTGTCGATCGGACTTTCAAACTGCCACGCGACGCTTTGCCCGGCAATCAGTCCGGCGACGACTCCCAGCAGATGCGCCGTGGGCCATTGCAGCAAATAGAAAAACAACGGCACGCGGCCAAACGTGACGAAGGCATCGCGCAGACGGCCGCGCGGAAACTTGTTCGACTCAAACCATGCGAGCATCAACAGCGCCGGCCCGAGCGTCATCAATAGAAACAGCAAAGACGGCGGATACTTCGTTGTGTTTATGAAAGAGAAAACCGTGAAGAGCGCACTCTTCTGTTGCGACCAATGAGACGGATCGCCATAGCGATTGATTGCGCGCAACCCGACGAACAGGACCGTCGCGGCCGCGCCCATGATGATGAGCCAGCGTTGTCTTTGCCGTGGGCCTATCTGAATCCAACCGCCCAAGCTGGCTGACGCGCGGCGTTGATAGATCACTCCGAATGCATAACCGAGCGCCATCACGCCCACCCAGGGTATCAGCGGATAAATGAAGACTACGATCGGACTGGGAAAATCGAAGATCGGAAACGCGCTGAACGGTTGATGCAGAATCATCGCCAGTTTGGCCCCAGCGCTTGGCACCGGACTGCCCGGCCCTTGCCACCCCGGCACCTGCCGATCGTCGAGCAGGTTGTGCAGCGCGATCATCGCAATGCCAAATCCCGCGATGACTCTCAGCGGCAAACGAATCAACGCCGCCAAAATAATCATCGACACCCCGATGACCCAAATCACCTGCAGCATGCCGAGAAATCTGTAGTCGAAACTGAAAGTGACTCCCAACCTTACGATCGTAAGCTCAAGCACAATCAGCCACAACCCGCGCGTCACCAGAAACTTGGAAAGGTCGCGTTTGCTCTTGCCGCGCGCCAACTGCAGGTAAGCGCCCGTCCCCGCGAGAAACACAAACACGGGCGCGCAATAATGCGTGATCCAGCGCGTGAGAAAGACCGCTGTCGTAGTTTGCTGCAGGTTGGTCGGATCGAAGTTGAGTGCGCCAGAGTGAACGAAGTCACGCGTGTGATCGAGCATCATGACTACCATGACGATGCCACGCAGTAAATCGATCGAATCGACCCGCTCGAGTCTTAATTCGTTCTGGCCATCTTTTAGACTCATTATGGAAGATATTTGGAACGTCTAGCCGTCAACTATATGGGATGCGCGAATTAACTGAGAAGAAAAGGTCCGGGCACTAGGTGCCAAATGCTGGAAAGAAGTACTGCGTTGTGACAAGCCAATGAAAGACTTGACCTGCAAACCGCATTAGCTCTCCGGCTTTGTCACCAGCCAAAGCTAAGCCGACGATCACGTTCAGGAGCCCGCCCAAGAGAACTGTCATCCAGTCCTTTCTCCCAAGTCGCTGTGACGCCTCGGCGAGGTATCTGAAGCGCTCCTCAAGGAATACTTTTTGTTCGGGACCAAAGTCCGCCCTACTGAGGAGATAGTTCTTGATCTCGATTAAGTCCTGGTTTATGCGCTTCCTTTCTTCCTCCGAGAAAGGTGAATTGTCGAGGTCCTTGTCAGCAGCGGCTCCGGCCAGTGCCTTCTCAACGCCGATGGTTTCCCATAGATCCGGTTCCTCAATCTCTCGCTTCATTCGGTCGAGCCAACTTCGGACGTGCTTTAGTAGTTGAATGATAGTCGTCACGCTTGGAGTTAAAATCTTCACGAGTTGAACCTTGGTTGCTTTATCACTTTTCCAGTTTTCTTGGCGTTTATTGCTTCAATTGTAGCTTTTAGCACTTAAGTCTTAGTCCTCATAATTTCAGTCATGGCTTCCAGTGTTCAAGTTTCTGTTACGGATTAAGAGCGGGGACAAGCCCCCGCTCTTTTGTACTTCTGTGAGCCACGCCTTGGCTAATCGAGTTCAATCTCAGTAGCAGAAACGATCTGATCTAAACTTCGCAGCGCCTCGAGCGCTTCTTTATCGAGGGCCGCGTCGACTTCGATCACCGCCATGGCTTCCCCGCCCCGCTCGCGGCGGCCGAGATGAAAGCGGCTAATATTCACACCTCGCTCTCCCAACATTGTGCCGACGCGACCGATGACGCCGGGGACGTCGCGGTTGCGCATCACCAGCATGTGACCGTGAGGCACTGCTTCGATGTGGAAACCATCAATCTCCGTGATGCGGCCTTCGCGCGCTTGTTCACCAAAGCCGAAGATCGTCCCCGCCAACCACTGCTCGCCCCCGGCGCCGACCACGCGCGTGCGTATCGACGGAACAAAGTCCGCGCCGGCGCGAAAATAACTGGTCGTAACACTGATGCCGCGTTCTTCCGCGATCAGAAACGCGTTGACGGCATTGACGCGCGCGCTGACGTCGCGCAGCAGTCCGGCCAGGAACGAACGCGTCACCGGCGCCGCGTTGAGTTCGACAATCTCGCCGGCAAATTCGAGTTTCACTTCGCGCACCGCGCTGTCGACAAGCTGTGCCTGAAACCGACCGAGCCTTTCGGCCAACTCGATGTACGGCCGCAGCACCGCGAGTTCCTTAGTTCCAAGCGACGGCACATTCACCGCGCCTCGCAGCGCGCCGCTCAACAAATAGTCGCGCATCTGTTCGGCGACGGTAAACGCGACGCCCTCCTGCGCTTCAGTGGTTGAGGCGCCGAGATGTGGAGTGGCGATGACTTCGTCGAGCAACAACAGCGGATGGTCCGCCGCCGGCGGCTCCTGCACAAAAACGTCAAGCGCGGCGCCGGCAACGATGCCGGACTTGATCGCGTCGTGCAAGGCGCCTTCATCAACCAGCCCGCCGCGCGCGCAGTTGATGATGCGCACCCCTTTCTTCATGCGAGCAAAGGCTTCGCTGCCGATGACGCCGCGCGTTTCCGCGGTCAGCGGGGTGTGGATAGTGATGAAGTCGGCGGTCGCAAAGAGTTCGTCAAGCGGCGTCAACTCGATCTCCGCATCGCGCGCCTGTTCCGGAGCGATGAACGGATCGAACGCGACGATCTTCATGCCAAACGCGCGCGCGCGCGCCGCGACGGTCCTGCCAATTCGGCCCATGCCGACGACGCCGAGAGTCTTCCCCTGCAGCTCAACCCCGATGAACGCTTTGCGATCCCAATGGCCGGACTTGAGACTGCTGTTGGCCTGGGGCACGCGGCGCGCGAGAGCAATCAAAAGCGCGATGGTGTGCTCGGCCGTCGTGATCGTGTTGCCGTCCGGCGCGTTCATGACGACGATGCCGCGCTCGGTCGCCGCCGGCACATCGATGTTGTCCACGCCGACGCCCGCGCGTCCGACCACGCGCAAGGCAGCCGCGTGGTCCATCAGCTCGCTGGTGACTTTGGTTTCACTGCGCACCACCAACCCGGCGCAGCCGTTCAACGCTTCACGTAAATCGGCAGGGCTGAGCCGGACACGTTTCTCCACGAGAAACCCGGCGTCGTGCAGCGGTTGCAGCCCGGAATCGCTGACTTCGTCAGCCACAAAAATCTTATTTTGAGCAGTGGTCATGAAAACTTTCGCTTGGGATTATGCGAGTCCTTGGTATAAAGAGGTGGTATGGTAACAGGCCGTTTGATGCGGGACAAACCTGGCTTAATTTGGAGTGCGCTGACCTGTCAGCGCTTTGGTAAGCGGCGGCTTGACGCCGCTCCCGCATCTTCAGAGCCTACCGCTAATGCACCGGCTGCGACAGGTCGCAGCCAAAACAAAAGCGCTGACCGGCGGGGTCCCGGCGCGGCAGCCGCGCTGGGGTGCTCACGTCAGCGCACTCCAAAATCGGAGATGCCGAATGGAAATTTTCGTTTACCGGAACGGTGGCGCGGAAGTCGAAGAAGGCTTCAGCGTGGCGCAGCTTCCCGAGTTGCTCAAGGACAGCCAGGCAGTCGTATGGCTCGACATGTTCCAGCCCGGGAAAGACGAGGAGCAGGTGCTGCTTGATGTTTTCAAATTTCACCCGCTCACGGTTGAAGACTGTCGCGAGAATCGACACTATCCGAAAGTCGAGGAGTTTCCCGGCTATCTCTACTTGATCGTGCACGGCGTGCGCGCGGACACGAGCGCCGACCACTTCAACACGATCGAGCTCGACGCGTTCCTTGGTCCCAACTACGTCATCACTTATCACCACGATGAGTTTCGCAGCATCGACAAGGTCAGGCAGCTGGTGCGCACCAGCCCGATCGCCTGCCAGCGCGGGCCGGCGTTCCTGCTTCACCAGATTCTCGATCAGATCGTCGACTATTACTCCCCAGTGCTGGACAACTTTGACGAACGGATCGATCAACTCGAGGCCGACATCTTCTCTTTGAAGCGCCCAAACAATTCCATCCTCGAAGAGATCATGGATCTGAAACGTGGCGTGTTGCGGCTCAGGCGAATTTCCGCGAAACAGCGTGAAGTGATCCTGCGGATGAGCCGCGGTGAGTTTCCGCTAATCGATCAGCAGATGCTTCCTTTTTATCGCGACGTTCACGACCACATTGTCCGCGTCACCGACCTGGCCGAGAGCTATCGCGATCTCATCAGCGGCGCGCTGGAGGCTTATTTGTCCGTCGTCTCAAACCGGCTGAACGAAGTGATGAAGGTGCTGACGATATTTTCCGCCGTAATGATGCCGTTGACTTTTATCGTCGGCGTTTACGGAATGAACTTCGATCGGATGCCGGAACTGCGTTGGGAGTACGGCTACTTCACGGTCTGGGGAATCATGATCATGGTGGCGATGGGAATGCTGCTGCTGTTTTGGAAGCGCGGCTGGATCGGCGGCAACGAGCCACGGAAAGAAGTGAGGGACAGGAAAAAAGTTTAGAGTTCAAGCGTTCAAGCTTTAGCTTGCCGACTTTTGCAAGGACCAAACTAAAGTTTGAACTCTAAACTGAATCACATCGGGCCGGCATCGTCGGGCTTGTCGCGACCGGCATCGTGAGCGCCATCGGGTGAAGGAACTTCAGATTCTCCCGACTCATTTCCGGATGTGCCGGTCTTCTTTTTACTATCTTCCACGTCCTTCAGCGTCTCTTTGCTGGTGGCGTCAGAGCCCGGTGTTCCGTTTGGCTCGCGCTTATGTGAGTCCTGCATTCTTCCTCCTTAGATGAACCAACTAATCACGACCGCCAGCGCAACGACTATCGCGGCGTAAACGCCCGCGACAATGTCGTCCGCCATAATGCCGAGTCCTGATTCGAGCGACTCGAGCCTACGCGCCGGATATGGCTTAACGATGTCGAAAAACCTGAAAAGAATAAACGCCAGAATTGCCGCCCACCAGAAACTACCGAACATAAAAGGAACTGGAATCAGCGCAATGAATTGTCCGGCAACTTCATCGATTACCACCTTGCCCGGATCCTTGCGGCCCGACAGCCTCTCCGTGCGCGACGCTGCCCAGATTCCGACCAGAGTAATAATGCCGGCGACCGCTAACTCAAAAGCAACGACGCCGTAGTAAACATGAAGCAGGTTGAAATTGCGTTCGGCGGCGGCTCCGAAGAAGAGCTTCATTGCGACGCCGCGGGCCAACAAATAGACGCCGATTCCAACCAGCGAACCCCACGTTCCCGGCGCGAGCGGAAGATAGCCAACGCCGCAGGTGGCAATGATCAGCGCCACGTAATCCTTGGGTGAGCGCGCTGGTTTCGCATCGATCGCTTGGCCCGTGATTACCGGCGGATTCAGTTCATCGCTGGATTCTTTCACTGACATAAGTGATGAGTTACGAGCGATGAGTTATGAGTGTGAACCTTCTTACTCATCACCCACTACAGTTCTACGATTTTTCCAACCAGATCGTATTGCTGCGCTTCCGTAATTCGAACGTTAACAAAATCTCCGGGCGAAGGCGCAAAACCTGCGGGCGCATCATTGATGAGAACGCAGCCGTCGATATCCGGCGCCTGCGTCTCGATTCTTCCCTGCCAAAGCAAATCACTTTCGCTCGACTCGCCTTCAAAAAGCACGCGCATCGTCTCGCCGACTTTGGCTTTGTTCCGGCGCTTCGAAATGCGTGACTGCTCTTTCATTAGGCGCGCGCGGCGCTGCTTCGCGATGCGGGGATCGACCTTATTCGGTAGATCGTAAGCCGGCGTGCCCTCTTCATCCGAATACGTGAAGACGCCGACGCGATCGAATTCGATGTTCTTGATGAACTGCATCAACTCTTCAAAGTCTTTGTCTGTTTCGCCGGGAAAGCCGGTGATGAACGTGGTGCGCACCGCGATACCAGGCACACGGTCACGCACGCGCTTGATCAGTTTCTCCAGCGAAACACGATTGCCGCCGCGCTTCATCAGTTTCAAAACATTCTGAGACGCATGCTGCAAGGGCATGTCGAGATACTTGACGGCTTTCGGCTCCTGAGCGAGCACGTCAAGAAAGCCGTCGCTGATGTGCGTCGGGTACGTGTACATCACGCGCACCCACTCGATGCCATCCGTGTGCGAAAGCTCGCGCAGCAACTGGGCCAACGCATCCTGCTTGCCGAGGTCTTCGCCGTAGCGAGAAGAATCCTGGGCGACGAGAATCAGTTCCTTGACGCCTTCTTCCGCGAGCTGGTGCGCTTCGGCGACGATGGAACCAAAACGACGGCTGCGAAAATGACCGCGCATTTGCGGAATGAAACAGAAGGCGCACGGCCGGTCGCAACCTTCCGCAATCTTGATGAACGCGTAATGGCTGGGCGTCGCAAGCACGCGCGGCGTTGAGTCGTCGTAAAGATAAGTCGCGCTCTGATTGCCGAGCGAGACCACGGGCAACGAACGTGTGTTGGTTTTGGGATCGCAGACGGCAAGGATGTCGTTGATTTGACTAGTGCCGATGAAGGCGTCGACTTCAGGCATCGCTGCCTTCAAGTCGTCGCGATAACGTTCGACCAGACAGCCGGCGACAACGAGTCGCGTGGCTTTGCCGTCTGATTTGAGACGGGCCGCCTCTAGAATCGTGTCGATCGATTCCTGCTTTGCCGAGTCAATGAAGCCGCAGGTATTCACGACGATCGTGTCAGCCTCGGCTGCATCCGCAGTCAGTTCGTAACCATTCGCCTTCAGTTGGCCCATCATCACTTCGCTGTCGACGAGATTCTTGGGACAGCCGAGGCTGATGAATCCAACTTTTTTCATATTCGCCAAAACCATGTTCGCCAAACCATATTTCGAAACTTTGCCTGTCACTTCATGGTCGCCGGCTACGCGCCGCCAACGGATTTCTGTTCCAACTTCTGTAGCCACGAATCAACCTCGGCGGCGTCTGCGCGCGTCAAATCCTGCCCGCCAAACCGGATGCGATTGTAGACTCGGGTCAAACTAATTGCTTCGTAGAGGCCGGTATCATTGGCGAATTCTAACGGCGTCTGGCCCGGGTCTCGCTTAATCCCGCGCTCTCCGAGCAGCTTAATCATCCGCTCGTAGAACTCGACCGCGGACCTTTGCGGCTCGGCAGTTGTCCGCCAAAGTTTGAGGCCGGTGCGCCAACCGAAACGCCACACGCGCCGGGCCACGAGCACGAGCAACAGAGTGAACGCTGCCGCCAGAACAGTGAACGCGACTGTCCGACCGTACAAAGAAATTCCCTGCCGCACGGCGGCGGTCAACTGCGCAAGCGAACGACGGTAGTCAAACAATTGATTCTGCAGAGAGCTGGCGAGAGAGCGCTGCTCCTGCTTGTCGTACCCGACTACGTATTGAAACCAGACCAGCTCGAGCGCCTCGGCATATTTCCGCAGTTGACCAGTTAGACCATCGCTCACCGGCTCGGTCCGCCCGGCCGCAGGCGTGGGATCGAACGTGACCCAGACGCCAGTCTCCGGAAAGTAAACTTCGACCCAGGAATGCGCGTCGCTTTGTCTGACCGTGTAAGCGCCGGCGGCATCGTTGTATTCGCCGGGCAGAAATCCGTTCACGACTCGCGCGGCGATGCCGTGCGTGCGCAGCATCACCGCCATCGCGGTGGAAAAATATTCGCAGTGTCCCGACTTAACATTGAAGAGAAAATCAGCGAGGGGATCGGGCCCGCTCGCGGTCATCCGCAAGCTGTAGGCGTAGTCCTCCTGTAGCTGCGCTTCGATTGCTTTCGCTTTGTCGTAACGGGTGCGAGCGTCGGCGTTAATGACGATGGCATTGACACGCGCTTCGATTCGCGGATCAAGTGAGGCGGGCAACTGCAGGTAACGTCCGAACGCCGGCGGATAGGGACGCACGTCTCTTTGCAACACCGACTCGTCCGGCACATGCATGTCGGACAGAGCTTTGTAAATTATTCGCTCAAACTCGTTCCGGCGCGTTTGCATTGAACCTTCGCCATCGACGCGCAGGAACGGGAAATCGCCTTGGATGGCGATCGGACGAGGCGCCGCAAACAGCACCGGCGAGGCGATCGGCTCCATGAAAATCGTTTGCGTCGTCAGGCGATGCAGTCCGGAAGTCGTGCCGAGTTGAAACAAGCCGCCCTTGTTGTTGTCGAGTTGTTCAGGCCGTCGCGCTGCTGCAGATTTTCTCCAGCCGCGGCCGGTGAATTCATCGAGAGCCACGCCGCGCCAGCGAATCGCATTTGGCGACGGCGCGTCCTCGATGCGCACGCGCATGACGACCGCGTTGTCGCGCTTGAGCTCACCAATCTCGCCGAGGGTGACGTTTTCAGAAAAGCCGATGAAGTTAGTCAGCGAGGCGCCGCCGCGTGTGAACGCCGCAGCGCCGGACCGCGGCGCGACCAGAAACAACGGCAAGGCGAGCACGAAGATCAGCAGCAGCAGAACGAGCGCCACAAACGGGAGGCGATGGGCTTCCGCGTTTCGCCGGTGGCCGCCGCGGCCGGCCTTTTTGAAGATGCGCGAGTCAGGCGGCACCAGCAGCTGAGTCTCACTGACCGCGAGCGCGCGCCTCGATTTCTGGATTTCGAAAGCGATGATCGTGGAAAGACCGCAGAGCAGGTAAAGCGTCAGCGTCCCTAAAAACACCGGGCTGAAACTGAGACCGGCGGCCAGCAGTATTTCGAAAAAAGAAATCAGGTACAGGAAAACCCAGTCGCGATCTTTCTTCGCTTGCAGTAGCTTGACGACGGAAAGAAAGACGATGAGGTGCGCGAGCGCGTTTACGCCTTGCCTTCCCAGGGCCTCGCCGATGCTTTGCTGGTATTTCCAGTCAAGGAAGAAAAGCGGAATCGAAACGATTACTACTATCAAACCGGTGCGTTCAGAGAGTTGCCACTTCGTCCCTTCCAGCTTCCAGGCCACCACCATGAAGAGCCAGATCGCGCAGGCGAGGTACACGGACAGCCCCCCGGCGAGCAGCAGCGCCAGGGTCGCGACGGCGACAGTCGCATACGAGAAGGTCTGGAAGTAAGTCTTGAAACTCATGCTGCTCGTTTCAGAACCACCGGCGTGAGCGGGTGGCTCCATGTTTAGGCCACCTGCTTGAGCTGTGGCTTCGCGTCTGGCCCACCCGCTCACGCAGGGTGGTTCTGACATTATTTCCTGACGACTTTGAGCTCAAAAAGCTTCGGCCACAGTTTGCCGGTGACGAAGATTCGTCCGCCGGCCTCGTCAAACGCGATGCCGTTCAGCACCGCCTCTTCGTCTTGAACGTCGCCTGGGGCGAGCAATCCGGCCAGGTTAATCCAACCGACAACTTTGCCCGTCTGCGGATCGATGCGCGCGATTCGATCGGCATGCCAGATGTTCGCGTAGATTTCACCCTGAACGTATTCGAGCTCGTTGAGTTCCATCACCGGCGTTTTGCCATCAAAGACTGCGATCGTTTTTCGCACCTGGAAGTTGTCCGGGTCAAGAAAGCGAATGCGATTGCTGCCGTCGCTCAGGATCAGCGACTGGCCGTCGTTCGCGAGGCCCCAGCCCTCGCCGGCGTATTTGAACTCGCCAAGCTTGTCGAACGTCCAGGCGTCGTAGATGAACCCCGACTGATCCTGCCAGGTTAACTGGTAAATTTTCCCCTTCAGCAGGGTTATGCCTTCCGCAAACGAAGGCGGAGGGATGTCGACTTTCTGGAGGACCTTGCCGGTTTCCAGTTCAACGCGGCGCAGGCTCGACCGTCCAGCCTGACCCGTGCTCTCGAGAAGCTTGCCATCGTGAACGAGCAAACCTTGCGTGAAGGCGTCCGGATCGTGCGGAAAGACGTGGACCACTTCGTAGCCGTAAACCGGAGCATTCTTTTCGACGGGAGGTTTCTCCGACTCGCAGGCAAAGGCGTTGAGGGAGACCGCTAGCAACAATATTGCAGGCCAGCGCAACAGGAGATGCACTTGCAAATAAGAAATCATGAAAGTAGTCAAAGACGAACCGCCAAAATAAGAGACACCTCCAGCTTAACATCAGGGAGCGTCAGCGGATAACCCGCAACACGCACCGGAAGGAGCCGCAAACGAAAAGCCCGCTGCGGCGGAAACTGAGCAGACTTTGCTGATAATTCGGGCGATTTCCTGCTCTCCCAAATAGTGATGATAGTTTTCAGGTGAATCCTGCGCCTTAGTCTCTGGAAAGACTGCGATCAGCTTAGGCGGTCAAATTTAGGCCGCCCAATCCCGGACGCAGGAAAAACAAATAACCCACTTTCTCAAACTAAAAGGAGAACTAACGAGCATGACAAGAACCAAACTCACATTAATGTTGATAACTCTCTTCGCCGGGCTGATCGCATTCGGCGGCCAATTTGGTGGAGGACGTTCAGCGGCGGCACCTTTGCCGGCGCAACACGTCAATAACGACTACAGAGGCGCCTCAAGCTTCGATTTCGCAGGTGCGGCACCAAATGTTGCGCGCTGCGGAGCTTTTCCGCAAAACGTCGAGCTGACTTTCACTGGCGAGGGAGTTGACACCGAAGGCGGCTATAACACCGCTGTCTTTTCTGCGTGCACCAATACCACAACCAATCTGGTCTTCGATCTGAAAGCTACGGATACGTATCCGGGAACCGGTGATCAGGTCTTTATCGAAGGGGACCCGTTTGTGTTGGAGCCCAACCTTGATATTTGCGCTGCTTCAAATGCTCGCGGCGTGAAGTTTCGTGTCGCCGGCGGTACAGGAGGGCATGCCGGGGCGACGGGCCACGGACGTTTCGATATCTATAGCAACCTGACGCCATGCAACGGGCTAGTGGTGGCGGCGCACGTGTCGTTTGAAGGAGTGATCAAGGTGCCGAATTAAGCCCTCTGGTTGGTTCTTCTGGTACCAGCACGCAACAAAAAGCCCGCGAGAAATTAATCTCGCGGGCTTTCGAATTAATCCCGGCGACTTCCTACTCTCCCACGCAGTTACCCGCGCAGTACCATCGGCTCCAGCAGGCTTAACTTCCGTGTTCGGGATGGGAACGGGTGTGACCCTGCCGACAGAATCACCGGAAAAGCGGTTGAGATTTCAAATTTCAGTTTGAGATCTCAGATTTCAAAAGAGGTCTTGGAGAATCGAATAGTGACCGACAAGGCAATTTGAGATTTAGCTTTCAAATCTCAGATCTGAAACTTGAGATTTCAGATCGCGCAAGCGCGAATTTGTTGCTTGAGTAAATTTTATGGTCAAGCCAAGGGACTGATTAGTAGTGGTCAACTGAGCACATTACTGCACTTACATATCCACCCTATCAACCTCGTGGTCTACGAGGAGTCTCACTGGCAGGAATAATCTTGGGTCTGGCTTCACGCTTAGATGCATTCAGCGTTTATCCATGCTCCACATAGCTACCGAGCGCTACGGCTGGCGCCATAACTCGTACACTAGAGGTGGATCCATCCCGGTCCTCTCGTACTAAGGACAGATTCCCTCAATCCTGCTCCGCCCACACTAGATAGGGACCGAACTGTCTCGCGACGTTCTAAACCCAGCTCACGTACCTCTTTAATTGGCGAACAGCCAAACCCTTGGGACCTTCTTCAGCCCCAGGATGAGATGAGCCGACATCGAGGTGCCAAACCCTGCCGTCGATGTGAACTCTTGGGCAGGATCAGCCTGTTATCCCCGGCGTACCTTTTATCCGTTGAGCGACGGCCCTTCCATACAGAACCGCCGGATCACTAACTCCTACTTTCGTACCTGTTCGACTTGTTTGTCTCACAGTCAAGCTGGCTTATGCGTTTACACTCTACGGCTGATTTCCAAACAGCCTGAGCCAACCTTCGAGCGCCTCCGTTACTCTTTGGGAGGCGACCGCCCCAGTCAAACTACCCGCCTGATAGTGTCCCTGAACCGGATTACGGCCCTAGGTTAGAGTCCAGACAAACGAAGGGTGGTATCTCACCGTTAGCTCCACCGAGCCCAAAAGCCCGGCTTCAAAGCTTCCCACCTATCCTGCGCATCGTTTGCCCGAACCCACTATCAAGTTGTAGTAAAGGTGCACGGGGTCTTTCCGTCTAAATGCGGGAAACCGGCATCTTCACCGGTACTACAAGTTCGCTGTGTCTCTCGTTAAGACAGCTCCCAGATCGTTACGCCATTCGTGCAGGTCGGAACTTACCCGACAAGGAATTTCGCTACCTTAGGACCGTTATAGTTACGGCCGCCATTCACTGGGGCTTCAATTCGTAGCTTCGCCTTACGACTAACCACTCCTTTTAACCTTCCAGCATTGGGCAGGCGTCAGCCCCCATACGTCGTCTTCACGACTTTGCGGAGACCTGTGTTTTTAGTAAACAGTCGCCTGGGACATTTCTCTGCGACCGTCCCGGAGGACGGCACCCCTTCTCCCGAAGTTACGGGGTCAGTTTGCCGAGTTCCTGAACGAGAGTTCTCACAAGCGCCTTAGGATTCTCACCCCACCTACCTGTGTCGGTTTGCGGTACGGTCTGATCGCGTGTATAGCTGAACGAGAATTTTCTTGGCAGCTGGGGTCAGCGACTTTTTTCGGGTTTTACCCCTACTTTCGTCCCTACTCTTACCCTGATGTCACCCGGATTTTCCAAAGTGACGGGCTATAGTGAGTTCAACGGCACATCCATCGGCCGTCTCGCCTACCCTACTGCGTCCTCCCACAGCACACGG
>CAVVIS010000003.1:0-2570000 GCA_963748345.1 Blastocatellia bacterium | reverse complement strand
AAACACTGCCGGTGCTTCGACGCGAGCGAGCGCCTGCTTTATTCCGCCTGCGATTTGATCGTCTGTGGCGATCAGCCAATGGACGTTTGCGGCTCCCGCGTCCCAGTAGCGACCGGTGTCTTTGCCGGGTTCATAAGTTAACTCACGTCCAGAGCGAATTACTGGTTCATCCGCCAGCAGATGACTGACGCAACACGCTTGCGGATCCTTTCCGCAGGAACGATAGTGCCCGCGCGTCGTCTTGATCGCTTCCCACCCGGGGAACGCGCGGAGCAGATCACACAGCAGCGTGGTCTTGCCAACTTCGGAAGTAAAACCACCGACGCCGACGATCATGGGACGCTGCCTTGTTTTTATGGGTTCCACGTTTCAGAGATTCTGCGAACGATTGTTTACTCACGTGAGGCAGAGCGAAACTATTTCTTCTTCTTGTCCTTGTCTTTGTCCACATTCGGAGCGCTGACTTTCAAATAGCCGCGAGCATCTTTGTATATTCCGTATTGCACGTCGCTTATTTGTCCATTCTCATCCTGAACGCGAATCGTGAAGGTCTTGTTGTCAGGTCTGCCTTCAACGCGGCACGGAAGAAAGCCCTTTACATCAGGACTGCGGTAGGCCGTGTAGTGTTCCTGATCGCGCTTGTCATAGCCCAGCACGTAAACGCGATCGAAATCCGGCTCACCCAAAGTGTGCGGCTGATTGGAACTGCTTTTTTCCAAAATCACCCAGCTCCCCGGCTTCGCTTCCCTGCCCGCGTCCTTGGTTTTTGAGCCGTCAGCATCCGATGAATCGCCATCGAGCCTTTGCCAGGCGACAAACTCGCGCCCGGTGCGATAGAAAATAATGTCGCTGGGAACCGTGAGTTCAACCTGCTTGCCATAAATCCAACCTGCAGGCGCCGGCGAAATCTGTGAAGGCAAACGGACCTTGTACCAAAGCTCGTTAGTTTCTTCGGGCTCGTTTTCAGCCTGACTATCTTTAGTCCCGCGACTGTTTCCCGGCTGCGCGCTTCCTGCCTTCGGAGCGATATCAGTCTCGATCGCTTCGGAAGACTTCGGTTTCGGCACGCGCTTCCAACCCACGATTTCAAAGCTCGAGCCGCTATCGAGCCGCATCATGATGTTTTCATTGCCGGTCCGATCGGCACTGAGTCGCAGGTTCGAGCTGGCGCGAAGCTGGCCGCTCGCCTGCGCCGGAATGCCGTTATCTTCTTCCGCCAGTTTCTTGGCGGCCTGCAGCACTTCGTCAGGCATCACGTTGCGCGATTCGATCCAGCCTTCCGTGCTGTCCTCGTCATGCGCCTGCACTCGCAGCCATCGCTCTTTCTTGGAATTGTCCGTCGGATCCTGAACGTCCTGAAAATCAAGGATCTCAACCGCATCGCCGCGATTAACTACCAGCAAATCAGCGGCTACGACGGCCGTCGAACTGCGTATTTGCGCCCGACGCGCGACCACGACTCCCGTTTCGTTTTGCTTTGCGAGCGTGCTGCAGCCCTGCGCCAACGCCAAGGACGACAAGATCAAAAGACTCTTGAAGATAAAACTCAATTTGAAGTTTGAAATGAACATCATTGATTTGCGGATCTTAATTGGCAATGCTGTTTGAATAAACTACTTTTGATAACCGATGCAGCCAAGGAGTTTTCGTTGCGTCGGATCAAGGTCACGAGCCACAACCAACTTCGTTCCAGCACTTCCCCGCTGCACCTGAATTCCATAGTTCGCGAACGTCGCATCCAGTTCCGGCTTGCCGAGGTTTTCGATGTAGTCCTTCACAAAGCCAGCCAATCCTTCGCGAGCGTTCAGGATTCCAATTATAGTCCCGTTTGCGCTTACCTGTCCCGCCGCAGCGGATCGAAACAGGTCTCGATACACGCCGTCGAGCGACTCGCGACAATCGTTCTGTTTCCGCAAAGTCAAATCGATCATCAAAGCCACCAGCATCCCTTTGTCATAGACGAGCGACGAGGAGGTGGTCCAGCGTCGCTCTGATGCCTCGATCAATGATAAGCGATCCCGGTCAGGGGAAGACGAAAACGAATCGTAAACTCGCGCGATTGTTTCCAGGTATTCTTCAAACGAGATCAACCCAAGACGCAAGTCCATCCGCAAGGCCTGATAAAGAGTGAAGCCCTCAAAAAACCAATCGTAGTTCCCGGCCAGATTCAGCGAGTTTGGCACCCACAGATGAAAAAGTTCGTGACTAAGCAGAACTCCAAGCCGCGACAAAACTCGCTTCCCGCTCGCCTTGCGCCCCAAAAGCAAAACGACGGCGTTCCCGCGCGTCTCCGCGCTCCAACTTTGCGGACCTGCATTCGCTGGGTAAGGGACCAGCATCAACACCGCGTTTCGCTTGAGAGCGAACTGCGTCATCGTTGAGTATTCTTCAATGATTTGTCGCGCAGACTTCAGGGCGTCTTTCTCTGAGAAGGGCCACTTGCCTGAAGAGATGACCGAGAAGTTGATCGCGCCAAACGATTCCGTCTGCTCACGTACCTTGGGCCCAATCAGAAACACGGCGTTCTCGGCGTCGTCCGTTGAGAATCGCGCCCCGTCCTTCTTTGCGTTCGCTGCGACAGTCCAACCCGCAGGCACATCAACTTCAACTTCCGCCGACGATGATCCGCCCGAGCTTCTGGTCGGCACCGGCAACAAATCCATCAGCATGAGCAGTCCATGCTCTCGATTCAACCAGGAAACATGCGACATCTGCGCAGGTCGCGACAGTTCTACCAGGTTCACCTCATACCGCAGCCGCGCGAATTTTTCTGCATTCTGATACTCGCCTGGCGCCAATCTGTTGACCAGGACACTCTCGCCATTCGCCCTGCTCGCTTCCAGTTTTTCAATTCGTTCGCCCAACCCAAGCACGCCCGCGTACGTGTTGCGAAACGACAAAGCGCTCGTCGCGTCAGGTAGTTCCGCCTCAATTTTGACCCGACCGGGATCAACCGAAATCACACTGATGCGAGCACGCAGCGTTTGCCCATGGACGTTCGCGACGCCGGCAAACAACAGCACTCCGCACGCAGAAAAGAGCAGCCCGCGCGCGACGATCCGCGCCCGTCTCCCCCGAAACAAACTCGCAAATTGCTGGAACATGATGAGCAGCACCAGCTCAATTTTCCGCGGCGGCAGTCGATCAGAGACTTCTTTGACAGTGCTGGTAGGCATCCCTATACTTCTGCTCAGGACTCTAACATAACCCGAAAAAAAGTGGTCAACGAAGCAAATCTCAGGTTCGGTAACAGGCACGGCATGTTTGCCCGCGTGCTCGCGCTTCTGCTGCTCGGTTTCATCGTTTACGGCACGACGTTCGAGGCTGCGCACACGCACGCCGGTTTCGCGGGGCCCGCAAACGACCTCAGCGTTAATGCAGTTTCGGACCCGACGGCAGAAACGACGGCAACTAACACGCTGCCCGGCTGCGGCGACTGCCTGATCTGTCAACTTCATCAGCACTTCTCTGCGACACTACTTTCAGCTCCGCCGAGTTTCATCTCATCATCGCTCAATTCTCGCTTCATAAGTCTGGCCGCGGTCACGGTTAATTCCGAAACCGCCGCTCCGCAACGCGGGCGCGCTCCTCCGTCAACCTTCTAATTCAATCCGCAAATTTCGCTTAACCGTCCAGCTTTGATGACGGGCGCGATCAATTGGCTGCAGGTGTATCCGCAGCCGCGTTTTCAATTGCAGAAGAATTAGAAAGGTAAGACGAAGATGGTTCGCAAAAGGATCTTTTTCACGCTACGTCTGGTCGGTTTGTTTGCACTCATATCGGTCGTTAGTTCGGCGACGTTGGCCCAGTCGCTAAGCTCCGGAACGATTGAGGGAGTCGTCCTCGATCCCAACAACGCCGCCGTGCCGAGCGCCAACATCACAATCACTAACTCCGTCACCGGCTACACGCGCACCGCGACCAGCAACGCTGACGGCACGTTTCGCTTTTACAACGTGCCGCCGAACAACTATCAACTCAGCGTTGCCGCTTCAGGTTTCGACGTCTCCACGCAAAACGTCATCGTGCGGACGTCAGTGCCAATCAGCGTGAAGATTCCGCTTGCTGTCGGCGGCGCTTCGGAAACCGTCACGGTCACGGGCATGGACGCCTCTGACGCGCTTGAGAATGTCGCTTCCAGCCACACGGACGTTGATCAGACGCTCATCAAAAGAATGCCTGTTCGTCAGCCCGGCAACGGCTTGAGTGAAGTGATAACCCTTGCGGCTCCCGGCGTCGTCGCCGACTCAAACGGTTTCTATCATCCGCTCGGCGATCACGCGCAGAGCACGATCTCGCTCGACAACCAACCAATCTCTGACCAGCAAAGTAAGGCTTTTTCAACGCAAATTCCTGTAAACGCCATTCAATCGCTCGAAGTCGTCACGGGCGCGGCGCAGGCAGAATACGGCGACAAAACGAGCCTCGTGATCAACGCGACGACGCATTCCGGTCTAAACCAGAAGAAGCCAACCGGAAGTTTCAATGCGCTTTACGGCTCGTTCGGGACGACTCACGAAGATGCCGCCCTCGCCTATGGCAACGAGAAACTAGGAAATTTCATTGCTTTCAACTTCGAGCGCTCCGGTCGCTTTCTCGACGCGCCTGAACTCACGCCGCTGCACGATCGTGGCACCGCGGTGAACCTTTTCAACAGAATCGACTACAGTCCTAATGCTCGAGACACGTTTCACCTGAATCTCTTTTTGGCGCGCAACAGTTTTCAGACGCCTAACGACTTTGACCAACAAGCCACCGGTCAGGATCAGCGGCAGATGGTCCACACGTTGAACGTCGCGCCCGGCTACGTTCACATTTTCAGTCCGACCACGGTCCTGGCCATCAACCCTTATTACCGGCTCGACACTGTTCAGTACTTAGCCAGTCCTAATTCGTTTGCCGATCAGCCGATTACTTTCGAGCAGTCGCGGCGCCTGAACAACGCGGGCATCAAGGCGGATCTTTCTTACGTCAAGGGAATTCACAACGCGAAGTTTGGCGTGCAGTTTTCACACACTTTCCTGACGGAGGGTTTTCAGTTCGGCATCACCGATCCCGAGTTCAACGACCCGGCCAGCCCTGATTTTCTGCCGGGACTTTTGCCGTTTGATCTCACGCGCGGCGGCTCTCCGTTCGTCTTCCGCGCTCACACGGACATCAAACAGGAAGCGCTGTTCGCGCAGGATTCCCTGACGCTGGGAAACGCGACCGTTTCGTTGGGCCTGCGCTTCGACAACTACAACGGCATCACGCACGGCAGCTTGCTGCAGCCGCGCCTTGGCGTCTCTTACCTGCTGAAGCGCACAAACACAGTTCTGCGCGGATCGTACACTCGCAATTTTGAAACTCCCTACAACGAGAACTTGATCCTTTCGAGCGCCACCGGCGCGGGCGGCCTGGCCAACGGCGTGTTTGGCGACACCAGCAACTTGCCCCTGCTGCCTGGGCGGCGACATCAATTCAACGTCGGGTTTCAGCAGGCGCTCGGCAGCCACGTAATTCTCGACGGCGATTATTTCTACAAACGGACGAACAACGCCTACGACTTCAACGTCCTCTTCAACACGTCGGTGACGTTCCCAATCTCCTGGCAGTCGTCGAAACTCGACGGCGTTAGCGCCCGCATCAACCTGACAAACTACAAAGGCCTCTCGGCTTTCATGGTTGCCGGACACACGCGCTCGCGCTACTTTCCGCCCGAGAGCGGTGGCCTGTTTTTCAATTCCGATCTGCCGCCGGGAGTGTTTCGCATCGACCACGATCAGGCGTTCCAGCAAACCACGCAGGTGCAGTATCAGTTTCAGCAGTGGAAAAAGATCGCGCCTTACGTTTCCTTCTCCTGGCGCTACGACCGCGGTCTGGTGTCGGGCGCCGTGCCCGACTACGCGACCGCGCTGACTTTCACTGGTAACCAACAGGCGCAGATCGGTCTCTTTTGCGGGAACACTTTCGCCACGCGCGCGCAACCAATCACAACTTGCGCCGATCCAAACCGCGGCGCTTTGCGGATCAACATTCCGGCAGACGGCACCGTCAACGACGATCACAATCCGCCGCGCATTGCACCGCGTCACGTGTTTGATTTCAGCGCCGGCACGGACAACTTATTCCGCACCGACCGCACGCGCACGACGTTGCGGTTTACGATTTTGAACCTGACGAACAAGGCGGCGCTTTACAATTTTCAGTCGACGTTTAGCGGGACGCATTTCATCGCACCGCGCAGTTACCAGGCACAGATCGGCGTCACGTTCTAGTCTCCTTTTGGAGTGCGGTGCTTTTTTGGAGTGCGGTGACTTGGCACCGCTTTTTCCCGAGCGGCTTGACGCTCGGACCTTTCCGTTGGCTAGTGCTAGAGCGGGGCCGGCGACAGGTCGCGACCGACCAAAGCGGTGCCGGGTCACCGCACTCCAAAGTCCCGGTTCCGCCGTCCGTTCATTGACACTTTGCTGAGCCGCTTTTAGAATACAGGCTGTTCCTGTCCCTTCTGTCTCCCTAACCTTGAGGGATTAGTCATGAGCCTGGTCAAGATCATCGTTATCACGATAATAGTCATCCTGAGCATTCTGCTTTTCGGCCGATTTTTAGTCTGAGCCGAAGGCCGCATGCCTCTGCCTGCCGCAGCGTCAAAAACAACCCCTTTAACTTTCCGCGCTGGCTCGGTGCGTTCGTCTGTACGTTCGACGCTTGGACTCGCCGGCGCGATTTTGATAACTGCGGCAGGGTTGCTCACGTTGTCTGCCTTCCCGGTGTACCCGCAGCAGCCGCAAACGCAGCCGCCATCAACCGCGGAGCGACAAACTCCAAAGTCACAGGCCGAGTCACAAACTCCAGCAACTCCCGCAGACGATGACGTCGTCCGGGTCAGTACCGACCTCCTGATTTTCCCCATCCGCATTCGCGACCGACGCCAACCGGCGACACCATTGGCCGAGCACGACCTGGTTCTGAACGATCCCGAGCGCGCCACCGCCGGCTTGTATCTTTACCGCGGCGCTGACCGCGTCGCCCTTGTCTTTGCGCTCGATCAATCGGGAAGTCTGCGCGAAATTGTTTCGCAGCAGAGTCAGGCGGCGCTCGGGTTGTTCAGCCGGTTCGGCGAAAAGTCGCAAGTGGCTGTCATACATTTCGCGGAACAGCCGTCGCAGGTCGCCCGCTTCGGGCGCGACGCCGCGGCGCTTCGCGAAGCGTTCAACATCCCGGTCAAACCAAATCAGCACACGGCCATTTTCGACGCGGCTGCGGCAGCCGTTAACGCCTTCGAGTCGCTGCCGCGCGCCCGCTCAGAACGTCGCATCGCAATTCTAATCAGCGACGGGCTCGACAACGCGAGCAAGCTCAAGGCAAGTCAGGTAATCCAGGCAGCAGTGCAGAAGCACGTCTCGTTTTACGTGATCCACCTGCCGTTATACGCGCCGCGTGACGGTCGTCTGGCGGTGCGGCCTCCGGCAAAAGGCTTTCGCGAACTCGCGGACAAAACCGGCGGCAAGTATTTCCTCGCGGGCAACGCAACCGCGGCGCTGTCCCCTGAAGCGACCAGGGCAAACTACGATCTCGCGCCGATCTTCCAGGCCATCGAAGAGGATCTGAAGAGCCAATACCTGCTTGGCTTTTATGCTGGCGAGGGTTCGCACGATGGCCGCAAGCATCGTTTCAAAGTCAGCATGCCGGAGGGTGTTGAGTATCGACTCTGGAACAACAGCTTCGCGCGCGCCCATGAGTTTTTCGTCAACATGCCGGCTGACAAGCTGAACCCACGCTAGATAGTATCCGCAGATTACGCAGATTTCACAGATTACAATAAAGTGGAAAACGTTCATCCCCGCGAAGAATGCTGTCGGACACTTAGCTTTCAAAAACTTTCTGCGTAATCTGCGTAATCTGCGGATATTGTATTCGCCCTCGCCGCAAACTTGCTTCTGAACTCGCCATTCGGTAAACAGTATCTTTCAAAATCCGAACTCATCTGCTTACAAACTAATGACCGAAAATCAGGAACTCGGCTTGCGGACGATTAGGCGCGCACTAATCAGCGTTTCCGACAAAGACGGAATTGTGGAATTCGCTCGCGAACTCAAATCGTTTGGCATAGAAATCATCAGCACCGGCGGAACCGCGAAGACGTTGCGCGACGCCGGCATCGACGTGCGCGACGTTTCCGACGTCACCGGCTTTCCGGAGATGATGGACGGACGCGTAAAAACACTTCATCCAAAGATTCACGGCGGCCTGCTTGGCGTTCGTGACAATCCCGAACATCAAGCGGCGATGCACGGAACACAGTATCGAGCCGATCGACATGGTCGTCATCAACCTCTACCCGTTTGAGGAAACGATCGCGCGTGAAGGTGTGTCTACGGAAGAAGCAATCGAGCAGATCGACATTGGCGGCCCGGCGATGATCCGGTCGGCGGCGAAAAACTTCCTTAGCGTGGCCGCAGTTACGGCCAAAGAAACCTGGCCGGAGATCGTCGATGAAATGAAGGCTAACGACGGCAGGCTGTCGCTCGCGACGCGACACAAGCTTGCCGCCATCGCCTACACAACGACGTTCACTTACGACGCTTATGTTTCGAGGTATTTGTTCGAAACTTCGGCGGTGGAACTTCCTGAAGCGTCTCCTGGTGAATTGCCGTTGGACATGTCCCTCAGCCTGGAGGACGGTCGCGCCCTGCGCTACGGGGAAAACCCGCATCAGTTGGCAGCGCTGTACGAGATCAGCGATTCGGATACTCAAGGCGTCGCCCGTGCTGAACTCCTCGCGGGAAAGGAAATGTCTTTCAACAACTACGTCGACGCGGATGCCGCCTGGCAGCTCGTTGTTGATTTTGATGAGCTTGCCTGCGCGATCATAAAGCACACGAATCCGGCGGGCGTCGCCTTGGGTGAATCAGGCCGAACAGGCGTATCGACGGGCGCTGGCAACCGATCCTACCTCGGCCTTTGGTGGCATCGTCGCTTTTAACGCTCCGGTTGATGAAGCGGCGGCGCGTGCGGTGGTTGAAATATTCACTGAAGTAATCGTCGCGCCGGAGTACGAGCCGGCGGCATTGGAGATTTTGCAAGCGAAGAAGAACCTACGCGTCCTAAGTATGGGAACACCGGAACAAGCAATAGGTTTGGAACACAAACAGATCTCAGGCGGCATGCTGGTACAAACGCGCGACACGCATCGTCTGTCGCGAGCTGATCTGAACGTCGTCACCAAACGACAGCCGACCGAAGAAGAAATAGCCGCGTTACTCTTCGCCTGGACGGTCTGCAAACATACAAAGTCGAACGCGATTGTTTATGCACGCGAAGGGCAGACGGTTGGCGTCGGCGCCGGGCAAATGTCGCGCGTTGATTCGGTGAAGCTGGGCGCCATGCGCGCTCAGTTGCCAATCGCTGGATCTGTTTTGGCGTCCGACGCGTTCTTCCCTTTTCGTGACGGCCTTGACGAAGCCACGAAGCACGGCATCACCGCGGTGATTCAACCCGGCGGCTCAGTGCGCGACGCGGAAGTGATCGCCGCCGCCGACGAACACGATCTGGCGATGGTCTTCACGGGAATCCGACACTTTAAGCACTGATTGCTGACAAAGGCGCGGGGTTGTGCTGAAATACGTGCAGAATATCAGTACTGCACTGGTATAAACACTGAACGAATGATGTCGACCAAACCCAAGACATTAATAACGGCCCAAGAATATCTTGCTCTGGAAAGAGAAGCTGATTACAAGAGCGAGTACTATAAAGGAGAGGTCTTCGCGTTCGCCGGGGCCAGCATGCAACACAACCTGATCGCCGTAAATCTGCTGGGGACCCTGCACCGGCAACTTCGGGATCGGGCTTGTACTGCTTTCTCAAGCGACATGCGGATCACTATTCCCCAAACGCCGCACTATGCCTACGCCGACGTTGTCGTTGTTTGCGGTTCGCCACAAACCGACGATGCCTTCAACGACAACCTGCTGAATCCGATTGTCATCATCGAAGTCCTGTCACCGTCAACCGAACGTTACGACCGCGGCAAGAAATTTGAAAGCTATCAGCGTCTCGCTTCGCTAATGGAATATGTGCTGGTAGCGCAAGACATCCCCAGGGTCGAACAGTTCCTCAGACAGCCGGACGATCGCTGGTTGTACTCTGACACATCAGGTGAAGGAATCATCAACCTGGTTTCTATCGACTGTTCCTTATCACTCAAAGACATCTATGAGAAGGTGGAATTCTAGACGCGGTAAGGATGCCAGCGTTGGAGTTCATGGTTGCTCGACAGTGGAATAGTCTTCGAGAGAATCTAAATAAATGCTAAAAGACAAATTCGGAATCATTTTCGGTGTTGCGAACAAGCGCTCGATTGCCTGGGCCACCGCCCAGTCTCTACACGAAGCGGGCGCGCGTCTGGCTTTCACGTATCAGGGCGAACGGCTGAAGGAGAATGTTGAGAGCCTGACAAACGAGACGATGCCCGGATCGTTGCTGCTGCCCTGCGACGTTGCGAAGCAGGACGAAGTCGACGCCACTTTCAAACACGTCGCAGAGGAATTTGGTCGGCTGGATTTTCTGATACACAGCATCGCCTACGCGCCGCGCGAAGCGCTGGGCGGCGAATATCTTGACACCAGTCGCGAAGCCTTTCTCACCGCGCTTGAGATCAGCGCGTATTCGTTGGTGCAACTTTCCCGCGCCGCGACGCCCCTGATGACAGGTGGCGGCAGCATTGTTTGCATGAGCTACTACGGCGCGGAAAAAGTTGTCGCCGGTTACAACGTTATGGGCGTGGCAAAGTCGGCGCTGGAAGCCAGCACGCGTTACCTGGCCGCTGACCTCGGGCCGCGCAACATTCGCGTCAATGCAATTAGCGCCGGGCCGATTCAAACCCTGTCCGCGCGCGGTGTCGCAGATTTCAGCACAATGCTGAAGCACGCCGCCGAGCGCGCGCCGCTGCGACGCAATGTCGATCCGCGTGAAGTTGGCAACACCGCTTTGTTTCTCTGCAGCCCGATGGCCTCGGCGATCACCGGGGAAGTGATTCACGTCGATTGCGGCTACAACATTATGGGGATATGAACTAGTTTCAAGTTCCGAGTTTCAAGTTTCAAGTTTCAAGTTTAAGCGGGGTCGGAGTCGCAAACTTGAAACTCGAGATCGAAGTGGAACCTGGAACCTGAACCTGGAACCTGGAACCTGGAACTTGGAACTTGGAACTTGGAACTTGAAACTACTGAAACTTGAAACTTGAAACCTAGTCATGGCCGATTCAGCGGAAACCGACCCACACAAGCCCGGCACGACCCAGGACGAGCAACTGCTCGAGAGTCCCGGACCGGCGGAGTTTACTCACACTGACACCTGGCGCGTTTTTCGCATCATGGGCGAGTTCGTCGAAGGCTTTGACGAACTGGCAACGCTCACGCGGGCGATTGCGGTTTTTGGTTCCGCGCGCACGCGCACCGACGATCCTGACTACAAAGCGGCCCAGGAAACGGCCGCGCTACTCGCGAAGGCCGGCTTCGCGGTCATCACCGGCGGCGGGCCAGGAATTATGGAAGCGGCCAACCGCGGCGCCTTTGAGGCCGGCGGACTTTCCATCGGTTGCAACATCGAACTGCCTTTCGAACAGTATTCCAATCCTTACCTGACCAAAGGCCTGACGTTTAAATACTTCTTCGTGCGCAAGATGATGTTCGTCAAATACAGCCTCGGCTTCATTATCTTTCCCGGCGGCTTTGGCACGCTCGATGAACTGTTCGAAGCCCTCACGCTGATTCAAACGAAAAAGATTCGCGACTTTCCGGTCGTACTTTTCGGCTCGGCTTACTGGGGCGGGTTGTTGAACTGGATTGGCGATGTCTTACTGAAGGAAGGGAAAATTACAGAGCAGGACCTCAAGCTGCTCCACGTAACGGACTCACCTGAGGAAGTGGTTCAGATTATCGTAGACAGCCAAAGCGTCTTGCGACTGGCGAGTGGGAACAGTCTGCGATCAGAAATTGCGGGTAAGTATCGAGGTCCACCCGCAGATTAGGAATGCCTATTAGGAATGCTGGTTAGGAATTCTCTGCTTCCGTTGGCGTGTCCACGCCGGCACGCAGCCATTGCAAGTAGGTTGCGGAGCCGTGAGTCAGCGGCACCGCCACGATCTCCGGCGTCTCGTAGCTGTGGATGGCACGTACTTCCCGCTCCAGATCAGCGAACCTTGACGCGATCGTCTTCGCGATTAACAAGACTTCACGCTGCCGCTCCGTTCTTCCCTGCCAACGATAGACAGACTCGATTTCCGAAAGGATTTGCACACAGGCCGCCAATTGCGCACCAACCAACATATCCGCCAGACGGCGCGCCTCGTCGGCATCGGCGGCCGTCATGAACACTACGAGCGCCTGGTTTGCTTCTTCGGTGGGCATGGTTCGTTGCCGGATAAACCGCCAAGATGCAGAGAACGCCAAGTGAGGATGATGTAAAAGTGAAACTCAAACGAAGGGCGCTCTTCTCCCGAGCGTGTGTTGAACTTGGCGACCTTGCCGTCTTGGCCGTTAGATCGCGGCTACCGCTCCGGCTCCTCTGGCGCGTCGCCGGTCAGCGGTGTAGTGTCCTCGCCGAAAAACGATTCGTATATTTCCCTGGCGCGGTCGTAGTCACGCTCATCAACGAAAATGATCGCGCCTTCTGAAGTCGCCGACAACAAAGGCGACAACGTGTCTGCGCCGCCGGCTTTGACCATCGAGCGGATTCCGTTCTGGCTCAGAATGTCGTTAACCATTTCGGCTTCAGCCGGTGAACCCAGATGGTGAAGCGGCTTGAATTCCGCTTCGCTGCCGTCATGAGCGGTAGTCTCCGGCGTCAAACGCGCGACCAATTCTGAATCGTCGTCGGGACATCGCGTGATGCCGGGTTGGTATTCTGATTCGCAAACAGGACAGAACATAGAACCTCCGTGACCGGTTAAGAGTGACTAGTGACAAGATAAGCAGTTCTGTTCAACTTGTCACTCTTCACTTGCCGCTCGTCACTGCTTTTTCAAACGGAATTTCATCGAAGTGGGTCATCTGTTTGAAAGCGCGAAAGCGTTCATTGATTTCATCATGAGTGAGCCGCTCAACGCGCGCCGTGCCAAATTCCTCAACGTTGAATGACGCCATCACCGATCCAAAAATCATCGCCCGCCGCATCGCTGCCTCGTCAAGATTTTCCTGACTCGACAGATAGCCCATGAAACCACCGGCGAACGTGTCGCCGGCGCCGGTGGGATCGAAGACCGATTCAAGCGGGAAGGCAGGAATTGCGAAGTAACTCGTGCGCGTGAACAGCGCCGCGCCATACTCGCCTCGTTTCACGATCAGGGCTTTCGGTCCCCAGGAAAGAATCTGGTGGGCCGCTTTGATGAGATTTGGGATTCCAGTCAGTTGGCGCGCTTCCGCGTCGTTGATGATTACAAGGTCGACGCCCTGGATCGTTTTCAGCAGTGACTCGCGCGCGGTTTCGATCCACAGGTTCATCGTGTCCAGCGCCACCAACTCAGCGTTCGGCACCTGTTCACGCACGCCGCGCTGCAAATCCGGTTGGATGTTGCCAAGAAAAACGAGCCGCGCTTTCTTCGACGTCTCTGACAGTTTCGGTTGGAAGTCCGCGAACACGTTCAGGTGGGTGTCGAGCGTGTGCGCGACATTCAGATCGTAGTCGTAGCGTCCGAACCAACGAAACGTTTTGCCGCCGGCAACTTGTTCCAGGTCCGACGTGTCGATGTTATGAGCGTCAAAGACCTTGCGATCTTCGGGACCAAAATCGCCGCCTACGACGCCGACGATGCGCACGTCAGTGTAATAACTGGCGGAGATCGAGAAGTGGGACGACGAGCCGCCCAGCATTTTTTCACACTTGCCAAAAGGCGTTTCGACCGCGTCGAACGCCACGGAACCGACTACAAGTAGAGACATAAATTAGATGTTAGATTTTCGACTTTGGATTTGGCTGTCTGGGATTCCAGCTTGTACTTTGAACTTGGTGCTTTGAACTTTGAACTTTGTACTTGAAACGTAGCACTTCCGTGCTTCGTGCTCGGTGCAACTGCCCACTGCCCACTGCCCACTGCCCACTGCCCACTGCCCACTGCCCACGCTCACTGCGTTTTTTCCACCTCGATTGGACCACCCAGCCCTTGCAAGTCAGTCTCCGCCTGTTTGCGAAACTGGCTGTTCGGATAGCCGGCCACCAACCGTGATAGGTAGACGCGCGCATCCTGCCGCAGTTCCTCGGGAGTTTTATCCTTTGGCTTCACTTGCTTGCCGCGATTCTCGGCCAGACGCAGGCTGCTCTGCCCGGCGATGTAAAGCACTTCGTCCATTTGCGCAAAAGTCGGGTTGCCGACGTCGATTTCCTCACACCGCTTGATCGCGGCCACGTAGGCTTTCTTCAACTTGAAATAATGACGCGCGACTTCGAGGTTGTGCTTCGAATCCTTTTCCAGTTCCGAATCATGAATCAAAGACGGATCCGGGCCTGTCTTTGCCTTTCCCTGGCCGAAGGCAGGCGAAGCGGAAAGGGACAAGGCTGTTGCCAGCACGAGCGAAGGAGCAAAAACTTTCTTCACAAGACGCTTTTTCATAAGACTCTTCATAAATCACCTCTTGCTTTAGATCTTAAATCTAAGATCTCATATTCAAAATTTCAGATTTCAGATTCCAAATCTCAAAACGGAACCTGGAACAAATTCGCACTTCAGACTTCAGCCTTCAAACTTGAAACTTGAAACTTGAAACTTGAAACTTGGAACTTGGAACTTGAAACTTAAAACTCAGCCTTTGGATGCGCAACTCTTTCAGGAGAGTGCGTATTTCTTCACGATGGCGTCAAGTTTCTTCCGCGTCTCCGCCGGCCACAGATGCGGCGCCGTGAAAATCGAGTTCTTCAAAGCCGTGGCGCATTTGCATTTGCGCTCCTGTTCGCTCAAGCGCCTGACCGCTTCTTTCATGATCAGTTGGGCATTCCGCGCGTTCTTATGCAAGTACTGAATGACGGAATCGGCGGTTACGGCGTCGTGCCCCGGATGCCAGCAGTCGTAATCGGTCACGAGGGCGAGCGTCGCGTAGCAAATTTCCGCCTCGCGCGCGAGCTTGGCCTCTTGCAGGTTGGTCATGCCGATGACGTCCATGCCCCAGGCCCGGTAAACCTCAGATTCCGCTTTCGTCGAAAACGCCGGACCTTCCATGCAGAGATACGTGCCGCGGCGATGCACGTTTACTTCAGTGACCTTGCACGACTCTTCGAGCACATCTCCCAGTTCATCGCAGAGCGGATGAGCGAAGGCAACGTGGGCAACGATCCCTTCGCCGAAAAAAGTTGACTCGCGCGCCCGCGCCCTCGTCCGATCGAAAAATTGATCGGGGATAACCATGTCGAGCGGCGCATACTGTTCCTGCAGCGATCCAACTGCCGAAGCCGACAAGATGCGTTCGACGCCGAGCAGCTTCATGCCGTAGATGTTTGCCCGGAAGGGAACTTCGGTCGGCGTAAAGCTGTGCCCGCGACCGTGGCGTGGCAGAAACGCGACCCGGTTGTTTTCGAGCGTGCCGACAATGAAGGCGTCAGACGTTGGACCGAACGGAGTGGCGACGACGATCTCCTCAACGTCCTCAAGTTCCGGCATCTGGTAAAGACCGCTGCCGCCAATGATTCCGATTTTGATTGATTCCATTTTGTGTTTGGTAGATCCAGCGCCGCAGCTAGGCGTAGATCAATCTGCCCTTCGGCTCGGGAATGGCACGGCCTTCCTCTTTCGCAGTATCAAGCCACTCTTGAATAATCTGTTCAGCATTTAGCACCGCCTCCTGGTAGCTGGAACCGTCGGCCATGCAACCGGGCAATTCAGGAACTTCGACAACGAAGGCGTCATCGCGATCACTCCAGTAGATCCCCATTTCATACTTAGACATCGCCATGGTCCCAAGGAAGCGCGCGCAGTTTGCCGTCTTCCTCGATCAGCTTGCAGAGCGGTTCGTCCGGATCGTGATAAAACAGGCACGTCCAACCTTCGCGCGCTGCCTGCGGCAAAAGCTTTTTCTTCACTTCCAGCGTCTCGGCCGGATAGAGATCGTAGCCCATGATCCACGCCAGCGGCACGTGGACGCGCATGGGCACGAGATCGGCAAACCCGAACAGCGTCTCGCCCTCTCTGTTAAGTCGCCAACATTGCATCGATCGGTTGTGACCCGGATAGGTTTCCATTCTCAGCCCGGGCAAGACTTCGTAATCCGCAGGTTTCAATTCGAGCTGACCAGTCGCCGCCAACGGCCGCCAATTTTCCGGCAGGTAACTCGCGCGGTCTCGTTCGCTTGGCGCCTCAGCGTGTTCTACTTCGGCTTGGGAAACAAAGTAACGGGCATTTGCGAACGCCGGCACCGCCCGGCCTTCATCATTGAGCGAAGTGTTTCCGCCGGCATGATCGAAATGAAGGTGTGTGTTGATGACAATGCTGATGCTGTCCGGCTCAACACCAATCGACTGCAGCGATTCGGCGAGCGTTCGCCGGCGCGTGATGCCAAACATCTCGGTGTGTTTCGTAGACCACTTCTCGCCGATGCCGGTTTCGATCAACACGCGCTCGTCACCGGTGTCGAGGAACACGCAGTTCATATTCATCCTGATCCGGTTTTGCTCGTCAGGCGGGGAAACCCTGGACCACAGCGTGCGCGGGACGACGCCAAACATCGCCCCGCCATCGAGGTGAAACTCAGTGTCGGGAATGATCTCGACCCGATAATCGCCAAACTGCATCTCGATCTTGCCGACGTGTAGCCAAGGCCAGGTGACAACGCTCAAAGAGTGTCATCCGAGAGCGACTACGCTATTTCTTCGGTTTGGGTGCGGGCTTCGGAGCCTCCGCCGGCTTGTGCGGATCGTTAACCGGCTCGACCGGCTGTGGCTGACCACCCTGTTCCGGACCCGGCGCAAATCCCGGCGGCATTCCCTGGTTGGGCTGCGGCTCAGGCGCTTTCACCTGAAAATTTTCAGCCACGGTCACGTGGGAACGCTTCAGAATATCGTCCAGCACCTGCTTTTGCTTTTCCTGCTCGACCGCCGCGCGCGCTTTGTCGCGACCGCTCTGTGGCGGCGCAAATGGATTCGCACCCTCGCCCGCGCTTTCACCGATCAGGATATGACGGGCGTGAACTTTCTCCTCGTCCTTGCCGTCCTTCTTTTCTGTCTTCTTTTCGTCGAGCTTGATGATGTGGAAGCCAAACTTGGTTTCAACCAGATCGCTGATCTCGCCCGGTTTCAAAGCATAGGCCGCCTGTTCAAACTCCGGGACCATCTGGCCGTGGCCAAACCATCCCAGGTCGCCGCCCTTATCTTTGTTGCTCGGGTCAGTCGAAAATTCCTTGGCCAACTTCGCGAAATCCTCGCCGCTCTTGGCGCGTTTCAAAACTTCCTCAGCTTTGGCGCGATTCTGCTTCGAGTCCAACTCCGGATGCTGCGCGACGTAGGCATCGACCTCGGCGTCGGTGGCCGTCATCTTGTCTTTCAAAGCGTCCTCGGCGTAGGTCTGCGCCAGGATGCGCGCCTGCTCGAGCGTCACCTGCAAATCGAGCGCCCGACCTTTGTCCTGGCCCGCGGCAATCGCGCGCTGCTCGCCGATGAGCACCTGACCAAGCTGCTTCTTGACCTGCTTCAGTTGTTCTTCAGGTATCTCGCCGCCGGCGAGTTGCGGGTTCTTCGCCTTGGCGTCGTTGATGAACTGATCAAATTTCGCCTGGTTGCCCGGCTGTTTGAAAAAGTCCTCGACTTCCTGATCGGAAATGTTCGGACCAGTTGGGCCAACGCCCTGAGCCTTGAAATAATTTTTGGCAATGATTACTGAACGAACCAATTCGAGCTGGCGCTTCACTTCAGGCTTGTTGGCGACGCCTTTGGCGCGAGCCTCTTCGGCAACCGCCAGCAGCTTGCGCAGGTCTTCAGCAAAATCTTTTCGCACCGCTGCATCAGACGCGAGGCGCGAGCGAAACTGCGGCGACTGATCTTCAGCAATCAAGGCCATGTCTTCGGCCGACAAATTTGAGATTTCAGAAGATCGTCGCGCCTTCACCTGCCAGACGATTAATCCGCCGGCAAACAGTACGGCTACAGCAGCCGCAATCCATGCTTTAGTAGTTGAGTTCAAAATAATATCCTTTCTAAAATTCCGGGCAGTAGCTCGCGCGTGAGCAAGGGCCCTTCCTGACGGTCGGGCTACCGCCAACAAATCTAATCTTGCTGTACTAACTCGAGCAGTACACCATTAGCTGATGCCGGGTGAACGAAAGCAACGAGGCAACCGCGCGCGCCAACTCGGGGAGTTTCGTCGATGAGCCGGGTCCCCTTCTCCTTTAACGCCGCCAGCGTCGCGCGAATATCGGCAACCCTGACTGCCACGTGATGAATTCCCGGGCCGCGTTTCTGCAGAAACTTGCCGACCGGAGAATTTTCGCTCAACGGTTCCAGCAACTCAATGTGCGTCTCGCCGAGCGGTAGCATCGCCACCTTGACGCCCTGCTCGGTCACTTCTTCAGTGAAATCTACCTGCAAACCCAGAGCGTCGCGCCAGAGCGCCAGCGCCTCGTCGAGTTGCCCGGTGGCTATTCCAATGTGATCGACTTTCATAAGCTAAAGGCCTTAGGTCTTTGGATTTTGGCCTTAGAAAGCTCGGAAAGACATCGGTTTCCAAGACCAAAGGCCAAAGTCCAAAGACCACCTTGAGAGCCTCAACTACCGAGGCTTCAATAATTCCTCTACGGCAGAATAAGGATCTCTTTGGCGGCTGGCAACTTCACCCGCGAGGCGCTCAAGCTTTTCGGATGCCGAATCCGACTCCAGAGTTTGCGCCACCAGACGCTCGCGGAGCAGCTCCAGAATGCGCCAACGCGCGATTGCCCGCCGCCGGCCGTCTCCCGCCCTGTTTTCCAGATGAAACACTCGGTAGCTCTCGATCGCCGCGGCAAGATCCTGAATTCCCTTGCTTTCGGTGGCCACGGTCTTGACGATTGGCGGCTCCCAGAGGTCGTCTCGCATGGCCAGAGACAGCAGCGCCTCCAACTCCTTTTCCGTGGCGTTGACGCCTTCGCGGTCGGCTTTGTTGATGACGAAGATGTCGCCAATCTCCATGATGCCGGCTTTGATTGCCTGGATGTCGTCGCCCATCCCCGGCACCAGCACTACCACCGAAATGTCAGCGGCCTTGACTACTTCAACCTCATCCTGGCCCACGCCGACAGTTTCAATAATGATTTTGCTGTAGCCGGCGGCGTCGAGTATGGACACCGCATCGACGGTCGTGCGCGCCAGCCCGCCGAGATTTCCGCGCGTGGCCATCGAACGAATGAAGACGCCGCGATCGAGTCCCAACGTCTGCATGCGAATTCGGTCGCCGAGAATCGCACCGCCCGAGAAAGGACTCGAAGGATCAACGGCGACGATGCCGACGCGCTCACCCTGCTTGCGATAGTGCAGAGCAAGTTTGTCGACTAAGGACGACTTGCCCGCGCCGGGCGCGCCGGTAATTCCAATCACCAGCCCGCGACCAGTCAGCGGGAAGACGCTCTTCATTAACTCCGCTGCGTCTTTGGAAACGTCCTCAACTTTCGAAATCGCCCGCGCCACCGCGCGCGCGTCGCCGGCCACGATACGATCGATCAGCGACGGGTTGTTGGTTACGGCGTCCAATTCCTAAACAGTCTGCAGCAGGATTTCGCGAGCAATGATCATTCGCTGAATTTCGGAAGTTCCTTCGCCAATCGTGCAAAGTTTCGAATCGCGCCAATATTTTTCCGGCGGGTAATCCTTGGTGTAGCCGTAGCCGCCGTGCACCTGAATCGCTTCCTCGCAAACGTTCACACTGATTTCCGAAGCAAATAATTTGGCCATCGAGGATTCTTTCGTGACCTTCCGCCCGGAATCTTTCAGCCAGGCGGCGCGATACATCAAGAGTCGCGCGGCATCGATTTGCGTCGCCATGTTTGCCAGTTTGAATTGAATCGCCTGGAACTCTGAGATCGGTTTGCCAAACTGATGACGCTCTTTCGAATAACGCAGCGCCGACTCGTAAGCTCCCTGCGCGATTCCGACAGCTAGCGCGGCAATCGAAATGCGTCCGCCGTCGAGAACCTCCATGGCGTTTACGAAACCCTGGCCCTCTTCACCAAGTCGATTTTCGTCGGGAATGTAGCAGTCTTCAAACACGACACTCGCGGTTTCCGACGCGCGCAGGCCGAGCTTGTTTTCTTTCTTCGAAGGCGAGAAGCCGGCCATCCCCTTTTCAAAGATGAACGCCGTAATTCCCTTGCTTCTCTTCTCGCGGTCGGTCACTGCAACTGCCACGCAGGTGTCAGCGTGGATCGCGTGCGTTATGAAATTCTTTGAACCGTTGACGAGCCAACCGCCATTTTTGCGCACGGCAGTCGAGCGAGTTCCCGAAGCGTCAGAGCCCGCGCTGGGTTCAGTCAGCCCCCAGGCGCCGAGGTGTTTTCCACTGGCGAGCGGCACGAGGTACTTCTGCTTCTGTGCTTCCGACCCGAACTGATAGATGTGATTTGAACAAAGCGAATTGTGCGCGGCGATCGAGATTCCCACGGAGCCGTCAACGCGCGAAAGCTCCTCGATGATCGTCGCGTATTCGACGTAGCCCATGCCGGCGCCGCCATACTCTTCCGGGAAAAGTACGCCGGTCAGTCCCAGCTCGGCGAGTTTTGGTTGCAGCTCGATGGGAAAGTGTTGGGCTTCGTCCCATTCCATCACGTGCGGCGCGATCTCCGCCTCGGCAAACTCGCGCACGCTCAGCTTGATTTGTTTTTGCTCTTCAGTTAACTCGAATTCCATTCGTCTTTCCTGCTTCACCCTGGACTCATCAATCTCTGTGCAGCCTCCTGATCGTCGTTTAGAGGCGGGCGTTGCCCGCCGGCCCAACCTTGAGACGGCGGGCAACGCCCGCCTCTAAACGAACCAATACAAAGATTGCACGAAGGAATGCGGTAATGATTATTCTACCTCATTGACGTGAAGAACCGTGACTGGCCGCAGGAGACTTGTGCGCGGGTTTGCGCCGGGTGCGCGGTCGCTTTTGCATGAGGAGTTTGATTTCGTCAGGCGTCAGCCGGCGCCAACTCTTGGGTTTCAATTCATCGTCTCGCAGCGATCCAATTCGCGAACGCCGCAGCTTGATGACCGAGTGTCCGATGAGATCAAACATGCGCCGGATTTGTTGGTTCTTCCCCTCGTGAAGCAGAATCTCGAACCAGGTGTTGGTTTCGGTTTCGCCGACCCGCCTGATTTTCGCTGGCGCGGTGCGCGTGCCGTCATCGAGCGTTACGCCGCGCCGCAGCCGTTCGATAGCTTGCTCTTCCGGAATGCCCTTCACTTTTCCTTCGTAAACTTTTTCAACTTTGTTGCGAGCCGCGGTGATGAAATTTGTAAACTCGCCGTCGTTGGTCAGCAGCAACAAGCCTTCGGTGTTGAAGTCGAGCCGACCGACCGGATAAATCCTTCCCAGCGAGGCCGGCAGCAGCTCCAGCACGGTCGGACGACCGTCAGGATCAGAAACGCTGGAAAGATAACCTTTCGGCTTGTTCAGCAGGACATAGACTTTTTCGCGTCGTTCAAGCTGCGGGTTAATCAGCTTGCCGCGCACCTTGATGTGATCCGTTGCCGGATCGGCTTTCGTTCCGAGTTCGGTTACGACTTTGCCGTTCACGGTAACCTCGCCGGCAGTGATCAACTGTTCGGCGTGCCGACGCGACGCGATGCCGGCAGCGGCGATTAATTTTTGTATTCGTTCTTGCATCTTGTGAGCCCAAACAGTCCTATCACGTTCCGGGTAATCCGAGTAACTGCCGAGAGAATTTGCGAACCTTTCGGCATTGCCCGAGAGCCCAACGAGCAGCTTTCTTGTTCGCGAAGAAACCTGGATAGCGAAGTGAAACCGAAGACAGGGTTAACTTCTGCAGATCAACGCGAGAAATCTTCGGTGTTTTACCAAGAGAAGCGAGCAAGTCCATCAAAGCTATCAGGTCATGTGTACGGGGAAACTCAACGTTTGCCGCATGCAGACATGCCTTAAGGTACTTCTCAGCACACTGCTGACTATGAAAACAAACCGCGTCAAAGTTTGGATCGACCGTGGCTGAAAATTCTCGCTTGGCAGTCGCGAAATCACCTTCCGCTTTGTCGACCCATTCTTGAGTTAGGGGATTCATAGAGTACGCGGCCTCTTTTAAGAACCTCTTGCAAAAACCAATCGTTATTCTTCAAGCGGGTCTCCAGGTCTTTAGGCGTTCGGACCAGGAGATCGACCGAGAATTTCGGTTTGAGCTTTGTTACCATTTGGAGAGCTTTGCTCAAGCCATTGCCCTTAAAAGGCATGAGAACCAAGAGGTCCACATCTGAACTTTCTTTTGGCGTGCCGTAAGCGTAGGAGCCAAATAGAATGATGCGCTCTGGTCGAAACTCTCGCGCGATCCGCTTGCTCAGCGATTCTATTTGAACCATCTCGATCATAGTCAATATTACTCCCCTGCGCTTCCGAGATCCTGAAAGTCTTCCATGCTCGGCAGCTCGCTCAGATCCTTCAAGCCAAACTGGATCAGAAAATCTTTCGACGTCCCATACATCATCGGCCGTCCAACCGTTTCCTTGCGTCCCTTGGCCACGATCAGTTTCTTGTCCAGCAACGTCTTGATCGAAGACGGTGATTGAACGCCGCGTATCTCCAGAATCTCCGGCACGGTGACTGGCTGTTTGTAAGCAATGACGGCGAGCGTTTCCAGCGATGCGATCGAAAGCTTGGCACTCGGCCTTGATTTCAAATAGGCGCGCACGTGCTCGTGGTATTCCGGCCGCGTCGCAAACTGCCAACCGCCGGCAACTTCGCGCAACTGCAGTCCGCCGTTGCGCCCGTTGAACTCCTGCGCCAACTCAGCCAGCGCCGTCTCAACTACGGCGCGGTCCTCGCGCAGCACGTCCGCCATCACTTTCGCACTCAGCGGCTCTTCCGAAACGAAGATTAGCGCCTCGATGATCGCCAGGCGCTCGGCGGCATTCTGGACGACGTAGGTTTCCTGCTCCTCCGACGCCTCGGCTTCGGCGACGGGCGATTCCGCCGCGACGAGCGCTTCCAGTTCACGGCTTGCCTCTTCGTTTAACGCGGCCTCATCGACGGCCATGTCGCTCTTGCTGTCTTCGCTTTCTTCACTCATATGTTTTCAAACTAAGCGGCAACCCTCGCCACGATTTCGCCGAACGTCGTTTCCTGAATCAACTTTATCTCAGTCGTGCGGACCAACTCCAGGACCGAAAGAAAAGCCACCACCAACTCGCGGCGCGATCGCGCCCGCTCAAAAAACACGCGCAGGTTAAGTTCGCCGGCCGACATCACCATGTTCCGCAAACGCTCGAGCATCTCCGCCATGGAAACTTCTTCGCGCTCGATCTCCATCATCACTTCTTCTTTGTGCCGCGCGAGAATTTCCTGGAAGACCTTCAACAGATCAAACAGACCGACCGCAACCTCGGGATTGGTTTTGTCAGTTTCGATTTCCGCTCGTTTGAAAACCGCGCGCTCAACCGTGGCTCGCGACCAGAGCATTTGCGCCGCCGCTTTGTACTGCTGATATTCGAGCAACTGATCGACCAGATCCTTGCGCGGATCTTCCAACTCTTCGGCAGCCGCAAAAGGATCGCGCGGCAGAAGCATCTTCGTCTTCAGCTCAATCAGGGTGGCCGCCATCACCAGAAAATCGCCGGCGACGGCAATGTCGAGTTCCTGCATCGCCTGCAGATAACGAAGGTACTGATCGGCGATGCGGGCGACGGGAATGTCGTAGATGTTGACCTGTTCCTGCCGAATCAGATGGAGCAGGAGATCGAGCGGACCGTCAAACTCACCCATCACGATCTTCAGATCGTCGGTGAGGTGGTCGGAAACGATTTCCGGCGACGACCCCGTGACGTCGATCGAACCCGAAGCCTCGCCAGACGCCATTTTGGGACCGTCAGCCGCCGTTGCGGGACCGTCAGTCGCCGTTGCGGGACCGTCAGACGTCATTTCGCGACCGTCAGACGTCATTTCGCGACCGTCAGACGTCATTTCGCGACCGTCAGACGCCGTTGCGGGACCGTCAGACGTCATTTCGCGACCGTCAGACGTCATTTCGCGACCGTCAGACGTCATTTCGCGACCGTCAGACGTCATTTCGCGACCGTCAGACGTCATTTCGCGAGCGTCAGACGTCATTTCGCGACCGTCAGACGTCATTTCGCGACCGTCAGACGCCGTTGCGGGACCGTCAGACGCCGTTTCGGGACCGTCAGCCATCGTTTCGGGACCGTCAGCCATCGTTTCGGGACCGTCAGACGCCGTTTCGGGACTGCCGGAAGTGCTTGAAACACCGTCAGATGCGGCTGCAGAACCGCCAGCCGCCAGTGCAGCCACATCAGCCGTCGTTTTGGTTTCGTCCATCAAGTGCTCAAAATTCCCATTCGCTCTTTAGCCGTATTCAAGGTCACCGTCGCGATTCCGCGTGCTTTGTCTGCACCCATTGTAAGTATGCCGGTTAACTCTTGCTCGTCAATCTCTTGCACGCGCTGCTGGAGCGGCTCCAGAAATGCGATGGTAGCGTCCGCCAGCTCCTGCTTCAATTGCGCATAGCCTTTCGCGGCGAAGTGTTCCTCGATTTGCTCGGGCGATTGACCGGTCAGCAATTGAAAAATCGTCAGCAGGTTCGTGATGGCCGGGCGCGTAGGATTGAAGCGTATTTCAGTTCCCGAATCAGTTACCGCGCGCTTGAACTTCCGCTGGATGCTGTCGGCATCATCGAGCAGTCGCACGCAGCCAGCCGCATCCTCGTCTGATTTCGACATCTTGTTTGCCGGATCAGACAACGACATGATCCGCGCGCCAACTTTCGGGATGAACGGCTCGGGAATGCGAAACGTTTCGCCGTAGTCGCGGTTGAAGCGCACCGCCAAATCGCGCGTCAGCTCCAGATGCTGTTTTTGATCCTCGCCAACCGGAACGAGGTCTGTCTGATAAAGCAAAATGTCAGACGCCATCAGGACCGGATAATCAAAAACTCCTACGCCGACATTCTCTGTCTGCTTGCGTACCATGTCCTTAAACTGCGTCATGCGCTCCAGCTCAGACATGCGCGCGATGCAATTGAGCATCCAGGTCAGCTCAGCGTGTTCGGCGACGTCGGACTGAATAAAGATCGTCGAAACCTGCGGGTCGATTCCCACCGCCAAATACACACGCGCGAGTTCCCTGGTCTTCTCGGCGAGCAGCTTCGGATCCTGGCGTTTGGTGATCGCGTGAAGGTTGACGATGCAAAAGAAACTTTCGTACTCGTGCTGGAGCGCGACCCAGTTGCGCAGCGCGCCGAGGTAGTTGCCGAGATGAACGTTGCCGGTCGGCTGTACGCCGCTAAAAATTCGCTTGGACATTCGTGCTCTTGTTTTGGTCCTGGTGAAGTTGTCGCACTATCTCGGCACGCCGAGCCACAACAGGTAATAGACCACATTCATGATGGGGTTCAGAATCGCGCCGAAGAAGCCTATGTATATCAACACCATCAGGATCAGGAAACCATACTGTTCCATAATCGCCAGAATTGGTTGCGCGCTCTCCGGCAGAAACGTCTCCAGAATCTTGCTGCCGTCGAGCGGGGGAAACGGCAGCAGGTTGAACACGGCCAACGAAATATTGATCGTCAAAAAGAGTTGCAGAAACAGGACCACCGGCTCCTGCAACGACTGCGACATGCCATCCAGCCAGCCGGTGTGCAGCAGCACCTTGATGACAATAAACGCGCAGATGGCAATGAACGTGTTGGCCATGATGCCGGCGGCGGACACCATGACGTTCGCCAGATCTTTTCGGCGCCAGCGCAACGGATTCACCGGCGTCGGTTTGCCCCAACCAATCAACGGTATCCGCGCGATCGGGCCGCCGATACTGCCGATGATGAAGCCAACCACTGGAATCAGCAGCGTGCCGATCGGATCGATGTGGGCCACTGGATTCAGGGTTATGCGACCGAGCAGGCGCGCGGTTTCGTCGCCGAATCGATTCGACATCCAGGCGTGCGCCGCCTCGTGTGCCGAGATGGCAAACAAAAGCACCACCATGTAGATCAGCAGCTGTGGGATTAGTTCTGCGGTCACTTAGGGTTCATTTCCGGGCCAAACGTAGAAGGGGCCAAGTTAGCATCCTGCTAGTTTAGTGTCAAAAACAAGGCCTATTGGGCGCCCTATTTTGACGTTTTTCTCTGCGTGGTCTCGGCGTTCTCTCTGCGGTGAACTGGCCGTTCAAGAATTCACCGCCGAGACGCAGAGATCGCTGAGAACGCGCTGAGGGGTTTCAAACCGGGGCACTACCGCTCATTGGGTATGCCTAAAGTTGTGTTGAGAGCGTCGGGCTCGATCGCGAAATCGTTTTACGAGCCTAACTGCAAACTATAGAGTGAGTCGGTCGACGCAATTGCCAGGTCGCCAGTCGCGCTGAACGCCAGGCCGATAAGATTCATGCCCGACACAAACATCTCGGCGTCCTTCCCGTCCGCAGAGATGCGCACGATCCCACGCCGGCCGCGCAGCGATGCCGCCACGCAAAGATTCCCACCGGCGTCAAAGGCGAGACCCTGCGGCCTGCCGAGACCGCGGTAGAACAAACTCACTTCGCCGTCAGGATTGACGCGCATGATCGAATCAAAACTCGCCACCGTCGGCCCGGCAACGTACAAAGCTTCGTCTGGTCCAACCGCGAGGTGATACGCCGAAACGGAAGGTTCGAGTTGCGCCCAGGCGGTTTCTTCACCGATGCCGTTCACCTTGTAGATCGTGCCAGTGCGATCGCCAACATACATCGTGTCGGCAGCGTCGAAGGCGATGCCGGTGGCGACGCCGAGGCTCCTGGCGAATGGCTGGGCTTCCTTGAACGGCGTGATGCGATAGACGTTCCCGTCCATGCGACTGGTGACAAACATCTGCCCGGTGCTGTCGAAGGCAATGCCGGTGGGGTTTATGATGTCGCCGGAAAACTCATTCAGTTCACCGTTGACGTCGATCCGAAAAATGGTAACCGGCAATTGTTCACCACGTGAGCCCGACCGGGTCACCAGGATCGAACCATCATCAGGATCGAAAGCAGGGTTGGCGACGGGATGAAGATCTTCCGCCAGACGCTTCCCAACGATCACGCTGACCGGGTCGCTTTTCACTCCGCGACACTCAAAGCTGACTTCAACCGATCCGCTTTGCTTCAACTCAGGAACGATTGCCAACACGCGCCGCGGCGACAAAGCGACAATCGGCGCCTGCTCGCGGTCAAACCAAATCGAGCAAAGCGTCGGGTCGCTGGTGTCCAGGTTTTCGCAGTCAATCGCCACCTCCCCACCGGGCACGGCCAACCGCGGATCAATACTGAGAATTCGTTGAGTTTTGGTCATTTAACTGATATTCGGCAATCGCCGGTGCGCGCGACAGATGCTTCGGTTTCTGAGGCTTTTCATCATACGACGCGAGCAGGGCAGTGTCTAACTGGGCTAAGAAGCGGCGGACTGCAGGAGACAACCGTTTGGAGTGCGGTGACCTGTCACCGCTTTTGTCGGTCGCGACCTGTCGCGACCAACTTTAGAGGAGCGGACGAGAGCTAGGGGCGTCAGGCCGCCCCTAAGGCGAAAGCGGTGACAGGTCACCGCACTCCAAACGCTTGACGCGCGCTATGGTATAATGCAGCCTCGTTAAAGCGGCTGCCTACGAAAATAGTTGAGTCTGGTTGTGAGGCGCAGGCAAGCCAGTCAATGAAAAAATCGTAATGCTCAAGCGACTAAGCCACGCGATATCGCCGAGCAACATTCAGAGTATTCTCCTGGCGTCGGAAACCCACTGCTCGCATCACTCCTCCTGTAATTTCAGCACGAAGCAAACCTTAGCAGTTGGACGATGCTCGCTCCTGGCAGCGGGAATGACCGATCTGTGAATGGAGGGAAGGAACTATCAAGGACGTTATCGGTAACACTGCGGGCCTGAAGCCCAATCAACTTCGCCGGATCGAAAAGCTCTACACGAGGCGAATTGCGCCGCACCAGATCCTGACACCAGAATTTGCGCGCCAGCTTTCCGAGTTGTCACACGAAACGCGGCGACAAATCGGCGCCCTGATCGATCGCAGCGGCCACGTTGAATACGTCATGGTTGGTGACAATCGGCGCATCGAGCTTGCCTGACTTCAAGCGCATCCGCGTGGCGGTCGATCGCTTTCGTGGACTGCGTTGCGTGCATACACACCTGCGCGGCGAAGGCTTAACTCAGGACGATCTCACCGACCTTGCGCTTTTGCGACTCGATCTGATGGTCGCCATCGACGTCGACCCGGACGATGGTTTGCCGGGTCTGGTCAGTGCGGCCCACCTGCTGCCGATGGCTGCGGTGGACCTGCAAACTGCTAACGAGCATCAGCCTTATGCATTCCTGCCGCCAAAGCCGGCTTCGCAACTTGATGTCGATTTTCTGTCGCTGATCGAGTCTCTGGAGCAGGAGATGGCGCGCAATCGTCGCGTGTCGCGGCAAGACGGACTCAAAGATCGGACGATCCTCGTCGGCGTGACGACCGGGCCGGTAGCCGATGCCGAAGAGTCGATGGCCGAACTTTACGAGCTGGCTAACTCCGCCGGCATCGTCGTACAGGACAAAGTAATTCAGAGACGATCGGCAATCGATCCGCGGACAGTGCTTGGGACGCGGCAAGCTGGACGAGCTTCTCATTCGCTCGCTGCAGCTTGGGGCCGACATGTTAGTTTTTGATCGCGAGTTGACGTCCGGCGCAGGTCAGATCGCTGTCGGAGGCGACCGACTTGAAGATCATCGATCGTTCTCAACTCATTCTCGACATTTTTGCCCAGCGCGCTCAATCCAGCGAAGGCAAAATTCAGGTCGAACTCGCTCAACTCAAATACCTCCTGCCGCGCCTGATCGCCGGACAGGATTCCGCGTTCTCGCGGCTGGCCGGCGGCATTGGCGGACGCGGTCCCGGTGAAACCAAGCTTGAGATGGACCGTCGCCGCGTGCGCGATCGCATCAATCGTTTGGAGAAGGAAATTGAGACGCAGCGCCTGCGACGACAGCAGCGGCGGAAAGTCAGGACGAGGAACGAACTTCCCGTCGTCTCGATTGTCGGTTATACCAACGCCGGCAAATCGACGCTCCTAAACGCGCTGACCAACAGCGACGTGCGCGCGGAACAGCGAATGTTTGCCACCCTCGATCCTACCTCGCGCCGGCTGCGGCTGCCGCGCGAACAGGAAATCATCATCAACGACACCGTCGGTTTCATCCGCGACCTGCCACCCGGCTTGCTTTCGGCGTTCCGCGCCACGCTTGAAGAAATCGGCGACAGCCGGCTGCTGATTCATCTCGTCGACATTTCCAACCCGCGTTGGTCGCAACAAATTCAGTCGGTCGAGCGAATTCTTGAAGAACTGCACAATGCCGAAATTCCTTCGATTCTGGTTCTGAACAAAGCGGACCTGGCCGACCCGGAATCTCTCGAAGCGATTTCCCGGCAACTTGCCCAGAACAGCAATCGAGAAGTCGTCGCCATTTCGGCAACTGACCGAAAGACGCTGCCACCGCTGCTCGAAAAAGTCGGCAAGATGCTTTCGCAGGATTTAGGCCTGCCCGGCAACGAGAACGATTTCAACCGCAATCGCCTCTCGCGCATCGCCTGAAACCCCATGGCACTTCGTCCCCGATTTACGACTCCGTTCAGCCGTGCGCGCGACGCCGCGCTGCAATATGCCCTGCGTCCTTTCAAATTCTTCGCGCCGCGTACGCGGTTTTTCATCGGGTTTGGATTTCTCGTCGTCGTTACGTCCGCGTTATTGCTGAGCCATTATTCGTCCGGATTCTCAGATAATTACCGCGAGGGCGACATCATCAGGGGCAGCGTCGTTTCGCGCGCCGACGTGGGCGGATTCGACATCGTCGAAACTGAACGACGTCGAAACGCGGCTCGTCAGGCCGCTCGTCCGGTGTTCAACTTCGACTCGAGTCGTGGCGAAAGCTCGGCGCGGAGTTTCCAGGCAGCCTGGGAAAACTTGAAAAACCAGGCGGAGTTGAAGGCAAAATCGCTGACCTGGAGTGGCGAAGGCGGCGCCGGCGTGGCCCGCGCGATTGCGGCGCGGAAGTTTGATCAGGACGACTTTGCCCGGCTGAACGCGCTGATTCGCGAGGTCGGCGATAAGTATATTTACGACGACGCGGAGACGGACCGTCTGACTCAGGAAATCGTCCTGGTTGATGTGCGCAATCCTTCGGGCCAGGTGATCATGCCCGCGCCGCGCACGCGCATGCACTCGCTCAGCGGCGCGGGGCAGGAATTGGAATTGAAGATCCTGAATCTTCCCGGCTGGTCGCAGGAACAAAAGTCAGCCCTCGTCGCCGCTATCCTGCCGCTCCTCCGTCCAAATGTGCTGCTCGACGAGACCGCCACGGCCACCGCGCGCGAAACGGAGGCCAACAAGATCCCGCCGGTAGTCATTTCTATAAAACGAAATCAGGTGATCGCGCGCGAAGGCGACACCGTGACGCCCGCGATGCTGTCGCAGTTTGCAGCAATGAAGAGCACGGTGCAGACAGGTCGTCCCTGGCATAACCTGCTCGGTCTGCTGATGATCGTTTTTGCGGTCTATTGGGCAGTCTGGAAATTCACCGAACACCGCAGCATTGCTTCGGCGTTGTCACTTTCGAAGAAGCGCGCCTTCACGCTCGTCGGCTCGGCCATCGTCGTGGGAACAGGTCTCATGCGCGTCGGCTTTACGCTCGCCGACAGCGTCGCCAACGGCATGAAGACGGCGCCGTTTAATGATCCGACGTTCTGGAACTTTGCGATTCCGTTCGCGGCGGCTTCCCTCCTGGTGGTCATGCTGGTGGATACTCAGCTCGCGTTTCTGACCGGAATCGTCACCGCGCTTTTCGCCGGCATGCTCGCGCCCACGGGAATTCAAACGTCGCTCTACGCGATGATCTCCTGCTCCGCCGCTGTCTACGGGATTGGTCGTTATCGTGAACGACAATCAGTGACGCTCGCCGGCTTGTTTGTGGGCGTGGTTAACGCGGCGATGGCGATCGCGTTAATCGCATATGCCGAGCAACCGTTGACGCCGAATACGATCCTGTTGGCGGCCGGCTGTGGTTTCGTCGGCGGCTTGTTGACTGCGATCTTTTCGGCGGGCGGCTTGCCGGTGAACGAGTCGCTGTTCGGAATTCTCACCGACGTCAAACTGCTCGAACTCTCAAACGCCGATCTGCCGGTGCTGGGCCAACTGGCTTTGCGAGCGCCGGGGACCAACCAGCATTCACACGCAGTGGGCCAACTTGCCGAAGACGCTTCGCGCGCCGTCGGCGCCAATCCCCTGCTGGCGCGCATCGGGGCGCTCTATCACGACATCGGCAAGGTCGCGGCGCCGGAATATTTTGTTGAAAACCAGCAGGGCGAGAACCCTCACGATCACATGCGACCTTCGCAGAGCGCGCGCATCATCACCAGCCACGTCACTTACGGCATCAAGCTCGCAAAAGAAATCAACCTGCCCAAGAAAATCGCTGACTTCATTCCGCAGCATCACGGTACCCGCACGTTGCATTTCTTTTGGCGAAAGGCGCAGGCTGAGGCAAAACCCGGCGAGGTGATCGACGAGAAGGATTTTCGTTACCCGGGACCGAAACCGCAGTTCAAAGAGGCGGCGATCATGATGCTCGCCGATTCCTGCGAGGCCGCCGCACGATCGCTCGCGCGGCCCGATCCGGAAAACATTCGCCTGATTGTTGTGAAGATTGTGGACGCCGTGATCACTGACGGCCAACTGGATGAGTGTGACCTGACGCTGAAGGAGATCACGACGATTCGTGAAGCGATGATCAGCGCCTTAACGGCAATCTACCACGCCCGCATCGACTACCCCGGCTTCAATCCTCCGAACATGACCGGTCCCCTGCCTAAGTTGCCCGCCAGTGAGCTCGACAGCGAAGAGCGCGGCATCGGCTACCACAAAGCTGCCGACGTGCCAATAAACAAAGCTGGTGAAGTCGAGGACGAAGCAGTTAGTCGCAAGGTTGTGAAACGCTGAGCAGCGGGGGCAAGCCCCTTCCCGACCTCGAGATGATTGGAATTGTCGCTCTAATTGTGATCGAGAGGCTTTCATCCGTGGACACCGCGCAAACTCAGAAAGCCCTCCCAGGTCAGGAAGGGGGCTTGGCCCCGCTGAACGTGGCGCATCGGATTCATTGACTGCAATTTGTGTTAGGAGTTGACCAGTCGTCAAAACTTGCCCAGCAGCTTCTGATAAGTCGTCGTGAGATCTTCAGGTATGACGCGCGTTTCGCCAACGGCGGTCATGAAGTTTGTATCGCCATTCCAACGCGGCAAAATGTGGAGGTGAATGTGATCCACAATCCCCGCTCCCGCAACCTTTCCTAAGTTCATGCCGACGTTGAAGCCGCCGGGTTGGTAGACTTCGCGCAACGCCGTCTGGCAGCGCTTCGTCAGGTCCATCATCTCGTCGGTGGTTTCTTTGCCGGCAGCGTCGAGTTCGCCGACGTGTTCGCTCGGAACTATTAGCAGGTGGCCGCTGATGTACGGGTAAATATTGAGAACGACGAAGCTGTGAGCCGCGCGGTGGAGAACGAAATTGGCCGCATCGTTGGCGAGGTCGTCGCGAAGCTGACAAAAGACACAGCCGCCTGCTTCTGAATTCGCAGCGCTGCCGGCAGCGATGTATTCAGAACGCCAGGGACTCCAGAGCCTGTCCAATTTTGAATCCTCAAGGCCCGGAACGGACCTACATGATGGGAGGCTGGCGCGTATCGTCGGAAACTGCGCCCGCCGGGCTGTCAGTGGCAGCAGGGGTTGCCGCGTGGTGTTCGTTGATGAGTTCCTTCAACTCTTTGCCGGGTTTGAAATAAGGAACGCGTTTGGCGGGAATGCTCACCGGATCGCCGGTCTTCGGATTTCGACCACGCCGGGCGCCGCGCTCGCGCACACGAAAACTGCCGAAGCCGCGCAGCTCAATTTTCTCGCCCTGATTCAGCGTTTCGATAATGCTTTCAAAAACGATCTCGACTAATCGCTCGGCATCTTTTTTTGTCAGTTCCGCTGCGTCCGCGACGTCTTCGACGAGTTCCGCTTTAGTCATGCAACACCTCAGATGAGAAAGATGGCCTAGCCCCAAAAATTGGTAGCGAAGTGGTAATTCTTAAAACGTCTTAAAGTGGCGAGGTGTGTTCAATCCGTACCCTATCAGAAAACAATCACGCCGGGCAAGATGCGTTCGTCAGTGGTCCAACCAGCGGGCAAAACAAAAATTCCTGCAGCCTCGGAAACGGCGCGCAGTAGGATTTGCTCAAAACTATTGGGACTCTTCTTCCGGCTTTGCTTCCGGTTCGGCTGCATCCGCGGCCGCATCATCAGCAGGCGCGGTGTTGGGCTCCGCCGCAGCTTCAACCTCGGTTTCAGCCTCGGCTTCAACATCGCCAGCGGGCGCCGTGCCCGGTTCCGCCGCAGCCTCAGGATCAGGTTCCGGCTCGCTAACAGGCGCGGGTTCAGGTTCGGGTTCAGTGACGGGCTCAGGCGATGATTCCGGCTCGCGTATCGCGTCAGAATCCGGAGACTCCGGCGTCGGCGTCAGCTTTGGCTTCAGGCTCGGCCGCAGGCTTCGACTCGGGTTCGGCCTTAACTTCAGGCTGAACTCTGCCCAGACCAAAGTCGGCCAGTTCGCCCAGAGACGCCATGCCGCTGCCGGCTTGCGACGAATAAACCTTGGTATCGACGATCGGTTCGTCCTTGCCGACCGCGCGTGCCGAGAGTCCGATTTTCTTACTCTCAACGTCGATCCGCAGGATTTTGAATTCCATTTCCTGGCCAAGCTGAACTACGTCTTCCGGCTTGTCGACGCGCTCTTCCGAGAGTTCTGAAATATGACAAAGGCCTTCGAGATTGTCGTCCAGTTCAACAAAGGCGCCGAAGTTTGCAAAGCGGGCAATCTTGCCGTGCACCACGTCGCCGGGACCATGATCGTTAACAAAGCGATCCCAGGCGTTGGGCTCGAGGTCTTTGATTGAAAGCGACAGGCGGCGATTATCGGCGTCGATGCTGGTAATGATGGCATCGATCTCCTGTCCCTTTTTCAGGACTTCGCTCGGGTGCTTGATGCGCCGCGACCACGAGATGTCGGAAACGTGAACGAGACCGTCAACGCCGTCTTCAATCTCAATGAAGGCGCCGAAGTCGGTCAGGTTTCTGACGCGACCGTGGACGCGCGTGCCGACCTGATAACGTTCATGCAAAGTTTGCCATGGGTTGTCCTGGATTTGTTTCATCCCAAGACTGATGCGACGAGCTTTGGGATCGACGCTGAGCACTTCAACCTCAACTGCGTCGCCCGGGTTCACCAGTTTGCTCGGATGCTTGACGCGCTTCGACCAGCTCATTTCCGAAACGTGGACCAGACCTTCAACGCCATTCTCCAACTCGACGAAGGCGCCGTAATCGGCAACGCTGGCGATATGTCCCGGTACGCGCGTGCCGACCGGAAAGCGCTCTTCAACGCTGGACCAGGGGTCGGGCAGAAGCTGCTTGTAACCAAGCGAGACGCGCTCGCGGTCGCGGTCGAATTTGAGAACCTTGACTTGAATGTTGTCGCCCACGCGGAAAATTTCGCTCGGGTTCTGCAAACGGCCCCATGACATGTCGGTGACGTGCAACAGGCCATCGACGCCGCCGAGATCGACGAACGCGCCGTAGTCAGTCAGGTTCTTGATCTGACCTTCGAGGACGATGTCCTCTTCGATGTGTCCCAGAGTTTCGCCCTTGCGTCCGGCGTTCTCTTCTTCGATGACTGCCTTGCGAGAGAGGACGACGTTGGAGCGTTTGCGGTTGAGCTTGATTACCTTCGCCTCGATTATCTGATTGCGAAGCGAATCAAGATTTCGCACCGGCCGCACATCCACCTGCGAACCAGGCAGGAAAGCGCCGATGCCATCGATATCTACGCGGAGTCCGCCCTTGATGCGCTCCATCACGCGGCCTTTGACGTTGGTGCCGTCGCGGTAGGATTTTTCCAGTTCGTCCCAGGCCTTCATGCGCACGGCGTCCGCGCGCGAAAGGATGGGCAGGCCGTCGGAAGTCTCCATGTTCTTCACGAGAACATCGACTTCGTCGCCGGCTTTAACAGCCAGAACCCCGTTTTCAGTAAACTCAGCCGGGTTAACGATGCCTTCCGACTTGTAGCCGAAATCGATCACCACGCCGCGTTCGCTGATGCCGACGACGGTGCCGCGCACGACCTCGCCCTCCTGGAGCGACGCCTGTTCCTGCTCAAACTGGTCGAGCAGTTGGCCGAAATCCATGTCGCCACTGGCGCGTGGTTCGTCATCGTCGTCCCCGTCGGAAACGCTGGAAACGTTGGCAGGAATTGGATCCTGTGCGGCGGCGGGTGCGGTTGCGGTAGCCGGTGAGCTTGATTGCTCGATTGAAGCGGAATTGTCTTCGCTTACGTCCTGGTTGTTTAACTTCGATTCTTCACTAGCCATGCAGACTCCTGTAACAGTCCCGGAAAATTCACCACCTTAAGTTCATATTCACTTCTGCGTCGCGTCCCACAGTTTGTGCCGTGGCGGACGAGCGAAGAAGAGTGCTTAAGGGGCACTTGCTTCGTTAACCTTGGCGATAATATCGGGGTTGAAGCTTGCGAGGAATGCGAGCCGTTTAGATTTGGAAAAGGAGGTTTTATTTGTTTCGATTTCCGCCGCGCCCGTAGTCACCCGCTTGGTCCGACAATCACCATTCGCTTACCGGGTAGGTTCGCAATGTACACGTCGGAATAAGGGCATGTCAAGGTGCAGACAGCCACGCGCGCGGCGGATAAGTCCTTCAAGCTAAACTGATAACTCTCGTCTTCAACTAACCAACAATCACTTGCTCACTGCCGAGACGCTGCTGGAACCACGCGGCACAACGTAAACGCCCGCCGAGTGTGACCCAACGAAAAGAGTATTTTGATCGCTCGAACCGAATGCCAACGCCCAAATCCGCTGACTTGGCAGGCGATGCTCTTTAGGATCGATGCGCGCCCAGGTTGAGCCGCCATTGATCGAACGATAGACGCCGCCGCCGATTTCGCCGGTTTGATAAGCATTGCCGGCGAAGATTTCGTTGCCGTCGCGTGGGTTGATCAAAATACTGGTGAAGTCGCCGAAGGGCAGGTTGCCGCCGCGACGGGTCCAGTTTGCACCGCCGTCAGCTGACATATAAAAAGACTGCTTGGTGCCAACATAGATCTTGTTGGGCCGCCCGGAATCCTGAGCGATGGTATTCACCGGCGCTTCAGTGGGAATGCCCGAGACACGCTGCCAGGTCTTGCCTGCGTCTCTCGAGACTAGGACCCCTGAAGCAGCAGTGCCGACAAAAATTGTTTCCGGCTGCTGCGAGTCAGATGAAATACAACTGGTGCGCGGATCGAAGTTTGAGCCGTAAGGCAGTTTCTGCCAACCCTTCGTCGGATCAAGACTGCGATACAAGCCGAGGTTGGTCGCGGCCAGCAGGACCGGTTGCTGCGTTTCGGCGTCGACTGTTTGGACCAGAGCGTTAACGGCGTCAGACAAGACGACGAGTTCGAGCGAGGGATCGGTGCCGTCCGTCCGCGACAGGCCAAGCGATTTGAGCGTGACGTCGTCGAGTTTTCCATTCACCGGCAGATGGCGATCCGCCTGATACTTTCTAACCGCTGCGGTTGTTTGCGCGCCGGCGCGTCCGTCCGGCGCGCCTACCTTATAGCCCGCCGCATTCAAGGCCTGCTGCGCCCGGCGAACGGTGTCACTCGCCTTTTTAGCCGCCGTGCTCGGCGCGGGCTTAGCCGTGGCGCCTTTCTTCTTCGCGCCTTTCGCCGAGGCCTTGGGCGCGGTCCATACCGGAGCCCACGAGGCGCCCCGATCAAGTGAACGATAAACGCCGAGGTTGGTGCCCAGGTAGATCAAATTCGCGTCGCGCGCGTCTTGCAGGATCGCATAACTGATCAGCCGCGGCGGCATACTGCGCATCGAGGGACGCCACGTGTCGCCATTGTCGGTGCTCACGAAAAGGAAGCCACCGCCGGTGGTCGTGTTGATGGTCGCTGCGTAGATCCGATTTGGCGTCTCGCGGTCCGCGAGAATCACGTTGGCGAATCGGCCGCTGTAGCCTCCGTTAGTGGGCATGAAATTTTTGCCACCGTCGTTGGAGACCATCACGCCGTAGTTGTTGGTGCCAATGTAGATCGTCTGCGGCCGCGAAGGATGAATGGTGATCGAGTTAACTTCCAGTTGTCGCGAAGTAGTAACCATCCAGGAGCCGTCGGCGCCGCCACGGTTTGAAAGCCAGAAGCCTTCGGTGGTACCGGCAAAGACCATTCCGGCAATCGAAGGATGCTGGACGATGGCCCTGGTGCGCCGCGACTGCGAAGGAATGCCCTGGACTTTCGACCACTGCTCGCCGCCGTTCTTGGTTTCATAAATCCCACTACAGGCTGAGGCAATTACGTGGTTCGGATCGCGCGGATCGATGTCGATCGCGAAAATATCAGAGTCGTCGATGATTCCGTTCTTGATGCTTCTCCACGTCTGTCCGCCGTCGGTGGATTTGTACGGCAGGTACCAGGTGCCGGCGTAGATGGTGTTGACCGTCCGCGGATCGATCGCGAGCGACTCAACGTGGACCAGGCCGGGCGTGCTGGCCGTCGGCAACTGAACCCAGGTGTCGCCGGAATTGTCCGAACGGAACATGCCGTTGAACGTCCCGACGATCAAAACGTTTGGATTCGCGTCGGCCTGCGCCAGCGAGTGCAGGGCTTCATTTTTCAATTCCGGACTTTCGCGCCACCGCCGACCGCCGTCGGTCGACTTGAAAAAGCCGCCGGCTTCCTTGTGCCGGTGCGCGGCGACATAGAGAGTTTTCGGGTCGCGCGGGTCGACAATAATGTGATCGACGAAGAGCTTCGGCTTGTTGAAGTTGTAAAGCAGTTCCCACGTTCGACCGGCGTCGGACGAGGAATAGATCTGCGCGTCCAAAGTCCCCAGATAGAAGCGATCCGGGTTGCTGGGATCGACCACGAGACTGCGCACGTCTCCGCCCGGAGGGCCGTTGGCGCGCCAGTCGTTCGAATACTGGCCGGGATCGGCCATGCTTTCAGTCGAGTCCGCAAAAGCGGCAGAGGCACTAAAGCGCAGGGGAACAATCAGCAATAAGGCGACGAGGAGAACGAGTTTTGACAATCTGGTTTTCATATTTCAAAAAAACTTCCATGGGTTAGAGAGAGCACGGGGGCGCACATTGCGATTTTAATACAATTTGCTGAATTTGTATTGCTTCAACTTCTCAGCCCAGCTTGGACGCCGCCACGACTGGGAAGGTTTGATTGCAGCGCTCGACCGAAAAAGCGAAGCGGGCGATGCCTCGTATTAGGAGAACATCGCCCGCTCGGAAATTTCGCGTCAGTTAATTACCGGCACGAAGGTTAAAGGTTTTACTAGTCCCTGCGACCACGGCGCCGACGTGGCGTCCGCTTCACTTTACAAGCGGGACACGGATCCACGGTCGCTGAGTTGGTAGCCGCTGGGGCACCTGCACCAGTCGGGCAAATCCACAACTCAACCGTCAGCGACTCACGGCAACCGCCGTCGACCACTGTGATACGAGCGCGATCGATGCCGCGCGCGTTGACCAGGTAGTCAACCGCACGAGTCGAGCGGGCCGCGCCTTCGGTATCGCACGAACCAAAGACAACATAGTAGGCCTGTGCACCTGGCTCTTGCTGTAATTGAATCGCCAGGTTGTCGAGGCGTGCCTTCTCGTCGTTGAAGCTGAGATCGGCATACTCGTCAAACTTGCGACACAGTGGCGCCGGCGTACGAACGTTCGCGGTGCAAGATGCCGTCCTCGAGCAGGAAGGATCCAAACCGCCGATTTCAACTGTCGCCGTTACCGTCTGGCCACCGAGTGTCGCAGTGTCCACCGTGATGGAGGACGTGCCTTGACCACTGCTGATGGTGCCGGCTGAAACGGTCCAGTTGTAAGTGATGGTTGAATCGCCGCCAGCCGAGGCGTTGAAGGTGAGCGGCGAACCCTGCTCAACTTCTGACGGACAGCTAACGGAAATGTTCGGACACGGCGGCGGCGGCGGCTTGCAACCCGTGCAGGCTACAACCGTAACCGTTGTGAAATTGGTCGCGATGTGACCGTGGCCGTCGTCGACCGTGACAGTCGCCTTGTACGTGCCGGGACCGGTGAAGGTCCAGGTTATCGATTGGGCATCTGCCGACTTGGTTCCGCCGTCAACGACCCAGGTATAGACCAGCGGGTCGTTATCCGCATCAACGCCGTTGCCGGTTAGCTGCACTTCCGTCGCCGTAGTCGGACATTCGGTCGAGCTTTCACCCGGCGGGCAAGGCAACGTAATCGACGCACTGGATGACGTGACCGTCACCGTCGGCGCTACATTTGGCGGAATCCGCGCATTGCGATGTCCAGCCCAGAACTGGAAGATGAACCCATTCGGATCATCCGAGAAGTTGAAGCCGATTGGCGCTCCGCCGGCTGTAGCTGGTCGGGTCGTACCCGGAACAACGACTAGGCCTCTACCGGGAACGAAGACGCCGGACAGTTGATTAACCTGCGTGTTGAAGTCGGTCGCGTTGAAATGACCAGCATCCTGCTGATTCATGTGGCGACGATAGGCAACACCGATTCCCCACCAGCGACGCGGGAAGATGCGAACGCCGCCAATGACCTCAACCGGATTGTTGTTGAACGCGTTCGGCGTCTTGCCGCCCACGTACATGGTCGAACGAGCTTCAGCGATCAACTGGAAATGCTTGTTGATCGGAAAGTCGAAACCGACACCGGCCAGGAACTCATCCGGACGGTCAAGCAGAACAGCATCATTCATAACCTCGCTCTTCGGGTTGCTGTTCAGGATGTAGCCGATGTTCGCAGCGACATTGACGTGCTGGCTGAGACGGCCATCGACAAATCCAACCACACCGAAGTCACCGAGGTTCGCCCCGGCGCTGGCGCCGCGCTGCATTTGATTGAAGCCCTGCGCGTCGTTGGCATTGTCAGGATAGAACCGGTAGAAAGGAATGAAGCCGACGCCTAACGCGTCGTTTGGTCCAGTTAAGCGAATCTTCGCGCCCACCACGAAATCCGTAAAGCTTGATTCACCGTAAAGCCTGTTGATGAATGGCGCGTCCGGCAGGTAGGAAGGAGAGATCGTGAACGTAACCGGAACGGTCAGCGGTTGGCCCAGGACAGTCGGCGGCAGTGTAGTGGTCGCCAGGACGATGCCCGGCAGGATGCTGCCAACGGCCGAGCCCATGCCCGGGAAATTCGACGCACCGCCGAAGCTACCGTTGCCGCCGTTCGGCTGACCGATGCGGCTGACAAATGGCGGCGCAATGCCGTTGCCGGTCAGGCCAAAGTTTGGACCAGTCGCACCGATGAAGGGAAACTGTCTAAACGGTTGACCGCCGACATTGCACGGCGGACCAGCGGGTCGAAACAGCGGGCTGAAGCCGGTTAGCTCTGTCGTGCCGCTCACGCGCTCAGGCGGAAGAATAATGGCGGCGCCGGTGCAAAGCGTACTCGCGCCAAAGAAGAGCTGCGAGTTCGGTAGATAAAAGCTGGAAAGATTTTGTGGAGTGTTGACCTTGACGCCCCGATAGCCGTTCGTCTTGAAAAACAACTCGATGTGGTCGTTCAAGCCGACGTTGAAGCTAAGTGGCGTATCAACGATGTCAACGTTGCCGGGATCGCGATCGTAGTTACTGTAAGCGACGCTGAAGGTAAACTCGCCCTTTCGAATCGTATCGCCATCATAAATCGTGAACAGGCCGGTTGGTCCACCTACCGGACCTCCGGTGCCCACTGTTGGGGCTTGATTACGTGGATCCTGAGGCGACCTCAGAGTCTGCGCCGACACAGCGGCGCATAACAGCAAAGTAACGAGCGCAGCAATATGGGCTCTGGTTGCGAGTCTCATCGCGTTCCTCCTGCGAAGTGAGTATTGAAATTAATCGTAAATGCCACCGACAATTGAGAGACAATAATCGCCACTCTATTAGTAAACGGGTGACACAAATCCTGAAACGTGACACTTATACGAAATGAGCGCTTGGCTGTCAATGCCTAACCGCTCGAAAAGCAAAGGTTTACCCAGTAAATTCGAACCGCGTGGTCCTTGTTTAGTCGGCAGGGCCAAAACCGGCTCTTTTGACTCTCGTTCCTGGTGCCGGGGAAGCACGCTGACGAGCAGTCGCCAGTGGTGACAAAAGGGGGGAAAAGCGAAACGGGCGAGGCCTCGTTGCAGAGACCTCGCCCGCTCCGGAAGGTACGCGTCCTTATCAACCGGGAACGCGAACGTTACGCCTTAGTCGTCCCGGCGGCCACGACGCGGCCGAACCGTTCTCTTCTTCTTGCACTCCGGACAAGGCGAGATGATGTTGTCAGGGCTCGCGACCGGTGCGGTTGCGCCGCTCGGCACGATCCATAGTTGAACGGTCAAGTCAGACCGGCAACCGCCATCAAGTGTTCCCAGTCGACCAGCATCGATACCACGCGTGTTGACCAGATAATCCTTGGCGCGGTCGGCTCGTGCTTGAGCTTCACCGTCGCAGGAGCCATAGGCAATGATCAAGCCCTGCGCTGACGGATCGTTCTGCAACTGAATCGCGTAGTTGTCGAGACGGGCCTTCTCGTCGTTGAACCTGATATCGCCATACTCGTCAAACTTCACAGGCGATTTCGGTGGCGGGCGAATTCCCGTCGTGCAGGAGGCCGTCCTCGAGCAGGAAGGATCCAGGCCGCCGAGTTCAACGGTCGCCGTTACCGTCTGGCCACCGAGACCATCGGTGTTGACCGTGATGGACGACGTTCCCTGGCCGCTGCTAATCGTGCCGGCCGAGACTGACCAGTTGTAAGTGACGTTGGCATCGCCAGACATCGTCGCGGAGAACGTGATGTCCGAACCCTGATCCACGTCAGACGGACAGCTCACCGAAATTGTCGGGCACGGCGGACGGCAGTTGGTGCACTCTGCGACCGTTACAGTCGTCGAACCATTTACCGTGTGACCGTTTCCGTCGTTGACATCGACAGTCGCCGTGTAAGTGCCGGGGTTGACACCGGAAAGATTCCAGCTAACTCCGCGGCCTTCGCCAGTCAACGTTCCGCCAGTGACTGACCACGTAAAAAGCAACGTGTCGTTGTCTGGATCGGAAGCGTTGGCGGTTAAATCTACCGAGCGGCTGGCGCTGGCAGTGCAACTATCCGAGCTCGTCCCCGGAGGGCACGGCAGCATGATCGAAGCGTTGGACGACGAAACCGAAACCGTCGGCGGCTGATTTGGCGGCGGCGGCGGAATTCGCGCGTTGCGATGACCGGCCCAGAATTGGAAAATAAAGCCGTTGGGATCGTCCGACTGCTTGAAGGCGTTAGGAACCCCACCTTCGAAGTGGCCTGAATCCTGTTGGTTCATGTGACGACGGTAGGCCGCGCCAATTCCCCACCAGCGAGCCGGAAAAATCCTGACACCGCCGAGGGCCTCAACCGGATTATTGTTGAAAGCGTTGGGGGTCTTGCCGCCCATGTACATCGTCGAACGAGCTTCAGCGATCAGCTGGAAGTGCTTGTTGATCGGAAAGTCGAACCCGACACCGGCCAGGAACTCATCCGGACGGTCAAGCAGAACAGCATCGCCCATGGCTTCGCTCTTCGGGTTGCTGTTCAGAATGTAACCGACGTTGGCCGAGACGTTCACATGTTGGCTCAGGCGGCCATCGATGAATCCGATCAAACCAAAGTCGCCGAGGTTGGCACCGGGGCTGGCGCCGCGCTGCAGTTGATTAAAGCCCTGCGCGTCGTCGGCGTTGTCCGGATACCAGCGGTAGAAAGGAATAAAGCCGACGCCTAACGCGTCGTTTGGCCCAGTCAGGCGAATCTTCGCGCCCACCACATAATCGGTAAAGCTTGATTCACCGTAGAGCCTGTTAATGAACGGCGCATCCGGCAAGTATGCCGGCGAGATCGTAAACAGGTCAGGCACCGTCAGCGCGGCAAAGGTTAAGTTAGCGGGTATCACGCGGGTTGAAAGAACGATTCCCGGCAGGATGCTGCCCACTGCCGAGCCCATGCCCGGGAAGTTTGACGCAGCGCCATAACTTCCGTTACCGCCTGTGGGCGCGCCGATGCGGCTCACGAACGGCGGCGCAATATTGTTTCCAGTCAAACCGAAGTTTGGACCAGTAGCGCCAATGAACGGAAACTGCCTGAACGGCTGACCGCCGACGTTACACGGCGGACCCGCGGGTCGAAACAGCGGGCTGAAGCCAGTCAACTGCGTGCTACCGCTGACTCGCTCTGGCGGCAAAATAATCGCCGCGCCTGTGCACAGCAGGCTCGCGCCAAAGAAAAGCTGCGAGTTCGGTAGATAAAAGCTGGAGAGATTTTGCGGGTTGTTGACCTTGACTCCGCGATAGCCGTTTACCTTGAAGAACAACTCGATGTGGTCATTCAAACCAACGTTGAAGCTGAGCGGCGTGTCGACAATGTCAACGTTGCCAGGATCGCGATCGTAGTTACTGTAAGCGACGCTGAACGTAAACTCGCCCTTGCGAATCGTCTGTCCATCGTAAACAGTAAACAGACCTGTTGGCCCACCTACCGGACCTCCGGTGCCGACGGTCGGCGCCTGGTTTTTCGGATCCTGAGGCGACCTCAAAGTTTGGGCCGACACAGCGGCACATAACACCAATGAAATGAGCGCGGCCAAAAGCGCTCTCGTTGCGAGTTTCATCGCAATCCTCCCGCGAAATGAGTATAGAAGTTTGATTATGAATGCCACCGCCTGCAAGGAGTCGGTTCACAACGGGAACGACGTTCTTCCTTACGAATCGGAGGCGCCAACTACAAGCTGACGAATTAAAGGCTCAACATCTGCTGTCGATTGCCAAGCAATACTGCAAAGACCGGAACCGGCGAACTAGACGTCACTTTTCAAATCGTCGCCCGAGAAAAACTCTCAGTGCTGCTGGTACAAGTTGAGCACTGAGCGTCAACTAATCAGCACCCAAATCCTGGCAGAAGCCAAAATTCTTGACATTGGTGCTAGGTACGAAGTCATGCCAGACCATACCTTACCACCTAGGGGAAATCAAGACTTTTTCACGACTTTTGCCCTGTTTCTTTATGTTTTTTCCGTCACGCATAGATGCCGCGCATGCGCGTATCATAGGCCACGCGGTCTATCGCAAGCATGTACGCCGCGGTCCGCGTATCAACCGAGTGGGAGTCCGCGTAACGACAGAGATCGTTGAAACTGGCGACCATCTTTTGCTGCAGTCGCTCGTTGACGACGTCCTCCGGCCAGAAATAGCCCATCCGATCCTGCACCCACTCAAAATATGAAACTGTTACGCCCCCCGCATTCGCCAGGATGTCCGGGACCACAAAGATTCCTTTTTCATGCAATACCTGATCCGCCGCAGCGGTCGTTGGCCCATTAGCTCCTTCGGCCAGCACCTTACACTTGATCTTGTCCGCATTCTGAGAGGTGATCTGATTCTCCGTGGCCGCTGGCACGAGCACGTCGCATTCCAACTCCAATAGTTCGTTGTTCGACACTGCTTCGACTCCGGGATAATCCTCAAAGGACCGCGTGGCCTGTAGGTGCTTCATGGCAGCGGGTATGTCGATGCCGTTCGGATTGTAGATGCCGCCATGGACATCGGAAATCGCGACGACTTTGTAGCCCGACTCGTGCAGCAACTGCGCGCCTATGCCGCCGACGTTTCCAGATCCCTGAACGACGACGCGCGTCGCCTCCGGCTTCATTCCAAACCGCTTGATCGCCTCGTTGATGACAAACAAAATTCCGCGACCGGTGGCTTCGCGCCGACCTGATGAACCTCCCAGATCGATCGGCTTACCGGTGACGACCGCTGTTACCGTATGCCTCGCGTGCATGGAATACGTGTCCATAATCCAGGCCATCGTCTGCTCGTTCGTATTCATGTCGGGAGCCGGCACGTCCTTCTCCGGACCAATGAAATCGAGCAATTCTGAGGCATAACGGCGCGTCATGCGCTCGAGTTCGCCCATAGACATCTGCTGCGGATCGCAGATAATTCCACCTTTCGCGCCGCCAAAAGGCACGTTAACCACCGCGCACTTCCAGGTCATCCACGCCGCCAGCGCTCGCACTTCATCAATGTGTACGTCGGGCGAGTAACGTATTCCGCCTTTCGCAGGTCCGCGAGCAAAGTTGTGCTGAACCCGGAAGCCCTCGAAGACCTGGATGCGACCCGAATCCATTCTGGTGGGTATGTAGACTTTGAGTTCCCGGTTGGGAACGCGCATCACTGCATACAAATCCGCGTCAAGGTTGAGCAACTGGGCCGCCCGATCGAATCGCGACATCATTGACTCAAACGGATTCTGTTCCTTTATCTCGCGGATGTCGTCTACATAAACTGTGCTTGGTAAGCTTGCCATCGGCTATCTCCAAATCGTCAAAGTCAAATCAAAAAACGCATCAAAACGTTCCAGTTCAACCAGTCAGTGGAGCGATAGACTACAACCCTCAACTCCGGCGAACTCTTCGAGAGTGACCACCTACACGCGCCACTTTTTCTGCTTCATCGCTCCAGCACTTCATTCATCGCGCCGCTGCGAAATCCATGAAGATCGAGCGTCACGTACTTGAAGCCAAGCTGACGAAAGCGACGAGCGAACTCGTCTACAACTTCGGTTCGCAAGGCGCGCTCCATCTCCGCCGGGCTGATTTCAAGTCGGACAAGATTGTCGTGATGACGCACGCGAAACTCACGAAATCCCATCTCCCGCAGAATCTCTTCGCCGGTGTCGACCGCTGATAGACGTTCAATGGTTACCGGAAGTCCGTACGCAATCCGCGACGAGAGACAAGGGCTCGCGGGTTTGTCCCAGGTCGGCAATCCAACTCTGCGACTCAGTATTCTCACTTCCGCTTTGGTCATCCCCGCTTCGATCAGCGGGCTTCGCACGCCGTGCTCGTTGGTCGCAGCGCGCCCGGGCCGGTAATCGCCAAGGTCGTCACACGTTGATCCGTCGACGATGAACTCAATTCCGCGAACGCGGGCCACGTTCTCGAGTTTCTTGTAGAGTTCGTCTTTGCAAAAATAGCACCGCGTGGGCCCATTGGCTGTGTAGTTGAGATCATTCAACTCATCAGTCGCAACTACTTCCAGGCGAAGCCCAAATTCTGTCGCGAGTCGAACAGTCTGCTCGCGCTGTTGTCCGGACAAGCTCGCTGACTCGCCCGTGATGCACAGCGCCTTCTCTCCGAGTTCAGAATTGGCCACGTAAGCGAGGTAGGTGCTATCGACGCCGCCGGAAAAAGCGACCAGCACCGAGCCCATTTCACGAAACGTTTGACGCAGCTTCTCCTCTTTGGCCAGGGCCACGTAGTCATCGGCGGTCGGAATCGAGGCCCCCGCCTCAATCGCCTCAATGCTTTCAACCAGAGAGCTGCTCAAAACTTTTCGATCTCCAGAAATAGAGACACGTGCACCGCGCGCGTCTGGTTCTTCTAATTGACTGATGGGATTACGGCGGCAATGTTATCGCATGCATCAAGAAGAGCGCAACCAGCATCTCAGATCGCGTATGGCGAGTTTTGACTTGTCTAATTTTGGACGCGAACACTTTGCCATGTTAAGATCGAGACCTCCTCAGATAATTATTTTTCACGCCTGTGTGACGCTTATTTCATGATCAATCGATCGACACTGAAAATGACATCAAGGCTCTGCCGCATGGTCTTCATGGCCGCGCTGTTGTTGTCAGCAAGCTCCTACAACATCGCCCTGGCCCAAACCGAAGACTCTTTCGGAGATGGCGCCGCCGATCCGGTAAAACTTTTCGAACGCGGTCAGAATGCACACGCACACGGCGACCTTCTCAAGGCTTTGGAATTTTACGAAGAAGCGCTCAAGGTGCGACCGGAGTTTGCGGAAGCTGAGTTTCAAAAAGGAAACGCCCTGGTCGGGCTGGGCCGCTTGCCCGAAGCTGAATCTGCCTTTCGCCGGTCGATAGAAATTCGCAAGGGTTGGTCGCTTCCCTACTCAGCACTCGGATCCTTGCTTGTTCGCCTTAATCGTGACGCGGATGCCGACGCAGTTTTGCGTGAAGCGATCAAGCTTGACGCACAAGACAGCCTCGCGCTGCGCCTGTTGGCCGAAATTCGACTGCGCGCCGGTGACGCCAAAGAAGCGCTCTTGCTGGTGCGACGCGCCACCGAAGACAAGGATGCGCCGGTCTCAACCTGGTTGCTGCGCGCGATGGCCGAACGCGCCGCCGGCGACAAGCCTGCCGCGCTGACCAGCCTGGACCACGTGATTGTGATCGAGCCGCAAAACCTTCCCGCTTTGATCGAACGCGCGGAGATTCGGCTCGCCACCGGCGACAGTGAACAGGCATTGGCTGATCTCAAAGCCGCCGAGCTGTTAATTAAGGACGACAAGGCGAGTTCCTCGCGTCTGGTCGCGGCTTACGAACTGGCGAAGAAACCCGAAGAGGCGCGACGCATTGCTGAAGCCGCCGGACTGATCGCTCGCGCAAACGGATCCGGTGAGGCTTCGGGAAAGAACAACGTGGTCGGAACTCCCGAAGAGATCGAAGCAGCGAACAGCAACGATCCGGCAGTGGCGACCAAAGCACTTGAGGCGTTGCTGACGAAGAATCCAAAGAACGCCATGCTCATTGCGCGCCTTGGCGCCGCGTATCGAACGACCGATCCAGTTCGTTCGCTGAACTACTTCAAACAGGCTGTTGCGATCGAGCCGGCGAATCCCGACTACGCCACCGGATACAGCTCGGCCCTCGTGCAGGCGCGGCGTTTCGCTGAGGCGGCGGCAATCCTGCGCCAGGTGATCGCGGCCGCTCCCAACCACTACGCCGCGCATGCGAACCTCGCTACTGCTTTGAATGGAATGAAGCAATTTGCTGCAGCGCTCGAAGAGTACCAGTGGCTGTTGAATGCCAAGCCCGACCTGACGGTGGCACATTATTTCATTGCCACGGCGCACGATAATCTCGGAGAATACCAAGCGGCCCTGACCGCTTACGAAAGTTTTCTCGCGCGCGCGGATCCGCAAACGAATCAATTAGAGATCGAAAAAGTTAAGCTCCGGCTTCCGACTCTGCGGCGCCAGATTCAACTGGGCCAGGGCGTGAAACGCAAACCAGAGCGCCTTACGAAACACTGACGGACGGGAATCAAGTCGACCAAAAATTTGACGGACCATCGGCACGATATCCGTCATCGCCAGGTGAAACAGACGAATGAGGCCTAAGGGAATTCAGCGACATTTGATCAGAAGCGCCTGCGTCGCTTTTCTGCTTGCTGCGCTGTACATCCCTGCCGTTTGCCAGGAGCGAATTCAGGACCAGCCGGCGCCGCCGCCGTTGAAAATTATCACCAGCGGCGAGCGGACTCAGACTCAATGAAACGAAGGATCCGAAAGCTCGCTTAAAACTGACGATCCAACTCGCCGAGGCCCACCTTGCCAACGCCGAGACCAAAACATCACAGCATGAATTTGACAGCGCCGCCGCCGAAGCCGGAATGTACTGGGCCCTCATCGAGGACTTGTTCACTTTCCTCGGCACGGTCCAGCGCGACAACAACAAGACTCGCGATCTTTACAAACGTCTGGAGTTGTCGCTGCGGTCGCACGCGCCAAAGTTTGCGCTGATGCGCCGCAACACGCCGGCCGAGTACGCAGTTTGGATTAAGGAGATTGAGGAGTTCACGCGCAAGGGCCGAACCCAGGCGCTGAATTCTTTCTACGGCCACACGGTTATTCGCGAAGCCACGCCGAAGCCGTCGGAACAAAAAGAAGCTGAGAAACCGTCGAAAGAAACCAACCCGCCGAAAACGAAATGACTAAATCAAATCGCCCCTCGCATTGCGCCTCCCATCGCCCTTCGCGTCATCTTTCGCGGCACCTTTCGCGTCGCCCGCTGATGTTCGCTGCGACTCTCGCACTGGCCCTCGCTGTTTGTTCACCAGCTGTTTGTTCACCAATAGGCGCGTTTCAAGCTCGCGACCATCTGACGCCGCAGGAAGTTGATCTCGTCAAGGAAGCGCAAGAGCTCGACAAGCGTGTCGAAGTTCTCATCAAAGCGGTGGATCGGCGCATGCTCGTGCTCATGGGTGGCGGCGCCAACGCACAGGGCGCGAAGCAGTTGAAAAAAGATTCGGAGCTTTGGGGTGAACTACCGGCGGGTTCGCGCGCCGAACTCATCGGCGACCTCGCGCGCATCTTCAACGAGGCGATCGTCAACATCGACGACGTGAGCGCTCGTGATTCAAACAATGCGCTGGTTCCACCCGCGGTTCGCAAGCTGGCCGCTGCCGCGTCGCGCGTCGTCACGCAACTCAGGCCCGCAGAGGTGGAAGCGGAGAATGAGGCTGAACTAAACAACTTCGACCAGCTCGCCGAATACGCCGATTCGATTCTTCAGGCCGCCAACAAACTTCCCCCGCCGGTTGAGAAGAAGGGAAAGAAAAACGACAAGCCGAAATCCTGAAAAGATCAGTACTGAGTGCTAAGTACTGAGTGAAGAACAGTTCAAGATGAGTACTCAGCGTCCGATTGTTTAGAGGCGGCATTGCCCGCCGTTGTTAATTATAGAACTTGAACCGGCGGGCAATGCCCGCCTCTAAACTGAAGTTGACGGGATGGGTTGAAGACGACACTTCCAAAGCTGGGCCACTGTCCAACTGGTCACTGGCCACTAATGAACTGCCCACCGGCCACCGCCCACTGCCCGCTGCCTACTGTTTCTTCTTCGCCGCCGCGCTGACCTGATTCGCTTCCTGCTCCAGGGCCAGGCTCGCGCTCGCCTCGTCGCCTTCTTCTTTCGCAGTCGCCGACGATTTCAGTCGCAGCGAATTGTCGCCGACTGTTAACAGTTGAAACTCAATCTTTGCTTCCGTCTTGCCCACGTCGCCCGATCCGACGCCGGTAGCGCGTCCGAACATGCCACCGAGTTTCTTCGCCGCCGAAAGTTTCAATGCGACGACGTCGGTGTAAAGGATGAAGTCGCATTGCTTCGCCTTCGCTTCGGCCTGCGCCTCGCCCGGCGAGATCGCATTCAAGGGAACGGCTTCCACGCCATTCTCCTGAATCTCCGCCACCAATCGCGCGCGCAGTGAATCCTGCGAAATGCCGTGATCGGTTCTATTGTTGACCTGAACGACGCCGATGCGAATGCTGCCCGGAGCCTTGGCGTTGCTCGCGGACGGCGCCGGGCGCTCGGGTTGGTAACGTTCCGGGTTGGCCGGCTGCGAACTCATCGAACTCATCGCAGCCGTTGCTGACATGCCGTACAACTCCTGCGTGTCCTTCGTCTCAACATAACCAGCGGGAACGTCAAACAACGCCGCGTCAAGCGGCTCGCGAGAAAGTTCCACGACTTCTTTGGTCGAAGTAAACATTACGCGGCCATCCGGACCGTAAGACGTCGTCGTCTCCTGAAGCGCGTAACCGGTTCGCGCGGCGCCTTGCCGGTTGAAGCGAACCGCGTCGCGGCAACCGCCCTGCGGCGTCGCTTGGGCCATCATTTGCGATCTGCCGCTGTCGCAGTTCAGCCCGTAAGAAAAGTCGATGTACCAACCGTCTGTGTCCATGCGCATCTTCATTGGGTTACAGGCGTCTGCCGACGACTCGATCGTCATCGTCGTCTTCACGTGACGCGCCTGGAAGCCAAACATTTCTTTGCGCTCGCCGGTATCCACCGCATTCGTCGTGTAGGTAACGACGCCGCCACGTCGCGAAGGTTCGGAAGCGCCGGCAGTTGCCACCGGCCTGGCGGATGCTGATTCCGTAATGTCCATCGGCGTGACTACATACTTCTTCGCGGCGTCGCTGATCTGCACGGTCCGTTTGAGATCACACTGCGTGATGTTAATGATGTCGCGGCCGTAGCCCATCTTCATTTCAGTGCGCTCGCGCGAGCCCTTAAGCATCGTGGTTGTTTCCATCGTGTGGCCCGACGTGCCCTGCCGGTAAGTGATCTTCAGATCATTTTTCGCGGAGGCCGCCGGCGTCGTTGCCGCGGGACGGTTGGGTCGGCGCTGCGCGAACAGGCCGGAAGATGTGACCAACAACACCAAAGCTCCCACCAGGCTCATTCCCAAAAACCTTTTACTCATGACTGTCTCCTTGATTCAATAAATAGCAAAAAATAAATTCCCCACTCTTATGTTAACGCGTAAAGGAAACGCGGATCGGTTCAGGCGTCAACTCTTTGGAGGCGCTGACCTGTCAGCGCTTTGCTCTGCGGCGGCTTGACGCCGCAATCTTCAAAGAGAACCAATCCGACGTGGTCGCGACCGGTCGCGACCAACCAAAGCGCTGACAGGTCAGCGCACTCCAAATCAGTCGCGCGCCTTTTGCAGTGTTTCCGCTGCGCGGTTCAGTGCCGCCACAATTCTTTCCAGTGCTTCCTTCGCGTTTGTCGTATTCCGATCCTCGAGCGCCTGGCGGAAATCAGGCAGCGGTTGCGCCGCGTAGCCAGTGTACGTTCCCGGCGCATAAATCTGATGCCGGTACCAATTCCGACCGCGCAGTCCGCGCTCATCGATCAACGCTCGCTCCGCTGCCAGCAACGCGGCATTGATGCGATCGAGCCTGGCAACAGCGCGCGGATGCCGATCGTTTGCTTCGACCCGCGTGCGCTCAACCTCGGCGACTGTTTCCTGCCGGGCCTTCTCGATGCGTTCGGCTTCTTCCGCAAACTTTTGCATGGCGCTTGTCATCGCCTTCTCATCGATGGCGCCGGCGAGTTTGCGACGCCTGGCCGTCTTCATGCTCTCTTCGAAGAAGTCGCGCACCTGCGTTGCGTAGTCGCGATAATCAAGCGGCAGTCCGTCGGCGCCCGCCAAACGCATCGCGACAGTTCCCCAAAGCTGCGCCGCCGCCACGTGATAAACGAAGCCCGGATCGCCGAAGTGACTCATCCAATGAAACGAATCGAAGGCGGAATGGTAAACGCCATAGTCGCCGAAGAAACTCATGTCGCTCGCGGGAATGCCGAGGTGTTGCAGAAACGGCGTGAAGTCAGAACCCGAACCGAGCGCGCCAATTCGCGCCTCGGCCACGGGCGTGTCGGATCCAGTTTCAGCGTTCGCCATCTCCGCGTCAGGTTCGGGATTATTTTGCCGCGCCTGCCATTGCTGGTAAACGGTCTGGCCCGACTTTGGATCCTTGATATCGCGAGTGACGCCGCGAATCAGTTTCCACATCGAGGGCACTGACGAAGCGCCAAAGTTTGAACCCGAAACTGCCGAGTCAACGTTTAGATACGCGACCGCTTTCTGCTTCAACTCAATGGCGTTCTCTTCAGCCCACTCAGTCGATCCCAAAAGTCCGTACTCTTCTCCGTCCCAACTGCAAAGCACGATCGTCCGGCGTGGCTTCCAGCCTTTTTTCAACAACGTACCAAAAGCGCGTGCCGCTTCGAGCATCGCTGAGCTGCCGCTGTTTGGATCGACCGCGCCGAAGGTCCAGGCGTCGCGGTGGTTGCCCATGATCACCCAGCGATCCTTCTCCTGGTCGCCCTCGATGCGCGAGATCACGTTCCAGATCTTCCTGATCTGATAATCCATCGACGTCTTTAAGTGAACGCGAACGTGCTCGGTGCCGCCGACGTGATACGGAAACGGCAGGCCGCCCTGAAAACCATTCGGCCTGACTGGGCCACGTAACGGTTCGAGCAAAATTCGCGCGTCGCCATACGAAATTGGCTGGACCGGAATGCGCGGCAGATTTGTGACTTCTTCCATCTTCAGACGCGGCTCGCCGGGAATCGCCGGCCGGCCCGGAGTCAGCGGATCGCCCGGCGAGGTCGAAAGAAACTGAACTGAACCGCGCTGCGCCGAGCTTGCCGGCCGCCACGGTCCCTTCGGATAAACGTCGCCTTGCGTGTAGCCGTCTTCCGCCGGATCCGAATAGATGATCAGCCCGACGGCGCCGTGGTCCTGCGCCACCTTCGCCTTCACGCCGCGAAAGGAGTTGCCGTAACGCGCAATCGCAATTTTTCCCGTCACGTCGACGCCGAGTTTTTTCAACGCTTCGTAGTCGGGCGGCAAACCGTAGTTGACATAAACAAGCGGAGCCGTCACATCGCCGCTCGGACTGTAGCCGTTGAAGAGCGGAATGATCTTGGTGCTGGACGACGATGGATCTTCGGGGATGACCGCTTCGTGGACCGCCAACCGCTGGCGTCGCGGGCGAATCAATTCCACGATCGAAGGTGCCTTCGGATAAGGCAGCAGGACTTCATACTCTTTAAGCTCCGAATTAATTCCATAACTGCGAATCTGATCGCGAACGTAAATGGCGGTGGCATAGTCTTCCTTCGTTCCGGCCACGTGCGGTTCCGCCGTCAAACGGCGCAGATGCTCGCGCGCCGAGGCAGGTGTCGGAAGGCTCCGGAACTCTTCTTCCCAACGACGCTCCGCGGCTGAACCTGACGGCGTGAAACCGTCGAGGTTGGTTTGCGCGGAACCTTGTGGCAAAACGAGACCAGCGCTAGCTTGGGAAATAACGAACGCAGAAACTACCAGGACACGAAGAACGAGGTTTGTTTTCAAGTCAGAACTCCTGCTTAGTCAGAACCACGGGGTCAGCGGGTGGCTCTTTATGTTTTTCCGTTCAGACTACCATGGGTTCAGCCACCCGCTCACCCCGTGGTTCTGACAATGTCATCGCGGTGGAACATTACGATTCTTCGTCGCGTAGAACAAAGCGCGAAAGGATGAAAAACTATGGACAGCAGATATTACCCCGGCGTTGAAGCCGATGTCTCCAAGCTGGTTGCGGAACTGCGGAATATTTTTGATCAGGATTATGAAGTGCAAACTATGCACGCCGCCTCAACCACGATCGTGCAGGCGCGAAAGTCGAGCACGTTGCGCGATCTTACCGGCCTCTCCGCGGCGTTGACAATCAAGATCACGCCCGAGGCCGGCGGCACGCGCGTCGAAATCGGGATGCAGAAGTGGTTGGACAAGGCGGCGATCGCGGCCGTCGCCGTGTTGCTGTCTGCCGGAATGCTGCTGGCGTTGCCGGCGCTGGGCGCTTACTGGCAATACCGGGTTACTGAAGACGCATGGAAGGCGATTGAGGAACATCTGGCGCGCCAGGCCGGCGGATACGTGCCGCCGCTGCCGGGCCGTTGCGGCAATTGCGGCGCGACAAACACCGCCGGCTCAGAATTCTGTTCAGCATGCGGCGCCAACTTCAAGAGTGGCGCCTGCTCGTCGTGCGGCGCGCCGCAAAAGGATCCGGCAGCGCGTTTTTGTAACAAGTGCGGGACGCGGCTGGCGGCCAACGCTTGATGCCGGTCTTTGACTGGTCTTTGGACTTTTTTGGAGTGCGCTGACCTGTCAGCGCTTTGGTCCGCGGCGGCTTGACGCCGCGCCGTTCGCATGACGCCCGCCGTTGCTCTGGATCGAGCTACCGATAGGAAAGGCTGCGACAGGTCGCAGCCGACCATAGCGCTGACAGGTCAGCGCACTCCAAAGAAGTCCAAAGACGAAAACCCCAAAACCGTCTCTTTTCCTTCTACCACGGTCGCGGATCGCCACACCGGTAACCGGGGCCATTGATGAAGCGATCGGCCGATCGCGCGTTTGCATCCGCCCGCGCTGCCACTTTCACGCTCGCCGGCGCCGAAGACTGATCAGCGACGTCGCACAGGAATTCAACCTGCACTTGCGTTGGCGAGTGAAAGCGGCTGGCGGTTCCGTTGTTCTCCCACATCGCGCCAAACACATAGACGCTGACCGGGTGAAAGTAAAAGTAGTCGCAGCCGCAGGGGTCCATGCTGCAGTTGCCGTTTGGGCCATTGAAGTGTCCGCAGGCGCCGCCGCCGCCGTTGTAACCCCAGCGTGCGTTCCAGGCGTGCCAGCCTTCGTGCATGAAGTCGCCCGCGCGCGACGCCGGATTGTTATTCGCGCCCGCCGTGTTGTTGTCATAGAGCAGGCAGGAAGTCTTCACCTGGTCCGGCGGCGTGAAGCGTCCGAAGACGTCGTTGTCGTCGATCGCGAGATGGAAGATGTGATTGTGGAAGTTGCCGCCCGCCGCTTCTGCGGTCGCCCGGTAGTCCGCGGTCCCGTGCCACGACTGATCGTTGTTGTCGTTCAACTTGTAAGTGACCAGGTAGGCCGCGTTCCAGTGCTTCGGGTATTCCAGGTTGACGTTGCACGCGTCAAAATACCCGCGGTTGTTCCAGTTGCCCTCGCGCACGTCGTAGGCGAGATACTGCCAGAGGAAGAAATCCTGCCAACAGCCGTGTTGATTCCAGAGATCGCGTTCGGACTGGCTTGACTGCGACTGATTACAAACGCCATAGGCGGTTGCCGACAGGCAGACCAGCCAGAACAGCACGGCCAATGCAGATAGGGCGGACTTTCGCTTGTTGTTCATCTCAGTATCTCCTTATCCCGCGCCTCAATCCCGCGTTTCAATATTTGGGTGGAGCGCCGGGTCTGGGGGCTTGATCAGGCGTCCCTTGTTCCTGCCGCCGGCCTTCGGGTGCGGGCGCCGCGACCTCGGGGTGGGCCTTCAGATAGGCTTCGAGCTTGGGATTGAAAGACGCCGCCCGCTCGCCTTCCTGACGGGTGATCTGATCGATGTAACGCTCGTCTTCCTTACGAACGAAATTCAGTAACTCTCGGCGCGCCGCTGCTTTGTCCTGCTGATTCCACAAGTACGCACTGATTGCTTCCGACCGCACAATAATCGAAGGATGTTGCTTGACCTGGGCCAACACTTCTTCGTCGGCGCTGGGCGAGCGCAGGTAAGCCAAACCGTCAATCGCTTTCGCCTGAAGCTGGGCCAGTGCGGTCTGCTCGGGAATTTCACCCTCTTCCGTTCTGGTCCCACCTTCCGGGAAAGGCTGATTCACAAACTGACGGAGAAACTCCTCGGCAGCCGGGCTGCGCATTTCGCCAAGCAGCGCGAGGGCGAGTAGCGCGCGGCTGTGGTCCGTCTTCTGCGCCCTGGTTATCTCTGCAGCGAAAGCCTTGACGATGTCGGCATTAGCGCGGGCGCCGGCGAGCGCTTTGCGGCCATCCTCGTGCTCTTCGGGTAAGGACGCGCCCGCCCAATCGATAAAAGCAGCCACGGCCTTGTTCGCTTCCTCGCCGCGCGCGGTCAACGCCGGCGGCTGATGCAGGACGCGACCGGCGAGAATCGTGCTCGGCGGTGGTCCACCGGGGGCGTTCGCTTTTGGCGCCTGGCCCGCTGGTCCAGGGGAAGGTCCGCCTCCAGTTGCCGGTCCCTTCCCGGGACAGGCCGTGACAAACAAGACTGTGGCGAAAGCGACAAGGACCAGCAGAAGTTGCTGACCCGAGGGTTTTATTATTTGAGACATGGCTTAGACCCGGAAAACTGCGGCGAGGGAAGGGTTTTCTGGCACCTAACAAAGGGACTCTCGGGCTCTCTCACTTACGAACTCGTAATTAGGATGCGAGAGATTCGAGTCGGGCAATTCATGAAAGGCGCCCTCAATGAGCGTAAAACTGCTGAACAAAGCCGCATTTATCATAGTCGCCTGAGGCAAGTCAATCACTTCTTTTTCGTTAGTAGTGGTTCAGTTGCGCGTGTGTTCAGAGTACAGCCTTTAGGCTGCGGATCTTCGTTGGCAACTAACCACCCAAGCTAAAGCTTGTACTCTAAACTGAACCAGTACCTTTCATTCAGGCAACTGCACAGCGCTCTACTATTAATGTCGAAACCGCTCGTGGCATTTCGTGCTCGTTTGGAAATTTGGTTGGTTGCTTTGCACTAGAAGTGCTTTAGAGCGCCTTCTCTTTCTCCCTCCCCCGCCGGGAGAGGGGTTCAGATATTTTTGTGCAAAGCTGTGGTTCGTCCTGCGTGAATAGATGATTAACAGGCCTAGTCGTGGCGGAGCGCCCGGACCGGATCGATCCGAGCAGCGCGGGCGGCCGGGTAGAGGGCCGCGAGAATCGAAACCATCAACGCAAAGAGTATGGCCCCGATTGTGAGCCAGAGCGGCAGGTAAAAGAAATCGACGAAGGACCCGCCCTGCGGTTTCAGGATGAACCGGAAAGCGAGCCGGTTGGCAATCGCGTCGATGGCCCAGGCGGCCAGCACGCCGACCACTCCGCCAACCAGACCGAGCACCGCCGCTTCGACAAAAAAGATCAGTTTGATCTCGCGGTCTTCGGCGCCAATCGCCTTCATGATCCCAATCTCGCGCGTGCGCTCGAGGATCGACATGATCATCGTGTTGGCGATGCCGAAGGAAGCCACCAGCAGCGAGATCCCGCCGAGCAGACCGAGCACCGAGTCGATTATCAGAAAGACGGTGCGAAACTGTTCCAACTGATCGACGATCGAAAAACTAGCGAAACCCAACTCCGTGAGACGCCGCCGCACTTCAGTCAACGCCACCGGATCGTCAACTCGCACGACCGCCGAGTCGTAACCTTCGTAGTCGCCTTCGCCCAACGATCCGCTTTGCCGCGCGAGGGCCAGCGCCACCTGGTTCATCGGACCGCGATGCTGAGTGGCCCATTCGCGCGCTGTGGGCAGCGGAATGTAAATTCGCGCGCCGGGAAGCAAACCGCGGACGCCTCCCTGCCCCGCTCCCTCTTTCACCTGGTGATTTAAGACGCCCACGATGCGAAACGTTTTGCCGACGAGGGCATCGCGCCGCGCGGCCGGCGGAGAATCGTCCTCCAGGGGCAAGCCAAAAAAGCTCGGCATCTCTTCGTCTGTCGGTTCCGGCTCGGCGGAATCTTTGGCGCCTTCTTTCGGCGCCGTCAAAAACTCCAATGTCTGCCCAATCGCGTCCTCGGGTTTCGCGAAACCAAAGTCGCGCACAAATGCGTCGTTGACCACCGCTTCGTCCGCATCCGGCCTGGCAACCATTCGCCCGGCGATGAATTCCTTGAAACGCGAACTCGCATTCGGCACCGAAGCGCCCGCGATTGACTCGATCTGCGAATGACCGTTTGCCCTGACGAAAGTAAAAATCATCAGGCTCGGCTCGACGTAAGCGACGCCGGGAATCTTCGCAATCTCTTCGATCGCAGCGTCGTCAAGAATTCGCTTTGCTTCGTCCTCCGATCTCAGACGCGCGCGCCGGTCGCGGTTGCCGCTTTCGTTTCGCGCGTTGCTCTGCGCTCTTGCCGAGACGAGGCTGGAAAGACCGCGTCCAAAGACTTGAATTTCACTGAACAGATCGAGCGCCTTAAAACGCGAAAGCATGTTGCGCTGCAAGCCGAGGCCGAAAGAAACCATCGTGACAATCACCGCCACGCCGACAATCACGCCCATCGTCGTCAGCGTCGCGCGCAGCTTCGCCTGACGCAGATTCCGCAGAGCTAGCTGAAGTATGTCGAGAAAACTCATGTCTTTAAAGATGGGGGAAAGGGTAAGAGGGAAAGGGTAACGGTGAAAACAAGTTCGGTTGGGATCTCACCTTGAACTGAACGTAGCCTATTCTTGTTTTCCCCTTACCCTTTCCCGCTGAAGTATGTCGAGAAAACTCACGTCTTTAAGATGGGGGAACGGGAACAGGTTAAGAAAAGACCGCTTCCCGTTCTCCTACGTTACTCTTCCGTTACCCCTTACCCTTTCCCCCTTCCCCTTTTTCCCTTTTTACTTGAACAGGTGCCGCACCGCGTCGGTCGTCCAATCCGCCAAATTCGCCGTCACTACTTCCGCGCCGGCGGACCGCAGTTGGTCTCCGGTCACAGTGTTCGTCACTCCCAGCGTGTGCATGCCGGCCGTTCTGGCTGCCTGAATCCCCGGCGGCGAATCTTCAATAGCCAGACACTCGCTAGCGAGCAGCGGCAACAGTCGCTGCGTTCGCCGCTTCTCGTTTAACTTTTTGAGCCCGGCCAAATAACAATCCGGCGCCGGCTTACAAACGTTCACGTCTTCAGTGCTCACGATCACCGAGAAGAGATCGGACACACGCGCGCGATCGAGTACGTAGTCGATCTCTTCGCGCATGGCCATGCTGACCAGCCCGAGCGAGTATTGCCGCGAAGTCGCTTTTAGAAACGTGACGACGCCGGGAAACAAAGGCAGCTCGTCTTCGACCACTTTGTGATGCCGCTCGGTTTTGTCCCTCAGCACACTTGTCAAAAGATCATCGCTGAGCGGTTTCTTCGCCTGCTCAAACATGTCGCGCACGAGCCCCTTGTCGTCCACACCAAGCGCGCCGTAGTAATCGTTCTCGGTCAGTTCGATTCCCTGCTCACGCAGGATCTCCTGGTAAATCGCCAATTGGATCGGTTCGTCATCGATGATGACGCCGTTGAAGTCGAAAAAGATTGCTTGAATCATAGTTAGTAGCCGCGGGTTAACGCGGAGACACGCGGATCAAAACTGAGAAAAATTATTGGTAGCCCAACTCTCCAAACAGTCCGGTTATCTAAAATTCTGATCCGCGTTTCTCCGCGCGAATCCGCGGCCAGTCATGCGCCCGCAGCTGAAGCTTGTACTCTGAACTACTCGACCGTTTGTCCCGGACTTTGGACTTTGGACTTTGGACTTTGGACTTGTTCCAGTTTCGCATTCTGTTCTTCAAACAACTTCGGCAGTCGCTCGCTCTCCAAAACGTCGAGACGTCGCAAGACTTCCGCCAGCGAAAGTTCATTCTTCAAGTTGACCCGATAGTCCAAATCGGCGCGCAGCCGATCTTTTTCGCCCTGCCGGTTCTGCGACATCATGATGATCGGCGCCTGCATTCCCGCGATCACGGCCAGCACCAGATTCAGCATCTGGTAAGGCTTCGGATCGAAACCCTGGAGCAGAATGTACGAGTTGAAAATTATCCAGAAGACAATCAAGCCGATCGAGACGCCGATGAATTTCCAACTACCGCCAAACTCGGCAATCAAGTCGGCCGCGCGATCCGCCACGGTGGCCCGGCGACGCTCTTCTTCGTTGGCGTTGCGCGACACGCGCGAACGGATGAGTTCGTCTGTGCGCCGCAAACGATCCGTGAGCGCGCCCAACATTCCCAGCGCCACGTCCGGATTCGCGCGCACGAACGCCAGAAAATCCTGGCGCGAAAGAATTGCCAGACGAGCGTCTTCGATTACGTTGGCGTCGGCAGATCTTTGGCGTCCGTCGATGATCGACATCTCGCCGAAGAAGTCGCCCTGCGCCAGCTCGGCCAGCGTGATCTCTTTGCGATCTTCGTCGGTGATGCTGATGCGCACGCGGCCGGACTCGATCAAGTACATCGCGTCGCCGGAATCACCCTTGCGAACAAGTTGCTTGCCGGCGGCAACGTCTTCATAACTGAGCAAACCGCGCAACTCAGCAGTGGCCGCATCATCAAGCGACGCAAAGAGCGGCACCGAACGCAACGCCTCAAGAGTCATTTCGTAAGTCGCCATAATTACCTCAACGAACCGGGAATCGGGAAAGTGGGGAAAAGGGTAATGGGGAAAGGGCAAAGGGAAAAGTGACATCGAGACTCATGGCGAGTCTCATGATGCAACTTCGGGACGCTCTTCCCTTTCCCCTTTACCCCTTACCCTGTTCCCCTATTACCTATTCACCCGTTTCCCTAACGATTCGTCCGTCTTTCATCAGAATAATGCGATCGGAAAAACTCGTAGCGAGTTCGCGATCGTGCGTGACCATCAAAATTGTCAGCGCGTCGTCATCGACCATTTTCCGCAGCAGCGCCAGCAGTTCATGCGCACGCATCGAGTCAACGTTTCCAGTGGGCTCGTCTGCCAGCAAAACCTTCGGATTGTTCGCGAGCGCGCGCGCAATCGCCACGCGCTGTTGCTCGCCGCCGGACAATTCCGAAGGCCGATGCGTCAGGCGATCTTCCAGGCCGACACGGCCCAGCAACTCGGCCGCGCGGCGACGGCGCTGCGTGCCGCGAATTCCACCAAACGCCAACGCCAAGCCGACGTTCTCTTCGGCAGTCATCGTCGGAATCAAGTTGAAGTTTTGAAAGATCATGCCGACCGAATAACGGCGGTAGCGCGCCATCTCTTTCTTGCTGAGCGGGGCGAGCGCCTTCGCGTTGAAAAACACATCGCCCGCGGTCGGATGATCGAGGCCGCCCGCCATGTTGAGCAGCGTGCTTTTCCCCGATCCCGACGTCCCCTGAATCGAAACAAACTCGCCTTCGTCAAGCGCCAACGAAACATCGTCAAGCGCGGCGACGCTGTTCGTCCCCATCTGGTAGACCTTCGAAACGTTGCGGGCTTCCAGTATTGCCATCGACTAAGAGTGATCTGCCACAGATGAACACAGATATTTACGGATAAGAAAGGGCTCAAGAGTTTGACAAACAACTACTTTAAAATCATATCCGTACTTATCCGTGTCAATCTGTGGTTCCTTTTCCCGCCGCCTTACTTACGCGCCAAAGTTCAAACCGTTCTTCCTGAAAACCCTTCAACAACATCTCAAACGGCGTGGCCTGCAAATTCTCCTCCGCCAAAAATTCCCGCACCTCGGGATCATCATGAAGCGCGTGCGAAATAATCACGTCGTTCCCGGTCGACAAGCCCTCCAGACGCGCCGCCAGATTTACAGTTGAGCCAAAATAATCAAGCCGGTCGTTCAGTGTCACTGCGATGCATGGACCGGTGTGGACTCCCGCTTTCAACGTCAACGGCTCCACTCCCGCCGGCGGCGCCGCCAGCATTTCCTGCGCACTCAACATTGCGCGCAACGCCGACGCCGGACGCCGAAACACGGCCATCACCGCGTCGCCAATCGTTTTCACTAAAGCTCCATCTTCTTCAGCGATCACTTTCTTGAGCACGTCGAAGTGATTCATCACGCGTCCGAAAGCAGTCGCGTCGCCAATCTCGCGATAGAGCTGCGTCGAGTTTCGCAGGTCAGTGAACAAGACTGTCAAGGTGCCGACGGAGATTTGCTCGCCGGGCCTGAGCGCCTCGCTGGCAAACAGATCGCGAAACATCTGCAGGGCCGTCACCTCAGCCGCGGTTGCCGATTGATCGCTCCACGCCAAACGCTCGAGGATCAACAGTTGTTCCGAGCCCGTCGCGTTTTCCATTTTCAACGACGACTCGGTGGCGAGCTTGAGTTCGTGAGCGGGCCAGCCGGCGTCCGCGATCGTCACGCTCGCCTCGCGCAGCCCACCCTGATTATCGTCAGTCACCGTCACGTCCTGGCCGCCTGAAAGTTCGAGCGCGCGCAGACGATAACGCCCGGGTTCGAGCGGCAGCGAAAGCGCTCGTTCGGAGTGCGCCGGCAACAATTGTTGCGCCACGATGTGCGGCGTCTTTTGCGGGCTGCCCATGCAAAAGTTTTGCGGTTGCACCTGCCGCAGCCGAGCGTTGGGCCGAAAGGTCACTTCCACAAAACGATCGAAGTTAACTGTAAAGTCGATCCGGCAAGTTTCGCAGTGAACCTGCGAGCTGATCTCGCTGAGCGACTTGCCGGTTTCACCGGCGCCGCGACACAGCGGGCACAGCAACTCCCACTGCAGATCGAGCAAACCGAAGCGCGTGGACCGCAGGCAAGCTTCGAGCACGGCGCGCCGCGGCAACTTCCATTCATCCGCCAGCGCGTACGGACGAATGCGCGCGAGGCTAAAGTCGTCAGCGCTGCCAACGAAACCGATCAAGCGGTCGACAACTTCCGCGTCCGCGCCCTCCGCGAGCAGTTTCTCCTTGATGACCTGGAGACGATTGAGCGCCGCCGAATCAAGTTCTATTTGCGTCTCCGGTTGCAGCTCCAGTTCGGCGGACGCGATCTCGTCATACTTCTTGAACGCACTGGCAATGCGACGCGCGGTCGAAAACTTCATCTGCAACGAAACCATAAAGCCGCCAACGAACGACCTGGGTTTGAGTCGCAAGTCGTAACTAAGTTTCGTGCCGCCGCCGGCGCGTGGCTTCAGTTCAGCGAGCGCGCGCATTTCAATGATCGGACCTTTGCTGTAACTGCGCGCCACGCCAAACCGCGCCGGCTTGATCCATTCAAACGGCTGCTCTTCCCACTCGACCGCCATGCCGTACATCGAAAGTCGTAAACTCCGCCGCGCGTTTCGGAGTCGCTCGCGCGTGGTCCTCGCCGTTTCAACCGAAGGCACACCGGTGTCGCGATTGAAGCGATTTGTGTCGGCCACAAACGGCCACAACTTTTCCGGGCTCGCTTTCAGGTCGTATTCCCAGTGGTAGTGGAGTTCGCGGGAGGCCATACGGGAAGAATACAGAAGTCAGGAGACAGAATACAGATGTCGGAAATTAGAAGGAGCGCATTTTGGAGTGCGCTGACCTGTCAGCGCTTTGGTTGGCTGCGACCTGTCGCAGCCTTCGAAGGCGGCGTTCAACTCAAGGAGAAACGCGGCGTCAAGCCGCCGCGTGGAAAAGCGCTGACTGGTCAGCGCACTCCAAATCGTCGACCGTATCCCTGCTGTCTTCTGACTCCTGTCTTCTGAATTCTGACTCCTGTCTCCTAAACTTCCTTGTACTCCGAGTCGACGTCTTCCGTTGACGAAGCGACGCGGTAGTTACGCGACTGCACTTGCTTGGTGATCAGCAAATCGTCTTTCGTTTTCAGCAGGTCCGCGCGGTTGTAAACCGAAAGCTCGAAGTTGTAACCATGCGTAATCGCATCCTTCGGACAGGCCTCCACGCAATAGCCGCAGAAGATGCAACGACCGTAATCGATGTTGTAGACCTCGGCGAAACGCTCGTCGACGCCGGTGCGCTGCTCGGCCGGACGCGGGTCGTCCTTCGCCACGATGTAAATGCAATCAGACGGGCAAGCGGCGGCACACAGAAAACACGCGACGCACTTTTCCCGGCCCAGCTCGTCCACGTGCAACAAATGCTGGCCGCGATAACGCGGCTGCACCGTGACCGGCTCCTCGGGATACTGGACCGTCCATTTTCGTTTGGGAATGTATGACAAGGTCACGCCCATTCCCTGAATGATCGCTTTGGTTGAATCGATTACGTCGGTGATGATTGACATGTTTGAAGTCTCGTCTACATTCAACTCATTGACAGTTATCAGTGATCAGTGGCCAGTGGTCAGTAAGAACATCAAGCGCTCAACCTGAATCACTGGCCACTGGCCACTGGTCACTGGTCACTGGTCACTGGTCACTAATGGCTTCACTTCCGATCCCGTCGCCTGCCATCTTCCGTCTCGCCAAACAAATTTGTCGATGAACGTAAAGGCAAGCGTGCCTTCCTGGCCGCGCTCGTTCCTAATCTCCACCCGCAGTATGCCGTTGAGCGTAGCACGATCGCCTCGCAAAGTTGCTTTCAGATCTTCAAAGTTCCACTTCTGAATCGAGGTGTCGCGGGTCGCTGTTCTCAAATACTCCGCCTTCCCCTGCTGCCGGCCATCCGGCAACGTGCTGACGTAGTCGTCAGCCAGGATGCGATTGAGTTTCTTCTTGTCGGCGTTGATGTTCGCGACGGTCCACTCGTGTTCCAAATCCGTCAGGGCCGCCAGCACCTCAGTCTCGCTGGTCGGCGGAGGTGTCGTGCCTTCGACGTCAGCATCGTCGTTTTCGTTGTCGTTGCTGTTCGCAGAATTGGAGTTGGAGTTCGCATTGCTCCAATTAGAATTCGAATTACTGCTCGACCGCGCGTTGTTGTTGAGATCAGATCTGTTGCTGTTTGTCGACACTTCCAAAATCTTTGGCACGAGCAACGCCGCTGCAATTCCCAACCCGCCAAAAACCAGCAACGCGAGCACCAGCATGCCGACAATCCAGGGCCAGGCCCTCCGTTTTGGCTGTGGACCGGTGTAGTCGCGCGGAACGTACGAGCCGGGCGGTTGATAGGCGGGCGGACGCGACGACTCGCCGGACGCTCGCGGCGAGCTAGATGGGCCAGGCGAGTCAGACGAGGATTCCGAAGACGACGGCCTGACCACTGTCGCCTCATCTGCGACGGAATCGGACGGCTCGTCGATCGTTAAGAGCGGCGTTCCGTCGTTAACGCAAAACGTCAGATTTTGATCGTCGAAAGTCTGGTTGCAAGTTGGACAGCGCTTCACAGTCAATTTCTTCTCTCGATCTAAACTTAACGGCTTTGGGTGTTTCAGATTCTAACGCGGTTGGGGCGTCGAGTGCGACCTTCTGCAAAATGTTGGTGAGGGCAGTACGAATTTGTGCTTTGAACTTTGTGCTTTGAACTTCAGACTTTGGTCTTTGGTCTTTGGTCTTTGGTCTTGGGCTGTTTCAAGGATCAGAAACCAAAACACAAAGACCAAAGTCCTAAGTCCAAAGCCCGCTAGTACTGACCTAAACGAACATTCCTGAAGTTTTATCTAATGCCACTCATGAGAATCCCCAACCCATAAAAGATTATCATCAGCAACAGGATCGCAAAGTAGAGCGCGCCCATCACGAGGCCGCCAATCGCGAAGCCCTTGCCGCCGTACCGCAGCGGATTATTTTTGGCCTGCACGAGCGCGACGATGCCGAGCACGATGGCGATCGGGCTGGTGATTACACCAAGCGAACAGCACCACCCGACCGTGAGACTAAAAATTCCCAAGACGAGCGAGCTGACCGCGAGGCTTTGCTGCGGCGACTGCGGATAGGGCGGCGGCGCTGGAGGATTCCAGCCGGTGCCTTGTGGTGTCGGAGGAATGTACTGCGCCGGCGGCGGGACGTAGCGGCCGGGCATGTCGAGCGTCGGCTGTTCGGCCGGGCTGACACTCGGCGGCAACGGCGGCTGCAAGAGCGTCGGCGGCGGGTCGGCGGGCAACGCTTCTGCTTCAACCAGCGACGTTCCGTCTTGAGTGCAAAAAGTCAGCCACTCATCGGTAAACGTCTGATTGCATCGGGGGCAACGCTTCATAATATTTGGAGTGCGGTGACCTGTCACCGCTTTGGTTGCGGCGGCCTGACGCCGCACTCGAGAATTAATTCTATTGCCACGTGGTCGCGACAGGTCGCGACCAGACGAAAGCGGTGACAGGGCACCGCACTCCAAAAAATCAAACCAGCTCGAGCTGACTGAAGAAATACGCGATCTCGATCGCTGCGTTCTCGTCAGAGTCGGAACCGTGTACCGCGTTCTCTCCGAGCGAGCCGCCAAACTCTTTCCGCAGCGTGCCTTCATCGGCTTTCGCCGGATCGGTCGCGCCCATCAGATCGCGCCACGCCTTCACCGCGTTTTCCTTTTCGAGGGCCATGACGACGCACGGATCGCTCGACATGAATTCGGTCAACCCGCCAAAGAACGGCCGCTCGCGATGCACCGCGTAAAAACCCTCGGCCTCTTTCAAACTCAGGTGCAGCGTTTTCATCGCGCGCAGCTTGAAGCCGGCATCGTTGATGCGCTGAATAATGTTGCCTGTGTGGCCCGCGCGCACGGCGTCGGGCTTGATGATTCCGAATGTAAGATTACTCATACCGTCTGTTCTTAGTTTCCTTCCGATGTTCTTAATGAACTTTGAGCTTTGTACTTTGAACTTCGCGAGCCCCGTGGCGTTTAGAGGCGGGCACCGCCCGCCGGTTCCAGCTTGCCTATCAGAGACGGCGGGCAGTGCCCGCCGCTAAACACTCAAGGACGTAAACAACCGCCTGGCCCTTTAAGTTTTCAAAGTACAAAGAACAAAGTACCAAGAACAAAGTACCAAGCTCAGCGGCTTAAAGCCGCTTGCATCCCTGTCCCAATATCCGCCGGCGATCTGACCACATGAATCCCCGCATCTTCCAGCGCTTTCATTTTTTCCGCCGCGGTTCCTTTGCCGCCGGCGATGATCGCCCCGGCGTGGCCCATGCGACGTCCCGGCGGCGCCGTCTGTCCGGCGATGAACGCGACGATTGGTTTCGTAACGTTCGCTTTCGCGAAGGCAGCGGCTTCTTCTTCGGCAGTACCGCCAATCTCGCCGATCATGACGATGCCCTCGGTTTCATCGTCGGCCTGAAACAACCGCAGCGCATCGACGTGAGTTGTGCCGACAATCGGATCGCCGCCGATCCCGATCGCGCTTGACTGGCCCATCCCCAGCGCCGTCAGTTGGCCCACCGCTTCATAAGTCAGCGTGCCTGAACGCGAGACGACGCCGATGCGGCCCTCGCGATGAATGTGCCCGGGCATGATTCCGATTTTGCACTTGCCGGGGCTGATGATGCCGGGACAATTTGGGCCAATGAGCCGCGTGGCTCGGCCGCTCAGATACTCTTTCACTTTGACCATGTCGAGCGTCGGAATGCCTTCGGTGATGCAAACGACAACGGGCATGCCCGCATCGGCTGCTTCCATGATCGCGTCCGCGGCAAACGCCGGCGGCACGTAAATCACGGAGGCATTCGCGCCCGCTTGTTTGACGGCGTCGGCGACGGTATTGAAAACCGGAATGCCGCTTCCGATATCGTGCGTCGTTCCGCCTTTGCCCGGCGTGACGCCGCCAACGACGTTCGTTCCATACTCAACCATTTGCTTCGTATGAAAAGTGCCCTCTTTGCCGGTGAGTCCCTGCACCACGAGGCGCGTGTTTTTATCAACAAGAATGCTCATATGATTGTGTCTGCGTTTACTAACTTTGGAGTGCGGTGACCTGTCACCGCTTTTGTTTTTGCGGCGGCTTGACGCCGCAATTGCGCGTTAATTCTATTGACAACGTCGTCGCGACAGGTCGCGCCGAAAGCAAAGCGGTGACAGGTCACCGCACTCCAAAAAAAGCGTTCACTCTGCAATGGCGGCTGATGGCAGTGCAAGTTCCTCGTTCCGCAACTCTGCTTTCCGCGCGCGGCGGTAGCCAAAGAACACAAGAAACGTCGGGACCAGCAACGCGAGGTTGCGCAGCGCGGTCGTCACACCCAACTGGCTTGCGATGATGCCGCCGAAGCAGCCGCACTCCAATCCTTCGACGTTGCCCAGGCCGTAACGGTAATAAAGCGCGAACGCGGAAAATCCGATCAGCATCGCCGCAGCCAGGAAGGCGCCCGCGCGGACCGCGCGCGGCACCAACAGAAAAAGAGCGGTAACGATCTCCGCGCCAATCACCACAACTGTCGCCGGCCACATCCAGCGCACGGGGTTGAAACCTGTGGCAGCCAACAGCTCAGCGACGTTTGACGCGAAGGCTTTGCCGATCCAAAGTTTGGCGCCCGCCGTAAAGAGAAATAACGCCGCGAGGGCGAAGCGGCAAATTTGAACGATGATTCGAAATATTTTGTTGTTGTGCATTTGCGCGCAAACGATTCGATGGTTCGCTCAAGCCGGGTTTTCGCGGGCTCTGACTCCGTTAGGAGTCTAATGTTTATAGTTCACGAATCTCTTTTTAGAGAACTCTCGCAGGTTCAGTTCCGCCGCAGAAACTGAACCCGCGAGTAATGTGGTGCGCTAGCTTCATTTCTATAAACATTTCGTTCCTAACGGAACTAAAGACTCCAGGTTGTCTTCGCCTTTCACTCTTCGCCTTTCACTTTTCACCTTTCACTCTTCGCCTTTCACTCTTCACCTTTCACTTTTCACCCTTCACCTTTCACCGTTGTTAGGCTGCCAATCCGACGACCTTTTCCGCCGCGTCCTTCATGCCGTTGGCGACAGTGAAGTTCAAACCCGATTCGCGAATCACGCGCTGGCCTTCTTCAACATTCGTTCCCTCAAGCCGCACCACGACGGGAATCTTGATGTCCAACTTGCGCGCCGCTTCGACCACGCCGCGCGCCACCATGTCGCAGCGCACGATGCCGCCGAAAATGTTTATCAAAACTGCCTTGACGTTCTTGTCAGCCAGCAAAATTCGAAACGCCGCCTCCACCCGTTCCTGCGAAGCGCCGCCGCCGACGTCGAGAAAATTTGCCGGTTCGCCGCCCGCGAGTTTGATGATGTCCATGGTCGCCATAGCGAGTCCGGCGCCGTTAACCATGCAGGCGATGTTGCCGTCGAGCTTGATGTAGTTCAGATCGAATTTCGAAGCTTCAATCTCCAGCGGCTCTTCTTCGTTCAGGTCGCGCAGTTCCAGAAATTCTTTATGACGAAACATCGCGTTGTCGTCAAAGTTCACTTTCGCATCTAGCGCGATCAGACGATTATCTTTGGTGAGCAGGAACGGATTGATCTCCATCAGCGACGCGTCCATCTGCTCGTTCGCGTTGTAGAGCGACTGCATGAACTTCACCGCCTGACCAATCAAATCCGACCCAATTCCTAAGCCAAACGCGAGTTTGCGGGCTTGGAAGGAACGAAAGCCGACCGCCGGATCGACAGTCTCTTTCAAAATTTTCTCCGGTGTGTTGGCCGCAACTTCTTCGATGTCCATACCGCCCGCCTGGGAAGCCATGAACACTGGCCGTCCCGACGCGCGATCCAAAACGATGCCCAAATAGAATTCTTTGTCGATCGGCAAGCCTTCTTCAATCAGCAGCACGCGCACTTCGCGTCCTTCCGGTCCCGTCTGATGCGTGACGAGTTTTATGCCGAGCATCTGCCGCGCAATCTCGCGCGCTTCTTCCGGACTCTTCGCGAGTTTCACGCCGCCGCCTTTGCCGCGACCGCCGGCATGAATTTGCGCCTTGACGACAACCACGTCCGTGCCCAGGTCCTTCGCCGCTTGAAACGCCTCGTCAGGCGTGCGTGCGACAATGCCGCGCGGCACCGGCACGCCAAACTTTCTCAGCAGTTCCTTACCTTGATACTCGTGAATCTTCATTCGCCATCCTCGTTCGAATCGCCTTCAGTCCCCTGCCTCGGGCGCGCAGACATCGATTCGCGCATTCGCTGTTTGTTGTTGCTTGATTGGAGCGGATGGAGTTTAGCGGTACAAAAGAGATGACTGCAAGCGGCGACTAGTAGGAGAATGTCCGCGTACTTTCTTGTCGACCGTTTAGAGGCGGGCATTGCCCGCCGGTCCAAGGCTGAAGACCGTCCGTTACGGAGGTTGGAGCAATGAGCGAAGTAATCGTCACGTCTCTTTCAAACTTGCAGAACGAAGTTCGTTACGGCCCGGACCAAACGCTGATAACCGACGAACCAATCGAGGTTGGCGGCGAGGACGCTGGTCCCGATCCATACACGTTGCTGTTGGCCGCGCTCGGCAGTTGCATTTCAATGACGACGCGGTTGTACGCGAAAAGGAAAGCGTGGCCGCTCGAAAGGGTGACGGTGCGTCTGCGCCAAGCTCGAATTCACGGGAAAGACTGTCAGGAGTGCGCGGATTCGACAGAAGGTTATGTGCACCGCATTGAACGCTCAGTGAAGTTCGAAGGAGACCTGACCGAGGAACAACACACCCGGCTTCAGGAGATCGCGCACAAGTGTCCGGTTCATAAAACACTCACGTCGCCAATCGTGATCGCCGATTTGAAAGACTAAACAGTTTCGTTTAGAGGCGGGCACTGCCCGCCGTTTCAATTGTCGAACAAAAAGAGATTTCCTAATCGTTGAGCCGGCGGGCGGTGCCCGCCTCTAAACGAAACCGCTCATAAACGAAACCTGCTCACAACACAAAGGGCTTTCAATCAAACTTGATTGAAAGCCCAATCTGGTCGGGACGCCGAGATTCGAACTCGGGGCCTCACCCACCCCAAGGGTGCGCGCTACCAGGCTGCGCCACGTCCCGTGAAAACCGCTGTTAGTATCTCCGCAAAAAAGCCGTAACGCAAACTGTTAGTTTGTCTGTCGCTCGTCTTCTCGCAAACACGACGCTGTCATTTGCACGGTTCGTCCGTAATGAGACCGCTCAAGCGACCGCTTGCGTCAACACCCGACGCGCCTGCAGTTCAGCGTTTTTTTTGAGGAGCTTCGAGCATTGCCAGGAGTTCGCGCAATTCCTTCGCAACCACCTGCAACGATTGGCGTTGTTCGGCCGTCGAGGTTGAGGCGGCGACCGTTGCGGAGTGTGATGCTTCTGCGGGAAAGGAATCGGCAGTTTCTCCTTCGGAGTTTTCCTCGCCATTCTCCGAAGAAACCACGCGCAGCTTGCCGCCGGTGCGCAGGTCGTTCGCCAGTCGCTTTTTCGCTCCGGCGATTGTGTACTGATCTTCGTACAGCAGTTCCTTGATGCGCAGGGCGATTTCCACGTCGCGTTTGCGATAAACGCGCTGCCCGGCGCGGTTTTTCTGCGGCGCCAGCATCGGAAATTCCGACTCCCAATAACGCAGCACGTGCGCCTGCACGCCCGCGAGTTCGCAGACTTCGCCGATCTTGAAGAAGAGTTTTTCAGGTATGGCTACGGCAGGACGGCCCATGATCCAACACCAGCGACGAAATTTTCCGGGTTAGGGAAAGTGCCCGAAACCGCCTGCGTAAGTGGGCGGCTCCTCCAGGAGACGATTGACAGGTTGGCCGGCAACCCGGCGACGCGACATGTTACTGCCAGCCGTTTGGCGTGTCAATACTTACACTTAGGTGCGCTGACTTAAAACTGATTCTTAAAGGTATCGCTTAAGGAATGGTGGACGAAAGGCAACGTATTCCGGGACCGCGGGCGCCCGCTCGCAAACGCGGAGGTAAAGCGAGTGGACTTCAGCGAGCACTTAGTCGACAGAATTCCGGGCGGGACGCCCGCGCTCCCAGTGAATCGGTTGATCCTGCCGCCAAGCGGCAGCAGCTCCGGCCGGAAGAGAAAAACCGCCTCGCTAGACGCCCTTCGATCGTCAAGTTATAATTCCGCCTTCTCTTATTCAGCTTCCAACTACGCACGCTTCGAAAGGTTTTTCCACGTGACGACTTCTATGTCTCCAGCGTCTCCCTCTGTTCTGCGCCTCGCCTCTCGACTCGACAACATTGGATTTTCCGACATCGTCAACATTCGCAACCGGATAATGAAGTTGCGCGCGGAAGGCGCGACCGTTTACCAGTTCGAAGGCGGCGAGCCGTACATGAACACGCCCGACTTCGTGAAGGAAGCGATGGTGCGCGCACTCAACGAGAACCAGACTCGCTATGCGCCGTCGTCGGGCATTCCCGAGCTGCGCGCGGCGATCGCGGATAAGCTCCGCACAAAAAACGGCATCCAAGCCGAGGCCAGCGACGTCATCGTGATGAACGGCGGGATGCAGGGACTGTTTGGCGCGTTTCAGTCGGTCGTCAATCCCGGCGACGAAGTGCTGGTCTTCTCTCCTTACTGGACGCCAATCAAAGATCTAATCGCTCACTGCGAAGGCAAGACTATTCTTGTCCCCACGGCTGAGGCGCGCGAAAACGGTTTTGCGAAAACGCTCGCGCGTTATGCCAGCGAACGAACGAAGGCTGTTTACTACAACACGCCGCAGAATCCGACCGGCGTCGTCTTCACGCTTGAAGAAGCAAAAGCGGTCGCTGAATTTTCCCAAGAACGCGATCTGATCGTGTTTGCAGACGAAGCTTATGAAGATTTGATTTACGACGGCGAGCATATTTCCATCGCCTCGCTCGACGGGATGTTTGGGCGCACGATCACCATCTTCACGCTTTCAAAATCTTACGCGATGACCGGCTGGCGTTTGGGTTACACCGTCGCCGCCGAGCCGTGGATGACTGGCTTGAAGAAAACTACGCTCTATTCGTCGAACGGAGTTTCCACGCCGACTCAGTGGGCCGCGCTCGGCGCCTTTACGGCGGAATCAGATATGCTCGAAGCCAACGCCCGCGCTTACCGCGAGCGGCGCGATTTGCTTTTGGCAGGATTGAATGAGTTGGGACTGACTTGCGAAAAACCTGCGGGAGCCTTTTATGCGTTTCCCGATGTCTCGCGCGTCAGCCGCGACAGTCGCGAGGCCGCAGAGATCCTTCTTGAACGTGCGCGGGTCGCCACCGTTCCCGGCGTAGTCTTCGGCGAACACGGCGAAAGTCACCTGCGGTTTTCCTTCTCCACGTCGATTGAAAACATCGAAGCCGGCCTGGATTCACTTCGCCGCAACCTTCCCTAACCAGCCACAGATTTTCACGGATAAGCGCAGATCAAATCAAAGCAGCTTAACCATTGTTGGTTTGGTTTCTTATTATCTGTGTAAATCTGCGTTAATCTGTGGCTGACATCCCATGAACGAATTCGAATTCATCGAAAAACTGAAGCGTCGAGTTGAGAACGCGAACGGTTCATCTTTCAACCCTCAGCCTTCATCTCTCATTCGCGGCATCGGCGACGACGCGGCGGTCTTCAAATCTCTCGCGGGCAGTAACGTTGTAGTCAGCAGCGACCTGCTGGTTGAAGACGTCGACTTTCGTCTCGACACGGCGCCGCCGGAGTTATTGGGCCATAAAGCGCTCGCCGTCTCATTATCCGACATCGCCGCGATGGGCGCGCGTCCGCGTTGGGCGCTGCTGTCGCTTGGCGTCCCTCAGCCGGTTTGGGATTCCGGATTTCTCGACAGTTTCTATGACGGCTTTTTTCAACTCGCTGGACGTTACGGCGTCACTTTGATCGGCGGCGACGTTTCGCGTTCACCTAACAAGGTCGTCATTGACTCGATTGTCATCGGCGAGTGCCCAAGCGATCGCGAGGTGTCGCGCGCCGGCGCTAAGCCTGGCGCTCAGATCTTCGTTACCGGCTTCCTCGGCGACGCTGCGGCCGGACTTCGTTTACTTGAGCGCGGCGCGCATTTGCATGAGGACTTGACGCAGCTTCCCGCCGGCTCAACTGATGGACCGCGGAACGAACGTCATGCGATCGATCACTTGCTGCTGCGACACCTTCGGCCCGAGCCGCGCGTTGGCTGGGGCCTGCTGCTGGGGGAGAAACAACTGGCGACGGCGATGATCGATATCAGCGACGGCCTGTCCTCCGACCTCGGGCATCTCTGCGTCGAAAGCAACGTCGGTGCGTTGATCGACGCGGCCAAGATTCCGATCGATCAACTGGTAACGGAACTGTGCGGTCGCCGCGCGCTTGATCCGCTGATGCTTGCGCTTCACGGCGGCGAAGATTTTGAGTTGCTGTTTACGGTCAGACCCGAGGACGTCGCTCGCTTGCCAAAGCGCGTCGATGGCATTTCGATCACGCGCATCGGTGAAATCACAGAAGGCGACGCAGGCGTGAGAATCTCGGAAGGCTCACGCACGTGGACTCTCGAGCCTGGCGGCTGGGAACACTTCAAACATTAATGGCTCCCAACCTCTTCCCTGGGAGCGCGGGCGTCCCGCCCGCAACGATCCATTACCAGTCAGACGCCCTGCAAGTGCTTGATCGCGATTGTCTGCGGGGCGGGACGCCCGCGCTCCCAGTGAAGAGGTTGACTCACAACCCATCCGTGCGCTGGTTTGACTCGCAATCGTTCCCACCCTAGACTGCCAACCATGCGCGTCCTTGAATTTCAGGGGCGCGTATCTTTCGTAACCAACACTTGATAATCACCCCGATGCTTAAGTTTCGCAACACATTATCCGGCAAGATTGAAGAGTTTCGGCCTCTCCGCGACGGCGAAGTCCGCTTCTACTATTGTGGTCCAACGGTCTACAACTACGGCCACATCGGCAACTTCCGCTCAGCAATCGCCGCCGACATCGTCTGCCGTTACCTGAGGTTCAAAGGCTTCAAAGTCACGCACGTGATGAACATCACAGACGTCGAAGACCGCATCATTGCCAAGTCGCAGGAAGCGGGACTCAGCATCGACGACTACACCGCGAAATACATCGAAGCGCTTTGGGAAGATTCTGATGCGCTGGGATGCGAGCGGCCGGACATCGTTCCACGGGCCACGCGTCACATTCCGGAAATGGTTTCGCTGATCGAAAGACTCCTGGAGACTGAGCACGCCTACCGATCCGACGGTTCCATTTACTACCGCATCGCTTCGTTTCCGGAGTATGGCAAGCTTTCCAAGATCAACTTCGCGGGAAACATTGCCGGCGCCAGCGAGCGTGTCGACACGGACAAGTATGAGAAGGAAGACGCGCGCGACTTCGCGCTTTGGAAGGAGCCGGCCAGTGAGACTGAGCCGGCGTGGGATGCGCCGATCGGTCGCGGTCGCCCCGGCTGGCATATTGAATGCTCGGCGATGTCGATGAAGTATCTTGGCGAAAGTTTCGACATTCACGCGGGCGGCATCGATCTGGTTTTCCCGCACCACGAGAACGAAATTGCGCAGAGCGAAGGCGCGACCGGAAAAGAATTCGTTCGTTACTGGCTACACTTCGAACATCTCAAAGTCGACGGCGAGACGATGTCGAAGTCGAAAGGCAACTACTACACCTATCGCGACGTAGCAGCTAAGGGTTTCTCCGGCGCAGCGGTGCGCTATTTTCTTCTGAGCGTTCCTTACAACAAGCAGATCAACTTCACGTTTGACGCGCTTGCCGGCGCCGAAAAAACGGTGGCCGGGCTGCGTGATTTTCGTGCCCGCCTGACTGAGGCTAAGACCGCGCCCGGCATCAACGAAGCGCTGCATGACGCGACTCTACTGGCCGCGCGCGAGTTTGAAGAGGGCATGGACGACGATCTGAATACTTCCGTCGCCCTGGCCGTGATCCATAATTTGACGCGCGTAGTAAACACCGCTCTCGCCAGGAAAAAACTTCAGGAAGACAACCAGCGTGAGCTGCTCGATCTCTTGAAACGGTTCGACACGGTTCTGAAAATCTTCGGAACTGAGCAGCACGAAATGCTGGACAGCGAGATTCAGAATTTGATTGACGAACGCCAGGAAGCGCGGCGACGGCGCGAGTTTGGCCGCGGCGATCAGATACGCGATGAACTCGCCGGCCGCGGCATTATTCTCGAAGACACAAAAGACGGCGTGCGCTGGAAACGAAAGTGAAGTCAGAACCACCAGCGTGTTGAGTCCGCGTAGCGGACGGATGAAAATAGCCCACCGATTCATCGGTGGGATCACGAGGTCCAAATGACTGAGTCCGTGAAGCGGACGGCTGAAGGTGATCAGTCGTCCGCTTCACGGACTCAGGTTTTACGTTGCGTTGTTCCCCAGCAGTAAACTGCTGGGCTATTCTCAGCCGTCGGCTTCGCGGACTTCTTCGGTGGCTGTTTACTGTTGCTGTTTACTGCTTTACTTCGGCGTCACTCCCAGATTCCACATCAGGAACGAATAAATATCCGCGTTCTGTTCAATCGCTTTCCGGGTGCTGCTGGCGCCGTGGCCTGACTTCGTGTCGATGCGAATCAGGATTGGATTGTCGCCGCCCTGTCCCGCCTGCAGCGCCGCCGCATACTTGAAGTTATGCGCCGGCACCACGCGATCGTCGTGATCCGCGGTGGTGATCAACGTCGCCGGGTAGCTGGTTCCAGCCTTGATGTTGTGAATCGGCGAGTAAGCGTAGATCGCTTTAAACTCCGCTTCGTTGTCGCTCGAACCGTAGTCCGCGATCCAGTTCCAGCCAATCGTGAACTTGTGGAAGCGCAGCATATCCATCACGCCCGCCTGCTCGACGACGGCTTTGAACAACTCCGGCCGCTGATTCGAAACCGCGCCAACCAGCAAGCCGCCGTTTGAGCCGCCCTGAATCGCCAGCTTGCTCGGCGACGTGTACTTGTTCTTTATCAGAAACTCAGCCGCCGCGATGAAGTCGTCGAAGACGTTCTGCTTCTTCAGCTTCGTTCCCGCCTCATGCCACTTCTCGCCGTATTCGCCGCCGCCGCGCATGTTTGCGGAAGCGTAAACAAAGCCCTGTTCGAGAAGGGCCAGCCGCAGCGAGCTGAAGCCTGGCGAGTTGGTGACGTTGAAGCCGCCATAGCCATAAAGGATCGTCGGATTGTTGCCGTCGAGCTTCAGACCTTTTTTGTGGACCAGGAACATCGGTACGCGCGTGCCGTCTTTGCTGGTCACGAAAACCTGCGACGTTTCGAAGTCGTCAGTCTTGAAACCGGGAATTTCAGGCTGACGGAACAGCGTCGACTTCTTCGTCGCGATGTCGTACTTGTAGATCGTCGGCGGGAAATTGAAAGTGGTGAACGTGTAGAACGTGAACTGATCGTCGCTGCGGCCGCCGAAGCCGCCGACAGTTCCCAGCCCCGGCATCTTGATCTCGTTTTCGAGTTTGCCGTCGAGACTGTAAACGTACGCGCGCGTGGCAACGTCCTTCAGATAGGTGGCGAAAAGTTTGCCGCCAACGATGCTGACGCTGTCGAGCGGTTCAGGTTTTTCCGGAATCACGTCTTTCCAATTTTTCTCGTCCGGGTTTTTCGGATCAAACAGGAACACGCGGCCGTTTGGCGCTTTGTGATCCGTTTGGACCAAAAACTTGTCGCCGACGTTATCGACGACGCCGAAGTTATCATCGCCAACTTCAGCGACGATCGGAGTGAACGCGCTGCCCGGTTGCGAAAGGTCGCGGTAGAAAAGCGCGTTGCCTTTCTTGCCTTTGCCGCGGTCAGAGATCGTGAGAAAACCAAACCGTTCGTCGTCGCTGGTGCCGAAAGTGTGGAACCGTTGCGGATTCGCCTTGTCTTCGTAAACCAGGGTGTCGGCTGCCTGGGCCGTGCCGACCTTGTGATAGAAAACCTGGTGGTTCTCGTTTTTCGCGGTCAGCCCAAGACCGCCTTCCGGCGCCGGGTAACGGCTGTAATAGAAACCGTCGCCCTGCCAGGAAATGCCTGAGACCTTCACCCATTCAAGATGATCCGGCTGCAACGCTTTTGAGCTCGCATCGAGCACGTAGACGTCGTTCCAGTCAGAGCCGCCTTGCGAAACTCCGTAGCCAACGAACTTTCCATCTTTCGAAAGCGAGAAGGCGCCGAGCTTCGTCGTGCCGTCGGCCGACAGCTTGTTTGGATCGAGCAGAACTTCGGGCTTGCCGTCCAAACCTTTCTGCCGGTACCAGACGCTCTGATTCTGCAAACCATCATTCTTCGTGAAGAAGAAATAATCGCCGCGACGCGCCGGCGCGGAATACTTGGGATAGTTGAAGAGTTGCGTCAGCCGATCCTTGATCTTCTGGCGAAACGGAATCTTGTCCAGGTACGCGAAAGTTACTTTGTTCTGCGCCTCAACCCACGCTGAAACTGCGGGCGACTTCGAAGTGTCATCCTCCAGCCAGCGATATGGATCGGCGACTTTGGTTCCGAAATAGTCGTCCACCGTCGCGCCTTTCTTTGTCTCGGGATAAACAATGCTTGGTGCGCTGGGCGCGCCGTCAGGTGCAGGCGCGGGCGACATCTTCTGCGGGTTTTGCGCGCGCGACTGCGGCGCAAACTGCGAAACTGAGAACAACGACAGCGCTAAGGCAACGATCGCAAACGACAAAAGCCCACGCTGAAAACTGGAAACTGCAAAGTGCACACTCTTGCTAATCATCGGATCATCTCCTGGGGTTTTGGAAAACGGAAAACTCAAATGCGTTGAAACAGGAAACTCATTACGGAAAACCTGTGCGGGAAGACGACCGCAGAGTTTAATCGACTTGCGCGCTAAGTTCAAAGAGTAATGCCAACGTCGGCTCAACTATCCGGAAGTACGTACAATATCCAGATATTCGGAATTGTCGGTAGAATCCAACCACGTGGTAATTGTTTGTTATGACCAACGATAACCCGACGAGCGACGACTTCGATTCCGGTGAACTGGACGATCCGGTCGATCCGTTCAATCCGTTTCCGGAACCGGTCGTGATTCCGATTACTGACGTTTTCGATCTGCATACGATTCAGCCGCGTGACGTGAAGCTCGTGGTTGAAGAGTATTTGAATGAAGCGCGTCGGCTCGGCTTTCGCAGCGTGCGAATTATTCACGGCAAGGGCATCGGGGTGCAGCGAGACATGGTGCGGGCGATTCTGGGAAGGACACCATTTGTGATCGACTGGACTGATGCGCCGCCGGAAGCAGGCGGTCTAGGCGCGACGATTGTTAGACTGCGAGAGGAGTAGATGAGTTTAGAAAATAAGAGCGGAGACAAAAGTAAGAGCGGGGGCAAGCCCACCTTCCTGACCCCGAGCTTCACACACTTGAATTTTCAATTCGTGACTGGGCAGGCATTCTGAGCGGGCGTTCAAGGCGGGTCCACGGAGCAACTCGAGAATCTCTCAGGTTGGGAAGGGGGCTTGCCCCCGCTCTTCCCTTCTCTGCCAATCTCCCAGCTTTAAGTCAGCAGGCCCTTGATCAGGTCGCTCAGAAAGTCGATATCGAGGGGCTTGGTCACGTAAGCATCGAAGCCGGCGGCTTTCGCCCCTGCGCGAAAATCAGTTTCCTGGTGGGCCGTGACGGCGATGATCGGGATCGCGCTGAGTCCGTCCGTCGCGCGAATTTTTTCGGTAGCCGCGAGGCCGTCCATGATCGGCAAACTCAGATCCATGAGGATGATATCAGGCCGTTCGTTCACAGCCATTTCCACCGCTTTGGCTCCGTTTTCCGCCTCAACAATCAGGTAGCCCAGTTGTTCCAGCGCCAGCCGCATGAAGTAGCGGGCGTCGTCTGAGTCCTCGACAATCAGTACGGTTCGATCCCGGGAGTCCTTTTCCACCATCAACCCTCGCCCACCGCCGTTCCCAAGAAAACCTGTGGGTTTACTTTCGCGCGCTGCTGAAATTCTGATTTTTGGATGAGCCTGACTGTATGTCGCCGGGAAAGGTTATGTCAAGAATTCAATCTTTAGAGTGCGCTAACTTTTGGAGTGACCTTTGGAGTGCGCTGACCCCTTTGGAGTGCGCTGACCTGTCAGCGCTTTCTCTCGGCTGCGACCTGTCGCAGCCCCTTGAGAGTTTACCGGCCACAGTTTGAAAACGCGGCGTCAAGCCGCCGCGGGACCAAAGCGCTGACAAGTCAGCGCACTCCAAATTGCGGCCCCGATCCAAAAAAAGATGTGAACCAAACGCCGCTTTTGTTCGTTAGAGCTTAGGAACTCGAACTTCTTGAAAGGCCGGAACCCACAAACATGAAAAAGATAATCCTGGTAGTCCTCCTGGTTGGGATTGCTGGAATCGCGGGCGTGGTGCGTTCGCATTCCAAAAGCGGCGGCAACGTTTGGCCCCTCGTGATTAACGGCAACAAGCAGGCGCCGGGCAACGTGCGCGACGAAATTCGCAAGAATTTCCAGCTCGATCCCGGCGCCCGCGTTGACGTCTCCGGCATCAACGGCTGGGTGAAGATTGAGACTTCGGACAGCAAGACTGCCGACGTCTACATTGAACGGCTGGGTGAAAGTCAGGAAGTTTTGAATCGTCGCAAGATGGTGATTGAAAGCACGCCGGGCAGTTTGACGATTCGCAGCGAAAAAGGCGACACCGGCATACTGACGCGAATCTTCGGTTCCAGTCCGAAAGAATATGTAACGCTGAAGCTGCCGCGACAAATATCCCTAGAAACCGCAGGCGTTAACGGCGCGGTCACCGTTGGCCCGATCGACGGTCCGGTGGAAGTTCACGGCATCAACGGAAAGGTTGAGGTCGCGCAGGCGTCAGGCTCGGCGGAGTTTAACGGCATCAACGGCAACATCGCGGTGGGTCTGAAGCAACTGGAGAAGGGCCGGGGTCTCGAAATCCACGGCATCAACGGAAACATCGAGTTGCGGCTGAGCGCGGTGGTGAATGCCGATCTTGACGCGCATGGAATGAACGGCAACGTCACGTCTGATTTGCCAAACGTGATGATCGATAAGACCAAGCACGGCCGGTACAGCGCGCAAATTGGCAAAGGCGGAAACTCAATCTCAGCCAGCGGGATCAACGGCAACATTCGCCTGACGCGCATGGCAGACGCCGCCAGCGAGACAGAAAAACTCGGGAACTAATAAAGGCAGTCGGTCGGCCCGGAATTAAACGCCGACATCAATCGATGCCTCGTTTACGAGGCATGTCTATTGGACCATCCCAACCAGTTTCAATGTTGGATATTCGGACTTTAGATTTAGACTTTGGACTTTTTAGACGTCTGAAAACTTGATGTTCAGGATCGGATACTCTTTCCAATCCTTGTAATCGTAGTGCCACCATTCAGGTTCATAAACAGCAAACCCTTCAGCCGTCATCGCCGCCCGCAGCAGTTCACGTAAACGCTTTGCCTCCGGCGTCGCACATTCGTAATTGATGTGCGCGCGTTCCGTCATCTCGTCATACTCGCTCGGCATCTTCACCGGCGCGCCGGACTTCAAATCAAACAATGTCAGGTCAACGGCGCAGCCGCGATTGTGCCGCGAACCTTTGCTCGGATCGGCCACAAATATTTTCTTGTCCTCGGGCGTGACGTCCCAAAAGATTTTGGTCACCGCCCACGGACGATAGCCATCGAAAACGACGAGCCCGTAACCGTCTTTTCGCAGCGCCTGATTGACTCTTGCCAGAGCTTCGGCCGCCGGCCGCTGCAAAAAGGCACGCGGCTTTTTGTAGACAGCCTTGCCGAGAAAGTTGTTTTTGGTGGCGTAGCGAATGTCGAGGCGGATAGTCGGATCGAGTTTGACGAGCTCAACTAAGTTCGGTTGGCGAAACGGACCGGTCTCCGCCGGCGGCCCCTGCGCGAAAGCAAGCGACAGGAAGACAATAAAGGCCAAACTGATCTTGAGAGTCCGCGAAATCATTTCGTTTCTTTTTGGAGTGCGGTGACCTGTCACCGCTTTGCTCGGCTGCGGCCTGTCGCAGCTTTGATCGAATCGCTTTCAAGCTAAGAAGCGGCGTCAAGCCGCCGCGAACCAAAGCGCTGACAAGTCAGCGCACTCCATATCAAACCAAAGCGCTGACAAGTCAGCGCACTCCATAATTAGAAGTCGACCGGCTTGCGCGTTGTCAACGTCGGCAAATTCCAGGCGCGCAGTTTTTCATTCCACTGCGGCACGGTCTCGTTGATGAACTTGTTGACCTCCGCCATGCGTTCGCGATACTCGGGTTGTATCTCCTGGAAATATTGGCGCTGCGCCGGCGTCGGTGCGGCGTTCGTCCCGTCGAGCGCAAAAAATATGTCGCCGATGCGATTCACAATCTGCGACTTGCCGCCGAGGCCCAGACCTTCCGAACGCCGCGACAGTCGATCTTCCAGCGCCTGAACCTGCTTTGCGTACTCTTCCAGCGCCTTCATCATTTCCTTGTCCGGTTCTTTGTTGAGCGTCTTTGCCGTCGTCTGCGTGTGCTTGAGCTGGTCCTCGACACTGTCGAGAAAACGCAGCGCGCTGTTTGCCGCAGACTGCATCTCGCGCAGCTTCAACTGCAGATCGAGTTGCGCCTGCAAATCGGCCAACGCCACATTGATTGTCGGATCGAGACGCACTTCAATCGGCTGCTCGAAAGTCTTGTCGCCAACCGTCAACTTAACGGTGTAACTGCCGGGCAAAGCCTGTGGCCCACGCGGCGCGCCGCCAAAAGCAGTTTCCTCCTCGGATGGCGGACGCCGCACCTCCGCGCCGCCGAAGCGAAGATTCCAGGTGACGCGGTTAATTCCCTTCTCTTTCGCGGGCTTGTCGATCTCCTGCACCAGCTTCCCGCTCTCGTCGAGAATCTGAACCTTGAAAGTCTCTTTGTCGTCGGGTTTGGTTTTCAGGAAATAACTTATCAAAGCTCCATACGGCGGATTCGGCCCGTAGAAAACTTTGTCGCCAACTCCGTAGCGCGTAAATCGCGTCGCGAAGCGCAGGCCCGGCCGCACCGGAAACAGGTGCGCATTTCGCTTTAGAACATCCGGGCTCATCTGCTGGAGCGGCGCCGCGTCGTCGAAAATGAAGATGCTGCGCCCGTGCGTGGCGAGGATGAGATCGTTTTCGCGCGGGTGGACCAGAATGTCGTGAACGGCAACGTTCGGCAGGTTCTTCAGGTTGAGCGCGATCCATTCCCGCCCGCCGTTGTATGAAGCGAACAGGCCGAGTTCGGTGCCGGCGTAGAGCAGACTGGAATTTTTCGGATCTTCGCGCACTACCTGCACGTAAGCCTTCGCCGGCAAATTACTCGCAACGCTTTGCCAGCTCTTGCCGCCGTCGGTTGTCTTGTAAATGTAGGGACGAAAGTCGTCGAACATGTGACGGTCGAAGGCGGCGTAAGCTGTTTTCTCGTTCGTGCGCGACGGCTCGACGTGCGACACCGGCGAATTGGCCGGCACGCCGGAAACATTCTTGATGACGTTGTCCCAATCTTTCCCGCCGTCGTTTGTCACCTGAAGATTGCCGTCGTCGGTGCCGACCCAAACCTGACCCCTCTTAATCGGCGACTCGGCCAGACTGATGATCGTCGTGTGATATTCGGCGGTCGAATTTTCAAACGCTATTGGGCCACCCGCGTCTTTTTGTTTCTCCGGATCGTTCGTCGTCAGGTCGGGACTAATTTGTTCCCACGACTTGCCGAAGTCGGTCGACTTGAAAACCACGTTCCCGCCGAAGTAGACCGTGTGCTTGTCATGAGGCGACAAGAGAATCGGCGCGTTCCAGTTGAAACGAAACTTTTCGCCGAGCGGCCGAGCCATCGCCGCTGCCTCGTCCCCACGGATTTATTTCCTGTTGCTCGCGCGTGCGCATGTCAGTGCGCAGGATGTTTCCGCCCTGTGATTCCGAAATGTAAACGTCCGGATCGTCAGCGTTGTTGATGACGTAAAAGCCGTCGCCAAAACTCACCATGCGCCAGTCGTCGTTCATGATGCCGGCGGGTTCGCGCGTGCGGGCTCGGGCCGGTCCAGGTGCCGTTGTCCTGCAAACCGCCCATCACGTAATAAAACGGCAGGCGGTTGTCGGCGTGAATCTGGTAAAACTGCCCGAGCGGAATGTTGTAGACCGGCTCCCACGACTCGCCGCCGTCGTAAGTGACCGCGATGCCGCCGTCCTGGCCCACCCAGATGCGTTTCGGGTTCTTCGCGTCCTGCCAAAACGCGTGATAGTCGATATGGACCTTGCCGGTGATCGACTTGAACGACTTGCCGCCGTCAATCGATTCAAACAAACTGGAGGCGACGGCATAGAGGTGGTTTTCATTGTGCGGATCGACTCGTACAGTCGTGTAATAGAAATCCGCGCGATACGATATTGGCCTGCTTTGAAACCTGCTTGAACGTTTCGCCGCGATCGTCCGAACGGTAAAGCGTGCCCTCCTTCGATTCGACAATTGCGTAAACGACATTCGGGTTGCTCGGCGCGGCGCGCACGCCGATGCGCCCCAGCAACTTCGGCAGTCCGTTGGTCAACTTGTTCCAGGTGCGTCCGCCGTCAATCGACTTGTACAATCCGCCTTTTTCGCTGCCACTGCGATGCGTCCACGGCTTGCGCTCAAAACTCCACATGCCGGCGTAAAGAATGTTCGGATTCGTCGCATCGATTTCGAGATCAGAGACGCCGTGTTCCTTGTCAATGTAAAGCGTCTTGGTCCAGGTTTTGCCGCCATCGATAGTCATGAACACGCCGCGCTCTTCGTTGGGAGCAAACGCGTGGCCGAGCGCGCCGACGTAAACGATGTCAGGATTCTGCGGATGAATGGCGATCGCGGAAATGCGTTCCGTGTCGCCCAGGCCCATGTGTTGCCAGTTCTTGCCGCCGTCTGTCGATTTGTAAACGCCATCGCCAAACGAAACGCTGTTGCGGACATTCGATTCGCCCGTGCCGACCCAAATCACGTCCGGATTGCTCGGCGCCAGGGCGATGTCGCCGATTGAGATTGTTCGCTGTCGTTCGAAAATCGGTTTCCAGGTCACGCCGCCGTTCACAGTTTTCCAGAGTCCGCCGGAAGCGGTGGCGACGTAGACGATGTTTGCATTGCCGTTGACGCTTTCGACGTCGGCGATGCGACCGCCCATGTTGGCTGGTCCAATGCTGCGCCATTCAAGGCGCTCGAATGCCTCCTCAAAAGGCGGCTTCGCGGTCAGGCCGGCGGCCGGCGTTGCGGTTTCCTGCGGAGTGGGCGACGGCGTGGCGGACAGATCCTGCGCGAAAACAACCACCGCGCTCAGGCTTAGAAACAACAGGAACAGACCGACACCAAAGACGCGTTTGCAAACGGACATTCTCTTTCTCCTGAAATCAAAGGGATGACAACTATTAACTCCCGGAGTTTATCATTGAAGCGGGGCAGTAGCCCGACCGTGAGGGAGGGCTTCCGTCAACGTAGACACGCCCTTCCTTACTGTCGGGCTACTGCCCCGGTCACCAGGGAACACCGAGACCTCTTGACGTGGCATCGATGAAGCCAAGGTCCAGGCTCTAGTTCTCCGGACTCCAGGCTCACTCGTCCAATTGAACCGCCGCGCGAAACCGGATATAAAGGCACTCACCAGTAACTTGAAGGAGACACCAACACTTGCCGCAAAGTAGACATCGCAAGATCACCAAAGCCAAAAAACGACCGAAGGGGCTTTACCCCGCGGCCACCGCAAAACCGGCAACTGGCCGCAATCGCCAGGCGCGGATAATCGCAATCGTCATCGTTTTGGCCCTCGCCGCGTCTGCCATCGCTTACCTGCTTGCAAATCGCGGGGACAAAAGTGGGCCGGCTGAAGTCACGACCGCCTCAGGCCTCAAATACACCGACGAGGTGGTTGGAACCGGCGCGACGCCCCAGAAAGGCCAGACTGTAACCGTGCACTACACCGGCACGTTAACCAACGGGAAAAAGTTTGACAGCTCGCTGGACAAGGGCGCTCCGGCAGACTTCAAGATCGGCATCGGCAAAGTGATCAAGGGCTGGGATGAAGGCCTCATGACCATGAAGGTAGGCGGCAAACGAAAATTTGTCATTCCTCCGGACCTGGGCTACGGCGCGTCAGGCAGTCCGACTATTCCACCAAACTCTACGCTGCTGTTCGACGTTGAACTTCTCGGCGTGAAGTGAGAAGGAAGCAAACAGCAAACAGCGAGCAGTAGACAGTAGACAGTAGACAGTAGACAGTAGACGGCAGACGGCAGACGGCAGACGGCGGACGGCGGACGGGAAATAGCAGATTTTGCGACCGCTGTCTTTGCGTTCCTCTGTCTTTGCCGATGGGTCCGCCTGCCGTTCGCCGTTTGCCACCTGCCGTCCGCCGTCCGCTGTCTACTGTCTACTGTCTACTGTCTACTGTTTGCTGTCTTGTCTGCTGTTTACTCTTTTCCCCATTTGATCGCCGGCTCGCCTGAGAGTTAATCTGCTTTGCATCCCCTGGAACCGTTGCGGACCATCCGGCTGTTTGCCGTTTACTGTTTGCTGTTTACTTTCTGAGGAGACACGCGCCATGAGTGCGAACACTTTAACCATCACCGACAATCGCACGGGAAAGCAATACGACGTCCCGATCGAAAACGGCACCATCAGGGCGATGGACCTGCGCCAGATCAAAACGTCTGACAACGATTTCGGTTTGATGACCTACGATCCGGCGTTTATGAACACGGCTTCCTGCAAAAGCCGGATCACTTTCATCGACGGCGACAAAGGCATTCTAGAATATCGCGGCTACCCGATCGACACGCTCGCTGAGAAGAGCACGTACCTCGAAGTCGCTTATCTGCTGCTCAACGGTGAACTGCCGACCGACTCGCAGTTCAAAGCCTGGACCCACAACATCACCTACCACACGTTCATCAATGAAAGCATTAAGAAAGTTATCGACGGCTTTCACTACAACGCGCATCCGATGGGAATGTTCGAAGCAACGCTCGGGGCCCTCTCGACTTTCTATCCCGACGCGAAAGACATCTTTGACGTTGAGTGTCGCCGCAAACAGATTTACCGGCTGATTGCCAAAGTGCCGACCATTGCCGCCTTCGCCTATCGCCATCGCATTGGGATGCGCTACGCCTATCCCGACAACGAACTAAGTTACGAAGGCAACTTCCTCAACATGATGTTCAAGACGACAGAGTTGACGTACAAACCAAACCCGGTGCTGGAACGCGCGTTGAGCGTGCTCTTCATCCTGCATGCCGACCACGAACAGAACTGCAGCACCAACGCCATGCGCAGCATCGGCAGCGCGCAGACTGATCCGTTTTCATCTTTGGCGGGCGCGGCGGCGGCGTTGTATGGACCACTGCACGGCGGCGCCAATGAAATGGTCCTGCGCATGTTGAAAGAGATTGGCTCGGTCGATAAGGTGCCCGAATACGTCAAACGCGTGAAAGCCGGCGAATTTCGGCTGATGGGTTTCGGCCATCGCGTTTATAAGAATTACGATCCGCGCGCGCGGATCATCAAGCAGGTTGCTGACGAAGTGTTTGAAGTGACCGGCAAGGATCCGATGCTCGACGTCGCCCTCGAGCTCGAACGCATCGCGCTTGAAGACGAGTACTTCGTCAAACGTCGTCTCTATCCCAACGTCGATTTCTACTCGGGAATTATTTACAAGGCGATGAACTTGCCGGTAGACATGTTCCCGGTCCTGTTTGCGATTCCGCGGACGTCAGGTTGGCTGGCGCAATGGGTTGAGATGCTGGAGGACCCGGACCAGAAAATCGCCCGCCCACGACAGATTTATTTGGGAGCGAGTACGCGTGAGTACGTTCCTCTCAAACACCGCACCAGCGAGGCGAGCGAGACGGCCCGCGCTTAACCGCCGGATAGCGTTGCGACCGTTAGCGCATATCAGCCGCAGATTAACGCGGATGACACGAATCTGAAAAAGCCGGCCAGCGGCGGAAGACGAGACCGCCGCCAACTGAGTCGCTATCGCCCAGCCAAAATGGGTATCGCTCGACGAAGGCGTTAAGCTCCCATGATTTGTCCGAATCCGCGTTCATCTGCGTTCATCCGCGGCTGCTAATCTTATTTCGCACGTAGACCTACAAATGAAATGGCTCTCGCCGAACTGCCATATTTAGTGAAGGCTCCAGACTTCGCCGCTTTTCTGCCTGTAAATCTTGAGCTGTTTGTTGCGTCGTTGGTCAATTGAACACGTCCGTTAGTTCAATCGTCACTGAAAGAAGGCCCGCCCATGCCATTGCCTGCTCGTCTGCTCCTCATGAACGTCATTTTGGCCGCACTGCTTTACGGCTCGTGTGGCACAACCGAACAACCACCACCCAATGGTCCGTCGCCGCCTCCGACGCCGGTTGCTGCACGCGCGCCTGGAAGACTCCCGCCAGGGCCTAACGAAGAAGTCACCTTCTATCCGACCTTCGCCTACAAGGACGCGAACGGCTGGGTACTTAGTTTGCGCGGCTGGGTGCATGAAGACAGCACCGTGGGAAACCGGCTGCGCGACGGGTATAAGGAATGCGGTGAGGAAAACAGGGCTACCTTCCAGGCCCGAACCGTCGACCTGCTCGACGAAAGCAAGAATCAGGAAAGGGTCATCATCAAGTTTGACTCAGATCCTGACGACAAGGCTTATGAAAACGTCGAGAGGAGTAAAGCTGATGGCATTGTCACGATCGACCTCACCTTGTCTGACGAAAAGGCGAAACTGTTACTGGAGAAACAGGGCTCGACCAATGGATGGCTAACGTATCGCGCCGTCTCCGCCGACCATACCGGCTTGGGAAGAGTCAAACTAATCGAGCCCGGTGGCGGCGAGTCGATGGTTTCAGACATCGACGATACGATCAAAATAACGCAAGTGCCCGGGGAAAAGAAGGTTGTCCTCAGAAACACATTCTGTCTCGCATTTCAACCGGTGCTCGAGCCTGACATGGCTCGGATGTACCGGGACCGCGGTATTCCGGTGCATTACGTTTCCGGTGGGCCAGAGCAGTTGTACGGACCACTCTACGACTATCTCATCGTTGGCGCGGGCGGCTTTCCGGAAGGGACTTTCCATCTGAAGTTTTTTCCCACGCCGGCAACTCCCTTGGGGCTGAGAACTCTCATCGACACGGCTAAGAGTTCTATGGCTGTCACTCATGCGCATAAGGTCGAGAAGATTAAGTGGCTGATGGAGAAGTTTCCCGAGCGGCAATTCACGTTGGTCGGAGATTCAGGCGAGGTCGATCCGGAAGTCTACAGTGAAATCAAAAAGTGGCGGCCCGCCCAGGTCAAGGAAATTGTCATTCGAGACGTCATCAACGATGAGGCGGTCAATCCCTTCCGGCTGGCAGGAATGACTATCATCAAGGTTGCGCAGCCCGTTTGTGTCGAGGCCAAACACTTCGATCATCTCGAAGATCAAATGAAGAAGGCTAATCCGAAGGAGACCTACAAGCCAAATACGGCGCCACCTTGCGCACCAGTGAACTAAATTTTGCCTTAAGAGATTTTGGTGCACCCGGCAGGGCTCGAACCTGCGACCTTCTGATCCGAAGTCAGACGCTCTATCCAACTGAGCTACGGGTGCGGAAACGAGTGAATAGTAAATCGTGAATCGTAAATAGTAAAAACGCGCCGACGCGTGAATCCTCTATTCACGATTTACTATTGACGATTTACTAGTTCACCGTCCCTGAAACTCATGGCGCAGGAAGCGCACCATCGCGGTGATCTCTGCCGCTGAAAGTTTGTCCTTGAACTTAGGCATGCCGTCGCCGCCCTTCTCAATCTGGTCAACAAAATCTTCGTCCGTGTGTTTCAAGGCATGGCCTTCCTTAAAACTCGGCACCTTCAGCTTCACGTCTTCCACAGTTACCACTCCGCCCTCGCCTTGATCAGCGTGGCAGGCTGAGCAGTGCTTCGCGTAGTTCGCGCGCGCGAACGCAAATTCATCCGGCGTCGCGGTCGCTTTAGCCGCCGGCGTCGCCGCCGGCGTATTATGATTTTCTCTCTCAGTTTGGCTGCAAGCGCTAACGAGCAACAGCGCGACCATTGCGACCAACACAGTTATGCCAAGCTTCATCTGAAACATCTCCATCACTAATGGTGTTATGACTTGAGTTGAAAAAGTATAGCACGCGACAACAAGCTGGCGTGGGGAGTCGAACCAAGGGTGCCGCGCCTCGCTGCTCGGTTGCATTCACTCTGGAGACTAGGCAGAATACTTGCGCGCGTCAAACAATCATCGCTGTTAAGACCCGACGAACTCTCATCACAAATTCTAGAGGTTATTGCAAATGAGTACGGACAAGGAACCAGGCATCGCGGCGAGAGGCGCGCTCCGTCTCGCCCCCAATTGCGATGAAATCGAGGAGCAAAAGGCGAAGCTGCCACGGCAGTTTGTGAACTTCACCTTCTATCACGCGCGTCCTGAATGGCGCACGCTCGCCGACAGCGACAAGCAGCGCTGCAAAGACGAGTTTATTGCTGCAGTCAACGAGTCTCGTCCGCAACTTTTGATTCATAGTTATTCGACGATCGGACTGCGCACGAATGTCGATTTCATGATCTGGCGCATCGGCAAAGAACTCGATCCGATTCAGGAGATGACTTCGCGGCTCAATCACACGCAGATGGCCAAGTATCTCGAGCCGGCGCAGTCGTTTCTTTCGATGACCAAGCGCTCGATGTACATCGACAAGGACAATCCCGAGCACGACGAAGATCGTCTGCACATTGTTCCCGGCAAGTCGGACTATCTTTTTGTCTATCCCTTTGTGAAGACGCGCGAGTGGTATTCGCGCACCCCGGATCAGCGGCAGGAAATGATGGACGAGCACATTCGCATCGGCACCAAGTATCGCTCAGTCAAACTTCACACGACGTATTCGTTTGGTCTGGACGATCAGGAATTCGTGGTCGCGTTTGAGACCGACAACCCGGCGGACTTTCTCGATCTGGTCCAGGAGCTGCGCGAGACAAAGGCGAGTTCCTACACCCTGCGCGACACGCCGATGTTCACGTGCCGGCAGCGGACGCTGGCTGAGTGCGTGGAGGCGCTGGGGTAAGCAGAGAGACGCGGCTCCGGCGCCTGATGTGCGGAATGGCTTGGCCTTCCGCCAGCTTCAATTGATTTTAAGAGGCTAAGCCTCGAACGGAGGCACAGCCTCAAGACAATTAGGTGCTAGTCGGAAAGGGAGAGCCTTTCCGCACATCAGGTGGCCAAGCCACCTTTTGTTCTGTTCAGAAGCGTTTTATGAAACAACCCCGCCAGTTCACAGTTACTCCTCTTAAATTCTTCCTGCTCGTTCTGATTCTCGTCACACCCACTCTTTCTCAAACTCCATCGGTCCATCAACCGTCGTCTGAATATCTTTGGTATGAAGCCGAGAACATGCGCGGCTTCAACACCACTCCGACCGGCGAACCCTCCAAAATCCTTCCTGGCGAAATCTGCCGAAGGCGAAGGCGCCGGGTTGGGGCATCAATGGTCCGGGTGTCTCCGCCGAATGGTCGCAGGGTGGCGAGAGTGAATGGAACTCAGCGGCCGCGAGCGCGGACGAGACTGCGGGAAAACTCTATCAGGACGTCGAGATACCGCGCGGGGGAAACTACAAGGTCTGGGTGCGTTACGCTGACTGGTCCAACCGCTCCGAGAATTTCGTCGTTCGCATTACGCACGAAACAGACGCGGAGACGCGGGAGCCCGGGGAGCCGGCGAATGAAGTGCTCACCTCTCCTAGTCCTCGCGTCGCCGCGTCTCGTGAGCTTTTTCGTCATGAGTTTGGCGGCGAGGCTGTTATCGACGCTCATGACGAAGTCAGCATGTACTGGGGCTGGGCATTCGCCTGGGACGGCGCTGACGTGAAACTCGAAAAAGGTCGCGTGCGCATTTCGATCGAGATCGAGAAGCCTGCCGAAGCGCGCCGTCACATCGATTGCGTACTGCTGACGAGTGATCTCTCTTTCGTTCCCGGCGGACGTCGCAAGCCTGACTTCGCTGCCAATCTTTACTTGCGCGGTTTTTCAAAAACGCGCCCGCAACTCGCGCCGCTGTTGCAGCCGCAGGATCCAACCGCGGCAATCCCACCAGCCTGGCAACGTCCAAAGATCGCCGGCCGCGACTTTGTCATGCCGTGGAACATCACGCCGGAGTTTTGGAAACTCTACGACAAGCCGCCCACCGAGCGTCCGCTTTATCCCTTCAACGCCGAGCCGATTGAAGAGTTTGTGAAGAAGTACAAAGGCGCGACTGATGTTCCGCTCTTCAGTTCCAAATTCGTCGTGCCGGTGATCTACATCAACAACTTGCCGGAGTATCTAAAGGAGGGCAGTCCGTTTCTGCGCTACCTGCGCGAGACGAAAGTTCCCTTCGCGATTTTGATTAACTACGGCACGGCGGCGATGTCGCCGGAAGATGGACAAGCGGCGTGGAAACTTTTGAACGGCGAGTTCAAGGATCAGTTTCTCGGTTGGATGTCAGGAGAGAGCGTCGGCTACGTTTGGGACCAGGCGCCGGCGCAGTTGAAGATTTCTCCGGCGATGTCGCGACGCGAACTATTGGAAGCTCATCGAATCTTTTACACAGACGCCATCGCGCGCAAGTGGGCCGGACTTTTTCACACAGACACCGGCGCGATGTGGGACAAGCTGATTCCGGCCCAAGCAACTTCCAGCACTTCTTTCGCGCACGCGCTCACAAATTGGGGCGTGCGGCTGCTGGGCGTGGAGACGGCGGCGGTGCAGCCGATGTTTGCGATGCGCACAGCTTTCTCGCGCGGCGCGGCGCGGCAAAACGGCGGGACGTTTCTTTACTATCACGCGGCGAACTTCGGCGACTCGGCAACGACGTTTACAAAACAACAAAACTTCGCGGGTCCTGACAATTTTCTGCACTCACGCTATGGCGCGACGATGGGCCCGTCGCTTTCGTGGTATCGCAAGAGTTACTACTTCTATTACATGTCGGGCGCGTCGGCGATCTATCTCGAGCAGGGCTTCGATCAATTCTTCAAGCCGGGTCCTGGCGAGCATGAGTTTCAACTGAACCCTCTCGGTCGCATCACGGACGAGTTCATGCGCTTCGCGGAGAAGCATCCCGACCGCGGCACGCCTTATACGCCGGTCGCGATTCTGCTCGATCCGGCGCACGGCTGGGACATGACTGACTATCCGCACTGGCCGTTCGGAGTTTCGCAGATCAGCCGCAGCGATCGTGCCCTGCGTGAACTCTTTGGCGTTGCTTACTATCCGGGGCTGGTGGTTGAAGGTGAACCCGCGACCGGCGATCGGCAGGCGTTTGTTAACGGGATCTTCGGCGACATTTTCGACGTGATCGTCGCGTCGGACGCCTCGGCGTCCGTGGTCCAACGTCCAATGTCCAAAGTCCAAAGTCGTTCTAACGCTGGGAGCGGCAGTGTTGCTGGGAGCGCAGACATCCTGTCTGCAACCGTCGCAGCCCAGTCAACTAAACAGACACCGAGTGCCGCTGCAACCAAAAGCACCCCGAGCAAGCTCAACAAAACCAAGACTACAGCCACGAAGAACAACGATTGGGAATACGAGGGCAGCAATGTGGACGGGGCCTCGCCTGCTAGTCAACCCGCATCCGTAGCAACGACGCAGAACCCCAAGTCCAAAATCCAAACTCCAAACTCCAAAGTCCAAAGTCCGAAGTCCAAAATCCAAAGTCGTCCCGCAGGCGCTTCCCCTTTCCCCCTTCCCCTTTCCCCTCTGCCTTCTTACCGCGCCGTTGTCGCCGGCGGACACATCGACTGGTCGCCGCAGTGGATTCAACGACTAACCGATTACTTAAAGTCCGGCGGCACCGTCGTAGTCAATTCAGCCCAGATCAAGAACCTTCCGGCTGAACTGCTCGGCGTGAGGTTTACCGGTGAAACCGGCGAAGCGCATAACGCGCTCTGTCTGTCGCCGGGTGAACCGGTGCAGGATCTGCACGGTCAAGTATTTCGTTATGAGCGGTTGGAATTGAAGGGAGCGCAGTCTCTGATGACGACCACCAGCGGCAACCCGCTGGTGACTATCAACAAAGTCGGCAAGGGCACGCTCGTCTTTGCGGCCGTGCCGGATCTGTTGGGCGAAGACGAACGCATGACGCCGCTCGCGGCGCACCTGCTGGCCCACGTGTTTACCGACGCAGCGCCGGTGAAGGTCAACGGCGATGTCGAGTATCTGCTGAACAAGACGGATAGTGGCTGGGTCGTCACGCTGCTCAACAACAACGGCGTCTTCAAACCGCAGCAGGGCCTGGCCCAGGTCGATCGCAGCGCCTACGTGACGGCGACGATCAGCCTGCGCGGACAAAAAATTCAAAAGGCAGTTGATTGGATTACTGACAAGGACGTTGCAGTGAAGACCGAGAACGGCGCGGCTGAAGTTTCTGTTTCAATCGCGCCCGGCGCAGTTTTGATCGTCGAACTTCGCACGCAGAACTAGAGCCGGCATGAAGCACCGCTTCACGCCATCCCAGCCGCGGACAAGGTTCTCGCCACCCGTTGAAATACAGCGCTCCCGCGGGTGAATCAAAGCGCTGTCGCGGGTTGAATCAAAGCGCTGGCTGCGGGTTTTTCGCCACCGAATTGTAACTTGACAACCTCACTGGGCAGGCATAACCTTCGCGCACTTACCCGACTATCTCCCAATGCTCACGCAGTCCAGAGATGTTGAAAAATCCGTTGTCGAGTTGCAGTTCCCAGGTTCAAGCTTAGTTACAGGTGAAGCATGGCCGGTGCCTTCTACAAGAGAGTCGAACTATTCGCGAACCTCGCGATTATCCTGGTTGCGATCACGATCGTTGTCGTTCTGGTTCAGAAATTCTTCTTTCCGAGGACGGCGGAACCACCGCAGACTATAGCCCTCGGCAGCAAAGTTTCGTTGCCCGGGGTCGAGTGGGCAAAGAACGGCAAGACCTTAGTGGTGGCGCTATCTACAAGCTGCCATTTCTGCTCCGAGAGTGCGCCCTTTTATCAGCGCCTGGCGCAGGCAGCCGTCGCGAAAGAAGTGAAGGTGATCGCCGTGTTACCGCAGTCACCGGCCGAAGGCCACGACTATCTCAAGACACTCGCCGTTCCGATAAGTGACGTCAGGCAGGTTTCACTCAGCTCGCTGAGCATTGGCGGAACTCCGACTTTGGTCTTAGTGAATGAAAAGGGCGAAGTAGCCGGCGTGTGGATTGGCAAACTGCAGAGCAATAAAGAAGACGAGTTGCTGTCGCGGCTTTAGTCCTTGGGCCATATGGCTGGCTGGGAGAATGTCGCCGTTCGTGAGCGGTGACTGTCTCGTAACTTTCGCCTGCTCCTGCCGCCTGGAGTTTCCCGCCTACTGTTTGCTGTCTACTGTTTACTTACTTACCTGTGCCCGCTCAGCGTCAGCAGCTTCGTAACCGCCTTCCCGATCTCGTCATCCGGATGTTCCAGCAGCGCGCGATGTAACGGCTCAACCTCGCCCGTCTTCGCCATCACAAACAGGATCGACAAGGCGCTGTAAGTATCTTCGCGATTTTCGCCGACCAGATTTTCGATCGCTTCCGTAGCCACACCCGAAGCCGCAATCGCGCCGCCGATGTTGCGCTTCCGTTCGGGCGACGCCTCTTCCAGGGCACGATTAAACAAGTCGACAGTGCGCGACGGTTCGAGTTTGCGCAGCGCCCGCGCGGCAGCGTTGCGCACGTGTGCTGAATGATCGTCAAAACAACTGGTGATCAAAGCGAACGCGTCTTGCGGACGCGAGCGCGCCAACTCGGCGACTGCGGCGGCGCGTTTGTAGGGATCGACGCTGTTGAGGTAGGCCGAAATCGCCGGCGCCACTGGAGTCAACGGCCCAGCTTCAACGCCGTGCAGATCGCTGTCGGCGTTTGCGCCGGGCTGCACAGTTTCACCCGGCGGCGTTGTTGGCGTTGAATCGCGAAAGGTTGGCCGCCGCGAATCGCTCGTCTGGTCCTGTTGGTCTCTGGCGCGCGTTGGCTCGTCTGCGACGTTGGTTGGGTCGTCTGCGGCGCGTTCGTAACTTTCCAGAATGCCCTGCTCGTCCTCCGCGCGCGTTCGCGCTTCCTCTTCCGCCTTGAATTGCTGGCGCTGTTGCTGCAAACGCGCTTCCGCCTCTTGCCTCTGCAGGCTCGCTTCCTCGAGGCGCGGCCGCTCCTGTTCTTCGAGACGGCGAAACATTTCGATCTCTTCCCTGATGCGCTTTTCCTGGGCCGCCCTTGACTGTGCCTCGACCGCAACGCTGCGGCGCTCGGCTTCCAGCTTCGCGATCATTTGCTCTTCTTCTTTCGCGCGCGCGTGAGCTTCCGCTTCCACCCGCTGGACTTTTTCCGCGACCAGGCGGTAAGCGTCTTCCGCGCCACGCCGGCGAACTTCGGCGTCGGCAATGCGGCGGCGCGTTTCGGCGTCGGCAATTCGCAAGCTGTTCACCTGGGCCAGAATTTGCTGCTCTTTGTCGGCGAGTAGTTTCGAGTCTGCTTCGGCCTTCGCTTTTCTGGCTTCAGCTTCCGCAAGCCGCTGTTGCTCGGCGTCGGCCTGGCGTCGTGCCTCTTTCTCCAGACGCTCCTGCTCCTCCTGCCCGCGGCGACGCGTGTCTTCCAAAAGTTCGAGCGCCTTTTCCACTTTCTGCTTTATCTCGGCTTCGAGCTGCGCACGTTCGTCCTCAGCCTGAGCGCGAGCATCCTCGGCGTCGCGCATACGTGCCTGCGCTTCGACCAGTCTCGCCGCGTCTGCGTCAGCCTGCTCGCGCGCTGTCGCCACTTCCGCCTGGCGCTGAGCGATCTCTGCCGTCTTCGCCAGCAAGGCTACTTCTTCACTCTGAAGTCGATCCAGTTCGGTGGCGTGCTGCAACTTCGCTTCATCGCGAAGGCGAGTTGCTTCCGCGCGTTGCGCCGCTTCGGCCGTCGCGAGACGCGCCGCTCGGCGCTCAGATCTTTGGCGCGCAAATTCCTGGGCCTGTCGTTGGAAGTCAAGCGACTTGAGCCGCATGCTTCGCTCTTCTTCCGCGAGTCGCTGCGCTTCCGTCTCAGCCTTTATCCGGGCATCCTGCTCGACAAGCACGGCCCCTCGCTCCTCGAGCCGGCGACGCTCCGCTTCTTCGTCGGCGAGCTTTCGCTGTTCCTCTTCTTCACTGCGACGGTCTGCCGCCGTCACTCGCCGCCGCGCCTCGCGCTCGGTTCGACGCTCGGCTTCCTGCTCTGACTCTTCGCGCAAAGCTACCGTCTCCAGCAACTGCTGCTGAAGCTGCGTCACGGTTTCCCTGAGCTTGTTTTCTTCGATGAGCAGTTGCTGTTCATCGCTCGGGGCAAAACGATCCACTTCTGGATCAACTTCGGGATCGGTTACGGCCGGCTCGGATGCGATGAGCAAATCAGTGGGAGCGACTGCCAGTCCAACAACAACTGACGACAATTCAACGGAAGACTCAACTGCTGAGTCAATCGGGGGTTCAACTGGGATTTCAACTGCGATCGCGGTTTCTGCTGTCGTCTGCGACGCTGCTTCCATCGCCCCTTCAATCGCCCCGCTCGAAACGGAAGCCTCGCCTGCATACTCGACCGCATGAGGGAGAGTTTCCATCAACTCACTCTGCGGCGATCCGGTTTCAACTTGTTCGCTGAGAGCGCTTGCGAGTCCCGCTTCAGCCACGTCCGTCAGCACCGAAGCTGACTCCGCTTCCGCAGTCACATCAGGAGCGTCAGCGCCAACATCGGGTGCCTCCGTCGCCGCCGTCGCAACGGCCGCCGGCTCGCCGATTTGAGTGAGTGCTTCCTCTGCCGCGCTTCGCACTTCCGGATCGTCGTCGAACATCGCCGCGATCAAATGCGCGGTGCCGCGCTGGCTGCCAACCACGCCGAGCACGCGAGCGGCCGCGGCGCGTTCAGAGGCCGAGTCGGCGGCGCGCAGATTGTGAACGGCTTCATCGAAGTAACCATGCTCAAGGAAAAGCCCGCGCGCGCGTTCGCGTTCCTGGTCCTGCTGCGCGGATTCCGCTTCGCCTTGCTGCGGCTGGCTTTCGTTGGCATTTCCAGCCAACGGAAGGTCGGAGGGGGTTTCGGAGGCTGCCGCATTGCGTCCGGACAAGGTTGCCAATAGTTCCGCGGCGACAACTTCGCGCGTGGCTTTGTCCTCGGTGGCTGCAACCTTCGTTTCGCCCGAGCGGCCGGCCAGGAAATCCTTGATCGCGCTTAGCCCGGCTTTGACTTGTTGGTTCACTGACGATTTGACCTTCCGTTTTGGTGAAGACACCCTTGTTCCGCTCTCCTAAAACTAAAACTCCCAGTTCTCGATGCCTGGCACCCACAGCCTGCGCCCATGCACGACGCGTTGGTCGAATCTTGGACCGGCGGGCAATGCCCGCCTCTAAACGAATTGTTGAAAACGACTCGGCCGGCTGCCCACTGCTCACTGCCCACTGCTGACTGCCCGCCGCCCACTGCGCTGAAAACACAGACCTATTTAAGTAAAGATAGTCCGATTAGCCGATTTCTTCTATAGAAAACGAGTTTATTTTTCGCGACTTTGCCATGCAAACCGTCCGCTGCCAAGGATGGTTCTGGTTTCAAGTCTGCGGGAACGATGCGTAGTGTCGCAATTTAGTTTTCCTCTGTGCCGCCTTTGTGTTCTCTGTGCCTCCGTGGTGAATTTTAACGCCGCGAACACTCCACCACAGAGGCACAGAGGTCACAGAGGACGCACAGAGACTTTAGATTACGACATCACTACCGGAACTCGACGTTCGTTGCGTATCTGCGTTGAATGTGTTTTGGGTTGGCCCAAAGAACTCTGAGACTCTGCCTCTCAAATCTGAGATTCCAGATTTCAGACTTCAAATCTGAGATTTGAAGTCTCAAGTCTGAAGTCTGGAATCTGGAATCTGGAATTTGAAATCCATAAACTCGGAACCAGTCCAACCTCAACCACACGTTCCTGCATCCGACAAAATGGACGCGAACGGCAGAACGATCTGATTTTTCGTTTCCAGTTATTACCAACCGGTCTCCCACCACCAAGTCGGCATGTGATCTCAAAAACCGAGCTATAAAATTTGATATCCCAGGCTGAAAATTTGAGAAGTTCAGTTCTGGAATTTGAGGCTTGCGATCTGGAGATCTGAAATTTCAGATCAGGCATTTCAGATCAGACAGCCAGGTCAGTCTCCCTCCTAATGCGTTCTCCCCGTCGGACAACTCTCTCTCGCGTAGGAGGCTTTCATGAAAACCGCGTCGCTCTTCATCCTGCTCTGCCTGCTCCCGGGCAATCTCGCCTTTGAAACCCAGGCCCAATCACGGCGTTCGGCTCCGCAAAAATCTTCGACGCCCGCGGCGACGACGCAGCCGCGAAACTCGCTGCCGATTCGCCGCGTCATTCTTTACAGCAATGGCGTCGCCTACATCGAACGACGTGGCCTGGTCAGCAATCACGCCGAGATTAGTCTTTCGTTCAAGCAGTCGCAGGTCGACGATGTTTTGAAATCGATGGTGGTGCTCGATCTTGGCAAGGGCCGCATCGGCGCCGTCAGTTACAACTCCTCCGCGCCGCCTTCGTCGCGCATGGCTGAAATTCCCTTCGCCATCTCTGCGTCGACCGACGGCAACAACGGCGGCGGGCTCGCCGGAGTTTTGAGCCAACTGCAGGGCGCGCGGGTCATTGTAACTACGGCAACGCGCACCGTGACGGGTTCGGTTTTGACTGTCGAAGCGCGTCGGTCGCAAATAGATGCCGAGAAGCCGCCAGCGATCACGCAGCGGCTGGTGATCGGATCTGAAAACGGTGAGCTGACTTCGTTTGATCTAAGCGAAGTGCGGTCGGTGCAACTGGCGGATGAAGGATCGCGGCGGGACCTTACTGAGTTTGCGCACGCCGCGGCTTCAGCGAGAAGGCGCGACGCCAAGACGATCGTGGTCACTTCCGACGGCAAGGGCGAACGGGAGATGATCGTGAGCTACACCATCTCCGCGCCGATTTGGAAGACAACCTATCGCGTGCTGCTCGATACGAGCGGCAAACCGTTCTTCCAGGGCTGGGCCATCGTCGACAACGTCAGCGAAGAAGACTGGACGGGCATCGAGCTCTCGCTCGTCTCCGGCACGCCCGTCTCGTTCATTCAACCGATTCAAAATCCTGTCTATCGCTATCGGCCCGTCGTTCCCCTGCCGGACGATTTGAATCTGAAGCCGCAAACCTACGAACCCGGCGAAGAAGGCGGCGGCACCGGCTCGTTGAGCGGCGTAATCACAGATGCAAATGGCGCCGCGATCGTCGGCGCTCGAGTCACCGTCACCAACAGTACTTCAAATCAGAGTTTTGAGGTGACCACTGACGACCAGGGCGTTTATCGCGCCGACAGTCTTCCCCCAGGCGTCTACACTTTGAACACTGCGGCGTCGAGTTTCAAAAACATGACGGTGACCAACTTACACGTCAGGCGGCCTGCGATCGAGGTTCAATGGAACTTTGGACGTCGGAGGTGTTGTCGAAACTGTTACTGTAACCGCCTCGGGTGAAGCGTTGGAATCCAGGCAGATCACCTCGCTCTCCCGTCGGCGGCAGCAGGACTCTTCGAACAATTTCATGTTGGACCTGTCGGTTGGCTCCGGCGGCCGGGCGAAACATCGAGAGACCGTGAGCAACCTGGTCTCGCGTTTTGATTCCGGCGTCGAAGCAGAAACCACCGCGAGCGACGTCGGCGACCTGTTTGAGTATCGCATCGATCAGCCCGTCACCGTGCCGCGCGATCGCTCGGCGCTGATTCCGATTCTGCAGACGCGAATGGAAGGCGAGCGCGTCTCCATCTATCGCGGTGCAAATTCCGGCAACGCTGATTCAACGAGCAGTTCGCGTCCGATGAGCGGCATGCTGTTGAAAAACACTTCAGCGCTGACGTTGGAAGACGGATCACTGACGGTGATCGACGGCGACGAGGCGGAGGGCAAGGGTGGCGCGAAGCAGGAGCAGCGCGGCAACTGACGGTTTTAGAATCCCTTCGGTTGGCGCAGCCGCAACCATTTCCGGCGAAGGCGTTTCGCCGGCGGCGAGTGCAGCAGCGATTGGATCTCCACCCGGCAACGCGGCCGCAACCTGCAACGCCGACGCTGGACGCTCCGCCGGATCTTTTTGCAAACAACGATCGATCAGGCGCTCGATCACGGGATCGAGATCTTTGACGATGTCAGTAGGATTCGTCGGAGCTACATCGCTGTGACGAAGCTTCATCAGTTCGTTCAGCGACTTTGCTTCGAACGCTTTCTTGCCGGTGAATACTTCGTAGAGCACCAGACCGAGCGAGTAAACATCGCTGGTGACGCTCAACTCTTTGCCGGCGAGTTGCTCCGGCGACATGTAAGCGGGCGTGCCGGCGATTGCTTCGTCGGATCCAAACTCTTTCGAGAGGCCGGCGAGCCCAAAATCCGTGACGCGCACGTTGCCGTTTTCGTCGATCATCACGTTTGCAGGTTTCAGATCGCGGTGCAGCACGTCGTTGTCGTGGGCCGCCGCCAACCCGGCGCACAGTTGGCGCGCGATCTGCGTTGCCTTGTCGGCGGGCAAGCGACCAATGCGTCGCAGCAGCGACGAGAGTTCCTCGCCCTTGATGTACTCCATCGAAAGAAAGAGATGACCTTCAGCCTCGCCGATGTCGTAAACGCGGCAGACGTTTCGATGCGACACCTGACGGGCCACGCGGACTTCACGATGAAAACGAGCGAGGGCCGCGCCGTCGCGCTTTAAGTGAGCGGGCAGAAACTTGAGGGCGACTGGCTGACTGAGTTTGAGATCGTCAGCACGATAGACTTCACCCATGCCGCCTTTGCCGAGAAGACCCACGATCCGATAACGATCGGCGAGAATTGTTCCCGGCACGAAACGCGCGTCGTCGATCGAATCGTATGAAGCCGAACTGGGTTTGGTCGGCGTCGAATGCGGCGTGTCAAACATGCGCGTCGCCATGTCACCGAGAGAAACGCCGCATGAAGGGCACCGGGTCTCAGCGTCCGGCAACTCTTTTTGACAACTGGGGCAACGGATCATTGGCGGCGGATTCTAGCAGAAACGCTCAGCAGTAGGCATTAAACCGCAACCGTTGCGTCGCCGGTTCGTTCTTGTTTTGTAAGTTGCGAGCGTTGTTGCCAGCGTCGTTGCCAGCGTCGTTGCCAGCGTCGTTGCCAGCATTGGGCGTTACAGCTCTGCATGAAAAGTGACGTAACTCGCTTCTGGTCTCTTGCCTTGTTTCTCCCTCTCCCACTGGGGGAGGGGTTGGGGTGAGGGTTTAGACGCGTCCAGGCCCTCTCCCCTAACCCTCTCCCAAAGGGAGAGGGGGCTCTGTTCACTTTTGTGCAAGGCTGTGCGTTGCAACCAACTGTTCGTTACAATGACCGTCCCAACAACGTTGCAAGCGACTGGCGCGTCAAACCTGCAGCCCTGATGGCAAGTTCAGCTTTGCAGGCGTTGGCGTTGGATTAAGGAGGGGTGTTATGTTTGGCTGGAATCGAAATAGACTCTTAATCATCATCACTTTCGTTCTAATTGTTTCTACCGCCGTGGTGTCGCGGCCGCGAAAGATGCAACGGGTATCAGAGGGCGTTTGGGGCGGTCCGCATGCGAGCATGCAGGTAGGACCGACGTCGGCAACAATCGAGTACGATTGTGCGAACGGTTCGATTGCCGGTCCGCTCAGTCTTGATAGCAAAGGGCGTTTCACCTGGAGCGGCACGCATACTAAGGAACGCGGTGGGCCAATGCGAGTTGACGAAACATCGAACACGCTGGCGGTGATCTATACTGGTTCGATCAAAGGCGACACGATGACCATGACAATCAAGAAGGCCGACACGAAAGAAACGATCGAGACCTACACGTTGAAGCGCGGCGTCTCGGGCAGAATTCACAAGTGCATGTGAGCCAGCTTCGCTCTCCCCTTTGGGAGAGGGTTAGGGGTGAGGGCCGGGACGCGCCTAAACCCTCACCCGAAACCCTCCCCAAGTAGGGGAGGGAGAAAAAAGGCAAGAGAACGAGAAGCGATTACATCACTTTTGTGCCAAGCTGGTCATAAGCACGATCGACGGACGAATGACAACAACAAAAGTCGCGCGCAAGTTTCTGATAACGGGTGAGGTGCAAGGCGTGGGTTACCGCTTCTTCGCACAACGCGCGGCGGCGCGTCATCAGGTCTTGGGTTACGTGCGCAACCGCCCCGACGGCAGCGTGGAAGTTCTCGCTGAAGGCGCGGCGGCCGAGGTGGAGGAGTTCAAAAAGGATCTCGTAACCGGTCCGCAGTGGTCGAGCGTCGAGCAGGTTGAAGAAATCAACCTGGATCCGACCGGGCTGTATGCTTCGTTTCGGATCGAGCGGTAATTTCGACTTTGTACTTTGTACTTTGTACTTTGTTCTTTGAGCTTGGTGTTCGCTCCTGGTCCTGGAAGTCGGCGTCCGACTCTGCTGAGCTTTAAGAACAAAGTACAAAGCACAAAATTCAAAGCCCAACGTTCCAGTGTTCAAAATTCAATAGACGACAACTCTGACTATGGATGATCTCAAAAAACTGATTCGCGAAGTGCCGGATTTTCCCAAACCCGGCATTAACTTTTATGACATCACGACGCTGCTGAAACATCCCGATGGCTTACGGCAGACTGTGGATGCGCTGGCAGCGGAGTATGAAGGTGAAAAGGTCGACACGGTAATCGGCGTCGAGGCGCGCGGCTTCATCTTTGCGCCGGCGCTTGCCTATCACCTGGGCGCGGGTTTCGTCCCCGTGCGCAAACCAAAGAAGCTGCCGGCTGAGTGCGCTTCGATTTCGTATGACCTCGAGTACGGACAGGACACCCTCGAGATTCATCGTGACGCTGTCGGCATTGGTCAACGAGTGCTGATCGCCGATGATCTGTTGGCAACCGGCGGGACCGCGAGAGCCGTGTGCGATCTGGTGGAAGGACTCGGCGGCACAGTTGCCGGTCTGGTGTTTGTAGTTGAGTTGGAATTCCTGCCTGGTCGCCAGAAGCTAACGGGATACGATGTGCGGTCGCTGATTAAGTATCAATCTTGAAGGAAGTAGACAGCAAACAGCCTGATGTGTTGTCACTTGTCGCTTGTAATGTCAGTCCTGATGTCGCCGTCGCGCTGTCAGTTGATCGTGATGAGTCGCAACCGGCTTGCACAAAAAGTCAGCTTTAAGTCGGCGAAGCCGACGACTGATAATAGCCCAGCACTTCAGTGCTGGGAGAAGCGAGCCAAGAAAGTCTCCAGTCCGTGAAACGGACGGCGGAATCATCTAAGAACTTCAGTCGTCCGCTTCGCGGACTCGTTCGATATATGCCTTCTAATCCCAGCACTGAAGTGCTGGGCTACTATCAGTCGTCCCGCTTCGCGGGACTGTAATCGGACTTTTTGTGCAAAGCCGTCGCAAACTAACTGATCACTGGTCACTGGTGATCGCCCGGCTGACTGCTGTTTACTGTTTACTGTATGCTGTCTACCTCTTTTGGCTCCCGTAGCTCAGTTGCATAGAGCGCTCGCCTCCTAAGCGAGAGGTCGCGCGTTGGAATCGCGCCGGGGGCACCATCTCCCACCATCTCCTTCGCCAGGCCGAAGGAGCGAGTTGAGGACGAAGGTTCTGGTCCTTTTCGTACCAGATTGTTGGCTGTGTTATTCTCCCGTTGCTCGTCTCACAGTACTTGCCCGGCGACGACCAATTTGGTCGGCGCTTGCCCCGACTATTTGACCCCGACGCTATACAGAACTCGCGTGGGCCAGGTGTTTCCCGACAATGGTCCAGGTCGCCTTGACACGTCGAGTGTCGGTTGCTATACGAGGCTTGTAAACGCACAAGTCCTCTCGTCACTTTCACTTTCTTGACCCTGGTTCACTCATGACAGACAACCTACTAGCCAAACCTAATGGAGGTAACATGAAAAATCTGAAGAGTTTGTTCCCCGCTTTGAGCGTCTTGATCGTTCTCATTTGTCTTCACGTTTCCGCTTTCGCACAGTCGGCGGAGAACATCGCCACCGCTAAGGCGATGGGTTCGACAATTCGCTGGGATGTGTCCGCGCAAAATGCCGGCGTGACCCTGACAGTCTCGGCGCCTGACGGCCGAATATTCCGCAAAGAGTTTCGCGCTGGTGCCGCAGCCGAATTCGCGCTGGCTGACAAGGCCGGCAGCCGTCTTCCGGACGGACAGTACATTTACGAACTGCGCCTGACTCCGGCGTTGTCCGCTGGGGCTAAAGAAGAACTGGCAGCCGCGCGTGGCAAGGATGACGACCCGGAAGAGGTGCGCGCCGCTCGTAAGCGCGAACTGCCGCAGGCCATCGTGCAGTCAGGCGGTTTCTGGATCGTAAACGGAGCAGCAATTGTTGCCGGCTCAGCAGAAGAAGGTCGCCAACGGTCTGCGAGCGTCTCAGAGCCGAAATCCGCTCCCGCGTTGGCGGCGGCAAACGTGGTCATGAAGACTCAGCAGCATCATCCGCTCATGATCGCAAAACCCGACGACGTAATTCCGGATGACTTGATCGTGCAAGGCAGCGTCTGCGCCGGCCTCGACTGCGTCAACGGCGAAGTCTTCGGCTTTGACACGATCAGGCTGAAAGAGAACAACACGCGAATACAATTCGAGGACACCAGTGGCGCGGGCTTCCCGACCAACAACTGGCAGATTCGAGCGAACAGCTCGGCCGGGGGCAACGCCAATTTTCTGGCGTTCGTGGACCAGGGCGCTTCGGGCAATTCCGAAACCGGCACGATCGTGTTTGAAGTTGACGCCGGCGCTCCGGCCAACGCGCTGAGGGTCTCCAGCACGGGCCGAGTCGGAATGCGCACTGCTACGCCGGTTCTCGATCTCCACATCACAACGAGCGACACGCCGGCCCATCGACTCGAACAAACAAACGCCGGCGGCTTTACCGCTCAGACCTGGGACATCGCCGGCAACGAAGCGAACTTCTTCGTCCGCGACGTCACTGGTGGTTCCCGCCTGCCCTTCCGCATTCGGCCCGGCGCGCCCACGAGCAGCGTCGACATCTCGGCTGACGGTGACACCGGAATTGGTATTGCTTCGCCGGCCTTGAGACTTCACGCGCATGGGCCACTGGCCGGATTGCCGGCGACTTCAGGAACCGCCCAAAACGGTATCGCCCGTTTCAGCCAGAGCGTCGGTCCGGGAATCATCGATTTTGGCTTTGGCGGCGAAGACGGTTTCGGCTGGATCCAGGCGGGTAGTAGCACAAACCTGGCAACTGAGTTTGGATTCCTCATTAATCCCAACGGCGGCAACGTCGGCATCGGGACCACCTTGCCGACCGACACGCTTTCGGTCAACGGAACCGCGAGCAAGCCCGGCGGCGGAGCGTGGGCCGTCTTCTCCGACGAACGCCTGAAGAACATCAAAGGGAATTTCACCACCGGACTCAAAGCGGTGATGCAGTTGCAGCCGCTTCGTTACGAGTACAAGTCTGACAATGCCCTGGGCATTAAGTCGGAAACAGAAAATGTCGGCTTTGGAGCGCAGTCGCTGCAAAAGGTCATTCCGGAAGCGGTGACGAAAAACAGCAACGGCTATCTGATGGTCAACAACGATCCGATCATCTGGACCATGCTGAACGCCATTAAGGAGCAGCAGAAGGAGATCGCGGAACTGAAAGCAGAAGTAAAGAAACTGCGGGTGGCTTCGCGCAGACGCAAGTAAGGAAGCAGGCTCTTCAACCATCAAGGGGCCACGTGTCCGCGCGCACGTGGCCCTCTTTTAACAGAGCGCGGCGTCAAGCCGCCGCGAAAAAAGCGCTGACAAATCAGCGCCCTCCACAACTTCTGCTTCCCACAGCCCACTGTTTTTGTTACTACTCACCCAAAAATTTCGCGCGATGTTTTGGTTCCGGCAACATGCAGGATTCACTTTTGCCGAAAACCTGGTAACGATGACGCGCAACGAAATTGTAGAGTCCGTCGCAGACTGCCTTTGGCAAGGCCTTGCCCACGCCTGCGACTTTCCAGATTCCACCGAGCGTAGTCAACGCATAAACGACGCCGTCTGAGCGCGCGAGCAAACGCTCTGAATCACGACCGTGATCAAGTACGACATAGAAAGTGTCGAGATCCTTTGGGTCCGCGCCGTGCCGCTTGAGGACTTCCTGCCCGAAGGCACTCTGCAGCGACGCAAAACGAAACCGGTCGTGCGTGTCGCGCTTCAGCAGAAACTGGACGAGCCGATTGCAGAGACCGCAGACGCCGTCGAAGAGGATCACCGGGTTGGATTCAGTTTGTGGCAAAGTATCCGGCTTTCTTAGTGCACCCTTTATGTTTTCTGTGTCTCTGTGATTCTGTCCTCTCACCATCACCACCAAGACACAGAGTTCACAGAAGGACCACAGAATTTCTGATTGGCTCGCGACCGCTGCTTACTTGAACTCAAACGACTTGATGTAGTCGGTGTACGCCTGATCCCAGCGGCCAACCGTCTTTTCGGGTCCAGTCAGCTTGACGAAGTAAGACCCCTTGGGCGTTTCGATCACCGCGCCGCGCAGGCGGAAAATCGCCTTCTTGTCCGCGGGCGCGCTGTCGGGCGACATTCCTCCCGAGTAGTTTCCCAGCACGTCCACCGTATCGACATGAAGTCCGTTAACAGTCAGCACCTCCGTCTTCGCCTTGTCCTTTGAAGGCTGGCCATCGGGCTGCTGCATCTGACCAACCCAGCGATCGATGTTCGCCTGCGCCGGCCCGCCCTGGCCCACGCCAAAGTAATAGACGATCAGCAGCGCGTCTTCACTATCGCCGGCGGCCTTCGGCAGTTTGTACTGCGCGACACGCATGTCGGACGTCGGCTTCTCAGTCGTCCAGCCTTCCGGAACTTTGTAACGCAACTCGCCCGCTGCTGCCGGCGCCGACGATTGCGACGCTGGCTGTGTCGAACCCCCGGCCCGCGGGACGGCGCTACTCGCGGGCTGCGTCGCTCGGTCGCTGGGACCAACGGGGCTGGAATTTTTCGAGCAGGCGCCGCAAAGAAGCGCGACTGCGAATAGCGTGATAATTCTCTTCAGCATGAATTGATTTAAGCGTAAGACTTCAATGTTCCGCAAGCGAGCTCGGAACTGGGAGCGCGGGCGCCCTGCCCGCAAATGAATGCGAAGCGCGAAAACGGATGAACGCCTGATGAGATCATACAGACGAGGCTCAACTAAAACCGTGTGCCGACGCATCAAGGCGAGCGGGACGCCCGCGCTCCCAGCAACAAGCGGCGCTCACGCAGGGACTTGAATTATGGCTGTTCGGTCGCGAGCAGATAGATTGCGAACGACGCCAGCCAGTGTTCACCTGCGTAGTCGCCACTCGCCACATGAGCCAAAGCGTCGCTCGCGTGCAGACGCGCGGCGGCGGCAAGCGCCCGCCGCGCTGGATCGTTTGCGGGCAAGGCTCCAGCAATACTTCGCATGCACCAGGCGCGACTGAGGTTGAGTCCGTCCAGATGGACGATCTTGGGATCGGTGCGGTCCGTCACCGTCGCCGGATGCAGCAGGCTCTTCGGCATTCCCGCTGCGAGCCCCGGCAGAAAGCGATGAAACCAGCGGCGAAACTCGGCCGGCTTCATCACGCGGCGCATAAGGTCCGCTTCCATCAACGCCGGCGAAAAGAAATCCTCACCGCCCGGCTCCCACGCGGCCGGGTAGTTCGTGTCATTGCCAAAATAGGTGCGACTACGCTCGGCGATCAGGCCCGCCAGTTTCAGGTTGCCCGCCCTCAATGCATAGTCATAAGCGAAAGCTAGTCCAAACGCAGTGTTTGGATGGACGCCGGTGCGAATTGGATAAGTCTGCTTCGGTAGAAAAATCTGGTACGAACTAACGAGGGCGTCGACCAGCGGCCGCAAGTTCTTGGACCACTGTCTCGCTTCGTCGTCGTTTGCGAGAGACAACTCCTGGGCGAGTTTCAGCAGCCAGGCCCAGCCGTAAGTTCGCTCAAACGACTGGCGATTTTTCTGCTTGAGGTAAGCAGTCTCGACGCGAATGTTTTCGGCAGTCAGATTTGCGCCGACTGCTTTGCGAATCGCGCCGGCCTCGGGAAGGTCTGGAAACATTCTGAGCAAGCGCACCAGCATCCAATGGCCGTGAACGGACGAATGCCAGTCGTAGCAACCATAGAACGCCGGGTGCAGCGCCCGCGGATTTTTCACGTCGCCGTCGTCGTTCATGACGTGCTCAGGTTTGTTGGGGAATTCCCGGCCGACGCACTTCAGCGCGAGGGCGGCAAAGTGTGAAGCCTGCGCCTGGGTCAACGTGGTTGCCGGCGCGGTCGCGCGCGGCGTTTGCGCCTTCAGCGGTGGTGTCTTGCCCATTATCGTTGCGAGCAGTATCAAACAGAGCGCGAATGCCTTTAGCAACTCAAACCTCCTTCGGAATAAGTCAGAACCACCTGCGTTAGCGGGTGGGTTCTTTTCCGGCTTGACCTGATGAATCAGTTATCCGCCCGCTAAGGCAGGCGGTTCTGACAAATCAGGTCGGTGGCCCAACTCCATCAGTACCGGTGCGACGGCCGGCCGATGTGAACATGCGGGCCGGTGGCGGTGCCGGGAATTGCTTGACGAAACGCGAGAAACGGAATGCCATTGGCGCGCAGAAAGCCGAGCAGCGCCTGGCCCTCCGGACCATCGGGATGAAGCGAAACGTCCATCGCGTTGTGATGGTCCAGTCGCCAGCGATCGTGGATCGAGCCCTGACCAAACACGGCAACCGGCAGCGGCTTCTTGAACGCGTCCTGAAAAAATCGTTGCACCTTCCAGGCATCCGACAAAGCCCAGGCAGCGCCGCCGTTGTAGCGAATCATGGCGGCGGTCCTGACTAAACTCCCCTTCGCCAGCGGCTTGCTCCTCGCGATCTTCGCTCCCGCCTCGGCTTCCAGCAGCGTGTCGGCAATGCGCGAATCCGCGTTGACGATTGCCTGTTTGATTTCGTTTATCTTGCCCTTCGCTTCCCCCAGGGCCAGCTCACTGGCCTCCAGATCCTTTCGCGAAACCAACCCTTCAGCGAACAACTGACTTACTTTGGTCAACTGTTCCTGAGCGCGGGCCACATTTCTCTCAAGTCCGGGAAGCTGTTTTTTGAGGAGCCCCTGGTATTCGTTGGTCGCTTCGATGAACTCTTCGCGGAGACGCGCCAATTCGTCCTTGGGTTTAGCCGGCCTGGCCCTGGTCTTGTTGGCAGTCTTTGGTTTCGCGGCTTGCGATTTGGCAGCTTGCGGTTTCGCAGCTTGCGGTTCTGCTTGTTTTTGTTGCGCGGTCGCGGGGAACGGAAGCGCGTGCAGAAGAAATGTGATCGCGAGCAGGTGTCTGGCTATGCTTTTCCAACTCAAAACTGAAAAACCCCTTGGAACGGTCCACGGCCAATGTCAACGACGGACGACCGCGGACGGACAACCGTTGTCACGTTAGGTCGCTCGTCTTTAGTCGGTCATCCGTCGTCGGTCTGCGGTCATCGGTCGTCTTTGGACTATTTCACCATCGTCCCGGTTCGTCCCCAACGCGTGTTGAGCAAAAAGTCGAGCACGAAGTTGCCGTTTGTATTCGCGCTCTCGTCGTAGGACCAATAGACAAACATCGCGCGGCCGATCACCAGTTCGCGCGGCACAAAACCCCAATAGCGGCTGTCTTCGCTGTTGTTGCGATTGTCGCCCATCACGAAATACTTGCTCTCGGGAATCACAATTTCGTGCCCGTCGCCTTCAAATTTAAAAATAGGATAGTCTTCCTCGATGAAATCTGGATTGTAGTAAACGTCATAAAGCTCGCCGGGTTTGCGTGTGGGATTGTTCGCGATCTTCAGCGGCGCCTTGTCGTTGTTATCGAGGGCTTCGATTTGGTGCTCGGGCAGCGGCTTGCCGTTCACGATCACGTTTCTGCCTTCCATGCGAATGCGATCCCCCGGCAAGCCAATCACTCGTTTGACGTAGTTCGTGGTGATGGGTTTGTTGTCGGGCCGGTCGTCGCGGCGGGGATCATATTTATTGCCGGGATACTTAAAGACGATGATGTCTCCGCGCCTGATCTCGCGCTGCGGCAGAAACGGCGCGGAGGCTCCGGGAGCAAAAATGAATTTGTTGACTAAGAGATGATCGCCAATCGTAATCGTGTTCTGCATTGACCCGGTCGGCACCTTGACGGCCTGGACGATGAACGTCATGCCGAAGAGCGCCATGATCACCGTCACGACCGCCGATTCGAAGTATTCGCGCCAGACAGACTTTGGCGGTCCCTTCGGCTTGGTTTCCGGCTCAGGGGTGCGGCCGTGGCCGTTGCGATTAAAGACGCGCGCGAAAGTAGACGTTTCCGTCACTGTTGTTTCAGGTGCGTCGGTTACGGCGGGTCCGCTGGAAGGGTTACTCGTCATCAATGAATCATCCTAGATAGCTTGCTTGCCGTGGTCAAGTTTAGGCCAAGGTGGAATGGTCCAAAGTCCAATGTCCAAAGTCAAAACGTGGCGTCGGGAAGGCCACAGCTTCAAGAAACTGATCCTTCCGGAACTCCCGGACTTTGGACCTTGGACTTGGGAATTTGGACAGAGCCCTCTTTCGTGTCCGCCTTCATGACCGCCAAAGCCTCTTTCGCCGCGGCGGCCTCGGCAGTTTTTTTCGAGCGCCCCTGCGCCCGCACGCTGCCGTTGTCCCAACTCACTTCGACGTGAAACGTGCGACGGTGTGGCGGACCGACAGCCTCAACCACAGCATACTTCGGCGCGAGCCGGCGCTCGGCCTGGAGCTTTTCCTGCAGCATCGTCTTGTAGTCCGCCTCGGCAGCGGCGCTCGGAGTTACCTTCTGCAACTCTTCTCCGAGGGCATGCTGGACGAAATCGTTTGCTGCCGAAAGACCGCCGTCAACAAAAATGGCTCCGGTCAGCGCCTCTAACACGTCGGCGAGCAAGGCATCTTTCCGGCGCCCGCCGCTCTTCTCTTCCCCGCGACCGAAACGCAAAAAGTCGCCGAGGTTCAAACGCAACGAAGCCTCAGCCAGCGTCGGCGCACTAACCAAACGATGCTTCATCCGCGAAAGTTCGCCTTCAGTGCCGGCCGGATACGCCTTGCAGAGATAATCCGCGACCACCAACCCGAGGACGGAATCGCCGAGAAACTCAAGGGCTTCGTTGTGAAGTTGGCGGGCTTCGTTTTCCGAACCCGGGGCCACTTGTTCGTGGGCCCAGGAGCGATGGGTGATGGCCCGCTCGAGCAGCGCGCGATTTTGAAACTTGTAAGAAAGAACGGATTCCAGCAGGTCGAGGTCCGGCAGTTTGAGGCCCTGTTTCTTCAAGGTAGTTTACTAGCAAAAAGCCGGAAGCATCGTCAACTCAGGTGACAAAGCTTCCGGCTGTTAAAAGAAGGATCTGACAGCTGAAATCCTCAGTGCCGTTTGTGATTGTTTCGCTGCTTCGGCTGCGTCGGAGGCTTGGGGGTGCTGGTCGGCGTCGCCGCGCCGGGGCTCGGTGTCGGCGTAGCTTTCGGTGCCGAAGTCGAGGGTGATGAAGTCGCTGGAGCGGTCGTCTTGGTCGCGGCTGGATCGGCCGGCGTTCCCGTCGTCGAAGTTGATCCACCGGTGCTGGTGGTTCCACTCGCCGGAGTCGTTGCCGGCGCATCCGGCAATGTCATAACCGGCGTTGGCGCTGGCGGCAACGGCTGTGACAAGACGCTGGCGAGCATCTCGGTCAACCCGGCATCCGAGTTGTTATGACGAAACTTGTAAAGCTCAGTCAGGCGCGCGAGCCATTGGGTCTTTGACGCCTGATTGGCAGGATCGGTACCAGCGGCGGCAACGGCGCGAGCAAGCGCATCGACAATGCGATCGACGAGCTGGTTGATGTTCGCGATTGCGAGCTTGCTCTCCGGAGTTTCATCCTTGCCTTTGTATTTCGCCTCGTAGTCAGCCGACTGCTTCGCATATTCCGCTTCATAAGCAGCCGCAATCAGCGCGTAAGTCTGGGGATTCTTTTTGATCTCTCCCTCAAACTGCGCAGCCTTCATGAAATTGTTGAGCGCGTCGGTGGGATTGGTACGATTGAGATAGCCCACCGAGTAGTAAAGATAACCAAGCGCGTCATCCTTCGATTTGAACGGCAGCCAGTTTTCCGGAGCCTTGCCGGACTCGATCGCTTGAATCGCTTTCTTCGCGTAACCGGTCGCCTCAGCATTCCCTGACTCATTCTTGGTAGTGACCGCGATGACATAGCCGCCATAGCCGAGATAAATGTGGGCTGCGAGATTGTCAGGCTCGTCCACCAAAATTTCCTTCGCGAGCGTCAAGGCTTCCGCATATTTCTTCTGATTAACGAACAGGTTCGCGAGCTTTAGCTTGCGATCTTCCTTCTCATACGCGGCAACCCACTTCTTGAGGTAGGCTGGGATCTGGCCCTCTTCGGTAGGGCATGCGGCCAAATATTTCTTTCCGGCGTCGTAAGCTTTGGTTGGATCGGTCGTTCGGAATTTGGTGAACTCCGCATACCAGGCAGCTTTGCTGTCGTCAGTGCAGGCGCCCTGGGCGGGTGCGGCTGCCGGCGCCGGGGTCGGCGTTTGTGTAGTCTGTCCAATAACGTTCACGAACGCTGGTGCGGCCAGCACGGTCAGCGTCGCGTAAATTGCTAACACCCCAATAATCTTTTTCATTAGTCGTCAGAACCTCCAAGTTCTCTCTGTCAGCTTTGCTTTGCGGGGGCCACGTATGGCTTGCCGGCGTCGCAACAGCGCCACACTAAGATGCGAACTTACAAAAGCCAGTTGCCGAATCTGCGGTGCCGTCTGCGGGTGGCCAGGAGAGAACCACAGCGTCGTCGAGTTTGAAATAGAGCCGAAAAGAACGCCCGCAATATTCCTGCAACTCTGACAGGCGTGTCAAGCAAGAAACTCTCCAAACTAAAGAAATCATTCACCTAAAAGCCAACTTGCGCCGGGACTCGTATAGTTTACGAGCCAACGGCGCAGTTAGGTTTTCCGAAGCGTTGCAACTCGCTTGCAATTATGGCTGCTGGTCCTGAGTTCGACGTGGTCTGTTGTCAGGTTGTGCGGATGGCTTCACGGAAGTTTTCGCAGGTGCGACAGTCTTCGGAGCCTCGGTCTTTTGCGTTTGTGAGTTGACCGGCAAGATCACGCTTTTGACTTTGCTCGGCGACGTTTCGGGAAGCAGCTTGTGAGTCGGCGGCGCGGCAGTTGTCGCGGACGTGTTGGTATCGTCCACGGCTTCCGTGCCGGCTTGATCGGCAACGAGTGCATCGCCTTCCTCAGTCATTTCCTTCTCTTCGTCATCAGGCGTCGTGGCAATCTGCAGGTTTACCGGGGTGCCGAAGCGCTGATTTAAGTCGCGATAAATTCGGCCGGCAACAGCCGCGGGCAGATGGCGATGTGCGTCGGTGCCGCGCGTGATGACAACCACGGCGAGCTTCGGATTGGCGAGTGGCGCGTAGGAAGTGAACAGTCCGACCCAACTGCCACCGCCGCCATTACAGGTTCCAGTTTTGCCGGCTACGGTCTGCGTCGGATCATAAGCTTTGCGACCGGAACCGTAGTTAACCGCGCCGATCATTCCCGGGACCATGCGCTGCAAGACGCTACCGTCGATGTCCAACTTGCGGCGAACTTTCGGTTTGAATTTCGTGGGATCGGCGCTGGTGGGAACTTGCGGCGTCAGCAACTTGCCACCGTTAGCCATCGCCGAAACGAGCGTGCCTAGCTGCAGAGCGGTGACTTCAAATCCGTCAGCGTAAGAAAACATGCGACGCTGCACGAAGCCTGGCGTCAGCTCCGGCAAGCGGCCGGCATACTCAAAAGGAACATTCGCGCCCGTCTTCTCGCCCAAGCCGAGTTCGCGCGCGTAGTGGACCATCTTGTCAAAACCGAGGTTGGCGCCGACGCGTTCGAAGTAAGGGTTGTCAGACCGAGCCAGGGCGCCCGTCAGTTCCGTCTTCGAACGTTCGGAAACATTCGAGAACTCAGGCGCCGTGATCAGGTTTTCTGAAAGGCCCGCTACGCCGGTGACCAACTTGATCGTCGAGCACGGCTTGAAACCTCTTCGCACGGCCCACTCCTGGTTGACCATCGAATAGACTTTTCCAGTCATCGGATCCATCACAACGACCGTACCGGCATGATTGCCAAGTGCGTTGATGGCAACGCGACGCACCTGAAGATCTTCACCGGCCGTGTTGTCTCTCGCGATCATTCCCTGCACTTCATCACGCAGGGCCTGATCGAGCGCACGCTGGCGAGCAATCGCTGCGCGTCGTGCTGCTTCGGCACGGCGTCGAGCTTCCAAAATCTCACGACGACGAGCCGAACCCATCCGTCGCATCTCAGCGATGCGTTCGCGCTTGGTTAACGGCCTGCCTCGTCTTCGTTCAGCCGCTCTCAGCGCTGCGCTTTGTTCTCGCGCGTTTTGAATTCGTTGCTGCTTCAGCTCTCGACGCGACAAGCGCGCGGTTGAGCGAGACTTCCCACCGCGGCGGGAGCTTTTCGCGGAAGCGCGTTGATTGCGGCTCGCGCTGCGACTGTTACGCGCGGAAGCTTTCTTGCTCTTGGCGGAAGAACTCTTGCCTTTGGCGTTGCTTGCCTGCTTTTTCTTGGCGGCGGCGTCGGCTGTGAAAAATGGAATGAAGAGAAGGACGGTAAGTATAAATGCGAAGGGGATAGCCCGGGGATGGCGATACGTCAAAGTCATCAGGGGTTGTTGCCTTTCTTAGGGGTTGTTTGCCCACTTTCGTGAGCCTCGCCGAAAATCCTACGCCGCTCAATGCAAAAGAAAAAAGACTTCCTGAAATGCCCGTTCTTGAATGCTAAAACTAACTTGGCAAACCTGAGAGGTCTTTCAAAGCTCTCAAAAACACCTGGTTTTCTTATGGACCTAGGTCCTTGCTACGTTGAGGCGGGAGAATTCCCAAATTTGGCGGTCCCTGGGGACATTGATTCGAGACCGGGGCAACTATACCATTTGAACTCACCCGCGGCAACACAAAAGTAATCTTTTGTACAGATCTCGTGACAACGCGCCAACACTAAGTTCTGTTAACTGATAGAAAGATGCAATGATTACAACGATCCGAGGGAAATCCACCGTCCAATTTTCATGAAGACACCGCAGATCCTAAATAGTTTTCGGGCGCGACTGGTGCTTCTGTTAGTTGTGCTGCTTGGTCTGACGCTTGGCGTTCAGTACTACGTCAATCTGCGTTCGGTTCAACGAAACGCTCACATGCTGGTCGCCCAGGAACAGGCGATCATGGCCGGCGTGGCGCTCGGGGTGAACAGCATCTCGAGCAACAAGTATCTCGATCAAATTCGCAGCAACGTCCGCGAGCCGCTCCTGGAGGAGCCGAACGGACGCGTAAAAAACGTGCTGCTGGTGGATAGCGATGGCAACGTCCTGGACAGTCTTCGAGATTACGCTCCGAAAAAGAATGCCGACGACAGCCCCAGCTATTGGAAAATTACCGACGTGCCCTTGCCGCCATTGAGAAGCGCGGTCGAACTACCCGACGAAAGCCAGCAACTTCCCGAATGGTTGACGGCGTTGCGCGCACAGGCCGGCGAGCCCGGCGCGTTCTATCTTCCGGTCGTAACCCAACAGGGACGCGTGTACGTAATCGTCGTGCTTGGTTCAGCAAAGACGCTGCAGGGCATTCTCGAGCGTCAGGCTTCGCGGTCAGCTTTGTACACACTCTTGTTGTTGCTGGCGACCACGCTCGTCACCGGCCTGTTTGTCTGGCGATTTACGCGGCCGATCAAAGAGTTGTCAGTCGCGGCGCGACGCGTAGCCACCGGCGACTTCGACGTTCGAGTTCCAATCGATCGGAACGACGAAATCGGTGCTCTTTCTGCGGCGTTTAACGACATGATTGCGCAGCTGGAACGCTTGCGTGAACTGGAGTCGCAGCTTCATCAAGCCGAAAAGGCCGCGGTCGTCGGACGCCTGGCAGCGGCGATCGCTCACGAAATTCGTAACCCGCTAAACTACATAAATCTGACCTTGGACCACCTGCGCTCGTCGTTTGCTCCGAACGATCCGGCGAAGCGAGAAACTTTCGAGCGACTGGCGGATCAACTCAAGTCGGAAGTGAAACGCATCAACCGCCACATCACCGACTTTCTAAAATACTCGCGACCTTCCGCGCTAGATCTGCAGCCGCTTGATCTGCGCGCCCAGGCTGAAGACGCGATGGTGGTGATCAGCGGGCAGGCGGCGGAGGCGGGTATCGAAACGAACCTGGAACAGAAGGGCGAGGTACCGCTCGTGGTCGCAGATAAAGACTCGCTGCGGTCAGTCTTCACAAATCTGCTGATTAACAGCCTCGAATCGATCGACGGCGAGGGCGGAAGCATCGGGCTCAACATTTCACTTGAAACGACGAACCGCGTGCGCGTTGAGATCAGCGACAGCGGACGCGGAATTGCCGCGACAGATATTGCCAAGATTTTCGAACCTTATTATTCGACGAAGGACACCGGCACCGGCCTGGGACTTGCCATTGTTAAGAAAGCAATTGATGATCATGGCGGCTCAATCAGCGTCAGTTCAAAAGAAGGAAGCGGGACCACGTTTACGATTGTCCTGCCGGTAAAACCAGAAGATGGAGGAGGTCAGAACCACCTGCGTTAGCGGGTGGCGATGAGAAATTAACCCACCCCCGCTAACGCAGGTGGTTCTGACAAAATACTTATGGCTCGCAAAACCATACTCGTAGTTGACGACGAAAAAGCACAGCGCGAAATTCTGGAGATGATTCTCTCCGAAGCCGGTTATGACGTGACGACCGCGTCGTCCGGCGAAGCGGCGATCAAGTTTGCCAAAGATCGCCGGTTCGATCTCGCGTTGACTGATCTGAAAATGACCGGCATGGACGGCATTGAACTGCTCCAGCATCTGCTCGGCCTGGATTCGTCGATCATCGTGATTCTGCTGACGGCCCATGGCTCGATTGATTCGGCGAAGGAAGCTTTGCGGCGCGGCGCCTTTGAGTATCTCGAGAAGCCGTACGACAAGACGGTGTTGCTGGAAACGATCGACCGCGCGCTTAAACGCCTCGATGCTCTCGACACTGAAATCGTTTCCGCTTCGCCAAACATGGAGTCAGTCAAGCGGATGATCCTGAAAGTCGCGCGCTCGAATTCGACGGTGCTGATCCGCGGCGAGTCGGGCACCGGTAAAGAATTGATCGCGCGCGCGATTCACAATCAATCTCCGCGCGCGCAGGACATGTTTCAGGCCGTCAACTGCGCAGCGATTAACGAAAACCTGCTCGAGTCGGAACTGTTCGGCCATGAAAAAGGCTCGTTCACCGGCGCGCACGCCGAGAAGAAAGGACTTTTTGAAATCGCCGATCGCGGCACGCTTTTCCTCGACGAGATTGCCGAACTCGACGTGGCCATGCAGGCAAAGCTGCTGCGCGCGTTGCAGGAACGAAAGATCAGGCGCGTCGGCGGCACGCACGAAATCAGCGTCGACGTTCGCGTGATTGCCGCCACCAATCGTGATCTGCGCGCCATGGTTTCCGACGGACGCTTTCGCGACGATCTGTATTACCGCATCAACGTGCTTTCGGTTGACGTTCCGCCGTTGCGTGAACGACGTGAAGACATTCCAGTCCTAATCGATTACTTCGTGAAGAAGCACACGCGGAACACTTCCCGCCTCGTGCGCGGATTAACTTCGGAAACTCGGAAGCTGATGCTTGATTACAGTTGGCCCGGCAACGTGCGCCAACTCGAATCGGCGATCGAACGCGCGATCCTGCTTTGCGAGGGCGACCAGATCACGATCGATGATTTGCCGTTGGAAGTGCGGCAGGAGTCTCGACCCGTTTCGGAAGGCGCGTTTAAGTTGCCGCCCGAAGGCATTAGTTTTGAAGACGTCGAACGCGATCTGATCATGCAGGCGATGGAACAGACGGATTACAACATCACCAAGTCCGCGAAGTTGCTCGGCCTCAGTTTTCGAACGCTGCAGTATCGCCTGGAAAAGTTTGGCATTAAGAAACCGGAAGCGAAGAAAGAGGCGGCCGGCTAGAACTAGCATTTCCAACTCCTGCGGAGCGAGGGCTAATTTGAAGTTTTACTCTGCGTAGTCTCAGAGTTCTCTGCGCCTCGGCGGTTATCGCTTGCAAACCCACTCACCGCAGAGACGCAGAGCGCGCCGAGTCAGCGCAGAGACTTTGGAATTGGCTCGCTCCGGGGCGAGTCTCGCTTGAGCCTCACGATCTCAATCACCACCACCCAAACACACTGGCCAGGCTGAGGATGCACCACGCCACAACACGCGCTGTGGCAAGCCACGTTGTTCGCCCTCGGCTATCTAAAGCAACCTTACACTTTCAGGAACCGACGGCGGTGGTCGTCAATACGTCGGGCTTTGGCAGGAGCGTGCGCGAAGCGGTGTCAGAGAGCGTCAGCCTGGCCGTCGGGATTGTGATGTTCATGATTCGCTTCGTGATCGTTATGATGCCGATACTGATATTGATTATTCTTCCGGGCCTGTTGCTGGCTCGCTTCGTCTGGAGGCGCGCGCGTAAAATGCAATTCAACCGTGAACCGGAAACTGCCGCACCAAATTCAGTGCCGCTTTAACCGAAAGGAAAAGATGACTCGTTCCCGTATCCTTGGTTTTGTCTGCCTCACGTCTTTATTGTTCGGTTTGTCGCTCGCTACAGCTTGTTCCCGACCGGCGCCGAATACTGGCGCCGACTCGGCAACCACGCCGGGCGCGTCTCCGGCCGCTAAGCGGGTTACGTCAGAATCCGTCGTTAGCGCTGCGGCCCAGCCCGTTGAAATTTCTGCCGGCAATTCCGCGGTTGCCGTTGTCCGCGTGACCATCAAAACCGGCTACCACACCAACGCGAACCCGCCGACCTTCCCCTACTTGAAACCGACCGAATTGGAGATCAGGCCCGCTGACGGCGTTTCGTTAGGCCAGGTCACCTATCCGCCGCCTTCGATCAAGAAGTTTCCCTTCGCGGAGAAACCACTCGCGGTTTACGAAGGCGAGGCTGAACTGAAGGCCACGCTCAAGGCGGACAAATCAGTGCAGCCGGGTCAACGATCCATTCCGGCTCAACTGCGCATCCAAGCCTGCGACGATCAGGTTTGTTACGCGCCGGGGACGCTGGAACTCGCGATACCGGTCAACGTTAAGTAACAGCCAATTCACCATCAGATGCTGACGGCAGAGAGTTCAGAGTACAAGCTTTAGCTTGCCGTTTGGCGGAAATGGCGACAGCAACCTGAAGGTTGTACTCTGAACGTTGTACTCTGAAGTATGAAACTATTCTGGATGATCCTGGCTGGCGCTTGTATCCTCGTTGCCGCCGTTTTTATGATGCGACGCGAATTGAATACCGCCTTTGTGATCGCGGTGTTGGGACTGGTGGCGTGGTTTCTCAATTACCGCGCCCAGATGCGGGAAATAGTTGCGGCGGCTGATCGTGAGCGAGGTTACGACGACGACGACGAAGATAGTTCTGGAGATTCAAGATGACGATTAGAACAAGAGGGTTGAAGGCGCCCGCAATGGCGCTCGTGATGTTGGCACTTTTGGGCCTGCCTTCGGTCACGGTTCGCGCAAACGATGAGACCGAAGTGCGCCGGGTTGTGCAACAGGTGTTTCAGCAACTGAAGTCGCGCGACTACGGCGCGGTTTACGATTCCCTGCCCAGCGCGACGCGCAGTCGCGTTACGCGCTCGCGTTTCATAAATGCGTTGCAGCAATCGCAGGGTCGCTATGCTTTGGAGAGCCTGAGCATCGGGGCCGTGCGCCTGGCCGGCGACATTGCCGTTGCCGACACCGAACTCTTCGGGCGTCTCCTCCAGCCGTTTGAGGCCGAGGGAAAAATCGTGGTGCAGCAGTATGTGGTTCGCGAGAATGGCGCCTGGCGCGTAGTCACGGGCGATACCGCCACGATTCAGCGATTCCTGAAAAGCAATCCCACCTTCGCGAGAAAATTTCCCATTCGCCAACCGCGTATTTTCATGAAGCAGAACGGCAAGTGGGTGGAGTTCAATATGCCCAAGCGCTAGCACACAGCAAACAGCAAACAGCCAGACAGGAGACAAAGGAGACAGGAGAAGGAAGACGAACGAACCCTCGCAGTCTGCTGTTTACTGTTTACTGCTTTCTCAGCTTAATGGCGTCAAATCATCAAACGACAACTGCGCGTCGTCCACCGGTTCGGTAAATTCTCCGTGTCGAATTCGGGAACGAGGGACGTCCAGCGCTTCGCGGACGGCGTCGAGATGAAAACGAATGATGTGCGGCGTGACACGAACGGAGGGGATGCGCCGCTTGCGGGCAAGCCGTCGCACTGTTGACTCGCTCACCTGCAACACCTTCGCAAGCTGGCGAGCCGTGAGAAATTCCTCGCGCTCTTCCATGGCTGGAATAGTAAATCGTGAATCGGAATTAGTGAATAGTAAATCGTGAATAGTAAATAGTGATTGGGAGTCGGCAGGCTTGGCTAACGCGTAAGTTGGAACTGCTTTGTCTAGTCAATCGTGGATCGTAAATAGTCGCGGCTAATCCTCGAAGGCCTTCACTCCCGCGCCAGGAAGTTAGTCTTAACTATTTACGATTTACTATTCACGATTTACTTGGTGGGGAGTTTGACGGAAAGTGCGACGCGGTAAATCGCGGCGCCGTCGATCTCAACGTCTTTGCTGACCGGCTCGCCGCCATTTGGCTTCGCGGTGATGCGATACTTGGCGACGTCGGGCGTGAGTCGAAACACGAAAGCGCCAATCTCGTTCGTGACCCGTCCGTCAATTTTCCTGGCAGTGCCGTCAGCTTCGATCTTCGCGAGCTCGATGCGAACGCCCGGAGCGCTGCGGTCGTCCTGGCTGAAAACGCTGCCGCGTATGAAAGCGATCGAGCCTTCATCGATCGTCAGTATCAAACGGTCGCCGAGCGAGCGCGGCTTTCCGGCTTTGACTTCAACGTCTTCGATCGTGCCGACGCTCAGGCCGGGTTTGCGAAGCGTAACGCCGTAACGCCCGGGAGCCAGACCGGAAACCGTAAACTCGCCGTTTTTGTTGGTCAGCCCCTGGGCCACTTCCCGGTCGCCTTGCCTGACCGTCACCGAAACCCCATTGGGCGACCCGGTCTCAACTCTAACCTTTCCCTTGATTCCGCCGCTCGTGCGATCCTGGGCAGAGGCACCCGCCGCCCAAAAGAGAACGCCCACGAGCGCAATAATCAGCTTCGTTTGTTTCATGATTTTGAATTGTACCATTGAGTATTGGCGAACGAAGAGTTGATGCACCGAGGGCGGGCACTGTTGCCAAGCGAGATCTTTATGGAGTGCGGTGACCTGTCACCGCTTTCGTACTGGGCGGCTTGACGCCCAGGTCTTTCGTAGTCCGGCTGTTAGCTAATCGCTAGGCGGCTGCGACAGGTCGCAGCCAAGACAAAGCGCTGACAGGTCAGCGCACTCCAAAAATGCAAGGCGCAGGTCAGTTCACGCCAAACATTGCCGCGCGCCAAGGCCATTGAAACTGCGATCGATCGCGTTCACCTTGGCGCAAAGATTTGCGCGCCCGTATAATCGGTTAGCTTCTCCTCGGCCGGCAGTACAAATGAAACCGCATTCCCATCAATATACCCTGTTGGCTCTGTTGTCCCTCGCCGTCTTGCTGGGCTCAACACTCCTACCCGTAACCCTCGCGCAGCAGGAATCCAATCCGAAGGCGCAACGCCCGCGTCAGGTCTTTCCGAAAGACGAGCCGCCGGTTGACGAAATATTGCGCGTCGACACTGATCTCGTTTCCTTTGACGTGATGGCGAACGATCTTGAAGGCCGGCCGGTGCGTAATCTGCGCCAGGAAGATTTCAAGGTGTATTTGGACGGCGTCGAGCAGCCGCTCTCGTTTTTTCAAGTGGAACGACGTAGCGGCGAGCCGCGGCCACTGGCGGTGGTCTTTGCCCTCGACATTTCCGGCAGCATGACGGGGGAAGAGATGGCGCGTCTCCGGAGCGCGTTGAATGCTTTCTCGGCTCGTCTCACCGGCCACTCGGCGCTTTACGCGGTCATGGCTTTCGGCATGAACGTGAAGGTTATGCAGAAGTTTACTTCCGACACTGCCAAACTCGATCGCGCCTTCGAACGAATTTCGCGCGAGCCGAACGGGCTTTCGACGCACACGTACGATGCCGTTGACGACGCGGTTCGCATGCTGGTGCGCCAGGCTCCGCGCACGCGTGAACGCCGCCTGCTGAAACGCGCGGTGCTGGTTGTGACGGACGGCTTTCCGGTCGGCGACACGGTCTCAGCGAAAACGGTTATCGAACGCGCGAACGCGGCCGACGCCAGCGTGTACGTGGTGACCTTGCCGTCTTACTCGCGCCTGTTGCCGGCGTCGGCGCAGAATCCTTTGCCGACACCGTTGGACGTCAGCGGGTTGGCTGACATGACGGGCGGGCGAAGCGTTTACGCCGAAGAACACAACTACGACGCGCTCTTCCGCGCGCTGGCGGAGGAAGTTACTTCAGCGTATGTGCTCGCGTTTTATCCGCCTGAGGAGAAGCGACGCGATGGCCAGTTTCACAATATTCGAGTTGAAGGTCCAAACGGTTTGACGCTGCGACAGAGCCGGCCTGGATTTCAGAGTCAGGCGGCAGGAGCAGGCGGCAGGAGCAGTAAGCCGCAATAGGAAGAAAACAGTAGACAGGAGACAGAAGCAGCAGACGGAAAACAGAAGGCAGTAGTCAGAAGCAAAGCCCGCAAGAGCTTTGTATGAGACTACTGCCTTCTGTCTACAGACTGCTGTCTACTGACTACTGTTCTTTCAGAATTCGTCTTCGTCGTCGTCGTCATCCAGGTCTTCTTCTTCCACGAGGTCCAACTCCACCGGATCGAGTCCAACTACCTCAAGCTCGACTCCGCATTCCTCGCAGGAAACGCTTTCGCCTTTGTCTGTGTCCGTATCAACATGGACATCGGCATCACACTCGGGACATGTTCCAGTCGGCACTGCTTTACCTCCAACAAATTAATTAAGGCAACGATACGCACAACCCACGCGAAATGATCCTGCCAAGGTTGTTGATTGAGCAATCAACAATCTACCCGCGCCTGTCAGTTTTTGCAACACTCTTTTTCTCGCTGTTTCCGCACGTAGGACAGGCATTCTTGCCTGTCGCTTTTAGCTGACGCATGGGGCGGTAGCCCGACCGTGAAACTAGTAAATCGTAAATGGTAAATCGTGAATAGTTAAAGCCGAATACGTGCCTTACGAAGGCTGGACCGCTCTTTAACTATTCACGATTTACTATTCACATTTACTATTCACGATTTACTATTTACGATTTACTACGCCGTTTTCACTGTGGTTTCCCACAGCAACTCAATCCGTAGCCGACCGCGGCAGTGGACGTGTTAACATGGCCGCCGACTGTTTAGCGCCGCCTCGTCGGATTGGTACCCAGGACCAATAATTCTCCCATGCTCTCGTTAATCAAACGGCGACAAATTATTCTCGCGCTGCTCGGTTGCTTCGTCCTCGTGCTTTTGGTTTCTTACTTTTCCATCGCAAGAAACCGGCGCGCCAGCCACGCTGCGAACGTTCAACCTGCCGGCCCGGCAACAGCACCCAACAATTACGCCGCGGGCCACTCCGGAGCGCGTTCCGCTTCCCTGGATTCAGACACCGACGGCATTCCTGACACGGCTGAGCTGCAAAGCTTCATGGACCGCGAAAACTTTCGCAAGTGGTTCACCCTTGTCGCCGAGGGTCAGTTTTACCATTTGAGTGAACAGTGGAACGCGGCGCAAAGAGACTGCGCGGGCCTGGTGCGTTTTGCCTGGCGCGAAGCGTTGCGTCGTCACGATCGGCCGTGGCTGCAGAAAATGGGCCCCGGCTACACGCCGGTCGCGCCTGACGTTCGTCGTTACAACCTCGAGCAGAGTCCGCTCGGCGAAAAACTCTTCCGCACCAGCTTCGGATCTTACAAAGACGGCGAGTTGACCAACGGCACCTTTTCGGAATTCGCCGACGCTCGCAGCCTGAAGAGTTTCAACGTCAAGTTCGTCAGTCGCGATCGCAGCCACGCCGAGCCGGGCGACCTGCTGTTTTTCTATCAGCCGTGGGTGCAGAAGTATCCCTACCACGTGATGATTTTTCTCGGCGACGCCAAGCTGGGCGAGCAGCAAACTGGCGACTGGGTTGTCTATCACACCGGTTCATCGCCAACGGACGACGGAACTGTGAAGAAGGTTGAGCTCTCCGTGCTCGACCATCACCCGAACAAACGCTGGCGGCCGGTGGAAAGCAATTCTAATTTTCTCGGTTTTTACCGGCTAAAGATTCTGGATTAACTGCTTTAACCGCCAAGACGCCAAGGGCGCCAAGGAAAGAAGAGCAGAGATGCATAGCCTCGCATCGTTTAGAGGCCGGACTTGTCCGGCCAGCAAACCTGGGATTCAAGCCCGGCGGACAAGTCCGCCGTCTAAACGAGAAATCCGTTGTGGCATTGTTATATCAGTTTCCGACTTGGCGCACTTGGCGTCTTGGCGGTTGAATCAGTAAAGCCTGAAGGAGGCTAAGCCCTTGTTTGAAACGAACTCTCGTTCTTATCGCGTCCTGACCTCGTCGCTGATCTATCTCGTGGCGATTGCCGCGGCGCTTACGGTTGCCACCTTCAGGTCGCGGGCCAAAGCCAAGCCAGCCGACGTCGAACCCGATTACTCAACCGCCAGGCGCGTGTCCAACAAGCCGTACTTTTCGCTTTCAACTCATCGCACTTACAGCTCCAACGACAACGCGCGGCTTTGGGTCGACTACCAGGGCGTAAACCATCTCGACTTCCGCGTCTACCAGGTCAGGGACCCGCGAAAGTTTTTCACCAGTCTTGAGAACCCGCACCAGATGGGTGAACAGGAACAGGAAGAAGTCGCCAGCTCGCTGCCGCACCGCCGGTCGTTTCTCGAACGAGTGCGCGGCTTCAAGCGTTGGGCGTATGCCGGAATCAAAACGTTCGTGCGCACTCAACTGCAGCGCGATTCGCGCCAGGCTTTCAATCAGAAGTTTCGCAACGAAGCGGATCCGATTCGCACGCCGTTGAACGTCTCTGACTATGCTCGCGTGCCTTTGTTGAATCCCGATCTGCTGGTCAGTAGTTGGCGCGAACCTTTGCCGCCGCTTGAAAACGAATACGATCAGCGCATGATTCCGCTCGGGAAACGCGCGCCGGGCGTCTACCTCGTGGAAGCGGTGGAAAACGATCTGCGCGCTTACACGGTTGTGGTCGTGACCGACCTGACCATGATCGACAAGACCACCCGCGAGGGCGAGTTGCTCGTCTACACCGTCGATCGCAAAACCGGCGAGCCGCGCCCGGGCGCCCAAGTCGAAGTTGTCAGGGCGCGGAAGACGATTGCCAGCGGCGTGACCGACGCCCAGGGAATTTTGCGAACGAAGGTCGAAAAGGAAAAGCCCAAGGCCGCCGAAGATGCTGAAGGTGAAGAAGGCGAAGGCGAAGCTGCGGCCGAAGACCCGGCGACTGAAGAAACTGACTCGGAGTCGCTCCTGATCCTCGCCAGGCAAAGCAACAATTTCGCCATTTCCGATCTCGGATCGATGTACTTCGGCGGTTATGAAGATGAGGAAAGCGGCGAGAACATCAAGGGCTACGTTTACACCGACCGGCCTGTTTACCGGCCGACCCACAAAGTTAGTTTCAAGGGCATCATTCGCGCGGTCGATGCGAACGGCGCTTACAAACCAATTACTGATAACACCGTGAACGTCACGGTTGAGGATCCCAACAGCGCCAACATCCTCACCAAAGAACTTCCGCTCTCGCCACGCGGCACCTTCAGCGGCGAAGTCGACATTGCGGAGACGGCGCCGCTGGGAAGCTACAGCATCTCGGCCGAAGTTTCCGGCGGCACCACCAGCGGCAGCTTTCAAGTCGCTGAATACAAGAAACCTGAATACAAAGTGAACGTTTCCGTTCCCGGCAAATTCGTGCAGACCGGACAGAAAGCAAACTTCTCAATCGACGCGCGCTACTTCTTTGGCTCGCCAGTCGCGAATGCGGAGGTGAAGTACTACATCTATCGATCACGTTACTACGCGTGGAACTACGGTGACGACGACGCGGACGAAGGCTTGGGCGAGTCTGAAACCGAAGATGACTATTCGCAGTTTTACGGCGGCGGCGACGACATGGTCCAGGAGGCCGAGGGCACGCTCGACGCGCGCGGTCATTTGAACGTTGAGTTCCAGGTGCCGCAAACCGAGGAGACTGATACTTCAGATTACAGCTATCGTCTCGAAGCCCAGGTGACGGATTCAGCGCGCCGCACCATCGACGGCGCCGCCAGCTTCGTTGCCACGCGCGGCACGATCGTCGCGAATGCCGATCCCGACCGCTACGTTTACAACAAAGGCGACGTCGCGAAAATTCGCGTCAACACGAGCGACTACGAAGGCCGTCCGGTCGCCGCGAAAGTTCAGCTTCAATTCGTCGAGCGCACCTGGACCAAAAAGCCGAAGCCGGCGGACGCCGACGAGTATTACTACCCCGAGTATGAAATGCACGAGCGCGCGATTGCTTACGCCGACGTGCAAACCGATTCGCAGGGCCAGGCCAGCCACGACTACCCGACCACCGAAGACGGCAACATTTCGATCAAGACTGTGATTTGGGAAAACGGCCGCGCGGTCCCGACGATTGGCGGCTACCTGTGGGTTACGGATCGCGCGGCGCCCTGGACTGAATCTTCGTACTACAGCGAAGACTACAATTCGATCAAGCTGGTGCCGGACAAGAAGTCGTACAAACCCGGCGAAGTGGCCCACGTGCTCGCCATTCTGCCGACGGACAACGCTCATCTTTTGGTCAGCACTGAGCTGAACACCGTGATGTCTCTTCAAAGTGTCAGTTCGCCCGGCAAGTCGATCGTGCTCGACATTCCGATCCAGAGCAGTTACGCGCCCAACGTCTTCCTCAACGTGTCCTACGTCAAAGGCGGCGACATGTACACGAGCGACCAGCGCCTCGTCGTGCCCGCGCGCGACAAGATGCTCAACCTCGAAATCATTTCGAACAAGAAAGAGTACAAGCCGCGCGAGTCCGCGTCGTACACGATCCTCGCGCGCAACGCCGACGGCGCGCCTGTTTCCGGCGCCGAGGTCAGTCTCGGAGTTGTCGACGAAGCGATTTACAGCGTTGCGCCGGATTATTCCGGCAACATCAAGAGCGAGTTTTACGGGCCGCGCTACAGCAGCGTCGAGACGCATCTTTCAATCAACTACACCTTCACGGGGTTCGCCGGCAACAAGCCGATCGAACTGGCGAAGAACAAGCCCGCGTACCAACTGGCCGACTTCAAAAATGAAGGCGACCTCGTTCAGCCGACGATCAGAAAGAACTTCAAAGACACTGCATTCTGGCAGCCTGACGTCGTGACCGGCGCCGACGGCCGCGCCACCGTCAAGGTAGATCTGCCTGACAACTTGACCACCTGGCGCGCCACCGCGCGTGGCGTAACCACCGACACGAAAGTGGGCGCGACGAAATACAAAGTCGTCTCACGCAAGGACGTGATCATGCGGCTGGAGACGCCGCGCTTTGTCACGCAGGGCGACACCGTCACGCTTTCCGGCATCGTTCACAACTATCTGAACACCGACAAGTCAACGCAGATATCGCTCGAAGTCAGCGGTGCGCAACTGCAAAATTCCGGCAAGCAGACCGTCACGATCACGAAGCAAGGCGAGCATCGCATTGACTGGCAAATTTCCGCGCCGGTTGTCGGCGAGATCAAGCTTCTGGCCAAGGCGTTGACGGACACGGAATCGGACGCCGTCGAGTTGCCGCTGACCGTCGTGCCGCGCGGACTTCATCAAGTGAAGAACGAGAGCGCAGCCTTTGCTGACGAAAATGCCGAACGCAGTTTCTCGCTCAACCTGCCGCCCAACGCCGACGCCCGCGCGCGAAGTTTGCGTATCGACGTGTCGCCGTCAGTTGCCGGCACTTTGTTTGGCGCGCTCGATTACCTGACCGCGTATCCTTACGGCTGTACCGAGCAGACCATGTCGAGTTTCCTGCCAAATGTGATCGTTTCGCAGGCTTTGAAAGACGTGAGGTCGGCTGCGATACGCGACTCAAATGATCTGCCGCGCAAGGTCCAGAAGGGGATGGACCGGCTCTACGCCTACCAGCACAACGATGGCGGCTGGGGTTGGTGGAAAGACGACCAGAGCGATCCCTTCATGACCGCGTACGTCGTCAGCGGACTGACGCTCGCTAAGCAAAATGGTTACACGCCTGACGACACGCGCATCGGCAGCGGCCGCGAGAAGTTGAAGCAGATGCTCGACTCCGGCGTCACCGAAGCCGGGACGCAGATCGATTTGGAGACGCGCGCTTTCATGGTTTACGCCCTCGAGGAAAGCGGCGGCGCCGACGGTCATTATCTTGAAAAAGTTTTTGGTGAACGCGGCAATCTGCAGCCCTATGGCCGCGCGTTGCTGGCGTTGACTTTGAAACAGCGCAAAGACGACCAGCGCGCGCGTGAAGTTGCTGCCGAAATCGAACGAACGGCCAGCGCCGATGATTTCGCCGCGCATTGGGAGTCGAAACGCAAAGCGATGCTCGATTTTTCGGAGTCAAACGACACCGAAGCAACCGCGTTGTCGTTGAAAGCGTTGGCGCGCATCAGGCCTGACAGCCAGTTGCTGCCGCGCGTCGCGCGTTGGTTGGTCTCGAATCGCCGGCACAGTTATTACTGGGAGTCGACCAAGGACACGGCCTTCGCGATCTACGGTCTCATCGACTATCTGAAAGTCAGCCGCGAACTCGCGCCGGATTACGACGTCGAGGTTTACCTGAACGGCGAGAACGTGCTGACCGAACATGTCGCTGCAGCCGCGGCGTCGAAAACGTTCACCATCAATCGCAAGGCCGGCGACGTGCCCGGGACAAATGAAATCCGCGTCGTCAAGCGCGGCAAGGGCATGATCTATTTTTCGTCGTCGCTTGATTTCTACACTGGGGAAGAAGACGTCGCGGCGCGCGGTTCGGCGGATTTGAATCTGACGCGTGAGTATCTCCGGCTCAAGGTCGTCGAAGACGGCTACAAACTCAACTGGAAAACCGAACCGCTCAGCGGCGAGATTCATTCGGGCGACATGATTGTCGTTCGCTTGAAACTCAACGGCGCGAAAGCGCGCCACCTGATGATCGAAGATCCCATTCCGGCCGGCGCCGAACAGGTTGAGGCAGTCGGAAATCTGAATCTCGACTACACCTCAGGCGGCGGTTGGTCTGACTGGTACAGCTCGCGCGAGTTTCGCGACAACCGGACGGTGTATTTCGTCGACTACTTCGACGGCGACATCACGCTGCAGTATGCGATGCGCGTGCAGGTGCCGGGGCAGTTTCGCGTGGCGCCGGCGCGCGCCGAACTGATGTACCAACCGTCGAAGCAATCAAATACCGCGTCAGGGAAGCTGGCGTTTCTGGAGCGAAAATGAAGAAATGAACCGCCAAGACGCCGAGAACGCCAAGCCAGCGCAGCGGAAAACTGAGAGGACTATGAACGCAAACAGATTTTTCGTTTAGACGGCGGACTTGTCCGCCGGGCTTGAATGTCAGGATCGCGGGCCGGACAAGTCCGGCCTCTAAACGATGCGATGCTGCTGCACATTTTCTTATCGTTAAGTCCTTGGCGCTCTTGGCGCCTTGGCGGTTACATCCTGATGAGGATCAAAAACTAAATGCTGACTGAAACATTTCAATCAATTGCCGACGCGGCGCGAACCGTCTTTAGGAACTGGCGTTCGCTGTTGCTGATCGCCGTGGTCTACGCTGCCCTGCTCGCCGTTCTGTATTTCTTTGTGGTGATCCGGGAAGCGACGTTCGTGCAAGTGACTCTGACGTTTGCTTCCGCGATCGTCGCGCCGTTGCTCTTCTTTGTGTTCCAGGCGATGGTCGCCGGCGAGGCGGGCGGGCTGACTACAGTTTCTTTGTTGAAAAAGTCGCTCACCAGTTTTTGGAAGTTGATTCTGATCAGTTTGCCCTTGATCGCGTTGGCAGTTTTGATCCTGTATCTGCTGGGAAAAGCCCAGGCGCGCTTTGATGCAAACGCCAGCGAAGCTGCTGCTGCCCTGCCCCGCCGGCTGCTGAACACCGCCAGAGGCCGTGAGGCCGCCGAGCCGATCGATTGGCGAACGGCGCTGGTTCTCACGGTTCGCTATTTGACGCTTGGTCTGATCTTGCCGCTGATGGCGATTCACCTTTGGCTGGTCACGGTGCACGAAGGGCTCGGCGCGGCGCTCAAGAGAATTGCCCGCCTGCTGGCGCGCGCCTTCGCGCCGCAGTCAGTCCTTATATATATTGCCGGCTTTCTGATTTTCGCGGTCGCTCCTTACTTTCTCCTCTTCCGAAGCATTCAAACTAAACACGCCTGGATCGAAGTTTCGTTGTTGGTTTTGCGGCTCACGGTTGTGTTCGCCCTGACTTTGTTTGGCTGGGTGATCACGGTGCGTGCGCTTCGACTCTTTTCGACCAACGCGGCGGCGCAACACGCAAACGAGGCCGCTTGATGCAGGCTCGCAGTTCTAAACCTGGGAGCGCGGGCATCCTGCCCGCTTCTTCCATGAAAACTTTGCGGGCAGGATGCCCGCGCTCCCAGGCTCGCTTATCATTCGCGCTGCTAGCAGTCTGCCTCGTGTTCCTCGCCGGAACTGTCGCGTTCAAATCTGCCTGGCTTTCCAAGTCTGCTTCGTCGGCTGAGTCGATTCGTGCAGATGAGATCGATCAGCGCCTGCAACGCGCCGCCATCAACGCGCTTGGCGATCGACGCGGCACTGTCATCGCGATGGACCCGCAGACCGGCCGAGTGCGGGCTGTGGTCAACTCCGGACTCGCCTTCGAAGAAAACTTGCCGCCGGGCTCAACTATAAAACCGTTCACCGCACTCGCCGCGCTCCGGTCCGGAGTGATCGACGAAGACGCGCGCACGAGCTGTCGCGAAAAATACGCGCACGATGAATTTCACACGACCTGCTCTCACCCGCGCGATCTGCCGCCGCTCAATCCGACGGACGCGCTTGCCTACTCGTGCAACTACTACTTCGGCAAGGTGGGCGAGCGACTCTCAGAAGCGAACTTCAATGCCACGCTCAACGAATTTGGTTTTGGTAAGCCGAGCGGCCTAAGCGCCGGCCGCGAAGCGCCAGGCTCCCTGATGCGCGAAGCCCAGGGCTCAGTCGCGCGAGGCGACTGGCATCCGCAAAATGCAATCGGCGAGGGCGACTATCTGCGCGCGACGCCGATCCAACTGCTCGATGCCTACGCAGCCCTTGTAAACGGCGGCCATCTCTTTGTGCCGCGCCTGGCAGCCGCGTCAGGTTTTGCGCCGGAAGTGCGCGCGAACATCGCGATCAACGAAAAGCATCGCGACCTGATTCTGAAGGGAATGCGTGGCGCGGTGCGCTACGGCACGGCCGAAACTGCGAGCCTCTATTCCCTGCCGCTTTACGTTTTCGGCAAGACGGGAACAGCCACCGAGATTGACGGCTTTCGCACGCAGGGTTGGTTTGTTGGGTTCGCGGCGCCGTTGAATGAGAATGGCAGGACCAGCGTGAGCCGGGCCGAGCGCTCTCATTCTGAGATCTCAAATCTGAGATCTGAGACCGCAAGGCCGGAAGAAGTAAGACTTGCGGTGCTTGTTTTTCTGGCGAAGGCGCACGGCTCCGATGCTGCGGAAGTCGCACGGCCGATCTTCGCCGAGTACGCGCGTCTGAAATCTGAAATTTCAGATTTGAAATCGGAGACTTCGAATTTGAGCCCTGAGACTTCAAATCTAGAATCTGAGATCTCAAATCTCAGATCGCAGAGCCAAAACGGGAATTCCCAGTCAGGCAATTCTCTGACGGCGAACGCGCCATCAATCAGGCTTCACCTCGTGCGTGAAAACGTCACGCGCACGTTGTCGCTGGAGGATTACGTGCGCGGCGTCGTCGCGGCGGAAGGCAGTACCGAAACCGAGACTGAAGCTTTGAAAGCCCTCGCGATTGCCAGCCGCACCTACGTCCTTAGAAACATCGGACGCCACGGGAAAGATGGTTACGACTTCTGCACCACCACCCACTGCCAGCGCTATCGACCCGCCGATTCAGAATCGGGCGAACGAGTTTCAAGGCTCATCAGCGAAGCAGTCGAAGCGACTAAGGGCGAAGTGCTGCGCGACGACAAGAATGAACTTGCCGATGCTTACTTCAGCGCTTCGTGTGGCGGGGCCACTGCAAACGTCGCGACGCTTTGGGGCGGCAATGCGCCTGCCTATCTCCGCGGCGTGCGCGACGACAATTGCCTTGGGGAAGAACACAATCACTGGACCGACGTGATTCCCGAGGCGCGACTGCTCAAAGCGCTGCAAAGCGATCCGCGCACGAACGTCGGCGAGCGTCTTAACGGCCTCAGCGTCCGGCGCACAGACTCGAGTGGCCGCGCGGAGTTGATCGAAATTGAAGGCAATCGCCGGATTACCGTGAAGGGTTGGGACTTCAAGATTATTGTCGGCCGCGCGCTTGGCTGGAATCTGCTCAAGAGTTCGCGTTTTGAAATCACCCGCGCTGGTCCGAATTTTGTTTTTCGCGGCAGCGGCTTTGGTCACGGCCTCGGGCTTTGTCAGGAAGGCGCGCACGTGATGGCCGAGCGCGGCGCCAGCTACCGGCAAATCCTCGGGAAGTATTTTCCGTCAACGCGCATCGCCAGCGACGCTTTTTCAGTGTCCGCTGATCTGTTTTGGAATGAGCGGCCCGCTCGATCCATGAGCGGCCGTTTAGTAGCGGCACTGGTGCCGCCGACTGCCACGAGCGGCACAAGCGCCGCCTCTAAACGATCATCTCGAGAGACTCGTCGCACGCTCGCCAGTGAAAACTTTCGCGTGAGCTATCCCGACACAATCGAAAAGCGGGAAGTCGAAGCGTTGCTGGGCCTGCTGCAGTCCAGTCGCAAGTCGCTGGTCGCGCGCGTCTCCGCCGCCGGACTGAGCGCGCAGTTTCCGGCTCTTGAAATCTACGTCAACGAAACCACCGGAGACTTCGCCGGCCGCACCGGCTTGCCGGCCTGGGCCGCCGCCGCAACTCGCGGCAACCGGATCGAGCTGCAGCCGATTGCGACTTTAAAGCGTCGCCGAATTCTCGAAACAACCCTGCGCCACGAACTCGTACATGCTTTGGTCGATGTTGTCAGCCATGGTCGCGCGCCGCGCTGGCTGGCGGAAGGCCTGGCACTGAATCTGGCGGGCGAGGGCGCTTTGATCGCGCGATACGAGCCGCGCCAGCGAATGACGACCGCAGAAATTGACAAGCAACTGGGCTATTCCACCTGGACGATGACAGCAGATCAAATGCGAACCGTTTATGCGGCTGCTTACGGCGAAGTTCGGCGTCTAATCAAGAGCGAGGGCGAAGCAAAGGTCTGGCGGCGCGTGGCAAAGTAGAAGAGCGCCAAAGGCGCGGAATGTGAAAGCCTGGGACAAACCGGGGTCACCGCGCGGGCAACCCGCGTGGGGTGGTGGCGCCCCAGGAGAATGTAACGACTAAAAGGAAAGCTCTGAAGGCGCGACCTATCGGTTCCATGGCTATGACGAGCTGTGCAAGAATGGCGACGTCGGAAATTATTTCGCGCTTTCAGCGCTTCTCATTTCAATAACGACACTGTTCCTGGGGCGCTGCCCCAGGCTTTCGCATCCCGCGCCTTGGGCGCTTTTCTTCAACCAAACAGGCGCTCCCACATGCACAGAGCTAAACTTCGCCATCGTCTAATCAGTCTGATCGTCGCTACCGTGATCCTCGCCGCGCCGCTGGTTGGTCAACAGCGGACCGCTGCGCCGAAAAGATCGGCGCCAGTCGAGCCTGCTGAACCCGCGCCCACTCTGGACACGCTGTTGGCTGCAGACACTTTTAAAGTCTATGCCGAGGTACGAGGCTTCGGCGCCCTACTTCGTTCGCCTGCCGCAAACGACCTGCTTGAGCCGATGATGAAGCTGGGCGGCTCGTCGCCAGAGATGAAGCTGATGCTGAACTGGCTCAACGCGCACGCCGACGTGCTCGCATCTTCACGGGTGGTGATTGCCGGTTGGCCCGCTTCGCCGAATTTGCCGAGCGTTCTGCTCGCGGTTGAGCTGTCGTCAGCGGAGGAAGCGAAAAAGTTTGACCGCGAATTGCGCGGCTTCATACCAACGTTGCTGCCAACGCCGAAACCGACACCTGGGCCGACATCGGGACCAACGCCTGGACCAACGCCTGGCTCAGCCTCGCAATTACCGTCGGCGCCAGCGGCGGTTATTCCTGATGGCCCAACCAGAACCGGCGAAACGCGCGCGGTACTCGTGGCTGCGCCCAGCGCCAGCCCGCAGGCTGTTCAAACCGTTCCGCAAACGCCAACGCCGACCGCTCCGACCGCGCCGCCTTATTACATTAAGCAGGTGGGCACGCTGTTGCTGGTGAGCGAAAAGAAATTCGCGGTCGGTGACCTGCGCCCGCGCGGCAGCACGCCGCTCGAAGAAGATCAGCATTTTGTGTTGGCACGAAATCGTTTTGCTACTGAGTCGATCTTTCTTTACGTCGACATGAAGTCGATTGAAAAGGAAGAACAGGAACGCCGCCGGAAATGGGAGGAAGAAGAAAAAAAGCGGGAGGAGGCCCGGGCTGCCAATCCGGAGCCGCAAGAGTCGCCGGAGGTTGCGGCTGCAGAGATGCCATCGCCGGGTGAAGAGTCGACGCCCTCGCCGGCTGAGCCTGAGTCAGAAGATCCTTCCGCACCCGAACCTGAACCGGCCGTTGTCCAGACTGAGCCGCAAACGGGAGACACCGCCACGCTCTCCGCCAGACCAGTTGACAGTGCGGACGGCGCGGTTATCTTCAATTCCCTCTTCAGTACGCTCTTTAGGGGCGAGAGCAAATGGCCGGAAGCGATCGCCGCCGCCGCCGTCCTTGAAGGTGATGCTTACGTGGTTCGCGCGTTGCTGCTCAACGGTTCCGCCAGCAAATCGAATGCGGTCCCGTTCATACCGCAATTTGCTTCCGGGCCGGCGCTCGTGCCGGAAGCTTCCAACATTTTTCCCGCTGACACGGATCTCTTCGTCAGTGCCTCGCTTGATTTCCCGCAAATTTACGACGACACGATCAAGGCCTTCGCCGGGGCGGAAGAGCTCGAGCGAAAATATCGCCGCCACGTTGCTCTGCAAGATCCTTCGAGCGAATCGGCAATAGCTATTTACGAAAAGAAACTGGGCCTGAAAATCAAAGACGACCTGCTTCCTCTGCTGGGAAACGAGTTGGCGGTGGCGCTCCCGAAAAAGTTACCGGCGCCAGCTCCAGGTCCCGGGGAACCGGATGCTGAAAAGACCGCGGCGGGCGATACCACAACGCAGGCCGCCAAAGCAGGCCGCCAAGCCGCCTGAAGCCTCGCCAGTTGTCGCCATCTCAATCAAGGATCGCGAAGCCGTTAGCCGGCTTGTGCCCAAGATCATCGAATCGCTCGGCTTCAAAGGCGCGAACCTCTTCGCCCAAACCGAGCGGCGCGAGGACACCGAACTCGTTTCTTACGCCGGCGTCTTCGCCTACGCGTTCATCGGAAATTTCCTGGTCGTCTCGGCTGATGCCGCCGCCACGCGTCGGGTAGTTGATTCGTATTTGAGCCGTCAGACGCTTTCATCAGACAGTCATTTTCGAAACTTCACGCGCTGGCAGCCGCAGAAGGTGCTGGGCCAGGTTTACATGGCGCCCAGCCTGATTGAGCAGTATGGCCCCGGAGCGGGCGCCCGCAGCGCTGCGGATGAAAAACTGGGCGAACTTTTGAACACTGTGAATCCGGTGATCGACCCCCTGACCTACGCGCTTACGAACGACGGTCAGGGCGCGCTTCACGAACTCCACGTCCCAAGAAATTTAGTCATGATGATGCTCATCGGCGTTTCCCAAGGCAGTCGTCCGCCGCCGTTGCAAATGAACGAAGAGGTGGCGATAGGCACGCTATACTCAATCGCTTCGTCCCAGGCTCTTTATCAGGCAGACAAAAGCAAAGGACGCTACGCGAGCATGGACGAGTTGATCGAAGCGGGCATTCTCACGAAAGATCTGTTACACCGGTACGGCTACACGGTCCAGGTGACTGCATCAGCAGACAGGTTTGAGGCGACGGCCGTGCCCGAGGAGTATGGCACAAGCGGAAGACGGTCTTTCTTCATCGACGAGAGCGGCGTCTTGCGCGCCGGCGATCACGGCGGCGGCGCGGCGACCGTCGCGGATCAACCGCTGGAGTAAACCTTCTGCTAAGAAGTTTTGAGACGCCGCGTTATCGGCATTAACGCGTCGGCTCCTTTTGCAATCTGAGATCTCAGATCTGAAATTTGAACTCTGAATTGTTGAGATCTGAAGTCTCAGAGGTTTTCGATCTCAACCGGCTCAACCGGTTCCGCCAGTTCAAATCCAAACACACGCGAATAAAAGTAGAGTTCACCGTCCAGCGCCCGCTTGATGTTCTTCGCCTGACGAAAGCCATGTTGCTCGCCTGCGAAGGGCAGGTACGCAACCGGAATCCCTTTTGCACGCAGAGCCTCAACCATCGTCTCGGCCTGATTCGGCGGCACCACCTTGTCTTCCAGTCCCTGAAAAAAGATCGTGGGACACGACAAACGCTCCGTGAAATTGATCGGCGAGCGTGCGACGTAAATGTCGCGACGCTCGGGATACGGCCCCATCAAACCATCGAGATACCGCGATTCAAACTTGTGGGTTTCCTTCGCGAGCGCCTCCGCATCGCTGACGCCGTAGTGGCTGGCGCCGGCATTGAACGTGTCGCGGAAGGTGAGCGCGCAAAGTGTGGTGTAGCCGCCGGCGCTACCGCCCGTGATCATCAGGCGCGATCCGTCCGCCTCACCTTCCCCAACCAGATAGCGCGCGCCATTGGCACAGTCGTCAACGTCAACAATGCCCCAACTGTCTTTTAGTCGCTCGCGGTAGGTACGACCGAAACCGGTGCTGCCGCCATAGTTCACGTCCAGCACGGCGATGCCGCGACTCGTCCAATATTGAATGGAAAGACTTAAAGCCGGAGCCGCGGCCGATGTTGGTCCGCCGTGACTCTGAACCAACAGCGGCGGCCGGTCGTTGTCTGGTCCCTGGTAGTCGCGGTTCTTTGGCGGATAAAAAAAGCCGTGGGCCGTCTGTCCGGCTTCGGTGGGAAATTCAACCGCGCGCGGCGTTGAGATGTAGGCCGGATCAATCTCGAGCGTGTTTGAACGACGCAGAACTTCGAAGGCTCTGGTTTCGAGATCAAGCTTGACGATCGCAGCCGCTTCAGTGGACGAACCGGCGCGCATCACCGCAAATCCTGGCGACGCTCGCACGTACCGCAGGTCCGTGTACGGCGTCTCGACCGGCTCAAGTTTTTTCCGGCGGGTATCAATCAGCGCGAGATGCGAAATGCCATTCTGAATGTACGAACAAACAATCCGCTCGGCTGAATTAAAAACGTAAGTCGACATGCCAAACACCCATTGCGGCATCGCAAACTCAGCTTCCATCGCCGACAACTGCTCAGCCGCCGCGGCTGGTTCTTCCAAGTTCGCGCGGTAGAGATTCCACCAACCCGTCCGATCGGAAACAAAGTAGAGTTGACCATCCGGCGACCACTCCGGCTGAGAAATCGACTCGTCATTCCCTCCGGCAATTCGTTCGCTTGTCGCCAGCAAACCATCGTCGCCGAACTTGCCGATCCAAAGTTCACTGCCGTCCCACGGCATGTTCGGGTGGTTCCAGGTGAGCCACGCCAGACGCGAGCCGTCGGGGCTGAGGCGCGGCGACGAATAGAAATCGTTTCCTGAGACTAGAACCTCGCCCGAGTTTTCGCCGGAGTTTTTCCCTGACTTCTGCCCTGAGTTTTCATCGCCCGCGAGCGCAACACTCACGAGCGTGTTTGCTGCCTCTCGCCCCGCGGCGGTGTGGTCCTCCCTGACGCAGATCAGGCGGTTGCGAGTCTTATCAACTATCGCATCGGCGTAGCGAAAATCAGCAGCCGGCGTGAGGGCTTCCGGCGGCGCGCCGTTTCGTTGGCGATACAGGCGCTGGTCGGCAAAGTTAGAGAAGTAAACTATGCCACCGTTCACCGCGTAGTCGCCGCCGCCATATTCGTGCACGCGGGTTCGCGCGTTGAACGACGCCGGGATTACATCGCCGACAGCGCCAGCCGCGTCACGTTTCACAATCACGTTGCGGCCGCCTTCCGTTGGCCGCATCTCTAACCAATAAATGTCCGAGCCGTCAATCAAAGGCTGTGACAAACCAATCGATCCGCCGACGATCAGATCGGAGGTTATCGGCGATTTCCAGGAACCGTAAGGCGCGACGCGAGGTTCAGGCATAAGAGTGTTCTCCAGTTGAGTTCGGGCTGACTGAACAAGGTTAAAGACGACGAGCTTTCTAAACCGCTATGCGGGTCGCTGCAAGGATTCTTTTCGAAGTTTATGATGAACTCCGTTAAGTTGGAAGGCAAACCTTTGCGGATAATTTTGTTACGCCTCCGTGAAGTCTTTGCAAGATTGCTGCAACCATCGAGTTTTGAGGCAGGTTTAATATCCTGCATCGTTAATTCTCCATGGGAGAACTGAGATAAAGGCAAGGGCGCCGGTCTTGGGGGAGGTCGGCGCCCGAAGTCTTTTTTAGCTCTCAAAGTCCGCCAGTATCCTCAAACTCGCCAGTACCCATCACAAGCGCCATTATTTTTTCCAGACTGAGATGCAGAAGCAAGCAGCATCCGCAGATTACGCGGATTACATAGATTTGGACGAGAACAACAGAATCGAGCGTTCACTCCAGTCCTTCATGACTGAGTCTTAATCGGCGTAATCTGCAGACTGTTCTTTCTTCAGCGTTGACTCACAACTCAAACCGGATCACAATTCGCACGCACTCGAACCTGCCCCGAAAGGTACCTGCCATGCGCCGATTGTTCGTTGTTGTAATCGCATTTGCTCTGCTGCTCGTTTCTCTTCCGCAGCCCACCTCGCGCGCGCAAACGTTTCGGCCGGTCGTGCGCGGCAAGCGCGGCGTCGTTGCCGGCGGTCACCCCTTGTCAGTCGAGGCTGGCTTAAGAATTTTGCAGCAGGGCGGAAACGCGGTTGACGCCGGCGTGGCAACGATTCTCGCCGCTTCAGTGATCGAGTTTTCCCACTTCTCTTTCGGTGGGGAAGTCCCAATCCTGATCAAACTCCGGAACGGAAGCCCGAGGGAGGGCTCAACCACGGAGGGTTCAACCAGCAGCCGCGTGGTCGTCATCGAAGGCATGGGCCAGGCGCCGTTGAAAGCGACGCGCGAATTTTTTGTCAACAGAAACTCAGCAAACGACCAAGCCACCGCGCCTGTTTCAGCCAAAGCACAAACGGGGCGGCAAGACCTGCCGACAATGTCAGGCGCAAAATCCGGCACCATTCCTTCCACCGGCCCACTCGCCGCCACTGTTCCTGCCGTGCTTGATGCCTGCGTGACGGCGCTCGATCAGTTTGGCACAAAGACACTGGCCGAGGTGCTGCAGCCGACGATCGAACTCGCCGACGGTTTCCCAATTGACGAGCTGCGCGTGCAGTACATTCAGACGCGCGCGCCGATTTTCTCGCAGTGGCCTGACGCCAAACGCATCTTTCTGCCGGGCGGTGAAGTGCCGAAGGTTGGTGACATTTTCGTCCAGGCCGATCTGGCGCGCACGTTGCGAGCGATCGTCGCGGCGGAAAGATCGGGTTCTAAGAATTCGCGAACCGGGCGCCATGACGGATTGGTCGCAGCGCGCGACTATTTTTACAACGGTCCGATCGCCCGGCGAATCGGCGCTTACATGCAACGCAACGGCGGTCTGCTCGCCGCGGAGGATTTCGCCCGCTTTCATGCCACTGTCGGCGCGCCGGTTAAGGCCGACTATCACGGCTACGAGATCTACAAGGCAGGTTTCTGGACGCAGGGACCGGCTCTCGTTGAAACTCTGAACCTGCTCGACGGCTACGACCTGAAGTCGATGGGCCACAACTCGGCCGACTATGTTCATACGCTCACCGAGTCACTCAAACTTGCGCTCGCCGATCGCGATCGTTACTACGGCGATCCGAATTTCGTAAAGATTCCCACCGCCGAACTGCTTTCGAAAGACTATGCGAAGCTGCGGCGCTCGCTGATTGCCAAGGAGCAGGCTTCACTTTCACAACAACCCGGCGATCCGCAAAACATGAAGGCTGTGCTGGCCGGAATGAACGGGCGCGCCGGCCGCGTTTCAACCGTGCCCACGCTTGAACGAGCCAACGACACGACCTGCGTAAACGTAATCGACAAAGACGGGAACCTTTTCAGCGCGACCCCGAGCGGCGCCTGGTTGCCCGCGGTTGTTGCCGGCGACACCGGAGTCTTGATGGGCCAGCGCTTGCAGTCGGCGTTGACTGATCCGAACAGTCCAAACGTGGTCGCGCCCGGCAAACGCCCGCGCATCACCCTCACGCCGACCCTCGTCTTGAAAGACGGCCAGCCCTTCATGGTGCTCAGCACGCCCGGAGGCGACAATCAGGATCAGGCGCTGCTGCAGGTCTTGCTGAACATCATCGAGTTTGGCATGAACCCGCAAGAGGCGGTCGAGGCCGCGCGCTTTGACACGCAACATTACGTCAGTTCGTTCGACGATCATGAATTCCTGCCTGGATCGTTAAACGTCGAATCGCGCATCGATGAGAAGACGATCGCCGAACTGAAAACTCGCGGCCACAAAGTGAAGGTGCAATCAGCCTGGGGCACTCTCTCTTCCCCGACCGTGATCGTTTACAACTCACAAAGCGGTGTGTCCTCCGCCGGCGCCGACCCGCGCCGCGGACGTTACGCCGTCGCCTGGTAGGACAAGCATTCTGCCTGTCCGTTTTTCACCTTGTAGAACAAAATAATCACAGCAGCCCCGACTTTCTTATGTCCCAACACGTAAATCTGCAGGAATTGTTCGGTGAAATCGATGTTTACCTCTTCGACCAACTCCTCAAGGGCCGCATCACGCCGGACATGAAACTGCTCGACGCCGGCTGTGGTAGCGGACGCAATCTCTTCTACTTTCTTAACAGCGGATACGATGTCTGTGCTGTCGACCAGTCGCTGATTTCTGTTGCGCAGGTTCAAAAGTTGGCATCGATGCTCGCGCCCCACCTGCCCGCGGATAACTTTCGCGCCGAGCCGGTCGAACAGATGTCCTTCGCCGACGCCAGCTTCGATGTCGTGATCAGCAGCGCGGTGCTTCACTTCGCGAGAGATGAAGCTCACTGGCAGAGCATGGTCGAGGAAATGTGGCGCGTGTTAAAGCCGGGTGGAATTTTTTTCGCTCGCCTGGCCTCGAGCATAGGCTTAGAGGAAAAGGTAGAACACATCGACGAGCGGCGTTATCATCTGCCCGACGGCAGCGATCGGTTTCTGATTGACGAACAAATGTTACGACGCACTTCAGCCGCGCTCGGCGGCGAGTGGCTGGAGCCGTTCAAGACCGTTGTCGTTGCCGACATGCGTTCGATGTCCAACTGGTGCCTGCGCAAAGGATGACTCGATTAATCAGGCGCTTGACCCATTTAACCCCTCGTAATTACAATGTAAGCCATGAAGACTCGAATCGTTAGAATTGGAAATTCGCAGGGCATTCGCATCCCGAAGTTACTGCTGGAACGCAGCAATCTGGCGGAAGAGGTTGAGTTGCAAGCTCACGACAACCAGATCACTATTCGTTCGGCGAGGGAGCCAAGACAGGGTTGGGCGAAGGAGTTTCGCACGATGGCCGCTAAAGGGGAAGATAAGCTGCTGGACAACAATTCGCTCCCGCAAACTCAGTGGGACGCCGATGAATGGCAATGGTAGTCAAACGCTTCGATGTCTATTTGATTAACCTTGACCCGACGATTGGTGGCGAGATCCGCAAAACTCGACCTTGCCTTGTGATCTCGCCTGACGAAATGAACCGCTTCATCCGAACCGTTATAGTTGCGCCCATGACGACCAAAGGCACCTCGTTTCCAACGCGCGTAGCCTGCAAGTTCCGGGGACGACACGGGCAAATTGTGCTGGATCAGATTCGCACGGTTGACAAGTCCAGGCTCGTAAAGAAACTTGGGAAACTCGAGAGTAAAACTCAAGAGCAGGTGCTATCAATTCTAGGTGAGATGTTCGCGTCCTAACCTGCTAATCAGTGACATTGTGCGGTCTTTCTCTGTGCGTCCACAGAGGAAGACGAACACAGAACGCTACCAATTTAACTTTTGGTCCCACATGAACCGGAAGCCGTTTCATTCGCTGTTACAACTGAGCGTGAGCGTTAGTATTGGTGTGGTTTGCATGCTCGTCGCGGTGAATGTTGTGCACGCGGCCCCGTGCACGCGCGTGAAAGCGGCTCCGGACGTCTGGGTTGCCGCGAAGGTTGATGCACTCGTCCTGGCAGCGCGCCGCGCGTATGAAGACGACGACGCCCTTCCGGCTTATTCGAGAGTGCTTGACGGCATCACCGACACGCTTCGCCGCTGCAAACTTTCAGACGACAAGAATTTCAGCGCCCGCTATCGAACGTTTCTCGAATACGTCGAAACACTCGCGCTTGATCGCGACGCGAAGCGCGAGCTTGGTTTCACCGTCTCCGACAAGCAGTATTTCGAAGAGACTCGAGAGTTCGTGCAAATTCCAGAGTTTCTGCTGGACCAGGCATTCCTTCAGTCAGTCAGTCGCTACGAGACGCTTGACCGGGCCAAGACTTTTCTGCGGAACCTCAATGCAAGAAGAGAAGCGTCCGAGCAGCTCATTTTCTTCAGCTACGTCTCGCGACATCTCGGCACGCCTGACAACGACCAGAGTTACCGCCGGCTGCTGATCGTTGTTCCGGGAAACACGGAGAAAGGCCTGCCGGAAAAGTGGGTGCAGTTTGGCGTTCCCGATCCGGGTGCGAAAGCGCCGATCCGAAACGTTTCGGTTGTGAGCGCCATGCCCGATGCCGCCGGCACTTTCAACGCTTACTTCAAAGACTTCTATCGCACCTACAACCGCGACGGTCGCATCACGATCGCCGGCCGGTGGGAACTGGGCGAAGGCGCCAACAATTGCGCGCAATGTCACAAGAGCGGCATCCTGCCAATCTTTCCGGTGCGCGACACAGTCAGTCCCGAGGAGCTGCCGGCGTTGCAGGCGGTCAATCAACGTTTTCTGACTTACGGCTCGCCGCGGTTTGGAAAATACCTGGACCAGCGAAAACTGGGACCAGGACTGAGTTCCGCGAGCCGGGACGAACGCAACCGGCGCTTTGGTCCAACTTTCGCAGGAGCACCGGCCGCAAAAGCCATGGTCTGCTCGTCGTGTCACAATGCCGAGGGGCTGGGCGCGCTTAACTGGCCGATGGATGAAGTGCTGATCAGTTCGTACGTCCACGGCGGCCAGATGCCCCTGGGCCACCAGACTGAAAGTTGCCGACCGGCGCGACCTGTATGCAAAGTTGATCCGTGAGTACTTTGCAGTCGACAAAGACAACCCAGGCATTCTCAAATCGTGGCTGTTAAGTCAGCCTTCCGCGGTTGGAGACTCAACCAGCGCGAGTCCTTCAATCAGTCGGACGCGACAATAGTAGATGGCCGCGCCAGGTCGCGGCTGACGAAAGCGCTGACAGGTCAGCGCACTCCAAAGGGCGTTTTCAACCCCCGAGAAGGTTCTCCGATGACCAGAAATCGAATGGAAGCATTCAGCGATGGCGTGCTTGCGATCATCATCACCATCATGGTGCTGGAATTGCGGCCGCCGCACGGCGCTGAACTGGCGGCCCTCGCACCTTTGCTGCCGGTCTTCCTGAGTTATGTGCTGAGTTTTATTTACGTGGGTATCTACTGGAACAATCATCATCACCTGCTGCACGCGGTCGAGCATGTGAACGGTCGCATTCTTTGGGCCAACCTGCATCTGCTGTTTTGGCTGTCGCTGATTCCGTTCGTCACTGCCTGGATGGGCGAAAATCACTTTGCTCGCAAGCCGGTCGCTATTTACGGAGTCGTTCTGCTGGCAGCGTCGATCGCTTATTACATTCTGACGCGCGCGCTGATTTCCCGTCATGGCCGAAACTCAACGCTCGCCGTCGCCGTCGGTCGCGACGTCAAAGGACAGATCTCGACGTGCTTTTACCTCGTGGCAATTCCGCTCGCTTTCGTGAGGGCGTGGATTGCCTGCGCGTTGTATGTCGTCGTGGCGGTGATCTGGCTGGTTCCTGACCGGCGCATCGAGAAGAAGTTGACTGAGTAAGAGAACAAAACAGGGCTGAGGCGGCGTATTTCGGTGAGCTGGTTCAAAAATTCTTGAAACCGGACCGCGATTAGTGCATTCTCCCCCTGCTAATTTCCACGCATTCCGAAAGAGTCGTACCGGCTTTATCCCTCCACCCAAGATGAAAGGACCGCCCCAGATGAAAATCAAGAAGACGATCACGATGCTTTTGGCCAGTTTGATGCTGGCGATGATGGCAAGCGCCAAAACCTCCCAGCCTGTTTCGCCTGTGCCGCCCCTGCCCAATCCTGTCCTCCATTTAACATCAACCGAGTTCTATTCAACCGGCGGCAAAGACTTTATCCGCTACCGTTACGACGTGCTGAACAAGGACGCTTATCCGGACGCGATGTTCGCGCCCGCGCCCGCTCTACCACCGTGCGGCAAGAACGCCAACTCGTCGCGCGCCTGGGTCGATTTCTTCGATTCGCGCGGAAAACGACTTTACGGATTTTGCGCATTCAGCAAAGCGTCCGACCTTGGCTCTCTCTGGTTTGCACTCGAAGAAGGTGTGATTCCGCCGAGCTACGTCTACATCGAACTCAACGATCGCCAAACGAATACGATTTACAAATCGAACCTGGCCGACACGACACTGTAGTGGGACAGCAATAATTCCAGGATGGGCTGGCTCGATTATCTTCAATGGCCGGCGATGGCCGTGACCGTGGTCGCGGCCTGGCTGGTCGCCTCGCAAAGAAAATTTAAGCGGAACTGGGGATTCTGGCTCTTCCTGCTCAGCAATGTCTTGTGGATTGCCTGGGGCGTGCATGACCGCGCTTACGCACTCATCGCGCTTCAGTTTTGCCTCGCGTTCCTGAATATCCGCGGAACGGTCAAGAATCGCGCGAAGTGAGACAGGGGACAGGGGACGGATGACGGATGACGGATGACGGAAGTGATCGAGATATTGACCGCAATGATCGAGATTCTGATTCTTGAACTGAAGTCAGGTCGCTGACTCGTACGGTCAGACTACTGGCCGCTGGCCACCGATTAATAATTGCTGACTACTGCTCCCTGACCCCTGACCCGTGTTCCCTGCTCCCTGCTCAAAGCGTAACAATCACTCTGGAATACTGCTCGCTTTCCGTCAGCATCGACCTCGTCTCACCGTGCGGGCTGAGTTCGCGAACCAGGCCTTGCACTTCAACCGGCTTGCCTCGCCGGTAGACGAGATGCGTGGTCACGGCCACCGGAATTCTCTGCCCTTCCCGGCTCAGCAAAGTCGCCTCATAACTTGACGGCTTGCGATGGGCCAGCATACGCAGCACGCTGCTCCAAACATACTCGATGCAATCGGGCGATAGTATCTTCGAAAAATTCGTGTTGCGGATTTCGTCGAGGCTGTATCCGATCAGTTGCTCGCCGGCCTTGCTGAGAAAGGTCGAGTTTCCCTGCAGGTCGTGCGTGTAGATTATTTCGCTCGAGTTTTCTACGAGCGCTGAGTAACGCCGCGCGCACTCGTCACGATGCTCTTTGAAACGCACACGTTCCAGCACGACGCAGATCGACTCTTCCAGCGCGCCCGGTGTTAGTGTTTCCCTGACGAGACAATCGGCGGCGCCATGGTGCATCGCATGCAGAACTTCGTAAGCTGAGTTCGAAGTCAGCATGATTATCGGCAGCGCGAAACCCGCCCGCTGCGCCTCGCTCAAAATCCAAATGCCTTTGCCTGCCGAATCGATCACGCACACGTTGTAGTGATTGCGGCGAAAGGCGCGAAACGCCAGATCTGCCGACACATAGTCCAACCGAAACTGCTCGAAGCCAGTCTTCGACAGAAGTTCACGAAACTCCGGCCGGTTGCCCGCCTCATCGTGTATCAGCAAAATTTTCAGCGATTTGAGTGACATATCCCTCTCCTTTAACCAGGCAAGATGGGGAGATTGATTATCGGCAACAATTGAAACGAGACAGTCGTCCTAAGACGCCACGAGGGCACGAGCTAGATCAACCTGATCGTCGACCTTCGGGTTTGGATTGGTCAGCAACCGTTTGAATTGGTCGCCGGGCACCGGCTTGCCGAACAAATATCCTTGCATGAAGTCGCAACCAAGTCTTTCGAGAAACTTCACCTGGTCGCGTAACTCGACACCTTCGGCGACCACTTGCAGACGCAACCAATGGGCAATGGCGACGATTGATTTCACGATGGCTGCGCCGTCAAGGATTCCAACGTCGCGCACGAACGATTGATCCAACTTCAGGATGTCCAACGGCAGTCTTCTCAAATATTCGAGAGACGAAAAGCCGGTGCCAAAGTCGTCGATCGCGAGTTTGACGCCGCAGTCTTTCAGCTTTCCCAGCGCCTTGATCACACTGTCGGCGTTCGTCATCAGCGAACTCTCGGTCAGTTCCAGCTCCAGGCATTCGGGATCGAGGCCAGTCTCTTTGAGTACACCGACAATCGTGTCGACCGCCGCTGCGTCCTGAAGTTGACGTGCCGAGACGTTGATCGCGAGCTTCAAACCCGCAAAGCCATCAGCGTGCCAACTCTTCAACTGCGTGCAAGCTGTTCGCAGAACCCACTCGCCGATGGGAATGATCAGGCGGCTTTTTTCCGCGAAAGGAATGAAGTCGGCCGGCGGAATCGAGCCAAGATCGGGATGGTCCCAGCGAATCAAAGCTTCGGCGCCGATAATCTGCCAGCTGCCAGTGGCGACCTGCGGTTGATAGTGAAGAGTAAATTGTCGCCGTTGCAGTCCGCGTCCCAAACGGTTCTCCATGGCAAAGCGTTTGAGCGAGCGCGCGTTGAGGTCAGCACTGTAGAACCGGTAACAATTTCCGCCAGACTCCTGCGCATCAAACAAAGCAGCACCGGCATTCTTCAGAAGTGATTCGACGTTCAACCCGTGCAGAGGAAACAAGCCGATACCGATACTCGTGGTAAGAAAAAATTCCTGCTTGAACGAGAAAAACCGGCGTTCAATTTTCTTCTTTATGCTCTCGACGGTTTGGGCGAGCTGCGCTTCGTCGCCCGGGCGCTCAAGCAATAGGACGAACTTATCGCCGCCCCAGTAGCCGATCGCGTCGCTGCCGAGCATGAGGTCCTTGACTCGCTTGGCGACGCAACGAACCAGACGATCGCCCATCGCCGGGCCAAGTGTGTCGTTCACTGTGGGATAGGGATCGAGGGAAATGAAAAGGACTGCGAGGGTGTGTTTGTTTTCCGCTGCGGACTTTAGTGCTTTGCCGAGCCGGTTGCGAAAGAACCCGCGATTCGGCAGTGTAGTCAATGCATCGTAATGCGACAAATACCTGAGCCGGTCTGTGGCTTTCTTTTCTTGCGCCGTCGCGTGCCGTCTGCCGCCGAAGCCCTTTCCATCCTTGGGGGCCCGGATATCAAGTTCGTACGACATGTTAATCCCTCCCTCGTTCTCCGCTGAAATCACTTCCGCTGCTGACTGCAGTAGAAGCCCATTTGCAAAATAACTCTGGTTAGCGGCCGACGATTGTCCAACGCCAGCCCGATAACTCAGGCTGACGGCAATGTTGCTGATCTGACCGTTGGGGCGGACAAAACAACAAACACATCTGAACGGGAGAGATTTTTGTGGCTGGGTTACAAAAAAACCAGGAACCACCCATTCACGTCGAAGCAATTTCTTTACTGCAACTCGGAAAACGGATTTGACCTGACCCGAAATAACACCTGGGAGGGTGATAGTGAACTGGGTGTCGCGACTATACACGAGAACCCCTGAATTGGCGAGCGAGTATGCGTCTTATCTTTGCCTGTTCAGGTGATCAAAAACTTGCCATCATATTGTCAATTTATTGCGAAGGAGTAGGAAGAGGATCCAAGGGTTGCTTCTCGGAGTTTCCAACGACGCGGAATTATCTAGCACTCGGTGGATTGATGCATTCCGCGGCTTAAAGTCCAACAACGCTGTGCGTGCGATCGCAAAAAGGTTTCCTCGAAGATGCACCGCAGCGACCAAGGCAATGCGCGACGTTTCAACCGCGATCCTGTTTCCCTCGGTGTCGAATAGTTCGATGGGACCAGCAACAATGAGCGGACCATTTTTGTCGGACGAATTGTTACGTCTGCCATTAGCACTTGTCCTTGAGTTCTGCTTTGTGAAACTCTGCAGCGCATTCTAACATGGCTGAGAAGTTTCAAGTTTCGAGTTCCAAGTTTCAAGTTCCGCTGTCCGGGCCAACCCAGAGCCCTGAAGGTGAGAACTGAACTTGAAACTTGAAACTTAAAACTTGAAACTAACGAATGTCTCTCCCGAACATACTCTTGATGATCGCCGCGGCCTTCGCTGCCGGCGTCGTCAATTCCATCGCCGGCGGCGGCACCTTAATAACGTTCCCAGTGCTCATCTGGCTCGGTCTCGATCCAAAAGTGGCGAACGCCACCAGCACCGTGGCTCTCTGGCCGGGACTCTTCGGTGGTCTGTTTGGCTACCGACGCGAACTGGAAAACAGCTCGGCAATTCTGTGGCGCCTGGGAATTACGAGCGTGATTGGCGGTGCGATTGGCGCGTGGCTCTTGATTTGGACGCCGTCGCCAACGTTTGCGCGTCTGGTTCCCTTTCTGATTCTTTTCGCGACGTTGCTCTTCATGGCCCAGGGCGCGATCAACCGCCGCCTGCGCCTGCAACCAATCGTTGCCGAACCAAAAGCTTCGTGGTGGCTGGGCGCCATCGTGTTTCAATTTTTCTCATCGATGTACGGCGGCTACTTCGGCGCGGGCAACGGCATTCTGATGCTCGCGGCGATGGGCCTGCTCGGTTTGCACGACCTTAACCGCGCGAATGGCATCAAGAACTTTCTGGGCATCTGCATCAACAGTATCGCGGTGCTCAGCTTCGCCCTCTCACATCTTGTCGTTTGGCCGGTGGCGCTGATGATGGCCGGCGCCGCCTTGTTCGGCGGCTACTTTGGCGCTCGCCTGGCAGTGCGTGTCAATCAAACTACGATTCGCCGCGCGATAGTTGGGATTGGATTCGTCATTACTTTTGTCATGCTGTGGCAACTTTGGCAGTAAGAAGCTACAGAACCGCGCGCGGTAGCGAGCGGGTGCCAGACTCAAGTGGCGTTACGAGCGGTTGCTGACTCATGAGACGTTACCCGAAATAGTTGCCGCTCGCGGTTCTGGGCTCTTATTCATCGAATGTTATTCAAAGACTTCAGCCTTTCGCACGCCAAGCTGCCGCGTGAGTTTTACACTCGGCCCAGCGTCCTCACAGTTGCCCGCGAACTCCTGGGAAAGCTGCTCGTCGTTCCCAACGGAAACGGCAAACGAGTTTCGGGAATGATTGTGGAAGTCGAAGCCTACCGCGGACCGAAAGATCGCGCGGCGCATTCATACGGCGGACGACGCACCCGACGCACCGAGACGATGTACGGCATTGGCGGCACCACGTACGTTTTTTTTGTTTACGGGATGTACAACCAGTTCAATGTCGTTACCAACGTTCCCGACGCGCCGCACGCTGTGTTGATTCGTGCCGTTGAGCCGGTCGAAGGAATCGAACTGATGCGCAAACGTCGTCACGGCCAGCCCGATCACAATCTCACTAATGGCCCCGGCAAACTTTGTATCGCGTTAGGCATCGATCGCAGACTCGACGCCGCCGACCTGCTGGGCAACAGAGTCTGGATCGAGGACGGCGAGCGAATTCCGCGGTCACGAATTCTCGCTGGACCAAGAATAGGAATTGACTACGCTGAAGAGTGGAGAGATAAACCGTGGCGGTTCTGGATAAAGGACAATCCGTTTGTGAGTAAGAAAGCAAACAGCAAACAGCAAGCACAAAGCAGTAAATAGTGAATCGTAAATCGTAAATAGATGAGGATTCCTCAGTGGCCCGACACTCTTCCGACAGAATCAAAGTCAGCTCTCACTATTTACTATTCACGATTTACTATTCACCGCCTTTAGTCGCTCCCGTAACGAATCTCAAGATGCCGAATGCGGTAGCTCGCGATGAACAACACGAGCGCGGTCACAGCGATGAGGCTGGGGACAGCGATCCAGGCAGGCGTTGGTTCGGCAACGACGGCGAATGGTCCTTCTGAAACCGGGACAGGCACTAGTGAGTTGAGATAGTGGATGACGCTGATCTTTTTCAGCAGCGGCGGCATCAGAAAGTTAAGCCACTCCCAGCCGTAAAGCACGATTGCCGGAATAATCGGGTTGCGAAAGAAGAGTCCTACCACCAGAAAGAACGCGCCGTAGCCAACGCAAGCCAACGCCGTGATGCCGGCGTAGGTGAGCAGTTGCCCGAGGCCCTGGCCATCCAAAAAGTAACGCGTGCTTTCGGAATAGAAGTGCGGGAAGTAGAGCAACAGCATCGCGACGATCGTCGTGGCGGTGAAAAGAATCACCGACGTGGCTAGTCCGGCAACATATTTCCCGACCACCAACACCTCGCGGCGCACGGGGCTCAAAAAGTAAAAGTGCAAACTGCGGTCGATGATGTCGCCGCGAAACAGGTTCATGAAGATCCAGGCACAACCGAAGAAGACGACTGTTCGCAGAATCAGTCCGCCGTAGTAAATGGCGAAGATCATGTTGTACTGGTTGAAGTCGAGCCACTCGCGGCCCGGCGGCGTAAAAGGCGCGAGCAAAGCAAGCGGAACGATCGGTAGCAGCGCCAACAAGTAAAGCAGGATGGAACGCCGGCCCAGAAAGTTTTTCTCAATCTCGAGCCGGAAGATGGCGCGTATCTGCCGCAGCCACAGCGCCCAGGGGATGGGCCGCTTGCCAAGTTTTTGTTCCGGTGCCATGTCTAAAGTTGAACTGCTCATGATTTTGATCCGGCCATTTGGAGTGCGCTTACCTGTTTGGAGTGCGCTGACCTGTCAGCGCTTTGGTCGGCTGCGGCCTGTCGCAGCCTTCCTAACTCTCAATTGAATGCATTAGAAGAAGCGCGCGGCGTCAAGCCGCCGCGGCAACAAAAGCGCTGACAGGTCAGCGCACTCCAAATTAGCTGCCGCCTTCCGATCCGATCAGGTATTGGTAAACAGCGCTCAGATCGTCGTCGACCGGCGCAATCGACTCAATATTGATTTCTCCCTCAGCCACCACGCGGTTGAGAAGCAAGTAGAATTGGTCAGCGTCGCGCGTCCGCACAAACAGCCCCAGCCGATCGTCGTGCAACCGCGCCTCAACCACGTGGTCTTTATCAAACACGCGCGCCGCCAGCTTGGACGGCTGGTCGCAACGAATCAGGATCTGCATCGGATGCTCTTCCATCTCGTCGCGCACGCCATGCACGTTGCCTTCAGCAACCACGTAACCGTTGTTCAGCAGAATCACGCGGTCTGACATCATGTCGACTTCATGCAAAATGTGGCTGGAGATGATCAGGTGCAGACCTTCCGCCGCCAGTTTGCGAAACAGCGCGATGGTCTCAGCGCGGGCCATCGGATCGAGACCGTTCAGAGGTTCGTCGAGAATCAAGACGGCGGGTTGATGCGCAATCGACTGTGCCAGGCGAATGCGCTGCCGCATGCCTTTGCTGTACGCCGCGATCTTGCGGTTGCCGACGTCGAGCAGACTAACGCGTTCGAGCGCAGTGGTCGCCAACTCCTCAGCTTCCTTGCGGCTGAAACCGTGCACGAGGAGAAATGACTTGATGAATTCGCGACCCGTCAGCCCGCGTGGAAAAGAATCAAACTGCGTGCAGTAGCCGAGTTTGCGAAAGAGCTGTTCGGGCTGATCTGTGGGGATGCCAAGAATCCTGATGCTGCCGCGACTGGGCCGAAGCAGCCCGGTCATCAAATTCATCAGCGTCGACTTCCCTGCCCCGTTTGGTCCGACGAGACTGGTGATGCCCGGCTCAATCTGAAGATTGACACGGTTTACGCCCAGAATTTCTCCATAGAATTTGGAGACGTCGTCGAAGTCGATCGTTGTTGAAGAAGCGTTCATTGCCAAAACTTGACCAACCGCCAAGACGCCAAGTGCGCCAAGAAACTTCGAACAGTCAAACCAAAACTTTTCAATCCGTCGCCGGTTACCAAACTCCGCCTATCGATTTCTAACCTTGGCGCTCTTGGCGTCTTGGCGGTTCGTCCTACCGCACGACTTCGTAAGCTTTAACTTTTCGCGAAAGCAGCGCCAGACAAATCGCGCAGACGACAAACAACGCAAACCACGACACCCAAAGCGGTGGCTCGCTTATGACGAAGTCGCGCAGACGGCCGTCGCCTCCAACAACTTGACCCGTGCTCTGTACAAAAGTTCCAAAGAGCCCCGAGGAAACATTTCGCATCAACGCGCCCAGGCTGATGATGTTGCCCCAGCGCGTCAGGAAAATGGTGTTTACAACTTCGCCGAAGACCGACGGAATGAAAAAGATGCCGAGCAGCGCGGCGCTGGCGATGACGCGCCATTTCACGAGCGCCGACACTGCTTGCGAAAGCAACGCCAGCAGCAGGATCCATACGAAGCTGCCGATGAAGATCGCGCTCGCCAGCCACAGGTTGTCGATGAACCAACGCGCGCCCTCGAGGTACGACTGAAACAAAAACAGCAGTAACTGCGGCACCCAGGTCATCGCTGACAGCAGAATCAAGACGACCGACATTTTCCCGAGCACATACTCGGTGCGCGAAAACGGCCGGCACAGGTAAAGCGGTAGGGCGTTGTTTCTAAGATCGCGCGCGACGAGGGGTGGACCGACAAGCAGCGTCACGAAGAACGCAAAGCCGCCCTGCAGATTCACAAAGGTTTGGAAGAACGAAGCATCGATAGGAATCAGCTCTCTGACGTTCACTTGCAAGATCGCGAGCGCATTCACGTTGTGATGCAGGTAAATCAGAATCGCTTCGATCAAAAGCGGAATGAAGCACACGACATAAAACGCCGTGAAGAGTTTCGACTTGAAAACGTCACGAAAGGCATGGCGCGGGATCACCAGAAACCGGCTCCACTCGGGAGTCAGTTTGCCGAGATACTGTTTGTAAGTGTGCTCATAAACCGCCATGGCCGTTTTCCATCGCTTTCAGGAAGATGTCTTCGAGCGAGTCGCGCTTGTAACTCAGGCGTCTGATTTGCACGTCATGCTGCGACGCGATGCGATAAAGATCGCGAACTTCAATGCCGCCCTGCAGGACAATTTTCACGCGGTGATCTCCGGTCACGGCATACTCGCAACCGAGCGCGCCCACCGCTTCGGCAAACTTGTCCTGGTCGCCGCGGGTCTCCAACAACAGGAACTTGCGATTCGATTTGCGCTCTTCTTCGAGGTTGCAATAACTGGCCAGCCGTCCGTCTTTCAAAATTAGAATCTCTTCACAGCACTCTTCAACGTCGCGCAATAGGTGCGACGACAAAATGATGTTCGCCTTGCCGCTGTCGCGAATTTCGCGCACGAGCCGAATCATTCGTTGACGGGCCGGCGGATCGAGACCGTTGGTTGGTTCATCGAGGAAGATTAGACGCGGACCATGCACGATTGCCTGCGCGAGTTTGGCAAGCTGCTTCATGCCGAGCGAATAAGTATCAAGGCTGCGATAGCGCGCTTCGCCCAGACCGACGTAGAAAAGCGCTTCATGCGCGCGCTCGAGCGCGGGTTCCGGCGGCAAGCCGGAAAGCTCAGCCATCAGCCGCACAAAATGAACGGCGCTCATCTTTGCGATAAAAGAATCGCGCTCAGGCATGTAGCCAACGAGCGCGCGTATCTGTTTCGCGTCGGTAATAATGTCCTGACCGAAGATGTGGGCCGTGCCTGATGATGGAGCGTGAAATCCGAGGAGGGTGTGTATCAGCGTGGTCTTGCCGGCGCCGTTTGGACCAAGCAGCCCGATCGAGCGCCCGCGTAGTTCACCTTGCAGGCTCTTGCAGAATTGGGCGGCCGCCAAACTTAACGCTCAGTCCGTTGAGATCGATGACTGGAGCGAAGTCGCGCGGGTCGCGAGGAATTTCAGAATCGCGCGGCGTCGGGTCCTGGGGAATCGTTTCGGCTAATGCCATCTTGCAGACTTTATATCCCGGTTCTGATAATTCCAAACGAATGCGAGCCCGAAGGCTGTACCCATCAACACGAATGCACCGATGAATGCAAACGCTTCCGCGGCGCCTAAAGTTCTACCGATTGCTAAAAATCCGATCAAAAAAACCGGCAGGTTAAGAATCAAAGCAGAGGCGAGCGGAAAAAGCGCGGCGGGCCGGCAACCGCCGAGGCGATGGCGCAGCCAGAACAACGATGGAGCATAAGCGAGCGAGAAAAGCAGCGCGGCAACGATCAGCGACATGATCGTCGCGCCTTTGATGTCTGCGACACTCAAGTGCTCGCCTTCAACAACCAGGAATGTGAACAGGATGGCAGCGAGCCCGATTAACCATGAGCCGAGGGAGATGGAGATGAGTTTCATAAAGACACCAAAAGGCCCGAAGGGCCGAGAGTCAATAGCCACGCCCGTTAAGGCGTGGGAGGGTGCCGAAAGAAAATGTTGAGGCCCGAAAAGGGCCGGCGCCAGTTCAGCGTCAAGGTCGCACCTCGGCGCTCAGGCCTCGCTCGCTTCCGTAACCCCGCGCTAACGCACGGGGCTACTAAATGCCGCTGCTGCGCGGCTGGAGCCTACTGATTCAACCTACTCGTGTCTGAATCAGAACCCGAGCCTGAACCATTCGCGCGCAGATATTTTTCTGTCGCGCCGTAGTCCAGCGAGTTCACCGCGACGCCCTCGTCGCCGATCAGCACGCTATCGCCGGGGCGCAGCTTGCCTTCGACATCATTGATGGTGATCTTGTCACCTTCAATCGAAACCTTCAGATCTGTCCCGTCGGGGCTCATGCCCGCGTACTCAAATCTGGGTCCGGCGTGTTTGTCAGTGACCTTAAATTTCTTCTCTAATCCGTGGCGCGCTACGGTTATTTTGTGAGAGTCAAGCTGGACAACCTTGTGGCGTGTGCAAGCTGAGGCGAGTACCAGTGAAGCCAACAAGATGACGCTTACGATTAATGACGTCGGAAGTCTCTTTAGCATATGAGTCATGATGAGTTCCTTTCTGTTGCTGAGTCAGCACTGCGCTCCATTTTGGAGTGCGCTGACCTGTCAGCGCTTTGTTCTCGCGGCGGCTCGACGCCGCGTGCTTCTTCAAAATGCAGTAACTGGAGTTAGGAAGGCTGCGACAGGTCGCAGCCAACCAAAGCGCTGACAGGTCAGCGCACTCCATATGTTTACTTTTTCCCGTGCATGCCTTGCTGAAGAATGTGTTGGATTTCCAAAGAGTTTGGCACGCCCAGCAAAGTTGCGGGACTGAGTCCAAACGGTCCACCTTCAGTGTTGGCCGCGAAAGTTATGCTATCGCCGCGCGCGTAGGCATAGGCGAGCGTTGGCGGCATGTCTGCAGCCATGGCTTTGATCGCCTGCTGCTGTTCCTGCGGCAAGCTGCCGGCGGAATTCGCAACGCGTTCAGCGAACGGCTGCACGAGCGGCGCCAGGTTGTGATAGAAGAGCGCCGAAAAGTTGGCGTTGCCGTCAGCCGGCAGACCAGCCGTGAATCGCTGCGAACGCAGCAGCGAGTAGCCCTGCTCCTGCATTTGCACCGAGCGTGCGACCATCGCGCGGCTTGGGCCCATCACCACGTAACCGTTCACGTATGTGAAGTTCACTTCCACGCCAAAGTCCGCAGAGCGCAGCGTGTAGTAAGTGCGACCGCCGACGTCCGCGCGATCCCAAACCAAACCAGTCTTGCCAAACTTCGCCGCCTCTTTGTTTACCTCACCGACGACTCGCTCGAGCGTCTGCTGCAGATGGGCCGAGTCGTGCACTTCAAACACCATCTTCCAGGCCGGCGTCGGCAGAATCGGACCGTCAATCGCGAAGGCAAACTCACCGCCGAGCGGCGCGGCGAGGTCCTTGCGAATATCCAAACCGTGATCGGCTTGCTGCTTGTCCAGGGTCTTGCGCAAGTCAGGCGAAACGGTTTCCAGCACGCCGAGCAGATCATCAACCAGTTTCACCGGATCGCGAACCACAAAGCTGGCGACGATATTGGCATCCGGCGAAATGTATTCAAGCGAACCCATCGGTCCGGGATCAGCCAGCCACGACGGAATGCCGCGCTGTGCTTCACTGAACGACACCGTCGCCACAGTGTGCGTCTTGCCCTGGGCAGTTTTCTGGTCGAGCACCAAATACTTGAAGTTGAGAATGCCGAGCTGTTTCAGCGCGCTTTCACGCTGCTCAGAATTCTTGCCTTTGATTAAATCCGGCTTGGCCCTCTCGATCACCCGTTCCAGGTTGGCAGCGACCACGAGGCCCGCGCCTTCCTGATAAACCTGGGCCACGCGATTGTGAAACGCCGTTCCCGTGAAGCTGCTGGTCTGACCGTTCTTCACAATTGTTGCCAAAGCCTGAAGCTGATCCAGCTTCGGACTCGCAGCAAACAGGTCGTTTTGAATCCAAACGTAGAGCGCTTCCACTTTCTTGCCGGGCTCGGCTGTCACCGGTGTTGCCGTCAGCGGATCGTTGACGAAACGAACTTCGGGACGATTGCCCGCCTTAGAGTCGCCCGCATACTTCGCGATCTGCTGCTCAACAAACTGCTGGAAGCCGGCAGAGTTCTTGAGTTCCGCGAGCACGAGCGGCGCGACCGGCTCGCCGTTTTCGTCCATCGAGACTGACACGGCAATCTCTTCGCCGAGGTATTCGCCAAACTCCTGAATGGTGCCGATCACCTGATCGACTTTGTGACCTTCACGATTCTCTTTCTTCTCCCACCACTGGCGCAGCGCCGGATTCTGGTTGATGCGTTCCTGCATGATGCGATGCGATTCCACGATGGTCGTCGTCAGATTCGGCAGCGCCGCGTAGACAATCGTGTTCTCGGGCATCAAGTCCAGCAGGTGCGTCGAACTGCGAACGCCCGGCTGCTGCACGTGGTTCAGTTCCTTCTTGAGCGAGTTAAACGCTGCCAAAGTCTCGGCATACTGAGCAGCCTTGCGGCTCCACGCCACTTCGTCTTTAACCGGAATCGCCTCGATCGAGGCATTCGTGGTGGCCTGCTCACCGCCGCGCAACACGCGTTCGCTGCCGGCGTGGTCCAGGTGGACTTCGCCTTCAATCACCGACACGCGCGAACCCTTCGTGCCACTGTTGACTGAAAACACCGTGCCCGTCACGGAGACGTGCGAACCGTCGCCAGTGTCCACAAAAAGATGTTGCTTGCCTTGCTTCGCAGCTTCGACGACGATGGCGCCCCGGTTCAGGTGAATCGTCGTGCCCAGCGAATTCTTCGTTAATGAAAACTCCGAGCGGTCTTTCATCTCGATGACCGAGCCGTCGCCGAGACGAACAAAGGCGTGGCCGTCTTTCGCGGTGCGAATGCTCTCGCCCTTTTCCAGCTTCTGGCCGGCAGTTACGGGCGTGCTGCGCGTGTCGGCGATTTGATAGACCGGGCCTTCGGCGGCCTGGACCGTCGCTTCCAAATCTCCACCGAGCGGCGCCCAGCGCTGAATAAACGGGAGCGCGACCAGCCCCACGCCGATGATCAGCGCCGCGGCAATGCCCCAGCGCAACACCACCGGCTGAATGCTGTAGCGACGCGTCGCAGCGGCCTTCTTCGCGGGAGCTTTACGATTTGCATAGTGCGTGCGCGCGTCTTTCATTGCCTTGCGGCAGGGGATGCACTCATGCGTGTGATCGACCAGCAGCAGTGAACGAGCTTCTGACAAACTGCCGGTCAGGTGCGCCGGAATCAGCGACTGAAAATCAGCGCAGCTTCCGATTCGTCCCATTTCGTTTGCCGGCTCAGCAAGCATTTCACTGTTGAGTGCCGCGGGAGCTTCCGCCGCCAGACGCGCCCAAACACGTCCAGCCGCCTGGTCAACCACTGTGGAATCGACGCTCTCGTTCCGAATTTCGGAAGTAGCGTTGTCGAGGATTCGGTCAAATTCATTATTGCTTTTCATGATGTTTCTCCAGAAAGTGCCCAATCTCTTTGCGTAGCCTGGTGCGCGCGCGATGCAGCACGACACCCACAACCATCTGTGAAGTGTCGAGCAGCTTCGCGATCTCCTGATTGTCGTGGCCTTCGTAGTAACGCAGCACAAACATCTCGCCGGCAGTCTTTCCCAAGCGGGCCACCGCCTCGCGAATCAGCGTTTGCAGTTCGCGGTCGGCGTGTTCCGCCTCGGGATTTTGCCAGCGGCTCGTCAGTGCCTCGGTCTCAACGTCGTCGAGCCCAACCGACTTTGCGCGAGTGCGGCTACGCATCAAATCTAACGACGCGTTGATTGCCGCCCGCGACAGATATGCTTCGGGATTCTCGGAAAGGTCGTAGGCTTCTCCGCCTTTGACGAGTCTGAGGAACACGGTCTGCAAGACGTCTTCGGCATCGGCGGGACTGCCGGTAATGCGATGAGCCGTGCGGAAAACGCGGTCGTGATGCGCCTGGAAGAGCGTCTCCAGTTCCCCGGGAGGCTCGGTGGGTTCGGTTACAAGTCTCAATGTTTTAGCTGCTGCCTGCACTGTTTCCTCCTGAAAATCGTCTGCCACACTGGAAAACGATGCGCAGAAGGATTTATTAACAGCCCGGACGAAGATAGATTGAATCTGCGAGCTTTGAAAGGCCTAAAGCTGCAAAGGAGCGAGCGAGTTGGTTAAGCTCAAGGTCAGGAAGGCGGGCTTGCCCCCGCTCTTTAGCTTTTCCTTCGAATTACTTTCATCATGCAAGAAATTCGGCAACTCCCATAGTCTCAGGGTCAGGAAGCTGGGCTTGCCCCCGCTCTTTGAATTTGTTTCCCTACCTCTATGGCACGCAAATGGTCCAACCAAAATCTCCCAGGCGCGCTTCACTTTGTGACGGGAAGCTTTCTCAATAGAATTCCTGTCTTCAAGCAGTCAAGCCTTCTATTCAGGAAGTGAAAGTCTTCTGAAAGTGGATCAAGAGTGGGCCGAACAATCTGCCGATCGCCGCGCGTGATCCAAAACGGTTCGCCAATTACTTTTTCACGGTTCGCTTCAAACTGAACAGCCTGAATGTTTGACTGGTTATTCGTTTGCACATAAATCATCCGCTTGCCGTTTCTCGAAAAATTCAAATGCCGGCTGAACTTCGAAGGCGTGACGATCGCCTCCGGCTCTGACAAAACGCTGCCGGTTTCCTCATCGATGGCGACTCGCCAAAAATTCAGGTTGCCGCTGTGGTCACTGGCGAAGTAGAGAAACTTGCCGTCGGGCGACCAGATCGGATTCCAGTTTGTCGAAGCGTCTTTCGTGATTACGACGGGCGCGCCGCCGCCGCGCGGAATGGTGGCAATGTCGCTGCGGCCGACGCCCGGCGGCATGAACCAAAACGCGATGCGCGCGCCGTTTGGCGACCACGCCGGCTGCATGGCGTCAGTCTGACCCCTCTCCCGTTGGGAGGGGTAGGGGTGAGGGTCTGGACGCGCCTAAACCTCACCCCAACCCCCCCCAACGGGGGAGGGAGAAAGAGAAGGCGCTCCAAAGCACTTTTTGCCGACGCACCGATCATCGCAATTAGGCACGACTCAGCTCTCGATAGAGCCAGGCCTTAGCCTTGTTCCATTCCCGCATCACCGTGATGGGCGCCACCTTCATCACCTCCGCGGTTTCATCGACGCTCAGCCCTCCGAAGAAACGCAACTCGACAATCTTGCTCTTGCGTTCGTCGATCTCGCCGAGGCTCCGCAGCGCTTCGTCGAGCGCCACGAGGTCCAGGTCTTTCTCGTTGGCGACAGTCATCGCTTCGTCGAGTGAAATATGGCGCGCTTCGTTGTCGCGGTCCACGCGCGGCCGCTGGCGCGCAAAGTCAAGCAGAATGCGCCGCATCCTGCGCGGCGACGCCGAAGAAGTGGGCGCGGTTCTTCCAGCGCACGTCCTTCCAGTTAATCAGTCGCAGGTATGCTTCGTTGATTAGCGCCGAGGTTTGCAGCAGGTGGTCCTCGCGTTCACGGCTCAGGTAACGCTTCGCCAGACGATGCAGTTCGGCGTTGACGAGTGGAGCCAGCCGATCGAGAGCGCCCTCGTCGCCATCACTCCAGGCGACCAGGAGTTGAGTAACTTCGTGGGTCCCAAGCGCGTCCATGCGGGTTCCCTCTGGGCAGCGTTAATTGAACTCCGCGGAATTTCCCAGGTAAAAGTCGGGCGTTCGTAATGCGTGCGGTGTTAGCTTAGGCGAACAATATACGTTTTATTTGGCGAGACTGACGGAAATTGTGGGCCGGCGTGATAGGTTTGCGGCTAAGATGCGCCTTAAAAGATGAGGTGAAAAAGAGATCGACTTCGAGGGCGGACTTATGGAGTGCGGACTTTTTATGGAGTGCGGTGACCTGTCACCGCTTTAAGTCGGCCGCGACCTGGCGCGGCCCGCCGCTAGTCGAACTCACTGATAGGAAGACTGGGCGTCAAGCCGCCCAGGACCAAAGCGCTGACAGGTCAGCGCACTCCAAAGGCTGAACGATGTCGAACGTAAACACAAAACCTGATTCCACGGCTGCGCTGATGCGTCCCGGCAAGCTCTTGAGAATCCTGGGTTCCTACGTTCGGCCCTACACCGCGCGGGCCGGCGCTTTGATTGTGACTTTGCTGGTTGAGGGCGCGTTCAACATTCTCCTCGCGCTCAGCCTGAAGTTCATCATCGACTTTGCCATCGTCCCGCGAAACTCGACGGCCCTCGCCGTGATCATCGGCGCCCTGGCGGGAGGATTTCTGCTCACCGCCGCCTCGCAAATAATTCGCGACTACCTCTACGCCTGGTTTGGCGCGCGCATTCTCAACGACCTCCGCAAAGAAATGTTTCGTCACCTGCAGCGCCTCTCGCTGGGCTTTTATGCACGCATGCGCACCGGCGACATCGCCGCGCGCTTTTCTTCGGATCTTGCGGCGGTTGAGAATGCGGTCGTGCTCGGTCTACCCGGCGCTTCGCTCTGTCTCATCAACATTATTTTCAGCACCTGCGTTTTGTTTGCGCTCGATTGGCGCCTGGCGTTGGCGGCAGTCGCCGGACTTCCCTTGTGCGTCATTGGTCCACGACTGCTGGCGTCGCGCGCACTCAGGGCCGGCTACGAACTTCGCAATGAAGAAGCGCTGCTGACGAGCACGATCCATGAAAACCTCGGCGCGCAACCGATTGTTAAGGCGTTCAGCCTGCGAGAGTCAGTCGTTAAGACTTTCGAGCGCGAGGCGGAAAAGTTGGCGCGGCTGGCGACTCGATTCAACTTTCTCAGTTACACCAGCGAGCGCAGCCCAAACATCGCGATGCTGCTTTTCAACGTCGCGCTGATCAGCGGCGGCTCTTATCTGGCGTTCAAAGGATCCCTGTCGATCGTGGCGGTCAGCGCTGCGAAAGACGACGCTGAGACTGTGCAGGTGGCCACGCTGGACGACGGCGACTACTTCGGCGAGATCTCTCTACTGGCGAACATCCCAACTACTGCCAGCGTCACGACTCTGACGCCGAGCATCTTTATCACGCTGCAACGAGAGCAACTCAATAAGCTCGTGCATCAGTACGGCGGCCTGGGCGCGCAGATGCGCGAAGCACTCGAACATCGTCTCGCACAAACTTACGCGCTAACCGGATGACCTCGTCGTAAATCGTGAAATCGTAATCGTGAATCGTAAATCGTAAATAGAAGAAGCTCGTGGACAGCGCGCGCCATTTTTGGAGTGCGCTGACCTGTCAGCGCTTTGTTCGGCTGCGACCTGTCGCAGCCCTCCTAGGTTGAAGTCTTCTGTCTCCAGCGGCGTCAAGCCGCCGCAAACGAAAGCGCTGACAGGTCAGCGCACTCCAAACAATTTCTCCACAGAAAGTTTTTCCTCGCGATGATAGTTTTTTGATCCGGCTTTCGCCTTTTTAGGTGTATAAGCGACCACTCGAATTCAGCCGAAGGAGAAAGCATGGGGAGCAATGCGGTTTTGGCGATCAGTGAGATTCAGGAGGCGCCGGTCATCGAGGTGAAAGACAACGCCGGCTTCAAGGGTATCTTCGCTCAGGAAGACATCAGCGAGAACTCTGTCATCTTTTTGTTGAAAGGAACGATTTCAACTCAACCGACGAAGTACACAATTCAACTGGGCAGCAAACGCCATCTCACCTTACCGGTCATCAGAAGAAACGACGACGATCTCGACTACTGCTGGCAGTATCTTAATCACAGCTGCGAACCCAACGGTTATATAAACACGACTGAGATGACCTTTCGCGCGCTGCGAGACATAGCCGCGGGCGAGGAGATCACTTTTAACTACCTGACCACCGAGTCGGAGATGGCGGTGCCGTTCACCTGCGCCTGCGGATCGGCAAACTGCTTCGGGCTGATACGCGGCCGCAACTTCCTGACACCGTCCGAGTCGAAGAGACTGTGTCGTTCAGTAGGAGAAGACAACGTCGTCACTCTCTTCATCCCCGCCGGGCGAAAGTCGTTAGTCTCAAGGCCAGCTGCCAAAACCGCTGAATAGTTGAGGGTTTTCATACTCGCCTATGATTCGCGTCTGGCGGATATGCAGCTAAATTCAAACTATTTTAGGGGAATTGCCGGAAGGCGCTTTAAGGTGCGATTGGCTGGATCTATCGTCATGCCCACCGACTCCAACGCGGTTACACCTAACAACGGCTCCACGTCGTCAGGACCAAAGATGATCCTGCCGGCAGTGACTTCGTCCATGAATACAATCTCAACAAGTCCGAACGCATACTCATGGATGCTGCCGTCGGCCAGTTCGTACGCAGTCTTGCCTACAGGCTGCACACCAATTCGCTGCAACTCGGCCGTGGGAGCCAGCGAATCTGTCGCACCGGTATCCACCAGGAACTTCGCTTCGTAAGCTCCGTTTGAGGAACCGAGATTTCTCAGCTTCACGTCGATATGTATGAGACCCATCTAAAATCCTCAGATTGAATGTCACCGCTATTAAACCACTAAGACGCTGAAGCCGGCCGACGGCGACGCGGATTCGTCTTCCGCGATTGTCTCTTCTTCGCTCTGTTCTTCATAGTGGGCAAGCAATCGGTTCACGCGATCCTCATCCCACCCTGCTGGAAAGTCCTCTGATTTCATCGGTGAGTCTCCGTCCACAGTGAGCTTTGCCTGCCGACACAAACTAATCGTCCGCTTTAAAAGCCAAATCTCCCGCGGTATTCGCTAGAGACGATGAACGACTCAACCATGTCGGCGCGCTTGGCGCGTGCTAAGGCCACGTCGTCGTCGCGCATGTTTTCACCCGCCACGCTGAACTGGTTCATCTTCGTCAGCCAGAAATCAAAACCATTGAAATTGTTGTCCGGCGGATCGTCCGCGTCGCGGCGCAGGTAACCGAAATATTGCATCAGCACGAAAGCGGGGTTGTACTGCGCATTGAAGACGCTGTCGCTTTCGATCACGCTGTTCAGTGCCGCCGCGCGCCCGAACGTGTTGCCGTTGCCGTAAGCGTTGACAGCCGCTTGCCGCTCATTCGCAGTCGGGATCACGTTTGCGTTTGCGAACAACCCGTTCACATAAGAGAAGGCGTTGAGGCCCTGTGGAAAGTTGGCAATGAATTCCGGCCGCGAGACAAACTCCTCAAGGAAGGCCTGGCGGTTCGCGGCGAGCACCAGCTCCCAACCCGTGTTTCCAACGACAAGATTCTCGCCAATCCGGCGCTGATCGCGCAGGAACGGCAGATAACGCGGAACGTCTCTGAAGCTTCCGAAGCCTGCTTTGTGCGCGCGAATGACAAAGTAGCCGGTCTGCTGAAACTCGATCGAAAGGAAAAACGCGGCGGAGACATTCGTCCGGCGGTCGTTGATGCAGGTTTGGTTTGAGCCGCAACTGGAAATCTGACCTTCCCAAAAAAGTTGACCGGCGGTGTCAGACTGGCGCGCCAAAAAGTCGTGGTAGTGCTGGCCGACAAAGATGTCGAAAAAGTCGATCGGGTTTGGTCCGCTCTCAATCGGATCGTCTGTAATTACGACCGACGCAGTCGACGGCATACCCAACAAAGCCTGGCCAGTGCCATTCGAAAGGGTCACCGTCAGCGACTCGTTGCCCTCAAGCCTGAGATCTTCGCTGATGAGAATGTCGATTGTCTTACTCGACTCGTTGGCCGCGAAGCGCAGCGTGCCCGCGGCGTAAGTGTAGTCGGTGCGTTGCGAAGCGTTGACGCCGGTGCTGGTGTAGTCAACCGTCGCTGGACCAGAAATGTCGCCGGTGCGCAGAACTGTGATCGTCCTGAAAGTCATGTTTTCCTGAACGCTGTAACTGCCGGCGCTAAATGCCACCACCGACGGGCCCGCGGCCTCGGCAATGCGCCACGGCCGCAACGCCGCCAGGCCAATTAACATCAAGAACGCCAACAGCAGCAGTGCGGACCATCTGATCGCACGGCTGCCGGCGGCGACCGGTTTCGTGTTCCTTGTTCTCATGCATGTCTCCCTCTGGCACTTGGTGGTTTCGGGTAGAGGCGGGGCAGGGGCAAAGGAATAGTACGCTTTTGAGTTGCCCATAAGCAAAACAATTGTCACCAGCGGTGCGTGCGCTGGCGGCTGTGGCTCGCATAAACGCCGGCCGCTTGCGGGTCTTACTTCTTAATCAACGCGCCGGCAACGCGCCGGCCGCTGCAAGTCGCTTGCGCGCCTCGCCGGCGTGCGGGCTGCGCGGGTAGCGATGAACCAATTCCTGCCAGGCTTCGCCGTCATAGCGAAACCTCTTTTGCCGCGCGTCGAACAAAAATGTGATCCCCTGCCGGTTGTAGCGATCCAGCTCGTTGAAATTGAGGTAGTAACTATGAAGCGGCGCGCCTCCGGCGTTCATCTCGTTTTCGTCGAGGCGCCGCGAGGCGTCACGCGAGAGACGCGCGGCGATGTCTTCCGCGGCCAGGGCGTAAATCATGAGCACCTCGGCCCGCAGTTCCGAAAACGTGAAGCTGTCCAGAAAGATGCGCGCGCGCGCGATGCGATCAAAGTCTTCCGAGCCTTTGATCAGTCGCAGCAATCTCGCGTCGTCGCCGGCGCGTGACGGTGCGGCCAGTGCGTCGCTTTGTATCCAACCGTTCGTGCGGCTGGTAAGGTTGACGCGATAGAACAGAATTCCGTCGCGGCTCCGCTTCTCTCCGCGGATGGCGACAAGGCCTCCGCGTCCGATTCGTCTCACTAAGATGCCGTTAAGCCGCGGCGTAGTCCGGAGCGCTGACAATCGTTCGTCAACAACGATTGCCACGCGGCCCCCGGCGGGCGGGCGGCGTTTAGCGAAAGTTGTGTGGGAAGAGCAAGCTAGCAGAACGCAAAGCAACACTGGGGAGAACTTTTGAAAGAGTTGTCGGCTCACGGCTCGGCCTCCCTGTAAACATGATCTTTCTAAACAGGGTGAAACCAGACCACCGCGCGGCAGTCCGCGTGGAAGTCGCAAGTCTGCAGAGTTCAGCGGTTTAGCGGGAAGCCCGACGTCGCGCAGGCTGTCGAGCGGAACGAATCAGATTTGCAGTTTTTGAGTTCACGCCCGCCTGCGAAGCGAGCAGGCGTTGGGCAAAGCAGGCATGATGGAAATGACAAATCGCGACTGCGAGAGCATCGGCAGCATCGTGTGGTTCGGGAACGCTCTGGAGCGAAAGCAGCGTCTTCACCATCTGCTGTACCTGAAACTTTTCGGCGTTGCCATGACCGACGACAGTCTGCTTCACGAGTCTGGGTGAGTACTCATGAATTTCGAGAGCGGCGCGTTCAGCCACCAGCATCGCCACGCCGCGCACCTGTCCAAGTTTCAAAGTTACCTTGACGTTCGTCGCCAGAAATCCGTCTTCAATCGCACAAGCATCAGGGTGATGACGCTGAATGATTTCCTCCAGGGCATTCGCGATCCGCAACAGGCGCGCCGGAAATTTCTGCCCGGCGGGAGCGCGCACCGTGCCGCATTCAACCAGCGCGTAGCGGCGGCCATCGCCTTCGATGACGCCCCAGCCTGTGCACTCGCTGCCCGGATCGATTCCTAAGATGCGCATATGAATAGTCTTAAAGCGACGGGAGTATACTACACGGCGCGACACCGCCAGCGACTATTCTTGCGCTCGTCTGTTTGAGGATTGTTACCAAACTTCTTGCATGAACTCCTATCAGAACCACCGGCGTCAGCGGGTGATTGCTCCAGCGGCTGCTTGCTCTGGCCGCCCGCTCACGCAGGCGATTCTGACAACACGCTTTGAGAATCTCAGCCCACCGGGCCTGGCCCGACGTGGTCAATGGTTCGGGAACAGACTGTCCAACGCTTTAACCGCCAGTGATTGCCACTCGTCGGCGGTCAGTCCCCAATTGAAGTTTTCGTAGTGCAGCTTGCCGGCTTGTGGCGGCACGCTAAAGTCGTAGTTGGTAGGCTGGCGAAATCTCTCTGGGCCAACCGGGGAAATCTCCAGGCTCTCACGCTGCGTTTCAAAACACGCAAACATTCGCTGCTTCAGACTCCGGGCTCGCTCATCAAGCAGCAGCGTCGTTGACTCTCTTTCAGTCCCGGGCAAAAACTCAGGCAGCTTTGCGATTCCGTCGGCGCCCGGATGCAGCGCCATCTCAAACAAGACCGGCGGCCGCAAGCCGTTTTCCTTCATCAGTCTGAGCGCTGCGTGAGTGGCGAAGGCCGTCGCATCGTGATCAGGGTGTCCGCCTTCATAAGGATGCGTAACGATGATGTCGGCAGCCGACTGTTGGAGAAAGGTAGTGATCTTTCTCGTCAGATCAGCGAGACACTGAGCGGCGCCGCCATCCGGGACCGCAAAGTCCACGACGCGATCCTCAGGCACGTTCGCGATTGCGAGCGCGGTCAGACACTCTGCCCGGCGGGCCTGAGCATATTCGGACCGTTTTGTGAACCCAGCGGCTTTGACGTCATGCAAGTCACACGGCGCACCGTCAGTAACATGCAGAATGGTGACGTCAACTAACTTAGAAATCAGATAACCGGCCCCGACAACTTCGTCGGCGGGATGAGCAACGATCACGGAGCAACGCATGGTGCGCGTCAAGTCGCCTGTGCCAAAGAGTCTGGCATAGGGTGAACGTACTCGTTTCTGCCGCGCTGGTCGAATTGGGAGAGTCATCTGCAAACACCGATTCCCATAGCTCGTTCTGAAACCTTCCGCGCCTACCGCGTCTTGAGGCTCGCGTGTTCGCATCGAATCGGGACATGACCTGTGTAGCTCCGGTACGAATCGCGGCCTCGCTCAGGCGAAAATGAATTGGGAAAAGGAAACGAATGGGCTGCTCGCTTATGAATGTCGCCGCTTAATGACGCTGCTTTATGATGTCGTCCCGATCGTTTCTGCTCTCAATCGTTTTGGCCCTGCGACTAGTGCTTAGTCAACCCTTGTACCAGAACGACCGCCGGTCGGAGTCAGAGCGATGAGCCGGCGAGGTTTGAGCGTGAGATTAGTTTCCTGCCGAGCCGAAGCCGACAGAAAAAAATAGTTGTGTTTTTCGGCAGAGGTAGAGTAAAAGCTGGTGGCCAAAATTTAGTATTGCCCTAATTTCGGCTTCCTCTGTGAAATCTCTGTGCGCTCGGAGGAAGCACAGAGAGAGTCAAATTAGGTCACTGCCCAAAGTTTGAGAACATAACGTTTCAAGCAACTCAAATTCTGACCGTCGTCCCATGACGAGCCCTGAAAAGTGGTGGGGCGATCTCTGAGATCTGAGATCGAGCCCGACGGCTTCGACTCTACAAGATGGACAGACCGGAATGTCTCTCCTACTAAGATCTCAACCTTCTCTGAACTTCCATGTCCTGTGTGTCGCTGGCGAAAAAAGGAACCACAATGAAAAAGTTAAGCTGCCCAGTTTCCCTTTGCGTTTTGCTGTTCGCGCTGATTGCCGCGCCGACGATCGCGCAAGTGCGATCGCGTATTCCTCGACCGCGGCCGAGTCAACCTTCCCCCGCGCCCTCTCCCGCAACCGTCGAAGACGCGCGCGCAACTGCGACGCAAGTTCAGCAGACGACCACAGGCGCGGGCAGCGGCGCGCGCACCGGCGCGGCCGACGACGCCTTCACCTGGTTTGAAGCGGTCAGCACCGAAGCCCTCGGACAGAACAACATTCCAGTCAGCACCGGCTGGGTGCTGAAGTCGCACGTCCGAATTTTTGGCGACTATCCGAATCGCAGCGCGATCAAACTCGTGGTCGCGCGCGCCGGCAAAGCTGTGGCGACGACGCGTTGCGAAGTCGACATTTATCACAAGGGCGCCAACGACATCGACGAGAGCTACATGTGGACCAACGAGTGCTGGCGGAAGGACACGGCGACGAAAGAGATCGGAAATTTCAACCTGCAGGTTTTCACCGTGAACGGCGACACTGACGAAGAGAAACTCGTCCGCACCTACAAGATCGAGGTGCGCGCGGCGCATCGCGTGCCCGGGGGCCAGCAACCCGGCGAGGCGCCGCCGCAGTATTACATTCAGCGCCACGCCGAAGCGCCCGTCAGTTTTATTTTCCTGCGGCCGCGCGGCTACACGCCTTACTTCGAGTTCGGCAGCCGGCCCGAACGTTCGGGCGCCAACCTGGTCGAACTACATTTCAGTCTCTCGCCGAGTGACATCGGCTACAACTTGCCACACGGCTACATGCGTTGTTCGGTTAACGGCAAGCGTCTGTCGCTGCCTGGGCCAATGCCGTATGCCGATCAGGCGATCAGTCGCGCCGAACGTAGTTTCCAGGTGATTCACACGGACCGCGCCGCGGCGCAGTACAAACGCGGTACCGAGTATCGCGACGAGATCGGCTTTCGCATGGTGCGTCTGACCGTGCCGCTGACGTGGGGAACGGTGCGCGACACGAATCGTTTGGCGCTCGAAGACCATCCCGGCAACTGGGAATGCAGCTTGATGAACAACGGCGAGGTGTGGCGCACGTGGCGTTGGCAGGTTGGCGCGGACGGAATGCCGGCGCTGCATCCGGAACAACGAAGCAACGTGAATCTCTACTTCAATTCGTTCATCGTGGAGATGGAAATTCCGGCGGGCGGCAGTCCTTTGGACAAACGACTCGTGCCTGAAGCGACCGCGAACGGATTCTTCTACGGTCAGCCGTGGACGTCCGCGGAAGGGAAAACGATGGCGGCGAAGGTTCCAAAAAAGGGCAATCCGTATCCAGTCTTTTCGAATCAACCGGGAGCAGCGGCGCGGCCTTGAGGAGCGAGGTGTTAACCGCCAAGGCGCCAAAAACGCCGAGAATACCAAGAAAAGCCCACTCGATTCAGATTGTCATACGTAATTGTTCCTGGCGACCTTGGCGACATTATTCTTGACCTTGGCGTCTTGGCGGTTAAAGTCTCGCTACTTCACCTGCTCAATCGTGCACGCTTTCGGCTTCTTGTCCGGACGCCAACGCAGAAACCTGGTGCCGTGGCGAAAGCGGCCGCCGGTGAAGTGATCGTACTGAACCTCAACTACCAGCGTCGTCTTTAACGGTTCCCATTCAGCGGTCTTCTTAGTGCTCCAACGGCTTGGCCCACCGGGCTTGTTACCCGTGAAGCCTGGCTCGGCAATCAATGGCTCCAGCTTGCTCGTCAGCTCCTTCTTTTCGTCCGCATTGAAGCTGGACGTGTAACCGATGTGATGCAGCAGACCTTCGGCGTCATACAAACCCAGCAACAGCGATCCGACCACATTTCCTTTTGAGGCGTAGCGGAATCCGCCAACGACGCAATCCGCCGTGCGCATTCGCTTGACCTTCTGCATGCCGTCGCGCTCGCCGGATCGATACGGCAGATCCTGTCGTTTCGCAATCACGCCGTCGAGCTTGATCCCAGTCGTGGATAGCCACTCGCGCGCGACCGCGATGTCTTTCGTCGTCGGCGACAGTTCGATGCTCTGATTTTTGGCGAGGTACTTTTTCGCAAAGCTCTCTAGTTTCGGGCGACGTTTCACGAGCGGCAATTCGTGAATCGCCTTGCCTGAGTCGTCAACCAGCAGATCGAAAACGATGAAATGCGCGGGCGTCTCCCTGGCCAGCTTGGCAATGCGACTGGCGGCGGGATGAATTCGTTGCAGCAGATCGTCGAACGAGAGCGCATCCCCTACCGGAATTACGAGCTCACCATCAATGACAAACTTCGACGCTTTTACTTTGAGGAGCGCTTCGACGATTTCCGGGAAGTAACGGGCGAGCGGCTGGCCCGACTTCGATTGCAACTCGACGTCGTCTCCGTCGCGGAACGCGAGACAGCGAAAGCCGTCCCACTTCGGCTCGTACTCCCAACTCTCGCCCGCGGGAATTTCGCTCACGAGCAAGGCTTCCATTGGCGGAAACGGTGGTTTGATTGGCAGCGTCATGATGCGCGTAACGGTAACATAGGAAGTAAAGAGCAAAACAGCAAACAGTAGTCAGTAGTCAGTAGTCAGTAAACAGACAGCCGGAGCGGGGGCAAGCCCCCTTCCTGACCTTGAGTTTCACTCCCTTGAATCGTTACTACTGAGTGAAAGGCTTTCAAGGTCCGAGTTTTTGTGGCTAGCACGAGAACCTCTAAAGTCATGAAGGTGGGCTTGCCCCCGCTCTTTGATTTTCAACAATGCCTCTCACATTGGCAACATTCCTTCAGTGATCGTTGCGCATCCCTCTCGGCACTTCCTTTGCTAACAATTCAGTCATAGCAATTCATCTCCGAGGCGTCACACTGTCAAGTGTACGCAAAGAGACAAGCGTCGCCGCCGTTCGTACGTTATAGCTACAGCACTGAGGAGTCGTTCACATGAAAAAAAGTTTCGAGCAGAGCCGTTCCATTTGGATGGATACGGCTGAGTTGCCGCTTGAGTCGGCGCTGACCGAAAGGACCAGCACGGACGTTTGCATCGTGGGCGCCGGGATCGCCGGCATGACCATCGCCTACCTGCTGACGCGCGAGGGCAAGTCTGTGGTCGTCCTGGACGACGGCCCAATCGGCGGCGGCATGACCGGGCGAACGACCGCTCATCTCGTCACCGCTCTTGACGATCGCTATTTCGAATTGGAACGACTTCACGGCGAAGACGGCGCGCGGCTGGCTGCGGAAAGCCACGCGGCGGCAATCAATGCAGTTGAGGCAATCGTTGAACAGGAAGCGATCGAGTGTGAGTTTGAACGACTGGACGGCTACCTGTTCGTCCCACCGCGCGAATCGCGGCAGGTGCTCGACGACGAACTGGCGGCGGTCCATCGGGCTGGCTTGACCGACATCGAAAAAGTCGAGCGCGTTCCCTGGGATTCGTACGATACGGGACCGGCGCTGCGTTTTCCGCGTCAGGCGCAGTTTCATCCGTTGAAATATCTGGCGGGACTGGCGCGCGCGATCAAAGAAAACGGCGGACGAATCTACACCGGAACCCACGCCAAAGAAATTGAAGGCGGCAAGCAGGCGCGGGTTGAAACAAACGGCGGTGGTGTGGTGACGGCGAGCGCTGTTGTCGTCGCGACCAACACACCGGTCAACGATCTCGTCGCCATTCACACCAAGCAAGCGGCTTATCAGTCTTACGTGATCGGCGCGCGCATCCCGCGCGGTTCAGTCACGCGCGGGCTTTACTGGGACACGCCCGATCCCTATCACTACATTCGACTGGAAACTGTGGGCCAAGGCGCGAAGGCTTACGACGTTTTGATCGTCGGCGGCGAAGATCACAAGACGGGCCAGCAGGACGATGCCAACAAGCGCTTCGGCGCGCTCGAACGCTGGACGCGTCATCGCTTCCCGATGGTCGAGGGCATTGAGTATCGGTGGTCGGGCGAAGTAATGGAGCCGGTCGACGGTCTCGCGTTCATCGGGCGCAATCCGCTCGACAAGGACAACGTCTTCATCGCGACGGGCGACTCCGGAAACGGCATGACGCACGGAACGATCGCCGGCCTGTTGTTAACCGATCTGATTCTCGGTCGCGCGAATCCGTGGGAGAAGATCTATGATCCGTCGCGCATCACCTTGAAAGCGCTGCCGGAGTATGCCAGGGAAAATTTCAACGTGGCGATGCAATACACGGATCTCGTGGTTGCCGGCGACGTCGATTCAGTCGCCGAAATCAAGCCGGGCGCGGGCGCGATCATCTCGCGGGGTCTGAAGAAGATTGCGGCCTATCGCGATCCGCAGGGAGCGGTTCACGAACTCTCCGCGGTCTGCACGCATCTCGGTTGCGTCGTCAAGTGGAACACGATGGAAAACACCTGGGACTGTCCGTGTCACGGCTCGCGTTTCGAGGCGACGGGCAAAGTGATGCAGGGACCAGCGAACAGCGATTTGGCGCCGGCAGGTGAGCAAACCAGCGAGGAGCAAACAGACAGCAAACAGCAATCAGCCGGAAGTTCGTAACTCTCAGAGCGAGGCTGTGTCTACTGGCACTCAGTTTCGCTGGACCACGTTACTGTTTACTGTTTACTAACCGGAGGATTCAGTCATGTCTGACAAAGATCGTAGAAAAAAAGACGGCGAGAACAAGGACAAGAAGAATCAACGAATGCGTGAGAGCGTGAGCGCGCGGCAACAGGAGAATCCGACTCCTAGAGAACGCGAGAAACACGAAGCCAAAATGACGGACACGATTCCAGAAGGCGCAGCGAGAGCTCGGAAGAAAAGATAGTCCGCGAAGCGGACGAATGAAAATAGCCCGGCAGTTCACTGCTGGGTTTGAACGTCCAAACAGAAATGGAAGCGATTCTGCTTTGACGATCTCAAATCCTACGTTCGCGTACCACAGTTCTCACCAAAATGAAGGTTATCTGCGTAATTTGCGGACAGTCTCTTGGCGGTCTCGGCGTCTTGGCGGTTAAGCTCGGGCTGTTTCTTCCTGCCGTTTGCTGTCTACTGTTTGCTGTTTACTATTTTCTCACGCTGCCGCCATGTCCGCTTCGCTGATGTCGAAGTTGGCGGAAACTTTTTGCACGTCGTCGTGGTCTTCGAGCACTTCCATCAGCTTCAGCATCTGTTTCGCTTCCGCGCCTTCAAGCTTTTTGTACTCTTTCGGAACCATCTCGACTTCCGCGACCTGCGGTTCCACCCCGGCTTTCTTAACCGCTTCGAGCACCGCATCGAAATCGCTCGGTGAGGTTATGATTTCAAAGTTGTCTTCGTCGTCGCGCAGGTCCTCGGCCCCGGCATCAGTGACGATCTCAAACAACTCCTCTTCGGATTTCGCGCTCTTGGCGACGACGATGTAACCCTTCTTCTCAAACATCCAGGCCACCGCGCCGGCCGCCGCCAGGTTGCCGCCATTCTTCGAAAACGCGTGACGAATTTCCGCCACGGTGCGGTTGCGGTTGTCAGTCATCGACTCAATCAAGAGGGCCACGCCGCCCGGTCCATATCCTTCGTAAGTGATCTCTTCGTAGTTGACGCCTTCTTCCTCGCCGGTGCCTTTGCGAACGGCGCGTTCGATTGTGTCATTGGGCATGTTGCCCGCCTTGGCGTCGAGGATAGCCTTGCGCAAGCGCGCATTGCCGTCCACGTCACCGCCGCCGGAGCGCGCGGCGACGGTAATTTCCTTGATGAACTTTGTAAACAGCTTGCCGCGCTTGGCATCGAGCGCGCCTTTCTTGTGCTTAATACTATGCCACTTCGAGTGTCCTGACATCGTCGATGGTCCTTAAATAGAAATGCGGATTTTAGGCGAAGAAATATATCACAGGGAAACTTGGGCAGCACACTGGGCCAGAGATCAGAGGTCGGGGGTCAGAGGCCAGAGTTCGGCGCGTAGCCGTCTAGAGGTCGTTTAGAGGCGGGCATTGCCCGCCGTCTCAAGCTGCAACGAAATCAAGCTGGTCTGGTTTAGAGTACGTTGAGCCGGCGGGCAACGCCCGCCTCTAAACGAAAGTCGGAGTTGCACAGACAGTCGGAGTTGCTCAACAGAACGACTCCAGCGTCGAAGCTCGCCCGCCGATTACTCGAAAGGATCTGAGATCTCAAGTTTCAAATTTCAAATACATCGCAGACGTTCGACTTTGGAGATTGGAATTGGAATTTGGACTTAGATTTAAGCAAAGAACACGATCGGCGAGCCACGCAGCAGCGTCCCCGCAATCGCAGCCTGGAACAGCCACAAGATCAGGAAGGCGACGATTGGTGAGATGTCCATCGGTCCGAGCAGCGGGACGATGCGGCGCAGCGGCCCCAACAGCGGCTCGGTCGCGTTCACGAGGAACCGCATCAGGCGATTTGCGTAACTCACCATGCCCCACGAAAAAATTATCCGAATGAAAATCAGCAGCGAATAGAAGCTCAGCAGCCCGTACAAAACATACCCGACTGTTTTGGCGACCGCTTGCACCTGCAGGCTCATGACAATTCCGGCCAGCGTGTTGGCGATGCTGGCGACGAGCTGCAAAGCAAACCAGCCCAGCAGAACTGTCAGCAGAATCGTAACGAGCGGCGCGTATTTCGGATCGACGCCAAAGCCCATGAGCGCCCGGCGCACTGGCCCGACGAATGGATCCGTGAGCCGGCGAATCGTTAACGAGCTCCAGCCAAACGGATTCAGGTCCGCTTGATTGGCGAGCAAGCGCAACAACATCAAAACGATCACCGCCAGGATGACACCGATGACGGCGAGGTTGATGAACCAGTAAATGCGCGCAAGTACAAGCATTGTGTTAGTTAACTCCGGGCGCCAAAGATCGCGGTGCCGACGCGCACCATCGTCGCACCTTCTTCAATGGCAATTTCAAAGTCGTGACTCATGCCCATCGAAAGCTCGCCCGAACGCCCGCCCGAAAGCTCGCCAAAGTGACCTTCGAGTTGCAACTTGTCCCGCAAGCCGCGCAGCGTTTTGAAGTACGGACGCCCGCAGTCGGGATTTTCAAAATAAGGCGGCAACGTCATCAGCCCCGTCAGCCGCAGGCGCTCGCAATCGCGGACCGCTGCCAACAAGCTCGGCAGCATTCGCGGATCGATGCCGGTCTTGTTTTCTTCGCCACCCAAATCGATCTGAATCAGGACCGGCAGCTCGGCTCTTCCCTCGTCCGCGCACAGACGATCCAAACGCTGGGCCAACGAAACGGAATCGAGCGAATGAATGCAATCGAAGAGCTGCACGGCTCGGCGCGCCTTGTTTGCCTGCAGGTGGCCCACGAGGTGCCAGCGCGTCGCATCGCGGCCGAGTTCAAGGATCTTGCCTTCGGCTTCCTGCACGCGGTTCTCGCCGAGGTCGGTTGCGCCCAACGCGAGCGCCTCTCTCAGGAGTTCCGCAGGATGCGTCTTGCTGATCGCGATTAGCGTGATCTGCTCTGACGCCCGACCAGAGCGCGCGGACGCGGCGTCGATGCGGGCACGAACCTGCGCGAGTCGTTCGCGGAGAGTTTCAGTTGCGGATACTGGTTGACTCATAGCCTTGAAATCGATACGAAACAAGACGCTTAATGTTGCAGCGTTCGTGCTGGTTACACTATCAGATCGATTGACAAACTCAGAACCGTCGCTTGACCCAAAAGCGGCCGCGGATTAACGCGGATGAGCGCGGATCTGAAAAAGCGTAAACAGCTCTCGCTCTATTTTGATCTGATCCGCGTCCTTCCGCGTTAATCCGCGGCCAATATATGCGTGCATTCGCGGCCAGTCTCCGCATGAATCGCCGGCCAAATCGCCCTCCGGAAAGTTGTGCATTCTTGACACTCCGTCGGCACGTTCGCATAATGCTTTCCCCGCATGCGGATGTGGCGGAACTGGCAGACGCGCAGGTCTCAGAAGCCTGTGATGGCGACATCGTGGAGGTTCAAGTCCTCTCATCCGCACCAACTTTCTTCGTCGAAGAGCGAGCCCGAGTCGGCTGATCTCAAAATTGGGATCGCGACCGGGCCCGCTTTTTCTTTCCAGCCTGTTCGTTTTTCTTTTCCAGCCCGCACTTTTTCTTTTCAGGTTTGGGAACTACGGCCCGTCTCACGCGTATAACATTTCGCTACGCATCTCGCTTTGAGAGCATCACCCAGGATGTTCTTCTGAAAACAACAGATCAGAGCAAGCCTTGAGGGGGTTCCCAATGAGGGCTGACGTGATTGAAACAGCAAGAGAATCAGGCATAAACCGAGGCGAGAACCACGAACACCACTCCCAACCTTCCTTTGCTACAGCCGCGCTCCCGCAACTGAGAATCGCCGAACGGCCGCTGCGCAACCGTGTCCAGCGTCTGCTGGACCTTGCCGACTCGATGCTGAAAGAGACGGAAACCCTCGCCCGCGACAAGGCGTTCACCGACGAGTCCAATCGCGTGCGGACACTGAATCTGGCCGACGGAATCGATTTTTACGATGAGGTCAAGCGGTTTGAGACTGGCTTGATCAGGTTGGCGCTGGATCAGACCGGCGGACACCAGGCGCGCGCCGCGCGGCTGTTGAGAATTAAACCCACCACGCTGAATTCAAAAATAAAGCTGTACGGAATTGAGTATTAACTTTGGAGTGCGCTGACCTGTCAGCGCTTTGGTTTGCGGCGGCTTGACGCCGCAGTGTTCGAATGAATCCGATGTGGTCATGGTCGCGACAGGTCGCGACCGACCAAAGCGGCGACAGATCACCGCACTCCATAAATTACTCAGTTAACCGCTTGAGACTCTTCCTCTGCTTGCGGTTCACGTCCATCCGAAACTGTCAGTTGCTGCTCGTCGAAGAGATTTGAGTCGACCAGCGTCTGCACCCAATACTGGCCCGCCGCCGGAAAAGTCACATTCACAAAGAAGCTGATGTTGTCAGCAAAGCCGCCGGGTGTGATCTCCAGGCTGGTTGGCTGTGAAGCGACGATCGGATGTTGTCGATCCGGCGTCAGAATTCGCACCTCGGAGAGATGCGTGCCGGCGCCGCGCCAGTGATTGACCACCGCGAACTTGATCAGGGAAACAGGCACCTGCTGCACCATTATGTTTTGAAAGACGCCCATGAACGAGAGCTTGTTGCCTACCTCGAGGCGAACGTCGTCGCAGAAGATTGTGAAGAGGAGTTCGAGTTCCTCGCTTTTGTTTTCAGTCGTCGCCATGGTCGTCTCCGTTTTGGTAGGACAGACATTCTTGTCTGTCCTCGTTCTTTACTTAGATCAATATACAGAAGGGCTGAAAGACTGGACAGGCAGGAATGGCTGTCCTACTTTTCCTGCCGTAACGCAAACTGTTATTTTGCGTCCGAGCCCGTTGAGAATGAGCACGCGCAACTAACAGTTTGCGTTACGCCAGCAGCTCTTTGAAGGCGGCTTCATCGATCACGGTTACGCCAAGCTCCTGCGCCTTATCCAACTTCGATCCCGCCTCTTCGCCCGCGACCACATAATCTGTTTTCTTACTGACTGAAGAAGTCACTCGACCGCCGCGAGCCTCGATCGCCGCGCGCGCTTCATCGCGACTGTAGCCGGCGAGCGTTCCGGTCAACACAAAAAGTTTGCCGGAGAGCGATTCGTCGGTTGGCCCGGCAGTCGATGCCATCGTGGTGCACAGGCCCGCGGCCGTGAGTCGCTTGCATAGCTCGACGTTTCCGGCGTCGTCGAACCAATCGCGCACGCTCTCAGCCACCGTCAAACCAATCTCCGGAACGTCGTCGAGTTCTTCCACCGTGGCTTTGCCCAGCGCTTCGAGGGAACCAAATTGCCGCGCGAGCGTCGTCGCGGTGCGGTCGCCGACATGTCGCAGCCCGAGCGCGTAAATAAGATTCGCGAGGTCCTTCTGCTTGCTCGCCTCGATTTGCGCCAACAGGTTCGACGCCGACTTCTGGGCCATCCGCTCAAGTCCCGCGATATCTTCGAGCGTCAAACTATAAAGGTCGCCCGCGTCCCGAACTTTTCCGCTTTCGACAAATTGATGAACCAGCGAGTAGCCCAGGCCTTCAATGCGCATCGCGCGTCGCGAAGCAAAGTGCAACAGGCGCCCTTCGATTTGCGCGCCGCAGTCGGCGGCAATGCAGCGCGAAACGACCTCGCCTTCAGGTTTCGAAATCTCGCCGCCGCAGACGGGACACTTCTTCGGCATCTTGAAACGCTTCAGCCTTCCCGTGCGCTGCTCCTTGAGAACCTTCAGGACTTTGGGGATGACGTCGCCGCCTTTTTCAATCAGAACCCAATCGCCCTCGCGAACGTCAAGACGGTCAACCTCGTCGGCATTGTGCAGCGTGGCGCGCGAGACTGTGGTGCCGGCGAGACTCACCGGCTCCAGGTTCGCTACCGGCGTGAGCGCTCCGGTCCGTCCGACCTGAACGGTGATTTTGACAACGCGCGTGGTGGCTTGTCGCGCGGCATACTTGTACGCGATGGCCCAGCGCGGCGCTTTATTCGTCGTGCCAAACTCGTCCTGCAGCGCGGTGGAATTGACCTTCACCACCAGCCCGTCAATCTCGTAGTCGAGTTCTTCACGGCCTGCTTCGACTTTGCCGGCGAATTCGATCACTTCCTCGATCGACGTGCAGAGCTTCCGCTCAGGACTGACTTTAAACCCGGCGCGCTCGAGCCAGTTGAGGGCATCCCAATGAGTTGCGAACGGCTTGCGCTCCCCGGCGAGCAGATCGTAGGCAAACATCTCCAGCTTGCGGCTGGCCGTGATTTTCGGGTCGAGTTGCCGGATGGTGCCGGCGGCAGCGTTGCGCGGATTGGCGAAGCGCGGCTCGTCCTGCGCTTCACGCTCATCGTTGATGCGCTCGAAAACCTTGCGCGGGATGAACGCCTCGCCGCGCACTTCCAGATCTGAGATCTCAGATCTCATATTTGAAGTTCCAGATATGGGATCTGAAATTTGAGATTTGAGATTTGAATTTTGAGATTTCGCGTGGAGCTTGAGCGGAATGCTGCGAATAGTGCGCGCATTCAGCGTCACGTCCTCACCGACGCGCCCGTCGCCGCGCGTGACGCCGCGCGCCAGCAGCAGATTCTCGTAATGCAACGACAATGAAAGTCCGTCGATCTTCAGCTCGGCGACGTACTCCAGCCGCCGTCCCTCGGCGAGCTTTTGGCAGCGCTGATCAAAAGCCCGCAGCTCTTCGATGTTGTAGCTGTTGTCGAGCGACAGCATCGGACGGCGATGCACGACCTGGGAAAACCCCTCGGCCGGTTTGCCGCCGACGCGCTGCGTGGGACTGTCAGGCGTTATCTGTTCGGGGTGTTGTTGCTCGAGTTGCTGGAGTTTCTCAAGCAGCGCATCGTATTCCGCGTCTGAAATTTCGGGACTGTCGCGAACGTAGTAAAGTTCTTCGTGACGGCGGAGATCTTCCCGCAGTTTATCGATCTGCTGACTCACTGATTGCGCTTTTGCCAATCAATTATTCTCCAAATGTCTTGCTGGGTTGCTTACAAATTCGTGGTTGCTCACTAAGAAGCGGGGGCAAGCCCCCTTCCTGACCCTGAGCCGACTGACGAGTTCGCTCGCAACCGCAGTGAAGCCTTCCGATCAGAGATCAGGACTCAACTCAAAGCAGCTCGCGGTCGGGAAGGCGGGCTTGCCCCCGCTCTTTGTCCTCTCTTCAAACAGACGCGCCAGTATTTCGAACCTCCCGCGCGCCGCTGACTTTGGTGCTGCCGCTCGTCTTGGTTTTAGGTTCGCCCGACGTTTTACTTTCGCCCAACCGGTGGATGATGCGCCCGATAAACTTAATACTCTGCAGAAAATCGTCAACGCGAATATTTTCATCCGGCCCGTGCGGATTCGATCCCGAATAGCTGGTGCCGAAAGACGCAACCGGCGTCGGCGGTGTCGCGGCGCCGCAAACCGCGCCGACTGGTCCACTCGACGGATCCATCGGGTAAACAAGCGGCGCCACCCCGTAAACTTCCGCGGCGGAACTAATCACTGCCCGCGCAACCGGCGAACTGGCGGACGACTTCGCGAGCGGAGCGTTGCCGAGTTCGATGATCTCAATATCCTTGAAGCCGCGAACGTCGAGATGTTCGCGTACTAACTGCAGAACAATGCCAGGCGTCAGATCGGGCACGAGCCGAAAATCGAGCCGCGCCAACGCCATACTTGGCAACACAGTCTTGACTCCCGCTTCGGTGTGGCCGGTTTGAATTCCGCAGATCGTGCACGTTGGACCAAAGATGTGTTCCTTGACGAGCGCCGGGCCCTTCAGCGAGCGCATCCAGCCGCCAATGCGAAACTCGCGCTTCAAACCCGCTTCGTCCAATTCGATCGCCTTGAGCGCCTCGTTATCTTCGTCGCAAATCGGCGCGACGCATGACGAGAAACCGTCGATCGTAATCACGCCCTTGGGCGAAGTGATCGTCGCCAGCGCCTGCACCAAACGCCAGGCGGGATTGGGCACGATCGCGCCCCACTTCGAATGGAGATCGGTGCGCGCGCCGTGCGCCCGGAGTTCGAGAAACTGAATGCCCTTGAAGCCGAGGCTGATCACGGGCCGCTCTTTCGTGTCCTTGTAACCCTCGTCCCAGATGCAGCCCTGCGCGCTGAACATCTCGGGATTCTCGGCGGCGAAACGATAGAGACTGGGACTACCGAGCCCGTCTTCACCGTCGACGAAGAATCGCAGCGAGACGGGCAGTTTGCCGAAAGTTTTTTGATAGGCCTCGACGGCGGCGAGTCGCGCGATCAGATCGCCTTTGCTGTTGGCCGCGCCGCGTGCATACAGCTTGTCGTCGATCATCGTCGCCGCGAACGGACCGACCGACCACTCGCTCAGATGTCCAACCGGCTGCACGTCGTAGTGACCGTAGACGATGTAGCTTTGCGCGCCCGCGCCGCACTCGCCATAGATGATCGGGTAGCCGTTGCCGACGCGAAACGAACGCGTGCCGATGCCAACGCGCTGCATCATCTGTTCGACCGTTTCAGCGATCGCGCGCATGCCGGTGCCGCGCGCGGCCACGGAAGGCATGCGACAAAGCGACTGCAAACGCTCAGCGAAACTACGCGCGTGCCGGTCAACGTAGCGATCGAATCGTGCGAACGTCATAGAAAGTGCCAACCACGAAGCGGTTAAAGCTGCTAATCGCTCAATGCCGCCGGCTCGTAAAGCAAATAGCGCGGCTGTTCAGGCGAACGTTCAAAGCCCGCGGCGATCAACCCGGAAGCAAACGCCTGCTGAAACTCGCCCCGCACTCGCAACAGTTCCTGTCTGGCCTCGCCGGGATTCTCTTTGCATAGTTTCGACCAGTTGGCTGGGATGTCAATGGTTACAGCCGGCTTCACTTCGACTTGCTCGGTTGTGATCGCCACGGTATTTGAACTGGACCTGTCCCGCGGGTCTCCTGCGCCATTCGCCAATCGCTTCACTTTCGCCGACGCGAGTTGCCAGTCGGCAAACAAACGATCGCTGTCGATACCGGCGCCCTTGCCTTCGGTCTCGTTCATCACCGCGTTCGCCGGGTAATCCGTTCCGTAAAAATTTTCGGTGTAACTGCTGACCGTCACGCCCAGGCGATTGAGATTAAAGTGCGCATTGCGCGCCTGCATCGGATCCCAGGTCCACTTAATGAAACTTCTGCCTTCGCGGAGCGCGCGTTCTCGCTGACTCCACTTCAGCCGCGCGCCCACGCCCTTGTTCTGGTAATCCGGAGCGACCGCCATCACGTGCGAATAGGCAAAGATCTCATTGCCGTTGCGAACACCCGCGAGCGTGTGAACAAACCCCACCAACTCTCCACCCGCAAAGGCGCCGAGCGTCCAACCACCAGCCTGGCGTGACACAATCAAATGACGACGCGGTGAAATTTCGAGGTCGGGAAGTTTAAAGACGTCGCGCTGTAGACGGACACAGTGGTCCAGCTCATCAATTGCGGTGCATTCGCGGATTACGATCTCTTCCATCGTTGGGGGCTCTTCCATCGTTGGGGGTTTCGGGCTAGTAGCCACAGTTCTCCACGAATAGTAACGGATCAGAACGAAGCGAAGGTTCTCTTCGTTTGAGCTGTTTCTTATCGGCGTAATCTGTGTTTATCTGTGGCCGCTCATCCTTTGAGCGGACCTGCTGGCACTTCAATCAGGGTCCGCAGGCCGCCCGACTCGCGATTCTCAAGCGTCACCTTGCCCTTCATAACTTCGAGCAAACGTCTGCCGATAATTATGCCCAGCTCGTTGAGATCAGTCTTGCCCGCGCGCGGGACTTCTACCGGATCGAAGACCCGCAGCATGTCTTTGATCGGCTCGCCCTCGTCTTCGATTTGAACGCGAAGATAGGGTCCGGCAACCAGCTCGGCGCTCGTTTTCACACACTGTCCTTCACCGCTGCGGCTAACCGCCCAGGCAAGAAAAGTGTAAAGAACCTGCCGCAGTCGGCCCTGATCAGAAACAATGGTGATCGGCGCCAACAGATCGCACTCGATTTTCACTTCGCGTTTCTGCGCTTGCCTGGATACCGCGGCGCAGGTCTCACGCAGCGTATCCGGCAGGGAAAACTCATGAAAGAAAAGCTCAACCGGCCCCGCTTCGAGGCGTGATAGATCGACAAGCTGATTGAGACTGGTGAGGAGCTGCATGCCGGAATTTTGTATCTTCTGACAAAAGCGCTGCTGGGCCTCAGTCAACTTTTCCTGATCGAGCATGATCTCAGTGAAACCGAGGATCGACGTCAGCGGCGTGCGCAACTCGTGCGACATACGCGCCAGAAAAAGTGAACGATAGTGTGAGACGTGTCTCAGCTCCCGGTTCGCCTCTTCCAGTTCGACAGTCCGCAGTTTCAGTTCTTCGATCAGATGAGCGACACGTTCGTCGTCACCTTGATTGAGGGCAGATTTTTTGGTGCGTGTAAGACTTTCAGCCACTATTTTGTTGCTCTGAAACCACGGGACCACAGCCTTCGCAGGCAGGGGCTTCGCGCTTCAATCGGACTCGGTTGATTCGGTAAGTGCAATATAAGACTGCGCCTGATGCGTGTCAAAGGCATGCTTCTTTTTTAACTAAATCGTGCGTTATGATGCTGACCCGGGTGGCCGGGCCCGAAAGTTCTTCTCAGCGTAGTCTCCCGCCTTCTCTGCGACTCGGCGGTTGATGTCATTACAAACACGTTCACCGCAGGGACGCAGAGTGCGCTGAGTTAACGCAGAGAATTTGAATCAGTTGACTACCTGATTTCCGAAGGCACATGAAGGGTTCTCTAACCGAACAACCGCTCGCGGAACTCATTCGCGAGCTTTCGTCCAAAGGCATGTCCGGCACGTTGCGGCTCGAGCACGACCGCGTTCAGGCGGCGATTTATTTCGAGGAAGGCGCCATTGTTTACGCCGCCGCCAATTTACGCACGCTGCGTTTGCGCGAACGCCTGATCAAGCGCGGCGTAGTTTCAGAAAAAGACAACGCGACGGTGGGAAACAGTCTGTCAGACCTTGGCCTGGCGGCCGCCCTGCGCGCCAGCGGCACGCTCAGCGACAAAGATCTGAATGCATTGCTGGTGACCGTGGTGTCTGACGTGCTGCGCGTGGCGCTGCTCTGGACGGACGGCGCCTGGAACTTTAATGCGCGCGCGCACCTTGACGAACCCATCAAGGTGAAAGTTGACGAGCCAAACTTGCTGCGTGAAGCCGCGCAACGACTGCCTTTGAATTTTGTGGCTCTGCGTTTCAGAAATCCGAGCGAGATGTTTTCGCGCGCGTCGGAAGTTTCACGAAACAGCAGTTTTTCACCCGCCGAGAGTTTCCTGCTTTCTCGTCTCGATCAGCCAATGAAGCTTGATGAGCTGGTTTCGCAGAGTGGTTTGCGTGAACACAATGCGTTTCGCGTGATTTACGGCCTCGCGCTCAGCGGCCAGGTCAAACGCGAGTATTGGCAGAATGCGTTTCGCACCGGACCCGACAAGACGCCCAAGCCGGCTGCGCCGCCGGTCGCGCCGGAGGCTCCGGTTACAGTTCCGGCAGAAGTCGAGAACCGTTGGACCACGGTAAGCGACGAGGATGCGGACTTGCAAAACTTTTTGCGGCAACTGGGCCAGGCGGTCAACTACTACGAAGTTATTCAGTTGCCGACCACCGCCAGGACCGACGAAATCAAGGACGCTTATTACGCGCTGGCTCGTCGTTACCATCCCGATCGGTTTCATCTGAAAGCGGGCACGCCGCTCCACGCGCAAATCAGCTCGGCGTTCGCGCGCGTTACCCAGGCCTACGAAACGTTGACTGATTCAAAGGCGCGGCTGGCTTATGATCAGGCCATGGAAAGGGCCCGGGAATTTGCGAAATCTACAGCAAAACCAGGTGCTGAACCGACGGCGGACCGGGCTGAGGAGTTGGATTTTGACGATGACAGCACGGCTGCTACCGAGTCTGGCCGTCCCGAATACAACTTTCGCGAGGGCGTGGGCGCGCTGCAACAAGGTCGCATCAACGTTGCCATCACGTATCTTGCAACTGCTTGCCGCATGGCGCCGAACGAGGCCCGCTATCGCGCACACTACGGACGCGCGCTCGCGGCAAACGACACGACGCGCCGTCTCGCTGAGAACGAGATTCAGGCGGCGGTCAAACTTGAGCCGGACAATGCGGTTTTCCGCACCATGTTGGCGGAGTTGTATTTCGATTTGAAGTTTCACCGGCGCGCGCAAACGGAAGTCGATCGCGCGTTAACGCTCGACCCGAACAACGCGCTGGCGCATTCGCTGTTGCGCAAACTGGAAAAGTCTCGCAAAGTGGGGTGATAGTTTTTGGTTTTTAGTTTTCAGTTTTCAGATTCTGAAATTTGTGTCTGAAATCTGACATGTGATCTGAAATTTGAAATCTGTAATCTGAAATCTCAGTTCTGACATCTAGTATCCAGCATCTAGAATCTATGTCCGCACGCCGTCTAAACTTCGAGAAAGAACGCACCGAGCGCGAAGCCTACCTGCAGCTCGCCAGCGCCGCGGATCGCTTCGAGCAGTATGCGAATCCGCACGCTGCACGCATCGCCGCGATTGCCGACGCCATCGCCGCAGCGTTTCATATGGCGCCGCAGGATCGCCAGTCGCTGCGCACGGCCGCGCTCATGCACGATCTTGGCGAAGTGGCGATGGAACGAGATTACATCCAACGCCCGGGCGCGTTGTCTGAGGAAGAGCGCAGCGACCTGGCGCGCCACCCGATTATCGGCGAACAGGAAGCGGCCCGCGCCAGCGCCGATCGCGCGGTGCAACTGCTGGTTCGCTGGCATCACGAATGGTGGGACGGCTCCGGCTACCCGGACGCGTTGCGGCAGAACGAAATTCCTCTGGCAGCTCGAATCTTGCGCGTTGCGGATTCTTACGCTTCGTTAACTGACGCGCGGCCGTTTCGTCCGGCGCTGAGCGAGGAAGAAGCGCGAGAGGAACTCAGCAAAGGCGCCGCAATCGAGTTTGACCCGTCAGTGGTGAACGTTTTGCTGTCGCTTCGCGACGTTGCAGAGTTGCGCTCATTTGCCAGGCCGGCAGACTCTCTGGCAACCGCGAGCACGATCGACGAGGATTGGACGCTTTTTTCATCGTTCATGAAGTGAACCTGGTTTAGAGTTCAACAGTTCAACCTTTAGGTGGTGCCTTTCCGCGTTCGAACAAACTAAAGCCTTGTTGCGGCTTGTCACTGCGCGGCTTTGCCGCCTGATGTGAACTTAACCGACCACGAACTATGGACTCTAAACCTTTCAGAGGGATCGATAATTGGCTTATATCGCGTCTGCAACTTTTCCAAACGGCTGGCTAAACTTCGAACTGAGCGTCTTGCGGCGTTTGAAGTTTTCGTCGATCGCGCTTCCCTTCACCGGCGAGCCGAACCTGTGCGCCGAACTAAAGCGCTGGCAGGTGCGCGTGGCGGCGAACGATTCCATGAACTGGGCCTTCACCAAAGCGACGGCGTTGATCGAAAACGATTCCGACCGGCTGGATGAGGACGAGATCGACGCGCTGCTCGACGATGCCTACGTGCCGCGCGATCGCCTCGACAATCCTTCGCTCATGCGTTGGTTCAATGAGACCGACGCGTGGTGGTTCGACAACGTGCGCTTCAACGCCGAAAAATTGCCTTCGCCGTACAAGCGTGCGCTCGCGTTGACGCTCGGCCTGATGGTCGGCGACTACGTGCTTTCGTTTGGCCCCAACAGCCGGCATCTGCGCGAGCCCTTGTCGCTGTCCCGGGTGTTCGTGCAGTTCGCCGAGAAGGCCGCCCTTCCTTACCAAAACTCGCTGCGAAGCAAGGCGACGAACCAGGAAGTGCGCGCCTTCGTTGCTGAACGCCGGCACACCGATCTGCTCTTTCTGCGTTTGCCGGTGCCCATTCAGCAACAGTCGCCGCAACACCAGCCGCTGGCGTGGCGCGAGGAGTGGCTGCTCGGTGGTGACGATTTCTGGGACGAGTTTGAGAAAACGCGCGCGGGGAAACTCGGCTCCAGCGTTCAGAGCAAACAGCAATACCTCGATCTGGTCGAGGACCTGCTGCATACCTCCGCGCACCTGCCCGCCTGGGCCATCGCTCACACGGAAAACGGTTTCATCACCACCGACGAATTGGTTGACACAATCAACCGCGTGCGCAAAGTCGATACGATTTATACAAAAGACTTTTCGGATTTGTTAGGCGTGCGGGCTGCGATCGTGACCGCGTAGGTTCGTGGGCGAGATTTTTTTGCCGCGGCTGAACGCAGATGTTCGCGGATCAGAGTCTAACGCTCAAAGTCTTTTCAGATCAGCGTCTGTCCGCGTTTATCCGCGGCTGGCGTTCCTCAGCCTGCGGCAACGAAGCGGTAGCCGACGCCGCGCACTGTCAAAAGGTGTTCGGGTTTGGTGGGATCGTCTTCAAGATACTTTCTCAGCCGGACAATAAAGTTGTCGATCGCGCGCGTGTCGGTATCCTCGTTCAGTCCCCAAACGTCTTCAAGGATGGCCTTGCGCGAAACAACATTGCCGTGGTGCTTCACGAGATAACGCAATAATTGCGCTTCCATCAAAGTCAATCTGATCGTCTGTTCAGGCGTGCGCAGTTCGAGGTTGGCAAAGTCGATGACCCGATTGTTGACGGCGAACTCTTCGCTCTCACCCGCACGGCTCGCCTCGTCTTTTTGATCCGCCGCCTGATCCGAAGCGGCGGCGTCTCCGGGTTGGTTTGTTTGATCCTGATGAAACCATTGACGCCGCCGCAGCAAAGCATTCAGACGGGCCAGCAATACCGACAGCTCAAACGGCTTGGGCAAATAATCGTCAGCGCCGGATTCGAAACCACGCAACACGTCCTCAGGACGTCCGCGCGCAGTCAACATCAACACGGGCACAAACTGGCCCGCGGCGCGCAACTCCGCCGCCACAGTGAATCCATCCTTGCCGGGCAACATTACGTCCAGGACCATCGCGTCGTACCGCTCGCGCTGCTCCAGGAACAATGCCAGGGCTGACTCGCCATCGCTCACCGTCTTGACGGTGTAACCCTCCGCTTCGAGGTTGAAACGCAGGCCGTCCGCCAGGTGCTGCTCGTCTTCAACAATTAGTACAGCGCTCATCGATCACCTTTCTATCCCTGGGAGCGCGGGCATCCTGCCCGCAATAGGTACTAACAGCCGAGAACGAGCGCGCGTGCTTCGCAGCTTCTGCGGGCAGGATGCCCGCGCTCCCAGGTGCTCACAGGCGCGGCAGTTGAATTGTAAACTTGCTGCCCTTTCCCGGTCCTTCACTTTCGGCGAACACCCGGCCGCCGTGTTTTTCAATTACCGAACTCACAATGAAGAGACCCAGGCCCGTGCCTTTAACACGCGCGACGACGCGACCGGGCACGCGATAGAAACGCTTGAAAATGCGTTTCAATTGCGCCGCGGGAATGCCGATGCCGTGATCTTCAATTCGCACCGCGATCTTTTTGTCGTCGAGCGTCGCGACTTCAACCGAGACCTTTACGTCTTTGACGGAATACTTCACCGCGTTGTCGAGCAGGTTTGAAACCGCCGCGCGCAATTCCTCAGCGTCAGCCTTTACCTGCGGCCGTTCGCCGTTGACCGACTCGTGAAAAGTTAACGATTCGGCGTTTAGATTATGGCGAACGCGCGTGAGATCGACGCATTCACGCACCAGTTCACCGACGTCAACCTTCCGAAAGTTGAGTGAGCGGCCCCGTTGCCCGGATCGCCCGGCGCGCAAGACCTGCTCGACGGTTTGCAGCAGGCGGTCGCTGTCGGCCAGCATCACGCTGTAAAACTCCTGGCGCTGTTTTTCGTCAAGCTCGCGCTTCTTCAAAGTCTCGAGATACAGACGAATGGAAGCAAGCGGCGTCTTCAGTTCGTGCGTGACGGCGTTGATGAACGCATCGTGTTGTTCGTTGCGGCGTATTTCGCGAATCAGGAAGGTCGTGTTGAGAACAAGTCCGGTAATGATCAGCAGGAAAAAGATGATGCCGAAAACCAGCAGCGCGATCTCGCGGGCGTTGAGCAGGATCCAGCCGACGTTCAGCGCAATCGCGAGGGCCACGAGGCAAGCGCCGAGCGTGATGAAGAAGGCTATTGACTTGCGACGACCACTAACTGCCATGGGGAGATTGTAGCAGGGGGCAGGAGGAAGTGGGCGGTGGGCAACTGGCAGTGTGCAGTAAGACGTATGGAGGGCGCTGACTTGAGTCGCTGCTATTTGGAGTGCGCTGACCTGTCAGCGCTTTGGTCGGCTGCGACCTGTCGCAGCCCGCGCAGGCTGGAATCATCCAGGGAAGCCGTACATCAAAATAGACAACCGTGACGTCAAGCCGTCACGAAGACGAAAGCGCTGACAGGTCAGCGCACTCCAAAATAGCAGCGACCCCAACATCAGTGGATTCCAAAAGCAAAAGGCAGCGAGCCGTTCAACTCACTGCCCACTGCCACTGTCCACTGTCTTCTGTCTTCTGTTTCCGCTTATGCCGCCTTCTTTAACTCGTTGACTTGCGGATTCGCCGCCATCGCAATTTGTTCTTTGCTGATCAGGCGAATTCCTTTCGCCAGTCCCAGCATCTCCAGCGCGCGAATGCCATACCAGTTGAAGTCAATCTCATACCAGGTCAGGCCGTGCTTCGCCGCTCGCGGATGCGCGTGGTGATTGTTGTGCCAGCCTTCGCCGAACGAAAGCAGCGCCACCCACCAGCTATTGGTCGAGTCGTCTTTGGTTTCAAAGCGGCGCGTGCCCCAAAGATGGGTTGCCGAATTCACCAGCCAGGTGAAATGCAGTCCGATCGTAACGCGCAGGAACACGCCCACGAACAGGAACGACCAACCGCCGAACGCAAACAAAACAACTCCGGAAAGGATCAAGGGAACGTAGTAAAACTTGTTCAGGAACAGGTGCACCGGATCCTTCATCAGGTCTGGCGCGTAGCGCTGCAGGACGCTCTGGTCATGTTGCTGCGCTGTCCCGCGCAAAATCCAACCCATGTGTGCCCACCAGCGTCCGTCGCGCGGTGTGTGCGGATCGCCGGCGTCATCGGTGTGCGCATGATGAATGCGATGCGTGACTACCCAATTGATCGATCCACCTTCCAAAGCAAGCAAGCCGCAGAACGTGAGAAAATATTCCACCAGCTTGGGCGTCTTATACCCACGATGGGTTAACAGCCGGTGAAAGCCCATGCCGATTCCCAGGCTTCCGGAAATCCACCACAGCACTAAGGTGATCGGAATGATCTTCCAACTAATGCTGGGAAGCATGAAAAGAGAGGCGACGGCCCCCGCATGGAAGATGATCATGAAAATTGTGGTATTCCACATGATCGCGCCGCGTTTGTTCAGGTTGATGGTCTTGCTGCTCATTGATGACTCCGTAAAAGTTTTCTGTCGCTTACTTTGATGCCGACCGCATCTTCATACTAACAACTCAAAAACCCGGGCGTTGTAATAGTTATGTAATCCGGCTGTTTACCGTGTCTGAACGCGATCGGTGGGCCGTCAGGGAGGGCCTACAACTTGATTAAATGCGCCAGATAGTGCATTATTACTAATCAACACTTCATAACTGTTAACAACTACGATTCAGGATTTACTGGCGAAAGGTCCCTATGGAAAATCAGACAGTCGAAAAGCAAACTACTACTAAGCAGCCTATTGAAAGACAGACTTATGCAATCGGTGACCGCGTCGAGAAGTTGTGCGCGGTGTGCCAGGAAGAACGTGGCCACGTCGTCGCCTCGATTACCAAGCGCGGCCTGATCTCGCGAGTGACCTGTCCGAAGTGCGGAACGCGTGGTTCGTTTTCAAACGGCGCCAAGCTCACGCGCGGCCGCTCAAAGTCAGTGAACAGTGAGCCGTATGACAGAACGCGCACGTACCGCGCGGGCCAAACGATGAGCCATCCGATCTGGGGCGCAGGCGAAGTGACTGCGTTGATCGAACCTCGGAAGATTGATGTGCTTTTCGCGGATCGCATTCGCCGGCTGATTCATTCGAGAGCCGACGCGTAGGCGCAGTTGGCCGCAGGCAGAACAGTCGGCAGCAGGCAGTGGGCAGTAAGCAGTTAAACCGAACTGCTTACTGCTTTTTCTTTTTGGAGTGCGCTGACCTGTCAGCGCTTTTCTTCTTTTTGGAGTGCGCTGACCTGTCAGCGCTTTTGTTTTCGTGACGGCTTCACGTCACGGCTTCTCATTGACTGATCGCTTTCCTGGATGACTCCAGCCAGCGCGGGCTGCGACAGGTCGCAGCCGACCAAAGCGCTGACAGGTCAGCGCACTCCAAATGTTGACTGTCCACCGCCCCGCCGCCCACTGCCTACTGCCTACTGCCCACTGCTTCTGATCGGCAGCCTTACTCTTCCCGTCGCAAACAAGATCAGCCAGACAACGCCCGCACACGACGACAGCACGCCAGTGATGATCGTCAGCGTGCGCGGCGTGATCGCGTGTAACGACCAGCCGGCGATCGTGGTCGACAAACTCCATGTCAGAAATTCGGTCGCACGATCAGTTGTGATCACACGACCGCGGAGGTTGTCCGGAACCAGGCGCAGCAGCAGTGCATCCTGAACGCCAAACTCGGCGCCCAGCACAATTCGCCCCAGAAAAAGGAGCACACAAGCCCACCACAAATTGGGCGTCACTCCCATCACGGCGAACATCAAGCCCTGCAGCAGCAGGGCCCAACCGATGAATGACGGCGTCTTGCCGCGAAACTCAAAATAGTTTCCGACGCGCCGAGCGATCATCATGCCGATGAACAGCCCAAGTCCGTTGGCGAAGTAAAGCGCCGCGACGGCCGCGTCGCCGCTGATTCCCTGCTGGCCCGCAAACACGATCCCGCCGAGCCGATCGTAAATCAGGTTTCCAGCGCCACCGCCGGTGGCCCAAATTATGTTAATCGCAATGATGGCCGCGACCGGCGCGTGTCTGATGATGTACGACCAGCCTGCTCGTATGTCAGTCCAGTAACTCGTCTTCTTAACTGGCTCGTTCTTAACTGACTCGCCGGGGCTCCTTTCCGGCACTGGCTGCCTGGTGTCCTGGTCGGGGATGATCCAAATCGACCAGGCCGAACCGAGAAAAGAAACGGCGTTGACGAGGAACGCAGCCGGGTAGCCAACGTTCGCGGCAGTCCATCCGCCCAGCGCCGCGCCCAGCGACATCAGCAGGAACCGCGAAGAGAACATGAGGGCGTTGCCCGCGAGCAGGTCGCGCTCGCCGGTGATGTTGGGCGTTGCCGCGCTCTTCGCCGCTTCGAAAAACGTGCCGAAAAACGACAGCAGCGCCGTGCAGACGTAAGCAATCCAGAGATCTTCCGGACGGCGCACAAAGAGAAAACCAATGGCGACGGCGACCCGCGCAAGGTCCGTGACGATCATCACCGTGCGCCGCGACCAGCGATCGACAACCGCGCCGGCGAGCGGCAGGAACACCGTGAACGGCACGAGCCGCGCCAGCAGCATGATGGTCGTGACTTCGGGATCACCGTGCGAAATCACGCGCACCAATCCCAGCCCGGCAATGAAGTTGAACCAGTTGCCGAGTTCGGAAATGACCTGCCCCCACCACAAACGCCGGAAAGAGCGATTGCGACGAAGCAGCTGAAAATAGGTTAACGAGTCCATGATCAAGAACTTAGTGATGAGTGATGAGTGATGAGTGATGAGTATGGAAGTAAGTGATGAGGATGGTGATGAGTACCGTGAAATCAAGGCAATCAGAACCCGGTACTCATACTCATCACTCATCACTCATCACTCATTACTCATTACTCATTACTCATCACTTAAGAAAAAGAGCCGCCAGTTCAAACCAGCGGCTCGCAACCTGCCAAAGCTTTTTGAGATTCTATCCGCCTACAAACTTTGGCGGCCGTTTCTCAATAAAGGCTGCGACGCCTTCGCTGAAATCTTTTGTTAGTCCCGACTGAATTTGCGCCTTCCGTTCAAGTTCCAATTGTCCGCCGTAATCATTCGTCGCGCTCGCTTCCAGAAGTTCCTTGATTCGGCCAATCGCGGCGGTCGGCGCCGCGGCCAACTTTTCCGCCATTGCCAACGCCCGCGGCAGCAGTTCGTCGTCGGGAACGACAGCATTGATCATCCCCATCTCCAGAGCGCGGCCGGCGGTGACCACGTCTCCGGTCATCATCAATTCAGTCGCCAACTTCCAACCTACGAGCCGCGGCAGGATAAAGGTTCCACCGCAATCCGGCACCAGTCCGATCTTGATGAACGCCTGGTTGAAGCGCGCGCCCTCGCCGGCGACTACCAGATCACAAGCCAGCGCCAGATTGCAGCCGCCGCCCGAAGCCGCGCCATTGACCGCGGCGATGAAAGGCAAGCGCGAACGACGAATCCTCAGAATGCATTCATTGAGCAAGCCGAGCGGTTCGTCAAAAAACGCTTCAACTTTTCCTTCGGTCGCCGCGATCTTCTGCATCTCGCGCAAATCGCCGCCCGCGCAAAACGCCCGGCCGGCGCCGGTCACAACTACCGCGCGCGCGCCGCGCTCTTCCGCTTCGGAAACGGCTGCCTGAAAGTCGCGACCAACTTCGGTAGTCAACGCGTTCAGCGAATTTGGACAGTTAAGCGTGATCAGCCCGACTGCCCCGCGCATTTCAAATTGAATGTTCTCGTAACTCATAGTTGTGATCTCGGCACAGTCGGCGCAGTTTTACCAAACGCAGATCCGGGCAGCGTATTGATGTCCGATATCGTTGTCGTCGGGAACGGCTAATTTTTCAGACGCGGCCAAACCTGAGGGAATTCGGCTAACTCAGGTTCGCGGCTGTGCAGCGCGATTTGCTCCGAAGCAATCACCGCACAGAACTGGTCTGCCGGATGAAGGCTTGAAGGGCACAGTGTCAGACTTGCCACACTGATCGCAGGTAATCTCGAATCGCTGGCGTTCGCCTCCTCCTCCCTTTGGGCCGCCGAAGTTTGAGCGGCGCGCATCGCGGCAAGGTTTGCAGCGTTTCGGGTGAGTCAAGTTGCGTTCCTGATAATACTCTTGCTCGCGTTCCGTGAATGGAAAAGGATTTCCACACTCGGCGCAAGTGATCTCGATGTCTGGCATGAGTTGTTCTCCATGAGTGGGCCTGAGGCCTCGCCACTCTCTGCTGCGGGACGCAAGCGAATCACGAATCCGTCTCTATCGGCTGTTAACCTCTGGGGGTCGGCAAGAGCGCTGACACTCAAGCCCTTCGCCTACGGTGCTCGCGGACCGGTTAAAGTGGGCTGAGTTTACTCCACCGCCGCTTGGGTTCAAAGCGAATTTCCGTTTGAAGCAGCGGTAGGTCATGGATCGATTAACAAGACACCATCCGCAGATTACGCCGATTACACAGATAAGACGGGTTCTTCTGGTCCAATCGGTTCTTCTGCTGCCGTAATCTGTGTAATCTGCGGATTCTCTTTTGCTGCCCGAGATTGCAAGCTTCTTACGGCTGGTTCAACTCAGCCACGTGCGCGCGAACCGTCGCCCCGAGCGTGTCCAAATTGTAGCCACCCTCGAGACAGGAAACGACGCGACCGTTGCAAGCCTGCTTGGCCCAATCCTTGACCGTGCGCGTGAACGAAACGAAATCTTCGTCTTCAAGCTGCAACTGCCCGAGCGGATCATCGCGGTGGGAATCAAAACCCGCGGAGATGATCAGCAGGTCAGGCTTGAACTTTCCGCTGATCTCAGCCACAGCCGCCTCAAACATTCTTTTCTGTTCGGGCGCCGGCGTCAGCGCGCGCAGCGGCAAATTCAAGGTGGAGCCGACCCCGCGCCCGACACCGTTTTCGCCGCGCGAGCCCGTTCCCGGATACCACGGATATTGATGACTGGAAAAAAAGAACACGCTCGGGTCGTCGTAGAAAACTCCCTGCGTTCCGTTCCCGTGATGAACGTCCCAGTCAAGGATGGCCACGCGCTCGATCTCGGGATAGTGATTCTGCGCGTAGCGCGCGGCGACGGCGACGTTGTTGAAGAGGCAGAAACCCATCGCGCGTTCGGCAGTCGCGTGATGGCCCGGCGGGCGGACCGGCACGAAGGCGTTGGCCGCCTGGCCCTGCATGACTAAATCAATCGCCTGACACGCGGCGCCGGTGCCGTGCAAGGCCGCGTCCAACGACTTCATCGAGACAACCGTGTCGCCGTCGAGATAGCCGGTGCCTTCGCTCACCACGCGCTCGATTTGCTTGTAGAGCTGGGGAGTGTGAGCCGCCTGCACGTCGCCGCGCGGCGCTGGAGTCGCCTTGACCTCGAGCAACTGCGGCCAAAGCTCGGCGTCCTCGCGCAGTGCCTTCATTACAACGCTGTAGCGCGACGGCGACTCCGGATGCCCCGGGCCCGTGTCGTGCTCCTTGAATATTGGATGATGAACGATTGCAGTGGACATGGAAGGAATGTAAATCGTAAATCGTGAATCGTAAATAGATAAGAGAGCCGAATGAAGTCAGAACCTTGACTCAAACCTTCGGCTTAATTAGGAGTCTTCGACCATTCACGATTTACAATTCACGATTCACTTTCTTCCGGGTGTCTTGATCTCAGTAGTCCAGCCGTCCTGCCAGACCCAAAAGCATACGGGCAATTTGCAAGGTCCTTAGACAGAAGGAACCGAAATCCTCGCAAAGTCGCCGAATTTCTCCGAAACAAGAGTTAGACCGACGGTCGCGAGGGCGCGGGAATAAGGATTGCTCTGCCAATGATGGGAGTCGTTTCCGATCTCCGGGAGTCGTTTCCTATCTCGATCTTAATCAGTTTGGACAATTAGCAGGAGGAAGCAATGGCATACGATGATGAGCATGCGAGGAAAAGCAGGGTTGTGGTAGAAACGCCAACTTCGCGGCGTGAGGTGACGCACACGGAAGCTGTGCGCAACGACGACCGGGGCGGCATTTCAGGCGCAACCGTGGGCGTAATCGTGGTCGTCGCGATCGCGCTAATAACCATAGTCGTGTTGTTTTTAATGAACGGACAGAATGTCGATACTACGAACGCAAACCTGGCGGCGGCACAACAGCCGACGCAACCGCCACCGGTGATCGTTCAGCAGCCGGCTCCGGCGCAACAACAGCCGCCGGTGATCATTCAGCAACCGGCCCAGCAAGCTCCAGTGATCGTCAGCCAGCCAGCCACCGGCAGCTCGGAACCGGTTAATACTTCCAACGACGGCGCGGTGCAAACAGCAATCGACAAAAAGATCGCCGACGATCCAACGCTTTCAAGTTTGGGAGTTACAGCGACTGTGCTTGATGGCAAGGTTACGCTGACAGGGACCGTCCAAAGCGAGACGCTCAAGTCGCAGGTTGACCGAGCGATGCGAGCCGTCAAGGGAGTCAAGCAGGTCGATAATCAGATTATCGTGTTGAGCTAAACGCGTGGACCGTGGACCAGAGCGGCAGGCAAACGGTTGAAGAAATTAGCCGCGGATGAACGCAGATTCACGCGGATTAGAGAAGCAAGAGCACGAAACCATTCAAACAGTTTCGTGCTCCTGCTTCTCTAATCCGCGTGAATCTGCGTTCATCCGCGGCTAATAGTCTTTAGTAACCGGCAGTGTGCTGTCGTAGCCACTCGTCGAGTTCTTCCTCGGTCGGCTCGCGACCAAGCTCTGCGCGTAAACGTTGGTGAAGATACTCGTGCTCAGTCTCGGCCACCTGCTCGAGTTTGTCGCCGTTCTCGGCAGCGTCGCCTTCGTTTTGTTCGTTTTCAACCGGCATAGACTTGAACCTCAGCAGTAGCCAAAGAAGTTTCTATCCTTACGTTCGCTTCCTCGCCGGCAATCAACAAAAGTCTGCTCTCGCCATCGGCAAAGAAGCCAACTTCAGTGATTCGGCAAGGCTTGTTGTCAGCATCAGGCGCCAGATTCATTCGCAACAGGCTCTCGGGTAGCGCGCTTTCGCTGAGCAGTTTGTCGATGTCTGACTTGATCTGCTCCTTGATTTCATTCTCAATTTCCAACTCGCTCACCGCCACCGGATGCGGCAGCAGTCCCATCTCGCCGTCCAGAAAAATCGTCCAGACGAATCCTATGTCCAGCAAAATATACAACACTTCATCGAAGACAAAATAGCCGAGGAAGGTTGCGCCCAGAACGTGGGCAATGACGTGATCCTGATGAGTGGTTGTATCTTTCGGCGTCCAGACGTTAGCCACGCTGAAGCTCCCAATTAACATTAGAAAGTAGACAGTAGTCGGTAGTCAGTAGTTGGAGCAAGGCTCCTAAGTTCAGTCTCCTGTCTACTGTCTTCTGTCTACTACTTGCTGTTTAGTCGAGGTAGTGAGAACCGAGTTGCGCCTGCAGAGTTTCAGGGACAGACTTCCAACTGGCGTTGCTCAGCTTGTGTGAATCGAAATCGGAGGTGTGCATGCGCGAGGCGCGCCAATGCGCCAGCTTCTCTTCGTACAGCCAACGGTAAATCGGACCGTTTCCCCGCCGGCTGTAGAAGACGCGGTTGACGGGCACGGTTTCCGGAGCGCCTGGCGAGTCAGCCTCGCGGGCGGTCGACGCACTAACAAACACGCGCAATCCACTCATCGTTGTCGACATTTTCGCTCCTTAGTCGAGCCCGCCGCCGTGACCGTGATCAACTTCTTCCTTTTTTTCGATCTTAGTGAAGTGAACCAGGCCGCGCTTCACTTCTTCGAGCGCGATGCTGGTGTTGCGCCGCCGGCCCTTGTCTACTTCGATGCGCGGCTTCGAGCCGTGCAGCAGTTGTTTCGTTCTGAGCCCCGCAACGATGATGAGACGAAAGCGGGAATCAATGCCCGGCCACGTTCCTTCATTCGCCACTCCGGTTAGACCGTTGCCGTTGCCATTTGATTTGTTTGTGCTGCTCATTAGGTATTTTTTCTCGAAGATTTTCAGATTTTCTTTCTTACGGTTTTCGGTCGTGCGTGATCCGCTTTAAAGAACAAACTTCAACAGGATAAAGATCGCGGGTATTGCCAGGCCCGCCATGCCCGCCAGGTGCAACCAATTCATTGCTGACTTTTTGCAACAACGCAATTTCCAAAATGGCAGAATCCGGCCGCATTGATCGCATGAAGAAATCATTAGGTTGCTCCATTCGTCGGCGCTTGTGCTCCACCGTTCGCCATAAAAAGTTCAAGCTGCTGACGATCAAACGGACGGCCTCGGCTTAAGTCCCGCAAAGGATCCGCAATCAACCAGAAGCAGGCTTTGCCTTCATCCGTGGTCGTAAGATTCTTGAGGGCCGCCGCGTCCAGCGCGACGGGCCTGAAGCATTCCATCCCGGTGTCGCGCGAACGCGCCAGCATGGCCGCACCGCTGCTCTGAAATACCGGAACACGAAAGCCGCCTTGATCGTCGAGCGCAAACCAATCTCCATTTGCGCGTCGCATGGCAAATAAACTTTTCATGCGCCTGGCCTCCGCCGATCGCCTGCAAGCGCACACTTCGGCAACCACGTCATCGCCGACGCAAAATTCAAAGGTTCCAAAAGCGCTACTGTTCTCTGATTGAAATTGGGTGTGGAGTTTGACATCAGAATTCCTGGTCCGGGTCGAGTTTGAAAAACAAACAGACGGCACAAGGAGAAGGAGCTAACAAATCCTGATGTCGAGAGTAAATTTTCGAAGAACAACTACATTTTCAATATAGCACACCTGTTGATGAATCACTTGGGACGGCATTGCACGCGAATCAGTGGACCACGGACTTTGTTCACTGTGATCACTAGTCGTGTCGATTTCGCGACCACTCTTTGAACCGCGTCTGCTGTTGCCGCCGCGTGGTTGAGCGACGAACCGCCGCCGATGGACTGCTCGAGGGGTCCACGCCCGCTACGGGTGGCCGGTCGTTTGATTGCGGTTCTACTCTCCAGCCGTTGATGAATTTCCAGTGCGACGCGGCCACGGCATCCGGCGATGTCGACGGCGCTTGAGCCTGGCTGTCTGTTGATGAATGGTTCGGAGATTCGGACACTTTGTTACTCCTGCGAAGCTGAGCATTCAGGGCAACCTCAACAGGTTGAATGCCGAACGACTTTGTTCACACCACGCTAAACGAAGGCGAGTTGGGGTTTCTCGACAGTTGCGTCAGCCTTAGCAAAGCTTTGTACCGCGTCTGCTTCAGTCTCATAAACGTCAAAAACCGTGAGCAGCCGGGTGACAGTCAGTAGGTCACGAAGAGTGTCAGTAAGGCCAAGCAGCTTGATCTCGCCGCCTTTGTTTTCCACCGAAATCTGGCTCGCGACCAACTCACCCAGGCCGCACGAATCGATGTGAGTGACATCAGCCAAATTCAAAAGAATGCGATTTTTCTTTTCCAGGATCAGCGTCCGAATCGATCTGTGCAGCGCCACCGCGTTACCGCCCACTCTCAACCTGCCTTTCAGGTCAAGAATGGTGACATCCGCAATTCGTCGTTCGTTGATGTAGAGGTTAATCACTGTTCGACACTACGGTAATTCGACCTATATGTCAAATGCAGTATATATTGCAGATGGACAATATCTACCGTATATGGTAAATAGTGTAACTCTTGGAAAACTTTATGATTCAAATTCAGGTGGACCAGTTACTGGCAGAGCACGGGCGAACCTTTTATTGGTTGGCTAAAGAGACCGGCATCAGCCATACGACGCTTTGGCGTTTGAAGAAGGGCAAGGCGCTCGGCATTAACTTCGAAACGCTCGAGAAGATGTGCCAGGCCCTCAAATGCCAACCAGGCGACGTCCTGGCTTTGACGCCAGCCAACAAAGACGCCAGAAAAAGCAGCAAGAAGAACGCGGCGATTCCACGCGCCAGAAAGAAGCAAGGATGAGTATGAGCATCGAGAAACCTATAACGTTCAAGTTCATCGACGTCGAAACGGATGTTCGCCTGGAACTAAGCAACGATGCCGATCACGCGCTCAAGTGTGTGGAGATTCTGACTGTCTTCCTGAAGGACATCGAAACGCCTGGCGGCGGACCTTCGCAGGCTCATATTAGATTCGATCAGGTCGGTTCCATTCGACCGAAAGAGAATGTGGTGCTCTCGCACAAGACCTGGGTCAATGGAAAGGTTGCCGATCGCAGCGCGGACCTGCTGGCGCGGCTGAGAGTGGTTGCGGGCCAGGTCAAACCTTATGTGTTGGACATTTCGTGGCAGGATCCTGAAGGCAAGACCCGTTTTCAGCGAATCCCTGTTGGTCACTAATTTTCGAGACCACGCTCCGCCGGAAAAGAGTCTGGAATGATAGTTTGTGAATTCTGCTTGCAGTACAAGCCAGAGGGTGCCTGCGCGCTGGGCTTAAAAATTCCGAAGAGCATGACGTGCCGCGAGTTCGGCCCGACGCTGGAGAAGTTTTGTTCAGACCCGAAAGACTTCGTTGACCCCAGGCAGATCGTGCAGATGGCCACCTACTTTGGAATCAAAGGGCCGGAACTCAAAAAGATCAAGGTCATGGCTACCCGAGAGCATGGCGTCCGTTAGCAGTCTCGACTGTTGCCAAGTCCCCCCAAAACCCCGCGACCTCATAGACAAACTAAAGGGTGGATCGTCACCCCCAATGAGATCCACCCTTAGTTCCCCAGTGAAAACTAGCTTAGGACGGATTCAGCCCATAAGAACTTTCTCAACGCAAGCCTGTTTTCAAGGGGGGAGACTGCTCCAATTGCTACGGTAGGCTAAGTTAGAACACAAAACGCCGCTCGTCTGTGCGCTAACGCACAAAACTGCGAGATAATTCAAAGAATTCTCAAGGCCCTTCCGAAATAATAATCTGCGCCGAAACGACAACCGGCAGAAACAAAAAAACCTGGAACGCTCGAGCCTGAGCCCGACCGTTCCAGGTCACCTGAAGAAACTAGTCCTCAGAAGTTGAATGTGGTCTTAGTTGCCGTTGAGACCGTCGTAGTAACCGTTCTCATAACCCTGGCGATAGTAGCGCTGATAAAGGGTACGGTCGCCCAGCTTTGAGCTGTAGTCGGTCGTAGCTTTCTGATAGGCGCTATTGTTGCGAAAGTCGGACCGGTCGTTGTCGTTGCGATCGTCGCGACCTTCCTTAATTCCCTCGTTGTAGCCGGCGTTCAGAGCCGTCTGTCGCAGGTTGGAAGAACCGCCGTAGTTGTCGTAGCGATCCCAGTTGCGACCACGTCGGTTGTTTCGGTCCCAGTTGCCGTTGTTGTCGTTGTTACGATCCCAATCACGGTTGCGATTGTTGTCGTTGCGGTTGTCGTAGTTGGCCTGCGGGTTGAATCCGTCGTTGAACCCCGTCTCGTATGCCTCGCGGAAATACCGCTGATAGATCGACCTACTGCCAAGCTTCGAGCTGTAGTCCTTTGTAGCTTTTCGGTAGGCGTTCTGGTTGCGGTAGTCGTTGTAGTTGCGGTAGTTGCGACTCCGGCTGCGGGCCGCTGTGCCGTCTTTCATTCCTTCGTTGTAACCGGCATTCAGCGCGGTCTGGCGAAGGTCAAACGAGCCGCCGTAGTTTCCGTAGTTGTCCCAGTTTCGTCCACGACGATTTTGGTTGTAGCGGCCGTCCTGTCCGTAAGAAACATCATTGCGATTCTGCGCCTGAACTGTTTGCCCCGTGGGCGTTCCCATGACAAACACCAGCAACAGTACGGCTATCGCTCCACCAAGTCTCATTTTTGTACGATTTGTTTTCATAATTGACTCCTTGGCAATCAGTAGGTGCAACTGGCATTCCCCGGCAGCGAATCCATTTAACAACTGACTAAATCCTGTCTACCTGAAGAATTGCCTCCCCATATCAAGTTACAAATCCGGATATGGTGCAGCGGGTGTAAGCCTTGCCGACTGGTTTCTATGTGCGTTGACGCACAAAGAGGAAAACTATATATTCTGCGCGGTTATTCGGTTGTTGAGCCAAACACTCACCTCCCAACGCACCAGAGGTTTCCACTTCTTCTAGTTCCAACCACCAACAGAAGGACAATATGGACGGCACTGCTACCAAAAGCGAGGCACTTGAGAATCACTTGCTGGCCCACATTGCTGCCGACGAGTTGGAGCGGCTCTTGCCCGATCTGGAACTCGTTTCCCTCAAGCTCGGCGACGTTATCTATGAATCGGGAGAGAGGATGGAATACGTCTATCTCCCGACGACCGCGATCATTTCCCTGCTCTACATAATGGAAAACGGGTCTACCGCTGAGATCGGCGTCGTCGGGAACGACGGCCTCGTCGGCATTGCGATCTTCATGGGTGGCGACACCACTCCCAATCGCGCAGTGGTGCAGAGTGCCGGCAAAACTCTAAAGATAAAGGCCGGGAAGCTGAAGCAGGAGTTCACGCGTGGCGGTCGTTTTCACAACGTTTGTCTGCGCTACACGCAGGCGTTGATTACGCAAATTTCACAGACTGCGGTTTGCAACCGACTCCACTCGGTCGATCAGCAACTTTGTCGGTGGCTGTTGCTCAGTCACGATCGTTTGCCGACGGACAGACTGATCATGACTCAGGACTTGATCGCCAACATGCTGGGTGTGCGACGCGAAGGCATAACTCACGCCGCCCGGCGACTGCAAAGCGAGGGCTACATCAGCTACGCGCGCGGCGACATGACCATCCTCGATCGCAAGGGTTTGGAAAACTGCGTTTGCGAATGCTATCAGGTCGTCAAAACCGAGTACGAACGCCTGCTGGACTAACCGCTTCACACTCCACTCCCTGAGCGACAATCCACTCCGTCTGCTGTACACTCAATGCGTTAGCTTTCCTGGTCTTACATCCGACATCGGGACCCGTTTCCGCAAACTCCTCCTTGTGCCGTATGCGTGTTTCATGACGCTGCAACGCAAGGAGTTTTTCGATGTCGCCTGCAAAGAGTCCATCAGTTTCGAACCGGCTGCTTGCCGCCCTGCCAAAGAAGGATTATCAAAACCTGCTGCGCAATCTCGAAGAGATCCCGCTAGTCCTCGGCGAGATCATTTATCAGCCTAATGCGTTCGTCAGTGATGTCTACTTCCCCAACAGCGGCATCATCTCGCTGCTCGCCGCAGATAACGAACGGGCCACGCTCGAAGTCGGCTTAGTCGGCAAAGAAGGCATGGTTGGCCTGGGTGTATTTTTGGGCGTCGACTCTTCGTTGAATCGCGCGGTGGTGCAGGGCGTGGGCTCAGCAATGAAGATGAAGTCGGCCTCGTTTCAGAAAGAATGTAGCAACTGGGCGTTCTCGCGAGTTCTGCGGCGTTATTCCCATTCCGTCCTGACGCAGATACAGCAGGCCGCAGTCTGCAATCAGTTTCATTCCGTAAACGCGCGATTGGCGCGCTGGCTGTTAATGACGCATGACCGCATGGGAGACGACGAGTTTCAACTCACGCAGGAGTTTCTGTCGAACATGTTAGGCGTGCGACGCGAAGGCGTTAGTAAAGCTGCCAGCGAACTGCAAAAGGGCAAAATGATCACCTACAGCCGCGGCCGCCTGAAGGTTCTGGATCGCCCCGGGCTGGAAGCAGCCTCGTGCAGTTGCTATCGAATCATCAGTGATGAGAGCCGCCAGGTGTGAGTTCAGCGACGCTGCGGACCGGGCCACTCGCCGGCGACAAAGTGATTGCTTTCCGAGCCGGAAAGGGAAACCATACTGGTTTAGCGGGCACAAGACCGCTAGAATGAGCTGCCATCGGAGCCACAATGCCTCAGCACTATCGGACGGTCTGTGCCGGTGGTTGGTCATACGGACTCGCAACCTGGTTGGGATCGCGCAGGAGGATTTTTTGATTAAAGCAAAGGACAATGGCAACCTCGCCAACGAAGTGCTGCCCAGCGATTCGAATGATGTCATCATCTGGAACCTCGCGCCCCACACTGATTGGAGCGAGATGGGCCAGACGGATCATTTCGCCCAGTTCTACGAGTCAGACGCCTACCTGTTGAATTCACTGAGCGCTTTCGTCAGCTCAGGACTGACCGCTGACGAAGCCGTCATCGTCGTAGCAACAAAAAATCATCAAGAGACTCTGGACGAGTTGCTCGAAAGCAGCGGGCTCGACGTCGCTGCGGCGCGTGCGACCGGGCAATACGTTACGCTCGACGCTGCCGAGACGGTGGCGAAATTCATGATTGACGGAGTGCCGGACGCGCTGCGCTTTAATCAATTGCTGCGCCCCATGCTCACTCAAGCGAGTGCGAATGATCGGCGCGTGCGCATTTTCGGTGAGATGGTTTCGCTCCTTTGGGCGGCGGGTAAATGCGACGAAGCGATTTCGGTGGAAGGCTTTTGGAATCGGCTGCAACAGTCGCACGCCTTCCTGCTGTTCTGTGGTTATCCGTTGAGTGGCTTTGGCGGCCAGAACCTCGCGCAACCGCTGCGCGAGGTTTGCTCGACCCACTCGCGCGTGGTCCCCGCGGAAAGTTACATCGGACTGGCGACTGACGACGAACGACTGCGCGCCATCCTGCGACTGCAACAGCAGGCCAAATCGTTGCAGGCGGAAATTGCCGAACGCGAGCGCGGCGAAGAGAACTTGCGAGCGGCGCTCGCCCGCGAGCAGGTCGCACGATCAGAAGCAGAGACCGCCAACCGTATGAAAGACGAGTTTCTGGCAAACGTCTCTCACGAGTTGCGGACGCCGCTGAATGCGATCATCGGCTGGTCGCATCTGCTGCGCAGTGGCCGTCTCGACGAAGCGGCGATCGCTCGCGCAGTTGAAACGATCGATCGAAACGCGAAGTCGCAGGCTCAACTGATCGAAGACATCCTTGACACGTCACGAATCATCACCGGCAAACTTCGTCTCAATCAGGAGCCGGTGGACATTTCTTCAGTGATCAACGCCGCGATCGACTCGGTGCAGCTGGCCGTCGATTCAAAGAACCTTCAGCTCGAAGTCACGCTGGATCCTTCGGCCCGGCATACCGTCGGCGACGCCAGCCGTTTGCAGCAGGTCGTTTGGAATTTGCTGGCCAACGCGATCAAGTTCACACCTTCTGGCGGACGTATCGAAGTAAAAGTTGAACGCGCCGGCGAAAATCTGCAGATCAAAGTCAGTGACTCCGGCCAGGGCATCGGTCCGGATTTTCTGCCGTACATTTTCGATCGCTTTCGCCAGGCCGACGGCACGACCACGCGCGAACACGGCGGTCTCGGTTTGGGGTTGGCGATTGTGCGGCACCTCGTCGAACTTCACGGCGGCACGATCAAGGCCGACAGCACGGGTCAGGGAGAAGGCGCGACCTTCACCATTCAACTGCCGCTGGCGCCGCAAGGCGGCAAGCGTCGACAAAAGGCGACGGGAAAACTGCAAGTGAAAGCGGCGCCGACAGAACGCGTTCGGCCGCTGCCCCCGCTGCCCTCGCTGATGAACGTAAAGGTGCTGCTGGTGGACGACGATCCTGACACGCTCCAGCTGCTTGGCGTGATGATGGGCGAGTCGAAAGCAGTAGTGCAGACCGCCGCGTCGGTGAGTGAAGCTTTGGAAATACTCGAGTGGTATCAGCCGGACGTGTTGGTGTCGGACCTGGCGATGCCGGGCGAAGACGGCTACGCGCTCATCAGCAAGGTGAGGGCGCTCGAGGCGACCAGCGGCCGGCACACTCCAGCTTTGGCCCTGACTTCATACGTGCGCGTCGAAGACCGCACCCGCGCGCTTTCCGCCGGCTTCAATATGTTTGTGCCAAAGCCTGTGCAGCCTGATGAACTGCTCAACGCGATTGCCAACATCGCCGAAGTGACGATCGACTAGTCTTACCGTTTACAGCGGGTTTTGTCAGAACCGGGAGCGTTAGCGACCGGGTTCTAACAGTACGCACCCTTTGGACATTACAACCCCGGTCGCTAACGCTCCCGGTTCTGACAAAACCCGCTTGATCGGTTACTCCTTCTCAAACTTCAGTGCGACGCCGTTCATGCAATAGCGCAGGCCCGTAGGTTTGGGGCCGTCCGGAAACACATGCCCGATGTGCGAGTCGCATCTGGCGCACAACACTTCAGTCCGCGTTTCAGCGAGACTCTCGTCCACCTCTTCACGCACGTTTTCTTTCGCGACCGGTTGGTAGAAACTTGGCCAGCCGGTGCCGGAATCAAACTTCGTTTTCGAACTGAAGAGCGGCAGTCCGCAGGCGACGCACTCGAAAACACCCTCGTCGTGGTTTTCATTTAGCGGACTGGAAAACGGTCTTTCAGTTCCCTTCTGCCTCGTTACGTCAAACTGCTCCGGCGTCAGGATACGTTTCCATTCTTCGTTTGTTCGGGTCACTTTTTTTACTCCTTGCGTTTTCAGAGACTTGTTCCCTTTAGCAGCCCCGCTGTTGCCATCCTGGCCGAACGCCGAGGCGAGCGGAAACCTTGAGAACGCCGCCAGCATTCCCAGCGCGAAAGACGATGAAAGAAAATAACGTCGATTCATGATTGCCACGCCGTTACCCGGAAAGTTCAGTCGCACATAATTACGAACGGAGTCTGACTTCGGATTCTAGCCAATGCTCCTGCCTGCGACCAAGGCCCCTTTTCATAGAGAAGGCTCTTGCTGGTCGTTCCGTATACAACGCTTGGCTGGTCGTCTACGCCGACGTTACATAACTTTAGCCCGCGTAACACGCCGGGTAGCACCAAGTTAGAGGCCGCTGTGACCCCTGAGCAGGTTCAAACTTTTTCAGGGTACGACTTGAAATGGTCCTATTAAACCCGGCGTGTTACGCCGGGCTAGGTTATTTAACGCCTTCGGCTTGCGGTATTGCGATTTCGCGAACTGTTGCTAACGGATTGCTCCACGGGTGTCCAAGGCCTTATTGTTTCCTCGATGGACCAGGATTTCTTCAGATTCGGGCTCGCGGCATTTGTCACGATCCTTGTGGTAGTTGATCCGCCGGGCGTCGTGCCGATTTTCGTCGGGCTGACCAAAGACGAGCAGCCAGCTCGCCGCCGCGCCATCCTGGTCCGCGCGGTCGTGATCGCGTTTGGTGTCGCCCTCTTTTTTCTGATCGCCGGGCGCGCAGTGCTTTCGTACCTCGGCGTGACGGTTCACGCTTTCTCAATCAGCGGCGGAATTCTTCTCTTCGTCGCGGCCATGCCGATGCTCTTCGGACAGCGCGGCGGCCTGCAGGCGCCCGAGCCAACGGAACGCGGATCAGTCGGCCACGACATCTCCGTGTTTCCGCTGGCAATGCCTTTGCTATCCGGACCCGGTACGATTGCCACGATCCTCCTGCTGACTTCGCAAGCCGGCGGCGACTTGAGAAAGCTGGCTGCTATCGGCGTGGCCATCGCGATCGTCTTTCTGGTTTCGTTTGTGGCGTTGTATCTGGGCGCGCGCTTGATTGGTATCGTCGGCGAAGGTGGCGTACACATCGCGACGCGCGTCATGGGCATCGTCCTGGCCGCGCTCGCGGTGCAATACGTTCTCAACGGCGTGACCGGTTACTACCAACTCCTGCGCGGACAATGAAAGACACAAAAATGCCGCGACGTTTCCATCGCGGCATTCAGGGTTAACTGGGCTTCAAACGTTACGAAGCTTGACTGCTTCCCACGCGGTAACCTTCCTGGTAACCGTTCGCGAAACCACTCCGGTAAGCCTCGGCGAAGTTTCCAAAGCCTGCCTCCTGAAAGTAGTGCGACCGCTCATAGCTAAAGCTCTTCGCTTTCTTGCCGTCGTCTCGGCCGGTTTTGAAGCCCTGCTTGTAGCCGCTGTTCACAGCCTTTTCGCTATTGTCGAAAACGTACTGCCGATACCGGCTACCGTAAGGCGACCAGGGATCATATCGGTTGTAGCCCCAGCGATGCCATCCAAAGGGACGGTAGGGCCGAACGATGATAACTCGCCCATGACGACGACCCTGCGCCTCAACCGGGGTCGGGGAAACGAACACGATTCCCGAAAGCATCAGCGCTGCGAGGATAAAACCGCCAATCTTTTTCAAATATTGTCCTTTCATTTCAAACCTCCTTGTACAAGTAACACTTAGACGCGCGGCGACGCACGCAGGTTGTCGATTCAGACACGCTGCGGAAGAGCAAAGTCTGCAAACAACTTGCGAAAAGCTTGCCGTTTTATTAACGAGTCCAGGGAATAGCCCGACCGTAACCGGAAGGCAGATCTTCGTTCCGGAGGAACGAGATGCTCCTATCGGAGCCAGCAAGGAACACGGTTCGCTTCAGCGTTTTGTCGCGGAAAGGGGCTTAAGACTTCCGTCCTTGTCTCAGCTCACGTTCCAGCAGATTGGTGGTGCGCTCCGTCACGCTTGTAGGCGCGGCTTGGTTGAGAGGTTCTCTGGAATCGAATGAGAGTCGTGAATCGCGCGGCAGCCGTGAATCGTATGCCCGCTTCGCAGCCGCGATCTGCTCCGGCGGATCCGGCCTGACGCAGAGCCCGGCAATAATGTGGCCGACACCGGAGAGCGCCGGCATCAGTCCCACCAGCCAGAAAATCCGCACTACCGGATCAATTTCAAAAGGCACCCTGGCGACGAAGTCAGGCGGCAACTTCAACACGAGCGCGCCGGTCAGGAAATAAAGAAAAATCGCAAGCCCGATTCCACTGAAGAGCGAAATTGCGCCGCTGATCAAATGCTTCTCTCGGCGTTCCTCGGCGGTTTTGAACTTCCGGTTTTGTCGCTCATACTTCTCCTCGTCAAGTTCAACCTCGCTGCTCACTATTTCATTGTTCATCTGTTCGAGCGCGCGCGCGATGTCTTCGGTCACCTGTTCGACCTTCAGGTTCTTCATCATCTCCTTGATCTTGGGCAGCGGACCGCGGTCGCTGCGCGCAATCGCCTCGCTGAGGGAAACGGCTTTGCCAATCACCTTCAGATTGGCGCCGCACGACCGGCAATATTGCAGGCCCGACGAAGATTCAGTGCCACATTGCGGACAATACATGGTTGTTTCTCGCGGTCTCCCGGGAAAATCTGCTTGACGTTTGCTGTATCAAGAGAGTCAGTTGGACTACGACGGTGTGGCGTGGTTTGTTCAGAGCATATTGCCGACCAAGAATTTTCGGTCAACATCGTCACGCCGAAGGCGTCGAATAACTTAGCCCGGCGTAACACGCCGGGAACAGGACAACCTTTGAATTCTTTTTGAACCCTGAATGGGTTCAATCCCTTTAGCCCCAAACATACCGTTCGTCGTACTCGATCTCATACTTCTTTAGAAAGCGGCGAAACTCATCCTGAAACGTCTTTCGCCGATGATGCGCTTCCTGATTGAGAATGTATTTCTGCACTTGTTCAACGTGCGACTGACTAACGGAAAATGCGCCGTACCCTTCCTGCCAGTGAAACTTACTTAGATTCGGTCCCTGCCCTTTAACCCATTTCGAAGAGCTACGCTTGATCTCCCAAACAATGCTCGCGATCGAATGGTTTTTCGAAAGCACAAAGAGCAAATGGACGTGATCGGAAACTCCGCCAACGAGTAGCGTCGGACAGTGATTCGCTTTGAGAATTGTTGCCAGGTAAGCATGCATGTCGTGGCGGACAGTTCCATCTGACAAAAACGGATAACGTTCTTTGGTGGAAAATACCAAGTGTGTCCAAATCTTTGACAGAGATTGTGGCATGGAGCGCTCCTTCGTGTGAGTATTCAACCCTTTCAGGGTTAGGACGAATAAGCGGACGTTTGTAGGGTGATGGCATTGTAACCCGGCGTGTTACGCCGGGCTAAGTTATTTCAACGCCTTCGGCGTATTCACCTAGGGTGAATGTTCAGGTTGTTGCTGGAAGTCGTCAAACCTTTTCCTCAAAAATTCCTTAATTACAAACAACAAAAGCCCCCGGCGAATTAATCCGCCGGAGGCTTTCATCAGTCGCAATTACTTGCGAGCTGGTCTTAGTAGCGCGAACCGCCGTTGCGTCCGCCGCCACCGCCGCCGCGATCTTCGCGGGGCTTGGCTTCGTTCACATTCAGGGCGCGGCCGCCCAGGTCCTTGCCGTTGAACTGCTGAATGGCAGCAGCGCCTTCTTCCTTCGATGACATTTCAACGAAGCCGAAGCCGCGTGAACGACCGGTTTCGCGATCTTCGATCAAGGATACGCTTTCGACCGTGCCCGCCTGCGCGAACATCGTCTGAAGTTCCTCGCTCGTAGTTTGGAACGCGAGATTGCCAACATAAAGTTTCATAGTCATTGTTTCTTACCTTTTCCCTTTGCGGGGTGTCGCCCCAGGAGACTTCTCCGCGAGCGTTAACAGAAGCCGCATGCGAGCATGGTAGCTTCCCAATTTGCTAAGGACGTTTGGGATTACATATCCATGCCGCCGGGCATTGCCCGTGGCTTATCATCTTCCTGTAGCTCAGAAATTAAGGCTTCCGTTGTAAGCATTAAGCCCGCGATTGATGCAGCGTTTTGCAACGCGCAACGCGTGACTTTCGCGGGATCGATAATCCCAGCGGCCACAAGGTCCTCAAAAGTTTCAGTGGCGGCGTTGTAGCCGAAGTTCGGGTCTTTGTTGGCCCTGACCTTCTCGACAATTACCGCGCCTTCTTTGCCGGCGTTCTGAACGATCTGACGCAGCGGCTCTTCAAGCGCGCGCCTGATGATGTTGACGCCAACCTGCTCGTCTTCATCGCCGTCAATCGTTTCGCCGTCTTCATTCGTTTCGAATACTTTGAACTTGTCGAGCGCTTTCGCTGCGCGAATCAAGGCCACGCCGCCGCCGGCGACGATACCTTCTTCAACGGCCGCGCGGGTCGCGTTCATCGCATCTTCCACGCGCGCCTTCTTCTCTTTAAGTTCAGTTTCAGTGGCTGCGCCAACGCGAATCACCGCCACGCCGCCCACGAGTTTCGCGAGACGTTCCTGCAGTTTCTCGCGATCGTAGTCTGAAGAAGTGTCTTCAATCTGCGTTTTGAGCGTTTTCACTCGCGACTTCAACGCGTCGACGTCGCCGGCGCCATCGATGATGATCGTGTCGTCTTTGTTGATCGTCACTTTCTTGGCGCGGCCGAGGTCTTCGACTTTTGACGTTCTCGAGTTTGATGCCGAGGTCTTCACTGATGACTTTGCCGCCGGTGAGCACTGCGATGTCCTGCAGCAACTCCTTGCGACGATCGCCAAAGCCTGGCGCTTTAACCGCCGCCACGTTGATCGTGCCGCGCAGTTTGTTGACCACGAGGGTGGCGAGCGCTTCGCCTTCAACGTCTTCAGCAATAATCAGAATCGGCTTGCCCAACTTCGCAACCTGCTCAAGAATCGGCAGCAAGTCTCGCATCGAAGCAATCTTCTTTTCGCTCAAAAGAATCACGGGATTCTCGAGCACGGCTTCCATCTTTTCCGAATCGGTGATGAAGTAAGGCGACAGGTAGCCGCGATCAAACTGCATCCCTTCGACGAATTCCAGATCCGTTTCCATCGTCTTGGCGTCTTCAACGGTGATCACGCCATCTTTGCCGACTTTGGCCATCGCTTCGGCAATCAACTCGCCGATGGCCGCATCGCCGTTCGCCGAAATCGTGCCGACCTGCGCAATCATGTCACCGGCAACCGGCTTCGAGAGTTTCTTGATCGCCGCGGTCGCGCGCTCGACTGCTTTGTCGATGCCGCGTTTCAAGGCCATCGGGTTTACGCCCGCCGCAACGGTCTTCACACCTTCGCGATAAATCGCCTGGGCCAACACGGTTGCTGTCGTCGTGCCGTCGCCGGCCACGTCGCTTGTTTTGGAGGCCACTTCGCGCACCATCTGCGCGCCCATGTTCTCCAGCGAATCTTTCAGATCGATTTCTTTCGCCACGGTCACGCCGTCTTTGGTGATCGTCGGACTGCCATACGACTTGCCGAGAACGACGTTGCGTCCTTTGGGACCGAGCGTGATTTTCACCGCGTCGGCGAGTTGATTAACGCCCCGCAGAATTGCCGCACGAGATTCTTCGCCATGCACTATTTGCTTTGCCATAATTTTTTACTTTCTCCAGACTAGAAGCTAACTTCAAAAACTTTGCGCCACAGATGGACACGGATAAAGACAGAGTAAATTCCGGGTGTATCTGTGTCTTTCGGTGTTCATCTGTGGCCGTATCCTTACGCTTTTTTCTTGCCACCGGCTGCCGCACCCGCGCGCGTGATGATTCCGAGAATCTCGTCCTCGCGCATGATCAGCAGCTCTTCGCCGTCGATCTTGATTTCGGAGCTGGCGTACTTGCCAAACAAGATGCGGTCGCCGACCTTAACGTCCAGCGTCTGGCGCGTGCCGTCTTCTTTGTACTTTCCGGCTCCGGCGGCAATCACTTCGCCTTCCTGAGGTTTCTCTTTGGCGCTGTCCGGGATGATGATGCCGCCGCGCACCTGCTCGCCTTCTTCAATGCGTTTTACGATCACGCGGTCATGTAGTGGTGTGATGTTCGTCGTCATAATCCGTTATCTTCCTTATGAGTTTGCCAAAGGTTCGCGCACACAGAGACTGGTGACACTGGTCACAGAGACTGGTTGCGAACGTTTGAAAAGGCTCTGGCTTTCTTAGTAATTGAGCTGTGGATTTATCAGGTGATCTGGAAGATCCCAGAGGAGCTGAGAGCGGAGTAAGCTGAACTCGGTTCGACACCCACCCTACGCTAGCACCACCTATATGTCAAATGCAGGATATAGTCGGTGGAGCGGCCAGACTAACTTCGCGACCTTTGCACAAGATCAGTTTCAGCTGAGTCCGCTTGGCGGACGAGCGGAAGTAGCCCAGCGGTTCATCGCCGGGGGCACAGATGAAATTTCATAATGAAGTCCGTGGAACGGACGACTGAAATGTCTTCATCTGCCGTTCAGCAGTCGGTTTCACGGACTATCAGTTCGCTTCGCGCTTTTTCCTAGCAGTGAACTGCTGAGCTATTTTCATTCGTCCGCCAGACGGACTCCTCGTCGAGGTAAATCAGGATCCTTCTTCTTCATTAGCCAAACGCCTAAACGCTGCGATAACCTATGAACACAAGGTCGACGTGCCAGTGCGGGCAGAGTCGTCTTATCCGAAAATCTGAGTAACCTAAGTCGCCCGGGACGCCGCAACCATTCGGGCGACGCGGACATCACAAAGGACGACCCGTCAAGCCTTTTCAACACCTTAAGGAGTAAGTAGAAGTTATGAAAATCGTTCGTACGCTTGCCACTTCGGCAATTCTTGCAGCAATTGCTGCTCTCCCGGCCTACGCGCAGGGTACGCGCCCCACAGGCACCACCGCCCCGGCGCGTCCGGCGGCCACACCGGCAACGACCACAACCGCAGCGCCGAACGTCGCTGTTCCTGAAAGCAAAATCGCTTTCGTCGACACCGAAGCTTTTGCTGACACCACCAACGGCATCAAGCGGTTCGTCGGCGCACTGCAGACTCTGCAAAGCGAGTTCAAAGTCAAGCAGGACGAGATGGTGGCCATTCAAAACAAAATGCAAGCCCTCGCCAAAGAGATCGAGACGCTCAGCAAAACGGCGGTTGTCGATCCAAAGACGATTACGGCTAAGCAGGACGATGGTGGACGGCTCGAGCGCGAGCTCAAGTACAAGAAAGAAGATTACGATGCCGCGACGCAAAAGCGTTATCGCGAACTCGTCGGACCCGTCTCCACAGACATCGGCAAAGAGCTCGACACCTTCGCCGCACAGCGTGGCATCACGATGATTCTGGACGTGAGCAAACTCTTGCCGGCGATTTTGACGGCCAAAGAGGAAATGGATATCACGAAAGCCTTCATCGCGTATTACAACGCCAAGAACCCGGCGACGGCCTCGGCAACCACGCCGCGATAAGTGCCAGTGGGCAGTGGGCAGTGGGCAGTGGGCAGTGGGCAGTGGGCAGTGGGCAGTGGGCAGTGGGCAGTGGGCAGTAAACCTAACTGCTTACTGCCTTTTGCTTTGGAGTGCACTTACAGTTTTGGAGTGAGCTGACATTTGGAGTGCGCTGACCTGTCAGCGCTTTCGTCTTCGTGACGGCCTGTCGTCACGGTTCTCTTAACTGTTTCAAAACGGGACTGCGACAGGTCGCAGTCGACCAAAGAGCTGACAGGTCAGCGCACTCCAAACTAAAGCCACTCGTCCCTGTCCCTCTTCTCCTGCTCCACCGCCGCATTCTTACTGCATAAGAAACATTTCGATCGTCTCCATCGTTCCTCGCCCACGAATTCTGCGGACATTTTCGCTTTCAGAAGTGGCATCCTCATTGCTCCCCTTCTCTTCGCTTTACGAAAACAGCAGCGGAACAGGAGCATCAATCGAGCCCACTGTCCACGCCGCCCTATCTATTGATGAAATTGAGGAAACAATGAAAACGTATTTAAGCTGCCTGCTCGCGAGCCTGATGTTGCTCGCCGCCATCTCCCTGCCAGTAGTCGCCAAACAAAACGACGCCCAGGCCACGACGCTCGAGAAAGTTAAAAGCAAGATTGCCAAACTTGGAGTTGGTGAGAAGGCGCGCGCGACCGTGTGGCAAAAGGACGGCACCAAGATCAAGGGCTACATCGCCCAGGCCAATAACGATGAGTTTGTGATTCGCGATCGAAAAACAGACGCGCCAACCACCATCCGCTACACCGACGTGACCAAGGTCGACAGCAACCGCGGCCACTCGACTGCGCGGAACATCGGCCTCGGCATAGGCATCGGCGCTGGCACCCTGCTGGCCATCATCTTCATCACCATCGCCCACCTCGATTGACAACTGTGCGATGACCCAACGCTGGTGACCGTCGACTCAGAACCGCGAGCGGTAGCGAGCGGATGCCGGCATTCAACCATCGTCCGGGACTGCGCTTCGGGAACATCTCCATTAGCATGTAGCATCCGCTCGCTACCGCTCGCGGTTCCGTAGTGTGTGCTCAACCGTTGACCAAAACGCCGACGGCGTCTCAATACAATGTGCTATATGGATGGGAATCACCAAGCGCATTCGAGGACAGCCACATTTCAAACCGAGCACGCTGTGACCAACCATAGAGTCTCTTCATCTAACAAACTGTGGACGGTTTGCCAAGAAGTTAGATACGAAGAAGTAGTGATTCTCAGAATCCAGATGTCGGGTAAACATGCTTCTCACGAACTGGAATTCGCGACCACCGGACATTTCTAACGTTAGACTTTCGAGTTCAAACTTTCCCACAAGGTCAACTAGAGTCTGATGCATTGTTATGTCGCGCGGGGAATCGATTGGAAAAAACCTCACAACAAGCTGAGATGGAAGTAAATCTGGAATCGAATTTATTCTTTCAGTTCTTTCCCATCCAGCTGGATCAGAAGTCGCAGAATTTGTGAGTAGGTATATCCAACCTTTTTCTAGTTCGTAAAACAGGAAACTGTGTCTAGATCGGTCCTGAAGTAAACTATCACCCACAGCCTTGATGGCCAGATCGGGTTTTCGTCCTAAGCGCATCGCAAGTCGGCTGCTCTCGACGGCGGGGTTGAAAAACTCGATATGAATACCCACGCGCAAAGACTGCAAAACTGCACCCATTTCGGAAGGAAATAGTGGGGACCCTTGTGATATTGAGAGTTCAAGGACAGGTCTGTCTCCTATTTGTCTGCCGAGTAGCCTGGTGTGCTGTGGAAGACTTTTCAGATCCACTCTCTTCATCCCCTGTTTAAGTGCGCGGTCATATTCAGCAAATACGGGGTGATCTCGTGGCGGAATGACACGAAACGAAACTAGAACGTCTTTGATTGGATGAACGGCTCGGTTGAGTTCAGCTGTGCTGTGGTGCAATAGGTCAATGGACTCGTTGATGCGGCCTCCTAGTAACCTTGCGGAATCTCCTATTCGCGTTGCGATTCCCTCCCCTGTCTTTTTCTGTTCGTTGAGCACAGAAGTAAATTGGGTTCGCTGCTCCGCGCTAATGAGACTCGCCTGCTCATGAACACGACCTAAGACTTCGTTTAGCGTTTGGTTTTGAGTGCGCACCTGCGTGAGTTGCTCATCTGTAGCGTGTTGCCTTGCTTCAGCTTTAATCCTTTCCTCAGAATCCGTTGCGGATTTCCGCCGCGCTGAAACAATAGAGATAACGGACGATGCAGTGATCAGGACCAGAACCACCTTTCCCGTCGTTGTGAGCATTGGAATACTGTGCTTCCAGTAGAGAGTCTTGCCCTCAGAATCGGTCTTCGTGCTCTTAAAAAGAATACCCATTACGGCCAGGGCATAAACGATGAATTGCGAGAAATAGGACATATTGATGACTCTCCTAGACGTAAGCGCTCCTGACAGCGATGCTGAGTCGGTGCAGTAAGGGTTCTACTTGAGTTCTGAGGACCTGGCAGGATTTTAATTGCCTTTTAAACCTTAGGACATCGTGAGGTGCGGAGTACGAAATAAACGGGCATTTTCACTCTCCTCACGGAAAAGCCGCCGCGAAGTCGCGACGGCCATGTTTGTTGTTAAAGGTTTACACGTGCGTCTGTCGGTTCGCGCTGCGCGCTCGTTGCGGACAGGATGTCCGCGCTCCCAGCCCTACTTGCACTTCGAGTAGCCACAGTCGCGGCAGAAGTCGCAGCCGGAGGCGTGTTCGAGTTGGCCGTGGCATTCGGGGCAGATGCCGATCATGTTGGACATGATCGCGCCGGTTATCGAGTGCTGAGTGCTGAGTGCTGAGTGCGGAGTGCCATCACCCGCAGGCTGAGTGCTGAGTGCTGTTTGCTGAGCAGCCAGTTGATGCTGCTTGCCAAGCGCGCGGGCGGAGTCAGGCAGGTGCTGCACGCGGCGGTTGGTGATCATGATGCACTCGGCTACGGCCTGCTCGGGCGAAGTCAACAGACGCTCGTTGAACCAGACGGCGTGCGTGCCCGTCACCTTGTTGAGACTGTAAGCAACTTCGGCGGCGTCGAAGCCACCGCGCAGCATCTTCGAAGCGAGCAAGCCCACGCCGCCGCTGATTGGACCGGTGGCAAACACTTCCTGAATCATCCGTCCGTCGTGATTGACGGTGACGTAAAGGTTCTGACCGTCAAAAGGAATCTGCCAGGTGGCGCCGCTCAACTCGCGCGGCCGCTCGATGCGGATGGCCTCGATCTGCGCTTGTGTTTGAGCCTGAGCCCTCCCTGACGCCCCCACCCCAGCCGGGCCGCCCGTCTGGGGACCCCGGTATCGCGCTTCTGCGCGGCTGCCTTCCGGTTCGTTGGAAGCAGCGGTGTCGGCCTGGATCTGTTGTCTCGCTGCGACCTCAGCGTCTGCGCCGAGCGGTGCAACGATAGCCGCGTCAGCGTGGGTGGCAGGCGGAGCGTCAACTACTTCGACGCCGAGTTCCGGAGTCTCCACTTTGTCTTCCGCTTTCATCGACGTCAGCACCTGATTCTCGCGCGAGCCGTCGCGGTAGTAACTAACCGCTTTGCAACCAAGCTGGCGACCCATGCGATAGAGATTGTCGACCGATTCAACCGTGTCATTGACCGCGCCGTTGCAGGTCTTGGAAACGCTGTTGTCGACATTCCGCTGCGCCGCCGCGAGGACGTGCACGTGCTGCTCCGCGCTGATGTTCATCGCTGAAATGAATTGCGGCGGCAGATCACGCTCGTGTTCGCAGACGTAGTCAGCAGCCTTGTCGATCGACTCTGCTACGGTCTGATCGACTTCGATTCCCAAAGCCTGCGCCGCGAGCGTGTGGACGTAGGTGCGCGTGCCGAGCGTGTCGCGGCGCACGTAGGCCCAGGAGAAGTTTGGCTCGATGCCCGAAGACGTTTCCGCGACCAGGGAGATCGTGCCCGTCGGCGCGATGGTTGTCACTTCGTAGTTGCGCGGCGTGAGTGGCACCTCGCGCGGAATGCCAATCTGGTTGTAAAGAAAGTCTTCGTAAGCTTCACGATTGGGCTCGAACTCGGGGAACGTCCCCTTCTCGGCGCCAATCGAAATGCTCGCGTTCCACGACTCGCGGCGAATGAAGCCCATCATCTCGTCCATCAAGTCGATCGACTCAGCCGAGCCGTAAGTGACGTTCAGGTTCAAGCAAAGATCAGCAAAGCCCATGATGCCGAGGCCGACGGGACGCGTGCGGGTGACGACGTCGTTAATCTCAGGCAGTGGCCAGGCGCAGGTGTCGATGACGTTGTCGAGGAAGCGCGTGCAAAGATGCGTGACTTCGCGCAGACGATCCCAGTCGACACGTTTCTCGGCGTCGTAAAACTTGTTCAAATCAATCGAGCCGAGATTGCAGGAGTTTGAGAAATGCAGAAACTGCTCGCCGCAGGGATTGCACGAATAAATCGGCCCCATCGACTTCATCATGTGATTGTGACGATTCACTTCGTCGATGAAGGCGATGCCCGGTTCGGCATACTTGTGCGCGCTGGCAACGATGCGATTCCAAATGTCGGGCGCGTAAATCATGCCCGGGCGCGGCGCCTCTTCGATCGTGCAGTTCGAAAGATCAGCGGTGTCGAACGCCAGTTTGTCAGGGAAAGTTACGGCCGTGCCGTCCGGCCGGCGATAGATCACGTAGTCGTCGTTGCGCAGCGGATCGTAGATGGGGTCTGTCCAGGCTTCGCCGTCAAACTCGAGCTGAAACCATTCGTGATCGTCAACTGCTTTCAAGAAGCGGTCGGTGACGTTGACCGAGATGTTGAAGTTGGTCAGCGAGTGCTGATCGTTCTTGGCGTGAATGAAACGCAGCACGTCAGGATGCGTGACGCGCATCATGCCCATGTTGGCGCCGCGGCGCACGCCGCCCTGCTTCACGACGTCAGTCACCTGATTGACGATGTTCATGAACGAAACGGGACCGGAAGCAACGCCGCGCGTGGAGCCGACGAGCGCGCCGTGAGGTCGCAGGAATTCGTAAGTCATGCCGGTGCCGCCGCCGGTTTGATGAATCGTCGCCGCCGCCTTGGCGTGATCCATGATTCCGGTGATCGAGTCAGGCACGTCAAGCACGAAGCAAGCCGCCAGTTGGCCGTTAGTTTTGCCGGCGTTAACCAGGCAAGGCGTATTGGGAACAAACTCGCGCGCCAGCATCACGTCAGTCATGGCCGCGTAAAATTCGTCTCGCTGTTGCGGGTTCTTCTCCGCTCTGGACACGTGGGTCACCACGCGTTTCACGATGTCTGACCACTCTTCGAGCGCGCGACCCTTCGCGTCCTTCAGCGAGTAACGTTTGCTGATCACACGCTTGGCATTCAACCCCAGCGGCTGAATCTTGCGCCGCGTGGTGGGAGTTGCGGACATGCCGTTTGCGGTGTTTGCCGATGCGTTTGCGGAGGGGGTTTGTTTGCCAATTGCTGCGCTCATTATTGTGCCTTTCTCGTGACCGTGGCTTACCGACCCGACCTCCGACACGAGGGAATTCTGCGAGTTTCAAAGACGGTTCTACGGCTACATTGTAGTAGACGCACCATCGCTTTTCATGTGTAGCGGAAACTTCGGTTAGCTTTTTTCGAAGCGAAAAAACTTATGCGGAGAGCAGCTTAGGGGGCCTGCCGCTGCTCCAACCAAATCCGACTCGTCTCAAGCGGAGCGCAATATACTCCCTTGGAAGTCCAATGTCAATATGTTGTGGTCATCTTTTTTTTCAATGCATTATAGTGTGTTAATTGAGAGTCTACATTAAGAACTAAACTACTGATTGGCGGCTAGTTTGAGGGGCACAGCCCGGGCAAAAGCAGGCGTGAAAAGCTGATGCGAACACCGCGGACACTGCCGCACAACGAGAATAAACTTCTCACCAGCTAGCTTAGGAGCGCCGCGAATCAGACTTGTTTTTGAGGCTATTTTGAGGAAGAGCTGTTGAGGAGTAATTCGAATTTGCCTATTTCGCGATTGTGGCTGTCAAGGGCGGCAAAGGTGTCGGACGTTTCTTCCAACATCTGCTTGGTCATTGCAATCGAGTCGCTGAGCTGCTCGAAATCAAGAGCGGAAACGCGCTCAGGAGTGGGCAAGGTGACTACCTGATCGTTGACCAGCCCGAAGAAGTTTTCGATAGACTGCAACTGCGCTTCAACCAGCTTCACCGACCGTTCGATGTCCTGAAAAGCGGCGACTCGCCTTTTGAGAATCTCGACATTCGATTGCTGCACGCGTCTTTCGCGATCGTCCCGGGAATGTTCCACCGAACGCTCTGCCTGCATCAGTTGATTTTGCACGGCCTGGCGATTAATTGACCTGAGGTGATGTTTACGCCGGCGGTAAACGTCGAGGAAATCCACAAAGTCTTCCCAGCGTTGATCCAGGCTTTGAATGTTTGAAGGGACCTGCTTGGCGCCCGTGAATTTTTTGTAGTTGGAGTAGATCTGATTTTTCATCCAACGCAGATATTCGACCGCTTCGCGTTCGCGCGGATCAAACAGCTTGATGGAGGCTTCGCGTTGCTGGTCGCGAAGTTTCAGCAGACGCTGCTTTTCGCGGCGATCGACAAGTCGGCGATACATTGAACTGGCTGGCACGGTAACCAGGTAAACTGTTTCGGCGGCAAGGGCCGCGCCGAGGACTGTCACATCTTGAAAGTATGCGGCGCCTATTCCAAAAGTCGCCAATCCCCAAAAATTTAAGGGTTCTTTGAAGGCCTCTTTCAGATACTTAAAATCAATCTTAGGGAACTCGGCCATATCCTTGAAGAACTGAGAAACGAACCTGTCTGGTCCAAACCTCGGACAGAGGCTTAATTAATTCGATTGCTGTTATTGACTACTTTTTCATTCTGTTCGGACCCGCTGGTCTCACCCTGCGCCGGCAGGGCTTGTTGCGCACCGCTTCCGGCGGGCAGAAGCCCCATCTCCTGTTTGTAGGCAAGCAGCTTGTCCTGCAGTTGCATGTCCATCGCTTCGCGTTCGATGTCCTGCATTTGATTGTCGACTGAGGCGGAGCCGAGCTGTAACTTCGCTTCCGCTGCCGCGGCACGACGATCAATCTTGTCGCGCATTTCGTCGAAGGTCGACGCATCGTCGCCAATCTGGAACGACTCCATCGTTTGCGCGAGTTGTTCCTGCAGCCGGGCTTGCTTCGACTGATTGATCAGTTGCATCGCTTCAGCCGTGCGGCGCTGCATCTGCAACACATAATTGTCGCGGGCCTTCAGCGCCTGTTTCGATGCGAGGGTGGCGTGCTCAAGTTGCTGGGAAGTCTTTTGCAGGTCCATCTGCGCCTGCTGGAGTTGGCCGATGTAGGCGGTTGCTATGTCGTCGCGGCTCAATTTTACCGACGCGCGAATCTTCGAATCCAAATCGACGACCTGCGCCTCCAGCCGTTCCTTGCTTTTAGCCAACAGTTTTTCCGTCGCCATGACCTGCGCCACCGAGTTATTTAACTCGGGGACACGGTCGCGCATGTCGCGGATTGTCTGTTGCAGGATCAGTTCAGGATTCTCAGTCGACTCGATAATGCCGCCAAAAAGAGCCCTTATCGAACGCGAAATTCTGCTTATTAGTCCCATGTTGTCGCTCGTCCTCCACCAAGAGATGTGCGATCTTTTTCGTGGCTCTTAAATTCCCGCGCCCGTATATGTACGCTGAATTACTGCGAAGGGTTCAAAATACGACTGCCAACGTAAAGCGAAGTATAGCAGGGGCAGTAGCTCGACCGTAAGGGAGAGCGCACACCTACGTTGGACGCCCTCCCTCACAGTCGGGCTACGGTCCCGGCTTGAACTGACCGATGTCACGCCGATACTGCATGCGGTCCCAGTTAACTTCCCTAATGCCGCGGTAACAATCGCTCAGCGCGTCTTCCAAAGTCGAAGCCGCAGCCGTGATTCCCAGCACTCGTCCACCTGCTGTCAGGAATTCGCCTGATTCCGTTTTCGACGTGCCGGCGTGAAAAACCTGGAGCGTTTCATCCGTTTTCTCCATCGTGGCCAGGCCATCCAGGCCCTCGATCGTCAAACCACTTTTGTACGGACCCGGGTAGCCGGCGCTCGCCAGCACAACGCAGGCGGAAGACTGATCACTCCATTGCACCTCAACATTGCGCAACTCGCCGCGCGTGATGGCTTGAAAGATTTGAAAGAGATCAGACTTCAGTCGCACCAGGATGGCCTGGGTTTCCGGATCTCCAAAACGCACGTTGTACTCGAGCACTTTCGGACCGCCAGCCGTCCGCATCAACCCGACAAAGAGAATTCCGCGAAAAGGAAAGCCATCCTCGCGCGCGCCTTTCAGCGTCGGTTCGACAATTTCCTCCACAATGCGTTCGAGAGTTTCTTCGTCGAGCACTGACGGATCCGTGATCGCTCCCATGCCGCCGGTGTTTGGTCCAGTGTCGTTTTCTCCAATTCGTTTATGATCGCGAGCGGCAGGCATCAAGGCATAGTCGCGGCCGTCAGCGAACAACAAAACCGACACTTCCCTGCCTTCGAGGGCTGCTTCGATCACGATCTGCTTTGCCGCTTCCTCCGCGACCATGCCGCCGCTCGTCAGTTCTGTCACCGCTCGTTCGGCATCTTTGCGCGACGGCGCGACAACGACGCCTTTGCCGGCCGCAAGTCCGTCCGCTTTAACAACCACCGGACTCTCCGGCGATCCAAACTTCCCGCTGCGCAACGCTTCCAAAGCTTCCGACGCGGTGTGGGCCACGCTGTAATCAGCCGTCGGAATCTTGTGCCGCCGCATGAAATCCTTGGCGAACGCTTTGCTTGATTCGAGGCGAGCGGCAGCGCGGCCAGGGCCCATGATCGTGAGGCCATTCCGTTCGAACTCATCAACAATTCCGTCGGCAAGTGGGCCCTCCGGACCAACAACTGTCAGGTCGATCGCACGTGTTCGCGCAAATTGGGCCAGCGCGGTGACGTCACCGGCAGCAATCGGGACACATTCCGCAACCTGGGAAATTCCGCCATTGCCCGGAGCGCAGTAAAGCTCCAGCGTCTCCGCTGAAGTTCGTTTTAGCGCCCAAATAATTGCGTGTTCGCGGCCTCCCGAACCCACGACCAGTACTTTCATAGTCCCCTCAAATCTCCCCTCGCCGCCGCCGTCTTTAAGGCTCTTCAGAATATGCCGCTTTTTCCTTGACACATATTCGCCATAGTTATACTTTGCAATATCCGCTCCACCTGTTCGAGGGCAGCCACGCTCAACCCGATACTCGCCAGGAAATCAGCGGCTCCTCTTTGAACTTGGCAAGACCGCTTCCGAGTGGCCCGCCCAACACGTTTAGATCGACCCTGGGAGAACCGATCATGTCAGAACTGGGAGAAATCCGGGAAGCAGCTACAACCTCAGACTCCGAACATCCTGATCGAAGTATCAAATGTGTAGACTGCAATGAGAATTTCATCTGGACCTCAGGAGAGCAAGCTTTTTTTCACGACAAGGGTTTGAAAAACGAACCAAAGCGTTGCAAACCGTGCAAGCAGGCTAAGAATGAAAGATTAGCAGCCATCACCGCGGCCCAAACATCCGGAATCAGGCAACGCGTCGAAGTCTCGGTCCAATGCGCTCAATGCGGACAACAGACGACGGTCCCCTTTTACCCGTCGCAAGGCCGGCCGGTTTACTGTCGCTCATGTTTTCTGGCGGGACGCGCCCCGGAAACCAACAACTCAGCCAGCGCTTAGCTCTCAAGTAGGACAGGCATTCCTGCCTGTCCAAGCAATTCCCAGCCAAAAGTTGTTCAGAGCGGGGCCTGGCCCGCCCGATCGTGATTTTGCAAAAACTGACAAGCAAGAATGCCTGTCCTACTTATCCGCCGACGTGCACGATCGGACGACGCTCAGGATTCTTTTCCGCCTGACGCAAAACTTCATGTGTGACCGGCGCCGTATCGCCTTCACCGAATGCGATGTACTTCAGCAGGTACGACAACGGATTGCCCTCGCTCCACCCAAAGTAGACGTGCGGCATCTTTCCGGTTTCGTCGCGCAGGAAAAGTAAGAACGCAGCAATCGCGTTCGGCACCGCGGGCGACACCGCTCGCAACACCTTGAACCCGTCGACCGCTTCCCCCTGAATTTCCAGCACATCTGAAAACTCCGAAGCGTCGCCGGGCGTGACTTCAAAGAAGATAATCGGCTCGTCGCCGGGAATATGGTTGTCCAGACGTTTCTCGCGCTCCTTGATTTCATACTCCAGCGCGTCGCCCGTGTCACGACGGTTGGCGATGATGCGAATTGTTCCCTTGGCTGCCTTGCGAACAAACTCGCGTGCGAGATCGTCCAGTTCGACTTTCTCCACGCGTAACTCAGTCGAGCGCCACACACGAGAAACAAGCGAGGCGGCAATAATCGCAAGGATAAAAAACGAGGCGATCTTGATGCCTTCCGGACGCTCGTGAATGTTCTGCAGAGTAGTGTAGGCGAAAACGATCGCAATTATCAGAAACGGAATCCAGGTCTTTCGTCGCTTGCGCATCGCCAGCGTCACGGCTATCGCCGCCGAGGTCATTAGTACCAGGACGCCGGTGGCGTAGGCTCCGCCCTGCGCGTCGACGTCGGCGTTGAAAATGAAAGTCACCACAAAAGCGATCAGCGAATAAACGAGAACAAGAGGACGCGTGGCCTGGGCCCATTGCGGCGCCATGCCGTATTTCGGCAAATACCGCGGAACGATCGTCAGCAAACCTGCCATCGCCGAAGCGCCGGCGAACCACAAGATCGAGATGGTGCTCAGGTCGTAGATGGTCCCGAAGATGTCGCCAAAAAAATGATGCGCCAGGTAAGCCAGGGCCCGTCCGTTTGCTTCGCCGCCTTCCGCAAATTTTTCAGCCGGAATCAGCGTGGCAGTGACCATGCTGCTGGTGATCAGCATCACGCTCATGATCACCGCGGCCGAGCGCAGCATCTTGCGAGTATTTCTGATTCGACCTTCAAGCAGCCTCTTCGTTTTGGCTGCGGCCGGCCGTCCTGAACGAGTGGCATGAATGCTCTCCCAGTCGTCGCCGCTGAGATCTTCGTCGCCCTTTACTAGCGGCATCACGGCCACTCCGGTTTCAAAACCAGAAAGACCCAACGCAAGTTTGGGAAAAAGAATCAGTGAAAGACCTATGGCCAGCCAGGGACTGCCATGCACGCGCGGGTGCTGAAAGATCGCCTGTTTCCATTCCGGAAAATGATACGGATGAGTCAGCAGCTCGTATAAACCGTAGCCGACGACCACGACGTTCAGCAGCAGATATGCGGCGACGAGAATTACCGCAATGCCGATCGCTTCTTTGAACCCGCGCAGGAAGACCGCGGCCAGTAGAGCGAGAAGTACGAGCGTGACTCCAACCTGATGTTTAAGGAGTTCAGGCGTGAATGGATTTTCGATGATGTGCGCCGTAGCGTCAGCAGCCGAGAGGGTCATCGTAATGATGAAATCAGTGGCCACGAACCCGAGCAGCACCAGGACAAACAGCTTCCCTTTCCAGCGCGGCAGCAGGTGCTCCAGCATGGATATGGAGCCTTCACCGTGTGGACTTTCCGCTGCAACCCGATTGTAAATTGGCAACGCACCGAAGAGTGTGAGAAGGACCAGAATGAGCGTGGCTACCGGAGAGAGCGCGCCGGCCGCGAGGAAGGCTATTCCCGGCTGGTAACCCAGCGTCGAAAAGTAGTCGACGCCGGTGAGACACATGACCTGCCACCACGAATGTTGCTTGTGAGCCGAGTCTTCGTGGCTGGAGCGCTTGCCCTTTTCGCCTTTATATAACCAATACTTGAATCGCCTGTTGATCGTCACGTTCTAAAGTGCCTCGCATCCAAAAACAGAAAGGCGCGGAGCAATGTGCTCCACGCCTCACGGAGATCGCGGCACTGCCCTTCCCTTGGCCTACGAGGTTAGCTGACGGGCTTGAACTGGAAAGTGTTCTACGTGAACCGGCTCGTCAAGAGCCTCACGATTCGCCCCGTGTCCCGAAGCATCGGGACAGTTGGTTCCCCCGCGTTGCGCGTCTCTTGAAAGCGGCAACTTCGGCAGACATTAAATTTTCAAACCAATTCGAATACTACTCCGCTGATCCCTGCTGAGCAACTGCAAATCGCGAGTTTGAAATAGGACTATCCTCGGTGCGACCTCCGTGTCCTCCGTGACTCTCGATGGTGAAGCTTTATTTGCGAACGTTTACCACAGAGGCACAGAGGACACGGAGGTTGCACAGAGACTGAAAATAGCCACTACTTAAGAGAAGATCTTCAGCCGCCGACGTGAACCACCGGACGACGCTCCGGGTCCTTCTCCGCCTGTCGCAAAACTTCGTGCGTCACCGGCGCAGTGTCGCCTTCGCCAAAAGCGATGTACTTCATCAAGTACGACAGCGGATTGCCTTCGCTCCAACCAAAGTAGACGTGCGGCAGCTTGCCCGTCTCATTGCGCAGAAAGAGCAAGAACGCCGCGATCGCATTCGGCACGGCGGGAGACTCCGTACGCAAGACCTTGAAGCCATCAACCTTCTCACCGCAAATTTTCAGCACACCGGAAAACTCCGACGCGTCACCCGGCGTCACCTCGAAGAAAATGATCGGCTCATCAGCCGGGATGTGATTGTCTTCGCGCTTTTCCTTCTCCTTGAGTTGATACTCGAGCGGGTCACCGGTGTCGATTCGATTCGTGATGATGCGAATCGTTCCTCTCGCTGCCTGGCGAATAAACTCACGCGCGAGGTCGTCGAGCTCAACGCGTTCCACGCGCAGTTCAGTTGAACGCCAAACACGAGAAACGAGCGAACTGATGACGATGACGACGATAAAGATCGCGGCGATCTTCAGCCCTTCCGGTTCCTCAATGATGTTCACGACGGTTGTGTAACCAAAGACGAGCGAAATGAGCATGAACGCCCACTGACTTTTTTGGCCGCGGCGGCGCGCCGAGAGCGTGACCGCGATCGCCGCCGAAGTCATGAGCGCGAGCACGCCGGTGGCATACGCTCCACCCTGCGCGTCAACCTCGGCGCGGAAAAGAATCGTCACAATAAAGCAGATGACCGTGAAGACAACCACCAGCGGCCGCGTGGCGCGAGCCCATTCGGGCGCCATTCCGTAACGAGGCAGATAGCGCGGGACGATATTCAGCAAACCCGCGAGGGCCGAGGAGCCCGCAAACCAGAGAATCGAAATCGTACTGATGTCGTAGGCCGTGCCGAAGATGTCGCCCAGGTAAAGGTGTGCGAGGTAAGCGAGCGCGCGGCCGTTCGCTTTACCGGCTGCTTGCGTCAGCGAGTCCGGTCGAAATTCTTCTGCCGGGATTAGCAGAGTCGTGCAGATGCTGCTGGCGACGAGCAGCACGCTCATGATGAGCGCAGCTGTTGTCAACAGTTTGCGCGTGTTTCGAATGCGACCGGCGAGAAGTTCCTGAGCGGTTGGATCGCCGCCGGTGCGCGAACTGCGAGTGGTGTGAATTGCCTCGACGTCGTCTTTGTTCAGTGCCCGGTCGCCGCGCACCAACGGCATGACGACTACGCCGGTTTCAAAACCCGACAAGCCGAGCGCAAGTTTAGGAAAGACAATCACCGCTGTGCCGATCATTAGAAACGGGTTGCGGTAAGTTTGGAAAAGCATCGCCTTCCAATTCCAGACGAGCGACGGATTCGTGGCAATCTCGAACAAGCAAGTGCCCAGCACCGCCAGATTAAGCACGAGGTACACGCCGACCAGAACAACCGCGATGCCGACCGCTTCCTTAAAGCCCTTGAGGAAGATCGCGCCGAGCGCAGCGATCAGCACGATCGTCACCACTATGCGGTGATGAAGAAATTGCAGGTGATCGATGACAAAGGGATTCTCTACGAGGTGGGCCGTCGCATCCGCTGCCGACAGTGTGATTGTGATGATGAAACTCGTCGCTACGAATCCGAGCAGTGCGAGTACGAACAGCTTGCCTTTCCAACGGGAGAGCAAACTCTCGAGCATGGAAATCGAGCCGTCACCGTACGGACTCTCTGCCGCGACGCGGCGATACATCGGCAGCGCGCCAAAGACGGTCAGCAGAACAAGCACGAGTGTCGCGATTGGCGAAAGGACACCGGCAGCAAGAAATGCTATTCCGGGTTGATAGCCGAGGGTGGAAAAATAATCGACGCCGGTGAGGCACATCACCTGCCACCAGGCATATTGCTTGTGATGACTGGTGACGCTTGGAGTCTCTGCCCCGGTTTCCCTTTGGCCTCTGAATAACCAGCGCTTGAACCTTCGCTTTGCGCTTTCGGAAAGAACCATATGTAGGCCAGGCGCAGGACAGTGCTAAAAGATCGCTGGCGTCTCCCTTTGTTTTTGGTCGTGGAATTCTACCCTGATTCGATCCGGCGTCAAGCAGATTCGCAGTCGCGGAGTGAGTTGCTACAAATAAGCGGGCGGGAGCCTCCCACAGCTCCCGCCCTAAGGCCACGTGTCCTCACCCCACGCGACCACTTCGTCCACCGGGGAGGCGGACGCAGGCGGATTATGCATCAGTCCGATTAAACTTTCAACAGCATATCGCCACAAAAAATGCAATAAAAGTTAGTTATGAAGGCTACAGAATTTATTTGTACAAGCCGGAACCGCGTTGAGTAAGCACGCGACGGCTTGGGACTTAAGACAGCTTCCTGCCGCGCGATCTTATGCCGCTACCAATCGCCGCGGAATCGTCACTGCCACCCGAATCCGCTGTGAGTTTCTCCGCGGGAGTAAGATCAGACATCGCCACAACTACGAGGAGCGCCGTGACGCCCAGGGTAGCAAGGATGTAGAGCAGGGCCGTCTGTTCCTTGTAGATCAAGATGATGGTGCCGACGGCCAGCAAGCCGGTCCAGAGCACTGTGATCAATTTTCGGCGGCGACGATCGTCGGCCGCGCTTCTTCTACGCGTCATTCTCTGTCTCCAATACAACTAAAGCTATTCGAAAAACTAATGACCGACCTTAATAGATAACTCGGTTCGTGATGGACGTGCCGCCGTTGCTCATGATGTTGCCTAAACTTCCGCTGACCGCGCTGAAAAGTGTCTGCGTGATTCGCGGTCCGGAAAAGAGTCCTGCTTCCGGAACTTCGATCACATCGAAGGCCTGAAGAAAGAAGTCCGGCTTCTCATTCTTCTTGATGGCGGAGTAGTCGATGCGGATCGTTTCCTGGTCCGTCGTCCCCGGCTTTTGGCGATAGATGCGGATGTCGCTGAGCTTCGCTTCTTTACGCGCGCCGCCAACCATGGCGATGGCGCGGCTGAGCGTCAATTGATCGCGCATATAAATTCCCTGGGGAGCGATCACGCTGCCCATGATGTAGACCGGCTCTGCTTCGGTAACCGTAACGTAGTCGCCGGGACGGATAATCGGATTCGCTTCCTGCCGGCCGGATCTAAGATCGATAATCTTTACAATTTGCAGCGGCAGCTTGTCGCCGTCGATTGGGCCAGCCAGCGCTTCCTCACCGGGCTGGGGACACATCAGCGGCTCAGTGTGCAGAATCTGAATAGTGCCTGAAGCGCGTTCGGTGAAGCCTCCCGACACGGCCATCAATTCGTTGAGCCTGACCTTGCGCTGCATTTGCACGCGCGCCGGTTGCCTGACGGCGCCAAACACCGTTGCCGGCTGGCGGCTCTTCCGTTCACTGATGCGAACGCTCACTTGCGGATTCTTGATGTACTTCGCGTAGGCAGTCGCAATCTCTTTTTGTACTTCCTTTTCCGTCCGGCACTTGGCCGGCACCGGCGCCTCCAGGAACGGCAAGGAACTGATGTTGCCGTCGCTGTCGACTTCAGCCATCGCGTTCAGATCGGGTTGACCAAAGACTCTGACGTCTACCACGTCGCCCGGGCCCAGCAAGTAGTTTCTAATTCCCTGCGAGTCCACCGCGGCAGGCTGCGATGTCGACGGCTGAAAAGTATCCTGACTTGGGGCCGGGCCCATGCCCTGCTGCGCTTGGGTTAAGACCAGGCTCGGAACTGTCAAACCTATGACGACGGCGACTAAAACAAGAATTCTTTTCATAAAGCACCTCAAGAACGACTACAAACCAACTTTCGACCCTTCCAAAGATGTGCGGGCGACGGCTATCGATGCCTTCCCGTCGCCAAATCACGCCCGTTTGGGCCGATGACTGCCAGAATCCGGGGAATGGGTTCCGCCGGGACCGCCCTTCTCGGGGCCTTTTTTGCCCGGCCTGCCGACTGTCCAGGGAACCGCAAAACCGGTAAAGAGTAGGTTGCAATGATTGCATAAAAGGTAGTGGATGCCAACCAGACGAAAGAGTAAGGGCGTCGGTTTATACCCCTTTCTGATTCGCGAACTGCGGCATTTTGGACACCGTTGAGAGATCACAGCGACACCCTTTCCTGCTCATCTTTTCCTTGGTCTTCAGCCCTGGTCTTCTTGCGCGCCTGGAGACGAACCTGCAAATCCTCAATCTCGCGGTTAATGCGCTCGGTGCTCGCCAGTCGCGCCTCGTCCTTCACCGGCTCGCGGCTCAGGAAAAAAAGCGCGTCCTTGTAGCGATCGATGGCGCGGCGGTAGTGACCTTTGAAAGCTGAACGTTCAGCCAACTCGACCCAGTGCGCAATTTTGACGGACGCGATGAACTCGCGTATGGCCACCCCGGATTCATGCAACTCCGTCTCGTTCGGGTAAAACTGCAAAGCCGTCTCCACGCAATGGAGCGCCCGGTTCGCTGCTTCAATTCGTTCCGAAACACGCGCGCGTTGCTGGGCTTCGTAAGTCAGCGAACGCGAAGAATCTCTGGCCCAGGTCAAAAGATGATGCTTCTGCAACGTGCGTGCTCGTTCCTGTCCCGAGCGGATCCCGTTTCTTTTCTCCGATGGCAAACTACTGGAGCGCAAGGCATCGTCAGTGGTCGCGAGATAGTCCTGGCAGAGATGAAAGACGTCCATGTGTGACTCAGGACTGGACGCCGCGTCAGCCGCTTCCGATTGTTTCTGAATGTTGCGCCAGGCTGCGGACAGCAGAGAGGTGGAGTACGACTTTGTTGACGGACGCTTGTGTTCACCGCTGGTTCTGCCGACTGAGTCGCCGTTCTGGTCCAACAGGTAACGCGTCCACGCGCGACGCATCACAACCTCGCGAGCAGACAACGCCACCAGCAAAACCACGCTCGCTGCCAAGCCGGCGGGAATCCACGGAGCCTCGTCACCGCCGCTGACGAGCATCCACCAGAGAGCAAAGAACAGGGCGATCGCGGCCACAAAGGCGCCCAACAAATAACCGGCGCTTGAAGGCATCCGGCTGCGGGGTGCGCGCCTGCGTGAGGCGTCTCCGGAGCTGTGCACGTGTGAACGTGCCGCTCTGGGAAAAAAATCATCCGCGGAGTTGTTGCCCAAGTGTTTTTCTCTTCAGGAGATTACTTACTACTACGGCCAGTCTATTCGTGCCCCGTTAGCAGACATTGGCTGGCGGGAAATTCAACTGTGCATCCTGCATGCAAACTTTGAACGCACAATAGTCGGCTTTTTAGTATTCTGCTGTCAATATATGATGACCGCGAGTGGAACTTGCGGCGCGGATCTTTGGAGTGCGCTGACCTGTCAGCGCTTTGGTCGGCGGCGACCAGTCGCAGCCTCTTGAATTGATGGAACGCAGACGCGGCGTCAAGCCCCCGCTAAGAGAAAGCGGTGACAGGTCACCGCACTCCAAATACGTGTTCAATCATGAGCAGCGGAGTCCACCGCCAGTTAGCCCCGAGCCCTTAAAAGGAAAACAGCATGGATAAAGAGTTCGCGAACAAAGTTCTGCTCGTCACCGGCGCCACGTCGGGCATCGGCCACGCGACGGCCCTGCGATTTGCCGAAGCCGGCGCGAGCATTGCGGCCGTCGGCAGAGACGAAACCGCGTTACGCGATTTGAAGAAAGATCTCGGAGTCGCAGGCGTGCCGTTTCGTGCGATTCGAGCCGACTTGTCGCGTGAAGAAGACGTCGACACTGCCGTCTCAGAAACTATTAAACAGCTCGGCGGAATTGATGTGCTGGTAAACGCCGCCGGTCACATTTCTAATGGCACCATCGAAAACACGTCGCCCGAGGCGTGGGATGCGATGCTCGGAATCAACCTGCGCACGCCGTTTCTGCTGATGCAGAAAGCGCTGCCCGCAATCATCGAAAGACGCGGCAACATCGTGAATGTTTCTAGCGTGACGGGCTTGCGCGCGTTTCCGGGTGTGCTGGCCTACTGCGTTTCCAAGGCCGGTTTGGATCAACTAACTCGCTGCGGCGCGTTGGAACTGGCTGGAAAAGGCGTGCGCGTGAATGCTGTCAATCCGGGCGTCGTGGTGACTGAGATTCACAAACGCGGCGGGATGAGCGAACAAGATTACTCGGCTTTTCTGGAACACTCTAAATCGACTCACCCGCTCGGCCGCGTGGGCCAGGCGCGAGAAATCGCTGAGCTAATCTTCTTTTTGGCGTCAGACCGCGCGTCATGGATAACGGGGACGACGTACTCGATAGACGGCGGGCGGGCACAAACTTGTGCTCGGTAGATGGTTGAACCTTGGTCTTTGTACTTTGGTCTTTGGTTTTTGGTCTTGGGTCTTTGGTCTTTGATCGTTCGGCGGCGTTGAGACAAAAACCTGACAGGGCATGCAAAGAACCAACTACAAAGTTCAAAGTACAAAAACCCAAGACCAAAGTCCCAAGACCTAAGACTTAAGACCAAAGTCCAAAGTCGAAACGCTCGCCCTAAATTCGTTCTCTGTATATACTCAGCGCCGACACGCCGGCACAGTTCTTCAAACTGGATCCGCCTCGACGTTTTAGAGAGTTCAACCATTTAGGGAGTTCACTTCGCGAATGAATGATCCAAGACTAGCGCCTCCAGGCTTTGCGACGCCCGTCGTCATCAGGCCGGCCGGTAACAAGACGGCGATCAAAATCGTACTCGGAGTTTTGGCTTCGCTCATCGGCTTGCTGCTCGGTCTGATCGTGCTGCTCCTGATTGGCGTTGAGACAGGTCTGGTTCCTCTCTTAATCGGCATGGTGTCGGCGACAGTTCCGGTGCCGGTCTATCTCATCCTCGTTCTCTGGATTGATCGTTACGAGGCTGAGCCGTTTTGGATGCTGGCGACCGCGTTTTTTTGGGGCGCGCTGGTGGCAGTTTTCTTTGCCCTGATCCTCAACACGATCGGCGGCGTTGCCGTGACGGTGATGACGAACAGCGTGAAGGCGGGCCGAACGTTTGGCGCCGTCATCTCCGCTCCGATCGTTGAAGAGGGCGCTAAAGCACTCATCCTGCTAATCTTTTTCTTCTGGAAAAAAGACGAGTTTGACGGCGTGATTGACGGCATCGTCTACGCTGGCATGGTGGGGCTCGGCTTTGCGATGACCGAAAACATTCAGTATTACGGCAAAGCCTTCATGGAACCCGAGGTCGGGCTGCCGTTCGTTTTCTTTCTTCGCGGCGCCCTCGCGCCGTTCTCTCATCCAATGTTCACAAGCTTTACCGGCATCGGCCTCGGCCTGGCCCGCCAGTCACGAAACACCGCCGTCAAGTGGATTGCGCCACCGCTCGGCCTGATGGCCGCGATCTCGATGCACAGCATTTGGAACGGCTCCGGAGTTCTCTTTGGCGGCGGCGCCTTCATTCTTACTTACGTCCTCATAATGATTCCCGCATTTTTTATCATGCTGGTGGTAATCATGCTGGCGCTCCGGCGCGAGGGACAAATCGTGCGCGAACATCTGGCGTCCGATTTCCAAGGCGGACTGCTGACGCAAGAGGAGTACAACCGGCTCTGCTCGATCAGGGGGCGCATGGGCTCTTCTTTCAACGCATTTTCCCGCGGCGGCTTAGGCCACTGGAAAGCGGCGCGGCAGTTTAATCAGACGGCCAGCGAACTCGCATTCCATCGCAGTCGCGTGGCGCGCGGCATCTCTGCCGCTGACGCTCGCGAGCGCGAAGCGGCGTACCGGTTGGCCCTCGAAAATCTTCTCAGGCTACTGCGCGCGACGTAAGCAACGCCGGACAACAAAGTTCGCCCATTTTTGTTTGATTGACTTATACTTAGCGACTACTACCGCGCGTCTCGCAAAGGTAGTCTCTTCCCTAGCCGATGAGAGTTCAACTCCTACCAAGCACCTTTGATAGCCAGGGCCAGGCAACTTTCGAGCAACGTCTGACTTGTTTTCTCATCGACGAGTGTGTTGCGGTTGACGCCGGCAGTATTGCGCTGGCGTTGAACGCTGAACAGCGGAAGTCCGTGCGCGACATCATCGTGACCCACCCTCACATGGACCACATTGCCAGCCTGCCGATTTTCATCGACGACTTGTTTGAGACGCTGAAATGCCCGGTGCGAATTTATGCGACGCCGGAAGTGATTGACCTGCTCGAACGCGACATCTTCAACTGGAATGTCTACCCGCGCTTTTCGGAGTTGAAAAACGAGCATGGACCAGTGATGGAGTATGTGCCGATTCCCGCCGGTGAAGATTTCAAAATCGCGCATTTGACGGTGCGGGCCGTGGCCGTCAACCACATCGTGCCGACGGTTGGACTGGTCGTCTCTGACGGCAAGAGCACCGTGGCCTTTAGTTCAGATACTTCCGAGACGGATGAATTCTGGGCCGTCATCAATCGTGCCGATCACCTGGACGCGCTTCTGATTGAAGCGTCGTTTCCCGATTCAATGGCCAGGCTTGCTGAAGTTTCGCGGCATTACACGCCCGCCTCTTTGCAGCGAGATTTGCGCAAACTAAACCACAACGGCCTCGACATCCTCGCCGTGCATATCAAACCCGCCTATCGCCAGATGGTCATCGATGAACTGAGCGCTTTGAATATTCCCAGGCTGGGTGTGATGGAGCCGGGGAAGATTTACAACTGGTAGGCGGGGAAAAGTCCAAAGTCCAAAGTCCAAAGTCCAAAGTCCAAAGTCCAAAGTCCAAAGTCCAAAGTCCAAAGTGCGTACGTGATGGCGAAGTTCAGGGTTCAAGCTTGTGACTGGAACCTGGACGTGGAACGTGTGATTTCGAACCTGAGATTTGGAACTGAGACTTTAACCTGTCTTGGAATGGAAGGTGTGACTTCGAACTTGAAACTTGAAACTTGAAACTCTGGATTTAGCGAACCGGATCAAACTCCGTCTGCCCGTGTTCACCCTCAATTTCGTGCAGTGTCACTCGCCCGCTAGGCAACAGCTTCTTAACTTTCGCCGTCCGTTGTTCGCGGTCGCGGCCCGGCATCAACTCCGCCCGAAACGTCACCGTCATTCCCGGACGCGCCCAGACGTTGCCGGGATTCTCTGACGCTCGCGGAGGTTTTGCTCCCACTCGCTTTTTCTTTCTCAGATAGGTACCAGCGGCGCCGACGGCTCCTGCAGCCAAAGCCAGGCCGCCCAGCATGCGCTTGGTGCGTTTGTTCATTACAGCTTAGTGAGACACCGATTCGCAGAGCGGATCCAGCCGCGCCGTGATCGTCGGCAAACCGCTGAGCGCCTTCTCCGCATTCATCTGCGTGAAGTGTGCCCACTCGGGCGGAACGTTGGCTTCGGCAAAAACCGCTTCGACGGGGCACTCGGGAACGCAGGCGTCACAGTCGATGCACGTTTCCGGATTGATGTGCAGCATGTCGTCGTCGAGATGAAAGGCCTCGACGGGACACACGAGCGCACAGTCAGTGTAGCGGCAGTTCACACAGGGTTCGACCACGACGTAAGTCATTCAGATGCGTTCTCCTTGGAAGTTGTGGGACGGGCATTGCTGCCTGTCTCTCTCTGACTTTTTATTGGCGCACATATATTAATCATGAATCGCAAACTTTTGAAAGAACTAACCGCCAGACGCCAAGAGCGCCAAGGGCATCCGCAGATTACACAGATTCAGTAAAACCCCGAGAAATGAAAAGGTCTGTTGCAACTAGTCAGCTTCTTAGCTCAACCAGGCTGTTCTGTTTCTCAGTGAATCTGTGTAATTTGCGTAATCTGCGGATGCCCTTGGCGTCTTGGCGGTTATTTTGAACTTCCCTGCCAGGTGTGGACCGGTTTGCCGCTCGAGAAGTCGTAAAAGACAAGATCGGAATTGGTCAGCATCTTGGTGAAGAGAATGATCTGACCGGTGTGCATCGAGAAGTGTTCCGTCACGTGAAAGATTGCCGCCAGCGCCGTCGCCTCAGTTCCCTGAATTGGATAGCTCTTCAGCAGCATCGCCGGATCGAAACTCGACAGCACCTTGTCCACGTCAGCGATCGTGGTTCTTAGTCGTTCCAACCAAGTCCGCGCGCGGAATTACACTCCGCTCATCGAACTCAGTTTGTCGTTGCCGCCGATCGCTGTCGCCACCCAATCCGCAGACGATCCACTGGCGAGCGTTTCCGGAAAGGTGCAGCAGCAGGTTGCCGACGCTGTTTGAATCCTCGTTGGGCCGCCACCAGATTTGCTCGTCAGTCAGCCGCTCCACGCAGCGTTCAATCTTCGGAAGATACTCTTCGACTAAAAGCCGGCGAGCTTCCTGGATGAAAGCGAGTGGGACGTTCGCGCTGGAATCATCTTCGGCAGGCGGCATGGCAAAAACGTAACCTTAGCCTCGGTTTGAAGTCAATCCGAGGCTGCGGCAGTTTGCGATTAGCGATGTTAACTGGGACGTTAGGGTTTAGGCCTCGCTGGCACGAGGATTCTTCGGCAGCATCAACTTGATGGCATTCGCCGTTTCGACGCGGCGCTTATTCTGCACTTCAGTCACCCAATTGGTGACGGTCTGAACCATTTCACGCGCGGTTTGCGCGGCGGTGTTTCCCTTAGGAGCGGGCTTAGCCTTACGAACCCGTTCGTCCTTTTTGATGATTTTGATGGCTTTCTTTTCTGACATTTTGACCAACTTGTTTTTGACCCAATAGCTACTTGTCTATTTGACCCAGTAGCTAACGCGCATTTCATGAGCGAAAAGGGTCACCTAATTTGATTATTGTTCTACTTAAACGATCTTTCCTGTTTAGAGTTCCCGCTTTATTGCTTGCCAACCTTGAACGACTGGCGCTCTCACGTCTTGCGTCGGGTTTCTCAATGCAAACTTTGGTAGCAAACGGTAAGCCACGACTGATGCAGGTTGGGCGACTTTGGAATAGCACAGGATATACGAGGATTCCGTATATTCAGATGTATTAAGGGCAAGAACGTTGCCTCAAGGCGTTTACAGCGCCTGGCAGACCCGTTGTCAGGACGTACACTCCTCCGCGGCTACGTACGATTTTTCGAGCGACGCTTCCGTTTTCCGCGCCGGCGTCGCTTCTTCCCTGCCCGCCATGTCGAGCCGCCAGATTTTCTTCTGCGTTCCGTAAATCAGAAAACAAAGGCCGACCGCCGCGCCGGCGTTGACCCATTTTAGGCCGTTGATCATGTGTTTCGTACCAAACGAAATCAGCAGCGCGTTGATAATGATCAGCGCCAGGCGAAACTCGGTCGGTCCGAATTTCAGGTAGCTGATCTTGAGTTTGTCGGTCGCCGAGAACGCGAGAAACGTGCTGAAGTCGTAAGCGGCAAACAGCGCCAACAGCAGCAGCAGTTGAAACCGCGATCGCTCCGGCAGGATGAAAGCATAGCCGATGATGATCGAGCAGAGGAAAAAGTAGTCCAGCAGGTGATCCATGTAATAGCCCCACCGCACCAGACCCGTATTGCGATACTTGCCGATCTTGCCGTCGTAATGATCCGTCACCCACTGCAGGAAGATCATCGCCGAAACCATCCAGAGCCAGCGCAAGTTTCGCGCCGCCAGAAAACTGAAAACCAGAATCAGCAGCGACCAAAGGAGGGTCAGCATGGTCAGGTGATAGGTCTCCAGCCACTTCGGAATTCTGGGAATGACAAACGGCGCGAGGCGACGCTCGAGCGGAGCAAGAAACGACGTGTTGGTTTTGTGCGCGCCGGAAAATTCTGGTGTGTCTGTCATGTTCCGTGTTCCCGTCCTTTACGATCCATCCAGTAATCCAGCCAATCAGGGTGCAAACCCCAGGCCGTGAACTTTCGGGTTCGAGAGATCGCACTTTCGCAGGAAAAGCACCAAATGTGGCGCCTTTTTGAACTGCTTCAACTAAACGGAAGGAGTCGAGGGACCGGCTGCAGTCTTTCAATAGACGGATTTTTGCGACTTTTAGAAGCGGGTTAGCTCAATTGCGTCGTCCAGGATGCCAGGAAAGCGACTCGGAATGCACGGCGGGTCTTTAGAGGAAGACAACCGACTGTGAGCTGGGAATGTCGAACCGGCGGCGACAGCTCTTGCAGGCGAGCATGTCATCGATGCGCACCATGTAGTCGCGCGACTTCTGATACCGCATGCGATCCTGCTCGTTGGCGCCGCGCGGCGGGGCTTGCTTCTTCGTGCGCTTCAACCAACGCACGTCATATTCGTCGCGCTGCCGGCAGTGGGGGCAACTGTACGTCGCCTTTTTCGATTCCTGCTTCTCGTTGAAAAAATCTTGTTCGTTCATACTCGCCTATTTTGCCTATCTTTTCGTTTAGAGGCGGGCACCGCCCGCCGGTTCAACGTTGAGGCGGCGGGCAATGCCCGCCTCTAAACAATCCGCTGTGCCTTAGTTCTATCTTTCACCCAACTCTCGCAGGTAGCGGAAACTGTAAATCCCTGTTTCGTGGCCATCGCTCCAGCGAAAATTGAGCGCATAACGTCCAACAATGCTGAGGTCAGCTATCGTCAGTTCCTCGGAAACCGCTTCGGGTTTCAAAACGCGCTGGCCAGTCCATTCGTTAACGCACTGCGCGCACGGGCAGGCGCGTCTCAGCTCGGCTGCACGGTAGAGGCAAACGCAGTCGTCGGCCCAGGTGATGCGCAGCCCCGACTCGCCTTCCTGTTTGATCTCCCGGGGTTCAATCGCCGGCCCGCGTCTTTCCGTTGCTTCAATCATCGTCAAACTCGGTAACTTGCGTTCGCTATTGACTGTCCGCCATCACGCTTACGCTTTGCCGGGTAGTGTCGCAATATAGCCCCTCTGTGGTCCTCCGTGTTCTCTGGGTCTCTGTGGTGAGTTTCTGAACCGTTTTATTCACCACAGAGGCACAGAGAACACGGAGGTTTCACAGAGAATTTCAAACTGCGCCACTACTCTTTGCCAGCTTCAGCCTGATTAACCGCTTCGGACACGGCGGCGGACGTGATCGCGAAATGCGAAGCGTTCCAAACAACCTGGCCGTTACGCAAAACGATGACCTGCGGCGACTCATGCGTCACGCCCAGCCGGGTCTCGATTTCAGTCGACAGTGCGCGCGCGCGCTGAATCTCAATCAACGCCACCTCGCCTGGGAATGCAGCCATTTGTTCGTACGCGTTGGAACTGATCGGACAGGTCAAACTGTGCTTGAAAATAACTACGGTGCGCTCACTTGAACGGTTTGCCCACTCTTCAAAGCCTTCGGAATCCGTAATTTTGATGAAGTGATTTTCCATAATTCAACCCCTGGCGCGCTGGTTCGCGGACGGTTTCGATAGTAGCTGATCGATTTGATTCCCACAAACGGGCAGTAGTGTGGTTGCCTGGCACTAGCCTGACCGCTAGGGGGGTCATTGTGATTTGGACCGGAGCCCTCCTTTACAGTCGGGCTAGTGCCCCGCTTGGCCGTGTTCGGTTCGCGCAAAAAGCAAAAAGCGGGAGTGGATTGACCATGATTGACCAGGGTCTTCCACTCCCGCTGTTTCGGTTGTCGCCGTTAAGTCCGCCGCGCTTAGTAGCCGCGGTAGCCGTCCTCGTAACCGTTCGCAAATCCCTCGCGGAAGTAACGCTTGTAAAGTTCCTTGTCACCGAGGCGCGAACTGTAATCTTCGGTGGCCTTGCTGAAATCGCCTTCGTCGCGGTAATCGAAGCGGTCACCACGGCTGCGATCCTTGCGGCCTTCCTGGATGCCGTTGTTGTAACCGGCATTCAGTGCGGTCTGACGAAGCTGGAACCCTCCGCCATAGCTGCCGTAGCGATCCCAGTTGCGTCCGCGCCGGCTGCGATTGTACCGATCGTTTCGATTGTACTGATCGTCATTGCGACGTCGCCAATCGTCGTTGTTGTTCTGGTTAATGCGCCAGTCGTCGTTGTTGCGGCGACGATTGAGTTCCTGCTGTCGCTGGTACTCGGCCGCACGTTGGCGTTCCTGTTCACGACGCCAGGCTTCGGCGCGCTGCAGTTCCTGCTGCCGGCGTAAAATTTCGCCGCGGTTCTGTTGCTGATTGCGCCAAATTTCGTTGCGATTCTGCTCCTGCTGTCGTCGCAACTCCGCAGCGCGTTGCTGTGCTTGCTGCCTTTGCAAGGCTTCGTTGCGATTCTGCTGCTGCCGCGCCGCGGCGGCCTCGCGGTTGCGATTGCGCTCCTGCTCGCGCGCTTCATCGTTTTCACGGCTGCGTTCGCGACGTCGTTCGCCGGAATTGCTGTCGTCATCGGCGGGGCGAGCGGGACGTGTTCGGTTGCTACCCTGCGCGAAAGCCGTCAACGGCAGCGCCAGGAAAGCCGCCAACGCCAACATGGACAGACGCGCGAAAAATTTTTGTCTCTTGCTATTCATTTGATCTCCCCTTCCATTCCCAAAAGCCCGATGCACCGAGGATTGCCGGTCGAGCGATAGACTCCAGAGTCCACTAAACAACCGGCATGCCGCACATAAACTGTTATGGAAATATTAGGGAAACGTAGTATTGACTAAGGCGAGGTTGCGGTCGTTACCCGATATAGGGTTGGCGTGCCGCATTGAGTGCGCGGAAGAAGTGGGCAGTGGGCAGTGGGCAGTGGGCAGTGGGCAGTGGGCAGGGGAGTGGGCAGCAAGAGAACGACGGACGTTACTGAATGGTTCACTACTTATCGCGTATCACTGACCACCAACCTTTGATCACTGGCACTGGCCTTATCGCTGCCCACCGCCCACTGCCCACCGCCCACTGGCCGTCATCACTGCCCATCGGCACCGATCACCGCCAATCGCCAACCAGCACGAACGGCGCCCAGTAATACGGCGCGCTGTATTTCTTGCCCGCGATCATCGCGAGTTGAGCATCGCGCATGGCTGCGGAAGCAGAGACGTCCGTCGCTGTCGTCGCCAGCAGGCGTTTGTAGAAGTCGGTCATGAGCTCGGCTGTCGACTTGTCTGCCACCGACCACAGGCTGACCCCGACGGTTGGCGCACCGGCGTACATGAAAGCGCGCGTCAATCCCATCACGCCTTCGCCGCGTTTCTCTTTGCCGAGACCGGTCTCGCAGGCGGAGAGCATCACGAGCGGCGAGCCAAGTCGAAGGTTGAACACTTCATCGGTCCGCAAAAAGCCGTCTTCGGTTTTGTTGCCAACGAGCGAAAGCACGAGGCCGGTAAACTGCGGCCGCTCGGCATCCAGCAGGCCGTGAGTGGCAATATGCAGCACGCGATACTTGCTGACGTCGCGCGCGTCGATGTTGCCTTCACTCGCGTCGAGATCGAGCCACACGTCCGCTTGCCCGCCCGAGGCCTTCGCCAGTTTGACGATTTGTTCCGCTTCAGTGCGCGTGCCCGCGAGACGCGCGAGTGGCAAGCCCTGCATCTTGGCGGTCTCGGCAGTCGGGGCGGCGGCCTGTCCGGCCAGATCGGTTAACGCGCTCTGTATTCCGAGGCCACGCGTTTCGGCGTTAGCCGTCGCCGGCACGCCGCGCGCGCGCGCGTCGTTTGAGTTGAACACCGGGTCGGCCAAAATCAACATGGTCTTCCCGGCGCGTTTGTTTTCCTGCTGCCTGATCGCTCCGACCACCGACGCCGAGGGCGCGTAGATGATTTCGTTCGTCTTGATCAGATACGGCAGCGCCGTATAGTCAACGCTTTCAGGAGCTTTTACGAGCGCTTCAAACGGAATGTAATTCAGGGCGCCGTCGGCAACTACCAACAGACGCTTCTCGCCAAGCGCGGCGCCCGCGGGCTCGACGACAGCTTTGTAAAGCGCGCTGGAGGCGGTGACAAACTGAGCGGCGTCTTCGGCAAACGGCGTGGCGCTGATTCCCAGACCGCGCGTCGGATCGGCCATGACATCGATGCCGACGATCCGGCGCTGCAGCTTCGACGGTATCAATTGCGCACGAAAGTCGGTGGCGAGCTTCTCGATCGTGGGTCGTGCGGGCAGCTTAAAGAGGCTTAACCCGCTGTTGGTTACCAACCACAGATATGAAGCTTCGGGTCCTAAATTGTATTCGAGCAGAACTGTCTGATCGTCCAAAACCTTCTGCTGGATTTCGGCGACCGTCAGCGGCTGTCCGCCCGTCAGCGCCGCATAACGCGGACTCTGCGTTCGGATCTGGTTTTCGATCTGGTCAAAAGCAACCTGCAATTTCTCGAGGTCGTCTTCCAGGTCAGACGGTTTCTTCTTGCCCGCATCAGGCGCGAGGCTAATTCCCGTCAGTTGCTCCGCAATCAACTGTTGCTGATCGAGGTTGGCTTGTTTTTGTTTGAGCAGTTCCGGCGAAATGCCTTCGGTGATTGACATTCCACCTTCACTCAGCAGGTCCAACAACGAACGCGAACGCGACTGCTCCGTGACTTTGAAAGCTTCGGCCGCATACTCAAGGGCTTTGCCGGAAAGCTGACCCGGAGCGGGCGCGGACAGCAAAGCCATCTCGGCTAACGAGCCCGCAGCTTCATCGAAGACGTCTTTCGTCGTCGCCAAAAACGCCGTGCGCGATTCGTCGGCGCGCAAACTGCCGGCGCGCAGCGTCTCGATCGTTCTGAGCGCTTCACGATAGTTAAGGAGTGACGACTCTCGCAGCTTCAGCGCTTTCTTCGCGTCCTTCTCCTGGACGGCCTGCAGCCATTGACTGCGCCCCAGACCGCGCTGCGCCGGCCAGGACAAATCCAGTCGCTTGTCTTCTTTCGCGCCTTTCGCGGCTTGTTCGTAAAGCTTGCCGGCGTTTTTGTAATCCAACTGCCGCAAGGCAACGTCGGCGAGATTGGTACGGGCGGCGGTGCGGAAACGCCGCGTCTGGCCCAGGTTCGCGATCATCGGCAGGGCGCCTTTGCCCGCGTCTTCAGCATTCTGAAAATGCTTGCGCGCGGTTTCGAGGTCGTTGCCGGCAAAAGCAATGCGGCCCATACCGAGTTCGTAAGTCATGTAGACGATCGAAATACGATACTGATCGAGCTGGTCCTTCGTAGCCAGGGCGGCGGCAGCGGCGCCTGCTGCTGTGCCGATCGCGGCGCTGTTAGTTATATTGCCTAATGTCGGTCCTACGCCTCCTAAACCAAAAAGTTTACTTGTCTTTTTCGCAGCGCTTTCCGGCTTCTTCGGATTCATGCGGGCGTAAGCTGCTGAGGCGGCGCCCATCTGGCCCAGCCGGTAATTCGTGTCACCAATCTTCGCGAGCAAAAGATTAGAGTTGAAGCTGGTGTCGCTGGCGCTGGTGGCGGTATCAGCGGCGAGACCGGCCGTTGGATCAACCAGGCGCGCCGCGCTTCCGGCAGCGGCTGCTTCCTTTTGTTCCTGGCTGAGCGCGCCCGTGATTGCCTGGTAAGCGTTCTCGTAATGCTCGAGCGCAGTTTTGTCCTGACCCTGACGCAAATAAAGATCGCCCAGCTCATTGTGCGCTGCGGCGATCCCTTTTCTATTCTTCGCAGCGGTGTAGAGATTGAGCGCGGTTTGCAGTTGCCCCAGCGCCTGGTCCGCCTGGCCACGCTTCAACAGCCGCCTGCCTTCCTGCAAAGCCGTGCCCGCCTGATCTGATTGCTGCACCGCGACGGTTGGAAGGCCGGTTGGAACAACCTCGTAAGCGAACGCAGTCGTAGCGATGCCTGACAACAGACTTGCACTCAACATGCAAACAATAAATTTCCTGGCGAACTTCGTGACGAATTTCCTGGCGAATTTCCTGGACGCGTTCAAGATAATGCTCCTTCTGATTACTGTCAGTCTTCATCGGGGTCGGTCGGCTCTGGGGCCGGCCGATGAATCAGATCCACCGCCGCGACGATCATGTTCTTCGTAGTCGACGCCTGCAACATTATTAACGACGGCTCAGGGTCGTCGACGTTGAGGCCGATGCCGCGCGTCGCTGCCTGGCGCTCTGAGGAAGTTTGCGCACGGCCCAGGCCCTGCACTTTCGCAACTTTTACCGGCTCGTTCAATTCGTTTTGAATTTGTGCCCAGGCGTCAGCTCCCGGATGCCACGGACACTTGGCGTCGTTCTCACGGCAGAACGTGATGAGATCGTCTTCGATCGGCACCCTTGATAACGGCTCACGCGTGAAAACGAAATAGAGCTTTTCCGCACCGGGGTGCGCGTCAAAAACCATCCAGCGCAGCCGCTCTTCAGGCACCGCGCTCGAAGGAATTTCAAAAGGAACGTGGGCCTGAAAGTAATTGCCGCCCTCGTCGAGCTCCGGGGCGGGATAACGCATTACCGGCGGCCCGCCGTCAGTAGTGTTGAAAACGTAAAGGTAACCATCGGCATTCGTCTCCAGCAAAAAGCGGACGCGGTCACCTTTGCGAAACTCATGGGTGGGATCGGTGCGGATCGCGAGGCCATTTGAGTCGCGCATAAAGAGCGTCAAGCCAATGCCCATGCGTGGCGTATTTAGTTTCTTGGGAGTGGCAGTGGTCGTGGCACCCTTCGGCGCGCCGGCGGTTGGTCCACCGGAATCGTTCGTCGCCTTCTTCGGACGGCGACGGTTTGGTTTCGCGGTAGTGCTGGAATTGCTGCCCTTTGCCCCAGCTTTCGGACGGCTTGTCAGAAACGTACCCCGAACCTCTTCATCCTCCTGGGCCAACGCCGGCCCGGCAACCTGAATCGAACCGAAACCCGCCAGCGCCGCTAGCAAACTCAAAAAGATCAGTTTTCTTTTCATTGCAATAACTTCTCCTTAGAACTAAACACGTTCTGCCTACAACGTAAATACGAGCCTCGGATGGGCCAGGGATTTAGTGGTGTTGGATTTTCACTTCGAAAACAATCGGACGGCCAGTGTCATTTGGATCAGTCGATTTAGGCACCTTAAGCGTAACAAAGGGCGCGACGGAATTCTTTTCACCCGTCTCGGTTGTCAGGCCATTGGCCTTGTAAATCGCCAGAATCTTGTTCAACTCCGACTGTTCTGTTTCGCTAAGCGGTTTTCCGGTTGCCTGTGCGCTCAAAAAGGCCGGCGCCGTCAGCGGCCGCGGTGAAAAAATCACCGTGTAGTTTTCAGTCCCCGGCTTTTTGTCCAGGGTAAGCCAGTGCTCAGTATCAGAAGTGTCGTGTGGGAAAATAAAATCCACACCGCCCTTCACCTCGTTCGTGGTTAACCCTGAATCCGAATGCGGCTTGGCCGTCAGCAGCGCAGTCGGCGCATTGCTATTCTTGCCCGGAACGATGATGTAAAGGTAACCATTTTCGCTGGGCAGGAAGTGGAACTTAAAACTTTGCCCGGATTGCATCGTGATCAGATCACCGGCGCGAACGGCATCGCCTTTGTCTTTAGTGTCTACATCAATCCAATATCGGCCCAACTCTTTCGTCGCGGGCGTCTTTGTTCCAGTCGTTCCCGTTGTGCCGGTTGTGCCGGCAAGGCTGTCGTCCGGTTTGGCCTTCATCCAATTCATCGCGAAGAAGCCGCCCACACCAACCACCAGCAGCAACAAAACAAGAACGCCCGCGCCAACAAAAACCAGCGACTTGCCGCCGGATTTTTTCGGTCCAGCGACGTCAACCTGCACGCGAGGCTTCTCCCGCGGCTGCTGTTGAATCGTGACGCTGGATGCCAAATCGATGCTGTCGCCGCCATCGCCAGCATCGCCTGGTTGCGGCGGCGTTTCAAGAACTGCGGCGCCAACTCCTGCTCTCGCCGCGTTCTGTGGCTGCGGTCTGCTTGGAGGGATGGTGGGAAGTGCATCGACGGTGACGATCGTCGCGGCGTTCACGTCTGACTTTGTACTTAGATTGCCCGGCGCACCTTGCGTGGGCGCGCCCGCGCTTTCGGGATAGGGAAGGTCGGGAAAAGTTCTGCCTTCAGATGCAGCGCCCGTTGCGCCGCCGAGTCCCGCGCGCAACTGCGCAGCGAGTTCGCCTGCGGTCGCCTGCCGATCGCCGCGGTCTTTCGAGATCGCGCGATCGATCGCGTCACTAAAAGCTCGCGGCACCTCCGGAACTTTTTCAGTGAGCGGCGGCGGGCTGACTGTGATGTGTTCGCGTCGCAACTCGTGCAGCGTCCCCGCCGAATAAGGGCGTTTGCCGCTTATCATTTCGTAAGCGACTAAACCGAGACTGTAGATGTCGGTGCGGCCGTCAACTTCGGGATTGCCGTCGCGAGAAATTTCACCCCACTGCTCCGGCGACATGTAATAAGGAGTGCCGAGCACTTGGCCCGCCATCGTGAGTTCGGTCGTGCCGGCGCTTTCGACGCCTGCGATCTCACGCATCTTCGCGATGCCGAGGTCGAGCAGTTTGATCTGTGGTTCACCCGCCGTGTTCGCTTTCCCGATCATGATGTTTTCGGGTTTGAGATCGCGGTGCACAACTCCCATCGCGTGGGCCGTGTTGAGCACGCTCATGATCGGTTCAAGAACTTCGACGGCTTCGGCGGCGGTGAAGCGTCCGCGTTTTTTCAACTCGGCGTCGAGGGTGTGGCCCTCGACGTATTCCATCACCATGTAGATGGTGCCGTCGCCGGCCGTCCTTAAGTCGTAAACCGTTACGGCGTTGGCATGACGAAAGCGGCGCGCCGCCTGACCTTCCCGGCGAAACCGCCGCAGCCACTCGGCGTTGTTGCGCACTTCGGGCGGCAGGATTTTGATGGCCACGCGATCGCCAAGCAGGATGTGCCGGGCGAGGTAAACTGCGCCCATTCCGCCCTTGCCGAGCAGGGACTCGATTTGGTACTGGCCGTCGAGCACGGAACCAACGAAAGACGTTGGATCGTCCTCCAGCACCTCGCCGTCAACGGAGCAGAAGCTCACCCCATCGTCGTATTTTGCCTGGCAAACAGTGCAGAATTTCATGCTGACTAAGTCGAGGACTATCGCGTTTAGGGTGATCCTAAACCAGGTTGTCCGAACGCAACATTGTAGAGGCGGTTTAGTTGGAAGTCATCTGCGGGGGGAGAACGAGCGGGGGCAAGCCCACCTTCCCGACCCTGAGCCGGTTGGAGTCGAGGTTTGAAGTTTAAGCAGGGATGGCTTTCAACGTAAAAGCGATCGACACAGTCCAGGATGCCTCAAGGTCGGGAAGGGGCTTGCCCCCGCCCTTCTTTAGGCGAATCAGAAGGATTCTAGGAATAAATCCGCCGCGCGTATTCTTCGACCATGCGGTCGCTGTTGAACTCCGGCACCAGCGTCGCGATGGAATTTTTCATCATCGCGATCCATTTGCGCGGCAGACCCGTCCGATCGCGTTCGTAGTAAAGCGGCGCCACCTGCTGCTCCAGCGCGGCGTATAGCGACTCAGCGTCGCCGGCATCCATTTCGGTTTCGCTCGCGCTTGCAACTTCATCGCCGATGGCGAAGCCGTTCGTGCCGTCATAACCTTCTAGCCACCAACCATCCAGCACAGAAAAATTCAGGCCGCCGTTCATCGCAACTTTTTCACCGCTGGTGCCGGAAGCTTCGAGCGGCCGCCGCGGCACGTTTAGCCAAACGTCCACCGACTGGACCAACTGCCGCGCAATCTCGTGATCGTAGTTTTGCAGGACCACGAACCGATGGGCCACCGCCGAATTATTTTCCCAAAGCGCCACCTGCTGCAGCACAAGTTTCGCCTCTTGATCTTGCGGGTGGGCCTTGCCGGCAAACACAAACTGGACCGGGCGTTCAGCGTGATTAATTATTCGCAGCAGTCGTTCCGCATCCTTCAGCAAAAGATTCCAGCGTTTGTAGCCGGCGACGCGTCGCGCGAAACCGATGGTCAGGACGCCGGGTTCAAACATTTGTTGCGCCGCTTCGATGTGCTCCGCCGTCTCCTCGCGGTTTACGCGCGCCAGAAACGACCGCTGGCGAATGAACGCAACCAAACGTTCCTTCAAAAACAAGTGCGCGGCCCACAACTCTTCATCCGGAATTTGCGAAACAGACGCGGCCCAACTCGCCTTGTCGCGAGCGCGCGTGGGCCAATCAGCGGCGACATATTTCGCAAAAAGCGAACCGAGCAAAGGCGAAACCCACGTCGGCGCGTGCACGCCGTTGGTCACGTGCGTGATCGGAATCTGCTCGACCTTTTCTTCGGGCCAGAGCTTTTGCCACAGCGCGCGCGAAACCTCTCCATGCTTGCGGCTCACGCCGTTTGTTGAACGGCACATCCTGATCGCGAGCGGCGTTAAGCCATAAGCCTCGCTTCCCCGGCTTCCCTGTTTAATGTTGGTTGGATCGATGCGACCGAGCGAAATGAACTCTTCATGACTCAAGCCGAGCTGCTTTTCGTAGTCTGAACCAAACGATCGACTCAACAGATCGATGGCAAACTCGTCATTGCCGGCCGCGACTGGCGTGTGCGTCGTGAAGACGCACTGCTCGCGCACCTGCCTGGCCGCGGCAACAAAGGTCAGTCCCTGCGACTGAACCAACTCGCGGGCCAACTCGAGCGTGAGGAAAGCGCTGTGGCCTTCGTTCAGATGAAAAACGGCGGGCTGAATGCCAAGCTGGCGAAGCAGGCGCACGCCGCCGATGCCCAGCAGCATTTCCTGAACGATGCGCGTCTCGCGATCGCCGCCGTACAAATGTCCGGTGACCCAGCGATCCGTTTCTTCATTCGCAGCAATGTTTGTGTCGAGCAGGTACAAAGGCACGCGACCGATGTCGGCGCGCCAAATCTGCGCCAGGACTTTGCGTTCGCGAATTGTTACTTCAACCAACACCGGCGCGCCGTCTGCGCCCTTCACCTGTTGCAGCGGCAACTGCTCGGGATCAGTTTCGCCGTAAAACTCTTCCTGCCAACCTTCGCGGCCGAGGCGCTGGCGAAAGTAGCCGTAGTGATAAAGCAGGCCAACCGCCACGAGCGGCAAGCCGAGATCGCTTGCGGACTTCAGGTGATCGCCGGCGAGTACGCCGAGGCCGCCTGAATAGAGCGGCAACGAATTGTGCACGCCGTACTCGGCGCAAAAGTATGCGACCGGATGCGTGATTCCGAGTTTGGTGTTCTGAGTTCTGAGTTCTGAGTTTGTCTCTGAAATCTGAAATCTGAAATCTGAAATCTTGCTCATGTACTCGTCAAATTGTTCCGCCAGCCGGCGCACGCGGTCCAGATAAACCGGATCAGTGGCCATCTCAGCGAGACGATAATTAGAAACTTTGGCGAGCAGCAGGCGCGGGTTGTGCTCACACTCGTCCCACAGTTCGGCGTCGAGATCACGGAAGACGCCGGCGCCTTCCGCGGACCAGCTCCACCAGTAGTTCCAGCAAAGCCGCTCGAGAGGCTGGAGAGGCGATGGCATTGTCGGGGTGGCGGGCAAGGTTTTGGTGTTCAAGTGTTCAATCGTTTCAATCATGAAAATCTCTGTGGAACGAAAACATGAGCGCTGCGAAATTGACGGCAAGGAACTCCCGTCTACGCTCGCGGCGCGAAAACAAAGCGGTTCTTATAACACAACTCAGTCGGTTATCTGAATTTGTGATGCTTCAGAAAACTATTCAGATCGCGGGGCAGGAAGAAAAGCAACCGCGCTGCTTCCAGGGTTTCGTCGCGCTCCAGAAACTCTGTAATTGCTTGCGAGGAGACCGCGGCGGCTTCGGATGGCGGGTAACCGAAGGCGCCGGTCGAAATCGCGGGGAAAGCGATCGAGTTTAATGAATTCTTCGCGGCCAATTGCAATGAGTTGCGATAACACGCGGCCAACAACTCTGCTTCACGGCCGGCGTGTCGACCGTAGATTGGCCCAACGGTGTGGATAACAAAACGCGCAGGCAGGTTTCCCGCGGTCGTGATCACAGCCTCGCCGGTGGGCAGTCCGTCGGGGTACTCCGTGCGCCTGATTTCGCGGCACGCCTCGAGAATCGCGGGACCGCCGGCGCGGTGAATGGCGCCGTCAACGCCGCCGCCGCCCAGCAGGGTAGCGTTAGCAGCGTTCACGATCGCGTCAACGCCCTGACGCGTAATGTCCCCGACGGCCACTTCAACTCGGCCGCCTAAAAACGTTTGTTTGAATTCGGAGTTCAAGTGGGTAGCGCAAACTGTTAGTTTGCCGTATGACTCGCAGCGGCCGGCTATCGCTTCTCGCAAACTAACAGTTTGCGTTACAGGTCCGCCGCTTCTTCGCGCGGTTTGACTTCGACTTCGTCAAACATGTCCTGGCGCCGCAGGGCTTCGGCCACGCCTTTGGCTTTCAACTCAGTCAACGGATGCTCGGCGTCGGCGCTGGCGATCTCAAACAGACGTTCGTCAAGCATCACCACGCCGAGCGAACCAAGCGTGACGCCGGCGGTGATCTGAATCTCGTTCATGTTGTGAATCTTGAAGTGGCCGGTTTGCTCGACCCAGTCTTCGATGAACGGATCGCGAAGAGCATGTTCGGCTTCGGATTCCGAAAGATACGCGCCCTCGACGATGAGACAATATTCGCGCACGTTCCCGTCAATAAAGGTTGACTACCAGTCGCTTAAGGTGAGCTTGTCAGTCCGCTTGGCGGAACAGACGAGTAAGTTGAACTACCAATGAAACTCGGTGGCGAAGTTACTGGGCGTCATTGTGCCGACTTCAGAATTGTCGCAGTCGCCATTTGCGCCGCGCTCCGCCTCGGGTTTCTCAATCAACTCTATCATTCGACTTCTTCACAATCCAAGAAGAAAATTTAGGCGGTGAGTCCGCCCAGCGGACGACCGAGAGTAGCCCAGCGATTTATCGCTGGGGGTCGGATGAAGTTCGTGACAAAGTCCGTGAAACGGACGACTGAAAGGGGTGGTTCATCCGCCATTCAACCGTCCGCTTCGCGGACTACTAGTTCGATTCGCACCTTATCCCAGCAGTGAACTGCGGGGCTACTTTCATTCGTCCGCTGCGCGGACTGATCGGTTTACTCCTGTTGCAAAGCTGATTGTCACTCTAAATGAAAACGCCGCCGCGGGTTCATCTCCCGCGGCGACGTCCTTGTTTGTAGACCTCTCGGTCGACTGTCTTAGACTAACAGTCCTAACAGACTCGTTATCCGAGTTGGTTCAGCGTCTGCTTCAAATGTTCAAAGTACGAATCGAACGTCACGAAGCCGGTCGAACCCTGGAAGAAAGCCTTGCCGCCCGTGTCGTCCGACAAACGATTGAGCGAATTCTGACCGTAGCTGGCAGCGCGCCGGTTGCGGCTCGTTAAGCCAACCGACGGCGCGTAGAACGAGTAGACGGCAACGTTGCGTTCCCGAGCATGCTTAATCGCCCGCTCGAGGTCCACGGTGTGTGCCGAACTCGTCACGTCAAATCCGCGCGACGTGTCCAGGCCATCAGAAATCAGCAACACAGCATTCTTGCCGTTCCAGTTTGCGTCGAAATTCTGCAACGCCTCGACCACTTCAACGTAAGGGTTATAAGGCGACGCAGACGTGCTGGATCTCGGTATCCTCAAAGAGCGCGCCGCCTGGTCGAGATCAGTCGTAAACGACTGTCTCACTTGCAGCGTTCCCGTCGTAATGTAACCAACCATCACGCGCGAGCCGCGCGGCAGTGAACGAATGAAATCGCGCGTCACGCCGAGTTCGTTTCCGACCTGTGACACGAGATCGTCCTGCACGAGAATGGCGATATTCACCGGCTCGGCTACCTGTGTTTGCCTCTTGTCGGTGTCAATCGGCTGAGCGCCAAAAGCAATCGCCGTGGCCGCCAGGGCCAAAGCAATTGTCGCGAAAAGTGTAATCAATTTGCGGTAAACCATAATAATCTCTCCAGTTGCCCCCAGTAATTTGTTCACCACCTACGATGCTGTAACGTCAGAAATGGATGGCTGAATCCTCATTCAGCCGAGGCTCTTCAAGGCCGCCTAACTTGCCTTTATCAGCCACGCTCAGATAAATTACTTGCCAAATCCGGAATACATCCTGCGCCAATATTTGAGCTTTAACGAACTGAGGATGAGTATCGTCAAAACTCGCATCTGTCGAAAGGAACTGTCTTTATGAAAGCCTATGCCACGGAATTTATTCGCAACCTTGCGGTCATCGGACACGGCGACGTAGGGAAGACGCAACTGATTAGTTCGCTTCTCTACGTCGCCGGAGCCACGCCGCGCTGGGGTAAAGTCGAAGAAGGCACTACGGTCACGGATTACGAAGAAGATTCCATCGCCCGCAAGATCACACTCAATACTTCGCTCGCTCATCTCGAACATCGCGATACCAAAATAAATTTTATTGACTCGCCCGGCTACGCGGCCTTCGTGGCCCACGCTCGGCCGGCGCTGCGAGTGGCTGACTGCGCGCTCGTCGTCGTGGATGCGGTCAAGGGCGTTGAAGTTCAGACTGAAAAAACCTGGGCTTACGCGAATGAATTCATCGTCCCGCGCATCATGGCGATTACGAAACTCGATAAGGAACACGCTGATTTCGGCGCCGCGCTCGAGAGCGCGCAGAAAACTTTCAGCCGCGCGATCATTCCGTTCACCCTCCCGATCGGAAAAGAGAAAGATTTTCGTGGCGTCGTCGATGTGGTCCACATGAAAGCGTACGAATTGGGCGCGGACGGACAAGCGAAAGAGATCGAGATTCCTACCGAGGGACGTGAATACGTCGACAAGACGCGCGAGCGATTAGTTGAACTGGTGGCGGAATCTGACGACGCGTTAATGGAGAGATACTTCGAACAGGGGACGCTTGACGAAGCCGACATTCTGCCGAACATCAACAAAGCCATCGCGAACAGCAAACTGTGCCCCGTGTTTGCAGTTTCCGGCGCCACGCTCGTCGGGTTGCGCGCCCTGCTCAATGCGATCGTCGACTATGTTCCCGATCCCGCGCATCACAATGCCGAGTACGGCCTCCCGGTTGATGCCGCCGCGGACGCGGAAAAGATCGCGCGCAAATATGAAGATACCGAACCGTTTTCCGCTTACTGTTTCCGCACGGTCGCCGATCCTTTCGCGGGCCGCATCAATGTGATGAAAGTGATCAGCGGCAAGTTGGGAACGGATGCAACGGTGCTCAACTCTTCGCGAGGCACCATGGAACGCCTCGGCATGCTGCATTCGATTCAGGGGAAACAACTGGATAAAGTTTCGGAAGCGCATGCCGGCGACATCATTGCCTGCGTCAAATTAAGAGAGACGCAAACCGGCGACACGCTTTGCGACAAGCAGTCGCCGATCGTTTACGAGCCCGTAGTCTATCCGGAAGCCGCGATCGCTTTTGCGATCGAACCGAAGTCGCGTCAGGACGAGGAAAAGATCAGCGTCGCCCTGCACAAGATTCTGGAAGAAGATCCGGCGATCCATTTCACGCGGGACGCGCAAACGAAAGAGTTTCTCCTTTCCGGCTCCGGTCAGCTTCACGTCGAGACCGTCGTCGAAAAATTGAAAAAGCGTTACAGCGTGGAAGTGACGCTGCATCCGCCGAAGGTTCCGTACAAGGAGACGATTACGCAACGCGCCGAAGTGCAGGGACGTCACAAGAAACAGACTGGCGGTCGCGGACAGTTTGGCGATTGCAAAGTTGTCTTTGAACCGTTGCCGCGCGGCGGCGGTTTTGTTTTCGAAGACAAGATTTTTGGCGGCGCCGTTCCGCAACAGTTTCGACCGGCGATCGAAAAAGGGATTATCGAAGCTGCCGCGTCAGGCGCCATCGCGGGTTATCCGCTCGTCGATTTCAAAGTGCAGCTGATTGACGGTTCGTATCACAACGTCGACTCTGACGAGCATTCATTCCGCGCGGCTGGTCGTAAGGCGTTTCGCGCGGCGATGGAGAAGGTGAAGCCGTCGATCCTCGAGCCGATCATGGACGTGGAAATCAGTGCGCCGCAGGAAAACAGCGGTGACATCATGGGTGATTTGAATTCGCGGCGCGGGCGCGTGCAGGGCATGGAGACCAGCGGCAAAAACCAGGTGATCAAGGCGCAGGTGCCGATGTCGGAGATGCTGAATTATCAGTCGACGCTGAATTCGATCACGGCCGCGCGCGGATCGTTTCACATGCAGTTTTCGCACTACGATCCGGTCCCCGGAAATCTCGCGCAAAAAGTGATCGACCAATCGCGAGCGGAAGGACGAATTCGCGGCGGCGAAGAAGACGAGTAACTTTTTGGAGTGCGGTGACCGGTCACCGCTTTGCTCGGTCGCGACCTGTCGCGACCATCTTTAGAGTTGTGTCTATTCAGCGCTGCAGCGTCAAGCCGCCGCAATCCAAAGCGGCGACAGGTCGCCGCACTCCAAACGGTTGAGCTCTCCGCGGACCTGCGATCACTCCGCGTTGAAGGTGTAGACCAAAACGCCCTGCACCTTCACCGGCTGTCCCGAAAGCTTCGTCGGCGAAAACTTCGCTTGCCGGGCCGCGGCCACTGACACCGCCTGCAGCAGCGGATGACCCGATGCCGCCTGCGCGGCAATCACGTTGCCTTCTTCGTCGATCGTTATTTTCACCACCACACTGCCGCTGGCGCGTGCCGCTTTGGCGACTGCCGGATACGACGGTATCGGCAAACTCGTTGCCTTGCCATTCAGCATCCCGCCGGAGATGGCCGCTGAATCGACTGAGAATTTATAGTTACCGTCAGCGTCGGCGCCTCCGGCAGTCGTGCTAATCCCTGGGCCAATTCCCCTGCTCCTGCTGCCGAATTCCTGAATTTTGAAATCCGCGGGAACTTCAAAGAGCGACTTCGCCGGTTCACTGCGATCGATGTTGGTCAGCCGGTAGGTTGCTTCCCCAGTCCGCGGGTCGTTGTGGCGAGTCATCACCACCGTTTGCAACTCCGGCGAGTACCAGCGTTCGTTCACAATCTCGATGGCCCGCTCGTTGCCAATCTCACCGGCGGGAATCGTGACCGTGCTGCGCGTGCCTTCGGCTTCCACTCCCTCGATGTTCTGCTTTCCGAGAGACTCGGTGCGCGCTTCCTGATTTCGCCAGCCCCAAACGAACCCGGCATCCATGGCGGCCCGGCCCACTTTCGCAGCGCGCTCGACGTCAACGCGCTCGGGCGGCGGCACCGCGGCTTCCCATTGGGCGCTTTGTCCACCTTGCGCGCCTGGGCCGAGACCAACCGCGTTACCGCCGCCGACAGCCGTAGCACCGCCGACACCAGGGCCCGTACCCATGCCGCTGCCGTCTCCTGACTGGCCGGCAACCCTGGTCTGAAACTTAAAACGCATCGGCGGCATCTTTTGCGCGATCTGCGCGCGCGGACTAAGCGCGTAACTGGTACCGGCAACCGGGTCGTCGATGAAAATGGTTTGCGGCGACTCGCCGCCGTTGGCAAACGGGCCGATCGCTCTTAACGTCTGTTCGCGCCGCGTGCGGCCTTCGCTGTCCCGATAAATTGCCGAAGTCGACTTGGTAATAATGCGATTGCCGTCGCTTAGGGTTTGCGTGTTCTCGGCGACCGCCTGCGCGGAATAGGGCGCGCCCTTAACGACCTTCCCGCCGATCGCCATCTCCGTGCTCATGAAGAGGAAATCACCCGGCGGCAGAGTCGGCGGAGTCATCGGCGTCGCTGGCGTCGGCGGAGTGGGTCCCGCATTCGGTCCCTGGTCGACCTCGACGCGCACCTCTCGATCAGGCGCGACTTCTCGCCGTTGTTGCGCAGAAGATTGCACTGTGCTCAGTACAAACAAAACATTCAGGGCGATGCCGACTATCAATGCGAAATATTTTTTCATGGTTCCCTTTCCTTCTGGCGCGTGCCGCTTCTCGACTACGCTTAGTTGACCGCCTGCTAACGCAGGCAATTCTGACAAGAGGGGGCCACCTGCTTACGCGCGGGCTACTGCCCCGTTCATTGAACAAAACGTATCGCGCGTGCAAAGCCGTCCGCGCTCACAAAAACGTCCGCTCTCACTTTTTCGCCGAAGCGATCCATATTCACCGGCAAACCAAAACTCGCCATCGCCGAGCGCGGCAACTCAACTCGCACGATCTGTCCGCCATCCTGAAGACTCGCCGGACCGAGGTAGCTGAGCGCGATAAATTGCGTGGTAACTTCGTTATCGGCTTGATCTCCAATCGACGCCGGTTCCGCCGCAGACGCCGCCAGAACTGCATCGCCGGCAGGCTGCAAGGGACGACGCGCGGGCTGCGGTAATCGTTTTCGCACCGGCCGCGGCTGCGTTTGGGGATTCGGGTTCGACGCTGCGACTTCCGTTGAAACTGAGCCCGCGTGTTCCTTCACCGACGAAGTGTTGTCCGTGGCAGGCGTTAAATTCCGGGAATCCTGCGGAAGATTCAAGGCCTCAATATTATTTCCAGCCTGCGATTCCGACGGCCGAGATAACAACGCCCGCAGCGCGAACGTTCCGACGACGAGCAAAAGCACTGCGGCTGCAGCCGCCATCCAGTAGGCTCGGTCGCCGACTGCGCGCGATCCCCTGGGAGCGCGGGCATCTTGCCCGCTCTTCCGGTAGATAGACGATGCGGGCAGGATGCCCACGCTCCCAGATACGCGTCCAGGCATCGCGGCCTGCCGAAACGCCGCCAGCAACTCTTGTTCGACCCCAGCATCCGGCGCCAGCGGTTTCATCTCGGTCACCAAAGACGCGAGCGCGCGGCTGAGCATCCGCTCGTCTTGCAACCTCAACGCGCACGCGCCACAAGCGACCGCATGGTCAACCGCTTGCTGATGTCCGTCCACCGCTGTATCGACTCGCGCCGCGCCAATTTCAGCGCCGGTCGAATCCCGGGCTACATCGCGAATAATGATTTCAAATTCCTGACAATTCATGCGAAACACCTCGCCGATTTCGTTGCAGCCGACGCTGCCCGTTCTTCTTCCCGATCTTCTTCTGCTTCCTGGGCAGGCCGCAGCTTTTGCAGCAGCAGGGCGCGCGCTCGATGCAGTCGCGAACGCACCGTGCCAACCGCGCAGCCAAGAACCTCCGCCGCTTCCACGTAACTCAGTTCCTGCAACTCACAAAGCACCACGACCTCGCGATAACGTTCCGGCAACGCCAAAACCGATCGTCTTACTGACTCGATCGTCTCGGTCCGCGCCAGGTTGTCGAGCGGGCCAACCGTCGTCTGCAAACGCTTGTCTGCAAACGCTTATTCTTAGCGCCGTTCTCTGACTCGTCTTCCATGGAAACGTAAAACCGCTCGCGTCGCTGTCGTCGCAAAACGTGATTGCGAGCGATTCCCAGCAGGAACGCATTCAAAGAACCGCGCGCCGGATCGAAGGTGTGGCCGTCGCGAATCAAAACCATGAAAACTTCCTGCGTGACATCGTCAGCCAGCGCCCGCGAGCCACTCATCTGCAACGCGAACCGGTAAACGTCGCGAGCCCTCCGCCGGTACAAAGCGCCCAGCGCGTCTTCATTTCCAGCCTGCATCGACTGAAGAAGTTCACTGTCAGAAGGATCGGTTTCTGTTTTCATCCTGAAGTCTGTCGCGAGTGACCTACTGTTACTTCGCGTGAGCGGGTCAGAAAGTTCCACAATCATTTGGGGGCGACGTTTAACCGTCTGTCGTTTAGAGGCGGGCATCGCCCGCCGGTGCGATCTTGAGACGGCGGGCAGTGCCCGCCCTCTAAACGAAACTGTGGAAAGTCGCTAGTCTGCCTCTTCATAATGAAACTTCTTGCGAAACTCCGGCGACCGCCGCCGCAGGTCAAGCCAATCCGAAAACAGCTCCGGAGTTTGCAGCCACAGCATCAACCACTGAGATACTTCTTTTGCCGCTTCACGTTGTTTGTCATCAACGATTCGGCTGCGCGCTTTCAGCATCAAGTCTTTGCGAACACTCGCGACGACCCTTCGCAGATCAGTTTGTCCCTTGGCATCGTTGCCGGCCTGAAGCTCCAGTCGCTGCTCCTCGAGTTTCACGACAGACTGAAATGCTTGGCTCAAATCCGTGAAGTCCAACTGGGTTTGCGGCCCGCCGTTCATGAGCCGCCGCTCGCGCCAATTGCCGTCAAGAGTGAAAACTTCTGGATGTCGCAGCACCGCTCCTTCGTCGGCAACCACGCGCGCAATCGCTGCCGGACTCTCGAGCGCGCCCTCGCCAAATCTCTCGCCGAGCGCCTGCTGAATCTGCTCCAGCTCGCGCGCGCCCACCGATTCACAATCGAGGGCCTCCCAAACTTCAATGATGAGATCGCGCCGCGTGCGCGCGCTCCAATTCTTTTCACTCATTCGCGTTAACAGTTTCGCAAGCATCGTTTAGAGGCGGGCATTGCCCGCCGGTGCAACTTGAGACGGCGGGCATTGCCCGCTCTAAACGGTTTGGCTAACTAACCCTGATTGGTAGATCGCGCCGTGACTGCTGTAAACTCGACTGCCTCAATATAATCAGTTGACCCAGGGAAACTATGGCCCCAGCTATCAAACGGATCACGGCAACAGTCTCAATACTCATCGCCATTATCGCTGCCACCGTCGCTCCTACCCAAGGGCAAGCCCGAAAAATCGCAAAGATTGAAGTCGAAGGCCTGGAACGATTGTCCTCCGAACAGGTGATCACCACCAGCGGTCTGAAGTTAGGCGACAACTTTTCCATCGCCGAGCTTGACGCCGCCGGGCAGCGGCTCGTCGACAGCGGTCTCTTCGCCAAAGTCGGCTACCGCACCACAACCAAAGGCGATCTCCTGACGGTAGTTTTTCAGATCGAAGAATCGAAAGGGCGCGCCATGCCGCTCGTCTTCGACAACTTCGTGTGGTTCAAAAATGACGAGTTGGTTGCTGCGATCCGGCGGGCTGTGCCTACCTACGATGGCGCGGTGCCCAGCGCCGGCACCATGACCGATCGGATTCGCGAGGCGTTGCAGAGTCTGCTCAAGGAACATCAGATCGACGGCACAGTCGAATACGCACCCTCGCACAGCGGTGAGCACCTTTACAGCGTCGCCGGTGTGCCCGTGCCGATCTGCAAGTTGCATTTTCCCGGCGCGCAGAATGTTTCCGAGGACAAGCTAATCGACAATTCCCGCCAGCTTACCGACGACGATTATTCGCTGAAGGGAGCGATCGCGTTTTCTGAGTTCACGCTGATGCCGCTTTATCGCGAGGTGGGCCAGCTGCGCGCGAAGTTCGCAACGCCGGCTGTTAAATTCGTGGACGCCGGCAACTGCAAACGCGGCGTTGAACTCAGCATTCCCGTCGAAGAGGGACCGATTTACTCGTGGGAAAAATCCGAGTGGAGCGGCAACGAGGTTCTGACGCCGATCGAACTCGCCGCCACCCTTGGCATGAAAAACGGTGAGGTTGCAAACGGCGTAAAGTTCGACAAGGGCCTGCGCGAACTAGCCCAAAGATATGGAAAGACCGGACATCTGGAAGCCAGCTTTGATGCGAAGCCCGAGTTTGACGAGCCGGCGAAGCGCGTGACCTTCAAGATTGCCGTGAAGGAAGGCCCGCAGTATCGAATGGGAAAACTCATAGTCAAAGGGCTGTCTGTGCCCGATGCGAGGCCTTTCGAAGAGAAATGGAAACTCAAGCGCGGCGATGTTTTTGACACGAGCTATTCGACTCGCTTTCTCAAAGACGACGTGCGCGACGAAATCCACGGCGTGTTCGCTGCCTGGCAAGCACAGGGAAAACGTCCGCCCGATATCAACATCGAGTTCACACCCAATCGAGAAACTCTGACTGCCGACGTAACCATCGAGTTCAAGGACGAGCGTTAAAAGACACAATGAACATCCACCCTGAGCCGGACGGTCAGTCTCACCAACTCGAAAAGGCTCGGGCGCTCTTGTCGCGGGCGCAGCAACTCTTCGCCGCGAAACCATTCCAACCGCATTCATTGTTTTCGGGCGGTAACGCGCAAACGATCGCCGCCTACGCCTGGCCCAGACGTTTTCGCTTTGCTTCCGAAAGCGATGAAGAGCGGCTGTTTGAAGTGGCGCCGGGCGTGAAAGTGCTGGCCCACTGTCGCTGGCAAAAGGAGCGGGACAATCATCCGACGATCGTTGCCTGGCACGGCATCGAGGGCTCAACTTCATCCAACTACATGCAGGCGACGGCCGAGAAGGGTTTTCGTGCCGGCTTCAATGTCATCCGCGTGAATTTTCGCAACTGCGGCGGCACCGAACATCTAACGAACACGATTTATCACGGCGGCCTGAGCGCAGACCTCGCCGCAGTCGTGAAGGAATTGCTGGAAAAGGATCACGTCCAGCGGATGTTGCTGGTCGGGTTCTCTCTCGGCGGCAATCTGGTGCTCAAACTCGCCGGAGAGTATGGAGCGAACCCGCCACCGGAGATACTCGGCGTCTGCGCTGTGTCACCTTCAGTTGATTTGACGGCGAGCGCGGACCTGATCATGAAGCGCTCAAACTGGATTTATCAACGCGACTTTGTGCGCCGGCTGAAGCAGCGCATTCGGACCAACCACAAACTATATCCGGAACTTTACGACATTAGCGGCCTGCGCGGAGTGCGGACGCTGCGGGAGTTTGACGATCGCTTCACTTCGCGCGCCCACGGCTTTGTCGACGCCAACGACTACTACTATCGTTCGAGTTCGTTGAGAATCGCCGATCGCATTCGCCTGCCGACGCTGATCATTCACGCCGAAGACGATCCCTTCATCCCCTTCGCACCGCTCAACGACCCGGCTCTCGCCAACAACCCTTACATTCTCCTGCTCGCGCCGCGACAGGGCGGCCACGTCGCCTTCATCTCGCGAAAGGGTTCTGCTAACAAAGTCGAAGCCGGAGACGATACCGAGCCTGACTCATCACTCATCACTCATGACTCATCACTTCCCGAGGATCGCTTTTGGGCCGAAAACCGCGTGATCGAATTCTGCAAACTGGCGGAATCAGCCGAAGTACCGAGGGCTGATCAGTAGCAATTAGCTTGTGAGCCATCCGCCTTCCCAACCGAGCGGCCGGCGGTCTCGCGCAAAAAGAATGTCGAGCGGTTTGAACGGCGAGCGTTCGAACGCCAGACTGGAAGACGACAGGCGCAGGTAGTCGATACCTATGGAGTCGGCATTGGTACCTGCCTGGCCACTCCCCGTCGGATCCAATCGCAGCCCGGTAATCGTTCCAGTCCACTTAGAGTTTCCGCTCATGAAAACTGCGTAGCGCACAAAGCCGGCATTTCCGCACAGCGAACAGTTAGAAACGGTAAACAGCACCTTCTTGTCATCGGAGAAGAAATTCTCAGCTTGCGTCTTGAAGTACACTGCTCCGGTGCTATCCAGACCATTACTCGCCATGAACACGATGAGGTATTTATAGGTTGACGCTTGAGTTGAAATGGACGGCCCAGTCGTGTAGGGATCAACTCCGGAAGGATCAATGAAATACTTGCCGCTGTTCACAGAAGACGCCGAAGCATTAGTCGCATTCCAGCCTTCGAAGTTGCCGGAGTTATTGAACTCCCACGCAATAGTCTGTGTTGGATTACCGACAGTGATGTTCAGGGTGTTCGTTACGCCGGCGTCGGCAGGCACGTTCGTTACCCAACTACCATCCGTCTTCTGGTAGGCCACGTAGAAACTGTAACTGCCGGCGCGACTCATCAACTGTGTTCCCTCATAGTCATGTTTCGCCCCGGGGTTAAGTGTGACGTTGTTTGTAAACGAGAAGTCAGGACAACCGCCCGCACAGGTGTTGTCTCCGTTGAGCCGACCGCCGGCCGTCAGCCGTTGCAGGGTGATAGGCGCACTGCCTCGATTGGTAATGCTGAAGCGCGCCGTTAGCGTCTGATTCACTGAGTAGGGCCCGTTCGGACTCAGAGTCAGGCTCTGGCTGACCATCGGGTTGGCCGCGCCACACTGTCCGCTCACTGTCGTGCTGGCTGTGTTTGCCACTCCTGCATCCTTCGGCACGTTCGTTACCCAACTTCCATCCGTCCGCTGATAGGCAACGAAGAAACTATAGTTGCCGGTCCGTGTCAGCGTCTGCGTACCGGTGTAGTTGTACGAGGCCCCAGGGTTCAGCAAGACGTTGTTTGCAAAACTAAAGTCGGGAAATCCACCAGTTCCGGTGTTGTCGCCGTTGAGCCGGCCTCCGGCCGCGAGCCGCTGCAAAGTGATCGCCGCATTTCCCCGGTTCGTGATGGTGAACTGCGCCGTCAGCACTCCACCGACGCATGAGTTCCCGCTGATCACCAGGCTGCTACTAACCGTCGGATTGGCCGCGCCGCATTGTCCGCTCACCGTCGTGCTGGCTGTGTTTGCCACTCCTGCATCCTTCGGCACGTTTGTTACCCAACTTCCATCCGTCCGCTGATAGGCAACGAAGAAACTATAGTTGCCGGTCCGTGTCAGCGTCTGCGTACCGGTGTAGTTGTACGAGGCCCCAGGGTTCAGCAAGACGTTGTTTGCAAAACTAAAGTCGGGAAATCCACCAGCTCCGGTGTTGTCGCCGTTGAGCCGGCCTCCGGCCGCGAGCCGCTGCAAAGTGATCGCCGCATTTCCCCGGTTCGTGATGGTGAACTGCGCCGTCAGCACTCCACCGACGCATGAGTTCCCGCTGATCACCAGGCTGCTGCTAACCGTCGGGTTGGCCGCGCCACATTGTCCGCTCACTGTCGTGCTGGCTGTGTTTGCCACTCCCGCATCCTTAGGCACATTCGTCACCCAACTGCCGTCCGTCTTCTCATAAGCGACGAAGAAACTGTAATTCCCGCTCCGCGTCACCGTCTGTGTGCCGGTGTAGTTGTACGATGCCCCAGGGTTCAGCAAGACGTTGTTTGCAAAACTAAAGTCGGGAAATCCTCCTGCTCCGGTGTTGTCGCCGTTGAGCCGGCCTCCAGCCGTCAGCCGCTTCAAAGTTATCGCTGCATTGCCTCGATTCGTAATCGTGAACTGTGCCGTCAGCAGTCCACCGACGCATGAGTTGCCGCTGATCACCAGACTGCTACTAACCGTCGGGTTGGCCGCGCCACATTGTCCACTCACCGTCGTGCTGGCCGTGTTTGCTACTCCCGCATCCTTAGGTACGTTCGTTACCCAACTCCCATCTGTCCGCTCATAAGCAACGAAGAAGCCGTAGTTGCCGGTTCGCGTCACCGTCTGCGTGCCCGCGTAGTCATAAGAGGCGCCGGGGTTGAGCGTGACGTTGTTCGCAAAACTGAAGTCCGGAAACCCTCCCGCTCCCGTATTGTCGTTGTTAAGTCGCCCGCCAGCCGTCAGTCGCTTCAGAGTTATCGCCGCATTTCCCCGGTTCGTTATGGTGAACTTCGCCGTCAGGACTCCGTCGACGCATGAGTTGCCAGTAATCACCAGACTGCTACTAACCGTCGGGTTGGGGAAGGCTGTACCAATAAGATTCCTAACGTTGTTTCTGATTGTAGGCAGCTGAGCGTACAGGACGTTACCAGGGCAGGCCGTGGAATGATCACAAGTTCCAGGAGCGGTGGTCCCATTAGCATCCCGGTGTCCCGCGATATTTTCCAGTTCCCGCTGTGTGGCTGAATGGTAGGTCGTGGCGAGAGGGTCGATGCCTCGCTGATCCGCCTTCCACGCAAGCATTTTCTCTATTGACGTAAGTGCACTCGTGCTCGGGCCTACTGTAGAAAACGTACCCAATGCGGCAATCCCCATGGTATTCGGATTGGCGCAACTAAAGTGTGCGCCCATCACATTGTCGCCGCCTGCGCGACCCTCGTAGATATTGCCGTTGGGATCGACCAAATAGTTGTATCCTATATCTCCCCATCCGTTGCTGTTGGTATGATCACTCCAAATTGCCCGAACAACTGCGGGCCAATCCGAGGATGTATTCGCATTTACCGTGTGATGGACTATCAAGTGGCTTACGGTTGTGTATTGTGGCGTCCAACCTGGAGACGACTGACCGTCCGGACATCCCCAAGCCGTTCGGGAAAGCACCGTAGGCTTTGATACTGCCATTGGAACATTCGAGTCTATTGGCCCTTCGCTGTGCCCGGTAAGGTCGCTTAGCACGTTTTGCGGAGTGGCGCCAGGGCTGATAAAGCTAAGCCTCACCCGGCTGACAATCACTCGATCAGTTGAATTGTCGCTGCGTTTGAACCTGATACTGTATTGAACGTCAACAGCATCTTTAGGCAAAAATACCAACGCCCCACTGTACTCACTGTTGGAGTTAGGCGAGTCAGCGTCATTCTGAATCTCGATCCATTCGCGCCACTGACCATCTGTCGACCTGGATCTAACATTCAACGACAACGCACCCCCGATATGGAACTCTCCATTGAGTTTCACAGCCAGGGCGAGGAACGGTTCAGGTGAGTCAATTGGAACCTTGATCGCTTCAGACACCACATAGCCGCCGTCTTTCCACGATAAGAGTTCAATGCCGCTTTCAGTACTTACGCCGTCCGCTTCTTCAAACTTATTTGATGGCTGGATGAGATCGATATCGATGATTTCATTTCTAACATTGCTGCCGGTGGATTCCTGTTTTGCTTTACCCACCTCACTTGGGCGCAAAAGACAAAGAGCAAACACAGATACGGCCACAGTAAGAACAACTATTAATCGCTGAATAATTTTCACTTGGTTCTCCTCTTAACTGGTACTTTTCGGCCTCACAACTTCTCGAAACATTCGCTAACATAAAAAAGCCGGTCAGCAACAAAACACTCGTTGACCGGCTGATAATTCACAATCTCCAACTCTAATGTTTGCGCGATGGTTCAGACTTGTTCGCCTGAAGCTGGTTAGTGGGTTTCATTGCCGAGATAGTTTGGCTCACTACCGAGTTCTGACGTTACTGCCGCATTGTTCCTCCTGCTGGGGGATCGGCACGAGCTAAGGACTCGACGTCTCAATCAGCTACGTTCGCCGCACTCTTGCGTGTGGGACCTTAGTAGTTCGGCTACTGCTGACTGCGCGCTACGCATTAAGTTGGCAAAGATCGGGATGAGTTTTCAGAATTCGTAGGAGCAATAGACATGCCCACGGTGGTTCACCGCCACTGCAATCCGGCAACGCATATCGCCTCAGGGAGTTACTTGAATTCGGTCATTCCGAAAAAGTAGAAACTGATCAGGAAATTTGGATTCTTATGCAAAACACTAAAGTTGATGGGCCATTTTGCGCTTTTACACTTCGGCTCTGCAGTCTGTAATTTCGTTCTGCATTGGTTATGGCGGTTTGTGCTGTTCTGTTACAGCAATCTGAAGTGTGACAAGCTGCTCGCACATTCTCGCGGTCCGGTTATGCGGGATGACGAGCCGCTTGTGCATGTTGGCAGACCGTGTCAGCAAGCTGACCAGCCGCGTCTACATACTGGTGCATCAGTCGCACACTATCACTGGCCGCAGTTACACGTTAGTTAGCCGCTAGTACTTTGGAACTGGCCGCTTCTGTATTCTGCCGCGCCGGGTCAACACTGTGTGGTGCTGGTTCGACATTCTGCCGCGCCGCTTCTGTGTTTCACTAGGCCGGCTCTACGTTACTCGGTGGCGGTCCCTGCACCTGGCGAGCCGGTTTTGGAATCTGACTGGTCCGTCCTTCACGTTGCCGGTTTGATCGCGACGTGGCCTGCCGGTTAGCAGCGACTAGACGCGGCGTTTCCTTTCGAACTTCAGTCCCTTGATTTGTTTGTAGAGTGGGCTTTGGGTGCCGAAGGCGGCGCTGACGTAGGCTTTGACCAGCTTGGCGATGTTGACCACGGAATCTTCGCTCGTGTAGAGCAGTTCATCGCGGGTGGCTCGCGCCTGGCTGAGGGGCACAAAAGTCGCGCTCACGGCATTGTTGGCTGCCCTTAGCTCAGTCGCAAACGCTTGCAGGCTGGCGATCTTCAGTTGGTCCTCGTTGGGGTTGTATAAAGTGATATTGCTTAACAGCGCGAGCATGCCCTCGACGTTTCCCACCTGATTGTCGTAGCTCAGTTGGGACGTTGAATGTGTGACGGTGCTCGTGCCGCCTTCGTTCCCCGGCGTGTTCGCATCGTCCTTCGGTGCTTTCGCCTTGGGTTGGCTGCTCAGCTTGCGGCGAAACGTATCGAGGTCGTCGAGGATTGGCTGGTCGGCGCCGGACGCCTTCGCCATGCGGTATGCGCTTCCCATGCGCGCCGCCGCGCCTCCGAATTTCTCCTGACGCATATTGACCGACTACTTTGTACGGAGCCTCTTTTGTGTTTTATGTTCGTGGTCGCGGCCTGTCCTGACGTGTAAAGCGTCTCCAGTCGCGGCGATCGCAATCTTTGAGTTAGCAGGATTGTAGTTGGGATCAGCGGCAACGAAGTCGATAAGTTTGCGAAGGTTGCCGAGTATTTTTTGATCGCCTGATTCGGTTGGCATGTGGTGAGTCTCCTTGTGTGCACGTTTAGAGGCGGCAACTACCCGCTGGCTCAAGCCGAAACCAATCAAAACTAATCAGTTGCGCGTTGAAACGGCGGGAATGCCCGCCTCTAAACGAGACGAAACGTTGAGTCGGGCTGAGTTCGGCTAGTTGCTATGAGACAAGCTGCAGAGAATCAGCCGTTGAGTAATTGCAAAAAGAACGTCCCTTGATGAGCGGACAATATTCCGAGGACACGGCGGAAGTCAATAACTTTTTGGCGCGCAGCGCAGTGGGGCAAGGGGGCGGGGGTAAGGAATACGTTTGGAGTGCGCTGACCTGTCAGCGCTTTGGTTGGCGGCGACCGGTCGCAACCTCGCGGCTGAAGTCATCCAGGAAACTGATAACCCGGTCGTGCATATCGCAGAGCCAATGAGAAAGCCGTGACGTCAAGCCGTCACGAAAACAAAAGCGCTGACAAGTCAGCGCACTCCAAACGTATCCCTGCCCCCTGCCTTCTGTCACTTCTCGATCTTCTTCAACAAACGCAAGGCGTGGTTGCGGGCGATGAGGGGGAGATGGTCGTCAGTAGAAATATCGTTCAGCAGTGGGACCAGTTGGCGCGGATCAGAGAGGCCGTTGCGTTTCATTTGCAACTCAATCTCGACCATCAGCTTGGGAGTGTTCAGCGGCTGTGTCTCGCGGGCGACAGAAATGTCGAAGATAAGAACGGCCTGATCGGCTACGCGGCGATACTCATTCGCCAGCAGGGCAGCCAGTTTGTTGTTGGTCCAATTGAACTCGGCCGTGCGCCGCTGCTCATCGTGCTCCATCTTCAAGCGCATCGTGCCGAGGTGGGCGAACTGCTTGTCCGATTGATAGTCCTCAGTCGATTCCAGAAAGCGCAGTTGCGTCCAGGCCTCGAGTATCCGTCCCAGCGCGCCGCTTGATAATTCAACCGGCTCTTCGATCGCCACTTCCTCACCCTTGCGCTTGAAAGTGATCTTGCCACGGCCGGTCGCATCGTGTTCGATGACGATGTGACGAATGAAAAACTCCGGTTGCGTAAACTCGTAAGAGTAGCGCGTGGTGGCGGGTGGTTTTTTGTGCTCGCGACTCTGTGGCGCCGGACTGGCCGTAGGCTCCGGCGAGGGCTCCGGTTTTCGCTCGTTGGTTTTAGTCTGGGCGGCCAGTGAGTAGATCAATGGCCCAGCACCAAGAACCGCCGCGCTCAAAATCATGAACGCGGCGGACAGAAAACGCCGGTGTTTGAAGGTTCGATTGATCATCGCTCAGCTTGCGATGGTCATTCTAGCGAAAGAGACGAGATTAGCAAACGGAGGCAGAGCGAAAGCAAAAACAGCCGCGGATTTACGCGGACGAACGCGGATAAGAAAACAAATAACCTGTTTTGGGATTTGATGTGCTGGACTCTTCTGGTTCTGATCCGCGTTCGTCCGCGAAAATCCGCGGCTAATGCTTTATTCGAACCGGACGGAGACAAGCTTGGAAACGCCGACTTCCTGCATCGTCACGCCATAAAGTGCGCGCGCCATTTCCATCGTTCGTTTGTTGTGAGTAATAACGATGAACTGCGTGTTTGCCGACATCTGCGCGACCTTGTCGGTAAACCTTCCCACGTTGGCTTCATCAAGCGGAGCGTCGACTTCATCGAGCAAACAGAACGGGGACGGGCGGTAATGGAAAATTCCGAGCACCAGGGCGAGCGCCGCCATCGCTTTCTCGCCGCCGGAAAGCAACAGCACATTTTGCAAACGCTTGCCGGGCGGTTGCGCGATCACATCGATGCCTGACTCGAGCACGTCATCGGCTTCGATCAAACTCATCTCGCCTTTGCCGCCGCCAAAAAGTTCCTGGAAGAGTTCGCTGAAGTTCTTGTTGATTTGTTCAAACGCGTGACGGAATCTCTCGCGCGAGCGTCGCTTGATTTCGCGCAAGGCTTCCTCGGTCGAAGAAATGCTGTCGACAATATCCTGGCGCTGCGTTGTCAGGAACAGCAGACGTGCTTCGTTCTCAGCCAACTCTTCGAGGGCCATCATGTTGACGCCGCCAAAGCCTTCGATTCGCGTGCGCAATTCTTCGACGCGTGCCTGGGCCGCTTCGAGTTCAAACTCGGGATCGAGTGGCTGCTCGCGCGCGAGGTCTTCAAGCGACTGGTTCAACTCCGCCGCGCAGTTTTCACGAACGAAGGTCAGTCGGGCTTGCGCCTCGGCACGTTGCACTTCAATGCCGGCGCGCGCGTCGCGCACTTCCGCGGCGTGCTTGTTGAGATCGGAGAGTTGCGTGGCCAACGCATCTGCTTGCCGACGCGCTTCATCAAGTCGCGCGCTGAGCGCGGCAATTTCCTGCTCCTCACGCGCGCGTTCCGCGGCGACGGTGCTGGCCTGGAATTCAAGATCCGCGATTGACTGTCGCAGTTCAGCCAGCCGGTCCGTCATTTCCACGAGTTCCAGACGATGACGCTCAACCCGACTCGCGACGTCTGCGTATTCTGCTTCCATGCGACGCAGTTCCGCGGTTGTGCTGCGGCGGCGTTCCGTCACGGCTGCGGCGGCGGCCCGTTGCACGCCCAAACCTTCACTTTCAGCTTCAGCCGCGCGACGCGCCTCGGCGAGCTGCGTAGTCGAACCAATGACGCTCTCGGTCGCAGCGACGCGGGCGGCCTCGGCTGCTTCAGCATCGGCGATCGCTGCCGTCCGACGTCGTTCGACTTCAACGCGTTCCTGTTCAACTCGGCCCGCTTCATCCGCAACCACGCGCAGGTGGCGCTCGGCGCGTTCGATCTCGTGAGCAAATCCGGTCGCGGTCAACTCACGCGCCATCGCTTCGCGTTCTTCGCGGCCGATCGCTTCATTCAGAAGCAACACGGCGTCTTCGAGATCGACAAGACTGGCCCGCGCCGCTTTTGCAGATTCCTCAGCGGAATTGGTCTCAGCGTCCAAAACTTCCGCGCGCGCTTCCAATTCTCGCAACTCGCGTTTGAACGTCAGCAGTCCGGCGCCTTCTTCGAGCGCGCGCGCGTCGCCGGCGCTGACAAACTGTCCGCTCGCGACCCAATCGCCGTTCAGGGTTACGTAAACTTCGCCCGTCCGCAGCGAATTCGTCATCGCGTCGTCAAGGTTGGCGGCGAGCCGCGCATTCATCTTCTCAGGCAGCGTGCGACGCAGCACCGAAAGCAACTCGCGCGGCGCGCCGAGCAAGTCAGAAATCTTCAGATCCTCGGCGATTGCTTCGTTTGCAAACGAGATCGAAAGCGCCGGGCGTTCCTCGACGCCGCAGGCCAACACGTTGGTTTGGACGTTCGACTCTTCGCTGCCACCATGAAGTCCGGCGACCAAAAAGCTGGCGCGTCCACCGTTGTTTTCGCGCAACCACTGAGCGGCGCGGGCGGCATCGTCGGGCGTCGGCACAACGATCGACTGCAGAGACGATCCGAAAACACCTTCGACGGCGCGTTCCCATTTGGCTTCGACGTTGAGCGCATCAGCGAGCGTGCCGATAAAGTGGAAGTCGCGCGGCGCACTGTCAGCGGAAAACATCAACTGCACCGCCGAAGAATAGTAAGCCCGACGATCGTCAAGTTCCTTCAAACTCTCCAGCCGGTGCTTGGTGCGCGAATACTCGTCCCGCACGCGCGTCAATTCCGCTTCGGTGTCGCTGACTGCTTCGTGACCCTGGACGACGGCATCGACGGCGCGTTCACGCTCGGCGTTCAGCGTTGAGATATGCTCGCGGGCGGCGTTGATTTCATGACTGAAGGCGTCAGCTTCCGTTTGACGTTCGGCATGCTGCGCGGCGGCTCGTTCGCCTTCACGCGCCAAACTTTCAGACTGAACACTCAAACGTTCGAGCGTTCCTTCCAGTTGCCGCGCAATCTCGCGAAGTCGCTCGGCGACCGCGGTGTGCTTCAGCAAATCCGTGCGCGCACTTTCAATGTCGGCTTCAGCCCTGGCGGCCGTCGAAAGCTTTTCAGCGTACGATTCTTCAGCGGTTCTTAAACTGGCGGCACTTTGATCGGCCTCGCTGGTGAGCCGGGCATCGTCTTCCTGAAGTCGTTTGACTTCAGCTTCGACGAGGACCAGGCGTTCCGAGAGGGCATCGATTTCAGCAGTGACTTCGTTCGTCCGCTTTTCAAGCGAGACAACCTGCTCGGCCTGATAAGAGCGTTCGCGAACCTGGCGATCACGACGCAAAACCGCCTCGGCAGCGGCGGCACGAGCGGCGGCAAGTTCGTCTTCAGTCTTACGCGCTTCCTGCGTGGCGCCGCGCGCGGCTTCTTCCTGCCGGTCGAGATCCTCAGCGACGGCGCGTTCCATCGCGCTGGCTTCCTGAAGCTTCGCCTGCGTCTCCGTCGAGAAGTTTCGTCAGCTTGCGATCCTCGGCGACGTACACGCGGCGCAACAGCTCGCGCAGCTCTTCGCGAAAGACGTTGTAACGTCGTGCCTTCGCGGCCTGTCGGCGCAGGCTATTTACCTGGCGATCGATTTCGGAAATGATGTCGGAGATGCGGGAAAGATTTGAGCGCGCCGACTCAAGCCGTGCTTCGGCAGCACGCTGGCGCACGCGAAACTTAGTGATGCCCGCCGCCTCTTCGATGATCGTGCGGCGGTCCATTGGCTTGGCGGAAAGAATTTGGCCGATGCGACCCTGCTCGATGATCGCGTAGTGACCGCCGGCGAGGCCCGTTCCCGAAAACAGATCCTGAATGTCGCGCAGGCGGCACGGCCGGTCGTTCAGCAGGTATTCGCTCTCGCCCGAACGATAGAGACGACGCGTGACTGAGACGGCTTCGCCGGGCGCAAACTCCAAAGCGAGATTTCGCCGGCGCCAATGTCGTTTGTGTTGAACTTTCGGCGAGGCGCCCGCAGCGACTGTCTCGCCCGCAGCAACGATCTCAATCGCCTGGTCCGCGACGCCTTCGACTTCGCCGGTTACACCCTCAGGATTGCCTGGGACCTCAGCGGTCGCGGCAATCGCTTCCGCAGTCTCCCCAGAAGTTTCCGCCGCTGCTGCTGCTTCGGGAAGCAGTCCGCTGATGTCTACAACCTGGTCATCAATTTCTTCGAGGGTAGAGTCGATGTCCTCGATGTCCGGTTCGTGCTCGATGACCTCGTCGCGCACCATGTGCATGACAACTTCGGCCATGCCGCTCGGCTGGCGGTTGCGCGAGCCCTGAAAAATGACGTCCTGCATGGCGCCGCCGCGCAGATGCTTGACCCGCTGCTCGCCCAAAACCCAGGCAATGGCGTCGGCGACGTTGCTTTTGCCGCAGCCATTTGGCCCGACAATCGCGGTAATTCCTTCACCTGTAAAGAGAATTTCGGTGTAGTCCGCGAAGGATTTGAAACCGGTAATCTCGAGGCGCTTGAGTTTGAACATGCGGAAATCGTCAGTTTTTGCCGGGGGTTACACCCAATATAACGAATTTTAGAGGGCGGCGCACGGGCGAGCCAATATAAGTGCGGTTTGCTTAGAATGTCAACTAAAACTTGAGGTTAGCTAACTTTAATGAAGCAGTCAGCAAAGTTAACCTGCCGCTTAAGACTTGATGACTTTTTTGGCGGGGCGTTTCTGAGGGCAGATGCGAGTTCGATACGGGTCTGATCTGCAGGGATTTGCCCCGTTTACCGCTGTGATTGGCCCAGTTTGCGACGTATCATTTGGTCGATTCCCTTGCGAATTCCTTCGGGATTTAGCATTTCCGGGCGCAATTCGAGGCCTTCAATGAAAATCGACGGCGTGCCGTTGACGCCCCGCTGGGTCGCAGCGTCAGCATCGGCGGCAATTCGCAGTTGCACCTGTTCCGCGTCCATGTCCTCGCGAAAGCGGGCGGTATCCAGGCCCAAATCTCCCGCAGCCTTAACAAAAATCGTCCTCGGGTTGATGTCGTCTTTCCACAAGTCCTGATTCTCATATAAGAAGTCGTGCATCTCCCAAAAGCGATTCTGCACGCGCGCGGCCTCGGCGGCCTGAGCGGCGACCAGCGCGTTTTTGTGAATCGTTTTCAGGGGCAGATTTCGGAAGACGAAATTGAGATTTGGGCCTAACTCTTTTTTGAGTTGCTTGAGCGTCGGATGAAGCCAGCCGCAGGGCGGACACTGGTAGTCGCCAAATTCTTCCAGCGTCACCACGACATCTGCCGGCAGCGTGCCGGCAGGGCTGGCGCGTGGCGTGTTCGAAGGGGAGCCGCTCGGCGGAGGGTTCGCCGGACCGTTGTTCTGACTCGCTTTAAAGAGGAGAACGCCACCCGTGATAGCGGCGGCCAGCACGATCGCGATGACGATGAATGGACGATATCTCTGCATTAGTCGGTGGCGTGCGCGCAATGACGAATGAGCCACCAATCATTCGCGCACGCCAGAACCGTAATCTAACACAACGGAGTTTCCAGCCGTAACCGCCGGTTTCCTGATCGGCGATTGGTGGCGCGGGTCTTCTGGTCTCTCAAACGAATGTCGGACAAACTTCAGTTTGTCGTTCGACTTCGACCAGTAAAGCTTGTCGAACAACAAACCTGAACCCATTGCCGTCGCCGGCCATGGTTCGTCGGCGATGGTCTTGCCGTTTGAATTGACGCCGTGCAAGAATCCGGGTCTCAATAATACTAACTCCTGAATGAGTCGCCGCCGGGAAGGAACGTCTTATGCGCTCTGTCCAGCTTGTCGCTTTGTTCGCGCTCTTGATGGTTGCGGGTTGCAGTTCAAACCAACAGCCCGGAGCCGTGTCGACGGCTTCACCCGCTGCCGCCAGTCCAACGACTTCCGCGAGCCAGCCCACGCCGGGCGAAGTGGTGGGTGCGGTGGCGGTCAAGCCGCGCATCGATGCCTGCGCTTTGCTGACCAGCGCAGAGATAAAGGCCGTGCAGGGAGAGGAACTCAAAGAAACCAAACTGGCTGGACAGACTACGAGTGGATTCGCCATCTCGCAGTGTTTCTTTACCCTGCCAACTTTTAGTAACTCCATCAGCCTGATGGTGACGGAAATGGCAGAAGGACCCGACGCGAAGGATCCTGAAGAGTACTGGCGCGAGAGGTTTCGCGTAGAGAAAGACAAAGATCGGGAAGACAAGGATCGCGAACGCGCCGGCGGCGGCGACAAAAAGAAAGCTGAACGCCGCGAGGAGGAAGAGGAAGAAGAAGCGCCTCCACAAAAGATTTCCGGCGTTGGCAAAGAAGCCTACTGGGTCGGCAATCGTATCGGCGGCGCTCTCTACGTGCTAAAACGAAATGCTTACCTTCGCATCAGCGTTGGTGGCCCAGCCGAGCAGTCCAGCAAAATAAGAAAGTCGAAGACCCTGGCGCAGAAGGCGCTGGCGCGACTGTAGCCTGCGAACAGTCATCGACCAATTTCGAACGAACGTGACCGACAAACCGCGAAGCGGTTGGACCCGGCGGCTTGACGCAGCGCTTTCCCATGGGCGCCAAGGTCGCGACAGGCCCGACCGACCAAAGCAGTGACAGGTCACCGCACTCCAAAAACTTCTACAAAAACGCCGATCGCATTCCGACAGACTCAACTACAAACCACACCGCTCGCGCAAACCTTTCGCTTCTCCAATTCACGCTCGGCTTCGCGTGGGCAATCGATCCAAACTGCGTACCACGTGAACTGTCTCCACCGAATCGTCCGCGATACTCGTCTGAGACGAGGAACGCCTTGACCATCTCGGCACGTTTCACACGGGCGAGCGCAATATTCGCGTCGCGCATGTCTTCACCGGCGAGGCTAAACTGATTCATCTTGCTGAGCCAGAAATCGTAGCCGGAGAAGTTGTTGTCGGGCGCGTTGTTAGGATTGCGCCGCAGGTAGCCAAAGTATTGCAGCAGCACGAACGCGGGATTGTATTGCGCGTTATAAATCGAACCCGTATCGATCGCGGCACGGATTCCCCTGGCGCGCTTCTCCTTGACGCTGCCGCCGCTGTCGTAGGCCTGTTGCGCCTGGGTTCGCTCCTGGGTTGTTGGCGTTACGCCTGTACGCGAGAACAGTTTGTCGACGAACTCGTCTCGCGTCATCGTGGTTGGATACTCCGCGATGAAGTCCGCGCGGTCTACCCAGTCCAGCGCAAAGCCCTGTTTATTCTGTTCGAGGACCACTTCCCAATTCGGCTGCCCAACTACCAGCGCGTTCTGCAGCTTCTGCTCGTCGCGCAGAAATTCGAGATAGCGAGGCACGCCGCGCGGCCGTTGCATGTTGTCCGGGAACGACGCGCGATAAAAACGGAAAGCAAAGTAACCCGTGTTCTGAAATTCGACTGACAGGAAGAACGCCGCCGAAACATTGGTGCGTTTTTCGTCGAGGCAACTCGCTTCGTTCGCGCATGACGTGAGCTGATCGGTCCAAAAAGCCTGGCCCGCCGAATCAGCTTGCCGGTTCAGAAAGTCGTGATAGTGCATGCCCACGAAAGTCGCGGAGTCGTCAATCGGATTCGAGGCGGCGTCGGCGCCTTCGTTGTCGTTGATCTGCAAGCTAGCTGAGCCCGGTGAACCGATGACAGTGCCGCTCGGATTAGCAAGACTGACGAGCGCGCTTTCGCTGCCCTCGAAGTAGCCGTCTTCGCTAATCAACACCGGGAAAGTCTTGCTGGTCTCGCCCACGCTGAAGACGACGGTGCCTGAGGCGTAGGTAAAGTCGCCGCGCTGCGTTGCGGTGCTGTTGGCGACTGAGTAGTCAACTGTGCTGACGCTCGTAGTCGGTCCGGTCCGGTTAACTGTGACGTTGACACTCGTTACTCCTTCCGTGACTGCGTAGCTGGTGGCGCTGAACTGCACAGATGTTGGCGTCGGCGTTGGTGTGGGCGTCGGCGTTCCTGATGAGCCGTTCACCGAAACGACCACTTGCGCCGTGTTGCAGCTGAGCAAGCCGCGCGAGTCAGTGACTCGCAACGTCGCGGCGAAATCGCCACCCGACGTGTACGTGTGCGAGATGGTTGGCGAAGGTTGCGTCACCAAGGGAGAGCCGTCGCCGAAGTTGAACGTGTATGAAGCGATCGTGTCGCCCTGATCGGGATCGCTTGAATTGGCGCCGGTGAAACTGACGTTCAACGGCGCATCGCCTGAAGTCGCGTTGGTGGCGGCGAGAACTGCAACCGGACAAGTATTCGGCGCACACGCCTGATTGTTGCCGACCGTGTAAGTTCCGCTGAAGCTCAAGCTGTCAGGCATCTGGTCGTAAAGTGCGGTGGCGCCGACGCCGATGAGGCCGCCGGGATCGGTTGACTGCGACACGCCGGACACAAAGCCGTTAATGAGATCGCCAGGATTCAGGCCGAGGTCGCTGGCCTTGACCACGATGACGACTTTGTTGAATGGCGCGTTGTAACTGCTGGTTGCCTCAGCCGGCTGTTGCGAGCCGGGGGTGACAAAGCGACCGTCCACACCACCGGTGTTATTTGGCGCCGGAACGTAAGACTCGAAAGTTGGCGTGGTTGGTGACGTTGCGGTCCAGGCCATGTGCACGGCTTTGTAGCAAGGCGCAGTTGCGCAGGAACCCGCCGGCGTCTGCATCGCGACATACCACGATGAGCCGGTGGGCTGCGGCGACAGGCCGGGATCGGTGTTGATAGTGAAAACCAATTTGACTACGCCGTCCTGCGCGAACGGTTGCGCAATTTGGAACGAGAGCAGGTCGGAACCCGGCGGGGCCGGCGTCGTGATGATGCCCGTCGCGGCAATCGTATCCCCTGCGGGATCTTCTAATTTCGTCAGTCCCGGAACCTCGCAAGCCGTCTCGTCTGTCGGTGTGCCGCTATCGCCGACGGGAAAGTCGCCGCAGTTCGTTCCCTGGCCCATCGCGTTCGACGCAGTCACTTTGTAGAAATACTGGATGGCTGTATTGGTCGCAGTTGAATCGTCGTAAGTCGTCTTACAAACCGGACAGCCGACCGTAACCGTCGCCAGCAAGGCATAGACGCCACCGACGCCGCTCTTGCGGTAGACGTTGTAACCGGTGAGCGGCGAGCCACCGTTGTCCGGCTCGGACCACTCGAGATGAACAGTCGTACCCGGTGAACTTTGCGTAACCGAGTCTACGCGCGGTGCTGCCGGCACGGCGGGCTCTGTCGGATCGTAGGCGGCAAACAAACGGCGGCCGCCAGACTGCCGGAGGATCGAAGCCAGCGCGCTGCGCGAGGCACTGAACGGTGCGGGTCCATTCGCCGTCGCCGCCGTGCAGTTCGGCGCCACGCAGCCGTCGGCGTAGGCAGCCAGCACGCGTCCTTCTTTATCAACCTGAATGTCGTTGAAGTCGAGCAGATTGCGATCGGCGCCGCAGGTGGTGCCCGAAGTGCAAATCGATCCGATCTGAACCGGATCGTCACCGGTGGCATTAACGAGCGTGTAGGTAAGTCCGCGATCGAAAGTGGTGGCGATGTAGAAACTCCAGACGCCTTTGAAGTTGTTTATGTCCTGGTAGTTTCCGGCCGTCGGCGTCCCCACAAACCCGAGCGCGGCACGATTGCCGTCGCCGGCTGTTGCCTGCGCAAAGACAGCATTCTTTATTAAGCCTCCGCTGACGTCACGATCCGTCCAGGTGATGCCGCGATCGCTGGAAACCGCCATGTGCGGATGGCCGTCGCCGTTGATGTAACCGAAATAAAGCGTGTTGTCTGAACCAATGCCGACTGCGGGGTCTGTGTCGCCGGGAGTGCTACCGGGAACTTTGCGAACGATCCAGGTAAGGCCGTTGTCAGTGGAAACGGCGACGCCTTGCTGGCCGCCGCAGCCCTTGTTGGGAATGTAAACAGTTCCGTCTGGGCCAACTTTGACGTGTCCGTGTAGTCCACCACAGTCCGCAATGCTCCACACCGGGACGCCTGGTCCAAAGGTCAGTCCGCCGTCGTTGCTGCGCGCGGCGAGTGCGGTCACGATGTCCTGCGACGCGTAGTAAACCTGGTTCGCGTACAGCGGGTGAACGGGCGGCGGGATCGCTGTCTCGTTGAAGGGACCACCGCCGACTGTCTGGTGATCAACTCCGGCCGGCTGCCCGGAGCCCTGCGACGGAGTCCACGTCTGTCCGTCGTCATCAGAAAACGCCATGATGCTGGTCGCGCCGGCCAGTTGGCATTGAAAGACTCGACCAGTTTGCGAGTCTACGTATCCGATCGGATCAAGCGACTGCAAATTTTCCGTGGCGAAGGTAACGTCTTCCCAAAGGTGCTTCGCCGGGGATGAGCAATCATCAAACGTTACGCGAAACTCGTTTAGGTTCGCGGTGAAAAATGCGAGTCCGCCGGTGTTCCGTTTGGGAAACTGAGCGTTGGGATGGAGATTCTCGCAGCCTGTCGTCGCGGCTGAGCAGTTAATGTTCCAGTCAATGCCAATCGACGGTTCTCCGGCAGAATCGGCGCCGGTCAAACCCACCGGGCTGGGAGGATAATTTTTGTATCGCGGCGCGATGCCTGGCGCCGGCGGGGGTATCGTCGGGGCGTCTTCTAACGAAACCGTGGCCGTATAGTTTTGGCCCGCCGGAGCAAACGGCACCGTGCGAATGCGATAGGTGGCAGAGCTCGCGGGTACAAAACACACTTCAGGATCGGAGGACGAAGCCGACGTGGTGGCGACCGTTTCGCCTGAAGTGCCGGTCAAAACGTAAACGTCAAAATCCGCGGTGGTGACTGGCCATTGCACCGAGATCCTGACTCGCTTGGTGGCGTCGGTGCCCGCGGGAACGTTAATCGTCAGCGTGTAGTCATCGCACGGCAGCACAGCGTTGCAGATCGGCGCGCCGTTAGCTTGCGCCGAGGGGTTCGCGACAATGTAAGGACCACCGCCGACGTAGCTCACGGTTGGCGTCGCGAGCGACAACGTCCCGCTGGACGGAGTGGCCGCGGAACTGATCATCGTGGCCACAATGGTTGCAGCGGCGAGACCAGTGACAGCCGCCAGGGCGGCCCTCGCCGGCAAACTCAGCGACGTGAAACGACTCACGAGTTTGTTCAAAGCGAACCTAAGTTTGGACGTGACGGGCATTGACGTCGCGCGGTGCGTGTGAAGAGACGAGAAACGATTCATACCAACTCCTCTTTGAAAAACGTGACGGTTAATTTCGACAGAAACTTCGGCGCCCTTACGGTGCACGGTAGTTTCACGGGTTGAGAAAAACTTGAGAAGCCACGGCTTCAGGTTCGGTTTACGATGTGACTTCGAATCGAAGTGACATCACCAAAAAAGTGAATTGAACACTGACAGGCAGGGGACGCTGTAATCAGGGATCGTCGGGTGCAGAGCTGCGGCAGAAAAGCTAACGAGGGATTCTCTCTTCAGGGGTGACAAAATCTAAATCGCTTTGAGTAAATTGTCAAAGCATAGCGGGGGCAAGCCCCCTTCCCGACCTCGAGCCGCTAACCTCTATCGGGGTCTGTTGATTGAAAGGCTTTCAAGGGTGAGTCTACGCGCCAGGGTTAGTAGTCTCGGGGTCGGGCTTGCCCCCGCTCTTCTTCACTAGCGCAGTTCTCTTCGCGCGTACAACAGCAAATCAACTCCCGGTCGCAAAGGAAAATTCCCGGAGGGATTGAGGCCGGACATAACTTGCTGATAGCGATCGCCGAAAGTCGCTTGCACTGCCGCCGCCTGATCCTGTCGCGCGATGATTATCGGCTCAGTTGAAGGGCTGATGCGGCCGTGGTAACCAACCCGTTTGTAGTTGCGGAGATACCACGGCAGCGGCCAATAGTCCGGCGAGACGATCGTGATGCCGGTCTCAGCGCCCTGATGCGTGCGCGCGGCCAGGCGATTGATTTCGTCAACCAGCTTTAGTGTTTCGCGGCGCGTGTGCGCATAAACGTAAACGTAGTAGCGGTTGTCGTTGTCGTAATTCAAAAAGTTGAGATCGATCGTTTGATAGCCGGGAAGAAAAGTCTTCTTGTGAACGTCTGCGACTTTCAACCTTGAGAACCCGGCCCGTGGATTTGTTTGCTCGAAAGCTCGCACTAGCCCGGGCAACGGTCCCAGGAAAATCAGCAGGATGCCGGCCAGCGCCGCTGCGCGAACGCGCGCGCTAAGTCCCCGCTGCGCGAGTTCGTCATAGATCCATTCAATGGTTACGCCGCTGACGAGCGCGAGCGGAACGATGAAGTTCAAAGAAAGCCATGGCGTCTTGTAAGCAACCAGCGAATACGCGGCCATTAGCCCGAAGGCCCACAGCGCGCAAAACAGCGCGAACGATTTCGCCGGTCTCACCACCGCCAGCAGCGCACCCATCGCGCCCAGAATCAGCAACGGCGACTCCTGCAACAGCAGCCACCAAACATAAGTTATGAACGGATGAACGTGCGCTTCCTGACCCGTCCTGGTCCAAAATTGAAACGTCTTCAGCGAGTCGTAAAAACCTTGTGGGAAGTTCGTGAAAAAAGACGTGTAGAAAAGAACGTACACGATCACAAAAACGAATTCCGCGATCAATAACCAGATCGCCAGCCGGGGCAAGCCGCCGACTTTTTCGACAAAAGTTCGAGCATCTTCGTCAACTTCGTCGCCTTTCGCCCGCCGATTCCCTGGTCGCCTGCCGCTCGCGCCGGTTGAGTAATCCCAAAGTAGACGACAAATGAGCGTCAGCGCGAGGGCAATGCCGAGCACACCCACTGAGATGAACGCCGTCTCTTTAGTCGCAAACAACAGCGCTGCCGACGCGGCCGCCAGGATCAAAAAGGCCGGATGTGGATCTTCGTAATACTTGACCAGCGCGACCACGATTCCCAGCGTGAAGAAAACGAAAAGCGTTTCGTGAATGAAGTAGCGCGACAAATAAACAGCGCCGGGCGAAATCGCCAACAGGAAAGCAGCGCCCAGAGTGGCGATGGTGCCGAGATTTCGTCGAAGAGCGAGAACGAGTGCAACCGTCGCGAGGCCGAGCAAGGCGGGAACACCTCTGATCGCTACCGTCGTCAGGCCGTAATTGGTTGGCGCGTTCGGACCAGACAGCGGCCGCAGCAACCAGGGGAAGATCGCGGCGAAGTAATAAAGCGTTGGACCATGGTAGTTCGCGGGGTCGTAGTGATAGTAGCCTTCCCTCACCAGCCGCACGAGGAAGTTTCCGTTAACGCCCTCGTCATGATGAAGCGGAACCAGATCGAGATCGTAAAAACGGAGGACGGCGGCGACGAGAAGTATCGCGGCGCTCGCGATCAACCAGGTGCGGTTGGAGATTTCAACTCGCTCGCGCGCTTCAAGCATTGGCGCTGCGGACGCCGCGGCTCTGTCGCGTCCGGCGCCCTGGTTAGTTTTGCGTGACTTTGTAGAGACGGTAGCCACCAACTTCTCCTACAAGTTCAAACTTGGAAAAAAACTGTTCGTTAACAGTCAAAATATTGCGTTCAAGTGGACTGACAACAATGAAGTCGACCTTGTATTTCCGCAGAATCGCCGCGGCGTCCGGGGCGCCGGCGTACACTCGCCTGATCTCAGACTCGCGCTGCGCAAACTCCAAACCGTGTGTCCAAACATGGCCCGGATAACCCATCAACGATCTTCGTCCTGTCAGGAATACCGGGTGATTGTGGACCGGCGCATGAACGATCATCGAGCGCGGCGCCGTCTGCTGTTTGATCAACTCCGCAAACTTGACTCCCGTCGCGCTGAACACTTCGTAACGGCTTGACCGCAACACAATCGCCGCGACATCCAACGCCCCGGCAAACGTCACGCAAACAAGCAGCGTCACGGCGATGGCCCTCTGCGTTCGTCCTTGCCGCCACAATCGCGCCAACAGCAGAGCTACTAAAGGCGCCGCCGCCAACCACCAGTAGAACAGCACCTTTATGTTATCCCAAATCCACGGCGCCATCTTCAGTACATTTGGAACAATGAAACAAATCGTGAACGGCAAAAGGAAAATGAGTTGACTGCGAGAGACGAGCCGCCCCTTTTCGTCGCGCCAAAGCAAGGCGGCAATCGTCAGCGGGATGAAGAGTCCGGTGTTCTTGAACCAAAACCAGACGGGGTTGTCCTGGCCGTGGTCCCAACCGAATTCCCAGGCAAAAAACTTGGCCGCGTCGACCGCGCTGTTGTGAGTGGACCACCACATCTGCGGCAGCGCGATTAGCGAAGCAACGAGGAAGAAGACGAACCAGTCGCGCCAGCGCTGTTGCAATAAGCAGATGCACGCGCCGACCGCCATCACGACTACAAAACTGTGCGCATGGACCAACGGCAACAAACCCGCAACGAAGCCGGCCGCGATCATCCGCCGCACAGGCAGGGGAATAGGGGAAAAGGGGAAGGGGGAAAGGGACAAGGTTGAGGAGGAAGCTTGTGCCGCTCGATCTGGCGCGCCCCTTTTCTCGGTAGCGTCGCGCTTTGTCGCTTTCTTCCCTTTACCCTTTCCCCCTTTCCCCTGTTCCCTTTCCATACCTTCCTCGCCTACCGGTTCCCCAGGGTTTCCGGCCAGCCACCACTGCGTAAACACAATGACCGCGAGCGGCAAGCCCAGCAGGAACCCGCGTTGCGGGACCAGCAAAGTCGAAACCGCGTTGCCCCAGCGCCAGGTCGTTTCCGGAATCACGGTGAACGAAGGCGGCAGCATCTTGATGATCCCGACCAGTCCGTCCTCGCTGGCCATCGCCTGGTTCCACAAGAGAACCCAGCCGAAACCGCCGTTAAGAATCACGAGCAGCGGCGTGATGATGGCCGCGAGTTTGTCGCGCAACATGACTGACGCCCAGCGATGCATCAAGCCGACGAAAGCGAGGGCGACCACAAAATTTTCAAGGAACATCGACTGCCGCAAGTCGGCGCCGCAGCGAACAAAGATCGCCGAGACGAAGTCCGTCAGAAACGGATACGTAAATCGCACGCCCGCGTAGGTTGGATCTTCGGGCGGATAGTTGTTGCCGAAAGCGAAGCCGCTGATCACGCTCAAGTGGAACGGCAGGTCGCCAAAGTTGTTCAGCACGCCTGTGAACATGCCTTCCGGCACGTCGATCATCGCGCGTTGAAAGCAGCGCCAGAAGATCACCGCGACGACTGCGTAAAAGAAAATGTAGCCGAGCGGCAGACGCGTTGGGTGGTTCAAACCCTGACGGAGCGTTCGAGAAATCGCCCGCAAGTCTTGTTGGACAACCGCTCGACGATCAGCATGGACCATGACCGACAGCGGCAGGATGACTATGACGAGCACGGTGAGTCCGATTGCTAAAGGCGTGAGTCCGAGGAACGAAGCGAACAGGAACCCAATCAAGCCCAGCGCCGTGATGCCAATGCAAGCTCCCGCGCAGAGGCGAGCAGCGAAAGCGGCGCCTTCGTCATAAAGGTAGCTGGCCAGTGTGCCGCCGGCGGTGACGAGCAGCACCAGAGCGAGCGAGATGATCACGCTTTGATTGCCTGCGACGGAAAGTCGCCGAGCCAGTCGTCTTCCCGTCTGATCCTTTTAGCATTCATAAGAACGTCGGATTATCGCGGCGGGATTATACGCGAACTGAAAAAGTTTGGCCGCGGATTTACGCCGATTCACGCAGATCAGAATAGGACGAACCACCTCACAACTTGGCTGACCAAAAAACTCCTGTCTTTCTCAGATTCGCGTAATCCGCGTTCATCCGCGGCGAAAGCTCGTAACGAAACCGTTAGTTTGCGACGTAAGCTGACAGCTTGCGCTCGGCCTCGACGTCCGCGTTTGCGCCATGAATTATTATCGGTTAGTTTCAAGTTGAGGAAACCAATCAATGTTACGAGCAGGAATTGTTGGCTTGCCAAACGTTGGCAAGTCGACGCTTTTTAACGCGCTGACCGCGCAAACGGCCGCCCTCGCGGCAAACTATCCGTTCGCTACGATCGAGCCGAATGTTGGCGTGGTTGCCGTCCCGGACGAACGACTCGAGCCGCTGGCCAAGCTGGTGAAGACTACTGTGATCGTTCCGGCGACCGTTGAATTTCTCGACATCGCCGGCCTCGTGCGCGGCGCTTCGAAAGGTGAAGGCCTCGGCAACCAGTTCCTCGCAAACATTCGCGAGACTGACACGGTCGTTCAGGTCGTTCGCTGTTTCGAAGACGACAGCGTCATTCACGTCGAAGGCTCCGTTGATCCGGCGCGTGACATTGAAACGATTCAGATCGAACTTGCGCTCGCCGACCTGGCGACAGCCGAACGGCGTCGTGACAAAGCGCAGAAGAATTTGAAAGGGGGTGACAAGATCGCGCGCGCGGAGTTAGCGGTGCTGGAAAAACTGCTGCCGGTTTTGGAGCAGGGCAAATCCGCCCGAACCGTTTCCCTAACTGACGACGAGCGGGCCGTCGCGCGTGATTTTTTCCTGCTGACGATGAAGCCGACGATCTACGCCGCCAACGTTGACGAGTCGACCCTCGCGAATCCTGAAGGCAACGCTGGTGTGCGAGCTGTTCAGGAGATCGCGAAACAGGAAGCGGCGGAGTGCCTCGTGATCTGCGCGCACCTCGAAGCGGAACTCGTTTCGTTGTCGCCCGAGGAACGTGATGAGTATTTGAAGAGTTTGGGTGTTTCCGGCAGCGGCGTCGATCGCCTGATCAAGAGCGCCTACCACCTGCTCGGCTTGATGTCGTTCCTGACTGCCGGCGAAAAAGAAGTGCGCGCCTGGACGATCCCGCAAGGCACCCGCGCCCAGGACGCTGCCGGCGACGATTCACACCGACATCGAGCGCGGCTTCATCCGCGCCGAGATCGTCAGCTACGACGACCTGCTGCGCTCCGGCTCAAACGTCGCCGCCCGCGAACAAGGCCTAACAAGACTCGAAGGCAAAGACTACATCATGCAGGAAGGCGACATCGTCAATTTCCGCTTCAACGTCTAGCCTGCCCGTGATTCGTTTCGCCTAACGCTTGAGCCGCGCAACGCTGACTTTCGCCTCAAAGCTCAAACCGCGCGCCCGAATGGGTTCATTTCACTTTAACGTCTGGCACCCGCTAGCGTAGTATCTCCCACTACTTCACCGATGGAGGACCGGATGGCAAAGAACAGACCCGCCGTGCCTTTCTCGCTGTAATACGCTCGGCCTTTAACGAAATCAACAGAAACTTCAAGATTGACATCAAGCAGATGATTCCGCTGCCTGATGAGCCGAATGTCTTTGTCTCGTATGACGCCCTACTTGTTCATGAGAACAAAAACAAACAAATGATCTTTGTCTATTAGGTAGAAAAGGATTACGAAGTCCGCCCGTTGCTGGATGGCATTGAAGATTTTCGTGACCGAATTAGCCGCCGCCAACGCGAGCTGAATGAAGGTAGAATACCGCATCCCATCCGTGAAGTGTTAGAGCCAAAGACGCAAACGGCTCCGCTGCGTTCTAAGAACAACCCACTTGGCTCACTAATATCTTTTGTGCTCGGGTTTGTCGTTTTGCTTGCGGCGGTGGTCGCTGCTGCTGCGGCGGTTAGCAAGTGGGTATCGGTGACTGCGGGCGTGATGACGTCAGTCATCATAGTCCGTCCGAGATTTCACCGCAGCACAGCGCGGATGCCGACGAGGATCAGATAGGCAATCGCCATGACGATGGCGAATTTGATCACCATGACGGCGATGCTGAAGAGGACGCCTGACGATGCTCAGGGCGATGCCGGCGGCGGTCAGGACGAGAGGGATGCCCACGGCCAAAACAAAAATTCCCAAAAGAATGATGCCTACTATTCTCAGTACGTCGGTTGCTTCTTTCATCGCTCGGTTCCCCAATCCTTCCCGCTTCAGTCTCTAAAACGGCGGGTTATCTGCGTTCGGCTCAGTATACGAAGAACGCGCAGGCGGCGTTCCCAATAACTTCTAAACGAAAGTTCTCAACGACTTTTCCGAGTACTCTCCACTTTCTCGTACTCTCTGTGCCACTCAGTCCTCTGTGCCTTAGTGGTGACTTAACTGGCTCGCAGAAGACTTACCACAGAGACACAGAGGACACTGAGGGTTGCACAGAGATCTTTAACAGCAGTCTGCCCGCCAGTCGCATGTCGCCAGACTTTCGGCGATAATTGTCCTGAACTATAACCCATGGCTTATTCAACTACCGGAAGTCTTTTTGGCAACTCGCCTGTCGACGACAGCGCCGAGCCTTCTGCTCCGCTCGCCGAACGAATGCGGCCGCGCGCGCTCAGCGAGTTCGTGGGCCAGACGCATCTCGTCGGCGAAGGCCGAATTCTGCGCCGGCTGCTCGAAGGTTCGGCAAACTTGCCGTCGCTGATTCTCTGGGGCGCGCCGGGCACCGGCAAGACTACGCTTGCCCGCCTGCTCGCAGAAAAATCCGACGCGCGCTTCGTCGCGCTCTCCGCTGTCTTTTCCGGAGTCAAAGATTTGCGCGCGGCGATTGCCGACGCCAAGCGCGAACGACAGTTTGGCACCCGCACGATTCTCTTCATCGACGAAATTCATCGCTTCAACAAAGGACAGCAGGACGCGCTCTTGCCGGCGGTTGAAAACGGCACCGTCACCTTGATCGGAGCGACGACTGAGAATCCGTCATTCGAAGTCACCGGCGCCTTGTTATCGCGCTGTCGTGTCCTCGTGCTCAATCCCTTAACGCCTGTTGAAGTGAAAACTATTTTAGAGCGCGCCCTCGCCGACGAAGAGAAAGGCCTGGGGAAACTTCGGCCCGTGATTGCTGACGAAGTGTTGGAGCGAGTGGCCAACTCATCGGCCGGCGACGCGCGCGTCGCGCTTGCAGCTCTTGACGCAGCGGTCGAGTCAACGGCGCCTGACGAAACTGGCGCGCGTCAGATTTCCAGCGAGACGATGATTGAGGCGCTGGGTCGCGCGCATTACGCTTACGACAAAGGCGGCGAGGACCATTACAACCTCGCTTCCGCGCTGATCAAGTCGCTGCGTAATTCCGACGTCGACGCTGCGCTTTACTGGCTGGCGCGCATGATCGAGGGCGGCGCCGATCCGATCTTCATCGCGCGGCGACTTTGCATCCTGGCTTCTGAAGACATTGGCCTCGCCGACCCGCAAGCGATGGTGCAAGCGGCGGCCGCGGCTGACATCGTGCACCTCATCGGACTCCCTGAAGGTTTGTTCCCACTTTCGCAGGCGACGATCTACCTCGCGCGCGCGCCGAAATCAAACGCCGTCATGAAGGCGTACAGCGCGGCTGCTGCCGATGCGGCGGAAACCGCGCGCGAGCCGGTACCGCTTCATTTGCGCAATGCGGTTACGCCGTTGATGAAACATGTGGGCTATGGCGAAGGCTATCGTTACGTTCACAGCGATCCGAATGCGAAAGACGAAATGGAGTGTCTGCCGGAGTCGCTGCGCGGACGGAAATATTTTGAGGAAGAAGAGTAAGACATTTTCCATTTGTCATTGTGAAGTCAACCTCCAAGTGCAACAGTGCAATTCGTTTCGCTCCAGCGGAGCGAGATGTTTATAGAACGCGCGACCGCAAAAGATTTCCCTTCGCTCCAGAGGAGCGAGACAACAGTCGACGCATGGACAATTACCGGAAACATTGCGCTCCGCTGGAGCGCGGAGGTACGGGTTCATAGCGTTATCTATAAACATCTCGCTCCGCTGGAGCGAAACGAATAGCACTCTTGCACTTCTAAGTTGAATTCACCAATGACAAATGGAAAATTTCTATTTTGGCGGCTGGGCTAAACATGACTTTTAAGACGAAAAAGGAGTTGGCATTTCTACACGAGCTATTCGTAGCCACGGACTGGGGTGAGCGGTTTGCAGAGTTAATCGACGAGCACGTGAAGCTGCCCAAAGAAGGCCGCGCGCTCTATTTGGCATCGGGCACCGGCGGCCATGCGATCGCGCTGCAGGAACGCGCGGGCGCGGCGGTGAAATTCCTTTGTATCGATGAGAACGAAGAGAGCCTGGAGTTGGCCCGCGCCAAAGCCAAAGCCCTAAAGCTCGACACGGAGTTCAAACCGGGAAAGGTTGACAGCCTCGAGCTGGAATCAGATCAATTCAAACTGGCGGTTGGCCACGGCTCGCTCGTTCATAGCGAGCGCATTCCGAAGATGCTCGCCGAACTGGCACGTGTCGCCGCCCCGAACGCAACCGTCGCGCTCGCGCTTCCTACCTTCTCGAGTTTCGGCGAGTTCTTTTCGATTTACTGGGAAGCCCTGCACAACCTCGGCCTTAACGATCACGAGTCTGACGTTGAAAGCCTAATCTCGATACTCCCGTCAGTTTCCACAATTGAAGAGATGGCTGAACAAGCGGGCCTGGAAAATATTACGAGTGTCACGAGGATTGAAGAGTTTGAGTATGACTCAGCCGAGCAGTTTCTTAACGCGCCCCTGGTAGCTGATTTTCTGATGGCCATCTGGCTGGAGACGGTGCCGCGAAGTTCCTACGACCAAATCGTCAAAGAGGTGGGCCGACTGATAAGCGAGGAGCAGCACGAAGGCAAGTTTGTTCTGACGGTCAAGGCGACTTTGGTGATGGGCAAGAAAGCGCTCAGCCAGTGAGCCTCCCTTTCCCTGCACTAGTGAGGAACTCGGGATCCGGAGGACTATGAATTCTTTTCTTTGACTTCCTTGGGCGCCGCCGCTTCTTTCTCGGCCTCGTCCAAACCTTCCTTGAAAGCTCGCTTGCTTTGGCCCAGCGACTTCGCCAGTTGCGGCAGACGCGTCGCGCCAAACAATAGGAAAATGACGACTGCGATTATCAGAATCTCAGGAGTTCCCAGTCCTGCGATTGCCAACATAGTTTCGTTCATAATTCCTCTTTCCTAATGGGGGGTGGGCGACAACGACGAACGCGAGCGTTCAGCCGTCACTGCCATTGTTTGATTCGTAGAAGAGATACTTCCTCCACGTCTCATCGGCGCGACCCAGGTAGCGCATAATTTGTCGATTCACGTGCAACGAAAAACCGCGGGGCCGCCGCAGCAGGTGCATTCCTGATTCTTCCGGAGTTCGGTTTCCCTTCCGATGATTGCATTTCTTGCAACAGGCCACCAGATTATCCCAGGACGACTCGCCGCCGCGCGAACGCGGTAACACGTGGTCCAGGGTTAACTCTGATGGCGCGTACTGTCGTCCGCAATACTGACACGACGAGTGGTCGCGCAGCAGGATATTCTTCCGCGAAAGCGAACGGCGTTCAAAGGGAATATGTATGTACTCCGTCAGTCGAATCACCGAAGGCGCATGAATTGTCAGCCTGGCTGAATGCAGCATGTGGCCGTTGTGCTCTTCGACGCGCGCCACGCCCTTAAAAATCATGACTACCGCGCGCCGCTCGTTGCACACGTTGATCGGCTCAAACGATGCATTCAGAACTAGGACTCGACCAGTCATACAAGGCCGATATTACGCGAGCCGTCAAGGTAGTGACAAGTAAGCAGGTCGCCGAGGCCCGCAAAAAAGGGCATTTGCTGGTACTTGCGAAGGTTTCGCGTTCACGCGCGGCCAAAGCGGTCGGTCGCCGCAACGAGGGCATCAATGATCCCGAGCTCGCTGATTGAATGACCGGCGTCGGGAATGATTTTGAGTTCGGCTTCCGGCCAGGCCCGATGCAGGTCCCAAGCGCTGGTCATCGGACAAACCACGTCGTACCGACCCTGAACGATAACGGCAGGGACCGAGCGAATGCTGACCGACATTCTCAATCAGATAATTGTCGGAATCAAAGAAAGCGTTGTTCATGAAGTAGTGACACTCGATCCGCGCAAACGCGAGGGCAAACTCCGGATCGGCAAATTTCTCAATCATCGCGGGATCGAAAAGCAGTTTCGAAGTGCTGCCTTCCCAGATGCTCCAGGCGCGCGCCGCTTCCAGCCGAACGGCTTCGTCATCGCTGGTCAGGCGGCGGTGATAAGCGCTTACCATGTCGCCGCGTTCAGCTTCGGGAATGACTTTTAGATACTCCTCCCAGACGTCGGCAAAGATCTCGCTCGCGCCTTCCTGATAAAACCACCGAATCTCTTTGGGGCGGCAAAGAAAAATTCCGCGCAAGACAAGCTGCGACACACGATCAGGATGCGTTTCAGCGTAGGCGAGCGCGAGCGTGCTGCCCCACGAGCCGCCGAACACCTGCCAGCCCCTGATGCTCAAATGTTCGCGCAGGCGCTCGATGTCGGCGACGAGGTCCCAGGTCGTGTTTTCTTCGATGCTCGCGTGCGGCGTGCTTTTTCCCGAGCCGCGCTGATCGAAAAGCACGATGCGATAAACCTTCGGATCGAAGTAGCGACGGTAGTCAGGCGAGATTCCGCCGCCGGGCCCGCCATGCAGGAACACCACCGGCTTGCCATTCGGGTTGCCACACCTGCTCGTAGTAAAGCTCGTGAATCGACGAGACTTTCAAACGCCCGGTGTCGTAGGGTTCGATCTCAGGGTAAAGAGTTTTCAGTTCAGACATGTGTCGGATTCTATCCTTGCGCTTGAATCGAGACAACGAGCGAGTGACTGCAACGACTCACGCTTGGAACTAAAACTTCGAAAGCTGTCGGTGGGTAATTCTCAAAAGCGAGCCGGCTCTCGCAATGCGTCAGCACATAAACTTCGAGCGCGCCTGCGTCCAGCAACGCCTTCGCACATGAAGAAACGGTGGCGCCGGTGGTGAAGACGTCGTCGATCAGCAGAATGCGTTCGCCGGCGATCACGCCGGATGGGTTACGCGAAAAGCGTCGGCGACAGTGTCGCGACGTCCCTTCGCATCCATGCCGGCGCGGTGGCGTGCGGTGTGATGCGTGCGCACCAGACTGTTCTCATCGAAAGGCAGCGAGACGGCGCGGGACAGCGCTTGACCAATCACTACCGCCTGATTAAAGCCCCGCGCCTTGTCGCGCTCAGGATGCAGCGGCACAGGAATTACGAGCGTGGCTTCACTCAAAGGATGTTGCTGCTGCGCGTTGATGAGTTGCTCGATCAGTTTGCTGCAGATATTCGGTTCGCGTTTTAGCAGCAGCACTGTCGCCCGCAACGCTCCTTCGTAAATGCCGCAGGCGCGCGCGGCCGTGAACGCGTCATCGGCGCAACGACGACAGCGAACTTGTTCGCGTTGCTCAACCGCTACGATTCCTGAGGACGGTGTCCCGCATTTCCAACAGAGTGTCTCGGCGCCTGAGAAAAGGCGAGTTTGTTGCCAACAACGGGCGCAGGCCGCGCCCAGGGCACGAGCCTCCACGCTGCCGCCGCAGACTCCGCAACCTTGCGGATACACGAGCGCCAGCAAAGAGTCGTAACAGAGATTGGAGGCGCGAGTAAGCAGCATGGAAAAGTTTCAAGTTCCAAGTTTCAAGTTCCAAGTTTCAAGTTCTGATTTCTAGTCCTTCGTTCTTACGATCCAGCTTCCCGATTTCAAGCTCAACCTGAAACTTGGAACTTGAAACTTGGAACTTGAAACTTGAAACTGTTTCGAAAACCAACGGCCTCCTGAGCGCGAAGACTCAGGAGGCCGTGATTATGCCATTCAAGTATTACTGACTTCTATTCCTCGTCGTCATTAAGCACGCCGCGCTCCTGAAGTTCCTGACACTTCACGCAGTGACGCGCCCAGGGCACCGCTTCTAGTCGCTTCTCCGGCACCGCCTGGCCGCAGCGAATGCATTTGCCGTAGCCGCTGTCGTCCATACGCACCAGCGCCTCGTCAATCAGGTTGAGCAACTGCCGGTCGTTGTCCGACATGGAAACCAACAATTCTTTGGTGTAGGCATTCGCTGCCATGTCCGCCGGATCCTGAGTCGCCTCAGCGTCGCGTTCGCGACTGTAAAGCTCGGCCTGTTGCACCTGGCCCACCAGGCTCTCACGATGATCCATAAGCTTGTCGCGAAAAACTCTTACTCTTCTTTTATCCATTTGCTTCTCGTCCTCCAGCCCTACTTGCCAATTTACCGCTGCTTGAGACGGCGGGCAGTGCCCGCCTAAACAAAATATTTCATTTCTGATACGGCAATCCGTGCATGATCGTGTAAGCCCGATACAATTGCTCGAGCAACACCACTCGCGCCATTTCGTGAGTCAGCGTCAAACGCGAAAGACTCCAGCGCTTGTCAGCACGCGCCGCGAGTTCGGCTGAAACTCCATCTGGACCACCCACGATGAAAGTCACTTCCTTCGTACCACCGTCCTGCCAACGCTGAATTTCTTTCGCCAACTGCTGCGACGTCCACTCGCTTCCTTCCGGATCCAGCAGCACATGCAAACCGCCCTCGCGCAGCCCGTCTGAGATGCGCTGCGAATCCTTATCGATGCCCACCTTTTTCTCAGCGGCGCGGCTTTCGCGAAACTCGGAGATTTCACAGCGCGCGAAATGAGAAAGCCGTTTCAAGTAATCGTCGATGAGCGCCCGCAGATGAGCGTTTCGGGTCTTTCCCGTCCAAATAACTCGCAGCCGCATTCATTCCAGAAACGATGAACGATGAACGATGAAGGATGAACATAAGAACGGCAACTCCGGGGGTCGTCGCTTCCTTCATCCTTCATCGTTCATCGTTCCGCGTTCATCCTTCCCGCCTTCCTTGCGCCGCGCCAGCCTCTCGTGAAGGCTCTTCCGGCTTATCCCCAAAATCCGCGCCGCCTCAGTCTTGTTACCTTTAGCCACAGCGAGAATTTCATCGACATACTGCGCTTCAACTTCCGCGAGCGTTTGCGGTTTGGCGCGTTGTCTCAGCACGCGAACCGCGGCACGAATCGCGTCAGGCAGATCGTCAACTTCAAGGCGTTCGCCGGTCGAGACAATCACCGCGCGCTCGATCGTGTTCGCCAGTTCGCGCACGTTGCCGGGAAATTCATACTCAGCCAACACAGCCAACGCTTCAGGAGATGCATCGCTTACCTGTCGTCCATGTTTTGCCGAGTAGGCCTTGACGAAAGCCTGCGCCAATTCCGGCAAGTCGGCGGCACGCTCGCGCAGCGAAGGCACTTTTATGTGGACCACATGCAAGCGGTAATACAGGTCTTCGCGAAACTGCTGGCGCTTCACCGCCTCGCTGAGATCGACATTCGTCAAAGCAATCAAGCGAGCATCGACTTTGATAACCTTGCGGCCGCCGAGTCGTTCAAATTCCCGCGTTTCGATCACGCGCAGGAGTTTGGCCTGCGAGTCGATCGAAAGATAGGCAATCTCGTCCAACGCCAGCGTGCCGCGGTGCGATGCCTCGAGCCGGCCCGGTTTTTCTTCGCCAGCGCCGGTAAAAGCGCCGCGCTCATAACCGAAAAGTTCGGCTTCCAGCAAACCGCTCGGCAACGTGGCGCAGTCGATCTTTACAAACGACTGGCTGGCGCGCGCCGACTGCGAATGGATGTAAAACGCCAGCGCGTCTTTGCCGGCACCCGACTCTCCCGTTATCAGAACATTCGCATCCGTGCCGGCAACCCGGTCAGCGAGACGAACCGCCTCGCGCATCACCTCCGAACGCGCAATGATCTCGATCACGATTCGCTTCTCAAAGAACTGTTGGCCGCGCTGACCGGCTCGGGGGGTAACGCGACCTGTTTCGCGTCTCGCCAGAGTCGTTCGAGGTCGTAAAACTTGCGCGCCTTCTCATCGAAAACGTGCACCACAAAATCACCGTAGTCGAGCAAAATCCATTCGGCCGTTTTGTAACCTTCAATGCGCGCGGCGGGCGAGCCGGCCTTCTTCAGCGTTTCCACGATGCCGTCGGAAATTGCCTGCACCTGTCGTTCGTTGCTGCCGCTGGTCAGCACGAAGTAATCCGTAAAACTCGCGATCTCGCGCAAGTCGAGCACGACGGTACCCGATCGCTTTCTTTTCACCGGCGGCGTGGAGGGCCGTCATGATTCTCTCGTCAAGCTCAGCCGGTTCCGGATCCTTCGGGGTCGGCTTGAGCTGCAAATTCCCACTGGTCGTCGGCCGTAGTGATTGTTCCTTGGCCGTTGAATTTTGGCCTGTTGAATTATTGTTCATGCGAATTTCTATAAAGATCGTACTTTCGTATGTAGTCCGCCACGTCGGGCGGCACCAGTTTCTGCAAATCCTCGCGGCGACCTGCTCGCGCCGCTTGCCTGGCTTCGGTTGCTGACACGTCATGCATCACCGCGTCAGTAATGAAAATTTTCGGCACGCCGGACTCCACCTCTATAACCTTGTCAGGCGAACTTTCAGAAGACCCGCGCAGATCAACTAACTTCGTCGCCGTTTCTCGATCCGCGTGCGAGCCGGGCGTTTCGTAACCGGGCCGGGTGACTACGATCACGTTGGCCAGCGTCAACAACCGCTGCCACTCTCGCCAGGTAGTAATCTCAGACCACGAGTCGGCGCCCATGACGAAAAAAAGATCGGTCGACTCTGCCGCCTGCGAACGAAAGTGAAAGAGCGTCTCAACCGTGTAACAACGTTCCGGATCATCGAGTTCGAAAGTCGAAATCGCGAGCCGCGGTTCGTCCCTGGTTGCCAGCACCAGCATCGCGTAACGATGCAGCGCCGGCGAGACGCGCGCGTCGAGCTTGTGCGGCGCCACTCGCGCCGGCATAAACAAGAACTCGTCGATGGCAAATAACTTCAGGACCTTCCTGGCAATTTCCAGATGGCCCGCGTGAACCGGATCAAACGTGCCGCCGTAGATCGCGATGCGCTTGCGCTGTTCCATGGTCGCTCTGCGATCGTTTAGCAGCGGAACTTGTCCCGCTGTCAGCACAATTGCCGACTCTAAACGAATTCAATCACTTCGGGCTGACGCTCGGCGTCTGCTCGCGCGAGCTCATCCAAACGCACTGAGATCGCGGCGACGAGTTCCTTCGTGCCTTTGTTCGTCGCCGAAGAAATCTCGTGGAACTCCAAACCTTCCGCAAGCACTTGCTTCCGCAATGCTTCCAATCGTTCCGGTTCATCGAGCGCGTCGATCTTAGTCGCCACGACAATCTTCGGGCGCTTAGCCAATTCCGGGTTGTACTCGCGCAGCTCGTGATTCACAGTCAGATAATCCGTCACCGCATCGCGGCCTGAGGCGGAGGAAACGTCAACGAGGTGCAGCAGCAGTTTCGTGCGTTCGATGTGACGCAGAAAACGATCGCCGAGGCCCGCGCCGGCGTGGGCTCCGTCAATCAATCCGGGCATGTCAGCAACAACAAACGTGCGAAAGTCGCCGAGATCAACCACGCCAAGATTCGGCTCCAATGTCGTGAACGGATAGTCTGCAATCTTTGGTTTCGCTGCCGAGATAGTCGAGATCAGTGTCGACTTGCCCGCATTGGGAAATCCCACCAGACCAACATCGGCGAGCAGTTTTAATTCCAGCTGCAATTCCAGCTCTTCGCCCTCGCTGCCCTGCTGGTGATAACGTGGCGCGCGATTAGTCGAAGTCGCGAAATGCGAATTGCCAAAGCCGCCGCGCCCGCCTTTCGCCGCCAGCCAACGAGCGCCGTCCGCAGCCAGATCCTGCAAAAGTTCACCCGACGTACTTTCAAAGATCTGAGTGCCAACGGGCACGCGCACGATTCGATCTTCGCCTTCTCGACCCGAACAATTCGAACCCTCTCCATGCCGGCCGCGTTCGGCAATGTGTTCGGGGTTGTAGCGCAGGTGCAGCAAAGTGTTGAGCGAGGAATCCGCGACCATCCAGACATCCCCGCCGCGGCCGCCGTCGCCGCCGGAAGGGCCACCGCGCGGCACGAACTTCTCACGACGAAAGGCCGTTACGCCGTTTCCTCCGTGGCCACCCTCGACACGAATCTTGACACGATCGATAAACATTAAAGCGAAAGCCTAAAGCGAAAGCGACGCGAGGCTAAGTCTCCGGACTTGGCTCAGGCGTCGCGTCGATAGCGTTGTTTCGTTTGCACGGTCTAAGCTGAAGACGCCTGCTCCTGGGGATAAACGCTGATGAATTTTCCCGTGCGACCCTTATCTTCAAACTTCACGACGCCGGCAATCAGGGCGAACAGCGTATCGTCCTTGCCGCGGCCGACGTTTTTGCCGGGCTTCCATTTCGTGCCGCGCTGCCGGGCAAGAATGTTGCCGCCGAGAACGCTCTCGCCGCCAAACTTCTTCAAACCAAGGCGCTGCGAATTAGAGTCGCGGCCGTTGCGAGATGAACCAACTCCCTTTTTGTGTGCCATTGTCCCTACGCTCCAAGTTATGAGTGATGAGTGATGAGTAATGAGTGATGAGTAAAAGAAGGAAACCTTCTTATTGCGTCACTCATTACTCATTACTCATAACTCATCACTTTCTTGATCAGCCTATAGAATCAATCGTTATCGTCGTATATCCCTGACGGTGACCCTGTTTGCGCTTGTATTGTTTGCGGCGCTTCTTCTTGAAAACTATGATTTTCGCGCCCCGGCCGTGATCGACCACGGTCGCGGAAACCTTCGCCGCACCAACCACGGGGCCTTCGCCGCTGTTCTCATCGCCACCAGCGCCTGCCGTCAACAAAGCGTCAAGCTCAACCGACTTGCCAGCTTCCGTCTCAATCGAGGGGACGCGAATCGTGCTGCCTTTTTCTACGACAAACTGTTTGCCGCCGGTCCTGATAACTGCGTATGCCATCTCTTTATCCTCTCAGACGAGCCCTCAGGTGAGCCAAGCCACCATTGAAAAGTCGATTATTATAGGCGTCTCAGCCACAAACGGCAAATGAGGAAGGCTATTTCTGATTTCTCTGTGCCACCTTTTGTGTTCTCTGTGTCTCCGTGGTGAACTTACTTGCCAAACACCCACCACAGAGGCGCAGAGAACACAAAGACCGTACAGAGATTCTCAGTTCTGAGACTCGCCCTTATCCTGCCAGCGCCTTGCCTTCGCCCTGATTTTTCGGAATCTTTGTCCCGTTTTGCGCCAGAAAATACTCCATGAAGCTGGTGGAGATGTCGCCCGCTTTGAACTTCGGATCGTCCATGATTTTCAGGTGCAGCGGAATCGTTGTCTTGATTCCCTCGATAACCATCGCCTCCAGCGCCCGCTTCATCCGCGCGATCGCCAGGTCGCGCGTCCGCGCATGCGTAATCACCTTGGCAATCATCGAATCGTAAAACGGCGGGACGCGATAGCCGGCATAGACGTAAGTGTCGACGCGAACTCCCGGCCCGCCCGGGAGGTTAAAGGCGGTGATCAAACCCGGCGACGGAGCAAACGTTTCCGGATTTTCCGCGTTGATGCGGCATTCGATCGCATGACCCACGATCATCAGATCGTCTTGTGTGTAGCCGAGCCGCTCGCCTTCGGCAATTCTGATCTGATTGCGCACAATGTCAGCGAGCGTCACCATCTCAGTGACGGCATGCTCCACCTGGATGCGCGTGTTCATCTCCATGAAGTAGAACTTGTTGTCCTGGTCCAGCAGAAACTCCACCGTACCGGCGCTCGCGTAGCCCAACTTTTTACAGGCAGCAACTGCCGCATCGCCCATTTGGTTGCGCAACTCCGGCGACAACACCGGCGAGGGCGCCTCTTCCAATAACTTCTGGTGACGACGTTGTATCGAACACTCGCGCTCGCCGAGATGAATGCAATCGCCGTATTCATCGGCGAGAACCTGGATCTCGATGTGACGCGGATTCTGCACGTAACGCTCGATGTAGACACTGCCGTCCTTGAAGGCGGCGGCCGCTTCGGTTGATGCGGTTTCCAGCGCCTTGCCCAGTTCGTCTTCGGAATGAACGATGCGCATGCCGCGTCCGCCGCCGCCGGCTGACGCCTTCACGATTACCGGAAAGCCAATCTCGCGCGCCAACTGCAACCCTTCGGCTTCTGACGTCACCGGCTCAGGACTACCGGGCAAAACCGGCACACCGGCCTCGGCCATCGCGCGGCGCGCTTCGACCTTGTCGCCCATCAAACGAATTATGTTCGACGGTGGACCAATGAATTTGATGTTGCAGGCGGCACAAATTTCGGCAAAGTAGGACGACTCGGCGAGGAATCCATAACCCGGATGGATCGCGTCGACGTTGAATATCTCGGCAGTGCTGATGATGGCCGGAATGTTCAGATAGCTTTGCGCCGAAGGCGCCGGACCAATGCAGGCTGCTTCGTCGGCAAAACGCACGTGCAGCGAATCGCGATCGACGTCGCTGTGCACCGCGACGGTGCGAATTCCCATTTCCTTGCAGGTCCAGATGATACGACAGGCAATCTCGCCGCGGTTGGCGATCAGTATCTTCTTGAACTTTCGAATTTCCGGAGTCATCTTTAGTCCAAAGTCCAAAGTCCAAAGTCCAAAGTCATCTTGTCCCAAAAGGACTTTAGACCTTGGACATTGGACTTTGGACCGGTTACTTTTTAATGCCGAACAGCGGTTGACCGTATTCGACCGGCTGTCCATTCTCAACGTAAATCTTCACCACCTCGCCGGTGGTCTCGGCCGTGATCTCGTTCATCAACTTCATGGCCTCGATGATGCAAACCACGCTTTCCATCTCGACCCGGCTGCCGATGTTCACAAACGGCTGGCGCCTGCGGCGATGCGGCGCGGTAAAAGGTGCCCACGATCGGGGAAGGAATAATGTGAAGATCCTGATCTGCTGAAGCTGCCGTCTCAGCCTTGGTGCCCGGATGAGCCGGTGCTGCAGTTGACGTGGCAGTGGTCTCAAGCGCTGGAGACGGCGTCTGTCCAGCCGAGCCCGACGACGAACCGCTGCTAACGCTCGGCTCATCAGCTCCACGTCGGAACCGCACCCGAAAGCCTTCACGCTCCAGTTCAAATTCCGTGAACTCGTTCTCACGAATTAGCTGAATGAGTTCCCGCAACTCATCCATGTTCACAGAACTCTCGCCGGCGAGCGACCGCGAACGACGGCGACGACCGCGTCCTTTTTCAACAGAGCTCTCGCCTTCGTTTTCCGCTGCGGCTTCGATCTCTACTTTTTCGCCTTCGTGCTCGTTCATCTTTTCTGGTTTGCTACCGCCCGCGGGTCCGCGTGAGACCCTATCAAAGTGTTGAGCCCCAAAAGACTCGGTTTGGCGTCGCCGCTGGTCATTTGGGGCATTTCCGGCCGGCCTGCAATTGGGCAGTCGGCGTTAAGCAAATGTCTGAACTAGCTCTCTTTAGTTGCACCCGAATCAGCGGAATCAGCCGACTCAACCTCGCCGGTTTCAACTGCGGCTGCGTCCTCTGGAGCGGTCTCGACCGGCGTAGCAGACGCTTCAACCGTTTCAGTCTCTTCGGAAGTTGAAGCCGAAGAACTTGAACCCGCAGTCGAAGATGAAGTCGTCGATGAAGTCGGCGCCTCTTTGGGCGCAGTTTTCCCGCGGCCACCGGCAGATTTGTCCTTCGTCTCAGTCTTTTTCTTTTTCGCACCTGCGGACTTGCGCTTCTTCGCGGCCTCGACGGCATCGCGTTCGCCCTGATTATCGACCAGCTCAATTATCGCCAACTCGGCGTTGTCGCCGGCCCGGCGTCCCAGCTTGAAGATGCGGGTGTAGCCGCCCGGACGATCCTTGTAACGCTCGCCAAGTTCATCGAACAAACGCTTCAACGCGGCGACGCCGGCGGTTCGCGGCAGTTTAACCTGACCGCGTTTGCCGTTCAGCGCCGAGTGCTGCATGTTTCCGGCATGAAAGAATCCGGCCGCCTGGCGACGCAGATGCAGCGCGCGCGGCGCGGAATTTTCGCCTTCGAGATTGCTGGCCTTGCGCGAAAGCGTGATGGCCTTTTCAACAAAAGGACGCAGCTCTTTCGCTTTCGGCAGCGTCGTGACAATGCGTTCCTCGCGTGAATTGATCAGCGAGACAGCAAGGTTGCGCAGCATTGACATGCGATGTTCGCTGGTTCGCCCAAGTTTGCGATGTGCTTTTTGGTGTCGCATGACTAAAACCCTGGTATCGGAAAACCCTAGTATCGGGAATCGTATCGGAAATCAAACTGATGAATGCGCCAGCAGGCGCGCGGGGAACTAATCTTCGTCGGGGAAGTCGCCGAGGTCGGCGCCGTCGCGTCCGCCCGTGCCCGGAATCGGATTTCCCTGCTCGTCAAATTCCATGCCAAAATCGAGGCCCATCCCGTTCAGGATTTCCTTGATTTCGTTGAGCGACTTCTTGCCGAAATTCTTCGTGGCCAGCATCTCGCGCTCGCTGCGCTGGACCAGGTCGCGAATCGTTCTGATGTCGGCATTCTTCAGGCAATTGTAGGAACGGACTGACAACTCCAATTCGTCAACGCTGCGATCGAGCTGATCGTTGCGCGGGAGTGGCGGTCGTTCAATTTTAGAGTAAGCGAAATCGTCGGTGTCTTCTTCAAAGTTGATGAAGATCGACATGTGGTCCTTGATCAACTTCGCGGCCAGACCGATCGAGTCTTCCGGCTTAACCGAGCCGTCGGTCCAAACTTCGATCGTAAGCTTGTCAAACTCGGTGTTCTGCCCGAGACGCGCTGCTTCGACCGTGTAGTTCACTTTCTTAACCGGCGTGTGCACCGAATCGATCGGGATGTAACCCAGCGAAAGATCTTCGTCGAAGTTTCGATCCGCCGAAACGTAACCGCGGCCACGCTTCAAACGCATTTCAACGGTGAGCGAACCACCTTCACTGACGGTGGCAATGTGTACCGTCGGATCCAGCACTTCCACGTCAGCATCGGCTTCGATGTCTGCGGCGGTGACTTCGCCGGCCGATTCCTTGGAAATCCGCAGCGTCTTGGATTCGTTGCCGTGCAGCTTGAAAGGCACCTGCTTCAGATTCAGAATCACGTCGGTGGCGTCTTCCACGACTCCCTTGATCGACGAGAACTCGTGTTCGACACCCTCGATCTTCACAGCGGTAACCGCAGCGCCTTCAATCGAAGAAAGCAGAGCGCGTCTGAGTGAATTACCGACGGTGGTGCCGAAGCCGCGCTCGAAAGGTTGCGCGGAAAAGCGGCCGTAGCGTTCGGTGAGTGTCTCCGCGTCCGCTGCCAAACGACGAGGCATCTGAAATCCGGTCCAAAGATTATTTTGATCCATAGCCATAGCGTTTTAAGTCCCGATTCTGAAAAAGCTGTTATCCGCACGCGCTGCGCCCTTGAGCGCAGCCCGCGCGGGTCTCTAATTACTTGCTATAAAGCTCAACGATGAGCTGCTCGTTGATCGAGCGGTCGATATCTTCACGCGTCGGCAAGCCGCTGATACGAGCTGACATTTCCCCGCCATCCTGTGAAATCCAGGCTGGACGTCCACGTCCGGAGGCAGTTTGCCACGCCCCTTCGATGTGCGGATTTTTGCGACTTGCGTCTTTGATACTGATTAACTCCCCGGCCCTGACCTGGTACGACGGAATGTCTACTTTCTTTCCGTTGACCATGACGTGGCCGTGATTAACCAATTGACGTGCTTGACGGCGAGAAGTTGAAAACCCTGCGCGATAAACCGCATTGTCGAGCCGTCGCTCGAGCAGGAACAACAGGTTCTCACCCGTGATTCCCTTCATGCGCGCCGCGCGTTCGAAGTAATTTCGGAACTGTCCTTCAAGGATGAAGTAGATACGCTTAACCTTCTGCTTTTCGCGCAACTGCTGGCCGTAGCCGACCAGCGCCTTGCCGCGACGCATCGAGTTTCCGTGTTGTCCGGGCGGTTGAGTACCGCGTTTTTCGATCGGACAAGACGGCTTGTAACACCGGTCACCTTTAAGAAAAAGCTTTGCGCCTTCGCGGCGGCATAAGCGGCACACCGCATCTCTATACCTAGCCAACTGTTTCTGCCTCCAGTCTAAATTCGACGGAAAAGTTTACAGGCTGCGTTTAGGCGAGCCCTTCATCCTTTAGGTTATTCAAAACTCAAATCTGAGATCTCAAATTTGAAATCTCAGATCTCAAACACATTAAGAACTAAACTCGGCGACGTTTCGGCGGACGGCAACCATTGTGTGGAATGGGTGTCGTATCACGAATCGTGACCACTCTGATTCCGGCATTAGCAATCGCGCGGATCGCGGATTCGCGGCCGCCGCCTGGCCCCTTCACGCGCACTTCACACTGCTGCATGCCGGCTTCGTGGGCCTTCTTGGCAGCTTCATACGCGGCCTGTTGCGCAGCAAAAGGAGTTCCCTTACGAGAGCCTCTAAATCCACGCGCGCCAGCCGACGACTGGGCGATCAGATTTCCCGCCAGATCGGTAATCGAAATCATCGTGTTGTTGAAAGAGGCCGCCACGTGGGCGATGCCCACCGGGATATTCTTCTTCTCTTTCTTACGAAAAACTTTTTTCTTGCCAGTAGCTTTTGCCATGTTGAAATTTTAGATTTCCAATTTTAGATTTCAGATTCGCCGAGCCGGCCCAGGTAGCAGACCACGACTCGCCAATCGAAAAACGCTGGTTATTTCTTGCCGGGCGCCTTCTTCTTCGCGATGGTGGCGCGTCGGGGACCTTTACGAGTGCGAGCGTTTGTATGGGTGCGCTGTCCGCGTACCGGCAGCGCCGCGACGATGTCGCAGTCCGCGATAGCAACCGATGTCCATCAATCGCTTGATGTCCATCTGGATCCGCTTACGCAGAGTCGCCTTCGATCTCGCCTTGCGCCTCAAGGATTGCCCTGATGCGGGCCAACTCTTCCTCGCTCAAATCCCTGACACGAGTGTCGAGACTGACAGCGGCCTTATTGAGAATGCTACTAGAGCGCGAACGGCCGATCCCGTAGATATAAGTCAGCCCGACTTCGGCTCGTTTGTTCGGTGGAAGATCGACGCCAGCTACACGTGCCATTTTTAGTAAATGCTCTCCAGTTTATCTTTGGACCGCGCGTGTCGTTCGACGCCGCGCCGTCCAAGAATGAAAATCTTATCCCTGCCGCTGCTTGTGTTTGGGGTTGACGCAAATTACACGCACCACACCTTTGCGGTGAATGACCTTGCACTTGTCACACATTTTTTTAACGGAAGCACGGACTTTCATTTAATCAACCCTCAATAATCTTTTTTCTAGTTCAGAACCGGCTGCTATTTGTAGCGGTAAGTGATTCGACCGCGATTCAGGTCGTAAGGCGACAACTCTACCAGCACCCGATCGCCCGGAAGAATTCGGATAAAATGCTTTCGCATCTTGCCCGAAACGTGCGCCAACACCTGGTGCTGGCTCTCTTCCAACTCAACCCTAAACATGGCGTTAGGCAAAGTCTCGAGGACTTTAGCCATAACTTCTATAGCCTCTTCCTTCGCCATATCCGCTCAGAACGAATTTGCCTGTACCGACAAACTGCAAATAGTAACATGCCAAATTGGCTTTGCCAAGCCGCGCTGGCCGTTGGGGTTACGGGGTTCACCCGGAACTGGTAAGCAGCGCCTCGGCGCCGACGCTGGGGGCGATCCGGGTAAACACTTCCGGGCCTTCCTCGGTTATCGCGATGGTGTGTTCGACGTGCGCGCTGGGCTTTCCGTCCAGCGTCACAACCGTCCAGCCGTCTGCCAAAACCTTCGTGTACTGGGTGCCCAGGTTGATCATCGGCTCAACGGCAAACACGTACCCGGCCTTTATTTTCGGCCCCTGCCCGCGTTTTCCGTAGTTGGGAATCTGCGGATCTTCGTGCATGCGGCGCCCGATGCCGTGGCCGACATAATCCCGCACCACCGAGTACCCGCGAGCTTCAGCGTGCTGTTGCACCGCCGCGCCGATGTCTCCCAGATGCCTGCCCGGGCGACATTCTTCGATCGCGAGATCGAGGCACTCTTCGGTAACCCGAACCAGCGCCAACCAGTCGTCGCTGACTTTCCCGACCGGAACCGTCGTCGCGGTGTCGCCGACAAACCCTGCCAGCGTCACGCCGCAATCGATGGAAAAGATGTCGCCGTCCTGCAGCTTGTAGTCGGAAGGAAAACCGTGCACCACCTGCTCGTTGACCGACGCGCAAATCGAATAAGGAAAACCGTGATAGCCCTTGAACGTCGGCAGCCCGCCCGCATCTCTAATCATCTTCTCGGCGGCGCGATCGACTTCGAGCGTGCGTGATGCCGGGCTCAACCAGATTCCTCAGCTCCTGGAGCACCAGCCCGGTGAGCTGGCCGGCGGCCCGCATTTTCTCCATCTCTTTTTTTGACTTTCCGATAATCATGAGAACGGTAACGGGGAATTCGGTAACGCAAATTGTTAGTTTGCGTATGTTCGCAACTGCTGACGCTCAATCGCAAACTAACAGTTTGCGTTACTCTTCCCTTCACTCTTCACTATTCTTTCAGATGTCGCTCGTAGATAACTTCCGGCTCTCGGGTGCCATCGACTACGTCAAGCACGCCCGCGGCTTTGTAGTAATCCAGCAACGGCCGGGTCTGTTCTTCATAAGTAGTCAAGCGCGCCTGCACCGTGTCAGGATTGTCGTCCGATCGATGCTTTAACTGCGCCTCGGGATGCAAGTCGCAAACGTTATCATCCTTCGGCGGCTTGAAATAGATGTTATAGATTTCGCCGCAGACGGGACAGTTCCGACGGCCCACCATGCGCTTCGCCAAAAGCACGCGCGGCATCTGAATTTCAATCGCCTGAATTTTTTTCCCCTGCTCGACCGCCAGGGTCTCGAGCATCGCCGCCTGGGCCGGCGTCCGCGGAAAGCCGTCGAGGATATAGCCATTGCGGCAATCGTCGCGACTCGTCCGTTCGCGGACCACGCGGATGGTCAAATCGTCCGGAACCAGTTGCCCGGCTTCCATCAACGCGCGTACTTCATCGGCGAGCGGTGTCTGCGCCTCCTTCAACGCGCGAAACATGTCGCCGGTGGAAATCTGCGGCAAGTTCAGGCGTTCATGAAGCAAGCGCGCCTGCGTGCCTTTTCCAGCACCAGGCGCTCCCATCAAGACTATGATTTTCGACATGCCAGATGAAGAAGTTGGATGTCAGATGCTGGATGCTAGGAATTACTGACATCCAGCATCTGACATCTAACAACTGTTTTTTTTCACGCCCTTCGACCTCGAAGACGCCCTCCGCCGCCAAGGAATCCTTCGTAGTTTCGCATGACCAGCTGCGCTTCGATTTGCGCGACGGTGTCCATGGCTACGCCCACGAGAATCAACAACGACGTGCCGCCGAAATAAAACTGATAACCCATGCCGGTCGGAATCCATGCAAGGCCCGGCGTGCTGCTCACGAACTGGTCCAGCCAGGTGCCAATCAGCGGCAAGCGCGCAACCTTAAATCCGCTCAGCATGAACTGCGGCACAAAGGCAACGAGCGCCAGGTAAATCGCGCCGACCACAGTCAGCCGCGTCAGGATGCTGTTGAGATACTCGGCCGTCGCGCGACCCGGGCGAATGCCCGGCATGAAGCCGCCGTGCTTGCGCAGATTGTCAGCCACTTCCTCAACGTTAAATACGATCGAGACGTAGAAGAACGTGAAGAAGACGATCAGGGTTAGAAAGATCAACTCGTAATAGGGATCGCTGGCATGGAAAGTTTGAAAGAACGTCCAGATTTTTCCCCAGGCCGTATTCGAGCTTTGCCGGGTCGGGCGGAAATGCCGCAAAAAGACTCTGCGGCATCGAAAGCACGGACGAAGCAAAGATGACAGGAATCACGCCGCCCATGTTGATCTTCAGCGGCATGGTCGTCTGCTGGCCGCCGACCACCTGACGGCCCACATGACGCTTGGCATAACTCACCGGCACCTTGCGTCTCGCGGCTTCAACAAAAACGATGAAGGCGATTATCAGAACTATCGCCACCAGGAGTCCGAAAACGCCCAGCGTCTCCAGCGTATCGCCGCTCTTCAGACGCCCGGCCACCTGCTGGACGCCGTTTGGCAAGCCGATAACGATGCCTGCGAAAATCAAAAGCGAAATTCCGTTGCCGACGCCACGCTCGGTTATCTGCTCGCCCAGCCACATGACGAAGATTGTGCCGGTGGTGAGACGTCAGCACAGTCGTCAGCAGAAAGCCCCAGGCCGGTGCGCCTACGCCGTTAACCTGCAACCAGTGCGCCACGAATGAGCGTTTGAATAGCGGCCAAGCAGCACCGTCAGGTATCGCGTCCACTGGTTAATTTTCTGCCGGCCCATCTCGCCCTCTTCCTGCAGTTTTTTCAACTGCGGCGAGACGACCGTCATTAACTGCAGAATGATAGAAGCGGTGATGTAGGGAGTGACACCAAGTGCAAAAATTGAAATGGTGCGGAAGTTTCCGCCTGAAAAGAGATCCAAAACGCCGAGCAGCGTTCCCGCGACGTCCTGCCAAACCTGATCGAGGCGGTCTTTGTTTATTCCGGGAGCGCCGACGTGCGCGCCCAAACGATAGACCGCGAGCAGCCCGAGCGTAAACAAAATGCGCCGGCGCAGATCCGGCACATTGAACATATTGCGAACAGCCGCAAAAAACTTATCCATTAGCGTCCTTTCGCTCGCGCGTCGTGCCTTACGCCGCCTTACCAATCTCGGTTACTGCTCCGCCAGCCTTTTCAATCTTCTCGCGTGCGCTTTTGGTGAAACGGTGCGCTGAAATGCGCAGCGGCTTTGACAGCTCGCCGTTGCCCAAAACGACCACGTCATGTTTCGCCTTCTTGATTATGCCCCGATGGTGCAACAGCTCGGGCGTCACTTCTTCGTTTGCTTCGAAGCTGCGATCGAGCGCTCCTAAACTAACTTCGAGCCAACGCTTCTTGAAGATGTTGGTGAACCCACGTTTCGGCAAACGACGATGCAGCGGCATCTGGCCGCCCTCAAAGCCGATCTTCGCAGAGTAGCCCGAGCGCGACTTCTGGCCCTTCTCGCCGCGGCCGGCCGTCTTGCCCAAACCGGAGCCCGGTCCTCTGCCTACGCGTTTCTTTTTGTGCACCGAACCCTTGGCGGGTCTCAGATTGTTCAGACTTAATGCCATGATTTTTAACTTTGTTCTTTGAGCTTTGTACTTTGAGCTTTGCACTACGAGGCTTCGGTTCTGGTCAAAGCACCAAGTACAAAGTTCCAAGGTACAAAGTGCTCTATTCAATAATTCTGCATCAAATGCGGCACTTTCGCGACCACGCCCCTCATCGAAGCGTTATCGGGCCGCTCAACAATTTGATTGAGTTTCGTCAATCCTAGACTGCGGACGATCGTCTTGTGAGTCTTGGGCGTCGCGATGAAGCTTCGGTAATACTGAATCCGAATCGTGCCCTCGCTCGTTGAATCGTTTGCCTTGTCGGCTTCACTTTTTTCTTTACTGGGCATAACACCTCTCGAAACGGTAAATCGTGAATCGCAAATCGTGAATAGTAGAAAGCTTCGTCGTCAGTCGCGAATCGTGATTTCTATTCACGATTTACAATTCACGATTTACTAGATCTCGTCGACTTGCTTGCCGCGCAACCGCGCCAGTTCCATCGGGTCCTTCATCCGCAAGAGCGCGTCAAAAGTTGCGCGCACCACGTTGTGCGGGTTGGTTGAGCCCAAAACTTTCGTGCGCACGTCATGAACGCCGACTGCCTGCATCACCGCGCGGACTGCGCCGCCGGCAATAACTCCGGTTCCCTGGGACGCCGGTTTGACCATCACTCGTCCCGCGCCGAATTTTCCAATCAACTGGTGCGGCACCGTATTCTTGATCAAGGGTACGCGGATCAGGCTCTTCTTGGCAGCCTCGATCGCTTTTTTGATCGCGAGCGGCACTTCACGCGCCTTGCCGGTGCCAAAGCCCACGTGTCCGCCTTCATCGCCAACGACGACGAGCGCGGCAAACGACATGTTCTTGCCGCCCTTCACCACTTTCGTGACGCGGTTGATGGAGATGACTTGATCTTTCAGATCCAGGCCCTGGGCCGAAATGCGTTGCTTAGGTTGTCTCATTGCTTCTTATTTTTCTTGCGCGGCTTCTCTTCCGCTTTGCCTTCGGACGCTTCCGCTGCTTCAGCGCTCGCGGCTTCTTTCGCCGCGCGGGCTGCCACTTCATCCTTGTTCAGACCGGCTTCACGGGCAGCATCGGTGAGCGCCTTGATGCGGCCGTGATACAGATAGCCGCCGCGGTCAAACACCACGCTCTCGATTCCTTTTTCCAGCGCGCGTTCGGCAATTGCTTTACCGATGCGCCGGGCGGCGTCGAGATTGCCGCCGGTCGTGCCGCGCAAATCCTTTTCGGTGGTTGACGCCGAGACGATCGTCTTACCGTGCTCGTCGTCAACTACCTGCGCCGAGATGTGATTCAGACTGCGATAGATCGCCAGGCGCGGCCGCTCGCTGCTGCCCTTCACCTTGCGGCGAATCCGATTGTGAATCGCCTCGCGAACTGTTGCTCTACTCGTGTTTGCCATTGCGTTAGTAAATCGTGAATAGTAAATCGTAAATGGTTAAGACAGGATTTCAGCGCGTAACTACTGACTGCTGTTTGCTGTCTCTGTTTGCTATTTGCCCGTCTTGCCAGGCTTGAGCTTAATAGGCACATCGGCGTAGCGAATGCCCTTTCCTTTGTAAGCATCAGGCTTGCGCAGCTTGTACATCTCCGCCGCGACCTGTCCGAGCTTTTGCTTGTCGATGCTCGTCAGGGTCAGCGTCGTTTGATACTGCTGAATGCTGCCCTTGGTCGTCATGCGCTCGGCCTTGGCTTCGACGCCTTCCGGCAAAGGAAAATCGATCTGGTGTGAATAGCCGAGCGAGAAAACGATCCGCTTGGCCTGTACGTCTGCCTTGTAACCGACGCCGACGACGTCCATCTGCCTCGTAAACCCTTCAGTGACGCCAACGATCGCATTGTTGGCAAGCGCGCGGGCCAACCCGTGCAGCGGCGCCAGATCGTCAGACGTGCGCTCGGCCCGCAGCTCCTCGCCTTCGAGCTTGAAGCTGATGCCGGCGGGAATCGGGGTCTTTAAGTTACCTTTCGGTCCCTTCACCTCAAGCACCTGATCACCAATGGTGACCGAAACGCCTTTAGGTAATGTGATTGCTTTCTTGCCAATGCGCGACATAGTAACCTCAACTAGGAATGATGAATGCAGAATGATGAATCAGGAACATCAATCGCTCGTCGTTCATCATTCATCGTTCATCGTTCAGAAATCATCGTTCTAATAAATCTGCGCCAACAGTTCGCCGCCAATGTTTTCACGGCGTGCTGCCTTTCCGCTCATCAAACCTCGGGACGTAGAAACGATGTTCACGCCATAACCGTTCAGCACTTTGGGGATTTCGCTTGAGCCGACATAAACGCGACGGCCCGGCCGCGACACCCTTTCGCAGGTGCGTGATTGACGAAGTGCCGCGCGCATCGTAGCGCAGGAAGATGCGAATCGTGCGTTTCAGGCCCTCGCCCTTCAGGACAAAGTTATTGATGTAACCCTCTTCCTTCAGAATGCGGGCAATCTCAAGCTTTAGCTTCGAGGCCGGAATATCAGCGCGCGAATGCTTGGCCGCAATTGCGTTGCGGATTCGCGTCAACATATCGGCGATAGGATCAGTCATCTAAAACTCCATTTTCGATTGCCGATTGGCGATTGCCGATTGAAATCCAAAATTGGAAATTGGCAATTGGAAATCGGCAATGACATTACCAACTAGACTTAACGACGCCGGGGATCTGTCCCTCAAGCGCCAACTGGCGGAAACAGATGCGGCACAAATTGAACTTACGCAGGTAAGCCCGCGACCGGCCACATCGCTTGCAGCGCGTGTAAGCACGCACCGCAAATTTCGGTTTCCGCTGCGATTTCGCAATTAGTGATTTCTTTGCCATAACGTCAGATACTAGATGTTAGATACCAGATGCTAGATGTTAATTTGGGCCAGGCACTGACATCTAGCATCCAGCATCCAGCATCTCGCTTATGCCCTGAAGGGCATTCCCAATCCCTTCAAAAGTGCGCGCGCCTGCTCGTCATTTCGCGCGGTCGTAATGATCGAGATGTTCATCCCACGCAGCTTGTCGACTTTGTTGAAGTCGATCTCGGGGAAAATCAATTGCTCGCGCACGCCAATCGTATAGTTGCCGCGGCCGTCGAAAGCCTTTGGCGAAACTCCGCGGAAGTCTCTGACGCGCGGCAGAGCGATCGAGACCAACCGGTCGAGAAACTCATACATGCGATCGCCGCGCAGCGTGACCATCACGCCGATGGGCATTCCCTGGCGCAGCTTGAACGATGCGATCGACTTCTTTGCTTTCGTGATGACCGGCTTCTGCCCAGTGATCGAGCGCAACTCGTCGGCAGCCGTGTCGAGAATCTTGGCGTTGGCAATCGCCTCGCCCATGCCCATGTTCAGCACGACTTTCTGCACGCGCGGAATTGCCATCGGGTTTTCGATCCCAAACTCCTTGGCAATCGCCGGAGCCACCTCTTTTTGATACTTATCTTTTAACCTTGCTGCCATTTTCAACCTCAGTGAACAGTAAATAGTGAAGAGTGAAATGTAACTACGACACCCTCGCTTTTCACTTTTTGCCTTTCACTCCTGACCGTTCCTACTTCTCCAAAGAATGTCCGCTGCCGGCGGCGACGCGAATCTTGGTGCCGTCACCTTCGATCTTGTACTTAACGCGCGTTGGCTTGCCTGACTGCGGATCGATCAACTGCACGTTGGAAATGTTAATGAACGCTTCCTTCTCAATGATGCCGCCGCCGCGATTACTCTGCGGGTTGGCCTTCTGGTGCCGCTTGATCACGCCGACGCCTTCAACTTTTACTTTCCCCGTCGTGGGCGCCACTTCGAGCACGCGACCACGCTTGCCCTTGTCGCGTCCGGTGATGATCACCACCTGATCGTTCTTCTTAATTTTCGAGCGCTTTGTTACCGCCATAATCCTTAAATAACCTCCGGCGCGAGGGACACGATTTTCATGAAATTCTTTTCACGCAACTCGCGCGCGACTGGACCGAAAACACGCGTGCCGATCGGCGTCCCGTCTTCTTTGATCAGCACCGCGGCGTTCTGATCGAAACGGATGTAGGTTCCGTCTTTGCGTCGCACTTCCTTGCGCGTGCGCACGATCACCGCATCCTGAACCGTTCCCTTTTTGATGGTGCCGTCGGGCGATGCCTCTTTGACGGTCACCTTGATCCGATCACCCAGGCTCGCGATCTTTCCGGTCGAGCCGCCGATGGGCATGATCATCTCCACCCGTCTTGCGCCTGAATTGTCGGCGACCTCCAGGGAGGTCTGCATCTGAATCATTGCTCACTCCGTTCGAGTGATGAGTGACAAGTGACGAGTGACGAGTAAAAGCTTTTACTGGTCACTGACCACTGGTCACTGGTCACTGCTATTTTGCTGCCTTCTGCACTATCTCAATTACGCGCCAACGCTTGCGCGCGGACATCGGACGGGTTTCGACAATTCTCACCTTGTCGCCAATCGTCGCGCCCAGTTCGTCATGCGCCATGAATTTCGAAGTGCGCCTGACATAGCGACGATATTTCGTGTGACGCACCAAACGATCGACGCGAACCACTACGGTCTTCTGCATCTTGTCGGAAACGACCGAGCCAACTTTTTGCGAACGATGCGCGCGCTTGGCCTCGCCGTTCCCAACAACATCGCCAGCCCCGCTAACATCGCCGGCTTCATCGCCCGCGGTTGCTGAAGCGTCTGCTTTGTTATCCGGAACATCGCTCTGGTCCGCTTTGTTGTCCGGAACGTCGCTCTGGCCCAACATGTTATCCGGGACATCGCTCTCGTTCGCGCCGGTAGTCGTATCTGCTTGATTCTCTTCTGCCATGCTTCTCACTTCAGTTGCCGGGAGACCGGCGGTTAATGCCTGATTCTAATTTCGATTTGTTAGGCGGAGGCCTTGCTCGCCTGCAACCCGCGTTGCCGCGAAATCGTGTGCAGCCGCGCCAGCGATCGCTTTTCTTCGCGAATACGCTTAACGGCATCCACTTCGCCGAGCGCCAGCTTGAACTTCAAACGAAACAGCGACTCTTTGATACGCGCGGTTTCCGCTCGCAACTCGTCTTCCGAAAGATCCTGATACTTGTCTAACTCTTCGCGCCGTTTCATAACTAAATCGCGCCTCCCTCTTGATCCGCGCGGGTAACGAATTTCGTTTTGATCGGAAGTTTCTGCGCGGCCAGACGCATGGCGTCGCGCGCTGTCTTCTCGTCCACCCCTTCAATCTCGTAAAGAATGCGGCCCGGCTTAACTACTGCCACCCAATATTCCGGGGCGCCCTTGCCTTTGCCCATGCGTGTTTCCGCCGGCTTCTTCGTTACCGGCTTGTCCGGAAACATGCGAATCCAAATTTTGCCGCCACGCTTGATGTGGCGAGTCATCGCGATACGAGCCGCCTCAATTTGGCGGTCCGTGATCCACGCCGGCTCTAAACACTTGAGCCCATATTCACCAAAGCTGATCTCGCTGCCACGAGTCGCGGTGCCGGTCATGCGTCCGCGCATCTGCTTTCGGTGCTTAACTTTTTTCGGCATCAACATAATGAAACCCCGTAAATGGTAAATCGTGAATCTTAAATAGTAGACCGACTCTGACTCCTCGTAGATCGTGATTGCTCTTGCTCTTATCTATTTACGATTTACGATTCACTATTTACTGCCTTGCCTTATCCGTTTTCTCCGCGCGGTCGTCTACCGTCCGAACCGCCGCCGCCTTCACGCTCGCGACGAGTGCGCGGGCGTCGTTCACGTTCGCCCATGCGTGTTTCGTTAATCGGATCCGATCCGGTGCCGCGCGCCATCGCCGCTTTCGCGTCAAGAATCTCACCGCGGTAGATCCAGACCTTCACGCCGATTTGGCCAAAGGTCGTGCGCGCTTCCGCCAGCCCGTAATCGATGTCGGCCCGGAGCGTGTGCAAGGGAAGCTGTCCCTGCAGGTGCCACTCGCTGCGGGCAATCTCAGCGCCGTTCAAGCGGCCACTGACTTTGACTTTGATTCCCTGGGCTCCAAACCTCAGCGACTCTTCCACGGCCTTGCGCATGGCGCGGCGAAAAGCAATGCGCTTCTCGAGTTGCGCGGCAATCTTCTCGGCCTGCAGTTGCGCGTTCAGTTCCGGCTTATGAATTTCCTGAATCGAAACTAAAACTTCGCGGCCCGTCTTGGCTGAAAGATCGCTCTTCAGCTTGTCGATCTCCGCGCCTTTGCGCCCGATGATGATGCCCGGCCGCGAGGTGTAGATGATGATCTTCAGACGATTGGCGGCGCGCTCAATGTCGACGTGGGAAACGCCCGCGCCGGCGAAACGCTGCTTCAGATCGCGCTTGAGCCTGAGGTCTTCCAACAAGTACTCGCCATACTGTTTCTTCGCGAACCAGTGCGAATGCCAGTCCTTGTTATAGCCGAGGCGAAATCCGTAGGGATGAACTTTCTGACCCACAATCTTCTCCAGTTCTTTGCGTTCAATCTGAGATCTGAAAATCAAATCTGAGATTTGGAATCTGAAATTGACAATCTCAGATCGAGTTAACCAGCAACCGTCTATTCGTCCGTCTTAGCCTTCTTCTTAGCCGCGCGCTTCGCAGCCTTCTTCTCGCCCTCGGCCTTGGCGGCATTGTCCGCCTTGTCCGAGGCCTCACTCTTCGGCGCGACCCGCTTGGCCCGCGGCGCTGCTGCTGCTCCGCCGCGCTTGCGGGCTTTGCTCTCTTCGAGCTTCGCCGGCTTCGCCGCTACCGCTTTGCCGTCGCCGTGGCGCTGGGCCTTCGGTTCCGGACGAGCGTCGTTCGAAAGCAGGATCGTGACGTGACAAAAATGCCGCTGCTCCCGATAGGCTCGACCCTGGGGAGCGGGACGCACGCGACGCCGGCCCTTGGTAGGTCCGCGATCGACGAACGCGGTCTTCACCCAAAGATCGTCCGGATCAATCGCGACGTTCGCCTTCTCGGCCGCTTCGTTCGCATTCGCAATCGCCGAACGCATGCACTTCTCAATCAGGTTCGAAGCGCGCTTGCTCGAATAGCGCAGAATGGCCAAAGCCTTGTTGACGTCTTTGCCGCGAATCATATCCACCACCAGCCGCGCCTTTTGCGCCGACCCGCGAAGATACTTTGCACTTGCTATCGCTTCCATAATCTTTTTAGTTTCGAGTTACTAGTTTCAAGTTCCAAGTTTCAGGTGCCAGGTTTCAGCCGAGTCAAAAACTCGAAACTTGAAACCCGGGAACTCGAAACTTACTTTGGCGCTACCTTCGACGCCTTTTCAACCTTGGTGCCGGAATGTCCCTTGAACGTACGCGTGGGAGCAAACTCGCCCAGCTTATGGCCCACCATGTTTTCCGTCACGTAAATCGGCAGGTGCCGTTTGCCGTTATGCACGCCAAACGTCAGACCAACCATGTCCGGTGAAATCGTCGAACGCCGCGACCAGGTCTTGATCACCGGCGGCCGGTTGCCGCTCGCACGGATGCGATCGACGGCCTTCTGAACGCTCTTATCAATAAACGGTCCCTTTTTAACTGAACGTGCCATATTCGTCTCGCTTCGCTCGACTTAGTTCCAAGTTCCAAGTTCCAAGTTCCAAGTTTGTCTTTCCTAACTTGAAACTTGAAACTTGAAACTCGAAACTTTATTTAGTTCTTCGGTCCTTCAAAATCATCCGCTGCGTTCGTTTGTTGCTTCGCGTTTTGTAACCACGCGTCGGTTGGCCCCAGGGCGTCACCGGATTACGACCGCCGGAAGTTTTTCCTTCACCACCGCCGTGCGGGTGGTCGACTGGATTCATCGCCACGCCGCGCACGTGCGGGCGAATGCCTTTCCAGCGCGAGCGGCCCGCCTTACCAAACGAAACGTTTTCGTGCTCGATGTTACCGACCTGGCCAATCGTGGCCCGGCAAACCAAAGGCACGCGGCGCACTTCACCCGAGGGCATTCTCAGTTGCGCGTAGTCGCCTTCCTTGGCGACGAGCTGCGCAAACGCGCCGGCCGACCGCGCCATCTGTCCGCCTTTTCCGGGTCGCAGCTCAATGTTGTGAATCTGCGTGCCGAGGGGAATATTGATCAGCGGCAGCGAGTTACCCGGCAGAATGTCCGCTTCGGCGCCGCTCATGATCGTCTTGCCAACTTCGATTCCGGTGGGCGCGATGATGTAGCGCTTCTCGCCGTCGAGATAAGTGACGAGGGCGATGTGCGCCGAACGGTTCGGGTCGTACTCAATCTGCGTAATGCGTCCCGGCACGTTTTCCTTGTCGCGCTTGAAGTCGACGATGCGATAGAAGCGTTTGTGACCGCCGCCGCGCCGGCGCACTGTGATGCGTCCATCGTTGTTGCGTCCGGAGATTCGCTTCTTCGGTTCCAGCAACGACTTCTCCGGAACTGCTCCGGCCGTCAACTCATCTCGCGTGAGATAAGTCTGGTACCGGCGCGCCGGAGAGGTTGGGGTTAGTTTCTTTATTCCCATAACTTTTAAAGTTTCAAGTTCCAAGTTTCAGGTTTCAAGGTCCAGATTCCGAGTTTTTATTAACTCGAAACTTGGAACTTGAAACTCGAAACTAAATGCTTTCGCCGTAATCGACCGGCTTCTCGCCCGACTTCAGCGTCACGTAAGCTTTTTTCCACGACGGCTTGCGGCCTTCAAAGCGTCCGCGCCGCGCGGTCTTGCCCATGAAATTGATTGTGCGCACGCGGTCAACCTTCACCTGGAAAATCGACTCGACGGCCGACTTGATCTCCGGCTTGGTGGCGCGTCGATCCACTCGAAACGTCAGCAACTGGCCCGTGTCCTGCGATTCTTCTTTCGCGACCAGGGCCTTTTCCGTGATCACCGGCGACTTAATGATGTCCCAAACCGTTCTCATTTCTCGGTCGCCTCCTCATCTGTCGACTTCACCGGAGCCGCTTCAAGTTCAGCCGCCGCTGCTTCTGACTCCACTGCTGCAGTTTCGGCCTCAACCTCTGCCGGCTGACTGGGCGCGCCGCCCGCTGACGCAGGCGGTTCTGACTCGGCAGCTTCAACGGTGGCTTTGGGCTTGCGCGCGCGCTTTGGTTTCGCCGGCTCTTCTCCCAGAACCTTCACGTTCGTCTCCGTGACCGAATCCGTGATCTGTGAATTAACCGCCGTGGGAAAAGCTTCAGCCGTTTCTTCCGCGGTGGCCTTGTCGGCGCCGCGAGCATCCGTCTTTGGCCCCAGCAACTGTTCGAGTTCCTTCACCGCGGACTCAGAAATGACCAGCTTCTCGTGATAAAGCAGGTCGTAGATATTCAAGCCAAAACTGTTAACTACCTTCGCGCTTTGCACGTTTCGGGTCGAGAGCTTCAGGTTCTCGTTATCCAGCGAATCGACAATCAACGTCTTGCCGTCGAGCCCCAACTGCTTGAGCGAGGCAACAAAATCTTTCGTCTTCGGCTTGTCGATGGTCCAACCGTCAACCAAAACTACGCGGCCTTCGCGAACGCGCTCGGAAAGCGCGCTGCGCAACGCGCCATGACGCATCTTCTGCGGCATGTTGTAGGACCAGTCGCGCGGCTGCGGGCCGTGCACGTTGCCGCCGCCTTTCCAAAGCGGTGAACGAAGCGAGGCGATGCGAGCGCGGCCGGTGCCCTTCTGCTTCCAAAGCTTGCGGCCGGCGCCGGAAACGTCGCCACGCGTTTTGGTCGCGGACGTTCCCTGGCGGGCGTTGGCCATGAAATTTCGGACCGCCGCGTGAATCAGCGCCTCGTTCAAAGGCGCGTCAAACACGGCGTCTGACAATTCAACCTCGCCGACCTCTTCGTTTTTTAAGTTGCGCACCTTAACGGTAGGCATAATCAACTCCAATACAAATGACTATCTCGTTCTCTTTACCCGCGTTGCTGCTTTTTGCACGACCACCACGCTGCCGTTGGCGCCGGGTACAGCGCCGCGAATCATCAGGAGATTGTTCTCCGTGTCCACTTTCGCGATGGTCAACCCCTTGATCGTGACGCGAACATCGCCCATATGGCCTGACGAACGCGTGCCCTTGATCACGCGCGACGGATACGCCGACGCGCCGATCGAACCGGGCGCGCGCACGTTCATCGAACCATGCGACTCCGGACCACGATTAAAATTGTGCCGCTTGACGGTGCCGGCAAAACCGCGACCCTTGGACTTGCCGACTACGTCTACCAGATCGCCGTCGGCAAACTGATCGACGAGAATCTTGTCGCCCACATTCATCTCGCCGGAAGCCTCTTCCAGGCGAAACTCTTTGAGAATGCGCGTCGGCGGAATGCCGCCGCCGGTCTTCTCGAAGTGACCGCGCATCGGCTTGGTCACGTTCTTCAACTTCGGCGGACGCTCGTCAACGAGCCCGACCTGAACGGCGTCATAACCGTCAGCGCCGGCTGAAGATTTCTTTTGCACCACGACGCATGGCCCAGCCTTGATGACGGTGACGGGGGTAACCATGCCGTCTGCCGCAAAAATCTGCGTCATGCCAATTTTTCTGCCGATGATTCCGTTAATCATCATTAACCTCAACTATGAACTCGGAACGATGAATGATGAATTCCGCGTTCAGCGTTCATCTTTCATCATTCGTACTTACTGTCTTCCGAATGCCTTGATCTCAACGTCCACGCCGGCGGGCAAGTCGAGCTTCATGAGCGCGTCTACCGTCTGCGGTGTCGGATCGAGAATGTCCATCAGCCGCTTATGCGTTCTGATCTCAAACTGCTCACGCGATTTCTTGTCGACGTGCGGCGAGCGCAGCACCGTCCACTTGTTTTTGACCGTGGGCAAAGGTATCGGTCCCGCCACGCGGGCGCCGGTGCGCTTCGCTGTTTCCACGATCTCGGCAGTCGACTGATCCAGCACGCGATGATCGTAGGCTTTCAGTCTGATTCTGATTTTTTCGTTCAACATTTCTTCGTTGGCCTTTGGTCTTGGGCTTTTGGTCTTTGCTGTGAAATCAGTTTGAGATCTCAAATTCCGGAGTCAAAGGCCCAAGGCCTAAGACCCAAAACCTAAGCCCTATTCAACAATATCCGACACCGTGCCGGCGCCGACCGTGCGGCCGCCTTCGCGAATCGCGAACCGCAATCCCTTCTCCATCGCAATCGGCGCGATCAACTCGATCTCCATCGCCACGTTGTCGCCCGGCATCACCATCTCCACGCCTTCCGGCAAATGTGCCACGCCCGTCACGTCCGTCGTTCGGAAGTAAAACTGCGGCCGGTAACCCGTAAAGAACGGCGTGTGTCGTCCGCCTTCTTCCTTCGTCAACACATACGCCTCAGCCTTGAACTTCGTGTGCGGCGTGATCGAGCCCGGCTTCGAAATGACCTGCCCGCGCTCAATGTCCTTGCGCTCCACGCCTCTTAACAACAACCCAACGTTGTCGCCGGCCGTGCCTTCGTCCAGAAGCTTCTTGAACATCTCAACGCCTGTGCACTACGGTCTTGATCGTCGGCCGGATGCCCACCATCTCAACCGTGCTCGTTCACCTTCACCATGCCGCGCTCCACTCTCCCCGTGGCCACCGTGCCGCGTCCCTGGATCGTGAAAATGTCTTCCACCGGCATCAAAAACGGCTTCTCTATATCTCGCGCCGGAGTCGGTATGTAACTATCCACCGCCTCCATCAGCTCTTCGACCGTCTTCTCCCATTCCGGATCGCCTTCCAGCGCCTTCAACGCGGAACCCTTGATCACCGGAATGTCGTCGCCCGGAAACTCATAAGCACTGAGCAATTCACGTACTTCCAGCTCCACCAGCTCCAGCAGCTCGGCATCGTCAACCGCGTCCGCCTTGTTCATGAACACCACCATCGCCGGCACGCCTACCTGGCGAGCGAGCAGAATGTGCTCACGCGTCTGTGGCATCGGACCGTCGGTAGCGGCAACTACGAGGATCGCGCCGTCCATCTGCGCCGCGCCCGTGATCATGTTCTTCACGTAGTCGGCGTGGCCCGGACAGTCAACGTGCGCGTAGTGACGGTTCTTCGTCTCATACTCCACGTGCGCCGTCGCGATCGTGATACCTCGGGCTTTTTCCTCAGGCGCCTTGTCGATCTGGTCAAACGCCACGAACTGCACCTTCGGATTGTTCTTCCCCAAAACCTTCGTGATCGCTGCCGTCAACGTCGTCTTGCCGTGATCCACGTGCCCAATCGTCCCAATGTTCACGTGCGGCTTACTGCGGTCGAATTTTTCTTTACTCATCTGTAATTTTCCCTCGCCTTAATCGCCGGGATTTTTGCCCGGGGCTTAAACGATCCTTGCTTAACTTTTAGACTCGCCCGGTAGTGCCGCCGCCATTCCCCTGAACCTTTGCGATCACTTCTTCCGCAACGTTCTTGGGCGCCTGCTCATAGCGCTCGAAGTGCATCGTCGAGGTGGCGCGTCCCTGCGTCGCCGAGCGGAGGTCGGTCGTGTAACCAAACATTTCCGAAAGGGGAACAAACGAAGTGATCACCTGGGCGCCGCCGACGCGGGGCTCCATGCTTTCGATCTTGCCGCGACGCGAACTGAGATCGCCGTTCACCGGTCCGGTGTAATCGTTTGGCGTCACCACTTCGATTCGCATGATCGGCTCCAGCAGAACCGGCTTGGCTTTTCTGACTGCGTCCTGAAACGCCAGCGAACCGGCAATATGGAACGAACGCTCGTCGGAATCGACTTCGTGATACGAACCGAAAACCAGACGCACTTTGATGTCCACCAGTTCGTAACCAGCCAGGATGCCGCGCTCCATCGCGTCTCGGATTCCCTGCTCGACCGGCTTGATGTATTCGCGCGGAATCGCGCCGCCGGTAATCTTGTTTTCGAAAACAAAGCCTTCGCCGGGGGCGGGCTCGATCTCGATTTCGACGTGGCCAAACTGTCCGCGGCCACCAGTCTGCTTCTTGAAGATCTCTTTGCCAGGCGCTGCCTGCGTGATCGTTTCGCGGTACGCAACCTGCGGCTTGCCGACGTTCGCTTCGACGCCGAATTCACGCTTCATGCGGTCGACGATGATCTCGAGGTGAAGCTCGCCCATGCCGGCGATGATCGTCTGGCCGGTCTCCGGATCAGTCGAAACATTGAACGACGGATCTTCCTGGGCCAGCCGGTTCAAAGCCACGCCGAGCTTGTCCTGATCCTGTCGCGTCTTCGGCTCAACCGCGACCCGGATAACGGGGGCGGGAAATTCCATGCGCTCGAGGATGATCGGCTTGTTCTCGTCACAAACGGTGTCGCCGGTCGTTACCTGCTTCATGCCGCCGATAGCGATGATTTCTCCCGCACTTGCCTCGTCAATGTCCTCGCGCTTGTTCGCGTGCATGCGCATCAGGCGGCCGACGCGTTCTTTGGTTTCTTTGATTGGATTGTAAGCGTAGGAACCGGCCTTGATCGTGCCACTGTAAAGACGGACAAAGGAAAGCTGACCCAGATGCTTGTCAGCCATGATCTTGAAAACGAGGCCGGAGAAAGGCGCGCTCGGCCTCAGGCGGACGAAGTTCAGTCTCGCCGGATTTAGGATTGATTCCCTCAACCGGCGGAATGTCGAGCGGCGACGGCAGGTAGTCAACCACTGCATCGAGGAGGGTCTGCACGCCCTTGTTCTTGAAAGCCGAACCGGTAACAACGGGAACCAGCTTTAACTCCAAAGTTCCCTTGCGCAGCGCTTTGCGAATCTCGGCCTCGGAAATTTCCTCGCCCTCGATGTACTTGTGCATCAAGCCGTCATCAACGGACGAAACCGCTTCAACCAGCTTTTCGCGAGCAGCCGTGGCGGCTTCTTTCAAGTCTTCGGGAATCTCAGTCGGTCTCGTAGTTCGATCCCTTACTTTCGTCGCTCCAGATCAAACCCTTCATGGAGATTAGATCGACGACGCCTTTGAGCTGATCTTCAAGACCGATGGGAATCTGGATGGCGACGGGGTTCGCGCCCAGGCGGTCGATAATTGACTGGAACGAACGATCAAACGAAGCGCCGGCGCGATCGAGCTTGTTGATGAAACAAATTCTGGGGACGCCATACTTGTCAGCCTGACGCCAAACAGTTTCCGACTGCGGCTCAACTCCGGCAACGCCGTCGAACACAGCGACCGCGCCGTCGAGCACGCGCAACGAACGTTCAACTTCCATGGTGAAGTCGACGTGACCGGGCGTATCGATAATGTTGATGCGGTGATCGACGTTGTTTCGTTCCCAGTAACAGGTAGTCGCCGCGCTGGTAATGGTGATACCGCGCTCCTGCTCCTGCTCCATCCAGTCCATCGTCGCCGTACCCTCGTGCACCTCGCCAATTTTGTGCGTGATGCCCGTGTAATAAAGGATACGTTCAGTCGTGGTGGTCTTGCCGGCATCGATGTGGGCCATGATGCCGATGTTCCTGGTCAGATTTAAGTCTTGCTTAGCCATAAAACCCGTCGTGGGTGAAAAGTGAAAGGTGAAAAGTTATGCACGTTTGCCGTTTCCGACTATTTACTTTTCACCTTTCACTTTTCACTGTCTTTAAAACTTGTAATGCGCAAACGCCTTGTTGGCGTCCGCCATGCGATGCGTGTCTTCCTTCTTCTTTACCGAGTTGCCGCGATTGTTCGCTGCGTCGAGAATTTCTCCAGCCAGGCGGTCGGTCATCGTCTTTTCGCCGCGACCGCGCGCGTAGGAAACGATCCAACGAATGGCGAGCGCGCCACGTCGTTCCTGGTGAACCTCGATCGGCACCTGATACGTCGAACCACCGACGCGTCGTGACTTCACTTCGACAGTCGGCTTGACGTTATCAATCGCGCGCTTGAAAACCTTGAGCGGCTCTTCCTGAGTCTTTTCGCCGATCTGCTTCATGGCGCTGTAGAAAATGATCTCAGCCACCGACTTTTTGCCGCCCCACATGACGCCGTTGATAAACTTCGTCACCAGCGGGCTGCTGTAGATCGGATCCGGGAGAACTTCTCGTCTCTCTGCAACTCTTCTTCTTGGCATAATCCCTCAAATTTGGAATTGCGAATTTCGAATTGCGAATTTGAATTCTCGAAATCCGAACTTCGATAATCCGAATTTCTACTTTCCTGCCGCCTTAGGCCGCTTGGCGCCGTACTTCGAGCGCCCTTGTTTGCGATCCGAAACGCCCACCGAATCCAGCGTGCCGCGAATAACGTGATAACGCACGCCGGGCAAATCCTTCACACGGCCGCCGCGAATCAAAACGATCGAGTGTTCCTGCAGGTTGTGGCCAACGCCGGGAATGTAAGTCGTAACTTCGATTCCGTTCGTCAGGCGAACACGCGCTACTTTTCGCAGCGCCGAGTTTGGCTTCTTAGGAGTTTGCGTATAAACGCGCGTGCAAACGCCACGTTTCTGCGGCGAACTCTGAAGCGCAGGGCTGGCCGTCTTATACTTGACTGCCTGGCGGCCCTTGCGAACAAGCTGATTTATCGTCGGCACTGGTATTTCCTCGTTAACTAAAAAGTGCGAGCCTGTTTTTGGCGCGCAAAAGGGCGTTACCTGCCTCTTTCCGGAACTAGTGGCATTTATCCACGGGGGATGCCTCGCGGTATCCCGCTTGTCCGGCAGTCAGCGCAGGCGAGCTGCCCTGTTTAAAGTATTTCTGTTAGGGATGTTCCGAAGCGCCTGTTGGCGGGTATGGATTGTGGCTTCCCTTTAGCCGACTTTTCTGTGGCGTCGCATTTAAGACGAGCAGGCCAATGAACTTCGGCCTTTCACGCGTGCCGGCGTGGGGTGCATCGGCAAATACTATTGTAAATGCCGAGGCGACGCAGGCGACTTACGCCACAATAATTGTCAAAACCGACTCGCAAATTGCAGCCGGGGCAACGCCTCCATACCGACAGAACCAACCCGAGCGTTGCATTGTTGACTTCAGACTGTAGGTCCGAAACGAGAGACTATAAGGGGTTGGGGCAAAACCTGTCAAGCGAGGCGCGGAGGGCCCATGTTTAATGTCCGAACTGGAGCTCCCTAAAAGGCCGACCTCAACAGATGCCAAACTCCCCAGCCAATGCCAGCGACCGCCAGAATGACCAACAACGCCGCGCCGCCTACGATCAACTTAAACTTCAGATAGCGATGCTTGTCTGGAGGCGCCAGCGAACTCTGTGGGAAATATGGGGGTGGCGTGTATGTGGCCATGGTTCTTTACTCCTACTACTAAAACTGATCGGTTTAGAGGCGGGCACTGCCCGCCGTGCTGTCTCGCAAGTTGAACCGGCGGGCGATGCCCGCCTCTAAACGAACGAATGTGCGCACGAACGAATTGGTCGTCGCTACGGCGTGCGCTTTGGTTTAGGTTTCGAATTCGAGTTCGGCTTTGAATTGGAGTTCGACTTTGAATTCGAATTTGACTTAGAAGAGTTTGATTTGGAGGCCCCTGACGAAGTGTTTGAATTCGTCGACTCACCGTTCGCGTTCTTCTCTTCTTCCTTCTGCTGTTTCTTAAACAGATCTTCCTGATGTTTCTTGCCCGCCTTGATCCGCTTCACACCTTCGCGAGCTTCCTCTAACGCATCCTGTGCGCGGTAGTGCTCAGGATCAATTTCCAGCGACTTGGAAAAAGCGGACGCCGCCTCATCGTAATTTGCCAGCTTAGACAACGCCGTTCCCAGGTCGTAAAACATGTCGGCGTCGTCCTCTTTAAGACGCGTCGCCTGGCGGTATTCCCTAACCGCTTCTGTGTAGAGATGCAGTCCCGCGTAAGTCTGGCCCAGATTGTAATGCGCATCCGCGTCCTTGTTGTTGTCCGCGAGATACTTCTTATACTTCTCAATCGCTTTCTTATAGTTGTCTTCCGCTTCCTGTTCCTTGCCGACCGCGTCAAAAGCCAGACCGAGTCGAAAATAACCTTCCGCCAGTTCCGGATCTAAGTTGATGGCCTGCTGAAATGCCTCAACTGCCTTTTCGTCCTGATCCGTGCGATAGAGTTCCTTGCCTTCGTCGACCAGAACGCGCGCCTGCGACCGGTCCAGTTCGGTTGAGCGATTGCTATCCGCCGGGGCGTTGGCATTGGCGACCACCGGCTTTTTTCGCGAACATGCGACTTGACCAGCCACCAGCAGAAGGATGACGATAAGCGCGATTTTTGGCGGGAAGTTCATTCCGTTTACCAGTTTGAATCGGGGTTGGTGTCTGGGGCGACCACTTATCTACTTGAATTCGCAGAGTGAGTCAAACCGCTCGCACCGGGGCCTCGGGGCAATAGTCCGACCGTAAGGTAGGGCGTGGACGCATGTTGAGGACGCCCTCCCTTACTGTCGGGCTACTGCCCCTCCCTTGCATGATCATGCCTATCCAAGCCGATTGAGGCATCTCCGTTTATGTTCTACTTTTGGAAACCGACCCCCATTCCTTCTATTTTCCTATCAACTGCTACTTCCAGCACCAGACCCTTTGGCCATTTGAGGTGGCCAACGCCCGGCTCGGAAGAATGTAACGCCGCAAAAGGAGTGGAAATGTTGATGCACGAGCGCCGCCTGAATAGATTGTTCCTGCCAATTGCCCTGGCAGGTTTGTTTGCCTTTGCCACTGTGGCCTCCGCGCAAAAAGTGAAGGTAGAGACGAGCGGCTTTACGCCGCCCAACCTGAGTCTCTCCGCCGACCCGCGCGTGATTACGGTGTGCGACACCGGCTCAGCGATTGTTAACCTGAATGCTCGCGTTACTTCAAACTATCCGGTTAGTTATCGTTGGACAACCAGCGGCGGTCGCATCCAGGGAGACGGCGCCACGGTCACCTGGGACCTTTCCGGATTGCAACCGGGCTACTACCGAGCTTACGTGGACATCGACACCGGCAGCGGCGACGAAGCCTGCCAGGCGTTTTCGTCCACCTCCGTTTTGGTGAATCGCTGTCCGCCTCCGCCACCGACCTGCCCGAACGTAGCGATCGAATGTCCGGACCGCGTGGTCGTGGGCGAACCGCTGACCTTTAGATCAACTGTCACTGGCGGCTCGTCGGGCGTTCTCGGCACTTACAACTGGACCGTCTCCGCAGGCCGCATCATCGACGGCCAGGGAACCGGGACCATTCAAGTCGATACAACCGGACTCGCCGGTCAAGCCGTGACCGCGACCCTTTCAATGGGCGGATACAATCTCGATTGTTCGGCCACCTGCACAGTTCAGTTTCCAGTGCCGCTTGAGTGCAGAAAGTTTGACGAGTATCCGACGATTGCCTACAACGATGAGAAGGCACGCCTCGATAACTACGCAATCGAGCTGCAAAACGATCCAACCTCGACTGCCTACGTGATTGTCTATCCGGGACGGCGCGGACAAGCGAGCTTGGTCCAGAAACACACTACGCGCATTGTCGACTACCTGGTCAATTCCAGAGGCGTCAACGCGCAACGGATTGTCACTCTCGTCGGACCTGGTCGTGATGAACTGATGGTGGAGCTATGGCTCTGTCCGCAAGGCGCCAAGCCTCCAGCGTCCGCTCCGTAAATTGATAACTCAGCAAAACAATGAGGCCGGCAGAGAGCAGCAACTCTCGCCGGCCTTTTTGCTGTGACAAATAGATCAGCCGCGGATGAACGCGGATTTACACGAATCTGAGAGGGACTTAGTAACACAGTTCGTCGTGTCCTCGCTTCCCTTGTTCTGACCCGCGTTAATCCGCGCGAATCCGCGGCTGACTCTACCCCGCACATTCCGTCTCACGACGGCTCTTCGCGAACAACCTCCGTCGCCTTCTTATCCTCGCGCAATCCTTTGAACGAAGGATGCCGAATCACGCCGTCGGCGGTCCATTCAGTAAACTCGACTTCCGCCACTAACTGCGGCTTGGCCCAGCGCGTGACTCGCAGGCCCGGATCTTTCGGCTTCACTTTGAAGGGAAGCGTCGGCTGTGAAATGCGATCAAGTTTCTTCTGCAACTCCAGCCGCAGCTTAATACTGAACCCCGTGCCGACGCGGCCCGTGTAAACAAGCGTGCCTTTGTCGTAGACACCGAGCACGAGTGATCCAAAACCGGGAAAGTCTTTCTTTGACGGCGTGTAGCCGGCAATGACAAACTCCTGGCGCTTGAGACACTTCACCTTTTGCCAGTTCCTATTGCGGGTTGATTCGTAGGGCGAGTCGGCAAGTTTGGAAACGATGCCCTCGAGTCCGTAAGCGCACGCCTGCTTCAAAAACTGCGCGCCATTTCCCTCAACGTGGTCGCTGAAACGCAGCGCACCTTCCGACTTCGCCGAAGACAGCAACTGTTCGAGCATTGCCTTGCGCTCTCTGAGCGGCGTTCGCGTCAGACTGTAGCCATCCAAATAAACGAGGTCGAACATCCAGAAAACAAACGCGCCGCCCTTGCCCATCGCCTGCTGCAGCATCTGGAAACTGCTGCGACCCTCCTTGTCGAGCACGACAACCTCGCCATCGAGAACCGCGTTGATGGCCGGAAACGACTGCAACGCGGCGGCCAGATTTGGAAACGTTTCAGTCCAGTCTTTGCCGTTCCGAGTCCAAAAGCGCGCCCGGCCCCGGCTCAAATGGCAAACTAGTCGATAGCCGTCAAACTTCAATTCGTGAAACCACTCATCACCCTTCGGCGGTTCGCTAACCAACGTGGCGAGTTGCGGCGCCTTGAAATCCGGCAGCGGCGCTTTGCGCGCCCCCGGCAGTTTGGACACTTTTTTGAGATCAATCTTTGTCATGCTTTGGGGGCTTGGCTTTTTTTCCGTTCGTTTACGCGTTAGCATACAAGGGAACATTCAAACTGACATCTTAAACGGCCGCTGGCCACGTGAAGGATACTTGGAGGACACAATAATGTTGAAGGCAAGAATGCGTTTTTTACTGACAATTCTTTCACTCATACTCTTGAGCGCCGCGGCTATTCCCGCCCAGGCGCAGGAGTCGAAAAGCAAAGACGACAAGGATAAGAAGGTCTACACCGGAACGCCCGTGCTCTGGCGCGCGCCGAATGATATTAAGTCGCGCAACCTCTTGATCGGCGCCGGCGGCGAAGCGATGAAGCCTGATCTCAGCCGCGTAACTTTCGTTGAAGTGAAAGAAGGCGGTTGGTCCACAAAGTATCGCGTGCGCGACGGCAAGGGCCAGGAGTGGGTTGCAAAACTCAGCAAAGAGGCGCAACCCGAAACTGCGGCGAACCGTCTGCTGTGGGCGCTTGGTTACGAAACGGAGATCGCGCATCTCGTTCCCGAGTTGGAAATTGTTGGCAAAGGAACTTTCAAAAACGTGAAGCTCGAAGCGCGTCCCGACAAGGTCAAGCGGGCCGGGTTCTGGATGTGGTCTGACAATCCCTTTGTCGGCAAGCCCGAGTTTCAGGGGCTGAAAATCATGATGGTCTTCATTAACAACTGGGACATGAAAGACGACAACAACGCGATCCTGGCCACCAAAGGCGACACGAATTCGGAGCGCCGTTTCATCGTCAGCGACCTCGGGGCCACCTTCGGAAAGACCGGCGGAGTAATTTCGCGGAGCCGCAACAAGCCTTCCGATTACGCCAAAGCCGAATTTGTACACGGCGTGAATGGCAATGTGATCGACTTCAAATACGGCGGCAAAAACGGGAAGGTATTTGACGGCATCACCGTCGCTGACGCGAAGTGGCTGGCGAGTTGGTTGTCGCGCCTGAGCGACGAGCAAATCAAAGACGCGTTTCGATCAGCGAACTACTCAGCGGCCGACGTCGATCTTTTGGCGGGAGCGGTGCGCGCGCGAATTGACTCGCTCAACAAACTTTCATCGAACGTCGCGAGCAATTAGCAGACCCGAGCAGCGGGCAAGCCCGCCTTTCTAACCTTAGAGATGATCCAAGTGACTTGTGATCTCAGGCTTGAACGCCTTTCATCGTGCGCTCAGCGCTCAAGCTCAGTCAGCTCTAAGTTTGGGAAGGCGGGATTAGCACCCCAGCGGGGCTGCCCCGCCGGGGACCCGGGCTTGCCCCCGCTGCTTTGCAATTCGTTTCCTCTTCAGATTCGTGTCTATCATTGTCAACTAACAGTCCATGACCGAACCTGCCACCAAGTCAGACATTGCTGCCGCCTACGATGAGTGGGCTGCTACCTACGACTCAAATCCAAATCAGACGCGTGACCTGGCCGCCCAGGTCCTGAGGCGAGCTGGTCTAAATCTCACCGGTCGCCAGATTCTCGAGGTCGGCTGCGGCACCGGTCGCAACACCGAATGGCTGGCTCGCCCGGAGGCGGGTTCTTCCAATATCGTTGGACTGGATTTTTCGATAGAGATGCTCGCGCAAGCCCGATCGCGCGTTACCGATGCACGCGTGCGCTTCATCCAACACGACATTCAGAGGCCCTGGCCCACCGCAGACGCGTCGGCCGATGTCGCGATCGCGATGCTGATTTTGGAACACGTCGAACATCTCGAACCCGTCTTTGCGGAAGCGGCTCGCATTTTGAGACCCGGCGGTGAGTTGTTCATCTGCGAGTTGCACCCGATGCGTCAACTTTTGGGAGGACGGGCGCAGTTCACCAAAAAAGACTCGCCCGAGCGCCAGCTCATAGCGGCGTTTCTTCACGATACTGCCGATTATGTGAACGCGGGTCTGTCGGCTGGACTAAAGCTCATACATCTCGGCGAGTGGCGCGATGAAGAGGCGACCGCAGACAGTCCACCCCGATTACTGTCGCTGCATTTCCGCCGCGAAGTTTTGTGAAACAACTGAGTCCGCCTGCCGGACGACCGAAAATAGCCCAGCGATTTATCGCTGGGGGTCGGATGGGTTTTCATAACGAAGTCCGTGGAGCGGACGGCTGAATCTTTGATCGTCTCAGTCGTCCGTTCACGGACTCCATTTATTTCTTCTTCCGCGTCCCAGCAGTGAACTGCGGGCTATTTTCATTCGTCCGCTGCGCGGACTGATCGTTTGACACGCGCGATCGGCAAGTCCACAGAAATAGTTCTCCCTTTCTTTCGATAAACAATACGAGCCGGTGAACAATCGAGCCACTGCCAAATCGGGTGGTCGCAACTCTATTGACTTCCCCGCGAGCGCGGTAATACTTTCGTCGGCGTCGATTCCCCTTTGCCTTAGGGAGACGCTCGTCGGGCTCTCGTTACCAGCGTTCCTTTCTCGGCGACTCATTTCTTGATCGCGGCGGCGGCTGGCAATTTTCCATAGACCAACTTTATTTCAAGACTGGAAACCGTTATGACTGCTTCATCGCCTCCTCTTATCGATTCCGCTATTAATCATGTCGCGTTCAAATTGCTTAATTCCGATAACCGTCAGATTGGAATGGCTACGGTGATTTCATCCGAGGTGGCGCTGACGGCCGCTCATCTTGTGGAGGATCACCAGGAATATTTTCTTGAGCCGATCCTCCCGCCAGATTATTACAATCGGTTAGACACGCTGTTTGCTAGTGTTATCGTCAAGGATCGCGAAATGGGTTTCGCCGCGCTTAGCTTTGACTCTTCGGTAACAGATTTCCCGCCCAACATCATGGTCCCCGAAGAACCACCTGGACCAGGAGTCAATTGGCATTCTGCGTACTCAAGAGCGCTTGACGAAGAAGTGGTGAGCCTGTCGGGAAGGATCGAAGGCGTGACAGTGGTGGGCGAGCGTTCGCTTCTCAAACTTGTTTGGCCAGGATCTGGCAAATTTGACTTCGAGTCTGAATCCGACGGGGCGCCGGTGATGGTTGGTCCACTCATAGTTGGCGTGATGCTGAAGTCTGAAGGCAAAGGCGAACTCGGCCTAACCGCGATTCCAACTTCGGAGATGATGAAGAGCCCGGCGTGGAATGTCGTTGAGGCAGCCATGCAAGCCCCTGCCGCCGCTACCGAGCCTGAGCGCTCCATCCAACAATTTCGCGTAACAGAAAAAAACTTAAATCTCAGACAAGGCCCCGGAACGGATGCCCCAGTCATTGATATTTTGTTTGCCAACCATGTTGTTGAAAAGCAGGAAGAGTCGGCTGATAAGAAGTGGTTTCGTGTTAGGACGAAGAAGGACGGAGCGGCGATCGAGGGCTGGGTTGCCGCACGCGACCTTGACCCGACAGCATGGCAAGTTACAACGTCTTCACCTCAAAGCACTACGCCGTTTGACAGCATTGCCTTTATTAAACGGCTAAGCGGTTCCTCATCGAACGCCATGGCACACGCCGTGGGAATGAGGGTCGCCCAGCGGCAGTCTGAAATTCACATGGAACACCTCATCGGGGGGTTGTTTCAGAAAGAGCGCGGTCCCACCTGCCTGGAGTTTCTGCGAGTGGGCCTCGAACAAGATCAGCTAGCGGAGTTGATCAAAGCCGAAGTCGGCACAGCCCTTCCGCCCCCTGGCTCATACCACCCGATACTAATCACTGACGAGCCGCTTTCTCTTTCAGCTCACGTCAAGGAAGCCCTGGTTGCGGCCACCGCGCTCGCAAACCTGACCGGATCGGAGTCCATCAGAAGTCGTCACCTGATCCGCGGCGCGCTTTCAATCACTGACTGCAAACTCATTCAGGCCCTGCTCCGTCGCGGCGTCGATCCCGAAAGAATCTTGCTCGTCGATGAACCCGACCCGTCAAAGCAGCCGACCGCCCGGCGCTCAACGCAAGCCGGGATCAAGTCTGACGATCCGGAAGGCGACGACTTGCTCGACATCAAGCACGAGGTCGAGGCGCTTTGCACCGTACTCGCTTCCAGAGACGTCACGCCGCCAATCTCGCTCGGCCTGTTTGGCGACTGGGGCAGCGGCAAAAGTTTTTTCATGAAGAAAATGGAGGCGCGTTTCAAGCAGCTTCAGGAGATCGCGCGCCAGGAGGATTCCGCTTACTGCTCAAACATCGTTCAGCTCTGGTTCAACGCCTGGCATTACATGGACACGAATCTTTGGGCTAGCCTGGCGACTGAAATTTTCGATGAGCTGGCGCAGGAACTGGCGCGGCAGGACGCGATCGCCGCCGGCAAAGATCCGGACTACGAACGCGCGCAACTGGTGGCCAAACGGGCCGATGCGAACCAGGAACTGGCGAAAGCCAATCAGGAAAAGCGTGACGCGGATGCGAAATTGCGGGCCAATCAGCAACAACTCCAGAGCATTCGCAGCGGCGAAACCGAAGTTGAAATGGATCCGCAGGCGGTGCTGCGCGAAGGCTATCGCTTCGCCGTGCAACAGCCCGAGGTGCGCCAGACGATTGAGGCCGCCGAGGGCAAGCTAAACGCGCGAGTCGCGGAAGCTGCGAGAACTTTAAACATCGCTCCGGCCGATTCAGCGAAAGCTCAACTGCTCGAGCTGCAGGGTCTCTGGGGTTACTTGCGAGCGATTGGTCTCGCCATGCGCAACACAAACAAGACGCGGCTGGTCCTCATGCTCGCTGCTTTTGTAGTCGTCAGCGTCGCCGTCATTTGGTTGCTGCCGATGATTCAGTCTTTGAACTGGGTTCAGGCGGCCTGGGTGCGCGCCACCGGTTTGCTGCTGGCGCTGCTCGCCGCAATCGCTCCTTTTGTCCCGGTGGCTCGCCGGGCGATTCAAATCCTGCACGACGCCATCAAGGCGAATCAGGAAGCGATCGAAAAAGCGCGTCTGGAAACTGAGAAGAAGCTGCAGAGCCGGCACCAACAACTTCAGCAAACCGCGGACGAGGCGCAGCAGAAGCTTCAGGACGCGACCGCAACTGCTCAACAACTCGCGGAGCAACTCGATAACCTGCGCTCCGATCGCAAGATGTCAAACTTCATTCGGCAGCGGCAGCAGAGTTCCGACTACACGAAATACCTCGGAGTAATCGCCCGGGCGCGCAACGATTTTGAGCAGCTCAGCACGCTGCTCGCGAAGGAGAATGATCCATCCGCGCAACGGCGGCGCGCGAAAAAGCGAGCGGCGGCGGCAGCCAACCTTGCCGCACAGGAAACCAAGACGCCCGAGTCTGAAGAAGATCTGTTGCCGCCAATCGATCGCATCATTCTCTACATCGACGATCTCGATCGCTGCCCGGAAGACAAGGTGGTCGACGTGCTGCAGGCGGTTCACCTGCTGCTCGCGTTTCCGCTCTTCGTGGTCGTGGTTGGCGTGGATCCGCGTTGGCTGCTGCATTCGCTCCGCCAACATTCGAAAGCGTTTCAGGATCAGATCGAAGACGGCGATTCAACGGAAGAAGAACGGACGCATTGGCGCTCGACGCCGCTCAACTATTTGGAAAAGATTTTCCAGATACCTTTCACGCTGCGGCCGATGGGCGAAGCCGGCTTCGGCAAGATGATCGAGACGCTGATCAAGCCGCCACTGACCGACGGGAGGGAGGAAGAACCTGAGGAATTGCCAGATGCGGCGCCCGCGCCTGTTCCAGCAGAGGGCGCGAAGCCTGAAGCGCCTGCAGCTGGATCGAGGCCTGTGCCGGACACGACGGCCGAATCTCAGTCTCAGTCGCAATCTCAATCTGAACCTCAGCCTCGCGTCACCGACGTTTCCGCGGAACCGCCGGCTGCGGTGATTGCGCCGGCTGCTGACGCAAGTTGGACTACAAAGTTTTTCGGTTTTCTCAAGAGAACGTTCGGCAATGCGAGCACTCCCGCAGACGCTGCGGACTCAGCGAGCCAGAAAACGGTTGGGAGCGAACTTGCCGCGGTGGAGAGGGCCGCAGCGGAGCAGGCCGCGACACAAGAGCAGTCGAAGCAGACGGCGTCGGAGTCATCGACCGTCCAGCAACCGCAAACGGCAAATACCCAGACTGTGATCCAAATCGAGGCAGAGAAAATCGAACCGCGTCCCGATCATTTGCTCATCCACCCCTGGGAACAGAATTTCATGAAGCAACTGCATGAACTGATTCCCTCGCCCCGCGCGACCAAACGCTTCATCAATATCTACCGGTTGATTCGTGCCTCGGTTGACCTCGACGACAAGATACGCCTCGAGGACTTCACCGGAGCTGAAGGCGAAGGCAAGTACCGGCCGGTGTTGCTGCTGCTCGGAATTCTCACCGGCTATCCGGACCAGGCCACGGAGATTCTGCGCGAACTGCTGGAGAACGAACACAAAGAAACCTGGTGGGAGTTTGTGGATTCTTTCCAGGGCGCGCGCAAAAAGGCCTGGCGTCGACTTCACCAAACGGAAAGGACACGGCGCTGGGCGATCCAGCGACGACTGCAGCGGCCGCGTCGGTTGCAACGTCGTCCGCCTCAGTTCCCAAGCCCGAGGTTAATGTTTTAGAGGCGAAGCAGAACGGGCAGAACGATCAGAAAGGGCAGCCCGGCGCAAGCGAGACTCTCAACGACCGAGTTGCGAGTACGCTGAGCGACGCGGATGCGGAGAGTTGGAAACAACTGCTGGAGAAACTCGATAATCTGCGTCACCTCTTCAAGCCAACGCAAACCTGCGCCGACTTCGTCGATTGGGCGCCTAAGGTCGCGCGCTACTCATTCCAATCGGGACGTGTGCTGCTCGCGCGCGGCGTCCGCGGCGCTGAAGAGGAAAAAGAAAAGACCGGAGTGGATTGAAACCCACGCCGGTCCTTGTTGTGTTGCTGGGAGCGCAAACAAGCGGGGCCCCCGGCGGATGTTTTTCTATCCGCTGGGGTGCTCGTCCTGTCTGCCATTCCTCTGACGAAACCCTAATCCACGGCCGCAGACAAGATGTCTGCGCTCCCAGCTTTGTACTACTTCCTACTCGATCACTTCCTCGACTTCGCTGTCTGGAGCCGCAGTAACCAGCGGCTCGCGCACCGGCGGCGGCGGGACCATGTCGTGGCCACCGACGATGTCGGGGAAATCTTCCGCCGCTTCACGTTCCCGCGCCTGATCGATGGTTTCGTCGCGAGCGATCTCGACGTTGCGGTAATACTCCATGCCGGTGCCGGCCGGAATCAACCGCCCCATGATCACGTTTTCCTTCAGGCCGCGCAGGTAGTCGATGCGGCCCGAAATGGCTGCTTCGGTCAGCACGCGAGTCGTCTCCTGGAACGACGCCGCCGAGATGAACGAGTCAGTCGAGAGCGAAGCCTTCGTGATCCCAAGCAACAGCGGCTCGGCCTGTGAAACTTCGCCGTCCGCCAAACGCACGCGCTCGTTTTCGTCAGTGAAGCGGAAGCGATCCACCTGCTCTTCGAGCAGGAAGTCCGTGTCGCCGACTTCCTTGATCTTCACCCAGCGCAGCATCTGTCGCACGATCACCTCAATGTGCTTGTCGTTGATGTTCACGCCCTGCAGGCGGTAGACCTCCTGGATTTCGTTCACCAGGTATTCCTGCAGACGTTGCATGCCCAGCACGCGCAAAATGTCGTGCGGATTGAGCGGTCCATCCATCAACGCTTCGCCGGCGCGCACACGGTCGCCTTCCTGTACGTTGATGTGCGTGCCGCGTGGAATGTCATACTCGCGCTCTTCGCCGTCGTCGCCGGTGATGATGAGTTTCCGTTTACCCTTGGCAATCGGACCCAGCATAACTGTGCCGTCGATTTCCGACATGACCGCGGTTTCCGCCGGTCGGCGCGCTTCGAACAACTCGACCACGCGCGGCAAACCGCCGGTGATGTCCTTGGTCTTGGTGGTCTCACGCGGAATCTTCGCGATGATGTCGCCCGGCTCGACCTCTTCGCCGTCAACCACCATCAGGTTCGCCCGCACCGGCATCTGGTAAGTTTTCAGTACCTTGTTGCTGGCGTTGCGAATTTCCAGTCGCGGCTGTTTCTTCTCGTCAGGCGAGTCTTTAACAACCATGCGCGACTGGCCGGTGACTTCGTCGACCTCTTCGTCAAAGGTCACGCCTTCTTTCAGATCCTGATATTTAACGTGACCAGCGACCTCGGTCAGAATCGCGAAGGTGAACGGATCCCACGTCGCCAGCAGTTGATCCTGCGTGACGCGCGCGCCGTCTTCCACGAGGATGTGCGCGCCGTAAACAATCTGGTAACGCGCTGCCTCGCGGCCGCGGTCGTCGATGATCGTCAGCGAGCCGTTGCGGTTCATGGCGATGCGCTCGCCCTTGCGGCTTTTTACGGTCTGGAGGTCTAAATACTTTATTGTCCCGTCCTGACGCGCTTCGTGCTTCGAAGACTCTTCGAGGCGCGCCGTGCCGCCGATGTGGAACGTACGCATCGTGAGCTGCGTGCCGGGTTCGCCAATCGACTGCGCGGCAATCACGCCCACCGCCTCGCCGATTTCCACCGGCCGGCCGGTGGCCAAATTGCGGCCGTAGCACTTGATGCAGCAACCGCGACGCGATTCGCAGGTCAACACCGAACGAATGCGCACGCGCTGTACGCCGGAACGCTGAATTTCAGACGAAAGATCTTCGTCAATCTCGGCATTCGAGTCGACAATGACACGGCCTTCGACCGGATCGACCACGTCTTCGAGCGCGATGCGACCGACGATGCGATCACGCAGCGACTCGATCTCTTCGCCGCCTTCGACGATGGCCGAAGCACCGATCCCGCGCAGCGTGCCGCAGTCCGGCTCGCTGATGATCACGTCCTGCGCCACGTCAACCAGGCGACGCGTCAAGTAACCTGAGTCGGCGGTCTTGAGCGCCGTATCGGCGAGACCCTTGCGCGCGCCGTGCGTCGAAATGAAGTACTGCAAAACGTCGAGGCCTTCGCGGAAGTTTGCCTTGATGGGCGTCTCGATGATTTCGCCGGAGGGCTTGGCCATCAAACCGCGCATGCCGGCCAGCTGCCGAATCTGCTGCGCGCTGCCGCGGGCGCCGGAATCGCTCATGACCAGAATTGGGTTCAACTCACCTGAAGACTTTTCGCGCTCGTCCATCGCCTTGAACATTTCCTTGGCGACTTTGTCGGTCACTTCAGACCAAATGGCGATGACCTTGTTGTAACGCTCGCCGGAAGTGATCACGCCGTCGAGATACTGTTGCTCGACCGCGATGACGTCTGCCTCGGCCTTGTTGACCAAAGGCTTCTTGGCGGCCGGCGTGACGAGATCGTCGATGCCGATCGAGATGCCGGCCTTGGTCGCATAAAGGAAGCCGAGGTTCTTGAGGTCGTCAAGCATCTTCACCGTCATCTCGTGGCCGAGACGAATGTGCGAATAGTTAACCAGCGACTGCAAGCCCTTTTTCTTGAGCGTGCCGTTGAAAAACGGCAAGCCCGGCGGAATCGAATCGTTGAAGATGACGCGGCCGACGGTCGTATCAATCACGCGACGCACTTCTTCCTGTACCGCCGCACGCAGGATGTCCTGGTTGTCGTGTTCCTGCGTTAGATCGATCAAGTCTCCCTGGATCCGCAGCTTGATAGGCGTTTGCGTAGTAACTTCCTTCGCGTCGAGCGCCAGCAACACTTCTTCGAGCGAGGCAAACACGCGGCCCTCGCCCTTCGCGCCTGGCTTGTCGCGCGTCAGGTAGTAAATGCCGAGCACGATGTCCTGCGAAGGCACGGCGATTGGCTGGCCGCTCGCGGGACTCAGAATGTTATTGCTCGAAAGCATCAACACGGCCGCTTCGATCTGCGCTTCCGGCGAAAGCGGAATGTGCACCGCCATCTGGTCGCCGTCGAAGTCCGCGTTGAACGCGGTGCACACGAGCGGGTGAATCTTGATGGCCTTGCCTTCAACGAGGACCGGCTCAAACGCCTGGATGCCCAAACGGTGGAGCGTCGGCGCGCGGTTGAGAAGGACCGGATGCTCGCGAATCACTTCCTCGAGAATGTCCCAAACCACCGGCTCCTGGCGCTCAACCATTTCGCGCGCCTGCTTGATGGTCGCGGCATGGCCCTGCTTTTCGAGTTGGTTGTAGATGAACGGCTTAAACAGTTCGAGCGCCATCTTCTTCGGCAGGCCGCACTGGTGCAGCTTCAGCTCCGGACCGACCACGATGACGCTGCGGCCCGAATAATCAACTCGCTTGCCGAGTAGATTCTGACGAAACCTGCCCTGCTTGCCTTTGAGCGTGCCGCTCAAGGACTTGAGCGGGCGATTGTTCACGCCGCGCAACACGCGACCGCGGCGACCGTTGTCAAACAACGCGTCGACCGCTTCCTGCAGCATGCGCTTTTCGTTGCGCACGATGACTTCGGGCGCGCGCAGTTCCATCAGCTTTTTCAGACGGTTGTTGCGGTTGATGACGCGACGATACAGGTCGTTGAGATCGGACGTCGCGAAACGTCCGCCGTCCAAAGGCACGAGCGGCCGCAGCTCGGGTGGAATAACCGGGATGACGTCGAGAATCATCCACTCCGGCCGGTTGCCGGACTTCAGGAAACTCGTCGCCACTTTCAGTCGCTTTGAATACTTGAGCTTCTTCTGCTGCGACGTTTCTTCGCGCATGCGTTTGCGCAGTTCGATCGAGAGTTCCTCGACCTTCACCATCGACAGCAGTTCCTTGATCGCTTCGGCGCCCATCTTGGCGACGAAGGCCGCCGGATGGTCGCGCACGAGTTCGCGATAGCGTTCATCCGTCAGCAGCTCGCGCTCTTTGATTCCGGGAACGTCGCCCGGATCGATGACGATGTAAGCTTCGAAGTAGAGAACTTTTTCAAGCTCGCGAAGGGGAATGTCGAGCAGGTGACCGATGCGCGACGGCAGTCCCTTGAAAAACCAAACGTGCGAACACGGGCTGGCGAGATCGATATGGCCCAAACGCTCGCGACGCACCTTGGCCTGGGTGACTTCGACGCCGCACTTGTCGCAGATCACGCCGCGGTGCTTCATGCGTTTGTACTTTCCGCACAGGCACTCCCAGTCGGCTACCGGACCGAAGATGCGCGCGCAGAAAAGTCCGTCACGCTCCGGCTTGAACGTGCGGTAGTTGATCGTCTCCGGCTTTGTCACTTCGCCATGTGACCACTGGCGAATTTTGTCCGGCGAAGCCAGTGAGATTCGGATCGCCTCAAAGTCAGGAGCTAATTGCGTCTTCTCTTGTTGAAATCGAAACACTTGATTTTCTCCGTTGTCGCCTAACACCGAGCATTTCTTTTTGGCCTTCGATCTTCGGTCTTTAGTCTTTGCAGTGTCACCACGCTTGTGCGGGACCACGACAAAGACCTAATTCCGAAGACCTAAAGCCAAATACTTATCCTTCGACCGCGCTCGTTACGAGCGCTTCGCCGACGCCTTCTTCCGTGCCGTCTCCGTTGGCGCCCGGCACTTTCTTGTTTATCAACTCGACGTCCAGGCAGAGCGATTGCAACTCGCGCACGAGGACGTTGAACGACTCTGGCAAGCCCGGATCGAAATCAGCCTCGCCTTTAACGATCGCCTCGTAGATCTTGGAGCGACCGGCGACGTCGTCAGATTTTGCCGTCAACAACTCCTGAAGAATGTGGGCCGCGCCGTAAGCTTCCAGCGCCCAGACTTCCATTTCTCCAAATCGCTGCCCACCGAATTGCGCCTTGCCGCCCAGCGGCTGCTGCGTGATCAGGCTGTACGGTCCGATCGAGCGCGCGTGGATCTTGTCGTCGACGAGGTGCGAAAGTTTGAGCATGTAGATGTAACCAACGGTCACCTTCTGCTCAAACGGATCGCCCGACAGTCCGTCGTAAAGAATCGCCTTGCCGGATTCGTTGATGATCTCCGGCAGACCTAACTCGGTCGCGCGATCGCCGGCGAGTTTAAGTTTCTGTTTGATCTCGGCTTCGGTGGCGCCGTCGAAAACCGGCGTCGCGAAGTGAACCCCGAGAACGCGCGCGGCCCAGCCAAGGTGCGTTTCCAGAATCTGCCCCACGTTCATACGCGAAGGCACGCCGAGCGGGTTGAGCACGATTTCGACCGGAGTTCCATCCGGCAGGTACGGCATGTCTTCTTCCGGCAGGATGCGCGCGATGACGCCCTTGTTACCGTGGCGTCCGGCCATCTTGTCGCCGACTGAAAGCTTGCGCTTCATGGCGATGAAGACTTTGACCATCTTGATCACGCCGGGCGCGAGCTCGTCGCCCTGGCGCAGCTTGGCAATCTTCTCTTCGTAAATGTCGGAGAGGATCTTGATCTGGCGTTCGGTGCGATCTTCGTATTCCTTGATTTCCGCGCCGACATCGACCCGCGACGAGGCCATTTGCACTTTCCGCAGCACCTTCGCCTCGATGCCTTCCAGCATTTCGCGCGTGATGGATTCGCCTTTGGGAATCACGACTTCGCGATTCACGGTCAGGTCGGCCGAAAGCTTGCGGCCTTCGAGCAACTCGCGGATGCGCTGATCGCGCTGCTCGCGCAGGATGCGCGTTTCGTCTTCAAGGTCGCGCCGCAGGCGATCTTCTTCTTCCTGCTCGATCGCGAGCGAGCGCTGGTCCTTTTCCTGACCCTTGCGCGTGAACACCTGAACATCCACCACGGTGCCGTCGATTCCCGGCGGCGAAACAAGCGACGCGTCTTTCACGTCGCCGGCTTTTTCACCGAAGATTGCGCGCAGCAGTTTTTCTTCCGCGGTCAACTGCGTTTCGCCCTTCGGCGTCACTTTGCCGACCAGGATCGAGCCGGGCTTGACCTGCGCGCCGATGCGAATGATGCCGCTCTCGTCCAGATCGCGCAGCATGTTCTCGCCAACGTTCGGGATGTCGCGCGTGATTTCTTCAGGTCCCAGCTTGGTGTCGCGAGCTTCAATTTCGAGCTCTTCGATGTGAATCGAAGTGTAGTAGTCCTCTTTCACGAGTCGCTCGGAAACGAGAATCGCGTCTTCGAAGTTGTAACCGCGCCAGGGCATGAAGGCCACCAGCACGTTACGGCCGAGCGCCAACTCGCCACGGTCGGTACAGGGACCGTCGGCAATCACCTGTCCCTTCGAGACGCGTTCGCCCACGTGCACGATCGGCCGCTGGTTGATGCAGGTGTTCTGGTTCGAGCGCTTGAACTTGATCAGCGTGTAAATGTCCGCCGTCACTTCGCGCGAAATCGTGCCGTCAACATTATGATCGGCCTTGATGATGGCGCGCTCGGAGTCAACGTAATCGACCACGCCGTCGCGTTTAGCGACGACGACCGCGCCGGAATCGCGCGCCGTAGTTTGCTCCATGCCGGTGCCGATGTAAGGCGCTTCGGCGCGCAGCAGGGGCACAGACTGACGCTGCATGTTTGAACCCATCAGGGCGCGGTTTGCGTCGTCGTTTTCGAGAAACGGAATCAGCGAAGCGGCGACCGACACGAGCTGCTTCGGCGACACGTCGACGTACTCAATGTCTTTGCGCAGGGCGAGAATGAACTCGCCGGCTTTGCGCGCGGCATTGCGTTCGTTGACGATGTAGCCGGTTTCGTCGAGGCCGATGTTGGCCTGGCCGACGACGTGTTTGTCTTCTTCCCAGGCCGTCAGGTAAAACGGCCATGGCTCAAACTCAGCCTTGCGGCTGTCGGCGCCGACCTTCTTGTTTATCTTGTCAACTTCTTCGAGCGGCAGATGCTCGCCGTGCTTGAGCTTGGTGTCGCCACCGTTAAGCACGCGCACGTATTCGACGACTTTGCCGTCCGTCACCTTCCGGTAAGGCGCTTCGATGAAGCCAAACTCATTGATGCGCGCGAAGCATGACAAGCTCGAAATCAGTCCGATGTTTGGACCTTCAGGCGTCTCAATCGGGCAGATGCGGCCGTAGTGAGTCGGGTGAACGTCGCGGACTTCAAACCCGGCCCGTTCACGAGATAGCCCGCCTGGTCCCAACGCCGACAGGCGGCGTTTGTGCGTGATCTCGGAAAGCGGATTGGTTTGATCCATGAACTGCGAGAGTTGGCTGGAGCCAAAAAACTCGCGCACGGCGGCAGTCACGGGCTTCGCGTTGATTAGATCACGCGGCATCGTGGTCTGCATTTCCTGGTGGATCGACATTTTCTCCTTGATCGCACGTTCCATGCGCTCGAGGCCGATGCGGAACTGGTTCTCCAGTAATTCGCCAACCGCGCGGACGCGGCGATTGCCCAGATGATCGATGTCGTCAGCCTGATACTCCGACGGGTTCTTGCGCATCTTCAGCACGTAAGAAACCACTTCGTAAAAGTCTTTCGCCGAAAGCAGCGGGTCGTTGATGCGATCGCGCTCGGGCTTGCCCATCTTGATGTTGAACTTCAGACGGCCCACGCGCGAGAAATCAAACTTGCGTGGATCGAAGAACATGGCCTCGAGCAGCTTGTAAGCAGTCTGCACGGTCGGCGGATCGCCGGGGCGCATCTTGCGGTAAATCTCGAGCAGCGCATCGACCGGCTTGGTGATTACGTCCTTCTTCAGCGTCTGCGCGAGAATCGAACCAATGTCGTCGCGTTCCGGGAAGAAGACCGAGAAGCTATCGATGCCGCCTTCGACGATCTCCTGCAGCTTGGCAGGCGTGATCTCGTTGTTCGCTTCGAGGATTACTTCGCCGCTCTCGGTGTTGACGATGTCGGAAAGGGCGTAGGCGCCTTCAAACTGCGAGGTCTCCATTTCGACTTCGTGAACCTTCGCCTTGCGCAGACCATCGAGTGAAGTGTGCGTGATTTTCTTGCCGGCACGAACGATCGGATCGGGCCCGCGGCCTTTAAGATCGGATTCCACTTTCATGCCGACCAGGCTGGTGGCGCCTTCCTCAGGCACCTGAATCTTCAAACGGCCATTTTTGACGTGAATCTCGTCCGTGACATACAGCGCCCGCAGAATGTCTTCATCAGCAAACGAGGAGTTCTTTACTCGCTCTTCGAGCACTGAATCACTTTTGACGAGCTTGCCGTCGATGTCCAAGCCGTACCAGAGGCCGAGGGCGCGCAGGAAGATCGTCGCCAGAAACTTGCGTTTGCCGACGCGAACGTAAAGCAGGTTCTTCTGATCGTATTCGAACTCAACCCAGGAGCCGCGGTAGGGAATGATCTTGGCGATGTAGATCGCGCCGCGCTTGAAGAAGACGCCAGGGCTTCGATGCAACTGGGAAACGATCACGCGCTCGGTGCCGTTAATGATGAACGTGCCGTTGTCCGTCATCAAAGGAATTTCACCGAAGAAAACTTCTTCTTCCTTGATGTCGCGAATGGAGAGCGCTTCCGTCTCCGGATCTTTGTCGTAAACGGTCAGGCGAATTTTCACCTTGAGCGGCACGCTGTAGCTCATGCCGCGTTCCTGACATTCCTGCTGATCGTGTTTGTGCTTGAGGCCTACCGGTTCGCCGCAGTTTTCGCAGAGTTGCGGGCGCACGGAGTTGAACGTTCCACACTTGTGGCAGAGCGTCTCCCCTGCGGCAAGGGGATTGACCTTTATTGTAGAGCCGCAGGTTTTGCAGTTGGCCCTCAGGTAGTTGAGACCTTCGAGCCGTCCGCACTTACACTGCCAGTTACCAATCTGATACTCGACAAAGTCGAGCGTCGCCGTCCCGCGAAAATCAGAGATCGGGAAGACTGACTCAAAGACCGCCTGCAGACCGGTGTTTTCACGTTCCTCGGGCAGGAAGTCCATCTGCAGAAAACGATTGTACGACTCGCGCTGAATCTCAATCAGATTAGGAATGCGCACCGCCGTCGAGATCTTCGAAAAGTCGACGCGCTCAGGCGCCTGGCTGGTGCGTTTTCCGAGGCCCGTAGTAACTGTTTGAAGCAGATTTCCTTGCATGAGAGGTTCCTTATGATTGCCGATTTCCAATTTGCGATTGGCGATTTGAGGTCAACACTTGCTCAAATCAGCAATAGCAATCGGAATTTCAAAATAGCCTGGAGACGCGAAGACGCGGTCAGGGCGCAGAATGCCCCGACCGCTTAATCACCAAAAAGCGGCAGATTTGCTCGTCGATTTTTTCGGAATAACGCCAGCGCCTCAATACTCTCTTAACTTAACGACCAAGACCCCGACTGTCAAGCCACCATGAAACAGTGAAAGGTGAACAGTGACGAGTGACAAGTTCGCCACTTGTCACTTGTCACTCGTCACTGGCTACTTAACTTCGACGGTTGCGCCTGCGTCCGCAAGCTTCTGCCGCACGGTCTCGGCTTCCTCTTTCGAGACGCCTTCCTTCACGGGCTTCGGAGCCGCTTCGACGAGGTCCTTGGCTTCTTTCAAACCAAGCGCCGTCACTTCGCGGACAACCTTAATGACGTTGATCTTGTTGCCGCCGACGGCCTGCAGGACCACGTCAAATTCGGTCTTCTCTTCAGCCGCGGCGGCTACTTCGCGATCGCCGCCTGCGGCCGGGGCTGCCACCGCTGCCGCTGCTGCAGAAACGCCAAAAGTTTCTTCCAACTCTTTGACCAGCTGCGACGCTTCAAGAAGCGTCATGCTCTTCAAAAACTCAATAACATCTTCACGTGTTGCTGCCATGATTGCTTTCTATCCTCCTCAAGGGTTCCTTTATTGCTGTTTGTTTGCTGTTCGCAGCAGAACCCACGGGACTCTTTCAAGTTGCTTGCATCGCAACTGGAAAATGTCGGAAGCGCAAGTGCGATCTGACTATCGCTGCGCTCGCTTTCCGCGTCCGGTCCACTGACTCGCCTTCAGATCTCAAATCTGAGATCACAAATTTCAAATTAACAGACGGTGTTTCCGCATTCCGAAATTCCAAATTCGAAATTCGAAACTCTTATGCGGTTTCGCCGCCCTTTTGATCGCCGATCTGCTTAACTACAATCGCCAGGTTGCGTGGCACCGCCGACAGCACGGTGACCAGCCGCTGCGCCTGGGCATTAATCAGGAACAGAACCTTCGAGATCAATTCTTCCTTCGAAGGCAGGCTGGCAATAGCTTCGACGTCGCGCAGTTCAACCACGTTCCCTTCGACTATTCCCACCTTGAACTTAAAAATCTCCGGATTCGCTTTGGTAAACTTCGCGATGGCCTTTGACAGGGTCACGGGATCGTCGTTGCTCAACGCGACCGCCGTAACGCCTTTGAACTGGTCCGCCGCCTGCGCCAACGGCGTGCCTTCGGCGGCCCTGCGCGCGAGGGTGTTCTTCACCACGCCGTAGCTCACGCCCGCCTCGCGCAACTGGTTGCGCAGTTCCTGATCCTTGGGAACTGTCATCCCCTTGAATCCGACCAGCATCGCCGCCTTGGCGTTCTTGAATTGCTCAGTGAGGGCTTCCAAATCTTTTTGTTTTTGTGCTCTGGTTTTCATTGTCTAGCTCCACCCTATTTGACGTAAGCCGCTTCATCGAGCAAAACGCCGGGACTCATCGTCGCCGCGAGGTTAACTTTCTTGACATACTTGCCTTTGGCAGTCGACGGCTTCGCCTTTACGACCGCCTCGAGCAGCGACTTGGCGTTGTCGCGCAGCTTGTCGGGTTCAAAAGAGACCTTTCCGACCGCGCAGTGAATCACACCCGTCTTGTCGACGCGATACTCGACCTTGCCGGCCTTGGTTTCCCTGACCGCTGTTTTGACGTCGAAGGTTACGGTTCCGGTTTTCGGATTGGGCATCAAGCCACGCGGGCCAAGCACTTTTCCCAGGCCGCCGACGAGCCGCATCATGTCCGGAGTTGAAACCACGGCGTCGAAGTCGAGCCAACCGCCCTTGATCTTCTCGACCATATCTTCGCCGCCGACAAAATCGGCGCCGGCTTCTTCGGCTTCTTTGATCTTGTCGCCCTGCGCGATTACGAGAACCGTTTTGGATTTACCGAGGCCGTGAGGGAGAACAATCGTGCCGCGTACGAGCTGATCCGCCTTGCGCGGATCGACGCCCAGCCAGACTGTCAACTCAACCGTTTCGTCAAACTTGGCAAAAGCGATCTCTTTAACTTTCGCCACCGCTTCTTCCAGATTGTATTTGCGCCCGACTTCAACTTTCTCAGCCGCAGCGTTGTATTTCTTTCCGTGCTTTTTCATTTCTTTCTCCGAGGTGCAGGCGAAGAATTTCGGAGTTCGGATTGCGGATTTCGAATTTCTCGATCTCGCGGCCGTCCTCTAATCCTTCTCCCTCTCAAAGCGAACCGGCATCGGACAAAATCCGAAATCCGAAATTCGCAATCCGAAATTTACTCGATCGTCAGCCCCATCTGCCGGGCCGTTCCCGAAATCGTCTTGATGGCGGCCTCTAAGCTCGTGGTGTTCAAATCCTGAATCTTGGTCTTGGCGATCTCTTCGATTTTCGCCTTTGAGATCGTGCCGACCTTTTCACGGTTGGGCTTGCCGGAACCCTTGGAAATTCCCGCCGCTTTCTTCAGCAAGTCAGCCGCTGGCGGCGTCTTTGTCTCAAACGTAAACGAGCGGTCCGCAAAAACCGTGATGACCACCGGAATCTTCAGATCGGGGTCCATCTGGGCGGTCTTGGCATTAAACGCCTTGCAGAATTCCATGATGTTCACGCCGTGCTGGCCGAGCGCGGGGCCAATAGGCGGCGCCGGATTAGCTTTGCCGGCGGGAACCTGTAGCTTGATGTAGCCTGTTATTTTCTTAGCCATAACTCAATCAGTGATGAGTAATGAGTGATGAGCAATGAGTCTGTCGAAGCTCATTACTCATTACTCACTACTCATTACTTTCACTCCTCTTCCGCAAAGGTCACTTTTTCAACGTCCAGGAAATTCAACTCCACCGGAGTCGATCTTCCAAAGATCGTCACAGTCACCTTCAGTGTCGACTTATCCTCGTTAACTTCTTCAACCTTGCCGGTGAAACTCTGAAACGGTCCCGACTTGATACGCACCGTCTCGCCTGACGAATACGAAAACTTCGGCTTCGGCTTTTCCGCTGCCTCAGTCACGTTGTGCACGATCTGATCGACCTCCTGCGGCGTCAGCGGCGTCGGATTATGTCCGCCGACGAAGCCGGTGACTTTCGGCGTCGACTTAATCATGTGGAAAACGTTGTCGGGAATATGACCGCGTTCATCACACTCGATCTGCACCAGCACGTAACCCGGATAGAACATCCGCGACGATTCGATCCTCTTGTTGCCGCGCATCTCGACGACGGTTTCTGTCGGCACCAGCACTTCCGTAATCTCAGCTTGCAGATCAGTGTCGCGCACGCGAGCTTTCAGGCTGTCGCGCACTTTTTTCTCGTGACCTGAGTAGGTATGAAGTATGAACCACTGCTGCATTGAAAGTGCTTCCTTGACGATCAGGCTCCGGTCGCCCAGTTGAGTAGATGATTGAGCTGTACTAACAGAAACGACCATAAGCGATCCACCAGAAACAGATAAATTGCGAAAAAGACGACGGCGACAAGCGTGATGATCGTGGTGTTCTGAACTTCTTTAAGCGAAGGCCACGAAACACGCTTCATCTCAGCGCGCACGTCACGCAAAAACTGCATCATGCGGCCGATTGGACCAACCCTGGGTCCGCTCAGCCCGCGCTCGCGACGTGCCCCTTTTCCTTCCGCGCCCTCGCCAAAGCGAGCCGCGCGCGGCGCCGGAAGAGGCGCATCTGGGTTTTCTATGTCATCCATGATCTTGCCGACTTTGCTGCTGAGCCTTTTCTCAATATTCGCTGGCAGGGGTACCAGGATTCGAACCCGGACTTTCGGTTTTGGAGACCGGCGTGCTAACCGTTGACACTATACCCCTGAAAGCAACGATGAGCGCGGAGCGATGAATAACGAACGCTGAACGTTGAACTTTTCATTCATCGTTCCGCGTTCCGCGTTCATAGTTACTTCGTTTCTTTATGATCAGTGTGTTTGCGGCAACGGCGACAGAACTTGCTAAACTCAAGCCGATCAGGCGTGGTCTTTTTATTCTTGGTCGTTGGATAGTTGCGACTCTTGCATGTACTACACTGAAGAACAATTTTATCGCGTGGCATCTTCTTACTTCCTGATCTTTGTACTTAGTTCTTTGTGCGTTGGCCTTTGGTCTTGGGCTTTTGGTCTTTGCTGTGAAATCAGTTTGAGATCTCAAATTCCGGAGTCAAAGGCCCAAGGCCTAAGACCCAAGACCTAAGCCCTATTCAACAATATCCGACACCGTGCCGGCGCCGACCGTGCGGCCGCCTTCGCGTATCGCGAACCGCAATCCCTTCTCCATCGCAATCGGCGCGATCAACTCGATCTCCATCGCCACGTTGTCGCCCGGCATCACCATCTCCACGCCTTCCGGCAAATGTGCCACGCCCGTCACATCCGTCGTTCGGAAGTAAAACTGCGGCCGGTAGCCCGTAAAGAACGGCGTGTGTCGTCCGCCTTCTTCCTTCGTCAACACATACGCCTCAGCCTTGAACTTCGTGTGCGGCGTGATCGAGCCCGGCTTCGAAATGACCTGCCCGCGCTCAATGTCCTTGCGCTCCACGCCTCTTAACAACAACCCAACGTTGTCGCCGGCCGTGCCTTCGTCCAGAAGCTTCTTGAACATCTCAACGCCTGTCACTACGGTCTTGATCGTCGGCCGGATGCCCACCACCTCAACCTGCTCGTTCACCTTCACCACGCCGCGCTCCACTCTCCCCGTAGCCACCGTGCCGCGTCCCTGGATCGTGAAAATGTCTTCCACCGGCATCAAAAACGGCTTCTCTATATCTCTGGCCGGAGTCGGTATGTAACTATCCACCGCCTCCATCAGCTCTTCGACCGTCTTCTCCCATTCCGGATCGCCTTCCAGCGCCTTCAACGCGGAACCCTTGATCACCGGAATGTCGTCGCCCGGAAACTCATAAGCACTGAGCAATTCACGTACTTCCAGCTCCACCAGCTCCAGCAGTTCGGCATCGTCAACCGCGTCCGCCTTGTTCATGAACACCACCATCGCCGGCACGCCTACCTGGCGAGCGAGCAGAATGTGCTCACGCGTCTGTGGCATCGGACCGTCGGTAGCGGCAACTACGAGGATCGCGCCGTCCATCTGCGCCGCGCCCGTGATCATGTTCTTCACGTAGTCGGCGTGGCCCGGACAGTCAACGTGCGCGTAGTGACGATTCTTCGTCTCATACTCCACGTGCGCCGTCGCGATCGTGATACCTCGGGCTTTTTCCTCAGGCGCCTTGTCGATCTGGTCAAACGCCACGAACTGCACCTTCGGGTTGTTCTTCCCCAAAACCTTCGTGATCGCTGCCGTCAACGTCGTCTTGCCGTGATCCACGTGCCCAATCGTCCCAATGTTCACGTGCGGCTTACTGCGGTCGAATTTTTCCTTTGACATTCTTAATTGGCCTCTTCAATAAATGATCGCTGAGCGCTTCGAGAAATTTTCTACTGCAAAACCACAAGAATGGAGCCCGCGATGAGATTTGAACTCATGACCTCCTCCTTACCAAGGAGGCGCTCTACCCCTGAGCTACGCGGGCGCTTTGTAGCGCAAGCTGTTAGCTTGCGGGTTTCAAAATCTCAAACGGGAACAAACTAACACTTTGTCCTACTTAATTGGAGCGGGCGACGAGATTCGAACTCGCGACCCTCAGCTTGGAAGGCTGATGCTCTACCAACTGAGCTACACCCGCCCACGAAACGATGAAGTCGGAACGATGAACGATGAATTGTCTTGGTTCCGCATTCATCGTTCCGAATTCATCCTTGGCCTTACCGGTGCAGGGGGTAGGATTCGAACCTACGTAAGGCGTTAGCCTGCCGGGTTTACAGCCCGGTGCCATTAACCACTCGACCACCCCTGCTTATCCTGTCAAGTGCTTAGTGGAGCCGGCGAAGGGACTTGAACCCCCGACCCTCTGATTACAAATCAGATGCTCTACCAACTGAGCTACGCCGGCCCGCTATAGACTGCAAATAGCGCTTTCCGACAAAATGCGGATACTACCAACCCGCATGAGAAAACGCAAGTCGCAGTCAGAATTACAGATATCTTAGCACTTGGAACACGATAAAGAGGTCGCAGCGTTCGTATGTGAGGCCATTCTTCATTGACAATTCTCGCGGTTTGAGAATTCCTGGCGCCGATCTCGGCAACGATTCCGTTTAAGTCAATCCGGAACCGAGCGACTGAGCGGCTCGCCAGTCTGTCCCAGGCGTTTGCTCTGCTTCCTGGCAAATTGCGCCCGATTGCCGGCTAAAACGGCCTGGTAGAACGAGCGAAAGTAACCGTACATGGAAAGACACGAAGAGACCACTACCAGCCAAAGCATCGCTCGACCCGCCGTGTAGAGCAAAACCTGCCAGTCGCTTGCGGTCGTGGCTTCGGGACCCCAAAGATGCTGCCAGGCGGCGCGGAGTTCAGGCACCGACCAAAACTCGATCGCCGGAAACGGCAGACCGAAGTTTCCCACCGGCGGCTTTCCCGCCACACTGGAGCCGATCAACAGCGCCACGGTCAGCACCTGGACCAGCATCTTGAACTTGCCCATCTTCGAAGCGGAGATTACCACGCCGTCAGCGGCCGCGATCGAGCGCAGACCGGTGACTGCAAACTCACGACCAATAATGATCACTACTGCCCAGGCCGGCGCGAGTTGATTTTCGACTAACGAGATCAGCGCGGCGGAAATCAGCAGCTTGTCAGCGATCGGATCGAGCAGTTGGCCCAGGCGCGTCACCTGGTCGCGGCTGCGCGCGAAGTGTCCATCCAGAAAGTCAGTCAAAGCAGCGCCGAGAAAAAGCGCAACGCCAAAAATATGACGCGGCACGCCAAACCAGCTTTCGGAAAACGGCGTTAGGAGAACGACGACGAGCAGCGGAACGATAAAGATACGCAGGAGCGTCAGGCTGTTTGGAAGGTTCACACCGGTTACGCCTCGGAGCCTCGACTGTCATCCAGGCAAGAAGAACAACAACTAAACTGATTGGCTCGAAGTGTATGACTCGTTTTCAAAACGTGTCAAGACAGCGTTGATATTAGGCGCACTATCAGCCTGGCTATTCTGCCAACCGCAAGACCACCGGCAAAACCTGACCACCGGCAAAACCTGTCGTTAGCAAATTAAAATGTCCGGTGTTATTAGCAAGTGAAGTGTCCGATTCGTTCATTTGACCTCCAGCAGTAGAAGCTGTGGGAATGTTGGAAAGTCAGGCCGCCTTTTGGCCTGACTTTTCCAAGCCGCGGTGGGAAGCGACGGGTTTAGTCGCTTTCCTCGGCGGCGTCATTTCCATAGCTGGCTGGCCGTCAGCTGTGTAGCGGCCAACCCGATGTGGACCAAAAGTAATCGAGATTGTTTCATCCAGATGTTCATGCACTGTGACTCTGCAGCCAGCTAAGGTCGCTCTTAGTTTGGAGCGTTCGAGCTGCCAAACGCGATTGGCAAAGCTCACTGTGTTATCCCGCGCCACCACCCGCTCATGTTGCAGTGAGAAAACCAGGTCCAGGTCTTTAAGCCTCGCCGGCACAAACGCTGTCCCGCGCTCGGCAGCTGGCACGCTGAACCGGCGGTTGAACTCCCGCACATATTCTTCCTGCAGAAATCGGTTAGCTGCGGCAGCGGTGGTGATCTTTCGCAGCCGTAGTTCTGGCGGCAACCGCCCCTGCCAGGTGCCAAACCCTCGTTCGCTACGACCGCGAGCTTGCGGCGAATAGGCCGGTATCATCTGAATCCCCAACTGTCTTAAAGCTCTGCCTACCTGCGTCAGACGAGTATGATCCACTGGCTCGTCAGCCTTCGGGGTGAGAAAGAAATGGCTGGCTCGATCGCTATAAAGCGAGCAAAATACGCCTTGATGCTCAATCACCGCCCGCAATCCGGCCAGCACCGTGCGGGTCGATTCCTCCTCTACCAACTCCGCGTAATAGATCTCGCTGGTGGCGTCGTCCATGATCACTAGCAGGTCGTACCAGCGGTGATCGCAGAACCACTGGTGCTGGCTGGCGTCGATGTGCAACAGCATTCCTGGTAATGGTCGACGCGGCCGCCGCTTGCGATGCACCCCGCGCTTCCGGCTCGGCTTTACCAACCCCGCTCCCTGCAACGCTTTCTTCACCCAGGTGTAGCTCAGCTTGATACCGTGCTCCTCCACCAGCTTCTCGTGAAAGTGACGCACGTTGAAGTCGAAGTACTGCTCCTGGTACAACCGCAGCACTTCCTCCACCGTGGCCAAAGGCACCCGCTTCGGCGAAGGCGTCCCGCGCCGCCGATCAAACAGCCCTTCATATCCCTCATGCTCAAACCTGGTGTGCCAGCGCTGCATCTGCCGGCAGCTGATCCCCAGGATCTCCGCTGCTTGAAACCAGGTGATCCGCTTAGCCATTGCTCGCAACATTACGTCTTGTAGTTTCATCGCCCGCTCCACTGCGGCCGGGGTCATTTGCTTCATAACAGCATCCTGTCATGTTGCTTTGACCCTCTCCGCTCAGATCGGACACTTCATGTGTTAATTACACCGGACATATCATGTGCTAACGACAGACCACCGGCAAAACCTTGCCTTGAAACTCTCGATTGGATTATAAAGCCTCGTCAACTTTAGATTTTTGGCGAGCACGCTTTAAACTCAAGCTCATTGCTCTCCACAAGATAATGTCTTAGCGACTTTCTCTCGGTCATCCTGTTTATAAATCAAGGGCGGCAATTTAGGTAAGCGCCTTCGGCTTCCCGTTGGCTTTAGCTGTTGCTTCACCTTGATTGGAGAAACATATGCCAGACGCAAAAGCGTTAACCTCAGAACTCAATCCTAAAGAACCGCAGTTTTATTACGTCGAAAATGTAGACGGTCCCGATTTCACTTTTTATCTATCCAGCGAAAACAACGAACGTCTTTTGAGCAACGACGGGATCACGTTTGTGCCTCAGAGCGGTGCGGACCACAAAAAGCAATCACAGGCAAATCGTTTCAGCGAATCTACTCAGCTCAAAAACATCATTAGGATCGCGCCACTGCTCACCCCGAGCGATTTGATAGACGACGGTACGAAGCTGTTGGAAAAACTGAACGCGGTTCTGAGTCAGTCGCAAGCAGAGCCTGGTGCAGCGGAAGATTGTTGGGGGGAACTGAGCGCGAAGCTCACCGACAAGCTGAAAACGCGGATCAAGGACCCCAAGGGGCAGCAAGGCGACGAAAGATTCAAACTCTTGCAGACGTTGCTGAAAGAATTGAACCACCTTTTGGCGAATCATGATTTCGCGGAAATTGATGACTCGGCTGACGATCCGGGAGAAGCTGAGCGGCAACTGATCAAGAACTTTTCATTGGCCGGACAGCAGGCCTTCAAAAACCGAAAAAAGTTCAACCGGCAATTTCAAGAGGCCATCAAGCTCTACGAGCCTAAACTCGCGCCGGTGAGCGGCCGGGCTCTGATTTGCCGTTCCTATCAGGGCAAATTATTGAGCGTCTCCTTTCGCGAGAAACTTCCGAAGTCGACGTACCAGCCGGACGATGTTCCGTCGAAAAAGTTTCCCTTTACGATAAAAGACTACTGCGACGTCCTCTATCAAACGATCAGTTGCGTCGAGAAGCGTGGACTCCTGGTTATCACAGGCGAGACAAATTCGTCCAAGAGCGAGATCGCAACCGGTCTGATCCACAAATACCTCGACGAACAAAAAGCAACTTCCAGGCGGCCTCCCCACCTGGTCACATTTGAAGAACCAATCGAAAAGTTTTACGCCAGTGTCGGCGTCAGCGAAGCTCCGAACCTTTCGGTAAAAATGCCGGCGCAGGAAAGCGGGATTGACTACACACCGCGTGAAAGAGGCGGGGCCAACCAGGACGGAAAAGATGTCGAGGCGTTGAAGGAAGCATTGGAAGACGCTTTACGACAAACGCCGACGGTCTTGTTTGTCGGTGAGACGCGCGACAAGGCAGACTGGCGGCGATTGATCGACTTCGCAAGTACGGGACATCTCATTGTCACCACCGCTCATGCCGGTTCGCTGACCGAAGCGATGCACAAAATCTTTGAGGCTTTGCGCATCAAGACTGCTGCTGAAAGAAGCGAGATCGCAAATTGCGTGTTGGGAATCGTCCATATTAGAGGCGACGCCGGCAGCAAACTTCTGGTGCCCGCCGTTTGGCGACGAACGCTTCCCGGCAAGCATGCGCTAACCGCGGAAGGCTTGTCTTCACTGCTTCCCTACAAACCAAAAGATGATGATGGACGCGTTGGCTGCCTGGGGAGAGCCTGGTTCGCGGGGCGTCTCGAGGACGTTGACAAGCAGAAACGCGCCGACGAAGAAACGACTGAGCAGACGAGAGCTACGGTTGCCTGGGAGGTTGTGATGAAGAACGCCATACGGTGGGACTTGGAAGGAATCTAGAATCATGCCTGACTTCTTGCGATTTGGTATCCCCTCGCTGGACAAGCTAATCGGTTCCCACGGTAAACGAGATTATGGGATCAGAATTGCGCCGGCCGGCCAGGATAAGGAAACCGCAAATGCGACCGGCATTTGTATCATTGGACCAGATGGTACGGGAAAATCCGTCTTCGGCCTTCATCTCGCTTCGCAGTATCTGGCGGATTGTCTCGACGAAGGCAGGAACCGCAAAACGCTTCCAAAGATCTATTACATCTCCACCGATTTAAACTTTGCTAAGGCGTTAACGATGTGGGAGAACTTCGCCCTCAACTGGCCCTTTCGTAGAAAAATCCCTTTCGAGCCAGCCAAGTATCGTTCTTCTGATGAATTCTTCAAGAACACGACGAAGATCGAACTAAGCCACTTCTCTCCTCAGAAGGTGGTTGATTTCATCCAACGCGAACAAGACCCCGGTAACGAAGAAAAGCCTCTCGAAGTCTGCTTCATCGATCTGGCCGCAACCACGGCAGGCGACGACTGGGGGTTTGTTCACCGCTTGCTCGCGTTAATGCAGGAGCCCGGCCCTGGCGATCCTCACCACCTCCTTATCATCGATGCGGTTGAAGGCTTTGAAACCTATGCGGGAAAACTTGACGCTTTTGGAGAAGTTTCGTCCCGCCGGGCTCGGATCGCGCAACTCGCGCGCCTCGCGGTCAAAAAAGCGCACACGCTTCTGATAGTTGAAGAAATGCGAACGCAGCAGCGCCTGCCGGAAGAGTTTGTTACCGACACGGTCGTTCGTATTCGGAACGTTGAAGTCAACAAGTATCTGCGCCGGACAATCGAGGTCGAGAAGGTGCGGGGACAGGCGAGTGTTCGGGGGCAACATCCTTTCAGCATCCGTAAAGGCAGAGGCTCGACGACTGGCAGCCAGGTTAATGTTGACGACTTGCAAGTGCCTTCAGTAAGCGGCAACGCTGAAAACAATGATGAGTCGTCGCCAGTCGATTCGGGTCGCGCGATTCAGACAGAATCTTCAAGCGGAGGCCAGAATTACAAGTATCAAGACTACCTACAGGTATTCCCCTCCTTAAACTATCTCAACCGCGCAATCATGGAGCTGACGCACGCTCCGCGCGAGAGCCCGCCCAAGGGCCAATACGCCGCTTTTGGCATTCGCTACCTCGACAACATGCTCGGGGGCGAGGGTCTGGAGGCCGGGAGTGGTGATCCTGAGGGAGAATATGACACCCGCGGTTTGCCCTGCGGCACGGTCACGGCCCTCATCGGAGATTCATTGACACAAAAGACTCGCCTGGGAAGGTCGTTCCTCAGCAGGTGTTTTTATCTGCTGCAGGGTTTGCGGTTCCCGGACGAGAAACTGGGAAAGCTGGAAATCCTTGGTGATCTAGGGCGACTGACAAAGTTGATGGCGATGCGCGCTACCCCTCGAGAGGAGGACTTGGATAATCAGGAAGCGATACATAAGGAGCTGCGTGAGTTGAAGGACACAGTAGTCGAACGTGTTCTTAGTCAGGATTCGCGAGTTAGGAAACAACTGGAGAAGTGCGGCGTTGCCGTCGTCTTCACTACCCTGGACACACATCACGAGGCGTTGGCGAAAGAGTTCATGGAGCGGGGTTTTTCGACAAAGCATCAGCCGAGCGCGAATGAGAAGCTGATAACTCAACTGCTGATCGAGACGCGAACCATCTGTCGCCGGATGGAGATCGTTGATGTGCCGGCCTCAACGCTGGTACATATCTTCGAACAAAACATAAGAAGGGCCCAGCGGATTCTTCTCCCGGATGAGAAGGAGTTTGCTAATTACGGCAAGCGCTTTGCCGCTTCGAAACGAATCAGAGTCGTATTCGACGACTTCAGCGCGTTTCGAAATACGTATCATGAAGTGAGTGAAGACCCGTTGTTTCTGCCCTACCTTCCCTTCTTCCTGGGCCGTGAAGGCGTCACCGCATTGATCATCGACACGCAATCGCTCGGACGCCCGGACTTAACCCTTACTGAAAGATACGAAACCGAACTCCGAGAACTGGTCCAACACCGCCTCTATACGTGGCGCGTGCCTTTCTTTGGTGACAACCGTGTCGCCATCACCGCTATCCCGCCGTTCTCGCCGGCGACCTCCGGAGCGATACGCGAGCTGCGCTGGGAAAGCGGCGAAGACGCCGACGGCTCGCCGGGCGTTAGTCGTTCACTGGACGTGAATCCACACTTCGAACTCTACACCGGCCTGGAAGAAGGAAATCTGCAGCCGGTCCCGATTGAAATTCGCTTCTGCGCCGAAAGCCAGGCATTCAAGCGTTATCTTGAAACTGAAGAAGCGACCTTCGCGGAATTGTTTGCGCCTTACAAACGCGCAGGGCAAACCGAAAACCCAAAAGTGTTTTTCTCTTACGCGGCCAGGGACTACAACCTGATGCGTGATTTCTGCAGCCTGCAAGGCGGTAGAAGACTCGATTACACCCTCGTTTTTCAGGTCGATGAATTCTGGACGTTGCGGCGTCCCAAGTCTGGCCGGGCCGGGGCATTCCGCTCGCAGTGGGAATACCTGAACACGCCAACCTGGCATACCGAACGCGATGCAGTAGCCGACCCTTATGCCACTTTCCAACCGACAAGCGAGGTCAATTCACCAGAAAACAAAGTACGGGAATGGAAGCGCGCGGATTTTTATGACAACGCAAACCTTCCGTATGTGAACTACCAATCTGAGAACTCCGAGGAGCAGGCGTTACTCAAAAAACATCTCGACCGCGTGCCTTTCTCATGGGACTTCGGTTTCTTACTTTGCAAAGGCAATGCCTGGAAAGATGCCGGGGACTTACCCCTCTTCAGAGATAGGGCTAAACATGAGGGAAGCCTCATTCGCGAGCTTTGGCAACTGGATTCCGAGCAGGATATGGTCACCGTTGGAGATTTGTGGAAGGAACTCACCAAAGCAGAACCGGGAGACAATGACTCGGCATCGCCACCCCACAAAAGGATCATCGGCTGGTTCGAATTTCTGGCCGCCTGCAAGAGCGTCGCAGAACTCCAGTCATACAAAATTCCTTCGGTCACCCACACCCTGGCTCATGCTTTTGACTTTTCGGTGTTCAGCCCGGAAACCTTTTCCTGTTTGGTTCTCGAGATTTGGGCTTCTGAAATCTTCAAGAGCGGTAAGCGAGAATACTGCGATGAATTGGTGAAAGAGTTGTCCCCGCGAGAGTCAATTTCACAGCCCAACCAAAACACGAGCTTGCTGAAATGGCTTGACTTCGAACGAAAGACAAAGGACGGCGTGGCAAAAACCTTGGGAGACTGCCTAAGGGACAGATATGTGAACAAGCATACCGGCAGCGATTCTCCTCTTAAGTTATACGGTTCTTCTCTTGAGCTTTATAAGACCTGGTTGTTGTTGATTGAAGTGATCGACTTCTCGGAGTTAATCACTAATCCCAACGCTTTCTCCCTGGAGCTCAAACCCAGGCAGGTAAGCGCATCAGTGATCGCCGCGCGACACTGGTACAAAACGGCCTGTCAGTTTGTCGAGTCGATCTCCGAACAGGAATTGGAAGCCAACTGGGTGCCGGTTCGTTTGCCCGGACACTTCTCAATTCGCGGCGATTGGTTTTTGAGCGTAGCCGGAGGCAGCCGCTCGACTCGTTTGGCCGACCGGGCGTTGGATCTGCTCGGCAGCAAACGGGCAAACATCAACCGCCTGACTGATGGAATTGGACTCCCGGTTAGAAGACTCTTTTCCGCCAGCGTAGATGACTGCGACTTGCGGACGCGACTGATTACCTCCGACGGAAAACAACTGACGAACCTCTCATACAAACATCTGCTGAAATTGAAGCCGGATCCGAACGACGATTTCCATTGGCTATGGCGCAGCAATCTATACGGTTATCACAACGAGCTCCGCGTCTGGCACCGCTGGCTGAATGAAATGATTGTCTGGTGGCATTCAATGCGGCTGCGGTACGCTTCGAGTTGGACCAGCTGTTTTGAAATCTACGCGCGCCTGGAAAAGCTCGAGACTTGTGGAGAAGCAGACAGACCGAAAGCGTGCGAACATTTAATCGAAGATCTTGATTCGCTGGACACCTGGAGGGAATTTCAGGAGCGGGTGAACGACCTGGGCGATTCGTTGAAACAAGTGAGCGTCGTTTCGGATTGAAGCTTTACCCGCGATTTCGTTAGAAGTCGAACCCGACTGTCCAGCATTAAGTCAAAAAGTTTGGTATTTCGGTAGTGATGACCTAATTTCAATTCTCTGCGTTGACTCGGCGCGCTCTGCGTCTCTGCGGTGAGCGGGTTGCAGGTGATATTAACCGCCGAGGCGCAGAGATCGCTGAGACTACGCAGAGAAGACTTCAAATTGGGGCACGACCGGTATTTCCAACCGTTTGGATTCCACGCTGTTCTCTTCATAGTCGTCCACTTGCCCGCCTCTTTGCCCTCGGCTAGAATGACTGGTTCGCCACTCCCCGAAATTCGCATCCTTGGTGGTTCGCTCGGGTTTCGTCACAGGCTTCGTAATAGTCCAGGCAATGGCAATTGATCGCATAACAGTCAGAGGCGCGCGCCAGCACAACCTCAAAAACATCAACGTAGAGATACCTCGCGACCGCTTCACGGTCATCACCGGCCTCTCCGGTTCCGGAAAATCCTCGCTGGCCTTCGACACAATTTACGCTGAAGGGCAACGTCGTTACGTTGAATCGTTGTCGGCTTACGCTCGTCAGTTTCTGGATCAACTCGAAAAGCCGGACGTCGATTCGGTTGACGGACTCTCACCGGCGATCTCCATCGAACAGAAAACAGTCTCGCGCAGTCCGCGTTCCACCGTCGGCACCGTCACGGAAATCTACGACTACATGCGTCTGCTGTTTTCTTCGATTGGCCAACCGCACTGTCACAAGTGCGGCGCGGCAATCACGCGGCAAAGCGTCGAACAGATTGTTCAGAACGTGCTCGGCCTGACAGAAGGCGAGCGCGTCATGATCCTCGCGCCAATCGTGCGCGGTCGAAAAGGCGAATTCAAAAAAGAACTGGAGAAACTCGCGAAAGACGGGTTCCTGCGCGCTCGGGTCGACGGTGAACTGCTTTCGCTTGACGAGGAAATCCGGCTCGACAAGCGACGCAATCACACGATTGAAGCCGTTATCGATCGTCTCTTGATCAAACCCGGAATCAAGGAACGCCTTTCGGAGTCAGTTCGCACCGCGTTGAAACTTACGGGCGGGGCCGTCCTGGTTTCGGTTGTCGATGGCGATGAGAAACTCTACTCGGAAAAAATGGCGTGTGTAATTTGCGGCATCAACGTGCCGCCGCTCGAGCCGCGTTCATTTTCTTTCAACTCCGCTTACGGCGCCTGCAAGCGTTGTCACGGCTTAGGCACAGTGCTCGAAGTTGATCCGGCGAAACTGATTCCCGATGCCAACGTTGCCCCGGACAAACTCGCCTTCATGGGTTCCGTGGATCGGCCGGGCTCAGCTTACTTGAAGAGCGCTTTGCTTGCCGTCGTCAAACATTTTAGTGCTGACGCTAAAAAGCCGTTTGCCGAACTTCCGAAAGAAGTCTGCGACGGCTTCTTTAACGGCGTCAGTGGTCAGTTAACTTTTCGCCAGGGACTTTATTCGTATCAAAGCCCGTGGAAAGGCGCGCTGCGCTGGCTCCGCGATCGGCTGAATGAAGCGCCTACTGAAAAAGTCAGAGTGACGTTGGAAGAGCTGGTGTCGCCGTCGGCTTGTCCGGATTGCAAAGGGCGACGGCTTCGGTCTGATTCGCTTTCGGTGCGTTTGGGCGGACGCGGAATCGCGGAGTACACCGCGCTCCCGATCGAAGATTCGGTGGCGGCGTTCGAAGAGATCACGCTGAACGCGCGCGAGGAACAGATCGCCGGACAGATTCTGCGCGAAATCAAGAATCGTTTGCGCTTTCTCGAGAGCGTCGGGCTGGGGTATCTCACGCTCGAGCGTCCTTCGGCGACTTTGTCCGGCGGCGAAGGACAACGCATTCGTCTGGCGACGCAGATTGGTTCGCAACTTCGCGGCGTTCTTTATGTGCTCGACGAGCCTTCGATTGGCCTGCACCCGCGCGACAATCAAAAACTGCTCGATACCTTGACGGCGCTGCGCGACCTCGGCAACACCGTGCTCGTCGTCGAACACGATGAAGAAACTATTCGACGCGCTGACTACGTTGTCGACCTTGGCCCCGGCGCGGGCGCGCACGGCGGCGAGCTGGTCGCTTTCGGAACTGCTGAAGACATCGCTCACAACCCGCGCTCGATCACCGGACTTTACATCAGCGGACTGAAAAGAATTGAAGTGCCCCTGCAACGACGCGCGGCAAATGGCAAGTATTTGACCGTTCACGGCGCCAGCGCCAACAACCTGAAAGAGATCGACGTTTCATTTCCGCTCGGGTTGTTCACCGTGATCACCGGCGTTTCCGGATCGGGCAAGTCCACGCTGGTAGCCGACATTCTTTATCCGGCGCTCGCGCGTCATCTCTATGGCTCGCTTGCTGAGCCGGGAGCCTGCACGGCCATCGACGGCTTGGAACATGTCGACAAGGTGATCGAAATCGATCAGTCGCCGATCGGCCGAACGCCACGCTCAAACCCGGCTACTTACACCGGGCTGTTCACGCCCTTGCGCGAACTCTACGCGATGCTGCCGGAGTCGCGTGAACGCGGTTACAAACCCGGTCGCTTTTCCTTCAACGTCAAGGGCGGACGCTGCGAAGGCTGTGAAGGCGACGGCATGAAGCGCATCGAGATGAATTTTCTGCCCGACGTTTATGTGCTTTGCGACGTTTGCCGCGGGGCTCGTTACAATCGCGAGACGCTGTCGGTGAAGTTTAAAGGGAAGTCGATTGCCGAGTTGCTCGACACAACTGTCGAAGAGGCCCTGGCGCTGCTCGAAAACGTTCCGCAGATTCAGCAGAAACTGCAGACGTTGCTGGACGTCGGGCTCGGTTATCTGAAACTCGGACAGTCAGCGACGACGCTTTCGGGCGGCGAAGCGCAGCGTATCAAGTTAGCCAAAGAACTTTCAAAACGCGCCACCGGTCGCACCGTCTACATGCTCGACGAGCCAACCACCGGGCTGCACTTCGCTGACGTTCATAAACTGCTCGACGTGCTCCAGCGTCTCGTGTCGATGGGCAACACGATCATCGTCATCGAACATAACCTCGACGTTATTAAGTCGGCAGACTACATCATCGATCTCGGCCCGGAAGGCGGCGAACATGGCGGCCGCGTGGTTGCGGCGGGCACGCCGGAAGAGGTCGCTCGCTCACGTCGCTCGCATACGGGCCAGGTCCTGCGTCCGTTGCTCAACGGCCGTCTCGCGAAAAACGGCAACGGCAATTCACGCCGCGAAGACAAGAAGATCGCGTGATATAATTGTTGCCAACAAATGTCTGATCCATTAGAAAACTTCGATGAGTTTGATACCGGGCAACCGAGGCTAGATCGGTCGGTTGTGAGAGTTTTTTCTTCGCATGCGGAGGCCGATGCTGCTGATAAGGCTTATTGGTTGTCCCGCTCGCCACATGAACGCCTGCGCCATATGGAAGTCCTGCGGCGTATGAACTATGGCCCAAGAGCTAGCGCAAGACTTCAAAGAATTCTTGAATTTGCTTCGCGTGAATCAAGTTGAGTATCTTTTGATTGGTGCATACGCCGTGGGCTATCACGGTTACCCGCGAGCAACTCAAGACTTAGACGTGTGGATTGCCTCTACTCCACAGAACGCCACGCGCCTCGTTGCTGTTCTTCATGAATTTGGATTTGGTATGGCTGAAGTTACCCCTGAGTTTGTGCTTCGACCAAACACCATCATACGAATGGGAAGAGAGCCCGTTAGAATTGAAATTTTGAACTGGGCGTCCGGTGTCGATTTCGACGAATGCTACCGTAAACGGATTGTAGATGAAGTCGACGGAGTCGAAGTAAGTCTCATTGGATTGGACCAACTAAAGAAAAACAAGAAAGCCGCCGGCCGACTTAAAGACTTGGCCGATCTGGAAGAGCTCCCGTAACTGTCTTAACACTTATGTCGATCTATGACGATGAACTGCGTCCATTGAATCTGACCGCTGTCAAAACCTATCCGCTTGCTTCGCGTCCCAGCAAGGTTTCACTTGACGACTTTGCTCGACCCATTCAAGCAGACGCATCGCTCAAAGATTTTCTCGGCAGCCTGCCCAACATTCTTGCCGTTCAGAGTCTGCGAGAGGTCGCCGCGCGCATGCGGCGCGCCCGCGAACTGCAGAAGCCGATCATCTGGGGCATCGGTGGGCACGTCGTTAAGACCGGACTCGCGCCGCTCATCATCGATTTAATGAAACGCGGTTTCGTCAACGCCATTGCCGCCAACGGCTCTGTGCTGGTCCACGATTCGGAGATCGCCATGGTCGGCTCAACTTCAGAAGATGTGGACGCGACCCTTGGCGAAGGCGCATTCGGCGGTGCGGATGAAACAGGAAAACTTTTGAACCGCGCTGCGACGCTAGGAGCTAAGGAAGGTCTCGGCCTGGGCGAAGCCACGGGCCAGTCGCTGCTCGCGCTCAAGCCAAAACACGCTGACTACTCTTTGTTGTGCGCGGCCTATCAGGCGCGAGTGCCCTTCACCGTTCACCTGACCATTGGCGGCGACATCGGCCACTTTCACCCCGAAGCAGACGGTGCCGCGCTCGGCGCGACCAGCCACACGGATTTCCGTTTACTGTCTGAACTGGTGCGGCGGATGGACGGTGGCGGAGTCTACTTGAACATCGGCTCGGCAGTTACGCTTCCGGAAGTTTTTCTGAAAGCGGTGACGCTGGTGCGCAACCTCGGCCACCCGTTAGGCGACATCACGACTGCGAACTTCGACTTCATTCAATCGTATCGACCGCTCACAAATGTCGTGCGCCGGCCCAACGCCGACGGCGCTGGTCGCGGCTTTTCCATCACCGGCCACCACGAACTTATGTTGCCGCTCCTGGCCGCGGAATTGATCTGTAGCGCCGAGAAATAAGCCTGCGCTTGCGCAAACTCAGCACAGCCTGATCCATCGCCGGCAGCCACTCGCTTATTCGGCACGAAATCCGTTTTATCTCGCTTGACAGCTTTGCTGCTTTTGAATTATTCTGCCTCCCTCAAATTGAAAACGATTTTCAATTTCAACCCAACCAAAGCAACTAAATCGGCGTTAGTGGAAGCTGCCTTCAGGATTTGACTGTAGACCTGCAGAGATGAGACGGGAGCCACCGCGATGAAAATAAGACCTAAAAAGCGAACCGGCAAGTCACGACGACGCGGCCCAAGGTATTGGGTCGTCGCCATGGGAACGATGGGCATGTTGATCGCCTTTACCCCCGGTAAGAGCCATGCCATCACCTTGGGAAAGGTCCGACCTGGCGTGACCGCAGGCGAGGTGCAACGGCAAATTCAGTTCGACATTGCTGGGGGCACATTGGAGTCGGTCTTGATTGCGTTCCAAAAGGCGTCCGGCTTACAGGTCATCATACCGAATGAGGCAATGCGCTCAATCGCTTCGCCCGGCGTCTCCGGGGCGTTTTCGCCTGAACAAGCGTTGCGGCAAGTTCTTAAAGGGACCGGCATCAGCTATCGATTTAGCGATCCACAGACGGTGATACTCGAAATCCTCGCAAACCCGGAATCCGTTGAGGTGAAAGAGGACTCGAAAGCGCAAGTCGCGTCCCCAAAATATACAGAGTCGCTCCTTGATACGCCGCAGACAATAACCGTCATACCAAAAGAAATAATTGAGCAACAGGGGGCAACAACTTTGCGCGATGTGCTGCGTAACGTGCCCGGCCTGACCGTTGCGGCTGGCGAAGGAGGCAATCCCGCCGGCGACAATCTGACGCTGCGAGGGTTCAGCGCGCGCAACGATATCTTCGTAGACGGCGTTCGAGATCTTAGCCCGCAGTCGCGCGATCCATTTAACCTGGAACAGGTCGAGGTCGTTAAAGGGCCAGGCTCGGTCTACACCGGACGCGGTTCCTCTGGCGGAACGATCAACCTGCTGAATAAGACCCCCAGCTTGAGACGCACCTTCAGTGGCACAGTGGATCTTGGTTCAGATCGAACTCGACGCGTCACCGGAGACATCAATCTGCCCTTCAACGACACAACTGCTTTTCGGCTGAACCTGCTGACGCACCATTCCGGACAGGCCGGCAGAGATGTGGTTAATTTCAATCGCTGGGGTGTGGCGCCTTCAATCACTTTCGGGCTGGGCAAACCCACCCGGTTTACGGCCAGCTATTACAAACTCAAGCAGGACAACATGTCGGACTACGGCATTCCCTGGGTTCCGGTCACCAATAACGCGCTGGCAGCTTATCGCGATCGACCGGCGCCGGTGCCGCGACACACTTTCTATGGTTTGAAGAACCGCGATTCCGAGAAGCTTGATGCCGATCTGGTAACACTTAAGTTTGAACACGACTTTAACGACGGCTTATCACTGCGAAACCAGTTCCGTTTCGCCGATTCGTCGCGAGACTCGATTGCCACGCCGCCGCGCTTCGCTGACAACAATTCGACCGCCATCTTTCGCGAACTCCGTTCGTGGCAAACTGAAGATCGGATTTGGGACAACCAGTCAGATTTCATCGCCAGATTTTCAACAGGCACGATTGAGCACGCGCTGGTCACCGGCTTTAACGTGAGTCGTGAGAGCAACGTGCGCCGGACACGCACGGCGCCTAACATGCTCACGACTCTCCTAAACCCCAACGCAAACGATGTGTATCCCGGCGTAATCACTCTAAGTCCGATCGTGGGCGACGTCAGCGCGAACTCGCAGGCGGCGTACCTTTTCGACACTGCAAAGTTTGGCAAGCGATGGGAATTGAACGGTGGCCTGCGTTTTGATCGTTTTGATGTTGACGGGATCACAACTACCGGCGCGCCGGTCTCGCGGGTTGATAAAATGCTCAGCGGACGCGCCGGCGTCGTTTTCAAACCACTTCCGCAGGGAAGTATTTATGCGTCCTACGGCTCGTCGCTCAACCCCTCGCTCGAAGGTTTGTCCTACAACACCGCGAACACCGTCATCGATCCGGAAAAAACCTACACGTTTGAGGTCGGCAGCAAATGGGACTTCTTCGGCGGTCGCATGCTGCTCAGCGGCGCCGGTTTTCGCGTAGAAAAGACTAACGCCCGGACGCCCGGAATTCTCCCAGGCGATCCGCCGCAGGTTTTGCAGGGTAGACAGCGCGTCGATGGCGCGGAACTCAGCGTTACTGGAAACATCAACCAGAACTGGCAACTCCTGGCGGGCTATACGTTCCTGGACAGTGAAACCGTTGAGTCCAACACGCCGGCCGAGATCGGCAAGGACCTGGTTAATACGCCGCGCAATTCCTTCAATCTATGGACCACCTACCGCTTGCCAGTCGGTGCAACGTTCGGCGGCGGCGCCAGGTTTGTGGGGAAACGTTACGGGAACACAATCAATACTCGTTTCGTCGACTCCTATTGGACGTTCGATCTAATGGCTTCGTATCCGATCTCGAAGTACATCGATCTCCAGCTCAATCTCTACAACCTGACGGACACGTACTATTTCGACCGCCTGGGCGGAGGTCACCTCGTACCCGGGCCGGGACGAGCTGCCATGATCAGCACAAGTTTCAGGTTCTAGGCAACGTCGGATTAGGTCAGAACCACCTGCGTAAGCGGGTGGCCTTGGCAATGTGAACACGCAAAAGAGCCGATTAAATACAGACCACCCGCTTACGCAGGTGGTTCTGACCCGAATTGCCATCTTGCCCGGACTGTCAAAAGGAAAAGCCAGGGACCCAAAGTCCTGAAAACTGACCGATGCTACTTCAAATTCCCGACGTGCTGACCGGCGAACAAGTCTTTCAGTGTCGGAATATGCTCGAAGAATCGGACTGGGTTGACGGCCGCGTAACTGCGGGCCACCAATCCGCGCGCGCCAAAGACAACCGGCAACTTCCGGAAGAATGTGAGGCCGCCAAACAAATCGGCGCACTGATACTCTCGGCCCTGGAGCGCAATTCCCTGTTCATGGCGGCGGCCCTGCCGCTCAAAGTCTTTCCGCCGCTCTTCAATCGTTATGAAGGTGGTCAGGCGTTTGGCAATCACGTTGACAACGCGATTCGGCAGGTCAACGGTACCCCTCATCGAGTGCGCACAGACCTTGCTGCCACCTTATTCTTCAGTGAGCCTGACGAGTATGACGGCGGCGAGCTCGCCGTTGAAGACACCTACGGACTCCACTCGGTCAAGCTCGCGGCCGGTCACTTGATTCTCTACCCGGCCAGCAGCCTGCATCACGTTCGCCCGGTAACGCGCGGGGCCCGGCTGGCTTCGTTTTTCTGGGTGCAGAGCATGGTGCGCGACGACGGCGAACGAACGCTGCTGTTCGATCTCGACGTTGCCATTCAGCGTTTAATGACAGACTCCCCCGAACATACTTCCGTGCTGGAACTGACTTCCCTCTATCACAATCTGCTGCGCCGCTGGGCGGACGTTTAGCCTGCCAGGACGTTAACGAACAAGGTCAACAATGAAGCGACTGCGGAAAATTATCTTTTGGTGTCACCTGCCGATCGGCGTCATCGGCGGCCTGGTCATCCTGATCATGTGCGTGACGGGCACGCTCCTGACGTACGAAAAACAGATCACGTCATGGGCCGATACTCGCGGCTACAACGGAAGTCCGCCCACCGCCGGCGCTCAGCGCCTGCCCCCGGAAACGCTGCTCGCCAAAGCTCGTGAAGCGCGCGGGACGGCGCCAACGGCAATAACCCAGCGCGCAGACGCGGCGGCTCCGGCTGAAATCGCTTTCGGCCGCGAGAGTAGAATTTTTGTGAATGCATACTCGGGCGAGATCCTGGGTGAAGGCTCTCGCAAAGTCAGAGACTTTTTTCACGTGGTTACCGACTGGCATCGCTGGCTCGGCGTGTCGGGTGACAATCGCAACCTCGCGCGCGCAGTCACCGGCGCGTGCAATTTGGGATTCCTGTTTCTCGTGTGCAGCGGCTTTTACTTATGGTGGCCGCAAAAATGGAGTTGGCGGCAGCTGCGCAACGTAACCTGGTTCAGGCGCGGACTGCCGGGAAGAGCGCGCGACTTCAATTGGCACAACGTGATCGGTTTTTGGTCTGCCGTGCCCCTCTTCATAGTCGTCCTGTCGGCAGTGGTCATCTCGTATTCCTGGGCTGGCAATCTGGTCTACCGCGTAGTTGGGGAAACGCCGCCGGCGCCGCGCGGCAATCAGCCGCCGGGCCAACCTGCTGCTGGACCATCTGGGCCAACGACAAACCCGTTGACAAACCCGTCGTCAAATGTCGCGGCAAACAAGCAGTCAACGAGCACTCCCAACAGCGATCCGTTCAGTGGCGTCAATTCCGCGTGGGCGCGTGCCGAGCAGCAAGTCAGCGATTGGCAAATCCTGACCCTGCAAATTCCCGCGGCCGCCGCGGCGGCCACTGCGCCGCTGACATTCAACATCGATCAGGGAACCGGCGGTCAACCACAAAAGCGCGCACAACTTAGTATTGATCGAACCAGCGGTCAGGTTGTTCGTTGGGAACCCTTCGCCAGCTACAGTCGCGGGCGTCAGCTTCGAACCCTGCTTCGCTTTGCCCACACCGGAGAAGTAGCAGGCATTGCCGGACAAACCGTCGCCGGCCTGGTGTCCGGCGGCGGCGCCTTTCTGGTATGGACCGGCTTCGCTCTCGCGTGGCGGCGTCTGCGCGGTTGGCAAGCGAGGCGATCTCAACGCGCAACTCGGACCGTCCCGGGCCAGGTGGAAGTTATCTCAGCGCCCGCAAACGATTGACGTCATTTCGCGCCATCAACACTCGGCGAACGGAGGATTACAAATTGACTGCAATAACTTATCGAACTGAAAACAATGGCGGCCACACCAGCGCGCAGGTGTGGCGCTGCGAAGACTGCCACTGCTTTCATCTGCTCGCCGGACAAACGCTCCTGACGTTTACGCCGCGGGAGTTTGCCAGCTTCACCGAGGAGGTTGCCGCCTGTTACTGCGTGCAAATGCCGGTGAGCAAGGATCTGGAAACCGGGTTGTTACAGCACGAAACATTTATTGACTCGGCGCGAGGATTTTCGGAAGTGACCTAATTTGACTTTCTCTGTGGTTCCTCTGTGTCCTCTGTGCTCTGTGGTAAATGGTTTTCGAACGTTTGTTCACACAGAGACACAGAGCGCACAGAGATTTCACAGAGGAAGCCGAAATTAGCGCCCCACTGGATAACGGCGCGAGCGAATATGCCTGAATAGCTATGTTATACTCGCCAGTCAAAATCGATTTGTTAACGCAGGCAGTGGTTTCGAAGTCGCAATTAATCATGAACGCCGAAAGACTGGAATACTTCCGCAGCCGTCTCGTCGCCGACTTACGTCAGCACACTGAGCACGTTCGCGCCGACCAGGCTGCGGCGCTGGAACTCTCCGACGATGGCGTCAAAGACACCGTCGACATGTCGTTGATGGATGTAAGCAAGGAACTCGCTCTGCGTTTGGGTGAACGCGAGTCGCAGATGATTGCGGACATTGACCAGGCGCTTTTGCGAATGAAAGAGGGTTCTTACGGAATCTGTGCCCGCTGCGGCAAGGTGATCGACGAGCGCCGCCTCGAAGCCTTGCCCACCGCCCGTTACGACGCCGCCTGCCAGGCGCTCATCGAAAGTGCCAATGGCGACGACGAACACGCCACTTTGTAAGCCAGTGAAAAGTGAAGGGTGAAAGGATGGGAGCAGTGTCCCTATTTCCCCGCTCTTCCAGTCTTTAACTTTTCACTCTTCACCTTTCACTTTTCACTGTTCTTTCACGCTTTTGGGTGCGCCTTGTCGTAAACCTGAATCAGCTTTTCCATCGAAACGTGCGTGTAGATTTGTGTGGTCGAGAGGCGGGCGTGGCCAAGCAGCTCCTGTATGTCTCGCAGGTCGGCGCCACTATCGAGCAAGTGCGTGGCAAACGAATGGCGCAGCGCGTGTGGGCTGATGTCGTATCTGCCGGCGCAGATGCGGATATATTTCGCCACCATCCGGCCGACGGAGCGCGTTGTGATTCGCGTGCCCTGATAGTTGAGAAACAGCGCTTCCGGCTCGCGTTCTGAAACGGGCGCGACGTTAAGAAATTTCTCCCGCACGTCGAGATACATTTTCAGCGCCGCCAGCGCCGGCTCGCCAAAAGGCACGATGCGTTCTTTTCGTCGTTTGCCGGTGACGCGAATCAGTCGGTTTCTAAAATCGATGTGGCCGAAGTTCAGCTTCGTCAACTCCGCAACGCGCACCCCGGTCGCATACATCAGTTCCAGCATCGCCCGATCGCGTTTACCCAAATCCGTTTCCAAGTCGGGCGTTTCGACAAACTTCACCGCTTCTTCTATCGAGAGATGTTTTGGAAGTTTCTTTTCCAGCCGCGGCGTGGAAACCAGCTTGGCGGGATTCATCTCCAGCATTCCCTCGCGCACCAGGAACTGAAAAAAAGTCCGCAACGCGGCGAGCTTGCGCGCGATTGAAGTCTTCTGTTTCTGCGCCGCGTGCAGCGTCGCCAGCCATTCACGGACGGTGATGTGATCTACAGCGGCGAGGGCAGGCTCAATTCTCTTCCCGGTCTGCGGGTGCGCCGGCGCGAGGTAATCGTGAAACTGCTCGAGGTCGCTCTGGTAGTTGCGCAGCGTGTGCTGGCTGAGGTTGCGCTCGTAGCGCAGGTGCTCGAGGAATTGTGTGAGCAGTTCATCCATAAGAAGTCGGCCGATCTGAGATCTTAAATCTGGGATCTCAAATCTAAAATCTCAGCTTGCGGACTATAAGCACTACTCATTCGCGGCCACGTTCGCACCCTTCGGCGAATAGTAACCCTTGCGCGCGCGCACGCGTACATCTTTCCGCGACCTGACGCGCAGATCGATCACGTGAAAACTGCCGTCGCGTCGTTCGTCACCCGGGTAATAGCTGAGCACATACTGATGCGCGAGGTCGGCCGCGATCTGCTCGAACGCCTGGTCCAACTCGCGTGTCGACTTAGGAATGTAAGCGGCGCCGCCGGTTTGTCCCGCCAGTTGTTCCATGCGCCGCTCAGCAGCCAGCGCGCGCAGGTTGGCGCCGTCATAGAGTCCGGTTTGCACAACAAAAATCTGGCAATCATCAGCCAGCACGCGTTGGATCGTCGTCTCAAAATCATTGCGGCTCGTCGTCTCGATGCCGTCCGAAACGATTACCATGACACGCCTGCCGGTGTAGGGCCGCAGGTAAGCCGCCGCATCGATGATCGCATCGAAGAGCGAAGTTGATCCTTCCGGCCTGCCAAAGCTTTCGATGGTGCGTTGCAGTTGGCCGAGGTCGCTCGTCAGCGGTTGGGCCAGGTAGCTTTCCGACTCGACGGAATAAACGGCCGCCTCGTCCGTCGGTCGCATCACCGTGCGGAAAAAATGCGTCGCGGCCTGCTTCTCAAATTCGCGCGCCGAGTCGAGACTGCCGCTGTTGTCAAAAAGCATTGCTAACCGCACGTTCGTTTCCGCGCGCGACAGGTCGCTGATGGGCCTCACCTGACCATCAACTCGCAACTCGAAATCGGCGAGCGTCAGGCCGGGGATCGAAAAGCCCTTCACGTCGACTACCGACGCGGGAATCGGGACGAGGTTGGAACTAACGCGCACCGTGTCGGCCGGGTCGATCTCCTCAGCGTTGTCTTTTACAGCCTCTTTCGGACGAGACTGGGTGGCGGGCTCTGTTTTGGACGTCGGCTTCGACGAAGCCTTAACCGGCTCAGCAATGGGTCCAGACGGTCTGCTCCGGTTCGGCGCCGGCTTCGGCGTTTTCTCTTTGATACGTCCGGACTGCGCCACAACCCCGACCGCGAACGCGAGCACGGCAAAAACGAAAACAGCAAATGCCAACTGGGAGCGGACAAGATATCTGCCCTCCCGGCCGAAGCTGCGATCGAAGGTTTTCATGCGAGGGCTGGAAGAGCCGCCGACAAGTCGTGAGTTTCCTTGAGCCAAGTGTCCCATTCTTTCAACGCGAGTTCGACCTGAAGTTGATGCCTGTCTCGTTTTCTACGTACGCGCTTGCGAACTTGTTCTGCCAGCGGTTCGAGCAGGGCAAACGTAATGTTCACCGGCTGGAAGTTTTTTGTTTCGGCGTTGGAGACGTAACGCGCCAGGGCGCCCATGGCACTGAGTCGCGGCGCGTGAATCAGGGGACGATCCAAAGACAGCCGCGCGGAGTTTTGCCCGGCGAGCCAACCCATCGCCACCGATTCAACGTAACCCTCGACGCCCGTGATTTGTCCGGCGAAAAATACCTGCGGTCGCTCGCGCATTTGCATGGTAGACGACAATACGCGCGGGGAGCAGATGTAAGTGTTCCGGTGAATCTGGCCAAACTGCAAAAACTCCGCCTGCTCCATTCCCGGTATCAGCCGCAACACTCGCGCCTGTTCGCCGTAACGTAGATGATTCTGAAACCCGACAAGGCTGTACGCATCGGCCATTAAATTTTCCTGGCGCAACTGCACCGCCGCATAAGGCTCGCGGCCGGTGCGCGGATCGACGAGCCCCACCGGCTTCATCGGACCAAAGCGCAACGTGTCAACACCACGACGAGCAATCTCTTCGATTGGTAAACAAGACTCGAACCAACGCGTCTCTTCGAAGCGCTGCAACGGGACGCTTTTTGCCTCGATCAATTCGGCGTAAAAGCGCGCGTACTGTTCTTGATCAAACGGGCAGTTCAAATAGTCGTCGCCGCCTTTGCCGTAGCGAGCGGCGGGAAACGCGATGGAACGATCAACTGAATCCGCAGCGACGATCGGAGCAATCGCGTCGTAAAAGTAGAGTTGATCGCTGCCGGTGAGCTTCATGATCTCCACCGTCAGTGCGTCGGACGAAAGCGGACCGGTCGCAATAATCGAGATCTCGTCCGCAGCGATCTCTTTGACTTCTTCGCGCACGAGTTCGATGTTTGGATTGCTTTCGATGCGCTCGGTGATGAGTTCAGCAAACTTTTGACGGTCGACCGCGAGCGCCGCTCCGGCGGGAACGCGCGTGGCCGTGGCACATTCCATCACCAGCGATCCGGCGCGCCGCAGCTCTTCTTTCAGCAGATAAGGCGCCGAACCAACTTCGTCGGATTTCAGTGAATTCGAACAGACGATCTCGGCGAGTTTATCGGTCCGATGCGCGGGTGTTTGCATGACCGGGCGCATTTCGAAGAGACGCACCTGCGCACCTGCGCGCGCCGCCTGCCAGGCCGCTTCAACTCCCGCGAGTCCACCGCCGATAACGTTAACTTTCTTCATAGGACTTCACACGTCTCAAATCTAACTCAGAAACGTTTAGAGGCGGGCATTGCCCGCCGGCTCAACCTTGAACCGGTGGGCAATGCCCACCTCTAAACAAATCACCTTCGCATGGCCAGCATTACGGCTTCTTTTCCAACTCCGCCTTTGGTGCGTCGAGTTTGTAGTCGCCGACGTCGCCCGAAAAATGTTTGTAGTCGCTCCATTCGATCGTTTTGTTGTAGTCGCCGCCGCCAAACAGCAGCACCTTCACCGAAAGGTTGACCTGCGCCAGGCGCGGCAGCCAAACGCCTTCGTTCATTCGGGTCTGCTCCATGACGACCGCGGCGCCGGGCCGCAAATTAACCAGCAGGCCACCCGCCATTTTGAAGCCTTCCGCCGAGGCGCGCCTCCAGCCGCATCACCTGTTTGTCGGCCGGATCGATCCAAACAACGCCCACGAGTTTTGAAATCAGATCCTCCTGACGATTGCTCGACTTGAAACCCGGCCGCGGACGAAAGTCGAAGACAATTGCTTCACGATCGCGGAAACGCTCGCGACGCGGCGAGACAAATTCACAAACTCTCAGGAACGCCGAAATGTCCGGATCGTCATCCTGACTGTTTCCTGCCTTGGCCTTCTTTCGCTCCAGCTCGGCGCGGTTCTTCTCAAACCGCTGCCTGTCTTTTTCTTTGTCACGCTCTGCTTTTTCGAATTCTTCTTCGACTCGTTTCTGCTCCTTCGCGGCGCGCTCGCCCGCCAGCGGCACTCCGTTTTCGCTGATCAATTTCATGACGGGCTCGCGATGCGCGATCGGAAAGACTTCATAGACCTTGACCGTTTCCTTCTTTAATTCGCCCTTGCCGGTGATTTCGCGGTCAGTCTCCTTCTGCACAAACGAATATTCCGTGAAGCGTTTTTCCAATTCGTCCTGATTGCGCCCAACCTCGCGCAACAGCGACGGCACATCAAGGGCTTCCTCAGCCCGCGGCGGATCGAAACTCGCATCAGCAACACCAGCGTTGTAACTGACGCGTTGCAGCAGAAACGTCAGCTCGCCCGTTCCGCTGTTAATGCTGACCCGATGCGGCTCAAGAATGTTTCCTTCAAGACGATAGTCTTCAAAGCGAGTCGTCGTCTTGCGGGCTTCATCTTCAATGCGCACGAGCAGCCTGGTTGCCGACGCTGAACAAGTAACGCAAACGCGCGCCGCTGCGCAGGGAAAATTCAACTTCGAAAGCGTTGCCGTCTTCAACAGCCTTCACCCCTACAACGCGCGCGAGGACATTGCTCTTCTTGAAGTTCAGCAAATGGCCGGCATCGAGAGTCGCCTGAAGTCGCGCTGCTGCCGCTTCCGCATCGGTAAGCGTGTGGAGTTTTCCGTCAAGCCCTTGCGTCCACGCAGACCGCGAATTTGCGGCCGAGATCACCTGGCCATTTCCGAAACGCATCTCCAGGCGCATCGATGACGGAATCTTCGTCTGCGACGTCGCCAACCCCATCGTTTGATCTTTGAGTTGGATCGTCCACTCATAAGTCGCGTCGCGAACCGCTGCGACACGCTTCTTGCCGCCGATCGTCTTCAGGTAGCTATCGACGATCTTTTCGGCTGACGGCAACTTGCGCGGCGGTGCAACCTTCTGCGCCACCTTTTGCGCCACAGCTTGGTAATGCGCGCCGGTTGGTTCGAACGCCAGCAGTTTGCCGTGGATGAACAATACAAACAGCGTCGCGCACAACAGCGACGCCCAGCGGTAGCCAATCCGCCGTGGCTGAAAACTCAATGCCGGCGACGGTAGAACGTTCCCACTGTCGCCGCGTCTTGCCGCCAATTTTCCCCGTCGAAGCTTCATCAGTCTTTCTTCGCTTTGCCGCCGGCAGTCTTTTGAGTGCCCGGCTTTTTCACCTTTTTCCGCCGTTTTTCGACCTTTTTGTGCGCGGCGGCCATCACTTGCGCGACCTGTTCCGCCTTGGTGAGCCGTTTGGCGCCGCCGCCCTGTTCGTCTGGGTGTTCCTGCTCGGTCATCTCGCCCTGATGTTTCTGGTATTCAAAGTCGTTCACCTGCGTGGCGCCAATCTTCGAAATCTCAAGATTCCTCATCTGCTCTCTGCCCATAACGTTCAAGTCCTCCCTTTTGGTTTCGCCATTGATTCCCTTGTAACGCAAACTGTTAGTTTGCGCGCAAGCTAAGCTCGTCTACCCCGCTGCTTGACACTGCAAAGTTCGCATTCGTATAGTGCAATCTCGCGCGCGCGGACACGATTCACGTGGCTGCACTCGAAGCCGGCTTAGCTCAGTTGGTAGAGCGTCTGATTCGTAATTAGAAGGTCGCCGGTTCAACTCCGGCAGCCGGCTCCACAATAATCTAAACTCCTACAATCACTTAGCGCAATGACGAAGGCCGCCCGCAGACGGCCTTCTTTAGTTTTGTGTGCCTATAGTGTGCCGGTGCGCACGATTGGCACGAATTTCAGCCATACAGAATTCTTTCTAGCTTCTCCGTAGCGGCTTGCTGCATCGACGGTAGGACGTGCGAATAGGTGTCGAGCGTCAGAACGATGCTAGCGTGGCCTAGTCGCTCGGAAACGACCTTCGGATTCTCCCCGGCTGACAATAGAAGCGTCGCGCATGAGTGGCGCAAATCGTAGAGGCGAAGCGTCTCGGGCAAGCCAGCACGTTTGACGATTGGCTGAAAGTGGCGGCGAGTCAGATTTCGCAGTAGCACGGGCGTTCCTTCGCGGGTCGCAAAAACCAAATCGTTGTTCTGATAGGTCGGCCCTATCTTTAGCCGCGCTTCTGCCTGCCTGATGCGATGTTCGGCAAGAGAGCAAACGAGCGATCTCGGCAGCGGCATACTTCGCCGACTGCGCGAGGTTTTAGGCTCGCCGAAATCCCAGCCGCCTCCCTTTTTCCAGACGAGCGTCCGTCGCACCGTCGCGATTCCAGTTTGCAGATCAACGTCCGACCATTTCAGCGCAAGGTATTCCTCTGGCCGCATTCCCGTGGCGAGCGCAAAGGCGAGCACGATTCCGTGCCTGTCGTCTTTCGCGGCTTCAAGAAAGCGGCCTGCACCTTCTGGCGAAAGCGCTTGCATTTCTCTGCGCACCATGCGCGGCAGTTCGGCAGAGTCGCAGGGGTTGCGGGCGAGCATGTTCCATTTCACAGCTTGCTTCATTGCAGACGACAGCACGGCGTGAACCATACGCACAGAACGCGGAGACAACTCCTTCTCGTTCGTCATCTGGCCGTATAGCTTTTGAACGTCAAGCGGACGCACGTCGGACAGCTTCCGACTTCCAAACGCAGGGCGCACAAAACGGTTGAGTTGATATTCGTAATCGTCAAAGGTCGCTTCTCTTACTCGCGCCCGCACGACGCTCGAAAGCCACTTGTCAAGGTAGGCATTGACCGTGATCGATGCTGGTTCGACAAACACGCCTAAGTCTTTATCGCGGAGCGCAGTGTTCAGATACTTCTGCGCGTCTTTGCGTGTGCCATTGATCGAGTGATTAAGATAGAGCCGCTTGCCACTATCATCACGTCCCATGTAGATGCGCACAATGAATTTGCGATCGCCACGTTTAACTATCTGTCCTGCCATAGCTACCTCCGCTTCTTTGCTTTCTTGGTTGCCTTCCGCGCTGACACTCTCACCAGCAGATCGCCCGGCTGACAGTCGAGCGCCTCACAGATGAGTTCGAGCGTGTCAACATGCAGACGCGCTAGATCGCCCTTGCTCATCTGCCAGATCGACGCATAGCGGATACCTGTCTCTTTAGCGAGCCAGTACGGTGTCCGCCCGCGCTCCTTTAGCATCTCGCTTAACCGTAACTTGATCATGCGGCCCAGTATACTACAGGCGTACAGTACGCGCAACGTATATTCTAGCTTTTTTTATTCCTGATCGCTCGACAAGTTTTCAAAAGGTAGGCCCACCCACCACCCGCGCGAGAAGCATTCTTTTTTGGCTCCGATGTACCGGGATGTTGTTCCGTCAGGGCGTGAAGTGAAAGGCAGCGAGCGCGGAGACCTATTATTTGCTCTTGCGCGCACGGCGACGCACAGGCGAACGGTCTTTGAGCAAGTCTTTGTGTCTGGATTCTATCATGTAGGCAAGCCCTTGATAGCTCAACTTCAATAATCGCGCGGCGTGAGTTACGCTGCCATTAGCCTGAGCTAGTGCCTGTCTAATCATTTCCCGTTCCGCTTCCACCCTTGCTTGTGACAGGTCGCTGGGCCGAGTCAAAATAATCTCGGTCGCTTGCTCTGCGCTTAATTCACCGCGCACACTTGAAGCGAGCCTACCTGCGGCTTCACTTAGCCTAAGTAGTGTTTCCTGTTCCTCGGATTTTGAAAGCCAGTCATACGCTCGGTCATAAGCGGCTTGAAGCTTATTCGGTGGTAGTTGGTCTATTTCTTCTATTAAAGTGAGAGCCGCAAGTCCTGCTTTAGGGAATGCGTCTATCTGAATTGCGATTTCGTAAGCCCTCTGGAGAATGAACTGGGCGTGTTTCTGTTTACCCATTCTCGCCAGCGCGATTCCCTGAGTTATCAAGGCGTCAATTACCAAACACTGATGGCCACTTCTCTTCAAGGCCAAAGCTGCTCTACGTGCTACCACTTCGGCTTGAGCTGGTTTGCCTTGTGCAAGAAAAACCTGCGCGCGCGATTCATCAATCTGCGCGGTTCGCGCTTTGTCTTTGAACCTGACGGTTAGGTGTCGGGCTTCGTCAAGGCATCTATGCGCTTCTTCGAAGCGGGATACACTAGAAAGAAGATAGCCCGCATTATTCTTAACATCGGCTCGGAATAGCGGATTTCGCGCTGCCTTGTAATGCTTGTCTGCCTTCAGGAGTTCAGTGATTGCCTGTTGAGTGTACTCAGTTCGTTTTTCGGATTTTGCGATATAGGTAAGAGCGATAGCCATCTGACCATGATAGATACCCCTGAATGTTTCATTGCGCACCTTCTGAAACAAACTCGCGTTGTCAGTTAGGATTCTTAGTGCTTCGTGGTGACGAGAGGATGAGAATTCAATAGTCGTTAACTTAAGCAGCGCCCTGGCTCTAGTAATTCCCACTGTGGGAAGTTCTTTCAATGCCTCATGGAGTGTGATCCGCGCCTCGTTTAACTCGCCAGCCCTCCAATAGCAGTAAGCGATTTCTGTCCGTGCCTCTGCAACTCTCCTTTGGTCTCCTACCGACTCAAAATAGACGACGCTCTCTGTGATTAAATCCTTCGCGGTTTCTTGTGCTCCTTCGGCCTGAATCTGACTTCCAATAAAACCTGTTAGAACACCCGCGCAAAACAACACCTCGGCTGCGGTTGACGGATGCAGCCCTTCGATAACGGGTCGAGTTCCGACACCACTCCAAAAGGGCTGGAGTGCGTCAGCAGCACCTTCATAGTCCCCCGCGTCTCGCCGTTCAAGCGCGGCTTCACACCTAACCTGAGCTTCGGCGTTCGGCGGTAGGTGGGACGTTTGTAGTTTTAGTGAGGCTATCTTCAACAGATGAACCCTCTTGCATGAGTAGTAAGAACCCTTGCGACGCAGGATATTAGTCCGAGTCAAGCCGCCCTGCAAGAAGATTGCGTTCTGCACTATGCTAGTCCCGTTACAAGTAGTCCTGCATCGCCTCAACTAAGGAGAAACCATGAAACGATTTTTAATGGCGTCGGTTTTAGCGTGTGTGCTTTCCAGCACGGCTCTAGCCGGATTGATTCCGTCTACTGGCATCACACCGCCGCCGCCGCCGGAGAACACACAAACGCCCAAGATGCCGACCTATGCATCACTCTTATTAACCGCTCTTGGCCTAGTTTTTTAGTTTTAGCGGTTTCAGTTGTGAATTAGGAAACTGCCTTGCGGCAGTAGAGTAGGGGTGTGTCCGAAAATATAGGGCGTCACTGTGAGGAAATAACCAGTATCCAATGCTGAGGGACCAATTAAGTCAAGTCTTGGTTATCCCTATGTTGTCAGCAGTTAGTTTTTGAATCGTTGAGTCAAATAACTTCTCAATTTCTTCTCGGGATAGTCTTTCATACACAACCCGGTCGTGCCGGTAATACTCATGCATATAAAAAGAGTGTGTATAGAAAGTTCTATTTCTGGAATTCAGGGCAGGCGTGGTTTCACTAGCCGTAATTTTATATTCCTTAGCTCCTATTTTCTTGTACCACGAGTCTATCTCTGTAACTGTGGGCTGTGGAAATCTATTTGCCATTGTTGGCGGTTATATCCTGTGGCCTTACCGAAGGGCAAGGAGACCTAAGAGACTTCATCCAAACCCAAAAGATGCCAAGCTTCTTGCATTGATTTTTGACGCCGCAGATTCACCTCACTACCGGATTAGTGATATAAGCCGAAGCGTGAACTTTCGTCAACGCATCGTCCTTGCGGTTGGAGCGACGGCCATAGCTCTTATGGCGATGTTCCCGCCGTGGTACTTTACCCTTGAGTCTGGGTCTACGAAGTTCGGATCGCCGTTCGCTGGCTATCACGCTATTTGGCAGGCTAACACCCCCACGGACACGACCGCTCTATCTGAAATATTTCAATACCCGGTTGAAGAAGACGACCTTTCCTATTTCTCAGTCCGGCTTGACACAACCAGGTTGGGCGTCCAGATAGCAGCGACCGTTATGGTCATGCTACTGCTATGCGCCATACTTCACGGCAAACCTCAAACTAGAAGCCCCGCGAAAATTTGTTAGATGACCTCCGCCTCTGATTTAGTCAGACTGGCGCTGCATAATGACTAACTACCGCCCCCGTACCTATGAATGAGCGACTAGCAAAGTAAGCCTTGAAATCCGTGTTCATGGTCTATGGCCCATGCCTCGTTCGATCCTCTGGTTTCTTATCCGTCCACTCCAACGTAATCCTGATTACTGCGGGGGGTGGTTTTGGCAATTCAATCCGCGGCATATAAAGGCCGCTTATTATCGGCTTCCCGTGTGCGTCCACTTCGTCGCTTATGTATTTCACGTACACGTCGCCTTTCATTAACGGTTGATGTTTTTCAGTTTGCAACCTGAACTTGCGCAGCATTTTGTTATTCCTTTGCAGCCGCTATTGTGAGCGTGTGACAGCGCAGTGTACGCCGCACCCGTCAGATTGCCCAGTGCCACCGATGTCCGGGGAACAAGCGGGGGGATGCCGGGAATCATGCGGGCAGCGCCGGGGATTGCGGGGAATTTTGCGCAGGGAGGAAAAGAGCGAAATCTGTCAGCGTATTCCCACTGTTCCTGACTTTGAACCGTGACAGGGTGACAAAGCAATATTCTCGCGGGTTTGGTGAAAATCGGAAGCGTGACCACCCGAATCTTTGTCACGCCTGAGAACTAAGAATCTCCATTGTTTTCGGGCCTTGTCACGCTGTCACGCTTGGATAACTCCTCTGCGGGCAAGTAACGCTCGAATGCATCAACGAAGCAGCTTAGTTTGTAGCCCTTGGCCCGTTCGTCACCGATGCGAAGGGTACGCGGTGAGATGCCGAAAGGACTAAGGCGACGGGCTAGCCAAGTCTCACTTATCGGCATCCCGCGATTCGCTTCAAGCCACGGGCGATCTGTCATGTCGCACAACGAGGCAATTAAGACTCTTGAGAATATTCGTCCTCCATCTACCTCACTGAATACTTTTTGAGTGTCCGTAAGCAACATGACTCCGACGCCTTGCGCGTCGTCATTCTGCTGGCCCGTCAACTTCTCGAACGCATCAGCCGCACGTTCAGGCCAGTCGCCGCCCGCAGCTTCAGCAACCGCGAAAAGCGGTCGCCAGTTGTCGGCCCTCCGATTGAACGCGCCGGGTGGTAGCACCGGATCGCACGTTTCCAATGATACGAAGTTGTCGGCGGTGAATCGTAACAGCTTACGACATAGTTCTCGTTCGCGTTGTGTCCGGCGTCGGTCGAAACGCTCGCGCAACTCGCCCTGCTTGGCACGTTCAAGCCTAATACCAATGCTGCGGTCGTGAAGTGTGCCGGGGAGCGAACCGATGCCGCAAAGCACGGCGGGAGCGAACACTTCAAAGCCGCGAACCTCGTGGCTGTCGCCTACGCATCGGTACACTCTTCCGCCACGCCCGTGTCCGGCGTTCAGCAGTCCCCGCAGTTCTTCATTGTCGTTTAGCCAAGCGTCACACTCGTCCGCTAAGATCGTTGGCTTGTCTGACTGTATCAGGCGAAACAAGACTGCAAGTGTGAGATTCTCTGTCGCTACCGGACGCGGCACCAGCACGGCTAGCACGTCACGCAACGTGGTCTTGCCGCACTGTTTCTCCGGTGACCAAATGTTAAGCCGTGGTGAGCAGTCGAACGCATCAAAGGCGTGGGCATGACCGCACCAGAGCGCCAATGCATCCGCCGCACCATCCGGCAGGACAACGTAACGGGAAAATGTTTCGGCCACGTTGTCTAGAACCTCCGCGCCGTTCACGCATTCCGGCCACGGCTCAACACTATCGAAATTCAACGCGCAGCCTTGCAGCGTGTCCTGACGACCGCGATCCGGCTTGGGGCGTCTCGCTTCAACCTGCTTGTTGAGAGTCTGAACGCGACAACCTAGACCCTGAGCCGCGCTTTCACGCTGCCGGTCATACTCCAACAGTGGCAATGCGGCAAGGCGTTGCAAGATTGCTTCGTCAGGTTCCCTCTCCCGCGCGTCATTGCCGACGTTCGCGGCATCGGCGTTTTCACTTGTTGCCATCGCGCACCTTCGCTTGTTCGCCGGTTTGGTTGCTGCTTTCCACCCTACCGGCCTGCTCTATCCACCGGCGAAGTGTGTCAAGGTCATATCTCAGTTGTCGCTTTCCCAGTGGCACGACGGGAAGCTGTCCGAGTCGTGTCAACTCGTACACGCGAGCAAGCGGAATATTCAATTCAACTGAAACGTCTTTAGCGGTTAAGAATGGCATACGATTCACCTCCGCCGGATACTATCGAACAGAGTGAACAGCAAAGGATCAACTTAGGATTTGATTTTTTGGCTAGACTAAGTTGAGAGGAAGCGGCCAAGGAGAAATTCTAGTCGAAGGGTAGGCTTTGGATTTTTGCGTCATCTAAGTCCGATATCTTTCAGCACCTTGACGACTGCTTTGGAAACCGCCGCCGGTGTGGCTTTTCTTCCGGCGAGTTGCGCATCGACAGCTATTCTGGATTGCTTATCGATCTTTAACTGAACCCTAACAGCCCAGTCAAGATGCAGGGCCAGTGATCTCGTTTTGTCGCCTCGAATAAATCCAGCGTCCTCAAATTGCTTCTCGGCCCGTTCGCAATAGGTCGCAGTCGCGGCAGACTCGACAATTGAATTTATAGAAGCTGTTTTTTGCGAATCCCCGATGTGCTGCAATAAAGGGTGATCATTGATGGCCCTCAATGCCTGTTCGCGCACCGCGCCCAAATACTCATCGCGAAACGTAAGTAGCGGATTGTATGGTGGCAACCCTTGCGGCGGCTCAGGCGTGGCAGGAATCGGGCCAAATGCTCCGAAGCCCAACGCGAGGTATTCGCCCTCTCGTCCAGTAGCGTCCCAATACTCCAGATGGCCCAACACAACTTTGATCAGCCACGGATCATCAGGGTCAGACGTAACGAGGTTCCACTTGCGAGCCCAGTCGTCTATCAGATCGATCAAGTCGCCCAAACGCGGGTGACGAGCATAGACGGGCGAGATTCGCTCGCGCGACATTGGCGGAACAGCGAAGCGCTCGATATCTTGGCTGAAATATTCTCGGGGATAGTCCTCTTTCAGCTCGGCGTAAGTCTGCCTCGCTATCTGATAAAGGTCGGGCCAAACCTCAGGGACTATTTCAGCAACCTTTGTTAAGAAGGCGTTTTGAATGATGATGCGGCCTGTCGCTCCGTCAGGCATATCAAACTCGCCAGATGAAAGCCTCACTCTCAACATGCTTACTCGTTTCTCTTGTGTGCCGGTTGTGTGCCAACTCAACCGAACGGGCCATTACGCAGACAAACGCAAGCATTATAAGTTAGGTAGAATTGCTAAGGAATCAGCCCTAAATAGAACGGAGGGAAACAGCCCGAAACAGTCGGGGTGAGATTCGTAATTAGAAGGTCGCCGGTTCAACTCCGGCAGCCGGCTCCAGAAATTAAACTTCCCAAACAGTATAGGTTTCAAAGCGAACTGCGGCAACGCGCTGTTCGGCCGCAGTTCATTGCGGTGAACTGGGCTAAACGAACGAGAGGCGTCTCGTAGTTTGTGATACCTTTTCCCGAATGAGACTCACTCCCGAACAGCGCGCGCAATATGACCGTGATGGCTTCCTGATCCTGGAGGACTTTGTCGACGACTCTGCTTGTGATCGCCTGCGCGTACGTGCGGCCGAGCTGGTTCAAGATTTCGATCCCAGCGGCGTCGTCTCGATCTTTTCAACGAAGGAACAGAACCGGCACAGCGACGACTACTTTCTGGGCTCCGGTGACAAGATTCGTTTTTTCTTTGAAGAAGATGCTTTCACGCCGGAAGGCGAGCTGAAGCAAACCAAAGAACGATCGATTAACAAGATCGGGCATGCGCTTCACGATCTCGATCCCGTCTTCAGTGAATTCTCGAGAACGTCGTACCTCGTGCAATTGATCGACGATCTGGGAATCGAGCAACCGTTGCTGTTGCAGGGCATGTACATCTTCAAGCAACCAAGGATCGGCGGCGAAGTCACCTGCCATCAGGACAGTGCGTTCCTCTACACCGAACCGATGAACATCGCCGGTCTCTGGTTTGCGCTTGAAGACGCGACGATCGAAAACGGTTGCCTGTGGGCCATTCCGGGCGGGCATCGCCTCGGGTTGAAATCTCGCTGGCGGCGCCACGCGGATGCTGAGATGAAGTTCGACGTTTTTGATGCGACTCCGTGGCCGGAGGAGAAACTCGTCCCGCTCGAGGTGCGCCAGGGTAGTTTGATAATTCTGAACGGTCTGCTGCCGCACAAGAGTCTGGCAAATCGTTCGGCAAAGTCGCGCCACGCGTACACGCTGCACGTGATCAGCGGAGCCGCGCGCTATGCGGCAGACAACTGGCTGCAGCGCTCAGCAGAGATGCCTTTGCGCGGCTTCAAGTAGATTATGCGAGATGTAGATGTAGCCTCTCTGCGTTCCGTTTAGATGCCGGACTTGTCCGGCGTTCTGTTTAGATGCCGGACTTGTCTGGCGTCCCAAGCAGGCGCACAAGTGCGCCGTCTAAACGGACTCCAGAGAGACTCGGATTCCGGCCTAAACCTGCAAAAATCCCTGCAAAACTAGATATTGTTAGATAGCCGGACGGAGCAGGCCGCGGTAGATGCCCTGGATCCGGACCTGGCGGGCGGGGACTCGAATTGATTCGAGTTCGGAATTCGCAGGACGCAGTTCGACTTCCGCGCCGTGGCGATAGAGCCGTTTCAAAGTGACGTGAGTTTCATCGACCAGCGCCACCACGATCTCGCCGTCGCGCGCTTCGGGCCGGTCTTCGATCAAAGCGATGTCGCCGTCACAGATGTGTTCGTCGATCATCGAATCGCCCTGGACTCTTAACGCGTAAACCTTCCCGGTCCGGACGCGCGAGAGCATGAAGCGTGGCACCGCGATCGTGTCTTCATCACGCACCGCCTCGATCGGTTGCCCGGCAGCGATGCGGCCCTCAATCCTAATCTCGCAAAACGAATCAGGTAAGGGCATCTCCTGCTGAATGATGGTGATGACAAAAGGTTCGTCCTGAATCGTGATCAAGCCAAGCCGTGCGAGTGCCTTGATGTGTTTCGCAACCGTTGCCCGCGATTTCACTCCGATGTGTTTGGCAATCTGCGCGTAGGTGGGAATATAGCCGCGTCGCTCGAGGAAGCTAACGAGGTAATCGAAAACCTCTTTCTGTCGTTGTGTGCGTGGAACAATCATGGCGGTTAACAAGTTGAGAACTTCGCCCTAAAGGGAGTCGGGCCAAAGTCAGGGGGCATTCTATGGCGCACTAACAAAAGCGTCAAGTCTTTGTTTGCACGCCATAGACCAGCGAACGAATTAACGCAGCGAGTAGCGCGCGAGCGTACGCGGGAAGATGCGAACGCCGGCCGGCATCTGACTCAACGTCATCGAGTTGTTTGTCAGGACCTCTTTCGCTTTCATGCGATAAACGCCTTCGTTTAAGTTGTTGTCAGGACTGATTACTGCGCCCTTTAATGCAGCTCCGATGAAAGCGCCCTTGCTACGCGAGTATGAAAGGATTCCGGCATCGAGCGTTAGATTTGTCGAGGCGGCGGCTTCACGGCCCACTGGACCAGCAGCCACGCCCACCTCGCCGCCAATCTCAAATTTGTCTTCCAACACGCCCTTCAGACCGGCTTCGTTCATTATCAACAAGACGTAGTCAGTCTTCGTGGCGCCGATCTGCGCGCCAAAACTTCCGCCACTGATGTTGAAAAAAGCGGGCGCGGTCCAGCCTTTGGGCGTGCGCTTGCTGATCACTCCATGACCGCCTTTGCCGCCAAAGATGAAAGCTGCTTTGAGAACATCCGGGAAAACGGCAATTGCCTCGGCTTTATCCAGCAATTCCTTGGGAATCGCCTTTTCGCGCACGTTCATGATTTCTGTGAAAACTTCAGACGCTTTGCGCGCGTGCCGCTCTGCGTCCTGCGTTCGGCTTTTCTGCGCTGGGGTTGAAACCGCCCAGGTGAACAATAATAACGAAATGCTAAGACCGCCGAAGAAACTGCGGCAAATGGGACCTTTCATGCTTACCTCCTAAGTGTCCGAACTCATCTTGATTCCGAATTCTTGCCTTGAACTAATACGCGAAATCGTACCGAGCAGCAAGGCTGTCCTGTCTTGCTATCGCTCTGCAGCAAATTGGAACGCCTGTGACGTTCGCAGACAAGGGACGCAATTTGTTATCCAGAAAAAATGGCTTGCTCAGTCAAGCAAGGAACAAGCAAGGAAATTTTCATAAACGGGAAAACGCGAATCCCCAAGGAGCGCTCCTTCGGGCGTTAGCTTCGCTATATCATTGCCGCGCATGAAGGTTCGTGAGATTCTTAAACTGATTTTGGACGATGGCTGGTACCTTGTTGTCACTGAGGGGAGCCATCGGCAATTCAAGCATCCGACGAAGCCCGGGCGCACTACGGTGTCCGGTCATCCGAGTGACGACGTACACCCCAAGACTTTGAAGAGCATCATGACCCAGACGGGGTTATCAAAGAAGTAGGAGCAGACTCGTATGCAATACGCAATGATTATCGAAAAGGGTGAGAGAAACTACTCAGCCTACTTTCCCGATCTGCCGGGATGCATCGCCACCGGCGAAACGCTCGATGAAGTCAAACAGCGCATGCGCGAAGCGCTGGAATTACACCTGCGCGGAATGCGTGAAGATGGATTGCCAATTCCTGAGCCGAGCCTGGTTGACTACGTCGAAGCTGCCTGATTCCTTTTCTCGACAAGTGATATTGAAATCCCCCGCAAACGTAGTGAGTTTGCAATCACTGACACCGAGCTGAAACTCATCGCCGCCGCCGCAATCATCGGGCTCAACAGAATTCCAAAAAACGGGTAGAGCAGCCCTGCCGCGATCGGTATCCCGAGCGCGTTGTACAAAAACGCAAAGAACAGATTCTGTTTGATGTTTTTCATCGTGGCGCGACTCAGCAGGATCGCGCGCACGATGCCACGCAAGTCGCCTTTCACGAGCGTCACTGCGGCGCTGGCAATCGCCACGTCAGTTCCCGTGCCCATTGCGATGCCCACGTCCGCCTGGGCCAACGCCGGAGCGTCGTTGATTCCGTCACCAGCCATTGCGACCTTGCGACCCTTCGCTTGAAACTTTTTTACAACTTGCGCTTTTTGTTCAGGCAGGACTTCCGCGATCACTTCGTCAAGCTTTAGTTTGGCCGCGACGGCGCGCGCGGTCGTTTCACTGTCCCCGGTTAACATCACAACTTGAATTCCCAGCTCGTGAAGTTGCTCGATCGCTTCCGGCGTCGACTCCTTAATCGGATCACCAACTGAAACTAAACCAACCGCCCGGCCATCGACGGTCATGAACGCCACGGTCTGGCCTTCCTTCCGCAACGCCTCAGCTTGACCAGCGAGCAAACCCGCATCGATTCCGAGATCCGCGAGCAACGCCTGATTCCCTAAGCCAACCACGTGGCCGTCTACTTTTCCAGTCACGCCCTTGCCGGTTTGTGAGGCAAACTCGCTTGCCATGGGCGCTTGAGCAACATCGATCCCGCGTTCTGCCGCGCCGGAAACGATCGCTGCGGCCAGCGGATGTTCGCTGCCGCGCTCAAGGCCCACGGCGAGCCGCAGCAGAGTGGCTTCATCAATCACTGGCGTCGTGATGACAGCGACGAGTTTCGGCTTTCCTTCAGTCAGCGTTCCCGTCTTGTCGACCACGAGCGTATCAACGTGGCGCAGGATTTCGATGGCCTCGGCATTTTTGAAGAGCACGCCGCTCTGCGCGCCCTTGCCCGTCGCCACCATGATCGACATCGGTGTCGCCAGCCCGAGCGCACACGGACAGGCAATGATCAAAACTGCGACCGCGTTCACCAGGCCGTGGGCCAGGCGCGGCTCTGGTCCAAACAAACTCCAGACAATAAAGGTCAGGCACGCTATGGCGACGACTGCGGGGACGAAGTACGCCGAAACACGATCGGCAAGCTTTTGAATCGGCGCGCGACTGCGCTGCGCCTCCGCGACCATCTGGACGATCTGCGCCAATAACGTTTCCGTGCCCACGCGTTCAGCCTGCATCACGAACGTGCCGGTGGTGTTGACCGTCGCGCCAATCACCCGAGCGCCCGGGCCTTTCGCCACTGGAATCGGTTCTCCCGTCACCATCGATTCATCAACGGCGCTCGATCCCTCGATCACCACGCCGTCCACCGGAATCTTCTCACCCGGACGCACGCGCAACTTGTCGCCAACCCTCACCTCATCGAGCGGCACATCTTCATCGCCACCGTCTTCGCGCACGCGTCGCGCGGTCTTCGGCGCCAGGCCCAGCAGTGCCTTGATGGCCGCGCCGGTGCGACCGCGCGCGCGCAGTTCTAAAACCTGGCCCAACAAAACGAGCGTGGTGATCACCGCCGCCGCTTCAAAGTAGACCGGAACGGCGCCTGAGGCGTCACGAAAAGACGCTGAGAAGAACTCGGGGAACAACGACGCGATCACGCTGAACACGTAAGCGACGCCAACTCCAACGGCTATCAGCGTAAACATGTTCAGGTTGCGGCTTCTGATCGATTGCCAACCGCGAACGAAGAACGGCGAGGCGCCCCACAGCACCACCGGCGTCGCCAGCGCCAGCTCGATCCATCCCGTAAAGCGATCCGGCAGCAGCCGATCAACGCTCAGACGCGGAACGAGTTCGGCCATTCCAATCGCGAGGAGAGGGAGCGTTAACAGCGCGCTAACCCAGAACCGGTAAGACATGTCCACGAGTTCCGGGTTCTTTTCGTCGTCGAGCGACACCGTGCGCGGCTCCAACGCCATGCCGCAGATCGGGCAACTACCGGGCGCGTCGCGCACAACTTCGGGATGCATCGGGCAGGTGTATTCCGTCTTCGTTATCTTGTCAGAACCACCTGCGTTAGCGGGTGGCTGTCGCTGGGATTGCTGACTGGTGGGGCCAAGGGATTGGATCTGACTCAGCGGATTCGCCACCCGCTCACGCAGGTGGTTCTGACTTCCTTTGTTGAGGAAGCGTTCCGGATCTTCACGAAACTTATGAAGGCAGTGCGTGCTGCAAAAGTAGTAAGTCTTACCCTGGTGCTCGTACGACCCGGCAGCCGAATCAGGATCGACCGTCATGCCACAGACCGGATCTTTGTGCGCAGCGTTTTTCAAAATCGACTCTCACAGAAATCCGCAGATTACGCAGATTAGTTCAGACTAAGAAAGGCACGAGGTCTTTCATGCCGGTTGTCTGCCGGAACTGCATAATCTGCGTAATCTGCGGATAGTTGTCGCTTGTTCTCTTCAAGCAAGTGCAATCGCCACAAAAAATCCCGCCATATTCACGAGGATAAACAGGATTGTCTCACACAGAAACAGCACCAATGACTTCGCCATGGTCCTGGCCCAACTCTGCTTATAGACCCGGCGAAGCGCGAAGACTAAATAAATGAAGGCCAGGGGATAAAATAGATTCAGCGCCTGACTCGGCAGCTTCCAGCCCAGCAGCCCCGCCAAAAGGAACAGTAGAGCAAACGCACTCTTCGTAAAGAAGTCAAACGAATAGTAGTGTAAAGAAAAGACCAGATGCTCGACGTAGTACCTTCCCGAACCGTAATAAAGAACCGTCAGGAAGATACCCGAGACAAGCACGCTGGCGAACCGCAAGACGGTTGCATACTTCTCAACTCTTTGATGGATTTTCTCAACGAAGGCCTGCGCGGTGACGCCACGCGTCGTTGCCAGCGAAACAATCCAGGGCTGCTGTGCGATCCTGTTAACGCCCCCGCCTCTTGCTTCCGCCAGGACGCCCCAGGCGAACAGAAAATAGAGCGCGCTAAACGTGAGATAAAGTCTTACCGGAGTTATGTACCGACCCTTCCGCCCCGCCAGGTATTCGTGAGTCAGACGGCCGGGCCTGAAAAGCAGGGCCATGAATGTTCCGACTATCTTATTGGATTCCAGGTCGGTAAATTCATTTGCCGCGTGGATGAAGAAATGTTTGAGACCCAGTTCGGAACGATGAATCCTTTTTTGCCCGCAGGCGTAGCAAAATTCGCCCCGCAGTTCTTCACCGCAGTTTGGACAGCGCTGGCTTTCTGCTCCGCCGTCAGCGGCGTCAACAACCTTTGGCTGACTTGCCATTCGCGATCTCCATTGCCTTGAACAAGCTGCAATCAATCCTACGACAACAGTTAAGTACCATGGCTACGGAAAAATGCTTTCACTTCCGGCCACTCTGACGCGATGATGCTGAAGCAGACCGAATCACGGATGCGCCCGTCGAGCATGAGCAGGTGGTTGCGAAGAATTCCTTCCTGCTTCGCGCCAAGCCTGAGAATTGCCGCGCGTGACTGCTCATTCAAAACATCGGTGATGAACTCGACGCGGATGACGCGCCAGGTTTCGAACGCGTGCGTGAGCAACAACGACTTTGCTTCAGTGTTTACCGCGGTTCGCTGCGCGCTCCGCGACAACCAGGTATAACCGATGGCCGCCTTGATCACGCTCCCGCCGCTGCGTTCGATGTCATAAAAGCGCGTCGTCCCCACCACTTGATCCGCGCTGCTCGCCCTACCTTCCGGCTCCGGCTTGCGGACGATGACGAACGGTAACTCGCGCCCCTGAGCCTGTCCCTTGAGTGCGTCGTCGATGTATTCGGTTACCGTGTCCCGCGCCGGCACGATCGTCACTCTTGAGTTCCACAATTCACCGTCAGCGGCGGCAGCGATGAGCGCTTCGCTGTGCGCGGCCGTCAGCGGCACAAGCCGAACATGCGGACCTTCAAGAGTTATTGATGTGAGCTCCAATACGTTTCCAGTCGTCACGGCGTGTAAGTATAGAATCGCCGCGCTCTGACAGCGACCTGCTTGCGGTTAACTTTCACTCTGATTTTTCGCATGCCGCCCTGCCCCGGATTGTTCGGCTGGCGCCGGCTGCGCCTGGCAAACTACGCTCAGGACGATCAGCAGTGAAACCGCGAAAAAGCATCTCTTGATCATTGCGGTCATATGATTGCCTTTGGACTTTGGACTTTGGACTTTGGACTTTGGACTTTGGACTTGTCTTAGAGTCAGTGTCCGCCGTGCATGCTCTTCATGGTCATCTTGCCGGGCCGGAATCTCAGAAAGACTTTCCACGACACCGGACTGCTGCCATAGATCTGATCGAGCGCGGCGGGTTTGGAGTAGAACGTCAAGTCGCTGCCCAGCGCGACCGACATTTTCTCATTCGTCACAAAATCCCGCGCGCCGCCAAACGTATACGCGCCAATGCGAAACGACGGATGGTCGTCGGTTATGCCGAGAAGCTGCCGGTCGGCCGCGCGCAACAACTGATTCTTGTCCGTCAACTCCAGTCGCGTGTAAACGTAGTTCTGGTCGCGAAAGTTTACCGTCGATTCGGCAACGTAGCCGTTCAGGTGAAACACTTCGCCGCCGTGGCTTTCGCGATTGCGGCCCCAGATGAGACTGGTGGCCCAGTTGCCGCCCGCGAACGGCTTGTTGTAGCTGATCGAAGCTGTCGTGCGGCGCACGTTTCCGGGATCCAGAGGCTCCGGATTCCGCAGTAGCCCGTGACTGACCTGCATGGCCCAGTTGCTGTTTGGCGCCAGCGAGATTCTCACCGCCCGCGAATTCCAGGGATGCGCTTCGAAGTTGTAACGATTCTCGTCGGGCTCGCGACCGTTGAAGATTGAACCCTCCACCTTCAGCCAACGGTACGTAAAGCCGCTGGTAACAATTCCAAAACTTATGTGCGACGAGTCCTGCAGGTGGTGCGACAAAGGCGCAGAAGAATTTTCCGAAGCCGACGCGCGATGCATGAACGCCACCGGACCGAGCGCCGGCTCGCCCGGATAACCGGCGTAGGCGAACCAGGTCGCGCGCTCGCCAAGCGGCACGGTGTACTGCGCCGAAAGCTCCATGAAAAAGTCGTGCGGATGCTGGCGATCGATGATCGGCTGGCCTTTGTAAGTTTCACCCGTCTGGAACAGCAGCGGTGAACCGCCGGGCGGAAAAGTAAACGGCTCAAAGCTGACCATGCCGCGCAGTTGCAACGTGCCCGGTCCGACTTTGCGAAACGCCATCGGCATGAACCAGTTTGCCGATTCAAATTTTGTGACGCCGCGCGGACCGCCCTGCGCGTTGACGCCGATGACGGTGTTGTAGTGAAACATGAACAGCCATTCGCCGGATTGTTTGTGAAGCATGTACATCGGCGTTGTGGCCGGTTGCCAGGAAGTGCCGGAAGCCATCTGGCCCATCGGCAGCAGGTTTGTCTCGCTGCGGCCCACGCGGATGCTCATCTCATCGCCGGTCATGACGAGCAGCGGGCCCATGTTCATCGGGGTCATCGCGGTTGTGTCGCCGGGTGTCGCCTCTGCCGCCGGCGGAGCTGCGTTTTCAGTTTGCGGCGGCGGTTCGTGCTTGTGTTCGGCTTTCGGTTCAGCTTTCGGCTGAGCGACCTGGGGCGTCGTAGCAGGCGAGGGAGATTGCGAAGACTGGGGCGACTGCGGTGAAGGCGACGGCTTACTCGCCGGCATCTGGTGGCCTTCGTGTTGTGCAAAGACGGCCAGGGGCGCCAAAAAGCAGAGACAAAACGCGGTAAACCGAAGCAGATGTCCCGAAGAATGCAAAAACTTTTTCATGAGTCTAAGCCTTGTTTAAGTCCGCGGGTGTTTCGCAGAACGAACCGGCGAAACACCCGCGAACTCCTACCCGCGTGTTAACCCTTTGGTTTCTCTTCCATCTCATGCTTCATCTTCAGGTCGCATGAATCGCCGCCGCAGCAGCAACAGCCGCCTTTGGCCGCGTGGTCTTTGGCGTCATGCTTCATCTTGTCGCACGACTCGCCTTTGCAGCAGCACGAGGCCATCGCGCAACACGACTCCGTCTCGTTCTTTTGAGCGGACGGCGTTGCGTTCTGTGCAAAGCCGAGGCTTGAGAGTGCCAGGCCGAGGCCGAGCACAAGCCCGAAAGCAAATCCTTTGAAGTTTTTCATTTGTAGTCTCCTGATTTGAAAAGATCATTGCCTTTGATATCAGCCCGCGTGGTCCGCGACGGACCAGCCCCCGCTGCGGTGACACGCACACTGATACCGAGAAAATAGGACAGACATTCCCTGTCTGTCTCTGCAATCAAAAGGGATCGGACAGACGCGAAAGTCTGTCCTACGAATCTTTAGATCAGAAAGACACAGCAGCGGAGGTAAGTGTGTCCGCGGTTTGGCAGGGCCGAGGCTGGCGCCAGAGCCGCCAGTTGTTCCCGAACGGAGGGAAAAGTGTTGGCGGCACGCGTGAGCACGATTGCGTTGCCGGACTCGTCCGGTTTTGCTTTCGAGAGTGCCGCGGTTGCGTTCACCGCCAGCGGGCAATCTCGCATCGTAGAAATCGGTGCGGCGGCTTCGGTCGCAACTCTTTCGACGAGCACCGGCGCCTGATTCGCCAAGGCATCAACCTGTGGCTGGCGCGCGACGTTTGCGTTTAACTTCACGGGCGATTGGCTCAGCGGTTTGGCGGCCGTCTTTGCAACATATTGCTTGCCGCGCTGAGCGGCGACGGATTGTTTGCCGCGATTGGCGCAGCAATCGTGAGACTTCATCGAAGCGCACGCATCCCCAGAAACGACGATTGCGGAAGCAGCCTGTGTGCCGTCTGAATCCCCCGTTGGCAACGTGTGCCCGGCAGACGCGGCGCTGACCATATTCTCGCAGCCCAGCAGGCAGCCGGCGCCCGCCATCCAACAAGCGACAGCCAGCGCGAGCGTCACGCGAATAATTCTGATGGAGGAGAGCAGCCTCATCTTGCCGCGAAGTTTAGCCATTTAAGGTTTAGGTTGTCGAGTTGTCTCGGACCGTGGGTAGGGTCCTGGTTCGTTATCCTCTCTGCGCACCCTCTGCGTACTCTGCGCCTCTGCGCCTCTGCGTAATTTTTTAGACCTGTTCGCCGCAGAGACGCCGAGGTCGCAAAGCTACGCAGAGTAAATCGGAAATCGGGGACTCTATGCGTCCAGGGCGCGGAAATTTTTCGCCGGCGCCGCCCAAAACGCAATTGTTACCTTTTTGTAGTAGTTCAATTGTTCGCGGACATTTCCGCGGCATCATCTGTATGCTAGCCTGTGCTTGTTAAGAAAAATTTGCGCGGCATTGGGAGATGAAAATGGTTTTGGATAAAGACAAGATTGTTACTCAAGACGATTTGGGCGAGCCGGCGCCGATAGACCAGGTAGAAGAGCGCGTCGAAGCGGAAATGGACAAACTAAGAGGCGAGGCAAAGAAGTTGGTGGGCGATGGCCTGCAGGACCCGGAACTGGCGCGCGAGGGCGAGCAACTGATGGAAGACGCCGAACGGAAATTGAAAGAAGCGAAAGATTCTGATTGAGAAAGACTCTGCGTGAGAAAAATTCTGCGTGAGAATTTCAAATTTGAGATCTTAGATTTGAGATTTCAAAATTTCAGCCTGGTCTGCAACGACCTTATCTAGTCTGCAGCGCCCTTATCGTTGAGCGCTTCCTGCAGAGCCTCTCTTATTTGGCCCGGCGTCGTACTGAGATTGAACCCGACGAAGCGCTTCACAATGCGACCCTGTCGGGAAATTATAAAGCTCTGCGGGATCGCGTCGCGGCCCTGCATTAAGGTGAGCGCCACGTCGTTAGTCGCCCAGCCCACTCGATAGTCCACCTTAAAGTCGTGAACGAATTCGCGGACGAGTTCCGCCGAGGCGTCGGCGTTCTCGGTTGAAAGTCCCACCACCTCGACGCCTTGCGCCCGAAATTCCTTGTTCAGCTTGACCAGCTCCGGGGTTTCCTGCCGGCATGGACCACACCAGGTCGCCCACAAGTTAACCAGCAAAACTTTGCCGGCGTAGTTTGAAAGTTTTATCGGCGCGCCCGCGACCGCTCGCAGTTCCGCGTCAACTACGTTCGCCGGCAAGGTGAGCACTGCAGCCGGAGGCGCGGCCCGCGGCGCTGGTTTAATTGCGGCCCGGCTGTCTTTCGGGGAAACAGCCGTCGGGGATTTGTGCGGTTCGTCGCCCGAACTGCAACTGGAGATTCCGAAAGCTGCCAACAGCGACAGCACCAGCACGGTGAACGCTACGCGCGTCGGTGACCACAAAACTTTTTCCGCGTTTCTTTTCTTCGCCTGCATAACTTCCTTACTGACTCTCAAATTTCACCCGAAGCATATCATTCAAGCGAGTGAGATGTAACCTGACCACTCGCGGGGTCGGAGTTTGAAAGCCTCTGTGCCTAAAAGGAAATCGACGCGAGTCTCTATTACTTGCCAAAGCGGAACGACTCAAGAATCACCGGCATCTCGCCCTTCTCGCCGACATTCTCCACCCCCGTTAATTCCGGCGCCAGCGACGTGGCCAGCATGATCAGCGTCGCCCCGGCCTGGTCGCCGGCAACACCGGTTGGCAGAAAGATCACGCGACCCCAAATCTGAATGTCGCCCTTTTCAGTTCCCTTCGAAGTGCTCGTGAAACGAAACTCGTAGCCGTCCAGCGAATTTACCTTCGTGGGTCCTTCGGAAACTTTCTTGTACTCGGGGAAGTTCGTCGCGAGAGTCTTGCTCAGAACTTCGACCAACTGCGGGTAGATCGGCTCATCGTCCGCGAAAGTTCCCTTGCTCGTGTACCAGCCCACCGCGAAATTCTCTTGCATGAAATCCGGCGGTAAGCGTCTTTCGACCTTCGCGAAGTTGCTGGCGCCGGGCTTACCGGCTTTGGGATCCGGCGCCCAGTTGTTGGGATAGTAAAACGAGAAATCGATGTAATGTTCGGCTAGTTTTCCATCGAGCGTCGCTGAAGAGTTTGCAAACTTCGTCGTGTCTGGAGGCGGGACAAATTCTGGCTGGGGTACCGGAGTTTGAGCCGGCGTCTCGGCGACGTTGGCGTTGACGTTGGTGTTGACGTTCTCGTTTTGATTGTTCGTCACTATGATCGGCTGATTGGAATTCATCTGATCAAGCCGCGGTTTGATTACCAGGAAAAATGCCGCGACAGCGCCGCCGATACCAAGTATGAGCAGGATCGCCAAGATTCCGAGAATGAGCGGCAGCTTTGATTTCTTTGGCGGCGGCGCGCCCGCAGCCACTGGCGCTTGCTGACGCGGAGCGCTTTGTGTGCTCGGCAACGGCGCGGTCGCCGTGCGTGGCGACTGCGACTGCGACTGGGGCGGCAAGGGCGCGCTGGGCGCCTGCGGCGTTGGCTGCGTTTTCGGCAAGGGGGCGCTCGGCCGCGGAGGCAATGCCTCGGTCGGTGCGGGTGACGATCCTGATGGCGTTGACGACGTTGATGGCGGCGGTGGTAGCGGCACACCTGCCGGATTTGCTGGCGGCGCTGATGACGCTGACGACGCTGACGGGGGCTGCGAAAGATTTGCAGCCGTCGTCGAGCCAGTTGGCCCAGTCTTCTTCGGGAAGACTACGGTCGGGGCTGAAGACGGCGTCGCGATCGTGGCGCCGAAATCGGGCGGCCGATTGCTGACCGGTTTTTCCGCCGGCGGCGCAACCGGAAGAGCCAGGTTGGCTGAACCCTGGATCGTCGCGTTCGGATCGAAAGGCTGATCAGCGGTCACTAATAACCCGCCATCGATCGTGCAAAATTTCTGATTGTCGTCGGGGAACGTACGACTACACTTCGGACAACGCTTCATGAGAAAGATTTGCTCCTTCTGAAATTGAGTTACCAGCCGCGGATTTGCGCGGATAAACGCAGATCAGAATTGAAGAAATAAGAGAACCCTGTCAGCCAAGTCTCTTTCAGATTCGCACCATCCGCGCAAATCCGCGGCTGATGTTGCTGTTTGGCTTCTGCGGCCCCAACTGCCCGGCTTAGTTCGCCTTGGCAAGTTTCTGTTCGAGTTGTTTGTTGCCGGGGTCGAGATCCAGCGCTCTTTTGTAAGCACGGGCCGCGCTGGGTTTATTTTTGGCTTTCATGAAACCATCGCCGACGCCTTCCAAACCAAACACGCCGGCCAGTTGTTTGCGGTCACCGGGCGATGCAACTCCCGCGGCGCGTTCGTAAGTCACTTCCGCCTCTGCCAGGCGATCGAGCGCGAGATAAGTCCGGCCGAGTAAATTCATTGGCTGAAAAGCGCGCGGGCTGGCCACGGTGGCGCGTTTCAGATACGGCTCCGATTCCTGATAACGCTTGAAAACCACCAGCATCCGCCCCATCAAATAAAGCGCCGTCGGATTTTCAGCGTCGAGTTCGAGCGCGCGTTTCAGGACGGGTTCGGACTGTTGCCAGTACTGTTCGGCCTGCAGCGACTCCGCAATCAAATTCAAGGTCGCCGGTTCTTTGGCGAGTTCAAATGCTTGCTTGTAAAGCGGGGCCGCTTCGTCCTTCCGGCCCATTTTGTTGAGCACCCAACCGAGGTGTGCGTAGGCGACGGGAAACTGCGGATCGAGTTCGACTGCGCGTCGATAAGCATTCTCAGTTTCGTTGTTGTAGAGACCGCGCGCCTGGAGCGCCACACCCAAACGATCCCAGGCCACGGCATTTTTCGGGTCCACTTGCAGCGCGCGCCGGGCAAAGTTTTCAGCTTCAGCAAAACGTTTCGCATTGCCGGCGCCGGTCCGCGGTTGCACGAGGACAACGCTCAACGCAACGAGGGCTTCGACGTCTGACGGGCTCCAGGTTGCGGCATTGCGGTAGGCGACTTCCGCTTCTTCCCAGCGTTGCTGGTCGGAATAAATGTTGCCCAGCCCGTAAGCGGCGCGACCGTCTTTGGCTTTCAGTTTCAAAATACTTTGGTAGGCAGTTTCAGCTTCAGCGAAACGGCGTCCGTCGCGAAACTGATTGCCCTTCTCCAACAAATCTTCGATGCGATCTTCGAGTGCCGCATTCGTCGTCGCGGTCGTGCGCGCTGAACCGCGTCGCGTGACGGGCGTGGTTCTGCCGGTCCGCTTTCGTATCTCCGGGTTCTTTGGTCTAAAAATTCCGGCGCCGCCGCCAACGTCCGCGCCGACGTCCTGGCTGAGTGCATCCACGGCAGCGAAAGATAAACTTAGGACCAGCGCAACGAAGGTTAGGGCAGCACGGAAAATCGAGGGAGTTCTCATCGATCCTCTCCTGGTTGTTTTGTGATTGTCGGCCGGGCGCGCGCGGCCCACGGCTTTGGAATGACGGACTTCAATCACAGGCGTCATAAATCGTTGGTAACGTCTACGGGTTAATTGAACCGTTCGCGGATTGTAGCCCAGTTTGGCGGCGTTGATCTAATTGGCAATAAGATTGTAACGCAAACTGTTAGTTTGCGATGGCTATGATGCAGGGACAGAACCCCGACCGTGAGGGAGGGCTTGCGGGACGCGCACTAACGCCCTCGCTCACGGTCGGGCTTCTGCCGTGCGTTACTGCGCTGAGCGCACGAGGCGGAAACCGAGTTGCGGGATTTTGCTTTCCGGCGAAACAAACGTGCGGATACATGAGGACACCGGATTGTCCCGGTCAGACGGGTCGCGATCATAGCCGGCGCCGCGAATGGCGTTCCAGTTTCTGGTGGCTGTCGGAATCGGCGTCGGATTGCCGGGGTAAGCTGAAACCTTCGAAGAGGTCCACTCCCAAACATTTCCGAGCAAGTCAGCAACGCCCCATTTGTTATTTCCTTCCGGATGCGAACCAACCTTGGCAGGGGTCGCCTCGCGCAGCACTGCCTGATTGTCTTTCCAATCCTTGCCCCACGGATAGAGGTCGTTTTGTGAACCGTTGCGCGCGGCGTATTCCCATTCCTGCTCAGTCGGCAAACGGTACGTGACTGAATCGCGTTTCGAACGCCAGGCGGCAAACGCGTTCACGTCTTCAAGCGAGACCGTCAAGACTGGCCACATTTCGGTGCCATAGGGCGGCTTAGTGCCGTTCCAGTCAGTTGGCGACGCGTGATGCGTGTCGCGCACAAACTCGGCGTATTCCTTGTTGGTAACTTCGGTCTTGTCCATGAAGAACGACTGGACGGTGATCGGATGGCCCGGTGATTCCGGCAGCGGTCCATCGTTGCGGCCCATCTGGAACGTGCCGCCGGGAATTTCGACCAGGTCAGGTTTGACGGCGTCGTCCACACCCGGACTCGCGAGCGGCGTCGGGCTGGCGCCCGGGCCACCAACCGGCGGCGTGTCTGGCCGCAACAGGAAAAACGCCGCGGCGCCGCCAACCAGCAGGACGATCAGGACCACCGCGCCAATCATCATCATTGAATTGCTTTTCCGCGCCGGCGGAATGGTGATGGAAAGCGGTTGGGCCGCCGCTCTTTCGTAAACCGTCGCATCCGTTCCCGGAAAACTATTGTTGCCGACTGCATCGGGACGGACCGATTGATGAACCTGCGTCGTCTCCGGATCGACTACCGCCGTTCCCGCCGGGGGCGGCACCATGCTCGTCGCCAGACGGGCCAGTCGCTCTTCGAGTTCCCTGGCCTGGCGCTCGACGCGTTCCATCTGCTCGCGTTGCTGGCGCTCACGCTCTTCGCGTTCTTGCCGCTCCAGCCGTACGCGTTCCTGCTCTTCTTTTAGTTTTTGCTCTTTCTCTTCGGCAATCCTGCGGCGCTCTTCGGCCTCGCGGCCCAACTCCTCGCGCGCAACTCGCTCTTTTTGCTTTTGTTCGAGTTCGTAATCAGCGCGTGAGGCCGACAGTTTCGCTAGTTCTTCAACACTCAGTCCGGCTGAGCTTGCGCCGGCCAGTACCTCAGCCGCTGAATCCGCGTTGGTAGTTTGTGGAGTTTCACCAGTGGTTGCGGCCGGCGCGTACATTGTTTCGTCCGCGACCGGAGGAGCGGTCCGGTGTCCGGAGCTAATGGTCGCGCCGCCGGCTCCAACTGCTTGCCTGAGCTCCTGGATGAAAATTTCAACCGAAGGCGTACGCGCTGAAATTTCCTTCTCGAGCGCGTGATGGACCACCGCCTCGATTTGCGGCGACACGTCGACGCCGGCCGACTTGAAACTCGGCACCGGCAGCGTCAGGTGCTTCTTCATGATCGAAGGAATCGAGGAACCTTTGAAGGGAACATCGCCCGCCAGCATCTGGTAAAGAATGATTCCGAGACTGTAGATGTCGGCGCGGGCGTCCGGCTCGTCATCCGACCATTGCTCCGGCGCCATGTAAAACGGCGAGCCCATCAAGCCGCTCGTTTTCGCCTGGACGAACGAGCCCAACAACTCTCCCGACTTAATCTTCGCCAAACCGAAATCGAGAATCTTCAAACCCTCGGAAATCGACTGGCCCTGCTGCGTCATGATGTTCAGCGGCTTCAGATCGCGGTGCACGATGTTTTGTTTGTGCGCCGCTCCGACTCCGGCTCCGATTGCACAAGCGAACTCCAAAGCCCGATCCGGCGCCATCACTTTTTCTTCCGCCAGAATTTCCTGCAGCGACTGGCCGCTGACAAATTCCATGACCAGAAACGGCATCGTGCCGCGGACCACGCCGAAGTCAGTAACCGCGATGATGTTTGGATGACGGATGGCGGCGGCGGCAAGCGCTTCCTGGCGAAAGCGCGTGACGAGCATCGGATCGTTGCCGACGAGGTCCGGCAGGATCACTTTGATGGCGTGCGAAGTTTTGAGAAAGATATGCCGCGCCTGAAAAACAACACCCATGCCGCCCTGGCCCAGTCGCCGCTCTAACTGATAACGAGCATCGAGTATGGGTTCGCCAAGCAGCGACGGCGTCGTGGCATCGCCGTCCTGCGGACAGTGGTTGACTTCGTCAGGGAAACAGCGCCTACAGGCTGGACATTCTTTCATCTATTGACAAGGTTGAGATCACACGCGAGCTTGGTCGCGCTTTTGCTAACTTATCGACGGCAAATCTAACATATGGCAAGTTTTGCGTCTAACCATCGATTGGGCCCGGTTAGTGAAGCGGATGAGCGGGGGCAAGCCACCCTTCCCAACCTCGAGACTTCGGATCAGCTCGATCGAGTCTGCCTGGAAAGTCTTTCAAACAAGGGTTAGAGCTCAACTCTGTCCAGCTCCAGGTCGGGAAGGCGGGCTTGCCCCCGCTCTTTTTGAGCGTTACTTAATGACCACGTTCACCAGCCGCTGCGGTACAACAATAACTTTGACCACCTCGTGGCCGTCGATGAAAGCGCGGATCTTTTCGTCGCTGAGCGCCGCGGTGCGCAGCTCCGCTTCCGTCACCTCAGGCGTAGTCAACAGGCGCGAGCGCAGTTTCCCGTTCACCTGGATCGGGATTTCCAATTCCTCCCGCCGCGCCAAATCCGGGTCGGCCTGCGGCCAGCGCCCGGACTGCAACAAGCCACCCGCGTGACCCAGGTGTTCCCACATCTCCTCGGCAGCATGCGGCGCGAAAGGCGCGAGCATCAGCACCAGACTCTCCAGCGCTTCGCGCACGACAAACACGTCCTGGTCAGACGCCTCTCCGGGTTCGGCGTCAAACGCGCTCAGTTCATTGAACAACTCCATCAGCGCCGCGACGATCGTGTTCAAGTGCAGACCTTCAAAGTCGCTCGTGACTTTCGCGATTGTCTGGTGCGTCTTGCGGCGCAACGCGCGCGCCGCGACGCTGAACTCCGCACTCAATTCGTCAGCCGGAGTCGTACCACGGTCGTTTGCCAGGCGCTCGTGCCAGCGCCAGACCATCGTGTAAACCCGTCGCAGAAATCTCACCGCGCCTTCGATTCCGCTTTCCAACCAGCGCAGCTCGTTTTCAACCGGCGCCGCAAAAAGGATGAACAGCCGTGCGGCGTCGGCGCCAAACGCTTCGATCATTTCGTCCGGATCGACGCCGTTGCCGAGACTCTTCGACATCGCTTTCCACTCGTCGGTGCCTTCGACGCGGTTTGTCACCATGCCCTGCGTCAACAACCTCTTCACCGGCTCGTCAAACGAAACGAGACCGAGGTCGCGCATGAACTTGGTCCAAAAGCGCGTGTAGATCAAATGCATGACCGCATGCGAGTCGCCGCCGATGTATTGATCGATCGGCGTCCACTGTTTGACGATCTCCGGATCAAACGGCATCGACTCGTTCTGCGGATCGCAGTAACGGAAGAAGTACCAGGATGAATCGACGAACGTGTCCATCGTGTGGGTTTCGCGCTTCGCCGGCCCGCCGCACTGCGGGCAGTTCGTGTTCACAAAATCCGCTACGCCTGCGAGCGGTGATTCACCTGAACCCGTAAACTCGGCGTGATCGGGCAACCGCACCGGCAAATCTTTCTCGGGTACCGGGACCATGCCGCACTTTTCGCAATAAACGATCGGAACGGGCGCGCCCCAGAATCGTTGGCGCGAAACGCCCCAATCGCGAATGCGATAGGTTACGGCGGCCTCGCCGAAGCCACGCTCCTTCGCGCGAGCGGCCATCTCGACGATCGCGTCCTCGGAAAGTTTCCCGCTCCACTCGCCGGAGTTAACCAGAATGCCGTAGTCAGTGAAGGCATGCGGCATCGCTGTGGACTGATCTTCGTTCAACGGATCGTGCGCGATCGCTTCCTGTTCGTGCGAGATGCGCTCGATGACGCGGCGGATCGGGAGGGAATACTTCTGGGCGAATTCGAAGTCGCGTTCATCGTGCGCGGGAACGCTCATCACCGCGCCCGTGCCGTATTCGATCAGCACGTAGTTGGCGACCCAAATCGGCAGATCCTCGCCGCTGAAAGGATTCACGGTCAGCACGCCCGTATTGATTCCTTCTTTCTGTTCGTCCTCGTCGACGGTGCGACCGCGCGCTGCTTTCTCCGCCTTCACCTTTTGCGCAAACGCCGTCACCTCGTCCTTCAACGGTGAAGCGTCCAGCAGTTCGTCGACGATCGGATGCTCAGCCGAAAGTACGATCGCGGTGGCGCCGTAGATGGTGTCGATGCGCGTAGTGAACACGCGAATCTTTTTCCCTGGGATCGCGGGCGACGCGCCCGCATTGTCTTTGATAGCAAATTCTACAAACGCGCCTTCGCTGCGGCCTACCCAATCGCGCTGCCGCTTGAGCACCTTCTCGGGCCAGGCGCTTTCGATCTGCGCGATGTCCGCAACGAGTTGTTCGGCGTAGTCAGTTATCCGGAAGAACCACTGTTCGAGGTCTCGCTTCTCCACGCTCGCGCCGCAACGCCAGCAGACGCCGCCGGACGACTGCTCGTTAGACAGGACCGTGCCCTCTTTCGGACACCAGTTGACGGGCGACTTCTTTTTGTACGCCAGGCCGCGCTCGTACATCTTCAGGAAAAACCACTGGTCCCATTTGTAATAGTCAGGCCGGTGCGCGGCGATTTCGCGCGACCAGTCGTAACTGATCCCGAGTCGCTTCATCTGGCCGCGCATGTGCGCGATGTTTTGTTCCGTCCAATCACGCGGATTAACGCCGCGCTTGATCGCGGCCTGTTCCGCCGGTTGACCAAAACTGTCCCAACCGATCGGATGCAAAACGTTGAAGCCCTGCAGGCGTTTGTACCAGGCGAGCGCGTCGCCGATGGAATAGTTGCGCACGTGGCCCATGTGCAGGAAGCCAGACGGGTAAGGCAACATCTCGAGACAATAAAACTTGGGACGCGGGTCGTCCTGCGGCGCTTGAAAGGCCCCGGTTCGCTCCCAATGCTGTTGCCACTTGTTCTCTATGTTTTGCGGAAAATATTTTTCGTCCATGATTGGTTTGTCCTGAGCGCTCTACACTTAACACGAATTATTTGTAACGCAAACTGGCGCTTTGCGGTCCCGGCTGGGCTGCGCGCACACGATCAAGCTCGCGTCTTCCGGATTATTTGTTTGTCGTATGGAATTCGCCGCCCCGCTGAATTGCGCGTTAGAACGCGCGGCGCAGAAGCGGCACCGTTAGGAGGAGGTTGGAAAGTGGCGTATGCCGAACCGTCATGATGAAGCGCATTCTATTAAAGATTCCGCAGGCTGTCCAATACTCTGCTGAGGCAATTGGGTTACGCGTTTGCGATTAAGGGGACGTTCGTTGGTGCTCTTTCATATAAGCGCGCAAGAGAGAATTGATCCGAGTTTGATACCCCGGGCCTTGTTTCTGATACCACTCAACAACGTCGCTGTCGATGCGGAGAGTTAGCTGCTTCTTGCGCGGTATCAGCTTTGAAATTTCTCCGAAGGACAGCCCGAGCAAACATTTCCGGAGTCATTTCTGGCTTTCAGAAAAATCTATATCTTCATCCTTCATCGCGTGAAGACGTTCATAGTTAGTGTGATCCGTGTTGTCGAGCAGGTCAGTTTTGATTTCTTGAAATAAATTTTTGCTTCATTTCTTGATGCCCTTCTAATCGATATTATTCGGACTACTTCGTCGGTTTCCGATGGAGTGATGGCTACTACTTCTTCCTTCGAGTAATGCCAATCGTCTGGAAGCGTCTCTCGCCATAATCAAATCGATCGTCTATCATAATAACGGTCTCATCTGCAAAAATCCTCGCTGTTGCGTCCGCCTCAAAATCGATTTCGTGGTCACGGAGATTCGCTCACCGCTTCGCCTCGTCCCATTCAAATCGCATGAGAAGTGTAGTTACAGCATTGTATTTACGTCAACGCGCTGCCGAAAGAGGATAGCTATTCAAGCCGGTAATCATTCTTAGCGGCGTTGAGTCGGAAGCGGTCGAACTAGGGTGACTCATTATCCACGAACGAGCGCAGCATGTTCAAGTTTTTCAAATCAGCGCGCGGATCGTCGTAAGGTGTTTCAAGGATGAAGGCGGCGTGGGCCAGTTTTGGATGTTGGGCCACGCGGCGCAGCGCGTCGCTGCCGATATGGCCTTCGCCGATGTGCCAGTGGCGGTCGACGCGCGAATTGTAAGCGGCGCGAGAGTCGTTGAAGTGAATCGCGCGGACATTTCTGGTCCCGACGGTGCTCTTGAGTTTATCGATGAGCGCTGCCAAACCATCTTCTTCGCGAATGTCGTAGCCGGCGGTGAAGGCGTGAGCGGTATCAAAGCAGACGCCCAGCGGAATCTGCGGGCAGGCGTCCATGATCTCGCGCAGGTGTTCGAAGCGATGACCAATGCACTCGCCTTGTCCGGCCGTGTTTTCGAGAAGTATCCGCAGCTTTCCCAGATTCAACCCGCGGCAGGCAAACTTGATACTCTCGCTGCACGTGCGAATTCCGTCGGCTTCGCACGATCCGCGCGCGCTGCCGGGATGCACCACCAGATAGTCGACGCCGAGGAGTAATGCTCGCTCAAGCTCTTCGCGAAAAGACGCGCGCGACTTTTGCAGCATCGGCTCGTCGGCGGCAGCGAGGTTGACGAGATAGTTGCAGTGGATCGCAACTGGCGAGATTTTGGTCTCCCGTCGAGTCTTACGGAAAAGAGCAATGTCCGCTGAGGAAAGCGGCTTCGCCATCCAGCCGCGAGGATTCCGCGAGAAAATTTGTACCGTGTCGCAGCCGGTGTCACGCGCGACAATTAGCGCTTCGTGCAGCCCGCCTTTGATCGGCGCGTGGAAACCGATACGCGGTCCGCGTTTCGCTCTTCCATTGCGCAATGTCTCACTCATATCAAATCAGGACAGGCAGGAAAGCCCGTCCTACTGCTGTTCCATAACGCGCAGCATATTGCCGCCAAGGATTTTTTCAATGTCGCTTTCCGAGTAGCCGCGTCGCTGCAGCTCGCGCGTCAAATTCGGCAGATCAGCGACAGAAGAGAGGTCTGCCAGGGTCGCCTGAATTCCGTCAAAGTCTGAACCGATCCCGACGTGATGAATACCGACCAGCTTCACGATGTGATCGATGTGATCGACCAGCCGTGACACGTGAGCCGGCGGCAGTCGCTTCGCATACTCTTCGCGTCGCACCCGATCTCGCGCCAGCTTCTTATGGGCCACGTCGCCCTTCTCTTCTTCGGAAGCGCGCCGCACCAAATCTGCGATCTCGTTGTCAACGCGGTTCTTTTTCCCGTTCCAGCCGGGCTCAATGAAGGCCGGATAAAAAATGACGTTAACCACGCCGCCGGTTTTCGCGAGGGCCACGATCATCTCGTCCGTCAAATTTCGCGGCTCGTCAACCAGCGCGCGACAGGCGGAGTGTGTAGCGATCACTGGTTTCGTTGAAGTGTGAACCGCGTCCCAAAACGTCTGGTCCGAAACGTGCGAAACGTCGACCATCATGCCCAGCCGGTTCATCTCTCGCACGACCGCTCGCCCAAATTCGTTCAAGCCGCGCGTCTTGCCGACTTCGTCGCCGGACGATCCGGCCCAACTCAAACTCACCGTCCAGGCCAGCGACATGTAGCGCACGCCTAGTTTGTGATATCGCTCGACGTTTTCGACACGCTCGTCGATTGGATAACCGCCTTCGATGCCTATTAGCGCCGCCAGCTTTCCTTGCGAAGCAATGCGACGGATGTCCGCAGCGGAAGTTGCAAACTCCCAGGTCTCCGGATGCCGTTCAGTCAACGCGCGCACCGCGGCGATTTGATCGTCCGCGCGCTTCATCGCCGTCGGTCCGCCGCCGCCAAACAGCTGCGGCTCCACCCAGATCGAAAAGAATTGCGCGTTAAGTCCGCCCTCGCGAGCGCGCACCGAATCAAAGTGGCCGTCAGCCAGCCGCTCGGTCAGGTCAACTTTTTCGTCCAGCAGCCGCTGCGTCGTATCGGCGTGCATGTCAATCGCGATCGCGCGCGCCTGAATGCCACTTGCGCCTTCGCGTTGGATTGTTGCAGGCGAGCCTTGCGGCCCGGCTGGATTTTGCGGTTCAGGTTTTTCAGTCATACGACAATTAACGACGAACGTCGAAAGAAGAATTGAAGTTAACAGGACCAGCCGGCGACTCGACTTGCGAACGTATCCCGGCTTCAACCGCCGACCCGGGTTAGCGATCGAATCATTACGCGGATCCTTCTCGCACTTCACCGGAAAGCCTGGGGAATTGACCGTCTTTGCTACTAACGGGAACATTTTCGATGGTACTTTGCCAATCTTTGTAACGCAAACTGTTAGTTTGCGCCGTTGCTGGGTCGGTTTGATGTCCGACAGACTTCAGTTTGTCGTCGGGGCACGACAAGTTAAAAGCTTATCGGACATCTAATGAGAAATCGCAAACTAACAGTTTGCGTTACCATCCTTCTTGCCAAGCAAAGTCGACTTACTGTATCGTGCCCTGTCCCGAAACACGTTCCCGGTAAACAACGCCGCGCCTTTCTAAAAGGACGGAATCTTCATGTAGAATGGGTTGTCAATAACCCGTATCCGAAAGTTTGAAGTTAGAGTCCCTCGCCGCCGTTTCCCAAACTTGATTTCCTGAAGGAGTAGAACACTATGTTCTCAAAAGAAGGCAAAGCTAAAGATGTGGCAACCCCGCGAATTTGCGATGTTGTCTGGCACGATGGCGAGTTCATAAAGTGGAACGACGCGCGCGTGCACGTGATGTCTCACGTTCTTCATTATGGCTCGAGCATCTTTGAGGGCATTCGGTGTTACGCGACCAAACAAGGTCCCGCGGTTTTCCGTTTGAAGGAACACATGCAGCGCTTCCTGAACTCCGCGAAAATTTACCGGATGGACCACAACTGGAACCTGACGGATTTGTGCGACGCATCGGTCGAGTTGGTTGCGCGCAGCGGTTTGGACCAGTGCTACATCCGGCCCATCCTGTTCCGCAGTCTCGACGAAGCGAAGCCTGCTTTCGGAGTCAATCCATTTCCCAACCCGCTGGCGTGTTACATCGGCGCCTGGGACTGGGGCAAGTATCTCGGCGACGAGGCGATTGAAAAAGGCGTGGACGTTTGCGTCTCAACCTGGAACCGGCTGACGCCAAACTCGATGCCGGCGATGGCCAAGAGCGGCGCCAACTACATGAACTCGCAGCTGATCAAGATGGAGGCGTTGCTGAACGGCTTTGCCGAAGGCATCGCGCTGGACGATCGCGGCTACGTCTCGGAAGGTTCGGGTGAAAATATTTTCGTGATAACCGACGGCACAGTGCTGACGCCGCCGCTCTCTTCTTCAATTCTGGCGGGTATCACGCGCGACAGTGTGATTCAGATTTGCCATGAGTTGGGCATTACCGTGAAGGAGCGAAGCATTCAACGCGCCGCGCTCTACATCGCCGATGAAGTTTTCTTCTCCGGCACGGCGGCCGAGATCACGCCAATCCGCTCTGTCGATCGCATCACGGTTGGCGCGGGCGGTCGCGGTCCGATAACCGAAAAAATTCAAAAGGCGTTCTTTGAAATCACGAAGGGCGAACGCAAGGCTCCGGGCGACTGGCTCACCTATGTGAACGCCGCGAAGAAGACGGCGCAACCGGGCAGCAATGGATCACAACCGGAAAAGACGACTGCAGAAAAGGCGACCAACGTCAGCGTCAGTAACCCGACCGCCGAGCCGGCCTTGAAGTTTCAGACCGCCGCCAGCGCGACGGATTTGTAACGCAAACCGTAGACTTGTAACGCAAACTGTTAGGTTGCGTCTAATGATTGGCATTCAGCGCGCGCGCAAACTAACAGTTTGCGTTACGCGGAATGACGGCAGCGAGCGAGGCAACTTGCTCGCTGCTTTTGTTTCCATTGACGCTGTTTGTTCTCACAAGCTATATTCATTTCAGCGTTTTCCGGCTTCGGCCGTGACGACGCGCCCCGCAAGTTAACTTCCAGCGCCCCTTCCAGCGCCGACAAATCCAAGCGTCCGGTTCATTAAAGTTGAGAGGTTCCTCCCTTTATGCCAGTAAAAATTGACGATTTACTCCGCGTGGCGGCCGGTCACGGCGCCTCTGATCTTCATCTCAAAGTCGGTGCTTTTCCCGTCATGCGCATCGCCGGCGAGCTTCATCCGATCGCCGACGCCCCTCGCCTCAAGCCCGAAGATACGCTCGACATGGCCTTCGCCATCATGTCGAACCGGCAAAAGCAGCGCTTCAAGGAAGTCTCCGAAGTCGACATCGGTTATGGCGTTAAGGACCTGGGAAGATTTCGTGCGAACATTTTTCAGCAGCGTGGCACCGTCAGCGTGGTGATGCGCGTGATTCCGGACCAGACCAGAAACTCGACGGAGCTGGGTCTGCCGCCCGTCATCGATCGGATCACTGAGGAACGCCGCGGATTGATTCTGGTGACTGGCGCCACCGGCTCGGGAAAGTCCACCACGCTTGCTGCGATGATCGACAGAATGAACGCGCGCCGCAGCGGCCACATCGTCACCATCGAGGACCCAATCGAGTTTCTGCATCGCGACAAGATGTCGTTTGTTACTCAACGCGAAGTCGACGTCGACACGCGCTCATTTGCGGAAGCGTTACGCGGCGCGCTCAGACAGGATCCGGACGTGATCCTCGTCGGCGAAATGCGCGACTACGAAACGATCGAAACTGCGTTGACGGCGGCGGAGACGGGCCACCTGGTCCTGTCGACTCTCCACACGCTCGACGCGACGGAAACGGTGATGCGCATAGTTTCGTCGTTCCCTTCGCATCAGCAAAAGTCGGTGCGTATTCAGCTCGCTGGAATTCTGAAGGCGGTTGTTTCAATGCGACTGGTTCGCGCTGCCAAAGGCGCCGGCCGCGTGCCCGCCGTTGAAGTGATGGTGTCAACCGCACTGATTCGCGACTACATCATTAACGAAGAAAAGACGTATCTGATTCGCGAGGCGATCGCGGCTGGTGCTTCGCAGTACGGCATGCAGACTTTCGATCAGTCGCTGTTCCAACTAGTACAGGCGAGACTGATCTCGATGGAGGAAGCGCTGCACAACGCTACCAACGTTGATGAGTTTAAGATGCGTGTGTCAGGAATTCTTTCGGCCGAACAAGCCATGAACACGATGCGCTCCGCGCCTGCAGCGGTTCCGGGAGTCTCAGCCGCCGCCCGCAATCGTGACATCGAAGATATCTTTGTGAAGCACTGACAATCAGTGGGCAGTGGGCAGTGGACTGCCAACTGAACGCCCTGCCTAGTTCCTTGTTCGTCCGTCGTTCTGTGCTTGGTTCTTTGTCCTGGTTCTTTGTCCTTGGTTCCTTGTCTGGTTCTTCTTGTTCTTCAAATGCCCACTGCACACCTCCCACTTTCTTACTGACCACTGACCACTGATCACTGATCACTGATCACTGATCTTCTCCCCCGCCAACCTCGAAAGCGCTGGTTCCGGCAGCCCGAACGTCGCGGGGTTTTCGCCGATGATTGCAGCGGCGAAGAAATTCGGCACATAAGCCGCGCTCTCGTTGCGAAATGATTGGTCGAGTTGGTCGCGGTGTGCAAAAAGCGTCCAGAAATTTCTTTCGTAGTTGTCCGTGTCTCGGAGCTGTCGCAAGGTGCTTCGCACCCAGGTTGCACCGCGATTGTAACTGAGCAGTACCAGGGTCATGCTTTCTGCATCGTCGCCGAGTTCAGCCATGTGATCTGCAATGTATTGTGCAGCAGCCGGCGTCATCTTGGTCGGGTCGCACATCTCTTCGTACGCAACTCCATAGAGCTTCGCCGTCTGCGGCAGAAATTGATACAGACCCTTTGAACCGAAGTCACTCTCAGTACACGGCCGATAAGCCGACTCGATCATGGGTAAGTAAATGCCAATGATCACTGGAACCTTACGCTCTGCAAAGGAACGCGCGATCAGCGGCACATACTGAGGAGCCCGAGCATAGATTTCCTTTAAGCTCTCGCCGCCGGCGCTTCGCGCTCTTGCATCACGCGCCAGATAGCCGTCCAGGTAAGTCTTTATTGCCCGGATTGCTTCCTCACTCAGCTTCGCGGGTCGATCACCCATCATCGCCGAAATGTGTTGCTCTTGTTCCTTAATGAAGCTGAGTTGCTCCGCTTCGCTCATCTGCGCATAGAGTTTTGTGTTCGCGGCCGGAGCAACTGCGGCAGCGGGAGTGCGCGCCGGCGCAGTGGTACGTGAGCGACGGTAAAGAATGCTGGCGGCGGCGATCGCAAGGGGCAACACAATCATCAAGCCGAGCGCCAGCCAGGCAGTACGTCGAGGAGACGACCGCGCGACGGGGTTGCCGGTGGCGTCAGCATCAGGCTCTTTGATCGTCAACCCGGTTAGAGTTGGCCCACCGTCAGGTTCGTTTCTGACGCGCTTCAACTCCGCCAACAACTCGTTCGCAGAACGAAGCCGGTCCGCCGTTTCTTTGCGGAGGCAGCTGTCGATGGTTTGCTCGAGCAACGCCGAAACGCGATAGTGATCTTTCGCAACTGCGGCAAGCGGCGACGGCTCGCGATCGAGAACAGCAACGATTGTATCCATGCGAGTGGCGCCCTTGAACGGCAATCGTCGCGCCAGCATTTCATAAAGGACCACACCCAAACTCCAGATGTCGGTTCGTTCATCAACCGGAAGTCCGCGCGCCTGCTCGGGCGACATGTAATTCACGGTGCCCAGGACCAGGCCGGCTTCGGTGTGCGTCCGGCCGTGGGCTTCGGTTTCATCCGTCCCGTCCGCTCGATCGGCACTCGGGTTCTCCATCAGTTTGGCGATGCCGAAATCGAGAATCTTCACCAGGCCGTCGTCACGTCGCATGATGTTTTCGGGCTTGATGTCGCGGTGGACGATGCCGGCGGCATGCGCGGCGGCGAGCGCGAAAGCGACCTGCTCGGCAATGTCCAGAATTTCATCCAGCGACAACGCCTGGTTGCTGATCAACTCGCGAATCGTTACACCGTCAATAAACTCCGTCGAGATATAAGGAAGACTCGCGGACTCGCCGACTTCATGAATCGTGAGGATATTCGGATGGTTTAGAGCCGAAGCCGCGCGTGCCTCTCTCTGAAAGCGGCGCAGTCTCGCATCGTCTGCGGCAAAATACGCGGGTAAAATTTTCAAGGCCACGAGCCGATCGAGACGCGCGTCCTGCGCCAGATAGACTTCGCCCATGCCCCCCGCGCCCAAACGTTTGACGATTTTGTAAGGACCAATCTCGCTCCCGATCCTGCTTTCAGTTTCGTCGCCAACCAAAACGCGCGCGTCATGGGCGATGGCTGGTTGTTCGATGAAGTCGCCGGCCGCGTCGTAAGCGTCAACAAGAGAAGTTGCTTCCTCTCTCAACTCGTCATCGCCCGCACAGGCTTCATCGAGAAATGAGGCGCGCTCCGCCGGCGAGCGATCAAGCGCCCCCTGCAACACGTCCTCAACTTTTTGCCACTGTTCAGGAGTCATTTCACACAGTGAAAGGTGAAGAGTGAAAGGTGAAAGGAGCACCTCACTCCTTCGCCCACTCTCTACTTTTCACCCTTCCCCTTTCCCCTTTCACCGTCTTCTGACCTTTCACCGTTCACTCTTCACCTTTCACCCGTCTATAAAGCCACGCCTTCGCCGCGCGCCAATCGCGGCGGACAGTCATCTGCGAAACTTCCAAAACCTCCGCCGTCTCATCAAGGCTCAGTCCGCCAAAATAACGCAGCTCAACCACGCGACTCTTGCGAGGGTCGAGTTTTGCCAGTTCGTCCAAAGCTTCATCCAGCGCCAGAAGTTCCGCGGCCCGCGGCTGCGACATCAACGTCGCATCCGGGCCGGCGACGGCTTCGTCGAACGCAACCTGCCGCACTTCGCCGCCATGCTTCACGTAATTCCGTCGTCGCGCGTGATCAATCAAAATGTGTCGCATCACTTGCGCGGTCACGGCGAAAAAGTGCGAGCGATTTTGCCAGGCAACATTTTGCGAACCCGCCAGCCGTATATAAGCCTCGTTGACAAGCGCGGTCGTTTGCAGCGTGTGGCCGGCGCGCTCGCGCTGCAGGTAGCGATGCGCGATGCGACGAATTTCGTCATAGACCAGCGGCGTCAACTTGTCGAGCGCGGCCTCGTCACCCTGCCGCCATTCGATCAGCAGCCCGGTCAGATCCTGTTCCGTAAGGCCATCCTTCATCATCGTCGCCATCGCGGAAAGATTCTAGCATCGCTTGTCCGGCAAACTTCAGATTGTCGAAAATTGTAAAATGATTTGACCGCCCACTAAATTTTCGAAATTTTTGATGAACACTTTTGCCGCATTTTCTCGCTTGCGGTTGGGATGAACACTTTCGTGTCGCAGTCTCGCTTACTAAGCAGGAGCGAATTGACGCCAGAACCCACCCGCTACCGCAGGTGGTACTGACTTCATCATCGACTGAAGTTCGTCGGACACAACGCCATGATCAAAACAAAGTGAGGAACAAACAAATGAAACTTCGTAAAGTGCTTCTTCTAACGTTAGCCGCAATAATTTTCCCGGCCACCGCCATGCAAACGCAGGCTCAGGCGGCGCCTTCGAGCAAGGCCTACCAGCAAATGACCGCAACCGAGCGTTCGGCATTTGTCGCCGAAAAAGCGCGCCGCATCGGCCACGAGCTGTCAGGCAGCGAATACGAATTCACGCCTGACTACGTGACGGTCATTCAAAAATCGGTTGATGCTTACGCGCATCGCATCAGCAACAATGGCGGCGATCGTTTGTGGAAAGGCGACGCGCGCATCGTCTTCGAGCGCGGGCAGGCCCACGCGCCAACCCTCATTGCCGCGTTCAAGGCGCGCAACGTGTCGCCGCTCATCGGCCTCTACCTGCCGTTGATTGAATCGGAATACGTGAACATCGAACAGCCAAACTCGATGGGCGCGATTGGCATGTTCCAGTTTCTGCCGAAGACCGGCGAGCTCCTCGGACTCTCGGCGCAGGATTTACTGGACGTCGGAAAATCGGCCGACGCCGCGGCGCGCTACATCAGCAAGAACATGGACCAGTTCAAAGACGATCCGATGAAAGAGGCGCTGGCGCTGCTGGCCTACAATCGCGGCGAGCAAAAAACGGCGCGCGACCTAAAGCTGTTGGTTAACGACCAGAACCGGCAGTGCAGCATCTGCGCGCTAACCGCAGACGGGGACAAACTCGACGCGACGTTTCAAAAAGAGAGCGTGCATTACGTGCCGCGCTTTTTTGCAGCCGCGATCATCGGCGAGAACCCGCAGGCGTTTGGACTCAAAATGCAGCCGTTGTCGTCGTTTTGATTGAGAAACGGAAAGCAAGCGGGGCAAGCCCCCTTCCTAACCTGCGAGTAGTTCGGAGTTGAGTGATATTTTCCTGGTTGCCGTCTTCAATTTGCAGTCTCAATATGGATCAACTCGCAACTTGAATTAACTCAGGGTCAGGAAGAGGGCCGCTGCGCCCTAGCCGCGGCTCATGCGACGCTCTTTTTTGGAGTGCGCTGACCTGTCAGCGCTTTGGGTCGGCTGCGACCTGTCGCAGCCCTTCTTATCGGTAGCTCGATCCAAAGCGACGGCGCGGCGTCAAGCCGCCGCGGAAGAAAGCGCTGACAGGTCAGCGCACTCCAAAAAGAGCCTCACCTTCCAACCGCGCAGCCGACTGCTCCTGAGCTAGCCGCGGCTCGCTCCTGGCAGCGCGCGGATTCAGTATTGACACTCCCACCCGCCGGTGCTAAGAATTGCGCGCCCCTCGCGAAACTTTCCTCAAAGGCAATTATGTACCTCTGCCTCAATGATTCGCTGGCCACCTTTACATCTCGATGCTCCCGTGCGTCCGCGGCCAGTCAGCTGCCGAATTTTCCAAACAACTTTGTCCCAGGCTCCTCCCAGAACGTGGTGATCCTTTGGCGCGAGCGCCAGCTTCGACTGGTCGATCGCGCCCTGCAGTAAATGGCGAAGAACACTTTAAGGAGTTTTATGAAAGCACGTTGGATCCTTATTCCGGCCGCAGCCCTGGCGATCATCAACGCCGGACAAGCCCTGTCTCGCGTTGCACCAGCAACTAAAACTTCAGGCACTGAAGTACAAACCGGCCAGACCCTCGCCCCTGAAGAACTGGCCAGAAAGACCGGCTGCCTTAAGTGCCATAGTGCTGACAAGAAGATTATTGGCCCTCCTTTCCACGATATAGCCGAGCGGTACAAAGACAACGCGAACGCCCGCAGCGGTCTGATCGCAAAGGTCAAGAATGGCGGCAAGGGCAATTGGACTGAGCTCACCGGCGATGTGCCGATGCCTCCGCATTCGGCTCGTCTCTCGGTCGCGGACATCGGGCGCGTAGTCGACTGGGTGCTAAGCCACAAAACGGATAATGACACAAAGGAGTTGGTTCGATGAGCGCCTCATCAAGATGGACCCGCGCTATCTATCTATCGATTTCCGCGGTGGCGGTTTCCTTTATTTCGATTGTCCTGTTTGCCCAGGATGGCGACCCTGAATTGAACGTTTTGAAAATGGGGTTGGGTGCCGGCACCGTCACAACGAGTGACGGCAGAATTAATTGCGGCAGTCTTGGGACCGATTGTAATGAAACTTATACAACTACCGACTCGATCACGCTCACAGCAAATTTTGACCCCGCCGTTTCAACTTTTGCCGGCTGGGATACAGACGCGGACGGAGACACCGGCACGACGCCGGATTGTTCGGGCACCGGAATTACGTGTGGTCCACTGACCATGAACGTGGCGCGCTCCGTGCGACCAAGATTTGATCTCACCACTCCAATTCGACAGCTCACAATTTTTGATACAACAACTAGCCTTCCGTCTACACGAGTGCTCGGCCCTACTGATCAACTTGCCAGTAATGAAGTCATTAGGGCGGAGGACGTAGCCGCCTATTTAGCGGCGAACACTGCCGTGGACACACCCGCCGAATTTGTTGCCGCACTGCCGCCGGAGTTCAAAATAAACTGGCTTTTGATGCCGCGATCGGAAAGCCTGCAAACGGGCACTGCCGAATCACCCCGACTGCTACTTCCCAGTGCGGACGGCCGTTTTGTATTCACCATTGGAATGACCGAGCAGTCGTCTTATCCCGGCTCGCACCTGAATGCCATTGAGTACATGCAATGGGACGTCGTCCAAAAAAATTTCCGCTTCCATGAAATCGTGCTGTTCAGAATTGATGAGTTGGATCCTGACGGAGATGGTGTCGGCGTCATTGCTGTAAGACCCAGAAACGTCTATCCGGACGATGCCAAATGTCCAAAATGTCATTCGACCAGGAACCTTCAAAGTCTTGATCGCACGGATCCGACCGCTCCCGTCACCGGCAGAATTATTGGCACTGACGGAAATCCGCCCGGCTCAGTGAATGTCAAGAACAAGCCTAACTGGGACCCTTACGACAGTTGGGCCGGCATGCTGGCATTCAATCGAGACCGTATTTACCAGGGTTCCTCGGAGGCCGCGGCGTTCCGCAAGTTGTTGAATCCGTGGACCTGGAGAACGAATGAACCAGTACGGCAGATCATCGAGCAGTTAAAGCTGCAACCGGCGGGCGTTCCGAGCGGGCCCCTTCCGGGCGCGCCGGATCATCGCATTACCCGGCTGAAGGGTGGAACCAATGACGGCTTGATCAAGTTTGGATTTGATACGTCTGGCCCCGTCATCACTGAGCCTACGCCAACTGGTCCATCTTCCCGACCGGCAACTTATTCGTTTGACAGAATGGTTGGTCCAACTCCCGGCTCAACCGTATTCCAAGGCGGGTTATTCGTTACGCTTCATCATACGTTTGACCCAATGCAGGACGAAGGTCGTGGGGTGCATCTTTTCGATCTCCTTTTTGGGCAGGGCACTCCCGTCCCGCCTGACACGGCTTTCAGCAATTTGAATTCACAGCGGATCGCGAATGAGGTGATCAATCATCACTTCGCCACCGGTAGCTTTCCGATCGAGGTTCGCCCGCTTGCCCTGGCCATCGCCAAGGGATGCTTCAGCAGATCCGGAACAACCGTAACGAGCGCACCCGCTCGTCCACTTAATCTTCCATTCTTTAATGCTCGAAACGGCGGCCTCAACATCGAGGACCTCGTAAACGACAGCAGGGCCCGCGCGGAAAGCCTGCCGCTAAGGAAGGCGGACATCCAAAAACGAACTTTGGATAGAAGCGGTGATCCCTACCTGTGGGGAAACCCGAGTCCCTCACCGGCGGTAAATGGTCTGGTCCAACAATATGGAGACAACACCTCGGCCGGAACCGACATTCTGATGCCCAGAATTCGACAAGAGGTCTTCTCGCGGCCTACCAACGCTGCGAGTTGTCCGGGGATTTTTTGTCCTGACAATACAGCGATGGGACGAATCTACGCGGATCGCGAAGAGTATCTTATTAACACCGAGCAGGTCGCTCTGTATCGCTACTTTTTGGAACCCCTGGGTGTGTCAGTCGACAAATGGTCCACGGGAGTTCGCGGCCGGTCACGAACTTATACGTTTGCGGACGTCTTTGGAATTTTTGAAAACACTTTCATACGCGATGTGGAAGCCGACCTCAGGCCGGGCCCAGGGACGCATCCGATTCCGGGATTGACTGCCTTTGAATGCGATGATCTGATTCCTTTGGTCAGCACTACGCTGACGGCGTTGCCGCTCCCTGACAGTGTCACTGCCCTGCCCCGATACACTGACGTACAGAGAATCTTTAACAAGAACTGTATCGAGTGCCATGGTGGGTTGGACTATCCGCCGTACCAGAATTACGGGCGGCGCCTGGATCTTTCAGAGAACGAGACTCCGGCGGCTGGTCAGGATCGTCTGGACCGTTCGTACAATTTGGTAGCGCCCTTCATCACCAGCGACCCCGCCGACAGTTTCATTTTCGATCGAATTACTGACTATGGCACCCTGACTCACCCGTACAATCCGGATCCGGCTGTAACCAATGAGGATTGCCCGTTTGGACTCATGCCATGCGGCGGGCCGCCGCTCAGTAAAACCGATATTGAGACGATTCGCAGGTGGATAGTTGGCGCGAGCTCGAACTCGCGCGGCGATCCGCATATCCAAACCATCGACGGCGTGGCCTACGATTTTCAGAGCGCCGGTGAGTTTGTCCTGCTGCGCGGACAGGGCCTGGAAATTCAGGCTCGGCAGACGGCGGTGGGAACTGACAGCCCGCTGCCGCCAAACGATCACACCGGACTGCGTTCCTGCGTCAGCATGAACACCGCCGCAGCCATTCGAGTTGGCGGCCGTCGCATTACTTATCAACCAAATGTCAGCGGCGAGCCTGATCCGCAAGGTCTGCAACTGCGGATCGACGGTCAACTGACGACCGTAAGCAGAGCAGGACTTGAACTCGACGCCGGACGAATTATTCAAACAACTGCTCCAGGTGGGATTCAGATCGAAGCGCCGGGCGGCACGGTCGTGGTCATCACCCCAAATTGGTGGCCGCATTACGAGGTGTGGTACCTCGACATCGATGTTCGTCATGCGCGAGCAACTGAAGGCGTGATGGGCGCGATTCCCGCGGGGAATTGGTTGCCGGCGCTGCCGGACGGAACTCTGCTGGGACCTCAAACCGACGATTTACACCAGCGGTATGTAGACCTCTACGACAAATTTGAAAATGCCTGGCGCGTGACAAACGCAACCACTCTCTTCGACTATGCGGCCGGCACGTCAACTGACACTTTTTCCGTCGACGGTTGGCCTGAAGAGAATCCCCGGGTTTGCATTGCACCGCCACGTCAACCGGGAGGACCAGTCAATCGATCTCCTCTCAAAGCGCTGCCACTCGAGGCGGCCCAACAACCGTGCGCCGCTATTGTTGGTGAGCGCACCAAGGCCAACTGCATACAGGACGTGATGGTGACGGGCGAGCCCATATTCGCCCAGGGCTATCTGCGTGCTGAACAAATCGAACGCAATGCGTTGCCCGCTGCGCCGGTCCTCGGTTTTCCGGAGCGGTTCAAAACCGACATTGCCGCGCCTGTTAACTTTACCTGGAACCGAACATCCGATCTGAACGGCGACCCTTTGACCTACCGGCACTGCGTGTGGGACGTCAACGAACAATTTGCCTTTAGCAAATGCGTCGTGACACCGAGCCAGACCACTTCATCCTGGCGCGGCGGCCTCCTTTGGGCTGTGCTGGTCCTTTTGCTTGGCTGCCTGCTGCTCGCGATACTGATCTGGCTGGGCCTGAAGCAAAAACAACCTGCTCTTGTGTATGTGCTGGTGATCGTGATTCTTGCCGGGGTCGTGCTGGCTTTCTATATCGGCAAGACCAGATCCCAGGCCGGGGCCGCAACGCTTGCCAAAACGGATTCCGGGTTGCAGTCGGGTAAGGCCTACTATTGGAAAGTAATTGCGGAGGACGGCAAAGGCGGTACGGTAACCAGCGAGACCCGGCGCTTTGAGATCAAATGAGCGTAGGACAGACATTCCTGTCTGTCCCCGGTTCTCCGTCCCCTGTCCCCTGGGCTTGCTTCTCAGTTCACTTTCATCCGTCGCATCACGCGCACGCCCGCGCGCCAATCCTCGTTGAGATCGAAACGATAGATTTCGATGTTCGGAGCGATCGAGCGCGCGAGCGTGTTGAAGGCTGGATGCACTCGCAGCGTCGGCGCCGCCAGATAGATCAACGGAGATTCATTGCTGAGCTTTCGGTCGCCGAAAAGTTTGGCCCGCGAGATGTGTCCGCGCCGTCGATGCGCTTCAACGCGCTGCCAGTAATCCACTCCCTGCAAAACATGCTCGCGCGCTTCTGAGACTTTTAGCTCGATAACTACGAGCCGGCCATCACGCCGCAGGGCCAGGAGATCAACCGGACGAACGCCGAGCACGCCGCCACGCGCCGTTCTAAACTGCGCATGCAGCGGCGCAATTATGAGACCCGGATCGAGGCGCGTTATGTCGCGGCGCAGCAAAGATTCGAGCCACGCTTCGGCGGCGTTTCGATAGAGGGCGTGATGATGATCAGTCGCGTCCGCCGAGCGGTGTTCCCGGAGTTCAGTTAGCAGATTCGACCACTCGTGCTCAGTGTTTTCGTCGAGCAAGCGACGCCGCGATCCGTCGACGCCGAACCACAGTCCCGCGTTTCCCATCACCAGTCGCACCCGAGCAAACGGCAATCCAAAATAGCGAAGCGTTTCACCGTGGCGCGCGCCGACGACATCAATCGCGTCCGGAGCGAGGGCCATTAGCTCGCGCGCAATTTTGCTCGGCTGGCCGACCGGCACTGGCGGAAAACGAGCCAGCCTTCGTTTCCATAAATCTTCGCGCGCGGGAATTTCCACCGGCTTCATCTCAGTCAGTTGCTGATCAACTTCAAAGACGCGAACGGCTTCGCGCAAAGCCTGTCGCAGCAAAGCCACGCGCTGGATTACCGGCTTGACTGAGTTACTTTCGACGGCCAGCCAGAGCTGTTGAATGTAAGGAGATCGCGCGCGCTCTGCCGTGCGTTTGAACCAGAGCAACGCCGACGACAGAAACGAGTCAACGTCGCTGGGCCGGCCGGCAGCCACCGATCCGGTGACGGCGGTTCGTTGATGTTTTTGTCGCAGCAGGATTCGAGCGTAGCGGCCCGGCTGTCCGCGACGCGCTCCCGGACTGAGCGCCGCGCGCTCGAGCTTTGAGCCGGGCTGAAGCGAACAAGCCAGTTGGCCCAGTTGCGCGGCGCGAGCTTGACGTGCCGTTTTCACCGTCAAAGCGATCGCGCCGGCGGCGGCGCGCGGTACGAGTTCGATCAGCGGCCGCTCGGCTCCCAGGCGCCGCGAAGCCTGCAGCAGCAGTTTTTCCCCCGTCCACTCCCATGCGAAAACTTTCCAGGCGCGGCTGCCCTGCTCGGTCCAGGTCGTCAAAATCAGACGGCCGTGAGCGACTGCGACGTCCAGCTCGCTTCTGTTGAGTGCCTGTGACGCGCCGCCGCTGAGCGTGCAAAACCACTCGACGTGCGCCGCAAGCAGTTCCGCAATCGCTGCGCGTGCAGTCTCAAGGCGAGCGGGTGTGTTAAGGCGTTCAGGCATTGCGCGAGTTGGAGAAAGCGCCCTGTTGAAGCGCCGCCTCAATGAAATTGAAAGAGACCTGGCCGGTAAGGCTAAGCCTTACCGCACGGAAGGCGGCAGAGCCGCGAACACAAAGCGGGCGCCGGTAGGGTGATTAGCGGTTTCGGTAGCGTGTTTCGCCGTTACTTCTACCGTGTGCTACCATTTTTAGTCAAACAAATTCACCAAATTATTCGCTAACAAACCGGCAATGAAAAACGTCTACCTGGCAGCATCTGTACGCACGCCCATCGGTCGCTTCGGCGGGACGCTCGCCTCCTGGAGCGCCGCGGACCTCGGCGTGGCAGCGGCAAAAGCGGCGCTTGAACGCGTGCAACTGCGTCCCGATCAGATTCAGCAATCGATTTGGGGTTGTGCTCGACAGGCGGGTGGCGGACCGAATGTCGCGCGACAGATCACCTATCGCGCGGGCGTGCCGGACACCGTGCCGGCGTTCACCGTGAATCAGGCCTGCGGCTCAGGACTGCAGGCGATCATGTTGGCGGCCCAGCAGATCATGCTCGGTCGCGCCGAAGTCGTGCTCGCCGGCGGCGTGGAGAGCATGTCGCGCGTTCCCTATTTCGCCGAGGGCGCGCGCTGGGGCATGCGCATGGGCCACACAGAATTGGTTGACGGCATGTATCGCGACGGCTTTAACGATCCGCTGTCCGGCCTTGTCATGGGAGAGACTGCGGAAAACCTCGCGCGTCAATACGAAATCACGCGAGATGAGCAGGACGAGTACGCTTTGCGTTCGCAACAGCGCGCGCAGGCGGCGATTGAGGCTGGACGTTTTGACAAGGAAATTGTCCCGCTTGACGTCATTGGCCGCAAAGGCGAGGTCGTCAGTTTCAGCCGTGACGAACATGTTCGCGCCGGCACAACCAGGCAGGACGTTGCGAAGCTGGCCCCGGTGTTCTCGAAAGACGGCACAGTGACGGCGGGAAACTCTTCCGGAATCACAGACGGTGCGGCCGCGGTTGTAGTGATGAGCGAGGACGCTTTGAAAGACGCGGGCGTGACGGCCGAAGGAAGAATTATTGACTACGAAGTGACTGGCGTCGCGCCCGAGATTATGGGAATTGGTCCCGTCCCGGCGATTCGCACTTTGTTGGCGCGACAGGATCTGACGCTCAACGACGTCGATCTGATCGAGCTGAACGAAGCGTTCGCCGCGCAGGTAATCGCCTGCGATCGCGAACTGAGTTTTGATCCGGATCGGCTAAACGTAAACGGAGGTGCCATCGCGCTGGGTCATCCTATCGGCTGCACCGGTGTCAGGATCACGACAACGCTGCTGCACGAGATGAAGAGGCGCGGCGCACGGCTGGGACTGGCGACGCTTTGCGTGAGCGGCGGAATGGGGCTCGCGCTCCTGGTCGAACGCGTTTGAGCGCCTTTCGATCGTGCCCCCTATTCAATCGTTTAGAGGCGGGCACTGCCCGCCGGTTCAAGGTTGAGACGGCGGGCGGTGCCCGCCTCTAAACGCAGTGATGGGCGGCCGGGGGCAAACTCGATATGTTCGGCAGGCATCTCTTAGAGGTTGGATCGTTCCCTGAACCGTTTAGAGGCGGGCATTGCCCGCCGGTTCAACATTGAGACGGCGGGCAATGCCCGCCTCTAAACAACGATTACGATTTTCGTTATATCAAACGGGCTCGGGTGGGCCGCATTCAAGAAAGGTTTCCTATCGTGAAGAATAGTATGTTCAAGTCATTCGCCGTCGCGTTGGTATTGTGCCTCGGTGTTTCCGTCGCCGGCTTTGCGCAACGCGCTCGGACTACAACGGCAGCTCAGCCGGCAAGTTTGCTCGCGTCTCTGCCGCCGTCTGACGCAGTCGCTTTGGTTAACGTGAACCGCGCGCTCGCAGACGCCATGCCCAAACTTCTGGCTGACAACCCCGCAAAGCTCGCTGAGGTCAACGCCGATTTGGAAAAGTTCAAGACGCAAACGGGACTTGATCCGCGTTCCTTTGAACAGGTCGCGCTCGGTTTTAGTTACAGCTACCCACGCCAGGGCATCACCAAGATTTCAACGGTGGCGCTCGCGCGCGGAACGTTCAACGCCGGCGCGATGGTGGCGGCCGGCCGGCTGGCGGCCAATGGGAAGTACGTCGAACAGAAATATCAGGGCAAAACGATCTACGTTTTCAGTCTCGAACGGCAAGTGAAATTGTTCGGATTGTGGAACGTTAAGATCATGGATTTCGCGGCGGCTGCGCTCGACAAAAATACGCTGGCGCTCGGCGACGTCAACGGAGTCCGCGGCGTGATTGACGCGAACCGGACCCGCAAACATCCCAACGCGGAATTGCTGGCGCTGGCCGGCCGCGATCCGAATGCCATCGTCGGATTCGGCGGCAACATCGCGCCGGCGCTGATGGAAAATCTGAGCCTCAGCAACGACACCGTCGCGCGCGAGCTTACGGCAGTGCGCCAAGTTTACGGTACGCTGGGAATGACAAGCACGGATTTAGAGCTAATGGTTGCGGCGCGCACCGTCGACAATCCTTCGGCGAAGAACCTCGGCGACACGGTTGCAGGATTGAAACAGTTTGGAGCGCTCTTTATTAACCGCTTGCCGGCGGCCAAAGGCACGTTGGCGCGGACGGCGCTGAACAATTTGAAAATTTCAGCTCAGGGTAACGAGCTGCAAATTCGGACCGCGGTGGCGCAGTCGGAAGTCGCGCCGTTGATGAAAGGACAGTGAAAAGTGAAGAGTGAAAAGTGAAGAGTAAGAGGTGAACAGCGAAGAGTAACTAGCGAAAGTGAAGCGTAAAGCGCGAAAGGTGAAAAGCGAAGAATCTCTTCACTTTTCACCTTTCACTGCTCTACCTTATCGTCCCGGAATCGGAAACTGCGGGCGTGGCGCGGGGGCGATCTCGGGCTCGCTTGCTTCCAGTTCGGCGATCACGTCTTTGTTAACCGTGATCTTTCCTTCCTGCTTCATGCGTTGCTGGACGGCGCTGATGTAGTCCTCGAAAACCTGACTCTGCTTCGTTGAAAGCATTGTCTGCGTCAACTGATCTCGTTGGCTCGCATACGCCGCCAGGTCGGCATCGTGGCGCGCCGTCATGCCCACGATCACCCAATTGTCTCCAACTTTCAAAGGCGTCCGGGTAGCCTCGCCGTTTTTCAACGCATAAACCGCCGAGTCGATTGCCGGACTCGTTCCCGCCTTACCTAGTGGTGAACCCAACTTGTAGCCGAGCTCATCGGCGATTTCGAATCCAAACTTCGCCGCCGCGGCCTTCAAGTCTCCCGCGCCGTTAACCGAAGCCGCGATCTCCCGGGCCTTCTGCTCGAGTTGATCCTTCGCGCGCTGCTGTTTGACGGCTTGCGCGACCTTGGATTTGGCCTCTTCAAAGTCAGGGGTTCGCGGTTCCTTCTTTTCCAGCAGCATGGGAATGGCGAAGCCGCCCTTCACACCGGTTAGATCGCCCACCTCGTTGGGATTGTTCAACGGCTCGACTACAGCTTCAAACTGCTGACTGCTGCCGATGCCCGGAACGTCGTCGCCGGTTTGAATGAACGGCGTCTCCTTGACCATCGCGGCGGGAGCCATGTTCGCCTCGGCAGCTAACTGCTGCGCGACCTTCTGCGGGTCTTTGGTTTCTTTCAAGAGGCTCTGGGCGCGCGTCGCCAGTTTGATGGCCGCGTCGTAACCCTTGCGGTTGCGCTGGGAAGCCAACAAGTCCGGCTTTGCTTCTTCGAAGGTCTTTGGCACAGCCTCGCCGCGGCGCAGGATGTACCAGTTGCCGGCGTACCTGATGGGAATGTCCGAAACGTCGCCGGGCTGCATGTCGACGGTGCGATCGTAAAGCGCGTCAATTTTGTTCGGGTTCTTTTTGACGGCGCGCGGCAGGTAACCGCCGGCCCTGGCAGTTTCCGGATCTTCCGAATTCCCGCGCGCGATGTCGGCGAAGACTTTCTCGCGCGTGTCCAGGCCGGCTGCGTAGATCTTGGCGATCAAGTCTTTGGCCTTCTGCTCTACGATCGGGTCGAGATCCTTGTGCGCAACTTTCAAAAGAATCTGTTGCACCTTTACGCCGGCCTGCTTGGCGTCAGCCGGCAGTTTTTCAAAATCGTCGCGCAAGTCTTTGTCGGTAATCGCGACCTTCTCGCCCGACTTTGCCTGATCGATGAAAATGTAGCGAATCTTTTTTTGCGGCTCGGTGATGTTGAAGTCGGCCTTGTGCTGTTCGTAGTAACTCTTCAGCTCGTCGTCGCTCGGCTGGATTTTCTCGGCAAGTTTGTCGGCGGAAATGACAACGTTGGAAACATCAAACGTCGAATTGGTGCGGCGGTAGTCTTCCTGAACATCTTCGTCCGCGACGCGCACGGAGGAAGTGACAAAAGCCCTCAGCTTCTCCATCGCGAGCTCGTCGCGAATGCCTCGTTCATAAGTTTCAACGTCGCCGAAGCGCGCAATCACCGATTCTTTGTAACGTTGCAAACCAACAAACTGACCCGAGGCGTCGGTGTAAAGTTTTCGAATCTTCTCTGCGACTTCGTCATCGCTGGCTGCCAGGCCAAGCCGCTCGGCTTCCTGGGCCACAACCTTGTCGCGCACGAGGCCGTCGACAAAGCGCGCGTAGCCACCCAGTTGGGCAATGCTGACGCGGCCGCCAAACATCTGCAGGTAGTTTTCCTTGCGCTGCGTGACGGAAGCCACGGTGATTTCGTCGCCGCCAACCTTGGCCACCACGGTCGTGTCTTGGCTGGCGCCCGCGCCGGCTGAATTCCGGTTGGGCGCGTAAAAGACGATGAGACTGACGGCCATCAGGACCGCAAAGCCGATGATTATGATGCTGCGGGTTCGTTCCAGCCGCGATAGTTGTTTGAGCATTATTATTACCTCTCCAGCAAATGGCGGATTGTAAAGGAGACGGAGTGGGCACGCAACCGAGGCACAGGTTCGGTAGCGCCAAAGGCGCGAGAGGCAACAGCCTGGGCCAACAGCGCCCAGGGAAAGCGGACTAAACACTCAGCAGCGCTGAAGGCGCTGAATAAACGATGAACTCAACACGATTAGTGCCTGTGGACGCCGACTTCGCGCTTTCAGCGCTTCATTGGAATTGCTGACCTTTACGGGGCGTTGCCCAGGCTTTCCCATTTCGCGCCCTTGGCGCTGAGACCATAAGGCGATACGCAATTTGCCGCTTTTTGATCCGAATGCTATTTTATTCGTACGAATGAACGCGCTTGGCAACTCAGCAGCTCTCTGGATCGGCTTTTCTCTCTTTATCCTTTTCATGTTGAGTCTGGACCTCGGACTCTTCAACCGCAAGGCCCACGCTGTCCGTTACCGCGAAGCCGCAATTTGGAGCGCGGTTTGGGTGTCGCTCGCGATGATCTTTGCGGGCATTGTCTTCTGGTATCAGGGCTCAGACCTGGGCTTCAAGTTTTTGACGGGTTACGTAATTGAACTTTCGTTGTCCGTCGACAACCTCTTTGTCTTCCTGCTGATCTTCTCGTTTTTCAAGGTTCCGGCGAAGGTGCAGCACCGCGTGCTGTTCTGGGGCGTGATGGGCGCACTCGTCATGCGTCTCACGATGATCTTCATCGGCGCGGCGCTGATCAATCGTTTTCACTGGATCATTTACGTGTTCGGCGTCTTCCTGATTTACACCGGCATCAAAATGTTTCGGCAGGAAGACACCGACATCCAACCCGAAGACAATCCGATCGTCAAACTGGTCACGCGCTACGTTCCGATTACTCGCCACTACGAAGGCAGCGCGTTTTTCACGAGGGTAAACGGCAAACTGACCGGAACGCTGTTGCTGCTGGTACTGATTATTGTCGAAGTCACTGACCTGGTTTTCGCCGTCGATTCAATTCCGGCGATCTTTGCGATCACGACAAACACCTTCATCGTTTACACCTCAAACGTCTTCGCAATTCTGGGACTCCGCTCGATGTACTTTTTGTTGGCGGGCGTCGTCGAAAAGTTTCAGTATTTGCGAATGGGACTGGCGATCGTACTGACCTTCATCGGCGCCAAGATGCTCATCGAGGCCGCGCACATCGTTATTTCAGTCCAGATTTCGCTGATTGTCGTCGCCACCGTCCTCGTCAGCTCTGTCATCGCCTCGATTCTGTGGCCGAAGGATGCGAAGATGAAAATTGACGTCGACCTGCCCGAAGATTTCGATTCGCCCTTCGAAGACGACGAACCTGAAGAAACTCCCGAAGATTCGAACAACAATCACCCAAGAACAGATTAAGAGCGGGGGCAAGCCCCCTTCCCAACCTGTGAGATTACGGAACTTGAGTTGCTGACTCGCGATTGAACGGCCTTAAGGCTCAGAAATAGTCGAGCAACTGAAGAGTCTCTGGTCGGGAAGGGGGGCTTGCCCCCGCTCTTCTCAAACATTTCCGAGCCAAAAGATTGGTTGAATGCGTTCGCGCCGCTGTGCTAGATTCGAATTGGTCGTGGTTGCCATTGACCGCTCCAACTGATCCGGCAGAATTTGTTACTGCACCGCTGCCCGACTTCACACCTGACAAGCCCCTGGCCAGTTTCCCTGATGCGGCCGATTTATTAGCAACATTGCCAGCTCGCGAGCCGATTGTTTTGCAGTAGCCCTCAACTTCCACTCGAATCGTGGCCGCCAAGTCCAGACTCCGGAGTAAACTGCTTCAGAAAGAATGAACACCAAACGCCGTCACTTTGGTTTTGATTGGTGGGTCGTACAAAAACGGGTCATCTATCTAATGATCGCCCTGGTCGTCCTCAGCGGACTGGCCGCGGGCGGCGCGCTATACGTTTGGAAGTACGGCAATCCGCTCAAGAACATCGACACGAGTCTGAAGCCGCATTCGGGCGCGCGCTTCATTTCTTTTGAAGGCGACGTTCGCGTGATCCGCTCAGCTACGCGCGAGACGATCGTTCCCGGCAGCGACACCGAACTCTATCCCGGCGACACCGTTCAAACTCAGGCCAGCGGTCGCGCGCGCGTCAGCATGGCCGATGGCTCGACGCTCGTTGTTAGACCAAACAGCACCATCATCGTTCGCGACAACGCCACCGAAGAAGACGGCAAGAAGACCAGCGTGCACGTGGTGGTCGACAGCGGACAGATGTTTGTGCGCACTGAACAGCAACCCGAAGGAACCAACAACGTCGTCGAGACGCCGAAGACGAAAAGCAAACTGGGCGCTGAAACCGGCGCGAGCTTTGGCGTGAACCCGGAAGGTACGGAAGAAATTCGCGTCAACGTCGGCACGGTCGAAACGACCAATCAAACCGGAGAGAAAACTGTATTTCGCGGCGGTGACTACGTCGCCGTAAATCCTTCAGGCACAGTTTCGCGACCGCAAAGGCTTTTGGACATTCCGCTGCCTTCCGTGCCGCGCGACCTGGAAAAAGTTTTGGTGTCAGGCAGTGGCTCGGCAAACGTTTCCTTGAAATGGTTGCGTCCGCAATCGGGAACGCCGGCCTTCTATCGCGTGGAAGTCGCCACGTCGCCTTTTTTCGTCGCCGACGGCAAAGTCTTCGAACGCGATCAATTGGCGTCGCTCGAATTCACCGCGAGCGATCTGCGGCCGGGAGTTTACTTTTGGCGAGTGCGCGCGATCGCAGCAACCGGACAGACCAGCGACTGGAGCGATCCCAGAAAGTTTCAGATCGCGACACGCGGTAGTGGTTCCACCGTTGCAGTTGCAGACCTGGCGGCGGAGCTGCTCGGCGGCAGAGTCTATTTGATCAGCGGACGTTCAGAGCCTGGGACGACGATTCGCACCGGGGATCGCGAGGCAATCGTCACCGCGGCGGGCACATTTCAACTTCAGGTCAGCGCGCCTCCCGGAGCGCGCGAAATCACAATCGAAGCAGAAGATCCGCGCGGCAACAGCACGCCGTATCGCTTGTCGCTCTCAGCGCGCGCGGTCGGGGCAAACCGCTAACTCTTCGAGGCCAGCATCCGGCCTGTAGTTGATCGAATTTCGCGGTGTGCCGGAATTTGGTTTTTTTGATGTCACGTCACGTAATACTGCTGACCGACGCTCATGAAGCGCCCGCCCACGAATTGATCGAGGCGCTGCGCCTGGCGGGTGTCAAGACCCTGATCGAGGGCCTGCGTGAGGCCGAAGTGCAGGCGAAGATGAGCCGGGTAGATCGCGAAACTGTTAGTGAATTATGGGAAGAACCGCCGATCGCCGTGCTTTATGAAGTCGTGCCGGGGGCCGACATGGTTGAGCTGCACGCGGCGATCGAGCACGCGACGACCTCCTGGCCCGGTACGCCTTTGATCGCCTGTCGCCGGCAGTCGAGCGGATTTCACGGCCAAAGCTGGCGCAGCCTCGACGGCGCCACTTTGAAACGTCTCGGCTTTCGCGCGATTGCGGACAAGGCGGCGCAGCTGCCGGCGATGCTTCATGAAATCGAGGGCCACGGCGCGACCGGCGAATTGCGACTTCCCGAGCTTGCTGCGCCACCCGCACGCGGCGCCGCCAATTCTCTTCCGGCGCACCTGAAGTCGAGCAGCCTGCGCGCCGCGTTCGATCTCGTTTCTTCGCTTCACTTCATCGGCGACCAAAACAGCGCGGCCCACACCGCCCTCGCCGGCCTGGCTCCGCTCGTCAAGGCGGAGCAATGGACCATCTACCTCTTCTCGGATCCCGCTGGTCCCAATCTTTCTAGCCTCGAAGCGATTGCCACGCTCAAACCCGCGGACGAGCCCCTCTCTGATGCCTCTGATGCAGCCCGAGACTGGCGCCGTCTTTTGCCGCGCGACGATCACGTGGTCGTGGGTTCCGAGTCGAAGGCGGCTCGCCTCGCCGCCGCCGGGATGGGCACGATCAGGAAAACGGAAGGCGGTCAGCAAGTCGTGGCGGTGCCTCTGGTGTGCGGTGAAAGAATTCTTGGCGTGCTCGAAGGAATTCGACGTAAGCCTTTGTTCAGAAAATCCGAGTTGGCAACGCTCGCGGCCCTTTCCCTTCCGGTCGCGTCGGCCCTGGCGAACGCAGTCCGCATTGGCGAAGCCGAGCGCCTTTCGCAAACCGACGATCTGACCAAGCTTCACAACGCGCGTTATCTGCGGCAGTTCTTGCTCAATGAAATTCGGCGCGCGCGCCGTTATGGCTCCAGCGTGGCCGCGCTTTTCCTGGACCTCGACGACTTCAAACGAGTGAACGACGCTCACGGACACCTGGCCGGCTCTCACGTCCTGATGGAGATGGCCGCGGTGATCCTCTCTTCCATTCGCGACACTGACGCGGTCGCTCGCTACGGCGGCGACGAGTTTGTGATCGTCCTACCCGACACCCACATCGAACTCGCCGGCACGGTGGCCCAGCGCATCCGCGAGAAGATTTCGCAGCATCACTTCACCGCCGGCCGCAACTTGAATCTTTCGCTCACCGCCAGTTTCGGCGTCGCCGCATTTCCCGAACATGCCTCTTCGCCACAACAGTTGATCGCCTGTGCCGACACCGCGATGTACGAAGCGAAGGCTGCTAACAAAAACTGTATTCGGTTCTCTGCGTTGCTCAGTCGGAAGGAAAATGTCTCTGACGGAGTGAGCTTGCCGGGCGAGACTGACAATATTGTCGAGAACGACGAGGGAAAAGCTTTTTCCTGATAGGGGACAGTAGTCCGCGCGTGAGCAAGGGCGCGGCTTTGCCTCAAAAGCAGTGGCTGTAAGATGATTCGCGGCACAACATAATCACAGAACTGGGATCGGTAGCGACATGATAGCTTACGTCTTGGGTAATCGATTTGGCTCAAATGTGCTGTCAACCCTGAAACCGGTAATCGGGCTTGGTTGCATCCGGTCGCTACCGCTCCCGGTTCTGTTAGCACCAGGACCTTGCAATCCTGGCAACGACTTGTGAAGCAAAGCCCTCTTTACTGATAGCGTAAAGATCGCAGTTCAGTGTATCTTGTTAAGTTAAGGCCCGACCTTGTTTTTCGACGAGTAGTAGGTGAATGGTAAGTTGCCCAACGGGTTCACCTCTTTTGAGGTGTAACTCCCATCCCGATATTCAATCTTACTTAGGGAACGGTAAACCCACCCGACCGATGCTCTCATTTTTTCATTCACGGGAAGAGATCAACTAAATGGCTTTCAAATCGATTTTCAGCTTGTTTTCCAGTGATCTGGCTATAGATCTGGGGACAGCAAACACCCTCGTCTATGCAAAAGGACGAGGCATTGTCGTATCCGAACCTTCGATCGTGGCGATTAACCGCGTCACCAATCAGGTCGAGGCGGTCGGACGAGACGCGAAGGACATGCTGGGCCGCACGCCCGGCAACATCGTTGCGATTCGACCAATGAAGGATGGCGTGATCGCCAACTTTGAAGTCACCGAGAAGATGCTGCAGCACTTCATCCGCAAAGCACACAACGGGAAAACGTGGGTCAGTCCGCGCGTTGTCATCGGCATACCGTCGGAGATTACGCAGGTCGAACGGCGAGCGGTTGAAGACTCAGCCTATCGTGCAAAAGCTTCCGAAGTTTACCTCGTCGAAGAAGCGATGGCGGCGGCAATCGGCGCCGGCCTGCCGATCACCGAACCGCACGGCAACATGGTCGTCGACATCGGCGGCGGCACGACGGACATCGCGGTGATCAGTTTGAGCGGCATCGTCTACTCGCGCGCCGTGCGCGTGGCCGGCAACGAGATGGACGAAGCGATCATTTCCTACATCAAACGGAAGTATAATCTGCTGATTGGCGAACGGACCGCCGAGGCGATCAAGATTGAACTGGGCTCGGCTTATCCGCTCGAGGAGCCGCTGTCGTATGAAGTGCGCGGACGGAATTTAATCGAGGGCATACCGAAAACGATCACGATGACGGACGAAGAGGTTCGCGAAGCGCTCGCTGACTCGGTTTCCACGATCATCAATGCTGTCCGCGTCGCGTTGGAACGCACGCCGCCGGAGCTTTCGGCGGACATCGTCGAACGCGGCATCGTGTTGACCGGTGGCGGCGCGTTGTTGAAAAACCTCGACAAACGGCTTTCGATCGAAACGGGCCTGCCGGTGTCGCTGGCTGACGATCCGCTGGCGTCGGTCGTGCTGGGGACGGGAAAAATGCTTTCCGACTTTGATCTGCTCAAGCGGGTGAAGTGGGAAAACACGATGACGAGTGGCGTCTAGCGAGGCCAGTAAATAGTGAATCGTAAATCGTAAATAGAAAGAGCGGTCGCGATTATTGAGCATCCCGCCACGGTCTTAACTATTCACGATTCACCAGGCTTTACGATTCACGATTTACGGGTCTTAGAACTTTCACGATTCACTATTTACTAAGAAATGGCCGCCATTCGCACGCAAAGAGAGATTCGCCAACGCGCGCCAATTTGGCTCGTGGTGCTGCTCTTGATGAATCTTGTGATCATGGCGGTGGACGCGCGCGACAGTGTCACGCGGCAACGAATGCTTCGGGTTTGGGTGCAGGCGCTCGTCTCGCCGGCGCAGAGTATTTCTTCCGGGGCGAGCGGCGCCGGCACCAACCTCTTCCGGCAAATTGTTAATTTCCGCAGCACGGCCCACGAAAACGAAGTATTGAAACAGCGGCTCTCTGAAGCGCAGCTCGAGTTGCAGAACGCACGACAGTCCACCGCGGAAAACGAACGTTTGAAGGGGCTGCTCAATTTGAAGGAGCAGAACCAGTACCCGCAGATCGCTGCGCGCGTGATCGCGCGCGACTCGTCAGTCTGGTTCAACACCATCACGATCGATCGCGGCAGTTCTTCGGGAATCGCTCTCAACATGCCGGTGGTTACCGGCGGCGGCATCGTCGGTCGCGTAATCGCGCTGAGCCCGTGGACAGCGCAGGTGATGATGGTGACCGATGAAAAGGCCGCGGCCGGCGCCATCGTGGGCCAACTCGGCGGCTCGGGCGCGCTCGGCTCCGTCAGCGGTCTGGGTGACAGCGGCCTGATCGAAATGCGTTACGTTTCCGGCCTGGAGACGGTTGTCGTTGGCGACTTCATTTTGACGACGGGCCAGGACGAAATTTATCCGCCGGGCTTGAGCGTCGGTGAAGTTGTGCAGGTGAACGGCGGCACCGCCACGCAGCCTCATCAAATTCTGATCAAGCCCAGCGCGAAACTGGATCAACTGGAGGAAGTGGCGGTCCTTCTTTATCGTCCGCCACCGCGGCCTGCACCCGAACAGGCCCTGCCAAACGTAGACAAGGGAAAGAAGTAGTGAAAGGTGAAAGGTGAAGAGCCAGTGCCCTTCCGACTTTTCACCTTTCACTTTTCACTTGTCACTATTCCACGATGCCTCAGCTTAAAATTGCGGCCGCTCTGGCACTCGCCATCATTCTGCAGTTGTCGTTGGGGGCCGTTTGGCACCCACTTTCCTATATTGACTTTCCCCTCGTTGTGGTTGTTTATATCGCCTTACAGCGTCATGCCTGGCAGGCGTTGATTGTGGGCACCATCGCCGGGCTGGCTGTCGACGCGGCGAGTGGCGGTTTGATTGGCGCGGGCGGCTTTTCGAAAACGTTGACCGCTTACCTGATCTACATCGCGGCCACGCGCGTTAATCTTGAAAATCCTTTGCTGCGAATTCCGGTGCTGGCGGCCGCCACCATCCTGGACTCAGCAATCTACGTTTTCTGGCATCGCTCGCTCGGTTACGCGCCGAGCGTGCCGCTGATGCAAACGATGTCGTACCGTCTAATCGGCACGACGATCGTCGGCACACTTGTTCTTTACCTGCTCGATTCGCTGTTTACGGAACGCGCGCGGCAACGCCGGACGTTCGCTTCGCGTCGAAAGGGCGCACGCCGCGGACCGAGTAAGCTGGGAAGAAGATGACGGACGACCGCAGACGGACGACCGTCGTAACACGGTTTCCGGTCGGCGGTCATCGGTCATCGGTCGGTTTTTGATCCAATGAAATTCGAAGACTCATCGCAAAACCTTCGCAGCCGGCTTTGGATTGTCCAGAGTCTCGTCGTGCTCATGCTGGCGCTGCTCGGCGTCAGGCTTTACTACCTGCAACTCGTCCGCGGGGCGCACTACGCGGAGATTGCGCAGAATCAGCGCATCCGGAAGTTGCCGATCCCCGCGCCGCGCGGCAACATTTTCGCCAACGACGGCAAGACCGCACTCGCCAATTCCAATCCCATCTACAACGTAATTCTCTCGCGCGAAGATTTGCGCGAACGCAAACTGGCTTCGCTCGTGCAACCGCTGGCGGAAGCGCTGATGGTTGACGCCGAGAGTCTGCGCGATCGTTTTGAGCAGATTGGTTCGCAGCCGGCGTTTGAGTCGATCCTCGTCAAACAGGACGCGACGCCCGGCGATATTGCCTGGGTCGAAGCGCACGAGTTGGAGTTTCCCGAACTGCGCGTTGAGCAACAACCACAGCGACGCTATCCATCAACCGGCATGCTGGCGCACGTACTCGGTTATGTTGGGGAAATTAGTCCGGAACAGTTGAAGCAACCCAGTTACAAAGAAAAAGGTTTGAAGCCGGGCGACATCATCGGGCAGAGCGGACTTGAACAAACTTACGACGACTACCTGCGGGGCAAGGAAGGTTACCGCAAGGTGATCGTCGACAGTCGCGGGCGAATTCAGGACGAGATCGAAACCGTCGCGCCCCAGCCGGGCCAGGATCTGGTCACCACCATCGATCTCGATTTGCAGGCGGTCGCCGAAGAACAGTTGCACACCTCGGCCACGCAGCGCGGCGTGATCGTGGCTTTGGATCCAAACAACGGCGAGATCCTCGCGCTGGCTTCGGCGCCGACGTTCGACCCCAATCTTTTTTCGCGTATGGGCAGCAAAGAAGGGCGCGCGGAGTATGTGGCAGTCCTCAACGATCCGCAAAAACCGCTCATCAACCGCGCCGTGCAGAGTCGTTACCCGCCGGGGTCTACCTGGAAAATCCCCATGTCTATCTCCGGGCTGGAGCAAGGGGCGATTACCCTCGACCATTCGAACCTCGTTTGCGGCGGCGGCATTCAGGTGGGAAACAAGTTCACGCGCTGCATGGGCCATCACGGCACGCCCGATCTGAAAGCGGCCATCACGCATTCCTGCGATGGTTACTATTATCGTTTGGGTTTGAAGATGCGCTTAGAGGGCATCATGGCGATGGTCGAAGAGTTTGACTTGAACAAGCGAACCGGAATCGATCTACCGAATGAAGTTCTCAATTTGACGCCTTCGCTCGAGCTGAAGAAACGGACCCAGGGCGAGAACTCGGAATGGAAAGATATCGACACCGTTTATGCCTCGTTCGGTCAGGTCTACGACATAGTCACGCCGATATCTCTTCTGCGAACGATCGCGGGAATTGCAAACGGCGGCAGTCTTTATGTTCCGCATCTTCTAAAGGAGCTTAGGCCGGTAGGCGACCCCGGCGCGCCGGACTATCGCCCCAATCGAATGTTTCAACCGCTCGATCCGTCGCGTCCCAACCCCAAGCTTCTGCCGATCCCTGAAGACTTCCATCACGCAGTCGTTGAAGGAATGTGGAGCGTCGTTAATGCCGGTGGCACCGGCGCGGGCATTCGCATGGCTGGCTTCGACATCGCCGGCAAGACGGGCACCGCGCAGGTAGTCGGTCTCGGCAAGGACATCGGCAAAAACAAGGATCACTCCTGGTTCGTTTCGTATGCGCCGGCTTATAAACCTGAGATTGCCCTCGTGGCATTAATAGAAAACTCCGGGTTCGGCGGTCATCATGCGGCGCCAGCCGTGCGTCGCGTCTACGACGCTTACTATCGCAAGACGCGGAACCAGGAACCCCCGGGCGCGTTACCCGTCGCCAAGACGCCGAAGCCGGAAAACAAGATTCCGAAGAAGCCAGAAACAATAGCGAGCAACTAGTGAAAGGTGAAGAGTGAAAAGTAAGGACTAAGAATCTACGAGTAATGAGAGAAATCAGCGGATGAAGTGACGACCAACGAAAACAAAGAATAGTGCGCCATAGTCGGTTTGACCGTTCACTTTTCACCCTTCACTTTTCACCGCAGTTTGGCTTGTCACTTTTCACTCTTCACTTTTCACTGTAGTTATGGCTGGAATGATTCAAAAACGTGGCCTCCGCGATTTCGACTGGCTGTTGGCGTTCATGGCCATCGGCATCGTGTGCTTTGGCACCATCCAGATTCGCAACGCGCAACCAACTGAAAACTTTTGGGTGAAGCAACTCATCGGTCTCGGCATCGGGATCGTCGCGATGCTGCTGATCGCCTTCAACGATTACCGGAAGCTCCTCAACATTGCTCCCGCGTTTTACATCTTCGGCCTGATGCTGCTCGTGATTGTTCTCATCCCCGGGATTGGTTTGCAAGATCAACGGCCAACGGGCGTGGATCAAGGTCCCGGGTATCGGTCAGTTTCAGCCTTCGGAATTTGTAAAGGTAACGACGGCGATGATGCTCGCTCGTTACTTCGGCAAACATCGCGGCGGACCTTTAACTTTGAAAGAAATCGCCGTCGGCGGGCTGATCCTTGCGCTGCCTATTTTTCTAATTCTGCTTGAGCACGACGTGGGCTCGGTTCTGACTTACATCCCCATCCTGGCAATCGTTCTCTTTCTCTCCGCAATCAAAATGCGTTACGTGGTCGCAACGATCGTGCTGGGAGTTTTGCTGCTTCCCTTCGCCTACTGGGTTGGCGTGAAAACTAAACTGGTCAAGAACTATCAGCAGGAACGGATCAACGTAATACTCGATCCGGAAAAAGCGGATCGTCGTGGCTTTGGTTACAACACCTGGCAGTCGATTCTCACGGTGGGTGAAGGCGGACTGCTCGGCGCTGACAATTCCGACGGCGGCAGAAAAGGGGCGGCGGCGGCGGCCCCGGCAGCGCTGGCGGATCAGCCGCACACTCGCAAAGCAGTCTGAAGTTTCTGCCGGAGCCGCATACTGATTTTATCTTCGCAGTCACGGCGGGCAATGCCGGCTTTGTCGGCTGCATCATGGTACTGCTGGCTTACGCGATCCTGCTGTCGCGTTTGATCGCCGGCGCCAGGCGCGCGCCCGACCGGGCCGGCATGCTGGTGATCATGGCTGTGGTTGGCGGCCTTACCTGCCAGATCTTTATCAACATCGGAATGGAACTCGGCATCCTGCCGGTGATCGGCGTGCCGCTACCGCTGATGAGCGCCGGCCTCGCGTCGCTGATCGCAACGTTCATCGCGATCGGGTTTGCGATCAGCGTGCAGTTAAGACGATTCGTAAACTAACTGGTTTCCGTTTAGAGGCGGGCACCGCCCGCCGGTTCAATTCGCGGGTTGAGACGGCGGGCGGTGCCCGCCTCTAAACAGATCCAGCGTCATCCGCCCAAATCCGCGGCTAGTGTTCAAGGCCCGCTTGGGTTTATACTCAACCCAGCTCGCCCCTGCGGATGTTTTGGTTTCAACCGCCAACGCCTTTGAAACAACCAAGCAGCACGACGGAAGCTCGATAAGAGTACCGTGCTCCCGACAAGCGAGTCAGAATTTTTCGATCGTCTTCAACAACGGACGCATCATTCAACTTTTACAGTAAGCTGCAATCGTGGGCCAGCAGGCCCAAACGACGCGTTGGGACCGTCAGTCCCTTTTTGACATCCAGGCGAAACCGAAACAGGTCGCGAGCACATCCGAAGTAATTCGAATGTTCTAAAGCCGCATAGGCGCTCCCTGTTTACTTTTCCTCTGACGCGCCAAGCGGCTAGTTAGGTTTCCTTTTGAATAGTTCCAGCGACCGTCGCGTTTCGGGACGATTTGGTTCCAGACTCAACTCAATCGGCACGCGACCAGCAACCCAATCATTTCCGGCCGGCGAGCAATCGCTCGCGAGCACAGATTTACAGCTGCGGGATTTCGTCCGCTGCTCAACAATCGTCCGGCAACATCCATCCAATCAACTCACAGCCAGACCCGCAAGCGTCTCGCTAATCCGCGAACGGCTCGCCTCGCTTTCCAGCTTGAAGCCCGCCACCCGCGAACCACAATTTTAATCAACGTCTCTCGCCACCCTGAACCTGCGATCAATCGCTTTGCGGAGTTGTCGGCTCGACAGTCTTTTGTCTCGAGCAGACGACCATCGCTTTCCCGGGGTTAGTGGAGGGACGTTTCAGGAGACATCAAGTACAAAATGGCAAAAGAATTAATCGTAAGCGTCAACGGACGTGAAAAGAAGATCGCGATCATCGAAAACGAAAAGGTGACCGAGTTTTACATCGAACGCGGTGAAGGCAATCAGGGCATCGTCGGCAACATTTACAAAGGACGCGTCATGCGCGTTTTGCCGGGCATGCAGTCGGCCTTTGTCGACATCGGACTGGAGCGCGACGCGTTCCTTTATGTGTCTGACTTCTTCGACGAGGAAGAAGAGTTTGAGCGCATCGTAATCGACAAGTCGCAGAAGGGTAACGTCGAAGACGCCCAGCGCGTGGCGGCCGAGCAAATCGCCCTGGCCCGCGTCGAACGTGAACGCCACATCGAAGCGACGCATGAACGCGTCGATCCGTTGGCCGACGGCGACGCTCTAGACGAGTCAGCCGAGGAAGTTGAGCAGCCAACCGCAGAAGCTGCTGAGCGAGGCGAACAAGGCGAACAGGCCGAACAGACCACGGAACAAAAGGGCGAAGAAGGCGAAGCCGGGAGACGTCGCAGCCGTCGCGGGCGTCGTCGTCGCGGTGGCCGTGAAGGCTCGGACGCGAGTGATGACCAGCAGTCAGCGCCCACGCGAACGCCAATCAAGGCCGAAGATATTGACACTCCGTTTGTGGCTGCCGATCCTTCAATTCAGAGAATCATCGACGAAGAAGAGACCGCGGCCAACGGCGAGATGTTCAAAGACGCTCGGCTGCAGGAGCGTCTCTTCGATCAGATCCACGCCGGCGAGTTCAACCTCGAAGACGATTTCCGGACTGCCGAAGTTGGCTCGTTGCTCTCGACTGTCGACTACGACGATTCATTTCAACGTGTGGACGATGGCGACACTTCCGAGCCGAATCTACTCGCCGCGCCGCGCACTCGCGAGCCTGTCGCCGCGCACATCGAAAGTTTTGTCGACGACGTGGACGAAAACCTGCTTCGCGGCGGTTCGTTTGAGCGCATCAGCGATGACGAGGCGGAAGCCGCAGCCGCAACCGACGTCGCCGCTGCAGCCGCCGACGATGCTGGCGATGTGGAAACTGGAGTAGCTGAAAAAACGCCTCGCGCGAGCAGCAAGAAGTCGCGCGTCGGAAAACTTCTCAGCAGCCTCGGCTCCAAGAAAAAAGCACCCAGCAAGCGTTCGTCGACCAAAAAGCCTGCGAAAGAGTTGGCTGCGAAAGAGAGCGAGGACGACAGCGCCGAGGCAGCCGACAACACTGCCGGTGAAGATGGTTACGCGGATGCCGAGGCACGACTGGAAGAAACCGATTCGCGCGCGGAGTTTGCGACGCGCCGCGGTGGACGCCGCCGGCGCCGGCCCAGCAAAACCGCCGCTGGTGACGCTGCACCTGCCGATGCGACTGCTGAAGGCGCGCCGGAGGACGGCGGCGACGCCGAAGTTGAGATTGAAACCGAAGAAGCGGCGCCACCGGTTGAAACGGTGGAAGTTGTTGAGGCGCCGGTTGCTCAACCCCCGGCACGCGAGAGCCGCGATTCGCGAGACAGTCGTGATTCGCGAGACAGTCGACCAGACACCCGGCCAGACAGTCGGGCGCCTCGCGAAGGCCGCGAGAGCCGCGATTCGCGCGACCGCAATCGCGATGCGCGCGGCGGACAGCGCGGAGGCTCGGGCCGCCGCGATCGACCGCAACAACCGACCATCACGGATCTGCTGCGTGAGGGCCAGGAAATTCTTGTCCAAATCGCCAAGGAACCAATCGCCAAAAAAGGCGCGCGCATCACTTCGCACATCGCGCTGCCTGGCCGGTTTCTAGTTTACATGCCGACTGTTGAGCACGTCGGCGTTTCGCGAAAGATTGAATCAGACAGCGAGCGCCAGCGCCTGCGCAAACTGATCACCCTGATTCGCGGCAGTGAAGACATTCCGTCGGGCGGTTTCATTGTGCGCACGGCCGGCGTTGGCATCAGCGAAGCCGAGTTGCGTGAAGACGTGCGCTACCTGGTGCGCACCTGGCTCGACATTCGCGCCGCGGCTGAAAAATCCAAACCGGCAACCTTGGTTCATAAGGATCTCGATCTCGTTCAACGCATTCTGCGCGATCAGTTGTCTGACGACTTCGCCGCTATCCGCGTCGACTCGGAAGAGGAATACGAAGCCATCGTGGAATTCATGAATCGCATTCAGCCGCGCATGGTCAAACGCGTGAAGCTCTACACGCGCGATCAGCCGATTCTGGAAAGCTACGGCGTGCAGGCGGAGATTGATAAAGCGATCAAGCCGCGCGTCTGGCTGAAATCAGGCGGTTATCTGGTGATTAACCAGACCGAAGCCCTCGTGGCAATCGACGTCAACACCGGAAAATTTGTGGGCCGCGGCAGTGGCCGGCTGGAAGACACGATCACACGAACGAACCTGGAAGCGGTTGATGAAATCGTCCGTCAGATTCGCCTGCGCGATCTCGGCGGCATCATCGTGCTGGATTTGATCGACATGGAAGAGCGTCGCAATCGCACGCGCGTGATGGGCGCGTTGCAGGATGCGTTGCGCGGCGACAAGTCGCCAACCAAGGTTCTTTCGTTCAATGACTTCGGTCTGGTAATCATGACGCGCAAGCGCGTGAAGCAGTCGCTCGAGCGAACGCTCTGCGCGCCGTGTCAGTATTGCCAGGGCGCCGGACTTATCAAGTCGCCGCAAACTGTCTGCTACGAATTGCTGGAGGAAGCGCGGACGCTGGGACGAGCAATGAACGGCGGCAGAAAAAATAAACAGGCGACGCTGCGGATTCATCCGGAAGTCGCCAAGGCGTTGCGCAGCTCCGAACGCGACGTGCTGAACGAAATTGAGGAATACCTCGGGCCGGTGGACATCAACAGCAGCGACCCGACGGTGCACCAGGAACAGTTTGATTTCGCGTTCATCTAGAACTTAAGTTTCGAGTTTCAGGTTCCCGGTTTCAAGTTTTGGATTGGTCTCGGGTCTTTGGCCTTTGCCTCTCTCAAAAGAGTTCTGAATTACGTTAAGAGACTCAAAGACCTAAGGCCCAAGCCGCAAGACCAACTCAGAACTTGAAACCTGGAACTCGAAACTTGAAACTCTTTCCATGGGAAAATTAGGAAACATCTGGAAAACGATGCTGGCTGGTGGCGCGGGTGTGGCCGCGCTGGCGGCGCTCAACGCCGCCATCCAGCGCAACGCCAGCGATCCTGACGAGAGCGCGCTCGGCGGCGAGGCCCACTTCTTCCGCTGGAAACACGGACGCGTGTTCTACAAAGTTTCCGGCACGGAAAATTCCGGACCGCCGCTCGTGTTCATTCACGGCATCGGCGCCGGCTCGTCGAGTTTCATGTGGCGAAAAAACTTTGACGAGCTCGTCCAGGGACTTTCGCGTCTACGCCTTCGACCTGCTGGGCTTCGGCTTTTCCGACAAGCCATGCCACTGCTTCCTATTCAGCCGATCTTTACGTCGAACTAATCACTGACTTCATTCGCGAAGTGTCCGGGTTATCCAGTCAACATAATCGCCAGTTCGCTCGGCGCTGCTTATGCGATCCGAGTCGCTGACGAACATCCCGAACTGATCAATTCAATGATCCTCAATGGCCCAACCGGGTCTGACACGCTCAACCGGCGGCCGGGCATGGCCGGCGCGGCGTTTTATGGATTGCTGCAATCGCCCGTGCTGGGCACTTCGTTCTACAACGTCATGGCCAGCGAACGCAGCATTCGTGATTATGCGCGCGACAATCTGTTCTACGATCATCATCGCGTCACCGACCGGCTGGTCGCGAACCTTTACGCCACCAGCCATCAACCGGGCGCGCAACATGCCATCGCCGCTTTCCTTTCCGGCTATCTCAACACCGACACGCGTTCGCCCTTTTCGCGACTCACGCAGCGCGTCGTTTTGGTTTGGGGCAAGCAGGACACGACCACGCCGGTTGAGAAGGGCGACTCGCTCAGGGCGCTGAATTCACGCGCAACTTTGGAAGTGTTTGACTACTGCCGCATGATGCCGGAGCAGGAGCAACCCGAGAAGTTTAATGCCCTGGTCCGTGACACGCTGCTGGCCCGCGCCGTAGCGGCCGGCTCAGAATCGTCCTGAATCCGCTCACGCCGGGTGGTCCAAACTGCTTTTCACGCCTGCCAAAATCGACAAATACTGAGCAAAAGTTAATTCTGGAACAACTCTATTGACCTCCAGAAAAAAATAGACGAGAATCCAGAAAGCTCGGACGAACCAGCGTCCGAGGTAAAATCCAGGACGACCAAGCCCCGGATGCCTCTCGCCAATAAGCTACATCTCGAAACTCTCGATTAACCACATCAGGTTTCGCTTCCACTATCATCAATAGCCAGGTCCGGACTCTTTCAATTAATGAGCCGTCGGTCCCCTGATCCATTTCGGATCCTGGCAATAAGGATTTCACTATGGACCACCACTCTTCAACGCCCCACAACTCCCCCAGCCTTCCGCTGCCGGCCGGGCCTTCTTCGCAGTCGTTCATGGCTGACTTCGCTGAAGCCACCCATGACTTACTGATGGAAGACTCGCCTGTCAGCCGCGCTGCGGCCGCCGGGCGACTGGCAACCCTGGGCAAGCCTTCAGCGGCGCCGTATCTCATCGCGGCGCTTTCAGACACTGCTCCCGAAGTTCGACAGGCAGCAGCGGAAGCATTGGGCCAGGTTGGTAACGCGGAAGCGATCGCGCCGTTGCAGGACCAGTTAGCGCGCACCGCCGACCGGCAATTGCAACAGGCTATTTTAGACGCCGTCAGTTCAATCAGTGCGCGCGCAGCCAACGTCTCAACGCCGGAGGCAGTCAGCGAGAGTTTGGGACGTGCTAACGGCCCTAATAATAACCGTGACAATGGATCTGTGGTGTTTGCCGTTATCGCTCCGGAGTTTTCCCACCCCGATCAGGATGAGTTGGACCGCGAAGAGATGGCGCTGAAACAAGCGCGCGAAGATTTGGAGCGTCGTCGCGCCGAAGCAGAACGACGTCGCCGCGAGGAAGACGAACAGCAGCGGCTGGCTGCCATCGAAGCAAACCGGCTCAGGGCCGAAGCCGAAGCGCGCCAGACGCTGGAAAAAGAAAGACAGCTCGCCGCCGAGATCGAGGCGATTCGCAAGGCTGAGGCTGACCAACTCAAACGCATTCAGGAAGCGACTGCCGAAGCCCGCCGGCGAACCGAAGAAGAAGCGCGCCAGCGCGCGGAGATCGAAGCCCGCGGGCGCGCCGCAAAGGAAGCTGAACGACTGGCGGAACTGGAAGCGGCCCGCAAGAAAATGGAAGCGGAGGTTCGTGAACGAGCCGAAAAGGAGCGACAACTAGTCGCGGCCATCGAACTGCTGCGGCAGGCGGAAGCCGAACAGATCAAACGTCTGAAAGATGCCGACGACGGTTTACGCAAGCTCGAGTCTGCACGTCAGGAGGCAGACGCCCAGGCGCGCCGGCAGAGTGAAGAGCACGCGCAAGTGCTGGCCGAACTGGAAAATATTCGCAGCCAAACAGAAGCGGCCGCCAACGAACGTGCCCGCAAAGAACAACAGCTCACGGCCTACATCGCCGAATTGCAGCAGGCCGAAGCAGAGCAACTCGAACGCCTGAAACAAGCCCAGCTCAATCACCGGGCGCAGGCGGAAGCGATGCAGCGGACGGAAGCAAACGTGCGCCGCCAGGGCGAGGAACACGCGCAGCGCATCGCCGAATTGGAAGCCGCGCGCAAGCAGGCGGAAGCCGAGACGCGCAACCAAGCTGAAAACGAACGGCAACTGCTTGAGGCGATCGAGTTCCTTCGCCACGCCGAAGCCGAACAGGTAGAGCGACTGAAGCAAGCCGAGGCCGCCATGCGCGCGCAGGAAGACGCTCGCCAGCAAGCTGAAGGAAGAGCCCGCCGCCAAAACGAGGAACACGCAAAGCAGCTCGCCGAGTTGGAAGCCATTCGCAGCGAGTTGTCAGTTGCGGCTCAAAAGCGTGCCGCGGCCGAACAACATTTGCAGGTCGAGATTGAAGCTCTGCGCAAGGCTGAGGCCCAGCAACTCAAGCGAATCGAAGCCGCGTCCGCCGCCCGTCGCGCGCAGGAAGAAGCAGGCAAACGAGCCGAAGCTGAAGCCCGACGCCGTGCCGAGGAAGAAGTTAGTCAACTGGCTGAACTCGAAGCGCAGCGCAACGCCGCCGAAAGTGAATCTCGCGCCCGCGCTGCCGAACAACAGAAGCTGAGCGCTGAGATTCAAGCCCTTGGCAAACTCGCCACCGAACAGATCAACCTGATGGAAGAGGCCAAGGGCCGTCTCAGTGTTTTGGAAGAGGCGCGTCATCGCGCCGAGACCAAGGTCCGTCAACGTGCGGATCGAGAAATCCGTCTGCAACGCGAAATCGAAACTCTGCAACAAGCTGAGTTGGAGCAAGTCGAGCGCATCGAGCAGGCCCAGGCGGAAGCCAAACGTCTGCGTGAAGAAGAGGCTCGCCTGAAAGCCGCCGAAGAGACCCGCAAGAAAACGGAAGCCGAAGCGCGAACCCTGGCCGCCGAAAATTATCGTCAGCAAGTTGAAGAAGAGAATCGTCTCCGCGCCGAGGACGAGGAGCAAAGACTCGCGCGCCTTGAAGGCATTCGTCAGAAAGCCGAAGCAGCGTCGCAGAAGCGGGCGGGAAAAGAGCATACACTCAACTCCGAACTTGAAGTGCTGAGCAATGTCGCCGTCGAGCAACTGGGGCGCATTGAACAAGCCGAAGCGAGTCTGCGCGAAGCTCAGGCTGAAGCGCGCCGGCAGTCGGAAGAGGAAGCTCGTCTGCAAGCTGCGCGGTTCGCGGTCCAAAAAGCTGAATCTGAAGCACGCCGCGTCGCTGCGGAAACCGAACGCGCCCAGGCAAAGGCCGCCGCGCACGCTCGCGCCGAAGAGGAACGGCAGCGAATTTCGCAGCTCGAGGCCCTGCGAGCAACCGCGGAAGTCGACGCCGAACAGCGCTCTGAAGAAGCACAGCAGCTCAAAGCTGGAATCGAAGTGTTACGCAAAGCGGAGGCTCGTCAGATCAAGCAACTCGACGACGCGCGTGCCGAAACCGTTACCCTCAGGCAGAACGAAGAAAAGCGTGCTGCTGAACTCGAGAGCATCCGCAGCCAGGCCACTCGCGAGGCCGAACAGCGCGCCGCTAAGGAGAAGGGTCTCACGGCCGCGCTTGAAGCTGCGGAAGCACTCGAAGCTGAGCAACTGAAGAGCATCGCAGAAGCCGAGGCTCGCCTGGCGGCTCTCGAAGAGGCGCGTCACAAGGCGGAAGTAAAAGCCACGCAAAAGACAGAGCGAGAACAGCGTCTCAACGCCGCCCTCGCTGCCCTGCAACAAGCTGAAGTTGCCCAGGAGAAGCGCATCGCCGAGGCGAAGGCAGAATCCGAGCGTCTGACTGAAAAAGAAGCGCGCCTGAAAGTTGAAGAGGACGCTCGTCAACACACGGAAGAAGAGTTGCGGCGTCGGGTTGCTGAAGAGAATCGTGCGCAGGCTGAAGCAGCGGCCCAGCGTCGCGCTCAGGAAGAGAAACAACACCTGGCGCAGTTGGATGCGATTCGCGTCCAGGCCGAAAGTGATGCCGTCCTTCGCAGCGAAACCCAGCGGCAACTAACCGCAGCCATCGAACTGCTCAGCAAGGCTGAAGCCGAACAACGTCGCGAGGTCGCGGCAGCGGAAGCAAAACTCAGTCGCTTGGAAGCGGAAACCGAACGTCTGGACGCCGAGCAGGCCCGTCTCCATGCGGAAGCCGAAAGACTGCAAAAAGAGAAAGCCGAAGCGCGCCAAACCGCCGCCGAGGAAATGCGCCGGCAGTTGGAAGAAGACGCCGAACGCATCGCCGCAGCGGAAGGCGAACGCCTCGCGAGGCTGGAGGCCCTGCGTAGTCGCACTGAAGCCGAAGCCCAGGAGCGCGCCGAAGCCGAACAACAACTCAACGCCGGGATCGAAACGCTCCGCAAAGCGACCGCCAAACAACTCAAGCGCATGAATGAAGCGCAGGCTGAGTCGCGACGACTGAAAGAGGAAGTCGCCCGGCTGCAAGCCGAAGAGACCGCGCGTTTGCAAGTCGAAGCGGAAGCCCGCCGCGTTGCCGCCGAAGAGAAACTCCGGGCAGCGGAAGGTCGCGTCAGGCATCAGGTCGATGAAGAGCAGCAGCGCCTCGAACAACTGCAGGCGATTCACCGCGCGGCTGAGACCGAGTCGCAAGCGCTCGCTCAGCGCATGCAGCAACTCAGCGAAGAGATCGAGGCTTTGCGCAAAGCAAAGATCGAGCAGTCGCAGCAGATCGAACAGGCGGAAACGCGTTTGCAAAAAGCTGCCGAGCTGCTTCGCGAGACCGAAGCGGTCGCCCAGCAACAGGCCGACGCCGAGGCCGAACTACGAGCGCAGGAAGAGGCGCGCCGCGAAACTGAAGCCAGAACCAGTCAACAACGTTTCCAGGACGCCGTGGCCCGCGCTGAAGCAGAAGCACGCCGCGTCGAGTTGGAAGAAAACCAGCGCGCCGCCGCCATCGAGGCCATTCGCGACGCAGCCGCGGTGAAGTCTCAGCAGCAGCGTGAAGCAGAAGAGCGGTTGATCGCGGAGATCGAAGCTTTGGACCGCGTGGCAGCGGAACAACTCCAGCAGATCGCGGAAGCCGAGCAAGCCATCAACGTTCGTGAAGAAGCGCGCCGCGCTGCTGAAGCCGAAGCGCACCGGCTGGTCGCCGCGGAAGAAGAACGAATCGCCGAACTCGCAGCTCTGCAAAATGATTCCGACGCGCGTCTGCAAATGAAAGCGATGGCGGCGAAATCGCTCAAAGCCGAAGTTGAAAGTTTGCGAAAAGCCGACGTCAAGCGACTGAAAGAGATCGAGAAGCTGGAAGCCCGCCGTTCGCAGATGGAGGCGGAAGCGCACGAGCACGCGCGACATGAAATGGAATTGCGCGCGGAACTCGAAACGCTTCAGACGCGAGTCGAGTCGAACGAAGAGTCGTGGCCCGAGCAGGAGTTGAGTCTCAAGGCTCAGATTGAAGCGGCGCGCAAAGCCGAAGCCGCGCAGCTCAAGCGGATCGAGAAAGTTGTCGCCCGGTTGCAGGTGAAGCCAGGCAAAGGCAAAGCGAAAACCACGAAGGCCGCCGCGAAAACCAAGTCTGCGGGCGGCGCATTAGAACTCGATCGCGTGGCGCTGTTGGAAGCGATTCGCGGCGAGGCCGAAGTCGAGTTGCAACAGTGGTCAGAAAAAGAGCAGGAGATTCAGACGGAGCTGAAGGCGCTGCACCAGGCTGAGGTCGAACAGCTTCAGCGCATTGAGGAAGCGAAGGTCCGGCTACGCAATCAGGAAGAAAGCCTGCGCAATCAGCAAGAGAGCCTGCGAAGTCAGGAACAGAGCTTGCGCGCGCAAGCCGAGGAAGAAGCTCGGCTGATGGCCGAGGCAATTCAACCGAAGGCGTCGCAAGAGGCGTCGCAAGAGGCTCGCAAGAAGCGGCGGAAGAAACCTCGGCAGAAGCAACCGCAGAAGCGTCGAAGGAGGTTGACGACGTTCAGTCTCTGCAGCCACTGGAAACGTGGCAGTTTGCGGTGCTCGATGAAGCGGACACCGCCGTCGCGGAATCTGCTGCTGCTGTTGAGTTGTCGGTTGAAACGCATGCTGTCGAGCGGTCAACTGAAACGTTCACCGAGGGGATCGCCGAGAACGCCGGGAACGCCGATCAGGTCGCGCAGTCAAGCGGCGACGCCAACGGGGGCGAACCGAGAATGTTGGCGAACGAACAACCTGAGACGGTAGTCGCCTCGTCTGATGTCGTGCTTTCTGAATTTGATCTGCAGTCTGAGCTGTCGGGATTGGAAGCCGAGACAGCGTCGTTTCTGAACCAGACTGGAAACGAGAACGCAGAAGACGCGACGGCAGAAGTTGAATTGGCTACCGAGGAGTGGTCCCCGTCAGTCTCATCGTCTGTCTCATCGTCAGCCTCATCTGAAACGACCGAGCTGTCGACGGCGCTGCAAACCAGCGACGCGATTCCGCAGCCGGCGCCGCTGTCTGCGGATGAAAAATCCGTCGACGTGCTGCAGGCCGAAAGAGGCGTTCAAGTATCCGACGAGGCGCCGATCTCAAAATTGGTTGAAGACTTGAAGAGCAACGATCCGGTCAAACGTGCTGCCGTCTTGCAAAAGCTGGCCCGGCTGGACGAGAACGAAGCCTTCAGTTTGATGGGAAACTTGTTTGACGACCCGGCAGTCGACGTCAGGAACGCGGCCGCTCGCGCTCTTTACGATTTCAAAGCCGACCGCGCCGCCTCGTTCACACGCGCGCTTCGCGAAGGTTCAGCCGAGCGACGTCGCCACATCGCCGCCGCGCTCGACGGGTCGGGCCTGGCAAACGACGCCATCAACAGCCTCGTGGGCGAGAGCCGCGAAAAAACGTACGACGCCTTTTCATTGTTGTTCCTGATGGCCAAGGCGGGCGAGGTGCAAACGCTGCTGCAAACGATCGAAAAGCATCCGGACGTTGCGGTGCGCTTGTCGGTTGTCAGGCTGCTCACCTTCAGCAATCAGCCCGAGATCATCCCGGCGTTTCGTAGCCTGGCAGTTCGCGGTTCGCTGCCGACTGAAGTCCGCTCGGCAGTGATGGAAGCGATTTACCAAATCAGCAGCAACGCCCGCGAAAACTCGCTGTCGGCCGCGTAAAAAAGTCCAAAGTTTCAAGTTCCAAGTTTCAAGTTTCAAGTTTCAAGTTCCAAAGTCCGCGCATTTTTGGAGCGCGCTGACCTGTCAGCGCTTTGGTCCGCGGCGGCCTGACGCCGCACTTCACCCGTTCGATCGAGTTACGAATATAAAAGGCTGCGACAGGTCGCAGCCCGAGCAAAGCGCTGACAGGTCAGCGCACTCCAAAAGTTGCGTCGCGCGGACTTGGAACTTGAAACTTGAAACTTGAAACTTTTATAAATTGCGCGCGCTGAACGTGTCGCCCTGTCTTATGTCTCCCGTTTCCAGTCCCTTTCGAAACCAGCGAATTCTCTGTTCCGAAGTTCCGTGAGTGAACGAGTCCGGCACGACGTAACCCTGGTTTTCCTTTTGCAGTCGATCGTCGCCGACCGCACTCGCGGCGCCCAAAGCTTCGTCGATGTCGCCCGTTTCCAAGAGTCCCTTCTTCTGCGCATGATGCGCCCAAACGCCGGCGAGAAAATCTGCCTGAAGTTCGAGCCGGACCGACAGTTCGTTGGCCTGGGCTTCGCTCATTCGCCCGCGCGCGGCGTCCACCTTGTCCATCGTGCCCATCAATTTTTGCAGGTGATGACCAACTTCGTGCGCGATCACATAGGCCTGGGCAAAATCTCCCGGCGCGCGAAACCGCGTCTGCAAATCGTCGAAGAATGAAAGATCCAGATAGAGCTTTTGATCACCGGGACAATAAAAAGGACCAACCGCAGCACCCGCGACGCCGCACGCCGAGTCGACGCGTCCGGCAAACAACACGAGGGTCGGCTTACGATAGCGCTCGCCCTGCTGCTGAAAGATGTCAGTCCAAACGTCTTCGGTGCTGGCCAAAACCGTCGCTGAGAATTGTTTTAGTTCTTCCTCCTGTGGACTGGTCGAACGAGAGCTTTGCGTGCCCGTCGCCGGTCCACCGCCGCCGCCCGATTGTTCCAATATTTGGCCCGGATCCGCGCCCAGCAACAGCGCGATCACCAGAACTACCACCCCGCCGAGGCCGCCGCCGATGGCCATTCCTCCGCGCGACATGCCGCGCCGGTCCTCAACATTTTCGCTTTGGCGTTGACCTCTCCAGAGCATTGCACAACCCTCCGTTATTAGGTTCGATTAAGGTTTGAAATCTCGCGGGGGTGTTTGGGGGAACGACTACGGTCTCGCTTCGAGGGGAACGACTACGGTCTCTCGTTTAGAAATGATCTCCGAGTTCACTGAGGGATTCAAGATAAATATCGGGGTTAGACGCTTGCAACTTCCAACTCGTCGGATAAGCGCTGCGCACTCCCACCGTCAGAATATTCGCGCCCTTGCCCATCTCGATGTCTTCGGGGCTGTCACCAACATAACACGACTCGGTGGTTGAACAACCAAGCAAACGCATCGCTGTCTGCAGTCCTTCCGGGTGCGGCTTTTTGTTTTCCATCTGTTCACAGCAGACGACGACTTCGAAAACGCTTTCGAGGCCCAACTCGTTCATTTCGCGAACCACGCGACACTCATTCCCGCTGCTGACGATGCCCAGCTGGTAGCCCTTCTGCTTGAGAGTCTTGATCGTCTCTTGCGCGCCGGCGACAAGTTGGGCGGCTTGCTCGCCGTAGTGCTGATTCCAAAGTTCGTCGGCGCGCTGCCACTTTTCTTTCGGCAGACCCAACGCTTCGTAGACCGTGTACCAGTTTGGCGAGTAAACCGCGCGGTAGATTTCGTGATCGAAAGAAACGCCGAGCGCTGCAAACGAACGCTCAAAGGCGTTCAGACCAAGCTGAGCGGAATCTACGAGCGTTCCGTCCCAGTCAAACAGCAGAGTCTTGATTGCGCTCGTTCGGTTAGTCATCAAAAGCGTCAATTTCTTGGGAAGGTCATGAGGCCCGCCTGCCGGTCAGACAAAACGCCTTGCACCATCATGAGTTGGGCCATTGAAAAATGATCGGTGAGACATAGTTGGATGTTCCTTTGGAAACCGTAGCTGGCGAGAAGTTCCTGAGCGCAGACTGGTTCAAAGGATGACTCTCAACCGGCGGGAGGCCACTCGGTTTGTCGTTAGCCGGTTAGTCCGCAATCGCCACGGTTAACTCGCCGAGCGGCGTTGACTGCGAAGCGTCACCCGCTGCCGACTCCTGACGGTTCACGTTACGGTAGAGAATGTCTCGCTGCTGCGGAACAAAACCCGCCTCGCGAATCAGGTAGCGCAGCATCTGTTCGTCGGCTCGGTTGTGAGCGCCCGCCGCTGACACGACGTTTTCCTCGATCATGATCGAGCCCATGTCGTTCGCGCCAAAGCGCAGCGCGACCTGGCCGAGTTTCAACCCTTGCGTTAACCAGGACGACTGAAAGTTTTCGATGTTGTCGAGAAACAGACGGGAGACGGCCAGCATCTTCAGGTAGTCAACGCCGGTTGGCTCGTCTTTGATGCGCCGGCCGAGCGCGGTGTTTTCGCGCTGGAAGGTCCAGGGGATGAACGCGGTAAAGCCGCCCGTCTCATCCTGAAGATCGCGAACGCGCTGCAGATGGTTGACGCGATGCGTGACGTTGTCGCCGATGCCAAACATCATCGTCGCTGTCGATCGCAGCCCGACGCGGTGCACCGCTTTCATCACCCGGCAGCCATTCATCCGTCGTGCACTTCGTCGAGACGCGTTTGCGCACTTCGTCGTCGAGTATCTCGCCGCCGCCGCCGGGCAAACTGTAAAGCCCGGCGTCTTTCAAACGGGACATGATCGTTTCGTAGTCGAGTCCGGAAATCAGATGGATGTTGTGAATCTCGGGCGGCGAAAAGCAGTGCAGTTGAAACGTCGAATACTTCGCGTGCAGCGTGCGCAGCAAGTCTTCGTACCACTCGATGCCAAAGTCAGGATGCAGTCCGCCCTGCATCAGCACGCCCGTGCCGCCCAGCGCGATCGTTTCGTCAATCTTCTCGCAGATTTCTTCGAGCGTGCGCACGTAGGTGTCGGGCGCGCCCGGGCGCCGGTAAAAAGCACAGAAGGTGCAAACTACGTTGCAGACGTTCGTGTAGTTGATGTTGCGGTCGATGATGTAGGTGACGACCTTGTCCGGGTGCCGGCGCTGGCGAATTTCGTCGGCGGCAACGCCGAGGCGGGCAACGTCGTGAGATTCGAGCAAGGCGGTGCACTCTTCCGCCGTCATGCGTTGGCCCGCAAGTACGCGATCCAGAATACTTTGTATCTTACTCGGCATCGTTCGTAGTTTATTGCTTAGCTATGCAATACGCAAAATAGCGACTTCCGGATCACAGTTTGGCTTGGGGACTAAAGGCAGGCCCGAAAGGGCCGACATAATAGCCACGCCCGGCAGGGCGTGGAAGTGACAACCAGGAGATCGTCGAGGCCCGAAAGGGGCCGGCATTGGTTCGGCGATGCTGGTGTCGCGCCTTCGCCGCTCAAATCCTTCGCCACTTCACAACCCCGCGCTAACGCACGGGGCTACTAAATGCCGCCACTTCGCGGCTCGTTTCAAGTGATGAACTCCACCGGCTTATTTCTTCCGATCAACCCATGCTTTTCCGCTAACTCAAAATACAACGCCATGCCGTCGGCCAGGCTTTCATCGACCTGGAAAGTTATGTTTTCGGTCAGGTAGGTTCTGATCTCCTCCCGCGGCAACGGCACTTCGGCTTCGTACTGGGCGATGATCTCTGCGACGTGTTGCAGGCCTTCATCGCGAGCGCGCGCGAAATCAACGCCGCTGATCAAATCGATCGCGCCGGCGCGCGCCATCCACATTGCAAAGACGAAACCAGTGTTCGTCAGTCCGCGCCACAAAGTTGCGAGATCGAAAACGTGAAATTCCTCCGGCCAGACTTTCATCGCGGGATCGCCGATGAGCAAAGCGGCGTCGTTGGTTTCCAGCATGGCTTCAACATTCGGACGGCTCGTTTGCCATTCCGGCTCAACCTTCAGGAACTCGCGAAAAATGATCTTGACCAGAGCCTGCGACGTTCGCGACGAAGTATCGAGTGCAACTCTGCGAACGTTCTTCAGGTCGTCAACCTTGCTGATGAGCACGACGCTGCGCACCGCCGACTGGGAACCGACGCAAACTCCCGGCACGATTCTGACGTCAGGCATTCGTTGATATTCAATGACAGGCACCAGCGCGGCTTCCGCTTCGCCCTGGGCCAGGAGATCGGCACAACGAGCCGGCGCGGCGTCGGTCACCAATTGCATGACATCCTGTTGACTGCCGTGCAGAAAGCTCCAGATCAAGGGCGCTGTGTTGAGATAACTTGAGGCGGCGATCCGCGGCCGGGGTTGCGTGTTCGGGGTTGGAATGAGTCTTCTCCTTCAACAGTTGACTGAGCGAGCGATGCTAACGAAAGCGTCGCTAACATCGCAAGCGAGTCAGCTTCTCTGTGCCTCCAGAGAGAGTTACTAAATTCCGCGCAGCGCGTTGACACTGTTCGCGAGCGCCAATTACTATGCGGCCACCAATGCAAATCTACGACGTTAGCGTACCGCTTTCCGCCGCGACACCCACCTATCCAGGCGACCCGGGGATTGAAATCAAATCGTGGCTAACGCTCGCGGGTGGAGATGCCGCCAACGTTTCGCTCATCAACTTCGGCCTGCATTCCGGCACTCATGTTGACGCCCCGGCGCATTTCATCGACGGCGGCTCACGCGTGGAGTCGCTTCCGCTGGACAGCTTGATCGGCGCAGCGGAAGTTGTCGAAGTCGGGAATGACGTCCGGGTCATTGATGAGGATTTCGTGACCGCCAACTGCGCTCGCGGCTCACAAAGAATTCTTTTCAAGACGCGCAACTCCGCTTTCTGGAGCAACCCGGAGGAAGGATTTCGCGACGATTACACCTACCTGCATCACGACGCTGCCAGGCGGCTGGTCGACGCCGGAATCAAACTCGTCGGCATAGATTATCTTTCGATCGAGCAGTTTCAGTCGCAGAAGTTTGAGACGCACCTCGCGCTGCTTTCCAAAGGCGTGGTGATTCTCGAGGGTCTGGATCTGCGCGCAGTTCCGAGGGGAGTTTATGAAATGTTTTGTCTGCCGCTCAAAATTGCAGGCGGCAGCGGCGATGGCGCGCCCGCCCGAGTTGTCCTGCGCACTTTGAACTAAACACACGCCGCTTCGTATAAAAGAATCATGCCGGCAACCCCTGACCACGATTACCAGGAACGCGTTTTTCGCCTTGTCCGCTCAATCCCTCGCGGCCGTGTCATGACATACGGCCAGATCGCCGAAATTCTCGGCGAAGGCTACACGCCGCGCACGGTTGGATTTGTGATGCATGCGGCGAACGACAAAACTCCGTGGCATCGTGTGATCAACGCGCAGGGCGGCTGCTCGACCCGCGGGCTGGTGCTGCCGCACGACAAGCAACAGCGAATGCTGGAGGCTGAAGGCGTCAGCTTCAATGAGCGCGGGCGATGTGAGTTGCAAAAGTACGTCTGGATTCCGGATGAACCGAAGGGTCGATCGAAAGCGCGGCCGGAAAAGCGGACGCTCTTCAACAAATAGATTGCAAATCTGAGATCTCAAATTTCAGAGCTCAGAGTTTAAGCTCAGTCAGCTTTCAGATCTCATTTTCAGCTTCAGAGTTCAGTTTCTTTCAAATTTGAAATCTGAAATTTGGAATCTGAAATTTGAAATCTCAGATTCTTCCGAAAAGGTTCAGCCTTCCCAAAAGGAAACAGCCATGAGCAGAGACCCTCTCGATCAACGAGCGCCTTACGCAGTCAGTCCGCCGCGTTATTCTGTTTCGCACCAGATGGTGACCACCGCGTTTGAGCTGCCAAACTTTCGCATTATGCAAAACCTCGGCGTCGTGCGCGGCATCGTGGTCCGCTCACGAAATATTTTCGCGACGATCGGCGCGGGCTTGCAGACAATCGTTGGCGGAAACATCACCGTCTGGACCAAGCTCTGCGAAGACACGCGAGCCGACGCGTTTGAGATCATGATCCAACACGCGACTGAAGTTGGCGCGAACGCGATCGTCGGGGCGCGCTACGACGCCACGGAAGTCACCGCGGGCGTGACGGAGGTGCTGGCTTACGGCACTGCCGTGATCGTCCAGCCCGCAAATCCCGACGAGAGCTATCGCTCATGACGGGCGCGAAGCTCACGGCCGCGCAACTGCGGCGAATCCAGAAAGCGATTGGCACAGTTCCCTTCGCCGGCTTGCTCGGCATTGAGCTTGACGACGCCGGACAGGGAACGGCGACGCTCGGGCTCAAAATTCGTCCGGAGTTGAAACAAAACCAGGGCGTCGTTCACGGCGGGGTCGTTGCTTCGTTAATCGACACGGCCACCGCTTTCGCGATCATTTCCTTGCTTGAGCCCGGCGAGAAAGTGACCACCGTGGACCTCACCATCAGTTACCTGCGCCCGATAACCGAGGGACGAATAACCGCGAATGCTCGAGTGTTGCGGGCCGGACGACGCCTTTTAGTGGTTTCCGCTGAGGTTTTTGGAGCAGACGAAAAGCTGGTAGCGACTGCGCTTAGCACCTACATCAAGCTCTAAACTCACCTTCGCGGCTCCAGAGAGAACTTTGCCGCGGATGAACGCGGATTGGACGAATCTGAAAAAGAAGTCTCTGATTGAATTTTGTGGTAGTCCTTGGTTCTGATCCGCGTTCATCCGCGTACATCCGCGGCCTAAATCAGCCGCCAGGCCTTTTCAACCTGCCCGGGATAAAGATGGACACTCCCACCTTATCTATGTAAAATGATTTTGGCCTTCCGTGCGGATCCGAACGGGTTAATCGCCCTCCCAAGCGACTTACAGATAAGCATTTACCGGCTGGACTCCCATCCATGTATTCCCTGTACCATTCCCTTCTGGCGCAACACCCCAGACAGTTGATGCCTGTGCCCTGCGCCGGGTCGACGATTGCCCAGCTTCATCGTTATTTCGAGGACGTGGTACTGGAAAACAACCTCGCCGCGCTCGTCGTCGAGAACCTGCCCACCGTCGCCGATCGTCCGGCCCGCGACATCACCCGGCTTCAGGAACTGGACCGGACTGCCAAGAATTTCTTTCTCTGGGTTAGCCCTCAGGATGCACTCTCGAGCCTCGTCATAAACCGCGGCAAAGAAGCAACCAAGTCCGTCGTTTTTGAGCGAGCCGACGAAGGTGAACACTCGGAACGGTTCGTCGTAATTGCCGACTCGCGCTTCTCCGCCCTGCTGGCGTCTGTTCACAATGCCGACGCTGAAGACTCGTCGCGTGATCTCGTCATCTGGACTTTCGAGCCTGACGTCGTTTATTCGGCGCTCGAATATTTGATGGCCCGCGTCACCGCCGAGCATTCGTTTCACGCCAACGCCTTTGCCCTCGCCGTCCGCGCTTCGATGCCGAAAGCCGCCTCGCTGCAATTGGCCCTGGGCGTGACCACCAAGCTCGCGCGCTTGCTGCAGGAACAGGCTGAGCGCGAGATTGCCGTCAACCGCATCGCGACCGCGATCGGAAACTCGCAGGAACTCGAAACGGTGATACAAACCGCGGCGAACGAAGTCGGTCGCGCACTCAACGTTCATTCCTGCGCCGTGCGCGTGGAAGGCGCGCTCGTTGGCGAGAAATTGACGAAGTATTACTTTCGACCGGAAGCCGCGGACGAAATTGAAGAAGCGGTGTTGCTGAGCGATGTCGAGTTCATGAGCAGCGATCTCGTCGATTCTCCTCAGCCTTTCGTGGTCGAAGGCGACGGTTCAAAGGCGCCGCCCGTCCCGGCCGATGCGGTGATGCCGATAATCTGTCAGGGCAAGTTTATCGGACTTCTGCTGGCGCGTTCTGACGACACCGCGCGCGTTTGGGCCGACAATGAAATGTTGCTGCTGCACACGGTCACCGACCAGCTCGCCGTGGCCGTCAATCAGGCGCACATGTTTAAGCACATGAAACAGCAGGCCTCGACGGACGGCTTGACCGGCTGCTTCAATCGACGCAGGTTTGAGGAACAACTCGAGCGCGACCTGCACATGTCTACTCGCCTGGGCCAACCACTTTCGTTGATCATGCTCGACCTCGACAACTTTAAAAACATTAACGACCAGGCCGGTCACGAAGCCGGAGACGTGGCGCTTTGCATGCTGGCGGATACGCTGCGAGCCGAACTGCGGGCGGTTGACTCGGCGGCGCGGTTTGGCGGCGACGAGTTTGTGATCATTCTGCCGCAGGCCGACTCTGAGGGCGCGTTGCTGGTTGCGGAACGCTTGCGCAAACGCATCGAGGAAATGGAAGTGCCGGGCTTCGGCCAGGTGACGTCGTCGTTTGGCGTCGCGACTTTTCCCAGCCAGGCATCGTCGCGGGATACTCTCGTGGTTGCCGCCGACCGCGCGCTTTACATCTCCAAAAACTCCGGACGCAATCGCGTCAGCGTGATCGATCATTCTTCGTTCGCCGCGCCTCTCGAAGACCATGTGCCTTTCGAAGACAATGTGCCTTTCGAAGACAATGTGCCTTTCGAAGACCACGTCCAGTTCGAAGACAAAGTGTCTTTCGACGACAATATGGTCGCCGCTGAGCTGGTTGATTCGCTGCCGGGAATATGATCTTCGTCACTGCTGAAATCTAACATCTGGTATCTGACATCTGCCTCGCCGCTCGCTTCCAGACGCAAAATCGCGCATCATGAGCTTTCGCTGATTAATCGAAAGTTTCAGGCGTTTGCGCTCTTTTGTGCATGGACGATCTCCGTAAATTCGCGCGCTATTTTCTGCCTTACAAGCTCGAACTGACGATTGGCATCGTTTGTATCCTTCTGAGCGTAGTTGCCAATCTCTGCATTCCGCTGATTGTCGGCGACGCAATTGATGCGAACTGGACCGAAGTCACCTGGTCGCGGCTGACAATTTCCGCGCTCAAGGTGCTCGGCGCCAGCGCCATCAGCGGCGTCTTTCTTTTTCTCCAGCGCCGGATTCTGATCGGCATGTCGCGGAAGGTTGAGTACGACGTTCGCCGCGATTTCTACGCCCACCTGGTCGATCAGCCGCAGGCGTTTTTTCAGGAACATCGGGTCGGTGATTTGATGGCGCGCGCCACGAACGATCTGGCCGCCGTCAGGCAATTGGCCGGACCGATGATCATGTATTCGCTGCAGACGCTGTTCGTCGTACTAATCGTTTTGCCGCTCATGTTTCTGATCAGTTGGAAACTGACGCTCCTGCTTTTTGTAACCATGCCGCTCGTCTCGCTGACCGTGAAATTTTTCGGCCAGCAGGTTCACGTCCGCTTCGAAAAAATTCAGGACTTCTTCTCGCAAATCACCGCGCGCGCGCAGGAAAACTTCACCGGCGTGCGCGTTGTGCGGGCTTACGCGCAGGAAGACGCGGAGATTGCCGCCTTCAAAGAACTGAATCGACAGTACGCGGAAAAGAATCTGAGCCTGGTGAAAATCGACGCCTTGATGCGGCCGCTGATGACGTTTCTGATCGGGATGGGCTTCGTGCTGATCGTGTGGGCAGGTGTGCCGGCGGCGATTAACGGCGAGATCACGGTCGGCGAGTTCACCGTCTTCAACATGTACCTGCTGCGACTCATCTGGCCGCTAATCGCTTTGGGCTACGTCGTCAACCTGTACCAGCGCGGCACCGCGAGCTTGAAACGGATGAACGCGATTCTTGCCGTTCAGCCAACCATCAGGGATGCGCGAGACGTTCAAACACAGCCGCCGATTCGCGGCGAGATCGAATTTCGCAATCTTACTTTTCGTTATCATCCAAACGACGAGCCGGTGCTTCACGACATTAATCTGCGGGTGCGCGCCGGGCAGACAGTCGCGTTCGTCGGTCGAACCGGCAGCGGCAAGTCGACTTTAGTGAACCTCATTTCGCGCGTGGTCGAAGCGCCGGAAGATACGGTCTTTGTCGACGGTGTTTCGATTCGCGACTATCCGCTCGCGCAGTTGCGTTCGAGCATCGGCTACGTTCCGCAGGAGACTTTCCTCTTCAGCGACACGCTCGCCGAAAACATCGCGTTCGGCGTGGGCCAGGCCGATCCGGCCCGGATCGAATGGGCCGCCGACGTGGCCGGGCTGACTGAAGATGTGGCCGGCTTTCCCGCCGGCTTTGAAACTCTCGTCGGCGAGCGCGGCCTGACACTTTCGGGCGGGCAAAAACAGCGCACTGCCATCGCGCGCGCCAACCTGCGCGAACCGAAAATTCTGATCCTCGACGACGCGCTGTCTTCCGTTGACACTTACACGGAAGAAAAAATTCTGGCAAAGCTGCGCGGCGTGATGCGCGGGCGCACGAGCCTGATTGTCTCGCATCGCATCTCGACCGTGCGCGACGCCGATTTGATTTGCGTGCTCGATGAAGGGCGCCTCATCGAGCGCGGCACGCACGATGAGTTGCTGGGGATGGGCGGCGAATATTCGGCGCTGCACGAGCGACAACTGCTCGAAGAAGAGCTGGCGCTGACGTAGGACAGGCCTTGCCTGGCAGGACAGACATTCCTGTCTGTCCGGCTTTGATTGGACCAGGGACAGGCAGGAATGCCTGTCCTACTGCGGAATTTAGACTATGGACAGCGACCTGGCAAAAAAATATCAGACCATGATGGCTCGTTTAGAGGCGGGCACTGCCCGCCGTTTGAAGCTGAGAGTCAGAGTGCCACCTTTCCTTGACCCGGCGGGCAATGCCCGCCTCTAAACAATCCGAGTTTGACGCTAAAACAATCAGGGTTCAATCAAGAAACAGATGGCGACAGCGGCAAAGCAATTTCACGAAGAAGAAGCGATCGGGAAGACGTACGATCTTCAGGTCGCGCGTCGCTTGCTGCGCTATGTCCGACCAAACCTGCGCCTGCTGATACCCGCCCTGGTGCTGACTTTCGTGTTGAATCTGCTGGGCATCCTGCAGCCAAAATTCACCGAGTACGCAATCGATTGGTACATTCTGCCGCGCAATTCTTCAGGCCTCGAGTTGCTGGTCGGTCTGTACGTCGGCGTTCAGGTTTTGCGGCTCGTGTTCTCTTATTTTCAGGTGCTGCTGCTCAACACGGTGGGCCAGTATGCGATGTTTGACTTGCGTCGCGAACTTTACGACAAGCTGCAGCATCAGGAAGTGGCGTACTACGATCGCAATCCGGTGGGACGAATCATGACGCGGCTGACCAGCGACGTCGACGCGCTCAACGAACTTTTCACCGCCGGCATTACGGACCTGCTCGGCGACCTCGTCATGATCTTCGCCATCATCGGCATGATGCTGTGGATGGACGTGCGGCTGACGCTCGTCACGCTGCTGACCGTGCCAATGTTGTGGGCCGCAACCACGTGGTTTCGCAAAGGCGCGCGCAAAGGTTACGACCTGGTGCGCACGCGCATCGCACGCATCAACGCCTTTCTTCAGGAACACTTCGCCGGCGCGCAGACGGTCCAGATTTTCAACGCCGAGCGGAAGTCAACTCACAAGTTTCAGGAGATCAACGCGGACTATCGCAAGGCGAACATCGACACGATTTTTTACTACGCCGTCTTCTTTCCTGTCGTCGACTTCATCGGAGCGGTCGGCATCGCGCTGATCATTTGGTATGGCGGCTATCGCGTGATGCAAAACACGCCGGGCCACACGGTGCTCACGCTCGGCGCGCTCGTGGCCTTCATCCAGTATTCGAATTTTCTGTTTCAGCCCATCCGCGACATCTCTGACAAGTACAACGTGCTGCAGGCCGCTATCGTGGCTTCGCATCGCATTTTCAAGACGCTCGATCTGCCCATCGCTATCACGTCGCCGGCTGTACCGGCCAAGTCGGGCCGCGCGCGTGGTCACATCGAATTCGAGAATGTTTGGTTCGCTTACAAAGACGACGACTGGATTCTTAAAGACGTCTCCTTCAAAGTCGCGCCCGGGCAATCGCTCGCGCTGGTGGGCCATACTGGTTCCGGAAAGTCCACGATTACAAATTTGCTGATGCGTTTTTACGACGTGCAGCGCGGCCGGATTCTGCTTGACGGCGTCGACCTGCGCGAGTGGGACCTGAAATCGTTGCGGGAAAACTTTGCCGTCGTGCTGCAGGAGGTTTTTCTTTTCAGCGGCTCGATCGCAGGCAACATTCGGCTGGGGCGAACGGACATCACCGAAGAGCGCGTGCGTTGGGCGGCGCAGGAAGTCAGCGCCGAACCCTTCATCGAACGTCTGCGCGGCGGTTACCAGGCCGAAGTTAAAGAGCGCGGCGCCGGGCTTTCCGTGGGCCAGAAGCAGTTGATATCGTTTGCCCGCGCCCTCGCGTTCGATCCGGCGTTACTGATTCTGGACGAAGCAACCAGTTCGATCGACACCGAAACCGAGCAACTGATTCAACAGGCGATTGAGCGCGTGATGCGGAATCGCACGTCGCTTGTCGTCGCGCACCGGCTGTCCACAATTCAACGCGCCGATCAGATCATGGTGCTGCATCATGGCGAGATTCGCGAGCAAGGCACGCATCAGGAATTGCTGGCCAAGCGCGGGCTTTACTGGAAACTCTACAAACTTCAGTACGCCGACGGCGCGCGAGCAGAGACGCCGGCGTTGACTTCAGACGAGGAAGAGTCGGCGCCGGTGCAGTTCAGCGAGTGAAGCGACCCTAAGTTGGACTCCGTTAGGAGCCTGTTCGGTTCTATAAACATTCCGTCCCTAACGGGACTCTTGTCAGAACCCGGAGCGTCAGCGACGGGATCTCGATCATCGAAAGAGAACACTCATGAGATCAACAACGGTTTTGCGCCTTCTTGTTTTGTCACTATTCATTCTTACGCCGCTTCTTTTAGCGAGGACCGCCGAAATGAAAACTGAACCCGCAGCCGGCCCCTCCAGCGTTAGCTTCGCCATTTCTTTTCCCGAAGCGAGCAGTCGCGAGCCGCTCGACGGCCGCCTGCTGTTGCTCATTTCCCGCAACAATGCCGAAGAGCCGCGCTTTCAGATCAACGAAGACCTGAACACGCAACAAGTTTTCGGAGTTGACGTGGACGCGTTGAAGCCGGGACAGGAAACGATCGTTGACGCGGCCGCCTTTGGTTATCCGCTCAGGTCGCTTTCGGAGTTAAAGCCGGGCGAATACTGGGTTCAGGCGCTGCTGCATCGTTATGAAACCTTCAAACGGTCGGACGGCCACACCGTAAAGTTGCCCATGGATCGCGGCGAAGGCCAGCAGTGGAACCGCGCGCCCGGAAATTTTTACAGCACGCCGCAAAAGTTAACCGTCACCGCGAACGATGACCGCACGATCAAGATCGCGCTGGACAAAGTCATTCCGCCGATCGAGCCGCCGAAGGATACGAAGTACATCAAACACGTGAAGATGCAGAGCGCGTTGCTGACAAAGTTCTGGGGCCGCCCGATGTTTCTCGGCGCCAACGTCCTGCTGCCTGAAGGTTTTGATAGTCACCCCGACGCACATTACCCGCTCGTTATTTTCCATGGACACTTCCCTGCCGACTTCGGCGGCTTTCGCGAGACGCCGCCCGATTCGAATTTGAAACCGGATTACAGCGAACGTTTTCATCTCGCCGGCTACAACAAGATTCAGCAGGAGCACGCGCACAAGTTTTACCAGGAGTGGACTGGGCCGAACTATCCGCGAATGATCATCATCGAGATTCAGCACGCGAATCCTTACTACGACGATTCCTACGCGGTGAACTCCGAAAACCTTGGTCCATACGGCGACGCGATCACTTACGAACTGGTTCCGTTTATCGAGAAACAGTTTCGCGGGCTCGGCAAAGGCTGGGCGCGTTTTATGTACGGTGGCTCAACCGGCGGTTGGGAAGCACTCGCGGCGCAAATTTTGTATCCGGAAGAATACAACGGCGCGTGGGGCGCTTGTCCTGACCCGATCGATTTTCGCGCATTCACCGTTGTCGACATTTACAAACACGACAACGCTTACACGGCCGAAGCGCCGTGGAAAGACACGCCGCGGCCCGGCAAGCGAAACTATCTGGGCGAACTTGCGGCAACGATGAAGGAGCTGAACTACCTTGAGCTGGCGCTCGGCAACAACAGCCGCTCTGGCGGGCAATGGGACATCTGGCAGGCGGTTTATTCGCCAGTCGGCGCTGATGGTTATCCCAAACCGATCTGGGACAAAGTGACGGGCAAGATTGATCGCTCGGTCGCGGAATTCTGGCGCGAGCATTACGACCTTGGGCACATCCTCCGGCGCGACTGGAAAACCCTTGGACCAAAACTCGAAGGCAAGCTGCACATCTACGTCGGCGAAGCTGACAACTACTATCTCAACAACGCCGTCTACCTCGTCGAAGATTTTCTCAAGACGACGAAAGAGCCTTACTACGGCGGCGAAGTGGACTACGAGCCGCGCGCCGAACATTGCTGGAACGGCGACCACACGCGGCCGAACGCGATCTCGCGGCTGCGCTATCACCAGTTTTACGCACCGAAGATCGTCGATCGGATCATGAAGAGCGCGCCCAAAGGCGCCGACCTGACAAGCTGGCGTTACTAGAGTCACTTCTGAGTCTTGCTAGCCATGTCACATCTGACATAGACTAAAGGAACAAGAATGGCCGGTGAACACAAGCCTCTGGTCTGGCTACGCGGGGAAATAAAGACGCCGCCCTTCACCCCTCTTGCCCGTATAGAAGCCGGCCTACTGCTCAGGCGGTTACAGCAAGGCGAGATGTTGGCCCTTCCTCATTCCCGACCAATGCCGAGCATTGGCTTGCGCTGTCATGAACTACGAATAGTGGATGAGACAAAGAGCTGGCGCATTGTTTATCGAATCGACCGTGATGCGATCGTGATCCTTGAGGTGTTTCGCAAGACAACTCCACAAACGCCGCAACGCGTAGTTGCAGAATGCAAACGCCGCCTGAGTCAGTACGAGGCCGTGAGATCGCGGAGTTAGGAATATGAAAGCTGAGAAAAGAAAAAAACTAGAAGCCGCAGGATGGAAAGTGGGCTCAGCGCGAGATTTCCTCGGTTTGACACCCGAAGAGACCGCTTTTGTTGAAGTCAAACTAGCGCTAAGCGCCAGTCTGAAGCAATGCCGCGTCAGCAACGGCTTATCGCAAAACGATTTGGCGAAGCGCCTCCGTTCCAGTCAGTCGCGAATCGCAAAGATCGAAGCGAGCGATCCCACAGTTTCTTTGGACCTTTTGGTTAAGGCCCTGTTGGCTGCCGGCGCGAAGAAGAAAGACATCGCCAAAGCAATTGCCACAAGTGAATCAAAGGCCGCTTAGATCGACGCCGAGCCGCAAGATTGGCCATCTCCCCAAGCTATCGCTGGAGTTACATCAAAGGAGTCTATCGAATGCTTCGTCGCATTACTTTGTTGTCCGTCCTCCTGCTGCTTTCTTTCGCTTCCCTGCATGCGCAGAAACGCGCGTTCACGATTGAAGATCTCTATCGCATCAAAAACATTTCCGACCTGCACGTCTCGCCTGACGGCAAGACGGTTGTCTTTGCGGTGACCACGTCAGACTTGGGTCGCGCCAAACGACATAGTCACGTTTGGGCCATGGACACGGACGGGACAAATCCGCGCCAACTGACCAGCGGCGAAGACAGCGAGTATTCGCCGGCGTTCTCTCCAGACGGCAAACAAATCTCCTTCGTCAGTTCAAAAGACAACAATCTTTACTTGATGGCCTGGAATTCTGGCGGCGGCGGAGCGGGCGGCGGCAAATGGCGCAAGCTGACCAGCATCTCAACCGGAGTCTCCGATCCGCTGTGGTCACCCGACGGCAAGTGGATCGCGTTTTCGTCAGACGTCTATCCGGAATGCAACGGCGACGACGCCTGCAACAAGCGCATCGCGGCACACTGGGAAGCCGGCTCGCTGAAGGCTCACCTTGCCGACGAGCTGCTGTATCGGCATTGGACCACCTGGAAAGACGGCACGCGCACCCACACCTTCGTCGCCAACACCACCACCGGAGAATCGCGAGACGTCACACCCGGCAAATACGACGCGCCCACGTTTCAACTCGGCGGACCACTCCAATACGATTTCTCGCCCGACAGCAAGGAACTCGTCTACGTTTCGAATCACGATCCCGTCCCCGCGGTTTCGACTAACAACGATCTCTGGCTGATCTCGCTCGACGACAAGGACGCAAAGGCCCGCAACATCACCGCCGCCAACCCGGCCTACGACGGCAGCCCGAAATATTCGCCGGACGGAAAGTACATCGGCTATCGAATGCAGCGGCAGCCAGGTTACGAATCAGACCTCTTCCGCATCGCGATTTACGAGCGCGCCACCGGCAAGACAACTGTTCTGACTGAATCGTTCCGCAACTGGATTGATGAATTCAAGTGGTCGAAGAATTCGAAAACGATTTACTTCCTCGGACCGGTCGAGGGCCAGAACCCACTCTTTAGCCTCAACGTCAGCACGAAAACGATCAGTCAGGTTTTGGCAGACAAAACGATCGACGCTTCCGATTTTGACCCGAGCGAGCAACGGTTGTTCTACATCAAGCGCTCAGTCGGCGAGCCGCAGGAAATCTACGGTCTGCAACTCATCAACGACAAACCAGCAAAGCCGGTAAAGCTTTCGCATGTTAACGAGCAGTTTATGAACGAGGTCGACGTTCGTCCCGCCGAAACGATTTGGGTAACCGGTTCGGACGGCAAACGCGTGCAGGTGTTCATCGTCAAGCCGCACAACTTCGATCCGTCGCGCAAGTATCCCTTGATCCTGAACGTTCACGGCGGCCCGGAATCAAATTGGGCCGACGCCTTTCGCGGCGACTGGCAAGTTTATCCGGGCGCCGGCTACGTCGTAGCCTTTCCGAATCCGCACGGTTCAACCGGCTTCGGTCAGGACTACACCGCTCAGATCGCGGGCGACTTCGGCGGACGCGTCTACGAAGATTTGATGAAGGTGACGGACGCGCTCGAGAAACTTCCTTACGTCGATTCGACCCGCATGGGCGCGATGGGCTGGTCCTACGGCGGCTACATGATGATGTGGTTTGAAGGACACACGGACCGCTTCAAGGCGATCGCGTCGATGATGGGCATGTACGACTTGCGCTCCTTTCACGGCGCCACCGAGGAACTTTGGTTTCCCGAGTGGGATCTGAAAGGCAAGCCTTATGATTCGGAGCACTACCAAAAGTGGTCGCCGTCAAACTTCGTCAAAAATTTCAAGACGCCGGCGCTCGTGATTTCCGGCGAGCGCGATTACCGCGTGCCCTACACGCAGTCGCTGCATTTCTTTACGGACTTGCAGCAGATGAAGGTGCCTTCGCGGCTGATCATTTATTCGAACGCCGGGCACTGGCCGAGTTGGTACGAGATGGCGCTTTACTACACGGCGCACGTCGAATGGTTTCACAAGTATTTGGGCGGCGATCCGCCGCCATGGACCACGGAACAGTTTCTTCGGAATGCTGTTTTCGATCCCGCAACTGGGCAACGACGCGTTGAGCCGCCGGATTGGCCGAAGAACCCGCAAGGCAAGCCCGACGCAAAACCAACCACGCCGTAGAAAGCAGTTAGTACCGCGAAGCGGTTAACGTAACTTAGCCCAGGGTTGCCGCGCTTCGCGGCTACCCTGGGTAAAACACCAAGGAAGATTGGAACCCCAACGGGGTTCAATGGATTTTTCACAACCCCGTTGGGGTAGGGAATATTTCATACACTGGTTCCCAGGGTAGCCGCGAAGCGCGGCAACCCTGGGCTAAGTTACGTAACCGCTTCGCGATAGGGAATCCTGACTCTCAGACTTGAACAGGCGGCGACAAGTCGCAGCCGACCAAAGTGCTGACAGGTCAGCGCCCTCCAAAAAAGAACTTCCGATGACGAAAGCCACTGTGATGAAAATTGGGCAGGGAGGTCCGAGGATTGATAATCCGCTCTTCCTCGACACCGCACCCGGTGACGTCCAGATCACTGCTTGCATAGAGATAAAGGAAATTAGCCGGTTTAAATGGCAAATTGTAGAAAGCGTCTATCCGAACAACCCAGGCGCGCTTGCCCTTCTGTTTGAAGGTCCCTCCGGTCACTGCTTCGTTCTGGCCAATCCCCAGATCGACGATGGACGGGAAGCTATTTTTGAATTGGGTGCAGTCGTCGTTGTCGCAGTAATGAGACTTGAGCCGGATACCAGCATAATACTGGCGGAAAAATCGATCGCGTTCGAGAGGCACGAAGCCAACATAGGTCTTGTCGGGCGGCGGTTCACCAAAGCGGGCCACGAATTCGCCCCGTTGGGAACTGGCAGGAGTATCGTCGATGGCGGGGGCGGGAATTTTGAATATCTGCGCATTCACACGAGCGGCGTTAAGCGGGGTGATAGCGCCGGCCCCAAAGGTAAAAAAGAACCGGGTCCTTTGTCTTGCTCCCGGGATCAGCGTCCAACTTTTCAGATGAGAAGGCGGTTCGGCAAACGGGTACGCCTGAGCGTATAAGGGCGAACGAGGTTCATGGGGCTCCTAATCAATCCGACGGATCACTGAAGTTTGAGGACCGCCGGCTGGGCTCGATAAAGGCGTTGTATACAATCCTACTTTACAAACTGCGTCAATATTCAATGACAGCTGGGGCAAAGTGTTTCAACGGAGGCGAGATCGATTGCGTTGAGGCGTTCGAGCGAAGCAGAAGTTACTTCACGCACCCTCTTGTCGCCAGGCGAGAGGATTGCGTACTATCGCGCGGCAATTTATTTTTCGTCTTATGACCGAAGCCCGACCATGAGGGAGGGCTCTTTAGCTAGCGGCTTGCACAAAGAGTCTTCGTAGCCCTTGCTTACGCGCGGGCTTCCGCCATCAGGATCTGTTGGATTGAACCCGAGCGGCATCAAAGGAGCGCCTTATGAAACTGGATCGTCAAATCCTCGAACAGCAGTTAATTAGCTATGAAGAGCGGGCGGCACGACTGCATTCCTACCTGCACGCATTGAAAGAAACCACCGCCAAACACGGCACCGGCAACGAGCACTTCGAAGGTGACCAGATCGAAGCGGAGAACGACGCCGCCTATTACGACGGCGAGATAGCACGCCTTAAGAAAGAGCTGGCGCAGTCGACGCCACAAATTGTGGCCGGCGCAGTCGGCAGTGTTTTGCCGCAGACTCCGAAACAAGGCCTGGGCTCGATCATCTTTTCTTCCATCAGCTTTTTGGCCGGCGCCCTGCTCGGTTCAAAGCTCAAATCCCGCAAGAACAAACCGTAGGTAGAGAACACGCTTTTCTTTCAACCGAAACAACTGGAAGTGATTGAGCTGTGCGTAGAAGAACCGTACAAATAGTTATCTTTGTGATTGCGGCCTGCTTCAGCGCCGCTGATCTAATCGCGGTCGGTCAAACCGGGGCGAACGCTCGAAAGCTGACGCCTCATCGCATCACACTCGCCAACGGCAAGTCATACAACCTGAACCTGCCGGAGGGATTTGCAATCAAAGTGGCGGCGCAGGGCTTGAAACGCGTGCGCTTCATGGCCCGCAGTCCTGACAACCGGATCTTCGTTACGGACATGTACAACCTCGCGGATAACACGAAGGGCGTCGTTTACATTCTCGATGAATTCGATCCTGCGGGCGGGAACTTCAAGAAGGTGACGCCGTACCTGAGCGGCTTACGCAATCCGAACAGCGTCGCCTTTTACACCGATCAGAGTGGTGTCCAGTGGTTTTATCTGGCGCTGACGGATCGCCTGCTGCGTTACCAATACACCGCCGGTGAAACTGCGCCGAGCGCCAAGCCGGAAGTGCTCGCAACTTTTCCCGACTACGGTTTGAGTTACAAATACGGCGGCTGGCATTTGACGCGCACCATCGCGATTGGCAACGGCAAGATTTATGTTTCCGTCGGTAGCAGCTGCAACGCGTGCGAAGAAAAGGAAGAAGTGCGCGCCAGCATTTTGGAAATGGATCCTGACGGCAAGAATCAAAAGCACTTCGCGCGCGGCCTGCGCAATGCCGTCGGCGTGCGTTGGATCAAAGACAATCTCTACGCGACGAACATGGGATCGGACCATCTCGGCGACCACAAACCTGCGGATACGATGTACGCCGTGAAGGACGGGACGAACTACGGATGGCCGTTTTGTTATCAGGCCGGCGCTGCAACGTTCGCTGATCCAAAATTCAATCTCGGCGGGAAAAAGTTGAACTGCCGGAACGTGCCGGTTGCTTTCGCGGCTTTCGACGCGCACAGCTCGCCGCTTGGGTTTGAGTTTTTCAATTCACTCGACATGGGGCCGGTGCCGAAATCGGGTTACGGTGGCCCGCTGCGGGATTCATTTCTGGTTGCGCTCCACGGCTCGACCAAGAAAAGTCTCAGGCATGGCTACCGCGTAGTGCGGCTTCAGGAGAATCGAAAACCCGCGGACCTGCCGGAAGATTTCATCGACGGTTTTCTGACGGCGGGAAGAATAAACGGGCGGCCGGTGGATATTTTGAGCTTTGGCGTCGACGGTTTTTTGCTGACTGATGACTACGCCGGCGTTATCTACTACGTCTACGAGAAGTAGCTTTGGAGTGCGTAACTTAAAGTGCGGTAACTTTGGAGCGCGGTAACTTTTGGAGTGCGGTAACTTTTGGAGTGCGGTGACCTGTCACCGCTTTGGTTTTGCGGCGGCCTGACGCCGCGTTTTTGATTTACCTCAACACGATGGTCGCGACAGGTCGACCGAACAAAGCGGTGCCAGGTCACCGCACTCCAAAGGGAGAACTGCGATGAAGGATCTGGCGATCGCGCTGTACGATAGACCGGGTGCCCTTGCCGAGATGGGCGACGCCCTCGGCCGTGCCGGCGTCAGCATCGAAGGCGGCGGCGCGTTCGTTGTCGGCGGACAGGGCGTGGCGCACTTCCTCTTCGCCGACGGCGCCGCGGCGCGCAACGCTCTCGAGGCCGCAGGCATCACTGTCCTGGAGGAACGCGAGGTGCTCGTCCAGCGGCTGAATCAGGGTCAACCTGGCCAACTGGAAAAGATCACGCGCCGGATGGCGGAGGCTGGGGTGAACATCGAAGTGCTCTACAGCGATCACGATCATCAGTTGATTCTGGTCATGGACGATCTCGCGAAAGGCAGAGTAGTTTCGGAGAACTGGACGCGTGAAAATCCCGAGTGATGAGTGCTGAGTAATGAGTCCGCGACAGGACTGAAGATAGCCAAACGATTCATCTGGGAATCGACCGTTGAGTCAAAACTTATAGGGGAGTTTGCTTCATGCTGCACGCACTTACATCCACGTTCACTCCGCGGCTGATTTCGTTGGTGATGAGCTGCTGTGTACTGCTCACTTGCTTTGGCGCGCCTGAAGCAATTGGCGCCGGCGCGCGTCATGGCGGCGGAGCGCAGGTCGTCCGCTTGAGGCGTGAGTTCAAGGTCAAACCCGGCCAGCAGGTCAGCGTGAAAGGAACAAAGCTGCGGATCAAGTTCGTGGTGGTCGAGAACGACTCGCGCTGTCCAATTGGCGTCACGTGTGTGTGGGCCGGCAATGCGGCCGTGAAGTTTAAAGTCAGCAACGGCAAAGACAGCAAGACCGTCACGCTGAACACCAGTAGCGTTTCCTCGTTTTCGAATGAAGTCGAATATCGCGGTTACAAGATTAGCCTTGTCACTCTAAGTCCCTATCCGCAGAACAATCGGCGCGTGCCGCCCAGGGGTCACACCGCAACCCTGCTGGTCACCAAAGGATGAAGCGGCCCGAAAAGAAGCGTCGCCGCGCCCTCATGGCGAACGCTCGCCGTCGATCGAAATCCTTCAAAGCCCTGTTCAAGTCTGAAAAATCCACCGGGATCGTGCTGATCATTTGCACGGCCATCTCGCTTCTGCTTGCCAATTCAAGTGCTAGCGCAGCTTATCTGGCATTTGGCACGCGCACGTTGGCGGTCTCAGCATTGAAGCCTGGATCAACGATTTGCTGATGGCGGTTTTCTTTTTGTTCATCGGCCTGGAACTCAAACGCGAGATTTATGAGCGTCGAAGATGGCAATCCTGCTGGCGTCTTTGACGGCTAGTACGCTCGGCTATGTTTGGTTGAGACTGTTGACGAACCGTCCCGATTGATTTGCTTACGACATGCAATCACACTTGATTAGATCTTCTATCGTTTTGCTTCTGCTGCTGGTGGCTTCAACCGCGAACCTCGCAAGTTCGGCGGTGGACCAGCCACGGATTGCTGAAATCGATCGCGTCCGACTCGCGGAGGCGTTTCGAATCGGCGAAACGCTTGGCAATAAAATCTGGCCCGGTTGGGACAAGGCGCCGTTTGCCGTCTTACTTGTCACGCCTGAGCACGAGTTTTTGATTCGCCATCCAAAGCCGCCCTCGGATTTCATTGCCGCCGGCGACGATTCGTTGTTACAGAGCAAAGTTTTCTATCGCCAGCGGACCCAACAGCCGCACTTTTTGGCAACATTTCCGATTGCCGGAGTTCCCACTATCGTCGTTGGTCAGGCGGAGAATACGGCAAAGAAAACGTCGACGCCCTGGGTCGTTACGGTGCTGCATGAACACTTTCACCAGTTGCAGAATTCTCAGCCGCGTTACTATGAAGACGTGAACGCGCTGGGTTTGACGCGCGGCGATCAGACGGGCATGTGGATGTTGAACTACCCCTTCCCGTACGACTGGATGGAGATGGAGGAACACTTTTCGCTCCTGAGCCTGCTACTGGCGGATGCGTTGGAGTCGGAGACCCGATCTGATTTCTCCGCCAAACTCGCCGCGTATCTTAAGCAGCGTCGCGAACTAGAAAATACGCTCAGTCCTGATGACTACAGATATTTCTCTTTTCAGTTGTGGCAGGAAGGCATCGCCCGATACACCGAGTTTCGTGTCGCTAAACTGGCCGCGGAAAAGTACAAGCCGAGTCCGGCGTTTCGGGCGCTGAAGGATTACAAGCCTTTCGGAGAAGTCGCTGAAGAAACGAAGCGCGGCATAGTGAACGAACTGAGAATCAGTCAACTTATGGAGTCCAAGCGGGTAATGTTTTACGCACTCGGCGCCGGCGAAGGATTGTTGCTCGATCGCGTCAAGCCCGGCTGGCAGCAACGTTACTTCGTCGACAAGTTTTACCTCGACAAGCATTTCGGGGCGGCAGGCGGCGAGTAACTAACAGGAGCGGGGGCAAGCCCCCTTCCCAACCTCGAGACTGGGGAGAAGCCTCAAAAACGCGCGCATGAAAGCCTTTCCCCGCAGGAATGAGAAGTCAACTCCGATCAGCTCGCGGTCAGGAAGGTGGGCTTGCCCCCGCTCTTTGCTCCAGGAAATTCATGACACTCGCTGTCGAAAGAGATCATTGAGATCGCTAAACGGCGGCGCGTCGGCGAAATCAGCGAACGACCCGTTCTCAGCAATGTTTTTTGACGCGCTCATGAAAGCGCCCCATGCCACTAGCGCCTGCGCCGCGCCGACTGAAATTCGCCGCACGCCAAGATCGGTAAGTTGAGCAACCGAGAGCTTGCAGTTGTTAATTGACACCAGAACGTTGACCGCCTTAGGGGCGACGGCTTTAACAATCGTCGCGATCTCGTCGGGTTCGCTAACGCCGGGAGCGTAGAGGCAGTCCGCGCCGGCATCCGCGAAGGCGACGAGCCGGTCGAGCGACACGCGCAACGGATCGGGTTGGCCCACCAGCCACGCTTCACAGCGAGCCGTCAACACGACGGGGATTCCTGAGGCGTCGATTGCCGCACGCGCCGCCTTGATTCGTTCCACCGCCAAATCAAATTCGTAAAGCGGCGCCGCGCTGTCTTCTGACGCGTCTTCGATCGAAAGTCCAGCGACGCCGGTGGCGATGCACAGCGTCACGCTCGTAGCCACGCCTTCGGGTTCAACCGCATAGCCGGTTTGAAAATCGGCATTCACCGGCAGCGACGTTGCTTCAACAATTTCACTGATGTGCGCCAGCATCGCTCCGCGCGAAACGGCCGAAACCGAATCGGGCAACCCGCGCGAGAAGGCAAAGCCGGCGGAAGTGGTGGCGAGCGCTTTGAAACCGAGGTGTTGCAGGTAGACCGCGGTGCCGATGTCCCAGGGGTTCGGCAGGACGAAGCATCCGGAATCATGCAGGGCGCGATAGCGGGCCACGGTGCTGAGTTGCGAATCAGTTGTTTCGTTCATGACCCGATCCTATACCGTGGGGATATTTACCGCCAAGACGCCAGGCGCGCCAGGAACCTGAGACATCCGCAGATTACGCAGATTAGAGATGAACGATACAAAAAGAATCGAACCAACGTTTAGAGGCGGGCACTGCCCGCCGGTTCGACGTTGCGGTCGCACGCCCGTTCAACATTGAGACGGCGGGCGGTGCCCGCCTCTAAACGACAAATGGCGCCTGGTTACTGCAATCTGTGTAATCTGTGCAATCTGCGTAAATCTGTGGACTTTTTCTTCCAGGCACTTTTCTTGGCGCTCCTGGCGTCTTGGCGGTTAAGATTGTCACCTGAAGGAGTGCCTCAATGAGAATCCGCCAGCGCGCCCTTGCGCTTCTCAGTCTGATCATTTTTAGTTCCGCGTTTTGCCTGGCCCAGTCGCCGGCAAAGGAACCGTCCGCCTCAGTTTCGGGTCGCGTCACGATTGCCGGAAAAGCTGCGTCGGGCATCATCGTGGTCGCGACGGTCAGTAATATCAAAAGCCTTTGACCTCTCTACGCAGTTGCTGTGTACCGGCTTGGCTGATGGCGCCTTATGTGCCGCACTGTGAAATATTTTCCCCAGTTTAATCATTGATAAGTAAGACAGCAGTCTTTCGAATCGGAACGCGAAGTCACGCCCTGGTTCCGGTTCAATTTGATTTGCGGCCCGTTGCGAGTTCTTTGCGGGCCTTGCGGCTAAAACAGATCCAAACCGCAAAGTTTCGTAAGTAAGACGCAAAAGTTGCGCAAAGTTCAGCCCAGGCCTTCCGACATTGAGTTCAGGCCCCGACAACCCTTGAAAGGATTAAGCACCATGAACGAGCAGAATGACGCCGCAAACAAAGTCCCGGGTCCAGGCGACGGTAGGCAGGGTGTTCCGTCTCCCGCTGGTCGTAAACCTCGCTGGGGCTTGAAAGACCTGCCCGATGGCGGCTCGCCCGTCGGTTCGGCAGGGATCATGGCGACTACGGCGTTTTTGGTCGTTCTGATCGTCGTCCTGCTTTGGGGCATTACCCAGGGCTGGCCCGTCTGCGATCTGGAACCCTCGTACGCGTCTACCGCCACGCCCACTCCGAGCGCGGAAAACGCCAACCGCGGCGCCAGTCCAGGTGGCAACGTCAATTCGTCTACGACGCCAGGGGCGAACACCAACGCCGCGACAAATGCCAACGCTCCCGCCAATACAAACACCGCTGCGAACGCCAACGCGAACACAAATGCGATCGCCGGCGCCCAGACAAACGCTAACGTGCCGGCGCCGACGCCGTCACCGCGGCCAAGCCCCTCCCCCGCCGCCAGCGACGAGGCAACGAAGCTCGATGCGGATTCCCTCGAACCCAGTTCGGGACCAATCCGGGGCAAAACGTTGGTCACCGTCAAGGGAAAGAACTTTGGAACCACCCGGGAGGGCATCGAAGTCAAATTCGGCGAGAGCCCCGCTAAGGTGAACCAGGTCACCGACAAAGCCATCACCGTCACCACCACCGCCCACAGTGAAGGAGTGGTAGACGTGACCGTCGCCAAGGGCGGAGCTGCCGACACGCTGACTTCCGCCTACACCTACACCTGTCCGCCTCCTTCCGGCACCGGCCTCTACTTCATGGTCGTGATGGCGGGGGCCCTCGGCGGCTGTATCCATGCGCTGCGCTCGCTTTACTGGTACTTCGGCCAGGGAGAATTGAAATGGCGCTGGATGCCGATGTACGTCTCTCTACCCTTCCTCGGCGCGGCGATGGCAATGCTCTTTAGCCTGGTAATTATCGCGGGGCTGGTCGATCAGGCGGGTGGTGGAAGAAGCCAGGCACTTTTCATCATCGCCATCGGTGGGCTGGTCGGCATGTTTAGCCAGCAGGCGGCGTTGAAACTGACCGACGTTGCGAACGCGTTCTTCACCAAACCGGGACCAGGTAAAGATTCCAAACCTCAGGAATCGTTGTCAGTGGGCCAACAGAAAGTCGCGGTTATTACTGCGACCGCGATGAGTCCAACCGAGGGGCCGATTGGCACGCAAGTGAAGATTACCGGCACTGGATTCAGCAACTCGACCACGGTCACCTTCGGGGACGTCCCTGCTAAAGTTACCTCGGTTGATTCGGCTTCAATTACGGTCGAAGCGCCTATCGGAACGGGGCCGGTTGAGCTAACGGTCAAATCGGGCGAGCAGTCAACGAAAGTGCCGGGCCAGTTCACCTACCAGTGACTGCCGCGTGACGGACTGCGCGTCGAAGTGGGTTGCTGCCGGTTAACGGATGGCGGAACCATTCGACGCGCAGCTTCTGTCAACGTCGTCTAATGCCTTGTGATTCTCAGGTTTGGAGTGCGGCGACCTGGCCCGCTTTGGTCGGTCGCGACCTGTCGCGACCATGTGGGAATCTGAATCTCTTGAAAGCTGCAGCGTCGAGCCGCCACCAGACCATAGCGGTGACAGGTCACCGCACTCCAAATTTTGTCTTCAATTTATAACAATTCAAGCCCACATTTTTCTTAACAACTCCGCCCCGCTTTGGTAAGCTGTGCCGCCCCTCGAAACAACGGACGGCAACGACCTGCCGTCGCTTGAATCAAAACTGACCCGACTCGGTAGCCACACAGCCTTTTAGAAGCGACTGATATTCAGGTCAGCACTTGCAAAGCATGTTGGGCCTCGCTCCGCTGCTGCATTTCGGTCTTCGGCCGAAGACAGCTATCGACTTCGCGGCGCATGAGGTGCTCGCAAGAAAACTCGTAAGACAATTTCTCAACCGGACTAAAGCCGCAGGTGTCACTCGATCCTGAGCCTCCCGCACCTGTGGACCACTGGACGACGTGTTGTCTTACCTCAACTAAAAACTATGGAGGCAGAAAATAATGCGTAAAAGTTTGTTCGTCGGAGTGCTGGCAACTCTTATTGCAGTAGTTGCGATGTTTCCCTTTTTCCGGTCAGACGCGGCGCCCGCGCCTGACAAAAGTGCCAAATCGTCAGGCCGGATTCCCCCGGCAGGGCTCCCCAACTATGACATTCGCCTGGCAGGCAGAGGCGAGTTTACCGATGTCGATATCAGTACGGCCGCCAAGCAAACCGCGGGGCTGAGTGGCGCGGCGCAAACACGCGCTTCGGAATTAGGCAAATTCCGCACGGGCCTTGGAGCCGAAAACGCCGAAAACCTGCGCGCGCAAGTGAACGAGGCAGGCGCGTTGAAAAATTTCTTCATTGACGGCGCGACGCTCTCAGAGCCGCAGTCAGACACGGCGGACAACATCGCCCGCGGATTCCTGTCGCGCCAGCCGTCGCTTTTTGCACTGAGCCGTGCCGATATTTCCAGCCTGGCCCTGGTCAACGAAGACAATGACAGCGGCACAACATTTCTGAAGTATCAGCAGACAGTTGACGGCGTAAAAGTGTTTGAGGGCGGAGTGCAGGTGGCCGTCAACAAAAACGGCGAAGTGCTCTCGGTCCGCGAAGGCTTTCTCGTCTCCGGTTTGCCGGTAAAAGCAAAACCGATGCTGAGTGAAGCAAAAGCGATCGCGAAAGCGTTTGAATATGCCGGCCGGCCCGTCGACGCGTCTTTCGTCGAAACTTCCGGCCGCGCCTCGAAATCCGAAATGTCTCGCTTTGCCAATCCGATCAAGCCGGATTACGAAGAAGTGCTTTCGGAGTTGAACATCCTGCGCGTCGGCGACACGGCCCGCCTCGCCTGGCACGTCTACACGGAAGTGGGCGAGAACGAGTGGTATGAAACCCTCGTCGACGCCAACAGCGGCGAGCTGCTTTTGCGTTTCAACCTTTACATCGAAGCGGCGCAGGGCACGGTCTACATCGAAGCCCCGGACAAGGGCGCGCGCCAGCTCGTCTCGTTTGTCGGCGATACGGTTATCAACACCGCCGCCGGCTGGATGGGAACTTCGACGGTGACCACCGGCAACAACGTCGAAGCCTACCTCGACACCGATGCGAACAACGCGCCTGACAACAACAACGGCGCCGGACTTTCCGTCGGCCATGCGTCTTCAGCCACTCAGGATTTCACGTTCCCCTTCTCGACGGCCGTCGATCCGCGCACGCAGCAGGCCGCCGTCGTCACCAATCTCTTCTATTACAACAACGTCATGCACGACTTCTCCTACGGCCTCGGCTTCACGGAAACGTCGGGCAACTTCCAAACGAATAACTACGGACGCGGCGGCAGCGGCAACGACTCGGTGCGTGCGGAAGCGCAGGACGGCTCCGGCACGAACAATGCCAATTTCGCCACCCCGCCAGACGGCCAGCGACCGCGCATGCAGCAGTATCTTTTCACCTCGCCTAATCCGGACCGCGACAGTTCAATGGATGGCGACGTGGTGTTTCACGAGTATGGACACGGCATCTCCAACCGCCTGATCGGCAACGGCGGCACCGGCCTGAGCGGCATCCAATCCGGCGCAATGGGTGAGGCGTGGTCAGACTACTGGGCCATCACCATCAACAACGACGGCGCCGTGGGCGAATATTCCACCGGCAATCCGAACGGCATCCGACGCGCGCCCTACACCGTCCCGGCTAATCCGGTCCACGATTCTTACGCGGACATCGGAGCGGGCGGTTTTCAGGTTCACCGCGACGGCGAAGTCTGGGCGGCAACGCTGTGGGACTTGCGCACGCAACTCGGCGCGACCATCTCAGACCGGATAGTTTTGAACGGCATGAAGTTCACGCCGGTCCGCCCGTCGTTCCTTAACGCGCGCGACGGCATCCTGCAAGCCGATCAAAACCTGAACGGCGGCGCCAATCGCTGTGCGATTTGGACCGTCTTTGCTCGTCACGGCATGGGCGTCTCGGCTGTCGGTAACGACGGCACGACGCACGTCGCGGCCACGGATCTACCGTCGGATTGCGGCGGCACCTGCAGCTACTCGATCAATCCGACCAGCGCCAGCTACGCGGCGGCGGGCGGATCGGGCAGCGTCACGGTTACTGCCGGCGCCGGTTGCGCTTGGACCGCCGCCAGCAATTCGACGTTCATCACCGTAACTTCGGGCAGCAGCGGTTCGGGCAACGGCACAGTGAATTACTCCGTCGCCGCCAACACCGGCTCGACGTCGCGTAACGGCACCATGACTATTGCCGGCCAAACGTTCACGGTTACGCAGGCAGGCACCGGAGGCGGCGGCACCAATGTGCTTGTTAACCCGGGATTTGAAACGGGCACGACGCCGTGGGTAATCAGCGGGTCAACTCAACGCAGTACCGGCACCTTCCCACACAGCGGTACGGCCTACATGATTCTCGGCATCAACAACAGCAGCACGAGCACGCTGTATCAGACAGTCACCGTTCCGAGCGGCGGCAATCTCAACTTCTGGTTGAATATCACCACCAGTGAGGCGCCGGGGACGATTTACGACCGTCTCTTCATCGAAGTACGGAGCACTTCGGGCACGCTTCTGGCAACGTTGGCGACCTTCAGCAACACCAACAGCGGCACGGCCGGCGTGTACGTCCTGCGTGGACCATACAACCTCGCGTCTTTCGCGGGGCAGACGGTGCGGATACAGTTCCGCGCGACCAACGACATTACACTGCCGACGTCATTCCGCGTGGACGACGTGTCAGTGCAATAACAAACGTAGGACAGGGATTCTTGCCTGTCCTCTTAACTTGATTGCCGTTAACTTGATTACAGTTTAGAGTCGGCACTTGCGCCGACCGCGCGGGACAGGCCCCGCGTCTAAACACGCATTGGACAGGCAGGAATGCCGGTCCTACAAACAAAAACCTGGGTCCCTTGGTTATGCCAATGGGCCCAGGTTTTCTCAATCGTAGACCTCGCCTTTCGCGTTCAGCGTTCAGTAAAATAGCCGCGCCTTATCACCTCGGGGTGTTACTTCGGCGGCTTTGGAAACATTCCGTAACGGAGCGCCGCGGTTTCTTCGTCGGCTATACTTTCGCAGGTTAGACTTCGCAGGTTAGACGGTGACTCGTACTCAGGAGGAAAATTTGACCAGTGATCGGTGAAATCAAACACTTGACGATGGATGAACTTGAAGCCGGGCTCGACGAGATTCGCAGCGCGCCGCGCGACGAAGGCGTTTTGCAGTTGATCGTGCGACGGCCCGAAATCGAGCAACGCGAATCCTTGCAGGAAGGCGAGCTGCATCTGGACGACGGGCTGGTCGGCGACAGTTGGAAGATGCGCGGCAGTTCGCGCACGCCGGACGGCTCTTCCCATCCCGAAATGCAACTCAACATCATCAACGCGCGCGTGGCCGCGCTGGTCGCGCAAGACAAAGCTCGCTGGCAACTGGCCGGCGATCAACTCTACCTCGACATGGATCTGAGCGCGGAAAACCTGCCGCCGGGCACCCAGCTCGCGATCGGCTCGGCCGTGATCGAAGTCACGCCACAGCCGCACACCGGCTGTAAAAAATTCGTTTCGCGTTTCGGGATCGACGCGATGAAGTTTGTAAACTCCACGGTCGGCAGAGAGTTGCACTTGCGCGGCATCAACGCTCGCGTCGTGCAACCGGGAATCATCCGCGTCGGCGACGTCGCGAAGAAAATCGCGGGCAACCCGGCTGTCTGACCACTTTTCCAACCTTCAAACCGTCAGCGCCAACGACAAAGAGCAGGGATTGTTCTACTGCGTCAGTGGGTTTCTCGCCTAACCCGCGCGCGCGATTGCCGTGCGGAAAGAGTCGCAATTGACACCTTCAGGACGGGCGGCGTATCTTGCCTCCGTTCCTGCCGACGGCTAATCAATCCCGCTTGTTGGTTGCACTACGCCGTGGCAATCCAATGTTTTTTTCGCGTTCGCACTTCCCTGGGAGGACTTGAAGCAATGCTCACCGACGACGAACTCAGACAAATTATGCCGAACTGCGGCGCCGCCAAGCGCGCCGACTATCTACCCTTCATTCAGCAGGCGATGGCGGAGTTTGAAATAACTTCCTACCTGCGCGAAACCGCTTTTCTGGCCCAGCTCGCGCATGAGTCGGGCGAGCTGCGCTACATGGAAGAGATTGCGTCGGGCGCTGCTTATGAAGGACGGAAGGACCTCGGCAACACCCAACCGGGCGACGGCAAGCGCTACAAAGGTCGCGGACCGATTCAACTGACCGGCCGCGCCAATTACGATAAGTATGGAAAGCTGCTCGGCCTCGACCTCGTCAACGACCCGACGATTGCGGCCACGAAGGAAGTTGGTTTCCGCATCGCCGGGCAATTTTGGAAACTGAACGGGCTCAACGAACTCGCGGACCAGCAGCAATTCAAAACGATCACCAAGCGCATCAACGGCGGCTACAACGGCCTCGACGATCGCATCAAGTATTACGATCGCGCCAAGAAAGTTATGAGCAAGGACGATGCTGACGGAGACGCGCCTGCTCCGCCTGCGGCTCCGGCAGACAGTTCGGGCGAATGTCCCGCTTATCCGGGCACGGTTTTGCGCCAGGGTAGCAAAGGCGCCAACGTGCGGACCATGCAGCAGCGGCTCAGCGATTTGGGTTATTCGCTCGGCGTGGATGGAAACTTCGGGCCCGGCACCGGGCGCGCCGTGATTGCTTTCCAGCAAAAGAACGGACTGGGCAGCGACGGTGCAGTTGGGCCGGCTACCTGGGCAGCCTTGTGGGCCAATTGATTTCGGAAGCCCGACCCCCGGGGTCCCCAGCCGGGCATCCCGGTTGGGGTGGGACGGTCAGGGAGGGCTCTTAGACATCCAGCCAGGGCTCTTTAGATCCAAAAGCAAAGCCCGCCGTAACGGTTGGGCTTCCGCCTTGAACGCGGAGGACAGATGGCCGAACTAAAGACGAAAGAGACAACGGCTAGCGTCGATGCCTTTCTCAACAAGATTGCCGACGACGAGCGTCGCGCCGATTGTCGTGCGGTCGTCGACCTCATGCGCGCCGTGACCAAAGAAGAGCCGAAGATGTGGGGCCCGAGCATCGTCGGCTTCGGTCGCTACCGATACAAATATGAGAGCGGACGCGGAGGCGAATGGCCGATCACCGGCTTCTCGCCGCGCAAGGGCGACTTGACGCTTTACATCATGCCCGGCTTCGATTCGTCTGCCGAGCTGATGGCGCGGCTGGGAAAACACAAGACCGGCAAGTCGTGCCTGTATATCAAGCGGCTGTCTGACGTCGATCTGAAAGTGCTGAAGAAGCTGGTGGCGCAGTCAGTCAAGTCAATGGCGCCCATGCGCATCCGTTAATTTGGAGTGCGGTGACCTGGCACCGCTTTGTTCGGTCGCGACCTGTCGCGACCTCGGCGAGTTGAGATTATTCAAAGTTGCGGCGTCGAGCCACCGCAAACCAAAGCGGTGCCGGGTCACCGCACTCCAAAAAAGTCGTCCAACCATGGAAACGATGAGCGACAACTCCATCACCAGTTCCCCCAGTCAATCAGATCTGCTCGCGCCGCCGCGCGCGTTCGACACGATCGTCTGGGGCGGACTCGTCGTGGGCGGACTCGACATTCTCGACGCCGTGACCTTCTTCGGAATCTATAGGGGGACAACGGCGGTAGGCGTGCTTCAGTCAGTGGCCGGTGGAGTCTATGGCCGCGAGGCGTTCAACGGAGGGGCGAAGATGGCAGTGCTCGGACTGCTGCTTCATTTTCTGAACGCCACCCTGATCGCGACGGTCTTTTACTTCCTGAGCAGAAATCTCCCGGCGCTGCTCCAGCACGCGGTAGTGGTCGGACTTTCTTACGGCGCAGTTGTGTATTTCGTGATGACCTATATCGTCGTCCCGCTCTCGGCGTATGGCCCTCGCACTGGCCCAATCCCCTGGCCCGTCCAGCTCAACGGCATTGTCGGACACGCGCTCCTGGTCGGGCTGCCGATTGCGCTGATTGCTTACTGGTCAGCCAAGGCCAACCGGCGCGCGCCGCTGAATCCGTCTTAAAGTTGGACGACAACGGCTGTTCACTGACCGGGCAAGGATTAACCGCCAAGACGCCAAGTAAAATCAGGACCGCGAACTGAACGGTTATCAGCTTTTTTTTGCTATTTTAACCTTGGCGGCCTCGGCGTCTTGGCGGTAAACAGTTTGAACTAACAGGCGTCATCGCGCGGCGACTTGTTGCTCAGAATCGCACGGGCAAATGCCTCTCAATCCACGAAGTCGCCGACTAATTTTCCTCTTGCTGCTGCTGTTGGCTTTTCTCTTTCGCCTGGCCTTCGGATTTTGTTCGCAGTTCCTCGATGAAGACACAAAACAGATCTACCTGATCGGTCTGAAGTTTTACACGACCGGCGCCTGGCCGTATTTTGGGCCCGACGTCACTCACACGATTCAGATTCCGGGCGCACTGCAGGGGCTCGTCGTCGGCCTGCCTCTTTACGTTCTGCCGATTCCTGAGGCGCCATACATTCTGCTGAACCTCTTGTCGTTTGCCGGCCTTTGCTTCTTCGCGTGGTACTGCGCGAAACGGCTCCCCGAGATTCCGAAGTGGTTCGCCTGGGCGTGGCTGCTGACCGCGCCGTGGACGCTCAACCTCTCGACGCATATTTTCAACCCGTCGTACGTTTTGCCGGCGGCGATCCTGTTCTTCATCGGCGCGATTGAAACCTATCCTTTTCTAAGCGCTGGGCTCATTCCGCGGCGCTGGGCTAACTTCTTCATGGGCCTGGGGCTGTTTTGGATTATGCAGTTCCACTTGTCGTGGGTGGTGCTGGTTCCTTACGTCATTCTGTCTTTTTGTTTTCAATTCAAGGGACTGGGTCGCGGCGTGTTGGCGTCGCTCGCGTGGTTCTTGCTCGGCGCGCTTTTGCCTGCCGGCTTTCTTCTCCCAACGTTCATTAAATATGGATTGGCCGCCGGGATGGGCGGGACCGGCGAGACAGTTGGTTTTAACTCCGGAAACTTGCTGCGACATTTGAACGTCGTCGAGGGCGTCCTCGGGCGTTTCTTGTCGTTCGCCAGTTTTGAGTTGCCGCGTTTCATCGGCGCAAACACCGCCGCACGCATGGCTTTGCTGCGAGAGAATCCGTGGCTGATGCCGTTCGCCGCGGTGCTCACTCTTACAGGCATCCTGCAATGCGTGGCGATGCTGGTTCTGTGGTTTAGAAAAAAGCACGCGCATCAGGAATGGAAGGCCGTCAAATACTTCACCTTCGCGACAGTGTTGCTGCTCTACGTCAGTTTTATTTTTTCAATGAAGTCGCCGGTGTCGCACACTTTTTACGTCACGTTTCCGGTCGTGATGTTTTATAGCTTGTATTGTTGGAGCAAGTTTCTCAGCAAGCAGCGCTGGCAGAAGGTTGCGGCGGTGTTCCTTGCCGGTGGCCTGGTCTTCAACGTCGGACTGGCCGTCAGTAATTTCAGACACGTCTCGATCTATCGAGAGCGGGGCAAAGTTGTAGAAGCGATCAAGGCAAAGGACTATCGACTGCTGGGTGAAAGACGCGACGGCGCGCGGTACTAAGTCGATCGGAACCGCCAACCGTCGTTAGATGCAGGCACTGCCCGCCTCTAAACGAAGAGTTCTTCCCGGTGGAACGCCGAAGCGAGCTTCTCAAGATCGGCCATGTTGTCTAGAATCTGGCATACTCCAACAGCAATTGATTTGTCCGGTGGAACACGAACGAGGGAGAAGGAAACTTGCCCGACTCTGAACAACGCCAGTCACGACGCGGTTATCTGAACCCGAGTCTCGTCAGAAGTGTCTCCTTCTGGATTACGAGCGCGTGCATTCTGGTCGCCGTGCTCGCGTCGCTGCTCGCAATCTGGCAATTTGCCGGCACCGACATTCTCTGGCGCACGGTCGCGACTTGCCTCGTCATCGGGAGCGGCACCGTGGCCTTCTATTGGACCAACGTCCTCTTCGGCCGCACCAACGACTAAACCCATCCACAGACTACGCAGAAATCGACGGATTCAGAACATCGCTTCTGATTCAATCTGTGAAATCTGCGTAATCTGCGGATGGAGTGTTTGCTGCTTCTGCCTCCTGCCTGCGTTCTTAACATGGACCACGAGTCTGCGCGCCGCCATCGCAGAGGGCCGGCTTGACGATGACCCAGGTCGCGATCGCGCCGGCGACGGCCGCGGCGCTGATGACAATCCACTTCGTTGAAAATCCGCTGCCCGACTTCTTCACCTCGGCAACATCTGCATAACGCACCGTCGTCGTCGAACCGGTCTGGCTGTCCCTGACGGCAAACGAGTCCTGCTCGTTCGCGCTGATATAGCCTTTGAGTTTGGTGGAGTCCTGTAGTTTGACTTCGACCTTGGCGTTTGGGCCGAGGCTGGCGACCTTTGCGCGCGCCTTCGCGGCGACCGCATCCGTACTGCTCTGCGCCGAAACCAACTGCAGGCCGGTGGTCGTGGCCAGCAACACCATCGAAAGTATCGATACCAGAATTCTTTTAAGCAAAATTAATCTCCCTCTGAAAATTTCCGAACGGTTTGCTGGGAGCAATTGAGGTTCCGCTGCGTTCAGCAATGGGATCGGGCAAATTCGCTAATAAATATGCGGTTTTCTGCGAATATGGGGACGGACGACGACGACACCAGGCAGGAGAAATTGAGTGGGTGACGGATTTTTACTGCACCAAAAAATAACGTAGGACAGGCATTCCTGCCTGTCCTCTTTTCGCGATAGCTCTATTTCGTGATCAAAAGATCACCGACGAACCAGGGACAGACAAGAATGTCTGTCCTACTCAATTGGCTTCGGCGATGCTGGTGCGCGACTTCTGCGGCACGACCGCTTCCAGCGCCTTATAAATCTGCAAATACATTTGCGTCTCGCGAGGAATCAACGTGCGCCAGGAAGCGCCGCCGCGCCGGATGTAGAGCGGCAAGCGCGCCGCGTTTGAATTGTACCCGGCGGCCAGCAACTCCGTTTGCGTCGCTAGTTTCGCATTGAGCGCGTACTGCACGTCTTCACTCGCGGCCAGGTCGGACCAGGTGTCGTGCATGTAAAGCAACATCGCCTGCAGCGCGTTGCCGTGGTTCCGCATGCCCACGACGAAGTCCGGTATCAGGCCCACACCCGGATGGCGCTGACGCACGAGGTTGTAAGCCCAGGGGATCATCTGGACCATCCCGCCGGCGCCGGCCGAACTTACGGAGTAGCGATAGGTGTCCGGCTCATTCAAAGCGAACAAAGAATAGATCTCGTCAAAGAGTGCTGCTCGATTTTCCTGACGAAAGCGTTCGTGATCCACGTGCTCGACCAGGCAAAGCCGTTCAGCGACGTCAATAATCTGCGGCGAGATAAACGTGCCCTTTTCGCGCAAACGCTTCACCGCTAAATCAATCATGCGGTGAACGTAGGCACGCCCGGAGCGCGACAAGTCAGGCGAAAGCAAAGCCGGATGCGCCGACGTGTAGTAAGCCATCTCGCGAAATACGCCGCGCTTCTCGATCGGAAACTCAACCACCAAAGGAACGAATGAACGGCCCTGGTTATCGAAGATTGCCACTGCCGTGTTGACGCCGTTTGCGCGCAGAACGCGAACGCTCAGAGTGGTGCCAAGCGAACTAGGGACGGTCAACTCCGAGCCCTTCGTCAAAAATGTTTCCTTGTAAAGTGTGACCAGGTGAATGCGAGAGTTGCTGCGATCGAATGCAGCCAGCGTAACCAGGCTGGTAGACGGCGACGTCATGGCCGTGTGCAAAGGTCGCGACTTCAAAAGCCGCTCGGCTTCGGCAATGCGCGCTTGAATCTGGGGCGGCGTTAGAATCAGCGGCACTGTGCGCGCCGGTTCAACGTGTCGCTCGGTCGCAGCCGGCCCGGCCACCGCCGGCTTTGCTTCAGGCTTAGTGCCGACAACCGTGCCCTGCGGCACCGTCGGCTGGTTGCTTTCCCATTCAGCCACCGGGCGCTGCTCCGGCGGCGGCTGTTGCGCGCGCGGCGCCGGCGTCGTGCTTGTCGCCGGGTTTATGCTCGGCGATGGGTTTGGAGTTTGGGCTCGAACTACTGCCGGTGCGATGGCAAGCAGGAGCACTAATGCCGCGAGGGAATTGTTTTTCATAGGTATTACCGAAGGTTTTCCACTTGCGGGGGAAGCAAGTGGGCTTTAGATTCGCCGATGCCCGTCTCGGTTGTCAACAGGATTCTAGTGCTGATGGAGTCCGCGCAGCGGACGAATGAAAATAGCCCAGCAGTTCAACTGCTGGGCTGAAGGTGCGAATCGAACTAGTAGTCATGAAACTCATCCGGCCTCCCAGCGATGAATCGCGGGGCTACTTTCGGTCGTCCGCCAGGCGGACTCAGCACAACCGAACCGCGCACGCAGGCACAAAAGAATCGCTCCCGGGACGGCCATCCCGAGAGCGACACAAAACTCAATTGAAGCAATCTTGATTTAGCGACTGGCTGACGAACCATTGAGGACCAGATTCTGATCGGTGCCGCTGAAGGCTACGCTGACCAACTCTGTCTCATTGCCGCTCCCGGTTGATCTGATTTCCAGCGCCGACGCTTTGCGATCGCGCTTGGTGGCGCTGGTCATTGCCTTGGCAATAACTTTGCCGCTTTTCACTACCGACAGTTCGCCGGTCGCGTCGTCAAACTTCAGTTCGTACGTGCCACTGTTCACCAGGGTGCCGTTGACCTTGATGTTCGTGGGGAAACTAACGGTTTCTTTTTTGGCCTTCGCTAGAGCGGTGACACCGGCTAGTGAGGCGATTAGAAGGGCTAGGGCGATGCGATTGAATAAGGTTTTCATGTCCGGACTCCTCGTTAATTTGTGAACCACTCCTGGGGGAGCATGCCACCTACAACGAACGAGTCGGAGCGAAGTTCCAAAAACAAAATTGGAAAAAATCCGTGAGATTGGAAACGCGGACAAACTTCAAATTTGTGGATCACCATCCTTGATCCAGTCGCGCGTCATATCACACCAAAACGCGAGGCCGCGCCACTCTTTGAAGCGTGAGTAGTAGCGCGCGATCTTCTTGTCGGTCGTCTTGCGTCCATTATTTCGGACAGAAAAAAATTTTGCGCGCGTCCACGAATCGAGCCCTAAGCCGTCATAACGACCCACAAGTTTGAGCACATTCTCGGCCGCGTAAGGTCCCACGCCCTTCACGCCGCGCATCTCTTTCATCAGATCGACGGTTGGCAAAGGACTGGTGAGCCAGGATTCGACATCCAGCTTGCCCGAAGCGACGCGATCGGCAAGCTCCTTCAGATACTCAGCGCGATAGCCGGCGCGCACTTCGTTCACATAAAACTTCACCGGCATCAGCGCCATCGCTTCCGGAGTCGGGAAAGTTCGTTGGCCGCTGCTCGACTCGTGCCCCAGATTCTCGACCAGCCCGGTAACCATTTTCTGCGTGAGCGCCCAGGAGCAGTTGGTCGTGCAGATCATTTTCACCAAATCCTCAAACACGGTTGGCGAACGCAGCAGCCGGCCCGCGCCCTGATTTGGAATCCAGTTGAAGTCAGCGTCTTCCGCGAGCAAGTTGTAAAACGCGGCCATGTCATCATCGAGCCTGAGCATGTGGCGCACGTCGTTGACCGCTTTCTTCGCGGCGGCCTGGCTCAGTCGGGCCGGTGTGTTAATGAACACGGCGCGCCTGGTTCCGCGAATGGTGACGGTCGCAGGCTTGGCCGGCTTCAGGTCGAGCGTGCGCGTTAACACCCAACCCTCGCGATCAATCTTGAAAGGCAGCAGCTCACACCAGCCGTGACTGATCGCCGTGCGCTTGAAACTGAATCCAGGTGGCGTGGCAATTGAAATTTCCATGAAGACTTTGAAGGACTTGAATGAAGGGAAATTAATCTAACTTTACTGAAAGCTGACTGACTGAAAGCTGAACTAGACTATGTTGAATAGAATTGATTCGCAACGTTGGGCAGACGTGTAGGACAGACATTCCCGTCTGTCCCTTCTTCCATCAACCTTCGACCAACCAAGTAGGCAGGAGAGGCGGCGGGGCGGGCAAGAGTCCAGGTTCTTCTTTGGAGTGCGCTGACCTGTCAGCGCTTTGGACGGCTGCGACCTGTCGCAGCCCTTCTTATCGGCTCAAGCCCAAGCGATGGCGCGGCGTCAAGCCGCCGCGGAAGAAAAGCGCTGACAGGTCAGCGCACTCCAAAAAAGGAGCCCTCCAATCATTCCTGTCCGTTTCTTTCCATCAGCCTATTTCCAAACCGTGGACAGGCAGGAATGCCTGTCCTACTTGCTTGTACGCTTCGGCTACAGTCAAGCTGAAACTTGACAGCACCCTCTCGCCAGCCTAGACTGGCTCTACGTTGAAAACAGAATAAGGAAGGCTGTTCTCGCCAACCCCTGACACTTGGGGACAGGGCGAGCGAAGGGTTCAATACAGTAGCCCTCAACAGTAACTACGGTGGCTTAAGCACCGCTTCCGACGATGATTTGGATATCGGAGCTTTCCGGTTTCTCGCCCCACTGGGCCATACAATTAACCCTGTGGGGCATTGTCGTGTCTGGAGCACAGTTTTGCCGACGGATGCACCGCCAAGACGCCAAGAACGCCCGGGGGCTATCCGCAGATTACGCCGATTACACAGATTAACGGACTCACGAAGGGAAACATTTTTTGACTCGTTCCAACTCTCGCTTGCACGCCTATCTTGTTCTTATTGAATCTGTGTAATCTGCGGACAGTCCCTTGCTGCTCTTGGCGTCTTCGCGGTTAACTCATCGGACATAGATCGGGTTGGAAATAATCCACGGCTGCTCGCCCGCCGGTTTTGGCAGTTGCGGCAGATAAACCTCGACCCGATAACTTCCCTTCTCCGTAACCGCGTACTCTTTGCTGGAGCTTCCGGTTTCGTCCTGAACCACGCGCCCGTCTTTCAGCAACACAATCCGACTCGGAACCGGGGTGCTCGCCGTCAACTTCAGCCCCGGCGCCAGCGTGATCTCGTCGCCTTGAATCTTCCTCTCCGCGCCGTTCACCGCATTGAAACTAAAGCCAGTGCTCTCTCCGAACAGATCGAAGCCAATGAACGCATGGCCGGCGGCCAACGCCGCAAGCAGCGACTCGCGATTCAAGCTCTGGTCTTTAGGAAGCAAAACGTGAACGCGCACGAGGCGAAAACTTCTTTCATAAGGATCGAGCTTCATGCCGACGAGCGTCTTCCCGGAATCGTCGTTCAGCGTGAGGCCGATATTTGAATGCGCATCATTCCCGGCGACGGCGACGAGTTTGCGGCCGGTCTTCGTTATCGCCTCGTCCCACTTCTGCAGATTCTCGATTGGCCGGCGATAGAAGTTGGCAAACAACAGGTCCGGATAACTGCGATAGGACCAGAGGCCGTCGAAAAACATGACGAGCGGACTGATCTGCCGCGCGTTCGTGTAAACGTTGTAGACCTCGACGCCGTCATAGAAAGTCGTTTCCCAATCGTGCGGCTCCTGCGGGTAGGCGATGAAAGTCAGCCCGTCCTTTCCTCGGCCCGGCTTTACGATCTCGTTTGCGATCTCGCTAAGCGGCGTGGCACTTGGATCAGCAGAGTCGTCACCCGCATCGCTGTCATGCTCGGGTCCGGGAACGAGCAACAACCGCCCGGCGTTGGGCACATTGAACTCGTTGCCGTTGATGAACACGACACCCGCATGCAGACCATTCAGGGTCATCGCCGCGGTGTTGTAGTGCGCCGACGGGTGTTCAGTCATCACTACAAAGTTGAGCTGGTTGGACGTCGCCGCCGCGATGATCTCATCAAACGAGCCGGTGCTGTGGCCGCCGAGAAAAGAGTGAACGTGAAGCACGCCTTTGTATTCGACGAAGTCAGGGTTGGCGCCAGTCGCCGTTCGCCCGGAGTTCAACTGCTGAATCGCTGTCTGCAGACGACCCAATCGGTAACGGCGATAGGCGAACGGAAGCTGCGAGAGGATCAGGGGGACAAGCAGGATCAGGAAGAGTTTCTGCCAGCGCTTCATAGAAGGACTCAGCTCTCGAAATCAACCGACACTACCTGCTCGCTAATTGTCTTGCCGAAGGCGGCAACTTTGATGTGCTCAGGGTGAACCGTGTAAGCGTCAAGCGCGGCGCGGTCGCGAAACACCGCAACCAGGCCGGTATCGAACGAACGCGGCAGGTGAACGACGTCGGCGCCTACCGCCAAACTTTCTAGCTCTTTAATGACCGACGCGAGGCTGCGCAACATCAGCATGTGTTCGCTGCGCACCTCCGGCTCAATGTCGCTTCTATACTTCCAAACTACTAGGTGCATTAGCATATTTTTCGAAACGATGACCTTAAGAAGTGATGAGTAATGTGATGAGTGATGAGTAATGTGATGAGTGATGAGTAATGTGATGAGTGATGAGTCATGAGTGATGAGTAATGAGTTAAGGCCAGAGCCCGCTTCTTCATCACTCATGACTCATCACTCATGACTCATCACTCATGACTCATCACTCATCACTCATCACTCATCACTGTCCTTTCCCTCGCACCAACGGCGCGTAGCTTCATGACGGTAATCAAACAGCTTTTCCAGTCGCTTCCGGATCAGGCCTGACGCCAGTGCACGGCCCAGCAGTCCCAGCGGCGGCTCGCAGTCTATTTCATCCCGCAGCGTTGCGCCTGCGGCGGCAGGCTCGACGATGTGCCGGTGGCGCCAGACTGCGAAACGGTCCTTTGACTTGCACGTCTTCAAACAAGTGCGGCGGATCATAAACCGTGTGTTGGGCCACCCAACGCATTTTGATCGGGCCCAGCACGTTTGCTTCAACAATTGCCTGCGAGCCCACTGTGGAAATTTTCGCCGCCTGGATCACGCGCGCCTTTTCCCAGGGCGGCATCAGTAAATCCAGAACGTTCGGCAGCTCATGAAATCCGAAGACGCGTTCGGGACTCGCTCTAATCAGGCTCTCTTTCACAAATTGCATTTGTGGACGTCGAAAACTTTGGCGTGCGGCGACCGGTCGCCGCTTTGGTTCGTGGCGGCTAGACGCCACGTCTTGGTCGCATGAATTCAACTGGCGGTCGCGACAGGTCGCGACCGGCGAAAGCGCTGACAGGTCAGCGCACCCAAAAACGTTGAGACGGCGGGCAACGCCCGCCTCTAAACGTTACTTTAGCTACTTCAGGAACCGATCAAACCATGCGAGCGTTCGCTCGAGTGCGTCAACGCGATGCTTTGGTTCGCGCAGGCCGTGGCCCTCGCGCGGGTACCGAACCAGAACCGTTTCCACTCCGCGCCGCTTCAGGGCGGTATACATCTGTTCAGCCTCGGTGATGTGCACGTCGTTGTCCTGTTCGCCGTGAATAAACAGCGTCGGCGTCTGCGCCTGCTTCACGTAACGCAGCGGCGACCACTGCCACAGCAAATCGTAATTGTCCCAGGGGAAACCGCCAAACTCCGCATGAATCAAATCCTGGTAAAGCGACGTCGAATAGAAGCTGATCAAATTGCTGACGCTCGCGCTCGAGACGGCTGCCTGAAAGCGCGGCGTCTGGGTGATGATCCAGTTCGTCATGAAGCCGCCGTACGATCCGCCGGTCACACCCATTCGATTTTGATCGATCCAGGGATACTTGCGCAGCGCCTCGTCAACGCCGGCCATCAAATCTTTGTAGTCGCCGCCGCCCCATTCGTTCAACGTGCCGTCGCTAAACTTCTGTCCATAGCCGCTCGACCCGCGCGGATTCAAATACAGCACCGCGTAACCGCGCGCCGCATAAACCTGAAACGTCGAACTGAACGCCCACCCCGACATGCCGTGTGGTCCACCGTGGATACTGAGGATCAGCGGAAACTTGCGATCAGCCCGCCAGCCGACCGGCTTCATCAACCAGCCGCCGACGCGCGTGCCGTCGAAACTTCGGTAAGACAAACTCTCCGGCCGAATTAATTCAAGCGATCGCGTCAAGCCATCGTTATGCCCGCTGATGCGACGCATGGTCTCCTGCCGGCCGAATCCGGCGAACCAGACCTCGGCGGGATGTTGCGAATCGGAAAGCGTGAACGCGAAAAGGGTGTTACCCGCGGCGCCGGGGTTGCTCAGACTAAAGCTAGAAACCTGTGAGAAGGTAGGCAGCCGAATTTCTGTGGACCGTCCGTGTCTATCCGTCAGCACCAACGGATAAGTAGACGGAAACCTAACGATGTCCGCCGGCCCGGAGAGGCCGCCGCGCGTCATATCAAGGCGATAAATACGCGTGAAACCTTGATCGCCGGCGAGGAAGAAAAGCCACTTGCTGTCTGCCGACCACTTCGGCGAGCGCGCCCGTCGATCAAGTGCCGCGCTGAGTTCAGTTCGACCGCCACCGCTGACTTCGGTCACCCAAACGTGCGTGTCTTCAGCAACGCTGTCGATCGTAGTGACGTCTCGCTTGGTCGCGGTGTAAGCAATCCATTTTCCGTCAGGCGACCACGCCGGCTCGTATTCACAACCCTTTGTTTGCGTAATCTGGCGGGTTTGGCCGTGCAGGTCGACCGCAAAGATGTCGGAATTGTTGTTTGCGTCCGGGTCATTTTCGCGATTGGAGAGAAAAGCGATCTCATCGCCGTCCGGGCTGAACGTGAGCGCGTGATCGTAGTAAGGTCCGGAGGTCAGCAATCGCGGTTCGGGCTTGTCGACGTTGGCAATCCAGATGTGGGTCCGGCGATTGTCTGAAAACGAAGTCCGCGACTTGTATTGGATACGATCGATGACGCGCGGGTCGTCCGGCGCGGCGCGTGGACCAGGAATGAAAGCCTCGCGACCACTCGGCTGTTCGGCGACCGCCGAGATGTAAGCAATTCGTTTTGAGTCAGGGGCCCAGGCAAACGACTCCCCGGAGTAAGTGATAAAAAAGTTCGTGCTCTGCGGCGAGGCGACGAGATGCGGCTCGCGTTTGTCCAAATTTACAACCCACAATCCCCGCTGATCTTCGCGCCCACCCAGAAACGCGATCCTGGCGCCGTCCGGCGACCAGCGTGGACTTGAGCCGCTCCATTCGCCGGCCAGCAATCGCTCAGTTGCAAATCTCTCGTCCGGCCAGTCGGTCGTTGGGGCACGTTCGGAAGTTGGCGCCGACGTGGCTGTAGGCTGATTGCTCAGATTCACGCTCAGACGTGACAGCCACAGGGTGCTGACCGTTTCGTCGCCGGAGACGGTGGAGAGGGTAGAGACGGTGTAAACGACCCATTGGCCGTTCGGCGAAATCTGCGCATCACTGACGTTGGCAACGCGCAGAATGTCGACAGGTGTCATGCCGGCCGGTCCGCGACGCGACTGAGCGGCAACGTCAGCAGGCAAGATCCAGATGGTCCAGACCAGCCCGCCGAAAAGAAGCGCGGCCGCGAAATTCGTCAGGCGCCGAAGCGAAGTTTTGTTCAAGACTGTTCCAGCAAGCAAAAAAGTTATGGGTTGGGCCTGTTATGGCTGGGGCAGTTATGGCTGGGGCGTTGGCGTTGGACTTGGTTTAGCCGCCGGCCCCGATTCTTCGACCGCGATGCTGTTGCGGATGGCGTCCCAGGCAGGAGTCATTTGCTTGACCGCTCTGTCGGGACGAAAGACGGTCAGCACAACCAGGCGTTTGCCCACGAGTCCCCAAAAGATTTCAGCCGCACCCGGCTCACCGCCTAGCGAGGCGCTGATTTTGACTCCCTCAGCTTTGAGCGTTCCCAGATCAAGCGTCGCGGGGGCACTCTGCGGCTTGCCGCCGTCCTGGGCCAGGTCCTTCGTGGTCTTCGCTACATAAGTATCGACCAGGACCTTCTTCGCCTCGGTCATTTTTTCGGGCGAATCAATTGGCGTCCGGAACACCCAAATTCTGATCTGCCCATCGACATCGGATCGTCCCACCTGAATGTCCTGCGCGTCCGCATTGCTGACATCGTTGAACTGCCAGTTGGAAGGATAGTTAAAACTAAGTCCGTCTTTCTTGAATTGTTTCGTGTCCTGCGCGAAGAGCGTCAAGCTGCAGGCGAATAACACGGCCGTTAGTTGGAATAGTCTGATTGATGACTTCATTCGTCCTCCATCTTTTGCTTCCGTTTAGAAGCGGGACTTGTCCCGCTTGCGGTCGCGGCACAAGTGCCGCGTCTAAACGATCATCTTATTTGGTTGTCTGTTGAACCGATTGTAACTTTAGTTGCTCGTTCAGTAATTCCCAAACCTGGCGCACGTGTTTATCCGTCGTGCGAATGTTGCCGATCGAAAGTCGCAGAGTCAGCTTGTCGTTCAGCTTCGTGTGCGAGAGCAACGCTTTTCCGGTGGCGTTCACGGCGTGCATGACCGCTTCGTTCAAAACGTCCAAACGCGCGTTGTGTTTCGTCTCATCCGCCTCGCCATCGTCTTCGCGTGGACACGCACGAAAGCAAACGAGCGCAAGGGGCAGCGGCGCCATCAATTCCCAATTTGGATCGTTTTCAACCCACGAGGCAAACAACTTTGCCAGCCGGCAATGCTCGCGTATGCGCGCGGCGAGGCCTTCATGGCCGAAGTAGCGAATGACCATCCACAACTTCAGCGCGCGAAAACGCCGGCCCAGTTGTACGCCGTAATCTGAGCCGCTGCGCACCTGCTCCTGCTCGGGCGTGCGCAGATATTCGGGGACAAGCGAGAAAGCGCGGCGCAGCAAATCCAGATGCCGGCAATAAAGCACGGACAGATCAAACGGCGTGAACAACCACTTGTGCGGATTGACTACGAGCGAATCCGCGCGCTCACAACCCTTCAAAATATGCCGCAACTCCGGCACGACCGCCGCCGAGCCGGCGTAAGCCGCATCAACGTGCAGCCACATCGCATGCCGCTCGCAAAGGGGAACGATCTCCGCGACCGGATCGATGCTCGAAGTTGAGGTGGTACCGACGGTCGCGACCACGCAGAAAGGCACCATGCCGTTCGCTTTGTCTTCCTCGATCGCTTCCGCCAGCGCTTTGACGTCCATGCGAAACTGGCTGTCGGTCGGAATTTTGCGCAAGGCGCGCTGGCCCAGCCCGAGCGTGATCACGCCTTTCTCGATCGACGAATGCGCTTGCTCGGAAATATACACCCGCAGCAGTGGCAGATCGGGGCGTCCGCTCATTCCCTCTTCGCGAATCCGCAGCTCGACGCCCTCGCGCGCGGCGGCGATCGCGTGCATGCTGGAAACGGAAGCCGTGTCGTAGATGATGCCGGTCATTCCGGCATCGAGGCCCATCATCTGCCGGAGCCAGTCAAGCGTCACTTCTTCGAGTTCAGTCGAAGCGGGCGACGTGCGCCAGAGCATTGCTTTGTTGTCGAAAGCGGCGCTCAGCAGTTCGCCAAAAATTCCCGGCGCTGAAGTTGACGTGGCGAAGTAAGCAAAGAAAGAAGGATGACTCCAATGGGTCAGCGACGGAACGATGAGACGATCGACGTCCTTAATGATCTCCGACATCGCTTCGCCTTGCGCGGGCGGCTGAGACGGCAGTCTTGCTTTTAGGTCCCCAGGCTCGATCTGCGCGAGCACGGGCAAGTCTTCGACGTTTTCCAGGTAGTCAGCGACCCAGTCGATCAGTTCATGACCAAAGCGGCGAAAGTCTTCCCGGCTCATGTCGCCCAGAGGCGGCGAAAGTTTCGTTTGCGGCTCGGTCATGGCGGGCAGTCTAGATTAGCGGGAAGTTAATTTCCAGTTTCCATTACGACCGAACCGCCAAGACCTTGGCGGTTAATTCACCGGCCCGAGAAGTTAATGTTTGCGTCCGTTACCGTCTCAAAGCTATTATTCAGCCTCGATTTTGAGCTTATCGTAATTTGTCGCGGGCTGAATGCGCCGTAGCCCGGGCCACCTGTCGCCAACAAAACCTATTCGCGAGGAAACTATGAAAAGAACTCTGCTTTCGCTGGGACTGATTGCGTCTCTCCTTTTTGCCTTTGCCTGTGAGCGCAAAGGTGGCCCAGGAGCCGGCGGCCAAACCGGGACAATCGTGATTGGCTATTACGGAGATCTGACCGGGCGCACTTCAAACTTCGGCCAGTCGACCAAGGCGGGCGTGGAGATGGCGGCCGACGAGATCAACAAGGCCGGCGGCATTGACGGGCGACAGATCAAGATTCTTTCGGAAGACGATGAAGGACGACCGGAGAAAGCAGCGACAGTAGTCACCAAGCTCATCGATCAGGATCGCGTCGTGGCGTTGCTGGGCGAAGTTGCTTCCGGAAACACGCTCGCTGCCGCGCCCAAAGCGCAGGCCGCGAAAGTGCCGATGATCTCGCCGTCGTCGACGAATCCGGCAGTGACTCAGGTTGGCGACTACATTTCGCGTGTCTGCTTCATCGATCCTTTCCAGGGCGCAGTGATGGCCAAGTTTGCCGCCAACACCCTGAAGGCGAAGAAAGCGGCAATCATGCTCGACTTCAATTCGCCTTACAGTCGCGGCCTGACTGAATTCTTCGAAGCGAGTTTCAAGAAACTCGGCGGCGAAATCGTTGACAAGCAGTCGTACACGCAAGGCGATCGCGACTACAAAGGACAACTCACGGCGATTCGTTCAAAAAGTCCTGACGTGATTTACGTGCCGGGTTACTACGGCGAAGTCGGCGTGATTGCCAAACAGGCGCAGCAACTGGACATCAAGGTCCCGCTGTTGGGCGGCGACGGCTGGGACTCAACGCAACTTTGGGATTTGGGCGGCGATGCCTTGAACGGCGACTACATTTCCAACCACTACTCGGTTGACGATCCTTCGCCGGCGATTCAAAAGTTTGTGGCGGACTACAAAGCCCGCAATGGCACCGTGCCGGATGCTCTCGCGGCGCTCGGCTACGACTCGATGAACGTGCTTGCCGACGCCATCAAACGCGCCGGTACCACAGAAGGACCAAAACTCAAGGACGCGATCAACGCCACCAAAAACTTTGCCGGCGTCACCGGAAACATCTCGCTCGATGCGGAACGCAATGCCGTCAAGCCCGCGGTCGTGCTCAAATTGCAGGACAAGAAATATATCTACGTCGAGACAATCTATCCCGAGGGCATGACTCCGCCGGCCAACGCTCCCGCTGCCCCGCCCTCTCAGTAGCGTCGCCCGTAGTCAGGAAACTTCTATGGACACTTTCGTTCAGCAGCTAATCAACGGCCTGACGATCGGCGCAATCTACGCGCTGATCGCGCTCGGCTACACGATGGTCTACGGCATCCTGCGCCTGATTAACTTCGCGCACGGCGACATCTACATGGTCGGCGCGTTTGTTGGTTACTTTCTATCGTTCCAACTCGGGTTCGCGGCGGGACCGTCGGTGGTTGGTCTCAGCGTAGTGCTCGTCGGATCGATGATCGCGGCGGCGCTGCTGGGCATGGCCATCGAGCGTTTTGCGTATCGGCCGATCAGAAAATACGCGCGCATGACGACCTTGATTACCGCCATCGGCGTTTCCTTGCTGATCGAAAATATCTTTGTGGCGAAGCTCGGCGCCGCGCCGCGCGCTTTTCCGCAATTGCTGAGCGAACGAAGCTACACGCTCTTTGGCAACGCTGCGATTTCCAAGTCGCAAATCCTGATCTTTGCCGTCTCCGTCGCCCTGATGGTCCTGCTGCAGTGGGTCATCTTCAAAACGAAAGTGGGCACGGCCATGCGCGCCGTCTCTTTCAATCTAAACTCCGCAAAGTTGATGGGCATCAACACCGACTTCATTATTTCGTTCACCTTCGCGCTCGGTTCGGCGCTGGCCGCGGCGGCCGGCGTGTTGACGGCCCAATACAATCCGCAGATTGATCCGCTGATGGGAATCATCACCGGTCTGAAGGCGTTTGTAGCTGCGGTGCTGGGCGGCATCGGCAATATTCCCGGCGCCGTTTTGGGCGGCTTGTTGATCGGCATTGCGGAAACATTCGTCGTCGGCTATGGACAAAACGTCGGCGTCCCAACCACGTTTCGCGATGCAGTCGCTTTTGCAATCCTGATTTTGGTACTGCTATTTAGACCCACGGGTCTGCTTGGATCGACGGTCCAGGAGAAAGTTTAAGAACAGTGATGAGTTATGAGTGATGAGTGATGAGTAGAAAACGACGGCTCTCGTCGAGTTCTGCTTTTACTCATCACTCATAACTCATCACTCATCACTTTACTAATGCCCATCTTAGTCAAACGCCTGCTCGCCGCGCTCGTCATCGTTCTCCTGCTCATTGCCATGAATCAATACATGAGCGAGGAGGGGCTGTTTGGCTTTGGCGTGCCGCCTTATTACGCGCGCGTGATCATGCTGGCGGGCATCAACATCATCCTCGCCGTTTCCCTAAACCTCATCACCGGATTCACGGGACAGTTTTCCATCGGCCACGCAGGATTCATGGCGGTCGGCGCCTATAGCTCCGCTTATTTGACGGTTTATTACGCCCAGGCGTGGGAACGTTCGCTCGCGGGAATGATCGGCGGCACGATCGCGCATGCGTTGATTTTCCTGCTCGCGATTCTGGTGGGCGCAATCGTCGCGGCGATTGCCGGCTTGATAGTCGGCATTCCGTCTTTGCGTTTGCGCGGCGACTACCTGGCCATCGTCACGCTCGGATTTGCCGAGATCATTCGTATCGTTATTTTGAACATCGATCAGGTGGGCGGCGCCACCGGCTTCACCGTTCCCGCGTACACCAACTTCCTGTGGATCGGCGCGTTCGCTGTTATCACGATCGTGGTCGTTTACAACATCGTGCATTCCGACATTGGCCGCGCCCTGGTTTCAATACGCGAAGATGAGCTGGCCGCCGAAGCCATGGGCATCAATACCACGCGCTACAAAGTGCTGGCTTTTGTGATCAGCTCGGCGATGGCGGGCATGGCGGGCGTCTTGTTTGGGCACTACACTTCGTTTCTGAGCACCAATGATTTTCAGTTCATCCGTTCGTTTGAAATCATCATCATGATCGTGCTGGGCGGCATGGGCTCGCTGACGGGCGCTGTCTTCGGCGCCATTGTGATCACGATAATGCCCGAGCTGCTGAGATACATGCCGGGTGATTTTTCGCGCTATCGCCTGGTCGTCTATTCCGCGCTACTGATCGTGATCATGCTGACTCGCCCGCAGGGAATTCTCGGCACACGCGAGTTTAGCCTGTCGTGGCTCAAGCGCGCGCAACGCAAATCCGAAGGGGACAAGCCCGTAGGCGAGGCCGGCGTCTCAATCGCCGAACAACCAACGTCAGCCCCGAGCGATCGAAGCAAAGAGGCGAAGAACCAATGAGCGGCGCGCCGGAACAAGATGCCGTGAAGGCTACCAAAGAAGATTCCATCGTGACGGAAGCGGCCCGTGTGATTGGTCGTCACCAGTCGCGGACGTTTGACGGCGAGTCTCCGCTGCAGGCGATTAAGTGCACCATTCAGTTTGGCGGACTGGTGGCTGTCAACGCGCTCGACATGAGCGTGCAACGCGGCGAAATTTATGGGCTGATCGGACCAAACGGCGCGGGCAAAACCACTGTCTTTAACTTGCTGACCGGCGTCTATAAGCCAACGTCGGGCGAGATTTATTTTCAAGGCAAGCGAATCGACGGCCTGCGTTCCTACGAAATTTCGCGCCGCGGCGTGTCGCGCACGTTTCAGAACATCAGGCTGTTCCCGAGTATGTCGGTGCTGGAAAACGTTATGACCGCGTGTCATCGCCACGCCACGCAGAATCTGCTGGATGCGGTTTTAAGGCTGCCGCGGTTTGAACGCGACGAACGCGAGCATCGTGATTTTGCTTTGGAGCTTTTGGAAATTTTCGACCTCGCGCGCATGAAGGACGAAGGCGGCACCAGCCTGCCCTACGGCAGCCAGCGCCGACTGGAGATTGTGCGCGCGCTCGCGACCCGGCCACATTTGCTGCTGCTCGATGAACCGGCCGCGGGCATGAATCCTTCCGAACAGGAAGACCTGATGCGGCTGATTCAGCGAATTCGCGATCGCTTCTCGCTGACGATCCTGCTCGTCGAACACAACATGAAAGTGGTGATGGGCGTGTGTGAAAGAATCCAGGTGCTGGACTACGGAAAATCCATCGCCCTCGGAAAACCGGAAGATATTAGGAACGATCCCAAGGTGATTGAAGCTTATCTTGGAGATTGATGACAGTAGTCAGTGGTCAGTGGTTTGTCGCAGAGACTGACCACTGACCACTGACCACTGACCACTGATTATGCTTATCTTAGACAACGTCTCAGTAAACTACGGCGCCATCGAGGCTCTTACCGGCATCTCCATGCACGTTGAGGCGGGCGAAGTCGTGACTCTCATCGGCGCAAACGGCGCCGGCAAAACCACGACGCTGCGCACCATCACCGGTTTGCTGAACCCACGCGAAGGCAAGGTGACCTTCGAAGGCGAAGACATCAGCGGTCGCGCCACTCACAAGCTGGTCGCCAAAGGGATTTCGATGTCGCCGGAGGGCCGCGGCGTCTTCGCGAATCTTTCGGTCAGAGAAAATCTGCAGATGGGCGCTTACCTGCGGACGGACAAACGTGAAATCGCCGCCGAGATGGAACGGGCGTTCCTGATGTTTCCGCGCCTGAAAGAACGCGAAGCCCAAAAGGCGGGGACTCTTTCGGGAGGCGAACAGCAAATGCTGGCGATGAGCCGCGCGCTGATGTCGCAGCCGCGCCTGCTGTTGCTCGACGAGCCTTCACTTGGCCTCGCTCCCCTCGTTGTTCACACCATCTTCGAAGCCATCGACGAGATCAAAAGTAAGGGAACAACAATTCTGCTGGTCGAACAGAATGCGCACGCCGCTTTGAAGCATTCCGACCGCGCCTACGTGTTGGAGACGGGCAGAATTGTGATGGAAGGGCCATCCGCGGAACTTGCCGCGGACCCGCGCATTAAGGAAGCCTACCTTGGTGAGTAGATTGAGAACCCCCGACACCCGTTCACCTTCCGCCTTGCGACCGCTCCAACAAACAACTCAAAATCCACAGCCGACGCGCTCGCGGTTTACATTCCGCCCCATACTGATTTTTCTGGTCCTGCTGGCATCGCTGGTGCTCACGTTCTCCTGCGCGCAACAACAAAAGAACGCGGAAGATCGTTCAACTATGCCGATTGGATTCTTTGGCGACCTTACCGGGCCTACGTTCAATTTTGGTTTGTCAGCCAAGAACGGCGTGCTGATGGCTGCCGACGAAATCAATCTGGCCGGCGGCATCAACGGTCACAAGATCGACATCGTCATCGAAGACGACAAAGGAAGTCCGGAACAGGCGGCGCTGGTCACCGGCAACCTGATCGATCGTTACAAAGTGATCGCCATCATCGGCGCGGGCGCGTCCGGAAACAGCCAGGCCGCCGCTCCCAAAGCGCAGTCGGCCCACGTGCCTTTGATAGCGCCGTCTTCAACCAACCCGGCGGTTACGCAAGCGGGCGACTACATCTTTCGCGCTTGCTTCATCGACAAGTTTCAGGGCGAAGTGATGGCGAAGTTTGCCGTCAAGAGTCTCAAGGCGAAGCGCGCGGCGATCATGCTCGACTTCACTTCGCCGTACAGTCGCGGTCTGACAGAGTTTTTCGAATTTGGCTTCGCGCGGCTCGGCGGGGAGATTGTGGCAAAGCAGTCTTACGCGCAGGGCGACGCCGATTACCGCGGGCAGTTGAGCGCCATCAAGGCTGCCAATCCTGAGGTGATTTACATTCCCGGCTACTACGGCGACGTTGCGATCATCGCGCGGCAAGCGCGCCAGCTTGGTCTGACGGTGCCGCTGCTGGGCGCCGATGGTTGGGACGCGCCGGAACTTTGGGAACTCGGCGGCGACGCCCTCAACGACTCATATATTTCCAATCACTATTCCGCCGACGACCCTGCGGAAACGATTCAGAAGTTCGTGCAGGAATACCGCCAGCGCTACGGCAATCTCACTCCGGACGCTCACGCGGCCCTGGCTTATGACGCACTTAGATTTCTTGCCGAAGCGATTCAAAGGGCGGGAACAACTGAAGGTCAGAAGCTGCGCGACTCACTCGCGGAGACAAAAAACTTTGCCGGCGTGACGGGAATCATCAGCATGGATCGCGAACGCAACGCGGTGAAGCCGGCGGTGATTCTCAAACTTCTGGACACGCGCTACATCTACCAGGAAACCATCCAACCGGAAGCCGCACCCGCTCCAAACAAATGAGGTCCTTTTTGGAGTGCGCTGAACTGTCAGCGCTTTGGTTTTGGCTGCGGCCTGTCGCAGCCTCGTTTGAGTCGGTATCCACTGAAATCGCGGCGTCAAACCGCCGCAGACAAAAGCGCTGACAGGTCAGCGCACTCCAAATCGAAGACTACGCAAGTGATTCGCGGGCGCAGGCGAGCGCTTCCGCAACTCTTTCCGGCGCCGTGCCGCCGACAACTGATTTAGTTGCCAACGTGTTCTCGATCGTCAGCGCAGCAAATACGTCGTCGTCAATCTCGCCTGAGAACGAGCGTAGCTCGTCCAACGAAAGCTCGCCGAGTTCCACGCCCTTTTCGATCGCCTTGACGACAATCCCGCCGACCGTCTCGTGGGCTTCGCGAAAAGGCACGCCTTTGCGCGCCAGATAATCCGCGAGTTCCGTGGCGTTCATCAGACCCTGCGCCGCTGCCGCCCGCATTCGCTCTTCGTTCAGCTTCACGTTTCGCAAAACTAACGCGGCGACCTCAAGACAAGCGCGGGTAGTGTCAAACGCATCGAAGATCGCTTCCTTGTCTTCCTGCATGTCTTTGTTGTAGGCCAGCGGCAAACCCTTCAGCATCGTCAGCAGAGACACCTGGTGACCAAAGACTCGTCCGGCTTTGCCGCGCACCAGTTCCATCGAATCAGGATTCTTCTTCTGCGGCATCAAACTCGACCCCGTCGCCACCGCGTCGCTCAACTCAAAAAAGCCAAACTCACTCGTCGAATAAAGAATCACCTCCTCAGCCAGGCGCGACAAGTGGACCATGATGAGCGAACAGGCAGCGGCAAACTCAACACAGAAATCACGATCGCTGACGGCGTCCAGACTATTGCGGGTGACGCCCTCAAATTCCAACTCGCGCGCGACCGCTTCGCGATCAATTGGAAACGACGCGCCGGCCAGCGCCGCTGATCCGAGCGGCAGCACGTTGACGCGCTGGCGAGTTTCCGCGAGTCGCTCGCGATCGCGGCTGAGCATTTCAAAGTAAGCAAGACACCAGTGGCCGAAGCGGATCGGCTGCGCGCGCTGCAGATGCGTGTATCCGGGAAGCGTCACGTCGGAATTCTTTTCAGCGAGGTCAAGCAAAGCCTCTTGAGTTGCAACCACGCGGGCGGCCAGATCGTCGATCGCTGCTCGCAACCACAAGCGCAGATCAGTAGCCACTTGATCGTTGCGACTGCGGCCGGTGTGCAGTTTGCGACCGGTGTCTCCGATCAGCTCCACCAGCCGGGCTTCAACGAAAGAATGAACATCCTCCGACTCCATTTCATCGAAGTAGCCTTCGCCCGCTGCGCCGCACGCGAGGATCGTTTGCAGCCCGGCGTTGATCTGGTCACCCTCTTCCCGGCTCAGCACGCCGGCGGCGACCAGCCCGTTGCAATGCGCGACGCTGCCGCGAACGTCTGCCGCAAACAGCCTTCGGTCAAAGCTGAAGGAGTTGTTGAACTTCACAAAGGAAGGATCAGCGCCGCCCGCGAATCGTCCGCCCCACAAGTTTTTTCCTTTTGTCATCCGTCACTCCACATTTGCTCGTTTTGGAGTGCAGCGACCTGTCGCCGCTTTGGCCCGCGGCGGCTCGACGCCGCACTTTCCTACAACCCTCCAACCTAACGTGGTCGCGAGGTCGCGACCGAGAAAAGCGGTGACAGGTCACCGCACTCCAAAGTGTCCCGCGCTTGACGCACGGCCATCTCGGCTGCTAGTTTATGCATCTATGCACTTGTTATGCAAGTTATGCGCATATCAACAGTGAAAGATGCAGAAGAATTCGCGTCAAAAGAAGTTATTGAGTCTCATCCAGGCAAAGCCTTTCAGCACGCAAGCTGAATTGCGCGAATCGCTGGAACGCGCCGGCGTGCCGGCTACGCAGTCGAGCCTTTCGCGCGATCTCGAGGAACTGGGGATTGTAAAGCATCGCGGTCATTACACGGTGCCGAAATCAAACGGCGCCGCCGCGCGCGGACTGTTGAGTCTCGACTTGGCTGGCGACAATTTGGTGGTCGCGCGAACTGAGCCGGGCCACGCTTCAGCAGTCGCCGTTGAGATCGATGCCGCCGCGATCGAGGAAATCGTCGGCACGCTTGCCGGCGAAGACACAATTTTTGTGGCAGTGCGCGATCAAAAATCACAGCGCGGTGCGATGAAGAAAATCTGGGAAATATTTGGATGAACTGAGCTTGTACTCGATCTTTGTACTTTGTGGTTTTGTTCTTCGCACTTTGACGAGCATGGTCACCCCATAAACAAGCTTCCTGGAGTAGAAATCAAAGCACAAAGATCAAAGTACCAGGTTCAGAAAACGAATCATGGAAAAGCAGAAAACAATTAAGAAGATCGTCTTAGCTTACTCCGGCGGCCTCGACACGTCCGTCATGCTTCGCTGGCTGAAAGAAGTATTACGCTTGCGAAGTCATTTGCTACTGCGCCGACGTGGGCCAGGGTGACGAACTGAGCGGTCTTGAAGAGAAGGCGCTCGCAACCGGCGGTTCGAAACTCTACGTGGAAGACCTGCGCGAAGAGTTTGTCCGTGAATACGTCTGGACCGCGGTCAAGGCGAACGCAGTTTACGAAGGCGTCTACCTGCTCGGCACTTCCCTGGCCCGGCCAGTGATTGCCAAACGGCAGATTGAGATCGCGCGACGCGAAGGCGCCGACGCCGTGGCCCATGGCGCCACCGGCAAAGGAAACGATCAGGTGCGTTTCGAGCTGACGTACTACGCGCTGCAACCGGACATCAAGGTGATCGCGCCCTGGCGCGAGTGGGAATTCAAGGGTCGCAGCGATCTGATCGCTTACGCGAGCGATCACAACATCCCCATCACCGCGACGCAGGCGAAACCGTATTCGACCGATCGCAAACTTGATGCACGTCTCTTACGAAGGTGGAATTCTCGAAGACCCGTGGGCTGAGCCGCCGGAGGACATTTTTCAGATGACGCGCTCGCCTGAAAATGCGAAGGCGGAAGCAGAGTATGTCGAAGTGTCGTTCAAAAACGGCGAGCCGGTTGCGATCAACGGCGAGGCGCTGGGGCCGGTGGCTTTGTTGGAGAGTCTGAACAAGTTGGGCGGCGAACACGGCATCGGACGCGTTGATCTGGTTGAGAATCGTTTCGTCGGCATGAAATCGCGCGGCGTTTACGAAACGCCGGGCGTAACGATTCTGCAAGCGGCGCATCGCGCGTTGGAATCGATCACGCTCGACCGCGAGGTGATGCACCTGCGCGATTCGCTCAGCGTGAAATTTGCCGAAAGCATCTACTACGGATTCTGGTTCGCGCCCGAGTTTGAGTTGATGCGAAAGATGGTTGACGAAACGCAGCACAACGTCAGCGGCGACGTGCGCCTGAAACTCTTCCGCGGTAATGCGATCGTCGTCGGCCGGCGTTCACCGCATTCGCTCTACGATGAAAAGATTGCGACGTTTGAGGCGGACACGGTTTACAACCAGCGCGACGCTGAAGGTTTCATTAAGCTGAATGCGCTGCGGCTGAGACTGCGTACAAACATGCCGAGCGTTTAGAGGCGGGTACTGCCCGCCGTCGCACGTTCCGGAGATTGAACCGGCGGGCAATGCCCGCCTCTAAACGGGATCTCAGGTGATTCTCTAGTTAGCAGGTGATTATTATGAGTAAGTTAGTGCAGCCTGAAATCAACATCGTCAACGCCGACAAGATCGGTTCCGCAACTTCTCCGCTGAATCTCAGCCGGACGAACGCAACCATTCCGGCGTCGGAAAGTCCCCAGGCGGGCGACGTTGTGATCGTCCGCGCGCTGACTGACAGCGCCACCTACAACATGCTTGAGTTGCCCACCGGTCGTCTCGCCAAAATCAATCCCGGCGACGTGCTGATCGGCGTGCTCGGCCGGCGGCGCGCGTTGAAGGGTTTCGTCGGCGACGTCCCTGAGACGGTTAACGCCGGCGACCAGTTGCACCTGCTAAACATGGGCGGCGTGATTGGCAGTTGCACCGGTCACCACTCGAGTTTGAGCGACGCGATCCAGGTTGAAGTGATCGGCCTGGCCAGCGACGAACACGGTCGCGTGCTGAACATCGCCGACGCTGCCCTGCCGCCGCGTCACAGCCTCGGCGAAACCGCGCCACTCGTAATCATCGCCGGCACCTGCATGAACAGCGGCAAGACGTACGCCGCCACCGAACTGATCAAACAGGCGACGCGGGCCAGCTTGCGAGTCGCCGCTGCCAAACTTTCCGGCATCGCCTGCCTGCGCGACACGCTCAACATGGCCGACCACGGCGCCGTTGCGATCGCGAGTTTTCTTGATTGTGGTTTGCCCTCGACCGTCGGCGCCACCAATCTTGCGTCGGTAGCCAAAACGATCATCGCGCGTCTGAACGAAAGCTCGCCTGATTTGATTGTGATCGAACTCGGCGACGGCTTGCTGGGCGGATACTCGGTCGAATCGGTTTTTGTTGACACGGAACTGCGCGACGCGACTGCCGGGCTGGTCTTCTGCGCGTCTGATTACGTCGGCGCGTGGGGCGGCATCGAGTTGTTGCGCCGGCGCGGCATCGAGATTGACGTGATTGCCGGCTCGGTTACCGACTCGCAGATGGGCGAGGATTTTATTGAGAAGGAGTTCGGCGTGCCGGCAGCGAACGCGCGACGGAATGGCGAAAGGCTGTTCGAACTGATTCATTCCAAAGTTTCCAGTTTCAAGTTTCGAGTTTCAAGTTCGGGTTCGGCAATGTTGCAAGAGGGCGGTAACGAGAGCAATGAAATCAAGGTGGAAGGCGTCTTAGTTTAGTGAACTCAAAACTCGAAACTCAAAACTCAAAACTTCGCGTAGCGATTTACGGTGGTTCGGGCTATGGCGGATCGGAATTGCTGCGCATTCTGCTTTTTCATCCCAACGTGAAGATTGCTTTCGTCACGGCAAACGAGCAAGCCGGCAAGCCGGTCAGCGAAGTCCATCGAAATCTGCTCGGGTTAACCGATCTGAAGTTTCAGACTCGCGCCGCAGGATCCGGCGGAGTTGGCTGATCTGGATTGCGTCTTTCTCGCGCTTCCCCATGGTCAGGCGATGGACGTTGTGCCCGGACTTCCCGCTAACGTGAAGGCGATCGATTTGTCGGGCGACTTCCGCCTGCGCGATCAGCGAACGTGTTCGAGCAACACTACGGACGAACGCACACCGCGATGCAGTCGCAAGGCGAGTTTGTTTACGGTCTGACGGAAACGAATCGCGCGAGCGTTCGCGAGGCGCGCCTGATCGCGAACCCGGGTTGCTTTGCGACCGCCACGTTGCTGGGGCTGGCGCCGCTGGTCGCGAACAAGTTGATCAGCGGCCGCGTGATCGTCGATGCGAAGACCGGCTCGTCTGGCTCCGGCGCCAAGGCGGCGGCGAACACGCATCACCCGCAGCGCATGAATTCGTTTTACGCTTACAAGCCTTTCACGCATCAACACGTGCCGGAGATCGAACAGGAACTCGGCGTTGTCGGCGACTGGAACAGCGAGTTGGTTTTCATGACGCATTCGCTGCCGGTCGCGCGCGGCATCTTCGCTTCGATCTATGTCGAAACAAAAGACGAGTCTGACTGAGGAACAGCTCCATTCGATCTTCAGCTGATTTCTATCGCGACTCGTTTTTTGTGCGACTGGTGAAAGGCTCGCCTGACATCAACTGGGTTAAGACGACGAACTTTTGCGACCTTGGTTTTGCGACGCGCGGGCGACAGGTGGTTGTCTTTTCCGCGCTCGACAATCTGGTGAAAGGCGCTGCCGGGCAGGCGGTTCAGAATATGAACCTGATGTTTGGCCTGGACGAAAAAACGGGATTGATGCTGGTGGGGACGAATCCTTAGAGAAACCGCCAAGGCGCCAGGAGCGCCAAGGTTCAATCCGCAGATTTCGCCGATTACACAGATTCAGGAAGAAGGAACCAAGTTCAAGACGGAAGCAATATAAGGTCACTAAGAGAGCTTGCTGCCCGGCTTATTGTCTTAGTGAAAATCTGTGTAATCGGCGTAATCTGCGGATTTGAAGCTTGGCGCACCTGGCGTCTTGGCGGTTAATTCTTATGAACGCACAGTCAACTTCGACAGACGTGATCGCCCTCGAAGAACGTTATCAGCTCGCGACGTACAAGAAGATGCCGATCGTCGCCGAGCGCGGCGAGGGCGTTTGGATCTTTACGAGCGACGGCGAGCAGTTATCTCGATCTTTACGGCGGCCACGCCGTCGCGGGCACCGGCCATTCGCATCCGCACGTGGTCGCGGCAATCGCGGCGCAGGCCGGCAAGTTGTTGTTCTACTCGAATCTTGTTTACTCGGAAGCGCGCGCGCGCGCTGCCGAGAAACTTGTTTCAGTTGCGCCGCCTGAACTCACCAAAGCGTTCTTCTGCAATTCAGGAACGGAAGCGAATGAAAACGCGATGCGCATGGCGCGGATGGCGACCGGCCGCGAAAACATCATCACCTTCTCCGGCGGTTTTCACGGACGCACGGCAGACGCAATCAGCGCAACCTTCCTCGGCAAGTATCGCGAGACTCGGCAAGCCAAATGTGCCGGGTCATCTCGAAGCCGAGTTTGGAAACATCGAATCCGTCCGCGCGCTCGCTGATGAAACCGTCGCTGCGATCATGCTGGAGCCGATTCAGTCGATGGCGGGTGTGCGTGACAGCCGCGCCGAGCTTCTTTCAACAACTGCGCGAGCTCTGCGACGAGCGCGGCATCGTTTTGATTTACGACGAAGTGCAGACCGGCGTGGGCCGCACCGGAGATTGGTTTTTTGCCGGCAGTGAAGCGGGCGCGGGCGTTGTGCCAGACATTGTCACCCTCGCGAAAGCGCTGGGCAGCGGCATTCCGGTTGGCGCCTGCCTGGTGACTGAAAAAATCAGCACGAGCATCAAGGAAAATGATCTCGGCACAACTTTTGGCGGCGGCATGATTGCGATGGCCGCGGTGACGGCAACGCTCGAAGCGATTGAGAACGACGGGATGCTGGCGAACGTGAAAGCCACGGAAGCGTATCTGCGCGAACGGCTGAAAGAAGTTCCCGAAGTGGCGGCGGTGCGTGGTCGCGGGTTTTCTGCTGGGTTTGGAGTTTCGCGGCGAATTTCAGAATAAGGCCGCGCCGATTCACAAGGCGCTGCTCGATCGAAAGATCATTACCGGCACGTCCAGCGACCCGAAAGTGTTGCGACTGTTGCCGCCGCTCTGTCTCGGCAAGGCGGAGATCGATATTTTCATCGACGCCCTGTCGGCGGTAGCGGCTGACTTGTAACGCAAACTGTTAGTTTGCGTCGGCAGCATTGGCTTACAGCGGAGTGTGAGCGTCAAGACGCAGACTGATAGTTTGCGTTAACCACGGCGTAAGAACAGCAGGGAGGCATGCTTTGGACTACGGTTGGTTTGATCTGGTTGGGAATGTCGGCGTGTTGCTGATGGTGGTCGCGTACCTTCTGCTGCAACTCGAGAAGCTGTCCAGCGCCGACGTCAGTTACCTGCTGTTGAATGCGCTCGGCGCCGTGCTGGTAATGATCTCGTTGTCTTATCAATTCAATCTGTCGGCGTTTTTGATGGAGGCGTTCTGGCTCCTGATTAGTTTGTTCGGTCTGACCAGGTCGCTGAAAGCCAGGGGCGCAGTTTAGAGTTGAATCGAAAGTTTAGAGTACAAGCTTTAGCTTGCGTGCGCTCGAAAACAGCAAACTAAAGTTTGTACTCTGAACTATCTGAAGATGAAAAACTTTCTTACCACCAACGACTTCTCGCGTGCAGAGCTGGACGCGCTGATCGACTCCGCGCTCAGTTTCAAACACGACCGCGATGCAGCTGCGTCGGCTAAGCCGCTCGCGGGAAAGTCTGTCGCCCTGGTCTTTTTCAACCCCAGCCTGCGCACGCGCGCTTCGATGCAAGTCGGCATCTACGAACTCGGCGGCAACCCGGTGGTGCTCGAACCCGGCGGCTCGAGTTGGACGCTTGAACATCGCGACGGCATCGTGATGGACGGCGACAAGACGGAACACGTTGCCGAGTTTGTGCGCGTGCTGGCGCGTTACTGCGCGGCAATCGGCGTGCGCACGTTCGCGGCCCTGAAGAACTGGGAAGAAGAACGCACCGATCCGGTCCTGAATGCTTTTGCGAAGTATGCTGAGGTGCCGATCATCAATCTTGAGTCGGCGATGCATCATCCCTGCCAGGCGCTGGCCGACATGATGACGATTCGCGAGAAGCTCGGCGACGGGCGCAAACGCGTCGTGCTCACGTGGGCCTGGCACCCCAAGCCGTTGCCGATGGCGGTGCCGAATAGTTTTGCGCTCGCGGCGGCGCAGATGGGCCATGAGATCGTGATCGCGCACCCGCGCGGTTACGAGCTTGACGATGAACTGCTGACAACGATCAACGAGCGGGCGGCTGCAGCGGGCGGCAGCGTCGAGATTACTAACGACGTCGACGCTGCGTTTGCGGGCGCGGAAGTGATTTATGCGAAGAGTTGGGGCGCCAAACAGTTTTACGGGAAGCCCGAACGAGAGATTGAGGAGCGCGCTCAGTATCGGCGGGATTGGATTGTGGACGAGGGGAAGATGGCGCGTTCGAAAGGCGCCAACTTCATGCACTGTTTGCCGGTGCGGCGAAACGTGATCGTGACTGACGGCGTGATCGATTCACCCGCCTCAGTCGTGATCGATGAAGCGGAAAATCGGTTGCACGTTCAAAAAGCCATCATGGACGGCCTGCTGGCGTAAGAGAGAATTCGCCGCGAATGAACGCAGATTTACGCGGATAGAAGTAAACAGCTTCCTATTGTTCGTTGGTCTGATCCGCGCGCTATCCGCGTTAATCCGCGGCCTAACCTGTTCGCAAAATAAAGAAGCGATGACCAATACTAACGAAGTCGGCGATCAGTTACGTCTCGATCTCTTGCGCGAGGCGCTGCCTTACATTCAGCGTTTCCAGGGGCAGACGTTTGTCGTCAAGCTGTCAGGCAAGGCCACCGAGGTTCCTGAAAACCTAAGTTCGCTGGCGGAGGAGCTGGCGCTGCTGCATCAGGTGGGCATTCGCATCTGCGTCGTGCACGGCGGCGGCAAGCAGTTAAGTGAACTCGCGTCGCGAATGGGCATCGAGCAAACGATCATTGAGGGCCGGCGCGTCACTGACGACGCTACGCTCGAGATGGCGAAGATGGTTTTCGCCGGCAAGATCAACATCGAAATCCTCTCCGCCTTGCGTAATCGCGGGATTGAAGCGGTCGGGCTCTCGGGAGTTGACGGCAACATCGTTCACGCCGAGCGGCGTCCGCCCAAAGAAATTCTGAATCGTGAAACCGGCGAGACTTCGCAGGTCGACTTTGGTCACGTCGGCGACGTCGTGAAGATCAACGCGCGCCTGCTGACGGTGTTGCTCGATCAAGGTTACCTGCCGGTGATCTCTTCGCTCGGCGCGGACCGCGAAGGCACTGTCTTCAATATCAACGCCGACACGATCGCAGCCGAAATCGCGGCGCAGTTAAAAGCGGAAAAGCTGATCCTGCTTTCCGACGTTGACGGTATTTATCTGCGGCCCGGCGACGCGAGCACAAAACTTTCGCGCCTGACGGCGGACGAGGCGGAAGCGATGATTAACGACGGCTCGGCGACCGGCGGCATGATTCCGAAACTTCAGAGCATCACCACGCTGCTCCGGCGCGGCGTGCATAGCGCTCACATTCTCAGCGGCACCGCGCGCAATGCCCTGCTGACCGAAATTTTCACCGACAGCGGCACCGGCACCATGATCGTAGCCTAGCTCACCTTTTGGAGTGCGCTGCCGAGTTTGGAGTGCTGCGGAGTCTGAGTGCGCTGCCGAGTTTGGAGTGCGCTGACCTGTCAGCGCTTTTGCTCCGCGGCGGCCTGACGCCGCGTGTTTCAAAGGTTCCAACTGCCCAAAGGCCAGCGGCTGCGACAGGTCAGCCAAGCCAAAGCGCTGACCTGTCAGCGCACTCCAAACTACTTGGCAAATTCCGGCTCGCTTAACAAGCGGGCGACTGCGGCGTAAACTAAACAGCCTGACAACAAATTTTTCCAACTTCTTAACACAGGAACGAGAGTGGACAACGAAGCAATTGCGCGCCGGTTCTTCCGTCTCGCCGCTTTAATGGATATTCGCGGCGATGATCCGTTTCGGCTGCGCTCCTATCGCAACGCCGCCGAAGCCATCGAAACCTGGCCCACGCCGATGCAGCAGATTGCGGCCGCGGCAGGCCTCGCGGGCCTGCAGGCAATTCCCGGAGTGGGCAAGGCAATCGCCGGCAAGATTCTCGAACTGCTCGACCGCGGCACTTTCGACGCGTGGGAGCGGATCATTGCTGAGACTCCCGAAAGCGTGCTCGACCTGTTAGACATTCCCGGCATCGGTCCGAAGACCGCGGCCCTGCTTCACCAAAAATTCAAAGTCTCTTCGCGCGAAGCGCTGAAGAAATTTGTTACCGGCGGCGGATTGGACGCAGTTGACGGCATCGGGCCCAAAACAGCCGAGAGGATCAAGGAGAGTTTATGACCAAACGAATCAAACGCCGCGACTTTATGCGAACCAGCGCCGCGGCCGGGCTGACGCTGGCCGGCACCAAAGGTTCCGTGCTGCAGTTTCCCAACATCATGGCGCAGCCGGCGGTCAAACCGATTGTCATTTCGTCGGCGAACGGAAACCGCTTCAAGAACGGCGGCAATGTGACTGCGGTCGAGAAGGCGTTCACGATGATGACGCAGGGTGCCGATGTGTTAGACGCGGTGATCGCGGGCGTGAACATTGTCGAGCTTGATCCGCTCGACGACAGCGTGGGCTATGGCGGCTTGCCAAACGCGGACGGCGTGGTCCAGCTTGACTCGTCCTGCATGCACGGCCCGAAGAAACGCGCCGGGGCGGTCGCCGGGCTCGAGGGCGTGCGCACACCGTCGCTGGTCGCCAAGGCAGTTTTGGAGAACACCGACCATCACCTGCTCGTCGGCAAGGGCGCGCAGACGTTCGCCCGCAACTTCGGCTTCAAAATCGAAGACGATCTGAACACGGATCATTCACGCGAACTTTGGCTGGAGTGGAAACGGCGCACCGATCCTTCTCACTATCTCGATCCAAAAACGCGCGCCGAGGTTTGGCGTCGTGAAGGAATGAAGATGGTCGACGAAGGCCTGGTCGATCGTGAACACTACTACGGCACGATCAACTGCAACGGCATCAACGCGAAGGGCGAGATTTGCGGCGTCACCACCACCAGCGGACTGGCCTGGAAAATTCCCGGCCGCATCGGCGACTCACCAATTCTCGGCGCCGGACTCTATGTTGACGGCGCGGTCGGCGCTGCGGGTTCAACCGGACGCGGCGAGGCGAATCTTTATAATCTTTGTTCGTTTCTCATCGTCGAGGAAATGCGCGGCGGCAAGCATCCGAAAGACGCCGGTATGGAGGCGCTGCGTCGCATCAGGGCGAACACGGTTGAGAAACGGCTGCTCAACAGCAAAGGCAATCCAAACTTCGGAATCAATTTCTACATCATCAACGCCAAAGGCGAGTTCGCCGGGGTGACGATGTATGCTGGTCCATCGTTTGCCATCTGCAACCAAGGCGGTCCACAGACTTTGCCGTGCGAGGCGCTTCTGCCAGGCAAAGCGAACGACTGATGCGGTCGGTATCACTGGAAGGTAAATATATGGCAGATGTAACTCGTCAACGGACTGGAGAATTTGTTCGAAAGTTAGTTGAAATTTTGCGTGCTGTTCCTGAGGGCTTACCCGCTGGCGAGGCGCTCAGTATTTTGGAGACTCAATTTCAACTCACTGAATATGAAAAGGGCGTATTTACCTCAGGTGGTCGCAGGTTCGAACACATAGTACGTTTTGCTACGGTGGACTTGGTAAAAGCTGGATGGCTCATAAAACAAAAGGGTCAATGGTCAGTAACAGAAGCTGGCAGAACAGCATTTGACACGTTTGCAGATCCAGCTCAGTTTTACCGAGAGGCGTGTCGGCTTTATCGAAAATGGAAGCGGGATCGTCCTGCACCCGAACCTGAAGACGAAGGCAGCAGCCCAGAAGAAGGTGTTGAGCGAGAAGTCTCTGTCACCTTCGAACGAGCGGAGGAAGAAGCTTGGAACGAAATTCAAAGATACATGTCCATCATCGATCCACTGGCCTTTCAACAACTAGTGGCGTCGTTACTCCGAGCCATGGATTATCATGTCTCCTGGGTCGCTCCACCCGGCAAGGATGGTGGCCTTGATATAGTGGCTTGGAGCGATCCGTTGGGTACAAAGCCGCCCCGAATAAAGGTGCAGGTCAAACGGGTAGGGCAGAAAGTCGCTGTTGATGGGCTGCGCTCATTCATGGCCCTGTTGGGAGATGATGATGTTGGAATATTTGTTGCGACTGCTGGATTTACTAGGGACGCATACGATGAAGCAAGGGTTCAGCAAAAGCGCAAGGTGACGCTCATCGATCTTGAAAGACTGTTCGACCTGTGGGTTCAGTATTATCAGCGTCTTACTCACGAAGCGCGAAGTTATCTTCCGTTGACACCAATTCATTTTCTTACGCCTAAGACTCACTGAACAATCCGCGTGTTCAACGCGAAGACGCCGGAACCGAAGCGGCAGGTTGCTCGCAGACTAATGCTCAAGCGCCAAAGGCGCGGCATGAAAAGCCTGGGGCACCGCCCCAGGTTGCGCTCTAGAGGAGTTGAGTTTAGCGCTGAAGGCGCGGAATATATTTCGCCCCTACAGGGCTCACGGGAATTGTGCTGCGTGGTCCAGGGGCGTTGCCCCTGGCTATTTTATTTCACGCCTTCAGCGTGAGGCTAGGCTGCCGGCGCCGCTGGCGCTGAGTGGCCGCGTCGCTGCCTGGCGCTTGACGATCACGAGCGTGATGTCGTCAGCGGCTTGCGTGCCCTGGGAGAATTTAGTCAAAGCCGATTCAATGCGATCGCGAATGCCGGCCGCCGAAGCCTCCACGTTGCGCGACACCACTTCATAAAGTCTCGTTGGGCCAAACTCTTCGCCGCTCGGGCTGGTCGCCTCCGTCACACCGTCTGAATAAATAACGAGCACATCGCCCGGCTGCAAAGTGGTGCGGCCTTCACGGTAGTCAGCGTCCGCCTTGATGCCGAGCGGCAGTCCGCCGGAAGCAAGTTGCTCGACCGTGCCGGCCGAGTGAACGATGAGCGGTGGATTATGGCCCGCGTTCAGGAACGAGACGGCGCCGGATTCCGGATCGAGTTCCGCGTAAAAGAGCGTGACGAATCGATTCGAAGGAATGTTTTCGGCGAGGTAGCGATTGACCGCCGAGATCGTTTCCACCAGCGTGTCGTGCGAGCCGGTCTGCGCGTGAATCGAAGCGTGCAGCGACGACATCAGCAGCGCGGCGGCGGTGCCCTTGCCCGAAACGTCTCCCAGCGCAATCACCAGACGGCCGTCCTCGCGTTGAATGAAATCGTAGTAGTCGCCGCCGATTTCATAGCAGGGAAAACTAATGCCCTGAAGTTCGTAGCCGGGAACTTGCGGCGGCGCCGTCGGTTGAAAGCGCTGCTGAATTTCCATCGCCAGTTGCAGCTCGCGCTCCAGACGTTCCTGCTGAAATCGCGCCTCCACCAGTCGCGCGTTCTCAACGCGAATCGCCGCAACCGAAGCGAGCGTAGTCAAAACCTTCAGGTGGTCTTCAGTAAATCTTCCTTCCGCGATTGGTGAATCGGCGTAGATGATGCCGAAGACTTTTTCGGAAACGCCGAGCGGAACGGCGAGGACTGAGCGAACGCCCTGCAGGACCACCGTGCCGCTGGCAAAGCGCGGGTCGTGTTGCGCGTCTGACGTCAACACCGACTTGCCCTTGATCACAACTTCGTCCATCACGTTGCGGCTGACGCGAATCTCGCCGACCTCGCCGGCGCGATCGCGCAAGCGCGCCACGGCGACGCGCAATTCTTCGCTGTGCTCGTCGCGCATCATGAGCAGGCAGCGATCGGCCGGAACCGCCTCGAAGACGAGCGAGACGATGTTTTCGAGGGTCTCGTCGAGCGTGGAGGAACTCAGCAGCGTGATACCCACCTTGCTGATCAGCGCGAGCAGATCGCCTTCGCGGGCCGCGCGCGCGACCTCGTTCACCTGCGGATTGCTACGCGCGCCTTCGATCGCTTCCAGCAGACCGGAAGTGGTCCGGTCGCCGGACGCGAGGGCGATGGTTGCTTCGGGCAGCGACGTCGACGAGTTGTCGGTGATCATCGTCGCGCCCATGCTCGAATGATACGAGCCGTCGTCGAAAACGATTTCCGTTTCGCCAATTTGAATTCGACCGCCGGGCGTGAGGGGTACGGTGCCTTCCACGGCGCCGCCGTTGTAAAGCGTGCCGTTTGCGGAACCAAGATCCTGAAGGAAATACTCCTCGCCCTCGCGCCGCACTTCCGCGTGCACGCGCGACGCAAAAGGATCGGGGATGCAGAGGTCGTTGCGAGCGGACCGGCCGAGGGTGATTCGCAGTCGACCAAGCGGAAAGCGGTCGGGGGCGCGGTCGGGATATTTGACGATTAACTCAGGCATTGGTTGGTTCAGGCGTTGGCCGGCGCGGGCAAATTTGTCTTCGGTTCAGATGTTACGATTCAGACTGATTACTAACGTTGTTTGGAACGGCGGTCACGCCTCAATTTTGGACTTCAGCTTTCAGGGTTCTTGAATTTCAGATTTCAAATTTAAAATTTCAGAATGACGATCTCAGATTTCAGATTTCAGATTCGAAGACTCTCTAACCGCAACGGGCGGCACGTCGCGAACCACGATCGTGTTGGCAATCACGTCATGCAATCCTCTTCCCCTGGTTGTGAACGCGGCTGCCAGAAAGCCCAGACCCAAAGTAAGAAACGAGATCGGGTAACCGACAAAGTGGCGCAGGAACGCACGTCCAATTCCGATTTCCGTGCCGTCGCCCTTCAGAATGCGCAGGCCGGTGGCCCACTTGCCGACAGTCACGCCCAACAATCCGGGAAGCACTCCCAGGTCCAAAGCGGCGACGATGATCGCCAAGACAATTCCCACCGTCTCCGACGAGTCTCCGGCTGAGCGCGCGCCGCCACCCAACAGACGACTGACGAGAGTACTGAAGGCCACGATCGCCACCAGAATGATGTAATCGATCAGGATCGCGCCGCAGCGAAGCGCAAAGGGCGCCCGATACCTGGCGAGAGTCTGAATCGCCGGGCGTGGCTGCGACTTTGGCTTTGCTCGAAGCGGGGCTGTTTCTACGGATGCGGTCATTAATTCTTTAAGTGGTCTTTGGCTTTTGGACTTTGGTCTTTGGACTTGGGTCTTTGGCCTTTGTACTCGGTGCTTCGCGCTCTTTCGGCTTTCGAATTTCAAGTTCAAAGTACTAAGTTCAAAGTACAAAGGCCAAAGACCCAAGTCCAAAGACCAAAGCAAGAACTAACCCAGCAAAAAATGTAGCGTCGTTTCGCCAAGCCGCAGCTTGTCGCCGCTATCCAAAACCCGCGGCTGGCGCGGCGCGAGTCGCACTGAATCGTTGAGCACCGTGCCGTTGACTGATCCCAAATCTTCGACGAGGAACGTTTCGCCCTCGCGCCAGATTCGCGCATGGCGGCGCGAGACTTTGGTTTCGGGATCGAATCGCGAAAGGTCAATCTCAGGAAAGACGTTCGAATGCGGGTCGGTGCGGCCCAGCAGATTGTTGTCCTTCTGCAAAACAAACGAAGCATCAAGCTCAGTCGTTCCGGCGACCACTAACTTCGCGGTCGGGCGCGCCGCTCTTAAAGTCGCGCTCGAACCAACGCCGGCCAGCGGCTGGCGCGCGCCACAGTGCGCGCAAAAAATGTCGTCGGCAGCAATGCGTCCGCCGCAGAAGCCGCAGTAAACTGTCTGCACCTGCACGGTCTCGCTGCCAACCTGCGCGCCGGCAGCGCCGTAGGTCACCTGGCCCGCCGTCAGTTTTTCCAGATGAATCGCGAGCGCGTCGCGCATCGCTCCCGCCGATGCAAACCGATCCTCGGGTTTGTATTCGACTGAACGCATCAGGATCTGTTCAATCTCGCTGGATATCGACGGCGCAATTTGCCGCGGCCGCGGGTTCTTTTGAAAGTCGAAGATCAGCAGCGGATTGTCCTGCGGATCGGAACCGGTCAACAGGTGAAACAGCGTGGCGCCGAGACTGTACACGTCAGAACGCGGCTCAACCCGGCCGCCGAAAAGTTCCGGCGGCGCGTACCCCATCGTGCCGACTGCGGTCACGCCTTTCTCTTCCTGCTTCACCCAGCGCGCGATGCCAAAATCGATCAGCATCACCCGGCCACTGTTGCCGTCGATCATCAAGTTCGCCGGTTTCAGATCGCGATAGATGATTGGCTTGGGCCGGCTGTGAAGATACTCAAGCACGTCCGCCGCCTGCATGCCCCAGTCGGCGACAGTCTTTTCGTCGACTCGTCCGCCCGGCGCGCTGCGAAGTCGCGAAGCCAGATCGCCGCCGGAGATGAACTTCATCACGAGGTAAAAACGCCCGAGCGATTCGTCGTAAAAATAATCGTAGATCGTGGGAATGGATGGATGTTCCAGGGACGTCAGCAGGAGGGACTCGCGCTTAAAGTCGCCGATCGCTTTTTCATGTTGCGCCGGATCGAGATGCGACTCGACCATTTCCTTGACCGCACGCGGCGCGTCGCCCAGATTTCGATCCTTGGCGAGGTAGACCGCACCCATGCCGCCGCCGCCGATGCGTCGCACAATCTCGTAACGAGTATTCAGAACGCTGCCGGGATCGAGTTGCTTGACAGTCGGCTGGTGGCCGCCGGTGTTGCCTTTTTTGATCGTGTGCTTGACCGGAGCCGGCACTTCGCCGAACGTCGTTCCACCGATCGAATCGGATGAAAGTTCGTGATCGTCAGACTCTAAAGCGTCCGAAGCTTCATTCGCGCCGCCGGTGTCGGCTAACTCGGACGCAGGTTCAGCGGGCGCCATCGCGGGAGCGGCGGCCGCGGCACTCTCGCCCTCAGCCTCGTCTTCCATCGCGAGGGTCGTCTCCTCGCCCGGCAACTCCGCCGGCGCAGCAGGGTTCTTCGTTCCGCAGTTGCTGCAGAACGCTTCACCGGGCACCGTGGCCGTGCCGCATTGGAGACATTTATTCATCGATTCTTAAACCCGCCTGAGGGACTACTTCACCAGTTGAAACCGTAGAAAGGTCTTGCCGACAATGATCTCATCGCCGTCGTTTAGCGCCTGGCGTGTTCCCGTCGGCAGTCGTTTACCGCGATTTACAAACGTGCCGTTCGTCGAACCCAGGTCTTCCAAAAAATGCTTGCCGTCGGTCCAGGTTATGCGCGCGTGACGCCGCGAGACCTTCGCTTCCGGGTCGTCCGAGTCCAAATCGACGTCCGGGAAAATTCCGCCGTCGGCGTCCCAACGGCCGATGTTGGATTCGGGACCGCTCAGCAGAAATTGTTTGCCGATTGATTTGCCGCGCTCGATCACCAGCCTCGCGTGGGCCTTGTCGTCCGAACCAACCGCCGCAGCAATGTTAACTGCGGCGCCTGCCTTCCCTGCCGCCAGTTCCGGTTCAGGAATATGCGCGGGGGAACGCGAACCGTTCTGCCCGTCCTGATCTGCTCTGAACTTGTTTACGCCTGAAGGATTCGCGCCGGGATTTGGCCTTAGGGGTGCCCCGCACTCGTCACAATACTGACCGCCATCGAGGTTTGAGGCTTTGCACCTTTCACACGTAATCATAGTTTTATCGGAAGTTTGCGAGCCGCGCCCAATCCACGATAAATTTGCAATTTGTACGCAAGAACTGAGACGAAAGGCGGCGGGTCATTCTAACGCGAAAGCATTCGAGTCGCCAACGATAGAGGATTTAGGGTGCTGCCCTAATTTGATGTGCGCCGACCTGTCGGCGCTTTGGTTGCTGCGACCTGTCGCAGCAAGTTGGCGAAACGGCTTATTACAAAGCGGTGCGGCGACGAGTCGCCGCGAGCGAAAGCGCCGACAGGTCACCGCACTCCAAATTAGGGCTCCACCGATTTAGATACTGGCGCAGTTTCCTTTTGCGCTTTGCGAAATCCTTTGCGTGCTTTGCGGTCAGACCCCATCAGACAAATGCTTTGCACAAAGAGTGTTCTAGAGCGCCTTCTCTCCTCTTTCTCCCTGGTCCCTCGCTTGGGGGAAGGTGGGGTGAGGGTTTAGGGCGCCCGTCTAGACCCTCACCCCTACCCTCTCCCAACGGGAGAGGGCTTCAGATTACTTTTTCCAAAGCTATCAGACAGAGCAAACCGCAAAATCGCAAAGCCCGACGCAAAGCATCGCAAAGATTCGGGAGCCGCAATCGCGGCTTTGGAGTCTAAGCAATAGCGGTTTTTGTCGGCGAGCGGAATCTACTCCTAAAATACTGTGTTTATTGAAACTGTTCGCGGTTTTTTGACGTAAGAGTTACTCGAATCAGCTTGGTTCGCGCATCCGCGCATTTTCGTGCAAAATAAGAGTTTGAGAAGCATTCTGGAAAAATAATCCCCCGAATTAAGGAATAAGTTTATGGCTTTGAGTAAGAAGAAAAAGATCATTATCGCGGTCTCGGCCGTCGCGGTGCTGGCGTTGGTTGTCATTATCAGCGTCTTCGCCAGTCGCAAAGACGAAGCGGAAGTAACGACCGTCAAGTTGGAGGTCAAGCCGGAACTGCGACAGACGGTCACGGCCTCGGGCGAAGTGCGACCGATTCGCTACATCAAGCTGACGAGCGAGGTGCCGGGGCGTATCGAGGAAATTTACGTCAACGCCGGCGATCAGGTCACGGCGGGCAAGCCGCTCGTGCGCGTCGATCCGACCCAACTGCAGTCGAGCCAGGAAGCGCAGTGGGCGGCAGCGCAGCAGGCCATCAACGACATCCAGAGCGCGCGCAATGCCGTCTCAAACGCGCAGCAGGGTTTGGTGGTCGCCGAATCTTCAGTCGCTTCGGCGCGGCAGCAGCTAGTCGCGCTCCAGACTCAGGTGGACCGCGCCCAGGTCGATCTGACCGTCGCGCAACGTGAACTCAAACGTAACGCTGACCTAATCGAGTCCGGCGTTGCTTCGCGTTCAGAATACGACGCCGCTCGCGATCGTTTCGATCAAGCAAAGATCGCCTTGCAGACCGCTAAGGCAAATCTTGAGTCGCAGCAGATCGCAGTCAAAGAATCGATGGAACGAGCCAAGATGCAGCAGATCGCGGTGACGGAAGCGAAAACCGGGATCAAGTCGTCTGAGATGCGGGCCAACCAGCAGTCGGCCCTGTTGCGCGGTCAATCAAGTCAACGCTCGAAAGCTACGCAGCTGTCGCCGCTGAACGGCGTCGTGGCTGACATTCCCACGCGCGTCGGTGAGTATGCCGTCGCGGGTTTGTCCACCACGCCGCTGATGACGATTGCCGACATGTCTACGATCAATGTGGAAGTCAACGTCGACGAGACGGAGATTTCCAACGTCGAAGTCGGACAGCAGGCGAAGGTTAAAGTGGACGCGCTTGGCGACAAGGAGGTCATTGCAGTCGTCACGCAAAAGAATCCGCTGGCCGTGTCTAAGTCAGACACGCAGGGTGGTCTTTCAAATCGCGTGAACGTTCAGGAGGCGAAGGAATTCAAGGTCACCGTCGAACTGCGCGACATGCCTGACGAAATTCGCAACGGCCTGCGGCCCGGCATGAGCGCCACCGCAACCATCACGACCAAGACCAAGAACAACGTGATCGCGGTGCCGCTCGAAGCGATTGTTGAGAAAGCGCCGACTGCTCCGTCGCCTGCAGCCACAGTCGCCGGCAGTGCGCCGACGCCCGCTCCAGACTCAAGCGAGAAGCCAAAGACTGTTAAGGGCGTCTACCAGCTTGAAGGCAACAAGGTGAAGTTCATCGAGATCACCACCGGGATCACCGGCGAAGCCGACATCGAAGCCACCAGCGGCGTTAACGCCGGCATGGAAATCGTGCGTGGACCAAGCCGGGTTTTGAAGACGTTGAAAGACGGGACGACGGTGAAACGCCAGGAGAAAAAGGCCGGCGGGGCCAACGCCAACGAGGGCAGCTAATGAGCTGACGCCACACTAGTATCACCGGCAGCGCCCGGCGTTTTGCAGGCGGAGCCGCGCGCGGTTCAGCCGCACGATTCCAACTCGCTGATCTCGATGCGCGAAATTTGGAAAACCTACCAGATGGGTTCCGAACAAGTGCATGCGCTTCACGGCGTCTCGTTCGATATTCCCAAGGGCGAGTACATCGCGATCATCGGGCCGTCGGGCTCGGGCAAGTCGACGCTGATGAATCTCATCGGCTGTCTCGACACGCCGAGCCAGGGCGAGTATTGGCTCAACGGCAAGAACGTCTCGGAAATGGACGACGACGAGCTGGCGCGCATTCGCAACCAGGAAGTGGGTTTTGTTTTTCAGACCTTCAACCTGTTGGCGCGGGCGACGGCGCTGCACAACGTCGAACTGCCGCTGATCTATGGCGGTGTCGGCTCGGCCCAGCGACATGAGATGGCTAAACAAGCGCTCGCTGCTGTCGATCTCGCTGACCGTGTCACGCACCGTCCGAACGAACTGTCGGGCGGACAACGACAACGCGTCGCGATCGCGCGGGCCCTCGTTAATCATCCGTCAATTCTTCTCGCCGACGAACCGACCGGCGCGCTCGACACGCACACCAGCATGGAAATCATGGACCTCTTCGAGCGCCTGCACGGAGAAGGAAACACGATCATCGTCGTCACCCACGAGCCCGATATCGCCGCCCGCGCGCACCGCGTCGTCTCCATTCGCGACGGCCTGATCGAAAAAGACGAAAAGATCAGATAGCGCATGCGGCGCCAACTGCTGACGGCCTACCGCGAAGCGGTTGCGAAACACAGCCCGGGGTTGCCGCGCTCCGCGGCTATCCTGGGAAAGCTCCAAAAAGGGTCGCAACCCCGTTGAGGTTGTGGCTGTTCTATCTTTCGGGTCCCGGGGTAGCCACGAAGCGCGGCAACCCCGGGCTTTGCTGCTTAACCGCCTTGCGGTATATGCGCTTGGTATTGGGACCTTGCATTGATTCTCAAACCTGAAAACGCGGGCAACGAACCGATGCCTTCCGTCAGAAGGCGCTCGCTTGCGTTCTTCCGCGTAACGGCGCTGTGGGAAGCCTTCCTTGTCGCCCTCGGCAGTTTACGCTCAAACAAATTGCGCACGGCCCTGACCCTCGTGGGCATCGTCGTCGGCGTCGCCGCCGTGATCGCGGTTGTCACCATCATCCAGGGCCTCGACAACAAGGTCGCCACCACCTTCTCTTCGCAAGGCTCGACCGTCTTCACAATTTCCAAGCGGCCGCAAATCATCCGGTCGCGCGAAGAGTTCATCAAATTCAACAAACGCAAAGATGTGACCCACGAAGACGCGGAAGCGATCGCTCGCCTCTGCAGCTCCTGTTGGCGCGTGGGTGTCGCCGCCAACGTGCGCGAGACGGTCAAGCACGGCGACCAGAAATTCGAGAACCTGCAGATCCGCGGCGTTACGCCGACGACGATGTTTGATATTGACGGCCGCTCGCTTGACGTCGGCCGCGTCTGGACTGACGCCGAAGGAGTCTCCGGTCGCGAAATTTGCGTGGTCGGTTCCGATGTGGTGACAAATCTTTTCGGCGGCGCCTCCGCCGATCGCGTCATCGGCCAGGAAGTCAGAATCGCCGGCCGGCCGTTTCAAATCATCGGCGTGCTCGAGCCGCTCGGTTCAATATTCGGCGCCTCGCGCGACAGCGTCGCTTACATTCCCTACGAGACTTACCAAAAACTTTACGGCGCGCGCGATTCGATCGTGGTTTTCATTCAGGTGCCAGCCGCCGAGCAATTGGAAGTGGCCGAAGATCAAGTGCGAACCGTGATGCGAAACCGGCGCGGCGGCGTTTTTAACTCGGCGGACGACGAGGGTTTCTCTTTGGAGACGCAGGACGTCTTCCTCGATCTCTACGGCAAGGCGACTTCCAATATTTACATCGTCACCATCGCCGTGGCCGCGATCTCGCTCGTCGTCGGCGGCATCGTCGTGATGAACATCATGCTGGTCTCCGTCACGGAGCGGACCAAGGAAATTGGCATTCGCAAAGCGATCGGCGCGCGGCGGAAAGATATTCTGACGCAGTTTCTGATCGAGGCGGTGATGGTGACGGCGATCGGCGGCGCGATTGGAGTGCTGACCGGCTTTGGCCTCGCGTACCTGATCGCGGCGCTGATCGGCTTTCCACTTTTGATTAGCGTCGCTTCGGCCGTGCTAGGCGTCGGCGTTTCGTCGGTAGTTGGAATCATTAGTGGACTTTGGCCCGCCTGGCGCGCGTCGAATCTCGATCCGATTGAAGCGCTGAGAGCGGAATGAGGCGAGCAAACAGCAACGTCTCGCGACCGTTTAGAGGCGGGCACTGCCCGCCGTCTCAGAAATTCCAGCGATGGTCTCAAGAATTTTGTAGTGATGGTTAAACCGGCGGGCGGTGCCCGCCTCTAAACGGCCCGCTGTTCTTCTGGCTGTTTGCTGTTTACTGTTTGCTGTTTACTGACTTATGCGTCTTATCGACATCCGCGAATCCGCCCTGATGGCTTTCGACACGTTGCGCGCCAACAAGCTGCGCTCGTCGTTGACCATTCTCGGCGTCAGCGTCGGCGTGATCACGGTCATCTTCATGGTGTCGATCATTCAGGGGCTGAACAAGGCGTTCGCGGATCAGGTCGAGTCGCTCGGCTCCAACACGATCTTCATTTCCAAGTTTGACCCCGGCTTCGGTCGTCCTCCGGGTCCCGAAGAGATTCATCGCAAAGATCTGACGATGGACGATGCCGAGGCGCTGCGACGCGACGCGCCTTCGATTGCCGGCGTCTCACCCATCCACCGCATGATCGCCGTGACCGCGCGTTACCAGGACAAACAAACCGACACGCCGATCCTGTTAGGCGTCACGCCTTACTACGAATTCGTGCACACGCAGTACGTCGCGCGTGGCCGCTTCATCAAAGATTTCGACATGGACAACCGCGACAACGTCTGCATCATCGGCGTTGACGTGGTCCACGCGCTCTTTCCTTACGAAGATCCGATCGACAAAGACATCCGCATCAACGGCAACCCGTATCACGTGATCGGCGTGATGGAGCCGCTCGGAAATTTCTTCGGCCAGTCGCGCGACAATTCGATTTTCGTGCCCATCACCACGTTTGATAAGTACTATCCCGATCGACCGTTTCCGGAAGTTGTCTTCTTCGTCATCGTGCGGCCGCAGTCGCGCGCTTACGTCAAATCGGCGGTTGACGAGATTACTGACATCCTGCGGCGCCGGCGGCGCGTGCCGATTGACGCGCCAAACAATTTCGGCATTTCTTCGCAGGACTCGCTGCTCGACATCTACAACCAACTGACCGGCGCCACCGCTCTCGTGCTCACCGCAATTTCTTTTGTCGCGCTGATGATCGGCGGCATCGGCGTGATGAACATCATGCTGGTGTCGGTGACTGAACGCACGAAAGAGATCGGCGTGCGCAAGGCCGTGGGCGCGACACGACTGAACATACTTTCGCAGTTTCTGATCGAGGCGGTGGTGTTGACCGCGATTGGTGGTCTGGCCGGCCTGGCTGTGGGAGAATTGCTGGCGTTCCTGATCAACAAATATTCGCCGCTGCCGGCGTACGTGCCGATTTGGGCGATCGCGGTTGGCATTGGCATTTCAGCCGGCGGTGGGGATCGTCTTCGGCTTGTGGCCGGCGTGGAAAGCGGCGCGGCTCGATCCGATCGAAGCGCTGCGTTGGGAATGACTGAGTACTGGCCGCGGATGAACGCGGAAAAACGCGAATCAGAACAATTCCACAAATTCAGTTCCGCGCGCATCCGCGTTAATCCGCGGCCAAATTCTGATGGCGACCTCGGCGCCTTGGCGGTTGTCTAATCCTGCAACCCAAATGACGCCCAGACCGTAGTAACTAAGCCGTGAAATTCGTCGAAACTCTCAAACTTGCGATTGCCGCAATCTGGGCGCATAAGCTGCGCTCGGCGCTGACGCTGCTCGGCATGGTCATCGGCGTGATGGCGTTTGTCGTCGTCGTTTCGCTGATTCAGGGTTTCAATGTTTACGTCGACGAAAAGATCGCCGGTATCGGGGCGAAGTCGTTCAACATCCAGCGCTTCAATCCATTTGAAGACTTCAAAGACACGGACACGATGGCGGCCGCCCAAAGGCGCAACAAAGAACTGACGATGGACGACTACGACTATCTGCTGCAGCGGGCCACCTTGATCGGCAAACTCGGAGCCAAGGCGCGGGCGACGCCTTCGGAAGTCAAACGCGACACTAACGTGCTTGACGATGTGTTCGTAGTCGGCGCAACGGCAAACACCGCGGACATTGAGAATCGCGACATCGCCGACGGGCGTTTCTTCAGCGCCAGCGAGAACGATGCCGCCTCGCGCGTCGCTTATGTCGGCGCCGACGTGGCCACGAAACTTTTTCCCGCCGGCAACGTCATCGGCAACGAGATCGCGATCAGGGGTTTGCCCTATCGCGTGATCGGAGTCGAAGTTGCAAAGGGCACCGTGTTCGGTATTCCTCAGGACACGTTCATTGTCGTGCCTTTGAAAACTTACGCGAACAATTTTGGCGGCCTGGTGCGACAGCGTTCGCTTTATTTCCTGGCGACTTCAAAGACGGACAAGCAGTTTGCCGACGCCGTCGAAGAGGCCAGGTTCCTGATGCGCTCGCGGCGCAAGCTTGCGGTCGGCGAAAAAGACAATTTCGGCATCGTGACGCCCGACGCGATCACGGGCTTGCGCGATCGCATCTTCGGTTCGATCTTCCTGGTCGCGATGCTCGTGCCCGGCATTGCGCTGATCGTCGGCGCCATCGTGATCATGAATATCATGCTGGTGTCGGTGACGGAGCGCACCAAGGAGATCGGCATCCGCAAATCGCTCGGCGCGCGGCGCACCGACATCCTGAAGCAGTTTCTGGTGGAAGCTGTCACGCTCGCGACGATTGGCGGCGCGGTGGGAATTCTGCTGGCGTGGATCATCGGGCGCATCGTCACGGCAGTTTTCTTTCCAACTTACTTGTCGGTGTTTGCGATCCTGGGAGCGCTGGCTGCATCCGGCGCCGCCGGCACATTGTCCGGACTCTTCCCGGCTTGGAAGGCTGCGCGGCTGGATCCGATTGAAGCATTGCGGGTCGAGACGTAGGGGGCGAACGTTAGCGAAGTAGGACAGGCATTCCCCTGTGGTTTGAATTTCGACTACGGCGGACAAGCAAGAATGGCCTTTTTGGAGTGCGCCGACCGGTCAGCGCTTTAGTCCGCGGCGGCGTGACGCCGCGCTTTACGTTTCGATCAAGTTACAGTAATAAAGGGCTGCGACAGGTCGCAGCCGACCAAAGCGCTGACAGGTCGGCGCACTCCAAAAGCCTGTCCCACTAGAACCAGCACTATGAAAATTCTGCGCAACGACATTTACGAAAACCTGCGAATGGCGCTGTCCACGTTGCTCGCCAACAAGCTGCGTTCTTTTCTGACTGTCTTCGGCGTGGTGATCGGCATCATCACCGTGATGTTGATTGCCTCGATCATCAGCGGCATCGATGTCTCGGTTAAAAAGGAAGTCGAATCGTTCGGCACGCGCTCGATCTACATCAGCAAGTACAACCCGGGAATTCACATCGGCCGGCTTTCGCGCGAAGAGCGCATGCGCAAAGAACTCACCTACGAGGATTCGGTAGCACTCGCTGGTCTGCCGACCGTGGAGCTTTCAGTTCCCTTCCTCGATATCACCAATAATTTCTTTGGACAAAAACTGCTCGTGTCAGGCGGGGGCAAAACCACGGCGGGTGTCGCGCTGCAGGGCACGCTGCCGGATTTTGAAAAGGCGGGCACCCAGGTGATTTCGGAGGGACGCTTTTTTTCCGAGTCTGAGAGCGACAACCGTGAAAACGTCGCTGTGATTGGTTCAAAAGTAGCAGACGATTTCTTCCCGTACAGTTCACCGGTTAATCAGGAGATAAAAATCGGCGCCGACCAATTTCGCATTGTCGGCATATTGCAGAAACGCGAGCAGTTTCTGATTGGCGGGGGCAGCGACGATCAAAATAACGTCATCTATCTGCCCTTCTCGGTCGCGAAAAAACTAAAGCCGAACGCGGACGACGTCTATATCCTCGCCGTCGGCAAACCAGGGTTGATGGAAGAAGCCAAGGACCAGGTGCGCGATCTTTTGCGAGTACGGCGTCAGGTGCCTTTCGCTGCGCCGGACAATTTCGGCCTGGAAACTTCGGAAAGCATCCTCGACAACTTTCGCTCGATCACGTCGGGCCTCGCGATCGCCATGGTGGTCATCTCGTCAGTCGGATTGATGGTCGGCGGCATCGGCGTGATGAACATCATGCTGGTTTCGGTGACGGAACGAACGCGCGAGATTGGCGTGCGCAAAGCGATCGGCGCGCGCCGCAGCGACATCATGTGGCAGTTTCTGATCGAGGCGGCGACGTTGACCGGCCTCGGCGGCCTCGTGGGACTTTCGATTGGTTGGTTGTTGACGTTGCTCTTGCGGCTGCTGTTGCCGTCTTACGTGCCGCTGTGGGCGCCAATCGGCGGGTTCATCGCGAGCGTTGGCATCGGCTTGATCTTCGGCATCTGGCCCGCGTGGAAAGCCGCGCGCCTCGACCCGATTGAATCGCTACGATATGAGTAGGACAGACATTCTTGTCTGTCCGCAGATTACGCAGATTACGCAGACCGAAGGTCCAACCAATACAAGTGACTGGTTTCGAACAGATTGATCGGACTTTCTGAATCTGCGTAATCTGCGGATGACTACTTTGCGCTGCTAAAAGAATGGACAGACAGGAATGTCTGTCCGACCTCACGAAATGAAGCTCGAGAAGAGCGTTGTGAAGATCATTCCCACGATCGTCGCCAACACGAACAACGTTATCGACACTCCCCAGGCCGTACCCGAACTCACCTTCTGACCTGCGTTCGCCAGTCCCTTGGCCCTTAGCCACAAACCGTAGAAAGACAGAACGCCGATGACGCTGCCGAGCACAAAGAGCGCCGGGTGTTCGGCGGGCGTGAATAGTATACCCAGGTTGTCCTGTAGCAGAGTCTCCGCGCCCAGGATCGGATGAATGTCCTCCGGCGCCTTGATGTAGAGAATGACTAAACTCACGATCTTGGTTATCACCACGACCGGCACGAATGAATAAAGGACCGCCGCAAACGCCTGCCAGAAATTAATGCGTCCGCCAAACGCCAGCACGCCTAACAAGCTCAAGCCCGCGACGAAACACGCGAACGCGAAAAGGCCGACGAAGCTTTTCGCCGCCGTCTGCACGCGCTGAATCGGCTGCTTTGCCTGTTGCAGATCCGTGTCTCTCATTCGCTCGATCTGGTCCGGTGGCGGTTTGAACGGGCTCTCCTGGAGTTTATCCAGCGTGTGAGAAACGATTCGTTCCGGCGTCAGCCGCTGCACAAACGCCGCGGTGTAAATCGCGCTGAGTATGCCGACGACCAAAAACGCCGCCAGCCAATGCGGGTGTGCCCTCAGATTCTTAAACACGCGAGTCGGTTCATAAAAAATCCCCGCCAGTTTTTGTATTCCTGACATGGGAGGCTCTTCGGCTCCCGTCGTTAGCGGCAGGCGAATAAAACTGAGGGCGAACAGCAGCACGCCCCAAAACATAAAGGTCGCCCCGGTCGCGACGCCACCGGGAAGAAACTTCGCGATGCCGGCCACGAGCAGGATCACACCGAGGACAAAGAAAATGATCGCCGGTAAACGAAGTTTCAGTGGCCGGTCGCCTCTTTCAGCGACTTTCGGCGGATCGGGTTGCGGGTTAAATCTGGGCGTGAGTTGATTGTCCGGATCGCTCATTGAAAGTTCCTCCTAAGAAATAGAGGACGGGGAGACAGCTTCCGTCCGGGGCACAGTCCTATTACTAAATGCGGCGTTACGTTAAGCGACTAATACGCTAGCGTGGCTGAGCATGTTTCAAGAGCTCGAAAAGTTAACCGCCAAGACACCTAAGGACACCAAGCGAAATGAGAAAGTGATCGAGCGCTTGTCTGACTTTTCCTAATCTTCAACCGTTTTCCTAACTTGGCGCACTTGGCATCTTGGCGGTTGAACTCTTCAACGCCTCAGCCCAACCGGGCACGCGAATACAAGCAACCTCATGACCTGGCAAAACTTCGCGCAACTCTGGATCAATCCGCGCGCACTCGTCAATGGCTATTGGACAGCGTGTGCGAAAGCGACAGCCCGAAGGCGGGTTGATCGGCGTCGGCACATCGCCCTGCAAAACGATGCGGTCGCGTTTTTGTTTCGGGTCAGGAATCGGAATGGCGGACAAGAGCGCCTGCGTGTACGGATGCAACGGCTTCGCGTAAAGCTCGGCCGCGGTCGCCACTTCGACAATCCGGCCCAGGTACATCACCGCCACGCGCGTCGAGATATGCTCGACTACGGCGAGCCCGTGGGAAATGAAGAGATACGCCAGACCAAACTCCTCCTGCAATTCCTGGAGCAGATTGACGACCTGCGCCTGCACCGAGACGTCGAGAGCAGACACCGGCTCGTCGGCGACGATGAGTTTCGGATTGAGCGCGAGCGTGCGCGCGACGCCGATGCGCTGCCGCTGGCCGCCGGAAAATTCGTGGCTGTAACGATTGCGGAAATCCGGATCGAGCCCAACTCTCCGGAGCAACTCAGCCACGCGATCGCGCCGATCTTTTTTCGTCCCAACCTTGTGAATGACGAGGGGCTCGCCGACGATGTCGCCGACTTTCATGCGCGGATTAAGCGACGCGTAAGGATCCTGAAACACGATCTGCATCTCGCGACGCAACTCACGCAACTCGGTCTTTCCCAACGAAAGCACATCGCGGCCTTCGAACTTAACTTCGCCGCCGGTCGGTTCAATCAATCGGAGCAGGCAACGGCCCACGGTTGATTTGCCACAGCCGGATTCACCGACGAGTCCGAGCGTCTCGCCGCGAAAGATTTCGAAAGAGACGCCGTCAACGGCGCGCACGACGTCGTCGCTGTTCTCCACCGGGAAGTGCTTCACCAAACCGCGCACCTCGACAAGCTGGCTGTGATTCGTGCTCATTTAGTTAAGACTCAACTGCCAAGACGCCAAGAACGCCAAGCGAAATGAGAAAGTGGTCGAGCGCTTGCTGCCTGACTTTTCCTAATCTCCTACCGTTTCCTAACTTGGCGTTCTTGGCGTCTTGGCGGTTAATTTTCTGAGGGCTGTTGTCGATCCACGCGATGATCAGCCGCCACCGCCGCCGCCAAATCGAAAAGCACGCAGCGCACTTTCACGTCACCCTCAAGCTTGTAAAGCGGAATCTCTTCCTCGGTGCAGCGCGGCAGGCGATGGGGACAACGCGGCGCGAAGTGACAACCCGGCGGCAGATCCGTAGGGCTTGGAACCGTTCCCTCGATCGTTTCCAGTCGTTCCTTCTTCGCGACCGCGGCGCTGCTCAGCTTGGGAACTGATCGCAGCAGCCCTTCCGTGTACGGATGTTTCGGCCGCGCAAACAACTCCTCCACTGGCGACTCCTCAACGATGCGCCCGGTGTACATCACCGCGACACGGTCTGCTACTTCGGCGACGACGCCAAGATCGTGCGTGATCAGCAAGACCGCCAGCTCACGATTTTTTCGCAATTCGTTCAGCAATTCGAGGATTTGCGCCTGGATGGTGACGTCAAGCGCCGTAGTCGGTTCATCGGCAATCAGCAGCTTCGGATCGCAGGCGAGCGCCATCGCGATCATGACGCGTTGGCGCATGCCGCCCGAAAGTTGGTGCGGATAATCGTCAGCGCGCCGCGCCGGATCGGGAATCGAAACTTCGCGCATGGCCTCAACCGCCGCCGCGCGCGCGGCCTTGCGCGAGAGCTTGCGATGCAACCGCAGCGCTTCGGCAATCTGTTCGCCGACCGTGTAGACCGGGTTGAGCGACGTCATCGGATCCTGAAAGATCATGGCGATATCGTCGCCGCGAATCTGGCGCATCTCGGCGTCGGACAATCGCAGCAGGTTCTTACCGTCAAAGCTGATCTCGCCGCCAACAATTTTTCCCGGCGGCGCAATCAGGCGCATGATCGAAAGCGCCGTGATCGACTTGCCGCATCCCGATTCGCCGACGAGCCCCAGCAGCTCGCCCGAGTCGAGATGGAAACTCACATCGTTAACCGCACGCACGAGGCCGGCCCGCGTCGGGAAATGTGTCTGCAGATTTTTTACTTCAAGCAGATGCGACATATAAACCAGCTGATGGCGGAAGCCCGCGCGTTAGCAAGGGCTCAGCATTGCGCCGGACCCGAAGAGCCCTCCCTGACGGGTCGGGCTTCTGATATTAACTGCTTTACCACCGGCTCCGGTACAGCCTTTGTACCGGCAGCGCCCAGTTAATAAATGACTGCGTCTCGTGCGGCGCCGCCCGGTAATTCTGCCGGAAGATGAACAGTTGGTTGCCGCCGCCATCAGCGCTGCTGCCCTCATTCATTTCATAATAACCAAGCAGTTCGTCGTTGAAGACATTGCGCACCGCCTGTTCTTCCGGCCCACGCAATAAATATTGGCTGGAAAAAGTTGGCCGCTTCCCGAAGTCGATGTCCTGGTAACCAAACGCCGCAATAATTTTGTGGAGCGTGTTCTCAGGACGCAACGAGAAAAACGGGAGGCTGAGCTGGCGCGGTTCAAAATACGCGACTGACTGATTGAAATTGCTGCGATGCTTCCCATGGCCCACGGAGTACTGATAATCAAAGAGGGCGGTCTTCACGCCATCGAGTTCACCATAGAGCACGTTGTTGAGACTCTTGCTGTGGCCCTGACTGAAAAGCGCGAACCTCTCCAGGTTGGGAATCCAATTCAGCGGCGCCGTTTCGCTAAACTGCAAACCCAGCAGACCGCCTACACCCTTCAGTTGTTCGGTCCGTTCGCGCTCGCGCCGGCGCCCGCGTACCACGGCCACAATCATCCCGACGACGAGCACGACCATGAGGGCAATGACCGCCAGAGTGATTAAGACTGAAATGGTTTGTTGGTCCACAGATGCGGCTGTTCGCGACGCCTGTCCGACAGTTTAAAAAGGATTCACGATCTCCAGACCTTTTGAGAAGCGCTTGGAGTCAATCCCATGCTCAGACAGTCGACGTTTCTTTGTACTCACCCCAAACGCTGCGAAAACGGTTGCTGATTTCGCCGACCGTAGCTTGAACTTCGACGCATTCGAGAATTCGCGGCAAGAGATTTTCCGTGCCGCGCGCAGCGTCTTCTAATTTCGCGAGAGCAGTGTCCACTGCGGACGAATCGCGGTTTCTGCGTACCGCGCCCAAGCGTTCGATCTGTTGTTGCTCTACGGCCGGATCGATGCGCAGCGTTGGCACCTGAGTTTCCTCTTTACTCTGAAAACAATTGACGCCGACCACGATCGCTTCTTCAGTCTCGATCGCTTTCTGAAAACGGTAAGCAGCCTCCTGGATTTCCTTCTGCACGTAACCGGTTTCGATCGCGCGCAGCATGCCGCCCATCGCGTCGATCCGCTCCAGATAGTTTGAAGCGCGATCTTCGATTTCGTCCGTCAAGTGTTCGATTGCGTAGGAACCGCCCAGCGGGTCAGCAATGTCAGCGACGCCCGACTCGTTCGCGATCACCTGTTGCGTACGCAAGGCCAGCCGCGCCGCTTCCTCGGTTGGCAACGCGAGCGCTTCGTCCATCGCATTCGTGTGCAGCGACTGCGTGCCGCCGAGCACCGCCGCGAGAGCCTGGATGGTGGTGCGCACGATGTTTACTTCCGGCTGTTGCGCGGTCAGCGACGAACCGGCGGTCTGCGTGTGAAAGCGCAGCATCAACGAACGCGGATCGCGCGCCTTGAAACGTTCGCGCATGATGCGCGCCCAAAGGCGCCGCGCCGCGCGATACTTGGCGATTTCCTCGAGCAGATTGTTATGCGCGTTGAAGAAAAAAGAGATGCGCGGCGCAAAATCATCGACGTCGAGTCCGGCTCGCAACGCTGCTTCAACGTAAGTGATGCCGTCCGCGAGCGTGAAGGCAACTTCCTGCACCGCCGTCGAACCCGCTTCGCGAATGTGGTAGCCGCTGATCGAAATGGTGTTCCAGTTGGGTACTTCGCGCGCGCAGTAAGCGAACGTGTCGGTCACCAAACGCAGTGACGGATGAGGCGGATAGATGTAAGTGCCGCGCGCGATATATTCCTTGAGAATGTCGTTTTGCAGCGTGCCTTTTACTTTGTCGAACGAAACGTTTTGCTTGCGCGCCACCGCCAGGTAGAGAGCCAGCAACGTCGAAGCGGTCGCGTTGATCGTCATCGAAGTCGAAACGCTGTCGAGCGGAATGCCGTCGAACAACCGCTCCATGTCTGCGAGCGAATCGATCGCCACGCCGACTTTGCCGACTTCACCGCTCGCGAGCGAATCATCTGAATCGAGACCAATCTGCGTCGGCAAATCGAAGGCGACTGAAAGCCCGGTGGTCCCTTGCGCAAGCAGATATTTGTAGCGCGCATTTGATTCTTCGGCGGTCGCATAGCCGGCGTACTGGCGCATCGTCCACAGCCGCCCGCGATACATGTTCGAATAAATCCCCCGCGTGTAGGGAAAGTCGCCGGGCGAGTTCAGGTCCTTGTCGTAGTCGATCGGCTCGGTGTTCGAAGGATTGAAATCGGCCGGCAAGTCGATGGCCGAGGTCGTCTCGAAACGCTTGCGGCGCTCAGTGTGTTGCTTGATTGGCATGGATGCTTGGGAACTAGTCGAGTCAAAACAGCGAAGTAAGAAGCGGGGGCAAGCCGCCTTCCGAACTGCAATTACCGTAAGAAGCTCTTGTAGATTACTCTAGCGGCGCAATTATGGCACAAGCCGAGCAAGCTCAAGGTCAGGAAGGGGGCTTGCCCCCGCTCATTCCAAAACCTAGCACGATTTATTTGCACCGAGCAATCGACGGAACTATGAACACAGTAACAGTCAACAAACGCGGCGCGGATCGCATTCGCAACGGCCATCTTTGGATCTATCGCAGCGACGTCACCCAGACAAACGACGCGGTTGGCGGCGCAATTGTCCACGTGCGCGATCAGAATCGAAACTTCGTCGGGCAGGCTTTCTTCAGCGACTCGTCGCAAATCGCGCTGCGGTTTTTGAGTCAAACTGAGGAAACAATCGACCGCGAATGGTGGCGCAAAAAAATTCGCGGTGCGGCCGCGAGACGAATGAGTGTTGGGCTCAGGAATTTCGAAACTCCCCGCTTGCTGCCCGCGAACATTTCTGCGAGCAGGACGGCACCCCAGCCGGGCTGCGCGGCCGGGGACCCCGCGATGCCCGCGCTCCCAGGTAATTCTGAAACCAATGCTTATCGTCTGGTTTATTCCGAAGGCGACCTGCTGCCTTCAGTCATCATCGATCGTTACGATGACGTCCTCGTGCTGCAAACGCTCTCGCAAGGATCGGAAACGATAAAGTCGTTACTGGTTGAATTGTTGACGAAAGAGTTTGCGCCGCGGGCCATCATCGAACGCAACGACGTGCGGGTTCGCCAGCACGAAGGGCTGGAGATGATTGCCGGCACGCTTTACGGCGACGCGCCCGCGGAGTTTGAAATCGTGCAAGCCGGCATCCGTTTCCTGGTCGCGCCGCTTTCCGGACAGAAGACGGGCTCGTTTCTCGACCAGCGCGACAATCGCGTGGCCGCGCGCGCGGTCGCACACGGCCGGGCGCTCGACTGCTTCACGTTTGCCGGAGCCTTCGCGCTAAACCTCGCCGGCGTTTGCGACAGCGTCGTCGGCATCGATATTTCGGCGGAAGCGGTCGAGGCCGCGCGCCGCAACGCCGAACTCAACCAAGTAACCAACGCTGAGTTTCGCGAGGCCAATGTTTTCGACGCGTTGCGGGAACTTGAGGCAGCGGGCGAACGTTTTGACACGATCGTGTTGGATCCGCCGGCCTTCGCGAAGAATCGAGCGAGCGTCAAAGCAGCGGCGCGCGGCTACAAAGAGATCAACCTGCGCGCCATCAAACTGCTGAACCCCGGGCGGCGTGCTGGTCACCTGCACCTGTTCCTACCACATGCCGGAGGGAATGTTCCTCGAGTTAATCGCCGACGCAGCAAACGACGCGCACCGGCGGCTGCAACTCATTGAGAAGCGAACGCAGGCGAGCGATCATCCCATCCTGATGAGCGTGCCGGAAACTTATTATTTGAAGTGTGTGATTGCTCGTGTGCTTGAGTAACGCAAACTGTTGGTTTGCGGACGGTTCCCTAACTTCGCAGTTGAGCCTCAACCACGGATCGGAAACTAACAGTTTGCGTTACTGCGGGTAAACTTCTTGTTGAAGTGTGTGATTGCTCGCGTTTTGAACCAGGGACTCCGGTGCGAAGCCCGCGGCTGTAGCCTGCGCCCGCGTAGCCAGGTGTTGCTTCAGCTCAAATAACGCCCCTGCTTTGATCAAAGGCTCTCCCTCTTTTCCCTGAGGCATGCCAGTCAGCTGTCGCTTGTCGCCCTCCTGAACGTTGATCTGCATCGCGTAGATATTCTTGTCCGACAAGCTGCGGAGCGTCACCTTGTAAGTTGGCAGAGTTGAGACAATCGACTCAATCCCTACAACCTCGAGTGACTTGGTGTGGTTCACAATCGCGGGCAGCGCCGGCGCGAGAGGCGCAACACGAACGACCTTGATCTGGAAAGGTTCAACTCCAAAATCCTTCAGCTCCAGGATTGTAATAGTCTCATTTTCGCGCGCCGAGTAACTTCCCACCGTGTCTTCCGCATCGTGAAACTTCTCTCCTCGTAAGACGGAAACAGTCATCCTCACGGCGTCCTCATCAAGGAAAGGCACGATTCTGACGGCCCTGATCGGTTGGGCACCCGCAGGCAATTGCCAACCGGCGACTCGCCCAAAGCGCCCATACCAGACCCAACCTCGTTGCGCGCTGGCCCAGGGGACCGCCTGATAACTTGGAGCGCGACCGTCCTCGTAGGTTACTTCGAGTGCGATGCCAGTTTCTTTCGAAGGTTTCTGCGCGTCTTGCGCGCGGGCAACACCGAGAAGACAAATCGCCAAAGCGACCGAAGTCACGAAATGTTTGAGGCTCATATTCTGTCTCCTGTGGGAGTGGACGGGGGGTTAGCTGCGCGAGGCTTCGGAGCGCACGCTTTCAGCGAGACGCTTGGCTTCGGGCAGGGCTTCGAGCGCGCGCAGGACCTGCGGATCGCTGTCGAGCAGGACGCGGGCGCCGGCGTCGTTTGAAAACCCAGCGGTGATGATCTCTTCGCGCAGTCGCAGCTTCACAAAATCCATTTCTTCATCGAGCTGGGCCGGAGTTAATTGCGACAAAGTATCCGTCCGCACGAAACTGCGAAAAGCTTCGACGACGCGATCCGTGATCGGGTAGTCAGTAACTTTAGCAGCTTTCCCGTACTGCACTTTCTCAACTTTGTACGACTCAAGTCCGGGAACGAGTCCGGCGGCGAGTTGGCGCGTGAACTGGAAAGCGGCCTCGGCAATGCGGTTTCTTACCGGAGTGAACGCCAGCGGCTTCACTTCAATGTCCGGCGTGATGCCGCCGCCTCCGTAGAAAGTTCGGCCCGCCGCAGTCTTCACCGCTGGGCCACTTTGGGGATGCGGCGTGGGCGCTGCCTGGTTCGCAGGCGGTTCTGAATTTCGCGACGATGATGAAACAGCCGAAGAAACGCGGGCGGTTGGTGACAAAGTCGCCTGCGGTTTAGTCTCCTCGGCGTCATGGCGCGTGTAATAGTCGTACAACGAACCGCTGGAATAGTCGCGCTGCAACGAGCGGCCGGAAGGCGTGTAATAACGCGCGGTCGTCAACGTCAGGCCATTGTAAAACGGCAGTTGGAAGACATGCTGGACCAGGCCTTTGCCGAAACTTGTTTCGCCGACGATCAAGCCGCGGTCGTGATCCTGAATCGCGCCGGCAACAATTTCCGACGCCGAGGCAGTGCCGCGATTGATCAGAACTACGAGCGGCACGTCTTCAGGATCTGAGCCGGTTGACTTGTAGACAATCGGATTGCTGTACTCCGTGCGGCCCTTGACTGAGACTATCACTGTTCCGCGCGGCAGAAATTCGCTGCTGACGTCGATCGCCTGATTGAGCAGTCCGCCGGGATTTCCGCGCATGTCAAGAATCAACTGGCGCATGCCCTGGGCCTTTAGTTTGTCCAAAGCTTCGCGCAGTTCTTCGTCGCTCGTGCTCTGAAAACCACCCGTCAAGCCGACGTAGCCGGTCCCCGGTTTCAAAATGTAGGCATTGCGTATTGAAGGGAGCGGAACCGCATCGCGAATGATTGTGAAATCGAGCGGCGCTTCCGCACCGGCGCGCTCGACTTTAAGCTTGACCGGCTCGCCTCGACCGCCACGAACCTTCTTCGAAACCTGTTCGCTGGTCCAATCGCGCGCGTCCTCGCTGTCCACCTCGAGTATGCGATCGCCGTAGCGAAGCCCCAGCCGCGCGGCGGGCATCCCATCAACTGCCGACTGAATGTAAACACCGTCGCGATGCTGCACGATGGTTACGCCGATGCCGTAAAAACGCGAATCCTGATCTTCCTTCAGCTTCTTGAATTCGTTGTAAGGGAAATACATCGAGTGGGGATCGAGCGTCGAAAGCATTCCCTGGATCGCCGCCTGCGTGGCCTTTTCGTAATCGATGTCGCCGGCGTATTCAACCGAAATCGTGTCTATCGCTTCGTTGTAGTCCTTCTCAATGTCTGCCGCTTCAGTGACGGGAGCCGAGCCAGTCGGCGTAACACTGTGACGGAAACGCCGCGAGCGACCGATGGTGCCGCCGACCACCGCCGCGATCAGGATCAGAGCACACGCAATAATAAGAAATCGTCTGGTCATTGCTTTGTTACAACTTCGTTCGTTACCAGCAGCACACTCCTCAGTTGGCGCAAGGCTTACGTCATTGAATATTAACACAAAGCCTTTTTTTCTTGCGCCAATGGCCTGGTAGGACAGGCAGGAATGTCTGTCCCACGGCCTATGTTATATTCGCCCGCGAACTGAAAGGCTTAGGATGACACTATCGCTATCGATCGTTGTTCCCGCTTATAACGAAGGCGCGCGGCTCCGCAAATCGCTGCGCGCGATCGTCACTTACCTGAACGACTACGCGCCGGAATCTGAGCTGATCGTGGTCGATGACGGTTCAACTGACGACACGGCAGCAACCGCGCGGGCAGAGTTAGCGGAGTCGCAAAACGTCAACACTTCAGTGATCAGTTACCAATCAAACCTCGGCAAAGGGCGCGCCGTGAGGCTTGGCCTGCTGGCTTCGCGCGGCGACATCGCTCTGTTCACAGATGCCGATCTCTCAACTCCAATTACGGAAACTCCCAAGCTCGTCGATCCCATTCTTCGCGGCGATTGTGATCTGGCGTTCGGCTCGCGCGCGCTTGACCGCAGTTTGATTGGCATTCACCAGCCCTGGCGACGGGAACAGGGCGGCCGCGTGTTCAATCTGGCGGTGCGGGTGGCGACCCGCCTTCCCTTCTGGGACACGCAGTGTGGCTTCAAGGCTTTTCGCATGAGCATTTGCCGCCCGATTATTGAAGGAGCGACCATCGATCGCTTCGGGTTTGACGTCGAGCTGCTTTACGTCGCTTATCGCGCGGGCCTGAGTCTCAGAGAGATTCCGGTGCGTTGGGATCATGCGGAAGGGAGCAAGGTAAACGTCGCGAGCGATAGCTTGCAGATGCTGAGCGAGGTGGGACGAATTCGGCGGCAGGCGCGGCGCGGAGTCTACGACCGCGCGATCAAGGGAGCACACGACACGCAAACGTAACGGCAAGTGGCTTCGTCTGATTGTGCAACCGCTTCGTTTGTTTGTTTAGCGGCGGGCATTGCCCGCCATCGCAACTTCGAGCGTCTCACGAGCGTCGGCCGACAGGTTGAAACGGCGGGCAATGCCCGCCTCTAAACGACAAAGGATCTTCAAAACGACGGAGGATCTCAAGAAAAATGACAGCACGCCTTAACGTCAACATCGATCACGTTGCCACCGTTCGCCAGGCGCGCCGCGCGCCGGAACCAAGCGTCGTTGCCGCAGCCATGCTGGCTGAGCAGGCAGGCGCGGACGGCATCACGGTCCACCTGCGCGGCGATCGCCGTCACATTCAGGATGCAGACCTGCCCGCCCTGCGCGCGAGCGTTACAACCTATCTGAATCTGGAGATGGCGGCGACGGAGGAAATGCTGAAGCTCGCGCTGGACGCGAAGCCCGACGCCGTTTCCCTTGTTCCAGAAAATGCCAACGAGATCACGACCGAAGGCGGACTCGACGTCAAAGGCAACATCGCGATCGTGCGCGCCACGGTGAGCCGCTTGCGACAGGCAGGAATTCTCGCGAGTCTTTTCATCGATCCCGATCCCAGGCAGATCGAGGCAGCGCATGAAGTCAGCGCGCAGCAAATCGAGTTGTGCACCGCAGTTTATTGCGAGGCGACGCTCGGCGGGCGGGGGTTTCACGGCGAGGGCGCGTTGCGGGTGGGACAGGAATTGAGGCGACTGCGCGAAGGCGCGGCGCTGGCGACGCAGTACGGATTGCTGGTCGCGGCTGGACACGGACTGACTTATCGAAACGTCGGCGCGGTCGCCGCGATTTCCGAAGTGTCGGAATTCAACATCGGGCACAATGTTATTTCGCGCGCAATCTTTATCGGGTTGGAACGAGCGGTGACGGAAATGCGCGAGGCGATTCGGGTTGGAAGCAACGGTTAGGGCGAACGTGCCGCCTTCAGGAGGCTAGCCCTGCGGGCTAGCCTCGTAAACGAGGCAAATCTGGCGCGTTAATTTTGAGAGGTTAGTTTCGCGCCGCGCCGGCGAGTTGCAGACGAACTATCGAGCGCTCCAGTTTCGCGCGCGCCTGTTCAAAGTCTTCCTCAGTCCCGGTCCACGCGGTCAACTGCTTTTCCACGTGCTCCCGCGCCAAACGCGCGCGCGCCGCGTCAATCTCTTCCGGACGTTCCGCAACCTCAGCCAGTACTGAAACAACGTCATCTTTAACTTCGATGAAGCCGCCGGAGACGTGAAGCTGCAGCGTCTTTCCGCCAACGGTGTAAGAAAGGACGCCCGTCTGCAACTGCGAAATCAACGGCGTGTGGCCGGGCAGGATGCCCAGTTCGCCGCCGAGGCCAGGCGCGGTGACCGCGTCAACGGCTTCCGAAAGCACGCGACGCTCAGGGGTTACTACTTCGAGTTGCAATTGAGCCATGGGTTAACAATGAAAGTTTGAACGATGAACGATGAACGATGAACGATGAATTCAGGAGGCGAACCTGAACAAATTCATCGTTCCGCGTTCATCATTCATAGTTGCTATTGAGCTATTGTCGTTCCCTTTTGCACGGCCTCTTCGATCGTGCCGACCATGTAGAACGCCTGCTCCGGCAGATCGTCGTGTTTGCCGTCAACGATCTCGCGGAAGCCCTTGATCGTGTCTTCCAGCTTCACGTACTTCCCTTCGAGGCCCGTGAACTGCGCGGCCACGAAGAACGGTTGCGAGAAGAAGCGCTGCACTTTGCGCGCGCGCGAAACGATCAGCTTGTCTTCGTCAGACAACTCGTCGAGACCGAGAATCGCGATGATGTCCTGCAAATCTTTGTAACGTTGCAAGACGAGTTTCACATCCTGCGCGGTCTTGTAATGCTCTTCGCCGATGATGCGCGGATCGAGAATGCGCGACGATGATGCCAGCGGATCGACCGCCGGATAAATTCCCAATTCCACGATCTGCCGCGACAGGGCCGTTACTGCGTCGAGGTGAGCAAAGGTCGTTGCCGGCGCCGGATCGGTGTAGTCGTCCGCGGGAACGTAAACCGCCTGGATCGAAGTAATCGATCCGGTCTTGGTTGAAGTGATGCGTTCCTGCATCTCGCCCATTTCCGAAGCGAGGTTTGGTTGATAGCCCACCGCCGAAGGCATGCGGCCGAGCAGTGCTGACACTTCCGAGCCCGCCTGCGTAAACCGGAAGATGTTGTCGACGAACAGCAACACGTCCATGCCCTTGTCGCGGAAATATTCGGCGACAGTCAGGCCGGAAAGCGCGACGCGCAGACGCGCTCCCGGCGGCTCAGTCATCTGTCCGTAAATGAGCGCCACCTTCGATTGGCCAATCGCCTCCATGTCGACCTTCGTCATGTCGAACTCGCCGGTGTCGTGGAAGTGCTTATTAAAGGCGTCGCCAAACTGAATAACCTGCGACTCGACCATCTCGCGCAACAGATCGTTGCCTTCGCGCGTGCGTTCGCCCACGCCGGCGAACACCGAGAAGCCTGAACGCGCCTTCGCGATGTTGTTAATCAACTCCATCACGATGACTGTCTTGCCCACGCCCGCGCCGCCGAAGAGGCCAATCTTGCCGCCGCGCACAAACGGCTGAATCAGATCAATGACCTTGATGCCCGTTTCAAACATCTGCAGTTCCGTCGACTGCTCTTCAAACGTCGGCGCATGACGATGGATCGGATAACGCTCGGTGTGTTTGACGTCGCCGAGATTGTCGACAGGCTGGCCAATGACGTTCAGCACGCGACCGAGAGTTCCCTCACCAACCGGCATCGTGATCGGGCCGCCGGTGTCGATGGCTTTCATGCCGCGCACCATGCCGTCAGTCGGCAACATGGAAACGGTGCGCACGCGGCCTTCGCCGAGATGCTGCTGCACTTCCGCGATCAGATCGATTGGCGTGGGGACATCGAAACCATCTGAGACGATCCGCACGGCCTGGTAAATCGGCGGCAGTTGCTTCTCCGGAAATTCAACGTCAACTACCGGACCGATAATCTGCACCACGCGGCCGGTTGCACCAACGGTGGGCATATTTGCGCTGGACGTAGCCATACTTTCGTTCTGCTCCTCTTCGTAGCCTTTGAAGGCGAAAAAACTGGAAGGATTAAAAGCCAGTCAAGATACCACAGGGGCGAAAGTTGCGCCAAGCGGGGTAGGAAATAAGTGTGGTAACTATATAAAACAGCCCTCTGCGAAACCGAATAGAAAAGCCCTCTAGGATGTCGCACCCGAAAGGGTGGGCAAATGAGAGGACATTTGTTGATGAGTGCGAAGGAGCGAGAGCGGCTGAAGATCTTTACCAGAGTGAAGCGCGGTGAGTTGCAGCAAAAGGAAGCGGCGGCGCTTTGCCAGCTCGAGTATCGGTATCTGCGGCGGCTATACCAACGGTATTGCGAGCAAGGTGATCGGGGGATAGTGCATCAGGGCCGCGGCCGACCATCGAACCGCGCTAAAACGGCGGAGTTCAAAGCGGGAGTGCTGGCACGATATCAGGAACGGTACCCTGACTTTGGACCAACGTTGGCGGCTGAGAAGCTGGCGCTTGATGGTCATGAGGTTGACCATGAGACGCTGCGTGGTTGGTTAATGAAAGCGGGGCTGTGGCAGAAGCGCCGGAAGCGTGCGAAGCATCGCAGCTGGCGGGAGCGGCGGGCGCACTTTGGCGAGTTAGTGCAAATGGACGGCTCGCATCACAAGTGGTTCGAAGCACGGGCCGCGAAGTGTTGTTTGATGAACATGGTGGATGATGCGCAAGGCACCACCCAGTCATTGCTGAATGAGGAAGAAACAATCTTTGCGGCGATGCGGGTGCTGTGGCAGTGGATCGATCTTTATGGGATACCACAAAGCCTGTACACCGATAAGAAGAATGTCTACGTAGTTGATGAAAAAACCAGGGAAAAAGCCGCCGACAGTGGCGCCGAGGTGTTCACCCAGTTTGGGCGTGCCTGTCAGCAACTGGGCATCAAGATCATCACCGCCCATTCCCCGGAAGCGAAGGGCCGCGTCGAGCGCAACCACAGCACTTATCAGGATCGTTTGGTTAAGGAGTTCCGTTTGGCGGGGATCAGCACCATTGCCGCCGGCAATCAGTTCTTACAGCAGGGCTATTGTGAGCAACTCAATCAGAAGTTTGCGGTGGCGCCGCGCTCAGCCGTCGACTTTCACCGTTCCGCCAAAGGCTATGACCTGGCTAGCATCTTTTGTATCGAGGAAGAAAGAACTTTGAGTGCGGATTGGATCGTGAGGTTCGAGAATCAGTTCTATCAGCTACAGTCGCCACGCAAAACTGCCGTGGCCAAGGGCAAGGTGCGCGTGCGCCGCTACCTCGATGGCCACTTGCACTTCTGCCACGCTGAGCGAGATCTGGCTTACACCCTCTTACCGGAAAGACCAAAACCAAAAACAGTCAACAAGAAGAAAAGCAAAAAACTTAGCGCCGGCACCACTATCATCGAGCAGTATGTGCCCCCAACCAATCATGTCTGGCGCAGTTTTCAGTTCGGCCAGGGACCGCCTTGGGCTCGCTGAGCCCAACGCTCTTACTTGCGTAACTAAACTCAGAGGGCTTTTCTAAATAGTTAAGCCAGAGGGCGTTTCTAAATAGTTCTGACAGCGGGGTAGGAAATAGGTACTGGGACAATAAGAGTTGCGGCGCAAAAAGAAACATGTCGCAGGCGGATAGGAGCGCATTGCTAAGATGGGCACCTATCCTGATATACTTCTCGCCACCCAAAGCAAGCCAATTTCAGTCTGGGACGTAACGACCCTAACGAAACTCCTAAGAATGCCTAACTCCGACCCCAAAATAAATTTCGACGCCCACGCAACGTCAAACGACGAGGTTTTGCGCTTGGTAAAGGAATTTCTAGCCAAAGCCGAAACTCTTGAGACAGAACTTGGACTGCCGATTCTGGTTTTTGAGGACGGGGTTAACAAGGCTTACAACATTAAGGTTTCGTTGCGCGGCTCAATCGCAGGACCGCTATGCGACCTAAACGCGAAGCTCGACATTACTAAGCCTGAGAGCTTGCGAGCAAACCGAGAGCTATTAAAGAAGCACCCGACTTACCTGAACATGGTAAATGACGCCAAAAAGGGGCGCGAGTTTAACGACATCATAGTTGAATACGACACGACCTACGCAGCGGACAAGCCGTTAAAGGTGTGGGGCGGCCAACATCGCATTAGCTCGATAATGGAAGCGGTGAACATGTCCAATCGCTACCACGGATTTCGTATTTATTTCAACCTGAGCAAGAAGCAGCGTAGCGACCTTGCGTTGGTGTCTAACACGAATATGAATGTTTCCAAGGACACGTTTGATCGCATTATCGAGGAAACACAGTTCGAGAATAAATTGAGGGATTGGGCGCGAATGGTAGGGCTACTCGCACCTACCGATGACTTCCCCGATTCGGCGGGAAAGGCCGGGGACAAAATCACGGTCAAGCGAGGCCGATGTTTTGTCGTAAATTTCTACCGTGGCAAAGAACTTGGTCAGACCCTGACAGCGGATCAGCTAGACCAGAGGGTTTATGAGCCGCAGATGATTAAGTCGGGAGCAATCCTTGATCCCAAGTATAAAGACACGATGGACGCTTATGACATCTTAACTGATCAGGCTTTGATCACCGCCGGTAAGGAGTTTGCGGCTTTACATCGCTCACAAATCACTGCGGTTGAAAAATCACCCGAACTAAAGAAAGAGAAGGCTTATCGCACAAAAGCCTTGGTAGAGTCTGTGCTTTGTGGTTGGAGCTTTGTCGCAGGATTGCTCCAATCCAATCAGGAGAGATTGACAAATCATTATCAGATTCCTAAAACGGACCCTAAAAAGGATATTCCAGATCCTCTAAATGCTGCGACTATGTCGAACTATAAACATGAATGGGACGACGAAACATATCGAGGGTTGGGCACACGGGCGGAGATGAAGGATAGGCAGCGCATTGCCCAGCTATTCCTAAAGAAAAGTTTGAAGAAAAACGCATTGCTGGATGAGAGCCTTATGGACGATGCTGTAACCGAAGTCTTTTACTTCAGCAAAAAACGAAAGCGCGCTAAAAAGTGATTGGGTTTCGTGATTACATCAAGTATGCAGAGAAGCACTTAAAGGTGGCAGAAAAGGAAATTGAGGACGGTAAATCCGGCTATCCTTATTTAATTCCTTCTGTCATCTTAGCCTGGTCTGCCGTAGAAAGTTTTGTAAATAACCGACTAGACGAGTTTGATTCTTTGCCTTCCGATCTTTTCGCCCCACATGAAAAGGCTTTCTTAATAGAAAGACAGTTGCAGTTTCAACAAGAGGGTCAGCACGTAGGGGAGTTTCTTATCAAAGGGAAATCTCATAAATCGCTCTCCGACAAGATCCATTTCCTAATGGCGAAGCGGCGCAGTAGAACAATTAGAAAAGGCACTGGCTTGTGGCTCGATTTTGACGGATTAAGAGAAGTAAGGAACTCCCTCATCCATCCCCGCAAAAGTAAGTACAAAGCCATAACACCCGAGTCCGCACGAGAGTGCATTCGAGTCTCCAAGAAGGTAATCACGTTTGTCTCAGAAGGCTTGGGGCAGAAGGTGAAATTCTAATGCCGCAGGAACGCAATTGGCCGAGCGGCTTTTTCCAGCTCCCTCACGGCAATCTGCCGTAACCTTTCACGCACCCAAGTGGATAGCGGCACTCCGGCCAAGTCTGCCGCATCCTTGAATGCTTCTTTCTCTGTAGCCTCTAATTTTACCAGCATCGGCTTATCACGCAGCCTGCTCGCCTCTTTCGGGGGGCGTCCCCGTTTCGGTTTCTTCATATCTTTATTGTATCAACAATAAATATACAGGCGCAAGCAAATATTTGCTTGACGTGGTATATTTATTAGATATACAATAATCCCGTTCGATTGACAAAGCAAAGGCCCTAGCGGCGCTAACCACTAAGGCCCTTTTTGAAAACCAACGCGATTGCTCGCATCGGCCTTCTAGCTGTAAGTACCCCGAAAAAACGGACCATTGAAAAGTAGAGGTTTCCGGGTGAGTATGACACCAGGAGGCCAGGATGAAGCGGAGCAAATTTAGTGAACATCAGATCATCGCGATCTTGAAAGCAGTCGAGGCGGGACGAACGGTCAAGGATGTTTGCCGCGAGCATGAAGTCAGCGAAGCAACTTACTACAAGTGGAAGTCGAAGTATGGCGGGATGGAAGCGGCTGACATTCGACGGTTGCGTGAACTGGAAGAAGAAAACCGGCAGTTAAAGCAGATCTCAGCGGAGTTGCTGCTGGAGAACCGGGCGTTGAAAGACGTGATCGCAAAAAAGCTGTAAAGCCGGCGGTCAAGCGCGAACTGGTGGCGGAACTACGGCGCGACCATGGCCTGACCGAACGGCGCGCCTGCGCGGCGGTGAGTCTGCGACGATCGGTTTATCGCTATCGCAAACGACCGAACCGCGACGGCGAGATAGTTGAGCAGTTGCTGCAGTTAGCGCACCGGCGGCCCGAGGAAGGGTTTCCCAAGCTGTACAAGCGGCTGCGACGGCAAGGCCAACGGTGGGGCCACAACCGGGTGCACCGCGTGTATTGCAGCCTGAAATTGAACAAACGGCGCAAAGGCAAGCGACGCTTACCGACAAGGAATCCGATGCCGTTAGTGGTGCCCGAAGCGATGAATGAATGCTGGTCAGCCGACTTCATGAGTGATGCCTTGTGGGATGGTCGTCGCTTTCGAACTTTCAATGTCGTCGATGACTTCAACCGTGAAGCCCTGGCGATCGAAGTCGACTTCAATTTGACGGCCGAGCGGGTGGTGCGCGAGCTTGAACGGACAGCCGCTCATCGCGGCTATCCCCTCAAGCTCAGGTTGGACAATGGTCCGGAGTTCATCGCCCTGGCGCTGGCTGAATGGGCCGAGCAGCATGACGTGACGTTGGAGTTCATCAAACCCGGCAAACCAATGCAGAATGGTTTCATTGAAAGGTTCAATCGCAGCTACCGCCAGGCGGTGCTCGACATGTACGTGTTTACAAACTTTGAACGAGGTGCGTGAACAGACCGAAAAGTGGCTGAAGGAATACAACGAAGAGCGGCCACATGACGCTCTCGGCGATATGACGCCCAGAGAATATCTCTTAACCCAAAAACCCGAAATCTCTACTTATGAGTGGACCTAAAAGCGGGATACTTACATAGCGAATTCGATTTTGAGCCAATCGCCACTGAAAGGCAAGGCTCAAAATGACGTGCCACGACTGCAAATCACTAGCTCGCAAATTCGGCAAAAACAAACAAGGCAGACAACGGTTCTATTGCAACACCTGCCGCAGAGCTTTCATTGAGCGACAGGAAACACTAGCAGAAGGCAAGCGCCTGCCTTTGGATAAGGCTGTGCAATGTCTGAATCTGCTGCTTGAGGGATGCTCTCTTAGGACCGTATCGCGGGTTACTGGCGTTCACAAAACCACGGTTATGGACATGCTAGTGATCGCGGGCGACCGTTGCCGTCAGCTAATGCACGACCGCATCAAAGGCGTTGCTGTTAGGGACGTTGAAGCTGACGAAATTTGGGCCTTTGTAGGCATGAAAAAAATGACCAAACTTTATAAGGGAGTCACTGATTCTAAGGTTGGCGATGCATATACCTTTGTTGGCATCGAGCGCAATACAAAACTCATTCTGGCATGGCATCTAGGGGACCGTGATACACCTAACACAGAGGCTTTCACAGAGAAATTGAACCACGCTACCTCTGGACGCTTTCAACTGACTACAGACGGAATGAATGCCTATCCTGACGCCATTTCCTATTCGCTAGGAACTCGCGTTGACTACGCGCAACTAATCAAAGTTTACGCGCATGGTGATCGTGAAGGTGAGCAGAAGTATTCGCCACCTGAGGTGGTGGAAACAGTATCGAAACCTCTAATTGGCAGTCCTGACCCTAGAAGAATATGCACCTCGATTGTTGAGCGTTCAAACCTCAGCATTCGTACCAGTGTGCGGAGACTCACGCGATTGACCAACGCGTTTAGCAAGAAGTGGGAAAACCTTCACGCCATGCTGAGCCTGTATTTTGCCTACTACAATTTTTGTCGAATTCATTCCTCGATCCGTTGCACTCCCGCGATGGAATCAGGAATCACCGGACACGTTTGGACATTGAGAGAATTGCTGCTAGCCGTCTAAAGCTTTGCTGAATTCTCTTAAATCCTTTTCCGACGCAGCGTCTACGGCTAAGTCTCCTTCAGTTCTGAATTGATGCATGGCAAAGTCATGTGCATCTTGATAAGCAACGCCAGGATTCTCGGCACCATTCAGCACTATCCCTATCCGCTCAATCTCCGTTCGGCCAAACCGAAATTCGTGCTGTAGTCGTCCGTATTGCCAAAACGTATGCGCTATCTTATTAATTCTCTTAAGGGCCGGATCTGGACTAAGGACATGCAGGTCCACTCCATCAATAAGAATAGTTCGGTTGTCTCTACGTAGGGCGACAGCGATTGACTTTATTTGTGGCACTCGTTCGCCAAGGACCCACTGCGGCCCAGCATCGGCCTTGAAACTATCCTCTCTATCGCCAATAAACCTTTGAACCAATTCCGTTAGATGCTTCTTTATCTGTTTTTCCTTTTCAGCCTTGGGTTTAGACTCTCCATCTGTATAGCCCTCCTTACTCAAGAATCTCTTGATTAGGTATGCACGGTCGGCATCAGTTAGCGGCCATGTAGCTTTTCTAACGTCTGAAGTGAGTAGATAAGGTGAATATCTCAGTAAGATCGTATTAATGTCCGATGGCTTGAAACTTATTTGTGCTCGCATGTCGTCTAAGTACATAGCGATTAGGCTCGCATCTAAGTGAGGCGCTAAGCATCTGAGTTTTGGAAACTTCCGATCATAGAGTAATTCGATCTCATTCTTGGCGTTAAATAACAATCCTACACAGACACGCTCACGATCTTCAGGGTCCGGCTGAAAGTAAACAAGTCTATATGTCGCTGTTAAGTTGTCGCCCATACTTCCTCCGCTAATTTTTGAATGTTTTGGGCTCTACTAGATAGGGCAAATACCGTGTCGTCTTCCCAAGGCACCGGAGAGCCAATGGCAGTCACAACGTCATGCACAACCTCCGTACACTTTGCGTCGGTCATGCGTCGAATCCGTTCAATCATGAATTGCGGCGGATGCAGAGGTTTGATGGCTCGTAGTTCCATTCCCAATAGGTCGCTGGGCCACAAGGTTCGCGGGTTAAGAAGGCTTGATGAGATAGTCGGATTGGGTCGCAGCGCCGTGGACTTCTCAAAGTCAATAAAGACGAATTCAGTCTTTCCATTCTGCGGCTGGCGTGCCAGAACGCCGCCCATGTTTCGATCTGAATTAGCTAGCCAAATATCTACTACCACGGCGTTAAATAAGTCGTTAAAGTTTGAAACTTTGTGCGGGCGTTTTAGCCAGTAACTTAAGTCTCGGTCCCCAACCACGACTCGGGAGACACCTGCAAAAGTATCTCCAGAAAACTCACAAGCACGAGGCTCTGGGACCAACAGTCCTACACCTCTGGCTAGCGAACATCCAGCAATCTCAGCGAAGACTACTTGAAGCTTTGTATCCTCTTCGACATCCGGCCCTTTGACAAAAAAAGCCCGACCACCACCCTCGGCTCGGCGGGGTTTAGTACTGTACACTATTCCCATTGACGACGTTACTTCCTCATCTAACGTCACCAATTTTGTTCGGGCGCACGTCATAACAAGAAGTGGGTGAGGGCCCTGACATCGCCCTTTCTGTCGGTGTCTGGGAGAACGGCAGATTTATACCACAATGCTATCCTTGGTTGGAATGCTGAGAGGGTTGAAGTGACACACGATCTGGACCGTCTACCTTAAGAGCGCAACTCTTAATAGCCCACTACCAGGAAATAAGGGGAACAGGCTTGTCAGAACCGCCTGCGTCAGCGGGCGGTTCTGACAAAACTCTATCGCGATGCAACACTTTTGGGATAAGATACATCTGGAGCAAGGGGGGAAATTCGAGCAAGGAAACGAACAAGGAAATTGAGGAGTTGCAAGTTACCCGACCTCACAACGTCTCTCAGTTTAAGCCCGCATCATCGCCCCGCAGTAACTTAGCTAAAAACCGACAGACTTAGATAAAACCCGTCGTAGTCCCTGATTAAGTCGTAGTCCTGATTAATTAGGCCTGTTGTAAGTCCGCAGCAATCGATAAGGAGACCTTCATGAGTAAGCCCGCGCAGCAAAAGGGTCGTATTTCGTCCAAAAATATCAAGCGCCTGGTTTTCATTAGCATCATCGTGGCCGTGTTCGCGTTGGGAGCGACGGCTGCGGTTTCTCTCCGGACGGTGCAAACACAAAGCTCGGCAAACTCAACTGGCGAGCAGCCTAAGGCTGACGCGAACGAGGCGACGCGCGCAGGGCTCCGTAATCGCGCCGGCGGGCAAGTGCCGTTCAACCCGCAGACAGGGCAAGTCAGACCGCTAACTCAGGAAGAAGCCCAACGGCTGGCCGCCGGGCTCAAAGCGCTCGTGAATCAGTCGACCGAGGGATTGAAGGAGGTCCGGCACGCGGACGGAACAGTCTCCCTGGATTTGCAGGGACGCTTTCAGAGCATCGCCGTCGCGAGGCGGGATGAAGACGGCCAATTGGTACAGTCGTGCATCGACAACCCCGGGGCCGCGGCTGCGTTCTTCAAAATCGATCCGGCGTTGGTCGGCGGAAAGACCGCCCCGCAGACAGCTCCGAATACAAACTCAGCGGAACTGAAAGGCGGCGTCAGATGAGAAAACTGATCCTCGCCAGACTTTCGCTGGCCGCGCTCACCGCCTTCGTAGTTTTGTCGCTCTCTTCGTCAACTTTCGGCGCGGCGTCCATCGTCATTCAAAACGCCGACGCGGCGGGCGTTGGTTTCAACGACACGACACCGGTCGCGCCTGTCGGCGGCAACCCCGGCACCACGCTGGGCCAACAGCGACTCAACACGTTTCAGTTCGCTGCCAACATTTGGGGCGCAACTCTCGTCAGTAATTCAACGATTACAATCCGCGCCAGTTGGGCGCCGCTTGAATGCAGCGCGAACTCAGCCGTGCTCGGCGCTGCCGGTTCAGCATTTATTTTTCATAATTTCAGCGGCGCTCCGTTTGGCAACACGTGGTACAGCGCCGCCCTGGCCAATGCGCTGCACGGGTCCGACCTCGATTCGAGCCAGGAAATAAATGCGCAATTCAACGTCAACCTGGGAACGCCGGGCTGCGGCGAAACTTTTCCGTTTTACTTAGGTTTCGACAACAATCACGGCAACGGCACCGATCTCGTCGCCGTGCTCCTGCATGAATTTGGGCACGGGCTTGGCTTCCAAACGTTTACCAGTTCCAGCACCGGGGGGCAGCCTTCCAATATTCCTTCGATTTTCGATCGCTTTCTTTTCGACAACAGCACCGGCAAAACCTGGGCGCAAATGACCGCCGGAGAGCGTCAGGCTTCCGCAATCAATACGGGCCACTTGACCTGGAACGGCAACAACGTCACGAGTGTAACCACGAGTGTGCTCGCAACGCCGCGGCTCCGCGTGAATTCTCCCGCTGCGATCGCCGGCAGCTACGTCGTCGGCACGGCAGGATTTGGTCCGTCGTTATCTTTCCCCGGACAAACAGCCGCTGTGGTCCAGTCTCAACCAAATGACGGTTGTGCCGCGCTTACAAACGGAGCAGTGATCTCAGGCAAGATTGCTCTCATCGATCGCGGCACTTGCAACTTCACCGTCAAAGTAAAGAACGCTCAGAACGTGGGAGCGGTGGCGGTGGTAATCGTCGACAACACGCCCGACAGCCCGCCGGCCGGCTTGGGCGGATCGGATCCGTCGATCACGATCCCGTCCGTCAGAATCACGCAGGCTGACGGCAACACGATCAAGTCGCAACTCACAGCGGGCGTTAACGCAACGCTGCTTCTCGATCACTCCGCGCCCGGCGGCGCCGACGCGCAAAATCGCGCGCTGATGTATGCGCCGAATCCGGTTGAAGGCGGTTCGTCAGTTTCGCATTGGGACACAAGTCTGTTTCCAAATCAGCTGATGGAACCGAACATCAACGGCGACCTTGGTCACGGCGTCGACTTGCCGCGAGATCTGACCGCGTCGCTGATGAAAGACATCGGCTGGGTTGTTGTCAGCACGACGCCGCCGGCCACGGTGCAATTCAGCACGAGCAGCCAAACCGCGACTGAAACTCCCAACGCAACCACGCACGTCGACGTCGTTATTAGCCGCACCGGCGATTTGTCGGGTTCGGCGACTGTCGACTATGCGAGCGCCAACGGCAGCGTCCCCGGTGGAGCAAACGATCGGTCTGATTATCTAGCCGCGCTCGGCACGCTCAACTTCGCGCCCGGTGAAAGCTCGAAGACCGTCCCTGTCTTCATCGTGGACGACGCGTTCGGCGAACCGGTCGAGTCGTTCAGCATCAACTTAACCAACCCGGTCGGCTGCACGCTCGGCTCGCAAACGACTTTCACGGTTAACATCAACAGCAACGAATCCGCGAACGTCCCCAACCCGGTCAAAGACGCCAGCTTCAACACCGACTTCTTCGTGCGCCAGCATTACCTTGATTTCTTTAACCGCGAACCAGACGCCGCCGGTTTGGCTTTCTGGAAGAACCAGATCGATTCCTGCGCTACGCAGGAGTGTCGCGACATTCGCAAGATCAATGTCAGCGCCGCCTTCTTCCTCTCGATTGAGTTTCAGCAGACTGGCTACCTCGTCGAGCGGCTTTACAAGACGGCCTACGGTGACGCGGTCGGCACTTCAACTTTTGGCGGGCCGCACACGCTGCCGGTGCCAATGGTTCGGCTCAACGAATTTTTGCCGGACACGCAGGCGATCGGGCGAGGTGTGGTAATTGGCAACCCCGGCGCAGAGCAACTATTGGAAAGCAACAAGCAGGCGCTGATCGCAGCGTTCGTGGCGCGCGCGCGGTTCACCTCGGCCTACCCGGGCACGATGACGCCGACGCAGTTTGTGAACGCGCTGAACGCGAATGCAGGCAACGTGCTTTCGCCGGCGGAGAGCAGTCAGTTAATCAACGAACTGTCTTCGGGCGCGAAGAACCGGGCCCAGGTTTTACGCGCGGTCGCCGAGGATTCCGACTTGGTTGCCGCCGAAACTAATCGCGCTTTCGTCCTGGCCCAGTTTTTCGGCTACCTGCGGCGCAATCCGAACGACGCGCCGGATGCGGACTACACCGGTTACGATTTCTGGCTCGGTAAGCTGAATCAGTTTAACGGGAATTTTGTGAACGCCGAGATGGTCAAATCGTTCATCGTTTCCGGCGAATACCAGCTACGTTTTGGGAACTAATTGAAGTGGTTTTGCAAAGGGACAAAGGTCCCAAGTTTCGGTCGTTTCTTGCGAAGGTTCGGCTATGCCGCCTGATGTGCGGAAGGTCTGCGACCTTCCGTGAGGGACGCGCGGTTCCTGGGCTACGCCCGGTTGCGGGGCGGAGCCCCAAAACACAAGATCCGGCTTTACGGTGGGGCAAAGCCGCCACCGCACATCGGACGGCACAGCCGTTGTCACTCAATTCGACTTTTTGTGCAAAGCCAATTGAAGTACTATCAGCCGGGCCGCGCTCCCAACCGACCTCGCGGATTTTCGCTTAACAGTTTTTAAATGCCACGGCCGCGATGAACGCGCAAACTGCCGCAGCGCATTTTTTGCCCTTTGTTTTTTTCAAGGAGATTTTTCGTGAAGTATTACCCCTCACGCCCTCGTCTGGCTCCCCGTGTGGCCCAACGCCTGTTCAGCTTATTCGGCGCACTGCGCACGCTGCTCGTCGTGACGCTGCTCGCCTTCGGCGCTGCCCTGCCGCTCTACGGGTTCGCTGAGAATCAAACAGCGCCTACGCAAGCAACCGCAACGGCAAGAGACAAGAGCGGCAACAACGAAGTCTTCGTCATCTACCGCGACGTCAACGGCGAATCAATTTGTCGTGAAGCAACCGCGGCGGAGAAGGCGCGTCTCCTCGAGCGCAACGGCGCTGGGCCAGCAAACACAATTTACGCCGGCGGCCGATCAACAACGCGCCCAGCGCCGAAGAGCTTCAGGTTTACAACGCCTTGCCGGCCGGCTCAGTGCCGACTGAACTCAACGGCACAACCACGGACGAATCAAGCATTCGCGCGACCTACACCGTCGGGCGCGCTCTCGGCTTTTTGCCCAACATTACTAATCCTGAGTCCCTTGCGATCGGACAAGGCGACGCGGGCATCGGATTCAATTCCGCACACTCTTTCGACTTTGATCCTGAGAACGGCATCAGCTCGGGCCTGTTGGATTTCGACGCGGTTGTCGTCCACGAAATTGGCCACGCGCTGGGATTCGCCTCGAGGTCCGGCAACCAGCTTTCGTCACCGCTTTCAATGTGGGACCTCTTCCGCTTTCGTCCGGGCGTCGCAAGTTTGGGGACATTCGACCGCTCCCCGCGTGATGTCTGAAGGCGGCGCGCAAGTTTTCTTCAACAACCGCACAAATTCTTTCGGCAGTCTCGAACTTCAACTCTCAACCGGCGGCTCTGACGGAGTCGGCGGCGACGGCGAGCTAAAGCTTCTCTTCCGGATCGATCCGAATCTTCATCCGCTGCAGCACCTGCACATCCTCGTCAGTGAGTTCGAGGCTGGCGTCGCCGTTTTCTGCGCCTGAGTGCGGCCGCAAACCGATTTCCAAACGCAGCGTCAGCTCCATCTCGTAACCGGCGTCCCGCAGTCGTTCGATCGCCTCAGCAACCTGCGATGAGTTTTCTACAGACTCATTGATCGCTGTTCCAATTTCGCGAACGATCTCTTTTGCGTCGTCGTCTATTTCCAAAGCTGCCAACCCTCTGGTCCGAAAATCAATAGCCGAAAACTGCAACGCGCCCGGCCCTCGATGTGTTCACATGCTACGCGAGCCTTCGGCAGAGGGTCAATCAGAGCAGGAGTCAGGAGACAGAATTCAGAAGTCAGTAGTCAGAATTCAAAAAACAGTGGCGGCGGCGGTGAGGGCCGTTCTCGGAGTCAAACTCCTGCCTCCTGTATTCTGTCTCCTGTATTCTGTATCCTGTCTTCAATGTACAAGACGATTGGAATATTAACCGGCGGCGGCGACGCTCCGGGTCTCAACGCAGTTATCCGTTCGGTGGTGACAACGGCGGCCGGACAATACGGCCTCAGGGTAGTCGGGATCGAAGAAGGTTTTGAAGGTTTGTTGGGCGAGACGCACACGCGCCCCTTGACCGTGGCGGACGTGCGCGGGCTGCTCCCGCGCGGCGGAACAATTCTCGGAACACGGAACCGCGGCAGGTTCGTCGAACGCAGCGAAGAAGGAGTCGTTTCCAAACCCGAGGCCATTTATCGCGAGGCGGTGGAGAACATTCGCCGGCTGGAGATCGACGCGCTCGTCGTGTTGGGCGGCGAAGGAACCCTCGCGATCGCGGCGGAGTTTGACAAGCTGGGAGTGCCCGTTGTCGGTGTTCCCAAAACGATCGACAACGACCTCGCCTGCACTGAGCTGACGTTCGGCTTTATCACCGCGCTCGACATTGCCACGGATGCGCTCGATCGACTGCACACGACGGCTGAGTCGCACGAGCGCGTGATGATTCTCGAGGTGATGGGCCGGCACACCGGTTGGATCGCGCTGCACTCGGGAATCGCCGGCGGCGCCGACGTGATCCTAATTCCCGAAATTCCTTTCACAATGCAGTCAGTCGCCGACCGCATCCGCGCGCGCGACGCCGCGGGATCGAATTTCAGTATTGTCGTCGCCGCTGAAGGAGCGCTCGAAACAGGCCACGAACTGATCTACCAGGACAAAGGCGATCGCCTGCATGCGCCGCGTCTCGGCGGCATCGGCACCTATTGCCAGCGGGAACTCGAACAGCTTACCGGCAAAGAAACTCGCTGCGTCGTGCTCGGACACCTGCAAAGAGGTGGCCGTCCCAACGCTTTCGATCGTATGCTGGCGACGAATTATGGATCGTGCGCCGTGCGCGCCATCGTCGAAGGTAAACGCGGAGTGATGGTGGCGCTGCAGGCGGGCGACGTCATCACCGTTCCGATCAGCGAGGCGATTGCCAATATTAAGACTGTCCCGGCAAACGGCCAGTTGGTCCGTACCGCTCGGGACACCGGAATTTCTTTTGGCGCGCCGGACGAAGCCCGGTATCATCGTCCCGTTTAGAAAGCGGACTTGTCCGCCTCGTCGGACGAATTATGGCCGGACAAGTCCGGCCTCTAAACAAGACCAGAGTCTGGCGAAAGAGCAAAGCGTTGTCAGCAGATATCAAAGAGAAACTCCAATCACAATTGGATGAGCTTGAATCCGAATTGCGCGTGCATCTTCCGAAGGAGATCAAACGCGCGCTCGAGTTTGGCGACCTGCGCGAAAATTCCGAGTATCGCGCGGCGTTGGACCGGCAGAATGTGGTGAAGGCGCGCATCGTGGAGTTGCGCCAAAGAATCAGCGAGATATCGTCGATCGACCTGACGAAAATCTCCCACAGCAAAGCCGGCTACGGCTCGACGCTGGTGCTCTACGATGGCGAAAAGGATGAAGAAGTCACCTACCGGCTGGTCACTCCGGAAGAAAGCGATCCGCAGGGCGGCTTGATCTCGACGACGTCGCCGGTGGGCAAGAGTTTGATGGGCAAAGAAGAAGGTGATGAAGTGGTCGTGCGAACTCCGGCCGGCGCGCGCAACTTCGAGATAAGACGGCTGACTACCATTCACGGCACGGTCGAGGACAAGGCTTAGGGCGTCGCTGTCAACTAACAAAAGTTTTCGGCATAATGTCGTAAAGGAGAATTCGACCAGAAGATGTTTGTCGGTGCTATCGGCCGCGGGGCGCAAAGAATTATCGATGCGATGGTGCGCTGGCTCGCCTACGGTCACATCAATCCAAACTTCCTCACTGTCATCGGTGTTGCCATCAACGTCGGCTCAGGTTTGCTCTTCGGCTTCGGCCAATTTTTCTGGGCCGGAATCGTCCTCATCGTCGCCAATCTTTTTGACATGCTGGATGGACAAGTCGCGCGCCTGTCGGGCCGGGTCACGCGGTTTGGTGGTTTTCTCGATTCTTCGCTCGACCGGCTGTCTGACATGGTTGTTTTTGTGGGCCTGATGGTCTTTTACGCCCGCGACACGCCGTTTCATTCCACCCTTAATGTTTTTCTCGCGGGCGCAGGACTAATGGGGTCAGTTATGGTAAGCTACGCGAGCGCCAGGGCCGAGAGCCTGATTCCCAAATGCGACGTGGGCTTTCTGAGACGTCCTGAGCGCGTAGTTCTTTTGATAATTGGCGCCTTAAGCACTCATCCGGGTTCGACCAATTTCTTCGCTAACCGAATGCCGGCCGTACTGTGGGTACTTGCCGTTGGTTCCTATTGGACCTTCGCCCAGCGCATGTATCACACCTGGTACGAGTTGACTAAGGCCCAGGCGAAATCTGGTGAAGAAGAGACACCGGCCAGTCTTTCCGCATCTAATTCCGGGCCTGAACGACGAGCCGAGCAACCGTTGGTACACAAAGCCGGCTAGCCGCGAACCCGACGACATTCAACTTTTTCTGCCTTTGGTATCTGAGGTTAAAACAACGTGACGATTTGCCCCTGCTGCGGCTTTAAGTCTGCCAACTCTGAGAGTGGCGTTCTGGGTGCTGCCGGCTGCGCATCCTGCGGCGCGCGCTCGGTCGGCGAACCCCTGCCCCGACCCGAGCACGAACTTCCGTCCTACGCCCGCTCCCTCGTGCTGACCGTCGCCGGTGCGCTGATGGTCCTGATCTTTCTGACCCAGACCATCATTGCCCTGGTCCAGCGTTCCTCGAAAGCTGCCTCGCCATTCGCGCTCGCTTCGATCATCCCGCTTGATTTTTGGACCTGGGTGGCCGCCGCTGAAACAGCAGCGTGGCGTCTCAAGTTCGTGATGATTCCGCTTTCGCTGGTCGTGCTTTTAATCAGCAGCAAACTTTATCGCTCCATGCAGGCGACCCCGGATCGTTTCTGCGGACTGCGCTACGCACGCCACGGCTACCTGGCTTCGATCACGGTGCCTTTGTTGGTTCTGATCTTGATCGGAGTGACGGTGCCGGAGCGTTTGCGCCAGCGTCAGCGCGGCATCGAAGCGGGATTCAATGCCCAGGGCTACAGAATCGATCGCGCGCTGCTCGAGTATCGCGAAGCGTTCGGAACGCTGCCGGGCGAACTCAAAGATTTGAGTCGCTTGCCCGATAACGATGGCTCGTTGGCCGCCGCACTGAAGAACGTCGACACCTCCGGCTACGCGGTGAATTCCGAAGTCGCAGCGGTGCCCAAGAAGAAACCGCAGCCGCTGCGTGGCGCGGTGATTCTCAATGCCTCGGTGCCTGCGGTTGATGAAACGCTGGGTGGCGGAATCTCGTTCACCAATTATGAACTGCGCCTGCCGGGCGCCGACAAAATCCTAAGCACTGATGACGACTTGATTGTGCGCGACGGTGTGATCACCAGGGTTTCGGAGACACCGCGACGCGGTGCAGGGGGCAACTCTGCCGCTCAACCACGCCGGCCTTAAGCAAGATTAAAGTAAGTTTCTGACCAGAACGACGCCCTGTATACTTTGCAGGGCGTTGCTTTTTGTCAGTGATGAGTGCTGAGTCATGAGTAATGAGGATGAGTAATGAGTAATGAGTAACGCCGATTGTTTAGAGGCGGGCATTGCCCGCCGGTGCAAGATTCGGCTACCAGGTTCAAGTGTCGACTCACTGCAACCTTGAGCCGGCGGGCAAAGCCCGCCTCTAAACGAACATTTTATTAATCGTTCAAACTCATCACTCATTACTCATCACTCATCACCTTTTGAAAAGATGTTTCGCAAGATACTAATTGCTAACCGCGGTGAGATCGCCGTGCGAATAATTCGCGCGTGTCGCGATCTGAAGCATCTCGCCCGTCGCTGTCTACTCTGAAGCGGATGCCGCCGCCGTGCATGTCGGGCTTTGCGATGAAGCCGTTTGCATTGGCCCGGCGCCTTCCGTGCAGAGCTACCTCAACATTTCCGCCATCATCGCCGCGGCGAAGGAGACCAAAGCCGAAGCGATTCATCCCGGCTACGGCTTCCTGGCCGAGAACGCTGAGTTTGCCGAAGCGGTAATCGAACGCGGGTTTGACCTTCATCGGCCCAACGCCTGACGCGATGCGCATCATGGGCTCAAAGACGAGCGCGCGCAGGGCTGCGGTTGCAGCCGGCGTCCCGATTGTTCCGGGAACAGTCGAGCCCCTGAATTCACTTGAAGAAGCGACGCAGGTAGCTGAAGAGTTTGGTTATCCGGTGATGCTGAAGGCGTCCGCCGGCGGCGGCGGCAAGGGCATGCGGCTGGTCGCGTCGCCGGCGGAATTGCGTTCGGGTTTTGAAAGCGCGAAGTCGGAAGCGGAGTCGGCATTTGGCGATTCGGCGATCTATCTCGAAAAGGCCGTCACCCGGCCGCGACACATTGAAATTCAAATCTTCGCGGACACCGAGGGCAACGTGGTCCACCTCGGCGAACGCGAATGCTCGATTCAGCGCCGCCATCAAAAGGTGATCGAAGAGTGCCCGTCGCCGATCAACGACGCGCAGTTGCGCGAGACCATGGGCGCGGCGGCGGTAAAACTCGCGCGCGCGGTGAATTACGTGGGCGCGGGCACGGTTGAGTTTCTGGTGGCCGACGACACGCGCGAGTTCTACTTTCTCGAGATGAACACGCGGCTGCAGGTGGAGCATCCGGTAACGGAACTCGTGACCGGCATCGATCTGGTGCGCGAGCAGATCACAGTCGCGGCCGGCGCGCCGCTCAGTTTTACCCAGCAAGAAATTCGTTGGCACGGCCACGCGATTGAGTGCCGCGTCTACGCCGAGGATCCGGCGAACAATTTCTTCCCTTCGCCGGGCCGTATTACGTACCTGCGCGTTCCCTTTGGCCCGGGAATCCGCGACGACAGCGGCGTCGAAGTAAACTCCGAAGTTTCGATTCACTACGATCCGCTGGTTTCAAAACTTGCGGCCTGGGGACGCACCCGGGCAGAGAGCATCGATCGTTTGCAGCGCGCGCTGGATGAGTATGAAGTCGGCGGTATCAAAACGACGCTGCCCTTCTTCCGCGAAATTGTTCGCGATGAGGAATTCAAATCGGGGCGACTGGATACCGGCTTCATCGCGCGATTCAACGAACGGCGCGCCAACGAACGTCGCTCGGCGCGCGAAGCCAAAGCTGAAACTAAAGACTCGGCTGCGGAAGCCGAGCGCGACATGGCAGTCGCCGCGGCGGCTATTCATTACGCGCTGTTGCAAAGAGAGGCGTCCAATAATTCTCAGCCGGCGATCGGGCAAAATCGCTGGAAAATGTCCGGCCGCAGATCGCTTTTGGACGGGCGCAATGCAATGAGTCTGAAGGCAAAGAAGTTTTCAGAGTAAGCGTCAGCCGTGAAACTCAAAGCTCAACTCGATGAAAACGATCACGACGTTTCGCTCAATCTGGCGGCGGGTCGGGCCGTCGTTGCAGTTGACGGCCGTCACTACGATTTTGAAGTCCGCGAGCTGGCGCGCGGCGAGTACCTGCTGGTAAACGGATCGAGCATTTTCAAGTGTCGCGTGGAAATGAAGCACGACCGCGCGTCCGCGGCTGAGTTGTTCGAAGTGCTGTTGCGCGGCAAAAACTACGACGTTCGTCTGGTCGATCCCAAACGTCTGCGCAGCGCGCAAACTTCCGGCGCTCACCACACGGGAGCGGCGGAGATTGTTTCACCCATGCCCGGCAAAATTGTCCGCGTATTGTTGGAACCCGGCGCGGAAGTAGAGGCCGGCGCAGGCGTGATCGTAGTTGAAGCAATGAAGATGCAAAACGAAATGAAAGCGCCGAAGGCCGGCGTCATCGTTTCAATTAATTTCGCAGAAGGCGCCACGGTGAACGCCGGCGACGTCCTCGCGGTGATCGAATAGCAACGCTGAAAGATGAACGCAGAACGATGAATAGTAAGAGCGTCCTAATGGAAAACGACCACTCCGAAGAGCTGGATTCATCGATCGCGCTGCCGCGTTCATCGCTGCGCATCCTCCTTTGGGACATCGACGGCACGCTGATGCATTCGACGCGCGCCGGCTCGTTCAAGGATTACACCATCCCGATGCTGGAAGAAGTTTTCGGCACCGCGGGTCGCTTGCCGGAAATGAGAGTCTCCGGCATGACTGACTTGCAGATCGTCGGCGAAGCTTTGAAGCACGAAGGGTTCACGCACGAAGACATTCGCGAGCGCGTTCACGAGCTGCGCGAAAGTTACATGAAAGCAATGCACAAGTTTACCGGGAACGGCGAGGAAGTATTCGAGCTGCTGCCGGGCGTGCGTGAAGTGCTCGAGGCGGTTCACGAGCATCCGCGTTATCGTTCGGCGCTGTTGACCGGGAACATCGAACCGGCCGCTTACCTGAAAATGGAAATTCTGGGACTCTCGGAATTCTTTGATTTGCCCGGCGCGTTTGGCGACGAATCACACGACCGCCGCGATCTGCCGGCGCTCGCAGCTGGGCGCATCCGCGAGTCGCTGCAGTTTGAGTTCGCGCCGGAACAGTTCATCGTCATCGGCGACACGCCCAACGACATCGAATGCGCCAAACATTTCGGCGCGCGTTCGTTGGCCGTCGGCACCGGCCGCCTCTATTCGCGCGACGACATTCTCGCCTGCAAGCCTGACGTGCTCCTGCCTGACTTTTCCAATGTAGATTTAGTAATGAACGCCCTGGCGGGTTTGTAAACTTTAGGTGCACTTGCGGCAGCGGTGCAGTCGCGTCTTTCTTCCGCCCCTTCAGGGCGGGAACCTTGAGCCATTCGATCCACGGGTGGCGCGCTGCGCGCTTACCCCTGGCTACTTTATGTCACGCCGTCGGCGTGAAGAACTCTGGCTACTTTATGTCGCGCCTTCAGCGGAAAGAACCCTGGCTACTTTATGTCACGCCGTCGGCGTGAAGAACCCTGGCTACTTTGTGTCGCGCGCCTTCAGCGTGAAGAACCCGCCCCCTAACGCACGCGGTTCCGACAACAAATCGCCTTGGCCGTCTACTGTTTGCTGTCTACTGTTTGCTGTCTACTTCCACTTCATACTCCGGTTTCGCCACGCCCATCAGCCACTTATCAAACCAGCCGACGATGTGTTGCAGCCGTTCGATGCGATGCCAGGGTTGGCCGGAGCGCGACAGCTCGTGCGACTCGTTCGGGAAACGCACCATCACCGTCGGTATCTTGCGATACTTCAGCGCGCGAAACATTTGTTCGCCGCCGGCGCCAGTCGGCGTGCGCCAATCCGTCTCGCCCAGAATCAACATGAGCGGCGTCTGTCACTTTGTCGATGTAAGTAATCGGCGAACGCCTTTTGAAGTCGGTATCTTCAAACGGCGCGCCTCTGAACCAGTACGGTTGAAACTGGGTGAAGTCGGCCGTGTACCACCAGCTGGACCAGTCAGAGATGTCGCGTTGCGAGACGGCTGCAGCGAATCGATTGGTATGTCCAATCGCCCAGTTCGTCAGCACGCCGCCGCCGCTGCCGCCGGTGATCCCCAAACGCTTCTCGTCGATGTAGCCGCGCTTGATGAGTTCATCCACGCCGATCATCAAATCCTTGTGATCGTCGCCCGGATAGTTGTACTGAATGATGTTGCCGAACTCCTGCCCGTAGCTCGTGCTGCCGCGCGGATTCGGATAAAGCACGACGTAGCCCTTCGCCGCCATCCACTGAAACTCGTGATCGAAAATGAAGCCGTAGGCCGCGTGCGGACCGCCGTGGATGTTCAGGATGAGCGGGTACTTCTTGTTCGCATCAAAGTCCGGCGGCTTCTGCACCCACGCCTGAATTCGCTTGCCGTCGAACGACTGGTACCAGATCTCTTCCGGCTCGGTAAGCTTGAAACGCGCAAACAGATCGTCGTTGAAACGCGTCAGTTGCTTCGAGTTGCTGCCCGGGCGTTCGAGCAGGTAGAGATCGCCGATCAGCGTGGGCGTGGACAAATTGTAGACGAGTTTCGAGCCATCCGGGCTGGCGCGAAAACTTACGACCGCTTGATCGCCGCGCGTGAGATCCGACAGTCTGCCGTCGGTTACAGAAAACGTCGCGAGGTTCGCCCGGCCCTCTTTCGCATAAACTTGAATGAGTCCGCGACCGTCTGCCGTCCAGATCGGCGGATTGCCGCTGCCGCCGCGCGGCGCGCTGCTGTCGCCCGTCAGTCCGGCGCCGATGTCGTAGTCGAAAGTCTCCGTGAGGTTGCGCGGTTTGGCGTTGGGCGCAATGTCCATGACCCAAAGATCAGCCTGGCTATACGACTTCACCGGGCGACCCACCGACGCGACAAAGCCGAACTGCTTTCCGTTTGGACTGACTGCGAAATTGCCGGCGTCCATGTCAAACGAAGTGAGTTTTACCGGCTCGCCGCCCGAAGTCGAAACTGAATAGACGGTCGTGGTCGGCAGTTCGTAGTAAGACTCGGCGGTGCGGTCCGAAGTGAAATAAAGTTTCGTACTGTCCCTGGCCCAGGTGATGTTGTCTTCGGTAAACGCTCCCGAGGTGAGTTGTTTCGGCGTAACTTTTTCGCCGGCGCTCAGTGGCGCGGCGACCAACCAAACGTGCTGCGGATGTTCGTAATCCAAATAACCCGGTCCATTCATGCGGTAAACAGCCCGCGTGATCACGCGCACGTCGCTCTCGCGTTTGTCTTCAGACTTCTTTGTCGCGGCGGGACTCGCGGCGGGACTCGCAGAGGGGGAAGCTGCCGCTTGCGGCGCTGCCGGAGCGGGATTCGGCAAACCTTCCTTGCTCATGTCCTTTTGCTTGGCGAGGTCTTCCGGGTTGGCGCTGTTGACGAAGGCGATCCACTTGCCATCCGGCGACCACTGCGGCTGGCCCGCGCCGCGCGCGATCGTCGTAAACTGAAACGAGTCGCCGCCCGCCATCGCCAGCATGAAAAGCTGAGGCACGTCAGGGCGGCCATCTTTTTCAGTGACGCGAACAAAGACAAGATACTTGCCGTCCGGCGACCAGCGCGGCGCCGAGTCTCTGTTGCCGCTGCTGAGTTGGTGCGTTTCGCCGGTAGCCGGCGCGACGGTCCAGATGGAAGTGTTGTAGCCGTCCTTCTTTTCGTTGACCGTCACGCGCACGAAAGCCACGCGCGAGCCGTCAGGCGAGATTTGCGGATCGGCGACCCAAACGAAGTTGAATAAATCCTTTTCGGTGATGTTGCGCTTCTGCGCTGAAGCGGGACTGACGACGAAGACAAAGGTGATCAGAAGAACAGACAAGATGGATCGCATGCGGATTTTCCTTTCAGCGGAATCGACAACGCGGCGCATTCTAGCAGACCGCACCAAACGCTCAGCGCCTTGCCTCGTTTACGAGGCTAGCCCCGCAGGGAAGTTAGGCCAGTCGTTTTACGACTGGTGACCAAAGCCGCCAACCCTGAACATCAGGCCGTTTTCAACGGCCTTCACAATGTCACAATGAAAAAGACCGCTGAAGCGGCCTTTCCTTTTCTACTAACTAACTTTCAACCAGTCGTAAAACGACTGGCCTAACCACCCTACGGGCTAGCCGCCTAAAGGCGGCAAATCAAATTCGATGAAAGCCTTTGAGAATGTCGCGCGTCGCGAGGCGCAGGATCACCGGGCGGCCGTGCGGGCAGGTGGTGGGCGACGAAGTTTTCAGCAGTCGGTCGATCAGCCAACGCATCTTCTCGGGAGAGAGCGGCATGTTGACTTTGATCGCGGCGTGACAAGCAAGCGAGGCAGCGATGTCGTCGCGGAGAGTCTCGCGCGCACTTCCTTTTTTTTCAGCATCCACGGTATCCAACAACTCGGCGAGCATGTTGCGCGCTTCTCCGGCAGGCAAGTCCGCAGGCGCGGCTTTGATCGCCACGGTGCGGCCGGACAAGCGCATTAGTTCAAAGCCATAGCTTTCGAGTTCCGACGCGACCGCGTCAAAAACTGCAGCCTGCGCCGGCGTCAGGTCAAACGTTTCCGGGATCAGGAGCTGTTGCGAGTCGGCCCGGCGCGCAGATTCAAGCGCGCGGTACTTGTCGAACAAAATGCGTTCGTGCGCGACGTGCTGATCGATCAACAGCAGGCCTTCGTTGTCAGTCGCGATGATGAAACTTTCGTCGAGTTGGCCCAAAGGCCGGATGTCGGTGGAGAGGGATTCGACTGAGACTTCTTTGGTGAACTTGTCGGCGGAGTTCAAGGGTGGTAAGCCGAAAAAGGCGGGCGGGACGCCCGCGGTCCCGGTGCTGTGTTGATCGGCTACGCCTGGGCGCTGAATAACTTGCGGGTCATCGTCATCGTCGGCAGCAGCGATAGACTCGCGCATGATTGCTTCGAGGTCGCCCGCCGTATTCGACTTTGACGTCGTTGGCGGTTCGAACTCGTTTGCAAAGCTGTCTTCGTCCTGAATCGGAAGCGAGGAAAACTCGATGCGCGGCTGGCTCGCAGGCGGTTGAGCGGGACGTGGCTCGAGATTACCGAGCGACGCAAGACTGCCGAGCGACGAGCCGCCTGTTGCGGCCGGGGCAGTCGCACCCTCGCTCGGGGCTGGCAACGTCACGTTGGCCGCGTCTGCCGCCGTTGCCTGCTCGCCAGTTTGACTTTCTACCTGGTCGCTCGTCTGACTTGTCGTCGCGGCGTCCTTCGCATCCGCGCGCACGTATCCGGCGCTGGCCAACGCCGACCGCACCGCCTCGCGCACCGCGTCGGACACCGCGGCGGCGCGTCGAAATCTCACCTCCGTCTTCGCCGGGTGGACGTTTACGTCAACCTCCTCCAACGGAATCTCGATGAACAACAGCGCCGCCGGATAAACGCCGTGCGGCAACACCGCGCGGTAACCTTCCGAGAGCGCGCGCGCAACCAGGCGGTCGCGCACGAACCGGCCGTTCACAAACAGGTACTGCGCATCGCGCGAGGTGCGGCGGTCGCGCGGCGCGGAAACGAAACCAGTGACGCGCGCGATCTGTGGATGTCCGCCGTTCACCGCCAACAGATTGTCGAGAAACTCCGCGCCAAAAATCTGGTAGGCGCGCTCGCGCAGGTCACTGGCGGGAGCGACACGCAAAACTTCGCGGCCGTTGTTCGTTAGCGTGAAAGCGATCTCAGGATGCGCGAGGGCGTAGTGAGTGACCAGATTGGTAAGATGGAAACTTTCGGTGGCTTCTGAGCGAAGAAATTTTCTTCGCGCCGGCACATTGAAAAAAAGATCGCGAACGGCGAGCGTGGTGCCGCGCGGGTGCGCTGCGTCTTTCACGTCGCGCATTTTGCCGCCTTCGATCAAAACGCGCGTCGCAGCGGCAGCGTCTTCAGTTTTGGTGGTGAGTTCGACGCGCGCAACGGAAGCGATCGAGGCTAAGGCTTCGCCACGAAATCCGAGCGTGGCGATCGTCGTCAAGTCTTCCGACTTGGAGATCTTTGAGGTGGCGTGGCGTTCGAAAGCCAGCACTGCGTCGTCGCGAACCATGCCGCCGCCGTCGTCGGAAACTTTCAAAAGGCGCCGACCGCCGGCTTCAACGTCAACCGCGATGCGTCGCGCGCCGGCATCGATCGCATTCTCGACGAGTTCCTTGGCCACAGAAGCCGGCCGCTCAACGACTTCGCCGGCGGCAATTTGGTTGGCAACGTGATCTGGCAGGACGCGGATTATGGACATGGGAAAGATGCTAGATGCTAGATGCTAGATGCTGGCCGGTTGACGAGTTGCTCACAGAACGCATGAGCCCGTTCAGCATTCTGCCCACTTCATCCATCTGAGATTGCAATTGAAGGTGCGTTTCAGTATTCAAGAATTCCAAGCGCGTGGCGGATTCCAAGTGGGTATCGAGTTCCCACAGCGACCCTCTGGCGTTAGCCAAAAAATATACAAACTCCTTCGGTAACCTGCGACCCTGGCCCTCCGCAATATTGGCCGGAATTGACGTAACTGCCTTACGAATCTGGCTCGTAAGTCCGTAGGTCTCAGCTTTCGGAAAGTTTTCGGTTGCTCGATAGACCGTGACCACAAGATCCATCGCCTTTTGCCAGACGATCAGATCTCGATGACTTCTTATCACAGCTTTCGAAGGCGGATTGGTCGCTACCATTCGATCTCCAGCATCTAGCATCTCGAATCTAGCATCTCAGAGGTAAACAATCTGATGCTCATTCGACCCAATATTGATCGCGTTGTAGATCCAGTCGATCACGTAACGGCCGTGGCGCGAGAGCAGCGACGTCACATTGATGTGTCGCTCCTGGAGTTCTTTGTTGGGGTAGAGTTGATCGAAGGCACGCTGCAGTTGGCGTTGGGCCGCTTCGTCGCGAGACATCTGGGCGCGGTGAAAGCGCGTCCGCAAACCCTCAAGCTGGTAGTTGATCTTGCGGCGGCCCGTTTCGAGCGCGTCAGCCAGCGTCGGATCGATGCTCCGTAACTGCTCGCGCAGTTGATCGAGTTCGCTGTTGACCGCACCTTCGGTTTTTGCAAACGACTTGGCCGTGTCCGCGCCGAGATGTTCTTCAACAACACGCTTCAAGACGCTCTCCGGACCGGCAAACAAATCGGCCAGCGTCAATCCATATCTTTCGAACACGCGGCCGGTGTGGCGTTCGATCATCGTCAGGCTCGAGCGGGGCAGAATTGGCGTGACGGGCCGACCAAGCACGCGATACACCTCGCCGGTCTGCGCAAAGTAAGCAATCTCCGCGGCGCCGCCGTAGTAGGCGATCGTGGGAAGAAGATAATCCTGGACCACCGCGCGCAGGGTTACATTCGGACTGAACTGTTCCGGATGGCCCAGGGCGAGCTGCGATAATTCTGCCATCGTGTAAGACGCGTCCGAATCCTTCGTCGCGTATTTTCCGTCGTCGGTGCGCGCCAACGCATGTCGCGCGCCAGCGGCATCATGCATAAAAAGCGGGAACGAATTTTCCGACGGAGTCACTTGCGCGTGATAACCGGCTTCAACCAACCGCTTGCTACGCGCTTCGATCGCGGTGGCAATTTCATGCGCCCGCGAAGCCGCGCTTGCATACAGCGGCGCCGCCAGCGTCTTTAACCTCGCGTCGAGCGGGTCAAGCAACACCAGCCCGTGATGGCCGAGCAGCGATGTCATCATGCGCGCGAACGCCTCGCCGTACGAACGTCCCGGGCGCCAGGCATCGCGCAACAAAGTTTCGAGGTCGCTGGTGAATTCAGAGCTGGGAAGCAAGTCGAGTAATTGTTTGAGAACGTCTTCGATCGAACCGTCGATCATCACGCGGCCGACTGGCTGACCTTCTTTGTGTAAATCCGGCGAGACTTCCACATGGGCCAGCTTGCAGTCGCGGCCGATGAACTCAGCTTTCGCGACCTCGGGAAAGTCGTGATCTTCCGTGGCGATCCAAAAGACGGGAACCGCCTTCGTGTTTCGCTGCGTCAGGCAACCGGCGAGCTTCACCGCCGAAAGCGCTTTGTAAATCGTGTAAAGCGGACCGGAAAACAGACCGGCCTGCTGACCGGAAACCACCGCAACGCAGTCCGCCTCGCGCAGTCGTTCAATGTTTTTGAGGGTCTCTTCGCCTGCTCCCCAACCCGCGTTCATGTCAGCCAGCGCGTCGCAAAGCGCACTGCGATCGGTTTGGTGCGCGGCTAAAACTTGCGGCGCGCGCGCCGACAACTCGTGATGAAATCGCACGGCTTCGGGATAAAACTCGCGCAAAGCAAGCGGATCGCGGAGATAGTCGAGGAAGAGGCGCGTTTGGTGCGGGATGCCATCGAAGGAAATCGTTTCGACTCGCAGACCGGATTCTTCAGGCGTGCTGTAACAAGCGGGTTCGGCGGTGCTCAATTTAAGATTACTCCCAGACGAATCATCCTACGCGCATTTTACGCAGGATGCTCGTCTTGTACCAGTGAGGCTTGTCGGCGACTTAAACCGCCCAGACGCCAAGCGCGCCAAGACCGAACAAACATCCAAACAATCGACGCGGTAGGATCGAAGCATAAGACTGACTCACCGGTGTCTCTTGCCTTCTTGTCTCTTGGCGTTCTCAGCGTCTTGGCGGTCAAGCCTTTGCTTCGGCCAAACAGCGGCGGATTTCCGCGCGCGCTTCTTCATCAGGAGCACGCAAGGGTGGACGCACCGCGCCGCCAACAAAACCCTGCAGGTCCAGCGCCGCCTTAAGACCGCCAATGCCAAAGCGCGTGGTCACGGCTGTCGCCAGCGGAGTCAACCTGGTTTGCAATTCCGCGGCACGATCCATTTCACCGGAAGTCACGGCTTGAAAAATTTCGATACAAAGAGCGTGGGCGACGCAGGCGACGGCGAGGATTCCGCCGCAAGCTCCCGCTTGCAAAGCTTCGTGAAGCACGGTTCCGTTTCCGGTGAGTACAGCAAAATCCTCGCGGACAAGTTTGAGCGTTTCCCGCAGACCGTCGACGTCATTGGAACTGTCCTTGATGCCGATGATGTTTTCGTGTTCGCTGAGACGCGCCGCGGTTTCCGGTTCGATCCTGATTCCAGTCAGCGCCGGCATGCTGTAGAGAATTATTGGCGCCGGAGAGTCGGCCGCGATTTCGTGGTAGTGATCTATCAAGGCTGTCTGCGTGATACTGGAACGGTAGAAGTGCGGAGTGATCACCAGGAACGCGTCTACCGGCCCGGCCGCAAGCACTCGCCTGATTTCGTTCAGCGTGCCACGCGTGCTCTGTTGCCCGGCGCCGACGATAAAGGACAAGCCCGCTCGCTTTGCAACTTCCTCGCGCGCGGCGTCGATCACCTCCAGATATTCGCGTTCGTCAAGATTTACTCGTTCGCCAGTCGACCCGAGAATCACGTAGCCGACGATGCTCGTCTGGTTCCACTTCGCGATGTTCGTGCTGAGTCCCGGCAGATCGAGTGCGCCGCCGGAATCGAATGGCGTGGTTATCGGCAAGAGAACGCCGCGCAAGTCTTCAACGGACAGCGCGGCGCGGGAAAGATTTGAGGTTCGAAAGCTAATCGGTTGTTTCAAGACGCGGCATTATAGCGGGGCATCGAGAGCCATGCAATTTTGCAGCAGGGCGCGCAATTTTGCAGTTGTCGCACTGCTATTTAACTGCGGCGTGGTCACGGCAACCTCGAAGTGCATGCCGTTGGCAGTGGGTCTCATGCGCTTTGAAACCAAGCGTTTGGTCGCGTCTGTTTAGGGAATCACGCGCTGGCCAATTCGATAAGCGTCGGTAAACTGTTGCAAGCCGTGGCTTCCGCCATTCACCAGTTTCCGAGCCAGCTTCAGATTGTCATCACTAAGCGCGTCTCTAATCGCCTGCGCTTTGCTCTTGAGGAAACTTGCCAGGAGTTTCGCGGCGATGTCGGGCTGATTGGCGAGCGCCGGATTGGTGATCAACTGATTCCCCAGTCCGATTGCCGCGCCGTGAACCCGGTAGTTGTCGCGCCCGGTGAGCTGAACATAACCGCGCCCTTTGAAATTGGCGCCGTCAGGCGGACCCTGGTTACCGAGGTCGGCCCGGTTATCATACAGGCTGAACGGTGGACCACCCGGGGGCGTGTTGAACTTCGATTTGAATTCGCTCAGCGGCGTGAAGTTTCCCGTCTCCGCGCTAATGGTTGCGAGCGCCATCAGGATCATCGGCTTGTCGCCAAGTCCGGCGGCGTTCAAAGCCTCGAGCACAAACGGAAGATTCGTTTGGATGTTGGCGACCGGAACTCCCGGAAACATTTGGGAAACTTCGGCGACTGTGACGTTGGGCATGGCTGAAGGACCACCGCCTGCCGCGCCGCTGTTAACACCACCGCCGCTGATGGTCGTGCCCGCACCGCCGCCACCAGCGCTAGCTGCTTGCAGCGCCGCCATCGTCGCCGGGCCGGCCTTGCCGTCGGCGCTGAGTGCTTTGCTTTGTTGGAAAGCAATCACCGCCGCCCTGGTGCCGGGGCCAAAATTGCCGTCGACACCATTGGGATCAAAACCCAACGCCTTCAGTTGCCTTTGCAGCGCGGTCACTGCCGGACCGCTCGAACCTTCTTGTAATACTGCCATGGTTGCCTCCTGCTGTTAAGCACAACTTGGACTATGACCATTGGATGGTCCCTCGCACGCGATTTTACAGTCCGCCCCAAGGAGCACGCCTAGAACGGCTTGATTTTCGAAAAGAGGGTGTCCCAATTGAACGTGAACCCAAAGTTTCCCCGAACCTCTTTTTCTTTGACCAGCTCTGTGCGATTGGCGAAGGTAAATGACACCGGAAACTTCATACCCAATGACGGAATAGGGATGTTTAAGCCAAATTGTCCGATGGCAATATCGCCTTTTGTACCCGGCATTGTAGTTCCGATCACGGTCGTGGCATTTTCAAGCAAGCGCTCGTAACGACCACTAAACCAGAAGTCGAATCCCGCTTTCAAGGGAACGCTTACTTGACCGGCAAACTGGAAATCACGAAATCTCCCGGGTTTGGGTGCAAGGAGCGTAGCCTCCGGTAGGCTGTGAAAAAGGGTGAAAGAGCCGTTAGCCGTCAGATCAATTCTGGCGCCGGTGCCCGTTGATGCGATGAAATTAAAAGTCGAAGTATCGGGTGCGTTTACTTCGCGCTTGTTTGTGTAATCAAGAGTGAAGACCTTCCCTCTGGCGATCGTATCAAAGACTTCGTTCTTCTTGTCGATGTAGGACTGATTCTCCTTTGCAAACGCAGTGATCGCATCCACTGTGTCCTCGGATACAAGGTCAATCGGCAGTTGATCGGCCTGCTCACTTATTACTTTGGCGATAGCATTCATCCTTTGAACTCCGAGCAAGCCAGGATCAACCTCTGCAACTTTCTGCTGCGTCTGGAGCAACCAGGCTTGAAGAGCCGGATCCTTAAAAGTGATGTCCTCGTTGGCAGCTCCCGGGTCGGCCCAATTTGTCGTGGCCACAGTCACTTTCGATATTGCGTCGGCGAGTCTCACGCCTTCGTTCGCAACGAGGTTTTCCCAATCGACCAGGTATTTCTTATGCCGCGGATCGCGCTCATTGAGAAACTCGACGCGCGCCTGAAACTGAGATAGTTGTTGCCTGTTGCCCGTGAAAGTGCCGGGAGTGTCTCCTCGCGAAGTATCGAAGGTGAGACCTATTGATGTTTTCCTGAGGAACTTAAGGACGGGTTCGTTCTCAGTTTCCTGAAACCCGGTGATGAACCCAGTGTTGGAAAACATCTTTAGGACGCCGGCTGGGTTAAAACGAAAGGTAACGGCGGTATCTGTCTGAGACTGTTCAGCCGCACCGTTCTCAACCGCAAAGGCGAAGAGATAAGGAAGGCCGCCCTTTGAGACCAGTGAAGTCGAGGAATTGCTGGTTGGGCCGGCTCCTATTTGTTGGTCCACTCGATTCGCTTGAGCGTCGGTAACGAATGAGGAATAAGATTCACCGTTCGTTTTGGTTTTCAAGAGTTTTGCGATCAGAATTGTCAGTATGTTGAATTCACTGTTCTCCAAGTCGAACGTCGAATTGTTGTTAACGACATCTCTCGCCGCCCCGCAGAGCGAGAGATCTAATCTTGAGTAGGGGGCCACCGTAGGGATGCCGCTATCGTTACACAAAGGTGGCGGACTATTAACCTCGGGGGGCACAGCTGCATCTTTGAGGGCCTCAGGCGTTATCGCTTTACGGGCTTTGTCAAATGCGGTTCGCGCTATTGCCTTTTCCGATCGCTCTGCTGCCTGCTTCGCTTTTGCCGCCTCAAGCGCCTCCTTGTCTTCCTTGCTAAGGACTGCCTCCTTAACAGCTTGAGGTTCAGCCGGCTTTGGCTGTTGAGGAAGAGTTCTGGGGAGACCGCCCTGAGCCAACTGACGATCTATTTCCTGGATTTCATCCTCGACGCTCTTCAACTCGCCGCTGAGCTGCGCAACCTGTTGCCGAATTTGATCCACTGTTTTCGCAGCCGCCTGAAGCCCATTAATTCTCGCTTCGAGCGAGCCAGTCTTCTTCAATAACAGCCTTTGGAGTTGAACGAGAATCTCGCCAAGCCGTCGCCGATAATCGGGTGCATCCGGAGCGTCGGGCGGCGGCGGGGTATCTGCCATCGCTTTGAGAGCCACTCTCAGGTCTCTTATTCGAGCTTCATCCGATTGCACCCCCTGCTGTGCTTGTGCGTTAAGGGCCAGCAGCGAAACTGCCAGGAGGACCAGTACAATTCGCTTGAAATGGATTTTCATCAGGACTCCTTTTCCGGTTTCGAACTAAACCACAGAAAACTTGTAATTCTCGATAACCATCGGCGGACCTTCCCGGGTGTGCTTGCAAGTGCCAGCAGGGCTGCCCCCGGTGCAATCGACTACGTCTCTTACGTCGATTTCGTAACTCCCCACGCTGTTGTAGTCCATGATGATCTGCAAGCGCGTCAGGTCGCCGCTCGAATTTCCAAGATTGAATGTGATGGGAGTGCCGGCCGGCAGAGCGTGGCTAACATCATCCAAATTGTAGGTAACCATGTGGGTCGTCCCATTGGCGGTAACGTTAATCGTGACTGGTTCGCCCGGGGCGCCCTGGTATCTGTGTTTCATGTGGTTGGTTTCGTTCATTTCGCTTGCTCCTCCAGAGAAAGGGCTTTTGTGGTGTGAAAGGCGTTTTGCCTTCTCTTCCGCTGGTTTAAGAAAGGACGGCACAGCGGTTTGCAACGCTTAAATCCTTGCATCTATCGGTAATGACAGCCGGACAGAAAACGTTTCCTGACAAAATTCTTTCATGTCCGGAAGGAGCGACGCTTGACCGCACGTGAGTGCCAGTCGATGATGTTTGCGAAAACTGAAGACTGCCGAGAGTATCAGACGCAGGATTTGTTGCAAGGAGCTACGAGTCACTGATACGAGATTAGGGACCACCATGAGCAAATATCGCTTCGTACAACTCGACGTGTTTACTACAGAACCTTTCGCTGGGAACGCGCTCGCGGTCTTTCCCGAGGCTGAAGGGTTAACTGACAAACAGATGATGAAGATCGCGCGCGAGATGAATCTTTCGGAGACTGTTTTTGTGCTGAAGCCGAACAAGCAGCAGACGGCCAACAGTAAACAGCAATCAGCCGCATTCGAACCGACCGTCCAGGAGAATTCAAATGAGCGCCCGGGGATCACTAAAACCGAGTCAAGGGTTGGATCCAGTGAGCCGGCAGACGACGCGCCTCCAACTGTTTTGCGGCGGCTGCGCATCTTCACACCCGCGCGCGAGATCCCTTTCGCCGGTCATCCGATCGTCGGCACCTGGAACGCGTTGGCGCGCGAGGGCGTCGTGCCGGTTCCCGAAGGCGGCAGCGGTTGGACGCGCATCCATCAGGAAGTTGGCATCGGCGTGTTGCCGGTCGACATCGAGTTCAAAGACGGCGCGCCCGTTCAAGTTGTCATGACTCAGGGAAAGTTTGAAATCAAAGGCGAGATCGACGAGCCTGCCGAGCAGGCTGAGCTGGCGCAGGCCTTGGGTCTGGCCGTTGAAGATCTCGATGAGAGTCTTCCGATCCAAGTGGTTTCCACCGGCCTCGGGTTCCTCGCAGTTCCCGTTCGCGCACTCGCTGATTTGAGTCGCTGCAAAGTCAACGCCGCTCTGCTCACTGAGATTTATCAGCGCGCCGGCGGCACCGGCTGCGAGGCTTTCAGCCGCGAAACGATCGAGATCGGCGCGTCGCGCGCGCACGCGCGGATGTTTGCGCCCGGCGACAACATTGCGGAAGACCCGGCCACGGGCAGCGCCGCCGGGGCGTTGGGCGCTTACCTCGTGCATCATGGCGCGGCGAATGTTGAGCCGCGCGACGATCGATCACGATTCGTGATTGAGCAGGGCGACTTCATTCATCGGGCCAGCCGTATCCAACTTGAAGTGAAAGGCAAGCCCGGCGCAATCGAGGAAGTGCGAGTGGGCGGGCCGTCGGTCGTAGTCGCGCACGGCGAAATTGTTTTTTGAACTTTGAACTTTGAACTTTGGACTTTGGACTTTGGACTTTGGACTTTGGACTTTGGACTTTGGAATTTGGAATTTAAAGATTGGATTCGATGACTGAGCCACTGGACTTATTAATCATCGGCGCCGGCCCGGCGGGCCTTTCCGCGGCCGAAGCCGCTGCGCGCGAAGGCGTGCGCTACCTCGTCATCGAGAAGTCGACGATCGCCGACACCATCCGCCAATATCCGGTCGGCCGCACCCTCTTCTCCACGCCCAACGAACTCGAGATGTACGAAGGCGCGCTCAAGCCCTGCCGCGAAAAACCCACGCGCGAAGAGTTGCTTTCTCACTACATTCACTTCGTGCTCGACAACGATCTCAACATCAACACCGACGAAGGAGTCCTTGATATCGAGAAGCTCGCCGCCGAGGGTTTCCTCGTTCACACCAATAAGAACAAATACAACGCGGCGCGAATCCTGTTTGCGATCGGCGCGATGGCCCACCCGCGTCGCTTAAACATTCCCGGCGAAAATTTGCCGAAGGTCCATCATCTCTTCGTCGAACCCTACGCCTACATTCGCAGGGACGCGCTGGTGGTTGGCGGCGGCAACAGCGCGGCCGAAGCAGCGCTGTTTCTCTCCGAAGAAGGCGCGCGCACGACGCTGGCGATCTGGCGCGAGGATTGGGAGAACCGCGATCCGAAAGCCGGCGCGATGAAACACTGGGTGCGGACGCCGCTTGACCGCGAGGTTGCGGCGGGCCGGCTGCGCGTCGTCTTGTACAAGGAAGTGTTATCGATCACTGAAAAAGATGTGACGCTGACGACCGAAGACGGCGAGACCTTGAAAGTCGCCAACGATGTCGTGTTCGTCCTCATCGGCAGTGATGCCGATCTGGCTTTGCTGAAGAAACTCGGCGTCGAGACCGAGCCAGGCAAGTTAACTGAAATTCCTGTTTACGATCCCGAGACGTTTGAAACAAACGTGCGCGGCGTCTACGTTGCCGGACACTTTACACACGCGCGCCACATCAAGGCGGCGATCGACGTACCCCGCCGCATCGTGCCTTTGATCGCGCAAAGTCTTCGTCAGTCGGGGTCTGCAACTAAGGCTTAGGATTCAAGAATCGAGAAACAGTCTCGCGGGAGAAAACATGAGAAAGTATTTTTCATCAGTGGTGCTGCTGGTCCTAATCATTGTGCCCTTTCGGATTCAATCAGGCGCGACCATGACCACGCAGCCGTCAATGCAGAGAGCTTTTTTTGAGAAGCAAAGTGCAGGCGTTCCCACCTTCACGAGCCGGTACACAGACATGAAACGCAGTTGTCGTTTGCTGCCGGAACCCAAAGGCGCTGACTCAGGCGGCGATCCCGCGGGCGTCTGCAAGGGCTACGGCGGCTATCGAATTTTCATCAGTCACAGCGCCTGGAGCGCACAATTCTCGGTTGAGAAGATCAAGAACAAAAACGAGTCGGTCGAACTCGGCTCGGATTATTCAAGCTATGGCGCGCGCGGTGAGAAGCTCGAATGGCGGTTGGCTAACGGCGTTCCGTTCGCCGTGATCATGCGGCTCGGCAAGTACAAAGAGCGCGACGACGGCGAAAATCCTTACACCGACGCCAATCGAATCGGCAGCACGCTCGTCGTCAAAGGCCTGAAGGGTTGGGAACACATTGATTTTACTGTCGACGGCGCTGCGGCCGACACGAACGCGAAAGCACGCGAGTTAGCCGATCAGAACTATTCCAAAAAGCAAAAGGCGGGAGCAGCTTCATCGTTGTAGAAGCTAATCCCACCTTTCAACCCACCAACGACTTTGGAGTGCGCTGACCTGCACGACTTTGGAGTGCGCTGACCTGTCAGCGCTTTGGTTTGTGGCGGCTTGACGCCACGGCTCTTGCTTGTCGTTCCTCTGGTCGCGACTGACGACCGCGCTGACAGGTCAGCGCTGTCCACATAGTTACCGCTTGCTGTCTTCGCGTTCCCAGTGACGCCGCGCGATCGCCTGGACGAATTTCTTCGCGAAGTTTGCAGTCACCTCCGCACGCGTGGTGACGACGCCCTGTTTTGCAGCGACCGGTTTTGCTTCCCCTCCACCGTCGCCGAAATCTTCGCCCAGCGATTGAGAAACAAAGTCGACGCCGGCGCCAGCCGCTGCGATCGCTTTGCAGTGTTTGAAGGCTTCAGCGACAAACTCGGAAGCTTCGGCTGTCCGCTTCAGAGCCTGCGACGCTCGCATCGCCGCCGGGAATGTAAACGGCGTCGAACAACACGGACGAGCCGGTCAGAAAACTGAAGTCAACTTTCAATACTTCACCGTTGGCTCCCGTCACAACTCCAAGCCGCGGCGCGACCGTCTTGCGGCGACGCGCCCGCCGTTAGCAGCGCCTTATTCATTTCCGTCACTGCCGCATCGTCAAAACCGTCCGCCAGCAGCACTGCAATTTTGCGCGTCTTGATCGTGTCGTTGGGGAAGTTGGGATTGTCGATCATGCTCAAGGTCGGCGAGACTTCAATCCCCTGGTCCCGGCGCTTCGGTTGAAACTTGCGCGGGTCGGCGTCGGCAGGAATGCTCATGTTCATTGGACTGTCAAGCTTCGCCGGAACTTTCATTCCCAAACCGTCGGCCACGCTCATTCGCCAGTCCCTTATCAACCTGGGCCAACAGAAACAGCATGCGCTCTCTGATCGCCGGCGTCTCGAGTTTTCCCAACTCAAAAGTCAGCGCGCGAATGATGTGTCCCTGCTCCGGTCGCGCTCTGACTATTAAAGAACAGCGTCGCCTGGCTGAAGTGATCAAAGAAACTGGCACTGCGTTCGCGAATCTTCTTCGCGTCGATCCGTTCCGCATAGCTGGTGAAGCCGCCCATGTCGGCTCCGGCCTGAAACGGACAACCGCCTCTCAGGGTGTTCGGTTCGTAACTCGTCTGGCCGCGATTCACCGTTTGGCGCATGAAGCCGTCGCGCTGATTGTTGTGCACCGGCGCCACCGGGCGGTTGATCGGAATCTCGTGGAAGTTTGGACCACCGAGACGAATCAATTGCGTGTCCGTGTAGGAAAAGAGCCGGCCCTGCAGCAAGGGATCGTTGGTGAAATCGATGCCGGGGACGATGTTGCCGACGTGAAAAGCGACCTGCTCCGTTTCCGCAAAGAAATTGTCGGGATTGCGATTGAGCGTCAGTTTACCGATTCGTTGCACCGGCACGATCTCTTCCGGAATGATCTTCGTCGGATCGAGCAGATCAAACGCAAAGCTGTGTTCGTCTTTCTCTTCGACAATCTGCACGCCCAATTCCCACTCGGGAAAGTCGCCGTTCTCGATGGCTTCCCAAAGATCGCGACGATGAAAGTCGGGATCCTTTCCGGAAATTTTCTGCGCCTCGTCCCAGACGACCTGATGCAGGCCGAGCAACGGCTTCCAGTGAAACTTCACAAAGCGCGACTTTGCCTTTCTCGTTGATGAACCGGAAGGTGTGCACGCCAAAACCTTCCATCATGCGGAAGCTGCGCGGAATTGCGCGGTCAGACATCACCCACATGATCATGTGCATCGATTCAGGCATCAGCGAAATGAAATCCCAGAACGTGTCGTGCGCCGAGGCCGCCTGCGGAATTTCGTTATGCGGTTCCGGCTTGACCGCGTGGACCAGGTCGGGAAACTTGATCGCGTCCTGAATGAAAAAGACAGGGATGTTGTTGCCGACGAGATCGAAGATTCCTTCGTCGGTGTAAAACTTGACTGCAAACCCGCGCACGTCGCGCGCGAGATCGGTTGAGCCGCGCGAACCGGCAACCGTGGAGAAACGCACGAAGACGGGCGTCTTGACCGCGGGGTCCTGCAGGAACCCGGCCTTGGTGTATTGAGCCATCGACTCGTACACCTGAAAGTAACCGTGCGCCGCCGAGCCGCGCGCGTGCACGACTCGCTCGGGAATGCGCTCGTGATCGAAGTGCGTGATCTTCTCGCGCAGGATGAAATCTTCGAGCAGGGTGGCGCCGCGCTCGCCCGCTTTCAGCGAGTTCTGATTGTCGTTTATGCGAAGGCCCTGATTGGTCGTAAGAAATTCGCCGCCGCTGTCTTCGGTGTTCTTTTGCAGATCGTCAATTTTCGCGTCGTTGTTACGCGGGTCAGTTTTGGCGTTCTTGCGCTCTTCGGTTTGATCTGAGTTGGCCTTGCTCGCGATTTTCGCCGCCCTGCCCTTGCTCGGTTTCCTGGTAGTCATTTCTATCTCCCTCGTGATTTGAGTTGTGAGCTCTAAAGATTCAACAATATTGTCCGCGCCGCCGGTGCGGCCGAATGTCTTCCTGGGCCACAAGAGTGGTCCAAGGGTCTCCTGGCCGCAGCGCGGCCGAATGTTTCCTGGCCGCAGCGCGCGGCCCAATGTTTATAGCTCGCGTCGTCGAACCCGCTCGGCAGCTCCGTAGGAGTGTAATGTGGTATCAGAGTGGATTACGTTTCGCTCCTACGGAGCTCCAGAGTTTGTAGCTGGTTCTATAAACATTAGGGTCCCTAACGGGACCGAAGACATCTCCTCGGCTCGCATTTGTTCGCGCCCGGCGTGCTCGCGCACGACTTCGTCTACCTAGGCGCTCTTCCCGCGCGATTCCTTAGCCTCGGCAGCTTCTTTAGCTGTTTCGACGTCCTGTTCTTCTTCGGGCGGCGGCAGCACGGCCGGCATGCCAAGCGCCTCGATCCAAAGTTCGCGCGTCCAGCCGGCGGTGTGATAAAGGTGCTCGTCTTCTTCCGGTTCCACTTGATCGTGAGCTTCCTGCAAGGCTGTTGCCTCGTCGCCGCTCGCGTTCTTGGCAATCTCGCCGATCAGGCTCCAGTTCAGATGATCCTTGGTTTCAGCGAGGGTCACGCACTCGGCGGCCACGATCTGCGCGGCGGCCGGATCGGGGCCTCGCAAAGCCATCTCCATCGCCTGCACCAGCGAGTCGCCGATGTGACGGACAATTTTTCGGCCCGGCGTTTCCGTTTCCGGATCCAGTTGCATCGCCGTCAGGACGCCCGAGACAACTTGCACGTGCGTCTTGGTTTGTTCGAGATACTTGCTCCACTCTTCTTTCAAATCTTCGTTGAGCGCGCAACGCAGAGCGGTCGTGTAGATTTGTACGCCGCCCTTCTCTGTTTCGAGCGCCTGGTACAACAATTCCGTTACGTGGCTGGTATTCAAAGTGTCGTTCTTCATGACTTTCCCCCTGGTTGATGTTGGCTGAATTGACGACTGAGTCCGCACCTATCTGAGTCCGCATTTAGTAGCAAGATGAGTGCCGATGAGAAACGCTGGGAAAGTTGCGGTGTGTCGTCCGATAAGCGAACGCGGGAACGGAGGAGACAAACTTGGGCGTTCGAAAACAGAATGAGAAGCCGGAGCCGGGCGTTTGGAGTGCGCTGACCTGTCAGCGCTTTTTCTCCAAGGCGGCTTGACGCCGCGCCGCCTTCAAAACGCTGTGCGAAAGAGGTCGCGACAGGCCGCGACCAAAACAAAGCGCTGACAGGTCAGCGCACTCCAAAACTGACAGGTCAGCGCACTCCAAAACTGACAGGTCAGCGCACTCCAAAATCGACTGCGCTCCGCAAAAATGCTGCCTTTCGACCGTTTCATCACAACCTCTGGCCGTTTGGTCACAAAACCGTTACCGCTGCCGCCGATCGCTGTTATCAGTTAAGCCTCAATTTTTCTCAGCACAGGTAAAGATGTGAGTCTGAACTGTGAATTGCTTTTCCACTTTTCACCAGGAGTATGAGAATGACAATCCCTTTTGCATCCAGGCGCGCGCGCGCTGCCGAAAACCTTCGTTCGCACCAACTAAATCTTTCAGTAACTAAGAAAATCGCCGTCAGTCTCCTGGGGAGCCTGGTTGTTCTGGTTCTGCTCAGCTCGTCCGCGTTTGCCCAAAACGGCGGACCGACGAAGCTGAAGATCAAATCCGCCGTGCTCGGAGAAGAGCGCACAATTCTTGTCCGCACCCCGGCGGGATATGAAACGAACAACATCAAGTATCCGGTCTTTTACATGACCGACGGCGCCGCCCACATTAACCACACCACCAGCACGATCGAGTTTCTCGTTCAGAACGGCCGCATGGACGACATGATCGTCGTCGGCATCACCAACACCGACCGCACGCGCGATCTGTCGCCGAACAAAGCTGTCGGACCGAACGCCGGACAGTTTCCGACGGCGGGCGGCGCGGACAACTTTCTGAAATTCATTGCCACGGAATTGATTCCGGAGATTGAGAAGAACTACCGCGTGCAACCGTATCGCGTTTTGGCCGGCCACTCGCTCGGCGGCTTGTTCACGGTTCACACGCTCGTCACGCGACCGGAGCTTTTCAATTCTTACGTCGCGGTCAGCCCGTCGCTGCAGTGGAGCGATGACGCTACCTTGAAGCGCGCGGAAGAGTTTTTCAAAACGCGCAAAGAGTTGAACGCGACTCTGTTCACGTCACTCGGAGACGAGCCCGGCGGCATCGGCAAAGCCTTCGTCGCCTTCAAGGAACTGCTGTCGACCACGAATATCAAGGGCTTCGAATATGAAGCGGTGCAGTGGAAGGACGAGGATCACGGCTCAGTAGTTTTGCGCAGCCACTATTCGGGTCTGCGGAAAGTCTACGCCGGTTGGCAGATGCCGCGCGATCCCGAGACGGGCGCGGTTGCCGGCGGCCTGAAGGGCGCTGACGAGCATTACAGTTGGCTGTCGAAGAAATTCGGCTACGCGATCCCGACGCCTGAGGCGCTGATCAATCAGATTGGTTATCAGTACCTGCTGGGCGCCACGCCTGACACGGATGCAGCCATCGCTACGTTTAAGGTGAACGTCGAACGCTATCCGAAGTCGGCAAACGTTTACGACAGTTTGGGTGAAGCGTACGAGCGGACTGGCCACCTGGACTGGGCCGCGCCGCAGTACGAAAAGGCCCAGGCGCTCGGCAAGCAGAACAACGATCCGAACGCGGGGATCTACGCGACCAACTTCAACCGCGCGAACGACAAACTGAAACAAGCCGCAGCCGCGAAACCGACTGAAGCAGAAAAAGCAGACACTGCGAAGAAGAACGAGTAACACTTATGGAGTGCGGTGACCTGGCACCGCTTTGGTTTCGCGGCGGCTTGACGCCGCGGACTTTTAAAAATGCACTTCGCGAACGATGGCGGCGACAGGTCGCAGCCGACTAAAGCGCTGACAGGTCAGCGCACTCCAAATTACTGGGACCGCGGGCGTCCCGCCCGCTTTCGTTGAAACCCACATTGTCGGACGGGAATAGATCTTGAACGGACTCATTGCTTGAGGCGGGCGGGACGCCCGCGGTCCCAGTTAGAGCGGGTCAACTTCACCAGAGCGGGCCAACTTCACAACTCTCAACTAAACAAATACCAAAGCAGAAATACTATTCCGCCAAGCGCTGCGACCATTGCAATCGCGGCGATGAGGAAGATCCATTTCGGAAAGGGTTTGGACGGTGGCGACCACCTCTGTTGCGGAAGTTGAGGCTGGGCCGTGTAAGGTGCAGTTCCTCCCTGGTTTCCAGCTGCGATCTTCCCCAGCAACTTCTCAAAATCCTCCCCTGGAACGCCCCAATCCTGTTCCAATTCTGCAGCCCGATCTGAAGTGCGTACACTCGCCGTATTCGCTCGGTCAGACTCTTTAATTTCTCTTAACAGGCGGTCTATCTCTTTTCGGTTGTCTTCTTCTTTTGTGACCGCCTCGTCGTAAAACGGCACTCGTTTGAATTGGAGCTTCAACAAAGCCGCCGGCGGCAGACCCAGACTTTTGTCTTCCGGCATCGGCATTTCCCAAAAGGTCGGGCGGATGAAATTCGGCTTCCCCAGTGAAAGCGCATATTCCCATTCATCCTGAACAAACTTCGAACTCATTGAATTTTTTGACCAGAAAAGTTGAAAGATGTCGGCCTCACGAATCAACTCTTCGAGACGCTCTTCCCATTTCTCTCCGGCGCGGATGTCCCGCACGTCGCGCAAATACTCATCGCCAAAAGCTTCGACCAGTTGCTCAAATTGTTTCACGACGGCTTCGTCGCGATGCGAATAAGACGCAAAAATCTTCCGGTAGCGAGCGACCGGATTTTCCACCGCGGCGGGAGCCTCGCCAAACTCACGCGCCTCGTCGGTGTTCACTCTGATCGCAATCGAGATCTCCGCCACCAGAATGATGCCGAGGTAGACGCGCAAATGGCCGCGTGCAGTCTGCCCCTCCAACTCGCGCGGCGCCCGCATCTTGAATTCCAATTCATGCACCGGACCTTGCCAGAGCAGCGTGTGGTGGTCCGGAACAAATTCAAGACCATCAAAAACAGCGACGAACGAGAGGACGCCTTCCAAAGGAATTGCCTGCAGACTGTCGGTGACGTTGTCAGAGTAAGCCTGAAACATTTTGCCCAGCGCCTCACGCGCCTTCTTTTCCACCTGTTCTTTCGGATGAGGAACGCTTTCTAAAGCGTCAGGTCGACGCTCGGCCAGGTGGGCGTAAACAAACAAGGAATACCAAACCTCAGGTTCAACAGCTCGGGGCCGATAGACGGTGAACTGAACATTCTCGTCGAGCGGCTTTGGGTTTGGAGGCTCTCCGGTCGCAGACGTGCGCTCCTCAGTGATTGGCGCCGGCATCGCTTTTCCCGGGTCCTGAATCATTTCACAGGCAGGTTCTTCGAGAGTTTTCTTCGGATCTGTGGTCGCACTCTTGTCGCGATACCGTGGCTCCGACCACTGTTCATCATTTGATAAGCGTTCGGAGCGTTCAGCTTCGAGCCGCCAATAGGCTTCGCGTCGCTCGTGGTCGTTGTCCCATATATTTAACAACTCAGGGTCGATAACTTCAGTCTCCAGGCGATCCGGCGACTCAACACTTCTCCTGGGTTCCTCTTCGGGCGGCTGTATTTTCCGAAGCTCCTCAATAAGGGCCTTCATCGATGGCGGGCGGGCGGCAACGTCATTCGCAATTGCGCGAAACACAATCTCATCGAGCCGCTCGAAACGACCGGACGGGGATATAGGAGTCGGAGCTGGCGGCGGCTTGAGGGAATTCTCTCTGATCGTTTGAACCGAAGAGCCTGCGAAAGGCACGTGGCCGGACAGCATCTGGTAGAGAATAATTCCCAGGCTGTAAACGTCCGCGCGCTCGTCCGCTGTGCCTCGCCACTGTTCGGGCGCCATGTAGGGCGCTGAGGAAAGCAGATCGCTGGTGTCGCCTTGAAGGAAAGTGGTCGGCTGCTCGGGCGACCTGACTTTGGCCAAGCCAACACCGAGAATTTTCAAACCCTCAGCATTCGCGTCTTTCCGAGCAAACATGATCTGCGAGGGTTTCAAGTCACCGTGAATGCTGTCGATTTCATGCGCGGCATTCAGGCCGGCGGCGATGGCGTAGGCAATTTCCCACGCGCGCCGAGGCTCCAGCGACCCTTGTCTCGCCAAAATGTCGTGAAGCGTTGGGCCGGTAACCAGATCCATGACGAGAAATGGCATGACATCGTTGACGATGCCATAGTCGCTCACGGCAACGACGTTCGGGTGACGGATCGCTGCCGCCGCTCGAGCACATCTCAGAAAACGAGTCTTTAGCACCGGGTCGTCGCCGACGAGTTCAGGCAGGAAAATTTTGATGGCGCGCGCGACGTTCAGCAAGATGTCAAACGCTTCAAAGACGACGCCCATGCTGCCCTGGCCCAGCCGCTTTTTCAGTCCATAGCGACCTTCAATGATCGGTGGGCCGGGGATTGAACTGAACGTGGAGGCGGTGTCGTCAGGACAGTGAAGAACTTCGTCCGCATAACAGCGATTGCAAGTGGGGCACTCTCGCATAGCCAATCCTCGCGCTTTGAGTGGTGAAACACGACTGCCGAAACAGCTCCTCTAAACCTATTGCCAATTTTGTCGCTTACGTTTCAGTTTGTTTAGGTCGAGAGGAGCCAACGACAGTGTGATGTCTTAACTTATCTCTCTATGCAGGCCCAGTGTCTTCGGTCGCTCTGTAGTGAGTTTGCTTAACGTTTGTTCACCACAGAGACACAGAGAACACGGAGGACGCACAGAGAACCTGAAAAGGACGCGTGCCGATCGGATCGGATTCTTTCCCAAGTCCAAGCTCGGGTCAAGGTTTATTGGATTTAGTTCCCGGCGGAGGATGATGGAGGGCGGGCGGTGCAGCCACGCCCTGCGCCAGCTTGCACAAAAGTCACCTAAAACGCTTTTCGTCGTGCGTTGTTTCTCCCTCCCCCGCTGGGGGAGGGTTGGGGTGAGGGTTTAGGGCGTCCAGACCCTCTCCCCTAACCCTCTCCCAAAGGGAGAGGGAGCTTTGATCATTTCTTGTGCAAAGCCCCTGCGCCGCTGACCTATTTTTGCACGGCGCCGTTGCGCTGCTGGTAGTACACGTAGACGAATTTCTTTTGCGCGCCCGGCCCGCCAAACAGTCCCGAATTGAAGTCGTATTGCTTCATCTCTTCCCAGGCCTGATCGGCGGTCCAGCCATCATGTGTGATCCGGTAGACCGCGGTCAGCGCGCCGGTGCGATGCCGCCCGCCTTTGCAGTGTACATAGACCGGCCAGTTCGCGGGATCGTTCACCAACTTCAGAAAGTAATCCGTCTGCTCGCCAGTCGCCTGCTTGCTCGCTTGCAGAGGAATGTTGAAGTACTGCATCCCAAGGCCAACGACCTGGCCCTGCTCTTCCTTTTCACTGTCTCTGCGCAGGTCGATCACCGTCTTGATGCCCAGCGTTTTCAGTTTGGCAAGGTCCTGAGCGGTTGGCTGCGAGCCGCGGTAATAATTTTCGTTCACCTTGCCGAAGTTTTTGATGACGCCGGCCGGAACACCGTTCTGTGTTACCGAAACCGCCACGCCTGCGAGCACAAGCGTGGCGGCGAGGGCGGTAAGCCACAAGCGGAAGTCGCGGCGCAGCGTGCGGTGCTGCTGCTTAGTCATTACTTACTCTCTAAGGTTTGCGCTGAAGCAAACGGGGTTTGCACTGAAGCAACCGGCGTCGTGGACGGCAACTGCGTCAGTTGGTTGATGCGTGTGCGCAGGACGGTGATAAAACCTTCCGCGGTGGCGTTGTCGTAGTTAGCGGCGCGGAAAGCGTCACGCAGTTGCTCGTCGCTGAGTTGGGCCAACTGCGAACCGATCCAGCGGGCGTCGTCGACCGGAATGCTGCGCATGGCTTTCTCTTTGTTCGCCTGCCGCTTGGCATAGCCGCCGCCGAAGACTGAAGCGAAGAAGCCGCCCGCGCCTTTCGGCTTCGTGTTGTAATCGAAGTTGACCATGCCGTTCTCGACGTTCACGACAAACTTGCTGTCGCGAAAATCTTCGAGGTTATTCTTCACGCGTTTGCCGCCGAGGCCGCCGACGCGTCCGAAGCGTGGCGCCGACGTCGTTCACAACGTAGCGCGCTTCCAGTTCACCCGTCTCAGGATTCCTGGTCGTGTAAATCTGGTTGTTGTCCAACCGCGTGTCGTAGTTGGCAAGCAACACCATCATCACTTTGAGTCCATTGAATTCGCGCTGGCCGACGAAGGGATTGTCCAACCAGTCCCAGGTATCGCCGCGTCGCACCTCCTGACGCTTTGGTTCAAAACGCACGCCGCGAACGACCGTGCCGCCTTCCACAAAGTTTTGGCCGCGCGAGAGCTTCGGCAGGTTCGACACTGCAACGCGATCGAAGTAGTAAGCTTCGTCGGCAAAGTATCCCATCGACCAGACCAGGCGGCCGGCAACAGTTTCAGCCTGCGCCTCTTCGCCCATCTTCACCGACCAGACGATGCCGCGCGCGTCTCTGACTTTGAACTTCGGCGAAACGCCGGTCTTGATTTCTTCGAGGAAAGTAAACGGAGCCGCCGGCGCGAGTTCAGCCGAGCCTGGGCCAAAGCGCAAATCGCGTTTGGCAATGTCTCCCGGATCGCGCCAAGCCACCGGGGTGCCAACCGGCAAAAGCTCGCTCGGCTTCTTCTCGCTCTGCTTTTTCTCCCCCTGCTTTTTCTCGCCGTAAGCGAGTGACGAAAAGCCAGCCATGAGAACAACTGCAAGAATAAATGCACGACGTAATCCTGTTACCGCAAACATGATCGAGATCCTCCTGTGAAATCTTTCCTGTGAAATAGCCCGGGCCACTCGGGATTGCATTGCGTGGCTGGCTTCAATTTGTTAACGCGAAAGAGGCGAAGGAAAAAGGTCAGCGTGGAGAAAGAAATTTCGACGGAGTGGGTTGGTGGGCTTGCCTAGACCGGCCAACAGCCAACGTAGTCAGTAGTCAGTAGTCAGTAGTGTAGTCAGGAGTCAGGAGTCAGCGAGCAGGCCTCTTTCCGTTGCTGTCTACTGTCTACTGTCTGCTGTTTGCCGTTTGCTGTCTACTGTCTCACGACAATCCCAAAACGTTGGCGATCAACGAGACCAGCAGGAAAGCCAGCAGGCCGGCGACGGCACTCAGTCCCACGGTTGCGAGAAATTCCATTCCACCGGCGAGATTTTTCGGCGCGAGCTTCGGTCCGATCATAGGGAGAGCCTCCATGTCGTAAGCTAGTCAACGATCTCGGATGTCCGACAAAAACTTCTGTTTGTCTTTCAGCTTCGACCAGCTAAAGATTGTCGGACGACGATCTGAACTCAGCTGCCCGTTATCCTTCCGTTGCCGGGCATCCTTCCGTTGCCGGAGGTTGCCGCTTGGAATACAATTACGGCCGACTTGCCGGCACAATTCGCCAGGGCCGTTCCCAAGGTAGTTCCAGGGTTGTTCATCGAGCAGTTCCTGAGTTCGCTGAGACTAGCGCAAACTGCGCTGGCAAGTACGCAGGAAGCTCTCAATAATTCCTCAATGATGGTTCTCAAAGTCTTTTATGGCCGAGCAAACCAGCGAGTTATATGAATTTGGTCGCTTCCGCGTGAGATCGGACGAGCGAGTGCTCATGCGCGGAAACGAGTTGGTCTCGCTCACGCCCAAAGCGTTCGACATCCTGCTCGCTTTGCTGGAACACGACGGCCGGATTGTTAACAAAGACGACCTGATGAAGAAGGTCTGGCCGCACACCTTCGTTGAGGAAGGCAACCTCACCCAAAATGTTTCGCTTTTGAGGAAGGCACTCGGCGAGCGCGCCGACGGGCCGCAGTTTATTGAGACTGTGCCCCGGCGCGGCTACCGTTTTGTGGCGCCGGTGACTCGCGGCGCGGGAAACGGACCCAACAGCGCCGTTGAAACTGCCGGCAGATTTGCTGAGACTGCGGCGAACCTTCCGCCCGCGGTGGTTAGCCAGTCGAACATTGCCGAGCCGGCTTCAGTCCCGACTCACCAACCAGGCAAGCTGACCGCCGGCGTTGAGTCTTCCACGTTGACTTCGAACCGTGAGAATTTTTTTGGGAATTTACTAACGCGGCGATTGCCGGCAGTTGTACTCGTGCTCGCCCTGGTTGTGATCTCCGTCGCCGGGGTCGCCTACATGAACGGACGCGGCAAGGCAGGCGCCAGCCCCAGCGTCATCCAGTCGATCGCGATCATGCCGTTTGTCGACGACAGTCCCAACGGCGATGCTGAATTTCTCGACGACGAAATTGCCGCGAGTCTCGTCAACAGTCTTACCAAACTTCCCAAACTGCGCGTCGTGCCGCGCAGCGTGATGGTCACTTACAAAGGACGCAACGTCGATCCGCGCCAGGTGGGACAGGAACTGAACGTGCGCGCCGTCGTTACCGGCCGCGTCCATCGTCGCGGCGACACCATCAGCATCCAGGCGGACCTGATTGACCTCGACAGTGTTTCCCAAATCTGGGGCCAGCATTACGAACGTCGGCTGTCAGACATTCTGCTGGTCCAGGAAGAAATCTCGCGCGACATTTTCGAAAACCTGCGTCTGAAGTTGAACGTCGAAGAGCAGAAGCAGCTCGAGGCTTACCGGTTCTACCTGAAAGGACGCAACGCCTGGAACAAACGCACGCGCGAAGGGATGCAGCAGGGCATCGAATTTTTTCAACAGGCGATTAATGCGGATCCCAACTACGCCGCGGCCCATGCGGGCCTCGCTGACTGTTACAACATGCAGGTGATCTACGGCGTGCATGCGCCGAAAGACGGCTTCCCGAAAGCCAAAGAAGCGGCGATCAAAGCGCTTGAGATGGACGACACTCTGGCCGAAGCCCACACCTCGCTCGCGTTCATAAAGTTTCGCTGGGACCGCGATCGAGTGGAAGCCGAGCGCGAGTTTCGTCTGGCCATCAGACACAAGCCGACGTACGCCCCGGCCCATCAGTGGTACAGCTCCTACCTCGCCTCGCTCGAACGGTTTGACGAAGCAATTGCCGAAGCCAAACGCACTTCAGAACTCGAGCCGCTTTCGTTCACCGCCAGTTCGCACCTCGGTTGGATCCTTTACTTGTCAGGTCGCACCGATGAAGCCATCGCGCAGTGCTCGAAGATTTTGAGTCTCGATCCGAATTCGTTTCCGGCGCGTCGTTATCTCGGCCTCGCTTACGAGCAAAAAGGAATGTACCCGCAGGCCATCGAAGAGTTTCAGAAGGGTGTGAAGATTTCGGGCAGCCCGCTCATGCTCGCGTTGCTGGGCCACGCCTACGCCGCTTCCGGCAAAACTAAAGAAGCGCGGCAGATTTTAAGTGACTTGCACGATCTCAGTCAGTCGCGCGATGCGGCGTCGAGCCGCTACGTTTCGCCATACACGGTTGCGGGAATTTACGCGGCCCTCGGCGAAAAAGACCAGGCCTTCAAATGGCTGGAGCAAGCCTACGAAGAACGCGATGTTTGGTTGATGAACTTGAAAGTCGATCCAGTGTTCGCAAAGCTGCGAACTGACAAACGCTTCCCGGATCTCCTCACCCGCGCCGGCCTGAAACCTTAATTTGGAGTGCGCTGACCGGTCAGCGCTTTCGCTTGGCTGCGACCTGTCGCAGCCTTTTTGAATTTCAAAAATGACGCGTCAAAAATCGTCATCGATCTCTAGCTTATCAATCTTCACACCATAAATAGTTTTGACGCTCGCCGGGGCTGCCGTGCGTTCGAACCAACTCGCAGAACACCACGGATATTGGTTCGCAACCCTGACTAGCCCGTGCTTGACAGCGTTCTGATGAACATAGTTGAGACGAGCAAGGTATGAACGCTCATACGTGAGTTTCGTGTCCCAAAAGTTATACCAGACGCGCCGACCCGCCTTATCGTCAAGCTGATTTACCTTCCGAGCAGTATTCGAGTGTAGGTGGTGCAGAAACCTCTTGAGCGATGCTTCTTCTGAGCAGGCGCGCGCGACAAAATGATAGTGATTTACAAAGACCGCCCATGCTTCAAGCTGCCATTGATAAGTCTTCGCGAGCGAGAGTAATTCATTCTCAACCACGCTTAACTTCTCGGCCGTCGTGAGGAGGTGGTCCTTGTGAACAGTGCCGCCGGTCACCATGTAAACTCCATATGAGTCCAGGCGATGAATCGGCGCATGCGGCCAGTCTTTGTTTGGAGACATGCGAATCTAATGCATTCGTGCAGTCAACTATCAAGTACTGCTTAGAGGGATAACGCAGAGACCAGAAGGGAGCAAGGACTTACCGGGTGAGCAGAAATTCGAGAGAATGCCTAAAATCTTGCATCGAGCGAGCGGACGATGCTCGGTTCCAACAACCGAGTTCATTTCAAAAGGAAGGCTGCGACAGGTCGCAGCCAAGCGAAAGCGCTGACCGGTCAGCGCACTCCAAAGTTACCCGAAGGTTCACGCCACCTTCACGATCTGTTTTCCAAGATTCTCGCCGCTAAACAAACCAATGAACGCCTTGGGAGTGTTCTCGAATCCTTCGACGATCGTTTCGGCGTAGTTGAGTTTGCCGGCCGCCACCCACTCCGCCAACTGCTTTACGCCCTCGGGAAATCTCGCTGCGTAATCGCTGATGATGAACCCTTTCATCAACGCGCTATTAACCAGCAGGGAAGGCTGCGGACGTGGCCCAACGTCCGGCCGGTCCAAATTGTAGAGCGAAATCTGACCGCAGATGATTACGCGCGCGCCGTGTTTCAGCAACGGCAGGATCGCGTCTGAGACTTCGCCGCCAACGTTGTCGAAATACACATCGACGCCGCCAGGGCAAGCTGCTTTTAGTGCGTCCTTCATGCCCGCGTCTTTGTAGTTAATGGCCGCATCAATCCCGAGTTCTTCGGTAAGGTAACGATTTTTTTCATCGCTGCCCGCGATGCCAACGGTGCGACAACCCTTGAGCTTCGCGATTTGGCAGACGGTGATTCCCACCGCGCCGGCGGCTCCGGACACAACCACCGACTCCCCTTCGCTGGGCTGCCCGATGTCGAGCAAACCAAAATACGCAGTGAGGCCGGGCATTCCCAGCACGCCGAGCGCGGTCGTGACTGGCGCGACTCGCGGATCAATTTTTCTTAACTGCGCCGCCTTCGCCTTCGAGTAAAGCCGCCAACCAAGCATGCCGGTGACGATGTCGCCCGCCTGGAATTCCGGCGCGCGCGATTCGACGACTTTGCCAACCACGCCGCTCTCAATCACCTGACCAACCGCAAACGGCGCCACATACGAGCGGCCTTCGCGCATGCGCCCGCGCAGGTACGGATCGACTGAAATGTAGAGCGTCCGCACCAGCACCTCGCCTTCGTTAAGCTCCGGCACATCCGCGTCCACAATCTGGAAGTTATCCGGCGTAGGCATGCCCGTCGGACGGCTGGCGAAAACGATTTCCTTGTTTTGCATGCGGGGATAATACTACGCGCAACGAAGTGGCGAACAATCTCTGCACCCGTTCCTGAAACTGAATGGCGCGCCTGACTGTTGCGCCGGGGTGCGTCGCGGGCACGGAAGAGCGATAATGAGACCATGAAGTGCGGCCGGCAATTGGGACATAATGAGGACGTGAGCAGCGGGTCAGTGACCAAAACCTGGGCGCGCCGTTTTGGAGTGCGCTGACCTGTCAGCGCTTTGGTCGGCTGCGACCTGTCGCAGCCCTTGGCATCCGTAGTCGCTTCAGGGCATGCGCGGCGTCAAGCCGCCGCAAACGAAAGCGCTGACAGGTCAGCGTACTTCAAACTTGCGGAGCATATCGGAATAGGCTGAGTGAGACATTAACCGGGAGTGAAACAATGAGCTGGAATCAACCTTCGTGGAACCAATCGTCAATTCCGTCGCCGGAGTTGGTGAGCATGAGCGACGAGCGAGTCGGCGCGTTTCTGAGCAAAGTCTATGGCTGGATGTTTTTGGGTTTGCTCATTGCAGCGGTGACTGCGTTTGCGGTTGCCTCCTCGCCGGCGATACTCGAACTCATCTTTCTCAACCGCCTGGTGTTTTGGGCGCTACTCATCGCGCAGCTCGGTCTCGTCTTTTACCTCTCCGCTCGCGTGGACAAGCTCGCGCCGGCGACGGCAGCCGGGTTTTTCATTTTGTACTCGGCGCTTACCGGCGTTACCTCTTCGGTGGTTCTTCTGATCTACACGCCGGCGTCGATCACCACAACCTTCATCATCACCGCGGGCATGTTCGGCGCCACGGCGGTCTTTGGAACGGTGACGAAACGGAGTCTCGCGGGCCTGGGCCAGTTTCTGTTTATGGGTTTGATCGGGCTGATCCTCGCGATGATCGTCGGCATCTTCTGGCAGAACGATATGCTGCAGTTTGTGATTTCAGTGGTCGGCGTGCTGGTGTTCACCGGCCTCACCGCCTGGGACGCGCAGCGACTGAAACAGTTGGCGGTGGCGCTGCCGGCAGAACGCCTCGGCGCCTACGCGGTCGTCGGAGCACTCTCGCTCTTCCTCGACTTCATCAACCTGTTCTTTTTTCTGTTGCGGTTCACCGGCAGCCGGCGCGACTGAAGGGGAGTCCGTGAAACGGACGACTGATAGTAGCCCACCGATTCGTCGGCGGGATCCAATGGGGATCGATGTGGTGAGTCCGCGAAGCGGACGGCTGATACTAGCCCAGCAGTTTACTGCTGGGAACGAAGCGGCATGTATTGTTTGGAGTCCGTGAAGCGGACGACTGAAGTCCTTCGCTATGCAAGAAATCAAGCAACAAGGGTAATCGCTCAATATTCATCCCGCCATTTATTGAAGCCAAAGAGCACGCTAGTCTTAATCCGTTTCAAAGAAGCATTGAAATGGAAGGAGCCTATCGTGTCTCACTCTTATGTTAGCAACCTCGTCCACTGTACGTTCTCCACCAAAGAACGGTATCCATTTATTGACTCCGGGTTGGAGTCGGACCTTTGGCCTTACGTCGGAGGTATTGCCAGGGCTAGTCGGATTAAAGCGCTTGCAATAGGTGGCACCTCAGATCACCTTCATGCGTTGTTGTCTCTGCCGGCGATGGTGAGTGTTGCTAAGGCTGTTCAGCTTATCAAAGGCGGCTCTTCGAAATGGCTGCACGACACGTTTCCCAAACACAAGAAGTTTGAGTGGCAGGAAGGATACGGTGCCTTCAGTGTGAGCGCCTCACAGGCACCAAAGACGATCGCATATATTGAAGGGCAAAAGGAACATCACCGGAGGAAAACTTTTCAAGAAGAATTCCGCGAGCTGCTCGACAAGCATGGAATTGCCTACGATGCACGATACTTGTTTGTGTGAGGATTTCAGTCGTCCGCTTCACGGACTCACAACGTAGATCTGCGCCTGATCCCACCGATGAATCGGTGGGCTACTATCAGTCGTCCGCTTCGCGGACTACCTGCCGCCTGCTGTTTACTGTTTGCTGTCCTGTTACTGTTTACTTTCCTCCGGCCCCAGCAGCACCTTCCCGGTCGTCTTTCTTCCTTCCAAATCGCGGTGCGCCTGTTGCGCCTCAGCCAGCGGATAAGTCTTGTGTATACGCAACTTCAAATCGCCGCGCACAATCATTTGCAACACATCGCCGGAACGCTGCTCGAGTTCTTCACGCGTCGCCGTGTAGTCTTTCAACGTAGGCCGCGTGACGAAAAGCGATCCGTGTTTCGTCAGTTGCATGAGATCAAACGGCGGCACCGCACCGCTCGCTCCGCCAAAAAGAACAAGGTAACCGCGCGGACGCAAAACCTTCAGGTCCCGTTCGAAAGTGTCTTTGCCGACTCCGTCATAAACCACGTGAACGCCGCGACCGTCAGTCAGCCTCCGCGTCTCAATTTCAAAATCCTGCTGCGTGTAAATGATCAAATCATCCGCGCCCGCGCCGCGCGCAAGTTCGGCCTTCGCTTCCGACCCCACCGTCGCGATCACACGCGCGCCCCGCATCTTCGCCATCTGGACCAGCAGCAACCCAACGCCGCCCGCCGCCGCGTGAATCAGCACCGTGTCGCCCTGCTTGACCGGATAAGTGCTGTGGCTAAGGTAGTGCGCCGTCATCCCCTGCAGCATCGCCGCCGCCGCTTGTTCAAAATCCAACTGCTCAGGAATTTTTACGAGCAAACTCGCCGGCGCCACCGCATACTCCGCATAACTCCCCAACGCGCCGACGTAAGCCACGCGTTCACCGAGCCGCACCGTCGTCACATCCGGACCGACCGCGACAACGATCCCGGCAGCTTCCTGTCCATCGACGAAAGGCAGCGGCGCCGGATAACGACCCTCGCGAAAATAGACGTCGATGAAGTTGACGCCCGCGGCTTTGATCTGGACCAGCGCTTCGTTTGCTTTGGGTTCGGGAATGGGCAGGTCGACGAGGGCGAGCTCCTCCGGCCCACCGACTTGCGATACTTGAATGGCTTTCATGCGGGAAGAATACAGTAGACAGGAGACGGGAAGAAGTAGTGAGTTATGAGTGATGAGTAATGAGTATCCCGTTCAAGAGTCGCGCCGCCCATTGCTCATCACTCATCACTCATCACTCATCACTTTTTTTGTTCATCAATGCAGCGCCAGCTTCTTGATCACGCCGCCGTCCGCGCCGGCCAGCGGTTGCACCACGATGAACGCGCTCGCGTCGATGCTGTGCGCCGCGCGTTTGATCCTGCCAATCTCCAGACGCGTCACCACGCAAAACAGAATGTCCTGCTCGTTGTCCGACAATCCGCGCCGCCCTTTGTAAACCGTCACGCCGCGCTCGAGCTCGCGCAGGATCATCTGCCGAATTTCCTCGCTGTGTTCCGACATGATGATGAGCGCTGTGTACTCCTCCACGCCGTGAATCAAAAAGTCCACCGTCTTCGACGCGGCGAAATAAGTAAGCATCGAATACAGCGCCACTTCAATTCCCAGAAAGAACGCCGCCGCCGAAAAGATGACGATGTTCAGCAGCATGATCACGTCGCCGACTTTCAACAGGTTGCTGCTCTTGCTGATCAGCAGCGCGGCGATTTCAGTGCCGTCCAGAACCGCGCCGCCGCGAATCGCGAGTCCAATCCCCGCGCCGATGAAGAAGCCGCCGAAGACTGCCGTCAGAAGTTTGTCTGAAGTAACGTCAGGATATTTGACAAAGGCGAGCACGAGGGCGAGCCCGGCGATGGCGAGCGTGCTTTTGATTGCGAACGCGCGGCCGACCTGCCGGTAACCAAGCACGATGAACGGCAGATTGATCACGAGGATAAGAATTGAGAGCGGCCAGCCGAGCACGTTCGCCAGCAGCATCGAAACGCCGGTGACGCCGCCGTCGATGAAGTGGCTGGACATCAGAAAACCCTTCAACCCCAGGCCGGCCGAGAAGATGCCCAGCACAATGAGACCAAAATCGACTACCGCGTGAATGAACTTTTTCATGTTGGGCCTAACGTTTGTTGTTCGGGTCAAACATGATAACGCCCCCGACGCATAACGCCGAAGGCGTTGGATAACTTCAGCCCAGGGTAACACCCTGGGTTAAAGCCCAACCGCTCGTTCCAACCCTGAAGGGGTTGAACATGTTCTCCGGTGACATACACGTATTTGACCCCTTCAGGGTGGGACATAACGCCGAAGGCGTTGGATAATTTCAGCCCAGGGTAACACCCTGGGTTAGAGACCACCCGTCCATCCCCAACCCTGAAGGGGTTGAACATGATTCCGGTAACACAAATGTTTCACCCCTTCAGGGTGCGGTCTATTGATCGCCGCGCTTACCCAGGGTGTTACCCTGGGCTAAATTATCCAACGTCTTCGGCGTAACGCTTCTGCGGTCCACTGAAATCACTCCCCGCATCATCCTTGCCTACCGCAAATCAATCTCCGGGTACCTCAAGTTAATTCGCGGGTTCCCAAATCAATTTCACTCCCAAGTTCCGTTCCAAATCACTTTTGCGTTCCCTTAACTCACTTCGCACGTTCCCATAATCTGATTTTTGGGTTCTCACAACTCATCTTGCGGAACTCCCAAATGACTCGTGGGTTCCTCCAACTCACTTCCTGGTTCCCATCAATTTCCGGGCAGGCACTTCTATTTGGTACTGCCCAAACTCATTTGTCCCGCCAGATCTATTCTTTCTTCCCAAAAACGCGCCCAACGCACCGCAATGTCAACCTGAATCAGGCAAATTCATTGAGCAAAAATCAATATTCGCTTGCTTTCTGGCAGCAACGGCATATACTGCGCGCGTCGGATACCTCGAACCCCAAAAACTCCGGCCTTCGGCCTCATGCAACCGGCCCTGGCCCTCATCAAAGGAGAAACATTATGGCGCGATTAAAGCGCACCTCAGCAGTTCTTGAAGCCGCGCGCAGACGGCTCGCGGGCCTCAAGGCAATCAACCCCAAACCTAATTTCGGTCCCAACGTGTCAGAAGAACTTTTTGACGCGAAGATCACTTCCGTCAGCAACCGGGAGAACTCCTATAACCAGAAGCTCACCGAGGCTGACGCGGAACTAGACGAATTGCAAAGGGAGGAAGCGGAACTTAACGATCTGCACATCCGCGTCCTCGCCGCCGGCGCAGCGCAGTTCGGCACGGACAGCAAGGAGTATGAAATGCTCGGCGGCACCCGCAAAAGCGAACGCAAGAAACCAACGAAGAAAGGCGGCAGCTCGGGCAGTGGTGGCTCCGACACCGGCGGCTCCGGTACCGGCTCTTCTTCTTAACCAATAACTCTGACCCGTGACGTCTGACTTCTGATCTCTGCTTTACTTGTCACTCGTCACTGGTCACTTGTCACTGCCTCCTGGCCGTGCGGTTATCGAGGGGTCGCATCGCCAGGAGTCATTATCGAGAGTCAATTTAGTTCCGCGGCGTCTTATCAGTGTAACGTTGACTGTGTCACCTCATTCGGTTATTAAGATTCCTTCTTATCTCAAGACCGCCTTGAGTTCGGCCGAGGTTAGAAGTCCCGATCAATCGACTGATGCCAGACGTATTCGACACGAAGAAGCGCTCGCTTGTGATGGCCGCGATTTCTTCGAAGGGAAACAAGGATACGGAATTGGTTTTTCTTGGAATTTTGAAAAAGTATCGAATAACCGGTTGGCGAAGACATCTCCCGCTAACTGGACGTCCGGATTTTGTTTTTCTAAGAGAGCGCGTGGTCGTATTCGTCGATGGCTGTTTTTGGCACAACTGTCCTACTCATGGCCGCAACCCGACTTCGAATCAGGAGTATTGGGGCCCCAAAATCGCACGCAACAAAGCGCGCGACCGCAAAGTGACGAAGGACCTACGCACCGCGGGCTGGAAAGTCCTCAGGATTTGGGAGCATGATCTAAAACGTGACAACTTGATAGCCGCTCGAATTCGACGGCTGATTGCTAACGACGGAATACCGAGCACCGACACCTAGTATGAAATTAGAAGCATTGGAATTATGCGGAGGGGGCGGTGGTCAGGCATTAGGGCTGGAAATGGCTGGGTTCGCATCCTCGGCCGTTGTCGAAATAGAGCCAGCTTTCTGTAAGACGCTCCGCGCAAATCGACCTTCTTGGAACGTCATCCAGGCTGATATTCGGGATATCTCTGGCAACGAATTCTGTAGCGCCGATTTGGTGGCAGCCGGTGTGCCATGTCCACCATTTTCCATAGCAGGGAAACAGCTGGGAAGTGCGGATGACCGTGATATGTTTCCCGAGGCCTTGCGCATTGTCGCGGAATCTAGGCCAAAGGCTGTCTTGATCGAGAATGTCCCGGGTCTCGCGTCAAAAAAATTCGAAAGATATCGTCGCCAGGTGCGCGAAAAACTAAATCGCCTCGGATACCGTGTTGAATGGAAAGTTTTTAACGCTTCCGAGCTAGGAGTGCCGCAGCTCAGGCCACGATTCCTCTTGGTAGCTTTACGCGACCCGTATTGGAACTATTTTCAATGGCCGGAAAAGGTTTCCGATCCTCAAACCGTTGGCGAAACCTTGCTGGACTTGATGAGCGCAAATGGTTGGAGCGGCGCAACCCAATGGGTCATGAAAGCCAACAAGATCGCGCCAACCATTGTTGGTGGTTCCAAAAAGCATGGCGGTCCTGATCTAGGTCCTACGAGAGCTAAGGCTCAGTGGCGTGAGCTTGGAGTTGATCCTATGGGTATTGCGGACGACGCCCCACATCAAAATTTTCCACCCGACGGACTTCCCCGTTTAACTGTTCGCATGGTCGCTCGTTTACAGAGTTTTCCCGATGATTGGCATTTTGAAGGGCGAAAAACGGTTTCATATCGGCAGGTGGGTAACGCCCTGCCCCCCGCCGTGGCGAAAGCGATTGGTCTCTCACTATTCAACGCCCTGACAAAACGACCGGTACTAAAGCCTGCAAAGGCGCAGATCGATTTAATCCCCGCTTAGGTAGCCGATGAAAAAGGAAACTGGCAAGATTAAGGGGTCGAAGCAGCTGATTCTGGACTACCTGCTTGAGCATGTCGGACAGGTCGTGGATAGCAAGGATCTTCAAGAGGCTTCTGGCTGGAAAGCTGAATGGGGTCGCAGGCTGCGAGAACTTCGCGATGAAGAAGGCTGGCCCATACTCTCATTTAAGGATCGTGCAGACCTCAAACCCGGACAATACCTACTGGAAAGCCGGAGGAGAAGACCAGCGTTTAGGCGGGGCATCTCGAAAGAGACACGTGCGTTGGTTTTGGAACGAAATGGTTACACCTGCCAGATGTGCGGACTCTCGGCAGGCGATCCCGATCCATTCACGCCTTCTCGCACCGTTCGTCTGACGATGGGGCACGTGATCGATAAGTCCAAGGGTGGAGATGATTCATTGGGCAATCTAAAAGCGCTTTGCACAAATTGCAATGAAGGGTTGCAAAACGTCTCGCCCACAAAGCCAAAGCTGATCAACTTGTTCTCTCAAGTCCGGCGGGCCTCACGCGAAGATCAGAAAGCGGTCCTTGAGTGGCTGCTGCTGAAATACAAGAAATAAGAGAATGTCTTGATGGCACTTGAACTTTGAATCCCAAGTCTCCGTGCTCCCTAATATGCCAGCTCTCATGCCCAGCGCTGATAGTCCTAACTCGACAGGGGTTGTCGGTCACATTCTTCTCGCAAACAACATCACAAGCATAGACTTTCCGTGTCCAACAAACTCACCGATATTGGAGGAATGATGAAATGAGCGAACAGCAACTACAGGGTCTCGCCGACCACCTCAATCAAAGTCGCGCCGAGTTTGTGACGGCGTATGAAAATGGTCAGGGACGTCTTGAAGGCGTTGAATGAAAACATCGAAGACTTTCGCAAATTCCTCGATGTCAAAACTGAGCGCGTGCAGGAAACCTTCGATGAGGAGTACCTGGCCGGGGCAGCTCGCATGGTCGAGGCGCAGGAGAAGTTCACCGCGAGCGCGATTGCAGTTTGCGAGATTACCGACCTGCTGCATGCGCGCGTGCAATCCGTCGACGACATCTTCAGCGCCCAGTTGGACATGATTGGCAAGCACAATGAGTCTGCGAAGAATATCCTGGAGATGTTCCCGCCGTTCTTTACTGCCTACGCCGAAACCAACGCGAACATCGAGGCCAACTCTAAGAAGTTGGACGCTCTCAGTCTCACAATAGAAAGATACTTCGGCAGCGGCCAGGGGCTGGACTACGACAACTAGCTTTAAGCCAAGCAAACAGCAAACAGTAAACAGCAGTCTGCCGAACAGAAACCATGAATCAATCAGGTTCGCGCTGCGCGCTCATTTGCAGGCAAGATGCCTGCGCTCCCAGGTTCAGCGCGCCCTTCCTTACGGTCGGGCTACTGCCTCATCGGTCTGCCGTCTGCTGTCTACTGACTGCTGTCTACTGACTGCTGTCTACTGACTGCTGTCTACTGACTGCTGTCTACTGACTGCTGTCTACTGACTGCTGTCTACTGACTGCTGTCTACTGATTGCTGATTGCTGATTACTGTTTACTGTCTCCTGTCTACTTTTTCCGCGGCAGTACTGTGGCTTCCCATTTTTTGAACGCGGTTCGGAGTTGATCAAACAGCTCCGGCTGTTGGTCGCGGAAGTTCGCTTGTTCGCGTTCGTCGATTGCGAGGTTGAAGAGATACTCGCGCGTGCCGTCGTTGAGATATTTCCATGGACCTTTGACGGCGGCGTCCTGGTTCCCGTTGCGCCAGAAGAAGGTGCGGGGCGCGACGGAGGACGGGAGTCGGGGGTTGGGGGACGGCGGTTGAGCGGCGGCGATGCTTGGCCTTAGGTCGATGCCGTCGAGTGGGTAGTTGGGAGGGGACTCGTTTGAGCGGCGGCGAGGATTGTTGCGGTCCAGTCCATGGTGATGATGGGTTGATAACTGATGCGACCGTCGGCAGCGCGCAGGTTTGAGTTGTCGCTTAACGTATCTTGAGACCCGGGTGACAAGACCTGCGGGCGGGACGCCCGCGCTCCCAGGACGACTTTGGACGTTGGACTTTGGACTTTAGACTTGATAACCCCCGGCCAGCGAACAATGGCGGGCACGCGGATGCCGCCCTGCCACAACGAATTCTTCTCGCCTCTGAACGGCCAGTTGTAAGAGAAGCGCTCGCCGCCGTTGTCACTAGTGAAAATCACGAGCGTGTCTCGCTCGAGGCCGGAATCTCGCAGTGCTCTTAAGACTTTCCCAATCCCCTGGTCCATGCTCTGCATCATCGACGCGTATGTCTTGAGCGAACCGCCGGCGCGGAATGCAACTGGGCCGCGCAACTCAGGGTTGGGTGGACGATCGCCCGCTGCTTCCCAGGGCCAATGCGGCGCGGTGTAGTGAAGACTCAGATAAAATGGGCGAGCGGTTCCCTGATTCTTGCCTGTCTCCTTTTGGTTAACCTTGGGCCGGTCGCTCACGCTCCCGGTTCTGACCCTGCGGCGGGTGATGTATTCAACGGCGCGCTCGGTCAGCAGATCAGTCGTGTAACCGATTCGCTCAACCGGAACCTTGCCTTCGTACAGGTCCGGGTCGCCCTCCATATCTTTGTGCGTAAAGAAGTCAGCGGCGCCGCTCATGATGCCAAAGAATTCTTCGAAGCCACTTTGAATAGGACCGAAGTTCGGCAGGTAACCGAGATGCCACTTGCCAATCAGCGCCGTCTCGTAGCCACTCTGTTTGAGGAGCGACGCAATCGTCGGATGCTCAGGCAGCAAACCAATCACGAAGGCCCGCTCACCCATCGCGCGCTTTTCATGCAGTGGCTCTTCGAGGCCGACTGCAGTGCGCGCCGGATAACGGCCGGTGATGAAGGCGCAGCGTGTTGGCGTGCATAAAGGAGATGCTGAATAAGCGTTGGCGAAGCGGACGCCTTCGGCAGCGAGTCGATCGAGATTTGGAGTTTGATAGTCAGGACGGCCGTAGCAACTGAGGTCGCCGTAACCAAGATCGTCGGCCAGGATGAAGAGAATGTTGGGCCGACGGGTTTCCGCGTGGGAGAGTCTGGGACCGGCGGCGATGGCCGCGCCGGCGAGGGCGGCGGCAACAAACTCGCGACGAGAGATGGAAGACATGGCCAATGGTCGGTCGGAAGAGGGAACGAAATGCATTCGGAGTGGTGTTCGAACTTGCTGGAGCATGAACCGCAGCTCACTAGATAAAATCCCTCAGTACGAGGACCACCACTTCCGAGATTGCGCGCCAGCGTTCATCGTTAGTGACTACTACTTGAGCGTTGTGCATTATGGCAGTAGCAAGTTGAAGCGCATCAGGAGTTCTCAGCCACAGATATTTTGCTCGCAGTCTCGCTGCCGTTTCACATACTGCCTGATCAACTTCATACAGCGTTACACTCGTCGAATTGGTCAGGAGTTGCTGATATTTGTCCGCAAGATCCTGTCGATTTTCGCGGAGAGGCTTCACCAACACCTCTTGAAGCGTGAGCACGCTGGTCATCCCACGAGCATTACCGCTGTCCAGGGCATTGAACAATTCGTCAGCCAGGGACAAATAATCCGGGTGTTCTTCAATGTAGTAGATGAGCGGGCCGGTATCAAAGGCTACTAACTTCCCCGCGATAAGCGGCGTTAGTTGTCCCACGAGTCGCGCTCCGCGTTGAGATAATCTTGCGGATCAATTCCCTGCCACAGATCCTTCCCAAGGCCGCGCAGCTCGGTGATATGGCGAGGGTCCGAGGATTTTGAACGGGGATGCAAGGCTTCTACAAGTTTTTTCCGTTCTTCCGCCGATAAGTGCTTAGCAGCCTCGATCAACGCTTCCAAGTTAGTCTGCATTGCCATGGTTTTGCGCCTCTAAATAAGAATAACATTGCCCAAGTTTCCAGAATAGCTGTCCCGCTATCGTCTACATCTCTTCCTGCGCGGCGCGGTCGCGGCGGGCGACGTGGGTTTGGTAGGCGGCTTCTTCGACGCCATTCGCCACCGCTTCGGCGACGCGTTTGTCGAAGACTGAGGGGACGATGTACTCGGGATGGAGTTCGTTGTCGCTGATGATCGCCGCGATGGCGTGAGCGGCGGCGAGTTTCATTTCCTCGTTAATCGACCGCGCGCGGCAGGCGAGGGCGCCGCGAAAGATGCCGGGGAAACAAAGGACGTTATTGATCTGGTTGGGATAGTCGCTGCGACCGGTGGCCATCACCGCCACGTAAGGCGCGGCGTCTTCGGGCATGATCTCCGGCGTCGGATTTGCCATCGCAAACACGATCGGTTGCGCGGCCATCTGTTTCAAATCTTCAATTCCTAACACTCCCGGGACGGACAAACCGAGAAAAACGTCGGCGCCTTTGATCACGTCATGAAGAGTTCCCTGCTCTCCATTCGGGTTAGTGTTCTCGGCGTACCACTGTTTAATTGCGTTCATGTGTTCGCGACGGCCGCGATAAATGGCGCCTTTCTGATCGCAGCCTACTATATTGGTCGAACCCGCAGCGGCAACCATTTTCGTGCAGGCGACTCCCGCCGCACCGACACCGTTCACGACGACTTTGATCTCACTCACCTGCTTGCCGACGATCTTCAGCGCGTTGATTAACGCCGCGAGGACGACGACTGCAGTGCCGTGCTGGTCGTCATGGAACACTGGAATGTCCAGTTCTTCCTTGAGTCGATCCTCGATCTCAAAACAGCGCGGCGCGGAAATGTCTTCGAGATTTATGCCGCCGAAGGCTGTAGAGATCGCTTTTACAGTGCGCACGATCTCGTCCGGGTCTTTGGTGCTGAGGCAAATCGGAAAGGCGTTGACGCCGCCAAATTCCTTGAAGAGCATCGCCTTGCCTTCCATCACCGGCATGGCTGCGGCCGGGCCAATGTCGCCGAGGCCAAGCACTGCGGTTCCATCCGTCACCACGGCGACCGTGTTTTTCTTGATAGTCAGCGTGAACGCTTTTTCGGGATCGGCGTGGATGGCTTCGCAGACGCGCGCGACGCCGGGAGTGTAGGCCATTGAAAGATCGGCGCGCGTTTTCAGCGGCAACTTCGAAACGACTTCGATCTTGCCGCCGAGATGCATCAGGAAAGTGCGATCGGAAACTTGCAGGACCTCGATGCCGTCGATGGTTTCGACTGCCTGAACGATCGCGTCTTCATGTTCGCTGGACGTTGTGTTGACGGTGATGTCGCGAATGATGTAATCGCGCGCGACGCTGACAATATCAATCGCGCCGATGTCGCCGCCCGCTTTGCCGATCGCGGTGGTGACCTCGCCGAGAGTGCCGGCGCGAGTCGAAAGTTTGACGCGCAGAGTTAGGCTGTAACTGTCGCTGGGTGAACGTTCCATGAAGAGTGAATCGTAAATCGCGAATCGTGAATAGACAAATCAGCGAGGAGTAAAACTGACGAGTCCGCGCAGCGGACGAATGAAAATAGCCCAGCAGTTCACTGCTGGGACACCGGTGCGCGTCGAAATGGTAGTCCGTGAAACGGACGACTAATGATCGAATGCTGAGTTCAGTCGTCCGTTTCACGGACTCAAAATCGTTCCCGCGCAGGTTTCCCAGCGATAAATCGCTGGGCTACTTTCGGTCGTCCGCTAAGCGGACTTAACTGAAGTCTGTTTTTGTTTTAGAGCTATCGGCGACGCTTGTCGACCGGTTTTGGCTCTTTGAGGAGTTTCGTAATCTCGCTAATCTTTTTCGGCGCGAGGCCGCGCTGCTTTGCCAGTTGCAGCGAGCGCAGGCCGAGGAGTTTGTAGACTTCCAGCGCTGCGGCGGGCGGCTTTGGATTTCCTTCGGTCAACGCCTTCAGGTGGTGCTTGACCGTTTCAACGTCGCCACGCGCGAAGGTTCCGGTGAGCGCTCCAGCCGGATCTGAGTGGCGCAGGTTCTTAATTGTGCTCTCGACGAGCGGCAGGAAGATCTTTTGCGCGTCGTCATGCCTGACGCCGCTTTCGATCAGCAGTTCAACCGCCAGATCGAAGAGCGCGGTTAGATGCGGAGAAGCCATCACGGCGGCAGCGTGGTAGAGGGCCTTGCGTTCAGTCTTGATGTGAACGCTGTTCGCGCCCAAGTCTCGAATAATCTCCTGCGCATAAATCACCGCCATCTTCTCGCCTTCAACGCAGAAGTACGCGCCGCGGAAAGTAGCAGCAGCCGGGTCTGGAAAATTGACCGAAACCAAAGGATGAAGCGAGCCGACCTGGCAACTTCGGCTCCTCAACGGAGCCAGGACTTCGGACGACAACGCACCACTGGTATGAAGAATTGCGCCCGGGTAGGTGGAGCCTTTCCTTCTTTTTGTTCTTACCAGTAGCCGCTGTAAAGCCGCGAGCTTCTTCGCCGTCTCCTCAATGGCGTCGTCAGGAGTGGTAATAAAAATCAGGTCGCTCTTCGGTAGTTTGTCCAGGTCATCAAGCGCCAGCAGGACTGTCTTTGGAAAGAAACTCCGCCCGTTCTCTGAAAAATGATCAGCTTTTTCCTGGTTTCGAAAGACTAAAGCAACAAGCGGATAGCCGAGCGACTGCAGTGCATGGGCGAGCGCCTGGCCGACTTTGCCGGGGCCGATCATGCTGACGCTCGGGTGGCTATTGTTTGTCTTCGATTGTTTTGGCATTGGCCCTTTCCTGAAGTAGCGACGCGATTACTTAGGCGGCCGGTTCGCGTTCGGGTATAATGCCCGGGCATCCCCGTCGCCAAGGTTGAAACTCCGGACGCGTCCCGCGCGCTAATTTTTAGCAGCTTTTTAGCGGGAAGGGGCATCTGGAACGCGCAACCCGGCGTCTATAAGTGGGCATCATAACTGCGCATTTGAAATAAGCGAAAACAACTTCCCCCGTGCGGTGTTTCGGGTTAGTCAACAATTTTCGAGTTTAACCTGCGCAGCAAACCCTCAATCCGAATTCTTGGAAAGACTTTTCCCCAGAACTCTTTTCAGCAGGGCATGTTTGGAACTATCTGGAGGTTTTCAAGATGAATAGCTTCTCCCGCCTCGTCACCGCTTTGTTGCTGGCGTCTTCTGTGCTGCTCGGCTCCGTCGCGAGCCTGGCCCAAACGCCCGACACGACCAAGGCGCCCAATTCTCAAGACGCGCAAACCGCGAAAGTCGCCAGCAAGGACTCGAAGGACAAGAAGGACGCGCCCAAGACGACGACCGCTTCGACCAAACCGCTTTCGGTTAATGATGACCCGGCCATGATTGGCAAGCGCAATATTAACAAGGGCATCATTTCCAAGATGAGCGGCTCGACCGAGAAGGAAGTGAGAATGGGTCGCGAGCTGGCTGCGGAAGTGAATCGACAGGCCAAGTTCGTCGACGACCCGATGATCACGGAGTATGTGAACCGGGTTGGTCAAAACATCGTTCTGCACTCTGACGCGAGAATTCCCTTCACCATTAAAGTGATCGATTCTGACGAAGTGAACGCGTTTGCGCTGCCCGGCGGATTTTTCTACGTCAACAAAGGCTTGCTGCTGGTGGCGGACAATGAAGCGGAAGTGGCGGGCGTGATGGCGCACGAAATTGCGCACGTGGCCGCCCGGCACGCGCTGGAAAATCAAACGAAGGCTTCGCTGCTGGAGTACCTGGCAATGGGCACGTCGATTTTCCTCGGCGGCATTCCGGGAATGATTTACCAAAACACGGCGGGACTCGGCTTGTTGGGAATCTTCATGAAGTTTAGCCGCAGCGCCGAAGAGGAAGCTGACAAACTCGGCGTCCAATACATGTGGGCCGCCGGTTATGACCCGAGCGCGATGGCGACGATGTTTGAGAAGCTGGAGTCGAAGAACAAGAAGAAACCGGGACTCATTTCGCGGGCGTTTGCTTCGCATCCCGCGCCGCCTGACCGCCGCGCCGCCGCCCTCGCTTTGGCCGCGAGGTTTCCCGAGCACGAAGAATATGTAATCAGCACTTCCGAGTTTCAGCGAGTGAAATCTCGGCTGTTGCGACTTTCGAACGCCCGCGCCTCAACTGCCGGAGCATTGCCGGGAGCCGATGAAGGCGCGCCCGGACGTCCAACGCTCAAGCGTCGTCAACCGACTCCGGACGATCCGGCGACGACTACGCCGGACGGTTCGGATGCGAAACCGGCTGAGACGTCGCAACCGCCGAAGCTAAAAAGGAATGACGGCACGAAACCATCGCAACCGTAAGTGATCCCGGTAACGCAAACTGTTGGTTTGCGTTACTGTTAAGATCCCAAGACAAAGGCTCCCGGGCGGCAATGCTCGGGAGCCTTTGTTTTGTAACGCAACTGTTAGTTTGCGTCATGGTCACACAAGCAGTTGGGTAGAAAACCCGTCCGCAAATAACAGTTTGCGTTACAACGAACCGGCCCCACCGTCGCTAAGTACCTCAACTTGACACCTTTTCAGGCGTTCGGTATTCTAGCCGTTCGCGTTTTATACGTTAAAAACAGAGATAGTTAACCATGTCAACATACTTTCCCAGCGGCAAAGACCTCGCTGGAAAACGCAAGTGGTACGTAGTGGATGCAGCCGGCCAAACTGTTGGCCATCTGGCGTCTGAAGTCGCTTCAATCCTGACCGGCAAACGCAATCCAGCGTGGACTCCGTTTTTGGACATGGGCGATCACGTGATCGTGATTAACGCGCGGCAGGCCGTTTTGAAAGGCGCCAAGGCGCAGCAGAAGATGTATCGCCATCACACGCGCTATCCGGGCGGGCTGCGCGAAGTTTCGGCGGCTGACATGTTTGCGAAGCGTCCGGATCGGGTAATCTCGCTGGCGGTCCAGGGTATGCTGCCCAAAAACAAGCTGGGCAAGGCAGATGGCGAAAAAGCTAAAGGTTTACGCTGATGCCGAACATCCGCACACCGCCCAACGCCCGCAGGCCTTCCAACTCACCGCTCGACTTAGTCAAACTAAAGCTTAAGAACTGAAGAGTTATTAAAGAGGACGATATAGCTGTGGCTGAAATTCAATACTACGGAACCGGAAGAAGAAAGTCTGCAACTGCGCGAGTTTACCTGCGGGCCGGCGGCGGCGATTTCAAAATCAATCGCAAGACATTCGATCAGTACTTCCCCAACGAGACTTTGCGCATGATCATCCGGCAGCCGTTGCAGTTGACCGAGACAGTCACCAAGTTTGACGTATTGATCAATGTTCGCGGCGGTGGACCGGCAGGACAGGCGGGCGCGATTCGCCACGGCATCACCCGTGCGCTGCTCGAGTACAATGCCGATCTTCGTCCTTCGCTGAAGAAGGCCGGTTTGATCACTCGCGACCCTCGCATCAAGGAACGCAAGAAGTATGGGCAGAAGGGCGCCCGCAAGCGCTTCCAGTTCTCGAAGAGATAAGTCGGGAAGTTCGGATTGCGAATTTCGGAATTCGAATTTAGACCGGCTGGCTTGAGTTTGATTGAAAGCAGGCAGATGTTGTTAGTTGAGCCTGCGAGTTTGAGAAATAGAAATTCGAAATCCGCACTCCGAATTCCGAAATTCTAAATCCATTGCCATAGCTCGGATTGGTTGCTCTTCCTGCGTGAAGGGCCCGGCAGTTATGGTGAGTACATTAAACCAGTTCACTGAAAGGGAGACGACAGTTTGGTTTCAGTTACGATGAAAGAATTGCTGGAGGCCGGCGTGCACTTCGGCCACCAGGTACGGCGCTGGAATCCAAAGATGAAGGAATACATCTTTGGCGAGCGCAACGGCATTTACATTATCGATCTGCAGAAAACTCAGCGCATGTTTCGTGACGCGCTGGGGTTTGTGAGCGATGCGATTGCGGAAGATCGTGGCAAGACTGTCCTGTTTGTCGGCACTAAGCGACAGGCGCAGGACGCGGTTCGCGAAGAAGCTGAACGCTCGGGTCAATACTACGTTAACCAGCGCTGGCTGGGCGGCTTGCTGACAAATTTTCAGACCGTCCAGAAGTCGATCAAACGTCTGAAGGAACTGGAAGCGATGCAGACCGATGGACGCTATGAAAAGCTGACCAAGAAGGAACGCATCAAGCTCGACCGCGAGCGCGAGGGCCTGAACAAGAACCTTTCGGGAATCAAGTCGATGACCCGGCTGCCCGACATCGTCTTTATTATCGATGTCCGGAAAGAAGAGATCGCGGTAGCGGAAGCCAACCGGCTGGGAATTCCGATCGTCGCCGTGGTTGATACCAATTGCTCTCCGGAAGGAATTGACTACGTCATTCCCGGCAACGACGATGCGCTGCGGGCGGTCCGTCTGTTCGCTTCGCGAATAGCCGATTCGATTCTTGAAGGCCAGCAGATTGCCACCGAGGGTGGCGTTGCGGCGCAGACGGAAGAAGGCGAGGCGGCAACTGAAACTGCGTCGGCGCCGGCTGCGACTCCTGCGGCCGCGACCGAACCTGCGGCGGCGCCGGTTGCGGCGAATGAAACTGCGGCGCCGGAAGCAAGCAATGGCAGCGAAGTCGGCAACAATGCACCTCCTGCGGCGTCACCGGAATCAGCTTCGGCAGATGCGGCCGTGGACGAAAGTACTGAGTCAGTTGTGGCGGCGAGCTGACCTCCCGGCATTTCGAGATTTTCATTATCGGCGAGCGCAGCCTTGAAAGCGGAACTCCCGCCGGGCTGCGCTTTTCATTAGCTGGATGGCTGTAACGCAAACTGTTAGTTTGCGTGCGAACCAGCCGGCTTGATACGCCGCAAACTAACAGTTTGCGTTACATCGGAGAGTTTTAATAATCATGGCAGACATAACAGCAGCAGCAGTAAAGCAGCTTCGCGAAAAAACCGGCGCGGGCATGATGGAATGCAAGAACGCCCTCGTTGAAGCTGAAGGCAATGAGGAGCAGGCCGTAGACATTCTGCGCAAGCGGGGCTTGGCGTCGGCGAAAAAGCGCGAGGGCCGCATCGCGGCTGAGGGAATCGTCGGTTCCTACATCCACATGGGCGGCAAGGTCGGCGTCCTCGTCGAAGTAAATTGCGAAACGGATTTCGTCGCGCGCGGCGAAGAGTTTCAGCAGCTCGTGAAAGACATCGCCATGCACGTCGCCGCGACCGAACCAAAGTACGTTTCGCGCGATCAGGTCGTGGCCGCTGATCTGGAGAAGGAAAAAGAGATCGCCCGCGCCCAGGCGAAGAACGATCCGAAAAATGCAAACAAGCCCGAGCAGGTGATCGATAAGATCGTTGAAGGCCGCATCAACAAATACTACGAAGAGACGGTTTTGCTGGACCAGCCTTTTGTTAAAGACCCGGCGAAGACGGTGGCAGAACTGGTCGATGAAAAAGTGGCGAAGACGGGCGAGAAGATTACCATTCGCCGCTTCACGCGCTACAAAATGGGCGAAGGCCTGGAAAAACGCAGCGAGGATTTCAGCAACGAAGTCGCGACGCTGGTCAGCTAGAACCCACAATTGAATCCAGTCGGGCCTTTGCGTAAACTTCGCGTGCTTTGCGTTTGGATTTTTGCCGAACAGAACATCTAACCGCAAAGCGCGCCAAGTCTTGGCAAAGAGACGCAAAGGACATCAAAACACTCCATGAGCGCCGCACCTTCAGATTCCGACAAAGCTGACCTCGCTTACCGGCGTGTCCTCCTGAAAATCTCCGGCGAAGCCCTGATGGGCGAACAGAACTACGGCATCGACGTTGATGTTGCGCGCGCGGTTGCCGGGAGTTGAAAGCCGTTCATGCGTTGGGCGTGCAGGTCGCGGTTGTGGTCGGCGGCGGGAACATCTTTCGCGGTGTTTCCAAGAGCGCCGGCAACATGGATCGCTCGGCTGCCGACTACATCGGCATGCTCGCCACCGTGATGAACGCCGTCGTGTTGCAGGATGCGCTGGAGAAACTTCAGGTGCAGACGCGGGTGATGTCGGCCATCGACATCCCGCAACTGGCCGAACCCTTCATCCGCCGGCGCGCTGTTCGCCACCTTGAAAAAGGACGCGTCGTTATCTTCGCCGCCGGCACCGGCAATCCTTATTTCACAACGGATTCAGCCGCGGCACTTCGCGCCCTCGAAATCAGGGCCGACATAATTCTCAAAGCCACGAAAGTTGACGGCGTCTACACGGCCGATCCGATGCAGGACACCACGGCCGTTCGTTACGATTCGATAACTTACCAACAAGTGCTCGAGCGTCAGTTGAAAGTGATGGACGCTTCGGCGATCTCACTGTGCATGGATAATAATTTGCCGATCGTCGTGTTCAATATGCGCGAAGCCGGAAACATCACGCGAGTGGTGAGCGGCGAGGTTGGCGTCGGCACGAGAGTTTGGGTGGGGAAATGAGTTTTGAGTTCTAAGTTTTGAGTTTTCAGTTAGTTCAGAGTTCAACCTTTAGGTTGCTCATTTTGGACACACGCAAGCTGAAGCTTGAACTCTAAACCGTTATCGAAGCTCAAAACTCAAAACTGAGAACTCAAAACTATTCACGGGAGTGAATTATGAGCGAGAAGGACGTAATCAAAGACACGCGACCGCGCATGGACACGGTCATTGAAGACTTCCAACGAAAGCTGGCAACCGTGCGCACCGGTCGCGCCGCCGTTAGTCTGCTTGACTCGGTGATGGTTGACTACTACGGCACCATGACGCCGCTTAACCAGATGGCGTCGGTTCACGCGCCCGAGCCGGCGATGTTGACCGTGCAGCCGTGGGACCAAACTCAGGTGGCGCCGATCGAAAAGGCCATTCGAGTTGCGGACCTCGGCCTCAATCCCTCGAACGACGGCAAGCTCGTCAGAATTCCGATTCCACCGCTGACCGAAGAGCGGCGCAAACAACTCGCCAGGCAGGTTCATGAAATCGCCGAGGACCACCGCACCGCCGTCCGCAACATTCGCCGCGACTCAAACGAGCGCTTGAAGAAGATGTTGAAGGACAAACAGATTTCGGAAGACAACGAGCGTGACGGCCTCGAGGAAGTGCAGAAACTCACCAACAGTTACATCAACAAGATCGACGAACTAACCAAGTCGAAAGACCACGAGATCACCAGCGTGTAAGACAGGCATTCCTGCCTGTCCGGTAGCGCTCTTCTCCGCGGAGGCTCAGCGTTCTCTGCGCCTCGGCGGTAAATATCGCCTGCAAACCCACTCACCGCAGAGACGCAAAGCGCGCCGAGTGAGCGCAGAGATTGAAATTAAGTCACTACCCATCCCCGCCTTGTATTGACTCGCCTTCCCTGGTGAAAAAGCAAAAGGCCGCTTAACTGGCGGCCTTTCAGGTTTGGACCACAAAGCAATTGTGGTCAGGAAGTAGAAGAGCGGAACGAGCGTCGTCTATTTACTATTGACGATTCACCATTCACTGATTCAGTTCGGCATGGCGAAGACGTCGTCGCCGAGCGTCTGGTTCAGTTTTGCGTCTTTCACTTTGTATTCGGCAAAGTAGGCGCCTTGCTGCGTCTCTAGTCGCCAGGTGAATTCGAACGGGACGAGCACGCCGTCGATCTCTTTGAACTTACTATTTTCGATGCCGAAGGTGAAACCATTGTAGGGAATCAAACATGTCGTCGCGCGACCGGTCGCCGTATCGAGATAAAAGTCGGTCGTATTCCCTTCTGCATCCATAATGCGAAACGCCCGCTGCTTCTTCCTGTCGGGAAGCGCGGACACCGTGTATCCGGGCTGATCGAACCTGGCCAACACCGGCAACCCAAACTTACTGGCGGCCGGCATCTCAAAGTTCGGAATTGAGCTGTACGATCGCTGCCCATCAAAGATCTGCTTCAAATTAAACATCGGCCGCGCATCAACCTCCAGCAGCAGCTTGTCGCCGGCGATTGCCAAAACAAAGCCGCCAGGAAGCGACTGCGTAGAATTTGGCGCGTAGAGATTGGCCGACCCTCTCAGAACCATGTTCTTGAGGTTCCTAAACTTGTCTCCTCCGTGTGCGGCCAACGCCGCCCGCGCGAGGTCCATGGGCGAGGTGGTCGCAGTTATCGCCATTGCGGGCGTTGCATCTTTGACGCCGGCGGTCACCGCTTTCGCAGTAGTCTCAGGCTTGGTATTCGTTTCCGTCTGCGCGTAAGCAGCTGGAGCAAACGCCGAAACGCACAACGCCAAAGCCACGAGGGACAGCGACGGGAGAAAAGCTTTCTTCATGAGAACCTCTTTCGAATATTAGTCACGATCGAAAACGCAACCTGTGGAGTGCGGTGACCTGTCACCGCTTTGTCGGTCGCGACCTGTCGCGACCATTGTTGGTTGAAGCTACCGGGAACTGAGGCGTCAAGCCGCCTCAGGCGAAAGCGGTGACAGGTCACCGCACTCCAAACCGAACACTAGAAATTGAACCGAAGTTGCGCAGTCACGCGGCGATTGCCGGCGCCGCTGCCGCCGCCTGCTCCACCAGCGCCGCCTGCTCCCCCTCCGCCCTGGCCCCCGCCACCGAAGCCACCAAAGCCGCCGTTGAGCGAGAGGCTTTCACCGAAGAACGGCGATGACAAGTTGCCGTTGGGCGGCGCCAGGTTGACGTGATTTAGCAGGTTTTGGAAGTTCACCGAAAGCTGGATGCTGTACCGCTTCGCCTCGGCGCCGCCACCGCCCGCCGGGCCACCGATGCTCGCAATGCCGCCACCACCACCTCGACTACCGCCCCTGCCGCCACCAGCGCCGGTTGGAATTCGCGGCACGCCGGATCCACGACCACCGGCGCCACGTGGCCCACCCTGACTTGGCTGCCCTTCAGGACCTTTGTTCGCTGCAGTGGAAGAATGGATAGTGCCAAAATTCCAGGTCTTGCTCACGCGCATGTTCACGGAAAAGAAGCCGGTGCCGTGCCCGAAATTGCGCGGAATCAACGCCTCGCCGGGCGCCGGGCTCAAGTTAAAGTTGCCGTAACTGGTGCAGACGATATTGGCTACCGGCAGCGTGCAGTCCACGCCGTCCGGAGCAAACGACGGACGCTCCGTGAACAGCCGGTCGCCGTTCGTGTCCTGCCCGGTCACGATATTGAAGGGCGCAGCCGAGCTGGCAATGATGAATGGATTCAAGCTCACCTGCTGCCACGGCAAATTGATCGTGCCCGCAAAAGTGAAACGATGCCGCACGTCGAAAGCAGCGCGGCCAAACTCGCCGGACATATCGTAGGAGTTGGCCGGGAACAGCCCTCCGCCCTGCCCGTCGGTATCGTTGGTAGTTTTGCTGAGCGAGTAACTTGAGAAGAACGTCAGCGAGCGACTGAACCGGTTATTGAACCCGATGAACAACTGGTTTTGGTTAAAGCGTCCGCTCGATTCGTACTGATAAATCTCGCCGACGTTTCCATTGGGCCGCACGCCGCCGGGATTCGCGGCAGTGATCGATCCCGGCAACGGCGCATTGACGTCGCGCGCGCGAATCACGTGTTGAATGCGCACGAGGAACAGGCCGGCGAACATGGTGAAGCGTTTCGGCAGTTGGCGTTCGACCTGCGTGCCCATGAGATAAACAACCGGCGACTGAAGATCGTCGGCCACGCGCCAGGTGATCTGCTGCGACGCAGTCAAACCGCTGGTCGGAGGCACAATGGGAAAAGTATCCAACGGACTCAGCGTCGGATTGATGTACTCGAGATGGCCGATGGCGGTTTGTCCGCTCGCTGAACTGATCGAACAAGCCGAATCGGAATTCGCCGGCGCGCCCGGCAGACACTGGTAAAGCGGCGCTTCGCGAATATTAAACTGCTGCTGGTTGACGCCGTTGAAGCGGTTGGCCTGAAGCGTGTTGCCTTCACCGAAGCGATTGTAGAAGACGCCGCCGCCGCCGCGGATGACCATCTTCGGTGGCTTGGCGCTGTTTGCCGCGCCGGGCGACCAGGCAAAGGAAAGCCGCGGCGCAAAGTTTAGAATGCTGCCGATGTTCGACTGCCCTTCGTAACGCAGGCCGTAACTCAAAGTGAAGTTTGGCTTCACGCGCCAGTCGTCCTGCGCGTAGATGCCGAAGTCCGTCTGCGAAACAGTGGCTTTCGGATCGCCTGTGGCGATGCTGAGTTGCGAGGGGTTGCCGCCGAATGCGCGGATCTCCAAATCCGTCATACCAAGCTGTTGTCCCAGCAACGTTCTGCGGTAACGCTCCAAACTATCAACGAAAACTGGCCGGTCGGTAAGCGGTTGATTGCCCGCGTCAAGAGTTGGAACCAGGGCGCCGGTAAACGTGAAAGTGCCGCCAAAATTGTTTGGGTTGACGTCCGTAATGCGCACGCCGCGCAGACGGGCGCCAAACTTGAATGAGTGCGTACCATGTGCCACAGCCAGAAAGTTTTGCAGTTCCCAACGCCGGTTCGTGTTCGCAGTGTTGCCGATCTGCGAGCCGCCGCCGATGAACGAATTGCTGACGTTTAGCGCGGGGATAAGCGTACCGGCGAGGTTCTCGTTACGCTGGTGCGTATACTGAAATTTCGTTTCGTTAATCATTGTCGCATTCAGCACCGACGTTTCGGTGAGCTGAATGTTTTGCTGCGTCGAGGTCGTATCGTAACCGCGTTGCGGCAATGAAAAACCGCCGACGCCGTTGTTGTCGATGGTGAAGTGCGTGTAACTGTAGCGAGCGATCAGCGTGTTGTTCGGATTGATCTGAAAGTCGAAGCGCGGGCTGAAGGTTATGTTTCGCCGCGGCACCAGGACGCCCAAACCAAAATCAACCCGGCTGAGGCTGGGGTCTAAAATAGTTGCCTTGACGAGTTCGTTGTCGTCGACTTCGCGTCGTTCGAAGTCAATGAAATAAGACGCTTTCTTCGCCACCAGCGGTCCGCCGAGATTCCCGCCAAACTGCCGCACCTGATAAGGCGGGCGCCTGGAGGTGGTTGTGAACGGGTTGCGCGAGTTGAGACTTTCGTCCTGAAAGTTGAAAAACGCGCTGCCCCGAATTTTGTCCGTTCCCGGTCGGGTCAGAATGTCGATGCGGCCCGACGGCTGATCATTCTCCGCCGCAAACGGATTTTGATTGATGCGAATCTCGCGAATCGAATCCTTCGACGGCATGCGCCCGCCGGAGAAACCATCGACGAAAATCTGCCCGCCGTTTGGTCCCATCGAAGGCCCGGCCAGGGCCTGCAGCGCCGCAGCCAGTTCGTCAGGATCGTCCGGGAGGGCGTCGAGATCTTTTCCGGTGATGAGCGTCTGGTTGGCGTTGTTGGTCGCGTCGGTGCTGAGCGGAGTCTCCGCGGCGATGGTTACCTTTTGCTCTTCTATGGTCACCTGCAAAGTCAGGTCGAGCGACTCGCGCGCACCGGCCGTCAGGTTCACTTCGTTTTCATCGGAATTTGCAAAGCCGAGTGCGGTGGCGCGCAACGAATACTTGCCGGGGACGAGTCCGTTGAAAACGTAAACGCCTTCGCCGTTGCTGGCGGTAGTTTTTTCAACTCCACTCGCGTCGGTAAGCGTCACGGTAGCGCCAACGATGGTCGCGCCCAACTCGTCCTTGATTACGCCGCGCAGCGAACCGCGCGCCTGCTGCGCGAGCGCGGCGACGGTGGACAACAAGACAATTAACGCGACGGCCAACCCGGTGGCGAGCGACTGTCGCAAAACTTTTGTGGAGACGTTCATGATTAAGACCCTACTGACCTCGAACTACCAATGAATACGGTTGAGACGTAAATTAATCGTTTAGTGGCGGGCATTGCCCGCCGGTTCAACGCTCGATACCAAGTCATGTCAAACCACTCTTGAGACGGCGGGCGACGCCCGCCTCTAAACGAGAGTTCTGACGGCATTAGGGCAAGCCCATGCCGAATGGAATGTTTCCCAATCCTGCCGACGGATTTTGCGCCGCCGGCCCGCCGGCTGGCTGCTGTCGCGCCGCCAACATATTCAGCAGCGTGTCTGCGCCGGAGATCAAACTGATCGCCGTCAAGCGAGTTGGATCAGCACCCTTCGTGCTGGAAACGATGATCGTGTCGCCGACTTTCACGTCGGCAAGCGCGATGGTGGGCAAGCGTTCGAGCATGTCCTGAATATTCATTCCGCCGCCGCCCATTCGTACCGCGCCGCCCGGACCACCTTGTCCCGTCGCCGGTGCGCCTCCTGGTCCCGCTGGTGTTTGACCGCCCGCGCCGCCGCCGCCGGGCCGCATCACCATCATGCCGCCCATCTCCCCCGCTGGAAACTTCCGCAAGACCGCGTCCTGCTTGATCACAATCGTCAGCGGTTGCTTCGTCTGCATGTCGTTGATCTTCACTTCACCGGTGGCCGGGTCGACCGCGGTGATCACGCCCGCGACAGTCTTGAACGAACCGGTCACAACTTTTTCGGCGGTGAACGCGGTGCCGTCGGCGTTGCGGTCGCCCAGCGCGCGAAGCTGATCGCCTACCTTGAGTTCGTCAAACTTCGCCGGCTGGGCGTCGGCAAACTTGATCGAATCGGGCGCGTAACGTCGCACTTCCACTTTGTCGGAGACGGGAATGTTCAAAGACTGCGGACCCGCCGCGGTGCGACTGGAGATCGTGATCTCCTTCGTTTCCGGTTTCAGCGCCGTGATGATTCCCAGCACGCCGCGCCTCTTCCACTCCGCTCGTTCCGCTTCCTGCTTTTTGGCGATGTCCGCTTTGGTCATCACTACCAGGGTGCGGGCCAGCACCGCCTTGCGGTCGTCAGAAACTTTGCCGAGCGCCAAAACTCGATCGCCTTCAGCCACGTCGGCGAAAGTGATCTTGGTGGCGTTGGTCAACGTCGTCTCGCCGGGAGCGACGCGCAGGTAGGAAGTTGAGTCGCTGAGCGTGACCGTAACCACTGAGCCGGCGTCGGTCTTGATGGTCACCTGCTTGGCAGCAACATCGATCAGCTTCACTTCCCCGAGGGCCCGGTTAGGCGAAATTGATGGATCGCCCTGCGTGGGGGCCGTGGGCGTCGCCGGCGTCTGGGCATTAATGCCAGACCCAGCGAGTACACCAACGAAAACCAGCGCGATTGCGAGAAACAGCGCCTTCATTACTCCTCCTGTTCAGTTAACGAGAAAATCGAGCGATCACAAACCAGATGCTTGACGGATGCGGACAACGCGCAATGTCCTTCGGGCTTTCCCAATTTCTTACGCAGCTAACGAAGTGAATGTTCTAGTTAAGTTGCTCGTTCTAGTGATTATCCGGCGTTGTGCCGAGGGTTGATGCCGAGCGCACGCATGCTGGATGTTCACGCCCCTGGTTCCGAAAAGTTGCACAAAAGTTCTGCCGACTGCACGCCCGTGCGCGACGAAAGCTTTTGATGCACGAAGCGTCGAGATCGTCCGAATTTTTGCGTCTTTTAGGTGAGCTTTTGTGGAGACAAGCCATTTGCCGGGCGTTTCCAGCCGACCCGGTATCTGGCGGTCAACGCGAGGCCGAGGCTGGTGACGAGCACGACGGCGACCACGACCGGCCAAATGTACGGCAGCGACGAAAGCGTGATCCAAAAAATCGTACCCAGGAGAAGGGCGACAGCTTCCGAGTTCTGACCCTGCTTGAAGAATTTTCGCTGCAGCCAGCGCCCGGTGGCTGCGTAGATGATCACGCGCCCAAACAGCGCCGCGATCAGAATCAGCAACAGCGCCATCAGACCGACGAGCACACTGAGCGTGTACGGCAGAAAGTGGAGACTGACGGGCACGCCTGCGCCAATCACTAACGCACCCACAAATCCGATCACGGCCACGCGACCGAGAGACAGTTGCAGACGTTCAATTCCGCGGCTGATGGTTCCGGGCATGGCGGCCGTGAGCGCGAGCGACACGATAAACCAAAACAGGATGGCGAGCAGTCGCAGGCCGATGTAGCCGGCGGACCAGTGCGGCGCGAGCAGGTCTTGCGGGTTGCGCATCATGTTGTGCAACTCCTGCTCGTAACCCGAGTAGATGATCGTCTGTTTACCGGGGGTGCGCGCGGGCGTTGCGTCTTCGTGCCAGTAGCTGCCGCCGACGACCATTACGTCGCCGTTGATGCGTCCGCCTGCGAGCTGGATCACCGAGCCGCCAATTGCCGCGACGTCGCCGTCAACGACGCCCTTCACGATCACGTCGCCGCCGAGAGCAAACGCGCCGTTCTTCGCGGTGCCGTTAATTTGCACTGAACGGCCCAGGCCGTAAACGATTGTTTCACTGACATCGTCAACTACGTAAGGATTGTCGCCGGGTTTCGGTTGAAAAGGAGTTTGCGGAGTTTGTGCTTCGGCCGCAACCAGCAGCAAAGCGATTGTAAACGCGAGCGCGCCGGCTTTGAGCAGGCTGCGGAGCCTGAACAGATCACCACACGGCTGGAAAACAAATTCATTCATCGCTGCTGCTATTGATGTGTCCATGCGCACGCGCTTAGTCGATAAGGCGTGTTCGGTGATAGCGCGAAATCAGGAAGGAAAGAACGGCGATAGCCAAGACCACAACGAACAGACCGGCGATGCCTGCCAGCCGCGAATCGATGACCAGCCCCTGGCCGGCGACGCGCGACATGACCGTGAGGCCGGACGCGGCATCAGCCGTAGTCTTCGCAAAAAAACCAAGCACGCCAACCACCTTGCCGGCCATCCCGCGGACGTTAAGCAGCACCGCTTTACTTGCCGCGACGCCCAACAAAGCAAAAGCCGCTAAACCCAGCACGATGCAAAACCGCAAGGCCCGCTTGTGCTCTGCCGCATCGCGCACGCCTCTCATGTCACTCGCCGCACGCACGGCGACAACCTGGGCAAAATTTGGCGGCACTGCGAGTTCGAACGGACTGGCTAACGCCGAATCCAATTCACACATGAAGACCCGTTGGGCCTGCAAGTCAGCGGCACATTCCGCACATTGTTTGAGGTGCTCTTCGAGAGCGGCGCGGCGGCCCGGCTCAAGCTCGCCGTCGATGTAGGCAGCGATGTTTTCAGTCTCGCAGATGTAGGCGTTGGTAGACACGAGTGCTTGAGAAGTTAAATTCCGGTAATGCCTTTAGTCAGAAACTGCTGGCGCATCATCTCGCGGGCGCGAAACAAACGATTCTTAACAGTGCCCAGCGGCAACCCCGTCACGTCGACGATCTCTTCGTAGGTCAGGTCCTGCGAATGTCTGAGTACAACCAACTCGCGATACGCAGTCGGCAACGAACGAACCACCGCTTCGATTTCTACCCGTCGCTCTTCGCGTTCGCTCTGCTGTTCCGGACTGAGCCCTTCACTCTCGAGTGGCAGATCGTAGTTGTCGTCTTCGGTGCCATTGATGAGAGAGCGCGCCCGGCCGGTGTTCCGGCGCAGATGATCGATGGCGGCGTTGTGCGCAATCTTGTAAATCCAGGTCGAAAACTTGAACTCCGGACGATAACGCTGGAGCGATCCATAAACCTTGATGAATATTTCCTGCGTCAAATCCAGCGCCGCGTCATAGTCGCCGACCATGCGGTAGACGTAGCCCGAGATTGGACGTTGGTAGCGCCGGACCAGTTCCTCAAAGCCTCCTTCGAGACCCTGGGCGGCGCTGGCGACGAGATCGCGATCGGCGGCTGCACTAAAGCTCGCCGTATTGGGGGATGCAGAACTGCTCATTGTGCCAAGGTATTACGTTTCAGAAATCGAACAAGTTTCAGAACAAAGTTTCGAGTTCCAAGTTTAGAGTCTCAAGTTTCAGGGTTCCTAGTCTCAGGTCCTGAGTCCAAGGTTCTCCACTTCGAACTTGAAACTTGAAACTTTTTGGCTAGCGCCACGATAAGGTTGCGAGTCCCGCGGGCGCGGCGATGGAGTCAAAACTCAGTTCGCGCGATGCGAGGTGCAAACCCAAATCGGCGGCGCTTAACGAGCGCAGGCTGGCGCCCAGCGTTTCGTTCACGATCTCGCACGCGCGATCTTTGCCCAACAATTCGCCGACCACCAGAACCCGCGAAATGGCTTCGCCCAGTCTCTCAGCCTCGCCGCCGCGCCGGTCGCGGTAAAACAGCAGCAAGCGGTACAGCTCGTCTTCACATTCATGGCTCTCGCAGGCGACGGTGCGAATGATCAGCGGCTGTTTGCCTCGGAAGACCACGGCCGTAAAACCATGTTCGGAAGAACTCAGCAGCAGCGCATCGCCGCGGGTGCCGTTCAAAGTCAACCACTGACCTTCTCCGATGTGACGTGGAACGATCAAGCCCGCGCGCCAGCCGAGCGAATGAATCACGCTTTCGTATTCGTGGAGCACCGCCGTGTGGGTGGCCACCACCAGGTAACGATCTCTGCCGTCGGCGTCAGCCGGCAAACGTTCGCGCGAAATCGAAAGCTCGGCGCGTGAGGCAGCAAAGCCTCGCTCGATTTTCCAGGTCAACACTTCTTCCAACTCGGCGTTCGACGACGGCGCCGACTCAAGCGTCAGAATCAAGGTCCGGCTGGCAGCGTCCGGCAAGGCGACTGACCAGCGCTTTTGTTGCAGGACTCCGGCGGTCGTCGCCAGGTCTTTGAGAGCCGCGCTCAACTCCGTGGGATCGGAAATGTTCGGCTCATCGAAGCTGGGACGAATCAAGGATTCAGGCAGAGAGACCGTCGCCGCGCGCTTCAAACTTGAGGCGCCGTTGCGGGAACGCTCGAGCTGGACCATCGTGGTCAGTCCCTTTTCGAAACCCACCGCTGTCGCCGGGTACCAGGGATTGATCAGCTTGGAAATAGGGTTAGGCATTTTGGAAAATTTCGGATTTTGGATTGCGGATTTCGAATTTGATTCTCTCGAAGGTTGATTCTGTAAAACGTATTCTGGATGCAACTTGAACCAGCGGTTGAAATAAATTCGAAATCCGCAATCCAAAATCCGAAATTCACTTCACCACTGCGAGTAAGGCGTAACGCCATCCGAGGAAAGATCCTGAGATGAGCTGTGAACGTCAATCAGTCCCTGCCCGCCTTCGGCGAGGTTGGGATCGTCGCCCATGTTTTCAGTCCAATCGGTCTGTCCGGTCATCGGATCCTGTGGCTTCTCGCGCATGTAGCCGTCGGAGACCAACGCGTCGAGCGACTGCGGCAGCTTTTGCTTGTCAGCCGCGTACTGATCGATCAACTTTCGCATGTTGAAGAGATCGTCGCGCAGCACCGCCTCGCGCGTCGCCATGATCGTCTTCTGATACTGCGGCAAGGCAATCGCCGCGAGGATGATGATGACCGTGATCACGATCATTAACTCGAGGAGGGTAAAACCGCGCTGACGCGCGTGGGGGAAAAGGGGAACGGGTAAGGGGGAAAAGGCGTGTCGAAGACTCGTCTTCCCTTCCCTTTTACCCATTCCCCTTTCCCCTATTTTCCCGTCTTCACCATTCATTGTATTTCTCGCCATTCAAAGCTGTTTCCTTCGACTTCGAGCGCACGTCGAAAACGTTTTCCCCGCCCCAGGAGCCGCTGTCCGCCGCGTCGTAACATGAACGAAAATCCCAATCGGCTTCGCCCGTCATCGGGTCAATTGGAATGCTGCGCAAATAGACTTTCTTCTTCGTTGCCAGGTCGCCAACCTTTGTTGCATCCACGCCGATGTCGCCGCGACCGCCCAACCCGCCGCGTGGGATCACGTTCACCCCGTTGACCAGAGTTTCGAGGTCGGGCGGATAACGGTCCGGATTGTCTACTCCAAAGATCGTGCAGTCTGAAATCTTGACTTTGCTGCGCGGGTCAACGTAGCCGCCGGTTGGTCCGCCGGGTGCTCCGCTGGGTGGCGCTCCCACCGTTCCAGTACACGTCATGTCTACAGTGTCGCGATGAAAATCGTCGATCGCCAGCCGCATCTGACGCAAGGCCTCGTGCAGCCGCTGTTCCTTTTGCCGTTTGACTGAGAGCTTCATCAAAGGGACAACGCCGAGCGTCAGAATCGTCAAGACTGTGACTGTAATCACCAGCTCAATCAGCGAGAAGCCGCGCTGTTTTTTGCATGCCTGGTTGCACACCTTATTGCGCACGTAGGCGCGCGTGCCGAACAGACCGACCGACGGCGACAAAGCAACGCGGCGACCGGGAAGCTTAGCCGCTGTCACCGCACCGCCGCGTTCTGTTTTCTTCAGACCTAAATCTCGCAGGTAGATCATTTTTCTTACTGCTTCACGGTAACGCTAACCGGCAAAGCCTTCACCATCACATTTTGAGCGTCAGTCGCTGCCAAATGCATCGAGCCGTTGTCGAGCACGAGCCGGGCATCGCCCAGGCCAATGCCTTCCACGTCGATGAACAGCAGCGTACCTGGACCGGTCATGCCGCTGAGGCTGGCAAGTGAAATCAGGCAAACACCCGACGCGTCGGTTGACTGCGTAAAGCTGGGGGCGCCGCCACCGTCGCTGGCAGAAACGGCTCGCACCTTTACCACTTTCGGATCAAACCGGAGAGTGATTATGGCCAACGACAACGGTACGTCCGACTTCACATCGAGCGCAAAACGCCGCGACTCGCCGACTCTCATCGACTGGTTGTCAGGCGTCAAACTCAGTTCCGCAGTTTTGCCGCGCGGGATGACTGGAGCGATCGCCGCCTCGATCGGCTTGGTCAGATTGGTAAGCGTCGCCCGCACATCGCTATTAACGCCCGCATTTACTGCGGCAACCTCCGTTGCGGACGTGCTGCTAACGAGCGACTTTGGCGCCGGCACGTATGCCGGCAACTCTTCCGCCGTACTCTTGTCAGGACCACCGGCGTTAGCGGGTGATTGCTGAGCAGAAGCGACGTTTAGCGCCACAGCGCCAGTCACGGCAGGAGCCTGGTTATTAGTGATGCCGTTAGTCATATTGGTCGCCGGCAAACTTCTGTCAGTAACCGCAGCATTGGCTGGTGACTGTGACTGTGACTGTGACTGTGATTGATTGTTAGCCGGAACGTTTGCAGCTTGCGCCGGGGCGTTGTTTGTAGCAGCGATCGCAGCACCATTTACAGGAGGGTTAATTGCCGCCTCGATAACAGGCGTCGGAACCTCGGTCACCTTGGCGGTGGTGGCATTGCGTTGTTTGAGTTGCAGCTCCGCCAGATCCTCGCGATCAGCTTCGCGCAGCATAGCTTCAAGCGAACCAGTGGTCGGCGACTGCAAAGTTCCGCTCGGACGCATCTCTTCGTCGCGCGGCGTGATGGCCGGCGCGCGCAGCACGCGCGGGGTCACGGCGATGACGATGTCTATCCGCCGGTTGTCCTTGGTGGGCGAAGTGAACAAGCGACCGAGGACGGGAAGAAATCCAAGTATCGGAATGCCATTTCGTCCCTCTGAAGTACCTTCCGTCGACACGCTGGCCAGCATCATCGTGCGGTTGTTTTGTACGCGCGCGGTGCCCGTAATCGTTCGTTCAGTGAAAGTCGGCGTCAAGGTGCTCGCGCCGAGCACGTCCTTGGATTCGATCGACATCTTCACCTGCACGTCCTGATTGGGAAAAACCTGCGGCGTAAACTTCAACGTCAATCCGGTCGGCTCATAATTGATCACCGGGAAACCGCCGGTCGGAAAAGCGCCGGTGCCAGTGCCGGTCCCCGTCCCGGTTTGCACGCCAAACGGATAGGCTTGCGCGGTCTGCACCGGAACGCGTTGACCGATGCGGGCGGTTGACTCTTCACCGTTGAAAGCGTGGACCTGGGTCGACGCAATAAGCTTCGTGTTGTTCTTGCTGTTGAAAGCCGTGAAGACTGACGGCGGGAGCACGAACGCCGCGGCCAGGGCGGTGGAAACGCCGCCGGCGATTGGGTTCAGATTCACACCACGGCTGCCGTTTACCTGGCCGTTGTCGCTCAGGATCGAGACGCCGGTCGTGCCGCCCATATTGAAAGTGCCACCCGTTCCCGGCGTGCCAACCTGATTACCAAACTGCAAAAAATTCGTCTTTGAAACTTCGTAGATCTCCACGTCCATGACCACTTCCGCACGGTCCTTGTCGATGCCCTGAATCAGATCGCCGATCAGTCGGACGTTCTCCGCGGTGTCGCGCACGGTCAAGCTGTTGGTGTCTTTGTCAGGGACGACGATCGTCTGCGGCCGGCCCACGGACGGCGGGATCGCCTGCGAGACGAGGCCCTTCACTTTTTCCGGATCGCTGTTAGCCAAAAAGAAGGTGCGCAAAACGAGCTGCTGATACTGCGGACGACGCGTTTGATCGGCGACCAAAATAGTGCGCCGGCTCAGCTTCTGGAAGAACAGACTCTCCTGCAGAAAAATGTAATCGAGCGCTTGTGAAGTGGTGACTTCGCGCAGATTGATATCGATGTTGCGCGGCTGGACAAACGACTGGCGGTCGAAAATTACGTTGAGGTTGAGCTGCTCAGCGAGGCTGCGAATGAAAGCTTTCAAATCGCCGCTGTAACTAATGACGCGCAACTGCTGCGTCGGACCTTCAGGGACCACCGAGGTCGCCGGTATGGGCGTGCCGAGCCTGCCGTTGGGCCCCACTCCGGTGTCGTTCGATCCGTTGTCGTTGACGAGGTTGGTGCCGTCTTTCACCGACTGAAGACGCAGCATTCGCTCCATCTCAGACACCGCAAGTTCGTTAACCGGATCGTAACCGTAAGCCTGGCGAAAGGCGTTGTAAGCTCCCGCGAAATCCCGCTGTTCAGCAAGCGCCCGGCCCTGCGTCATGTAAGTCTGCGAAGCGTTAAAGCTGGCGCGGCGGAAGTGAAGTTGATACTCAATATTCGAAGGGTCGGCGGCGACCGCGAGCGTAAACTCCTGGGCAGCCTTCTCCCATTGCTGCTGCTCTTCGTAGCGCATCCCTTCTTTGAAATGCTTGTCGCCCTTCTTCGCCAGGGCCGCCACCGGCAGCAGCAGTAGACAAAACGTCAGCAACATGGAAACAAAAATGCGGGATTCTGCTTTTATTCTCATAATCTCTCTCGGTGGAGGTAGACGGTCGGTCGTGGCCTAACAAGCCGATATAATGCCGTTCGGGAAGCTAAGATGCAACCATTGCTTAGCCATTTGCTTACACGCAATTTAAAAAGAACAGTTCCTTAAAACACTGCAAATCGGTGGACTTAACCGCCAAGACGCCAAGGCCGCCAAGATCTGAATCCGCAGATTCCGCAGATTCAATGCGTCTACGTTTAGAGGCGGGCACCGCCCGCCGGTTCAACGTTGAGACGGCGGGCAATGCCCCCCTCTAAAGATCAAGTAGCACCTAGTCTGCGGATACTTCCCGCCGCGCTTGGCGTCTTCGCGTTAACCCCCGGCGCTAACTTCCTCAACGAAGGTCACGCGGTTGATCTCGTGCAGCGTTGAAACCCCAGCGAACACCTTCCGCAACGCAGACTCGCGCAGACTCCTTAAGCCTTCTGCCTCCGCTGCCCGGCGCACTTCCGATCCCGGGCGCCGCTCAACGATCATCTCGCGAATATTGTCTGACAGATCGAGCAGCTCATGAATCGCCGTGCGGCCGCGATAGCCGGTGTGGTTGCAGGCGTCGCAACCGACGTTCATATAAAACGGCGTCTGACGATGTTCCTCGGGCCGCATGCCCGCTTCGATCAGCTCGGTGTCTTTGGCCTGGTACTGTCGCTTGCAATAAGGACAAAGCATGCGGATCAGGCGCTGGGCCAGCACGCAATTCAAGCACGAGACAAAGTTGTAAGGCTCGACGCCCATGTTGAGGAAGCGACCGATAACATCGATGACGTTGTTCGCGTGGACGGTGGTGAACACGAGGTGGCCCGTCAGCGCCGACTGGATGGCAATCTGCGCGGTTTCAGTGTCACGGATTTCCCCGATCATGATCTTGTCCGGGTCGTGACGGAGAATCGAACGCAGTCCGCGATCGAAGGTCAGGCCTTTCTTTTCGTTCACCGGAATCTGCGTGATGCCGTGCAACTGATACTCGACCGGGTCCTCGATGGTTACGATCTTGTCTTCTTCGTTTCTGATCTCGTTGAGCGCGGCGTAAAGCGTCGTGGTTTTGCCGGAGCCGGTTGGGCCAGTCACGAGCACCATCCCGTAAGGCTCGGCAATGTAGTGACGAAACTTCCGCAGATCTTCTTCGGCAAACCCGACGACGTCGAGGTTCAGATTCTTAAACTCTTCATTGATCTGTTCCTTGTCGAGAATACGAATGACCGCATCTTCGCCGTGAATGGTCGGCATGATCGAAACACGAAAATCGACGTTGCGGCCTTTGTAACGAACACGGAAGCGGCCGTCCTGCGGCACGCGGCGCTCGGCGATGTCCAACTCAGACATAACCTTGATGCGCGAGATCAGCGTCTGATGGAAGGCAAGATCGATTGGGTCGACTTTGGCGTAGAGCGCGCCGTCGATTCGGTACTTGACCTGGACTTCCGTGTCGCGAGTCTCGATATGAATGTCCGACGCGCGCGATTCCATCGCGTTGTAAATGATCGAGTCGACGAGCTTGATGATCGGCGACATCTCAGAGTCGGTCGCCAGTCGATCGAGGTCGAGTACCTCTTCACCGGTTTCAGTTTCCCGCACCAACGAAATGCGAAAACCCGACGCGGCTTCCTGCAAAACGCGTTGCGTCGCGTCGCCGCGGCGCAGCACCACTTCGATCGCCCCGGCAGTCGCGACATAAGGAACGATGCGAGCTTTCAAAGCTCCCGCGAGTTCGTCCAGTCGTTCCAGATCCGTCGGGTCTGCCATCGCGATGTGCAGCCCCTTTGCGTCGCGCTTCATCGGCAGAAACTGGTAACGCACCATCAGATCGACCGGAATCTCGTTGAAGAGCGTGTAGTCAATCGGTGATTCACCTTCGGTCGGCAGCAGCTCGACAAAGGTCAGCCGGTAGCGGCGCGCGAGTTCTTTCGCGGTGCGCACTTCGGGCGGCTCGTGACTGTCGCCGCCGGCTCCGCCCGGGAGCGTGGTGAGCGGCGCCGTTGGGTTTTGAGTTACTTCTTTCATTTCGGTTCGCGTCGACTCATTTTGCGACTTGCCACGGCGGGCGGTGCCCGCCTCTAAACATTGGTGTTAGACCGCTTAATCAGTGACGACCGGTTACTCCCGTGCCGCCGGAAATTGATTGGATGATGGGGAGGTAGATGGCCAGCAGAATTGTGACAACGACGCCGCCCATAACCACCAGAATCGCAGGCTCAAGCGTGGTCGTCAACTGCTCCAGCCGGACCTCTGACTCGGCATCGTAAAAGACGGCAACCTCGTCAAGCATCTCGCGCAAACTGCCGGAGCGCTCGCCGATTCCCACCATGTCAACAGCCAGCAGCGGCACCCAGTTGGCCGCCTCCAGGCTCTCCGTAAAGGTGCGTCCCTCGCGAATCATCGGCAGGATTGCAGAACTGCGACGCCGCAATTCGCGATTGGTAATCGACTCCGCTGCGATCTCCCACGACTCCACGAGCGTGATGCCGCCCGCCAGCAGCGTTGCCAGCGAACGAGTAGCCTGGGCGATCGAAAGCTGTATGACGAGATTGCCGGCGAGCGGAATCTTCAACAAAGTTGAGTCAACTTTCAGCCGGCCCGACTCCGTGCGCGACCAGAGAAACAACGCGATCGAGCCGCCGATGAAAAGTGGTCCAAACCAGAAGACGTTACCTGAAAGCCAGTGGGAAATTCCGAGGACGATTTGCGTGACGATCGGCAGTTCATTGCCAAAGCCGGAAAAGAGATCCGACATTCGCGGCACGACGTAGACCGTCAAAAAGGTCACCATCAGCCCCGAAGCGAAAAGCAGAAAGAGCGGATAAGCGAGGGCGCCGCGAATTTTGCGCCGCAGCGCGACGTTCCGGCGCATGTAGGTGACGTAACGCAGCAGCACCTCGTCCAACGCGCCCGAACGTTCGCCCGCCAAAATCGACGCGGTATAGATTCTCGGGAAGATGCTTCCCTGCGAAGCGAACGCTTCGGACAAGGCCGCGCCGCCGCGAATTTGATCCTCAACGTCTCCGAGCACCGCGCGCAGGCGCGCTGACGCGGCGCGCTTCCGCAGCATCGAGATCGCCTGCAGGATGGGAATGCCGGCGCGGACGAGCGCTGCGAGTTGTTGATTGAACAGCAGGAAGTCGTTGGCTTTGACTTTCGGTTGACCGCCGCGACCGCCGAGCCGGGTGAGCGCGGTGACGCCGCTCGTCTTTGGCGGCGTGACGTTGAAAACGCGAAACCCTTCACGCTCGAGGCGCGCGCGCGCTTCATTAACGCCGGGCGCTTCGATCGTGCGCGTGACCACTTCGCCCGCCGGCGTCCCTAATCGACAAATAAACTCAGCCATTACTTATGATTTCTCGATTTCAGACCGCCGCGAACGTCAGAGCCAAAAGTATAACATCTCAGTGGGACCGCGGGCGTCTCGCTCACAAACGCCGGTGTGGCCAAGTTTGTAACGCAAACTGTTAGTTTGCGATGGGAGAATGGTATTCAAACCTCGCGCAAACTAGCAGTTTGCGTTACAGAGGCCAAACCAGCGAAAGCCGGGTTGCGTACACACCGGCGGGTTGCATACACGATGAGCCACCTGGAAAGTTCCCATCCTCCTAACTCTGGCGCCCGAAGGGGCAAGAAAAGTAGCCAGTGGTAATCGCGCAGCGCGCCACGCCTGGAAAGGAGGTCGGCTATTGAATGCACCCTGAAGGGGTGCCAGATGATCTCTTGCGCCCTTACAGGGCGCGATGTCTAAACAAACGCGATCCAGGGGGGCGCGCTGCGCGCTTACCCCTGGCTACTTTCTCTTACCCCTTCGGGGCCGCCCACTGCCCCACTGCCCACCGCCCGCTGCCCGCTGCCCACTGCTTTTGGCTTTACCCTTGTCTGACTCCTGACCTACAATGAAGTTCAGCTCCACGGAAAATAGATTTAGAAGTAGCGCGCTTGAGTTTCCCCACTTTGTCGGATCGCAGTAAGATCTAAGAAAATTGAGTCTTCGGACATCACGGCTTATGTCTTCGGCATCTGTGTTTTCAGTCCTATCTTTTGCTAACACAATTGAGCCGGGCATGCCTACGCCGTCTATGCCTACGATCGCTTGCGAGGAACGCGAGGGAAACATGCACTCCATATTTGCACGCGCTTTTGCCGTCACCGCTCTCTCCTGCGTGGCTATTCTGCTGCTCGTCGCCGCCGCTTCAGTGGTCACGAACGCTCAGGAAAAGACCCCAAACGCTCCGAGCGCGTCTCCGTCTGAAACTCCGACCACGCAGCCAACGCCACCCGCCGCCGACCCTTCGGCGTCGCCCGGCCAGAAAAAGTCGATGGGCGAATTCGACAAGGGTCTGGTCATAACTAACACCGATCTGATCACCCTGACCGTGACGGTCACTGATACTTATGGTCGCTACGTCTCGGGCTTGGGCAAGGGAGCATTCACGATCCTCGACGAGAAGAAGCCGCAGGAGATCACTTTCTTCAGCGACGACGACGCGCCGGTTTCCGTGGGCGTGATCTTTGACGTCTCGGGGTCGATGAGCGGCGACAAGATCAAGCGCGCGCGCGAAGCGCTCGGCAAGTTTATTCAAACAAGTCACAACTCAGATGAGTATTTTCTCATCGCTTTCAATCAGCGAGCGCAGTTGCTGCTCGACAAGACCCGCGACGGGAATGCGATCCTCGACCAACTCACTTTCGTGCAAACCAAGAACAATACCGCGCTCTATGACGCCTGTTATCTCGGCGTGGAGAAAGTTCAGCGCGGCTCTCATCCCAAGCGAGCGCTGCTGTTGATTAGCGACGGCCAGGACAACAATTCCCGCTACACTTTTAACGAACTGCGGCGCCTGCTGAAAGAATCCGACGTCACGCTTTACGGCATCGGAATTCTCAGCGGCACCGACGCCGGCAGCGGCCTGGGCATGGAAGGCCAGGGCATTCTGGACGACCTCGCCAGCGTTTCGGGCGGCAAAGCATTCTTCCCGCGAAGCAACGCCGAAATGGACGACATCTTCGAGCAGATCGCGCTCGAGCTGCGACACCAATATTCGATCGGTTATAAGCCGGAGAACTTCGCCAACGACGGCCGCTGGCACAAGGTCAAGGTGAAGGTGAATCCGCCGCGTGGCCTGCCGCGCTTGTTTGTGCGTGCGAAAGAGGGCTATTACGCGATTCCCGGCTCTCGCTGATTTCACCGCCGCGCGGTTCGGCAACGCATTAACTCTCCTGAACATCATTCTAACGTCGCTAGCTTTTGGCCCGGTGTCACCGCGCTCCAAAAAGTTGGCCGAACGGGTTAAACTTAAACCGAATCTGAGTTGTGAGTCGTAGTTGTCCGAGTCTTAGTACTAACGATTATGCGTGTGATGAAACTTAAGACCGAGCGTAAGACACTGCGGCGGCGAAACTGGAAGCGACGGGGGCTCCTGCCGGCACTCGCGCTCTTCGTCGTGACTGTTTCTATAGTCGGCGCGAATCTCGTTTCAGCAGCCAGGCTCCAGGACCGGCCGCGTCGCAGCACGTCGATGGCGCCCCCGAACCCCACGCCCACGCCCGTCCCCCGAACAACCGTTAACCGGCCCGCGACGACAACGCAAACAACGACACCACAAAGCAATCAGCAAGCGGCGCCGCGTCCAACTCCTACACCTGCGAGACCGTCGCCAACGCCGATCGATCGCATTGCGCCGACGCTGGGCGAGCCTCCGCCGGCGCCCGTCTTGAAACCGAAACCGACGCCAACGCCGGCTGACGAGGACATTGACGAAGGCAGCATCGTCAGAGTCAACACCGAGCTGGTGACGCTCAACGTGCGCGTGATAGATCGCAACAACCGTCCCATCAATAACGTCCGAGAAAATGATTTTCGCGTGTTCGAGGATGGCGTGGTGCAACCCATCGAATCGTTTACGCGTGAAGAAGTGCCAATCAGTTATGGTCTGGCGATCGACACGTCGCAATCTCTGCGCTCGCAAATTCAGGCCGTCATCGACGCCGGCAAGACGATCATCCACAGCAACAAGCCGGGCGACGAAACTTTTCTGGTCCGCTTTGTCAGCAGCGACAAGATCGAGACCATGCAGGATTTCACGGCCAACAAAGATCTGCTGAACGACGGCCTGGACGATCTCTACGTCGAAGGCGGGCAGACCGCAATCATCGATGCCGTTTACCTGAGCGCCGAGCACGTCGCCGAATACAAGAAGGGCGACGACAGCGATCGCCGGCGGCGCGCGCTGATTGTGATCACTGACGGCGAAGACCGCGCCAGTTTTTATTCCCAGGAGAAACTCTTTGCGCCGGCTGCGCGAAGAGGACGTGCAAATTTACGTGATCGGTTTTGTTAATGAACTCGACAAAGAGGGCGGGCTCATCAGTAAGAGTCCGCGGCAAAAAGCGGTCAACCTCATAAACAAGCTTGCCACTGAAACCGGCGGCCGCGCCTTTTTCCCGGAATCGCTGTCTGAGTTGCCGAAGATTGCCGACGAGATTGTGCGCGACATGCGCACGCAGTACGTGCTTTCCTACAATCCCACCAACAAGGCGCGCGACGGATCGTTTCGTGCGATTAAGGTCGCGGTCGAGTCCGCCTCCAATAGCGACAAGCGCATCGCGCTGACGCGAAACGGGCGCGTGGCGCCGAAGGGCGAGCCTGCTCCAGCCAAGCTTCCCGCCAAGGGAACTACCAAACCAGTTGCCGGAACTAACAAAACTCCCTAGCTGCGACTGAGACGTTAGAAGCGAACGTTCTCGCCTGGTTCGATTTTCTCGCCGGTTCGTTTAGAGGCGGGCTTTTCTTGCTGGTTCGTTTAGAGGCGGGCGTTGCCCGCCGGCTCAACGCAACTCTGACTCTCCAGCTCGTCACGACGGGCATTGCCCGCCTCTAAAACGATCAATCAGGGTTCACCCGCCACTTCCCTTATAATGTCGCCGCTCTTTTAGTCGTCCCTTCCCGGGAGATTTTTCCATGCCCTGTGAACCCAGTTTATTGCGTAACACCCGACTGTTTGACCTGCTCACCGATGACGATCGCGAAGCGCTCGCCGCCGTCGTCGATGAGTTGACGGTGCCCGAAGGCCACATCCTTTTTCAGACCGGCGACCCCGGCGATGCGCTTTTCATCGTCCGCAGCGGAGACATCGAACTTTTTATTAAGGACACCGTGGGCCAGAAGATCGTGCTGACTAATGCCGGCCCCGGCGACATGTTTGGCGAGCTGGCCATGCTCGACTCCGGATCGCGCACCGCCACGGCCCTGGCGCTCAGCGAAAGCGAAGTGCTGGTGCTCGATCGCGAAGACCTCGTTTTGCTCTTTCAACGTCAACCGGAAGCGGCGCTGCACATGCTGGCGGCATTGAGCGGTCTGACGCGCAAGGCTGATGAACTGCTGCGCACCCGCGTCTCGCGCAACGTGAATGAGGAGATGGAAGAACGCGTCAACTTTCTGCAGCGAATCGCCGACTGGCTGGCGTGGTTCAGCGGCAGCATGCCGTTCCTTATTTCTCACACCGTCTGGTTTGGCGTCTGGATAACGCTCAACACGCTCATCCTTGGCGACCGGGCCTTCGATCCTTTTCCTTTCGGACTGCTCACCATGATCGTTTCTCTGGAGGCAATTTTTCTGGCCTGCTTCGTGCTTATCAGCCAAAGTCGGCAGGCGCAAAAAGACAAAGTGCGCTCGGATATCGAGTACGAAGTGAACATCAAGGCTGAACTCGAGGTGGCCCACCTTCACGAGAAGACCGATCGGATCTACGAAAACATGATGGCGCGTTTTGCGAAGCTGGAGAAGAGCCTCGAACAGCAGTAGCAATGGTGGTTTATGTATTGGATAGCGCCGAAGGCGCGAAATATGATAGCCAGGGGCAACGCCCCTGGACCACGCAGGCCCAAAATTAACTTAACTATATCTCTTGCCTGGTTGCCTGGGCCGATGGCCCAGGCTTTGCATTTCGCGCCGTTGGCGCTTCACCCGCCCACTGCACCCTGCACACCGCCCACTGCCTACTGTTTCGGGTGCTTGTGCTTCTTGTGCTTGATGTCGTGCCGCGCCTCGGCTTCTTCGATTGAGTGACTCTGCGTCAGCTTCAGATCCGTCTTCGCCATCGCCACGAGTCGCTGATAGTGAGTGTGAAGCGTCTTAATCTCTGCCTCGGTCAGATCTTCCACGTCGATCAATCTGTTGCTGGCGCCCTCGAGCGCGGCCACAATTTCGTTCAACTTCAGATGGATCGCCTGCGCATCTTTGTTTTGGCTGCGTTGGATTAGGAAGACCATCAGAAACGTAACGATCGTGGTCCCGGTGTTAATTACCAACTGCCACGTGTCAGAAAAATTGAACACCGGCCCGCTGACAACCCAGATGATGATCACCAGCAAAGCGATGATGAAGGCGGTGGACGTTCCCGTCGCTTCCGTCACCTTGCGCGAGAAGCGCTCCAGCATCTGACTGAGTTTGTTTCTTTTCTGCTTCGCCATCATTGGCCTCCCAACTGTTAGGTGCCGGGCTGCGATTTCAGCGTCTCATTCAGGTGGGAACGATCGGCCAGTGAATGCAACAGTGGACCGGCTGACGAAAATTCGACCACGCTAACCGACCCAACCGGGCACCCAAGCCGGTAACGAAAGCGGCCGACGTCGATGCCCAACAAACTGCAGATGATGATCCGGATGGTCGCCTTGTGAGAAACGACGAGGACGTTTCCTTCCGTGTGCTGCTGTTTAATCTCGTCAATTGCCTGCAAGCTGCGCCGGGCAATCGTAATCGCCAACTCACCTCCGGTCGGAGCGTGCCACGCCGGATCGGCCAGCCAGCTGATGTAGTCGTCGTGAAAGTTTTGCTCTACGGTTTCTCTGGTTTGTCCCTCCCACTTGCCGTAAGCAATCTCATTGAATTCGACACGCGCCTGGGCCGGAATTCCGACGGCGTCACAAAGAGGCTGGGCGGTTGCTCGAGTGCGTTGCAGGCCGCTGCAATAGATTGCGTTCCAGGATTTCAAACGGTACGCGTCGGCAAACGCCTGGGCCATCTGCAAACCTGCCGGCGTCAATTCCGGATCAAGGCCCGACCCGCAAAACACGTCGTCGCGACTGAGTGCTGTTTGTCCGTGGCGAAGGAGATAGAGCGTCAAACTCATTTTGAGGATTGGAATCTGGAGAAAACTAATCCGCAGATTACGCCGATTACACAGATTCAAACATTGATGCAGGAGCGAACGACTAAGGGAAAACGTTGGTTATGATCTTCGACCGTTTTCGGTGTGAAGAATCTCTTCCTGTTCCTAACCGAATCTGTGTAATCGGCGAAATCTGGGAGGCTATTTCGCGCGAACGGAACCACTGATCTTCTTCTTCGTTGTTTCACCTGTCTGCAAAACCGGCAGTCCCTGATCGACGTCGTTGTGCGGTTGCGGGATCACGTGAGTTGCAACCACCTGGCCGACCTTCCGCCCCGCCGCAGCGCCGGCGTCGACGGCAGCGCGCACCGCCGCGACGTCGCCCCTGACGATGGCCGTGACCAAACCGGCATCAATCTTTTCCCAGCCGACGAGCCGCACGTTCGCAGCCTTGACCATCGCGTCAGCCGCTTCGATCATCGCGACCAGGCCCATGCATTCAACCATGCCGAGTGCTTCTGCCATGTTTAGTTCTCCCAGTAAGCAAGACTTTGAAACTTAGCGACGCGGAAATGTAGCCAGCCGCTTGTCAGCCACTATTTTTCTTGACTGCTTGTCGCAACTGCCGCTCTACTTCGTCGCGAGTTAACGACCCGTCTGCCACCGCGCAGGCGGCAAGATCTGCAGCTTCGTAATAATGACGATTCTCGGCGGCAGCAATCGCAGACTCAAGCAACCCTTCGTCCCTAATTCCTGGACTCCCACCGGTTTCCTCTATCAAGCGAGCGTGTGCTGCCAGCACATCCAATTTGTCCGGAAATTTCATCGCCACGCCGGCTATCCAGGGCCTTTTGCCAACTGCTCATAGGCACCGCGACGTTTTTTCAACACTGACTCGAACGTGTTGATGAATTCGCGAGAGCGCTGCGCTTCCTCAACGGAACGAACCACCACAGCACGTCCGACAATCTCGATATCCAGCTCTCCGCCCGCGCCGACGCCGAGTGCTTCGACGGCTTCAGGCGGCAACAAGACTGACGAGCCTTCGTCAATTGTAGTAATTCGCTTCGACATTGCCTTCTCCTGGTCTGATTCTACATCGTTACCGGCCGGAAAAGAACTGCAAGGTAATACCCCACTCACTGGCGAGTCCCGAAGACATCCCGCCGAAACCACGGCCACGCGTCATGCAGATAAACTGCAAACGGAACCCACCAGATCAAATCGTTCGTCAGCGACAAGACGATCGTTGAGCGCGGCCAGGTTCCGTTCCAAATTAATTGCAGCAAGCCGATCGGCCCAAGCACTTTCCCCACCAACCCCACTGCCGCCAGCAACCAGCCGCGCTCGGGAACGCGCGCCACTTCGAAATAAATGATTCCGTAAAGGCCCACTACCATTCCCAGGCACGCGAAAATCTGCGGATGGTTTTCGAGCGGCAAGCCGGAGTAACGGAACAACCACTGCGGATCCCAAGCCGAGTAAAGTCCCCACGCAATGTTGTAGACGCCGGCGGCGCAAAAGACAAAGCGGTGGAATTTTCGACGTCGAATGCGGTCCGTCATTTAGATAGCGCGGGGTTGGCGCAGCCCGCAAACTATTAAGGTGTCGCGCTGGGGGCCTCGCGCTGCGCGTCTGCAACAGCTTCTCTGATTTGATCAGCAGTTTGCGTTGCATTGAAACCGACAAACCGCTTCACAATTCTGCCGGTGCTTGAAATCACGAATGTCTGGGGGATTGCGTCTCGACCTTGCAAGAGAGTTGTGACTACTTCGGGGGTGGCCCAGCCAATCTCGTATTGGATCCGAAAGTCGCGAACAAATTCTCTGGTGGACTCGCGGGACCGCCTGGGATGCTCCGTTGACAAACCAACAACTCTGACACCCTGCGACCAAAGATCCTTCTGCAGTTTTACAAGTTCAGGGACTTCAAGCCGGCTCGGGCCTAGCCAGTAGCCCAGAGATTGATCACCAGCACCTTGCCTTCATAATCCCGCAGCGTAAACGAGCCGCCGCGCGCGGACTGCAGCGGCGCATCGAGAACACTCTCAGGCAGCGACGTTAGCGGTGTTTCAACTTGCGGTGACGGAGAGGGCCCGGATTGCGGGGCCGGCTGCTGGGCCAGACCAGAAGAATGCAACGTTACCAACAACAGCAGGGCAAAAAGGAAAGCGGTTATCTTGGCAGGCCGCATAGCTTTCTAATTTCTCAATGAATGAATCGGCGCAGGAATCCGCCCGCCGCGACGGATGAAGCCGGCCGAAGAGAACGCGTTCACCGCCATGATCGGGCGCGCTGCCGAGCAGTCCGCCAAACTCAACCATCTCGCCGACTTCGCGACCCGGCACCGGAATGATGCGCACCGCCGTGGTCTTGTTATTCATCACGCCAATCGCCATTTCGTCGGCAATGATCGCGGAGATCGTTTCCGCCGAAGTCGAGCCCGGCACGGCCACCATGTCGATGCCCACCGAACAGACGCTGGTCCAGGCTTCCAGCTTGTCGAGCGACAAGCGCTCCGAGTTGCGCTGCTTCGATCATGCCCGCGTCTTCCGAAACCGGAATGAAGGCGCCGCTCATGCCGCCGACCGAACCGCTCGCCATCGCTCCACCCTTCTTCACCGCGTCCGTCAGCAACGCGAGCGCGGCAGTCGTGCCGTGCGTTCCGGCTCGTTCAAAACCCATCGCCTCGATGATGTTGGCAACTGAGTCGCCGGGAACGGGCGTCGGCGCCAGTGACAAGTCAATAATGCCGAACGGGATTCCCAAGCGGCGCGCGGCTTCCCTGCCGACAAGTTCGCCGGCGCGCGAAAGTTTGAACGAAAGCTTCTTGATAATTTCCGCCAACTCCTGCAAAGGCAGATCGGGAGCCGCGTGTCTGACTGCGTAATTGACGACGCCCGGGCCCGGACACGCCGACGTTGATCACGGCTCCGGGTTCGCCGACGCCGTGGAAAGCACCTGCCATGAACGGATTGTCTTCGACCGCATTTGCGAAGCAGACAAACTTGGCGCAGGCGAGGCCGCCTTCGTGCCTGGTGCGCTCGGCCGCGTCCTTAATAATGATTCCGACCTGGCGCACGGCGTCCATATTTATTCCGGCGCGCGTCGTGGCCACGTTTACCGAAGAGCACAAGCGCTTCGTGACGGACAGGGCTTCTGGAATCGAGTCAAGAAACTCACGCTCGGAATCGGTGGCGCCCTTGTGAACGAGAGCGGAATAACCGCCGATGAAATCAACGCCGACCGGGCGGCCGCTTCGTCGATTGCACGCGCCAGTTCGATCGGACTCGCCCGCCGAGCCCTCAATAATCATCGAGACCGGCGTGATCGAAATTCGTTTATTGGCGATGCGAATGCCGAACTCGTCGCCTATCGCGTCGACAGTCTCAACGAGCTTGTCGGCGAAGCGATGAATCTTTTCCACCGCGCGTTCGGCCGTGCGAGCAATCGTTTCGCTCGCGCAGTCGCGCAGGCTGAGCCCCAGCGTCACAGTGCGGACGTCGAGATGCTCCATCTCGGTCATGGCGACGGTTTGGAGTATTTCTGCCTGCGAGTATTCCATGGTTGCAGTTTCGAGTTTCAAGTTTCACGTTTCAAGTTTCAAGTTAGTGCACGCCTGTTATCGACCTAACGAAACACTGACTCAGATCTGGAAATTCAGAACTTGAAACTTGAAACTTGAAACTCCTTAAGTAATGAACTTGTTCAGCAAAACAATCACGAGAAACAAAACAAACAGCACTGCAGCGACCAACACAAAGCGCAGGCTGGGATCGTAGCCCGCTTCGTCAATCACTACACCTGAAATTTTACGCACCTTCTGAACGCGATTTTTCATATCGCCTTCTACGTCGCGCGCCAGATTCGTCGCCTGCTGAATTTTCGCGCCCACGGCGCCGCGTACGCGCGGGCCGGCGGCACTTTTGGGTTTCGCTTCAGGTCTTTCGATCGCAACTGTGTCCGATAGCGAGCGCGGAGTTGTAGAAGGCTTCGGTTCCTTTGCAGGCCGCTCGATAACCACCGTGTCAGACATCGATTTCTGTTGAGACTTGATGTCTGACGCTTCCAGCGGAGATGTATCTTTTGAAGTGGTTTCTGGCGCAACCGCTGACGCTGCTTGTGCCTGCGCGGAGTTCGCCGGCGCGGAATTCGCCTGAGGAAGCACGTTGCCGCATTGCGGACAAAAGTGCGCTACTTCACGAATCGAAGCGCCGCAGGTGGGACAACGCCGGGCAATTTCTGGTTCCATATTAGTGAATAGTAAATCGTGAATCGTAAATAGTCTCGACGTCTATCGTCCGACTTAAGGCTATCGCCCGGGTACGCTCAAGCCTTAACAAGATAACATCCATTTACGATTCACGATTTACGATTCACGATTTACTAAATCCGGTGCATCGCATTAAAGAGGTCTTCGCGCTGCGCGTAGATGCGGACCCCAAGCTGCTCGCCTTCGCTTCGCAAACGCTCCTTCAATTCCGCCGCGTTCAGCCGCGCGCGTGAAGTGTTGGCGATCACGATCATCGCGAACTTGCCTTGTACCACCGTCTGATTGATGTCGACGATGCTGCACTCGGCCTCGGCAAGTATCTTAGCAACTCCGGCGACGATTCCCGGGTGATCGACGCCAAACACCGAAATGATCATTCGATCCGCCGAGCCTTCGGATGACTGGCCGGTAGTGGTTCCACTTGAAGGCGTTGACTGGAAAGAAGAGTAAGACGAGCCATTCGCAGGCAGGTACGGTTCGACTTCGCGATAGACTTCGGTAACGAGTTGTTCCACCGTCTGCTCGTCCGCCGCCGGACCGAGGCGGCCGTAGACAGCTTTCGTCAGGCGATAAATCAAATCTTCATTGGACATAATGAATGCGACGGACGACCGTGGACCGACGACCGTTTTGTCATCGGTCATCGGTCGGCTATCGTCGGTCAGCGACCGCCGTTGTCGCGGGCGAGTTTGACTGCCGCCTCGCGCATTTCTTCAGAAACCGAATCGGTAATATCGACGCGGTCGACTATCCCGACCACGGCCGCTTCGATGGCCATCTCCTGATTTCCCATCGCGGTGCGCGCGGCCTTGCCAAACGCGCACATCACCATCTCGCCGGTGCCCGCGCCGAGGCGGTCAGCCACGATCACGATGTTTCGCGTTGGTTCCTTTTCCAGATCGTAAGGATGCACCACCAGAAAGCGAATGCCTTCAAGGTCCGGTGTCTTCTTGGTGGACCAAACTGTGCCGACGACTTTGCCGAGGAACATATTCAGTTTCGAGTTTCAAGTTTCGAGTTTCAAGTTAAGCAGGGTTTCACGCTATCAGTTAACTTGAAACCTGAAACTTGAAACTTGAAACTGTCTTTAAGACTTCGCAAAGATTTCCGCCGGTTCGCCCATATCGCGTGCGGCGGGGGTAATAATGGTCTTGGCGTTGATGTAGATCTTCTCGCCCTTTTGCAGCGCGCGCCTGACGTCGTCTTCGCTTACAAAGTCGACCGCCTTGTTGCCATTCGCCGAAGCAGCGCTGGTCGACTTGCCGGAAGAAGCTGAAGGTGGCGCTGAAGCAGCCGACGAGGAACTTCTGCCGCCGTTGCCAGAATTGCCAGCGTTGCCAGAGTTGCCTGACTGAGCCGCGTTCCCGCTGCGACTTTCGCTTGGTCCGGCATACATGCTGCCGGCCTCAACTTGGTTCGACGCGCGCGACGAATCCTGACGCGACTCCCTTGCTTCACCGGCAGATTCTTGTGGCGGCCGACCGGCCAGAAATCGGTCGACTATGGCCGCGATGTCCTCACGATTGATCTTGGGGGCGCCCGGACTCGATGCTTGAGTTTCACCTGTCTGCGTTGTTTGCCCCGACGCTGTTGGCGTGGCACGTTGCGCGGGTTGTGCGGACGCCGCGTAAGCCGGCGAAGGAGCTGCGACCGTCGAAGCTCCAAGGGCCGGACGTTTGCTCTTCACCGGTCTCGTCTCAAAAGCGACTCGCTTGATGTCCAGCAGGTGCAGCGGCGAGACGTTGTCTGAAGTTACGTTTCCGCCCCACGAACCGCAGCCGAGGGTCATCGAGGGCGGCAGCGCCGTCGAAAACCCGATCGCGCCGTGCGTTGTGGGAGTGTTGACCGTGATGCGTGACGCCGGCATCTCGCTGCCAAAGCGCACTGCCGCTTCGCGCGAACGCGTGTGCACGCCGGCGGTATGGCCCATGCCGCCATAGCGCAAAATTTCATACGCGCGTTCCGCTCCGCGCGTCAAACCGTCGACGACGTAGAAAGCGAGAATCGGTGAAAGCTTTTCCATCGACAGCGGGTACTCGCGCCCAACGCCGGCGACTTCAGCCATCAAGCAGCGCGTGCCCGGCGGCACGTTCAGCCCCGCCAGTTTCGCAATCACTTCAACTGACCGGCCGACGATTCCCGCGTTGAGCGAACGCTGCGGAGTGACTACAACTTTGCCCAACTGATCCGCTTCGGCAGCGGAAAGAAAATACGCGCCCTGGGCTTTGAACTGTTCGCGTACAGCTTTTTCGATCGGAGCATCGCAAACGACGGCCTGTTCCGAAGCGCAGATTGTGCCGTTATCGAACGTCTTGCCGGTCAAAATATCCTGCACGGCTTTCGGCACATCGGCAGTTCGTTCGATGAAGACGGGAACGTTGCCCGGGCCCACGCCAAACGCCGGCTTGCCTGATGAATACGCGGCACGCACGAGTCCGATCCCGCCAGTCGCCAGGATGACCGCGGTCTGCTTGTGCTTCATGAGGGCTTCGGTGCCTTCGATCGTCGCGGTCGTCATGCAACCGATCGCATCCGCAGGCAAACCTTCTTTCATCGCCTGCTTCGCGCATCACGCGCGCGGTTTCGTTGATGCACTTCGCCGCTGAAGGATGGGGCGAAAGCACGATCGCATTTCTTGACTTGATTGCGATCAGAATTTTGAAGATCGCAGTTGAGGTTGGATTGGTTGAGGGAATGATTCCGGCAACAACGCCGCGCGGACTGGCAATTTCTACAACGTCTTTCGACTCTGAAACGATCCCGACCGTGCGCAAGCCGCGAAAGTAGTTCCAAACATCTTCGGCGGCAAAACGATTTTTCTCGCGCTTGTCGTCAGCCACTCCGAAGCCTGTTTCTTCCACCGCCATGGCGCCGAGGCGCGCGGCTTCCGCGAGTGCGGCCCGCGACATCGCCTCGCAAATTCGATCGATCTTCGCCTGATCAAAGCGGGCAATTTCAGCCTGCGCCTTCGCCGCGGCTTCTACAAGGTCCCGCGCCTGCTGTACCGAAATAAGGTCCTTGTCTGCGGACATGGCTTCCTCCGTCCAGTTGCCAGGAATCAGTGGTCAGTAAGGAACTAAGATCACACTGGACACTGACTGATCACTGGCCACTGATCACTGACCACTGTCTTACCGCGCCTTTTCCTTGCTGCCTTCTCGCGCGCCCTGCAGCGAGCGTCCCTGATCGCCTTCGCCCAGTTGTCCGCGAGTGCCGCCTTGCAATGCACGCTCATCGGGACTAAACCCGGTGCGGCCGTCGACCGGCAGCACGCGCTCAACTTCTGCGTGTGGACGAGGAATGACGTGAACGCTGATCAACTCGCCGACCCGGCGCGCTGCTGCCGCACCCGCATCGGTTGCTGCCTTCACCGCGCCAACGTCGCCGCGAACAAAGATCGTCACGTAACCAGCGCCGATATATTCTTTTCCCAGAAGCGTAACATTGGCAGCTTTAACCATCGCGTCTGCGGCCTCGACGGCTCCGACGAAACCTTTGGTCTCAACCATTCCGAGTGCTTCTAAGGGCATCTCATGTGTCCTCACTTTTTGTTGTTGTAGAAATTAAAGTCGATGTACGGTTCACCCGCAAACCTATCACCGCGAGCGCGAAGAATCAAGAGAAGTGCCTGTATCGGTCGATAAACTTCATTTGCAGTGCGGTGACCTGTCACCGCTTTAGACCGCCGCGGCCTGTCGCAGCACTTTTTTTGAAGACGACCAAAGACTTGGGCGTCAAGCCGCCCACCGCGAAAGCGGTGACAGGTCACCGCACTCCAAATGAAGTTTGACAGCGTTAGGGCCGCAATATATATTCGCTCAAACAGTTAGGTGTTCTTAACCGCGCGGGTTATCCGCTTCCGGTCCCAGAAAAAATCAAGGTGCATTCTACTTTCCCGTCTCCAACGAGGCTTACATCCACCGCAGCAGCAGGGGCAAAGGCTGACGCGAATTGGTGATGGCAGCGACTATCGGCGAACAGTTGCGAAGTCGCGCGCGAGGGGCGCGGCATTCCGCTACGTGAGATTTCCGATCAAACGCGCATTTCGATGCACTATCTCGAAGCGATCGAAACCAACGATTACAAGCGACTGCCCGGCGGCATCTTCAATCGCAGCTTTGTCAAAGCTTATGCGCGCTACGTTGGCTATGATGAGAAAGAGGCGGTCGAAGGCTACACGCGTTTCATGCGCGAACTCGGCGACACCGGCGACGACGTTGCTACCACGCCGTATCACTCGAAGGTCTACACCGATGCACCGGCAACCAGATCGCCTATTTTGACTGTCGTGCTGGCGATTGTGATTCTGGCAATATTGACTGCGATTGCCCTCGGCGTGCTGCGCTGGGTACAGGGACGAGCGGCAGTTTCAGTTGCTGGAGAATCGCTCGCGCTGGTCCAACCTGACGACGCAGAGCGAAACGTGATGTGCATCTCCAGCGGCGCAAGTTTAAGTGCGAATTTGGATATCGGGACAGCTGATTACGAACAGTTCCTGCAATAAGTCGTTTGGTCGACAGAGTTTGTGCCGGTGGGCTCAGCACACGAGCGTGTGCGTGCGCTCTCCCGAAGAGTTTTGGAATATTCTCAACTGCCCGCATCGATTGGCGGGCATTTGTTTTTTGTTGAGACGTTTAGAGTTTTGTTGAGACGTTTAGAGGCGGGCACTGCCCGCCGGTTCAAGATTGAGACAGCGGGCAGTGCCCGCCTCTAAACGATCGTAATAACCTGTGCATAATATTCTTAAGGAGTTGTTAACGTCGCTATGATCTCAGCAGATATACCCGAGGGTCTGACATTCGATGACGTGCTGTTGTTGCCGGCCCGTTCTGACGTGTTGCCAAACGAAACCGATACGTCCACCCAATTCACCCGCAACATCCAACTGCAGATTCCGCTTTGCTCTTCGGCGATGGACACGGTCACCGAAGCCGCGCTGGCGATCGCCCTGGCCCAACAAGGCGGCATCGGAGTCATCCACAAAAACCTGAGCGTCGAACGGCAGGCGGAAGAAGTAGACAAGGTGAAGCGTTCCGAGTCCGGCATGATTGTCGACCCGGTCACTATCCTGCCGACGAAACCGGTGCGCGAAGCGCTGCTGGTGATGGAGCGTTTCAAGATCAGCGGCGTGCCGGTGGTGGACGAAGACGGCCATCTCGTCGGCATCATTACCAATCGCGATCTGCGGTTTGAGACGCGCTTCGAAATTCCGGTTTCCGAAGTGATGACGAAGCAGCCGCTGGTCACCGTTCCGGTCGGCACAACGCTTGAGCAAGCCAAGGCCGTGCTGCAAAAGCACCGCATCGAAAAGCTGCTGGTTGTCGATGAAGACAAACGCATCAAGGGCTTGATTACAGTTAAAGACATTCAAAAAGCGATCAAGTATCCGGCGGCGGCCAAGGACGATTTGGGACGTTTGCGCGTCGCGGCCGCGATCGGCGCGACCGGGGATTTTCGCGAACGCGCTGAAGAACTTGTGAAGGCGCGCGTCGATTGTTTAGTGATCGACACCGCGCACGGTCATTCAGTGCGCGTGATTGAAGCGGTCCGGGAAATCAAGCAACGCTATCCAAACACCGATCTGATCGCCGGCAACGTCGGCACGACTGAAGGCGCGCAGGAGTTGATTGACGCCGGCATTGACGCGATCAAGGTTGGCATTGGGCCCGGCTCGATCTGCACGACGCGTGTGGTGACCGGCGCGGGCGTGCCGCAGATCACTGCGATCCAGTCGTGCGTTAAGGCAGCGAGCGCGGCTGGCGTGCCGCTAATCGCCGACGGCGGCGTGAAGTTTTCCGGCGACGTCGCCAAAGCAATCGCCGCCGGCGCGGATGTGGTAATGATCGGATCGCTGTTCGCCGGCACGGAGGAAGCGCCGGGCGAAGTAATCCTGTTTCAGGGTCGTTCGTTCAAAACGTATCGCGGTATGGGTTCGATTGGCGCGATGCGCGAAGGCTCGCGCGATCGCTACGCGCAGGAAGGTGCTGAGAGCGATTCAAAACTGGTGCCGGAAGGAATCGAAGGACGCGTGGCCTACAAAGGCACGATCGCGGAGATGACGACGCAACTCGTCGGCGGCCTGCGGTCGGGCATGGGCTATACGGGATGCCGCACCATCAAAGAATTTCAGGAGAAGAGCAAGTTCATCCGCATCACTTCGGCCGGCCTGCGCGAGTCGCACGTCCACGATGTGATCATCACGAAGGAAGCGCCCAACTACCGGCTCGAATAAATCCGCGACTTTGTCAGAACCACCTGCGTTAGCGGGTGGTTTTTCGACTACGTAGTTTTTCGTTAATACGGGCTCGATTCAGCACAGGCAGCCACCCGCTGACGCAGGTAGTTTCTGACAAGCGACTACGTGCCAACTTAGCCTCCCGCCTAAACAGCGCGCAACCCAGACCTATCCACGTCCTGGAGGTCTGCCGAACGCGCCGGTTTGAAGTAATAAGGACCGGCTGAATTCCAGGTTTTGTAGTCAAAACTTCGGCGAGCTCCGCAAGCAATACAGACACGATACGTTTCGCTTTGTCTGGAAAAAGGACGGCTCATTTCCTTATGCTGACAGCCAAGCAATTCAGTCAGCCAACGTCCAACGGCGCGATTTACCTTCGATCTTACTGTTCGCTCCGCATTCCCATAACCATTCAGTGATTCCAATACTGCTGCCATACTTCCCTCCCGGCTGCACTTCTGATTTCCCCTTGCGCGTACCATGGCGTTAGCAAACCCGGGGCCGCAGAGTTTAGCTGGGAGCGCAGGCATCCTGCCTGCAATGAGGTGAGGCTTGGCGAGCCGAAACTTAAGATTCGGGAAGGGGCAGTTCGCGCCTGCGGCGCTCATTGGAGGCAGGATGCCTGCGCTCCCAGGTTAGCTTGCGTTTACTTCTTTTCCCACTGGCAGATGACCGCGAGCGAGAGCGTCTGCGAGTGCAATCCCGCCAGCATCTTTTCCAAACGCATCAATGCCGGCGAGTAAATTCTCTTCAGCCACAGCGGGACGCGAAAGATCATCGAATTCAGAACCAGCAGATACGCCACGCTGCCGACGTGCTTTTCTGCTTTGAACTTGAAAAGACTCTCGCAGTCGCGTTTCAGGTCTTCGATGTCCAGCGCCGCTTCATTGTCGGCAAAGAGCGAATCGTGCCGGTACCAGAAAGTGCGCAGCCGGCTGAAAGCTGATTCCTTGTGCGGCTCAGCAAAACAGAAAACGCCGCCTTTGCGCAGCAGCCGGTGAATCTCACGCAGCGCTTCCGGCAGATGCGGATGCAGATGGTGCAGGCCCATGACGACGGCGATGCAGTCAAACGATTCGTCGGGCAGACCGGAAGCTGTGACCGAGGAGCAGATCGCCTGGCTGTCGGGCCAACGCGTTTTGAAACTGGCGATCGCTTCCTCAGAAATGTCGAGCCCTGTAACCAGTGCTTTCTTTTCCCTCAGCAAGTATTCGGTGGCATGACCGCTACCGCTTAACGCTTCGAGCACGTCTCGTCCATCAAGTTCCAACCCGGCAAACATCGGCTCGTACAGAAACCGCTCCCGGTACGTGAGGCCGTCAGGGTCGCCGTACTGCGCTTCATACTCGGCCGCGATGCGGTTGTAGTGTTGCTTCTGTGTCGCTTCAGCTTGCATGTTTGAGTCTTAAAACAGTCTACCGCGTCCCAGAGAGAATCAGGCCGCGGATGAACGCGGAACGCGGATCTGAAAAAGCAAATCAATGACTGACAGAACCGTTCGCCATCTGCTGATTGATATCTGTTGTTTTCTGAATCCGCGTCTATCCGCGTTCATCCGCGGCCAAATTCTTCCGTGCGATCAACAACGCGACCGAGAGACTGACCAACGGCCCGACAATGTCGAAGACTGCGCGGGCAACTGTACCGCCTGAGTTGTTGTAGCCTCCCAACAGGATTGCGAATGTCGCTGTTGCAGCCCCCGCTGCCAACCACGGCGTCGGGAAAAGCTTTAGACGCCAAACACCCAACGGAATCAGCCAGCCGAACACGTACCAAAAGCTACGTTCAGTTAAGCAGCGCCCGATAGCTACGAAGAAATTGACTTGCGCGCGCGCCTCGGCCGCGATGTTCCAGGGCCACTTGAGTTGCCCCGCCAGGCCGGCGTGCACCGTCATCACCGTCGCCAGGCCGACAATCGCGAGACCTGCTACCCACTTGAACCTGGACCATGGCAGTTCTGCCAGTCTGAACCCGTCTCGACGTGCTGTCGTCAACCACCAGGTAAACGCAAAGATACACGAGAAGGGCACGAACGTTTCCTTGGCGAGCGCTCCCAACAATCCCCACAGCGGCAGCAGATACCATCGCTCGTTAAGCAGGCTCCAAACCAACGCGGCCATAAAGCAGGCCTCGCCGGCATCGATCAAGCCCGAGAGCTGCAGGTTCGGAACAACGAAGCTGAGCAGGTAAAGCGTCGCGCCCAACACAGCCGTCGCGGGATCGCTGAACAGCTTGAAGCCAATGCTGACGATGAGACAGGCCGTCGTCGCACAGAAGAGCGCGCTGGATATGAGCAAACCAAAGAAGCCGGCGTTCCAGGTAGATAAATAATTTTGCGCAAACCAGTAGAAAGGTCGCGCGACATAGGGGACCAGCACGCGGCCGCGAAACAGATGTTTGAAGTTGGATTGGTCGGCGCCGGTGACCATCGCGTGATACTTCGTCGTGTCGCTGAGGCCTTCGGTCATGCGCGGATCGTAGCGTCGCATCATCGGGTAACCCAAGCCAACGCAGATTGCAAAGAACAGCGACCACACCAACAAGAAATATCTGACGCCGAGCGGCTGCGATTTTTTAGACGACGGTATGACTGATCTTGGGTTGATGATTTTGCCTCTGAGTACGTCTGATCGTTAGAACCGCGTCTATAACGAAATTACCGCGAGCGGTTACGTAACTTAGCCCAGGGTTGCCGCGCCTGGCGGCTACCCTGGGACGAGTAATAAGAGCGTGCCAACCCCAACGGGGTTGTGTCTCATTTAAAGGGGCATGCCCAACCCCGTCGGGGTTGCTATGTCTCGTGCCTCTGCATTTCCCAGGGTAGCCGCGAAGCGCGCCAACTGCCGGGTCCCCGCGCGGGCAGCCCGCGTGGGATGCTAACCCTGGGCTATCGGCCATGACCGCTTTGCGGTCTACGGGTTAGCAGCCTACGAACCCTTCAACCAGGTTGCGCGCAGTACCTTCTGCTGCGGCGTCGCGCCTTTGCGTTCTTCGATTCGATACTCAAAACGATCAGGCGCGCCGAGCACCATCGTCGTCTCAATCTTGCGGCGGTCGCGCTTAACCGTAATCGGCACGCGGTCGCCTTGCTTGAACCGCCCCAGCGAAACCAGAAAGTTTGCGGGCGAAACACTTTTGCGGCCCAGCGACGTGATCTCGTCGCCTTCCTGCAGGCCGGCATCTTCCGCCGGCGAGCCGTTGCGCACGGAGGCGATCGTCGCGCCGTCCTTCTCTTCCCACTCAAGCGCGATCCCCGCGCTGTACGGCTGGCGCGCCTGCTCGCGAATCAAGGAAAGCCCGACATAGCCAAACGCCTCGTCGTAAGGCAACGTCTCGACTCCGCGAATGTGGCGCCGGAAAAACTCGCTAACGTTGAAGCCGGCAACTTCTGAAGCGACGCGTTCGACGTCTTCAGTCGTGTAACCACGTCCGCGCAGGTAGTAAGTCGCATTCGGACTCTTCAGGTAAAACTCGTCATACATCCGCCGCATTACGTCATCGAGCGACGCGCGGCCGCCCGTCTTCCCGCGAATGACTAAGTCAAGCACCAACCCGATCAACTCGCCTTTCGGATAGTAACTAATCGACGTGTTACCAAGACTGGTTTTTTGTTCGTGCGGCGCGCCATCGATGAACGGCGCGGCCAGCGAGGAGGCTTCGGCGCTCATCAGTTTTGTGCCCGGCGCGTTTTCGATTTGTGTGATCGTTTGGCTCTCGCGGCGCAGGAACGCGGTGTCGTCCCAGAGGCCCGCGCGGCGGCGCATCAGATGGCCGTAATAGTTGGTGAATCCTTCCGCCACCCACATCGCGCGCGTGTTGAGCGGCCGCGTGAAATCCCATGGCCCAAGCTCGACCGGACGCAGTCGCTTAACGTTCCAGACGTGAAAAAATTCGTGCGCGACAGTGTCGAGCGTGCTGCCGTAAACGCCCTCTTCGCCCAGCGCGCCGGGTTCGATAATCTGCGTTGACGTCAGGTGTTCCATGCCGTCGCCGGAAATGTCGTCGGCCGCGAAATGGATCAGAAACGTGTACGAATCAAACTCCGGCGGACCCCACATCGCCGTCTGGGCCCGCACGATCTTTTCGATGTCGCGCACGAGCGCGGCGCGTTTGCCACCTTCGTCGCCAAACGAATGGACCACGACGTGATAAGTCTTGCCGTCAACCTCAAAACGATCATCGGTCCAGTTTGAAGCGATTTCCGTCGGCGTGTCGATCAGGACGTCGTAGTTAGGAAACCGCCACTCACGTTGATCGAGGCGGTCGGTTCGTCCATTGACGATGAGCCAGCCGGGCGGCGGATTAATCATCAGCCGCACCGGGTCAGCCTTGTGATTGACGACGTACATGAAGATGGAACCGCCGTTGAAATTCGCGTGGCGACTGTCGAGTTGCGAGAAAGTGCCGGAGAGATCGTTCGCGAAAACTTTGTAGCGAACGGTCAAGCTACGCGTGTTCATCGTCGACACGCGCCACGTCTGATCGTCTATGCGAGTCACCGGAAAATCTGGCCGCTCACACTTCATCTCAACAGGGCAGAGGCCGCCCAGGGCTTCGAACTCCTGCACATTCTTGGCGAAATCAAAGACCGCGTAACGACCCGGCGACCACTTAGGCATCTGGAAGTCCAGCGATTTTGGAATCTCGCCGTCTTCCGGTAACCCGACGATGATTTCAACTTCAAACAGATGAGAAACCGGACGCGACATCGAGAGTCGGTAGGTTAGGTGCTGCAGCGGTCGCTCTGCTTGCGCGTGGCAGATGACGCTCAACGAGCCGAGCAACATAAGCGCCGGCAAGAAGTGGCGCTGGAAACGTGTTTGAAAAATGTGAGTCATCAAGATTGGCAACTAGGAAAAGCGTGAACCGTGGGAAGCATCGCGGATTATGTTGTTTTTCAGGAAAGACTGTCAAAGAAGGACGTGAATACGGTGGTGTCCTAATTTCAGTTTCTCTGCGTAATCTCAGCGACCTCAGCGTCTCGGCGGTGAAATATGACACAGAAAAACACTCACCGCAGAGACGCCGAGCACGCCGAGGACGCGCAGAGAATTTCAGATTAGGACACTACGCGTGAATACTCCCAGGAAATCAGGTAGGGAGACTGACTGGTTTCAATTGAGCCGCTCAAGCTCCGTCGTCTCAGGGTCAGGAAGGGGGCTTGCCCCCGCTCTTATGCTTTTCATTTTTCAATTTAAGAGCGGGGGCAAGCCCACCTTCCCGACCCTGAGGTTACTAAAGCTGAATGATCATTCGATCGCTTGCATGGTTTTCCGCGTTGGTTTATTAACTGGTGCATGCCCCCGACCGAACGTCTTTATTACGCCGACTCTCATCTGATTGAGTTTGAAGCTCTCGTCACCGCCCGGACGGACCGCGTCAGCGGCTGGACCGCGTTGACACTCGATCGCACCGCCTTTTATCCGACCGGCGGCGGTCAGCCAAGCGACACGGGAACGCTTGCCGGCTTGCCCGTCCTCGAGTGCATCGATGACGAGGAAAATGGCGTTCTGCACGTCATCCAGGGACGCGCGCCCGAGGTGGGAACGACCGTGGAAGGACGAGTCGACTGGCCGCGCCGCCTCGATCATATTCAGCAACACACCGGACAGCACATTCTGTCGCAGGCTTTCGTAACGCTCTTCAACGCGCCGACGCGCGGCTTCCGCGTGCTCACCGATTCCTGCGAGATCGACGTCGAACTGAACAACCCGACCAACGAATCGATCGAGCGGGCGGTTGAGTTGGCGAATAACGTGATCTGGGAAGACCGTGAGATCACGATCCAAACGGTCAGCGCGGCCGAAGCGGCGCGACTGCCCTTGCGCAAGGATTCGGCGCGCGAAGGCGAACTGCGGTTGATTGAAATCGAGGGTTTCGATCTGACTCCCTGCGGCGGCACGCACGCCTATCGCACCGGCGAAGTTGGAATGATTGCGGTGCGCACGTGGGAACGGGCCAAGGGCCTGACACGGATTGAGTTTGTCGCCGGCACGCGCGCGCTCGCCGATTATCGCCGTGCGAACAAAACTGCCCGCGCGGTTGCTGCGTGCTTTAGTGCCGCGCGTGACGATGGCGCCAAGCTGACGGCGCGAATGCTTGAAGAAAATAAGGACCTGCACCGCCGCGTTCGCGCGCTCGAAGAGATCGCTGCGAAGGTTGAAGCTGAAGAGCTGCTGGGTGCAGCGTCAGCAAACGACGCCGGACTTCGCATTGTCAGTCAAATTCTTGCTGATCGCGATGGGGAGTCTCTGAAGCATCTCGCGCAGGCGTTGATTGCACACCCGAACACAATTGCGTTGCTTGGTTCGCACGACAAGGATTCGGCGCGGTTGGTTTTTGCGCGATCGGCGGAGGCGCCTGGAGACATGAACGCGCTCATGCGCGAGGCCTGCGCGATGCTTGACGGTCGTGGCGGCGGCAAGCCTGATATGGCTCAAGGGGGCGGAAAGAACGTCGACCAGTTGCCTGCGGCGATTGACCTCGCCGTGAACACGTTGCAGTCTTAGCGTTTGACCGGGCGGCCGATTTGTCATAGGAAGTGAGGTATGAAAGTGAAGGAATCGTCGTATCGAATACTCCATATCTTAACCGTCCTCGCGGTCGCTTTCAGTTCAGTTCAGGGTAGCTGGTCAACACCCACGAGGCTCCAGGAAAGTGCTGGACAGCAATTGCTGCCGGTGCAAGTTGGCGGGAAATGGGGCTACATCGATCGAACTGGAGCCGTGGTCATCAAACCGCAGTTTGAGTCCGCCGGCGAGTTCAGTGATGGTCGTGCCTTCGTTCGTTATCCCACCCGTGAAAAACCAAAGAAACCAGGTGAGACTTCCGGAGAGCTCATAGACGGCGCCGCGTTTATTGATGAAACGGGGAAAGTGGTCATTAAACTTGACAGTCCCCCTTTATCTGGCCGGTGACGGATTCAGCGAAGGCCTCGCCCGGTTTTGGACCTGGAAGTCAGGACAAGGAAGCTTTTACGGCTACATTGATACAGCGGGCAAGGTGAAGATCGAACCGCGCTTTACAACCTCCTACGGATTTGTTGACGGTCTGAGCGCAGCCTGCATCGACCTGAAGTGCGGCTTCATCGACAAGACCGGCGAATTCGTCATTGCTCCAAAGTATCGCGTTAGCGGTTCCTTCTCGGACGGTATGGCGCTGGTTGGTTTGGATGTCGACACCGGGTTGGTTTGGATGTCGACACCGTCGGTTTCGTAAATCGAACCGGTGAGTTGGTAATCGCGCCGCAGTCCTGTCTTGAGTTGTACTCTGGCTAAGAGCTAAATGTTGGGCTGTACTTTGGCTAAGAGATAACTACCGATGTCGCCAATGTGGACTCTAGCATCCAGCTCGACCGCGCTCGGTTCCGTTTAGCACACTTGAAACCTGAAACTCGAAACGGTATCCTCCTGTCAGCGCAACTAGGTTGCAAAATAAGTGTGGGGCAGTAGCTCAGTTGGCAGAGCGCCGCGTTCGCAATGCGGAGGCCAGGAGTTCGACCCTCCTCTGCTCCACCAATTAAATCAATGACTTACGGCAGGGCAGCGACCCTGCCTTTTTCATTTGTCACCGATTCGTCACTTGGTCCATTGAATTTGACCAAATTTTCAACGGCTCGGCGCTTCGCCTCGTTGGTAGCGTGGGTGTAGCGCAAAGCCATTCGAACGTCAGACCAGCCGAAGATCGCGGCAAGTGTGAATGCATCCGCTCCGCAGTCAGCCATCCGAGTAGCTGCTGTATGACGCAAGTCATGAAAGCGAAAATCTTTGATCCCTGCATCGCTCTTCGCCAAGTCGAATCGACGCTTCACGTCGACCAAACGTTCCTTTGTTTTCGGACTAGGAAAGACGTACTCGCTGGTATGAGGTAGTCCTTCCAACATTGCACAGATCGTTTGATTGATCGGAACGAAACGGTCTTTGCCGTTCTTGGAAACTCGAATGTGAATCACCCCTCGCGGCAAGTCCACGTCGAACCAGGTGAGATCGAAAATCTCGCCCTGCCTCATTCCGGTGTTAATGGCCATCGTAACGATCTGCTGTACCCATTCCTGACCTTGAAGTTTCTCGAACAGCTTAGCTTCTTCCTCGGAAGTCAGATAACGCACCCTTCCGTTGTTCGTGCGAAACTTTCGCACTCGGCGACAAGGATTGCTTTCGATCAGTTCAGCATCAAACGCCAGAGCGAGAATCTTTGATAGCACGCACAACTCGCGATTTACCGTTGCCGGCTTTCGCTGCCGCTTGTACATCGTCTTTCCCTCGCGACGTTTCTGCTTCCACTTTTCGATCGTCGTCGGATCGATTTCGGAGAGCGTCATCCGTCCGAACGTCTCCTTAAGCATTTCGCAAATCTTCACGTCATCGGGGTACGTTCGCTTGTGTAACTTTGAGTAAGGTAGGAAACGATCCTTGACGAATTTGTCTAAGCCAATTTCCGGCCTCCTCTTAACCTTGTATCGGTTTTCAAAGAGCTTGTTCTCGATCACGGTCTTGGCCTTTATGGCTTGTGCTCGGGTGCGGGCCTTCTTTAGAACCTGCTGCACTCGCCGGCCGTCGATCGTGGTGTCACAGAACCATCTTCCCCTTCGCTTGTAAACTGACATCGTGCTCCTTTCCGGTTGCAGCCATCACAGGAGCGGACTGAGGATAGCAAAGCAACGCGTGATTTTCTATCTCGATTCCCTTAACGGGCCGGCTCATTCCAGGCGATAACTACGTCCAGCCGAAATCGCAGGAGACCGCCTTTGCGCTCATAAGGAATTCGCTTGTCGCTTACCCAGGCGTAGATCGTTCGCGGCTTCACTCTTAGTAGTTCGGCAACCTCTTTCAGCGTTAGGTAAATTGGCAGTTCTTTGGCTTCCTTGATGTTCATACTTCAATTCCCCAAATGTTGGCCTTCGTTCAGGCGAGGCTAAATTCAATCTCTTCCGCCTCGGCCACCTCTGCTTCACCTCTATCTTGATTAGCTTCTTCGGTTATTTCATGATCACGACCCTGTTGTGATTCCAAGGCCCCTCGATCTTGAGATTCGTGAGGGTTCTGGTCATCCCGCAGCTCATTCCGGCGCTCATTGCTAACTTGCACTGCCTCAAGAGCCATCTCTTTATCGACCCTTCGGTCCAGTGCGCCTCTAAGCTCTTCAATTGAGTTCGTATAAATGATCGCGTCTTCTCGGGCGCGTGAGACGGCGACATAACCCATTCGGTCATTCAGTAGGACTCGCGATTCGCTCGTATCAGCGCTGATAAGGACCCGATCGACAGTCGTTTAACCAAGCGCTTGTAGCTTCTCCGCGAGGTGAGTTCGATACATCGCGGTCGCGTATTGCTGAGTTCGATAAAGCTCCAGCGGCTGAACCGATCTGATTTTCCCTTCCTCGGTCTTCGTCAGATTCATGATTACGACGTGCGTATGAAGCTGCGGCGCGGCATATCCCGTCTCGTGATCTGGCCGCGCCGCCGTGTGCTCGAACTGCGCCGCGATCATCTTCCCGGTAGTAATCGCCGGCTTGTTTCCTCCACCTCGGGCTTGCAAGTAACCTTCGAATACTTCCAGGGCTTTCTCCACGCTCTCACGATGCGCGACTCTTACTCGTTCGTCGTCGCCAACCAGTGCGGCCAACGAAACCGATTTGGGCGCGCTGAAGGTCGCGTCCCAACCGGCTCGGTGTTCACTTGTCGTGATTTCTTCACCGTAGTTGTTCACCGCCTCTCTCGAAGGAACAAAGCGAATTAGCTGCTCACCTGTGTTCGGGTCTTGCCCGGCAACTAGCCGCGCATATTGCTCGCTAGTGACTTCTCCCTTCAGTCCCCATTCCTCGGCCAAACGGCCTGACCAGTTTCCGTTTACCTCTCCGCGTTCGCTGTAGTAGTTCTCCTTCTTGTTGTTGTAGTCCTGTTGGGGGTAGGTCTCGGCTTGGCCCGCTGACAGCGCATTGCTCATGGTCATCATGGCGTCACCTCAAAAGCCCATATCGATCTCATCGATCATTTCCGATGTGATCTCGGCAGTGTGTTTCCCGTTCCCATTGCCGCTTCCGTCGCCAATCGAAGACCCGGCCACAAGCTGAAGCGCCTTCTCCTTTACCTCTTTCTGAATAACCGGCTTGCTTGGACGCGGTATGAACGACGGCGCAACTTGCGGACGGCCTATTGGTTCAATGCGAAACGGCACAACTGAATCGGCGTATTTCCAGTATCCATGAAGATTCGGCAATGCCATGATCTGCTCTTTACTGACAACCAACCGTCGCTCAGTAAATGTCGAGTAGTTGATCGAGTCTCTGCCATTCGCCTGAACCGTTGCCGTGGTGCCGATCCGTGGTCGCTCTTTCTCTTCCTCCCCGATCATTTCTGAAACCCAACGTGCCGACTCTGGCTCATTACAACGAAACAGAATTTTGGTATGCGATGACGCCAGCATCGTGGCCGCCCCTCGTCCATAGTGCTCCTCGAACTGCGCCTTGTTCTGGGTTCCGAGCACCATCTTGACGCCGTACTTACGGGCCTCAACTAACGTCGATTTGAGTATCGGAAGATTTTTCAAGGAATGAACTTCATCGATCATCATCCAACATGGCCGCTGTCCTGAAGCCGAGTAACTGTCGCCCAACAGATTTCCTAGCAGCATGTTGATCCAGGCAGCGTGTAAGCGTCTGAGCGCTTCTCTCGTGCTGTGAGTCGAGGTGATGAAGATCCAACCTTCGCGTCGTCTCGCCCACTTTTCTAAACTCAACCAGTGCTTTGGTGATTCTTCAGAAGGAGGCAGCAGCTTGAATGATTCTCCGATCTCGGAAAGCGTCGCCAGCACCCCGCCTCGCTGCCCTTTGGCGTCTTGCCCGATGAGGTGGGCGTGTTCCGTTCCGGCAACGCAGTAATCGACTAAACTCCTCGTCTGATAGCATTTCCACGAGGCGCTCTGGCCTGGGCCTGAACTTCAGCATCTGGGCAAAGACGCTGCGCGCGGCTTTAACAAAGAACTGAGCGTTTGGCGCACCGTTTTCGGGATACGGAAAGAAGCTTTCGGCTATGAACTGTCTTATTGGCGCGCTCGCTTCGTCATCGACTGTGCCGTATTCATATGCGGGCATCCAGTAAGGACAACGAGCGTCCAGTGGATTCAAAACGATGTCAGTGTCAGGATCGAAATGCTTCTCGATGAACTCGCCTGCCGGGTCATAACAAACGACCGCCTCCTGCGGCTTGCGACTGGCGATCTCCTCCAAAAGCTGGTGAATGACCTGGCTCTTGCCCGTTCCCGGATCGCCAAGTAGTAAGAGCCCTTCATTCTCTTCCGCGCACGGTACAGTCAACGCGTAACTGCGCGGCTGAAGCGCGACGAATTTGCTTAGTGCCTTAACCATGATTCTTCTCCTTATGCATAGACTTTGAGTCCGTAGCCAAAGTGTTTGCGGTGCTCGCGAGCGTAGGCTTTGGGTTGTAGCTCGCGAGTGCCTCTTAAGGGCTCGCCTTTCAGGTAGCGCCGTTGGGCGAATTTATCGAGGCCGATCAGTAGAATTGTTCCGAACAAGAAGATGAGGAATGCGCCCAGCCATGCGGGACGCCAGATTTCAGGAATCGTTTGTTCGCCATAGATCATATCGCGAAACCATTCGTAGGCCTTCGCATCTGGCGAGATCGTTTCATTCCAAAAGAAGCGCTTGAATGGAACGCTATCTTTGATACGAAAGATCGGACGATGAGCCTGTCCGAACTTGATTCTTCCTTGATCGTCAAGGACCGGATCGGCTTGATCGTCGACGACGGCCAACGCAACCTCTTTCCTTGTTTGCGGGTCGGCAATCGTTCGGGTGAGTGTGGTGTAGCGCGATCTGGAATTCGGGAGATAGCTTCGATAGGTGCTTTTCAAATATTGTTTGAAGTAGACGCGCTGAAGCGGCGTCAACTCCGCGCTCACCCAATAGCGATGGATGCCATAGCCGCTAGCTCCAGCGATTAGAAACATCAGCACCGCATAAGCACTGATTCGTCGCGCTGCATTCTTCGAACGAGTGCGGCCTTCCTCTGTCAAAAATCCTAGACTCGTTTTCATCGCAGACCTCTCCATCCCCCCTCACAGGAGTTTTTTCAAAATTATTGGTGGCGGCGGAGACGGAAAGGCAGGCCCAGATCAAGCACGATGTGCAGGACCTTGGGTGACGCTCAACACTCCTAGCCCTCCACTGTCTTCTAGACGGGAGAAACCTCTAACCATTCCACTTGCGTCTGACTTTATTTCAAGAAATCACTCAAGATTTCCCATGCTTTGCCATCCTCTCCCATCCCTTACGAAACCCTCGCGAACCTCATCTGTCTGAAGATGGTCTAGAGCAAAGACTGGGCCACGGCGTGGACTACAGATTGCGAACGCACGAACCGAGAAACTGCTTCCGTGCGTGGCTCCGACTGACTGAAGGTTGGTTGGACGGTGGAAGTGTGGTCGGTAGGATGTTGTAGAAGATAACAACGTATGGCCCACACAACATGCCTCCGTTTTAACTGAAGATCAATCACTTACGCGGAAAACTTAGATGTGTGTATGTATAGAACAACGCGATGCTCCCAGGCATTCTTGTGGGCTATAGCAGCCGAACTTGGAGCGAACCGACGGCAGCACGTGACGCCAAAGGCGTCACTCTTGTGGACAAAAGGCGTCACTTTTGAGGGGCGAAGGACTGATGATGTGCCAAACTAGCTAAAGCTCATGCTTCCTGGTTGATTCTCTCTTCCAAGTCCGACAATGCCTTCACAACAGATGCGAATGGCGGCGGCTCTTTCAGAAACATCGGCCGCATCTCGCCATAGTCTCTTTCCAATTCTGCTATTCGAAATTCTGGTGGCACAAGATGGAACGATCCGGGTTTCGCGAGGTCGTAACGGGCCCAATTGGCCGCAAAGAATCGGCTCTTCCAATCCACGACGCGTTGCCGCAAGTCAGCGTTAGCCAAAGCGGGATCAGTTGCGGCATGTTCTGTCATCGAAGCCAGATCTGCATAGTGGCGTGAAAAACGGTCGCGAATCGGTTTCGCCGCGTCGCGATGATACTCGGCATGCAAAATCGTCGCTTTCTCCCAGAATGTTCGCTCTAATTCTAACGCTACCAATTCACAGCGAAAATCCTCGAGTGGTTTTGGAAACTCCTCCGCTACCCATGGTCGGATTGCGTGGGTTCCAGCCGGCCTTTGGTCAGTCAATGACCCAAACTCCATCTTCACTGAGCGACCAAGATATTCGAACCCTGTGAGTTCGTTAGACGGATAATGAAACAAAACCACTGGTGAATGAGTTTCCGCATCCACTTGAAATTCCATCCACGCTGCGTCGCCAGGACGTGTACCAAGCGATTCACGGGCAATGCGCTCCAACTCAGGCACGAACCGATCGCGAACTCTTTCAGTGCATGCTGCTTCCAATTCTTCCATTCGTTCCGTTCGCTTATTCCGGCTCTCCGCTTGTTCCACCCACTCCTCATCTATACCAAGGAATACGGGGCTAACGGATAGGTCAATGTCCTCCGAGAATCTCTTGATCACGCCAAATACCTTCGATAATGAGGTGCCTCCTTTGAACACGAGTTGTTCGCCAAATTCGGGATGGGCAAACAGCACGGCTAGCGTCCAAGATACCCAGAAGTCCTTCTCTACGATCACAGCCGACAAACCGCGCCGAGCTGCCGTTTCTCGGATGATCGCCGCTTGATCTTCTGCGGTACGCTTGAAGAATTCGAGTTTCACAATCAACTCTCGGCTAGTTCACGAAACAACGGGTGCATCCACGTTGGCGCAAGCGGTAGATCTTTCAATAACTGCCGGCGCTCTTTGGCTGGCAATGCGCGTTTCAAATGCTTTATTCGCGTCGGCGTAATGTGCTGCTGGCCCAGGTGCCGGAAAGCTTGCATCAATAATCCACTCAATTTCCCTGCCACCGCCATGTTGCGCGGCGTGGTGCGACGCAATTGAATTTCCTGTTTGCCGATCTTCACCGTGCGCGAAGGACCATCGGTCAGAAACACAATCTTGGCGGGCACTTGCTCGGACAAACCCAACAGGTTTGCAGCATAAGCTCCGGCGGGTTGGAGTCGAAGCCGATGTTTTCCGGCTAACGCCTTCGCTACCTTCTGAATATCCGGGGACAGTATCCCCAGTTCTGGATGCTTGCGCGGATAGTCATAAAGTCCGCGTGCCAGTCGTCGCAGAATTTGCCCCTTGACCAAGCGGTGCAAGACAAGATCCACCGCCCGACGGCTGCCGAGGTCAAGAAAGTCACCGGGCGTGAACACTGCACCCCCCTTCGAGCCATAGATACGGCTAAGAACCTTATCATCAATGCTTTGTCTGCTATTTGTCATGCTTGTTTTGTAAGAAAAACTGCTCTGTTTTTCTTACAAGAAAACCGCCGAGATAGCAAGGGCTGGTAAAGGGTTCATAACCCACGGCAGGTCCAGACTCAAGCGATGCGAAGAAATCTCTATTTCCTGGGAAAGTTGAAATCAACTCTAAGATTCTACTCATTTCTGTAGAATTTGATGAGTCTAGCTTCGTACAGATCCAAATAACGGTAGCTTTGAGGCGGGTGAAAATCTGGCCATATCATTCTCAAGTAAGACAGCTCAACTGGCTTGGGAAGCATTTTTACAGCACTCAAGAAAATGCCATACCCTCTCGGAGCCCCCGAATAGTAATCGTCAAACTGCCGGCGAGTAACGCCAGCATGCTCCCGAACTTTCCGCCAGAGAGTTGCCGGGCTGTTCTCTACGACCCCTGCGACTTGAAACGCGCCGACAACGGCTTGCACAGGAGTTGATACATAGACAAGAACCCAATCTTGGACCTCTATCCTTGGTCGGACTCTGCGCAACTCAACTCTCTTGGTCCCAGCAAATACTTTCTCAGCAAATTCCGGCCGAAGTGATAACAGCAGGGTTCTTCCCGACATCAGCGATTTTCCTCCGTTTGGATTTCGGTACCGTGGCGATAAAGCTCTGCAAATAACTCTGGAGCAACGGCGACTGGAGACTGAATCTGCGTTTTGCATCCGAACCTTCTCAAAATCCGTTGGAGTTCGTTCCATTCTATTGGATTCTTCAGTAGCTCGGTGTCGCTAAAGCGCAAGGCCATAATCTCATTGTTCACATTTCTCTTAGCCAACTCAAATACGTGGTTCCAATCATAAATCCCTAGACGCCGAAAACGTCGATAGAGATTCTTTGGGTGTCTACGATTACGTCGTCCAACCGTGAGCACGCGCGAACGTGCCCAGTTCCAGTCAGACTCTTTCCATAGCTTACATACCAAAGAATTCGCGCCGGAGCTTTCAAGCCTCCAGCCGGTGCCTTTGCCCGATAGTAAACACCTTCACGACTTAAGCCTAGCTCCTGCTTAGCACCAAACAATGTTTGGTCGGCTAGCGTGTCATCAAAAAGCTCCTTTGCCCACTCAGGCTTTATCGAGACCAGAAACGTGGGTAGGTAGGCGTCAATGATTTTCGCTGGCCAGAGTAGTCGCTCAATTGCGCTGGTCGCGTCGACGTTTGCCATCGTTGCTGACTCCTCAGATTGTCAGCCAATCCCTCACAATACTTCTTCACCTCATCGCTTGAAGGCTCTAATTTCAGGAGGCGATCGGATAACTCCCAAGCTGTCTCTGCGATTGGGAGGCTAATCTTAATGGCGCCCTCTCGGGTCGCCAAGAAACCATCTTCGATCAGTGCGGAAGTAACTACCTCGTTTTGGTATGGATCGGTCACTCTCGTAACGATTCTGTTTTCCTTTGCCGCATGAACGACTGACCTAAAAATCAAATACCTTACTAGCGTAGTCGCCACGGGACTGTGTGCAATCCGCATCAGCGGAATTCCGAGGGACTCTGGTTGTCGCCTATCGTACGCAAATAACGCAATCGCCTCTTTGTTCACGTCAAGTGCGACATAGCAGGCATTCCGATCGGGGTTAGCGAGTATATTCCTAAGATGCAACTGAAAGGATGATTTGTTTTCGCCAAGAGAAACCGCTCGGAATTTCTCCGTCAATTTACTCTCTTGGCCGCTCTGCACAAGCCGGATTTCTGAAAGCGTACCTGCAAGCCGTTGAGGTGCATATTCGATTTCTCGTCTGAGCTCATCAAGATGGATTATCAAATCTGTCGCGCGAAGAATCGTAATACCAAAAGTGTCATAGACCTTGCTGGGCAAATCTAACAAGTTCTGATCGCGGGTAACAAAAAACTGCGTATTTGACGCGATCGTCCTAGCAATCTGCCATCGATCCGATTCATCCCGAGGCGTCATCTGTTCCTGAAAGAATTCTTTCAAGGACTCGGCAATGGCCGGTAGTCTGGTTTGGTCGCAAGGCAAAACCGTGAACTGCTTTACTAACTCTCGCCCCCGGAGTCGTTCCGACTCATCTTGGCTTCTGTTGATGTCATTGAGGATTTCATCGGTTACACATAATTCGATTGCGTCAGAGAGCCAATCCGCTTGCAAAGAACTTGATTCCGCGTGACCGACTCTGGATGCATCGTAGAGATCAAAGAAGACGTTAGTGTCAATAGCCACACAGATCTTAGACTTCACTTGCTCGGCGATCACATCAGTAAAGAGCGTCGGGTGACCATTATCAAACCACCAATAAGTCAGATCAGTTCTGGTCTTCCCTCGTCCTGGTTGATCATACTGAGCTACGAATCCTAGCTTTTGCCAGAGCTTGCTTGCTTCGTAATCGCGCCTACATCGCAGACCGATACCGCGCAGGTCTTTAACAGAGTCCTTTAGATGGGCAAATAACTGTGTGCCAATCCCACCTGTTCTTTTTGAGGAATCAACACAAAGATGAACGATGATGGCCCGTTCCTGTGAAATGCGATAGAGCAAGTATCCAATGCATATTTGGCTTTCATCAAGTGCGATGATTATCTGCCGTCGGCGGGCATAGTCATCGAAGGCTCCCTCAGGAAAGAATCCAAGCGTCTGGCTATTAGCCGTACCAAGCGCCTTTACCGCTGCCAGGTGCTCCGACCTATGATCAATTTCTTGAACTATCATGGCCAACTATGTTGCGCTTGGTCTCCGGGACTTGCTTCTGGCGATCTCGGTGGCGGCAATCATTGCCGCCTAGACAATAGCTCGTCAACGATTCTTTGGGATTGCTGGTCGGCCTGGGCCGTGAACTTCTTCCATGCCGCCGCCGTTGCCTCGTCCCCACCCAACAGAAGCTTGAACCCGTGACCGACGAGAAAGCGCAGCAAGGCGACCTCTTGATAGATCAGCCGCTCGTTTTTGGTGAAAGCATATCCTTCACTCGATTGGCCAACCGCCGTTTTCCTGCACCAATTGTTCGGGTCGTCGCCGGCCGCCAAGCCTGCTTTCTCAACTTGCTCATATTGCTCGTCCGTTAGGCGAAAAGTGATGTTCCGAGTCTTCTTGGTTTCCTTCGTTTCCTTCATTTTCATTTTCTCCGTAGCTTGAAGGTATGCGCACATACCCGCGTATACAATGTCTACGCCGCGTTTACAAATGTAAACATCAATCTCTTAAGTCGTTTGTTCCTGCAAGGAGGCATTGTATACGCGCCGTCTACAACGTAGACGCCCCGGCCCCGAAATTCGGGGGTGGCGTGTCCTAAATTTTTCAGGTGCGTAGCACCTTCGTTCCCTTCACTCGACTTAGCTGGCAACCCTCAAGATGGACTCTCTCCGGTTCCGGCAAACATGATAGATAGCTATCCAGACTAGGGTGAAGAAGCCCAAAGCGAGTCTGACGTTGATTGGTAATTCCGAGGCATTGCGAAAGCATGGGGCTGGGCAGTCAGCATATGAAAGCCCAAGCTCGGTGTCGAACCAAGCTTGGGCCGTCGAGCGTTTCGCTCTGGGGCGTCGGAGTCTTACTGGTCGGGCCTGTCGCATTTGACCGTCAGCCATCCTGCTTTGAGTATCTGGTCTGCGGCGCGAATGATTTTCTGGGCGCTCTTTTCAGGAATGGCGTCCGCATCAAAACCTATCCCCTGGTACATCCAATTCTGAATGTAGCCCCGAGCGTAATCGGCGCCACCCAGGGATAACGCCTCACAGCAAAGCAAAGCCACCGCTTCTGCCTCAACTTCGCGCAAGCTTCTCGACGTCTTTTCCGTGTCGGCGAAGTCGGCCTCCAAAGTATGTCCGATTACGACGTGGCCGAGTTCATGGAAGAGGGTCTTGTGTGGAAGTTGCGCAACAGGGTTGATCGCTATGGTACGTTTGCGCGCGAAGCCCTGACAGTTTCCGTCTGTGCTGTCGAATGGAATCAGATCGATTCCCAGAGCCGCTAGTGCTTGCTTCGCGTCCCACTCTGGCGTTACTTGCGGCTGGAGTTGTTCGCCGTCGGTCTGCGTAAGGGCAAACCACCGGGCCTTGTAGACAAAGCTCGTAAATGTACCTTCGCCGTTTGCCTCGGAGTCGTCCGTCTCATTGCTGCGTTTGCACGTGATCGGCATGCAAAGCGTTAAGGCCCGCTCACCGCGTTTGACGTGTCGGCCAAGCTCTCGCCACTTCGGAAAGGTGTTGATTGGTCCAGGCTGCAACCCTCGCATCTGACATTGCACAAGGGCGAGTAATTGATTTCCAAGTGAATAGGAATGGAAGGCGCTATAAGCCTTCATGATCAGACCAGGCTTGTTGACTGCCTCAACGAGTAGCGCTGACCATTTCGGAATGTCTGCTGATTGTCTTGTCTGTCTTTCCATCGTCGTGTGCTCCTTCTCTTGGTTTGTTGCTTTGGAAAGGGGGCTTCCCCTCGTAGCGACTGAAGGAACACGACTGAGCGCCCACTCCGCACACCGCAGGGCGAAACGGAGAGGAGCACTCGAAGCGCAGCGTAGAGTTGTGCGGATGGGCTGTCGTTTACGATGAAGCGCAGAGGGGGAGGAGTTAGATTGACGCTTTCTTTTTCTCTTGGCTGGAACGGAATGAAATGGAATGCAGACCGCGCGGCCTTGTTAAAAATCGGCTACGCGTAAGCGCGAAGAGTCCTTACGCTCCGGTAGAGTCGCGTTCTACTTCTGCCACACCGCATAGCCTCTATTCCGCAGGCGGCGAGCTAACTCGCGCTCCATTGCCTGGGCGTCAGAATAAGTCATCGGATTAAACCTCCGATAGAGGCGGGGCTTTAAGCACTCGCCGTACTCTCGGACGTATTTGCATGCCTTGATGCCTTGTTTGTGCTGAATGAAACGCTCCAGTGGAGTCCGTCCTGTCATTCCGACATATACGCATGGTTTGATCGGATTGTATTGAGGGTTTTCGGCGAAGAATCTTCGCTTAGCTAGAACGGCGCGGTTCAAGCCAATTACATAAACGCTATATCGCTTGAGGGCTGTGGTCTGCTGCCTAGCACTCATATAGGTCGTACTTTCCTTATTCACTGTTTCGCGGCTCTCATTACGAAGAGCCATCTTTGCAAAGGTCCTTGTACTGCTTATAATACGCCACGAACCTTTCACGTCCTCGGCCCACTACTTCGCAGACAGATCCCCGCCGCACCCGGCGGCGACAAAAGACGAAAGGAAAATCCTAATGACTACACCCGCTCCCACAACCTCGCTCAAACTAGACGGCGAATTCTACCCACGATTCATCGCAGACAGAGACTACGCTCCTGATGCTTTGTCTGCTATTCAAGAAACAGTTGAGCAGTTGCTCGCTCAACCAACTTCGGCCAGTAAGCCAGGAATGCTGCTAGGCAAGGTTCAGAGTGGGAAGACGAAAACCTTTATGGGGGCCATTGCCTTGGCTTTCGACAATAGCTTCGATGTTTGCGTTGTACTCACCAAAGGGACAAGGGCTCTCGCGAAACAAACTTTCGAGAGATTACAAAAGGAATTCTCCGAATTCGCCAAAGAGGATTTGACGCAGATCTTCGACATCATGACTTTACCGCCCGGTTTGACGGGCTATGAGCTGAATCAAAAGCTCATCTTTGTGGTTAAGAAGCAGGCTGACAATCTTGATCGACTTATCAAAGCCGTGTTTGAAACCTATCCGGAGCTTTCACAAAAGAAATTCTTGATCATTGATGATGAAGCCGATTATGCGAGTATAGGTTTTCGCCGTACTAAGAAAGAGGGTCTTGTAATAAATAAGATCGCTGGGCAGATCGACGAACTAAGAATGAAACTAAAGGGCGCCTCTTTCCTTCAAGTCACGGCTACTCCTTACTCGTTATACCTGCAACCCGAGGATCTAAAGATAAGCGCGAACCAACAAGCTTTCAAACCCGTTCGGCCAGCCTTCACATCGCTGGTACCCGTACATAGCGGAATATGTTGGAGGCGACTATTATTTCTATGAAAGCCAGGAAGACGGTTCGGTAGCGTCCTTTCTTCATGTCCCTGTATCACTGGATGAATTGGAAACGCTAAAGAAAGAGGATCGACGCAGCTTTAGAATTGAGGATTGTTTGACGAGCCCCAAGATCAAAGCGATCCGTGATGCGGTAGTAAACTTCATCGTGGCTGGGTGCATTCGCCGGCTGCAAAGTGAGAAGAACGGCAAGCCGAAGTCAAAGTTCAGTTTCATCATCCACACCGAAGCTGGAACCGGCGCCCATAGTTGGCAAGAAAAGATAGTGAGTCGCCTAAAGGAGGAGTGGAGAAAGCCACTGAGGAAAACCAGAATGTCTTGAAAGACGAGGGTGTAAAAAGTTTTGTGTAAATGGTCATCGAGCGGCTAACCGGATAAGGTTGGCAGGGAGAAAAGATGACCAAAGACAAAAGCATCGACAACGAGCTGATTGACAATCTGCTGAAGGACTACAAGAAGCCGGAAGACCTGATCGGCGAGAACGGGCTGCTGAAGCAACTGACGAAGCAGTTGCTGGAGCGGGCGATGGCCGCGGAGATGACCGAGCACGTCGGCTACGACAAGCACGACGCGGTCGGGAACAACAGCGGCAACTCGCGCAACGGCAAGTCGGCCAAGACGATCAAAGGAACGTTTGGGGAGCTGGCGCTGGAGACGCCGCGGGATCGTAACGGCACCTTCGAGCCGCAGATCATCGAGAAGCATCAGACGCGCTTCACCGGGTTCGACGCGAACATCATTTCGCTGTATTCGCGGGGCTTTCGACCCGGGAGATCCAGCAGCACCTGGAAGAGATCTATGGGGTAGAAGTGACGGCGGGCTTGATCTCGAGCGTGACGGATGAAGTGCTTGATGAGGTGAAGACGTGGCAGAACCGGCAGCTCGACGCGGTCTACCCGATCATGTATCTGGACGCGATTCAGTTCAAAGTGAGAGACAACGGGCACGTCAGGAACAAAGCGATTTACCTGGCGATTGGGGTGACGATCGAGGGCTACAAAGAAGTGCTGGGGTTGTGGATCGCGCAAACGGAAGGCGCCAAGTTCTGGCTGCAAGTGGTGACAGAACTGAAGAACCGGGGCGTAACCGACATCTTCATCGCCTGTGTGGACGGGCTGAAAGGCTTTCCGGAAGCGATTGAGAGTGTCTTTCCGCAAACCGAAGTGCAGTTGTGCATCGTGCATCTGGTGCGGCACTCGCTGAACTATGTGGGCTGGAAACAGCGCAAGGAAGTGGCCGCGGATCTGAAGCTGATTTACACGGCGGCGACGGACGCGGAAGCCGAGCAACGACTGGCCGACTTTCAGTCTGAAGTGGGACGCGAAGTTTCCCATGATTGCGAAGTCGTGGCGCACCAACTGGACCCGCGTGATTCCGTTCTTCGCGCATCCGCCGGAGATTCGGAAAGTGATCTACACGACCAACGCGATCGAGTCGCTGAACATGTCGCTGCGCAAAGTGACCAAAGCGCGCGGCTCGTTTCCCAACGACGAGGCGGTCAGCAAACTGCTCTACCTGGCGCTGCGCAACATTGCGAAGAAGTGGACCAAGCCGCTGGACGGTTGGAAGGACGCGCTCAACCGCTTCGCCATCATCTACGAAAACCGGCTGCCGGCGAGCTAAGCGCGGAAAGATTGACGCCAATGAACCAGCAGCAAAAAACCGGGCTATGGAAACCGTGGAAAAACAAACTGCGTTTTCCCACCGTTCCCACAGCCCCTACTGCTGCTGACAAATCAAGATGAAAAGCAGCCGACCCAAAACAAGAGACGATCGTTTACACAAAATCCTTGACGCTACCTGAACGACCTAATAGCTATTGGCTATGCTGACCTTTCTCGATCGATAAGCATCAAGGGCCATTATTTGCCGACGTTGGATCAGGTTTCTGAAGCGGTTTATACCGCTCTTAGACCAGGGTATGGCCAGGTAATGGTCACGAAAGTCAATTCCGAGGAAGACGTCATGAACCTTCTCGATGACCAAGGCCAGTTGAAGCTTCGCACACCGCTTAATATCTTTATCGGAGGACAGATTCTCGATCGTGGAATCACCGTCGCAAATCTTATTGGGTTTTTCTACGGACGGAGTCCAAAGAAATTCCAGCAGGACACGGTTCTACAGCATTCCAGAATGTTTGGCTTTCTCGACCGCTGGAGGACCTGACAGTTACTCGGTTCTACACTTCACCTGAAATCTACGATGCGATGCGCCGAATTCAAGATAGCGACTCGGCCCTGAGAGAATCGATTCTGAAAGGCGATCAGGAGGTGATTTTCATTCAGAAGGACGACAAAGGTCGAGTCATTCCTTGTTCGCCCAATAAGATTCTTCTCTCCACAACAACGACCCTTCGTCCCTTCAAACGCCTGCTTCCGGTGGGATTCCAAACCGGTTACAAAACAAACATAAATCCAATAATTGAGAGATTGACGAGTTGATAGAGGATCTTGCGGACGGGCAAGATCCTCAGAAGCCTTTCTTGATTCCGTGGACCTCGGCAAAATCGATCATCAATAAGATTGAGCAGACCCTCATCTCTGAAAAGGGATGGGAGTGGGACGTTCCGGCGTTCCTCGGCTGTATGCAACATCTTTAAAACCTGCGCGAATAGTGAGCGGCAAGGAAAAGTTTGGTGCATAATCCGCAAGAACCGCAACGTAAGCAGGTTGGTTAAAAAAGGCCACGCCAAGTTTTCAGATGCACCCGACACCGCTCAAGATGAAGGCAAAGTGGCGCGCGCGGTGGCGACCGACTTACCAGTTCTTCTGCTGCTGAAACAAAACGGTGCTGAGGCGCTAGATCGGCGTGGCGCCCCGTTTTATTGGCCCGTCTTGATCACACCAAAGAACACACAGACGGCAATATTTGCCAGCGACGTTCAACAAGACTGAAGCTTCACATGATGGCCACGAGAAAGAACTCAAAGGGTTCCAAGAAGCAGGAGATGGCGGACTATCGCCACGACGAAGCGAAGCGGAAGAATAATCCGCCGGCGAAGATTGCGGCGGAGGGGCAGGTGCCGCTGATGCCGAAGATCGAGTACGAATACAGTCCTCGGTTACCTCCCGTGCTGCGCTTCGATCCGACTGGCGCGTCGGACAAGCTGCCCGACTTGCTGCAACAGGCGCGCGAGCGAAGACTGACGGAAGATGAATTGCGTTTGCTGGCTGAGGCTTTGCGAAAAGAAGAGCCGTGGCTGGAGTGGGCGGGCAAGCGTGAAATGCCCTCGTTCGCAGTTGATCCGGTTGCCCTGCACATACACGAGCGCGTAAGTGCTCAGGCAATCCTGCGCGTGGCCGCCCGCGAAGACGTGCAACGTGGGCTATTCGCCGACCCCCAGCAGTCCTATCACGAGGCGGTACAGTTTTATCAGCATGAAGTGGACTGGGCTAACCGTTTGATTCTCGGCGACAGCTTGCAGGTCATGGCCTCACTCGCTAAGCGCGAAGACCTCGCTGGCCAGGTGCAGATGATCTACTTCGATCCACCGTATGGGATTAAGTTTGCGAGCAATTTTCAATCGGAAATCGGCCGTCGCGATGTGAGAGAGAAGGAGCAAGACCTAACGCGCGAGCCTGAGATGATTAAGGCTTATCGTGATACGTGGCAACTTGGAATGCATTCATATCTGAACTATCTCCGAGACCGCCTATTTCTTGCGAAGGAGCTTTTGACCGATACGGGAAGTATTTTTGTGCAGATCTCAGACGCGAATGTGCATCGAGTGCGAGACGTAATGGACGAAACGTTTGGGAGAGAAAATTCAATCGTCACGATAGTTTATAAGAAAAAAGGAAATCAAAAAGGCGGAGCGCTCGAACCTATCAATGACTTCATTCTTTGGTACTGTCGGGACAAAACCAAATTTGAAATCGTGCCGTTGTTCCTTACAAAATTCGGCGAGGGTGAAATTCCTGATGATTTTGATCGGCTGGAGTTTCCATCTGGTGAGTTGAGGGCACCAACCGATGCTGAATGGGACGACTTGGCGGGTGTTACCAAAGAAGGAGCGAACCTAATTTACTCCGATCAGCTAACTTCAGGCGGCGAGTTTCGGACTCAACTGTATGAAATAGAATTTGAAGGAAAAACTTTTCGACCCGCCAAAAATAATTCTTGGAAGCACAACGAGAGTGATATGGCCCGAGTGCTAGGAGCTGATCGTGTAATGGCAGGAAAGACTCAAATTAGATTTAAGAAACAGTTGGACGATTTCGGCTGTATCGCACTCACGAATGTTTGGGCGGACTTGGGCGGAGCAAAAGACAAACGATACGTCGTACAAACGAACACTCGCGCGGTCGAACGCTGCATGTTGATGGCTACAAAGCCTGGCGATCTTGTGTTTGATCCTACCTGCGGCAGTGGCACAACTGCATACGTTGCAGAACAATTTGGCCGCCGCTGGATCACCGTCGACACAAGCCGTGTGTCCATCGCGATCGCTAGGCAGCGTTTGCTTACGTCGAAGCTTGATTACTACAAGTTCAAGGACGAATCACGCGGGATCGAAGGTGGATTCAAGTACAAAACCGTTCCGCACATCACGCTCAAGAGCATTGCGCAAAACACCAACCTCGATCCGATCTTCGCTAAGCACGAGCCTGTTCTCGACGAGAAACTCGCTGCCTCCAACGCCGCGCTCGCGCAAGTCACTGATGATCTGCGGCGCAAGCTAACTGGAAAGCTCGCGGCTAAACAGAAGGCCGAAGGAAAGAAATCCATCACGGACGCAGATCGTCGTCGCTGGGAGTTGCCTGAGAAGTGGGAGCATTGGCAAGTTCCATTCGATATCGACATCGACTGGCCCAAGGACTTGCAGGTGAACGTCACAACATATCGCCGGGCTTGGCGGGCGAAGATGGACGAAGTAAACGCTTGCATCGAAGGCAACGCGGAGCCAGAAGAGTTGGTCGATCAACCGGTGAAAGTGCCAGGCGTCGTCCGCGTGAGCGGTCCCTTTACAGTCGAGGCCGTTCAGCCGCCGGAGATGTCGCTGAGCGATGAAAAGGTGATCGAGTTCGGCGGCGCGCCTGAGAGCCTCGAAACATTTGAATCGGATAAGGCACCGCCGCCGGTCAGCCTTCGTTTCGTTGAACCAATCGGTAATCTCGAAGTGAAGAACATCGAAGCCTATCTCGATCAGATGAGCCGCTTGCTGCGCACGGACGGCGTACGTTTTCCCAACAACAAAGAGATGCACTTCTCTCGACTTGATCTGTGGTGACTGGCACTGACAGCGGGCTGCATGCCGAAGGTCGCTGGACTCCAAAAGGATCGGAAGACGCTGACCCGGATGGACGCGCAGCAGTTTGCGTCGGATTCGGCCCAAAGTATGGTACTTAGTGACGGCAAAGCAAGTTGAGGATCTCGTGCGTTCGGCAAACCGTCGCGGCTATGACGATCTCGGTGATTGCCGGGCTTTAGTTTTGATGGTCCGGCGCAAGCGGTGATCGAAGAAGCGCAACATCCAAAGCTGCGCATTCACATGGCCAACATCCAACCCGACGTGACTCGGGTATGGCCGGACTCTTAAAGGAACAACCGGGCAGCCAGCTATTCACGGTCTTTGGCCAGCCACGCACTTCGGTGAGGTCTGACGATGAAGGGAACTACACGGTCACGATGGAAGGCGTAGACATCTATAACCCGGTGGACAACTCCATCACCCCGACCGGCGCAAATAAAGTTGCCGCCTGGTTTCTAGACAGTGATTACGATGGCTGGACCTTCTGCATCACGCAAGCGTTCTTTCCTGACCGCAACGCCTGGGACAAACTCTTATCGCGCACTCAATGGACCAGGCGGTGTGATCGATGCGGAAAGATTCGAAGCGCTGAGTGGCACGGTCTCGCTAGCGTTTCCCGCCGGCAAAAACAAGACTGTCGCAGTCAAAGTAATAGATCCTCGCGGCAACGAAGTGATGAAGGTTCATAAGCTGAAGTAATGAAAACTCAGCAAGAAATCCCAATCCAACCGGTCGACAGTCCGGTGATTTGCGCTCCTTACGAAGAGCCCAACGATCACTGGTTCTACGATAAGGAAACAGGTGTTGCCACACGTGCAGGTTCGCGCCGAGATGCGGGCTACTGGTACAAGACGGAACGAGTCGGCACCGGACAGAAGGCGCTCTTTCTCTAAGAAGATCACGACTTGCTCACCTTAGTGAACCTTCTACGGAAAGATGTGAAGCGCTGGCGAGATGCAGACTATCGGGAGCTTCCAACGTGACGAAGGCAATCCTCTGTCATTGGGCAAGAAAGGATCGCGACCGACGACTCTTTTTCTGCCAACGCGAGGCCGTGGAAACGATCATCTATCTCACCGAGTTGCGCATTACTGGAAAGTCTTCTCGCACAGGCTTTAAGAATTTTGATCTCAACGACGACGAAATCAAACTCCTATTACGCGGCCAGAAGCCTTCGTTTCACACTACCGCCGACAGCTACTACCCCACGCTAGCAGATTTTCCGTCAGACTCCTCTTTAATGCCTCTACGTCGGCTAGGCTGCAAGATGGCGACAGGGTCGGGTAAGACAGTCGTCATGGCCATGCTCATTGCCTGGGCCTTCTGCAACCGCGGGCAGAATCCGCAAAGCAAAGAATTTCCCAACGCCGTCTTTGTCTGCTGTCCGAATTTAACTGTTAAGGAACGGCTGCAAGTTCTACGTCCTGAGATTCCGAAGAACTACTACGTCGAGTTTGACATCGTGCCTGAGAAATACCGGACGCTGATGCATGGAGGGAGAGTCCTGGTTGAAAACTGGCATCGATTGGCGGAGGAATCAGAGCACAAAGAAGGGGATGCAACATACGCGGTCGTGAACAAGGGTCCGGAGACGCCCGCAATGCTTGCGCGGCGGGTGTTAGGAGAGTTGTATGACCGGATGCCGATCATGGTGCTCAATGACGAGGGGCATCACTGTTGGCTACCCGCAGCAACGCCTGAAATTGAAGGCTTGAGTGCTGAGGAAAAAGAAGCGGCGAGAAGATGAAGCCGCGAGGCGACGATATGGATCGACGGGTTGGATCAAATAAATAATGCGCTCGATTCAAACGCGGCGGGCATTTCCTTTTGTATAGATTTTTCCGCTACACCTTTTTATATCCAGGCAGCGGCCATCCGGAAGGCCGGCCCTTCCCATGGCTGGTTAGCGATTTTGGCTTGGTTGACGCCATCGAGTCTGGAATTGTGAAGATCCCTCGCTTACCTGTCTCTGATACCACCGGTCGACCCGATCCCGAGTACTTCAAGCTGTGGGAATGGATCAAAGATGGCCTGCAACCTGCCGAGTTTATGACCGGAAAATCAAAGAAACCGCGACCGGATATCGTTTATCGCGAAGCTCAGGGCGCGCTAATTCAGATCGCCGGTCAGTGGCTGGAAAGGTTTAAGTACAACGAGGAAGCTGCGCCCGGGCAAGAGCGTGTGCCGCCGGTGCTGATTATTGTTTGTGACAATACGGCCGTCGCTGAGATCTTTTATCAGCAAGTCAGCGGCGAGCGGGAGGAAGTAATAGCTACCGAGGCCGATCTTGAAGCACTGCTCTCTGACAACGGCGGCGTCGCACAAAAGAAACGCAAAGGGTCCAAACAAAAGCAAAATCAAACGATTTACGAAGGCAGCAAGGTCCTGCCGGAATTCTCGAATTCTCCAGCAGAGAAACGGACCATCCGTATCGACTCCAAGCTCTTGGCTGAAGCTGAGAGCGATGATCCAAACAAAAAGAAAACAGATGTAGCCGAGGAATTGCGTAAAGTGGTTGCGACAGTCGGCAAACGTGGAGAGCCAGGAGAGCATGTTCGCTGCGTGGTTTCGGTCGCGATGCTCACAGAAGGTTGGGACGCAAACAACGTAACTCACATCCTTGGCCTTCGCGCCTTTGGAAGCCAACTGTTGTGTGAGCAGGTAGTGGGACGCGGACTTCGGCGGATTAATTACACACCTGATAAGGAAACTGGTTTGCTGCCCGAAGAGTATGTCGATGTCTACGGAATCCCGTTTTCTATGATCCCGTTCAAGGGACGACCGGCGAAGAAAGCTGAACCGGATGATAAGCCTCTCAACCACGTCCGAGCGCTCGAGAATCGCGCGGCAATGGAAATCAAGTTTCCAATAGTAGAAGGATACACGTTTGCTCTTAAGAGAAATCTGATTCGCTGCGACATCGATCAGATGGAAGGCTTATTAATCGAACCCAACCGAGAACCTACTGCGACTTACCTCCTTCCTCAGGTCGGGTATAAAACGGGCGCTCAATCGCGTTTCGGTTCAGATTTTCCGGGACTCGAACAGAATCGAGAGAATTACTATGAGCAGACTCACCTTCAGACGATAGAGTTTGAAATTGCACGTTTGGTGTTAGAGCAGTTGATTAGTGATGACAGCAAGGTCTCTGAACAGAAACGAAGAGTCTTGCGGTTGCAGTCTAGGCACCAACTATTCCCGCAGGTATATCAGTTTGTTCAGGAGTACGCACAAAGGAAAGTCAACTTTCAAGGAAGCCATCCTTGCGAGGCTCGGGCTACTTAAGTACGTGGAACGAATTGTGGAAAGGCTCCGGGACGGCATTCAGCCTGATGAGTCCGAAGGAGAGCCTCCGCTGTTGCCGGTGCTATATCGTTACGAACCAATATCGAGCACCTCCAAGGTGCAGTTCCCAACTAAGCGCACTTGCTTCGCTACCCTGCGGAGTCATATCAATCTGGTAGTCGCGGACACAGCTACGTGGGAGTCGACAGCAGCGTTCAAGCTAGAACAGAGTCGCCAGGTAGAGTTCTACGCGAGGAATGATCATTTAGGCTTCCGAATCCCTTACGAGTATCAGGGTATTGACCACAACTATGAACCAGATTTTTTGGTTCGTCTGCAAAACGACATCACACTGATTCTTGAAATCAAAGGCTACGAAGACGATCAAGACAAAGCGAAACACAATGCAGCAAAGCGTTGGAAGTCGGCGGTGAACAATTGGGGACAACTCGGTCAGTGGGATTTTCATGTTTGCCGGAATCCTCAGCTACTCGAAAAGGAGTCGTCTTACATTCTTCAGAAAGCGGTCTGACCAAGCGGATGGTGCGTAGTGAACGTCGAAGTCAATATCCAAGTAGGCTTGCGCGGGGCCCTAAGCTCCGCAGGCACGACATTGCTGGACGTGCCATCTATTGGTAATGCATCGTCTTGGGCGGGTTCTTATCATGTCCTATCAATGGGCCGACACTATGATTCTTATGTCGTAACACCGCGCACCTTAACATTCCCCGCGATTCCCGGCTTTTCGCCATCTCATCCATATCAGCGACTTACCGCAAAAGTTCGTGATGCCGGCGTGACAGGAAACATCGGCGAATGCGTTGCGGCGCTTTTTGCCACGAGGTGTCTAAGCGCTCAAGTGCGGGATATCGCGCATATCAGTCCGCACACACGGTTCCAGAAGAGAAGATCTCCGGATTATCTAATGCGGCTTAAAGCTCATATGCCTGGCATCTTCAAATCAATAGTACCTAGCGGCGGGACTCACGCCTGGCCCGATTGGTGGCCAGTAGAATCGAAAGCCAGAAACTCTGTAAATGCATCTCAAGCAGCTAAACGTCAAGCTCTCCGTCAAATCATCGCGTATTGGTCGGCCATAGTTAGCTCGCAACCTGGGCATGTTGGTTACGGTCTAATTGTAAGCTTCACATATGACGCATCTCGATCATTGACGGCTACTCTGCTGCTTCCTCGGGATCGGGCCAAACTTGTGGACGAGTTGAAGAGTAAAGGCGATAAGACTGCCTATGAAACGGTGACGACTAACCTGTATGGATGCTGATTGGGACAACTTCATGATTGCGTCGTTTGCTCTATGGGCAGGTGACTTCGATTATTTCGAGAGACTGTTGAGGGAGTTTTCCCCTTCCTCAAAAACGCCCCGGTTGAGTGGAAAGATTCTTGACGCAGACGGTTTGGTGCGCGCAACTGGTGCGCTCAGAATGCGTCAATATCTGCAAAAGAAGCGCGAGTTCGTCAAAATGGCGAGAGTCTATAAAGGACGCCGAGATCAAATCTCACCCAGAGACTTTGGAAACGGCAATCTGAGAGCAACAATCTGGCGCGTTGGCGTACGAGAGTTCGTAATGTATGCGTATTTAACTAACTTGGACTATGCAGGAGAATTATTTAGCCGCGCCCACCAAATAGCAGAAGTTGAGCCTGCCAACAACTTGTCCGCTCGCGAGTCCAGTGACCTTGACCTCCATGACGTTAAAGTATTTGAGTCGCCCGGTGCATCTTGGACAGTCGAGGGCAATCCGTTTATTCAAGCCGAACTAACTGATATGGGACTCATAAGAGCGACGGCACTCTGGACTTTGAGATCGCTTCCAGGCGCAGGCGATCAGATCACGGGGAAGCTCTACAGTGTCCTTACGGAACTCGACCAATCGACAAGGCGTAACAGGCGAATGAGTGACTCAGCCGAACTGAATAAAAAAGGCCGTCAATAGGAAGGAGAGTCTGGTGCCAAAGAAACGATCAATCAAGAAACATTCTGTTAAAGCAAACCTACATGTTGTGGAGTTGACGAGAGCAGGTTCATCACTGGATTTAGCAATCTACGCGGATAAGGAAAAGATTGGCACCCTGATTATTGGCAGTGGCTCGCTTCTGTGGTATGGAGGGAAACGACAGATCCGAAAGCGAATTCCATGGAGTCGATTTGCGACGATGATGGACGAACTGGCGTATGGGCCATCTAACTAAACTAAACAGACCACATGAATCTACGAAGCTCACATTGTGTATTCGCGATTCGCGAATGAAGGCAACGACTCCGCCATGGATTCGTTACTATCGATTAGGCCTCTAAGATCTAATCCACCCAACCTACCGGCGAAACTGCCACACTTGATTGAACCATCTAGGCTTTGTACCGAATCTTTGGGCGCAATTAGAAAACTAGACCGCCGACCCTGCCGACAAACTCTTTCCAACATCTTCGCCAGTCCGGTTAGACCAAGGCCCGAGAGAATATCCAGCGGCATCTGCAGCAGCCCTACCACAAGGCTTATCCGTGCCGTTACCACCGGTGAGAGTTTTGAAACCGAATCTAACGCGACCTGGTGCGTCCGATTCCCTTTTTGGCGAATGCATCCAAGCCTATGGTCAAGGCCTTGAACGTTGGACCAGACAGATCTCCTGCGAGTTTCCCGAAGAGCTGATTGATCATATTTATGAACTGGTCTATTTTGTTCGATCCGCCTGGGGTGAGAACATAGACTCTGCTAAACCCGTCATGGGAACCAAACAGCTTCTGTATGACCTCACGTGTCAGAACCTTCTCCTCCAACAACTCCCTGGCCATTAATTCTTTAATGTCTTTTGTGACTTGTGGTGCCGACTGGCGAAAAGCCATGGTCAAGATATCCCGAAGTTCCTTTTTTGGAAATGCCTTCAAACCTTCGCGGTAGTCCTTTCCGGCATGTCTAATGTGCGTCAAGATAAACAGTTCGGTTGGGCTGAGTCCGCATTGAGTAAAAATGCGAAGTAGCTGGGGCATTAAGGACGAGGCAAGTTCAAAAACTGCATATGGAAGTTCTCGTTTCGTTTTGGCGGAAACCGGCCGTGAGATCTGGGGCAACTCTGGATGATTCCTTTCTTCTGAAAGACACTGGAGGACTAGGAATTTTGAGGACGAAAGCGGCAGGATAATAGCCGGTTAAACGCATTCTTACAAGCGACTTTTTTCTTTGTGGAAAATATGTCGCATTTTAAAATATGTCTTGACAGAAAAAAACTGCGGTAATACCATACCCAAACTGGATGGTGAGGCTTTTACCGTACAGCAAGAATATGTCAACATACACCCCTTGAAATCCACGGTCAACAACTAAATGGAGGAGATAATGTTAAATGCCTCGACCCAAAAAGACGGCGGCGCGTGCCGAAGATAGCTCCACGCGAACGACGATATTCTTGCCCAAAGTAATGGACGAGAATTTGGAATGCCTAGCCCTCACTACTGGCGAGGCTAAATCGGTGCTAATGAGACAAGCCCTGGTTGATTTGTTAAAAAAACACGGTTTGGAAGCATATCGGCGACCTCAAGTCACCATTAAGTACGAAGAGGCCGCTTAACAAACCAACCAATCTCGGATCACCTTTCCGAAAGGTCCTGATGGCCACATCAGGGCCTTTTTACTATGCCCGGCACTATCTCACCAGTCAATTTCGACGCCGCGAAAACACAAATTTGGCCGCATTTTGCTTAAATCCGGGTGATGTATGGAGGTATGGCACCAAACCCATAATAGAACATCTATAAAACCGTTGACAGCGTCAATACTTCGTTGTATCTTTTGCGTGGTCAACACGCTTTGTTTGACCCTTACCAGGCGTCCCGCGCCGGTTCCTACGAAATCTCGGGTTCCCAAATTCCGGACCGGGCGCGATTCAGAGAAGTTTCTAGCACAGCTTACAAACCATTAAGGAGGTTCTCCGGCGGTGAGTACTCAAACGACAACTAACAATGGCAACCGCTCGTCAACGGCGCCGGGGGTGCCACAGACGACGTCCGGGATTCTGACGAATCACCCAAAGACTTCAACCGGCAAGGTGGTGGGCGGTCCGCCGTTGCCATTACCGCTCCATAACGAATGTTTCAAACTGGGATTTGAAACCGCCCGGGCTTCATTGAGCGAACAATCAAGGCCCAATGATGAAGCGGGTGTTGAAAAGCTGAGCCGCGCGATGGGCAGGGAGTCATACCGCGAGGTTTATGATCCGGTTAACGATGTTCACGATAAGAAGATCGAAGCCGAAAACCAACGCAATGAGCAGCAGCGCGAGAAGCTCGAGGAACAAATCGATTACGCTGCGAAAGCTGTTCGGGAAGTAAAGCGCGAAAAGGCCGCACTGCTACCGGCGGAAAAGCCGGCGATTCCATTGACGATCATGTTCCTGGCCGCTCTGCTGGTGGCGGCGAGCTTAAGCCCGACTTTCAGCGACTTTTTCTTCTTCACAGTCGCCGATGATGCCTCGCGCTGGTTTTACTCCGTCGGCGCTGGCGCTTTAATCGGGTTCCTGATCTCCTGGGCGGCGCTGCGTTACGTCGACGTGAGAGGCGAAGATAATGCCTCACGGCTTCTCAATGGATTCCTCATTGGAGCGTTTCTACTGGCGGTGGCGCTCGGAGGCATTCGCCTGGCCAATGCAACCACCCAGGTGGCGGTTTACTTTGCACTCGCGCTCACAGGAATGGAACTCGCGATTTTCATAATTCTCGAATTTCTTGCGCGTGGCTTTCGGGCGGCGTTTCGCCGGTACCAGGATAGGAAGGATGCGCACAGCAGCGGGGACCGTAAGATCGCTGGCGCAAGCGAGCACCACGCCGATGTTCTGGAGCAGCGAACGGCTAAACAAGCCGAAATCGACGCTCATTTTGAATACGTCGAATGGAGAAAGATTTCGCACGACAATATCGACCGCATCGAGGAAGCGGCAGCGGAGTCTGGCCTTGCAGGCTACAGGGCTGGGATCGCTGAGAATCACAAAGAACGCGTAATGCCGTAGTGAGGTCGGCAAACATGCAGCATGATAAAAAAGCGCAAACGATTCGGACGATCGGTGCGGGCATCCTTGTGGCTACCGGCATCTCTGCGTTTCTGGTTTGGCGTAATTCAGTTCCGCAGGTACGTCCTGGACACGTTGCCATAGTCGTTGACCCGTCCGACTCTCGCCAAAAAGTTTGCGATCAAGTCGGCGAGATTGCGCGGCGGCAGATGAATGATCCGGCGATGCACCGGGGCTCAACGATTACCCTGTTTAGCACTGGGGGACCGGCAAGCGCCAACGAACCGGTCCAGCGTGGAAGCTTTGCTTTGCCTGACACGCGCGGCACCATGGCGGGGCCTGAGGCAATTGCCACCAAGCGACAGGAACTGGTTACGAGCATCACGGCTCGATGTATGGAAATTCCCGAGACCACTGCGTCACCTGTATTTCAAGGCCTCAAGCGCGTGGTTGAGTTTCTGCGGGAGCAGGATTCCCGACCCAATGCGCACCTGACGGTTTACGCATTGACGGACGGCGAAGAAACGGAGGTCAAGGAAATCAAGAAGGCATTCGACCAACCGAAGGGATCGCCCATCGCGATTCCGCAGATCGACAATGCGGGCGTCAACATTCAGATCTGTGGCGTCGCCGAGACGATTGGCACCGTGGCGGTAGCAGGTGGAAAGCAGGAAACGAAGACACGACCGCGCGACCCGCAGCGAGCCGACCGTGAACGTGAGGTTTGGGAACACGCTTTCTCCCAGCCAACGTCGGTCGGCATTAACCCATATTGCGTTTCGACTTTCGCGACAGCCGCAAACTCGAAGCCATAACACGAAATCAAATCAAAGGAGCCAGGATCAATGTCTTTCAAAGGTGACCAGCATGTCGTTCCCTACGATGACCAATGGGCCGTCAGGGGTGCCGGCAATACCCGCGCAACTTCAATTCACGATACCCAGCAGGAAGCCATAGATGCCGCTCGCGAGATTGCCCGCAACCAGGGCGGTGAACTTTTCATTCACGGTAGAAACGGTCAGATCCGTCACCGCGATAGCACGGGCTTAGTAAACGATCCGTTTCCGCCTCGCGGATAGCCGATCGCAAGCGAAACGCACAACGTTTTCCGACTCAGCGATGAGGAGATAGCTGCCATCGAAGCGGCAGTGGCCGCTTGCACGGGCCTCACTCTCGGCAGAGTTGACGCTTGCCAGAGACATTGAGGCTGCCGAACGTGTAATGCACGAGGATCGAGATGCGTTGAAAGAGCTGGCGGAATAGGTCGTTCCGTCAAGCATCATTCGAAGACAGAATTCAGTTCAGCGGAAACGGCTGCCAGCGGCCATTAGTGCATTCATTGAAGTGTCCCGATGTCGCGCGTTTGTAGGGAAAAACACTAGTCTTAGACACACTAAGCGTCCCAGTACGGGTGCTTTCTTCAACCGCCGAAATCCGCAGAAAACGATCTCTCAACAAAATACCGTTGACTACTGGCCAGGGCTTGGCATATTGTCCCGCCGCGCCCAAGCAACAGGCTGGTCCTCAAGAGCCTAAGTTTCTTTCATTCTCTTCCTGCACCGGCCCTTGATCTGCAATTTACTCAACTGCCCGCGCACTTTGCAGGAAGAAGACGCTAATGCCGAAATGTAAAACTTGCAGTGGAAAAGGCTCAGTTAAGTGCCCGAAGTGTCACGGCAAAGGAAGGTTGAGTGGAGGGCTCCTGTCCTCATCATCCCAATGCAAGAACTGTCATGGTTGAGGTGCGGTTAAGTGTGGGGTCTGCCATGGAAAAGGTTGGATGTGATTTAAGCGTAATTGGGTTCGCGTCTTCTGTGTGCATGTCCTTACTCATTCGTCATCAATAACTAAAACGCGGCTTCATCCTCACAATTTGGAAGGAGAGCACATGAAGTGCATTAACGGAGACTGCAATGAAGAGTTAGAGTCGGGAGCGGAGTTCTGCCCGTTCTGCGGTACAGATCAAGTTGTTACAACACAAGCATGGACCCCAACGGCTACAACTCAATCCACCTCAACCATGCAGGCGTCGCCAGTTAGGAAAGATATTGGGGGAACGTCGGCGGGTCAGATGTTGGAGATGCGGGCTAGCGAGGGCGTTTGGCATTTCGCCGAAACGGAAAGATATGTCGCGCCCGGCGAACGTCGTCCTTTGGTGATCCGAGATGAACAGGTTGTTCACCTGGCTCACACGGATCGCATTCTCAAACCCGAAGAGTTGTTGGAACGGGTAACCAGAATCCTTGAGGCTCAGTCAGTACCGGTTGACGTTCAGCTTGTTCGAGCACGATGGATGAATGACTCGCGAGAAGAACGACCTCGCCTGGTCGCCCAGTTACGCAACCACCCATACAGCGACATCAAGATCATCATGGGCGTGGACTACATGGGCAAATGGGCCAGTATCCAGCTACACCTGGCCAGCGAATTACAACCAGCACCTCGTCCTCCGGAGCCGGTAAAGACTCCAATGAACCCGGGGCCTCTTCTTCTGCTGGGCGGTGGGGGATTCCTTCTTTTTTTGGCGTTTGCCAGTGGCGCAGCAGGGTCGCCCGGGGCGACTGTGTTATTCGGCTTCCTGGGCTTTTGTGGTCTGGTAGCTGGTGTGATCTGGCTGGTGGTAGCGCAAACTGCGCAAGCTACCAAGGCAACACAACAAAGGGAACAGTGGCAACGCGAGCAACAGCGACAGGCGTATGAAAAAGCGGCCGAGCGTCTCGCACGCACATTCAAAGTAGATGACATGCAACTGTTTTGCACCGCCATGCGAGCGGTCTTTCAAGCTGTTGTAGACGACATTGTGCAACAAGGAGGAGAAGTGGTTCGAGTAGAAGGGGGTAAAGGGGGTTTCTTTGAAGGTCAGAGCGCCGAAGCGGGACCCACTCCGCGCCAGGCCGATGCTGCCACGTCAGGAGTGTGAAGCGAATGCCGAATGCGCCTTACTCTGAAGATGATTTCCCCTTGCCCCGGAGAGCGCTTCCGGTGCAAAGCACCGCCATCGACCCTCAAGGAGAACCGTCCAAGGTCAATCCCGATGCGAGAATCGGCTTGTGGCATGGATCGCGTGTTCGCGGCGAAACGGGGGTTGAGGTCGCGAATGGACATTTGGCATTTTCTATTTTTGAAATCCCGGCAGTCCCGGATTTTAGCTCACCACGTTTCCCTGACCTGGCTCAACTCGACAAAGCCCAACGGATAGCACGCGTCGCGCAAAGACAGAAACAGTTTCTTGCCGCGATTCATGATCTGGGGCCGCTTTCGGCAGTAACGCTACGGTATTTCCACTGCAAGTCGAACGATGGGGAGGGGAGGACGAGATTATTTCTGATCGGACGAAACTATGGGACAACGGAGGCCGAAGCAACCAGTGGCATCAAGCACTTCCGTGAGATGGTCCGCCGCGCATTTCCGTCCGAGTATCGCCTCGTTGACTTGCAGCCGGAAGATCTCGAACCGGAAATCATAAGAAAGGTCCTGTCTCTTGATGGGGTCTCCTCAATCGCCGAAATTCTCAAACCGGAACAAATGGTCAGAGCGTGGCATCAACGCCCGATATGCAACTTTTCATTTTACTACTCCACTAAACCATTCGAGCCCGCTGAAAATGACATGGTGGATTTTTGCCGCGCTTTGACTGACTATTCCCAGAATCGAGCAGTAGTCGTGGATATTTGCCTGGTACCGGCGGCCTCAGGCGCGGCGGGTGGCCCAATTACAGAATCTGAAGAATTTGAATTGAAAGAGTGGATCAAATTATGTGAACACTGGGGACGTGATCAAAGGGTTCAAGTCGCAGGTGGCCTATATTCCCAGCCATCAACTGTTGAAATTGCCGCCGATCCACACGCGCAAGACGCTCGCAAGTCCTACGCGGATATGTTGGAACGCTACGGTAATTCTAAAGGGCGCTCGTTTCTCTACTCATTCCGAGTGCTCTGGTGGGAAGATGATCCACCTCTCGAAGTTGCGTCAGCTTTGACTTCGTTTGCAACAGCCCCTGGCCCAACAATCTATCCTTATGCGCTCGACCGGGATCACCCTGCTTTCCAGCGCGCCCTCAATGCCGTTCGCTTGTGCTACGTGTCGCCCGCCGTTTGTCGAGAAGAAATCTGGCAGCATCCGGAAGCCCCGGAGACATTGAGGCGATTGCATCGCCTGGTCGATTTGAAAGAAGTATCAGGCTTTTTCCGCTTGCCCATTCCGGGACGCGCTGGCTGCCCAGGCATACCGCTCGACACTGGATTCACCGAGCAGCAATCTGCGGACTCGTCTAATCACGCGACCGTCAAGATTGGTCACTTGATTGAGGGTAATCGAAAGACACAGAGTCAAGCCGCGTTCACACTGGCGGATTTGACCAAGCACTGCCTTATCGTCGGGACCCCAGGCTCTGGAAAAACCACCCTCTGCTTTTCTTTGCTGCAACAGTTATGGGAGCAGCATCAGGTTCCATTCATCGTCCTGGAGCCAGCCAAGACCGAATATCGCGCGTTGAAGAACCTGCCATGCTTCAAAGATGACCTGCTTGTCTTCACCGTAGGGAATGAGAACGTCTCTCCGTTTCGCTTTAATCCCTTCGAGGTGCCCGATGGTGTTTACGTTTCTGACCACATCTCAACGCTCAAGACCTGTTTCTCTGGCGCCTTCAGCATGTGGGATCCGCTGCCAATGATTCTGGAGCAGGCGCTCGCTGAAATATATGCGGACAAAGGTTGGTACGAATCAGGGCTCAGCGGTGAGGAAGCAAACTTGCTTCCGCCAACTATGGAAGACCTGCTTGACAAAGCTCTCACGATCGCAAAAGGCACCAGCTATCGTGGTGAAACAGCAGGCAATATTCGGGGGGCGTTAGAAGCGCGAATTGGTTCTCTGACTCGCGGCTTGAAAGGACGCTGCTTCAATACGCTGCATTCAGTTCCTGTGAATGTATTAATGGAAAAACCAATCGTCCTCGAACTCGATGCTTTAAACGATGAAGAGAAAGCGCTGGCAATGATGTTTATCCTCACGCTCGTACGAGCATACGCAAAAGCTAATGCGAGGAAGAGACGAGGATCCGGCCGGCAACTTAGCCATGTTGTCCTGGTTGAAGAAGCGCATAACGTTATTGGACGCGGGGACCGGTATGGCGGAAGTGATAAGGCTAACCCGAAAGAAGTCGCGATACGCTTCTTTACAAACATGTTGGCGGAGATGCGCGCACTAAACGAAGGAATTATTATCGCCGACCAATTGCCTACGGCCATCGCGCCTGAATCAATCAAGACAACCAACATCAAAGTAATGCACCGCGTGGTTGCCGAGGACGACCGCAAAGAAATGGGCGCCGCAATGGTTTTCGACTCCGGGCAATTCCATCAGGCAGCGATTCTGCCAGCAGGCCAGAGCTTTGTTTTCAAAGAAGGGGATGCCCGCAGCCAACTAGTCATCGAGCCAGACTTCAAGAAAGAATGTCATCAGAAAGGTCTTTCACTTGACCCTTCGCCGGATGACGCGATGGTACGAGAATCGATGACGAGCTTTCGTGAAACCGGCAGCGTGCGCGCAGTCTACTTACCGTATCCAGGTTGCCCAGACGTATGCCAGGTGTGCAATCCGCGTATACGGGAACAAAGTGAACGTCAAGTAGTTCGCAAATGGCCGGTTATTCAGAAATCGCTGAGCGACGATCGCAAACTAGGCTCAGCTGAAAAGATCGGCCCGGCCTTTGACTATTTCACAGCCGACCAACCGTTGCCAGAAGACAAAGTGCAACGGGAATGTCTGATCGTTCACTTTCAGGAAAAGATCGCCAAGCGTTTATTGGATCACCGTGATGAAGCTTGAAGGCCAGAGTGGGCGCGACGTCCGTGAATGGAGAGAGCGATTCGTTTGGCTCGACCCCTCGGCCGTCAACGTGGCCGGCGAAGAGCTACATTGGCAGAAGCTCACCCTGGAGAACGCGCGCGCGAGCTTTGAAACACTCGAACGATTGCGACCGTTTTTGAACGATGACGAGATTCAAACCGGCGCCCGGCAAGCCCGTGATCGGATAGCTGAGTTGAAAGACGCGCACGGCGCCTCGATTTTCAGTGACACGGATTTGCGTTTCTTTGATCTTTATTTTGGTTCGGATCACATTCGCGTTGACAAGGTAGGCAGTTCTTATGACGTGACCAATGGCCGTCACCGTTTGTGGCTGGCGCGCCAACAGGGTGTCAGAGCATTGCCTGCGCAGGTAAATGAACTAGTGGAATCGAATTCCTCATCAGGTAAGGAGGCAGAAAAAATGGGCAATTTGGAATTGGGTGACGTTGAAAATGAGGCAAAAGAACAAAACGAACAGGCCGATGAAATGAAAGGCGAGATCGAACAACATAAAGAACGCGCCGCGAGATTGGAAGCAGCGCTGCGTGACATAAGGGCAAGCTCACAAGAAATCGGCAGCGACGAAATGAAGAAGGCGGAGGCTTCAGCCGAAAAGGCCAAGGGCGAAATTGAGAAGAGTTTGAAAGAGATCAGACATCGTCGGGATGAGGCTCCTGCTGGAAAACAAAGAGCTTGCTGGTAAGGTCCTTAAAGTCAACGACGGAAGGAGGCAGGCGCAGCATAAGGTAGCCGCCCTTATGGCCGGCGGCGCTTCCGGCGAATTCCGCAACCAGGTCGAAAGCATTAACCAATCACTTACTAAGGACCTGGCTAACTTAGCTCACGCTGAAACTGATTTGGCCGACGCTCGCAAGAGGCTCGAGTCTCTCGACGTCTAAAAGCATCCGAAATGAGTGCAATTGACTGGGAGGTCAGAAATCGTGAAGCGCTGCCCCCGCTGTTACACGGAATTTCCAGATAAGTATCGATTCTGCCAACACGACAGAACTCCGTTGGTTGAGGTCGAAGTCTCTGCCATCAATAAGTCGTTGCAAGAAGCCCAGGATGTGCTGAAGGGACAACTCGACGATCTAGCAGGCTGCTGAAAAACTAAACATTCTTCCCGCGAGTAGATCACGGTCAACTATAATCTGGGCCAACGTCGACGACGGAGGAACAGAATGCGGGGAGACCACGAACAACAAGCGGGGATGTACAGCTACATTTCGCCAGAGCAACGAGTGCCGGCGGATCACCCCTTGCGGCCGCTGCGCAAGATGACGGATGAGATCTTCAAGCAACTGTCGCCGCGCTTTGACAAGTTGTACTCGCGAGTCGGGCGGCCGTCGATCGCGCCGGAGCGGTTGCTGCGAGCGTTGTTGCTGCAAGTGCTTTACTCGGTGCGCAGCGAGCGGATGTTGATGGAGCAGTTGCAATACAACATGCTGTTTCGCTGGTTCGTGGGCTTGAATATGGACGACGAAGTTTGGAACGCCACCACCTTCAGCAAGAACCGCGACCGCTTGCTGCGCGGAGAAATCGCGGAAGAGTTCTTCAAAGCGGTGCTTGAGGTGGCCCGCAAAAGAGAGTTGTTTTCGGATGAACATTTCACGGTGGACGGCACGATGGTCGAAGGCTGGGCCAGCTTGAAAAGCTTCCGGCCCAAGGATGAGTCGCAGCGCGGCGATGACGATAAGCCGGATGACCCGGGCAATCCGACGGTGAACTTCCATGGACAAAAACGCTCGAATAAAACGCATCAATCGACTACTGACGAGGATCTTAGATTGTTTAAGAAGACCAAGGGCAGCGAGGCAAAACTCGCCTTTCAGGGCCACGTGTTGATGGAGAATCGCAACGGCTTGGTGGTCAATGCGTTGTTGACTTGTGCCAGTGGCACTGCGGAACGAGAAGCGGCGTTGCTGATGTTGGCAAAACGGCCGCAACAGAAACGGGTGACCTTGGCGGGCGACAAAGGTTACGACACGAAAGACTTTGTCGCGATTTGCGCGCCTGTAAAGTGACGCCGCATGTGGCGCAAAACAACAAGGGACGCAGAAGCGCGATCGACCAGCGGACCACGCGCCACCCTGGTTATCAAGTCAGTCAACGGAAACGCAAACGAGTGGAAGAAATTTTCGGTTGGCTGAAGACCGTCGGACTGTTGCGTAAAACCCGACACCGCGGAGTGCGGTTGGTGGGTTGGATCTTCAAGTTCGCTACCGCCGCCTATAACCTGGTTCGAATCAGAAACCTGGACGAACTCAAGAAAAAGACTGCGACTAGTTGCCCGTAGTCGCTTAGGTAACCGAATCAAAGTGGCCATTGAGCCACTCAAGCGATCAACGATAGAAAGAAAAGCCCGCATCATCGATAAGGAAAACTATTCAATGAAGACGAAATCACTGCAAACGCTCAGTTTTTCAGCAGCCTGCTAAAACCTAAACTCACAAAAGCCGCTTTCGGTGTACGCGAAAAGTATCTAGTCGTACAGGCTTGGATCAAGGGTCACATTGTCCTCCTTGGGCTGATCGTCGGTGCACTAGTAACCCTTTTCATTCTGTACCAGGTGTTTATCAAGCCGAAACCTGGCGCGGACGGAAGCCAGATGGCGCTAACCTTCAAAGATTGTCAAAACACTTATAAGGACAGAGTAAACATCGCGTACCAAGCTTTCTTGAGTGAGTTTGCCGGACGAAACTATAAGAATAGAGCTGACGCCGAGAGCAGGGTCGAAGCGCTTCTCTCGAATGACCGTGAGACCTACAAGAAATGCAGTGAGAGTGCTGAAACGAAATTCAACGAGATGACGAAGCGTTATGCAGATGACCCTGACGATCTTACGGAGTTTTCAGACGCATTCGTAGCGGCCGACGGTGAACATCGCTCTCTCACTGAGATTGAAGAGTCCGCTTCTTCCTCTGGTTCAGTAGCCGAAAAACTTGCGACGATTCGTGCCGCCTATCCTGATTCTCAAAGAATTATCAACGACTTGTTGGGCAAAGGGATGGACGGGTGGAACTTTGCTTCACCTGCGGAATTCAAAAACGTCAAAATCATTGCGCCTAAGTTATATGGCCAGACGGTGAGCTTGCGGACCAATCTCGATCTGGAGGATTACAAGACAAAGGAACCATACTTCGCGGTTTTGGAAATCACCTATGATCTGAATTCGAATGGCGAATGGGACTATGCCGGTTTTACCGAGTTGTTGTACACGAAGCGAGGCGTTGACTATTTCATTGGCAACGAGATTTTCTTGGTGGGCAAGTGGCGGTGGGAATCAAATTATGCCACCTATGACCCAAACGGTACCTGGAGTGGCATCTGGGACAATGGAGATCAGGCCGGCGGAAACTGGAGGATCGTGAACGACAATCTAGTGCTGACTCGAGATGGGCAGACCTGGTCACGCAACAAGATAGTGCAATTTACCAAGACTGAGTTGGTCATCGGCGAAAGCACACCCCAGCGTGCCGTAAAGGTGGAGTGATGTTGATCCAAAACCAGCAGGACAGTGAGCGAGAACAAAAACCATGAAGCATTGCCCTACTTGCAATCGTGATTTCCCGGACAAATACAGGTTTTGTCAGCACGATCGGACGATTCTAGTAGAAGTCCCGGTTCAGTCTTCAAGTTCGTCTGTCGTCACTGAGGGTAACGAAACTTCCCTCGAGGCGACCGCCCCACAACAGTCGCAAACTGTAGAGGAAGGCTCAAGGCCACTATCGACGCGATTAAAGGTTTTTGCAGTCGTCGGCGGCGTCGGGTTAGTTGTCGTTTTAGTTGTGCTCTATTTCGTGTTCTTTGCTTTCTCAGCAAAGAATGCGGTTCTTGCGGAAGTAAAAAAGGGTAATCTGGTCAAACCACAGGGCAACAGCGCGTACGATCTCTACCTGAAACACAAAAACGACGGGTTGACTCAGAGTGATGTCCAGGAAATCACGACTGAAGTCGTACCGCAACTCGAGAAGCGCAGCGACGAAATTATCGGCAATGTCAAAAAGGATCAAATCGAATCAGAGGACGATTGGGCTGAGGCTATCCGATTGTACCGTTGGCTGAACGAGTTGCGACAATCAAAAGCATACCAAGCGCGCGAACAGTTATCGATAGGGCGTCTCGCTCTCCTCAAGAAGGATTACGACGGTGCCCTGGCAAGCCTCCAGCATTCCCTGGAACGAGATAGCTCCTCAGCACTGACCTTCAACACAATTGGGCGCGTCTACCTCGCTAAGAAAGATCGCACCAGCGCCCAGTTATACTATCAGCGCGCCACCGTTGCTGAGCCGGGATGGATCTGGCCATGGATAAACCTTGGTGCCATCAGTAATGACTTACAAGACTACTCAACTGCTGAAAGCGCCCTCAAACAAGCGATCCACTCAATTACCAAAAAGCTTCGCCGCACAATCTGCTTGGTCAGACTTTTGAGAGCACGAACAGATTGTGTGAGGCGCTTTCGGAGTACCAGACAGCACTGAATAGCGCGACAAGTAACCCAACCCCTACTGTCAACGTCGACAGCCTCAGGCGGAAGATCGACGTTCTCAACTCCAAGGGACTGGCATGCCAAAACTGAGCCGACCTTCGCCAGGATGGCGGTGGCGTCATTTGGTCGTGCTCGCAGTGGTCGTAATTCTCGGTGGGATTCTTGTGTCGGGTTACCTTATCCTCGCTCCCTATCGTAACCTCGATCTCCTTATCACAAACGGCACTGTTATCGATGGGAGTGGTGCGCCGCCTCGTGTTACCGACATCGGAGTTCGCGATCACAGAATCGTCGGCTTGAGTCGGTGGCGTTTTCTCCTTTCGCGCGCAAAAGTCGTCATCGATGCGCGCAACCTGATCGTTGCTCCCGGTCTTATCGATGTTCACACCCACGTCGAACCCAATATTCCATCCTCAAGCGCCTTCCATGCCGAAAGTTTCTTACGCCAGGGCGTGACGACGGTAATCACAGGAAATTGTGGGCGGTCGCGCACCGACGTTGCAGCGCTCTTTGATGGACTGGAGAAAAATGGAAGCTACATAAATGTGGCTACACTCGTTGGCCATAACAGCATTCGTAAACAGGTAATGGCGCTTGCGTCGCGAAAACCGACAGTGGAAGAGTTGAATGCAATGCAAAACCTTGTAGAGCGTGCGATTAAAGATGGCGCTGTAGGTTTTTCCACTGGCCTTGAATATGCTCCAGGTCGCTTTGCAGAAACGTCCGAGGTTGTGGCGTTGGCAAAGGTCGCAGCTAACAAGCGTGGCCTCTATGCGTCGCACATACGAGACGAAGGTCAGAAGGGTATGGAAGCGATTCGCGAAGCTCTGGAAATCGGAAGGCAATCAGGCGCTGCTACCCAGATATCACACTTCAAGAGCACTGGTCCCCACCAATGGCGCACGATCGCATCGAGACTCGCATTGCTCGAAGAGGCACGAGCTAAGGGACAAATAGTAACGATAGACGCTTATCCCTACACCAGTTCGAGTACCACCACTGACGTTCTGTTGCCCGACTGGGCACTCAAAGATAATCGATCAGGATTGCGCCAGGCTGGAGGGTCTTCCGAGATCAGGAAGAAACTCCATCTGGATATTGCGACACGGTTGAATGAGGAAGGATGGAAGGACCTCTCGTTTGTGCGCCTCGCCGCTGGCCGGCCGGAATGGATTGGAAAGACTCTGTTGCAGGTTCCTGCACCGGGACGAGATCTGAATCAACAGATCGACAACCTGATCGACATATCTCTGCGTGGTGGCGCCCAGGCTGTTTATGCCAACATGAACGAGTTAGACGTAGAGCAAGTCGTCGCAAATCCATACTGCGTCTTCGGATCCGACAGTGCTGTTCGAGATCCGACAGGGGAGTATCGGCCGCATCCGCGCGGCTTTGGAACCTTTCCTCGAATATTTAGGCTCTATGTCAGGGAGAAGGGTTTATTGTCTTTGGCAGAGGCTGTTCATAAAGCTAGCGGCCAGCCGGCAGAAATCTTTGGACTGCGTGATCGAGGATTATTGCGTCCTGGCACATGGGCGGATATCGTCATATTTGATAGCGACAAGATTGAGGACAAATCAGACTACGATCGACCCTTTGACGAGCCTCTGGGAATCGATTACGTCATCGTCAACGGTACGGTAGCCGTTGATCACGGATCGTTAACCAGTCAGAAACCTTCAGGCATGCCAATAAGAAAACAATAGTCTTCACAAGTGAAAAAAGGGCGGCAATGAGCAACGACATCGAAGAACAAGTCACACGGATTTGCGAACGAGCCAAGCATGACATTCTCGCATTGGTTCTCTCGCTTCCGGCGACTGCGAAAGCGCCAGCGCCACCAATCCAGGAATGGATGACTGTCAAGCAATTGGCCCAGTATTGGCAGCTTCTTACGAATGACAACCAACCGAGAACTGCCGGCATAATGAAGTGGGCAAATCGCCCGGCGGATCAATCCCCGCTTCCTCATGTCTCCCTAGGCGACCTCCTTCGATTCAGACGGGAAGATGTGGATCGCTGGGCGCAAGAGGAGGCTGTTCGACGCAGTGATTTAAAAATGAACCGGTTGAGAAATGAGACAGGGACGGATTCCTAAGAATTGAATGACGAACACCGAGTCCAAGTGGACCCAACGTCGGAGTTAACATGGCCATGTTAATTATCTTGGCCATGGTAATTCAACGGGCTGCGGTAAGGAAGTTTATTAAAGCGCCCTTTAATAAGAGTCGCATCGCCAACCCCTTATTTTAGTTTTGGCCAAATTTCTAAAATAAGGCTTCCCTTCACTCTAACCCGAGCAGCTTTCTGTAACGCCGCTGGTCCGGCGTGAGATCGGAGTTTGAACGAAGGGCTCGAATCGGATCAATCGTCTTCAGGTTTCGAGACGTTGCGATCCGTCTTTCAGTTTGTTTCTTGCTAAGGTTGTCCTTTTCGACCTCGACTTTGAAGTGCGCCAGCACCTCCAGCTCGTCGAACTTGATGAGGCGACCTACTCGATAGAACGGAATCCGTCTCTGCCGTACCCAGAGGTAAACGGTTTGACATCGAATACCGAGTCGTTCGGCTAAATCGTTAGCGGTGATCAAACTAGTCTTCATTTTCAAATGAACCCAAGCGAATAGCCATTTTCAGGAGGTTGTTTTGTTCACTTCTGAGCTTGGTCACTATCCCCTTGCTCCTTCAACAAAACGTCGGTAGATATGAATAAGTACCGACGTTTAATTGAGGTATCGGAATTTTGAACCAATGCGGACTTCAGGGTGGTCCAAGAAAAAATGTCACCGATTCGTCACTCGACTTAACGCAAATCGATGAAAATCGATGACAAAAACTGCACAGAATTTTGCTCCTGTGATGGCTGCAACCCGTTGAAGAATAGTAACTTATGTCACTGCATGTAACTGCATGTCAAAACCTGCAATGAGCGTGTCTTTCCATTCGCAATGCGGAGGCCAGGAGTTCGACCCTCCTCTGCTCCACCAATAATTCAATTCCTCAACTACTTACACTCACTCCAACCCCCAAAAGCCCAGTTCCGAAAGTGACCGAGACGGGACCGATTTCCGCGGAGCAACCTTCTTGACCGGGTGGCCGAGGATTGATTTATTGTCGTCGCGACTTCCCGCTTGTTCTCAAATTCCAATTTTCTCAAATTCAAATCAGGCAAATTTTAGATTCGTAGCGACCCACGAAACGCCCTCGCGGCATAGTAAGATTCTGCTCCGTTGTGATACGTGAAGACCGTGTCGAAGCGGCGATCACAAAAGAGGGCACCACCGAGTTTTCTGATCTCAGAAGGTGTTTCGATCCAACTCGATGTTTTCGTGTCGAAATTTCCAAGTTTCTGCAGCTCTCGATATTGTTCTTCCGTTAAGAGCTCAATGCCCATGGCGGCTGCCAGATCAGTGGCGCTGTTTTTCGGTTTATGTTCCTTCCTTGAGTCCAGCGCCTGGCGGTCGTAACAAAGACTTCTGCGGCCTTTCGGACTCTCCGCTGAGCAATCATAAAAAACGTACTCGCCCGTCTTTTTATCAAACCCGACAACATCCGGTTCACCGCCGGTCTTTTCCATTTCACTAAGCGACCACAGTTTTTTCGGATCAGCCTCCAGCTTTGCCTGCACTTTGGCCCAGTCAAGACCTTTGTGCCGATTCATGTTTTTCTGAAAACGGTCCTTCAGTTCCGCCAGGAATTCTTCACCGTCTCCCGGCGATAGCTCTCTCTTATTGCCGTCGATCTTGTTCATACTTTTGCGTGTTGGCTGCATGGACTTTCTGCCTCCCGTTCACCTTCAGATAAGTGATGAATATTTACTGACTAACTGAAACGATCTTTCTAGTCGCTGGTCTGAAATACCACGACACCACAGTCAGGATCAGAAGCAGCAACGAGGGAACCATTTCACTTATGGGATCACCCACCGCGATATGTGAAAGTATCGCTCCCGACATGACAAAGAAAAAGCCTGCATAAGCCCATTCTTTCAACAAAGGAAATCCGGGAGCAAGCAATGCTGCAACTCCCAAAATTTTCCAAACACCCAGGATCGTCAGGAAGTAGATTGGATAGCCCAAATGTGTAATGCCATAGACTCCGGGCGGCGCCAGTGCTCCTTCGGCTTTTGCTCTAAATAACTGTAATAGTCCAGTTGAAAGCATTCCTGATGCAAGCCAGACAGTGGCAATCCAGTAGACAATTAATGACCATCTTGCCGGTCCTCGGTCTCGCCCGCTATTTGCCGGCTTCAGTCAATATTCTTACCGTCTCGTCGTGCCGGCCTTCAGCGGCCAACATCAGGGCGGTTTTGCCTTCGTCATTTTTAATGGAGGCGTCTGCGTGCGCGATGAGCAAGGCGGTCGCTACTTTGTCGTGTCCGAGGCGCGCCGCTTCGATCAGAGGTGTGTTGCCATGCTCATCAACTGCGTTCACATCCACGTTTGGAGAAGCCAACAAAGCCTTAACCGAATCAGGACTCCCGGCGCGGACCGCGCGAAACAAGGCGTCGGTTTCCTGACTGCGGCTCGCCTGTCTCACGCTGCTACAGCCGGTCACGAATAGGGAGATCACTAAGAAAAGGAAGATGATCACCCGCAAGTTGTTACGCCGCATTGTCTCTCCCTTTGAAAACCAGAAATATGAGTTACTTGCTGATTACGCCACAGGCGATTCGGTCGCCTGAATTACCTGAAGGGTCAGTCTTCATATCGTCGGCTTTGGCGTGAACAACGAGCGCGGTTCCGCTGTTAGAGAACAATGAATCGCTGCCGTCTCCGAGACTGACGCGCGGATCTGTCATCGTTATCTGTGCGGTCCCATCGGCGCTGACTGTGAAATTATCCATATCGCCGGCATGCGCGCCCATCGGATTTTGTAAGCCATGCTGTTTGCCGCCGGGATTGAAATGTGCGCCTGCAGACGCGAAGGTTGGCCCTTCGCACTTGGCCATCTGATGAATGTGAATGGCATGTTCGCCGGTTGGAAGGTTCTTAAGATCAAGCATGATGCTTACACCCTTTGCGGCGGGAGAAATTTTGGCGGTGCCGACGCTTTCGCCCTGGCCGTTTTTCATTTCTACCGTAACTGTTTTCTGGGCGCTGCCGTAAACCACAGCCAGGACCACCACCACCGTCGTCGTGCCTAACCACGCGAACATTTTTCGTCTCATCATTTCACCTCCATGTAATTTATTAAAGAACTGCCTGCCGGCACCGACGTCTTGTTGTTGAAGCTCCGATTAATGCGTACCCGGTCAAATGCTGACCCAGACTCTTTGGAGTGCGCTGACCTGTCAGCGCTTTCGTTCGGTCGCGACCTGTCGCGACGACGATTAGGTTAAACGTACTGCACAGCAGGGCGTCAAGCCGCCCTGGACCAACGCGCTGACAGGTCAGCGCACTCCAAAGTTAAGGGTGAGTCCTAAGAATGAAAAGGTACGGTGTCAGATTTTTGAGGAAACGATTCTGAAATTGTGTTTTCCGAGCTGCGCTGGTGACTCACGGTTTGGTATTGGACCAGCGCAACGGAGTTATCTCGATCCGAGCGGCGTCGTAAGCGGCATTATCCAGCGCGCGGGTAACAAACTTACCTCTTCTTGAGCCAGGTCAACGTCGGGATCGACTAGCAACTGCGGTTGGCGGCCGTTAAGAGAAGCCGTTACGCGAGCCCGCACTTCAACATCATCGTAACCTTCACGCTTCTTCTCCTCTGCAAGATAATGCGAGAAGAGCAGGACCAGGTCCGGCTTCGTAGCCATCTTCATAACCTGACGAGATGCCAGATAATCTTCCGGCTTGATGGTCCAGGTTTGTCCACTTCGGGGATGTGTAACCTGAAAGACTGCCTCGCCAGTCTTTGTTCGCAACTTCATATGCCACGCAAAATTATGTCCTTCTTCGGTCCAACTGACGTTGCCGGGATAGAGATAATGGCGCAGCGGAAACAAAAGTTGGACAGCAAGGTAGGCTGCCAACAGTCCGGCGACTAATTTTTGCGAGGCGACCTGAGACGGGCAACTGCTTTGTTCCGCAATTGTCTCAGTTCTTTCGGGGCTTTCGGACGGTTCCACCTCGGGCAACACCTCTCCTGACGACATAAACGATCGCGCAAAGCGTCGCAGCAGATTAGGCGGAAAGAAAATCAACAGCGCGCCCAGCATTAACCACGGAAAGATGCCGATATCGAATATCACGGCGTTGATGAGATTGAATACAACTGCGGCTGCGAATGCGAATAGCCGCGTCCGTCGCCACAGGAGCAGCGGCACCACCAGCAGGTCGAGCAGCAAGCCGCCGATCACGAAACTGTAAACCAACCAGTCGGCCGTGAAGACAGGACCAACCCCTGGCATTTTCGTCAAAGGACTTAACCAGGTGCGCATTGGCTCGCCGCCATGTATCCAATCGCTGTTAAGTTTGGCAATGCCGCCGTAGAAATATGGTATGCCGACTTGCGCTCGCAGCAGCCATAGCGTCCATGCCGGAACTACGGCTGAGCGGATTTTCCGACGCAGCAAGGCATCAACCGAAAAAGCCCGTTCTGCCGGAAGGAAACACATCAGAAAACTGATCAGGCAGACGAGATAGAAGTGATTCAGATAACCCGTTTGGTCCAGGAGAAAAAAGTAGGTGAACGCAAGAAAAAAGACTGGCGCGGCAATGCGGTAAAGGAAACCGACCATCACACAAGCAGCGGCCAGACCGAGCACAAAAAAGTGAATGTACATTCCGCGCCCCGGCCAGGGCTTCACCCAACTGAACCCGTAGTAGGCAAAAGTGAGAGCAGGTTCAAGGAAATAACGACTGATCCAGCCGTAAGTGAAGTAGCGATAAACTTCCCATAGCATGATGCCGCCGAAGAGGATGCGGAAGGAAACCAGGAATGAGATATCGACTGGTGTGAAGAGACCTGCGCACAGTCGTCGCAGGAAATTCGCTTTCTCGTCGCTGGAAGCCACAACAAGCGGCGCTGCGATCTGCACGTCTTGCTTTGGGACTGTTTGCATCGCCGTAAAAATATATTCCCGTCCGATACTGCGTCAACTTTCTGCTCCAGACGGCTTTGCACACGAAACGATCAAAGCCCCTTCTCCCTTTGGGAGAGGGTTAGGGGTGAGGGCCTGGACCGCGCCTAAACCCTCACCCCAGCCCTCCCCAGTGGGGGAGGGAGAAACAGGCAAAAGACGAGAACCGATTTAGGTCGGTTTGCGCCCTAAGGCTGGTGTGCGTTCCTCTGGATCGCGCGGATTGGGGGCTCTCAGCTCGCGCTGGCTTGTGTCCCTTTGGGCGGAAGGCTGACGAACCAGGCGCCCAATCCAAGGACGACTACGATCAGCGTCAGCAAGTAAAACATTGCTGCATACGATCCCGTTCGAGTCACGCACTCGGCCAGCAGCAAGGGACCGACTGCAGACGCAACGACTGTGAGTGCCTGAGCCGCTCCCTGGATTTTGCCGAGATGCGCGCGGCCAAAAGCGTGGCTCCAAAAAGTGAAGAAAATAACGATGACGAATCCGCCCGCCAACCCCATCACCAGCGCGTAGGCGACGACGTGTAGCTGCGTGCTGACGTGCGGTAACGCCACGAGCGATCCAGCGAGCAGGCCCATCGCCAACGCCAGCAGACGGTTCATGGACCACTTTGAAGTCAGCCAGCCGCCGAGGAAGTTTCCCACCAGCGCTGTCAGGGCCACGATCACGAGGCTGCGGTAGTAAGTGGAAGCGTCGAACCCTCTTTCCGCGAGAATCGATTCATTAAAGAGCGCGATCCCGGAGGCGATCAGACCGTAAATAGCACTCGCCAATCCAAAGACCCAAAAAGACGGTGTTGCCAGTGCTTCCCACAACGTATAGCCGGCTGTCACCACCGCGACGCCTGCGGCGCTCGGAACATTGCCAGCCTCGCGCGGACCCTCGCCGTCGGGCAGCAGACCGCACGCTTCAGGCGTCCGGCGCGCGAGGAGCAGGCTGAGAGGTGCGAGGCCAAGCAGCAAGGCGAGGCCGATGGCTGCCCATGCCGTGCGCCACCCAAACTTGAGCACCGTCGCCCCGACCACCGGGAAAGCGATCATGAAGCCGACGCTGAGCACAATCGTATAAACGGCCATCGCCAGGCTCAGACGACGCACGAACCACTGCCCAACCATCGTAATGCTGATAACTGAAAGAGCACTTTGGCCCAACCCGCGCGTCAGCGTGATCATCAGGGCGATTGTTGCCACGCCCTTCGCACCGCTCATCCTGAGGACCACGATTCCGAGTGCCGCGGTCACGATAGTGAGAATGATGCGGCTGCCGAAGCGATCAATTAGTCGTCCGATACCGAAGCAAAAGAGCGTTCCGATTAGAGTTGCCCAAAGGTTTATTTGGGCAAAGAGGACGCGATCTATATGAAGGTCCGCGAGCAACGACTCGGTGATCAGCCCGAGGCCCTGGGTGCGCCCCGGCAGGGTTCCCACCATAGCCAGCGCCGCCACCGAAAGGTTCACCCATCCGTAATAAAACGGCAGGGCAAAGGGACCTGCATTCTGACGACGCATTCCGGTAAGTGATAACTCCATGGCTCTAGTCTTTGGCGACCGCAAGCTCATCTGACTTTGGAGAATTCCTAAGCGCGAGCCACCACAAGAGACATAAACCGAGACAAACCAGGAGCCCAACCCAGCGAACTAACCCAGTCTTGAAAACAACGGTGGCGTTAAAGATGATGAAAATCAGGAAACCATGCCATGCTGCCGTGAGGAACCATGGACGCCGGCGATAGCTGTCGATGCCTCGCAACCACCACCAACCGACGTCTACGACCCAGCCAACGATCAGGGCGTAGTTGATATAAAGTCCGCCACCCCAGTTGAGACCAACCACCTCATCGGTCTGACGTGCCGTCTCGCGGTAAGCAGCGCTCTCACTCCATTCGTGATAGAACTGAAAAGCGCAGACTACGTGGACCAGAAGTCCGACGATCGCTATGGTCCAAGCCAGCCTTGCTATCCGGTCTCCCTGATGTTTGTTCCTGAAGAGCGCGAAGACGGCACTCCCGAAGGCATATCCGAGTATTGCGATCCAGATAGTTGCCTTTGTTAAGATCTCGCCGCTCGTCACGCTGATCTCCTCTTCTTAAGACAACGCCATTAATCAACGCCGCGCCGCCTCTGAGCGAAATGCAGTACCGCTCCCAATCCCGCGCCCAGGCACAGCCCGTAAACCGCTCCCCACAGCAGCATTCCCGCCCTGCCGCCGATGGAATTGTTCAGCGCCGAGCCGAGAAAGTATCCCAGAGAGTTTGCTACGAAGAGTGCGCCGGACAGGTTTAGCGCGGAACGTGCAGAGCCTAACGCGAAGGCGAGGACTGAACCCATCAGAAGCGATCCTGCCAGCGAACCTAACCATTCGCCTGCAGAGCCACGAAAGGTAAAGTATGCGCCAACCCAACCAGCCGCATACAGGAAAAAGGCCAAACCGAAGAGTAGATAGAATCTCGGCAACCGCCAACGGCTGACCACCAGCGACCCAAGCACGGTACCGCCCAATAAGATAAAAAGAGCGGTCCATGCCAGGTAAGCGCCTAACAAGCCGAGATTGGCATACATCCACCTTTCGGCGAAGGCGACTGTGGCGAACACTAATAAACTCGCCAGACCGAAACCCAGTCCGCCTATCAGTAGAGAACGTCGAAGGGACGGAAGCCGATCTGAACCCCCTGCGGTGTCAACCCGTATTGTCATATGTTCACCTCATATTCTCTTCCCGCGTTTTCATGCAGGACAGAATCCGCACCAGAACGACGTCGTCAATAAGTAAGGAACGATATCCCGCTCCGATGCGAAATATCGCCTCGAATGCTGCTCGCCGCTCAGGAGGATACTAGTCGATGCCGACCTAAAATCCATGATTACACTCCTCTTGCTCGAGGTACGGGTTCCGGGGGCACCCCCCACTCGGCCCTCTTCCCGCGAAATAATTCCCCGTTCGTGGCCCAAAAGTCCGCCGAAGTTCGCGTTAATAAATGAACGAGGGGGTGAGGCAAGCAGGTGCCCGGGTTAACTGGTCCACTTTTGTGAGAGAAGGACCAGCCTGAGCACCGGAGAATACGATAAGGAGTCCCCTATGAAGCTCAACGCGAAACATGTCACCTTTGCAATGATTGCTGTGGCTAGCGTCTATGTCCTCTATCACAATGAACGCTTTCTGGTCGATTCCTCGCATCCGGTCTGGCAACACTACGAACCCTTCAAGTGGTGGTTGCTGCCGCACGGCATCTTCGGCGCCATCGTGCTGCTCTTCGCGCCGTTTCAATTTTCCGATCGGCTGCGACAACGATTTACCAGAGCGCATCGCGTGATGGGACGAATGTACGTGCTGGGCGCCTTGGTGCTCGCACCCCTCGGCGCTTACATACAGTATTACCAGGAGCGGACCGGAGCGCCGCGGTCCTTCACCATTCTGGCAATCGTCGATGCGCTCATGCTGATTGTGGCCACGGCCCTCGCTGGCGTATTTGCCTACAAACGCAAAATCGCGCTGCATCGCCAGTGGGCCACGCGCAGTTACGCCATCTCGCTGGTCTTCATCGCTGCCCGCTTTGTTTTGGGAGTGACGGGCTGGGAAGCGCTCGGAGTTGAAATCGCCCAGGCAATCATCTGGTCCTGCCTCGCGCTGTCAGTTGTGTTGGCCGACGTTTCGATCCATTGGAAAGAAATTCGTTCCGCGCTGTCGACTTCGCCGGTGCCGGTTAAGTCAGGTGTGTCGTCAACTGTGGCGAAACCTCACCTGCCAAAGAACGCGGTCGGCGCCACCTGAATTCACGCTGACAACTTGAAAGAAAAGAGACAGTGGCTTGAGGATCATAAGTCATTGACGCTGACGGCCTGAAAGAGAATCGCTCGGGGTGAGCGACTGCAACTCGTGTCGGCTGATATTAGCTGAAAGCGTGAAAGATAGTAGTCCAGGGGTCAGCGACCGAATTCTGCTCCTCCGGCCGTGGCGTTGGACCAGATTATAATTGACCGCGATCTACTCGCGGGAAGAATGTTCAGTTTTTCAGCAGCCTGCTAGGATTGTTGAGCGCTTGAATAAGCGCATTCTCTAAATTCGCCGATTTGGCTCTGGAGCGGAGATCCCAATAAATAACTGACTCCATTAAGTCATCGAACTCCGTTGCCGGTCGACCTAAAAAGACGAAATGGTCTGGTCACTTGTGCACATCGTGAGCACGCCATCATGTTTCTCAAGAGCGAGATTCCGTATAACTTGTTGCTGATTGATTTTGAACGTGTGAGCCGCGCTAGTTTCAAGCTTCCGCGCCTTGTGTCCAATCAAACTCCTGCTGACCCCGCGATGTTTTTCTGAAATCTGTGTAATCTGCGAGACAAGCTTTAGCTTGCCAAGGTCAACTGGAGTTTATCGTATTCGTTCGTCAGAAAGACTGCATCACAAAGCTCCATCCAAGTCGTTCCAAACAGAACGATTTCGAGCGTCAAACAGACGCACGAAATACGGCGTTCTGTAACGGAATCGATTACAAAAACCTGACATGTTTTGTGCAACTGAGCGATTAATTATGGAATCTTATAGTCGGTTATTTGGTAAGAACTTTTAATCAGTAACTACCGCAGCGTTTACCGCGTAGTTGCCTTTGATGCCCCGGAGACTTGGGGCAAATCAACCCTGAACCCCTGACATTTTTTGTTCGATCAAAAAGCCCCGAGCGGCCCGATTGTTATTAACCTGTGCCTGATACCCGAGGAGATTTAGATGAAGTTTATTAGAAAATTTTCGCCCACACTAGTCGCAACGATATCACTCATTTTGGCTCTTTCTTCGCTCTCGTTTGGCAAGAAAACTGAGGGCAGTTTCCCCAGCATCAAGATCAGCAACTTTGGTCAGCTGGACGAGAATTTTTATCGCGGCGCCCGGCCCAAGGCAGAAGACCTCAAAGGTCTCGCGGCGCTTGGAGTCAAGACTGTCATCGACCTGACTGACAATTCCAAGGTGAAGGAACAGCCTGCGGTCGAAGCCGCCGGCATGCGCTACGTCAATATCGCCATCGAGGACAAAAAGGATCCGAGCGTCGCGCAGATTGAAGAATTTTTGAAGATCGCCAGCGATCCGGCGACCGGAAAATTTTATGTGCACTGCGCCGGCGGACGGCATCGCACCGGAGTGATGGCGGCGTTATACCGTTTCAATCAGCACAAGTGGAACTATGAGCAAGCCTACGCTGAGATGAAGCAGTTCGACTTCTACACCAGCAACGGCCATGGCGGGCAGCTTGATTTCATTCGGAACTACTGGAACGAATTCCAGGCAAATCAGGCGAGTGCCGCTTCCGCGACTGTCACTCGTTAAGAAATCAGACGCGTTTGCTGAAAAGGGTCGCTCAAGTTGAGCGGCCTTTTTGTTATTCACGGAAGGCTTCGAATCGTTGTACTCAACTGATGAGCCGGCAGAATCTCAACGCGTCCTCTGTCATCTTGCTGTTATTGAAAAACACGTACGCGCCTTTCCGGCCGGTAACGGTTGCGGCCAGCTCTTCCAGTTCATCGTCCTCATATTTGTAGCGCCAGCCACCGCGGCCGTGAAGGCGGAAGTAACATTTGTCCGGAGTTACCGTCTTGCCCACAAAGGGATCGACTACATGCCACAATTCAAGGTCCGTGCAGATCGAAGTGACTACGCCCCTGTCCCAATCTCCACGCGGCTCCCAGCAAAGATTTAGATTCCCACGGTCTATACGGCCGAAGAATTTTCTCAGGTTCGCAATGTTCTCGTTGGTCTGCGTGAAGCTGGCCGGGCACTGAAAAAGGATCGTTTTGGCTTCCAGAGCCTTTGCCGAGGCGAGCGTCATGGCCCACGCTTCGTTCACGATTGCTGTCGGTCTGAAGTAGCCGGTTTCCTGTTTCTCAGCGTCGGAGAGTTTCCGTTTCAGTCGTCTGTGGGTTGGGCTTTTCGCGTCGTGAGTAATCAGTTGCCAGGCTTTGATGGTGAACTCAAAGTCGGCGGGCAACTGCCGGCGCCAGCGCTCAAGGGTTGTTAATTGTGGCGGCTGATAAAAGGTGTGCTGAACTTCAACGCACGAGAAAATGCGCGCGTAAGCGGCCTGCGCCAAGCCAAATCCGCAGGTGCCGACACGCGTGTGTCGCGTTGCCTTCTTGCAAGAGAGGTCTGAAAGCGAGGGATTCGATCGCGCGGCTCTTTGCGTCGTTACGTCACTCATCTAAATGGCGTGCGTTCGAAACAACAAAGGATCGCGTTCATCGGCGTCGCCTCAAGAGCAGAATCAGAAGCAGGCCGACAATGAAAATCACTATTGTTCCAGGCCACAAGAACCATCCCCGCTCAGAACTATAACCACCGACGACCACGCATCCAGCCGACGCGAGCAACATGAGTGAAAGAATACTGAGTCGTTTCATAACTAACATGGTCAGCTTTTGCCTGGAGTCGTAACCAGTGCTTGCGACGCGTCGACTTACGATCGCGCGGCCTTTGATCGTCCCGGTGTTTTAGTTTGAGAAACAAAGTCGATTTCGGTGGAATGTTTGATGTCGGCCTTCAAGACGTCTTGCATTTGTCGCAGCGCATACTCGTTCTCCACTTGCTCGATTGACGCCGTGCAATCGGCCGGGATCAGCAGCCTGTAGTCGCGCATGTACGCATCATTCGCGGTGAACAAGACGCAGTTGTTTCCCGCAAAGCCCGTCAGGACGAGGGTGCGCGCTCCCAGATGCTCCAGAAGCAACTCCAGCGCCGTCGAGAAGAAACCCGAGTGTTTGGGTTTGAGGACAAAATAATCGTCCTCGTCCGGCGCCAGCAATTCAGCGATCGGCCGGCCGCGAACTTCGTCGCCCAAACAATGAGCAACGATCCGTTTGAAGTCAGACCGCCAGCGTCCAAAATTATCGTTGACGTAGATCACGGGCGCGCCGGCTACCCTCGCCCGCTCTTTCAGGCGAGCAATTTTCCTGGCTGCCGGCAAGGCGTTGCGAAAAAGTTCTTCGCCGCCCACAAACTCAAAATCATTAATGACGTCGATAAGCACGAGGGCGATTTCCGATTGGTCCGGCGCGCTGCCGTGCAAATCGCTGTTCTTGTTCATGCGTGCTGTCACCGCTCTTCGCGCCGGGCGCTAATTTATTTCGAGCCGGGCTTCGCTAATTCAAATGTGGCTTCATCACGATCTTGATGCAGTCGTCCTTGTTTTCCTTGAACGTGCTGTAGCCGCCGGCCGCATCGTTAAGATCGAGGCGGTGCGTGATCACAAAAGACGGATCAATCTTGCCATCCTGAATGAGTTTCAGCAGCGGACGCAGGTACTTGTGAACGTTCGTCTGGCCCATCTTAAAAGTCAGGCCCTTCGCAAACGCGGCCCCAAACGGAAACTTGTCGAGAAAGCCGCCATAGACGCCGGGCACTGAAACCGTGCCACCCTTGCGACAGACGCGAATCGCCTGGCGAAGTGCATGCGAACGATCCGTCGCCATGAACAGGGCCGTCTTGGCGCGGTCGTAGATCGCGTCGATGGTAGTTCCATGCGCTTCCAAGCCAACGCAGTCGATGCATGAATCCGGACCCATGCCGCCGGTCATTTCCGTCAGCTTTTCGTAGATGTCCTGATCGGTGAAATTGAGCGTTTCGGCGTTACTCTCTTCGGCCGCCATGCGCAGTCGACCCGGTACGTCATCGATTGCAATCACGCGTTCCGCGCCGAGCAAGTAAGCGCTTTTGATCGCAAACTGGCCCACTGGACCACAACCCCACACCGCCACCGTATCGCCGGGCTGAATGCCGCAATTCTCGGCAGCCATGTAGCCAGTCGGAAAAATGTCTGACAGGAAGAGCACCTGCTCGTCAGTCAACTCTTCGGGAATCGGCAAAGGCCCGACATCGGCGAACGGCACGCGAACATACTCGGCCTGACCGCCGGCGTAACCGCCCATCAGGTGCGAATAACCAAACAGGCCCGAGCCGGAAAAGCCGTAGACAGTCTCGGCAATTGCAGCATTCGGATTGCTGTTGTCGCACGCCGACCACAAGTCTCGTTTACAAAAGAAACAGTTGCCGCAGGCGATGGTGAACGGGACCACCACGCGGTCGCCCTTCTTAAGTTTCTTGACCGCGCTGCCGACTTCCACCACTTCACCCATGAACTCGTGGCCAAGGATGTCGCCTTTTTCCATCGTCGGAATGTAGCCGTCGTAAAGATGCAGGTCTGAACCACAAATCGCCGTGGTCGTAATTTTGACCACCGCGTCGCCCGGATTGATGATGCCGGGGTCCGGGACATTCATTACTTGCACATCGTTCTTGCCGTTCCAACACACTGCTTTCATGTTTCTCTCCTACCCTTCCTGGTTCGCTGTGACTGTTTGAACTTCGGCGGCACGTCCCGAGGTTTGGCCGTCAATCGTTGCAATTTCTCCGGCCTCGATAATTTGTTTGAGACGACGCAAGTCTTCTTTGATTAACTGCGCGGGTTCAGCGCCGAGAAGTTTGGCGACGCTCGTGCCGAGCTTGCCGGCCGGCGGGTTGTAGTTCATCGTCACCCGCACAAACGTGCCGTGACCCTCGGGCCCTGCCTGAAATCGCACCGAGCCGGCGTTCGTGACGTCCGCGTTTTCCAGCGAGCGCCAGGCGATCAGTTCGTTTTCTTTTTCGTTGTAGATTTCTGCGTCCCATTCGATGCGCGCACCCGCTGGGCCTTTGGCCACCCAGTGTGATCGCGTGCTGTCCAACTCCGTCACCGATTCCAGATTTCTCATGAAGCGCGGCAGATTCGTGAAATCTCGCCAAAAGCGGTAAAGCTCCTCAGGCGAACGGTCGATTGCGATCGAGGTTTCAATGTGAACGTCCCCGGCCACGTTCGAATGTTCGTCCGACTTCGTCACTGCTCTGGCCGCCGCGTAGGCCAGACCCGCTGCTGCAACCACGACACCGCCGGTGATGAATGGATGCTCAGCCGCTTTGCCAAACAGACTGCTCTTCTCAGGCGCGTCCTCGGTGGTCACGCCGTCAATTACTTCCTGCGTTAATGGTGCTTCGTTCATTGCTACTCCTATTTTCTATTTTGGCTATTCATTGCCGAGCCAACTATTTATTTTGCTGAAGGCTATTTATTTTGCTGAAGGCTATTTATTTGCCGAACCGGGTTCCGCCATCTTGCGATGTTGCTCGGCTAGCATGTCCGATGGCGTGATCAACGCCGCGGCCGACATGACTTTGTTCTTCCAACCTGCGACCACGTCGCCTTCTCCGCTCATCATTGCTTCGAAGCCGAGCTTCGCCACGTCCACCGGATCGTCTTTTTTCGATTGTCCGACTTGGGTGTCGAGCATGTCGGCGCGCTCGAAGAATTCAGTGTCGGTGGCGCCGGGCATTAGACAGGTCACCGTCACGCCGGTGTCCTTCAGTTCGTTGCGCAAGGCAAAGGAAAACGAATCCACAAAAGCTTTGGTGCCGTTATAGGCGGCGTTAAAAGTGCCAGGCATGAAGCCGGCGATCGAGCCAGTGAAAAGAATGCGACCCTGCCCACTGGCGCGCATGTCGCGTCCAATTTTTTGCGCCAGGTAGATCGTTCCGGTGATATTTGTATCGATGACGTGACGAACGTCGTCGAACTCCTGATCGAGAAATGCTCCGCCCAAACCATGGCCGGCATTCGCCAGCAACGCTTCCACCTGACGGCCATTGAGGGCCGTGTAGAGAGTGTCGACGCCTTCGATCGTTGCCAGGTCGGCTTCGACGGCATCAACCTTGACGCCAAGCTTTTGAAAGTCCTCGGCCGCTTGATGAATCTCGGGTTCGTCGGCCACTACCAATAAATCAAAGCCCGCGGCGCCACAGCATTTGGCAAGTTCGTAGCCAATACCGGTCGAAGCGCCGGTGACAATTGCGAGTTTCCCCTTGTTCGTGGTCACGATAAGTTCTCCTCTGAAGTCTTCATCTTTAAACACGAAAGATGAGGTGAGCTCAGTTGAACTCACCTCAGATTGTTGCCGGCAAATTAACCGGGGTGTTTACTTCGGCTCTGCGCCGGCGCCGCTGCTGGTCTGGCCGCTGCCACCATCGGGCTGACCGCCGCCTTGCGCGCCGCCACTGCCCGACTCGCCTGCCTGGCCGCCGCCGCTACCTGATTGATGGCCGGCTGACTGATCGCCGCCTTGTTGGCCGCCGGCGCCGCCGCTTTGCTGTCCGCCACCTTGGTTTTCCGCATTATCAGCCATGATTTTTCCTCCCGCGTTCGAATGTTTAGACCTGATGCAGTGTTCAGTCTGAAAACCGACACCGCACCTCCTTGTTGCATTCATTTGGAACAGATTGCAGCAGTCGCAGGAGGACATCGCAAAAGGAGTGCCATAAGGTTGAGGGATGTTAATTCAGATAGTGCCCATATTTAAGTTTTTCTCTGCATGGTCTCAGTGTTCTCTGCGCCGCGGCGGTTAAGATCGCCGGTACCCACTCACCGCAGATACGCAGAGCGCGCCGAGTCAGCACAGAGATTTGAGACCAGGTCACTACCGATTCATCTTACGTCGCTTCGTTTCACCTTCTTGTGTTGCTTTTCTTCGTACTGAATTACGCTCACCTGGCCGTCGCTCTCGATGTGCGCTTCCTTCACCTTCGAAACTTCCGCGATGCCTTGTTCGCGCAGTTGTCCCATCAATTCGCCTTCGGTGATCAACTCTTTACGCATGTTTCGGCGCAGCATTCTGCCGTGCTTGATCAAGGGAAGCGGCGCCGGTTCGATCAGCCGTTCGAACCACGGCGACTTAAAGCTGAGCCAATCGAAAGCGTAGTTCCAAAAAATGATCGTGCCGACGAGGACGATGCCGTCAGGCACGGACTTGTATTCGCCGGCCATGGCGTTTTGCGAGGCATCAGCGAGGAGAGTGATCAGCAGCAGGTCCGTCATGCCGAGCGTACCCGATTGTCGTTTCAGAACAATGCGCAACAGGACGAAAATCGACAAATACATCAGCGAGCCGCGCACGAAAATCTCAACGACGGACACATCGGGAACGAAGATCGAACTCCAATCTATCTGGTTGAACATAAGGCTTGGCTCATCCGCTTTCCTCGGGGCGCGAGCATCCTGCTCGCAGATGCGCGCAAGACGCCCGCGCTTTAGCAATTACAAAAGTCTTCATCCAGGTTTCCGCTCGGGCGGGATCAGCGACTGATGCATGTGAATCGCCGCCATGGCTCCCTCGGCAGCGGCGACAATCGCCAACTGCGAATTCGGCGTGATGTCTCCCGCCGCATAAACGCCGGCGACGCTGGTCTGTTGCGTCTCGTCCACCCAAACGAGGCCGCAATCTTCGTCCAACTTACAGCCGAGCATTTCGTGCAGGTCGCTCGCGAGTTCAGTGCCGAGATTGAAGAAGAGCGCGTCACATTCCAAACTTTCGCCTTGCTTGAACAATACGCGCTGCAACTGCTGCGCCTCGCGATCGCCTTCGAGCGCGACGATCTCTCGATCCAAAATTTGAATGTCTAACGCCGCCAACCGCGCGCGGTCGTCGGCGGTCATGTCGCCGGCGTCGCCGTCAGTGATCAGCGTCACCTTGTCCGTCCAAGTCAACAAGCTCAACGCAAACCCGACGGTCTTCGTTCCGCCGCCGAGCACTGCAATTCGTTTGTCGCGAGATTCGTAACCATCGCAGTCCGGACAGTGATGAACGCTGACGCCGTAGAATTCGCGGAAGCCGGGACAGTCCGGCGTCAGGTCGCGCAGGCCGGTGGCGATTAGCAAACGCCGTGCGTCAAACTGCCGCCCCTCGTGGTTGTCGTCCGTTGAGACGCGAAAGTGATCTGTCGAAACTTGCTCGACCGCAGTCACGCGCGCCTCGATGATCACACCGCCGTGATCAGTGACTTCCTTGCGTCCGCGCGTCAACAGTTTCCCGGGCGAAATGTCGTGATGGCCCAGAAAGCCGTGCACGCCGTGCGCGTATTCATTGCGCGGGCTGTTGTGATGAAATGTCAGAGTGGGATGGAGGTAGCGTGCCAAAAAAAGCGACGCAGAAAGTCCCGCCGGCCCCGCGCCAATAACGATGCAGTCGTACAACTCACTGAGCATTTTGTGTGGAGTGATTTTTGTGGAGTGCGCTGACCTTGGCAGCGCTTTTCTTTGCGGCGGCTTGACGCCGCACTCTTTCGACTCCAATTCCTAAGAACGCGAACGGCTGCGACAGGTCGCAGCCAACCAAAGCGCTGACAGGTCAGCGCCTCCAAGTTAAGCCTTGCGCCGTCGCTTATCGGGTTCCTTCGCCACGCCTTTAAACGGCTTGCCGTCTTCCTTCACGTTCTTGAACTCACCCTTTTTCGCGCTTCCTTTTTCTTCGTCGCGCTCAACCCATTGTTTCGTCACGGGATTGCTGGTTTGCGTGCGTCCCTTGACCGCGCCTTTGCGTGAGCCGCTGCCAGTATTCTTTGCCATCGATTCCTCTGTCCTCCCAGGCAACTGTGAATGATTTCCGCTCGTTGTCTGCCCCGTTGTGCCTTTGACCGGCCACGTCGCAATGACCGTGCCGCGCAACCATCCGGCCAACCTCGCGTAGTGTGTCTCAATGTAGTGTGTCTCAATCAGGATTTTCTCAGCGTAGTCTCAGCGCCCTCTGCTGAGAACGCGCAGAGGATTTCAAACCAAGGCACTACCAGGCATTGAGCTAGACGTGGAGAATGAGTTTGGCGATCGTGAAGTAAATGATGAGACCGGTGGCATCAACGAGGGTGGTGATCATCGGCGCCGACAGCACCGCCGGATCGACGCCGACGCGCTCAGCGGCGATCGGAATCAGCGAGCCCACCGTCGTGGACCAGACGCAGATGGCAAACATCGTCACGGAGACAGTCAGAGCCAGCAACATCGGCGCGCGCCACAGCAACGCCTGGCCGAAAGCGACGATCGCCACCAGCAGGCCCAGGACCATTCCCGTGGTCGCTTCGCGCAGCACCACCCGCCAGGCGTGTTGCACTCCGACTTCGCCGAGCGAAAGACTGCGGATCACGGTCATGACGGTTTGGGCGCCGGCGTTGCCGCCCGTTCCAATCAGGAGTGGGATGAAAAACGCGAGCGCGACAACCGCCGCCAGCTCGCCCTCGAAACGATGCAACACCGCGCTGGTTAACGTTCCCGCGACAAACAGCAGCAACAGCCAGCCGATGCGCTTGCGGACGACGTGCAGGATCGGATTGCTGAAGTAAGGCCGGTCAAGCGCGCCGGGTTCAACGCCGGCCATGCGCAGAATGTCTTCGGTCTGTTCTTCAATCAGGACGTCGATCACGTCGTCGACAGTCACAAATCCGATCACGCTGCCGTCGTCATCCAGCACCGGCACCGCGAGCAGGTTGTACTTCCCAATCTTCTTGGCAACCGCTTCCTGATCTTCATGCGCCGTCACCGTTACGGGTTTGCGTTTCATGACCTGAGCGAGGGGCGCGTCAAGTTCCGCCATCACCAAATCCCGGAGCGAGACGGCGCCCAGCAGTTTGTCGGTGTCGGGTTCGAGCACGTAGCAGGCGTAGATGGATTCTTTTTCGCGCGCGACTGAACGAATGTGTTTGAGCGCCTCGCCGACTGTGAACTGCGGTTCGAGACGGACAAACTCCGTGGTCATGATTCCGCCCGCAGTGTGTTCCGGATACTGCAGGAGGTCGTCGAGTTCCTGTCGCAGCTCGTTGCTGAGTTTCGGCAGAATGCGATGGCGCTCGTGCAATCCCATCTTCTGAATGATGTCGGTGCGCTCGTCTGCCGCAAGGCCCGTCAATATTTCGGCCACGCGCTCGGGTTCGAGTTGTTCGAGGATGGCAGCGCGACGGCGCATCGTTGGCTGGTCGCAGAGTTCGGTGGCCCGTGACACCGGCAGCAGCGAGATCACGGTGGCCGCTTCCGCCAGCGTCAGTTCATTGAGCAGTTCAGCCAAATCCGCCGCGTCGAGGTCGGCAACCTGCGCGCCGATGCCCACCATGCTTTCATCCAGCCGCAGGTGAATTCGTTCCAGGAGTTGCTTGAGATCTTTGGTAGGCATGGCAGTTCCTTTCAGAAAAGTACCGCTGCGCGCTTGTTCGTGATCGTTCTCCGCACGATGGCTTTTGCGTCAAGAGTCGTAGCCAGTGCCCGCGACGCGTAGCGTCGGCATGAGTTTAGCCCCTATTTGCAGCAAAGCTCCGCACGAGATCGTCACTTCATGCCAAACGAGTAGGCGCCCCAGAAACTTTCCCAATCGATTTCGGCGCAGTCCGCGACGCAGCGGCGCATGTGTACGAGGCGGATCAACCATCGACCCGAGCGGTCGAGCTTGAACGCAACCGTGCCGTCGTCCGCGGTGAGCGCTGACTGTTCGTGCACCTTACCGCTACTAGCGTTATAAGCAAACACTTTTGCTCCAGCGAGCGGCTTGTCTTCAAAGTTGACTAGGACTCGAAGCGTTTCACCGCGCTTGAGGGCGTAGGGATTCGACTGCGGCAGGATTTCGAGTCGCTGGCCCATGACACTCTTGTAGGTATCGTCGTGTTGGTCGCCAACCTGAAAGAGCGCCTTCAGATAACGCTGGTAACGCTCGCGTCCTTCGCGGCCGCTCTCGTTGCTCTGCGCCCGCAAGGCAACGATCGAATCCAAGCCCTCGCCGGTGAGGTATGCTGTGAACTTCGCGGCGTCGAGCTTGATCGTCGCTGCTTGTCGCTCCATCGCGATTAAATAATTGCCCGCTGACTTGAAATTCAAGCGGGCGACTGGAAGCTGTTTGTCCTGTCCTGCGGCCGCCAAATCCGTCATCCCTCGTTGCCCGGACAGCATCTGAAAATTCACGGTGCGTTCCCTTTGAAACGGACGCTCTTCCTCCATCTTGAATTCGTCGCCGACCAGCAAACGCACCCGCACGCTGCTGCCAACCGGCGCGAAAAAGGATTGCGGCTGAAACCAGTAATCGTGCGAGAAGACCGGGATTGTGACGAGCAGCAAAAGTGTGAACGCGGCGCCGAGCTTGACGTGTTTCATGTCGCTTTGATGAGTCCTTTCGAATGGGTGCGAAAGATTAACCCAGCGTGGAGGTCGGAGGATAGCGGATGCGAACATGGACTTCGGGCTTAGGGATTTGGCCTTGGAACTTTGACATTGGACTTGGAACTTTGGACTTTGGACTTTGGACTTTGGACTTTGGACCTTTGGACTTTGGACCAGATGAGGTTGACATCGAAATACGAATTTGCGAAGCGGGTGAGGACATTGCTGTGTTTGGCCAGTTGAGCTACATCGCCGAGGAAGTTTCAAGTTCCGAGTTTCAAGTTTCAAGTTCAGAGTTTCAAGTTCAGAGTTCGCAAGATTCAAGTTGACCTCAAACTCGAAACCCAGAACTCGAAACTTGAAACTTGAAACTTGAAACTGGCGTTTGGCGGTCGGAGTTGGAATCGAACCAACCTCTCGAGTTTTTCAAACGCGCGCTAATCCGTCTCAGCTATCCGACCGTATTTTGAATTTGGAATTTGGAATTTGGTCCTGGGCCTTGGCCTTGGCCCTTCGGCTCTGTACTTAGAACTTTGTACTTTGTTCTTTGAGATAACGCTTCGAGAAACGACCAAGCACAAAGTACAAAGCTCCAAGTACAAGAACCAAAGACCAAAGTCCAAAGACCCAAGACCTTCTCAAGCTCGTCGTTCGCGATGCACCTTGTCGACAACGTCGCGATCGTCGTGTACGTCCATGAAGAGGTACTTGCTGCCATTCGGCCCGCGCCTCGGCGTAGTGGCAAAGCACCACGGTTTGACCAACCGCCAAGGCGCCAAGAGCGCCAAGGTGAAAACCCATTTCTGTTGCTGTCGTGGCGCTCTTGGCGCCTTGGCGGTTAGAAAGTGGAGTTCAAGAGCGGGATGAGGAGGTTGACGCACAGGGTGTGGGTCGACCGCCCTTGAAGGTTTAGTAACGCTGGCTATTCAGCTCGGCAACTCGCATGGAGATCGCGTGCCAAGGAAATCGCAAACTGACAGTTTGCGTTACAACAAATTGGAGCGCGCGGTGAGACTCGAACTCACGAATACCGGATCTGCAATCCGGCGCCTTAGCCGCTTGGCGACGCGCGCGATGTAGGACAGACATTCCTGTCTGTCCTTTTTGCTTAAGAGGCGGGACAGGCAGGAATGCCTGTCCTACGTTGGAGCGGAAGGAGAGATTCGAATTTGTATTTTGGTCGGGGAGGACAGAATTGAACTGTCGTCTCGAGTGCCCAAGACTCGTGTGTTTGCGTACACCACACGCCGACGAACCAGTTTTGAGTTCTGAGTTTTGAGTTTTAAGTTAACGAAACCGCCAGACTCAAAACTTAGAACTCAAAACTCAAAACTAGTTTTTTAGCCTTTCACGCAGACCACCTGCTTGATCTCGGCGACGATCCTCACCAGATCGCTCTGGTTGCGCATTACTGCCTTGATGTCTTTGTAAGCGCCGGGAATTTCATCCAGCACGCCGACATCCTTGCGGCATTCGACGCCCGAAGTTTGACGCTCCAAATCCTCCTTCGTGAAGGATCGCTTGGCGGCGCTTCGCGACATCTTGCGGCCCGCGCCGTGAGAACAGGAATTGAAACTCTCCGCCAATCCACGGCCCTGGACGATGAACGATTTCGCGCCCATCGAGCCGGGGATAATGCCGAACACGTCTCTGCCCGCGTTGATTGCGCCCTTGCGCGTGACGAAAACTTTTTCGCCGTAATGCTCTTCAAGCGCGACGTAGTTGTGATGGCAGTTGACCGCGAGCTCCGGCCTAAACGCCTGGCGATGATTGAACATCTTGTTGAAGACTTTCAGCAGGCGCGTCATCATGATCTCGCGATTCTTCATCGCGTATGCTTGCGCCCACTTCAAATCTTTCCAGTAAGCCGCAAACTCCGGCGTCCCCTGAATGAAGTAAGCCAGGTCGGGCGCCGGCAGTTCGTTCAAAGACCAGAGACTCTTGGCGGTCGAGATGTGGCGCTCGGCAAGTTCTTTGCCGATGTTGCGCGAACCCGAATGCAGCATCAACCAAACGAAGTTTTCCGTGTCGAGACAAACTTCGATGAAATGGTTGCCGCCGCCAAGCGTGCCTAGTTGGGTCAGTGCTTTTCCTTTGCGATCCTGAACGCCGCGGTGCAGGTCACCAAAGTCTTTCCAGCCGTCCCAACGCGACGCTTCGTCAACCGATTCCCGGTAGGCGCTGAAGCCGGCTGGGAATTGTTTCTTCGATTGCGAGACGAAGCGCTTTTAACTTGCCGTCGAGGATGCCGCTCTTGAATGGCGTCTTCACCGCCATCATGCCGCAGCCGATGTCGACGCCCACGGTCGCAGGAATGACGGCTTCCTTCGTCGCGATGACAGAGCCGACCATGCTGCCCTTGCCCAGATGCGCGTCAGGCATCAGCGAGACGTGCTTGAACAAACACGGCAGACGCGAAACGTTGCGCAGCATCGATTGCTCTTCAAAACTGAATGCGTGATTGGCCCACGACAGGATTTCCTGCCTGGCGCCACCGATTGTTACCTTTTCGTAAGGCATCTTGCTTTCTCCTTTCTAAAGAATAAGGCAGAACCGCGACCGTTAGGGAGCGGTCAGGTCTTTGAGCCCTCCTTGACGGTCGGGCTTCTGCTCAAGTCGTGCGCCAATTGAGACTCGAACTCACAATCCCCTGCTTAAGAGCAGGAGCCTTAAGCCAATTTAGCTACTGACGCAAACAAGTTTTAGTGAATCGCGCTCCTGTCAGAACCGCCTGCGTAAGCGGGTGGCCTGTAATCGTTGGGCTGCCCCTCGCGGTTAACATCAGCCGCCCGCTAACGCAGGCGGTTCTGACAAGACGCTTCTTGTGACGTTGGACTTTGGACCTTGGACTCGATCGTTGGCGGGGCTGACGAGACTTGAACTCGCGATCTCTGCATCGACAGTGCAGCGCTTTAGCCAACTAAGCTACAGCCCCAGGGTTGTAATATAAGATTTCAGATCTCACTTAGATCTCACTTTCAGATCTCTGACCTGAAGTTTTTAGATTTGAGATCGACTGTGCTAAGAAATAGATGAAGGCAGAGAGAAACGTACCGCGAACGTCAAATCCCGCGCAGTCGCGTGGGCCAGGCACACTTCGAGGCGCACTTCTCCTGCGGATGGGGACGCTCGAGTCTCTCGCAAAGTGAACGGCGTCATCATCCCGAAGGCTCCCTGCCTTCATCCAAAGACTCCACGTGAAAATTCGCGTGGAGCTTTTCGCAATAGGTACTTCGATTGTCAAAAAACAGAAAGAGCGGGCTTTAAGCCTCCCAGGGAAGCTGCCCGCTCCTAACAATTCTCGCGATTTTTCTTTGAGATTTGGGAGCGGGAGTCCGCTCCCGCGAATTAATGTCTGAGGTAACGGCTATCTATGGACGTCGCTGGTCCGAGTTTGCCGTCAAAAATATTGGCGTTTGACAAACTCGGGGCGACGACGAGACACACGCCACGCATGGCGCCCCTCGGCTGCCATTTGGTCGTCTGTTCTCTGGATGTCCGGTTCGTCAACATTTGATTTTCTCCGTCACGCTCGTTAGTGGTCTATCGAGCGAGCGTTCTTGTATAAAGTAGGACCACCATCCTGTCAAGGACTTTTTGAAAAATCGATCCGCGATCGATCGAGTGATTGATCGTTTGCCTTCTCTTCGATAACTCTACCGCGTACCGGCGTTGCCCAGCGTTGTTGAATTAGACGCGAAAGGTTGCGCTAACAAGTCAACGTCGATCCACGTCGGCCCAAGTCGGACTCGCCGGTCGAACACTTTGCGATCTCCTTCAAACGCTTTTGAGGAGAAGCAGCCGACCGAATGTCATCAAAGTTCCGTCGCTGTATTTCAATTTGTTAGGTGTCTCAGGTAGCGGTGCGGGAAAAACGCGTTACCAACTGGAAGGTCTTGCGGAAGCCCGATGGCAGCGGCCGCGCGCTTCCGGCTCGTGAAAAGCGAAAAGGCGCAACGGTTTTTGGACCGTCGCGCCTAATCTTGTGTGGTCACTGTCCTCACCCCAGCAACCACGTGGATGGAAGGATTCACCAACCATCTAGTTGGAGATACTATACTGCGCAATTCTCACCTTGGCAACTGTCAAAAACGCAGAATTTTGCGCCGCCCGTCAGGATTTGGCTGAGAACTTCCGCCAGCCAGCGATAATCTCAGTCGCCTTAGGACCCGTCACCCGAGTCCCGAAAACGACGTTGCCGACGGCTAAGTTACAGAGCGTCCGCACTTTAATCTCAGTCTTAATTCCGTCGAACCGGCTCCGCGGCAACTCCGGCCGCCAGGCCAAGCCGACCTGGCCGCGCATTCTCAAAAATCAAATTTTGGTTTCTTACTGTCGAACTTTCGATACATGCCGGCGGCGGTCACGTTTGCCCCAAAACCGCAATCGCCCGCCTCGTCGCTCTGCCAAATGCGGACGCTAGTGGGCTGGAACTCCATTTTCAGCTGGCAATCGCCGGCCTCATAAACTGCGACCCCTTTCTCGAGGTTGACCGTCGCCTGAATCTCGCCGTTATGAATGTTGTCAGGGTTATTGGCGCTTACCCACAGCGCGATGAGATCGAACTTTATTTTGCCGTTCGCAAGTTGCTCGACGTTCAGGCGGTTGCGAAATTCCTCGCGACGCATCACGTAATGCCCCGTTACATTTCGCTCCGGCTTTACCTTCGTTGCTGTTGCGAGCGGCTGACCGTCACCCAGCAAACTCGTGCCGAGCAGCAAGACGGACAAACACATCCAGCTCTTCGTTGATAGCAACATGTGATTGAGGACTCTGAAAGATTCACTTTTCGGAAAGTGCCAGGAGTTCCAACGCATGTCCGTCGGGATCCTCAAAGTAGACTGAAACGGCATTCATCCATTCGTGGTGCACCAGTTCAGAAACCGCGACGCCTTTCTCCTTCAACATGTCCGCGGCTCGCTTGATGTCGGCTTCGCTGACCGTGAAAGCAAAATGCAGCGTGGGCCAGTCGCCTTGGTCTTCCTGCAACACGACCATTCCCGCGTTGCCGCCGGCGTAGAGAAAGAGCCGATTCCGGCGTTCGTCGCGTAGCCCTTCCGTCAAGCCAAGCACGTCTTTGTAAAAAGACTCTGCCCGCGCGAGGTCCTTCACGCGAATGGCGATCTCGTAAAGTCCCTTGATTGGCAGCGTGGTGCTGGTAGCAGTCATGGGTTTGGGGTTGGACAATCAGAAAGAGTTTACGCGGCCTCCAGGATCGTAGACAAGAGTCGGAAACAACAGTAGGAGCGGGGGGCAAGCCCGCCTTCCTAACCTGAGAGGTTCTCCGAGTGTCTGCTTTGAGATCTATCTTGAATGCCCGTCAATCAGGGTTTTGCGATTTAAGTCGCTTAGGCTCGTGGTCGGGAAGGTGCGCTAGCCCCCGCTTAGGTTCGAACAAAACAAACCACTCAAGTTTTGTGCGGTGGTTCAAACCTTTCCGCGCCGCCGGGCATCCGACAATTGCCGCTTGCCTCTCCCGCTTGCAAAAGCAATCGACTCTTGTAAACTCGTCATTGAATGTTGCCCGGAGAATCACTATGAAAATTCAGTCTGCGCCTGTGTTGCTGCTTCGCTCTTGTTCTTGCCCTATTCATTCCAGCTGTCGCCGACACGATTCGGCTGAAGGACGGCAGCGTCATTCGCGGACAGGTAGTTGGCTTCAAAGATCAGCAGTTCACCGTCTTGATTGGCTCAGGCGCGCAGGGTCGCCGCAGTCGCACCTTGATCTACATTGAAGACGTCGAGTCGATCGAGTTTGACGCTGCGACCACAGCAGCGGCAGCCGGACTCGCGAACGACGACGGCGGGGCATCGAACTCCGGCAACTCGTCCGCGCCGGTTTATCAACCACCGAGAACAAACACCGACAACAGCCGGCAGCCGGTTCGCACGAATTCGACGACCGGGCCTTCAACTTCGCCAACATTTTTTACAATCAAAGTGCCGGTTCGTGCTGACAATTCGAACAACGGTTGGACGAACAGCGGGCTCGTCGTTCGCCAGGGCCAGCGCCTGCGGATCAGCGCCACCGGTCGCGTATCGATCGGCGGCGGTCGGTTCTCAACGCCCGCGGGGATGCCCGGGTCGCCGGACAGCGACAAACTGATGCGCAATGAAGCGACGGGCGCGCTGATCGCGGTTATCGGCGACGACAATGACGATTTCCTGCTAATCGGATCTCGCCGGGATTTCGTCGCCCAGCGCGACGGAGTGCTGTTTTTGGGCGTAAACGAAGGCAATTTAGGCGACAATACGGGAAGTTACGACATCGTGATCGAGGCTGAAGCCGGCGGCAGCGGGCCGCGCTAGAAGCGAGTTCCGGGCAAACTCGCCTTAGTTTTCGGGCATCACATTGAAGCATCCCGGCAGTAAAGTGAACGCGCGGACTGGATAGATCACGATTCGTCCTTCCGTTTTTGAAGTTTTCCAGCAACAGGTGATTTTCATGAAACTCTCTAAGTTCCCGCGCGCGCTTTTTTCCCTGGCAATCATTACAACCTTGCTCGCGGGCCTCGGCTTTAGTCTCACGCTCGGACAGTCGCGCCGCCAGCCGCCGACTTCCAACGAAAAGAAAAACAAGCGACCGCCTGAGCCGGGACAACAACCTGACAAGCAGCCCGATGAACCACTGCCTCCAGACGTCATCGGCAAGCCGCAGGACGCCGAGAAGGTCACGGTCACCACGCAAATTGTGAACGTGGACGCCGTCGTCTATCACAAGAAGAGCGGACAGATCGTGACCGGATTGAAGAAGGAGAATTTTTCGATCCTCGTTGACGGCGGGCCGATGACAATCACGAATTTTTCAACTCCGGAAGCGCCGATCACCGTCGCGATGGTGGTTGAGTACAGCAAGTGGTCTGAGATGTTTGGCCGCGCCGTCGGTGGCGGTTGGGAGCCGGGGACATACGAAGTCATTCGACCGGTTGCGATGTTTTTGCAGCAGTTTGTGAAACCGCCCGACGACTATGTTTCGGTGGTGGCGTTCGATCTGCGTCCGACGACGTTGACGGATTTCACCAACGATCCTCAGCGCATTGGACAAGTCATCAATCTGTTGCTGCGCAACTACCCGGCGTTTCGCGAAACCAATTTGTTTGACTCGCTGAAGTTTGTCCTCCTCGGTGGCCGTGGCGATTCCGTCGTTCTCGAAAATTCGCCCGAGGCTAAAGCTGAGTTCGCCGGCCTGGTGAGTGTGCAGGGACGACGACGCGCGATCATTCTGGTCGCTTCGGGCATCGACACCTTCAGCAAAATTAACTACGGCGACGCGCGCAAGATCACGCAGAACGCGGGCATTCCGATTTACATCATCGGCACCGGCGAACTCTTCTACAAAAAGTATGAATCCATGCTGCCGGCGACCGATACGCTGACTGGAATTCCCGGACGCCTGACGTTCCTTCAGGCTCAAAACACGCTGAAGACTTTTGCGAACGAAACCGGCGGCGCTTACTACCCGGTCACCTTCCCGGGCGAACTGCCAAAAGTGCTCGGGTCGATCAACGCGCTGTTGCGCAGTCAGTACAGCCTCGCGTTCAATCCGGGCGATGTCCACGACGGCAAGCAACACAAGATCAAAGTCAGCGTCGACGTGAACGGCGACGGCACGATCGATGACAAAGAGTTCACGATCCAGGCGCGACAGTTCTACAGTGCACCAAAGCCCGACGGCACGAAAAGCAAATAGTGGGCAGTGGGCAGTGGGCAGTGGGCAGTGGGCAGTGGGCAGTGGGCAGTGGGCAGTGGGCAGTGGCGTTACGAAGGCAGCGAACTGTTGCTCGCTGCCTTCGTAACGCCACTGCACACCGCCCACTGCACACTGCCCACTATGTTACGCTTTGCCCGTGGACGAGAGCGATGTCGTAGTAATCGGCGGCGGAGCAGCTGGTCTTTTCTGCGCCATTGAAGCCGGAAAACGCGGCCGCAAAGTTGTTGTGCTCGAACATGCCGAAACCATCGGCAAAAAGATCGCCATCTCCGGCGGCGGGCGTTGCAACTTCACCAACTTCAACACCAGCGCCGAAAACTTCATTTCCGCAAATCCACACTTCTGCAAGTCCGCGCTCGCCCGCTACACGCCAGCCGATTTTGTTGCGCTGGTAGAAAAGCACGGCATCGCCTATCACGAGAAAAAGTTGGGCCAACTTTTCTGCGACGGCAGCTCGCGCCAGATAATCGAGATGCTGCTGAAGGAAGCGAGCGAAGCCGGCGTTCAGATCCGTTGCCGCGCGAACGCACTCGATATAAGCCGGTCAGAACCGCCTGCGTCAGCGGGCGGCTCTTTAGCGGGCGGCACTGAAGTGGAAACGCCTTTTGAGCTTAAAACCGATCAGGGAACCATCGCGGCGCAGTCGCTGGTGATCGCGACCGGCGGTTTGTCCATTGCGCCGCTCGGCGCGACTGACTTCGGTTACCGCGTGGCCCGCCAGTTTGGTCTCAAAATTCGAGAGCCGTGGGCGGCGCTCGTGCCTTTCACGCTTTCCCGCGAAGCGTTGCGCGAGCTGGCGCCTTTGAGTGGCGTTTCGATCGACGCCTTAGTCAGTTGTCGCGGCGCTCAGTTTCGCGAGAACATCCTGATCACGCATCGTGGCTTAAGCGGACCGGCGGTCCTGCAAATCTCTTCCTACTGGCAACCGGGTCAAAGCATCGTGATTAACCTGCTGCCGGATCACGACGCGCTTGAAATCCTGAGCGACGAGAAAATCAAGGAACTGACGCTCGCGAACCTGCTGAGCCAGTTTCTGCCGCGCCGCTTTGCCGCGGCCTGGTGCGCGTTGAATTTTCCTTCGCTGCCTTTGAAACGTTACACGCCGCGCCAGCTTGCCGATGTTGGACAAAAACTCAATCACTGGGAAATCGTGCCGACGGGAACGGAAGGCTACAAAAAAGCGGAGGTGACGGCCGGCGGAGTTTCGACTGACGAACTGTCTTCAAAGACGATGGCGGCGAGGAAGGTGCCGGGACTCTATTTCATCGGCGAGGTCGTTGACGTTACCGGCCAGCTCGGCGGCTACAATTTTCAGTGGGCCTGGGCGTCGGGTTATGCGGCGGGACAGAGTGTTTAAAAACAGTGGGCGGGTGCAGTGGGCAGTGGGCAGGAGAAAATCAAAGCATTTTTGGAGTGCGCTGACCTGTCAGCGCTTTCCTCCTGCGACGGCTTGACGCCGCCCGTTGCTGTGGAACGAGCTAACCGGTTGGAAAGGCTGCGACAGGTCGCAGCCGACCAAAGCGCTGACAGGTCAGCGCACTCCAAAGAAGGTACCCTTTTTGGGTGCCCACTGCACACCACACTCAGCCCACGTTCTCAAACTCCATGAAGGCGCAGCCGAAATTCATCGTTGATTGCGTTCAGCTCCGTGCGTCGAGTCGAAAAGAGGCGCGAGGCGCGCAGCAACTCAGGCAGATTACCGGAGCGAAGTTTCGCCCCATACGCCGGACTAGAGAACAGGGCCGCGAGCTGCGGATTGAGCCGTTGCGGCACGCCGTAGCGAATCGCTTTTTGGGCCACCGGCGCAAAGCTGGCGGTGCGTCGCGGGTTAATCAGTTCAATTGAGTGATCGAAAATGTTCAGGCGCGTCGGCTGATCGCGCAAGGCCAGATCGCGATGGACCAGCAGGTTGGAAACCGCTTCGCTGACGGCGCCGCGATGGTAATTTGCACGCGCCGAAACGGGGCTGTCCGCAACTTCCGCTGCCGGAAAACTCTTCGGCCGCGTGTCCCACAAATCCGCGTAACGCGAAACGAAACGCAGCGTCGCTTCATACAAAGTCAACAGATTCCCCGCAAGACTGATCCGCTCGATCACCGGCGACTGGATCGAGTCGCCGCCGAACCTGGTCGCCGAAACGGCGGCGCGGGGCAGCAGTTCAGCGACGCGTTCATCGCGGCCAAAGAGCAGCAAGCCCGCCACGGTCGGCACAACCTCGGCATTGTATTCCGTCGCCAGCAACAGATCGCGTTCGAGCAGTTCCCTGGTCGGATAGCCGCTGGCGCTCGCGTTGTCAAAAGCGTCGCCTTCAAACTCGCGGAGAAAACTCCAAAGATGTGCTTCGTCGATGTCCGTCATCGCGGCCCCAAGCGCCGGCATGTTTTCAAATCCGAGCGGTCTCACTTCATCCAACAGCGACGACAGTTCCTCGCGGGTAGCCTCGCGCTTTTCCGATCCCACGCGCAGATAGAAACGTCCGTCGTGAGTTCGATAAGGGCGCCGCTTGCCTTCGATGTCGAGCGCAACCACGCGGCGACCGTTGTCAAAAGCGATCCGATCGATAAACGGGACGAGCGAGGGCTCGATATCTTCGCGGCAGATCCGCACCAGTTCTTCCTGGACAGTCTCAGGATCGTCGACGCCTTCGATGCGCATTTGGTCGTTGACTCCGAAGACCATCACGCCGCCGCCGGTGTTGGCGAGCGCGACGATCTCCTGCGCAATTTTTTCGGGATTGGAGAGCTTAACTTTCAGCTCGAGAAAAGTGTCTTCGCCGCCGCGGATCAATCGCAGCAGTTCAGTTCGCGAAGTTTGCGGCGCCGGAGTTGAAAGATAGTATTCCTGGAAGGAGCGCTCGGTGGCGGGTTCGTGCCGTTGGTTACTGCGGAATCTTCTGCGAGCCATTTGTGTATTGACGGGGCTCTCGCCCGCCCGGATGCCGCGCGCGACATCGCTGGAATTGAATTAGTTCGAACTCAAGAATCAAACCGCCGAGACGCCCGAAACGCCAAGCGTTAGAACAAAAGGAATGTCATGACTCCGTCTAAGACTTGGCGCTCCTGACGTCTTGGCGGTTCAGTTTATTCGTTGCCCGGATCGTTCACGGCTTCGAGTATTTCAAGTTCCCTTTTCTGTAACGACTCGCCCTGGGCGCTAATCACCAACAGATAGAAGACGCCGGAAAGCACCGCCAGAATCGCGAGTGTAGCATATTCAACAAGCAAACTCTGCGCGACGAAACCGGCGGCGGTCGCTGCCAACGGCGGCAACATCAGGATGACAATCATCGGTATCAACAGCAGCCCCGCCACGCCGCTGACGTTGAGCCGTTTGCCAAATTTCATGCGCTTGGGAAAGCGGACGGAGAGCCAGTTTCCCATCAGCGAGGTCAGCGGCACGAACACCAGAAAGCTAAGCACGACGAAAAGCAAAGCGCCCGCCGTGACGTCGCGAAACACCAGTTCATTCACTGCCAGCAGTCCGACGGAAAAGATCAGCGCCACCGTGGACAAGGCAATGTTCTTGCCGATGAGAATCGTTTTGCGATCGAGCGGAGAGAGTATGAGCGCGCGCATGCCGGCGCCTTCGAATGCAAACTGATTACAAAAAAGTCCGGCGAGAATCAGAAAGACGTAAAGCACGCCGACCGTCGCCATCAACCCTTCGCCATACTTGAAGAGGTCTGTGCCGAAAGTAGTTCCGGAACTAAACCGATCGAAGCCCCGCCGGTTCATCAGTCTAAGGACGATCAGGATCAGCGGCATGAGGATCAGCATTCGCACCTGCGCATTGCGCATCACGTAACGCAACTCCTTCTCAACAATGGCTGACAAGCCCGGCGGCAGCAACGGAATTTCCCAACCCGTGTAAGTCTCGCCGACGGGTTTTTCCAATCTCGCACGCGTGCGGCGCCGGCGGCCGCTGCCAAGAATCGCTCGGCGTGCTAACCAGTAAGTGACTACGACAAGCGCCACCGTGTAAGCGCCGGCAAGGACCAGGGCGAGCACGTACGCCAACGTCGCGCCCTCGTGCAGGCCGCCAGTCAATGCGTACGCAATCGCGCCGGGCGGCGTCCAGCGCAAGAGATGAATTGAATCCGATTGCCGGAAAAGCACCGGCGCGATCTGGCCAACGAAGGCGCCACCGAGGCCGGCAACCACGCCAATCAAGGCGAGCAGAGTTTCGCCGCGCGTTTGTTTCTTGCGCACCAGCGAACCCACCGACGTCGAGATCCATTTTGCCAACGCCAGCCCAAACGCGGCTGCCGCGACCGCGACGAGGATTCCGCCGGCGGGATTTTTGCGCGCCAGTCCGGCGCCAAGGCCCATGGCAATAATTGCCGGGATGGCAAACAGGGCCAGTAAACTGGCAATTTCGCTGAGGAGATCCAGCGCAAAGAGTTTGCGCAAACTGATCGGATAAAGCAGCAGATTGCCGGGATCAAACTGGCGTGTGCTGCCAATACTCAGCGGCAGTGACGCCCAAAACAAATAAAACATCGTCAGGATCGAGAAGAAGATGAACTCGGTAGAGGGACGGTCGGGCGCTTCGGCCGGGGCGCTGCTGTTAAGTTGCTGGCTCGCGAAGTGAATGTCGGACGCAGTCAAATTATAGGCAGCGAGGCCGACGCCGAGCGCAATCAACGATGCCAGCGCGAGCACTGCCAACATCACCAGGACGGTCGCGATGCGATTGGCGACGGCTTTCGAAGTGCGCAGCGAATTGCGGAACAGCGTCCACTTGAGCCAGATTAGTGTGAACAGTTGAGACATGGAGCCAGCAAACAGCAAACAGCAAACAGCAAACAGCAAACAGCAAACAGCAAACAGAAACAAACAGCAAAATACGATTCGATCAATGATTCGTTTCGTCTGCTCGTTTCATTCTATACTCAACCATTATCATTCCGCTGACTACTGACTGCTGACTTCTGACTACTGTCTCCTGCTTGCTGTTCACTGTTTGCTGTTTGCTCCAATGACTTCAAACGCTTTCATCGGTCTCGGTTCAAACCTGGGCGACCGGGCCGGCAACCTGCTGCTGGGAATCCGCGGCATGTTGGACGCTGGGCTCGCCGTCAGCCGACTCTCGCAAATCTACGAAACCGAGCCCGTCGAAACTTTCCCGCAGCCAAACTTTCTCAACATGGTCGTGGAATTGCGCGCCGCGACCCTTCCTCCTCCTCAAGACGCGACCCTTCCTCCTCCTCAAGAAATGATGAAGCGTTTGCTGTTGGTCGAACAATCACTCGGCCGCACGCGCGGCTTGGAAAAAGGCCCCCGGTCGCTTGACCTTGACCTGCTCCTGTTTGGACGCGAGACCTGCAACACCGAGCTGTTGACGCTGCCACACCCGCGTTTTCATCTACGCCGTTTTGTGCTTGTGCCGCTGGTTGAACTCGGTCCCGACTTAGTTCACCCGGCGCTCAACCAGACAATGACCGAGCTGCTTCGGTCGCTCGACGACGATTCCGAAGTCAAACTTTGGCAGCCGTAGTTGCGGGGGCCCTAATTTGAAGTTTTTCTCTGCGTAGTCTCAGCGTTCTCTGCGCCTCGGCGGTTAATATCGCCTGCTAACTGACTCACCGCAGCGACGCAGAACGCGCCAAGTCAGCGCAGAGATTTAGAATTATGTCACTACCTAATTGCGAATCCCTTTGGTTTCCGGTCGGCCGGCGGTGTTATAATCGCGCCACTTGCTAACAGGCCTTACATATTTCCAGTCCATCAATTCGAGACGCAAGCTTCGGTTTGCGTCACGGCGTCTAACTGGCAATTGTCCGCGCCGCGCCGCCGCGCCGAGGTGCTAAGCTCGGCCGCCGCCGGGTGGCCGCAGAGGTGAAATATGCCTTATCTCAAACCAGAACGTCCCGAAAAGGTAAACGCGCCTTCGCTGAAGGCGAGCAAACAGCGCGGCGAGCGCTTGGTTTGTCTGACCGCTTACGACTTTCCGACCGCGCGCATAGTTGACGAGGCCGGCATCGACATCATTCTCGTCGGCGACAGCCTCGGGAATGTCGTGCTCGGTTACGGCAACACGGTGCCGGTGACGCTCGAGGAAATTCTAATTCACCTGAAGGCGGTGCGACGCGCGGTGCAGCGCGCGCTGCTCGTCGCCGATATGCCTTATGGTTCGTTTCATACGGGCGCCGACGACGCCGTGCGAAATGCGCTGCGGCTGGTGAAAGAAGGCGGCGCCGAAGCAGTGAAACTCGAAGGCGGACACAAGCGAGTGCAACTCGTAAAGCGTCTCGTCGACGAGGAAATTGCGGTGATGGGCCACATCGGTTTGACGCCGCAGTCGATCAACAAACTCGGCGCGTACCGCGTACAGGGCAAGACGGCGGCGACCGCGCGCCAGTTGCTCGACGACGCGCGCGCGCTGGAAGATGCCGGGGCGTTTGCGATCGTCTTGGAAGTTGTGCCGCGCGAAATCGCCAGTTTGATAACGGAGAGCATCAGCATTCCCACGATTGGGATCGGCGCCGGCGCCGGCTGCGACATTCAGGTGCTGGTGCTGCACGATATGCTGGGGCTGTCGTTTGGAAAACTCGCGCGGTTCGTGCGGCCCTACGCGAATCTGCATGAAGTGATGACGGAAGCCGTCACGCGCTATGCCGATGACGTGCGCAACGGAACGTATCCTTCGGAGGATGAGTCGTATGCGCTGCCAGCGGACGCCGCGGAAGAACTCAAGATAGGGAAACCGAGTAAATCGTGAATCGTAGGGCGAGTAAATAGTGAATCGTGAATCGTAAATAGAAACTTCTAACGTCGATTTGCGGTGTTCACTTGCGGACTTTCTTGCTTGCAACTAAGTTCTGACCCGCTTTTTCAATTTACGATTCACGATTAACTAGCCTTTCTATTCACGATTTACTATTCACGATTCACTAGCATATGGAAATCATCAATCGCCGCCAGCGCATGAGTTCCGTCGCGCGCAAAATTCGCCGCGACCAGGACCGAACCATCGGGCTGGTGCCAACCATGGGCGCGTTGCACGACGGGCATCTCAGCCTCGTGCGCGAAGCGCGCCGGATGTGTGACGTCGTCGTTGTCTCAGTGTTTGTGAACCCGACGCAGTTTGGGCCAACCGAAGACTACGAACATTATCCGCGCGACCTGACCAAGGACACCGCGCTTCTGACTGACTACAACGTCGACTACATTTTCGCGCCGGCCAACGAAGAAATTTACCCGAAAGACTTTTCCACGTATGTGAATGTCAGCGGACTTTCCAAATTGCTTGAAGGCGAGACGCGGCCCGGCCACTTTCGCGGCGTCGCCACCGTAGTTGCAATTCTGCTGAACACGGTCCACCCGGACTTTGCTTTCTTTGGTCAGAAGGACGCGCAGCAGGGGTTGATCATCAAACGGATGGTTCGCGATCTCGCTTTTGACACTGAGATCGTGGTGCTGCCGACGGTCAGGGAAGATTCCGGACTGGCGATTTCCTCGCGCAATTCCTACCTGAACGCCGAAGAGCAACAGTCAGCCTCTGTAATTCACCGCGCGTTGGCCAGGGCCAAAGAGACTTACAAAAAAGGCGAGCGACACGCCGGCAAGTTGGCCGAAGTTGTGCGCACGACGATTGAGACTGAGCCGCGCGTGCGCGTGGATTACGTGAGCGTGGTGGACGGGGAAACGCTGGAACGTCTCGATAAACTCGACGAACGCACCATGCTGATCGCCGTTGCCGCGTACGTCGGCAAGACGCGCCTGATCGACAATACGGTGCTGAATAAGACAAAGAAAGATGCAGGCGTGGCGAAAGCGTAAACTGGTGCGCTGTGTTATATTTCGGACATCTTGGCAGGGTTGAGAAATTCGATGAGCACTACCAAAGAAGAGGCAATGCGGTTGATTTCCAGACTACCCGAAGAGGTTTCCTGGGAAGATATCATGTACCGTCTCTACGTGAAACAAAAGGTTGAAGCAGGAATCAAAGCTGCGGAAGAGGGCCGCACTGTCTCGCACGCTGAAGTGAAAGAGATATTTGCACCTGAATGAAGATTGTCTGGACTGAGCCCGCCGTCGAAGACCTTCGCGAATTGCACGCCTACATAGCTAGAGACTCAGAAGTGTACGCTAGTGGATTCGTCGGACGAATCATCTTAGCGCCCGAACGACTCGCTACCCATCCGACAGTTGGACGTGTTATACCGGAAACGAATGACGAAAACATTCGCGAGCTTCTCTTTCAACGTTATCGCATAATCTATTGGGTCAAAGATGATCATATTGAGATTCTGACGGTGATTCATGGGCCAAGGGATCTAAGTGAGTTCGACCCAGCTCCCTGGGAGGTTGGCTGACCCATAGTCCAAAGTAATGACTAGAGAAATGCAAACAGCAAGAGAAAAGGCCCACATTCAATTTACCCTCAACGGCGAGGCTGCGGAGGTGGCGTTTGCGCCGCATAAAACGCTGCTCGAGGTCCTGCGTGAAGATCTGAACCTGATGGGAACCAAGCATGGTTGCGAACTCGGCGAGTGTGGCACGTGCGCGATTCTGGTGAACGGACGTTCGATTCTTTCGTGTCTGATGTTGGGGCTGGACGCCGAGGGTCAGGAAGTAAAAACGATCGAAGGCATGGCGGACGGCGCGCAACTTCATCCGCTGCAGGATACGTTTGCTGATACGGGAGCAGCGCAGTGCGGCTACTGCTCGCCCGGCTTTTTGCTGGTCGCTGAAGAGTTGCTGAAAAAGAATCCGAACCCTTCGCGCGAAGTCATTAAGGAAGCTCTGTCGGGAAATCTTTGCCGCTGCACCGGCTACATCAAAATCTATGAGGCGGTCGAACTCGCCGCAGCGCGCATGCGTGGCGAAGAGATGGAGTTGCCGCGCGAAAGCGTTTACGGATTGTGAAGCGGGCTGCTCGAGTTTGTCTCTCAAGGTTGAAAGTCTCTAGGTTGGGAAGGCGGGCTTGCCCCCGCTCCTGATCTCAAATTGCTCGAGAGCTAAAGCAGCAAGCGCGGGCAAGCCCCCTTCCTGACCTTGAGCTCATGGTAGTCGAATCTCTTCAGCAAGACTGAGGGTTGATAAAGTTTCAGATCGAAATGACTAAGAACGAGAACAAAAAGGGCAAGCCGCTGAACGTTATCGGCAAGCCATTCCGGAAAGTCGACGCGCGCGCGAAGTGCACCGGCCAGACGAAGTTTGCCGACGACATCGTGTTGCCGCGCATGCTCTTCTGCAAAATTCTGCGCTCGCACCTGCCACACGCGTTAGTCAAAAACATCGACGTCTCGAAAGCCACCGCGTTGCCCGGCGTGTTTGCCGTGATCACCGGCAAAGACCTGCCAATCTCTTACGGCATTCTTCCCGTCAGTCAGGACGAACACGCGCTCGCCATCGATAAGGTGCGCTTCATCGGCGATCCGGTGGCGGCCGTCGCTGCGATTGATGAAGACGTCGCCTTTGATGCGATGAACCTTATCGAGGTGGACTACGAACCGCTCAACACGATCTCCTCGATCGAAGAAGCGATTCTCATCGACGAGCCGCGCATCCACGAATACGGCGACGAAGGAAACGTCCACAAAAAAGTCTCGCTGGAATTCGGCAACGTCGAGGAAGGGTTCGCCGAGGCTGATCTCATTCGCGAGGACACTTTTTTCTACGAAGGCAATACTCACCTGCCGATGGAGCAACACGCGGCCGTCGGCAACTTTGATCCGGACAACAAGTTGACGCTGTGGAGTTCGACGCAGACACCGCACTACGTTCATCGCGCGCTGGCGAAAGTTTTGGAGTTGCCGGCCAGCCACATTCGCGTCATCGCCACGCCGAACGGCGGCGGCTTTGGCGGCAAGAGCGATCCCTTCAATCACGAGGTCGTCGTTTGCAAGCTTTCGATGATGACCGGGCGCCCGGTGAAGGTGACGCTCACGCGCGAAGAAGTTTTCTATTGTCACCGCGGCCGCCATCCCGTCTTAATGCATGTCAAAACTGGAGTGAAAAAAGATGGCGCCATCACTGGCATGCATTTCCAAACGTTCCTTGACGGCGGCGCCTATGGCAGCTACGGAGTCGCCAGCACGTTTTACACAGGCGCGTTGCAAACGGTCACGTATGACGTGCCGCGTTACAAATTTCAGGGCCTGCGCGCGTTTACAAACAAGCCGCCGTGTGGTCCAAAGCGCGGACATGGAACGCCGCAGCCGCGCTTTGGTTTGGAAGTTCAGATAGACAAGATCGCGGAGCAGTTGAAACTGGATCCGGCGGCGATGCGACGTGCGAATCTGGTCAAACCTGATACGGTCACGGCGAACTACCTGCGCATCGGTAGCATGGGCCTGGGCCAGTGCATCGACAAGATTGTTGAAGGCTCGGATTGGAAAAACAAATTCTCGGGCTGGGACCAAAACAACCGTAAGCTGCCGCACCGGAAAGGCATCGGCATCGCGTGCAGCTCGTATATCTGCGGCGCAGGTTTGCCGATCTACTGGAACAACATGCCGCAGTCGGGCGTGCAGCTGCGGCTGGATCGACAGGGCGGCGTTTGCGTGATGTGCGGCTCGACGGATATCGGGCAGGGTTCTGATTCGATTCTCGCGTACATCGTCGCTGAAGTTTTAGGAATTGATCCTTTCGACATTCGCGTGGTGACCGCAGACACGGATTTGACGCCGGTTGACCTCGGCAGTTACTCGAGTCGCGTCACGTTGATGACCGGCAACGCCGCGATTCAGGCCGCAGAACGCGCGCGTGAGCTGTTGGTGATGGCGGTGGCGGAGAAGCTGTCGGTGCCGATCGAAAACATTTCCCTCGCGGAGCGGCGCGCTTTTGACGTTGAGAATCCGGAAGTTGGCGTTTCGTTTGCAGAGGCTGTCGTGCTGGCGGAATCGAAGTTCGGGACGATCGGAACGGTCGGTTCGTATTCCCCACCACGCTCGCCCGGGAGATTCAAGGGCGCGGGCGTGGGGCCGTCGCCCGCGTACAGCTACTCGGCGGCGATTGCGGAAGTTGACGTTGACCCAGACACGGGCGTCGTAGTTGTGGAGCGGGTGTGGATCGCGCACGACATCGGCAAGTCGATCAATCCGATGCTGGTGATGGGGCAGGTCGAGGGCAGCGTCTATATGGGCCTTGGCGAAGCGTTGATGGAAGAGATGGTTTATCGCGGCAACCGGAATGTGGTGCACAAGTTTCCATCCATGCTCGAATACAAAAGCCCGACGACGATGGAAATGTGCGACGTCAAGACGTACCTAATCGAGGATCCTGATCCTAACGGCCCGTACGGCGCCAAGGAAGTGGGACAAGGTCCGTTGCTGCCAGTGCCGCCGGCAGTTGCGAATGCGGTTTACGACGCAGTTGGTGTGCGCATCGACGAAGTTCCGATCACGCCGGAGAAAGTTTTGAAAGCGCTGAAGGACAAAGCGCGCGGACGCGAGGGACGATATGGGCCGGACGCGGTGCCGTCAGTTGAATGGCCCGAGCCGTTGCGCGTCCTGACGCCGGCGGAAGGCGGCGACGGCAAAGAGATGCCGCGCGTGGCGGTGCATTCCTGAATAGTCTTTAGAGTGAGCGAATGGAATTCCACTGGGATCCAAAGAAGGCAAATAGCAATCTCGGTAAGCACCGATCTCATTTGAAGAAGCAGTCCTGGTTTTCAGTGATATTCTCTCATTCACATATGATGATGAGGCTCACTCGCAGACTGAACGCCGATACGCCACGCTTGGAATGTCCGCTCGGGGACGCGTACTCGTCGTTTCGCACACGATGCGAGGAGAAGAGGTGAGAATAATCAGCGCGCGCGAGGCTACGCCGCGTGAGAGAAGGTGGTATGAAGAAGAAAACAAGCAAAACAGAAGATGATGACGATCTGTCACCAGAGTACGACTTCAGCAAAATGAAGCTTGTGGGAAGAGGAATCTATGCCGAGCGCTATCGTTCTGGCACGAACCTCGTCTTACTGGACCGCGACGTCAGGAAGACTTTTCCGGACGATAAGATGGTGAATGAGGCTCTCCGTATGATCGCGAAAATTGCGAAAGAGCAAACCGCCAGCGGTCGAAAGTCGCGTGGTCGGAAACAAGCCCCTCGCTCGCGAAGGGCAGCGTAGAATTGGTGAGCGAACAAGAACCACCAACCGCTAGACCGTTTGTCTTCACTGTCATTGAAGATGACGGTGTGAACGTGACCATTAAGACTACCAAGCCGATTTAGCTGCGGGGATAGACGAAGAGGCTACCATGAAGCCGGGACGATACGTGTTCGAATGTGGTGGCTTCAATGAAACGTCATCCCGAGTTAATGCTCGACGAGAAGAAGCCAGCCTAACGCTATGATGCGACTTCCCAAATTTGACTACCGCACCCCGCGAGCGATCGCGGAGGCGGTGAAGATCATGGCCGGCTCCGGGCCGGAAGGGCAGTTTGTTGCCGGCGGCACGGACCTCTATCCAAACATGAAGCGCCGGCAGCAGACGCCGCGCACGGTTATTTCGGTGATGCGGGTTCCGGAGTTGAATCAAATCACTGGTGACGGCAAGTCAGGTCTTCGCATCGGGGCCTCGGTGACGCTGACGGACATTTGCGAAAACGAGATCATCAATCGCGACTACCCCGTCGTCGCCCACGCCGCGCGCACGATCTCGACGCCAATCCTGCGGAACATGGGAACGATCGGCGGCAACCTGCTGCTCGATACGCGCTGCAACTACTACGACCAAAATTACGAATGGCGCAAAGGCATCAATTTCTGTTTGAAGAAGGACGGCGACGTTTGCTGGGTCGCGCCGGGGAGTTCGAAATGTTGGGCCGTGCAGTCGTCGGATCTGGTGCCGGTCATGGTGGCGATTGGCGCGAAGTTTCGACTGGCGTCAACACTCGGCGAACGGATGATCGACGCGGTCGGATTCTACAACGACGACGGCATTGACTACCTGAAGAAGCGGCCGGACGAGTTGCTGGTCGACATTCATTTGCCGCCGCTGAACGGTTGGCGGGCGTCGTACCAGAAGTTGCGCCGGCGGGGGGCCTTTGATTTTCCGGTGCTTGGCGTCGCCGCCTGGGTGCAGGTGGACCACGCCGGTTCGGTCAAAGATGCGAGACTTATTCTCGGCGGCATCGCGCCGTCGCCGCTCGAAGTCAAAGAAGCCGGCGCTGCACTGATCGGCCAACCGCTCGACAACGATCATATTCAGGCAGCCGCCGAAGCTGCCTACGTCAAAGCTCGCCCGCTCGACAACACTGACTTCGTCATGAACTGGCGCAAGCAGATGACGCGGCAATACACGCTACGCGCCCTGCAGCAACTCACGACGCCTGACAGTTGACCTTCCGGTCTTAGTCTAGGACTTTGGTCTTTGGCGCAGAACCGACCATAATCCGACCCGATGACAAGGACCGTAGACCAGGAGCCCAAAACCAAAGACCGAAGACCCAAGGCCAATGAAGTCGCTGCAATTGTCCTCGCGGCCGGACGCTCCGAGCGCATGGGCGCATTCAAACCCTTACTTCCCTTCGGCCCTCAAACCGTAATCGAATGCTGCATCGATAACCTCCGCGAAGGTGGAGTTGAAACAATCGTGGTCGTCGTGGGCCAGGATGCACGGGCCGATGCTCTGCAAAGACATCTTCAGAATTCCGGTGTCACGTTCGCTGTCAATCCCGATCCGCTGAGTGAGATGAGCGCCTCAATCGCTTGTGGCGTGCGCGCACTCTCTGCCGAAATGAAGGCGGTTGTCATCACTCCCGCCGATCTCGCTGCAGTGCCCGCCGAAGTAGTTGAGATCCTAATCCACCGCTGGCAGCACGGCGCGCAACTGATAAAGCCAACCTGGCACGAACGCGGCGGGCATCCCGTCCTCATTGATCTGCGCTTCCGCGACGAGCTGGTCAAACTCGATCCTCGCGGTGGTCTCAAAGCGTTCTTTGACGCCCGGCAGGTGGATCGCGTGGCCGTCAATACAGATTACATTGCGCGAGACATGGACACGTGGGATGATTACCGCGCTTTGCATGAGGATCTGTTCGGCACGCCGCCGCCGGAATTGGCTGGTGAGATCGAGTGAGATGGCGCCTTGGTAAGCAAACTAACAGTTTGCCCACAAAACAGGCGCTGACGCCTCGGCGTTGCCAAACCAAGGTGACCAACTAAAAGGCTGCACCGCTCATCTAACGCAGTGCCCCACCTTCTGGGTTTGGGCAAGGAGAGTAAATGATTTTAAGAAATCGCAAATCCCTGGTCACCCTGATGTTGCTAGTCCTGCTGGGCTCATCGCTCGTGCTGGGCCAGGACCGCGGGACGGCGCCGGTGGAGTTCTCGCTGCGTGCAATTGACGGCCAAACGATTACTTCGGACAGCCTCCGCGGCGAGGTTGTGGTGCTGGCGTTTGGCGCTTCTTGGCTGCCGCTGTCGAAGGCGCAGTTGACGGGCATTAGAAAACTGGCGGACGAATACAGCGATCGCGGTGTGGTGGTTTATTGGGTCAGCACTGAGTCGGAAGAAGCGAAGTCGAAAAACTTCGCGAGCGACAACCAACTGCGCGCGTTTGCGCAGAAGTATGGTTTGAAAGTTACAGTGCTGCGCGATCCGGATGGCACTGTCTCGAAGAAACTCGGCGTCGATCAGTTGCCTTCGATCATCATCATCGACAAGCAAGGAATCCCGAGCGAACCGATTGGCGGGCTCGATCCCAACGGGAACCTGGCAACGCAATTGGCTTCGCGCCTGGATGAAGTTCTTTAACCAACCTGGCTGTAAACAGAGAATTTCAGGCCGCTTGTTGATCAGGCGGCCTTTCTCTTTTGCGGGATCGGTTGAACCGCCAAGGAATCCGCGGTCAGAGGTCAGGGGTTGGAGGACAAAAAACTCTGTAACCACAGATCAGCTGACAACTCAGTTGAGTTCTCATCTCGTCTCGAACCTTGTTGTTGCCAAGTTCCGACTCTGACCTCCGACTCCCGACCTCCATCCTCCGTCCTCCGTCCTCCGTCCCTTTGCTCTTGCCCAACACCTCGTAATCTAATAACTTGCTGTCTTCGTTTCTCTGAACCACTTCAATGACGTTTAAGCTAATCAACCCTGAGTCGCTTGGCGCGCCGCGCGGCTATTCCAACGGAGTCCTCGCTGACGCCGGCGGCCGGCTGTTGTTTGTCGCGGGTCAGGTTGGCTGGGACGAAACGCAGACGATCGTCAGCGACAACTTTGCGGAACAGTTTGACCGCGCGCTTGCGAATGTTCTGGCAGTAGTCACTGCGGCCGGTGGCGGCGCCGATCAGATCGCGCGCCTGATCATCTATGTGACTCACAAGCAGGAGTACCTTGGCGCCTTGAAAGCAATCGGCGAATCTTATCGCGCGCAGATGGGAAAGCATTTTCCCGCAATGGCGTTAGTTGAAGTGAAAGGCCTGCTGGACGACGCCGCGAAAGTGGAAATTGAAGCCGTCGCTGTCCTGAACGCCTAAACGCTGTCGTCTTAATCATGCTTAATCCGAAGAGCTTTCTTTACGAGCAAACTGCGCAAGGCGTGGCCACGATCACGCTGAATCGTCCCGAGCGTCTCAACGCGCTGACTTTCGAAGTCTACCGAGAATTGACCGACGCGTTCGCGGCGTTAAGAACGGAGCCTGAGGTGCGCACGGTTGTGATCACCGGCGCGGGACGCGCGTTCTGCTCCGGCGGCGACGTGCACGATATCATCGGCGAACTCTTCAGCCGCGACATGGAAGGCTTGCTCGAGTTTACCCGGATGACTTGCGAGCTGATCGCGAACATGCGTGCGTTGCGCAAACCCGTGATTGCGAGTCTCAACGGAACAACTGCCGGCGCGGGTGCGTGCATCGCGCTCGCGGCCGACATACGCATTGCCAGTGAAGACGCGAAAATTGCTTTCCTGTTTGTGAAGGTCGGACTCTCAGGCGCGGACATGGGCGCCGCTTACTTGCTGCCGCGCGTTGTCGGACTGGCAAAAGCGACCGAATTGCTCTACACCGGAGACTTCATTTCGGCGACCGAGGCGGAACGAATCGGACTTTACAATCGCGTCGTTCCGGGCGTTCAGTTGGCCGAAACGACGAACGAGTTTGCAGACCGATTGGCCCGGGGCCCGGCGTTCGCGCTCGGGAAGACAAAAGAGATGCTCGATCGCGAGGCGCACATGAATTTGGAAGCGGCGCTGGAATGCGAGGCGCAGGCACAAGCGGTCTGCATGCAACATCAGGATTACCGCGAAGCGTATGAGGCGTTTGTGGCGAAACGTGCTCCGAAGTTTGAGTAAAGTCTTTTTGAACTTTGTACTTTTGAACTTTGTACTTGGTCTTAGGACTTTGGTCTTAGGTCTTTGAATGGGTATGGGACCGGTCGTCATTCGGGTAATGAGCAGTGTGTCCAAAAGATCTAAGACCAAAGACCCAAGTCCAAAGGCCCACGAAGAACAAAGCTCAAAGTACAGAGGTCATTTTTAAAGAATTATGGACAAATTCATCGAACAACTTCCCTTCTTCACGTCAGAGCATCGCACGCTCGCGGCGGACATCGCGGCGTTCGTCGATCTCGAAGTCGAGCCGCGCGCGGTTGAAGAGCGAGACGTTGACGCACGCTTGCGCGAATACGTCAGCGCCCTCGCGCAAGCGGGTGCGTTGCCGTACGCCGTCGCCTCGCCCGGCAAGAAGTTGGACGTGCGCGCGCTCTGTTTGATTCGCGAAGCGCTCGCCTATTCGTCCGCGCTCGCCGATCTCGCCTTTGTCATGCAGGGCCTGGGAACTTTTGCGATCAGCCAGGCCGCGCCCGAACACGTGCGCGACTTTTGGCTGGGCCGCGCGGTTGAAGGAAAAGCAATTGCCGCGTTTGCCCTGACTGAACCAGACGCTGGCTCCGACGTTGCCGCAATCAAAACCACGGCCACCCGCGACGGCGATGCTTATGTTATTGACGGTCGCAAGCGTTTTATTTCCAACGCCGGTGTTGCGGATTTCTACACCGTGTTTGCCAGAACCGCCACTGACGCAAACGGTCGCGCGGTGTTGTCGGCATTCGTGGTCAGCGCGAAGATGCCCGGCTTCAGCGTCGTCGAACGGACCTCCATGATCGCGGCGCATCCGATTGGCGAGCTTGAGTTCAAAGCCTGTCGCGTGCCGGCGGAGGACATGGTCGGCGCGGAAGGCGACGGCTTCGTGTTGGCCATGCGCACGATGGATACTTTTCGCGCCAGCGTCGGCGCGGCGGCTTGCGGCATGGCCCGGCGCGCGCTGGACGAGGCGGTGCGTTATGCGGTTACGCGCAAACAGTTCGGAAGGTTTCTCGCTGAGCATCAACTAATCCAGGAAAAACTTGCGGACATGGTGACGGAGCTCGACGCCGCCCGGCTTCTGGTTTATCGCGCCGCGCATTTGAAAGACACCGGAACGACGCGCATTACTCGCGAAGCCAGCGAAGCGAAACTTTACGCCACCGAAGCAGCCTGTCGCATCGTCGACCAGGCGGTGCAGATTCACGGCGGCTCAGGTCTCGTGCAAGGCAGCGTCATGGAACGACTTTACCGAGACGTCCGCGCGCTACGGATTTACGAAGGAACGTCGGAGATACAGAAACTGATCATCGCGAGCCAGTTGCTGAAAGAGTAGCAGAGAGTTCCTGTTTGTTTGCGGTTTGTCAGGACTTGCCATTATGAAACCCTTGTCACCTGACACAACACCCAAAGCTCAGCAGATGCACTTTAAGCTGATGCGACAGCTTCCAGATTGGAAGCGCCTAAGGCTCGCTTTCGATCTCACTCAAGCCACGCGCCAGCTAGTTCTGAGTGATATTCGCCGTCGGCATCCTGGTATCAGCGACGACGAGCTTCGCAGACGTTTCATTTCCCGTGTTCTTTCACGTGAGGACGTCATCCGTGTGTACGGCTTCGATCCGAGGCTGGAAGACTACTGACAAAACGGATGGAGAACCCTTTCAGAGTCCTGTCCTTTGTTGCGAATGTTCTGGAGCAACAGCGAATCACCTATGTTCTGGTTGGTTCTTTAGCGAGTTCGATTCATGGCATGTATCGCTCAACCGCCGATATTGATATCGTCGCCGACATCCAGCCCGAGCAGGTCATTCCGCTCCTCACCGCACTTCAAGATACTTTTTATGTAGACGAGCACGCCGTGCGAGAGGCCATCGATCGGCGACAGTCGTTCAATGCGATTCACTTCGACTCAGTTTTCAAAGTAGATATCTTTATTCCCAAGTCGGATGAGTTCTCTAAAGTACAGCTACAGCGACGCGAACTGAGAAAGCTGGCCCCTGACAATGAACAGATGATCTACGTCGCCACTGCCGAAGACACCATATTGGCAAAGTTGCGTTGGTATAACTCTGGCGGGCGCGTCTCGAATAGCCAGTGGTCAGATGTGATCGGAATTATTGGTGCGTCTTCTACAAGACTAGAGCTTGACTACCTGCGCCAGTGGGCACAAACGCTCGGTGTCACTGATTTGTTGGACAAAGCATTTTTGGAAGCGGGGAACGACGAGCGGGACAGCTCAGACAAATGAAAATCAACATCATCGGCGGCGGGCCGGCGGGAATGTATTTCGCAATCCTGATGAAGCGGGGCGACGCCGCGCATGAGATCACGATTTACGAACGCAATGGGCCGGACGATACGTTTGGTTGGGGCGTAGTGTTTTCGGGAAAGACGCTGCGAAACCTGCGCGCGGCTGACGAGGAAACGCATTCCGAGATCACGCGCGCGTTCGCGGCCTGGGACAACGTCGACGTCGTTCACGGACACGAAAAGATCTCAATTCATGGCAACAGTTTTTCGGGCATCGCCCGTCTGCAACTGCTGAAAATTTTGCAGCGTCGTTGTGAGCAGCTTGGCGTTGCCCTGCGATTTCGAACCGAGGTGCCCGATCTCGATTCGCTGCGCGGGGATTGCGATCTCCTCGTCGCGGCAGACGGCGTAAACAGCACCGCTCGGAAGCAATTCTCGAATCGCTTTCTCCCGAGTTTGGACGTGCGGCCGAACCGTTACATCTGGTATGGCACGAACCGGCTGTTTCATGGCCTGACCTTGACCTTCCGCGAAAACGACGCCGGCGTGTTTGCCGCACACTCCTACCAGTTCAACGAAACTACCAGCACGTTCATCATCGAATGCGACCAGCAGACGTGGACCAACGCTGGTTTCGCGGGGATGAGCGACGACGACACGCGCGCCTACCTCGAGCAGGTGTTCGCTCCTGACTTGAACGGCGAACCGTTGCTCTCAAACAACTCCAAGTGGATCAATTTCCTGCTGGTGAAAAACGAGAAGTGGTTTTTTGAGAATGTCGTCATGATTGGCGACGCGCTGCACACTGCACACTTTTCGATCGGGTCAGGGACAAAGCTGGCGCTGGAAGATGCGATCGCCTTATTTGAATGTTTCGCCGCGAAGGAAACCGTCCGAGCCGCGCTGCGAGAGTTTGAGTCAACCCGCAAGCCCGTCATTGACGAATATCAGGCGGCGGCTTATGACAGCATGCGTTGGTTTGAAAATGCGCGCGAGTATATGCACCTGCGGCCAATTGAATTGGCTTACGCCCTGATGACGCGCAGTGGAAAAGTTGACTATGAGGACTTGAAACGCCGCGATCCGAATTTCATCTCAAGATATGAAGCCTCGCTCCACTCGTAAACCTATGCGTTCCAGTCAGGGGCAAGTAATCTTCGCCGACCGTCGTCGACAGTCGCAATTCCCGCTTCATCAAGCTCCACGCGGTCCCAAAGCTTACAGGTAACCGGACGATGCGCCTGATCGAGCGCTTCGCAATAGTTCGTGTACGTGCAGCGCCTTATCTCATCGCCCCGCCCCAGTTTCACTTTGAGAAACCAATCCGGATCCGCAAGCGCCTGGCGCGCGAGCCCGGCGATGTCTGCCTGGCCCTGCAGCAGAATCTCCTCCGCCTGCGCGAAAGTAGTAATACCTCCGGCTGCTACGATTGGTGTTGCGAACCCGGCCGCGTTCACCGCGTGCTTGACTGCGGCAACCAGCGGCACGCTGCGACCAAACGGCCCGGTGGCATCGGAAAGAACCGTCGGCATGCATTCGTAGCCGCTCTGGCCCGTGTACGGATAAACCGCTTGCCCGACTTTCGGCTGCTCCGCATCTTCAAACTTGCCGCCTTTCGACAGCGACAGAAAATCAAAACCCGCGCGCGCAAACTCAACTCCAAAATAGATCGCGTCATCAACTCGGTTGCCGCCGGCGACTACCTCGTCACTCAGAAAGCGCGCGCCTACCACGTAGTCGTCCCCGACCGTCTTTCGCACCGCCTGGAAAACTTCAAGCGGCAAACGAATGCGATTCTCGCGCGCGCCGCCATAACCGTCGTCGCGATCGTTAAGTGCACTTAGAAACCCCGCCATCGTGTACGCGTGCGCGTAGTGCAATTCGACGCCGTCAAAACCCGCTTCCCGCGCGCGCCCGGCCGCGTCTGCAAAAATTCGCGGCAAGACCGAGGGCAGATCGCGCACGTGTGGGAGATGCATGTCAGTGACATGCTCACGATAACCAAAACGGAGCGACTCCAATTCACGTGGGTCGAGTACTTGTTCGACCAGGTCCTCGGCAGCGTTGCTCAGAAACTGGCGAACTTCCAAATCATCCGCGACCAGCGTTTCCGAGTCGCCTGTGATCTCGCAAAGCGCCTGCCGGTGTCGCTCGTTGATTTGCAGAAAGCGCGCGAAAAACTTCTCTTTTTCCGGACGACGTTTCACGGACAGGAAGTCGATGATTTGAATGAACAGTTTCGTCTCGCCGGCACTGGCATCTCTGACAGTCTCCACCAACTTCTGCAAACCCGGAACGAATCGATCGTGGCCGATCCGCAGCAGCGGGCCGCTGGGAATGTCGCGCACACCCGTCGCCTCAACCACCAAAACTCCCGGCCTGCCCTTCGCAAAGCGGCGATACCAATCAAGATTGTCGTCGGTGACGAAACCATCTTCGGTGGCGCGCCACGGCACCATCGCCGGCACCCAGGTGCGATTCCGGGCTTCCAACGGACCAATCCCGATCGGTTGGTAGAGAAGAGATTCGGCGGCTTCTGCCCCGGTGGGCCAGCGAGTCGGCAGAATGGGATGCTTGATTGGATTCTTAAATTTCCACATCTTTAGCGACCAACTCTACCATGCCCAGCGGCTATGATCAGTCAACCAGGTAACGGCTCCGCCGCCTGATGTGCGGAAGGTCTGTGACCTGCCGCAAAGTATTCTTATGGTTTCGGGCTGCCCCCTTGTCTCCGGCATGGTTTGGAGTGCGCTGACCTGTCAGCGCTTTGGTCCGTGGCGGCTTGACGCCACGCCCCGAGAGGCTGTTCACCCATTGTGGTCGCGACAGGTCGCGACCGACGAAAGCGCTGACAGGTCAGCGCACTCCAAAAAAAGCTGTTCCGATTAATCATTTTAAGCCCTGCTACAGGACGTAGCCCACGGTGTGGTGAAGGCCGAACCGAAGGTCATAGACCTTCCGCACATCAAGCGGCAAAAGCCGCCAACGGGAAAGATCATCACGTATTATGATAAATTAAACGTATTCCAGGAATTTAGTGGAGAATGCTTTGACTGACGACCTTCTGAAATGGCGACAGGAGTTTCCGATCCTCGGAAGCACCGTGTACCTAATCTCCCATAGCCTCGGCGCGATGCCGCGGGAAACTTTCACGCGCCTGACCAACTATGCAGAGACCTGGGCCACGCGCGGCGTGCGTGCCTGGGCCGAAGGCTGGTGGGACATGCCCGTCACGGTCGGCAACGAAGTGGCGCGCATCATCGGCGCCGAGCCTGACAGCGTCGTCATGCATCAGAACGTCTCAATTTGCCAGTCGCTCATCCTTTCGTGTTTTGAGCCGACGCCCAAACGAAACAAGATCGTCTATTCGGAACTGAACTTCCCTTCGGTGATGTACGTCTACGAAGCGCACGCGCGCGATGGACGACTGCGAATTGAGACGGTCGCGTCAGACGACGGCATCACTATTCCGCTCGATCGATTTCTCGAAGCCATCGATGAAGAGACTTTGCTGGTGCCGTTTTCTCACGTGCTCTTCAAAAGTGGCTTTCTGCAAAACGCCAAAGCGATCACCGAACGCGCGCACGAAGTCGGCGCAATGGTCGTGCTCGATGCTTATCAATCTGCCGGCACCGTGCCCTTTAACGTGAAAGAGCTGGGGGTGGATTTCGCAACGGGCGGATCGGTAAAGTGGCTCTGCGGTGGACCAGGCGCTGGATATCTTTACGTTCGTCCGGATCTGCAAGAGCAACTGCAACCAAAAACAACTGGCTGGATGGCCCACGAAGAACCATTCGCGTTTGAGACTGAACTGCGCTATGCGCCTGACATCCGGCGTTTCCTCCACGGTTCGCCCGCAATCCCGGCGCTTTACGCTGCGCAGTCTGGCTACCGCATAATCAACGAGATTGGCCTCGACAGAATTCGCGCCAAGAGTGTTCGCCAAACTGAGCGCTTGATCGCGTTGGCCGAAGAAGCCGGCTTTAAAGTAACGAGTCCGAAGAATTCAGACGATCGTGGGGGCACCATCACGATCGGGCACGATGACGCGTCCGCGATTACGAGGGAACTGATTCGGCGCGAGTTCATTGTCGATTATCGTCCTGGCGCCGGAGTGCGAATCTCGCCGCATTTTTACACGAGCGACGAAGAACTCGAACTCGTCGTGCGCGAAATGAAAGAGATTAGGGACACGCGGGCGTATGCGGTACACGAGGCTGCTGGGGCGGCGTTTTGAGAAGAGGTACTTTGATCTTGGTGCTTTGATCTTTGTTCTTCGTGGGCCTTTGGACTTGGGTCTTTGGTCTTAGGTCTTTTGGACACACTGCTCATTACCCGAATGACGACAGCCCCATACCAAATCCAAAGACCAAAGTCCTAAGCCCCAAGACCAGGTACGAAGTTCAAAGTACAAAGCTCAAAAATGAGTTTCAATGACTAAAGACTACGGCAGCGACAGTTTGCTTTCCTACAACAAATACCTGCGCGTGGCCGACTTGATCGGCCTGCAGGATTGCCTGTCTGATCCGCAGCATCACGACGAACTGCTTTTCATCACGGTCCACCAGGCGTACGAACTTTGGTTCAAGCAAATTCTCCACGAGATTGACGCGGCGATCATTTTGATGACCGACGATCGGCTGACTGCCGCCGCGCGGGCGCTGCGTCGCGTCGTGGAAATCGAAAAACTGCTCCTGGCCCAGATTCATATTCTGGAAACGATGACACCCATCAACTTTCTCGCCTTTCGCGATCAACTGAACCCGGCGAGCGGTTTCCAATCGATGCAGTTTCGCGAGATTGAGTTTGCGTCAGGACTAAAACACGAAGGCCTTTTGAACGAGTTTCGCGACGATGAGTTCGCGAGCGAACGCTTGCGGAAGCGCTTCGCTGCGCCATCTTTGGCGGATGCGTTCTTTGCCGCGCTACAACAACGCGGCCTGGACACGGACGCGGCTGGGCCCGTCGACCAACCTTCCGCCGATGACACACCGCACCGAGAAGCGTTACGAGAAGCGCACCCGCGCCGCGCTTGAACTGCTCACGCATTTCGAGGAGCGCCACGAAGAGTTTCAGCTGGCCGAGGCGCTGCTGGAGCACGATGAATTCTTTTCTCTCTGGCGCTCGCATCACATCAAGATGGTGGAACGCATGGTCGGCACGAAGCGCGGCACCGGCGGCTCCGAAGGTGTCGGCTACTTGCGCACGACGCTCGACAAAAAGTTCTTCCCCGAACTTTGGGAAGCGCGCACTTATCTTGATACTAAACACGGCGAAGCCGGTTGTCCGTTCGCCAAAGCAGATGCGAACAGCGACGATCTCCTCGTCTCTCAGCCAGAGCCAGTTTCTCAACCGGAACCTGGTGAAACACCCGAAGCTCCAAAAGCCCGGACCAAAAAGCGCGCGCCTGGCAGAGAGCGTCGCCGAGCGCCGCGAGCGAAAGTGAACCTGCGGGCCAACTGGGAAGGCGACCTGGGCCAGCGCGAGGCTGACGTGACGAGCCTGAGCGTGAACGGCTGCTTTGTGTTGAGCGGTGGAAACGTCAAGCCCAAGGAACTCATTCGTTTAGAGATCCTGCTTCCCAATGACGAGCTGATTCATCTGTGGGCCGAGGTGGTTGAAGAAGCAGACGAGATCGGGTTTGCAATGCAGTTCACGTCCGTGGAAGCGTCGGAGCTGACGCGCCTGGAAGCGTTTCTGAAAGACCGCGTTGATGCCGAAGGCTGAGGCGATCCGGGCGATTTCTGTCAGCGAGTCCCGAGCGCGCAAGTCAAACCTGTCATGTTAGAATGCCTTAAGATTTTAAGTTGGGAGCAATTCGATGGCACGAAATGTTCAATTTGTGACTGACGCAAACGGGGAGAGAACGGCGGTGATTCTGCCGCTGGACGAATACGAAGAGCTGCTTGAAGATCTTCATGTCACGCGAATCGCCGAAGAAACCAAGGACGAAGTGCCCATACCCTGGGAAGAAGTGAAATCCGAGCTGATATCGGAAGGTAAGCTCGATGCCGACGCCTGACGGTTACAGCGTATCGCTGCGTCCAAGCGCCAGGCGAGACCTCCGAAATTTTGATCGTCAGCCCCTCGCCCGCATCTCAAAAGCAATTGATGGATTGGCTGAAAACCCTCGGCCTCCCGGTTGCCTCAAGGTAAAAACATCCGAAGGAATGTGGCGCATTCGGGTAGGCGATTGGCGTATGGGCTATGAGATCGATGACGCGGCACGGATAGTAACTATCGTCGCGATTGGTCATCGTCGCGAATTCTACGATTGAGTCTGTAAGGGCACACCTTGAGCTTCCAATTCCCAGAACGCTTCAACATGGCCGACTACTTCCTCTATCGCAACCTGGAGGAAGGTCGTGAGCACAAAGTCTGTCTCTACTTTGCAGACAAGTCATGGACCTACGCCCAAGTGGCGCAGATGTCCAATCGTGTCGGCAACGCGCTCCGAGAGCTAGGGATGGCACAGGAAGATCGAATTCTGATCGTCTTGCCTGACTGTCCCGAGTTTGTGTGGACCTGGTTTGGCGCCGCGCGCATCGGCGCGGTGATCACGATGGTCAATCCGCTGCTGCCGGTTGAAGACTACAAATACTATCTCGAGTACACACGCGCGCGCGTGGCCGTTATTCCTCAATCCCTGGTGGAAACTTTTGATCAGGCGGCGAAAGAAGTTTCCTGGCTGCGCGCTGTTGTCGTTGTCGGCGATGAAGGAAAGAATGAAGCGGCGGGGGCAAGCCTCCTTCCTGACGGTGCGCGCTCGATCGTGGGCGGCAGCGCGAAGAAGCTTCCCTTTCATACCATCGTTAGCGCCCAGTCCGATGAGTGCTCTCTCGCCGACACGCATCGCGACGACATTGCGATCTGGCTGTTCACCTCCGGCTCGACCGGACATCCGAAGGGCGCGGTCCACCTGCAGCACGACCTCCCCTTCAACACCGAAGTCTTCGCCAAACGCACGATGGGCGTGAATGAAAACGACCTGACCGTCTCCGTGCCGAAGCTCTTTTTTGGTTACGCGACCGGGAACCAATCTCTTGTTCCCTTTCGCCGTCGGCGGCGCCACTGCGCTTTTCTCAGAACGTTCGACGCCGGAAAAGCTTTTCGAAGTTATCGAGAAATATCGGCCGACGATCCTGACGACGGTGCCGACGATGATCAACGCGATGCTCAACGCCGCGGACGCAGGCAGTCGCGATTTGTCGAGCCTGCGCTTTTGTTATTCAGCCGGCGAAGCCTTGCCCGTGGAACTTTACGAGCGCTGGATGAAAGGCCTCGGTGTGGAGATTTGCGACGGCATCGGCTCGGCCGAAATGTTTCATATCTACATCACGAACCGGCCCGGCGACGTGAAACCCGGGAGCCTGGGCAAGGTGGTCGCGGGCTACGAAGCGAAGATTGTCGATGCTGAAGGCGCGGAAGTCGCGGTCGGCGATATGGGCACTTTGAAGATCAAGGGAGACTCTGCCGCGCTTTGTTACTGGAATGCTCACGAAAAATCCAAAGAGACTTTTGCCGGCGACTGGTGCACCACCGGAGATCAATTTCACGTCGACGACGAAGGGTATTACTGGTATCACGGACGGACGGACGACATGCTGAAAGTTTCCGGCATCTTCGTGGCGCCGGCCGAGATCGAAAATTGTCTGTTGCAACATGAGGCGGTGCTTGAGTGCGCCGTGATTGGGAGCGACTCAGGCGACGGACTGGTGAAACCGAAAGCGTTCGTCGTTCTACGGGAAGAAGTCCAAAGTCCAAAGTCCAAAGTCCAAAGTTCTGATCAACTTGCTGAAGAGCTGAAAGATTTCGTCAAGTCGCACCTTGCGCCCTACAAGTATCCCCGCTGGATCGAGTTCGTTTCGTCCCTACCCAAAAACGATCGCGGCAAAATCGATCGCAAGCTCCTGAAGCAAGCCTGATTCCGACAGACTACTGACTACTGTCTCCTACCTACTGTTTGGTGCTCCCGAGAACCATTCCGCCGTTCGTCGCGTATACTGCTTCCACATTTCAAACGACCTTAGGAGCCACAATTTTGATGAATTCACTTTCTCGTAGTTATTTCCGACGAAACGGATTTCTGTCGGCAGTTCTTTCCGCTTCGCTCGCCTTAACGCTGCTCTCGTCTTCCGCTTTCGCCTGGCAACAGCCCGCCGTCACCGGCGCCGCTGCAGCTCGCGCAAGAACTGCGGCAGCGACTTTAACTGCAACCGAGAAGAAGGCAGCAGCTCGAGTAAAACTGGAAACGATTCGTGAAGTAACGACCAAGTTGAGTTCGCCAGAGTTTGAAGGTCGCGGCACAGGCCAGCCGGGCGCTGACCGAGCTGCTCAATATTTGGCCGACCGTTTTGCCAAGCTCGGATTCAAGCCAGCCGGCGCTAACGGCACCTATCTGCAGGCGATCAAGTTCAAGTCGTCGGAGGTGATGCCCGAAACCTCGGTGAAGGTTGGCGACGCCGCTCTCAAACACGGCGAAGACTTCGTAATCCTGCCGCCTTACGCGTCTGACCAAATTGATGTTACGGGCGGCGCCGTGTTCGCCGGCTTCGGCGCCGTCTCGCCGGAGCTGAATCGCGACGATCTCGCCGGTCTCGATCTGAAAGGCAAGATCGTGATCCTGCTCGGCGGTCAACCAGACGGCGTTGATGCAGCGATGTGGAAGCGGGCCACGAGCCCGCAGGTCCGGGCGATGAACATTTTCGGCCGCGGCGCGGTGGCGATGATTATCGGCAACGCGGGCACAGCGGCGCAACCCTTTTCCACGATCGCGAATTACCTTTCGCGCCGTCGCGTCAGCTTGGCCTCTGCACCTGCCTCGATGCTCAAGATTCCGCCGGTTTTGATTGTTGGCGATGCCGCGATGGAAAAAATATTGGCGGGTTCAGAAATGACTTACGCGCAAACTCTGGAGAAAGCGAAAACCGGAGCCGTGGTTTCGCGCGATCTGGGAAAGGCCGCAACTTTTGCTCTGCGCGTTAAGCGCGACGAAACAACGAGCAGCAACGTGGTCGGCATGCTCGAAGGCTCCGATCCGAAACTGAAACAAGAAGCGGTGGTTTACTCCGCACACTACGACGCGTACGGAATTGACGGCGGCAAGATTTATCCCGGCGCTGCTGACAACGCGCTCGGGGTCGCGATGATCACGTCCGTCGCCGAGGCGATCGTCAAGGCGTTTCCAAAACCAGCGTCGCGTCCGCGTCGTTCGATCATTCTGCTCGCGGTGACTGGTGAAGAGTATGGATTGTTCGGCGCCGAGCATTGGGTACAGAATCCTACCTGGCCGCTCGACAAGATCGCCGCCAATATTAATTTCGACGGCATCGGCACGGAAGTCTATGGACCGGTGAAACGCGTCGTCGGCTTCGGCGCCGACCATTCCGATCTGGGCGACGTCTTTGCAGACGTGGCCGCCGCGACAGGAACCATCGTCACACCTGATCCGATGCCCGAAGAGAATGCTTTTGTACGTTCCGATCACTACGCGTTCGTGAAGAAGGGCGTGCCCGCGTTGATGCTGCTAGGCGGCCCGGCGGGTGACGTGTCGGTTTGGATTCCGCGCGTGCGAAAATGGCTAGAGACTGATTACCACTCGCCGAGCGATACCGTAAAGCCTGATTGGAATTGGACCGGACCGCAGACGCTGGCCCAGGTGGGCCTGGTGATCGGTCTGCGCGTCGCGAATGCTGAAGCAATGCCGGCGTGGCGCACAACGTCGCCATTCAACAAGCCGCGCAATCCACCGAAGGCGCTGCCAGGAAGCTGAGCGGAATAATTAGCCGCGGATTAACGCGGATACGCTTCTGAAAGAGCGAGAAAAGGCACTACAAATCGCCTTCAACAGGCGACGACTTCAACTAATCCTCTGGTTTGGATTTTCAGATTCGCGTTTATCCGCGTAAATCCGCGGCTGAAAACTCTCTAGCCGTTGCGGCGTTCGAGGTTGTAGTCGCGCAGGCGGCGGTAAAGTGTCGAAGGAGAGATGCCGAGGACTTCGGCGGTCTTGCCGCGGTGCCAGCCGGTTTGTTCAAGAGCCGAAAGAATCTGTTGGCGTTCAACGTCGCGCAATGATGACGGTGAAGAGCCTGGGGTGAACGCGTTCGTGTTGGTGGCGAAGTCAGCGCCGGCGCCGGGTTGGGCGGGAAGCCCGCTGAATGCTGCGGGCGCGACGACCGGTCGCACCACTTCCGGCGGCAATTCGCTGATCGTGATGCGGCCGTTGTTGGAAAGAATCACCGCGCGCTCGAGACAATTCTTCAGTTGCCTCACATTCCCGGGCCAACTGTAAGCACGCAACGCTTCAAGCGCGAGCGGCTCGAGTTCCGGCGGGGTGGTCCCACCCACATGCTGCAGCAGATGGCGAGCGAGCGGCTCGATGTCTTCCGGTCTTTCGCGCAAGGGCGAGAGGTCGATCTGAAAACCGTTGATGCGATAGAGCAAGTCTGAGCGAAACGATTCGTTCGCGACAACCGACTCGAGATTACGGTTGGTCGCGGCGACGATGCGGACATTGACTTCAACTTTGCGCACGCCGCCAACGCGGAAAAATGTTCTCGTCTCAATCGCGCGCAAGAGTTTCGCCTGCAAGCTGCGCCGGCAGTTCGGTAACTTCGTCGAGAAACAACGTGCCGCCGTCCGCGAGTTCAATCAGTCCGAGCTTGCGTCCCTTGGCGCCGGAAAACGCGCCCGCTTCGTAACCAAAGAGTTCCGACTCCAACAACGATTCCTGAAACGCCGCGCAGTTAATGTCGATGAAAGATCCGTCCGCGCGCGTCGACAGTCGATGAATCGCGTGCGCGATGAGTTCCTTGCCGGTGCCGGATTCGCCGGTGATCAGCACGGAAGCTTCAGAAGGCGAAACGCGTTCAACCAAACGCACGACTTCGGTCATCGCTGCGGAAACTGAAACAATCTCCGGCAACCCCGACTGCCGCGCGAGTTGTTCGCGCAGGCGCAGATTGTCCACGCGCAAGCGGCGTTTCTCGGCCGCCTGTTTCACGCGCACGTCGAGTTCGGTGATGCTGTAGGGCTTGGTAAGGTAATCGTAGGCGCCGAGTTTCATGGCTTCGACGGCGGTTTCCACCGTGGCCTGCCCGGTCAGCATGATCACTTCGGGCGGATTGGGCCGCTCATGAACGCGCCGCAAAACTTCCATGCCGTCGATGCGCGGCATGTTGATATCGCAAAGCAAGACGTCGACGTTGCTCTCTTCGAGCTTGCGCAAGGCAGCTTCGCCATCGGGCGCGGCCTGCACGCGATAGCCCAGCCGCTCCAACTCCTTCTGCAACACCATGCGAAGATTCGCTTCGTCTTCGGCGATCAGAATTCGTGCTGCTTTTTGCTCGTTCAAGCCTGAGGCTCTCCGTCTTGTTGATGTAACGCAAACTGTTAGTTTGCGAGTGTGGTCCTTTGAAGTTTCCTGCAAGATCGCAAACTAACAGCTTGCGTTACGTCGGACAAACTACAGTTTGCGATCTGAACGGCGTCCCTAGCCTTCTCCGTCGTTATTTATTGCCGGAAGTGAAATGGTAAAAGTAGTGCCGACGCCCGGCGTGGTTTGCACGTCGAGACTGCCGCCGTGCTCCGTTAAGATACCATAACAAACTGCCAGAGCCAAGACCCGTGCCTTTGCCAATTTCTTTGGTAGTGAAGAAAGGCTCGAAAATTCGCGTGACATTGTCGTGCGGAATTCCGACTCCGGTGTCCGCTCACTTCCACCAGCACGCGGTTGCCGTTCCTTCTGCTGCGTGATTTCGAAGCACGCCGCCTTCGGGCATCGCATCGATCGCGTTGGTGGCGAGCGCGATCACCGCCTGCTGCAACTTGTCCCGCGTCGCCGGAGATGGGCGGCAGGTTCTCGGCCGTTTCGATTTGAAACTTCACGTTGTCGCTGCGTTGCTGGTGCGCGAGCAGTCGGGCCGCTGAAGCAATCACGTCGGCGAGGTGAACAAATTCGTGTTCGGTGGCTCGCGTGCGACTGAAATCCAACAGGCCGTTAGTGATCGTCTTGCAACGAAAGGCCTCGCTGCGAATCAAGCCGAGATACTCGCGCAGATCTTCCAGCGCCGGGGACTCCTGAAACTCGCCGCCGCTGACCCGCGACTCCAGCGCTTCGGCGCAGGCCGAAATCGTGGCCAACGGATTGTTGATCTCGTGAACCACGCCCGCCGCCAGTCGTCCGATGGCCGCCAATTTCTCAGCGCGCGCGACGGCGCGGTTTGCTTCGACTCGTTCCGTGATCTCTTCGCCAATCGTGATTACGTGCGACACCTCGTTGCTGCGCTCAATCCACATCGGAATCTTGCTGATCAGCCAATGCTTCATTTCGCCGTTGGCGGCGGCGGTCGCATGTTCGATGCGTTGAATCTCGCCGCTCGCAAATACGCTCGCAAACTCGGCTTCGAGCAACTCCCGCTTCTGGCGAGTCAAGCACGCCAAAAATGTTCTTTCCCAACACCGAACCGCGCGGAATTCCCAGCTCACCAAGTTCACGGTTGCGGTTCCAGGCGACGATGTCGTAGTTCCGATCGATCGCGTAAAGCGACAGCGGCAGGCTATCGATGATCGCTTCGATGAACCGTTGCTGCGCCTGCACCTCCGCCGTGCGGCGCTCGACCTCAATCGTCAGGTTTGCCGACGCATCGCGTGCAGCCTGGTAAAGATTGGAAATGTGAGCGGCGAGAGCGGCCTGTTGCGCAGCGGCATCAACCAGACGACAGACGGTGTCGTCGCAGTCTTCACGCTTGTCAAAAGCAACGATCAACGCGCCCTTGGTGCGGCCGCCAAACCGCAGCGGCGCCGCGTATTCCACCACGTGCTCTTCGTCGCGCAGGAAAAAATTGCCGCTGTCACTGATGAGCAGCGGCACGGTCGTCGAAGACGTTGAAGTGCTGATCCAACGCTTCAAACGATCAATTTGCAACAACGACGAGTCTTCAGCGCTGCCTTCGCGATCGAACACACACGCCGCGGCACGCTCGTCGCCTGCGATCACCAAAGCGGCGCACATCGTGGCGCTGGCGCCTTCGTAAGTCGCGCCAGCCACGCGTCGCACGAGTTGATCAGGTTCCAGCGTTCGCAGCAGTCCGCGGCCCAGGTCGGCAAGAAATCGCAGCTCACGATTGCTGCCGATGAGCGCCCATTCTCGCTGCGCCGCTCGCAGTTGGACCGCCGACCGGGAAACGATTTCGCCTGGCGCGGTCGACTTTGAGATGTAGTCGTCCGCTCCCGCCGCGAAAGCTTCAAGCTTTTCACTGTCGACGTCGCTGGCGGAAACAGCAATCACAGGTAGTTTGCTCGTGGCGGCCTGAGCGCGCAGAATTTTGCAAAGCGCCAGACCGTCGACTCCCGGAAGATCGAGATCGATCACAACCAGATCGCAGGCTTCTGTCTTGAGCAGCCGCACCGCCGACATCGCGTCGGACGCGGTGAAAGCGCGGTAGCCCGCTTGTTCGAAAACTGTGCTGAGGTGCTCGCGCGCAGCGTCATCGTCGTCAACAACGAGAACGGTGGCGTGTTGTTCGGGGTTAGTTGCAGAAGGCATGCTTCAATCCTGAATGGGCGCTGAGGTCTTGTCGGAACCACCCGCGTACCGGGGTCCCCGCGCGGGCAGCCCGCGTGGGGTGGAGTAAGCCGGTGGTTGAGATCTGGGTTGACCTCAAGCCCCGAAGCAGGCGCGTTGCGATCCGTCATCTGATCGCAGGCGCCGCTCCTGACAGCGATTGAAAGCGATGGAGATAGGAATGTCAAGATTATTGAAATTTATGGAGTGCGCCGACCCGTCAGCGCTTTCGTCTCCGCGGCGGCTTGACGCCGCGTGCGCAGCGACTGCGTAATCAGGGAAGTCGCGACAGGTCGCGACCAGCCAAAGCGCTGACGGGTCAGCGCACTCCAAATTAGTTTACCGACACGGACGTCAGCTTGTTGGTATCGAGTTCTACCACGATCTTTTCGGATTCGAGTTCGACTACAACCTCGGTCGCTTTCAACTGACTCGAAATCTTGTCCAGCTTGTGACTCGACTTGGCGCGGTACATCGCCTGATCTGCAGCAACAAGTAGTTGATCCAAAGTTTCACCGTCGACGCCGTAAGTCGCCGTGCCGACGCTGATTCCCACGCGCGCCGCGCCGCCCATGCCGCGCACATGCAGCGAAAACTCCGAAACGGCTGATTCGATCCGGTGCCTCAAATCTTCAACCTGGTTCGCCGACCAGTTCCTGAACGATGGCGACAAACTCATCGCCCGCGTAGCGCGCCAGAAAATCGTACTCGCGCAGCTGCGCCTGAATAATGCGGCCCATCTCGCGCAACATCTTGTCGCCAACCTTGTGCCCAAAGGTGTCGTTGACGAGTTTGAAGTCGTCCAGGTCAAGCATCACGACCTGGAACGGCCGCGCCGATTGCGACGGGCGCGCGACGCTTCTTCATCAAAACGCAGCGCCATGTAACGCGCGTTAGGCAAACCGGTCAGCGGATCGGTGAGGGCATTCGACTCAGCCTGCGCGTGCTGCATCGCGTTCGACAGTGCATCCGAAGCCAACCGCGTGACAGTCTCCAGCAAACGCATGTGGTCGTCGGTGTAGTACTCCAGCTCAGTTGAATAAACCGAAAGCGCGCCCAGCAACATTTCATCTTTGAACAAAGGCAGCGAAGCCATCGAACGATATTCGCGCTCGATTTCGAGTCCGGCAAACTCCAAACTCGGGTGCAGTTGATTGATCGGCAGCACGATTCGCAAGCGCGAAGCCGGTCACGCCTTCGCCCGGAGCAATGCACTCGGTTCGACAGCAACTGCGCGTTCCGGCCGGCGACGTGCGCGGGGGTGGCGTAGCCCTTGGCTTCTTCGTAGAGATAGACCACGCAGGTATCAAACGGAACGACGTGCCCGACCTTGTCCACTAAAACTTCGACCGTGTTGCGCACGTTCAGCGACGATCCAAAGGTGCGGGCGATTTCGTAAAGCGCGTAAACCTCCTGATGCGCGCTCTTGATTTGATCGTAAGCCATGTAGGCGCCGCGCTCGCGCGTCTGGGCCATGTCGACTTCAGTTAGCGCAAACGGCTCTTGTCCCTGGCCCGGCGGCGTCTGTTGCGGCAAACCAACCGCCGCAATCTCAGCCTCGAAGCGCGGCAAATGTTGAATGAACAGCTCGACTACGTTTGGGTCAAAATGATTGCCGGAACCACGCAGCAGAAACGCGATTGCCTCGTCGCGCGTCATGCCGCGACGGAAAGGGCGATCCTCTCTGACTGAATCAAAACAATCGACAACTGAAATCACGCGCGCCGTGATCGGGATCTGGTCGCCCTTCAGTCCGTCCGGATATCCAAGCCCGTCCCACTGCTCGTGATGATGACGAACGATCGGCATGACCGGATAAGGGAAGTCGACGCGGCTGAGTATCTGCGCGCCGACGGTCGTGTGAATCTTCATCTTTTCAAACTCGGCGGGCGTCAGGCGGCCGGGCTTGTTGATGATGTGCGCGGGCACTGCGAGCTTGCCGATGTCGTGAAGCAGCGCTCCGGCTTTGAGCGCCGCGATTTCTGCAGTGGAAAGTCCCAAAACCTCGCCCAGTCCCGCCGCATAGATTTGCACGCGACGAACGTGACAGTGCGTGGTTTGGTCTTTGGCGTCGATCGCAGTCGCGAGGGCTTCGGCCGTCGAAAGATGAATGCGGCTGAGTTCTTCCGTCTCGCGCGTCTTCGCGCTCAGGCGCGACCAGGCAATGTAGACCACTTGCGCCGCGGCGAAAATAGTGATGGTCAACAACCCGACCGAGAACGAAAACTGTTGAATCGTCCAGGCGGCGATGAAAGCAGAGCCGGCTAAAACGAAAAGCCGATAACGATTGAGGACAGGTTTCCCCTCATCGCCTCGGCGCAGCATCATCGATTCCCCAGATTCCCGCTTGCTATCAGAAACGTCGAGCAGGCTCATCAAAAGCTCCTCAACTGACTGGACCACTGACCTCGTACAAAAGCGTAATAGACCCTCACGTCCCTCTTCCCGCGCAACTGGCGACGACGACGTCTGTCAGTTTGCGGGTCGGAAGCAAAGCTGGGAGCAACTCAGCTCTGCTTCCGACTAACGAGCGGGGCAAGCGGGCAAGCCTCGGAGCTTGCCTTGCTGGGTGAGAGTCTTGTCAAAACCGCGTGGCAGCGAGTTCGCGCCATTCGGTTTCAGAAGTTGTGGCGGCTCGGACTCCGTGCGGAGAGCCCGTTGAAGCCTTGAGCTTCTCAGCCGCGCAATTCCTTTTTCAATTGTCGTGCCGCGCAATCTTGCGCGCGGGAATCGTCGTTAACACTGGAGTTGCTGAGGATTTGAAGTGACTGTTTTCGATCGAGGATCTGTTGGACGCAAAACTAATCACTCTGACACGTCAGATTGGTCGCTCACGTCAAAGTGCTCTCAGTCGCATTCTTGATTGAGGTCTCTGAAGCGATCACGACTGACTAAGGTTCCGGTTTGACAAATATTCGAGTGAACGGGCACCCTTCGTCGTTCCATGAAAACAAGGCATCGAAACAGAACTCAAATCAAAATGACGGTCAACTAAGCGCCAAAGGCGCTTGAGCACTTCGTCGCTTCTTGAATAAGACCAGCGTGGCAGATTCAACCCGCAAACCTTTAGAGACGATCCGACCGGCAGGCTACATCGAGCTGCTGCGCGGCAACCGCAACTTTCGCCAGGTCTGGCTCGGACAGGTCGTGAGCCAGATGGGCGACTGGTTCAACACGATCGCCCTCTACACCATCATCCTCAATCTGACCGGTTCAGGCCGCGCGGTCGGACTGCTCTTAGTCGCACGCTTCCTGCCAAGTTTTGTTTTCGGTTCGCTTTCAGGCGTCGTTGCCGATCGTTTCAGCCGGCGCACGATCATGATCGTTTCTGACTTGCTGCGCGCCGTCGTGGTGCTGGGGTTTCTGTTTGTGCGGCGCGCCGATCATTTGTGGATCATCTACTTTCTCACCGTGCTGCAACTCGGCCTCTCCACCTTTTTCGAGCCCGCCAAGACTGCGGTCATTCCTTCGATCGTTTCCGACCGCGAACTGGTAGCCGCAAATGCGATCTCTTCTGTCACCTGGTCGGTGATGTTGACACTCGGCGCGGCCATCGGCGGCGTGGTCACCGGTTGGTTCGGCACCGACGTGGCTTTCGTCCTTGACGCGCTCACCTACCTTTTGTCGGCGGCGCTCATTGCGAGCGTGCGCTTGCCCGAACGGCCGGCGCGCGAGAAACGCAAACTCAGCATCAACCGCGCGCTCGGCATTACCGAGACGATCGAAGGCGTGCGCTACGTCACGCGGCGCCCGCGCGTGCTGGCGTTGTTGCTGGTGAAACCGGCATGGGGTCTGGGTGGCGGAATCCTGACGCTGTTGGCCGTGTTCGGCGAGAAAATATTTCCGGTCGGCAAAAGCGCGGCGACCGGCATCGGAGTTCTCTTCGCCGCGCGCGGAATCGGCACGGCTGTGGGACCGATTGTCGCGCGCCGAATTGCGGGCGAAGGCAAACAACGCATGCAAGCGACCATCGGTATCTCGTTTCTAATCGCCGGTGCGTTCTACATGACTTTCGGCGTTGCGACCAGTTTCGTGTGGGCCCTCATTGTCCTCGGGCTCGCCCACACCGGCGGCAGCATCCTTTGGGTTTTCTCAACCGTGCTCCTGCAACGCGGCGTGGAGGACAACTTCCGCGGGCGCGTTTTCGCCGCCGAGTTGGCGTTGTTGACGCTGACGATGGCGGTTTCAAACTACGCGACCGGCGAGCTGCTCGATCGCTTCGGCCTTTCACCGCGGGCGGTCTCGGTCGGGATCGGCGCGTTTTTTCTGTTGCCGGGGGTGGCCTGGTTTGTGACGCAAAGATGGTGGGACAAAGATGCGGACCAGCGAACGAAGGAAACTGGGGGAGATGGGGACGTCGGCGCCCTGCCGGTCAGTCAAACTTCTGATTAGGAGCAAGACAGATGGAACCAGCAAGTGAACAAACCACAGCGGTCGAACGCCCGGCACACGTCCGGTGGGCGGTCATGGCGCTTACGTCTTCAATCGTGCTCGGTTTTCTCGCGTCTGTGCTGCGGCTCGCCGGGCGCGTTTCCGGCACCGCGATGATTCTCGCGCTTTTGATCGTCGTTGCTTTCTTCATGATCTACGGCTACCTAATCCTAAAAATTTCGGTAGGGAGAAATTGGGCGCGGATCATCCTGCTGGTGCTGGTTCTCTTTGGAACTCCGTTTGCCGTTCCGGCCTACATCGTTGAGATCAAGAAGAATTTCTTTTCCGGAGCCCTAAGCATCCTGGTGGCGTTTCTGCAGTTGCTGGGAACCGGCCTGCTGTTTACAAGGAACTCGAACCCCTGGTTTAGAAAACGCGGGTAACGCCATGAAAACTTCAATCGGAGTGATGGGTTCAGCGGCTGACGCCGGACCGGCAGGCGGCAAAGAAGCGCTGGCGGCGAAGGCAGTGGCGTTGGCCCAGGCCATCGCCGAGCGCGCGCTGCAACTCCTGACCGGAGCCACCACCGGAATCGTCTACCTCGTCGGCAAGACGGCGCACGACGCCGGCGCTTTCCACGTCGGCATCTCGCCGGCAGGCGACGAGCGCGAGCACGTCGAAAAATACAAACTGCCGCTCGACGCCTGCGACTTGATCGTCTACACCGGTTTTGGTCTGAAAGGTCGAAACGTCGTGCTGGTGCGTTCCTGCGAGATTGTCTTGTTCATCGCCGGCGCGATGGGCTCGCTCAACGAATTCACGATCGCTCACGATGAAGGAAAAGTGATCGGCTGTTTGACTGGCACGGGCGGCGTCGCCGATGAGGCTGATCAGCTTTTGAAGAAGTTTGCGAAAGAGACGGGCGCGCGGGTTTTCCAAAACGAGGACCCGGCGAAACTAATCGACGAGTGTTTGACGGAGCTGCAAAAGCGAAAGCAGTAACCTTTGGAGTGCGCTGACCTGTCAGCGCTTTTGGTCCGTGGCGCTTGACGCCACGATTTCGTTTTTAGGTTCCCGGGGTCGCGACAGGCGCGACCAATAAAAGCGCTGACAGGTCAGCGCACTCCAAATATTAGATGGAATTGAACATCAAACCAGCGAACCCCGACGACGGAGTCATCACCGCTCTGCACTCGGACGCAATTCTCTCCGCCGATCAACTCAATCATGCGGACTGGGATAAAGCTCAGCCAATCGTGATCGTTCGGAAATGGTCAGCGGAGCCCGCGCCCACTGAGCGTTTCACCGAGGCGCGAATTGTCTGGTCAGAAGAGTCGTTATTCGTCCGCTTCGTTTGCCCGCACGCTGAACCGTTGCTGGTCAACGCCAATCCGCAGCTCGACAAGAAGACGCTCGGCCTCTGGCACAAAGACGTGTTTGAGATCTTTGTCGCTCCTGAAGCAAGCACGCCGGACCGCTATTTTGAGTTTGAAGCGGCGCCCACCGGCGAGTGGGTCGATCTGGCCATCAGCTTTGCGCCTAGCGGTAGCTTAGCGCCTGGCAAACGACAAACTGATTTCGAGTTTCACTCCGGGATGACGACCGCAGCGAGCGTTGCGACGGGTTCGATAAGCGTGGCGATCCGCATTCCCTGGAGCGACGCGATTCCAAAGCCCAGCCGTGGCGACGAGTGGCGAGTCAATCTATTTCGTTGTGTGGGAGCAGGCGACGATCGTTATCTCGCCTGGCTGCCGACTTACACTTCTGAACCTAATTTCCACGTACCCGAAGTTTTTGGTTCGCTGCGCTTCGCGTGAGCATTCTTAACTCCGCCGCTCAACGCTTTCCTTCCAGCGACGAAACGTACGCTACAAACTTCGCCCGATCTTCGTCAGGCATGGTCGTGATCTTCGCGCCGATCAGATATCCGGTCTCAGTCTCGTGTTCGTCCAGGCTTTCATAACGAACGGGCGTTACTTGCATTCTCGACCAGCCCACCAGGCAATTCGAGTTTTACATCGAGGCTGCGATTTTCGCCCACCAGGTGATGTTCGCCGAGCGTGATCGCCGGCACTATAAGCGCGATGCCGCTGTCGCTCAAATCCAGCGTATGACCGTGGAGGTCCTTGACTGTGCGCCCGCCGTTGAGATTTTTTGCCGGTGAGGCCATCGACAAGATAAACGGCAAACGAACGGTATGCCTTTTCGAGTGACGCCGGTCGCCGACAAACTGTCGGACGCGTGACACCAGTGTTCGAGTGAATTCCGCCATCGTTTTACCAGATGTGCTCCGAAGCGTTGGGCTTCTGACTTACACCGCAACCCACTCAAAGTGTGGTCGCCTGAAATTTTAGCGAGGGGCAAATAATGAGGGGGTCGGGATAGTTGCAAGTCCATTCTAGTGAGCCGGACACCGGGACGCAATAGAGAAGTCCGTAGTGCCCTAGTTTGGCTCTTGTACGCAAACTGTTAGTTTGCGCGTGGGTTGAATGCCATTCATTCGTCGCACTAACAGTTTGCGCTACAAAAATCAGCCGCCCGCTCACGCAGGCGGTTCTGACAGTGACCCCAGCCTACGGGCCGCATTCAATTCTTCGGAGGAGTCAGCGGTTTGCCGCCTGTGTCGCCGCTTCTGACGCCGGCCGCGTCCATGTAAAAAGAAAGCTTGCCGCTGCGCCCATACTGCGCCGGTTCGGCTGCCGCGTTCCATCTCTTGCCGCCTTCAAGCGAACGAACGTGGAAACGGTAACCAGTCGTCTCGGTCCCTTCGAGATCTTTCGGCAGCATGCCCAGCGAAATCAAGGTAGCCAGATCAGCAAACAGTCCGTTGTGTTGCTGGCTATAGAGGAGTTGCGCCAGCGAGATGCGCGTCAGCATCGCCTGCACATCGTCATGGTGAGCATTGATACGAAGGTTGAAGAAAAACTGCTTGCCGGCTTTCTTAACGAACGCCTGGTCCTCTTTACTGCCGATAATCCAGGCGCCGTCGACGAGGATCAGCACGGTCGGCTCGGCGGTTTCCGGCTTATCTCCTTCTTTGACTTTCACAAACACCGTCGCGGTGTCGCCGCTGATTTGCTCGCCGCCGAGGTTCACCTCCGCGGGAAATACGGACGCCATCTTTTCGAAGTCGGGCCGCAGCTCCTCAAACTCCTGCGGCTTCAGCGGCTCAATCGCCGACTTGTAGATCGACAGAGCGAACGCCTCGCGAAACTTCTGGGCACGCATCAAAATATAGAACTCGCGCACGGTATCCGAAGGAGTACGCGGCGGTGTTTGCTGCGACATGACCGGCAGCGTACTCAAGCAGAGAAGCAAACCAGCGAACAGGAGTTGCGAAACCAGGCGTGGTCGGAAGATTGAAACTGACATCAAGACTATTCCTTTAAGATTACTCTGGCGTTTAGTTCTGAGGCGCGCCCCGGATTGGCAGCGCGCCTCATTATAGAAGAGTTGGAACCCAAACCGGTTGCCCGGAGAGACTATTTACGCCCGGCGTCGCTTGCCGGCAAGTAGTTTCTCGGTCCCGACCAGATACAGAATAATCATCAGGAACGCAAAGGGAATTAAGGAAAGAGCGTTGGACCATTCTCCGACGAAGAAGGGATTGTTCGTCCTCGACCAGTGTTCGATCAGGTCGCTCTTCTCTTTCCACAGGCCGGCAAAGAAGGCTATGAAAACGGCCGCTAACGCTCCTCCGGCAATGTAGCCGGAAGCCATCAGCACTCCCGCACTCTTGTCCGTCTCGGCAACAAATTCCTCTTCGGTCAAGTTCTTATCCCGGAATTTGACCCGAATGTACTTGTCGACGAGCCAGCGGATCATGCCGCCGATGAAGATCGGGCTGGAAGACGAAAGCGGCAGGTAAACCCCTACAGCGAACGCAAGTGAAGGAATTCCCGACATCTCCAGCACAATTGCAATCATCACGCCCAACAAGACCAAGGCCCAGGGGAGTTGCTGATTGAGAATTCCCTTGATGATGTAGGACATCAGTGTGGCCTTCGGCGCGTCGTACTTGGTAACCGAAGAACCGTCAGGTCGCGTGCGGTGCGTTCCATTGATCCCAGGATCTACATAGTAAACAGGCACTCCCTGGGCATCTACCAGGTATTTGCCCGGCGGTCCGTTTTTCTCGTCGATCTTATGCCAGGTTGCATAAGAGTTGCTGTCGTTAGCGGCCTCTGGACCATGCAACTTCTCCGGTGGACCTAATTCGCCGGTGGCCCGAAGGTCTGCGGGGAAACTGCGGTCAACCTTGTGGACCACCTTGCCTGAGTCGTCGACCAGGTATTCCCCGGGTTCCAGACCGGCAACGGTAGCAGCGCCTGGCCCCGTTTTCAGCAAGCGATAATTTCCGCCGCCGCCAGGCTTTGCGTTATCCGTATAAGGCGTAACGGTTGCGAGCGCGGCGCTATCGAGTTGGGTCGCGGCCGGAACGGGTTGAAAGCTCGCTCGCGACACAAAAACAGTGCTTTCGGCATTGAGCCGCAGCAAGATTGGCCCAAGGACCAGCGCGGAGGCTAAAGCGCCAATCAGAATGGCGATCTGTTGATACTTGGGAGTCGCTCCGACCAGGAACCCCGTCTTGAGATCCTGTGAAGTTGTTCCTCCATTTGAGGCAGCGATACAGACGATGCCGCCAATCGAGAGGGCCGTGACGTAATGGCTCGGACCGGTCCAACCTACCAGCAAGAAGATCAAACAAGTCAGCAGCAGCGTTGCTACTGTCATACCCGAGATCGGATTCGAGGACGAGCCGATCTCCCCGGTCAACCGGGACGAGACGGTCACGAAGAGGAAACCGAAAGCGATGATCAGAATCGCACCAAGTATGTTGAACTGGAGATGCAGTTGCGGCATCAACATGATGATCGCGATTAGCGCGAGCACGCCGCCCACCACGATCTTCATTGACAGGTCTTGATCCGTTCGCGGCGCCCTGGAAGTCGCTGCCTGGCCGCCTCGCAAATCGCTGAGTCCACCCTTTAGTCCGTGCCAGATGGTGGGCATGGATCGAAACAAGCTAATGATGCCTCCAGCAGCCACGGCCCCGGCGCCGATGTAGAGAACATAAGCGCCACGAATGTCGTCCGGACCCATCTCGCCAATAGGTACGGTTCCCGGCGCGACCGCAGTTGTCATGCCCTCGCCGAAGAATTTGATTGCCGGAATCAGGACCAGGTATGCAAGGACACCGCCGGCGCACATGATCGAAGCGATGCGTGGTCCAATGATGTAGCCCACGCCCAACAGCGCGGGGGAAATCTCCGCCGCAACTGATCCGGCCTTAAATGGCGCGCCGAAAACCTTGTTCGGAACTTCTCGCCAGCCCTTTAAAGCTACCCACAAGATCTGATAAACAAAGCCGATACCAAAGCCGGTGAAGATCGTTTTTGCTCCCGAAACGGTAGAATCCGATGCGGCCGCCTTAGCTTTTTCCTGTTCCGATGATGCGGCTTTCGACTCGTCGGACGCGCCGGCCTTCAACACTTCCGCGCAAGCCGTGCCTTCCGGATACTTGAGAATTCCATGCTGCTGGACGATAAGCGCGCGGCGTAGCGGAATCATCATCAGAATGCCGAGCAAGCCACCCAGCACGGCGACCAGCATCACGCGCGTAAACTCGAGGTCGAACCCCAGGATCAAGATCGCCGGCATGGTGACGCCAACGCCGAAAGCGATTGACTCTCCCGCCGAACCCGCTGTCTGCACGATGTTGTTTTCGAGAATCGTCGCGTTGCGAATGCCAATCTTTCCCAGAATGCGGAAAAGGCTGATTGAGATCACGGCGACCGGAATCGAAGCGCTCACAGTCAGTCCCACTTTGAGAACCAACCAGAGCGATGAAGCTCCAAAGACCATTCCCAGCAGCGTGCCGATTATCAATGGCAGCGGAGTGAGTTCTGGTATTACTGTCTCTGCGGGAATGTACGGTCGAAACGTAGCCAGTAACGGGTTCTCTTTGAAGCCGCCTTTGTCTGGGCGCTCGTTCGCAGGGATGCTTTCAGAAGACATCTGAAGTGACCTCCGATTCAGTTGGCATAACGGGGAGTGCTTAGGGGTTAGTGCGACCGCTACTGTACACGGGCCACTCGCGCTTGAGCAAGCTATTACATTGCGAGCCAGTCGGAACTACCTGCGTCAGTGGGTGGCTGAAACTTGTTTGGCCCGCGTTAGACAATACCACCCGCTGACGCAGGTGGTTCCGACTGATTTCGGTTAGACTTAACCTGCTCGTCCAACATTGCTCCGGGATACCAGATGCGCAAACGCCAACTCGTCCTCCTTCTAGCTGCCGCATTCCTTTGGCCGCTGCTTTCCGGTCAGCCAAGCGCGGGACGAATTAACTCGGCAGCCTTACCGGCCACGATAAACTCAAAATTGCCGGTGGCATCCACGGCCGCGCACATTCCCGCCCCTGCGGAGGTTCTTGGCTTCGTGCCCGGCGACGATCGCAAACTCGCGAGTTGGGACCAGATCGTCCGTTACTTTCAGCAACTTGATGAGGCGAGCGATCGCGTGAAGTTTGAAATACTCGGGAAGTCGACGATGGGCAAAGCCTTCGTGATGGCGACGATCAGTGCCCCGGAAAACCTTGCGCGGCTTGATGAGTTCAAAAACATTCAGCAACTGTTGGCCGACCCGCGCCAGCTTGGGGCCCCTGAAGGTAATTCGCGCGTTCGCGATCGCCGGGCAGCCGAGCAAATCAAACGCGGCAAAACGGTCGTTCTCATCACCTGCGGCATTCATTCGACCGAAGTCGGCTCGTACCTCTCCAGCACGCTGATCGCGCATCGGCTGGCCTCGTCTGATAGTCCGGAGATTCAAAATATTCTCCGCAACACGATCATCCTGCTGGTGCCGTCGCTGAATCCTGACGGCGTCGACATCGTCAAAAACTGGTACGACAAAACGCTGGGCACGCCTTACGAGGGAACCGATCCGCCCGAGCTTTACCACAAGTACACGGGCCACGATAACAATCGCGACTGGTATGCCTTCACCCAAGTCGAGACGCAGATCACGGTCAACAAGATTCACAACGTCTGGCATCCGCAGATCGTCCACGACATTCACCAGCAGAGCGCTCTTGGCTCGCGCATGTTCCTGCCGCCCTACATGCAGCCGGTTGAGCCGAATGTGCCGCAGCAGATCGTCGCGGGCTACACGCAGCTCGGAAATTTCATGGCGCAGGAGATGCGCGCTGCAGGTTTCAAGGGAATCACTTCGAACTCAACTTACGACGCGTGGTCGCCGGCGCGCGCTTACTCGCATTACCACGGCGGCGTGCGGATTCTTTCAGAGACTGCTTCATGCAGAATCGCCACGCCGATCACAGTTAAGTTTGGCGATTTGAAAGCGGGCGAAGGCTACGATCCGCGGAAAGAGTCCGCTACGTTTGGACCAGTTTGGCGCGGCGGCGAGTGGCGCCTGCGCGACATCACAAACTACATGACTACGGGCGCGTTTCTGTTGTTGCGTCACGCTTCAGAGAATCGCCGCGAGTGGCTAAATAGATTTTATGAGATTGGGAAAACAGCCGTGCGGCCACGGAGGCGTGGGGAACTGTATGGTTTCTTGATCAAACCCAGCCGTAACAGCGGGGAGTTAGAATCGCTCTTGCTTGCCGGCCAGGTTTGGACTGAATTGCCTCGCGAGGGAACGAAGTTTGTCGTCGGTGGAGAACGTCTACCCCACAGAACTCTACTTATGAGAATGGACCAACCTTACGGGGCCTTCGCGAAAGCGCTCCTGGAGCGCCAGGTCTATCCTCACTTATTGGATGCTTCAGGTCATCCGGTTTCGCCTTACGACGTAACAGCTCACACCTTGCCTTTACTAATGGGTGTTGAGGTTATGCCGGTGATGGCTCCATTCAAGTACGCCGAGCAAGAACTCAGCACGCGAGTCATCGGCGCTCGGAGCTGCTGCGAGCAGGCGCCCACAAGGACCTGGCCCGCGATCTATCAGTCGACTGTACCCTCAATGGACGAAGGTTGGACCCGTTGGGCTTTTGACTCCAAAAAGTTGGGTTACCTCGTGTTGCACAACAAGGACCTTGGAACCGCAGAACCGAACAAGCCCTTGCTCGATCGCATTCACACCATCATTCTGCCGGATCAACCTCCAGGCACGATCCTCAACGGCTACAAGCAGGGCGCGATGCCGCCGGAATACACTGGCGGATTGGGCCAGGCGGGCGTGAAGGCGCTGCGTGAGTTTGTCGAGCAGGGCGGCACGCTCGTTTGTTTGAATCGCTCGTCGAGCTTTGCAATCGAACAGTTCAAGCTGCCGGTGCGCGACGTCGTTAACGGAGTCTCGGAAAAAGATTTTTTTGTGCCCGGCTCGATACTGCGCATTGAGTTGGACACTTCAAGTCCAATCGCTAAAGGGATGTCAACGGAAACGATCGCCTGGGTTGAGGACTCGCCGGTGTTTGAAGTCGCTGGGAGCGCGGACATCCTGTCCGCATCTTCTTCGGGCGATTCTTCCGCGAGCGCGAAAGATGCGGGCAGGATGCCCGCGCTCCCAGGAAACGTGCGCGTCATCGCCCGTTACCCGGCCAACAAAAATCCGCTTCTGTCCGGCTGGCTGCTTGGCGCCGATCGCGTGAAGGGCAAGGCCGCGCTGGTTGAAGTCACGCTCGGCAAAGGCCGCATAATTCTCTTCGGCTTTCGTCCCCAATACCGCGGCCAGTCGCTGGCAACTTATCCGCTGCTCTTCAACGCGATCTCCGGAAAGTCGCAGTGATTTTACTGGGAGCGCGGGCGTCCCGCCCGCATGCCGTCGCTAGACGCGTCCTTGATTGCATCAAACAGGGATGTTCGCGCTTCGCGCTCATTGCGGGCGGGACGCCCGCGCTCCCAGGTTGAACCTTCCTCGTCTGATGAGCGTATAATCAATTACACGGCGCCCGGGAAATATTGGCATTAGCCGGCGCCGAGGCCTAAATGGTCACTCTTCTTTTCACCGCGATTTTCATCATTGGACTCCTGGCTCTAACGCTCTATTTCTGGGCGGCGCGTCGGCGCAATTCGGAAAAAGATTTTCTGCCACCACCAGATCCGCCACGCGGTTTGTTTGGCGACTCTGATCGTCCGCGCAGCTTGTCTGGCGATAAAGACGGCTACGACTCTGCCGTTTCGCCGCAACTCTTGCCGCGCGACGATGACGCTAAACGGCGACAACTCTGCACGTCACGGCCCTCGCGGACGACGCCGACCTGTATCAACGCGCCGTTGAGTCAGCGCTGAACTTTTGGCGGCAGGGAACGCTGCCCGGCGTTTCGGCGGCCGAGTTGGGCGCTTTGTTTGATGGCGAGTTTTGGGTGCTCTCCGCACGCACCAGAAACTCCGGCGCGGGTTTCCTCTTAAAGCTAACTCTCGCCGACGCTCGTCGCGAATTGGAAACCACGACGCGCGTCAACTGAACTAGTTTCCTCGGACGTCGGAAAGGTTAGGTTCGACAAATCATGGAAAATTTTGACTTCATTTCCTGGGACCGCAGGCCTCCCGCCCGCAAATGAGCGCGAAGCGCGAACTAAGTTTTTAGTGAAGCCTTCGCCGTTAAGAATGCGAACCATCAACCCCTGGAAACGGCTGTTGCGATCAAAGCGGCAGCCGTTTCCTACGCTAGTCCGAGTTCCCGACTGAACCGACTATGAAGAGAGACACCCCCAAGCTCGTCGTCGCCATCATCGCCAGTTTGTACTTCTTCTGGTGCGCCTACGATCCGTACCAATGGCACCTGATCGACGGCGTGAATCTCGTCATTCACGAAGCGGGCCATCTGCTCTTCAGTTTCCTCGGCGAGTTCATGATGATTGCCGGAGGCTCGTTGCTCCAGATGATCATGCCCGCGCTTTTCGTCGGCTACTTTTGGTATCACTCCAAATACTTTTCGGCGGCCCTCGTGCTCTTCTGGGTGGGCGAAAGCATCCTCAACGTTTCGGTCTACGCGGGAGACTCGCTGGCTCTGCAACTTCCGCTGCTCGGCGGCCAGGATTCCGTTCACGATTGGAATTACCTGTTGAGTAGCCTGAACCTGCTGCCGGCGACGGCGAAGATTGCAGGAGCAATACGAATCTTGGGAACAATCGTCATTCTCTTAGCGGCTGCTGGCTCCCTCAAATTCGCCCTCCAGCCAAGTGAAGACTAATCCGCTCGTATTAGTTCAACGCGATCACTGGGACCGCGGGCGTCCCGCCCGCAATGAGCGCGAAGCGCGAAATTGTTTCTTTAACGATCCCCTACCTGTGTTTCTTAAACCATGCACTACTGTATGGCCAGTCTTCTGGTTCCCGGCACAATCCAGCCTTCACGGGATTGTTTTCAATATAGCTAACAGTTCTTGCAAAATGTTCCTGGTTGCGAATGTAGCGATCGAAATAGTCTTCAATCCAAAACTGTCCCTCTCGCTGCAATAACTTATTCGCCTCATGTGAAGTAAACGACTTAAGTGAGTGAAGAATGTTTTTTAACTCGTATTCTTCGAACCGTGTCATTAGAGAATGAACATGGTTTGGCATCACCACCCAGGCAAACAGCCGATACCTCGTGCCGTCAAACTTAAGCAGCGAGTCTTGAACCATCCTGCCTATCTGAGGAACTCTGAGAAAGGCAGCACCATATCCCTGATCCAAATATTTTTCGATACGCTTCTGCAAGACGATTCTTTCCGGTTCAGCCTTCAGTTGCTTTAGTTCTTCACGCCAACGCTGGAGCACCCTTTTGGGGACAGAGTCTGCGAGGTGAAAGGTGATGAACTGCGGGATCGCTCGACCGTCGAAATGAGGTAGGTAGCCGCGACTATGCCATCCTGCTGCGCGCGGTTCGGATTGGACATGGCCAAACATGCCCGCGATGTTAGCGGCGGCTCAGGGGGCTAGCTACTTCACCGCGCTGGGTGCGAGATTCAGGGTCATGCAAGGAATCTTGTTCGCGCTTCGCGCTCATTGCGGGCGGGACGCCCGCGGTCCCAGTAGCGACGTCCGCTGTACCGGATGCGGAGCTGGAGAATTGAAGTTGGAGTATTTAATCCAGATACATCTGCGCGGCCATCTTCGTGAGTTTCCAAACACGCGACCACTCGATGCCGCTGCGGGCGTCTTCACGGCCGGTCAGCTTGTCGAGGATCAGCTTGCCAAACTTTCTTCCCTCGCGTCGCAGCATGAACTCTTTCGCGTAAGGCTTGGCGGTTTCGAAGAAGCTGAACTCGGGATCGGTGACGATGCCGATGCCTTCCAGCGTCATCAGCGCGCGCATGATGTAAGTGAAGTTTGCCGGCAGGCGGAACGGATACTCATAGATGACTTCTGCGAGGTCATAGGTCAACTCTTTGAACTTCACTTCACCGAGCTTGAGGTTCAAATAAACTTTGAAGAGTTTTTCGACCACCGGACGCACCGTCTCAGGATCGACGCCGGGCTTGAGAAAGTTGAGATTGATGATGTCCTGGCCCAGCCCCTGAACGTCGCGAGCGACCACATGAAAGAACGCGTCGATCATCTGCGACTGCAGTTTGGGTGTGATGCGACCAACCATGCCAAAGTCGAAAAAGGCGAGGTGACCGGAATCGAGCACCAGCAAATTGCCCGGATGCGGATCGGCGTGGAAGAAGCCATCTTCCAAAAGCTGCTTCAAATAAGTGCGAACCAACAGCCGGTTGATTTTCACGGCCGACAGGCGACGGGCGCGTAATGCTTCGACATCCGTCACTTTCGTCCCGCGCACAAACTCGAGCGTCAACACGCGGCGGCTGGTGTGCTGCCAGTAAATTTTGGGAACTCGAATCACGTGCCAGGAGCGGAAGTTGTAGCGAAACCGGTCCGCATTCCGTCCTTCTTTCACGTAATCCATCTCTTCAAAAACGGTGGTGTGAAACTCGCGCAGCATGCCTTCCCAGTCGGCATTTTCGTTCACGCGCGGGAAGAAGCGATTCGTAAGTTTCACGAGTCGATAGAGAATGGCAACGTCGAAACTAATGATCTCTTCGAGGTCGGGACGTTGAACTTTGACTGCGACTTCCTCGCCTGTCCGCAAACGCGCGCGATAAACCTGGCCCAGCGAAGCTGACGCCACCGGCTCGCTGTCAATCTCCGCGTAACATTCCTGCAGGCTGCGACCGAGTTCAGATTCAATGCGCGCGAAAGCTTCGGCGGTGGGAAACGCGGGCACCTGATCCTGCAAGGTCGACAACTCTTTCACGTAAGCCAACGGCAGCAGATCGGCACGCGTGCCAAGCGACTGTCCAATCTTGATGAAAGTCGGGCCCAAGCCAATCAAACTCTTGCTTAACCACACGGCTTGTTGTTCGAGTCGCGCGGTTTTGTTGGTTGAGGCTTCAGCGCCGCGAAAGACGAGATAACGGACGACGCGGATGGCGCGGTCCTTAGTCAGGGCCAAAAACTCGCGGTAACGTCCTTTCAGTTGGCCCAGCCAATTCTCAGTTTTGGTTTCTTCGCGAAGCCGTTCGGCCATGCGCTGGTTGTAGAAGGCGCGGACGTCGTAGGTATCGAGAAAGAGGTAAAGCGAAAACAGGCCCAACACGCGGGCCACGCTCGCGAGCCGCAACCAGCCGCGCAGTCCGCGCCCTTTGAGAATTCGATCGACCAATTCGTCGGTCAGCGGCTCAGGCGCAGCACTGACGGAAGCTGACGCAGCTTTAGCGTCGACTTTGGCGAGCGCGTGGCCATTGCCGTTTGCGGCCGCAGCGTTTGCGGGAATTAATGCTTGCGTGGAACTCATAGTGCTTTCTTAGAACCTGCTTGTCAGAACCTGCTTGTCAGAACCGGGAGCGTTAGCGACCGGCTCCCAAATGATGATGGCCGCCCTGAAGAAGCCGGTCGCTAACGCTCCCGGTTCTGACTAAACCAACGAGAGCGTGTGTCGCGAGCCAGCCCGTTCAAAATAACTTTCCGCGCGTTTCACGTCGTGCTCGATTTGCGCTTTCAACTCTTCGATCGAACCAAACTTCCGCTCATCGCGCAAGCGGTGGAGAAAGCGCACGCGCACGACGTCCCCGTAAAGATCGCCAGCCCAGTTGATTACGAAAGTCTCCACTGAAGGTTCCGTATCGGCCGTAAATGTTGGTCGCAGGCCCACATTCGTTACGCTCCGGCGCCACCCACCGTCAATCAGGGTGCCCGTCACGTAGACGCCGTTGCGGGGTATGACGCGGTTTCGCGGGTGCACGTTGGCCGTGGGAAAGCCGAGCCCGGCGCCGCGCTCCGCGCCTCGTTCCACGCGACCTTCGACGCCATACGGGCGGCCGAGCAAGCGGCGCGCGAGATTCACTCTGCCCTCGGCCAACAGTCTTCGCACTTTGCTCGAGCTGACGCGCTGATTGCGAAACTTCACTTCCGGAACTTCGTCTGCAAAGAATCCGAGTTCAGCGCTGACGCGCCTGAGCAGCTCGATGTTGCCTTCGCGATTGTGGCCAAACGCAAAACCGCAACCGAGGTAAACTTCCTTCGCATGCAACCGATCACGCACGACGTCGCGCAGAAATTCTTCAGCGCGAATTTGGGCAAACGCTTCATCGAAACGAATGACGATCGTTTGCTCGATACCCAGCACGCCGAAGCCTTCAACTTTTTGATCGAGAGTTTGCAGGAGCGGCGGCGCCGATTCGCGATGCAACACGGCGCGCGGGTGCGGATCGAACGTGATGACAGTCGGGATCGCGCCAGTCTCACGCGCTCGTTCAACCACCGTGCGCATGATCAGTTGATGACCAAGATGCAGACCGTCAAACACGCCAAGGGTCAAGACCGTCGGTCGTTGGATGTCGGCGTTGTCAGTTCCATGGAAAAGTCGCATAACGCAACGATGAAGTAGGAACGCTGAAAGATGAATCTTTGCAGTCAGCGATTTTTCTTGGCCGTCTTAACCGAAGTAACGAGAATCTTCATCAGCTGTTCGGATTCATCTTTGAGGCCGCTAAGGCGCGGTTCGGCGACAATCTGACTCTCACACAACAGCTCAAGCCAATAGTTGTTTCATCAAGTTCTTGCAGAGCCACTTCCACTTTGCTGATGAACTCCGCGGTTGATCTGGCTCGTTTCGCTTCGCGATAGTGAGCGCCAACCGAAGTTCCGCTGCGAACCAGTTGCTTGCCAAGAATTTGAGCTTCAGTTGTTTTGGGCAGCGATGCGTAAAGCTTGATTATCCTAAGCGCAAACGCCTTAGTTCGCTTGCGCAAGTCTCGGCGCTCAATGTCATTCATAATTCCGCGTTCATCGTTCATAGTTCATCCTTTACGACGAGTCCGTCGTATGCCCACTCGACTCCTTCCGGTAGTTTTGCGGAATCGCGCGCGTGCTTCACGTCGTGCGCGATGTGCGTCAGGTAGGCGCGCCGCGGATTGATCTGCTCGATGTATTGGAGCGCTTTGTCGAGCCAAAGGTGCGTTGGGTGTTCTTTGAATCGCAGGCAGTCGAGCACGAGCACGTCGAGATCGCGCATCTGATCCATTGTTGCCGGCGGAATCTCGCTGAGGTCAGTCGCGTACGCAAAGTCGTTGCAGCGATACGCCATCACCGGCAGCCGGCCGTGAATGACTTCGAGCGGCGTGACCAGTAAATCTTTCGTCAAACAAAACTGCGCGCCCGGCACAACCGTGTGCGGTATCACTTGCGGCAGGCCGCCGCCGAAGTGCGAAGGCTCGAAGATGTATTTGAAGATGCGGCGGATGTCGACCCAGGCGCGTTCGTTGGCATAGAGACCCAGCGCGCCGTAGCGAAAATTCAACGGGCGAATATCGTCGAGACCAAAAATGTGATCGGCGTGGCAATGCGTGACCAGCACTGCATCGAGTCGCCGCAAACCAACTCGCAATGCTTGTTGACGAAAGTCCGAGGAAGTATCGATGAGCACTGACTGGCCGGCATGTTCGATGAGAACAGAGACTCGTAAGCGTTTGTCGCGCGGGTCGTCAGAGGTGCAGGTCTCGCAGTCGCAAGCGATTGAGGGAACGCCGGTCGATGTTCCCGTACCTAGAAATGTCAGTTTCATGACTAGTAAATCGTAAATCGTGAATCGTAAATAGTGAACGCTGGATCGTGAATCGTAAACGTGGCAAGCGTGCTCGCCGAAGCTCCTTCAATGAACCAACCACTCACTATTTACGATTTACCATTTACGATTTACTCGTCGCTAGCCTCCGGTGATGTCGCGGCTGGTGTAGGTGCGGGCTTTCGGCGTTGCGTTGGTCAGCGAAACGTATTGCATGCGCAGGTCGGCCAGCAGGCCTTCAAGAATTTGCTGTTCCTGCGGCAGGAGGTTGTTGCGCGTTTTTTGTTGCAGCATTCCCAGCACGTCGATCCAGTGCTTGCCGAGCTCCAAATCAACTTCACGTTTTCCGGTTGCCGGATGCTCCATCATGCCCAGCGAAGCAGCGGCGTTAGACGCGATCGACATCATGAAATTCGCAAAGCTTGCCGGATCTTCCGCGTTTGGAATTTCGACTTCGGGGCCGGCTTCGGTGGTCCCGGATGTTTCCGTTGCCCGGGTTCCGGCGCCTGGTTGCTGCGCAGTTGGCGCGCCTGCGTCGACTGCAGCCGGCGCGGCGCTTACTTCCGCCGCCGGCGCTTCAACCGCTGCCGCCGTGGCGGGTGCGGTGCTCGCGTCAGCGCTGCTCGCCCGCGATGTCTCACTGAGGGTCTCACTAGGCGTCTCAGCAGGCGTCTCAGATTTTGGCGGCTCCGGTTTTATTTCCGGCCGTTCGTCCTCAGGCACCTCTCGCGGACTGCCGTCCGGATTAAAGAGTCGCCGGTCAGTTACCTTGAAATTAGTTTGTTCGTCACTCATTTTGCCGCCTACTTCCCGCTGCTGCGCCAACCATTTCGACCGAGACCGTTGCAGGTCCGTTTCGCGTCGGCACTTTAATTGGATTTTGTGATGTGGACCGATGGTAGCATTCGCCTCGTAGCGAAGTCCAAAGTCCAAAGTCCAATGGCAAGAAAGCCGGACAGCGGGTTAGGCAAATACGGCATCGGTGTTAACTTTGGACTTTGGACTTTGGACTTTGGACTTTGGACTTTAGACTGTTTCCATGCCCGCGAGTTTTCATGACCTTGTTGAACTAATGCAGAAGCTGCGCGCATCCGACGGCTGTCCGTGGGACCGCGAACAAACTTACGCCACCCTCGCGCCGATGCTTTTGGAAGAAGCGTACGAAGCATTCGAGGCGGTGGAAGAAGCGCGCGAAGGTCATCCGAATGAACTGCGTGACGAACTCGGCGACTTGCTTTTCCAGATCGTTTTCTATGCGCAGGTCGCGAAGGAGCAGGGCGACTTTTCCATCGACGACGTGACCGACGCAATTCACACTAAGATGGTGCGCCGCCATCCACACGTCTTCGGCGACATCAGCGCGAACGACACGGCCACCGTCCTGCGTAACTGGGAGGCGATGAAGCAGGACGAACGGCGCGCCGCCGGCAAAAGCGAGCGCGAAGATTCTTTGCTCGACGGCGTTTCGTCGAAAGCACCCGCGCTGATGGAAGCGCACCAACTTTCAACCAAGGCAGCGCGCGTCGGCTTTGACTGGGAAAAACTGGAAGATATTTTCAGCAAGCTCGAGGAAGAAATCGGCGAGCTGCGCGGCGCCATCCAGGCTCATGCGTCGTCCAACGAAGAAGCTGATCACGCGCGCGTGCGCGAGGAGCTCGGCGATTTGCTGTTTGCGGTCACAAACATCGCGCGCCATCTGAAAGTTGAACCGGAAGCTGCTTTGAAGTTGACTAACCGAAAATTTCGCCGCCGCTTCGGCTACATCGAAAAAACTCTGCGCGAGCGCGAGCAAAGTTTTGCTGCCACGAGCCTGGATGAAATGGAAGCGCTTTGGCAGGAAGCGAAAAAGTAAGTTCGATTCGAGTCGGCTTTGCACAAAAAATCTTAGAGTCCCCTCTCCTGTTGGGAGAGGGGTAGGGGGTGAGGGCCTAGAAGTTCGCCTAGCCCCTCACCCCAACCCTCCCCCAGCGGGGGAGGGAGAAAGATAAAGGGCCGTAATTCACTTTTTGTGCAAAGCTAATTAAGTCTCATGAAACAATTCCTGATCGCCATCTTGCTCTTCGCGTTAATAACGCAGACGGCGCCGGTACGTTCGCAACAGCCCGCCGCCGACAAGCGCGATCAGGACGAGGTCGTCAGGATCGACACGACCCTCGTGCAATTGCATGCGGTGGTTACCGATTCCAAGGGACGCGTCATCACCAATCTCAACCAGGACGACTTCGAAGTCTTTGAAAATGGCGTGGTCCAGGAAATCAAATCGTTCTCGTTGGAACAGATTCAAGGCCGGCAGCCCGCCGCGGCGCCTGCAAACAACACTACCACTCCGGCTGCGACTCCCTCTCCCATGCCGCCCGCCGGTCCGCGCAAACCGCCGCGACGCACGGTCGTGCTCTTCGTTGACACGCTTCACCTGACAACTTCGAGCCTGATGCGCTCCAAGCAACAGTTGCGGCAGTTCATTGACGAACAACTGACGGACGAGGATCTGGTGGGCGTTGTTGAGCCGACCGGCGCGCTCGGCGTCTTGCAACAGTTTATGCAGGATCGCAAGCGTCTGAAATTTGCCATCGACAAAATCAGGCCATTTCAACCGAAAGCGAGTCTCTTTTCGCCTTACCTCGCGGCGCTGGTTTTGAGTGAAGACGGCAAGGCGCTGAGCGTCGCCACGCAAATTCTCGCGGCCGAGGAGTCGTACCAATCGTCAGCGGCGAGGCCACGCGTTCCTACATTCGCATGCGCGCGCAGCAAATTCTCGGCGAAGAGGCAAACTACCGGCGCGCGACTTTGCTGACACTGAAAGCTATCAGCGAGCGACTCGCGGTCATGAAGGGCCAGCGGATGATCGCTTACGTCTCAGACGGTTTCACACTGCGCAACAGCGGCGGCGGCGAGGAAAAGGAAGACCTCGCAGCGGCCACGAGCCAGGCGGTGCGCGCGGGCGTTCTCATCTACACGTTCAACGCGAAGGGTCTGAGCACGCCGGCCGAGTCGCAGGCCGCAAACTCAGTGCCCGGAGGAATGGCCGCGATTGATTTTATCGACTACACGAACCGTTCCGAGCAGGAGCAGAAGGACGTTTTAAGAATCATTGCCAGCGAAACCGGCGCGCGCGCGTTTTTGAACCGGAACGATTTGAAGAACATGCTGAACGACATGCTCGAGGAAAATCGTTCCTACTTCATGCTCGCTTATTACCCGCGCGAGGACAAAGATCAGAAGAAGTTTCGCAAGATTCGTTTGCAGGTGAAGAATCATCCTGAGTACACCGTGCGCGTGCAAAAAGGCTACCAGCCCCTCGTCGCGGGGAAGTCTGAAGTTGCCACGACGCCGCAGCAATTGCTGCTGCAGGCGATGGTCGCGCCGCTCCCGGCGGTAGCCATCGGCGTCAACTCGACTGTCAACTTTCTCGCGCGCGGCGACGACGACGCCCAGGCGACTTTGCAAGTTCACCTTGACGGCAACGCTTTCGAGTATGCGCTGCAGGAGCAGAATCATTTGCTGCGAATTCAGATGGCGGGACTCGCGCTCGACCGCGAGGGCAAGGTCGCCAACACTTTCAGCGAAGAGATCAAGACTGTGCTGACGCCCGCGCAGTTGGCGGAGGCACGCCGCAACGGTTTTCGTTTTGAGAGACGTTTGAGTTTGAAGCCGGGACTTTACCAGGTGCGCGTCGGCGCGCGCGACACAGTCAGCGGCGCCATCGGTACGGCGACTTCATGGCTGGACGTGCCGGACCTTGCGAACAAGAAGCTTGCGATGAGCGGCGTCTTTCTGGGCCAGGGGCGGCAAAGCGAAACCCGCAGCGCGACGACGAGTGACAACAAAAAGCAGGGCTCGCCGCCAAAACTCTTAACCGGACGGATGACGTTCAAAAGCGGCGACGTGATCTTTTATCGCTTCGTCGCTTACAACGCGCCGGCGGAAGGAATGTTGAAAGTGGAAATCAGCCAGGGCGACACTTCGATCTACGCGGGTGAGTGGAAAACGCTCGGTCCGCACATCGTGAGAAACGACGGCAAAGGCATCGAAGCCGGCGGCCAAATCGGCGGCGCGCTCCCGCCGGGCTTTTACACCCTGCGCGTCAGCGTCAGGGATGCGAAGTCAAAGAAACCGGCCGAGCAGACGGTCGATTTCGAAGTGAGTTTGTAACGCAGCGCCAGCAGCACGAAGACGAGCGCTGAGGTTGTCCGCGAGTCCGCAGCCTTTGCAGATTCTCTAACAGCCCCTGCAGTTCTATTCTCATTTTTTCGTGAAGGTAAAACTTAGCCAGGTCGGGATGTCGAAAGTCGGGATGCGAAAATCTAGCGCGAACACGCGCGGACTGTCGAACGGCGGCCGGGTCGACTTGAAAAATTCATTCGCTTAGACGTCAAGCGAGCCCGGAAGGTTCCGATGATAATTGATCACGGTTTCGAGGATTCCGTCGAGTGCCAACTCTGGTTTGAAGCCGACGAGCTGGTTGATTTTTGAAGTGTCCGGAACGCGGCGCGGCATGTCTTCGAAGCCCTCTTCGTAGGCCTCGTCGTAAGGAACGAAAGCGATTTCGGAATCAGAGTGGGTCAATGCTTTCACTTTTTCCGCGAGCTGCAGGATCGAAATCTCTTCAGTCGAGCCGATGTTAAAGACCTGGCCCACCGAATCCGGCGTGTCCATTAATTTGATCAAGGCGCCGACCACGTCGCCAACGTATCCAAAACAGCGCGTCTGCTTGCCGTCGCCGTAGACGGTGATGGGACGTCCGGCGAGCGCCTGCTTCACGAAAGTGGGAATGACCATGCCGTAGCGCCCGGTCTGGCGTGGGCCAACGGTATTGAAGAGCCTCACGATCGTGGTTGGCAACTTTTTCTCGCGCCAGTAAGCCAACGCCAGAAACTCGTCAATCGCTTTCGAGCAGGCGTAGCTCCAACGTCCCTTGGTCGTCGCGCCCATGACAAGATTGCCGTCTTCTTTGAACGGCACGTCGGTGCTTAGGCCATACACTTCCGAAGTCGACGCGATCAAGACGCGCTTCTGTTTCTTGTTGGCCAGGGCCAGTACGACTTCTGTCCCGCGCACGTTGGTTTCAATCGTGCGCACCGGACTCTCGACGATCAGCTTCACACCCACCGCCGCCGCGAGGTGAATCACAATGTCGGATTGGTCGACAAGTTCAGCGGTCACCGGCTGGTTGTGAACCGAGTCGATCGTGTACTGAAAGCGCGGATTGCTCTTGAGGTGACGAATGTTTTCGATCGTCCCGGTGGAAAGATCGTCGATAACGATGACCTCGTCGCCGCGCTGCAAGTATGCATCCGCGAGATGAGAGCCGATGAAGCCGGCGCCGCCGGTTATGAGTACACGCAAATTATTTGAACTCCATGCGGGATTAGACGTCTGACATAGAACATAAAGCCTGGAGTCTATGTCTGCAAGCGGGGTCTCCAATAGCCGGGCCGCCGATGCTGATGCATGACGGCGGCGATGTAAATGCAATCAGGCTGTATTTCGTAAAGAATTGTGAAAGGAAAGCCGGGCACCAAACGCTTGCGGATGTTGGCTCGGTCAATAGGACCTGCCTCAGGAAATTGCTCGATGCGGTGGGTTGTGTCCTCCACCGCGGTGAGGAAATCTGAACCGAAGCCTTCCACCTTTCCTTCATAGAATCGCGCTGACTCGATCATTTCCTGGTGAGCTTCGGGATGGAAGATCGCTATCATCGGTTGAGAGCTTCACGCGCAGTTCTAAAGGCTTCCTCAGAATCGACGCCTTGAACTTTTCCGTTGCGAAGTTCCTCAAGCCGGCGGTCAGCTTCCGCAAACCACAATTCTTCTGTGCCGGTTTCGACCTCGTCGTCAATCGTCGAAACCAAACGCTGCGCAAGCTGAACCCGATCTCTCAGCGGGAGTTTCATCGCATCGGCCGTGAGTTGGTCTAAATTGGTGGTCATAATCGGGAGGATACCAGAGAAATCATTCTGTCGTCAGCAAGTCCGCATACAAACTCTTAATGTCCTGAATCAACCGTTCTTTTGAATACTGCGCGGTGACGAATTGTAAACCACGCTCGCCGGTTTCACGACGCAGCGCGGCGTCTGCGACCAAATGCGCCAGGCCTGCTGCGAAGGCTTTGGCGTCACCCGGCGCGACGCTGATGCCACGTTCGCAAATCTGAAATGAGTTGGAGCCCGACGAGACCGGTAGCCGGTCGCTTACGCTCCCGGTTCTGACAGGATCGCCCAACAGATCGACTACGCCGCCGACGGCCGTCGAGATCACCGGACGCGCGTTAGCCATGGCTTCGATCAACGTCAACGGCGTTCCTTCGTTTCGCGAAGTTAACGCGACGATGTCCAGCGCCGGATAAACGTTCTCAAGGTCTCGGCGGCTGCCGACAAAAATCACGTCATCCTTCAGGTCGAGCTCCCGAGCCTGTGCTTCAAGCGCGTGCCGCAGCGCGCCGTCGCCGACGACAATGAATCGCACGCGTCCGGACGACGACGCTGGCGCAAATTCATTTTTGAACAGCGCCGCCCCGCGCAGAAACAGTTCGTGATTCTTGATCTCGGTAAGCCTGCCAACGATGCCCACCAGAATGTCGTCCGCTGCAAATCCCCAATCACCGTCGCCAGCGCGAAACGATTCGCCACGTTCTCGCCAGCCGACGAAGACGCCGAGGTCCAGGCCCAACGGAATAACCGAAAACTGCCGCGGGCGGCCCACGCCAAATTCTTCATTGATCTCGCGCCGTTGTTGTTCACTGATGACGACGATGCGATCGGTGACGAGCCAGGCCAGCGCTTTCTCGATCAGCAGGAAGACGCGCGTCTTTAGCGGTCCGTAGTAACTATGAAAAATGTGGCCGTGATAAGTGTGGACGAAGCGGCAGGCGCGCGGTTGGCCCAGCAGTGTTTTTAGAGTTAACCAGCGGTAGAAAAAGCCGGCGACGCGCCCAACGGTGCCGGCCTTGGCGGTGTGCGTGTGAACGATGTCAGGCTGCTCGCGGCGAAAAAGTTGGAAGAGTTTCCCAACCGTGACCACGTCGTCGCGGGAAATCTCGCGGCTCATTTGCGGAACAAAGATCGGAGTCACGCCCAGCTCGGTCGCGAAGTAACCCATGTCATCTTCGCCCGCGGGCACTGTTCCGGCGACGAGTATCGATTCGTACTCTCCGCCTTGCAGTCCCCGGGTAAGCCAAACGACGTGCTTGGCTGGCCCACCCACGTTGAGGCGAGCGATGACGCGAACAATCTTCATGGTTTGGGAGCGCGCTTCCTGGGAGCGCGGGCATCCTGCCCGCCTTCAGTTGCCGTGCGCCAGTGGGCGCTGGAAAATTCCCAGTCACACTTCGTTGGACTTAAGCCGGCCTTGACTGGATTGTGTTCAATATAGTCAATGGCTCGGTAATAATGTTCCGGAGTTCGAATGTAACGATCGAAATAATCTTCCTGCCAAAAGTCACCTTTTCTTCCCCGCAGCTTGTTAGCCTGATTAGAAGAATAAGACTTCCACGAGTGGAGAATGTCTGACACAGTATTACCGAATTCCGGCCTCAGTAGCGCGTGAACGTGATTGGGCATTATTACCCAGGCGGACAGGCGATACCGCTCACCATCGAAGAACAGCAGCACGCTCTGAACGAGATGGGCAACGTCACGCTGCTTTAGCCAAGCGGCTCCGGTTCCCTTGTCAAGGTAGTCTTCAATTCGCCGGCGTCGCTCAAGCTCCAAATCTTTTTCTTCCAGGTGGGCCAGTTCCAGAGCCCAACTGTCGAGCATTTGCCTCGGAAGAGAATCCGCAAGTCTAAAGGTGACAGTCTGTAGGATGTCTCCACCATCGAAGTGAGGTATGTATCCTCGAGAGTGCCAGCCTTTGGGAATGTCAACGCTCGTTGTCATTGCATGGTTGTACGGCGAGACAACACAAGATGCGGGCAGGATGCCCGCGCTCCCCGGGAAAAAGCATTAAGCTTTGGCGCCGATCTCGGTTTCCCTTTTCAATTCCATTTTGTTGGCGCCAGTCTCCGCCACCAGGTTCGAGGCGCGCAGCAAACTCTCGAACGTGCCGGCGTCGGTCCACCAGCCGTCGAGTTCTTCCCAGGTCATCTCCTGACGTTTGATGTAGGCGTTGTTGACGTCGGTTATTTCGAGTTCGCCGCGCCCTGATGGTTTCAAGGTCCGGATGATGTCAAACACTTCGCCGTCGTACATGTAGATGCCGATGACGGCGTACTCAGATTTCGGGACGGCCGGTTTCTCTTCGATCTGCAGAACGTTGGAACCGCTGAGTTCGGGGACGCCGAAACGTTCCGGGTCCGGCACCTTCTTCAAAATGATCTTCGCGCCTTTGCCCTGCTCGCGATACGCGCGCGCCGCGGCGGCGACGTTGCCCTCGATGATGTTGTCTCCCAAAACCACGCAGACGGATTCCTTGGCCGCAAAGTGTTCGACCAGGGAAAGCGCTTCGGCGATGCCGCCTTCGCCTTCCTGATAAGTGTAATTCAGATGTTTGAGTCCGAAGGCTTTGCCGTTGCCGAGGAGTTTGAGAAAGTCGCCCGCCGAATTGCCACCGGTGACGATCATGATGTCGGTGATGCCGGAGTTGACGAGCGTTTGGATCGGATAATAGATCATCGGCCGATCGTAGACTGGCAGCAGGTGCTTGTTGGTCACCGCGGTCAGCGGCCGCAATCGTGTTCCCAGTCCGCCTGCTAAAACTACACCTTTCACTCTCTCACCTCCAATAATTTGCAATCAAATTTGGACTTCGGTTTTTGGTCTTTGATCTTTGGACTTCGGTCTTCGGTCTTACTTTGAACTTTGAGCGTCAAGGTCTGTCAATCTCCACAACTCAAAGACCAAAAGCCAAAGCCCAAAGTCCAAAGACAAAGTTCAAAGTTCAAAGTTCTAAGCACTTCTTCTAATCAATAAACCTTTGAAACCACAATTCCAACATCATCAGCGTCCAAAGCTGCGCTGAATTGTCGCGTTCGCCGCGCGTGTGCAACTCAACCAACCGTTTGACGACTTCCGGGTTGAAGAGGCCGCGACTGAGCGACGCTTCGGTCAACAACGTCTCGCGCAGGAAAGGCTGCAACTCGCCGCGAAACCAATGTCCAATCGGGACGCCAAACCCCATCTTCCGCCGGTCCAGGTTTTCCGCGGGCAACAACTGCTTCAGCATCCGCTTCAACAAATACTTCGTCGTCAGCCCGCGCAACTTGTACTGCTCCGGCAAGCTCGCCGCAAACTCGATCACGTGATGATCGAGAAAAGGCGAGCGCGCTTCCAGCGAAGTTGCCATCGTCGCAATGTCGACTTTCACCAGCAGATCATTCGGCAGGTACGTCATGATGTCCGTCAGCAACGCCGCGTCGACAACTCCAGAACCGTTGGCCCGCGCAAACCATGGATCGAGCAGGGCGTTGGCCGAGACCCCCTGCGTTTGCCCGCGAAAGTCTTCGGTGTACAAATCCTGCTTGGCGGCCCCATCGAAGACGCTCACCCAACGAAGATAACGCTCGACCTTCGGCAACGAGGCGGCTTGAATGAAACGCTTAACGTCTCTGATGCGGCTGCGCTTCGTCTCTGACGACGGGATCAGCTCGATCGCATGCCGGACGACGGATTCACGCAGCAGGGCCGGTATCCGATGATATCGCTCCGCCAGTCGCATCGCCGCGTAGCGTTCGTAACCGGCGAACGACTCGTCACCGCCATCGCCGTTCAAGGCGACCGTCACGTGCTTTCGCGTTTCGCGCGCGACGTAGTACGTCGGGATCGCCGATGAATCCGCGTAGGGCTCGCCGTAGTGTTCGACCAGCAACGGCAAAACTTCGAGCGCGTCCGGGCGAACTATGAACTCGTGATGATCGGCGCCGACGTGTTCCGCCACGCGCCGCGCGTGATGCAATTCGCTGAAGTCCTGCTCCTCAAAACCGATCGAAAACGTTTTGACTGGCGCGGACGATTCTTCGCTCATCAGGGCGACGACGGCGCTTGAATCAATGCCACCGGAAAGAAATGCGCCAAGCGGCACTTCAGACATCAGGCGCACCTTCACCGCGTCGCGCAAAATCTCGATCGTACGCTCGCCTGCCTCTTGTTCGCTGATGTCCAGTTTTTTGGAGAAGTCAGGCTGCCAGTATCGTTCGATTTTTATTTCGCCCTCGCCGCCAGCGCAAGCTGTGCCCGGGTTCCAGCTTCCTGATGGCGCGGTAGGCGGTCAGCGGCGCCGGCACGCACATGAAAGAGAGATAATGATGGAGCGCCTCGGCGTCGATGTCGCGGCTGATGTCGGGATGCAGCAACAGCGCGCTGAACTCTGAACCGAAGATCAACTGGCCGTTCACCTGGGCGTACAGCAGCGGCTTTTTGCCGACGCGATCGCGCGCCAGAAAAAGTTCCTGCGTGCGGGTGTCCCAGATCGCAAACGCAAACATGCCGCGGAGATGTTTCGGACAGTCAGCGCCATACTGATCGTAGGCGTGAACGATCGCTTCGGTGTCGCTGTTTGTGTAGAAGGTGTGGCCGAGTTGCTCGAGTTTGTCGCGGAGTTCGCGGTAGTTGTAAATCTCGCCGTTGAAAACTATCCAGGCGGTGCGATCCTGATTGTGAATCGGCTGTTGCCCGCTTTTCAGGTCGATGATCGCCAGGCGGCGCATCCCGAGGCCCACCGCGCCGTCGAAGTAAAAGCCGTCTTCGTCCGGACCACGATGCGTGATCGCGGCGCACATCCGGCCCACCAGCGCCTGATCGACGTCGGACTTGTCGCTACGAACTATGCCTACGATTCCACACATGATTGGTCAGCCGGTACACATCATAGTAACGAACCTTTAACACGCTGGCTAATGACGATCCGCTCACGCTGGGCAGCGCTTTTGTCTTCGTGACGGCTCGACGTGACGGCTTTCTGATTGATTCTACGGCTTCCTGGATGACTCCAGCCGCAAGGCTGCGACAGGTCGCAGCCGACCAAAGCGCTGACAGGTCAGCGCACTCCAAATTCAGCGCCTCCATACTGACCCGCCTGCTTACGCTCGACGCATGAACGCGCGCGCCAGCCTGACCCCCACGCGGCCGATCAGCGGCACGCTTTCGAGGCGTTCCCGCAGGCGCACCGCGGCGTGAGCCTGGGTGGTGAAGTCGATCTTCAGTTGCCGCAGATAAGCCGCGGCCGCGCGGTCTTCTGCCAACTTGCCCGCCAACTTACTGACCGCGCCGTTTAACTCAAACTCACGCTTCACTTCTGCATAGAGGTTGATGAGTTCGTCAACCACCGTTTCATGTCCGGCGCAGGCTCGCACAATTTGCGAAACCCGCAGCGCTTCAACGGGGTCATAACGTTTTATCTCCGCCAGGACCAGGCCGGCGTCGAGGGGTTTATCGAGGGCGGCTCGGCCAAAATTCAATGGCCTGAGCGCGGCAAAATTTTTGGTGTCGACCAACGGTCCGCTGCCCTCACGATCGCAGAGCACGACCGCCACGCCCACCGCCATCGCCTCCAAAGCGCTTCTTCCTTTCGCAAACACCAGGTCGTATTCACTCAAGACTTTTTCCGGTTGGGAGATGGCTGTGTTGGCCCCGCTGCCAATCACGTCCAGCTTGATTCGCGCGCGCGCGCAAGCATCGCGCACCGCGGGAAGATGAGTTTCGTCGCCAGCATAGTTACTGAAGAGCAAGGCGCGCTGGGGCGTCGCCGGCAACGCCTGGTCACGCGATTTGAATCGCGCGAGGTCCACGAAGTTTAGCAAAACCCGGATTCGTTCGGCGCCGACGTCGTGGGCCAGGAGCAAATCGCGGCAACCATGATCCACGGCGACATACCGCAGGATCCGCGGAAAATGGATCGGCTTCTCGTACCAGCTTTTTGAGCTGTGGATGAACTGGACCGCAGGCACGTCGGGAAAGTGCAGCAAAGCCGTCATCAACTCCATGTGTTGCTGGCCGTGAATCAAGTCCGGTGCTTCGGCAAGCAGGTTTAGATCGTCAACGACTGTGATTCCGGCCGCTTGCAATTCCCGCGCAACTTCGCCGAGCTGGCTGCTGTAGGCGACCGGTGTGTGGCCGCGCCTCAGCAGCTCAAGCGCGGTGTCGCGCACGTAAAGCTCCGAGCCTGCTCTGCCCGCAAGCGTGTGGTTGGTGATGAGAATTCTTAGCCCGCTCATGAGGCAGCACCGGCGACGGCCAAAGACAAGTCCGAGAGCGGCTCGTCGTTACCGGGCAGCTTTAGAAGAAGCGGGCAGGATGCCCGCGCTCCCAGCTTCAGCAGGTTTCGACGTGGCGCCAAACGGCCTCCGCGAGTGGCCTGAAGTGGTCGGAGTAACTAATCGTCTGCTGGTAACGACCGGCAGCGACCATCTTCTCTCCGTATAGTTCGTAGAACGGCATCTGGCCCGGGGCCGGTTGACTGTCAGCAGTCGCGTTTACCGGACGCAGACACTCAACGCGGAAGCGATCCAAAGGAATCCCTTCCATTACGTGTTTGACTCTTGCTTCCATCTCGGGATACGCGTGCAGGGCGCTGGTAACCAGCGCGGTCAGATCCTTGTCAACCTCGCCAACCAACCGCGGTTCAGAAAATCTGCGGACGCCTCGAAACGGCTCTCCGCGCAACGCGGCTTCAACATCGAGCGCGAGCTTGGCATTGTAACCACGCGCGGCTGCAACCTTGCGCGCAAACGCTTCGTCATCAAGCGTAATCCAGATGGCCTGCTCGCGAGTCGCTGCCGGACAGTCGTCGGGCGAGTCAACCACGGCAAAGTCGAAATTGAGAAGTTGTCGCCCATGACGCCGCTTGATCATCGCCACCGCCGCATCGGTGAGCAAACGGCAGACGTCGTGAGTTGGGCTGTAGCCCTCGGCAGAATCGGCGACGACGTATTCAATTTGCGCTCGCTCGAATTCCGCCGCCAACTCCTCCGCCAAATGAATGAAAAAGGGAAAGTCACCGCGGAGAAAAGCGTCGTACACTTCCGCATCTTTGGCGCGCCCATAGATCGAACCGGGCTGGGCGCCTACGTCTTCCAAAACCTTCGTCGTCGCCGGCAGGCGCGGCTCAGTGCTTCGCCCCGAGCCGTCAGTGAGGACAAAAACGCGTGGGTGGGCCGATTGCAACCAGCCGTGAACCCGCAGTTCATGACTGGGATGGGCAATCACCAGTGCCGCGCCGGAAAAGTTACTGCTGCCAATTTCCATTCAACCTCGCTTCGTTGGATCGTCAGTCTTAGTTCTGATCACTAAATTAGCTGGAGCTGTCATCGCTGTCGCAGTCGCAGCTTCTCTTCGTCGTCCCGCCGTTTCTTTTCCTCGCGTTTCTCTTTCACCAACACAAAGCCGACCGCCACGAAGATAAAGTAAAAGACCAGCAACTGCGCCCGCTGCCGGTACGCCGTTCCCACGTTTCCCTGAAACACCGAATACGCGAGCGTGAGCATGACAGTGAAAATCAGAATCGGCGAGATCATGCGCAGGCGATACCTGATCGCGAACCAGAGACCGAGGACCAGCAACGGAAACGATAACCACCAAATCACCATCTCCGGCAGCGTGATGCTTTGTCGCAGAGACGTGATCTGCCAGGGAAACGGCGCGAACAGCAGATAGACCACGCCCATCGGAATCGTTGAGATCGCGCCGGAAGTGCTTGAGACGTCGACGTCGCGGCCAAAACCGGACTCGGCTGAAACTGCCTGATCCAGGCGGCTGCGTTGTAGGCGGCTCATGTCGTATTTCTCGAATTGCAGCGCTGCTGTACGCGTGACGCCGACGTAGGTCAATGCCAAACCCAGCAAAATGACCGCAGAAAACTGCCGGGCAAAACTCGTCGCCGAAACCTGCTGCATGCCGATGACAAACGCGCCGACGATGGCGACGCAGATCATGTAGAAGACGTAAAACCGCAACGCAATCAAAGACAGGAGGGCAACCACCAGCACGACGATGTACTTCATCGTAAGCTTTTCGCCCAGCTTCAGCGTGCAGAGAATTGACAACGCCAACAGGAAAACGGTCGGTCCATCCTTGAGTCCCTGCGCGGACCAAAGCACGAGCGAGGGATAGAAAGCGACCGCGATCCCGGCCACGCGCGCCACCCGGAAATTGCGGAAGACTTGCTGCGCACACAAGAAAATGATGACCGCGGTCGCCGCCCCGAAAACGGAATTCATCAGTTGAATCGCCAGCATGTTGCGCCCGACAATTCCGTACACGAACGCAACCAGGTAGACCATGCCCCACCCGGATCCCTCGCCGCTGCGAACAAAACGCTGCGCGATCGCCTGGAAATACTTGTCGCCCCACCAGCCCTGAAGCTGTGCGGCGCCGAAGTAATCGTAGGTGAGCGCGTCGCCGCCAAAAAAGTCCTGTCCTCGAAAACAAAAGATTACGAGCGCTATGACGATGCGCACGATCAGCGCGGCGACGAACAGCCGCAACAGGAAAGGGCCGTCAGTCTCTCTCTTGTAAGCGTAGATGCCCGCGAGGGTGGCCAGCGCCGTGCAAAGCAAAACTGCCTTAGCCGCATCGACCGCGCTGAATATGCCGTAGTCGTTCGCGAACGGCAGCACCATCGGCGGCACGAAGATGACGATCCCAACGCACAGCAGCAGGTAAAGCAATAAGAGCAGAGCATTCATGTTAAAGCTTCAGATCTAACTCATCGGACGGCAGCGCCCCGGGCACCGCTTCAAAGTAGTAGCTTATCAGCAAGCTTTGGCTTTCCTGTTGATCAAACAGTGGTTGTGCCCTAATTGGAAGTTTTTCTCTGCGTGGTCTCAGCGTTTCAGCGCAGAGACTTGAAATTAAATCACTACCAAACCAGGGCCTCGGCTAACTAAACCCTCGCTAACTAAACATCGTCCGGCAAATCTATTCGTGTCTTTCGTTCCACCAAAAACTGATCTTCTTCGCTCAGTTCCTTGACCGGTTTCGCAGGCACGCCGGCGATCAGGTAGCCTTCCGCGGTTAGTTCGCCGGTAATCACTGAGCCTATTCCGACTATACATCGCGAAGGCAAAGACCCTCCAGGAGCCATGCGAATTTCGGAGCCAATGTACGCGAACGAGCCGATATCGATCGGGCGCGTGCGTTGCCGGTTATGAGTCCAGAGCGACGAATTGCGGCCGCCCAGAATCGATCGCCGGCCAATCGTCACGCGGTCGGTAAAGTCGATTTTGTGTCCTGTGGTGATGATGCTGCCGTCGCCCAGCGAGAATTTTGGCTCAATTGGATTGACAACCTCCGGCTCGGCAATCGAGTTGATCTCATTCATCCGGATGATTTCGGAATAACGGCCCAACTGCACCTCGTCGCCGCCGCGGATGATGTTGAGATGGCCGATCCTGACGTGGTCGCCCATCTCGATCTTCTTCACCCGGACGATCAGATTGAGATGTCCGATCTTTACGTCGTCATCAATGCGACACTCGCGCGCGTCAATAATGCTGAGCCCGATGCGTACGCGCTTGCCGATTTTGTAACCAAAGAAAAGACGGTAGCAGGAGCGCTTGAGAAACGACGGCAGCAACGCGACACACGCGAGCACAGTCAATCGGGATTTGCTTAGACGTTGCATGCTCTCTTTAATCTGAAATCTCAAATCTGAACTTTGTACTTTGAACTTGGTCTTGGGGCTTTGGCTTTTGGTCTTTGATCTGTGAGATTGCACCCCTCGACGTTCAAAAGGTCAAAGTAAGACCCAAGACCGAAGGCCAAAGATCAAGTTCAAAGCACAAAGTTCAAAGTACAGAGTTCGCCTTCCCGGCGGCAGCGGCTTCTCGCAGCGCGCGCGCGAGTTTGTCAGCCTGATCCGGCAACGAATAATGTTCGACTGCGTGGCGACGTCCGGCGGCGCCCATCGTCTTTCGCAGTTGCGCATCGGCCAGCAAAAGCTCAAGCGTGCGAGACCAGTCCTCGCTGTTCATCGCCGGGAAATGGGTCACGCCGGCTTCACCGATTTCCGCCATGGCGCCGACGGGCGCGGCCACGAAGGGAATGCCAATCGACATATACTGGATCGCTTTGAAGCCGGACTTCCCCGCGGCCCATTGCGCCGCATACAACGCCGGATCGATCGGATAAAGGCCGACGTCGAACGATTGAAAGTCAGCTACTTCGCGTTCCAGTTTCCAGTCCAAATTCTCAACTTCCACGCCGCTCAGTTTCACCGTGCTCTTCCCCGCGCCCACAATCTTCAGCTTGAAACGATGCGTTTTTGCCAGGTCCTGCAACAAGGGAAAGATAGCCTGGAGATACGGGAAGGTTGAGTGGGTGCCAATCCAGCCGAGGACTAACGGCGCGTCAGCCGCAAGCCGAGAGTCCGGCCGCCGGGGAACGAAAACATCGGTGTCAACTACGGTCGGGATCACTCGCGCCGTCGCGCCTTTACTTTCCGCGTACTCGGCAATTGCACGGTTACCGCAAGTAACAACGCTGGCCCAGCGGATTAGGTCGTCAGTTTTATTAAACCACTTCAAGGCTTTGCCAAACTTTCCGTACGTCGGGCTAGTATAGGGAACGTAGGTAGCATCGTCCAAATCAAGCACCAGCGGGCAGCGCGCGATGCGGTTCGCCAGCCACTCGACAACCGGCGGGCCGAAAATCATGGCCTCGCGTTGGACCAAAACCACGTCCGCTTTGCGCGTGGCCACGACGTCGGCGACGCGCTTGCCGGCCGCCTTCAGCAGACCAAGACCAGTGGAAACGAGGGCCCGGCGTTGATAGAGAGAGTTGAAACCTTTGGCGTCGAGAAACGGCTTGATAGTGAGGGTGATCCCGCGATCGGCGAGCGGTCCGACGAACTGCTGCAGGCGATAGCGAGTTGCCGCGGCTTCGACCGGATATGAAGCGAAAGCCAATACTTTCATGTTGACTGATCCACGGCGCTCGCGAGGCGCCGGTAGACGTTCAGGTATCCGTTGGCGCCGATCGTTTTGACGTCGAAGTGTCGCTGCGCGACCTCAACACAACGCGCCCGGACGCTGCTGTCCGCCGCGAGTTGCAGGGCTCGTCGCGCCGCCTGCTCAAACTCCTCGATCGAGAAGTTCCTGACGACCACGCCCACTCCTTCGCTCTCCAGTAGTTCGTCCACGTCGCCGATCCCGGCGTTGCTGACGACCGGCAAGCCGGCAGCCAGGTACTCGGGAATTTTTGTAGGCGAGGCCGCGAGCTGCGAAAACGTGCTTTTGCGAAACGAGAGACCAAGGCGCGCGCGACGCAGGTAATGCGGCACTTCGCTCGCGCTGACACCGCCAACCCAGAAATTTTCAGACTGGAGACCAGCACGAAGCAAGTGTGCCGTCGCTTCAGCCGCGGGTGACATCGTCAGAATTCGGAAAAACGCGCGCGGCTCCTGCGCTCGCAACGCCGTGAAAAATCCAGCCATCTCCTCGAGAAGGTAAAGACCAGTCACTGAGCCGGCGTAGACGACTTCAAAACTTGCTGCTTCAAATTCTGCTTCGCGCGCCATTTCCCCGGCGCGCTCAATTTCTGCTGCGCGCTCAGGTTCAGCATAACGCGTGAAGTCGACACAGCATGGGATCACTTCGATGTTCTCAGTTTTAGTCAAACCGCTTTCGCGTAACCATTCGCGCATCGCCCGGGTCAGGACCACGATCTGATCGGCCTTCCGAATTCCTGCCCGCTCGAGCATTTTTATCGCGCGAAACTTGCTTGAATTTTCGGCCCACACGCCGGCGTCAGCATATTCCTCAGCCATCAGCCCGCGAATGTCAAAAACCAAACGGCAGCCGGTCAGGCGCGCGGCGATTAGCGCCATCGCCATGGGAATATGCGCCCGGGCGTGAAGCGCATCAATTCGCTGACGGCGCACGAGTCGGGCAATCGTCCATGCTCCCGCCGCGATATCGTAAACAGTTGCGGGCAGCGAAGGACGTTTGTGATAGGCCAGGGCGAACCAGCTTATGCCTTCCGCGGCGAGCCGGGCCTTCTCGTCGTTCAGCTCCTGAGCGTTCCACTCGCTGCGCAGCCGCGGTTCAAAGGTCAACAAATGAACTGCCAACCCGGCGGCCGCGAGTTCGCGTAAGTAGGGAAGAACCTGCGTCTGCACCAGCGGCTCTCGCAAACCAAAATAGCAAACATACAAAGTGCGCACAGGGTTCATAAGTGAATCGTAAATGGTAAATCGTAAAATAGATTGTAAGTGGTAGCTCGAAAGATTCCAGCGTTAGATGTGTCGCGGCCCACAGCCGATACGGTCAGCGCGCCGCGCCCCGGGTCAAATTTCTCCTCAAAACATCTATTTACGATTTACGATTCACGATTTACTTCCCCTTGCGATTCACGATTTACTTTCCTACCGCCCATTGAATTGTCCCGATGATCGTGGCTCCGTCGAGCAGCGCGATGATCGGCATCAACACGAACAGACGAATGACGTTTTCAACCGGGCCGCCGGGATAACAGTCGCGATTGCGCCAGATCGCCACGGCGGCGCGCGCTGCCAGCATCAGCAGCCACAGAATCAGCGTGACTAACAACCACCGGTAGCCGAACCAAAAAACAGGCAACGCAGAAGCAGCCAGCAACGCATAGCGTTGGAAAATTGCCGCCTGCCATTGTCGCCACAAACCTGCCTGCATGTTGTTGCGAGCATAAGTGACGAAACGTTTGAACGTCAGCCATGGCGTTGCCTGCACCTGCCAGTGAACCACGGCGTCAGGAGCGTAAGCGACGCGGAAATTTGCCGCGTCGATCTTGTTCATGAACAGCAGATCCTCAGCCGAGCGCAAGTCTTCCGGAAAGCCGTCCACAGTTTGCCAGACAGTTCGCTTCATCAAAACGGAAACGACGGATCGCGAGCGACTGGGCTTCCCTTCTATTTCAACCGGCGGCGCCACATAAGCCATCACCGCGCATCGTTTGAACAAAGTGTCGGCGACAGGTTCGTAGGAGCCGTAAACGACGTCAACGTCGTCTTGAAGTTGCGCGCGTTTTGCCAGCGACTCCAACCAGGCGAGCTCGGGACGAATCCCGGCGTCGATGAAGGCGAGCCACTCAGTTGCGGCCTGGGCCGCCGCCAGATTGCGACCGCGACCGGGCAACGCAGCGGCTTCGCAAAGTAAACGCACCGGCTCGCCGCCGTTTACAAATTCCGAGATGATCGCGCGCGTCGCATCCGTCGAGCCACCGTCCGTCACAATGATCTCCGCCGGCCTCAGCGTTTGCTTCAGCAGGTTGTCCAGCAAGGCGCGAATGGAATCTGCTTCATTGCGAACCGGAATGATGACGCTGATTTCGATTGCCTTAGGAGCTGAGAGCGTAACGGAATGATCCACGGGTCAAGATGCTAGCAGAAGTCGGAATCAATGAGTACAACGGAGGCGAGCGGGAGACGTGGGTCAGCGTAAGAGGAGCTCGAACCCTTCCTGGGCGAAGTGACGATCATTCGTGAGCACCTCGCGAAGCTTGCGATCGCGCATTTCAATCATCGAAATGCAATCTGTCAGGCTGTAGCCTTTGTCCGGACGCGCTTTGTACAACTCAATCCCGCGAGTAAAGGTTTCCCGGGACTGCGGCAGCACCAGTGTGTTCGCATGTTCCATTGCCTGCTCACAAAAGGCTGTAGCTGCCTGACGCATTCGGTCGCCGGCCTCTGAGAAATAGTTCAAGAGCTCTATCATCACCGCGTCCGTCGTCACTAAAGTCACTTCAGGATTGGTTTGACTAAAAATTTTTGCTTCTTGATGCCACTTATCGGCGGGATTCAGGAGGGCGATCCAGTAGAAGGTGTCAGCGAAGACTTCAGTCACGAACGGTCCTTAGCGGTGATCTCTCTTGGGCGAGCCGTAGAGGTAATGATCGTGCTGCTCAGCACCGTCGGCGGGCAACTTCTCCCATTCTTCCAACGGAACCTGCGAACTGATTTCTTGGGCGATTTCCCAAAATGGGCGCACGGCGATGGAGTCGTTGGCAGCTTCCTCCGAGAGCATCTCCTCGACTAGTGACAACACCCGTTGCTGTTTCTCCAGTGGGAGAGACTTAACCTTCTCGTGAATTGCATTTTCTACATTCGCAGCCATGGCCGTTTCTCCGCCGTTTCTCCTTAGCCCGTTGGACGAATTCTATCACATGACTGACACTCGATCAGTCAAGGCTGAATTGGGTACGCCAGTCTGTTTTCTCTTCAAGCTTGGGCTGTTCTTGCTTGTCGAGCACGCAAGTTTCCAACACGAGGTAATCCATCTCCGTTCTCATGAAGCAGCGGTAACTGTCCTCCGGTGTGCAAACGATCGGCTCACCGCGCACGTTGAAGCTGGTATTCACGACCACCGGACAACCCGTCAGTTGCCGAAACGCCTCGATGATTTCCCAGTAAAGCGGATTTGTTTCGCGCCGGACGGTTTGAATCCGCGCCGAGTAGTCAACGTGCGTCACCGCTGGAATTTCCGAACGGGCAACGTTCAGCTTCGCGATCCCCCACAAACCCGCTTCCTCAACCGTCATTTTACGTCGCCGCGGTTTGTCGACATCCGCAACCAGCAGCATGTAGGGGCTGTCCGTGTCCAACTCAAACCAGTCCGCCACTTGCTCGCGCAGGACGCTCGGCGCAAACGGACGAAAACTCTCGCGGTACTTTATCTTCAAATTCATCGCCGATTGCATCTCCGGCGAACGCGGGTCGCCAATGATGCTGCGACCGCCAAGCGCGCGTGGGCCAAACTCCATTCGTCCCTGATGCAATCCAATGATTTTTCCAGCGGCCAGCAGCTCGGCGACGACGGCGGGCAAGTCGTTTCGTGAATGCTTTGTGTAAGGCAACTGGCGCGACTGCAGAAACTCTTCGATCTCGGCTTCGGTGTGGCGCGGGCCGAGGTAGGAACCTTTCATGCCGTCTGCATACGCAGCCAGGCCGTAGCGACTCGGCGCGCCGTCGCCGTTGTTCGCAGCGCTGGGAGCGCGGGCATCCTGCCCGCCTGAATCCGTGTGCGGGGTCTTACGATTATTCGAGCGTGCCGACGTCCATGTGCCCGCCGCTTCGGGACTCGTTCTCGGGTTTGCCAGGTAGCGGTGCCAGATCGCGAGCGCGATTCCCAACGCGCCGCCGGCGTCGCCCGCGGCCGGTTGAATCCAAATGTCTTCGAACGGGACCTCGCGCAGCACGCGGCCGTTGGCCACGCAATTCAGCGCCACGCCGCCCGCCATGCAAAGTTTTTTCAGACCCGTTTCCTGGTGCGCAAACTTCGTCATCTTCAGCATCACTTCTTCCGTGATCACCTGAATGCTGCGCGCGAGGTCCATCTCTTTTTGCGTGATTGGCGACTCCGGCCGGCGCGGCGGGCCGCCGAAGAGTTTGCTGAAGGCGCCGCTGGTCATGCGCAGTCCCTGCGAGTAACTGAAGTACTCGTGGTTCATTTTCAGACTGCCGTCGTCGCGCACTTCAAGCAGCTTGTCCTTGATAAGCGAGACGTATTTCGGTTCGCCGTACGGCGCCAGTCCCATGACTTTGTATTCACCGCTGTTGACGCGAAAGCCGGTGTAATAGGTGAACGCGCTGTAGAGCAGGCCGAGGCTGTCGGGAAAACGCAACTCGCTGCAGGAGGGTGATCTCGTTGCCTTTGCCGATGCCGATGGAGCTGGTGGCCCACTCGCCGACGCCGTCGATCGTGAGGATCGCGGCTTCTTCAAAAGGCGAAGGGTAAAACGCGCTGGCGGCGTGGCTCTCGTGATGATCGCCAAAGAGGAGTTTCCACTCAAACTTCTTCCCGATCTTTTTCGCGGCGCGCTCGTCCGTCTTCACCCGCGGCCTTTCCCAACTCCGTGCGAATCAGGTCCGGCATCCAAAGTTTTTCTTTCATCCAGAGCGGGAGGGCTTTGAGAAATGAACCGAAGCCGGAGGGAGCATAGTCGAGATAGGTTTCAAGCAGACGATCGAATTTCAGGAGGGGCTTGTCGTAAAAGCCGACGTAGTCAAGTTGTTCAGCCGTCAGGTTTGCTTCCTTCAGACAGTAGCGCGCGGCGTTGAGCGGAAAATTGTGGTCGTGCTTGACGCGCGTGAAGCGCTCTTCCTGGGCCGCGGCCACGATCTCGCCATCGACCACCAGGCAGGCGGCGGAGTCGTGATAGAAAGCCGAGATGCCGAGAATGCTGACCACGCGCGTCTCCGTCTAGAACAGGGTGTAAATGAACGGCGCAATGGCCGACCCTTTTGCCAGCACCAGCAACGCGCCAACCAGCACCAGCGTGATCACGATTGGCGCCAGCCAATATTTCTTGTTCTCTCTCATGAACTGCCAGAGTTCGCTGACAACTTGTACTTTCGACATTCCACTCCTTCAAAAAACTCTGCCCTTAAAACATCTTTTCGTAGTGACGCGGATTGCGCTGCCGCTCTGAATAAGGCTTCCAGTAAGACTCGCCGGGAGCACTGCCCCCGGTGCTTCGCCGCCCGAGCGGGTCCCAACCCATCATTCGCTTGACCACGCCGATCGGCGTCACGAGCAGAAAGAAGACCAGACCCAAAATTATGCGCGTGGTGACAAACGACAACGCTTCCGCCAACAACATCCAGGCCCGATTCGGCCAGATCAGCGCCCGCGGCCAGACGAGCCCAAGCAGAATTAACAACGTGCCGACCAGCAAAAGGATCTGCGCGACGCTGCCAAACTTGCCGCGATAAAACCACCAGCCGCCGAGCAAAACTAAAACGCCGCCGACCACCAGCCCAAACTCTTTTTCTGCTCGCAAAGCCCTTCGTTCCATGACTCAGAAAGTATACGACCACACTACGGCAAATCCAGCAGTTGGACTCTTGGTGCTCTATCGCTTGTTGTCTGGGTTGTTAAGATTGAAGAAATAAAAGACTCGTAACTTCCGCCCTGGATGCTCGTCTGCGAAGGATCAAACTCAACTGGGATCAGCTCTAGGTTGGGAAGGCGGGCTTGCCCCCGCCGGTTTTGCCGTTTACTGCCTTACCTTAGTTTTCTTTTCACCGCAACGGGGGGCAAGCCCGCCTTCCTGACCTGAGAGATCATGTAACCTGAACCATCACTTGCTGGCGGCAGCCTCTCCGGCAACATCTTCCCCTTCGACGTATTCATTGGCCGAGTAGTAACCCGAGTAGTAGTAGTCCTGCGTCTCCACCTTGACGTTGTTCAGCACGATGCCAAAGATGTGCGCGCCGACGTCAAGCAACTGCTGCTTGGCGCGACGGACCACGGCCCGCGAACTTCTGCCGCCGTGAACGACAAGGACCACGCCATCAACCATCGTGGACAGGATCGACGCATCCGTGAACGAAATCGCCGGCGGTGAATCGATAACGACGTGCGCAAAGCGTTCGGTCAGCAGGCCCAAAAGCTTGCGCATTTCGTCAGAGCCCAACAGCTCCGCCGGGTTCGGCGGGACTGGGCCGGAAGTCAAAAACTTCAGGTGGGCTTGCTGTGGACAGGTTTGCATCAGGCCTTCGATGTCAGTTTCACCAGACAGCCAGTTCGTCAGGCCTTTTGAATTCGGGGCGCCGAAATGCGCGTGCAGCCTGGGCCGTCGCAGGTCGCAGTCGATGATCAAAACGTCAGCGCCGGTTTGGGCCAGCATGAACGCCGTGTTGATCGCCGTCGTAGTTTTTCCTTCTGACGGCTGACTGGAAGTGACCAAAATCGTCTTCGGCGGTTGACCGGCGGACGATAACAAAAGCGACGTGCGCAAGTGCCGGTACGATTCCGCAATCGGCGAACGCGCATCGCTGATCATCGCGAGCGCGGTCGTGTCTGACGGCACCGGTCCGGCAGGACCTCCGCCAACTCCGATCAGGCGTCCGCGATCGCGGCTGGACGGAATCAGTGCCAGGGCCGGCAGATGCAGATAACGATCGATGTCGTCAACCGACTTCACCGTGTCGTCGAGGAAGTCGAGCAGGAACGCGAGGCCGACACCGGCAACCAGCGACAAGAGAAAGGCGACAAAAATGTTTCGCAGACGCGGCGGACCGATCGGCGCTTTCGGCAAACGACTGTAGAAGGCAACACTGACTTCATTGGATCGATCGCCATTCGCCATCTGCAATTCGCGTTGACGCTGCATCAGCACGTTCAGATTTTGCTTGTTTGTTTCGAGCTGCTGCGTCATCGACAGCAAATCGATCTGATTTCTCGTCTGCTCGGTAGTAGTCGCCTTTTGCCGTTCGTAGTCTTGCCGCAGGAGATTTTCTCGCGATGCCGAGGCTTCATATTTCCGCTGGATGGAGGTCACGATTTCCGTTGGCGCTTCGTTGAGCTCCGCCTCCAGGCCTTTGAGTTGCGCGTCGATTTTCTTAACTGCGGGCCATTCCGTGGTGTAGGTAGTCAGTAAAGCGTCGCGCTGTTCTTTGAGCGCAGAGATGCGATCCCGCAACTTCTCAACCCGAGCCGAGCCGACCACATCCGGAATCGACATCGTATTTTTTTCTCGGCGCGCCGCCTCGAGTTGAGCCTGAAGATACTTTCGTTCGCTGGTCGCTTGTAACAATTGACCGCTGAGCGTCGCCAGGCGCGTAGCCTCGAGATTGCCGGCCGTATCGTTGACCAGCGGCAGATTCTTCGCTTTTGCGTAGTTAAACTGCGCCTCTTGATCGTGGCGGATTTCCGTCTGCAGTTTGGCGATCTCGCGCGCCAGCAGATCCTCGGCTTTGTTTGAACCCATCGTCGAGCGCTCGAGATTGTTGTTAACAAAAACTTCGGCGAGGGTGTTTGCAACTTTCTGCGCGAGTTCCGGATCGGAATGAACGAATCTGATCTTAACGAGATTGGTCCCGGTAACCGGCTCGACAAATTCTCCGCCGATTATGGCGTCCTCGTAAGGTTCCAACTTCGCCAGTTGCTCGGCGGTCAATGATCCGCCGGTGACCTCACTCTGGCCAACCACCGTCAGCCCCGAAGAAACGGCCGGAGAGTCAACTACCTTCTTGGGCTTGGAAAAAATTCGACGCAGAGATGCGAACACGCCGCCCTGGCTCTGGCCGCCGAAGAATGCCGGATTGTTCTGAAGGTCGAGCGTTAGGACAACTTGTCGCGCCAACGCGGGATTTTCCAAAAGCTTGAGTTGGGTGCCCCAGAAATTTGGATCCTGCTGACCGGCAATGACGATTTCTTTCGTCTGTAAAACGTTGGGCGGCCTTTGCTCGATGCGAATGGTTGTTTCGCCCGCGTAGATCGACGGCGCGCGAAACGCCTGAATAGTAACCAGCGAGGTTACGACCACGACGAGACTCAGAATCAACCACTTTCTTTTCAGGACTATGAACAGGTAGTCGCGAAAAGTGGTGGGTTCCAGGCCCGACGTGCCGTAGCCCTTTGCTTGCGTGAAATCCGACAGGGGACGATCGAGGCTGCGGTCGAGCGGGCCAACGGGCATCAGGCGATTATCTTGCGACATCTTTATTTCTAAACCTCAAATTCAGGACCATCGTTAGGTTGTAGAATAATAGCAGAGCCGTGGCCTGAGGCAAGCCGAAAGGCGAGGATTCTCAGTTCTTTGCGGCTACTTCGCTGCCGCGAATGAAGCGCTGCGAACGACCTCAACGAGTCGCTCCAAAGCGGCAGGGGCGTCAATCCAATCGCCTCGGAAAGCAGACATTTAAGACGGGAATTTCGGGGACGCGCGGCGGGCCGTTTAAGACTGTCCACCGCCACCGGCTCCACAGTTGTTGCGGTGTAGCCGGCGAAGTCGAGGGCCGCCCGCGCGAATTCTTCGTAGCTGACGCCGTCGCCCGAGTTAACTACGTGATAGGTTCCGGGCAGATCCCGCTGAGCCAGTTCGCGCAGCCGTCGAGCCAGGTCCGGTGCATAGGCGGGCGTCCCGTAAGAATCGTGGATCGCTTTGAGGGTTTCACCGCGGCCGGCGCGCTCGATGACGGTGCTCAGAAAATTGTTGCCGCCGGGGCCGAAGACGAATCCGGTGCGGACCACAATCGTTCGCGCCTGCGCCGATTGAGCGCGGCGCTCGCCTTCAAGTTTTGAAGCGCCATAGACGCTTTGCGGGTTGGGCTGGTCCCTCTGTGTGTAGAACCCTTCCCTGGTTCCGTCGAAAACGTAGTCAGTTGAAACTGTAACCAGCACCGCACTTTGTTTGCGGCTGGCGTGGGCGAGGTTTTCCGGTCCGCGGGCGTTAGCGGCAAAAGCGCGCTCGGTGTCTGTTTCGCAACCGTCAACGTCGGTCCAGGCGGCGCAGTTAATTACGGCGTCCGGCTGGTCGTTCTTTAAGGTCTCAGCAACACGATCCTCGTCGCTGATGTCGAGCCCCTGGTGGTCATACGCAAGGACATCATCGCCAAGCTCACGGCAATGCTCGACCACCGCTCGGCCCAACATCCCGCCCGCGCCTGTCACCAGTAGTCTCAACTTGCGCCCACCTCCGCGCCGTATTGTTCGCGGTAGTAATCCTGGTAAGCGCCGCTGCGCGTTCGTTCGAGCCAGGTTCCATTTTCCCGGTACCACTGAATCGTTTTTTGCAAACCAGTTTCCCAGGTTTCGCGCGGCGCCCAGCCAAGTTCTGTCTCAATCAGGGTTGAATCGATGGCGTAGCGGCGGTCGTGTCCGGGACGATCCTTGACGAAGCGAATCAGCGACGCAGGCTTGCCAACCATCGCGAGCAGAGACTGAACGACGTCGATGTTGTGTCGCTCGTTTCGGGCGCCGACGTTGTAAACCGCGCCGGGCCTGCCGTTTTCCAGGGCCAGCAGGATCGCCCGGCAATGGTCGTCGACATAGATCCAGTCGCGCACGTTTTGACCGTCGCCGTAGACTGGAATCGGCGCATCGTTCAGCGCGTTCGACAACGCCAGCGGCAAGAATTTTTCGGGAAACTGACGCGGGCCATAGTTGTTGCCACAGCGCGTGGTGACCGTATCGAGCCCGAAAGTGTGATTCGCCGCACGGACCAAATGCTCCGCGGCCGCTTTCGAAGCAGCGTACGGACTGTTCGGCGCAAACGGAGAATCCTCGGTGAAGAACGCAGTTTCGTCTTCCGGCAAACTTCCCATCACTTCATCAGTCGAAACCTGGACGAAGCGTTTGACGCCGCGCGCGCGAGCCGCGTCAAGCAGCACCTGCGTGCCGGTGATGTTCGTGCGCAGAAACTCGGCCGCGTTGGCGATGCTGCGATCGACGTGCGACTCAGCGGCAAAGTTAACGATGGCCTCGGTGTCTTCGCCGAGCGCGGCGAGCACCGCGGCTGGGTCCGCGATGTTGCCGTGGACGAAGCGGTGGCGCGCCTGGTCCAGGCCCCCAAGGTTGTCAGGATTGCCGGCGTAGGTCAGCGCGTCGAAGTTTGTAATTCGGTAATTGTCAGTTTCCTCGAGCAGCAGCCGGACGAATGCGGAGCCGATAAATCCCGCGCCGCCGGTAACAAAGATTTCATGCATTTTGGTCAAGTCGTATCACCCTTAAGAGTTCGAAAATTGTTACGGAGGTCCATGGTAAATGAGAAAGCATACAGTACTCAAAGACAGAAATAATTCGGTCAAAATCATGCAAGAACTTTTGCACATTTTTGTTGACTTGGAATCGGAAATGGTCTATTAAACCGTCCTCGTTTTGATGGCTCAAATCGCGTTGACCTCGTCGGTTCGAGAGTTTCGTGGAGGTTTTCTCCCAAGTTTGGATAGATGTCGAACGAAACCTTTACCCGCGATCGTGAGCAGGACCGAATCCGCTAAATGGCTTCTGAAACCGAGAAGCTTAACCAGTTTGAGAGGACGCCCAGTACTCTAATCCATTTTCTGCAATCTCTTCCGTTGGCGCATCTCGTCGCCAGTTTTTCGCGAATCGGCAGGTAAACTCCGCTGGCTAATCGGAGCTGTAAGAGAGACCGTTTATGACCGTCACCCCCATCTTTTCGTGTTGTTGGTGCCTGTTTGCATCCCGGCCTGCCCTTCCGTTAACACTGCCACTTTCCAACATTCCATTGCTTCCGTCATCAGTAGCATCTTTTTCGAGCGACGCAAAGATCGTCGTTTGAGCAAACAACAGGAGTCCCCAATGAAATCGATCAATACGCTGCTTAAATCGGATTTACCTTTGCTGAAAGACCGTGGCCGCGAAAGCCGAACGCCCTCCCCCCGTTTATCACTCCGCTTATCTCTCCGCGTCGGCGCTATCTTAATTTTGGCTGGCATGTTAGCCGGCAGTTTTTACTGGAGTTCCGCAGCCGCTACCTCCAACAAAGCGGCTCTTGTCCAAAAGCAGATCCCTGCGGTTGAGACAATTACGACCCCCTCGACTTTTTCTAATCTCGTCCCCTCGCCGTCACTCGGCGTGGGAAGATTTCCGTCCATGTTTCTCCCGCAAGCGGCGACCTCGGTTGCTATTTACGCGAGCGACTGTACAACTCCAAAAACGCTTTTCAATGTTCAGGATGCCGACAAGGTAGTTTGCGCGAAAGTTACCGGAGGTCAACCGGACTGGCGCATCCTTTGGTCCAACGCTAACTTTATCACGGTCCAGAATGTGCCGGTTGGAACTGGAGAAAGCACTTTCACGCTGACCGAAAGCTCGAGTCTGGGAGACTGGCGCGTGATTGTTTACGATCCGCAGGGTGGCACGGTGCAAGCCGTAACCTCTTTCACCGTGGTTGATGCGGAAAATCCCACGGCGGACGTATCGGTTCAGAAGAGTCTCATCTCCGCCAATCTTTCTCCGGGCGGCCAGGCAATCTTCGCCGTACAAGTGAACAATGCGGGACCCGATGCGGTAGCGGTCACGTTGTCGGATGACGTGCCAGCAAATACGACCTTTGCGTCGTTCGACCAACTTAGCGGGCCGCTATTTACATGCGTCAATCCGGTTGCTGGCGCCACGGGCAGCTCAAGCTGCACAATTGCCAGTCTGGGTCGCGGCGAGGAAGCCACGTTTGTGGCCACCTATACCATTGACGGCTCCGTTTCAAACGGCACCGTGCTTTCCAATACCGCGAGCGTCTCCAGCACTACCACTGACCACCGTCCGGATAACAACACCTCTACGGCTGAGGGAGTTGTCGAAAACGCGACCTGTATTATTACGACCCCGGAAAATATCACGGTTGACGCCGATGCCGGCCAGGCCGGAGCGGTCGTAACTTACGCTGTCCCGACTGGCTCCGCCGGTTGCGGCACACCGTTCACCGACCCCGAAAGCGGGAACACAGTTCCAGTCATTAGTTGCAGTCCGGTTTCAGGTTCATTCTTCCCAGCCGGCTCAACTTCCGTGATTTGCTTTGCGCAAACCGGCGACGTCGTTAGTTTCCAGGTGACCGTCAACAATCCTGGCGGTCTGGCGATTTCGCTCAACGGCGCGAATCCGCTGACGGTGGAATGCGGCTCTACCTTTACCGATCCGGGAGCCACGGCCGTTAACGGCACCGGTCAGCCAGTCGAGGTTGTCGTCTCCGGTCCGGCCATTGATCGCGACACCGATCCGGGAACCTACACGCTGACTTATACCGCCACCGAAGATCCAAACTCGGTTTCAGTTGAACGAACCGTGATCGTGGCTGACACAACGGCGCCGACGATTTCGATCGACGGAGCCAATCCCTACCGGATTCAAGAAGGCTCATGCTCGCCTTTCGTCGATCCCGGCGTTTCGGCTAGTGACGGCTGCTCCGGACCGAAGCCGGTAACGACTTCCATCTCCGGCCCCGGCGGAGCGACTGCCGTCAATCCAGCGGTAGCCGGGACTTACGTTGTCACTTACACGGCCACTGACGGCACACACGAGGCCACGGCCACGCGCACAGTCATAGTCGGCAACTTCCCGGAAGACGAAGTGGACCAGCCGGCTTCTTCAAACGTGCCGCCGACGATCACGCTTAACGGCGACGATCAAATTCACATCGAGTGTGGCACCGCGTTCACTGATCCGGGCGCGACGGCAACCGTTTGCGGCGGCTCAGTTCCAGTGACTACAACCGGCACGGTTGATATTCACACGCCGGGAACTTACAGCATCACTTACTCGGCGACCGCCAACGGCTTGACGTCTGAAGCCACGCGCATCGTCACTGTTGAGGCTGATAACAGCGCCCCGACAATCACGCTTAACGGCGCGAACCCGATGACGGTCGAGTGTCATACCTCGTTCACCGATCCGGGTGCGGTTGCGCACGATGCCTGTGCCGGCGATTTCGCGGCCACAGCTTCGGGCAGTGTCGACGCAAACACAGTCGGCACTTACACCATCACCTACAACGCGATTGACCCGTCGGGATTTGCGGCAGCGCCGGTCACGCGGACGGTCAATGTTGTAGATACGACGCCTCCGGTGGTCACTGCTCCGGCAAATGTGACCGTTAACACTGGCGCGGGTAACACCTCGTGCACGGTTACGGTCAGCAACGCCACGCTGGGCACTGCCAGCGCGACTGACTCCTGCGTAGGTGCTGTTTCCGTGACTCGCACCGGCGTTCCCTCCGGCAACGTTTTCCCGGCCGGAACAACGACGATCACCTATTCAGCCACCGATGGGCAGGGCAACACGGGCACTGCCACGCAGACAGTGACGGTCATTGACGACACGCTCCCGATCATCACGCTTAACAGCTTCGCGCCCTCGATGTGGCCGCCTAATCACAAGTATCAGACCTTCCAGCTGACGCAATTTGTGACGGGCGCCAGTGACAACTGCGATTCCGGCGTGGGCCTTAGCAGCGTCGTTATCGAAAAAGTCACGAGCGACGAGGCCGAGAACAGCGGTGGCGACGGCAACACGCTGAACGACATCGTGATTGCCGCGAACTGCAAGTCAGTTCAGTTGCGCTCCGAGCGTAACGGCGGCGGCAACGGTCGCGTCTACACCATTACGTTCCGTGTACGCGATGCCTCCGACAATACGACCCGCGTCACGCGCAAGGTCGTCGTGCCACATAACAACGGCAGTACCGCCGTCGACAGTGGTGTTCACTACACTGTCAACAGCAGTTGCAACCCGTAGGTACCGGCGCTTTACGGCTCATAACCTGGTGCGGGCGCCCGCGGCCCGCACCGACAAATGCAATCAATTAAAGAGGAGTAGGACATGAGAAATTCGCACGCCAAGCTAAACTCGCGCCGGCTGATCATCGTTTGCATCGCCCTCTGTACCCTCGCGGCGTTGCCTTTGATATCGAGTGCGCGATCGGCAAACTCGAGTTCGGTCAACATTGTGAACAATTCCAGCCGCCAAATTCGCAACGTCTTCCTGTCGCACGTTGACGTCGACGATTGGGGCGCCAATCAACTGGGCGATACAGCCATTGCGCCCGGCGGGTCTTTTGCGATCAATAATTTCAGTTGCGACGCCCAACAGATAAAAGTCATTGGCGAGGATCAGGACGGCTGTTTTCTTTCAACAGTGGTCGCTTGCGGAAGTAGTTCAACCTGGACGATCACCAATGACACTGCGGCCGACTGCGGGCAGTAAGGGCACGCGCCCTGATGCGGCTTCTGGCTATTTACTTAACAAACCCTAGAGACCTAAACTGAATTACCTAACCCCTAGGAACCTAAAAGGAGACTACCAAATGAAGAAGGCTTTACAAGTATTCGCAGTTTTAGTTTTCACATGTGCTTTCGCGTCCATTGCGAACGCGCAAGCGACGCGCACCTGGGTGTCCGGCGTCGGCGACGATGTCAACCCCTGCAGCCGTACCGCACCTTGCAAAACTTTCGCCGGCGCAATTTCCAAAACCGCGGACTGCGGCGAAATTAACGCGCTCGATCCGGGTGGCTTTGGCGCGGTGACCATCACCAAATCAATTACGATTGACGGCACCGGAACCATGGCCAGCATTCTGGCTTCCCTAACCACCGGCGTTATTGTCAATGCCCCCGCTGACAAGAAGATCACACTCCGCGGCCTCTCCATAAACGGAGCCTGCAACGGAATCCGAGGGATCAACTTCATCTCGGGCAAAGAACTCAACGTCGAAGACTGCGTGATCTTCCGCTTTGCCAACGAAGGCATCCTGGTTAATCTTACGAACTCAGGTGCGGCCCTCAACGTCAGAAACTCCGTAATCCGCGATAACGTCGGCGACGGAATTTCAACCGTTACCAGCTCGGCAAGTCTGGGGATTACGACGACCCTGGAACATGTCAGTCTCATCGGCAATGGAAACGGGTTGCATGCACGGTCGGGTTCAAGAGTAACTGCACGCAGTTGCGTCTTTTCCAACAACACAGCCAATGGCATTTTTGGGGACGCTGTCGCCGCCAACTTTGTCAACGTGTTCGTTTGGGATAGTCAGATCTCGGTCAATGGCGGCGCCGGCGTCAAATCAGGCAACGCCGGAAACGTCGGCGTTACCGGCATTACCATTGGTCAGAACCAAATCGATCGCAACGTCGGCAACGGCGTTTCGATTACGGCCCCGGGTATAGTTAACACCTTCACCAACAACTCAATTTTGGGTAACGGTGTAGACGGCTGCGCAGGTTGCGCAAACGTTGCTCCGGGCAGTTAAGCTGGTTCCTTTTCGGCGCTGTTCAGATTTGAACTTTCTGAGGGCGCCCGATTTACTCGGAGACAAGGCGGCTGGTAGCTTTAAGGACCAGCCGCCTTGTCGCATCTCTGGCGCGTCACCAGCGTCGAAGAAGAAGAGAATCCCAACAAATTCCGTTCTAAAGTTGGCGCCTTTACAGCGGTGCGTGTTCCCAATTAATCGCCTTTAGTCGCCCTCTGAGCGCCCTTAATCACGTCGCCCGGCTTTGCGCAAAAAGTACAAAGAGCGGGGGCAAGCCCACCTTCCTGACCCCGAGTTGACTAGAATCGAGGTTCTGATCTCCCAAAGAATGGCTTTCAACGTGAATTCAATCGCGCAACTCCAAGAGTCTCGGGGTTGGGAAGGTGGGCTTGCCCCCGCTCTTTTGCAGGCAGAAACATTATTTGTGCAATAGGCACGTTGCCCCCGGTGTCGGTCAGGCGCGTTGGAGTTCTGAAATGAGGTCACCACTGCCGCAACACACCTGCTTGACGCTACTTAAGCGCGTAGCTAGACTGTCGCTTCTGCGAACAATCGATTGCTTTTCACGCAAGGAGCGAAGCGAACTGCAGACCGGGACGCACGCGAAATCTGTTCGGGAGCTGCTGTAAGGTTTGGGCTGTAAAATTTAGATGGGCATTTCCACTACCGACAGTGACACCGCACTGAAATCCATAACTCCAACCGCCCGGGAAGATATCCCGAAACTGACCCCTACCGAGCTGCCGGCGGCGCCTTTGGTTGTCATTGAACCAAACAAGGCCTGGAGCGCGCTCGACCTTAGCGACCTGTGGGCGTTTCGCGAGCTGCTCTATTTCCTGACCTGGCGCGACGTTAAGGTGAGGTACAAGCAGACCGAGCTGGGCATCGCCTGGGCCATCATCCAACCGCTCCTCACGATGATCATCTTTACGCTGTTCTTTGGCCGTTTGGCGGGCGTTCCTTCTGACAATATTCCTTATCCGGTTTTTGCCTACGCGGGACTGCTGGCCTGGACCTTCTTTGCAAACGCCATCACCAACAGCGGTAACAGCCTGGTCGGCAATGCCAATCTGATCACAAAAGTTTACTTCCCGCGCATGCTGATTCCCGGAGCGGCTGTAGCTGCGGGGCTGGTTGATTTCGCCATCGCCTTCCTCATTCTGGTGGCGCTGATGGTCTACTACAGCATAGGGGTGACGTGGAGTATTTTGATGTTTCCGCTGTTGGTGGTGCTGACCACTTTGCTGGCTTTGGGCACCGGAATGTGGTTATCGGCTCTGAATGTTAAATACCGCGACGTGCGCTTCGCGTTGCCGTTCCTGGTCCAACTATGGATGTTCCTTTCCCCGGTCATTTATCCGGCCAGCTTCCTACCCGCACAGTATCGCTGGCTCCTTTGGCTTAACCCGATGGCTGGAATCATTGAAGGTTATCGCTCGGCGCTATTCGGGCGCCCGTTTGACTGGATAGCTTTAGGCGTCTCAGCGGCGATCACGATGTTTCTGCTGGTCTACTCCTCCTACTCTTTCCGGCGGATGGAGAAGAACTTCGCGGATATCGTCTAAAAACGATGAAACCAATCGTTCGAGTCGAAAAATTAAGCAAGCAGTACAGTCTCGGCGAGCGCGATGCTGCCTACGGCACGTTGCGAGAGTCGATTGTCGAAGCCATGCGCGCGCCTCTAAAAAAGCTGCGCGGCAACGGCAAGCGAACGGCTGAGACGATCTGGGCGCTCAGGGATGTGAGCTTTGAAGTGGCGCCCGGCGAAGTGATTGGCATCATCGGGCGGAACGGCGCTGGCAAGTCGACACTTCTGAAAGTGCTGTCGCGAATTACGGAGCCCAGCAGCGGCCGCGCGGAACTCTACGGACGCGTCGCCAGCTTGCTGGAAGTCGGTACCGGCTTTCATGCGGAACTGACCGGGAGAGAAAACGTCTATCTCAACGGCGCCATCCTCGGCATGAGCAAAGCTGAAATCGATCGCAAGTTTGAAGAGATCATCGCCTTTGCCGAGTTGGAAAAATTTCTCGATACTCCGGTTAAGCGATACTCCAGCGGCATGTATATGAGGCTGGCCTTCGCGGTGGCGTCGCATCTCGAACCGGAGATTCTGATAGTTGACGAAGTCCTGGCGGTGGGCGACGCTGCGTTTCAAAAAAAGTGTTTGGGGAAAATGGGACAAGTAGCCAGCGAAGGCCGCACGGTCTTGTTCGTTAGTCACAACATGTCCGCGGTTAGAAATTTATGTAGTAGGGCAATCTGGCTCGACGCCGGCAAAATCGTCGAGGCCGGCGAGACGGGACAGGTGGTTCTCAACTATGCGCAGAAAGGCGCGATTTCCCGACTGAGCCGCGTTTGGAAAGATCAAGATACTGCCCCTGGAGACAGCACGGCGAGGTTGCGCGAAGTTTCTATCAACGCCGTCGGTCAGGAACAGGGTGAGCCATTTACAGTGAAAACTCCTCTCCGGCTGACCACTTCATTCTGGAATCACTTAACCGATGCGGTCCTCAACTTCAGCATCGTTGTCTACAACCTGGAAGGACTCCCAATTTTTAATACCGGATCAGTGCCGCAGGTTTGCCCCGAGGGACTCATCCAGGGAAGCTTTGTGATTCCCGGAGACTTCCTGAACGATGGCGGTTATACAGTCAGGGTCCTATTGGTAAGAGACACGACGACCGCAGTTTTTGATGTCTCCGATGTGCTGTTGTTCGAAGTTCTTGACGCCGGGCGAATTGGAAACTGGTACGGCAAAGTGATCGGCGCGGTACGGCCTCAATTCGATTGGGAAGTGGGCGCGGGTGCCTCGGAGGTCGAGCATGGCAGTTCAAAGTGAGAACCCGATCCTCAGCGTCATCAGGAAGTGCACGCCTCTTAGCGTCAGAATAAAAAGCCGCGCGTTACAGGCGCGAGTGCGGAATTTTCTGGGCGAGTATCACTGCCCGGTATGTAACTCTCGAGTCAGCGCCTTTAAACCTATCCCCGAGTTCTTTACTGAGAACCAGCAGAAATACGGCTATCCTTTTGCGCCAGAAGAGTCGGAAACTTGTAATCACCTGGGCTACGCGTGTCCTTCCTGTAAGGCAGCCGACCGCGAGCGACTTTATGCGCTGTACCTGCAGAATTACCTGAAAGAGCTCAAAGAAAGTGGCGGCGGCAAAATCATTGATTTCGCGCCAGCGGCGCCGCTCACCAGTTTCATTCGTAGACAAATCGCCGGCGCTGAACAAAGCATTTCCTACCGCACGGCTGATTACTACGCGGCAGGCGTCGACGACCAGGTTGACATCACCGACTTGCGAATTTATGCGGACGGGCAATTCGATTTCTTCATTTGTTCGCACGTGCTCGAGCATGTGCCCGATGACCGGAAAGCGCTGCATGAACTACACCGGATTTTGAAACCAGGCGGGAAGGGCATTGTCATGGTGCCGATTATCCTGACTCTCACCCAGACTGATGAGGACACCGAACTCGCAGATGAAGGCGAAAGATGGCGACGCTTTGGCCAGGACGATCACGTCAGAATGTATTCCAAGAATGACTTTATCGACCGAGTCCAACAGCCTGGATTTCGGATTCATCAGTATGGCAAAGATTTTTTTGGGGCGGATGTGTTCGGTCGCGCCGGGATCACCAGTCAAAGCGTCTTGTATGTGGTGGAAAAGTAACCGACCCTCTTTTCCCACCGGCAGGATTGAAACACGTGCAACAGAACATTCAGACCGTGAGCGTTGCTTCGCCCGTCGGCCCGAAGGTGGTGCGGCTGCGCCAGGTCGACTCGCTGCGCGCCTTCGCGGTGCTGGCCGTGTTGGTCCATCATTTTCTTCCGGTTGGGAAATGGATCCCCGAGGGCTTCCTGAGCCTCGGCTTGCTCGGCGTTCGCTTCTTCTTCACGCTCTCCGGTTTTCTGATCACCGGCATACTCCTGCACCGTCCGACGGTGAAAACGTTTTATCTTCGCCGGGCGCTGAGAATCATACCCGCCTACTATCTGTGCATCCTGGTATTGATTGTTCTCGGCGTCGCCGAAATGCGGCACAACTTCCTGTGGCATGCCTCTTACCTGTCGAACGTGTTGATTATTCTCAAGAACAGATACACCGGCGCCGGACATTTTTGGTCGCTGGCGGTCGAAGAGCAATTCTATCTGGTCTGGCCGTGGCTGATGCTCAAAATCGCGACGAGAAACGCGTGGAAGCTGGCGGTGGGCGCCGTGGTGCTCACCCTGGTCTATAAAACTGCGATTGCATTTACACTTGGGGCGCACCTCGCCGGCGCGTTGTTGCCATTCGCGTGTCTCGACTCGCTCGGACTCGGCGCTTTGCTCGCCTGCTTCTCGTACGACGAAAGGCTGAAACCTTACCGCAGTGGTTTCCTGCGCGCGGCGGCCGTGCTGGGTTCGTTGATCGTCGCCGGGCAATTGATTATTTACGCGACGGACCGCGGGACACGAATCTTTTATTCAACTTCATTCCTGGGCGTGTCGCTGATCTTTACCTGGCTGGTGGGAAAAGCGGCCGACGGAAAATTTTGGAAACTGATCGAGGCGCGCCCCCTCGTTTACACCGGCAAGATTAGTTACGGCCTTTATCTTTGGCACATCTTCATGCCCGCTTTAGTAGTTTGGCTGCTCGGGTATAACCCCGGCACGTGGACACTCGCGGCCTTCGCCACGATCCTGACGTTTGTCGTCGCCGCAACGTCCTGGAAACTGGTCGAAGGTCCGCTGAATGCGCTGAAGGACAGAGTTGGAACCGGGCGCCGCTTTACGAAGTTTGAGGAGACGCTTGAGAACGCGGCTGGCGGGATTTAGTTCTAGCGGGATTTAGTTTTCGCCTCGAAACTGCGAACAGTGGACCCTCTGCGTAGTCTCAGCGCGCTCGGCGTCGCTGCGGTGAGTATTTTTGGAGCGTAGTTCAACGCAGAGACGCCGAGCGCGCGCTGAGACTACGCAGAGAACCGCAAAATTATTGAGGCAGTAACTCGAAATTGAAGTGCAGACCCCTGAAAGCATGAACGGATATTCGCATCCCGCCTATGCCGCGTCCCTCGCGGAATTTGGCACGCCGCGCCTTTTGCCGCGCAGCGGTGGCTGGATTTTGGAGCGAGCTGTGCCCGCCACGCCCTGGCACGATGCGATGGGCTGTTATCCCCTGTTCGCTTGTCAGGATTGGTCAGGGCTTCACCTGGACCTGGACGAATTGCAGGGCGATCTGGTGAGCCTCGCCATGGTTGCGGATCCCTTCGGCGCACATGACCCCGATTATTTGCGCCAGTGTTTTCGCGATGTTGTCGTCCCGTTTAAGGAGCACGCGGTCGTTGATCTTTCACAGGCGCCGACTTCATTCGTTGACGCCCATCATCGCCGCAACGCGCGCAAGGCGCTGGAACGGGTCGAGGTCCAGCCGTGCACAGACGCCACTCACTTCGCGGCCGAGTGGAATACGCTCTATGCTAAGTTGGTCGAGCGTCATAACATTCGGGGACTGACTGCGTTTTCAGCAGAGTCGTTTCGTGCTCAGCTTGCTGTGCCCGGCTTGACCATGTTTCGAGCGACGCGCGGGTGTGAGACGGTGGGGATGACGCTGTGGTATGCCGATCGCGGCGTTGCTTATTATCATCTCGGCGCCTACAGCGATGCCGGCTACGAGTTGGGCGCGTCGTTTGCGCTTTTCTGGCGGGTCATTGAATATTTCTCGGCCCACGGGTTGCAGTGGCTCAACCTCGGCGCCGGCGCGGGACTGTCCGGCAGTGGTGAAGTTGACGGCGTTGACGGCCTGGCCCGTTTCAAGCGCGGTTGGGCCACGGGCACGCTGACTGCGTACTTCTGCGGCAGAATTTTCGACCGGCCAAAATACGACGAGATCATGGAGACGAAACACGTCGCTGCGTCTTCCTACTTTCCGGCTTACCGGCGAGGCGAGTTCACCTAAATGGAGGAAAAGAAGTATCTCAACATCGTCTCGCACTATGAGTCGTGTCTCGCCGAGCACGGCGACACGCATCTCGGCGTAGACTGGCCCAAAAGCGAAGACGTCGAGAAGCGTCACCGGGTGATGCTCGAAGTCATAAAACCAGAGACGCGCGCCCGGAAGGTCAGCCTGCTCGACTTCGGCTGCGGCGCGGCGCATCTCAACGAATACATCGTCGAGCGGAGACTGGACCACGTCGAATATTCAGGACTTGATTTGTCTGAAAAATTTATTCGCCTGTCGCAAAGCAAGTTTCCCGCGAGTAAGTTCTATTGCCTGGACGTGCTTGACGAAAATTCGTCACTGCCGAAATTCGATTACATCGTGCTCAGCGGCGTCTTCACGGAAAAACGCGAACTGTCATTCGAAGAAATGTTCGCCTATTTCCGCCGGTTGGTGATTCGCGTTTTCCAACACGCTCAAATCGGCATCGCCTTTAATGTCATGTCGAAGCATGTTGATTGGGAGCGCGACGATCTTTTCCACTTGCCGTTCGATATGCTGGCCGACTTTCTACAAAAAGAGCTGGCGCGGAATTACGTCTTCCGCAACGATTATGGACTCTACGAATACACCACTTACGTTTACCGCTAGAGACGACAAACAATGGCGAAGGTAATCATTTTTGGCATCCAGGATTTCGCGCAACTGGCAAAATTCTACCTGGACCACGACAGCGACCACGAGGTTGTCGCTTTCAGTGTGAATGAACAATATTTGCCGGCGGAGAAGGTCTTCGAAGGCTTGCCGGTGGTCGCGTTTGAAACCGTCGAGCAAACTCACGCGCCCGCCGAGTTCAAATTCTTTGCGCCGATGGCCCCCGGGAAAATGAACCGGCTGCGCGAATCTGTGTATCAACAAATCGCGGCCAAAGGCTATGAGATGATCAGCTACGTCAGCTCGCGGGCAACCGTTTTTCCCGGCGTGCCAATCGGCGACAATTGTTTCATCCTTGAAGACAACACGATTCAGCCGTTCACCTCGATCGGCAACAACGTCGTGCTCTGGAGCGGAAATCACATCGGTCATCACAGCATCATCAAGGACCACGTGTCATTCACTTCACACGTGGTTCTCTCCGGACATTGCGTAGTCGAGCCGTTTGCTTTTTTCGGCGTCAACGCGACCGTGCGTGACCGCGTTCACATTGCCGAAGGCTCGTTGATCGCGATGGCAGCGGCGGTGACCCGCGACACCGAGCCGTGGGGAGTTTACAAAGGCAATCCCGCGAAAAAAGGTGAGACCCTCAGCAAGGATTTAGACTTCTGATTGGCGTGTTGGTAAAACAGGTTCGCGCATGAAGTGGATAAAGAAAGGCGTCATTTTCGCGCCCGATCACAACTCCGACTGGATGGTTTCTCACGCGTCGGTGCCGGTCGTCGACGAAGTTAGCCAAGGCGTGCTGCGCATCTACTTCGGCACCCGGGATGAAGCCGGACGTTCGCATACTTCTTATATTGAGGTCGAAGCGGCACATCCGGAAAATATTCTCTACCAGCATGAGCGACCGATTCTGGATTTCGGCAGCCCGGGAACTTTTGACGACAGCGGCATCATGCCTTCGTGGATCGTTAACCACGAAAACAAAAAATATCTTTACTACATCGGCTGGAACCCGCAAGTAACAGTTTCCTACCGCCTCGCGATCGGCTTGGCCATCAGCGAAGACGATGGTCAAAGTTTCCAGAAAATCTCCGCGGGCCCAATTTGCGATCGTGCTATCGACGAGCCGTTTTTCAACACCGCTCCCTGCGTCATGATTGACGGCGACCGGTGGCGCATGTGGTACGTTTCGTGCACCGGCTGGGAAACTGCCGGCGAAGTTTCAGAGCCGCGATACTGTGTAAAGTATGCCGAGTCGGCCGATGGCATCGCCTGGCGGAAGACGGGCCGAGTGTGTATTGACTACGACGAAAGCACCGGTGCGATTGGCCGGCCGTGCGTGTTCAAGGAAGGCGACGTCTACAAAATGCTCTATTCCTATCGGGGCATTCGCGGCTACCGCGACGACCGGGCGCAAAGCTATCGGCTCGGTTATGCAGAGTCGCGCGACGGACTCACCTGGGAGCGACGAGACGAAGAAGTCGGTATCGAAGCGTCGGAAAGCGGCTGGGATTCCGAGATGATAGAGTATGCCTACGTGCACGGACGGCAACCAAAATACCTGTTCTATAACGGCAACGGGTTTGGCGCGTCCGGTTTTGGGTATGCGGTGCTGGAGGGAGCATGAACGATTGTCGATTAAGGAGCGGGCATGAAAGATGTAGTTGAAGTCAGTGGCAGGCTTGAGGACGGCACGGTGGTCACCGGTATGTCTCCCGCCGAGCTGGCGGCGACGGTGGTAGACGACAAGAAGATCGTGTTGCTCAAGAACGTTTTTCCCGCTGAGATGTTGTTGGAGATCAGGCGAACGGTATTGCAGTGGGGCCGGGAAACACCGCTCGCAACCGGGGACGATTTCGAAGGAAACTACCATCGCCAACGCGCCATGGTTTCAAACCTGAACAATTTTCCGCACGTCTTCCACGATTACAATTTCAATGATTTTTCCAAACTCGATTCCAAGGTTCGCACGCTGCTGCAGTCACTTTTCAATCCCCTGCTCGAGTTGTACAACCAGCTTGCGAATTACGATTTGAGTTTTGCGATTCCCGCGTCCGGCCCGTACCTGCATCCGCAGATCATTCAATATCCAGTGGGCGGCGGATTCTTCGGGCGGCATTGGCACAATCTGCTCCCGCAGAAATTGGGATTCATCGTTTCCCTGTCAAACTACGGCGCTGACTATCCCAACGGCGGGACGTGCTTTGAAATCGACGGCCGGATTGTTGACATCGAAGGCGCGCACGACATGGGCGACATTTGCCTCTGGCGCTATGATTTTCACCACTGGGTAAAACAATCTGATCTGAAGGACCAGTTTAGCTGGAGTTCGGAGAATGGACGCTGGGTTGCCACGCTGCCTTACTATGAAAAATGGTGAGTCTGACTGCCAACTGACGCGCTACACCACGCCTGGAAACTTCGGGTAGTGTCGCATTTCAGCCTCTGTGCGTCCTCCGTGTTTTCTGTGTCTCTGTGGTGAGCTTTCTGAACGGTTTTTCACCACGGAGACACAGAGAACACAAAGGTTTCACAGAGAATTTCAAAATTGCGCCACTACTAAACTCCGATGCGAATGGTCCGCCATCGTACCCAAATCAAGAGGCTGACCACCGCCCGGCAGATGCAAATTGGAATAATGAACCTGTCTAACTATCAATGCGTTAACTGCGGGAAAAGCCACTGGCGAACCTACTCAACTTTTTGGAGTTGTGAAAACTGCGGACAGAAATATTCCTGCGTTAACGGCATCCCGCGGCTATACATCGAGAGCACCGTCGGTGAAAAAGACAAGGAGCTGCGCGACACGTTCTATAACGGTTTCCTGGGCACCTACTACCAGCATGTAATGCCGTTCCTCTCGTTGCCGGTGCGTCCGGCAAAAGCGTCCTGGCGAGGTTGGCTGGTCTACGCGTTCATCGTGCTCTCGCTGGCTGGTATCGTTGTTTTTTTTGCGACGAGTGTTTCGCGAGCGGACTTACTAAGCCCGACGGTTGTTCAAGTCCTGGTGCTGCTGCTGTCTTTGGCAATCCTCTATTTTCTGCTGCGACATCGCTACGTGCTCTATCTCATCGCGTTGGCCGTGCCCGTCAAACTTTCCCTCCTGCGCAACCGCTTCCAGCCCCTGAAAAGCTTCGCGCAGGTACACGCCGACGCGCTTGAGCCCTTTCTGCAGCGCGAGGACGATGACCGGCTGCAGGTTTTGGACATTTCGACGGGAAGCTGCAACTCGCTGTTCCGACACGGCTGGATGAAACTGGGGGCCGACTACACCGGCCTCGATCTTTCGGAAACAATGCTGCTGCAGGGGCAGAAATTCATGGCGGACCAGCAGGTTCCCATGGACTTCGTTCTCGGCGACGCCAACCGCTTGCCGTTTGAGCCCGAGACGTTTGACGTCGTCCTAAACTACGGAGCGCTCAACGGGTTCACTGAACCCAGGCTCGCGTTGGCAGAGATGGCGCGCGTAACCAAAAAAGGCGGACTGGTTTTTTTCCTCGACGAACAGCTTTATGAAGAGGCCAGCTTCGTTGAAAGGTTATACTTCCAGAAAGTATTATCGAGTCACAACACGATTCACCGATGTCCGGTGGAGTTGATACCTGCCAGCCTCGGAAACATCCAAGTGCATCAGGTGTACCATTTTTACTACATTTGCATGGGCCACAAATTGTGAGCACGCGCACGCGCCGACGAGTAAACACATGAGTGCAAAGTTGTCAGCAGATTCGTTTGCGATCTTTGGCGGCGAGCCGGCTTTTGCAGACAAGCTGCACGTCGGGCGGCCCAACGTGGGCGACCGGGCGCGCCTGCTGGAGCGCATTAACGACATTTTCGAGACGCGCTGGTTAACTAACGACGGTCCTTATCTGCTTAAGCTCGAGCGGCGCATTGCGGAATACGTCGGCGTCAAACATTGCATCGCGATGTGCAATGCAACCGTGGCGCTGGAAATCGCAATTCGCGCGCTCGGCATGCGCGGCGAGGTCATCATCCCGTCGTTCACTTTTGTCGCCACCGCGCATGCGCTGCAGTGGCAGGAGATCACGCCGGTCTTCTGCGACATTGATCCGCAGACCTACAATCTCGACCCGCGCCGCGTCGAGGAACTGATCACACCGCAGACGACCGGCATCATCGGCGTTCATGTTTTTGGCCGCCCGTGCGATACCGAAGCCCTCCACGAAATCGCGAAGCGACGCAAACTGGCGCTGCTGTACGACGCGGCCCACGCCTTTGGCTGTTCATACGGCGGACGACTGATCGGGAGTTTCGGCGACGCCGAGGTCTTCAGTTTTCACGCCACGAAGTTTCTCAACACTCTCGAAGGCGGAGCGGTGGTGACAAACGACGACGCGTTGGCCAACAGGATTCGCCTGATGAAAAACTTCGGTTTCACTTATTACGATCAGACTGACTATGTCGGCACCAATGGCAAGATGAATGAAGTCTCAGCGGCGACCGGCCTGACGAATCTGGAAAGCATTGACGACTTCATCCGCACCAACCAACAAAATTACCAGTGGTACCGCCAGGAACTCGCGGGCGTTAAAGGCGTCGATTTGATCGTCTACGACGACGCGGAAAAAAGTAACTATCAATACGTCGTTCTGGAGATTGACGAGCCCGAGGCCGGGCTGACGCGCGACCAGCTAGTGCAGGTATTGCAGGCGGAAAATGTTCTGGCGCGGCGCTATTTCTATCCCGGCTGCCACAGTCTTGAGCCGTATAAATCGCTGTTCCCCGAGGCCGGAGAGTTGCTGCCCGAAACTGAAAGGCTCACGCGACGAGTGCTCTGTTTGCCAACCGGGACCGCCATCGGCCCGGACGAGGTTAGAGAGATCAGTCGGATTATTAGACTGGCGATCGAGAATTCCGAAGTCGTGCGGACCCGCCTGGACCAGCCAAACGCGACTCTCGCGGCGACTGGGGTCTCGGTCGATTCCAACTGAAGGCAAACAAGTTTCGCCTCGGCTTTCCGCATCGCGCATCGGCTGAAATCCATGACAACCCCACTCGTCGACATTGTCATGCCCACCTACAACCACGGAAAGTTCGTCGCTGAGGCGATTGAAAGCGTTCTGGCCCAGCAAGTAAATTTCAAATACCGTCTCATCATCGGCGACGACTGCTCGTCAGACGACACGCAGGCGATCGTAAGGTCCTACGCCGAAAAGTATCCAGACCGGATCGAGACCATCCTTTCGCCCGAGCACTTTGGAATAATCCACAAAGATCGAGTGGGCGTGCAGGTGCTAAACCTCCGCAAGGCGAAGTATGTGGCAATGCTGGAGGGAGATGATTACTGGACCGACCCGCACAAGCTGCAGAAGCAAGTCGCTTACTTGGATAGCCATCCTGATTGCGCGATCTGTTTCCATAACGTTGAGGTCTTTTATGACGATGGGAGCAAGCAGGCGTGGCTGTATTGTCCGCCAGATCAAAAGCAAATCTCGACCCTGGAAGATTTGATCGACCGCAATTTCATCGCCACGCCATCCGTCATGTTTCGTACAAGTGGCCTCGGCGAGATTCCAGACTGGTACTGCGAGTTCACAATCGGTGACTGGCTCCTCCACATTCTGAACGCCCAAAACGGAAGCGTGGGATATATTGACGAGGTCATGGCGGCGTACAGAATTCACAGCACCGGGTTGTGGTCGAAGCAGTCTCCGATTGAAAGCACGCTTGAAGAAGTCAAGATGTATAAAGTCCTCGCGCGATTTTTGCCGCAGCAGTATCAGGATCAGATAGAAACCAGTCTGGCGCGACGTTATTACAAACTCGCGGTGGACTACCGGAATCAGGGGAGTTGGCTCAGCAGCTTGGCGAATGTGTTGAAGTGTGTGGGCTGCAGGTCGTCAAACCGAAACATCTCACTGCGCCACCTGGCGCGAATTTCGTTGCCGGGCCGGGCCACGTTTTCGAAGTCAAACTAGACCGTCCGACAGATTTCAGTTTGTCGTGATGCGCCGTTGTGGAGTGCGCTGACCTGTCAGCGCTTTGGTCGGCTGCGACCTGTCGCAGCCAGCGAAGCAGTTAGCTCAGCTAAAAATGCCAGCGGCGTCAAGCCGCCGCAAAAACAAAGCGCTGACAAGTCAGCGCACTCCAAGGGGTTCAGGCAGCGCCCGGCGCGCGTTTCATCTGTGACCCGCAATCATGAAGTTTAAGAACGACCCTGCCCCGCATGACGCCCCGCCCCACACAGGCGAGATGAAGGTCAGCGTCATCGTGCTCACTTACAACCAGGAAAAGTTCATTGCGCAGGCAATTCGCAGCGCCCTGATGCAGGAGACTGATTTCGCTTACGAAATAATCGTCGGTGAAGATGCCTCTACGGATCGGACAGGAGCGATTGTTGCCGAGCTGGAGCAGTTGCATCCGGACAAAGTTCGCGTGAGGTGGCGCAACGCCGAGGTGGCGCAACGAGAACGCGCTGTCGGCGTGGGCGGCAAGGGAAACTTCGTGAATTGCCTGCGAACGAGCACCGCAAAATACATTGCGCTGCTTGACGGCGACGACTACTGGACCAACCCTCACAAGCTGCAAAAGCAGGTAGATTTTCTCGATCGACATCCTGATTTTGCGATCTCTTTTCATCGGGTCCGCGCAGTCAAGGATGCGCCGTTCGAGGAGCCTGAAAAGCACGACCAGCACCTGTCCGAAGTGCTGACAGTTGAAGATCTGCTGGTTGCCAATCCTATCTCCGCTTGCTCGGTGATGTTTCGGCGCGGCCTTTTTGGCGAGCTGTCTCGCTGGTTTCATTCCCTCAGACTCGGCGATTGGGCGCTGCACGTTATGAACGCCAAGCACGGCAAGATCGGATGTATCAATGAGGTGATGGCCGCTTACCGGATCAATCCGGCGGGCCTGTGGTCATCTCTGGGTCCGATCGAACAACGTCTCGAAATGATCAAGGTCCTCAACTATATCGACGCCTATCTGGATTTCAAATACAAGGAACAAATTCGCGCGGCCAAAGCCGGTTGGTACAATCAACTCGTCTGGATCGCCAAACAACGGGGCGAGCGGATCAAGCTGGCGAACTTTCTGGCGCACTACATTTGGTTGGAAGGGTTCAAAGGCGCGCGGCGCGTCGCGGGTTCTTTTTTCAGACAAGCGACCACCTCACCAGACACGGACCTGCAGCTTGGACCCCGCGTGTAGTTTCAATCCTCTGCGTCAACTCGGACCTACCGTCAGACGAGTACAGATGCAGTCTGCCTCGAGTTTCAAAGCATTAGAAACGAAATCAGAACCGGAAGCGGTAGCGACGGATCCTACGATTAACCTGCGATTGTGGCGTCGCGCAAGAAAAGCCCTTAGAACAAAGTGAGTGGCTGTATCCGGTCGCTACCGCTCCCGGTTCTGCGCCGCGCTTCCTACCGCCAGATGCCTGATTTTTCGGCTGACTGCGAACTGACCACTACCTTCCCGGCGTCGTCGCTTGACTTCTCTTGCTCCTGAGCTATCGTTGTGTCGCCCGATCATTTTCGCCTGATAAGCAGATCGCCTCCATCCAAAATCCATGAACAACGGTCTCAAGAGCCTAATCAAACCTTTGCTGCCGCCCGCCCTTTTGCACGGCTATCGAAAGGTTCGTTACGGTAGCCGGTATGACGAAGCCGCGGCGGCCGGCGAACGCGCGCAGGCGGCCCAGGCCGTTTTGCCGACGCGAACTCTGCTGGAACTCTTCCCGGGCATCGACACCGTCAACGTCACCCTCCCGGCGGGCGAAATCAACCGTCCGCGCGACATGGTCGTGCCGCTCGCCGAGTTGCTGACGCTCGGCGCGATTTGCCGGCACCTGCAGCCGCACCGAATTTTTGAGATCGGAACGTACTCCGGTTCGTCCACGCTCGTGATGGCGATGAACACGCCAGACGACACTGAGTTGACGACGCTTGATTACGACACGGCGGCGGTGGTCGGGTCGGCCTATCGCGGCGCGCCGGCGGCGTCCAGAATTACACAACTGCACGGCGACTCGCGCGCTTACGATTATTCGCCTTACCTCGGCGCCAACCAGCTCGTGTTGGTTGACGCCAATCACACGTATGAATTCGTCAAGACTGACTCCGAGACCGCGTTTCTTTTGCTCAGCCCCGGCGGCGTGATCGTCTGGGACGACTATCGTTGGCTCGACATTCATTCGGAGTGCATTGGCGTCACGCGCTGCCTCAACGAGTTGCAACAGACGCGGTCTATTTTCCAAATCGCGGGAACGCGTTTCGCCATCTACCTCGACGGCACCCCGGGTCGCGATGAGCAAGCTTAGACGCGATGAGCAAGCTTAGAATCGCCATCGTCTCAAACTTTTACCCGCCACACTTCATCGGTGGGTACGAACTTGGGTGCAAAGAAGTAGCCGAGCGTCTGAAAGCACGTGGACACGACGTGCGTGTTTTGACGAGTACCTACAAGATGACTGAGCCGAGTGACGACGGCGAAGTCTATCGCTGGCTAAAGGTGTTGCCGCCGTGGGAGCCGGTCAGCGGCCTGAGCCAGGTGATAAAACGAGAAATTTCGAGTCGCCGCGTGATGCAGCGTTTCGGCGCGCTTTTCGATCCGCAAGTGGTCTACGTTTGGAATCCTGTCGGCATTTCCTTGTCGATCGTTTCCTTCGCCCAGGAGTCAAATATCCCGGTTTGTTATTTCGTCTCCGACCATTGGTTGTCGAAATGGGAAACTGACTTTGGTTATGAAATGTGGCAGCTCGAGCCCGCGCGCGCGCACCGCTGGGTCGCTCTCAGCACGCTCCGGTCTACTTTGGACGCGCTTGGAATCATGCCCCGCCCCCACCCGCCTGACTTAAGTCACGTGCACTTCGCCAGCAATTTCCTGAAGCAGGCGGCGCTGCGCGCGGGCAAGCCTGTTGCCGAGGCGCAGGTGATTCATTGGGGCATTGATGCCGACCTGTTCCAGCCCGTTGAGACGCCGGCGAATCCGCTGCGACTGCTGTACGTGGGCCAGTTGATGCCGCACAAGGGAGTTCACACGGCGATCGAAGCATTGAGCCTGCTCGTGAAGGACCCGAACTACAAATTGGCGACGCTGACAATCGCCGGAGTTGGCGTCGATCCGGATTACGAGTCGCGGCTGCGGCAAATGGTTTCCGAGTTGGGCGTCGCTGATAAGGTGAGCTTTGCCGGTCTTGTGCCGCGGGATCAACTGGCTTCTCTTTACCGGCAACATGCTATCTTGATCCTGCCGTCGATTTGGGACGAACCCTTCAGCATCACGGTCCTCGAAGCTATGGCTTCCGGCCTCGCTGTCGTGGGCACGCCAACCGGCGGCAGCGCGGAGATTTTGAACGAGGGCGTGAATGCGCTTATCTTTCCTAAAGAAGACGCGCGCAAGTGTGCTGAACAAATCCTGCGACTGTGGCAGAGTCCGCAGCTTCTTGAGACGATCCGGCAAAACGCCAGACGCACGATCGAGGAGGGATTTCGCACCGAAAGAATGGTTGATTCGATCGAGCAGTCGTTAGTGAAACTTGCGGTCGCGCCGAAACAGATTCGAAGGAGAAACGACGCGAGTGATAGTGCCTTGGTTTGAACTCTGCGGCACCTCCGCGTTCTCTGCGACTCGGCGGTGATATCACTTCAAACCCACTCACCGCAGAGACGCAGAGTGCGCCGGGTTAACGCAGAGACTTGGAATAGTTAAAGTGATCTGTTCAACCTCGTAGACTTGTCATGATCTTTACTGAAACTGAATTGCCTGGCGTTTTTCTGATTGAGCCCACCCGCTTCGAAGACGAGCGCGGGTTCATTGCGCCGTCGTTTTCGCAGCGCGAGTTTGAGGCGCATGGTCTGATGAGCGGTTTCGTGGAGAACAACATTTCCTACAATCGGCGACGCGGCACGCTGCGCGGCCTGCATTTCCAGACGGCGCCACGCGGCCAGGCGAAACTCGTTCGCTGCACGCGCGGATCGATTTTCGACGTTGCCGTCGACTTGCGACGCGATTCGCCGACGTTTGGCAAATGGGTGGGCGCCACCTTGTCCGCGGAAAACCGTCTGATGATGTACCTGCCGGGAGATATGGCCCACGGCTTTCAAACGCTTGAGGACGAAACGGAAGTTTTCTATCAAGTCGGCGAGTTTTACCATCCCGAAGCTTCCGCCGGACTGCGTTGGAACGATCCGGCGTTTGGAATTCAGTGGCCGATCGCGGAGGCACCCGTTGTGATTGAGCGCGACGCTTCGTATCCTGACTTCAAGGCTTGACCACAAGCGCGTTTACGGCCCAAGCTTGCGACTCAACTTGTTGTGAACATGACCGAGCGCGGATCAAGGGCGGCGACAGGTCGCAGCCGACCAAAGCGCTGACAGGTCAGCGCACTCCAAAAGTTGAATTAACCAAGCGAAAGGCAGGCTGAACAATTTGAAGGCTCTCATTACGGGCATCACCGGACAGGACGGCAGCTATCTGGCGGAGCATCTGTTGTCGCTCGGCTACGAGGTGCACGGTCTCGTTCGCCGCGTCGCGCTTGAAAATCCTGAACGCCGCTTCACGCGCATTAGTCACCTGCTCGATCGCATTCAGCTTCACGCCGCCAGTCTCGAAAGTTATCCCTCGATTTTTGCGGTCGTCAGCCGTAACGAGTTTGACGAGTGTTACCATCTGGCCGCGCAGTCGTTTGTCGCCGAAAGTTTTTCTGACGGTTTCTCGACGATGAACATCAACATCAACGGCACTCACTACATGCTCGCGGCGTTGCGTGAACTGCGTCCCAGTTGCCGCTTTTATTTCGCCGGCTCGTCGGAAATGTTCGGCCTGGTCCAGGAATCGCCGCAGCGCGAGACCACGCCGTTTCATCCGCGCTCGCCTTACGGCATCAGCAAAGTTGCCGGCTTTGACCTGACGCGAAATTACCGCGAGGCTTACGGGATGTTTGCCGCGAGCGGAATTCTTTTCAACCACGAAGGGCCGCGGCGCGGTTTTGAGTTTGTGACCAGAAAAATTACTTCGACGGTGGCCCGCATCAAGGCCGGCCAGGCGACGCAACTGCTGCTCGGCAATCTTGATGCGCGCCGCGACTGGGGCCACTCGAAAGATTACGTGCGCGCCATGCATCTGATCCTGCAACACGACACGGCGGAAGATTTTGTCGTGGCCACCGGCGAGTCGCACACCGTGCGCGAATTCTGTGAACTCGCTTTCGCGGAAGCCGGACTCGATTATCGTGATTACGTGCGCGTCGACGATCGCTTTTACCGCCCGGCTGAAGTTGAAGCCCTGATAGGCGACTCGACCAAAGCCCGCACGGTTTTGGGTTGGCAACCGACCTACGCGTTCAATGAACTCGTCAGCGAGATGGTGCAGAACGATTTGCGGTCAACAGCCGAGCAAAGCGAACTAATGTCCATTTCCACGCCGACTTCACTGTCCCGCTTTGCGTTCACAGACTATTTTGAGAACGAAGTACTGCGCAAACGCCCTTACTTGAAGAAGGAGTGGTGCATCGCCACGATAGAGAATCCGTTGCGAGTGGAAATCCAGGGCGATGCTCGCGTAAGATTCTGGGGTAAGATTCCAGAGTCTCAGGCAGTGTTGCGGGTTGTTACATCGAGGGACAGAATTACCATACATAATGCATTTCCTGATCGAGGATTCAAACCATGAAGATAAACTACTATCCAAAGACTGACTCGCTCTACATAGACCTTTCCTCGAAACCCAGTGTCGACAGTCGAGAGATTTCGAGCGGCGTTGTCCTGGATTATGATGCGGAGGGTAATCTGGTTGGGATTGATATAGATCAGGCCAGCATCAAACTCGACCTCAATGAAATCCTCAGTAACCTCCCGGTGGCAGCAACGCAGGTTGCGTGACGCGCCGGCTCTGATCCTGCGGCGACGCTAGCCGCGGGCTACTTTGGTCTGAACGTCAACCGACAAAACCCTCTGCCCGGTTTTGCCAAGCACAAATGCGAATCCTTTACGACGGTGCGGTTACTCAGGAACGCGGCGCCGGCGGAATCAAACGTTATTTCAACAACCTGATCCAGCGCTTGCCCTCGGACTTCGAACCACACTTCACCACCTGCCGCGCCGCAGTTGAACCCGAACCCGAACATCCGCGTTTGCGCACTCATCGCTTTCGTCGCTTTCGTCCGCAGCGGGTGTCATTGAAACTCGAGAAAGCTTTTTTTGGCCGCGTTCAGGATTCCGTCAGCTTTGAGCTCGCCCATCCGACTTACTACACGCTCCTGTCGCAACGCGAAGTCAGCGAGTACCGCTGTCCGGTCGTTGTCACCGTCTGGGACATGATTCACGAGCTGTTTCCCAAGCTCTATCCCAACGCCGATTTTGTGGCGCGCAAGCGACGCGCGATCGAGGCGGCCGCCGCGGTCGTCTGCATTTCTGAAAACACCAAAAGCGATCTGCTGTCGCATTATCAGGTCCACGAAAGCCGGATTTTGGTCACGCACCTGGCGTCCAGCCTCGACCTCGGCGCCGCGCGCGGAGACGAACACACGCCCCCCCGGCCCTACTTCCTCTACGTTGGGGCACGCGCTGGCTATAAGAATTTTGATGGTTTATTATCCGCATTCGCCGCGGCGTCGACTTCGCCGCTCGCAACTGAAACCGTGCTGGCCGTTGTCGGCTCACCGTTCAGCGAGGACGAACAGAAAAGAATCGCCGAGCTGCGACTGTCCGGGCGAGTTGAAAATTATGCCGAAGTGTCTGACGCCCGGTTGGTGGCGCTCTACCGGAGCAGCCTCGCATTGGTTTACCCTTCGCGCTACGAAGGCTTCGGCATCCCCCCGCTTGAAGCAATGCAATGCGGCACCCCGGTCATCGCCTCAGACCGTTCCAGCATTCCTGAAGTTGTCGGCGACGCCGGAATTTTGGTGAACCCGGATCGGCCGGATGAGTTGACCGACGCCCTCGTGGCTGTCGCTAGTGGGCCAGCATTTCGTGAGTCGCTGATCGCGCGCGGGCGTGATCGAGTAAAGCAGTTTAGTTGGGATCGAACGACGGAGCAGACGCTCAACCTATACAGAAAACTCGCGAAATAATGACGCGAGCAGGAGACGAAAACGTTTGTCAACGAAGAAAGCATTGATCACCGGCATCACCGGACAGGACGGCTCTTACCTCGCGGAATTTCTGCTGAGCAAAGGCTACGAGGTACACGGAATCATCCGCCGCGCGTCGTCGTTTAATACCGCGCGCATCGATCATCTGTACAAAGATCCGCACATCAACGGCGTGAAGCTTTTTCTTCACTACGGCGATATTGCGGACTCGACCAATCTCATCAAACTACTCTATCGAATTCAGCCGGACGAGGTTTACCATCTCGCCGCGCAAAGCCACGTCAGAGTTAGTTTTGATATTCCTGAATACACCGGCGACGTCACGGCCCTGAGTACGATCAGAATTCTGGAAGCGATTCGCGAGACCGGGGTAAAATCGAAGTTTTACCAGGCGAGCAGCTCAGAGATGTTTGGCAAGGTGCACGAGGTGCCGCAGCGAGAGACGACGCCTTTCTATCCGCGCTCGCCTTACGGCTGCGCAAAAGTTTATGCCCACTGGGCCACCATCAATTATCGCGAGTCGTACGACATGTTCGCGTGTTGCGGCATTCTCTTCAATCACGAAAGTCCGCGGCGCGGCGAAACTTTCGTGACGCGAAAGATCACCCGCGCGGTGGCACGCATCAAGACCGGGCAACAGAAGAAACTCTACCTCGGCAACCTTGACGCGAAACGCGACTGGGGCTACGCGAAGGAATACGTGGAAGCGATGTGGGCCATGCTGCAACAAGAGCGGCCTGACGACTACGTGATCGCCACAGGCGAGACACACTCGGTTGAAGAGTTTCTGACCGAAGCTTTTTCGCACGTCGATCTCAATTGGCAGGACTACGTTGAGCTTGACCCAAAATATTTGCGACCGGCGGAGGTCGATTTGCTGATCGGGGATGCGTCAAAAGCCAAAAACGAGTTGGGCTGGACGCCGAAGGTTACTTTCAAAGAACTCGTCCGCCTGATGGTCGATGCCGACCTCTCGACCGTAACCCAAAAAGATCATGAAGTGTTTGGTGATACTGACTCTGCCGGCAGCGTCTCTTCCGCGAGTTCTCTGCGTTAACTCAGCGTTTCTGCGTCTCTGCGGTGAGCGTATTTTCACCAGGATTCACCGCCGGGTCGCAGAGAACGCGGAGACTGCGCAGAGAAGAAAATCAACTTGAACTTAGAGGGTTGAGAGTTGACTGAAAAGTTTCCTCATGAACGGGTAGTGGTGACTGGCGGCGCGGGATTTCTCGGCCGTTGCATTGTCGAGCGCCTGCGAACGCAAACAGATGCCGAAGTTTTCGTGCCGCGCAGCGCTGACTACAATCTCGTCGAAGCGGACGATATCAAGCGACTTTACCGCGACACGCGGCCCGACCTGGTGATTCATCTCGCCGCAGTTGTCGGCGGCATCGGCGCCAACCAAAAAAATCCCGGCAAGTTTTTTTATGAGAACCTGATGATGGGTGTTCAGCTCATCGAACAGGCGCGACTTAACGAGGTTAAGAAATTTGTGGCGCTCGGCACCGTCTGCGCCTATCCAAAATTTACGCCGACGCCGTTCAGCGAAGACGATCTCTGGAATGGTTATCCCGAGGAAACAAACGCTCCGTACGGCCTGGCGAAGAAGATGATGCTGGTCCAGTCGCAGAGCTACCGCGAGCAGTACGGCTTCAACAGCATCTTTCTGTTGCCCGCAAACCTTTACGGCCCGGGTGACAATTTCGATCTCGAAACTTCACACGTGATTCCGGCGCTGATTCGCAAATGCATCGAGGCGCGGGAAAGAGGCGCGGCGTTCGTCGAAGCCTGGGGGACCGGACAGGCTTCTCGCGAGTTTCTCTACGTCGAAGACTGCGCCGACGGAGTTTTGCGCGCGGCGGCGCACTACAATGAAAGCGAACCCGTCAACCTCGGCACCGGCAGCGAAATCAAAATCTCTGAATTGCTGGAAATGATTGCGCGGCTGACGCGCTTTCCCGGCGAGATCCGCTGGCAGTCTGACAAGCCCGACGGCCAACCACGCCGACGTTTGGAAGTTTCGCGGGCGCTGGAGAAGTTTCAGTTTCGCGCCCAGGTGCCTTTGGAGGAAGGGTTGAAGCGCACGGTCGATTGGTATGAGGAGCACCGCCGCGCCGACGACACTCCGAAGACCGGCGCCGGAATCCTCAGGGTTTGATCTGAAGCGCTGAAAGCGCTCGATAGTTTAGCCCGGGGTAACACCCCGGGTAGGGAAAGAACTTGATGATAGAACCCTGAAGGGGTTCGATAGAGAAGAATCATCTTTCAACCCTTACAGGGTTGCGAACGTTTCCAATCTAATTCCCCGGGGTGTTACCCCGGGCTAAGTTGTCCAACGCCTTCGGCGTTTCGGCCCGGGCGCACGTATGACATCCACGCCGAAGCTCAGCATTATCACCCCGTCATTAAATCAGGCACAGTTTCTCGAAGAGACGATCCTCTCCGTTCTGCAACAAGATTATCCCTCGTTGGAATTCATCATCATCGACGGCGGCAGCACCGACGGCAGCCAGGACGTCATTCGTAAGTACGAAGACAAGATTTCGTTTTGGGTGAGCGAAAAGGATCGCGGTCAGGCGCATGCGCTGAACAAGGGGCTCGCGCACGCGACTGGCGAGATCGTCGCCTACCTGAACAGCGACGATCTTTATTTGCCCGGCGCGTTCGCGCGAGTAGTTCAATTTTTCGCTGACCATCCGCAGAGTGATTGGCTCTGCGGCGACACACTCATGTTTGGCGAAGGCCGCGCGGATGAGGTCATCTTGGCCCAAGTGCCGCTCTCGGCCGCGCACGCGCTTTCGTGGGCCTACACCGCGCCGCAGCCGGGGATGTTTTGGAAACGTGAACTGCTAAGCGATGGATTTGACGAGCGCTGGCGTTATTGCTTCGATCACGAACTTTACGTGCGGCTGTTGCTCGCCGGGCATAAATGTGAACATCTGCCGGCAACCCTCGCCGCCTACCGACTTCATGCGAGCAGCAAGACCGTTGCTGAAGGTGATTTATTTGATCGCGAGTTTGATGAGATCGCTAACATTTACGAACCGCGTCTGCAGGGAGCCGGACGACGATGGGCTGCAGCGACGCGGCACTTGCGAAGATCGTATGCAGCCAGCGCTGCGGGAAACCGGCGCGCGGCCGCGGGGAGTTTATTCAGCGCCGTGCTCATCCATCCGGAGAGCCTGGTCCAACGTCCTTTCTGGGGCTGCCTCAAAAAAGTCCTGGGACCGAAGCAGGACCGAGAACGTTGACACTGGGAGTGCGAGCGTCCCGCCCGCCAAAGGACCAGAAAACTCAAGATTGAAATGATTTGACCACCGTCGGAAGATTTTTAAGAAAGAGGCGGGCGGGACGCCCGCGGTCCCAGTGAAGACGTGTCCCGGTGAAGAGGACCATGCTATTTGCTGTTTACTGTTTGCTGTTTGCTGTTTGCTCTTTTAGCTGTGGCTGTCGAGCAACGTTGAATTCGTCGGCGGCGTAATTTCCTTCAGCGCCGGCAAACGACGAAACGACGAACGCAGCGAACAAAACAGGTTGTAGCGGAAGACGAGCCAAAGGGCTTGCAAGCCGTCGCTGAACCCAATCTTCTTGCCTTCGTCGTACGTCCGCCCGTAATAGCTGATCGGCACTTCGTAAATCGCGCACCCCAGCTTCGCGACTTTCGCGGTCACTTCAACCTCGAAACCAAAACCGCTCGAGCTGATCACCATGTTGCGAATAATCTCGCCGCGAAAAGCTTTATAGCCAGTTTCGATGTCCGTCATGTTCAGGTTGGTGAGCAGGTTCGAACAAAACGTCAGGAACTTGTTGGCGAGGTAATGATAAAAGTACAAGACCCTGGTCGCGCGCCGCACCAGGAAACGCGAGCCGTAAACTACGTCGGCGTGATTGTTGATGATCGGTTGAATGACGAGCGGAATGTCTTCAGGGTCGTATTCGAGATCGGCGTCCTGAATTATCACCACGTCACCGCGCGTCATCTCGAAACCAGTTTTTAGAGCGGCCGTCTTGCCCTGATTGCGCTGGTGGCTAACCATGCGCACATGTTGCTGGGTCGCAGCAATTCGCTGGGCCACCTCCGCCGTGCGGTCCGTCGAAGCGTCATCGACGATGATGATTTCAAGCAACTGCGGAACCTTCAAGAGCTTCTCGACAACTTGTTCGAGCGTGGACTCCTCGTTGTAAGCGGGGATGATGACTGACAAGCATCGGATGTCGTTTTGCACACTCATGATGATTCCGCTTGAAGCTCAACCGCGCCGCCAAACGCCGCGCCTGAAAAGTAAATGCGTGAGCCAAATTAGAAGCTATGCCACGAGGTGTCAAGGCAGCACACCGACACGGTGCCGGTGTAGTTTGACGCTCCCCTTTCATTAGCACCGTGGCTTCAGCCCGGTGAATTTAGTCGCTGCGCTATAGCCTTGTCAGAACCACCTGCGTCAGCGGGTGGTTGTCATGACCCAATTGCGAACGCCACTCGCTGACGCAGGTGGCTCTGACTGCGAAACCCGACTGACGAGTTGGGTCGCAGGCCGACGACGATATGCTATAAGAATCCTTCGCCAAACTTGCCGCCGGCCTTTCCGCGCGGGCAAAAAAACGATGACAGCCATTTCCACGCCCACAAAACGAGATCTCTTGTTTTATGCCGTCGTCGTCTTCCTCGTGGCCGCGGGCGCTCGTTTTACGTTCCTGGCACTTCGCGGGCCCACCATCTCTCCCGATTCGGCAGACTTTCTCCTGCTCGCCGAAAACATCCGAGTGCATGGTGCTTACAGCCTGGAGACGGCGCCGCCGTTTACGCCTTCGATTCGTCGCGCGCCCATTTATGCTTTTTTTCTGGCGGCGCTGCCGGTAGCAAAGGGTAACCGGGCCGTCGCTGCCGCCGTGCTTCAGGTCCTCCTTGACTCGGCCGTGGCGGTGATGGTGCTGCTACTGGCGATGCAGTCTTCCGGGTTGCGTTGGCGATGGTCGATCGCCGCCGGGTTCGCGTACGCTATTTTTCCCGGCGCAATCTACGCTTCGACGACTGTTCTCACCGAACCGCTGTTTACCGCTCTAGTGGTTGGTGGCGTGCTCGCCGCGGTTATCGGCTTCAGCAAAGACCGTTTGCGACTGACGGCTTTGGCCGCAGTTCTGCTCGCGCTCGCAGCCTTGTGCCGCCCGATCGCTTTGCCAATCCCCGTAATCTTTGCCGGCATTTATTTACTGCGGCGGGCCGGCCGTCGCCGCTGGCTACATTGCGCCGTCTTGCTCGGCTGCACGGCAGTCATCATCGCGCCCTGGGCCGTCCGCACGACTCGCGTTTCGGAGCGACTGGTCGTCGTGAACGGCGCTTCAGCGGTTCCCTTTTACGTGGCCACGCGCACCGATTGGGACCAGAAAGATCAGGCGACGCTCTGGACGCGCTTCGTGAACGAAGACGAGTATGGTCGCCGGCTGGCCGCTGCCAGAACTCCGAAGGAAGTTGCGGAAGCGGATCGGGTTGGCGGACGAATGGGACTCGAAAACATTCGCGCGAATCCCCGCGGCTACTTGTCTTCGCGTTTGCGGACTCTTCCATATCTGGTCATAACCAGCTTCGACAATTTCACCGGCTTCAACGAATCGTTCAGGGCACTCTGGCAACAGCGCAGCGTTTTTAAGCTGGCGCTCAAGCTCACGCTGTTGCTTCTCTTCTCGCTGGTTCCTTTTGGGCTGGCGTGGATCGGATTGATACCGAGCCGGCGAAACTTGCCCGCGATTTTGGTGGCGGTGGTTTGGCTTTACATGCTCGCCGCGAACCTGCCGATGTGGGTGGAGTACCGCTTCTGGGTGCCGGCGATTCCATTCCTGCTCGTAACCGCAGCGCACGGTTCAGCGTTTCTCGCGCAACGCATGAATGATCGCATGGGCTGATGACCAGCGTATAACCAACCGGTCTGAGTTCCAAAAACTCTGCGCTTTCTCTGCGAACTTTGGGTCTCGGCGTTGAATGTCTTTGAGAATCAGTTTTATCGCAGAGACGCAGAGTTCGAAGAGCACACGCAGAGATACTTCATTGTGAGACTCTGGCAGATTTACTCGGCTCAATTGGGCAACTGAACCTGTGGCATACTCTCGCACGTCATGCACTATCACTTAATTGGAATTTGCGGCACGGCGATGGCCGCGCTCGCGGGCATGCTGCAGGCGCGCGGCCACCAGGTCACCGGCTCCGATGAAAACGTCTATCCGCCGATGTCCACGATGCTGGCCTCGCTCGGAATCTCCGTCGCGCAGGGTTACAAAGCCGAGCATCTCGAGCCGCCGCCTGACTGCGTGATCGTCGGCAACGCCATCCCGCGCGGCAATGCCGAAGTCGAAGCCACCCTCGATCGCAAGTTGCTCTACCGCTCGCAGGCTGAAGTCGTCAAAGAAGAATTCATTCGCGGCCGCCGCTCACTCGTGGTCGCCGGCACTCACGGCAAGACCACGACCACGAGCATCGCCGCCTGGGTTATGGACCAGGGCGGACTTGATCCCACTTTCCTGATCGGCGGCGTCGCCCAGAATTTCGGCGTCAGCTTTCGTGTTACAGACAGCAACTACTTCATCATCGAAGGCGACGAATATGACACTGCATACTTCGACAAGGGTCCAAAGTTCATGCATTACCTGCCGGAGATCGCTGTGGTCAACAACATCGAGTTTGACCACGCCGACATTTACAACGATCTCGCGGCGGTGAAGCTCGCGTTTCGCCGGCTCATGAATCTGGTACCCGGCAACGGCAAGCTGATCGCCGGCTGGGACGCCCGCGAAGTGCGCGAGGTCGTGGCCTCGATGGGCCAGCGACTGTTTACACAACTGGAAACGTTTGGGACGAGCGAAGACGCGAAGTGGCGCATTCGCGAAATGGACTTCACCGGCGAGCTGAGCAAGTTTACGGTCACGCGCGAGGGCCGCGAGTGGGGCAAGTTTGAAACGCCGCTTATTGGCGACTTCAATTTGTTGAACTGCCTGGCCGTGATCATTGCCGCCGACGCCTGGGGCATCAGCCGCGAGGCCATCGCCGGCGCGCTGCGCACGTTCAAGAATGTGCGGCGGCGCGCGGAGGTCAGGGGCGAAGAACGCGGCATCACCGTCATCGACGACTTTGCGCATCATCCGACCGCAGTACGCGAAACGCTGCGCGGGCTGCGGCAGCGATACAGCGAACGTCGCCTCGTCGCCGTGTTCGAACCTCGCTCGTGGTCGTCGCGTCTGGCAGTTTTTCAGAATGATTATGCCGGCGCGTTCGCGTCAGCCGACTACGTCGTGATCGCGAGTGTCTTCGACAGCCAGAAAGTTTCGGAAAAAGGAAAGTCGCTCGACACAAACAGGCTGATTGATTGTATTTCGGAAGCTGGTAAGCCGGCGTTTGCGCTGCCTGACGCCGCGACGATCATCGAGCACCTGCTGCTCGAACTGCGCGCAGGCGACGTGGTTGCGATCATGTCGAATGGTGGCTTTGGCGGAATTCACGAGAAGCTGCTTGAGGGACTGAAAAGCAGGAGATAGGAGACAGAAAGTCAGTGGGCCGTGGGCAGTGGGCATTGGGCAGTGGGCCGTGGGCCGTGGGCAGACAGGAGATACGTTGGGGTTTTCTTTGTTCCGTTCTGTCTACTGACTCCTGTCTCCTGTCTCCTGTCTCCTATATTTCTCCCCCCGCTTCCGGTTCAGGACGCGCAATCAGCAGCGGTTTGGGAAGGTGCTTGAGGTCTTCCAGCTTGCCCGGCGCCACGTCTATTCGCGAAGTCAGTATGCGGCGAATTCGCTGCGGCAAAAACTTGGCGGCCAACAACGCCGCGGCGCCAACCAACTCCACCACGTCGCCGCCACCGCGCCAATGTTCGCGTATTATTTTCGGATCCGTTTGCTCCATCAGTCGCAGCAGCGTCAGCGCGATCAGGTACGCGTCGTCAATCTGTCCGACAAAAGGAATCATGTCGGGTATCAGATCGAAAGGGACGATCGCATAGACGATTGACCCAACCAGCAACGCCTTTTCCGTGGCCGGCACGCGCGGGTCCGCCAGCAAACGCCCAGACAACAAAAGCATATTGGGAATAAACAGCAGCAGGTTTTTTAAGCGCCGTTTGGCTAACAGTGCGGACATCGATCCTCCTGAAATGTTTGAGCCATGTGAATACTCGGATGTCGGTAAACTTATCACGACTACCGTTCGGTAGGTAGTCTAACGGTTAATTGGCCGCGGATTTACGCGGATACTCGCCGATCAGACGAATGCAAGAAATACGTTCACGTCGTTTTCAGATTCGCCTATCCGCGTTAATCCGCGGCTGACTAAACTTGTTCTCTCTGCCGTGGTTCGCTAGACTCACCGTTCTCGTACAACCCCAGTCGCGGTTAACAGTCTTATTTTTCTATGGACATCCTGGAACGAATTCGCCAGCGCGCGGCCGCCAAGCAGCAACACATCGTTCTGCCCGAAGGAAACGATCCGCGCACGGTCATCGCGGCGGCTAGTTGCGCGCGCAGTCGCCTGGCAAAGATCACGCTGCTCGGAGACGAAGCGACAATTCGGGAAACGGCCGGGCGCGAAGGCGTCGATCTCAGCCGGCGTTGACGTGTTGGACCACCGCCGCGCGCCTGACTTCGAAAAGATGGCTGAGATATTTCACGAGCTGCGTCGCGCGAAAGGACTCATGGCTGACGAAGCGCGCACGCTGTTGGCTGATCCGCTCTACTACGGAAACCTGATGGTGCGACTCGGCAAAGCGGACGGTTCCGTCGCTGGGGCAACCAACACAACTTCTCACACCGTGCGCGCCGCGCTGCACTGCATCGGCGTGCGCCCGGGATTCAAACTGGTTTCGAGTTTTTTCCTGATGGCATTGCGCGATAGCCAGGTAGGCCAAAACGGCGCCCTGATCTTCGCCGACTGCGGCGTAGTCATCGAGCCTTCCGCCGCGGAGTTGGCGGAGATTGCGATTGCCTCGGCCGATTCGTGTCGCGCGTTGCTCGGCGCCACGCCGCGGGTCGCCATGCTTTCGTTCTCAACCAAAGGAAGCGCAAAACATAAACTGGTGGACAAAGTCGTAGAAGCGACCCGAACCGCAAGAGCGCGGTCGCCGCAACTCGAGATCGACGGCGAGTTGCAGGCCGATGCCGCACTCGTACCGGCGATCGCGAATTCGAAAGCTCCCGGATCGACCGTGGCGGGCCAGGCAAACGTCTTGATCTTTCCGGATCTTCAGTCAGGAAACATTGCTTATAAACTCACCGAACGGCTGGCCGGCGCCACCGCCATCGGCCCAATCCTTCAGGGACTCGACAAGCCCGCCAACGACCTGTCACGAGGCTGCAAAGCTGAAGACATCGTTGACGCGGTCGCCATCACCGCGGTGCAATCGCAGGCGCGAAAGGCTTTGTCAGAACCACCTGCGTAAGCGGGTGGGCGTTGTTTTGGCGAGCCGGTTCAAAAGACAACAATTGCCACCCGCTCACGCAGGTGGTTCTGACATTGCTCAGGCAACGCGATCCCGCTGTCAATTGCATCCAACCTCGGCAAATCCCAACCCGAGAGGCAGGCCAATCACTTTGTTACAACGTTTTCTCTGTCTATTTCTATTCAGCCTGATGCTCGTGACGAGCGCAGTCAGCCAGTCACGGCGAAAACCAGCTGAGCCGACTCCCTCCCCAACTCCTGAAGAGGAAGACGACCGCGTCAAGGTCTTTACGGAGGAAGTTCGCCTGCCGGTGATAGCCGTCGATCAGTTTGGCCATTACGATCCGGCCGTCGTGCCTGACGACATTCTGGTGCTTGAAGACGGCGTGCCTCAACAGATCACGAGCGTTCGTCGCCTTCCGGCCAACGTGCTGCTGGTCCTTGATACAGGTGGCGAGTCGCGTGGACTTGGCGGCATCTCGAAGCGGACTGATCTGACGCGCGCTGTCGCTGCCGAGTTTCTGAATCGCTTGCGCGAAGACGTTTGGGTTGAACTGATGCAGTTCAACAATTCGGTCGACCTGCTTCAAAGTTGGACGCGCGATCGTCCCGCCACGCTTAAGATCTTGAAGTCGAAACTGTCATCAGGAAAACGCGCGCGGTTTTCAGACGCTGTCGCTGCCGCGGCGCAGCAGTTGAAGGATCGCCCGGAAGGTAGTCGTCATGTAGTTTTCATCACTGACGGCGTCAACACGCCCGGAAGCAAAGTCGCTTTGGCCCAGGCGATGAAGCAAATGGCCGGGGCGCGGGCCACGGTCCATATCATCAGTTACACTGAATTTGTTCGTCAGCCTGCTCCCAAAAAACCGGACGCTGACAAAATCAGGCCAGTTCCCACTTCGCACGATCCGATCGCGGCAACCGACCCGACGGTGCCACCTGGCACCAACCGCAGCCCGGCGTTTGTGGTGCATTCGATCACTTTCGATCCGGCGATGCGCCGACAGCAGAAAGCTTATGAAGCCGACGTCAGAAACAGCCAGCAAGTTCTCACCGAGATGGCTGAAGAGACCGGCGGGCAGATCTTCCTGCCAAAAACGAGCGACGAGATGATTGCGCAAGCTCGAGACGCGGCGCGCGAAGTAGGAGCGGAATACGTTGTGACTTATCGGCCGAAACGGACGCTGTCGTCGGCGAATCAAGGCGAGTATCGTCGGGTCGAAGTTGGGTCGCGACGGGTTGGCTTGAGTTTGCGTTCGCGGAAGGGTTATGTGGTGCCCTCAAAGCCGTAACGGCAGAAGACAGAAATCAGAAGTCGGAAGTCGGAAGTCGGAAGTCAGGAGGCGGAGTCAATCACCTGGTTTTTGACTTCTGTCTTCTGTCTTCTGTCTTCTGAATCCTGACTTCTAATGTGCGACAACCTCGAGTTGCGGCTCAAGCATTTCCACCATGCGGCGCACTGCGAGTTCGTCTTCCTTCTTAATCAGCGACTGGTTGTAGAGTTCTTCCCAATCCTGCTGCGGGACCCGGTGAAAGGCTTCAACAACTTTCGGATCAAACTGTTTCCCGGCCCAGACGTCCAATTCTTCCGCGGCGGCGTGATAGGGCTTACCTTTGCGATACACGCGATCACTGGTGATCGCGTCGAAAGCGTCTGCCACTGAAAATATCCGCGCGCAGATATCAATGTCTTCGCCGATCAACCCGAGCGGGTAACCCGAGCCGTCCCACTTCTCGTGATGCTGTGCGACCACGCGAGCGGCGCCTTCCAGGAATTCGATGCCCCGCAAAATTTGCTGACCGTGCACCGGATGCTGACGCATCAGCACCCATTCTTCCGACGTCAACTTCGCGGGCTTACGCAGAATTAAATCCGGCACGCCAATCTTGCCGATGTCATGCAGCAGCGATCCAAACTCAAGCGACTTGATCAGCTTGTGGTCCAGTCCATACTCTCTGCCGAGACGCAAGCTGTAAGTGACTACTCGCTCGGAATGTCCATGCGTCTCGAGGTCACGCGTTTCAAGTGCTGCTGTCAGAGCCTTCAGCGTCGACCGGTATGCATCCTCGAGTGAGTTCAACGCCTTGTCGAGTTCGGCTGTGCGCTGTTCCACCAACTCTTCAAGATGATCTTCATAGCGTTGTTTGGAAACGATCAGATCCTGGTGTTCCAAAGCTCGCTTCACGACCGCTTCCACCTGGCGCAGGTCAAACGGCTTCATCACGTAATCGAAGGCTCCCAAACGCAGGGCGTCGATGGCGCTCTCCATCGTTTGCATGCCGCTGATCATCACGACCACGGTATTGGGCCAACCGCTTCTGATGTGGGGAATCATGTCGAGGCCACTCATCCCGGGCATGGTGATATCGCTGACCACGAGCTCGAATTCCCTGCCACTCAGGATACCGAGCGCTTCTTCAGCTGAGCCGGCCGTGGTGCAGTCGTACTGGCCGTCGAAGAGATCCGACATGATCGCCGTGATCTCTGCCTCGTCGTCAACGATAAGAATCCGTGATCGCACATCACCAGACATCTTTTTGACTCCTAATTTCCGGGGGATCCGTGGCGGCTGGAACCGCTTTTGAAATTTGCGAAGGCTTGGTGAGGGGCGAAGGCTGCTCGGGGAAATGTCCCGCCCTCAAGGGACCGCTAGATTCTACAGATTTTGTGCTACCGTGGCAAACATGTTTTTACTTTAAGGGAAAGAGGCGTTTTTGTTGGGAGTTTTGAGGGTTTCAGGTCGCGTTCTCCTTAAATTTGAGATCTGGGATCGCTGTGTCCTAATCTTTCCCGGCTCCGCGTTCTCGAGAGTAAAGCCTCTCCCCGAGATTTTTAAAAGTTCGCCAGTCAAAATGAGGACTAAATTGAAAGCAAAGTCGCAAAGAGACAAAGCGAGCGCTAAGCCCTCACGGGACGGGCGACGTGTGCTGCTGATTGCCGACGAACCGCTCGTTCCCATTCGAGCGATTCTGGAGGCTGCGGGACTACACGTCATAGATGTCTGCGCCGCCATGGCCGCGCCGATTTCGCTCGGGCGGTCTCGCCCCCAACTTGTTATCGCAAGGATTCCAATTCCGGGCATGTCGACCCAGGAACTGGCGCGAGTGCTCGGCCAAAGCCGGGACGGCGTGCCGCTGGTATTGGTTGGAAACGAAGCATCGACGTTGGAGCGGCGGCAAGCGGCGATGTCGGCTGGGGCATTCGACTACTTCCAGATTCCCGGCGAAGTGGAACTGCTAATTCTGGTCGCGACTCGCTTGGTCACACTGCGTCAAACGATGGACCGGCTCCAGGGCGAAGCAGATCTTGATCATCTGACCGGGCTTGCGAATCGCCGCCGGTTTCGAGTTGCCCTCTCTCGTGAGGTTGAAAGATGGCGGCGCTACGGCGTGCCGTGCGCGCTGCTCCTGCTCGATATCGATTACATGAAGTCGATCAACGACACCTACGGGCATCCTGCCGGCGATCTGGTCATACGCGAGATCGCCAACACACTGATCAAAGCCTCGCGTGACAATGACACCGCAGCCCGTCTGGGCGGCGAAGAGTTTGCTTTGTTACTTGCCGGGATCGACGACACGAAAGCGGAGTTAGCCGCCAACCGCTTGCGTCTAATCCTGGCCGAGCAACCGGTTGAAGGAGTGGGAAACATTACTGTGAGCATAGGTGTCGCCGGCTGTCCGGCCCACGCGAATTCGGAGCGGACGCTGTATGCTGCGAGTGACGAAGCACTTTATCTGGCGAAGAATGAAGGGCGCAATCGCATCGCGGTAGCGCCGAAAATCATTTAACGGTCTGGCAACTGCTGGTAGTCAGTTATCAAGAAACGAAAGGCCGGCATCTACAAACCATGCCTTCCCGAAAGCCTGGAGAACACTCCTTCTCTGAGAAGAAACTCCTGACGCTCCAGCGCCTTACGTTTGACTATTTTTTGAAAGAAACAAATCGTGAGAATGGCCTGGTGCCTGACAGTACACGCCAGGGATCGCTTTGCAGTATCGCTCCCACTGGTTTTGCGCTCGCTGCTTATCCCGTTGGCGTCGAGCGTGGATTCATCATGCGCCACGACGCGATTCAACGAACGCTCACGACGCTACGCTTCTTTTTCAATAGTCCGCATGGGCCGGAACCAGATGCCACCGGATACAAAGGCTTCTACTATCATTTCCTGGACATGAAAAGCGGACGTCGTGCGCGGAATTGCGAACTGTCAACGATCGATTCGGCCTTCCTGATCGCAGGAGCACTGACGGCCGCCCAGTATTTTGATCGCGATGCCGCAGACGAACGGGAGATTCGTGCGCTTGTCGACGCCATCTACGCGCGGGCTGACTGGCAATGGGCGCAGAACAACGGCCCGACTGTCACGCACGGTTGGCGACCTGAACGCGGGTTCATCAAGTATCGCTGGCAGGGCTACAACGAAGCCCTGATTCTTTACGTTCTCGGCCTCGCCTCGCCGACGTATCCGTTGCCCGAAGAGAGCTACCGGGCGTGGACCGAGAGCTACAAGTGGAAGACGCTTTACGGTCATAAGTTTCTCTATGCCGGCCCGCTCTTCGTCCATCAACTCTCGCACATGTGGATCGATTTTCGCGGCATTCAGGACGACTACATGCGCGGCAAAGAGATCGATTATTTCGAGAACACCCGACGCGCTGTCTACATTCAGCAGCAGTACGCCATTCGCAATCCGCGAGGCTTCAAAGGCTATGGCGAGCACATTTGGGGGCTAACGGCGAGCGATGGACCAGGGCCGGCAAGCAAAAAGGCCGCAGGCAAAATGCGCCGGTTCTACGACTACATTGCGCGCGGTGTTCCCAGCGGTCCCGATGATGGCACCCTCGCGCCGTGGGCCGTGGTTGCTTCGCTGCCGTTCGCGCCCGAGATTGTCTTGCCCTCGCTCCGACATTTCGACGACACGTTTCCTGAGATGACCAGTCACTACGGATTCAAGTGCAGCTTCAATCCAACGTTTTCCGGACCGTCAGGCAAGGGATGGGTCTCCAAGGGCTACTACGGTTTGGATCAGGGCCCCATAGTTTTAATGATTGAGAACTACAGGTCAGAATTTCTTTGGCAACTGATGCGACAGTGTCCTTACATCGTCGACGGACTTCGCCGCGCGGGCTTTGCGGGTGGCTGGCTGGAGACGCGTTAGTTTAAGGATTTGTAAAAGCGTGGTGCCGGAGGTCGGACTCGAACCGACATGAGTGTGACCTCGCCAGATTTTGAGTCTGGTGCGTATACCAATTTCGCCACTCCGGCAGCGAACTCAAGGGGAAAAGATAATAAGTCGAGTGGTTCTGAAATCGCAACCGCTCCACTTCGATCGGTGTGTTCTAATTTCAGTTTACTCTGCGTAGTCTTTGCGACCTCGGCGTCTCTGCGGTGAAAGGCTCGCAAACGCTCACCGCCGAGGCGCAGAAGTACGCAGAGGGTGCGCAGAGTAATTTTGAATTCGGGTGTTATTACTTCGACCAGTCTTCTTTGAGCAGTCCTCATCATCAATCTGACAAGCTTCCGAAAAACTTCCGAAGAGTTTCACTGGTCACGACGCCGCGAAGTGTTGGGTTTCCAAAGCAAGCGAACCGTAAAACCGCGGCGCCAGAAGCCTCCCCTTGCCTAATCCCCCGTTGCTTCATATTCTACTTTTTCGAATTTGACGGGATGGAAGCGAGGTCGCAGCAGAACTACATGGAGGAATTTCAGCAACTCGGCGAGCTGGTAGAAAATCGTTGGAAAGCCGAGAACTACAACGAACAACTCTTTCCGGAAATCGCCGCGCAGGCGCTCGCCGAGACCGACCTGCCCGCGCGCGTTGACCCGTGGGAAATCATTCGTTGGGTACACAATGCAGTGTCGCTTCCGCAGCAGTTCGACGTCGAAGGACGTTTCGGGAATCCGCCAGTAACCTTATTCGCCGGCCCAAGGTTTGTCGTCGACGTTTACTATTGGCTCGACGGCACGACCACCATTCATCAACACTCGTTCACCGGCGCGTTCCAGGTTTTGCTAGGCTCGAGTATTCACAGCCGCTATTCTTTTCGCGAAGACAGGATCATCAACGAACATTTTGCCGTGGGCGAGTTGACACTCGAGGACGTGCAATTATTGAAACTCAAAGACGTCCGTGAGATTCGCGCCGGCAGAAACTTCATCCATTCGCTGTTTCACCTGGACCGTCCGTCAGCCACGATCACGATCAGAACACTCTTCACTCCTTCGGCCGCGTTGCAGTACGACTACCGCAAACCTAATTTCGCCCTCGACCCGTTTTTCAAAAACACAGTGGTGAGCAAGAAGCTGCAGACTCTGGCGCTGTTGCTCGGAACAAAACAGAAAGACGCCGATGCGCTGATCGCTGATCTTGTTTGCAATTCGGATTTTCATACGGCTTACCTGGTTTTGGCGGAGACGTTTCAGCAACTGAAGAGCACCGAGATGGACGCGCTCTTTGGATTGTCAGTCGGCAAAGATCGCTTCAAAGCTATTCTGGAAAAATGCAAAAGTGTGCATGGCGAGCTGACCGATCTGATCCTTCCCGTTCTGGAGGAGCAGGAACGGCAGATGAGCATCATTCACCGGCGCGGGACAATCACGAGCGACCAGCATCGGTTTTTTCTGGCGCTGCTTTTGAATGTTTCGAGTCGTACGAAGATTTTGGAGCTGGTGAAGCAGCGTCATCCAGGTCAGGATCCGGTGGAAACGATTCTGGATTGGGTCGAGGAACTGGGACGGACGCGGGTGCTGGGATCGAGGGAAACCAATGCGCTCGGAATGCCGGAGTTTGATGATTCTTACGTCTTCGTGCTCGAGTGTTTGCTGCTCGGCCTGAGTGTGGATGAGATCGCTGAACGAGCGAAGGCGCAGTATCCCGCTGAGGCTGCGGCCGAACTGATCACCAGAATTCCTGAGCTGACCGAAGCACTCAAGCGATCCACTTTGTTCAAGTCGTTGTTAGCTGACTAGACCTCGGCTACCTTTTGCACGGCCTGAGTTTTCTGTCGATTTCGAAACGCGATTTCTAATCCATGACCACATCCGCGCCGGCGCTAAACACGACTTCAAATCAAAAGGCAGAATTTGAACCGTCACCTAAACCGCCGCTCAAGTGGGCGGGTGGAAAGCGTTGGTTGTTGCCGCATCTCGCGCCGCTTTGGCGACGGCATTCGGCTCGGCGTTATGTTGAGCCTTTCTGCGGCGGACTCGCAGCGCCCCTCGGTTTGCGACCTGAACGCGCGCTTTTGAACGACATCAATCCGCACCTCGTAAATTTTTACAAGCAGTTGCAGGGCGGGCTCACGATCGCAATCGAGATGAGGAACGACGCGGAGCTTTTCTACGCGCACCGGAGTCGCTTTAACAAACTGATTGCCACCGGCAAGTGGCAAAGCGCCGAGGCAGCGCAGCTTTTCTACTACTTGAATCGCACCTGCTTTAACGGACTCTGTCGCTTCAATCGAAACGGCAAATACAATGTGCCGTTCGGGACTCACAAGTCGATCACTTACGTGACTGATTTTTCTGAACTGAAACTCGTGCTGGCGAACTGGACGTTTACCAACGTCGACATCGAGGCACTGCCGATTGCTGCGAGTGATTTCATCTACGCCGATCCGCCGTATGACGTCGAATTCACAACCTACAGCGCCGGGGGCTTTGGCTGGGATGATCAGGTGCGCGCGGCGGAGTGGCTCGCGGCGCACGATGGGCCGGTGGTGCTCTCGAATCAGGCGACGCCGCGCGTGGTCGAGCTGTATGAGAAGTTAGGATTTGCAGTTGAGTATCTTTCCGGGCCACGGCGGATTAGTTGTACCGGAGACCGCTCAGCGGCCCAGGAAGTTTTGGCAATCAGGAATTTGTAAAGACTGGCTTGCAGTAAGACGGCGTAAGGCGGGTGGAGCATTCAATCTCAGGACCAGGATCAGTTGAGTAAGCTCGGGGTGAGGAAGGGGGCTTGCCCCCGCTCTTTGATCTCTCCCATCAACTGTCAGTGCTCAAACATTTTAAGAGCGGGGGCAAGCCCCCTTCCTGACCCTGAGACTGGGATACTTAACCTGAGACTGGGATACTTAAATGGACATTCCTAGCAAGCTGGCTGACTAAACAGTCACTTCAACATCGATGATTCCGAAGCAACTCTGGTTACCTGATCTGATCTACTCGGGCGGTGGCTTTCGACCGCAGGCTTTGGCGTGTGACGAGGCCGGACAGATCACACCGGCGACGGATGAAGTTGAAGCCGCCGACAGCAACCGACTCAATAACCGAGCCGTGCTTCCCGGTCTCGTCAACGCTCATTCACATGCTTTTCAGCGCGTGATTCGCGGTCGCACTGAATACCGCACCGCCAACAACACAGACAGTTTCTGGACCTGGCGCGAGATGATGTACAGCGCCGCGGCGCGTCTTTCGCCCGAAGATGTTTACGACGCCTCGCGCATGGCGTTTCTGGAAATGGCCCTGACCGGGATTACAACGGTTGGCGAGTTTCACTATCTTCATCATGGCCCGGACGGAAGTCGTTATGACGATCCGAATCTGCTCGCTAAAGAAGTTGTGCGCGCTGCGAGCGACGTCGGCCTGCGCATCGCGCTGCTGCGCGTCGCTTACGCGCGTTCAGGTCATGAAACAGAACCGAATCCACGGCAGCGACGCTTCATCGAGGCAGAGCCGGAAGAGTTTCTGAAGAACCTCGAACAACTGGGGAATGAACTGAGGCAAGGCGGAAGCACTGGCAGAAGCCCGACCGTCAGGGAGGGCTCTTCGGCATCAGAGAGCCTCAGTTCTTTGGCGTCAGGAGGAGCCCTCCCTGACGGTCGGGCTTCCGCTACTGCAGCGGCTTGGGTTGGGATTGCGCCACACAGCGTGCGCGCCGTGCCACTGAGTTACTTGAAAGAGATTATTCCCTTCGCTAATAAACGGCGGCTGCCTGTCCACATGCACCTGGCGGAGCAGCCCGCCGAAGTCTCCGCCTGCATCGCGGAATACGGCAGGTCGCCAGTGGCGCTGCTGGCGACCGAAGGACTCCTCAGCGAACGCTTCACGGGCGTGCATGCGATTCATGTTTCGCCGAAGGCCGTTGGCATGTTGGCAGACGCGCGCGCAATGGTCTGCGCGTGCCCGACGACTGAGCGGAACCTCGGCGACGGCATCGTTCCCGCTGACAATTTTTTCAAACACGACGTGCGCATCAGCCTCGGCACTGACAGTCACACCCAAATCGATCTGCTCGAGGATGCACGCGAACTGGAGTATCACTTGCGACTGCAGAAGATGGAGCGCGTTGTTTTGGATCCAGGCAGAAGCCCGACCCCGGGGCCCCCGGCCGGGCAGCCCGGCTGGGGTGGGACGGTAAGGGAGGGCTCTTTTGACTCCGGCTCTGATGGAAACCTTACCAAGTTAGACGGAGCACTCCCTGACGGTCGGGCTTCTGCATTAGCGGCGCGTCTCTTCGAGTGTGCAACAGTCAACGGCGCCCAGAGTATCGGCGGCTTCAGCGGAAGTCTTGAACAGGGATCGCCGGCGGATTTCTTCACCGTTGATCTCGACGATCCGTCGATCGCTGGAGCGTCTTTAGACGATCTGCTGTCCGCGATTGTGTTTTCGTTGTCGAAAACTGCGGTGAAAGATGTGGTGGTTGGCGGGAAACAAATTGTTGAAAATGGCCGGCATGCTCAGCAGGAAGAAATTGTGGAAAAGTTCAAGTTGTTGCAGAAGAAACTGTGGGCTTGAAAGGCTAAACTGCAGAACCGCGAGTGGTAGCGAGCGGATGCTCCACTCAGGTTGAATTATCCTCTGAGGAGGATTGTCAAAGCCCTCATTTCAAGTTGACCGCCGCATCCGCTCGCTACTGCTCGCGGTTCTGAATGGGCTCGCTTAGACCAACATGTCAGTCCAGATCACACTCGCTCAACTTGTTGCCATCGACTCAGTATCGTCGCGCTCAAACGCGGCGATTGTTGACTACCTTGCTCAACGCTGCGAAGCGACAGGGCTAAGCGTCAAGCGACTGCCTTACACGGATGCCCAAGGCATCGAGAAGACAAACCTGCTCGCTCTCGCAGGCGCGCAGATTTCCGAGCAGTCACCAGAAGTTGAGTTGGCTTTAGTCGGTCACACAGATACGGTGCCTTACGATCCAAACTGGAACGAAGCGCTTCAACTCACCGAACGCGACGGGAAACTTTTCGGCCGCGGCGCGTGCGACACGAAGGCTTTTATCGCCGCCGCATTGAGCGCAATCGAAACTGTCGACCTCAAAATTCTGCGCCGTCCTTTAGCGCTCGTCTTTACCGCTGACGAAGAGATCGGCCTGATCGGCGCCAAACGTTTGGCCGCGGCACGTGCCATTCGTGCGCGTTACGCGATCGTCGGCGAACCAACGTCGCTGCAGCCCATGCGCGCGGGCAAGGGTTACTGTCTTGCGGAAGTCACCGTCAAAGGTCGCGAAGCACACAGCGCGTATCCCGGCTTGGGCACGTCGGCGGTGTTTGGCGCGGCGCGCCTGATCGCGCGCATCGAAGGGATCGCCGAACAACTCCGCGCCGAAGAACATCCGGCGTTCGACCCGTCGTTCACAACTCTTAACGTCGGCATCGTGCGCGGTGGCACGGCGAAAAATGTGATCCCCGGCGCGTGTCGCTTCACACTCGAATGGCGTCCCATACCCGGCCAGGATCCAAAGCGTCTGCTTGATCTGCTTGCTGCCGCAGTCGAAGCGGAGCAGGCGCGTGACCAGAACTTCGTCTGCGAAGTTGACGCGGCGCGTGCTGATGAAGGATTTGAAACCGCCTCCGACTCGAAACTCGTCGGCGTGTTGGCAGAACTCACCGGCAACGACGCGGGCACCGTCGCGTTCGGCACTGAGGCCGCGCAACTGACTGAACTCGGCGCCGAGGCGGTCGTGCTGGGGCCGGGCGACATTCGCGTCGCGCATCGCACTGGGGAGTTTGTGCCGCTTGCCGAACTCGAAACTTGCGTGAGCATTCTCAAGCAGGCAATCGAACGCCTGTGCGGTTAGCGGCAGCGGCGCCACCGGCGGAAGGCTCCCAGTTTTGCACAAGAATCAGGTTTCTGAGTCCGCTGGCGGACGACCGAAAATAGCCCAGCGATTTATCGCTGGGAAGGCGGATAAATTTCATAACGGAGTCCGTGAAACGGACGACTGAACGTCTCTTCATCCGCCATTCAGCCGTCCGCTTCACGGACTACTTTCTCGATTGGCACCTTTGTCCCAGCAGTGAACTGCTGGGCTATTTTCAGTCGTCCGCTGCGCGGACTAACTCTTGTGCAGAGCCTCTGGGCGCGCGTCTTCAACTGCGAGTCCTGCGGCGTCACCACGGTCTAAAGAGCGTTTTATCTGCTCAATCCTTCCCGTTCGGGCAACTATCCCGCCTGTAATTCATCGAAAAGTCGTCACCCAATTCCCCAGTCATTCAGCAAGCCAGAAAGCTCAACAATGAAGCACTCAGTGAATGTCGACAGTCTCCGCATCGCTACCCCCTGCCCGATGGGTTGGGAACAGATGACTGGAAACGACCGCGTCAGGTTTTGCGATCAGTGCGGGTTGAACGTCTACAACATCGCCGAACTGAGTCGCCCGGAAGCAGAAGCTTTAATCGCTTCATCCGAAGGACGAATCTGCGCTCGGCTATTCCGACGCGTCGACGGAACTGTGTTGACGAAGGACTGTCCGGTCGGGTTACGCGCGCTTAGAATGCGCGTGACGAAAAGAGTGGCCGCGATGGTGGCGGCGATGGTGGCGACAATTGCCAGTCTCTCGGCAGCGACCCTCGGCCAACAGCCCGCAGGCAAGGACGACAAGAAATCCTGCGTTCCGCAAACTCGGATTACGCGCACGGACGCAAAAGCGGGCGACGCAGCAACGCTTCTTTCAGGAACGGTGCTCGATTCCGCCGGCGCGGTGATTCCGGGAGCGAAGGTTCAGATTACAAACTCCGCGACGGCGGAAATCACATCGACGCTCGCGAACGAGCAGGGCCGGTTTGAGTTCGCGTCACTGCCCGCAGGCAATTATTCAATCGTGATTGAGTCACCTTACTTCAAGCGTCTGCAGCTGGTGGACGTCATCGTTGACAAAGGCAAACTGGTCAACGTCGAATTGGTCATGTCGGTCATGGAGACGCAGCAGCAGGTGTTAGTCGGTCTAATCATGCTGACGCCTGAGGTTGACAGGCCGCCGGCTGGTACAACTATCATTAGCGGTGATCTGCTTCGCCGGCTGCCAATCCAAAAATAATATGAATCGTAAGTTAACCAGGCTTTTATTGTTGATTGTAGTTCTCTGTCCTATCTCGGTCAGCGCACAAACCACGCAGTCACCCCAGTTACCTTTGTCGAGTCGCGAGGTCGTCTCGCTCGTTTACGAACTGCCCCGGCATCCCGACCGCCGCGATGAGATCGTCGCGGAAATTCGGAAACGCGGCATCGGCTTCCCTTTAACGGACGGCATGCGGTCGCTGGTCGCGAGCAAGAGCGGCAACGACGCTTTGCTGCGGCGCACACTCGAAGAGGCGGAAAGAAGACGAGTCAATCCGACGGCGTCGGCGCTGCCGCCGGCTGCAGAGGCTGACGAACTTCTCGATCGCACGCGCGCGGCCACGCTGGGCGCGGCGGCTGCGATGCCCGACTTCATGGTCAAGCAATTGATCCGTCGTTCGAATGCTTACGGCACAACCAACAACTGGATTCCGCAGGACAATCTGACGATCGCTGTCGGTTACCGCGCGAACGCCGGCGAGGAATACAAAGTGCTCGCGGTTAACGGCATTCCGCTCAGCCAGGAAGCGAAACAAACTCGCGACTACAGCAAAGACGTGGCGCCGGGAACAACCTCCAGCGGCGTCGAATACATTTCCGCGGTCGCCGACGTCTTCAGGCCGGAATCGAAGACGACTTTCAAGGTCGCCGACACCGATACGATTCAGGGCCGGCGCACGTTGATTTTTGAATACGAGATCGAACAGCCGCTCTCGCGTCTCACTCTGCGCGCCGGCGATTCAGCTTCGGCAAACGTCGGCTCGCGCGGACGTCTCTGGATCGACCGCGAAACGAATCGCGTGCTGCGTTTTGAACAAATTGCCACCGAAATCCCGTCGGGCTTTCCGATCAGGGCCGCCAGCACCGTCATCGATTACGACTGGGTGAACATCGCTGAGCAAAAATACTTGTTGCCGATCCATTCGGAGATTCTGATGACGATGGTCAGCAGCAACGTTTCGCGCCAGAGTCGAAACGAAATTCGTTTTCGTAGTTATCAAAAGTTTGGCGCGGAGCTGAAGGTGATCGATGAAATCGACGAAAAGGATTTTCCGCCTGACCAACCCGAGAAGCCATAGACTGCTCTGGCGAACTGTCGGCGTTTTCGCGCTCATCTTTTTCGTAATTTGTGTTGCCGCGATCACTCCTACCTTTGCGCAATCGCCAAAGAGCGGGCGAGACGCTCGCGGTCCCAGTACTGCTCAATCAAAGCCCGACCAGGATTACCTCGTCTACGTCTTGTCAGAAGCCGCTGACAAGATTTCCCTCATTCGGTTTGGACCAAACGGCGCGCGCCTCGATCATGAAGTCCCCACCGGCGACATGCCCATAGACATTGATGGACCACACGGAATTGCCATCTCACGCGACCGGCAGTTTTACTACGTTTCGCTGGCGCACGGCCGCCCGTTTGGATCGGTCTGGAAATATTCCGCCAAGGATGATCGCGTGCTGGGGCGTGTGCGGCTCGGCCTTTTCCCGGCGACCATGGACGTCTCCGCCGACGGCAGCCTGCTCTACGTCGTAAATTTCAACTTGCATGGAGACATGGTGCCCTCGTCAGTTTCCATCGTGGCAACGGAGCCAATGCTCGAAGTCGCGCGCCTTCAAACTTGCACGATGCCGCATGGCTCGCGACTGAATGCGGCGGGAACAAAACACTATTCAGCTTGCATGATGGATGACCTGTTGGTCGAGATCGACACCCAAACGCTGAGAGTTTCGCGACATTTTCTGCTGACAAAGGGACGCGAGTTGGGCATGAACGGCGCGCCGGCGGCGGCGACTGCAAAGTCAGGCAGCCAGTCAGCGGGGCAGTCAACCAACGCGCCCGCGACCAAGGGAAGCGAGCACAAGGCGGCGGGCGGCATGAAGCACATGGACAACACGGGCAGCATTGACAGCGGCGGACACGGAATGGAGCCTCCCAAACCCGGCGACATTTCCTGTTCGCCGACCTGGGCGCAGCCGTCGGTAACGGGTTCGTCCATTTTCGTCGCGTGCAACAAGTCTGACGAAATTGTTGAAGTCGACGCCGCGAGTTGGAAAGTGTCGCGGCGGATTCCCGCGCGTCCCGGAGTTTACAATTTGGCAGTCACCAAAGATGGGACGCGACTGCTAACTACAAACAAGCGCGATCAGTCAGTAGCCGTCATCGATTTGAAAACCGGACGCGAACTCGCGCGCATCCCGACGCGCCGAAAAGTGCTGCACGGCGTCGTAGTTTCGCCCGACGATCGTTACGCGTTTGTTTCCGTTGAGGGCATCGGCTCGGAACCCGGCACTGTCGAGATCATCGATCTTGCCGCACTCAAGATCGTGGCCAGTCTGGACGTTCCGGAAGAAGCCGCAGGAATAGAATTTTTTCGCACCGAGCCGGCGAAGTAGAACCTTCCAGGAACTTGTCCGCCAAACTTCAGTTTGTCGCCGGCAACAACCAGCTAAAGCTTATCGGACATTACTCCACCGGCTTTGCACAAAAAGTCCGCGGTGGCTGCGGTGTGACACCAGGGAGCGATACAGTGTTCACTGGAGGGTCGACAAATACGGAACCGGGAGCGGTAGCGACCGGGTCTAACACTCAAGTAAAACTCAAACGGCAAAAAGCAACGTTAGACCAAGCAGATGAGTGTTCGACCCGGTCGCTACCGCTCCCGGTTCTGACTTGTGTAAACATCCGCCCCAGAACGCGCGCAGGTGACTTTTGTGCAAAGCCTTCGCCGCGCTGGTTCCCTAAGTAGTCGCCTAATCGTCCTCATCAGTGGACACTGTTCAACCGTTTGTTTCCAAAAGTGCACATGAAGACGCTTTGCTATCGCTCCATCCTGCGCGCGATCAACAACACTTGCTTCGCTTTTCTCTCGGTACGCTCATTGCTTAACTTCACGAGCGACAAAGGAAGTCGGACCGAGGAGAACCTCCCATGAAACCCAGGATTCTTATTGTTGATGACGATGCCGCGATCACCCAGCAACTTTTTTGGACGCTCAGCGATGACTACGACGTCGTAACCGCGAACGACATGGCCTCCGCCGTGCGGCGCGCGACCGTTTACGAACCGGCCGTTTCAATCGTCGATTTGCACCTGCCCCCCGAAAAGGACTCACCCGATGTTGGCTTGCGACTGCTCGAATACCTCAAGGCGCACATTCCGAGTTCGAAGATTTTGGTCATGAGTTCAGCGAGCGGCCTCGAGACACGGAAAGCTTGCAATGCTATCGGCGCGGATGAGTTTCTCGACAAACCTTTTGAGACTGAAAAACTACTGAGTACGATGCGCCGCATGGCGCCGACGTACCTCCGCTAAAGCTCTTCGCCAATTCTGTACGACCTTCAAGGCAGGCTGTACGATCCTCAAAGTTAGCCCGAGCCGCAACTGAAGCAGCCGGTGCCATTCGTCCGACTCATCCGAGGCCTGCTGACTTCGCCCTACTGACTCTCTCCGTGCTGACTTCTCTTCGTGCGTCTGCGATAATAACCGTCTCGCGCAAGTCAAATTCAAACTTAGAAACTTCGGCTGCTGGTTGTTGCCGGACGGTCTGCCAGATAGTTATTGATGAGTGAAGCAAGTGACATCGTCAGCGGCGTTAACGAGCTGCCGCTCTTTCCATTATCAGTGGTCTTGTTTCCCGGCGTGCCGTTGCCGCTCCACATCTTTGAGCCGCGTTACCGGCAAATGCTCATCGACATTCAAGCCGGCAACAGTCTTTTCGGACTTTCCTACTTCGACTCTTCCACTTCTGAAAAAGATGCGCCGGTGGTCGGCAGCGTCGGTTGCGTGGCGAAAGTGACTGACACGCAGGCGTTGCCCGACGGCCGTTCAAACATCCTGACGATTGGCGTCATCAGGTATCGCATCGAGGCGTATGTCGACAACGGCGATCCTTACCTGGTAGCGCGCGTCAGTTATTTTGAAGACGACGACGATGACAGCGAAGAGCTGCACCAGCGCTCGCGCGAAGTGGCCGAGACCTTCACGCGCATCGCTCGCGCCGTGCGCACGATTAACGACGAACGGGCAAACCTGCCAAACATCACCGACACCGAACCGCAGCGGCTGTCGTTTCTCGTCGCTGCGGCAATGGAAGTGGATACGGACGTGAAACAGGAATTGCTGGAGTTGCGCTTAACTTTCGAGCGCTTACGCCGGCTGCGTGACATTCTGGCACGCGCCGTCTCCGGCTATGAAGAACGGGCGCGCGTACATGAACTGGCCAAGGGCAACGGCCATAGCGGCCGGAAAATTGAAATCGACTAATGAAAGTCAAAATACTTTTCTTTGGCGCCGCGCGTGATGCCGTTGGTCACGGTGAAGTCGAATTTGAACTAACCGGCCAGCCAAGTGCTTCCGGCGCGTTTGCCCAGGTGCTGGAAAAATTCCCCGACTTGCGCCGGTTTGGACGCTCGCTTTTGTTTGCAGTGAATCAGGAATACGCACCGGCGGATCGTGAAGTGAAGGACGGTGATGAACTGGCCGTCTTTCCGCCAGTCAGCGGCGGCGCTGAGAAAGCCTCTGAGCGCTGAACCGGAACAACTCGACCCCTGGGCCCGCGGACACTGGGACCGCGGGCGTCCCGCCCGCCGCAACTTTCACCACCAAGCCCCCCACGACCCAACACGACTTTTTCGAACTAACCACCGACGCAATCGACGTCGGCGCGACGGCGCGTCGCGTCATCCTCCCCGAATGCGGCGCCACTGTCACACTCGATGGCTACGCGCGCGAGTGGACGCGCGGGCGCCGAACCCTTCACCTCGTCTACGAAGCTTACGCGCCGATGGCTGTGAGTGAACTACAACGGCTCGGACGCGAAGTTCACGAACGTTTCGACATTGCGCACCTTGGAATCGTCCACCGCACCGGCAAAACGGAGATCGGCGAAACCAGCGTGGTGATCGCCGTCAGCGCCCCGCACCGTCGTGCCGCGTTTGAAGCCTGTGAGTGGGCCATCCGCGAACTAAAACGCACTGTGCCAATTTGGAAAAAGGAAATTTTTGAAGACGGCGAAGTTTGGGTCGAAGGCGAAGGCTACAAGAAGTCTTGTAAGAATCGATTAACATTCCTCGAACTTTGGGCTTGCGACAATCCCCGCGCAGGCGCTAGTCTGGAATCCTATGAGCACTACTTCCCCGCTGGCTGAAATACTTCAACTAAGCGTTGAAGAACGCATTCAACTTGCCCAGGACATTTGGGACAGCGTTGCCGCAGTTCCTGAAGCAATTCCCCTCACCGATGCTCAACGTGAAGAATTGGATCGTCGCTTAGCGGCTTACGAAAGGAATCCGGACGAGGGCATTCCCTGGGAGGAATTTAGGAAACAGTTTGGCCTCACATGATTACAAGTTGATCGTCAGAGCCGAGGCTCGTGCGGACATAACAGAAGCTCATCGTTGGTATAAGGATCGCAGTGAAGAGCTAGGGCTTGAATTTGCCAGAGCGACTGATAAGTGCTTCGACCTGATCCGGCGTTACCCTAACGCCTCCCCCAAAATCTACAAAGAAGTGCATCGAGCACTGATGAATGGCTTTCCCTTCGCCGTATTCTTTCGACTGCGGCATAACACCATATCAATTATCTCGTGCACTCACGTTCGTCGCAGTCCGAAACGTTGGCAGAAACGAGTTTAGAGAAACAGACCACCGACTTCTAACCCTCAGTCTGCCGGACCCTCGGTTTCTTCATCCGCGGCTGCTTCCACGAGCGAAGCGCTGGTGACCTTGTCGCCTTCTTCGATCTTGATCAGCCTGACTCCCTGAGCGCTGCGGCCGGTCTTGCGAATGTGGTCCGCTTCCAACCGAATCAGCTTGGCCTGTTGCGTGATGATCATGATTTCCGAGTCGGCGTCGACCGGGAACACGGCGACGACCTTGCCGGTTTTGTCCGTCGTCTTCATGTTGATGACGCCCTTCCCGCCGCGCGACTGCAAGCGGTAGGTCGTAATCGGCGTCTGCTTGCCGTAACCCTTTTCTGAGACGGAAAGCATTTTCTCCGAGTCGTCCGCGGAGACGGGACAAAGCGAAACGACGTAATCCTCCTTGCGCAAGTCGATGCCGCGCACGCCGCGAGTGGCGCGGCCCATCGGTCGAACGTTTTTCTCGTCGAAGCGAATGGCCTGGCCGTCGTGCGTCGCGATGAAGATGCGCTTGGTGCCGTCGGTCAGCACCACGTCAAGCAGCTCGTCGCCTTCGTCGATGTTGATCGCGATGATGCCGTTGGTACGAATGTTTTGGAAATCGGAAAGCGACGTCTTCTTGATCACGCCCTTGCGAGTAACCATTACCACGTATCGCCCCTCGGCAAACTCGCGGACCGGCACAACGCCCGCCAGCTTGCGATCGGATGGAATGTTTATCAGGTTCACGACTGCTTTGCCGCGTGCCGAAGCCGCCGCGTCCGGAACCTCGTGGACCTTCAGTTTGTAGACCATGCCGTCGTCCGTGAAGATCATGATGTAGGCATGGGTGGATGCGATGAAGAGGTGCTCGACGTAGTCGCTGCCCTTCGCGGCGGCGCCGAATCGACCCTTACCGCCGCGGCCCTGGCGCTGGTAAGTCGTTATCGGTGTGCGTTTTATGTAACCGCTGTTGGTCACGGTGATCGCCACGTCTTCGTCGGCAATTAAATCCTCGATGGAAAACTCGACGCCCTCTTCGACGATCTCGGTCCGGCGTCCGTCGCCAAATTCTTTTTTGACCTCTTCCAGTTCTTTGCCGATCACGCGGCGCAGCGAACGCTCGTTGGAGAGAATCTCCTCCAGCTCGGCGATGAGCTTGATGATGCCTTCATACTCGTCAGTGATCTTCTGGCGTTCCAGCGCCGACAGCCGGCGCAACTGCAGATCGAGGATCGCCTGCGCCTGGATGTCTGAAAAAGCCAGACGCTCCATCGTCTTTTGCAGTTTTCCTAAATGCGTTTTGAGCACAACGTCGGAAGGAACGCCCTTCCACGTTTTCACTTCGCTCATCGTCTTCATCTGCGCGGTCAGCCAGAGGCGTGCTTCATCCACTGAACGCGAGTTGCGGATCAGCGTGACAATCGCATCCAGCGCGTCGATTGCTTTCGTCAAGCCCTCGAGGATGTGCGCGCGCGCGCGCGCTTTGCGAAGCTCGTATTCCGTGCGCCGGCGCACAACTTCACGACGAAAGTCGATGAAGCATTCGAGCATCTGCTTCAGGTTCAAAACGCGCGGCTGCCCGTTTACGATCGCCAGATTGATGACGCCAAACGACGACTGCATCGGCGTCAACTTGTACAAGCTTGTTGAGAACAACTTGCGGCACCGCGTCGCGTTTCAATTCGACGACGATGCGCATGCCGGTGCGGTCTGACTCGTCGCGCAGGTCAGAAACTCCGTCAAGTTTCTTCTCGTTGATAAGCTCGGCGATGCGCTCGAGCAGGCGGGCTTTGTTTACCTGGAACGGAATTTCCGTGATGACGATCGCATCGCGCTCCCCGGTGCCGCGACCAATGCGGTCGATGCCGGCGCGCGCGCGCATCTGAATGATCCCGCGACCGGTCAGATACGATTGTTTGAGCTCCTCGCCGCCATAGATAAATCCGCCGGTGGGAAAATCAGGCCCGGTCACAATTTTCATGAGGTGCTTCAATCGCGATGTTGGGCTCGCGCAACAGCTTGATCGTAGCGTCGACAATTTCCGTCAGGTTGTGCGGCGGAATCTTCGTCGCCATTCCGACCGCAATTCCGTCCGAACCGTTTATCAACAGGTTCGGAATGCGGGTCGGCATCACCTTCGGTTCGCTGAGCGACTCGTCGTAGTTCGGTTGAAAATCGACTGTTTCCTTTTCGAGATCGGCGAGCATGACGTTCGCCACGCGCGCCATGCGGATTTCCGTGTAGCGCATCGCCGCGGCTGCGTCGCCGTCTACCGAGCCGAAGTTTCCCTGCCCGTCGATCAGCGGGTAGCGCATGGAAAAATCCTGCGCGAGCCGGACTATCGTGTCGTAAACCGCAGTGTCGCCGTGGGGATGGTATTTACCGATAACGTCGCCGACGATGCGCGCGCTTTTCTTGTATGGTTTGTTGTAGGTGTTGCCAAGTTCGTGCATCGCCCAAAGCACGCGCCGGTGCACCGGCTTCAGGCCGTCGCGCACATCCGGCAAAGCGCGTCCGATGATCACGGACATCGCATAGTCGAGATACGAACGACGCATCTCGTCTTCAATATTTATTGGTTTGTGCTCAGAAGCTGTTTCCATCCCATTGACCTTTCCAGTACAATCCGCCCGCAGTGGGCTTTACCAGCACAACCCGAGTGCCGTCGCTGCGCTACAGAGTTTCATCCCCGATTGCTTGCTAATGGTGTCTTAAAGAAAGTTCCTCGTGCATGATTCAACCCGAGTCCGAGTCGCGCAGGAAGTAACTCAAAGGGCCGAGAAAGTAAGCGTTATTGTAGCCCGAACCGAGCGGTTTTAGCAAACGCAAAAGGCTCTAAAACCCTAGTAAAATCAACAGCTTCGGACGCAAACTAACTTTCCGAATATGACCGTCAGAGGTGTCAGAACCACCTGCGTAAGCGGGTGGAAGCACTGGTGAAAATCCACCGCTAAGGCAAACGAACGCCACCCGCTCACGCAGGTGGTTCTGACAAGCTAACCCGCAAACTCCACATGTCAGATCCCCGAAACTGGAAACGCATTCGACAGCGACTGGAACTAAAGCTGCCCGTGCGCGTGCGTTGTCGCGAGGCCGCAGACCTGGAGTGGACGGAAATTACTCGGCTGATAGACGTCACGCCCTTTGGCGCCGGCTTCACGCTCAAGCGTCCGATCGAAAAAGGTCGGCTGGTGCAAATGACGATTCCGATGCCGCGGCAACTGCGCGTGTTCGATCACGTTGAGGATCAGTATCGGGTTTGGGCGCTGGTGCGTTACGTCCGGCCGGTGACGCCTCCAGGCAGCACCTCGCTGCTGTTCGAAGTCGGCGTTGCCTTTATTGGAAAACAACCGCCGCGCAGCTACGAGCAGAATCCTTCGAAGCGTTATGAAATTGGAAACTTAACAGCAGACCAGTTGAGCACCATTGAAGAGTGGACGCCGGCGGATTTGTCTGCGAGTGACAAGCGAGGCGAGACGCGACACAACATTCCGGTAGACATGCTGATTGAGATTATTAATGAAAAGGGAGAAGTGGAACAGAGTGAACAAGCGGTGACGGAAAACATCAGCGAAAAGGGCGCGGCAATTTATACGACGCTGGCATTGCCCATTGGTCGCTTTGTCCGCTTGACGAGTGAACAATACAAACTGACTGTGTATGCAGCCGTGCGCGGACACAGCATGGGGCCCGCCGGCATGCCGCGCATTCATGTGGAGTTCATCGATCGCATGTGGCCGCTCTAGAGATTGACGTTAGCCGATTGTCCCGCCGGCTAATGCTCGCCTGACTTCTTCAAAGCCGGTTCGCTGAACTTCACTCAAACATGCCCGTGAGCCACCCGGAAACAACAAACAAAGAAGTTGCCAGCGGATCGAAGCGCGTCGACAAGACGCTGCCGCCATGGTTCTTCAATGTGGTGTTGCGCCCAATCATCGGTATCGGCAGTCGCCTCTTTTGGCGAATGGAACTCAAGGGCGTCGAGAACATCCCTCAAAATTGCGGGTTCATCATTGCGGCGAATCACCAGAGTTACGGTGATCCATTTTGGCTGTCGATACCGGTCAAGCGACCCATCCGATATTTGGCGTGGAGCGAGGCGTTTTCGTGGCCGGTGGTGGGAGAGGCAATCAGGTGGTTGGGGGCGTGGCCGCTGCAAATCGAAGGAAGTGATCCGGCGGCGATTCGTCGTTCGTTAACGTGGTTGCGCGAAAGCGGCGTGGTTGTGATTTTTCCCGAAGGCGGGCGCGGGCTGCCCGATGGTTCGATGATCCGCATGAAAGGCGGCGCCGTGAGAATGGCGCTGGAAGCTCGCGTTCCCATTTTGCCGGTCACCATTCGCGGCGCCAATCGAGTCTGGCCGGCAACGAACTTGCTGCCCCGGATGGGTAAGGTTGAGATTACTTACCACCCTGTGTTCCACGTTGAGCAACTACCGGGAGAAGAACCGCGCGCCTGCGCCCGCCGCGAAACTCAGCGACTGAACGAGATCATTCAGTCGGCGCTGTAAGCGGGGCAGAAGCCCGACCGTCAGGGAGGGCTCAGTCGCCGTATAAGCCCGCCCGCTAACGCAGGCGGTTCTGACCTAGTTCGATGCCAGCACGCGCATCATCTGCTCGTGAACCAAGCCATTCGTGGCGAGCACCTTCGGCGTGTAAATATTCAGCGGACCGCCTACGAAATCGGTGACTTGTCCGCCGGCCTCTTCAATCAGCAACACACCCGCGGCGACATCCCAGGCGTTCAGTCCATCTTCCCAAAAACCGTCGAAGCGCCCGCACGCGAGATACGCAAGGTCGATCGCCGCTGAGCCGTCGCGTCTAACAGCCTGCGCTTCCATCGTGAACTTTTCGAAGTCGCGCACAAAGTTTGGCCGCTCGCGCACGTTGTAGGGAAAGCCGGTACACAACATCGCGCGGTTGAGATCCTCGACGTCAGACACGCGCATGCGACGTGTGTTCAACGTAGCGCCCTGGCCTCGTTCCGCGGCAAACATCTCATCACGCATGGGATCGTAAATTACGCCAACTTCAATTTTCCCCGCGCGCTCAAGAGCAATCGACACACAAAAGCACGGATAGCCGTGAGCGTAGTTGGTCGTGCCATCGAGCGGATCAATGATCCATTTCCACTCGCTCGTTCCGTCAGCCAACAGCATTCCGGCAGTGTCTCCGGATTCTTCGGCGAGGATTGCGTGACGCGGATAATGAGACTTGATGCGTTCGATGATGAGCTTTTCCGAAGCGAGATCCGCTTCCGTTACCAGATCGATGTCGCCTTTGTTCGAGACCTGCAGCGCCCGGCCCAGACGAGCCACCAGAATGGCGCCCGCCTCGCGAGCCGTTTGCATGGCAAAGTTAAGCAATCGTTTCTCTCTTTTCCTGTTTGATTTTCGCTTATTGGCTTTCAGAGGATATATCAAACCGAAGTTTGGCAGTAGCCACTCTTAAACTCCGTGCTTCTCGCGCAGAGAAAGACCTAAACGCGTCGCGCATTGACATAATGTTTCCGGTAGCTATCCTACCCTGCGAAAGACCGATTGGACTTAGTCACAACAACTATCAAACGGCTTGCACAAAAAGTATCTTAGCGTCCCCTCTCCCGTTGGGAGAGGGTAGGGGTGAGGGCCTGGAAGCCGCCTAAACCCTCACCCCAACCCTCACCCAGCGGGGGAGGGAGAAAGATAAGGCGCTGTATTCACTTTTTGTGAAAGCTCTATCAAACAATTGCGGGGAGCGCGGCATACATGAAACGCACGCTTTGTCTTTTGCTTAGTGGAATTATCTTGCTGGGTCCTGCAGTTTCCGCATTCGCCTGGGGCGAGAACGGCCACCACACAGTCGGCAAGATCGCTTCGCTGCGCGTCAAAACACACACGGCGCAGAGAATTTCTGAGATTCTCAAGCCCGGTGAAACGCTTGCAAACATTGCCTCCTGGGCCGACAACGTTAAGGAACGCATGGGCAAGACCGACGCGGACGAAGACACGAATGCGTTTCTCCAGGACCTCGCTCACAATGAAAAGAATCGCGAGTGGCATTACGACAACCTGCCGCTCGGCTGCCAGAGCTATCAAACGTGTCCTGGCTTCACGCCCGACAACGACGTCGTGCACATGCTCAACATTTGCATTCGCACGTTGCAGGGACGTCCCGACGCGAATCATCCGTTGAGCAAACGCAATGCATTGAAACTGCTGGTCCACTTTCTCGGCGACATGCATCAGCCGCTGCACATCGGCTGCGGCTTCATCGACGTCAATGGTCCAAACGGCGCGATCGTGATTGCCACCGATCCGGCAGTAGTCAAAGCGAAAGGTCTGCCGAGCGATCGTGGCGGCAATCAGTTGATCATCAACAAAGAGGGGCGGAACCTTCACTCGTTTTGGGACTTTGATCTGGTCAAGTCGTTGATGGAAACGACCGGGAACACGACTCCTGACGCGTTAGGATCATTCCTGAAGACGTCGGTGAAACCGGAATCAAACTGGAACCCGCGCGGCAGAGTGGACACGTGGGCCGTGCAGTGGGCCAACGATTCGCTGCGGCAGGCGCGCGAGCATGCTTACAAGGGTGTGACTCCGATCAGGCAGAGAACGATCCCGGTAACTTCGCGCGATGGCACGCCCGTAATGCGCGACGGCCAGCCGGTCACCGAAGTGGTTTACGACGTCGAACACCCGTCCAGTTATGGCGCGCTCAATCGTGAGGTGGTCCGGCGGCAACTCGCGAAAGGTGGATACCGACTAGCGAAATTGCTGGATGAGATTTTGTGAGAAGTAAACAGGGAGTAAGTAGACAGCAGACAGGAGACAGCCGGAAGAACGGTGCCGTCGAGTTTTACACGGTAGGCTTGCGCGGCATTTGCTGAGTCGAGTCAATCTCGAACAGTTCAAAGAGCTAATCTCTTCTTGAAGATGTCAGAAAAGCTAATCTCAGAACTTTGTCCGCTGGGCCGTCGTTATTGCTACTGACGCTGGATGCTGACTTCCGTTCGCGTGGCCCGGTTTCGCTGACTTCCGTTCTGTGAACCGGTTTCGCCTGGCCGTCGTTGCTGTCTGCTGTTTATCGTCTGCCGTCGACCGTCTACTGTTTGCTGTCTACTGTCTACTGTCTACTGTTTTGCTGTTTACTTCCACCATGGACAAAATCAATCTTCGCGACAAACTCTCGCTGATCAAGGACCATTGGAATCCTCGCATCATTGGCGAGTTGAATGGACAGTATCTCAAGCTGGTAAAGTTTCAGGGACCGTTTACCTGGCACCACCACGAGACGGAAGACGAAATGTTTTTAGTCGTCAAAGGTCGCTTTCGGATGGAGTTTCGCGAAGCGACCAACGAAGGGACTTCCGAACAGCGAGAGGTTTGGTTGGAAGAAGGTGAGTTTATCGTTGTGCCGCGCGGCGTCGAACACCGCCCCGTCGCCGATGAAGAGGCGGAGGTGCTGCTTTTTGAGCCCGCTTCGACACTGAATACCGGAAATGTGCAGGACGAGTTCACGGTTCCAAAACTCGACTGGCTCTAGTCTAACTGGTAACGCAAACTGTTAGTTTGCGATGAATGAATGACGTTCAACGCGCGCGCAAACTAACAGTTTGCGTTACCAGTTAGAGCACCAGTTGGCTCTAAACGCTGTTGGGAAGTGCTCGTTCTATGTGAAGATAACTGAAATTCTGAATGGAGGCCCTAGTCTGTGAGAAAAACTTCGCCGGTGAGAAAACCTTTCAATTTCCTCGTCGCGCTGCTGCTTGTTATCGGAGCGGTGGCGCTAGAAACCCGCGCGCAAAACGCGCCGGCCCAAACTGCAGTCGTCGCCCGGCCGGAGGTCATCGAGATCGCCCGGCACGTTTCCGCCAACAACGCGACTGAGATCGCCGCGCGGACGGCGGCGATGCAAACCGTCATCAGTTCTCTGTCGAGCCTGCCCGAGGCCGACACGCTCGTCTTCATCAACCCGCAACGCATTCTCAACGAAGTTCTTCCCAGGCTGATGCCGCCGAATGAAGTTGAGAAAATGCGCCAGGGCTTTGAAGAAGCTAAGACGAAGGCAGGCGTCGATCCCACGAAGATTGAGTACATCGTTATTGCTACTCGCTTCAAGAAACCGACTGCCGACCTGAATTTCCAGGCGCCCGAATTCATGATGGTCGCCAGCGGCGACTTCAGCGCCGAAGCGCTTTTCGGATTGGCGCGCATGGCTACGCAAGGGAAACTCCGCGATGAGAAGTATGCCGATAAAACGATGGGCCTGATGACCATCGATCCGGTAGCTAAACAAGCGGAAAAGTATCCGCTCCTGCGCGGCTTCTCGGAAGTCGGCATAGTTTCGCTGAACGGCAACACGATTGCCACCGGCACGCCTGCCTACCTGCGCGCGGCGATTGACGCGGGCGCGGGCAAGGATCGCATCAACCCGGAAACGCTGAATTCTCTGGTGCGCGATCCGAATGCGATCATCAGCGTCGCGGGCCGGCCGTTGTATTCGTTCGCCAAGAGCTTCGGCATGCTGGGAACGGAAGGGACTGACCGCGCGTCGCGTTGCGATACGAACCTGGGCGACTTTTACGCCGCCCTGACGATGGACGCGACCAACTTCATGATTCGCGGCGTCAGCAACGCTGACAATCCTGACACGGCCAAAATCTTGGCCAATCTGTATTCAGGTCTGCTGCGATATGCGACCAGCTCGATACCGGATGCCACCGCGCAGTCAGTCTTGAAAGGCCTGGCCGTCACTGCCGAGGGTAACGAAGTTAAGTTGAGCGCTGACGTTCCGCAGCAGATGGTCGTGGATATGATCCAGCAGAGGATGAAACGAAAGCAGGACGCTGCCGCCAGCCAGCCCGCGGACAAGCCAGTCGTAAAGAAGAAGACGACAAAGAGGCGCGGGCGGCGTAACTGAGCTGGGACTGAAACGTGGATCCGATGTCTTCAGCGGTCGCCGTGCTGACGGCGATGATCACGCCGGCGGTGTTAATTTCGGCGTGCGGCAGCATGATTCTTTCAACATCGTCGCGCCTCGGTCGAGTTGTCGACCGGGTGCGCGCGTTGTCGGACAAGTTGGAAGAGCTTGCCGAAAAGCATGTGGATGAAACCAAAGAACGCCAGGGTGTGATCTTCGCGCAACTCGATAAGCTGACGAGCCGCGCGCGCATCCTGCAGCGTTCGATGGTCGCTTTCTATCTCGCCACTGGCATGTTTGTGGCGACGAGCGTGGCCATCGGCGTTGTGGCCGTGATCCCGAGCAGTCCGCGCTACAATTACGTTCCGGTAGTCGTCGGTCTGATTGGAGCGTGCTTCCTTTTTTATGGCAGCATGCTGCTGATCTTTGAGGCGCGGCTCGCGCTCAGCACGATTCATGCGGAGATGGATTTCATCTGGCGGCAAAGTACGCGAGTTGCTCCCGCCGACCTGGTGGAACATCACAAGCCGCACTTTGTACACTTTCGCAGTCACAAATAATAGAGATCAGATGGCAGAGGTCGGAGGTCAGTTCTGAGATTTAAGTTTTGAGATTTGAGATCTCAAATTTGAGATCTCAGAGCCAGAATGAGGGAGCACGAGCACCCAGTGAAAAGCGAAGTTGCAGCCAGGCAAAGCCCGCGCTATTTGGGACTCCTTGCCACCGGCGAGCTGCAACGCCGCGTCGAAAAGCTTGAAGCGCTACTCGAACGCTGCACGGTCTGCCCGCGCGACTGTCTCAATAATCGCCTGAACAACGAAATCGCCGCTTGCTACTCCGGGCGCCTGCCGATCGTTTCTTCGTACACCGCGCACTTCGGCGAAGAGCCCGCGCTCACCGGCACGCGCGGCGCCGGCAATATTTTCTTCGGCAACTGCAACCTGCGCTGCGTTTATTGTCAAAACTACCAAATCTCGCAAACGCACAAGCAGCAACTTCAGAACGAGATTACTCACGAACGTCTCGCCGAGATCATGCTCGAACTGCAGGCCGCGGGTTGTCACAATGTCAATTTCGTTTCGCCAACTCACTTTGCGCCGCAGATGGCGCGCGCAATTCTGCTTGCCGCTGAAGCCGGGCTAAATGTTCCGATCGTCTATAACACCAACGCCTACGACTCGGTTGAGGTGTTGCGCCTGCTACAGGGGATCGTCGGCGTCTACTTGCCCGATCTGAAATACGCGGAAGACGAAGCCGGCTATCTCTATTCGAAAGTGCCGGGCTACAAGGACCACGCGCGCCGCGCCATTGCCGAAATGTTTGCCCAAGTGGGCGACGAACTGGTGTTTGGGAACGACGGGCTGCTGCAGCAGGGGCTGATCATTCGTCTGCTGGTCCTGCCGAACGACATCGGCGGCGTGCGCGAGTCGCTCGAATGGATCAAGGACGAGTTGAGTCCGCGCGTGGCTATTTCGCTGATGGCCCAGTATTACCCGACGCACCAGGCAGCAACGAGCAAGCGGCACGTCCTGTTGTCGCGACGTATTTCGGAAACAGAGTGGCTGCGCGCGCTCACCGCGCTGGACGAATTGGGAATGGAGGAAGGTTGGACGCAGGAGTTTGACGGCGCCGCCTACTACTACCGGCCCGATTTCAACAGCCCGGAAACGCCGTTCAAGGACATTCGAGACTTCACTTCCTAAGGACAACCGACTCTTGCTGAGGGAATACCAGCAAAGATACTCTGAGGCTCGATGCAGTTAATATTCGAATGGGACGCTGAAAAAGCAGGGGATAATCGCCGGAAACATCGAGTTGGATTTGAAGATGCAAAAACGATTTTCAACGATCCCTTTCTGGTTTCGTTTCCGGACGAGTATCATTCAGAAATCGAGCGACGACTCATTAGCATTGGCGTATCGAATGACGGTAGAATTCTGCTGGTCGTTCACACGGAGACACCAGAAGGGAGCGATGGCGTTGTCGTCCGCTTAATTAGTGCCCGCAAAGCAACCGCCTCAGAGCGCAGAGTTTATGAAGAAACCTAGTAAGAAAAAATTGCCCGCCGCTGAAATACAACCCGAATATGACTTCTCAGGCAAAAAGGGCGTCCGAGGCAAGTATTTCCAAGCATACCGAGAGGGACATCAGGTTAGAATTCGCCAGGCAAATGGAAGGGTCGACGTTCAATACTATTCCTTACAGGATGGTGCAATTATGTTGGAGCCCGACGTTCGCCCTTATTTTCCTGACTCCGACTCCGTGAACAATGCACTCCGGACTCTCATTACGTTAATACCCGCCAAAACGCCGAAACAGCAAAAAGCAAAGCCTCGCTAAGCCGCAGACTTCGATGGTTTGCATAAGGCTTCGACCTCTTCGCTTTGCCGACACGGCAATCCCAATCTATGTTTTTGTCTTGAGTTGATGTGTCGTGTGTTCGGTGACAGAAGAACGTCCGGCAATCGCAGCCAGAGGACTGGGCAGATCGTTGGTTTGGGCTGAGAGTTGATTCGCCACGTAAGAGTTTTGCGCGCGTGACTCCAATTCTCTTTGCGCCTGGGCTTCTTCGGAACGGTCAGCAAGGGTTTTGCGCGGGATCGTGAAGGCGAGCCCGTTGATCACGAGGCCGAGTCCGATCAGAAAGGCGATGACGCCCAGAGAAATAAACGGAATCAGATCGTGTTCATTGAGACTCATCAGAAAGATCAGCAGCGCCCCACCTAAACCACACGCCGCCAGCACCACTCCCGCTCGCACGCGCCGCAACCGCTTCTCTTCCGGCGATTCAAGAAAACTTTCAATTTCAGGCAGGATATCTTCCGCCACACTCTTCAAATCCTCGGCGGATTTCAGTTGGCGGATTTTGTCAGCCATCGCCAGGCTGATCTGTTCGCGCGCAGAAATTGCTGACGCGGTGATCGTGTCAGGGCGCTCGAGCCCCCTACGGACCACGCCCAAATCAGTTCCGCAGGCGCGGCAGTACTGGCTGAGTTGTCGTTCTTCTGAACCGCAGGCGGGGCAATACATGCTGCGTTATACGGGCGAGTTCGTGGTCAAGTTCCTTGCGATTAACCGCCAAGATCGCCAAGAAAAGCTGAACAGGACAGACAAAGGACCGGACGGAGGTTAATACTCTGTGGTCTTGGCGTTCCTGGCGTCTTGGCGGTTCGATTCAACTAACAGTCACGCCACGCCAAAAGGCGATGCGATCCTTGATCTCGGCGGCGGCATCTTTTGGTTCCGGGTAATACCAGGCCGCATCCTTGTTCGTCTGGCCATCAACAACCACATTGTAATAACTCGCTTCGCCCTTCCAGGGGCAAATCGTGTGACTGCTGCTCGGCTCGAGATAGACTTCGTTAACAGACTCGGAAGGAAAGTAATGATTGCCTTCCACGACGACGGTTTCATCGCTTTCGGCTATCGTTGCATTATTCCAGGTGGCTTTCATAGCTTGTATCGCTGACCGCAGACCGACGACGGATGACCGCCAAAACTCTATCCGTCGGTCGGCGGTCGTCCGTCCACTGTCAGGCAGAACCCCCGCTGACCGCGGGCAGGATTGTAATCTCGCAATTATCCGGCAAGCGCGTCTCAAGCAACTCTTTCCGCCGGACATTCTCGTCATCGAGAAAAATGTTGACGTGCTGCCGCAGGTTCCCCTGCTCATTCAACACGCGATCGCGCAGGCCGAGATGCTGCTGCCACAAGCCATTAAGCGCCTCGCCGACCGTGGCTGCCGGAGTTTCAACCACGACCTGACCCTGACCGTTCGTAAAGTCAGTTAAGAAACCTGCGACATTGAAGGTAATCATGATGATACGTGCCGTTTTAGAGTACAAGCTTTAGCTGGCGTTGAATTTGCTGCCAAGTGAGCAGCCTAAAGGCTGGACTCCGAACCACGGAGTCCAATCTACGGCAGGATGCCTTCCGGCACGGTCCACCCGTGCATTTCGATCGCCAGCCTGCCAGCCTGAACCGCCGGGTCGGTTTCCGCGAGTACCTTCGCTTCTTCGAGCGAAGCAACTCTAAAGACGAAGATGCCGCGAAGTGGTCCATCGTCGCCAAAAGGCCCGGCCACGACCAGCTTCTTCATTTCCGCGAGGCGATTGATGTTGGCAAGGTGAGCCTTCTGCAGTTCCGCGGTGGCTGGCGTTTTTTCCGGCGTCCATTTTTCACCGCGCTTCAAAAAGCCCAGGTACACGGTCGTCATTTTTGTGGAAGACGTCGGCCGCTTCATCACGTCTTCCGACCACCACGGATGCATCTCCGCAACGAGCAGGCCGGATTTTACCCCCGGACTGGCTTCGGCCCAGCCGCGCGCCTCCTCAGCCGTCTTGGCACGCAGAATATAAACGCCGCGGATCTCGCCGTCATCACGCAACCGCCCGGCGATCACCGCCTTGCCCGATTCGAGCAGCGATGAAACGTAAGCTCGCTGCTCGGCTTCGAGGCCTTCGGAACCGGGCACGAAATTGCCGGTCCACTTTGGGCCACGCTTCAGCAAGGCCATGTGAAACTCGATCAGTTTGAACTCCGGCGCCTTCTTCTCCGGCGCCTTCTTCTCCTGCGCCTGCGTCAACGTCGGGACTGCGACAAACAAGAGCGTGAGTAACAAGCCGGCAAGAAATTGTTTCATGTGTTTTTGTCCGTAACGCAAACTGTTAATTTGCGCGTCCAACATTCGTTAACAACCCGATCGCAAACTAACAGTTTCGTTACATTCACTGTATCACCGCGGTCTTCACGCAAACGACCGGCGGCAAACTTTCCTGAATCGCATTCCACGACTCGCCGCCATCCGCCGATCCAAACAACTTGCCGCTGCGCGTGCCGAAGTAAATTCCGGTAGGCTTCAGGCTGTCCGCGGACATGCCGTCGCGCAACACAGTTTCCAGCGCGTTCTCCTGCGGCAGTCCTTTTTCCACCGCCTGCCACGATTCGCCGGCGTTCTCGCTGCGATAGAGTCGCAGCTTGCCTTCCGGCGTGCAGCGAAATTCGTCAGACTCGAGCGGCACGATGAATACGCTATCCGCATCATTCGGATCGATTTCCATCGCGAAACCAAAATCCGACGGCACGCCCTTGGCCATGTCGGTCCAGTTGTCGCCACCGTCCTCGCTCTTGTACAGGCCCCAGTGGTTTTGCAGAAACATGCGCTCGGGCTTATCGGGATGACTGACGATCTTATGAACGCACTGGCCCCATTCGGGATACTGCTGGCCCTCTGGCAGAAATTGCGCGCGCACGCCGTTGTTGCGCGGCTGCCAGTTTTCTCCGCCATCGTCGGTGCGATAGACGCCGCCGGTGGAGATCGCCACGTACAAACGCTTCGCATTTGAAGGATCAGGCAGGATCGTGTGCAAACACAGCCCGCCGCCGCCCGGCTGCCACTGCGAACGATGCGGATGATCGTGCAGGCCCTTGACCAGCGACCAGCTCTCGCCCGCATCCGTCGACTTAAACAGCGCTGCCGGTTCCACGCCGCAGTACAACGTGTCTGACTCGCCCGGATGGCCCATCGCGATCTGCCAAATCTGTTTCACTGATGAGTCGGCGTCTTCGGGAAACTTCACGCCGTAAGTTTCCGGCTCGGTCCACGTCTTGCCAAAGTCGTCAGACGAGCTCAAGTAAGAACCCCAATAGGAACTGTTGACTGCCGCCCAAAGACGCTGGCGGCCGTTGCGATCGTCGTAAGCAAAAGCGTAAATCGCGCGGCCGGGAAAATACGGGCCGCCGACTTCCCACTGTTGTCGCTGCTTGTCTGAACGAAGTATGAATGCGCCCTTCATGGTGCCGGCGAGCAGCAGCACATCACCAGAATTTGCGCTGACGTGATTTGGTTTAGGCATTAAGAACTCTCCAGAAAGTTATTTTCGCGGACCGTAACGCAAACTGTTAGTTTAGCGTCCGCTTCATACCGCTTCCCTGATAACGAGTTGCGGACAAACTCGCAAACTAACAGTTTGCGTTACACGCGGTGTCTCGCATTATAAGGAACCACAACGTTACCGCAAAGACGCGAGTCTCGTAATTCGCTAGTCCATAAATTCGTAAAAGTCGAAACGGGTACGCGCCAAACCTAGAATTCGGCGTCGATTAGCTGTATATAAACAGCATTCGGAAAACTGTGGAGCACTGAAGGGCTGTGGCGGGAATCCAGGGACAGCCTTCGCGGATATTTCAGGTCGGCGTGTCGTCTGCCTTCATGACTATCGAAGTCACATCCATCAACGCTCGGCGCCGGCCTCTTTCGCCGCGACGAATTGCACGCGGCATTCGCTCCTTCTTTCACGACGACCCCCTCAGCAAACGGCGACTGCTCCTCCGTTCATTTTGCGGACTGTTCGCGATTGCCCTGATCACCGGCGGCGATGCCTTCCTGCGTTCGTACAAATATTATTCGCGCCTCGTCGATGCGCGCCTGGCAAACGGTTACCTGACCAGCCGGCCCGGCCTCTACGCCGCGCCGCGTGTCATCCAGCCGGGACAAAAATTTGCGCGCGCTGATTTGATTCAGGCCCTGCGACGCGCGGGCTATGTGGAATCGACCGGCAGCAACGTTTGGAACGGCAGCTTTCGCCAAACAGAAATCGGGATCGAATTGCGACCGAGCCGCAGCGACCCGAGCGCTGGCCGTCCGACAGTTGTTCGCATAAATTCCGACACTAAAGACAGAATCTCAGAACTGACGGCGGACGATCTGCCCATCGAGACGTTCACCCTCGAGCCCGAAGTTCTTTCCAATGACGTTTCTTCCAAAGCCGGCAAGCGCGGCAATATTCGTTACTCCGAAATTCCACCGGTGCTGGTCCACGCGATACTTGCCATCGAAGATCATCGCTTCTTCCAACACTCGGGTTTGGACGCGTTTGGAATCGCGCGCGCGTTCGTGCGAAACGCCGGCGAAGAAACTAATGATCAAACAAACGATCATTCGCGGCAGGGTGGCTCCACGATTACCCAGCAACTCGTCAAGAACACCTACCTGTCCCCCGAGCGCACCTTCAAACGCAAATACGCCGAAGCGATGCTGTCCGTGGCGCTGGAGCGGCGTCTTTCGAAAGAAGACATTTTCGCGCTCTATTGCAATGAAGTTTATCTGGGCCAACGCGGCGCGGTGGCAGTGCGCGGCGTTGCCGAAGCAGCGCGGATATACTTCGGCAAGGACTTGAAAGACCTTTCGCTCGCCGAAGCGGCGACGATCGCCGGCATGATTCAGGGACCGGCGCATTACTCGCCGCTGCACCATCAGGATGCGGCCCACGCCCGCAGAAACATCGTGTTGTCGGCGATGGTCCGCGACGGATGGATTGACGCTGAGCAGGCTGCCGCGACGTCACAGGAAGCCGTGACGGTTTCGCCGGCTTCGGATTCTGCCAATTCGCTGGCGCCTTATTTCGTCGACTACGTCAATCGAACTTCCGATTCGCAGTTTGCTGCTTCGCCTGCCAGCCAACGAATTTACACAACCATCGATCTCGACCTGCAGCAACTTGCCGAGTCGGCACTCAAGCGACAGTTGGATCGTCTCGATCTCGTTTACAAGAATCGCAACGCCAGGCCGCAAGCGGCGCTGAAACCGCAGGCTGCGCTCGTCGCGCTCGATCCGAAAACGGGCAACGTGCTGGCAATGGTTGGCGGCCGCAACTACGCCGAGTCGCAACTCAACCGCGCCACTGACGCGCGCCGACAGCCGGGCTCGACTTTCAAGCCGTTCGTTTACGCTGCTGCTCTCGAAGACGGCATGTCACCGGTGCGAACGTTCGCAGATGCGCCGCGCGAATTTGTTTACGACCGCACCAAAACTTATCGCCCGGCAAACTTCGGCGGCGGCTACTCCATGCGCGATGTCACCATGCGGACGGGCCTGGTGAAGTCGTTGAATGTCGTCACCGTTGATGTCGCGTTGCAAACTGGTCTGGCGCGCATCGCCAATCTCGCGGAACGGTTTGGACTACCAAAACCTGAACGTTATCCGTCGCTGGCGCTGGGCACAAAGGAAGTCACGCCGCTCGAACTTGCCGCCGCGTACGCTGCGTTTGTGAACGGCGGTCATCGCGTGCAGCCGAAGATCATTGCGAGTGTTGGTGAACCGCCGGCGACGCACGTGGTGAGCATCGAAATTACTGACACCAAGGTCATCAGTCCGACCACGGCCTACATGATTACCAACACGCTCGCCGCTGTCGTCGATCATGGAACTGCGCGTGGCGCGCGTAACGCCGTCAACGGCACCGCCATCGCCGGCAAAACCGGCACGTCGCGCGACGGCTGGTTCGTCGGTTACACGCCTAACCTCGTCTGCGTCGTCTGGATCGGTTTTGACGACAATCAGCAATTGGGACTGACGGGCGCGGAGGCGGCGTTGCCGGCATGGACCGAATTTGTGAAAGGCGCGGTGGAATTGAAACCCGAACTGGGCGGCCGAAACTTTGAATGCCCGGAAGGAATTGAGTTTGTCGAAATCGATCCCGACACCGGCTCGCGCGCTACGCTCTCCTGTCCGCGTCGCGAACTGATCGCGGTGACCGGGAAGTTAGGCCCGAACGTCGAATGCCTTTTGCATGGAGACTTGCCTGACTCAATTGGCGTCGAAGCTGATCAGGTCGCCGAGTTTGAAGGGATGAAAGAAAGTGTGCTCACTCAACATTCGCGACCGCGCAATCGCGGCTACTTTGATTACCAGTCGCCTTCACTGATAACAACCCGCGTGGACACGGACCGCAACGGGAAACAGACTCTTGTAAACGCTATGAGGTAAACGCTTCAAGATCGACCGCGGTGGGCAAGAACTCAATCAAACAAATTATCAACCGGCATTTGCCAACCCGGAACAGCAGGCTCGGCCTCGGCAATCTCACCACGTCGATAAATCTTGGGATTATCCGGATCAGAGGCACGATACACTTTGACCACATCAACACTTAGCAAATCAACGTCCCAAACGACCAACGTTCCGGCCGCAAAATAATCTCGACGTTTGGCTGCGATCTCAAGCTCGGCCTCTCGGCCATAGTCATTTTCACTTCTGATTTCCGCAGCGAAGACCGGAGCGCCGACAAGAAACTTCATTCCCGAAGACTCTCCAATGAAAAAAGCGGCATCCGGGCTAAAGGATGTGCGATTCGATAGCTGTACCCTAAAACCAACGTTATCCGGATATGCCCGACCTCCTACTCGGCGCTCAACTCCTCTGAGGCTTACATAGATCGAACCGCCTGCACGTGCGGGCAAGTCACCTGTTGGACTCATTCGGATAATCTCTCCGTTAACGATTTCCGCCTTCCCGTTGTCAGAGAGTCGGTACAAATCTTCGATGGTTGCTTGCGTCTTTGTACTCATCTCAAAACCTCACAGGCACAATCTTATCACCGACGGCGAGAAGCGCAGAACAGTCTGAGTTCAGTCCCGTTGCTTATCGCTAAGCGGCTATTCGGGTCTCTCCAACACCACCTGTGCGATCGCGTGCTCTGTCGTGTGTGACATGGAAAGATGCGCGGTGGTGGCGCCCGACGCATTGAACAAATCCTTCACCGCGCCGTGCATAATTAGAAAAGGCGCGCCTGAATCGCGCGCGGCAGTTTCGACGTCCTGCCAGCCAATCCCTCCGCGCCAGCCAGTTTGCAGTGCCTTCAGCATCGCTTCTTTCGCGGCAAAGCGCGCGGCATAATGTTGCGCCGCGACCGCCCCGCGACTGTCGCAATACGCCCGTTCGGCGGCGGTAAACACGCGTTTGCCAAAGCGCGGCGTGCGCAACAACACTTCGCGTATCCGCGCAACTTCGATAATGTCTATGCCGATGGAAACGATCACAAGCGACCTCGAATTAACGCGCGCCGGCTTCTACTGGCGCACACTCGACGGCGTGCAGGCGCTCGTCTGCGCGCCTCTGGAAGATGCCGGTTTCGCCAATGGATTTTCGACGCGCGTCGGTGGCACCAGCCCAATGCCGGCCCACGCGCTCAATCTCGCCGGCTTTAATGAAGACTCCGCGGAAAACATTCTGGAGAATCGTCGCCGCTTTCTCAAGCTTTTTCCGAGCGATGCAGGCGAGTGGGCCCTCGCTGGTTGCTGGCAAGTCCACGGCGCCGACGTCCGGCTCATAAACAATCTGGCGGAAGCAAAACCGGCGGAAGACGCGCGCGGCGACACGATCTACTGCGACGCGCTCGTCAGCAACGCAGCCGGTGTTTTGGCCGGAGTAAAGACTGCCGACTGCGTGCCAATCCTGATTGGCGATCCGGTGACTGGCGCCTTCGCGGCTGTGCATGCGGGCTGGCGCGGCACGCTCGCGCAGGTGGCGCTCAGGGCGCTCGATCGCATGACGACGGAGTACAAGACCAGGCCGCAGGATGTGCGCGTTGCGATCGGGCCAGCGGCGGGATGGTGTTGTTATGAAGTTGGCGCGGATGTTATCGACGCGTTCAGCAGTAAATTTCCCGAGCAGGATCTGTTCAGAGAAACACGCGAACACCACGCCTGCATCGATCTGTTGAAGTCGAACCGAGCGCAGTTAGTTTCCGCCGGAGTTGCTGCGGAGAAAATTCACATGGCGCCGCTCTGCACGATGTGCCGCACGGATCTGTTTTTCTCTTATCGACGCGAAAAGAATGTTCAGGGGAAAGTCGGCAGGCTGATGTCGGTGATCGGCAAGAAGGGGGAGAGGGGTAAGGTTAAGGGGGAATGGGTAAAGGAGAAGACATAGTCTCGCCACGTCTTCGTCCCTTTCCCCCTTACCCTTTACCCTCTTCCCCTTTCATTCGACATTCAGCCACAACTTAACTTCGTCGCTTTGCGGCCGGAAACAGGTGTCGTCGTTGCAACTTTGATATCTCAGACGCGCCTTTAGCTCGGCAGAGTTCCCACTAAAACTTCTCGGCACCGTCACGCTGAACCGCATCGTCGTGCGGCCTTCAAAAACCGCCACCTTGTTTTTGGAAAACTTCAACGAACGCAGCAGCGCGCGCGGGTAACGCACCGGTCCGACCTGGATTCCTTTGGGCGCCTCGATCTGAAGCTGCGTGGCGATCAGGAACTTTTCGAGCGGCCGGTTGGAGTGCACGTGATAACCGGAGGGAACGTCCATCACAATAGTTGCCTGGACGGTGCGACCGCGCGCGATCTTGCTCGACGCAAGTGAACCACTGACAGGAATTCTTGGCGCCGACTGCGGCGTTGGGTTCGCGGGGTTCGCAAAAAAGTTCGCCGGTATAAGAAGCAGCGCGGTTGTTAAAGCCAATTTGGTGGTAAGTCGTCTCATGATTCTCAGATACGTTTAGGAATGTTCGGCGTTGCTTTCGTGGATCTCGAGATCATAGCCTGATGCGGAGCCCTCCCAGACGGTCGGGCTACTGCCCCGAGGCTACCTGCAACCCTGTTACCGCGGCAAGTTGGCCGCAGGCCGCAAAGATGTCTCGCCCGCGCGGTCGCCGCACAAACGCGCGCACGCCTTTCGACTCCAAAATCGACTTGAACATTTCCACGCGGCTTGCCGGCGACGGTTGATATGGCAGCGGGTCAGCGGGGTTGTGCGGAATCAGATTCACGCGCGCGTGCAGATCGTGCCGGTTGAGCAGATTCGCCAGTTGTCGCGCCTGCTCATCCGAATCGTTGACGCCGTCAAGCATGACGTACTCGAAAGTGAAACGCTCGCCCGCTTTCAGTGTCGCCTCAAATTCCCTGCAAGCGCATAGCAATTCTTCGAGGGGCCATTTTTTGTTGATCGGCATTAGCTCGTTGCGCAATTCGTCCGTCGGCGCGGCGAGCGAGATCGCGAGGTTGGGACGATCGGGAATTCCGGCCAGCTCGCGAATGCGCGGGACGACCCCGGCGGTCGAAACTGTCACTCGATGCGGCACGATGAACAAGCCTTGCGGATCGGCCATGACGCGCAATGCTTTCAGCAGCGACTCAAAATTCAGAAACGGCTCGCCGGCTCCCATGCCGACGAGGTTGGTGCCACGCGGCGGCTTTTCGCCGACGCCGTACGCATCGTTGAGCGCAACAATTATCTGCTCGACGATCTCTCCGGATGTTAACGAACGCAGCAAACCCAATTGCGCCGTCAGACAGAAGGTGCACTGCAACGGACAACCCGACTGCGACGAGAAACAGATCGTGTCGCGGCGTTCTTCAGGAATGAAAACTGTCTCGACGGGAAGGTTATCGTGCGTCTTCATCAGGTAGCGACGCGTGCCGTCTGCGGAGACGTAACGCGATTCGACAGTCAGCGTCGAAGCAGTCGCCGTCTGTTGCAAACGCTCGCGCAAGGCCTTGGGCAAGTCACTCATCTCAGCGAAACTCAGCAGACGACGATGCTGAATCGCCGCAAAGATCTGCCGCCCGCGAAAGGCGGGTTCGCCGCCCGCCTCGACGAACGCGACGAGTTCGGCCTGGGTGAGCCCCGTCAGATGTGCCTGCTTGTCCATTTGAATCATTCTAACTTCGGCGCACAGTAAATCGTGAATCGTGATCGGAACGCCATCGCCTTCTATTCACGATTTACGATTTACAATTGACTGCTCTTAACAATTTACTGCTTTTACGGGACCACGGTGAACTTCGCCGCCTGCGCGAGCGCCTGGCCCGAGACGCGATCGTGAATGCGAATCGTCACTTCATACTCGCCAGGCACGAGTGCCTTCGTATCGAGCAGCCGCGCCAAAGTCAGCTTCTGACCGGAGTCGCTAATCCCGCGCCAGTCCTCGGTCTGTTTGCGAAGTTCCTTGCCGTCCTTCAGCAGCGCATATTCCACGTCGACCGAAGGGCGCAACGTGGTTTGATCGATGCCCGCATTGTAAAGCTGGAGATAGACGCCGACGGGTTGGCCGCGATGGTAAAGGCCGGTCAGGTTCGGAATCACTTTCGTTTGACCGATCACGAATGGACCAGCCGACGGCTTCCCTTCCATATTTTCCAACTTCGCCGCCAGGATCATGCTTGACGTCGCCAGCACATCGTCTTCGTATCTGGGAACGTGAAACGCGAAATGCCTGACGCCGGTGGCGCCGGAAACAACGTCGCGAACAATCACGTCGGCGCGGTAACGGCCGGGTGCGAGCGCCACAACTTTCGAGTAAGCCGACGCGCGCTCTTTCGCTTCCGTAAGTTCAGCGACGGTAGCAGTGGTCGTCACAGAATCTTCGAAGGCGCCGACGCGACGATCAGTTACCGTAACGATTTTTCCGAAGATGTTTAGCCGCGCCGTCTGCAAACCGCCGCTGTCCTGAAACGCGAGGTCCTTGTTTTCAGTTTGCACTACGAACGCCGTCAGGACGCGATTCGCTGACAGCTTGAAGTAGTCCGCGCGAATGGAAAAAGCCAGCGGGTTGTCGTCGAGGCTCGGTGTTGGAATCCGGATGCCGATCGGCGATTTGCGATCAACCTCGGGTGGCGCTTCGAGATCGCGCAGCCGCTCAATTCTTGAAAACGGCGAATCCGATTCGCGCAGGTAACCAACCTCAAGGTCTTCGAGCCCCGTGCGGCCAGGACCAGGCACGTGGGCCATGGCGTTTTTCTCGTTCGCGTCGCGCGCAATTCGATACTCGCCACTGCCGGACGGATCGACGAATTCAATTTCGACACCACTGCCGACGCCGGCCAGGTAACGATAAAACCATTTTTCGAAAGGATAGGTTGTCGTCGAGCCGAAGCCTTCGTAAGACGGCCGCTCGTATGCGCCGCCAGTCGGATGGCTCTCAATTTCATCGGGCTTGCCAAACTTGATGTAGATTCGGCCGCGGTCAGTCATCCAACCGGGCTTACCGGAGCTGAAATGTTCGTTGGCGTAGGCGATGCGCTCGTAGTGTTGTTCGCGGTATTCGTTCTCTTCCGTATCCGGGTCGGGATCGCGAACGTCCCAGAATATCCCGGTAAACTTCTCGCGCTCTTCGTTGGTCTTGAGTTTCTCGAACGCCCTGCGCTCCTCAGGCGTGATGATTAGGTCGACGTCTTCCCGCAGCCAGCGGTCGAAGGCATCGTCCGATTCAGCCTTGACCTTCCGTTCCCGCTCTGCAGGCTCCTGGCCGGCTGGTTTTGCTTTGTTCGACTTTTTGCTCTGGGCTGAACTTTGGGCTGAAAATGGGGCGACGGTCAACAACAACGAGAGGCAAAGCGTCGCGCAGCGAACGACGAGTCTTTGGGTAGTCACGGGCAAACTCCTTTGGAGTGGGAACCACCGAAGCAGACTTGGGGAGATTGAAATTTGCGGACCGCGGCATGCGGCCGCGGTCTGATACGCGTTATTGAAACGTTCCTGGCGTTTACTGAACTACGGTGAACTTTGCTGACGGCGCGAGCGCTTGTCCCGAAACGCGATCGCGAATGCGAATCGTCAGTTCATAGTCGCCGGGGGCGAGCTGTCGCGTGTCGATCAAGCGGGCGAGGGTCAGGCGTTGGCCTGAATCGCTCATGCCGCGCCAGTCTTCTGCTTGCTTGCCCATTTCCTTGCCGTCTTTCAGCAGCGCGTACTCAACGTCTACCGAAGGTCGCAGCGTGGTTTGATCGATGCCGGCGTTGTAGACCTGCATGTAAACGCCCACCGGTTGGCCCTTCGCATAAATTCCCGAAACGTTCGGAATCACTTTCGTCTGACCGATGACGAATTGGCCGACGGCGGGCTGATCGACCATGCTCTCCAACTTGGCCGCCAGCACGAGCGTCGAAGTCGAAAGTTTTTGCGCGATCATATTTAGGAACCGTAAAACCCTGGTGCCGAACGCCGGTGGCGCCGGACGCAACGTCGCGAACGATGACGTCGACCTTGTAAGTTCCCGGCGCGAGCGCCACCGCTTTCTGATAGGCCGACTTGCGATCTTTCGCGTCGCTCAGCTCTTCAGTAGTTGCAGTTGTGATCACCGGATCTTCAAAGATGCCGGAGCGGCGTCCAGCCACTGAAGTGATTCGGCCGAAGATGTTGATGCGAGCCTGTTGCAGTCCACCGCTGTCCTGGAACACGAGGTCCTTGTTGTCAGTCTGAATCGTAATCGCGGTAATCACGCGCTCGTCTGACTGGCGGAAGAAATCGACGCGAACGTCGAAGTTCAGCGGGTTCTCTTCGATCACGCCGGTGTTAACTGCCGAGGCCAGGTCGTTGAACTTAACTTGCGGCGGACGACTGAGATCGGCCAGCAACTGCAGACGCGAAAACGGGCTGTCCTGTTCACGCTGTATATGTCTGGTTGCCGACACTGCCGCTGCCGGAAATGCGTTCGGCTTTGTCAGAGAGGCCCAGTTGTTCTGAGAGCGTCAAACCGGCTCCGGGAATATTCAGCAGCGCGTCCTTCTCGTTCGGATTGCGCGCAATGCGATACTCGCCGCTGCCGGTGGGATCGACAAATTCGATTTCGATGCCGGAACCCACGCCCGCCAGGTAACGATAGAACCAGATCTCAAACGGATAGGTCGTCGTGTTGCCGCCGCCTTCGTAGGAAGGACGTTCGTAGCTGCCGCCCATCGGGTGCGTCTCGCGCTCGTCAGGCTTTCCATACATGATCCAGATGCGGCCGCGATCGGTTTTCCACCCCGGGATTCCCGAAGCGAAGTGCTCGTTCGCGTAAGCGATGCGCTCGTAGTATTCCTCTTTGAACTCGTTTTCGTCAGTGTCAGGATCCGGATCGCGACGGCGCCAGAATTCTTCGATAAACCGTTCGCGTTCGTCGTCGGTCGCCAGTTTTTTGAACGCCTTGCGCTCTTCGTCGGTGATAACGTAAGTGACGTCTTTCTCCAGCCAGTCTTTGTAAGCCTTTTTGAGTTCCGGCTTCACGTTACGCGGCTTATCGTTCGGATCCTGGCTTGGCTTGCGATCCTGTGCAAATCCAAACAGGCTGGCGCCGGCCAGCACGAGCGGGAAAATGGCCAGGCGAACAACGGCTTTCTGGTAAGACATAACTAAACTCCTGATAACACTCTGACGGACGTTTGTTTTAACTGAAGCGAGACCGGGCTTTTGAATCGGTCACGATGCGGAAGCTACGGATTCTAGGTCTCCCCGGGAACACAGTCAAGATGCCGCAAATACGGCATTAAGTTGCCTTTTTGCCTGCTCAAACTGCGGTTCTGGGACGATTAAACAGCCAGGCCACAAATATTGACACGATGTAAAGAACAACCATCGGAGCGGCAAACAGTAGCATGTTTGGAATGTCGCTGGTGGGCGAAAGAACAGCTGCGGCAATCAAAATCACGATGGCCGCTGTCTTCCAAATCTTCACTAGAAAACGCGCCGTCACCAGCCCGATCCGCGCCAGCACGTAAGTAACCGCCGGCATTTGAAAAACGATGCCCATGCCGAGCATCACGATGATGATGAAATCAAAGTAATCGTCGGCCTTCAACAAAAGCCGGAAATCCTGACCCAGGCCGAGCAGGTATTTCGCCGCCGGTGGAAAAATTACTTTGTAGGCGAACGCCGCGCCCAGCACGAACGAAATTGACGACAGCGCGATGAATGGCGTGACGTAATTGCGCTCGTGCGGGTAAAGGCCGGGTGAAACAAATGCCCAGATTTGCCACAGCAGGAACGGCACGGACAAACAAATTGCCGCGTACAGTGAAACCTTCACGTAAAGCGAAAACGGTTCAATCGCGCTGGTGACGATCAGCTTGTCGTTGAGACCGGCGATCGCGCTGGGCAGGGCCGCAAAATCCACCGGCAGGCGTACGCCCTTCGGAATGATCGTCGCGCCCGCGTAAAGCGGTTCGTCTGTAAAAAGTCCGAGCGTCCCCTGAGCGTCTTTCGCGGCCCGCGCCGTCACCGAAACGCCCGCGGGAATCACGCTGGTTCCAAACTTGGTCTCTTCGGCAAAAATGTAGCGGCCGACGTCGTTTTCGTTGACCGAAGTCAACGGTAGGATCGTCTCGTTTCCAGTTAAGCCGGCGATTGGCACCTGCCGCCGTTGCGCTTCGGCCAGCGCGTGCTCGACCGGGACCGCCAGAAATTTGTAAATGCGATCAGAGACAAACCAACAAGCAGCCGCGGCGAAAAACACAAATGCGAGTGAACGAATCAGACGACTTCGCAGTTCGTCCAGATGTTCGAGGAACGACATCTGGCCGCCGAGATCTTCCTCTTTGCTGCTGCCTGTCGTCAGGGCCTTGATAAACGTTGACATTAATTATTTCGTCTGGACTCGCCTATAACCAATCGCGCTTGGATGAAGAGTCGGTCTCGTCAGTAGCGGTTTCCGCATCAACTCCATCGAATGAAAGTGCGGAAGTGTCGGTCGCCTGAGCTTCAGAGCCCTCGGAGTTCACGTCGGAGAACGTCGATTGGCGCGCGATTACCTGGTCGGGCGGAACCGCTTGAATGGTTGGGTTCTGGATCTGTCCAAGCTGTCCGGCCTGCTCGCTGTTCAATAGTGAATTCTCCGGGAGCGCTGCGATTGAATTCTCCGGAAGCGCCGCGCCGTTAACCGAAGGCGCCGACAGTTCTTCGAGACTCACTTCTTTGTCCCAGGTGCGTTTGAAGTCTTCAGACGCACGACGAAAGTCGGTGACATGCTTGCCCAGCGAGCGACTGATTTGCGGCAGCTTGCGCGGGCCGAGAAACACGAGCGCCATCACGAGGATGAACAGCAACTCGGTGCTGCCGAGTGATTCGAGAATTAGAAGAAACAAGTTCTGAGACGCCTTTCAAACTTTGCCGGGGACGGCCTTCGAAGTTGAAGATTGTAACCTGTGACCTGACAAAGCAGAAGTTGCGCTTGTTTCGCGTAGTGAACCAATTGGAAATTTCTTTGTGCCTGCTCTGTGGGCTCTGTGTCTCTGTGGTGAATGTTTCGCTTAGGTTTATTCACCACCGCGCCGATCTGCCGCTTGCTTGACACGCGCAAACGTCTCGCGCAACCTCTACCACGATCGATTTTTCGAGGTGTTACAAGCAGCCCGCGAAGACGTTTGATGACAACTTTAGAAGACAAGGACGACGCAACCACAGCCGCACCCGAGGCGCCCGAGGCCCCCGAGGCCCCCGAGGCCCCCGAGGCCCCCGAGGCATCGCCTGGTTCGCTTGAACAATTAGCCGCGGTGGCGGAGAAAGTTGCTGCGACCACGAAGAAACTCGAGAAGGCCGCGCTCGTTGGCAGCTACCTCCAGCAGCTTTCGGATCCTGATCTTAGCCGGGCCGCGCGCTACCTCGCCGGTCATCAATTTGCCCCAGAACGATGCACGGACCACGAACGTCGGCGGCAGCATCATCAGCACGGCTCTCAGCGAAGCCACCGGACTGAGTTTCGAAGAGTTGGGGCCAATCTACGTGCGGCTCGGCGATGCCGGTGAAGCGGCGCACGAAGCTGTCAGCGCAGCAAAACGCTTCCCCGGTCCAACGTTGAGTCTCGCGGAAACTGAGTCGATCATCACCCGGTTGAGCGAGACTCGCGGGATAAAAAACAAGACCGGCCTACTAACCACAGTGCTCAGCCACGCCACGCCGCTCGAGGCAAAGTACCTGATCAAACTGCTGGCCGGCGACCTGCGCATCGGATTGAGGGAAGGGCTGGTTGAAGACGCAATCGCGCGAGTGTTTGGTCAACCGTTGGCGCAAGTTGCGCAGGTAAATATGCTGCTTGGCGACATTGGCGAAACTGCGGTGCGGGCTCGCGCGAACGACATGCAGGACGTGAACATGCGCCTGTTTCATCCGATCAAGTTCATGCTCGCAACGCCCGCCGCCGACCTGGCAGACATTGCCCGCACGATGCCCGACCAGTTTTTTGTCGAGGATAAATTTGACGGCATCCGCGCGCAGGCTCATACCAAAGACGGACGCGTGGCCATCTACTCGCGGACCATGGACGAAATCACGCATCGTTTTCCCGAACTGGTTGCGCCGCTCCAAAATCTTAACAGCGACGCAGTGATCGACGGCGAGATCGTGCCCGCGCGGGGCGACCGCATCCTTGCCTTTAGCGAACTGCAGAAACGCCTGGGCAGGAAAAACATCGGCGAGGATTTGTTGGCTGACGTTCCCGTGATCCTGGTCGCCTATGATCTTTTGTACGCCGCCGGCCGCGTGTTAACTGACACGTCGCTGGAAGAGCGACGTCAACTGCTGGAGCAAATGATCCCCGAGACCGGAACCGTCCGCATCTCGCAGGCGAAGCGGTTTACCGAAGTGGCCGCGCTCGACAGCGAATTCGACGAGGCGCGGGCGCGTGGCAACGAAGGATTGATGATCAAAAGTCCCGGGTCTCTTTACAAACCGGGACGACGCGGGCGCGAATGGCTGAAACTAAAACGGGCGATCGCGACCCTCGACGTAGTTGTCACCGCCGTGGAAGTAGGTCACGGCAAACGGCGAAACCTGTTGTCTGACTACACTTTTGCGGTGCGCCGTTCGGACAACGACGACGAGCTCTTGAATATTGGCAAAGCGTATTCAGGTCTGACTGACGCTGAACTGGCCGAGATGACGCAGTGGTTTACCGACCACACGATCAAGGAGTTCGCGCACGGCAGAGTTCGCCTCGTCGAATCCCGAGATCGTGATTGAAGTTACTTTTGACCGCGTTCAAGCCTCAAAAAGGCACAAGAGCGGATACGCGCTTCGTTTTCCCCGAATTCTCAGATTGCGGCCCGACAAAAAGGCACACGAGATCGACACGCTGGTAACCGTCGAACGCCTGGTTTCAGCGAACACTAACTAGTTTGTCGGGGAACTTAGCTCAGCGACGGCCATGGGAAGCCAAATTTGCGGCCTGGATCAAGGGAATGTTGCAATTTCTCTTGCCTTCCCAAGCTATATGCAGTTAGCATGCGCTGGTGTCGCCCCCTTGCCGGGCATACAGCGATCCAACCCGGCAAGTCGCACACTAACTAGACAGCGCGTGATCCAGTCGACAGATTTGAAATCGGGACTCTTGGGCGTCGTTTTGCTTAGAAAATCGAAGTCAGAGCCCACACTATGTCTGTGAGAACTGAGTAACCGATGTCAGCCGTTGTCTCTGTGCCGGTCTCTGTGTCCGTTGTTTCGCCAGTTCCGCCGGTAACTTCGCTGGATCTGCCGGGAGTATGAACCTCGCCCGGTTTAGTATCTTCAGCGTAGGTGGGAATGCTCAGTGAAATTGCCAAAATCAGCGCGGCGCAAAGTGTTTTAAACGTTTTCATTGTGTCTCCTGGTTGTTCGGAATTACAAATTCGATTGCAATAAGATGGGAAACCCTTGCGGGTTTCTTAAACGAGGCGCATAATAGCCGCCTGCTGTTTCTCTTGCAAGGTTTCTTGCACTATAACGAAAGGGATGGCCTCACATGAGCATAAATCACGTGAACTCTATACAGGTCGATACAGCAATTGGTTCTGCGAGCGAACAGGTTCGCATTCTTTGCGCCGAGGCAAAAGAGCTTGAGGAAGCCGGCAAACTTGACGATGCCCGGCAACTGCTCAGCGAATACTGGCTGCGCATCGGTGAGCGTCCCAGAATTGAAGGTCTGGAGGAGCCTGCAAAAGCAGATTTGCTGCTTCGTGTCGGCGCCTTGTCAGGCTGGTTGGGCAGCGCCCGCCAAATTCCGGGAGCTCAGGAAACTGCCAAAGACCTTATCTCTGAGAGCTCAGCAATCTTCGAACGACTTGGATTGACGGAAAAGGCTGTCGAGGCCCGCGTGGATCTCGGTATTTGCTACTGGCGCGAAGGCGCGCTCGACGAAGCCAGGATCACTTTTGACGACGCCATCCAAAGGCTTGGTAACCGTGAAAGCGAACAAAGGCTGCGCGCGGTCCTGAACAAGGCCATCGTTGAACAAGTCTGTTCTCGACCGAAAGAAGCCCTTCGCCTTCTTTCCGAGTCTGAGGCGCTGTTTGAAACCAGCAGCAACCAAACTTTACGAGGCAAGTTTCACAACGAGTTCGCCACCGTTCTTAAAAACGTTGGTCTTGCCGGACACAGCGAAGACTATTTTGATCGCGCGCTGATGCAGTACACCGCCGCCAGCGTCGATTTTGAAAAGGCTGGTCACGATCGGTTTCTCGCCGTCGTCGAAAACAATCTCGCCCTCGTATTTGCGCACATCGAACGGTTTGAAGAAGCTCATGAGCATCTCGACCGGGCCATCTCCGTGGTCACAAATCTAAATGATCGGGGACTGCGTGCCCAGTTCGAAGACACGCGCGCCAGGGCCTTCATCAGTCAGGGACAACTCGAACAAGCGGAAAAAGTAGCGCGGGCAGCCGTTAAGAGTTTGCGCGAAGGCGATCAGCAGGCAAACCTTGCCGCGACCTTGATGACGCATGCGACTGCGCTTGCACGACTGGGCCAACCCGGCGTGGCGCTGACTACTCTGCAGGAAGCCGTAGATCTTGCGGCCCAGGTCGGTGACGCCGAAGGTGGCGGCATTGCCAATCTAACGATTCTCGAAGAGGTCGCCGACTTGCTTTCGCCGACTGACTTGCGCAACTACTACATACGCGCGGCGTCGGCGTTGGAAAGTTCGCAACACGCTACAGTTAAGTTTCGACTCGGAGAATGCGCGAAGTTAGTGCTCGCCCATGAAGATCGCTTTTCAAATCCTGAATCGGCGAACTCGGCCACAGAAACAAGCACGACCAATCCGTCGCTCGAGGAACAAGTGCTTCGTTACGAGGGCGAATTGATCAAGCGTGCCTTGCAAATTTCTGACGGCAGCATCACGCGCGCCGCGCGGCTGCTGGGCGTAACCCATCAGGGTTTGGCTTTTATTCTCAACGGACGACAGAAGAACTTGCTCCCGGCTCGCAAGCCTGCAAAGCCGCGCCGGCGCAGCATAATCCGCTATCACTGACGCCTGGCTGAATCGCCGGCTAAATCCAGTTTCAGGTTTCCCATCTATTTCTCGCCTGCCAGTTCGGCGCGGCCCGGGCAACGTCGCCGCTTCGTTTGTGTTCTAATCGTCTCTACAAAGTTCAATAGTCCCAAATTTTCGACCATTTACGATGAACACTGTCAAAACCGTCTTCATAGCCCTCGTTCTGTTTTTCATCGCCGTTGATTCCGCAGCTCAAACTCGGCGCGGCCGCCGAGGCCCAACCCGCCCAACTGCCGCCGAGCCGGTAACAGTTGAGACCGCGCGACCTGAACCAACGCCTGCCCTCGTGACGCCGCCGCCGCCACGCCCTCGGCGCCTATTCCGCTAGCAACCGTGAACGGGCAAAGCATCACCTCCGTCAATCTCGATCCCAGAGTGCGTCAGGAAGTTGATGCAGTCGACGCCAGAATCGCGGAAGCGCGCCGCCAGGTTCTCGAGCTTCAGGTCAACACCCTGCTGCTTGAAAGTGAAGCCGCCAAACGGCGGATGAGTCCCCAACAGTTATACAACCAGCAAATCGCCAGAAAGATAAACGAACCAACGGCAGCCGAGATCGACAAGTTCATTCAGGACAACCGCAATAAGATCAGTGACGCTGATCCAGCGACGATGCGCGAGCAAGTGGTCGCGTATTTGCGAGGCGAGCAGGAGGCGAAGGTCACCGATGATTTCTTAAAACGTCTGCGCCTTACGATTCCGGTCGTCAATGTCGCGCCGGCGAACGCCAGCAATCTTCCGCCCACCGCCGTGCTCGTTACCGTCGGCGGGTTGCCGATAAAGGCGGGGACGATTGCTGAACGCCTCAAGCCGATCGTCTACAAGTTGCGGCTCAATGGTTATCAACTCGCAAAGCAGGCTCTGGACGTCACCATCAACGACATGCTGTTGCTCGCCGAGTCAACCCGCACCAATGTTCCGCCCGAAGAAATTGTTCGCAAGGAAATCAGCGACCAAGTCCGTCCGCCGACCGAAGCCGAGATTGCCAGGTTTTACAACGAGAACAAGGCGCGGATATCGGGCGAACTCGCGGCGGCTAGTAACCAAATCGCTTCGTATCTGCAGGAGAAGGAGCGCGAACGGTTGGAGCAGGAATTGTCTCAACGGCTGCGCGCCGGCGCCGACGTTCGCATCCTGATTTCAGCGCCACCTTTGCCGGTGCAATCGATCAGCGTTGACGACGATCCGGTCCGCGGCAATGCCAATGCGGCCGTGACGATCGTCGAGTTTACCGACTTCCAATGTCCGGCGTGCGCCGCGATGCAGCCTATCATTGAAGAGGTTCTCAAAACTTACGGGGCAAAGGTTAGGTTGGTCGTGCGCGATTTCCCGCTCACGATGCACCCAAACGCACGCAAAGCCGCCGAGGCGGCGAACGCGGCCAACGCGCAGGGGAAGTTTTTTGAGTACGCTGATTTGCTTTTCAAACGACAAAACGCTCTTGATGTTCCCTCGCTCAAAAAGTACGCCAGCGAGCTTGGTTTGAATCGCGCTCGCTTCGATGCGGCGCTTGATGGCGGCGTTTACGGCGCTGAAATTAAGCACGATATCGACGACGGGCAACTCTACGGCATCGACAGCACGCCGGCGATTTTTGTCAATGGGATGGCTGTGACGGAGATGAGCAGCGAAGCTTTGCGTGCAGCAATCGAGCGAGGCCTCGCCGGCACCAATCCTACCAAAGCTTCAGCGAACTGAACCCAACTCAAACTTTCGACGTCCGGCTGGACCAACAACTACCACATCGCTCTCAAACGAATCAGCAGCAGCGTCCGCGCGTAATAGTCGCGTGATTGTTAAGTAACGCTTCCGTCTTCCCTCTGACAAACAGCTTCCCTACAAATCGCCCGGAGCATAAACCTTAGCGCTTGGGCCAGGGTTTAGTACAATGAGTTCACAAAGGAACCCAAGGAAACATTAGCCTAATGGTCTCGCTGAAACCCGAACGCCTGAAACGTTATAAAGATGTCGCCATGCTGCTGGTGAAGTATGGCCGGTCAGATCTGGTGACGCAGGCAGGACTCGAAGATCACCTCGAGCTTGACGAAGCGGCGCTCGCGGAAACTACTCCGAAAGCGGAAGAGCTGGCGGCGGACCTGGAGACGCTCGGGCCCACGTTCATCAAGTTGGGCCAACTGCTTTCGACGCGCGCCGATCTGTTGCCGGTTCCCTACCTCGAAGCCCTCGCGCGTTTGCAGGATCAGATCGAGCCATTTCCTTTCGAGGAAGTCGATCGCATCGTCTCCGGCGAACTCGGGGTACGTCTTTCCAAAGCCTTTTCTGATTTTGATCCGCAGCCGCTGGCGGCCGCTTCCCTGGCCCAGGTGCACCGCGCGCGCATGCGCGACGGCCGCGAAGTCGTCGTCAAGGTCCAGCGTCCAAACATTCGCGAACAGATCGTTGCGGACCTCGAGGCGCTCGGACAGATCGCGCAGTTCCTCGATGCGCACACCGAGCTTGGCAAGCGCTACGATTTTGAAAACATGCTGAACGGGCTGCGCAAGAGCCTGCTGCGTGAACTCGACTTCAAACTCGAAGCCAACAACCTGATCGCTTTCTCGGAAAACCTGCGCGAGTTTGATCGAATCGTGATCCCCGAGCCGGTGGAGCATTTTTCCACTTCACGCGTGCTCACGATGGAATACATTCCCGGCAAAAAGATTACGGAGTTGACGCCGCTGCGCTTGATGGAAATCGACGGGCCGTCGCTGGCGCGCGAACTATTTCGCGCCTACCTGAAACAAATTCTGCTTGACGGATTTGTTCACGCCGATCCGCACCCCGGCAACGTGTTTCTAACCGACGACGATCAGATAGCTCTGCTGGATCTTGGGATGGTGGCGCGGCTGCTGCCGGGTTTCCGCGACAACGTGCTGCGATTGTTATTGGCGATCGCGGAAGGTCGCGGTGAAGAAGCCGCCGAGGTCACCATTCGCATGGGCGAACCCAAGCCTCGCTTCGACAAGACTGAATTTACCAGTCGGGTTGGCGAACTGGTCGCGGAGCACGCCGGCGCAAGTCTCAGCCGGCTCAACTCGGGCCAGGTGGTGCTGGAGATAACGAAGATTTCCGCCGAGTGTTGGTTTCGCCTGCCGTCGGAGTTCACGTTGGTGGCGAAGGCGCTCCTGAATCTCGATCGTTCCGTATTCACGCTCGATCCAAACTTCGAACCAAGCGCCACCATTCGCCAGCGGGCGATGGAGATTCTGCAGCGCAACTTAATGCAGAGCATCGCGCCGGTAAATTTGATTGGCGGCGTGGTTGAGCTGAAGGAGTTTGCTGAGAAGTTGCCGGGCCGCGTCAACAAAATTCTCGACACGATCGGCAACAACGAGTTCAAGGTTAACGTCGACGCGATCGACGAGAAGATTGTGCTGGAGGGACTGCAGAAAGTTGCCAACCGCATCAGCCTCGGCCTGGTCCTCGCATCGCTGATTGTGGGCGCGTCAATGTTGATGCGCGTGGAGACGTCGTTCAAGATTCTCGGCTATCCGGGCTTCGCCATGATCTTCTTCCTCATTGCCGCCGTCGCCGGCATCGCGCTGGTCGCCACGATCGTCATGACTGACGTCAAAGCCCGCAAGAAACCCGGCGAGTAGTGCCCTGCTTTACGAGGGACGATTAATGCGAATGAGCAGGTTCACGGGATCAGCTTCCCTTAACGCGTCCGCGATGCGTTGCGCCTGGCCAATGAAATCCGGATCGAAGGTCAGACTATTACTCCGCTGTGATTCGAGTCTTGGCGATGAAGCTGAATAAAGTGTCGGCGGTTTAGAGTGAGAAGAGTTCTTTGCTTGGCGATGGCGATGCCAAGAACAGATTCATCAGTGAGCGATTGGTTGGCCTGGCCGTCCTCATACATTTGTCAGGACGTCAAGGCCCAGGCGACGAAGGTGTTCAACCACTTGGAGTGGAACGTTTTCGTCAGCGTAGAGGTCCGGCATTATTGCGGCTGGTCACTTTCGTTCGCCGCGATTTGCCGATCGATCTCTTCACGGTTGCCAGCCACGTAGGCCCAGGCGTTAGCGAGATCCTCTGCACGAAGCGTCGGATAAGAGTTAAGAAGATCGGCTTCGCTGGTTTGAAAAAGCCTTACAGCAGCTCGGGTACAAAACCATTGCCCTGGAAATGTCGGAGTTTCAAAAGCTGGACGGCGGCTTGAGTTGTCTGTCGCTAAGGTTTTGAGAAGCAGGGCGGCGACCAACTCCAAGTTCGTTTTCCTCTGTGCAGTCTTCGGTGTCCTCTATGTCTCTGTGGTGAACTGACCCGCAGAAAACTTCACCAGAGGCACAGAGGACACCGAGTTTTCACAGAGGAACACCACTCGCCGGCTGAGGATTGCTCCTCCGTGTCAGTTTGCAAACTGCACCGGCTCGCCGAATTTTCCTGCCAGGCCCGTGAGGTATCTTTCCATGAACGTCGTGTGGCCGATTATGAATTTCGACACGAAGCGAAAGAACGGATTCGAGACTTTGCCGATCTCCGTGATGGAAATCCTGCTGCCTTCCGGCGTCGGTACGACGTCGATTTCCCAGCGACCGCTGAAAGGACCTTCCAGATCGGTAAGCTCGCGCACCATGCGCGTGGGCGGCTTCGACTCCGTCGTCATCAGGGTGACCTTATTTCCGTCTTTGTAGTCCTCGCGCCAAACCGGCTTCCCGTTTCGTTCGCCAAGTGACGTTACGCTCTGCACGTCCGGGCGCCACTGCGGTTCGGTCGCGTGATCGTTGATCGCGTCCCAAATTGCCTGCGGCGATTGTTTGGTGATCAAGGTCCGCGTGGCGTGATGTTCCTCGGGCAAGAGCATGCCCGTCACGAGCACGCCGAGAATCAAGGCGAACAACAGACCCGCGACGATTAGTAACCAGTGCTTCAACCTGCTCATGGCTCATCCCTCCAAATCACAACTTGAATCGGGCGCGCGTGAATCCTAGATCGCGCGCGCCAAATCGTAAATGGCGCTGCGCACAGTTGGTCGGTTTGAGGCTCCCGCAAAGCGGTTTCGACCCAACCGCCTGGGCCCATGTTTAAGAACTCAAGAATTCCTCAAGGCGACTGCATAAAATTATTTCGACTTAATCGAGCAGTCTACGAAATGCCCAGAAATCCAGTTTCGCTGAACAAAAATCATGTTTCTAATCGACTCAGCTCAGGATTTACGCAGGCCTGGCAGTGAACTCATCGCCGACAAGATCGCGCCACCCGCGCGTCTCCCGCGCGTCTCCCGGCCGCGGCTCTTGAAGACGCTGCAGGACAGCCTGGCCTCAGGCACTTCAACAATCGTCAGCGGTCGAGCGGCACAGGCAAGACTTCGCTGGCGCTGGACTTCGCGCGCAACTGCGGGCGGCCCGTGGCGTGGTACAAAATCGACGCGCCCGACGCCGACCCGCACGTTTTTTTCAACTACCTGGTCTCCAGCATACAAGCGTGCCGGCCCGGCTTCGGACTGAAACTGCTGCTGCCGCTGTTGGCGGTCCACGTGACTGACCCGAGCGCCCGGCTGGCCGACGCGTTTCTTTACGAACTGGCGGAAAGCGACACGGCTGGACCGCTTTTGATCGTGATCGAAGACTTGCATCTCGTCAGCGACTCAGACTGGCTGGTCCCTTTTTTCAGTCGCTTGTTGCCGCTGCTGCCTTCCCAGGTCCATATGCTTGTCACCAGCCGCAGCCTGCCGCCGGCGCCGATGTGGCGCCTGCGGTCCAAACAATCTCTGGTCGTCATCGATGAAGCGACGCTTGCGTTTACCCGAGCCGAGGCGGTCGCGCTGTTTGAGAGTTATGAACTTTCCGAGGACCAGGCAAACATCGCTTTGGACCACACCCACGGCCGGGCCGCGGCGCTGAACGACTCGGCTGCGTTCCTGCAAAGCACAGGAGGTTAGCCGACGAGAATTTGCGAGCGCCCGACGCAAACCTAAGTCGACTGGGAGACCAATTTCAAACCTCTGCTTAACTCGGCGCTCTCTGCGTCTCTGCGTTGAGGGCTTTGACAGCGAGATTCACCGCCGAGTCGCAGAGAACGCTAAGATCACGCAGAGGAAATCAAGTCAGCACTTGATCGGCTCCGCTGTGGCCTGATCGTCTGGCGCCGTGCTAATCTGCCGCCAACCCAAACCGAGCCCCGGGCAGAAGCTTATGACGCCCTCGAATCGACCGGACAGTCCTGAAGATCCATCTCCAACATCGTCCGTCTCCGCAAAAAACATTCAGGCAACTCATCCAGGTTTTTTTCTGCGCACCAAGCTGCTGCCGCCGCGTCCCGCGCCGGAGTTGCTGTCGCGCGCGCGTCTCACGGATCGCCTGCTCGCCAACGCGCCGCCCGCGCCTACGACGAAGCTGGGATCAATCTGGATCGCACCGAGTTGCTGGAAGAGCGCGCTTTGCTGAGTTTGCAAATTGGAGACTTCGCTTCAGCGCAGGCCCAAATTGACCGCCTCATCAGCAGCCGCCCGCCGGAAAAAGACGAACTCGCGTTTTTTACGGCGTCGCTGACCCGCGGCCGAATCCTCGTTGCCCGCGGCGACTACAAACGCGCGTGCACGGAAGTCGGCGAGGCGCTGGAGTATTTTCACGCGCACGGACTTTACTACTACGAAGCTCAAGCCAGCATCGTCATCGCGCTTTGCAGTTTTCAGTTGGGCCAGGAACGCGAACTGATCGAGCGCGTGCGGCGCGCTGTCGATCTCGCCGTCAGGTACGACTACGAATATTGGCTGAAACAGCAAATCGTCCAATACCCGCAGCTATTCGCGACGGAAGACGCGCTGGAATTGTTGCCGCTCGATTTGCGAGACCAGGTTGCCGCCATGGCCCATCAGCAGTCGCCGCCGCTGCCCGTGCCTGCGCAAGCCGATCGTGAGTTAGTTGGCGAAATCGAACTGACCGGCGAACTAACCGGTAAGCCTGTCACCGATCTGACCGTCAACATGTTGGGACCGATTGAAATCATCCGCGATCCCGCGCGTCCCCTTGCTGCCGACGCCTGGCCCACCCGCCGCGCGCGCGACATTCTTTGTTTCCTGGTTTCGCGCCGTCATCATCGCGCTTCCAAAGACACGATCATCGACACTTTCTGGGGCGAAACCGATTTCGCGGTCGTCGAGAAGAATTTCCATCCGACCGTCTCGCACATCCGCAAAGCGCTGAACAGCAACCAGCCGCTGAAGCAGAACTTTCTGCTTTACCGCGACGGCGACTACCAACTCAATCCGGAGTTTTCCTATCGCATCGACACGGAAGAATTCGATCGCCTGCTCAACGAAGGCGAGGAGGCGCGGCGCGCGCGGCAGTTTGAAGAATGCGTTCGGGCCTACGAAAGCGCGCTCGCGTTTTACCGCGGCGAGTTTATGCAGGGAAGCTACGAACCGTGGGTTGAGGAGCAGCGCAGCTATTACCGCGAGCAATATTTGCGGCTGCTTGAGGCGCTGGCCGGCGTGGCGCAATCCGCGGCTGATTGGCCGAAGGTGATGCAACTGACGCAACTGATCATTCGCGACGATCAGTTTCGGGAAGATATTCATTGCCTGGTGATGCGCGCGCATGCGGCGCTCGGAAATCGAGGCGCGGTGAAAGATCAGTTTGAGACTCTGAAACGAATACTGGCGAGCGAGCTGGGCGTCGAGCCGAGCGCGGAGACGAAGAAGTTGTATCAGCAACTGATTGGGTAGGTTTACTCTGCGTGATCTCAGCGCCCGCTGCGGTGAAAAGTCGCAGCAAAACGTACAACGCCGAGACGCAGAGGATGCTGAGATAGCGCAGAGAGTTGGGCTTGGTGTCATATTCAACGGTCGAGGGCGCACCTTGAACCTTTAAGCGCGAAATCGCAACGTTACCGCAACAAAGTCCTTTCTTCCCCACGCTAGAATGCCCATTCCTTTTTAAAGCAGGAATGGTTGCTCGGCCTGGTGGCAAGTGGCAGGCGGCGCTCAACCCTGAGCGTCTTGTTCATTCCCCCAAAGTCCCCGACTGATAACGCATCGGACCTCACCAAAGATGAATCTCCAATCCGAAGTTTGAGATCTCAAAGCTGAGATACGTTAGCTACTGCGCCACACCCGACTGAGGTGATAGTTTGCTAAGCACGAGGATTCGTTCAAATCCGCCTATCAATCTCTCCAGCAAAGTGAAGCAGTTGCTTGCGATGCTGGTCGTGTTGGCTCTGGTGTCGCCAGCCATGGCTGGCCTGCGTTTCACTCCGTCAGACGGCATCATCATGACCGGCGCCGATGGCATTGTTCTGATTGGCGGCGACGGCATTGTGATGACCGGCGCGGACGGTTTTCTCAATTCGAGCTCCAACGGAATTCTCATGACCGGCGCCGACGGCATCGCGCTGCCCGGCGCCGACGGCAATGTTTACCCCAACAGTGTTCGCGCCACAAAGGCCGATGGAATTCTGATGACGGGCGCTGACGGCATCGTCCTAACCAGCACTGATGGCATCATCATGACCGGCGCGGACGGCGCCACCTATTTCGCTGATTCGGTCAACGTAATTCTGCCGACTGGAATTGTGCTGACGGGCGCGGACGGCATTGCCATGACCGGCGCCGACGGTGTCCGCCGAGAAGCCGGCGACGGCATCGTGATGACGCGCGCCGATGGAATTGTGATGACTGGCGCCGACGGCATCCTGTTGACGGCCGCTGATTCAGTCAGGGCCACAGGCGTGGACGGCGCCGTTTTTTCAGTCGTGCCGGACGGCCTTCGTTTTGACAGAGTCACCGGAATCGTCATGACTGGTGCTGACGGAATTGTCATCACTGGCGCCGACGGTGTCGTCCTGACCGGAGCGGACGGCATCCTCAGCACGGTGACAGCGGCAATGCCAACCGGTATTCAAAGCGTCGATCCTCAGCTCGCGCTCCTATTAAACAGACTGACCGACGACAGCAACGTCAACGCCACCGTCGTTTACCACGGCTTGCCGTCGGCGTCAGATTTGGCCGACTTGCATAGCATCGGCGTGCTCGGCGGCACTCGTTATCGCACCCTTCCCATGGTCACGCTGACGGCGACGCGACGACAGATCATAGAAATCTCGCACCTTCCTGCAGTCCGTTCGATCTACGGAAATCGCACGCTCTCGTTAACCAGCGAACCTGAGGTCCGCGCGGTAACCGGCGTCAACCGCGCCTGGGCCGACCGGGAAATCACCAATTGCCGTCTCAACTTTCGCTTGAAAAGGAACCATAGTTGAACCGGCGGGCAATGCCCGCCTCTAAACGGACTTGAAACTTGAAACTTGGAACTTGAAACTTGAAACTTGGAACTAATCGATCGCCATTCGTTGAATCACCGCATTCGCACGAGCCAATTCCACCCGCGTTAAAGAAGCCTGCGGTCGAAAGCCTCTAAACAAACTTGGAACTTGAAACTTGAAACTTGAAACTTGAAACTTGAAACTTGAAACGTCTTATCGCCCCACCAGTTCCCGCAAAACTTCTTCTTCGTCCTCAGTCAGGAAACTAAACAGCAGTCCGAATCCTATTCCAACTTGATACGACGTCACTTCGCCACGCAGCGGCAGCCATTCGCCTGACGGCAGCTTGATTTCCACGCCCACGACTTCTCCGACATCAACCCGGCCAATCGTATTAACGAAACACCCGCCCATGCTTAAGTCTTCAATCCTTGCTTCGTGGTCGCCGGTCAGCCCGCCCCACTTTGCCGGAAGGTTAGTCGAAACTCGTTCATCGTTCCGCCTGTTCTCGGTCATTGCATTTACCTCGCCGCGTTGTTCGGTTCCGAAAACCTGTTAGGCGATCGATTCCCTGAGCGATTCCGCGTCAGCTGTGAGGAAGTATTTTCCCATGTGTTCGGCGTAAAACTTGTGCAAAAAGCTCATGCCCGCCTCGGGATCTAACGAATGAAGAACCTCGAGATCGAGATTCGAAGCGAATCGCGCTTTCCGGTCGGACCGTTCAAGGTAACCGCTTCGGTAGGCAGATTCGGCGGTGCAAAACCGGGCCGCCGGAGAATTCCCGGGGCGCCAGAAACGCGTTGTTGTACTCCAGTTGAAGAATTCCGTAATTATGACGCCGGCAGAGATCCTCCAGCGCGGCGATCGAGTAGCCGTAAAAATGATACCGCAAGCGAAAATCGGGATCGAACTTAACTACAAACCTGAGCGGCGGCGGAATGTTTTCGTTGATCTCAGTCAACACCAGGCCTGGCCGGAAGTTAGTCAGGATTGCGTCCAAAACCCAATAGTCGTTGCCATCGATGTCCAGGCAGAGAACGCCGAAGTCTTTTTCCACTCCGAATTGATTGAGCAACGGTCCGATGTTGTTGGGGTCGGCATGAATGTTCGAGGCGTATGCCTGTGAAAACCTGGCGTAGGCCCTTGATAACAAAGAATACTTTTGCGAATCCGCCTCAATGCCGATGGTTTTCCAGCCCGCCAACATCAGCGCGTAACTGTTTGACCAGCGCACACCGTTCCCGGCGCCGATGTCTACCACGGTCCGCGGCTGATTCCTGGGCAGTAACTCGGCCACGTAATTCGCGAGAATATGCTGCTCATTCGCGTGCGAAAAGCGCCCGCGCAGCGAGTATTTTATCTGTTGTAACTTGAGTTCAAGGATACTGCCGTAGTGATAGGTAGTCTTGGTCAGATTCATTGCGGTGGTTATTGGAACGTCGCTAACGTTGGTGTGTCGCCAGGCTAACGGGGAGATCGTCCGGTCACAAAAGGCCGACTAAGATACAATTTGGCAGCAACGCGGATCAAGCAGACTCGTTAGGTAAGTGACTAATTTCAAATCTCTGCGCTGACTCAGCGCGCTCTGCGTCTCTGCGGTGAGTGGGTTTGTCGGCGATCTTCACCGCCGAGCAGAGAACTCTGAGACTACGCAGAGAAATCAAATTAGGGCGCTACCCTTTACGAAGCATTCCGCTGGATTGCCAGGAGTTCAAGCTGGAGGACTGTTTGAAAACGAAGGAAGGCGTTTTCAGGGGTTGTTTGCTACAACAACTGCCCGTAATACACCCGCGTATCATATTCGAAGCTGACTATTCCGCCGCTCTGATGTTTGTTGAAAAGCTTTTCCAGACCGCCCAGCATCGGTTCGAAATTGGCATCGCCCGGTTCGGGAGTGTATGACGCTGAACGTGCGCGACCTTTCAGCGCCTCGAAGTCAAAATGCTGGATGTTTTCAAAAGTCTGCAAGCGAAAAGCGTTCGGCGCGAAAAACTCTCCGATCTCAGAGGCGACTCTCTCATGTCGCACCTTTTCGTAGTCTGTTCCATAACGTAACAGCAGGCTTTCATACTCGCGCAGGAACGCGGTCGAATCGAGGCGGCGCTCATTCCAAATGAGCACGACCCAGCCCGCAGGTTTCAAGATGCGCGCGAATTCCAATTTGGCTTTGGCGCGGTCAAACCAGTGAAACGCTTGTCCGGCAGTGATGAAGTCGACGCTCGCCGGTTCCAAACGAGTTTCTTCCGCCGCCGCGTCGCGGGTGACAAAGTTTGAGAAATCTCGTAACAAACGCTCGGCTGCTTCGCGCATACCGAGATTTGGCTCAACTCCAAAAACCGTGTTCCCGTTTTTGAGGAACAGTTCCGACAAAATGCCGGTGCCGGAACCGATGTCCGCGATGGTTGAATTCTCCGTTAACCCGCAGTCAGACTTCAGAAAATCCAAAAGCTCCGCAGGATAGCCCGGGCGGTATTTGATGTAATTGTCTACGCGGCTGGAAAAGCGAGCGAGCGGATCGGTCATGGCAGGATTCTAGCGGAAGTTGCGACGCGGGTCAGCGTTTGGTGGCGCGCATGTCAGAACCGCCTGCGTCAGCGGGCGGCTTGCTTCAGATCAGACCACCCGCTCACGCAGGTATTCTGACAGGCTCTGGAAGATTACTCGCGTCGCAGGGAGCCTGCGGCGCGAACCTGGCTGTCCGGCGGGTAAAACTTCAAAAAGAGACGATGCGCCAACAGCAACAGCACAATGAAACCAAACGTGAGCGGCAAACGCGTATCTGACTTGACCAGCAACCAGTAATGCAGCGCCCCAGCCGCGCCGGCGACGTAAATCAATTTGTGCAAACGGTTCCAGCGCTTGCCGCCTAAACGTTTGACCATTTTGTTGGTTGAAGTTATGGCGAGGGGAATCATCAAAAAGAACGCCAGCATTCCGACCGCAATGAACGGCCGGGAAATCACGTCGCCGGGCACGCTCTTCAGATTGAAGTAACGATCAAACCAAAGGTACGTCATCAGGTGCAGAAAGCCGTAGAAAAACGCGAAGAGGCCCAACATGCGCCGGAATTTCACCAGCCAGTTGAGGCCCGTTGTCTTTCTAAGCGGCGTGACCGCAAGCGTGATCGTCAGGAAGACGAGGGTCAGCATGCCGGTGGTCCGCGTCACAAACTCAACCGGGTTCGCGCCCACGCGGCGGTGATAAACGTCCCAAAGCATCAATGCCAACGGCACGACCGCGTTGGTGAAGAGAACGAATTTTGAAAAGCGCGCGTCTTTCATTTTCCCTGGGAGCGCGGACATCCTGTCCGCATTCCGTTTTCCTCAAATCAAGACTTCTGTTGCGTTAAAAGGTTCGCGCTTCGCGCTCATTTGCGGGCAAGATGCCTGCGCTCCCAGCTTCAGAAGTTCCTCCGCAAATCCATCCCTTCGTACAAATGCGCCACCTGCTCGGCATAACCGTTAAAGAGCAGCGTATCGCGCGACGTAAACACCGACTCCCCGATGCGCCGCTCGCGCGCCTGACTCCAACGCGGATGCGGCACATTCGGGTTCACGTTCGAATAAAAACCGTATTCGTTCGGCGCCTGGATATTCCAGGTCGTCGGCGGCTCTTCCGCAACGAGAGTGATCTTCACGATCGACTTGATGCTCTTGAATCCGTACTTCCACGGCACCACCAACCGGACCGGAGCACCGTCCTGCGGCGGCAGAGTCTCGCCGTAAAGGCCTGTCGCGAGGATTGTGAGGGGATGCATCGCCTCGTCGAGACGAAGGCCCTCAACGTACGGCCAGTCAAGCGTGCCGGTTAATTGATTCGGCATCCGCTTCGGGTCGAAAAGCGTCTGAAACGCGACATATTTCGCGGTGGAAGTTGGTTCAACCTTTTCCAGCAGCTGGGACAAAGAAAATCCGACCCACGGAATCACCATCGACCAGCCTTCAACGCAACGCAGGCGGTAAACTCGTTCCTCGAGGGGAAACTTCAAAAGCTCCTCGAGGTCGAAAGTCCTGGGTTTGTTTACGAATCCGCCGACTTCCACTGACCACGGTTTGGTAACAAATCCCTTCGCTTCGATGGCTACGCCGCTTTTGCTAGTCGAGAATTCGTAGAAGTTGTTGTAGTTAGTGATGTCTTCGAGCGAAGTCAGCTTCTCAGTGGTCGTAAAACCGTTCTGCTGTCCGCTGTCGGTCGCAGAGTTTGCGACAGTTGCGAGCGCGTCACCTTTCGGCTGTTCCGCAAGCGGCGAATTGAGCTTGCGATAAAGTAGACCGGTGGCGGCCGTCGTGGCCGCGAGCGCCGCGCCGCGCATGAAGAGACGCCGGTTTAAATAAACCTGCTTGTCCGTGATTTCGCTCGACTTGATTTCGTTTGGCTGCTTCATGCGTTCATCGATCGTCGATCATCGCTCGTCGTTCGTCGCCTCAGGGCGCTCTGCGATCCAATCATTAAGCTCTTGTCAAGAACCACCTGCGTTAGCGGGTGGTCTGGTTCTGACAGGAAGCCGCCCGCTAACGCAGGCGGTTCTGTCAGAAAGCTTTGATTCAGTCACTGGATTTACGGCTGTCGACCTCCTTTGGTTTTATTCCTTGAGCCGCGCGGGTTCGAAAGACTAGTATCCCACGGACTTTTTGCTTCAAGAAACACTCGAGGTTTTCGTTGATGAACGATACCGGTCAACCGCTTCCCAGCGGTGGCATTTCCCAGCCGGAAAGTGAATCAGAGCCGAAGCTCCGCGGCCAATTAATCCGCTGGCTAATCATCCTGTTCGTGGGCCTCGGGATTGCGCTGACTCCGGTGCCCGCAGGGATAACGGTTCAGTCGTGGCGATTGCTGGCCATTTTTGCCGCCACGATTGTCGGCTGCGTGCTTCGGCCAATTCCGGGCGGCGCGATGGTGCTGCTCGGCATTTGCGCGTTGGCGCTCTCAGGCACGCTGCCAATTCGCGAGGCGCTGGGCGGTTACGCCGATCCGATCGTCTGGCTGGTGTTGGCCGCGTTTTTCATTTCCCGGGCGATGATCAAGACCGGACTGGGACGCCGCATTGCGTTCCAATTTATTCGCGCCATCGGACACCACTCACTCGGTCTCGGCTACGCGCTTGTTTCAACTGATTTTCTGTTAGCCAGCATCATTCCCTCCACCGGCGCGCGCTCGGGCGGCGTCGTGTTTCCCATTGCCAAAAGCCTTTCGGAGGCTTATGAATCGCGGCCCGGACCGACAGCCGGTCGGCTCGGCGCTTTCCTGATGGTGCTGCTGTATCAGTGCGACGTGATTATTTGCGCCACTTTTCTAACCGGCCAGGCTTCAAATGTTTTGATTGCAAAGTTTGCCCAGCAGGTGACGGGCATCGAGCTGACTTACACAAGTTGGTTGCTCGGAGCGATTGTTCCCGGATTGATCTCGCTGATTGTCGTGCCGCAGTTGCTCTACCGCGTCTTTCCGCCGGAAATTAAACGCACGCCCGCCGCCGCCGAGTTTGCGCGCGACGAACTGCGGCGCATGGGGCGCATGAAATGGGAAGAGAAAGTGTTGCTGGCCGTGTTTATCCTCGTCGCCGCCATGTGGATGATTCGGGGCTTGGCGGGCGCCGTTCCCTCGGTAGCGCAAGTGATTCCATCTGAAACGTTCATCGCGTTCCTGACTTTCCTTTCAAAACTGGATTACTCGATACCGCCGCTGATTGGTGTTTGTGGTCTGCTGTTGACGGGCGTCCTTTCCTGGGAAGATCTGATCAGCGAGCGACCAGCGTGGGACGTTTTTATTTGGTACGGGGGACTGGTGCGAATGGCTGAAGCGTTGGGCGAAACTGGGATCACCAAGCGTTTCGCGGAAACCGCGGCGGGATTTACCAGCGGCTGGAGTTGGGGACTGGCGTTGGCGGCGCTGTTGCTGATCTATTTTTACGCTCACTACGGATTCGCAAGCATCACCGCGCATGCGACCGCGATGTATACGCCATTCCTCGTAGTCATTCTGGCGGCCGGGGCGCCGCCCTACCTCGCCGTCCTCTCGCTCGCTTACTTTTCGAATCTTGATGCTTCGCTAACGCATTACGGGACAACGCCGGCGCCAATTTATTTTGGCGCAGGTTACGTGAAACAACGAACGTGGTGGTTGCTGGGATTGATGGTTTCTATCCCAAACATACTGATCTGGACGATCTTCGGCTTTGGTTGGTGGAAAATTTTGGGCTGGTGGTAACACTTTTCGGAGTAATCAATTATGGCTGGTTATTCGGGAACACCGTTAGTCAAAAAGCTCGGTTTCAAAGAAGGCTTTCGCGTTGGATTTGTAAATCCGCCGAAGGATTTTCAAAACGAAATCGCTCCGTTGCCAAGCGGCGTGCAGATAGCCGTCGGACAGTTGACTAAGTCGCTGGATATGATTGTGTTGTTCACCGATTCGCAGCGAGTTTTGAAAAGAGAGTTTTCGCGGCTTGCTGGAAAACTTGCGATCAACGGAATGCTTTGGATCGGCTGGCCGAAGAAGACTTCGGGCATCGCCGGCGACCTTTCCGAAAATGACGTGCGGCAGATCGGTTTGGACGCTGGTCTCGTGGACGTAAAAATTTGCGCGATAAACGAGGTCTGGTCGGGACTAAAGTTTGTTTATCGTCTCAAAGATCGTAAACGTCTCGCAAAATAAATCAACACGACAACTAGCTGCACTGTTCAACCGTCGCGCGGTTTGTGATTTTCTTGCGCACGATTGATTCTTTTTTGCGTTACATCGAACCGAATTCAACTAACCGCTGGACTCAGTGCACACGTCTCACCACCACGCAAGAAATTTTTTCGGCACTTCATTCAACGATCACGATCCATTTCAAGCGAGCTCGTTCGTACCCGTAAAACTACGTATGGTAGGACCACGCGCACGCGTGTGGAAAGTATTGCGCGATACAGACGGCGAACGGTTTGTAACCAGGAACAAAGGCTGCGTTTTTGAAGGAGATTTTGCGGTGGAGAAACACAAAATTCTTGGCGAGTTGTTCGCAGTGCAGATTGAGATTGTGCTTCATGCGATCATCTATCCTCTCGCAGCAGAGTTGTTTGCGTTTCAAAAAATCGGACTCGCGAATCGAAGAGAATGAAATTTCAGAATTGAAAGAGATGGACCATCAAAAATTGAATTAGGGGTTGCAAAAAAATTTCCGATCTCTATAATGCGACTCCCTCGCTGGAAGCGATTGATTGCCAAAGTGAAGCGTTGAAGTCGGACCTGATTTTTGATTGTGTTTGTAGGTGTCGCACTAATAAATTTTGCATGACCCCCGCTGACCTGCTACGCGATTCCTAATCAGGTTTTTTGTGAGCCTCCTTTCATCCAGAGTGAAGAAGCTCAGGCAATCCCAGGCGATTTCCCTAATGCAGTAGGGTTTCTTCGCCAACCACCAATTCAACGCCAATCTACGGACGGGCAAGTTTTCTTGCACCCGTCACGGGGACTCGTGTTTCTTCCAGCGAACATACTCTAAGTTATTCGTTTGATTGGAGCCGTTGAAAATGATGGAAGAAATGAATGTTTCTGGGAAGAATTGCCCGATTTGTTCCCAGCAGTTGCCCCTGTCTGAATTTGGCGTTTGCCGCGCGCGTAAAGACGGCAGAAATCTTTACTGCAAGAGTTGCATCCGCAAGAAAGTTACTGACAGCCGCCGCGCCCTCAAAGAATATCGCTCAGCTCGCAAACGATATGTCGGTCAACCGCTGGCGGAGAATTCTGCTGTTGAAGGCGAGTCGACTTCAGCAGGTTATTCAAGACTGCTCAGCAAATTGTCGCCCGTCGAACGCGTCAGGGAAGCGATTCGCAAAGGCGCGCGCACGCAAAAGGCGATTGCTCAGGAAACTCGCATGAGCAAAGACGAAATTGGCGACGCGCTGGCGAACCTGCTGCTGTGGACGCGCGAGATCAAAACCCAAATCGTTGATAACAACAGACACTATTTCATTAACGATTCGGCGGACTTGCCAATTCGCGAAGAAGCGTTCAACCTGCCGCAGCGCAAACGGGACGTCCCCAGTTCTTTTAGCGCGCTGCCGGGTTTGATGCCGGGGAGAAATCCTGAAGGGGAAGATCCGGAGAAGGTTGGCGGCTGGGTGGCAGCCTAGCTGGCGATCTGAGATTGAAAGCTGAGATTTGAGATCGCAGAATTTTCCGTCTCAGAAAGTCGTGGACTGAGATTTCAGATCTCAGATCGCAGAAGATTTCAGCTCTCAAAAGCCTCGAGAACTTCCCGAGCATGTTCTTCCGGCTTGACCTTTTCAAAGATTTTCTTGATCTTGCCTTTTTCGTCGATCAGGAAACGTGATCCGCTTTACGCCCATGTAGGTTCGGCCCATAAACTTTTTCTCGCCATAAACCCCGTAAGCGTCGGCGATTGAATGACCCGGATCAGCCAAAAGTGTGAAAGGAAGTTTATACTTGGCGGCAAACTTCTTGTGTGAAGCCTCGCTATCTACCGAAACGCCAAGTACCTCGATGCCTCTTTTTTTGAAGTCAGCAAACGCGTCGCGAAATGAACAAGCCTCTTTGGTGCAACCAGGCGTATCGTCCTTGGGATAAAAATAAAGTACCACTTTCTTGCCGCGCAGTTCCTTGAGCCGCACGGTTTCGCCGTCCCCGTTATTGGCGGTAAAGTTAGGCGCCGCTGTTCCTTCTTTGAGCATGTCGACACTCCCATTCTTGCAAGTCTTAAGGGCCGCACATTTTAGGCCTTTGCCACTCACGCAGCAAGAATCGAAAGGCCAACGAGATGAAAACCAAAACTAAAGGCCAGCACTGGCTGGTGAAGCAGGAGCCGGAGACTTACTCCTGGACCGATTTTGTCAGCGACGGCAAAACGGATTGGACTGGAGTCAGAAATTATCAGGCCCGCAACAATTTGCGCGAAATGAAGACAGGCGACCGCGTCCTGTTTTATCATTCGGGAAAAGACAAAGCGGTCGTCGGACTGGCGGAAGTAGTCAAGAGCGCCTATCCGGATCCGACTGCCGATGACGAGCAGTGGGTGGCGGTAGACCTGAAGCCGGTCAAAGCGTTGAAGAGTCCGGTGCCCCTGGCAGCAATCCGATACGACAAGCGACTCAGCCAGTTGCCTCTGATCCGTCAATCGCAGTTGTCCGTAATGCCGCTGACCAAAGATGAGTTTGACATTATCGTCGCCACGGGCGACGGCAAGAGCCGAGCGAAAAAATAAGAATCAAGATTGTTTAGAGGCGGCTCTTGTGCCGCTCGTTTGCGGGGACAAGTCCCCGCTCTAAACGGGGATTCGACTATTTTCCAAATGAAGGTTCGACTATCCTTTGATTATCTAAGGACCAACAAACGGCCGCAAGCAATGAGTGGCGTAATTGAATGGAGGCCTAATGTTTAAGCACATTGATTATACGATGGTAGTCGTTTCAAATATGGACCGGTCAGTCGAGTTTTACCGCGACAAGTTGGGGATTCCGCTTAAGTTTCAGTCGCCTGACTGGACTGAGTTTCTGACTGGAACAACGACGCTGGCGTTGCACGGCGGCGGGGTTGTCTCGACGACGCCTCCGGCCGGCGATCCCACCAAGCAGGCCGGTAGTTGCTCGATTGGATTCAACGTGGAGGACGTCGACAAAACGTACGAAGAGTTAAAGGGCAAGGGGATTCGCTTCGTGATGCCGCCGACGCAGAGAGAAGGCGAAGGAATCAGGTTGGCAGTCTGCATCGATCCGGACGGTCTGCCCATCGCGTTTGCCCAGGCAATTGCACAAACTGCAACGAGCTAGTGTCTTTGTTGTCCGACGAGCTTTACACAATGTGACTACCGCGCCGTTCCTTACCGCGAAGCAGTTACGAAATAAAGCCCGGGGTTGCCGCCCTTAGCGGCTACCCTGGGAATCGAGTTATCCAATCCTAATCAACCCCAATGGGTTACGCGGATAAATTTGCAACCCCGTTGGGGTTGTGACTCTTACTACAATCCAATCCCAGGGTAGCCCCACGGCGCGGCAACCCTGGGCTGGGTTACACAACCGCATCGCGGTTGGAATATCCGCATTGGCGACCTTCTTCAACCCGTCTCACAATAAATTCACTCGAACAGCCTCGGCTCCGCATCTGCCTCCGGAACCTCAGGAGTAGCTGAATTGCTGAGTTTCGGATACTTCTGAAAAAGCGGCGCCGGCGCGTCGACTTTATCCTCAGTCAGAATCGCCTTCATCTCAAGCGCATTGACCACGGCCTGCCCGCGAAAGTGGTTGTTCGTGATGACGTAAGACTGCTTTGTCTTCGCCGCAATCTCTTTAATCCGAGTGATCCACGGCTCCAACTCATCAAGCGAATAAAGGTAATTGTAGCGATCGTCGCGCGGCGCCTTTTCTCTGAACCAATCCTGATAGTTCCGGCCGTGCAGCCGCACGTAGCCGACCGGAGAAGTCGTCACCGCAGCGGGTTTGACGGATTTCTTGAAGAGCGGCTGATCCACGTTGCAAATTCCCACGCCCGAATCTTCCAGCCACTCATAAATCTGCGAGTTGTTCCACGACGAGTGCCTGATTTCGAGCACCAGCGGATAATCCTTGAACCGCTCCAGCAGTTTCGTCAAATAAACGCGCTCCTCGTCTGTATTTTTGAACGACCAGGGAAACTGCAAAAGCAGCGCGCCAAGTTTTCCCGCGCCCGCAAGCGCATCCATTCCTTCCCGCACCTGTTTCTCGTCTTCCGCAGACGCTTTGCCGCGTTCGTGCGTGAAAACGCGGTGCAGCTTTGCCGTGAACATGAAATCAGCGACGGCGGCGACTCGACGCGCCCACGAGTTCGCAGTCGCCGCCGTGAACGGCCGGTAGAAACTGCTATTGATCTCAATTGTGTCGAAGAATCTCGCGAGGTATTCGAGCGGATCGAATTTGGCGCCGGGCTTCCGCGGATACACGATGCCTTCCCAGTCTTTGTAGGCCCAGCCAGCCGGTCCGATGCGGATTTTCTTGGCCACCGATTTCTTGCCGCAGATTTTCGCGGATCAGTTAAAGATATGAAAGCTTAGCAACGTCAAGGCGCGTGCCTCAGTTTCTACGTTGCCGCCTGAGCATTACCAGGCACAAAGTACCAAGCTCAAAGCACAAAGGCCAAAGTCCTAAGACTAAAGACCGCACTTTGAATCCATACTCATCCGCATGAATCCGCGGCCATTTTGCTCCAGTTCTTGTTACGATGCGAACTCCGCACAACGATGGTATAAACAAAGTCGCCTGATTTTGTTTAAGTTTTGAAAGGAGGTTACGCGATGCGTCTGACCGAAATGGTTTCGTGCTCCGGTTGAGCGGCTAAGCTGTCACCGAGCTTACTCGCTCAGGTGTTGAGCGGGCTACCACGACAGCCCAAAGACGACAACGTCCTGGTCGGCTTCGACAAAGCCGACGACGCCGGAGTGTATCGACTGCGCGAGGATCTTGCGATTGTGCAGACAGTCGATTTTTTCACGCCGATCGTTGACGATCCTTTTGTTTACGGGCAGATCGCTGCGCTCAATTCGATCAACGACGTCTGGGCGATGGCCGGCACGCCCCTAACCGCGCTCGCGATTACCTGCTTTCCGAAGAAAGGCGTCGATCCCGGCGATTCTCGGCGAGATCATGCGCGGCGGACAGGAAACTTTGAACAAGTACGGCGTGACGTTGATTGGCGGTCACAGCGTAGACAGCCAGCAGATCATGTTTGGGTATTCAGTAACCGGTGTTATCGATCCGGCCAAGATTGCAACTAACGCCGGCGCGCGCCCCGGCGACGTGATCATCCTGACGAAGCCGATCGGCACCGGGGTAATCTCGACGGGAATCAAATTTGAAAAGACTACGGCGGAAATTGCGGCCGCCTCAATTGCCACGATGCTAACACCGGGGCGGTACGCGGCTGAGGCCATGCGCGAGTTTGGCGTTACCGGGGCAACTGACGTGACGGGGTTTTCCCTGCTCGGCCACGCGTGGGAAATGGCGCGAGCCAGCGGGATCACAATCGAGATCGACGCCGCTGCGGTGCCGCTTTTGGATGGCGCGCTGGACCTGGCCGCCGCCGGCGTGATCACCGGCGCTGATCGCACCAATCGCGAATACGTCGGCGACGATATCGGGATCGACGAGTCAGTCAGCGACGAAATGCGTCGGGTGCTTTACGATCCGCAAACGGCTGGCGGGATGTTGATCGCAATTTCGGAAGAGAAGGCAGAAGTTTTGTTGACTGAGTTGCGGAAAAATTATGCGCGGGCGAACACAATCGGACGCGTCGCTGAACGAGGCACTACGTCGATCGTAGTGAGATAGAACCAGGCAACGAGCCATCGAAGATGGCGGAATATGCGAGCCATCGAAGATGGCGGAAGAAAGTAGCCCCGGGCGTAAGCCCGGGGATCAGTCGGCGCCCAACTTGTGAGCCCGCTTTAGCGGGCGACAGAGAGTTTTGACCAAGAACCAACGTCTCCATTTCTGTCGCCGCTTCGGGGGCTCGAATTCATTTCGTTCGGCCTACCCCCGGGGCTTACGCCCGGGGCTACTGTCTTCCGCCTGCTTCGCAGGCTCATTGAATGCTCTCTTGCGGGCGGGTTCATTGAACGCTTCCCTCGTGCGCGCTCATCGAATGCTCTCCTCCGCGGGCTCGCTGAATGCCCCGACGCCTGGGCTCGTTTAATGCTTCGCTTTGATTGAGTCTGACCTGGTCGAGTATCCTTACTCGGAACGCGATTCACTCGAACAATATTCCGGGAAACACTTTAATGGTCTCCACGCTTCGACAATCAACCACCTCGGATTCCCATTCCATACTCGCTTTGTACCGCGAGGTCCGCGCCCGGACGATGCAGATCGTGGCGCCGCTGGAGACGGAAGACTACGTAATCCAAACAGCGGAGTTCATGAGCCCGCCGCGCTGGCACATCGGCCACACCTCATGGTTTTTTGAGACGCTCCTGCAAGCCCATCAACCCGGTTACAAAATTTATTCCGAGGAGTACCTTTTTTATTTCAACTCCTACTACGAAGGTTTTGGCGCGCGCATCGAGCGGCCGAAAAGAGGAACCCGATCTCGACCCACGGTGAAGGACACGGTTGCCTATCGCCGGCACGTTGACGATCAAATGCTGCCGTTTCTGGAATCAATCGAGAACAACCCTGACGCGGACAAGATTCTGGCGCTCGTCCGGCTCGGCCTCGAACACGAAATGCAGCATCAGGAACTGCTCGTTTACGACATCAAGCATCTGCTCTGCGATCAGTTTGACGCGCCCGTCAAACCGGCGCCGCCAGCCACGATGAAAGTTGAAGGAATGGCTGATATCGACGGTGGACTGTTTTGGCTTGGCTACGCAGTCCAAAGTCCTCAGTCCTCAGTCCTCAGTCCTTCTAACTACACTTTCGCTTTCGACAACGAAAAGCCCGCGCATCCGATTTTCCTTCAGAACTACGCACTCGACCGCGCGCTGGTGAGCAACGGCGACTACCTCGAGTTCATCCGCGACGGCGGTTATCAAAACTTTCGCTGGTGGTTTTCCGAGGGCTGGGAAGTTGTCAATCGAGAAACTTGGCGGGCGCCGCTTTATTGGGAACTCCACGACGATCAGTGGATGATTCGCGACTTCGCCGGCTTGCACGCGATTGAGGCCAAAGCCAACGAGCCGGTCTATCACGTCAGTTTCTTCGAGGCCTCGGCCTTCGCCAAGTGGGCAGGCAAACGTTTGCCGACCGAAGGCGAATGGGAAAAGGCCGCCGCCTTTGATCCCGGCACCGGCGCGCGGCGCGATTTTCCCTGGGGAGACGACGCCGTGGATCAGACGAAAGCAAATCTGTTTGAGAACGGTCTCTGGGCGCCCGCCGCGATTGGTTCGTATCCTGACGGCGCGAACGCTTACGGCTGTCAGCAAATGATCGGCGACGTCTGGGAGTGGACGACTTCGGATTACGTTCCCTACCCCGGTTTCAAATCCGAGTTTGACGAATACAATGACAAGTGGTTCGTCAACCAGAAGGTTCTGCGCGGCGGCTCATTCGCGACGCCGCAGTCGCACATTCGCTCGACCTACCGCAATTTTTTCCACGCGCATGAACGCTGGATGGTATCAGGCTTCCGCTGCGCGAAGGATGTGTAACGCAAACTGTGCGGGGTCCCCGGCCGGGCAGCCCGGCTGGGGTGCTTGATAGTTTGCGTGCCGATCCAGGCAAAGCCGACTAAAGGAAACAGACCATTGATAACAGTCCTGAACAACATTGAAGCCAGAGTCCTGGGTTCGCTTGTAGAAAAGCAATTGACGACTCCGGAATACTATCCGTTGACGCTGAACTCGCTCACGCTCGCCTGCAATCAAAAGAATAATCGCACGCCGGTCAGTTCTTATGACGAGACCGCAGTCGCGCAGGCGCTCGAAACGCTGCGCGAAAAGAATCTCGCCTACGTGTTTTACGGCAGCACCAGCCGCGTGCCGAAGTATAAACACGTGCTGCCCGAAGTCATGCATTTGAGTCCCGCCGAGCTGGCTTTGATTTGTGTCCTGCTGCTTCGGGGAGCGCAGACGCCGGGGGAATTGGCAACGCGCGCGTTTCGGCTGCATGAGTTTGCCGGTCTCGAAGAAGTTGAGTCGACGCTGAACTCTTTGATTTCGCGCGAACCAGATCCGCTCGTCACGCGTCTGCCGCGACAGCCGGGTCAGAAAGAAGCCCGCTACGCGCATCTGCTGTCCGGCGAGCCCGTAATCGACCTCGAGCACGAAGCGGTTGCCCCCGCGCGAGGCCGTGGCCGTGACAACGACCGAGTGGCCACCCTCGAAGCTGAAGTTGAAACACTCAAAGCGGAAGTGGGAATGCTGAAGACGCAGTTCGAGACTTTTAAGAAGCAATTTGAATGAGCGAGCTCTTTCTCCGACAATGGGCGGGCCGCGGATAAACGCGGATTGCGCGAATCTGAAAATGAAATCTTTCCGGCGTCTTATTGTTCTGATCCGCGTTCCTCCGCGTAAATCCGCGGCGCAATAATTCGGGAGCGGTCACTCGAATGATTCACAAAATACATTTCCCCCAGCTCCCGCTTTCGCAGTTTGTCGAGAACATCTGGTTTGTTTCCGGCAACCACCCCGAACACACCCGCGAAAAGCTTTTGCCCGATGGCGCGATCGAGTTGATTATCGATCTCGACCCCGAGCCCAAGAAACTCTTCGACGACGAAACTACCGATCGCTTTCGCTCGTGCCAGAAGGCCTGGATTTCCGGCGAGCGAACGCGCTACATCATTATCGGTTCAGAAAACACCTCGATGATCGGGATTCGTTTTCGACCCGGCGGCGCCTATCCGTTTTTTAGTTTTCCAATTTCCGAACTCAACGATGCCGTCATCGATCTGGATTTGATCTGGGGGCGACTGGTCGACGAAATTCGCGATCAGTTGCTGGCGGCCGAATCGCCTGAGGAAAGGTTCGTGCTGCTGGAAAAGTTTTTGTTAGGTCACGTGCGTCGCTCGCTCGACGCAAACCGCCTGGTGACTTTTGCGGTGCATCAGTTGCAGCACTCGCCGCAGTTCCTGGCGATCCGCGACCTTGCAAACACGATCGGGATAACCCAGAAGCATTTGATTTCGCAGTTTGAAAAGGTCGTCGGACTGCGGCCGAAAACCTTCGCTCGCATCAGCAAGTTTCAAAAAGTGCTGACCTCGATTGAGCAACAGCAAAAGGTTGAGTGGTCGGCGATCGCGTACGATTGCGGCTACTACGACCAGGCACATTTCATCAAGGAGTTTCACACGTTCTCCGGCCTGAACCCGTCCGCGTATCTCACGCAGCGCGGCGAGTACATGAACTACATCCCGCTCCCCTGACCGGCAATGTCCGAACTTTGGGAATGTGTTTTGACTTGAGCCCGCGGAGCGTGGCGACAGCATAAAGCCTGGGGTTCCGCTACGCTTCACCCCAGGCTTTAGGCTTTCACCCGCTTCGCGGGTTTTAGAGAATGCGACGCCCCAAGGTTAATTTTTTACAATACAATCCTTACCGTCCTGCTTAGACTCCGCTCCTCGGGAAACTTCAACCCTCAGGAGGAGTCGAAAAATCGCAATGGACTTTTCAACCATCAACTACTTCGCGGTCGTGGCCGCGGCGCTCTCGACCTTTATCCTCGGCGGGCTTTGGTACTCGCCGCTGCTCTTCGGCAAGGCCTGGATGCGCGCCAACAATTTTACCGACGCCGACGTGCAAACATTCAGCAAAGCGCGCATGTTTGGCTGGTCCATCGTCTTTTCCCTCGTGATGGCGCTGAACCTCGCGATGTTTCTGGCCGGGCCCGACACGAATGCGACCTGGGGCATGGCTGCGGGCGGACTCGCCGGACTCGGCTGGGTGGCGATGGCGATCGCCGTCATCGGCCTTTTTGAAAACCGATCCTGGCGCTACCTCGCCATCAACGGCGGCTACATGACCGTCGCTTTCGTCGTGATGGGGTTGATCATCGGCGCCTGGCGTTAAGTCTTGTCAGAACCACCTGCGTCAGCGGGTGGGCCTTGATCGACCGTAAGATTGTTGCTGTTAAGCCGCCCGCTAACGCAGGCGGTTCTGACATAATCTGACATAAGTTGGGGTAATCTGCGGACTAATAAAAAGGAGCCACTTTAAAATGAAAAGCACACTCAAGTCTGATCACCCGGTAACCAACGAAGGCGCCAAGGCGGCGACGGGCAAGACGCTCGACCAGTGGTTTGCCGAACTTGATAAGCAGGACGGACTTAAGCAAGGACGCCGCGCCAACAACAGCTACCTCGCCGAGCAAAAGGTCGACTTCTGGTGGTGCACGACGATCGCGGTTGAATACGAACGGCGCCATGACGTTCGCAAGAAGGATGGATTGCTCGAAGGCTACTTCGTTTGCGCGACGAAAACCATCGCGGCGCCGCCCGCCGATGTTTACCAAGCCTGGGCCAACGCCGCGGACTTGAACAAGTGGTTTGGCGCCGGCACGAAGGCAGACGTGAAAGACGGCGGCACCTATGAGAACAAGGATGGCGACAAGGGAAAGTTTCTGCGCGTGCGCGCCAACAAAGACATCCGCATGACTTTTGAAAACGCCGACTCTACTGCGCCGACGCAGGTGGACGTTCAGTTTCAGGATAAGGGCAAAGGAAAAACCGGCCTGCTCGTGAATCACACGCGAATTCAAACGCGCGCGGAAGCCGATGGATTGCGCGCGGCGTGGGCAGCAGCTCTCGATCAGCTCAAGACGGTCTGCGAGAAGTAGAGCCGCGGAGACGCCTCCGCGGAAACGAATCCGCAGATTACGCCGATTACACAGATTCACCAGTTTGACGTTGAGAGGCGGGCACCGCCCGCCGGTTGGTTGACGCCCTTCAGCTAATCTGTGTAATCTGCGGACGCTTCAGTTTCTTTCCACAAAACCCCGGCAGCCCACGTCTAGGCCAGCGTTTCATTTGTGCAAACCACTTCATCCTGAGTTATAATTCCTCTCCCTATGAACCTGGAAATTTTTCATCCAGCGGTCGCGCGCTGGTTTGCGAAGAGCTTTCCCGCAGCCACGCCGCCGCAAGAACAGGCCTGGCCGGCCATCAAGCAACAGCGGAATACTCTGATTGCCGCGCCGACCGGTTCGGGTAAAACGCTAGCTGCATTTCTGGCCGCGATAGACGACCTGGTGCGTCTCGGCGTCGACGGAAAACTCGACGATACCACGCGCGTCGTTTACGTTTCTCCGCTCAAAGCACTCAGCAACGACATCCAACGCAACCTGCAAATTCCGCTTGCCGGCATTCAGGAAGAACTGCGCGCGCTGGGGCTGCCGGAAGTCAACATTCGCACGTTTGTCAGAACCGGCGACACTCCCGCGGGCGAGCGCACGGCAATGATCAAGCGCCCGCCGCACATCGTTGTGACGACGCCGGAATCGCTTTACATTTTGCTGACCAGCGAAGGCGGTCGTCGCATGCTGCAAACGACGCGCACGTTGATTCTTGATGAAATTCACGCGGTGGTCGGCGACAAACGCGGCTCGCACCTGGCGCTCTCGATCGAACGGCTGGAAGAACTCGTTCGGCAACACTTTGAAGGCGAGACCTTAACTCTCGACAGGCCGGCAGAAATTCAACAAACGCTGCTTGAAGCTCAACGACAAACTGAAGTTGGTCGATCAGACGAAATTCGCAATCCGAAATCCGAAATTCGAAATTCAAAACTGGTTCGTATCGGACTGTCCGCCACTCAACGCCCCATCGAAGAAGTCGCGCGATTTCTCGTCGGCACGGACAACATCGACGCCGCCGGCACGCCAAACTGCACCATCGTCGACACCGGACACACCCGCCGCCTGGACCTCGGAATTGAGTTAACGGACACGCCATTGCAAGCGGTGATGTCCGGCGAAGTTTGGGAGGAAGTCTACGACCGTCTGGCCCAACTGATTCGCCAACACAACACCACGTTGGTTTTTGTTAACACACGAAGATTGGCAGAACGGGTTTCGCGCCATCTAGGCGAACGCCTCGGCGACGAAAACATCGCCGCGCACCACGGCAGCCTCGCTCGCGAACAGCGTCTGGCAGCGGAACAAAGATTGAAAGCAGGCGAGTTGAGCGCGCTCGTGGCCACGGCTTCGCTCGAACTCGGCATCGACATCGGTGATGTGAATTTGGTTTGCCAGCTTGGCTCGACGCGTTCCATTGCCAGCTTCCTGCAACGCGTCGGTCGTTCCAATCACACGGTCGCCGGTTTTCCCAAAGGCAGAATTTTTCCGCTCTCCCGCGATGAGCTGGTGGAATGCGCGGCCATCGCCGATTCCGTCCGGCGCGGCGAACTCGATCGTTTGGAACTGCCGGAACAGCCGCTCGACATTCTCGCGCAGCAGATCGTCGCAGCCTCGGCGGCTGAAGAGTGGACTGAAGACGCGCTCTTCCGTATGGTGCGCCGCGCCTATCCCTATCGCAATCTGGAACGCGAAAAGTTTGACTCGATCATTCGCATGCTGGCCGAAGGTTTTTCCACCAAGCGCGGGCGGCGGGCGGCGTATCTGCATCACGATGCGGTCAACCAACGAATTCGCGGGCGACGAAATGCGCGCATCTCCGCCATCACTTCCGGAGGGGCAATTCCCGACACGGCCGATTACGCAGTGGTACTCGAGCCGAGCGATCTTGTTATCGGTTCGGTGAACGAAGACTTCGCCATCGAGAGTTTGCAAGGCGACATTTTTCAACTGGGAAATGCTTCGTGGCGCGTACTGCGAGTTGAGCAGGGCAAGGTGCGCGTGGAAGACGCCCACGGCCAGCCGCCGTCGATTCCCTTCTGGCTGGGCGAAGCGCCGGCGCGCACGCACGAGCTTTCGGTTTCCGTGTCGCGACTGCGTGAAGAGGTTGCGAATCGAATCGAGATCAGCGGTGACGTCAGTGCTGGGAGCGCAGGCATCCTGCCTGCAGTAAGCGCGCAGCGCGAAAACTCCGATAACTCTGGGCTGTCTGCCAATGTAACGGATGCAGACAGGATGTCTGCGCTCCCAGCGGCTGACAAAGTCGATCTCGAGCCGGCGATCAAATACTTGACCGACGAAGTCGGTATTTCGCACGCGGCGGCTGAACAAATCGTCGAGTATCTCGCCGGCGCCAAGATTGTCCTCGGCGTCATGCCTTCGCAGGACAATCTCGTCCTCGAACGGTTCTTCGACGACAGCGGCAGCATGCAGCTCATTGTGCATTCGCCGTTCGGCAGCCGGCTCAATCGCGCCTGGGGCCTGGCACTGCGCAAACGTTTCTGCCGCAAGTTCAATTTTGAGTTGCAGGCCGCGGCGACTGAAGACGCGGTGGTGCTCTCGCTTGGTCCAACGCACAGCTTCCCGCTCGACGAAGTTTTTCACTATCTCAACTCCAAAACGGTGCGGCCGCTTTTGTGCCAGGCGCTGCTGGACGCGCCGATGTGGAACATTCGCTGGCGCTGGAACGTGACGCGCTCGCTCGCGGTTTTGCGGCGGCGCGGCGGCAAGAAAATTCCGGCGCAGTTGCAGCGCATGGACGCGGAGGATTTGCTCACCGCAATCTTCCCCGATCAGTTGGCGTGTCAGGAAAATCTCGGCGGCGGCGAACGCGAAATTCCCGCGCACCCGCTCGTCGATCAGACGGTGAAGGACTGTCTGGAAGAGGCGATGGACGTCGACAGCCTGGAGCGTTTGCTGACTGCAATCGAGCGCAACGAAAAGAATCTGTTTGCCCGCGACGTCATCGAAGCTTCGCCCCTCGCGCAGGAAATTCTGAATGCGCGCCCGTATGCGTACCTTGACGACGCGCCGCTGGAGGAGCGCCGCACGCGCGCGGTGCAACAGCGTCGCTGGCTCGATCCGCAAACTGCCAAAGACATGGGCAGGCTCGATCAGGGCGCGATCGATCGGGTACGCGATGAAGCGTGGCCGCGCGTCGACAATGCCGACGAGTTGCACGACGCTTTGGTGGAGTTAGGCTTTGTCACTGAACAAGAAGGATCCGAGTGGACGGATTTTTTCACCGAATTGAAAAACGATCGCCGCGCCGCCGTGCTTCAAGTTAACGCTGGGAGCGCAGACATCCTGTCTGCAATGAGCGCGCAGCGCGAAAAAACAGATGCAGACAGGATGTCTGCGCTCCCAGCATTATGGATCGCTGCTGAACGCCTGCCGCAAATCAACGCGCTGTTTCCGTCAGCCACGCTGCAGCCACCAATCGCCGCGCCGGAGAGTTTTGCGCCAGTCGCCTGGACTTTCGAAACGGCGATTGTCGAGATCCTGCGCGGGCGTTTGGAAGGTCTCGGTCCGGTCACTGTCGCCGCGCTGGCCCAATCCCTCGGCCTGAGTGGAAACGACGTCCAATCCGGCTTGCTGAAACTGGAAGCGGAAGGCTTTGTCATTCGCGGACAGTTCACGCCCGGCGGCGCCGAAACTGAATGGAGCGCGCGCCGCCTGCTCGCGCGGATTCACAGTTACACGCTCAACCGTTTGCGCCAGGAGATCGAACCGGTGTCGACGGCCGACTTCATGCGTTACCTGCTCGCCTGGCAAAAGGTCGCGCCCGACCACCAAATGGAAGGCCCGGAAAGCTTGCGCGTCATCATCGAGTTGCTCGAAGGCTTCGAAGCTCCGGCGGCGGCTTGGGAAGGCGAGCTGTTGCCAAGTCGACTCGCGGAGTACGACCCGGCGTGGCTCGATGCTTTGTGTTTGTCCGGTGAAGTTGTCTGGGCCAGACTGACCCCGCCGACGCCGCCATCCGCGGCCGCGCGCGCTGCCGCTGTTGAGAATGGCGGGGAACGAACGCGTGGCGCCGCCCCCGTGCGCAACACGCCCATCGCCCTCGTGCGGCGCAAGAATTTTGCCATCTGGAACTCTGTGTTTCCGCAGCCTGCTCTGAACGAACTGGAATTCTCAACGACTACGCGCGCCGTTCACGAGTATCTGGCGGCGCGCGGCGCGTCATTCTTCTCAGACATCGTCGCAGGGACCAGACTGCTGCGCGCGCAAGTTGAGGAGTCGCTGGCGGAACTGGTCGCAAACGGCCTGGTGATCTCAGACAGTTTCGCGGGTTTGCGCGCGCTGCTGACGCCGGCCAGCCGCAAGACGCAGGCAGCAGCCAGACGCAAACACCGGCAGGGCGCCTACGAAATGTCGAGCGCCGGACGTTGGTCATTGCTGCAACGCCTAACTGGGACCGCGGGCGTCTCGCCCGCAACGGCAAGGCGCAGCCTCGCAGAAGGTGAAAATCTGAGCATGCCGGAAAGGCAAAGCCTTTCCGCACGGAATGGCGGCAAAGCCGCAGGCAGCCCGACGGTAATGGCAGGCTCAATAGACTCCGAGGCAGCCGAAGAGATCGCTCACATCCTGCTGAAACGTTATGGCGTAGTTTTCAAACGTCTGCTCGAACGCGAAGGCATCGCGCTGCCGTGGCGCGTGCTGCTGCGCATCTATCATCGCTTGGAAGCGCGCGGCGAAATTCGCGGCGGCCGTTTTGTCGCCGGAATTTCAGGCGAACAGTTTGCTCTGCCGGAGGCGGTGGGAATGCTGCGCGCAATTCGTCGCACGCGCTCGGGGCCGGTGGATTTTGGTTTGCGTTCACCTCATTACGAAGAGCCCTCCCTAACAGTCGGGCTTCCGCCAGGCGCGGATGGTGCAACGGCTGCCCAGGAGAGTTTGATCTCGGTGAGCGCCGCCGATCCTCTAAACCTGGCCGGCATTATCACGCCCGGCGCACGCGTCACGGCGCACACTGCCAACCGCATCCTCTATCGCAACGGTGAACCAATTACTGTTTTGGAATCTGGCGAGACGCGCTTTCTGGTGGAACTTAGCCGCACGCTGGAGTGGAAAGCGAAAGCCGCGCTCGTGCGCAAAGCCACGCCGCCGCCACTGCGATCCTATCTGCGCCGCCCCGCGTGATCGTCGCCCGGCATGATCTCCTAGGATCCTCCAGCAGCCGGAAAGCCGAGCAGGGCGAGGAAGGTGGTGACCTAATTTCAAATCTCGGCGCTGACTCAGCGCCTCTGCGTCTCTGCGGTGAGTGGTTTTGCCCGGCGATCTTAACCGCCGAGGCCCAGAGAAGCTGAGACTACGCAGAGAAAACTTCAAATTAGGGCACGACCGCGAGGAAAGAAAGCTAGCGAACGTTTCCGCTTGGTGTCCAACCACGGTTGTTCTGATACGTGTTCCCCTTCGAGCCTTCCAGGATCAGCAGTCTTCCGTCGATCGGTCCGTTGCCGCTGTAAACGAGGCTGTTGCCGATAATCTGGCTGTTGGTGGCATTAACCACGAAGCCCGCGATCCCGCCGCCGCCCACGTCAAACAACTGATTGTCGCGAACGACGAAACGCGTGCCCTGGATATTAATCCCGCTCTGTCCGGTGCGACGGATGGTGTTATTTTTGATCGTCACGTCGCGCATGTTTATACCAAAAACGTAGATGCCGTTGCTCAGCACGTTGGTGACCGTGCCTTCAGTTTCCCCGCCGATGATCGTGTTGTTTTCAATCACGATGGGACCGACGTGCGGCGTGCCGGCACTCTCCTGCACCACGATGCCGTTTCCGGTTGGCGACGTATCCGAGTTGCGCACGTCGATCAGGTTATTTCTGATCGTCACATTTTGCAGACGGTCGAGCCCTTCATTGATCTCGAGGTCGATGTTGGTGTTGCCCGGCCCGCCGATTTGACCGGAAGTCTTGAACTCGTTTCCTTCAAAGACGATGTTCCTGCCGTTCACGAGGGCCAGGTTTTGCGAAGCTACGCGGGTGAATTTGCAATTGGTGACCCGGGAATTTTCCGCGAAGAAACCCTTCCGCGACGAACCGCCGAGCTGAATGCCAATCGAACGCGTGGCGTTGATCCAAACCTTGTCAACCAAACAGTCGGTGCAGTTCCCCAGCGAGATCGCCTGCTGCGCGGAATTAAAGCCGGAGTTCGCGCCTTTGATCTGAAGGTCCTTGACGGTCAGCCCGGAATCAGCCGCGCCATTCTCGTTGGCGTGGTTGAAGGCGCTGACGACGGTGAACTGATTCGCCGCGGTCGACTCGAGAATGATCGAGTTGTCCCAACCCGAACCAACCAAAGAAGACCCTGGCTTCAAGAGAATTGGAGCGTTTGCCGTCTTGGTGGCGTACGTGCCGATCAGGCGCAGCACGTGATCGGACGAGACGATTACCTGCGTAGAGATTGTGCCGCCGCCGGTCACTTCAATCTCGCCCGGTCCCGCGCCGAGCGCCTTGTCGGCAGCGTTGATTTTCGCGCCCACGTCCGCCCCGGGAAAATTCTTGGCGAGAACTTTCCGGCCCTGCGTTGAACTCGGCGTGTTCCGCTGGCGCTGCTGCGCGCCGGCCACAACGTTGTCAGGACGAACTAAGGTGAAGCTTAATCCAACTGCGAACAAACAGCCCGCGACTGCGATCTTGAACGCCGGGTTAGCGGCTGAAATTCTCTTTAACATAACGTTTGTATATAACCTCCAGTCAATCCGGAAACCGGTATGGAGTGCGGTGACCTGTCACCGCTTTGTTCAGCCGCGACCTGTCGCGGCTCCGGTCAGCACTAGCTTCAGAAAAGATCGCGGCGACAGGCCGCCGCGGACTAAAGCGCTGACTGGTCAGCGCACTCCAAATCTTCAGCAGCGGGGGATCAGACCGGATTCAGGATGACAATCTCGGCGCGCTCGCGAGCGTTATCGAGAAACGCGTACGTGTCGCTTTCGATCTTGGCTTCAGTGAGTGTTTTTTCTATTTCGCCGCGCGCTTCTTCCAGCGTCGGCACGATCTGCCCGGGCGCGCGCGCTTTGAGCCGGGGCACCCAAACGTCTTTGTAGTAATCGGCGATCTCGTTTGCTGTGATGACGACAAAGTTGCGAAAACGGAAGTCGAGATACTTTTCGATTCTGACGCGCTGCTCGAGAATCTCATTCAGCTTTTCAGCAGTCAATCCTACCCGCTGGAGTCGTAGCTGAAACTCCGCCGCCGAAGGAAACAGTTTGACGAATTCGTCGCGCGCGGCTTTAACCTCTTCGGTCGTCGGCGCGATCGAAGGCAGCTTCTCCGCTTCCTGCAGAATCAGCCGCTGGTCCGTGATCAAACGCAGGGCGCGATTGAGATCCGCGGAGGTGGGGTTGTCCAGTTGACTGCTTGGTTGCAGCGCGAGCTGCCAGAGCAGATCGGAATAAGTGATCAGACAGATTTGACGACACTCCGGAAGCACGCCGGCGTTTACAGTCGCGACCATCTTGTCGACGACTTGCTGGCCGAAGGCGGGGGGAACCGGGAAAAAGGGGAATGGGGAAAGGGTAAGGGCAAGCAACACGAGAGGCCGGGCCATACGGGGAAGAGGGGGAAAGGGGAACGGGTAAAGGGCAAAGAACGGCCACTTCCGCACGTCCGTTCGCACCTGAGCTGAAGCGTGGTCGCGCGTCGACACAGCTGACCCTGACTCAACGTTCGGACTTTCTGTAACGGCGTCTCGCAAACCTTCCATCGCTTTCTTCCCTTCTTGCTGAGGCGGCGGGCAGTGCCCGCCTCTAAACGATATCTTCAGTGCCCTCGCACGTCCCCCTTTACCGTTCCCCCGTTCCCCTTTCTTCCTCGTGCTCTTTGCTTTGTCCGCCCACTGCCCACCGCCCACCGCACACTGCCCACTGCTCTTAAAACGTCTGCGTAAATCTGAAATGTATCTGCGTTCGCTTCAAACGATAGATTGCCGGCGTACCGGTAAAGTCAGTCTCCAAGCCGCTTGGGCCACGCTGCGGAATCAGGAAACTCGGCGGATTGAGCAGGAACCCATAGTCAATTGCCAGGGCGCCGCCCAGCGGTGTTTTTATTCTAAAGCCGAGGCCCACGGTGTTGGCCCAGTGGGCGCGCAGGTTGGCCTTGTTAATCGCCGCCAGGATGTCGCCCGGCGGTATCGGCGTGCTGTCCTCGCGGCCAAACAGATCGCCGACGCGCCGGAAGACGTTGCCGCCGTCGTAAAAAGGAACGACCTGGACCGCTTTCGTAAACGGTATGCGCGCTTCGAGATTGACGATCGCGAGCGCATTGCCGCCCACCGGCACCGTGAACGGATTCAGCGTAACGGTTTCCTTGTCTTGATTGACGAAGGGTCCGACGGGAAGGATTGCCTGGCGCGGACCGGCTTCCTCGAAATCGAAACCGCGCAGCGTCGTGGAACCACCGGAGAAAAATCGTTCGCTGATCGGCAGGGTCAGATCGATCTCGCCGATGACGCCGTCGTCGTCGCGATCGCGCGGGTTGAAAATATTGGCGAGACCGAGCGTCGCGTTTGCCGCAAACACAGTCCCGCGCATGGCGTTCACTTTGTAGTAACGACGATAGGTCGCCTGAAAACGATTGAACGAAAGATTGCCACCAAGTTGCTTCAGCGCCACCGCGTAATCGACGTTGAAAAAGTCGCCGCGCGTAGCGTCAAACTGGTTGTAGCGGCAGACTTCGCCGGGCGCGCCCGTTTCCTCATCCGGATTGCGGACGGTGCCCAGCAACCCTCGCTCGCATCGCTCGCGCGTGTCGCGCACGTAGGAAACGCCTAAGCGGGAAAGTCTGACCGCACGATCGGGGCGCAGCACTGGCTTGATCAGCAAACTTTCCAGGTTGAACAGCCGCACGTCTTCATAACTAAAACGAGCGAACACGGCCGAATGCGTTTTCGGGTTGAGCACGCGCTGGGTTTCGATCGCCGCCGTGAAGCGATTGATCGTTGGCTCGTCGACCGGCATGAGAAAATCGTTGAGCGGGTTCCCGTCAACGTCAACGCGCTGCACGATCCCCATCGTGCCGCGGTCGATCGCGGAACGGAAAAACCGCGTCACGGTCGAATCGCGGGAGTACTCAATCGACAACCCGAGCGGCGCAAAACGTCTTTCGCCAATTCGCTTGAACCTTGGATCGAGATATTCGAACCTTAGCAATTGCTGCTGGCGGCTGACACGCAAACGCATCGTACCTTCCCGCAACTTGTTGAAAAGGTTAACGTTGCTGATTTCCAGCAGTCCCAGCGGACCGGTGTCGCTCGAGAAGCCGCCGCCATAGTCCATTACGCGCGGCTTCTTTTCTTCCACGTCAATGATTACGTCGCGTCGCTTGAATCCGGACGCGTTTTCGCCGGCGGGTTCGGTGCGAATGATGACCTGGCGGAAAGCATCGGTCAGGTAAAGTTCGCGTTCGCTGTCGGCGATGCGATCCGATCGCAAGACATCGCCCTCGGCAATCGGAATGACGCGCAGGATCGCGCGGCGCTTGGTGGCCTGCGTTTTGGCGCTGCCGGTAACGCCGTTGATGCTGATGCGATGAATGAAAATCTTGTCGCCTTCGTTGGCGATCGTATAGATCAGTCGAACCTGTTCTTCATCGGCCTTGCGGGGAATTTCCACGGTGGAATATTCCATCTGCGCGTTGACGTAACCTTCGCGCGCGTACAACGCGATCATGCGCTCGCCGTCTGCCCGCGCCTGCGAACGCGAGTAAGGCGCGCCGATAACGGTCTGCAGTTCCTGGCGCAATCGCTGGTCGGTGTAAATCTTGTTGCCGCGCAGTTCGACGCCGGCAATTCGTGTCAGTGGTCCTTCGGTGACCTGGAAAGTAATGATCAGACTTTCGCCGTTGATCGAGACGCCTTGCAGCACGTCGACTTTGACGCGGCGGTAACCGAGGTCGCGCATGAAAGCTTCAACCGTGCGCCGGTCCTGTTCGAGGAGGGTGAGACTGGTGTAACCGCGACCGTAAGCCAGAAACGGAATCAAGCCAAGCGGACTCGCTTTCTGCGTTCTCAGATCGGCGGCGACGTCGTCGTAAGTAATTTTGTTCGTGCCCGTGACGCGGATGTCGGTGAGCTTGAAGCGTCGCCCGCGCTCGAGGTCGTAGCGTATCTCGACCGTGTGACTGCTCAGGTTTTCAGGATTCAGCGTCTCGCAGGTTGAGGCCGTGCCGTTCGCGCCGACTTCGGGAGTAGGCGGCGTCACGGTGCACACCGGCGTGACTTCGGCAAAGAAGTAACCTTGCTCCTGCAACCTGTTCCGCAGGCGGCGCGCGCCCTCAATGATCGCCGACTGGTCGATGCTGCCTTCACGTTTGACCGGCAAAAGCTCGATGGCCGACTTTTCGCTCAACGAATAATCGGGGATGAGAACCGTAACTTTCGGCCCCAGGGTGCCGTTCAACGTGATCGTGATCCGGTTGCGTTCAGCATCGCGTTCCACGCGCGGGTCATCAAGCGAAGGCGCGAGGTATCCGAGTTCAATGCAAGCCTGCCGGATCTTTTTCAGGTCCGAGCCGAGTGCCTCGCGCGTGAAAGGCGCGCCCTGCTGCAGGTCCAGGATCAACTTAACTGCCGAGGCATTGAAGCCGGCGATGTTGATATTGAACGCCTCAACGCGCGACTGCTCGCCGGGGACGATGCGGTAGGTGACGGTCGCGCGCGTGCCGCTCGCGTCAAGTTGTTCGGTCGGCTCGATCACCGCGTTAAAGTAGCCGCGATCGCGCAGGTAAACTTGCAGTTCTTCTGAGTTGCGAACAATAACCTGCTTGGAAAAACGCCTGCCCGGCTGGCTCAGATTTACCTGGGCGCGCAATTCGTCTTCGGAAATAGGCGTGCCGGCGGGAGCGGTCAGATCAAATTTGACATCGCCGATCTGCACCTGGCGTTGAATCACAAAACGCAGGCGCACGGGTCCGCTGCGTGCGCTCGCCTCAAACACTTCCACGCGCGCATTCGCCACGCGCTCGGAATCAAACAAGGCTTGCAGCGATTCGCGAACGGCGACGGCCGAATATTCTGTGTTGGGAAACACCCTGACGATCGAAAGAAACTCCGCCTCGGCCGCAGGATCTGAAGGCGAGCCTTCGAAGATGATCTCAACCGAGCTGACCGGACGCCCTTCGTATTCCTCGAACGTCGGTGTCCGCAGCGTGGTCAAAATTCTCGCGTGTGCGGGCCGCGCGTTGGGAACAGGGCGCTCCGCAGCAACTGAACCTAAACGAGAATTCGCGGCGATTTCGCCCCTGTCGTGCCAGCCCACGCCGGCACTCGCGGCGCCGGTTTGAGCGGATGCAACCGCCGGCAGCAACGTCGCCAGGAACATCGCGCCCGCGAAGATTGCCAGCGCAGTGTTTCTGTTTGCCGGCGAAGACTTCTCGCTCTTTGCGGATAGATCGCGGCGACGGACGAGGGCGTCAGTGAAATACGCAAAGATGATCGCAAAGAAACCCAAAGGTGGCATAACGTACAATTGACGCGGAAACTTCAAATCGAAAATTCCAGATTCCAGATTCCAGATTCCAGATTCCAGATTCCAAAGTCCAAAGTCCAAGGTCCAAGGTCCAAGGTCCAAATTTCGAAATCCGAATTTTGAATTCCGAATTCCGAAATTCAAAAGCGTTTTCTAAATCTAATCTCAAAACTAAAATTGTCGCGGCGCGACGTTAGTCTCCGCGTCGACGCCTGTTCATACTGCGCCACGAAAAACAGTCGATCGGAAACGCGATACTCGAGCGCCAAAATCTGGTTGGGATCGGAAGCGACGTTGGTCGAGTAAGTGACCGACACGTCTTTGCTGATCCTCTTCCCGACCGTCAGGCGCGCCGCCGGCGTCGAGCCCGAGCCGCCGATCACCGGATTGATCTCAAAACGGCTCAGTCCGAAAAGTTTGCTCGTGGCTCGCTGGGCGGGCGCGTTGATCAGCGCGTCAGTCAGGAGACTCGTCGCCGTCCCCAAACCTGATTGCGAAAGGATTGAACTGCTGGTGTCGCCGGTGGCCAGTTGGCCCGTCGTGATCAGTGAAACAACATCCGCCTGCGGCAACGCCGGCTCGGAACTGATGACCGCCTGCGGCTGCGACAGCGGACCATTCAATCCGACGGTGACGCGGTAACCGCGAATCTGCGCTTCGGTTTGAATGTTGATGAGGGGATCGGCGTCGCGCTGCGGCGGAAAATCCATCAGGGCGCGCGTGATCTCGTAACGATCGTTGCGGAAGTTGAGCGTGCCGCTGGTCGCTGTGATCCGTCCCGACAGCACGGTGTCGTTTAGCGGTCCGTTGACGACGAGCGAAGCCGAGGCCGTCAAGTCCGCGAGATTGTTTCTGACGACGATGGCGTTGCGACCTTCAACGCGCAAGTCGCTGAAGAGCGCTCCGCGCGTCAGGTCGATCTCGCCGCCTTCTTCGATCGATTCGCCGCGGCGGAAGTTGATCAAATCGGCGAGCTCGATGTCGTCGGTGTACTCGGCGCGCCGCACATTAACCACGCCGCCGATCAACTGCTCTCGCGAAGTGCCCTTGATTTCCATGTCGAGATCAGCGGTCGTGTGAAAGCCTTCAGGGAACGGCGCCGACACATTCTGGCCGCGAATATTGAAGAGGAAACGCGCGAGCCGGAAACCGTCAAGCAGCGCGCCGCCGGTGGCCGAGATATGACCGCCGCCCAGCAACCCGGACAAGGTGTCAATCTGGACCTGGTTTGTAGTAAACCTGACCATGGCCTTTAAGTTCGACACGGTCCAGCGTTCGTTGCCAATCAGCAGGCCGATAGATCCGCCGGCCACTGAAGCGGTGCCGTTGAGCCGCGGCTTGTCGTACGTGCCGGTGATGCGCACGGCGACTTCGCCCGTGCCCGACAAAAACGCGTCGGGACTCAGTCCGTTCAATGCTCGCAGGTTCAGCTTGCCGTCGGCAGTCATATTCTGCCGGCCGCCTGGTCCAATCGCGAGCGTGCCGCCCAGCGCGATGTTGGTGCCGCCGGTGCCGGTGAACTTGGTCTGTTCGAAAGTGATTTCGCTGGGCGAGAAGCGCACGACGAGCGGCGAGGTGGCGGTCAGCTCCACGTCCTGTTCGTCGCCAACTTTGAAACTGAGAGCTGGTGAAGTCTGCGGTGCCCTGCAAACCTCCGGCGGAAAAATAACCGTCGTCGTCGAGCAGGTTGCCGCCGGCTTTGAGTGTGCCGGTGGCCACTCCGGAAATTTTCACGTTGGCTTGCGGCAGCAGCATCTTCAACAAGGGGGTCAGGTCGGCGTTGTTCAAAGTCGTCTCGAGGTTCGACGCCAGCTTCTCGCTACCGAGGTTGACCTGCGCCGAAACCACTTGCGGCGTCGTGCCAAAGATTCCGGTAGTCAGCGTGATGTTCAGCTGCTTGTTCTCGGTTCTGCCGACGAGGGCGAGGTTGCCCGCCGGACGACCGTTGATGACGACGTTTTTGCCCGTGCCGTCAAAAGTAATCTGGTAAGCGGAGAAATCGGACTCCGACAAATTGCCGACGATGTGGGCGTTGAAATCGGCAGTGCCGCTGACGGCCGACGGCTGATTCGCGAGCGCGAACAGCCGGGCCAGTTGCACACCTTCGGCGCGGCCCTGGAGATCGAACGCTCTCGTCGTCGTGTCGATCGTGCCGCTCGCCACGATGTGCCCGGCCGCCAACTTCGCGTCGACGTTTTCAATGTTCACGGTAGAGCCGGCAAAGGTGGCGCGCGCCACCAGACTCTCCAGCGGTTGCCCCGCCAAACGGCCCGGACCGAAGCGCAGATCGGCGCTGCCATTCATCGCGTTCGGAATACCGGTGATTTTGATCTGACCGGAAACATCAGACTGCGTGTCAGCAAACGTCGATGCGGTGGCGCCGGTGGCTTGACGGCGATTGGACGGCAGCGCCGCCAGCAAGTTACCGGCGTTAACTCGATCCAGCGTTGCTTCAAACGTCGTGTTGTCTTTGCCAGTGCGCGGCGCGGTCAGCGTAAACTGCATGCCGCCGCCGTCTCGCTCAGTCAGTCGCCCGTCGGCAATGCTCAATTCCGCCGCCGTCGCCTTCAATGAAGCCGAGAGCGACCCCAGATCCTTTCCGTTAACCAACAAGGTGCTGAGCGAAACTCGTCCATCGATGTCCGGCGAGCTGAGTTTGCCGCGGAGCGTGCCGTTGAAAGCCAACTGCCCGGTCAGTTCAATTCCGTAGTCGCGCATCTGCTCTTCGACGTCGGGAAGCAGGCCGGAAGAAATCAGAACTGCCTGCAGTTCGGCCGCGTCAGTCGAATTGAGATCGACGGTAAGATTTGAATCGCCCGAGAATGAAAACTGCCCGCTCGCTTTAAGGGTGGTCGCGGTCGTTTGCAGGTCAACCTGGTCGAGATTGAACAAGCCGCGATCCGCGCGCACTGAGACGACGCCTGTCAGCGGCACGCGACCGGTGTCGGCTCCCAGATCGTCCGCCGCGAAAGTGCTGGTCAGAGTTCCCGAAGCTTGTTTGAAATCGGTCCCCGGAAACGCGAGATCAATTTTGCCTGTGGCCCGGCCGGAGAGCGGCACGGCGGCGCCGGCGATCGCTGTCAAAGGTCCGCTCACGTCCAACTGATCAAACGTCGCTGCGACGCGAGACGTCCCGCCTTTGTTGATTGCGATGCGCGCGTTGCCGTTGGCCCGGCCCTTGAAGATCTCCGCGGTGAAATTGTTCAGTTGAATCTCGGAATTCGTCGCCACCACCTGGGCACGCGCCTGGCCCATGTTCATCTGGCCCAACACGCCGCCGCCGATGCTCAGGTCGGCGCTGGCGCGGTAACGGCCCGAAGGCTCAACGACGAAGACGGGCTTCGCGAGTTTGACTGCCTCGACCTGGCCGTCAGCGAGCTTTACCGTGCCGGCGTTGATGTCAGCGGTCGAGCCCTGCACGCGTCCGTCACGCACGGACAGCCGCACGCCGGCGATGTTGATGCTGCCGATCTCCGCGCCCGCCGCCTGGGTGGCGCCTACGTGCACGCTTTTCACGACCACGCTCGTCACGCCGTCACGATTGACGATGTCAACGTTGTTCGCCGTGACGCCGTTGACCTTCGCGCCGGAAGCGACGATGGTTCCGGCTTTGACGCGAGACGCGCTGGCAGTTGTCACATTGTTTTCACTGCGCACACGCAAATCAGACGCTACGATTCCGTTGGCCCGCGCGCCGGAACTCGCCAGGCTGTTCGCGGAAAACTGGCTGGACGAGGCAGTCAACACGCCGTCGTTCATCTCAGCGCGAGCGTCCTGCAGGATCAAACCGGTAATCGTGGTCCCGTAACTTCTTTCCGCCGCCGCCCGCAGTTCTCCCACCCAACGAAAATCCGAGCCCGTGCCCATGACGCCGCCGACGAGTTGCACGGTATTGAGTTGAAAGTCGCCGAACGTCAAGAGATCGGCGACGGCCTTGCCGTTGATGTTGTAGCTCTGGCCCTGGCCGCTGCCGTTCGCGGTCACGCTCAGGCCCTGCAGGCGCAGGTTGTCGGCCGCCAGCGAGTCGGAATTGATGTTGCCTTCGATCTTATATTTGTCGCCCTCGCCGGAAACCACGCCCGCAAAGTTGCCGGTACCGCGCAAGGTGGCGCCGGACTGAAGCACGTCGGAAAGCTGCGTTAGATCAACGGACGACGTTATGTTCATCTGGTAGTGCAGCGCGCGCCAGTCGTCCATGGTTCCGGTCAGGCGCGCTTCCGCGACGGGCGAGCGCAGCACGAGTTCCTGAATCTCGGCGCGCGTTTGATTCACGCGGCCGCGCAAGTTGATGTCGATGTTGTTGACCGGCCGGCCGTCGTAAGTGAAGGTCGAGTTTGAGAGCGCGAGCGTGACGGTGTTCATCCAGCTCGACGCGGGCGCGGCGGGATCGTCGGGCTGAATCGTCGCGTTGATGTTGCGAGCATCGCCGGAAATTTCGTGACGCGCGTCGCCGTAATGAACGACGCCGTTCACGATTTCAAGATGGGCCGTGGAATAGGCAAACAGGATCCGCTTGTTGGGCTCGGGAGCAGGAATGCGGATGTTGCGAAAATTTGAGCGACCTTGATCGTCAAAACTAACCCACGCTTCGAGACCTTCGATTTTCAAGTCCTTGAGATTGATTTCGCGCTCCAGCTTCAGCGCATACAAATCTTCGACGCGAATCGTTGCCAGCAGTCGATCAATCTTGCCGAGTTTCTCGTTCGTGGTGGCGTCGTAGAGTTCCAGCCCCGTCATCTCCACCGTCCGCGGCGGGAAGCCAGCGTGAAAGTCTTTGATCTCCGCGCGAATTCCATACTTTGCAAACGTCTGTTTGATTTGGCCGGCGACGTAGCGATCGACATAACCGAGCCGGTAAACGATCAGCACCAACAGGATCAAAGCCACGATGCCGATGGCGCCGGCAGTAGTCGCAATTATCAGGTTTCGGCGATTGAGGAAACGGCGGCGACGACCTTGCGGAGTTACCGGGTGACGACTTTGAGCATCCTGTTCAGCGATCGCTTCGGCGACCGGCGGCAGCGGTTCATCGGTCTTTGATTGGAGAGCTTCGCTAACGGCCTTTTGTTCGCTCGGCGGCAGCGAGATCTCTTTTGGCGCGTCTTCCCTCGGTGAGTCTGCTTTGCGCGCAGCCTCACCCCCCGCAGAATCCCTCGACTCCCTCGACGGAGAATCCTTGTCCGAACCGTTCTCGCGATCGTCTTGACTCATAAACGTAGGACAGGCATTCCTGCCTGTCAGGGGTGAATAGAGAGACAGGCAAGAATGCCTGTCCTGCCCCGAGCGTCCCCCGGCGCGGGCCAACCGCAGCGTGGGAAGTAGTTTAGTGCAAAAGGGAGAGGGGGTCTCAATACAGATGTCAGATGCTAGATGTCAGATGTCAGTCTAAGGATTATCTGAAATCAGACTCCGAGATGCCGACATCCAGCATCTGGCATCTGACATCTAGATTTCTGCCTTGAGATGCGCAGGCCGGCCCAGCGGCACGTTGCCGACAACCTCCAGCGCGAAACCTTCCAGAGCTGCGACTTTGGGGGGATGGTTCGTCAGCAATTGTATACGACGCAGGCCGAGGTCATGAAGTATCTGCGCCCCAACGCCATAGTCGCGATCCACGCCGTAGCCGGTTTCCAGGCTCGCCTCGCGTTTGGGAAGAGCCTTCTCCTGCATCACCGCGTAGGTGCGCAACTGATTCACGAGGTCAAGACTGTGTTCGCGCTGGCGCAGGTAAAGGACCACGCCGCGGCCAGCGGCAGAGATTTTTTCGAGCGCCGTGTGCAACTGAAAGCCGGTGTCATCTATCAGCGAGCCAAACATGTCGCAAGTCACGTTTTCGGTGTGCACCCTGACGAGGATCGGGTCTTCCGTCCGCACATCACCCATCACCATCGCGAGATGCACGTCGCCGTTGATGACGTTTTCATAAGCCACCGCGCGAAAGCGTCCGTAGATCGTCGGCAAGTCAGTCTCGACCGCGCGTTTGATCAGCGTCTCTTTGCTGAAGCGATACCTGACGAGGTCGGCGACCGTGATCATTTTCAAGTTATGCGTTGCGGCAAACTGACGCAATTCAGGTAGCCGCGACATCGTGCCGTCTTCGTTCATGATTTCGCAGATGACGCCGGCGGGATAAAGGCCCGCGATGCGCGCGATGTCAACGCTCGCCTCGGTCTGTCCGGGCCGAACGAGCACGCCGCCTTTTTTCGCGCGGAGCGGAAAGACGTGGCCGGGCCGGGCCAGGTCCTGCGGGCGAGTTTGTGAATCGACCGCCACCTGAATCGTCATCGCGCGATCGGCGGCGGAGATGCCGGTAGTAATTCCTTTGCGCGCGTCGATCGAGACGGTGAAGGCGGTGCCGAGATAAGAAGTGTTGTCGGCGACCTGCGTGGTCAGGTGCAAGTCGTCGCAGCGTTCTTCGGTCAACGGCAGGCAGATCAGGCCGCGCGCGTGGCGAGCCATGAAGTTGACGATTTCAGGCGTCGCTTTTTCGGCGGCGCAGACGAGATCGCCTTCATTTTCGCGGTCTTCGTCGTCAACGATAATGATCATGCGCCCTTCGCGAATTTCGGCGACGGCGTCTTCAATGGCAGCAAAAGTCATGGGCTCTGATCTGAAATCTTAGATTTGAAATTTGGGATCTGAGATCTGAAATTTGAGATCTGAAATTCCTGAGGCATGTTAACCCAAAAACCGCTCCGTTTGCATGGAAGGCGTGCCCAAGCGTTCCGGGGCAGTAGCCCGACCGTCAGGGAGGGCTCAGGCTGCTAACGAAGAGCCCTCCCTGACGGTCGGGCTACTGCCCCGATCTGTCCTTCGAAAAGCTCAGGATGCGCTCGACGTATTTCGCGATCACGTCCGCTTCGAGGTTGACGTCGTCGCCCGGCTGCAGGTGAGAAAAGTTTGTCACTTCCCAGGTCTTCGGAATGATGGCGATGGCGAAATGCTCGTCCGTGAGTTCTGCGATCGTGAGACTGATTCCCTCCACCGCGACCGACCCTTTGAACACCAGATAACGCGCGATCTCGGGCGGGTAACCGATGAGGACTGTCCACGATCCTCCGTGCGCTTCGGCGCCCAGAAACTTTCCGCGCGCGTCGACATGACCCTGGACCAGATGGCCGCCCAGTCGCGTGACCGGCGTGACAGAACGCTCGAGATTTACAGGGGCGCCTGCTCGCAGTCGTCCGAGCGTCGAACGATTCAATGTTTCGCGCGACACGTCGGCGGCAAACGAATCCTTCTGAACGTCGAGCGCGGTCAGGCAAACTCCATTGACTGCGATAGAGTCGCCCTCGTGCGCGTCTTCAGTAACGAGGCTTGCCTCAATCACGATGCGCGCATCTTCGCCACGCGGCTCAACCGCGCGCACACGTCCGAGTTCTTCGATGATGCCAGTGAACATGGAAAGAATTTCGAAATTCGGATTTCGGATTGCGAATTTGCTGGATGCCCGCCGTCTCAATTCGCCAACTGAACCGCTACGAACTGTCAGCGAACCAGCATCAATACCAGGAGCACGAGTAACCCGACAACCGCAGGCGCCAACGAGAACACCCAAATCCATGCCGGTTCCCTTTTGAATGAAAAGCTACTGAGTTTCATAAGTCACTGCTGAGTTCCCAATCTAATACATCCTCAGTTTAGAGGCGGGCATTGCCCGCCGTCCTCGAGTACAAACTTGAACCGGCGGGCAATGCCCGCCTCTAAAACGTAAAGTAGAACTCTTGACGGAAGTAGAACTTTTGAGTCCGCGGCGACCCAAGCAAGGCCCGAGATCCTGGTAGATCAGCTCAGGGTCAGGAAGGGGGCTTGCCACCGCGGCTCTCGATCACCGCCATCATCTGCTCAAACACTTCATCAATTGAAAGGCCGGTCGAATCGACCAGAATCGCGTCGTCAGCCGCCTTCAGCGGAGAGTCGACGCGCGTGGAGTCGCGGCGGTCGCGCTCAGTCATGTCAGCCAGCGTCTCAGCAAACTCCACGGTGGCGTCTTGCGCCTGCTCTTCGGCGAATCTTCTTTGCGCGCGCTCCTCGGGAATCGCAGTCAGAAAAAACTTTGCATCAGCGTCGGGGAAAACTACCGTCCCGATGTCGCGACCGTTGAGCACCGCGCCGCGCTGGCCCAGCTCACGTTGCCGCGCCACCATCGCCCGGCGGACTTCCGGAATAGTTGAAATGACTGACGAGAGATGCGTGACGTCCTCGCTGCGGATCAGTTCAGTCACATCGCGACCACCGAGCGTTACGCTCAACGAATCAGGATCACCCTGCAGATCGATGTCTATCCGGCCCGCGAGCGATCCCACCGCGACATCGTCGCTGGCGCTAATGCTCGATTCCATCACCGCCAGCGCCACCGCGCGGTACATTGAACCCGTGTCGATATAAAGCAGGTTCAACGCCCGCGCCAGCATGCGGCCGAGGGTTGATTTGCCGGCGCCGGATGGGCCATCAATGGCGATAATCAGGTTTCGTTTCACTGGCGGTGCGCTACTTTGGAGTGCGCTGACCTTACAAGCACCCCAACCGGGCTGCCCGGTCGGGGACCCCGCTTCAGCGCTTTAGTCGGTCGCGACCTGTCGCGACCACAATTGATTCAAGACGAAATCATGGCGTCAGGCCGCCACGGACCAAAGCGGTGACAGGTCACCGCACTCCAAACTAAACGAACGCCGCGAACACTTCATTCGAGAGCAAAGCCCCGGCGCGCGTGAGTTTGAGCAGATCCCCGTTGCACTCGATCAAGCCCGCTTCACGAAAGCGCGCGAGGTCGTCATCGTGTTGCTCGCGCAGGTCCGCACCAAACACGCGCTGGAATTCTTTGAAACTGAGACCCTGCATCATTCTGAGTCCCAAAAACACCGCTTCTGCCCGCCGGTCGACTTCGCTCAGCTGCGTCTCCTCGACAACGGGACGGTGCTGCCGCTCGATCATTTCCACGTAACGCAGCGGATCGCGTTCATTGGACCAGCGCCGGAAGGCGCCATCGTAGGAATGCGCCGAACAACCGAAGCCGTAGTAAGGCGCGGCGGTCCAATACTTGGTGTTGTGCCGCGACTCCATTCCCGGCAAACACAAATTCGAGATCTCGTAGTGTTCGTAACCGGCAGCCACCGCCTCGTCGAGCATCACTTCATACATTTCGGTCGCCAGGTCCTCATCGGGCTGCGGCTGCATGCCGCTTTTAATGTGACTCGCGAGGGGCGTTCCCTGATGGACCTCTAAAAGATAAAACGACAAATGCTCCGGCCGCAGGGCGAACGACTCGGCAAGATTGCGACGCCAGCCATCCATTGTTTGCCCCGGCAGTCCGGCAATCAGATCGAAACTGACGTTCCGGAAACCGGCATCACGCAAGTAGCCAAACGTGCGGCGCGTATCGTCAGAACTGTGCGAACGGCCAAGCCGAGCGAGTTCGTGATCGTCAAACGTTTGCGCGCCAAAACTCGCGCGGTTGATGCCGAGCTTGCGAAATTCGCGGAGTTCCTCCGGCATCGCCGAACCGGGATTGATCTCAATCGTCACCTCAGCGTCCGGCGAAACGATGAAGCGCTGATGGACCACGCTGACCAATGTTTTCAACTGCGGCGCCGAGAGCAGCGAAGGAGTGCCGCCGCCAAAGTAGATCGTGTCGACCGGTTCAGCCGGCTCCACTTCGTTCCAGCCCGCGATTTCGTTCGTCAGATTGAGAACATAACGCTCGGCAGCAGCGGCGCTGTACATGCCCGTGGCGAAGTCGCAATACGAACAACGCGAACGGCAAAACGGGATGTGAATATAAATTCCGGCCGGCTTCATAACTCTATCCGCAGACTACGCAGATTACGCAGATTTTGCCAGATGTCAGAACCGCAAACTAATAGTTTGCGTTACTTGATGCGGCGCGTGCTGCCGTCGCCGCTGATCGACTTGCCCAGGCTACGACTGACACGCTCTGCTTCCGCAAACGCGCGCAGCAAATTCTCACCCAGAATTTTGCGGATGTCCTTTTCGTTGTAGCCGCGCTTGAGAAGTTCATACGTGACGTTCGGCAACATCGAAACGTCCTGGGCGCCTTCGGGCATGTCAACGGCGCCGTCAAAGTCTGCGCCGATGCCGACATGATCGATGCCGGCAACTTTAACGATGTGATCGATGTGATCGATCAACTTGGAAATCGGCAGCGGCGGGAGGGGCAGGCTCGCGTCGAGCTTGTCACTTTCCTCCGCCAAACGTTCCGGGTCATTCTTGTATTTCTCGTCAAGCACGTCCTGCTGCGCTTTCAGCACGCGGTTGCGTTCGGCGTTCTGCGGCGTGACTGTCGCCGCGTCAACGAAGACGCTGTAAAAGTTCACGTGCACGACGCCGCCGTTTTTCGCAATCCGGCGCAACAGATCGTCAGGAATGTTTCGTGGCACGTTGCTGAGGGCACGCGCCGAAGAATGCGAGGCAATGATCGGCGCCTTGGAAACGTCGAGCGCGTCACTCATCGTTTCGTCGGAAACGTGCGAGACGTCGACGAGCATCCCCAGCCGGTTCATTTCGCGCACCACCTCCTCGCCGAAAGGCGACAGGCCGTGATGCTTCACTTCGCCGCGTCCGGCGTCGGCCCAGTCGTTGGTGTTGTTCCAGGTGAGCGTCATGTAACGAACGCCAAGGCGATGAAACTCGCGCAACGCGGAGAGCGAATTTTCAATCGCGTGACCGCCCTCGATCCCCATTAAGGCTGCGATCTTCTTCTGCTTCTTCGCGCGCCGGATGTCGGACACTGAAGTTGCCAACAGCAAATCGTTCGGATGGCGTTCGACCGCGCGATACACCGAATCGATCATGTCGAGCGTGCGGCGCGCCGCTCCGCCGTGGGCCACGTACCAGGGTCGAATGTAAAGCGAAAAGAATTCCGCCGACAGTCCACCCTGCTTCATGCGTTCAATGCTGGTGCGGTAAGGCGCCGGCGGAGTGCCGCTGAGATCGTAATCGTCGTTGGTCATCGGCGTGGTCACGTCGTTGTGCGTGTCGATGACGATGGCCTTGCGCTGAATTTCGAGCGCGCGCTTCCAGAGTTTTGGATCGCGCTGAGACTGAGCCGAAACCGACAAGATGCCCAGGACGAAGAAAAGCATAAGGGCGATCGAAACACGAATTATCATTTGACAACCTCAAGAATGGTTTCGCTCCTTTGGGAGCGAGATGTTTATAGCATCGTTGTTCTTATCGAGTCTAAGCTCCGTAGGAGCGAAATTTCCTGGCGCGTTGCCGGTCACATTGCGCTCCTAAAGGAGCTACATAAGTTTTAAAAAAACTCAGTAGCTATAAACATCCGGCCCCTACGGGGCTTAAACGCGAAAACGTTCCCATTCCGAGCGGCAACGCCTCACGCGAAGCTGTGGCGAGCCACATTACTTGCAACCGCCTTTCGAGCTATCATCATTCCCATGTCGATACTGATTGCTGAAGACAATGTGGCCCAACGCCACTACCTGCGCGAGATTCTGGAAAAGGAGTTTCCCTCGCACGCGCCGATTGTCGAAGCCGCCGACGGCGAAGAGACGGTCAAACTCGCGCTCGAGCACAAGCCCGAAGTTTCCATTCTTGACATTCAGATGCCCAAACTTTCGGGCGTAAAAGCCGCCCGCGCGATCTGGCGCGAACTTCCGGCGGCGCGCATAATTTTCTGGACGCAGTTTCCCCACGAGATTTACATCAACGAGATTCGCAAGATCGTGAAGTCGGTCGATCCGCCGCCGGCCTACGGCTTCATTCACAAGAATAATCCCGAGTCGCGCTTCCTGCGTTTCGTCGCCGCTGTGCTCGAAGACGGTGCTGACATGATCGATCCGGCGTTCAAGGATTCGTTCAAGCGGCCGCTGCTGACTGAGTTTGAGTCCGAAGCGCTTTACTACCTCGCGCTCGGTCTTTCCAACTGGGCCATCGCGCGCAAGTGTTCGTTGAGTCTGCGCGGCGTCGAAAGCCGGCTGGCAACGCTTTACGAAAAACTTTTCGTGTCGGTTGCGGAAGGCACTGAGCATGAAGCCTATGAGAAGCTCGCTTACAACGTGCGCACGCGCGCCTTCTTTGAAGCGTTGCGCCGCGGTTTGCTGAACAACGATGAGCTGGAAAAAGCGGCGCAGGAGCAGGAGGCGTGGATTGAGCGCGATCGCAAGCGCTATCTGGAAGAAGTGAAGCGAGAGAAAAAAGCGAAGTAACTTAAAACGCGAGACACACCCCAGTGAGAAGAATCAAACGTCCGGCAAAGGAGAGCGGGGGCAAGCCCCCTTCCTAACCTGTGAGGCTCCGCTTCATTTCAATAAGTCAAAGTTTGAAAGCCTCTCAATCAGGAATCAGAAGCTCAAGTCAGCAAGCTCAAGGTCAGGAAGGTGGGCTTGCCCCCGCTGTCTGCCCGAAATCCAAACTTGATTATTTGTCGCGTGTTCCCTCGATACGCGTTTATGCTTGCGCCGCCTGCCTGCTGCTCGCTGTCTTCTGTCTTTTCCTGCTCCTGCCTCTTGCTCGTGTCTCCTCGCAAACTCCCGAGCCTCAGCCAAGTCCCTCTCCATCCCCCTCGCCGTCTCCGTCTCCTTCGCCCTCGCCTTCTCCAACTCCCGTCACCGGCCTGCATCAATGGGGCGCGGTCACGCTTTTTCACGGCTTGCCTTCCGACCGTGTGCACGCGGTCGCGCAGGGGTCCGACGGCGCGATGTGGTTCGGGACCGAAGCCGGCCTGGCAAAATTTGACGGGCGCCGCACGCAGACAATGATCAGCAGCGGCCTGCCGACCGGGCGCGTGCTCGCTTTGCAAAGCGACGAGTTTGGCGCGCTCTGGGTTGGCACTGAAGCCGGCGCGGCCCGCATGCGCTGGGGCCGTTTTGACTTGATCAAGGAGACTGCCGGCCAGGCGGTCACGACGATTATCACTCCGGAATCGAGCCGCGTGGTCATGGCAACCGAGCAGGGCAACATTTACGAATGCCGCACGCAGCCGGACGGCTCAGTGCAAACCAAATCCCTGCTGACTCAGCCGCTCGAAAGCGCCGACCGGGAACAACCCGGGCCGTTGATAATCACGAGTCTGTCCGTCATTAACGACAAACTCTTCGCGGGGTCGCTGAGTCGCGGCGTGCTGGCGATTGAAGACGGCATGGCGCGCGAGATTGAAACGCATCCGGCGGTTTTCTTTGTCCGCGCGCTGGAGGTCGACCCGAACAGCAAACTCTGGCTCGGCGCGCGCGTGAAGAAAGACGAGCCGGGACTGCTGACGGGCCTATTAACAGGATCGAGCTTTCCAAATTTCACTCGAAACGAAACGCCGACCGGCACCGTCACCGCCATCCGCACCATCGGGCGCGACCTTTGGGTGACCACGGACGGCCGCGGAGTTTTCCTGTTTGCGGAAGGCAAGAAAGTTCAGCGGTTTACTTTTGACGGCACTGCCGGCGGGCTGCGTTCAGATCACGTTTACTCCATCTTCCAGGATCGCGAAGAAGTAATTTGGTTTGGAACGGATCGCGGCGTCTGTCGCTACGACCCGAACGCGCCGCGAGTCGAACAGGTTGGCGGCGGCGCGCAAAGCAATTTCGTCCGCGTGCTTTTTCAAACGTCAGACGGCTACACGGTCTGCGGCACGAATCAGGGCCTGTTTGTCTACGACGCAACCGCTTCCGCCTGGCGACAGGTCAACAGTCTGTCGCGCAACGCGATCTATTCACTCGCTGAAGACGCGAGCGGACATCTGCTGGTCGGCGCCGCCGGCGGTTTCTATTCCAGCCAGCGCACGACGCCGGGAGCCGCGCTGAAGGATGAAAAATTCAACCGGCTGGAGACGGGCTCGGGCGCCGTGGATGCGCCGGGGAACGTCCGCGCGATTGCTTTGTTTCAGGGAAACACTTACATCGCCAGCTACGGGCGCGGCGTCGAACGCGTGGAAGGCTCGCGCTCGCGTTTGGTTTGGCCCACCAACTCTGACGCTTCACACGAACGCGAAGTCATGAGTCTTTTTGCTGACGGTGAAGCGCGGATGCTGATCGGAACGATTCGCGACGACCTGTACACCTTCGACGGCCATAAGACGGAAGCTGATCCGTCGTTTACGCCTTTGAAAAACAGCAGCGTGAGAGCGATTGATCGCAGCAACGACGGCACGCTTTGGTTCGCCACCAGTCGCGGCGTTTACGTTTGCCGGCCCGGCGCGGCTTGCGTGTTGACCGCCGCCGACGTCGACGCGCGTTCCGCGGTCGCCAATCGGAGCGGCACTAATATCGAGGGATGGTTTGCGACTACTGACTCCGGCATGCTCAAGATTCGGCTCGATGAAAACATCGGCGCGATCGTTTCGCGGATTGATGCCGAGCAGGGCTTGCCGTCACAGAGCGCCTTCGCGGTGTTGCCGCAACGCGACGCGCAGGGAAACGACGTGCTGTTGATCGGCACCAGCCGTGGCGTCGCCCGCTACCGCCCCGGCCGAACTACTCCGATTCTTTACGCCACGCGCGTGATCGGCAAACGTGTGCACTCGCCCGACGAACTGGGAAGCGGGCTGCACCTTGAGTATCCGCAGAACAGTTTGCTGTTCGAAGTTTCAGCGACCAGCACCCGCACTTTCCCGGAGCAGTTTCAATACGCCTTCACGTTGCTCGATGACAAGAACGTAGTTATCAAACAAAAGCTCTCGCGGGACTCGCAGTTTCCGATCGAAAATCTCGCGCCCGGCAAGTACCGGGTGACCGCGCGCGCCTTTAGCAAGGACCTGGTTGCGTCCGAATGGTTGTCGTTTGAGTTGAGTGTTGCGAAGGCGCCGTTTCCGTGGACCACCACGGCGCTCGCGATCCTGCTGGCGCTGGCCTTGCTGGCCTTGCTCTGGGCGATTCTGGAACGGCGCCGGATCGCGCGCACCAGCGCCGCCCTGGTTGCTGCCAATAGCGAACTTGCCGACGCGCGCCTGAACCTCGCGAACGAAGCTGAACGCGAGCGGCGTCGCATTGCGCGCGACCTGCACGATCAAACGCTCGCTGACTTGCGCCACCTGATATTGTTAAGTGATCGCGTCCCAGGAAACGGTGAAGCAGGCAAGCAACTCGATCCGGCGGTGCTGCGGACGGAGATCGAATCGATCTCGCAGGAGGTGCGCCGGATTTGCGAAGACCTGAGTCCGTCGGTGCTGCAGAATGTCGGCTTCGCCGCTGCGTTGGAGTTTGCCCTTTCCCATGCGGTGCAGGACGCGCCGGACGATCGCAGGTTTGAGTATGAATTTGTCTGTGATGAGGCGTTGGAAGAGCGCGCGCAGTTGCCGGCGAACGTGCAGATGCAAATCTATCGCATGGTCCAGGAGGCGGTGAGCAACATCTGGAGACACGCGGGCGCGACTCATGTGAAGATGACGGTCGACGCGAAACCCGGCGGCGACTTTCTGCTGCAACTGCAGGACAATGGCAGAGACTTTGACCCCGGCGATCAAAAGAATCTGGCTGGCCGCGGCCTGGCAAACATGCGCGCCCGCGCCAGCTTGATCGGCGCCGAAATTTCGTGGGAAAAGGCTTCCGGAGGCGGTACTGTCTTTACTCTGCAACTAAAACCGGCGGGGGCAAGCCGCCCTTCAGCATGACAACGCTCGTTTAGAGGCGGGCATTGCCCGCCGGTTCAACGTGACTTCTACATATCAATTCGATTTCATGTCATCCTGAGACGGCGGGCAATGCCCGCCTCTAAACGTCTCAATTGTGAAATTTGCCAAACTTATGATCGATAAAGCACTCTTTGATCTTCATCCGGACATTGAATCTGCCGTGTCTTTCGCGCGGCCGGTCGTCGCGCTTGAGTCGACCGTGATCGCTCACGGTTTGCCGCGTCCGCAGAACCTCGCCACCGCCGAACGCCTCGAACAGATCGTTCGCAAAGGCGGTGCGGTTCCCGCCACCATCGCCATCCTCGGCGGCCAGCTTTCAGTTGGATTAACTACCGAACAGGTCCGCTTCATTGCCGAGAGCGAGGGAATTGAGAAAGTCAGCATTCGCGATTTACCGATCGCGGTTGCGCAAAAGTGGAATGGCGCCACCACAGTCGCCTCGACGAGTTGGATTGCGCGGCGCGCGAACATTGAGGTGTTCGCGACCGGCGGCATCGGCGGCGTCCATCGCGGGTTTCTCTCCGACGTGTCCGGCGACCTGCCCGCGCTCGCCACCACCTCCATCGTCGTCGTCTGCTCCGGCGCGAAGATCGTGCTCGATCTGCCGGCGACGCGCGAGTGGTTGGAAACTTACGGCATCACGGTGATCGGTTACGGCTGTGATGAGCTGCCCGCCTTTTATTCTCGACGCAGCGGCTTGCCGGTAGACGTTCGCGTCGATGCGCCGGCTGACGTCGCGCAAATTTTTCGCGCGCAACAGTCGCTGGGAATCGAGCGCGCCTTGCTGGTAACCGTTCCGGTGCCGGAAGAATTTGAAATCCCTTTGGAAGAACTCGAGCCGGCAGTTGCCGCGGCGTTGGCCCAGGCTGAAACCGAGCACGTCGCCGGACGCGAGCTGACGCCGTTTCTACTCTCGCGCCTGGCCCAAACCAGCGCCGGCGCGACGCTCAAAGCAAACATCGCTCTGCTTGAAAACAATGCCCGCGTGGCCGCACAGATTGCCCGCGCGCTCGTCGACTAAAAACCTTCAGACACTTCGAAATGTCGGGCAAACTTCAGTTTGTCGGCAGACTTCAACAAGCTGAAACTTCATCGGACTGCAAACTGACCGGCTACTCCGGCCACCGCGAAATCATGCGCGCGGCGCTGCTGAGTTATGGTACTCTAGCCGCCCAATTTGACGTTTTCGGGAGGAACTATGGCAGACGATCAAGAGAAGACTTGCGGAAATGCAGTTTGTACGTGTCCGCCGCAGCCGGGCGGCAAGTACTGCAGCGCCTCGTGTGAAGGCAAGGGCGATGCAATTGAACTCGATTGCGATTGCGGCCACGACGGCTGTGGTGGAAACTTCTAACCACATCACGAAATTCTTGTTTTTAACCGGCGAAGGGCGCAGCGGCGCCCTTTTGTCATTGGGAGCAGCGAAGTTCCTGCTAGCTCGTGACGGCCTAATTCATTCTCTGCGTTACCCGGCGAGCTCTGCGTCTCTGCGGTGAGTGTTTGCAGCTCTATTAACCGCCGAGTCGCAGAGAACGCGGAGATTACGCAGCGAAAGAATTTCAAATTAGGCGCTACTCGCCAGCTCAATAAACTGCGCCGCCAGTCTTGGCCCAGTGCCGGCGTCCTCATGTTTGAAAAACAGAAACGTCTCCTGCCAATTCTGATCGCGAATGCGTTTCACCCATTCCCGCAGATTCTCTTCCGAATAAAGCACGCGCCGCAGTCGCAGGTAGCCCCAGTCCGCAGTCTTGTCGATGTGCGTGGTCGGCATGTCGTCGGTATCGGAAACGACGAGCGGCCGGTTTTGGCTGCGCAGGAGTTCGAGCACGTCGTCGTCGAACCAGGTCGGATGCCGAAACTCAAACGCGGCGCGCGTTGCCGGCGGCAGTTGGGCCAGAAACGTTTCCAGCCGCGGCAGATCCTTTTTGAAGTTTGGCGGCAGTTGAAAGAGTACGACGCCGAGTTCATCCCCAAGCACTGAAGCCGTCTCGAGGAAAAGCTTAGTTTCGTCTTCAGTCTCTTTCAGTCGTTTGAGGTGCGTGATTCTTTGCGGCGCCTTGAGAGCAAAGCGAAAAGTCGCCGGCACCTGCTCTTTCCAGTTTTCCAGCACGCTCGGCTGCGGCAGGCGATAGAAGGTGGCGTTGATTTCAACTGTGCTGAGCCGCTCAGAGTAGTAACGCAGCATGTCCTTCGCCGGAATTTTTTCCGGATAGAAGCTGCCCTTCCACTCTTTGTAGCTGTAGCCGCTGGTGCCGACGTGGATGTTCATTGAGGTAGCTGGTTGATGTTAGCAGTTTTCATTTGATCCAAACGAGTTGGTTACCCCTCGTCTTTGGTTTCCAGCCAGGCGTCAAGCTTGGGAATGAGTTCCGGCGCGTGGATGGTCGCCGCCCGCCAAAGTTGTTCAAGATCGAGGTCGTCGTATCTGTGCGCCAACACAACGCGAAGACCCTTGATTTCTTTCCAGGGGATCTCCGCATGATCTGCTTGAAATGCTGCCGAAATTCGACTCGCCGCTTCGCCAAGAATCTCGAGCCGGCGTTCCACGGCCGATTGCATCATTTTATTTTCGCTAAACTGCTCATAGGTGGCGCCATTGACAAACTCAAGACAGTCACGTGCCGCCTCCCGCATGTCCCAGAGGTAGCCGATATCTCGCTCCTGCTCAGGCGGCATAGATTACCTCGCGGCTGGAAAGAATCGCACGGCGCCTAAAAGGATTTCGTAACCGTTTCGCCTGTACCAGATCCGCCTCGCGGCCAAGCAAACTCGAAAGCTCAAGTCGCATTCGCGAAATGTCAAACAAACTCCAGGCAGCCTCGGGAGCAAAATCTACCAGCACATCCACGTCACTGGCCGGACTGAAGTCGTCGGTGAGCACTGAACCAAAAAGCGCCATCTCGGCGACCATCCAACGCCGGCAAAAGCTGCCGATCTGATCGTGGGAAATTCCCAATCGGTTTCGTACTTCAGCGCGTTTCATCGCCGACGTCTCCAATCGTTGCTTCAGAAAACTCAAGCCTCAGTCTCTCGCTCTGCGTCCTGAGCCATCGCATGATAGCTAGTATCGAACTCGCCCTTGTCCCCGAAAATTTGACTCATACTTAATCTCCAACTCGCCGCTCATAGTTGCAAGCACCTTCTTGGCGCGTCAAGCTAATCTATGGTAAACACAGGCACGCAATCCTAAGCACATAACCCGGAAGATTCTAGCCTAGTCATGTCAACAACCACTACAAACATTGAGTCACTACAGACGGAGGATCGCGTCTTTCCGCCGCCGCCCGCCTTTGCTGAGCAGGCCCACCTCAAGTCGATGGAGGAACTCGAAAAGCTGCGCGCGGAGGCGAGCGCCGACCCGGAAGCTTTTTGGGCGCGCATGGCGGAAGAGCTTCATTGGTTTAAGAAGTGGGACACAGGTTTTGCAGTGGACACCGCCGCACGCCGAGTGGTTTTTGGGCGGAAAAATCAATATTTCGTACAACTGCCTCGATCGACATCTCGCGACCTGGCGACGTAACAAGGCGGCGCTCATTTGGGAAGGCGAGCCCGGCGATCAGCGCACGCTGACCTACCAGCAACTCCAAACCGAAGTCTGCAAATTCGCAAACGTCCTGCTGGGCACCGGCGTCGTCAAAGGCGATCGCGTCGCGCTCTACATGCCGCTGATTCCCGAGTTGGCGATTGCGATGCTTGCCTGCGCGCGCATCGGCGCCACGCATTCAGTCATCTTCGGCGGGTTTTCCAGCACCGCTTTGATCGACCGCATCAACGACGCGAGCTGCAAAGTTGTGGTAACCGCAGACGGCGGCTGGCGGCGCGGCGGCGAAGTGAAACTCAAAGCCGCGGTCGACGAAGCTTTGAAGCAAACGCCTTCCGTCGAAGCCTGCATCGTCGTGCGCCGCACGGGCGTTCCAATCGACATGCAGCAGGGACGCGATCACTGGTGGCACGAGTTGATGGCCAGCGTCAACGCGGATTGTCCGGCCGCGGAGTTGGACAGCGAACACCCGCTCTACATTCTCTACACCTCCGGCACCACCGGGAAACCGAAAGGCATTCTGCACACGACCGCGGGTTACTTGCTGCAAGCGCACCTCACGACCAAGTGGGTCTTCGATCTGAAAGACGAAGACGTTTACTGGTGCACTGCGGACATCGGCTGGGTAACCGGTCACAGCTATGTTGTCTACGGACCACTTTCAAACGGCGCGACCGTTTTGATGTACGAAGGCGCGCCAAACTTTCCGCAGTCGGATCGTTTCTGGGACATCATCGAACGCCACCGCGTCAACATCTTCTACACGGCGCCGACCGCAATTCGCGCGTTCATCAAGTGGGGCGAGCAATGGCCGCTCAAACACGATCTCTCGAGCCTGCGTTTGCTCGGCACCGTCGGCGAGCCGATCAATCCGGAAGCGTGGATGTGGTATCACAAGACGATCGGCAAGGGGCTTTGTCCGATTGTCGACACCTGGTGGCAAACAGAAACCGGCGCGATCATGATTTCGCCGCTGCCCGGCGCCACGCCGACTAAACCCGGCTCCGCAACCAAACCGCTTCCCGGCATCGAGGTTGACGTGATGACGCGCGACGGCAAGCCGGTGGGCGCCAACGAAGGCGGCTACCTCGTGATCAAGCGCCCGTGGCCTTCGATGCTGCGGACGATCTGGGGCGACGACGAACGTTACCGGGAACAGTATTGGTCGCAGATTGAAAATATTTACTTTGCCGGCGATGGCGCGCGGCGCGATCAGGATGGGTACTTCTGGATCATGGGACGCATCGACGACGTCATAAACGTCAGCGGTCACCGCCTGGGCACCGCCGAGATCGAGAGCGCGCTGGTTTCGCATGAAGCGGTGGCTGAAGCTGCGGTCGTCGCGCGTCCTGACGAACTAAAAGGATCTGCGATTGTCGCGTTTGTAACTTTGGAAGGTTCCCATAGTCCGTCGCCGGAGTTGAACGCCGAGTTGCGCGTCCATGTGACAAAAGAGATTGGAGCCCTCGCGCGGCCTGATGAAATTCGATTTACCGAAATGTTGCCAAAGACGCGCTCGGGAAAGATCATGCGGCGTCTGTTGCGCGAAATTGCCACGAGCGGCACCGTCGCCGGCGACGTCACGACGCTTGAAGACTTTTCCGTCCTGGAGAAACTAAGGACGGAGGAGGAATAGTTTTCAGTTTCCAAGTTTCAAGTTTCAAGTTTCAAGTTTGGATTACGAGGTCCGCGAACTTGAAACTTGAAACTTGAAACTTGGAACTCAAAGTCAAAACTGATTTGAGCAGCGACTTTTGCTCGCAAACGTTATAGACTACGCTCCGCGCTTGCCCGACAAGGAGTCTCAAAACATGGCCCGCCAAATGGAAACAGAAACTCGTTCCGGTCCCCGCTATTTAGTATCATTCGAAGTGCGCGCGGAATGGGACGACGCCGGCGGCACCCACATTCTTTCTGAAGGCACCACCGAAAACGTGGGACCGGAAGGCACGCTTGTGCACCTGCCGCGCAAGTTGCCGGACGTCGGCAGCCGCGTGCGTCTCGAAGTTCAGGGTGAAGACGGCAAGAAGTTGCATGTCATCGCCGAGGTGCTGCGCATCGAGCGTAACCCCGGGCATCCGCTCGCGGCGTTGCAAGTTCTCGGTGAAACGGACGAATGGAAAGGCTTGATTTGGGAGCCGGCCGCGCCGCGCGTTATGGCCCCACCGCCGCCGATCCTTGATGACGATGACGAAGAAGAGGAGGACGAGTTCGCCAACTGAAAGGAATCTGCGATGACTGACCCGACGACCTTACCCGAGCATGAGCGACGCAAGTTTCCACGTTACTACGTTAACACCAGACTGACGTTGGCGATCGAAGACGAAAGTCTGAAGGAGTCTATCGGACTCGGCGAACCATCCGACATCAGCCTCGGCGGGCTGCGAGTTTGTAACCTGCCGGCCTGCCCAAACGTGAGAGTTGGCGACCGGCTCGGACTATTGCTGGTGGACCATGAGGAAGCCCTGACCTTGCACGGGGAAGTTGTTCATCACGCGACTCCGGACACGTTTGGCGTTGAATTTCGCAGCATGTCGCCGTCTGAACAACTTGCCGTCAGCGGCATAATTCGCCGGCTCTACAACTAGTCCAGCCAAATCATCGTGTCCAAACAAGAAACGAAAGAGATCGTCCGCACCGCCACCAGGGCTGCCGTCGAAGCTTCCTGGCCGCCGACGCGCGCAGTCCTGCGAGTGATCCTGATCATTCTTGCCGTCTTCGTAATGCTCTGGATCCTCGTCAAGCTGACGGGCGTAATCCTGCTGCTGATTCTCTCGATCTTTTTCGCTTACTTCGTAGCGCCGCTCGTCGAATTTCTCGTGCGCCCGATTCGGATCGGCGGTCGCCAGTTTCTGATGCCGCGCTCGCTGGCGATCACGCTTGCCTACTTAATCCTGATCGGCGTGGTCGTGATTGGACTCTACGTTCTGGTGCCGCGGTTGGGTAACCAGTTTCCGGAGTTTGCAACGCAGGCGCGCTCTTACTGGTCAGCTGTCGGCACGAAACTGCAGGGTTGGGTCGAGTACTTCCGCACGCACCGGATGCCCGGGCCGCTGCTCGACGCGCTCAATTCCGCAATCCCGCGCGTGATCGAAAAGGTGAGCCTGACGGTCAGCGAAGTTTTGACGAATATCGCCGGTTGGGTGATCTACATTCCCTGGCTGGTTCTGATTCCGGTGCTGAGCTTCTTCCTGCTGAAAGACGTCGAAACGTTTCGCCGCTCCGCCTTGCAGATGTTGCCGCGCGGTCGCTGGCGCTGGCGCGCTGACGAATTTTTTCAGGACGTCAACAGTACCCTGGCTGCTTACATTCGCGCCCAACTTACCGCGTGCCTTTTTATCGGCGTCGTTTGCGCAATAGGCTTCACCGTGCTGGGACTTCCCAGTCCGCTCGTACTGGGCGTGATCGCGGCTGTCTGTGAGTTTGTTCCACTCGTTGGTCCACTCCTGGTGCTCGTCGTGGCTGCCCTCGCGGGGCTGCTTCATGGCGGCTTGTTCTCTGCGTTCCTGGTGATTGTGTTTTTGGCCGTCCTCAGGGTGGTCCAGGACTACGTTGTCTACCCGCGCTTGATCGGACAGGGAATACACCTGCACCCGCTCGCCGTGATCATGGCGATCCTCTGTGGCGCGGAGCTGGCGGGCATTGCTGGAATCTTTCTCGCGATTCCAGTCGTCGCGATTCTGACAGTCAGCTATCGACACTGGCTCGAGCATCGCGGCAGCGAAGGCTTCGCCGATCTTTTGGAACCAACTCCAGCGGAAGGCGTGGCAATCAACGATCTTGATTTGACCCTTGTCGGTCTCGATCGCACGGTTGGGCATCCTGACGCCGATACAACGCCGGAAGATATGGCCCGCGAGCGACCGGATCTCACGACGGGTGAATTGAAATGGCCGGGAGAAGGTTAACGTTTGGATCACCGCGCCGATGCGTGGACCAGGCGAACACGGGTCCGCAAACTCGCATAATTTTCTCACGACATCACAGTCAAAAATCGTTGTCTCAGTAAGAGACGTTTGGAAACTTCTGCGGTTGGATTTCTCCCACAATCCGTAATTGAAAGGCGGAAGCTGCATGAAAAAGGCCTCGTTCCTCGCAGTCACATTTTTCGTTTTAACAGTTCTCTTCAGCGGCGCGGCTCGCGCCCAGGAGCCCGATCCCGATCCGCCCTCGAGGTTTGAAGTCGGCGTTCAGTTTTCGTCAATAACGTTTCCCGGACATAATCCCGTTGCGATACAGCCGACATATGCCAGGTTAAGCACCGAAGCGGGTTTTGGCGGCCGGATCACTTTTAATCTCAACAAAAACATCGCGCTGGAAGCCGAGGAAAATTACTTTCCGCATGAGAATTTCCTGGATCCAGCGCACGGCGGCAATCTCTGGCAAGCTCACTTTGGCGTGAAAGTGGGCAAGCGCTTTGGCAAGTTTGGCATCTTTGGTAAGGCGCGACCGGGATTAGCCAGCTTCAGTAAAACGCAAACGGTAGTCGACCATATCACCATTCCCGACAGCAACGGCCAGCCGATAACGTATCCGATTTTTGGACAGAGACGACAGACTCACTTCGCTATGGACCTCGGTGGAGTTCTCGAGTTTTATCCGTCGCGTAGAGTGCTAACTCGAATCGATGTCGGCGACACACTCATTCATTACGGCGATACGGTTTCGCCGCTTGGCCTGGGCCTGGGCTTTCAGCAGGACTCGCGAACCACTCATAACCTTCAGATCACCGCCGGTATTGGCTTCCGGTTTGGTTCGCTGCCGCCGGAAGAACCTGCTCCTCAGGCCAACAACGATCAGCCCCGGCGGTTTGAGTTGGGCGCTCAATTCTCCTCGCTGGGCGTGCAACAGGTTGAGCGCAACGTCTTCGGTGGTCTCTCCACGGTTCCGGGTTATCGAGATGTCTTAACGCAAGCGGGATTTGGCGGGCGGTTCACTTTCAACCTGACGCCTAACTTTGCGTTGGAGGCGCAAGGCGATTTTTATCCGAACGACAATGTCTATTTCATTAATAACGGGCGAGCCGGCGGTCGCATCCTGCAGGCGCAGGCCGGCGTCAAGGCGGGGAAGCGTTTTGAAAAGTTTGGCATCTTCGCCAAAGGACGGCCGGGGGTGGTCAGTTTCAGCCGGGCCCTCGGCATCGACGGCATTGATCCTACGTTTGGCTTTCCGCTCTTTCAGTTCGCGCGAAAGAACTACTTCTCACTGGATGTCGGTGGCGTGCTGGAGTTTTATCCTACGCGGCGGATCGTGGCGCGTTTCGACGGCGGCGACACCATGATCTTCTATCGCAGCTTCGAGATTCCTGTTTTCTTTTTTCCAGTCCAGAATTTCACGGCACCGGCCGAGACCATTCACAACTTTCAATTCAGCGCCGGCGTTGGCTTTAGATTTTAGGTGGAAACGGAAGCAGCGCGGGGCTGAGCTTCATAGAGCATCGTAGGCTTCCATTTCCGGCAACTCCCAGTCGTCGACAAAGGTTTCTAATCGTTCTCTCAAACTGGCAGCCTGGACTTCGTCGATTCCACGATCAGGCAGGCTAATCGCGCCTTGCGGCAGGAAAGTTACAATCACTCGTGCTTCATCGACGTCGATCGGAGTCTCCAGCAATTCTACCTTGCCGTCGCGATAGATGCCTCCAACGGTTTGGGGTTCAGTCGACATTTGTCTTCTTATATCACCGCGGTACGACGGTCGCAAAGGTGCCTTCCATCAGTTCGATGAAACGCTGAAAGTGATGCGCCGCATCGTGCGGGCCGGGGGCAGCTTCGGGATGGTACTGCACCGAGATTATCGGCAGCGTTTTGTGCCGCATGCCTTCAACGCAACGATCATTGAGATTGATGTGCGTTACCTCAACCTCTTCCGGAAGACTCTCTGCAGAAACCGCGAACCCGTGATTGTGTGAAGTAATGTCGACACCGCCGCCCTGCAAGTCTTTCACCGGCTGATTGCCGCCGCGATGTCCGAAGCCGAGTTTGAAAGTCTTTCCGCCAAACGCTCGCCCGAGCAACTGATGTCCAAAACAAATCCCGAAGGTCGGCACCGTAGATTTGATCAGTTCGCGAATCTGTTCCACTTCCCGGTTCATCGAAGCCGGATCGCCCGGGCCATTCGAAAGAAAGACGCCGTCGGGGTTCATCGACAGGACTTCTGCGGCAGGAGTTGAGGCGGGCACAACTGTGACTCGACAGCCAAGTCGCGACAGCTCACGCAAAGAGTTTCGCTTCACGCCAAAGTCATAACAGACGACGTGAAAACGTTCGTCAACGCTCGCGGCAACTTCGTAAGGTTCTTTGGTCGTAACTATGCTCGCCAGCTCACGATTTTCCATCGCCGGCGACTGGCGCGCTTTCTCGATCACGCTTGCCTCGTCGCGGTCTACGGTGGAGATGCAGGCGCGCATGGCGCCCTTGTCGCGGATATGCCGGACCAGCGCGCGCGTGTCGATGCCTTCGATCGCAACGACGTTCCAGCGCTTCAGATACGCGTCGAGAGTTTCCTGCGGCCCGCCAACTCGAAGCCATCCGGCTCGCCTCGCGCACCACAAAACCTTCAACCCAAGGCCGCGACGATTCTTCATCCTCAGCATTGACGCCGTAGTTGCCAATCAGCGGATACGTCATGCAGACGATCTGCCCGGCATAAGAAGGATCGGTGAGCACTTCCTGGTAACCGGTCATCGAGGTGTTGAAAACCATCTCGCCGACACTCTCGCCTTCAGCCGCCCACGAACGACCACGAAAGACGCGACCGTCTTCGAATGCAAGCAAACCTGGAGTAACGTTGCGCATGATTAAGGAATAACCAGTAAACAGTAATCAGCAGACAGTAGTCAACTGAAGGTTGCTGTCTTGATTGAACGTGAATAGCTATCTAACATTTTGCTTATGTTCTCGACTTCATAACTTGGTTTGAAGCGAGTCTGAGGGTGGCAGACTGACTATCGGCAATGCTGAAGGGTGAACTTCTACTGACTACTGTCTACTGACTACTTTTTATGAACTGCTGTGCCTCATTCAGCCAGCGTTTGTCCGCGCGATACTTATAAGCCGGCGCGGTCTTAACGGCTTCGATGCAGGCTTGCATTGAGCTGGCAGCCTCACGTCGATGGCCCAGGCCGGCGTGCGCGCGTCCCATCAGGTAAAGCGCTTCCGGATCAGACGGCCGATTTTCGAGGAAGCGTTCCAACGCGTCGCGGGCGTCTTCAAACTGGCCGGCAGCGATGTACGTCGCGCCCACTTCGCGCCAAATTTCGTGCTGACTGTGGGCCGGATCGCGTGAAACAACCTGCTCGAAGTTTCGCACCGCGTCGCTGAGTCGTTTTTGTTGCGCGGCAATACGACCGAGTTGATAGTGCGCATCGATCTCGTCGTCGTCGATCTGAATTGCCCGCTCGAAACGTTCGCGCGCTGCGTCAACTTCGCCGCGCTGCTGATGAATCAGGCCGAGGTTGTAGTGGGCCGACGCATCCGCCGGGTTCAGCGTGGCCGCCTCCAGATTTTGTTTGAACGACTCGCGCGCGCGTTGCGAGCGCAACACGCCGCTGATATACCCGCGCACAATTATGAAAAGTATTATCAGCAAAAACGGCGAAGCCAGGATCGGACTCAGCAACAGCGTCCAAATCGGCGCGACAAAAAGAGCGAGGACCAGGCCGACGATTGAGATCGCCAACGCGCGCAGCGCTGAGATGCGGAACACTTCGCGAACGCCCACCACGGTCCCGACCAGGAAGAGAAATAGTTTGACTGAACGAAACAATCCGGCGGCAACGATCATCGGATCGCTGAGCGAGGCCTGCAGTTGCGCGCGCAGGTCTGGCGGCAACCGCTGCCAGGTCTCAACCTGCGACGCGGATTGCAGCGACTGCGCGACGTAGGAAGCCTGAAAGCCGCTGAAGTGAAAAAAGATCGCAACCGGGATCGTCACCAGGTTTGCAATCACGAGGGCGTAGAGAAATGTTGAAGCCAGTGAAGCGTATTCCTGTTGCAGCAACAGACTGAAGCGGCCGCGACGCTCAAAAACGTTGGCGACGAACGCGATGATTGGCACCAGCACGCCGCCGATCAACAACAGCGAAAGCGTCGCCTGGAAAAGCAGCCGCATGATCACGCCGGGACCGCCAAGCAGGACGCCGCGATTACCGGCTAACCACTGTGTGATTCCAAAATAGAGTAGTTGACTGACGAGGGCCATCAATCCAACCGCTGTCAACGGCGCCCGGTCGCGCACTTCTCTGAGGCCGCGCACCGGCGCGTAAAAAATCATTGACAGAAGCCTGAGCCAATCGAGTGTTTTCAATTCAAGTTCTCAAATTCTTTGGATGTATTACTCCGGAGTGCTGGGAAACTCCTGAGGCTGTGGTTGATAACCGGTCGGAGGCGGCATCGGGGAGAGATCTTCATGATGGATTACGCTGGCGGCGCTCGGCGGCCAGTAGCGCAGCAGCGCCTTGCCGTAAACATATTTCTTCGGCACCAGACCCCATGATCGTGAATCGCTGGAATTGTCGCGATTGTCGCCCATAACGAAGTAGTAGTTCGGCTTCACGTAAACCGGGGCCTGGCTGCGGGCCGACAGGTTGGACTTCGGATCCAGATACTGTTCCTCGAGGATGCTGCCGTTGATGCGCACCAGTCCTTCGCGAACTTCGACCGTGTCTCCCGGCAAACCGATCACCCGTTTGATGTAACTCTTTGACGGATCATCGGGAAACCAAAACACGACGATGTCGCCTCGCTCGACCTTCGGCGCCCAGCGGTACTCGTCGTAATAAATTAACTTATTGACAAAGATTCGCTCGCCGTCGTGAAGCCGCGGCAGCATTGACGTGCCTTCAACCTTCACCGGCTGCAATATAAAAACAACTACCAGCGCCGCGATCATCAGAGCGAACACGAGGTCGCGCAATAGCAATCGGCCTTCCGCCCAGAGCGAATGGCGCGAAGCTTCCTGGGGCCGGTGGATCTTGAATGTCCTTGTCGTCGTTGATATGAATTCCACCAAACGGCGGCGGACGACGAGTTTTGAATCCGAGCATGTTTGAAAGGTCCCTGACTCCAGTTCTTAGTTTGCAAAACCACTCGCAAACGGTAGCCCTTTGAGGTTAGCTTTGACCTGGTTTTCTGTCAAAGGTCGCGTTACGTGAAAATTCAGATGTCGCCCGGAAGTTGTCAGCAGCCGAGTCGCGCTGGCTGCGACGGTTGACAGTCTTCGCCGCGCCTCTCTATCATCGCTCCCTACAAGTTCGGCTCGAAAAAATCTCCCCCTGAGACTCGAACGGAGGCTGAAGGCCGTGATCAAATTAGACATAATCAACCGTGTGGCGGAAAAAACCGGCGTTCCTAAGATGAAAGCGGAACAGGCGGTGGATGCCCTTTTTCATTCGATGAAGGAGGCGCTCACGCGCGGTGAACGAATTGAGCTGCGCGGCTTTGGCGTGTTCGTGGTCAAACCTCGCAAACGCGGCGTGGGCCGGAATCCGCGGACGGGCGAAGAAGTGGCAATTCCTTCCGGCAAGACGATTCGCTTCAAGCCGGGCAAAGACCTGCAGGTGAGCGAAGACGGGAAACTTGACGGGCAGCCGGATTCGACCGGTCCGGAAAACTAACTTGGAGTGCGGCGACCTGTCGCCGCTTTGTTCAGCGGCGGCTTGACGCCGCTTTGTTCCGGCGGCAGCTTGACCTGCCTTCTCAAGGGCTGCGACAGGTCGCAGCCGACAAAAGCGCTGACAGGCAGCGCACTCCAAAATCTAATTGCAAACGCGAGGCTAGGGCCATGGACGGCTGGCGTCCTGACTCTGGCCTCTAATTTCGAAGAGGCCTCGGCGCCGGATCGCGCTTCGCGAGCCAAAATACAAAGGACAAAGCTCCAGGCACAAAGATCGTTTAGGTTCGATGTCGGAATCCATTCGCACAGTTCAGCCTTTTGCGCCGTCAAGAGAGACGGCCCGAAGACGTCAATTCGCGGGACCTACAACCCGTGAATGGTTGAAGCATTCGGGGCTCTTCCTGCTCACATTCATCACCGCAACCTTCGCCGGGATCGTAGTCTCGGCGCCAGAGCCTCACGTAGTTGAGCCGTCAACTTCGGGTTTGCTCGGCTATGTTTTTTATTTTCCGGAGTACTACCGGCGCGTAGTCCTGGCGTTGGTCTCTTTGGCCTTCGCCGATCCCGAACTTCTCAAATCCGGACTGGCATTTTCCACGGCACTGCTGACGATCCTGACCGCGCACGAGATGGGCCACTACCTCGCCTGTCGCTACTACGGCGTCCGGGCCACGCTGCCGTTTTTCATCCCGGCGCCGCCGCTCTTTCTGGCCGGCACGTTTGGCGCGTTCATAAAAATGAAGTCGCCAATTCCCTCGCGCCGCGCGTTGTTTGATATTGGACTGGCGGGACCGCTGGCGGGCTTCGTCGTCCTCGTGCCCGTCGCTTTGTGGGGCGTTATGGTTTTGCAGCCGGCGCCGGTTCAGGAAGGTCCGGGCCTCATCATCTTCAACGACCCGCTGTTGATTCAAATCATGGGAAAACTCACCGGCGCGCACCTGGCTGACGCGCTGCCGAATTCGTTTTACATGGCGGCGTGGATCGGACTGTTAGTGACGAGTTTGAACTTGATGCCGGTAGGACAACTCGATGGCGGGCACGGAACGTTTGCTGTTTTTGGCGAGGGCGCGCACAAACTGATCGGACGGCTCGCCTTTGTGATTGTGGCGACGGTGTCTGTGCTGGGATTCCTTTGGCACGGCAGCCCCAGCGGATTTCTCTACACGGTGCTGTTGGCGGTCATGTTACGCGTGCGGCATCCGGCGCCCGAGCAGATGGAACCGCTGGGCGCCGCGCGCATCGTGGTCGCTGTCGTCACGCTGCTTGTCTTCGCGCTGTCGTTCGTGCCCTTCCCGATCACGATCACTTAGCCTCCCTTACTTCGCTGTGAACATAAGATGTAAGGATGATGAATCCCTTTTTATGCTTGAAGGCTTCCTGCTTTACGTTCTTGGGTCGAACCGTTCCCTTGCAGTATTCACAGAGTAGCCGTAGGCGGAATTCATATATTGGGTAGTGACCTAATTTCAAATCTCTGCGTTGACTCGGCGCGCTCTGCGTCTCTGCGGTGAGTGGGTTTGCAGGTGATATTAACCGCCGAGGCGCAGAGATCGCTGAGACTACGCAGAGAAGACTTCAAATTAGGGCACTACCTCATATTGCTTTCTGTTGACTTCATAGCATTCAGCTGGTGGCTGCAGCCGGCAGCAGGCCCTTGATCTCACGCACGACTCGATTCACTTCATCCTGATCGGCCAGCGCAATCATGAAAAACTTGTAGCCTTCGTGGAAACAGATCACGCCGTTCGCAAACAGCCAGACGGTGCCGAGAAACGGATTGCCTCCGACCAGCCAACTCACGGGCGCACCCACGACGCTTCCGGGTTGCAAAATCTGCGCGAACATCGCGGCGCCTGCCGCACAACTGACAGCTCCGAGCAACGGCGCGCCAACATACTTTGTGACGTTGCGTTGGAACTCCACGCGCTTCCGTTCAGCTTCGTCCAGTTTTCCCTCGGCGATCAATTCTTCCTGTTTTTTCAGGTAGTCGTTGAACTTCTCGCTCAGTTTGCGCGCGCCAAAAATTGGCAGCGCCGAATGCGTCAGCCAGTGTGGATGCGCGCCCAGCAAGACCGCGTCGAGGCCCGGCAGCGCCGCACCCATGCGCACGCCCAGCACCACCGAAAACGAAACGAGCGCCGCTTTGCCTGGATTCTCCTTGATCCATTCCTTCGCTTTCAGAACGCCGGCGGTCGCGGCTGACGAAGCCCGCGTGACTTTCGCCCCAGTGTCGTAAAACTGTGTCGCGCGATCGTAGTAAGTCCTGGCGTCGTCGAGCGCCTCGCCGGCTTTCTTACCCGCCTCGTCGGCGGCCTTGCGAACAACCCTACTCGCATTTTCAGCGCCGCGCACTGCTTCGCCCGCCGCACGCCGCGCTGTGTCGCCGACGTCGCCTTGTTCCGCGAACCGCTCTGCTTCAACTCGCAGCTTCTCGGCCCCTGACGTTATCGTCTCGGCGCCTCGTTTAGCGGCTTCGCCGGCAACGCGCGAACCTTCATCGACAAGATCCGAGACCTTGTACTTCTCGTCCAGCTCGCGCGCCTTGCGGCGGACCGTCTTCTGCCATTCATCAATTTTGTCTTTGTAATCAGCCATAACATCACTCAAGTTCGTGATCAGTTGTCCGCGAGTCCGTAATTTTACTGACTCTCGTGTCCATCATTCTTGTACGAATACGGTCGCGGTGGAGTTCATCCTATCATCACACTTTTGTCGGACCATAAGTCTTGCGCGCCTCGTGGCTTCATGTTAAAGTTTGGCGCATTCAGTAATTGTACCGCTTACCAGCAACTCGCCACGTTATCGAGCCAGAAACAATAGCTGAAGAAGTAAAGACCTCGGGCACGATCCATCAGGGTTCCCTTACATTTGCCGACACCCAGCGACATGGACCACAGGGAAAGTAAGACCTTCGCATGATCAAACCTTAAGCGTTAGCACCGACCTCTTGAGTAGCGACGCATGAGTGACGCACATGATTGAAATTGAGAAGAAACCAAAACCATTACGCCGCGTCCAGGACCTGTCTCCGGAAGATCGCGCGGCGATAATTCGCGAGCTTGAATTTGCTTCCACGCTCGGCGAGTCAATCGTTTCTCAGTTTGCCGCAGGCTCGCTACTCATGGACGTGCGCCGCCGCCGCTTTGTCTACCGCGCCGGTGAACAAGCCGACGCGCTCTACGCGATCGTAAAGGGGCGCATCAAGCTTTGCCGCCTCGAGCCGCACACGGATCGCGAAGCTGTAATCGACATCCTGCCGCAGGGCTCACTCTTCGGCGAGTCGGCGCTTTACTCGACTGCGGGCCAGCGCGAAAATTGCGCGGTCGCTTACGAGTCGTGCACGCTGCTGAAAATTCCCGCGGAGCTTTTCAAGATTGGCATGGCGGAGGAATCCGGACTGCGTGATTACACTTTCCGTCTTATCGGCCACCGGCTCGAAAATGCTGAACGACGCCTCGCTGATTTCGCGCTCAACGCGATTCCGGCGCGGCTCGATCGGCTGCTAGCTGATTTCTCTCACCGCTACGGCGTTCGTGAATCGGCGGGCGTCTTAATCGACATTCCGCTCCCGCATCGCGAAATTGCTTCTATCGTCGGCTCGACTCGTGAAAGCGTTACCGTTCGGTTGAACGCAATGCGCCGTGAAGGCACGATCGAGTTTGTAAATCGACGCATTCTCGTCAAGCATCCCGAGTTGCTGCTGCAAGCCGGCAGCGAAGTTCCCCTGGTCAACTAATTCAATCAACTAATTCAAGTTCCACACTTCACTACAAATGAAAACGTGTCCCACCTGCAAGAAGCAGGTCGATTGGCAGGATAATCCCTTTCGACCGTTCTGCTCGGAACGCTGCAAGCTCATCGATCTCGGTAATTGGGTTAGCGAAGAGTATCGCGTGCCAGGAAAACCTGCGCCCACGCAACCGGATGAAGAAGAACGTGGAGCGAACGGCGAGGCTGGGAACTAGACCTGTTATTTCCCTCCCTCTGGGAGGGGCTAGGGGAGGGTATAGAGCAACGTTCAGCCCTCACCCCGGCCCTCTTCCAAAGGGAGAGGGAGAAAAGACTGAAGAGCCTGCGCCGAAATGTCGCGAACTGACTTTTGATTCCGACCTTCGAGCTAGACTGCCACGATCGCGATCTTGTTTTTGTCCGCCCGCGCGATCATCTCATCGCGGTCGAACATCAACGTCCTACCGGCACTAATGCACAGGCAAGTCGCGCCAGCCTCTATCATAGAATCCACTGTCGGCAGGCCAACCACCGGCACATCGAATCTCATGTCCTGATCCGGTTTTGAGAGTTTCAGCACGGTCACTGGGCCACTCGTGAGTTTCAAGCGCTTTCGCGCGTCGCGGCCGCGCATTATTTCACCGGCACGCCGGATGGTTTCGTCCGTTCCTTCCATTGCTTCAATCGCCACGCAGGCCTTACCGCGCACGACAATTGTCTGGCCCAGATCGAGCCGAGCCATCTCGCGCGCAATCTCGAGTCCGTATTCCACATCAGCACGCTCGGCCGCGCTGGGCTTGCGACGCGTCAGCGGGCCGGGCGCCGGCAGATTGTCCTGAAGAAAATAAGTAGAGTCGATGAGTTCGATGCCTTCGTCGGCAAGTTCCGCGGCGATGGCGCCGATTAGCGAGATGGTATTGCGGCGCGGCAGCTTCAGCAGCATCTTCAACATGCGCGCGTCTGGCACGGCCCGGCTGAAAATCTGTACGTGCTTGACCTGCCCGGCCATGATTGCTTTCTCGACGCCTTCTCCTTTAAAGAAGCGAATCATCTTGCCAAGCTGCCCGATGCCGACCCAGGTCAGACGTTCAACTTCGCGCTCAATGCGCGCGTCGGTCTCTTCACGAATCGCAGCGACGGATAGCGACACGCCCGCGCGCCGCGCCCCCTCCACAACCATGAAGGGAAACTGACCGTTGCCTGCGATTAGTCCGTAGCGCATGACTAAAAAAGTCCAAAGTCCAAGAACGACGGACGACCGCCGTCACGTTAAGTGGCTCGTTTCTCGCCGGTCATCCGTCGTCGGTCGGCTGTCATCGGTCGTCCGTCGTTCTTGGACACTGGACTTTTATTTGATGACGCCGCGGCCTGACGTCTGGATGAATTCGACCAGCGAATCAACTTCGGCTGAATCCTGAATCTCTGCTTTGATTTTTTCCAGCGCCTGCGAAGTGTTGAGTTTCGAAGAGAGCAGCAGGTGGAAAGCGCGATGCAGGGCGCCAATCACCTCGCGCGAATAACCGCGCCGCTTCATGCCCGTGGTATTCAAGCCGTAACAGCGCGCATGATTGCCGACCGTCAGGGCAAACGGCAGCGCGTCTTTCACAACCACCGAGTAACCGCCCACGTAAGCTTCCCGACCCACGCGGCAAAACTGATGGACGCCGGAATAAGCGCCGACGTTCGCGTGGTTTTCAATCCGAACGTGACCGGCGAGCGTGGCGGCGTTGGCCATGATGACGCCGTCGCCGAGAATGCAATCGTGCGCGACGTGGGCCTGGGCCATCAGCAAACAGTCGTCGCCGATCTGCGTCAACATTCCGCCGCCCGCCGTGCCGCGATGGATGGTGACGAACTCGCGAATGTGATTGCGCTTGCCGATGCGCGTTTCCGAAGGCTCGCCTTGGTACTTCAAATCCTGGGCCGGCAGGCCGATCGAGACGAACGGGAAGACGCGCGTGTCCTGGCCAATGACCGTCCGGCCGTCGACAACCACGTGCGACTCCAGCCGCACACCGTCTTCGAGTTCGACTTCGTCACCGACAATCGAGAAGGGTCCGATGAAGCAGCCATTGCCGATGCGCGCGCGCGGACTGACCACGGCGGAGGGATGAATGTTGTTAGGCTTGGTGGCGGCAGACATAGGGACAGTGGTCGGGAGGGCGGGGGTCAGGGGTCAGAAAGAAAACAAATGGCCTTTTTGCTGACCTCTGATCCCTGACCTCCGACCTCCACTTCTAAACCGCCGATCCGCGATCGGCAATGATACTCATGATGTCGGCGTCGGCGACGAGTTGGCCTTCGACCTTGGCTTCTCCGCGCATGCGCTGCACTCGCGAACCGATGCGCAGGGCAGTCACTTCCAACGTCAGCGTATCGCCAGGCACGACCGGACGGCGAAAGCGAGCCTCGCGAATTCCGGTGAACATCACCAGCTTCTCGTCGCGGTCTTCAATTTCACGCAACGCCAGCACCGCGCCAACCTGGGCCAGGGCCTCAACCACCAGCACGCCGGGCATGACAGGAGCGCCGGGAAAATGGCCCTGAAAAAATGGCTCGTTGATGCTGACTTGCTTGATGCCGACGATTCGTTCGCGGGGAACTAATTCGATGATGCGGTCCACGAGCAGAAACGGATAACGATGAGGCAGGAGCTTTTGGATTGCCTGTGAATCAAGAATGGTTTCCATGATAAAGAGACGCGGGAGGCGGCACCGAACCCGCCGCATCGCCGCGTCCTCAATGAAACAGTCTGCCAGCTCTCGCTACTGTGGCGGCGTGGTAACTGCCGCGGTTGCCGGATTCTTGCTGTTGAAGTCGTTGATGAAAGCCCGCGTGATATCCAGGGCGTCCGCGGCGTAGACCAAGGGCACCTGGCTGCCATCGATGATCACGTTGATGTTGTGGGCCTTGGCATAAACTTCCAACGCCTTGCCAATGTCGTCCTGCAGCGGCGTAAACATTTCCTTACGACGGCGATCATAGGCGGCCTGGGCGTCTTCACCCTTGCGCTGAAAATCTTTCTTCATCTGATCCAACTGATCCTGCTTGGTCTGCAGTGTTTTTGGATCGGCGACGGCCGCAGTCTTGGTGATGTCGTCGGTCAGGGCTTGAATTCTCTGTTGCAGGCCTTGCAACTCAGTCTGTCGCGGCTGGAATTCACGATTCAGAGTCGTAACCAGGGTGCTGAATCGGGCGATGCCGGTTTTGGCGTCGAGAAATGCGTCGGAGTAAATCAGGGCGATCTTGCTCTCTGGAACCACGACTGCACTCTGGGCCGGAGCCTGCGCGGGCGCCGCGCCAGCCGGTCTCGGCTGCGCCAACACCGGAGAAACAGCCAGAGCCAGAACAAAAGCAAAGGCGAATATTAAACGATCTATCTTCATAACTTTCTTGTATTGCTCCTTCAAATAAGAGGCGACTGATCAACTCACGCGGTTGTCAGGCCGTCTGTAGTTGGCTAAATGATCAAAAAGTGCGGCCGACGCTAAAGCGCGGAGTAAACTTTTTCTCATCAAAATTGAACGGAACGCCATCGATGATCTGGTTTGGCCTGGCCTTGGGATTATACGCAAAGATCAGGCGAAAAGGCACGTTGATGACCGGCACCTGCACCCGCACTTCGACTCCCAAACTGGCGCGAAAGTCTCCAAAATTTGCGAAGAGGCTCTGCCCGACGCGCACCGCTGTGTTGGTTTGCGTCTGACCGCGCAGAAACACCTGCTGGAAGCCGAAAGGCAAACCAGTGGTTGGGTCAAACCCGGAACTTCGCTGCGCCTGTTCGAGTTCTGTGGTAGTCACCAAACGCCGGTCGCGCAACACGAGGCCGGGGAGGCCGCCGCTGTTGACCGTCAAGGCGAGGTCAGTATTGGCATTGCAAGCAGCCAGGGTCGACAGGCTGACGAGAGCCAGGCCGCCATTTCGCTGACACCGGAAAAATCCGATGGAACTCAGGAAAGGCTGGTCGTCAAGGAAGTTGCTGTCGAAGAACTGATCCTGGTTGCTGCGGATGTTGAAGGCCGAGCCGATATCGGCGAAAGCCGCTACCTGTACCGTGTTGCCGACGATCGGAATGCGGTATTCAAAATTGCCGAGTATCTGCGAGTCCGCGCCAATTGCCGTAAACGAGTTCGACAACTGCGCCACGTTTGAACCACTCACCCCGGTAAACACGCCGACGAGCGCAGCCGAATCAGGCACACCCACGACGCGCTCGGGAGTGCCGGTGGGATTGGAGGCGACCACGACATTTTGTGACGAGATGAAGGTCTGAATTGGAGCCAGCGGCGTGATCGAACGCACGTTGTAACCGCGAATCGTAAACTCGTCGCCGAGGAAGTAGCGTTCAAAGATCGGCACGCCATCAACAAAGGCCAGCGAGTTTGACTCCCTCACTTTGGCCGTGGTGGCAAAGCTGCCGACCGTGCCCGCGAGAATGCGGAAGCCGAAAACTTCCGGATGCTCCGAACGTTTGCGACGCATTGGAATAAATTGCGAGTACGAAAGCGACGGCTGATAGGTGCGAACGTCGCCGCCCAGACCGGCGAGGGCCGCCGACAGCGACAGCTCTCGGCCGGAGGTCGGGTCAACACTGGCGTTACGCGTGTCGTACGTAAAGGTCAGCGTTCCGCGACTGGTGATGATATTTGGCTGGCAGTAAATCACCGGGATGAACTGCGGGTTGTCCGAAACGGTTGAACCGCCGCTGCCGCAGGTGCTGCCCTGGTTGACCGGTGGATCCTCGACGGTCGAAGTTGAAAACTGATAAGAGGCGCCGATGCGTGAAAACTGCGTGAAGCGGCGTTTGCGATAAAATTCCGACAGCGGGGCGCTCACAAACAGCGAGCCGCCGAATGAAGTACGCGTGAACAGGTTTTCTTCGCTGACGGTTAAGAAGTCTATCTGCGAACCGGAAAGTCCCTGCTGCGCGTCGAGATTCTGCGAAAGAAAAGTTCCTTCACCGAAAAACTTCTGCGTGAAACCAAACAGCGAAAAGCCGGCCGTAATCGGGCGATTCCTGATGTAGGGTTCAGTGAACGAAAACTGAATGTACTTCTGCCGGTTGCCGGCTGACAGATTCAACGAAAGAATTTCGCCGCGGCCCAGCAAGTTGTTAGTCGAGTATTCAAGACCAAAGAACGAACCGCCGATGCCGGACAGGCCGCCGTTGAAAGAGATCTGCTGTCGTCCTCTTTCCGCGATCTTCAGGTTGATGTCGACGGTCGCTTCTTCTTCGTTGGTCTTAAAGTCGGCGTCCTTGTCCTTGTCGATCGGATCAAAGTAGCCGAGCTGATTGAGTTTAATTACGGAATATTCCCAGTTCGACTGGTTGTAGATGTCGCCTTCGTTGAGCAGCACTTCGCGACGCAGCACGTTGTCGCGCGTAAACGTGTTGCCGATGAACTCCAGGCGGCGCAGCGTAAACTGCTTGCCTTCCTCGATCACGATCACGAAGTCGACTATTCCCTCATCGGGTTTTGCCGGATTTTCTTTGAAGGTCGGCGTCGGCTCGGCGGTGTACTCGATGAAGCCCTGGGCGCCGTAATACTTTTTCAGATTTTCAAACAGCGCCTTGCCGATCTTTTCGCCGTTGGCAATGTCGCCTTTTTGGAGGCCGATGATGGCCCGGATCACATCTTCGGAAAAAATCGAGTTGCCTTCGATCTTCATTTCGCCGATGCGATAGACGCGGCCCTCGACGATTGGAACGGTGACGCGCAGTCCTTCATCAACCGACGAAAGAAAAGGCAGCGGCAAAATGGGAAAACCGGTGCGCCTCTTGCCGACGCTCTCGACTCTCGCCTCGCCGTGACGCGCCTGAAGGTAGCCCTTCGAACGCATGTAGTTGTCGACCTTGCGCAGATCATACTCGAGCTTGTCGCGATCGAGAATGTCCTGTCCCTTGAAGCGCGTGATCAGACCGGCTTCTTTAACCAGCGTCATCTGGCTGCGAAGTTTGCCGTCGCTGAAAAGTTGATTGCCTTCGAATTGAATATCGACGACGCGCACCCGCTCGCCTTCGTTGATCACAAAGGTCAACGCGGTGGAGGTGGCCGAAACCTCGTCAAGCTTTTTCTCGATGGTCGCGTTTGGATGGCCGCTAGCCGCCAGCAATTCTTTCAGGACGCGGATGGCGTTATTGGCTTTGACGGGATCGTAAATGCTCTCTTTCGAAATGCCCACGCGCCTTTCACGAAACGCCTTGAGCACATCTGATTCCGGCACGCTCTTCAGTCCATCAAACTGCAAATCGCGAATGATGGGCAGCTCTTTAACTTCAAAGATGACATTGATGCCGCCGCGCGCGCCTTCTTCGGTTAAGACGCGCGTAGCAGTCTTATCGAAAAAACCCAGGGCGAGAATTGCCTGAAGGTCGCGTTGAACTTGCTGTTCGTTGAAGGGGTCGCCGGGACGGGTCTGAACCCAGTAAAGGATGTCGTCCTTTCTGAGGCGTCGATTGCCGGTGATGTCGACTGATTCGACGAGGCGTTGACTCTGCTGCGCGCTGACTGTTCGCGGAGCGGAGATTGAATGCAGCAGGACGATTCCGCTCACAAGGATGAGCAAAAGTCCGCGATATAAGTGCATAAGCGCCTTTTCCCTCAGAGGTTCTTACCGGATCTCGGATACTTCGGGGAGCTAAACAGGGCTATAAATTTATCTTTTCGAAAAATAAAGGCAAAACCAGACTTACGGCCTGCGTGCCACCTTAAGGCTTGTGGAACGCTTTGATTCCCAACTGCGACCGTCTCGTTGCCAAAGCCCCTCAAACCTTAGCCAGCAAAGTCGCGCATTATACCGAACGGGGAGCGCAAAAGTAAAAAGGCAAAAGGAAAACGGGGGTCAATCGTCTCCGGTCGCCCGTTTTCGCCTCTGCCCCTTGTTCTTTCGGCTTAACTCTGCGGGGGGTAAATAAATGCGTGTCAGTGAATAAGAAGAGCGTCGTCCGGCGCCTCAACTCCAACCGGGCGGTAGTTCAGATCGTTTCCATCCAGAAACACTTCGATCAGCGAGGCATCGCCCAGATGTCCCTGAATCAGCGCCTCAGAGAGAGGATCTTCCACATACTTTTGCAGCGCGCGCCGTAGCGGCCTGGCTCCATACGAGCGGTCGGCACAGGTTTTTTGCACGATCCATTTCTTCGCTTCGTCAGTCAGCTTCACTTCAAAGCCGTGGCGCAACATGGTCTTGTTGATCTGGTCGACCTGGAGCTGAATCACGTCCAACAGCTCGTGATCGAACAGTTCGTCAAAAATAATGATCTCGTCGAGACGGTTGATGAACTCCGGATTGAACGTTTGCCGCACGGCGGACATCACCATCTCTTCCATCTTTTCGCGGGACGCGTCGTTGGTGCCCTGGAAACCGACGGTGGCTTTCTTTTGTATGAAGCGCGCGCCGATGTTCGAAGTCATGATGATGATCGCGTTCTTGAAATCCACGGCGTTGCCAAGCGCGTCAGTCAGAATGCCGTCTTCAAAAACCTGCAGCAGGACGTTGAAGATGTCAGGATGGGCCTTCTCGATCTCGTCGAACAATAAAACGGCGTAAGGCGATCGCTTGATCCGTTCAGTCAGTTGCCCGCCTTCTTCGTGCCCGACGTATCCCGGCGGCGAGCCAATCAGCTTGGAGACCGAATGCTTCTCCATAAACTCCGACATATCAAAGCGAATCATCGCGCGTTCGCTGCCAAACAAAACCTGGGCGAGTGAGCGGGCAACTTCAGTTTTGCCTACGCCGGTCGGTCCCAGGAAAAGAAACGAACCAACGGGCCGCATCGGATTCTTCAAGCCGGCTCGCGAGCGACGAATTGCGCGCGCCAGCGCCGAGATGGCTGAACGCTGTGAGACGACGCGCTCGTGCAGCTCGAGTTCGATCCGCAGTAACTTTTGCGTCTCTTCTTCTTTCAGCGAAGTGACGGGAATGCCGGTCCAGCGGGCGATTACTTCTTCAATGTCGTCGCGCGTAACTTGCGCGGACACCAGCTCGTCATCGTCCGCTTCGCTCAGAATCGAGCCGAACCCGACATCATGAGTTTCTTCACGCGACCACTCGCTAATCTGGTTCCAGTCTGAAAGTCCACCCTGCTCGCGACGAACGCGCAGCTTCACGCGCGCGCCGGCCTCGTCAATCACATCGATTGCTTTGTCAGGCAAAAATCGATCGGGAATGTAACGATGCGACTGGTAAACCGCGGCTTCCAAAGCCTCATCGGTGTAACGAACCTGATGGAAACTCTCATACCGCTCACGCACGCCGTGCAGAATTTCCACTGCTTCCTCTTCAGTCGGCGGCGGCACTTTTACGGCCTGAAACCTGCGTTCGAGCGAACGATCTTTTTCAATCGACTTGCGAAACTCCGCCGGCGTGGTCGCGCCAATGCACTGAATTTCGCCGCGCGACAGTGCCGGCTTAAGAATATTCGCGGCATCGAGCGAGCCCTCGGCGGAACCAGCCCCAACCAAGGTGTGCAACTCGTCGATGAAAACAATGTACTGCGGGTTCTCAACCAGCTCGCGCATGATCTGTTTCAGGCGTTCTTCAAACTGGCCGCGATACTTGGTGCCCGCGACGATTAAAGAAAGATCGAGCGACAGGATCCGCTTGTTCTCGAGAAATGAAGGAACCTCGCCACGAACAATTCGCTGCGCCAGGCCTTCGACGATCGCAGTCTTGCCAACGCCAGGTTCGCCAATCAAGACCGGATTGTTTTTCGTGCGCCGGCAAAGTATCTGGACCACCCGCTCGATCTCGGCTTCGCGTCCAATCAGCGGATCGAGTTTGTCGTTGGCAGCGTCTTCAGTCAGGTCGCGGGAAAACTCAACCAGGTGCGGCGTATCTTTCTTCTGCGCGCTGCGCGAATCGGCGCCCGACTGGCGCGCAATCTCATCGCGCACGGCATTCAGACGCAAGCCACGCTCGTAAAGAATTTCCGCGGCCATCGAACGGTCTTCGCGGAGGAGCCCGAGCAGCAGATGTTCAGTGCCAATGTGACGATGCTGCAGCCGATCGCTCTCTTCGTGAGCATAGGCGAGCACACGCTTGGTTTCAGGCGCGAGCGGTAGTTCAACTGAAGTGGAAATTTTTTCGCGGAGGAGGGTGCGGCCTTCGATTTCTTTGCGGATCGACTCGATCGAAACCTGCGCGCGTGGGAAGAAGCGGCCGGTCAGGGTTTTGTCTTCGCGCATCAGCCCCAGCAGCAAATGTTCCGGTTCAATTGCCGGAGCCCCAAACTGTGACGCTTCGTAGCGGGCGAAGAAAATTACGCGGCGCGCTTTTTCGGTGTAGCGTTCAAACATTGGTTTTCGTATTAGAACCGGGCCTTATGATTACCGTGCCGGGCTAAGACAGGCTCGCCCGGCAACTGCGGCGCATTATAACCTATCAGTGAGAGTGCCAAAAGGCTTGTATGGTTTCTCAGTAAGAAAAGTTGGAACCGGGGAAGTATTTCAGACGAGGTGACAAACCGAAACAACTCTGATTCGTTTAGAGGCGGGCATTGCCCGCCGTTTCAACTTTTAAATCTAAATCGTATTCATTGGCGTTGAGACGGCGGGCGACGCCCGCCTCTAAACGAACGTTTGCACTGTTAGTTTGCGGGAGATACTGCCTAAGGTGGCTTTCTCTGTGTCTACCCCGCAGAGAGAATTTCAAACTTCCAAAAGCCGTCCGTTTTGCAGAATGAGGGTTCGATCGCAAATTTCCGCCAGGGCGTGATTGTGGGTGGCGATGATGACCACGGCCCGTTCGCCGCGCGCATAGGAAACTAACGAACGCGCGATCTCTTCACCGATGGCAGCATCAAGATTGCCGGTCGGCTCATCAGCCAGCACGAGGCCGGGTTTCGAAATCAACGCGCGGCACACGGCCACTCGCTGTTGTTCGCCGCCGGAAAGATGCCCGACGGGCGACTGCGACAAGCGTTCATCCAGCCCGACTGCCGCGAGCGTCTGCTCGGCGCGTTTCATGGCTTCGCGACGACTCGCGCGATTAATTCGCAGCGGCAGGCTGACGTTCTCAGCGGCGGTGAGGTCGGCAAGCAAATGATGAAACTGGAAAACGAAGCCGACATGCTTGTTCCGAAACTTCGCCAAAGCGGACGCGCTCGCGCGATCGATCGCAAATCCACCCGCGGAAATGCTGCCGTGATCCGCCGCTTCAAGTCCTCCTAATAAATGCAGCAGAGTTGATTTGCCGGCCCCGGACGATCCCATGATCGCCACTGCTTCTCCGGCGGCAGCGGAAAAGGAGGCGCCGCGCAGCACTTCAATTCGTTCGCCGGTCGGGGATAAAAACCCCTTTCGCAGGTCGGAAATCTTCAGCCCGCAATCCGCTTTTTGTCCAAAGTCCAAAGTCCAAAGTCCAAAGTCCGCTGCCTTATCTTGAAGGACCGGACTCGAGGTTTGAGCCGTCGGATCTTCGGACTTTGGACTTTGGACTTTGGACTTTGGACTAATTTGAGACATTGGACTAGTTCTTAATAATTTCCGCCGGCCGAATGCGTGCCGCCGCTCGCGCCGGATAGATCGTCGCGACAATGCTGAGCACGAGCGCCACGAGGCCGGCCAGCGCCATGTCACGAAAACGCAGACTCAAAGGGACGTTGCTGATCGAATAGACGTCCGCCGGCAAACTGATCAAGTGAAAACGGTTTGCGATCAAAATCGCGACCGCGCCGAGCGCGATGCCAACCAACGCTCCCAGCGAGCCGACAATCGCTCCTTCAATCACAAAGACTGTCATGATGCTGCGCGTCGTCGCGCCAAGCGTGTTGAGGACAGCGATGTCGCGACGTCGCTCCATGACAATCAGGATCAGCGTGGTGGTGATGTTGAGCGCGGCGATCAGAATTATCAGCGCGATGATCACGACGCCGATGCGACGCTCAAGCGCGAGCGCGGTGAACAGCGGACGGTTCGCCTCCTGCCAATCGACTGTCGTGTATGAACTGCCGAGCAGCTCGCGCACCTTCGCCGCCGTTTGTCCAACGTCGTAAATGTTAGCGACCTGCACGCTGACCACCGAAGCCGCGTGCGCGTTGCCGGAGAAAGCTGCGGCAGTCTCAAGCGGCAAGTAAATCCAGGTTGAGTCGTACTCGAACAAGCCGGAACGGAAAATTCCCGCCACTCGAACAACTCGCTTGCTGCCATTCGCGGGTGAAAAACCTGAAGTGGCGGTGACGATCTCGGCGCTGTCACCAACCTTGAGCCCAGCGCGCGTCGCCAGTTCAGCCCCCAGGGCGACGGCTGGAAAGTTTTGTGTCTCACTTCCCGCCGCAAACAGGTCATCGAGCGAGCCGGCGATCATCGTGCGGGAAATTTCGTCTGTTTGGGACGACTCGCCCGCGTTTGCTGATGAAGCGCTTGCTGATGGAGCACTTATTGATGAAGCGTTTGCTGATGAAGGGTTTGCTGTTTGAACGCGCTCGGAACCGCCATCGATTCCTCTCAGCACGGCGTACGCCGATCCCTTTGGACCGATGATGACTGCGCCGTCATACGTCGTTCCCGCGGCGCTGATCACGCCCGCAACCTTCGCGACCCGGGCTGCAACTTCGTCGTAATCCGGCATCGGCTGACCATCGCTGCGCACGACGGTGAGGTGCGCGGTGCCGCGCAGAATCTTGTCGCGCATCTCGTCGCGGAAACCGCTGGCCAACGACAACGCGAGGATCAGCGCCGCCACGCCGACCGCAATCCCGATCACCGCGATGAGCGCGGTTACATGCGCGAGCCGCCGCTTGTGCCGCGACCGCAGATGACGCAGGGCGAGAAAAAGTTCGTAAGGCATAGGAATGGGGGTCAGAGGACGGGGATCAGGGGTCGGCTGTTCTTTGTATTTGCACTTTGTTCTTTGCTTTGTTCTTGGTGCTTTGTACTTTGTTCCGAGCCTCTGTGTCAGGTTTGGTTCAATGGTTTGGATCTGAGATCTCAAATTCAGATCTCAGATTTGACACGCTGACCTCCGGCCCCTGACCTCCGTCCCTCGTCTAAGACTGTATCGCCGTGCACTTCTTCGCGTCCTCCGGCCGGTTCTCCGGCAGCAATCTTTCCAGTTGCGGCTGATCGCCTGGTTCACTGCGCGGTCTGAGCTCGTAGATCGTATCGGTCGCGCGACGAAAGCTAAAGCGTTCCTGCAGACCGACAATCGCGGGAATCTCGTCGCGCTGCCAGCCGCACGGCAGCCACCAACGCGGGTCGGCATCCAAAAAGACTCGCCGGCCCTGGTGCAAATGTTCTTCAATCAAGGGCACGAGCTGGTCGCCGGGCCAGCCGCCTCCCGTCCCGATAGTTTCCCACTCGCCCGCGCCGATCGTTTTCCAATAAGTCACCGCAACTGTCTGCGAACCCGAAATCATGATGGCGTTGCGGGGCAGGCCGGCGAGTTGTTTGCCATACTCCTTGCTCATCGCGCGGCGTTCGGCAAAGTTCTTCACGGCTGGTTGAATTATGACGCCGAAAGCGCCGGCAAGCACCAGCACGGCGGCCACGCACGAGACGAAAGCAAGGCGCGGGCTGCGAAAGCGACGCGTCAGAGTTCTGAGCAGAAAGTCAGCGCTGAGCGGCGCCATCGCGGGCAGGCCGGTTAGGAAATAGCGCCAGTTAACGGCCGTACCGTAGTTGAAAAAAAGGATGAGATCAGCCGCCAACCCCAACAGCGCCAGCAATAACAAAGGCGAAAGCTTTCGTTCGCGTCGACTATTCCGGACGGCGTTCCACAGCGCGAACGGCAGCGAAATGAAAACGAGGGGCGCGCTGACAAAGAAATAAGCCAGGTACGGTTTGAGGTTGCGCAGCGTCACCGGATGTCGCGCCGACTCCTGCAGCATCGACTCGCGCCAGCCAAACCAAACCCGCCGGTAGTTGTCGTCAGTGATGAACCAAAAGCCAAACCAACCAAACGCGCACAAGAGAAACAGCAGACTCGAAACGGCGATCACAACCAGGTCGCGACGGCGAAACTTCCAGCCGCAAATAAACGGCGCCACCACCAACCACGGCGCATACAACCCAACCGTCTCGCGAAGATTGACGCCGAGGCCCAACAGCGCCGCACCCAGAAGCACCAGCCAAACGCGCTGCTGTTGCAGCCCGCGGTAATGCACGATCAGGGCAACGCACAGCAGCAATACCGACGGCACGTCAGTCATCACTTGTCCGCCGTAAAGCACAAACACCGGCGAGCAAACAAAGAACAGTGCCGTCAAAGTTGACGCAGGGATCGACCGCGTGAAGTCGCGCGCGAGTACCCAAACGGCCACGACCGCGAGCGGCGCCTGGGCCACGACCGCGTACTTGAAGAGCAGATAGGCGTGCTCGGGCTGAACGTTGAAAATCGCGTGGGCGATTTCGTAAAGCGCGTGATTTGCGAAGATGAAGAGGTTGCGGCCAAGGGCCATTGAAGAAGGATAGCCGGCCAGCGACAACATCGTGTAGTCCAGGCCGTCCCAGTCGCCGATGAAGGGATCGACGAAGTAGAGAACCAGGAGCAACGCTGCGAGTGCGGGGACAAGCCACCACGCCGAGGCTCGCCAAAATGAAAGCGGCGACGAGGTAGGCGCGGTTTCAACCGTGCCTGACGGGCGTTTGAAAAGTTCTTCAGACGTTGCCGGGATGTTTGTCGTTGGGTGTGCCTGATTCAACGAGTTGAGTTTCGACCGCAGGGTCAGGTCGCTTCACCATTTTTACGCGATTGCCCTGCGCATTGTACTCAACTTCGTCCATGATGTTGTAGATAAGCAGGACGCCGCGGCCGGAAGACTTGAACAGGTTCGCCGGATCGCGCGGGTCGGGAATCGTCTGCACGTCGAAGCCTTCGCCCTCGTCTTCAATCGTGAAACACGCTTCTTTCGGCGACAGCTCGGCGCCCACCCGCACCAGCTTGCTGGAATCGTTTTTGTTTCCGTGCTTCACGGCGTTGACGAAGGCTTCATCAAGCGCGATGAAAAGATTGGACCTCTCCGGCGCAATCAACCCGAGCTTGGCAACGCGCTCGAGCAGATATTGCAGCACGCCATTCATCAGGGCGAGATCGCTGGGAAGTTCAAACTCAATCTTCTCGTGAGTGTGCGAAAGCAAAGTGGGATTGTCCACATAGCGGAGCTTGTAAGAAAGCGTTTGCTCGACAATCTCCCGCAGCTCGTCTTTGTGTTCGGGATTACGGAGATTGTTTGCCGCCACCATCTTGAAGGCTTTCACGATGACGGGCTCGGCTGTGTTTGGCGGCAGCGAAGTCAACAAATAGCGACGGTGCTGTTCACTCTCCGGCTTGCCGTTTGATTGCTCAGTTGAAAGTTCGCTTGCTTGCGTATCTTCTTCGGTAAGGTCGCTGATGATGAGATCGAATTCGCCGAGGTCGTTGCGGTTGAGGGCTTCGTCGCGGTCTCCGGTCACCACGGCTTCGCAGCCCAGGCTGCTGAGCGCGTTTTCGAGTATCGCACGCAGCTCATCGTTGTTGTCGACGATGAGAATCCTACGTTTCTGCATCCCGCTCCAATCTGCCGTGATAGTTAAGGAGAGAGAAAGCGCTCGAAATTTGGCCGCGTGGCGCTTTCTGTAAATACTTTACGACATTCCGGTCTGCTGCGTTCCGCAATATAACACCGGGAAGCTCGGGGTGACGAGCAAACAAACGACCCAGCCGCGGATGAACGCAGATGAACGCCGATCAGAATCGGTTTGGGGGATTCCAGAATCTCTTTGTTTACTTCCGATCCGCGTGTCTCCGCGTTAATCCGCGGCTGACTTCTTCCTAAGCACCGAAGCTTCATTCTCAATTCGGCGGACTTTGGACATTGGACTTTGGACATATTCTCACGTATTACTCATCACTCATTACTCATCACTTTTCGAATGGCCAAACACAGCAAACTTCAGATCGCGCTTGAATACGCACTGGCGCGCACAATTCTCTCGGGACTGGGAATCTTGCCGCGCCGTTTGGCGCTGGCGGTGGGCCTTTCGATCGGCCGCATTGGCTACTTGCTGGTTGGGAATCTCCGGCGAACGGGCCAGCGCAATCTTGAGATCGCTTTTCCGGAAATGCCGGAAGCCGAGCGCAAGCAGTTGCTGCGCGGCTGCTTTGAAAGTCTCGGTCGGCTGCTGGGTGAGTTTAGTCAACTGCCGCGCGCCACGCCGGAAAGCCTGCGAGCGATCATCGAGTATGACGAGGTTGGCCTGGCCCACTTGCGAGAGGCGGAAAGAAATAAGCGTGGCGTGATTTTCCTGACCGGCCACCTCGGTGTTTGGGAGTTGCATAGCTTCGGCTGGTCCGCGCTGGAGTATCCGCTGAGTTTCCTCGTGCGGCCGCTCGACAATCCGCGCATCGAGGAAATGATTGATGCAATCAGGACGCGTTTCGGCAATCGCGCCATCGACAAACAGAGCGCGGCGCGCCAGTCGCTCAGGGTGCTGCGTGAAGGCGGCACGCTCGGCATTCTCTCCGACCTGAACACGCAAACGCGCGAAGGCGTCTTTGTTCCCTTCTTCGGCAAACTCGCTTGTACGACCGCCGGGATTGCCACGCTGGCGTTGAAGACTGACGCTGTTGTAATTCCCACCTGCGCGGTCTGGAACAAGGAACGAAAGCGCTACTTTTTTCATGGCGACCCGCCCGTCGAGTTGGTTCGCACCGGCGATCATTCCAAAGATATCGAACTCAACACCGCAAACTTCGCGGCGGCCGTTGAGCGCATGGTGCGGCTTTATCCGGACCAGTGGCTGTGGATTCATAAACGCTGGAAGACAAGACCGCCGGGCGAGTCGGAGGTGTATCAGTGAGCAGTGGGCAGTGAGCAGTGGGCAGTGGGCAGTGGGCAGTGGGCAGTTTATCGCTAAGTGGCGCGTTGGTTCCTAATCCAGCCCCTGGCCTCTGCCCCCTGCCCCCCTTCTTCCCTTCCTTCTGCCCGCTGCCCACCGCCTACCGCCTACCGCCCACTGCCCTTTACCCTTTACCCTTTACCCTTTACCCTCTTGACCGCCCATGCAAGCTTCCGCCGAACAGCAGTTCAAAGGTGCGCGTCCTGCCGAAGAAACGGTTGCGCGGGCCTACAAGTTTGCCGACCTCTCTTCCTATCCGCCAAAGAAACGTTTCCTGATTCGCGCCGCCGATGTCGCGTTCTTTCTCCTGATTAAGTTGATCGGACGGACCATCCGCTGGCAGGTCGAGGGTTGGGAAAACTGGGAAGCCGCCAGCCGCGACGGCCAGGTGCCGATTTACACCTTCTGGCACAACCGCGTATTCCTGGGGACTTACTTTTGGCGGAAGCGGCGCATCGTCGTCATGACTTCGCAGAGTTTCGACGGCGAATACATCGCCAGGTTCATTCAACGATTTGGTTATGGCGCGGCGCGCGGCTCGAGTACGCGCGGCGCGGTCGGCGCAATCATTGAAATGACGCGACTGATGCGCGCCGGCTGCCCGACGGCGTTTACGATCGACGGGCCGAAAGGCCCACGCTACGTCGCGAAGATGGGCGCCGTGCTGCTGGCGAAGAAAACCGGACAGCCGATCATTCCCTTCACGATCAGCGCGCGACATTGGGAAGCAAAACGAAGTTGGGACGGCTTTCAGGTGCCGCTGCCCTTCGCGCGCGCCCGCGTGCGGATCGCTCCACCAATCTACGTCTCGTCTGACACTGACGACGCCGGCCTTGAAGCCAAGCGCGACGAACTGCAAACAGCGCTCGACGAGATCAACCGCCGCGGTGAGAACCAGAAATAATAGTTAGGGTTTCATGGTCGAAGAAACGAAGCCTCAAGTAGTGATCATCGCCGGCCCGAATGGCGCGGGCAAATCCACGCTTGCTCCAATTCTTCTTCGGGACACTTTCGGTCTTCTCGAATACGTCAACGCGGACACTATCTCTGCTGGATTGTCGGCTTTCAACGCTGAGGCTGTTGCCCGGGACGCCGGTCGCGTCATGCTGACAAGACTACGCGAACTCGCCGTCAGCAAGCAGGAGTTTGCGTTTGAAAGTACGCTTGCGACTCGTTCATATGCGCCATGGCTTAACCGCCTGATCAAAGAAGGCTATGAATTTCACTTGCTGTTTCTCTGGTTAAATACTACCGAACTGGCAATTGAGAGAGTGGCCGAACGCGTTCGCAACGGGGGGCACGCGGTCGGTGAAGAAGTAATCCGCAGGCGGTATGACAGGGGACTTGCCAACTTGTTTGAGTTATATTTGCCGATAGCGAAGACGTGGGCGGTTTATGACAACTCCAGCGCCGGCTCGCTCGTGTTGATCGCGAACGGTGAGCAACAGCGGACCTCCTCAGTTGCTCAGCCAGAACTATGGCGATCCCTTGTAAATAGACAATGAAGAAACAGGTCACTTTCTCAAGAGTCAACTTCGTAGAGCAAGCAGAAGCCCTCGAGCGCATTCTGCAAGTTGGCGTGCAACAGGCCCTGCTCATTCACAAACGGCTGGGCAATCCAATCGCTGCCTGGAAAGACGGTAAGGTTGTGATTATCCCTCCCGAAGAAATCGTGATCTCGCCTGAGTTTTTAGAAGTCGAAAAGTAGTTTTCTGCACACGCACCGTGGTCAACCCGCCTTCCTAATCTGATACTCCCTTTCCCCGTTACCCTTTACCCCGTTTACCCTTTCATTCAGGCGGCGCGTTTTGATTTCGCTGCATCCTTGGTTAATCTCTCTCATCTTTCCCCGTTCAAATTCCCGAGGAGCAAAGACATGAAAACCGCTTTTGCATTCATACTAGGCCTGTTCATCGCTGTTTCGGTGCCGGCGCAAAGTGTCAAACCACCTAAAGAAACTGCTATGGACCGTTTCCTTCGCTACGTCAAAATTGATACCCAGTCGGCGGAGGACCAGGCCACCGTTCCCAGCACGAAGAAACAGCTCAACCTCGCCAACCTGCTCGTGAAAGAGTTGCAGGATCTCGGCGCGCAGAACGTGCGCGTCAGTGAGTTTGGGATTGTCTATGCAACGCTGCCGGGGAACCTCGCGGACAATTCGAAGGCGCCGGTCATCGGTTTCATCGCCCACATGGACACGTCGCCGGCCGTCTCCGGCGAAAACGTCAACGCGATCATTCACAGGAATTACCAGGGCGGCGACATCGTTCTGCCCAAGGATCCGACGCAGGTAATAACGGTCGCGAACACTCCCGTACTCAAAGAATTGATCGGCGACGACATCATCACGGCCGACGGCACAACTTTGCTCGGTTCCGACGACAAGTCAGGCGTTGCCGAAATCATGACGATGGTTGACACCTTGATACAAAACCCGCAGATCAAACACGGCGCCATTGCGATCGCCTTCACGCCTGACGAAGAAGTCGGCGGCGGCATCGATAAGTTTGACGTCCCCGGTTTTGGGGCCAAGTTTGCTTATACGGTTGACGGCAAGTCGCTGGGCTCGATTAACGAAGAAACCTGGGGCGCGCGCACCGCGGTCGTCACGTTCAAAGGCATGAGCACGCATCCGGGAACGGCGAAAGGAATCATGGTCAACGCGGCGTTTGCCCTCGCGGATTACCTGCTGAGGGTCCCGCAGGACATGCTGCCGGAAACGACAGAGGGACGCGTCGGGTTTGTACATCCGTATGGCGGCGTTGCCGACATCGAACAGTCCAGCATCAAGGTCCTGCTGCGCGACTTCGACATCAGCGGGCTGGACGCGAAAGAGAAGATGCTCCGCGACCTGATGGCCCAGACGCAGGCAAAGTATCCCAGGGTCAAGATCAGCATCGCCGTCGAAGAAAACTACAAGAACATGAAAGAGGAGTTGAAGAAGTTTCCCGAGCTAACCGAAAACGCGTTTGAGGCAGCGCGGCGTGCCGGACTCAAACCCTTTATGGATCCAATTCGCGGCGGCACCGACGGCGCGCGGTTGACGTTTCGGGGCTTGCCAACTCCGAACCTCTTCACCGGTGGCAACAACTTTCACGGCAAACTCGAATTCAATTCACGCCGCGGGTTGGAAAAGACGACCGAGACCTTAATCAACCTCGTGCAGATTTTTGCCGAGAAGAGCAAGTAGAGGCCGCGGATTAACGCGGATCACGCGAATCTGAAAGCGACGGCATCAGGATTGGTACTTCTTTCGGCTGGCTCAGTTTTCGGTTTTCGAATTACGAGCGGTCTTTGTTTCTTTAAGCGTCCTTCTTTTCTTAATCAGATCCGCGTTTGTCCGCGCAATCCGCGGCTGTTTTGTTATGGCTTCAAACTCCCCAACCAATCCGCAACCTTCGCAGTTTCGCGCCGGATACGTCGCTCTTGTCGGCCGGCCCAACGCGGGCAAGTCGACGTTACTAAACCAGCTCGTCGGTCAAAAGATCGCCGCGGTTTCCGACAAGCCGCAGACGACGCGTTTCAAGATCCAGGGCATCATCACCAAGCCGGAAGGCCAGATTGTCCTCGTTGACACGCCCGGCGTTCACAAACCCGGCTACGAAATGAACCGGCGCATGATGGCGACGGTGCAGGATGCGCTGCTGGGCGTGGATCTCGTCTGCCTGATTCGCGACGCGTCAGTCTCCACCGGCAGCGGCGACAAGTTTGTCCTCGAACTGATCCAGCGTTCACAGAAGCCTGCGCTGCTGCTGCTTAACAAGACAGACCAACTCAAAGACAAGACCGCGCTGTTGCCGCTGATCGAGTGGTACAAAAACGAGTATGACTGGGCCGAGTTGATTCCGATTTCAGCATTGCGCGGCAACGTGAACGACGTCTTGCCCCCGGAGATGATCAAACATCTGCCTCCGGGCGAGCCGCTGTTTGGAGAAGACGATCTGACTGACCAAACAGTGCGGACCATGGTCGCCGAGATCGTGCGCGAGAAGATTCTGCAAACTACGCAGGACGAGATTCCCTACGTCACTGCGGTAGTAGTGGAAAAGTGGGACGAGGAGCGCGAAGACTTCACGCGCATTCACTGCGCGATTTTTGTCGAGCGCGCCTCACAGAAAAAGATCGTGATCGGCAAAGGCGCGGCGCGTTTGAAAGAGATTGGCATCCAGGCACGTGCGGACATTGAAGGCCTGCTGGGACATCGCTGTCATTTGGAACTGTTCGTCAAAGTTGAAAAAGACTGGCGCGACCGGCAGAACCTCTTGAACGACATGGGAATCAACTGAGGCGCACCCGACCAGCGCAAGGTAGTACTGACCTCATAACGTCGCAGTAAATTCGCAACAGATCGCTTATCCGGCAGCAGCTTTGACGGACGTCATTTGATTGTTGAGATAAAGCGGTCGCTGGCATTGAGATAAAGCGGACGCTGGCATTCCGCCACCTCAGATTCGATTTCAGCTTTTGAAACTGCGGCTCTCATGATCCATTTAAATCGTGGTCGTTGTAACGCAAACTGACATGCCGCGCAAATCTTCATCAGGCTCCGCTGAAGAATTCTTTCCTGACAAACTAACCTTGCCTTCTCTGCGCCAGGCGGCCGCTGACTGCAAAGCCTGCGACCTTTGGAAACTAGGCACCCAAACTGTCTTCGGCGAAGGACGCCGTCGCGCCGTCGTCATGTTTGTCGGCGAGCAACCAGGCAACGAAGAGGATCTCAAGGGCAAACCCTTCATCGGTCCCGCCGGCCGACTGTTTGACGACGCGCTCGCAGAAGCCGGCATTGATCGTTCTCAAACTTACGTCACCAATGTCGTCAAACATTTCAAGTGGGAACCGCGTGGCAAACGCCGCATCCACAAAAAACCTAACGCCGCGGAAATTTCTGCTTGCCGTCCCTGGCTCGAAGCCGAGATCTCGCTCGTCAAGCCGCAGGTGATTGTCGCGCTTGGCGCCACCGCAGCTCAGGCTCTGCTCGGTCCAAAGTTTCGCGTCACTAAACAACGCGGCGAGTTCATTGAATCCACTCTTGCGCCCTACGTAATGGCCACCGTCCATCCATCTTCAATCCTGCGAGCGCCCGACGACGAAACCCGGCGCGTCGAACATCGCCGCTTCGTTAACGACCTCAAAAAACTTGCGCAGGTGATTAAGTAGTTCTTTTGGAGGGCGCTGACCTGTCAGCGCTTTGGTCGGCGGCGGCTTGACGCCGCAATTTTCCAACGATATCCCCTTGCCACCGCTGCGACAGGTCGCAGCGAATAAAAGCGGTGACAGGTCACCGCACTCCAAATAGCTTGACGCCCCCGCTTATCTTCGTTAATATTCGCTATCTTTTCGATATATGGCGAAAATGGCGTGAGCTTTATTGAACGCAAGACTCCTGGAGGACATTGAAAATGCCTGTAACTGCACGGCAAAGGCAGGTCTACGAGTTCATTTGCCGCTATCTGGAAACGCAGAATCAGCCTCCGACCATTGCCGAAATCGGGAAGCAATTTCAGATGACTTCGCCCGCCAGCGTGCACAGCATCCTGTCGGCGCTGGAACGCGAAGGGCTGATTAAGCGCATCCCCAATGTGAGCCGCGGTATTGAGTTGATAAAACAGCCCCGGCAGGAAACTGACCGCGAGGAGTATGAAATTCCCTTGTTAGGACTGGTGGCGGCCGGCCAGCCCATCGAAGCGATCCTCGCTCACGAAACCGTCTCGGCGCCGAAGAATATGATTGGCCGCGGCCGCATGTTTGCCCTGCGCGTGCATGGCGACTCGATGATCGAAGAGAACATTCAGGACAACGACATCATCATCGTGTCGTCTCAAGAGACGGCCGAGAACGGCCAGATGGTGGTGGCGCTGATCGATGGCAATTACGCGACGGTGAAGAAGTTTTATCGTGAGGCTGATTTCATTCGTTTGGAGCCGGCCAACCCGCAGTTCAAACCGATCTTTATCAAAACCCCAGGCCGGCTCAAGTTGCAGGGTGTTGTTCGGGGACTGATTCGCAACTATCCAACGCCCGTGTGAGAACTCAGATTTCAAGTATCAGGTTCTAAGTTTCTGAATTTTGAGATCTCAAATTTGAGATCTGGGATTGGAGATTTGAGATCTAAATCTGACGAGTGTGCCGCATGAACCACGCGACGATGGCTAACAGCGAAAAGCTTCTGCTTCAGAACCACGTCTCAAACGTGAATCTCTGCGCCTTTGCCTTGACGGATTGCGTCGTCCGAATCGAATCCCATTTGGCAAAATACTTGCACGCTGTCCACCGCACTGCTCTGGAGTTAGCAGTTCCAAATCTATTTGGACCAGAGATTGGCGGATTCTGGTTGAAGCCGGATCAGATCGCTCAACTGCAAAACCTGCCGGACTGCTACCCTGCAAATGAAATCAATTTTGTCAGGCGGGCCGTCGAAGTTTACTTGCTCGCGCAAACTGCCGGACTGTTCACTTACCAGGAATCTCAATAACTAGTACTCTTAGGCTGAAGCAAAGTATTCGCTATCACCAGCCTCTAAAGCTACAATTCGCAAATGGCGAGAAACTCACACATCGAATGGACACACCATACATTTAATCCGTGGTGGGGTTGCAAGAAAGTCTCGCCTGCCTGTGACAATTGCTACGCCGAGTTATGGGCGAAGCGCATGGGGCATCAGCTTTGGGGTACGGACGCCCCACGTCGATTCTTCAGTGATGCGCATTGGCGAGAGCCACTTACTTGGAACGAAGAAGCAGCAATCGCCGGCCGCCGAGAAAGAGTTTTTTGCGCGAGCATGGCGGACGTTTTCGAGCGTCGCGCCGACTTGAATGCTGAACGCAGGCGTCTCTGGCAACTTATTGAGGGCACGCCCAATCTTGATTGGCTTCTCCTGACCAAGCGCCCACAGAACATCGAACGACTTGTTCCATGGCAAAATAAGTGGCCCGCAAACGTCTGGTTGGGTACAAGCGTAGAAAACCAAACACTAGCGGAAAAGCGACTTCCATTCCTTTTAAGAAACGGAGCTGCAGTACGCTTTCTGTCATGCGAACCATTGCTGGGCGAGCTTGACCTGAAGCCATGGTTTAGGAGAAGAGGGCTCCACCCAATTGATTGGATAATCGCAGGAGGTGAAAGCGGTGGCAGTTCTCGCCCAATGCATCCAGATTGGGCACTGAGCCTGCTGCGTCAGTGTCAGAGATTTGAGGTTCCTTTTCATTTCAAACAATGGGGCCATTGGGTGCCAGCCGAACTTACAAATGAAATTGCTAGACCCAAGCTACTAGAACTAAATAACGAGCGCCCAGTTGAGATGGTTCGCCTCAGCAAGAAGCTTGCCGGACGCACTCTTGAAGGAACCACCTGGAACGAACTGCCCCAAACACCTCTCAAGTAATGCCTAAAGTTGACCTCTCAAACTACGCAGGGCGGGAGCAGGCCTATGTCAAGCACTGCCTACTCGAAGAGTATCTACCTGAATGGGCGTACAAAGTTGGGAGCACTTGGGATTCCCTGGCTTATGTCGATGCCTTCGCCGGGCCATGGCAGACCAAAAGTCCTAACTATGCAGATTCTTCGTTTGGCATCGCCGTTGCTGTATTGCGCCGGTGTCAGAAAGGGCTACGCGAGGCTCGCGGACGAGAGCTTCATGTGGAATGTATTCTAGTTGAGCAGGAGGAAGAAGCATTCGCTCATCTCGAAAAGTTCGCCGCGGACGAAACCGGTTCCAACTTCATGGTGCGCGCGTTACCGGGTGGATTCACACAGCGAATTCCGATCATTAAGGACTTAATCAAAAATAGCGGCCGGAATCCTTTTCGATTCGTGTTCCTCGATCCTAAGGGTTGGGCTGATATTCCAATGGACAAGCTGCAATCGCTGCTCCGAGATCGAAGTTGTGAGGTGCTTATTACGCTGATGACACGTCACATCAACCGCTTCCTAGATCAGCCGGACCGAGAGGGCAGCTATCGAAAATTATTTGGTCGCCCTGGCGTTATTGAAGCACTGCGAAATACACAGCCTGGCGAGCGCGTGGAGCATGCCGTTCAAGAATACTCAAAAAGCCTGAAGTTGCTCTGTGGTTTCAAATATGTTTCGTCCGCCGTGATACTGGAACCCGAGGAGGAGGCTGTGCGCTATCACCTCATGTATGCAACGAATCACCCTCGAGGAGTTGAGGTTTTCAAGGCGGCTGAAAACAAGGCTGCCAAAATACAGGACGATGTCCGTCAGGAATCGCGCGTCAAAAAAGCTGGTGGTCAACTTGAGTTCCTATCCGACGACCTGCCTTCAAGCTCGCGGCTGGTTTTGGCGCTACGCCTGCGCTACCTGGAAAATGCGCGAAACAGGATACTGAAAGTCTTGGCCGGGAGTACTTCGGCCCAAGGAGTATTGTACAAAGATCTATTTTGTGAAGCGATGGCATTCCCTCTTGTTACCCCAGACGACTTAATTGGTTCGCTTCATGCACTCGAACCTCACATTCGGATTGATCTAGAGGGATCTCCAATGCGAAAGAAGCCTTCCCCATTAAAAGAGGACCGCGTAGTCATTCTCAATGCGAAGACACTGCATTAGCTTTATGTTTTCTTAAAACTATCAAAGCAATTCCAGACATGATCATCACGCCGCCTGCAAGCGTGCGCCAGTGCAGTTCCTCCTTCAACACGAGGAGGCCCAGAATGACTGCCGTTACCGGCGTCACCAGCGCGATCAGCATGGTCTTGGTCACGTCCATGTTGTGGAGCAGCCAGTAGTAAAGAACGAACGCTACCACGGTGCCCACTATCGCCAGATAAAAAAGCGAGAACACCGCGACCGGCGTCCAGTGGTAGTTCAAAGGATTGCCTTCGAGCGGAATTCCAATCAACAACAACGGCACCAATCCAAAAAGCATTTGCCCGCCCGCCAGCATCGTGGGCTGCAAATTCAAGCCGTACCTTTTCACCAGCACGTTGGCGTAAGCTGCACACAAAGCGCTCCCGACCAGTGCGGCGCTTCCCCACAACGCTCGCGGTCCGGATACTTGCAATTGATTCGAGAAGATCACACCCACGCCCAACACGCCCAACAACACTCCCGCTAGTCGTGGCAGCGTCATCCGCTCGCCGGGCAAATAAAAATGGGCAAGGATCAAACCAAACAACGGCAGCATCGATTGCAAGACCGCGGCGAGACCTGACGAGATGTATTGTTCTCCCCAAAAAACCAGACCGTAATTCAGTGTGAACGACAAGACTCCGGTGACGGCGAGAAACAGCCAGTCTCTGGCTTTGCTGGGAAGCGGTACGCCTCGGGCGAGAATCCACGCAAAGAGAATGATCGTAGCAATGACGAATCTGATTCCGGCGAAGGTAAGCGGCGGCAGGTCTTCGAGGCCGAGTTTTATGAACAGCCAGGTCGAGCCCCAGATGAGACAGAGGAGAAGCCAAACCAGGCGTGATTTCATTTTGTTGGCTGCGACTTCAAGTGATCAGATGGTGAGCAGGAGCGAGCGACGTATCTTCGTCATCGCTCGCTCGTGCCCGCTTTCCAGTAAGAAATCGAGGTTGGTTAGCCTTGAGGCGGCTGACCTTCAGTGTTATCCAATTTAATGACCGCGAAGACTGCGTTCTGTGGATCCCGCAGAATTGCAAAGCGACCAATTCCCGGAATGTCGTCAGCTGGCTTCATGGTACTGGCGCCAAGTTCTGTCGCCTTCTTCACCGCCGCATCGCAATCGTCGACCGCAAAATAAGCCAGCCAGTGCGGCGGAATGCCGGCCATCTCGGGTGTCAGCTTGAACATGCCGCCAGCTCCGCGGCCGTTATTTGCAAACATCGTGTATTCCATCGGACCCATGTTCATCGTGTCCTTGGTCCAACCAAACAAGCCCGCATAGAATTCGCCGTCCTTGGCGGTATCGTTAGTTGCAAGTTCATTCCAGCATTGCGATCCGGGAACATTGAAGATTGCCGCTCCGTTGTGCGTGCCCGCCTGCCAAACAGCGAAAACTGCGCCGGTTGGATCCTGGATCACCGACATTTTTCCGAACTCCATCACATCAAAAGGCTCTTTCATGAGCGTCGCGCCGAGTTCCTTCGCCTTCGCCGCGCTCTCGTCCGCACTCTCGACCGCCACGTATTGCAGCCAATTAGGGGGGATTCCCTGGGACGTCATCTCGCTCGACATTTGGTACAAAGCCCCCACGACCTGATCATCGAGTTTCAGCATCGTATAGACCATATCCGGCCCCATGGGGTTATCAACAAAAGTCCAACCAAATAATTCGGTGTAAAACTTTTTCGCAGCCTCACCGTCGGTAGTTCCCAATTCGACCCAACAAAAAGTTCCCGGCTGGTAATGTGGATTTTCCTGCATTCGTGCTTCGGTCATCTGTCTTCTCCTTTGGACCAGGGCGCGCAGAACGAGGGAGACTTACAAGGCGACTGCGCGACGTAAAGTGTGATCGTAGTATGGGCTTCATAATAAACGTTTTACTGTGGTATGCCAAAAACGGAAAACGCTACCTTCGGCAAGCCGAAAGTAGCGCAATCCGTTTCCTAGTAACTGCTCCAGCTTGCGCCGAAGCTTTTAAAAGGATGGCAGCTTCGCATGTACACACTAGGCTGCCGGTTTTGTATCCCGAGGAACGACTGTCGGTCAGTCTGTCCTCGGTCAGCACGCGAACCGCTTTCGCAATTCTCGCGTTCTTGCGAACGCGGTGCCGTTAGGTAGTTTTTTCCAGTGGCTTTTCCTCCACCCTCGGTTACGTTCCGAAAACGTCGGTCCAGCTTGCGCCGAACCATTCGCTCCCTTCAGCGGGTCCTTCCTAAAGGGTGCCACTCGTTTTTATCCGAATGGCTCGAGAAGACCTCTCAGCCTTCTCTAGCAAAGCCTTTCGGCTTCGACTCAGGGCGTCAATAGAATCAACAGACCGTTGCTGATTCCCTCTTCCGTGTGTCACCACATCGGTTGCCGATCCCTTTGTCGGTCTCGAAGGCCGTGACCCTCGCGACAGGAAGGTTTATACGCGAATGCATTTTTAAGATCAACTTTTTCGTGTGTTTTATTTTTTGGTATTACTGAAAATTTGCTTGACAGATTTTTCGTCCGCGATTTCTTCAGCAAACTCACTAAGAATTCGCCTATTCATCTTTCGGATTACAGCGAACTTTTCTTAATTGAAATTCTTCGCGCTCCGCTTTTCCTTTGTAAGTTCCCTCAATCGCCGCCAAAAGCAGGCCCGGCCCCTTTCGTTCGTAAATAACTCGCTGCGGAAAATCGTGTTCTTTGTTCTCAAACGTTAGTTTTTCAACGAATGAATCTTTCAGCGGAAACGAAACCCGCGCGCCACCCTGCGGTTGCGGCAGGAAAACCAGGCTGCCGTTTTCTTCGCGAAACTGCATGAACTCGAATGACGTCGTCTTGCCGTCCTTGACCGTGCGGCCAAGCCCAATCATTGTGCCGCCGCGCGGTTTCGACCAGATTTCTTCGACAATCGCCTGGCCTTGCCATCCTTCCCAACACCCGGTCAGCCAGGCGAGATTTTCCAGCGTTGCGGTTTGCTGCGACTTCTGCGCGGGTGTCTGCGCCAAGCCGGCCGCGACGATCGTGACGAGCATCAATAGCGACAGCGTCATTCGTTTCTTAAACATCGGAATCTCCTCTTACAAGTCTTCCTGCAGAGCGGCGATCGTCGTAATAATCGCCTGCTGGACTTCGACAACCTGCGCCTCGCTTTCATATTTGTTGCGCGGCCAGAAAAATCCTTTCAGTCCATCCTTCTTGCGGCGGGGCACGACATGCACATGCAGGTGCGGAACACTCTGACTGACGCGATTGTTCATCGCGACGAACGTTCCCTCAGCCTCGCGTGCCAGCTCAACGGCGCGGGCCAGCAACTGTACGTTTCGAAAAAACGGATCGACTAACTCGGTCGGCAGGTCGCTCAGAGTTTCGTAGTGATCTTTGGGTACCAGCAAACAGTGGCCGGGAAAGAGCGGGCGATGATCGAGAAAGGCAACGGAGACTTCATCCTGAAACACCACCGTCGCGTTTACTTCGCCATTCGCGATTCCGCAAAAAAGACAGCTCATGTTGGTCTCGATTGTCCGCCCGCCGGCGCGGTTTCATGATCGATCGTTCGTCTCACGGGCCCCCTCGTCGAGGCATTCGTCTGCGTCAATTCCGTGAAGCCGCGATCATCTTAGCTGCATCAAAAAACTGATACCAGCGAATTACTGCAAACTACACTGGTACGTTCAACCGGGATTTCTTCCGTTCCGTATTGGGCGCTGCTCATTCAAATTCTTGTAGATCAAATGAGCGCGGCTCTGCTATGATGTCGACCAATCGCAGGAAAGAGTCTCCAAATAAAAGCAAAGAAACGGCAATGCAATTTGCCTATCGAACCGCAGGCATTTTAAGACGTTCTAAAGTAGTAAGAACTCGCGACGTTAAGTGTGAGTGTTAGATCTCCCAAAGGCAGGCGCTGCAACGTTCGCCTTATGATCTCAAAGAACTCCACAACAGAGATCCGCTAACCTCAAGTCCGTTCACAAATTGTCTTGACGATGTAAAACGTCGTCCAGTCGCTGTCGATTCCTGAGAAGCGACGTCCATCTTCTATTTATGAAGCTCTGCCCGACATGTCAGAGTTGCTATGAGGACGATACTCTTGCGTGCGCCCAGCAGGATCACGATCCTCTAATTCACGAGCGCGCGGGTTCGCGTGTAATCGCTCGGAAGTATCGCCTGGAGCGTTTGATTGCCAGCGGTTCGTTCGGCTCGGTTTACGAGTGCATGCACATCGAGCTCAATCGCCCGCGAGCGATGAAGCTTCTTCGTCCGGAGTTTGCGAATGCGGATCCTCACGGAAGGTTTCGGCTGCGCCGTGAGGCTCTTACCGCATGTTCCTTCGACCATCCTAACCTGGTGCGCATTTATGACTTTGGGACCAATGTCGTAACCGTGCGTGAGGCTGAAAGCTCGCGAACTTACGACGAACTCTACATCGTCATGGAACTGTCGAGGGGACAGAATCTGAGGGATTTTTTGAAACTCAGCGGGCCCGTACCGCTTAAGCAATGCCTGGCGATCGGCAAACAGATCGCCGAAGGGCTGGCAGAAATTCATGCCAAAGGTGTCGTCTACCGCGATCTAAAGCCTGCTAACACGATGCTCACTTTTGATCACAAAGGTGAGTTGCTGGTCAAGATTGTTGACTTCGGAACCGTCAAGCTTACCGGTCAGCGGCGGCCCGTTGGCGATCTTGATCTCACCGGGTCTATGTTCATCGGCTCTCCGCTATATGCTCCTCCGGAAAGTTGCATGGTGAAAACGGTAGATCAGCGCGGGGATCTTTACAGCCTGGGCCTGATTCTTTACGAGATGATCGCCGGACGGCGGGCTTTTAACGCGACCGATTTTCCCACTCTCTTAAACCAACAAGCTTACGCGGTTCCGCCTCCGCTCATCGGTCCGCCGCCAGCTCTGGTTGACCTTATCATGCGCGCGCTCCGGAAAGATCCTGAGGACCGGCCGCAGTCGGCAGGCGAGTTCGTGGTCGCGCTCCAGGCTCTCGAAGACTCTCATCAGAAAACTGATCAACCCGCGTGTTCAGTCGAAATAGTCACCGCTCCGGTCCATCACCGAATAGACAATGGAATCTTCTGCTTCGCCGTTGAAAAACGGGATGATGATGAAACCACCCAGACCAGGAATGCTTACGATGAAGACCAGGTCGGGTTTCACCCCCGGGTGCCTGTATGGGCCATACCCAGAACCTCTTTGGCTATTCGTTCGATGGCGGCTTTGGCGATCTTCATAGTCCTGTTGGCAACTCCGAGCTCTCGAACTGTGAAATTAGAAAATATTTCTGAGGCGGCGAACAGCAAATTAGCGGCGCGAGGACGGGTGAAGGAAGAGAATGTCCGGCCAAATAATCGAAGCCAACCATCAGGTCGCCAAGCGAGGGGCAGAAGTTCCAAAGCCCGGTCAACGGAATGGACCTTAGCAAGCGTTTCCGCGGGCGCCGGCAAACTTGCGCGTTACAAAGGACGAACAGCTTTCTGAAATGCGCTCGCGCCGAGCGTATTCAGGACTTCCGACTTTCTCAGCCAGCCGCGTCGCGCGATGCCAACGCCATATTTCAAGTTGTTAAGCGCGCCGGTGGAATGCGCGTCCACGGAAATTACGAATTTGATTTTGCGTTTGCGCGCCTCGCGGATCCAGCGCGGCTCCATGTCCAGCCGAAACGGATCGCCATTCACCTCAATCGCCGCACGCGACTCAGCGATCGCGTCCAGAATCTGCTCAACGTCGCAGTCAAAAGGCGGACGACTCAGCAGCTTCCGACCAAGCGCGTGTCCCCAAATCTTGAACACCGGCTGGCGCATTGCCGTCAGGATTCGTTTCGTCATCTTCATCGAATCCATCTTGTAACGGGAATGGATGCTGGCGACAATCACGTCAAACTGTTCAAGAATTTTGTCGGGATAGTCGAGCCGGCCGTCCGCAACGATGTCAGATTCCGTGCCGCGCAGAATCTTGATCTTCACCTTCTCCTGCACCTCGTCAATCTCTTCCCACTGCCGTTTCAGACGGTCCAGCGTGACGCCGCCGGCATAGAAAGCAGTGGGTGAATGGTCCGTGATCGTCACGTACTTCATGCCAAACGCCTCTGCCGCGCGTACCATTTCTTCGACGGAGTGCTTGCCGTCCGAATAAGTCGTGTGGCAATGGACCATCCCGCGAATGTCTTCCAGAGTGATGAGATCTGCCGGTAGCTTTCCGGCCAGCGCTGCTTCAATCTCGCCCTGGTCCTCGCGCAATTCCGGCGGAATGTACTCGAGTCCTAACTGCTGGTAGATGTCTTCCTCGGTCTGTAGTTTCGCGGATCGCAAACGCGCAGACTTTTGCTTCGCGGCCTTGCTTCGTTTCTGCGGTTGGACCTTTGACTGCGCTGCGTAATCCCCTTCGCTATTCGCGATCTGATGCAACTTGTTGACGTGCGCTTTCGATCCGGTTTCCGCTAACAATGCCAAAGCAAACTCAGCCGGTCGCGCGGCGACCAGCGACACCCGCGCGCCTTCAGCCAAGCGCACCGTGCACGCCTCCTCCATTTGCTCGATGACTTCAACGATCAGCGGGAAGCGCAGGAAATGATCGATCACTGCCGCGGGTCGTTTCGTGTTTGCTACCAGGCGAATGGTGCCGACAGTTTCCTTCCAGCGCCGCAGGGAGCCGGCAAACTGAATTTCAGTGGCGTCTCCCGCGAGTTGAAGATAGTTGACAATCTGTTCGGCCGTTTGCATTGCTCGATGCAGGTGCAGGCGATCTTCATTTTTCGCGCGCTGGCGATGCGTGGAAATAGTTTCGAGGAGTTTCTGCTCAGTCTTCGCACCAAAGCCTTTGATGTCTTTGATCTTGCCGGCGGCGGCGGCCGCTTTGAGTTCGGCGACGGAAGCGATGCCCAAAACTTCGTGAAGCGTTTTGATTTTGGCGACGGATAGGCCCGGCACCCCCGAGAGCTCGATGATTCCCGGGGGAAATTCCTGCTTCAGACCGCGCAAGACAGACGACTCACCGCTGAGATAAAGCTGTTCAATTTGCGAAGCGAGCCCGCCGCCGATTCCACGCATCGACGTCAGACGGTTTTGCAGCACGACGTCGCCGATGTCCTCAGACGTACCGGCAACTACGCGCGCGCCGGTTTGATAAGCGCGAGCTTTGAAGCGATCCTTGCCACCCTTCAATTCCAGCAGCGCGGCAATCTCCTGCAGCGCCGCCGCGATGGCAAACTTGTCCAGACGCGAATTCTTAGCCATGGCTAACTGAGAGGATACAAGAATTCTTTCGCAAATCCATTTCCCGACCTGATCGATGGTGTCTTTGCGCTTAGGTTAGCAGACATTACGATTCTTTGCCCCCGTAGCTCAGTGGATAGAGCAACTGTGTGACGAACAGGTAGGTCACGGGTTCGAGTCCCGTCGGGGGCGCTTTCAATGTCGTTGACTATGAAGCTTACGTTGACGGAGACCGTTCCCTGCGATAGCATATTCAGCGTCACACAGTTGTTCGGTTTCCATCTGAGTAATTCGGGCGGTAACCAAACCTGCTAGGGCCGGTGAACTGGAGCGAGGACAAAATCCTCGCAAGGTGAGCCGGCCCTTTTCTTTAGCAGTCGAGGTCTGGACTATGCCAATCGCATCCATTAACCCTACCACTGGAGAAACTCTCAAGACGTTTGCGTCGCTTACTGAAACAGAGATTGACGAAAAATTGCAGCGCGCCGCGGAGACGTTTCCTGCTTTTCGTCAGACTGCCTTTCCTGCTCGCGAAGCGATGATGCTGCGCGCGGCGGAGATTCTTGAAGCAGAGAAAAATGAGTTTGCCCGGTTGATGACGACGGAAATGGGCAAGCCAATCAAGGGCGCCGTTGGTGAAGCGGAAAAGTGCGCCTGGGTTTGTCGTTACTACGCCGAGAACGCGCGCGGGCACTTGGCAGACAAGCTGGTTGAAACCAACGCCAGCAATAGCTTCATCCGTTTTCAACCGCTCGGGCCAGTGCTGGCGGTGATGCCGTGGAATTTTCCGTTCTGGCAAGTCTTCCGTTTCGCAGCGCCGGCGCTGATGGCGGGCAACGTCGGGCTGCTCAAGCATGCTTCAAACGTGCCGCAATGCGCGCTCGCAATCGAAGACGTTTTTCGGCGCGCCGGTTTTCCGGATGGCGCTTTCCAAACTTTGCTCGTCGGTTCTGAAGCCGTGCAGCGAATTCTCGAAGACAGGCGTGTCGTTGCCGTTTCGCTTACCGGCAGCGAACCCGCGGGCCGCAGCGTCGCCGGCATCGCCGGCAAACAGATCAAGCCGAGCGTGCTGGAACTCGGCGGCAGCGATCCTTTCATCGTCATGCCTTCGGCGAATTTGTCCGAGGCGGTAACGACAGCGGTGAAAGCGCGAACGATCAACAACGGACAGTCGTGCATCGCTGCCAAGCGGTTCATTGTCGCGGCGGAGATTTACGAAGATTTTGAGCGGCAGTTTGTAGCAGAGATGAAGGCGCTGCGCGTTGGCGATCCGCTCGATGAAGCCGTTGACATCGGCCCGCTGGCAACCGAACAAATTCTGAGAGACGTGGACGAACAGGTGAAGGCGTCGGTTGCAGCCGGCGCGATCGTCCTGACCGGCGGCAAGCGACTGGAGCGCGTCGGCAATTTTTACGAGCCGACGGTGCTCGTCAATGTTCCTTCAGACTCACCAGCCTCCTGCGAAGAAATCTTCGGACCGGTGGCGATGCTTTTCCGCGTGGCGAATATTAATGAGGCAATCGAACTCGCCAACGCGACGACTTTTGGGCTCGGCGCCGCGGCCTGGACCAATGACGCGGCGGAACAAGAACGCTTCGCCACCGAGATCGAAGCTGGTTCAGTTTTCATCAACGGCATGGTCGCGTCAGATCCGCGGCTTCCGTTCGGCGGCATCAAAAACTCCGGCTACGGTCGCGAGCTGAGCGAATTCGGCATCCATGAGTTTGTGAACATCAAAACCGTCTGGATTAAGTAACCCTATCGGCCTCGTGGATTAGCGCCGGTGTCATCGGGTTGCCAATCAACTACAGGCTGGACCGACGGATTCCCACGGCAGACCCAAATGTTAGCGCGCCTGCCGGTTTTCAAAACTCTCGGGCGCTTCTCAATACGCCGCCAGTCACTCTTCATGAAAGGCTGACCATCGAACAAATAAAACCTGGATGGATCATCAGTTCCGGGATGATGAATGACGACTTCTTCAGTCGTGTCAAAGTTCGTTCGGATACGCAGGAAGGTGCTTCCCGTGCGACGACGATAAGCAAGCACGCGGCCGTCATACGACGTTAGATCACTCCGATCACATTTCAGTTGCGGCGGTGGCCTCAGACGGCCTTGCTTTTGACCATTAGACATTGTTGCCGTCGGCATCGAAAGGACAATCAATCCCTATAAACATAAAGGATAAAGTGCGCATGGAACATCCTCACGGTCAAAAGACAGGAGTGCCTCCGAAGAAGCACTCCTGGTTATTTTACTCCGTTTTGAGCGCCTAAGCTTATTTGCCGGCGCGATAAGTAGACCACATGGTGTCCTGACGATCCGCCTGTCCCAAACTAAACTTGTACATGCAGGGATCGTCCGTGTAGTCCATGAAGTTTTCGTAAGGATCCAGACCGGCTTTGTTCTTGCAGGTGTCCTGATTGCCGGAAGGACAGCCGTAGGTCGGCGAACGCTCGGCTGGCGTGTCGTTCACGCTATCGCCGCTGCCGTTACAGCCGCCCTGGAAAGTGTGGTAAAGGCCCAACCAGTGACCCACTTCGTGAGTACCAGTGTCGCCCTCGTTATAGGGAGCGTAGCTGGAACCGGGAAGAGATGCCCAGTAACAAACGACGCCGTCCTTCTTCGGCTGAGAAGAATAGCTGGACGGGAATGTAGCCCAGCCGAGATAACCGCCTCCGCTATTGGTATAGAAATTCAAGTCGTCGGCAGTGCCAACGCGCAGGGCGTTCTTCATCTGCGTTTCCGCGCTTGAGCCCGGGCCCGCCGCGTACCAGCTGTTGTTCTGCGTGCGCGTCACGCCTGCTTTAATGAAACGAAATGAAGTGTTCGCCGCGGCTGTTCGATACGCCGGCGTGTCCAGGCCGGTGTAGTGTTCGTTCATCGCGCTAATTTGGTTGTCGAGCCAGGTTTCCGAAATATTACCGACGCCGTCTGAACGGTAAACAACGTGGAAATAGACGGGAATGGTGATTGAGCCATTCGGGTAGACCCTCGCCTCTTCGATTGAGCCCGCGCCGCCGCCCGGACGCCCACTTGCGACGCGATGACTTTTTACTTGATTGTCGATCTCTTCCATTTCCAGGTCATCGACCTGGCGGGTGCTACACCTTCGGCCCGCATCGACGAAGGCCTTGGCTGAGTCAAAAATGACGCCGTCGGGAGCTACAACTTTCCCGTCCTTGCGGTGCGCGGAGCTATTGCCCGGTTCTTCCGCACGCCCCTGTGCGTCGGCGTTTTTAGTGGAAACGCTCGCCAGCAGGAAAGCAAGGCCGAGCGCAAAAAGAACTAACGGTGCGAGAAATTTCTTCATTAATTTCCTCCGGAATTCGAGAAACTGGTTGATGTGGAAACCCAAGCGAGTCGGGACCCGGCTTGTTGTTGTTGAGGTTTAAGAATATATCCTGAATCGTCGCGTGAGTGCCAGTTTATTCGCTCCGTCGCATGAAACTTTCCTGACCCACAGCTATATAATTGTCCTGATGAAAAGGCGTACCGTAACTGTCAACGACCTGATGCAGCAGGATTACGTGTATTTCCTCGTCGCGCCAATCGGTCGAAACTTCGCGCCTGATTTTCGTCCTCAGCTAACGCCGAAACAAATGTTGACGCTGGGCGTGTTTGGCGGCAAGTACATGACTGACTGCACCGCCGAGTTCCCTGCAGATTGGTTTCGGAACGCGAAACTGTGTCACGAGCGCCACGCCGCTGAACTGAACTACTTCAAAGTTAACGCGTCGCAGCCGCTGTCTGTCTGGCGCAAGAAGGGTTGGTTGTACGAAGAAGATCCGCGCGGCTGGTTTCAGTGGTACTGCCGCTACTTCATGGGCCGCAGGTCGGTCGACGATGAGCGGCAAATTAAACGCTGGCGCGCGGTGAGCCGGCATGTCGCCCAGGTGAAGAAAAACTGTCCGCCGCGCGCGCTGGATTGTCGCCCGAAGCAACGGCAAGCCTTGCTACACTGGGCCTACGACTCACGCAAGTTATGACTTTAGGCGGAGCCCCGATACATTGTCAGAGTCAGACGATAAGATTACTCGGTCTCGCGTGGGCGCCTTACGGCGCGATGCGCAGGAACAAACGTTCCCTTCATCCCTCTCGACGCTGGATTATGAATGACGACGACTATCCGCAGCCAAAGAAACAGTGGACCGCTGGCAAAATGCCGAGATCGAAAATTATGGCCCGTGGAATTGCCGCTGCGGCGAAACGATCGAAGGCCAATTTAGTTCCTGTGGATCTGTGGCAGATAAAGACCGTTCGACCTAAATGTGTTTCGTTGCCGCTCATAGTTTTGGCGTGTCTCTAGCTGCGTGCCACACTCGGGCAGTCTCCACGCGTTTCAGCTCATGATTGACGCGGTAAACGATTCGGTAAGATCGAACAATGATTTCGCGGATCGTCGGGGACGCTGTACTCAGGCGTAACTCGGCCAATCTCGGGAAAGTTCTGCAGCTTGTCAGTCTCTATAATGAGTCGATAAGCGAACGTTTCGGCGCGCTGACGGCTGTCGCGTGAAATGAAGCTAACAATGTCGCGCAGGTCGTCGCGGGAGGCCGGAGACCAAATCAGCTTGTAAGCCATGAGGCCAACTGTCTCTTGATCTCCTCGTGGGGTATGCCTTCACCTCGGTCGAGATGATCGAGACCCTTCTGCACCGCAGCCAGGAATTCAATGCGGTCAGCGATCTCGTCGAACGAGCAATCATCCGGTAACTCACGGACGGTTTTTAGTACAATCTCTTTTTCGGTCATGCGAAAATTATGCTGCTGTGACCGCTTACAAAGCAAGCCTTTCATCAGCCGCCAAGCCTAAACAATTCGGACAACTGACGGCTTCGAATTAGGTTTACATTTCCCAGTCGGCTTAGGTATAAATATCAATTAGCAGCGACATTATTGTCTTTGCATCCCCCGCTGGTTCAAATTTCCCCCGTCTGAAAACCGACAGTCTCGGACTGTGCCTGAGCGCATCATCGCGTTTCCTGGATTGGATCTTGCCATGTCTTTGGCAGGTTCTTGCCAACGTCTCTCCGCGGATTCCTAACAAGCGACTTCTTAAGTAGCGATTCTTAAGTAGCGATTCTCTAACTACCTGGGAAGGAAACAATGCCAACTCAAACCCTGACAAAAGACTCTTTGAATACAAAGTTGCTCTTGAAAACCCTGGTCGCGTTTAAGAAGGGTGATTTTTCCGTGCGCTTGCCCGGGGAATGGACCGGCGAGGCGGGCAAAATCGCCGACACGCTAAACGACATCATCGAGTTGAGCGACAAGACCGCGAAAGAGATGGAACGCGTCAGCCGCGTCGTGGGCAAAGAAGGAAAGATCAATGCATCGCGCGGGCGTACCGGCGGCGTCCGGGTCCTGGCTGCGGCTGGTCGACTCGACCAATCTGCTGATCGACGACATGGCCCGTCCGACCAGTGAAATGGCGCGCGTGATCGGGGCGGTGGCAAATGGCGATCTTTCGGAACGCATGGCGCTGCAGGTTGACGAACGTCCGTTGAAAGGCGAGTTCCTGCGCACCGTGAAGATCGTTAACTCCATGGTCGATCAGCTCAGCTCGTTTGCTTCGGAAGTGACGCGCGTCGCTCGCGAGGTAGGAACGGAAGGAAAACTCGGCGGTGAGGCGAAAGTCAAAGGCGTCGCGGGCACCTGGAAAGATCTAACCGACAGCGTTAACTCCATGGCAAGTAACCTGACGAGTCAGGTCCGAAACATTGCGGAAGTGACAACCGCCGTCGCCAACGGCGACCTTTCCAAGAAGATCACGGTCGATGTTAAAGGCGAGATTCTGGAACTCAAGAACACCATCAACACGATGGTCGACCAGTTGAACTCATTCGCGTCAGAAGTTACCCGCGTGGCCCGTGAAGTGGGAACCGAAGGAAAACTCGGCGGGCAAGCTGACGTTCGCGGCGTTGCCGGAACCTGGAAAGATTTGACCGACAACGTGAACTCAATGGCCAGCAACCTGACGGGCCAGGTGCGCAACATCGCCGACGTGACCACAGCCGTGGCCAACGGCGACCTCTCCAAGAAAATCACCGTCGATGTTAAAGGCGAGATTCTCGAACTCAAGAACACCATCAACACGATGGTGGACCAGTTGAATTCGTTCGCTTCGGAAGTCACCCGCGTGGCGCGTGAAGTCGGCACGGAAGGAAAACTCGGCGGCCAGGCACAGGTAATCGGCGTGGCCGGAACCTGGAAAGACCTGACTGACAACGTAAATTTCATGGCCGGCAATCTGACGGGCCAGGTACGCAACATCGCCGAAGTCACGACTGCAGTGGCCAACGGCGATCTTTCCAAGAAAATCACGGTCGACGTTAAAGGCGAAATTCTCGAGCTCAAAGACACCATCAACACGATGGTCGATCAGCTCAACGGCTTCGCGTCGGAAGTGACGCGCGTGGCTCGCGAAGTCGGTTCGGAAGGAAAACTGGGCGGCCAGGCTGAAGTAAAGGGCGTGGCGGGCACCTGGAAAGATCTGACCGACAGCGTGAATTTGATGGCCGGCAACCTGACCGGCCAGGTGCGCAACATCGCCGAGGTGACGACGGCCGTCGCTAACGGCGATCTCTCCAAGAAGATCACCGTCGACGTTAAGGGCGAGATTCTCGAACTCAAGAACACCATCAACACGATGGTGGACCAGTTGAACGGCTTTGCGTCGGAAGTGACGCGCGTGGCGCGCGAAGTGGGAACGGAAGGCGAACTGGGCGGCCAGGCCGACGTTCGCGGCGTTGCGGGAACGTGGAAAGACTTGACTGACAGCGTGAACTCCATGGCCGGTAACCTGACTGGCCAGGTGCGCAACATCGCCGAGGTCACGACCGCGGTCGCCAACGGCGATCTGTCAAAAAAGATCACGGTCGACGTGAAGGGCGAAATTCTGGAGCTGAAAGACACGATCAATACCATGGTCGATCAGCTCAGCTCGTTTGCTTCGGAAGTGACGCGCGTCGCTCGCGAGGTCGGAACTGAAGGCAGACTGGGCGGCCAGGCGCAGGTGATCGGAGTCGCGGGCACGTGGAAAGACCTGACGGATAACGTGAATTTCATGGCCGGCAACCTGACGGGCCAGGTGCGCAACATCGCCGACGTAACCACGGCCGTGGCCAACGGCGACCTTTCCAAGAAGATCACAGTCGACGTTAAAGGCGAAATTCTGGAACTCAAAAACACCATCAACACGATGGTGGACCAGTTGAACTCGTTCGCGTCGGAAGTTACGCGTGTAGCCCGCGAAGTCGGCACGGAAGGGAAGCTCGGCGGGCAAGCTGACGTTCGCGGCGTTGCCGGAACCTGGAAAGATTTGACTGACAACGTGAATTCGATGGCCAGCAACCTGACGGGCCAGGTGCGCAACATCGCCGACGTTACCACGGCCGTGGCCAACGGCGACCTTTCGAAGAAGATCACGGTCGATGTTAAAGGCGAAATTCTCGAACTCAAGAACACCATCAACACCATGGTGGACCAGTTGAACTCGTTCGCGTCGGAAGTTACGCGCGTCGCGCGAGAAGTAGGAACGGAAGGCAAGCTCGGCGGACAAGCTGACGTCCGCGGAGTTGCCGGAACCTGGAAAGACCTGACCGACAACGTGAATTCCATGGGCAGTAACCTTACCGATCAGGTGCGCGGCATTGCTCGCGTCGTTACCGCCGTCGCGAACGGCGACCTCAATCGCAAACTGACAGTGGAAGCCAAAGGCGAGATTGCCGAACTCGCCGACACCATCAACAACATGACCGACACGCTCGCCACCTTCGCCGACCAGGTGACTTCGGTGGCTCGCGAAGTCGGCGTCGAAGGAAAATTGGGTGGCCAGGCAAACGTGCCGGGCGCCGCCGGCACCTGGCGCGATTTGACTGACAACGTGAACGGGCTCGCGGCCAACCTGACGACGCAGGTGCGCGCTATTGCTGAAGTTTCCACGGCAGTGACAAAGGGCGACCTGACGCGCTCGATCACGGTCGAAGCGCAGGGCGAAGTTGCGGCGCTCAAAGACAACATCAACGAGATGATCCTCAATCTCAAAGACACGACGCAGAAAAACATGGAGCAGGATTGGTTGAAAACTAATCTCGCCCGGTTCACGCGCATGCTTCAGGGCCAACGCGACATGACCACCGTCGCGCAGATGGTGCTGTCTGAACTCGCGCCGCTCGTCGATGCTCAGCAAGGCGTCTTCTACGTGAACGAAAGTCCGAACGGCCAGCCGGTGATGAAACTTCTCGGCGGCTACGCCTACAAGAAACGCAAGAACCTCGCCAACGAATTCCACGCCGGCGAAGGTTTGGTGGGCCAGTGCACGGTTGAACGCGAGCGGATTCTGGTCACGAATGTTCCCAGCAACTACGTGCACGTCACCTCCGGGCTGGGCGAAGCGCCGCCGAATAACATCGTGGTCCTGCCCGTCTTGTTTGAGGGCGAAGCGAAGGCAGTAATCGAACTTTCAACCTTCAAAACTTTTAGCGACACGCATCTCGCCTTCCTCGATCAGCTAACGGAAAGCATCGGCATCGTGCTGAACACGATCGCCGCCAACACGAGAACGGAAGATTTGTTACAGCAGTCGCAGTCGCTGGCCGCCGAACTGCAAAGCCAGCAGGACGAACTGAAGAAGACCAACGAACAACTTGAGCAGCAGGCCGAGTCGCTGCGCGAATCCGAGGAGTTGTTGAAGAGTCAACAGGAAGAGTTGCAGCAAACCAACGAAGAACTGCAGGAAAAAGCGGCGTTGCTCGCGCGCCAGAAAGCGGAAGTCGAAGCCAAGAACCGCGAAGTCGAGGAAGCGCGCTGGGAGATGGAAGAAAAGGCCGAGCAGCTCGCGCTAACTTCCAAGTACAAGTCGGAATTCCTTGCCAACATGTCTCACGAGCTGCGCACGCCGCTCAACAGCATGCTGATTCTTTCGCGGCAACTGGCTGAAAACAACGACGAGAATCTGAGCGAAAAGCAGGTCCAGTTTGCGGAAACGATCCACTCTTCCGGTTCCGATCTGCTTTCGCTGATTAATGACATCCTCGACCTCTCGAAGATTGAATCAGGAATGATGGGCATCGAAGTTTCAGACGTTTCAATCGTCGAGATGACGAGTCAACTGGAACGAAGCTTCCACCAGCTCGCCAAAGACAAGAACCTCGAGTTTGAGATTCAGCGGGCTGAGGAACTGGCTCCGTCCGTCCACACTGACGACAAGCGGCTGCAGCAGATTCTCATGAACCTGCTCTCAAACGCGTTTAAGTTTACTGAAGCAGGAAAAGTCATTTTGCGCGTCGCACCGGCGCCGGCTGACGAAACCTACCATCTCGAATCGCTCAATCGCGCGCCGGCGACGTGATTGCCTTCTCAGTGACCGACACCGGCATCGGTATTCCAACCGAGAAGCAACGAATAATTTTCGAAGCCTTCCAGCAAGCTGACGGAACCACGAGTCGCAAATACGGCGGCACCGGTTTGGGTTTATCGATCAGCCGCGAGATTGCGCGGCTGCTGGGCGGCGAGATTCGCGTGATCTCAACACCGGGCGAAGGCAGCACGTTCACGTTCTATCTCCCGCGCAATTACGTGCCGGCGGGTGCTTCGACGGCGACCGCGAGCCAGAAGAAAATGCGTGGGGCCATTCGGGAAACTGAAGCGGCCTGGACGCCGGTTGAGTCTTTTGACAGCGACGCGATCGCCCTGCTCTCCAGCGAATCCGCGGCCATACTCGACGACCGCAACGAGATCGAGAGCGGCGATCGCACGGTGCTGATTGTTGAAGACGACATCAGTTTCGCCGGCATCCTGCTCGATCTCGCGCGCGAGAAAGGGTTCAAGGGTTTGGTGGCGACGAATGGCACGCTGGCGCTGGCCCTCGCGCAAAAATACAAACCGTCCGCGATCACTCTCGACATTCGCTTGCCCGACCGCGACGGTTGGACCGTGCTGGATCGTTTGAAGCATGACCCCGCGACCAGTCACATTCCGGTCCACATCATCACCGTTGAGGAAGAACGCACGCGCGCACTGAAACAAGGCGCGTTCAATCACGTGCAGAAACCTGTGACTCGCGAGGATCTGACCAAGTCGTTCGACGATATTCGCGAGTTCGCCGAGCGTCGCATCCGCAAGCTGCTGGTTGTTGAAGATGATGACGTGCAGCGGATGAGCGTGGTCGAGTTGATTGGTAACGGCGACGTGCACACCACGGCCGTGGCTACCGGCGAAGAAGCGCTCAGTCTTTTGAAAAACGAGACATTCGATTGCATGGTGCTCGATCTGAGGCTGCCCGACATGAGCGGTTTCGAACTGATCGAAAAACTCCAGACGGATCTCGGTCGTTACGATCTGCCGATCATCGTTTACACCGGCAAGGAGTTGACGCGCAAAGAGGAACTGCATCTGAAGAAAGTGGCCGACGCGATCATCGTCAAGGAAGCCAGTTCTCCTGAGCGTTTGCTCGCTGAAACGGCGCTCTTCCTGCATCGCGTGGAAGCGAACCTGCCGGAACCGAAGCGGCGCATGCTCGAAAAGTTTCACCGCACGGATCCGGTATTGGCCGGTCGGAAAGTGCTGGTAGTTGACGACGACGTGCGCAACATTTTCGCGTTAACCAGCGCGCTCGAGGCGCACAACATGAATGTTGTCCACGCGGAAAACGGTCAGGAAGGCATCGACCTTCTAAAGGCAGAACCCGGTATTGAAGCAGTGCTGATGGACATCATGATGCCGGAGATGGACGGCTACGAAGCGATTACGGCCATTCGCGAAATGGACGAGTTCAAACAGCTTCCGATCATTGCGCTGACGGCGAAGGCGATGAAGGCCGATCGCGATCACTGCCTGGAGGTGGGCGCGTCTGACTACATCTCGAAGCCGCTGGACATTGATCAGCTGCTCTCGTTGTTGCGCGTTTGGCTGTATCGTCAGGAGGAAACTTCATGAACCTGGGAGCGCAGGCATCCTGCCTGCTGTTTTGAACTCTCACTTGGTCTTAGGTTTGAAATTGTTATGAGTGCTGCCTTAACGAAAGCGGTGGTGGAATTAGAGGACGTCGAGATCGACCTGTTGCTCGAAGGGCTTTACCGCGTTCACGGCTTTGATTTCCGGGAGTATTCGCGCGCTTCGATTAAGCGGCGAATTCTGGAATTGATGCGCGCGGAGAAACTCGAAACTGTTTCGGCGTTTCAGGACCGCGTACTGCACGATGCTGCTTGTCTCGATCGTTTCTTGTTGGGCCTGTCGGTCCATGCGACCGCGATGTTTCGTGATCCGAGTTTCTACCTGACGTTTCGCAAGCGAGTAGTGCCGATTCTGAGAACGTATCCGACGGTGCAAATTTGGATTGCCGGCTGTTCCACGGGCGAAGAGGTTTATTCGCTCGCGATTCTGTTGCAGGAAGAACAGCTCTACTCGAAGTGTCGCATCTATGCGACCGACATCAGCCAGGCCGTCCTGCGCCGGGCGCGCGAGGGAATTTTTCCGCTCGCGGCCATGCGAGACTACACGGCGAACTACCAGCAAGCCGGCGGCACGCACGAATTTTCCGACTATTACACCGCGCAGTATGACAGCGTAATCTTTAGCGCCGGGCTGAAGGCCAACATTGTCTTTTCTGAACACAACCTGGCGACTGACGGCTCATTCAACGAGTTTCAGGTGATCCTCTGTCGCAATGTGATGATCTATTTCAACAAGGATTTGCAGGCGCGCGTTCACAACCTGCTTTACGACAGCCTCAGCATGTTTGGCGTGTTTGGTCTGGGAAACAAGGAGTCGCTGAAGTTTACGCCGAAGGCCGACTGCTATCAGGATCTGAATGACAATGACAAACTTTATCGCAAGGTGAAATAACAGGGAAGAAGTTTCAAGTTTCAAGTTTCAAGTTTCAAGTTAGGAGCTGCAAGACGCGCTGAACAACTCCGAACTCCGAACTTGAAACCTGAAACTTGAAACTTGAAACTTGAAACTCGCAACTCCCCATGAGTACACAGTTTGAAATCATCGTAGTGGGCACTTCAACCGGCGGACTGAAAGCCTTGCAAGCACTGCTTTCCGGTTTGCCGGCGGACTTTCCGTTGCCGGTCGTAATCGTGCAGCACCGCGGCAAGGATTCGGAGACGGGCCTGTGCGACTTCCTGCGCGCGGTAAGCAGTTTGCCCGTCAGCGAACCCGAGGACAAAGAACCGGTGCTGTGCGGTCGCGCCTACCTGGCGCCGCGCGATTATCATCTGCTGATTGAAAACCGGAGCTTTGCTTTGTCGACAGAGTCGCCAGTCGGATTTGCGCGGCCGTCCATCGACGTGCTTTTCGAATCGGCGGCAGACGAGTATGGAGAGCGGGCCGTCGGCGTGATTCTGACCGGGGCCAATCGCGACGGCGCCCGCGGGCTCGAGTCGATAAAATCGCGCGGCGGATTAACGTTGGTCGAGGATCCCGGCACCGCTGCCTGTCGCGAGATGCCTGACGCCGCGCTCGCGAAAACCAGGGCCGACTGGATTTTGCCTTTGCCGGAAATTGCTCAAAGGCTGCAGCAACTGATTGGGCCCGGCAACCGTCACGGCTTCGACGCGGAATACGTTGACTGGGCCATGCATCATGGAAGCTAAAGAGCGCATTAACATTCTTGATGGTCGACGACAGCCCAACAAATTTGTTGGCGCTTGAATCGATCCTGCACGCGCCCGATCGCAACCTGGTGAGCGCGTCTTCCGGCGACGATGCGCTGCGTTATCTGCTGGACCATGAAGTAGCAGTGATCCTGATGGACGTTTACATGCCCGGACTTGATGGTCTGGAAACTGCCGAACTGATCAGGGGCCGCGATCGCTCACGAAACATTCCGATCATTTTTCTGACTGCAGACTCAACCGGCGGCCGGCATTTGAGCCGCGGCTATTCGCTTGGCGCCGTTGATTACATCGTCAAGCCAATCGAGCCTGACATTCTGCGCTCCAAAGTGGCGGTCTTTGTCGAGTTGTTCAAGAAAACGCGCGAGGTTGAGCGTCAGGCGGAATTACTCGAAGAAAAAAATCTCGAACTCGAGAGCACGAACCTGGCCCGGCTCAACATGCTCATCGACCTCGGACAGGAGTTGGCCGCGGAACATGATCCCGGGCGCGTCCTGGAAAATTTTTGTCGGTCCGCCAGAAATATTGTGGAAGCGCAGGAGGCGGCCATCGGCGTGATCAACGGCGACGGGAAGTCGCTTCGCTATTTCTTCCGTTGCAGCGACAACGACGGCCCGGCAACCGCGTCAGGCAATGGCGTCCCTCGCGTCGCGGAGCGCGCGCTGCAACAACTGGTCAGCAAGCGTCTCCCCCTCAGGCTTAACGACACGGACGAGCTGCTCGAGACTGACGACCAAACGTCTGAGTTGGTCCATTCATTTCTGGGCGCGCCAATATTGTCGGCCAATAGAGTTTCCGGTTGGATCTATCTGCTCAACAAGCTCGACGCTGACGACTTCTCGGAAGCTGATGAACGATTGGCGGCGACGCTCGCGACGCAGGTAGCCATCGCCTACGACAATGCGGTGCTTTACAGCGAGGCGCAGCGACACGCGACCGAACTGCAGCAGGAGATCACTGAACGCAAGCAGGTGGAAGAACAACGCGCGCAGTTGTTGGTGCGCGAGCAGGCTGCCAGGGCTGAGGCCGAGCAGGCGAATCGAACCAAGGACGAATTTCTGGCAACACTTTCTCACGAGTTGCGAACGCCGTTGTCCGCGATCCTGGGCTGGAGTCATCTGGTCCGGACCGGAAAACTTGACGAGCCGCAGATGTCGCGGGCGTTTGAAACTATCGAACGTAACGCTCGTTCGCAGTCGCAGTTGATCGATGATCTGCTTGACGTTTCGCGCATCATCACCGGAAAACTCCAAATCGAACGCCGCCCGGTTGATCTTTGTACGGTCATTGATGCCGCAGTTGAAGCGCTGCGCCCGGCTTTTGAGACGAAGGGCATCCGCTTTGAAACGGTGTTGGATCCCGAGGGTTGCGTGGTCGCGGGCGACGCTAATCGTCTACAGCAGATTTTTTGGAATCTCTTGAGCAACGCGATCAAATTCACTCCCGAGGAAGGTCAGGTGCGGGTTGAAGTGAAGCGCCTCGAGCCTGGCGTGCGCGTTTCGGTGACCGATTCCGGCATCGGCATCGCTCCGGAGTTCGTGCCGTATATCTTCGATCGTTTTCGCCAGGCCGACGGTTCAACCACCCGCGTTCATGGCGGACTCGGGCTGGGGCTCTCAATTGTGAAGCACCTGGTCCAACTGCATGAAGGCGGCGTGGAAGTGAGCAGCGAAGGAAAGAAACAGGGATCGACGTTTACTGTGACTCTCCCGCTCGCTCCTGCCGGTCTCTCGAAGACATCGGCAGGCGCAGCGGCGATCGAACCTGAGAGTGGCGATCTGCCGGCGAGTTTTTCTGAACTACTCGACGGTCTGCGAATTCTGGTGGTGGATGACGAGGCTGATTCGCGTGATCTGGTTTCGGCAATCCTGACGCGGTGTGGCGGCGAAGTGAGATGCTGCGAGTCGGCGGCAGAGGCCCTTAAAACTTTTCGTGACTGGAAACCCGATCTGCTGGTGAGCGACATCGGCATGCCAATTGAGGACGGCTACACGCTGATTAAGAAACTGAGAAAGCTGAAATCAAAACTTGCCAGGGAAATTCCCGCAGTCGCGCTGACAGCGTACGCTACCGACGACGACCGCAAGCGCACGCTCTCCGCCGGATTTCAGATGCATGTTGCCAAGCCGATCGAGCCGGAGGCGCTGGTGCTGTCTATCGCGTCTGCCGCCGGACGCAGGTCGGCCGACCCTGGGCAGTAGCCCGACGTAAGGGCGTGTGTTCTGCTGGGAACGACGCCGTCCCTTACGGTCGAGCTAGTGCCCCGAGGCTCGCAACCGAACGCCGAGTCACCGCGAAATTAATTTGCGGCCGCGGATTGCTTTGGAGTGCGCTGACCTGTCAGCGCTTTGGTTGGCGGCGACCTGTCGCAGCCTTTTGAGGTTGATGGCACGCAGACGCGGCGTCAAGCCGCCGCTAAGAAAAGCGGTGACAGGTCACCGCACTCCAAATCTGCGTAATCTGGGATAACTATCTTGCTCTACGGAACCAACACCACCTTGCCGATATTCTTGCGCGCTTCCAGGTAGCCATGCGCGTCGCCGGCCTGTGCAAACGCAAAACTCTTGTCAACAAACGGACGCACCCAACCTTCACTGACGCCCTCGAGAATCGCCTTCATCCAAATCGCAACTTTCTCCGGTTCATGCCAAAGGTGTCCGAGGTTTAGTCCGAAGACGCCGCGATTCTTGTTCAGCAATCCGATCGGATGAAACCTCGGCATCTGCGCCGCGGCCTTGATCATTTTCAACTTGCCCTTTAGGCCGTTCGCGGACGCCGTGGAAACGCCGAACATGCCGAGTCGTCCGGTCGACCGCAACGCCGCATAGCTTTTCTTCCAATGACTGCCGCCGATCGGATCAACGACTAACTCGACGCCGCGGTCGTTGGTTAATTGTTTCAAGACGGGCAGCCAATCCCGGTTGCGGTAATCAATCGGATGATCGAGTCCGCGCTCGCGCAGAAACTGGTGCTTGCCGGGACTGGCGGTGCCGTAAGTTGTCGCGCCGATTCTCTTCGCAATATCTAGCGCGGCGAGTCCAACGCCGCCGCCGGCATTGTGAATCAAGACCGCCTCGCCCGGTTGCAGCGAACCCATCACATAAAGCAGCGCGTAGGCCGTGAGGTAGTTGACCGGAATCGCGGCGGCGTCTTCAAAACTTAGTGACTCCGGCTTTTCGAAAAGTTGGTTTGCCGCGACCGCAACTTTTTCCGCCTGGCCTTTGAAGCGCGTCAATGCGACGACAGATTTGCCGAGCAGAGCCGGATCGACACCCTCGCCAGCGGCTTCAACCACGCCGGAAACTTCATAGCCCATCACGCAGGGCTTCTTCGGCCCATCGGGATACAAACCCTGGCGCGCGAGTATGTCAGCGAAATTCAGGCCGGCAGCCTTTACCTGAACTACAACTTCGCCTTTGGCCGCTGCCGGATCAGGAGCCTCCTGAACTTGCAGAACTTCAATGCCGCCGTTTGCGGTGGTGACAATCTGTCGCATGTTTCTCCTACTTCAAATCGCGATTCAAATACCTTAGTCAGCATTCAGCGAAATTAGGTTCTCCAGTTCAGGAATTCTGTCGGGGTAACGATCGGAATGTCGCGAAACGGACTTAGGACAAGTAAGTCTGCATCGCCGCTGACGATGCAGTCCGCCTTACCGCAAAAGGCCAATTCGAGAAACTTGTTATCCTTAGGATCTCTACACTCAGTAATCGACTCAGCCGTTTCGAGGAGTTCAGAGGCCTTGAGCAAACCTACCAGGAAGCGCATGCGCTCTTCTTCGAGGAGATACTTGTTGAATTGTTTACGGTGCAGAACTTCGGCAAGTTCAAGCAGGATGGGTACGGAGATTAGAAGTGTGCCCTGAGTGAGAGCCTTATCGAATGCCTGCCGCGGGATGGAGCCGGAAAGCAGCAACGCGCTGACGACAACATTAGTATCCAGTACGAGGCGCAAATCATTCCTGACGGAGAATCGTTTCGAGATCTCGCGCTGTCAAGCCCCTCTTTTTGGCGTTGTCGCTGATCTCGTCCATTGTCTGAAGCAACGTAGATCCATCTGTCGTTGAAAATTCTTGCAGCCAAATCCCCATCAAGGCCTGCAGCTTCGCGCGCACTTCTGCAGACACGGAATTGAAAGCCTGAGCCGCGGTTGCGTCAATTTCGAGAGTGATCATTTCTGTTGCCATGACAGATGCCCGCCCGTTAATACGACTAGTTTAGCAAGTAAGGCTCACCTCAGGCCAGGAAAGCAAAGTTAGCGCGATGAATTGAGGGTGCTAACGGATGGCGTCCGCCAGCGTCTGTTTGCCGATGAAGACTTTCACTCTTTTCACCGTCGGAAACTGTCGCGCTGTTTCTTCAATCTGCGACTGGATGCGGGGAATATCGCAGACTCCCGCCACGAACACTTCGCCCAGGAGTTGAATCGTCGCCGTTCCATTACGAACTGCCACCGACTTAACTCTGAGATTGCGGCCTTTCCAAAAGTTCTGCAGCTTGGGCGTGCCATCGGACTCCGGGGGAGTTGCCAACAGCTCGCGAATCGCAGCCGTCAACGGCGCGGGCGTCTTTTTGATCGTGTGCGTGACCGCTATCAAACTGTCACCGCAACCGATTTTCTTCCCCGTCCTGCCGTCGTCGCCCAGCGCGACCAGATAGACTTTGATCGACTGGTCATTTTCTCGCGAGCCGCGATCGCGTTGCAGAATTCCCAGCAGCGTCGCGCCGTCGTCGTAAGTGATATCGGCAATTTTCCAACCCGCGCGCCCCGCTGTCAGCCGAAACACAATCTGATGTTTCGCGCCAAAATTCTCGAAACTGACCGGCACGGTCGCTTCGCCCCCGCGCACCGCTGCTTCCTGAATAGCGAACTTCTTGATCTCCATGTCCTGCGCGTTAAAAAGCGGGTCGCCGTCCAGCGCGCCGACTTCACCACCGGAAGAACGTGCGTCTTGCCAAAGCAGGTCAGCCAGTGACCTCACAAAATACTTGTCCAGCAACACGCGGCTGCGGGTTTGAAAAAATGGGCTGCGCTGCTTGTGTTGTTTGTAGAGATTGACAACCACGGCGCGCGGCGGACTCGAGCTCGTTGACTTCGATCCTTGTGGGGCGGCGAATGAAAAGCCGCAAACTGCCAACATCACAAGGACGATCAAATGTAGTTTGATTTTCATACTGGTAGTAAGCTTCCTGACAGCAGCTGTCACTTAATTAGTCTCTGATACTCATCGTGCGAGCCAATCCAAAACCAGTAGAGAAAGCCTTCGTGCTCTCTCGCCAGCGCTCGCCAACCGCGCGCGTGATTCGCACCGACCAAAAATCTCCTTTGCGTGCGAAACGGAGCGATGGGTGACGTGGGTTTGCCTTCCAAAGTTGATAAGCTTTGCGTGCTTCCGCTTGAATTTCTGGAGTAAGCGTTTGATAGGCACGCCAGAAGCTAGGCGTCGTTGAGGACTTCATCGAGGGGCTTCGTCCTTCCAGCCTGGATATCTTTCAGCGCCTGCTCCCAGAGATGATCCAGCCGTCCTGCCTGCGCGTCCGCGGCAATCTGCTGGTCCCAGGCATCATCAAAGTCCACCTCGCTCAGGCGAGCCAGAAACTCTCCTTTTTCGGTGACGCCGAGACTCTTCACCGCCTCGATGATTTCAGTTACGGTGCTCATACTCCAAGCTTACGACCTTGGTTTCAGGTTTGTCACCCCGGAAAGGCGCAGAGCTTCATGCCTGCGCCTTTCTATCTCGTTAACCATTACGCGGTAGACAGTCGTCTACTACGACGCACTCTTCGCGGCGGTGTCGGTGGTCGTCGTCTTGTTCGGCTGCGGCGTGATGCGCAGATAAGGCTTCGGCGCTTTCCAGCCAGCCGGAAACTTCACCTTTGCATCTTCATCCGACATCGATGGCACGATGATCACGTCGTCGCCGTCTTTCCAGTTAACCGGCGTCGCCACGCTGTACTTCGCGGTGAGCTGCAGCGAATCGATCACTCGCAGAACTTCGTCGAAGTTGCGGCCGGTGCTTGCCGGATACGTGATCATCAATTTCACTTTCTTGTCCGGGCCGATAACGAAGACCGAGCGCACCGTAAAGATGTCGCTAATCTCCGGATGAATCATGTCGTACAGTTCGGCCACTTTGTGATCCGGATCGGCGATGACGGGAAAGTTCAGCGCCGTTCCCTGCGTCTCGCGAATGTCTTCGGCCCACTGGCTGTGCGAGTCGGTCTTATCGACGCTCAGGCCGATGACTTTGACTCCCCGGGCGTCGAATTCAGGTTTGAGGCGCGCGGCCTCGCCGAGTTCGGTGGTGCAAACGGGGGTGAAATCTTTGGGATGAGAAAACAACACGGCCCAGCTATCGCCGATCCAGTCGTGAAAGCTAATCGAGCCCTCGGTCGTCTCTGCTGTGAAATCGGGTGCAATATCACCTAAACGTAAAGCCATTTCAGTCTCCTTCCATCGCTAAAAAAATTGATCCCCGCACGCCCGCCTGCGGGAGGGTACCCTCGGTTTGTGGGTTCGTTTGAAGTATACAACGCTTGTACATCCAAACTCCGCGCGAAGTCAAATTGCTGCCAAATTGCAGGTCAAACTCCGCAGCCCGTCACCCGCGCCTGGGTGCGTCGTCGTGCTCGTTTCAGCAAGCTGCCTTAAGTTTTCCTCAAGTAAGTTGGCAGTTTACTCTCTGCGAAGGGTTAGTGTTATTATCAGGCCACCCCTTAGTCCCCTTCGGTAATCCCATAGTCTTCCCCGCGTTCAGGCCTCGTTTCGGTTTCACTATGTCTGGCAAACTCAACTCGGAAATCAGCTCGGGCGCAACCGCGCCGGCAGAGCTGCGTCAGGATTTGTATCGCGCGATCTTCAGCCACTCACGCGAGCCGATCACGATCATCGATCCGGCGGGCGTCTACCTCGAACAGAATGCCGCGCACGCCGAAATGCTTGGCTATTCGGACGACGAACTCAAGAACCAAACGCCCGCGCTGCACCTGGGCGACCAGAGCTTCACGGACGTTGTGCGCGCCTGCGCGGAAAAAGGCGAGTACCGCGGCGAAGTAGTTAGCAAGACGAAAGCAGGTGAGATTAAGCACATCGAGCTATGCGCCTTTGCCATGCTCGACGAAGAGGGCGAGCCGCTCTGCTACGTCGGCATCAAACGCGACATCACGGAAAGGAAGCTTGCCGAGCTGGCGCTCCAGCGAAGTGAATCTGAGCTGACCGACTTTTTTGAGAACGCCACGATTGGTTTGCACCTGGTTGGAGCCGACGGCAGCGTCTTGCGCGTCAACCAGGCGGAGTTGGATATGCTTGGCTACACGCGTGAAGAATATCTCGGTCATCACATCGGGGAGTTTCACGCCGACGCCAATGTGATTGAAGACATTCTCGCGCGCTTGCAGGCAGGCGAGGACTTGCATAACTACGACGCGCGCATGCGTTGCAAAGATGGCGGACTGAAGTATGTCCGCATCAATTCCAGCGCTCACCGCGAAGCGGGAAGGTTTGTTCACAGTCGCTGCTTCACCCGCGACGTCAGCGAACGAAAGCGAACGGAAAGCCGGCTCGCGTTGCAGCATGCCGTCACCGAAATACTGGCCCAGTCGCTCGAGATTGCTGAGAGCGCGCAACGAATTCTGCAAACTGCCTGCGCCACGCTTGATTGGGAAGTCGGCGCGCTTTGGACGGTGGACGCGAAAGAATCGGTGCTGCACTGCCTGGAGATTTGCCACGCCGACTCGAGGGCCACGCCGGAGTTTGATCAGTTAACCCGCAGCTTAACTTTCGCGAAAGGCCTCGGCCTGCCCGGGCGCGTTTGGGAGAGCGGCAAGCCAACCTGGATCGACAACGTCGTCGCGAATCCAAATCTTTCGCGCGGGCCGGTCGCCCTGCGCGAAGGTTTGCGCGGCGCTTTCGCCTTCCCAATCATGCTGGGCGCCGAAGTTTGGGGAGTGATGGAATTTTTCAGTCCGGAGATCAGAGAGCCGGATCAGGAACTACTGCAGTTGGTCGCCGGTATCGGCGGACAGATTGGCCAGTTTGCCCAACGAAAACGCGCGGAAGACGATCGCGCCGAATTGTTCCGAAGCGAGCGAGCGGCGCGCGCCGAAGCGGAAAGAGCCAACCGGCTGAAAGACGAATTTCTGGCCACGCTTTCTCATGAGCTGCGCACGCCTCTGAACGCCGTGATCGGGTGGGCCAGGATGCTTAGCTCCGGACGGCTCGATCGCGAGAGCGCGAAACACGCAATGGAAGTGATCGAACGAAACGCCTGGGCCCAGAAACAGATCATCGAAGACATACTCGACGTGTCGCGAGTGATCACCGGCAAGCTGCAACTGAATCTGAGCACCGTCGATTTGGTGAACGTCGTCGATGCCGCGCTTGACGCCGTGCGGCCGGCGATGGAAGCCAAAGAGATCAAGATCGAGACGCTCATCGACACCGGACTCAAAATGATTTCCGGCGACGCCGACCGTTTGCAGCAAGCCGTTTGGAACATTCTTTCCAACGCGGCGAAATTCACTCCTAACGGCGGCCGCGTGGAAATTTCCGTGAACCAAACCGCAACGCACGTCAACGTTCAGGTCAAAGATAGCGGACCCGGCATCGATCCGGAGTTTTTGCCTCACGTGTTCGAACGATTCACGCAAGCGGACGGTTCAACCACGCGCATGCATGGCGGGCTTGGACTCGGTCTCGCAATTGTTCGTCACCTCGTCGAACTTCACGGCGGCACGATCGCAGTTGAGAATGACCTCGCGGATGAGGGTGCGATCTTCACGATCCATTTGCCATTGCCCAGCGGCGAGCTGCGTTTGGAAACGTTGGCGAGCGCCGACGCCGCCTTCAGAGATTCACGACTGGAGCAGACCAGCTTGCAAGGTTTGCGGATCCTAATCGTTGACGACGAAACGGATGCGCTTGATTTGATAACGGTCGAGCTGGCCCAACACGGCGCCACGACAGCGGGCTTCACGAATGCCGAGGAAGCGCTCGCGGCGCTCGAGCAGCGCGAATTCGATTTGCTGATCAGCGACATTGGCATGTCGAAGATCGATGGTTACGAACTGATTCGCCGGATTCGGGAGCAGGAAACAACGAGCGGCAAACATCTTCCCGCCGTGGCCCTGACCGCCTACGCGAGAGTTCAGGATCGCATGCAGGCAATCATGGCCGGGTACAGCACGCACATCGCCAAACCCGTCGACGCAAATGAGTTGGTTACGGTCGTTGCCAGTCTCGCCGGAAGACTAGGAAAGTGAGGAGTCATGAGTGATGAGTCATGAGTGATGAGTGATGAGTCTGAGTTATGAGTCATGAGCAGAAATCCTAGTTCTTCACTCATTACTCATCACTCATCACTCATTACTCATCACTCATCACTCATTACTCATCACTGATCACTGATCACTGATCACTCTGTTATCATACCGGCCATGCCAAAGCGCTGCGACTGGGCCAGGACCGACCTCTCCATCGCCTACCACGACAACGAATGGGGCGTGCCCGTGCACGACGATCGCAAACTGTTCGAGTTTCTCATTCTCGAAGGAGCCCAGGCGGGACTGAGTTGGGAAATCATTCTTAACAAGCGCGAGGGCTATCGGGCCGCGTTCAACGAATTCGATCCGGCAACGGTAGCGAAATTCAAGGAGCGTCGCGTCGAGCAGTTGATGCAGAATGCAAGCATCGTTCGTAATCGTTTGAAGATTAACGCTGCGATTCAAAACGCAAAGTCGTTCCTCGCCGTCCGCGAAGAGTTTGGCAGTTTCGACGCTTATGTCTGGCAATTTGTCGGCAATGCACCGAAAGTGCGGAAACGCGGACAGGGCGTTCCCACTCACACCGTGGAATCAGACGCGCTAAGCAAAGACCTCGCACGGCGCGGCTTCAAGTTTGTCGGCTCCACCATCTGCTATGCTTTCATGCAAGCCGTTGGCATGGTCAACGATCACAATCACAGTTGCTTTCGTTTTCGTGAAATTACGCAATCACGTTGAGGAGTTTCTCCCATGTCAAAATTCGTGAGTACCTCGTTGACCCTGCTGATTTGTATTGCTTCGCTGATAGCTTTGGTTGGCTGCCAAAGTTACACCACCGGGTTGCAGAAGAGTCTGGCGCATGCTGATGAAACGGCAGCGACGGGAGCGCTGCGCACGATCGCCGTCGCGCAGCGCACCTACTCGGTCACCAACAACGGCGACTTTGGCACGTTTCAACAACTCAGCGAGGGCGGTTATCTCGACGCGCGTTTCAATGCTGAAAAGCCGGCGATCAAGGATTACGTTTTAACGATGAACGTGAGGAAAGCGGGCGGTGGGGCGGAAGGGTTCTTTAGCTGCAACGCCGATCCGGTGCGGACTGACGCACAGGCCGGCAGACACTTCTACATCGACTCAACTTCCAGTGAGTTGCACGCGAACCCAAGTCAGCCGGCGACAGCCAGTGATCCCGTCGCGCAACCCTAGTAACGCAAACTGTTAGTTTGCGGTCGTTCGCCAGTACAGCGTGCGCCTTCAGCACAGCGTACTCTTCAGCGTCGACGCAAACTGACAGTTTGCGTTACATGACTACGGAATGATTTCCTGGCCGGCGGCATCGCGCTTGAGTTGATCGATGATCGAACGGATGGCGGGAGCGAGACTGCCATTAGGCGCCAACGCTAAATACTTTTCGTAGGCGACGACTGCCTCTTTGAACTGTTGCGCACGCTCATAAGCCGCGCCCAGCAGTTGATAAATCACCGGCTCAGAATCCGAGAGCTGATCAATAGCCTTGCGAAACTCGAGGATTGCTTCATCATACTGCCCCTTGTCCTCGAGCACTCTGGCCAGACCCACGTGCGCTTCCGGCTGAAATCCGCGCGCCTCGCGAATGGAGCGGCGAAACGATTGAATAGCTTCGTCGGTGAAGGCCGCCTCGCGATTGATGCGTCCTTCGACGGCGGAGGCTTCCGGGTAAACCGGACGCGCGCGACGCGCGGCTTGAATTTCCTCAAGGGCAGTCTGGTTGTCGTTTAGATCGAGCAGCACGCGCGCCAGGCCGAGGTGAGCTGCCGGATAATTCGGACGAAGTTTCAAAGTCTCGCGATAGAGTTCTGCCGCCTTTTGTCTTGACGCCTCGTCCCTGGCTTTCTCGCGCGCGTCCTCAGCCCGCTGAAACGCGAGTTCGGCCTGGTCGGTGGTGTTTACCAACTTCACTGACTGAATTTTTCTGCCGGCGAGTAAAGGCGTGGTGATTTCCCTGAATCCCATGGCCCGGACGCGCAGCACGTGACGGCCCACTGTAATCTTTTTCAACTCCAGCCTGCCGGAGGCGTCAGTGACGCCGCGCCGCACTTCATCAATCCAAATGATCGCGTTGGGTTCGGTAGTGATCGTGAGGGAACTCGAAGCCGCTGGGCCACCTCGACGCTGCGAGACAATCGCGATTGCGCTTGATAGAGAAACGACTACGAACACGACGATTGTTAACAGCCTTGTGGACCACTGAGATTCGCCGGCCCGCGGAGGAGCTGATCGGAAAGAGTCCCAGAGGGACGAAATGTTTATAGCAAGAGGGACCACGAGTCACCTTCCGAGCTCCGTTAGGAGCGAAACTGTCGCTCTTTCGCCCATAAATGGGCTCCGGCACGGAGCGGGCGTTGTTCTATAAACATTTCGTCCCTCCGGGACTCTTTCCTACGGACTGACTAGCGGCTCGCCAATTATTCCTCGTGCTGGTCGCCCGTAACGCGCCGCTTACGCACTGACGAATCTTCCGGCTCGTTAGCGGGCGAAGCTCCCGGCGCCGGCTGTTTTGTAATCGCCCGGGTGCCAACCTCGGGACGAAATTTTCCATCCGCGTCGTAGAGTCGCAAATACTGCAGACGATTCCGCACCACGCCCTGCACGTAGCCGCGCGTCTCTTTGAACGGCACCGCTTCGGCCCACTCATCCATCTCAGCCGGCAGCGACGCGCGCCACTGCACCGCGCGGCCCGGACCGGCGTTGTAAGCCGCCGCCACGTATTCGATACGGCCAAACTTGTCGATCTGATCGCGCAGGTACGCCGTGCCAAGTTGAATATTCAAACGCGGCTCGTACAACGCTTCTTCGTTGATAGACCTTTGCACGCCATACTTCCTCGCCGTCAACGAACCTGTCGGCACCAGCAACTGCATCAACCCATAGGCCCGGGCGCCCGAACGCGCGCGCGACATGAAAACCGTCTCCTGGCGAATCAAACCGGCCACTTGGTACGGATCGAGATTTCGCGCCCGCGACTCCTGCACGATGATGTCCCAGTAAGAAAGCGGATAGAAAACGTCCCATTCCTCGCGGGTCAGCTCTTCGGCTTTCATCTGCGAATAGTCAGGGAAGCTTTTCTTGAGCACGTTGAGCGCGCGCACGTTATCTTCTTCGGAACGATAGACGCGAGCAATTGCCAGGTTAACTTTCGGACTGTTGCCAACCACCGCGGCGGCCGCGTTTAGTTCCGCAATCGCCCAGTCGTTGACGCCGACATTGCTGAGTTCGTCAGCCCTGGCGATCGTCTTGTCTTCATTAACGCCGGCAGTTTCCTCGGCGACAGTGACGGTTTGCAAGTTTGCCACGGCACGCGCGACGACAGAATCTGCAGCGAAACTCTTCGCTGGTATCGTGCTGGCGCCGCTGCGCCGCATTGCGTCCAGCCGTTGCTTGGCGAGGTAACCGTACCAGTTGGCGTCGTAACGCACGAGCACCGCGTTGTAAAGCGCGCGCGCTTCGGCAAGTTTGCCGGCACGTTCCGAATCGCGCGCGGCCCAATAGCCGGCGCGGCCGCGATTGTCGGTGTTCTTGTCGGCGTAGTAAGCGAGGTGTTCGGTCAGCAGTTTTGAAGACTCAGGAAAGTTCCTGGCTTCGTGGGCCATCCAGGCAAGATCGAATTGCGCCTGGGCCACCTCGAGCGAACTCTGGTAACCGCTGACGGCCGCGCGCAGGAAATACGAAGCGTCGGCGTTGTTTTTCGCGTCTTCCGCAGCCTGGCCCACACTGACGAAGGCCCGCGGCGTAAACGGACTGGTGGCGAAACTCCGCCGCAACTCCTCGACAGTGGCGCGCGCCAATTCCCATTGCTTCATGCGCCCGTAAACCTGCGCGAGATTATAGAGCGCCTCGGCGCGCGTCTCACCGGCTGAGGCCGGAATGGAATTTAGCGCGCTGACCGCCTCAGGAATTTTTCTTGCGCTCGCGGCGGCGATCACGCGACGAAGTTGCGCCTGCGGAGTTGCCGTGTTGGGAAAACGCGCGAAGGCGTCGCCGTAGGCTTGGGCAGCGTCTGAAAATCGCTTCGCGTCCGAAAGCCGGTCGGCGCGCGCGAGCGCTTCTTCGGCTGACGCCGGCGAGACGCTGGAGTTCAGCCGCGCGATCGCGCTCGCGGCGTCAACGCTTTCCGCCGACGCGGGCGCGTAAAAATATATCCGACGATAAGCCGCGAGCGCTCGCGTCGAGTCGGAAGTTTGTTCGTAAGCTCTGGCGGTCAGCAGCAACGCGGCGGCGTCATCCCTGGCGGCAAAGTCCTGCAGCCGGGACGGAATCGCCGCCGCCATTCCACTCCGCATCATGATGTTTGCAACACGCACGGCCGCTTCGCGCGCGCGACTTGAACCCGGATAACTGTCCAACAGTTGCTCGTAAACTACGCGCGCTTCCGCAGTCTTGCCGGCCTGTTCAAAAGCGTCGCCGCGCATGAAAAGCGCGTAGTCGCCGATCAGGCTGTGGTCGCGGATGACGCTCGCATCAAGCAACGATGCGGCGCCGGCAAAATCTTTGGCTTTGATCCTGATGCGTGCGCGCACGACGCGGGCCAGCGCCGCGGCTTTCGTGCGCGGGAATTCTGATTCGATGCGCATCACCACGTCTTCTGACGGCAAGACGCCGCCGCGGGTCATCGCGCGCAGGTTTTCGAGTGCTTTGATCTCAGCGGCAGTTTGCGGTCGAGTCTGACAGCTTGCTGTCATAAACGCCGGCAGCGAGGCGCCGATGACGACAGCGAGACCGATGATAATGAGAAGAAGACGGTGATTAAGTAATTGACGCAACAAATTGAACTCCTAATGCAGCCTCGGACTTTAGCGTTAAGTCGATAGCCCGAACGCGTTCGATCAAGACGCCGAAGGTGTTGGATTAATCACGCAGAAGGCGTTGATTAACCACGCCGAGCCGTTGAACTCAACTCCGCCGCAGGCGTTGAAGTAACTCGGCCGAAAGCGTTGTTTAACTACGCCGCTAGACGTTGAATTAACTACGCCGCAGGCGTTAGATAATTAGCCCGGCGTAACACGCCGGGAAAAGGACACCCCTATGATGTTCAATTACCCTGAAGGGGTTTGATAACTTCTCAAACCCTTTCAGGGTAAGACTTCATTAACGCTCTCGGTTCCCGGGGTTACCCCGGGCAGTTAACGAACGCCTTCGGCGTAAAGAACGGCCTAGGTTCTCCACGCCTTCGGCGTAAAGATAGCCTGGCTTCGGCGTAAAACAACTTGGCCTTCGGCGTAAAGGCAATCCGGGCGCGTATCCGCGACCCTCTCAACACATCAACCCTGAAATCCGAAACTCGAAACTGAAAACTTGAAACTTGAAACCTGAAACTTGAAACTTGAAACCTGAAACTGCGGTTAAGCCGAAACAGTCGCTCCCGGATAGGCGCTGCCAAGCTTAGCCTCGTCGCCTTCCGCCAGCGTGCTCACCAGCTCATGGTGAAAATAATCGTAGCGCTGCGCCACTTCCGGCTTCACGCGCTTGTCATACATCTCACGCGAGCGATCGATGTATTCGCGCAGGCGGCCGTAAAGATCGCCTGCCGAGCGTCCTTCGCTGACCTTCTGTTCGTTGTAAAGTTTGATTTCTGAAACCAACAGCCGGGCAAAACGACGCGCGTCGTTATGGAGACGTCGTTCGTCATCGCTCGCCACCTCGATCGGCAGTTCCACGTCCGCGCCGTATCGTCTTCGCGGCGTTGCTGGAGCAGGCGCTTCAGCAGGCGCAGGCGTAGCGACAATTTCGGTCGGAACTGCTGCCGGAGTTTCCACCGGTGGTGCTTCGATCACGGCAGGTGATACTTCGGCGGGTGAAACTTCCACGCCGGGAACCTCGCCAACCCCCGGCGGCCACGGCTCAGGCTGCGCTTCGATCTTCGCAACTTCAGCCGCCGGCGCACTCTCTTCGACGACCGGCGTTATCTCGTCATACTCGGCTGTCGGCGTATACACCGCGGGCTCGCGCGGCTCTTCCGTTCGCGCCGGCGCTTCCGCTTGGGCCGGCGGCTCTTCCACCGGAGCAGGCGACTCTTCCACGGGCGCGGCCGCCTGTTGCGCCGGTGCCGCACGTCCCGCCAACAACTCGACCGCCATCCCCGCTACGCGAACGAGCGTCTCGAGGGCTTCTAAATTGATCGCTTCGGAATCGAGATCGGCTGAGTCAGCATAGAAAACTGCTGCCGTCTTTTTGCGAACTACGAGTGGGATCGCAACGATCCGCGCCGGCGGTTCATCGCCCAGCCGGTTGAGAACCATGTGGTCCTCAGAATGCGAGCCTGGACCACCGCTCCATGATTTGCGCGACCGCGCCGCGTTGCCCACCGCGGTATCGGCGGCAACTGGAAACGACATTTGATGAATCGCGTTGTCGCCGACTGTGCCCTGAAAACCGCGCGCGCGCCAACCGATGCACTGCTCGCCCTTAACCACGAAGAAAGCCACTCGCGGAGCAAACGTCGCCGCGCGGTTGATCAGAATCTTCAGGATGTTTGCCTGCGTCTCCTGCTCGTCGATTTCCGAGATGGCCGCCTTGACGATGGCCATGTCGCTTGAAGCTTTCGCGCGCGACGATTCAGTCGCAGCCAGCTCGATGCCTGCTTCGTGAGCCGCTCTCAGGTGTTCAACGATCGAAGCCGCGACGCTGCCGTCGAGTTGAACTTCGGACTGCCGGTCCAAAAGCCGGGTGAGCGCCTCGTTGAGTTGGCTCTGCAGCGCCGCAATCTCTTGTTTGATACCGCCGAGGCGTCCTTCGATGTAACTCTCCAGCTCATGGCGCAAGCTGTCTTCCAGTTGTCCGCTGACCACAGTGTGTATTCCTCCGTTGGGGGATCAATTCGAAACGCGTACTCTTGGTGGGATTCATAGTCGAGATGATCGCGACCGCGTTTGAGACGCGGCGGGGGCAATGCGTCCCTTGTGATTATGGACGTGTGGGAATCAGTGAGTCAAGAAATCGTTTCTCAGACATTGATTGACACCCCACAGAGCCTAAGATATAAGTCCCAAGCGACATCCCGACCACAAATCGCGCCACCAACAATTAATGTCACTTAAGACCACTACTATCCTCGTCGCCGACGATCACGATGATAATCGCGAGCTTTTGCAGCTTTTGCTGTCGGGCGCGGGTTATGCAGTGCGCGAGGCTAAGGACGGCGGCGAGTGTGTGGCCCTGGCCCGCGAACAACTGCCGGACCTGATTCTCATGGACCTTTCGATGCCGGGGCTGGACGGCTGGGGAGTTTTTCGTGAACTGCAGGCGGACCAGCGAACTACAAAGATACCCTGCGTGGTCGTTACGGCCCACGCTGACCTGGATCGGAATGAAGCGTTGGAGCGAGGTTTTACCGCGTACGTTTCGAAGCCGTTCAGCAGTGAGGACCTACTAAAAACTGTCGCCCGCGTGCTCGCTAACCGGGAGTAGCGACAGGGGGAAACTAGTCCGCGAGTTTAGGCCACATCGCGGTGTTCATCAGCACGGACGCTCGTGATAGCAACACCTTCAAGATATAAAGTCTCGGGACTTATATCTTGCTCGTGAGGCCACTGGACAGTGCCGAAAGCTAGTCTAACCTGTTTGAAATAGTTCGGATCTTTCAACTCTCGGAAGACTTGATGGTCTAAATAAGGCCTGGCGTCAAATCTTTTGACTTCGCCATCGCTGAACTTTAGATCCAACGAGAAATCGTCGTTGGCCGCCAGCTTGAGTTTAGCAGTTCTAAGCGAGCCTTCGATAACGCTGCCATCTGGTATTGAGATCACAGCTTCCTCGTCGCTGTACTGAACGTGAATATGTGGCTGGTGATGTCTTCTGTTGTCAAAGTAGTACATCAACACGATGATGCCGTAGAACATGGAAATGACCGGCATTGAGTTTGGACCTCGCTGGCAGATCTCCACTGCCACTCTTAGTCTTCGAAAACTATTTCTGCGAAATTACCACCCGCTGAATCGAGGGCGGCAACTCGTGCAGCTCGTTGTTGGTGAAGCCGGCGTTCTGCAGCATTCGCTCCAACTCGGGAAAGGTGTAGGCATCGCCGGCCGGGGTACTGCCCAACATCATCACGCTGAACGCAGCGGCGTCAGGCGGCGAGATGCGATCTTCATTGGGAACAAATTCCAGCGTGATCGCGCGGCCACCTTCCGCCAGGGCGGCGTGGACTTTGCGCAGCAACGTTTCGTTGGTCGGCGGATCAAAGTGGTGCAGGAAGTTTGTTAACAGGACGAGGTCATAGCCTTCGCCGTAGTCAACATCAAAAGCGCTGCCTGCGATCGTCGAATAACGATCGGCAACGCCCGCCGCGTTCGCGTTTTCTTTGGCAACTTCAAGCACGCCGGGCCAATCGAGCGCAATGACGCTGGCCTGCGGATTATTTTTCGCCAACGCGATTCCGTAGAGACCATGCCCGGCAGCGATGTCCAGAATCTTCAGCTTGCGATCCGCGCCCGGGTCGACCAGCTTCGCCAGCAATTGCGCCGGCAGGGCCATCATCGGCGCCATCCCGCGCGCAAACTTCACCCAGATCGGATTCTCGTGAGCGGTTGTTCCGCCGTGGTCCATCAGGGTACCGCCTTTGCGAACAGTCTCGGTGAAATTCTTGAAGGCGTCGGTGAGCGTCGACGTGGCGACGAACTCAATCGCGCCGCCCAGGTACGCGGGGGAACGCTTATCCAGAAACATCGCCGAGTCAGGCGTCAGTGCATAGCGATCGCCGTCTTTGCTGAGAAAGCCCATGATGCAAAGAAAGTCGCACAGGATGCGCATGCCGCGTTCGGAAGTGGCGCACGCCTTCGCGATCTCCGCCGCTGTGCCGTTGCCCGCGCCGATAGCGGTGAACACTTCCAACTCGATTGCCGCCTTGAGGGCTTCGGTGCGCTGGTAGGCATTGACGGTTTGGAAAAACAGTTGAGGGGATGGCTGTTGGGAAGCGGGACTGGACATGAATTCGCTCCTTTGGAGTGCGGTGACCTGGCACCGCTTTGGTTGGTCGCGACCTGTCGCGACGCCGTATTGCTTGAAATCTTGACCCATCAGGGCGTCAAGCCGCCCTGGACCAAAGCGGTGACAGGTCACCGCACTCCAAAAGTCACGTCGTAAACGTCCGATAGAAATCGATGCCCGAATAGTTCATGTGGATCGCTCGCCCGTCGAGAATCGTGTCAAACGTTATACGATCCGCGCCGGTGTCGCCTTCAGGGCTAAACACGCCGGCGCTCACTTCGGTTATCGGATCCTCGCCGCCGATCAGCAAACGGCCCTTGCGAACGACCAGCCGCGTACTGCCGTACCAGGCGTTGTCAGAACGAAAGTGTCCGGTGTACGTATCCCAACTGGGCGGATACGCGAAACTCTTCGCGCCTGCATGGCGCTCGTTGGTCCACCAGTTCGCGCCGTGAAACATTTCGACCACCGCGCCCTTGTCCCGTCCAAATGAAAGCGCGAACAATTCGAAGTCGGGATGTTTGACGATGAAACGGTCCGGTCCCGCTTGTTCCAGGACAATTCGTTGACTTCCGTGCTCGAGAATCAGTTGTTCGCGTTCGCTCGTGAGCGTCAATTTTTTCTGGGCGGCGCCGGACGTCGACGTTAATGTGAACGTCCCTGCGTAGTCCGCCGCGTTCTTAACAATCGCCGGCGACGGCAGCGGCGGCGGCGCGGCGGGAAGCTCCCGTCCGTGCGAAGCTGCACTCAACAATTCGAGCGCGTATCTGATAACGGAAATCGGCCGGTAACCCGAAAGTCGCGCGTTAACGGAAGCGAAAGCCGCGAAGCCGTCGGTCGTGTCTGCAAACATAGCCGAGCTGAACGCGACCATGCCGCCGGTGTGGCGCAGGAGCGCGTGCCCGTTGGTGTCGCTCACCCAGAGGCCGTAACCGTAGCTCGCGTCTTCACCACGGAAGGGCGCTTTGACGACGGCGCGCGTGAACAACTCAAAACTTTTTTCTGAAAGCACGCGGCCGCGTGGGCCAACGCCGCGGTTCAAAAGCATTCGCAGGTAAGCGCCCATGTCCGCAGCCGTCGACGCGACACTACCGGCGGCTTCCGGCACTTCGATCCAGGTTGCTTCAGCAAGTTTGCCGCGGACGGGAAACGGCCGGTCGTCGTGGAAAGGGACGTAGCCGACGGCCATGCGGTCGCGCGCGTTGTGCGTAATGATTGGCTCGCTCGCGGACATGCCCAACGGATCGAGCACGCGCTGGCGCAACACTTCCGCGAGCGGACGCTTGTCGAGTGCTTCGAGCAAAAACCCAAGCAGCACGTAGCCGATGTTTGAATAAACAAACTGCGTTCCCGGCGCAGAGCCCGTGCGCAAAGTTGTCGCCGCGACGCGCATCAGCAGCGGAATACCGGAGAGCCCGGAAGTGTGACTGAGCAGGTGGTGCGCGTTGAAAGGCGGATATTTTGAATCGACTTTGAGCCAGGGCAAATAACTCGCGACGGGTTTTTCCAGATCGAGTTTGCCTTCTTCAGCCAAACGCAGCGCGGCGATTCCGACAAACGATTTCGAGATCGAGCCAATCTCAAAAAGCGTTTGCGGGCTGACTTTGATGCCCGCTTTGACGTCGGCAAAACCGTACTGCGAACTGCGCAAAAGACCGCCGCGATCGGCGAGCGCGAGCGTCATGCCCGGCGCGCCGACTTCCGCCATGTGCCTGGTGATGAATTCGTCGAGACGTTGATAGGCCGCGTCAAAGCGGGCGGCGTTTTGCCGGGAACTCGCCGCAAGCGCAGAGCCGCCAATGCGACTCAGTTGGTTGAGCACGAGGAATCCGGCGCCTGCCTTTAATCCGGCACTGATTAGCTGACGTCTGTTAATGGTCAAGTACCTTTCCTTCCGTGGCACCGTTAATCCCGCCGTGGAACGCGTTGAGTTCATGGGAAGTTGTCCCATTTCTGAGGCCCCTCTCCCTGGGGTTCCGCTGCGCTTCATCCCCAGGCTTTATGCTTTCGCCTGCTCCGCAGGCTCGTTGAGTGGCGAGCTACCGAAATTCTCATCGTTCCCTCTAATTCGCCACATAAACGCTAATTCGCCACGTAAACAATTTCGCCGCCAATCACCGTCATCATGCAACGCGTCTTCAGAATTTCCGCCTCCGGAACCTTCATGATGTCTGCCGCGAAGACGGTGAAGTCGGCCAGCTTGCCCTTCTCGATCGAACCCCGCAGCGTTTCTTCAAACGCGGCGTAGGCGGGCCAGATTGTAAACATCTTCAGTGCCTGCTCGCGCGAGGCCGCTTCCTCCGGGTGCCAGCCGGCGCCGGAAAATCCTTTCATATCTTTGCGGGCGACGGCGGCATAAAACTCGATGAGCGGCTCGCCGCGTTCGACCGGCCCGTCAGAGCCGCCCGGAATGATCGAGCCGGCTTTGATGAAACTCTGCCACGCGTACGCGCCGGCGAGTCTTTCGATTCCTAAACGAGCCGGCGCGAAATGGAGATCGCCGATCGCGTGTGACGGTTGCATCGAGGGAATCACGCCGAGCTTCGCGAAGCGCGGAATGTCCGCCGGATTTACAATTTGCGAATGCTCGACGCGCCAGCGCGGCGCTTCGACTTTCCACTCAGACCGCGGCACCGCCGCCATCGCCTTCTCATACTGATCGAGTATGAAACGATTGCCACGATCGCCGATCGCGTGCGTCTCGATTTGAATTCCTTTTCTGAGCGCGTCGCGCAGCAACGGCTGCAGCACTTCCTCCTTGACTGTCAAAAATCCCGAAGTGTCAGGCTTGTCGGCGTACGGCTGGAGCAGCGCCGCGCTGCGTGAACCGAGCGAACCATCCGCGTAAAGTTTGAGCGCGCGAACGGTGAAACGATGACCGAAAGAGCCAATGGTTGGTCCATCGCGAAGCAGGCGGTCAGCCTCCGGTCCTGGCGCGGAAAGCGCTTTGTAGATGCGCAGCTTTATCTTGCCCTCGCGGTAAAGTTTGGAATCGATATCGACTTCCGCAAAGTCACCACCCGGATCCTGCACCTGCGTCCAACCAAGCTCGATGTCGCGTTTCACACCGAGAATGACGGCGCGCTCAGCCTCAGCCGCGGTTGTTCCCGGGAGGTGACGTTGGACCAGACTCTGCGCGGCGTCGAGCAACATGCCGTTTGGCTCGCCGGTTGTTTTGTCTTTCGAAATCTCGCCGCCAAACGGGCTGGGCGTGTCTTTGGTAATTCCGGCAAGTTTGAAAGCAGCGCTGTTCGCGACCGCGCCGTGGCCGTCGGCGCGATCGAGGAAGACAGGATTGTTTGGAGCGATCTTGTCGAGGTCCCACCGCGTGGGAAACACCGGCGGCGTCCAGAAAGTTTCAATCCAACCGCGCCCGGTAACCCAATCGCCCGGCTTTGTTTGATCGACGCGTTCCTTAACTTTGGCGAGAAAGGCTTTGAGGCTGGCGATGCCTTCGAGATTGAGCGTCATCTCGCGAAAGCCGACGCCGGAAAGGTGTTGATGCGCGTCCGTCATTCCCGGCACCATCGTCTTGCCCCGCAAATCGATGACGCGAGTAGAGGCGGCAACGAACTTTTGCGCTTCGGCATTCGACCCGACGAAGATGATGCGATCGCCTTTGACGGCAACTGCTTCAGCTTTTGGCTGCGCGTTGTTAACCGTGTAGATGTTGCCGTTTTTGAAAACCAGATCAGCGGGCGCAACCGGCTCAACGGGCGACGAGATGACAAACGCGGAGGCGAACGCGGAGACGAGTGCAATAAGCAGAACGGCGAAGGCTTTCATTTTGTTTTGACTTACACGACGGAAGTTTGTTTTGCAGAGCGAGAGTTTTATATCACTGATTGCACTGTCGATACAGTCGGACAACTCCGAATTGCGGTCAGCCGCGGATTAACGCGGATGACGAGAATCTGAAAAAACTTTTCCAGTATGAGTTGCTCGGCTTGCTATCTCAGATTCGCGTTTTCCGCGTGCCGTTTGGCTTTCGACCGAGTCGCACTCCATCAGGCGGCGCAATTGACCTATAATTGCCGCCCGTACTTCGAAGCTAAACAGTTCAAAGGAATATTTATGAAAACAGAAACTCTCAATCTCAATCCGTCACGCGGTGCGACGACCGCCTACGTCGCTCTTCCTGAAGGTGACGTCACCGCCGCCGTGCTGCTGATCCAGGAATGGTGGGGCATCAACGATCATATTCGCGATCTCGCCGGACGTTACGCGAACGAAGGCTATCTTTGCGTCGCTCCCGATCTTTTTCGCGGCAAACTTGCGAAAGACCCCGAAGAAGCGGCGCAACTCATGCAGGGTCTGGCGATCGAAGACGGTCTGGAGACGATTCGAGCGGCGATCGCCGCCGCGAAGCAGAAGTACAACGTTCGGAAGATCGGCATCACCGGCTACTGCATGGGCGGGACGTTTGCATTGCGAGCTGCTTGCGAAATTGACGAACTTGCCGCCGCCGCGCCCTTCTACGGCGACATTCCCGAAGATGAAATCTTGAAACGTTTGAAAACACCGACGCTGTTCATCGCCGGCAAGCGCGACGCGTGGATCAATCCGCAGAAGGTGAATGGCTTAATTGAGGCGGCGCGGAAATACGATTTGCCGGTTGAGGCGGTGAGCTACGACGCCGATCACGCTTTCTTCAATGACACGCGGCCTCAAGTTTACGATGCGGAGGCAGCGGCCGATGCGTGGCGGCGAGTGCTTGAATTGTTCAGGAAACATCTGGCGGTTGCCGCCTAAGACCAGGCGTCACATACAAGCTTCTTGAAGAGTGATACCGAAATGATCGTCGTGCTTATCATTTTTTGCGCCTCAGAAAAGTCCTTGTCACCTGTGATTAGGTAGTCAGCCTCACCAGCCGGGGCGCACTCAAGGAATTTTGCGTCCTTCCGATCTCGAGGAAGATCAACTCTTACATTCGCTTCAACGCTGGTCGTCAGAGACTCGATCATTCTGTGCCAGCCCTGCAGCAAATCCTTTGGCAATGCAAACTTCTCACGTGACAGTACATCTTTGTATTCTTCAAGGATTGGGTCGGAAACGATCCACTGAACGTCAGGTTGCTCCACCACAAAGAGGATTATGGTCTCCGGGTTTCGATCTCTGAGCGCCGCTGAGACAACCACGTTGGTGTCGATGACTATCTTCATCGACCGTTTCTGTAAGCTTCGACTTCGCGGGTAATATCCTCGTCGGTAAGAGTCTGCACATGAGGAAGAGACTGGGTGGCTTTGAGCAAATCTTTAAGTTCCCGAACGCGTGTCTCCATTTCGGCTTTGGCTACAACCACCACCTCAACTTCCTGCCCTTCGCTGAAGGGAAGATCGGAAAGTATTACCTGTTTCGGATCTTTGATTGTTAAGGAGGTTCGAAATTCTTTCATGAGATTCCTGCTTTCGTTCTCAGATTGTATGTGACCTGAACAAACGAGCCAAGCCCGAGAACTACGACACGAAATTTACCGGCGCCCGTGGACGAGAGATTGAAAAAGGTTTTATAACGTCAGGTCTGATGAAATTTTGACGGCACATTCTCGCGTCCCCACTTCAGCGTGCGGCTCATCCAGACGAGTTCGTCCAGAAAATCCTTCACGAGTTTCTCATACACCTGATTCACGAGCTTGCCTTCCTCATCGAACGTTTTCGCGACGGACGGAAAATTCAGATCCGTGAACGTGGCCGCCAGGCCAAGCTCGCGGACCATCGGCACCATCGCTTCAATGACGCGCGCGCCTCCCCAGATACCAGCCGAGACGCCGACAAACGCGACCGGCTTGTGCACATACTCGCCGAGCAGTAAATCCAGCACCGCCTTCAACGTGCCGGGGTAACCGTGGTTGTATTCCGGCGTCACGATGACCAAACCGTCGGCCTTGATGATCGCGTCGCGCCATTCCGGAAACTGATCCTTGATGTCCGTGCCGTAGTCGTCGTGCGGGAGGGCAAACTCGCTGACGTCAAATAGTCTGGTCTCAATTTCCTCGCGTTGTTCCATCTTGCCGAGCAGCCATTTGGCCGGATGCACGCTGAGCCGTTTTTTGCGATTGGTGCCGAGCAGGATTGGCAAAAATAACTTGTCCATTACAGTGCCTCCTCGAAGTTATCCTTCGATCGTTGTGTCGTTTAGAGGCGGGCACTGCCCGCCATCGCAAGATTAGCCGAACGGCCTTGTCCCCTGTCAGTTGAACCGGCGGGCGATGCCCGCCTCTAAACGTTTCTCCGGGCGATAAATTCAGTCAATTGGCTTCTATTCGGCAACGCTGTGCGCGCGCCGAGCTCGCGACACTTCATCGCCGCCACCGCGTTCGCGAGCCGAAGACTCGTCTCGACGTCTTCTCCCGTCAGCAGTCCATAAAGAAAGCCGCCGTGAAACGCGTCGCCGGCGCCGGTAGTGTCGCGGCAACTGCCCGGAACTTCAAAGGCGCGCGACTCGATGAACTGTCCCTCGCAATAAACAATCGCGCCCTCTCGACCCTTCGTCATGCCAACCACCCCGCAGCCACAACGAGCCTTCAGCTCAACTAACGACGCGCGCTCGTCCGCGATTCCGGTCACGCGATGCGGAAATTCGCGCGAGCCGATTAGCACGTCGATCAGCGGCAGTAGTTCCGGAAGTCCGTCGTAGATGTTGTCGATGTCGGCAGTGACAATCGTTCCCGCGTCATGCGCAGCCTGGGCCATGCGTGCGCAAGCAGGCGGATCGTGCGCATCGAGATGAAAGACGCGACCGCGCGCAGCCAATTCGACCGGCGCGTCGGCGGCCGCATAGCTCAGCCGTTCGTCCCGGTCCCAGATTATTGTGCGTTCGCCGGTGCCGCCGTCGACAATGATAAAGGCGAGCTGATTGCGCGCGCCTTCGATCACTTCCGCAAACTCGGTGTCGACCCCTTCGTCCCTGACGGCTCGCAAACCAAACTGTCCCTCGGCGTCGGAACCAAATCGTCCGGCATATGCCGTCTTTAAGCCCAGGCGCTGCAACGCCACCATCGTCGTCGCCGCTTGTCCACCGGCCGCTTGCTGGTGTTCAAGCAAACGAATCTTTGTATCAAACGCCGGATACTCAGGCACGACGATCAGGTGATCGACGGCATTGAGGCCGAAACCAACAGCGTCAAAGTCCCCGCCGTCTTTTAGTTGAAATGGAAATCTCACTCCGCTGCTGGTCCCTCTCAGTCCCGATTGTCGTAGCGCGAAAGATTACTACACTTGCATGAGGCAGGACTGAGTTTCTGTTTGAGGTAGTGGCCCAATTCGAAGTTCTCTTCGCGTGATCTTTGCGACTCGGCGGCGAACATTGCGCAAAAACATTCACGCCGAGACGCCGAGCACGCTGAGTTTAACGCAGAGTTTGAGACTTTGGCTGGTGAGACGCGGGGGGCGCGCCGCAATGCCGCGCGCCCCCGCACAATTCATCATCCGCACAATTCATCATCCGCCCAGGCGGAGCTTATCCTCCAGCAACATTTTCTCGTTTTCATCAAGAGTAACTCCGGCGCGATCCAGGATCTGATCTGTGGTCATGCCAGTTTGCTCTTTGATGTACTTGATCATGGCGAGCACTGCCGCCACGATCTCAGGCGTTGCGCCGCCGCCAGGAATAATTTGAAGAAGCGGTGCGAGAAGAGGAAGAATTCCGAGTAATTTATCCAAGGTGCCACCTCCAAGTTTCTTAGTGAACTGTCAGTGCGACGCGACGCAGTCAACTGCGCGCGGCTACGCACACTGCGGTGCGATTATCGCAACCGAAGCGTTAAGCGCGTTGATGATAGTTGTGAGTTGAGTCTTCGCGTTCGCGTTTGAGATCGGCAACACGCCCGAGTTGTTCAGTTCGCTTAGCGCAGACGTTACGGTGCTAAACAGCCCACACAAATTCGGCTTTTCCGCGTTCGCCTCAGTTGTGCTCTTGAGTGTCTTGATCTTGGCGACCAGGGCTTTGTCAGCCGTGTTGAGTTTCAAAAGCGCGTTGGTCAGCGCTAACTCTTCGGCGGGCGTGATGGTCCCCTGCTGCGCGAGGGCGCGCTTGGTTTTGATCATGGTGTTGATTGAGATTGCGATGTCGTCCGCCGCTTTCGCTGCGCCTCTCCAAGGCGAATCCGGCGGAAGCGACTCACCGCCACACTTGAATGACATCGATGAAAACGCCAGCACGAGAAGCAAGCCGGCAATCACTGCTTTGTGTTTCATGTGACCTCCTTCTTGACCTGTTGCGCAGGTCGGGTGAGCAAATCTGCAAGCCTATGGTTGGGTGTATCGCGGCAAGGCAAGGTACGGACACACCGGAAAGAAACGAGTTGTCGGCGGGTATTCTTATTCCAACTGCGAACCTTGTCAAGAGTTTCAAGTGATACCTGCGACCCGTTAGTTATAGCGAATTCCGCTCGTTAGTCCTCGCGAATTTCGTGGGATAGAATACGAGTGCGCGCGAAGTGTTTTCGAGAGAAGCCCGCTGCTGCTTTCACTATTTAATGACTGCGGTCCACGATCCATTTCAGGGCCGCGCACTTGCAAATGAACGATGACATTAGCGGAAAAACTTAAGGAAATTCCAGTTTCAGCCGGCGTTTACCTCTACAAGGACGGCGCCGGCAAAATCATCTATATCGGCAAGGCCAAGCGTTTGCGCAGTCGCGTGCAATCGTATTTCCGAGAGGCGCGGCCGTTCGATCGGAAGACCGACGCGCTCGTCAGGCAGATTGCCGACGTCGAGGTCATTGTTACTGACAACGAAGTCGAAGCGTTGATCCTGGAAGCCACGCTCACCAAAAAACACAAGCCGCGTTACAACGTCAATCTCAAAGACGACAAGTCGTACCCGCATCTGAAACTGACGATCAACGAGCCGTTTCCGAAAGCGGTGATCACGCGACGAATTCAAAAAGACGGCGCGCTTTACTTCGGTCCGTTTCTGCCGGCGAGCCTCGCGCGCAAAACGATCGACGTAATCAACCGAACTTTCCAGTTACGTACCTGCGACATCGAAATTGACGGCAAGGCGCCGCGTCCGTGTCTCGAGTATCACATCAAGCGTTGTCTTGGCCCATGCGTAAAAGGTCTGTGCACGCCGGAACAATATCAGGAAGCGGTGCGCGACGTGCGCCTGTTGCTCGAAGGCCGGAACACAGAACTTGCTGACACGCTCGAAGAGCGCATGGAGCAGGCGTCGGGCGAGTTGCGTTATGAGATGGCGGCCAAGTATCGCGATCTGCGCAAGACAGTCGTCAAACTTTCCGAACAGCAGAAGATGGCGACGACCACCGATCGCGACGTCGACATCTTTGCTTACTACCGCGAAGGGCAGCGACTTGCCTTGCAACTTTTCACCATGCGCGAAGGACACATCGTCGGCCGTCGTGAATTCTTTTGGGAAGATTTGCCTGAAGACGAATTCGATCCGGCGTCGTTTCTCGGCGAGTTTTGGCGCAGTACTACGCGACGGATTACGTGCCGAAGGAAATCCACGTCCCTGTAGACTTTGAGGATCGCGAACTGCTTGAGAAGGCGTTGACCGCGCGCAAAGGACGGCGCGTGCAGGATTCATCACAGCCAGCGCGGCGAGAAGCGCGACATGATCGACCTCGGCGAGAAGAATGCAAAGCTTGCGTTTGAACAACGCTTTCGCATTCTCAAGCCCGACATGAAACTCGTGCTCGAAGAGTTGCAGGAGACGCTCGAGCTGCCGCGCTTTCCCGGCGCGCATCGAGTCGTTTGATATTTCCCACATCCAGGGCGCCGAGAATGTCGCCGGCATGGTCGTGTGCGACAACGGCAAGATGAACCGTTCGGAGTATCGCAAGTTTCGGATCAAGACGGTCGAGGGCGCAAACGATGTCGCTTCAATGCGCGAGGCGGTCGTGCGTCGTTACCGGCGGCTGCTGGATGAAGGCAAACCTTTGCCGGACCTGATCATGATCGACGGCGGCAAGGCGCAGCTCAATGCCGCGGCCGACGCGATGAGCGAGCTTGATCTTGAAGCTGTGCCGATGGTCGGCGTTGTGAAGCCGCCCTTCAAACACAATCAGGTTTCTTACCTGCTGGTGAAAGGACGCGAGCACGAGCCGATCTTCCTCGACCCGCATTCATTGATATCTGCGTCTGTTGCAGATGATTCGCGACGAAACGCACCGCTACGCGCTCAGCTACCATCGCAAGCGCCGCGAGTTGCGCGACTTCACTTCGGAACTCTCGGCGATTCCCGGCGTGGGCGAGAAGCGGAAAGGACGACTGCTAAGACATTTTGGCTCCATTCACCGCATCGCCGCGGCGGCGGTTTCCGAGTTGACGCCGTTTGTGGGCCAGAAAACCGCGCAGGAGATCGTCGATCACTTCCAGCGTCAGCGCGCCCTCGCGGAAGGCGGCACCATGGCAGAAGCCCGACCGTAAGGGAGGGCTCAAACCTAATGCAACCGCCAAGAGCGCCAGGAAACCCAAAGTCAGACCAATCGACTCGACCGTTTACAATTTGCTCGGCGGCGTGCAAATCAAAGACAACTCGAAGGAAACTCGCTTCAAGCCATTTGCGCACGCGCTCGCAGGCATGGCCCACGCGCGCAACAAAATTGATTTTCAGCGACAACTTTTGCATCACGATATTTCCTTCGCCGTGCGTTACCGATTTCACCGATACCGACACCGGTTTCGCGGGAGTGATTGGCGGCGGCCTGGACATTCGGGCCAGCAAGCGCTTCGACATTCGCGTGATCCAGATTGACTACAATCCGACTCACGTCTTTGATAACACGCAGCACAACTTCCGCATCGGCGCCGGCATCGTCATTCACTAATTGAGACGAACACTAAAACTTTTGGAGTGCGGTGACCTGTCACCGCTTTTGATTTCAGGGCAGCTTGACGCCCTGTTTCTTAAATTTATGAGATGGCCGCGCCAGGTCGCGGCCAACGAAAGCGCTGACAGGTCAGCGCACTCCAAAGAGTTTGTGCTGACGTCGCGCTCACCCGGTTGGAGCTGGTCCCTTCGTCCCGGTGAAACCGTAGGTGATGTGCAGTCGCAGCGAGCCGTCCTGAACTTCGGCGCGCACGTCTTTCACGTTCGCCTTCAACGAGCCGCCGCTCGCCTGCACCGGAATCATTAACTGCAGTTGCTGCGGGCGAAGTATTTGCAGCGGATTCACCCGCTGGTCTATCGCCGTACGCACAAAGACGGTTACGAAATTATTGGCCAGCGGATTCACGCCTTCGAGATTCACGCCTTCAACATTCGCCCGCCCGTAGAGCGTTTGACTGGATTGGTCAAACGAAAGCTGGATCGTCGTCTGCGCCCAACCCTTAAACTGCATGCAGTTTCCCAGCAGATTGTAGGTGCCACTAAAAACCAGCGGCGCGGAAATTTTGCCGCCGGCGAATTCGACGTGCGTCTTGACATTGCTGCCTTCCGGCGCGAGGGTCACGCTGTTTGCGCAGCCGCCCTGAAACGCTGCGGGCTGGATGTCAGCCGAACTCGGTGGCACGTTATTGCCGGCAAGTTTGAAAGACGGTGGTCCAAGATCGCGAAAGATCGTGGCCAGCATTTCGTCAATGAGACTGTCGCTAATCGAAACCACGACCGTCGCCGGCGGATCGCCCTCCGGCGACGGCGCTTCAACATGCGCTCCGGGAGTTGCCCTCGCACTCGGCACTCCGAGAACGTAAACGGTGGCCACAGCGCCAACGACGAGACCAAGGATAAGAAATAAAAAGTATTTCATCGGTGTCCTTCTGTGACAGAAGCCCTCAAGTCACGGAGCCCGCACTCACGGCTACTGCTCCGTGGGGCTATGGCCCGAGCATGCTAGCGCGTGGGCGAAGGTGACGGCGAAGCCACGGCGGCCGGCGATACACTCGGGGCACTCGTAGCGGCCGCCGCATTCATGTTGCTCAAGAGCGCTTTGACGAGAGCACCCACGGTGTTGGTGAACGAATCGATCTGCTGCCGCACCTGCTCAGGCGGCACCTTGTTGAGCCCGGCCGGAACCTGAAACAGCGAATCGTCAACAGTCGTGCTGATGTCGCGCATCTCGGCAACGATCCGCGCCCCTTTGACTCCCTTAACATCGCCGCTGGCTTCCGTGTTCAACTCAGCCCGTAGCGGCAAGCCAGTCTCTTTGTCGACGAAGAAGAAAGCTTCACTCTTAACTTCGCCCGCTGAGGTCGAAGTGTTTGTGGTCGTCGCATAACGATACTTGTCGGCGGGCCGTCCGTTCATGGTGTCATCGCCAACCTTCTCCACGCCCTTCAGTCGTTCGAGATAGGAAACAACCTGGCCGGGCGTCATCAACTTTTGCAGTTGAAAGCCCGTCGCTTCCGGAGTCAGTTCCGCGTATTGTTTGCGGCCGGGCGCGATCACGATGTGCTTGCCGCCCTGCTCGAGGTAGATCAGATCAGAACCGTCAGGCAGCTTGAACGAGACGCGGCGATCGGCGCCGTTGCGGGCCACTTCGGCCGACAACGAAGGAATTCCAATCGTCTTTTGCCCGCCTTCGGTCTCGGCGCTGAACACGAGCAGGGCGCGATATTTCTCCGGCTCGCGCGCGGCGATAGTGGCTGCGGCCTCAGGTGACGAATTCGCATTCGCGTTTGGCGACACGTTGGCGTTGGCCGTCAGGTTGGAATTTGTGTTCGCGTTAGTGTTATCGGCTCGCTGGCACGCGGTCGCGGCCAAGCCGAGCAGGCTGATCACCAGGAAGGTTGTCAGTCGACGCATGGTTAAAAACTTGACGCCCGGTCGCGGCGAGCGAATGGGCTGACAGGCAGCGGTGTTCATAAGATTCTCCGGAAAATTTGAGCGCAACGGCTCAGTTATTCAGCGGGGGCTGTTGAGGGGAAACCGTAGGATACCACGCGCGAGCAGAGGTTGGTAACGGGGCACCGGCCCGACCGTCAGAGAGGGCTCCTTCTCCAGACCTTCCAAGTCCGCCCTCACGGTCGGGCCAGTTCCCCGCTGACACAGCGACATTTGACTTGATACCCCGTTTTAGAATAGAAGCGCACTGCTTTTTCCAGTTCCCTGCTGTGAGTGTGGCCCATGAAACAAATTCCTATCCTGCTTGTGCTTGGATTTGCGCTTTCGCTTTGCAACCTGACCGACAAACTGAAGAGTTCGAAATCGACCGCGCCGAGCAACTCGAGCAAGTCAGAGTCGAGTTCGGTTGAACCGGATGTCGATGCAGAGCCGGCGACACCTACAGCCGCCCAGACCGCAGCCGTTGCGGACGGTCAAACGGTGAAATGGGATCAGCAGGGAATGACCTGGACAGTTCCAGCGCAGTGGAAGCAGGTCAGCACTGATTCGAAGCAACTTGTTTGGCATTCGCCCGGAGGCTCGGAAGCTGCCAACTTGATTGTCAGCATCTCGCCCATGGACCAGAGCTTTCCCGCCGCCATGAGCATCCAGGGAACCTACGAGCAACAAAAGGGTCGAATGAAGAACGGCGAAGTTGACGAAGTGAAGTGGGTGGAAATCGACGGCGTGAAGGGCGTGCAGTTTCGCGAAGCGAATCCCGAGAAGCCTGACGACTTCCGCCGCTTACAGTGGATGGCTTACCGGAAATATGCCGGCCAGTTGCAACTGGTGAACCTGATGCTGTCGACGAACGGGAAAGGCTTTCCGAAGAATCAGGACGCGATGTACGGAGTTCTGTATTCAACGAAGATTGTCCACTGAGAACTAAAAGAAAAGGGTAAGGAACCGGCCTGGCTTGGTCCTGCCCCTTACCCTTTCCCCTTACCCTTTTGCCCTCGTTCGCTAGTTCTTCTTAATGTAGTTGCGGTGAATCCACGCGCCGTTCTGATCCCGGTCGCGAGTTTCAAAGAAAATATTCTCCGAATCCTCACGCGTCATCAGGTTCACGCGGGCGTTGACGTCCTTCGCCGAGCCTTTCGCTTTTTCAGACTCAGAAAGAAAACCGTGGGCGCCCTCGACCGACGCCGGTTTGAACTTGTCACCCTGCAACTCAGCGATCGCTTCGATCGCGTTGGCCTTGAGCAGCTTGGGCCAGAGCTTCTTGAACAGCACGTTTGAACCGTAGATGTCGGCGCTGTTCACCTTCCCGTTGATCGCAAAGACGTAGCCGATGACGTCGTTGCCGCGGTTGGGAATGTTGGCGAGGGACTTAACGTAACTGTCGGCCGACTCTCGCACTTTTGCGTTCTCGACGGAAAGTTGCAAACTCGACGCGGACACGCTTGAGTTAACTGGCTCGCCGACGCTCTTACTCAGTTTGTCCTGGGCCACGGTTACACTCTGCCAAACGCCGCCCTGTGAATTCGAACGCTTCGCTGCCAACTTGATCTCTTTTGTAGCTACGACGTCAGCCGAGCTGCTGAAGGTTGATGCGTGTTCGTTACCGCGTCCGCTCCACCTGCCATGCTCAACGCAAAACGCCGAGATTGGCAGTTTGCCGGACCGCGCCGGCACGATGAAATCGACTCCAATCATGCGATCCTGAGCGCCACCTTTGACGATGTCGCCTGACTGAACAAAGACATCTTCGCGGCCAAAATTCTGGATTGAAAGTTCGTTGACGCTCTTTGTCTCGTAAACGACGACCTTCTTTTGCACGAGCGCTTCCTGCAGCGTCAGAAACGATTTCGCTTTGAGGATGCTCTTTCCGTGGACCAAAAAGATCGTGAGATTCTTGTGCGTATATGGCCCAGAAAGACGGTAGTCGCTCGCGTCCACCTTGCTCTCTTGCTGTGCTTTAGTTAGCAGACCCACCGGCGCCATCAACGCCAGCAGAATTACCCCGAGTGTAAACACAAACGCATGTCTGATCATTGTCTGTCTCCTTCTTAATTAGGTTCAGGAGTGCAAAGAAATCGAAGTTCGGCCTGGCGTGGGCCAACGAGCTTTGAATCCGACGCCTATCACTTCGTCCGCGCCTTCTGTCTCGGCCGCTAACGCTACCGCGCCGCGATCAGGATTCGTGTCATTGACGCGGTGCGGCAGCGATGAAGTTCTTTCTGTCTTCAGGCGAGCGCGCAAACTCGTGCGCCGGCGTGCCCGGCGGATGCGCCGTTCAAAGCGTTCCCGCTGGCCCGGTCGTCCAATGCTGTTGCTGTTGGCGTTTGCCATGACCTTGTCGACTCCAATTTGAGAAACACTCTTCAGCCTTGACCTGGTTCTCATACGGGGGAGACCCGTGGCTTCGCTAGATTCACCCTGGGGTGATTCCCGCTGGTACTGCTGGATCGATAGACCACCCCTGGAATTTGGGGAGAAGTTAGAAGTAGAACCTAACTGGCTGGTAGAACGACGATGGGGAGGATTCTTGCGGATAGGAGGACCCTGCCGACCTGAACGTTGCCTGCGTGGTTAAGATAAGGCCTCAGTTGAAATGGTCAACGGCGAGAAAACTTTCCAGTTGACAGCACGATGGTTAAGGAATCGTCTGTCGTTGTTCTTGACCAAAAGTTCCCTCTTCGGTGCTGCTTCACTGACATGCAAATCGTCCCTCGGTCTTCGGATTTGAAATGTCTAACCGGCTTTTCTCATACAGATTGAGGACTCCAGATCGTGAGGATTTTCTGTTGACACCAGGCGTGCCGACGGAATAGCCTCTCGCAGTCCTCGCAGCAGTTCATCATTGCCTTCGCCCGACCTTCCCATGAAGTGCCGTCTCGCCTCTTCATCCGAGGATTATCGCTGGCGCGGCAATCTTGCTCCCAACTAACGCTTCCCATCCCGAAGGAGGATTCACAATGCCCGACTCAGCGAAAAACAATGGACATGGCACCTTACCGCCGCCGCCTGCAAAAGAGAACAGAAGCAGAAAAATGACCGTGATGTGTTTCTTTGCCGGAGACAACGCTCTGTCCCCGCTGCTCATTCATCAGTTGAAAGCCATTAAAGATGCCGGATATGAGGAGGACGTGGATGTGCTCGTCCGCTTTGATCCTGCCGAGATCACCGCTCCCACCCGGATTTACCACGTTAACGCCGAGCGACGAAGGGTCGTAGAACCAAAAACGGGCAGCAGACGAACACTCATTGGCGACGGCGAAGATACTTTTGTGCGCAACATGTCAGAAGACATTGTTCATCCGGACACTATCAAAGACGATGACCCGGATGAGGCGTCGCGAAACCTGAAGAACGAACTGACGGGCAAGAGTGAGTTGAGAGCGTTTGATGCGCTCCAAAACTTTGTCGGCTTTTGTCGGAACAAGTACCCTGCCAAACACTACATGCTATTCCTGATCGGTCATGGCATGATCGTCGGAAACGATGCCTTTCTGCCTGACGACAACCCGACGAGTGGGATTTCGCTCACCCAACTGGAAACCGTTCTTACTCCCTTTGAGAAGGACGGCGAGACCACCAAAGACGGCAGGACCACGCTGGATTTGCTGGGCCTGCATAGCTGCTCCATGAGTTCCGTTGAACTTGCTTATCAGTTGAAAGGCAAGGCGAACTACATGATCGCCTCCCAGGGCACCTCCTACGTCGGCAGTTGGCCCTATCGACAATTACTGAAGAAGATTTTCGCGACAGTGGATCGCTCCAGGGGCGCCAACCTTAACGAGAATGATATTCAACTGCTGGTCGAAAAGCTCTACCATTTGTCGTTGTACAACTCCACCGATTTCATGATGGCCGGTTATTCCTCCGATATGTCTCTATGCAATTTGCAGGAGGAGGCAGTCGACGGCTTAACCGCGCCTCTCAAGAATCTCATTGACCTGCTGATCAAAGCGTTCGGCAAAGTGCCGATTGACGGCGGCGAACCGGTGACGGACCATCTGCTGGTCAGCCTGATTGGCAAAGCGCATGCGGAGTCGCAAAGCTATTGGGGCGAGAGTTACACGGATCTTTACGATTTTTCCGACCTTTTGAGGACTGCCTGTTTCAACGTCATCGGAGTCAGCGATGCCGAGGTCGAGGACGCGAACCCGAAGGCGAAGGTGAACGCGAAGTTGAAGGCGAACCCAACGCTGGCGGCTGTCGCTGACGCCTGTAAGATGGTGTGTGAGGAACTGAAGACTTTCGCCTGGGCCGATCGGTCGAAGCGCTTCCAGAAACTGGTAATTCGTTCGGAGTATTTTGGCTGGCGGTTTCAATACTCGCACGGGCTGTCTATTTACTTCCCGTGGTCAGAGTCGCTCGAAGTCGAAAACATTCCGGAAGAGACAGTGGCTGCTACGCCGGGACGGACAGTGTCACGGCTGCCGACGGATTCATTTGCGGACAAAACGCCAAAACCTTCGCAACGATCAGTCATGGAGCGCTATCAGGGTTACAAGTTCAACACGTCGCCGGACTTCGCTGAAGGTTACCGGTGGTCTGATTTTCTGAATGTGTATTTCAACGGCACCCAACGCGCGCTGCGAAACGGAACGCCGTCGAAAGCAGTTCTCAAACTGGTTGAATTTGAGGACGCGACCCTTTTCAAGCAAGCCAAAACCCAGGCGATCGGGGTCGCCCTGGATATCGTTCCTCCGGATCACAAATCCAGCGGTGAGCAGGCTGCGCCGGATCACAAATCCAGCGGTGAGCAAAGCGGCGATTGCGGCTGTCCTTCCATTAAGAATTTCGCCACGCGAGTAGGGCCAAAAGGGCGAAAGGTCAAGGCTTTCTCCATTAGCGCCGGGGCCGTCAAAGCATTCAAGAAACCCCTTCCCGAGGACCCTGACACCACGCGGCGAAAAGCTGCTCGCCGTAGAGCCGGGGTGAAAGCACGGAAACGCTCGCGAACGCCGGCACGCGTATGATTGGACTAAAACCGCGTCACGTCCTGGTCTTTTTGCTGGTCTTTCTCGTCACGCCAACGCCGGTGCAACGAGCGCAAAACGACGATGTGCTGACGCGGGAAAACGACGATCGAGCCACCTCGATCGAACAACGACAACAAGCGCTGACCAGTTTATTGGCCGCGGCTCAACAGTATCGATCCGTCGATCCTGTTAAAGCCGCGGCCTTTCTCAATCGCGCCGCGCGTCTTCAGGTACGTCTCAATCTGTCAAAACAAGCTATAACCACTTACCAGGATGCGCTCACGCTCCTGAAGCCGGCGCCGACTTCTCTGGTCAACATAGATACTCTCAACGGCCTCGGCGCGGCATATGGCCATCTGAGCAAGTGTGACGAGGCGCAACCTTTCCTCGACCAGGCCATCGCTTTAAGCGAACAGACCAATAACGTCGCCGGCAAAGCCGAAGCCCTCGTCACCCGAAGCGATTGTCAGGGCTACACCGATCCGGCGCTGGCACTGCAAACCGCACAAACCGCTCTCGAACTCTGGCGTTCAATTGACAACAAACCGTGGATCGCCGAGACCTATGCATACTTGAGCGACTTTCAGATCGCGCAGCACAAACTGGCCGAGGCTACCGCCAGTAATCAGGCGGCGCTGGAAATTTGGCGTGAACTGAATGTTCCTCGGGAGCAGGCTGGAGCGTTGATTAGTTTGGGGTTCATCGAATACCGCAAAGGCTCTATGCAGGAAGCGCTTGACCTTTATGGCCAGGCGCGGTCACTACTCGATGAAGCGGCGGAACCTTACAAGCTGGGCCAAATCAGCAACGGGATGGGCGAGGCGTTTCTTGAAATTGGCTTTCCGGAAACCGGCTTAGCTAAGTTCAAGGAGGCTTTGGAATACTTTCGCCGGGCGGAAAATCCGCGTTCGGCAATTGATGTCTCCTGGCACGCAGGCAAGGCCTATTACCTGCTGGGCAATTACTCCGAAGCCCAGACGACGTTAGAACAAACCATAGCCGACGCCGCGGCGATCCCCGACCGGATCACCGAAGCGATGTGTCATGAATTTCTGGGACGAACCAAAAGAGCACTTAACGACGAGGCCGCCGCCCGCACTCATTTTGAGTTGGCCTTGCAACTCTACGCTCAGGGCAATAAACGACGAGAAGCCGCGCGCGTCGTGGCGTTGGTCGCGCAACTCGAAGAACAGCAGGGAAAGGTTAGTCAGGCACGATCGAAATATCAGAGCGCCTTGCAAACCTTTAGATCACTCGCTGACGGCGTGAATGAATCTGCCGTGCTCTACGCGCTGGGCAGCATGGAGTTACGCGAGAACAATCTCGAGCCGGCTGAAGAGTACCTGCGCCAATCCATCGCCGTTACCGAGGACCTGAGGCGAGTTTCTACCAGCACCGATCTCACCGCCGCTTTTTCCGCCGCGGTCTTTGAGCGTTATGAGAACTATGTCGAATGTCTCATGCGAAAGAACCAGGCGCATCCTTCGGTCGACCGGCTCACGCATGCGTTTGAGATTAGTGAGTTGGCCCGCGCGCGCTCGCTGGCGGAATTACTGCAGGCAACCCAAACGAACCTTGCACCCGGCGTGGATCCGCAGCTCGCCACTCAGGAAAAGCTTCTGCGTCAATCGTTGCGGACTAAAGAGAATGAAAAAATCGGAATGCTCGGAAAGGATTACAAGCGCGAGGATCTGGTGGCTTTGGACCAGGCTTCAGCGCAACTCAATAGCCAGTACAAACAAATCGTGGAAACAATCCGCGCGCGTTACCCCGCTTACGATCAACTCAGCCGGCCCGGAGCCTGGCCCCTGCAACAAATCCAGGAGCAAGTTGTAGCCGACGACCAGACGGTGTTGCTGGAATATATTCTCGGCGCCAACAAAAGTTACGTCTGGGCGGTGACCCGTGCTGGTATTAAGAGTTATGAACTGCCTCCCCAGAAAGTCGTCAACGATGCTGCCCGTAAAGTCTATGAACTCATCGCCTTAGAACCCACGGCTGAAACTGAAAGCCGGTTGAGCGGCGCCGCTGATGAATTGAGCAAACTGATTCTGTCGCCGGTCGCGGAGCAGTTGAACAAACAGCGCATCATCGTCGTCGCCGACGGCGCGCTCAATTACGTGCCGTTTCAATTCCTGCCGGCGCCCGCGGGTAACCGTGAGCAACTGGTGGTGAATTACGAAGTGATCAACGCGCCCTCCGCTTCCGTCCTGGGCCAACTGCGGCAGGAAACTGCGCACCGCCAATCAGCGCCAAATGTGCTGGCGGCTTTTGGCGATCCGGTTTTCCAGTCTAACTACGCGCAACAGCCTGACAGGACGGCCGCTCAAGTAGCGACGGCGGAAACGAAACTCGGAAGCCGGCCGCAGGCGGTGCGCGACATTACGCCGATCGGCGACTCGTTCGATCCCGCCACAATTGAATCGCTGTTCTATTCAAAGCTGGAGTTGGCAAACTTGCGCGAAGTGGCCGGCGAAACGACTCTGTTGGCGACCGGGTTTGAAGCCTCAACTGACCGGCTGCGCCGCACGGATCTGACGAAGTATGCAATTCTCCATTTGGCGACCCACGGTATTCTCGATCCGAAGCGTCCGGAAAAATCCGGGCTGATCCTCTCAACGGTTAATAGCGCCGGACAGGAACAGGATGGCTTTGTCGGCCTTCAGGACATTTATGGTCTGCATGCGCCGGTTGATCTGGTGGTCCTGAGCGCCTGCCGCACCGGTCTCGGCAAAGACGTGCGCGGCGAAGGCCTCATCGGCCTCACGCGGGGGTTCATCTACGCGGGCTCCTCGAGCGTGGTCGCAAGTTTGTGGAAGGTGAACGACGAAGCGACGGCGGAACTGATGAAGCGTTTTTACATCAACATGCTGCAGCGCGGCATGCGACCCGCCGAAGCTCTTCGCGCCGCGCAAAACAGCATTCGGCAGGAACCGCATTGGCGTTCTCCTTACTACTGGGCCGCTTTCACTTTGCAGGGCGACTATCGACAGGTCATCAAACCAGCCCCGATCCAACAGCAGACGCGACTGTCGCCGATCGTCGTCGGGACTTCACTGACGTTGTTGCTGGCTGCGTTTGTTTGGTGGTATTGGCGTTTTCGCCCCGCCAGGCTTCGGAGTTAGTCAGGCTTCGGAGTTAGTCAGGCTTCCGGGTTAGTTCGGCGGCTCAACTGCCAATCGGTAGCTGCCCTTCACGCGTTCTTCAGTGCCGTCAGGCTTAATCAAAAACACGTTAAAGGCATACTCTCCGACTTTGAGATCCGCGGCGGGAACCAACACTTCAACTGCCTGTCCGTTTCGCACGCTCTCCAGGGTTTTCTTTATGCGGTCGCCACTTTGCATTTCAACGCGATAGCCCGCCGGCGTTGAGGGTTCCGCCAGAGTTAGTTGAAGTTTCAGATCGTCGTACTGCAGCGGCAGCTTTATTTTTTGCGGACTGCTGCCGGTGGCGGTGGCGCGATCAGTTGAGACCGCAGTTAAAGCGAGGACGGTGAAGGTACGCTGCTCAGGTCCGAACAAACGACTTCTCAGCGCCGGACTGGCGATGAAGGCGATGATCACAACTGCTGCAACTGCGCTCGTGGCCCAGTACATCCAGGCTTGCTTGCGCGGGGCAGGAAAAGGAATTGGCGTCGGTCTTTTTAGAGCCCGCTTGAACGCTTTGCGATAGCGAAGGTTGTCCTGGCGTTCCCGGGTCACGAGGAAGAATTCGTCGAACTGCGCGGCCTCAGTGCTGCTTAATTCTCCGGCTATCGACTCGTCGATCAGCTCGTCTTCGGCAGCGAGCATTTCTTCAACCAATTCGTCGTCAACAAAAAGTTGCTCTTCAAATCGCTCAAGCTCTTCGCCGGTGAGTTGTCCCAGCAAATACTGCCGAATTGTTACCTGATTATTGCGATTTGACGACATCAATTAAGCACCTTCTCCTCCGCGAGACTTTCTAACTCTTATCGCATTTAGGCCCAAACCGTTTCAGTTGGCCGGCAGCTCATTCAGGCATTGCTCCAGGCATTTCCGCAAACGGGAATGTATCCTGCAAATCTTAATTCTCAACGCGTTAACGGTGATACCAAGTTTCCGGGCCAATTCTTTGCGCAGCCGGATCCGCTCCTGCTTTTCTCCTTCCTCGTAGTCAATAACTAATTGCCGATCGTCATCATCCAGCTCCTCCAGGCAGCGACTAAGGCAAACGTCCTCCGCTTCAAGTTGAACAGGATCAGGAGTCGGCAGCGGTGGCGGCGGAGTGCGGTTTCTATTTCTAAGCTCTTGAAGGTCTACAAATTTCGCCACCCCCAGAAAATACAGACTGCGGTCGCCCACGTAGTCGCTGAGTTCATCCACTTTGGAGATGACAATATTGATGGACTGGTCCGCGAGATTCTCCGGATCAACGCGACCGCGGGTCGCGAAAAATCTAACCAGCCGTGATTGAATCAACCCGTATTTGTTTGCAGCGATTTCCTGATCCGGGTCGAGCCACCTAAGCAAGCGGTAAAACTGTTCTTCAGTTAGTTCCCAGTCTTTATTCATGCGGCGAGTTCTTCACAGCTCATGATGACGCATCCATTTTTGAGGTTACTTCCGCCACAGGTGTCCACTGGCCTGGACTCGTGAGCGGGCGCGAAAAGGGAAGCTTGCTTTAGGAGTTGGAGGAAGCAGACCCGCGCAGAGAGCACCTAACTTCGGCTCATTCGCTGCGGTCCACCTGCCCTCCGGGCGGCCGATCAAAAGGACTAAGACAAGCAAGCGAAGAGTAAGACGGTCACTTGAGTCTGTCAACGCCGGACAGCGTTAGATACTGAACCTTTCGAGAATTTTCGGTGCAGACTGGGTGTCGTCCGGGTTGTGACTCTTGATGTTGGTCCGCCTCAACGAAAGGCGTCTGGCCCAGTCATGTCCAGGAGTTGACCAGGCTGGAGCATGGGCGGGTTCTCGACGTCGCTTGAACTCAGCGAGTTGAAATTAGTCGTCGTCGTGAGGACCAGCATACTCGAGCGCGGGTGAAACGTTTCCGGCGAAAGGGTCATAGCTAGTGACGACAAAGTTTAGACGAAAGCCGCCCAAGACTGGCGTCTAATCAAACTCTGGCACGCTTGCATTTACAAGACTCACCCCACCCTCCCTGGCAACATGCCGCGAGAAGCGGCGGCGACTGTTAACGCAGCCGCCCCCGCTTCCCCCCGCTGATTTCAGAGGTCCACAAAGACTGGTGACGAAGATGAGATGGGCAGAAGGTGTGGGACTTCCGATTTAACCAACCGTGTTGCGCGCAATCCTTATAGTTGACTCACTTGGGCAATGAGGTCAGATCCCTCCGCGGTAGCGGATGGGTAAACTCGGGGATAACGACTACCCACCCGCTACCGCAGGTGGTACTGACCTCATCACGGACGCGAGTCAGCTTGCCGTGAGTCAACTATATGATTGCCGTTTTGCGCTTAAGTGCCTCGCACACAGCGTGTTTGGCGTTTAAAAGGACGCCGACCGGCTTGTTCAACTGATCAGTTACAGGCGTCGGAGACTGCTTCAGAATTTCACAGACCTCAGCTTGGGTCAATTTGTCGTTCATGCTCAGCATTAACGCTACGACGCCGGCAACCTTGGCAACCGCTCCGGAAGTACCACCAAAGCGGCTGGTGTAGTCGTCTTTAGCCGGAACACCGCAGGTTAAGTCGTGATCTTCATCACCGGGAGCGTAGACAACGATCCGACATCCAACATTGCTTGCTCCAGGCCTGTTTAGCGTTGGGTGGTAACTGGTTGCCCCCACCAGCACGGAACCGGTTGGTGGAATCGGTTTTTGGTCTTCCCCCAGGCCCGCGTCGCCACCGGAGTTTCCTGCTGGAACGCAGACCAGAACATTCTCGCCTATGGCATCAACGATTGCTTTGCTAATCGCCACACTCATCTCGACATTTCCACCCTTCAGAGTCTGGATCTCGAGAATCATTACTTTCCTCTCCTGACTCTTCTCCCGCCGCACGAAATCGATCGCAGACAGCCAGTGCTTTTCGTCTTCCACGACGTTACTTCCCGCTTGAATAGCCCACAAAGTCGCGTTGTAGGCAACTCCTGCGATTCCGACGCCATTCACCGAGCCGGCGGCAAGTCCGAGCACGGCAGTCCCGTGACGAAATTTGTCGCCGCTCGATATGCTGCGGCTGTTCTCAAATGTATTCAGGCTGTTCTTGATTCGAGAAACAAGGTCTTCGTGGTTCGGATTGAACCCCCAGTCGATGTCGGCGATCACGACCCCCTGGCCCGAAGCTTTCGTCCACGCCTGATTTATCCCACAACGGAACAGGTACCATTGCGTATCGTCATCCGCGGGAACTTGATCATCTTTCCCTACCATCGGTTCGCAAAGTGGATCGAAGGGCGGTCTAAGACGCGGCACCGGCGCAGCCCGAACTATCTCAGGCAGTTCCTCCAACTCATTCGCGATCGAAACCAAATCCGACTGCGCTGGAAAATGCAGGCTGACATACCGGTAGCGCCCGGAGTTTTCGTAGAACTTCCGTGACTCTTCCGGGCTGTCAGTGGACCATGGATAAGAAAGCGGGAATATCGGACCCCAGCTTATGAACTCGTTCCTCTCAAGCAACTGCTTGAGTTCCGGCGACCACACGTCGGGAAAACTCTTCTGCTCCGTCGAATCTGAGAAATCCCACTCCTTCAATCCGGAACGATCCGCGCTGTGGAACACCACCTCGATTGAACCGGCCACCCAGTCTTCCTCCGCCTCGGCATCGAGTTCGGCCTTTTCAACATCACCTGGTTCGGAGGTCGCCTCAGGCTCGCCCACGGCGGGCGGTTCGGGTGCTTCCTGATCTTCCATGCATGTCTCCGATCTATCGAACGTCCGCCTAAACGAGCGTGTTTTTGCTGGTACCAAGTGATGTAATCCCGCACAAAAATGGGTCGGGGGCCGGGTCGGGATCAATTTCCGGGAGCAGGTCGAATTGCTCATTTGGAACGGTCCCAAACAAATGCGTGTAGTACATTTTGAAGTGGCTTGGTCCTCCATCTTTGTATGGTTTATTTGGAGGTATCGCGTAAGCGACGTCAGGAGGAGCATTCGAAAACTCGTAGACAAACCCTGGCCTAAAAGAAAATGCAATGTTGCCATTGACTCGCAGGTTGGCATCGCCCGTGTTGAAAGCAATGTCGCACGCCATAACCTCAGTCGCACATCCAAATCTCTTAGCCGGCGTGCCGAAGATTGACGATGTTTTCTTTTGTGACTCAGTTAGCAGCGTTGTATAGAAATGCCCGTGCGGCACAACCAACACAAACCTCAGCTTTGTCTTGTCGATCTTACTGCTGAGATCTTCATCGTGCAGGTCTTTACCTTCCAGGTCGGTGACCCAGCGGAAATCCATGAGATCCGAATGCTTCAGCCTTTCAAATATCGCCCCGTTTTCGTGGGTCGTGGCGGTTGGCTGCAAGGGTCTCATGACCTCGATTTCCCAACGCCGGACCACCGGCGTCCCCAACTCCGGTCGACGCCGCAGATCAAATACGGAGGTGATCACACCATCTTTCATGGTGAGGATGCGGGGGACATGGCCGGCGTCATGCATGGTCGGCGGCGGCGTCGCGGGATGGCCGGGGGCGTCAACAAATCCGATTTCCATTGTGTCGGCGAACTTGTGGAATACCATCAACCCTCTGAAAAGAATTCTGATTGACATGATGTGCTCTCCTCTATATGAGTTCCTTCTGCTACCAAAGGGAAACGATTCCAACTCTCACACTTATATGAACCGAGCGGCGTTATTGTTTCCAGCAATTTTCGCGACGAAGGTTTGTTTCAAAAATGGACCACACTTCATAGCAAGCGCGTTCGACGGGGAGGCATCAAAGGCTTGCTTTTGCCAAAAGGCTAGAATCGTGCGTAGCCGCCGTTGACGGTGAACGCGGCCCAGTAATACGGACGACGATAGCGTTCCGACGCGCCGCGCAGCAGGTCCTGTTGCGCCTTGCCGAGGGCGGCGACGGTTGACGCGCCGTCCGCGCGGCGATGTTTGTGAAAATTGACCATCAACTCTTTCGTGGCGGCGGAGTCTACCGGCCAGAGACTGCCAACCACCAACGGCACGCTGGCGCTGATAAAAGCCCGGGCCAGGCTCATCATTCCTTCGCCGCCGTAGTATCGTTCCGCGCCGCTCTGACAGGCTGAGAGCACTACCAATCGCGTCTTCGGAAGCTTCAGGTTGTAGATCTCATACGAATGGAGAGCTGAACCGGATGAGCTGTGCGCGGCCTCTCCCTTCGACTTTGCCAGGAGAAGTTTTGAACGTAACGGAACCTCATCGTCGACGCTGGAATGAAGCGCGAGGTGGACCACGTCCGAGCCCTCCAGTTCACTTCTAACGGCGATCGCCGTGGCCTTGTCATCAACGAGCGAAACCCGCGAGTTGTAGCGGCGGCTGACCTCGTCCGCTTCTTCCGCTGCAGCCGGCAGATCGGCGAGATTCGGATAGGCCTTGAGGTCGAGTCGCGGATTACCAACGGTCAAAATTCTTTCGTCTCTGGCTTCGCTTTTCCGGTTAGCGTTTTCAGAGCAATTCAGGAAGACACTGGCGCTCGGCGACGTCATTAGCAGTCGTTCTTCGAAAAAGTATTTCCCTGACGGTGAAATCAGGGACGCAAAAGGCAGATGGGTCAGCGTGCCGTCGGGAATGATGCAGAGCAGTTTCTCTTTACCTAAGAGCGATTCCACCGGCTGGACCAGAGCGGAATACAACTCCCTGGCCAGGGCTGTTTCTTCAGATCCATCATTCTCCGGGGGACGCGAAATAATTGCCAGATAGCGAAGAAGTTTCTCGTTAAGACTCTTCCTGCTTATTTGCTTTTCTTTGACCTGAAAATCATCCCGGGAAATGATCCAAATGAGAACCCTGTCTTCGAGGACGGCGTATTGCAGCAGCTGCGCTTGCGCGGGCACCCGTTCCTTGATCTCCGCCAACGTCAGCGGTTCTGAAACTGTTTGAAATTTTATGTCCGCGTCCCGCACCCTGGCGCTGACGTCCTTGTCCGAGTTAAGCAGGTCCCACAACGATCTTGCCTGGGCCGAGTTTAGATAGTTGAAAGCCTGTTCCGGATTCTGCATCCGCGAATGCTCAAACTCGATGGCAGCGTCAAACACATTGTGCTCAACATTGAAGAACGTATTCCGACTGTTCTCACCGGAAATTTTGCTGCGATATTTTGCCAGCAGGTTGAGCGTCGTCGAGATTTCCTCTCGGGCCAGGAGATCGTTTTGCTGGCGCAGATAGCAAAGCAATCTTCCCTTGTGAGCCTGGTAAAGGTGCGTCTCGAAACCCTGGAAAGTTTGGTAAAGCTCGATCGACTGCGTGTAATGCGCGATGGCTTTAGGGAAGTCGTCCGCTTCGCGATAAACATTGCCGAGCTGCAAAGACGCGTACGCCAGCAAACTGCGCCCGGCGGGTTGGCCCGCCTTCTGCTGGGCCAGGTCAAGGCCTAACTGCGCGTCTTTCAACGCTTCGGCAGTATTCTTGAGCCTTCCATTTATCAATCCCATAAAAGAATAGTTGTTGGCTTTGGCGAACAGACTGCCGGTCTTGATGGCCAGGCGCAGCGCCTCTTTCTGATAGCCGGCAGCGGCGTCGTGAAAACCTGCCGTCGTGAGGGCCAGCGCAGCGACGCCGTTATGCCGGGCGCCTTGGATGGGATCGAGGGTAGTGGAGCCGAGCAGCGTCAAACTCTTTTGAATGAAGGCCAGCGACTTTGAATAGTTGCCGAGGTAACGGTAGTACTCGACGAGGGAGTCGGCGGCGTTCAGCAGAACCATTGAATCATTCGTCCGCTCGGCGATTTGCACAGCTTGCTCGGCAAAGTCTACGGCCTGCGAATGCTCATTGAACTCAAACTGAACTGCCGCCAGCAAATAAAGACCGCGAGCCTGCAGCCAGGTGTAGCTCCGGGTCTCACAGGTCTGGAGCAGCGGATCCAGAATTTGCCTGCTCCGGATCTGGTCATGATCGCGGAAGTGGCAGAAACTCATCCAATATTCAGCGACTCTCACATCAGGGCGATCTCCGGCTTGTTCAAATAGTTTCGCGGCCTCCGAGAAGAGTTCAAGATTCTGGTTCACTTCGAGCTGGCCCCAGCCGGCATGGCCCCTTTTCATCAAGTCGCGGGCTTTTACCGCCAGGAGCCGCTGTTCCGGAGTTGCCGTCTGATAGAAATTCGCCAACTCGAAGTAGAACCGATCGTCGACCTTTCTAACCGCCAGATCACCGACATACCTGAGCAGTTGCAGAAATTGATCTGCTTCTTTCTGATTTCTCCCCGCATTGTCTAAATAGGCATCAAGCAATTGTTCGACAACAATATTGCCGGCCCTATTTTGATGGCGGCTGACTGTGGACCAGGCTGCGTCCTCGTCGGCTGCTTCGTGCTGTTTGAGAAAATCCTGAAGGATGTCCTGTTCCGTTCTGGAAGTGCTGGACTGCTTTTGTTCCAGGCGCTTGAGCCTCGCGCGCGCCTCATCACTCCATTTTGAATTCGAATCATTTCTAATGTACGTCCGTAAGTCTTCTGCGGCTTGCGGCAGCAGCGCCATCGCCTCGTAGACGTCGGCACGATTGAAGAGGGGCTCTAAAAGATTGCTGTCGAGGGCCAGGGCCTGGTTAAGATTTTGGAGACTGCGGGCCAGATGTTCCATTCCCTTGCCGGATTCGAGGCTGCTCTTCGCTGATCCGGCCGCAGCTAGTTCCCGCTTCCCTTCATCCAAATACGCGGCGCCAAGATCGGCGTAGACCGCAGCATTTTTCGCGTCCAACTTCCGGGCTTCTTCGAAATATTGAATCGCCTTTTCCGAATCCCGCTGCGTCAGATAGTACTTGCCGAGCGCGTGATACGAAGCGGCACTTGGATGCTCGCGAACAGCATTGATAAGTAACAACCCGGCGCGATCGCGTTCGAACGCATTTACCAGTTCCGGCCCACCCCGCGTGATAATAAACGGCGCATAGTTAAGTTGTGTGATGCGCGCGTCGATCGGACGCGATTGGCTATAGGCTTTGTTGAGCGCTACGAGACCCTTGTCAACGTCAGATTGATAAACGACCCCGCGCCAGATACCGAACCCCAGGACCGCCACTGCTAACGTGGCCATAGCCACGGCAGCCGGTGAGGAGAACATGACCTTTCGCAACCACCTCAGCAATCGACCAAATTTGTCAGACTCAGCCGCCGGCTCGGGCACGGAGCCGGCAAGATGTCTTCGCAGCGCCCGGCCCGCCGCCAGCTTTTGTTTTCGTTCAGGAGTCGCTAAGAAATGTTGTTCAAATCTCACGCGTTCTTTCCTGGAAAGTTCGTCAGCGAGGTATTCATCGATCAGCTCGTCTTCGCTAATCTCCAACTCTTCCGAAAGCGATTCGTCACTCAGAAGCTGCAGCTCCAATGACTGCTGTTGAGCGTCATCGAGTTGACGCAGGAGATATCGTCTAACAGCTCTTTGTTCTTCGCTTTTCCGCGCCATCGTAAAACTGCTCCCGGGTCTGGGAAGACCTGCTAATTGGGATGAACTTCAGCCGCTGATTGTTTCAACATTGATGCTGTCAAGGCATTTTTGCATGCATTGACGAGCCTTTTTGCGTATCCGATGTGCCTGAATTCGCAAGGCGTTACCCGTTAGTCCCAACTCGCGGGCCAACGCTTTCCGGCGATCGATTCGGGCCCGTTTTTCGCCCTGAAAATAAGTCACAAACAGGTAGCATTCCGCCTCATCCAACTCCTTAAGACAGCGGGTCAGGCACACATCTTCCCGCTCCAGCTCTTGATGAGAAACAGGTGGCGGAGGCTCTCTGGTGTTAACGATCTTTCGCTGCTCGCGTAGATATTCCCGGTGCACATTGTCCAAAAAACCCAGACAGCAGCGGAGCGGATCGCTGTAGGTTGTTTTTACTTTATCGATTCTTACGGCGACGCGATTGAGAACTTCATCAGACAGAGATTCGGCGTCGACACAGCCCCGCGAGGAAAAAGCCTGGATTAACCGGAACTGAATCTGCTGCAGTTTGCGCCCGGCTTCGTCGCGGTCAGGGTCTAACCAGGCGAGCAGCTTTTCGAATTCTTCCGGCGTGGGATCGCGTTCTCGCTTCATCGGGAAAGTCGGGTAACTGACACCACAATGAGGGCGGGCGGTCATGGGGCCGCCGAACCCTTACGTTTGAGATGTCAGCGAATGGATCTTAAAGAGGATCAGACGTCGAAAAGGTGGACTGGGCGCAGCGCTATGACCACGATGACGAGATCAATCAAGCACACCTATTCAGAAACACGCGAAGATTAGACAGTTAAAAGTGTGATGTCAATGGCCGTTCGGGGCTAATCCTGGGCCAACGTTGGGCGCCTGCCGGTGAGTTTATGAGAACCTTCGCCGCCGTTATTCGAAGTTTCTGATCAGCACGATGTCGCGGGTTTTCGCGCCGCGTGAGACGACTAAGTCGCCGGCGTCGCCGAGCCAGTCGTAGTAGAAAATTGCGTCTTCGGTGAAGTTGGTGAGCTGGGTCGGGGCGGCGCCGTCGAGGGGTTGAGTCCAAATGTTGTAAACGCCGTCGCGGCGGTCGAGGTAGGTGAGTGCTTTGCTATCGGGCGTCCAGTGAATCACCTGGTTGTAAGGAAACGGCAAAGCCAGAACCTGTAGCGGTGTCCCACCCTCTGAAGACAAGACGGCGATCTTCCACTTGTCAGCCTCGTCCGGCCGATAGGCGCAGGCGATCATCGTGCCGTCCGGCGAAACGATTGGCTTGATTGCCATGCTGTCGTGCGTCAACTGCCGTGCCGGTCCACCGTCGGTCGGGACTTTCCAAAGCGTATTGCGTCCCGGGCCGAGCGGTGTAAAGACGACCCCTTTTCCGTCGGGAAAAATGCTCGGATGGCTTTCACCGGCGCAACTGGTCAACTGTCGTTTGTTGCCGCCATCAGTGTCCATGCACCAAACGTGAATAGTGCTGCCCTCGGCTGAGACGTAGGCAACCAACTGACCGTCCCGCGAAGCTGACGGAAGAAATCCACTGTCGTGCGTCAACCTGCGACCGTCAGAACCGTCCGACTTAATACTCCACAAATCAGACTGTTGATTCTCGGTCGACGCATAGACTATTCGGCCCTGAATGGTAGTTGTTAATCCGTCAAAGCCTTCCGTGTGGCCTGAAGTGATCCGTCGCGGCGGGCCGCCGAATGGCACCAGCCAAATATTGGTCTGCGGATCGACATGCATCGTGACCAGCGCCTCGGCCCGCTCGGCAACGCTGACCTGTTCGTAGTTATTGGGATCATTGGTGACGCGCTGCCTTTCGCCGTCGGCAATGGAGAAGCGCCAGATCTGAAGTGAGTTGGAATTCAAAGCCGTGGCCGAAAAGAAAAGACCGTTGCCGTCTTCGCTCCAGGCGACCGCCCGCATGTCTTTCCAATCCCATTGCGACAGCTCAATCGGCTCGCCGCCTTCCGGCGGTATGCCCAGCACGGCAAATTCCAACTCGTTGTTTCGACTCGCGCCCAGCGCAATCAATTCTCCATCGAAGGACCAGGAAGCACTCGAGAAACAAAACTTGTCGGGATGAACACGTTCCGCGATTTCCCGCTCGCCTGAGCCGTCGACATTAGCAACGATCAGGACGTCTCGATGTTGTCCCGGATAGCAACGAACGAACGCGATCTGCAGTCCGTCCGGCGAGAGTGCGATTGGCGCATCAAGATTGACAACCAGCTCCTCCGAATCCCCACCGCGGACGGGCATTCGGTGCAGGACGCTGATCGTGCTATTGGGTTGAGTAGTGATGTAAAAAAGATCTTGCTGATCGTGCGTGAAGCGTAGGCCCCAGACCAGTGCCGGCGACGGCGGGAGCAGTTGCTGCTTTTCGTTCGAGTCGAGATTCCAGGTCCAGAGACTGTACTTCCCTGCTTCGATTGGCACATAAGCCAGCAAAAACGCGTCCGGCGAAATTCCCACGTCCAGAATATGCCCGTCGTAAGTTAGACGGAGGATCTGCATTGAACTGAAACTCACGCGACCCGGCCGCGCACTGCTGCTGACTCTAACCGGCGGCATAAAGCGATAGCCGCGCTTGGGAACCGTCTCGATAAACCGCGTGCCGTTTTCGTTATCGCCCAGCGCCCGGCGCAGCACTGAAATAGTTACGGTGAGGTTCGACTCTTCGACGTTTACGTCAGGCCATAAACTTTCGACCATTTCCGGCCGTGAGACTACGCGCCCGGCGTTTCTAACCAACAGTTCAAGGGCCTGGACTGCCTTCGGCGTCAGTTGCAGAATTTCGCCACGCTGGCGCAAAACCCACTCGGTAGTGTCCAGTTGAAACTCGCCAAAATGGTATTTATCGCCAAATGTTTGAGCGGTTTCCCTTCCCATTCCCTGTTCCAATCACTTCTTTTAATATTTTCTTAAGGACTTGCCGGCGTGCGGAACGTTACTGTGAGCCGTGAACTCGGGAGGGATCACACGCCGCACGCGCTGCTTGTCGTAGCGACAGTATTGTATCTGTGGGCTTAGGCGAAACCAAGTAACCTCACAGAGGTTTCCAACCAGGCAAACATTTACGGCCGCTCGAAACAGGTTGTGTCCTTACTGGCTATGGCATGCAGCTACCCTCCAAGCCCCACGCCGCAGCAGCCTCAGGATCACGAGGCTTCACCGATTGACCCGACGGCGGCCCGCGAGAAATCGCTAGCCGCCGCTGCTGCTTTTTTAGCCCAGAAAATCCTACCAATCTCCGCTAACTTTGGAATTGAACTACTTCGCGAACTGGAAACGCGGCGGGCATTCGCCTTGGAACCAGCAGCCAGAGGTTCCTTACTGCTTTGAACCTGTCAGCTCACGTGTCCTTATGCTCGATTGCGAATAATAGCTTGGGCTTTACTTGGGCCCCACCTCTTTTCTCTGAGCCAAAACACTTGCCAATGATTCACGGTCTGAGCTAATTTCTCGCCGTCCTCAGATGCCGATCAAAGGTCCGAACTCGCTTCGCCTTCCAAGAGAATTACCGATGTACCGACAGGAGTAACTTGTCTACCCCACAAGATCCATTCGATGCCTTGCTGGCCTGGTTGAATGACGATCGCGACATCGCGGCGGAGAAGTATGAAATCATTCGCGGTGGTCTGATAAGGATCTTCGCGGCAAAAGGCTTTAGTAGAGCGGAAGACATGGCGGATGAGGCCCTGGTCCGAGTAAGTAAGCGAATACCCGAAATCAGAGACACTTATGTCGGTGAACCCGCGCATTATTTTCGCGGGTTCGCTCGCAACCTGATCAGAGAAGGGTATCGACCAAAGGAAATCGCGACAGATGAACTCCCGGAGCCTCCGCTTCCGGCAATTAACCACAGCGACGAATATGAATGCCTACTACGGTGTCTCCAATTCCTGAACCCTGAGAAACGTCAGCTGATCCTCGATTACCATGTCTACGATGGCCACGACAAGATCGAGCAACACGAAATCATGGCGCAGGAACTCGGCATTTCAAAAGGAGCGCTGCGTGGTCGTGCCCATCACATTAGAGCTGAACTTGAAGAATGCGTACTGAATTGCACTCAAACCTTTAGACAGGAAACAAAAGCGGTCGCCGCGAGCATAGTAGATAGCGGTGCCGGAAGTCGGAGCGTCCACCATGGCCGGGGCAGAACTACATAAGCTGAGGGGATATCTCCTCGGCCAACTCGCCGAAGCCGAGGAGGAGCAGATCGAGCTACGTCTGCTTACTGATTCCGCGTTCGCGGAAGAGTACGACATCGTCGTCGATGAACTAACCGACGATTACATTGCGGGCAAATTTGTAGGGAAAGAACTCGAACAAGTGGAACAGCATTTCCTCAAATCTCCTGAGCGGCGAAAGAAATTGAGATTCGCGCTGGCGCTCAAACAGCGGAAATCTGAATTGGTCGCGAACGGGCGGCGCGAGAAACGACTCTTCGGGCGTTACCTGGCAATAGCCGCTTCCGTGCTGCTGGTCGTTGGCGGCAGCTTTTACACCTGGCGAGTGTGGTCTGAAGGAGCAGAACTCAATAAGGGCTTGGTTGCGCTGCAATCAGCGTTTCGTGATGAAAGACCGCTGGAAGCCCGGATTTCAAGATTTACCTATGCGCCTTACACAACTACGCGCGGACCCGGAACAGAAAAGATCGATCAAGATGAATTGCGCCGAGCTGAACTCACCCTGCTCAATGCGCGTGAACAGAATTCAACTCCCGCGGTGCGTCATGCCTTGGGCAAGGTCTACCTGGCGAAAAAACAATTCGATAAAGCGATCAGAGAGTTTGACGACGCTCTCAAAGGCGATCCAAAGAACGCACAACTCTACAGCGACCTCGGCGCCGCCTGGCTGGAGAAAGGAAGGATTGATCGCGGCACAGACCCAGGGAAAGGCATGGAAGAGTTAGGTCGCAGCCTGGAGAATCTGAACAAGGCGCTGGAGTTAGATCCGAACCAGCTCGAAGCCCTCTTCAACCGCGCCTTGTGTCGTCAACATTCAATGCTTTTTCAACAAGCCGCCGAAAACTGGCGAGAATACTTGAAGCGGGATGCAACTTCAGCCTGGGCTGAAGAGGCGCGCCGCAACCTGAAGCTTCTTGAAGATCAAAAAGCCCGGGCGGCGAGACCGAAAGAGCTACTCCTGCAGGATTTCCTTGGCTCGGTTGAGGCCAACAACGTCGAAGCAGCTAAGAACATTGCCCGTCAAACTTACACGTCAGCCGGAAACTACATCACCGAATCAATTCTTGACAGTTATCTGAACTTACGGCGCGAAAGACTGACCAATGAGGCAGCAAGCAAGCTTCGAGCCCTGTCATACGTAGCGCAGTTCGAGGCCCTGGACTCAGGCGACCGCTACACGATGGATGTGGAGAGGTTTTATTCCCGTGCTTCCGACGAACAGGTAGAGGAATTGATCACGGCACGTCAGTTTATGGCGGAAGGCTATGCTAACTTCACCAGTTCTAATCTCAACAAAGCGATCGAAAACTATGGCAAAGCAAAGCTAATCTTTGCGCGCATCGGCAATGTGAGTGAGGCCAGTTTTGCGGATTATCGGATAGGCCACAGCTACACACTTCAACCAAGCATCGACAAGGCCAGGGCGATGTTCGAACCTTTGATCTCCCTTTGTGAAAAAAAAGGGTACAGGTGGCTACTCTCCCAATGCCTCTATGCAGCCGCGAATCTCGAGCTGAATCAGAGTGAATATTCAAAAGCCCTGGAGAGAAGCAACCAAGCGCTGCGTTTGTCGGAGGATGTGCATGACACCAACGGCGTTGTTAAGAACCTAATTCAACTCGCTGACAAGTATCAGTCGCTGAATAATCTGCCACGATCGTTGGAGTTCCTGGAACGCGCGCTCGTGCTTATCGGCGAGCGTTACCCCGAGCCAACTCAGGTTTGGGGGGTTTACATTGCGATTGCTTTTAATCTCAACTCGCTGAATCTCTACTTAGCCGCGCTTGAATATCAGAAAGAAGCTCTGATCCTTGCCCTGGAGGCGAACCGGCCGCTGATCCTATCGCGCACCTATGAATATTTAGGCCTGACTTACGGAAACTTGAAATTATTCGACGAGGCCATAAAGAACACCAGACTCGCGTTCGAAGCCGGAAAGGCTTTTTCAACTGAAGCTAGCGGGCAGAACATGATGGCCCATTCGACGCTTCAGCTAGCTGATTTGTACCGACAAGCTGGAGATTATGGCTCCGCTATCAATGCATACGACGCAAGTATTCAACTCTATGATCAACTGAAATTTCAGCATTACGCCTACGCTGCGCACAAAGGCAAACTTCTTTCCTACCTGGCCCAGGCTAATGATGCCTCCACGGAAACCGAACTGCAGACCGTTCTCTCTCTTTTCGAAAAAAATCGTTCGAAGATAAACGAAGACAGCAACCGAAATACTTTTTTTGACCTGGAGCAACAGGTCTACGATCTGGCTATTGAGTTTGCATACTCGAGAAAGCACGACACTCGGCGTGCCTTCGAGTATTCGGAAAGCAGTCGCGCCAGATCGTTAAGCGACATGATGCTTCGAAGTCCGCAGGTAGTTACCAGGGAGGATCGGCCCGACCTGATCCTATCAGAAGGGTCGAACTTGGTTGTTCCCGTACTACCAACCGAGATGCCCGCCGATGCGCAAATCGTTCAATATTCAGTGCTCGATAATAAATTGATCATCTGGGTAGTGACCCGCACGGACATTAAAGCGCAGGAATCCAACACGTCTCTCCAGAATCTTGATCAGAAGGTCCGAGAGTATTTGCAGACAATTAGCAGCGCCTCAGAAAGCGGCGATCGTCTGGCCCAGCAAGCCAGGGAACTTTATTCAATCTTGATCGCACCTATCGAGGCGTTTCTGGATAAGAAGAAACCCTTGTGCGTGGTTGCGGACAAGATTCTGCATTTCGTTCCGTACGCAGCGCTTGTCTCGCCGGCTTCCGGAAGATACCTGGTGGAGGACTACGATCTGACGTTCGCGCCGAGTTCCCGTGTCTTTCTTACTGCCTCAAAGTCAGCGCGCCAGTTCTCAGATATCAAAGAGGAAAAACTGTTGAGTGTGGGAGATCCTGCGTTTGACTCGGCATCCTTTCCCTCGCTTCCGCGGTTGCCGGCTGCAAAAAAAGAGGCCGAGTCAATTACTTCGTATTACTCGGCTTCATGCCTGCTGGTAACCAACCAGGCAACTAAAAATGCGGTTAGGCGGGAGATGGTAAAGGCAAATGTGCTTCACCTGGCCTTGCATTACGTGCCCAACCAAAAGTCGAGCTTGCTCTCCAGGCTCGTGCTAGCCCAACAACCGGTAAGCGAGCCCGCATCCCATCATTCATCCGATAGCTTGTCCGCTTCCGAGATCTACCAGATGAAGATGCCCCGAACGCGGCTGGCGGTTCTGTCTGCCTGCCAAACTGGGATTGAACAAAATTATCGCGGCGAGGGCGCGATCAGCTTCGCCAGGCCGTTTCTCGCTCAGGGCGTGCCCCTGGTGATCGCAAGCCTTTGGAATGTGGAATCGGATTCGACCGCAGAACTGATGACAAACTTTCACCGCCATCGAAAGCGCGAACTGGTTTCTTCTGCAAAAGCCCTAAGGCTGGCGCAACTCGACATGATTGCGAATCCGGATCCGCGCTATCGGCAGCCTTATTACTGGGCTTCATTCGTCGCTATGGGGGGATATACGGAATTTTGAACTCGCTGCAGTGCTCCCCCAAATTGGAAGTAATTAGCTCATTTTAGAAAGGACACAACGATGAAACTTCAAACGTATGCGGGAGCAAGCCTGCCCGCCCCAACCGTTATTGTCATGTTCAAAGGGTTGATGTTGCTGAAACCCGAGAACGACAGATCATGCACAGTAGGAATTCATTACAACCCGAGCTTTTTCCATGAATTGAGCATTACGATCGAGGCGCAAAAACCGGACGGCACGAGCGAGCTAATTGGCGCGCCACTCCGGGGCCAATTGGAGGATACGTTTACAATCGAGAAAACCTCTGGCAGCCAAGGTGTGTTCGGTTTTTTCCCTGGAAATTTTTCAAGAGCGTCTGGCGATGCCCAGGATCTTCGATGGGCGATCGACCTGCAAAACCCGCGGGAGTTTCATGATCCAGGTAGTTTTCCACTGACATGGATTCCCGGAATGGTTATGCCCGGAATCATAATGAGAGATGGGGTGTTTTATGTATCTGATCGCTCAGATCCGACGACGCTGTTTGTGCAGCGAGTTCGCGCAGGCGACAACCTGAACCTTCGCCGAATCGGCACCGTCATTGCCGCCAGCATCCCGGTCCAGGGCACCGAGAAAGTCCGTTTGAGTTGGAGACAAGGCGGAACCGCTAGGACATTAGAAGTACCCAGACCAGTAGCGCAAGATCCGGTCGGAACCGTTTATTCGGTTTCGATTCGAAACGAGCCATTGTCGATTGGCACCGGCACTACTCATGATGAAGTTGCCGAGTACTACCGTGTGCTCACGAGAAATGGAAATCTAATACTTCCAAACGAGCGGTTTAAGCTCGAAATGGTTCAGCTTAACTCGTTCGACAGCGATCGCATTCCTTGCATGTCAGTTTTCCTCGAAGAATAACTCGACGATCTCTGCCGATATCGCAGGTACTTAGCCTTAGGAGGTCAAGAAGTGACCCGGAAAGCCCCTTCCTCTCTTTATGCCAAGCTTGACTCGTTGAAGAATGGAGACACTATTGAGGTCAACATCTTCCTCAAAAACCAGCCGGCACTCGAACCTGTTGCCTCTGAAAATCTTGTGGCGGAAGATCCCCAGCCCCTTGATGCAGTTGGCAGTATGCGAAGCGAGGCAACCGCCAGCCAGCGCGAGTTACTTTCATATCTTCAAGGTGATCAGATTCCGTTTATGTCCTTGAATGAAAACGTTTCGCTGCCGAAAGTGATCGTCAAGGATACATATTGGATCAATAACTCGGTAACAGCAGAAGTTACTCGTGAGGTTCTGGAAACGATTCTTGAGCGCGAAGACGTGGAATTCGTCGAGCTTCGGTCGACAGTATCGCTCGAGGACATGTTGGATGCAGAGATTGTTTGCGATCCGCCCGAAAAAGACGCAGCGTCAACAGTCGCGGCCGCGCCGGCCTTGAACGCCGACAGTAATAATTCAGCCGGCCTTCAGCCTGAAATTGAAGCCACTGTCCTTACCGGGGCCGCCGAGCCGACATCTACGATCAAGCGGATCGGAGCGCCGCAACTGTGGGCGAACGGGCTAACTGGCGACGGCATTATCGTCGCGGTGATTGATTCCGGTGTGAACTATGATCATCCCGATCTGAAAAGTCACATGTGGGATGGTGGCGAAGAGTTTCCCCATCATGGCTTCGACTTCCTCGGCAACGACAATGATCCGCGCGACGACCCGAAATTCAACGGACATGGAACCGCTTGCGCTGGTATCGTTGCGGGCGACGGCACGTCTGGCGAGGCGACCGGTGTCGCTCCGAAAGCAATCATCATGGCGATCCGCGCAAGAGACGAGAACAGCCTCTGGGCTGGTTTTCAACTTGCCCTGCAACATGGGGCGCATGTAATCAGTATGTCGCTGTCCATAAAACATCTCCCGTTAAATTTTGAGTCGCCGACACCGATACCAACGAATTTCGAACCGAACAGTCTTGCCTGGCGAAGAGTTTGTGAAAACGTCCTGGCCGCAGGAGTGCTCCATGCAAATAGCGTGGGTAACAATGGGGATGCTCCGGTGTCACTGGGTGTTCCAAGAAATATTGGCGCTCCAGCAAATTGTCCTCCTCCTAAATTACACCGGCTCCAAATCTTGAAAGGAGGAGTCTCATCAGTTATCTCGTGCGGCGCCACAACTCAGACCGATACACTTGACGCCATGTCGAGTCGTGGACCAGTTGCCTGGGACTCCACTCCGTTCAGTGATTATCCATTTGACAGCAACGGACAGCAGGGCCTAATCAAACCTGACATCTGTGCTCCAGGGTTGGGTTCAAGATCGTGCAACTCCTTATTTGACGGCTCGAATGGCGAAAAGCCTTACAAAGATTTCCGCGACACCTCAGCGGCCGCGGCGCATGTTGGGGGCTGTCTTGCTTTACTGGCAGAGGCCTGCAAACGGTCTAAGAAACCAATCGTTCTCGCGCGCATTCAAGAGGCTCTGGAAAATACGGCCAAGCGTATCGTTGGCCAAACTCAAAGGAAAGAAAACACCTTCGGAGCCGGACGGATCGATGTCTATGAGGCGTACCTATACGGGAAAGACCCCAAGAGGCAATGGTGGGACTAACAATTGACCGTTCTTCGAAGCTACCGCAATGGGCATCATAGACCGGGCCAATATCCAAGAATCGAAAGACGGCCTTGGACGTACTCCTCATGCACCGTCGCGATCCGTTATGGGGAACAGGTCTGCCTGGAAAAGGGCGGCAAGATGATGAATCCCTTTGTCGGCGAGCGGTTGGGCCCTCGGCTCCGAGGGGATGAGACGGTTTTCAACTGAGGCGCACGTTACCCGACAACCGTGCACTATCCACACTAAAATCTGTCTGCCAAAACATCCGTCTGCCAGAAACGCTTGACTCCCAGTCACCTGCTTGGAGAACACATTTGCTTACCAGTTTCGGCCTTGACAAGCGAGAGCAGCCGGGCGTTTCTTATGTCCTGGCGCCTCGCAAGTATTTGGGAGCTTCAGTAATTGGAGCTTCCGCCGGCATTCCTTTCCTGAAGTGTTACGCCCCTGACGTCTTAGTCACCGTGGTCATCCATGAGTAGCCACCCATGAGACGTCGCTAACCAAAGGAGATCTCATGTCACTCATCGATGAAGTAAAGACGCTCTGCACTCGCCTGGCGCCACACGGTTGGGGCCGACTCCTCGCTCAACATGGATTGGACATCACCAGCGCCGATCTCAAAGCGGAACTAGATCGCGTATTGCCGCACGTGGACCGGCATGCGGCCGGCTTCGAAGATTTCGCCTTCGAAGGAAAGAAAGGAATCGAGCCTGGTCACCCGGCCCGGAGTCTGCTTTACCACGCGCTCGCCTCAACCAACGTGATAAGGAAAGTCGATGGTTCGTTTCTATCTGTCTTCCCGACGCTAGCGGAAATTAACACCGTCGAGAACTACGTCTTCGGCGCAAAACCGCCAACGCTTCAGCAACTGAAAAAGCGAGTTAACAATCTCCCGTTGTCGGTGGTGGTCTTCGCCTACGAGTATCGACCGGCAACCCAAACTTGTCATAAAAAACATGCCGACCTCGTATTCTCGCGCACGGGTGTATCACGAGTAGGAACGTCGCGGGCGCTGTACGATGGATCGCGCCGCGGCTTCCTGCCGGAAAATGAAACGGATCCTTTCTCAGTCAGAGTCTCGCCGGCGCGCTATGCGGCGTACCTGGCGGTGCAGCAGCGTGGCAATCCCAAAAATTTCTGTCCGATGCGATTCATCATTCCCAGCGTCGATGATCCGGGCGGCATTGGTGACGACCAGCGGCAATTCTGGCAGCCGATCCACAAGCTGTTTTCGGGGGCTGAATGCATTCGTGGGTTAACAGAGAATTTGCGGGTGGAACTAAAGGCGCACCACGTCAACGAGAAGCTTCGGCGAATCCACCAGGAACTTAGGCGCCTTCATGGAACTCCGGCCAAGCCGTTCGATACCGGTTGGGACGAGCCCGACATCAGCAACCCGCCGTTTACATTCACGGAAGGAATCGCCGAGTGGTCCACTGCCGCAGAGCACGGCCCGGGTCTCCTGTTTCCCGTCGTGCATCGCGCTGTCGTCGAACCCGCTCGTTACAAGGGCAAGCTGCTTTCCTTCAACGTCCCGCCAAAGGTCGGCATGCTTTCGTCAAGCATGGAAATTCCCTGGGACGACGGCGCCCTTCACGCGCCGGAATATGTTCACATCCGTCATAAGGTGCAGAACGACGGCAGCGTCGTAGACCTGAACAACAGCAAGGACGTCTCGGCTATTGCCGCCGCTGGCGGATACCGCGCGCTTCATTACCTCGACTTCACGGGCGACGGTTGGATCCAGGCGGAAGCTCCGCAACTGACAAAACAAGGAATGGTTGCCGGATTCGTACCCGCATACTCAGTTGTGACCGCTCCCGATTTCTTCCCAACCTGCGACCAGCGCGAATTGACTGAGTGGACCGACACACTGCCCAGTTCGGTGCGCAAGGGAATCTGGGCGACTCCGCCCGATACACTTTCCGATCAGCGGTTGCCTGCTAACCTGCAATTGCCCGGCGGACCTTTTCAAGCAGCCGATAATACTGTGACAGCGATCGTCTCGCTCGTCGGCGAGGTTTCGTCACAACAAACGCTCGTCAAACAAGCCGACGCCATGAGGCACTCGCATCTTCCCGACGACTCGGCTGGAGTTTTCGCGCCCGGTTGGGATGTCAGCCGCGACCGGCTACCCGATAAAACCTGGCATTTATCAGCTTATGGACTCGGCAGTCCTTTTCCCGAAGACGCAAAACTCTGCGCCGCGCTCAGCACTTTCTGGCCCGCGGCGGCGCCGGATTCGACGCGCGCGTTTACCTATGGCGTGGAAGAGGGCTGGGCCACCACCAGCCCTTTGACAGACGCTGAAATCGGACAAGTCGGTGTGCTGCCCTGGGACGGAGTGCCGGGGCCGAAGGTTGTTACTAACGCGGAGGGAGAGTTTGCCGAGTATGCAAGCTTCGATCATGTCGACTACGTTCAGAATGCGCTCGACGGCAAATTCTCGATTAGAGTCACCGGGCATATTGATCTCGAAGAGTATCAATCTCGCGTTCTCAGCATGGCGTTGGTCTACAAAACTTTGGGCGGCAAAAAGGCAGACTGGATCGTCTTGTCGTTCAGAACTGTAGCCGCCGGAAACGACGAGCTGCAGCAGGCACAACAGCAAGCCAAGATGATCCTGCCTGGGCCAACTTATCGTTTTGAAGTCTTTGCCAAGAGCAAACCCTTCATACCCGGTCAGCAATTTCGCAAACGACGGATCAAGATCACAAGAAGAGTCACTCTGTTCGCTGATCCTCATAACCGTCGGGTGTTGTCGAAAGGCAGCAGCGGCACGTGGAAAGGCAAGAAAAACTTTGACATGTGAGGCTGACGTGGCCGTAGTCGGCGGCGGACCTGGTGGCGCGGCCGCCGCGATTCAATGTGCGAAGGCCGGCTACAAAGTCATCTTGATCGAGAGTCTCGCCTTTCCGCGCGAACACCCTGGTGAAACCCTGCATCCGGGGATTGAACCTTTGCTCAAACAACTAGGTGTGTTTGAACAGGTCGAGAACGCCGGGTTTCTCCGTCACGAAGGAAATTGGATCGAGTGGGACAGCGACTTGCATTTCGAGCCGTTCGGAGCAGACGAGCAGGGGTCTTGGCGCGGTTATCAAGCCTGGCGTGCAGACTTTGACACGCTCCTTCTCAATCGTGCTCGCGAGCTTGGCGTCGAGGTTATGCAACCCTGTCGCGCCGAGCAGCCGTTGGTTGAAGAGGGTCGCGTGAACGGCGTGCAAACGACTCGCGGTAACGTCATGTCCTCTTTCGTCATTGACGCAGCCGGCGAACGCCACTGGCTCGCTCGAAAACTCAAACTCGCAATCGCAAAACGCTCCCCGCCTCTCACTGCGCGGTTTGGCTATGTCCGCGGAGAGTGCCCGGCACGCGACGATGCTCCGGCCATCGTTGCTAATCGCGATGGTTGGACGTGGACCGCGAAGGTGAGGCCCGATCTTTACCAGTGGACTCGCTTGTTTCTTAACAAAGAACGGGAGAAGCGCTCGCCAGTGCCCACTGAATTTCGTGGGCTCGAGTCCGTCGGGCGGACGCAGGGAGCCGACGTAACCTGGCGCCTGGTGTCTACCCCGGCGGGCCCAGGGTACTTTCTCGTAGGCGACGCGGCCGCGGTGCTCGATCCCGCTTCTTCGCACGGCGTACTCAAAGCTGTGATGTCGGGAATAATGGCGGCACACTCAATCCTGAACATAGTCGATGCTGATGAGATCTCGGTCGCCACGGCCTACTGCCAATGGATCGACGATTGGTTTGAACACGATGTCTCGAAACTGACGAAGCTGTACGCGGCAACTTTTGGAGTGCGCTGACCTGTCAGCGCTTTGGTCGGCTGCGACCTGTCGCAGCCTTTGATCGTAACTCGATCGGAAAACGTAAAGCGCGGCGTCAAGCCGCCGCAGACGAAAGCGCTGACCCGTCAGCGCACTCCAAATAGTCTGATTCCCGAACGCTGGTTGTTAAGTATGAACTGTCGGGGCGTCCGCATGCGGGACGAAGCACTGGCGGCAGCGAGCTTCATACATGCCGCCGGCGCCGACCGCGACACGTTCTTCGGATTCGAACGTGCGTTGTGAGTAGTTGGCCGGTTGGCCACACTTCATGCAGATCGCGTGAGTCTTAGTGATGTATTCAGCGATGGCGAGCAACTGCGGCATCGGTTCCCAGGGTTTGCCGGTGTAGTCCTGATCGAGGCCGGCGATGATTACTCTGATTCCGCGACCGGCCAGTTCAGTCGCGACATCGACGAGGGCGTTATCAAAAAATTGGCCCTCATCAATGCCAATAACCTCCGTGTCGGGCTCAACTTTCGCCAGCACTTCCTCCGCGCTGCGAATATTCGCCGATTCATGCCGCATCTCTGAATGCGAGACGATGTGGTCCTGCGAATAGCGCGAATCGATGTCCGGCTTGAACACCTGAACTTTCTGACGCGCGATCTTGGCGCGCCGCAGGCGACGGATCAACTCCTCCGACTTTCCTGAAAACATCGAACCGGCGATCACCTCGATCCACCCGACGTTGGGGCGCGAGTGGTGCGTCGGCTCGCCATCGTTAACCTGTGCGATAAGTTCGTCCATGTTCGTCGCCTTTGGAGTGCGCTGACCTGTCAGCGCTTTGATTTGCGGCGGCTTGACGCCGCTGGATCAGTTTTTCAAATCTTCGGAAGGTCGCGACAGGTCGCGACCGACTAAAGCGCTGACAAGTCAGCGCACTCCAAATTCAGGCCACCGCACTCCAAAAATGAGCAACTGAATTACTCGTCACTCACTTCCGTATACATTGCCTTGTTATAAAATGGCGCGAACGCCGCAATCAGCGCCACTTCGAAACTCATCGCGCGGGTTACCAGATCACGCGACAGAATTCCCCACGCGCCCTGGCGGCTGCGCACGTCCTGAATTCCCGCGACTTCGTCTATCACCAGTCCCAGCTCGCGGCGGCCCTCGATGACCTTCTTCGCCAACGAGGCGGGAACGCTGATCGACGGCGTGGCGCCGAACGCGCCATTCTTTCCATCAGTCGCATAAGCCCAGCCCCGCAGGAACGTATGCCATTCGCCTTCGATCGAGATGGAATGAAAACCACCTTCAAGACCAACGTAAAGATCCGCTTCACGCCGTTGCCGCTGGAGTTGATCGCGAACCGCGAGAGCCCGCTCGCGCGCGCCCTGCATCAACTCCCAATCGTTCATCGGCATCGCGGGCACGCTGGTTTCAACCGCGCGTGCCAGCACGCTCGCTCCCACCCAGGCGGGGTCGATCGCCGCAACGCGCGCAATGCTCGCGCGCACCGCCACGATCTTCGCCGCGCGGTCGGAGCCCAAGGCGATCGTCTTAGCCTGCGCCGGAACTTGGGTGTTCAAAGTTGACAGAGTAAAACCAAGAGTAAAACCAAAACCTGCGGCCGAGATCAAACGCGTGAGAGGCTATAACACAGCGGCGCTTGGCGTCAAAAGCGAGTAACGCAAACTGCTACCACCCACGCGGGCAGCCCGCGCGGGGACCCTGGTTTAGTTTGCGTTGATGATTGGCCTCCAACTCGGACGCAAACTAACAGTTTGCGGTTACACAACCAAAGCAGGTGAAATGCGTCGCTTGACACAGGCTGTGACCGGTTGTTGTAATCGAATTTCTTCCGAGAAAGTTTAGAGTTTAGAGTACAAACTTTAGTTTGCTTTTTGGGAGACTGAACTAGTTGGAGGTGTTTCGGGTGTCCCTTGCTGAATTAGTTTACGATTGGAACACAATCGATCCAGCGCTGATTGTTCCCAACCGCCACATCGGATTTGACGATGAAACCTTGCGCGACGGTTTGCAATCGCCTTCTGTCAGCGAGCCGCCCGTTGAAAAGAAGATTGAATTGCTTCATCTCATGGACGCGCTCGGCATCGACACCGCCGACATCGGTCTGCCGGGCGCCGGTGGAACTCATGCCGCGGGCGTGGAGTTGATGGCTCGTGAAATCGCTGAGCAAAAACTCAAAATTCGGCCAAACTGCGCCGCGCGTACGCACCGCAACGACATCCTGCCAATCGTCGAAATCTCGCAGCGGGTTGGTATTCCGATCGAAGCTTGCACGTTCATCGGCTCGTCAGCGATTCGTTTTTTTGCGGAAGACTGGACGCTCGACAAGCTGCTGAAACTGACGGAAGACGCGGTGAAGTTTGCCGTCGGTGAGGGCTTGCCGGTGATGTATGTCACTGAGGACACGACGCGCGCAAATCCCGAAACCATTCGCGCGCTTTACACCACGGCAATTCAATGCGGCGCCAAAGCAGTTTGCGTTTGCGACACGGTGGGCCATTCAACTCCGGACGGCGCGCGTTCGGTAGTCAGTTTTGTTAAGAGCATCATCGAGGAACAAGGCGGCAACATCCGGCTCGATTGGCATGGCCATCAGGATCGCGGCCTGGGCGTCATCAATTCAATCGCGGCTATTCAGGGCGGCGCGGATCAGGTCCACGGCTCAGCGCTCGGAATGGGCGAACGCGTCGGAAACACGCCGATGGACCAGTTGCTGGTCAATCTGAAGTTGATGGGTTGGATTCAGAACGATCTGTCCCGACTGGGTGAATACTGCTCGCTCGCGTCGTCGGCCTGCGATTGGGAAATTCCCTGCAACTATCCGGTGTTTGGGCGCGACGCTTTTCGCACGGCAACCGGCGTGCACGCCGCCGCGGTGATTAAGAGTTATCGCAAAGGCGATCGAGAACTCGCCGACCTTGTTTATTCAGGAGTGCCGGCGGGACAGTTTGGCCTGGAACAAGTGGTTGAGATTGGGCCGATGAGTGGTAAGTCAAACGTGATCTACTGGCTCGAACGACGAGGCATTGAAGCTAACGACGAGCGCGTCGGGCGGATCTACGATCGCGCCAAGCAAGCTTCAGGCGTCCTCGGGGACGAGGAGATCATGGGGCTGGTTTAAGCCAGGCGAACTGGGTAACAGGGTAAAAGGGTAAGGGGGAAAGGGTAACCAAGCATCCTCGCTTACCCTTTCCCCCTTACCCTTTCCCCCTTACCCCGGTTCCCCGGTTCCCCGTTTTTAGTTTATCGGAATCGTGATGGTTGCTGAGCCGGCTTTCCCAGCCGGAAAACGCTTTTGACGCGCGATGCGAATGGCGCTGGCATCGCCGCCGGACGCTTGCGTAACCCGGCCCGACTCATCGTAAGTAACCGTCACAGTAACTTTCCTGGAACCAGGCTTCGCTGCTTCAGCCGTAGCATTGGCGGGTGCAGGCGAGGAGGTCGCGCCCGGCGAAGGCTGGCTCAGCGCGGCCGCCTTCTCTTCACGCGCTTTCGCTTTTTCCTTGTCCTTCTCTCGCTGTCGCCTCGCCGCCAGTTCCGCGTCAGCATTCGCTGCGTTTGTATCGACCGCCGGAACCTGGCTCTGTGACGCGTCGGACACAGTCGGCGCCAACTGCTCCGTCGTTACCGCCGCGTTCGTTGGCTGGGTCGCCGGTTGACTCTCAACTGCCGATGCGCGCGCGCGCGTGTACCAACCCGCGGGAACTCCAATCGCGGCCACGCTCGCAACGACCGCCAGAACTACCGCGCCTGCAATCATGTAACGTCGCTTGCCCGTCGATTCCGTGCCGATGAACGAAAGAAAAGTGGGAACGCGCAAACTCTCAAGCTCGGTCACCGTTTCCGGCTCGCCTGTCACTTCAGTTGGTTCACTTTCCTCGTGGTACTCAGCGGGAAAAGCGTCGGTCGGCACAATGCCTTCGTCGAGACGCCGCAAACCTTCAAGCACAACCTGCGTCCACGGTTGATTGATCGTTCGTTCGGATGATTCAGTCGCCCCGCCAAATTCGAACTTTGCATTCGGAAGCGTCAACGCATAGTAGACAGCATCGATTCCCCGCAGCACGCCGATACGAGCATCAACCACCGAGCCGGTCTGAAGATAAAAATAGCCCGGGCCCTGCGGATAAAGGACCTTGAGCTGGCCGGTCTTACGTTGGTTGCAAAAGAATTCGATCAGTTCCGAGAGGGAAAGATCGCTCAGGTGTCCGGTTAGTGCCATCAGAGTTAGCTCCTCTTATGAAAAGAGATGTGGGGGGAGGAATTTTGAAGTGGAAGACGCCAACCGGGAGATTGGCGTCTTCGGTTTTGAAAAAACTATTGGGCGAGCGCGAATTTGTAATTGATTACGCCGGAAACTTTGACCGGCTGGCCGGAAAGTTTGGTCGGGGAGAAGCGAGCCCTAAGCGCGGCTTGCACCGCAACCTCTCGCAGGATTGCTGGTCCACCCGTGGCCTCCGCGGAGATCACTTTTCCTGTTTCATCCACAATCACTTCTACGGTCACTAGTCCTGCAGTTCTTAATCGTCGAGCGGGTTCCGGGTAGGCCGGCGCCGGCAAACTAAGCGCAGTGCCATTGAGCACTCCGCCCGACACCGGTTTCAAAATTGGACGCGGAGCAGGCGGCGGCGGTTCTGAATCAAGCTTGACTACCGGAGCCTGAATGCTTGCGTTTGAGCGAGCCGCTGCTACTTCCATCGAGCCAGGATTGCCCAGTTTGTCTGAGGTCATTGAACCGGGCAGCGTGTTAGCCGGTGATGAAGTCTTCTGAACAGAACTCGGATTGTTGGCTGGAGGCTTAACTACGGCTGCTGCATTTTTCGGATCGGGGCTTACAACTGCCGTGTTGTTCGCCGGCGCGGAAGATGCCGAGGTCGGCTGCGCCGCGGTCTGCGGGGCCGGTTGCGCCATCTTCATCATGTTCTCGTCGAGGTAGTACATGATGGAACGATAGGTGACTTCAGTCGGCTCGAAAGCCAACTTGCCGCCTTCAACGACTGCAACAGCAGTGGTCATCTTGTTCCAGTTTCCCGCGAAATCAAATTCGTACTTGTAGATTTCTTTGGCCAACAGCGAGCCGTCCGTGTTCAGGAGCGTCATCTCGCTGATGTTTCCCTTTTCGTCGTACTTGTAAACTTCTTTGCCGGTCAGGTTCGCGCCTGCAATTGGGAAATACTGGTTCTCGATTTTGTTACCCTTGATGTCATAGGCCACAACTTCAAGCACGGCGTGTTTGCCTTCCAGCATCTTGCCGGTTTCAGTGGAAAGCTTGGCCACCTCAGTTCTCACCCTGCGCACCGGGCCCGTCAGTCCGTCTCGAGTGCGATCGCTCTCAGCGACCGCGACTGCCGGAGATGGCGGAAGCGCATTTGCCTTCGCCGTAAGATTGGATTGCGCCAGCGTCGTGACGCTGCAAGCCGCGATTGCGATCGCACAAAAAGTGAAGCTACTGATCCGACTTAACATTTGAATTCACTCCTGACTTGAAGAGGGTGGGAGTACTCTTAAATTTTGATATGAGGCGGCACTGACGGCGGGTAGACTGGATAAGACCCAAACCCCGCAAGACCGATAATAGCTTGTTGAACGAAGTTTGTCTAGAGCCAACATTAGCTCGGCGTAACGCTAATTACTTGGATTTTTGCGTTTTTTCTACAGGGAGGTTTGGAAAGTCCGCCAGTAAGGCGACGATTTGGTCGATCAACTTGGTGCTTTCGCCAGGGCCAGTCTGGTCGTTGCACATGATTGAGAAGGCGAAATGCTCACCGCTTAAGGTCGTGAGGTAGCCCGAAAGCGTATTGTTGTAGGTCAAGGAACCGGTCTTGGCAGAGACGCGATCGACGACAGTTTTGAGCCGCCCGCCAAGCGTGCCGTCCCGCCCTGAAATCGGCAATGACTCGCGAAAAACTTGCGCCGACCCCGTCTTGGAAATGGCGAGCAGCAAACGGGCGCTCGAATCCGGCGTCACCAGATCAAGTCTCGATAAGCCTGATCCGTCGTGAAGCGCAAGACGACTGCTCGGGATTCCTACGCGTGTCAGCCAAACACGGATCACGGCCAGCCCGGCTTCATCGTCTCCCCGCTCCCGGCCAGACGCCGCTGGCAGCGCGGCGATCGCTCCGCGCTCTCTGCCGAGCGTGCGCAGAATCAATTCGGCGTAGAGGTTGTTGCTTTCCTTGTTCGTCCTCTTAATGATCTCACTCAAAGGCGGACTACTGACGTAAGCCAGTTCGACGGACGCGGTTGGATTGAATCTTTGACTTGGCGGCACGCGTGAACTTCGTGACAGTATTTGACCGGCGACACTGATGCCGCGCGCCTTGAGCGCTTCCGCAAATAACCGTGCGGCCCACTGCGCGGGATTGTGCACCGAGAGTCGTGCGCCAAACCCTTTTGTGCCGGGCGCGAATTCTCCCCAAACTTCAATGTTGTTATCCGAGAGTCCGCGATGAACGCCGATGGTCGGACGCGTAGCGGGCTTTCCAGCAGCCATGCGATTTTGCACAGTGACGTAGTTAGTCAAATCAGTAGTCCTGACCAGCGGCGATTCACTCGCCTTCGCTGACGGCACGAAATTAATGTCAACCTCGTTGCCATTGACTGAAAGCGCGCTCGCTTCGGCTGCGAAGTACCACTGAAGGTCAGTCCACTGCCAACCTTCTCCCAACGGATCGCCGCGGAAATAACTTTCGTCACCGATCAGATTACCGCTGACGCTTCTCACTCCGCGCGCATAAAGAACTTCGGCGAGTTTTGCGAGTGAACCACGGCTCTCGTCCTGACTTCGCGCCACGAGATCAGGCGCGCCGCGACCGTAGAGAATCAGATCGCCAGACACGCGGCCATTGGCATCAGGCGCCGCACCGGCATAGACAGAGGTTCGCCAGCGGTAATCAGCGCCAAGAAGATCGACGGCGACCGCTGTCGTGTAAATTTTCATGTTCGAAGCCGGCGTGAAGAGTCTATCGGCGTCGCGTTGAAACAGCGGCGATCCGTCGGCCATCGAGATCACGCTTAATCCCCAACGGGCCGAACTGAGTTCACTTGAATCGATCGCGCTGTTGATTCGGCTTGCCAATTCAGCGACTGAGGCCGCCGCTACCGGAGCCGTTGCGATTTTCTTCTCGGCACCGGCCGCCGGCTTCGCCTCTTCTCTCCTTGTTTTGTCTTTCGCCGTTCCAATACTGAGCGGTCTAAGCGAAAACATGCCAGCCGCGGCTAGCAGGACGACCAAAGAGACTTTTGCGAGCAGCCTGCGATTTGTTAAGTACGCGCTTGTATTCATAGTCTATTTCTAAAACGAACTTTTTCAGTCATTGAATTCTAGTCGTGGTGAGTTGACGACGGTCAGGAAGAGAAACACAAACTCGTAACAAAACTATGCCGTGCTCAACTCGCAAACAGTGTCGCCGTCCGTTCTGATGCGAGAATTGCTCTGGTGGCAGCATAGACTTCATCGACAGTGATGTCGTCGATGACGTTGTTGTAGATCACTTTATGACGGTCGCCCTGGGGCAAATAACTTTCGGGGGCGCGCTTGTCGAGCAGGAGCACAACCGGCGTGCCGACCGCCGAAGCGATGTGCATCGGGCCGGTGTCGTTTGAGACGAACGCCGCCAAACGCGCCTGCGCTGCCGCCAATTGTGGAATCGTGAGTTGATCGAGAATCACAACCGACGGCGGAAACTGCCGGCGAATGTCTTTCGCGAACGCCCGCTCCTCGGGCCCCAGAAAAACCAGAATTTTCACTTGATCGTTTCGAATCAGGAAATCAGCTAGGCTGGCAAATTGTTCCAGTGGCCAGCGACGGCTGGGATGACCGGCGCCGGGAAACAGTCCGACCAGCGGCGACCCGGCGTCAGCTTTGGCTTTGCTCAGAATTCGCTCGACAGACGTGGCGTCGGTGGCCCTGGTTTTGAGTGTCGGGAGACGATCGACTTTCTCAATCTCAAGTGGCGTCACCACATCAAGATAGCGATCGATCAGATGACGTTTGCGGTGATCTGTTTCGACTGGCGGTCGCGGACGAAAGTTTGCCAGGTAATCAAGCGAGCGGCCGGGTCGGCGTGAGTAGAGTCGTTTTGGTGCTCCTGATAGAAAACCCAGCAGGTTTGTCTCCGAAAGACTGTGAAGATCGATGACGAAGTCAAACTTCCTGGCCCTGACGTCTTTCACGATCTTGAAGACACGAAAGACGGAAAGCGGTTTGAAGCCGTCCCGCAAAGCAACGCGATCCACCACCAGGGTTTCATTTGCAAAACCCGACAGACTGACGACGTCAGCTCCGGGCTTCCCTACCGCCACGGTAATTCGCGCGCGCGGAAATCGTTTTCTGATCGCGCCCAGCGCGGGCAAGCTGAGGACAACATCGCCGAGCTGACCAAAATCAATGACCAATATGTTGCGCGGATCAAACACTTAAGTCAGTACAATAATCTCGTTAGGTATTGTCCTAACCTGGCATCGTGCCCGGTTTTTCCTTCGACCGCGGGCGTCCCGCCGGCCGACGCTCATCAAAGACAAGTGTAAACGATAACGAGCCGTTCGCGCTTCGCGCTCATTGCGGGCGGGACGCCCGCGGTCCCAGAAGCAAGTTGAGCATGACCTCGGAAACCGCCTTACGAATCCGAATCTCGAAGGTCGCGGCCGGTCATCTCTTGCGGCTGCTCGTTGCCCAACAATCCCAGCATGGTCGGAGCGACGTCTTCCAAAGCCCCGCCCTCGCGCAGTTTCATCCCTCGCGCGGCTTCGTCTATCAGGTGGAACGGAACCGGGTTGAGCGTGTGCGCGGTGTGTGGTCCGCCCGACTTTGGATCGATCATCTGTTCCGCGTTGCCGTGGTCGGCAGTGATTAGCGTAACGCCGCGAGCCTGGCGGATACCTTTGGTGATCCAGCCGAGACAGGAATCGACGTACTGGCAAGCCTCGATCGTCTTGTCGAGTTTGCCCGTGTGGCCCACCATGTCCGGATTCGCAAAGTTGACGATGAAAACGTCGGTCTCTCCTTCATCGATTCCACGCAGGACTTTGTCCGTGACACTGAAGGCAGACATCTCGGGCTGCAGGTCATAAGTGGCAATCTTCGGCGAAGGGACGAGCAAACGTCGCTCGCAGCCGTGTTCCTTTTCTACGCCACCATTGAAGAAGTAGGTGACGTGAGCATACTTCTCGGTCTCAGCAAGTCGATAGTTGCGCACGCAGATTTTTTCCCAAACCTCCGCCAGGACGTTTGGATGATCGTGCGGCGCAAAAGCAACCGGCAGCGGAAACGAACGGTCGTAGACAGTGAAGCAAACGAAATAAATCTGCGGGCGTCCCATGACGTCAAACTCCTGAAAGCCTGAAACCGGCCAGGGCCCGGGTGAGCTGACGCGCGCGATCGGGACGGAAGTTGAAAAAGATCACCGCATCGCCGTCCTTGATCGTGGCGACGGGCGCGCTGTTCGCATCAACGATTACAGTCGGCTCGATGAATTCGTCGGTAATTCCACGTTCATAGGAGCCCAGAACGGCGGCGATCGGATCGGTAGTTGGCTCGCCCTTACCTTTTACCAACAGCTCGTAAGCACGCTCGGTTCGTTCCCAGCGCTGGTCGCGATCCATCGCGTAGTAACGTCCGATCAGCGACGCGATCTGCCCGCAACCTATTTCGTCGATCTGATGCTGGAGCGCGGCAAGATAGTGGGCGGCGGAAGACGGCGGCGTGTCCCGACCGTCCAGGAAGCAGTGGATGAAGACGCGCGGCAGGCCCCGTTGTTTAGCGAAACGAAGCAGCGCATAAAGATGTTCCGCAGAAGAATGCACCTGGCCGTCAGACAGAAGGCCCATCAGGTGTAACGCTGTGCCGCGCGCCTTAGCGCCGTCGATCGCCGCCAGCAAAACTTTGTTCTGCAAAAAATTCCCGGTGGCAATTTCGTAATCAACTCGTGAGACGTCCATCCGGATCACGCGTCCGGCGCCGATGTTGAGATGACCGACTTCCGAATTGCCCATCACGCCCGCGGGCAGACCAACGCGCGTGCCGGAAGCTTCCAGCAACGTCTGCGGATAATTTTCGCAAAGCTCGTCGTAGTAAGGCGTGGCGGCCAGCGCGATTGCGTTGCCTTCGCGCTGCGGCGAGTAGCCCCAACCGTCAATGATGATTAATGCGAGCGGACCGCGTTTTTGATTCAAGCGACAACTCCTGGTGACTGTAACGCAAACTGTTAGTTTGCGGCTGGTTCCTGACCGCGAGCTGCTCGGAAAAGCATCAACCGACCTGACGCAAACTAAACAGTTTGCGTTACAACGCTGGACTAGCTCGAAAGATCTTTTTTCCAGTAATCCGGACTCTCCTGCATGTTTGGATCCGGGCGTTCCATCCAGCGTTCCGGCCGGTGCAGCGGAATGAAGCCAAAGCGTTCGTACAATCCGTGCGCGTCTTTCGTTGCCAACACCCAGCGACGGAAGCCCTGCAATTCCGGATGCGCGAGAATCACTTCCATCAGCCACTTGGAGAGGCCCTGCCCGCGATGTTCACTCAAGATGAACACGTCCGCGATCCACGCGAAGGTCGCATAGTCCGTGACGACGCGCGCGAAGCCAACCTGCTCGTCTCCTTTATAGATCCCAAAGGGGAACGAGTTCTCGATTGAGCGCTCCACGACTTCGCGCTTGCGACCGATCGCCCAGTAGGTGGCGTTTGCAAGAAAGTCGTGAATCAGCTCGATGTTAAGACGCGAGCGATCCGTGCTGATCAGGTAGTCGCCGCGTTTCCATGACTCAACCATAAAAGTTCCGGGCTACGACTAGTTTGCAGGTCTTCTCTGCGTAGTTCTGCGTTCTCTGCGGCTCGGCGGTTAATACTAGCGCAAACATACTCACCGCAGAGGCGCAGAGCACGCTGAGTTATCGCCGAGAGTTGAATTTGTGCACCACATTGTTGGTGAAAATCATGCTGATGCGCTTATGCAGGTATCTCGCGGCGCAGGTAGAACAACAGATCGGTGGCCGGCGGCGTTAGCCCGAGTTGGCGAAGCATGCCCACCACTTGTCCGCGATGGAGTGTCGCATGATTGGCAACGTGCTGCATTTGATCGACGAGCCGCATTGAACTCGCATCGCCGCTGAGAAGCTTGAACGCGAGTTCTTCCTGCAAACGAGGTTCGTCAACCTGGGACAGGAATTGAGCGCGTTGGTCGACAACAAGATCCTGCCAGCGCTGATTCAGAGTTGCCAGATCGGCGCACGAGTCCGGCGTCCACAGCGCCCAGGCTTCCTTGCCGCCGGGGGCTCGGCCGTGCCAGCGCTCCAGCCAAATCCATTCGGCGCCGGCCATGTGCAGGAGCGTTCCGAAGATCGAGCGATGACTGATGCCAAAATCATGACGCAGCTTTTCGTCGGACAGTTCCACGGCCGCGCTTAGAGCCAAGCCGTTGGCCCATTCGGTGTAATCAAGCAGATGCCGGATGTCTGACTGATTCATTGCTGTTTCACTCTGAAAGCGGACCGGCCCGGGTAACGAGCGGCGCCGCGCAAATCTTCTTCAATCCGCAGCAACTGATTGTACTTGGCAATGCGATCGGTGCGCGAAAGCGAACCCGTCTTGATCTGGCCGGCGTTTGTAGCGACCGCCAGGTCGGCGATGAACGGATCTTCCGTTTCACCGCTGCGATGCGAAATCACTGCGGTGCGTCCGTTTGTTTTCGCCAGTTCGATGCAGTCGAGCGTTTCCGTCAGCGTTCCAATTTGATTGACTTTGATCAGGATGGAGTTTGCAACGCCGAGATCAATTCCCTTCCGCAGGAATTCGGTGTTGGTCACAAATAGATCATCACCGACCAGTTGCACGCGCTGGCCCAACTCGTCAGTCAGCGTTTTCCAACCGGTCCAGTCGTTTTCGGCCATGCCGTCTTCGATCGAAATAATTGGATACTTCCCGGACCATTCTTTCCAGAATTCAACCATCTGGTCGCTCGAAAGTTTTCGCTTGTCGCTCTTTTTGAAAACGTAAGACGTGCCGTCGTAAAACTCGCTTGCCGCCGGATCGAGAGCGAGCAGGCAGTCTTTGCCGGCGGAATAGCCGGCCTGCGTAATCGCTTCCAGAATCGTTTCGATCGCTTCCTCGTTTGAACCGAGGTTCGGCGCGAAGCCACCTTCATCGCCGACGCTGGTGGCCAAACCTTTGCCTTTCAAGACTGCTTTCAAAGTGTGAAAGATCTCCGTCCCGATTCGCAGGACCTCGCTAAAACTTGCGGCGCCCACGGGAGCGATCATGAATTCCTGAAAGTCGACGTTGTTGTCGGCATGCGCGCCGCCGTTGATGATATTCATCATCGGTACCGGAAGGGTGCGGGCATTGGGGCCGCCCAGATACCTGTAAAGGGGCACTTCGAGAAAAGCAGCGCCCGCGCGCGCGGTGGCCATGGAGACCGCCAGCAGCGCGTTTGCGCCGAGCTTCGACTTGTTCGGCGTGCCGTCGAGGCTGATGAGCGCGCTGTCAATCTCGGCTTGATCGAGCGCATCCATGTCTTCGATCTCGGGCGCGATGATCTCGTTCACGTTATGCACGGCCTTCTGCACGCCTTTTCCGCCATAACGTTTCTTGTCGTTGTCGCGAAGTTCGACGGCTTCATGCTCGCCGGTCGACGCGCCGGAAGGCACCGCCGCGCGGCCTACTTCGCCGCCAACTAAAGTGACTTCCGCTTCGATCGTCGGGTTGCCGCGGGAATCGAGAATCTCGCGCGCGTGAATTGCTTCAATCCAGCTCATGTGGTTTTCTGCTTTCCAGTCAGGTCCAGGATGACTACTGAGGAAACACCTTCTTAGAACGAAACATCATAGAAAATCGTCGCTTGAGAATTCAGCGGCGCTTTCGGACGAGTGACGATCGGAAGCTTCACGCGTGTTCACGAATTTGTCTCAGCATTTGATCCCACGGAATCCCTAGAGCGCTGTCCCGATCCATTTCAGCCAACCGGTCATCGAGTTCGTTGCGTTGAGCATCGCTTAGAGCCACCTGGTCCTGAACTGGAGCCAAACTGTCCCATAGCTCTTCGATCAAGCTGAGACGTTCATCTCTGCTGAGCTGTTCGATATCAATCTTAAGCATAAGTATACTTCCCTCAATCGAGCGGAGCGATTGCCGCTAAAAGTTTGGCCTCGTCTTCGGCGTTCAAGTCGAATGTTTCGTCTCCATCGAGGGCCAGCACGCTGCGCCCGCCGGTAAACTATCGATGTCGACCTCAATCTTTCCGTCATGAACTCGTCCGGTAGTGATGATCATGGGCCGATCTTACCATAACTCTCAGGCGGGATTTCAGCTGGCGGCGTGGGCGCCTTCGGTAGCAGTTTCCGCTTCCACCGTCTTCGAATTGGCCGGCAGTTCGAGGCCAACGCTGATCACGCGGCGGCGCTCGACGCGGTCAACCGTAAAGAGAATTCCATTGTAGTTAACCTTGTCGTCTGGCTTGAGGACGTGGCCCGCCTCAGTCATCAGGAAACCGGCGATGGTCGTGTAGGATTCCGACTCAGGCAACGCCAGCTTCAGCCGCCGATTAAGATCGCGCACCGCCAGGCCGCCGGAAAGAACGTATTTGTTCTCGCCGTCCGGCACGATTTGTTCGTTGACTTCTTCGTCATGTTCGTCCGAAATCTCGCCGACGATCTCTTCAAGCAAGTCCTCTAAGGTGATGATGCCTTCGAGTCCGCCGTGCTCGTCAACCACGAAACCGAAGTGCGCCTTCGCCTTCTGCATTTGCCGCAAAACGTCATCGAGCCGCGCCGTGTTGACGACGTAAAGCGGCGGCTGCAACACGTCTTCCAGCCGAAATTTTTCCGCCTGCAACAGGAAGGGCATGATGTCCTTGCTGTGAATGAAGCCGATCACGTCGTCAAGTGATTCACGGTAGACAGGCAGCCGCGAATAACGAAACTTCTCGAATGCTTTCGTGATTTGCTCGAGCGAGCTGCCGACAGGGATCGCGGCCATCTCAGTGCGCGGCACCATCGCTTCGCGCACGAGCGTATCGGAAAACTCAAAAACTTTATGAATTAGACGGCGCTCTTCCGACCGCAGCAGGCCGCTCTCGCGCGAACGGTCGACAAGTTGCCGCAGTTCAGTTTCCGTGTAGTTCGTACCGTGTTCGTGAGATGCCCTGAGACCGACGAGACGAACGGCGCGCTCGCTGGCCCAATCAAGCGAGCGAATGGGCCACTGAAACACACGGTAGAAAAGCTCCATGGGAAGCGAGACCGCCAGGGAAACTTTCTCAGCGCGCGCGAGGCCGAACAGTTTTGGCGCCTGCTCTCCCAGGACGATGTGCAGCACCGTAATGATGGAGAACGCGATCGCAAAAGCAAGCCCATGTCTCAGTCCGTCCGACAGTCCCGAGAACGGCCTTTCCAAAATTCGAGCGATGACGGGCTCGCCAATCCAGCCCAGGCCGAGCGAAGCAAGTGTGATCCCCAACTGTGAAGCTGAAAGATAGGCGTTTAAGTTGTTGAGTTGTTTTAGGAGACGCCGCGCGGAACTCTTCCCGGCTTCCGCCAATGCTTCAATTCGCGCCCGCCGCACGCCTACGAGCGCAAATTCAGCAGCAACGAAGAATCCGTTGGCGGCCACCAGAGACAGGACCAGGCCCAATTTCACGGCGACCATGAACCAGGAAGTCGCAGCTACTTCATCAGTCGCAAAAATCAAACCGAGAAAATAACTTGGAGGTTCTGGCATGCTGGAAAGCGGGGGTACTCAAAGCTCCGAGGCGGCCATAATATTCATGACGGGAAATTATAGCATGCGGGTGTTTTTGCTGCGTGAACGACAGATTGCGGAGAGCAAACCACAATAAGCCGCCAGCCGGTTCAATCTTGAACCGCACCTCAGGCCCGAAAGATTTTAGGGTTCAGTGCCCGGCGGCAGCCCCGGCGGCGCGCGCACGAGCCGGCCGCCGATCATGCTTCGCGCAGGCACGAGTAAGCGCTTGCTCTACTCGCGGCTCGATATTGCATTCCGGTTGGCGGCAAACGGCTGCCAATTCAGAAATCACCAGGTAACGAGCGCGCTCGAGCATTCGTTGTTCACGAAATGAAAGCGGCTTGAGGTGACTGAGATAGGTAAGATGCTTGAGCACGTCCGCGGCTTCAAAAATGTCGCCGGTGCGCATCTTCTCCGAGAAGTCTTTAAAGCGGTCCTTCCAATCGTTAGCGGGGAAGGAAAAATCATCCGCCAACACTTTGAAAAGCATTTCGCATTCACCTGACGAGATCGGCGACCGGAGACCAACTTCCGAAGCGTTTGAAACTGGGACAAGCACGAGGGAGTTATTAGCAGCGAGCCGAAGCGTATAGAAAGGGAGTAAGGTAGCGCCTATTTGCTTCTGTTCAATCTGCTCGATGGTTCCGATACCGTGATTAGGATAAACAACCTTCTGGCCGACTTTGAAGCCCACCGCAGCACCTCCATTGAATTTGAAAAAATCAGACTGCGCCGCACGCGCGGGTCTGGGGGAAATCCGAGCGACGCAGATAGCGCCGGGCCCTATTTGGTAAGTGTTTTGAGTCTAGCAACTGCTCTTGCGACGCGTCAAGCCATTCAACGACCAACTTCGACAAGTGAAAAGCGATGCAAACTTTCCGAGTTTTTTGCCTTGACTTTCAACTTTTACTGATAGTCCGAATTGAATGTGCTGCAGCACTTTCAAGGAAGCGAGTGGGTAACAAGAGGCAGAAGCCGACCGTGATGGAGGGCTTGGATCTTCTTGGTACGCCCTTTCTCACGGTCGGGCTGCTGCCCCGGATTTGAAGGGTAACTGGTATCCAGTCACATTCTGACAAGGCTTGAATTCAATCACAGTTTTGGCGGCTTCGGCGGCTCGTCTCAGCTTCGCACGCGTATCAGATTCCTCGAGCAGGCGAAGTTTTACATCTGACTGTGGTTCGCTGTCAGCGGCAACGCGGCTGAGCGCCCAGTAGCGTCCCGGCGGCAGGTTGTTAAGGGCAAACGCTCCATCAGCAGCCACTGGAACCCTGAAAAATCGCAGCACATCTTCGGCACTTTCTTTTTCGGCGGGCACCAGATCGAAGAACATTTTCGCGGGCAGAGTTTCACCTTCAACCGGCTGCAGCGTGCCGCGCAACGACGCCGCACCCGCCGCCAAGGTCAACGCGACGCCGCTGACCCGTTCGCCAAACTTCAAGCTGATGCCGTTGCGAGCCGCGTCAATTCTGGCTTTGGCCGCCGCGCCGCGGGCCGGTTCCGCGCCGGGAGCTTCACGCACGATCGACCGCAGATACCAGTACTTTGCAAAAAAGCGCGCGCGCAAACTGAACTGGCCCGCGGCGAGGTTGCGCAAAATGAAGTCGCCCGCTTTATCAGGCGAACCCTGCGAGAAGAAATTCAGCACCCGTGATTGTTCTTCCGTCCCGTTCTTCAGGCTGCGACGAGCCACCACGACGGTTTCGGGAAACAACGGTTGGCGCTTGTTTTTGCACTCGTTCGCGGTCGAAGGCTCTAAAACCACCCGTCCCCTGATCGAAGCAAGCTCCTTAACGACGACTTCAATTCCGCTTAAGTCGGCGCCCTTAACTGTAATGCGACGAGGCTCGGATCCGATGGTCTCGCCGCGACCAAAATAGGATTGCGCGCTCAGTTCGTATTCGCCATCCGAGACTCCGTAAAACGCGAACCCCTTGCCGAGAAACGGTTGAAACGTGCCGGCGCTGGCAATGGGGACGCCGCCGACTACCTGGGCCAGCGTGATGTTGGTGCTGGAGTTTGCCGCGATTGGTCCACTGACCGTGCCGCTGACGACATGACCTTGTTCGCCGCGATAACGAATGTCCACGGTCGTTTCTTCGCCGCCTCTGACAGTGAACTCCGCTGCCGTATCGCGCGTTGAGGAGGGCGCATAAGTTGGCGCGTCGCCATCGTAGGCATTGCTCATATAACCGTAGGCGCCGCGTCCCCCCGCCGTCACCACGTAGGTGCCGGGCGCCAGGCCGTAGATTCTGTAGACGCCACGATCGTCAGTCATGCGATCATTCGTGAGACGTCCCGAGACTGGCTGCTTGCCGTCGGCGTCGCGAAGAACTATCGATCGCACTACAACCTGGACCATCGGCTCTCCGCTGGCCGAAGTGACAGTTCCGGTGATCACGCCGCCTTTAACTAAAGGAATCGTCACCGAATCGCCAATGCGATAGTAAGACGGCAAGCCTTCAGGGTCGCGCGGGGTCAAAACATAACCCGGCGCCGAAGCGCTGAGCGTGTAGATCGAAGCGTCGAGGCCCTCCACCTGAAAGTCTCCGTTGTCGTCAGTCACGCTGACGCGCGACTGCACCTGGTTCATCGGAGCGCCGACGAAAACCGTCGCGTGGGGAATCGGCTGTCCGGTATCGCTGACCACTCGCCCGGTGATTGCGCCCGTCCGCGGCGCGGCGCTCTTGCTCTCGTCCTCCTGTGCGGAAGTCAGCAGAGAGGCAGCAAAAACGATTGCGACGATCACGAGCAGCCGCAGCAAAGCGGCGTATAAGTTTTGATATGCACAACTCATGAACGCATCAACTCTGACTGCAAAACTACGGCGTCGGCGTCTGGCCCGGGATTACGCCAAGATCAAGGCTCACCGAAACTTCGATCACCTTGCCTTCGATTACGGTGATTTGCTGATCAGAAGACGGCGGCCGTCGACGGTCGGGGATATTGGCCTGAACCTGAAGCGTGTATTCGCCGGCAGGAAGTCCCTCGATCAGAAAGTGTCCACGCGCATCAACCTCGTAGGCCCTGAAGTTCCCTTCGGATTCGTCGGCCTTTCTCATCCGGAACACAATGCGAGAATCTTCAGGCAGCGGGCCATTCTCCAATTTGACTTCACCACGAACCGAGCCGGTCCCGTACCTCAAAACAATCTTGACCCCGGTGATGTTTTCGCCCGCTTTGATCTCAATGCCTCGCTGAACAACTCCGTCGCGCTCGATGCGCAGAATGGAAAAGTTCACTAAGGGCGAGTTGTCTCGTGAGCCGATTGAGAGGTATGCAGTGCCCGGGCCCAGCCCGCCGACGCGGAAACTTCCGTCCGCGCTGATGACTGCCGGGCGTCCATATCCGGAGATGGCATTCTCGTTGCGGACGTAACCATAAAGGCGTAACTGCGCGATTTTCGCGAGCAGGTTCCGGTCGCTCTTTCCGTCAACTACCAGAACGCCGCTGATGGTTAGGCCCTGGGTAGTTTTGACGAGCAGCCCGGTCACGTCCTGATCGGTCACTTCAAAAGGCACGGCGTCGGCGAGCGTTTCCGATCCCTGAACGGGCAGAATCCAAACTGCATATTTGGCGGGCGTCAGATTCTCCAACCGAAACTCACCCTGACTGTTTGAAGGAGTCGACGCAGTGTTGGTGGCCAGCTCGTTATTGATAACGCGGCGCACGCCGATTCTGAGACCGGGAATCGGTTGGCCGGTTTCACCGTCAATCACTCGGCCGCTGACCGCAAAGCCGGGCAAAGTTCGGCCCACCTTGATGTCGATCTCCTTCGCCTCAGTCCCTTCGCCGACTTCAATAATCTGAGCGGCTTTCAAATCAGCTGCGTCGGGATAAAAGGTGCGCTTGTAGGCGACGCGCACAAAACCTGGCGACGAGAAAACGTTCTCCCCACCATGGCCCACGTAAATCTTGTAGCGCCCCTCGGGGATGCCGAAGATTCGATAGACGCCGCGGTCGTCAGTGATAAATCCGCCGGCGCCGACGGGCGGAGACCTCCGGGGTGGCTCCTCGACATAATCCGCGGGCACTACCGTGACTCGTTCTTCAATGACTGGACGATCGTCAGCGTCAGTTATTTTTCCAGTGATCACGCCGCCGCGTTCAAGTGAAAAATCGATGCCGGAAACGTCTTCGCCTTCGCCCAGCATGAGCGACTTCTCTTTCCCTCTGCCCTGCGAAAACCCTCTGCCATCTGACGACGAGGCGTTCGGCTCCACGTAAACCGGCGACATCGGCCCCACCTGATATTTTCCCGGCGGGACGTCTTTGATTCGGTAGTTGCCGTCCTGGTCGGTGGTTGCTTTGAGGGCCGGAGCTTGCACCGCTCCCATTTCCCTTTGACGAATTCCGACGACGACTTCCGGCGCGCTTTTGCCGTGAATGGTCACGCGGCCTGAGACGCTGGACAGTTTCACCGCCGGTTTGGTTTGAGAGTCGGCACTGAACAGAACACCAGCGCCGAGGCTGAGAGCGAGAATGATTGCGTGACGTGGGAGGTTACTCATAAAGCATCCGCGCCTATTTGGAAAACGAGGAGGACTAAATAATACCGAAGAAGACGTGCGGTTGTCTCGGTCGAATGTCGCTGGATTGAAAGAGCGGGGGCAAGCCCCCTTCCCGACCACGAGCTGATTTCAGTTGAGCGCCAATTCTTGATCGAGGGCATTCAAACTGGGAACAAGCGTCAAGCCAATCAGCTCGTGGTCAGGAAGGTGGGCTTGCCCCCGCTGCTTTCCTAACAAAGCAAGGGAGCCTTGAGACAACGCGAGAGAGCCTTGAGTTGTCACAACTAAGTCCTACTGTTAGGATCGACGTCGAAAAGCAAGAGACGATTGTCATCGAGATCCGGCCGCGCATTTCATCGGAACAATCGCTCGCTTGCGGGATCCAACTATTCGTCATGGCACTCCTTAAGATCACTGACGCCAGCGGTCGCCAATGGGAATACAGTTTTCAACCCCAGGGCCCGTGCACGCTCGGCCGCGCTCCGGATAACGCGGTCGTGCTGGACGACCCGCGCGCTTCGCGTTATCACGCGCACATCAAACCGGGCGACGACGGTTCGTTCACGCTCGTCGATGGCGCCGTGATCAATGGCGAACTCCGTCGCAGCGCCAACAAAGTTTTCGTCAACGGCGGCGCGCATTACGAATATCAGTTAAAGAACGGCGACCGCATCACGATCGGCGCCAGCGCGCTGCGTTTTGAACAGCGCGCCGAAGAACGCACCACGGACGTGCGCTACGACGACAAACCGCTCGGCCATACGCAACTCGTCGTCTCTGCCAACGACGTGATGCAGACCGTGTTGCACAAGTCGGGAGAAAACCTGGGCGCCGCGGCGACGAACCAACCCCGGGACAAAGTTCTCGAAGCACTCCAGCGCAAAGCAAACATACTTTCCGCGCTTTACGAGATGAGCAAGACGCTCGGCTCCGTCTTTGATCTTGAAGCGATCTTCGCCAAGGCGACCGACGTTATCTTTCGCTCAACTCCGGCCGATCGCGTGGTGGCCCTGCTGGCGGAAGGCAACGGCACCGAGAATCCTGAAGACGTGAAGTTGAACCCGATCGCGATGCGCGCGCGCGACGAGAGCTTGAACAATCATGCGCGCAAGCTTTCCATCGGACGCACGATCACGCGCAAGGTGATGCGCGATCGCGTGGCGCTGCTCTCGCAGGACGCTGCATCTGATGAAGAATTTGCCGGAGTCGATTCGATTGTCTCGCAGGGCGTGCGTTCGACGATCTGCGCGCCGCTGGTCGGAGAATCGCGAGTTCACGGCGCGATCTATGCCGATCGACTCGATCCATTCGCCGCCTTCAAACCTGACGATCTGGAGTTGATCAGCGCGGTCGCGGCGCAGACAGCAATCGCCGTTGAGAACGCGCGAGCGCACGAACGGCTCGCGCGCGAGGAAGTGGCTCGCGCGAATTACAGCCGGTTTCTGCCCGAATACGTCGTCAAACAAATGCTCGAGAATCCCGAGTCGTTCAAACTCGGCGGAGTTAACCAAACAATCACCGTGCTCTTCGCGGACATTCGCGGCTTCACGAGCATTTCGGAACACGCGCCGCCCGAGAAAATCGTCGGTTTGCTCAACCGGTATTTCTCGGCGATGACCGACATCATTTTTGCCCACGGCGGCACGCTTGATAAGTATCTCGGCGATGGTTTGATGGCATTGTTTGGCGCGCCGACCGCGACGCCGGAAGACGCTTCAAACGCGCTGAACGCTGCCGTGGCCATGCAGCGACGGCTGCTGGGAATCAATTTGGAGTTGCGCGAAGACGGCTTTTCAGAAATTGGCGTCGGCATCGGCTTGCACACCGGCGAAGTGACTGTCGGTTACATCGGTTCGGAACGTCGGTCTGAATACACCGCGATTGGCGATTCGGTCAACACGGCGTCGCGGCTCGAATCAAACGCGAAGGGCGGACAAATTCTAATCAGCGACGCCACCGCGAAAGCCGCCCGCAGCCGTTACAAACTTCAGCCACGCGAACCGATCACGGTCAAGAATCGCGAGCAGCCGGTTGTCTTGTGGGAAGTTGATTGGCAGCGCGCGAGCGGCGCTTTCTAAAGCCTAACCGCCAAGACGCCAGGCGGTTTATGCTTTTGCCATGAAGATTTTCGATTTCATCAAACGGCAACTGACGATCGCACGCGTCTACGGCATTCCCGTTCGCATAGACTATCGCTGGTTTGCCGTCGTCGCGCTGAGCGTTTGGCTGATTGCCAGCAACCTGCAAAACCACGCAATTCAAGTCGGCAACGTCAGCTTGCCGCCGCACGCGAAAGCCACCTCCTGGCTGCTCGGCTTGATCACAACGGCGGGACTCTTCCTCTCAGTCTTCGGTCACGAACTCGCGCACGCCTTGATGGCGCGTGCCGAAGGAATCGAAATTGAAGAGATCGTCCTCCACCCGTTCGGCGGTCTCGCTCGCCTTAAAACTGAACCGCAGAATCCGCGCGCCGAATTCCGCATAGCTTTCGCTGGTCCAACCGCTAGTTTTGTGTTTGCCGTGCTCGCTTTTGCGGCCGCGAAGATTGCGGCGCTGGGAAACTACGAAGCCACGGTCGTCGTTTTCTTCCTGATTGGCTCCGGCAACTTGCTGCTCGCGCTTTTCAATCTTTTTCCCGGTTACCCGCTCGACGGCGGCCGCGTCTTGCGCGCGCTTCTCTGGCAGCGCAGCGGCAACATTCAGGACGCAACTCGGAAAGCCGGCATCTGTGGAATTTTGATCGGCGGCGTGCTGATCCTGTTTGGCGTCTACATCATGATCGCGCCGAACTGGCGGCCCTCCGAACCTTACTTCATGGGCGTCTGGTCGATCCTCGTGGGTCTATTTTTGCTCGACACTGCCACTCGCGTGGTTAAGAACGCAAGCAGCGCGCGGCTGCTGACGGTCGGCGAGGCGATGTCGCCGCCAATTTCAATTGAGCCGGGGCTCGTTGTCACCAGATTTGTGGACGATGTTCTGCCACTTCACCGGCAGACAAGTTTCCCGGTTGCCGTGAGCGGGCGACTGCACGGAATTCTCTCGCTCGAAGATCTGAAGTCTCTGCCGCGTGACCGTTGGGCCAACACTCAAGTGCAAACAGTGATGCGACCTGTAGGACCCAGCTTCTTTGTCGGACCTTCCACCACGCTCACGTCCGCACAGGAGCTGATGAAGGAGAACGGCGTCGGTTCGATCGCGGTGGTAGACGGGAGCGGTCGACTCGTCGGTTTCCTGCAGAGCGGCAGAATCAAGCGAAGCGGGAAAAAGAAACCTCGCTAAGCGAGACCCATCCGCCCATCGCTAAATTCCAACTGAAAATCCAGCCGCGGATAACGCGGGTTCACGCGAATCTGAAAAATCTTCCGGCCTGGATACCATTCTATTTGATCTGATCCGCGTTCCATCGGCGCAAATCCGCGGCCAATTTAGTGCGTGCCGGTCGCTCACCGTTTCAAACAGCCGCGGAGTCGCCATTGCCACAGCCCCGTTTTTTCGCGATAATCCAAGCGGAGCTATCCATTTCGCAACTAAAGGAACTCGTTGATGCTGGCAGTCCTAGGGGCGCTCTTTGCCAACGGAATAATCGCGATCCTGAAACTGATGGCTGCGGTCATCACGGGCTCTTCGGGCATGATGGCCGAGGGGCTTCACTCCGTCGCCGACACGACGAATCAGGTGTTTTTGCTGCTCGGGCTGCGGTTCTACAAGCGTCCGGCTTCTGAAAAACATCCTTTCGGCTACGGCAAAGAGCGTTTCTTCTGGTCGTTCATCGCGGCCATCTTCATTTTCGGGGTTGGCGCGACCTACGCGATTTACGAAGGAGTGGCAAAACTCCGGCATCCGCATCCTCCGGAGCATCTGGAATGGGCCTACTGGGTGCTCGGGATTTCATTTGTACTGGAATTGGGTTCGATCGGCCTGGCGATTTACCAGGAAGTGAAAGAGGCGCACCACGAAGGCCTGACGTTCTTTGCATATCTTAAGGAGTCGAAAGATCCGACGGCGAAGACCGTGCTCTTTGAAGATTCCGCCGCGCTGCTTGGTATCGTGATCGCCGGGGTCGGAATTTACCTGACGGACCATCACAGTGGTCCCGGCGACGGCGCCTACTGGGACGGCGTGGCCTCAATTGTCATCGGGCTGGTGCTGTCAGTCGTCGCGTTTGTGCTGGCGCGAACGTCGCGCACCTTGTTGTTGGGCGAGGGCGCTGGTCCAAAAAGCGTGCGCGCGATGACAGAGGCGATCGAGAGTCATCCAAACGTGGTCAGGCTCGTAGAGATCCTGACCATGCACCTGGCGCCGAAACAGATTTTGATTAACGCCCACGTTTGTCTTCGTGACGACATGGTGACCGGCGACATTGTGAAGACGATCGAAGAGGTTGAAGAGTTGATTAAGAAGGCAGAACCGAAAGTTGAAAAGATTTTCCTGGAGGCTGTGCGTCAAAGCGACGGTCTCGAGCCGGAACCTGTGTCCGAGCACGTTGGCTAAGGTCCAGGATTTTTCGATTACGGTTTGGTGAAACTAAATTGCAGCTGCTGAATCGCAAATCGCAAATCCGGAATTCCAAAGTAACAGATGTTGTTAATACTGCCATACACGGAGTACCTGGGAAGGCTTAGTGAGCCGCGCAATCTCGCGGATGTCATTCTTGTCTTCTTGCTTGTGTATGCAGTTTTGAAACTCGTTCGGGGAACTCGCGCCGCCCCGATGGTCGCCGCGCTCGGTGCGTTTGCCCTCCTCTACTGGCTCGCGGTCGCTTACGACCTGAGCACCCTGCGCTTCATTTTCAACGGCGGCATTCTCTACATCGGCGTCGCCATCATCGTCCTCTTCCAAAACGAAATTCGTCAGGCGCTGATCACCTTCGGCAATCGCTTTCGGGTGCCGTTCACGCGCCGGCACGCCGGACAATTCGGCGAAGGCGTTTACGACGAGGTGATTCTCGCCGCCACGTCGCTGGCGTCAACTAAAACGGGCGCGCTGATCGTGATTGAACGAAACATTGGACTGAAAAACATTGCCGACGGCGGCGTGAAGCTCGACGCCGAACTCAGCTACGATCTGCTGGTCAGCATCTTCAATCCCGAGTCGCCGCTTCATGATGGCGCCGTCGTCGTGCGCCGCCATCGCGTTGCCGCGGCCTCCTGTTTTCTGCCGCTGACTTTAAACCCGCGCCTCTCGCGAGATTTGGGAACGCGGCATCGTGCGGCGCTCGGCGTTACGGAAGATACCGATGCGGTCGCTGTCGTGATCTCGGAAGAGTCCGGCCTGATTTCTTTTGTGCAGCGCGGTGAGATCAAACGCGGCTTGGATGCGCCTAAACTTAGAGCGGCGATTTCCCTCGCGCTCGAAGTGTCGCCGAAACGCGAAAAAGGAAAAACGGAGACGCTTAGCGAACCTGACGCTGATACTGAAGAGGTGGCGTCGATTTGAAAAGATCTGAACTTGGTGCCTTGAACTTTGTACTTTGGACTTGGTGCTTTTGGACTTAGGTCTTTGGACTTGGGTCTTAGGTCTTGGGTCTTGATTTGAGCTTTGGTGCTAAGCCTTTGTGCAGGGTCTAAGTTCAAAGTACTAAGACAAATCGGACCCGTAGGCGAAATTTCTGGTTCCTGAATTCTGTATTCTGACTTCTGACTTCTCTTTTATGCCCTTTCAAGACATCGAAGAAACCGAAGCAACCCCGCTCCCGCGCACGCCCTCCGTGCCGGAGCGCTGGGCTCGTAAGGTGTTTCTCGAAGACTGGGGCTTGAAACTTCTCGCGCTCGTCATTTCGCTCATACTCTGGATGGCCGTCACCGGTCAGAACAAGCCCGTCACCATGCGCGTCTCCGGAGTTCAACTCAATTTCCTGCGTCCGGAAAACATGGAGTTGAGCAACGACCCGCCCACGTCCGTCGACGTGATTCTCACCGGCAGCAAAGACAAGCTTGACCGCATCGGGCCGCGCGATCTGATGGCGACCGTCGACCTCAGCGATCAGAAGGCCGGCGAACGTATCGTGAAGCTGACGCTCGATCGCGTGAAAGTTGATTTGCAGGAAGACATCAAAATTGAAGCGTTTCATCCGGCGTCGATCCCGGTTCGGCTTGAGCCAATCGTCGAGCAGCCGGCGGACGTGGAAGTGAAATTTGAGGGCAAGCTGCCCGAGGGCTACGAAATCGTCAGCGTCACTGTGAATCCGGCGAAGGTTAAACTGCGGGGTCCGAGCGATCGGATAAACGCTCATCAGAAAGCGATGACTGAGACCGTTTGGTTAGACGGCAAGACGGCGAGCTTCAGTCTGTCGCGCGTCGGCATAAACATCGCCGACCCCAAGATCGACATTCTCGATCCGGCGGTGGACATTCGCGTCGAGATCGCCGAGAAAAAGAAACGCAGCGACCTGCAACTGAAACTTGCAAACGACAATGGCGCACCTTTCCTGGCTCGACTCGGCAACCCAATTCGTCATCCGGCGCGCAAACAATCGCTTCTCCCTTCTTAATGAAAAGACTCTTCGGCACCGACGGCATGCGCGGCGAAGCAGGAAAGTTCCCGCTGGACGCGGCTACGATTGAGACTGTCGGCGAGTCGCTCGCTACCCATCTTCAGAAGAAACTTGGCCGTCCGCCGTTGATAGTCATCGGCCGAGACACGCGCGAGTCAGGCGACTGGCTGGAACAAGCGCTGGCCACCGGCGCCGGCAGCGCGGGCGCCGAGTCGAAATCAGCCGGCGTGATTACAACGCCCGGAGTCGCCTTCCTGACGCGCACGCTTCCCGCCGATGCCGGCGTGGTCATTAGCGCTTCGCATAACGCCTATCGCGACAATGGCATCAAGATCTTCGCTCCTTCCGGCCGCAAACTCGACCAAGAAACCGAGCGGCTCATCGAGAGTGATGTTTTTGGCGCTGATCTTGGCGGTGATCTTGTTGGGCGCGAGAACCCATCTCCCGAAAATCACACCGCGATCGAAACCTTTCCCGTTCCCCCTTCCCCTTTTCCCTCTGAGCAAATTGGCAGCGAGTTGCGCGCTCGGTATCTCGAATTTCTGGTCAACGAAATCGGCCGCGGGCTGTCGCTCGCAGGAACACGCCTCGTGCTCGACTGCGCGAACGGCGCCTCGTCGCAGCTTGCACCCGCCTTGTTCGAGCGACTTAAAGCGGACGTGACCACCATCAACGACGCGCCCGACGGCCGCAACATAAATCTCGGTTGCGGTTCGCTGCACACCGAAGGGCTGCAGGCTGAAGTAATCAAGCGCAAGGCTGATCTCGGCGTGGCTTTCGATGGTGATGCCGATCGCGCCTTGTTTGTCGACGCCAAGGGGAAGCTCGTCGATGGAGACGCAACTCTGTGGGTGCTGGCTGCATACCTGCGCGCGCATGGCCAGTTGCACCATGACACGGTAGTCGCGACCGTTATGAGCAACATCGGCCTGGAGATCGCTTTCAAGTCAGAAGGAATTCAGTTGGTTCGCGCTGACGTGGGCGACAAGTACGTGCTGGAAGAATTGCTGCGGCTGGGCGCGAGCCTGGGCGGCGAGCAGTCAGGCCACATCATCTTTCCGCAGTTGAGCCTCGCCGGCGACGGGCTGATAACGACGCTCGGCGTCCTGCGCGCCATGAAAGAAGCCGGCAAGCCGCTTCACGAATTGACCGCTGGACTTCGAGACGTTTCCGCAGATCCTCGTCAATGTTGAAGTGAAAACGAAGCAACCTTTTGCTGAGGTTCCCGCAATTCAGAAGGCCGCAGATGAGATCGAAGCCGAGCTGGGATCGCGTGGCCGCCTGCTGCTCCGCTATTCCGGCACCGAGCCTTTGGCACGAGTTATGATTGAAGGCGAGAGCCAAAATCAGATTGAAAAACAAGCGCGGCAATTGGCCGCAGTCATTCAGGAGTCGCTCGGAGTTTAGGCTGAAAGGCGTGAATTTTTTACGCTGAACTCTGAAAGAATTACTCTGCCTTCGATCGTCCAAGCGAGTCGGTTTTCGAAGCCGTAACGATGCTTTGAGTAAGAACGTTAGGAAAACTATATCTTCGGCAATACTCGCCTGCCACAAAATTGCCCGGCACGCGCGTTGCGATGTATATTGTGGGGCAAGAAGAGACGGTTGGTGAATCCTCCGTCTCAGTGGTTGCTGGGGTGAGGACAGTGACCACGAAAAATGAATGGGCGCGACACACTCCCACGTTTGTCGCGCCCATTCTCTTTTTTTGCGCAGCGATGTCCGGCAAAACTTCAGTTTGTCATTACCACACAGCGAGGCGGAACGGTCATGACGTCAGTGTACAACCTGCAGGTTGCTCTGGTTGAGACGCAGCAAGCTAAAGCTTGTACTCTGAACTCGGCCCGGCGGAAGCGACCAACTGAAGTTTGTCTGACACGAGAACTCTACTACACTCTTCGGCGAAGTTATCTCAGCCTGCCAAGCTTGCCTGATTCGCCGAGAGGAGCGTGTTCATTGCCGCGGCTGCAAGTTCACACCAAAGCACGACCACACGGATACGAAATTAGAATCGGTCGGGGCACCCTGGCCCAGGCCGGTGAAGCGGCGCGCGGCGGTCTCGGAGGCGGAGCACGGCGCCTTGGTCTCATCTCAAATAAGAAAGTCTTGGCTTTCTATGGTCCAGCCGTAACCAAAAGCCTGCGAGCCCACGGTTTTTCTGTTTCGCACTGGTTGATGGGCGACGGCGAGCACCACAAGTCGATTGAAACCGCCGACCAGGCGCTGCGATTTCTTGCTGAAGCCGGGCTTGAACGCAGCGACGGCGTAGTCTCCTTGGGCGGCGGCGTGGTCGGCGACCTGGCGGGTTTTGTCGCCTCAGTTTATTTGCGCGGCCTGCCATTTATTCACATTCCGACGACCCTTTTGGCGCAAATTGATTCGTCGGTCGGCGGGAAAACCGGGGTGAATTTGCCTGCCGGGAAAAACCTGGTCGGAACTTTCCATCAGCCCAGCGCCGTTGTCATTGACACCACGACGCTGGCGACTCTGCCGCCACGCGAACTGATCGCCGGTTGGTGCGAGTGCGTGAAACAAGGAGCGGTGAGTAGCCGCAAACTCTTCGGTCAGACAGTTGGTTTCCTAAAAATGCGCGGCGCCACTCAAGCCGATCCTTCTGTCTCACTCGCAGCACTGATCGCCGCGCATTGCGCCTTCAAGGCGTCGATCGTTGCCGCTGACGAGCGCGAAGCGATTGAACGTCGTGATGCGCGCTCACGCCGCGTTTTGAACTTTGGTCACACCGTGGGACATGCGTTGGAGGCCGTCACCAGCTTCCGGCGGTTTCGCCATGGCGAAGCAGTGGGCCATGGAATGTTGGCAGCGGGCGAGCTGTCGAAAAATCTGGGACTGCTGGACCAATCGGAGTTAGAATCGCTCAGGCAAGCGGTGCGTCTTTGTGGACCACTGCCGCCGGCGGGCGATTTAGATGTAAGCGCGGTGATAAACGCCATCGCGAAGGACAAAAAGCGCACGGCTGGCCACGTCCAGTGGGTTCTGTTGGAACGAATCGGCCGTCCGCGCATTGTCGACGGCAAAGAAATTAGTCGAGCGTTGTTGCGGCAATCGATCCGGAAAGTTCTGGCAGGCTAAACCGTCACGAGCTTGGAAATTGAGGAAGATCTATGAAGAAGATGAACAGAGAATCTGAGCGTGGCGGCGCCCGCCTGAAGTTTGTCCTGGTCGTGGCGATCCTGGGGGTCGTCGCTTATTGCGGTTATCAATTTATTCCGGTGTTCTATCAGGCTTATCAAATCAAGGACTTGATGCAGCACGATGTTGATACCGCGGTGGCCATGGGGAATCCCGCTACGTGGGTTCGAGATCAACTGGTGAGGAGTTTTCCTGAGTATGGCGTCCCTGCCGACGCGGTTGTCACGGCGACGCAGGCAGACAGCCGCATGGAAGTAAGAGTGCAGTACAACTTGCCGATAGAGTTTCCCGGTTACACTTACAGCTACGAGTTTGATCACACTGCAAAGAGCTCGACGTTTCTAACGGTTAAGTAGACTAGCGCTGGGATCGGGGCAGAAGCCCGACCTTTTGGAGTGCGGTGACCTGTCACCGCTTTGTTCGGTCGCGACCTGTCGCGACCAGCGCTGGGCGAAGAGTTGGGAAGAGCAGGGCGTCAAGCCGCCCTGGACCATAGCGGTGACAGGTCACCGCACTCCAAAAGGTCGGGCTACTGCCCCGAGTTTACCGTTGGGTGTTATCCAGGAAGGCCTTGAGCTTGCGCGAACGCGAAGGGTGGCGCAGCTTGCGAAGCGCTTTCGCCTCGATTTGCCGGATGCGTTCGCGCGTCACCGCGAAGTGCTGGCCCACTTCCTCCAGCGTATGTTCCGATCCGGTAGTTCCCAAACCGAAACGCATCTTGATCACTTTTTCCTCGCGCGGCGTTAAGGTCGCCAGGACTTCGTCCGTGATCTCGCGCAGGTTGGAGGCGACTACAGCATCCGCCGGATTCAGAATCGACTTGTCTTCGATGAAGTCGCCGAGGTGCGAGTCTTCTTCTTCGCCGATCGGCGTCTCGAGCGAAATCGGCTCCTGCGCGATCTTCAAAACTTTGCGAACTTTGGCCACCGGAATGTCCATCTTCCGGGCAATTTCTTCACTGGTCGGTTCGCGGCCCAACTCCTGCACGAGCGAGCGTGACGTGCGAATGAGTTTGTTAATCGTCTCGATCATGTGCACCGGAATGCGAATGGTGCGCGCCTGATCCGCAATCGCGCGCGTGATCGCCTGGCGAATCCACCACGTCGCGTAAGTCGAAAATTTATAACCGCGCCGCCACTCGAATTTGTCCACCGCCTTCATCAAACCGATGTTGCCTTCCTGAATCAGATCGAGAAACTGCAAACCGCGGTTGGTGTACTTCTTGGCGATCGAAACAACCAGACGCAGGTTTGCCTCGACCAGTTCGCGCTTCGCCTGTCCGGTTTGCTGTTCACCGATGACGATTGCCTGAAGCGAACGTTTTACTTCGACGGGACCAATCTGGTGATCGACTTCGATCTGCAAGAGACCTTTGCGCGTGGCCGAAATACGACGCTTGAATTCTTTCTGTTCCTCGGCTTTGATTCGCTTGCGGGTGAGTTTTTCGGTGAGACTGTCTATTTCGCGTTCAGCGTCGCGCACCTCTTTTTGCACGGACCTGATCGAGCCGATCAAACGTTGCCGGGCGCGCTCGGTGATGTTTAGACGTCCGATTTCCTGCGCTATTTCCAACCGCAGACGCGCAACTCTCCGCCGCAGGCGCAACACCTTCTTGCTCTTTTTGCCGCGCATGGCTTTTTGCTCTTCGCGCAGCTTGTCCCATTCTTTCAGGCCCTGTTTGAAAATCTTGCGGATGTTTTGGATGCCTTCGACAGTCCAGGTCCGATACTCTTCGGCCTTGTCCATGTCTTCGTCGCCGGTCAATTCAGCCTGCTCCGCGAAGATAACGATCTCGCGAATGTTGGCCTTGCCGCCTTCCAGTTCGTCGCCGATTTTCAGAAGTTGTTGGACGGCGATGGGCGAACGCCCGATCGCTTTTTGAGTTTTGAGTTGGCCGCGCTCGATCCTCTTGGCGATCGCCACTTCGCCTTCGCGGGTGAGCAGCGGCACCACGCCCATCTCGCGCAGGTACAAGCGAACCGGATCGTTGGTTTTCTCGAGGGCGCCGGCGGAGAGATCAAGCTCAACGTCCTCGTCGACGTCTTCGTCATCGCCCGCGACTGCGGCGGCCTGTTCGAGCAAACGCTCGTCGGAATCCGCCACCGGGATGTTTGAGCCTTCGAGTTTTTGCAGCACGTCTTCAATGTCATCGGGAGAAACGACATTGTCCGGCAACTCGCGATTCAGATCGTCGAAGGTGAGATATTTTTTGTCGCCACCCAGCTCCAGCAGGCGCTCCATTACATCGTCACGATCTTTTTCTTCGATACTCAACGCTTCATTCGCTCCCAAAGAACTCCGGATCATTTAAATATACGGATGCAAACGAAAACCTATTCTCATCAAAAGATGTTTTCCCGGATCCTCGTGAGGATTAGGCCACCAGTCCGGGCCAACCTGCTCAGTGCTCGATCGGCAACGCTTCCCCATTGTTCAGCAGTTCCTTCTGACGCTTTGCCAGCTTTGTCTGCTCGGCGGAAAATCTCAAGATACTCTCAGTGTTTCCTTCACGCTCCGCTACCAGACTATCGTCTCTCAATTGGTCAATACGATTTTGCAGTTTCATCAAGCGAAACGTGAAAACACATTGCTCCGGCGTGTAGTGTTCATTCGAGGCATGCAGAGAGTCGCTCATCATCAACATCGGCAACAGCTCCGAAACTGGATCATCCCCTAATTTTTCGCGCAGACTATCAAAGTCGATGTCTCGCTGTTCCTTCTCCAATTCCAGCAAAGCTCGCAACAACGGCGCCGTCACCAGGTCTTCATAGTCTTCCGGCTGCAAGATGAGCAAAACGTCAGAACGCAACTTCTCGTTTGCAAAAACAAAGCCGAGTAGTCGCTCTTCAGCAACCGTCGGCTTCACCGTTGGGCGGCTCGCGGTCGCCGCGCCTGCGCGCGCGCTGCCATCTGTACCAAGCCTGACTGAGTGCCACAACTCTCGTCGCAAAGCCGGATCACTAATCCGCAGCGAGTCCATGGCGCTGTCAAAATATTCGCGCTTCTGAATCCGGCTGCGGACAGCACGAATATAGGGAAGCACTTCATCAATCGCCGCTTCTTTGTCGGCCGGATTGCTGAGTTTGCGATCCCGTACCGCTTGATCGATTACAAATTGAATGTGGGGTTGTGCGAGCCCACGTTGCTTTTGATACTCACTTGCAGCAGCTTTTCTAATGAACTCGCCCTGATCCATCACGAATTCTCTGTGCGGTTGGGCCAACTCACGCTGCCGCTGGTACTCACTTGCGCCCGCTTTTCTGATGAACTCATCCGGATCAGAGCCATCCGGCAGCACCAGAATCTTTACTTCCAAATCTTCCGCAAGCAGTATTGCGATCGCCTTTTTTGCCGCCTGTATGCCCGCGTTATCGCCATCATAATTGACCACAACTTTGCGGGCAAACCGGCTCATTAATCTTGCTTGATCAGGTGTTAGCGCAGTTCCCAAACTCGCTACTACATTGCGAACACCAAACTGATACGGGACGATCAAATCCAAAAAACCTTCGACCAGGATGACAAACCCGGCGCGCCGAATTTCATCACGAGTCAGATTGAGACCGAAAAAATTGCGTCCTTTTACATAAGCCGCAGTCTCAGGCGAGTTCAAATATTTCGCGCCTTCATCCGCCTTCAGCGTTCGGCCGCCAAACGCGATCGGCTTCCCCTGAATATCCATCACCGGAAAAATTAAACGGCCGCGGAAGCGATCATAGGAACCGCCTTCTTCTTTTTTAACTACCAGCCCGCTGCGCTCGATCTGATCCTGACTGGCGCCCTTTTGCCGGAGATGAATCGAGAGCGCGTCCCAACTGTCCGGTGCATAACCGAGTCGAAACGTTTTGCGCGTGTCATAGCTGATCTCTCGCTGCAGCAAGTAGTCACGGGCAACGTGCCCTTCGCCCGAATCAAGTTGCCGCTCCCAAAATTCCAGCGCCCATTTGTTAAGTTCAATTACCGCCTCCGCTTCGTTGCGCCGCGCTTCAAAGCGACTGTCGTCAACGAGCTGCGGCAGCGGCACGCCTGACTTTTCCGCGACCAGCTTGATCGCCTCGGGAAAAGAGACGCGCTCCATCTCCATCACAAAGTTGAAAACCGAGCCGCCCTTGTGACAACCAAAACAATAAAAAATTTCCTTGACGGGACTGACGGAAAACGACGGCGTCTTTTCCTTGTGAAAAGGACAACACGCCATCCAGTTCGCGCCCTTCTTCTTGAGCTGCACGTAGTCGCCGACGACGCGCACGATGTCCGCCTGTCGCTTAAGGTCGTCGATGAATGTTTGTGGGTAACGCATGCAATATTGCTTATCTGAAAACGCGAATCCGTCTTCGCTCAACCAGAGTCGTTCTCCGCTGTAGCCTGCGCAAGTCCGTGCTGCGCGCAAAAGCCTTAATGGATCTAATCAATGCCAACGCACCCTGACGAGGCGGCCGAAACACGACTACGCCGCTATGGCTACCGGGTGGATAGGTTTTCAGATTGAAGAAATCCGTGTCTAGCGTGAAGAGGAGTCGATCCTGCGATGTCGCCGCGGCGAGCACATCCGCGTCGGCTGCTCCAGACAGTCCTTCATCAAGTACAGTGTCAACATCGTGCCTGAACTCGGTTAAGACGCCGCGAAGCTGTTGCGAGAGATTTTGGTCAAGCTTGATTTTCATGCCGCCGAGACGGTTCTGGAAAGATCTGCGGCGTACGCAACGGCCGCACGAACATCCTGCTCGGTCAGAGGTGGAAAATGCTCAACAATTTCCGCGGGCGACAAGCCTTCAGCCAGCGAATCCAGAATGACCGCGACGTGGATCCGCGTACCGCGAATGCAAGGTTCGCCACCGGAAACCTGGACATCACTTACAACGCGCTTCAGAAGTTTGTTATGAGCGTTATCAGTCATAGCTTCTTCATCTCAGAAGAATTTTACTCTATCTCCCAAACCCTCGCACCATCACGGTCGTCGATGAATGTTTGTGGGTAACGCATGGAAACTGAAGCGACGGTCGGAAACGCTTTGGCGCGGTCGTAACTCGCCAGCCCTAGCTTCACTGTTTCAATTCTACCAGCGTCGCGCCTGACCCGCCCTGATCCTGCGGCGCCGCGGTGAAACGCGCGACGTGCGGATGATCTTTCAAGAGTTCCGAGATGGCGCGGCGCAGCGCGCCGGTGCCGTGGCCGTGAACGATTCGCACCTGGCTGAGACTCGCCACCGTCGCTTCGTCAAGAAACTTGTCGACCGCATCAACGGCTTCGTCCGTCGTTTGTCCGATAACATTCAACTCCGAACGGCCGTTGCCCTGAGTGGCCTTGAGCTGAACTTCAGTGCCGTCCGACCTGCCCAGGCTGGCAAACTTTCCGGGCGTCGCAGCAGACTTCGCGGATTTCACTGCGCGTTCGACGAGTTCGAGATTCTCAAGTTTCTCGCGCAGGCGCAGCGACTTCACGCGCACTTCAGCCTCGTCGCCTTTCAAACTGTCGACGATGCCAACCGAGCCAAACGTGCGCAGCTTCACCGTATCGCCAACCACGATCTCGCGAACTTCCGCCGGCGTGTATTCTTCCTCGGCGCGGCCTTCCTCGAATCCCTTCTCCTTCTTAACCACCAGCCCGTCGCGCATCACCCGCACGCCGCGGCCGCTCGTGCTCTCAGCCGCTGACGTCGCTTCCCTCTTGCCGCCTACGCTCGTCGCGCGTTGCGCTTCGCGTTTCAGCTCGGCGATGCGACGCTGAGACTCGCGTTCCACCTTCAGACGCTCGGAACGATCCTGGATCGACGCGACAAACTCGCGCGATCGCTTTTCAAACTCGCTGACCGTCTTTTCCAGTGCGCGCTGAAACAACGCCTGCCGTTCGCGTTCCTGTCGTTCCGCGTGCTTGTCGAGCGAGGCAAACTTTTCGGCGACGGCGGCACGCTCTTCTTCAAGCGCGGCACGCAAGCTTTCAGCCTCTTCGGCCTCGCGCTTGATTCGTCGCAGGTAGTCCGTCGCTTGCCGCGAAGAATCTTTGACCGACTCCAAAGCCAAATCGATCACTCGCCCGGGAATGCCGAACCGGCGCGCGATCTCCAGACCCGAAGACGAGCCGGCCACGCCGACAATCAGCCGGTACGTCGGCTGCAAAGTCTTCTCATCAAATTCTACGCTCGCGTTGAGCACGCCCGCTTCGTTCGCCGCGTACATTTTCAAGCCGCTATAGTGCGTGGTCGCCATCACCTGGGCGCCGCAGGCTTTGCGAAAATGATCGACCACCGCCACGCCGAGTGCCGAGCCTTCTTCCGGGTCCGTGCCGGTGCCAACTTCGTCGAGCAGAACCAACGCGGGCGCTTCGCACCACTTGATCATGCGCGAGATGTTGCCGACGTGCGAGGTGAACGTGGACAGGTTTGCGGCCAACGATTGATGATCGCCGATGTCCGCCAGCACCGACGCGTAAAACGGAATCCTGGCGGCGCGAGCCGGAACGGGCACACCGGAAAGAGCCGTCAACGCCAGCAGTCCGGCGGTTTTCAAGACGACGGTTTTCCCGCCCGCGTTGGCGCCGGAGATCACCATCGTGTTGTTTTCAGCGTCAAGCGAAAATGAGACTGGCACGACTGAGCCGCCGGAAGCGCGCAGGTTTTCTTCGAGGAGTGGGTGGCGCGCGTCGATGAGTTCGAGAACTTCGGCCGCGGCTTGGCCGCTTGGATGTGCGGAAAGGCTCTGCCTTTCTGGCCCAACTCCACCATTATCTTTGGCGAGGCTAGGCCTCGCCATTGCGGGCAGGACGCCCGCGGTCCCAGTGGAAGCGGTCCCAACGATCTCAGGAATTACGCAGTTGAACTTTTGGTGGAAGACGGCTTTCGCGTTGATGAAGTCAAGTTCGGCGACCGCGTCAGCGGCCTGCTCAATCGCCGGCAACTGCGCGCGCAATTCCTGAGTCAACCCAAACAAGATCTTGAAGATCTCGCGCGCCTCGGCTTCATGCAGCAACTGCAATTCGTTGTTCGCCTCGATCGTTTCCAGCGGTTCAACGAAAGCAGTCGCGCCCGAAGACGAGTAACCGTGCGCCACGCCGTTGACGCGCGCGCGATGATCGGCCTTGACCGGGATCACAAACCGATCGTTGCGAATCGTCACCAGCTCATCCTGGATCGACTCGCTCGACTTCCGCATCAGGCTTTCCAGGGTGCGCGTGATGCGCGAGCGCAGGCTCGTGATTTCGTGACGAATGCGCGCGAGTTCCGGACTGGCGCGGTCGTCGACTTCGCCGGTCGGCAGAATCTTGTTGGCAATGCGCGCGCTCAGCCGGCTCAGCTCGACCGGCAGCATTCCCACCAGGCTCCACAGCACCGGCGAGGCATCGCGCTCCGCAAGAATCGACGCGCGCGCAGACATCGCCTGGTCGCACAATGATTTGATTTCGAGAATCGCAGCCGGCTCGAGCGTCGCGCCTTCGACCTTCAGCAGCGCAAGTTTCTCGCCCGGGTCGCTGAGTTCGCTAAACGTCCAGGCAGCGCCTCGTTTTCGTAAGTCGACGCACTCCGCCACCGCCGCCAGTTCCCTCTCGATCTCCGCCACGCTCGCGAGCGGCTGAAGCGCCGCCACGCGCGCCTGTCCCATCGGAGTCTGCGCGCCGCGCCGGACGAGCGCCCGCAGTTCGGGATACTCAAGAATGCTGAAAGCCTGGTCGTTCATGGGAATAGAGTAAACAGCAAACAGCAATCAGTACAGTAGACAGCGAGATGCTCTCAGCTTCAATCGCTGTTGGCTGTCTACTGTCTACTGTCTGCTGTTTGCTGTCTGCTGTTTGCTGTTGTTTCAGAACCGGCGGCGGCGGCGCTCGCGTCCCTGGATCGCGGCGGGGAAGAGTTCTTTCAAGCTAAGAATATTTACGTCTCCAACAGCGCTCTGCAAGACGCCGAGAGCAAGGGCGCCGGCAGTTTCTCGGAGTTCAGTTAACTCAAAAGCGGGAAACTCGATCACGCCGTCCACGTCTTCCACCGCGAGCGCGAGCTGCTCGTCGCCACGCAACGCGACGAGGTAAGGCGGAATCTTCCCCGCTGCCTCACGCGGTGTTTCATCAGCGACAGCTTCAACAGCGGACAGCGAAGCGAGATCCAACACAGTCAACATGCGGCCCTGAACACTGACCACGCCCAGCACCGCTTTCGGAGCGTTTGGCAACGGAGTCGGTTCGCGCCACGCGACGATTGCCGCGACCTCGTCGGCAAAGATGCCAAACTGCGACGCGCCGGCGCGAACGAGCTGCACTCGGCGAGCAGTCGCAGATCCGGCGTCGTCGAATGTCTGTCGTTTGTGGTCGCTTGCTGTGTTCATGGGCTGATCAAAATTACGAAGAGACATTCTAACTTAGTCAACTCTTCGCCCCTACCTTTGCCCGAACCGCCAAGACGCCAAGCGCGCCAAGATCTATCCGCAGATTTCGCAGAGCAGAAATCTAACAACTAGCCCAGTTTCCTTTAGAGGCGGGCACTGCCCGCCGGTCCAACGTTGAGACGGCGGGCAGTGCCCGCCTCTAAACTATTAATCATCAGCTTTTCTGAATCTGTGCAATCTGCGAAATCTGCGGATAGTTGCCTGGTGTCCTGGCGCGCTGAGCTAACAGTCGCGTTTGGTCGTTTGCCGGACAAGCCGCCTAGCGGCGACAATGTTCTGCATACAGTTAGGCGAATACCAGGCGCAACCGAAAGGCTACTTTGCATGGACGAATTCGACCGTTACCGGGCAGACATGAACGAGAAACTGCTCGGCAGCAATCATCTCGGTATCAAACGATTTTTCGCGCTCGACACCCAGGCCTACGAAGACGGCGCGCTGGACAAACGCACGAAGGAGTTGCTCGGGCTGGTCGCGTCGATCGTGCTTCGTTGTGACGACTGCATTACTTATCACGTCAAACAAAGCGTTGGCGCGGGCGTCACGCGGCCGGAGTTTCTCGACGCGTTTAATGTCGCGCTTGTCGTCGGCGGCTCAATAACCATTCCCCATCTGCGCCGCGCGGTGGATCGTCTTGACCAGGTGCTCGACGGTCAGGCTGATGACGCAACGCCGCACGAACACGAATGAGGTCAACGCCCGGTTGAGTCCAATAACACACGACGCTTCGTATATCCACTGCCTTGAAAAGAAACAAACAAACTCGCCGTCCGTTTAGAAGCGGCACTTGTGCCGCTCGCACGGGCCGGACAAGTCCGGCCTCTAAACGAAAGGCCGGTGGCTTGCCCTTGAACGTTCACCAGTTTTTGATCGCTGCTCTGGCACTTTCTTTCTTGTTTCCGCTGGGATTGGTGACAGAGATTTTTGGCTCTGCACACGACCGGGGCGGAAGCCCGACCGTCAGGGAGGGCTCCGCGACTCAGGATCGAGCCCTCCCTCACGGTCGGGCTACTGCCCCGGTTGCCGTTGTTCCGAAGAAAGGTTCTAACATGTCTGCTCAAGAAAAAGTTCGCGTGCGCGCGCCCGAGCTGACCGGCGGCCGCGGCTGGCTAAACACCGACAAGCCGCTGACGATCGCCGCGCTCAAAGGCAAAGTTGTCCTGCTCGACTTTTGGACCTACGGCTGCATCAACTGCATTCATATCATTCCCGATCTCAAACGGCTCGAGCAGAAGTATGCGAACCAGCTCGTGGTGATCGGGGTTCACTCCGCCAAGTTTGAAAACGAGAAGGACACTGAAAACATTCGGCGCATCATTTTGCGTTACGAGATCGAGCATCCGGTTTACAACGATGCCGAGTTCAAAGTTTGGCAAAGCTACGGCGTGCGCGCCTGGCCCACGCAGGTTTTGATCGACCCGGCCGGCTACGTCATCGGCGCGGTTTCCGGCGAGGGAAACTACGAAATCATCGACCAGGTGATTGCCAAGGCGGCGGATGAGTTTCGCAAACGCGGCGAGTTAAATGAAGAGCCGCTTAAACTTACGCTCGAACGCGCGAAGGTGGGCGACTTGCCACTCGCGTTTCCGGGTAAAGTTTTGGCTGACGAGAAAAGCGATCGTCTGTTCGTCGCCGACTCAAACCACAACCGCATCGTCGTAACTAAACTCGACGGTTCACTCGTCGAAACCATCGGCACCGGAGAACGCGGTGCGATAGACGGCACGTTCGACAAGGCAACTTTTTATCGACCGCAGGGGATGGCCCTTGACGGCAACAGCCTTTACGTGGCGGACACCGAGAATCATTTGATTCGTCGGGTCGATCTAAAGGCGAAGACCGTTGAGACAGTGGCCGGAACCGGGAAGCAGACGCAGGAATACTATCGCCACGGACCGGCGCGCACGATCGCTTTGAGTTCACCCTGGGATTTGCAAGTCGCCGGACGTCAGCTTTACATCGCCATGGCCGGGCCGCATCAGATTTGGAAACTCGACCTTTCAAGCAACGAGGTTTCGACGTTCGCCGGTTCGGGTCGAGAGGCTCGGCTGGACGGCCCGGCAATGGAGGCGGGATTCGCGCAGCCGTCCGGCATCACTGCTGACGGCAAGAAGCTCTACATCGCCGACAGTGAGTCAAACATTATCCGCGTCATCGATCTCGCCAGCGGCGTGGTGGAAACTCTCGTCGGTGGCGACTTGTTCGAATTTGGTGATGTGGACGGTTCGGGTGATGACGTGCGGCTGCAGCATCCGCTGGGCGTGGTTGCCACCGGCGACCGGGTGCTCGTCGCCGACACTTACAACCACAAGATCAAGGAACTCGATCCAAAAGCGCGCACAGTGAAGACGCTCATCGGGACCGGCAAACCAGGACAAGCGGACGGCGCCTCAGCGATGTTTTACGAACCCGGTGGACTCAGCATCGCGAACGGCAAACTCTACATTGCCGACACCAACAACCACGCCGTTCGAGTCGTAGACTTGAAAACTAAACAGGCCGCCACGCTCAATATCCGCGGACTGCAACCACCGCCGGCAACGGCCGAAATCGGTTCCGCAGAAACTGACACAGTGCCAAGCGCCGAGGAGATCAAGCTGGCGCCGCAAACGTTGCGCGCGGCCAGCGACGCGGCGCTTATCGCCGAAGTCGCGTTGCCCGCCGGGTACCATCTCAATCCGGCCGCGCCGCAGCGTTATCGCGCTTCCGTCGAAAGTGGACCTCGTCAACTCGGGCTCATCTCTGCAACAACAGCAGCGGGCACGGTCGGCCACGAGCGCAGTCTCAGTCGAACTTTAAAGACTTTGCAGTTGCCTTTGCGCATTCCCATTCGCGCGCTTGAACCGGGCAAGGCCGAGCTTCGCTTGCAACTCACCCTGTTCTATTGTCGCGAAGACAACACCGGCACCTGCCGCATCAAGACGCTCGCATGGCGCGTGCCGGTTGAAGTGACTAACGAAACAAGCGCAGCAAAGGAAATTCGAGTTCAAGGCAAACTCACCGCTGATGATTGAGCACAAGGCCGACCTCAGTTAGATTGGCCGCGGATTAACGCGGAGTACGCGAATCTGAAACGAGCAGTAACTTCATTGTCCTTGCTTCATTTTGATCCGCGTGAATCCGCGTGGATCCGCGGCCCAAAGAGCAACGACTCCGGGTGAGGCTTCATGAGTTTTGGAGGTGTCGAAGTGAGTGCGGTAATTCTCGATTTGGACGAGCACCCAGCAGCGGATGACCTGCGCCAGATAATTGACGGCGTGCGCGCCTTTAATCAGGACATCATCGGGCAGGGGCCACCGCGCGCGGTGGCGACCTTCCTGCGGGAGGCTGACGGTCAAATCGTCGGCGGCGCGCATGGCGAACTTTGGGGTCGCTCCGTGCACATCGCTGCCATGTGGGTCGCCGAAAGCCAACGCGGGAAAGGCCACGGCTCGGCGCTGCTACGGGCAGTAGAGGAAAGCGCTGTCAAACAAGGGGCTACGCTGGCATATGTGGAGACAACCAGTTTTCAGGCACGGCCTTTTTACGAAAGTCTCGGCTACCGCGTGTTCGGCGAATTGGAAGGCATCGACGAAGGCTGCACACTCTTCTTCCTGCGAAAAGACTTGAAAGCCTGATCGCAGGAGAGAGTAGCGCAAACTGTTAGTTTGCGACGATTGAAATGGCATTCGACGCGCAAACTAACAGTTTGCGTTACAAAACTACGAAAAGGACTTCAGAGCCTGATCGCCTGCTAACGCCCGAGCCTGGTCCTTCAATAACCCGGTTGCTGACTGCAATGCATGATAGCGACAATCAGGACAAACTCCGGCTCAATTGTGTAGAGAACTCCGTACGGAACACTTTTGTCAGGCAGCGATGTACGTCATTTTCAAGTATTCGCCAACGTGCTGGCGCTTCCGCAATTTTAAAATGGCGTCTTCAACCACCTCAACGAAACGCTCCGCCAGTCGGGTTTCAAGCCGAGCGTATCAATTCACAGCCTCTTGATACTCTTCAAGCGCTTCTGGAAGGAACCTGTATCGCATGGACCGAGAGTAGCGGAGATTCGAAAACGTATCGGGGCGGGGGTGTCCGCGCGATTAGCGGAGCGCGTTACGGACCTGGCGAAGAGCCTCTTCGCCATCAATTGTCTCGACATTGCCTGAACGAAACTCGTCGCGCCGGCGTAAGGCTTCGGCGACCCAAAGCTTGTCAATGGGCCCCAATTCTTCAAGGTCAAGGCTCTCAACCAAGCGGTCCGCGAGTTTTGCTCGCGATTGGCTGGACAAAGTCATCGCTTGCTCGGCTAGTTGTTCCCAAGTCGTCGACATGAATGAAGAATACTGCAGGCGGTTTGACGCTTCAAGTCTCCGGTCGCGCCATCCCGCCCACGCTTGCCCCGCATCGGCGACGCGAGTAACATCATGCTTCCCCTAATTCAATTCGAGGAGTTAACGCCGTGGCTGATCAACCGGGAGCAAAAGCTGTGACTGACAAACCATTTCTGACTGACATCAAAACCCTGCGGGAACGGGCCCGCCAACACATCGATCAAGGCGCCGTCACGGAAGGCTATACCGCCGACCGCGAAACCGCCGTCAAGCTTTTGAATGAAGCGCTGGCCACCGAAATTGTTTGCGTGCTCAGGTATCGCCGGCATTACTTCATGGCCTCCGGCATTCACGCGGAGAGCGTGGCCGCCGAGTTTCTGCAGCATTCAAATGAGGAACAGGCCCACGCCGATCAGATCGCCGCGCGCATCGTGCAGCTTAACGGCGAGCCCGATTTCAATCCTCAGGGATTGCTGACCAAGAGCCATGCGGAATACGTCGAAGGCACGACGCTGCTGGACATGATCAAGGAAGATCTCGTCGCTGAGCGCATTGCGATCGACAGCTACCGCGAAATGATTCAGTACTTCGGAAACGACGATCCGACTTCGCGGCGCATGCTGGAAGGCATTCTGGCGATGGAAGAAGAACACGCCGACGACCTGAACAGTCTGCTTGAAGAAGTCGGCCACTGAAGCGCTCAGTCCGTGTCTTCAGACGCGAAACGTCAGTCGTAGTATTTTTCTGAACAACCGTCAATTTGGAAATCATGGGCGTGATGCTTTCTCGATGAAGAAGCATCACGCTCGTTAGTGTAGACCGACTTGCCTAACAACTCTCACAACGACAAAGTCCAGACCACAAACCCCGGACGGCCCACCATGTGTCGCAGTTGCGGCTCGATTGTGGGCAGCGGCCAAAAGGAATGCGCGGTTTGCGGCGCTTCGGTTTCCGGCGCCGGCGCGGAAACTAAGCGGCGCGGAGTTGTCGATAACGAAACCGTGCGCTTTGCCAAAGCGGTCCTTGATCGACCTTACAAGTTCACCATCATCCTGCTGGTCGCGAACGTTTTCCTTTTTCTGGTGATGATACAGACCGGCGGCACGCCCCTCAGCCTGCTCGCGCCGTTGCCAAATGAGGTGCTGGTGCTGTTTGGCGCGAAGATGAACTACCTGGTTAACACCAGGCATGAATGGTGGCGCTTCGTCACGCCGATGTTTCTGCACGTCAACCTGCTGCACCTGCTGGTCAACATGTACAGTCTCTGGATTGTTGGACCTTACGTTGAAAAGCTTTATGGCTCGGCAAAGTTTTTGGTCTTCTGGGTGCTGACGGGAATTGCCGGCGTGGTCGCCAGTTATTTGAGTGTCAGGCCAAACCTGGCGGTTGGCCCAGTGGCGCGCTTCCTTTTCAAGACTACTGACGATCCGTCGGTGGGAGCTTCGGGCGCACTGTTTGGACTCGTCGGGGTGCTGTTTGTTTTTGGCATCAAGTTTCGCCACGAACTGCCGGAAGGATTTCGGCGCGCGTTCGGCACCGGTTTGCTGCCGATGATTTTGCTGAACCTGTTCATCGGCTACATGGGCCGCGGCTTCATCGATAATGCGGCGCACCTCGGTGGCTTGGCGGCGGGCGCCGTGCTGGCGCTCGTGGTTGACTATCGCCGGCCCGGTGAAAAATCGAAAATCGCCGTCACCTGGCAAGTCCTTCAGGTCGCCGCAATCGCTTTGGTAGTCGTCAGTTTCTTCAAGACTTCTCAGCATTTTCGCGATCCCTTGCCCGAGTTCTTAGTGCAACAGCCTGCGTCCGCGCCGGTGATCGACGAGCGCACGCAAAAGTTTCTTGCCTACGTTCAGGCGCTCAGCAACGCGCAAGAGGCTTTTCTCGCGGCTGTTAAAGACGGCGACGCTTCGCTCGCCGAGAGTTCGCTGAAAGAGCTGGAATCGGTTCCCCAGCTTGAGCCAACGGCAGATGATCTGAAAGAAAAAATGAAGGCGTTGCTGACCAGAGCGAAGAACGCTGCGTCGGCGCCCAGGTCTGCCGAGACGCCGCTCGCCAAAGATGCGATGCGCAAAGCTCAGGCCGAGCAAAACGCGCTGACGGCGGATTTCGTCGAGTGGAGCAAGGCGTATAATGTCTGGCTGAAAACTACCGGCAGACAGTACGGCGGATTGATCGAGGTGACGACGGCTCCGACTGAGCCGCCGGCAAAGTAACGCAAACTGTTAGTTTGCGGAATGATCGGAACCGCCTTTGGCACCAGAGGATTGCAAGTTTAGCAGAGCGCAAACTAACAGTTTGCGTTACAAAAGACAGGAGAAGCAGAAGAGATGGAGATTAAGAAGGTTGGAGTATTGGGTTGTGGACTAATGGGTTCGGGCATCGCCCAAACCGCCGCCAGCGCGGGATTTGAAACTGTCGTGCGCGAAGTTTCGGACGAGCTGTTGCAGAAAGGATTTGCCGGGATTGAGAAATCGCTCGCGAAGTTTGCCGAGAAAGGGACCATCACGGCCGAGCAGCAGAAGGCGGCGCGCGATCGCATTTCCGGCACGACCTCGTTTGCAGACCTTGCGGACTGCGACATCGTGATCGAAGCGATCATTGAAAACATCGAAGAGAAAAGAAAAACCTACGCTGAGCTCGATCGCATCTGCAAGCCGGAAGCAATCTTCGCGTCGAACACTTCGTCGATTTCGATTACCGAGATGATGACGGCCACCGCGCCGGAACGTCAGCAGCGTTTTATCGGTCTTCACTTTTTCAATCCGGTGCCGATCATGAAGCTGGTCGAAGTCGTGAAGACAATATTGACGGACGAAGGTGTCTACGAACAGGCGCTCGATTTTGGCAAGCAGCTCGGCAAGGTTCCGGTGCGTGCAAATGATACGACCGGCTTCATCGTCAACCGGCTGCTGGTGCCTTACATGCTTGATGCGATTCGCGCGCTTGAAGAGGGCGTCGGCTCGATTGTCGACATCGATGCGTCGATGAAACTCGGTCTCGGATATCCGATGGGCCCGTTTACGCTTGGCGATTTTGTGGGACTGGATACGACGTATTACATCGCGGAGATCATGTTCAACGAATTTCGCGAGAAGCGCTTTGCGCCGCCGCCACTATTGAAGCGCATGGTGCTGGCGGGTTTGTACGGCCGCAAGTCGGGACGTGGGTTTTATGATTACACCGATCCGAAAAACCCGACGCCGATGAAGTTGGTGTGAACTGTGAAGGGATACGTTTAGAGGCGGGCATTGCCCGCCGGTTCAACGTTGAGACGGCGGGCATTGCCCGCCTCTAAACTATCAGAAGCCTTGCGCCGCTGTGTTTAGTTATTCATGGACTCGCCCTTCATCATCACCGAGCGAAGTGATTCACTCGCGATCGTTCGCTTGAACCGCGCTGACAAGTTCAACGCGCTGACGCGCGAAATGATCCTCAGCCTCAGCAACCTCTTCAAGAATTTCGAACACGAATCAAAGCTGCGCGCCGTCATTCTCACCGGCGCCGGAGACAAAGCCTTCTGCGCCGGCACTGACATCACCGAGCTGGCAGAAGCAACCGAGAACGGTGAAAACTCCAGCGAGGATCGCGCGCGCAAAGTTGAAGATCGCGCGCGCGAAGTTTCCGAACGCGGACAAGCGCTCTGCAATCAAATCGAAAACTGTGGTGTCCCGGTGATTGCCGCGGTCAATGGAATTGCCGCCGGCGGCGGTTGCGAGTTGGCCCTCGCCTGTCACCTGCGGATAGCCGCGGTGCACGCGCAGTTTAGTTTGCCGGAAACAAAGCTTGGCCTGATTCCCGGCTACGGCGGCACGCAGCGGTTGGCGCGCGAAATTGGAAACGGCCGCGCGTTCGATCTGATGCTGACCGGAAGAACAATCGGCGCGGACGAAGCTTTGCAGTTTGGCTTAATTAATCGAATCGCAGCGGCGGATGAGTTGCTGTCAGAAGCTACGGCGTTGGCGAACGAGATTGCCGCGCTCGCGCCCCTCGCGATCCGCGCCTGCCTCGAAGCGGTGATCAAAGGCTCTGAGCTGCCGTTGGATGAAGGGTTTGCTTTGGAAGCGAAACTCTTCGCCGGTTTGTTTGCAACTGAAGACGTGCGCGAAGGCACCCGCGCATTTTTGGAGAAGCGTTCGCCGGTCTTCAAAGGCAGTTGAGGTGAGTTTAGAGTACAAGCTTTAGGTTGCTGTCTGGCGACGGCGGCAAGCTAAAGCTTGTACTCTAAACTTACTCTAAACTTTCAAAGACGGCTCGCTTGCTGCTCCGAAACTCATCGCCTATACTCAAAATGTCTCGGCAACTGCCACGAATCGGAGCAACCAGCTTCTTGCAGCCAGTAATTCACGAAGGTCATCTCAACGGTCAGGGATTTCGTTTTGCGATTGTTGCCAGTCGCTGGAACGACTTCATCAGCGCTCGCCTGGTGGACGGCGCGCTTGACGCGCTTGAGCGTTTGGGCTCGGACGAAAAGCTCGTCGCGATCTACAAGGTGCCCGGTGCTTTCGAGATTCCCCTTCTGGCGTTGAAGCTGGCCGGCTCGGGAAAGTTTGATGCGATCATTTGTCTCGGCACAATCATTCGCGGTCAAACTCCGCACTTCGAATACATCGCCGCGGAAGTGGCGAGCGGGATCGCAAAGGCGGCATTAAAGACTGGTGTGCCGGTAGTTTTTGGAGTCGTAACCGCGGACACGGTTGATCAGGCGATCGATCGCGCCGGGGTCAAATTGGGAAACAAAGGTTTTGAAGCTGCCACGACGGCAGTTGAGTTGGCTAATCTCTATAAGGCGGTGACGAGTGGCTAGTGGAAAGTGACAAGTTAACAGCTTGTTCTTCCTCGTCACTCGTCACTCATTTCTTTTTACTGGTGTTTTATGGGTTCGCGACGTAAGGCGCGTGAATGCGCCTTGCAAATGCTCTTTGCGGCTGATTTCGCCGATGCGGTTCCGGAAGAGGTTTTGAAAACCTATTGGACGGAACTCGACGACACCGAAACGGAAGAGGTGGCGCGTGATTTCGCGACGCGACTCGCCGTGGGGACGCTCTCGCATCTGGAGTCTCTCGACGAACGCATCCGTTTGCGCGCGGAGCACTGGCGCATTCCGCGCATGGCGATCGTCGACCGCAACATTCTCCGCCTCGCTGTCTACGAGTTTCTTTACGAGCCTACCCCGCGCACCGTCGCCATCAACGAAGCTCTCGAAATAGCGCGCCGCTTCTCCACCTACGAAGCTACGCAGTTCATCAATGGCATTCTCGACGCGATCAAACGCGACCTCGACGAGCAACAACCACAGCAGAACGTCCAACCTGAAGAGCCCGAACCGCCGTCGGATGACGACGACACGGAAGAGGCAAACTAAGAAATTGTTTCGAGTTTCGAGTTTCAAGTTCCAAGTTCTGAGATCGACGTTTAGGTCGGCCCACCCAACGTTCTGAACTTGAAACCTGAAACTCGAGACTCGAAACCGCTTCCTATTCACTATTCACGATTTACGATTTACTATCTTTTCGTGGACCAAACGCAGCGCGAATTTCTGGTGGAGATTGAAGAACTCGTCGAGCAGATTTTTGCCGACCTGGACGAACTGCGGCCGACACTGCGATCAACTTCCCCCAGCGGGCCGACTCGGCGCCAATTGATTGATCGAATTTTTCGCCGCGTTCATAGCGTAAAAGGCTCGGCGGCGGCGTGTGGGCTCGAGGTTGTGCGGCAGATTGCTCATGAATTTGAGAATTTGCTTGACGAAGTTCGCGCCGGGCGGGTGGTGATCGACGAGGTTGTCGTCGACACTTGCGAAAATGCTACCGAAGCGCTCTCCGAAAGCTTGAGTCTGGCCGCGTCTGGAATTGTTGAGCCGTCACGCCGTGCGCTTTTTGATCGACTGCAGGCGGCCGCGCAAAGAAACATCAGTCCGTCGACAGGCAACGAAACTGGCGCTGACGCGATCCTGCAACAAGTTCCCTTTGAAATTTGGCAGGCGTTAACCGAAGCCGAGAAGAGCCGTTTGATCAGCGTCGTTGCCGCCGGCAGTCCGCTTTTCGTGGTGACCGCCGGCTTTGATATCGGGGATTTTGACAGTCAGTTTTTTCGCCTGAAGGAGCGTCTCGCAAAACTCGGTGAGGTCGTCTCAACCTCGCCGGCGGTGGATGAGGAGCAGCCTGAACGGATCAACTTCCGGGTGCTGTTTGCGAGTGCGGTGGATCGAGTGGGGATCGAAACCTCGGTGATGGATTTCTCCCACGTCGTTCTTAAAGAGGTTGCCAGTTCCGGGAACGAGGTCGCGAACGAGGCAGAGTCAGGCGAGGAAGATGGGGAAGCCGGGGAAGCTGGGGAAGCACGTTCGTCAACCTTGAGCGATTCAAGTTCTGCCTCCCTGACTTCGCTGTCCAAATTTGTTCGGGCCGATCTCGACAAAATCGATCGGCTTATTTCTGCGACGCACGATCTCCTGCGCACCACCGCCACGGCTCTTGAGCTGGCGACGTCACAACCTTTGCCGAAACCTGTCAACGCCGAACTTCACAAACTACGCGAACAGATTCGCAGCTCCTTCATGGGCGTTGAGGACGATCTGATCAATCTGCGTCTGGCGTCGCTTGGGCCCACGCTCCAACGCGTCGCGCGAGCAGGACGAGCGGCGGCGCGTCTGGCCGGCAAGGATATCGATTTCGAAATTAGTGGCGCTGAAATTTTGTTGGACAAGTTGTTGGTGGAGGCGATTGCCGACCCGTTGATACACCTCGTGCGCAATGCGGTCGACCATGGGATTGAAACTGCCGGCGAGCGCGCCGCCGCGGGCAAGTCTCGGCGCGGCGTCGTGCGTATCGAAGCGATCAGCGAGGGCAGTCAATCGCGTTTGAGAGTTGTGGATGACGGTCGTGGTGTCGATCCGGCCGTGATTGCCGCGGCAGCTGTTCGACTCGGCATTCATTTGAGCGACCTTCCGCTGGACATCGACCGCAGCCTGCGACTGATCTTCCGCCCGGGCTTCACGACCCTTGCGTCCGCGACGGAAGTTTCCGGCCGTGGAGTGGGGCTCGACGTGGTAGAGACGGCGGTTGAACAAGTAGGAGGCGAACTGCGAGTCTCGAGCGAACCGGGCCGTGGGACGACTTTCGAAATTCGTTTGCCGGTGACGTTTGGCCTGGTACCGACGAACGTGGTTATCTCGGCCGGTAGTCGTTACTGCATTCCCGCCGGCCAGACCCTGGGCATCGACGCTATCGACGTCGTGGACGGTTCGTCCGGCGCAAATCGCTTGCGGCAAGTTTCGCTGCGCGATCTGCTGGGCCAACCGGACGAGCCCGACGATTCCGCCAGCCAACTGCACCTCATCACCTGCCAGTTCACGGATGCCGGGGCCGGGGCCAGGCTCGGGATTGCCAGTCAGAAACTACGTTGTGTCGGCATCGTCGTTGATCGGGTGGAAGGACCGCAGGAAGTGTTGGTCAGGACTTTGGGCAGGCATGCGGGACGCTGGTACGGCATTGCCGGCGCCACGGAACTGAGGGACGGAACCGTCGCGCTCGTACTCGATCTGCCGCGCCTGCTTAGTAGTCAATTGTGAGTTTCCACGTAATTACGAATGCGCTATGATCAAGTCGTTTCGGCACAAAGGACTTAAGGAGTTTTTTGAAACGGGAAGTAAGCGTGGAATATCACCGGGTTTGTCTGCCAGAGTCGCCCGACGTTTGGATGTTCTCCATGCTGCTCAACAATTAATTGACATTGATGCTCACGGCTTCGACCTGCATAGACTAAAAGGAGACAGGCGGGATGAGTGGGCGATTTCGGTCAGCGGCAATTGGCGAATAACTTTTCGATTTGCCAAGGCTGAGACTTTCGATGTCAATCTCGAGGATTATCATTAGGAAGGAAGTATGAGTACTAAAACGAAAAGGCGCCCGACGCATCCTGGGGAGTTATTGCGCGAAGAGACTCTGCCTAATGCACGACTGTCGCAATCTGAGCTCGCGTCTCGACTAGGCGTTTCACGAAGTACGGTTAGTGATCTCGTTCACGAGCGGCGTTCGGTAAATCCCGATCTGGCGCATCGCCTTGCGCGCGTGTTTGCCACGACTCCAGAGTTCTGGCTCCGACTACAAGAAGCTGTCGACGTTTGGGAAGCGCTGCAAATCAACGGCGCCAAATACGATCGACTCAAGCCACTTCGCGAAAGGGCCGCCTGACTTGTGGAACGACGAAATAGTTGAAGAGACTCGTAGACGCGTGATGAGTATGCCGCAAGATTCAACTATGACTTCGCGGCGATCTACAGAGATCTAAAGGAACAACAGAACCGCGCCGGGCACAAACCTGTCACGCTCCCACCCAGGAAGCCGGAATTACTTCCTCAAACAAAGGCGTCTTAGTTGAACCGAGGTCCTGATAGTGGCGCGGTCTTCAGGTCTCACGCCCAATCCATTTTCGGGTGTATCTTGTGCCAGTCGGTTGCGCGTTCATACCCGAGCGCCACGCGCAGCGGCGCGCCTTCGTCGTAGAGTCCGCCGGTGAACATGATTGATTGCGGCTGGCCTTTCGGAAATCCGCACGGCACGCAAACGGCCGGGTGGCCGGTCAGGTTTGTGATCAGCAAACTCAGGCTGCCGGGCGCGGGCGAAACAAACACGTCCCACTTCGACATCAGTTCAGCCATCTCCTGCATGAGCAGCCGGCGCGCGCGTTGGGCCCGGAGGTACTCCACGGCAGGGATGAAACGCGAACTACGAAACGTGTTGGGCCAGTCGCCCGGCTCTTGTCCGGAGAGTTGCTTGATGCGTCCGTCGCGCGTGATGTCGTCAAACGCGGTGGCCGCCTCAGCCACCAGAATGATGCGCAAAGCCGCGACCGAAAACTTTGGCAGCTCGATTGGTTGCAGGTTTGCGCCCGCTACTTTCAAGGCGTCGAGCGCCTGCTGGTAGATTGCCTTCCGTTCGGCATCCTGTTGCTGGTCAAACTCGGTTTTGAGGTAACCGATCCTCATCCCGGCAAGCTGTCTCGCCGGTTCCCAGTTGAACGGCGCGTCACCGACAGTTAGGTCTCTGCCGTCGGGCCCGTAAATTCCGTCGAGGGCGGCGGCGCAGTCTTCAACGCCACGGCAGATCGGTCCGATCTTGTCCATGGTCCAACTGAGGGCCATTGCGCCGTAGCGACTGACGCGACCGTACGTAGGCCGCAAGCCGGCGACGCCGCAACGCGCTGACGGCGAAATGATCGAGCCAAGCGTCTCTGTGCCGATGGAGAAACCGACAAGTCCGGCGGCGGTCGCTGAAGCTGGACCGGCTGACGATCCGCTCGAACCAGTTTTGTCTTCATCAACCTGCCACGGGTTGCGCGTCATGCCGGCGAACCAGCGACCGCCCTGGGCCAACGCGCCCATCGAAAGCTTCGCCACCAGCACTGCACCGGCATCGCGCAAACGTTCCACCAGGGTCGCGTCGTAGTCGATAACCTGATCGCGAAACGGTTCGGCGCCCCAGGTGGTGCGAATGCCCTTCGTGGCAAAGAGATCTTTCGCGCCCCAGGGAATTCCGTGCAGCGGCCCGCGATACTTCCCGGCTTTGATTTCTCGCTCCGCTGCGGCTGCCTGGGTGAGCGCCAGGTCTTCAGTCAGCGTCACGACGCAGTTGAGTTTTGGACCAAACTTCTTCAGGCGCGCCAGGTACATTTTGGTCAAGTCAACCGGTGAGACTTTGCGCGAGCGCACCAACTCAGCGAGCTGAGTCAAAGGCGCAAAGGCCAATTCTTCAAGCGAAGTAAAAGGCGGCGCTGCGACTTTGCTCAGCTTGAACTTTGTTCTTTTGGCGCCGGCACTCGAGCGCGCCGCGGCGCCCACAGGGTTTCCCGGGAGCGAGGGATGAAACAGCGTGGCCGGCTCGGTGTCGAGCGGGACTTCTATTTTTCTCAGCGCTTCATAGCGATCGAGGTTCGTGCTCGCGTTTTGCAGCGCCATCGCCTCTTCGGCATCGGTGAACTCAATGCCGATCAGCTTCTCGGCCTGGTGCAGCATCTCTTTCGTAACACGCAAAGGCGCAGGCGACGGTGAAGCGAGGGGCGACGGTGAAGCGATAGGAGTTGGCGTTGGACTTTGCGCCAGGGCGGCGGTGATTTGCAGATGTGGCGTCGTCAGGGCAGCGGCGCCAAGCACCGGCACGAGCTTAACGAAGCTGCGACGGTCCAGGCCTTTGGCTTTAGGCTCAACTAACGAACTGCCTGAACGCTTTTTTGTCGACTTGGATTTTTTCATCATGCGCCTGATGTAGCGCTCCTGATTTGGGAGTGCGGTGACGTGAGCACCCCCCAGCGCGGCTGATCCCACTCCCGGTGGTCGCGACCGGTCGCGACCGAGAAAAGCGGTGACAGGTCATCGCACTCCAAAACTGCACACTGCCCACCGCCCACTGCCCACCGCCCACTGTTCTTTACGGCTTCTCCATCTTCTGATCGCCGATCGGTGCTTTCGCGCTTCCGTATTTCATCCTGGTCAGTTTCGGAGGGCCTTCGCTCTGCAGCGTAAGTATGAATAGATTGTCGTATTCAGTTTCGGGGATGATCGGCATTTGTGGCCCACCCAGCGCCGCGATGATTTCGGGCACCGTGTTGTTGTGGCCGGCGATGAAGACTGTCTGACCGGCCGGTCGCGCTCGAATCTGCTTCACCAGCTCAGCCGTTTCCTTCGCTTCGAGCTTCGTAACCTGAACGGCGAGTTTCTCGGCCAGCGGCTTCACGGTTTGCTGAGTTCGCTTGTATTGCGTCGCGTAAATTGCAGTTATGCCCGCGTCGCCAAACATCCGCCGCAACTCTTCCGCGCGTTCAAGTCCCGCCGCGCTAAGATTTGGATCTTTGTTGGACGGCGGCACGATTTCTTTTTCAGCGTGGCGCACGAGGATGATAGTCATCAGTGGTTCAACGGCGGCGGTGCCTGCCGGGGCGGCACCGGCGCACAGAAGCGTGACTAGTGTTAGACAAACAATTGCGATCCTGATTCGGTTGCGTGAACGCGCGTGTTGTTGCTTCATAATCTCCGATTTGCTGAGTAATTGAATTGGCCGTTTAAGATAACACCTGTCGGGCGTTGATTTGAAGGACTGGCAGCGCGAAGTTCAGGTTCAAGCTTTAGCTTGAGTTCTCTCCCAAAACGGCAAACTAAAGTTTGTACTCTGAACTACTGGAAACCGCGGCACGAACGTCCGCAAACGTCTGTTGCGCCTTCAAAGTGCCGGATGCAAAGCGCTCGGGAAGGTGCTAATCTATGGCAAAGAATCTATTAGAAAGCCACGCCGCGCCGAAGTAAGTGATCATTTGGAGTGCGCTGACCTGTCAGCGCTTTGGTCTGCGGCGGCCCGACGCCGCATTGAAGAAGCGCGAGAGGCGGTAACCGGAAGAAGCGACCGGCTGCGACAGATCGCAGCCAAACAAAGCGCTGACAAGTCAGCGCCCTCCAAATTACTGGCCACTGACCAGGAGGAGAGAAGAGTTGGCTGAGTCCGTAAGAACCGATTTATCTGAAGTGATCGCCGAACAGTTTGGCGCGAATGCCACCTACGTCGAAGGGTTGCTCAGCCGCTTCCGCGCCAACGCGGAATCGGTGGACGAATCCTGGCGCACATACTTTACCGAACTGTTGGAGAACGGCGACGGCGCTGCGGTAGCGCAAACGCCCGGCGTGGAAACTACGCCGCGCGCCATCGAAGGAACTACAAGAGCGCCGGCCGCAGAAAACGGACGCACCCAAATTGCTACAACTGAGACGCCGACGGGAACGACTCAGACTGCCGCCGGAACGAAGATTCAAGCAGCACCCGCAGCCGCAGCACAGTCACCAGCGCCGGCCGCCGCAGCACAACAACCTGCGCCTACCGCCCCCGCCGACGTCGAAATAATTCCGATCCGCGGCGTCGCGCTGAAGATTGTCGAGAACATGGAGGCCAGCCTCTCCGTCCCGACCGCAACCTCGCAGCGGCGCCTCCCGGTAAAACTGCTCGACGAAAACCGTCTCATCATCAACAAACATCTGCAGGAAAACGATCGCGGCAAGGCGTCGTACACGCACTTGATCGCCTGGGCGCTCTTGCGCGCGCTCGACGAGTTTCCGCAACTCAACGACGGTTTCGACGTGGTTGATGGAAACCCGGTGCGGCTGCGGCGTTCCGGTGTCAATCTCGGCGTCGCGATTGACGTAACGAAAAAAGACGGCACGCGCACGCTGCTCGTTCCGAATATCAAGAACGCAAACAAACTGCGCTTCGCTGAGTTTCTCCACGCTTACGACGACGTAGTAAAGCGCGCCCGCGAGGGCAAACTTCAGATCGCCGACTTCCAGGGAACGACGATCTCGCTCACCAACCCGGGCACGATCGGAACTGTCTCGTCTACTCCGCGTTTGATGGCCGGACAGTCAGTAATCATCGCCACCGGCGCGATTGAGTTTCCGGCGGAATATCAGGCGATGGCGCCGGAGGCGCTGTCGCAGCTCGGCATCAGCAAGGCGATCACGATCAGCAGCACTTACGATCACCGCATCATTCAGGGCGCTGAGTCGGGCGCGTTTCTCGCGCGGGTGCATGAGCTGATCATCGGCAAGTCGAAATTTTATGACGATGCTTTTGTCGATCTCGGCATTGCCCACGTCCCATTTCGTTGGAACGTCGATCAGAACCGGGCGCTCGTTCCGGGCAATGAAGTTCGCGAGCAGGCCAGCAAGGAAGCCGGCGTCATTGAACTGATCAATGCTTACCGCGTGCGTGGCCACCTGATTGCCGACATCGATCCGCTGCACGCAATGCCGGTGCTTTATCATCCTGAGCTCGACATTGAAACTTACGGACTGACAATCTGGGACCTCGATCGCGAGTTCATCAGCGGCGGCCTCGCGGGCACAACCGTGGCGCCGCTGCGCAAAATACTAGACATCCTGCAGCGCGCTTATTGCGGCAAAGTCGGCATCGAGTATCGCCACATTCAAAGCAAAGAAGAAAAAACCTGGATCCGCGAAGAGATTCGCAAGCAGTTTGTCACTCCCGAACCAATTCCCGCTGAAGTCAAAAAGCAACTGCTCTGGAAACTGATCTCAGCGGAACAATTCGAGCGCTTCCTGCACACCAAGTATCTCGGCCAAAAAAGATTTTCGCTTGAAGGTTCGGAAACGATCATCCCGCTGTTGGACCAGTTGATCGAAGGCGGCGCGGCGCGCGGCGTTGCAGACATCACTTTGGGCATGGCCCATCGTGGCCGGCTGAACGTGCTCGCGAATGTGATTGGACACTTTTGCGAACGCATCTTCGCGTCGTTCGAAGGCTCGATTCATCCCTCGTTTCCCGCCGACGAAGGCGACGTCAAGTACCACCAGGGCGCGGTCGGGGAACGCGAAACGGCGAGCGGCAAGAAAGTTAAGTTGACGCTCTCGCCGAATCCGAGTCACCTCGAAGCGGTCGATCCCGTAGTCGAAGGAATGGTGCGCGCCAAGCAGGACGATCTGATCTTCCGTGCGGGCCTGCCGCGCGAAGAAGTCATCGATCGCGCGCTGCCGGTGTTGCTTCATGGTGACGCAGCCTTTGCCGGCCAGGGCATTGTGATGGAGACGCTGAATCTCGCGAGCCTGCGCGGCTATCGCACCGGCGGCACGATTCACATCATCATCAACAACCAGATCGGCTTTACAACTTCGCCGGAAGCCGGCCGCTCAACGATTTACTCGACCGACGTGGCCCGCATGACGCAGTTGCCGATCTTTCATATCAACGGCGACGATCCTGAGGCGGCGTATCGCGCGCTGCAAATCGCTCTCGACTACCGCCAGGAGTTTAATAAGGACGTCCTGCTTGACGTGGTCGGCTTCAGAAAGCTGGGCCACAACGAAACGGACGAGCCCAGCTACACGCAACCGCTGATGTATGCGCGCGTGAAGGCCCACCCGGGCGTGCGCGCGGTTTATTCGCGACGGCTGATCAAGGAAGGCGTGATTACCGAAGCCGAGTTGGAAGAATTGATCGCTGAACGCGTCCGCCGTTATGAAGACGCACTCGCACGGGCCAAGCAGGCTGCGTCCAAAAGAGATCCCAGCGCAATCGATCCGCCGGTCACAGAACTCGACGGCTCGCCCGTGGTGGAAACGCCGGTCAGCGCTGAAGCTATCAGGACGATCGGCGACAAGATCGCGCTCGTGCCGGAAGGCTTTCACATCAACCCCAAGATGGTGGGCCAACTCGCGCGCCGCGCCAAGATGGGCTCGGGCGAGTTGCCGATTGACTGGGCTTTCGCCGAAGCGATCGCTTTCGGTTCGCTCGTCATCGATGGCAGTCACGTTCGTTTAAGCGGACAGGACTCAGGACGCGGCACGTTCAGCCAGCGCCACGCGGTTTTGTACGACACGCAGACGGGCAAATCCTGGGCACCGTTGTCGGAGCTGCGATCCGAAACCAAGCCGGAAGCGCGTTTCGAAGTTTTTGACAGTTCACTTTCCGAAGAAGGCGTGCTCGGGTTCGAGTATGGCTACACGGTTGAGGCGCGCGCGGCGCTGGTGTTGTGGGAAGCGCAGTTTGGCGACTTCGTCAACGGCGCGCAGACCATCATCGATCAATACATTGCGGCGTCAGAAGACAAGTGGCGCCAAACTTCGCGACTGACTTTGTTGCTGCCGCACGGCTACGAAGGTCAGGGGCCGGAACATTCGAGCGCGCGGCTGGAGCGTTTTCTGCAACTTTGCGCCGAAAATAATTTGACGGTTTGTTATCCGACCACGCCCGCGCAGTATTTTCATCTACTGCGACGCCAAATCAGGCCCGGCATGGAACGACCGCTGGTCGTGATTACGCCCAAGAGTTTGCTGCGACTGCCGGCCGCGGCTTCGGCATTGGACGACTTCACGAGCGGCGGCTTTCTGCCGGTGATTGACGATCCTGAGATTGAAAGCGCCGAAGGTGTGAAGCGCCTCGTAGTTTGCAGCGGCAAAGTTTACTACGACCTGATCGAAGCACGGCGAAAAGCCCGCGGTCCCGGGCCGAGCAGCCCGCCTGAGGTGAGGGAGGGCGTCGAGAACGTCGCCATCATCCGACTGGAACAGTTTTACCCGTTCCCGGCCGAGCGTCTGCGCGACACGCTGGCCAAATATCCGGCGGCCAGCGAATTGGTGTGGGCGCAGGAAGAGCCAAAGAATATGGGTGGCTGGACGTTTGTCGAGGAGCGACTGGAAGGACTGCAGGCGCAACTCGGGCGCCCGATTTACGTGGGCCGCACGCCCTCGGCGAGTCCGGCGACCGGATCGTATGCGATTCACCAGGCAGAGCAGGCGCAACTCGTGGCCGAAGCGCTGGGCACCAGCGCGTAGCCTTACTTTGGAGTGCGGTGACCTGTCACCGCTTTGTTTTGGTCGCGACCTGTCGCGACCAGAAAGTGGAATTCCTGAAGATGCGGCGTCAAGCCGCCGCAGACCAAAGCGGTGACAGGTCACCGCACTCCAAACCTAAATGCAAATCAAACCCTTGAAAATAATTCTTTCATTCCTACTCGTCGCCGTTCTCTTCTCCGCGGTCGGCTCGCGCGCCCGTTCAAACGCGCCAACTTCGTCGTCCGCTTTCGCGAACGTGAATCAACAGCTTCGCCTGCCGGAAGAAAAGCATCTCAGAAACATCAAGCAGCTTTCCTTCGGCGGCGAGAACGCGGAAGCCTACTTTTCGGCTGACGGCAAGCAGCTGGTCTTTCAGTCAACGCGCGACGGGCGCGAGTGTGATCAGATTTACACGATGAACGTCGACGGCGGCGAGGCGCGCATGATCTCAACCGGCGACGGGCGCACGACCTGCTCCTACTTTTTCCCGAACGGCCGCCGCGTTCTTTATTCTTCAACGCACCTCGGCGCGAAGCAGTGTCCGGCGAAGCCTGATTTTTCGCAGGGCTATGTCTGGGCCGTCTATCCCACCTTTGATATTTTCACCGCGCGCCCGGACGGCTCGGACGTGAAACAGTTGACGAAAACGCCCGGCTACGACGCCGAAACGACCATCTCGCGCGACGGCAAACTCGTGTTCACATCCATGCGCGACGGCGACCTCGACATCTATACGATGGACGCGAACGGGCGAAACGTGCGGCGGCTGACGAGTGAACTCGGATATGACGGCGGACCGTTTTGGTCGTCTGATGGAAAGCAAATCGTCTACCGCGCGCATCATCCGCAAACTGACAAACAGAAGGCGGACTATGTCGCGCTGCTCAAACAGAATTTGATTCGGCCGACGACTTTGGAAATCTGGGTGATGAACGCGGACGGCTCCCACAAACGGCGGATCACAGAAAACGGCAAAGCCAACTTCGCGCCTTATTTCTTCCCCGACGGCAAGCGGATCATCTTTGCCTCCAACATGGACGATCCAAAGGGACGCAACTTCGATCTTTACAAAATCAACGTAGACGGCAGCGGCCTCGAGCGCATCACATTCAACGAAACCTTCGACGGCTTCCCGATGTTTTCACCCGACGGCAAGAAACTGGTCTTTGCTTCGAACCGCAACGCGAAAGCGCGTGGCGATACGAACGTCTTCATCGCCGATTGGGTTGAATAAGTTGTGAACGCGGAGTGCAACGATGCCTGGCTCGGGTTGGAGTTGAATCCGCAAAGAGCGGGGGCAAGCCCCCTTCCAAACTTGACCGGTGTGGACTTGAGTTGTTGACTCCAGATCGAAAGGCTCCAGCGTGAAGTCGTTGAGTTGCTGAAGGGGCTCTCAGGTCAGGAAGGGGGCTTGCCCCCGCTGCTCGCTTCGCGAGCTCATTGAACATTCACCAACATTCGGTGATTCAGGAATTGCTATGAAATACAAACCAATGTCTCGGTTCTCAACAGTCCTTGTCTTGGTCGCCACCGCTGCGATCGCCCTTGCGCAACAGCCTGCGCCGGTCAACGCGCCCGACGTCGAGCGTCTGCGCGCGCACATCGAGTATCTCGCTTCCGACAAGCTGGACGGTCGCCGCACCGGAACGCCCGGCGCCGCCAAAGCCGCGGAATATATTGCCCGCGAGTTTTCGCGCTACGGCCTGCGACGCACCAACGGCCGCGACCCGGCGGGCATGTCCGTCCTTGAAGCTGATTCTCCCAAACGCTACCTGCAGGATTTTCCGTATGTGGCGGGCGTTGAACTTGGAAAAGGCAATAAACTGTCCTTTTTAGCTGACGATACTTCGGTGACCAACTTGCAACTGGGCCAAGACTGGATGCCGCTGGGCCTTTCGTCAAATGGAAGTATAAGCGCGTCCGCAGTATTAGTTGGCTATGGCATCACCGCGTCTGAATTAAAGTACGACGATTACGAATATGCTCGTGCGAGCGGCCGCATTGCAATTGTCTTCTCCGGTACGCCAGACGGCAGTAATCCCCATGGCCAATTCGCGCGCTACGAGGATTTGCGTTGGAAGGCAATCGCAGCGAGAAATGCCGGCGCGAAAACGCTGGTGGTAATAGCCGGCGAAGATGATTTCAAGCAGGACCGGTTATCGCGCCTGCGTTACGACAACAGAGCTGGCGATGCAGGTTTGCCTGTGATGGTCATCTCACGTTCTGCTGCCGTGCGAGTTTTAGGATTGGAGAACGCGGACGCTCTGAATCAACTTCAAACAACCGTTAGCAGTTTCTCGCTCAAAAAGCTGGCACCGCCGCCAGGGTGGTCTCCGAAGAAAGAGAGTTGGCTAATGCCCAATGCTCAGTCGATGACTCTCGCCACTGAAGTCGTCCGGCGCGAAGTTCAAGCCGCAAACGTCATCGGCATTCTCGATGGTTCCGATCCGACGCTCAAAAACGAAACGATTGTGATTGGCGCGCATTACGATCACCTCGGCCGCGGCGGCGACGGCAGCCTCGCGCCGCGCGAAGGCGACATCCATCACGGCGCTGACGACAACGCGTCGGGCGTCGCCGGCGTGCTTGAACTCGCGCGGCTGTTTACGTCGCAGGGCGGGCGGCCGCGTCGCACGATCGTCTTCGCTGCGTTTGGTGGTGAAGAAGAAGGGTTGCTCGGTTCGAATTACTACGTCAATCATCCGATCGTGCCGCTTGCAAACACCGTCGCCATGATCAATATGGACATGATTGGCCGAATGAAAGGCAACAGGCTGATCGTAGGCGGCGTCGGGACCGCGCCGGAGTGGCGCCCGGCGATCGCCGCCGCCAATGCTGCCGAAAGGATCAACGTGGCGGCGACGCCGGAATCGTCAGGCTCGTTAGCCAGAACCTCAACGTCAACGAAGCCTACGAAGATGCCGATTGTAATCGGGACAAATGGCAGGGCCGTCGTGACGTTCGAGCAGGAAAAGCCATTTGATCTGACCCTCAACGAAGACGGGTTTGGCCCGAGCGATCATTCGTCTTTCTATTCCAAACAGATTCCGGTGCTCTTCTTCTGGACCGGCACGCACGATGACTATCACAAGCCTTCCGACACCGCCGACAAGATCAACTACACCGACGAAGCCCGCACACTCAACCTGGTCGCCAGAATTGTCCGCGACGTTGACGCACAGGATAAGCGTCCGGTTTACACAGTCGCCAAATCCGAATCGACCGGGCGAACCGGCGGCTTTCGCGTCTATCTCGGCACGATTCCAAACTATGCCGATTCAAACGACGGCTTGCTGCTTGACGGTGTGCGCGACGATTCGCCGGCGGCCCAGGCAGGACTGAAGGCGGGAGACAAGATAGTTAAGCTGGCCGGCCACGACGTGCGCAACGTTTACGATTACACGTTTGCGCTTGGAGAGATGAAGGCTGGTCAGGAGTATGAAGTTGAAGTAATGCGCGCGGGCGGGCGAGTTGCGCTCAAGATCACGCCGGCGGCGAGGAAGTAAAAACGACCGCCGACCCGATGACGGACGACCGCAGGTGCTTTTCCCGCGGTCGTCTGTCTTCGGTCGGCAAGTAAAACGGGAAAGGGGAAGGGGTAAAGGGGAACCGGCAACACACGAAGTCGCCGACTTTCCCTTTACCCGTTCCCCTTGACCCTTTGCCCGAGGCTGGTTTTACCAGCGCGGCTCGCGTTCGTAGCCACCGCGGTCGCCGCCACGATCGCCGCCGCCGCCGTAACCACCGCCGCCGCCGCGTCCGCCGCCATAACCGCCACCGCGTCCGCCGCGATCGGCCCTGGGCTTGGCTTCGTTGACCGTCAGATTACGACCGCCAAAGTCCTTGCCGTTAAACTGCTCAATCGCTGCCGCCGCTTCCTCTGCAGTTGCCATTTCCACAAAAGCAAATCCGCGTGAGCGCCCGGTATCACGATCTTCAATCACCGAAGCTGATTCCACTGTCCCGACCGCGGCGAATGCATCCTTCAGTTCGTCGCTGGTTGTGCGGAACGAGAGGTTTCCGACGTAAAGTTTGGTACCCATCTTTTCTATCCTTTGAATCGGTTGAAGCGCGGGCAACTAAGATCGCAGATTCAAGCGGGGAGCTTCTTGACCTTTGCAGGCGAAACGCGACGCGCCCGGTGCTCTTAAACTTCGAGAGCGGCTTCCAACAAGTTAACAACTGCCCAACTCTCTCCTCAGCCGAACGCGGGTCGCTTCACGAAACCGGACAGGCGCAGTCACCACTGATGCGCGAGAGCAGGAAACATCTAACGGCGCTAAGTATGCCCCAGTCCCGGTTTTGAGTTCAAGTTCTACGGCTCGAGTGAGGAAGGCGTGTTTCCGCCCCCTCTTGCCGCCAAGCCACTTGCGAAACTCGCTCATGGTAGAAGGCAGTCGTAATAATACAGAGGAAGAAATAAAGTTCAGGACGCGCTGCGTTCTGTTTTGGTAGGATCGGCAGCAATGAAATTCAAGTACCGAAAGATCCCGAACCATAGCCATCCAGGCAGGAACTGGTTTAATCGGCCTTATCTCAGAGTGCGCTTGTTTAGCGGGGAGAGATATCAAGACGTGTTGGCGTTGGTGGATTCCGGCGCAGATGCCTGCTTATTTCATGCCTCGGTTGCTGATGAACTGGGACTTGAGCTGCGAGAAGGACTACGTACGGAATTTGGAGGCATCGCGGCGGGGCACGTGGTAGAGGCTTTCATTCACACAATAGAAATGCAGAAAGAAGGGTTTGCCGACAAGGTCACGGTTGAGGTCGCCTTTGCCGATTCCGATGCGATCGGTGGATTGCTCGGTGGGATAGGTTTTTTCGATTACTACAAAGTGACATTTGAGAAATACAAGGGTAGATTTCAGGTCGACGTACGTCCACCAGCTAGGGAGCATAGCTGACATGGAAAGAAGGCACTTTAAATAAAACGGTTTCGAGGAATCCCCGCGCTTTTGCCTCGCGCGCAGCCTCAGTAGCATCGTCGCCGCTGCCTACCACGGACTCTTCGCCGTCAACCTCAGCCAAGGCGACCCATTTGTTCTCAAATGCCTCAATTATCGAAAGAAAGTGTGTGTCCAAATCTGGCTCTTCGACCATGATTGCCCTCCAGTTTTTTGGGAAGGTGAAAAGGGCTTATGAGTGTAGGTACTGGGAGCTTCCTTAGTCAACCGTCTGAGCGCGTTTAACTTAGACAGAACACGAAGCGGCGGGTGGAAGATCTCAAGTGCTGGCTTTGTAGTTGACAGACTGCAAACATCGCGCGTGATTGCCTGCAAAGCACCCGTTGGAATATATTGCTTCGCAATCATTTATCAGTAAGCGAAAGGTCGGATTGGCAAATATGTCCAAACCTGTTCCCATCACCGTCGCGCACGGCGACGGCATCGGGCCGGAAATCATGGCGGCGACGCTGCACATTCTGAAAGAAGCCGGCGCCAACCTTGAGATCGAAACGATCGACATCGGCGAGAAGGTCTACCTCGCCGGCAACAGTTCGGGAATTGAGCCGAGTTCGTGGGACTCGCTGCGACGCACCAAAGTTTTCCTCAAGGCGCCGATCACAACGCCGCAGGGTGGCGGCTTCAAAAGTCTCAACGTCACCGTGCGCAAAACGCTTGGCCTTTACGCCAACGTCCGTCCCTGCGTCTCCTATCACCCTTTCGTCGACACCAAGCATCCGGTGATGGACGTCGTGATCGTGCGGGAAAACGAAGAGGATCTCTACGCCGGCATCGAACACCGGCAGACCGAACAGGTGATGCAATGTCTGAAACTAATCTCGCGTCCGGGTTCGGAAAAAATCGTGCGTCACGCGTTTGAGTATGCCGTCCGCAACAATCGCAAGAAGGTCACCTGCTTCACCAAAGACAACATCATGAAGCTGACCGACGGCCTTTTTCACAAAGTGTTCGACGAAATCGCCGCTGAGTATCCTGACATTGAAAACGAGCATTGGATTGTAGACATCGGCGCCGCCAAGATGGCCGACACGCCGGAGATTTTCGACGTGATCGTGATGCCGAATTTGTATGGCGATGTGCTGTCGGACGTCGCAGCGCAGATTGCCGGCTCGGTCGGCCTGGCGGGTTCCGCCAATATCGGCGAGCACGTCTCGATGTTTGAAGCGATTCACGGCTCGGCGCCGCGGCGCGCCGGGCAAAATTTGGCGAACCCGTCGGGGTTGCTGCTGGGCGCGGTGATGATGCTCGTGCACATCGGCGAAACCGCCGCCGCCGAAAGCGTGCACAACGCCTGGCTGCGGACCATTGAGGACGGCGTTCACACTTACGACATTTTTGAAGAAGGCAAGAGCAAGCAAAAGGTTGGCACGAAAGAGTTTGCCGAGGCAGTGGCCGCGCGCCTGGGCCAGTCGCCGCAAACTTTGAAGGCTGCCAAATACAAATCCGGCGAAGAAGTAGCGCCGCCGACGAAGATCGCCGCTGCCGTGCGAACGCGGGCCAAGAAGGATCTCGTCGGGGTTGACGTTTTCCTCGACTGGACGAAAGGTTCTGCCAATGATTTGGGCGACGCTTTGAGCAAGCTCAATGGCGACGGCACCAGGCTCGAGATGATGAGCAACCGCGGCGTCAAGGTTTGGCCCGGCGGTCACGCCGAAACGTTTTGTTCGGACCACTGGCGCTGTCGTTTTCTGCCAGAAACCGATGGCGGCGCCGTTTCGCATACGCAGATCATCGCGCTCCTGAAGCGCGTCGCGGATGCAGGTTTCGATTTCATCAAGACGGAGAATCTTTACAATTTTGACGGCGAGCGCGGCTATTCGCTCGACCAGGGCGCGTAGTTTGAATTTCGGATTGCGGATTTCGGATTGCGGATTTGAAATTCAGAAGCCTGCGCGTTAGCAAGGGCTCTTCACTGCAAGGAGTTGTCGATAGAGACGGAGCCCTTCCTAACGGTCGGGCTTCTGCTAGTTCAACAAAAAAGGGAGAAGACATGCCAGACACAGTAAACCCCCAGATTACCGACGATGTCGATCAAGGACCAACCGAGAACCTGCGTGACGAAGAAAAGGGCGACGCCGGCGAGTTAGTACCCGGAGAAGCTGGCGTGCCCGGCGCGCAGAGCCCTGACAACGAAGAGATCAAAGACGAAAAAGGACCGAATACGGAATAGAATTTCGGATTGCGAATTGCGGATTTCGAAATTTGCACCGAACTTATGCGCAGACTTCGGATTGCGGATTTCGGATCATCGGATTGCGAATTGTCAGACTAACCGCAGACTCGGATTGCGCGCCTCAATTTCCAGACTTAACCGCAGACTATTCACCTGAAAGGCCAATGACGATGCCCGAGCAGACCGCTTCCGAAATCCCAAATCCGAATTCCGAAATTCGAAATTCCCTTGTTGCCGTGATCATGGGCAGCAAGTCTGACTGGGAAACGATGCGTCACGCTGACGACACATTGACTGAGTTTGGCGTGCCTCATGAATGCCGCGTCATGTCGGCCCATCGCACTCCGAATCTGGCTGCCGAGTTTTCGTCGGGCGCGGCCGCGCGCGGTGTTGAAGTCATCATTGCCGCGGCCGGCGGCGCCGCGCATCTCGCCGGCGTGATGGCGGCCCACACGATCCTGCCAGTCCTCGGCGTGCCGATGAAGAGCGACGCGCTCAACGGCATGGATTCGTTGCTGGCGACGGTGCAAATGCCTGCCGGAATTCCCGTCGGCACGTTGGCCATCGGCAAGCCGGGCGCCGTGAATGCCGCGTTGTTCGCGATTGCAATCCTCGCCAACAGCCGCCCCGAGTTGCGCGTGAAGCTCATCGAATTTCGCGAGCGTCAGGAACAGCAAGTGCGCAGCGCCACCCTTCCTTAGTTGTCACTCCATTAGTTTCTTGAATTATCGCCTCCGTTAGCGCAGAATGCCCTCACTATAGGCCGCGCCGGAGCAATCCTGATTACCCAGGACTCCGTTGCTTTTCACAAACTTCCTTGTCTCGCTGGGCTGGAAACTCAAACTTGATCGGCGAAACAGTCTCACATTATCGAATCATCGACCTGCTTGGCGAAGGCGGCATGGGCGTGGTGTATCTGGCGGAAGACCGGCTGCTGGGCCGACGCGTGGCGATGAAGTTTCTCTCCAAAACGAGCAAAGAATATCGCACCCGGTTCCTGGCTGAAGCGCGCGCCGTTTCGGCGCTCAGTCATCCAAACATCGCCGCGGTTTTTGACTACGGAGAAACTACGGACGGGCAGCCTTACATCGTGATGGAGCTGATCGAAGGTCAGCCCTTGAACGAAAAGCTGATCGCCGGATCGTTGCCGCTGCCCGAAGCTGTCAGGGTGGTGTCGTTCATCGCCGAAGCGCTCGGCGAGGCTCATCATCGCGGGATAGTGCATCGCGATGTGAAACCTTCGAACGTGGTCATCACCGACCGCGGGCTGGTGAAGGTGCTTGATTTTGGTCTCGTCAAACAGATCGCGGAACAGGCAAATCTCGGCGAAGCCGCCGAACAGATTCAACCTTTCAATCAAACTCGCAGCGACGTGATCATCGGCACGCCTCTGTACCTCTCGCCTGAACAAGCGACCGGAAAAAAGGTTGACGGACGCAGCGATCTGTTTGCCCTCGGCGCGGTTTTCTACGAATGCCTGACGGGCCAATCGGCGTTTACGGGCAATAGCGTGCTGGAAATCGGCGCGCAAGTGATCCACGTCACGCCGGAAGCGCCTTCAAAACTCAACCCTCGTATTCCGGCTGAGCTTGATCGAATCACGATGAAGGCGATCGAGAAAAAAGTTGAGGACCGTTACCAGTCGGCGGACGAACTGATTGCAGACCTGCGGCAGGTGCTGCCGACGCTGGTCGACGACGGTCATCGACATCTTCAGGCGCGAGCGACAACGTCAGCACCAAGGCTGCGCACCGGTTCGGCAAGTGCCCTGACGACGATCGCTGACAGACTTCGCCGGCCAGGCCCGCCCCTCGGGATGCTTGTCGCCGGCTTGCTGGGTTTGGCGTTAGTAGTGTTTTTAATCGCCCTTTGGTTGAGGCCCAGCACCTATGTTCCCAGGCCGGGTGCGCAGGCAATGTACGACCAGGGCACTGAAGCCCTGCGGTCCGGATCGTTTCTGCAAGCAACCAAGGCGCTCGAAGAAACGGTCCGGATTGACGACAAGTTTGCGATGGCCCACGCGCGCCTGGCGGAAGCCTGGTACGAACTCGACTATGCCGACAAAGCCAAGGACGAAATGTTGAAGGCGCAACCGGTCGGCGTCGCGCCCCAGTCCTTGCCTCGTCTCGACACTCTGTATCTGGAAGCCATTCATGCCACCGTCACCCAGGATTTTCCCGGCGCCGTGAAAGTCTACAAAGAAATCGCACGCCTCTCGCCGGGCGACGCCCACGTTCACCTCGACCTCGGGCGAGCCTATGAAAAAAACGACCAACTGCAGGATGCGGCGGACAGTTACAAGCGCGCCAGCGAACTCGCGCCGCAGCATCCGACAGCTTTCCTGCGCCTGGCCGTGATGAATGGCAAGCAGATCGATCTGCCGAGCGCGTTTGCAAACTTCGATCGAGCCGACACGCTCTATCAGGCTTCCGGCAACTACGAGGGCCAGGCCGAAGTCGCTTACCAGCGCGGCTTTCTGCTGAACCAGAACGAGAAGTTTCCCGAGGCGCGGCAACAGTTGGAACGGGCGCTCGGGTTGGCTCGCACAACTCACAGCGAATACGAAGAAGTGAAGAGCCTGCTGAAACTCGGTGAGGTGATTGTCGCCGAAGGCAAAGCGGACGAAGGCCGGCGCCACCTGCAGCAGGCGATAGATTTGGCCCAGGCCCGTGGCATCGACAACTACGTCAAACGCGGGCTGATCGATCTGGGAAACAGCTTCATGTTGAGCCGCGAATATCCGAAGGCGGAAGAGTATTTCAAGCAATCACTCGAGCTTTCGCAGCGACAGAAAGATCCGCGCAACGTGGCGCGCGCCCTGCTGTCGCTGGGCAGCGTCTCTGAGCGACAGAACAATCTCGATCAAGCCGTCGCTTATGTCGAGCAGTCGCTTCCCTTTTACCAGCGTGGCGGTTATCGCCGCGAGATGATTCAGGCACTCGCGGTGCTGGCCCGCGCGAAGAGGAAGAAGGGCGAATACGACGCGGCGCTTAAGGCTTTTGAGGAGGAGCTGAAGCTGGCGCAAACTTTGGGCGACCAGGCGTTGATTGCTCAATCAAACGTGGACATCGGCATCGTGCTGATGAACCAGGCGCATTACCCGAAAGCGCTTCGGCATTTCGAAGAAGGCTACGCGATCGCGAAGGGCTCGAGTTACCAGCAAAACATCGGGCTGTATTTAACCAATCGAGCCAACGCGCTTTGGAACCTCGGCCGTTACTCCGAAGCCGATCCGTTGCTCAGCGAAGTTTCGGCAATGGCGGCGCGGCCGGACGGCAAAGGTTTTGCAAACTGGTACCACGTTTCGGCAGCGCGCCTGGCGCTGACCAGGCGTCAGTTTGAGGACGCACAACGGAGCGCGGAGCAAGCGATGACCTTCAACGCGTCGCAGCCGCTGGTTGAAACTTCGCTCGTCGGCTTCGCGCAGGTTCTCGCAGGCGCTTCGCGCGCCGGTCGTCTGAAGTGTGAAGACGCGACGCTGCGGTTGACTCCCGCGACCGATCCGCTGATTGCAGCCGAAGTTAAACTGGGATTTGCCGAAGCGCTGTTGCAAACCGGTGACGCGGCTGCAGCCGTAAAGATTGCGGTCGAGGCGAAAGAGACTTTTGCCCGTTTAGGTAAGCCTGATTTCGAGTGGCTCGCGTTGCTGATTGCCGCTCGCGCGAGCATCAACGGTAACGCGGCGGCCCCAGCTCGCGAGTATGCGTCTCAAGCTGAAACTTTGCTTGCGGGTCTCGAACAACGGTGGGGCAACGACAACTTCCAATCCTATCTCAACCGGCCAGACGTAAAATTCAATCGTAACCAGCTGAACGAAATCCTCGAACAGAAACCCTAAACCTCCGTAACCTCAAAGGAGATACTCCATGTCAGACGGTACCGGTGAAATCATTGTCAAAGGCGGCTCTGTGAATTTGCAGTTTGACGCCGCACTTTTTCCACGCGATCCAAACAACCTCGCCAAGTACGAAAATCAAAACAGGAAGATCACGAGCATTGTGATTGTCGACGAGGACGACGCCGAGGTTTTTAACAGCGGCGACAATCCCAGCGGATTGACTTGGACCGTCACTGTTGACACTAAGTGACGCTGCTTCTGTTCGCGCTTGTGTGAATTTCGCGAGTTTCGTCGGCAGCGCTAATTCGTCCCGCTGAAACTGGGACGCAGGGCTGCCCGCGGACTGTTACGGCTTACTGCCGCGGCAACTGCTTGCCGGCGACGAGGTTAAGGTCTGCCGTCTTTCGAAGCGACGTTCAGGGTCGCCGTCTGGTCAGCAACATGATGACGGCGACGAAGAGCGCTGAGCCAATGATCGACCAGACGATCGGAAAGCTCGTGTTGCCGACGGGAATTGAAATCAGTTCCGGCAGCCCCATCTGCCGAGCCAGCCACATGCCGATCAGCGCGCCGATGAATCCAAGCGCGATTGACACCAAACAGCCGCCGCGTGAAAAGCCGCTGATTGCCTGGCCCAACGCGCCGCAAACGCCGGCGATGAGCAGTAGCACAAGTACGTCGATTAAGGTCATTGCGTCTCCTTCAAGAGAGTCTGGAATCTGAGATCTGGAATCTGAGATCTGGAATCTGAAATCTGACTTTGGTCTTAGGTCTTAGGTCTTTGGTCTTTGGACTTTGGACTCTCTCTCTAGTGTCCGATACGTCGACGGAGCAAACAAAGCACAAAGGACAAGTTCAAAGCACAAAGACCTAAGACCCAAGTCCAAAGACCCAAAACTCAAAACTGAAAACCGAAAACTTAAAACTGTCTCTACCGATCATTCCGATAAATCTGCCCGTTCTTCATCACAAAACGCACGCGCCGGAGCGCCGAGACATCGCGTGTCGGCTCGCCCTGCACCGCGATCAGATCGGCAAGCAGTCCCGACTTAACCTGGCCGATTTTGTCTTCGAGGTGCAACACGCGCGCGTCGACGGACGTCGCGGAACGCAGCGCGTCAACAGTCGACATTCCCCAGCTCACCATGATTTCAATTTCCTGCGCGTTGTCGCCGTGAGCGAAGACGCCGACGTCGCTGCCGCTGGCGATCGTTACGCCGGCAGCGAGCGCTTGTTTGAAAACGACCTTCTTGCGATCCGCGTTTGCGCGCGCCACTGACAGCGTCGGACAAAGCGCAACGCCGCGCTCTTTCATCAACCGAAACAGTTCCGGCGTGCCACCGTCGCCGTGCTCGATCGTTTCGACGCCGGCGAGAGTTGCGCGTCGCATCCCTTCCGCGCTCGTCGCATGCGCCGCGACGGGTACGCCGGCGCTCCTGGCAACTTCAACAATCAACTTCAACTCGTCGAGCGTAAACGTCGCGTGGGCGGCGCCACCTGTTCCCCAACGATAATCAGCATACACCTTGATCCAATCCGCGCCTTTGCCGATCTGTTCGCGCACCACGCGCGTGAGGTTGTCGACGCCGTCAGCTTCTTCCGCGCCCTGCGGCACGCTCCACTCGGATGCATAACCTTTGGGACCGTAAGTGCCGGTCGCCACGATCGCTCGCGTCGTCACGAGCAGTCGCGGCCCGGGAATAATTCCCTCCTCCACCGCTTGCTTCAGTCCAACGTCTGCATAGCCCGCGCCTTCGGTGCCGAGATCGCGAATCGTCGTGAACCCGGCTTGCAACGTGTTGCGCAGATGATTTGTCGCGCGCGCCACGCGCAGGCTGAGCGATTCGCGCGCCACCTGATCGTTCCAAACTGTTTCGCTGTAGGGATGGAGCAGGATGTGCGAATGCGCGTCGACGAGGCCCGGCATCAGCGTCAAGCCCGGCAAGTCGATCACCTTCGCGTCCGCCGGCGCCTTCACCTCACTCGCTTTGCCAACGGCCGCGATCTTCTCGCCGCGAACCAGCACTACCCAATCGTTGTGCAATTGCGCTGACTCGCCGTCCCAGACGTGCGCCGGCTTGAGCAGGTAGACGTTCTCGGGAGCTTTCGCAGGAGAAGTTTGAGCCGTCGGCGCAACCTGGGCGAAGGGAGAAACAACCGCGATCACCAGGAGCAGTAAGAGTGCATGACGCATTTTCGATCAACCCTTCGGGAAAGAAATTCACTCGAGAATGACTTGATTCGGTCGTTGGCTGCTTGGGATCACCTCGAAGAGGTGAAAGATAGTAGCCAGGGGTAAGCGCGCAGCGCGCCACCCTGGATCGCTGAGTTAAAGAATCGTGCCCTGAAGGGGCGACAGAAATCGTATGGCACCCCTTCAGGGTGCTTCAATGAGCGACCTTGTTCCAGGGGTGGCGCGCTGCGCGCTTACCCCTGGCTACTTTCTCTTTGCCCCTTCGGGGCGCCGACCGCGACCTTGGCAATTTTTCTTACATCGCCTTAATCTTGCCCGTCGTTCATTGAACTACAAAACCCTTCTTCTGCAGCCATTCACGCACCACCTCGGCTTGTCCGCGTTTATTGCCATCGACTTCATAGTTCAATTTCCGCATCTCGTCAGACGAAATTGAGTTCGCCAATTGACTCAAGACTTCCCTGAGCGCCGCAACCCGCGCGAGCGCTTCACTGCGCACGATGTAGACCGCTTCGTATGGCGGAAAGTAATGCCGATCGTCTTCGAGTTGCACGAGATCCAGCGCCGCGATCCTTCCCTCAGTTGAATTGCCGGCGATCAGGTCGACCTGATCGGAAGCCAGCGCGATGTAAGTCAGCGAAAGATCCATCTCGCGCGGCTTGCTCGCAAAATTCAACCCGTAAGCTTTGACGAGACCCGGATAGCCGTCGGCGCGCGAGATGAAATCCTGGCCAAAACCGGCGCGCCAGTTCTTCACGTGTGGCGCCGCGTCGGAAATCGTTTTCAGGTTCAACCGTCGGGCCTCGGCCCCGCGCACGAGGATCGCGAAGGTGTTGTCAAACCCGAGCGGCTCGCTGACGCCCAGGTTGAATTTTTCCGCGTACTCTTGTTTGACCTGATCATAAACCGCACGCGGATCGGTGACCGGCGCGTGCTTGAGGATCGCCGTGTAAGCGGTGCCCGTGTATTCCGGATAGACGTCGATCTTGCCGCCGAGCAGCGCATCGTGCGGAAGATTCCCGCCGAGTTCAAAGTTGCGTTCGACCGCAACGCCGCGGGCTTCGAGTAACTGCGCGACGATTTCCGCGAGGATTGCAGACTCAGTAAAGTCCTTTGAGCCGACCACGACGCGCGCGCTCGGCGCCTCAGAACGCGGCGGACGCGAATCGCGCGAGGAGAGATAAACCGTCGCGATCACCGCAACGGCGATTGCGGCCACACCGCCCAGCGCCAGTTTTCTTCGCGTCGAAGTTGCGTTGCCTTTGCGTCGCCGGCCGACCGAGAAATAACGTTCGACGAGTCCGAGACCGAAGTCGGCAGTCAACGCCAGCAACGCCGCAGGCACGGCGCCGGCGAGCAGCAGGTTGTTGTCAAACTGCCGAATGCCGCGAAAGATGAACACGCCCAGGCCGCGCGCGCCCACCGCCGCCGCGATCGTTGCCACGCCGATCGCAATCACGAGCGCCACTCTCACCCCCGTGATGATCACGCTCATCGCCAGCGGCAATTCGACTTGCCAAAGAATTTGCCGGCCAGTCATGCCCATCGCCACGGCCGCCTCGCGCACATTCGGATCGACGCCGAGAATGCCGGTCACCGTGTTGCGAATGATCGGCAGCAGCGAGTAAAGCACGAGTGCCACGATCGCGGTGCGCGTGCCGATGCCTCCCACGTAACTGAGCGGAATCAGAAATCCAAACAACGCGAGGCTGGGAATCGTCTGCATCACGTTTGCGATGCCGAGGATTGGACCACGCAGCGCTTTTTTGCGCGTGAGGAGAATGCCCGTGGGAATGCCGATGGCGACGGCGATCAGGGTTGACAGAAACACGAGCCACAAATGCTCTCGCAGGTGTTCCAAAACCTCGGGCCAGTTTTGTTGCAGGAAGCGCCAGAAGCTCATGCCCGTTCCTCCTGGCGATTTAGATCAGGCACGGTCTCCGCATTTGAAATGACGCCGAGCGTATCCAGGTACGCACGCGCCAGTTCATCCTGCGACTTGAGAAACTCCGCCGGCGGCTCCAGCAACAGCAACTTTCCGCGGTCCATCAGGCCGATGCGCGAACCGAGCAGCAAAGCTTCGCGCACGTCGTGCGTCACAAACACAGCCGTCTTGCCAAGCCGTGTCGTCAGCTCGCCAAACTGGCGCTGCAGGCTCGCGCGGGTCAGCGGATCGAGCGCTCCAAACGGCTCGTCCAACAACAGCAGCGGCGGTTCGGCCGCGAGTGCGCGCGCGACGCCGACGCGTTGTCGTTGTCCGCCGGACAATTCTCCCGGATAACGATCGGCAAACTCACCGGGCTCAAGCCCAACGAGGGCGAGCAGCTCGTCGACTCGCGTTTTGATCCGACCCGCGTCCCAACCTTCGAGCGCCGGCACCAGACCGATGTTCCGCGCGATTGAAAAATGCGGGAACAGACCGCCTTCCTGAATCACGTAACCGGTGCGGCGGCGCAGGCGAATCGGATCCCAGTCGGTCGTGGCCTTACTTTCAACGAGCACTTCGCCGGCGGTCGGCTCAAGCAGACGATTGATGAGTTTGAGCGTAGTGGTTTTGCCGCAGCCGGATTTGCCGAGCAGGACCAGGGTCTCGCCTTGCTGAACTGTAAAACTGAGATGGGAGATCACCGGAGCAGCCGCGCCGGCATGCGAGAAACTGACGTCCTTAAACTCAACCAGCGGCGCTTTCGTGGACTGACTCATCACAAATCTCTCAACGAGCATTACTCAACAACGCTCTGCAAGATTACAGCGCTCTCCGCGAGGATGCAGGTTAACAGTCCGCGGCGCGGACGCCAGCATAAAGCCTGGGGTGAAGCGAAGCGAAACCCCAGGACACTGATACAAGAAAACTTGTAAAGCCCGCAAAGCGGGCGACAGTCGTCGGCGCCGTGCTGGTTGAGCTCTGATGCTCGATAATGTCTTCATCTCTCGAGACTTTAACTTGGCTAACAAGTGAATGTGATCTGCCGTCCCATTGGTCTCCAGCAAAATGCCTCCAACTCCACGAATGGTGCCGCCAATGTAATCATAAAGCCCCGGTTCATATTCTGAAGTGATCGGTGCGCGCCGATCTTTAGTTGAAAAGACAAGGTGGTAGAGAAGGTTGGTGCTACGCGAACTCAAAGCCAATGCGACCGGATGGATGCATGATGTGTTTCCTGCGCTCAAAGATTTCTCATGGCAACGTGGTTACGGCGCGTTCACGGTGGGTCAATCCAACGTCGAGGAGGTACGACGCTACATTGCGCGACAGAAAGAGCATCATGCACGAGTTTCATTTCGGGATGAGTTCATTCAATTCCTGAAAGACAACGGCATTGAATATGACGAACGATACGTTTGATGAAGCTGCTGGTGCCCGCTTCGCGGGCTGTGAATCTTTGGCTCTGTGGTCCTGGGGTTGCGCTTCGCTCCACCCCAGGCTTTATGCTTTCACCCGCTTCGCGGGTTCATAGCGAAAGACCAGCCCTCCCTGACGGTCGGGCTTCTGCCTGGGCTCAAACCGCGAGCAACAGGTTGCTGCTGAAGCGCTCCTGCGAATCCAGCCAGGTGCGTCCATGAACGAAGCCCGTCTCCGCAGCCAGCCTCGCGATGTCATTGCGATCGTACTTGTACGAGTTCTCAGTATGGATCTGTTCGCCCGCGCCGAACTCAACTTCCATCTCGAGCTGCTCAATCGCGACCGTCTGCTCGCGCGTGCTCTCAATATAGATCTCAACGCGGCCGGCGACTTCGTTGTAAAAAGCCCGATGTTGAAAGGCTCGCAAATCAAAGTTGCCGCCGAGCTCGCGATTGATGCGCGCGAGCACGTTCAAGTTAAACGCCGCCGTCACGCCCAGCACGTCGTTGTACGCTGCTTCGAGAATCTTTTTGTCTTTCTTCAAGTCCGCGCCGAGCAACAGCGCGTCACCTTCACGCAACACCTGGCGCAACGCTCGCAAAAATCTCAACGCCTCATCCGGATCAAAATTGCTGACATTCGAGCCGAGGAAAAGCGCCAGCGTGCGCGGACGCTCAGTCTTCTCTAATTCCGTGAGGCCGGCAAAATAGTCGGCGGCAAAAGCTTCAATCCGAAGTTGCGGGTACGACTGCAGCAGTATGCGCGAACTGCTGTCGAGCGCGGACGCGGAAATGTCGACTGGAATGAAAAGCAGCTCGGGCTGTTTTCTCAGCAGGGCTTCGATAATCAGGCGCGTCTTCGAAGCGCTGCCGCTGCCCATCTCGAGCAGCGTCGTTTCGCCTGACACCGAGGAAACTATTTCGTCAGCGTAACGGGCAAGAATTTCGTTTTCCGCGCGCGTCAGGTAATACTCCGGCAGCAAACAGATCGCTTCGAAAAGTTGCGAGCCAAGGTGATCGTAAAAGTATTTCGGCAGAAATCGTTTGGGCTGTGAAGAGAGACCGCGTCGCACGTCTTCCGCCAGTCCGGCGCGCGGATCACGCTTCACGAGGTTGTGGATGAGGAGTTTCTCTTCGGCTGCTTTTGCTGGTTGAGTTTCTAGCACTGCGCCCCCGTTTCGCCCCCGTGTTGAAGCCCGTCGCTTCGGCTTGTGCAGAAGATGCACGAGAGTATTTAGTTGGTCCGGCCTAAGCGTGTGGGGGTGCGCCATATGATAGCGGATCAATCTCGATTAGCAACTACCGAGAGAGAAAATATTGGGTAATGTTAGTGCCCTAATTTGGAGTGCGCCGACCTGTCGGCGCTTTGGTCGCTGCGACCTGTCGCAGCGAGTTGGCCAAAACGGCTCATTACCAAGCAGTGCGGCGACGAGTCGCCTCGGGCGAAAGCGGTGACAGGTCACCCGCACTCCAAATTAGGGCGCCACCGGAGTCATCGTGCCGCTGCTCAGCGCCGTCGTTTTGCGTTACGATGTCGCCGCGAACTTTTCACTAGCAGTTTTAAAACAAACCCTTCGAGGAGAAACCAATGAGCACGTCCCCTGCTACTCCAACTGAGAATGATGCGATTGCCAGCACGGTCCAGCAGTATGTCGACGGCGGCAAGTCTGGCCACGGCGCTGACATGGCCACCGCGTTCCACCCCGATGCGACGATCTTTGGCTACATCGGCCCGGACCTTTTTGGCGGACCTATCCAAAAACTCTTTGATTGGAATGATCAGAATGGACCAGCGACGGAACTCCAGTCTCAAATCACCAGCATCGACATTGCTGACAGCATCGCCACCGTTAGGCTTGAGTTGGACAACTGGACCGGTCACAAATTCACGGACATGTTTACGCTGCTGAAGGTCGACGGCGAGTGGAAGATCGTCAGCAAAGTTTTCTATCTGCATCCGTGATCGCGCCGGCATCTTGCGGAACTTTGTTAAGGCGTCTGGGTTTAATAAAAGACCTGCTTCGACACTATGCGTTAGAAGGAAAAGCCCATGAGACGTTTGACTGCCTTAGCGTTTGTGCTCTTGCTGATTTCGCTGGAAACAGCTTTAAGCCGTGGGGCTAGCGGACTTTTCGCGCAAGAGCAAAAGATCAAAACGCCAACCTCGCAAGCGCTGCCTAACCCAACCGGAACGTTCCGAGTTGGAACTGCCATCTTTCACCTCACTGACACAACCAGACCGGATCCGCTGGCGAAAAAGGCCGGACAATTTCGCGAGTTGATGGTCCAGGTGTGGTATCCGACTGATGCGCGAGCCAAAAGCGAAACCGCGCCGTACATTCCGAACCTCGCGCTCGTGCAGGCGCTCAAAGATTCGCAGCACGACTCTCAGGACCCTGCCGTGTTTGAGAGTTGGAAGGACGTTCGCACCGCCGGCGCTTTGAGTGCACCGCTCTCGAAAAAGCATGCGCAGTTCCCTTTGCTGTTTTTCTCGCATGGACTGGGAGAGCCGCGTTCGCTCTACACGGCTTTCTCACAAGACCTCGCCAGTCACGGATTCGTCGTCGCGTGCATTGATCACCCTTACGGCGGCATCACGATCATGCCGGATGGGCGCGTTGTTTCGACCGACGGAGACCCGGATGCCGGGAATCCCGATGCGACTCCGAGACAGGTTGGGACGTGGGCGAAAGATGCCGCGTTCGTCCTCGACCGAATGAACGCGCCTGACAAATCCGAACCAACTGCGGTGGGACAATTCGCCGGACGCGTCGACTTGAATCGAATCGGGATGCTCGGTCATTCGCTTGGCGGCGCCGCCGCGCTGGAGGCGTGCCGTGCGGACGCGCAATTCAAAGCTTGCGCAGACCTCGATGGGGCGCCCTTCGGAAAAGTTACGGAGGAAGGATTGAAACGCCCGACGCTCATCATGCGCAGCGGCCCGATCTACTCGGACGAAGACCTGGCTAAAAAGGGACGCACGCGAGCGCAATGGGAAGAGATGGGCCGCAAAGGGCTGGCGATGTGGAGTTCGTTGTTTCAGAAGAGCAAGGATGTGCCGGTCTACTCAATCAAGATCAACGGCGCCGGGCACATGAGCTACAGCGACGCACCCTTCATAATGCCGGACACCATTAGCCGCTTCGGTGGGCGTATTATTGAAGCGCGCCGCGGTTACGAGATCATGACGCATTACATCCGCGACTTCTTCGGCAAATATCTGATGGGCAAACGCAGCGAGCTTCTGGACAAAGCTAAGTCGCCATATCCAGAAGTCTCGGCCGAGAGATTTAATCTTTGGAGATACAAGTGAAGAAGATGAAGGAATGAAAGCCTCAACTTTATCCTTCATAACTCATCCTTTAGAATCGTCGCCTGTTAACACTGCCGTTAGCTAACTTCCGGTAGTAACCTGATTTCAAATCTCTGCGTTTGACTCGGCGCTCTGCGTCGCTGCGGTGAGTGGGTTGCAGTGATATTAACTGCCGAGGCGCAGACAACGCTGAGACAACGCCGAGAAGGACTTCAATTAGAGTGCTCGCCAACTTCCGGAGGTCGTGTGATGAATCGTAAAAACAGACACTCGCCCCGCCGCTCGAAAGCATGTCTGATGCGTCTGGCGCTCGGCGTGTTATTAGTCGCAGCCGCTGTGATCCCGGGCACGGCGCAGAACCGGCAGCGCGGCCGCGATTTGGGAATTCCCTTCCCTGGCCAGACTGGTCCAACGAATGCGATCACGGACGTTGCCGGCGTTGCGGTCGGACACGTGACGCTCATCGAGGGCGAAGGCAAACTCGTACCCGGCAAAGGGCCGATTCGCACGGGAGTAACAGCGATTCTTCCGCGCCCGCGCGGCAACTGGGATCCCGTGTTCGCGGCCACGTTCAATCAGAACGGTAACGGCGACATGACCGGCATCAACTGGATCAAGGAATCCGGCTTTCTCGAAGGACCGATTCTTTTGACTGGAACCCACAGCGTGGGAACGGTGCGCGACGCCGCGATTCAGTGGCAACTAAAGAACGGTCGCGAGTTTGTTTTCACCTACCCCATCGTTGCCGAGACGTTTGATTTTTTGAACGACGCGAACGGCGAGCACGTGAAGGCGACCCACGCGTTTGAGGCGCTCGATCGTGCCAAGCCCGGCCGCGTCGAAGAAGGCGGCGTGGGCGGCGGTACGGGGATGGGCTGCAACGGATTCAAAGGCGGGATCGGCACGTCTTCGCGCGTGCTGACAACCGCGCAAGGTGGGTACACAGTCGGTGTGTTGGTGCAGTGCAACTACGGCGGCGACCTGCGAATCCTTGGAGTACCGATTCGCCCCGAGGTCACGAACCTGGGAACCTGCACGGTGCTTCCGCAACCGTTGAGCCGGCCGTGGACTGCCGGCATTCCACCCTGCCCAAGCTCGGCCGCAACCGGACGTGGCGCGCGCACCAATGTTACTGGCGAAGATCGCGGGGGCGATCACGAAGGCCGCGGATCGATCATCGTCATCGTTGCCACCGATGCGCCGTTGTTGCCGCATCAACTCGAGCGCATCGCGCGTCGGGTCAGTCTCGGAATGGGACGATTGGGTAGTTACGCGGGCAATTCATCCGGCGATTTGTTTCTCGCTTTTTCGACCGCAAATCCTGGCGCGGCGAAACCCGACGGCACGCCGTCGCTTAACATGCTGCCGAATGAGCGAATCGATCCGCTCTTTCGCGCGACGATCGAGGCAACCGAAGAAGCCGTGGTCAACGCGATGCTGGCGGCACAAACGATGACGGGCGCCGACGGTATCCGCATCTTCGGCCTGCCCGGCGATCGCGTTGTCGAGATTTTGCGGAAGTACAATCGCATGAAGTAAATGCCCTTGGAATGTGTTCCCGTACTGTGAAGAAACCCGAGTTCTGGATAGTAACGAAAAGGACGGGTGGCGCCATGACACGATTCAAACTTTGGATACTCTTGCTGTGCGCGCTAGCAGCAAGCATCGGCTGTTCCGGCAAAACGTATGCGCAGGCAAATGATTGGATGGAGCCGTTTCCGCCATTCAAAATCGCGGACAATCTCTACTATGTCGGCAGCAAAGGCCTGGCCAGCTATCTGGTCACCACGCCACAGGGCCACATCCTCATCAACAGTAATCTCGAAGAGAGTGTGCCAATGATTCGGGCCAGCGTGGAGAAGCTCGGCTTCAAGTTCACAGACGTAAAGATTCTCTTGATCAGTCATGCACACTGGGATCACAACGCCGGCAGTGACGCCGTTAAACGGCTGACTGGCGCAAAGTATCTGGTCATGGACCAAGACGTGCCGGTCGTCGAATCAGGTGGCAAGAGCGACTTTCAATATGGCGCCGACCCGTCGATGCTCTATCCACCAACGAAGGTGGACCAGGTGCTGCATGATGGTGATGAGGTCAAGTTGGGAGGCACTGTGCTGGTCGCGCATCTTACTCCTGGGCATACGCGCGGATGCACGACGTACACCATGAAGGTGAAGGAGAACGGCAAAACTTACAACGTGGTGATCATTGGCAGCCCGAACGTGAATCCCGGCTACAAGCTGGTGAATAACGCCGTGTATCCTGAAATGGCGGCTGATTTTGAACGGACGTTCCGCGTCCTAAAAGCGCTGCCTATCGATGTGTTTCTCGGCGCGCACGGCAGCTACTTTGACCTCGAAACGAAATACGCCGAGCGAGAAAAAAGAGGTCTGGCGGCTTTCATCGACAGGCAAGGCTACGCGAAGTATGTCGCCAATAGAGAGCAAGCTTTCCGAACCGAGCTGGCGAAACAAACAGCCGCGGCGCGGCAATAACGTGCAGCGCAGCCGGGCAACTCTGATGTTGCCTGGTTACCCAAGACCGCGTTCGCCTCAACGCTTTTTTGCCCTCTGGCTGTCTGTCTTTAAGCCGGCCAGGCTTTCGACATGATCTTCCACCAGCAGTTCGTTAGACCGAAGTGCTGCGGGCGTCTTTAAGCGCTTGATGATCGACTCGCAGGTTTGACCACGATTGCGGCGCCCGCCAACTCTGACGTGAGACGATGTACTCCTTGCTGCCTAGGGTTTACTTTCGATATATTGCTTTGAGCAACGGGAGGCTAGATATACTTTTGGAAGAAACAGGTGCGGCGAAACAAGAGAAATGGCGCTTTGAAGAACTGGAGCTTTTTACAAGTCGTGATTGGATTTGGCAGCTTCACGAAAACCAATCCTACTTAGGGCGTGTGATCTTGCGTCTCAGACGTAGAAACGTGGAGTCATTCGCGACTTGCACCAGTGAAGAGTGGGAATCACTCCGTTTGCAAATTCGAGCATATGAGGCAATTCTCTCCCGTTTGTTTTCTCCAAACCGTTATAATTATTGCCAGCTTGGTAACACTTACGAGCAATTGCACGTGCATGCGATTCCTCGCTATAAGACACCACGACATTGGTCTTCATACGAGTTCTGCGATCGACTTTGGGGACGGAATTGGCCTCCTGCGCCGCCCAGCCCTCTTGCACCGGATGCCATTTACGAACTTGCGAGGTGGCTACGGGCAGAAATAGCTAAAGATATGTCGAGGCCGGGAATCCTGGAGGGAGAGTTGTGATGTCAACGCCTGAGACGCGGCCCTCAGAACTACTTATTAGCCCTTCGTTATGCAGCGGCGCCGTTTACAGTTGGCGTGACTTACATGCACGATTAAGCACATGTGTGAGCGGAGAGCCGTTACACCTCGATATCATTCGACACGCTGAAAGTGTAGCGAATGCTCGCGGGTTAGTGGCTGGGAAATGGGATGCCGCGCTTTCGGCACGCGGACGACTGCAGGCCTATCGACTCGGTTGGGTGCTAAAGAGTGCGCCGTACTCGTTTGCGTGGTCCTCATCCCTGGCTCGCACCAGCGCAACTCTGGAGTACGCAGCACGTCTCCGGCGAGTGTCCTTTAACCCGATGTGCAAAGATGCGAGATTGGACGAGCGAGGTCTCGGCGAACTCGAGCAGCGACCGAGCCGATTCATACCAGCGTACGCCCGGGGGGATCTAAAATTTGCTCCGCCAGGAGGTGAGAGCTATTTGCAGCTCGCGCAGCGCGTCTTGTCATTTCTCATTGATCTGCGCGAGGCAGTGACCGGAGAGTCCCGCATACTCATCGCAACACACGTTGGGCCAATGAGAATCATGGCAGGGGTTTTGAATGAAATAACCGACCCTGTTGAGGTCCTACGGCTTAGTTTTTCGCATGCCCGTCCATATCGTTTTAATCTGAGCACCCTCAAATGGCCCAATTTTCTCGATGCGAAGGAGGTCTTAGTTGACAGAGCCGACCACATCCACACCTGGCACGGAACAGAGCTTGAAACCACAATTCATACCTAATTTTGAAAGATACACTTCGTTAGAAAAGAATTGGGCCTACTCCAATAATTTCCTCCACTACCTGCGCGACAAACTAGCCGGAAAACTTAGCGATAACGTCGTAACCATCGCATTGGCTGGCTCCTTCGGCCGGTTGGAAGGTTCTTCGTCATCCGACGCCGATTACATTCTGGTGGTGAAAGATAGCAGCGACCAGACCATTGTTGATAAAGATCAGGCTGTCATACGTGCCGCCATAGAGGCATATGAAGTTTCACCGCCGAACAAGAGCGGAATGTTTTCCGAACCGCGCACGATCAAAGACTTATCAGAAAATATGGGTCAAGCAGAGGAAGCCGTCGATCAACTGGGAAAGCGAATGCTCCTACTGTTGGAGTCTCGTCCGGTTTATCGAGATTCCCAGTATCACGAACTAGTCAACGGTCTTTTTTCAAAATATGCTGAGTATGTTAAGGGCGCTCCCGATAAGGAATACGTCTTCCTGCTGAATGACTTGATCAGATACTTCCGATATATCTGTGTGAACTATCAAGATAGTTTCTGGCGGGATCATGAGAAATGGGTAATCAGAAACCTCAAACTCCGACACAGTCGCGTCATCATGTACGCCGGACTCCTGTTCTTGATCGGCGAAGCAAGCAAACAGCAGGGCGAAGGTAAGATATCGTTTGTCAGACAGCACTTAGACCTCACGCCACTTGAACGCCTGGGGCTGGTTTACAAAGACAACCACGATTATGGTTTCTTTCGCGTCGTCGGGCCTTACAACGTGTTTCTTTCTCGCGTATCTGATGAGGCCTGGCGCGCGAGGCTCAATGTGGAATACGAGCATCGCTACACTCGTCCTGAGTTTTCTGAGCTAAAGGCAAATTCCGACGCGCTCGTCGCCGAACTCCTTCGATTCGTATTCGCTCGACGCGGCCAGTGGAGCGATCGCTTCTTCGAGTATCTTATCTTCTAGATAGACCCATCATTTAGTGGACTACTGAACCACCTACGGCGACACCGTGACTAAGCACATTGGCATCGTAGCGGGCAGCGCGGAGGGCGCGGCCCTGTGTTACCGGACGATTTGTCTGGAGGCGCCGGCCATCATGGGTGAGCACAATCATCCTGAGATAACCATGAACTCCGTGCCGATGGCCCAGCACATGGGCCCGATTCGTGCGAACGATTGGGAGGCTGTCGCAAAACTTCTGGCCGCGTCCGCGCACAAGCTTGCAAAGGCGGGCGCCGACTTCGCCATCTGTCCTGACAACACCTACCACCAGTCGTTCAAGTACTTAATTCCGCAGTCGCCGATCCCGTGGTTGCATATCGCGGGCGCAGTTGCCGCGGAAGCTCAGCGCGCCGGCTACAAACGGCTCGGGATTTTAGGGACGAAGTATCTAGCGGAAAGCGATGTCTACCCTGAAGCGTTAGCGGAGTGCAGAATCGAGCGCGAAATACCCGACCAGGCTGACAGGGAAAAGATCAACGAGATCATCTTCAAGGAGTTAGTCAACGGCATCTTTCCGGAAACTTCGCGGCTCTACTTCAACGAGGTTGCTGAGAAACTTAAGGCGCGTGGTTGTGATGCAGTCGTGCTCGGCTGCACTGAGATACCTTTGATCGTGCGCCCGGACGACTGTCCTCTACCCACTCTGGATTCGACGCGCCTGCTCGCGAGAGCAGCCTTAACCAGGGCGCTTGAACAATAACAGCGGTCCGGAGGAGAACTGTTGGATAAAGTTCGTCCAGACTTTTTGATCCCTTTGATGATCACTTTAAATGACCATGCCTTTGCAAAAAGTCGGCGAAGCCGACGACTGATAATAGCCCAGCACTTCAGTGCTGGGAGAAGTGAACCAACAAGTCTTCAGTCTGTGAAACGGACGGCTGAATTAGCGAAGAATTTCAGTCGTCCGCTTCGCGGACTCATTCGATGTATACGTTTTAATCCTGGCACTGAAGGGCTGGGCTACTGTCAGTCGTCCCGCTTCGCGGGACTGCATGGACTTTTTGTGCAAAGCCAATGACCATAATTCGCTCCGAAACAGCAGCAGACCACCCGGCAGTTCGCCAGGTGAATGAACGAGCATTTGAACGCCCGGAGGAAGCGGTCCTGGTAGACAAACTCCGAGCGGTGGCCGATCCCCAAATCTCACTCGTCGCCGTTCAGGATGGGCAAGTCGTCGGACATATCTTCTTCAGCCCCGTCTCCATCGAGATCGATCACTCGGCTTCCATCGCGCTAGGACTTGGACCAATGGCGGTTTCGCCTGAGTTTCAAAACCAGGGAATCGGCTCTCAGTTGGTGCGCGCAGGATTGCAGGAATGTCAGCGCATTGGCTGCGACGTTGTCGTTGTGCTTGGGCATCCCGAATACTATCCTCGCTTCGGATTCGTGCCCGCCAAACAGAAAGAACTGAGTTGCGAGTGGCCGGTGCCTGACGAGGCGTTCATGGTGGCGGAGCTAAAACCCGGAGCGCTGGAGGGGCGCCGCGGCTTAGTGAAATATCTTCCTGAGTTCAATGACGTATGACGCCGCCTGGAGTATGCTACCGAACAACTGGCTAGCTGGTGTGCGCCGGCTCTAACTGACTTCCTACCAAGAAGGAGGAGCAAGCGATGAAAGATGGAGAGGCTCCAAACGTATTTGGCGATGCGAGTGTAAATCTCGCCAGACACAATCTTCAGGTAACCCTCAGACAAACCATGGAAAAGTTTTTTCAGGCGGCTAAGAAAGTCGGCCTGGAGAGCGCGGAACAAGCGCGCGCAGTGGACGACTTCGTGCGCAGATTTTACTCCAACCAACCGCGAAAGATGGCCGAATGGGACGAAATCATGGCGAAGTATGAGTTCATGGACGAAGAGATTGACGATCAGAAATAGTCGGATACATCCGGTCAGTCTCGGGATTCCGGGATCGTGATTGACGCGAGAAGAGAGGAGAGAGAGAGAGAGAGAGAGAGAGAGTCACGCTAATCGCCGGGAGGCTGAAATGAGGCAAAGCATCAAGAGATGGTGGCTATCGATCGCGGTGATTGGCTTGTTGTGCGTGCTCGGGTTTGTGGGCGGAAGTTACAGCGTGGGCCAGGCGCCCGAGCCTTCCCAGCCGTCTTCCCGCGCAACCTTTGATTTCGATCGCTATACCAAAAAGAAACCATTCAAACTCAACACGCTACCGACGACGCCGTATGGCCCACCGTGGGCCGACATCTTGATGCAGCCGGAGAACTTTGTGGAATGCAAAGGCGCGCCGATCGCCCTATGCTATTACTCCGGACCTGGGCCAACCACCCCCTGCAACCCGGACGGACTGGGGCTGGCAAACTGCACCTGTTACGAAATTCCCGGCGGTCAGCCTTACCTGGTCGACATCAATGCCATTTTGAACCGTGACGTCTACCTTAGAACAGTAGCCGTGTGCGGGACAGACGGCAGCCTTTGCCGCCCGACCGGATCTCGCCCGGCGCCTGTCTGCGAGGCCATCAACAACAACACTTTGATTCCCGGCGCGGACCTCGTCTCGACCTTCAGCCTCTACCTCGAAAAGCAGAAGAAGGAGTATCCGCAGTTCAGCATCGACCCGACAGCCTGCGCCAGTTCCACCTATGCCGGATGCATGACCGCGCCCTGCAAGCGAATAGGCAAAATAGATTCTACAACTCGCCTGCCGCTCGTGCAGTGCGGCTGCCCGACGTTCACGGGACCTTATCAAGTCGGGACGGCCATCAACCAGGACCAATGCGTGCTCGAGGGCACTCAGATCTGGTCCGCGGCATACACGCCGCCGCCGTCACCTATGCCGACCCCTGGAAGCTAGCCGCTTTGAACAAAAGGTCGGCCTTTAGTCGGCGAAGCCGACGACTGATAATAGCCCAGCACTTCAGTGCTGGGAGAAGCGAGCCCCAAAAAAAGTCTCCAGTCCGTGAAACGGACGGCTGATTCTCGAAGAATTTCAGTCGTCCGCTTCGCGGACTCATTCGATGTATGCGTTCTAATCCCAGCACTGAAAGTGCTGGGCTATTGTCAGTCGTCCCGCTTCGCGGGACTGTGTTGTAAAAACTAAAGTAGTATTTTTCGCTCAACAACGCCGAATCATGCGAAAGTATGACGACAAATCCCCCGCTGAAAGCTACTGTCCGCGCGGTTAAGAAATTCATCACTACCAACACGCAGGAGGAAATTTATGGAACTGGGAAATTTCTCGGTCAGTCTGGCTGTAAAGGACATCGAGGCGTCGAAGCAGTTTTACGAGAAGCTGGGCTTTACAGTTTTCGGCGGGGATCAATCGCAGGGTTGGCTAATCATGAAGAATGGCGACCACAACATTGGGCTGTTCCAGGGGATGTTTGACAAGAACATTCTCACCTTCAACCCGGGCTGGAACAGTAATGCCGGGGCTCTCGAAAAATTCACGGACGTTCGCGAGTTGCAGCGTCAGCTCAAAGCCAGCGGCGTAGACATGATTGCAGAGGCGGACGAAAACTCTACTGGTCCCGCCAGCTTTATGATTGCCGATCCGGACGGGAACACGATCCTGGTGGACCAACACGTGTAGGTGTTGTTCGCTCGCCTTATTGGCTGCAGCGTGATTGAACGAACGCAGGCCGAATCATATGTGAGTTTTGCAAAAGTAATCTGAAGCCCTCTCCCGTTGGGAGAGGGTAGGGGTGAGGGTCTAGACGCGCGCCTAAACCCTCACCCCAACCCTCCCCCCCAGCGGGGGAGAGAGAAAGAGAAGGCGCTCTAAGAGCACTTTTTGTGTAAAGCAATGCGTGAGCATGCAGGCGGGCCGCCTACGTTTTGCGGCGGATCGAATAAAGCCGGTGCTCCGTTCGTATCAACAAGCGCTCTCCCACCAACGCCGGCGACGCGAGGGTGAAGTCATCAAGCGCGTTCACGTGCAGCAACTTGAAATCCTCGCCCGTCCCCATGACGAAGGTTTGGCCTTCCTCGCTCAGGGCGAAAAGCTTGCCGTTGTAGGCCCATGGCGAAGTTGTAAAAGCAGTTGCGGCCGGATCGATCCGGGTCTTGTAAGTCAGCTTGCCGGTCTTCGCGTCAAAGCGGCTCAAGATACCCGTTTCAGTGAGCGAATACACGGCTCCTTGATAAGCCAGAGACGAGGGCAGATACGTTCCCGCGCGCGCCGCTGACCAAACGACATACTCGTTCGAAGTCTGACCTTCTCCAAGCGAGATGTTGCCGGTTGCGCCCGGACGAATCGCGAACAATGAGCGTCCTCGCCCGGCGTTGATATGTAGCAGTCCATCGTAAGCGAAAGGCGTCGGCACCGGCTGCCCCGACATTCCCGACATGCGCCACAGTTCCTTTCCGGCCAGGTCGTAACTAATTACTTCTCCCGGCCCTATGGCCACGATCTCGGTGCGCAGCGCGTGTCGCCAAACAAAAGGCGTCACCCATGCCGACCGCGCCGGCTGCCCTTTGGCCAATTCTCGACTCGTGCGCCAGACCTGCTTGCCTGTCTTTTTATCGAAGGCGGCAATGTACTGCTGCTTCTCATTGTCGTTTACGATCACCACCAGATTGTCGGCCAGCGCCGGCGAGCTTCCTGTCCCAAACTCGAGGTAGATGGGGTTCGCTTCGAGCGGCGTCGACCACACCGGTTTCCCTTTCAGGTCAAACGCCCACAAACCCATGTTGCCGACGTACACGTAAATCATCTTCCCGTCGGTCGCGGGACTCTCCGACGCAAAACTATTCTTGCGGTGACGCCCGCCCGGCGGCTGTCCGGCGTAAAACTCCTTCTGCCATTCCACCTTGCCGCTTTTCAGATTCAGGCAATAGAGAATGTAGTGGAGCTTCACTTCGTTTGGCAGCTCGATGTCACGCTCCTGCACGCGCTTCATCACCTCCTCCATCGGAAGCTTTTGTTTCATTAGTTCAGCTGCGTACTCGTTGCTGTACTCGGTCCCTTTCTGAGGCGGCTTCGACGTGCCCTCCGTCGTTACGGAAGTCAGGTAAACCTTTCCACCGGTCACAATCGGCGACGACCAGCCACGCCCCGGGATTTCCTGCGACCACTCGACGTTTTCAGTCTTCGACCAACGTTCGGCCAACTTCGCACTTGCTCCTACAGGATTCGAGTCAGGCCCGCGGAACTGCGGCCAGGCCGTATCCTGAGCGTGAACCGGAAGTGACACGAACAACAACGCACACGCAAAACCGGCGACGCGCCAAAGCGGATTAAGATTACTGAGCGGGCGATTAGTTTCTCGCTTGAACTGAGTTGTACTCATTGTGTCCTCGTACGATTTTTCGGATTGGGGTTGGTAAGCCTGATGTTGTACGTATTGCCCACACCTATCGTTTCAAAAAAGCGTCATAAGTGTTGCCCACTTCTGGTCTGGCAAATGCTGCGTGTAAAATTGGCTGCATGAGTTTACCTTTTGATCGCGACGCACTGCGTGGGCGCGTTGCTGTGGTTGCCGGTGCGACCCGGGGCGCGGGTCGAGGTATCGCTGCTGCCCTCGGCGAGGCAGGCGCAACTGTAATCTGCACCGGCCGAACCAGCAGCGTTAGACCAATTCCGTCAGACTACAATCGCAGCGAGACAATAGAGGAAACGGCCGAGCTGGTGACGAGCCTGGGTGGGAAGGGAGTCGCCATCGCCGTCGACCATCTCGTGGCCGAGCAGGTGAAGACGCTTGCTGAACGACTTCAGAACGAGTTTGGGAAAATTGACCTGCTGGTAAACGACATCTGGGGCGCGGAGATTCTGAAGGGTGGTCCGTCTGAGTGGAACACGCCCGTCTGGGAACTCAATCTCGCGACGGGCCTGCGCATCCTGCGTCTGGCAATCGACACGCACATCATTACTTCAAAGTATCTTCTACCATTACTCATTTCGCCTGCTCATGATGATCACGAGCGGAACGCCCGTGGAGCCGGTGGACTCCTCGTCGAAGTTACTGATGGCACGACGAAGTACAACGCCGAGCACTACCGGATTTCGGTTTATTACGATCTGGCCAAAGTGGCAGTGAACCGGCTCGCCTTCTCACAAGGCCACGAACTCGCTCCGTTTGGAGCAACGGCGGTTTGTGTCACGCCCGGGTGGCTGCGGTCGGAAATGATGCTCGACAACTTTGGCGTTTCTGAGAGCAACTGGCGTGATGCCCTTGATCCCGCCCGGGCCGAGAAGGGCGAACCGGTGGCGCCGCCCGATTTCGCGCTCTCGGAGTCGCCGCGCTACGTCGGTCGAGCGATTGCTTCACTGGCGTTGGATCCGGATCGCAAACGTTGGAACCAGCAGTCGGTCAGTTCAGGTGAACTGGCGCGCGTGTATGGCTTCACCGACGTCGACGGCACCAGCCCGGACATTTGGCAACACATGGAAGAGACGGAGGGAAAGTAGACTCGGCCAGAGGAAGATGCGAGCTCGGTTGGCTGATAGGTGTGAGGTCAGTACCGTGAGCCGTAGCGACCGGGTCGCGTTTCAATGCAGCTTTGCACAAAAAGTGTTCGCGTAAGAAGAGCGGGGGCAAGCCCGCCTTCCTAACCCTGAGCTGCTCAGTGTTGAGATGGGATAGCCGCCGGAAAGGCTTTCAAGGTGAAGCCATCGCGCAAGTGGAAGAGTCTCGCGGTCAGGAAGGGGCTTGCCCCCGCTCTTTTAGTCAGCCCCTGTAATCAAATCACACATCATCCCGACCGACTCGTTCGAACCTGGCGAGGCTCAGTATCGTATAATCTCGCGCGATGGACTTCATTTCCACACTGGCAATTAGTATGGGCGCGTCGTGGGTCGCGGGCATCAATCTTTACGCGACCGTCGCCACGCTTGGTCTACTGAGTCGCTTTGCAGATCTCAAGCTGCCGGGTGAACTTGAAGTCGTTACCAACTGGTGGGTAATCGGTGTGGCGCTGTTCCTCTTTGTCATTGAGTTCATCGCCGACAAAATTCAACTAGTTGATAGCGCCTGGGACATAATTCATACGTTCATACGAATTCCGGCGGGCGCGGTTTTAGCGGCAACAGCTTTCGGCGATTTCGATCGCAGCGTGCAGGTGATCGCTTTATTGTTGGGCGGCGGGCTGGCCTTGAGTTCACACGGTACCAAGGCCGCGACCAGGGCCCTGATCAATACCAGCCCCGAACCCGTTTCAAATATTGTGGTCAGTTTCGCTGAGGATATTCTGGCGGTGTTGACTGTAGTGTTGGCAATCTTCCTACCGCTGATAGTCTTCTTTGTGATTGCTGCCGGCCTCGTTTTTTCCTTTTGGCTCTTGCCACGCGTACTGCGATTCTTCCAGAAGGTTTACCGGCGGGTTCGCCTCTTCTTCAGCCCGGCAACTGCGTGAAGAGAAACGTCTATTCAAAGTGGACTCCTGTTTGGAGTGCGCTGACCTGTCAGCGCTTTGTTTTGGCTGCGACCTGTCGCAGCCTTTGCAGCAGCAGTAGACTCTAAGGAAGCGAGAGCGGCGTCAGGCCGCCGCTAACCAAAAGCGCTGACAGGTCAGCGCACTCCAAAATTAAGCCAAATCCCGCATCAAACACTGCCGTCTGCCTGCTGCCTGCTGCCCACTGGTTCTTCAGTTATCGACGGCTTTACTCCAATCGAGGATCGCTTGTTTGAGTTGGGGATTTTCAGCCCAGGGCTTCCCTGAGACGAATGAGACTTTGTCGTAAACCAGCACGATGGTCCCATTTACTTTCACGCCGTAGTTACCATTCAGATTTACTGCGGAGGGGTGAAGCCAGTCAGCGGGTTGCCATAGAACGCCTCTGTCTTCCAGACCGTCTTGTCCCAGAGGCCATCCTGATCGCCGACGATCTGGACCGGCACGATGACACGCTCCGTCCCAACCTTGTTCGCCGAGACAATGCCGTTGTCGAGTTTCCCATCGGGTCCGACCGTGAACTTGATCGTGCGCGCCAGCTTATTGTTCCACAACACTTTGAATTCATACTCGCCCGGGTTCGAGGCCAGCTTGAACATCTCGTTGGTGTTGGATTGCCCCTGCCCATCATTGGTCTTGTCCCAACGTTTTACGACTGGGAAGTTGCACTCAACGCGCGCCCACTTCGCCTTCTGCGGCACGCCTTCGTTCACGTAGTGCGTCGTGTTGTTCTCCACCTTCGCCTCGCAACTGGCCTTGCCCACCTGCATGCCGTCATTGAAAAGTCGGCCGACTTCCTGTCCTTTATAGAAAAGGTGCGGATCGAAGTTGTACGCGTCGCCGCGCACCCAAAAGGCGATGTGGAAGTCCGGGTAGTCCCACCCATAAATGCTGTCCTGCGTGTACCAAACATAACCAACTGGCAAGTTCCAGTCGTGGTCCACGTAGTAGACGAACTTGTTGACCGCCTTTGGTCCATGCTCGTTTGAAAGCGTCTTCGCCACCTTCATCCTGCCGCTGAAGAGCGTCGCGTTGCTGCCTGCCAGCTCGTTCCGCATCTTGATGGAGAAGTTGACTGTGCCCACGGTGGTGATGCTCTTCTCCTCGACCTGACGCCCGCCGCACTCGGTCTTCCACCAGCGGTCCTTCTGGGTCTCCTCCGTGGCGCAGTCAAACGACAGCCACGGCGTGCTGCCGCCGGGTTGTTGAAACTCGACGAAGAGCTGGCTGCCGCTGGCGATGGGGCCATTGACGCGAAACTCGAGCTTCGGCACCCAACTCCACGTGTCGTAGTTCCCCTTGAAGGAGTTACGCGTCCATGCGGTGATCTGCAGGGTGTCTTTCTGAAGTGTCGGTTGATCCGCTGATTGATTAGAAGCTTGACTGGAAGCTTGAATGCGCGCTGTTTGCACTGAAGAACCGGCGAGCGCAAGACATGTAAGCGCGACCACCAACGATTTTTTCATTAGAGACTTTCTCACCAAAGACTTTCTCATTAGCCACTTTCTCATGAACGTTTTCCTTTCCCTTGATCGAATAAGCTTGCGTGCTCAGATCTTTATCAGAATCGCGAGCGCATAACAATCGGTTTGAGACTTGGCGGTTCTTTGCGTCCACTTTGCGCTCTTTGCGGTTATAGCTTTGTCTTACCGCAAAGGACGCCAAGGAATACCCGTTTAATCCAGCAAACTGCTCCTTTACCCAAGAGCAACTTTTATTGACACTCACTAAATCTCTGTCCTATCTTTCCGCCCATCGACGCACGTAACAACGACTGACTCACCAAGCAGCTACCTGACCGGAGCGTCAGTCAAACTCATAACTCGTTTTGATGTGCTGGTCGTATCAGGTCTGCGCCCCCGCAGTAAACCCGAAGAGATCAAGACCCCTGACCTGCTCATGTCCTTGTTCTCTCAACGCGACCTTCAACTCAAACTTCACCAAGGAGAAAACTCATGTCCGAATCAGGAGACAAAAAACTTATCGGTAACTTTCGTAAACTGATCGACGAAGCTGCTGCCGAACCCAACTACAATCCGGCTAATACCAAGCACAAAGTCCCGGCCCTCGAAACGCAATACACCGCCGCCGATGCAGCAGTCGCGGCGGTGGCAGCGGCTCGCGCGCCGGACAAGCTGGCAAAGACGGATCGTGAGGATGCGTTCAGAAGTTTGCGTGCCCTCGTGGTGCGTTCTCGCAACTTCCTGAAAGCGTCGGGCGCGCCGCAAGGTGTGGTTGACGATGCCGAGACCTTCGTTCGCAAACTTGGCGGCGGACGCAAGTCGGCAAAGCTCAAGGACGATCCCGCGACGCCGCAGGACGAGTCGAAGCAGGGAGGCGCGGGCAGCGGCTCCGCTTCGCAGCTGAGCTACGACAATCAGATCGGCAACTTCGAGTCGTATATCGAGATCGTAAAGAACGTCTCGGCCTACAATCCGAACGAAGCTGACTTGAAAGTCACGGCGCTGACTGCGCTCGCCGCGAGCCTGACCGCCAAGAGCAACACCGTCAGCACGACTTCGGCGGCGCTGGACCAGGCCCGCGGCATCCGCGACCGGTTGCTGTATCTAGACGACGACTCGGTCGTGAACACAGCACGGCTGGTGAAAGCGTACGTTCAGGCCGCGCTGGGGTCAGCAAGCCAGCTGTTCAAGAAGATCAAGGGGCTGCAGTTCACTATGTTAGCCAAGTAGTTCCGTAGCTGGCGTCTTGCGACCTGCGACCGGAGTTTGCGCTTTGCAGACCCCGCGTCGCAGGTTGCAGGCGCAGGTTTACCGTTTGCAGGTGCGCGTTTACCGTTTGCAGGTGCTAGTTCGCCAGTTGCAGGTGCAGGTTTACCGTTTGCAGGTGCTAGTTTACCGATTGCAGGTGCTAGTTCGCCAGTTGCAGGTGCCGGTTTACCGTTTGCAGGTGCTAGGTTCACCAATTGCAGGTGCGCGTTTACCAGTTGCAGGTGCTAGTTTCACCGCTTGCAGGAGCAGGGTTTACCGACTGCAAGCGCCGGTTTACCGTTTGCAGGTGCTAGTTCGCCAGTTGCAGGTGCCGGTTTACCATTTGCAGGTGCGCGTTTACCGTTTGCAGGTGCTAGTTCGCCAGTTGCAGGTGCGATATTACGGAATGCAGGCCGCTAGTTTACCGTTTGCAGGTGCTAGTTCGCAACTTGCAGGTGCCAGCTCGCAAGTCGCCGGTGCGGGTTCGCACAGTCAGAGTGCCGTTTTGCAAAATCAGAGTCCCGGTTCACAGAATTGCGGTGCCGATTCGCAAAGTCTGAGCGCCGGTTTGCAAACTCAGCTTGCCGGCAGCGCCGAAGGCGCGAAATATAATAGCCAGTGCGGGGTCCCCACGCGGGGCGGCCCGCGTGGGGTGCGAGCGGTAAGCGCTGCTTCAGCGCGCCACCCCTGGATCACCGCCCCTCTCAAATCCCCTTCGCCCCAACGAGGCGAAATAGACATCGCCAAAAATGGAAACGCCGACCCATCGAGGGTCGGCGAAGATACTTTAGGTAACTCGATCCAGGGGCGCTACCACCCCATCGGGGCTGCCCCAATGGGGACCCCGGTTTGCCCCTGGCTATTTTATTCCGCGCCTTCAGCGCTTCGACTCGACGCGCTCCGCGCGACCGCCCCGAATCACCATGATTCGATACCACAAATGCTGATCAGTCTGTGGCTTGGATTTCACGGCGTAGCCGTGAGAGAGAGTAGCTAGGGGTAAGAGCTGCTTCAGCGCGCACCCCTGGATCGCGCCCCTCTCAAATCCTCTTCGCCCCAGCGGGGCGAAATAATTATGAATCAAGAAAGAACGCCGCCCCATCGAGGGTCGGCGAATTATTGCTCAACGCCCTGATCCAGCGACCAAGACTCAAACTTCCGACCTTTACTCATGATGTGAATCCATCGAAGACTTTGCACTTGGACATTGGAAACTCTTTCGTCTGCAACCGGCAAACTGCTTCGCCGTAGCAAGGGTAATTAAGAACCCTCACGGATGAGTAATTCTCTCCGCCGAATTCCGAACAGCCAAACACCCTGAGCCCCCGTCCTCAACGCCCACCATACAAAATCTCTGGTAATCGCTCGAACCTACTTGATCGCGGCAACGTGGTGCTTTCTTACGCCGAACCAACCAAACTGTGTAGGAGCTCCCATCTCGAATGCGATGTGCAAAGGACAAATTTCCTTCCTTGAGGTTTTCTTATGCAACTACTAGAATCAGCGCTCTTCTGGAAGTCTCACGGACAGATGCTCGCGATGGAAACCAATCCAATTCTCAACAGCCCGTACCTTGAGCCAAGGCTTCATTATTCAACGGCTGAAGACGGTTCATTAGATTATGAAAGGCCGATCAAGGGCAGACGAGTTTTCAGCCCTGCCGGTCAAGTAATCCCCGTACGGCAGGGAGCGCAAAAAGACCTCGGTTATGGGGAACAATCAACACCGGATTTAGACAATCACATCGTCAACCTCTGTAGGAAAGAAGTCGGTAAGTGGCGCGATGAGAAATATCCAAACACAACCCGGGTCACCCGTGAACTACTAACCTTTTGGTTTCTCAACCCTGAAAGAATCTCGACGAAAAAGTTGTTTTTCGCGCAGCAGGAGGCTGTGGAGACAGCGATTTGGTTCAATGAGATCGCAGAACGTTCAAACGCCGGCCAGCACATCCTGAACTTAGTGCATCGTGGTCAGGAATCTGTCGGCGCGGAAAAGGAGAATCAACTTCCGCGCACTGCGTTCAAGATGGCGACCGGATCAGGCAAAACCGTTGTCATGGCGTGCCTAATTCTCTATCACTACTTCAACCGACAGGAATATCGAAGCGACACGCGATTCTCTGACTATTTTCTAGTAGTCGCGCCGGGCATCACGATCAAAGATCGGCTGGGTGTTTTGTACGTCGATACGAAAAACAAAATCCAGCATGAAATCCAGGATTACTACCGGGTACGCGATCTGGTTCCAAAAAATCATTCAAACAATCTGGCCAGTCTCAATGCTCGTCTGGTAATTACGAACTACCATTCTTTCGAGCCACGCACTCTCCAGGGAAATAAGAGAAGCCCGTTCGACGGCAAGGTTGATCTGGAAGGCAATAAGATTGACACGGGCAATAAAGAAGATTTCTCGCTTGTAGTTAAAAGAGTGCTCGGCACTTTCAAGACCGGGAGTCGGCTCCTTGTTCTAAACGACGAGGCGCACCATTGCTACCTGCCGAAGGCAAAGGGAAAGACAACGGATAATGAAGAATCCGATGAGAACGAGAAAGCCGCCGTTTGGTTTTCAGGCTTACGCGAGTTATCGAAACGCTTCAAAGTCGAGAACGTGTACGATCTTTCCGCTACCCCTTATTACCTGCAGGGATCGGGATACGAGGCATACAGTTTATTTCCGTGGGTTGTTTCAGATTTTGGGTTGATCGAAGCGATCGAGGCAGGACTCGTAAAAATTCCCTTCCTACCTGAGAGCGATAATACTCAGGAGTTGAGTCAGTCTGTGCTTAGCAATTTGTATGAGCATGTTAAGGATCAGCTGCCCAAGAAAGGGCAGAAGACGAAGAAGCGAGACGCCAAAGCCGAAGGCGAAAGGCTAAAAGAGGAAAAACCCAATATTCCGACGCTGATTCAGCACGCGTTGGATATGTTTTACAACCATTACGTTGATTACGATAAGGGTCGGCGTGAGCGTTTGGAACGCGGCAGAGATTTGTTTTCGCCACCGCCGGTATTCATCATCGTGTGTAATAACACCTCCGTTTCCAAAGAAATTTATAAGTACATCGCCGGGTACGAATACGACGACGCAGACGGAGAACGCCGGGTTGTAACTGGCGTGAAGGACCTCTTCAGCAATTATGATCAATACCGCAAGCCTCTGAAGCGTCCACCGACACTTTTGATCGATAGTGACGCGCTCGAAAACAGCGATCAGATTAACGAGGACTTCAAAAAGATTTTTGCGTCCGAGATTGAAGAATTCAAAAAGGATTACGTTCGTTTGCACGGCCAAGGCAGCGCTGAAAACATTACCGATGCGGCCATCCTGCGCGAAGTCGTAAACACCGTCGGGCAGCAGGGCAAGCTCGGCGCGCATATTCGGTGTGTCGTCTCAGTTTCGATGCTGACGGAAGGGTGGGACGCGAACACTGTCAGTCACATCATGGGACTAAGAGCCTTTGGCTCGCAGCTTCTGTGCGAACAGGTCGCCGGGCGAGCTTTGCGCCGGATGAACTATTTCCTGCAAGGTTACGATAAAGAAGGCAATCCAACTGACGACAAACGCAAAGTGGCTGTAGAAAAATTTCCGCCCGAGTATGCACACATCATTGGCATACCGTTCAAGATGTTTAAGGGCGGACTTACTGAACCACCGCCGCCACCACCGCCGTCGACGTACATCACGGCGCTTCCTGTGCGTGAGCAGAAGTACCAGATTTCATTTCCGAATATAGTCGGGTACCGAGTCGAGAGCAGCGAGGGGAAATTGAAGTACGACTTCACCGGTATTGAGAACTACGAAATTGACGGCTCGCGCTACCCCACTGAAGCGATCCTGACTAGTCCGATCTCCCCTCATGAGGAAAAGCTGGCCGTCAGATCCGTACTTCAAAAACGCGAACAGGAGCTGTTCTTTCTAATCACTAAGGAGCTAATCCGGTACCACTTTTCTGATGACGAAGGGAACCCTAATTTTCAACGTTTCAGCAGTCTGAAAGAGATCGTCGAGCATTGGTATGGCAGCAAGGTCAGGTTGGTCGGCATACGCGGGGACCAGTTCAAAAAGCTGCTCTTCTTTCATCAGCCCAAGCCAATGGTTGCTCACATTGCGCGCGGCATAAACCCCGAGCGTAATACGACTGAATTTATCCGACCGGTCTTCAACTACCACAACAAATTTGGCAGCACCAAATACGTCCACGGTTACACCACGAAGGATGTCTACAAGACAAAGCACAGTCACGTCAATCTGGTCGCAGTGGACAGCGGTTGGGAAGCTAAAGCCGCTAAAGCATTTGAGGATCTGTACCCTCAGGTATTGTCTTATGTGAAGAATCAATTCCTGGACTTCACAATTCCTTACGTGAAAGACGGAAAAGATCGAGAGTACTTTCCCGACTTTGCGCTAAGAGTGAAAGGGCGCGATGGCAAACCAAGAAATCTAATCCTGGAAATTACGGGGATGAGCAAAGATAAGGCTGAAAAGAAGTGGTATGTCGAAAATCGGTGGGTTCCCGCCGTCAATTCCGCCAAGGATAAGTTTGGTTACGACGAGTGGGACTTCCTGGAGGTGAAAGACGACATTCGAGATATTAAGAACGAGTTAATCAACAAGATCGAAAGCATGAAATGAGCACTTCCGAGCGAGCAGCCGCTATCAACCCATGACCAAAAAGATCGACAGCATCAAGCATCAAAAAGATAAGCGCGCTCATATCCCTTCGAAGGAAGAGGCGGGATACGAGGAAGCAAATCCTAAAGTTCAGAGTGGACGAAAGACTCTCGAAGTGCCTTTGAATCCAGTGACCAACCGAGGGCAGGATCCTGAGCTTTTCTGGATGAACAAGTATGGCAATGACGATCGCGAAGAATTGCTGAAGGTAGATATACGATCGCTCTATCGCCATGAGCACATCGCGCCAGAACGCGTGATTAAGGGTTTGTATCGTGTGGTTGAGGATGCCAATGGACAGCCCGATTTGTTTGGCAGCGTGAACGAGATGTTTGGCAACGCGCTGGACAAAGACGAGTTGGAAAAAGTTGGAGACTACTATTCGCATCAGGACGGTTGGACGAATCGTTTGATACAGGGCGACAGCCATCTGGTGATGGCAAGCCTGCTGGAACGGGAAGGTATGGCGGGGCAGTTGCAGATGATTTATATCGACCCGCCCTATGGAATTAAGTATGGCTCAAACTGGCAGATCAAGCTCTATAACAACAAAATGAAGGACTCTCAACCTGATGAAGAGTTAACAGGTGAGCCTGAGGTGGTCAAAGCCTTCCGGGATACTTGGGAGCTTGGCATTCATTCATACCTTTCGTATATCCGCGACCGCTTGTTAATTGCTAAGGACCTTTTGCACAGTAGCGGTAGTTGCTTTGTGCAAATTTCCGACGAGAACGTGCATCTCGTCAGAAGTGTGATGGACGAGGTTTTTGGAAGTGAGAATTTCCAAGGATTAATTGTAGTTCAAAAAACAGAAAGCCAATCGAGCACTAGACTTTCTAGCATTTGCGATTATGTAGTTTGGTACTCGCGACGAAAGGAGAGCGTGAAGTACAGGCCGTTATTCCTTAGAAAGCAAATTGGCGGGAGCGGTGCATCGGGATATGTCTACCTTGAAAGCCCTGATGGATCATACTTTAGAACACTGACAAAAGAAGAGAAGGCAAATCCCAAAATTATTCCGGAAGACTGGAAGTTATTCGATGGCACCCCGCTGGTTTCAGAAAGTGGAGGTGATAGCACACGCTTTCCCGTTCATTTCGAGGGGAGAGAGTATTGGCCAGGCAAGAATTTCTGGAAAACAAATGAGAGTGGCTTTTCAAAGCTTATAGCCCAAAAGCGGATCGTAGCCTTGGGCAAGAGAATCGAATACAAAAGATACCTCGACGACTTTCCTGTTTATCCTATGTCTAATTTATGGACAGGAATGGGAGAGCGTGGGTTTGTCGGAAAGAAATTGTATGTAGTTCAGACAGCAATGAAAGTTATTGAACGTTGTATGTTGATGACAACTGATCCGGGCGATTTAGTCTTCGATCCGACGTGTGGTAGCGGTACCACCGCCATTGTTGCTGAGCAGTTTGGCCGGCGTTGGATCACTACCGATACCAGCCGTATCGCTCTGAACATTGCAAAAACGCGGTTGATGACCAGCACTTTCCCTTACTACCATCTCTACAGCAGTGTTGAAATCGAGTATGCGCCCAGCAAGAGCGGAAAACTAAAACCCAAAATCACAGTGCTTCAAGAAGGTGAACTCAAGGCCGATATTCGGCAAGGGTTCGTTTATGAAAAGGTTCCACACATCAAACTGGAGCACTTTACAAATGATGAGTCATCGCCATTAGAAACCCTGTACGATCAGCCTTACGAAGACAATAAGCGCCTTCGAGTCTGCGGGCCGTTTACCGTTGACACGCTGCAAAACTTTGAGCCAGTCTCACCTGCTGACCTTGACCGGGAAACGGGCGCAAGCGACCAGGAGGGTGCCTTTGAAGAGATTGTGCGTCAGCATTTGCTCTCGACCGGCGTTAAGAACGGCCGCAAAGACGAACGAGTTTCCTTTACCCGTGTGGAGTTGCTAGCCCACGAGTACCTTCACGCTGAAGGTTTTTACCTGAACGGTAGCGGCGAAAAGAAAGCCTACTTTCACATTGGGCCAAAGTTCGGCACAGTCAGCAAGACTGCTGTTAACGAAGCCATCAAAGAGTGCCGCACGCGCGGCGATGCCAACTGGCTCGTCATCTTAGGTTTTAGTTTTGAAAGTGACATTCAGGGAAGCGAGCAAACAACGAGCCTGGGAAGCTTCACGGTAACTAAGGCGCGCATCCACGATGACCTGCTGCAGGAGGGTTTGAAAAAGAAACCATCGAAAGCCGCGGCTTCGTTTGTAACCATCGGAGAACCCGACGTGAAGCCGCATCGGGATGGCAATACCGTTACGCTCGAAATCGAGGGCCTGGACATCTACGACCCGATCAAGGACGAAGTGAAGGCGCGCGACCTCCACGACATTGCCTATTGGATGGTGGATGACGACTACGACGGGAGCAACTTCGTAGTCAAGCAAGTCTTCTTCTGCGGCGGCGACAAGGACGAATTTGATGACTGGAAAAAGGGGTTATCGAGACTAGCCTTACAAACAACAAAGGCTCGTGCCGAAAAGACCCTTAAAATTGAAATCGACGATGAAGCCTTCGAGCGTATCTACGGCTTCCACTCACATCCAATTGAAATCACTCACGACAGCCAAAAAATCGCCGTACGCATCTTGAGTCAATTCGGTGAAGAATCGATGAGGGTTTTTACATTCAACCATTAATGCTAGGTTAGGTTAGTTCTTTGGATAAGCATCGGAATACTCTGAAAGGGCAAGTTGCCCATACAGAAAAAGGAGCATGAAAAGTGAAAACAATCATTTGCTTGAGTCTCGTCGCCGTCTGGGCCTTGCAGTCCCCAAGAGCGAACAATTCGGAACTCATTTACAACGCGGAACCAAACAGAGTCGCCACGAGTTTGACTCCGGCAATGCCGGATCTAATCGTCAGGGGAAATGAGTTCGAATTCGATGGGAATAAAAAGGTGAATGTTTATGTTTCAAATAACGGTGATGCCCCATCAAAGCGTTGCGTTCTGGAGTTGACTGTTCGCAAAATCGGTGACGCCGCCGTGGGCCGAGTGAAGACCGCGAGAATTCCAGTGATACAACCGGGCAAGTTCGTGAAAATTCCGGTGGACGCGACCAGTATTCTGCCCAACGCTGTCAACCTCAAAGACACAACCTTTAAAGTGATTGCCGACTCAACCAACATTAATGCCGAATCAAACGAAGGCAATAATGAAAAATGGCACAACTTAAACTAGGGCTTTCAGGTGACGGGTGACGGTTCTCATCGTGCCGCCGTCCACGCGTCCGGATCGGAGCATCAAGAGGTCCTTCACGTGGTGGACGCGCCAAGCATTTTCGACCCTGTTGTTGCGGCAGGGCGTGGAGCGCCCGCAGCAGGTAGCCGGAATTGAAGTCGATGGCGGGCTATGCCGTGAGCTCGGCGGCCTTATTTACGCTGAAAGCGTTGGCTAATTCGAGCCCAGGGTTTGCTCTGAAACCCTGGGAATAAGAATGCCGCAAGAGACCTCTTCCGCAACTCTGAAGGAGTTGCGACGGTTTGCGATTCCACGACCTTCGTCGCAACCCCTTCAGGGTTGCGTCGAATATATTGCCGACGACGATGACCCAGGGTTTCAAAGCAAACCCTGGGCTGAAGTTAGCGAACGCTTTCAGCGTTACAATTTACGAGTTGGCAAACGCTTTCGGCGTTTGCAAGTACGGACTCGCGAACGCGTTTCGGGGGTTAATTACTCGCTCGGTATCTAATCCCAAACGTAACGCTCGTCGTATTCAATGGCGTACGCCTTCAGGAAAGCGCGTTACTCGTCCTGAAAAGTCACTCGCTTGTGATGCTCTTCCTGGTTTTCTATATATCTAACAACTTCATCCAAATTGGATTGACTCACAGAGAAGGCTCCGTACCCGGCCTGCCAATGGAACTTTGCCAGTGTCGCTGAAAGCTCCTTGGCGAAACCGGAAGACGTGCGTTTGATCTCCTTGACGACTGAGGCAATAGAATGAGTCCTCGATAGTGCAAACAGCGCATGAACATGATCCTCAACACCATTGACGACTAGCGTTTCGCAATCCTGTTCACGCAGCATCTTCGCAAGGTACGCATGCAGGTCAGTTCGTAACTTCTTGTCGATAAGAAACGGGAATCGGTTTTTGGTTGAAAAGATTAGGTGCGTCCAAAGTCGTGCGAGCGATTGAGCCATGAAGGTGGGTCCTCCTGTTTTGTTCTGGGAACACCCGGAGATTCTACCCACAGGTAGTTGAGCGTGCCTCCTGGTGAAGGTAGCGTGCGGGTTTCAGGTGAATGAAAGAGATTAGGCAAGAGCCGAGACTGAATAACGCTGAAGGCGTTCGCTAATTTCAGCCCAGGGTTGCGCTTGGGCAACGCTTGGGTCATCGTCGTAGTTATATTGTTTTCGCAACTCTGAAGGAGTTGCGTCGAAGGTCATAGAATCGGAAACCCGTCGCAACTCCTTCAGAGTTGCAATGAATCTCTTGAGCACTTTTTGAACCCAGGGTTGCAGCAACCCTGGGCTGAAGTTAGCCAACGCTTTCAGCGTTATTATTCCGAAACTCGTGTGATGGCGGTGATTCCAGGGCGTTGCCCTGGGCTATTTTATTTGCACGCCTTCGGCGCTTTGACTCGACGCAGGATCGAAGGTCTGACCCCATTCAGATTCCTGGTTTTCTTTTCAGCTCCGCTGGATAAGTGATATAAGTCCGGAACTTTCGTTCTCCTATTCCTGAATTCTCGCAGTAACTTTAAAGCTAAGAGAGGTTTCAATCATGCGCTCGACGGATACATGCTCACTCAACATCGATGTTGGCCCACCCGTCCGCAAGCAATTTCGCACCGGTAGCTATTTGATCCACGATTACAACCCTCCTGAGGACTCCAGCAATTTCCGTCCCGGTACTAAGCTTCAACCCACGCCGTTTCGGGCATCGGGCAGCCATCAACTCGACGTAGCAGGGTTCGTGGCTGTTTTGCAACCAATCACAAAATTAGCCGCCAGGCTCGCCGTCGGAACTGATCATCTATGACGGGAGTTAAGAGGAGTCTCTAGACTATGCCGTATCGCTTCTTGTTTACTCGCATGCCGGCGTTAAGCGTTTGCTTGCTCCTGATTGCACTCTGGGCGCCCGGATCGCAGTCCGCCAGACGTACAGCCGGGGATTCCACCGCATCGTCGGTTCGCATCAGCGGCCAGGATGTTTCTGTCACTCCGGCCTTACAACCAAAGCCGAAAGCAGCGAAGTCGGCTGGATAGTCCGCGTCTGATTGCGTTGGATCGTAAGGTGAAAGCTGGAAACCGCGCGGCAATCAAACAATTCTGGGAAGAAGTTCAAGGCAAAACACCGCTGATCGAACCGCTTCCCGGTGATGACCAGCTCCGCCGGGTAACTTTTCTCTGGCGCGGAGGAGCCGAAGCCAGCGAAGTCACACTTAACGGGCAGTTCCCGCCGGACTCACAAGATGCGTCGCTACTGCGTTTGGCGAACACAGACGTCTGGTTTCTCACGCTGCGGTTGCCGGCGACCGCGCGCTTCACTTATGGCTTTGACCGTCCAGGAAAAAAACGGATTTCCGATCCACTCAATCCGCTGAGGTTCAGATCGTCCTCATTCGCTGAACTCCCAGCCGCGCCGCCGCAGTCCTGGACCGTGGTCCAGCCGGATGTTCCGAAAGGCACAGTCACGCCCGAGAAGCTCAGAAGTGAAAACCTGAAGGAGGAACGATCGGTTTCCATCTACACGCCTCCGGGCTATGACCCGAAGAGCGGCTCGTACGGTTTGCTGGTTCTTTTTGACGGCCAGGATTTTCGGGGACCCATGCCCATACCGACGATTCTGGACAACCTGTTGGCCGCGAAAAAGATTCGCCCGTTGGTGGCGATTCTGGTAGACAACCTGAGTGATGAGTCGCGCGATCGCGACCTTGAATGTTATCCACCATTCGCTGACTTCCTGGCTAAAGAACTGGTTCCGTGGGCGCGCCAGCGTTATCGTTTTAGTGCTGAGCCTGAGCGGACCATTGTGGGGGGCGTGAGTCTCGGTGGCCTTAACGCCGCATATTGTGCGCTCCGTTATCCGGAAGTTTTCGGCAACGTCCTCTCACAGTCGGGCGCGTTCGGCTATTTTCCGGATTGGGACAATCAAGAAGAGAACGACACCTCTCCGTTCGGGTGGTTGATACGGCAGTTCGTGACGACGCGGAAATTGCCCATCAGATTCTATCTGGAAGCCGGATTGTTCGAGAACGATTGTCCGGAAATCCTGCTCGCTCAAAACCGTCGCTTGCGCGATGTGTTGGAGGCCAAAGGGTACTCGGTCGTTTATTCGGAGGTTGCCGGAGGTCATGAGTTTCTTAGCTGGCGTGGCTCGGTGGCAGATGGACTGATCGCACTCGCCGGTCGAGACCAGTAGAGTTTCGGGTAGCGAGCACTTGGGAAGAGTGAAATGTTTATAGACGCAGAAAAGCTTGATATTGTCTTCACTCGCCAGGAGCGAAATGGTAAACACAGTACCGAACATCCCACCATTAACGGATCAGCCAAAAGGACAGCGGAGTTTGATGACGATGCGTAAATGTAAATTGGCAATCCTCGCGATTGCAGTACTTCTACAGGTGCATTCGGGCGCCGGTGATCTTTTTGCTAAAGATGCCCAGAACCTTCAAGGCGAACCGATCACCCGCCAGGAAACACTGCGCGGCTCGGTAACACCGGAACGCGAATGGTGGGACGTACTGCATTACCACCTGCGGGTGGAGTTCTTACCGGAAACCAGAAGATTAAGAGGGTCGAACACCATAACTTTCAAGACGCTAAAACCGGGAAACAAAATGCAGATTGATTTGCAGCCACCGTTAGCAATTACAAAGATCACCCACGGCGACTCGCAACTCAAATTTGAACGAGAAGGAAATGTCTACTGGGTAATGTTTGAAAAGGAGATTCCAAAAGGAGCAGAGGACAAGATCGAAGTATTTTACGAAGGCGTTCCGGTTGAAAGTAGACGTCCGCCCTGGGTTGGCGGGATAACCTGGGGAAGAGATGACCTGGGAGAGCATTTTATCGTTACCACTTGTCAGGGCATTGGAGCGAGTATCTGGTGGCCCAACAAAGATCATGGCTCTGAGGAACCTGATCGCGGCATGCAAATCAGCGTGACGGTGCCGGAGAACTTAGTCGCTGTTTCGAATGGTCGCTTGAAAAAGACAGACCATGATGTTGCGGGTAAGAAGAAAACGTTTCATTGGGAGGTCCTGAACCCGATCAATAATTACGGAGTCAACGTCAATATCGGCAACTACGTAAAGCTTACGGAAAAGTACCAAGGGAAAGGCGGAGTGTTGGACATTGAGTATTGGGTCCTGCCTCATCAGAAAGAGGCAGCACTCAGGCATTTTAAAGAAGTACCGCGCACTCTCGATGCATTTGAGCACTGGTTTGGGAAGTATCCTTTTTATGAAGATGGTTACAAGCTGGTTACGGTTTCATATCCGGGAATGGAGCATCAAAGCTCAGTCACCTACGGCAATTTGTTTAGGAATGGCTATATGCAACGGGACCCTTGTAACTGCGGGGTCGGTTTCAAATTCGACTTCATCATTGTTCACGAATCGGCGCATGAGTGGTTCGCCAACAACATTTCAATGAAAGACGCTGCGGACATGTGGATTCATGAGGGCTTTGCCAATTACTCGGAAAACCTTTTTGTCGAATACCACTTCGGGAAAAAAGATGCGGAGGATTACGTGATCGGTACTCGTCACAGCATCCGAAATGACCGGTCCGTCATTGGCGTTTATGGGTCGGACCGGCGAGGTTCAGGAGACATGTATCCGAAGGGCGGGAACATGCTGCACACAATTCGCCACCTCATCAATGACGACGCGAAGTGGCTCTCCATCCTGCGCGGGCTCAACGCTGATTTTTGGCATCAGACTGTTACAACCGAACAGATCGAAGTCTATATCAGCAACAAGGCCGGTACCGATCTCAGCAAGGTCTTTGACCAATACCTGCGGACCACAAAGATTCCCTTGTTGAAATACAACGTGAACGGGAAGACCGTTTCGTTTTACTACGAAAGAGTCGTTAAGGGATTCGCAATGCCGGTTCGCGTGAGTCTCAACGGCAAGGAAATTCAGATAACACCGAACGAAGTAAAGCAGACCTTTGAGTTCTCTGAAGAGATCAAAACATTTGAGGTGAATCGCAACTTCTACATTGAGACAGCGAAGAGTGATCTGTAGTTGGTGCCATTTACGATTGCCCGTTGTCAATCCACATCGAGAGGATCCCGCATGAGCGAACTGAGAACTCTGTACCCTGAGCTTGAGCCCTTCGACACAGGACGTTTGCAGGTTTCTCCTGTTCATGAACTCTACTACGAGCAGTGCGGCAATGCCGCAGGCAAGCCCGTCGTCTTTCTCCACGGTGGACCAGGCGCGGGTTTGGTCCCGGACTATCGACGCTTCTTTGACCCTGCGGCTTACCGCATAATTCTTTTTGATCAACGTGGCTCAGGAAAAAGCACGCCTTACGCCTCGCTTGAAGACAACACCACCTGGCATCTCGTCGCCGATATCGAGCAGCTACGCGAGCAGCTGGGAATAGAGCAGTGGTTGGTGTTTGGCGGCTCCTGGGGCAGCACGCTGGCACTTGCTTACGCCGAGACGCATCCGGAAAGAGTGACCGGTCTGGTCCTGCGTGGGATCTTTCTCGGCCGCGAACAAGAGGCGCGCTGGTTTTTTGAAGACAGCCAGGGCGCGAGCGCGATCTTTCCCGACGGTTGGGAAGATTTTGTGCGACTCGTTCCTGAACCTGAACGACATGACATGGTTCGTGCCTACTATCGACTCTTAACTGACGAGAACGCATCAGTGCGTGAGGCAGCCGCGCAGGCGTGGTCCACCTGGGAATTGAGTGCGTTGAAACTGATTCCGGATCAGAAGCTGATCGACGACCTCAGTGAACCGGAAACCGCAATCGCGCTGGCGCGAATCGAATGTCACTACTTCATAAACAATTGCTTCTTTGAAATTGACAATTACCTGATTGAACACGCCGGTAGGATTCGACACATACCGGGAGTGATCGTGCAGGGTCGGTACGACATTATTTGTCCCATGACGAATGCCTGGGGTTTGCATCGCGCCTGGCCGGAAGCGCGATTCGAGATCATTCCCGACGCCGGTCATGCTTCCAGCGAGCCTGGCATCATCGATGCGCTCGTCCGCGCTACAGATGGTTTTCGAGATTAGTGGATCCTCTTTGGAGTGCGCTGACCTGTCAGCGCTTTGGTCGGCTGCGACCTGTCGCAGCGTGATTTAGGTAGAGATGCGCGGCGACAGGCCGCCGCGGGGAAAAAGCGCTGACAGGTCAGCGCACTCCAAATATGCTCCGCGGACCAGCCGTTGTCGAAGGCGTTTACCAGTCCGCGGACGCGATGGTAGTTCCTGATCTGTTCGATGCTTTTCGTGTGAAAGTACGTGTCGGTTGAAAGCAGGTCCTCAGTACTACAAATGGGATAATAACCTGCTGGGTGTCATCTTTGTGGTGGCGGCTTTTGGTTCTTCCGGAAGTAATGGGAGAGAGTTGAGGAGACCACTGTACTCGCCTTGTTGAGGAAACACTAATTGATAACCAACCAGTAGTGTCAACCTGGATCTTCTCAGCGTAGTCTCGGCATCCTTTGCGCCTCTGCGGTGAACTTCCCTCAAAAAACCATTTACCGCAGACGCCGAGGGCGCTGAGAACGCGCAGAGGTTGAACTAGACATTACCAACGACCAGAAGGAGATCCGCTTGAACAGACTAGTTCGTCGCCTCCACGGCTACCCAGGTTCCGTTGAAGGCTGCGGTGCCACAAAGCACGTCGATGGCCAGATTGTCCGTCACGTCGTTGATGCTCTCGCCGGCGTGTTGTTGGGCCACCTCAAGTCGAACTCCCAGCCGATCATGTCCCCAACCATGCGGAATGCTTACCACGCCGGGCATCATTTCGTCGGATATCTCGATCGGCACGCTCAGGGTACCTACTCTTGATCGCACCGTGACCGTTTGACCTGGTTTCAGATCGCGATGCGCAGCGTCCGTCGGGTGCATGAGGATTGTGCAGCGAGGTTTTTCTGGGTCGCCCTTAACCAATCGTTGACTGTTATGCATCCAGGAGTTGTTGCTGCGAAGCTGTCGTCGTCCAATCAAAAGCAGGTGCCCGTTTGAGTCTTGCGACCTTCGAAGATCCGAAGGTTTGCGCGCGTGACGCCCGCGGTCCCAGTCAAGCAGTTTTGCTTTCACGCGCTCGACGTCTTTGACGAGGACTGTCCGGCGCCAGCTCGATGTGTTTGTCGGAAGTGCGGAGTCGTTCAGGTAAGCAGGAAACTAGAGGGCCAAGATCGATTCCATGCAGCGCTTTTTTAAGCTTTCGTAAAGTCAGGCCTTTAGAAAAAGGATTGAGCTTGCCGCCGTATGGTCCAAAGCGCAAACCTAAATCAAGAATTCTTTCCGGTCCGAAGAATCGTTTGACGAGCTTTCGCTTCACGCGTCCCTGAAGACCGTCGTGCTCCATGCGCGTTTGCAATTCGAGAAAGATCTCCCAGTCGTGGCGCGTCTCCGCGTCCGGTTGAAACAAAGCTGGGGACAATTTCGTCGTGTTACGGACTGCCAGGAGATGAAAGGCAACGTCATAGTGCGCGCGTTCGAGCGACGAGCTGGGCGGCAGGATAATGTGCGCGTGCCTGGTTGTCTCATTGATGTAAGGATCAATTGAGACCATGAACTCAAGGCCGGCCAACGCGCGATCCAACTCACGGCCGTTGGGCGTCGAGAGCACCGGGTTGCCGGCAGAAGTTACGAGGGCCTTAATCTGGCCCGGACCTTCGGTTCAAAATTTCTTCAGCCAGCGTGGCGACGGGAAGCTCTCCGCCAAATTCAGGCAGCTTTCGCACGCGGCTGTGCCAGCGAGCAAAACTACCGCGGGGCGCGAGCGACTCGGGCGCCGTGATCGGATCAAACGCCGGACTGGTAAACATCGCACCACCCGGGCGATCTAGATTTCCAGTCACCGTATTCAACACATTAATCAACCACTGACAGACACCGCCAAATTCCTGAGTGCTGACACCGATTCTTCCGTAGCAAACCGCAGATTCAGCGGCAGCAAACTCTCTCGCCAGCAGACGTATTTGCTCGGAGTCAATTCCCGTAATCGATGCGACTCTCTCGGGAGGAAATTCGGCCACAAGTTTGCGGATGGTTTCCACGCCGTTGGTAAACGCTGCGAGGTCTCCGAGGCGCGTTAGCCTTTCGTCAAAAACGACCTGCAACAGCGCCAGCAGCAACAACACGTCGGTGCCGGGTTTGATGAACAGATGCCGGTCGACCAGGCGGGCCGTTTCGTTGAAACGCGGATCGATCAGTATTACTTTGCCGCCGCGCTGGCGAATCTCCTGCAGCCTGCGACTCATGCCGGGCGCAGTCATCATGCTGCCATTTGAGACCGCCGGATTCGCTCCGAGGATCAGAAAAAAGTCTGTGCGATCGAGATCGGGGACCGGCAGCAGGAGTTGATGACCGAACATGAGGTAAGCCGACAAGTGATGGGCCAGTTGGTCAACAGAGGTCGCGGAAAACCGGTTCCGCGTATGCAGGCTGCGGATGAAGCCCGGCGCGAACAGCATGGCGCCATAGTTGTGAACAGTGGGATTGCCGAGGTAGGTCGCGAGGGAATTCCTGCCGTGGACGGCCCGGATGCGTTTCAGGTTCTGCAGCTACTTCGTCAAAGGCTTCGTCCCAACCGATGCGTTGCCAACCTTGCGGAGTGCGGCGGACGGGATGCTTGAGCCGGTCCTTGTCGTAGTGAAGATCTCCGAGGGCCGCCGCCTTGGGGCAGATGTACCCGCGGCTGAACGGGTCGTCTTTGTCACCGCGGATGTCGAGACGCTGCCCAGTCTTTTCGTTCGAAGAGCCTTGAACAGTGATCTCGATGCCGCAGATCGCTTCGCAGAGATTGCAGTTGCGATAGTGAACCGAAGCTTTGTCGGCGGTGTTCATGGCTAAGGCACATCCACAGATTACGCAGATTACACAGATTTAAGCACAAACCGCTGAGAGAGGATATGAACGCCTGCGGTTTACAGATTACTTGGAAGAGATCGAATCTTTAAGGTCGTAATGTGCGACCTCAAAAGATGAGCCTGTAAGCTTTGCGATCCATCTGAAGTAAAGCGTTAGCCTGAAATTTGAGAACAAACCCGTTCCGGTAACCGTACAAACCTTCATGAGTATCTCCCCTGCAGATCAACCCGACGCCGAGATTGGGCAGAACCCAAACGTTGCGACCAGCGCGGCGAATGCGAAACCGAAGAAGTCGCCGAAGCCCCTGCGCCTGTGGCCGGGCGTCGTCTTTGTGACGTTGCAGTGCCTGCTCTGGTTCGTGGTTCCGAGGCTCGTTTCCGACGAGGCCGCGATGTACTCGCTGCTGGGCGCGGTCATCTGCGCGTTGCTGGTGGCCGTCTGGTGGCTTTTCTTCAGCCGCGCGCCGTGGCTCGAACGCATCGGCGCCATCGTGCTGACGGTCATCGTTGTCATCGTGACCAAGCGCATCGTTCATCCGTCCATTGCCGGCGGGATGATGGGAATGATGCTGCCCGTTTTTTCAGTTCCGTTTTTGTGTCTTGCGCTCGTTGCTTCGGCAGCGGTCGGTCGTCGCCTCGCTCGCGGACCGCGGCGCGCGTTGATGGCTGCGGCCATCGTGCTCGCTTGTGGAGCGTTCACGCTCATTCGAACCGGCGGCATTACTGGCGACGCTAACGCGGATCTCCACTGGCGTTGGACCATGACTCCAGAGGAACGACTTCTGGCCCAGGCAAAAGATGAGCAGACAACTCCGGCCGCAGCAGCCGCGAACACTGCAAACTCAGCGACAACACCCTCTGCCAATCCCGCAGCAGCGGAAGCGAACTCAACATCGAATTCAAGTTGGCCCGGCTTTCGTGGACCGAACCGCGACGGTGTCGCTCGCGCCGTACCGATCGACACCGATTGGTCCAAACAGCCGCCAGTCGCGATGTGGCGCCAGCCGATCGGCCCTGGCTGGTCGTCCTTCGCAGTCAACGGCAATTTCATCTACACCCAGGAGCAGCGCGGAAACGACGAATTAGTTTCCTGTTACAACCTGACCACTGGCAAAGTCGTTTGGAGACACCGCGACGCCGCCCGCTTCTGGGAATCAAACGCGGGTGCTGGGCCACGCGCGACGCCGACGCTCAGCAACGGTCGCGTCTACACTTTTGGCGCCACCGGAATCCTGAACGCGCTCGATGAACGCAACGGCTCGGTCATCTGGACGCGCAACGCCGCGGATGACACCAAAATGAAGCTGCCGGGTTGGGGCTTCGCGAGTTCGCCGCTGGTGGTTGGCGACGTCGTGATCGTTGCTGCCGCCAGTTCGCTCGCCGGCTATGACATCGCCAACGGCAATCCACGCTGGTTCGGGCCGCAGGGCAACCGTGGCTACAGCTCGCCCCATTTGGCGACGATCGGCGGCGTGGCCCAGGTCCTGTTGCTGAACGGCGAAGGCGTGATCAGCGTCGCCCCGGCTGACGGCGCGGTGCTTTGGAAGTATGCGTGGGAGGGCGACAGCATCGTGCAACCGGCGGTCACCGCCGACGGCGATGTTCTGGTCGGCAGCGGCTCCGGACTCGGCTCCGAAGTCGGCCTGCTTCGCCTGGCAGTCACGCGCGGGCCGAGTGGCTGGACCGCCGCGGAACGTTGGACATCGATCGGGCTGAAGCCTTACTTCAACGATTCCGTCGTTCACAAGGACCTGGCCTTTGGCTTCGACGGCAGCAGCCTCGCGTGCATCGATCTCAAGAACGGCGAACGCAAGTGGAAGGGCGGTAGCTATGGCCACGGGCAGATCGTCCTGTTACCCGATCAGGATTTGCTGCTGGCATTGTCAGAAGCGGGCGAGGTGGCGCTGATCAAGGCGACCGCCGATCAGTTCACTGAGCTGACGCGGTTCAAAGCGATCGAGGGCAAGACCTGGAACCACCCGGTGGTAGTCGGCGACGTCCTGCTGGTGCGCAACGATCAGGAGATGGTCGCATTTCGAATGTCGCCCGCGAAAAGCTGACGACGGCTGCCTTTTTAGCTCTTCTCAGCGTAATCTCGGTGTTCTGCAACTCACGCCTTGACCGGCAGCGCTTAGCTCCGGCAAGATCACACGCATGCTTTACCTGAATTCCCCCGCGGCTAATCCCAGTCGCCGCCGTTCCCACAGAAAAATCATTGTCCTAACCGGGTTGCTGATGTTGCTGGCTTCTCTGGCGGGAGGCGGCGGCGTTGTCGCGCAGAATTCCGGGCGAAGTACGGCGCAGGTCTATCGCAAAGAGTTGGAGACGGGCGAGAAAGTTTCGGTTTCGGTGAAGAGTCGCAGCGGCCGCGTGGGCGTGATTGCGTCTGACGAACAAAAGAAGAACGTCATCATCGAAGCCACTTCGGGCGGCGCTCTCGTCGACACGGGGGACATCCACGCCACGCACAGGGGCAACACGGTCGAGATTGAGGTGCGCGATCGCCGCGACGCTGATCGCATCGATCTCGTCGTGCGAATTCCCGCGCGCGCGAAAGTGAAAATCGAGACGGAAGCGGGTTCAGTCGATGTTGTCGGGAATGTCGAGTCGGCCGAGGTCGCCACCAACACCGGAACGATTCATGCCGACGTTCCTCTGGACGCGTTGAAATTTGACTTTAGCTGGACGGCAAGCCGGCCGCGATATTTAAGCGACGTAGAGCTTCCCAAGATAAAAGAAAAAGCGGCAGGCGTCTCCAGGATTTCAGGGAAGCTGGACGCGAAAGACGCCAAAGAGAAAGATTCAAGCGAAAAGGATTCAAACGAAAAGAATTCCGGCGAGAAAGATTCCCGGAAAGTAGAGCGTGTTCAGCTCGATTTCGTAACGCAGCGCGGCGTGGTCCTGCTAAACGTCGATCCCAGCATGGCGCCCAGCGATCTGCGTGAACGGCCGTTGACTGAAGCCGCGCGCGCCATTGTCCGCAGCGGCGACTCGCAACTGATCGACGCGATCCGCAAAGTGTCGCCGAAGTTGTTTGGAGATTTTGCGAGGACTCTGCCGCCGCTGGAAAAGGGACCGACGCTGTCGCGTCGCTCGGCGCCGGGAAAATTCGTCAGCGCGCTGTCGCCGCAGTTGCTGCGCTTCAATGCCAGCGTCACGGATCGCAACGGGCGCGCGATCGGCGGCATGAAGGAATCGGATTTTACTGTTTATGAAAACGGCGTCGAACGACAGGTGACGAATGTCGTGCCGACCTCCGAGCCTTTCAATCTCGTCCTGTTGCTCGACGTTTCCGGCAGCGTCGAGGAGCGAATCGACTTCATTCGCAAAGCGGCGCGCGATTTCTTGAACACCGTCAGTCCGCAGGATCGTATTGCCATCATCAGCTTTCGCGACGACATTCAGATCATTTCAAACTTCTCGACCGATCGTAAGATGCTTTCGCGCCAGCTTGATGAAATCGATGCGGGGGGCGCGACCGCTCTTTACGACGCGCTCGGCTACGTTTTTGCCGACACGCTGAAACGTTTGCGTGGCGAAAGAACGGCGGTCGTAATTCTGTCAGACGGCGACGACAACAAATCGTTCGTGCCGTTCCCGGCGATTCTCGAAGCGATCATCGAATCCGGCGCGTTGATCTATCCGCTTTACGTTCCCTCAGGTTTGGTGCCCGAAACCAGCGTGCCGAAACCGGAAGTCACAATTGATCCGCTGCGCACTCGCTACCTGACGCTGACCACGCGCGCGCAGGAAGAAGGACAGAAACTGGCGCAAGTCTCCGGCGGCGTCTATTACCCGATTCGACATTTGGCGGAATTGCAACGCGCTTACGACGACGTGGTGGTGCAACTGCGCACGGCCTACACGATCACGTACGCTTCAAACTCGCATCCTTCGGCTAATCCACGGCTGCGCGTCCGCGCGAACCGCGAAGGCGCGGCAGTGCGGTTGAGCCCGGTCGTAAATGCTGCCACACCGTGACAGTTTCTAACCTTGGAGGAAAGCAAGGTGGGTGCTACCATCGATTTAAAGGCACAAGTCCCAAAGAAGCGACCCATGAGTATCGAGCGATCAGTAATTGAGAAGATTCTGTCGTTGACACCAGACCAGCAGCGCGAGGTCATGGACTTTGTCGAGTCTCTTCCGAAAGAACCTTCGGACCCTCACCCTCGGCGTAGTCTTATGGGACTTTTCTCCGACCTGAACATCCATATCACGGAGGAAGACATCGCCCAAGCACGGCGCGAGATGTGGGGCAACTTTCCTCGCGAGGATGTCTAATGGGGGCAGTTGTTGCTGACACGCATGCGCTTATTTGGTACCTATTTGAACCAACCCGACTCTCGTCAGTAGCCCGCTCGTTCCTTCTTCAGGCGGAAGCAAATCCAGGAGTTATCTACGTCCCCGCAATTTCTGTAGTTGAAGCACGCTACCTTGTCGAAAAAGGTACTCTAACTGAATCCATTTTCAGAGAACTTGTCGATTTGCTTCTCAATGCCAATACGGCGCCCACCGTCGTTCCCATTAGTCTCGACATTGCCTGTGCCTTAGGCGAAGTATCCAAACGAGCGGTTCCAGACATGCCGGATCGAATTATTGCGGCAACGGCCCTCCATTTGGGACTGCCCTTGGTAACAAGAGATCGCAAAATACAAGCTTCGCAAATCGAAACCATCTGGTAACTCCTGAATCCGATGTCTGAACCACTCTTCGCATCTCTATTCGACGAAACCGAACGGCGGCCGCTGACTGTCACTGAGTTGACTGAGTCCGTCCGCAAAGCGATCGAATCGCGCTTCGCCGCGGTTTGGGTTGAAGGCGAAATTTCAAACTTCAAAGCACATTCGTCCGGTCATTGGTATTTCACGATCAAGGATGAAGGCGCCCAACTGCGCGCGAAGTGCTTTCGCTCGGCGAACAGCCGCATCCGATTTCGACCGACAGACGGCCTGCACGTCAGGGCGCGCGGCCGGCTGACCGTGTATGAAGCGCGCGGCGAGTATGAGTTGATCGTTGAAGCGCTCGATCCGGTCGGCGCAGGCGCGTTGCAAATTGCGTTTGAACAACTGCGGAACCGGCTGCAGGCAGAAGGACTGTTTGCGACGGAGCGCAAACGGACGCTGCCGGTTTTTCCCGGACGCGTCGGCGTAGTCACCTCACCGACCGGCGCGGCCATCCGCGACATTCTCAACGTCATCTCGCGTCGCACGCGCACCGTTCACGTGCTCTTTTCTCCGGCGCGCGTTCAGGGCGACGGCGCCGGTCGCGAGATCGCCCGCGCGATCAAGCTGCTTAACGATCATCACGAGCGCGCGCGCGCCGAAGGCCGCACCAGGGATCTGGTTGACGTGCTAATCGTCGGCCGCGGCGGTGGCTCAACCGAAGACCTCTGGGCGTTTAATGAAGAGGAAGTGGCCCGCGCGATCGTTGCTTCCGCGATTCCGGTCATTTCGGCAGTGGGCCATGAAACCGATTTCACGATTGCGGATTTTGTCAGCGACCGCCGCGCCGCAACTCCGTCAGCTGCTGCCGAGCTGGTTGCTGCGCGCGAGGACGAGCTTTGCACAGCGCTCGCTCAGACGGGACAAAATCTTTCGCGGCTAATGCGCTACAAGATTGCCACGGCGCGAACGCGCGTCCAGCATCAGGCTCTTTCCCACGCGTTTGCCGAAGTGCAAGGCCGCTTGCGTGATGCCGCGTCGTCCACGAAGTCGGCACGCCATCGCCTTGAGATACTGATGGGTCAAAGCGTGCGCGGCGCCCACCTGCGCGCCGACGCTTTGAGTGCCAACCTGGCGCCCGCCCAGATTCGCGCGCGTCTCGGCGAGGCGCGGCTCCGCTTTGATTCGGCGTATACTGGTTGCAATATCGCGATTGAAAAACAGTTGGAAGAAGCAAAAAAGCAGCTTGGCCTGGCCGCTGCTTCGCTCGACGCGCTTTCGCCGCTGGCCGTGCTGCAACGCGGTTACGCGATCGCACAAAGCGAAGACGGCAAACTATTGCGTGATGCAAAATCGGTTTCGGTCGGCGATTCAGTTAAAGTGCGATTAGCGAAGGGAAGGCTTGATGCGCGGGTCGCTAGCGTTGAAGAGGATTGATTCTGACAGACTCCAAGGAACAACCCGTTTAGAGCCGGGACTTGTCCCGGCATTAAGCGACGCGGCGGACAAGTCCGTCGTCTAAACGGACGCGGAGCGTAATGAGTCGGCATTGAGCAAGTCTCGATAAACGAATGAAGAATAACGACGAACAACCACAAAGTTTTGAGGCGTCGCTTGAAGCGCTCGAGGAGATTGTCCAATCGCTCGAAGGCGGCGACCTGCCGCTCGAAAAGAGTTTGGAATTATTCGAGGAGGGCATTCGTCTTTCGCGCCAGTGTCAGGAGCGGCTCAGTCAGGCTGAACGTCGCATCGAAGTTCTGCTGCGCGACAACCAGGGTCGGCCGGTGGTAAGCGCGTTCGAAGAAGCGAAAGCAATCGGCGAAGACGGCAGCAGCGCCTGATGAAAACCTCCGTCGAGACAGCAGCTCATGAACCATCGGGCAGCGCGCCAACTGAAGTTGTCGCCTGTGAAGTTGTCGCCTGGTTGCCGTTCGGGACCGAACGTCGCCAGTTGGTTGACGCCGCGCTCGATCGCCTGCTGCCCGCCGAGTCGGTTTCACCGCAAACAGTCCACGCTGCAATTCGTTGGAGCGTTTTCGCGGGCGGCAAACGTTTTCGACCGCTGCTGTTGCTCGCGGCCGGCGAAACCTTCGGCGCCAGTCCAACCCTTCTCATCGACACCGCCTGCGCTCTCGAAATGATTCACACCTATTCGTTGATCCACGACGATCTGCCGTCGATGGATAACGATGACCTGCGCCGCGGCCGGGCCACCTGCCACATTCGCTTCGGCGAAGCCACCGCGATCCTCGCCGGCGATGCGCTGCAGACGCTTGCTTTCAAAACCGTCGCGGCCGATGAAAAGCTTTCCGCCGCCACGCGCACTCGGCTAGTTACCGAAATCGCAAAGTCGGCAGGCACGCCGGTCGGCATGGTCGCGGGACAGGCCTCGGATCTCGAAGCCGAATCGCGTGAAGTCACGGCTGCGGAGTTGGAACAAATTCATCGCTTGAAGACCGGCGCTTTGATCATCGCCGCGGCGCGCTGCGGAGCGATCATCGCGGGCGCTTCTGAAACGGAACTCGAAGCTGTGACTGAATACGCCGCTCAACTCGGACTTCTTTTTCAAATGACTGACGACCTGCTTGACGTGACTGCGACCGCGGAGACGTTGGGCAAAACTCCGGGCAAAGACTTGCGCTCAAAGAAGGCGACCTATCCGGCGCTCTACGGCCTCGAAGCGACGCGCAAACACCTGGCCCATGCACATCAGACGGCTTGCGCTTCGCTCGATCTGATCCATCGGCCCGGCGGTCCGTCGACGGAGTTGTTGCGCGCCATCGCCGATTTCATTCTGCAGCGGCAGGCGTGAGATGGCGTGTGCGATTGTCTAAAGGTGGTAGCGGTGGTCGCGAGTTGCCCTGCCAGGGCAAAAGAGAGTAGCCAGGGGTAAGCGCATAAGCGCGACACCCTGGATCGCGTTAGTCTTGAGGACCGCGCCGAGCCAAAGGGATTTCATGTTGATGACACGAATGGTCGTGCTTCTGTTCATCGCGACGATTATTTTCTCCGTCGCTTGCCGCCAAACCGTTTCGAGAAACTCGACAATACCGGTGGACTTCTCCGCCCACCGGAGTGAAATTCAAAAGTGGCAGAGCGATCGTTTGGCCAGTTTAACGAAAGACGATGGCTGGCTCACGCTCGTCGGCCTTTTTTGGCTGAACGAAGGCGAGAACAAATTTGGTAGTGAGGCGGAGAACGCTGTCGTGCTGCCAGGGAACAAGGCGCCCGGCGTCGCTGGATCGTTTTGGCTGGAGCAAGGACGCGTGCGATTGACGGCGAGTCCGCAGTCGAAGATTTCCCCGGCGTTGCCGCCCGGCGTGGCAGTTAATAAAGTTGACGGTCTTGAATCAATCACCGCGCTCGATCTCAAAGATGACAACGACGAGGCTGGGCCGACGATCCTGCAACTTGGATCGCTGCTGATTAATGTCGTCAGGCGCGGCAATCGCGTGGGCATGCGCGTGAAGGATACGGAGAGCCGCACGCGGCGCGAGTTCAACGGTCTCGAGTATTTTCCGATTGATCCGAAGTGGCGTGTCGAAGCTCGTTTCGAGCCTTACCAGCCTCCCAAAATAATTCCGATCACCAACGTGCTGAGCATGACGGACGACGAGACCTCACCGGGCGCGTTTGCGTTTGAAGTTGACGGCAAAACTTACCGGATCGATCCGATTCTCGAGAAAGGCGAGACGGATTGGTTTGTGATGATCGCCGACGAAACCACGAACCGGGAATCCTACGGCGCCGGTCGTTACCTTTACGTGTCGCCGCCTGATGCGCAGGGCCGAGTCGTGCTCGATTTCAACAAGGCCTACAGTCCGCCGTGTGCGTTCACCAACTACGCAACCTGTCCCCTGCCGCCGCGACAGAATCACCTGCCGATTCGCATTGAAGCCGGTGAAAAGAAATACGGCGGCACGGTGCACTGACATCGGAACCCCCCGTTTAGAGGCGGACATCGCCCGCCGTCTCAACCTTGGACCGGGCGGGCAGTGCCCGCCTCCAAACAATCGTCGGGAGGGCTCAGCCCTTGCTTACGCGCGGGCTTCTGCTTGGCTGGTATCAGTCACCGTGCCGGCTTTCTTTCTCAGTATCGCTGCTGAGATGGTTGTAATAATCAAGCCAACCGGGAACGGCTCAATAAAAGTCATAGCGGCGTTGATCAACGGGTTGTCCAACATCGTCTTCATGCTCTTCATCTCCTGGACAGTCGCCTCGATCGTTTGCTGGCTCGCACCGGAGGCCTTCGCTTTCTCGACCATGTAGGCCCCGTATTTCTCAACGAAGTCCGGCAGGAAGTTGTAGTAGACGATCTCCCACGCGATGACGTAGCAGATGCAGGAGATGAGGGTGATCAGAATGCCAACCGCAAAGGCTCTGCCGAAAGTGATTTGGCCGCCGCCAACGTTTTCGCGATATGACCGAATGCCGAAGGGCACAAACAGCAGGGAAACGACGATGGCCGTGTACCCGACAATCACCGCCTTGTCAAAACCGATCCGATCGGCAAAAAACACTAACGTGGACATCAGCACTGCCGCCACTGCCCCGGAAATCAGCCCGAAAGTAAAAACAGTTTTCTTCATGAGATTTGTGCTCCTGGTCCGAAAGTTCTAATTAACGGGCCGGAAGGTAGCTGCTGGCGGCTCGGTTGTCGTCATACTTTAGAATGATTTCGCGGCCTGGCAAGGTCAAGTTTCAAGTTTCAAGTTCCAAGTTCCAAGTTTCTACTTCCAAGTGGGATCCTGCGAGTGGCAGTCCCACATCCTCATGGAACAGCACGAGCGAGAAAGTTCGGAAACTTGAAACTTGAAAACTTGGACTTGAAACTTTAAACCTACGGTATCAACCCGATCTCCTTGCCAATCTGCACCGCCTGCGTTCTTCGTTTGGCGCTCAACTTGTCAAAGAGCCTGCTCGAGTGCGTCTTCACCGTGTTCTCGCTAACGAAAAGCTTTTCGGCGATCTCGCGGTTGCTCATTCCCGAAGCGATCAACGCCAGTATCTCCAGCTCACGCGGCGTGACTCCCAGCTCGCGCACCCGTTCCTGGTTCAGGGCAAAAGGCGCTGCTACTGCAGCCGGCATCGCAACCGCCACTTCTCTAACAACCACGACCCGTTCTTTTCGCGTGAGTTTGAGGCCCAACCAAATTCCGAGTCCGGCAAACAAGAGCGCGATTAGCCCGCCGTAGATCTCAAGGGAGTGCTCAACCACGAGGAAGCGATACTCAACAACCTTGAGCACCGCGATCAGCAACCCGCCGCAGAGACCGTAAATTAGAATGTGCTTTTTCATGCGGAAGCCTGACCGTTAGGGAGGGCTCTCTTTTCTTTTCCCGCGCGGAAGCCTGACCGTTAGGGAGGGCTCTCTTTCCTAACAGCGACGAGCCCTTGCTAACGCGCGGGCTTCTGCCAGCATCTGAAGCAGCTTAGCTGGTTTTGTGAGAATGTTACCTGACGTTTCATGGCAAGGAAACCGTCAGCGATTCGGCAACTCTAAGCAGCGGGGGCAAGCCCCCTTCCCAACCCCGAGATTACCAGTCTTGAGTTGTTAATGGATTGCGGTCGGCAGCTCGCCGGTCAGGCGCGCGCGCTTCTGCATGGCTTTCAACGTGTCAGGAATAAACGAAGTGATGTGGTGTGTTTCCTCGCGCCCGTCGGAGAATGTTTGATAGAGCGCGAAGTCAGGAAGGGAAAGACAGCTCAGCGGCGACTGAAGGTTGTAGCCGGTGTCGATGCCGATGGCGCTGTGAGAAATGTAAATTCCGTGGCGGCCGACGCGTCCGCGCAGCGGCAGCAACGGCGTCGGCGTGTGACCAAAGATGCAGGGCTTGCCGCGATAGTTTTTGTAAAACTCCATGTCGCGCATCCAGAGCAAAGCCTGCGGCGCCGTGTCGCGCGGATGCTTGGTGCGATCGAGGCCCGCGTGCACGTAGATCGCGAAATCGTCTTCGTGAAAGTAAGGAAGTACGTGAAAGAAATCCAAATGTTCCGGCGGCACACTCGCCTCTATCTCACCACGCGCCGCGTCGAGGTCCTGCTCTTTGTTCACCGTCAAAGGTTTTTTCGCGTACTGCTCAAACGTGCGCTCGCCGCCGGTTACCGGAGTTATCCAAAGATTCGCGCTGCCTTCAATAAAATCCAGCAGCATTTGTTCGTGATTGCCGCGCAGGCAAATCACACGTTCCGGATTCTCGCGCTGCAGTTTCATCACCAGGTCAACACAACCCGGCGCATCAGGTCCCCGATCGATCAAGTCGCCTAAAAAAATGAGTTTGTCAGTCGCCTGGTCGCGCGGCAACATGTCCAGCAAGCGCTGCAACTGAGCACAGCGCCCGTGCACGTCGCCGACCACAAAAGTTTTCATGAAGTGATGTCCTTAGGTTCCCCGAGCGACGTCCTGACCCTTTGCATCATGGCCTTGAAACGCGGGTCGTCGTGTAGATCAGCCCAGTTTGGATCCGACTCAAACCAGAGATAGTTTTCGTTACCGAGCTCGATCGCTTTTTGTAGCCACTGCAGCGCCACCACCTGCCGGCCCTGCAGCAGGTAAGCCGACGCGAGCCAGTAAGCAACGTCGTGATCGACGGCAGCGGCAACCTTGACGCGCTCGGTGATCTGCTGGTTGGCAAGCTCATGTTTGCCCTGCGCGCTCAAACAGGTTGCCAGAATCGGGCGGATGCCGTCCATCTTCGGATGGCGTTCAAGCACTTGTTCGAGCACGCGCGCCGCCGCGTCAACCTCACCACGATAGTACAGCACGCGACCGCGAAAGGTCTGGAGCAGCGGATGATCCGGTTCCAACATGGCGCCCTGATCGAGTTCGGCCAACGCCTCTTCATAACGCCCCTGATACATGAAAATGCGGGCGCGGTGGAAACTGGTGACGACGCGTTCGTTGGGATTGAGCCGGACCATGCGCTCGAAGCTGCGCAGCGCGCGTTCGTAGTCAGCGTCCAAACGTGCCAGGTAACCGCGCGCAAAATGCACGCCAACATCATTTGGATACTCTTCGCGCAACCGCTCGACCTCCGCGCGCGCCTTCGGTTTTTCGCCGCGGCTCAGGTAGATAAAGATCATCTGCATGCGCGCCTCGAGCAAACGCGGGTCGAGCGCGAGCGCTTTATTAAACTCCGCCTCCGCCTTGTCGTGATCCTGCGCCTCGCCCAGCCCCTTGAGAACCCGATTGACGTAACAACCGCCCAAGGCCGAGTGGGCCAGTGCAAACTTCGGATCCAACTCGATCGCTCGTTCGAAATGGTTGATTGCCGAATCCAGATCGGCGCGACTGATCGTGTGATAAATGAACTGGCCCATGCAGTGGCGGCCGCGCAAATACTCTTCCGAAGCAGCGGCGTCCTTGGTTGTCCCGCGCGCCAGCTCGCTCTTTTCATCCGGACTGAGTTCAACGCTCAGGCCATCGACAATGTGCTTCACGATCGTGTCCTGGACCGCCATGATGTCGCTGGCGTCGGCATCGATGCGGTGGCTCCAGAGAATTTCGCTGGTTCTCACGTCGAGCAGTTGCACCGTCACGCGCAAATGATCCTTAGCCCGCAAAAAGCTGGCGGTCAGAATTGCATCGACGTCCAACTCGCGGCCGACGTCTCCCGGATCAAACTGCTTCCCCTGATACTTCGCGATCACTGACGAGGGGCGCACCACCAGGGCACGGACGCGGGCGAGTTCCGTAATCACTGCGTCGGCAAGAGAGAATTCGTAAAAAGCGGTCTCCGGGTCGTTGCCCAGATTTTTGAAAGGCATGATCGCCAGGCTCTTGCGATCGCGGTCGCCAAACGTGGTCGGCGTATCGTGATCCTCACGTGGTTGTGAAGCGCTGCGCCCACGACTCGCTGAGCCGGAGCCACCCGAACTCTCGCCCCCGGCAATGTTCTTCAACCACCTGACGGCGCGCGCCACCGTGCCTTCCCCGTGCAAATGTCGCGGCGCGACCGGCAAGCCACTTTCATCGATCACTGCGCCGCTCGTCAGCGCCAGGTCGCGCACCACCGCGCGCAGGTCGTCGCGCATCTGCCCGATTTGCTGGTAACGATCGCGCGGATTTTTTTGCAAGGCGCGGTTAAGAATCTCCTGCAGACGCGGCGGCACCGAATCGGGTCGCGCTTCGCTGAGCGGCACCGGCTCTTCATGCAACACGGCGTGGCGCACGTCGATCGCTGTTTTGCCGCGGAACGGCCAGGTGCCTGTCAGCATTTCGTAAAGCAACACGCCGGTCGAAAAAATGTCGGCGCGTGAGTCGACGCGATCGCCGCGAGCCTGTTCCGGCGCGGCGTAGGTTGCGGTACCGTAAGGCACGCCCACTTCGGTCAGCTCGGTGTGATGAATTCCGGAAGTTCGCGCCACGTCTTCGTCGAGTAGTTTCGCCAAACCGAAATCGAGGACCTTCACTTCGCCTTTGTTGCTCACCATCACGTTGCCGGCCTTGATGTCGCGGTGAATGATGCCCTGCGCGTGCGCGACCGCGAGCGCGTCTGTCACCTGAATCGCAATCGACAGCGCGCTCTCGAGCTGCAAGGGTTTGCCGTTTACTAACTGGCGCACGTTGCGGCCGGAAAGATACTGCATCGCGATGAAGTGAATCCCGTCGATAACGTTCAGATCGAAGATTGTGCAGATGTTGGGATGGTCCAGAGACGACGCCAGCCGGGCCTCGCGCTCAAAACGTTTGACGTTGGCTTCCTTAGCGAGGAGTTCTTCGGGCAGAACTTTGATCACGACCGTGCGGCCGAGTTTGGAATCGACCGCTTTGTAGACGGTTCCCTGCCCGCCCGCACCGAGCTTATCGAGAATCTTGTAATTCCCTAAAGTTGATCCAATCATGAGGCTATTTGCTTTCGGCCTATTTAACTCCCAACCGTCGCCGCACCGCAACCCAGAGGCTGCTAGTTCGCGAATTGGCAGAAGCGAACTCTTCAACATCCGCGCAACTTGGGTTTGCGTCACGGGGCTGAAATCCAGCACTATCGCAGTACTCAGGTGACTAGGACGACGAATTGAGTGACACCGTCTTGGCCGGTGTTTCGCTCAGCTTACCAAGCGTTTCTTACCGAGCAAGCCGAGATCAACAAGCTTTCACAGTTGATAGGCAATCCGAAGCTGTTTAAAGAAACATTCGAAGAGAACAGACCAGAAGGTTTCACGTCAATGTTGAGGCCCACGCGACAAAACTTTGATGAATTTATTCATTTAGCAGACAAGTTGATTTCGGAGAATTTCAATCAGGAGTTTTTCAAGGGAGATGTGCCCCTTGAACAGATGGTAGTTCGCGACGACGGCTCGGTAGAGGTTCAACGGCGCGGGACGCTTCAACTCTTGGAGGAGTGGCTCAAAACAAAATACAGCGCTCAGGGAGGAAAAGATGTATCCGGTGAGGTCCTGGAGCCTTTTAAAAAGATAAGGAAGCTGCGGCAGAAGCCCGCTCATACGCTACGTGACAATGAGTACGACCGGACCTACCCAAGCCAGCAAGATGATATTTTGGGCGACGCGTGTTTATCTCTAACCAAATTTGCGTTTGATTCTATGGTCCCATCCGCTGGCGAAAGAAAGGTACACACCTCCCGGTTGGTTGGACGGGGACAAGATAGTGTTCTGTTGATTTTCTTTACGGAAGAGAACGCTTTGCACTCTCCCAGTGCCTTGCGTAAACTTACCCTGCCCGGACCCGCCGGTTACCTCAATAACTAACAGGAGAACTAAATGCCCCGCCGCACGATATTTTCTTACGTCGCTCTGCTTCTTGTCGCTTGTTTTGCGCAACCGCAGGTCAGCCAAACCAATCAGCTTCACGCGCAAACCGGCAAACCAAAATCCCCAATAAAGTCGCCAATAAAGGCGCCCGTCCAGACTGGTCCGGCTGAAAAGCCCGAGCCTCCGAAGGAGAAAGCGCCCGACTATTCACAGGAAGCAATCGTCATTGAAGAACTCAAAACCTCGTATCGTTTCGAAAAGGACGGCACGGGACAGCGTGACATCAGCGCGCGCATGCGGGTTCAGAGTGAAGCGGCGCTGGAACGACTTGGTCAACTCGTCTTCGCCTACAGCTCAGCGAACGAAAATCTTGACATCGATTTCGTGCGCGTTAAGAAAGCTGATGGCAGCGCCATCACCGCCTCCGCCAGCGACGTTCAGGATCTGACTGCGCCCGTTGCGCGCGAGGCGCCCGTTTACACCGACCTGCGGCAAAAGCACGTGACGGTGCGCGGGCTGCGGCCGGGCGACGTGCTCGAGTATCACCTCGTTTGGCGCGTGCATACGCCGATGGCCGCGAACCACTTCTGGGTGGTTGAAGACTTTTCCAACCCTGAAGGCTTGATCGTCCTGGACGAACAGCTTGAAGTGAATATTCCAGCCGAGAGCAAGGTCAAACTCAAGACGGCCACCGGTTTCGATCCGACCATCAAGGACTTGGAAGCTCGCCGCTTCTACTCCTGGAAATACGCAAATCTCAAACGTCCGGAAAAAGACGAAAAAGCTGAGGCTGCCAAAAAGAAAGCCGACGAGGATGATCCTAAGCCGCCCCAAGTTCAAATGACCACTTTTCAAAGTTGGGATCAGGTCGGCGAGTGGTACTCGGCTCTGGAGAAGGACCGAATTGTTCCGGACGACAAAATTCGCGCGAAGACTGACGAGTTGTTGCGCGGACGAACCGGGGAGAAGGAAAAGATCGAAGCCCTCTACAAGTACGTCGCGAAAAATTTTCGCTACGTCAGTCTCTCGTTGGGCCAGGGACGCTACCAACCGCACGCGGCGGCGGATGTTTACGCCAATCAGTATGGCGACTGCAAAGACAAGCACACGCTGCTTTCCGCGATGCTGCTGGCCGCGGGCCTGCGCGCCTATCCCGCGCTGATGAATTCATCGCGCAAGATCGATGCGGACGTGCCTTCGCCCGCGCAGTTTGATCACGTCATCACTGCGGTGCCGGTTGGCAGCGAAACGCTTTGGATGGACACGACGTCAGAAGTCGCTCCTTTCCGCCTAATCGCGCCGCAGTTGCGCGACAAGAAGGCGCTGCTGGTGCCAACCAACGCCCCCGCGCGCCTGGAAACAACGCCCGCCGAACCGCCCTTTCTTTCCACCGAACTTTTGGAGATGGAAGGCCAGGTCAATGAACTCGGCAAACTTTCCGGGCACACTCATCTCGTGATGCGCGGCGACAGCGAGCTCTTTTTCCGTTTGATGTTTCGCGGCACGCCGAAGGCCGACTGGAAAAATCTCAGTTACTACCTGTCCGCCGTCAGCGGCATTCGCGACCAGGACGTGACTGAAATCAAGCCGAGCGAACCGACCGACGTCGAAAAGCCGTTCGTAGTTGACTACGACTTCACGAGTGACGATTTCCTCGAGTGGTCCAGCAAGAAAGCGAAAGTTGCCATTCCGCTTCCCTCTTTGCATCTGTCGCAGATCGCCGCCGACAAAGATGAGAGTTCCAAACCAATTCAGCTGGGCGCGCCAATTGATGTCGTCTATCGCATCAAGCTCACCCTGCCACCGCAATACCAGGCGCGCCTGCCACTGCCCTTGAAGGTGACGCGCGACTACGCGGAATACAGTTCGACTTACAAAATGGAAGGCAACACGATCGTGGCGGAACGCAAGTTTCGTTTGCGCCAGCACGAGTTGCCTGCGGCTCGCGCGCAGGACTTTCGCGCGTTTGTGGCTGCGGCGCGCGCCGACGAAGCGCAAACTCTTTCTTTGGAAACGACGAGCGTGGCCGGCTCGCCCGCGATTCCAGACTCAGTGAAAGTTGACGAACTGATCCAGGCGGCCCAGGCAGCAGCCAAGAACGACAACTACCCGATGGTTGAGCAGTTGTTAACGCGCGTGCTCGAGAAAGAGCCGAAACAGAAGGACGTGCGCCGTCACTTGGCGTTTGCGCTTTTTGCGCAGCGCAAGTTCGAGCCGGCCATCAAGGCCCTGCGCGAGCAAACGGAAATCAATCCCTTCGACGACTATGCTTACAACCTGCTCGGGCGGATTTACTGGCAACAGCAGCAGTACGCCCAGGCGGAAACATCTTTCCGCAAGCAAATCGAAGTCACTCCTTTGGACGCGTCGTCACACAGCAACCTCGGCGTGATGCTGGTCGAGTGGCGCAAGTACAAAGAGGCCGTGCCCGAACTCGAACAGGCGATCTCTTTAGATCCGGAGGGGGAATCTCTGTACGTCAGTTTAGGCCGCGCGTATCTGGGCATGGGCGACACCGCCAAAGGGATCGAAGTTTTGGAAAAGGCGGTTAAAATCGATCCGGGGCCGCGCGTCTGGAACGACGTCGGATATTTTATGGCAGTGGGGAAAGTCCAACTCGACAAGGCGCAGCAGTACGCCGAGTCTGCCGTGACCGCCGTCGCGACTGACCTCAGAAATGTCGAGCTGGAAAGCCTGACGATGGACAATCTGAACGACGTCAGTTCTCTCGGCGCTTACTGGGACACGCTCGGCTGGGTTCATTTTCAAAAAGGCGATCTCGACGCGGCCGAGAAATACATTTCGGCGGCGTGGTCTCTCGAGCAAAACAGCGAGGTTGCCTATCACCTGGGGATGATCCACGAGAAGCGCGGCAAGAAAGACGAGGCCATTCACATGTACGCGCTTGCCGTCGTCGCGGACCGGCTGGTGCCCGAGGCAAAAGAGAGTTTGGAAAGACTGGTGGGCAAGGACAAGGTGCAGTCGCTTTGGCAGCCATCCGTCGCCGAGCTTGGACGATTTCGGACGGTGAAACTTGGCGCGCCGGCTGCAAACGTGAAAGGCACTTCTGAAGCTCAATTCTATGTCGTGCTAACGCCTGGTCCAGCGCGCAACGCGGTGGTCACGGATGTGAAATTTATCAGCGGCGATGAGAAACTCCGACCGGTAGCTGCGGTGCTAAAAAGCGGCGCCTTCAATCTCGTCTTTCCAGACGAAACGACCACCAAAATAATCCGCCGCGGCACTCTCTTCTGCCAGTCGGCGGGCGGTACGTGCTCTTTTCTGATGTTGACTCCCGCGCATATTTCGTCGGTGGACTGAGCTTGAGGGAAATGCAATCGGAAGCGGGGGCAAGCCCGCCTTCCCAACCCCGAGACTTCTGACTTGTTCGACTGATCTCGCCTTGAAAGGCTCTCAAGCGGAAATCAGAAGTCAGTCTCGATCAGCTCAAGGTCAGGAAGGGGGCTTGCTCTCGCTCTTTGGACTTCGTTTACTACTTGACCAAACTCTTCAACTACTCGGAACCGAGCGACTGCTGTTACTGCGCCAGCCCCATCTGCCAAAGCATGTACGCGTAATCAAACGCCACCTCATGCAGATAATCGTACCGCCCGGACGAACCGCCGTGTCCGGCGCCCATGTTGGTCTTCAGCAGGATCGGATTGTTGTCAGTCTTCATCGCCCGCAGGCGCGCCACGAACTTTGCGCCTTCCCAGTACGGCACCTGGCTGTCGTTGAGTGAAACCTTCACCAGCATCGACGGATAGTTCTTGCGCGCCACGTTGTCGTAAGGCGAATACTGCTTCATGTAATCGTAGGCAGCCTTCTCATTCGGATTGCCCCACTCGATGTACTCGCTCGTCGTCAGCGGCAGCGTGGCATCGAGCATCGTGTTGAGCACGTCGACAAAAGGCACCTGGGCCACCACCGCCTTGAAGAGATCGGGCCGCATGTTTACTGCCGCGCCCACCAGCAGGCCGCCGGCGCTGCCGCCCTGGATCACGAGCCGATCGCTCGAGGTGTACTTGTTCTTGACCAGATACTCGCCGCTCGCAATGAAGTCTGTAAACGTATTTATCTTCTTCATCATGCGCCCGGCTTCGCGCCACTCCTCGCCCAACTCGCCGCCGCCGCGAATGTGCGCGATGACGTAGACGACGCCGCGGTCAAGCAGCGCCAGGCGGTTTGAGCTGAACGTCGGCGGGATTGAGTAGCCATACGATCCATAGCCGTAAAGCAACGCCGGCGCCGAGCCGTCGAGTTTCGTGTCTTTGCGATAGACCACCGACAGCGGGACCCTGGTGCCGTCAGCGGCGACGGCGAACAGCCGCTCTGATTTGTAATTCTTCTTGTCGAAACCGCCGGGCACGACAGTCTCTTTCAGGAGCGTGGCGCTCCCGGTGTTCATGTTGTAGTCAAACACTGAACTCGGCGTCACCAGCGACTGGTAGCTGTAGCGCACCACGGGTGTGTCGAATTCACGATTCTGGGCCACCGACGCCGAATAGACCGGCTCCGGGAATTCAACGCTGCGGCGCTTGTTGGTTTTGAAGTCAAGAATCTCGAGCTTCTCCAAACCGTTTTGCCACTCAGACAAGACCAGGTGATCGGCAAAGAGATCGATGTCGTCGACTTTCACTTCCGGCCGGTGAGCAACCAGCTCTTTCCAATTTGCCTGAGCGGGATTGGAAACCGGCGCAGTCACCACGCGAAAGTTTTTCGCGCCTTTGTTGGTGCGAATGTAGAAAAGATCGCCGCGGTGATCGACGTTGTACTCGTGGTCGGCTTCGCGCGCGCTGATCATTTTCAGCTCGGCGGAGGGCTCGCCCGCGGGCAGATAGCGCCATTCGGTTGAAGTCTTGCTTTCGGCGACTAACAGGATCACGGCCTTGTCGCGCGAACGGCCGACGCCGATGTCGAAGAGTTCGTCCTTCTCTTCAACGATCAGATCGGTCTTGTCGCTGCCCAGCGCGTGGCGGAAAAACTTGTCGGAACGCTTCGTGGTAGCGTCCTCCGTCGTGAAAAAGATTGTCTTGTTGTCCGTGGCCCAGGCGACGTTGCCCACCCGCTCGAATGTTTCCGGCAACAACTGGCCCGTGCGCAGGTCTTTGATCTGAAGTTTGTACTGGCGATAGCCGGTGGTGTCAGTCGTGTAGGCCAACAGATTGCCGTCATCGCTCGGCACAAAGGCGCCGACGCTGAAAAACTTCAAGCCTTTGGCGAGCTCGTTCTGATCGAGCACGATCTCTTCTTTGGCGTCAGTACTGCCCCGTTTGCGGCAGTAAATTGAATACTGCTTACCCTGCTCGGTGCGCGTGTAATAAAAATATCCGCCCCAGCGATAGGGCACGGTGTCGTCAGTCTCTTTTATGTGGCCGACCATTTCTTTGTAGAGCTTGTCCTGCAAAGCGGTGGTAGGTTTCATCAACGACTCGGCATAGGCATTCTCCGCTTCCAGATGCGAGATGACTTGCGGATTGCTTTTCTCGCGCAGCCAGAAAAAGTCGTCGACCATAGTCTCGTTATGAATTTTGGTGGTCTTGGTTTTCTTTTCAGTCATGGGTGGTCGAGGCGTGTTCGTGTTCGCGCCGCCGTTGGTTTGCGCCAAGTTGACGCCGTTAAGCGCCAGAACGATCAAAAGAATAGTCAAAAGAGCAAACAAGCTGCGCGCAGCAGGGGTTTCGCGTTTCTTCATATTGGACCTTTGGTTTGGAAAGTCTGTAGCGGTTAACTGGGGAGACCGGCATCTTTGTTGTTAGTGGCGCACGGCCACTACTAATCATGGACCGTTCAACCGCGCGGCGGGTCGCCCCAACCGGAGCCTTTGTATTTGCCGTTCTCAACAATGCAGGGCACCGTCGGATCGCCGCCCGAAAATGAAAGCATCTCGGCGCGCCGCGCGGGATCGGTCTGCGCGTCGTAATCGACAAACGGAATCTTCAGGGAGTTGTAGTGATCTCGGGCCTGCTGACAATAAGGACATCCGGGTTTCGTGTAAATAACCAGCGACAATTGCTCACCTCCGCGTGAAAGTATTTTAGCAATGGAGTGACGCAGATGCGAAACGACAGTGAGCGGTGTGCTGTGGCAGGGGGCAGATAAAGGCAATAAGAGCGGGGGCAAGCCCGCCTTCCCAACCTGAGAGCCTCTCGAACTGGCTTGTTAATACAGGATTGAAGGCCTTTCGGGCAAGAGCACGGCGCAACTTCGATCAGCTCGCGGTTAGGAAGGCGGGCTTGCCCCGCTCCTTTTGGTTAACTGCTCACCGCTCACTGCTCACTTCAGTTATACTTCCGCCCAATGAGCGAACCCGTGCAGTCGACACTCGAAAACGATCTGTCCAGTGAATTGCTGGATCCTTACCAGCGGTTGGTTGGGATTGAAATCCTCGGCCGGCCGGTTGAAGTGCCGGAAAAGAATCGTCTGCTGCGCTGCTTTCAGTTCCTCTCGCTGAACACGATCTCTTACGGCGATTTTTGTTGGAATGGTGAGTGTACGAACTGCCAGGTTTGGTATCACACCGACGAACAATGCCCGGAGCCTGGCAAACCAGGACTCGCCTGTCGAATGGAAGTGATCGAAGGAATGAAGATCACGGCCATGAGTCCCGCCATCAAGCTCGAGGGGATAACAGAGACGGGGGAAAGGGGAACGGGTAAAGGGTAACCAGCCAGTAACAGCTACCGTCGCGTGATCCGTTCCCGTCACTTGCGCTCTTTCCTTTCCCCGTTCCCTTTACCCCTTTCCCTCTGCTCTGGTCCGTTAGTCGCGCCGCGCTTGCCGGCGATCTTGACGATAGTCGCGCACGTCGCCGCGCCGATCGCGTCGATCAACTCTCAAGTCTCTGCGGTCGGCACGAATCTCGTGCGTGTCGGCCCGAATCTCGCGTCGATCCGCACGCAGTTCCTGTTGCGACGCGCCTTCCCGCCGGTCCTGACGATATTCGCGCACGTCCTGACGACGCTCCCTCACATCGCCGCGAATCTCACGTCGATCGGAACGGATCTCCCTCGTGTCCGCGCGAATCTCCTGACGGTCGGCGCGCAACTCCCGACGCTCCCAGCGATCGATACGCCCACCTGTTTGCGCCATCGCGGCCGTTCCGCAAACCGCCAACGTCGCCACCAGCAGTAAACAACTTCGTAAAAGTGATCTCCTCATTTCGTTTCCTCCATTGTTAGTATTCCGTTCATCCGTTTGACAACAGCAGGCTCGCCGGAATCAGGAGGAGAGACACACTCCAACGCAGGAAACGCGCCGTTGCGATCCCAGTCGGAATGTTTGTGACTGGCTTCGGGAAATCCCGTTGCTGAAACTTAGACGCGGCGACCGCCGCGATAGACGGAAATTCTCCAGAACGGGGAAAGAGGGTAAAGGGGAACGGGTAAAGGGTAAAGGTAAAGGTAAAGGCGAACGAATCCGGAAGCGCTCTTGCGGTTTCCCTTTACCCTTTCACCCTTTCCCCCTTACCCTCTTCCCCGTTGTTAATACTTCGGCACGGTCGGATCGACATCATTCGACCAGGCCGTGATGCCGCCGGTGAGGTTACTCAAGTCTCCGGTGAAACCCGCTTGTTTGAGTGCGGCAATCGCTCGCGCGCTGCGGCCACCCATCTTGCAATGAACGACCGTCTCGCGGGCCGGATCAATTTCCGACATCCGGCTCAGCACCTGCGCGAGCGGAATGTGAACTGAGTTTGGCAACTTTGCATACGCGACCTCGTTTGCCTCACGTACGTCAATAATTTGGATGTCGTCGCCGTTATCAAGACGCTGTTTGAGTTCAGTTGCAGTAATTTCCGGCATGTCTGGCTGTACAGTTCCGTTCATGAAATCCTCCGTGAAAGTCTTGTCAGAACCGGGAGCGTGAGCGACCGGATCGTGCCGCTCAGCGCCTGCGGTTCGTGCCACCCGCTCACGCAGGCGGTTCCGACATGAACAACGCTGCCTGAGACGAATTGATTGATGCGCAGCATTCTAGCCGCCCACAAGTCCTGAAACAACTAGCACCTCCAAGTGGGATCGGGGCAGTAGCCCGATCGTTAGGGAGGGCGTATTGCGCCAAAGAAGAACGCCCTCCCTAACCATCGGGCTACTGCCCCGTTCGTAGATCGGCTAGACTGTCTCTCATCGACCAAAATTTGACGACGAGGGTTCCCCGCATGCGTTTTGAGTTTTACCACGCCGGACTTGACGACGTGCCCAAACTTTCTGTCGACGGCACGGTTGCCAACAGCGTCCATTTCTCGCACTGGGAAGGCAACGAAACGCCGGCGCAACTGAAGGCCGACACCTCGACCGAGATCGCTCTGAATCTCGTCGCGGCGCCGGACCGCGATGAGCTGACGCGCGGCATTGAGTTGGTCACTAACAATCATTTCGATACTGACGGCGTGCTTTCGGTTTGGACGGTGCTCGGCGGGGAACGCGCCCTCGAGTTGCGCGACAAACTAATTCCCGCCGCTGAAGCGGGCGACTTTTCGGAGTTCACTAACGAGGCCGCCGTGCGCGCCAGCATCGCCATTCAAGGTTCGGATCAACCCATTCCGGGAGAACAGCAGGGTTCGCCGTTGGCGGCTCAGCTTGCCGGCGAAAACGTTGACGACGATGCGCGCGCCTACGATTTAGTGCTGCCGGAAGTTGAGCGGCTGCTGACGAACACCGACGCGTATGAGCCGCTGTGGCGCGGCGCCTGGGAGAAAATTGAGACTGCGATGGAGAGCTTTGCGCGCGGCACGAGCAAGACGGAAGAGTTTGCTGATAGCGGTCTCTCGCTCATCACGCTCGCGCCGGAGGTGTTTAGTCCGAGCGGTTTCAATCCCACCCGCCATGCCGCGCCCTACACCGCGATCTCGCGCTACGCGAAGGGCAAACTGTTTTTGATCACCACGCCTTTGCGGCACGGCTGGGCTTATCGAATCGACTACCCTTACTACTCCTGGGCTGAAACGGTCGTGCGACCCCGCGTTCCGCGCCGCGATTTCTCGCAACTGCTCGCGGAGTTGAATGAGCTGGAGCCTGAGCGTGCCGGCGTTTGGAAGGTGGACAGCACTGAGTTGGCATCGGCGATTAAGTTTCTCGGCGACGATGGAACGCTCGCGGCGTCGCGGCTCAGGCCGGACGAAGTTGCCAAGGTTGTTCGCGGCGAAATGACTAACCGCCAAGACGCCAAGGCCGCCACGTAGAAGTTGTCATTGAACGTTTAGAGGCGGGCATCGCTCGCCGGTCCAAGGTGAGACAGCGGGCAGTGCCCGCCTCTAAACGAAACTTCTGAGTTCGTTTTGGCGTCCTTGGCGACTTGGCGGTTAGTCAATTTGAGACTGCAGACCTCAGACTCTAGACTTCAGACTTAAGAATGCATGACGTCCTGATCATCGGCGCCGGACCAGCGGGTCTCGCAGCAGCTCTCTGGTGCGACGAGTTGGGTCTCGACACGCTCGTCCTCGAGCAAAACGAGCAGGTCGGCGGGCAACTGCTTTCGATCTACGGTCCCGTAAACAACTATCCCGGTGTACCCGCAAACAACGGCCGTGAACTCCTTGAGCGCTTTTCCGAACGCGTCGCGGAAGCCGATTTCGATCTTTGGACGAACGCAGAAATTGAGAGCGTTGACTTGAAAGCAAAACGCGTGGGCCTGCGCAGCGGCGAAGAGTTGCAGTCAATCGCGATCATAATCGCCACGGGCGTGCGCCGCCGGCCGCTCGGGATTCCGGGTGAAGAAGAGTTTGCCGGGCGCGGCGTCGTCGAATCGGCTACGAGAGATCGCGAGGCGCTCGCCGGTAAGGATGTTTGTGTCGTCGGCGGCGGCGACGCGGCGGCGGAGAACGCTTTGCTGCTCGCTGACGTTTGTGCAACCGTGACGCTGGTGCATCGAAGGCCGAGACTCAAGGCGCGGCCGGAATTTGTTCAGCAACTAAAAAGTCAGCACTGCATCACTGTTTTCCCTGAGTCGGTGGTCACCAGAATTCTTGGCGACGGGAAAGTCGAAGCGGTTGAGATACTCCGCAAAGACGCGCTGAAGCCTTTTCAGATGGCGGTGCAGGGCGTGGTGATTCGCGTCGGAGTTGAGCCAAACACCGAACTCTTTCGCGAACAGCTTGAGTTGGACGAAGCTGGTTATGCGCTCATTAACAGCCGGCAGGAAACCAGCGTCGCGAACGTTTTTGCGATCGGCGACGTGTCCAGCCCGCTGGCGCCGACGATTAGCGGCGCGACCGGCGCCGGCGCCACCGCCGCGAAGGTGATCGCCGCGCGCCTGAACGCGCGCTGATTCGGCTTGCATGGAAGGCTGGCAAGGCAGTGGGTACGACTCAAGCAGAACAAGCTCATGGTTGGGAAGGGGGCTTGCCCCCGCTCGCGCGCATTTGGAGTGCGCTGACCTGTCAGCGCTTTTGTTCCGCGGCGGCTTGACGCCGCGTTTTTTTAATGACACCCGATCTCAGGCGGGGGCAAGCCCCCTTTCCCAACCCTGAGACTCTGTAACTTGAATGGTCCAGCAATACTTGAATGGTCCAGTTCATACTTGACTGGCCCAGCGAAAGGCTACTTCGCTAACCGCAATGAACGAAAAAGCCATCAAGACTACGAACGGTGACGTGCCCTACACCGACGCGCACATTGCGGCTTACCCGGTGGAATACATCGCGGGGATTGACTTGTACAATGCCGGCGAGTTTCACGCGGCGCACGACGTTTGGGAGGAACGCTGGATGGGTGAAGTGGGCCAGCAGGAGAAACTTTTCCTCCAGGCCATGATCCAATCGGCTGTCGCGTTTCATCATTTGGAAATCGGCCGCCCGGGCGCGGCGCGCCAGATGTACACGCGCGCGAAAGAAAAGTTTGCGAGACTTGGAACGAACGTCTTCATGTCTCTTGACCTTGAAGAGTATCAGGCCCAACTCGACACGGCACTCTCGTGGTTGTTGACCGTCGCTGATCCGCGTGAGCTGACGCAGCCGGACTTTCAAGTTCCGAAGATTGCGCTGCTGCCGGAGATAACGGATTACGACTAAGCGCGGCTTTGCCGCATGATTGTGCGGTAAGCCTGTTGCTTACCGTACACGGCCTCTTTCATTAGAGGCTATGCCTCCATTCATTTGCTAAATAACGAGGCGTAGCCTCGAAGCAAAACTACGGTCTGCGGTAAGCCATAGGCTTACCGCACATCAAGCGGCAAAGCCGCAGGCGGTATGAATTTGAGTATCGTTAATCAAGTCAGAATGTTGCTGCTCGCCGCGTGGCTGGGCGTGGCGATTTACTTCAGTGGGGTAGTTGCGCCGAGCGCCTTTGGAGTTTTGCGTTCCTTCAGTCTCGCCAACGCCAACGAGATCGCCGGCGCGATTGTGACGCGCTCGCTCGCGGTAGTGAACATGAGCGGACTGCTAATCAGCCTGCTTTTGCTCGTCATTACGCTCCTCCTCAGGAGCGTTTACAAGCGAACGTCGTTAATTCTACAAAGCATTTTGCTGATCATCGTCGCGCTCGCCACGGGCATCGGCGAGTGGGTCATCGCCGCCAAAATGCGCGGCCTGCGCGCCGCTATGCACGGACAAATCGATCAACTCCCGCTCAGCGATCCCAATCGCCTCGCCTTCGCCGCGCTGCACGGCTATTCGGTCGCAGCGCTCAGTGTTGCTATGATTGCGACGTTGCTGGCCATCCTGCTGATGATTTTCGCGCGCGGAAAGGCGACTCCAAAACTCACTCAATGAAACACCGCTCGCCCAGTCGCCTAAGCAGCTTCAGTCTCTCAATCGTCTACTTCATTGTGCTCGTGCTGAGCCTCGCTTCAGCGGCGTTGGGCCAGCAGGCGACTGCGCCTGCGGCCAACGCTTCTGTCCAGTCAGATCTCGCCAAGCGCCAGGAAGCTTTTCAGATCGTTTGGCAAACTGTGAATGACCATTTCTACGACGCTAAGTTCGGCGGCGTCGATTGGGCCGGGGTCCGCACTCGCTACGAACCACAGGTCGCGAAGGTTGGCAGCGATCGCGAATTTCATTCGTTGTTGCAGCAGATGCTGAACGAACTGCACCAGTCGCACTTCGTCGTGATTCCCAGGGAAGCCATTCCCAAAATTCGCGTGGCAAAAGATGAGACTGAAACTGGCGACGATGGCGAGGGCGGCAGCGCCGCTGATGATGAAGCGGATGCTGAAGCAGCGCTCGATACGATCAACTACAAACTCACCGATCGCTTGCTGACCGGAATCGGAATCGATCTTCGCGTAATTGCCGGGTCGGCCGTTGTGTCGCGAGTTGAGCCGGGCTCGACGGCGGCGCGCGCAGGGCTGCGGCCCGGATTCGTCATCAAAAAAGTCGGCAGTCGTTCGCTTGATTCGGTGATTGCGGAGATTGAAAAGCATCCGGTGTGGGGTTCGATAATTCGTCCTGAGCTGCCGACGTTTCTGGTTGCCGGCTTCATCAACGGTGAACAATCCGCGCCGTTGCGCCTTAGTTATCTTGACGCGCGCAATCGCCTGCGGACCATCAGCGTGAAACGCGAACGACTCAAAGGCGAGATGTCGCAGCCGATCGGCACCCTGCCGGCGATGTACACAGAGTTTGAGACGCGACAACTGCCAGGCGGCATCGGCTACATTCGTTTCAATGCGTTCGTCCCTTTGCTGATGGAGAAACTCTGTGGCGCGCTGCGCACGATGAAGCATGCGCCCGGGATCGTTCTCGATCTGCGCGGCAACCAGGGTGGATTGCTCGGGATGATCGGTGGCCTGGGCGGCCTGTTGGAAACGTCGCCAACTTCGATCGGGACAATGCAAACGCGTACCGGTCGCATTCCTCTCTTCATTTTCCCCCAGACTGCTCCCTACTCCGGTCCGCTCGTTGTCTTGCTTGACGGTTCAACTCAATCGGCAGGAGAAATGTTTGCGAGTGGGCTGCAGGAAGCCGGCCGCGCGATCCTCGTCGGCGAAAGGACCGCTGGCAACACCCTCCCGTCGGCCATCAAGAAGCTGCCGACCGGCGCACTTTTCCAATATGGGTTCGGCGACTACCAAACTCCGTCAGGCAAACGTCTCGAAGGCCTTGGCATAAATCCGGACGTGACGGTGCCGCTCAGCCGCCGGGCCCTGCTGCGCGGCGGCGACCCGCAACTCGCCGTTGCACTGCTTCAGTTGCGCGCACAGATTCGCAAGAGCGCGACGCGCGCGGAACTGATTGCCGAGGTTGAAGTCGTCCGCGCCACTTCTCCACCTCCTCCAGTCGCAGCGGGGCCACCCTTTCGTCTGCGTGCTTCGCTGGATCCGCCTCCGCGTGCGACCACGGTCACGATTCTTGAAGAGCCACCAGCCCCGCCGGCTCCGGTCAAGCCGCCGGCGATCGTTGCTGAGTTGAACACCGCGTCGACGCCGGGCCTACCGTCCGTCGAGGCGATCTTTGAAAAGTACGTTGAAGCAAGCGGCGGCCGAGAAGCTTTCGAAAAGATCACCAGCCGCGTCTCTTCGGGAACGGTAGAGATGACCGCGCTGAACATGACCGGCACGGTGGAGTTTGACGAGCAGTCTCCAAATCGTTCCAGCCAGATCATTGACGCGCCCGGCCTCGGCATCGTGCAGCGCACCTTCGACGGCAGCCGCGCGTGGTTGCAAGACCCGCTCCAGGGCTTTATAAGATTTACCGGACTGGGGCTCGACATTGCGAGGATCGGCGCCGCTTTCAATAAACAGACCAGACTGAAAGAACTTTATCCGGTCGCCCGCGTCATCGGAAAAGAGAAGGTCGACGGGAAAGACGCTTTTGTGGTCCAGATGGGTTTCGAGAAGTGGTACTTCGACGCGGCAGACGGACTGCTGTTGCGCAAAGGTAATACTTACCTGGACGACTACCGCGAAGTGGATGGCGTGAAGCTGCCCTTCCGAATGCGCGAAGATACATTTGCGGGAGTCGGCATGATCTATCAGCTTGCCGAGATCAAACATAACGTGAAGATCGACGAGTCGAAGTTCACGGCGTATCCGAGTTGCTTTACAAAGCCGTAGAAATTTGGAGGGTGGTGACCTGTCACCGCTTTAGTCGGTCGCGACCTGTCGCGACCACCGTCGATTAAAAGTGTCAGAACAAGACGGGCCTCAAGCCGCCCGCGAGCCAAAGCGGTGATAGGCGGGGTCCCCGGCGCGGCAGCCGCGCTGGGGTGCTCACGTCACCGCACTCCAAAAGGAGAGTCTGTCGCAAGTTGGAAATCATCGAAAACATCGACGAGTGGCGTAGACGCTACGCCGATTGGCAAAACGTTCGCGGCAACACCGTTGGAAACGATGAACTGCCCGAGTCGTATCCTTTCGTGAAGAACAAGCGTGCGCCTTTTTCCCCAGCGCGGCGCGCGTTGCCGATGCTCAACCTGGCGCTAATCTCGTCCGCCGGCGGTTACCTCGACGGCACCGCTCCCTTCGACACCACCGCAGCCCGCGGCGATCTCAGCTTCCGCGAAATTCCGTCGCAAATCGAAGCCGAAGACTTGCGGTTCGCTGCCCGCGGTTACGATCCCGCGAGCGTAGAGCGCGACCTCAACTCGCTGCTGCCGCTTGCTCGCCTTTTTGAATTTGAGGGCAACGGGATCATTGGCCAACTCAATCCGGTGTTTTGGAGTTTTGCCGGCTTCATCCCTGACGCCGCCGGGCTGGTTGACGAAATGGTGCCCCGCCTCGTTGAGCGCGTGAAGCGTTACGAAGTGCAGGCAGCTTTGTTGATTCCCGCGTCGCGACTCTGCCATCAGTCTGTTTCGCTCGTCGCGCGCGCGCTTGAGAGCGAAGGCATGCCGACGATGACGCTGGCCGTGGACAAAGAAATTGTGCAGAGTGTGCGGCCGCCGCGCGCGGCGTTTTACGACGGGGAGCCTGGCAGCGTGGCCGGACTGCCAAACTGGCCGGAGCACCAGCGACGCGTGCTTGATGAAGCGCTGCGATTGATCGAGCCCATGGACCAACCCGGCATACGCAAGCTGGTGGTGGCGCTGGAAAGCCAGGTCGAAGAAGCGCGCGGCGAACGCTGAAGCCGGGGGCGTTGAAGCTGGGAGCGCAGACATCCTGTCTGCAATGAGCGCCGCAGGCGCGAACTATTTTTGACCATCCAGCTAGCCTTGCCTCAAGTGGTTCGACGGGCAAATGCCCGTCTCATTGCAGACCGGATGTCTGCGCTCCCAGCTTCTCGCACCTGTTCTATGGACAAAACAGTCCTCCATCCTAACTAACGAGATAATGACAAAACTCAAACGGGTCTTCCTTCTGATCGCCGCCCTGCTCGTGCTCGTCGTCCTGTACCTTTTCTTCTGGCCCGTGCCGATCTCGCCCGTCGCCTGGACGCCGCCATCCGCGCCGCCGTTAACCGGACAGTACCAACAAAACGCGAAACTCGCCGGCACCGAACGTCTCTCGCTGGGCACCGGCTCGCCTAGTCCGGGCGCCGGCTATGGCCCGGAAGACATTGCGCTCGACGGCGAAGGTCGCATTTACGCCGGCCTCGACGACGGCCGCATCATGCGCCTGCAAGCCGATGGCACCAAGCCGGAAACTTTTGCAAACACGCACGGTCGACCGCTCGGCCTGGCTTTTGATTCGGGCGGCAATTTGATCGTGGCCGACGCCATCAAAGGGCTCTTGTCACTCGCTCGCGATGGTTCGATAACTGTTTTGACGACTGCCGCAGACGGCGTGGCTTTCGGTTGCACCAACGATCTCGACATCGCCACCGACGGCACAATCTATTTCACCGACGCTTCCAGCAAGTTTCCGTTGACCAACTTCACCGCTGATCTGGTTGAGCATGGGCCAAACGGACGATTGCTTTCCTACGACCCCAGCACGAAGACGACACGAACAGTTTTGGCTCCCCTTAATTTTGCGAACGGCGTGGCGGTGAGTCCGGATCAGTCTTTTGTCCTCGTGGCGGAGACCGGCAAATATCGCGTGCATCGCGTTTGGCTTAACAAGGGACCAACTCGCGTGGTCGCCTTTCAGGTTAACGATGGTCGGAGCGGTGGTGTGATGTACGGAACGTCGGAAATCTTCATCGACAATCTGCCGGGATTTCCCGACGGCATCATGTCAAACGGCAAAGACAAATTCTGGCTCGCGCTCGTGACGCCGCGCGACGCCCTGCTCGACAAACTGCTGCCGCATCCCTTCATCAGAAAAGCCGTGGTCCGTCTGCCGAAGTTTTTGCAGCCTGCACCCAGGCGCTACAGCTTCGTACTCGGCCTCGATGCCAACGGCCGCGTGGTTGAAAATCTTCAGGACGGCTCACCCGAGTGCTTCGCCGAAATCGCGAACGTCGTGGAACGCAACGGCATGCTTTACTTCGGCACCATCGGCGAAAGCACCGTCGGCCGCCACCGCCTTCCTCAATAGCCTCCGAGCAGTCCCTATTGTTTCGGACTTCTGGGGCAAAGCCGGCCTCGTGGCCGTGTGGCCGTGGGCTTTGCCCTAAAAGTCGCTACGGTTTCCGACTTTTAGGGCAAAGCGGGGAGATTTGGGTCAAAGGGTTTCGGGTGAGAGGTTTGGTTCGATGTTCAGTTCGAACATGCTTTGGATTAGGCAGCAGATGTTATGACAGAGAACCTTGCACAAGGCTTCGTTGACTTGAGCGGTCGTTGTCTTGCTTCGCAACGAGTCGCCAAACTTCGCCTTGATCATGCTGAACGTGGATTCAACGTTGCTGCGCTTGTGATAGCTCTCCATGAACCGTTCCGAGTTGTAGTTGAACAGGTGGTACATCTGTTTCCAGATAGCAGGACGGCCCGCCCAGCGGTTTTCGCGGGTGCTGTTTGCCTTGAACGGAATATAAGGCTGCGCGTGGCTCATTACGACGGTCTGCATATTTTTGACCGACAAGTAAGCCTTGTCCGCGCTGACTTCCTGCATCGTGAAGTTGCGTCCGGTAGTTTGAACCAAGCCCTCAAAGAACGGAGAGTCGTTTGCAAAGCGATCCGAAATCTCAACCAGCCGTGACGATGTTAGTTCGGACACCGCACATCAAATGCACCTTCACCCATTGCCGCTTAGTCATAAGCTGAGGATTGGTGTACTTGGCATCAACCCACTGGAAAAACCGACAAGTCGAAAAGCCGGAAGAGTCAACCGCGAAGTCACATTCAACCGACTGCAAGGGCAAACTGCTGGTCTCAATCAGACTCTTGAGCAGCGGAGTCAGCGACGGATTTTCAAGGTAGCGCGAGATCGAATTGTAGTGGGCCGCTTGGTGAGATATCCCTTGCTCCGCGCATCGCGCAAGTTCGACATAAAGCGACGACCGGAGACGCTGGAATAGACCTTGAACGCGCTGGCAAAGACTACATCGCGCAAAGGCAATCGCTTCCGGCCCATTCCTTGTTCCGGCTCATCAATGCTCTTGCAAAGATCGTTAAGCAGTTGCAGGAACTTCTCTTTTTCGTGTGTCTGTGCCTGATTGTAGTCAGACCATTCTTGCTTATAGGTTTGCTTGACCGTGACCGTCTCAGTGAGGGTTTCGGTCTGAGTCGCTTCGTCAAAAGTGAATTCGCGTTGGATCACGTATTCGACTGCATACAGATGTTTGCAGCGAAGCTGGCGGGCCTCAAAGTCCGGGCAACTGCAATGGGGTTTTGCAGGGTCGGGCTTGACTGTGTAATACGTGCTCCTTTTGGCCGATTGAGAGGGAACAAACCATCTGTCCCCACTCTGTTGCAACTTCGATTTGGCCGCTATTTCAAGGCCCCGTTGTTCTCGTGCTTCCATTGTGAATCTCCATTCTTGGAAAATACACAGTCGGAAGCCTATAATCTTGGTTGCTTAGGCCACATAGCTTCGACTGTGTGGTTGAACGTCTCGGTGGGTGTTAGCGCACTCACCGGGACTGCATACTTGGCGGAGAGGGTGGGATTCGAACCCACGGGGGGCACTTTCTTTGACCGGATACCCCCGCTGGTTTGGGAAACCAGTGGCTTAGGCCACTCGCCCACCTCTCCGCTAATTAACTCTCAAAGAACCTCAATCCTTCTTTTTCGAAACTTCATCAATAAGGTTCTGCACCGCTGTCTGAGGTGCTCGTTTAACCGATTCGGCAAACTCTTGAAATGCGTTGCCTCTCGTTCGACGGACAAGCTTGGGAAGTTCGGCAAGGTCTCGCTTCTCAGCAGCAAGCGCCGCTTCCGCTCGCGTTGGCGGGTTGCGTGTCAGCAGTGGCAGGGCGGCCGCTTTCCAGCGGTACATTGCCTTTCCGTCAGGGCCAGCTGTACGAACAGCCTCACCGCTATCAATCAATCGTTTCAAAACGGCATGAATGCTCGCCAACGGATTGCTGTAAGGCCTCAAGTCGTACTGAAGAGACATGAGATGGTCTCGCACTGTGATTGGAGTCCAAAAGTTATTCGAGGAGCCGAGAACCGCCCGGCAGGCGTTCGCGAGTTTAAGGTTATTGACATCGATAGGAGCAAGGCGCTGAGGCATTTTGTTTGCCCCTGTGAGTTCCGCCAGACTGTTAATTGTCTGTTCGAGCTGTACCGCGCGCTGATCAACTTTCTCAACTTCAAAATCGATTTCCGCGCGCGCAGCGTCAAGCTCATCTCGCTTTTGAAGGAGCGTCCTGTGCTCGTCGCGGGCCGCTTTGAGTGCTTCGTTCCAATCCATGAAAGACAATATACATGAAAGGCAAACACTTGTCGAGAACTTTAAGCAGCAAACGCTTAAAAACACAAAAAGGCTTAACTGTATGGGATAAGGCGATTTGTGAAGCGGAAGAGCAAATGGAAGAAGCACGGCAAAAGTTCGCAAGGATTCGCCGAATCTGTTAAGACTTTTGAAACTCTGCGCGACAGCGGAGCACCGTTTCCGGGTGAGAAGTCGAAGGAAGTGGCAGCGTAGGTCCATACAAGATTTCTTGTATCGAGAAATAGACACACGTCCCCGCTCCTGCCGCAAGGCAGGTTGCGCTGGGTCGTAAACGACTAACCCTAGCGCACTAAACTAATGATGGTCAGTATCACCGAAGTAGCGATGCTTGATACCCCGGCGGGCGTCGGCGCGGAGCCGCCGCAGGTCGGCATTTCTCCGGCCAGCACTGTGCTGGAAAGAACGCAAGTCAACACGACTGTTGCTAAGAACCGTTTCATTGATGTTTCTCCTTTTCTGAGGCGATGCAAAGTTTTTTACATCGGAAGGGATAGAACAACAACGCAAGAATCCTTGCAAGGCGTTGGGCAGCCAACTAATATCCCGTTCGCTGTTGCCCGAAAACTCACTTTGCGAAGGTCTCAATTTCTCATGCCAACAACCTCGCTGAAGCTGGACGTTTCCCGTCTGACCGCGAACGACGAAGCACTGCTCAAATGTCAAAAGGCTTTAGAGCTACGGGACAGAGGCGACTTTGATCGCGCTCAAGCAGTTATGCGGCCCTTATGGAAAGGGATAGGCCAGCGGCCAGATACAGCCGCGTTGCATCCTTCCGTGACCGCTGAAGTCTTGCTCTGCGTCGGCATACTTACGGGATGGATCGGCAGTCGAAACGAGATCAAGGAAGCGGACGGTTGGGCCAGAGACTTGATGACTGAAGCCATCACTTTCTACGAGTCGGTCGGCGACTTGAAGAAGGTTGCAGAGGCGCGAACGGAGATAGCTTATTGTTATTGGCGAGCAGGCGCATTGGACGAAGCGCGGATCATGTTCTCTGAGGCTCTACAAAGGCTTACCACCGAAGGGAATACAAGGGCCAACGCGGTACTAGGGTTGTCAGTCGTTGAATGGTCGGCGTCGCGCCATGATGAGGCCCAAAAACTCCTTGCTGACAACGCGGCTCTCTTCAACAAGATTCCTAGCCACGCACTCAAGGGTTTCTATCACAATCAACTGGCGATGATCGTCCGAAACCTCGCCACGGAAGGGAAGAAGATCACTTACTTTCAACAGGCGATAAAGGAATACGAAAAGGCAGATCAAGAATTCAAACTCGCCCGAAATACGGTCTATCGCGCTCACGTCAAAAACAATCTCGGATTCCTACTCTACAAGCTGGCTCGCTATCGCAAGGCCCACGATTATCTTCTGCAAGCCCGACGCCTGACAGTGAGCGTCCGCGACAAAGTCAGAACCGCACAAGTTGACGAAACGCGCGCTCAGGTCTTTATCGCAGAGCGGAGATTCAGAGAAGGTGAGGGCGCGGCCCGCCTCGCCGCGTCCAGTTTTGAGAAGGCAGGACGCCAATGCTTCTTAGCTGAAGCCCTCACAACTCAGGGCATCGCGTTAGCCCGACTCGGCAGAACACAGCGAGCGCAATTCGTTCTACAGAAAGCCATAGAAATAGCGCACCATGCGGGCGCTCTCAACATTGCCGGGATCGCCGTACTCACGCTCATCGAAGAGATTGACCATTTGGCTTTAGATGTTCTGTTAGCGGCTTACGACAACGCGAGCGAATGGCTGGCAGATTGTCAGAGTGTGGGCTTATCGAAGAGATTGAACCGAGCGGCGCGGAAAGTGATCGCGCGGTTGCGTAGTGAGGAAAAGCCTGAAAAGGCAGAAGCCTTGTTCAATCGAGGGTGTAGCTTGCCGAAAGAGATACTTAAGTTTGAACACGGGCTGATTAAGAACACACTTGCTCAGGTCAACGGCAGCGTGACCCACGCTGCAAAGCTGCTAGGTGTCAGTTATCAGCGGCTTGCCTACACCATCGAATCCAGACACAAAGACTTGCTTAAAGAGCGGATGCCGGTTCGTCATCGGGGCAAGAAACGAGAGAACGACTTATGAGTCAACATTCAGACTTATGGGTCAAAACCGACTTTTAGGGCAAAGCCGTGGCCGTGTGGCCGTGTGGCCGTGGTTACCAGATACACAGGTGGATACCTCCTACTCAACCAACTTCCGCTGATTCCGCTGGCAAAGCGCCTTTTATGAGGGTTTCTTCCCTTTGGTGGATACGCGGTATCCAAAGTTAGTCCCAGTCACTCCGCCCTCGTTCTTCCTCTAAGTCTTATTATTTCTGCGTTTAAGTCGAAACACCGGTGCGTCTCGTCGTGGCACAGGCATTGATAGGTTAAGTGCACAGAGAGAAGTAATTTAACGGCGGTCATCCCACGGGCTGCAAGGAAGAGGAAACAAGAAGCAGCACAGATCTTCGGATCCCCAGGGAGACTAACGATAATGATCAACTTACTTTCAGCCGCCACGGCGACCCCCCAGTACGCGTATAAAACCACCGATCTAACCAACGCACTTATGCACAAGCTCTCTCCGGAGCTTATCAACACGCTCAACTCCCTGGGCGTCGATCAAAGATATTCCGTGATGGATAACTACCCGGACTTTTTGTCGGGCAACGATATGAAGGCGAACAGCTCTACCACCCAGCTCGGCGTCAGTGCCACCAAGCGCTGCATCGAGGAATGGCAGGGCGACCCTTCGCGAATTGGTTTGTTAATTGCCGCCACCAACACCCCGGATCAAATGCTTCCCTGTTTGGCTTCTGAAATCATGGGCCAGACGCACGGACTTTTGTCGCGGTCGCTGCGCACCGTCAGCATGCAAGCTCAGGGCTGTTCGGTGCTTTTGAAATCCATTGAAGTGGCTCAATGGTATCTCGCCGCCAACCCGGGGCAGCTGGCCATGGTCCTAATGGCCGAAGCTCACACTCCCTATGTCGCGCCGCTATTACGCGACGAATACTCGGGCTTTCGAGAACTCATCCGCATGAGGAAGGAACAGAAAATCAATGAACTTCAATTTGAACAGAAGAGGTTGGATACCACCTTCGTCATCCAATCAATGCTCTTCGGCGATGGTGCAGTAGCTCTCCTTATCGGCAGCGAAGAAGGCAAACCCAGCTTCGGGCCGATATCTCACCTGACCAACGAAGAGATGGAAGACGTCAACCTCCTGACAATGAACAGCAACAGCTCCCACGAACATCTCAAGGGACGACCTCAATATTTCATGCGACCGAGCGTGCCAATGCGCGGCGCACACTATGCGGTGACCACCGTCAAGAACGTCTTGCAACACCCTGACTCTCCGGTGTCACACCTGGGCCAGGTGGATGATTGCCTCATCCACACCGGCAGCAAGAAAATCCTCGACGGCGTTTGCTCGCAACTGCACCTGGAAAAGGATTCGACGAAGGTTCAGGGCTCGTACGAAGTGCTGAAGAATTACGGCAACTTATCGAGCGCCTCAACTGGGTTCATGCTCGCCGAGAAAAACGACTGGAAAGGTCCGGCGATGGTAGTTGGTTTCGGGGTTGGCTTTACCGCGAGCGCGGGAATTATGAACTATCCAAACTAGCCTGGTCACTGCCGGCCGTCACGGAGACATGGCAGAAGCCCGACCGTCAGGGAGGGCCCTTTCTGAGCTGAGGAGCTCGGAAAGCCCCCTCCCTGACGGTCGGGCTTCTGAATGGGTCACGCACCTCACAAGGCGCCGGCGTTTTCCAGGACTGGCTCGTTGGCAAGAATACTGGTGATCGTTTGGCTGATCTGCGAAAAGTCGAACGGCTTGCCGATGATGCCGTTAACCAATTTGTCTTCACCCGCCGGCGGCACAGTCCCCGTTCCGTAACCGGTAACCAGCACCACATTCATCTCCGGCCAGCGCTTGCGAATCTCGCGCGAAGTTTCCCAGCCATCCATCTCCGGCATTGCCAGGTCGGTAAACACGAGGTCACAGGCATTCACCGCCAGCGTCCGCAAAGCGTTCTGTCCGCTCTCGGCAAGCAATACGCGATGGCCCATCACTTCCAGCATCTCGGCGAGGGTTTCTCTCACGGAAGGCTCGTCATCGATGACCAGGATCGAGAGTGACGGCGCCTCCTGGACTTCCGCCGGCACTTCCTTCTCTTCGGTTGCGACTATCGCCGCCGGCAAGTCGATCGTAAACACAGTGCCTCCTCCAAACTCCGACGAAACACTTATCGTTCCCTCGTGTCGTTCGACAATGCTGTGACTAACCGACAGCCCGAGGCCGGTGCCCTGCGCGCCTTTGGTCGTAAAGAACGGGTCGAAAATTCTCTGCCTGACGTCTTCCGGCATGCCGGTTCCTGAGTCAGCGAACCGCAAACGCAAGCGCGGCCCTTCGCTCGCGCAACTGATCGAGAGCTTGCCGCCTTTCGGCATCGCATCGACCGCGTTGACGATCAGGTTTACAAAAACTTCGCGCAACTCGGAAGCACTGCCGAGGGTGTGTTGGCCGCTCGCGGCATCGAGAATGACCTGGTAGTCGAGACCGCGCAGGCGTGCTTCGTTTTCCCAGCGGGTGCGCGTGATCTCAATCGCGTCGTTCAGCAGCCCGGCAACGTCGAGCATTTCAAATTCCTTGGCCGGCGCTTTGCGCGCGAACGTCTGGATGCGACGAACCGTTGCCGCGGCGTCTTCGGCTGCGGTCTGAATGATTTCGAGATTACGAACGAGCGCATCGTCCTGCGTCTGGCGACGAAGCAGTTGAGCGCGTCCCAGGATCGCGGCGAGAGAATTATTGAAATCGTGCGCCACACCCGAGGCGAGTTGGCCGAGGGCCCGGAGCTTGTCGGCTCGCGCCGCCCGCTCGCGTTCCTCTTTTTGCTCGGTAATGTCGCGCGCAATTCCCAGCACGCCGGTGGTGCGGCCCTCGACCACGATTGGCGAGTTATCAACTCGTGCGTAGCGCAACTTTCCGTCGCCCGAAAAATAACGCATCTCGTACGTCTGCGCCTGGCCTTCCTGCGCGTTCCGAAGCTTCTCGCCGACGAGTCTGCTGGTCCGCGTCATAAACGAGATCGGTAACGAACCGCCCGATGAAATCTTCGCGTCTCAAACCGAGCGCAAGCAGCGTGGCGCTGTTACACCATTTGAAGCGACCGTCCAAATCAACTGCATAGATCGACTCGCGGGCACTCTCAAGAATGTTCGTGAGCAGCGACTGGTGCTCGCGGGCGACGGCTTGCACTTTGCGCAATTCCGAAAGATCGCGCGCGGTACAAACGGCAGCGGTGACGGCGCCGGTTTTGTCGACCACCGGTTCAATGGAAACCAGGATCGGGCGATTGAGACTGTCCGGCGTGACTTCGATTGTCACGCTGCAGCCCTGGGCGATGGCCTTCTCGACTACGCAGGTTGACTCCTCAGAAGTGGTGCGAAGAACGTCGCAGCAGCGGCGTCCCAGCAACGCGCGCGGATGCAACGACTCCATCGCCGCGCCGGCGCGGTTGACGCGTTTAAGCAGACCGTCGCGATCGAAAATGAAGATGCCGTCAGACATCGCGTCGAAAGTAGTCTCCCATTCCGACTTGCCCTTGGCGACCATTTCAAAGAGTTCCGCCTGGGCCATACCAACCGCCAAACGCTCGGCAACGGACCCAACCAGCGACAGCTCATCATCGGTCCAGCGCCGCAAGCGATCGGTTTGATGGATGCAGAGAACGCCGCGAAAAAGTCCCTTGACGACCAGCGGATAAGCAATCTGCGATCGCACATCGACGAGAGTGGCATGCCTTTGCACGGCGGCGTTTACGATTGGCCGGCCCTCGTCATGGTTGAGTGAATCGGCAATGACCAGAGGCTTGGCCAAGCGCAGCAAATGTTGGCCAACGGGATCGTTGTAGTCGGCGCTGAAGTCGCTGATGCTGTCGCAGCCGGGCGCGACATACTCATGCTCCACCGGCGAAATTGGATCCTCGGGATCGTAAAGGTGCATGTGAACCCGGGAAGCGGCGAGCGCGAGACCGAGTTCGCGAGTGGCGGTACTCAAAACTTCGGGCAAACTCAACGAAGCGCGGATGGCCATCGTCAGTTTGTTAACCAGCGCCTCGCGTTTAGAAGTGGATTCGGCCCGTTGATAAAGCTCGGCCTGACGAATCGCGATGCCGGTTTGATCGGCAACTGCTTTCGCGAGAGCAACGTCGGAGTCGGTCCAATTGCGCAGCTCGCGCGTGGTCGAGAGAGCGAAGGCCGCGGTCACTTCATCGCCAACTCGAATTGCCACATACATGATCGAGCGCACGTCCGCCTTCGACAGGATGCGTTCATAAACATCCGCGATTCGCTCGTCATGGGCCGCATCGTTGAAACAGAGCACGCCCTTTTCTTCGAGCGATCTGATGAGCGCTCGCAAATCGTCCAGCTCAAAAGTGGCGGCGGCGGGCAGAATGCCCTCGGCGTGATATTCCGCCGTGTTGGTAGCATGCTGGCCCGACCGGTCCTTGATGAACAAGGAACAGCGATCGGCATTCAGATACGAGCCCAACTCGTGAACGGCAGTGCGGAAGATTTCGGAACTGTCCAATGAACAGCGAATGGTTTGCGAAATCCTGTGCGTCATCGCTTCGCGCTGAGACTGCTGCGCGAGGGCTTCTTCAGATCGCTTGCGTTCAGTGAGATCGCGCGCGACTCCCTGGACGCCCACTGGCTTTCCGTCCTGAAAAATGAGCCGCGTGCTGACTTCCAGCCGAACCCGGCGTCCGCTCTTGGCGATGATCTCGAGTTTGTAAACGGTAGGAGCCTGATTGTCTGTCTTCTGCGCGATCATCTGCTGAGCGATCTTCACGTACTCCGGCGCGAGCACGTTTACAATATTCATCTTCAGGGCTTCTTCGCGAGGATAGCCGGTGATCTGTTCGCCGCTCCGATTCAGTGAGGTGAAGTTTCCGGCGAGATCGTGCGTATAGATGATGTCGTTGGCATTCTCGAAGAGTTCGCGGTAGCGCTGTTCGTTTTCCTGCAACGCCCGCTGGCCTTTGCGATTCTCGGTGATGTCGGTAGCGACGCCGATGGCGCCGACAACGTTGTTGGCGTCGTCAGTGAGTGGGGAATAGCGAGTTTCGAATGACAGGTTGTCGACGTCAACCATCGCCGAAAACGTTTCCCCGGCGAGCGCCCGACGAACGTTCGCGAGAATCCCCGGGTGATCCGCATAGACGTCAAAAACGGATCGTCCAACCATCTCGCCTGACTTCCAACCCAGCGCGTTCAACCCTTCGCCTTCCGAAAGGGTGAAGATGCCATTCTGGTCCAGCGCAAAGAGGATGACGGCGGCGCTACTGACCACAGTTCGCAGTCGCGCTTCGGTTTGCCGTAGCGCCTCTCGTCCGCGACGGCGGTCGGTGATATCTCGAATAACTGCCTGCACCGCCGGCTGCCCGCGATAGACGAAAGGGATTCCCGTGACTTCGACGTCGATGACCTCGCCGTTTAACTTGACGTGTTTCTGTTCGTTCAATTCCGTGGCAGAGCCCAACTCTTCGACTTCGCGAATTCGCCTCTGGGCCATGTCGCGCGAGTTCGGGTGGACCACGTCCAGGATTGGCTTGCCGATCAACTCGTCGGGTGACGCTGCTCCCCAAAGTCTCTGCGCTGCCGGGTTAATGTAGACAAATTTTCCGCCGGTATGAATCACGATTGCTTCCGGAGAGAGTTCCACCAGCCGGCGATATCGCTCTTCGCTCTCTCTTAAGGCAGCTTCAACCTGTTTCTGATCGGTAACGTCGCGAATGACGCCGCGAATTCCGGTAGCCCGCTGTTGCCGATCACGCTCAATCGTCAGAACGCCTTCGAGGAATCGTCCGCTGTCTGCTGCATTTTGAAGATGGTAGGTTGAGCGGAGCGGAAATTCGGTGGCCACTTTCCTGGTCTCTTCGATGTCTCGGGTTGCCGCGCTAACTCCGATCAATGAGCTGAGGTGGCTGCCAACGATGTGTTCGGGAGACTTGCCGAAGAAGTTCGCGCCGGCTGCATTGATGCTGGTGATGCATCCATTCATGTCGCGCGTGTAGATGATGTCGGCAGCCTGCTCGACTATTTCGCGATAATGTCTTTCAACGCGACGGCGCTCAGCCAGCCGCGCAACTTTGACTAGTAGCTCCTCGTTACGAAACGGAATGTCAAGATAGTCGTCCGCTCCGGCCGTCAAACCTTCCAGGCTGTCTTCGGCCGCGTTGCGCATGCCGCTGATGAGGAGCACGGGGATGTCGGCTGTTCGCGGTTCCTTCTTGATCCGGCGGCATAGCTCAATCCCATTGAGGTTCGGCATGACCACGTCGCTGATAACGACATCGGGCTCAAACGAATCGAGCAGACCGAGCGCGATCTGACCGTCGGCAGCCGACGCGACCTCGTACCCTTCGTTCTGTATGAGTTCGGCAAGAAGCGCGCTGACCTTCTGATCGTCGTCAACAATCAGCACGCGACACTTTTCTGAAGAAGCCTTGATCATCTGTTATCCGAATTTGAGGCAGCCGGTTAGGCGTCGTGGATCGACGGCACCGGGGTCGTCGGGAGGTTATGCTGTGTTCGAAAGACTTCTTGAGAAAATTGTCAGGAAGCGGTCAGGAAAGGTGGTTTCGATTAAACCGCTTGGGAGTATAACAAAGTTGGCCGCCTCTTGTCATGACATAAATCGGCGAAGCAATAGTGGATTCTGCCAATAAAACGCGGCTTTCTCCGAAGTTTTACGGGTAGGAACGTCTCTTGGCAGGCAGGTCGGTGTCGACCGTTTTGGCGAAATAACCGGGTCGATAGTTGAGTTTCAGCTTCTGTTTCCGCAGTTCGGGATCAACTACCTCGATCTGAACGCGCCGGTAGGAACCATCGCGGGCCTTGTTTGAAGGCGAGTAGGCCACCAGATATTGCTCGCGCAGGTCGCGCTGAATCTGGTCAAAAGCGGCTCGCAATTCGGTCTCACTTCGAGGAAAGTAAGCTCGGCCTCCCGTTTTTTCCGCGATCTTTTTGAGCGATCCGGTATCAACGCCGCCCTGATAACTGTCGCCAATACCAATCGCGTAGATGAAGGCGTCGGCTTTCTGCGCCCGCTCAATCGCATCATGCATCTTTACCTGACTGCTCGTGTCAACACCATCGGTGAGCAGAATAATGGCGCGGCGAGTGTTGTCGGCGGAGACCTGGAGCAGATCGTTTGACGACGCCCAAATTGCATCCCAAATTGCAGTCGACCCGGCAAGCATCTGGTTCGTGTCAGAAATCGGCGGCGTGCCACCGACGACCACCCCACCGCCGACGTAACCTGAAGGCGGCACAAACTCAACGTGATCGATCGCGCGCCGTAATCGTTCCATACTGCCGGTGAACCCCTGTTCGAGAGTTACTTCGCCTGTGAAGGAAACAATCGCCGCTTCATCTTTTTGCGGACGCATCACGTTTTCCAGAAACGATCGCGCGGCGGCTTTTTCGTCGGGAAGCGTTCGCTGCTCCGAAATGCTCGTGTCGATCAGAATCGCAATTGAAAGCGGCAGATCGAGATTTTGCTGGAAGGTAAATATTTCCTGAGGCTGACCGTCTTCGAGTATGCGCAGGTCTTCTTTCTTGAGATTGTTAACGAAGCGCTTGTTGCTATCGGCCGCCGTGAAGAAGATGCTGGTGAGATTCGTTTCAACTCGAACGACCTCATCGCCTTCCTGGGTTGCGTCGTCTGGCGCGGTTCGCGGCGGCGTCGGCGAAGGCGCCGGCACTTCAGCGTCGGTCACTCGCCTGGTGCGGGACTTCTCCGTCACATCGGTCGCTTGCGTCTGCGCAACCATGCTGTTCGGCGCAACTGAACTCGCCAGCAACGAAACCGCCACGCCAACTGCCAACACCAAATTTCTCAACGCTCGATTCGACATCTTATTTCTCTTACGGCCTGACGCTGTCTGCGATCGCCGTGTATCCATGCTTGGTTCTGACTTTCAAGTCTTTGCGGTTCTCAGAAACCCTGACTTCGATTTTGCGAAAACTGCCGTCGTAACGATCATTCGCCGGCTTGTAAGTGACGAGGTATTGAGCGCGCAGCTCTTTGGAAATCTTGTTGAATGAACGCTCCAGCGAAATCATGTCGCCGGTGAAGAACGCCATGCCGCCAGTCTCTTCCGCCAGCGTCGACAAATCGCGATCCTTCTTGTCTTTCACCGAGCCGGCTTCGACGCCGGGCACCGCGCCAGCAAATCCTGCTTTCGTCGAGATCGCGAAAATTGTAGTCTCCGTGCGCTGGGCGATATCGATGGCGTCGCGCAGGTTGGCGCGGCTGTAGGTATCTTCGCCGTCAGTGATCACAACGAGCACGCGCCGTCCGGGAGCGGTTCTCAGTTTCTCATCGCAAAACTGCCACACCGCATCAAACAGCGCGGTTTGGTTTCCAGTCTTCTTCACACCCGACACGGCGCGATCAAGCAGATCGAGTTTGTTAGTGAAGTCCTGACGCAAATTAATCTCGTGATCGAAAGTCGCAAACAAAACTTGATCCTTGCGCGCGCGCGTTACCGTGTAGATGAAGTTCATCGCCGACTCTTGTTCAAACTTCAGCTTGCCCGCCGTTGAAGGCGACGTATCCATCAACACCGCAACGAAGACAGGCGACGTTTCGCCGAGGTCATCTGAGAAGGTTTCGATCTGCTGCGGAACTCGATCCTCCAAAACTACAAAATCATTCTGGGTCAGGCCGGGGACAAATTGGCCCTTCTTGTCAACGACCGTGATCGGCAGTCGCACGCGACGAATGAAAATCTTCTCCGATTGATCGCTTTGTTCACTGACGGCCGGCGGCGTCGGGCTGGCTTTTGGTTGTGGGGGTTGTTGCGCCTGTTGCACGTTGTCTGCGCTACTCGCCACCAACATCAGGGCGAGCATTAATAGCCGCGTTAATAAAGGGGGAAAATGAAGCTTCATAAGTTGAAGAGGTGATTTTATAACGTGCTCTTACCCTGGAGACTGCGCTTTGATGCCCTGTCGCGTCCGCCTCGTTGCCCTCTCGCCGGGATGCGTCGGGACCGCCTGCCACAAAGATTATGAAACCATACATCCCGACACAAACCAAACCTGCGTGACGAGTGGATACTAGTGCAGTTTAGAGTACAAGCTTTAGCTTGCGTTGCCGGCTGCCCTTCAAGATCGGCAGCCTAAAGGCTTTACTCTGAACCTAAGCGTGTGGTGAGTTTGCTGATTTGAACCCACGATACTCAAACGTCACGTCGTTTCAAGCGCAGTCAATAACTGATCCAACTCAGCCGGCAAGGGCGCGACAAACTTCATCGGCTCGCCAGTCGCAGGATGCTTGAAGCCCAACTGTTCAGCGTGCAAAAACTGCCGCTTGAGTTTTCGAATCTGGGCGCGCAAACGTACGTCCTGAACGTTGTTGTCGCGGCCACCGGCGTAAAGTTCATCGCCAACCACCGGATGCTTCAGCCATGACAAGTGAACCCGAATCTGGTGTGTGCGACCGGTTTTCAGCTCCACATCAAGAAGCGTAAACGAATCGTAGCTGCGACGAACCTTATAGAGCGACAAAGCGCCGCGGCCGCCGGCGACAATCGCCATGCGCGTTCGGTTGCGCGGATCGCGGGCGATGGGTTGCTCGATGCGCCCGCTTTCCTGCTTTACCACGCCGAAGACGAGGGCAACGTAACTCTTGAAAACTTCGCGCGCGCGAAATTGATCAGCCAGGTCTTCATGAGCAATTTCGGTTTTGGCGGCGACCAGCAGGCCGGAAGTGTCTTTGTCCAGCCGATGCACTATGCCCGGACGGATCGAGCCGGCGTTCGAGAGTTGTTGAAAATGATAAGCGAGCGCGTTTGCCAGCGTGCCCGAAGGGACGCCCGCGGCAGGATGAACGACAAGCCCGGCCGGCTTATTGATGACGATCAGGTGTTCATCTTCGAAGACGATTTCGAGGGGAATATTTTCCGGCGTGAAGTTGCTCGCCGGCGGCGGAGTCAGTTCAACTTCGATCTCGTCCTGCGACGCAACCTTGTAAGAAGCCTTGGTCAGTTTGCTGTTGACAAGAACGTCGCCGGCCTCGATCAAGCGCTGCAAACGCGCGCGACTCCAACCATCGATCCTTGTTGCAAGATAAGCATCGAGCCGCGAACCGGCGTCAGCTTCACCGACTTGTAAACTCAGAATAGGATCAGTGTGGGCGGTCATGATTAGGCGGGCTGAATGCGGCGGACGTCGACGGGACCGGTCGCACGTTTACTTGTGGGCTTCTCACTTAACACTCTTAGGCAAGGCCGTGATTAGCGCCCGCAGAGCCGCATTGACCGATTCGGAATCAGTAAAAACCTTCGACACTTCCGGATCTAAAAGGACCACCAGACGATCCCTGCTTATCCGGCCCGCAAACCGATTCGGCCGGGCCTTGGTGTAATCAAGATCATACTCCGGTTGCATTTCCTCGTTGCGTTTTCGGCGAGACTTAGAGGCCGTGGTTTTCTTCATAAGCTTTTCGTTCCTTCGGCGTCTGCAAACGCGCGCCTATTATGCGAATTCTCTCACTTGGTCGTTCCGTAAAACAAACACCACAAGCAACCGCTTGTTTATCGAATGTCCGATAATTATCTCCCGTCTTTCATCTGCGGAGTGCAGTTCATCGTCAAAAAATTCGCGCCAATAAGTCATCGAAAACAGTGGTGGCTTCGTCAAAGGACACGCCATGCTTGCTCAAATTCGACTGGGCCTTCTTCTCGTCCCATTCAAATCGATAGGCCATTGGACTTTCAGCTTTCACTCAAACGTACTATTGGGGTTGCTTTTGATCTCAATGACCGTCGCAGTTCTCAGCCAGTCTTCCGTTCAAACTCTTTCATGAAGGCGACGAGCGCGTTGACGGAGTCGAGCGGCAAGGCGTTGTAAATTGAAGCGCGAATACCGCCGACCGAGCGGTGCCCTTTCAGTCCATCCAGACCTTGTGCGGTCGCTTCCGTGGCAAACTTCTTTTCGAGTTCTTCCGAAGGCAGGCGGAAAGTCACGTTCATGATCGAGCGCGAATCGTGATCGGCGTGGCCGCGATAAAAGTCGGTCGCATCGATGGCGTCGTAAATCATCTGCGCCTTCGTTTCGTTCTCGCGATGCATCGCCGGCAGTCCGCCTTTGTCCGCCAGCCATTTGCAGACGAGGCTGATGATGTAAATGCCCCAGGTGTTTGGCGTGTTGTAGAGCGATTTGTTTTCGACGTGCGTGCGATAGTCGAGCATCGTGTGGAGCCCGTCGGGGATCCGCTTCAGCAGATCGTCGCGCATGATGACCAGCGTGACGCCACTCGGTCCCATGTTCTTTTGCGCGCCCGCGTAGATCAGAGCGTACTTATCAACTGGAATCGGATGCGACAAAATATCGGAGGAGGCGTCGGCAACGAGCGGCGCGTCGCCCACTTCAGGCTCCTGTTTCCATTCGACGCCTTCGATCGTCTCGTTCGTCGTGAGGTGAACGTAGGCGGCCTTGGGATCCAGTTTAAGTTCATCACCGCCGGGCACCCGCGTGAAGCCGCCGTCCGCCATCGTCGCCGCCACCTTCGCCGCGCCGGCCCGCTTCGCCTCTTTCAGCGCTTTCTTGCCCCAACTGCCGGTGATGATGTAGTCAGCGCTGCCGCCGGCCGGCAATAAATTCATCGGCACCATCGAAAATTGCAGACTCGCTCCGCCTTGCAGAAAAAGGACGTGGTAATTGTCCGGCACACCGAGCAACTGCCGCAGCCCAGTTTCCGCGCGGCCAAAAATTTCGTCGAATGTTTTTGAGCGGTGGCTGATTTCCATCACCGACATGCCAACGCCCGACAGGCCCAACATGTCGCGCTGAGCTTCTTCCAACACCGGCAGAGGCAAAACGGCTGGACCAGCACTGAAGTTGTGTATTCGTTCAGTCATTGATTAACTCCCGTAAATACTTGGAACTTTGTACCTTGAACTGCCGTGCAGTGAATGGCTATCAGCAACTTTTGCCGAACGACCAAAGCAAAGCTCAGATTTTCTATTTACGATTTACTATTCACGATTCACTTTCTTGATTCACTGTCTTTATGCTGCGAGCGCATCATGCGGCCGGCGACGCGCGTCACCAGCGATCGCGGCACGAGGCGTTCGCTCTCGGTCATCAGGAAATTGGTCCAGCCGGAAATGATGTGACTCTTGCCTCGGGCCAGTCCACGCAGCGCCACGTCCACCACCTCTTCCGGAGTTTGGGCCACTCGCGCCGGCGGCTTTTGACCACGCGCCGCTTCAAAGAAATTCGTTTCGGTCACCCCGGGACACAACGCCACCACCTTGATCCCGTGGGCGCGGTTTTCTTCCCAAAGCGCCTCTGAAAACGAAAGCACAAACGCTTTCGTGGCCGCATAGGTCGCCATGAAAGGGACTGGCTGAAACGCGGCGGTTGAAGCGACGTTGATGATCGCGCCCTGTTTGCGTTCGATCATGGGCTGAATAAATCGATGCGTCAGTTCTACCAGCGACTTCACGTTGAGATCGATCATGTTCAACTCGCGCTCGAGGTCGAGTTTGCTGAATTCACCCATCGAACCAAAACCGGCGTTGTTGATCAGCAGGTCGACAAACAACCCGCGCTTTTGTGATTCTTCAAACAACCGCGACCCCGACTCAGGCTGGCTGAGATCGAGCGCGACATACTGCGCGCGGATGCTGTTGGAGCGGCCCAACTCATTGCACAGCGTGATCAACTTGTCTTCCGAACGCGCGACCAGCAAAACGTTGCGGCCGCGCGCGGCGAACTTGCGCGCGAAGACCTCGCCTATGCCGCTGGAGGCGCCGGTGATGAGCGTCGTGTTCATCTAATTACTCAGCTCAAGCAGATCGAGTTCAATGATGTCCGCGTTTCCCGTCTGCAACTTATCCAGCGTCGCGCGCGACGGCGCGTTATCGAGATTGATACGGGCGACTGCCGCTTCAGCGCCTTCGAACACGATGTTTTCCATCTCCTGAACGTTGATGTGTTCGCCCTTGATCGCGTCAAGCACGGCGGCCAACACGCCCGGCCGATCGAGATGACGCACAACGAGGCGGTGGGTCGCCGGAGTTTGCCGCGCGAGGTTGACTACATTGGGGACCTGACCCGTTTCCTTAAACTCACGAACGATCCTGACCGTCTCAGCAGCGATTGCTTCCTGCGCCTGATCGGTTGAAGCCCCGATGTGATGCGTGCCGTAGAGATTTTCTTCTTTCGCAATCTCGCTTGTGAACTCAGCGACCGCGGAAGTCGGTTCGCCGGCAAAAACGTCGAGTCCGGCGCGAATACCGCGCGACCGCATCGCCTGGATCAGCGCCGCGTGATCGACAACCTCGCCGCGCGCAGTGTTGACGAAGTAAGCGCCGTCGCGCATCGCCGCAAAAAAATCGGCGTTGAGAAATTCTTTGGTGTCGGCGTTTAGGGCGACGTGAACGCTGACGATGTCGGCCTCGCGCGCGACTTCCGCGGGCGTCGATTTGTATTCCACTCCCAGTTCGGCGGCGCGTTCGGGAGTCAAACTGCGACTCCAGGCAATCACCGGCATGCCGAACGCCTGCGCGCGGGGAATCATCTCGGCGCCGATTTTCCCCACGCCCACCAGGCCCAGCGTGCGACCAAACAAACCGCGCGCTTTGGAAAACTCTTTCTTGTTCCATTCGCCGCGACGCAGCGCAATGACGTTGTCGGCAACTCGGCGGTCAAGCCCCAGGATGAGCGCAAAGGCCAACTCAGCCACCGCGATTGAATTTTTGCCGGGACAATTTGAAACGTAGATCCCGCGTCGCGAAGCAGCGGCGACGTCAATCGTGTTGAAGCCGGCGCCTGCCCGGACGACCAGTTTGATCTGACCGGCGGCCAGCATCGGTTCCGTCACTTTCGTGCCGCGCACGACCAGCACGTCGGGCGCTTCCTGACGGATGGCCTCAGTCAGCGCTTCGTCTTTGAGGTCTGGTTGGAAGATGACGTCGCAGCCGATGACCTGTAGACCATCGCGTCCGGACTGTTCGAATTTGTCAGCGATCAATACGCGCATCGTAGTTAGTCCAAAGTCCGCGGCTTCTCAAGAGTTCAGAGTTCAAGCTTTAGCTTGCTGTCTAGCCAAACGGCAACCTGAAGGTTGAACTCTGAACTACTTGAATGGCAGCGAACGAGTTAGATCTTGTGAATCAGCAAGCCATCTCGAAGTTTCGGCTCAAACCAGGTCGATTTCGGCGGCATGATCTCGCCCGCGTCAGAGACTTTCAAAAGGTCTTCCATCGTTGTCGGATAAAGCGAAAACGCCACGGCAGCCTTGCCTTCGTTGACGAGCCGTTCCAGTTCTTTGCTGCCGCGCAAGCCGCCAACAAAATCGATCCGCTTGTCCGTCCGCACGTCTTTGATACCGAGGATCGGATCGAGCAGACGATCCTGAAGAATGCTAACGTCGAGCGAGTCAACAATTCCCTCGGGCGCGGTTGCGCCTGACGGCAGACTGAGCGTGTACCAACGTCCGTCCGTGTACATTTGCCACTGTCCGCGAGCGCCGGGCGTGCCGTTGCCGCCTTCTTTGACTTCGAAATTCTTGCCCACGGCTTCTAGAAAGGCGGCAGTCGAAAGTCCGTGCAAATCTCGCACGGCGCGGTTGTAAGCGAGAATTTGCACCTGATCATCCGGGAAAATCACAGCGAGGAAAAAGTTGTACTCCTCGTCGCCGGTATGCCCGAAACTCTGTTCCTTGAGTTCGGCGCGGGCGCGCGCGGCGCTGGCGGCGCGATGATGTCCATCGGCAATGTAGAGAAACGGAATTTCACGAAAGGCGTGAACGAAGCGGACGGCGTCCGGCACGCGCCAGACCGTATGCTGAACACCATCTTCAGCAGTGAAGTCGAAAAGCGCGGCCGTCATCATCGTCTCCATCGCCATGGTGTCGATTTCGCGGTTCGCCCGGTAAGTCAAAAACACCGGACCTGTTTGAGCGCGCAGGACCATCATGTGATGAGTGCGGTCGTCTTCTTTGTCGCGGCGGGTGCGCTCGTGTTTGCGAATCAGGTCCTGGTCATACTCGTCGACCGCGCAGCAGGCCACAATGCCGACTTGCTCGTGCTCGCCCATGATCAAGCGATAGATATAAAGACTCGGAGCTGCTTCAGTTTCCAGCGGACAGTCTTTGCTGAGCTTGTCGAAATTCTCAACCGCCTTGCGATAGACCGCGTCGCTGTGGATGTCCGTGCCTTCCGGCAGATCGATTTCCGGTCGAGACACATGCAGAAAACTCAAGGGCTGGTTCGCCGCGAGGGCGCGCGCCTCTTCCGTGTTCACAACGTCGTAAGGAACGCTTGCGACCTCGCTGGCCCGTTCGGCCGGTGGGCGCAAAGCACTGAAAGGTCGGATGACTGCCACTAAATTCCTCCCGGCACGAGACGCAGGCGATGTGGACCTCAGTCGAGTTCCGACAGAACTCGGCCCGCGTAAATTTGCCGAACTTTTGAAAATTGCTGGAGCTTGTTTCTTAAGACTAGCCGTTGACGCGTGTTCTTAGCAAGTCGAGACCTCGGCCCAAGCGGGGCAGTAGCCCGACCGTTAGGGAGGCTCCGGTTTAATTACAAACTGAGCCCTCCCTAACGGTCGGGGCTAGTGCCCCGACAACTCAGCTTTAGGACATTACGAACTCCGGCGTCGGCCGGGCGCAACGAGGGGACTGAGTGTAGAATGTTTCATCATGTCGCATGCGATGTCGCCTAATGTCGAGCCGCTGTCAGAGTCAAAGCGAAACCGGCTGGAAGAAAAATTGCGCGAAGTTGATCAGCAACTGCGTAGCGAAATGCGGGCGCGCGGCTTCGATCCGGATCAAGAGGATAATGTCGCTCTAACGGCGCCGTTGGCAAAGTTGTACATCGAACGAGAAAACTTGCGAGCGCAATTGGAAGCGATGTCGAAGGAAGACTAGAGCATTGCGTAGAAGGACTTAGTGAATATGGGAGAAGTCACGGGAATAGTTGATCAACTCAGGCGGGCGTTCGCGGGCGAGGCATGGCATGGACCAGCAGTGCTGGAAATGCTTGAGGGAGTAACTGCGGCTCTAGCAGCAGCGCGCCCGGTCCACGGCGCGCACAGCATTTGGGAGCTGGCGTTGCACATCTCCGCCTGGGAGGGTGCGGTCCGAGGGCGGCTGCGCGGCGAGCGTGGCGAATTGTCGGGAGGTGAGGATTGGCCCGCGGTACGTGACACGAGCGAACAGGCGTGGAAACAATGCATCGAGCGGGTCAGACAAGTTCATGAGGATCTGTGCGTGGCAGTTTCTGAACTCGACGAGTCGCGCCTGGACCAGCCAATCGTGTCCGGCATGTCCAGCGTTTACGTCAATCTTCATGGGGTGATCCAGCACAGCCTTTATCATGCCGGACAGATCGCTTTACTAAAGAAGTCGATGACGGAGGTGGCCGTATGAGTGAATTAGCCAGTCGAGAGTGCGTGCCTTGCCGGGGCGGTGTGCCGCCATTGCCGGCTGAGGAGGTGGCGAAGCTGCAGGCACAACTCGACGGTTGGGAAGTGGTGAACGGGCACCACCTGCGCAAGGAATACAAGTTTGCCGACTTCAAGGAAGCGCAGTCGTTTGTGAACCGGGTGGGCGAAGTGGCTGAAGAGCAGTGGCATCATCCCGACATCTGTTTTGGTTGGGGTCGCGCCGAAGTGACAATCTGGACGCATAAAATTGACGGCTTGACCGAAAGCGATTTCATCCTCGCGGCCAAGATTGATCGGCTCTAGTGGTGGTCGAATTGAGTTGGCGGTTCACTTGGGAGCAGTGCCAGAATTCTTGCATTTACTGTTACGCAGAGGTGCTCGGAAGTCGATGGAGAATTGAAATGACAACGTGCTACGATCCGCCCATGGCTGGTGAAAACGAAAATCTCATAAATTTCATTGCGAGCACCATCGAAACGATGCGAAGTCAAATGGCAACCAAGGATGACATCGTTCGCATTGAATCCCTCATGGAGACAATGCGCGAGCAGATGGCCACGAAAGAGGAACTCGCCGCAGTCAAAGATCAGATCGCCGCGTTAAGAGAACAAATGGCGACCAAAGAGGATATTGCAGCGCTGCGTCTTGAGATGGCGACGAAGAACGATCTGAATCGCGTTGAGACGACGATGCAGGGTGAGTTCGAACAAGTACATCTTCGCCTTAACACCCTTGATCGCGCGGTAAGCAACCGCACAGGTCAGATCGAAACTGACGTTAGTCGTCTGCGAAGCGTGGTTTACCTGTTGGTGAAAGACCAGCCCGACCTGTTGCGCATGCTTGGCCAACCACCTCCACGTTGGACTCGACCGCAACGCTAGACATTTCGTTCAATCGCCGGACTGGCGCCCCCAACCGCTCGGGTGAACGTCTGCGTCTGCCAAATTAATCCTTCCGGATTTCAGCCAGGTAAATTTCTTCTGTTTCAGCGACCATCCGCTCGACACTAAAGTTCGCGACGGCATACCGCTGCGCCGCCATTCCCAGACAGTCCCGCTCGTTCTTGTCTTGCAGCAACGCTGCAACCGCCTCCGCCAACTTGTCGACGCTGCCGATGGGAACGAGCACCCCGGTTTCGCCAGTCTCGATCAATTCGCGCGCGCCCTCGGTTTCCGTTGCTACCACCGCCGTACCCGTCGCCATCGCCTCCGCTATCGCCAGTCCGAAAGATTCGGTGTGAGACGCAGAAACAAAAACGTCGAGCGCACTGTAGAGTTCTTCCAGACCTTCAAACCAGCCGAGCAGCCTGACTCTCCCGGCAAGCTGCAGTTCATCAGTCAACCGCTGCAAGCGTGCGTGATTGCTGTTCGCGCGCGAGTGATCGACACCAACCACGAAAAAATACGCGTCAGGATTTTGCGCCAATATCTGCGCGGCCGCCTGGAGAAATTCGGTCTGCCCCTTGAGCGGCGTCAGTTCACCGACAGTCCCGACTAACAGAGAACTTTCGGGCGCGCTCCAACGGTCAAGAAATTGCCCGCGATTGAACTTTGAATGCGCCTGCTGAAATTTTGCGACGTCGATCCCGTTTAAGACTACGCTGATCTTTTCCGCCGGCGCTATCGCCTCGGCTCGCAACTGCGACGCGACCGCTTGCGAAACTGCGATGATTCGCGCGGCTCGACCCAGCGTTACTCGATGAAGCCGGCTGAGCGGAAAAAGCACATGGCGCGTAACGATCAAGCGTGACTCGGAATTTCCCCGCGCTGCGTAGGCCGCGAGGGGATAGTCGCGCGCCATGTGCGCGTGCACGATCTGGATCTGCTTTTCCTTCACCAGGCGCGCCAGACCCCGAGCACTTTTCGCGTCCAGCGAGTTTCGCAGTGGGAGAGTCGTCAAGTTCTCGCGCGGCACCTGCAGCTCATCAACGAGCGGAGATTGCGGACGCAGCGCGACGAAGACATCGTGCCCGCGGCGGGCGAGCCCGTTTGCGAGATCCGCCAGATGCCGCTCGCCGCCGCCGAGAGATTGAGCTGAACTTATTTGCAGAATTCTCAAGAGGAAACGTGAAATCGATCAGGATAAATTGCCGGGCTCCAGCGAATGTACACAAGATTTCGCGCGCCAGCCAGAAGAAGCGCGCGCCCGCCAGAAGAAGTTCGCCGGCCAGAATAAAGGGATACACCGTGTCACGTACCGAACCGGAACAGACTCTGACGAAAGGTTGTTTGCTTACCGTCTAGATCCGAAACGTCCTGCAGGTCGATCCACGGCGAAAGTCGAAAACGCGCGTCGGCACAGCGGTTGCCCAAACAATTACGTGAGAACGTTTGGGCTGGCATTTTAGGGAGGAAATAAACGTATGGACAAACCAAAGTTGATAACAGGCCTTTTCAAGAATCGAGTCGCCGCTGAGGCCGCGGTCGATGCGGTGATGAAGCGCGGCTACACGCGTGACGACATCAGCGTCATGATGTCTGACGCAACTAAGAACAAAGAATTTGCCCTTCAGGCGCGCACCCACGCGGCTGACGGCGCGGGCGTCGGTGGCGCAGTGGGCGGTGTTGTTGGCGCGGTGCTGGCAACGATCGTCGCCGTCGGTAGCACAATTTTGTTGCCGGGTTTGAATCTGGTAATTGCCGGACCGATCGTCGCGGCCCTCGCCGGCGCCGGCGCCGGAGCAGCAACCGGCGGCGTCATCGGCGCGTTGATCGGCGCGGGCATACCGGAATATCGCGCCAGGGTTTATGAAGCCGGACTACTGGACGGCGGCATTCTTTTGGGCGTTGAAGCCCGGGCAAAAGAGGAGACGGATAAATTGGAAGAGCTACTCGAAGCTCTGGGCGGTGAGCACGTGCGCGCCGAATAACAGTTCGTCCGTTAAGGAATAGAACTGGACGATAGCGTGGTCCAGTGACGATCTAACTGGAAACAAAAACCAAGGGCTTACGACAGGTAACTCGTCGTAAGCCCTTAAGTTTTGCCAGGGTGAAAACTTACTTGCTGATTGCTTCGCCGATGTCTTCGATCGCCTCACCGACTTTGCGTTTCGCCGTGCCGAATCCTTCCTGCACTTTCCCGCCGGCGCGATCGGCTTCGCCTTCCGTTTCAAGGTCGCGGTCGTTAGTAACCCGGCCTACAGTTTCCTTCACGCTGCCCTTTGCCTGATCGAATTTCCCTTCAAGTTCGTCTTTGTTTGGTAAACCCATTCGAGCCTCCTTTGCTGCACCTCACATGAATTCGGAATGTTGTCTGTGACAGTGCAACGCGTGTTCCTCGAAAAGCAGTCCTGCATTTTGACCGGATATTAGGCTGAAGGGCCGAGACTTTGATACTTGCAAAGGAAACTGGACGGCGGGTCAGGATTGGAAGGTTCGCAGCCTGTATGCTTTCGCAAACGCTGCTGCGTGATCTTCGGACAAAGAAACCCTGATTTAAGCCTGCGACTTTCTCAGCTTCTGGAGTGCGCTGACCTGTCAGCGCTTTTCTTCGTGGCGGCTTGCCGCCACGCCCATCCACAATCCATCCGAGCAGGGTCGCGACCGGTCGCGACCGACTAAAGCGCTAGCAGGTCAGCGCACTCCAAAGCTGAGAAAGGTGCAAGCTGCTTAATCAGGGCTTTCGGTTCGCTTCACAAAGCGATCGCTCTTCTCGCAGATCGGGAGGCGCACCTCGAAACGAGTGCCTTCGCCGGGTTCGCTAACGACCAGAATCTCGCCCTGGTGGCGCGTGATGATTCCGTGCGAAGCGGAAAGGCCCAGTCCGCTGCCGAGTTTTCCTTTGGTCGTGAAGAACGGTTCGAAAATTCGGGACGCCACCGCGGCGGGCATGCCGCAACCGGTGTCGGCCACCCAGAAACATCCGCTTTCAATTTCCGAGCGCACACCGATCTCCATGATGCCGCCGTCGGGCATCGCGTCGACCGCGTTGAAAATCAGATTGAGTACCACCTCGCGCAGTTCCGCTTGTTCGCCCAGAACGTAGACCGGCGAATTCCCTTCCACCTTGACGTCGATGGCGCCCTTGCGTGATTTGCTTTGCCACTTGGGCCGGGCGATGTCGATGCTGGAGGTAACGAGGTAATTCAGTTCAACGGGAACAAATTCGCTCGCGGAATCGCGACGGGCAAACTCGAGAATTCGCCGCAGCGTCTTGGTGCCGTCTTCGACCGCATTGGTGATGATCTGCAAACTCTTGGAAGAAGATTCGTCAGCCGCGTTTCTCAGCAACAACTGGGCGCGACCCTGGATTACAGTCAGCGAGTTGTTAAGATTATGGGCCACGCCCGCAGCCAGTTCACCGACCGCACGTAGCTTGTCTGACTGCGCCATCAACTCATGCTCACGCTTCCGCTGCGTAACGTCGCGCAGGAACATGAGCACCCCGGCAATCTCGCCGTCTTTCCAAAGCGGCGACGTGTGCGCCTCGGCATAACACATCGAACCGTCGGCGCGGGCGAGACGAACTTCATACTGGGTGTCGTCGCCACTAAGGGTGCGGCGGAGGTGTTCTTCAGTTAACGCGCGCGAGTCCGGCGAAACGATGTCGGCAAAATAGGTGCCTGGCAAGATTGAAAGCTTGTGAGTTTCGGCGCGCTCGTTCAGCCAGGTGATCCGGCCGCTGTTGTCGAGCGCGAAGATTTCATCAGGAGTGCGGTCGGCGATGCTGGCCAGAAACGATTTGTGCGCGATCGCTTCCGCCTCGGCGCGCCGCAGGTCGGAAATGTCTCTTGCGATAACGAGCACGGTAAGTTTCTCGCCGTCGCCGTCGCTCCCCAGGGGTTCGACGATGATCGAGATCGAGTCCTTCCCTTCGCGACCGGCAAGGAGTTCGACTTCCACCTTCTCACGCGTTCTGAGTGCCCGATCCACGATGCAGCCGTCAGCACCTTCGACATGCCAAAACATCTCGCAGCAAGCCTGTCCTTCGCTGAGCTCATCGCGTTGTAACGCCGCGGCGGCGCGATTCGCTTGCAGCAACCGCTTGTCTGCGCCGAACAGGTAGGCGGCATCAGGCAAGGCGGCGAAAGCTTCGGCAAACACCGGCGCGTTCACCGGCTGACTAAGCGCCGCGGAGTCTTCAGGGAAATCCTGTAGCAAGCTATCGGAATTTTGCGTTTGCATTGCTTTGGGTGAGACGCTGGAAATTCGCGCCACGGAAACGAGGCAGGGCTGCCTCGAACAGGCGTCTACATACTAGCAAACCGGAGGATTGAGCCGCCAGAAAAATTGTGAGCTGCAAAACAATTCGGGCGCGCTCCTTTTGAGGAACACGCCCGAACTGGTTGGTTGTTAACCCTTTTTAGAACTGGAACCGGGCAGCCAACTGAATCTGCCGTTCGCGGAAAAGGGTGCTGTCCGCGCCCGTAATCGTCTGGAACGTCGGGTTGGCCGTCAGCGTGGAGCCGGAAAGATTGTAGAGCGTCGCGTTCATGTTCGTCACCTGGAAGCGGTTGAAGATGTTGAAGCCTTCGGCCAACAACTCCAGCTTGGTGCCTTCAGTGATACTGAACCGGCGAGAAATGCGCATGTCTACATACCAGATGTTCGGCAGCTTGAAGAAATTGCGCGGCAGCAGGCCGAAGCGAGTGGCGCCGCCGGATCCGTTGGGACCGCTACCCGGGGTGCCGCCTGAGAATCCGAACGAAGCCGGGGCAATGTTTCCGGAAATGTTTCCGGTGAGACGCTGTCCCGAGAAGGCGTTGAAGATTGGCGCGATGGTCCAACCGTTCAGGATCGCCTTGCCGACTTTATTGTCGCTGCCTTTGAAGAAGTTGGTGTTGTAGACCATGCTGGCTACAAACTTCTGTCTGCGGTCAAATGCCGACAATCCCTGATCGGCCGCCTGGTTGAAAGCGTTCCAGGGAGCGTTACCCAAAGTAAACGTTGCCGACGTTTGGCCGTTGTCGTAGGCGCGCGACAAGGTGTAGTTCACCTGGAACTGCAAGCCGTCGGTCAAGCGACGGTTCGCTTGCAAGACCAGCGCGTGATACTTCGAGAAGATATCACTGCGAATCTCGGTCAACGCGGCATAGCTCGGATTGGGCCGAGTGCCGAGGAACAGCGGCGAGCGATAGGTCGCGCCATTCGCCGGTCCACCCACCACGTTCAGGTTCACAAAAGTGGGCGGATTGAGATTGGTGTCTACGAAGTTTGGCAACGAGTTGCCGAAGCTGCCGAGGTATGAAGCGGAAACGACCGTGTTTCTGCCAACCTCACGCTCGAAGATGAAATCCCACTGGTGGATTTGCGGCAACTGAAACTTCGGAGAGAAGAACTGCACCGCCGGCGGCGGCGTTGGTCTGTCGCTCGGCAGCAGGTTCGGGTAAATCGGCAAACAGGCTGCAGCGGTACATCCGGGCGGCAGGCTGGTGGCGCTAATGATGATCTGGCGCTGTCCGCGGTCGATGCCCACGCCGGTGTTAACCAACGTGTTGTAGACCGTCGAATTGATTACGCGACCATAGTAGAGGCCCCAACCACCGCGCATGCTGGTTTTGCCGTCGCCGTTAACGTCGAAGGCAAAGCCGATGCGAGGGCCGACGTTGTTTTTGTCGTCAACCCGGGCGCGAGTCTGCGGCAGGGCCGGATTCGCGTTGTTCTGTTCCGGATTTCTCTGGTACTCGTAACGCAGTCCGAGGTTCAACGTCAGGCGCGGAGTTACGCGCCAGTCGTCCTGGACGAAGAAGTTAAGGTCGGTGGTCTTCATCGTTAAGCCGAGAACACCCAGACCCTGGTTGAAGTTGCCTGCGTAACACTGGCCGGCCCGACGAGTCGAACTGGCGCACTGGCCATTGGTACCGCCGACCAGCGCGCGAATCGCACCGCTCGTCTGGAAGTTGGTGTAGTCGACGATGAAGTCAGGCAGTCCCAGCGTACCGGTGTAGTTAAACTCACCGCCCTGGAAACGCAGGTTATTGATGACGTCCTCGACGAAGTTAACGTCGCCGCCAAATTTCCAGGTGTGGGCGCCGTGCGTAAGCGTAACGGTGTCGGCAATCTGGTTGCGGGTTTCGTTGGGAAACGCGGATCGCTCGAGGAATTCCGGCATGCCGAAAGTAAAGCCGTTCTGGATAAACGTTTGCGGCGAACGGCCGCCAACGGCATTGGTCGGCTCACCGGGTAACGGTGGCTGGCTGAACTGAAACTCGTTGTCGCGTCCCCACTGGTAGCGCAGTTCATTGATTAGGGTACTCGAAACCGTCGAAGCGAGACGCAAGTTCAGCGAATCGATGTTCACGCCGTCATCGCCAAAATTGTCCCTGGCGCGCGTGTTTGTCGCCTGTGTCTGGACGCCGGCGGGTGACTTCCAACGCAGATTATTGTAGGTAGCGGTGAAAGTGTTTTTGTCGTTAATGTTCCAATCGACCTTGGGCAGAAACAGGCGCTGGTTGCCGGTGCGCGGCACTTCGCCGGAAAGGCTGTTCAGGAAGTTGAGCGTGTTATCAATCTGGGTGCCGGTCAGACCGCGAGCCAAAAGCAAGGTGCGGTTAGCGGCGCTCAGGTTCAGGAAGGTCGGAGTTGAGAACACCGACAGCCCGGGGAAGTTGCGTCTCTGCTCGTCGTAGCTAAAGAAGAAGAACGCTTTGTCTTTGACGATCGGTCCGCCAATGGTTCCGCCAAACTGGTGTCGCACATCTTCCGGTTTGTAACCGACCGGCGTAAACACACCGCCGACATTCACCGTGCGAACCGCCAGCGGATTACGCGCGCCCCACTTATTGTTGCGCTGGTAGTAGAAGGCGTCTCCGTGAAACTCGTTCGTTCCGCTCTTCGTCACCGCGTTGACCACGCCGCCAGCCGAGCGGCCATATTCCGCGGAGTAGCTCGAGGTGTTGACCTGAAACTCGCGAATGGCAGACTGGCTGATGGAATAGCTGATGCGCGTGCGGCCGCGCTCTTCGGCGAAGAACGCCTGATTGTTGTCGCCGCCGTCAATGGTGTTGTTGTTCAGCAGTCCCGAAATGCCGCGGAAGCTGATCAGGCCGAAGGTGCCGTCGGGCACCGCGCCCGGCGAGAGCAAGGCGAAGTTGGACCAGCGGCGGCCGTTGATGGGCAGCTCGTTGATCGAAGTCTGGTTGAAGTTGCTGGAGAAGTCCTGCTGGGAGGTGTTGATAACAGGCGCTTCCGAGGTCACTTCCACCGTGCCGCCCGAAACCGGACCAATCGAGAGCGCGGCGTTGATTGAAGTCTCGCGGCCGATCTCGACCACGACGTCCTGAGTGAACGGACTGAAACCAGCACCGTTGATCGTCACCGAGTAAGTTCCCGGCTGCAGGCCTGAGACCTTGAAACGACCCTCGTCGTCGCTGGTAACGGTGTCTTCTTTGTTCGTGCCGGTATTGCGCACGGTCACGGCAGCATTGGCAACAACTTCCTTGTTGGGATTAGTAACGGTGCCGCCAATGGCGCCAGTCACTGTGGACTGTCCAAAGGCCATCGCACTCATCCCGAGAATAAACGAGAGCACAAACGAGAGCTTCACAAATTTCGACATACTGGGGAACTCCTTAGGCATGGGATAACGTTGAAAGAATCTGCGCGACCGGTTGGGCGCAGCTTGCGACCTTGAAATTGAAAACGAGTGCAAATTGAATTTATGTCCAGAAGGAAGTGGCTGACACCCTTGGTAATAGACGCGAACTTCTACCACGCCTGCCAGTGTTTGCGCAAGCCAAATACAGGTTTAAGTCGACTAAAAGCGACTGTTGCTGTTTTGATTCCGGGAAGAAAAAATGGACCGACTGCATCGCCTCTCCGTTCGCAAGCTGTATGCCGTGATCCGGTGGTATTCCGAGAGTCAACTTAGCTCATGCTTTTCAACACTTTGCGTTGCCGCTAACGTTCCGGCAACACCATGTTCAGCCGAGAATTTGGATAATATCGGAAATTCAGGAAATCCACAGACAGTGACAAGTGACGAGTGAAAAGTGACGAGCAAGCACCCACCGATCTGTCTTGTCACTTGTCACTAGTCCCTTGAAACTGTCCTTCAAACTCGCTCGACGATCATCGCTATTCCCTGTCCACCGCCGATGCACGCCGTGGCGAGTCCATATCGCCCATCGCGCCGGCGTAACTCATGAAGAACCGTGATCACCAGACGCGTGCCGGTGGCGCCAAGCGGATGGCCCAACGCAATCGCGCCGCCGTTAACATTTGTGCGCGAACGATCCAAGCCCAACTCTTTTTCAACCGCAAGATACTGAGCGGCGAATGCCTCGTTAACTTCTACCAGATCGATGTCGGAAATTTTTAGACCAGCCTTGTCCAAAGCCTGACGCGTCGCCGGCACCGGTCCGATGCCCATGATTTCCGGTTCGACTCCGGCATACGCCCAACTCACGATTCTGCCCATCGGTTTGGCGTCGTGCTGCTTTACGTAATCTGCTCCGCAAATGATCAACGCCGCCGCGCCGTCTACAATTCCTGACGCGTTTCCCGCGGTCACGAAACCATCTTTCGCAAAGGCCGGTCTCAACTTTGCCAAACCTTCCAACGTCGTCTCTGGTCGCAGATGATCGTCGGCTTCGAAGAGCGTCGTTGCTTTGCGCGATTTGACTTCGACCGGCACGATCTCTTCAGCGAAGAAACCAGCATCCAAAGCTCGCTTTGCTTCCTGTTGCGAGCGCAGCGCGTACCCGTCCTGCTCCTCGCGCGAGATCTCAAACTTGCGCGCCAGGTTTTCAGCTGTCCCGGCCATCGGCGTGTTGCAGTAAGTGTCTAGCAACGCCACCATCAAACTGTCTTCGAGTTTGCCGCCGCCGAGCGGAAATCCGGAGCGCGCGCCTCTAATAACGTGTGGCGCCTGCGACATCGATTCCATTCCGCCAACCAAAGCAGTCTGCGCTTCGCCGAGCTGGATCATTTGCGCGCCTGAAATAATCGACTGAATGCCGCTGCCACAAAGTCGGTTCACGGTCAACGCCGGACGATCGAACGGCACGCCTGCTTTCAAAGCTACGTGACGCGCGCCGAAGATGGCGTCGCCCGAAGTCTGCAACGCGTTACCCATCACCGTGTGATCGATCTCTTCGGGCGCGACACCCGTCGCTGCCAACGCGCCCTTTGCCGCAATCGCGCCGAGGTCAATTGCCGAAATGTCTTTCAAAGCACCAACATATTCGCCCATCGGCGTTCGCTTGCCGCCGAGGATAAACACTTCACTTGACATCAAGTTTTTCTCCCAACCCCATAGTCATGAATTTCCGAACTTGCCGAACCAACGAAGGTAGCAGAAGCCAAAACCGCGCGTCAATTTGGCCTGCAGCAAACTCTTTGACGATGACTTTGGTCGAAATTACAATTGCCCAAGTTCTTCATCGGTTCTCTCCGGCTCTTAGTTTTCTATAAGGAGTTCGTGTCAATGCAATGCCGCCCCCTCCTCCCGCGCCGAAGTGTTTCCGCTGCATCCGTCGTGCTAGCGGCAGTCCTGATCGTCCTCGCTCTGACTCGAATGCTCGCTGCCCAACAGCCATTCACGCTTAGCGGAAAAGATCGTGACCGTGGTGTTCAGATTCTGGAGGTCATTCAGGAAGGTATCGAAGAGCATTACTACGATCGGACTTTTCGCGGCATTGACTTAAAGGCGCGCTTCAAGCTCGCCAGGGAGCGCATCAAGAAAGCGTCGACCAACGGCGAAGTCTTCAGCATCATTGCCGGATTGCTTGGTGACTTTGACGACTCGCATCTTTATTTCATTCCGCCCAATCGAACCTCGCGCGTCGAGTACGGCTGGCAACTTCAGTTGGTGGGCAACAAGTGTTACGTCGTCTCCGTGAAACCTGGCAGCGACGCGGCAGAAAAAGGTCTGAAGGTCGGCGATGAGATTTGGTCCATCGATGGTTATGAGCCGACGCGGCAGAACCTTTGGAAAATCAGGTATTCCTATTACACGCTGAAACCGCGGCCGGCAGTTCGCCTGATGATCATCAACCAGAACGGAGGTGGCCGCGAGCTGATCACGGCCAAGCCGGTTCGTTTTTCCGGTCCGTTGAGCAGGACGAAGATGACGCCGGAGACAAAGACGGTGACGAGGACCCGGACAAGAAGGACGGCTAGTCAGTAAACCGGTGAACTTCTCGATAGCGATGAAGAAGCTCTTCGAGAAAACCTTCGTAGGTGAAAGTTGGCAAGTCGTAAGTCGGACGCAGCTTGTACATGATCGGCAAGGCCACGCGCCAGGCCATCCACTGCCGCGCCATCTCCGCCAAATCCCAGCGGCGGCGCAGGAAAGTCTCCACCACTTCAATTTCGGATTCGGTTAACACGTGCAAGTCGGCCACGAACTCGACCGGCTTGAACGAGCGCCGCATGGCCGGATCGCTCACCGGCGAGGCAAACACCTGCGCAAACGCCGGCGCCTCGGCTTCGCGTTCGCGCACGACAACTGTTCCGGCAACCATGTCGCCCACGCGCTGATCCGACCCACTAATAAAGACCGAGATCAGGCCGATGGAATAAAACGGCGGCCAGATCATGTCGACCGAACGCAGCAGATTCCTGACCGCCGCTTCCCAAAATGTAACTGGCCGGCCGTCTTCGCGAATTACCCGCAGCTTGAGCCAGCGCTTGCCCGGAGTCTGTCCGTTCCAAATCCATTCGAAGAAAGCAAAGTAGCTGGAGAAGATTAGAAACACGATCACGATCAGCGTTGCCTGCAACCACTTTGGCGCGCTCGTTAGCTGCCCACCCATGTCCGAGAGGTTCGCAATCAGCGTAAACGCGATGACCATCAGAATGATCCCGAGCACCTGGATCGCGTGATCAATCGCGCAGGCGAGGAAACGATTGCCAATCGACGCCAGCGCAAAGTGAAGCGGCACGCGCTCCGGCGTTTCGATGATCAGGATGTCTTCAGTGGCGAGTGTTGCTGACATCTGGACCTCACTACGGCAAGGGATCGATCTTGCTCAGCGGCTTTGACTGACGCGCCAAAGACCATTGTTCAAGAAGCTCTGAACGGTGTAAAGCAATCCATTGACTCACCAGGCTCCTGGCGCCAAGCGGTAAAGAGCCTTCTATGATCTCGGACGTTTGGATTTCTACCACGGCTTCATGTTCACCATAGATGGCATGGAAGTGAGGAGGCGGATGATCAACCCAGAACATCCGGATGATGCCGTAGAAGCGGCTGAGCTCAGGCATGCGGTTGCTCGCGATGAAGTCTTGGGAACAACTCCTCGGGAGTCTTGCCTGTTATTTTTAGATAAAGCGAATCGGGGCACAATTCAATTTCGTCATTCCACTTGATTTCCCGGTGCGAGCCGATCTGAACCTTCTCAAAAAAGCCGGGATTGCTCCCTGGCTCGAAGACTTCCCCACTGGCGAGATCCGACAAATCTACTTCGCCTTTGACGCCATCTGAGAATTCCAGATACAAGCGATAATCAGGAAGTGCTCGAACCAAAATCGGTGTAATCATGACGTTCGTACCTACATGGATATTGGACCCGCGAGGCCAAAAGCGTCAAGACACTCGTTATTCGCCCAGCACGCGGAGAAAGCGACGTTTGCCCACCTGAATAAGAAAGTCCCGTTGATTCGTTATCTCTACTTCAGCATCTTGCTTCGTCACCGGTTCGCCTTCAATGCGCACGCCGCCTTGCTCGATTAGCCGGCGCGCTTCAGACATAGAGGGCGCAAGACTAACTTCGACCAGAAGCCGGGTTACTTTCCATTTTCCAAGCGGCTTCACTGAGCGACTCTCAACCGCGTCAGGTGCTTGCCTTTCACGAAAGATGCGATTGAATTCGTCTTCGGCGCTTTTTGCGTCGTCGGGAGAATGGAAATCCGCAGTGATACGCTTTGCGAGTTCGACTTTTACGCTGCGCGGATGTCGTTCTCCCGCTTCGACTTCTGATCGCAATCGCTTGATCTCGTCGAGACTAAGGTCAGTCAGCAGTTCGTAGTAACGCCACATCAGCTCATCCGAAATCGACATCACTTTCCCAAAAATTTCTGCTGCTGGCTCGTCGATGCCGATGTAGTTCCCAAGCGACTTTGACATCTTCTGCACGCCGTCGGTGCCTTCGAGCAGCGGCGTAATCACCGCGACCTGTGCTTCCTGTCCGTACTCGCGTTGCAGATTGCGGCCCATCAGCAAATTAAACTTTTGATCCGTGCCGCCCAGCTCGACGTCTGCTTCCAGCGCGACCGAATCGTAAGCCTGCGTTAACGGGTACAGCAGCTCATGCAGGGCGATAGGCTTTTCCTCCTGAAGCCGTTTGGCGAAATCGTCGCGCTCTAAAATCTGTTTGACGGTGACATGCGCCGCGAGCCGGATGAAACCGTCGGAACCAAGCTGGTCCATCCATTCGGAGTTGAAACGGATCTCAGTCTTCTCCGGATCGAGCAGCTTGAATATTTGGCTCTTGTAGGTTTCAGCGTTGATGTTGATCTGTTCGCGGGTTAGTTGCGGACGCGTCGCCGACTTCCCCGAAGGATCGCCGATTAGTCCGGTGAAGTCTCCGATCAGAAAAATCACCGTATGGCCCAACTCCTGAAACGCGCGCAGCTTGCGAATGACCACCGTGTGGCCCAGATGAATGTCCGGCGCGGTTGGATCGGCGCCGAGTTTGACGCGCAGCGGCTTGCCCGTCTTTGCGGATTTTTCCAACTTCGCGCGCAGGTCGTCCTCACGAATGATTTCCACCGTGCCTTTGCGCAAGTACGCGAGTTGTTCGTCGATGGTCATCGTTGCATCGTAAATCGTGAACACTAAGTCATGAACGGCAAATCGTAAATGGAGCCGACGTTCGCGGCCTGCCGAATCACTCGCCAAAGCTGTCGGACGAGAGAGTAGCGCATCCGGGAGAGGCTGCGCTATGCTGCCAGCAAAACTTCGAGACACTGAAACAACAGGCGTTCCTTTAGAGGTGGGCACTACCCGCCGGTTGATGGGGTGTCTAGGGTGAGACGGTGAGCGGCGCCCGCCTCTAAACGGTTCGAGTGCGAGCCCGCGAGCGCTATGAGGTGAGTATGCCAGAGATTGAAACTGAGAAACCAAACGACGCCGTCAACCCGCTCGCGGGCGCGCGGCTCGCGTTTATCGGCTGCGGCGTGATGGCCGAAGCCATTATCGCCGGGCTCCTGCGCCAAAAACTGGTTGCGCCTGAACAGATCGTCGGCAGCCACCCGCGCCTGGCGCGGCGCGAAGAGCTTTACACCAAGTATGCGACGCGAATGTTTGAAAGTAATCGTGACGCAGTGCTCGCGGTCCATCCCGACGGCCCCGCTGCCGGGCCAACGTTCGCCAGCTCGCCCACCAATTCGCCCACCAGTTCGCTCGTCGTTCTTGCCGTCAAGCCGCAACGGCTGAACAAGGTGTTGCAGGAACTGAGGGGCGCGATTCATCCCGACAACCTGGTCGTTTCGATCGTGGCCGGTGCTCGAAGCGAAACTATCGCCGGAGCGTTGCTCCACCCGGCCGTCGTGCGCGCGATGCCAAACACGCCGGCGCAAATTGGACAGGGCATGACTGCCTGGACCGCGACGGCCGAAGTCAGCGAAGCGCACGAAGAAAAAGTGGCGGCGCTGTTCGCAGCTCTCGGCAAAGCAACGCGGGTTGAAAACGAAAGACAGATCGACATGGCGACCGCGCTGAGCGCGACCGGACCGACGTACATCTTTCTCGTCATGGAAGCTTTGGTTGACGCCGGCGTGCACCTCGGATTCTCGCGGCACGTGGCCCAGGATTTGGTGCAGCAGATGATCCTCGGCTCGGTCCTCTTTGCGCGCGAGTCGCAAAAACATCCAGCCGAACTTCGCAACATGGTCACCTCGCCCGGCGGGACGTCAGCCGAAGCGATCTACCAAATGGAAAAAGGCGGGCTGCGAACCGTGCTTTCAAAAGCCGTCTGGGCTGCGTATCAACGAGCGGAAGCGCTTGGCAAAAAAAGTAATGAGTGAAGAAAAGTGATGAGTCATGAAAAGTAATGAGTCATGAAAAGTGATGAGTCATGAGTGATGAGTCATGAGTAGTCGTGATCACTCATCACTCATTACTCATCACTCATCACTCATTACTCATTACTCGTCACTGTTTTTCGAACCCGCCGTCCCACGATCTCATATTTCCCGCTAACAACTATCGACAGGGCCTCGGCGTAAAGTTGATGTTCCTGTTCGAGTATGCGCGCCGAGAGCGTTTCCTCCGTATCATCCTCTAATACCGGCACCACTCGCTGCGCGACGATCGGTCCGCCGTCGAGCGTCTCATCAACAAAGTGGACCGTGCAGCCGGTCCACTTCACGCCGTGTTCCAGCACCTGTGCGTGCGGATCGAGTCCGGGAAACGCCGGCAACAGGCTGGGGTGAATATTGAGAATGCGGTTGCGGTAAGTGTCGATGAAGAAATTTGAAAGCAGGCGCATGTAACCCGCTAAACAAACAATCTCAACACCGTGTTCCTGAAGCGCCGCGACTATCGAGCGATCGTGTTCTTCACGAGAACGGCCGGAGCGTTCGACCACAACAGTTCTGAGACCCCGCTCATTTGCACGCTGCAAACCCGCCGCATTTGCGTGGTCGCTCACCACCAACGCGATCTCGGCATCGGGTATTTGGCCCCGCGCCACCGCGTCAGCCAGCGCCAGCATATTCGTGCCGCGTGCGGAGATTAAGATGCCGATGCGAGTCATGGTTCTTGTCAGCACCACCTACGTCAGCGGGTGGCTCAACTTTTGACCTGCGTCAGCGGTGGGCAATTGAATCCACCCGCTGACGCAGGTGGTGCTGGACAACGCTCCCGCGCGATCATCCGATTGTGACCGCGCGTTGGCCCTGGACGACACGTCCAATTTCGTAAACCGACGTGCCCTGCTGTTGTAGATGAGACTGCACGGCAGCCTGGTTTTGCGTCGCTGTCACCACCACCATGCCCACGCCCATGTTGAACGTGCGGTACATCTCGGCCGCGGAGACGTTTCCGATCTGTTGCATCAGTTTGAAAATCGGCAGCACGGGCCAACTGCCCGGCTCGATCTCGACCGCACAACCTTCCGGTAGAATCCGTGGAATATTGTCAGTCAGACCGCCCCCGGTGATGTGAGCGAGGCCTTTGATCATTCCGGAATCAAGCAAGCCATCCAGCGGTTTCAAGTAACTGACGTGTGGCTGCAACAGCGCCTCGCCGACCGTCGCTCCTAATTCGTCCAGGCGCGTGTCAACTTCATGGCCGGCAACTTCGAGCAACAGCTTGCGCGCGAGGGAATAACCATTCGTGTGCAGGCCCACCGAAGGCAGCGCGAGCAGGACGTCGCCCGGCGCGATCGTTTTGCCGTCAATTATTTTTTCCCGATCAGCAACGCCGACGATGAAGCCGGCGATGTCGTATTCGCCCGCCGTGTAAAAGTCGGGCATCTCCGCCGTCTCGCCGCCAAGCAACACGCAGCCGTTTTCGCGACAACCATTGGCGACGCCTTCAACGATCCCGGCGACGACGTCAGGCAGAAGTTTTCCAGTCGCGATGTAATCGAGAAAGAAGAGCGGGCGCGCGCCCTGGACCAGAATGTCGTTGACGCAATGGTTGACCAGATCGCGGCCGACGGTGTTGTGAACGCCGGTGCTGAAGGCGAGCTTGAGTTTCGTGCCAACGCCGTCAGCCGAAGCAACCAACACCGGCTGCTTCAAGTTCGGGAAGGCGCCGTCAAACATGCCACCGAAGCTGCCGATCTCGGAAAGCGTGCGCTGGTTGAAAGTACGCCGCGCGAGTTCCTTGATCTTGTCAGTCGCGCGCGTCGCTGCGTCGATGTCGACACCGGCGTCGCTGTAGGTTATTGGTCGAGTCATTAGCTGGTCATCTTGTCAGAACCACCGTAGCGGTGGGGATCGGGAATCCACCCGCTGACGCAGGTGGTTCTGACCACGCTCCTGCTCCCGCTCTTCTATTCACGATTTACGATTCACGATTCACTATTTACTACTCTTCTTTGGTGGCGGGCCGAAATCGCCGTAGGCAATGAAGCCTGAGCGTGTCGCGTCGTCTTTCTGTGGCAGTCGTCCCGCCCACAGGTCGCTCTTCGTCTCCTTCGCAGTCTTGACCACGAAGTCGTTTTCCCTGCCTCGGGTTGTTATCGAGATCTCACCTTGCAAGTCAGTCCGGTAAAGTTTCACGTTCGCCGCTCGCAGCCGATCAAGCACGACCTGCGCCGGATGGCCGTAGCGATTCCACTCGCCGCACGAAATGATCGCCACTTGCGGCTTCGCTCGATCCAGCACGTCCTGAGATGTCGCATACTTTGAGCCGTGATGGGCCACCTTCAGAATTTTCACGCTGAGATCCAGATCCTTCGTGAGCATGCGGTGCTCAGTCTGATCTTCGCCATCGCCGGGCAACAGCATTGAGAAGTCGCCGTAATCGAGCCGCATGACGATGGAATTGGCGTTCGGCAGGTTCCCGCCCGTCTTCATCTGGTCTCTGGTGAAGAGGGGCTCGGTCGGCGCCAGCACCGTGAGCCGCGTCCCGCCGCCGAGATCATACTTGGCGCCCGCCTGGGCCTTCTCGTAGTGCGCGCCGCTCTGCGTGATCGCTTCCTTGTACTCGTCGTAAAACTTTGTAATCGATGACGACTTACTCTTGGTCGGCGCAGCTTTCTTTCCCTTGGCGGCCGCGACTGGTTTGGTCTGCAGCGACTCAGGAACGTCAGGCTCCTGACCGTTGTCAATCACGTTCAAGACTTTGGTCGCTTTGAAAACCTCGTCGGCGCCGCCGATGTGATCGGGATGAGGATGAGTGGCAATAAAGTAGTCGAGCTGCTGCACGTTGTAACGCTTCAACGCGTCAATGACTACCTTGCCTTTGCCCGTGTCGCCCGCGTCAATCAGAACCGTCTTGCCGCTCGGCGTAATGATCAAAATCGAATCGCCCTCGACGGGCCCAACATCAAGCACGTGCACCTGAAGCTCGCCACCCGAAGGCGGCGGCGGTCGCAACTTCCAGCGCGGCCAAACGTATTTCCACCCCAGCAGGCCGCTCGCGCCCAGCACAACCACCAAAACCGCAATTGCGCACCCGCAACCTTTTATTGACCTCGCTTCAATTCAGCCTTTCAACATCAACCTCATTCAGGCCCTAAATTAACCAACTCACAATGCTTGTCAGCCTTAGAGACTCCGAGTTGCAAGATCTTCATTGCACTAACGATAGCAGTCTATCAGCCCCCAGAATGCGTCTGAGGATTGGTAGGTAGAAGTATTACCGAAAAGCTGCGATGCACATGAATTAAGGGCACGTCGTCTGAGGTGACCGAAATCTTCCATCGTTTACGAATCACTATTCTTCGTCTGAATTTTCGATCGCTTCAACGCGTTGCCCGCATTCCGAGCAGAATTGCATCGGTCGTAACAAGCATCGCCCAGTCCGAGATCTCGCTTAGATAGGTCCACAGTGACGACGATGGTTCTGATCATCCTTCTTCACGAAAGCGACGACGAACGACGTGTCAACAAAGAGCGTCAATCCAGATGGTCTTTTCTCCGCTCGAGGGAAAGATCGAGGTTGCTCGGGAAGTCGTACTGGAGCGCGGCATTTTGTCTTGCTCAGTTTCGCAAATCAGTGTGTTGCCGTTGCATCTCTGTCTCGGCTCGGCTGCAGCCTTCAGTCAACCTCGTACGACTCCTCAGACTTCGCTGCCGGAACCCTGCGCGATCTCCGACTTTGTATCGGATCTCCTGTGTGATGCGCACTAACCATTTCACTACCTCCTAACACTCATCCCACACAGGCATTATGCTCTCAAAATTTACCGCCTCGTGATCGCGTTCCCACATCGTCTCTGCTTCATTCGTGATGCGCGTCGGATACTGCTCGTTCCAGCAGGCCACGCACGACGCGTTGGGGCTGATGCCAATCGCGCCGATCATTCCTTCAAGCGACAGATAGCCAAGCGAATCTGCTTCAATAAACTGGCAAATCTCGTCGATCGACATTTGCGCGGCGATCAAATCAGCTTTGTTTGGCGTATCGATTCCGTAGTAACAGGGACTGATCGTCGGCGGGCAACTAATTCGCAGATGGATTTCTTTCGCGCCCGCTTCGCGCACCATCCGCACGATCTTTTTCGACGTTGTGCCGCGCACAATCGAGTCGTCAATCAGCACGACGCGCTTGCCTTCGATCAAATGCCGCACCGGGTTCAGTTTGATGCGCACTCCGAACGAACGAATCGACTGCCGCGGTTCGATGAACGTGCGACCAACGTAGTGATTACGCACGAGTCCGAAGCGAAAACTGATCCCGCTTTGCGCGGAATAACCAATCGCGGCGACGGTGCCCGAATCAGGCACCGGCACGACGAGATCGGCGTCCGCCGGATGTTCGAGCGCCAGCCGTTTGCCCATCTTGTGTCGCGACTCATTAACTGACTGCCCATAGATCAACGAATCGGGCCGCGCAAAATAGACGTGCTCGAAGAGACACATCGAAGCTTTTTGTTCGTGCAGCGGATGCGATGAACGCAAACCATCCGGATCGATAACCAGCATCTCGCCCGGTTCCACGTCGCGAACATACTGCGCATCGATGAGATCAAACGCGCAGGTTTCCGACGCCACCACCCAGGCGTCGCCCAAACGTCCGAGAGCGAGAGGCCGAAAGCCGCGCGGATCGCGAATCGCGATCAGTTCGTTCGGCGTCAGAAACAACATCGAGAACGCGCCTTCGGTGTTTCGCAAGACTTCCGGAATCGCTTCGCGAACTGAACCGGCTTTCGAGCGGGCCACGCCGTGCAGGATGACTTCAGTGTCGGACGTGGCGGAAAAAATCGCGCCTTCCTGTTCGAGTTTCCGACGCTCTTCGCGTGCGAAAGGCAAATTGCCGTTGTGACAAACGGCGATCTGGCCATGCTGACAAGTGACTAGAAAAGGCTGGGCCTCGCGAATGGAAACCTCGCCGGCGGTCGAGTAGCGCACGTGCCCGATCGCGCTCGCACCGGTCAGACGATCAAGAGTTGACTGGTCAAAGGCGTCGGCCACATGGCCCATCGCGCGTTCCTGACGCAACTCCGCGCCGTTGGCGGAAACGATGCCACACGATTCCTGACCGCGATGTTGCAACGCGTACAGTCCGAGGTAGGTCAGACGCGCCGCGTCAGCGTGGCCATAGATGCCGAAGACACCGCACTCGTCGCGAAATTTGTCCGAAATTATTTCCAACTCTCGCCCCAGAATTGTTTAGAGGCGGGCACCGCCCGCCGTCTCAAACGTTACACCGGCGGGCAGTGCCCGCCGCTAAACGACGACTGTCGAGTCTCTTTGGTTTACGCGTTGAGCTTACTTTGCATTCCGAATCCTTTCAACCCGGAAAGATCGCGCGCGCGGATACACAAAACATTCCGCCTTGGGTATCATGGCGCTCATTCGGATTGAAAGCTCAGATTCGTACTCATGGAAACTAACGGCATCGCATACAGCCTCCTGACAGTTTTCCTTCGCGCGGCACTTCTGGTCGCGCTCTTTGTGCCGGGCTGGTTGGTTTACCGAAATCTTCCTCACGAGTCTTCGGCAAAACCGGAAGCGGCGGCGGCTGAGACGACCGTCCAGATTGTGTTGCGACCGCCCGCGCACAATTCCGATGCCCTCGACATTTCCGTTGAACTCTATCCTTACGACATCGTCGCCGCGCGTCACGAATATTTCACTGAGCGGCGCGCCGGCAAGAGTTACCCCGACTTCATGAACGAACGGATGAAGGGCCGAACTACGGTCGCGGCGAAACTGGACAGACAGGGCCAGGCGTCAATCGTTGTGCCTGCCGGCGACTGGTGGCTCCACGCGCAATTGTCCGGCGAAGAAAATCTCGAATGGCGCTTGCCCCTGAACGTCGCCGGGCGCAAACAGACGATTGAACTCACTGTGCAAAACGTCTATACACGATCGAAAAGCTTTTGAAGGACAGGATACGGTCAGAATACAGAAGGTGGTCTCGGCCTGGGTTTGAGCGTTCTGATTTCTGCCTTCGCTATTCTTACTTCTGTCTACTGTCTACTGAATTCTGACTACCGTCTCCTGTATTCTGTCTACTGACTTCTGCTTTTGTATGCTCGCTCTTCGCGTTGACAAAAAGAAGCTCACGGTCAGGGAGGTTGAAAAGCCCACGCCCGGCGCCGAGGCTCTCGTGCGCGTGCTCCTCTCCGGAATCTGCAACACCGATCTCGAAATTGCGCGCGGCTATGCCGGGTTCAAAGGAACCATCGGCCACGAATTCGTCGGCGTAGTTGAAGAGTCCCCTGACAGCACGCTAGTCGGCAAACGCGTGGTCGGCGAGATCAACGCCGGCTGCGGCGAGTGTGCCTTGTGCGCGGCTGGGGATCCGCGCCACTGCCCAACCCGTACCGTCCTCGGCATCGTGGGACGCGACGGCGCGCATGCTGAGTTTTTGCGTTTACCGCTCACAAATCTTTTTCCGGTCCCAGACAAAGTCGCTGACGAGCATGCTGTTTTCACGGAACCACTCGCGGCAGCCTGCGGCATCATGGAACGCGTCGACATCAACAGCTCGATGCAGGTTGCGGTAATCGGCGACGGGAAGCTGGGCTTGCTCTGCGCGCAGGCGATGGCGCTGACCGGCGCGGGTGTCCTGTTAATCGGCAAGCACGCGGAAAAGTTGCGGATCGCGGAGCGGCGTGGCGTTGAAACGCTGCTCGCGAAGGCGGCGACGAAGCGCAAGCGCGAATTCGATGTAGTAGTTGAAGCGTCCGGCTCGCCTTCAGGTTTCGTCGGAGCGCTCGAACTATTGCGACCGCGCGGCACGCTCGTTTTGAAGTCGACGTTCAACGGCCCCGGCAAGATCGAGGAACTTGATCAGGCGCGACTGGTGGTTGATGAGATTAGTATTGTCGGTTCGCGTTGCGGCCGGTTCCAGCCGGCGCTCGACCTGCTGAAGAAAGGCGCGATCGACATAGACAGCTTGATCAGCGAAGAGTATCCGCTCGCGCGCGGCGTGCATGCGATGGAACGCGCCGGCGGAAAAGGCGTCTTGAAAGTTTTCCTCAGACCGTGAGGCAGTGGGCAGTGGGCAGTGGGCAGTCGACGAACGCTCGTTTGGAGGCGGGCATTGCCCGCCGTCTCGAGTCGGAATCATGGTTTCGTTGTAGTTGAACCGGCGGGCAATGCCCGCCTCTAAACGAAACCGTCACCCGCCTCTAAACGAAACCTTCAGTTGGCTGTTCCTTCTGCTAACCGCCCACTGCACACTGCACACTGCACACTCTTTCTTTTGCCGTAGAGTCGCCCTTTAGTTATACTTCAATCCTTCCCAACGCCCCCGACAGTCACTTCTTTTTTTAGTGTCACTTCTCGGGTGCCCGACTTGCAGCTTTTTTTAAGGTGGTGTTTATGTTCGACCTTGCCAAAGATCAATCAAATCTCAACGAGCGGGCCATTTTGCGGAAACTCCGCGTTTGGATTATTGCGCTGGGAACGGCCTGCCTGCTGGCGGGAATTGGAGTCGGGGCGATGCTTTCCGGGCGGCCAACCGTGGCGCAGAACGAGGCCCAGCTCGGGCACGCGCCCGAAGCGCTTTCCGCTACGTTTGCCGAGATTGCCAAGCGCGTCGAACCCGCCGTGGTGAACATTGAGACCATAACTTCGGCTCCGGAAGTCGCCGAAAAAGACGCTGAAGACAAAGACGATCAGCCGTCAAACAATCCTTTGCTCGACATGTTTCGGCGCCAGGCGCGGCGGCCAACTCGCGGCGTCGGCAGCGGTTTCATCGTCAGTCCGAAAGGATACATTCTTACGAATGAACACGTCGTCGAAGGCTCGGCACGGATTATTGTTGGGTTGCAGTCTGGCGAAAAATATCGCGGCACGGTCATCGGCATCGATGAGGAGACAGACGTTGCGGTGGTGAAGATCGATGTGCCGCGCGACCTGCCGACCGTCACTTTGGGCGACTCAAATACGGCCCAGGTCGGCGATTGGGTGCTGGCGATGGGCTCGCCGTTTGGACTGGATCAAACCGTCACCGCCGGCATCATTTCCAAGAAGGAACGAGAGACGCCTTACTTCACGAACTTCCAGCGCTTTCTGCAGACCGACGCCGCCATCAATCGCGGCAACAGCGGTGGACCACTCGTGAACATGCGCGGCGAAGTGATCGGAATCAATTCCCAGATCGCGACTTCCACCGGAGACTACAACGGTATCGGTTTCGCCCTGCCCGCGACCGAAGCGAGTTTTGTTTATCGTCAGATTCTCGCTCAAGGCAAAGTGCGCCGCGGTTACCTGGGTGTCACGCTTGAGTCTGTGAAAGATGAGTTTGCGCGCGTCTACGGCCTGCTCGGAAGCAAAGGGCGCGATCATCATGGACGTGCTGCCCACCAACGATGGCCAGCCGACGCCGGCGGCCAAGGCGGGCATGCAGTCCAATGACATCATCACTGAGTTCAACGGACAGCCGGTGACTAACGCACAGGATCTGATTCAGAAAGTTGCGGGCAGTCCGATCGGCCAATCAGCGTCGTTCACTTTCCTGCGCGATCGCGACGGCAAACTCGAAAAGATGACCGCGAATGTCGTGCTGGGCGAGCGTCCCAAGACGGCGCAAGCGAGCAACCCGGAGACGCCGCCTTCGCCGAAGACGACCGGCAAAGAATCGGATTTCAAAGGGAACGGATTACACCTCGGCATCACCCTGGCCGAACTCACGCAGCAGCTAATCACCGACAAGCACCTCGCCGGCGTGCGCGGCCTCTACGTGAAGGATGTGGATCCGAACGGACTGGCGGCGGAAGTGCGCGGCACGGGCGGACAGCAAGCGCTGACGGAAGGCGACGTCATCACGCGCATCAATCGCGTGCCGGTGACCACGCTCGCGGACTTCCAACGCGTGCTGAGCGGCTTGAAGTCCGGCGACCCGATTGTGCTGCAGGTGTCGCGTTTCAATCGGGATCGCATTCAAACAAGAATCGTTCAGTTTACTTACCAATAAGGGATTTCCGGGGTTCAAGTTTCAGGCCCAAGTTTTCCCAACCTGAAACTTGGAACCTGGAACTTGAAACTCGGCCATGGCTCAAGCAAAAAAAGCTCTCGCAAGAAACAGCTCGAAACATTCACGCGCCCAAACGCGCACTTCTGTCAAAACTTACAACAACTACATTGGCGGTAAATGGGTCCCCAGTGAATCCGGCGAGGTGTTTGAAAACATCAACCCGGCGGACACGCAGGATGTGATTGGCCGTTTTCCGCTCTCGACCAGCGACGACGTGAATGCAGCTGTCAACGCCGCGCAAAATGCGTTCGACGGTTGGCGCAACACGCCGGCGCCGAAGCGTGCTGAAATTCTTTTTCGGCTCGGTGAAATTCTCATCCGCGACAAAGAACGCTTCACCGCCGACATGACGCGCGAAATGGGCAAAGTGCTGGTCGAGGCCGGCGGCGACGTTCAGGAAGCGATCGACTGCACCTACTACACGGCCGGCGAAGGACGCCGCTTGCATGGCTTCACCACCCCGGCCGAGATGCCCGACAAGTTTGCGATGTGCGTGCGGCAACCGGTTGGGCTCTGCGGCTTGATTACCCCCTGGAACTTTCCGATGGCGATACCGTCGTGGAAAATGATTCCCGCGCTCGTCTGCGGCAACACCCTCGTGATCAAGCCCGCTGAAGACACGCCGCTTTCAACTTACAATTTGGTCAAAGCCTGCGAAGAAGCCGGCATACCGCCGGGCGTCGTGAACCTGGTTACGGGCTACGGCGAAAATGCCGGCGCTGCGATTACCAATCATCCGGCGCTGCGTTTGATCTCGTTCACCGGCTCGACGGAAACGGGCCGCATCGTGGCCTCGGCTTGTGCTGAGCGCAACGCGATCTGCTCGCTGGAGATGGGCGGCAAGAACGTCATCATGGTGATGGACGACGCCGACATCGATCTCGCCATCGAAGGCGCGCTGTGGGGCGCGTTTGGCACTTCCGGACAACGCTGCACTGCCTCGTCGCGTTTAGTCGTTCACAAAAAAGTCTACAAACAGTTTTCGCAGAAGCTGGTGGAACGCACGAAAGCGTTGCGCCTCGGCAACGGCGCCGATCCGAAAACTGACGTGGGCCCGGTCATAAACGCCGACGCCGCCAAGAAGATCATGAACTACATCGAGATTGGCGAACAGGAAGACGGCGCCACCCTCGCCTGCGGCGGCAAACGTTTGACGAGAGGCGAATACGCGCGCGGTTACTTCATCGAGCCCACTGTCTTCACCGACGTGGCTCCGGACATGCGCATCGCCCAGGAAGAAATCTTTGGGCCAGTGACCGCGGTGATCCCAACGAAGTCGCTCGACGAAGCAGTCGAAATCGCCAACGGTGTTCGCTATGGTCTGTCAGCGGCAATCTATACGCGCGACGTGAACCGCGCCTTCCGCGCCATGCAGGATATGTACACCGGCATCTTCTATGTGAACGCTTCCACCATCGGCGCAGAGGTGCACCTCCCGTTCGGCGGCACGAAGGCGACGGGCAACGGCCACCGCGAAGCCGGCACGCAGGTGCTGGATATCTTTTCCGAGTGGAAATCGATTTACGTTGACTACAGCGGCAAGTTGCAACGCGCCCAGATCGACACGCTCGACATCTGAGCCCTAATCAATGATTCGGTTTAAGCGAAGAGAAATTCATGTCACATAGAATCCACGCGGTTTATGATGGCAAGGTTCTTCGTCCGGAAGATGAACCAGGTCCGGAACCGAACACACGTTATCTGCTGATCGTTGAGAAAGAGGATCAGAACAGTGAAATACCGCGGGATACGCCATACCCCTTGAGCGTAATACGTAACTTAGCCACTGATATGAAAGTGTCGGATTTGGCCGAACGTCATGATGCATACGCTCACCATAAGCTAGAGGAACCTGAGGGTCTTGCCTGATAAGCGCGAACCGATCTTTCTTGACACGGCCTATGTCTACGCCCTGGTGAACACGAGGGACGAATGGCACCAAGCTGCGCTAAGTTGGCAGAGAAGCTGGAACAAGAAAGACCCGGAATCATAACCACTGAACTGATAATGGGCGAAATCGCCGATGGCTTGGCTGCGATCCGTTTTCGCACTCAAGCGGCCGAGGTAATTGCCACGTTGCAGTCCAATCCGTTTGTTGAAGTTATGGCAGTTTCATCAGAATTGCTTATCCTGGCGTTGGACTTGTATCGCCAGCGACGCGACAAAGAATGGGGTCTAACCGATTGTGTTTCATTCCTTGTCATGCGTGAGCGAGGTTTACGCGAAGCTCTAACCGTGGATACTCATTTTCAGCAAGCCGGATTTCGCGCCTTATTGCGAGAAACGGCGACCTGATTTGTCCTTTCTTGAATCTGGAGGAGCAGAATGATCGTTGGGTTGCCGAAAGAGATAAAGGATAACGAATACCGAGTTGGCTTAACGCCAGCGGGCGTGCGTGCGTTTACCGACGGCGGCCATCAAGTCATTGTTGAGAAAAGCGCGGGTGATGGGTCAGGCTTTGAAGACGGGCTCTATCAAAAAGCGGGCGCTCAGATTCTCGAGTCGGCTGACGACGTTTGGGCGCAGGCTGAAATGATCGTCAAAGTGAAAGAGCCGATCGCGCCCGAGTATCCGCGCATGCGCGAAGGCCAGTTGCTGTTCACCTATCTGCACCTCGCGCCGGATCGCGAACTCACCGACCAATTACTGAAACGCAAAGTCACCGGCATTGCTTACGAAACGATCACCGATCGCAAGGGCACTCTGCCGCTGCTGACGCCGATGTCGGAAGTCGCGGGACGCATGGCGATCCAGGTCGGCGCCCACTACCTCGAGAAGATGGCCGGCGGCCGCGGCATTTTGCTCGGCGGCGTGCCCGGCGTGCCCGCGGCTCGCGTTGTCATCATCGGCGGCGGCGTAGTGGGAACCAACTCGGCGAAGATGGCGGTGGGCATGGGCGCGCACGTGACGATCATCGACAACAATCTCGATCGCCTGCGCGAGTTGGACGACATTTTTCTTTCCAAGATTTCCACGCTTGCTTCCAGCGCCTACATGATTCACGACGCGATTTCATCGGCGGACTTGATCGTCGGCGCCGTGCTGGTCCCCGGCGCGGCTGCTCCGCGACTGGTTACGCGCAACATGCTGAAGGACGTTCCGAACGGCGCGGTGATCGTTGACGTGGCGGTGGACCAGGGCGGCTGTATTGAAACTACGCATCCGACGACGCACTCAGATCCAACCTATTACGTTGAGGGCGTTCTGCATTATTGCGTGGCCAACATGCCGGGCGCGGTGCCGCGCACGTCGACGTTTGCGCTCACCAACGCCACGCTGCCTTACGGATTGAAACTGGCCAATCAGGGTTTTCTTGAGGCTATCAGCAACGATCCGGGATTGAAGGAGGGCGTGAACACCCTCGCGGGCCACTGCACCTACCAGGCAGTCGCCGAAGCACAAGGTTTGTCGTACACCTCAATCGATGCGCTGATTGAAGTCACCAGTGCCTCGGCAGGAATGAGTGATGAGTCATGAGTGATGAGTCATGAGTGATGAGTCATGAGTGATGAGTCATGAGCTTCGTGATTTGAGCTTTGTACTTTGAGCTTTGCGGTAGAGATCCGATCTTTGTAGAAGGCCGGATGCGCAAGAGTACAAAGCACGAAGTTCAAAGTACAAAGCTCATCACTCGTCATTCTCATCACTCATCACTCGTCATTCTCATCACTCATCACTCATCACTCATCACTCATTACTCATCACTTTTCTTCCCGGCCATTAGTTTCTCAATACACTCGACTAGGCTTTCACTCGAAACAGGCTTCGCCAGAAACACGTCCGCTTGTTCCGAACTCTGATTCCTTTCTTTATTTTCCAGCGCGCTCAGCAAAATGATCGGCAGATGAGACAGCGCCGGGCTGTTTCTGATGAAGCGGCAAAACTCGTGGCCGCTCAGGTTTGGCATCATCGCGTCAGTGATCACCACGTCGACAGTCTCAGCCAGCACCAGCTTCATCGCTTCGAGCCCATCGGCGGCCAGCACCACGCGATAACCCGCGCGTTCGAGCACAACTTCCAACAGCCGACGCACTGCGCGATCGTCTTCCGCCAGCAAGACACAACGCTGCCGTCCATTTTCCCCCTGTGGCAGGCGATTGTCTGACTCGTTTGACGAAATGTTTTCCTGCAGTTTCATACGGGCGACTTCGGAAGTGAATAGTGCTCTTTCGGGGCGGTGAGGTTTCGGCAGTTACTGGCCCAACGATGAATCACAACCAGCATAGGTTCGGCGTTCCGGCGTTGTCAACATTCCGCTTCAAAAAGGAAATCCGCAGATTACGCCGATTACACAGAAGGCAGAAGACCTTGTCAAAGTTAAGACTGTATGTTGTCTAAGCTGTTCTGGTCCAACCGTTCATGTTTCTGAGCTAATCTGTGAAATCTGCGTAACTGGCGGATGAAGAACTCCGGCTTGGTTCATCGATCAATAAACTCTCTCTGCCACATCTCCAGCGTCAGCAACTGAAAGACCTGCAGGTTGTAATCTTCGCGACCGGAAAGGTTCAGGTCGATGACGCGCTGCACTTCTTCCGGACGAAACAAGCCGCGCTGCTTCACCACTTCCGCCGACAACAACTCCGCCACCAGCGGGCGCAGGGCCCCGCGCAGCCACGAGCGAATCGGCGCGCCGAAGCCCGCCTTCTTTCGCCACACCGCTTCATGCGGCAGAACCTTTTCGAGCGCGCGCTTCAGGATGTACTTTCGTTTAAAGCCTTTCAGTTTTAGTTCCGGCGGCATGCGAGCGGCAAACTCGATCATGCGGCGATTCAGAAACGGCACGCGCACCTCCAGGTTCGCGGCCATCGAAGTCTTGTCCGTCGTTATCAAGTTCAAGCACGGCAGAAAAGTTTTCAGATCGACGTAAAGTAGACGATTCAACGGCGCCGCCTTTTCGACTCGAGCGAAGTAGCGGCGATGCGCGGCGTAAGCGTCCAGCCCACGCGTCGCCTCGCGCAAGTCGTCGGTGTAGATTTGCTGCTTCGCTTCGTCAGTGAAGTAAGTGCCGTACCCCAGGTATCGTTCTTCAAAGTCGAGACCGGCGCTGCGCGCAAACTTTTTCGCGTTGCGTAAAGGGGCGGTTAGTTTTCCCGGCATTCCGCCCGGCAGCGAGCGTTCAATAGTTTTCATAACTGGCCGCCGCAACATTCCCGGCACCGGATCGAAGGCGCCGGCGATTTTCATCGCGAGCTGCCGCGGGTAACCGGCAAAAACTTCATCGCCGCCCATGCCTGACAACATCACGCGCCGCGTCTCGCGCGCCGCCTGCGACACGAGGTAACTCGGAATCGCCATGTCGATGGCCGGCTCGTCCATGTGATAGACCAGCTTCGGCAGCAACTCGACGACTGCGGGACGGAGCATGATCTCGTGATAGTCCGTGTCCAGGTGTTGATTGACGCGACGCGCCCACTCAACGTCGTCCGGAATGATGTCGTAACGTAAATCTTCGGCTTCGATGCCGACGGTATAAGTGGACACGCGCCGGCCGCTGCTGTGACGCTTCATCATCGCGACGATTCCTGAAGAGTCGACGCCGCCCGACAGAAACGATCCGAGCGGCACGTCGGCAACCATTTCCATCCTGACAACTTCGTCGAGCATTTCGAGCGTCTGTTCCTGCCACCACGCCTCGCTGCGTCCCTCTTCAATTTCGTCGAAGGAAACGTCCCACCATTCATTGATCGTGATCTGGTCGTCATGAAACGTGAGGACGTGGGCCGGCGGCAGCGTCTTGATACCCTGAAACAGCGTGTTCGGATCGGGGGCCCAGAGGAAAGTTAGAAACTGGTTGAGCGCTTGCCTGTCGAGCGCGCGCTCGACAAGGTCAGTCGCCAGAATCGCTTTGACTTCCGAGGAGAAAATAAACAAACCCGGTTCTGTTGCGCTAGCGGGTTTGTAGGAATAATAAAGCGGCTTGATGCCCACGTGATCGCGCGCCAGCGTCAACGTGCGTTCGCGATTGTCCCAGACGGCGAAGTGAAACATGCCGTTGAGACGCGCGACGCATTCTTTGCCCCACTCGGCAAAGGCAGTCAGCAGAACTTCCGTGTCCGTCTCGGTCTGAAACGCGTGACCTTTGCTGAGCAACTCCGCGCGCAGCTCCCGATAGTTGTAAATCTCGCCGCCGAAAGTGATCGCATAACGACCGTCGGCGGAAAGCATTGGCTGATGGCCGGCTTTGCTGGTGTCGATAATCGCCAGGCGCCGGTGCCCGACACACACGCGCCGGCCCGGCTCGTCAATTGGAGTTGAAGTCCAAACGCCTTCGTCGTCGCGACCACGATGCTCGATGGTTTCGAGCATCGCCGCCAGGCGACGTTCGGGGTCGAGACTGATTAATCCGGCAATTCCACACATAGGAAAAACAGTGAAGAATAAAAAGTGAAAGGTGAAAAGCCAGAACCGTTTAGAGGCGGGCATTGCCCGCCGGTCCAACTATCAACCTAATCTTTTTACCGTCCCTGAGACGGCGGGCGGTGCCCGCCTCTAGACGAACCGATATTTTATCTGCCACGCAACCCCACTCATTACTCATGACTCATCACTTTCTTCGGCAGCCCGGTTCGTAATGAATCGATTATGCGAAAGGTGGCCCTCGTCGTGGCTTCAAGTTCCCGGAGAGAAATCGGGGCGGGTCTGCCCTCGGAAACAACAGCGCAGGCGACCCGCAGCGCCTCGCGTTGGCCTTTGTCCTGCTGGCCCAGTGTTTCTTTTTTCTCGCGCCCGCCCGCGTAAAGTTTGCCACTGCGAAAATCTTCGATGACGAAGGTCTTCCCTTCGCCGAAGATCTCGATGTGTTCTTTCGTCAAACTCTTATCACCTTCCGCGAGGTAGGCAATCACACCGTTTGAGCCGTCGGCAAATTGCAGCGTGATGATGACAGAATCCTCGCTGACAGTTTCGCTGCCGCCAGCATTGACTGCCTCGGCAAAGACGCGCACGGGTTCAGCGCCGGTCAGAAACTGCATCAAGTCGACGAAATGACAAACCTCGCCGACAATGCGTCCGCCGCCTTCCTGGCGGTCCTGCGTCCAATGGTCGCGCGGAATGCGTCCCGCGTTCACCCGGTAGACGATCGACAGCGGAGACTGACGACCTTGAAACACTTCTTTCGCCCGCGCCGCCAAGGGCGAAAAGCGACGGTTGAATCCAACCAGCAACTGTCCTTCAGAACGCGCCGCAGCCTCGAGCAGACCATCGAGTTCAGCGTCATTGAGCGCCAGCGGTTTTTCCAAAAAGACGTGCTTGCCTGCGCTCAGCGCGCGCGTTGCCAGCTCGGCGTGCGAACCATGTCGCGTGGCGATGACGATTAGATTTGTTTCGTCGTCGTCGATCACGCTCTGCGCGTCTGACAGGAAACGCGCGAAGCCATACTTCGTTCCCACGTCACGCGCTGAAACACCGGACGCGGAAGCAATCGAACAAAACTCGACGCCGGCTGCTTTGAAGTTTGGCAGCAGAACTTTTTGCGCGTAGCCGCCCGCGCCAATCATCCCCAACCCGACGCGACCTGCCGGTGTCGCCGCCATCTTGACGGGCCGCGAGTTTCCGAATTCGCGTTTTACTTCACGTTCGGTGTCGTAAGTCAGCAGCACCGCTAGATATTTTTCAGTTGTGTTGCCGGAGATGAGTTGGTAAGCGCGTGATCCATCCTCGATGGAAAAGCGATGCGTGATGAGCGGCTTCACGTCGACGCGTCCGGCGGCAAGCAGATCGAGAAACGCTTCGATGTTGCGCCCTTCGGTCCAACGAACGTAGGCCACCGGGTAATCGTGTCCTCGCTCTTCGTAATCGGGATCGTGCCGGCCTGGACCATACGACATTGAGACTTTCAGAGTCAGCTCGCGCTGGTAATAGACATTGCGCGGCACGTTCATTCCGACCATGCCGACGGCAACGACGCGACCCTTCAAACGCGAGATCTCGCCGGCCAATTCCACCGGCTCGTTCGAAGCAGTCGCCGCCGCGATGATGCAGGCGTCAGCGCCGCGGCCTCTCGACCAGGCTTTCACCCTTTCTCTTGCGTCAGCCGGAACGCAGCCGGCATCGGCGCCCGCCGCCAGCGCCAGTTGAATACGCGCGTCGTCAATGTCGATTCCGAAAACGCGACAGCCGTTCGCTCGCAAAAGCTGAACGGTAAGTTGGCCGATCAGTCCCAAGCCAATGACGACAATCGATTCGCCCAACGTCGGCTCTGCGAGTCGCACGCCCTGCAACGCGATCGCGCCAACCGTTCCGAACGCGCCCTCTTCAAAACTTAATGCCTCGGGCAGACGCACGCAGAGATTTCGCGGCACCGAAATCACCTCCGCATGCGACGCATAGTCGGTGCCGGCGCAAGCGACGCGATCGCCGGTACGAAAATCGGCGACGTCTCTGGCTGCTTCGATCACGACGCCGGCAGCGCTGTAGCCAACCGCATGCGACTGATCGAGCTTGTCGCGCACGCCTTCGAGAGCCTGGACCAGGCCTTCGGTCTTTACCTTCTCCCAAACTTTTCCGATCAGTTCGGGCCGTTCCCGGGCTTTGCCGATAAGACCTTTTTGTCCCAACTCAGCCAGCGCGCGCTCTGTGCCCGCGCTGATCAGGGACGCAGCGGCGCGCACCAGCACGCGGCCGGGCTGAACGATTGGAACCGGAACTTCGGCAACTGTGCCTTCGCCAGTTCTCAAGTTTTGCAAAAGCTGCTTCATCTAACTCAGAGTTATCCGCAGATTACGCAGATTACACAGATGACAGAGATGACAGAGACAAAATGAACGCACGCGCATGAACATCCAAGAGTACTAACGAACGTTTAGAGGCGGGCACTGCCCGCCGGTTCAACCTTAGAGAATTACACACCTCCCGCCGGTTTCAACGTTTGAGACGGCGGGCGGTGCCCGCCTCTAAACGACAGTTGATTCTGGTTCTGGGTTCTTGGTCTTTTGCAATCTGCGTAATCTGCGGACTATCGTCTTTCCTTCTTCGCCAGCGTCTCTTCGATCAAACCTGAAACCCATTCAGCGCGCGCGTCCCAGGTTCCGCCGGCCACTGCCGCTTGTCGTGCTTGCGCCGCCGCCGAGTCCTTCTCCTGTAAAGCCTCTTCAACCAAACGAAACCAGTCGTCGTGGCTGCGCGCGATCCGCAACACGCTGCTCAACGTTTCATACTCCGGCAACGGCGAGATGACTACCGGCAGACCACTCGCCAAATACTCGCGCACCTTGATGGCCGAGCCGTAGCTCGTAAACGAATGCGCAGTGTCCCACGGCAACACGCAGACATCAAAACCGGCCGCATAGTTGGGCAACTCCTGATACGGCACCGGCGGCAGAAAATGCGTATTCGGCAACGCCTCGATCTCGACACCGCGCGATTTGTTGCCGATGAAAATCCATTGCCACTCTGGGCGTTCGCGGCGGGCGAGTTTGATCAGATCCTGATCCACCAACCACGGTTCGATGGCGCCGAAATATCCCAGCCGCGGCCGCGGAATACGCGCCACCGCTGCCGCGACTTCCAGGTGTCCCGCGCCGACCCTTGACCAGTGATCGAAATCAACTGCCTGCTCCAGCAGATATGATTTTTCAAGTCCGCGCTCGGCCTCGGCCAAAAGCTTTTGCCCCGAATAGACCACGAGGTCGGCGTTATCTACGGCACGTTCATGCAACTTCCTGATCGTGCTGAGGTCGGTCGCGTGGTCCATCAGGTTCGCGTCGTACTTATCCGACACCTGGTAGACCACCAGGCGTTCGTCAAACTCGCCAATCATGTCCGCCGCCGTGGGAATCGCAATCCAAAGAATCGGACGCGAGAGGCCGCCGCGCCGCGCCAGCCGGCCGATTTGCAGCGCCAACAATTTGCGATTGACCGCGCGAGCCGCACGCGTGCCGAAGAAAGGAATTACCGCGGGCGAAACGACCGTGACGCCTTCAGGCGTCGGCCGCGCTAGTCGGGCATACGAGCGCAACTTGCGAACAATGCGCGGCACCAGATCTTTGTTGGCCAGGCCCGGCAGGCCCATCGAAATCGAGTTCACAAAGATCACGCGGTTGCCGGCTTTCGCAAAGCGGCGCATGAGATGGTACTTCGAGTGCGGATGGTGATACCACCAGTCCTCACCGCCAAAACATATGATCGAGTGTCCTTGAATCACGAGGCTTTTGTATAATGCGCCGGCCAATGAAACTACCCGACAATCGCAGCGGCGCCACGCCTGCTCAGTCCAATGCTCCGCAGCCTGTCGACAGTCTCGCCGCTCTGCGTCGAAAACTTCTATTACTTGCTCTGATCTTCTGCACGGCTCTCGGGGTCAGACTGCTGAACTGGCAGAGCAGCCGCGGGGAAGTTTCCTCGGTGCAGGCGCGCGTCGTGCGCAACTATCAGCACCAGGCCGAAGACATTCGGGCCAACAGCCTTGATTCACTTTACGACCCGTCGTCGCGGACCAACGAACCTGATCTACTCGGACACCCGCTCGGCTATCCGGTGTTCCTCTCATCCATCTACCGGGTGGCCGGCCATTCTCCGCTCGCGCCGCAACTGCTGCAGATGATCCTCGATGCGCTCTCCGCGGTGATCATTGCGCTGATCGCTTTCGAACTTTTCCCACTGGCCATCGGCGTGATCGCGGGACTGTTGGCGGCGTTCGCGCCACAGTTTAGTTGGAACTCTTTGATGCCGCTGCCTGATTCGCTGGCGGCGCTGCCAATTCTGATCGCCGTGCTGCTAATCGTACGAGCCGTAGGACAGGCATTCTTGCCTGTCCAACTTCTGTACTTGCCGATCCAACTTCGGCACTGGCCAGTCAACCCCAGAAAGGACAGACAAGAATGTCTGTCCTACGAATCTCGTCTGCTGATGATCCTTGCCGCGGGCACGCTCATCGGCGTCTCCTGCTGGTTCAGGGCCAACGCCTTGCTGCTCGCGCCGTTCATGGTCCTGCTGTTCTTCATCATCTGCAAACGCGGCGAGCGCTTGCGGCCGGCGCTTTTGTTGGTCTCCGGGGTTTTTCTAATTATTAGTCCCCTCACGATTCGCAACGCCCTCGTCTTCCGCGAATTCATTCCCGTATCCCTGGGCGCCGGACAAACGCTCATTGAGGGCATTGGAGATTACAACACTGACGGCTCGCTTGGCATGCCGCAAACTGACGCGGAATTAATTCGTGGCGAAGCGCAGGCGTTTAACCGGCCTGACTATGCCAAGTCGCTGTTTACGCCCGACGGACCGGCGCGGGATCGGGCGCGACTCGCACGCGGCTTCGCGGTGATCCGCGCGCATCCCGTCTGGTTCTTCGGCGTCATGGTGCGCCGAGCGACGTCGATGTTGCGGCTTGAGCGCACGCCGCTCCGCCTGGCCACCGGATCGTCCTGGGCCTGGCAGATTTTTCAAACGCCCCTGCGGCTCGTGCAGAAGCTTTTCATCACCGCCGTCTTCCTGCCGTTGGCGTTGATCGGCGCCGGCTTGCTGGTCTACCGGCGTCAGTGGCAGAACCTCGCGATCCTGCTGGTGGTTCCGTTTTACTACTTCTGCACGCAGTCAGCATTGCACACCGAATATCGTTACGTGCTGGTGATTCACTATTTTCTTTTCGTGCTGGCAGCGGTGGCGCTTCACACAATCGGCTGCAGGGTCGTTAAATTGGCCGCGGATTCACGCGGATAAATGCGGGTCGGAACTGAACACGAATTGTCGACGCTTTTAGGTCCTCACTTTCCTATTCGGTCTTGTTCTGATCCGCGTGTGTCCGCGTTAATCCGCGGCTATTATCCTTCTTCAACTCCGAGCAGCTTCTCCACCGCCTGCAGGTTCGCTTCCGCCTCGCGCCGGTAACGTTCCGCCCAGGGGTTAGTCTCTTCCAAAACCGGATACAGCAAAACGGCCTGCACCTGATTGATTAGTTGTTCGACGTCGCCGAAGTCATACAGCAACATGCCGCGTGTTTCTCCCGCGCGCGTTGCCACCACCGGCACGCCGCACCAAAGCGCCTCGATGCGCGAGATGCCATAGCTCTCGTCGCGAAACGCTCGCACGAACACGTCGCTGCGTTTCAGAATCTCGTAGATCTCGGGATTGGGAACTTTCTCGAGCACGGTGATCCAATCGCGATCCACCAACACTTCGTGACGATAGTTTTCATCGCATACAAACGCGCCGTCCAAAAGCACCAGGCCGATGTCTTTGCCCGTTCGTTCGCGAAGTTCCGCGACAGCTTCGGCGACGTCTCGGAACCCGTAGGTCGGGTAGAAGACTCCGATCGAGCATACTCGCATCGCTTGCGAGAAGTAGAACTGGAGCGCTGCCGCGGTTTCACTTGACAGAGCCGCAGAGGTCTCGTTCGCAGGCGGCGGCAACAGGCAGGGAATGACTGTTACGGTCTGGCGCACTCGAATGTCTTCGAGCAGCCAGCGGCGCAATTCTTCGCTAACAACCACAAACTCGTCGACTGCATTTATCGCGCGCCGGAAGAGCCAGCGCTGCAGCGCGCCGAAGTTCGGATAGCGCTTCGGCAACGAACCATCAAGAATATTTTTGTACCACTCAAAGCCGAGCACGCGTTTGAGGATGAGCCAGATCGGCAACAGCAGCGGGTTGGGATATTCGAGATGAAAGTGTGACGCGTCGAGAATGCGTGCGCCCTTTCCTTCGGCAAGCAACGCCCAAACAGTTCCCAGCCGGCGATGCGCGACGAAACGCACGTTTGCATCGTTGGGCTTGGCGCCGCCATAGGTCCAGACGCGAACATTCACGTTGCGCAAGTGAGCCAAGAGCGCCTTCATGTAAATCGCGACGCCACCATAAGGCGGTGGCAGTGGTCCGAAGAGTATAATTCTCTGGCTCATTGCGAGACGGACACGTTACGTGGCCGAAGTGCCGCCAGGCACAAAATGTCGATAGCTAAGAGAAAAACTCCTAAGATCCTTAGCCCATTTATCGGCGACAGAATACACATTGCGCTCCTCGGGAGCTAGAGTTCAATTTAGTTTCCTCGTCTATATACATTACGCCGCTACGCGGCTTGCAAAAATGATCGCAGCCGAGTCGCAGGAAGAAACTGAACCGAACTATAGCGGCCAGCCGCCGGCCGTCTCGGTCGTAGTGCCTTCTTACAACCACGCGCGCTTTGTTGAAGCGACGCTGCGCTCGATCATGAAGCAGTCGCTCGCTCCGGCTGAGTTGATCGTTATCGACGACGGCTCAAGCGACGATTCGCCGCGCGTCATCGAACGCGTGCTCCGCGACTATCCGTTTCCCTGCGAGCTGGTGGCCCGTGACAATCGCGGTTTGTGCGCAACTTTGAACGAAGGATTTGAGCGCACGCGCGGAGACTATTTCGCCTACCTCGGCTCGGACGATTTGTGGCTGCCGGATTTTCTGCACGCGCGCGTCGATTTGCTTGAAGCGCGCGCGCAGGCTGTGCTCGCCTACGGTCACACTTTTTTTGTTGACGAAGAGAATCGGATCGTCGACTCAACGGCCGACTGGGCCAACTATGCCGACGGTGACGCGCGCGCGATGCTGCTCGAAACAACCGCGCCGATGAGCCCGACCGTGTTGTATCGCCGCGCGCCGCTCGAAGGCGAACGCTGGAATGAAGATTCGAAACTGGAAGACTATGATCTTTACCTGCGTCTGAGCAGCGAAGGTGAGTTTGCTTTCGACCCGCGGATCCTGTCGGCGTGGCGACGGCACGGTGCGAACGTCAGTTGGGACCAGATGCTGATGCTGGAGGAACAGTTGCAGGCGCAACGGCAAGCGGCGTTGCGGGCCGGTTTCACTGACGCGCAGGTTGCAGAGTTGCAAAGAACGACGAAATTCAACCGCGCTGAAGACTTCCTGCGCGTCGGCGAGAAGTCGCAGGCGCTGAGCTTGATGATGCAAAACTGGCGCGGCGCTAAATCATCTCGCGTCGCCGCGCGGTTGCTGCTGCGGCTGCTGATCCCGAATGCCGTAATGCGCCGCCGCAGGCGCGCCCGGCAACAAAGAGCCTTTGAGCGCTACGGTCACCTGTGACCTATTTGGAGTGCGCTGACCTGTCAGCGCTTTGGATTGCCGCGACCTGTCGCGGCAGTCGTGGGTTGAATATGAACGATGCTGGAAAACGTGGCGTCAGGCCGCCACGGACCAAAGCGCTGACGGGGTCAGCGCACTCCAAATTTACTCTCGCACGAAGGCAAACACATCCTGATGGTTGTCCCAACCGCGTTCCTTAAAAAAGACTTCTTTCAAGCCGCCAATCTCACCAACGCGCGCGCGGATCCATTCCGGCGAGGTTAACGAAACGCCGTAGTCGGTGGCGCCGGGATAGTCCTCAAAACCGTAGCCGGTCGCGGGGTAGTCAATTCCCATTCGCTCGATCTGCTCCGGCTGCAGTCCGTAGTCGAAATCCTGCGTCGGGATTCGGCGGTGCACGAAATCGCCGTGCGTCGTGAAAACGAGCAACCCGCCCGGCGACAGATGACGCTGAAAGAGCCTGAGCAACGCGACGATTCCCTTGGCGTTGAGATGCGTAACGAGCGAGCCACACCAAACGAGATCAAACTTCCGACCAAGTGAAACCTCATCGAGATTGAGCGACGAAAATGCAGCGCGAGCGCCAAATGTGCGGACGCAAAACTGCACTGGCTCACGGTCAAGCTCGCCAGCCGTAATCTCCGCTTCCGGAAATCGCTGGACCAGGAACCTGAGCACCCGGCCGCTGCCGCAGGGAAAATCGAGAATCGAGCGCACGTTTTTGAGACCCGCGCGATCGAGCGCCTCGTTGAGGCAAGCGATGGCCGAGAGTCCAACTTTGTAATAGTGCGCGGCATCGCCGTCGTACATGCCATCGCTGTGATAGATGCGGCTGCTGACCCTGCTCAGCAGTTCACGCTCTTGTTCAGAGAGGGTGGGATCGGAAAGCAGGTGCTTCTTTTGCAGTTCGGTCTGCCGAGGAGTCGTGCGCAGCCAGCGGCGCGTCACGCCCAGCGGCCGGTGAAACTTGCGCGGCACGACGCGCTTCAGAGTTTTAACTAGTCCCATGGATTTGCCTGGAAGATGATACTACTGCCGCGGTGGGCAAGGCGAAAATGCTGAACGTCGTTTGAGGAGAAGAGGCGGGGGCAAGCCCCCTTCCTGACCTCGAGACTGCCAAGTGGCGCGAGGGCCGAGCTTGAGAGGCGTTCAGTAGAGATTAAGAATTGGTAAAGACGGATGCGTCCGCTCTCGTCGCGCACCTCAACGGCGTTTGAGTCGAGCCCGACAATGACGCCTTTGGTGAAGAAGTCGCGCCACACAAGAACAACGACCCACCTTTGTAAATGCCGAGCTCCAGCAGCTTAATTTCCTGGTCCACCAGCGGCTGAAAATACTCTTCGTAGTTGCGGAGATAGTGTGAGTGCTCGGCCTTGTCAGTGTCGTAGCTGGCGGCGTCCAGATTTTTTTGGCCATGTTTCCTGCCCGCATCTTCCTCAAGGGCTGACGGGCACACGATCACATAGGACTTGCTTGACGCCACTGATCACGCTGGCTATGCTTCGGCCGTCGTTCCTTTCAACAATGAACCCAGTCATAAAAGTCGAGAGTCTCAGCAAGCGCTATCAGATCGGCGCGGTGCGCGGGCACACAAGCCTGCGCGACACGATTGCCGCGAGCTTGCGCGCGCCGCTGAATCGACTAATGAACGGCAAGGACAAACCTGACGACACCATCTGGGCGTTGCGCGACGTCAGTTTCGAAGTGGCTCCGGGCGAAGTGGTCGGAATCATCGGGCGCAACGGCGCCGGCAAGTCGACCTTGCTCAAAATTCTTTCGCGCATAACCAAGCCCACCAAGGGCCACGTGGAGTTGCAGGGACGGATTGGGAGCCTGTTGGAAGTCGGGACTGGATTTCACTCGGAACTTACCGGGCGGGAAAACATTTTTCTCAACGGCGCGATTCTCGGGATGAGCAAACGCGAGATCGAAGCGAAGTTTGACGAGATTGTCGCCTTCGCGGAAACCGAACAGTTCCTCGATACGCCAGTGAAGCGATACTCATCCGGCATGACCGTGCGACTCGCCTTTGCCGTCGCGGCCCACCTCGAACCCGAAATTCTGATCATCGATGAAGTGCTCGCTGTCGGCGATGTTGCTTTTCAAAAAAAGTGTCTCGGCAAGATGAACGAAGTCGCCAAACACGGCCGCACGATTCTTTTTGTCAGTCACGATCTCAGCGCCGTCAACGCGCTTTGCGAGCGGGCCATTCTTTTGCACGAAGGCGCTCTGATTATGAATGGGCCAACGCGCGAAGTGACGACTCACTACCTCGACACCGCCAACAAACTTTATTCTCCCGTCACCTGGGTTGATTTTCCGCGCGGCAAAAGCGACGAGATCGAACTGCGCCGCACCGACATCGAGCAGCGCGGATCGAGTACGAGCGCGATCGACTGCCGCGAGCCGTTCACAATTCTTTTCGAATACGAAAACCGGAAACTGCTGGCTGACTCGCGCTTTTTCATCGTCATCAGAAACAGCCGCGGTGACATCGTGTTTACTACTTCAGATTACGATCTGATCACGGAAGAAGCTTCGAATCGCCGCGTTGGCCGGTTTCTGAGCGAAGTGAACGTGCCCGGCGGACTGCTGAAAGCGGGCTCGTACTTTGCAACGATCGGCGCGGACATAAAAAATGAACGCGTCATCTTCGTCGAAAACGACGTGCTTGATTTTGAAGTTTTCGAATCCGGCGACGACACCCTGGCGGAACGACACAAGCGCGTCGGCCTGGTCGCTCCCCTTCTCAAATGGCAAATCTCCCAGCCGGATTCGAAACCGCAAAGCTGAACATCCCGTGGGTCGCCTAAAGAAAATCCTGCAGGAAAATCTGTCGCTCTCTTCCAAACTGTCTTTGCGAAGACTGCTGCGGATCGCGCAGCCGCGTAATCCCAAACCGACTCGACACTCCTGGCAACCACCTTCGCTGACCACCGCTGAATTTGATTCTGCCGCAGCGCTGCTCGCCAAAATAAAGCTCTCGCAAAAACCCGCCTCGGCCACGCCGCGGACTTCCATCATCATCCCGGTTTTCAACAAGGCCGCATTCACACTTCAATGCCTGCAGTCACTGTTGCCGGAAATCGATCTCACTGAGAATGAAGTGATCGTCGTGGACAACGCGTCTACCGACGAAACCAGTGAGGTTCTGGCTCAGTTCGAGAATGTGATTGGCGTGATCAGAAACGAAGAGAACCGCGGCTTTGGCGAGGCGTGCAACCAGGGCGCGGCAGCGGCCCGCGGGCAGCATCTGGTGTTTCTCAACAACGATACGCGTGTATTGCCGGGTTGGCTGGACCACCTTGTCGGAACTGTCGAGGCAAACCCTGCCAACGGCGCCGTCGGTTCGATGCTCATTTATCCGGACGGCTCGCTTCAGGAAGCTGGGGCAGTCGTGATGACACACGGCGAGGCTTCGCAGTATGGCTGGGGCGCTTCACCGGATGACCGGCGGTTCAACTTCGCGCGTGAAGTTGACTACTGCTCAGCGGCTTCGTTGCTGGTCCGCGCAGAAATCTTTAATCGCCTCGGTGGTTTTGATCGGCGTTACGCCCCCGCTTACTACGAAGATGTTGACCTTTGCTTTGGCGTGCGCTCGCTGGGTTATCGGGTGATCTATCAACCCTTGTCGCGCGTGGTGCACTACGAAGGCGTTACCGCGGGCACTGACACGACGAAAGGCATCAAGCAGTTTCAAATCGTTAACCGTGAAAAGTTTGTCGAGAAGTGGAGCGCAGTGCTGGGACGTGAACGCCTGCCGCACACCTTGAGTGACATCGCCACGGCGAGCAATCGCAACTGGAATCGGCCGCGCGTGGTAGTTTTCGATGAACGCGTTCCCAGCCCCGATCGCGACGCCGGCAGTTTGCGAATGTTCCTGATTCTCAAAACGCTCGCCGAGTGGTGTCATGTGATCTTCGTCCCGTTTAATCGGCCGCAAAGTCTCGACTACGAACGCGCGCTTTGGAAGGAAGGCATCGAGACTGCTGACGCGACCGATTACCGCCGACTGCTCAAACACAAGAATGTTAAGGCTGCGATCGTCAGCCGGCCCAGCATGGGAGACGCGCTGATCCATCGCATTCGTCGAGCCAATCGGAAGGCGGCGATAGTTTTTGACATGGTTGACACTCACTTCGTCAGGTTCCAACGCGAATTCGAAACGACCGGTGACGTCAGCGCCCGGGATGAGGCGAAAAAGTATCGCCAGCTTGAAGGGAAACTGGCGCGGGCGAGCGATGTTGTCTGGTGTGCTTCAGCCGAAGACAAACAAGTGATGCAGCGTGAAGTGACGGACGCTCGGATCGAAGTTGTTCCGACGATTCATGAATTACGCGATGCGGGCAAGCCGTTTCATGAACGGCAAGATTTGCTTTTCATCGGCAACCTCGCGCATCGACCCAACGACGATGCGGTGCTCTTTTTCATGCGCGAAGTCTACCCGCGTCTGCGAGAGACGTTGCCGAACGTCAGGCTCGACATCATTGGCGACAACCCCTCCGCGGCGATCAAAGCTTACGCTTCGGATAAAGTGCGCGTGCGCGGTTATGTTCCCGACGTTGAACCTTACCTGCGCGACCGGCGTGTCTTCATCGCGCCGTTGCGCTTTGGCGCCGGCATTAAGGGCAAAGTGGGCGAAGCGATGGCCCACGGCATTCCGGTCGTTACAACTTCGATCGGCGCCGAAGGGTTTGGGCTGACTCACGGGCTGGACGTGATGATTGGCGACGATCCCGTTTCGTTCGCGGCGGCGATTGAAGAGTTGTATTCGAATGCAGAACTATGGCAACGACTTGCCGAAAACAGCCGCCTGCGAATTGAAAAACACTTCACGCCGCAAGTGATTGCGGAAACAATAAATAGATCGATCAAAGAAGCGGGGGCAAGCCCGCCTTCCCGACCTCGAGCTAGTCACAGTTGAGAGTAAGTTCTTGCTTGAAAGGCTTCCAAGGTTCGAGCAACCGGACGAGTCGGAGAGTTTCGAGGTTGGGAAGGCGGGCTTGCCCCCGCTCTTTCAATTACCTTGAGTTGCAGAACATGAGCTACTTGATCCAGCGGTCACACCACAAGCTCACATTCAGCAACGCCCACAGGTGAAAACTCCAATCGCGCGCGCCGCGACGGTGTTCGTCAATCAGCCGCGCAACCAACGTGTAGTCAAACAGTTGGCGACGCCGAATCGACGAGTTCATGATCAGCCCGCCCAACATCTCTCCGCTCTCGCCGCGAAACCATTCACGAATCGGCGCGCCAAAACCACGCTTCGGACGATACAAGCAAATCGTGCGGCAAAACTTTTTCGAGCGCCTGTTTCAGGATGTGTTTCCCGCTCGTGCCTTTGATCTTCAGATCAACCGGCAGGCCCATCGCATACTCAACCAGCTGCGTGATCAAGAAACGGCACGCGCGCCTCGACCGACGTTGCCATCGTGATTTTGTCCACGCGCATCAGCAGCAACTCCGGGCAGTCGCAGCTTCAGCTCGAGATAACTCATGCGGGTGGCGAAGTCTGAGTTCGGCCGAACGTGGGCGATGTGTTCGAGATGTTTCCGCACCGCCTGGTACGACGACAAACCGTCCAGGCGTGAAGTCAGTTCCGAAGACAAGAGCCGGCGTTTGAAATCTTCGTCGAAAACAATTGCCCCGCCCCAGAAGAGCGCTTCGCCCGCGCCGAGCCGCCGCACCAGCTCAATCGCGGTGCGTTTGTTGAACGAAGCTTCCATCAGCGGCTTCGCCATCGCGGAGAGCGAATGCCGCAGCGCGAGTGGCAACTTTTCAGCCTGCTGCCAAAACAGCTCGTCAATGCGCACGTATTTTCTGAACCAATCGTAGCCGGCGAATATTTCGTCAGCGCCCTCGCCAACCTGCACCACGATCGTGCCGCTGTCGCGCGCCAACTTCGAAACGTAGTACAGCGGCACGCAAACCGGATCGGCCAGCGGCTCGTCCTGATGAAAGACAAGCTCAGGCAGAAACTTCTGCATGTCCTGCTGGCCGATGATCACTTCGTGGTGATCGGTGCCGAAGCGTTTCGAGATCGCGCGCGCGCTGTCGAGTTCGTTGAGTTCGTCGCTGTCTTCGAAACCCAACCGTGTACGTTCGCACCGGCTGCGACATCAGCTCCGACATCAAAGCAACGTTGGCCGAAGAGTCGACGCCGCCGGAAAGAAACACGCCGAAGGGCACGTCAGACATCATGCGTTTGCGGATCGAGTCGCGCAGCAGGCGCAGCATTTCTTCACTGTGCTGGGCCTCGGTGCGACCGGCGAACTCTGCGGAAATTGTTTCCGGCGGCAGCGCGTCCCAGTACTGTTTGAGTTCCGTAACGCCGTCACGTTTGACGATGAGCAGATGCCCGGCCGGCAATTTCTGAATGTCGCGGAAGAGCGTGCGCGGCGCGGGCGTGGTCAGGAAGGTCAGGTAGTGATAAAGCGACTCTTCATCGATCTCCGGCGTCACCGACGGATGCTGCAGGATTGCCTTGATCTCAGAAGCGAAGATGAAGCGCCCGTCCTGCTGGTAGAAATAAAGCGGCTTGACGCCGATGCGATCTCGGGCGAGCACGAGTTGCTCGCGCTCGGCGTCCCAGATGGCAATGCCGAAATCGCCTTCGAGGTCGGTGACGAAATCCAGGCCCGCGTTCTTCGTAAGTGTGCAGGATGGTTTCTGAGTCGGTGAGCGAATGATAAGCGTGGCCGCGGCTGCTGGAGCCCTTCGCGAAGTTGCAGGTGGTTGTAGATTTCGCCGTTGAAGACGAGCGACAGACGATCGGTGCAGCCATGCATCGGCTGGTTGCCGGCGGGCGAGAGATCGATGATCGCCAGACGACGAAAACCTAGCCCCCCGCGCCCGCCATCGAAGAGGGCCGCGCCGGCGTCGTCAGGTCCGCGGTGCCGCATCTCGTCGCGCATCGACGCAACGAGCGACAGGTCGACGCGCCCTTCAGTTGCGCCGTATTCCCAGATTCCGCAGATGCCGCACATGAATTAGTCCAAAGTCCAAAGTCCAAAGTCCAAAGTCCAAAGTCCAAAGTCCAAAGTCGCTCAAGGAGTTCAGAGTCCAACCTTAAGGTTGCCTTCCGGGAACGTACGCAAGCTGAAGCTTGTACTCTAAACCTGTTGAGCCTATCCGTGTCCGTTGCCAACTCCGCTGCGAATTCGCCTCTATTCTTCGCCGGACAGACTTTGGACTTTGGACATTGGACTTTGGACCACCTTCATTCGTTCATTCTGATCGCCGCCGGCGCAAATCGGGATGAGCGCCCAGCGAAGTTTACAAGGCAGGCTCGTCGTGATCGTCCAGCAAGCTGTCGTCGACTCCGCTTTCGCACCGTAATGCCGCGACGTGTATTGCGGCTGCAACTCAGCAGGCTGATCGAGATCAAGCGAACGCACCAGCAAGCGCGCGACGCTGCTCTCGTCGCCGGCGATGACAGCATTGTTGTCAAAGGGCTTGACGTCAAGGCCGGCATCGAAGTGAAAACGAGTCGCAATTTTGTGTTCGCCTTTGCCCGTGAGCTCGTCCTCAATCAGCCAGCAACGATGCGCCTTGTCAAAACTGACGGTGCGCCGAGGTGTCACCGGATTCGCCAGCCGTTCATAGCCTGTGTGTTCGGCGACCACGCGGTCGCGTTCGGGCGAGCTCTCCCAAACCAACACGCGCGCGCGTGCTTCGTCGCCGAAAGCAAACGGCGCCTCTTCCAAAATTGTATTCTGCTCTTCGTCGTCAATCTGGACGGTCGAATGATAAGCGGTTGACCGGAACAGATGCCGCTCGTGAAGATCCGCGGTGTAAACGAAGGTGCCCGGATCAACTATGAACGCGCGGCCGCAGGCTGAGAGTTCAAAACTCAGTGCGTCGTTGTGGCGATGCGACGCCGGCCGCTTGTTCTGTGCGCTGTTCGCGTTGAAGAGCATGAAGAGATCGTCGTGGCGCAGAACGTATGTGCCGGCGTCGGGAAAGGCCTCTGATGGCGGCGTTGCGCGCAAGACGCCCGCGGTCCCGGGGATTTGCTGATTAGAATTCGCGAGCCGTTCGTGTTCTCGCAAACCTTGTTCGCCCAACAACCACAGCAATTCCGGGCGCGCAGACTGCGAAACTTCGTGCCAGCTTGAATTGTGAATTCTTGAAGATCGCCGCGCCGAGGGCGAGTAGATGTGCGTGATCGTTGGCGCTGCGGGGCACAATCGGCAAAACCTGGCCGCCGTCTGCATCGCCAACCAGCGGCGCGCAGCCGTCGGGCCGGATGATGCCGCGCAGGTAAACGAGCATCGCTTCGAGTTTGCGCCAATATTTGTCGGCGATTTCTGTCTTGTTGGCGCGGCAGAGAATGAACGAGTAGAGAAACAGCTCGAGCACAAAGCAGTGATACGCGGTCGAGCCTTCGTGGTCCGCACCGTCCGCGAGAATTTGTTTGTCCATCTCGCTGAGCAATTCGGCCAGCGCCCAATCGCGCCACCCGCGGGCGTGGGCCAACTCCGGCAACATGATCCCGAGCCATAACAAGCCTGCGACGTCTGAGAGGTAATGATTACTCGTCGCGACGTGCGAAAACTCGAGGTTGCGCCGAATGTGGGCGCCGTGCTGCTCGAGCATTGTCAGCAACGTCAGCAGTCGGGCTTCGGTCAGGTTCCGCGAATCGCGAAACAGGTAGAACGCCGCGAGCAGGTTCATCGCGCGCAAAGCAACTTCCATCGCACACGACCAGGTCGCGCCACGCCCGACGGGATTTTGTTCACGCCAACTTTCGACCTGAGCGAAAAACTCAACTGCAAATTCTTCCTCTGCGGTCAACGCGTAGGCGCGACCCAAAGTGATCAGGTGGCCCAGGCGGTTGAGTTCCCAAAGGACTCTGATGTCTGAACCGTCGTTGTGCCACAACCTAATGTCGGCGTGGTAGTCGAGCGGCCAAATTCTTCCGGAGAGCGGATCGCGATGCCAGTTGATCGGGGTTCCGAATTCCTGGTCGCCAAAGCCTAACAGCGGCCAGCGATGTTCGTCAGTGATTTGCCGGGCTGCGGCGATCACACGCTCGGTATCGTCGGGGAAAAGCGAGCGCTGCAGTTTCGCGGTCGTTTCGATCTCTGCGAATCCGGGAAGAAACGAAGGCGAGGAACGCTCGCGAAAGTGTTGGAGAAGATCGGCCGTAGAGAGCGACTGGAATTCAGGTCGCAGGCGCGCTGGTTGGGCAGCAAGCTCCGTGAGCAGCGCGCGTTCGCTACGGCGGCTGACAGCAACTCGCCCGCGTCGCACAACTTCGCGCGCCGCTTGAGCGAAACTCACCTGGCCGCGAAGCACACTGCGCAGTCCGCGCGTCAGCGATGTTGTCGGAAATTTTGGTAGACGATCGGAAGGTTTCGACAACGGCTCACCTGGTTACAGTCTGAGCAGAAACTCCAAGCCTGCGGAGCAGGCGGCAGCATAAAGCCCAGGGTGAAGCGCCGCGGAACCCTGGGATTACAACGACAAGAAAACCGAGCGCGCGAAGCGTGCGATAGCGCAAAAACTCGATTTTACCGAAAGAGAGGCTATCGCCCACTTCGTGGGCTTTTCCTTTAAACTTCTACGATCCTGGGGTTCCGCTCCGCTCCACCCCAAGCTTTATGCTTATGCCCACTTCGCGGGCTCAATCCAAAAACTTCAGAGCGCCGCGAGTATTCGATCCGCCGTGTGTCCATCCCAAAGCGGAATGCGACGCTTTTTTGGTCGCGGCTTGTCGAGCGCCGCAAGCGCCGCGGCCACGATCCTTTCCCCGTCGCTGCCCACCAGTTGATTTGTCCCGCGCGTGATTGTAATCGGGCGCTCGGTGTTTTCGCGCAACGTCAAACACGGAATGCCCAGCACGGTCGTCTCTTCCTGAATGCCGCCGGAATCCGTGAGCACCAAACGCGCGCCGCTGTAGAGAGCAAGAAAGTCCAGGTAGCCGAGCGGCTCGATCAGTTTCAGGCCGCTCTTTGCCAGTCGTTTTTCAAGGCCAAGCTCGGCAATCATTTTCCTCGTGCGCGGGTGAACCGGAAAAACGATCGGCAACCGGCCGCTGATTTTTTCGAGCGCGCTAAGAATTCTTCCGAGCGCTTTTTTGTCGTCGACGTTTGCAGGACGATGCAAAGTCAGCACCGCATAGTCTTTGTTCGCGACTCCCAGTTTGTCTCTGACGGGCGACTGCAGCGCTCGCTCGGAGTGCCTAAAAAGCGAATCGATCATGATGTTTCCAACCAGGCGAATTCGCTCAGCGGGAATCCCCTCGGCTTTCAGGTTCTTGTCGGCGTCTGCGGAAGGAGTAAAGAGGAGGTCAGCGATCTGATCGGTGAGCAGCCGGTTGATCTCTTCCGGCATCGTGCGGTCGCGGCTGCGTAGTCCCGCTTCAACATGAGCGACCTTCACACCCAGCTTCGCACAGACGAGCGCGCAAGCGAGCGTGGAATTCACGTCGCCGACTACCAACACCCAATCGGGTTTCTCGCGGAGCACTACGGGTTCAAATTTTTCCATAACGGCGGCGGTTTGCGCCGCGTGTGAAGCAGAACCGACGCCGAGATGAACATCAGGCGCGGGCAGATCCAGATCGCGGAAGAACGCGTCGGACATCGCTACGTCGTAATGTTGGCCCGTATGAACAACAAGCGGCGTAAACTTTCGTTTCTGCCGCTTCATTGCTTCGACAATCGGGGCGACCTTCATGAAGTTAGGCCGCGCGCCGACAACGTTGATTACTTTGAGCACTACTCGTAAGCCTTGCTGCGATGTCGGGCTGCCACAATTTCGACTAGTCGCTCGTCGTCGTTAATGGAATAAATGACTCGATACTCGCCGATACGAATTCGCCAGCGGTTCACTGAACCTACAAGCTTGCGGCAACCGGGAGGTCGCGGCTCTGCTGCTAATAGGTGAATTGCCTGAATGACGCGCACGCGCACGGTTGCATCAAGCGCGCGAATTTCCTTCTGAGCGGAACGGTTTAAATCAACCGCATAAGCCGCATCACTCATTCAAGAGTCCTTCACTTTTCAATTCAGCTTCAAACTCACTGAGTGGCATCGTCGGTTCGCCCTTGCGGCTGTCGGCGACGATGTTGTCGTAAATGTCTTCCCAGAGTTCGCCCCACTCTTTTAGGTCCAACTGAACTGCCACCCTTCTACCTTCGGCGTCAGTAACGAATTGAATGCCCGCTAATGCCATGGCGCAGCCTCCTTCCAACACGAAACCTTAACGGCCCGAATAACTGAGCCGAATCACACTTTCAACTCCAAAGGACCGACTCGACGATTCTTCGGGCCTCGATAGATTTTATCCTACAAGCGGATCACTCGCGCACTACTGTCGCGCCTGACGTCGCCGTTGAGTGCGTTGCGCGTGTCCACAATCAGCGAACAAAGCTGGCAGACGCGTTGGTAGTCAGTAGCGCTGTGGTCGGTGACGATCACCACGCAGTCGCTCGCGCGCAGCTCTTCATCGGTTAAAGACACGGAGTCAAGCGGCTCGCCGCCTCCCTCGGTATGCGCATCGTCGAAGTGGACCTCTTTAACAAACGGATCGTGGTAACGCACGTCCGCGCCTTTCGCTCGCAGGCGATCGATGATCGACAACGCCGGGCTCTCGCGCACGTCGTCAATGTCTTTCTTGTAGGCGACGCCCAGCAACAGAATGCGCGAACCCTTCATCGACTTGCTTTCGTCGTTCAGTCCGTCAGCAACCAGTTGGACCACGTGATCCGGCATTCGCGAATTCACTTCTTCCGCCAGCCCGATGAAGCGCGAATCGAAACCGTGCTGCCGCGCCTTCCAGGAAAGGTAATGCGGATCGAGCGGGATGCAGTGGCCGCCGATTCCGGGACCCGGATAGAACGGCATGAACCCAAACGGCTTGGTGGCGGCGGCGCGAATCACTTCCCAGGTATCGATGTTCAGCGCGTAGCATAGTCGCGCCATTTCGTTTGCCATGCCGATGTTCACTGCGCGAAAAGTGTTTTCGAGTAGCTTCGCAGTTTCGGCAACCCGCGCCGAGCTGACCGCGTGAACGTCCTTAACAATTTGTGAATAAAGATAAGCGGCCGCCTCGGTCGAATCCGGCGTCACGCCGCCGACTACTTTCGGAATGTTATGCGTTTGAAAATCCGGGTTGCCCGGATCGACTCGTTCCGGAGAAAAGGCCAGCAGGAAATCGGCGTCGAGTTTGAGCCCCGTCTCTGTAAACATCGGCAACAACACTTCGTCTGTCGTTCCCGGGTACGTCGTCGATTCGAGAATGATCAACTGACCGGCGTGCAGGTGCTGCTTGATCTCCTCGGCAGCGGCAAGGATGTAAGAAACATCAGGCTCCTTCGTTTTTCGGAGCGGCGTGGGAACGCAAATGACGATCGTATCGCATTCTCCCAAGTGCTTGAAATCCGTGGTGGCGCGCAGGCGTTTGGCGTCGACGAGTTCCTTCACCACGGCGGAATCTACGTCGCTGATATACGAACCGCCCGCATTGATCTGCGCCGCCTTGTCTTCGTCAACCTCGAAGCCCGTCGCCTGGTAGCCGCTGCGCGCAAACTCGGCCAGCAACGGCAAGCCGACATAACCCAGGCCAACCACGCCGACGTGCGCAGTCTTCGCCTTAATCCGAGCAATAATTTGTTCCTTGACCATTTAATCCGTGTTCCTTCAAAACCCGATGAGCCGAAAAACCTTCTTTAGATTCAAGCAGGCAAGACTATTGACGGTGGCGCGGAGTGTCAAGCAACGGACTTTTCTCGGCTGCGGTGGGATTTCCGGAACAACGTCATATCAGCAACCGTTGCCTCAGCCAAGTCGCCAAGAGTATCCTTTTCGCATGGCCACCAATGTAGACGTTGAAAAGCTTGCACTCGACTTAACTGAACAGAGACGAGCGAACCTGGCAGCGAGCCTTCTGGAGTCTCTTCCCGGCATCCTAACGGATGACGATGAAGGTGTTGCGGAAGCGCTCCGACGCGACGCGGAGATTGACGCCAACTCCGATCAGTCCATCTCCCTGACCCAATTGGATTCCTCCATTCGGGGACGACGTGGTTAATGCGCCTGGAGTTTCATGGGCAGGTTGCCTCTGATATATCCCGCATTATGGATTACTACGAAGCTGTGTCAGGGCCCAGACTCGCTGACGAATTTTATGCCGAGTTGCAGGCTTTCTTTCGAAAAGCGTCTGAATCTCCAGAGGCGTATAACCTGCGAGAGCACGATCTCAGGCGTGTGAATCTTGAAAGATTTCCCTTTCATTTTTTCTTCCGCATAGTCGACGAGCGAGTGCGCGTCCTGGTCGTCCGCCACCACCGACGACAACCTTCGGCAGGGCTTCGCCGGCGTTAGTTAGCCCGGCGAATTAACAGCCTTACTCTTTTGAGTTCACAATGAGCGAAGCAAACGACAACTCTGCGCCGAAACTCGTCCGTGGTCTCGGCTTGCTCGACGCAGTGATGATCGTTGTCGGGTCGATGATCGGCTCGGGAATTTTTATCACTTCAGCCGAATCGGCTCGATTAGTCGGCGCGCCGGGTTGGTTGTTAGCGGCCTGGGCGCTCGCAGGTTTGCTGACGATCACTGGAGCACTCTGTTGCGCCGAGTTGGCCGCGATGTGGCCACGAGCCGGCGGGCAGTATGTCTTTCTGCGTGAGGCCTATGGACCAGCGGCCGGATTCCTGTTTGGCTGGTCAATGCTGCTCGTAATTCAGACCGGGACCATCGCCGCAGTCGCGGTTGCTTTCGCCCGCTTCATGGGTGTGCTCGCGCCGCAGATCTCAGAGTCAAACTACCTCATCGCGCCGACGCACCTCTTCGGCGGTTACGCCATCAGTCTTTCGACTGCGCAGCTGGTTGCGATCATTCTGATCCTGCTGCTGACGTTTACAAACACGCGCGGTCTCAAGATCGGCAAACTCATTCAAAACACTTTTACGTTTACCAAGACGGCCGCCCTTATTGGTCTGATCGTGATTGGCCTGCTGCTCGGTTGGGACAGCGAAAGCGCCGCTTTCACTTCGTCGTGGTGGAACCCGTCCGCCAACGGTTGGAATCCGCAGGCCGTTCAACCCGGACTCACCACTACAGGCACGACCGCGATCCTGATGCTGTTGGGATTGGCGATGGTTGGGCCGTTGTTTGCGCAATCGGCGTGGAACAACGTGACGTTTACGGGCAGCGAAGTCCGCGAACCCGGACGCAACTTGCCGCGCGCCCTGCTCATCGGCTGCGGCACCGTCGTCGCTTTTTACCTCCTCGCGAATCTCGCTTACGTCGTCACGCTGCCGCTCGCGACGATCCAGAAGCCGACGAACAGCGTCGCCACCGCAACGATGCAGGCTGTCTTCGGCCGGCCCGGCACGATTGTTATGGCCGTGGCAATTATGATTTCAACATTCGGCTGCAACAACGGCTTGATCCTGGCGGGAGCCCGCGTCTACTACGCGATGGCCCAGGACAATCTGTTTTTCAGGCAAACGGGTTTACTCAATCGGAAACTCGTGCCGGCGGCGGCTCTCATCATGCAGGGAATCTGGGCGAGCTTGTTGACGCTGCCGCGCACAGTTTCCACGACAACTGACGTAAACACTGGCGCAACTGTGGTCACTTACGGCAACGTTTACATTCAACTGCTCGAATACATCGTGTCAGCCGATTTGGTTTTTTATGCGCTGATGGTGGGAGCGGTGATCGTCATGCGCCGGAAACAACCAGCGCTCGAGCGCCCGTACCGCACGCACGGTTATCCGCTGGTGCCGCTGATTTACATCGCGCTCGCCCTCGTGCTGGTGGTTGATCTGGCGATTTGAAGCCCAGAACTTCCGGCATCGGCTACCTGCTGGTGTTGACTGGAATTCCGGTTTACTTCTGGTGGCGGCGCAAGGCAACTGAGACACAGAACTAACTATCGGAACATCCGCAGATTACGCAGAAAAGAATGAACGCAAACCGAGAGGACTCAACGACAATTGATTCTCGTAAACGACAATTGGTTTCTTGGTTTTTGAAATCTGAGGAATCTGCGTAATCTGCGGATATTTCCTGGCGCTCTTGCGTCCTGGCGGTTATTTCACCCACTCGTCGGCGATCTCAGTTTCCACTTTCACCGGCACGGTCTTCACGTATTCCTCGCCCGCTGCGCACATTGCGCGTTCAACTTTTTTCGCGACCTCTTCGGCTTCGCCGGCGTCGGCTTCGACCACGATCTCGTCGTGAATGATGTTCACGATCTGCGCGTTAGTGCCGCGCAGTTCATCTTTCAGTAGACGCAGGGCGCGCTTGAGAATGTCCGCGCTGGTTCCCTGGATCGGCGTGTTCTTGCCGTTGCGTTTCGTCATTGAGATCTGTTGCCGGTCCTGCTCGTCGTAGCGGAAACGAACCAGCCGGCCCGATCCCGTCCGCGCCTGTCGTTCGCTCACGGCGCGGTTGGCCGCTTCGTGAAGATAGGTGTCGAGTCCGCTATAGGTCGCGAAATATTTGCGCAGGATATTTTCTGCCTCAGCGACCGTCGAGCCGGTCATAATCGAGAAGCGTTGCGCGCCGATGCCGTAAACCACGCCGAAGTTCAAACGCTTGGCAAAATCTCTCTGCTCCCTCGTCACTTGATCAAGCGCGACGTTAAAAACTTCCGCGGCGGTGACACGATGAAGATCGGCGCCCGAGTTGAACGCCTTGATAAAGCCGCTGTCGCCGGAAAACTCCGCGAGGATGCGCAACTCGATCTGCGAATAGTCAGCAATGACGAGCCGACGGCCGGCGGGATGTCCGCGAAAAGCAGCGCCGGTATTCAAGCGCGTGCGGCACCTGCTGAATGTTTGGATTCGTGCAGGAGAACCTGCCGGTCGGCGCGCCGATCTGCCGGAAGTCCGCATGCAGGCGCCCGGTGGTCGGATTGACGAGCTCGATCATGTTTTGACCATAACTCGTCAGCGCTTTTTGCACCGTCCGATATTCCAGCAACGTCGCAATCACCGGATACTCCGCGGCGAGGGGCTGAAGTTTCCAGTTGCGCGTGGAATCAGGAACGGGAATCCCGAGACGTTCCAAAGCCTGCGTGAGTTGCTGGTGCGAATCGAGGTTGATGTCGTCGCGCTGCGGCCCGCCGAAAAGCGTTCCCTGCGACGACTCTTCCGCGAGCACGTTCTGCAACTCTTCCGCCAGTTCCTGCCTGCGCTTGTCAACGATTGCCAACTGCTCGAGCCAGCGATCCTTGTGCATGTAAAAGCCGGTCAGCTCGATATCGGCGACGGTCATCACGCAATCGAATTCCAGCGAGGCGCATTTGATGAGTGAATCCGATCGCAGGCGCTCGATCAATTTCTCGCGCAGCGGCAGCAACACCGCCGCATCACGCGCGGCGTATTCAAGTTGCGATTCCGACAACTCCAGGTTCCAGTTGCTCAGCCGCTCTGACTTGTCGACAGCCTCATTCAGGTAACGTGAAGCGACGGTTTCCAGGCCGTGGCGTTCTTCGATGTCGCCGGCGCCGATCAACTGGCTCGCGAGGAGGGTGTCGAAAATTCCACCGAGGTCAGCGCCGAGCGTGTGCTTGATAAACTTCGCGTCAAACTTCGCGTTGTGAGCAATCTTGACGGGACGATGAGCCGAAAGCAGGTCGCGCAACGGAGCGAGCGCGGGCAGGTGCCGAAGAGATTCATCGCGATTTCCGTTGCCGCCGGCGTTCGCGCTGAACGCGTCGAGGTCGATGACGTGGACGCCGCTGGGCGTCGCGAGTTGAATCAGACGCAAACGCCCAAGGTAGGGATCAAGCTCGGTGGTTTCGGTGTCGAGTCCGATGACCTGGTGAGTGGCTAATAACTCGACTGCTTTGCGGAGTTGTTCTTCCGTTTTGATTAACTGGTAATTCGTATTCATTAACTGCCATTCTACGGTTCCAGTTCTGTCTTTCGGTAATCGTAAAACACAATCTCAGGGCTGACTCGCTGACGGCAACGACCCGAGGCCCTCGATCGTCAGTCTTTCCTGCATCCGCGCGACCCCGTGGGAAATCAGATCGGACTCGCGCGTGCGGCCAGTCTTCGCGAGCAGGGCGGAATAGGCTTCAAGAATGCGAATGATGCGCGGGATCGACGAGACCGGGGCGGTGGCCAGCAGCGACTTTGAGTAGGCTTCCGGCCATAAGGGCACGGTCCGCACCGTCGGTCTAATCTCCGGCGGCCAGACGAGCAGGTAGAACAACTCGGCGGCAGCAGCGTCGCCACGTTCGGAGAAATAGTGCCCGGCCTTCTCAACCAGGTTCAGGTAGTCCTCGGCATTGCGGCCGTCAGTACTCTTAACTTCTTTCCTGAGTCGCAGGGCAAAAGACCCGTACTCGTCATCAGCCTCTTTGCGCCGGCCCTGGCTGCGATAAATCTCCGCGAGACGAACGCTGATCGAAAGCCGCAGCAGGGCGGGGTCGATCCCTCTCATCATCGTCGTCTCATGGGCCATCGCGTCGAAAGCTTTCAGGGCACGCTGCAGGTAAGCTTCGGCCTCGGCATACTTCTTCAAACCGGCAGCGGCCGCGGCCAGGCCTTTGAGGTTGTCGAGCAATTCCTCACCCGGAAACACCTGACTGGTCAGCTCGCGTTCGCGCATGTTGAGCACCCGCTGGTACAAACGCTCGGCCTCGGCAAAGTTCTTATGTTCAAGTTGGAGCCGGGCCAGGGCGTCAAGGGCACGGCCCTCTTCGATCGGGTAAGCCTTGCGCTCGCTGATCTCCAGCACGCGTCCATAGGTTGCCAGCGCTTTCTCGTAGAAGTTCTGACGGTCAGACGCTTCCGGGGCAGACGTTGCGGCAACCGCGAAGAAGTCGCCGAGCGAAATGAGACTGTTGACCGGTCCCCGGTTCTCGGCGCCTTGATCCTTCGCGTGAAACTCCTGCGCGCGGACTTCGAGCCGGGCCGCTTGCCTATATTTCCCGACTTCAGCGTAATGTTGCGCCACCGTCTGCATACTGCTGCCGTCAGTGCTCCGCTCAGTCAACCCCGACCGGGCGGATCGCACGCGCCAGGCCGTTGTAAAGTCTGGCGCGCCCCCGGCAGCCCCATCTCCTCGTAGACCTGCGATAGACCAGTGAAGGTATCGGCGATGTTCGCGTCGTAGGGCTCAAGGTAGGCCTCCTGGTTTTTCAAGGTCTCCTCGAAAAGCAAGGCTCCGGTGACGGCGAAGCGGCGCTCGTCGCGCGTCAGGCGCGGAATGAGGTACTGACCTTCATTGATCGCTTCGGGTAAACCCTGGAACTGCGCGCAGTCGCCAAGAAAGTCTGAACGCATGGTGAGCACGACATAGATCGACAGCTCACGTTGCTGTGCGGCTTCAATCAGGAGCTTGACGAACGCAGCCGCCTCGTCGCCCGTGCCGATCTTTTCCTGCGCCGAGCGGAAGCGAAACAATTCTTCAAACTGGTCCACCACCACCAGCAACTTCTCGTGTTCCGCGAACCGGCCCTGGTAAGCCGCGTCGACTAACCCGAGCGAACCGCCTCTGAGCGTTGCTTCAATCATGGCCTCGGCCTCGCCGGACGACAGGCCGCCGCCGGCTGCCTCGCCGGACAAGTCCGGCGTCTAAACGGTCTGAGGGTTGCTAGTTCGGCGTCTAGACCGCGTTAGTGGAATTAGCCCTTGACGCATTGGCGGAATTATTTTTCGTCCGACCGTTCACAGGCGTCTTCACCAAAATCATCAGCAACAAAGCCGCGGTGGCGCCGAGCACCGCGCTGACCAGGAACGCCGTCCGCGGACCGCGCCAATCCCACAAAGCCCCCATCAGCAGCGACGCCGGCAGCACGGTGATGCCGAACGCAAGATTATACAATCCGTAAGCCGTCCCGCGCTGTCCGGGTTTCACCAGGTCGGCGACGAGGGCTTTCTCCGCGCCTTCCGCCAGACCAAAGTAGATGCCGTAGATCAGGAAGAGTATCCAGACCGAAGCGCTATCGGTGACGAAGGCGAAGCCGGCATACACAGCCGCGTACAGAACCCAACCGGAGACGATTAAGCGGCGGCGGCCGAGTCGGTCCGAAAGATCGCCGCCGAACAACGAGCTGACAACTTTGCTGACGTGCAGCCCCGCCCACAGCAACGGAATTGCCGCGACGGAGACGCCGGCCGATTGCGCCCGCAGCAGCAAAAATGCGTCGGAAGAATTTGAGAGCGTGAAGAGCGCAACCAGGATCAGGAACCGTTTGAAGTTGCTGTCAAAACCCCGCAGCGATAGTTTCACCGGTGGCGCGATAGTGGTTTCTGTCGCCGCTTCGGTTGCAGTTCGCGACCCGTGGGATTCGCGAACGAAGAATGAAACGACCACCACAGCGGCCAGCGCCGGGATCGAAGCCAGCAGAAAGATCTTGTTGAAATCTCCGGCGGTGGGCGCGTTGCGATCCACCGCAAACAGCAAGACCAGCAGGTAGCCAATCAGCGGACCGACCACGGCGCCGGTGTGGTCCATCGCGCGATGGAGTCCAAACGCCAGGCCGCGTTCCTCGATCGCGACCGTGTCTGCAATCATCGCGTCGCGCGGCGCGCTGCGAATGCCTTTGCCGACGCGATCGGCCAGCCTGAGCCCCAGCACCTGATACCAATTGAGCGCAAACGCAAGCAGCGGGCGCGTAAAACTCGAGAGCGCATAGCCGAAAACGACAAAGACTTTTCGTTTGCCGAAGCGATCGCTGAAATGGCCGGAAAAGAGTTTTAATAAACTTGAGACTGACTCTGCCGTTCCTTCGATCAGACCCACGATTCCGGGCGTGGCGCCGAGCGTGAGCGAAAGGAAAACGGGCAGCAGCGGGTAAATGATTTCGCTTGAAGCGTCGTTCAGCAGGCTGACAAAACTGATGGCGAAAACGTTGCGCGGCAGCCGGCGGTAGCGACGCAACAACCCCGAGACGCCGCGCGGCTCGACGACTGCGATCTCGGGAGCAAGTGGATCGGCAGCGTCATCAGTGTCGCTTTTCGCCATGATCTTTGCGGCTTAACGAGCAGAGCTTGGCCGGGAAGGCGCGGGAGTTGGGCGATTTTGTTTCGGCTTGGACGAGAGATTGTTGGTCCACCACAGGAAGCCGGCGCCGCCGAGCAACGCGATCAGAATTACACCGACGATCGTCAGTCGCACCGCCCAGCGAATGGCGAGTTTGGCAATCAGGAAAAAGATGACCAGCAGAACTGCGCCGCCGATTAGGATGATGGTGGTGGAATTCATGAATAAGACTATCTGACTCTGGATCGCCAACTCTCTGGCCTTCGATGGAGGTTTTGAATCGCAACTACGATCAAGCGTTCAGCGCGGACTTCGTAGAGGACGCCGTAGGGGAATCGATTGACGAGACAGCGGCACACACGAGACGAGAGCTTGGTCCAGGCTTCAGGATAGTGCTCTATGCGCTCCAATGCTTGTTCAACTTCCTCGGCGAATTCGAACCCTAATCCTTCGCGTTGTTCCTCGTAGTAAGCTATCGATTCATCAAATTCAGCTTGAGCGGCGTCAAGGAATTTAGGTCTCATCTCGCGCGTCGTTTTCTGATTTGGTCGAAGACTTCTTCCGCGGGTACCGCGTGTAGTTCGCCGCGATCGTATGCATCCAGACGGTCCTCCGCCTCGCGTGCCCAAAGCTCATCGAGATGCGGATCGGGAGGCGACTGAAATGTCGCTAACAACCGTTCGACCAGCTCCGCTCGCTCTTGTGGCGGCAAGTCTAAAGCTTCTTTGAGAACCTGCTCACTGTTTGCTGACATGCGTCTTTCCTTTCATGTGCACACTGCTCACTGTTTCTTGTGGCTGGCGCGGACGACCGTCTTGATGTTTCCCCGCACGTGAAAGTCGCCTTCGATTTTCACGCTCAACGGGTCGCAGGCGCGCACAAAGTCTTCAAGAATTACGTTGATGACGTGCTCGTGAAAAATCTTCACGTTGCGAAATGAATTGATGTAAAGCTTCAAACTCTTCAGCTCGATGCAACGCTCGTACGGTACATATTCGAGTCGGATGGTGGCGAAATCCGGGAAGTCCGAAAACGGACAGATGGCTGTGAACTCAGTGATCTCAAAATCGATTTTGATCTCGCGGCCCGGGAACTCGTAAGCGAACGTGTCGAGCGGAAATAGCGCCATCTCCTCGCGCGGCGTCGAGCGAATATCAAGACACTGCTGGTTGGGTGGCGCGAGCGGACTTTCTTCAATTGCCATGGTTGCTCCTCAAAACTGGAGACTCGATCTTAACTGAGGCTGTAACCTGCCGCAATTCAGGGTTAGACAAAAGAGCGAGGGCAAGCCCACCTTCCTGACCTCGAGCTGATCAACCTAGAGCGCTTCGGTTCTTGATCGAAAGGCGTTCAACGTTGCGGTTGCGCCGGCAGTGTGCAGTCTCGCAGGTTGGGAAGGGGGCTTGCCCCCGCCGTTTTTCTGTTTCTGAGTTCAGCGGGTTGCGTAAGAGTGGCGTGCTCGGCCGATCGTAAACACCTTGACCAGCACCAGACCCGCGACGAAGCCGCCGATGTGCGCCGCGTAAGCAACGCCGCCCAACGCCGACCCGCCCCCAAGAATCCCGAGGCCGCTGATCAGTTGGAACGCGAACCAAATCCCGATCGCAGCGTAGGCCGGGATGTCAGTGAGAAACCGAAACACGATCGCCGTTACGCGCCGGTGCGGATGCAGCACGAGATAGCCGCCGAGCACGCCCGAGATCGCTCCCGAAGCTCCGAGGCTCGGAATCAGGAGACTGGCCGGGTCGGTCGCAAACATGACCGTCGTCAGCACGTGTGCGAGCGACGCCAACAAGCCGCAGACAAGATAAAAGATCAGGTAACGCACATGGCCCATATCGTCCTCGACGTTGTCGCCAAAAATCCAGAGGAACAGCATGTTGCCGGCGATGTGGGCAATGCCGCCGTGCATGAACATCGAAATGAGGAGGGTCAGATAAACAGAAAATGGCGTGGCCTGCAGGCCGGGAAGCAGAAGCTGCTGGCCGGTGACCGGATGTTCGAGGACGCGATCAGGAGTTTTGATGTCGCGGCCGGTGACGATCTCCTGCGGCACGGTCGAGAACGATTGGGTGAAGCGCTCGTTCGTGCCAAGCTGCTGCAGGAAGACAAAAACCAGGATGTTGATCGCGATCAGAACGTAGTTGACGATCGGAGTTGTGGCGCGATCCTTGTTGTCGTCGTAAAGAGGAAAAACCATTTTGGACCTCGGGAATAGTAAAATGGTGAATCGTAAATCGTGAATAGTTGTTTGTGCTTTGTACTTTGAACTTGATTCTTTGAGCTTGGCTCTTTGAACTTTGCACTCGGATCCTGCCGACCGGGATACTTCAAACCGAATTCGCGAAGTACAAAGTACAAAGTTCAGAAACTATTTACGATTCACGATTCACTGCTTTCATTCCGGCAGCGCCACGCCGGCGTGAACAATCGCCGGCTTATGCGGCTTCAGCAGCTCGTAGCCTTCCGACCGCGCCACGTAGGTCGCGGCGGTGAGATCGCCGACGACGTTCAGCGTCGTGCGACACATGTCAAGAATTCGATCCACACCGAGAATTATCGCGATCAGCGCCGGATTCACTCCGATGGTAACCAGTACGCCGATGATAAAAGGAATCGAGCCCGAGGGCACGCCCGCCGTCCCGATGCCGCCAAGAATCGCAAGGTAAACGACCATCAGTTGCTGGCCCAACGAAAGGTCGACGCCCGCGAGCTGGGCCAGGAAGAGTACCGTTACGCCTTCGTACAACGCCGTGCCGTTCTGGTTTGCGGTCGCGCCGACAGTCAGCACGAAACTATTAATCTCCTGCGGCACGCCGAGGTTTTCCTCTGAAACTTTCAAAGCCGTCGGCAGCGTCGCGTTTGATGAAGAGGTCGAGAACGCCGTCAATATCACCGTCTTAATCCGCCGGAAGAAATCGATCGGCGACAGCCGCGACAGGAAATAGATCGAGAGCGAGTAAACGCCAAACATGTGCAGCGACAGCCCAAGCAACACCGTCACCACAAACCAACCGAGCGCCTGCAAAAGGTCGAGCCCAAAACGCGCCGTGTTATTGAAAAGCAAACAGGCGACTGCGTAAGGCGCAAACTTCATGATCATCTCAATGATCTTCGCCGTGATTTCGTAAAGCGCTTCGAGGCCGCGCAAGAGCGGCGCAGTGACGGTCACCGGAATCAAGGTGATCGCAATGCCGATCACTAGAGCAAAAAACATGAGGTGCAGCATGTTCGGATTTTCACCCGCCACTGCGAACACAGGATTCTTCGGCACGATCGTCTCGACCACAGCCATGAGTGGCTTCGGCGTCGCCGTGCTTGCTTTCTTCGCGTCTTCGACGGTCTTAGTCGCCTCAGTCGCGTAACGCAGCTTGAGCGCGTCGGCCGTTGCCTGGTCTATTCGCGTGCCGGGCTTGATCGTGTTTGCGAGAGTCAATCCGATGACGACGGAGATTGCGGAGATGACAAGACAGTAGCCAAACGACTTCAGGCCCACGCGGCCGAGTTTGCGAATGTCGCCGATGCCCGCGACGCCAACGACGAGTGAAGAGAAAACCAGCGGCACGACAATCATCAGCAACAATCGGAGGAACAGTTGCCCGATGGGATGCGTGATGTTGTCTACTAGCCACGCTACCCGCGGATCGTCGCCGCCGAAGGTTTTGTTCACGACCACGCCTGCAATCACGCCGACAGCCAGCCCGATCAGAATGCGCGTGTGGAGCGCCATGCCCTTGGGCTTGTCCGGCGTCTCTTCGTCGAGATCCGTTGTGACTTCACGCTCGAAAGCGTCCGCGTCAATCTTCTTCGTGGTGCCGTCTTTTTTGGATTTAGGCATGTTTTTTCTAGTTTCGAGTTCCAAGTTTCAAGTTCCAAGTTTCGGGTTCAGCGTAATCGAACCTCGAAACTTGGAACTTGAAACTCGAAACTGTTTTATCACCTTCCCCAGCGCAGCTTGTCACGCAGAACGTCAAAATAATTCCGGTTCGCAGGCTGCACGAGATTGAAAATCGTCCGGCTCTTTCGGATCACGACGCGGTCATCGACCTTCAAGGGAAAGCCAACCTGGCCATCGAGAGTCAAAGCAACGTCTTCCTGCTCAGTCTTCAAACGCAATTCAATGAGCGCGTCGTCGGGCACGACGATGGGACGATTGGAAAGCGTGAAAGGGCAAATCGGAGTGATGACGACGGCGTTCATCGAGGGGAATATGACTGGACCACCGGCCGAGAGATTGTAAGCGGTGGAACCGGTTGGCGTGGACACGATCAGGCCGTCAGCGCGAAACGAATTGACAAACTGCTGGTTGAGATGAGCTTCGATTTCAATGATGCGCGCGAGCGCCGACTTGTTGATGACCACGTCGTTAAGCACGCGATTGCGCGTCACCTGCTGTTCGCCGCGCCGCAGTTCGACGTCGAGCATCACGCGATTGTCGAGACGATAGTTGCCCGCCAGAATTGATTCCAGCGCTTCATACAATTCTTCAATGCGAAACTCGGCGAGATAGCCGAGGCCGCCATAGTTCACACCGAGCACGGGTACTTCCGTATCGCCCATCAGGCGCGCGGTGGCAATCATCGTCCCGTCACCGCCGAGCACCAGCACCAGATCGACATTTGCCGCCAGTTGCTCCGGTGCGACTTCCCCAACCGCGCATCCGGTTTGCTGTTCGATCCGGTGGCGTTCGATTTCTGGTCCACCGAGGAGAGTGATCTCGCGTTGCCCCAGCCAGGTGGCTAGCTCGCACATCGTCTTCAATGCGTCAGGCTGATGCGGCTTGAGAACTATGCCGATGCGTTTGATGGACGAGTTCGTCATCGCGCTTCGCAGTAAATTGACAGTTTAGGACTTTGTTTGGAAAAGCGCTGGCATGGTAACTGTAAGCGCGACTGCTGAGCAACGAAAGCTAAGAACAAAAGCGAAGAAGCGGGGGCAAGCCCCCTTCCTCACCGCGAGCTGATTCAAGTGGAGATGGTAATCCTGATTGAAGGCCTTCAATGTTGAACGAATGAGCTGGCTGGCAGTCTCTCAGGTCAGGAAGGGGGCTTGCCCCGCTCTTCGACTTAACACTTCTCATACAGCGCAAGAAATTCTACATTCCCATCCGCGCCTTTAATTGGTGACTCAATCACACCACGCACGAACAAGCCCAACGCCTCCGCCGCGCGATTGACCTCCGCGATCACGCGCGCGCGTTTCTCCGCATCGCGAACGATGCCTCCCTTGCCAACTTCGCCACGACCAACTTCAAACTGAGGCTTGATGAGCGTGATCAGTCGACCGCTGCTTTTCAGGAGCGGCACTATCGCCGGCAGGATTTTGGTTGCGGAAATAAACGAGACGTCCATCACGGCGAGGTCAAATTTGTCGGGAAAGTCTTCCGGCTTGAGGTAGCGCGCGTTGACGCCTTCTCTGACTTCAACGCGCGCGTCAGTGCGCAGTCGCCAGTCGATCTGATTGTGACCGACGTCCACCGCGATCACCTGCCTTGCTCCGTTTTGCAGCAAACAATCCGTGAAGCCGCCGGTTGAAGCGCCAACGTCGAGGCAAACAAGTCCTGCCACCTCGACGGCAAACTCGCGCAACGCTTTTTCCAGTTTGAGTCCACCGCGACCGACATAACGGGAGGTGGGATCGTCGCCGCCTTTGATACGAATCTCGGCAGTGGCCGCTACAGTGTCCGAAGGTTTGTTGACGCGTTGTTCGTCGACGAGTACGACGCCGGCCATAACCAGCGCCTGCGCTTTGGTGCGCGACTCAGCCAGGCCACGCTCAACCAGCAGCTTGTCGATTCGCTCAGCGCGCAAAGCCCGATCACGTCGCTCAGCCCGATCACGTCGCTCGGCTTTCATTCTGCCGCTTACTTTACCGCAGATCGCGCCGCAGTAGATCGGGGCGGTAGCCCGACCGTGAGGGAGGGCGTGATTTCCCGCCACGTCTCGATAACAAGACGCCCTCCCTGACGATCGGGCACCGCCCAATCCGCCGAGTTTCTTAGCCTGGACGTTGTACTTTTAAGCGTGCCGCCGGGCGGCTTGGGTGATTGCTCGTGGCGTGTCGCCTAGTTGCAGCTCGGCGGCACAATCAGGACACAGCCACACAAGAATGTGCGGCGCGTCGGCCCAGAAAAAAGAGCTGACCTTGCCGGCGACCTGCAGCGCCCGGTCGACCGGCAACTGCTGAAGCGCTTGCACATAAAAAGCTCCGTTGTAGAACTCGCCGTCCGAGCTTTCGTCTCTATGAATACACTCCCGCTCGCGAAACACTTGCTTCATAGAATTACCTACTCTCTCGCGCCGCATCGCGAAAATAATGGTTCAATAAAAGTCGGGTTTCGGGTCGGGTGAGAATTCAATCAGGACAAGCAGCCCAGCACTGGACTCAAATCTCATTCGCAATTGCCAGATGATGCCATTCGTTTCGGAAACAGTCAACAAACTTCAAACACTGCCAACGCTGAAACTGCTAAGGTCGCCGCGGGCCTTCGAAAATCTCCCGGATTCTCAACAAATCGTCAGAACGGCGGGCTCGGCGACGACGCCCGTCCTGCCTGGCTTCGCGCGCGGCCTCTTGCCGGAGTCGCCTCGCTTCGATGCGTTCGGCGCGTCGCGCAGCCTTTTCGTCCTCCAAAACAACGTCGTCTCGAACCGCTTCGTCTCGCCTGGGTGCGGCCGGTTTGTCCGGATCTGAGTGCCGGACGACTACAGTTTCGGGTTTGCGAGGACGCGTCGTCACAATATTGCGGGCGTCGTTGCGGGCGTCACGATCTGCAGCTTCACTACTATTTTCCGCAACTCCGGAAGCAGCTTGTGGTGGATCAGCGACAATTCCACCGGCGACTCCACCAGCGACGGCGTTTGCTGAGGCATCTGTCGCTGCCTGTTCGTTTGCAACCGGTGTCGTAGTCTCTTCAGTTGCTGTCGCAGCAGTTTGACTTCGCTGCTTGTAAACGAGCGTCGCGCCGAGCGCGCCCACGACCAGGGCAGCGACCAGCGCCAACCCGATAGTCAGCCGCCTGCCGGAACGTTCCTCAGCTTTCACTTCATGCAGCGGCACAACCGGACGCGCGGAAAGCAACGTCGCCTCTTCTTCAAAGTGCGGTTCCGAAAGTTGCAAATCAGCAGCCAAATATTGTTGTTCTGTGATATTCGATTCCATGGTCTTAAGTTCCCGCGAATCCGATTCGCTCTGTTGAATATGGAATGGATCATTTGCAAGCGCGAGGCCACAGACGGAGAAGGAGAAAAAGGCTGCGGACATAGCCTTCGGTGGTGACTGGCGAGATCAGTTTGACGATATCGTGCATTATTTGGCTGTTGAAAACACATTTGGAGTGGCAAGTGTGGGTTCTTTTTGGAGTGCGCTGACCTGTCAAGCTCCCAGCCGGGCTGCCCAGCCGGGGACCCCCGCTTCAGCGCTTTGGGAGTCGCGACCTGTCGCGACTATCGTGAGTTCAAATTCAGCTCTGGGAAACGTGACGTCAAGCCGCCATTGACCAAAGCGGCGACGGGTCGCCGCACGCCAAAGCCAAAAAGCAACGCGCCCGGCTGTTAGGGCAGCACGGGCGCGTGGAAATTACTTTGAATTGTGGACGACTGTTATCGTCCGACCTTTTGCGGTTTGGCGCGACGATCGTCTAACACGTCGATGCTCTCTTTCACTCGGGTGTAAATGCCGTCCGCATCGAGGCCATACTTCGCGAGCAAGAGTTTCGGATCACCATGCGTGACCAACCGATCCGGAATTCCCATCCTCACTACGCGCACTTTGTCCTGCAGACCGTTTTCTTCCAACAGCTCCAACACTGCGGAACCAAAACCGCCCGCCAGGTACGCTTCTTCCACCGTGACGATCAGCCGCTTGGTCTGCGCCAGCGCCAACAGCAGTTGAGCGTCCAGGGGCTTTACGAACCTCGCGTTGACGACCGTCGTTTCGATTTTTTCCCTGGCAAGATTTTCGGCAGCCTGCAGCGCCGGATGAACCATCGAACCATACGCGACGATCGCGATCTCGCCGCCGTCACGCATAATTTCGCCCTTGCCAATGTCGAGGATTTGCGGCGCGCGCGTGATGTCCGCGCCGACGCCATTGCCACGCGGATAACGCATCGCTGCTGGCCCGACGTACTCAGTCATCGTCAGCAGCATGTCGCGCATTTCGCCTTCATCCTTGGGCGCCATTAGAGCAATATTGGGCACCGGTCGCAGGTACGCGATGTCGAGCAGGCCGTGGTGAGTTGGTCCATCACCGCCCGCTACGCCGCCGCGGTCCAAACAAAACTTTACGTTCAGATTCTGGATGCAGACGTCGTGAACCAACTGATCAAAACCGCGCTGCAGAAACGTGGAATAGATCGCGCAGACCGGCGTCAACCCCTCTATAGACATTCCAGCGGCAAAGGTAACGCAATGCTGCTCGGCGATGCCTACATCAAAGGATCGTTCGGGAAACTTTTCGAGCGCCGTACAAATGCCCGTGCCGTCAGGCATCGCTGCCGTCAACGCGATGATCTTCTCGTCCTTTTCCATCAACTCCGCAAGCGAGTTGCCGAACACGGCCGTGTAGGTCGGCGCGCCCCCCTTGGACTTGACTGCCGCGCCGGTCTTCAAGTCGAACGGCCCGGTCGCATGCCAACGATAGTAATCCTTCTCCGCCTGCGGATGGCCTTTGCCTTTCGTTGTCAGCGCGTGAACGAGCACCGGCCCGTCCTTGATCTGCTGAGCTTCGCGCAACGCCGCGACCAGCGCCCGCGGATTGTGCCCGTCGACGTAGCCGATGTACTTGAAACCAAGCTCATTGATCAGCGCGCCCGGCAACACCGCTGCGGCAATCGCGTCTTTCATCGTCTTCGCCGCGTGATGCAGGCGCTCGCCAACCGAAGGGATCGACAGCAACTTTTCCTCGACCTCATCTTTGAAACGATGGTAACTACCAGCACTTCGGATGCGATTGAGATAGCCGGTTAACGCGCCCACTGCCGGCGCGATCGACATCTCATTGTCGTTAAGGACTACGATCAGGCGGCTCTTTAAGTGGCCCGCCTGGTTGATCGCTTCCATCGCCATGCCGCCGGCCAGAGACGCGTCGCCAATCAACGCGACCACGTGATAGTCGTCGCCATTCTTGTCGCGAGCGATCGCCATGCCCAGCGCCGCCGAAAGCGAAGTCGAAGCGTGTCCGGCGCCGAAAGTGTCGTACTCCGATTCGTCGCGCCGCAGGAAGCCACTGATGCCGCCATACTGTTTTATAGTCGGCAACTGTTCACGACGGCCGGTCAAAATCTTGTGCGCATAAGCCTGATGGCCCACGTCCCAGACCAGCCGGTCGCGCGGCGTATCAAAGGCGTAATGCAGCGCCACCGCCAACTCGATCGCTCCGAGCGAAGCGCCGGTGTGGCCGCCAATGCGCGACATCGTTTCCAGAATGTACTGCCGAATCTCGTCGGCTACGGGCTGCAACTGATCCAAAGGCAGTTGCCGCAGGTCTGCTGGGGAGCTTATGTTGTCTAGGTCCATTTGCGCGGTATTGTAACGTGGCGGTTCAGATTTTTACTACTTGCAAATTCCTAACAGTTTCGCCGGATCCTCGGCTCGCCGTCGAGCCCTTCCGTCTTTGCGGTGTAAAGTACTCTGCCTTGCTGTAAAAAGTCAATGCCCGGTTCTTTCCAAACTTCTCCAGTCATCTCTGCGTCTAAAGTCAGGAAACGAGCGAGCCCATCGCAATCCACTCGCGTCAACAGCAAAACACTAAAGGAGTTAGCCAAAAATATGCATTCACGAAAAAGTCTGTTTGGATTGTTGGGAGTCTTTTTGCTGAGCGGCATCGCTGTTCTCGCTCAGCAGCCGCAAACGCCGGCAACGGCGCCGGATGAAACTCTCCGCAAAGAAAGAATCGAGCAGCGCGCCGAGCGACACCGCCAGCGAATGGAGCGGCATCGAGAGCGTGGGGAACTGGAAGGTCACAGACGGATGGGTCGCCACGGCGGTATGGGCCGCATGATGCGCGAGCTGAAACTGTCTGACGAGCAGCGGCAGCAGAGCCGCGCGATCGTTCAGCGCCGGCTGGAAGCCACCAAGGGCCAGCGCGAAGAATTGTTCAGGCTGCGCGAGAAGCGTATCGCCGGTACGTTCACCGCTGACGACGAAGCTCGGGCAAAAGCGCTGCGTCAGGAAATGCGCAATTCGATGGACGGTATTCAGGACGAAATGTCGGGCGTGTTGACTGCCGAGCAGAAAGCCAGGCTGGAGGAGATGAAGAAGGAACGCAAGGAGCGAATGGAACAGCGGATCAGGGAACGACAAGAACGTCTGAACAACAAACCTCAGTAGTCATTGGATTACGAGGGTCAGAACGGTCCGGTTCAGAAATGAGCCGGACCGTTTTGCGTTTGCGCTCACGAGCGAGCGATCCAAACGTGCCCGCGGACTCGCAGGTAGTTCAACGCTCAACGTTGGGCTCTGACACCCACTGGACCACAGCATGTCGCTGAAACCGTGCTCGCGACCCCAGCTTCGGGACTAGTCTCCAAGGTTGATAGAAGTTGATAGAATTAGTTCTGTCAAATTTCCGGGAGGTGACGGTTGCAACCTGCGGTGCGAATCAGAAACCTCGTTCAGGAAGACTGGACGTTCGTGCGTTCAATTTACCTGGCGGGCATCGCCACGGGCCAGGCGACGTTTGAAACGACAGCGCCAACCTGGGAAGACTGGGACCAGGGCCACTTGCCTGTTCCGCGACTCGTGGCTGTTGCCGGCGAAGCGGTCGTCGGTTGGGCTGCTTTGAGTTCAGTTTCAAAACGCTCGGCGTACGCGGGTGTGGCTGAGGTAAGTGTCTATGTCGCCCCGGCGTCGCAGGGACAAGGCACCGGCCATACTTTGCTGGAGGCCCTCGTCCGAGAATCAGAGCGGCAGGGTGTTTGGACCCTGCAAGCGAATATCTTTCCCGAAAACATCCGGAGCATTTCGTTGCACAAATCGTGCGGTTTTCGAGAAGTCGGGACGCGCGAACGCATCGCCAGGCTGAATGGCGTCTGGCGCGATACGGTGCTTTTGGAGAGACGCAGCAAGCAGGCGGGCGGCGACTAAATCTAATGACCGAATCGCGGTTTTGCGCGCAAGAATCGGATAGAAAACGACGCGTTTTCAGCGTTAAATTAGTGACTGAAAAAGGAACTCTGGCGTCGTCAAAATCGTAGTAGTTAACCTACCAATCAGGTAATCAAAAGCACATGGGAAACAGGGAATATTCCATAGAATTGCTCTTCAAAACGCTTGCCGATCGCACGCGTCTGCGGCTGATCAACCTGATTGGGGACGACGAAGTTTGCGTCTGTTTTTTCGTTGAAGTATTGAAGTTGAATCAGCCGAAAATTTCCCGGCATCTCGCTTATCTCCGACGCGCGGGCGTGGTTTCCGCTCGCCGGGAGGGCAAGTGGATTCACTATCGAATTGTCGCGCCGCCGGACCCGCGCGCGGCCAACATCTTTCAGGAAGTTCGCACCTGGCTGGCAAATGAGCCGGCCATGAAAAGCGATCGGGCGCGGCTGCAGAAGATTTGCGGCGCGCCGACGCTTCCGGTCCAACTTCAGAGAGCTCCGCTTCCCGCCAGCCTGGCGGCGTAAGAGCGACCGTGTAAATAGGAAGGATTCGTCAAATGGTAACCGCGATTGAACCACTACTCCGTGAACAATTAATCGACCGTCGTCACAAACTCGAAGACGCCGCGAGCGTTTTCCACCGGCCCGCGGAACTCAGCCGGCTCCTTGAAGAGGTCGATGCCGCGTTGCATCGCATGGACGTCGGCACTTACGGTCTGTGCGAAGTTTGTAACGATCCGATCGAAACTGAACGGCTCATCGCTGATCCTTTGCAGCGTTTCTGTCTGGGCGATTTGACGCCGCGCCAACAGCGCGCGCTCGAGGAAGATCTGGAGCTGGCGTCACAAATTCAAACCGGCTTGCTGCCTCCTCCCGTACAAAAAATCGACGGCTGGGAAGTTTCCTATCACTACCAACCTGCCGGCCCGGTCAGCGGCGACTACTGCGATCTGATCAGAGGCGAGGATCAGTCTTTGCACTTCGTGCTTGGCGATGTTTCCGGCAAAGGCGTTGCCGCGTCGATGCTGATGGCCCATCTCAACGCCATGTTTCGCACGCTCATTTCGATCAACCTGCCGCTCGACAAATCGTGGAACGAGCCAGCCGCGTTTTCTGCGAGAGCACTCTGCCGACGCAATACGCCACGCTCGTTTGCGGGCGCGCCAACACCAAAGGCGAGGTCGAACTTTGCAACGCCGGTCACCTTCCGCCACTGCTCGTTCAGGATGGCAAAGTGACCAGCATCGCCGCGACCGGTCTGCCGGTGGGCATCTTTTGCAGCGAAAGTTTTACTGTCAGCCGTGTACAGATGAACAAAGGCGACTCTTTATTCCTCTACACTGACGGCTTTCGGAGAGTTTGGACGGCGGCGGCAACGAGTATGGCGCTGAACGCCTGTCGCAACTTCTAAACGACAATCACGGTCTTGAACCCGACTCGCTCATTTCGCTCTGCCGGCATGAGTTGCACAACTTCGCTGAAGGTCGGGCGCCCAAAGACGATTTGACGCTGATGGCGATCCGGCGCACGCACTAAAACAGTTGGAACCCGCGGAGCGGGTGGCGAGCGTAAAGCCTGGGGTGGAGCGAAGCGCGACCCCAGGATCGGTGTCAACAAGAAATCTCAGCCCGCGGATGCGGGCGACAGGCGTGAACGTTTCGATCGCCCGCACGGCGTATCGTCTTTCGCCCGTTTCACGGGCTCACAATTTTTTCCCACGTTTGCGCTGGGGTTTCGCTTCGCTCCACCCCAGGCTTTACGCTGACCACCCACTTCGCGGGTTCTAGTCGGTCTCTTGACAATCCGACGCCGCGCATTAGAATGATTTTTCGCCTTAAGGGCTCGCGGGGAGATGTGGCCGAGTGGCTGAAGGCGGCGGTTTGCTAAACCGTTAAGGGTCAAAAGCCCTTCACAGGTTCGAATCCTGTCATCTCCGCCATAATTTGAAACAATGAACGCGGAACGCTGAACGCGGAACTAAGTTATCTTCAGTTCATCATTCAGCGTTCCGCGTTCATCATTTGAGCTTATGTCCATTCGCGTTCGTTTTGCTCCATCACCAACCGGCTACCTGCACATCGGCGCGGCGCGCTCGGCGCTCTTCAACTGGCTTTACGCGCGGAAGACCGGCGGCAAATTTCTGCTGCGCATTGAAGACACCGACCTGCAGCGTTCCACCGATGAATCGACGCGCTCGATTATCGAAGGCATGCAGTGGCTCGGTTTGGATTACGACGAAGAGATCGTTTTTCAGTCGGCCAACGCCGACAAGCACCGCGCCGCCGCTTCCAAACTTGTCGAAGCCGGCAAGGCCTATCGTGATTTCACGCCCAAAGCAGAGCGCGACGATTCGACCGTCAAGCAGGGAATCGCCGACCGCGCGCGCGCTCATTCCGTTGCCGGCGTCGATCTCCGCGCACAATCCTTTTCGCGACCTGGCTAAAGAAGAATCGGACCAGCGTGCGGCAGCCGGCGAAGCCTTTGCGGTTCGCCTGAAAGTCGCGCCTGAAGGCAAAACTCATTTCGACGACATTGTTTACGGGTCTCAGGAGCGCGACTATTCCGAGATTGAAGATCTGGTGCTACTGCGGTCCGACGGGCATCCGCTCTACAACCTCTCGGTCGTGATCGACGACATCGAGATGGGCATCACTCACGTCATCCGCGGCCAGGATCATCTGACGAACACGCACAAGCAGGTGCTGCTTTATGAAGCGCTCGGCACAAGCGTGCCGCAGTTTGCGCATCTGCCGCTGATCCTCGCGCCGAATAAGGGAAAGCTTTCGAAACGCAAACACGGCGAGGTGGTTTCGTTAACAACTTATCGCGATCGTGGTTTTGTGCCGGCGGCCTTTCGCAATTTTCTGGCGCTGCTTGGCTGGGCGCCGGCGGACGGCAAAGAAATTCTGGGAGTTGACGAACTCGTCGAGAAGTTTTCGCTTGAGCACATCCACCGCTCGCCCGCCGTGTTTAATTTTCAGGAGAATGATCCGCGCCACTGGACTGACGAAAAAGCGCTTTGGATGAATGCGGAATACATTCGCACGATGCCGATCGCCGAGTTGCTGCCGATGGTGAAAGCCGAGCTGCGCGCGACCAAACTCTGGCGCGATGAGTATGGCGACGAAGACCGCGTCTGGCTCGTGAAAACCCTCGATCTGATCCGCCAGCGTTTTTTCACGCTCAAGGATTTTTCGGGACAGGGTCGCGCTTACTTCTCCGACGACTTCGATTTTGAAGAGGCGGCAGTCAACAAAAACTTGCGCAAGGATCCGCGGCTGAAGGAGTTGCTGCCCGCGTTTGCCGATGAACTCGCGAAGATCGATGTGTTCACCGCCGAAAGCGCAGAGGCGGCGCTCCGCAAGTTTGCCGATGAGGCAGAAGTTAAGGCGGGCCTGCTGATCAACGGCTCGCGCACGATGCTTACGGGCCAGGCTGTCGGTCCCTCGATGTTTGAAGTTTTCGAAATCCTCGGACAAAAACGTTCTGTTGAAAGACTGCGTAGTGGAGTACCATGGTTCGACGCGTGAGCTGGGAGCCCGGGCATCGCGCGGTCCCCGACCGGCCAGCCCGGTTGAGGTGTCGTCTTGCCCGCAACCGTTGAGTAGCACTTCTCTAAGTGAGTTTTACTTCGCAGCAACCAGTTCGCGCCCGCGGCGCTCATTGCAGACAGGATGTCTGCCTCCCAGCTTAAGCGCGCATAACGTCGAGAACTAAGAGGAACAGATCATGATCAAGAGACTACTTGTCGGCACCGTCATGGTTTTCGCGGCCGCCAGCTTCACTCTGGCCCAGAATACAAACTCCTCGATCACCGTGCGTCCGCGCAAGACCGCACCAGCCACGAACGCCAACACGAACAAGGTGGCAGATTCTTCGAAGGCTAACGTCGCGCAGAAAAGCACTGACGCGCAGAAAAGCACCGAGGTGCAGAAACCAGCGACGGCGCAGCCAACGCCACGCAAGACGGAAACGAAACCGAAAGTTGCGGAGACTCCCGGATCGCAGAGCGTCATCGCGGCGTTCAACGCCCTCATCGACGGCATTCGTCATGCCGACGTCAAAGCGGTAACGACCATCTATCTAAACTCGCCTCGTCTCATTCTCTTCAACAACAATGGCACGGTGACCAGAGGCTGGGAACAACTGCGACGCAATCGCGAAGGTTCTTACCGTGAAATGAAAGACGTGAAGCTGGACGTGCGCGACCTTTCGATCACGATGCTGGGCCGCGACGGCGCGGTGGTGAGTTGTCTGTGGACGCAGTCGCAAACTTACAAAGGCGCGCCAGAGACTGCGACCGGACGTATGACGTTGGTTTTCAGGCGCGTCGGCAAAGACTGGAAGGCGATCCACCTGCACACTTCGCCGGACCGGCCCGATCCGTCACGCGTGCTGCCGTCCGAACAAGTTCCGACCGGGACGCCTTCGCCAACCCAGGATTAGTTGCCTTTGGGACAAGCCGCAAGCATGCCTCGTTTACGAGGCTAGCCGCGTGAACGCGGCAGCCCAAGCAAAACTAGCTGCCCTTCGTCCTCAGTCTTCCCATCCGCGCCAACGCAATCCCACCCAGAATCGCCAGGAACGGAAAAGCCTCCACCACGTAGCGCGATTCGGGATGCTCGAGCGACGCGAAAAAGCCCAACCTCAAAAAAATCATCAACGCGGCCAACAGCACCCACTGTCGCGCCACGAAATCGCGCGGCCGCCACAAAAACCAGGCGCCCGCAATTCCCATCACCGTATAAACGAGAGTCAAGCCGGCAAAGAGCGGCAACCAGATCTGCTGTTGGCGGTTTCGATCGAGTTGCGCGAACGGCAGCAGCTCGCCCTGAAACGGATAGTATTGCGAGTGAGTATCAAACCACAGCGAGTGCGCGCGATTGAGCGGAAGCCAAACATAATAACGAAACGGATGACGCGCGATGCGTTCCTGGGCGATCCTGGCAAAACCCGCGTCAATCTCCGGCGTCATCTCCACATCCTGAACCTCACCAGCGGCAGGATCTGGTTCGCCTTCGAGATCATCCTCTCCCCCTTCCAATTCGCCGCTCTCGTCACCTGCAGCGCTCTGGCCACCGTCATCCGGTTGGCCGGGTGGAGATTGATCTTTCGGAGTCGCGGATTCATCTTCCTGGTTCGAGTCTGCTTCGTCGGTTGTCGCCGGCGCGCCTTGCGAATCCCGCTCGACAAAGAGTCCGGGCTCTTCAGAATGGTGATTATACTTTTCCAACAAGGCTCCGACTCGCTGCTTTTCTTCCGCGGAATCGAACGCGCGATCGGGAAAGTTCGATAACTTGATCGGCACTGCATCCACCGACCAGATTGCCGGTCCCATGTAACGCCCATCGTCGATCCACGTGCGCACCCAGGCCAGGTATCCGCGCGGAACAAATTCACCGGGCGGCACTGCGTGCAGCGGAGCCAGCGGCTGGAAAACTTGAAACACGCGGTAATTCCGAATGGCCCATGGAACCAGCACCAGGCAGAACGCCAACGAAAAGACCGCGCCCAAATAAGAAGCGCGCGCCGTCCGGAACAGGAGTTCTTCCCCTTTCGTCTTTAGTTTTACTTCGCTGGCGCGACCCAGCGTGCTAACGACGAGGGTCAGGCCGATGGCGAGTGCGAATAGTCCGCTGTCGGGTCGGAACAAGACGGCCGTTCCGGCGATCAGTCCGGTAGTGACCCACAACAGCAGAGCCTTTCGCTGGGAGTTTGCCGTCAACGCGAGTGTCGCGGTCAAGGTCATCGCCAGGGCCAGGAACATCGTCGGTGTTTCAGAGAGCAGCGTCGCCACGTAAATCGTGGTGAACGGGCAAAACGCCGCCAGCACGAGCGCGGCGAGCGAGCTACTTCGCTTTCGTTTTCCGTCGGGCTCCCAATAAAAAGCAAGCAGGGCGATCAGCCCGCAGGTCGCCGTATCCATCAGCGCCTGGACAATGCGAACGGCGGTCTTGTCGTTGTTGGAAACTGAATAAACGCCGGCGAGAAAGAGCGGATAACCCGGCATGCGCATCAGCGACGGCTCATAAGGAGGCTCGCTCTCGTGAGAATACACATGCTGTTGAACTACATTGCGCGCAATCTGATCATAAACGAGCCCGTCCTCCGGCGCGTCGTTTGGCAAGATACGCGCAACTGAAACGCGAAAACAAAATGCCGCAGTCAGCAGTAGCACAAACGCGAACATTTTGTTCGGTTGGCTGTTTCGCTTGAGATCCTGCTTGCTCTGCCGCTTTTTTGTCATCGATGTTTTGTCAGAACCACCGGCGTTAGCGGGTGGGTTTTAGTTGCAGTCGATAGCAATCTAACTCGATATTTGAGTAAGAACAAAAATAGAGAAGCCGCCCACGCTGCGAGCGCGGACGGCTTCCGGTGAACTGTTGGGATTGGCCTGAGGCTGACTGTGTGCTTTCCTGAAAGGAGGAGCACTGAGCAGTAAGACGACTGAACCTAAATCCTAACGGTTACAACAGGTTCAGAGGTCAGGCCGCAGCCACCTCACTGTGATAAAAACTCATATTTTGTTAATCACCTCCTTTCCAGTGTTGCGGCAATAATAAAATACAAGACTGTAGGCGTCAATCATTATTCTGCTCCGTAATTCTGCTCCGTGTTCTCTGTGATCCTCCGTGTCCTCTGTGGTGAATCTTTCCCGAGTTTTTTCAACACAGAGGACACGAAGGATCACAGAGGACGCTGAGAGCGACCGAATACCAGAGAGCCGCCAACGTAAACTTGCCACGGATGTTCGATTCCGAAAAAGTAAGCAAGCTGACGATAGTCGTCACAGTCGTGAATCACAAAGTCGGCAAGCTTGCCCGGCTCAAGGGAACCGATTTGCTCGCCGCGATTGAGAGTGTACGCCGCGTTGATGGTTGCCGCGGTGATGGCTTCGGCAGGCGTCATCTTCATGTGCGTCGAAGCGAGCGAGAGAATCATCGGCATCGAAGGCGTCGGCGAAGAGCCGGGGTTGAAATCAGTCGCCAACACTACCCCGAGACCGGCAGCGATCATCTCGCGCGCCGCCGGGTAACGACTCGATCCGAGCGCATAGACTGATCCGGGCAGTAACACCGGCTGGACTCCCGCAGACTTCAACGCAGCGATGCCAGCCGCATCCGTGTGCTCCAGATGATCGGCGGTCGTTGAACCGAGATCAGCCGCCAACAGCGCTCCTCCCGAAAGCGAAAGCTGGTCCGCATGCACGCGCAGGCCCAAGCCATGGCAACGCGCCGCTGACAAAATCTTCCACGCCTCGTCGCTCGTAAAAACTTTCGCTTCGCAGAAAACATCGCAGTATTCCGCGAGTTTCTCTTGCGCGACGCGCGGCAGCATTTCGTCGACCAGCAACGAAACATAGGCATCGCGCCGCGACTTGTACTCAGCCGGAATATCGTGAGCGCCTAAGAACGTCGGAACGTACCGGAGCGGGTTCTGAGAATTTAACAACTTGATGGCGCGCAGAATCTTCAGCTCGTCTTCGAGCGTGAGGCCGTAGCCTGACTTGGCTTCTACGGTCGTCGTTCCCGTGCGCAGAAACCAACTCGCGTAACGCTCGCCCGCCGAAACCAGTTCATCAAGCCCCGCTGCTCTGGTCGCGCGGACAGTCGCCTGAATCCCGCCGCCGCGCGCGGCGATCTCCTGGTAAGTTGTCCCGCTCGCTCGCTCTTCAAACTCATTCGCGCGCGTGCCGCCAAAAACGGGATGCGTGTGCGCGTCTACAAAACCCGGCATCACGACGCGTCCGCCAGCGTCGACAACTTCGCAGTCGGCGCCATCGATATCGATCAGCGACTCGACGCTCGCGCGCGTTCCGGCTCTAACGATTTGCTCGCCGGCGACCATCAGCGCACCGTCGGCGATGATCGCAAGCTCTCGCAACTCCGGGCCAACTCGCGGACGAGCCGGCCCGGCAAGCGTGACGAGCTGAGCGCAGTTAATAACAGCGAGGGATTTGGTCAAGTTGTTCTACGGTTCCCGGTACAGCGCCGCTCCGGCAATCGCCGCCACGGTGTACTGAACAAAGCCCCAGACCAGCGCGATCAGCACGATGTTAATCGGAACAAATCCGAGCGCGCCGCCGACCACGTTGTTGTAAACGTAGACGCAGAACCAGGCGATTATCCCCGCATAAGCAGCCGTCTTCGGACCCGGACCGCAGCGAGGCCGAATCGAGGCATAGATAAAGATAACCGCGATGCCGAGCAGGAAAGTGATCACGACGAGGATAATAAAGGCGCTGCCCGCCGGCTGAGGCAAACCGCACCGCGATAAGTAATCCGCCATTTGCTTCGCCAGCACGACGCCGTTCAGCAGGAACTCGCCGATATTCAGAATCAAACCTGTGACCAGTCCGCCGAGAATCACGCGCGCGTAGTTCATGGTTCACACTCCTTCGTTGGGGGTTAAGGACGCAAACTGCACTGGCGCTGGGCGTCTCAGGCTTCCTTGTACAACGACGCGCCCGCGAGTGCGGCCAAAGAATATTCAACCAGGCCCCAGACCAGGGCCAGGCCAATCACGTTCACCGAGAGTCCAAACAGCACACCGTTGACGACTCCGCTGTAAAAGAAAACGCAGAACCAGGCGAACAGTCCGGCGATCAGGGCCGTCTTTGGTCCTGGTCCAAAGTGCCTTCTGATGCAGGCATAACCGAGCACGAGCACGATCCCCATGACAAATGTCAGCCCTACCGCCACGACTATGAAGTTGCCTCCCGGCTCGGCGAAATTGTGCGCCGCCAGAAAGCTCTTCATCTGCGAGCCGAGTATGAAATCATTCCAAATAACCTCACCGATATTGAGTACCAACCCGGCAACCAAACCGCCGAGAATCACACGTCCCAAGTTGATGTTACCCATTTGCAGTCTCCTTTTGGGGGGTTAAGGACACAAATCGAAAGCGCGCGCAGGATTTATCACAGGTTGGAGTTGAAGGCCAGTGTTATTGCTGTTTGACGACGCCCGGCCGACGAACTTTAGTTGTCGTTGTTGAAGTCAGAACACCTGCGTTAGCGGGTGGCGCCTGACCACAGCACTCAAGCTAATGCCGGACCACCCGCTTACAGAGGTGGTTCTGACAAAAAACTTGGACCTCGGACTGTTTTCTAAAAGTACCGGTAGTGCCCGATGATCTTCCACGCCAGCAGCACGTCCTCAACTCGCGTGCCCGCGCCAACGTTATGCGCAATCAAATAATGCTTGTCCGGTTCGGACGAAAGGTTCGTGAGAATTCCAATGTGCTCGACGCCGGCGCTCAGTTCCCATGCAATCAGATCGCCGGGCTTGTAGTCCGCGCGATTGCTGCTGACCGGCAGAGACTTTTGTTGCCGCTCAAGATAGGTCATGAGATTCAACACGCGGCGGTGATCGATGTTGGTGTCAGTCCCGCGCGCGCCCCAGCGCCGCGGATACTCGGCCCAGGCGCGCTTCATGTCTTCGTGAACTTCCTTTTGCAGGTCGATGCCGACCTTGCGAAACGCGCGTACCACCACATCGGCGCAGACGCCTGTCTCGCTGGCAACGTCGCCGTTCGGATAGGCAAGCTTGACGTAGGAAGGATCGTAACCGGTCGTGATCTTGCTTTGTTCGACCGCTCCCTCAATGAACTGCTTGAGTTGCGTTGAAGCGCCCTCGGGCAATGGCAACGGCTTCGCGACCGGCGACGTAGCCGGGGACGGCGGAACCACGAACACCACGCCGCGCTTCTGAACCACTTGCCGGCAACTCGCTGCGGTGATCAGCAGCAGACAAACGAACAAACCGGTAACCAACAAAACCGTTCGGTTCTTGAATTTGACCGTAATCATTTGTTGCTCACTTTGCGTGATCGCTCAACCAGACCTTCACGTCTTCCCGCATTGCCGGGACCATCTCATGAGCGGCGTCATCGTAACTCTTGAACCTGACTTCGGAAGCTCGCAGTCGCAGTCGCTCTTCATAATCACTCACGCGCGCCGGCGTATAAAAGTCGTCTCGCGCTCCCGTAAGATGAAAAACGGCGGCTTTGGTTGGCTGGTAGACTTCGCTCGTCTCCCAATCTCCCGGCATGCCGCCGCAGATTCCGATCACGCCGCGCAAGCTCGTCGGATGCGTGAACGCAAAACGATAATTCAGCGCACAACTTTGCGAGAAGCCGAGCAGGAAAATTCGTTGCGCGTCAGCGACGCCTTCGCTGACCAGCGTCTGCATCAGATCGAGCAGCGCCTGATGATGAATGGCGACTGATTCTTCCGGATGAAAATTTGAGAGCCAGCCAAAACCGAAACGCGCCGGGCCGCCCGGCTCCCACGGTTCTTTCATGTGTTGATGGAAACCCTGCAGCGACGCGAGCGCGAAACCGTGCGGCGCGAGGAGCCGCGCCTCACGCATCATCTGACGCTTGTTTGCACCGTAGCCGTGCAAAGCAATCAGCAGCGGCGCCGGCTGGGCCTCAGGCCGTTGAAGATCGTAACGAAGTCTTATTTCGGCTGTTAGCGTGCGCTCGGCTGCCTGGTTTTGAAGAGTTTCAGGAACGCTCATTTGCTTGAGTTTATAACAGATACTGGACCGCGAGCGTACGTTTAATCGTCACAGATGGACGCCGATAAAACTGATCAGCCAAAACGGGCTTGACCCGATCCGAACCATCGGTGTCGTACAATTCGTCTCAATCGGGAGCAGTGGCGCAATTTGAAATTCTCTGTGAAACCTCTGTGTTCTCCGTGTCTCTGTGGTGATTAACCGCCCAGAAAACTCACCACAGAGACACAGAGAACATGGAGGACGCACAGAGAGTCTGAAATTGCGACCCTACCCAATCGGCGGCTGATCGCTGTTCTGCCGGTTCATTGCATTCGCTCGTAATGAAAGTTAGGATGCTTTTCAAAGTTAGCCGACTACTAAGACCGAAAGCTGTGAGGTGCGCGCGATGAAGTTTCCCGGCGGATTTAACATTCAACAGATGATGAAGCAGGCGCAGGCGATGCAGGAAAAGATGCAGAAGGAAATGGAAGAACTGCGCACGGAAGCTTCAGCCGGCGGCGGCGTGGTGACGGTGGAGATGAAAGGCAATCACGAAATCCTCTCGTTGAAAATCGATCCGGAAGCCGTGAAAGAGGGCGACGTCGAGATGCTTCAGGACCTGATCCTCGCCGCGATCAACGAGGCCAATCGCAAAGTGGACGAAGCGATGAAAGGTAAACTTGGCGGGATGCTGCCGCCGGGACTGGGCGGGTTGCTGGGCTGAACGGATAGTTCCGAGTTTCAGGTTTCGAGTTTCGAGTTCGAATCCGGGAACGCTGCCAGAATGGACTCGAAACTCTGAACCCGAAACTCGAAACTTGCCATGTTGGAATACGCCGAGCCCGTTACCAAACTCATCGATGAACTAAAACGCCTGCCCAGCATCGGCCACAAGTCGGCGCAGCGGCTGGCGTTTCACATTATGCGCACCCCGGACAACGAGCTAGAGCGCCTCGTCTCGGCCATTCGTGAAGTCAAGCAACGCATCGTGCTCTGCTCGATCTGCAACAACCTCACCGACGTTGAGCCGTGTCGCATTTGTGCTTCGACCACGCGCGACCATTCGGTGATCTGCGTCGTCGAAGAACCGCACAGTCTCGTGGCAGTGGAAAAGACGCGCAGCTTCAAAGGCGTCTACCATGTGCTGCACGGAAGCCTTTCGCCCGTCCGTCACATTGGACCAAACGAGTTGCACCTCGCGAATCTTTTGCCACGTCTCAAACCGGAAAATAACGACGGCGTCGCGGTGACCGAGGTGATCCTGGCAACAAATCCTACGACTGAAGGCGAGGCGACGGCGAACTACATCGGCCGGTTGCTGCGACCGCTCGGCCTGCGCGTGACGCGCATCGCGATGGGCATGCCGGTCGGCAGTGATTTGGAATACGTGGATGAAGTGACGATGGATAAAGCGCTCACGAATCGCCACGAGATCTAGAGTTGGTCCTCGATCGACGCGGGGCAAGAGCGGGGGCAAGCCCCCTTCCCAACCCTGAGACTCTCCACTTGCTCGCTCATCCCAACCTCGAAAGGCTTTCAATGGAGAATTCACCGACTCAACTCTGATCACCTCCAGGTCAGGAAGGTGGGCTTGCCCCCGCTCCTAACGCCAATTTGCATCTCTTAACGCCAATTTACATCCAGCCAACCTGCTCGATAGCCCTCCGGCTTACTATTCTTCAATTTCTGCCGTAACCTTTCTGTCCCCCAGCGGTTTATATAAGTGAGTAGGACAGACATTCCTGTCTGTCCATTCTTGATAATTGCCATGGAACATGCGGCGATCGTCGAGGGACAGGCAAAAATGCTGTCCTACCTTGGCAGTGGGGACGAGCTTGCAGAGTTTGGACAACCAGCACGACGAACGGCTTTTGATCGAAGCGGCACAGGAGGACCCGAGCCGTTTTGCCGAACTGTATGAACTCCACTTTGAACGCGTCTACGCCTACGTCGCGCGGCGCGTACGCGATCGCGCCTTGACGGAAGAACTGACGTCGCATGTTTTTCAGCAAGCGCTCGCGCATCTTGGAAAATTCAAGTGGCGCGGCGCGCCGTTCGCAGCCTGGCTCTTTCGCATCGCGGCGAACTCCATCGCGGATCGCGCACAGAAATTGGCACGCGAGTCCGGCGAAGAGTCGCTGCCTGCGCTCGTCGACACCGCTGCGAGCCCGGAAGCCGATCTCGAACAGGTCGAAACTCTCGCTCGCATTTTCAAGCTCGTGGACAAACTTCCCTGGGATCAGCGTTTCGTGATCAGGGCCCGCTTCGCCGAAGAACTGAGCATTCGCGACATCGCCCGGAAATTGAGTCGCAGCGAAGGCGCCGTAAAACAGTTGCAGTTTCGCGCGTTGCAAAACCTGCGCGCGCGCGTCGGTGAACAAAATGTCTGAGCAGTTTTTAGTTGAACAATTGGACGAAGCCCTCGACGCGATCATCGCACGCGGCGAGCTGGCGGCGACTGCGTCCGGCGAGCAGGCCGGCGAGCAGGCCGGCAAACAAAATCTGGCGGAGCTACTCCGTCTCGGAGCTGACCTGCGCCTGCTGCCGCGCGAAAGTTTCAAAACAACCTTGCGAGAATCGTTGATAAGGAGCACAGCAATGACAACTATGGGAACCACAACAGCAACCGAGCCGGCGACGCCCGCCCGCCCGGGTTACCACACAATTACGCCCTACCTGACCGTAAAACGCGCCGACGAGTTAGTCGATTTTGTGAAGCAGGTGTTTGGCGCGGTCGAAGTCTTTCGCACAACCGGATCCGCGGGCGGCTTGCACGCGGAAGTCACGATCGGCGAATCCAAACTGATGATTGGCGGCTACGAAGCAGTTGAAGAAATCCCGACCGGGCTGCACCTCTACGTACCGGATGCTGACGACGTTTACCAGCGCGCGTTGGCAGCGGGCGCTGTATCCATCGAAGAGCCGGTCGATCAATTCTACGGCGATCGCGAAGCGGGTGTGAAGGATCCCAGCGGAAATATCTGGTGGATCGCCACACACAAGCTGGGTCCGGCAGAGACGTTCATCCCCGCTGGTAGGCGCCCGGTCACGCCTGTCCTACATCCGGTTAATGCACCGGGCCTGATCGAGTTTATGCAGACGGCTTTTGCGGGCGAAGTGGTTTCGCGCGAACAGTCGCCGGAGGGAATGATCCATCACGCGGTGGTGCGCATCGGCGACTCGATGATCGAAATGGGCGAAGCGCACGGCATCGTACAACCCATGCCGCCGGCACTGTATATGTACGTCGAGAACGTGGAAGAGTCGTACGAGCGCGCTCTCAAGGCTGGAGCAACGTCAATGCAGGCGCCTACCGATCAGAGTTACGGCGAGCGCACCGCCTGGGTGAAAGATGCGTGGGACAACATTTGGTACCTGGCCCAGCCGACGGAAAAGCCTTAGGGAACAAGGGGCCAGGGAACGGGTCAGAAGGGTAAGGGGTAAAGGGAAGAAGCACAGATGAGACATTCCGCCTCTTAACCTTTACCCCTTCCCCTTTACCCTTCCCCTTTACCCCTTCCCCTTTACCCTTCCCCTTTAGCCCTTCCCCCGTCTTCCCCCTGAACTACGGCGCAGCTTGCAGCGGCTCGCGACGCACGAGGCCGCCTTTTTGGGCAAGCTGCGGCAAGAAGCTCAGGTTCGAGGGCGGCGTTTTTCCTGACGGGTCGGTGACCAGCAGCGTGGCCGCGCGATGGCACGTCACGCACGAGCCGTTGCTGAACGGATCCTTGGGATTGACGCTCTTTTGCAAGTAGGTTTCCACCACACTGTTCGAGAGGAAGCTTGGCACTACGCCCGGCGGAATACTCGGATCGGGCGTGTTGGTGAGGTCGGCGCCCCATTGAGTGCCGATCAGCATGTAGTTTTGGAATACTGAGCCGACCGAGGCGAGCTGTTTGCGCCACTGGGTGTTGAGCTGATCGGTCAGCGAATAGATGTTCCAGCAGCGCGAGATCTGCGTGCCGACCACCACCGTCCCACCGCCGCTCTGAGCTTTCGTTAAGTACGAGAGGGCAAACGGCTGCTTCTGATTCCACGCAAACTTCGGATTCTGCGCCGACTGGATCGGCGGTTGATTGGTCGCGCAGTCCGGACAGGAGCGGTTGAAATAGGAATACGCGGCTTGCGTCGGCTGGGCCGCACACGTCAGTTGATTAAGGTTTGGGCATTTTGCAGGAGCGGCGGGATCGCACGGCTGCGCCGCCAGCGGCGCGTTGTCGACGTGTTCGAAGGTGGTCCAGAACCACTCGGGTTTCAGGTTTTTTTGGGTAACCGGGTTCAGCGGGTTTTTCTGGATGATGTGCATGGCCACGAGACCCATGTCGACCTGCGCGCAGATGGGCGACTGCTGAGTGACGAGGTCGGGCGCAACGGTCAGCATCGCGGAGACCAGGTAAAACTTCTTCTGATTCTCCACTCGCTTGGCGGGATCAAGGACGCGCCAGGCCGCCTTGATCTCGATCGCGCCTGTTTTGTTGTTCTGGTCTCCCACGGCCGGGAAATCGACTTTGTTGCCGGGCACTTTCACAAAAGCTGATTGACCGTTCAGGTTGGTTAAGTTCCAGTTTGCGTTTCCTTGCGGGGCTCTCAGATAGGCCACTTCAATGTCGTTGAGTCGCCGCTCGTAGATCGTCCAGTTGCCGGAGACGTCGATGGCAGGATCACCGGTCGCCGCCTGGATGTACTCCTCATTCTGGCCCACCGGCCTGCCCCTGCCATCGGAGGCTATCTCGAAGAGTCGAGTGCCCGCCGGCACATTACAATTGGCGCGCTTGGGACCGTTGCCGAAGATCTCTGAAACTTTCGGCCACGTTTCCCAAACGCGTGGGCCATCTCCCTGGAGACCCTGCTGGGGAGGCTGGCTCTCTCTGCCCTTGGCCCAGTTGAGGGCAACGAAGGTCTGCCACGACAGGTTGTCGAATGGAGTTTGCACGTCGTTCTGCGCGGATGTGGGTTTCGATCCTTCAATGCCGTTATAGGCGATCTTTTGTTCGAGCGCCGGATCGGGGCCGATGTTCCCAGGGATGGTGGAGCAAAGCGTCATTGGTTGGCCCGGCACCGCGCAGTATTGCGCCTGCGGGACATAGGCCTGGGCCTCGGTCGGGCTTGGAGCGGTCGTGGCTGGAGCCTGAGTCGAGGGACTGGTACAGGCGGTCGTGAAACAGATCGCGATGACGATGACTAGAAGGTTTCTCATCAACTGCTCCTATTCTTATTTTGTATAATTGACAAACCGCCAAGGCGCCAAGACCGCCAAGCACAAGAAGCGTAGGCGAATTGATTGTTACTGCTCTGAACGCTTGGCGTTCTTGGCGTCTTGGCGGTTCATTCGTTCAGCGGACCGGATTGTAAGTCAGCCAGAAATAGATCGCCTGGGCCACGCCGATGAAGAATCCAATCACCGCGCCAAAGAGCTCGATTGTTTTCAGGTGATGCTTGGCCACGGAGAGCACGAGGGCCTCGAGTTTTTCAATCGGATATTCCGACACTTTCTTGCGCACCAGCCCACCGACGTCAAACTCGGCAATCGCTGTCGGCAAGCGTTCTCGGGCTGCGAGGGTGATCCGTTGGACCAGCGCCTTGTTGGCCCGCTCCATCGAAAACTTGGAAACGTGATCGCCGAGACGGCCAATCGGGGCCATCAGCAGCCGCTCGATCTGCGAACTCAAGATCGCGTTGACCGTCCGCGCCGTGTCGTCGCGTGACAAGAGTCCGAGCAGACTTTTCGTCAGGAACTGCTTCGCGCGCTGAATTGAGTCGGGATCGAAACTCTGCAGCACGCCACTGAGCGTCTGCGGCCGAAATCGTTCGATCGCTTCGTTCAGGTAGTTTGAAATTGACGCCGACAGCTCTTCACTCTTCGCCAGCTCCACAATCCGGCTCGTGATCTGTTGCTTGATCGAGTCAAACTTGCCCGACTCGAGTTGTCCGACCAGCTCGTTAAGCGGACGCGACAGCACGTTGTCGATCGTCGCGTTCAGAAACGCTTCGGCTTCCTGCTCAAACGCTTCGCCGCGCAGGTATTCCTCGATGCGGTTCGGCAGAGTCTTGTTAACCAGCTCGTCAACTTCGCGATGGATGCGCTCGCGCGAGATGAAGATTTTCTTGATCAGCGAAAGTTGCTCGTAATACTCGTCGACCTCCAGCTTGATCAGCGCGCCGATCTGTTTGCGCGTGTTCTGGCTGGTGGCGATGTCCGCGAGGTGTTGCACGATTGGCGGCACCTGGCTGTCGATGCGTTCCTTGAGGAAGGCGATGGTTTCGGGCGTGAAAGTTTCGGCGAGCGTGGCGTTGCTGCGCGCCAGATCGTCCAGTCGCCCGGAAACAAAATCGCGAATCTTCAGTTCGAAGTCGTCTTCATTAACAAAGCGCGCAAAACGCTCGTTGACAAAATGCAGAATCTGATTGAAGGCATCGTCGCTGAGCACGTCGCCGACGCGCCGCGCCAGCAGTTCATCAATCTGGCGATCGACGAAAGCGGAAATCGCTTCCGCGGTCTCCTCGCTCTTCAGCATCGCCGCGATGTACTCGGCCAGCCGGTACTGCAACGCCGAAATGGTGTCGAGGATCGGCGCGCGCGCTTGCGAGGGCAACGCGTCAATGAACGACGGATAAACTTTCGCGAGCATGTCGTTCGTGTAAACGCCGACGAAATCTTCCACCTTGCTTTCAAAGAAACTCGTTTCAAAGAGCGCGTCAAAAACGGTCTGCTGCGAAACCAACTCGTTGCCGACGGCGTTGCCAATCGACTCGGCGAGCTTTTCGCGATGGCGCGGGATCATGCCCTGCGGCCAGATGGTCAGACCGAAAAGTTTCACCGGCCGGTAAGGATGAAACAGCATCCAGATCGCGAGCCATGCCGCGCCAAACCCGTGAATGGTGGCGATCACGACAATCGCAATGCTGACGAGTAGTTTGAAGGTAAAGGGATCCAAGGTAGTGAATCGTAAATCGTGAATCGTTAATAGTAAAACGCGCGGGCACTTAAACGATTGCGATCTACGATTCACGGAAATAAGTGGTCCGGCAACAAAATGCTTCAGCCGCGGATTTACGCGGACACACGCAAATCTGAAAAGACGCCTACAAACCTTTCTGTCTTTTCAGATTCGCGTGTGTCCGCGTTTATCCGCGGCTAATGGTCTTTTTCTACGTCATGTCCCGCAGAAATCCACGCGCTGGTGCCGCCGGTGACATTCAGAAGGTTTGAAAACCCGTGTCGCTGCAGAATGCTCGTAGCGGCGCTCGAACGATAACCGCCCGCGCAAATTACCGCCGTCGGTTTCGCCTGATCGAGCGGCAGCGCGGGTATGTTTTGTCGCAAACTGAGTAGCGGAGCGGTCAACGCACCGGGCACATGACCGCCCGCGTATTCGTTCGGACTGCGAACGTCCAGTATCTGCAACGGCGTTTGTCCTGTAATTAGTTCACTCAGTTCGTTGACGGTAATCTGCGGCAAGCTGGCAAGCTCAAACCCGGCAGCACTCCAAGCAGCGATGCCGCCATCGAGATAACCCTTCACACTTTCGATCCCGACGCGCGCCAAACGCACGACTGCCTCAAACGCCTGCGACTGAGACTCGGCGACAATTACGATGGGAGTCTGCATGGCCAACAACGTGCCGGACCAAATCGCAAACTGGCCGGCGAGTCCGATGTTGATTGACCCGGGAATATGGGCGGCGCCGAATTCGCCGGCACTGCGCACGTCCAGAATTTGATCACCCGCCGCGGCGAACTGTTTAACTTCGCGCGGCGTGAGCGCTTTGGGCTCAGGAACTTCCGTCAGGCTGGGCGCGCCGGTGCGATTGATCTCGGCGTCGCGCGGAAAGTAAGCCGGCGCCTCGGGCATGTCGACAGTCATCATCCGCACAAAGGCGTCTTTCGACATCGGCTGGAGCGCATAGTTCGAGCGGCGCTGCTCGCCGATAGTTGAAGACGTCTCCGACGACAAGTTGCGCCCGCACATCGAGCCCGCGCCGTGCGCCGGGTAAACCGCTGTTCCGTCGGGGAGTTTTAATATCTTTTCGCGCAGCGTGTCGTACATCATCGCGGCCATCATCTCCGGCGTGTAGCCTTTGCCGCCCGCGAGATCGGGACGGCCGACGTCGCCAACGAAGAGCGTGTCGCCGGTCAGAATTTTCTGAGGTTCGTTTGAAATTTCCGCATCGATGACCAGCACCGACACGCTCTCGGGCGTGTGACCGGGCGTTTCGATGAACCGCAGCACGACTTTCCCGATCGTGATCTCGTCGCCGTCACGCACAGCCCGGTGCGAAAACGTTGCGCCTGCTTCCTTGCCAAACACAATCTCCGCGCCCGTTCGCTCCGCCAGCTCGCGATGGCCGCTGACAAAATCGGCATGCAGGTGCGTCTCGATCACATATTTGATTTCGAGCCCTTCCGCATCAGCCTCAGCGATGTACTGGTCGACGTCACGCTGCGGATCAACCACCGCCGCCTCACCCTCGGAACCAATCAGGTAAGACGCATGCGCCAGACACCCAAGGTAAAATTGCTTGAAGTACATTTACGCGCTCTCTCCCCCTCAACGATTGTCCGCTGTTCTAAAGGTGACTCACGGTCGAACGCACGATCGCCTTAGGTTAGAGTACAACCTTCAGGTTGCTAAGGCTCCAAGCATGCAAGCTAAAGCTTGTACTCTAAACTGTCGACCACGTTCGCTCACTTGAACTCGATAACACGCTCGACCGTCTCTCCCGCTTTAACTTCAACAGAGATCTCCTGGGAACGGAGTCCTGGCGGCTTGACCGGCGCGATGCGTATGCGATATTGGCCGGGCATCAATTCGAAACTGCGCGGATTCGTGGCCGCCGCCGTGTAGGTCCTGAGGCCCGTCTCTTTTCCTGTGTCATTGTTCGTGACCGTAACAACCGCATCAATCAACTGTCCTGACTGCGACGCACCGATTCGCAGAGTGCCGCTCGAGAAATCAGCGGTGCGTTTCACTTGTCCCGCGCCTTCGACCACGACGTCGGTGAGGCGCAGCGTTGGCCCACCGGGAATTTCATTCGACTTCACAACCACTTCGTACTTGCCGGGAGCGACTCGCAGGACCAGCGGATTGGTGGCCGGCTGCTGGTAAGTTCTGCCTCCCGCAATTTCCTGACTAGAGCCGGCCGCGAAAACCTGCACGACCGCATCCGACGGTTTTCCGTTGCGAACGACCGTGATGGCCAACTCGCCCGCGCTGAAGTCAGCAGTCTTCTCAACTAACTGTCCGGACTGAATGCTTACTTTTTCAAAGCGCAGGGTAGGCGCGCCGGAGAGATCGACGGCGGTGACCGTCACATCGTAGTCACCCGCCGGCAATGGCAACACGCGCGGGTTGGTGTCCGGCGCATCATAGGTGCGGCCGCCGGTTATGTCGTCGGTAGTTGCGGCGCGGCGAACGTTTACCACCGCGTCGGTGAGTTTGCCGTCCGCAACCGCCTTAATTGATAGCCGGCCGTCGGCAACCGCAGACGGCGACACCGCCCCGGCCAGCGCCGCAGCCAACTCTTCAGCATTCTGCGCGCCGAGATACAAGCCGCCGCCGGCCTGCGCGACGCATTCGAGTTGGGCCACCTTGACCTTGCCGACGTCGAAACCGATCACATGCAGGACAAAATCGAGGCCCGCTTGTTTGGCGTCCCGAGCCAGTTTACAGGGATCGCCGTTGCAGGTTTCCAGGCCGTCGCTGACGAGCACAACGGTGGTCCGTCCACCGCTCGATTGCGACTTGACCACGTCAAACGCCTGCTGCAACGAATTCGTGATCGGCGTCATGCCGCTCGGCTTCAGCGCATCGATCTGTTGGGCCAGGGTCAGTTTGTCTACCGGCTTTAAGGGAGAAAGCAGCTCAATGTCGGCGCAGTCATTTTTGCGCCGGTGACCGTAGGCGATCAGGCCGACGTCGGCGTTGTCCGGCAGTTTAACGATTGCATCCTTCAAGACGCGCCGCGCGACCACCATCTTCTCTTCGTTGCCAACCTTGCCCAACATGGAACCGGAAGCATCTAGAATGAAAACGATGCGCGGCTGCACCTGCGAATGCCCGCCTGCGGCAGTTGCGCCGCTATCCGTAGCGGGTGAAGTGGAAACTTGTCCCGACGTCTCCGCCGCCGTCGGTGGCGTCGCCACTTGCGAACCGCTGCAACCAGACAGACACGCGATCAAGACTGCGGTCGCCGCCATAGCGTGCCTAACTGTCCATCGTCCCATTGCTCCTGCGCTCCTTTAGCTTTTTGGTTAAGCTCCTCTTGCAACTGGCTGGTTGCGCCGGAAGGTCCTCGCCGCATCGGAGGCCGGACACGTAGGATGGAAGTTGCTAGAGAACATAATTTTTCAAGCACGCCTGAGTTGTCAGTACACTTTCCTGCCTTCGCACAGATTGAATAGTTCCGCCAGCACCAGCACCTGCGGACGAGAGCCACTTCCCTTGCGCACAACTTTCAGGATGCCGGCTGACTTCAATTTGCCGAGCAGAGCGCTCGTCATTGGATAGCTGGGCATTCCCGGTTTTTCTTTGAAGTTAGAACTCCTAAAGATTGGCTGTTCAAACATCAGATCAAGCAGCGGCACGGCAAATTGTGAGTGGGTGAGCTTTATGACTCTCGACTTGAGTTCACCGTAAAGATTAATGATGGCTCGGGCTTTTTCCGAATTCAGTCGAGCCTGCTCTTCAACCGCCTGAAGAAAAAAAGCTATCCATTCGTTCCAGGCGTCGGGGGTTTGTCCCAAGAGGCGAAGCTTGCCTACATAGTCTTCCCGGTTGGCTTCAAGATAGCTCGAGAGATAAAACAAGGGACGCGAAAGAATTGCCTTTTCAAATAGGAACAGCGGAATTAGCATTCGGCCTACTCGGCCATTACCGTCGAGAAATGGATGTATGATTTCGAGTTGGGCATGCACTATCGCCAATTGCACTATCGCGTCTGGTTGTTGCATGTGATAGTACTTCTCCCAACTGTCCAAATACTCAAGTAATTTTTCGGGTGGAGGTGGAATGAAATCCGCCTTTTCAATTGGAGTGCCGGACGTGCCGATCCAATTTTGAATTGCGCGAAACTCTCCTCGACCCATATGGCGACCACGCACGCTATTTAACAGCACGCCATGAAGTTTTTTAAGCAGGTTGAGACTGAATGGCCGCGTCCTCAACGCATGCTCTCCAGTCTGTAGCGCTCGTTGGTAGTTTCGGATCTCAAAGATATCTTCAATGCGCCCGGGCTGATGAGGCTCTTCACCCGCTTCGAATCTCAGGACATCTCCCAAAGTCGCCTGCGTGCCCTCGATTCGAGATGAAAGCACTGCCTCCTGTGTGGTCATGGGGGACAATAGCAGTCCTGGGTTAACAACGCCTTGCAAGACTCCATCGTAGTAAGCGAGCGAACGATTAGCTTTTGCTATGAGGGGAATTAGAGGCTCCCAATTTACCTCGGAGAGAGGGAGTTTTTGCGGCACAAATGGTTTCATCTTGTATAAAGCAGAATATATGTCGATGGCTTAGTGTAAAGCAATTCTCCGATTACTTTACACAAAACCATTCGTAAATAATCTGCATGATACAAATCTGGCGAAAATCCCAATAAAACTGCCTATTACTTGTTGAGTGGCGGCAAGTCGTAAAACTCGCGCGCCGGTTTCAGCGGGCGCAGCATCCAGTAGGGACGGCGGGTGCCGTCGGGGGAAAACGTATCGGCGGGTCGCGTCATCCCGAGCCACTTGCGGTAAACCTCGCGCGACTTCGCCGTGTCGACAAAAACGTCGCCGGTGTTGTCGCCCGGCTCGGCGACGCGCACGCGCACGGCCTGGTGCCAACAGTGCATCCCGGAAATCGGATCGGGATGGACCGGAAAAGTCATATTCTGATGCACGCCGACGTCGCTCCACCAGATGCGCAGCGTGTCCGGATCGGTTGACTCATAAGGCTCGGCGCCCTTCTCCCGTTTGAGTCCCCACTCAGTTCCTTCGTGATCGAGTTTCACCGTCGCCATTAACTGACGCTGAGCCCGGTCACCATTCTCTCCTAGTTTCCATCGCCCCATGTGGTGCGAACAGGCGACGATCCCAGGACGAATCCCTTCCGTCACCCAGGCGCGCACGACGTAAAACCCAATCTCAGTTTCAACGCGCAGCAGATCGCCGGTGCGCACGCCGAGTTTCGCCGCGTGGTTCGTGTGAATCCAAAGCGGATTCGTGTGCGCAATTTCGTCGAGCCACTTGGCGTTGGCGCTGCGCGTGTGAATCTGCACGGGCAGACGGAAGGTGGAGATCAGAATCGTCTGGCCGGTTTCAAGATTGTCAGGATGCACGTGGCTCTTGATGTAAGTCGGGAGGGCGAGCTCGGGCCAGCCCCAATCGGCGAGCGTGCGCGAGTAGAATTCCAAACGGCCGCTCGGCGTCGGAAAGCCGCGCTTGATTTCCCCATCGACTCTCACACCGACCAGGCGCCGGCCATCGTCGTCGCCGTCAGGACTGGGAACGGGAACAACGTTTGACGAAGCGGGCTTCGCCGCGCGAGTGAATACGCGTCCGCTCGCATCCTCGCGAAGATCTTCAAGTTCGACCTCGGGAACGGGTTCTTCAAATATCTGCCCGACCTTTTGCTTCACTTCCACCGCGCCGTAGCGGCGCATGAATTCCAGCGGCGTCAGATTTTCCGCAGCGGCCTTCTCGGGCAAACCCGGCACGGAATTGTCGAAAATCCATTCGTAGTATTCGTCAACACTCAAACGCGTGCCCGGATTCTTTTTCGACTCGACGAACTGGCGAATGCCGAGACTGCCGTCGCGATCGATGCGCCAGGTCAGCTCCAGCCAGAATTCGTTCTCTTCCCAAACCTCGCCGGGGTTTACTTCACGAGTGTCGCCAATCGTTTCGCCGTGGCGCTGCCGGTCGGCCTTCTTCACCGGTTGACGAAACCCGAGCCACTGCGCATCGTGCGTTTCGTAAGAATGAATGTCATGGCGTTCCGAGGCGTGGCCCATCGGCAGAACGTAGTCGGCGAAGTAAGACGTTTCGTTCCAGGTCGGCGTCAGCGCCACGTAGCAACCGACGAGATCAGGATCGGTCAACATCTCGATCCAGGAGAAGCCGTCGGGATTGGTCCAGACCGGGTTGTAGACGCGCGTGAAATAAACGTCGATTTTGCCGCGTCCTTCTCGCAAAAAATGCGGCAACAAGAACGACATCTCGTGCATCGACAGCGGATACTCGCGCGGCCATTGCGTTTCGTTCCACATCTTCGGATGCGGCGGGGTGTAAATCGGCTTCGGCACAAACTTGTTCCACGCGTTTGGAAACACGCCGCCCTCGGTGGCAATCGCGCCCAGCAGCGCATTCAACATGAAGACTGCGCGCGCGACGCTCCAACCGCCGCTGACGCCCGAGCTTACGCTGCGCCAGTTGTGACTGGAAAAGCGTGTGCCGGCGGTAGCGATCAGTTTCGCGATCTCTTCAATCGTTTTCGCGTCAACGCCAGACTCGGCGGCGGCGAATTCAAAAGTGTATTCCTTGTAAGTTTCCTTCAGCGCGCTCTCGAAGGTCGCAAATAGTCGATCCTTGTCCTGAATCTCAGAACTCGAAGCTTGAAACTCGGAACCGTGTTCGAGAGATTCTTCCCAGTTCCACCAGCGACGCACAAACTCGCGATTGTAGAGATCGTTTTGGATCAGATAGTTTGCAATCGCCAACAGCATCGCGGCTTCTGAGCCGGGATAAGGCGCGACCCAATAGTCGGCATGCGTGGCTGTGTGCGAAAGACGCGTGTCGAAGACGATCAACTTCGCGCCGTTGGCCTTGCCGTCGATGACGCGCTGCGCGTGCGGATTGAAGTAGTGACCCGACTCGAGGTGCGCGCTGATGAGCAGGATGACCTTGGCGTTCGCGTGATCGGGGCTGGGCCGATCGAGCCCCATCCAAAGTTGATAACCTTCGCGACTGCCCGAAGAACAAATGTTGGTGTGTGAGTTGTGACCGTCAACGCCCCAGGCGGCGAGGATGCGTTCAGTGAATCCGTCTTCGCCAGGACGGCCGACGTGATACATGATCTCGTGGCGACGATCTTCGACGATCGCCTGGCGAATGCGCGCAGCGATGTCGTCAAGCGCGGCGTCCCAGGTCGTCTGTTCCCATTGGCCCGCGCCGCGTTTGCCGGTGCGTTTGAGTGGATAAAGAATGCGATCGGGATCGTGAATCTGGTTGAGCGTCGCCGGACCCTTGGCGCAGTTGCGGCCTCGGCTCCCGGGATGCTCAGGATTGCCCTCAAACTTCTGAATCTCGCCGGTGACTTTGTCGATATAGGCGAGCAACCCACAGGCCGATTCGCAGTTGAAGCAGGTGGTGGGCACGAGCGAGTAGTGCCGCTCTTTGCGCCGCGGCCATGCTTGCGAATCAAGCTCGGTCCAGTTGTCCCAGCGCTCCTTCGGCGGAAACGCCGCGAGATGGCTGCGGCTCGGGCCGGGATAGAAAGTCTCGTCGCTCATTGTTAAGAATCCTGGCTCGTGTTACGAACTCGAATCATGCCCGGCGATATCACAGTAAATGCGTTAACGAATTCCGCGCCGCGTCTTCGCAACGCGTCAGCGACCAAATCACTTTTCGTATGATTCGAGAGACCGGAAAGCCGAACTAAGACCACACCGTGATGGATTAGCTTCTGTCGAAATGCCAATTCTCCAAAGTCCTTGTCGACCGTGAGCAAGAGAGCGGCTTGCTCATTAGCCCTCTGGATAACTGTCTCATCGGAAATGCCGGGCGCCAGCTCGGCAACGTAGATTACTTCGTGACCATCGCGCCGCAAACGCTCGACGACCTGACCGTCGACGCTCTCATCGGCCAAAAGATTCATGCCGCCTTTTCCGGAAACGGATAAACGACATCAGCCTTTAGAACCTTGGCCGCAAAATCAAGCGACGCGAGAATTCCTTCTCTAGTCAGCCGCGGATGCGCATCAAGGACTTGGTCAAAGCTTTCTCCTGCCGCAAGCTTTTCTAGAATCAACTCCACAGTTATTCGCGTGCCGGCAATCACCGGTTTGCCCATCATGATTGAAGGATCAGATTGGATTAGATTATTCATATCCACTACCTAGATTTCCACGCTAGACGTGACTTCTCACGATCATGGGCCTCTCGCTCACTTACCAGTGCCGTTGTCATGCAAGTTTTCCCACAGGCCTTCTTTTCAAAATCGAGCAAGGACTTCAAGTAAGGATTTTACGCTCGGTCCCGTTTGAAGTTCTACGCCAGCGGCACTGACTGCCCCGCCTGCACGTAAGCATTCTCGTAAAGCACCAAACCCATCAGCGCCAGCGGCGCGCCGGCAATTCCCAGCGGGACGCTAATCGCGCCTAACAGCGCCAGCGCGGGGATCAGTCCGCCAACAAATGACAAGACACAGCCGATCCAGAAGTCGCTTTTGTAACGGCCGCTAATCATTTCCCAAATCGCGAGCCGCGCGTGGGCCGTTGGGTGTGTCAGAGAAACTTCGCCCCAGATCATCAGCAGATGAAGCAAGCTCGCGACGACGAGTATCCAAAGCAGTTGCAGAACCTCCGGACTAGCCGCATCCATCATGCTGCTCATGTCGTCCGACTGCATCGTTCCTCTGAACCAGGCAGAGAACAGCAGCAGCACAGCCGATCCAAGCAGCAACGCCTGCACGAGCAGGTGTGGCGGCAACAGCGGGTTTTGCCACATGTCGCGCGCCTTCGCCTGGGCGAAAAGATAAGCGGTGTAGACCGCGGTCAGAACAGAAAGCGGAATACCGGCAATCATCAACCAACTTTGCACGGTCGTCGATCCGAACCAACTCGCGAAGAAATGCAACGCCAGCACGAGCGTGTAGCCGGCAATGACGAACGCGCCCTTCACCAGCCAACTGCGCCACTGCGGCCGCGTGAAGATCAGATAGAAGCGTTCTGGATGTTCGAGGTCCCAAATCAGCAGGCCGCCGGTGATCGCGAGAAAGACGCCGGAAACCACCGGCGCAGCCCACAGCCAAAATGAATTGCCCGGACTCATGAAGCCAAACAGCACCAGCAAAGCCGCCACCAGATAAACTCCGCTCGCAACGCCCTTGGTCCAGGTGTAGAGACTGACGCGCCAGTCCCAGGGAATTGAGTGCGCGACGTCGTAAGACAGCAACGCGGCCGCCGAGCTGTTGTTGAAGTTTGGATTACCGGAAACCACTTGCGACGCCCCTTCCTGCTGTTCGCTCCACATGAAGAGGCCGCCGTCGGGCCGTCGCGCCGCGAGCGGATCGAGCGTCGCCTGGTGCGCGCCTTTGTAAAACAGTTTGGGAAGCGTTTCCTTCTCCGGTCGCCGCACGGCCACGGATTCACGATTGATAATTTGTGAAACGTACGACTCGGTGTCGTTCATGTCGCCGATCAAAATTGCCTGCGTCGGACAAACGACAACGCATGCCGGTTCCAGTCCGACGTCGATCCGGTGCGCGCAGAAGTTACATTTTTCGGCGGAGTGGTCTTCGGGATTTATGAAGATCGCGTCATAAGGACAGGCGGCCATGCACGCTTTGCAACCGATGCAGATCGATTTGTCGAAATCGACGATGCCGTCGGCGCGCTTGAACATCGCGGCGGTTGGACAGGCGGTAACGCACGGCGCATGCGCGCATTGATTGCAGCGCGTCACCTGATGTGCACGGCGAGCCTGGGGAAAGATTCCGACGTCAACATGCTTCACGTACGTGCGCGTCACTGAAAGCGGCACCAGATTTTCCGACTTGCACGCGGTCGTGCAGGCATGACAGCCAATGCAACGCGTGTGGTCGATGACCTTGGCCCACTGCACCGCGCGGTTTTGTGGTTCTTCGAGCATTACGCTTCTGTTTCCCCGGATTTTGGCGAGAGCGAACTATATCACGGCAGGCAGACGGGAAAGTATTACTTAAAGATTCGGATCGGTTTAGATCACGTCGTCAAACCGCCAAGCCGCCAAAATGGAGAAGCAGTTTGAAGTGACTGGTTAATTCTATCGCCTGCGCTCTCGGCGTCTTGGCGGTTTGAACGCGCGCCTCTAAACGTTTGACAAATGCACACCGGCATAAGAAATTAGCTGCAGACATTTTGGAGAACGCCGCTGGTAGCTCATTGCGGTCTGTCTGGAGGTTGTTGATGCGTCTTGTTATTTCATTTTTTGTGGTTGCTTTTATTGCCCTGGTTTTGACTGCCTGCAATTCCGCTGAGTGGAAGGATGCGCGAACTACACCGGTCGCCACGGCTCCGGCTGGGTCTGCTCCGTCCGACGGTATTCGCCGTGTGACCGTGCCGGAACTCCAGGATTTGTTGGCCAAGAACCAGGCGGTGGTCATCGACGTGCGCAACCAGGCCTCTTTTAACGTTGGCCATATCAGAGGGGCCAAGCTGATCCCCGAAGCTGAGGTCGCCAACCGTGTCGATGAGTTGCCCAAGAATAAGTTAGTAGTCACCTACTGCTCTTGTTCAAAAGAGCAAACTGCCATCCGTGCCGTGGCCGATCTGAAAGCAAAGGGTTTTGACAGCGCCGCAGCGCTGCTGGGTGGTTTTCCGGCCTGGCAAAGCGCCGGTTTGCCGGTAGATACCGACACGGCTACTCCCTAGTCGGCCGACGTCAACAAACAGAATGCACTGTTCCAACTGCGGATCTTATATTGCGCCCGGAAAGAACTTCTGTTCCGAGTGTGGCGCTGCCGCCACCGATCCGGAAGTGACTAAGATTGTCCGGGCCCCGCGAAGTATTCCGGTCCCGGGCGACGAGTTCAGCGCCGACGACGATCATGAGGAGATCATCTTCACTGTTCGCCCGACTCTGATTTTCATCAAGATTGGTTATGCGCTGGCAGTTCTCGGCGCGATCGCAATCGTATTTCTGCTCGCGCTGATTCCGGTTTCACCTTACATCTCAATCGTTCTGGCCCTTTCGCTGCTCCTGATTCCCGCCTGGTATCACCTCAAGCGGAACATGATTCGTTATACTTTGACCGACTCAAAAGTTGAGATTGATACCGGCCTGATAGCGCGCACCACGCGCAACATTCCCCTGACGAAGATTCAGGATGTGACTGTTTCCGCCAGCATTCCCCAACGACTCCTCGGCTTCGGCGACCTGCTGATTGATAACGCCAGCGAAATGGGCGGCACCACCGTGCTGCAAAACATCAGCCGCCCGCGCCGCCACGCCGACCTTCTTTTGCGCGAACTCCGCCGCCGGAATTAAACTGCTACCCTGGTTCCAACTGCGGCGAATACCGGAACATCCAAGAGCTTTCGGGTTCTAACTCGGTTCACGCAGGTTTTGCACGCAGGGTTTTGAATTGTGAGGTTCGTTGTGCGATTTCCGTTTTACAAGACGCTTGTTTTTGGACTGCTGCTGGCAATTCTGGGGCTTGGTCTGGGGCTTGGTGTCGCCCGCGCCGAAGTCCCTGCGGTCGAGGCAAACAAGAATTTGACAGACAAGATTGGCGTTTTCCGGGCTGTTGGTCCCGCGAATGCGCCAGCGGAGAAGCCGCGCGACGAGGAGCGACTTTCGTACACAGTGCGAAGGTACAAGGCGCCGAGCGGAAATTCGTACCTCGCGGAAATCAGCCAAACGCGCACTGACGGCGCCGCGTATTCGCTTTTGACTTCCCCGCTCGGCGCTCAGGAGGAAGTAAAAGTAGGATTAGCGGGCTCAGCCGGTGTCGCCCATCCGCGTCGAATCCTGTTCTCGAAAGGTGGCAACTTTGTCAGCGTGTCTGCAGAGAGTGACGGAGGCTCCGGCGACGAATTGATCGAGTTGGCGCGGTCGATTGCTCAACAGCTTGACGGCGAAAACGAGATTCCCGTGCTGGTCAAACATCTGCCGCAGTGGGAAAAAGTCGGACTCAGCGCCCGGTACGCCGTCACGAACAACAAGCTTAAGGCGCTGATCCCGAATCAGGCGGTCCTCGACGCGGTGAGTTTTGACGGCGGCGCCGAGGCGGTTGTGGCGCGCTACGATTCAGGCACCTTGGCAATCATCGAATTCAACACGCCGCAGATTGCCACGACGAATAATTACAATATCGTCGCCAAAATTAACGAACTTCGCTCGGGAATTCCGCCGCCCGGAACGTCGGAACTTTGCTACCGACAGCGTATCGTCGCGTCGGGAATTATTCAGTGTTTGTTTTTGACGCACCCAGCGAAGTCGCCGCGAATCAACTCATCGACCAGGTGAAGTATCAGCAGGTAGTGCAGTGGCTGGGCGAGAATCCTTTTGCTTACGAGGCAGCGACCCGCGAGTTTACCGAAACAACGCTCGGCGTCCTGGTCGCGGTAGTCAAAGCTTCCGGGCTGGCGGCGGTGGCCTGCATCGCGATTGGCGGAATTTTCGGCGCGCTGTTGTTTAGCAGGCGCCGGAAACAGCAACGCGCCGCCGAGGCTTATGCCGACTCCAATGCCATGCTGCGTTTGAATTTGGATGAGTTAACTCAGGAAAACGATCCGGGACGACTGATCGGCAGCGGACGCTAGAAATGTAAATAGTGAATCAGAATGTAAATCGTGAATCGTGAATAGATAACAGCAACCCACGCCCCTCTATTTACGATTTACGATTCACTATTTACTACTTCTGAACACAATAATGCGGGCTGCTGATCTTCCCGGGAGGCTCCCCCAAGCCCCTTCAGGACGGCGACCAGCAGCCCGCAATAGCTGCTCTTGATTGCTTACAGTCGTTGACTCCGTTCCCCCGAAAGAGCCACCGCCTGCTTTTCAAAAAACTGAGAGGACGCCTCCCCCAAAGCTTCCACTCACTGCAATCTTGAGCCTGACCCGATTTACCCTTATGTATCTACCCTTCTTGTTCGGATTTACCTTTAGCAACGAACGTGCCACCTCGCGTCAATCACTTCAGTCTTTGAAGTTTTCTAAGTTTTCCACGCGAATCCCTTTTGGATCGGCCTCGGCTTTCTTCTAGCGGGCGAAATAGCCGTACATCTTCAATACATCCAGCGGCGAATTCCGCACGATTATCGCTCGCCGCAGGCTGGGAGCGCAGACATCCCTGTCTGCAATGAGCGCGAAGCGCGAACTGCGTCTGTCCGTCCCGCTCAAGCAGAAACATGGCGCGCCCTTCGGCGCGTTTGCAGGCAGGATGCTTGCGCTCCCAGCCTAAGGCAGAGCTTGAACGAGTGCATCTATCTCTTCCACTGTGTTGTAAAGATGCGGCGAGATACGCAGGCGGCCGCCGCGGGGCGCCGTGATGATATTTCGATCCTTCAGGTGAACGTAAAGATCCATCGGACTCAAACCGGCCGTGTGTTCTATGCAGAGGATCTGCGACTTCTCACCGGCGCGCCGCGAACTGACCACTCGATAGGCCGTGTCTCGCAGTCGTTCACAGAGGTGATCAGTAAGCATTTCGAGGTGGGCTTGAATCGCCGGAATGCCGATCTGATTCAGAAGTTTCAGACTCGCCTCCAGCCCGTAGAACAAAGAGACTGGGGACGTTCCGGTTTCCCACGCCAGCGTTCCGCGGTTCCAGCCCTGCTCAAAATTGGCGAAGTCATCCGGATCGGGCACGCTGATCCAACCTACCAGCGTCGGCTGGATGCGTTCGCGAGCGCGCGCGGAGAGATAAAGCAGACCGACGCCTTCCGGGGTCAACAACCATTTATGACCAGCGCCCGCCGCGACGTCGACGAACTCGGCTTCAACATCGATCGGAAGAACTCCCAAACCCTGAATCACGTCGACAACCAGCAGCGCATCATGGGCCCGAGCCGCGCGTCCGATGCGTTCGAGGTCCGCGCGAAAACCTGAAGCGTACTGAACCATGCTGACGGCGACGATCCGCGTCCGGCCGTCGATGAGGGCGATTAGTTCGTCGAGATCGATGCGACCGTCGCGCTCTTCGCACATACGGACTTCGACGCCGAACGCGTCGCGCAAGCGCAGCCACGGATAAATGTTTGAAGGAAACTCGTTGCGGAAAGTTACGAGGTTGTCGCCCGGTCGCCAATTCAGACCGTTAGCGACGGTCGAAAGTCCGTCGGAAGTGTTTCGCATGAACGCGACTTGCGCGGGGCGCGCGCCCAGCATTTCCGCGAGCAGCCGGCGCGCGCTTTCCTTAACGGCGAGCCAATCGCGAAAATTTACCGAGCCATTTTCTGAGACATCAGCCAATTGCGCCTGGATGGCATTGATCGTCGGCCGCGGCGGCGGCGAGACGGCAGCGTGGTTCAAATAGTTAGCGCGCTCTGTGACCGGAAAGAGCGCGCGCAAGGTGTCGTTCATGATTAGCTGGGAGCGCGGGCATCCTGCCCGCATCTGTGGATTTGGTAGAACCACCTGCCTCAGCGGGTGGTTGGTCGCCGGCGACAAGCAAGCAGAAAAGCGCCACCGCTAACGCAGGTGGTTCTGACAAGCAAGGCATCAGGGTGCAAAGGCGCGGCCGTAGAATTCCTTGTACAGCCAACCCAGCACGCGAGCCTCTGCCGTGCACAACGTTTCGAGCCAGCAGTTGATCAGAAAATCGTGACGCCCGCGTGCCGAGGGAATTTTCTCCGCTTCCTTGAGCACCGACCCGCCGCTTTGCAGATCGAGTTTGTAAGCGTCCGCCGCCGCTTCAGTGGCTTTCGACGCCGTGTCGAGCGCGTTTAGCAGTTGGCTAATCCAGGAATGCAGCGCGCGCTCGTTGTCGTTCTCCGCCAGCGCCTGAATGATCCCGATTGCCAGTCGATCCTCAGCCTGTTTGAAATCGAAAACCACTTCCCCTGACGCTCGGCTCTGCTGCTGCTTCCACTGAAAAACTTCTTCGACGTTACGGTGCTTGATGATCGCGACGCGTCCGTCGAAATCGAGAAACCATTGAATAACATCGGGCACCGAGTCGAGATCGACGTTGCCGCGCGCGTCGCGCACGAGCGGTGGCAGGCTGGGCGGTTCCTCCGCTTCGATCCTGGCCTCGCCGTTATTTGAATTGGATTTTGAGATACTAGTGCTTCCCCTTGCTTCTACCGAGTTGCCTTGCACGCAAACTGCTACCCGGCGCGGCGGCCGTGGTTTAGTTTGCTGTTCCTTTTATTAGCTGCTCGTCCGCTGCTTTACGCAAACTAACAGTTTGCGTTACTTCGCGCGATTCAACTTAAACTCCGCCGTCACTTCGCCGACGACATCGCCGCGTCGGTTGCGTACCGGGAAAAAAGCGTAGCGCGCGACCGCTTCCAACGACTCGTCAGCCAGTATGCCGAGTTGTCTCAACGACTCGATCACCACGGTCGGCCGGGCGCGATGATCGTCACCGTCTTCAATCTTGAGCGCGAGTCCCAACCCGCGCGGCCAATCTGCGCACGGCAAAATTCCAACCGTGTAAACGCCTTCAGCGCCCACCTTCGAAACCAGCCGGCCCGACGCAGCGCGCATTATTTCCGTGTCTAGTCGATCAGACGTGCCGCCGATAAGTTCCGGATGCGTCGTCATCGCGGCAACGATCCGTGCACAAGCGTTTCGTGTCTTCGCGTCAAACTCCGCGGGCGTGGACACAAGGCGCGCGTACATCAGCGCCATCGCCTTCACCGTGATCCCGAAAACCGGAACGCCGCAACCATCTACGCCGACGGCGATGTCTTCAATTGGAATCCCGGCGAATTCAGAAATCGTTTTGCCAATCGCAAGTTGGACCGGATTGCTCGGCTCATCATACGTTTCAACAGCCGCGTCGAGGTGCAAGGCCAGCGCGAGCATGCCGGCGTGTTTCCCCGAGCAGTTGTTTTGTAAGACGTTTGGCTGTTCGCCTTTTTCGCGAAGCTGGCGCGCGACCTCGGGACTAAACGGCTCATGAACTCCACACTTCAAGGCTTCCGGTCCGAGCCCAATTTTCTTGAGCATCGAAGCGGCAACTTCCGTGTGGATCGGTTCGCCGCTATGTGAAGCACAAGCCAGTGCAAGTTCTCTTTCATCAAACCCGAAACGATCGGCGGCGCCGGAAGCGACTAGCGGAATGGCCTGATGCGGTTTGGCGGACGAGCGCAGATAGGTGACGGTTTCAGGCGCGCCCAGAGAGGCCACGATGTTGCCGTCAGGCTCGACCCCGACAATGTGACCACGATGCCGCGACTCGGTGATGCCGCCACGCTTTACTTCAACGAGAGGCTCAGGAGCAGGAACCTCCAGATTGTTTTCAGACGGCTGCCTGGAAACTTGCATAGTCGTTCGGAAACCTCGCCGCGTATTGAATTGATTTGACCGGATTATGGTAACACGGTTCGTTTGGAGTGCGGTGACCTATCACCGCTTTAGTCTGCGGCGGCCTGACGCCGCAACCTTCGACCAGACTCCAGCCCAACGTGGTCGCGACAGGTCGCGACCGAGCAAAGCGGTGACAGGTCACCGCACTCCAAACCGCGACAAACTGAAGTTCGTCGGACAAATAAAAAGGCAGGAAGGGTTGCCCTCCTGCCTGTCTCCTCATTGAAAGCCTGACGCGTTAGCCCTTAACGGGGCGACTGTTCGTCCGACGCGCTTTCGACCTCCGCGTCCCGTAGCTCAGCACGGTCAGTTTCACGGTTCGTTTTCCAAAACGCATTGCCTCTCGTGTGCTGGGCGTCCAGATATCGATGCGGCGACCGCGAATCATGCCACCCGTGTCAGCCACGAGGTACTCGCCGCTGTAACCGGGATGATCGAGTCTGACGCGCGAGCCCAGCGGCAAAACTTTCGGATCGGCGGCAATCAAACCGCGGCTGACCATGCGGCCGCTGGCGGTCCGGCCCCTGAGACTGTAAGCCGTCGCGACGTAGCTCGACGCTGGAACCACAACCTTTGGTTCCTCCGTCTTCGCCTCGTCCACCTCGGCGTTCTCTGAAGCTTCGGCTGCATTCAGTTTCGCCTGTTTTTCGAGGGGGTTGAACTGGGAGAGAAGAGTTTCTGCTATTGAAGTCTGGGCCGAAAAAACTACTAAACCTGTAAGAAGCACAGAAGCAATTATGGCGCTTCTGCTGACAAACGATTTCATTGGTTTCGGGTCTCCTGTCCGAGATGAATAACTTCCCAGCGCTCTGCGCGAGTCCGTTCTTTCCTAAAACTCGACCTCCGGCCCAAGGAGTTGAGAACAACGTCAGCCGGAGTTGGGGGCTTGCATCCTTGATGCATGCGCGCTGAAAAATCAAAAGTTGTGTGATTAAAAACGAAAACAAGCGAGCAAGAAACCCCGCTTGTCGAAGGGAGGCTAGCACACGGAGGCACCTGAACCAACCACGCCCGAGGGCAAAAAGGGGACGAAAACGGCCTGATTTCGTGTAACTACTGAAATATTTAGGTTTGCCACGCAGAGGGAAATGTGACCGAAAGCTTTCAGTACGACGCCGATCTCGGACGCGGCTTTTTAGTGTCCAGGAAAGTGACCGAAGCCTACGTTTCGAGGAAATTCGTTAGGATTTTTCGCCCTTCCGGGTGGGCGTCGTCGAAAAGTTCCGGGTGAAATTGCACACCAAACAGCGGTCGCTCGGCATGTTCCATTGCCTGGATGGGGCAGTTTTCGTTGGCGGCGGTGGCTCGAAAGCCTTTTGGCAATTCCTTCACCTCATCGAAATGGGAGTGCCAAACGGTAATCTCGGCCGGCAAGTCGCGGAAAATGCCCTGCCGCGTCGTCTCGATCGGAAAATAACCGCGCTCGCGTTTCGCGCCTTCGTAACCTTCGCCCGGCTCCAGCCTCGCCATCAGTCCGATGGGCGCGCCCAATGCCAGGGCAATTTGCTGATGACCGCCGCAGACTCCCAGAATTGGTTCCGACGCTTTCTTGATCACTTCGAAAACTCCGGCGAGCGATTCCTTCGAGTAATTGTCCCAGGGATGACTCTGGCCACTGAGAACAATGTGCGACGGCTGCAGCGACTTGACGCGCTTGAGGGAAACGGCGTGAAAAGGTTCCGTCAGGATTTCCGCGCCTTCGCACAGCCGGCTCAGGACGGATCGCAGCTCGCGTGGGCTGGCGCCCTGGCCGTCGATGGTGTTGTCGATGAGATAGATCATTTTTGGAGTGCGGTGACCTGGCACCGCTTTAGTTTGCGGCGGCTTGACGCCGCATTTTCAAATAGACCTTAGCCTTAGATGGTCGCGACAGGTCGCGACCGAGCAAAGCGGTGACAGGTCACCGCACTCCAAAGGCTTGACGCTATGCAGCTATCACTCGCCAAGCCCCTCGGCCTCCGCCCAACCGTCCGCTTTCGGCGACAGGCAGTAAAGTTTGCCGTTGAACGCCCCAATATAAATGCGACCCTCCAGCACCGCCGGCGTGGCATTGATGTTCTCGCCGATTTTCAATTCGCCCAACCGCTTGCCGTCTTTCGCCGAGAGCATGTAAATCCAACCGGCCTTGTCGCCAAACACCACGCGATCCTCAACGACCGGCGACGTGCCCCAGATCGGCGCGCGCGCCAAGTGCTGCCAAACGAGTTCGCCCTTGTCAGCGGTCAGGCAGTAAAGGTAGCCGTTGTTTGAACCGATATAGAGTCGATCCTTCACGACCACCGGGCTGGCCCAGATGCCGCTTCGCTCTTTGAAGTTCCGGCTCAAGCCCGCCGTCGGCTTTGAATTTCCAAACCGGCTCTCCGTTCGTTTGGCGAAAACAATAAACGTAGCCGTCCTCGGCGGCGGTGTAGACGAAACCGCCCGCGACGGCCGGAGTTGAATCTGAATCGGCGCCGATGCGCGCCTTCCAGACAGTTGAACCGTCGCTCAGGTTCAGACAGTAAAGGTCGCCTCCTTCAGTGCCAATGTAAATGCGGCCGTCAACGGTCGAAAAACTTCCCTCCATCGAGCCGAGCCGCTCGGTCTTGTAGATGAGAGAGCCATCTTCGAGGTTGAGACAGTAAAAGAAACCATCCTCACCGCCGAAGTAGACGCGTCCATCGATCACGCTGACCGAGCAATCAACTTCAAAGCCGGTTTCGTAATCCCAGATCAGCGTGCCGTCCAGCGCGTTGAGACAATAGACGTGGTGGTCCAGGCCACTGGCGATGATGCGATCGCCCACGATCGTCGGCGTCGCCTTGAAACTGTCCTTCGCTTTGAATTTCCAAACAACGCTGCCGTCATGACGGTTGACTGCGTACACGTTGCCGTCCGCAGACGGGAAATAGACGCGATCGAGACTGACGGAAGGCTGACCAGGCCACGAGGCGCCGCCCCAGAGATCTTTGTGCAGTCGGCCGCTGATCCAACCCGTTTCCAGTTCCCAAACGATCTCCAGTGGCCCGCTCTGCCAGGGGCCGCTGCCGTAAAAATTGCGCTCGGTGTTTCCCAGCCAGGAAGGGAACGTGGTCGGAATTTCTTTGGCGGGCGAAGGCTTCGGTCCAGAATCAACTTCAGTTTTCGAGATTGCTCGACCGTTACAGCCGGCGAGCAAAAGCACCAACACCACCGGAAGGAGTAGTTTTTTGAGATGAGAATCTCTCTGTACAACCTTTGTGTCCTTTGGGTCTCCACCGTGAGTGAACCTGCGATAACCACTCACGGTGGAGGCACAGAGAGCACGGAGGTCACACAGAGAGGTTGATGGGAGTATTGCGGACATCGGAGGTCGGGAGTTCAAAACCAAACTGGGCTGCCGCTTTAGCCGGCGCCGGCTAGCCATTCACCTGCATAAGTTACTTCAGCGCTTCCGGTAATGACAACCTCGCCCCCGTCAGCGCCAGCGCCACGGTCGGCATCAGTCCGCCACTGAATCTTTGCCCGGCCGCCCGGCATTAACACCTCCACCAGCCGCTCAGTTTCCCCCTTGATCATGGCGGCCACGGCCGCGGCGCAGGAGCACGTGCCCGACGCTTCAGTTTCGCCGACGCCGCGTTCCCAGATGCGCAACTCGATCGTCTGCCGATTGACAACGCGGACAAAGACGACGTTAGTGCGATCCGGAAACTGTTCGTGAGTTTCAATTGCCTTGCCGATTTTGCGCCAATCGAGCGCGTCAAAGTCCTGGACGAAAATACAGCAGTTTGGGTTTCCCATCTGCAATGCCGTGACGGGAAACGATTGGCCGGCGACGTTGAGAGGATAGTCGATGACCTGGGCCAGCGGCTCGCCCGTCTTCATGGGAATCGAATTCGAATCAAACTTCGGCTGACCCAGTTCCGAGTCAAACACGTAGCGGCCGGCTGCGATCGCGGTCGTCGCTCCTGGGAGCGCGGGCGTCCCGCCCGCAGGACTTTCCAGTCCATTCTGTTCTCGCAGTGTGTACAGCTTAACGCCCGCGCGGGTACTCAATCGCAACTCCTCAGCATCCCAAAGCTTCTTGTAATAAAGATACGAAGCGGCGCAGCGCGTGCCGTTGCCTGACAGCGACGCCTCGCTGCCGTCCGGATTGAAAATGCGGACTTCGAAATCTGCGCGTTCATCCGGCGACGGACCAACCACTGCGATGCCGTCAGCGCCCGCGCCGTAGTGTCGATTGCAGATGCGCCGCGCGAATTGCCCCAGGCGCGCAGCATCGGGAAACTCAGCGAGTTCCGTAGACTCAATGACGATGTAGTCGTTGCCGAAGCCGTGAAATTTGATGAACGATGGCGGCATGTCGTTTTAGTAACGCAACTGTTAGTTTGCGATTTGTAAACACCCGACTGTTTGGTTGAATCAATTCTGCCGCGGAGCCTGCGGTTGTACTTACGCAAACTAACAGTTTGCGTTACGGTTTGCCTGCAAACGACGCCAGCAGTACAGCGATCGGATCGATGCAGCTCGCGCGGACGTTGGCGTCTTCGGGATAGTTGTTGACGATGATCGAGAAGACCAGATCGTCGCCCGCCGCGTCGCGGACGTAGCCCGAAAGACTCATCGCCGAGCTGATCGTCCCGGTCTTCGCGCGCAAATTGTTTTCCGCGGGCGTGCCCTTCATTCGATTCTTGAGCGTGCCGTCCACGCCGGCAATCGGGAGGGCGTCGCGGAAGACCGCGGCGTGGCGATGCCGGTGCATGTAGACGAGCAACTGCACCGTCGCCTCGGGCGTAATCATGTCATGCCAGGACAGTCCCGAGCCGTCAGTTTGGACCAGCGACTGCGGACTGGCACCGGCCTCGCGCAAAAACGACTTCACAACTTCGAGCCCCGCGCCTTCACTGGTGCGATTTTCGTTGGCCGCGGTCGCGGGCGCGGCGGAAACCTTTCCGAGCGTTCTCAAAATGAGTTCGGTGTAAAGATTCTGGCTTCGTTTGAGCGTCTGCGCGGCAATCACGCTCAGCGGCGGCGACTGCAAGGTCGCGATTTCAACCAGGCCTGCCCCGCCAACCCAGGGTATAGCCTGACCCGCCACCGGAGGCGCCGCGATCGTCCGCGTCTTTCCGGAAACGGTCACGCCGCGCCCCGCGAGCGACGAGCGCAAGAGGTACATGAACAAAAGCGCCGGATGTGAAATCCCGATGCTGCCGGAATAACCTTTGTCGTCGAGCGCGATCGAACCGCCGACCCACAACTCGTTTGCCGCAAGTCCGCGATAGACCGTGAGGGATCGTTTCGTTCCGCTGGCGACGGTGGTGGTCCGGTTAACAATCGTCAGCAACGGATCAGGAGGCCCGGTTGCGATCACTGCCGCGCTGCCCAACTGCGGGCCGGGCTTGATCGATAGGTCGAGCGCATTGTCGTTTGCAGTCAGCGAGCTGACTTCGGCGCCAAACCACCACGTTAAATCTTCCCATTCCCAGCCAGAGCCGTAGGGTGGTCCAACGAAATAAGTTTCGTCGCCAACGAGGTCGCCTTCGACGCGCTTCACCCCGGCGGCGGCGATGCGTTCCGCCAGTGCGTCGATGCCTTTGAAATAATCGCCGTCGTTGAAGGCCGCGCCGATTGAAGGATCGCCGCGGCCGTAGATCTTCACATCGCCGCGGACGACGCCCTTCGCGTCAGGTTTTGCCGGTGCATAGACTGAAGTGACAAAACGATAGTCAGGCGAAAGCCGATCGAGCCCGGCCGCGACTGTGTAGAGTTTCATGTTCGAAGCCGGTCGCAGCAACTTCTCGGCGTTTTCTTCGAACAGCACTTTCCCGGTTTCCAGCGAAGCCACTTTTACCCCAATCGTCGCCGATTCGTGTTCCGGCTTTTGCAGCACTGCGGTAATGCGCGCCTGCAGTTCAGCGAGCGTGCGCGTGGTCGCCGCTTTTCTGATCTCGACAACGTCCGGCGTAGGAGTTGGCGAGGCTGGCGGAGACTTAGCCTCGACATCCGAGGCGATCGTTGGCGTGGCTACTGGAGTCGGCGTCGGACTTGGAGACGGAGTCGCGTTGCTCTTCGTGGGCGCGACGCGTCGTTCACGTTTCGGCTGCTGCGCAATGGAAATTGGAAGCGCCGAAAGAACCAACGAAAAGAGCAGGAAGACCCTGAGAAGATTACGGACGTCAGACTTGCGCGAGTTCATGAACATAAATTCTATTGATCTAACCGAAACTTTGGGATGGAATTCGAGCAGCCGCGTAGCGGCTAAATGTTTATAGCACCGACACCATCGACACTTCTCTCCTTCGTGAGCGGAGCGAATGCAAAGCATTGCGCTCCGCTCACGAAGAAATTAATCTCAGGAAATGATGAGTCTATAAACATTGAGCGCCTAACGGCGCTCCCTGCGTGTCAGTTCCAAGGTCAAGACCCACCCGCTTACCCCGTGGTTCTGACACTATCTGCGTTAATCCGCCGCTGACTTTTTCGCTCCATGGTCCGCATGCCGCTCGCGCAGACGCGCCATCAAATTCTGAAACTGTTCATCGCTTCTGAGCGCGGCCCAGTTTGGATCGTTCTCAAAGCACAGTTGATTTTCGTTTCCCAACGCGATCGCGCGCTCCAACCAATCGAAAGCTTCGGCGCGCATGCCCTCGAGCGCGTAAACCGAAGCAACCGAGTAAGCGATGTCGGGATCGACTTCGGCATTGCGGATGACGGCGCTGTTCAACTGGGCCAGCGCCTCTTCGTGCTTGCCCTGGACGCTCAGGAACATCGCCATGAACGGCCGAATGCCGTGCAGATTCGGATGTTCCGCGAGATTTTCCTGCATCATCAACGCCGCTTCATCGGTGTGGCCGGTATAGTACAAAGAGAGCGCGCGAAAAGTTTTGACAAGCGGATTGTCAGGGTCGCCGGCATGATCCAGCTGTCGTGACGTCTCTTCAAAGTTTCCCATGTACATGTAGACGAGCGCGCGATTGTAACTGGCCACCACGTGCGCCGCGGGATCGAGGCGCATCAGCCGATCGTAACTGCGCAGCGCGCGTCCATACTCGCCGTCCAAACGATGCAGCGTTGCTTTCACAAAGTGGACCACAGGTTCGTCAGGCGCTTCACGACGCGCGCGCGCCACCTCTTCGCGGGCCTTCTCTTTTTGACCACGCCAGAGGTAGACGAAGACCATCAACATGCGCGCCTCAATCAACTTTGGATCGATCGCCAGGGCGCGATCGAAAGCTTCCGCGGCGCGCTCGTAGTCTTCCGCTCCACCAAAGCCCTTGAAAACCCGATTGACGTACGAAGCGCCGAGACCGTCGAGCGCGAGCGCGAAGTTAGGATCGAGTTCGATGGCGCGTTGAAAATGTTCGATGGCCGCGTCGCAGTCTTCCGGAGCCACCGTGCGGAAGATGAACCGCGCGAAGAGATCGCGGCCGCGCAGGTATTGTTCGTAAGCCGCCGCGTTTTGCGTGGATGGTTTCGCGATGCCGTCCTGCTCAGCCGGGCTCAGTTCAAGTCGCAGACCTTCAACGATTTTCTGCGCGATCTCGTCCTGCACGGCGATGATGTCTTCCGTTGACGTGTCGATGCGATCGCTCCAAAGCAGATCGCCTGAGCCAACGTCCAACAGTTGGGCCGTAACGCGGAACCGTCCGCCGGCATGAATAAAGCCCGCCGCCAGCACTGCATTCACGCGCAATTCCTCGCCGATTTCGCGCGGATCCATTTGGCCGCCCTGGTATTTTGCAATCACTGACGAGGGACGGACCACGAGCGAACGCACGCGCGCCAGTTCGGTGATCACCGCGTCGGCGAGTGAAAACTCATAAAAACTCGAGGCCGGATCGTTGCTTAGGTTGCGGAAACAGAGGACCGCCAAACTCTTCTTCTCAGGATCAGCGATCGTTGTGAAAGGCGTCTCGTGGATGGTTGGTTTCGTCGGCGTGACAATGCCGGGCGCGGAAGTCGACTCCGATTTCGCTTTGCCTTTGAGCCAGCGCATGGCTCGCGAAACGGTGCCGGCGCCCGAAAGATGGCGCGCGGGTTCCGGCATCACGCTCGTAAACGGTTGGCCGGTCGTCTCTGATGTCGAGACTTCCCCGAGCACCGCGCGCAGATCGTCGCGCACTTCTTCCATCTTCTGATAACGATCGCGCGGCTCTTTCGCAAGACAGCGATCGAGCACTTGCTGCAGCCGCGCCGGGATTGCTTCCTTGCGCAACTCGGTCACCGGCCGCGGCGCGTCGTGCAGCACCGCGTGTCGGACATCGATGCTCGTCTTGCCGCGAAACGGCCAGGTGCCGGTCAGCATTTCGTAGAGCAAAACGCCGGTCGAAAAAATGTCTGCGCGCTTGTCGACCTTGTCGCCGCGCGCCTGTTCAGGAGCGGCATAAGTCGCCGTGCCGTAAGGAACGCCAATCTCAGTTAGGTCGGTGCGATGAATGGTGGACTTAGAACTGTCGTCGGTGTCGTCCAGCAATTTGGCCAGACCGAAATCCAAAATCTTCACCTGGCCCGAAGGCGTGACCATGACGTTGCCGGACTTGATGTCGCGATGAATGATGCCGCGCGAGTGCGCCGCGGCGAGCGCGTCGGTCACTTGCAGACCAATCAACAGCGTGCTCTTCAAATCGAGCGCATGCCCGTTCACGAGTTGGCGCACGTTGCGCCCTTCGACGTATTGCATCGCGATGAAGTGGTGGCCCTCAGCTTCGTCGAGATCGAAGATGGTGGCGATGTTGGGATGATCGAGCGAAGAGGCAAGCCGCGCTTCGCGTTCAAAGCGGCGCAGGTTGGCTTCGCGCGCGGTCAACTCCGCGGGCAGCACCTTGACGACGACTGTGCGACCAAGTTTCCCGTCAGTGGCTTTGTAGACCGTGCCCTGTCCGCCGACGCCGATCTTTTCGAGAATCTTGTAGTTTTTTAACGACGTTCCGATCATGAATCAAATCATATCTTTGCGCTTTGTACTTTGAACTTTGTACTTGTATTCGTCTTAGGTCTTTGGTCTTTCTGTTTGGCGAAATGGCTTTGGTCCTTGCTGGAGATCAAAGACCAAAGACCTAAGACGAAATTCAAAAAGTCGCCAACAGTTCGTCCGCATTTGTCGTTGCCGTTCCCACTTTTCCAACAACTATACCAGCAGCGTGATTCGCAAGGCTTGCTGCTTCCAACATCGTTGCGCCCGCGGCCAGCGCCGCGGCGAGCGTGGCGATGACCGTGTCGCCCGCGCCGGTGACATCGTAAACCTCCCGCGCCGCCGTTGCCACAAAGACGGGATCGTTGTCGCCTTCCAGCAACATTATGCCGCCCGCGCCGCGCGTGATCAGGACCGCATCGCAATGAAGTTTTTCACGAATCAAACGCGCCGCCTGGTGCAGACCATCGTCAGAGTCTTCCTCGAGATTCGTCAGTCGCAACGCCTCGTGATGATTCGGCGTAATCAAAGTCGCCGGGCGATAGCTGAAGAAGTTTCGAATCTTCGGATCGATGAGCACCGGCACGCGCGCGTAAGCGGCCGGCAGAATTTCGCCAAGGATGCGCGGCGTGACGACGCCCTTGTCGTAATCCGAAACGACGAACGCGTCTGCATCCTGAAGCGCGCGACGCAGTGATTCAAGAATACGCTTCTCGGTGTTGCCGTTGACTGGCGTGCGCTGTTCGCGATCGGCGCGCACGACGAGTTGGCTGTGCGCGATGATGCGCGTTTTGGTCGTTGACGGGCGGCCGTCGTCGACGACCAGGAAATCGTCGTCCTGCAACGCACTCGCGTCTTTCAAACCAGCGCGCAGGCGCTCACCGGCAGAATCTTTTCCGACAACGCCAACAACGCAGGCCTTCGCGCCGAGCGCGACAACATTCGCGAGCACGTTCGCGGCGCCGCCGAGGTGGACTGACTCGCGGCGGATGTCGACGACGGGCACCGGCGCCTCGGGCGAGATGCGCGTGACGTCGCCCCAGACAAATTCATCGAGCATGACGTCGCCGAGCACCACGATCTTGCGATCGCGCATGGCGGTGATCAAGTCAGTGGCGCGTTGTCGACTTAGTTGGGACATGGTCATCTAAAAGACAGGGGGAAAAGGGGAAGGGGGAAAGGGTAACGGGAAGAAGGAGCGTCTCTTGCCCTGCTTATTTCCCTTTCCCCTTTACCCTTTACCCTCCCTGAGCACGCGTTCAACCGCGGCCGTCACGCGCGCGACCGGAACACGCTTGATGCATTCCGGCTCAGCAAACTTTTCGCAGAAATAACCATGACACGGCTGACACTCCATTTCTTCCAAAACAACTTCCGCCGCAGTGCCTGCCGAAACCCACGGCCGCCAGTGCGCGGTGTTTGACGATCCAAAAATCACCACCGACGGCGTTTGCACGGCGGCGGCAATGTGCGCTATGCCGCTGTCGTTGCCGACAAACAAACGCGCGCGCGCCAGCAGCGCCGTAACTTCCGGTAAGCTCAGATCCTTGAACGCAACCACGGACGCTGAAGCGCTGCGCCTGAGTTCGTCGACGAGCGACGCCTGATCCGGCGTGGTTATGACAACTACGCTAAAACCCTGGGCCACCAGCTGCGCGGCCACGAGTCCAAACTTGTCCGCCGCCCACTGCTTGGTCGCGAATGCCGCGGCTGGATGAATCACCGCCAACGGAGCCGTTTCCAAATCCGCCCTCTTCAACCTCGCGGCAACGGCGGCAGCTGCAGCTTTCGTGACCGCGAGTTGAGTCGCTGGACGATCGCTAACCGGCACGCCCGTCCAACCAAGCAGCGCCAGTTGCTGTTCAACTGAATGCGTCTTGTCTCTGCGCCAAAGCGACGCCGACGATGGCGACAGGTGATTATGCAACCGCGCGTATTGATAAGTGTCGTAGCCGACGCGGTGCCTGGCCCCGGTCGCGCGCGCCAGCAGCGTGGCCGTCGTGCCGCCGTGCAGGTTGTAGACGACGTCGTAACGATTCGAGCGCAGGCTGCGGGCGACGCGGGCGCGCGACGAATTGCTTTTTCGTTCAAGCGTGATCACGTTATCGACGTAGGGAAATCCGTCGAGCACGGGCGCGACCCAGTCTTCCAACAAAATGTCGATTGACGCGTGCGGCAAAAATCTCTTCAGCGCGAAGAGCGACGGAGTTGACAACACCGTGTCGCCGATCGAACGCAGTCGCACGACGAGCACTCGTTCGACTTTTTGCCAATCCCACTGGGCCTCGGCGAGCGGCTGCGGTGAATCGAACGACTCGACCGGGCCCGGTCGGGAACTGCCGGCTTCGCCGCGCAAACTGTGCGTCATCAGATTACGCAACTGCGGAGACGATTCCACTATTTCGCGCAGGCTGTTCAAAGTTGGCTCAGAGTACAAAGTTCATGGTGTCTTGTCTCCCTCTCCCACTGGGAGAGGGCTGGGGAGAGGGTTTGTGCTGTCATGCTCTAAACCCTCCCCTAACCCATTCCAACGGGAGGGGAATTCTCGATCGGTGTTTCCGTTTCATCCTCGATCGTCGCTTCGTCAATCAGCATCACCGGAATGTCGTCGCGGATCGGATAGACGCGCCGGCACTCAACGCATTTCAAGGCGCTACCGTCCGGCTTTAACTCGACCTTTGCCTTGCAGGCAGGACAGGCAAGTATTTCCAACAAATCCAGACTGATTGCCATGAGCTTTTTGACCTCACATCGCGGTTCTGGGCTTGAGCGGGCGCCCTGAAAAAAGGCATTTGGAGCCCAAAGCTTACCACAGGCGTCATGAGCGTTAGTACTCAGACCATCTTAGTCGCGGATTCATATTCTCTTGTGAAACCTCTGTGTCCTCCGTGTCTCTGTAGTAGGTAAAACGCTGAGCAAAGACTCACCACAGAAACACAGCGGACACAGAAGGACGCACAGAGAGTTCTTTCTGGCTGCTGCTGTGAAAGACATTTGACTGCCAGGCTCACCGCAAAGAAGCTCGAAACAAATTTAAGGATTGCCGAGTCGTGTTTGCTTAAGCATGTTAATCTGGCAACGAAATCTGGCTACGAATCAAAACCAAAAAGAAATGTCGCTCGAATTCGCCGTTCAATATCCCTGCCTGTTGCGCGCCCGTTACTCCGAACAACACCTGCGCGAGTGGGGGAGGCTCGGCAATCTCCACGCGCGCCTGACGACGGGAGATTCCGCTGCGCCTTCACAGGAAAAACTCGAGTGGGTTGAAAACGCCCGCGAAGGAATTGAACTGATGCAGGCGGAAACGACGATCTGCTCGAGTTGTCCTGCTTGTTTGCATGACAACGCCGACAGCGAAGTGCCCCTCGCCGGCGAAGGTGAAGCAGTCGGGTGCCTGGGCCGGATCACTTATCCCATCGAGGCGCAGTTTGAAAAGTTTCTCGCTGACCGTGTGCAGCTCGCGCTCGACACAGTAGACAACGACGATCAGCCGCGTCTCCTGCGCATCCTGATCGATGCCGAGTCGCCTTTTGACGGTGAAGCGACGAAGGAACTGCGACGCGTAACAACTCCGGAAGGCCTGCGCTTTTTTGAGCTGCGCGTGCCAATTCGCTTGTCGCGCGAAGCCGGCCGGTTAACGACCGACAACGTCTTCGATGTACTCGCCGGATTTCGTTCCGAAGATTCTGCTGAAACTTCCTACACGCGCGAGCTTCCGTATGGAGCGGCCTCGGACTATTACGACTTTCTCGATCTCATTCTGCGAAGCGACATCACCCAATCGGAAATTGCGCGCCTCACTAACCGCGGCAAAAACTATTCACAGTTTCTCCGGCTGCTGGCGGCGATCGATCGAGCTGACGCTTTGTACACGCGCGTGCTGCTCGACTGATTCAAGCTCATTAAGAGCGGGGGCAAGCGGGGTCCCCGGCGGGGCAGCCCCGCTGGGGTGCCAGGCCCACCTTCCTGACCTTGAGCTGATCACACTTGCGTGGGTGTTCTTGATCGAAAGGCTATCAACGCTGACCGGCCGAAGCCCCATGGAATGCCTCTCAGGTCAGGAAGGGGGCTTGCCCCTGCTCCCGCTCTTAACATTTGCTCAGACTTATGAAAATCTCTCCAGTAACATTGATTTAACACAGTGTTCACGCGGCCTTAAGACCGCAGTTTCATTCTGCAGGTTCAGGTCTAATCTTCCGACACGCTTCTGCCAAAGGATGACGAATCATGTTGCCGAAACTCCGTCTGCATGCCGGCCGAATTTCTCTGTTGTCAGTGCTCGCTGTTTTTCTGCTTGTTTTCGACGCGAACAATACGCGCGCGCAGGCCGTCGCTCCGGTAAATTCGGGCGAAGGACATTCCGTCGTGCGCGAGCCGTCGAAGCGAATTGATCCGGCGCCGGCAAAAAAGTTGGCAACGACTGAAGAGAAACTGACGGCGCTCGAGCAGATGCTGCTGGAGCAGGGTCAGCGCCTGAACCAACTTCAGCAAACGATCGCGGAGCAACAGGAAACGATTCGCTTGCTGGCAAGCAGGGTGGGAAGCGAACGAGCGGCGGCGACATCGGGACTGCCTGGTCCGACGACTTCAACTAGCGATATACAAACGGGGGTAACAACGACGACAACCGCGTCGATGGCGGAGCCGCAGCCGGCGCCGGCCGCCAAACCCACAGTTGAAGATCGGCTGAAGAAACTTGAAGCGATCAAATTCGAAGGCGATTTCCGCGTACGTTCTGAGTCGTTCTTTGGCTTAACGAACAACCTGCCAAACGCCGCGAACCCGGCAGTGCTTGGCAACGAGTTGAGTACCCGTCATCGCATGCGTCTTCGTGCCCGCTTGAAGATGAGCGGCAGCTTTGGCAATGAATCTGACTGGTGCAAGGAGTTTAAGTGCAAGGAATTTGAGTGGGGCCTGCGACTCGCCACCGGCAGCTTCGCTGATAACATCTCAACCAACCAAACCCTGACCGACTTTTTCAATCGCAAGCCCTTCGCGCTGGACCAGGCTTTTATTTCCTGGAGACCAAAACAACTCGGCGGTCACTTACAAATTCAGGGCGGAAAATTCGAATCGCCCTGGTCCATCAAATTCGATCAGCCCTGGTCGAATCCGGAATTAATGACCGACAACGATCTGACCGTTGATGGCTTCACTGAGTCGTACACGCACACGTCCAAGACGTCGGTGTTGCGGGAGCTTAAGTTTGTCGCCTGGCAACTCCCCATGCTCGAACGCAACTCCGCTTTCGTGCGCAACCCGAACGGCACGATCAATCTCGATCAGTCGCGCCGCGATGGTCGCGACCTCGCGCTCTATGGCGGTCAGGTGCGCACGCGGTTCGAGCCGAGTTCGAAAGTCGCGCTCCATCTTTCGTTAGCGGATCTCTACTTTTCCGGCACGCAGTTCATTTCCCCCGTCCAGGTTTTTGGCAGCCTGTTGACGCTGCCGGTGGTCGTTACAATTCCCGCGTCTGGCGGCAACCCGGCGCAAGTAATCACCACCCAGGTCGCCATCCCGCGCGATCTGCTCGTGGCCGGCAATGCGAACCTGGGACTGACAACCGCAAGCAACAATGCCATCAACCGCGATGGTCGACTGTCGTCGGGCTACAACCTCGTCAATCTGCTGGCCCGCCTCGATTTGAAATATAGCGAACGCTGGCCGGTCTCGCTCGTGTTCAACTTCGTAACGAATACGCAAGCGCATGGAGTCGTCACGGCGGGCCCGGGCGGCGCGGATTTGATCCTGCCGAATCACGAGAACCACGGCTATTGGGCCGAAGTTCAGGTTGGGAAAGCGAAACAGCGCGGCGATCTGGCTCTTGCCTACACGTTCACGCAGATCGAAAAAGATGCGGTACTGACGCCGTTCAACTTCTCTGACGTAACTCAGCAGTCGGACATTCGCGCGCACCGTTTTCAGTTTGGCTACACGGCGTTCGCGGTCGAGAAAGACCCGCGCGTGCTGTTTACCGTAACCGCGATTATCACCGAGCGTCTCAACGGCCTGTTCGGTACGTTTATCGCGACGCCTCCGGGTTCATTAAATCGCGCGACGACGCGTTTGCAGTTCGACACGATACTGAAGTTCTGAATCGAGGACGCCGAACACTTTGTCAGAACCACCTGCGTTAGCGGGTGGTAACTGTCGAAAGAGACCACCCGCTAACGCAAGTGGTTCTGACAAACGTGTTCGGCGTTGTGTTAGTCTGTCGACCAGGTGGTGACACAGGTCGATAAGCGGGCGAGCAGAATCAGCAACCGCGCACGCAAGGTCCGGACGCGCGTGCGCGATACTCGTCGCGAAATCGAGCGCATCGCCAACACTCCCACGCTGGGCGGTCTCTTTCTTTCCTTCTTAAAAATCGGCACGGTCGGTTTCGGCGGCGGGCTCGCCGTGATCGCGCATATCCGCACGCTCGCGGTGCAGCAGCGACGCTGGATCACGGAACAGGATTTCGCCTCCGGCTTCGCGTTGGCGCAGACCTTGCCGGGCACGTCTGCCGGCAACATGGCCACGTACGTCGGCCTCAGAATCCGCGGCTGGCGCGGCGCCGCCGTATCGATCGCGGGGTTCATTCTGCCGTCGATGCTGATGATGGTGGTGCTGGCGATCCTTTATCGACACCTGCGCTACCTGCCCGACACGGATCGTCTTTTTCAGGGACTCAACGCCGCCGTGGTCGCGCTGATAATCGTGACCGCCTGGCGGATGGGCCGCACCACGCTCGGCAAACCGTGGCAGTGGTTTCTCGCCGTCGTCTCCTGTCTCGTCGTGGCGTTTTTCAGCGCGACTGTGATCGAGGTCGTGCTGGCCGCTGGTCTGGTTGGCATCTTCATTGACTCGTTTGCCGAGAAACAACTGCGGCGCCTAGGGCAACTGAAGGGCGTAACAACTCGTCGCAAGCGGATCGCCGCGCGCGTGACTCTGCAGCGAAGACGACGCCGCATTCGCGACACTCATTTCGTTGGCGGTTACTTGACGCGCGCGCTGGCCGAAGAGCGTGTGCGCCAGGCTCAACTGACGGACAGGCAGGAAACGAGCGAACAGGAAGCGACGCAGAACGACCAGCAGCCTCAGGCCTCAACGAAGAAACTTCACTCGGCCGCTTGGCCGATCTTCATTGGCGTGGCGATGCCAGTCCTGACGAAGGTCGCCTTGCTGCTGACGCTCTCAACAATCTTCCTGCGCATCGGCGCGATCACGTTTGGCGGCGGCTTTGTGATGATTCCGCTCATCGAGGCGGAAGTTGTCGACGCGCATCAGTGGCTGACGCACCAGGAATTCGTCGACGCCACCGCGCTCGGGCAAATCACGCCCGGACCCGTCTTGATCACGGCAACGTTCATCGGCTATCGCGTGGCGGGCACGCTGGGCGCCCTCGTGGCAACGATCAGCATCTTTCTGCCGTCGTTCCTGATGACGGTGGTGGCGGGTTCATCACTCGCGCGCTTTCACACGAACAAGATCGTGCAGTCGTTTCTGAAAGGCGTAACCCCGGCGGTGGTGGGACTGCTGGTTGCGGCCGGCATCAGCATCGGTCGCGCCGGTATTCATGGTTGGGTGGGTTTGCTGATCGCCGTCATCGCCGGCTTCGTGCTGGTGCGTTATCGCCCGAATGCGATCTGGGTGATCCTCGGCGCAGGGCTCGTTCGCGTCGTGGTGGGCTTCTTCGTCGCGTGAAAACACATTGGCCGCGGATTTTCGCGGATGGACGCAGATCAGAAAAGACGTTTTAGAGAAACTACATCAAGTTCCTCTTCCGCACTGATCTGATCCGCGTTAGTCTGCGTAAATCCGCGGCTAGTCTTGTCGCTGTTCTACCAAACCTGGCAGCGCTTATCCGGCGGGCGCACCATCGCGTCGCCGGCTTTGCAACTAAACGCTTCGGCAAACTGCGGCATGTTTGAAAGGGGACCGTTCACGCGGAACCGTCCCAGCGGATGCGGGTCCGTCAGAATCTGTTGCCGCATCGCTTCGGGTGTTTGCTTCCGTCCCCAAACCTGCGCCCAACCCAAAAAGAAACGCTGTTCGGGCGTGAAGCCGTCGATGTTCGCCGGGCGCGGTTTGCCTTGCATCGACTTTTGGAAAGCAAGCCAGGCGATCTTCAAGCCGCCGAGGTCGCCGATGGATTCGCCCAAAACGAGTTTGCCGTTCTGGTTGAGCCCGATCTCTTCAACGCGGAAACTGGAAAACTGTTCCTCAACGCAGTTAGCGCGGTCGGTGTAATTCTTCGCGTCGGCTTCCGTCCACCAGTCTTTCAGGTTTCCCTGCAGGTCAAACTTCCGACCCTGATCGTCAAAGCCGTGCGACATTTCGTGGCCGATGACCGCGCCAATCGCGCCGTAGTTAAGCGCATCATCACCGCTCAGATCGAAGTAAGGCGGTTGCAGGATGCCCGCCGGAAAAACGATCTCGTTCATCAGCGAGTTGTTGTAGGCGTTGATGGTCGGCGGCGACATGGCCCACTCGGTGCGGTCGACCGGCCGCCCGATCTTCATCAGGTTGCGCTGACGTTCGAATCGGCTGCCGCGCAGCAAGTTGTCAACGTAGGAAGTGCGCTCGATCTTCAACGAAGAATAATCGCGAAACTTGTCCGGGTAACCGATCTTCACGCCGAAAGCATTCAACTTGGCGATGGCGGCCTGGCGCGTCGGTTCGCTCATCCATTCAAGCGTCGGAATATCTTCGCGCAGCGCCACGATCAGATTGTTGACCAGCTCCTTCATGCGCGCTTTGGCTTCGGGCGGGAAAACTTTCTTCACGTAAACTTCGCCGAGTGCTTCGCCGAGGACGTCATCGGTGGCGAGCACGCAGCGACGCCAGCGTGGCTGAATCTCTTTCGTGCCACTCAAAGTCTTGCCGTAGAAGTTGAAATTCTCGTTGACGAAGGCAGGCGAGAGTGCACCAGCCGCGTCGCGCACGAGATGCCAACGCAGGTAAGTTTTCCAGTCGTCAATCGGTACGCTCTTGAGCAGCGGATCGATGCCCTTGAAGTAGTCAGGGTGCGCGACATTAATTTCGGTAAACTTCGGAGCGCCGATCGCCTTGATGTAAGTGGCCCAGTCGAAATTTGCCATCACGTTTTTCAAGTCATCCGGGCTCATCTTGTGATACTGCTTCGACGCATCGCGCCGCGAAACGCGATCCAGCATGACTTTGGCCATTTGCGTTTCAATCGACATCACTGTTTGGGCTTCGGCCGCAGACTTCGTCGCGTCGTCGCCCAACAGCTTGAACATGTTGGTCACGTGCTGCACATAAGCGTCGCGGACACTCTTCGATTTTTCGTCCTCCTTGAGATAAAAATCGCGGTCGGGTAGGCCGAGGCCGCCCTGACCGGTGACGGCGATAACGCTGGTGCTGTTCTTGTAGTCCTGACCGGCGCCGAAACCAAAAAGCCCGGGCACGCCGAGGTTATGCAGGTGGGCGAGAGTCGCGGGCAGATCGCGCTCGCTTTTCATCTTGTTGATGATGGCCAGCTCGGGTTCGAGCGGCTTGGCGCCGAGTGCTTCAATTTTTGTCTCGTCCATGCAGCTCGCGTAAAACTCGCCAATCTTTTGTTCGTTGCTGCCTTTGGCGGCTGCGGTGTTTTTGGCGGCGGCTTCAAGAATTTCATGAAGCGTGGCGATGTTCTTTTCGCGCATTGGGCTGGTGATGCCCCAACTGGAAAATGCCGGCGGAATTTCGTTTTTGGCGATCCAGCCGCCGTTGGCATACTGGTAGAAATCGTCGCAGGCTTTGCAGGTGGTCGTGCACATGTTGGCCGGATCAAAGCCGCGCGGCGCGTTTTGCTGCGCGAACGCCGCGAAACCAAAGGCCGCCGCCGCGACGATGGCAATCAAAGGACGCAGATTGAAATAACGCATAGCGAGATGCTCCTTACGAAATTTTGGATCAGGTTGACGATAGCAAGCAGGTAAATACGCAGGTGCGGCCTGAAGGTTTCGTCGCTAATGGGCTAGCGAGAAAAATTAGCCGCGGATGCACGCAGATGAACGCGGTTCAGACAAACCAAGGGTAGTTGACAAGGAGGCGCGTGAGGGTCGACCTGCAGATTTTTCAGATTCGCGAAATCCGCGTTTATCCGCGGCCGATGTTCCTCCCTGACGTTGACCGCCGGCGCGAGTTCGCACTTAAATAGGTCAAACCCGAGTTCCCTGTAACTTCCGATGGAAAAATTTCTTGATGTAACAACCTGGACGCGCCGCGAGATATTCGAGTTTTTCATCAACTTTGATAAGCCTTACTTCAACATCGCGACGCAGCTCGACGTCACTCGTCTGCTCGCGGCGTTGCGCGAGCGCCCCGACGTTAGCCGGATGTTGGCCTATCATTACTTTGCGCTGCGGGCTGCGAATGCAATCGAGCCGTTTCGCTATCGCCTGCGCGATGGCAAGGTGATTGTCCACGACGTGATTCACGGCGGCACCACTGTGCTGCTGCCGAACGAAAACTTTACGCTCGCGTATTTTGATTATGACGACAACTTCGAGAAGTTTATCGAGCAGGCCGACCGCTCGGTCCGGCAAGTGCTGGCAGGCGACGGGGCTTTCCGACCGGATCCCGATGACAACAGGATTCACTTCACGACGCTGCCCTGGGTTTCGTTCACCAGTTTTTCGCACGCGCGAAACTGGCGCACCGAGGATTCGGTGCCGAAGATTGCGTTCGGCAAATTCGTAAGGATCGGCGAGCGGACGCTGCTGCCTTTTTCGGTGGAGGTGCATCACGCGCTGATGGATGGCGTGCACGTCGGCCGTTTTGTGACGCGCCTGGAAGAGGCGCTGCAACAGCCCGAGACTTACCTTGAGCAGGACAGCTAACCGCCAAGCCGCCAAGAGCGCCAAGAAAAGTCTTCAAAAAAGAAACTGATCAGAGTTTCAGGAATTTGGCGCTCCTGGCGCCTTGGCGGTTAGAACAATTTATTGACACGCCCGAGATGCTTTAACTAAGATTGCCCACCTCGCTAGTGATCAGCCACGAAGATTTCTGAATGTGATCTGAACCCGATCTCAGATTCTAAAGCCAGAGGAGAAAACCATGCGCAAAGCTTTGCTTCGCTCCTTTGCCCTGCGGGCCAAAGGATTGGCTATTTGTCTGTTCGTTACGTTCTTGTTTACGGGAGCTGCGTTAGCTCAAACGCAAATCACCACCGGTACGATCCAGGGAACGGTTTCAGACGCGAACGGCGCGGCAGTGCCCGGCGCCAACGTGGAAGTCAGAAATGTCGACACAAACTTTACGAGAACAGCCACGACGGACGAAGAAGGTCGATTTGTTGCGCTGCAACTGCCTTCGGGAAGATACACGCTGACGGTTACGAAGACAGGCTTCGCGACGCTCGTGGTTGAGAAGGCCGACCTGACAGTCGGTCAGGCCCTGAACCTGCCGCTCTCAATGAAAGTTTCTTCGGTGCAGGAGACGGTAACGATTACTGCTTCTCCAACTATCGACACGGTGAAGACAGAATCAAGTACCACGCTCGACGAAAAAACCGTCAACACGACTCCCATTCTCGGCAGAAAGTTTGAGGACTTGTTAACGCTGACGCCGGGAGTGAGTGTGGTTCAGGGACCAGACGGCGACGAGATCACTTTTGCCGGTCAACGCGGCGTTTTCAATAACGTCAGTCTCGACGGCGGCGACTACAACAACGGCTTCTTTGGCGAACAACTCGGCGGCCAGCGCGCGGCCATCGATATTACGCTCGAGGCGGTGAAAGAATTCCAGGTCGTGGCTACCGGAGCCAACGCTGAATTCGGCCGCACCGCGGGCGGAATTATCAACGTGATCTCCAAATCCGGCACCAACGACACCCACGGCAGTCTTTTTCACTTTCAGCGTCTGGAAGCTCTGTCGGCAAATACCTCTGACGGTAAACCTCTGACAGACTTTCGTCGCGAACAGTTTGGCGGCACTATCGGTGGGCGGATTCGCCGCGACAAGGCATTTTACTTTTTTGCGTTTGAAGGCATCCGCGAACGGCTGACGCGGCCCAATCTAAGCGAGCAACTTGGCGACGCGCCCTGTCCGGTCGCGGCGCCGGTGGTTACGAATCCCGCGCATGAGGCGTTGATTAATGCCAATCCTGATTGTCAACGATTGGCGATGATCAATTTCATTCAGGCGACCAGGGGCACGAACGAAGGTCTGCCCGTGTCGCGTCCGATCAGGAATTATGCGTTGCTCGGCAAACTTGATTTCACCCTAAGCCCTGCCAATCAATTGGCCATCTCTTACAACTTTGACCATTCGAAGAACACCAACCAAACCTTCGACGTCAACACCTATGGCAGCTCGGCCAACGGCATCGAAGGTCCTTCGACGATCCACAACTTGAACGTCAACCTCTTTACAACCGTTTCGCCGACGAAGTTAAACGAAGCCCACTTCTCGTATTCGCGCGAGGTGCGTCCGCGAAGCGCGGTAGCTTCAAACGTTCCGGCGGACACGGGCGTAGGTTTCGCTCCGAGTTTCCGTTTTGGCAATCCATTCTTCATGCAGCCCGCGGTTGATGAAATGCTCTGGCGCACCCACGTGAAGGACAACTTCTCAATCGTCAGCGGCAACCACACGTGGAAGTTTGGCGGCGAGTGGATACATTCGTTTAACGATCAGGTCTTCCGTGGATTTTTCACCGGCCGGTATTTGTTCGACTCAGCGACCGGCTTCCTGCGTTACGCCTCGCCCGCCGCTCCCGGTGGCTTTGGGCCTAACACGATCTATTGCTCCGACGGTAGCATTGCAACCGCTGTCTGTCCGGTAGGCACGACCTCTACCGGCGGTCCACTGCTTCTCTATTTGCAGAACGGAATAGATACCGGACTGGCGGGCGCGCCGCCCCCCGGAGCATCGACGATCAAAAACGAAGACCTTGGCCTCTTCCTGCAGGATAAATGGCAGATCAAGCCAAACTTGACACTTAGTCTGGGGTTGCGTTGGGAAGCGCAGCTCATGCCAGACCCGCTCGTCGATCCCAGTCAAACAGCCTATGGTCCATTGCTGGGCAATCCTAATTTTCCGTCCGATGGCACGCTGCACAGTCCGCACTTGGAGTTTCAACCTCGGGCCGGTTTTGCCTGGGACATCGGCGGCAAGGGTAAGTCAGTACTCCGTGGCAGCTCGGGTATTTTCTACGGCCGGCAAAATATGCTGACGCAGGTCGGTTCGATTACCGACAATGGCGTGCAACAGTACGGCATCGCTTGCGCTTCGAGTTTCGGCTGCTCAAACGGCGCTGCCAGGCCCACCTGGCCAAACATCGTGCCCGTGGCGCCGGGTGGCGGAATCCAGCCGGGCTCGTCGGTGCGCGTTTTCAGCAAGGACTATGACAACCCGCGCATCTACACGACGAACGTCCAATTCGAGCAGCAGCTGGTCCAGGATCTTTCTTTGTATTTCGACTTCACGCACTCGAAGGCCGTTCATCTAACACGCTTCATCAACCTTAACCGGACGGGTCCGCCACCGCTTCCAGCCACCCCTCTCTTCCCGACGCTCGGCGATGTGTTTGTTACGTCGGCTGTTGGCAAGTCGTTGTATCGGGGTTTCACCGTCGGTATGAGGAAGCGTTTCACCAATAACTACCAGTTTGAGTGGAACTACGTGCTGGCGAAGGATATGGATGACGACTCGAACGAGCGCGATCCGTTTACCGATCGTTCCTTTACGCCCTTCAACCTGGCGCTGGATTACGCGGTCTCCGATAGAGACATCCGGCACAAGTTTAACTTCTTCATGTTTGCCAATCTGGTCTGGGGAATAGAAGGTAACTTCCGCGTGCAGGCGCGCTCGGCCCAGCCAATTACGCCGGCAGTGCGAACCGCAACGAACCGCAATTCGCTGCGCAAGGACAACAGTTATTTCTCGTTTGACTGGAGAATTCAGCGTCCGATCAAATTTGGAGCTGACGGTCGGTACGCGCTGATTCCCATCGTCGAAATGTTCAATACCTTTAACAACAAAAACCTGATCAACCCGCTCACCGGGGCGGCGCTGTTCAACTTCGACGGCTACCTGAGGGCGGGCGTCGGCGATCCGCGGCAGTTGCAGTTGGCAGTGAAGTTCACGTTCTAAAACTGCAATACGTGGTAGAAGCCCGACCGTTAGGGAGGGCGCTGCGATCGTTTAGAGGCGGGCGTCGCCCGCCGTCTCAAGCAAAATGGATTTTGATCGCCCATCTTGAGACGACGGGCAATGCCCGCCTCTAAACGTTACCTCAACGTATCTTCTCAGCGATCGCCTTCGCGGTCGCCTCAGGCGACTGGTTAGTTGTATCCAGAGTCAGTCCCTCAGGCAGTCTTGAGAAGTTGAAAGCGCCGTCGTCACGGAGCGATCGATACAGCTCAACCGAAGCAAGTTTTCCAAACTCCTTCCGTGAAGGATCTTCCATACGCCGTTCCAGCTCCGCGCCGGCGCAGGTCAACTCCACAAACACGATCCTTCCGCCCGCCGACTCAACCGCGTCGCGCGCATCCTGCACAAAACGCTCGCGAACGGTGCGCTCCGGATTGAACGTAAAGATCAACGAGACGTCGTTGCGAGCCGCTTCCGCAAACGCCGCTAACCAAATCTGTTCGCGCAGGTTGATGAAGGGTTCGCTGCCGAAAGGAAAGAGTGAGCTGCACAGGTCAACCGTCAAATGATTGTGGAACAGACGGGCATCCGTGAGCTTTGCAAGTTCGCGCGCCACCGTCAGCTTTCCCACCGCCGGCGCGCCATGAAGAAAGATGAGCTGCATGACGGTAAGAGTAAACAGCAAACAGCAAACAGTAAACAGGAGACAGCAAGCGACCGTCGCTAGCTGAATGGTCTTGCTGTCAGCTCTCCTGTCTCCTGTCTCCTGTCTCCTGTTTGCTATTAATTCTTCCTTGACAGCAACGCGATCTCATAATAGATTCTCGCCGCTTTAGTTCCACGTCAGTTCCTTTGGCCACGCTTATCCGCCCAGAGTTCTGAGAGACAGAGTTTTCCTTCCCACCAATCTCTCGAATTATTTTCTCTGGCTGCAATTGCGGGTAGTAGCTATACGTGTAATTCGTTCAGCCGTTGCGCGCTCCAATTTGGGGAAGCACGGGTCAGCGAACCCGACTCGCGGACGGCTCAAATTTTCAAGCACGCGCAGCCTGGCGGAAATTTGCCAAGGCTACCCGAGGAGGAAATCCCCGATGGCGAACATCTCCAGGCGAAATCGAAGGCGAGAGAAAGAAAAACAGACAGCGGCAAACAATAGGCGCGAACTGATCAGTGCCGGTTTCAAGCGGCGTGACCTGTTGAAAATGGGTCTGTTAACAAGCGCCGGCATGCTCATCCCGAAGAAGGGACTGAGCGCGCACCCGCTGACCCGCTCCGGCTTCGCGATGCCCGACGACGATCCGGACAGCCCCAACACCACGCCCTTCGTCGAAAACATGCCGCGCCTGCCGGTGCTGGCCCCCGTTGCTTCGCTAACACCCGCCCCAACTGCCGCGCCGAACACCGCCGCCGGCGAAGCGCGCACCGTTCCGCATCAGGCTTTCGCCCAGTTTCCGCCGCTCCGTTTCTATGAAATGTCGCAGCAGCAGGGAACTGTCAGTATGTCGCCTGACCTCCCGCCGCAAACCATCTGGGGCTTCAACGGCATCACGCCGGGCCCGATGATCGTCGAAAGATATGGACCACTTGGCAGTCCGCAGCTCGGTTCCGTCCTGGTGCGACAGCGTAACAACCTGCCCGTTAACAATGGCGGCTTCGGGCTACCTTCCGTGACGACCCACTTGCACAACGGACACACCCCGCTTGAGAGTGATGGCTTCCCCTGCCACTTCATGGAGAGGAACAAGTTTTACGACCATCACTATCCGAACGTCTACGCCGGCATTAACTCCACCCATCCCGGCACCGGCGACATAAAAGAGGCGATGCACTCGCTCTGGTATCACGATCACCGCATCGACCACACCGCCGAAAACACTTACAAGGGTCTCGCCGGGACCTACATCCTCTTCAACGAGTTTGACACCGGCGACGAGAACACCGGCTTTCGCCTGCCCAGTTTCGGCGACGGTCAAAACCCGCTGACCAGCTTTGACATCTACATGGTGTTGAACGACAAAGTCTTCGATAACGACACGGGGAAGTTAGTGTTTGATTTGTTCAATACCGACGGCATTCTCGGGGACAAATTCCTGGTCAACGGCAAGATTCAGCCGGTGTTGCACGTCAGCCCGCGCCGCTATCGCTTCCGCTGGTTGAACACCGGGCCGTCGCGTTTCCTCCAGATGTTTGTGCTGGGACCGAACAATTCCACCAAATCGTTTTGGCAGATAAGCACCGACGGCAACTTGATGGAAAGGCCCGTCCAGGTCAACAGCAGCCGCATTTCGGTAGCCGAACGCGTTGACGTGATCGTCGATTTCACGGGACAGGCGGGCAAGACGTACTATCTCGAGAACCGGCTCGAGCAGGACGACGGTCGCGGACCTGACGGCGATGTTCTCAACGCCGGCCAGGGTGACAAATTCCTAAAGATTGTGGTCGATGGTCCAGTCGTCGCCGACAACAGCATCAATCCCGCGAATATTCCGGCGAACCCGCCGGTCTACTTCTACGGTTTCCCGAACACCAACGACGCGCCGCGCATCACGCGCACGTTCCGTTTCGAAAGAGGCAACGGCCAGTGGCAGGTTAACGGCAAGCTGGTCGGTGATTGTGAAGACCCGAACGATATCCGCTTCGCCATCAAACGCAACACGGTCGAAAAGTGGATCTTCCAGAACAACTCGGGCGGTTGGCAGCATCCGATCCACATGCACTTCGAGGAGTTCCAAACGCTTTCGATAAACGGCGACGCACCCAAGAACTCGGGACTGATCGAGAAAGGCCGAAAGGACGTTTTCCGTCTGGAACACAACATGGAGGCGGTGGTTTACTTCCGCTTCCGCGACTTCATCGGCAAGTTGCCTTTGCACTGTCACAATGTGGTCCACGAAGACCACGCCATGATGGTGTTGGGCCAGATCAACGACGTCGGCGACAACAAGACACAACCGTAAAGTTTACCCACGGACGGTAGCGCAAACTGTCAGTTTGCGTTCTTGCTGGAGCGAACAGGGACCTCGCAAACTAAACAGTTTGCGTTACCCGAGAAAGGATTTGCTAAAGCCATGGCTAACATTAGCAGGAGAAGTTTAGTTGCGCTGTTGGGTGCGGCGCCCTTCGCCGGAGCGCTGATCGCGCAAGGGCAAGAGACTGCCTCGCCTTCAAAGTTTAGGGACATTTCCTCTCGCGAGCGGACCCGGCAGAAACACTTTCCCAACTTGCTGTTGACGACGCACGAGGGCAAGCAAGTTCGTTTCTATGACGATCTCATCAAGGACAAGATCGTTTTGCTCAACTTCATGTACGTAAAATGCGACGGCATCTGCATGCCGATAACGATGAACCTCAAGCGAGTGCAGAAACTGTTTGGCGCTCGTATGGGGAAAGACATTTTCATCCACTCGTTTACGCTTAAGCCGCAGGAGGACACGGTTGCGAGCTTGCGCCATTACGCGCACATGCATCACGTGAAGCCCGGCTCGGGCTGGACTTTCCTAACGGGCGCAGTGGCCGACATCGAATTGCTCCGCCGCAAACTCGGTTACGTCGATCCCGATCCGGTGGTGGACAAGGACAAGTCGAATCACATCGGCGTCATCAAATATGGCAACGAACCTTTGGAGCGGTGGGGCGGCTGTCCGGGAATGTCGAAAGCGTCCGTGATCGTTAGGTCAGTCAGTTGGGTAGATTGGCCCAAAGACATGAAAAAGAATGGAGGCGCGTTATGAGTCTTCGTCAAATTAACCTGCAATGCACCAGAGCTTTCGCTGCCGGAGTTTTCCTGCTGACTTTCGGGTTGGCAGCGCCCATCTCGCTGGCGCAACAGCAGCCGATGAGCGAGATTTCGTTGGGCAGTGCAGGCGCGTCAGGCGGCGCTTCATCGATGGCGATCGGTGACGGCGGGTCTGCCGGCGGCGCTGCGTCGAGTACGGGACCGGAGGCGGTGGCGTTTGACGGCGCCAATGTTTGGGTGGCCACGCAGTTCAACGACAAAGTGACCAGAATTCGCGCCAGCGACGGAACGATCACGGGGACGTTCACGGTGGGCAAGCGGCCGGTCGCATTGCTCTATGCGGGCGGCTTCCTCTGGGTAGCGAATCTCCTGAGCGACTCCGTTTTTAAAATCAACACCACGACGGGATCTGCGGTCGGCAGTTACGCCGTAGGCGATGGTCCGGGCGGGCTGGCATTCGATGGCGTTAACGTTTGGGTGGCCAATCGCAACAGCAACAACGTGACAAAACTGAAAGCCAGCACGGGAGCTACCCTGGGCACGTTTGCTGTGGGCAAACGGCCGATGGGTCTGGTCTACGGTGGCGGCAGTATTTGGGTGGCCAATAACTTTAGCAACACGTTGACTCGTCTAAACGCAGCGGGAGCGGTGACCGGCACATTCGCGGTCGGCAAGGGGCCATTCGGCGTGGCCTTCGACGGCGCGAATATCTGGGCCACAAACTACTTCGGCAAGAGCCTGACCAAACTGCGAGCCAGCGACGGTTTCAGCCTCGGTACGTATTCGGCGGGCGACGGCGCCGCGGGGATAATCTTCGATGGCATGAATCTCTGGGTAGTCAATAATGGGGACAACACCGTGATCAAAGTTAGTCCCGGCAACGGCGCCGTTATCACCACTTACGGCACCGGCAAAGGTCCATTCGCCATAGCCTTCGACGGCGCGAAAATTTGGGTGCCGAACTTCGCGGGCAATTCGCTTTCGTCTACTGCCGTCAATTGAGGATGGAATGCGCTTAACTAACATTTAACTCGACCGTAACGACAACGTAGGATCGCCGGTCCAGAATCCCGCACAGATACTTGTTACCGGCAGCTCACGCAAGGCAACACGAGCGTCATCAAGGATCGAATTCTTTAGGCAGTTGCAGCGCGAAGCACGGGGGCCTCGCGCGGCGGCTAAGGAAGCTGAAGAAGTTCGGGCCGGTAGTTGAGTATTCCCGCCAACAAGAGACACGACGGTTAATCGCCCGTTGCTGTTGCTGCTGAAACGACGAAGGCCCTGATGGCACCGACCCCATCAGGGCTTTCACTTTGGTTCCCGCTTTGGCCGCCACTTCACGGAGACACGGAGACACGTTGCCGCGGATTTACGCGGAAACAAGCGGATAAGAGCAACTATGGCAATACTCGCATGTCATGCTCTTCACATTCGCGTCATCCGCGTTTATCCGCGGCAAATTTCTTGGTTAGCGATCGCTGACAAACTCGCCGGCGCGCACGCGCTTTTGCGTTCGCAGTCTCACCGCCAGCATCGCGTAAAAGCAGCGCCGGCACATGCCATACGAATCATCGCTCGCGTTGTCGCGAATCTTCACGCCGCATGAAATACAAATCACTTTGAAGCGAGCACCGCGCTTCGGTTCCTGTTCCAACATTCTTTCAACCTCCATTCAGTTCTCGCCTATTTTGTTCTCGTCCCAACTGTCTCCGCGCCGTGTTACGAGCAGATTGCTGCGCGATTAAATGGAAGTGAAATCAAGAACGAGTCGCTCGAACGCATCTGGAAGAGACACTTTGAAGCAGCGCAGGTTAACAAACATTTAAGGTGCAATTCACGACGCCTTAACTTCACGCGGATAAAGTCCTGCCTTCGCAAACCACAAATCTTAAGTCATATCTGAATAAACGAAGTCGCAATCTTAATTTGCAAGATGTGAACAGTCTTCAAATCAAACCACGCAATTTCTAACCCGAGGAGAATCGTTATGCATGGAAGAGTTCCCCATTGGCCAAGCTGCATCCTGACCATCGCAATCGCCCTGATTTCGTTGATGTTTCCTTTGACTATGAGTGCGCAGACTGATCAGGCAAGGATTGCAGGCACGGTCATAGACTTGAACGGCGGTCTCGTTCCCGGCGCGACAATCGTTGTAAAGAACGAACGGACTGGTGAGGAACGCACCGTTACCACGAGTGGCGCTGGTCACTTTGTCGTTTCTTCGCTCCGTCCTTCGAGCTACTCAGTAACCGCCAGCGCCAAGGATTTGACTGCGAAAACTACGAACGTTCAGTTGCTGATTGGTCAGGAGTTTACCCTCACGATGACTGTGCAACCGACGGGTCTTGCAGTCAGTGTTGACGTCGCGACCGGCGGTGAAGCGATGGTGGAAACGAACTCGGCGGCGATGGGCGCTAACGTTAATCCGCGCGAAGTCGAAGGTTTGCCGATCAACGGCCGCCAGCTTTCGCAGCTTTACCTGCAAGCGCCCGGCTCCGTCAACAGCGGTTCCGGCACGTTTGGCGACATTCGTTTTTCCGGTCGCGCCGTCCAGCAAAACATCGTGCGCTACGACGGCGTTGAAGGCTCGGCCATCATCGACGCCTAGTCCCGGAAATCTCAACGGCGAAATCGCCACGCCCTTCCGCTTGCAGTCTTCACTGGAAAACATCCAGGAATTTCGCGTTGACTCGAACAACTACCCGGCCGAGTTCGGCACCGGCACCGGCGGGCAGATCAACGTCGTGACCAAGTCCGGCGGCAACGAATTCCACGGCTCTGCTTTCGAGTACTTTAGAAACGACAAGCTTGACGCAGCCAATTTTTTCGACAACATCGTCGGCACCAAGTCGCCGCTGCGTCTGAACCAATTCGGCGCTTCCGTCGGTGGTCCAATCATCAAGGACAAGCTTTTCTTTTTTGGCTCTTACGAGGGCTATCGTCTGCGGGCGGGCGTCAACTCGGTTGAGGCGGTGCCCGGCGACGCGGCGCGCATCTGTACGGCGATTGCGCCTGCGACCTGCAACGCGACTCAGGTCTCATTCCTGTCAGCGTTTCGCGCTCCCGGCGCGGTAATCGTTTCGCGCGGCACCGGCTCAAACCTCTTCGATGTGGCCCAACTCCAGGCTACTTCGTCGGTCAACGAAGACGCGTTTTCCGCTCGCTTCGACTACAAAATTAACTCGGCAAACTCGGCTTACTTCCGTTTCTTCCGCGATCACGGCGAAAACGTTCAGCCCGAAGGCGTCACCGGCCGCCACGTTACCATTTCCGCACTGCCGCAGAACGCCGTTGCCGGCTGGCAAACAATCATCTCACCGCGCGTCCTGAACGAAGTTAAGTTTGGCTACAACGGCGCCAAAACTCGAATCAATGGCCAGGCGCCGACGGTCAACGGCCTGGACCTTTCGGCGATCTCACTGAACATCAGCGCCAACACCGCCAACTTCAACCTCCCGGGCCAGGGCGCCTCAGCCGGCACCGCGGCGCCGGGCGGACTCGTGCGCGCCAACTCGGCAACCAACGGGCGCGGCCAACCTTACACACCATATTCGCTTTCGGCCATCGACAACCTTAGCTACACGCGCGGCTCGCACAACCTCCGTTTCGGTGGCGAGGTTCGCGCTGTCCGGCTCTACACCGACCGTCTCGGCGGCACGACGTACACCTATTCCAGTCTGCAGAATTATTTGACTGCCACCCTCGCGTCGGTGCAGTTCGTCGACGATCTCTCGAGCACCAGCCCGTTCACCGGCAACTCGGGCCAACGCTTCGCGAAGCAGGAATATTACATTGCCTACGGACAGGACCAGTGGCAGATTCGTCCGGGCCTGACGCTGAACTACGGACTGCGTTATGAGTACTACACGCCGCTGCGCGAGGCGAACAACGGGCAAGTTCTGTTCGACATCGACAGCGGAACGCTGCGCGATCCGCAGCAGGCCGCTTACAAAACTTCCAAGAACAGCTTTGGACCACGAGTCGCCCTGAGCTGGTCACCCAATCTTAACGGCGCCGGCTTCTTCGGCGGCGGTCGCAGCGTTTTGCGCGGCGGCTTCGGGATCTACTACGGCCCGGGCCAAACTGAAGATCAGATTCAGCCGATCGAGAGCGACCGCATCCAGACGACGATTACCAGCGGGACCCTGCTCGCCTTCCCCGCAAACATCCCGGCGATCGTCTCGAACTTCGCCAGCAATCCAAACAACCGCGCCTATCAGCCACGCGCCTACTCAAACGATTACCTGGTGCCCGAACGCGTTTACCAGTTCAGCTTTTCATATCAGCAGGAGCTTCCCGGTCAGATCGTCAGCACCGTGGCCTATGTCGGCGGACGCGGGCGGAACCTGTTTCTGCGCAGCGTCTCCAATCAGATTCTGCGCGGACAGGCGACCATACCTTCGACCGCTACGTCGCTGCCGTCGGGCGCGGGCGTCGTCAACATTCTCAATGCCGCGGGGACGCAGGTCACCGCCGTCCGCACCGTCCGGGAGTTCTCAATTCCGAATGGCAACAACGTGCTGAATCCGTTCGCTGAAGTTGACTTCAAGACCAGCGGCGGCTCAGACAGTTACAACGCACTGCAGACGCAGCTCACCCGCCGGTTCGGCACGGGGCTGACGATGAACGCGCAATATACTTTCGGCAAATCCTTCGGCACGACCGCCGGCTCAAACGAGGCGCGCACCGCTGCCAACAACGCGCGCACAGTTTCCGAGTGGGACTATGACAAGAGCGTCAACAATTTTGACGTGCGTCACACTTTCAATCTTTCGGCGCTTTACGATCTTCCCATCGGCAAGGGTAAGACTTTCGATTGGGGCGCCGCGGGCAATGCCATCTTCGGCAACTGGGAAGTGGGCGCGATCCTGAACGCCCGCTCAGGACTGCCGATTGAAGTGGGCATCGTGCGACCCGATCTGGCCGTGCAATGCGTCAACGCCGCTGGCTGCACCATCAACACGAGCGCGATCGCGACAACCGTCGTGGCGCAGGGTTTCACGGCCCAACTGCCGACCGTCAGCGGCGCTAACCCGCTGCCTGCGGGCTTCGTGGCCGTGGTCAACGTTCCGGGCGGCGGCGCCTCGCGCAACGTGCGGCGGCCGAATTTGGTTCCGGGCGTTAATCCTTACCTGAACGCCGACCGCAACATTCTTAACCCGGCCGCCTTTGCGATTCCTTTGGCCGGCACGTTTGGCGATCTCGGCCGAAACGCTTTGCGCGGACCCAGCTTCTCCCAGGCTGATCTGATTTTTGCCAAGCGCATCCGGATAACTGAAACAGTCAGGCTGCAATTTCGCACGGAAGTTTTCAACATTCTGAACCGCGCAAACTTTGCGCTGCCGGCCTCAACCATCAACGTTGGTTTGCCCTCGCTGACATTCAACCCGACGGCTAACGCTTTCGTGCTTGGCAGCGGCCTGCAACCCGGCCAGGGCTACACGCAGTCAGCAGCCGGTTCGGCGTTTGGCCTTCTGCGCCAAACGGTTGAGCGCACCGTCGGCCTCGGCACCAATCGGCAGGTTCAGTTCGCGCTGCGACTGAGTTTCTAACTTTGCATTTTTTGGAGTGCGCGACCTGTCGCCGCTTTGCTTTGCGGCGGCTTGACGCCGCTGTTCGAGAAGCTTTAATTCCACCATGATCGCGACAGGTCGCGATCAAACAAAGCGCTGACAGGTCAGCGCACTCCAAATCTATGTCGATTACTGAAGCCGCAATAGGCGACAGGCAGAACGCAACGCAACCGGCGGCGGATGACCTCTTTGACGACGGCTACCTGCGCATCGAGCACAAGAACTACTACGTCGCTTGCGACGGTCAAACGCTGAAGTTGCCGCGCACGGAATTTCTGATCCTTTCGCGCCTGGCCCGCACGCCGGAAAGAATCGTCACGGTTGAAGATCTCTGGCAGTACGCCTGGGGCGGCCAGAAGCCGCTGAATTCAGAGAGTCTCCACGTCTATCTCTACCGCCTGCGGAATAAGTTGAGCCCACACAAGCTTCAGATCGAGACGATGATCAACGTCGGCTACCGCCTGATCATTGGGTGACATTACCAACCGCCAAGCCGCCAAGAGCGCCAAGAGGCAATTCGCAGATTACGCAGATTACGCACAACAGAAACGACTAAGGCTTGGATCGAGACTGAGGACATTAACTGCTCGCTCTTCGGATTGAATGCTTTCTGGTCTTACTGAATCTGTGTAATCTGCGAAATCTGCGGATTGCCTCTTGGCGCTCTTGGCGGCTTGGCGGTTTAGCCTTCCGGTCCACTGTTTACATAAAGTTCAGGCGTCGTTCAGATAGATGTAACACCCTGCGCCTAGATTCCTACCTTGGAAATCAATCAACGCTGGAGAAAACTATGTCCTCTCTCTGGAAATCCCCGCGCCTAATCGCCATTTTTCTGTCTTCGTCGCTGGTCCTGTTTGCGCTCGCTTGCAGTGGAGGCGGACCGGTCAATGGCGGCGGCACCATAAATCTGCAGGGCGCCGGCGCCACGTTTCCCAATCCGCTTTATCAAAAGTGGCTGAGCGAGTACGGCAAGCTGCATCCGAACGTGCGCATCGACTATCAGTCGATCGGTTCAGGCGGCGGCATTAAACAGATTCAGGCGCAGACGGTGGACTTTGGCGCTTCCGACGCGCCGATGACCGACGAAGATCTGAAAGGCGCGCCCGGCGAGTTGCTGCACATTCCCACTGTGCTCGGCGCGGTTGTCGTCACTTACAACGTCGCCGCGATCGCGCAGCCGCTGCATCTTTCGCCCGAAGTTGTCGCTGATATTTTTCTCGGCAAGATTAAAAAGTGGGACGATGCGCGACTCAAGCAGGACAATCCCGGTGTCAGTCTGCCGGCCGCCGACATCACCGTGGTCCATCGCGCTGACGGCAGCGGCACCTCGTTCGTGTTCACCGACTACCTGGCGAAGGTCAGTCCTGAATGGAAATCGACGGTCGGCGCCGACAAGTCTCCCAGGTGGCCGGTGGGCCAGGGCGGCAAGGGAAACGAAGGCGTTACCGGGCAAATCAAGAATCAGCCAAACACGATCGGCTACGTCGAGTTGGCCTATGCGGTACAGAACAAACTGCCCGTAGCGCTGATCAAAAACGCGAGCGGCAAGTTTGTCGAACCGTCGATCGATGCCGTCACTGCCGCGGCCGCCGCTGCTTCGGCACAGACGCCTGACGACTTGCGCGTCTCGATCACGAACTCGGCCGGCGAGAATGCGTATCCGATTTCGAGTTACACCTACATCCTCGCTTACAAAGATCAGAAGAACGCGGACAAAGGAAAGGCTCTGGTTGATTTTCTCTGGTGGGGCGTTCACGACGGTGAACAGTTTGCGAAGGACTTGCAGTATGCGCCGTTGCCTGCGGAGATCGTGAAACGCGCGGAAGCAAAGATCAATTCGATCACGTCCGGCGGGAAACCACTCAGGTAACTTTGGGGTGCGGTGACCTGGCGCCGCTTTTGTCCGTGGCGGCCTGACGCCACGCTTTCTCTTGCAGCTGCGCGCGTGCGACGAAGGTCGCAACAGGTCGCGACCGAACAAAGCGCTGATAAGTCAGCGCCCTCCAGAATCTGAAGTCTAGATTAAGAAAATGAATCCTGCCTTACGACTCCAGACTCCAGACTCCGGACTCCGGACTAATTTCTGGCGCGCCCTCTCGCCGACCGGCAACACCGGCGACGCGATCTTTCGGCTGCTGTTGTTGGGCGCAGCGACGCTAATGCTCGTAATCGTCGGCTCGATGATCTTCGCCCTGGCGTTGGAGGCGCTGCCATCAATTCGCCGGTTTGGTTTTGGCTTCATCACCGGCCGCGAGTGGAATCCGGTCAAGAGCGAGTTTGGGGCTCTGCCGTTTATTTACGGCACGATCGTCTCTTCGTTAATTGCGCTCATCATCAGCGTGCCGCTATCGCTGGGCATTGCAATTTTCCTGGTTGAGCAGGCGCCCGCACGACTCGCGCGGCCCATCACGTTTTTGGTTGAGTTGCTGGCCGCAATTCCGTCGGTTGTTTACGGCCTGTGGGGAATTTTCGTGCTCGCGCCGTTCCTGCGAGTTCACGTTGGGCCGCCGCTGCAAAGCTGGTTTGGCTGGCTGCCGTTTTTTCAAGGACCGATCACGGGAATCGGTTTGCTTACGGGCGGGATCATTCTCGCGATCATGGTGACGCCGATCATTTCGGCGGTGGTGCGCGACGTGCTCGCCGCGGTGCCCGGTTCGCAACGCGAGGCAGCGCTCGCGCTCGGCGCAACGAAATGGGAAACGACGCGCGTGGTTTTGGTGAACGGGGCTCCGGGAATTGCCGGCGCCGTGATTCTCGGACTCGGCCGCGCGATCGGCGAGACGATGGCGGTGACGATGGTCATCGGCAACCGCGCGCACATCAGTGTGTCGCTCTTTGAACCGTCGTACACCATCGCCTCCGCGATCGCGAACGAGTTTACCGAAGCGACGCAGGACCTTTATCTCAGCGCGCTGGTTGAACTCGGACTGATTCTCTTCCTGGTGACGTTTATTGTGAACGCCATCGCGAGAATTCTGGTTTGGAACGTGACGAGAAAGACGAGCGGCGTCGGCAGCGCGGCTTGATAGATCGTAATAGATCCGTTTAGAGGCGGGCACTGCCCGCCGGTTCAACGTTGAGACGGCGGGCGATGCCCGCCTCTAAACGATCGGACAAAGTCGAATGAGAAGAGTTGATCAAATCCGCCGCACGACTAGTGCCACGATGACCACGCTGACCGCGCTTTGCACGGCTGTCGCGGTCGGGGTGCTGCTCGTCATCCTCGTCTACATCGCGATGCAAGGGATCGGCTCGCTCAATTTCCGGTTCCTGGTGGAGAGTCCCAAACCGGTCGGCGAAGGCGGCGGCATCGGCAATGCAATTCTCGGCAGCGTCATGCTGCTGTTGCTTTCGTCGGCTATCGGTCTTCCGTTCGGAATCGCCGTCGGCATCTACCTGTCGGAGTTTGGCTCGGGGCGCTTTGGCAGCATCGTGCGATTTCTCGTCGACACGCTGACGGGTATTCCCTCGATCGTCACCGGCGTTTTTGTTTACACGATCGTGGTCGTGCCGTTGAAACACTTTTCGGCGCTCGCGGGCGGCATCGCACTGGCGCTGATCATGATTCCGATCGTGGCGCGCACGACAGAGGAAATGATCAAACTCGTGCCGCACAGTTTGCGCGAAGGAGCTCTCGCCCTGGGCGCGCCGCAGTGGCGCGTGACGCTCGGCGTGGTGGTGCCGGCGGCGGCTTCGGGAATCGCGACCGGAGCAATGCTCGCGATTGCACGCATCTCGGGGGAAACCGCGCCGCTCTTGTTCACCGCGTTCGGCAGCCGCTTTTTCAGTTACTACCTGGACCAGCCGATCGCATCGCTGACCGTGCAAATTTACAACTACGCGATCTCGCCGTATGACGAATGGCACGCGCAGGCGTGGGCGGCGACGCTGGTTTTGATGACGCTGATTCTGACGATCAATATCGCGGTGCGCTTTTTGACGCGTAGAAAGTTTTGAGTTTTAAGTTTTCAGTTTTCCGATCATAGATTTGAAATCTGGGATCTGAAATTGACTCGAGTTTGAGTCACTGAGTCCTGACTTCTGAGTTCTGTCCTATGCCAACAGCGCCAACCATCACGACCAAGATCGCAGTCCCTGAGCGAGACCTCCCCGGCTCGGCTGCGGCGCGCCCAGCGAACGCCATGAAGATCGCCGTGCGTGATCTCAATTTTTTCTACGGCAAGTCGCAGGCGCTGCACAACGTGTCGCTCGAAATCCCCGAACGCATCGTGATGGCCTTCATCGGCCCGTCCGGCTGTGGCAAGTCGACTTTTCTGCGCACGCTCAATCGCATGAACGACGTGATCGCCGGAACCCGCGTCGCTGGCGAAGTTTCACTGGACGGCGAAGACATCTACCGCCCGGGCACGGACGTGGTCGAACTGCGGCGAAGAGTGGGGATGGTTTTTCAGAAGTCGAATCCGTTTCCCAAGTCGATATTCGACAACGTGGCCTACGGCTTGAGAATCAATCGCCTCACGGCCACCAAGACGGAACTAGCCGAGCGGGTCGAGCAGGCTTTAAAAGACGCGGCGCTTTGGAACGAAGTCAAAGATCGCCTGAAGACGTCCGCGTTGAGCCTTTCCGGCGGTCAACAGCAGCGCCTTTGCATCGCGCGAGCGCTAGCCATCCGGCCTGAGGTAGTATTGATGGACGAGCCGGCGTCGGCGCTGGACCCGGTCGCCACGCACAAGATTGAAGAACTGATCGTGGAACTGAAAAAGCAGTACACGATCGTGATCGTGACGCACAACATGCAACAGGCGGCGCGCGTTTCCGACACGACCGCGTTCTTCCTGCTCGGCAAGTTGATTGAAGTGAACGCGACAGAGAAGATGTTTACGAATCCTGATGAGAAGTTAACGGAAGATTACATCACGGGAAGGTTTGGCTAAGAATTGGTTTTGGTCTTAGGGCTTTGGTCTTTGTCCTTAGTACTTTGTACTTTGATCTTGCTCGCTGATGTTCAAGCACCAATAGGACCAGGCATCTAACGCGGAGTTCAAAGACCAAAGTCCAAAGACCGGAAAGACAAGAACAAAGTACAAAGCTCAAGAACAAAGCATTAAGTACAGAAGATTGTATGGACTACCACAGACATTTAGACGACGAGCTCGACTCTTTGCGCGATCGCGTTTTGCTGCTGGGTGGCGAAGCGGAAGCGGCGTTGGAGCGCTCGATGAAGGCGCTGATCGAGCGAGACACTGAGCTGGCGCGGGCGGTGCTCGAGCAGGACGATCAGATCGATCAACTCGAGGTTGAGATCGATCGCCAGTGCATCGACATTATCGCGCTACGACAACCGGCGGCGCGCGATCTGCGTTTTGTTATCTCGGTTGCGAAGATGGCGCCGGTGCTCGAACGCATCGCCGATCATGCTGCCAACATCGCTCGCGTCGCCATCGACCTGAACAACGAACCGGAACTGAAGTCAGTCGTCGATCTCAGCCGGATGGCCGAACATGCGCGCGTCATGTTGCGCGGCGCTTTGGACGCGTTCACCTCGAGCGACGCAACCTCCGCCCGCGCGATTATTGAAAGCGACGCCGAGATCAATGAACTCTACAACCACGTCTTTCATCAGTTGATTGAGATGATGGTGACTGAGCCCGCCACCGCGACACGAGACGCGCGGCTGCTGTTTGTGGCCAAGCACCTCGAGCGGATCGGCGATTACGTGACCGACATCTGCGAGTTGACCGTTTACATGGCCGAGGCGGCGTTCATCAAACATTTCAAGTAAGGTTTGTAGGCCAGGCATTCCTGTCTGTCCTCTTTTTTGTGCTCCAAAGCTGAGAGCGAACGCAATGAAATGGACAGCAGGAATGCCTGTCCTACGAGAACAATGCAACGACCAATCCTCATCATCGAAGATGACCCCGACATCTCCGAAAGTTTGAAGTACAACTTCGAGCGCGAGGGTCTCGCCGCGATCACGGCGCTGACAGGCGAAGCCGGACTCGCCGCCGCTCTGAACGAACGCGAGCCGCCGCTCTTGATCATTCTCGATCTGATGTTGCCGGGCATGAGCGGCAGCGAGTTGTGCCGGCGTCTGCGACGCGAGCCTGCCACCCGCCGCACGCCGATCATCATGTTGACGGCAAAAGCGTCTGAATCGGACCGCGTCGCGGGCCTCGATCTTGGCGCTGACGACTACATCACCAAACCATTCTCGGTGCGAGAACTGCTGGCGCGAGTGCGCGCCGTCATGCGACGCCTCGACGAAACGAGCGGCAAGACTTACGAAGACGATCACCTGCTGATCGACTTTGGCGACATTCGCGTGGTTTGCGACGGTCAGAAAGTGAAGCTGACGAACAAAGAGTTCAGCCTGTTGTCCGTCCTCGCGAAGAGCGCCGACCGCGTGATCACGCGCCAGCAACTTTTAGACAGCGTTTGGGGCTACAGCTACTACGGCGACGCGCGCACGCTCGACGTGCACATCCGGCGTTTGCGACAGAAACTCAGCGAATGCGGCGACTGCATTGAGACTGTGGTCGGCGTCGGCTACCGTTTCGTCGGCTGCCCGCGCAAGGCTTAAAGGAATCCACAGTTACACCGATTACGCAGAAGAAGAACGAAGGCGCAATCAGGAAGACGACTTCTCTGCGTAGTCTCTGCGACTCGGCGGTGACCTGGTGCCAACAACACTAACCGCAGAGACGCCGAGGGCGAGAGGACGCGCGGAGGGTTTCAAACTAAGACTCCACCCACGTTTCCTTCCCTCATTAATCGGTGTAATCTGCGAAATCTGTGGATGATTTTATGCCCAAGCGTTACATCGTTCTGCTCGCAGCCGGCGCAATTTCCCTGGCAATCGTTCTTCTGCTGCCTTCGTTCACTGCGCGCGCGATTGTGACAGTTCTCCTGTTGGTCGTCGCGGCCGTCTTGCTCATCCGGGTCTTCTCAAACAAAACCTCCGACGAAAAATTTGAAGCGAACGACTTTGAACAGTCTTCATCAGACGAATCGCCCGCGGATACTTTCGCGCTTGGCAAACTGTTTGAAGCGACGATGAACGGCATGCGCGAAGGCTTGTTGGTGGTCGACAAGGACATGCGCGTGGTCGCTTCGAACACTGCGGCGCACCGCCTCTTCAATCTTTCCCGGGGGAAGCTCGACGCGCAGCGGCTCACCGAACTCACGCGCAACCCGGCAATTTACAGCGCCTTTCTTGATGCGCTGAAAGGGACCGAACGCAGCGGCGTCAAGGTGGAAACGCACGGACCGGAGCGTTTGGTTTTTGACCTTCGCGTGGTGCCCCTGGGACCCCTTGGAGACTCAAGGGGAGACTCAAGTGGCGATTCAGGCGGCCGCGGCGCGCGCCTCAGCAAATCTGCAAATGGTCGTGGCCTGGCCCAAGGTGAACCGCAAGCGGCGCAAGGAGCTTTGGGTGTTTTCATTGACGTCACGCGCATCGAGCACCTTGAGAGTGTGCGGCAGGAGTTTCTTTCAAACGTTTCTCACGAACTGCGCACGCCGCTCACGGCGATTCTGGCGTTCATCGAAACGCTCGAGGCCGGCGCGATCGATGACAAAGAAGCGAGCCACCGCTTCCTTTCGATCATTCGCCGCAACTCCACGCGCATGCAGGATCTGATCGACGACATCCTGGAGTTAAGCGCAATCGAAGCCGGCAACGTGGCCGTGAAGGCGGAGCAGATCGAGCTCGCGCCCCTCGTTGACGACGTCATCGCGTCGCTGGCAACCAAGTCTGAGGCGGTAGTTGTACGCAATGAGGTGGCGCGGCAGGCGATGGTCTTTGCAGACGCGCGCCGGCTGGAACAGATGCTGACGAACCTGGTTGAAAATGCAATCAAGTTCAACCGAGCGAATGGAACGGTGACAATCAGTTTCGAAACCGCCGGAGCCGGGAGTGGCCCGCGTAGTGAACACGGCAGAAGCCCGCGCGTCAGCAAGGGCTCAGTGACTGGTAATTCTGAGGACGAAACCGCCAAGGCGCCAGGACCGCCAAGTCAAACTCAACCGGCGCGAGACAAGATCGTCGTTGCCGACACGGGCGAAGGCATTCCTGCTCAGCATCTCGAGCGCTTGTTTGAAAGATTCTATCGCGCGGATCGCGCGCGTTCGCGCGAAATGGGTGGGACGGGTTTAGGGCTCGCGATTGTGAAGCACCTCGCGCGCGCGCATGGCGGTGAAGTTTCCGTCACGTCTGAAGTAGGCAAAGGCAGCACCTTCACGATCGAGCTGCCGGGCAAGTAAACAGCGCCAACGGCGCGAAATGTGAAAGCCTGGGGCAACGCCCCAGGAAAAGGTCAGGCTTGATCAATAGCGCTGAAGGCGCGAAATAGTAATCACCAATCGGAGATTCTATTCCGCGCCTTCAGCGCTTCAATGTCCTTTACTACCGTTCCCCCTGGGGCGTTGCCCCAGGCTTTCACATTTCGCGCCGTTGGCGCCTGAGTTCAGCTGACTCGAAACATTTCTCTTCGCACCCCTCCTCCTCTACTGCTTCTCTTCATCCAACTGCCTGAGCGCGTCAAGGATCAAGTTGGTGTTGCTGGCGGCCTGGATCTTGACGGGGAATCCTGCCTCGGACTTTTGAAACTCAAAGCCGCCGGTCGTTATCTCAACTATCTGGCGAAAGCCCAACTCAGCGGTCGCGCCTGCCGCTTCGGCGTCAACAATTTGTCCGTCGTTAAAAAGCACGCGGCCGGATTGCGTGGCATTAGTAAGCAATAACACGCCGGTTAATCTTGCGTTCTCAATTACCTGGACTGCATCGAAGACGTTGATCGCAGCAAGGTCGCCGGCGAGGGTGACGAGTGGGCCACGCTCGGTCGTTTGTGCCGGCGCTGCTTCGGGCCGCAGGTCGGGCCGGCGCGCGCGGCGAATTGCTTCCAGGCCGCCGGCGATGTTGATGCGCGCGTCGAGATGCTTTGCTTCCAGGAGACGATCGTAAGCGTCGTCAAATTCGTCGCGCTCGATGTAGAGGCGGGCGAGGGCGAGGCACTGTCGCGCGGCTTCATCGGTCTGCTTGTTGACCATGCAGATTTCGCGCGTTCGTTCGCGCAAAGGAATCGATCGCGGATTGGCTTCCAGCGCTTCCCGCAGACGCTTGATGGCGCGTTCGGGCGCCTGGTATTTGATGAACAGCTCGGCGTCGAGCAGGGCCGTGTCGACCTCGCTGACGTGCTCTGATTGGGACAAAGGGTTGGGCATCTGCTTGAGGAATTTAACAGTCGAACCGCCAAGACGCCAAGAACCGCAGGAATTATCCGCAGATTACGCAGATTCCACAGATTAGAACGACTGAGAGTTAGAACATTCAGGGCAGGATAGCGGCGCGTACTCGTGTGCTGAATCGGCGTAATCTGTGTAAATCTGCGGATAACTCCTGGCGCTCTTGCGGTTAAAAGTCGTCGTCAAGTAACGATCCACCCGCTTACGCAGGTGGTTCTGACTTGGCGCTCTTGGCGTCTTGGCGGTTGGTACTTGTTAGAAGTCGAAGCGAACGCCGAAGCGAACTTGTCGCGGGCGGAGAGTGCGAGTGGTGACGAGAAAGGAATCGAGAAACGCGCGGCGTTGTTCCGGCGTGGCGGTTGGCGCGAAGCTATTGAAGTCGATGAACTCGCTGCCAAAGCTGAAGACCGTTTTGTTGAGCACGTTGTCAAACTCGACTGTGGGCCGCAGCCGCATTTTCTCGCCAATGCGAAACTCGCGCGTGATATTCAGATCGAGGAAAAACTGTCCGGGACCGTGGCCCGCGTTGCGCGGCAAGTTGCCGGTCTGGCCGATCGTGGGTAGTGAAAAAAGGTCGAGGATCGCCGGGTCGATTGGATCGCCGGGGCTACGCCATTGCAGCAGTTCTGGATCGCCGGTAAAGATCGGGCGATCGTTGCCAACGTCGTCGAGGTTGCGATCGGCGCCGCCGATGGAAATGTTGAAGGGGGCGCCTGAAGTCAGTCGGAAAATTGGCGCAATGCGCAGCTTGCCGAGGTAGCGCGGCATGTCAAACGTTCCTGAGAAAACAAAACGATGCCGGCGATCGAGCAGGCTGAGCGCGCGCTCGCCGAAAAAGTCGCCCGGCACTAACGCGTCAGAAGTGTTCACAATCCCGTCGTCAGTCAGATGAGAAAACGTGTACGCCGCGCGGAACGACACACCGAAGTTTTTGGTTCGCTGGAAGCGTTTGCGCAATTCGAACGTCAGGCCGTGGTAGAAACTGTTGCCGGCTGAAATCAGTTCTTCAACCTCACCGCGGCTTGGATCGGGTCGCAAACCATTCAGCGCTGCGAGCGCAACCTCGATGGCAGTTGAGGACGTGAAACTGTTGAGATTGATCAGCGAAATCGGAACGCCAAATTCCGTCACGCGCACAATCGCATTCGGGTTCGCCGGATCAGGCGGATTGAAAACAAACCTGACGAGGTCGCCCGCGGTTGAGACGTTGTAGAGCGGACGGATGCCGAAGGGGCTGCTGCGAAAGTTTACGAAATCGCGCGAGCCGAGGAATTCCGAAAAGTTTTGGAAGCCGGCCGGCAGTCGCGTGGCGTTCGCGTTGAATTCCCGCCACAGGTGCAAGCCGCGATTGAAAGTGTAATTGCTTTCAAAGACCAGGCCGCGGCCCAAATCTCGCTCGATTCCCACGTTCGCCTGGTAACTTTCGGGAATGCGCAGGTCAGGACTGAGCCGGCGAGAGAAACCGGTGTTGAGCACGCCAAAGTTTCTAACCAACGGTGAATCGACCGTGAGCGTTTGCGGAAACGGAAGATTCGCGGCGATGAACGCGCGGCGAAAGTCGGCGCTGCCGAGTTGGCCGGTCGCCGGATCGATCAAGTCATTCGTGTCAAAAAACTGCTGCTGCGCGCCGAGCGTGAAATCGTCGATGGTGCGAAGCAACGCACGGTTGTAAAAAATCCCCGCTCCTAACCTGATCACCGTCTTGCCCGTCTTGAAAGGATCGTAAGCGAGGGAAACGCGCGGCCCAAAATTATTCGTGTCGGCGACGATCGTTTCGTTTTCGTAACGCAAGCCGTAGCTGAACACCAGGTTCGGGCGCAGCCGCCACTCGTCCTGGATAAAGAACCCCATGTAGGTGTTGTGCTGCTCGGATTCGGCCTGAAAATTTTGCCGGAAGCGACTTGGCGCGTTGGCGATAAAGTCAGCGGCGTTGGAGAAGCTGAACGTGCCTGAGATGTCCGAAAGGTCGATGAACGTCGAACGGATGTATTGCACGTCGGCGCCAAACTTCAGCGAGTGGTTCCCGTGGACCAGGGAAAGAATGTCCTGCACCTGGGCGCGCGACTCCTGTCGGTCTGTGGCGCCGGACGTTGACGAACCCGCGACGAGCGTGCCGGATCGTTGTTCAGGATCGCCTGAAGGCAACGGGTCGTCGAGCGTGATCAGAACTACCGGACGGCGGCCGCCGCTTGCCGTCACGCCCGGCGTCAGGCGCGAAAATTGAACGCGAGTTTGATTAACGATGGTCGGCGATAAGACGTAGTTGTCGGTGTAAGAGATCGCGTCGGTATTTCGCGTTTTGCCGAGCAGGGCTTCCGCCAGTCGATTGCCGCCGCCAAATTGGCGCAGATTATTTTGCCGTCCCAGTTGGTAAAGCACAGACGCGTTGTGCACGTCAGAAAATTTGTGATCGATGCGCGTCGTCAGCGTGTGCGTCTTAACCGGAGTCGAAACGCCTGAAACAAACGGCGCGATGCCGGCAGCCAGACGTAGCGGGCCGATGAGGGCGGGGTCAGTCACGGTCGGCGGCGGAATCTCAAAAAGCGGATTCTGCTGAATCGGCACGAGCGTGTCGATTGTCGCCGAGTCAAGAATGGTGTCGTACTCGTAAGCCGTAAAGAAAAATGTCTTCTTGCGGCCATCATAAATCGGCAGCCGGACGGGTCCGCCAAAAGTGAAGCCAGGATCGTGCTCTTCAAGCGGCAGTCGGGCCAGACCACGCGCCTGATTGTTTGACGTGTTTGCGTTGAAAAAATCGTTCCGGAAAAAGTAGAAGGCGCGGCCGTGATATTTGTTTGAGCCGCCCCGCGTGCGGATGTTTATGCGCCCGCCTGATGCCCGTCCGTACTCCGCGGAAAATTGATTCGTGATCACCTGAACTTCCTCGACCGCCTCGATCGACGGTTGAAAACGTTCGCGCGCCGAGCGGTCGTCGTTGTTGTCGAGACCGTCGATGGTGATGTTGTTTGAATACGCCGGGCCGCCGGAGAGCGAGAACGTGCCGGCTTCTTCCGGCGTGTTCGCGACCGACGAGTTGCGATCTTCCGCGAGGTCGCGCGTCGAAAGTGGTTCCTCAGAAACACCCGGCAAAGTAAAAATCAGGTCCAACGCCGAACGCGACGGAATCGGCAATGATTCGACTTCGTGCGTCGTGACCGTGCCGCCAACTATCGTGCGCGTGGTGTCGACAGCCGGAGTTTCCGTGTCAACAACGACCACCGGCGCGACGGTTAAGCCTCCGGGAACGAGGGCGAAATCGAGTTGAACATTCTTGCCGGCGATGAAAGTGAGTTCCGGTTTTTCCAGCACTGCAAAGCCGGCGGCGGAAGCGCGCAGGGTGTAAATGCCGGGTTCGAGCTGGATGATCCGGTAGCGGCCTTCATCGTCAGTGACCGTCGTGCGCGCGGCGCCGGTCTTCACGAAAATTGCTTCGAGCGTCGCTCCGGGAATCACAGCGCCGTTCTGGTCCAAAACTCGCCCGGTGACCGTGACGCTGTCGAGATCCTGCGCTGATACTGCATTCGCACCCGCCAGACTCATGGCTGCGACAAGCAGCACCGCCAGAAGAGTCGGAATCGTAAAACGCGCTGAGGCAGGTCGTGTCATTTAGTAACTTCATTGAAGCCGCGCTGACGGTTAAGGCCAACCGCTCGGCGGTTGTTTAGTAACGGGAGCGCTGCGGGAAGTGGAACGTGCTCTGGGAAGTCAGACTGCGACGCGGAATCTACCACGTCAGCGCTGAGTGGAACAAGGTGGGGAAGAACGTTGCAAGATGGACTTGGAACCAAGTCTAACGGTAAGCCCCAAGGTCAAAGATGAGCAGGCCTTGATGTTCTCTTTTGTTACCGAAGCGTTTCAGGCGCTCCGCTTGAGTCGTCGCTTCGCCGCGCCACGCCGGGGCCGCGTGCGGCTGGTTGCTGACTCCGCAGTGTCAGCCAGGAGTCGAAGCGCACGGTTCACGGATTCAGCGTCAGGAAACACGCTCGCCAATTCGGGTTCGATTAGTACGAGGTTAGTTCCTGCAACTGCTTCTTGATGGTACTTACCGCGAACGCCGCCTTTCAGTTTCGAAAGGTCGTATTCGGGTCTTAGCTCGTCATTGTTTTTCTCGGCTGATGCTTTCTTCATATTGCTTGCGCTCCCCGGCGGTAGCCTTTCGCGCTCCTATGATTCTGGTTCGAGTGCCGCGCTTTGTATGCGAAAGAAAAATGACCCTCTGTCTGTTTGAATAACCGATTGTAATTTCTCGGAACTCTTCGTCGGAGTGATCGGGATCGGGATAGGTCACCGCCAGCGGATCCAAGAACACGCTAGCTCCCTCCTCGAACGAAACGCTATGCTTACGAAGGTTTGCCCTGGCTTTCTTCGGATCCCATTCGTAAGTCACACGTTAAGTTTACATCAATCCTTGGAAGACACCGGTATGTTCACGTTCAACTCAGCTGCGTGAGGCGCTGCGGCGGCGGAGAGCGGCGGCGCGCGTGATGGGAACAAGCGCGTCCGTGGTGCCTTCGGCGGGAGGTTCGGCGAAGTTAGTCAACTCGTCGGCGTGTGACTGGAGATACTGAAAGAAGCGTTCAAACTCATGCTGCATCGCGTCCATCTTTTCGCGCATGTTGAGAATGATCTCAACGCCCGCGAGGTTGACGCCGAGGTCGCGAGTCAGAGAAAGGATCAATTCGAGCCGCGTGAGATCGGGATCGGTATAGAGACGCGTATTGCCTTCCGAGCGCGACGGCTTCAGCAGTCCCTCGCGTTCATACAAACGCAGCGTCTGCGGATGGATGCCATACTGATCCGCAACCGCGCTGATTGTGTATGTTTTCGGTTTGCGCTTCATAACGGTGAGCGGTGAAAAGTGAAAGGTGAAGAGTCGAATAGAAGGCCATTCATAGACTCTTCACTTTTTACTTTTCACCTTTTACCCTTCACTTCCCCTACTCCAATCCCATCTCCACGCGCGGATTGTCCGCGTTTAGTTTCGAGTACTGCCGCAGCAGTTCCTTCGTCTCTTCCGAAAGCACTTTCGGGAGCGTCACCTGCACCTCAACAAACTGATCGCCGTGCGCGCCCGGCTTGCGCAACGAAGGCGCGCCGCGTTCGCGCAAGCGAAACTTCTGGCCTGACTGCGTACCCGGCGGAATGCGTAACTGCGCCTTGCCTTCAACCGTGGGCACTTCAATCTTCGCGCCCAGCGCGCCTTCCGGCACGGTTATCGGCACGGTGACGTAAATGTTGTCGCCCTTGCGCGTGAAATATTTATGCGTGCCGACATTCGTGACAACAAACAAATCTCCCGGCGGCGCGCCCAGCCGTCCGCCTTCACCCTTTCCCGGAATGCGCACGCGCGATCCGGTTTCAACTCCGGCAGGAATGCGAACCTTCACCGTCTCGGTCCTGGGAATTGTGCCCTTGCCTTTGCACAACGAACACGGCGAACGTCTTCGTCCGGTGCCGCCGCAGTCCGGACACTCCTGCGCAAAACGCAAACGTCCCCCGGCGCGCTGCACCTGTCCCGAACCTTTGCAGGTGGCGCAAACCATCACTGGCCCACCGATGTCGCCGGCGCCGTTGCAGCGTGAACATTGTTCCGAACGATTGACCGTGAGGTTGGTAGTTAAGCCCTTGATTGCTTCTTCAAACGAAAGAGCGAGCGGCATCTCGATGTCCGCGCCTTTTTTCGGCTGCGGCCGCGGCGGCTCCTGCTCCTTGGCGGCGCCGCCACCAAAGAGATCCGCGAAGATATCGCGGAAACTCGAGCCCGACCCCGAACCGCCCGGAGTTGTGGTCGAACTCCAGTCGAAGCCGCTGAAATCAAAACCTGGCGCGGTGCGTCCGGCGGAAGCTCCGCTGGATGGTCCATATCCGCGTCCGGCGGCATTGGCAAGATTGTCGGAGTACTCGCCAAACTGATCGTAAACTTTGCGCTTCTTCGGATCAGAAAGAATGTCGTGCGCTTCGGTGGTTAACTTGAAACGCTCTTCGGAAGCTTTATCGCCCGGATTGACGTCGGGATGATACTTGCGCGCGAGTCGGCGATAAGCCTTCTTGATTTCTTCCGGCTTAGCGTCGCGCTTGATGCCCAACACTTCGTAATAATCTTGCTTGGCCATTTCAGATCAGTGGGCAGACGGCAGTGGGCAGTTCGCAGTTAAAGCCATATCGTCCTGCTGCCTATTTCCTAAACTGCTCACTGCCCACCGCCCACCTGCTTACTGCTTACTTTATTTATTTTCGTCTACGTCGACGTATTCAGCGTCGATCACGTTGTCGTCGCCTGCGCCGCCTGCAGACGAAGCTCCGGCTGCCGACGCTTGATCCTCAGCCGGCGTTTCAGTTGAACCCGTCGAGCCCGTTTGTTGATAGAGCGCCTCCGCCATTTTATGTGAAGCCGCCTGGAGTTGCGTGAAGGCTTCCTTCATTCTGTCGGTGCCGCCTTCAGTCAACGCTTTTTTGGCTTCCTCGATGGCCGCCTCAACTTCGCCCGCGACCGCTCCAACCTTTTCGCGATTCTCGTTGAGCGTTTTCTCCATCTGGTAGACCAGACCGTCAAGCTGATTACGCGCCTCGGTTTCTTCGCGCTTCTTCGCGTCCTCGGTCGCATGCGACTCGGCGTCACGCATCATCTTGTCGATTTCATCTTTTGAAAGACCCGAAGAAGACGTGATCGTTATCTTCTGTTCGCGGCCGGTGCCCATGTCTTTGGCTGACACGTTGACGATGCCGTTCGCGTCGATATCGAAAGCGACCTCAACTTGCGGCATGCCACGCGGCGCCGGCGGGATACCGATCAAGTGAAACTTGCCAAGCGTGCGATTGTCGCTCGCCATTTGGCGTTCGCCCTGCAGCACGTGAACCTCGACCGACGTCTGATTGTCCGAAGCTGTCGAGAAAATTTCCGACTTGCGCGTGGGAATGGTTGTATTGCGTTCGATCAGTTTGGTGAAAACACCGCCGAGCGTCTCAATGCCGAGGCTGAGCGGAGTCACGTCAAGCAACAGGATGTCTGTTTTCTCGCCGGACAACACGCCGGCTTGCACCGCCGCGCCAATCGCGACCACTTCGTCAGGGTTCACGCTCTTGTTTGGTTCCTTGCCGCCAAACAAATCGCGGACGATCTGCTGAACTTTCGGAATACGCGTCGAACCGCCAACCAGCACGACTTCGTTGATCTTTTTGGACTCAACACCCGAATCCTTGATTGCCTGCTCAACCGGCGCGCGCAGTCGCCCGAGGATTGCTTCAATCAACTGCTCAAACTTTGCGCGCGTCAGCTTCATGGCCAGATGCTTCGGACCCGACTGATCTGCGGTGACGAACGGCAGGTTGATTTCCGTCTCCAGCGTGCTCGAGAGTTCGATCTTTGCTTTCTCCGAAGCTTCCTTCAAACGCTGCAAAGCCATTTTGTCATTTGAAAGATCGATGCCCTGATCCTTCTTGAACTCTTCGATGATCCACTCGGTCAGGCGCTCGTCGATGTCGTCGCCGCCGAGGTGCGTGTCGCCGTTCGTCGATTTAACTTCGACTACACCTTCGCCGACTTCGAGGATCGAGATATCAAACGTGCCGCCGCCGAAGTCGAACACCGCGATCGTCTCGTCAGCCTTTTTGTCGAGGCCGTATGCAAGCGCAGCCGCCGTCGGCTCGTTCACGATGCGCATCACTTCCAGGCCCGCGATCTTGCCGGCGTCTTTAGTCGCCTGACGCTGAGCGTCATTGAAATAGGCGGGCACGGTGATCACGGCCTTGTCGACCTTTTGCCCGAGGTAGTCCTCAGCCGACTGCTTCATCTTTTGCAGGATGATTGCCGAAATCTCCGGCGGGCTCCATTCCTTGCCGCCGGCTTCGATGCGCACGTCGCCGGTGCCCGCGGATTTTACCTTGTACGGCACCTGCTTGATCTCTTCGGTCACTTCGTCGAAGCGCCGTCCCATGAATCTTTTGATTGAATAGACTGTGTTTTCCGGATTGGTAACTGACTGGCGCTTGGCCACCTGGCCGACCAGCCGGCTGCCGTCCTTAGTAAACGCAACCACTGAAGGAGTGGTGCGCCCGCCTTCCGAATTTGGTATGACGATGGGCTCGCCGCCCTCCATGACTGCCACCACGGAGTTGGTCGTTCCCAAGTCGATTCCGATTATCTTGCTGCTCATCTCGTTTATTCTCCAAACTTGTAATTTGCCCGTTACTCGCGAATTCCTGTTAGCCGGTTGCGCTTTTAGGCTCTGTACTGCCCGCCTGCCGCCTCCACAACCCTAGTTGAACGAACGGCTAATATAATATCTGAGCGTGTGCCTGTCAACTTTGATAACGCTCTTCTGGCAGATACCTGAACGGCGTGAATCGGCTCAACCGTTTAGATGGTGGACTTGTCCGCCAAAGCGGTGCCACAAGTGCCAACTCTAAACGAACATTTGATATTCGGCTTTGTCGCTTGACCGCCAAAGGGCTTAGTTTTGTGGGGTTTCTGAGCCGGATTCTGACGGTGAGGCCTGCTTGCGGTCCTCGTTCATCAGCTTGGAAGCGAAGAAGATGTAGTGAAGTCCGGAGAGCACGGCCAGGCCAAACACCACGGCGTAAACGGTCGGCAGGTAATAGCCGGTGTACCGAGGCACGCTGGCCGCGAACATGATGGCGGCGATTCCGCCAATCTGAACAGTCGTGTTGAGTTTGCCCAACCAGGAGGGCCGGAAACCTCGAAAGCCCGTCATGATGTTAATAGCTGCGGCCCCGACGATGATGAACACGTCCCGGCTGATGACCGCGACCGTCACCCAAAACGGCACCGGCAGGTGACTCGGCAGCGGCTGGGGAAAAACGCTGCGCATGGAAAGGACGATGAACGCTGTCACAAGCATCAGCTTGTCGGCGATCGGATCGAGCACGGTGCCGAGCTGCGACTGCTGACTGAAGCGCCGAGCCAGCAAGCCGTCCAACCCATCAGTGAGACCCGCCAGGATAAAGACGGCGAGCGCCAGGCTGAAACGTTTGTAAAAAAGCAGCGAGACAAAAACAGGAATGAGCACCATCCGAAAGACGGTGAGCAGGTTGGGAACAGTAAGAATTCGGGAGGACATCGACTAGTCAATAGTGAATCGTAAATCGTGAATAGATAAAAGGCAGTCGCGGGAGCTATTCACGCACGGTCATAGACAGCGATTCACTATTCGCGTTTCAAGCGGTTCGCAATTCAAGCAGTGAAACTTCCGGGGGGCAACCAAAGCGAACGGGCAGCACGACGGTGCCCAGGCCGCGCGTTACATAAATTTGCGTCTCGCCCTGGCGGGCCAGGCCCTTCAGCAAACGCCGCCGTGGACGCCCGGACGCACTGCGTTCGGACCGCAAACTAACCTGTCCGCCGTGCGTGTGTCCGCTAAGCACGAGATCGACTCCGGCGCGCGCGGCGCGTCGCAGGATGATGGGGTTGTGTGCGAGCAGCAGCTTAAACTCGTCGGCGCAGGAGCCGGCCAGCGCCAGCGGCAAATCTTCAAGACCGACCATCGTGTCGTCTACGCCCGCCAGCCAAAACGAGGCGCCCTTGTTTTCAAAGCGCATGCCCTGATTGACCAGCACCGTCATGCCTTCGGCGCGGAATAGATCCGTTATCAAAGCCGCGTCCGTCCAGTGATCGTGATTGCCCAACACCGCGTAGACGCCATGACGCGCTCGCAAACGTCCGAGCAATTCCGCGCAGGGCGCTGCATATTCGCGTTCCTTGGAAATGTAGTCCCCGGTCAGCGCCACGATGTCAGGCTGCAGGCTGTTCGCCGTCTCAACCGCGCGTTCGATCTGCGCGCGACTCGTGAAAGGGCTGTGATGAATGTCGGAAAGTTGAACTATGCGAAAGCCGTCAAGTTCACGCGGCAAGCGTCGCAGACGAATTTGATGATGTTCGATTGTCAGCCGGAACGGTTCGGTTAAGGCGGAACGCGCGGCTTCGCTAAGATTCAGGGCCAGGGCGCGCAAGGGGGTTTGGGGCCGGCGACTGTCGCGAGCGGCGACACGTCCGCGCTCTTTCCATCTGATAGGGGTCGACATGTTTTGTGTTTGGTTTGTTTCTTAAGCGTTTCGAGTTCTCGAACCACTGCGAATCCTGCCGGGAACCGGAGCCGCCTAAAATTTGGCGCATTATAGGCGCGGCCTCACCGAGACGCAACCAACCCAAACAAAAAACAGTCCGGTGACTCTAATATGTAATAATCCGCCCGGTCGGCGGTAGGTCGTGGGAGCCCAAAGTTCGACCCGTGAGGGGCTAGTTCACCCTCAGAAGTTCCCGCGCCAATAAAGAACTCAGGTTACGTGCTTTCGGGCCCGAGTTCCTCATTTCCTAAACCACTGAAGGAGTTGCTCATGAACCAATATGAGATGAAGATTCAAACGCGGCGGCTCATGGAGAGTCAGCGCAAGTTTGTCGAGGTGATGCATCTTCAGTTCGAACAAATCGAGGCCATGACCAATTACATGTCTGGCTTCAGGGAGTATATGGGCACCTTTCGCGGAACGTTCGTGAGCATGCAGGAAGTTTTCGCCGGCATCCGGGATGAGATGCACGCAAACCTTGATATTGTGAAGCAACTGAACCAGTCGCTTGAGGCAATTAAGAAAGCCGTCACCGAAAACTATGTTGCGACTCAGGAAAACAACGAGCGCATTGAGAAGCTGCTCACCAAGGTTGAAGCCTACTTCGGCACCACCGGGCTCGACTACGACAACTGAAGAACAGTGGCCAGTTTGCGCTTGAAAGAGTGGGCTAGGCAGACGAAGCCTACCTTGGGGAATGGCTCTGGTTGGCATCGCCTCCATTAGCGGCGAACCTTCGCTTAGCGGGCTAATGCGGTCTGAGGTCCGACTTTCCCTTTGTGTTACGGATGAAACGGCCAGAAAATAGGGACGAGCCAAATGACCATTGCAAAGACCGCCAGCGTGAGTATTGATCCGATCTTGACGAAGTCGAGAAAGCGGTAGCGCCCCGGCGTATAAATAAGGACGCAAGCCGGCTCGAGCGGAGTGAGGAAAGAACACGAAGCCGCGTAGGTGACTGTGACCGCAAACGTCCGCGGGTTCAATCCGAGCACGAGAGCGGTCTTTACAGCGATCGGCAGCATGACCAGAGCCGCAGCCTGATTCGACATGGGTTGGGTCAGGGCCACAGTCATCAGGAAGAATCCCGAGAGCACTGCAAGCGGACCATACGCGCCCGTCGCTCGAACGATCATGTCAGCCAAATACTGATCGGCATGAGTCTTTTCCATTGCCACGCCAAAACTCATCATGCAGGCGATGAGCACGATCAACCGCCAGTCGATCATCTCGTAAATCTCCTGCGGTCGCACTGCCCGACTCCCGAGCAAAACCATCACTCCGCCAACCACAGCAACTGAAAGAGGAACCAGGTGGGTGATTGACAGCGCGAGAAAAATACCAAAAGCCAGCAGCGCCCATCGTTTTTTCTCGGGCCGCGCCTGGCGCTCTGAAATTTCATCCAGCAAAAGTATCTGCCCGTCGGCCGCGAGCTGGGCGACGTTTTCGCGCTGGCCCTGCAACAGCAGCACGTCGCCAAAACGCAACTTAACCGTGCTCATTTTAGAAAGCAGATTGATTCCGTGCCGATTGATTGCCAATACAACCAGTTGATAGCGTTGTTGAAACTTGAGACGCTTTAAGTTTTGCCCAGTGAAGTCTGAACCGCGTGGGATCATCGCCTCAAACAATTCGATATTGGTATCTTCGCCTTCCAGCAAATTATCACTCAGTTTGAAGTCAGCCTTTATCTCAATGCCCGCTTCGCCTTTTACGCGCAGGATGTCATCCACTCGGCCCTGCACCAGCAGCAGGTCGCCCTCCTTAATCTCCTCGCTCGGGTTGGGGGCAATTCGATACCGCTTCCCGCCGCGCAGGATTCCCACCACGGTCAGATCCAGTTCATCGCTGATGGGCGCTTCGGCGAGTTTCTTGCCGATCAACGGCGAGTCCTCGAGCACCAGCACTTCCGACATGTACTGCCTGACGTGATACTGCTCGGTCAACGAATCCGAGCCCTCGCGCCGAGGCAGGAGTCGCAGGCCGACCAACAACATGTAGAGCATGCCGACAGCCACAATGGGCACGCCCACTCTCGTCAGTTCAAACATCGAGAAAGGCGCCAGGCCATAACGGGTCATGGCGCCGCTGACGGCAAGATTGGTTGAAGTTCCGATCAGCGTGCAGGTACCGCCGAGGATCGCGCCGAAAGCAAGCGGCATTAGCAGCTTCGATGGATTGATACCTTTGCGAGTCGCAATGCCGAGGACAACTGGAAGAAACATCGCCGTCGTCGTTGTGTTTTTCATGAAGGCCGCACAAAGCGCAGCCACCATCATGACCATGGCAGCCATGCGGAATTCGCTGGCGCCGGCAATCCCTTGCAAACGCCTGCCGACCACGTCAATCACCCCCGTCCTGGTCAGGCCGCCCGTGAGAATAAACAACCCCGCGATTGTAATTACGATGTCGTTGCCGAACCCGGCAAAGGCTTCGGCAGCCGAGAGCGTCCCGGTGACAACCAGCAACAGCACGAGGACGAGCGAGACGATGTCAATCGGAATGCGCTCCGTCGCAAATAGGACGAGAGCAACGAAGAGCAACGAGAGGACAATGGCAATTTGAACAGTCATGTTTACTGGAGCGCAGACAAACATCTTGCCTGCAAGCTTCTGTTTGTGTAAGGCGTCGCGAGCTGGGAGCGCAGGCATCTTGCCTGCATTCTTTGTCCGTGTCGATTGTTTACGAACCGCTGAGCTTAACGCTTTTTTTCGAATCAGGAGTGTTACGGGGTGAGCATGTCATTCCTGTCACTGGAAGCTCAAGACTTGTTCTCTTGCTGCGCACACACAACATTCATTTTGGCCACTCGCCAGCCGCGGCATGGCTTCACGCTGAAGGCGTGAAACACGGTAGCCCGGGGTAAGGGCGTAGCCCGCCCCCCAGGGATCAAGCATCTCCCCAAACTTCCTCGCCCTGGGGCGAAATATCGCCAACACTATGCTCGGCCGTGCGGATGATCTTCACTCTCAACGCATGACATTGGCCTAACGCCAAACGCGCACACAAAGCTCAACCCGGAGTCCGCACCAACGTGCGCCACTCCGGGTCGTCAACCAAAATATTCTTTTGCTGACTACGGACTCGGCGGTGTCGGCGACGTTCCGGCAGTCTTCGTTGTCTTAAGACTTGCCGCCCGGTCGACAATCACGCGGGCACTGCGATACCCGGCCACAAACTCCGCGTTCGTTCCCGGAACATTCTCGACCACATAAAGTTCCGGTCTTCGGATAGCAACGTGCCGGAAGAAATGCAGGAATAAATCGACCCCGGTGCGCACCCCGTGAATGTCAGCTATCGGCGCATACTTCGTGCAGGGATAGGTCGCCACCATCACGTGACATTCTTTTTCCGACTGCACGAGCTTCTGGGTGATGTGCATTGAACCACTTCGTGATCGAAGTTCCGTCGCAGCGTGTCGCAACAGATGGGTTCGATCTCAAATCTGCGGCAACGTCAGCCCACCCGCCTGCAGGCCGATATCCATAAGTCCGGCGCCCGAGAAGTGGCTGTTAGTGAGTATCCCATTCATTGGAGCGGCGATACTACCCAGGCATCTTGGAGTATTACAAGGTTGAAGGCCACTAACCCGATTGCTCGGTTTGAAAGCCGTCTTGCATCGACAAGGCTTTTCCTCGCGTCAACCGTGCGACTCCGCTAAACTGCCGCCATGGCGAAGGCACCTAGTGTTAGATGGACTCGTGAACACGCTCTCATAGCGTTGAATTTGTACGGCAAAATGCTGTTCGGACAGTTTCATCACCATAACCCGCTAATAATGGACGTCGCGTCGAAGATGGGACGCACACCTAGCAGTCTGGCTATGAAGCTCAGCAACCTGGCCTCATTGGATCCTGTGCTACGAGCGCGCGGCATAAGAGGACTATCAGGAGCAAGCCAACAAGATCGGGCGATGTGGGAGGAATTCCATTCGAATCTCAATGACCTTGGGCCTGAGAGCGAGCAGCTTCTGCATGATCTGTTCACGACCGACGATGACAGTGAGGTAGACTTCTTGGAGCGCGATAGCGTCAGACTGGAACCATCAGTAAAACGGACTCCGCCTTCCGGTCCAACCGAGTCAACAGCATCAGTCAAAGTCCGTAGGGGCCAGCAATTCTTCAGACAAACGGTCCTGAATTCGTATGGCGTGCGATGTTGCATAAGCGGCATCAACGTGCCGCGTTTACTTGTGGCTAGTCACATCAAACCTTGGCGCGATTTTCCGAAGGAGCGACTTGATCCACGCAATGGGCTATGCTTATCCAGTCTTCACGATGCAGCTTTCGATGCTGGCCTTATTACTCTCGACAAGGAGTTGAGCGTCGTCTTGAGCAATCGATTGAGGCGACACTTCCCGCAAGAAACACTAGAACAGAATTTTGTTCCATTCGACGGGAAACCGATTAGCTTGCCAGAAAAGCTTGCCGAGCCTAACCCTAAGCATCTTTGTTACCATCGAGAGAAAGTCTTCAAATGAGAGTGAACAAAAGTTGTAAATTGATTCATCAGTCGGTTTTCAAAAAGGAGAACGAATGGCAGTAACAAATAGTTTGGCAGGCAGAAATCTGGGCATGCTGTTGCTTGGTTTGTGGTTGATTCTCACCGGGCTCTTGCCATTGCTTAACGTGAGACTCTCGCCAATGGTCACGACCGGCCTGGCCGTGCTGGGTATTGTCGCGGGCATATTGATTCTGCTTAAGCGGTGAACACTCAAGATTGGAGTGCCGTGACTGTCCGAGACCCGGGCTGCTCGGCCGGCGGAGGCCGCTTCACCCGCTTTGGTAAACGGTGACCTGGCGCCGTCGTGGTCCACTACACTCAGCCGCGACCAATCTAATATTCCACACGGGATCAGACTATCTAAGAGTCAAGGCTTGGATCGAGACTGAGGACATTAACTGCTCGCTCTTCGGATTGAATGCTTTCTGGTCTTACTGAATCTGTGTAATCTGCGGATAGCTCATTGCGCCCTGAATGGATACGGGCGCGAACGATATGGAGCGCGGCGCGTCATGTTAAGGGCCACATTCGTTCATCCCTCCCTGGTTCAAGCCTTAGCGATATTCTTGCGATACGGTGACTAATCTGTGTTGGCTGCTCTCCTCGCCCTTGCATTCGGCTGATCTCGCGCCTCCACTGCTAAAGATTCCTGCAAATTCAAACTGCATCCGGGTGGCGGGCATGGGTCTTGCGAAACTCTTTCTTGCGAAACTCTTTGCAGAGACTGAAGAAGAGCGGGGCAAGCCCCTTTCCCGACCCTGAGATTATGAAGCTTGGACCAGACCGGGCAGCGGAGGGCTTCCAACTTGAGGCTTCTAGGAGGCTTCAAACGTAGGCTTCTATACGAGAGGGTTCTATGAGATCGGTGGATTGGGCAGACGAGTGGTTGGTGGTTCGCCTAATTGAGTTGGCGATAGTTGTTGGCGATGGTTTAGACCGTATGTTTTTGGACTGAGGAGGCAAGGCAATCATGAAGCAGATCAAAGTATGGCCGCACCTGACGATCGTGGCGGTGGTTATTGCGCTCGTCGCCGGCCTGGCGGTGGCGTTCTATTTGAAACATGAACAGACGGTGGAGGCTGAGTCGCTGCCAAACGCCGCGCGGATTCAACGCGTCGACGGTGAGGTGGCGATCAGCGACGGCCTCGCAAACGCCGAAGCGACCGAAGCAGATCCGGAGTGGACCGCCGCCAGCGTCAATCAACCTTTCTCAGTCGGTGATCGGATCTACACGCGTGACAACGCGCGCACTTCGCTCGCGTTTAGTGGACGGAATTTTGCGCGACTCGATCCCAACACGTCCCTCGATGTCGTGTCGCTTGGCAATCGTCGAACTCAGTTGGCGCTGCGCGACGGTTCGGCGATGTTCGACGTCGGCTACCTCGAGCCTGATGAATTATTTGAAGTGGCGACGCCCAACGGCGCGGTCGATTTTCAGCAACCCGGTCTCTACAACGTTGGTTTTGACAACGACGGCAACGTGCTGGTCTCGGTGTTGAGCGGACTGGCGCGCGTCGTCGGTTTGGGCGGTTCAGGCGAAATCAACAAAGGCGAGCTGCTCACCCTTGTGGGCCAGACGGCTGCCGAGTTGGCCTTGTCGCGCTTGAATCCCGATGACGCTGGATACCAGGTTGACGACTATTACCGCTACCAATACGGAGATGCTTACGACGGGCGTTACAACGACTACGACGCTTATCTCAACGATCCTTACTACTACGATCCGGCGCGTCACAACGCGAGTTATCAGTATGCGAGTTCAACTATTCCGGGCCTGAACGACCTCGACTACTACGGCGACTGGCAGAATGTCGACGGCTATGGTTACGCCTGGCGGCCGCGCGTCGACGCTGACTGGGTGCCGTATCAAACGGGTTCCTGGACCAACGATTATCCGTATGGGCCAACCTGGGTTTCCCACGAGCCCTGGGGTTACGCGCCTTACCATTACGGACGCTGGGCCAACGTTGGTAATCAGTGGTATTGGGTGCCTGATGCGGTGAATACCACGCCGGCGTATGCTCCGGCCCTCGTCGCTTTCGTCCCGTTAAATGACACGAACCAGATCGGCTGGGTTCCCCTCGCGCCGGGCGAGGTTTACGCGCCGCGCTTTTACGATAACAACTGGCAGCCGCGCTACCTGACGCGAGCGGACATAGTTCCCGCGCAGCTCATCAACCTGGGAATACCTGGCGCAGTTACAGTGATTCCAGTCGAGGCATTCGGGCGTGACGTCGATCGACGCAATCTCAGAAGGCTCAACCGGAATGCCTTGGCATCGCTGCGGCCGACGCTCGATCCGTTGACGCTGACGCCGCTCAGAAACGCGGTGGCGCATTCGGCGTGGGGCAGGGGCAAGATTAATCTGCCGCCGGGAATCGCAAAGAAGCTGAGGGACACCCGCGTTTTCGTCGACACCGATCCGCGGGAGTCGCGGTTCAGGAAGGACCTGGCGAAGTCGTTGCGCGTGGAACGCGTTTCGGACAACGACCGCAATCGAAAGTTCAAAGTTAGAGATGAACGCCATGGTGATCAAAATGAGATCGCGCGCCAGAGTAACGAACGACGGCAACGCATAGACCAGGCAACCGAGGCGGCTCGCGGCAATCGGGAAGCAAAGCACGATGACCGTGCAATATGGCGGGACCCGCGGAAAAACGACTCTGATCAGCAGAAGGCCCAGCGTAAAATTCTCGTGCGTGGAGCGCAAGGCGAACGAGTAGGAAAGCGGGCACAGGAACAACCGCAGACTGAGCGTCCTCAAAAGAGGCCCATACAGCCGCGAGTTGAATTCAAGGGACCGCCTAAAGCCGACCCGCCGCAGCCAGTGAAGAAACGCGACGTGCAGCAGGATGCGCGGCGACAATCTCCCGCCGTGCAAAAATCTCCAGCCGCGCAGAAACACGAAGCCAAGACCAGGCAGCCGCAAGGTGGGGATCAGGGCGGCGGCAAAGGAAAAGGGAAGAAGCCGTGAAGACGGGGTAAAGACGGTGAAGGGTGAAAAGTGAAGGTTAGTAATTAGTAAATCGTGAACGGTGGAACGACTCGCGAGAATTTCCAAAGCGCGGAAACGTAAACAGCAAGAAGCGGGGGCAAGCCCGCCTTCCTGACCCTGAGCTGATCAAAGTTGAGTCGCACTTTCCTGATTGAAAGGCTTTCAAGCGCTCGGCTGCCGATCCAGCGACGGAGTCTCCAGGTCAGGAAGGCGGGCTTGCCCCCGCTTCTTAGCGTCTGCTGTCTGCCGCTTGCCGTCTTTTTTGCTGTCTATTTGCTGGCTCCCTCAGTCCACCACCTTGATTCTCGCCTCGGCGCCGTTCGTGCGAATCTCCGGAACATACATCGCGTGGCCCATGACCGGCAGGGCGTGGAAAACGCCGGGACTTTCGGCGCGCATTTCATAACGCAACTGCCAGACACCTTCCGGTAAATGATCGATGAAGAGGGCGACTTTGCGATCGCGCAGTTCCTGATAAACCCAACGCGTGCGTCCGGTGAAGTCAGTTGACGAGGTGTAGTTCATTAGTAAAGGACGCCGGCCGGTTGCGGGCAAACTGACGGATGCGGGCGGGACGCCCGCGGTCCCAGTATTCGCGGTCCCAGCTTTGGACTGACTTTGGACTTTGGACTTTGGACTTGGGACGGCGCTTGAAAGCGCGCTGGACTTCAGTTCGTTCACGTAGAGATTTTCGCCGCTGCGGAGTTGGACAGCCTCCAGCCCGCCAGGTTTCAAATCCTCGAACAGCAAATATTCATAGTTGTTCTTGGCTTCAATCGTGATTACGGTCTCCACGCGCTCGCCACTCTTCACGTTGTCGCCGTCGCCGAGCCGTACGCGTTCGGTGACGAAACCCTTTAGCAGCGTCGGGTGATTGACGAGTTTGAAATACTCACGGCGCACAAAGATCTCATTGCCCGCAGGGGTAATTGGTTCCTCGAGGCTGAAAAACTTCGCCTCGGCTGAAAAGTAGAGTGGGCCATCGCCGCTGGTTCGCCGAATCGTGATCTCGTTGGCGCCGTCGCGAATGAGTTCACGCGAAATCGCAAACTTGCTGGGCGCGCCGAGCGCATCCGCCGCGGTGATTTGTTTGCTCGCCACCGCAGTGCCGTTAACAACCAAATCGTAACTGAGCTGCGGTTGCAGTTCGCGGCTGGTGCGCAGGTAGTCGTTGAGCGTCAGCACGACGATGCTCGTGTCGCGCGTGTTGCTCCATTGCGCGCCGCGCCGATTTTTGATCAGCCAGTTGGTGACCGGCTCGATGAGTTTGTTTTGCGGATCGATCGCCAGCAGCGCGCGCAAGGCAAATGAAGTTGCTTCGACGCCGCCATCCGACCAGCGCCAGTAGAGACCGTCTTCGCCCCAGTGGGCCGTGCCGATGACGGACGGGTCGGAACTCTGCGCGCCCTGCTTGCACGATGGACGTGTCAGGCCGCGAATCGATCTTCACGCCGTTTTCGAGATTCTCAATCAGCGTCTTTGCCTTGTCGGCGTAGCCGTAGTTGTGCGCGGCCAGTGCGAGCAGGGCGCGCGTGTAGGCGTTGAGCCGATCACGGTTGGTGAAGAGGTTGTTGAAGGCTTTCGTTTGGAACTCAGTAACTGAGCCAGCCATGCGGGAAGAAGTTGCGGGCAGGATGCCCGCGCTCCCAGCAGACAGCGCGTGAAGTATCCACGCCTGCTGATCATAGTTGGCTTCTTCTTCGACGAGTTCCTTGTCGAGATAGCTGGCCGCGCGCTGGGCGACGTCCTGTTTGATCTCAATGCCGGCCTGCCGCGCGAGGGTCATTCCCCACAACACGTAAGCGGTCATGAAATGATCGCTGTCGCCTTCTTTCCACCAACCCCAACCGCCGTCGGCGTGCTGGAAGTTGTAAAGACGTTCCAAACTTTGCTTCGTGATCTCCTCGAGTTCCTTTAGATCATGTTTGCCTTTCGGGTGTGTCGCGCCAGCGCTTGATTGTTCAATGCCGCCGAAGATCTTGCTCATCGCGTCTTCGGGCTTGAGGCCGAGATCGCGCAGCGTCTTCGCCGTTATCGCCGCGGGCAGGAACCGGCTCATCGTCTGTTCGGTGCAGCCGTATGGATAATCGATCAGGTAAGGCAAGGCATCGAGCATCGTGGTTGCCATGCTCGGGGCTATTTGTACAACAAGCCCCGTAGTCTCAGCCCGCCGCTCTTTGGGAATGTCGAGTTTGACCGTCACGCTGTCGAACCGCGCATCTTGCCGGAGCGCGAGACAAACTTGTCGATGCCGTGCTCATAAACCGTGTAGGTCTTTTCCATCGCGTCGGCGATATTTGTCGCCACGCGCTTCAACCTTCAGCTTTGCTTCGCGCGCCTCGGTGACGAAAACCAGCCAGTCGACTCGCGCTTCGCTGTTCGCCTTGACCTCAACCGGCGACGGCTCGCCCGGCACGGTTTTGCCGTCGACGACGACTCCGCTAACAGTCAACCCTTCGGATTTTAACGAAGGCGTAACTCGCATTGCCTGATCGGTATTGTTGTTGATGACGGCGGAAACTGTGACGCGATCGCCGACGACGAAAAAGCGCGGCGCCTGAAGCCGCACGATCAGTGGTTGCTTGGTGCGCGTTGAGGTGTTGCCGATGCCGAATTGATTTCCGGCTGAGGCGACGCGCGCGGTTGCCACCCAGGTGGTCAGCGAGTCGGGATATTTCACCTTCACCGTCGCGGTGCCGTCCGCGTCAGTCTTCACGTCAGGCTGCCACAGAATCGTTGAACGGAAATCGCTGCGCACCTGGACCGCGGGTTCCTGTCCCGGCGGCGGCGGCGGAGCGTCGGCGCCGGCGACGACCGCACTCTCACGCGCGCCGGAAACGCTGGGCGACATAGCTTTAAACGACTCCATTTTCCGCGCGCTGGGGGCGTTGGAATACGCCTCCGACGTGACGATCTGGTCGGACATGCCATCAATAACGACGGTGCCGGCGCCCGACAGGGTGCCGCTGGGTCGCATCTCGCCATCCTCTTCGTCGCGCCGTCTGTCAACCGCGCGCTGCCGCTCGGCGTCCTTTTCATTCAACAGATTCTTGTCGAGCCCTTCAACCAGCTTCACGTACGACTTCTGATTGAAGCTGCTTTGCGTGTGGACCAACTGGCCGCGCTTGCTGCCGTAATAAAACTGGCGCGGATCGCCGGCGTAGTCCTGCCTGAATGTATTTGACTGATTCGTCGAACACGCCCAGCGCAACTTCCGCGGAGACGGGTTTGCCGTCCACGTCTTTCGTCGTTATCAAAAGCGTGCCTTCTTCGCGCGGCTGATACTGCTCGCGGTCGGCCTTCACGTCGACGGAAAGAAAATGCTGCACGGGCGGCACTACGACCTGCTTGGTGTCGGTGAAGATCTGCGCGTCGCTCACCATGGTGGCGTTCAGGTAGATATTCGGGACGTGCCGCTCTTCAATTGGCAGCTCGATCAACTTGGCGGTGCCGGTGACGTGGACCAGCTTGTAACTGTAAAGATCGTCGCCTTCGACGCTGAACAGCACGTAGCGATCTTCCGTGAACGTCGTCAGCATGACGGGCGCGGTTTGGCCGGCGCGGACAGTGTCTTTGTCGACGATGATTTGGACGCCGGCGTGACGATAACCGAGATCGGTAGTGGCGTTTGTGGCCACAAATACGTAGGTTTCGGCCTTGATCGGCGGAAGAAAGCGAGGGCGTTTAACCGAAACCTGGCTGAGCGTTTTACCGGGCGCGGCCGGCGATGCTGGTGGGGACGGCAAACTTTGCGGACTCTCCCAGGCGACGCGATAGTAACCGTCACGTTCGGCAACAAATTGAAATTGCGCGTTGCCCTCGGCGTCAGTCTTCACTGTTTGCGTGAGGATGTCGTCGTGTTGGTAGCCGCGAAACTTCAGCCGCCAGGGTTTCTGTCCTTTAGTTAAGCGTGGCGGAAATCCTCCCGGCTTCTCACGAAGTAGACGCAGCTCTTCGCCTTTCACTTCGCGGCCATTGGGATCGAGCCAGATTTCCCACCAGTAATCGCGCGTGACTTTGACAGTGCCCTCGGTCGACACCGGCTGTTCGTTTGCGTCCAGCGCTTTGATGTCTACCGTCACTTTGTCTTTCGGGCGATAAATGTTCTGCTGCGGACGCGGGTAGACGTAGTAACGCTGGCGCGTGACGCGCACGGTGTCGCTGGCTGTGATCTCGCGGCGCGATGAATCAGTGACGCGCGCTTCAATGCGATACTCAAAATCCTGGTTGTAGTTTTCGCGCGGCGTGTCGAATGAGAGCGTCGCTTTGCCCGTTGCGTCGGTCTTGATGTTTTCGCGCTTAATTATCTGGCCCTGGCCGCGGTAGTAGCTGCGCATTCGTAGTTGCTCGATGTCGTCGTAGTACCAGGGATAATCGCGGCGCGGATACCAGTACTGATAAAAAGGATTCTGATAGACGACGACTTCAACCGCGGCGTTGCTCACCGGCCCGCCAAAGTAGTAGTCGGCCTGAATGTTGACTTCGACTTTCTCGCCCAGCCGGAACGCTTTCTTCCGGCCATTCTCTTCCGGCGTCTGCACCGCAACTTTGAACTCCGGCAGCTTGTACTCTTCGAGGCGAAACAGTTTGGCGCTGCCGATGCCTGTTTTGCGACCCTCGTCTCCAGAACTGAACGTTGTATTCACCAAGCGGCAACTGCTCGGTCAGTTCCAGCGAACTCCAGGCGCTGCCGAATTCGTTCAGCGTCGCCTTGCCTTCGTTGACTTTCGTGCCGCGCGGATCGGTGATCTCGTATTCGATCACCTGGTTCGCGGGCGTTGAATAGACACCGCTGCCAAACCGGCGAGCGATGAACTTCCATTGCACCGTTTCCTTTGGCCGGTAAGCCGGCCGATCGGTGAAAGCATAAATTCGCCACGATTCGCTCTCGCTAATCTGATTGGCGTTGCCGGCCGCGAAAGCCTGGCGGTTGCCCCCGCCTCCAGTCCCGGCAGAAACGAAGAGACTCCGATAATCAGCAGTGGCTCGCAGCGTGAACGGCGCCAGGCCGTCGCTGTTGGTCGTCTGTCTAAGCTTGCGCCAGCGCCAGGTGCCGTTCTGGTTGTAACCTTCCCACAGCGCCACGTTGGCATTCGCGACCGGCGCGCCCGTCAACGCGTTGCTGAAATAGACGAGCGCCTGCGTCGGCGACGACTTCAAAATCACCGAGACGTCGGTGACGAGAATCAGATCACGCGCAGAGAGCGTTCCGCTTTTGGCTTCGAGCAGGTAGGCGCCCGGCGGAAGTTTTCCGGCGAGGCGCTCTTGCACGTTGAGCGGTTTGTGATCGCCCTTGTCTTTGAGCGGCTTGGACCACGCCTTAAACGCAGGGCGTCCGGCAGTCGTTATCTTTTGGAGCCAATTCTGGTTGTCGCCGTCGCCTTCGTCTCCGTCGTCAGTTTTAGTGAAACGCACGTCGCCGGTCAGGTCGATTGGATAGAGCGCGAAGTCGACGTGTTTGACGTTGCGAGCGCTCAGGCCAAACTGAATTTCCGAATCCGGCAGGAAGAAATTTGAAACGCCGATGCCGACAACCGGGTCAGTGATGTTCTTGATCTGTTGTTTAGCCTGATCGTAGTAGCGAGTCTCACCCTTGACGAATTCTTTGGTGAGACGACGGTAGAGTTCGAGGGCTTTGACGTAATCCGGCTCTTGCATGCCACTGGCCGTTGTCGAGTTGACGGACGATGCCATTGCTGTTCATCCACTCGGCATAATTGAACAAGGCATCGTCGTACCAGGCGCTTTGCTTGCCGGCTTTGAGCGCGGCCTCAAACTCGTCGGGGATGCGCTCGCGCGACTCCATATCGCCGCCGGTGTTACGCATGGTCATCGCGATCATAAAATGCAGATGCGATTTTTCGTTCTCGCTCGTGCTGATCTTGAGTGCGTTTTCCAGAATATTGAGCGGGATGTAGTTGCCGTAGTAGGCGTAGTAGTAATACTCATTTTGACGGGGCGGCTCGGCGGCTTTGAAAACAATCTTGAGATAACGTTGACGAGCGGGTTCGATCTCGCGACGCCCGGCCCACCAGTCGAGCGCCTGCTGGTAATGCGGCCAGGCGGCGCCCCAATTCAATTGATCGCGCCGCGTCCAGAAAAAGTCTGCGAGCGATTCGTGGGCCTCGGCCCAAACCAGATCGCGTTCGTCTTCTTTGTCGCTGACGCGGATCAATTCCTCGAGTTGCTTTTGCGCCTGTTCATACTTGCTTGTGTCCGCGGTTTCCGTCGCCGCCTGCGCGCGCCATGAAGTGTCGGCCAGGCGAAACTCGACCCAGCGCGCCTCAGCCGGCGGCAAAGTGGATTTGTCGACCCTGCTGTAGGTTTCGTGAGCGCGTGCGTATGAGCCGGAACTGTAAAACTGTTCGGCGTCAGATTTGAGTTTGGAATAATCAGACTGCTGCGCGGCAGTGGGCAGCAGGTAAAGAAATCCGAATAGCGCGATTGAGATGATTGTTTTCATGGTGGAGCGTTGCTGGCGAACAGAGTTTCAAGTTTGGGTGAATGGCAAACCCGGGTGACGTTGCGGTTGTTTAGACCGCCAGTCCCTGGTTGGGAGTTGCCTTCAGCCCGTTAGATGAACGCGAGAGTTCAAAGCGGCTTGCGTGTGGTTAGGTGCAATGACCAGCTATTAGGACGAGAACAGCAGAAGTCTCATATCAAATAGCGCTCTATGTTCAGGGCGCCATGAAACACTCCCAAAATACTATGTTGTTGTCTGGCTTGGCCAGGTAGGCGATCCGATAGTGACCGTATAGAAGAATCCGTATTTCGCGGGGACCGGCGAACTCGTATTTTTTGGCCTATTTCAGGGTAAATCTTGAGTAATTGGGCTTTGAGAACAATGCCTTCAACAGTGAGACGTGCGGCCTCCGGATTGTCAGCAGCAATATATTCGTAGATGTTCCGAAGCCAAATCTGAGCTTCTGCCGTCCAGTTTATCGCGGCCAAGTCTTTATCCGACGCTCCATCTCTTCGTTCGTGATGGTGCGGCCCTCATCAGAATCCTTCAGTCCGCGTTGGACCATCAGGTCAAAAGCAAGCTCCCGAATGATTTCGTCATACGAGCTGTCGTCAGGCTGCTTCTGGACGAGTTCAGTTATGAGTTCTTTTGCCGTAGACATCTTTCCTGGCTCTAAACAAATTCTACCGCAACAACCCTGGGTCGCGAAGACAGCGAAAAGCCGCGGTCGTTGCGGCAACTTACCAGTCTTCCTGGGCAATGTATTTGAGGACGGATTTGATTGAGGCGACGGCGTAGTTGCCATCGGCTTTCTTAAACGGAATGTGGCGATAGCGGCCCATGGACATTTTGTTGAGAGCCTCAGCCACCGAGTCTCGCTCGTTGAGCGCTTCCGGATTGGGGCTCATCAGGTCTTTGACGAGTACGCCGCTTTTTTGTTCGCCAGTCATCTTTAGCAACACGTCATGTTCGGTGAAGATGCCCGCCAGCTTCGTGCCATCCAGGACGAGGGCACAGCCTGAGTTTGAATCCTTCATCAGTCGCGCCACTTCGAGCGCCGGTGTGTCTGGCGCCACCATGATCGCCTGATCCCAATCGAGCTCACTCAGATTGTCTTCCATCACCGAACGCGCGAGGCCTTCAGCGGCGTCTGCGCTCGGAATGTCGAGCTGTCGGAAAGGCGCGAGGCAATTCTCGCAGCGGTCAATGCCGTCGATGTTTTCGTGACCACAGGAAGGACAATTCATCTTGGACTTACTCCTCGGGACTAACGTTCGATTGTGAGGCCAGATTCTACGCCGCCCACCGGCAACGGATAAAGGGGCCAACGGATAAGGGACGGAAAGGCCCGAAAATAAGCCGCGCGAGCCGGCTCAAGTTTTCCTCAAGTATTTCTCAACCCCGCCGATTTACCCTGTACCCGTCGTATTAACCCATTATTAAGTTAACCCATTATTAAGCTTTCGCGAGTCGATCAGATTCTGAACCGGTCCTGACTTACCACAGCTGGCACGAGCCGACCGTCGAGCCCCGACAAGCCTTACTGATTCGACGGGAGTGCTCAGCCAAGCGGCAGCAGTGGCCGCCCAGACGAGCTGCTGCCGCTCAATTGGCAAAAAGATCAGAGGGAACTGGTAAAAAAGGGGAATGCGTCAAGCGGGAGCGAACGTAAGGCTGCTGCGAGTGAAAAAGGGGAACGGGCTAAAGGGAAACTGTCTCCCCTGACCCGTTCCCCTTTTACCCACTTTCCCGGTTTCTCGTTTCTCTCTGGTTTAAAATTGTAACTTACCCTCCCTTACGGTCGGGCTACTGCCCCGATCGTTACCGATTCGGCCCTGCCTGCGTCGCAGGCATTCCCCTCATCGGCATCATCAGCCGGCCATCCGCGTGGCGGGTGAGCGCGAGGAATGCCGAATCCTGCCGCAGCGAATCAAACACCGCATCGACCCGCGCCTCCATCATCTCCTTCGAACGAACCGCGTGGAAGCGCTCGTATTGATAGAAGTGACGTTTGAGAAATGCCAGCGCTTTTTCTCGCTGACCGCTTTGCGCGTAGATCGCCGCGAGGTTGTAAGAAGCCGGCAGCAGATTCACATTCGCCTGCGCCACCTTCAACGCCTCGTCGCGATTTCCGGAAGCAGCCATGAAGACCGCGGCGAAGACGATGTTGTACGGATCCTTCGGCGCGAGCGCGAGCGCTTTCTGCGTGTACGCATTTCCCTGCGCGAGGTCGCCTTCAGAATTCCAGTAGACCGCCAGATTCCGGTAAGCGAGCGCGATCGGATATTCCGCCACCGAGTCTTCCATCAAATGCAGCCCCTTCTTGAACTCGCCTTCATGGATCGTAATTTTGCCGAGGCCATGCAAAGCCACCGCGCGTGAGAGTGGGTCGGCGGGCATGTTCAAAATCGCTTCGAAGGTCGCGCGCGCCTGGTCCCAGTTGCCGATGTGATGTCGGTAAAGTTCGCCGAGGTAACGCAGCGGAGTTGGATCAGCCGGATCCATTAGTTGCGCCTGGCTGTAAAGTTTTTCCGCTGCCAGGTAACGCGCGTTGTTCTCAGCAATCAGACCGCGGCGCATGACGAGTTCAATCTGCGCGCTCTTCTGCGCGTCAAAAACCGGCGCCACAAACTCAGGACCATCGGCCAGCCGCGAGACTTCGGCAACACCGAGCTTCTTCAGTTCCTTCGCGGCGCTCTTGGCCTTGCCGGGAAACATGCATTTCTGGTCGACCACCGCTTGCAGCAGTTGGATGGCGGCGTCTTTTTCACCGGCCGCCGCTTTCGCCTTGGCGTCCTTGAGCTGACCGTCGATGGCGCTCTCGCGCGTCTTCACTTCCGTGTCAACGACTTTCTCGACCGCTTCAACTTTGAGTTTGCCGTCTTTGTTTTCAACTTTCGTGACCGGCGTGCCCTCGGGCGTGGCCAACACGACGACGGGCAGCTTCGACTCGCCCAGAAGTTTCTCGGCGTTGGGCACACGGTCGTCGGCAACTTCCATCGACACGCACTGCGCCGCGTAGAGCGAAAGCGTCCGCGACATGCGCAGGCCCGACTTCTTCAACTCATCCTTGGAAGCGGGGAACCAATAAACAACGAGGCCCTTCGCCGCCGGGGTTTTTTCGTCGCGAACTTTCCAGGGCACCGGATAAACTTCCGCCGCCGCGCCGGCGCCGCTGCTGTGGCCGCCGCTTCCCGGCATGCCGCCGCCACCACCGCCGCCGCCGCCGCCGCACGTGGCCCAGACCGGCGATAAAGCAAAGAGCGTGATCAGAAGAAGCGTCAACGATCGAGCGAAGAGGGATGCAGGATGTCTCATTATTCTCACCTTTTAGCGAAGCAGGTTAGTTGGGCCAAAACCGAGCGGGAAGATGCGAAGACAATACCATTTTTAGGGTCTTTGAGGAAGGAAACCCCCGCAAAAAATCGGCCGCGGATCTCCGCGAATACACGCGGATCAGAATTGTAAAGCTCAGAAACTGAGCCTTTCAGATTCGCGTTATATCCGCGCCAATCCGCGGCCGATAGACTTGGTCGACGGTCCGACTACGGCTTTTTAGCTTTCCACTCAGCGACGAGTTTTTCCAAGTTGGCGATCGCTGTCGGGTTGGTTTTCGCGTCCTTGCCGATCTGAATCGCCTTCTCACCGGCGGCGATCGCTTCGGCGGTCTTGCCCTGTTCGGCGAGCACGCGCGCCTTAAGTCCGACGTTCCCAAACGTCTCTTTGATCTTGATGGACTGGTCGAGCCACCCCATCGCTTCTTCAACGTTTAGCTTGTTCGAAAGGGCGTAGTTTGCAGCTTGCGCGCGCGTCTGAAAATCTTCAGGCTTCGCAGCCGCCACGGCAGCGCGCAACTTTGTCATCGTCAACCCCTGCACATCTTTAACTTCGACCGTAAAGGGAACGCGAATCTTCTCCCAGCGAATGTTGACTTGCGCGGAAGTGTCGGTGACCGGGTCAATCCAGTATTCCAACCACTCTTTACTGTGCTCGCTCCATACCGGCTTTACCTTCACCCGCAACGTGTCCTTGGTGGCGTCGTAGTTGAAGCTGCCCCACTGGTTCGCCACACCATTGAAGACGATGGTGAATTCGTCCTTCGTAGGAATGGTGTGCAGACTGTAACTGCCGGCAGCAAGCTTTTGACCGTTGATGAAAACGTCGTCGGTGACTACGAACTGCGTCGCTTCATTTGCGCCGGTGCGCCAGGCATGTCCCCACGCCACGATGGGCGCGCCCTTGGGGCGGACGGTCTGATCGTCAAGGGTCGCTTCACCTTTCGTCGCTGCCTGCTCAGGCAACGCGTCGCCCCAGATCGTTCTGCCTTTCACGCCGGGCCGGCTGTAGGTGATGGTTATGTCCGTGACGCCAATCGTCTGCATGACGCTGGCCTTCTGGCTGGGCCGCGGCGTGCGCACCTGCGCCGAGGCGAACGGCGCGGCAAACAAGACAAGCAGTAAGAGTGCGAAAGAAGAAGCGTAGAAACGTTTCAGTGTAATCATCGTGTGTCTCCTCGAAATGGTTCGTAGTTGGATAAGGATAACGCTGATCGAGCCGCTAGCGGTAGTGGTGTGCCCGACGGCGCAACGGCTCTGCCGTCTGATGGGCGGAAAAGCTGTGCCTTTCCGTAGTAGCTTGCCCTTGTTCATGAGGCTGCGCCTCAGGACCGGAGGCGTAGCCTCTAAAGAATCTAAACCACAGACGGAAAGCCATAGGCTTTCCGCAGATCAGTCGGCAAAGCGCAAATCCCCGCCGGCGGCGCGTGCTGTCTCACGCGAAACTCGGCAGTCTACTGAGCGAATCGTTGGCGGCCTGCAGGTAGACCAGCGCTGGGTTCAACGCGTATTCCCGCAAACAGGCTTCAGTAAACTTAATGGCGTGTTCCTCGTTTGTCGCGACCGCCCGCTCGATCAAATCTGACTTGTTAATTTCCGAAGTTTCAGGAAGTTTGTTGGGTGAACCCATGCCCGTAATCGAATATAGCGCTGCGGCCGTCTGCCATCCATAGACGAGGATCTTCTGCGTTGTCGTTGGCGAAATATACGGAAGCAGTGAACGCAAACCCGCCGTCGCTGTACGCCCTGGGAAGATTCGCTAAACTGTTGCTGCCCACCTGACAGCCCGACAAAAGACCAGGCGCAAACATGGTTACGATCGTCGCCGCCACGGTAGTTTTGATAAAACCGCGACGAGAAAGGCGTTGAATCAACTCACGCTCTTTCATGGCGAAACCCTTAGCTGGGAGCGCAGGCATCTTGCCTGCAAATGAGCGCGAAGCGCGAACCTGGATTCGCTTCATAGTCGCTTCACCCCGTTGAAAAACTTCGCGCTTGCGGCGCAGTTGCGGGCAGGCTGCCCGCGCTCCCAGGTTCACCAAATCTGGCAGCGATCTTTTTCCGGGCGCACCATCGCATCACCCGCCTTGCACTGAAACGCCTCGGCAAACTTCGGCATGTTTGCCAACGGCCCATTCACGCGAAAGCGCGACAGCGGATGCGGATCAGACTGCGCCTGCAAACGCGCCACCTCCGGCGTGTCCTTCTGCGCCCAAACCTGCGCCCAACCAAGGAAGAAGCGCTGTTCGGGCGTGAAGCCGTCGATGTTCGCCGGACGCGGCTTGCCTTCAAGCGACTTCATGAGCGCGTCGTAGGCAACGTAAAGTCCGCCGAGGTCGGCAATGGATTCACCCGAAACCAGCTTGCCTTGCATGTGCAGTCCGGGCTCAACTTCGAAACTGTCAAACTGCGAAATCACGCAATTGGCACGTTCGTCGAAGTTCTTCTTGTCCGCCTCGGTCCACCAGTTCTTCAGATTTCCCATCACGTCAAACTCGGCGCCCGAATCGTCATAGCCGTGCGTGATCTCGTGGCCGATGACCGCGCCGATCGCGCCGTAGTTGATCGCGTCGTCGGCATTGGCATTAAAGAACGGCGCCTGCAGGATTCCGGCGGGAAAAGAAATGTCGTTGTTGAGCGGGTTGTAGCCGGCGTTCACTGTCGGCGGCGTCATGCCCCACTCAGTTCTGTCGACCGGCTTGTTGATCTTGTTGTAGTCGCGCGTCTGATCAAACTCGCTGGAGCGCAGCACGTTTGCCAGGTAGGAATCGCGCGAGACGTTGAGCTTGGAATAGTCGATCCACTTGTCCGGGTAACCGATCTTCTGTTTGAACGAATCGAGCTTGGCGATCGCCTGCTTGCGCGTGTCGTCGCTCATCCAGTCAAGTTTTTGCAGGTGGTCACGGAAGGCGGCGATCAGATTGTTGACCATCGTCTGCATGCGCGTCTTCGACTCGGGCGTGAAAGCGCGAGCGACGTAAACCTGGCCCAGCGCCTCGCCGAGGCTCGCCGTCCGTCGCCGAAACGCAACGACGCCAGCGCGGCAGTTGTTCTTTCCGGCCTTCAAGTGTCTTGCCGAAGAAGTTGAAGTTCTCGAGTTCAAACTTTGAAGACAGGCTCGGCGCCGCGGCGGTGATCAGATGCCAACGCAGGTAGGTTTTCCAATCGGCGATTGGAACTTCCGGCAGCATCTTGCTCATCGCCTGGAAGAATTCCGGATGCGCGACGTTGATGTCGCCGGTCGTCGGCGCGCCGGTGTTGCGGCGGTAATCGTCCCAGGAAAAGTTTGGCGTCAGTTCTTTTAACTGCGTCGCGTTCATCATGTGGTATTGCGTAGTCGGGTCGCGCAGTTCGATCGGCGTGCGCGAGTTTTGGGCCAGCCGCGTTTGCAGCGCGAGCACCGTCTGCGCGTCCTTCGCCGCCTGGTCGGCCGTTTCACCGACGAGCTGAAACATGTTGGCGACGTGCTTAACAAAATCGTCGCGCAGCTTCACTGACTTCTCGTCCGTCTTTGTGTAGTAATCGCGGTTTGGCAAACTGAGTCCGCCCTGGCCGGCGGCCGCGAGGACCATCGAGCTGTTCTTCAAGTCAGGCAGTGAGCCATAACCGAACAGCGCGCTGATGCCATGCCGGTGCAGGTAGGCGATCTGGGCCTGCACTTCTTTCAGATCCTTAATCTTGTCGATGCGCGCCAGCTCCGGCACGAGCGGCTTCATGCCTTCGGCTTCGCGCTTGGCTTCGTCCACGACAGCTCGCGTAGAAGTCGCCAATCTTCTGTTCCGTGCTGCCTTTGACGGCGTTAGTCTTCTTGGCAGCCTCTTCCACGATCTCGCGCAAAACCTTGCGGTTGTATTCAGCGAGCACGTTGAAACTTCCCCACGTCGAATATGCCGGCGGGATTTCCGTGTTTTTGAGCCAGGTGCCGTTAGCGTATTGATAAAAATCCGCGCAGGCTGAAGTGTTCTTGTCCATACTCGCCGGATCGTAACCACGAGTCGTTTGGCCCAAGACTGTAGCGACGTTGATCGCCAGCAGTAAAACTACGGCGACGAAAGATCTTTTCCTGTTGCTCATAAGATTCTCCATAAAAATTTGGGCGGATTACTAAATCTCGTCTACACCCTCGTCTAACTCAACGGAAGATGAGATGTGAACGATGGCCCCAATGCGCCCGACTTGCGCCGTGATCGATACTACGCGTACTACGCGAACAGGACTTTTTAGTTTCGGTAAATCCTGCCAAAAGTTTGCGCGCCTGGCGAGATCATTTTCGCAGTCCGAAGTCTCGTGTCATTTCCAAATTCTCGGAAGAATTGCGGTCGAAAGTTCAATATTCAAGGTGGAAAGTCTGAAACAGAAACCTGCGCTGGGACGTTGAACATTAAACTTTGGACTTCAATAATTTCATGCTACAAGATTCGCGCAATCATTTCCCGCCATCTGGAGGAACCACCCAACATGTCCCAGCAGAATTTTGCGGCGGAAGCCCGTCGTAGTCGTCTTCGTCCGATTCAGCGCGGTCTACTTTTGATAGTCGACGCGCGCCGCCCGCTCACGCAGGCGGTTCTGACAATCGCTCTCGTGCTGAGCGGGTTCGCCTTCGCCAGGTTGGTGGTCCACGCGCAAACGAATGACGCACAAACGCGTCTGCTGCGTATGCCGACCGTGAGCGCGACGCAGATCGCTTTCGCTTACGCCAACAACATTTGGACTGTGCCGCGCGCCGGTGGCAGCGCGCGACGCCTGACAAGCTTTCACGGACAAACTGTGAATCCGCACTTTTCGCCGGACGGAAAATGGATTGCTTTTAGCGGTGAATATGCCGGCAACCTTGACGCGTACGTTGTCGCATCCGAAGGCGGCGAGCCGCGCCGCTTGACGTGGCATCCCGAGCGGCGACCTGGTCCAGGGTTGGACGCCCGACGGCAAGTCAGTGCTTTTCTCGTCAGCGCGCGCTACCTGGGCGCCGGGCGGCACGCCTCGTTTTTGGACCGTGCCTGCGGGCGGTGGCGTCGAAGAAGCGATGCCGATCCCGCGCGCGTTCCAGGGCAAGATTTCTCCCGACGGCGCGCACGTCGCTTATCGCATGAACAATTCCTGGGACGAGGAACGTCGCAACTATCGCGGCGGTCAAAATCGGCCGGTCTGGATTGTCGATCTCAAAACTTACGATCTGGTTTCGCCGCCATGGACCGACTCAAAAGACGTCGATCCGGTTTGGATCGATGACGGCGGTTTACTTCATTTCCGATCGCGACGGCGTGGCCAACATTTGGGAGTTATCAAACGGCGACTAAAAAGCTGACGCAACTTACAAAGTTCAAAGACTTCGACGTTAAGACGATCGACTCGGGCGCCGGCGCGCTCGTGTTTGAACAGGCCGGCTATCTTCACGAATTGGATCCGAAGAACGGCAAAGCGCGCATCGTCAACATATCTGCCGCCGGCGACTTTCCCTGGATGATGCCGAATTGGGAAGACGTTACCAACCGCCTGGCGAACATGTCGCTGTCGCCGACCGGCAAGCGTATTCTCGTCGAAGCGCGCGGCGAGATCTTCACGATTCCGGCCGAGAAAGGCGACGTGCGCAACCTGACCAACTCGAGCGGTTCCGCCGAGCGCGATCCTGCCTGGTCTCCCGACGGCAAGTTTGTTTCTTACTTTGGCGACAAGTCAGGTGAGTATCGGCTCTACATCGAAGCGCAGGACGGACTGACGCCGCCGCGCGAGATCGTGCTGAAGAATCCGACGCACTACTACACCTCTTCCTGGTCGCCGGATTCAAAGAAGATTCTTTTCAGTGACACGAATCTGAAAGTCTGGGTGGTTGATGTTGCGAGTGGCACTGCAAAGATCGTCGGCAGCGATCCGTGGATGGATCCGACTCGCACGCTCGATCCGGTTTGGAGTCCCGATTCGAAATGGGTCGCTTACGCCAGCCGCCTGCGCTCGATGTATCACGCAATCTTTGTCAGCAACGTCGAGACTGGGGAAACAAAACAGGTGACCGACGGCCTTGCTGACGCCGTCTCGCCCGCGTGGGATGCAAGCGGCAAGTATCTCTGGTTTCTCGCTTCGACGGATTTTGGCCTCAACTCGCAGTGGCTCGACATGACCTCGTTCTCTCACGACGTAAACTTTGGACTGTATTTGGCGGTCTTGAAGAAAACTGACGCGAGCCCACTGCTTCCTGAGAGCGACGAGGACAAAGGCATCGGCGGTGCGCCCGCGCCGCCGCCAACGCCCCTGCCAACATCGCCTCGCGAAGAAGGCGGACGACCCAACCGACCAGCCAACCCGAGCGCGAGTCCAGCCGAACCTGCGGCAGACGCTGCTTCTGAGGAGCCGTCTGCGCCGGGCGCGCGACGCCAGAAACCGCCGTTGACTGTGCAAATCGATTTCGATCGACTGCAGCAGCGCATCCTTTCGGTTCCCGGAGTTCCCGAACGCCAATATTCGCGACTGCTTGCCGGCGCCGAAGGCACGGTCTTCTTCGTGCAGACTCCGGCTGGACCAGGCGTGCCCGGCGGTGGACCACGCAACGAATTGTGGCGTTACAAGCTGAGCGATCGGAAAGCAGTTAGTTTTGTTAACGGCATGAGCGGCTACGACGTCAGCGCCGATGGCCGCAAGCTCGCCTTTCGCGTCGCCGCCGGCGGGGCTGTGTTCGGTGGTCCACCTCCGGCTCAATCACTGTTTTTAGTTGACGCCGATAAAAATCCGCCGACGGCGGGCCAGGGTCGCGTCAGCGCGGTGCTGCGGATGTATCTCGATCCGCGACAGGAATTCAAACAAATTTTCAACGAAGGTTGGCGCAACCAGCGCGACTATCTCTACGTGCCCAACATGCACGGCACCAACTGGCCGAAGATGCGCGAGATGTACGGCCAGTTGCTGCCCTACGTGAATCATCGCGCCGATCTCAACTACCTGCTCGACATGATGGGCGCCGAGATCGCGATCGGACATTCCTATGTTCGCGGCGGCGAGATGCCTGACGTGCCGACCGCGCGCGGCGGGCTGCTCGGCGCTGACTTCGCCATCGAGAACGGCCGCTATCGCGTCACGCGGATTTACGACAACGAGAGTTGGAACCCGGAACTGCGCGCGCCCCTCGCGGCGCCCGGCGCCAACGTGGCCGTCGGTGATTACATCCTCGCCGTCAACGGCATCGAGTTGAAAGCGCCCGACAATATTTACCGACTGCTGGACGGAACCGCCGGAAGGCAAACGTCGCTGACCGTCAACAGCACGCCGGCGATGCAGGGCGCGCGCAGCGTGACCGTCGTTCCCGTCGCCGGTGAGGGCGGCCTGCGCGCGCGCGCGTGGGTGGAAGCCAATCGCCGTCTGGTTGAAAAGTTGTCAGACGGCCAGCTCGCCTACGTTTATGTTCCCAACACCGGCGGCGGCGGCTACGCGAGTTTCAATCGTTACTACTTTTCGCAGCAGGATAAGAAGGGCGTGGTCGTCGATGAGCGTTACAACGGCGGCGGCGCTGCGGCGGATTACATCATCGACGTGCTGGGCCGAGATTTTGACGGCTACTTCAATAACGTCGCCGGCGATCGTTATCCGTTTACGAGTCCCGCTGCCGGCATTTGGGGACCGAAGGTGATGATCATTAACGAGATGGCCGGCTCGGGCGGCGACCTGATGCCCTACATGTTCAAGCGGCGGAAGATTGGACCGCTGGTGGGCAAACGAACCTGGGGCGGGCTGGTCCATACGGCCGACACGCCGCCGTTTGTCGACGGTGGTTCGATGATCGCGCCGCGCGGCGGCTTCTTCACGCGCGACGGCAAGTGGGCGCTGGAGAATGAAGGCGTCGCCCCGGACATCGACGTGGAAAACTGGCCCAAGGAAGTGATCGCCGGCCACGATCCCCAACTCGAACGCGCCGTCGCCGAAGCCATGCGCCTGCTGAAAGAACGCCCGGTCGATCGCGCCATTAAAGAACCGCCACCACCAACCTGGGGCGCGCGACCGTAAGTCACGGGCGCTAGCCGGGACCGTAGTCATGGATAAGTTGGCCGCGGATTTTCGCGGATGAACGCGGATCAGAACCCAGAAGATCGAACGAAAGAAATATCTGGGGTGTAGCCCCTGCGGGGTGATTCGCGCGATCGGTCTCAGAGTTCTTTTTCACTGCCCGACGCGGATCGTGTTCAGGACTTGCGCGCGGGCGAGGCGGCTGTCCTCGCGGCCCTGGTCCGTCAGCACGAACGCGGTCCACCAACGCTTGCCTGCTCTCAACATAACGAAATCGCCTTGCACGGTTTTGCTTCCGGCCGTGACGTCAAGCACGAGGTGCAGGCCGCCGGTCCCGTCAATTTTGATCGCGAAGCTATCGCGAAGTTTGCCCGTCATCTTCAGCTCAGCACCTTCGGAGAGCAGCTTCAGTAATCCGCCGACGGCTTCGAGACCGAGGTCCGGATCAAGCTGCGGCGACTCGTCTTTGTAAGTCACTTCGACTACCACCAAAGCGCCCGCTCCCAGGCTCGTCCCGGCCATCTCATCGCGGACAATCAACGAATCGTTTGGCGTCTCCTTGCGTTCGACCTTGAGGGCTTTTGGACCAACTACCAGCGAGACGCCCAACTGTCCAATCTGTTGCCGCTGCAGGCCGGCGGGTATCGGCAAGCGCACCGCGGCGCTGTTGATCAGTCGTTCGAGATAGTGGTTGTCGTTCGCCTGAGCGATGGCATCGATGGCCCAGAAGCGGTCGACATTAGTATCCAGTCGCTAAATTACGCGCCTCAGAATTGTGAAATGAGTGAGGAAGGTATGTCATTGCCGTTTAAACGGTCAGGTTGCGTCAGGCACGGAGCTCACCGCGCTAAAGCGACGGTGTTAATGAAATAAGCCGGTCAAAAGAGCGACGGCACCGTCAGCGTGGCAAATAGTGTTCAAGCCATTCAGTGAAGTTGTAATCAGTCTTCAGCGCGAACGGAAGTTTGCTGATCAGGGGCGGCGGCACGTTGTCAGGCTCATCCTTTCGCGAATGCGAATCGGCGGTCGGTTCTTTGTTTGCGTTCTTCGCGAGCTCGCTTCGCTCGTAACGCGCCGAACGAATCGTGGTGTAGTACTTCAGCGAGATGCGATCGCCGGGCTGCAGGAAGATCACGTCGATCATAAAACTATCGCCACTGGTGGACGAAACGAATTCGCTGCCGTCATACCCGCGGGTGTAGCCCTCGACTCCATGGGCCGACGCGAGCAGCGTCAACGGCGTGTCGCGCGAAACAATAATTATCGAAGTGCCGCCGCCCCCATTTCCCACTCCGACGCTGGAGAGTATGGCCGAAGGCAAGTCAGGGAACGCCGCACTCAGCCCGAGGTTTAGCCGGCCGGGATTTTGCGCTTCAAACACCGCCCGGGCTTCGAGCGTGTAACCGCCGTTGCGATGCAGCATCTTGTAAGAGCTGCTGCCGACATAACGCAGCAGGTCCGCGGCCGGATTGTTCACCGCCGTTTGGTCCAGGCTTTCATCACGCGGCTCCTTATAAACCTTTTCCCAAACCGCATCCTGTTCGGGCGTGTACGCAGTGCTCTTCAGCGTGAACTCGTGTTCGGTGAAATTGTTGATGACGACGGGAAAGATGATCGTGTCGCCGAGACAAAATCGAAAGTAGGAACCGTAGTTGGGCACGCCGCGGCGGCAACTCTTCCGCCCGATATTCAGATTGAAGATGCGTTCGACGTGCGAGTAATGCGGATCGTTGTAGTTGTAGCGATAAGAGAGCGTGAAAGTGCCGGGATGCTTTGCTTTGAGGTGGGCCAGCCAGTAGGTGCCGCCGCCGCTCTGGTTTGAGCGTTGCTTGAGCTCATCCTTGACGAGTTCGAAATCATTGGCGACCGCGGCCACGAACGTGCTGCGCAGTTGTTCAAAGTCGACCGATTTTCTGACTGGATGTTTCTGGGCCAACACCGGACAGGCCGAGGCGACCAACAAGACGAACAGAAGTAGGCGGATGACGGCGGAAGAACCGGCGGCTAACGAATTGGGAAAGTGGTTGATCATGCGCAGTGGTCCTCGCCTCGGCAGAGATGCCTTCCTCGCCTCGTTGGAGGCGAACTGTTTATAGCCCAAGTGAGTATCCAGTTCTCCCGCTCTGTAGGAGGAGCGGAATCTTTGTGTGGCGCTCCTACTGAGCTCAACTTCCCAAAGAAACAGGTTCAGCTGAGTCCGCTTTTAGCGGACGACCGACAGTAGCCCAGCGATTCATCGCTGGGGGAGGCGGATGAATTTCATGATGGAGTCCGTGGAACGGACGACTGATACTGTGCTCATCTGCCATTCAGTCGCCCGCTTCACGGACTCTGGTTTTCAATTCGCGACTTTCTCCCAGCAGTGAACTGCTGGGCTATTTTCATTCGTCCGCTCTGCGGACTCTAATCTCCTGCGGGTCGCAGCTAATCTCCAACGGACTCCGAGTTTTCTCCTAAGCTTCGATGGTTGAGTTCTTAGAACGCACGCCGTCAACAAACTTGCGCGAGGTCTCGAGGATGTCGTTCTGTCGCTGCTCATACTCCATCCTGTCCGGTGAGACTCGCTTGCCGTCTTCGTTGATCCAGCGGAAGAGTCGATCGTTCTGAAAGTAGAAACGGCTCTCCTGCGTCCGTACCACTTTCCCGCTCAGCGGTTTATCGTACTGATAGTCGCGGCGAAAAATGAAAATCAGCTTGCCGTTCGCATAGTAATACTCTTCAACCGCGCGTCCCATCTCGCCGTAGTGGTTGGCGACGATCTTGACGACGGCCGGCCCATCCAGATAAGCGACGAGTTCGCCGCCTTCAAGCGAGAAACCGGACAACTCTTTCTTAACCTTCCGGTAGCGACTGACACGCTTGTTGATGTTCGCGTATTGCCGTTGGATAGACTGAATGGCAGCAGCGGCTCGCGCTTCGCCACTCGCTGTTTGCAATCCGACTCTCGGCTCGGCGAACGCTACTAGCGAACCCGAGAGCGAAAGCACGAATACGGCGAAGAAGAATTTCAAACTTCGTTTCATAGCTGATCCTTGCGTACTTGTGGTGACGAACATTGAGGCAGGAGCTTACCTCAAAAAGTCGTAACTCGTGTCCACGACGCTACGCGTCGCAATTCACGTCTACCACTATTTTTGAGGCAAAGCCGCAGACAAGATGTCTGCGCTCCCAGCTTTGCGCCCTTGTTGGTCGCTCAAGGCTTTCACTTTAACTTCTTCAGCTTGCGAAACTTGCGCAGCACCAAATCTCGACGCAGCGGACTCAAATGACGAATGAACAGAACGCCGTCGCAGTGGTCTGTCTCGTGCACAAAGCAACGCGCCGCCAGTCCGCTCGCTTCGCGTTCGAAAAATTTCCCGCGCGTGTCCTGCGCACGCAAGACTGCCTCGGCGGGGCGTTTGAGATCCGCGTGCACTTTGCCAAGCGAGAGGCAGCCTTCCTCGCCCTTTTGTTCACCCGTCATTGAAAGTAATTGCGGGTTCGCCGCCACCAGTTTGACGCCTTCGCAGTCCATCACGAAGAGGCGGAGCGGCACGCCGATCTGCTGCGCCGCCAACCCGACGCCGCCGTCGTCATACATCGTCTCGAACATGTCCTGGACCAGCGACTCGAGTTCGCTGTCAAACTTTCTGACGGGGTCTCCGGGCGTCAGCAGCACGTCCGCGGGGTATTCAACAATTGGTCGTATCGCCATTTGAAATTTACGATCGCTCCTTACCAAAGCCGCCGCCGCCGGGCGTTTCAATTCGCACGCGGTCGCCTGCTTTTAGTTCCCAGCTTCCTTTCGATCCGATCGCGCGCCGCCCCCCTAAAAGACCGTCGCTGATGATCACGGCCGTGCCGGGTTCACCGTCGGCGCCTCCCTGCACACCGTATGGGCCACGCTTGCGTCTGTCCGCGAGCAGCGACATGTGCGCCGGCACAAGCGTCTCGATCTCGCGAACGACGCCGTCGCCGCCGCGATGTTTTCCTTTTCCGCCGGAGCCTTTGCGAATTCGATATTCGCGCACGCGCAGCGGATAAGCATACTCCAGCGCCTCGGCGGGAGTGTTCAGGCTGTTGGTCATGTGCGTGTGAACGGCGCTGAGTCCGTCTTGCGCAGGCCGCGCGCCCATGCCGCCCGCGACGGTTTCGTAGTAAGAAAACTCGCGCGCGGCAGTTGCGACGCGCGCATCGATGTCGATAGGTTCGAGCCCGCCGATCGTTAGATTGTTCATCGTCCCCTGACTGGCCGCGGGAATTTTGTGCGGCAGGGCCTGGGCCAACGCTTTGAAGAGAACGTCGACGATGCGTTGCGACGTTTCGACATTGCCGCCGGCGACTGACGCCGGGTGCACTGCGTTGACCACCGTGCCCGCGGGCGCGTTGACTTCGATCGGCAACATCAAGCCGGCGCTGGCGGGCACGTCGCCGTCGAGCAAGCAGCGAAAGACGTACGAGACTGCGGAGACCGTGATTGCCGCGACCGCGTTGACCGGCCCGGCGACCTGCGGCGCGCTGCCGGTGAAATCCACGAGGGCCCGCTCTCCTTTAATAGTGACGCGGACCTTGATCGAAACCTCGCGATCAGTCACGCCGTCGTCATCGAGAGCGTCTTCAGCTTTGTAGACGCCGTTCGGAATTGCACGGATCGCGTGACGCATCAAACGTGCCGAGTATTCGATCAGTTGCCCGGCATAGTCAGCCGTCTCGCGTTCGCCGCGACGTTCGACGATTTCGCGCAGACGCACGGCGCCGGTTTTTAGTGAACCAATCTGTGCCTGGAAATCACCGCGACGTTCGTCGTGGCTGCGAACGTTCGCGAGGATCAGACGCATCAGGTCTTCATCGAGCTCGCCGTTTCTAACCAGGCGAACGGGCGGAATGCTCAAGCCCTCGCCGTAGATGTCTGTCGCCATGCCCATTGAGCCGGGCGTCGCGCCGCCGATGTCGGCGTGGTGGGCGCGGTTGGCGACGAAAAAAAGACAGTGGGCAGCGGGTGGTGGGCGGTGTGCAGTTTTTCGGAAAGCAACTTCTTTGCTTAGTCTTTCAGCGCCTCGGCTCTCCCCTACACGAACTGATTTCTTGCTGCCTACAGCCCACTGCCCACTGCCCACTGCGGCGAAGACGCCGCTGACCAACGTCACATCCGGCAGATGCGTGCCGCCGGCGAACGGATCGTTGAGCGCAACGACGTCGCCGGGTTGAAGATCGATTTGCTCCAGTGCCGCGGCAACAGCCATCGGCATTGAGCCCAGATGCACAGGCATGTGATCGCCTTGCGCGATCACGCGGCCGCGAGCGTCGAAGACGGCGCACGAGTAATCGCGGCGCTCTTTGATGTTTGGCGAGAAGGCGCTGCGCCGGAGCGCGATGCCCATCTCTTCCGCGACCGAGGTGTAGAGCGCGCGGTAGATTTCCAGCGTGGTCGGATCGAATGATTTCATAACCTACTAACCGCTAAGTAACCGCCAAGACCAAGAGCGCAAAGACAAGAGCAACCGGAAAACAATGTCAACTAAACAATGCTCAGTTAACCAATGCTCAGTCAGGAAGGGGGCTTGCCCCCGCTCTCCTGCTTTCAGCTTTCTTTGAATCCCTCTCCTAATCTCATGGCAAGGCAGCGGGGGCAAGCCCCCTTCCTAACCTGCGAATTTACCCTACTTGAATGATCAAGTTTCCATATCCATCAACGGCGGCAGCGGCACCGGGCGGAATTAAAGTGGTTGAAGAGTATTCAGTCACGATGCCTGGTGTCCGCAGTCGTACGCCAGCCGGCAAATCATCGCGACGATAGACTCCAACCGTCAGTTTCTTTCCACTCAAGAACGCCTCAACCTGCCTGGTCGCCCTGACAAATCCTTTCTTAGTCGGCTTGCCTTGTCGCTGCTCGGCAAGTTTGTCGACGACACCAATCGAGCGAACGCGCGCGCTGACAATCTCGACAACACTTTCTTTCTGCGCGTACCCGTAGCGTTCGAGATGCGCGCGATGAAACCCGGCGGCGAGACTCGCGCGCGACGGTTTGATTTCCAATTCGAACGATTGGCCCTGGTAACGCAGCGCGAGCCGCCGCTCGTGCCGTTGTCGCGCTGTGGGAAAACCTTCGCGGCGAAGCGTGGCGGCAGCGGACCGTTCCATCTCTTTGAAAATTCGCTCCAGCTTTTTGTCGACTCCGGAACCAAACTCGAGCATCGTCGTCCGGCTCTGGTCTTTCACGACGTCAGCGGTTAGCACCCCAATCGCCGAAAGCGCGCCCGCCGAGTTTGGCACGATGATGCGCGGGATACGCAGCGCGTTGGCGAGGTCAACAGCGTGCAAGCCGCCCGCGCCACCGAAGGGCAGCAGGGCAAACTCGCGGCTGTCGTAACCGCGCTCGACTGAAATTCGCCGCAGCGCGTACTCCATGTTTGTATTTGCTACCGACACGACGCCCTGCGCGGCTTCAATCTCAGAAACCCGGCGGCGCGCGGCTTTGCTCATCTCGCTCGCCAGTTTCGCGAGCGCTTTTTGCGAACGTCCGGCGTCCAGCGCAAGTTCGCCGCCCAGCAAACCTTCGCCCGCGAAGTGGCCGAGGACGACATGCGCGTCTGTCACGGTTGGCAAGAGCGAACGCCCGTAACAAGCGGGCCCGGGATCCGCGCCGGCCGACTCAGGACCGACGCGCAGCGAACCGCCTTCGTCAACGCGCGCAATCGATCCGCCGCCCGCGCCGACGGTGTGAATGTCCATCACCGAAACGGCCACCGGCATTCCCGACACTGTCGCTTCGTTGGTCATGCGTGGGCCATCGCGTTCGCAGAGGGCCACGTCGGTGGACGTTCCGCCCATGTCAAACGTAATGATCTTTTCGAAACCCGCGGCGCGAGCCGCCCGCAACGCGCCAACCACGCCGCCGGCTGGACCGGACAGAATTGTTCGCACCGGTTCCTCTGCAGCGACTGAAGCAGAGATGCTGCCGCCCGAAGATTGCATGACGCGCAGGCGCGGCGTGTTCGTCGCCAGTCGCTTGAGGTACGTGCCCATCAGCGGCTGCAGATAAGCATTGATCGTAACGGTCGAAGTGCGCTCAAACTCTCGATACTCAGGAAGGATCTTGTGCGAGACGGACAGCGGCACGTCAAGAACGGAAAGCTGCCGCGCTATCTGTTGTTCATACACGCCATCCACGAACGAAAACAGCAGGCAGATGGCGACGGAATCGACTTTCGCTTTTCGTAGTTGCTCAACCAGCTTCGACAGCTCTGCTTCGTCCACCGGCTCAATCACTTCGCCGGTTGGCGTCACGCGCCCACGCACGCCGAAACGCAGTTCGTCCGGCACCAGCGGCGGCGGCCGCACCGCATTCAAGTTGTAAAGTTCCGGACGCGCCTGTCGCCCAATCACCAGCACGTCTTCAAAGCCGCGCGTGGTGACGAGCGCCGTGCGCGCGCCCCGCCGCTCGAGCAAGGCGTTCGTGCCCACAGTTGTGCCGTGAACGACTTCGACATTTTTGGGCGACACGCCAGTCTCTGCTGAGATGGCCCGCAGACCAGCCGCAATCGCGCGCGAAGGATCGGAAGGCGTGGAGGCGATTTTGAGTATTTGCAAACGGCCGTTCGCTGCGAGGACAAAGTCAGTGAACGTGCCGCCGGTGTCGACTCCGACGCGAATTTTGCGAACGCTTTTGCGTGAGCGCGGCGGCCGGAGTGGCTTTGTTTGCATTTGCCGAAGAGACGAAACTGGGCGGTTCAGATTTGGCAGCAGCCAATATAGTCACAGGTAAAAATGTTGACAAGACAGACGCAGTGAACTTATATAGCCTGCGATTTTCCCGCAAACCTTTGATCTTGCTAACCGCCCAGACGCCAAGTGCGCCAAGGAATAAAAGATCTGAACAGCAATTCGATCTGGAGATGTGTTTTTCCTGGCGACCTTGGCGCCTTGGCGGTTACCGTTTTTTACCAGTCCCGATAGAGTCATGAGGAGACCCCAATGAAACAGAATTCGTGGTTCAGTAATTTGCTTGCGCTTGCCTTGTTCGTTTTTTGCGTGCTGGGTTGCAACCGGTCCGGCGCCGGCATTGCGAAGACAGAATCAACCGGCAGCACTAACCCGCCGCCGCCGGTGGCGACACCAGTTGTTGACATCGCCGGCGGTTACGAAGTCGTCGGCACGAACGAAGACGGCAGTCCTTACAAAGGCGCGCTTCAGATTATCAGGCAGGGCGAGGTTTACCAGTTTCGTTGGAACGCCGGCAAACAATACGACGGCGTCGGCGTGCTCAACGGAAATGTAGTGGCGGTGGCTTTCACCGAAGGCAGCAACGGGCAGGGCTGCGGTGTGGTCAGTTATCAGATTCTGGCCGACGGCACACTTGAAGGACCATGGGGCTACTGGGGCAAGAACGAGCGCGGCAGCGAAAGGGCCGAGCGCACGAGCGGTTCGGGCGTGGCCGGCAGTTACAATCTCACCGGCAAGAATCCCGACGGCAGCGGCTACAAAGGCACGCTTTCCATCACGCCGAAGGCCGGCGGTTATTCGTTCGCCTGGAGCAATAACGCCTCTGGCTTTGGCGTGAAACAAGGCAACACGCTTTCAGTGGGCATCGGCGGATCAAGCTGCGCTTTCGTCGCCTACGAAGTCAGGGCCAACGGCGTGTTGGACGGAATCTGGGGCGGCTACGGCAGCGACCGCACCGGGACGGAACGAGCGACGAGGAAATAATCAGGAGCAGGAGGCGCGAGCAAGGCGACAGGAGAACAGCGAATTTCCTGATCGGGGTGGGCAAACATAAGGGGCGCACCAACGTAACGGATGTCTATCTAACCTACCTTACAAAACGACGAGGAAATCTCAATGACTGACAATCGCGAGCATTTGATTGAATTTGACGCATACGTGAAAGAGCTGGAGGCAGACAGCGACCCCAGCCACGAGGCCGACGTGCTGTTACTAACCTGCATGGACTTTCGCTTTTTACTGGAGATATCCCAGCTAATGAGAGGAATAAAGTATGACCATGTGATCCTTGCCGGCGCGGCGTTGGGAGCCGTGGCTCCTGCCAAACCGGATTGGAACCAGACATTTCTCGATCACCTGGGACTCGCCGTAGAGCTTCACACCGTTAAACGGGTCCTTGTCATGGAGCATCGAGAGTGCGGCGCCTATGGACCAGCACCAGGATTCGGTTTGTTGCCACGCGACCCTGATCGGAATGAGGAGACTCGGGTCCATAAGGAGCAGGTGGCGATACTCGCCGAGAGAATCCCTAAAACCATGATGTTGGGTTTTGACTCATTGCTTCTGGAAGTGCCGCGGCCCGGTGGTCCATGGATGTGTGAAAAACTGAAGTAAGGAGCGGAAGCAGGAGTCAGTAGACAGAATACAGGAGACAGTAGGTGCGGATTTTCTACTGCCTCCTGTCTCGACTTCCGGTCTACTGATTACTGTCTCCTGTCTACTGCACCTTCACAAAGCATCCGCTCTCGTTAGACGCGCGCACGGCGTCAAGCACGAGCTGAACTCGCAAGCCATCTTCAAACGTTGCCGCGCCGGCCACAGTCTTTCGTCCTTGTCTGAGAGCGCTAACGATCTCGCTTGCGAAAATCGTGAAGCCGCGCGACCAACTGGCTTCGCGCATGCCGGGCGCAATTGCATCCTGCACAACTTCCACCGGACGCCAGGCGCCTGAACCAGCCGGCGAGTGCCAAAGCTCGCCGGTCTCTTCAACCCGCAACGCGCCCGCGCTGCCATAAACCTCGAGCCTGTTGTCGTGTCTTCCTGATTCGACGACTGAAAGACTTGCTGACGCGGTGGCTTTCTTCGTCAGTGGCGAATCAGCCAGGCGGAACAGGAGTTTGACATCATCGTCAGACGTCACGCCTCGCATGGTCCCGCTCGTTTTGTCGGGCCGCTCGGTGACGTGAGTCGAAAGAATGCCGCAAACTTCGCTGATTTCCGTGTCCAGCAGCCAGCGAAACGAATCGACTACATGCGAACCGATCGCGCCGAGGGTGCCGCCACCCTCGCCCGCGTCCGACCACCAATCCCAGTTCCCCAAAACTCCGCGATAGTCAGACCGGAAAACATAGTTGCAGTGGCGCACGGTGCCGATCGCGCCGCTGTGGACCATCGCGCGCATTTTTCGGCGGCTGCTCAGAAAACGTAACTCGTGATCGATCAGGGCCAGCACGCCGGCGTCGCGCGCGCTCTCTGTCATCCGCTGCGCCTCGGCAGCGTCCATCGCCATCGGCTTCTCGCAGAGCACCGCTTTGCCATGCTCAAGCGCGGCGAGCGTGATCTCCATGTGGGTCGCCGGCGGGGTAACGATGCTGACCAGATCGACGTCGTCCCGGCGTACTAACTCCTGCCAATCCTCGGCGACATGTTCAATGCCAAACTCGTTCGCCACGCTCTCGGCGCGTTCACGATGGCGGCTGGTGATCGCGACCACGCGCGCGCCCGGGCAGTTGCGGAAGCCGGGAATTTGGGTCGTGCGGGCAAAGCCGGCGCCGACGATGCCAATCCCAATCGTCTTTTCGTTTGTCGTGCGGTCAATCTTCATCTGCTTAACTCAACTGAAACTCGGCGCCGAAAATTTACAACGGCAACGAGTTTTCGCTTGCCTCCTGCAAACATTTTTCCAGACACTCTCGCAAACGGCGTGTGCCGGTCTTCAATTGCAGGATCGAAATAGCCAAGTCCGGCGGCAGCTGATTTTCGTCGCCGTAATACTTCAATATCGACTCGCGCTGCTCGTCCGGCAAAACTTTCAGGCACTTCTCCAGGCACTCCGCCTGACGCGATTCGCGCGACTGGTCCTGCGCCGTCTCAACGGAACGTTTGTAACGATGATCGGACATGATTTCTTGATTCTGTGCGGCTGAGTATAAACGAGAACCAATCTCTGTGCTTCCTCTGAGCCCTCACAAAGGTCACACAGAGGGGAACTCATTTAAGGCACAGCCAACCTAGTTCCACTTCTTCACCGCCGGCCAAATAGTTTTGAGGTTCTCGTTCAGCCCGCGGCAGCGGAGCACGTCATAATGTTCATCGCGACGGGAGTAAGGATGCGAGATGCGGCCCACGGCTTCGACAGTTTTGAAGTGTTCGCGATCGCCCTCGCCGTCGCTGCCCAGGACAATGACGATCTCGCCGGTGTAATCGCGCGGTCCCCACAACCAATAACTTTGATGGCCGCTTATCGCCGGGGGCAAACCATACTTTGGTCCGAAGAAATCGATGGCCCCAGCCTGCCCGTAGCTGTTCGCGAAGATGGCAGTGCGTGCCCTTTCCGAAGGACTGAGACTGTGGTAAACGCGCGCAACCTCGCGAGTCATGTCCTCCCAACCAAACTCGTCAGCAAAGTATTGGGGCAGTGGACCAGTGTTTTGGTTCTCTGTCTTCCGCGGTTCGAAGCCCAGAGCTTTCTGATAGCGAATGTAGGTTTCAACGGGCAGCACTGGCAGGACGGTCGGCAACAGAACTGCGCCGGCAACAACGATCAGCGCGACGTATGCGGGACGAAGCCAGAAGCGGAACAGGCGCGGCGAGTGCTCATCAACGCGCGCGCGCGTGACCGCTTCAAACGCCACGGCGCCGGCGGCAAAGAGCATAGGATAGACAGGCGCCAAGTAGTAATTCTTGCTCTTGAGTGCAATCAGCAAAACCAGCATCACCAGGTAAGTCCATCCAAGCAGGCGGTAACGCCGTACAACCGGGACGTTCGGGCTACGGCCGAAAAACAGCCATAACAAACCGCCGGCCCAGAGCGGAAACAAGATCGGGTTAAGAATCATTGCCTGATCCGCGACAAAAGCTAAAGGGCTACGCACTACGTCGCGACCACTCTCGCGAATGTTATGCATCAACTCGAGGAACGGAAAATCGTGCCGCACCAGCCAGATGAGGTTGGGAAGAAAAATTAACAGCGAAACTAAAGCTCCAAACCAGATCCAGCGGCTCTTGATGAAGCGACGTTCCCGCGTCAACACCAAACCGACCACGACGCCAATCACGAAGAACGCCACAGTGTATTTGGTCTCCATTCCGAGGCCCACCAGCGCGCCAAAGCCGAGCCAGTAGCGCGGCCTCTCAAGATTGATCGCGCGCACGATGCACCAAACGCAGCCCAGCCAGATCAAAGGCTCGAAGGCGTTCATGGTCAGCCAGTGGTTCATCAGGAGAAAGACGGGCGCGACGATAACCGCCAGAGCAGCGACGGCTTGCGCAAATTTTCCGCCGCCCATTTCCCGTGCGAGCGTGCCCGTAAGCCAGACCAGCGCAGCCCCAGCGATAGCGGGCAGCAGTCGCAAGCCTAAAAGCGATTCGCCAAAGGCGCGTCGGGCAAACCAGGCTACGAAGGCGATCAGCGGCGGTTGATCCACGTATCCCCAATCGAGGTGCTCCGCACAGGCGAGGTAATACAGTTCATCGCGAAAGATTCCATAGCGCGATGCGGTCAACAAATGGATCAGGAGTTTGACAGCAGCCAGGTAGAGGACTATCGCCGGGCCCGTCGTAAAGATTGCTGGCGTGGTATAGGTTGCTGGCGTGGGTCGCATCATTACCGTATTCGAAGCCAATGTTCTGCAGTCGGGGTAGTGCCCCAATTTGAAGTTTTCTCTGGGTAGTCTCAACGTCACTCTGCGCCTCGGCGGTTAAGATCGGCTGCAAAACCCACTCACCGCAGAGACGCAGAGCGCGCCGAGTCAGCGCAGAGACTTGAAATCAGGTCACCAGTTGGCTGGGAGCTACACCGTTTCCATGAGCTTGAGCAGTTGGCGGTAGGCTTTCCGATCTTCTCGAAGATTTTTTGCATGTTCCCTGGTAAGAGCAGGGACATTGCCGCCGCAAAAGGGACAGAGCTTGGTGTTGTCCGTCACGTGGCGGTTGCAGCCGCGGCAGATGATCAGCTCCGGCGGCTCGACCGGTTGCGTTTTGCGAGGCGATTTGCGGCGGCCTTTGGCCGGCAGTATCTGGACCAGCGAAGTGCTCGTGAGGGGAATTGATTTCGCGGACGCGGTAGCTGAAACGCTGGCTGCAGCAGACGCTGATGCAGCGCCGTTTTGTTCGTCTACAGAATCCGCCGGCAAAGGTTTTCCGTCGGCGCCTTCCAGCACGAGCGCGAAGCGGCCATGATCGAAAGGCTTCCCGGGCGCTTTCTCGATCTGCACAATTCGTTCACGCATTCCCTGTCGCGACAATTCCAGCGCGCGATGATGGCAGAAGGGATTGTTGCCCGCGCGCCCGAACAAGACGTGCGTGGTCCAGGTGCAACCGGCGCGGCAAACGTCGGCGTAGTAACAACTGCGGCAATATCCCCACAGGTCATCTACCGTGCGCGTTCGCGTGAAACTGATTTCGTCAGCTTTCTGCCAGATGTGCTTGAGCGTCAGGTCGCGAATGTTTCCGCCGCCGTAAGGCGTGGTCGGCAATGAAGGGCAACCCTTGATGGTGCCATCAGCCTCGATTCCGATGGTGTTCTGTCCGGCGTTGCAACTGCTCCAGTGCACGCGTTCGTCGCCGCTGCCGCGCCACAGTGCTTCGTAAGGTCCGAAGTAACCGATGTTGTTTCCCGGTTGAATCAGAAAGCCGCGATCCGAACCCTCCTGATAAAGCTCAGCCAGCAACGGCATCAACTCTAAAATTTCGTAGGGCTGCAGCAGCAGCTCGGGATGATCGGCCGCACGGCCCATCGCCACCGTCAATTGAATTTGCCAATTGCGCGCGCCGGCATCGATGTAGAGATTCATCAACTCGCGGAGCTGCGGGATGACGAGTGAAGTGATTTGGGTGTTAACGCTGGGGACGAGACCGTACTTCGGAAACAACCGCAACGCATTCAGGGCTGCATCAAACGATCCTTTCACGCCGCGCAACTGATCGTGGACTTCCGGCAGTCCGTCAATGGAAACGCCGGCCGCCTGGAGACCGGCCTCGGCCGCCAGGCGGATGCGTTCCTCAGTTAAATGAAGTCCGCCGGATTGCAGCGTGCAGTCCATTCCCTGCGCGCGAATTTCGCGGATGATGTCGAGCCAGTCGCGGCGCAGGTAGGCCTCGCCGCCAATTAGCGTCACTTCGCGCGTGCCGAGGCGCGCTAATTGGCGAATGAGATCCCGGCATTCTTCCGTCGATAGTTCTTCGGGCCGACGACGACCGGCACGCGAGCCGCAGTGTTGGCACTTCAGATCACAGGCAAGCGTGATCTCCCAAACTGCGTGCACGGGTGTAATCGCCGAGCGATCGTCGGAAGAAAGATACCGCGTTGGCTCAGCCATGACTTGATCCCTGACCGGCAGTTATTTCCGTTTCAAGCCGATCCTCTTGTCCAGAGCGGCCAGGGCAGCACTCACATCATTGACATGCTTGCGTGCCTGCGTCGCCAGTTTTTTCATCTCGGCCGCGTCGCCGCGTTTGATCGCGTCGTAAATGGGCACGGCATAAAGGGCCACGATGGGTTTGTAGAGTTTGGTCGGTTTTTTAGAAGCCTTGGCGCTTGTCTTCGCGGATACTTTTCGTGCTGGCATGTAGCCTCCTTCGAATGGGTGAAATTAAGATTTAAGTAAGGACCGGCGCTCAGTGTTTCGAACGCCCAGTGTTTCGCTTGGTGTTTCGCTCAGCGTTTCTTGCCAGTGGCTGCATCTAACTTAGCCAGGGCAGTCTGAACATTTTTGAGATACTGGCGCGTGGCAGTGGCGAGCCCTTGCATCTCACGCGCATCACCGCGTGCAAGCGCTTCGCGAATGGGAACTCCATAAGGGGGTAACGCTCCGCTGCGGATTGCAGCGGCAGCAGATTTCCCGGAACTTGTCTTAGACGTTGCTGCTTTCTTTTTCTGAGGACTCTTGGTTGGCATTATCGTCTCCCAGTGATTCGATTCGGTGGAGTCCGGAAAAGTTCTTGAGCAACTTTTGGACTAGAGATAACGAGAATGCGGGATTAATAATCCAACTGCGTGAGACTGTCAAGAAAATTCTTGAAGAAAAACTTTTGACGGCGTCGTCAACTGAGAGTGCGCGGCCGCTGGCAACGTCGCCGGCGCCATCATGTCGGTCGCTTGATCGTCACGATGATCAGAGCAGCTTTGATCGGTGGAGCTCATCAAAGTAAGAGGCCGCCACTCGGCAGCCTCTCACTTCTAACCTCACTTGATCGTTGATCGTCTCCAACCATCCGCACGCTAAGGACAGGCGCCCAGGACTGTGTACTGCGGTCCACTGTCCACCGCCGCCGATCCATTTTGTGAATGCGGCACGGTGACTTTGGCCGTAGCGTTACTGACATTGCCCGAAGAATCAGTGACCTTGAACGTGATCGTGTAAACCCGTCCGTTGCCACCGCCCTGCCGTTCAGAGCGCAGCTGCACTGACTTGCAGTCTGCCGCAATCACGATGTCATTAGTCGTGTTGCCATCTCCGCCGCTGTTGTTGGGCTCATCACTCGTCACCTTGGCAATCTTCACACTGCCGAGGTTCACCGTTGGGTCACAAAGATCGCTGGCGCTAACCACGAAATCGGTGACCTTGACGGTCTTGTATTTGTGATTAGGCGGCCACAACTCGATGGTCTGACCGTTGGTGGTAATGACCGGTCCGGTCACATCCTTAACCGTCACATTAAAGCTACAGTTTGTTGAGTTGCCGGCCGCGTCTGTCGCCGTGGCGGTTACCATCGTCGTGCCCACCGGGAAGACTGAACCCGATGCTTGGCTGGTAACTACAGTTGGAATTCCGCAGTTGTCACTGGCCGTGACTGTAAAGTTGACTGCCGCGGAACAACTGCCCGAAGGCGCGTTAACAGTGATGTCGGCCGGACACGAAATGGTCGGAGCCTGAGTGTCGTTGACCGTGACTTTGAAGTTGCAAGTCGGACCAGCCGTGCTGGTGCAAGTGACCATTGTCTCTCCGACTCCGAAGAAAGATCCCGAAGGATGGTCGCAGGTGACCGTGCCGCAGCCTGCGCCGGAAGGCTCAGTGTAATTGACCACCGCGCCGCACGCGTCAGCATCATTCGCCACGACAATGTCTGCCGGACAGGAGAGGATGCAGGGGATTTCGGTCTCATAGGCGCCGATGTCAGTGCCGTCGCCGCCCGGAGCATTGGCTACGCCGGGGTCATCGACCGGGCGCGGCATACCGCGCTGATCAAATGTGGCGCCGGCGGCCACGCCTCCGTCGATCGCCGGACTACCGGGCAAAAGCGCCATCGTCTCGGTTGGACCACCGTTGTCCGCCAGCGGCGCGAGCATCGGGTTGGCGCCGGTTTGATCACCTGTCCCCGTGAAGCCCGTTGCTTCCGCTGCGACGCCGAGCAGGTTATGACCATTACTGGTCACCGCGCCGTCAACATTGGGTCCGGGAGTGGGAGCGCCGGTGGCGTTGCCGAGACCGTTCGCCGCGGTGTTACCGGCAATGATTGTGTTTTCCAAAGTTACGCCGCCGGGACCAACCCGGATGCCGCCGCCAGTACCTTCGGCAACCAAACGTGGCGGCTGGTTGGCTCCAGCCTGATTGACTCCGGTGTTGCCGGCCTGCGCATTGTTACCACTGATCGTTGCGTGATTGATGTTTAGAGTCGCGGCATTGTTGTTGGTCACAGCACCGCCATGGGCGAGTCCGCCGGCGCCATGTGTTGTCTGAGCGCAGGTTGCGGTGTTCGTTGGTCCACCGTCGCCGCCGTTACCGCCGTGAGCGGAGTTGTTCGCCAGGGTCGCGGTATTGATGATCAGACTGCCGCCATCGGCGAGGATCGCGCCGCCGCGAGCTGCGCCACCGTCAAGCGATTGGTGAGCACCAAAGCAGTCTGGACCAAAAGAATCGCCGGAGCGGCCGCCAGTGGAGTTATTCAGGTTAAAGGTGGAGTTGGTGACCGTCACGCTACCGAGAGTGTAAAGGCCGCCACCGCCGCTTTCACCGCCTGAGTTGCCGGCGTTTTGGCCCGTGCCGGCATTGCCGCCAGTCGCTGCGCAGCTCTCGATTGTGGTGTTGTTAATGCTAACCGTGCCGCCGCCGATGTAGGCGCCGCCACCATACGCGAAGCCGCCAATGCCGCCGTTTTGTTGGTTACTTATAAGATTGGTGTCAGCGCCTTTACCGCCCGTGGCATCGTTGTTGTCAATTCGCGACCTGTCGATGTTGAGCGTTCCGCCGGCGAAATAGATCGCGCCACCTCTAACACCGGACCCGTTGCCGTTGTTGAAAGTGCCGCCGTTTCCACCTAAGGCAGCATTGCCCGTAAACCTACTGCCCGTAATGATCACGTTTCCGGTCGTCCCTAAACTGGCGAGACCTCCGCCCCACGCATCGAGCGTTCTGTTCTGGTTTACCTGGTCGTCGCCTTTGCCCAGCACCTGGCACGACTGGATTGCGGCGTTATCAAGCGTGACACTGCCGCCACCGTTCACCGCAACCAGATTTATATCGATGCCCGCGCCGTTAAGGATGCAGCCACCGGCGCGGGTGGAGTTTTGCGCGGTTGGGTTCGTGCTCGCGCCGCTGGTGCCGTCGTCAGCCGCCTGTCCATTTCGAATCGCCAAATTCTGAAAGATAACGGTGACGCCCGACGCGGTGATTTGAAACGCGCGGTCGTGTGAGTTGCCCGAAGTCAGACCGGCGGCGTCGATGATGCTCGCATTCGGTCCTGATGAACCACCACCGGCGATCGTCACCGTGTGCAGGATCGTGGTGACGTCCAGGTCACCCGTGGCTGCGGCGTTCTCTTGCGTCGCATTGGCCAAGGTCAGATTGTAGGTGGTGGCCGGTTGTAGATTGATAACCACCGGGTCCGCACTCACATCGGCGTTTGCGGCAATGATGGCGCCGCGCAAACTGCAATCGTTGGGTGCGGCCGTGCAGGCCGTCGCCGCAGCCGTATCGTCCGTGCGATCGACATCAAACGTCGTTGTCAGCGGCAGTAACATTAAGTTGGAAATCTGGGGAGACGTTCGCAGCACTACCTGTTGGTTAGATGAACTCGACGATGCGCTTGGGGTGTAACTGAGAAGTCCACCAACCAATACGACTGTGGTTAATAGCGACCAGACGACTTTTCTTTTCATTGTTATGCTCCACCTGATTAGTTTAGCCAGTTGTTCTGGGCAACCGATAAAAGTTGATAATCCACCCTGCCATTGTTGACAGACAGCGCTTACTGAGTGTGATTTTTGTTCGGTGAGAGTAAGAACCTTGCAAAGAGATTCCTTCTAATACACCTTTCGAGCGCTAGGCGGCAAGCATTTTCGCGCCACCGCAGGTTGGAGTTTGGTGTTGCCGCAGGTTTAGAGCAGAACTGGAGAAACTCGGGTCCATCAGTGAAGCTATGGCGCGCTGCCCGGGCTCGAAAATCGGAGCCCGGCCGCGAATCTTTGGAGCCCGAGAAGTAGTGGCATCATCCTCGTCGGTTGCGTCGTCAGCCGGTTCGGTATTTTGTGCGTCAGGCACGGGCTGCGGCAACTCACGACCGATGAAGGCGCCGATGTAATCGACCGCTTCAGGCGCGTGGTCTTCAAGGCTGACTGCTCTTCGCACTCGCGCCATCGCCAGGTCAACAAAGCTATTGAAACTGTCTTTAAGCAGTTCAGTCGCTTGCGCGGCGTGCTCAATTGGGAAGGTAAGGTGTAATCCGCCAGGAATCCACTTGACCTCTGAATCGCCCTCAACATCAGCACCAAGCGTATCGCGCACGTCGTCGCTAACAGGTCCGATAACGCCTACCCGCACAGTCGATCTTCCGATCTCACACGCCAGCAATCGACCCGTCATGAGGCGAAGGTTCTGTTCCGTCTCGCGCAGATACCAGGCGCTGGTCCGTTCTTCATCCGCGTTCTGAATGGCAAACGCCAGAAAGGCGAGCGCGTCGCGGCGGACAGCCTCGCTTGGGATTAGCGTCACCAGGTTCTCCCGAATGCGTTTCTCGATCCCCGAGCGGCGAGTCCAGGTACCGGTTACGCTATTGAAGACAGCCGGTGTTTCCTCAGCGGTAGCATCGTGCGTTGAACGGTTCTTTCGGAACTCAGAGACTTCCTGAAACCTACTTTCGAGAAAGGCAACATTGATGGTCGCCGGCTGGCTATCAAGGACGTCACGGCCACGATCTGTGATTTGAAAGCGTCCCAGCCCTACCGATTGAATTAAGCCTGCCTTCTTCAGATAAGTGGTGGTCCAGCCGACCCGATTGTACAGCCGGTTCTGACCCCTTCCGAGTACTTCCGCTCGCTCCTCATCTGTGAGCTGAAACTCCTGGGCCATATGTTCGACCGTATCGGAAAGCGTATGCGGGTTGCCGTCCGAAGCCAGCTTCAACAAGGGAAGCATTAACGTTTGGAAATCTGGAACAGGCATATCGAGAAAACCTCTATGGGGGATCTGCGATCCGCAGAACGGTACTGAGCTTCTGACGCCGATCGCGCGCTCCGAAGATAACAAAGCGGCGACCAGAAGCCCTGAACTTAAGACAACCGCCAGTTAATTGGTGCCCCCGCAGGGATTCGAACCCCGAACCAACAGATTATGAGTCTGCTGCTCTAACCGTTGAGCTACAGGGGCACTGGAATGCGTTCGTTCTTGCCTGAGTTAAGCCAGTCATTTTCCGAGTTGAGTCTTGATAGCGTTGCGCGTCGAGTGTATCACGCAGGGCTTTGGTAGCTGCAAATCGACCTCTCAGCGATGAGTCTCGCATTCAGTCTCTCCCTCGGTGCGTCCCTCCATGTTCCCTGGTCCTCTCGGCTAAACGCTCCGGAAGAAAGAGTAACCACAAAGGCACAGAGAACACAGAGGATGCACAGAGAGTTTCAAATTTGGATACAACCCCGACGACTATTCTTGAAGAAGGCCAGCAAGTCTTGCAGAAGGGCCAGCAAGGTGGCCGAGCCCTCAAGCGATGTTGTCGGTGTTCCGGGGAGATGAAAGGACGATCAATGCCGCAACGCTGACGATGGTTCTAAACAATTGAGACATCGCAGCAACGTGCGTGTTAAGATTTTGGCCGGTCCGATCTTGAATTCAATTTGCAGATCTCAGTTCTGCGTTTCGTCTCAAATTCAGAACTAAAAGCTCGTTTTTATGGCAACATCCAGCGCCAACGATCTGCATCTGGTGCCTCTGGGGGCGGGTGATCTTATCGACCGCGCGGTCCGTCTTTATCGTCGGCACCTCTTCACGCTGATGCGAATCGCCGCGCCGCCTGTAATTGTTTCAGCAGTCGGTTGGGTGTTATGGACCATCGCCACGCGCAGACTTGCCAGCACTCCTGAAACCGCCGAGTTCGTTTTTTATGTGTTCCTCATCTTTGTCGCACTCGCCCTCGTCGCCGGCGGCCATCTTTTTTCTTTGATCGTTATGGGCGGGGCTTCGCGCAATCTCGTCGCGCACCTGCTTTCGAATGAACCGGTGCTGGCGCGCACTACTTACGCGGCCGTGCGTTCGCGATTTTGGTCGCTGCTCGGCGCGACAATCATCGTCGTGTTGTGGCTGGTGGTAGCCTGGATGGTTGGGGCTTTCGGTTTTTACATCGTCTTCATCATTCTTTCGCTTGGCATTTTTTTCATGGCCCAGTGGGCGCCCATCTGGATGACGGCGATCGTCGGCATTCTCGGTTTCCTTGCCGGGACGGGCGTGGGTCTCTGGTTGTTTTTCTTCATGGCCGGCAAAGTTGCGTACGTGCCGCAGGTCTTGCTGGTTGAAGGCAAACGCGTCTTTGAATCCGTCAGTCGCAGTTTTTCGCTGGCCAAGGGAAACGTGCGGCGGCTGATGGCAATGACTTTCTTCATTACCTTCGCGACCTATTCGGCGTTGATGCTGCTGGTGGCTCCGCTGGGCTGGTATGGCTACCTGAACGGCATCAATCCGTCGCCGTGGAACGCGACCGATTGGCCGGCATGGTACGCGATCGGTTACAGCGTTATTACACCTTTGAGTTCAATTCTGTTGGCGCCGGTATGGATGCTGGGCATGTCGCTGCTGTACGTTGACGAACGCGTGAGACACGAAGGTTACGATATCGAGCTGATGGCCTCGCAGAACCTTACGGTGATGCCTGACGTCAACGTTACTTCGCCTTTCGCGCCGGCAATTGCTGCCGATCCAAGCCGCCTGCCGCCGCCGCGAATGGCGCCGGGCAGCACACTGGGACTGGGTTAAGCCTGAGAAAGACACGCTCTACAATCGCACATGGTTAAGCGCCGACCACGTTCACAAAACGAGCACGCACTGTTGAGTCGCTTTGCCGCGCGCTGCATTTTCGCCGGCAGCGTTTTAGTCTTACTGTCAACGACGATCTCCGCCGCTCCCCTCAACGAATATCACGATCGAATCAAGCAAGCGGTAACCGGGCTCGACGCTTTAGCCCGATCTGACGACGCCGAAAGCGAGTCGGCTTACGCCTTCCGCGACGCCCAGATGGTCACGAGCGTGCGCGCTCTGTTACCTGTGACCGAGTCAATTGAATGGAAGGGCGCGAGTTTCAGCGTTGACAATTCCTGGCTGCATCGCGAACTAGACGTTTACGTCGCCGACCATTCCGCTGAGCGTTACAACGTTCTGACGAGAATGACACAGCGGCTGGCGGCGATAGAGCACCGCGTTGATGAGCTCGAACAGGCCGACGACCCTGACGACGGCAAGCAAAGAAGAGGAGCGTCGCAAACTCACCGAAATTTTGCAGCGCGCTGAGTATGCCCAAAAGGCTAAGCAGGAGAGCGCTTTAAACCGGCTCCTCGAGAAGCTGCTGAAATGGATCTCGAATCTCTTTCCCAAGCCCAAACCTATGTCGCCTGGTCGCGCCGGTTGGCTCAGCCGGATTGCGCAGATAGTCGTAATTGCCCTGGCGGTTGGCGTGATCGTTTTCGTCTTGAAGTTGTTTCTGCCGCGATTGCTCAGGACCCGGCAGACGAAAAAGAAAACTAAAGAGAAGGCGCGCATCGTTTTGGGTGAACGGCTGGAACCCGATCAGACGGCTCGTGATCTTCTTTCGGAGGCCGAGGCGCTGGCCCGGCGCGGCGAGTTGCGCGCGGCGATCCGCAAAGCTTATATCGCGCTGCTCGTGGAGATGGGCGACCGCAAAATCATCAGCCTGGCCCAACACAAAACCAATCGTGACTACCTGCGCGCCGTGCGCCAGGTTGAGCCTTTGTATCGCAACGTGAAGGAACTGACCGACAGCTTTGAGCGCCACTGGTATGGCCTGTCGGCCGCAACTGAAAGTGACTGGCTGGCGTTTCGCTCGGCTTACGAGCGGGCGCTGTTACGCTGAATTTCGCGCTCGTTTAGAGGCGGGCATTGCCCGCCGTCTCAAGCGTGGTTTGCATGACTTGGTAGCGAACGTTGGGCCGGCGGGCAGTGCCCGCCTCTAAACGCTGACAATTTAGATCTGCGTTTCTATTATGCGTGAACGTCTGGGAATCATAATCACGATCCTCGTCGCGGTTGGCATCCTGATCGCGATCAACTCCGCGGCCTACGTCACCGAGGAGGAAAAACTGGATTCGGAGATGAACCCGAACCGGTCGACCTACAACGCCGGCGCCACCGGCACGCGCGCGTTTTATGATCTCCTGAGTGAGTTGGGTTATCCGGTCATGCGCTGGCGCGACACGCCTGAGCGGCTGCTGGGCGGGGCTGGCGAGAAGGTGCGGACGTTCGTCATCGTGGGCCGGCCAAAAGTTGCAGTTGACGAGGACGAGGCGAAGAGTTTGCTGTTGTGGGTGGCGAGCGGCGGGCGGCTCGTGCTGATTGATCGCCGGCCTGACGATGCGCTGCTGCCCCTCGCGGGAGAGTGGAAAGTTACGACGGAGTTTCTCGACTTTCCCGGATTTGATTCTGATCCCGCAAGTCCGCAACAGATGACTGAAAACGTCAAGCCGCTTTATCCGGTCCTGCCGACGCCGCTGACGCGCGACGTCGAATCTGTAATGCCGTCGCGTTATTTTTCGGCGATCAAGTTTTTCTCGACGAACAAGAGCGCCGCGTCTCCAACGCCGGACTACTCGAACACCGAAGACGAGTTTGACCCTTTCGGCGAAGAAACGCCGGACCCGACGCCTGCCGTCGTCCCCGATCAAGGCTCACCCGCTCCCGTCATTCACCTGGAAGCGGCGACGCGATCGGTTGTGTTGCTTGACTACCTGCACGGCAAAGGCAGGATCGTTTTACTTAGCGATCCCTACATCGTCGCCAACGGCGGCATCGCTCTCAACGACAATCTGCGGCTCGCGATCAACCTGGTTTCGAGTGCTGATGGATTGATTGCGTTCGATGAGTTTCATCAGGGCCGCGGCGCGACGAGCAACGCATTCGCCAGTTATTTTGCGGGCACGCCGGTGTTGGCGATCTCCGGCCAGTTGCTTCTGATCGTCCTGCTGATGCTTTGGACGCGTGGTCGCCGGTTTGCGCGGCCGCTGCCGATGCCTCGCGTCGATCGCCGTTCGAGTTTGGAATTTGTTGCGTCGATGGCTGAGTTGCAACAGCGCGCGCACGCCTACGACCTGGCGATCGAAAACGTCTATTCGCGAACGCGGCGGGTGTTGGCGCGCTACGCCGGCATTGATTACAACAGTCCGCGCGCGGAGATTGCCGCACGAGTTGCCGCGCGCTCGACGTTGACCGCTCATCAGGTTGAAACTCTGATGCGTCAGGCCGAAGAAGCGATCAACGGCGGCGCCATTAGCGAGCGCCAGTCGATTCAGTTGGTGAAGCGACTGCGGGAACTTGAAGTTACTTTGGGCCTGCGGATGCGCTCGCGTGAAGTGAAGCAGACAGCGCAGAATATTTGACGAAAGCTGAACTTTGTACTCTGATCAGCCGTCCGTTTAGAGGCGGGCGCGCCCCGCCGTCTCCAGCGCGGATTCAAATAACATCTGGCGATTACTGCACCGGCGGGCAACAGCAGCCTCTAGACATTGGAAATTGAAATCTGGCTCGCGCCAGTTCGCGGTCAAAGTTCAAAAATTAAACTGAAAACGCATCCAGGAAAACAATGATTGAATACGTCTCCTCCACCGTCGAACACATCCGCCGCGAACTGGCCAAGATCGTAGTGGGCCAGGACGAGCCGATCGAGCAGATCCTGGTCGCGCTCCTCGCTGAGGGCCACGCGCTGATCGAAGGCGTGCCCGGCACCGCGAAGACGCTGACTGTGAAAACGCTCGCGCGGATCATCAACGCGAATTTCGGGCGCATTCAATTCACGCCCGACCTGATGCCGTCTGACATTACCGGCACGAACGTCTTTAACGTCGCGACGTCAACTTTCAATTTGCGGCCCGGGCCAATCTTCACCGACATCCTGCTGGCGGACGAGATCAACCGCACGCCGCCAAAGACGCAGGCCGCGTTGCTCGAAGCAATGGAAGAGCGGCAGGTGACGATCGACGGCGACGGCCACATGCTCTCGCCGATTTTCACCGTGCTCGCAACTGAAAACCCGATTGAGTATGAAGGGACTTATCCGCTGCCTGAGGCGCAACTTGACCGCTTCATGTTGAAGATTCTGCTGGGCTATCCCAGCGAGGAACACGAGCGACAGGTGGTGGCGAACTGGGATGCCGGCTTCAACTCGCGCCGGCTGAACGAAGTTCATATCGAACCGCTTGCGGACGCCGATGCAATTTCCCGTTGTCGCCGCGAGGTGAGCACGGCGCGAATGGAGCCGGGCGTGCAACATTACGCCGTCGATATCGTGCGGCGCACGCGTGTTCATCCGTTCATTCACTACGGCGCCAGCCCGCGCGCTTCAGTGGCTCTGCTGTTGTGCGCGAAAGCGCTTTCGGCAATTCGCGGCCGTGAGTTTGCCACGCCCGACGATGTTCGCGACGTCGCCCGTCCGGTGCTGCGTCATCGGTTAACGCTGCGCGCCGAGGCTGAACTCGACGGCGCCACGCCGGATGCGGTCATTACTGACATTCTGAAGAGCGCGGAAGTGCCACGGTAGAAGAGAAGTCAGAATTCAGAATACAGGAGTCAGAAGCCGGAACCGGGGCGATCGCGAACCCTACTCCGTCACGATTCTGGCTCCTAATTCTGACTTCTGAGTCCTGACTTCTAAGTCCTAACTTCTGTATTCTGACTTCTGTATTCTGAATTCTCTGACAACATGCGTTTTGTCTTCACCAAACTCTTCTACCTTCTGATGGCCGCTGGGCCTGATCCTGCTTTCGCTTTCGTGGGGGCGGCCGTGGCTGCGTTGGGTGGCGCTCGCGTACGACGTTGGTCTGATTGTGCTCGCGATAGTCGATGCGCGTCTTAGTCAACTTCCCAAAACCGTGCGCATCACGCGCGAGTTCGGTGGCCGCTTCGCTGTCGGCGCGGAGACCGAAGTGCGCATCAACATTCAAAATGCCGGCGCGCATGCTGTTTCACTCGTCGTCAAAGACGAGTTTCCGCCGCAGATGAAATTGTCCGGCTTGCGCGAGGCCAAGGTGCGCGTCGACGGACAAACTGCGGCCGCGTTGGTCTATGGTTTGACGCCGCCAAAGCGAGGCCGCTTCGAGTTTGGCCAGATCGCGGTGCGTTTTCTTTCGCGCCTGAATTTGGTCTGGTGTGAAACGCGAGCCGGCGCCGTTGTCTCGGTCAAAGTTTATCCAAACATGCGCCGGGCGCGGGAAGCGGAATTGAAGGCGTTGGGCGCGCGCTCGCTGGTCGCGTCTCATCGCAAGACGTCGTGGCGCGGCGAAGGTCGCGAGTTTGAATCGCTGCGCGACTATGTTCGCGGCGATGAGTTGCGACACATTTCCTGGTCGGCGACCGCGCGACGCGGCAAGTTGACGACGCGGCAGTATCAGATCGAGCGTGACCAGACGATCCTGATCGCGATCGACGGCGGGCGGCTGATGACTGCGCGCATCGAGCAGGAAACAAAATTGGACTCGGCGGTCCATGCCGCGCTTGCTTTGATGTCCGCCGCGGCGCGGGCGGGCGACAACGCCGGACTGCTGGTCTTTGGCAGAAAGATCAAGAGTTTTCTGCCGCCGGGACGCGGCCACGATCACATGGACGCAGCGCTCGAGGCGCTTTATTCAGTTGAGCCGGAGATGATCGAGCCGAGCTACTCGCAGCGCATTTGAGTTTATTGCCGCCAACAGCAAACGCCGGTCGCTCGTAGTGCTGCTCACGGATTTGGTTGACGAGGAAGGGTCGAAAGAATTGCTGACTTCGCTGCGCCTGCTGCGACCCCGACACCTCCCGCTGGTGGTGACGATCGCGGATCGCGATCTGCGGGCGGTGGTCAGCAACGTTCCGGACAACGCACGCGATCTTTTTACGCAGTCAGTGGCTGAAGAGATTATGTACCTGCGCGAGGCGGCGCTGCGTCTGGTTGAATCGCAAGGCGGCTTGGCGCTCGACGTCACCGCCGCCGCCCTCGCCCCAGCGATCCTGGAAAAGTATCTGCAGGTGAAAGAACGCGGGCTGCTCTAAGCGGAGCGTCGCTTCCAACAAATCTCGTGATAGCATGTGTTTGAGGTAGACGATGACTTTCACAGTTGAATATGAGCAGGAGACTGACGGCCGCTGGCTCGCTGAAGTACCCGAACTCCCCGGCGTACTTGCCTATGGAAGGACGTCAGATGAAGCGATTGCCAGAAGTCAGGCCCTGGCCCTCCGGGTTCTGGCCGACAGACTTGAGCATGGTGAAGGCGCTCCTGAATTCGTCACGATTTCCTTTGCGGCGGCATGAGCCAATGGCCCTCAGCTAAAGCTAAGCGTGTGCTCGCGGCTCTTCACCGCCTCGGGTGGACGATCAAACGAGAATCCGGTTCTCACAAGGTTCTCTCACGACCTGGCGACCCCGATGTTGTATTCGCCTTTCATGACGGCGATGAGATCGGCCCGAAGATGTTGGCGCGCATTGCCAAACACACCGGTCTGAAACCCGAACACTTGTAACTTTGGACGTGAGGTTCAGTTTTAGGATTCCGAATTGACGGCTTCACTTCGGCCGGCAAGGAGTAAGTAAGAATACAACGCGAGTCCGGTAATCGCGGCAACGCTGTATTTTATCTTGGGATTGATCGGCGCCGGTGAGATGAAGCCTTCGATGATCCCGGCCACCACCAGCAACACCGCGATCCCCATCATCAACCGAACCGCTTCCTTGCCGCGACTCTTCAGCGCGTCCGCGCGTGAAAAATCGCCCGGCATCAACAGCGCGCTTCCGATCAGCAGCCCCGCGCCGCCGGCGATGAAGATGCACGAAAGCTCAATCACGCCGTGTCCGACCATGAACGTCAGCAAGTCGTTGCCGAAGCCGGCGCGGTAAGTCAGCGCGAGCACCGAGGCAATGGCCGCGCCGTTGTAGGCCAGAAAGAACAACGTCCCGACGCCAAATATCGCGCCAAACGCGAACGTGTAAATGGTCACCTGAATGTTGTTTGTGAAAATCGCGCTGGCGCCCACCTGGTTAGCTTCGTTCAGGTCTTCCCACCAGTGAGTTTTTGTTTCGATATACGCTTCGCGAAACGACGGCGGCACGCCGGCCAGTTCTGAAAACTCGGGGTCGTACGTCGTCCCCACGAAGGCGATGACGGCAAACAACATAAACACGGCGAACGAAACTGCCGTGTAGCGCCAGGTGCGACGAAAAGTCTGCGGGAAATCCGTGGTGAAAAACTTCTTGATGCGCGAGCCGCCCTGCGCGTCGGCTTGATAAATGCGGCCATGCGCGCGAATGACAAGACTGTTCAAATAATTGATCAGCCGCGGATCGCGCGACTCGGCCCGCGCGATCGCGAGATCGGAAGAAGTGCGCCGGTAGATGCGGCCCAGCTCCTTTACCTCCTCGCGATGGAGGCGTCGCAGCGAAGTGCTGTCCAGCAGCTTCAGCAAGTCTTCCAAACGCTGCCAGGCGGTTTTGTGTTTTTCGATGAAGCGATCGTGGGCCATAGGCGCGGATGTTAGATGCTGGATGCCAGATGCTAGAATGCGTTGTCCAATAAATCTAGTATCTAACATCCAGCATCTATGTCTCTCGTTGAGTGTGTACCAAACTTCAGCGAAGGCCGCAAGACAGAAAATGTCGCGCGACTGGCGCAGGCGATCGCGGCCGTGCCCACGGCTTGCGTGCTCGACACGCACATCGACTGCGATCATAACCGCTCAGTGATCACTTTTGTGGCGGCGCCGGAACACATTGTCGAAGCGGCAGTGCGTGCGGTGGCGCTGGCGGCCAGGTTGATCGACATGCGCGGGCACACCGGCGTGCATCCGCGCCTCGGCGCCACGGACGTGCTGCCTTTCATTCCCATCAGCGGCGTGACCATGGACGACTGCGTGGCCCTCGCGCACCAGGCGGGCGAACGCATCGCGCGCGAACTCTCGATTCCGGTCTTTTTTTATGAACGTGCGGCGCTCAGGCCCGAACGAGTCAACCTCGAGGACGTCAGACGCGGCGCGTTTGAGTTGTTAAAGGAGCAGATCGCTTTTCAGCCGTCTCGTGCGCCCGACGTGAGACCTTTGGGGCCGCTGCAGGTGCATGAAACTGCCGGCGCGATCGCGGTGGGCGCGCGTCCGTTTCTAATTGCCTTCAATATCAACCTGCGCACCGTCGATGTTTCGATCGCGCGAAAAATTGCGCGCGCGGTCAGGGCGCGCTCGGGCGGCCTGCCGTTTTTGAAGGCGCTCGGCTTTGAACTCAGCACTCGCGGGCTGGCCCAGGTTTCGATGAACATCGTGAACTATGAAGTGACGGGCGTCACTGCCGCCTATGAAGCGGTACGCCGTGAAGCTGATCGCGAGGGCGTGGAAATCGCGAGCACGGAATTGGTTGGACTGATTCCGGAAAGAGCGCTCGATCGCGAAGCGGAATACTTTCAGAAGCTGGAAAACTTTTCCGAGGACAAGGTCCTGGAGCATCGCCTGCAGAGTTGTGAGGAGAATTAGGACCCCGATGAATCTCTAAGTCCTAAAGCTCTCAGGTCAGGAAGGGGGCTTGCCCCCGCTCTGAACTTTGGGCGGCTCTGAAGTTGAAAGCAGCGGGGGCAAGCCCCCTTCCTGACCTGAGAGACATTCAACGCAGCCTCTTACGGTGAGCCCAGCTTGATCACCGCCGCGCGCAGGCGCGCGTGTTGCTGCATCAGCTTCAAGTACCGGCTCTCATCCGCCCCTGCTTTCGCGCGAATGATCGGCACTAACGCCTGCTTCTCGCTCTGACTCCACTCTCCCAGATCCTCAACCAAAGACAATGCCACCGCGAAGTCGCTGAGGGCTGATTGTTCCGCTGCTCGCCAGTCTTTTGTGCGGATGCTCAGCAACCGGGCGAGTTCCTTAGTCGCCGCTGCCCGAAATCTTTCCGCGTCGCCGTTAAAGTTCAAGCCCATGCGTCGCGCGACCACGAGGCCAATGTTGCGAACCTGAAATTGATCCCAGTCGCCGGATTTTGAGCGGCCAAATGATCCTCGCGATCCCTGGGCCGACCGGCGCGGCTGGTCATCGAGTTCGAAAATCATCGTCCCTTCGGCGTGGCGTCTCAGAGTTCGGGGCGAAGTGCGGTAGTTGGAACGCGACGCGATCTTCTTTTCCTCGTTGAGCACGAGCTTCATGATTTCAGGTTTGGTGGGCCGGAATCCCAGCTTGCGATAGAACCAAAAGGCGCCTGACTCGATGCCCTCCGCGTTTTCGTAGCCGATTTGATAAGGATCGATCGAAAACGCAGTTACGCCCAGCAGGTGATGGAAAATGCTGAGCACGCGCGCGTAGAGCCACGCGGTTTCGCCGTCGCGAAAAGTGTAGTAGAGATTGAAGCCGCTTTCCATCCGCTCAAAAATCGAGATGCCCTCGAAGTAACCAACCGCTACGCCGTTTTTGAAGATCATCGCGGCGTGATAGGCGCGCAAAGGCAGTCGTTTGCCGGGCGGAACTCCGATGACAAAAACCACGACGCCGCGTCCGAGGTCGGCTCGCAAGACTCGCGCGTCGTCGCCGTGCGTGAACCCGTAAAGCTCGCGGTAACGAACCGTCGAAGCCGCGCGCGTCAGATCCAAAATCGCTGCGCCTTGTTGCGTCGAGAGACGCTTCAACGGCGGCGGCGGCGTTTCCAATTCACGCCGGAGAGAGACAGCGCGTCGTTGGATGAGCGGCTCGCGGTGATAAAAAACATTTCGCGCGGGGAGCATCGCCGGCGTCGTCAGTCGCATGCCAGTGCGTGTCAAGCGGTACTCAGGCGTCCAACGCACGTAGAGCTTCTGCGAGTTGAAAAGCTCGGCCTTTTCCTTGTCACTTTTTGCGAGGGCGTTGAAACGCTCGATCAGCCACGCTACTTCTCTTCCGGCGCGAGGTCCGGGAAATCCACTCGCCGCGGCGCTCAGCCATTCGTTGTAAGGAACGTTCGCTTCGACAAAAGCGTCTTCCTCGAGCAACGGCATGAATCGCGGCCAGCTCTCGGCCAGACGGTATTCATCGTCAAACCAATCCCAATCAAACTCCAGTCGCCGTGATTGAGTTTGCGCCAGCCAGCGAACGATGTAATAGCTGAACGTGTCAGAGACCGCGGTGCCGGCGATTCCGGAAACTTCCGGCGAATCGAGTGGAGACAGATCGGCATCACGCTTGCGCAAGGCCTCAACGCGCGCGGCGAAGTTTCGCAGCTCTCGCTCGACCTGGCGAAGCATCGTTGCATTGTGTGGGTATGCCCGAAGGAAAAGCAGGACCTCGTGATATCGAATCAACTCGTCGGCATCGGTGATTGTCCGGCGCCGCAGACGATCAAGGATCATTTCGAGTTTCTTGATTCCGCCCGCGCCAAAGCGAGTTTTTAGTTCGTCGAGTTGGTCAAGAAGTTGTTGGGGCATTAAAAGCTCAATCGAAAAGAAAGAGCGGGGGCAAGCCCGCCTTCCTCACCCAGAGACTCTCTTATTGCTCGATAAATCTAAACCTCGAAAGTCTCTCAATCTAGAACTAACAACTCATTTGGGCTGATCTCAGGGTCAGGAAGGGGGCTTGCCCCCGCTCTTCTGTTTGATAAAGCTAGTGCAAGTCTAAGTCTGTTCCAAACTTCACCTCAGGTGCTTGCGGAAAAACGTGGCAATCTTCCAGGCATCAATCGCTTTCCACGGCATTGACGCCATCGTGTAATGTCCGCAGGAAAGCCAAACGACGTCCAGCGGCAAGTTGTGACGCCGCGCCTCGGCGATTGTTTGGTGGGTGAGATCGAGTGGAAACGTCAGATCGTAACGCGCCGCGATGAAGCGCATCGGGCGTTGGCCCAACTCCGACACCCGGCCGATAAACGGCACCGGACTGATCGGCGTCCAGTATTCTCGCAGTTCGTCAAGAGTGAGATGTTCGGCAAAACCCTCGCGCAGGTGACGAGTGGAAAGTCCGCGCCAGGCGACATCAGCCACGTAGCCAGAGACGTGATTAAAAGTGCCCGCGTTAATCAGCGGCTCGTGAGCAAACGCGAGAAACGCGATACACGATCCGACGCTGGTGCCCAGGATGCCGATGCGTTCGTAACCCTGCTCCTTCAGCCACCGCACCGCGGCACGTGTATCCAGCACGGCTTGCCGCATCGACTGAATCGTGCGGCCGACATTGGTGCTGACCAGATGATCGGCGCGCGCTAATTCCGGCGGCCGGCGCTCTTCATGATAAGGGAGCGTCAAACGCAAACGCCGACATGCCGATCAAATTGAAAATTCGACACGCTTCAACGTGGCTCTCCGGCTGCGCATTCCACTGCGGCAGGACCACGACGGCCGCTCGCGGTTGTCGCGCTTTGCCTGGCTTCACCGGAAAATAACGCGCGCGCGCCAGGTTGTTTTCAATCGACGGCGTGTGAATGGCGCTGGTCCAGGTTAACTGATCGCCTTGCAGTTGGAAGTCGGGAATTTGCGGGAGGGCATAAAAACTGTCGCTGTCGCGCATTGCCCGCGCGGCGTGATCTCGCAGCACGTCGCGCGGGTCGTCACCGTTCACGTGATCGCTGATGAACGAGAGTCCCCACTCGAACGGACGCACCAGGCGGTTATTGTCCCGCTCGTGATGCGCGCGTTCGCGCCCATGCATGAATGCCTTCCACAAAACTTAAATGACCTCGAAATTAAAATACTCGAAGGGAAGCGATCCTAAGACAGATCATAGGCAAAGTAAAAAGCAGTCGTGTTTTGATGTCGATAGCGACTGTCGCCGGGCCCAGCTCGCCAAGAGTTATCCGCAGATTACGCCGATTCCGCAGATTAGTTAAGAATACTTGGTCGTTTAGAGGCGGGCACTGCCCGCCGTCTCAAGGTGGTTCTAATCGCGGCGTCCAAACAGCCGCCGCATCATCTGCGGCAACAAAATCGACGTCTTCACGATAGAACCGGTGGTGAAGTTGCGGGCCAGCCCGCCAAACAGTTTGCCGGCCTGCGACGAGTAGCGAAACCACCAAAGATCAGGCAGGAATGAGAGACGATTAATGTGAATGTGCTGCGGATAGACCAGCTCGAGCAGGCCCAGGCGACCATGCGTTCGGCCATAGCCACTGTCTTTAACGCCACCCCAGGGCGTTTGGGCGATGCCGTGCGTATAGACCACCTCGTTGACCATTACGGTGCCTGCTTCAATGCGTTCGGCCAGTCGCTTACCGCGAGCAATGTCTTTGGTCCACACGCTGGCAGTCAAACCGTAAATGCTGTCGTTTGCGAGCGTCAGCGCTTCCTCGTCGGTTTTGAAAGTCATCACCGGCAGCACCGGTCCAAATGTTTCGTCACGCATGATGGCCATGTCGTGATCGACGTCCGTGAGAACGGTCGGCTCGTAAAAGTAACCTTCAAGATTTGCGCCGCCTTTTCCACCTTTTCCACGTTGCCCGCCGATGAGCACTTTCGCGCCGCGCTGCCGTGCGTCGCTGACATGATCGGCAACGATTTGCAGTTGCCGTTCATTGGTCATAGCTCCGATATCGACCGCCTCGTCAGTTCCCAGTCCCTGTTTTAGTTTTCGTGTTTCCGCAACGATCCGCTCGATAAACTTCGGCGCGATCGATTCCTGCACGTAACAACGTTCGACTGAAGCGCAGGCTTGGCCGGAATTTGCAAACGCGCCCCAGACGGCGCCGCGTGCAGCGTTTACAAGGTCTGCATCTTCCAGAACAATCATCGGATCCTTGCCGCCGAGTTCGAGTACGACGGGCGTCAGATGTTTGGCAGCGGCTTCCGCGACGCGTTTGCCGGTAGCCACGCTGCCGGTGAACATTATTTTGTCGACGCGCGCGTCGATGAGCGCGCGGCCGGTCGAGCCGTCGCCGACTAAAATTTCTAATAACCCCGTGGGGAGACCAGCGCGACGGAAGATGTCGGCGAGCTTCAAAGCGATCAGCGGCGTCAGTTCGCTCGGCTTCAGCACGACCGCGTTGCCAGCCATCAGCGCCATCACCACTTCATCCGCGGGAGTCGCGAGCGGAAAATTCCACGGCGAGATTATCCCAACGACGCCGAGCGGCCGGTAGCGAATCGTCGACGTTCGCCCCATCAGGCCGTACTGACCGATGTCGATTTTTTGCGGGCGCAGTAAATCTTCGGACGCGTGCGCAAAGTAGTGCATGGCGTCGAGCGTCGGCACAATTTCCATCGAGAGCGCTTCGGCTACCGGCTTGCCGGTCTCTCGCGACACCAGCGTGGCCAGCACGTCGCGCTCGTCAAGCATTAGTTGGCGCGCTTTCAAAATCACACGCGCCCGGTGGGCGAACGAGAGGCCGGCCCAGGCAGGCTGCGCCAATCGCGCGCGCGCCACGGCTTGTCTGACGTCTTCAGGCGTAGACATCGGCGCGCGGCCAATCTCTTTTCCCGTCGCCGGATCGCAGGAGACGATTTCGGTCGCTTTCTTGTCCGGCATTGGCAAAGTCTGAACGCTCATTTGGCTTCGATTATCTAACAAAGCCGGTTTTGCGCCTAGCAATCCTGAGAAGTTTGGCTCAACCCGGCGGCCTCTCAGGTTGGGAAGGGGGCTTGCCCCCGCTCCTCGATTAATTTGGCATCCAGTTCAAAGGTCCTGGTTCATGAGAGCAGAAGAGAGCGGGGGCAAGCCCCCTTCCCAACCTGCGAGAGATTCACTGTTGAGTGTTTTCTTGTTCACCTCGCTTCATTTCTAAGTTTTATTTTGCTCAGTTACAATAACCGCACCCAATTCCAACAGAGTCCACGAGGAGCAGCCTTCATGATCAGACCGCAGCTTGAGGAATTCATGCGCCGCATGGATCAGAAATCCGTCGCCATCATCCCCGCGCGCGCGAAGCGACGCGTTCAAACGACACGCAGTATCGCTTCCGTCAGGATTCCGACTTTTACTACCTGACCGGTTTTGAAGAGCCCGAGGCGATTGCCGTTGTCGCGCCTGGCGGCGAGCACAAGTACACGTTGTTTGTCCGCCCGCGCGATCCGGAACAGGAAATTTGGGTGGGCCGCCGTGCTGGAGTTGAAGGCGCGAAGAGCGAGTTTGGCGCGAACGAATCGTTTCCAATTGCCGAGTTTGACGAGAAACTTCAGGACCTTATTAGACGGCGCCGACAAACTTTACTACCGCCTGGGCGTCAACACCGATCTCGACAACACAATCATCAAAAAGATCGCGCAGATGCGCGCGCTCAACCGCAAACCGATTCATCCGCCGCGGACCATCATCGATCCCGCCACGATCGTTCACGAAATGCGCGTGTTGAAGTCTCCTGAAGAGATCGAACTCATGCAGCGCGCCGCCGACATTGCCGCCGAGGCCCACGTGGAAGCGATGAAAGCCGTGCGGCCGGGGATGAAGGAATACGAAGTTGAAGCGATCATCGAACAGATCTTCCGGCGGCAGGGCGCGGCTGGCCCGTCGTACACATCAATCGTCGGCGCCGGTGCAAACGCAACCGTGCTTCACTACATAAACAACGACGGCGAATTGCGCGACGGCGAGTTGCTGCTGGTTGACGCCGGCGCTGAATACAAAGGCTACGCGTCTGACATCACGCGCACGTTTCCAATCAACGGGCGCTTCTCAAAAGCTCAGCGCGAAATCTATGACCTCGTGTTGGAGACGCAGATGTCGTGCGTGGAGATGGTTCGGCCCGGCGTTACGCACGACGAGCTGAAGACGCATTCGATTGAAATGTTGACGGAAGGGATGGTCAAGCTCGGACTGCTGAAGGGTGAACCGGCGGAACTGATCAAGGAAGAGAAGTACAAACAATTTTACATGCACGGGCTTGGGCACCTGCTGGGCATCGACGTGCACGACGTCGGGATTTATTACTACGAAAAGCAATCGCGCGCGCTGGAACCGGGCGTGGTAATGACTGTCGAGCCGGGCATCTACATCGCGCCGGACACCAAAGACATTCCTGAGCAGTATCTGGGAATCGGCGTGCGCATCGAGGATGACGTGCTGTGCACCGATAATGGTCCGCGGGTGTTAACTACGAAGGTTCCCAAGGACGGAGACGAGATCGAAGCACTGATGGCGCAGTAGGTCATGCGAATTCTAACAACTCGTCGAGAAAATCACCGACTCCTACGAGTTGATACTTAATAGCCTCTTGAAGATGAAAAATTGCCTCTGAAGAGGGGAAAGCCCATTCCACTCCAGTTTCAGGACTCACCAAGTATAGAGTGGGATGAGGACCTTTTAGCCTTAGTGTTTTGCCGGCATACGCCGTTTCGTAAAACTCTCTGGGTTTATAATCCTCGTCGAGTTCCTGAGCCGAGTTCCAAACAAGTTTTCTTCTTGCGTTAGGCTGATCAGTTTCCCAACGGCGTCGATCCATTTGTTCTTTTCGGTTGACATCTACATCTCCCAGTCTAAGCCTATCTTACTGGCTTTGAGAAACGTGCGAAAGCTCAGCCACAATCTCTCTCACTATCGTTCTTGCAAGTTCTATTTCATCAGTTCCTAACGAAATTGCGCCGACAACCGCGTGGCCGCCGCCGCCGTAGCGTTCGCAAATCTTCGCGATGTTGTGTGTGCGCGGGCGAGGCGCCCAGGGATTCGAGCCGACCGAAATTTTGGTGCGCTGCGGGCCGCGGGTCAGGGCGACCGTGTAGGTCGTTTCCGGATAGAGGTAGTAAGGGATGAACTTATTAAAGCCTTCGTAACCTTCGGCGACGAGATCGAACTGCACGACGCCGTCTGAAGAAATCGCCTTGCGACGAACTGCCTCGAGGGTCTCCAGATGTTGCTTCAGAATTGGCTGGAAACGACGCTGCACCTCTTCGCTCGTTGCGACTTCAGCGAGCGGCTTCACAGTAAGTTCGCGAATAATTTGTTCGACGAATTTGTCGTCCGGGTCGGCTTCGATTACCTGCATCAGTTGCAACGCCGGCTCTTTCAACTCCACGCACTGCGCTGCGGATTCATAGAGCGCGCCGTCGATGATGTGCGCCCAGTGAATCAATTCGTGCAGCGGCGCGTCGTTGAAACCAAAACGTTCGCGGGCGACTTCAGCGATGAATTCCGTGCACGATTTGCGCGTCGGATCGAGAAACTTCTGGCCCGACTTGTCCGCGCGAAAGTGCGCTTCGTCTTCGGGCGTCAGAAACGCCGACTCGTGATGGTCAAACCACCAGGTCAGTTTTTCGGAAGCCGCATACTTGAAATCGACGATCGCGTTTTCGTCGCCATCAAACAACTTCAGATCGAACAAGTTTCCCGGCCGGTGCAGCAGCCCGCCGTAACTGATCTCCGCTCCGGGGTGAATGCGTTCGGTGTAAAAGCGCGTGAAAGTTGCGGCCGAAGCGACGCCGTCGAAGCAGTGACCGTGATAAAGCAAACGAAGTTTCATAAGGATTCGAATTGGCCGACAAAAATAGTCGGCAATAGTAGCAACGCAAGAGTTTCCTGGCAAAGACAGTCGGTTTTACTGGGACCGGGGCGTCTCTTTACTGGGATCGCGGGCGTCTCGCCCGCTTCGTCGAACGCCACATCATTCGCGTTAACAGATTCAAATGTAGTTTGAGTAAACTGTAGCTTGAGGCGGGCGGGACGCCCGCAGTCCCAGCGAGAACGTCGGCCGTAAATTAAAAAGGCGCCCACAATGGAGCGCCTCTACCCTTCAAGATCTGACGATGCAGTCACTCTTTACACGGCGTGATCGCGGTCGCGGTCGTCGCTTTCAAACGATCGGCGATGAACTTGTCGACGTCGGCTTCGATCAATTCGCCGTTGACGACCCAGGCTTTTTCCGTCAGCACGTCTGCGGTCTTTGCCAACGACGCGGGTTCAAGAAAAATGTTCCACGGCGAGCCCCACTTGCGCGTGTCGCCGGTCAACTGCCGGTAGCCGTAGTGCGGCGTCTTGTCGCGATCCTCGCGCGATTCCGATTCGCTGACCACCGGATAAGGCGGGCCGGTTGGACCAAAGAAAGTATTGACCGCATCGCGCGTGGCATATTCGCTAACGCCAATCACGGCGAACCCCTGGTCTTTGTACTTCTCGTAAAGTCTGGCGGCGACCGGCGCTTCGTGGCGCCAATTCGGGCACCACGGCGCGAAGTAAACGACCATGACGAGTTTCTTGCCGGCCACCATCGAGCGCAAATCGACCGGCTTGTTGTCTTTAAGATCGTTCAGCGTCCAATTCTTGTAGTTGACGGTTTTTTCAACGAGCGGGGAATATTCGTGGCCGTCCTGGGCCAACGTCGCGGCCGGTATTACAACTAGCGCCAGGATTAGAAATAAAACTCTTCTCATCGCATGATCTCCTCGCCGCGGAGCGGCGGCAGAAGGTAGCCAGGGCTAAGCGCGAAGCGCGCTGCCTCGGGATTGGGGTTATATAAACCGCGCCCTGAGGGGGCGCAAGAAGGAATCGTTTGGACGCTACTCAAATTGCCTACTCTTCTTTCGCCCCTACAGGGCTCGTACGTTTTGGTGGTCGTTTCCAGGGGCGGCGCGCTGCGCGCTTGCCCCTGGCTATCCTATTTCGCGCCTTCAGCGCTATTTTGCGCAGTCGCGGGCAGTTCATCGAGCAACGGCTTAACCGCCGCTTCCCACCCGGCGCGGTCGCGGGCCCCGATGATCTTTTGGCGAATACGACCTTCTCGATCAATCAAATAAGTTGTCGGCAAGGCGCTGCCGTCATAGTTCGCTTTCGCTTCGGATCCGCCCACCAGAACCTGATACTCAAACTGCCGTACCTCTTTTTGGTAGGCCGCAACATCCGCGGCGGTGTCTTCCATTGAAGCGCCGACAATCTTCAAGCCGCGCGCCTCAAGATCGTGCTGCATGGCGTTGAGAATCGGAATTTCTTCACGACAAGGAACGCACCAGGTGGCCCAGAAATTTAGTAGCACGACGTTGCCGCGCAGTTGGCCCAGCTTGAACGGTTCGCCGGTCAAAGTTTGAAACTGAACGTCAGGCGCCGGTTGGAACTGGCCGGCGACCGGAGCGGTGGTGGTTGCAGGCGGCGGTGACTTCACCTTGATCCAGCCCTCGGCGTTTGGCAACCAACGCGCCAGTCGTCCGCTCGTCAGCAGTGTTGATTGGCCCGTCATCACCAGCAAGCCGACGACAATCAACACGACACCGGAAACAACTTCAACTTTGTGCAGGTGCCTGCGGAATTTGCCGTAGAACGCGAGAAACTGGTTGATGCCGAGACCGGTTACCAGAAACGGAATTGAAAGCCCCGCCGAATAAAACGCCGAGAGTATCAGTCCATTGCGCCAGCCGCCGCTCGCCGCCGCGAGTCCGATGATGCCGCCCAGAATCGGTCCGATGCACGGCGTCCAACCAGCCGCGAACGCAATTCCGAGGGTGAACGATCCGAGCACGCCACGCGGTTTTTCGTTTGAGAAGAAGCGGGTGTCTTTGTAGAGCGTAGAAATTTTCAGCAGGCCGATTAGCTGCAGGCCGAACAGGATGATGATGACGCCGCCGATTCCCCTGACCCAGGGGTTACTAATGATCGAAGCGCCGACCAAACCGGCTGTCGTTCCCAGCGCCAGGAAAATGACTGAAAGCCCGGCATTGAAAGCCAGTGAATTCAAAATCACCGCGCGGCGCGCGTTGCCGCCAGAGCCGCCTTCCTTCAGGCGGTCGATGCTCACTCCGGACATCAGTGAAATGTAACCAGGCACGAGGGGCAAAACGCACGGCGAAAGGAACGACAGGATTCCCGCCACAAAGGCGATCCCGATTGTGATGTTTGCACTTTCCAAAATTAACTAAAGACCTCTTTCAACTCTAATTCAGTATACGGTCAAGTTCTTTACTTTGATAATCAGGGAGATTTGAAAGCAAGAGCAGCGGGGGCAAGCCCCCTTCCCAACCTGAGAGGCGCTGTAAGCTGCTCGGCTTACTAACACCTTGAAAGCCTTTCAATCGATCAGTAACACTCTACTCAGATCAGCTATTGGTCAGGAAGGGGGCTTGCCCCCGCTCTTAATTCTTGGCCGCTGCGCCTGCGGCTGTCCGAGTTGCCGCTTCCGGTGCGACGTCTTCGCTTACAACCTTCTCAATCATCTTACCCAGCGCCGCAATTTCCTGTTCATTCGCGCCCATCGCGATGAAACGCACGTTCCCGCGGCGATCGATCAAAAACGACATGGGGATGGAAAACACGCCGTAGTTCAAATCGTTGACGGAAGAGTCGGCGATCACGAAACCATACGGCAAGCGATTCTGTTTTTTGAAAGTGCGCAGGTAAGCAAGTTCTTCCGGATGCGTGGCCCGGCGCCCGTCAACGTCGCCGGTGTAATTCGTCAGGCCGAGTATTATCAGTCCTTTGTCTTTGTAGCTTTCATGCCAACGCTGAAGTTTGGGGAACGTGTGACGACACGGCCCGCACCACGGCGCCCAGAAATCCAGCAGGACAACCTGGCCGCGCAGGTCTGATAATTTCACCGGCGACTGATCGATCCACTGCGCGGCGATCAATTCGGGCAGTGGTCCACCGCTGCCTGTTTTGGTTTCATTAAAGATGCTGCGCGGATCGGTAGACGGCGCCAGACCGGCGAGGCGAATGCTCGCCAACCGCAGCAAGTTCCCGGACGGCAGCGTCAAGGCCAACTGACGCAGCTCGGTGACAGCGGCAATCGCGTCGTCGCGCTTGTTCAGGTGGACGTTGGCTTGGGAGATAAACGAAACGGCTTTGAACAGCATGTCGTCACGCCGGAAAGCGTTCGCGGATTTTGAAGACGTCACGAGCCTGGCAACATTCATCATGGCTTGCGCGTGCTTCAACATTCCGGCGTAGTCTTTCGTCTTTTCCAACGCGCTCGCAATCAGCGTTTCCATCCCAAACCATTCCCTCAGATCCTGCGGCTGGTTTTGCGCGTAAGCTTCAACCGCGCGCTCGGCGTCGGGGATGAGCGACTTTCGCGTCGTGTAAAGCACCACGACGGCGCGCGCGAGTTGCGCGTTCTCGCCGGAGACTTCGCCGGACAAGTAACGCCGCATCGTCTCGAGTGCAGCGTCGCCATTTTCAGCGACGTGGTAAAGCATGCCGACGTAATAAACGTCCGCGTCCGCTAACGATTTTCGAGCCAGCAGGAGGGCGGCATACTTCGCGGCCAGGTCTTTCTGTTCCTGTTTGGTCTTCGCTTCGAGTTTCTGATCGTAAGGAATTTTCTGCTTGTTGAATTCCGCGTAAGCCTTGTCGACAAAAGTCTGCACCTCTTCAAACAGAACCTTCGCGGCGCGCTTCTCGTGGGCGGGTTTGGCTTCCTTCTTTGGCGGTGGCTGCGAGGCAGGCTTGCCCTGATGCTGCGCGGCTACGCTGCCAAACAGCGACAGCGTCAACAAGAACAACGCGGCGATTTGAAACTTTGAAAATGAAAACTTCATACGACGATTAGACTTTGCAGAGTCCCAGAGGGACGGGATGTTTACAGTTTTCGGCTTCCAACGGTATCACGCTCCAGAGGAGCGGGACGTTGCGGCAAATCGTCCATACGACATTTCACTCCTTCGGAGCTTTTGTCTCCGTATCACGTTCCGCGTCTATAAACATTCGGCTCCTCCGGAGCTCAATCAACCAGCGGTTACTAATCCAAAGCGATCGGGTGAAAAAATGCTGAGCGACGGTGGAAACACTCCGTCCACAATTGCCTGGGCGATCAGTTCGCCCGTCACCGGGGCCAGCAGTATGCCGTTGCGGTAATGCCCGGTTGCGTAAAACACGCCTGCAATTTCAGCACAAGGACCGAGCACAGGCAAAGTGTCAGCGGCGCGCGGCCGCAGTCCCGCCCATGAATTCGTCATCGGCAAAGCTGCAATTCGCGGCGCAATTTCCATCGCCGCAGACAAAATGGAGTGAACGCCCGCGGCAGTGACGCGCTTTTCAAAACCCGCATGTTCCGTGGTCGATCCTGCCAGCAGTCGCCCGTCGCGGCGCGGCACGACGTATCCGCGCGGACTGTAAACAACATGCCGAGCCACCTGCGGATTGGCTTCGAAGCAAAGCATCTGGCCGCGCACCGGTTTGATGCGCAAATCCGGCAACGAACTGTTCGACGCCCCCACGAGCGAACTCCACGCGCCGCCAGCGATGACCGTGCGCTCGGCAGCGACAAAGCCCCGCGAGGTTTCAATGCCTATAACTCGGCCGCGCTCGATCCTTAGCGACGTGACGGCGGTGCCGATCTCCATTCGCACACCCAGCCGTTCATTCGCCGCCGCCAGCGCGCTTATCAGCCGGCGGTTTTCGACTTGCGTGTCGAGCGGAAACTTCAATGCGCCGCGCACGTCTTCGCTGATCGAGGGCTCCAGTTGTCGCACCGCCGCGGCGCTCAGTTTCTCGAGCGGTAGCCCAGCCTGCTTCTGCCAAACATAGCGCCGCTCGAGTTCCCTTTCGTCGTCTTCAGTGAAAGCGAGGTAGAGCGTGCCCGTGGTTTCCAGTTCAATGTCTATGCCCGTTTCGTCCAGCAGGGCAGCGGCGAAAGCCGGATACAGGTCGCGACTCTGACAGGTCAGATAGAAAAACTCGTGCGCCCGATTGGCTTCGGCCTGCGGCGCCAACATGCCGGCGGCGGCGGATGAAGACTCCGCTCCGAGACTGTTGCGCTCGATCAAAAGCACGTCGCGCACGCCGCGCAAAGCAAGCGCTCGCGCGACCGCGAGACCGATCACACCGCCGCCGATGATTACAACGTCTGCGGTGTTGTTTGTTTGATTCATCTGCCTGATTAGTTGTCAGTCTGGGGAGGGGCTTTGGTCTTGGGTCTTAGGCCTTTGGTCTTTGGCCTTTGAACTAGGTATCCTTGATCGCTAGCGGAACAAATACAAAGTCCAAAGACCAAAGCACAAAGACCAAAGCAGTTATGAAACATCGTATCACACTGATTCCCGGCGACGGCATTGGCCCTGAAATCGCCGCCAACGTAGTGCGCATCATTGAAGCTGCGGGCGTGGAGATTGAATGGGAAACGCATTACGCCGGCGCGCAGGCCCTGGAGAAATTTGGCGAAACGCTGCCCCAGGCGCTGCTTGATTCGATCCTGCGAAACAAGGTTGCGCTTAAAGGTCCGGTGACGACGCCGATCGGCAAAGGCTTCACGTCGGTCAACGTCGGGCTGCGCAAAGCGCTGGATTTGTACGCGAACCTGCGGCCCATCCGCGCGCTCCCGAATGTTCCCTGCCGTTATCCGGAACTGAATTTGGTCATCGTGCGCGAGAACACGGAGAGTCTTTACGCCGGACTTGAGCACGTAGTCGTTCCCGGCGTCGTTGAGAGTTTGAAGATCATCACGGAAAAAGCCTCCACGCGTATCGCGCGATTTGCTTTCGAGTATTCGCGGCGCGAAGGTCGGAAGAAAATCACCTGCGGGCACAAAGCAAACATCATGAAGTTGTCTGACGGGCTGTTTCTCGATTGCTTCCGAAAAGTGGCCGTCGAGTATCCCGAAATTGAGGCGGACGACAAGATCATCGACAACGCCTGCATGCAACTGGTGATGCGGCCGGAACAGTTTGACGTGATGCTGCTGGAAAATCTCTACGGCGACATCGTCTCGGATCTCTGCGCTGGTTTGATCGGCGGACTGGGCCTCGTGCCCGGCGCGAACATCGGGGAGAAGGGAGCGATGTTTGAAGCAGTGCACGGCTCCGCGCCGGACATTGCCGGTCAGGGAATCGCCAACCCCACCGCGTTGTTGCAGTCAGGCATTCTGATGCTGCGTCACCTCGGCGAACGCGAAGCCGCGGACCGCACGGAAAAGGCGCTGCTTGATGTTTTTGCGGAGGGCAAGGTGCGCACGAAAGACATCGGCGGCACGGCGAAGACCGCAGAGTTCGCCGACGCGATCATCCAGAAGATGCGCTAAGACTGAACTAACATGGTTCGCTCTTTAATGGATTCCGATCTTCCGGTTTGGTTGCGCTCGTCGCTATAATGTACCCATGAGTACCCTCTTTGAAGAGATAGAACGTCAGGCCCGGACGCTCACTGCACGAGAAAAGGCCAACTTGGCACGGATTCTCATTGAAGAACTCGATCCGACTTTAGACGCTGAAGTTCAGCAGGTTTGGGTTGAAGAAGCGCAACGGCGGTACGACGCTTACCTAAGAGGCGAGCTTGAGGCTCTTCCTGGCGATGCCGTCATGCAGCAGGCGCGACTTCGCCTGAAATCTCAAACCGAAGCCCCGTGAGGGGCGAAATATTTATAGTTAATCTTGCGCTTTGATCCACGAGCTCCGTAGGAGCGACATATTGTCACGCCCCTACGGAGCTTGATTCATGTTCATGAGGCACGGCTATAAACATCACGCGCCGAATGGCGCTCAAAAACTCAGCGACTGATCCCACCGCCTTGCAGCGCCGTGTAAACTTCCGGTGAAAACAAACCCAGCCACGGATCGGAAGCCGGCGTCAGGAACAACTCGGCGTAGACTTTCTTGTTCAGCCTGCTAACGTCGCCGCCATCCTCGCCGGTGAGAAACCAACTGTAGATTTTCGTGTGCAGCAAATATTCGTTCCGCACCGTATCCAGCGCGATGTTCTCGCGCAGTTGCTGCACGAGCGCGGCGAAAGTCTTGTCAGCGTTCTTACCCGAGCCGTCTGTCGACAATGCCTTTTGCGTCTGCCGTCGAATCAACCCGAGGCTGCGTGCGTCCAACTCCGCGTCAGGCAAATGCAGAAAAGCGATCCGCGACCAGGTCAAGGGTTTGGTCATACTTTCGAGCGCGCCACGGCTTGCGGTCATCGATCTAAGGATGCCCGCCTCGGTCACCATTTTCACGTAGGCCAGCGATGCAACCTGGATTGCCTGGGGCGTGCCGGCCATGTCGCGGGTAACGGTGAAGCCTTCCGGAACTTTGCCGCCGGTTTTTTCAATGTCAGCAAACCAACTTGTATTGACGGCATTCAGGCGAGCACGATGATAGGTGATGGCCGGCGATCTTAATTCTCCGCGCTTGCGCGCGGCGACTTCATCGAAAGCAGTTCGTGCCTCGGCGAGTCCGCGCAGGAATGCCTTTGGTCCATAGAGTCCCGGCAGCGCGTCGAGCGGCCGCCCGTCAGAATCGAGAATGTAGTGAATGCTGTTGCCGGTTAAAGTGCGTTCCAGTTTTCGGCCGTCGCCAAAATCTATCGTCACGCGCGGCGCGGGCCGTTCCGACTCCCAGTAAAGAATGAAATTCTCGCGCAGCGTCGGCGAGACTTCCGCATTTGAATACAGGATCGTGCGGAAGAAGCGACTGTTTGCGCAGCTGTACTCTTCATTCAACTTTCCCAGGAGCTGCAGCGACAGGATTGGTTTGCCGGCGGCGCGCGCGGCTGCCCTGGCTTTCGCAAAATCCGTATACCAGTAAAGCCCGGAAAGGTAGCTGTCTTTCTGTTGACCCACCGCATCGAGTGCTGCGCTTAGTCGTTGCCACTCCGGTGTGGCCGCGATGAGCGGATTCGCGACCTGCTCATCAATCTCGCGGGCGTACGTCCGAAACAGAGCGTTCAGTCCGGCTGGTCCCTGCGCGCGCAACTCGGCGATCGCGGGGGCGGCTTCAGCCGAGTTTTCCGAGACGGCCTTGAGCGCAAGCGCTTGCGGCGCAGTCGTCGCGTAAAGTGTTGGCGCGAAAATGAGCAGGACCAGCAGAAGCAAACAACCTGGAAACTTGGAGCTCATGGCAACCTCCGAGCGAGATGGGAATGAACAGGGACGGGGCCGCGATCAACGATCGCTCGCCTTTAGGTGCTGGTTTGGAATCCGAAAAACCGGATCGAGTTGTCCCGGGTTAACCGCGCCAAAGACGCTAAGGCGGAAAGAAGTTCAGAAAGAGCGGAGGCAAGCCCCCTTCCCAACCTCGGGCTGATCGGAGTTTGAGGAAACACTGAGATCGAGGAGCATTCGATCAAGAATCCGCAAGGCAAGTCCGTTTAACTAAGGGTTGGGAAGGGTGGCTTGCCCTCCGCTCATTTCTTTCACTTAATCAGTTTCCTGGAAATCAATAGCAGTCTGTTCGCGCCAAGCTTGAAGGGTTCTTCGGCCAGCGAAGAGTAGGCCGCAACAGTTTCAAAGCTGGCGTCGCGCAGCAACCCGGTCAGCTCGCGGTAGGTGTAGACGCGCTGCGAGGCGGGCCGCTTGTCCTCGATTCCATTTCGGCTGAACGTGAAGTCGTTGAACATCCGGCCTTGCTCGTGATCGTAGCGCGTATCAATCGTCGCCGTGAGATCGCCGAGTTGGATCGTTCGCTTCTCGAGGAGGACCGGTAGCAGGCATTCGGCGATCGCGGGCGCGTCAAGGATGAAGCGCGCGCCGGGTTTTAGTGGTCGAGAAACTGCTTTCAGGAAATCCGCGTTCTCGTCGTCGGTGAGGTAGCCGAAGCTGTTGCCAAAACAGAACGCGCCGTCAAACTCGTTCGTCCACGGCAACGCGCGCATCTCGCTGTGGCGCCAGTCAACGTTGACACCGCGCGCGTCCGCATTCCTGCGCGCCTCTTCAAGAAACTCCGTGGCGATATCCACTCCCGTCAGTTCGAATCCGAATGCGCCCAACTCGATCGCCAGCCGGCCGTTGCCACAGGGCACGTCGAGAACGCGCGCGCCCACCGGCAGCTGAAGTTGGCTGTTGATGAAATCCGCTTCGGCGCGCGTCTGTTCAGCGCTGATCGCGGCGCGCCAAAAATCCAGCGCGACGCCGTGAAAGAAGTTTTCCCACCAGTTTGTTTGCATCACGAATTTTTCGCCGCCAATATGCCAGGAGCGCCAAGCCAAGTACTACAAAAACTTCATCCGCAGATTACACAGATTACGCCGATTTCAAAATGCGTTTCTGGAGTGACCCCCTAGATTGAGACACTCGAATTTGACACACTTTAGCAGAGAAAGGAGCTGCCAAGTGGGAAAGAAACGAGTGGCACAATACTCAATGGAGTTTCGACGGATAGCGGTGCAGCGAATGAAAGGCTGCAACAACATTGCGACTTTGGCGAAAGAGTTGGGTGTGGAACGCAAGTCACTGTACTTATGGCGTGACCAGCTGGATCCAGAAAGTGTGATCAGGAGAAAGCCCGGGCCGCCGGCAAAGTCACGAGAAGTGGAACTCGAAAAGGATGTCTCGCGGCTGAAACGAGTCTTAGCTGATAAGACTCTGGAATTGGATTTTTTCAAAGGTGCCTTGCAAAAAGTCGAGGAACGGCGCCGGCAGAGCAAAAACTCTGGCGGCAAGACATCTACCAGCACATCCGGGAAGTGATGTCCTTGCAAGGCAACTTGAGCGTTGAGCGGATGTGTCAGTTGGCCCAGGTAAGTCGGGCCAGCTTTTATCGCTCATTACAGCAGCAGGAACCAGACCGGGAAGAACTGGAGCTACGAGCAGCCATCCAGCAGATCTTCCTGGAGCATCGGCAGCGCTACGGCTATCGACGAATAACCAAAGAACTGCGTCGCCAGGGGATGATAGTTAACCGCAAACGCGTGGAGCGGCTGATGCAGACCGACAATTTACTAGCGCTACAGCGGCGCGCTTACGTGGTAACCAGCAATTCCAAACATGACTTTGAGGTCTACCTGAATCTTGCCAGTCGCCTGAAATTGACTGGTATTAATCAACTCTGGGTGGCGGATATCACTTATATTCGCTTGCAAAAGGAGTTTGTTTATCTGGCGGTCATTCTCGATGCTTTCTCGCGCAAGGTGGTGGGTTGGGCGTTGGACCGGACCTTGGCGGCCAGCTTAGCGAAAGGCGCTTTGGAAATGGCCATCACCGCCCGTCAGCCAGGACCCGGACTGGTCCATCATTCCGATCGTGGAGTGCAGTATGCTTCAGCTGAATACCAGGCAGTTCTGATTCAACACGGGATTGTCCCCAGCATGAGCCGGCCAGCCAATCCCTACGACAACGCTAGTTGTGAAAGCTTCATGAAGACACTGAAACAGGAGGAGATCTACCTTAACCAGTATCGCGACCTGGAGCATTTGCGCAGCCACGTCAGCGACTTTATGGAGCAGTATTACAACCGCCGCCGCTTACACTCTTCACTGGGTTATCTGCCTCCGGAAGAGTTCGAGCAAAACTTATCTCCCGCCGCCAATAACGCCGGCACGAAGATGAGTTTTTTCAGGCATCAGGAGATCTATCGATCCGATGATCTGCAGATACAAAGGGGGAGCAATCTTGCGATCACTCCCCAGCCCATCGGTGTCGATGAGTCTCCCACTGGTTATTCCTTGGTGAGTTGCTCTCCAGCAGAGCTCACCTCCGCTTCACCAGTTGAGCCTAATTCTGTAGAACAATGAACACTTTGAAAAGTAAATTCTTCAGTCAACCATGTGTGTAAACTAACGACTGTCTCACGAATGGGGGTCACCCCATTTCCGTTTAAATGCGTATCCGTTTAGAGGCGGGCACCGCCCCCCGGTTCAACGCTGAGACGGCGGGCAATGCTCGCCTCTAAACGACCAAGTACTCTTACTGCAATCTGTGTAATCGGCGTAATCTGCGGATGAAGGTTCTTTGAGCAGTTGGCTTGGCGTCTTTGGCGTCTTGGCGGTTACGTCCTATTCATACCTCAAAGCCTCGATCGGGTTCAGCCGCGCGGCTTTCCACGCCGGCCACAAGCCAAACGTCAGCCCCAGGCCAACTGAGACAACAAAGCCGACGATCGGCGCCCAGAGCGGAATGTAAGTCGGCATAATGATTTGAATCAGCAGAGCAATGACTGAGCCGGCAATGATTCCGAGCAGTCCGCCGAGGCCGGTCAGCGTCGCCGCCTCAATTAGAAACTGCACGATGATGTCGCGTCGCCGCGCGCCCATCGCCTTTCTCACGCCAATCTCGCGGGTGCGCTCGGTGACGGAGACGAGCATGATATTCATCACGCCGATGCCGCCGATCAAAAGGCCGACGCTCGAAATCGCCACCATCAACGCAAACACGCCGCCGGTGATGGCGCCAAACTGCGAAAGGATTTGTTCCGAAGTTGAAATGCTGAAATTGTCCGGCTTGCCAAACTCTACTTTCCGGCGGCGCCGCAACAGATCGCGAATCTCTTCCTCCGCTTCCCGCATCAAACCCGGCCGTCCCTGGGCCAACACGAAATTGTCTTCCACTTCCGGATAAAGTTTTCTCAGCGTCAGGTACGGCAGGTAGACCGCCTTGTTTTCGTTGTTCGGATCCTCCGCGCCGATCAGGAAGACGTCGCGTTCCGCGAGCACTCCAACAACCTGATAGCCGCGTCCGTTGATCGTCACCTGTTGCTCGATGGCATTGCTGAAAGGGAAGAGCGTGTTGGCAACGTCGCGGCCGATCACCAGCACGTTCGCGTGGCGCGCGTTTTCTTCGTCGGTGAAGTAGCGTCCTTCATCGAGATTGGTCACGCCCATCTTGAAATACGACGGCGACGCGCCCTGCACCGCCGCGTTGCTCATCTCGATGTCGCGATAGCGCACGTTGATGCGTTGGGTGAATGGACCACCGAAGAAATCCACCGGCGACATGAACGCGGCGGCATAAGCAACTGACGGACAGTCGGCCTCAATCGCGAGCGTGTCCTCGTAGGTTAGCGGCTTGCGCATCCGCTCTTCCTGCGTCGGGTTGATGTTAAAGCTGGGGTCGAAGCGGTAAATGTAAATCGAATTCGTGCCAAAGGATTCGATCTCTTTGGAGACGCGCGCGTCGATGCCGGAAACGAACGCGGCGATCACGATCACGGTCATCGTGCCGATCACCACGCCGAGAATCGTCAGAAACGAACGAAGCTTGTGCTGCCAGAGCGTGTCAAGCCCCATGCGCAAATTCTCGTAGATGTTTCCTCTAAGCGGGTTCATTCGATTACTTGCCACAGGGGACACGGATCGAACACGGATCAGACGCTTCAGTTTCAAAGCAGGATTGGCTTGGCTGATCTGTGCTTATCTGTGCGCATCTGTGGCTGCCGCTTCACTCCGATCTCAACGCTTCGATCGGATCCAACTTCGCGGCTCGCCACGCCGGATAGACGCCGGAGATCATTCCGACGCTGGCTGAGACAACGAGCGCCGCGGTCACTGCGAACAGCGGCAAGGCAGTGGGGACGGGCGTCAAAGTCGCCACCAACTTGGCCAGCGCATACGCGATCGCTATTCCAATACTCCCTCCCAGCAGCGAAAGCATGGTCGACTCGGCGAGAAACTGCTTCAGGATGTCGCTCTTGCGCGCGCCGATGCTCTTGCGTATGCCAATCTCTTTGGTGCGCTCGGTCACCGAAACCAGCATGATGTTCATGATCACGATGCCGCCGACCACGAGCGAGATCGACGTGACGCCAATCGCCGCGACCTGGATCGTGCCGAAGATTTTGTCGCGCAGTTCATTGATCGCGCTGGGTGTGATAATCCCGAAGTTGTCTTTTTCGTTCGGCGGCAATTTGCGCCGCGTCCGCATCACCACGCGCGCCTCTTCGACCGCGTCATGGTAAGTGGCGGGATTGGTCGACGTCACGCTCAGGCTGATTGAGCGCCGCGAACCGTAAATCGCCAGAAACGTCGAGAGCGGCATGGCCACGTACATGTCCTGCGGTTGACCAAAGACTGAACCCTTGGCCGCGCCGACGCCGATCACTTCAAACGGACGGCCGTCGATACGAATCATTTGGCCCAGCGGGTTCGCAGTGGGAAACAGTTTGTCAGCGATGTCGGCGCCGATGAAAGTAACGTTGCGGCGAGTTTCTTCTTCTGATTTTAGAAAGTAACGCCCAGCGCCGGCGTCGATGCGTTCAATCTCGGCGATGTTGGGCGTGGTCGCGCTGATGTGAATTCGCGAGAGGTTGATTGGTCCAAACTTTACTTCCCCGACCCCATCTTCTTTCGCGCCGACTTCATGGATTGGGCCACCGCGCGCCACAATCGCCGCGGCGTCATCAAGCGTGACATCTTTGTTGCGTCGCCGCGCCGCGTTCAACGCTTCAACGCTGGAGAAATCCTCAATCGAATACTTGCTGACGGCGAAGGCGTTCGTGCCGATGTTCGCGATTTTTTCATCGACGTACGAATTGAAGCCTTCGATTAACGAGACGACTACGATCACCGTGGCGACGCCGAAAATTACTCCGAGCAGCGTCAGAAACGACCTCAACTTGTGGCCGAGAATCGACGAGACCGCGAGTTTGAGTGCTTCGAGAAAAGGCATCGACTACAACTTTGAAAATGAAGCGTGGAATACCGGGCGCCGTTTGAACTCCCTGCCACCTTCATTCACACCGTGGCTTTAGCCCGGTGACTAGCGATCGGCTCGAACGGGAAACCGTTTAAACGGTTTCCGATCGGGTGGGCGCCAGGGGCGCCGCGCTAAAGCGGCGGTGTTAATGAAAATAGGACCGACAAACGGCACCAGTATCGAAAATTGAACTCTGTATTTTACGATGCGGCCGGATTGAGGTTTCAGATTACAGCGCCAAAGCGCAATTAGGACGAAGCTATCTTCGTTTCTGCTGTGCTTTCGGCGTAGGTTTCGGTTTCGTCTTTGGTTTGGCCTTTGGCGCCGGCGCCGGCGCGTCTAATCCGGCCCGTACCTTTTTCGGAAGTTTCTCCAGCACGAGTTTATAGGCGTTAGCCAGCAACGGTTTCAATTCGCGATCGGGCAGAGCGTCGAAGCGTTCCAGCCCCACCCAATGCATGCGGGCCATGTAAGGCGCCGGGATGATGCCCTCCTGTTCCACCAGCTCAGCAAATTTTTCCGGCGTGCACTTGAACGAAAGCACGACGCCATGACTCGGTTCCAACGCCACGACCGCGAACATTTTTCCGCCGATGCGGAACAGGAGATCACTAACCCACTGAACTTTTTCATCAGCGTGCGGCAGCGAGAGACAAAACGTGCGAACCGATTCGATGTCCATATTCGGGTGAATAGAAAAAAGTGCAGTGAATAGTAAATCGTGAAAAGTGAATAGTAAATCTTTAGAGGAGTCCGCGAAGCGGACGACTGAAAGTAGCCCACCGATTCATCGGTGGGTTCACGGTCGGAGATAATGTCTGAGTCCGTGAAACGGACGGCTGAAAACGATGAACGACATCAGCCCGCAGATTTCAGTCGCCCGTTTCACGGGCTCGACTGCTCATATTGCATTTCAATCCCAGCACTGAACTGCTGGGCTACTTTTCATTCGTCCGCTTTCGCGGACTGAATCCCACCGAATTCTGGCGGGTTACGGCTTTTGTTCGGAGACAATCCTCGCAGACTGTTCATCCCAGCGCCACACGCTGTCTTTGCCGTGAAGGTGCACTCCGCCCAGCCAGAGATCGATGCCGTTAAGCCCGACGAAATCAACTTCCGCTTTCAATGCTGAACGCCCAAGCTCAGTTGTTTCGAACTTCGCATTCTGAACAACTTCGGGCGTCAATGCTTGCGGATCACGAGCGTCCCGATCTGCGTTGTCTTCGTCGCTCAATCCATTCGCGATCGTGATCAGAGGTTTCGGCGCCGAACTTAGTCGCTGCAACGCGAGCCAAAACTGAGCGTCGCCCAAGCCGTAGACAGGTTCCAACGCGCCGAAGCGCGCAAAGAGATCAGCAAAACTCTGCACGCCTTTTTCAATCAGTTCGAGCGCGCGGTTTTCAATTCGTCCCAAACCGTTCGTCGTGGCCGGAAACCGGCGCAGGTGCGCCTGCAACGCCGCCTGCAGGAAAGGCAAGGCCGACGTGTCCGTCCGCAAAACGTTTTCAATTTCGGTGGGAGCGGAAGAACAATAAGCGGCCCAGGCAGTGGCCGCGAGTCTCAACTGTTCGGGCGTCACCTGCGCTCGCGCCGGAAACAATGACGCCAACTCCTCAGCATTCAACTCCCCTAACCCGCGGAAATTTTCTTTGCCGGGAAACTCGCCAATACAGATCAGGCTCAGCTTTGTCTTCACAGAACTCTCGATTTCGCCGCCGATTTCGACACTTTGGGAAAACCAGTTGAGCAGGTAGAGCAGCTGGACCTGGCAAAAAAGATCGTGCTCAAACCACAGCACCACTTCCTCGTGATCTGCAAAGGCGGCAAGCGCCTCCTCCTGACGCGACAAATCCAACTCGCATTCCTGCAAATCGACCTCGTACCCTGCCGACAAATGCTGCGCGCGGACCCGTCGCCAGTCAGCGCCTGACAAGCCCGCCGGCGTTGGTCCGGTGATCAGCGATTCTCGCCAGGCGAGATGCTCGCCCGGAAGTGATTGCCTCGCTGTTTCCGCTGAAAAGTCGCCGTTGTGAATGTGGATTGTCATCAGTGGGCTGTGGGCAGTGGGCAGTGGGCAGTGAGCAGTCAAAGCAAATGGCCAGTGTGGTCGAATTTCAAGCTATTATCGATTCTCAGTTCCGCACTGAACTGCCGGACGCGCTGACGCGCAGCGGGAGCCGATTCCGAGGTCTTGTCTGCACACTGCCCACAGCACACCGCTCACTTCTTTTTCATCAAATCCAACACCGCCGAAGTCATCGCTTTAACCCCGGTGCGCAGTGTCGGTTCGGGCAACGGCGCGAACACCGGCGAGTGCAACGACGGCAACGGCGTTCCCGTTTCGCGACTTAGTTTCACCTTCGCCGGATCGACCGCTCCGAGCGTGAACTGCACGGAGGGAATCTTCTGGTCCAAACTGAACGCGCCAAAATCTTCGCTCATCATGACCGGCGGCAACTTGACGACGTTCTCCTCGCCGAACGCTATTGCAAACACCGCGGCCAATCGCTCAGTCAACTGCGGATCGTTGTAAAGCGCGGTAGTAAATTGCGTCTCACTGAACTTAACAATCGGCGCGCGATCTTCGGGAATGCCCGCCGCCATCGCTATGCCGCGGGCTATCCGCGCAATCGACGCGAGCACGCGTTTCCTGACTTCTTCTTTGTACGCGCGCACCGTCAACTGCAAATCAACTTCGTCGGGAATGATGTTGTGTTTAGTGCCGCCATGAATCGAACCGACGGTGACGACAACCGGATCGAGCGGCGAGTCTTCGCGGCTGACGATCGTTTGCAGCGCCATGATGACCTGGGCAGCGACCACGATCGGATCTTTCGTCGCCTCAGGCCGCGCGCCGTGGCCGCCGAGTCCGCGAATCTTGATGTCGACCGAAGTTGAGCTGGCCATCGCATAGCCGGACGTGTAACCAACCTTGCCCGCTTCCAGGTCGGCGCTGTCGTGCAGCGCGATCACGTAGTCCGGCTTCGGAAATTTTTCGTAGAGCCCGTCGCGCAAGACCGACTTCGCGCCATCGACGACTTCTTCAGCCGGCTGGCCCAGCAGGATCAGCGTCCCGCTCCAATGGTCTTTCATCTCGGCCAGCACTTTCGCCGTGCCGATCATGCTGGTGATGTGAACGTCGTGCCCGCACGCGTGCATGACGCTGACTTCCTGGCCCGCGTCATTCATCTGCTTCGCCTTGCTCGCGTAGGGCACCCCGGTCTTTTCGTCGACCGGAAGAGCATCCAGCTCCGTGCGCAGGAGGACGGTCGGCCCGGCGCCGTTCTTCAAGACGGCGACCACTCCGTAGCTGGTCCATGCCGGATTTTCATACTTGCCGACGCGCTCGGTGACGGTGTAGCCGAGCGCCCGCAACTGCGTCGCGAAAAACGCCGCGGTCTTCTCTTCGTAATGCGACAACTCCGGCGCCGCGTGCAAGGTTTTGTAAGTCGTGACTAAGGAAGCGAGGTCGCGGTCGATCAACGCGTCAAGCGACTGCTGCGCATGACTCGGCACAATAAACACAGCACCTAACAGAATGAACGCGACCAAGGTCTTATTTGGCATCGGGGACTCCGGCTTAGGGAAAGTTGAAGGACAGATACTCACAGGCTATTTGTCAACTTCAATCGCTAAGGCTCCAGAGGAGCCAAATGTCTATAGCCCAGTTGTCTTTGCTAACAAGAATTAGCTCTTTAGTGGCGTAATGTGTCTGCACTGCCGCCTACGGAGCTTTCGAAATCTAATTCAAAAACGTCGTCTCTATAAACATTGCGCTCCCACGGAGCGCGCTGCTTCTAAAGCCGAAAGTATAAGAGACAGCCGGTCCGCTCTGGAAGGCTGTCTCTTAAGCGCAAAGCATCCCGGCGCCGTTCCTACTCGCCGGCGTCCATGCCTTTCCTGGTTTCGTCAATAGCCTTGTTGACTTCGTCGATAGCTTTCTTGCGATAGCCGCCCTTGTCGGTAGTGGCATTCTCGAGGTTGGTTTTAGCCGACCGCAGCAGTTCTAGCGCTGACCGCATGCGCGGCTGATCCGGCACCGACGCCGTGTTGAAAACTTCGCCGCGCTCGCTCTGCGCATGATTGTGGCGGCGGTCATAGGCGATTCCCTGGTTGACGAAGCCTATTGCCTTGTTCACATGTTCGATCGCCTTAGTCCGATGGCCGCCTTTGTTGGGAGCGGCTGCCTGGAGTTGCGCGCGCGCCTGTTGCAGGTTGGTGCGCGCCGCTTGCATGTTGGGCTGATCAGCGATGGCTATGGCCGAGACGGCGCAGACAAGGACGAGAACTCCCAAAACACGTCTTCTACTCAACATAAAAGTATGAATCTCCTTCGTAGTGATTTTGGAAAACTAACGTCAGCGGGGGCTGATATCTGAAGCGCGCTCATGCTACAGGGAAGAAGGAAAAAGGGGAAGGGGGGAAAAGGGGCAACGAGGCCGGGGGAAAAGGGGAACGGGTAAAGGGTAAGGGTTGAAGAAGGGCTACGTTGCGCAGCCCATTGATCTAGTAGTGTCGCGGCGCTCTTCCCTTGAGCCTTTCCCCTTACCCTTTCCCCTCTTCCCCGGTTTTAGTTATTCCCTTCAGTCGGCTGCGTGAGGCTGAACCAGTTTCCCGAGTTGTCCTTGAAGACGGCTTCGACGCCGTAAGGTCGTTCAGCGGGTTCTGACACAAACACGACGCCTTTGCTCTTCAACTCTTCATAGGTGCCGCGGCAATCTTTGGTGTTGAAAACGCCGGCGCCTAAAACGCCCCTGGCCATGATGGCGCGCAGCTGAGCAGACGTTTCTTCATCCATCAACATGCCGGGCTTGGGTTCCATCAGCACGATTTCAAAGTCCGGCTGATCGCGCGTATTCATTGTCAGCCAGCGGAAGTCCGCGCCCACCATCGCGTCCGTGTGGACCTCAAAGCCGAGCTTGTCGCGATAGAACTCGAGGGCCTCGTCCTGATTGTTAACGAAGATTGTGGCGTGTGACATTCTGCTGATCATTTCCGGTTCTCCCTCAATAAAGTTGAACTGAGCTTAGGCGATGTTCGGAATACGTGCTTCTCGAAAATTGCTAAAGACTTAACCGCCAAGACGCCAAGAGCACTAAGGCAGTATCCGCAGATTTCGCGGATTACACAGACTGGGCTAAGAGTACTTTGTCGTTTTAGAGACGGAAACTCATTTTGAAATCAGTGTAATCTGCGGATACTTCCTTGGTGGTCTTGGCGGTTAGTTCCTCAAGCGGATTCCAGCTTGTACATCACCAGAAAGCATCCCGGAACCTGCCGTTTTGCGGCTTGAGTTTCGCGGCTCTGCTCGCGGAAGGTGACGGGCGCGTGCCCGACGGACTTGTGGAACAAACTGCTAAATGATCCCAGGCTCTGAAACCCGACTTCAAAGCAAACGTCGGTAACTCTCAGTTCATTTCCGCTCAGCAGCTCTTTCGCCTTTTCAATGCGACGCTCAATCAAATACTGGTGCGGCGTCTTATTAAATGCCTGGCGAAACAGTCGCAGGAAATGATAACGAGAAAAACAGGCATGGCTGGAGATCTCCTCAAGATCAAGCGGCAGGTCGTAGCAGAGATCGATGAACTTGCGCGCGCGGTCGAGGCGTTCGAGGACCTCCGGCGCCGTCGTGCGTAGTTCGTTCTGCGTTGTCGTTGCGCGGTCCATATTTCTTACCTGCGTTATAGCCCGCCTTCATATCTTACTTAGGCAGGCAACGTCAACTCGATTCCCTGTGCATCCTCTATGGCGACACAGGGCCTTGCACCAATAATGTTCTGCCCGGCAAACGAGCGGGGGCAAGCCCGCCTTCCCAACCTCGAGACTCCTGGAGTTGCGCGAATGCATCAAGTTGAAAGCCATTCTTTGGGAGATCAGAACTCCACTCTAGTCAGCTCGGGGTCAGGAAGGTGGGCTTGCCCCGCTCTTTTGTATTTGTGCAAAGTCGCGGCCCAAAGGAAACCAGCAACGAGACACTACTTCGAAGACGGCGCCGGCGGTTCCCACAGTTCAATCCGATTGCCTTCCGGATCCATCACCCAGCCAAACTTCCCGTAATCTTCCTCCGGGTGCACGTCAACGGCGATGCCCTCGCTCCGGAGTTGTTCAACCAGCGCGGCGAGGTTCTTGACGCGATAGTTGATCATGAAGGGCGCGCTGCTCGGATCGAAATATTTCGTATCAGGGGGAAACAACGACCAGACAGTCTGCGCTCTTTTGCGTTGTTCCTCGTCTTCAGGACACTCAAAGACGGCGCTGCCGTAAGCGTCAAACTCCAACCCGAGATGTTTCTGATACCAGGCCCGCATTTTGTCGTGATCCTGCGACTTGAAAAAAATGCCACCTATGCCGACGACTCGCTTCATGAGTTTTCGTTGCTCCCAAAGATGAGTAGTGATATTAGCAATCCGTTCCGGATTGATTTTAAGTGGAGAGGCTTAACAAACATGCCGAATAACGTCAAGCATTTTGCAGTGCACGCCGACGATGTGGACCGCGCGCGCAAATTTTACGAGACGGTCATGGGTTGGCAATTCACGCCGTGGGGCCCGCCCGACTTTTATTTGATCAAGACCGGGACCGCTGCAGACCCGGGCGTGCCGGGAGCGTTGCAGGGTCGCCGGGACGTGGTTCCGGGGAAGAAGATGTTTGGTTATGAGTGCACGATTGGCGTTGAATCGGTCGACGATACGATCGCGGCAGTCGAAGCCAACGGCGGCAAGATCGTGATGCCGAAGTTTCATATTCCGACCGTCGGCACTCTGATCTTCTTTGAGGACACTGAAGGCAACGTGGTCGGCGCGATGCAATATGACGAGAGTCACGAACCCTCAAGTTAGTCCTCGTCGTGCTGTCTCGTCTCTGCGGCAAATAATTTAATCCGACTGTTGGGCCACCTTCTGCCACTCAGCCCGCATCCATAATTCCGTACGCAGGTTCTGACTCTTTTTAACGACCTGTGAAGGTAGTCCCAGCTACTGACCGTAGCTGCTGTTCTCGTCCGTCTCCCTAATCCGAAAAATTGAATTATCTCGCGTAGTCAAAAAAGATCTCGACTGCGCCAGGTTGTAGTCTGCTCGTAACGGAGGAAGTTATGAAGCGCAACCCTCTCCTGAGATCGATGTTGCTGGGGTGTGTCTGCCTGATCGTTGCGGTTTCGATCGCCCGCGAAACTCGCGTGGTGGCCCAGGGAAGTGCAACTCCAGGCGCGAGCGAAGGCTCGCTGTTGGCGGTCGGCGCCGATGGAAACCCAGCCGGCCACTGCCCGCTCAAACACACTGACGTCAAAACGGAGATCAGCGGATTTCTCGCGCGCGTGGTCGTCACGCAGCAATTCGAAAACCCGTTCCCGGACAAGATCGAAGCTGTTTACACCTTTCCTTTGCCACAGGCTGCAGCCGTTGACGACATGACGATCCTCGTCGGCAATCGCACCGTGACGGGGACCATCAGGCGCCGCGAAGAGGCGCAGGCGGCCTACGATGAAGCGCGTTCGCGGGGCCAGGTTGCAGCTTTGCTCAATCAACAGCGGCCGAATGTTTTTACGCAGGCAGTCGCCAACATTCTTCCGGGACAGAAAATAAACGTGACGATTAGCTACGTTGAAAATCTCACGTATGACGAAGGATCTTACGAGTGGACGTTTCCGATGGTGGTTGGCGCTCGCTACATGCCCGCGCCTGAAGCGATTGCTGCGCCACCTGCCGGTGACGGTGCGCCGGCAGCCGAGGCGACGCCGACAACTGAAGTTACGATTGATGAACCGGCCGAGTCCGCAGTCAAGTCCGCCCCAGTTGCGCCCGACGCGGAAGCAATTTCGCCGCCAGTCATGCCGGCGGGCCAACGCGCCGGTCACGACATTTCGATCGAGGTGAACATCAACGCCGGCGTTCCCTTAGTCGATTTCCAGTCGAAGACTCACGAAATCGAAGCGCTTCAACCGGGCACCGGAAAAGCGACGGTCCGCCTCAGAGATCAAGCGACGATTCCCAACCAGGATTTCGTTTTAAGGTATGACGTCGCGGGCAAACAGATCGAAGACGCGTTACTGGTCCACCGCGACGGGCGGGGCGGTTTCTTCACGTTCATTCTTCAGCCGCCGCAACGCATCACCGTGCCCGACGTGACGCCGAAAGAGCTGGTGTTCGTGCTCGACACATCCGGTTCGATGGGCGGCTTTCCGATTGAGAAGGCGAAGGAAACGATGATGCTGGCCCTCGATGGCCTGTATCCGCACGACAAGTTCAACCTGATCTTTTTCTCCGGCGACACCAGAATTCTTTTCAAAGATCCTGTGCCCGCCACCAAAGAAAATGTGGACAAAGCGAAAGAACTGCTGGCCGGCGCCCACGGCAACGGCGGCACCGAAATGATGAAGGCCATTCGCGCGGCGCTTGAGCCGTCCGACGCGCAGGACCACATTCGCATCACTTGCTTCATGACCGACGGCCAGGTCGGCAACGACACGGAAATAATCGCCGAGGTGAAGAAGCACCCGCGCGCGCGCGTGTTCGCGATGGGATTCGGCGGCGCGCCGAATCGGTACCTGCTCGACAAGATCACGCAAAACGGCCGCGGCGAAGTTGAATACGTCAGTCACGAAGGCGACTCGTCCGGCGTCGCCAAACGATTTCACGAGCGCGTGCGCAATCCGCTGCTCACCGATGTTTCGATCGAGTGGAACGGTCTGCCGGTCACCAACATTTATCCAAAAGCGATTCCCGATCTCTTCAGCGCCAAGCCGGTGATCGTCTCCGGCCAGTACACCGCCGGCAGCAAAGGCGTGATTCGTCTGAAGGGAAAGATGGCGGGTCGCGCGTTTGTCCGGGAGATTCCGGTGGAGCTGCCCGAACAGGAAACTCAAAACGACGTGCTGGCAACGCTCTGGGCGCGCCGCAAAGTGGACGACTTGATGGGCGACTACGTTAACGGAGCGCAGACTGCCGTGGTGAGCGACGAATCAAAAGCGGAAATCGTCAAGCTTGGGCTCGCCTATCGCATGATGACGCAGTTCACTTCTTTCGTGGCTGTCGAAGAAGAAAGCGCTGTCGACGGTGTTGCGCCGCGTCGCGTCGAGGTTCCGGTTGAAGCGCCGGCTGGGTCGACAGCGACGGTGGCTGGATTGGCGGCGGCAATCGGATCAAACTGCAGTGTCTGTGCAACAGTCAACGTGAGCTCGACCTCGGAGTCGATCATGTATACGACGCACGCGCAGATTTCAACCAGGGCAGAATCGCGACGGGTGACTGATCTACCGTCTCGGGCTCGCAGTCTGCAAGGCTTTGTTTTGCTCGCGCCCGGCACCGTTTCGCCTGGGCCAACCAATCCGGTTTCGTCAACCCTCGCCAATATTTCGGTGAACGGACAACGACCGGCGTCGAATCAATTCTCGATAGACGGCGTCGACGGCAACTTCGGCATCGCGCCGGGCGGACAAAGTCCGGGAGCGTCGGTGTCAGGAAGCACGGCGCTGACTGCCACCGGGGGAACAAACCCGATTGCCTCGGTTGAGGCGACGCAGGAACTCACGATCCGAACTTACGGACACTCGGCCGAGTACGGAAGAAGTCCCGGCGCCCTCGTTTCGATCGTCAGCAAGAGCGGCACCAACTCGTTTCACGGATCCGGATTCTACTTATTCGATCACGAAGCACTTGATGCCAACGACTGGTTCGCCAACAGTCTCGCGCTGGCAAAACCTCGTCACCGGCTCAACGACTTCGGCGGCACCATCGGCGGACCGATTCAACGCGATCACTGGTTCTTCTTTGCTTCCTACGAAGGATTGCGGTTGCGTCAGCCAGTCGTCGCGTTCACTGACGTGCCGTCGCTGGCCGCGCGGCAAACTGCGCCCGCAAACATGCAGCCGTTGCTGAATCTCTATCCGCTGCCGAATCAACCGCAACGTGCCGACGGTTTCGCCGGCCATGCAGCCAGCTTCGCCAACGCCGGACGCCACGACGCCCTCAGTCTCAAAATCGACGGTCGCCCCACCGACAGGTTGTCGCTCGGCGGTTACCTCACCCTCACCAACTCATCTGCTAACGAACGCGGCGCGAGCGGACTCGCGTTGAATACGCTCAACCACCTTTCCAGTCGCTCCCGCACCGTGACCGGGTCCATGGCCTACACGCTCTCGTCGACCATGGTTGCCGAGGCCAAGGTCAACTACAGCCGCTTCACTTCACGAAGTCTTTATGAGCTCGACACGTTCGGCGGCGCGACTCTACCCGGCGCCGCTGTTTTCAGTCAGCCCGGACTCTCGGCGGACAGCGCGTTGTTCAGCGCCGACCGGAACGCGCGAAACACTCAGCTCATGAGCGGCAGCGGCGTGGCCAGCACGCAGCGACAGTTCAACGCGCTCGGAGCGTGGACGCTGGTTTCCGGTACGCACACGATCAAGGTTGGCGCCGACTACCGGAGAATATTTCCAACCATCGGTCTGCGTGGACAGGAGCAAAGCGTCCTCTTTGACGGCGTGGCCCAGGCCGTGACGGGCACCGCCGCGCGCGTCAATTTTTTTACGCGCTCGGAATCGCAGCGGCCGGTCTTCAATCAGGTTTCAATTTACGGTCAGGACGAATGGCGGGTGTCGTCAAACTTGAAGCTGACCTACGGCTTGCGCTGGGAAGTGAGTCCCGCCCCGGGCGGCGCCGATCAAATGCGCGCCCTCGCGGTTGATCAAATTGACGATCCCGCGCGCCTGGCGATCGCGCCTGCAGGTACGCGCCGGTGGGAAACGACCTACGGAAACTTTGCGCCGCGCGTCGGCCTCGCTTACCAAGCAGATGACAACGGCGATCTGATCGTCCGCGGCAGCTTTGGAATTCGCTATGACCTCGGCAACGCGGCTGTCGGAGACGCCTACGCTGACTCGTATCCTTTTCTGAATGGACAATCTCAGTTCAACGCGCCGTTCTCTTTCGGCGCGACAACTCCCGCAAACAGCGCGGCCGTCACGGTGCCTTTCTCCGCTTTCGATCCGCATTTGCAGTTGCCGTATTTGATCGAGTGGAGCGCGTCGGTCGAACGTTCGCTTGGCTACGGGCAAACGATCTCGGCGGCGTACGTCGGCAACGCCGGCAGACGGTTGCTGCTGACGAATACCTTGCTCAATCAAAATCCGGATTTCGAATTTTTGCGCCTGACCAATAACGACGCCTCTTCGAAATATCACTCGTTGCAGCTTCAGTTCAACCGCCGCCTTTCCAGGCGACTGAGCGGCGCCGTCAGTTACACGTTGGGTAAATCCGTTGACGACTATTCTCAGGACTCTGCCGCGCGCGCCTTGTTCCGCAGTCCAAATCTCGCAGAAGAACGCGGCCCGTCAGATTTCGACGTGCGACACATCGTTGCCGGCTATTTGTCTTTCGAGCCGCCCGCTGCGTCTTCGGGTTTTCTCAGGCTGCTCACGCGCAGTTGGACTGTGGACTCGGTTTTCAACATTCGTTCCGCCGCGCCGGTGAATGTCGTCTATGGCGTGCCGACGAGTTTTGGCTTCCTGAACTTAAGACCTGACTTGATCGCCGGCGCACCGCTTTATGTAGACGATCCGACCGTCGCCGGAGGCCGGAGAATTAACGCGGCGGCGTTCAGCGTGCCGACGGACTTTCGGCAGGGCACGCTGGCCCGGAATGCTCTGCGCGGTTTTCCGCTTACGCAATTCAATCTCGGGTTGCGGCGCCAGTTCAAATTCACCGACGACGTGAAACTGACGCTGGGCGCTGAAGCCGCGAACATTTTCAATCATCCAAACTTTGCCGCGCCGGCGGGCAACGACGCGAGCCTCGGAACCAGGTTCGCGCCGCTCGCCCCCGTCGCTCCCTTCACTTCCCTTAGTGCGAACCCGACCTTCGGGCAGTCGTACACGAACGCCGCCCGAAGTTCGTGGGGAATTCCCGGCAGCAGCTTTGGCCCAAGTTACTTTCCCGGCGCTGCCCGAACGATGAAGCTGTCGGCGCGGTTGGAGTTTTAGCCGTCTCGTGTCCTCACCCGGCGTGACCTCTGCTCGCGCCGCCTCTGCGGCCCTCCGTGTTCTCTGTGTCTCTGTGGTGATTCTTTGCCCGACGTTAATTTCACCACGGAGGCACAGAGAGCACTGGGGTTGCACAGAGAACCTGCAATCACTGCACTGCTCCCGTTTCCTGCCCAAGCGACTTCTGCGCCTTTCCAGCTTATAATCGACTGCGATCAAGCTTTCAGAGACAGCAATCATAAGGAACGATTCATGAGCAGTTCGGCGTTTGCCAAGAGACCTGATAACGTCCGGTTCACCGGCCGCATATTATTCCTGACCGACGACACGTCTTTAATTCGTCAACAACTCGAAGCCACCGGCGCTGAAGCCACGGCGTTGGAAGCACAACTCGCCGAGCGACTGGCGCAGGACGATCTGCCGCTGATGAGCAACATCTCTACGGACGAGATCACGCCGGGCTGGGTTTGTTTTTATTACGACGAAACGCTCGGGCAGTACGTCTACGTCGGCATGCGCGACGCGGCGGTCAAGAAAGACGAAGTGAAAAATGGCGGCTTTGCAGTCGTGGTCTCGGGTTTGTCCAAAGGCTGCGGTTCGTCACGCGAGACCGCGCCTTACGCAGAAAAAGCGGCGGGCATGCAACTCGTCATCGCCAAAAGCATCGAGAAAATTTACGGACAGAACTCGCAGAACATCGGACTGTTGACGTCGACCGACCTGGGCCTCGTCGAACGCATTCGCGCGGGCGAAGAGATTCCGCTCGCGGAGTTTACCGACGGCCTCGATCCGATTTCGAAAGACATCGTCGAATACGGCGGACTCTTTAGTTACAACAAGGCGCGCGTGGCGGGCGAAGTAACGCCGCCGCCGCTCGAAACTCCAAACGAACAACCGCACCGACCGATGACGATCACCGAAAAGATCATCGCGCGTCATGCGTTTGTGCGCGCCGGTGAAATTGGCGTGGCGGCAGTGAAGCCGGGTGACGCGCTGTTTGCAATTGCCGACGTGCGCTTCTCGCATGAGTACGTGACGCCGATGGCTGAGTCGCTTTTGAAACAGGCGCTCGGACCCGAAGCACGCGTGACGGAGCCTGAGTCAGTCTTCGCGTTTCGTGATCACCTGACGTTCCTGAGTCAGTGTAATGTCGCCGAAGCATCGCGAGATGGGCCTGCTGGAAAAAGCCGACGGCCTCGCGACCACGCAGGCAGACTTCACTGACGAAGCAGGGCATTCGGCTCTACGGCGAAAATCCTGAAGGCGGCTCGGAAGCGATTTGTCACAACGCCGTCGTCGAAGACCTGGCGTTGCCGGGACAAATTGTGATCGGCACGGACTCGCACACCTGCATGGCGGGCGTGCTCGGCTGCTTCGCGTTTGGCGTCGGCTCGACCGACATGGCCAACGCGTGGTTCGCGAAAGACATTCGCATCAAGGTTCCGGAGACGGTGCGTTACGTCTTGAAAGGCCGCAAGCGTTCCGACGTTTCCGCGAAAGACGTGATGCTCGTGATTCTGGCGAGCGACTACATGAAGACGAGCAAGGGGATCGGCAAGGTTTTGGAGTTTGCGGGCGACGATCTGAAAGACTGGCCCATGGATGAACGCGCGACGCTGACGAACATGTCGGTCGAGGCGGGCGGCACAACTGGGATCATCGAGCCTGATGAAGCAACGCTCGACTACATCGTGAACTCGCGAGGATTGGATCCGGAGGAAGTGCGCAAAGGATTCACGTTCAGCGATCCGGATGCGGAGTACGCGGCGGTGTTTGAAATCGATCTTGACGAGATTCGTCCGATGGTGGCGCTGCCGGGCGATCCGCGCAACGGCATCCCGATCGATCAACTGACGGAAGAAATTAAGATCGACGCGGCCTACGGCGGCTCGTGCACCGGCGGCAAGATGGCCGACATGGACATGTACGCCGAAGTTTTGCAAAACGCACTCGCCCGAGGGAAGCGCGTCGCGCCCGGCGTTCACCTCTATCTGCAGTTTGGCTCGCAGAAGATTAAGCAATACGCACGTTCAGCGCGGCTACATCGAAATCTTTGAACGCGCCGGCGCTGAGTTGATCGATCCTAGTTGCGGCGCCTGCATCAACGCCGGCCCCGGCGCTTCCCCGTCTGCCGAGACCGTTACCGTCAGCGCGCAAAACAGAAACTTCCCCGGACGCAGCGGCCCCGGCAAGCTATATCTTGCCTCGCCCTACGTCGTCGCCGCCTCAGCAATCGCCGGCAAGATCGTTGAGCCCTATGAGTTCTTAGGCGAGCCCGAAGCAGAGTTAGTCACCGCTTGATCGATAGTAAACAGTTGGGGAGTGTTGGGAGTCGGGGACTTCGACTCAGGTTGTCAGGCGGCGGTAGATGCCGGGCATGCGTTCGGGCAGTGAGAGCACGTCGTCGATGATTGTGTAGCCAATGTCGCCGTAGAGGTCGCGCAGTTCGGCTTCCGATTCGCGATCGATCGTAATGCAGAATGGCGTAATCCCCTGGTTCTTCGCCTGCCGCAAGGCTTCGCGCGTGTCCTCGCGAGCGTAACGCGCGTCGCCGTAGTCGTGATCGTAAGGTCGCCCGTCAGACAAAACGATCAGCAGCCGCGTCCTCGTTTCCTGCTTCGCCAGTTTCGCCGCCGCGTGACGAATTGCCGCCCCCAGCCTCGTGTTGTTCTGAAACGTGATGCCGCCGATGCGCTGCTTCACTTCGTCGGAATACTTCTCGTCAAAATCTTTCACCACGTAAAACTTCACGTTGCGCCGGCCCTCGGAAGTGAAGCCGTTGATCGAATAGGTGTCGCCGACGGCTTCGAGCGCTTCGCTCATCAGCACCAGTCCTTCTTTTTCGATCTCGATGATGCGGCGGCCCGGACGCGTGTAGGGCTGCAGCGGATGACGGCCAATCGTGCGCGCGGTCGACGACGACTGATCGAGCAGAAACGAGACCGCCACATCGCGACGGCGACGCAGGCGCTTGGTGTAAAGACGTTCAGACTGGTGTCCGCCGCCGGACTTTGCCGCGCGCCGATCGATGACGAAGTCGACCACCGCATTCAGGTCATACTCCTCGCCGTCAAGTTCATTCGTGACGCGCAGCAATTCTTCCGGCTTCAGCAACTGAAATTGGTGACGGATGGAAGAGATCGCGCCCCGGTGGCGCTCGCGCGTTTGCTCGACGAACATTCGATCGCCATGCTTCACGCGCTTTTCGATCACGCGACACCAGCCCAGCCGGTGATCGGTTAACTCACGATCCCACTCGTCATAGTTGTAGGCGACTTCGCCTTCCTCAATTGGCTGCTCAGGCAAGTCGGCCTCGGTCCAGGCTTCGGCCCCGGCGAGTTCGTCAGGCTCGCCGTCGCCGTCGGGATCGTTCCAGGCGTTAAAAAGTTCGCGGGCATCGCGTCGCTGTTGATTACGTTCCGAAGGACGGCGATTGAAACTCTCAGTCGCGATCGAATTTTCCTCGTCACTTTCGGTCGGCTCTTCCTGCGTTTCAAGTTCCTGAATTGATTCGTCGTTAGGATCCATGGACTGAAAGAGCGAATACACGCGGCTGGTCGCCATCAGGCTGTCGGCGACTGACGACGAAGCGCCGGACAAGTATTCGTTTACGAGGGTTTCGAGTTCGGAAACGATCTGGCCGTAATACTGGCGCGCATCGTCGGTCGCGCCGCCGAGCAGCGTGGTTTGAAAAAGTAATTCAAACGGAAGCAGCGTGGCCGGCAACTCGAGGACAGAAGGACGGGCGCGTCGGAGGTGCTCGCGAATGAGATCGAGATCGCGCGCGAGGCCGCGATACTTGCGGCGCAGTTGGCGATCGATGCGGCCGTTTTCAAGCGTTCCAAAAATCCGACGCGCTAGTTGTGGCTTGGGAAACAGTTGCAAGACCCGTCGATAGTCAACATCGGTAGGACAGGCATTCCTGCCTGTCCCTTCTTTGTTAGACCACTCATCAGATCTACCTTTGGAATCCGGGACAGACAAGAATGTCTGTCCTACCATTTCGTCAGGAATCGCGAAGGCTGCATTCGCGTCCGCGTTTTCCGGGTTGTAAGTTTCAGCGAGCGCCGCGTACGCAGCCTGCAATCCGCGCGTCCCGCGTTCGTAAGTTCCAAATTCGATCTGCCCGGCAGCATGCGCCGCCAAAACTTTGTAAAGACGAAAGTCGAGTTCGTCGTCGGCAAACTCGGCCACCACGGACGGCAAATGAATCGTGCGGCCATCGGCAATTCGCGATTCGAGCGGCACGGCCGCGAGGGGGCTGATCTCAACTTCGTCGCCCGTCAGCGCTTCAACGTAAAGCAACAGCAAGTGCTTCACCGTCTCCAGCGCGAGTCCGTTGCTGCCGCTGCGCAGCGAATCGTAACTGCCGCGTGTTTCGAGAGCGAAATAACTGCGGCGGGCGCGCGCGTCTTTGCCGTGCGCGGCGAGCCCCTGTCGCGCCCATTGTTCGAATTGTTCGATCGAGACTGTCCGCAGGGCGAGGGCGCTGGAACGAAAACAGGCGAGCGCCGCCTCGCCGTCAGTCTCGGCGATTTCACGAGTTAGTTTTATGACACGCAACGCGAGGTTTGTGAGGCGCGCGTGGTCCGTTGCGTTTCTGAGCGCGCGCACGAAGCGCGGACTGCTGCGAACGAAAGCGACCAGGCTCGCGTTTCCATGTTGGGCCACCGTCCACAGTAATTCTGTCCAGTCGGCAAAGATTTCCGGCAGGGTCCGCAGGATTTCGCCGCCGGTAGTCAGAACCTGCAGAGCCGAACCGCCGCCGCGTTCCAGAAAACCAGTCGTGGCGTCGATTAATCGTAGTGCGTCAGCGGAGTTGAGATTTGCAACCGCCGCGGGCAAGTCGGCCCACGCGTCCGCCGCGATGCCGCCCGCGCGTGAGGCAAACTCCGCCGCCAGCGCGATTCCCTTTTGCGTTACTGATGTGTCTTTGATTCGTCGCAGACGGTCGAGGACTTCCGGCGTCTTGTTGAGAAACTCCGCACTGTGCTTCGCGGAGCGCCGGGAAATTTCCAAAGCGACTTCGAGGATTGACCCGAGCAGACCGGGATCGTCGATCTTTTGTGCGAGCGCCGGCAGGTTGCGCAGCGTTTCGATCGCGATCGGTGATGAGAGCGTTACCTGGCGCGAGCAGAGTTGGAAGACTAAAGGGTGAAGGTCGGCCGGCACGTCCTGCAAACCGCCGACACCTTCAGCGAAAAAAGTGATCGCGGTCTCGACGTCGCCGAGTGCCAGTCGCCGGCCCAGATCGCCCCATGAGCGCAGCTCCGCCGCTTGCAAGACTTCCGCAGCCCCCGGCGTCGCGCGCAAAAATTCAATGCCCGCGCGCAGAGAGACGCTCGCGATCGCGGCGCCAGTCTCCAACGCGGCAGCCGATTTATCAAACGGCAAACTCGCCAACTCGCGCGTTAGCTTGAGAAACGATTGGCGTTCAGCGCTTTCCGAAGGATGGTCAGCCTTCAACTGACTTTCAAAGACGTTATCGCCGTGGTTGTCATTCATCTCTTTCCCACGTTGCGACATAAAGGATACTCTAAGATTTTCGTGTCGATTGTCATCAAGCTTAGTTCGCTGAGTCTGGCACTTGCAACTATCAGCCGATCGACAGGATCCTTGTGAAAGGCTCCAGGAAGCTGGTGGGCATCCACTACAATAGCAGGTGTAAGGTTGAGAAGATTTATACCAGGATAATCGAGGGCGAGGTTAATCCAGTCCAGAACCGGAATTTCTAAACTAAGGCGGTTCTTTTCAACGAGCTGAGCCACTTCCCAGCAAGACATAATACTGACTGCCAGACCCTTCCGCTCATTGGAATCAATATACAGCTTATGACCTTCCGGGAGCTCCGGACTACCATTCACCCACCATATCCAGATGTGAGTGTCTAACAGAATCATTAAACCGCATCCCAATCCTCTACCCCAACCGGTTTCGTTGGTGATTCATATTTTGTTACTGAGCCGCGCAATGGATAGGGATTGTCTCCGTTGGACTTGGTATTCCTCTCCAGAATTATGATTTCCACCCTATCTCCGGCCTGAAATGGTAGGTCTTCTAAGACAAGTTTGCCATCCTGGTTTAGCGTGGCTTCAATTCGATGGGTACTCATTTCTGGAACTCCTCTGTCACAGATTATAAGTCTTAACTGAGACGTGTTCCACCTGACGCTAGCTTAGATCACCGTGGTGACGATCTCGCGGATGCTGCGTTGCAGCTCGCGGTCGTCGGTGATGGGTGAACACATGGCGACTTCAGCGGCGGTGACGGGCGGGATGCCGAGGGTGATCAGTTGGGCGGCGTAGATCAGCAAGCGCGTCGAGACGCCTTCCTCCAGGCCGTGGCCGCGCAGGTTGCGAACCTTTTGGCCGATGAGCACGAGATCGCGCGCGGTGCCTTCATCCACGCCGCCCTCGCGCGCTACGATCTCAGTTTCCATTTCCGGCGGCGGATAGTCGAAATCGATCGCGACGAAGCGTTGGCGAGTTGACTGCTTCAAGTCTTTGAGAATGGATTGGTAGCCCGGGTTGTAAGAAACGACGAGCATGAATTCCGGCGGCGCGTCGAGAATCGTGCCGCGCTTTTCGATCGGTAGACGACGACGGTGATCCGTCAACGGGTGAATGATCACGACGGTGTCTTTCCGCGCTTCCACAATTTCGTCGAGATAGCAAATGGCGCCGTTGCGCACGGCAGACGTCAGCGGGCCGTCGTGCCAGACAGTCTCTTCGCCTTCGAGCAGAAACCGGCCGACTAGATCCGTCGCCGACAAGTCTTCATGACAAGCGACGGTGATCAAAGCACGCTCGAGCCGCCACGCCATGTGTTCGACAAAGCGCGTCTTGCCGCAGCCGGTCGGGCCTTTGAGTATCACCGGCAGGCGCGCCGCGTAGGCAGCCTCGAACAGATCAACTTCCCGGCCGATCGGCAGGTAATAAGGCTCTGCGGCAACTCGATATTCTTCAATTGCTAATTCAGGCACAGTGTCGAGTTTCAAGTTTCTAGTTTTAGTTCCAAGTTTGGAGTTCAGGTTTCGAGTTCGCGATCTTAGCACCCGCTGGAAAGCCCAGCAAACGACCTGTTTATCACTCAAGGCCCATGGCGACTTGAAACTTGCAACTCGAAACCTGAAACTGGAAGCAATGAAACTAGCAGTAGCAATGTCTGGAGGCGTGGACTCGTCGGCCGCGGCGGCGATCCTGAAAGAGCAGGGCCACGATCTGGTCGGCTTCACGATGCAGCTGTGGAATCAGCGGCGCGGCATCAGTGTGGACGAGAATGGCGAACCGCTGCCTTCGCGTTGTTGCTCGCTCGACGATGTTTACGATGCACGGCGCGTGGCCGAAGAGCTGGGCTTTCCGTTTTACGTGCTCAATCTCGAACGCGAGTTTGAACGCGACGTCGTGCAGCCGTTTGTCGCCAGCTACCTCAGCGGCGAGACGCCGATTCCCTGTGTCTCCTGCAACAGTCGTTTGAAGTTTGCTTCACTCGATCAACTCGCCGCCAGCCTCGGGTGCGACAAAGTTGCGACGGGTCACTACGCGCGGGTTGAATTCGACGAAGCCGCGAATCGCTACCGGCTTTTTCGCGGACGCAATCTCGACAAGGACCAGTCTTATTTTCTGTGGGAACTAACGCAGGATCAACTTTCGCGCGCGCTGTTTCCATTGGGCGAGATGTCGAAGCCGGAAGTCCGCGAAGTTGCGCGTGACCACGCCCTCGCCGTCGCCGAGAAATCCGAGTCGCAGGAAATTTGTTTTGTGCCTGACGGCAACTACGCCGGCTTCATCGATCGCTACCTCGCTGCTGAAGACGCGTCGGATCGTCTGCCGGGTGACGGTGAGATCGTAGACGCGAGCGGCGCGGTGGTGGGCCGGCATGCCGGCATTCATCGCTACACGATCGGGCAGCGGCGCGGGATTGGCATTGCTGGGCCACAACCGCTTTACGTTACGATCGATCGACGCGACGAAAAATCAGGTCGTCGTTGGTCACCAGGATGAACTGCTGGGCCAGGAGTTCACAGCCGCGGGGGTGAACTGGGTCGCGTTTGATAAGCCAGCAGAATCCGTACGTGCTGAAGTGCGCGTCCGTTATCGCCACCTGCCGGCACCGGCGACCATCACGCCGATCGAAAGCGATCGAGATGGGCGTGTGCGCGTCACCTTCGACGAGCCGCAGCGCGCCATCACGCCAGGCCAAGCCACCGTGTTCTACCGCGGCGACGAAGTCGTTGGTGGCGGCTGGATAGTCAAAAGGGAAACAGGGGAAAAGGGGAACGGGTAAAGGGCAAGACGATTCCGATTGCCTTATCCCATGACCCTTTCCCCTTGGCCCTTTCCCCTCTTTCCGTCAACGAGAGTTAAACCTTTCCGGTTCAGTCTACGTACTCACACCACGAACAAATCTCGCTAATTACCCAAATATAAGGCAGGAAATACTATGGCAATGTCGCGCACTCGAAAGACTGTTCTAATTATTACAAGTGTTGTCGTCGGCTCTCGTTTTAGTCGTACTCATTGGTTTCGCAATTTTGGTCGCCGCGCTCCGGGCGCGGCGAGCCGAGCATTGCGGACAACAGCGTGCTCGCGCTGCGCGTCGCCGGTTCTCTGCCGGACTACGTTCCCGACGATCCGCTGCGAAGGTTCTTCGGCGGCACCGAGCAGTCGCTGACCAGTCTTATCCTGCAATTCAAGAAAGCCAAAGTCGACAAACGCATCAAGGTGGTCATCCTTGAGATCGACATGTCCGGCGCCGGCTGGGGCAAGTCAGAAGAGATTCGCGACGCCATCGCCGACTTTCGCTCGTCGGGCAAACCGGTGTACGCCTACATGGAATACGGGATGAACAAGGAGTACTACATCGCCAGCGCCTGCGACAAAATTTATCTGGCGCCGCCGGGCGAGTTGTTCATCAACGGTCTCGCGGCTGACGTGATGTTTTTCCGCGGTTCGCTCGACAAGCTCGGCATCTATCCGGACATCTACCAGATCGGAAAATACAAAAGCGCCGGCGACACCTTCACGCGCAAGGACATGTCTGACGCGCACCGCGAATTCATGAACTCGCTGCTCGACGATCTGTACAATCGCTACGTCGATGCGATTGCGAAAGCTCGCGGCAAGTCGGCCGAAGAGGTGCGCGCAATAATCGACGACGCTCCTTACGGCGCGCCGAAAGCGAAGGATATTGGGCTGATAGATGGCGTCGCCTATCGCGATGAACTCGAAAAAGATTTGAAGAAACAGTTGGGCTACAGCGAAGCTGATCCGCTGCGCGTGGTGAAGAGTTACGACTATCAACAGGTTGAGCCTGAATCGCTCGGACTTGATGAAGGCGAAAAGATCGCGGTCATCTATGCGACCGGCGACATCGGTTCGGGTCAATCTGAAAACAGCCCCGGCGGTGGCCAGTCGATCGGTTCCGACACGCTCGTCGAAAGCGATCAACGACGCGCGCGAGGACAAGACGATCAAGGCGATCGTGATCAGGGTTGACAGTCCGGGCGGTTCGGGTTTGGCGTCAGACATCATCTGGCACGCCGTCGCTGCCGCCAAAGAAAAGAAGCCGGTGGTGATCTCGATGGGCGATGTCGCTGCTTCCGGTGGTTACTACATTGCCTGCGGCGCCAACAAAATCATCGCGCAACCTTCAACCATCACCGGCTCGATCGGCGTGGTGGCCGGCAAGCCGGTCATGCGCGGTTTCTACGACTGGCTGGGAATTTCAAACGAATACATTATGCGCGGCAAGAACGCCGGCATGTTTCGCGAGACTGAGAAGTTCACCGATGACGAACGTGCGAAGTTTGAAGATTGGATCAAGACGACGTACTACAACGACTTCGTTCCGAAGGTGGCCAAGGGACGCGGCAAGGACGCCGCCTACATTGATTCAGTGGGCCAGGGACGCGTCTGGACGGGCGCGCAGGGCTTAAGAACGAGGACTGGTAGACGAGTTTGGCGGCCTTGATCGCGCGGTTGATGTTGCCAAGGAGTTGGCAAAAATTCCGAAGGACAAAGGCGTGAAGCGCGTGATTCTTCCCTATCCGCGCACGCTCCTGCAGGAGTTGATGAGCGAAGGCCTCGACACGCGCAGCCAGGTGAAGCAACAGCAGGCTGTCCTCGCGACTCTGCCTGAAGACGCGCGGCGCGCGGTGCGCTACATGGCGCTGCTCGACAGATGAAGAACGGTGAATCGATGCTGCTGATGCCGTTTGACTTGCGAATAAAGTAGCGGGGTAATAGGGGAAGGGTAAGGGGGAAAGGCAGATGTGTTCGTTTAGAGGCGGGCACCGCCCGCCGGCTCAACATAATGAACCATCCGCGACGCTCTGAGAGTTGAAACGGCGGGCAGGGCCGCCTCTAAACGAGAGTCAGCCTTTACCCCTTCCCCTTTTGACCTATTTCCCCGTGATCTTTTCGACCCCGCCCATGTACGGACGCAGCGCTTCGGGAATGACAATCGAGCCGTCCACCTGTTGATAGTTTTCGAGGACCGCGATCCACGTTCGCCCTATCGCCAGTCCTGATCCATTCAACGTGTGCACAAATTCCGGCTTCGCCCCCCCCGCGCGGCGAAAACGAATCTGCGCGCGGCGCGCCTGAAACGCTTCGTAGTTCGAGCACGACGAAATTTCGCGGAATGTGTTCTGCGACGGCAGCCACACTTCGATGTCGTAAGTTTTCGCGGAGCCAAAGCCAATGTCGCCGGTCGACAGGGCGACGGTGCGATAGTGCAAACCGAGCTTCTGCAGGATCACTTCCGCATCGCGCGTGAGCGACTCGAGTTCGTCGTAAGAATTTTCCGGCAGCGCGTACTTCACCAGCTCGACTTTCTCAAACTGATGCTGGCGAATCAGGCCACGCGTGTCGCGTCCATAGCTGCCCGCCTCCGAGCGAAAGCAGGGCGTGTAAGCAACCCAACTTCATGGGTAACTGCGACGCGTCGAGTATTTCTTCGCGGTGATAGTTCGTCACCGGGACCTCGCGCGGTCGGCACCAGATACAGCTCGCGTTCGTCCGTTAGTTTGAAGAGGTCCTCTTCAAATTTTGGCAACTGGCCGGTGCCGAACAACGCCGACTTGTTCACGATGAAGGGCGGCAAAGTTTCCCCATAACCATGCTCGCGCGTGTGCACGTCGAGCATGAAGTTGACGAGGGCGCGGCTGAGACGCGCGCCTTCGCCGTTGAGGATTGCAAAACGCGCCGCCGCGATTTTTGTAGCGCGATCGAGATCGAGGATGCCGAGTCCCGTCCCGAGGTCCACATGATCCTTAGCTTCGAAATCAAATTCCGGCCTCGTGCCCCAGCGACGGACTTCAACGTTCGCTGATTCATCTTCACCGACGGGGACGCTCTCATGTGGGATGTTGGGTAACGTCGTCAGCAGTTCGCGCATGCGCGTCTCGGCCTCGTCGCGCAAGCGATCCAGTTCGGCAATGCGTTCCTTCGATTCGTTTACTTCCTTGCGCCGCGCGTCGGCTTCCTCGCGTTTCCCTTCTTTCATCAACGCGCCGATTTCCCGGCTAGCGGTGTTGCGCGCGGCGTTCAGTTGGTCTGACTCAGCGATGATCCGCCGGCGTTCGGCATCGGCTTCGGCAAAATCATTGAGCGCTTCAGGCGTGACGCCGCGCGACTGCAAACCGGCGCGCACCTTCTCCAGATTTTCGCGCACGTAGTTGAGATCAAGCATTTGTTAATCCTGTGTAACTCGGGTTTCCGATGAGCGTTGTATTTTGAACGTATTTTGGACCTTGTTGGATCACGGGTCACGGGATTGTACCTGAGTGCTTTAGTGGAAGCTATTTCGAGGTTTTGAGGACTGGCCGCAAGACTGCGAAGGACTGAAGTGAAGACACGTTCGCAGCTTGCGGCTGGAGAAAGACTACACACCACAACCGCGTTGACAATCACTTATGGCGTAACGTCTACGGCTTAGGCGTCAGCGCTTCCAATTCTTTTGTCAGGCCTTGAATGATTGAATCCAGACGCCCCCTCTGGCCAGGGTCTCTTGCTAATTTGTTCAACGCTTCGAGGTGAGCTTTTTTCAGGGCCCGGTTAGCCGGAACCGCAATGTCCGGCTTAACACCGGTACCCTCGTAGTCAGTTCTGGTAGTCGGATAGACCGGCCTGTCGATTGGGAATTCCGGCGTGCCGCTCGGGTAGCTGAACCAACTCATCGGGACGAAGACTGCAAAATTTGGATGGACGCGGACAAATCTCCCGGGATGCGTTCCGCCGCTGGTTGACTCGCCGACGATGACGGCACGCTTGTGATGCTGCAGGATGGAAGAAAAGCCTTCGACGGCCGAGAAGGACCTTCTGCTATGGAGAATGTACAGGTCCTTGTTCAGGTAGCGGCTGCCGGGCAGATAAGGAAGAGTCCACCATTGCTGCACTCTGTTCTCCGCGCGAATAAACCAATCGCCCAGGTGGAATGGCTCGGCATCGAAAAAGTAACTGGCCAGAAAAACCACCATGTCCGCTGAGCCACCGCTACTCTTGCGAAGGTCAATGATCAGCGCATCGGTGTTCGCCAAAAACGACATGGCCGCCCCCGCCATTTCTCCGCTGAATTCAGGGCGGACGAAGCTGTTCAGCTCCAAATAGCCGACGTTGCCCGGCAGCCGTTCGACCTTCTCAAAGCCGAAGTTTTTAGCGCGGGCGTCCCTCAGTTCTTCCTCTCTCTCCTGCTTGGTCTCGGGACGAAAATCCCGAGCCTGGTCCAGCGGCTCAGGTATGTGGCTGTAAGCGAGCGCCAGATGTTTGTCTTTGCTTGTCTCCTGCAGGTGACTGTCGAGCGCGTCCATCAAATCGAAGGCACTCGTGATCTTGTCGTATTCACCACTCTGCAACCGTTGGCGCAGACGCTCCTCAAGCCGCCCCGCGACTTCCGCCGAGACGTAATACTTTTTGATCGCCCTCATCACGCCTTCGACCACTTGCCGGTTCGCGGCGGGGGTGAGCTTTATGTCGGGCGGCCGTTGAGCAGATACGGATGAACCGGCAAGCACGAACGCCACGAGACCTGTTGTTAGCCACTGCCGCAGTTTTCGATCCGAAGTGAGCATTAGCGTTCTCCGTTGTAAGCGCCGATGTAAGCGCCTGGCGACTGCGCGCAACTGCGGCGCTTGAGCACTGCGTCTCATCTGGTATCAATCCTTATAATTTTCGCGGTAATGTCTGGACCTGGTTTTTGGCTTGCTGCCTCGTCCAATCTGGAATGAATCCGGTTCACTTAGAACCCGTTTCGCGTACCAACACGATGTCAAACACTCCGGTCTCAAAACTCACGCCGTTGGCAGTTCGCTTTTCCGCCGCGATCGCGTTCTCCGGACGATACATCGAGTCTGCCATCTTCGGGTCTTCTTTAAAGTGAATCTCGGTCACGAGCGGCTGGTAACCCGGACAAAACGCCGCCAAATGATAATGCGCGCAACGCCAGAAGTTCGGAGAGCTTTTGGGGTTGGGACGGTAAGGGATGGGGCGAATACTTTCAAGTTCGTAGTAGCCGGTTTCTGAAGAAACCATGCGCCCGCGATTTCTAAAATCGGTTACTCCATCCGAATACTTCTCCTGCATGTCGACGTGCCAGAAGTCCAGAACTACACCCGGGAGTGGACGCTTGGTATCAAACGCCCAGACTCGGCCAGACAGCACAAAAGTCGTTCCCGGCTCGCCGGGCAGGGAGAGCTTTGCCCGAAACGGCGCGCCCGGCTTATACCAGGGTCCATAGGACATTGGCGTGACCTGTTTCAATTCCCCTTTTGCAGGAATTGCTTCGCGGGGGATCGTCCCCATTTGGATCAGGATGCGATTTGCTTCTTCGCCGCTGACGGTAGCCAAAGTCGGCGCCGTTCCTGCTTGCAAAAAGCACCCGGCGCCCGTGAGCCCTGCCAATCCGAGTGCGGTCTGCTGGAGAAAATTTCGGCGTGTGGCTTTTTGCATGGTCCTGTTTCTCCTGTTCTCTTGTGGTTAAGTAACTTTGCGCGCGACGACGGAGCAGTAACTCGACCGTAAGGGAGGGCGTCAATCACGACTCTTTGGAACGCCCAACTCGGAACGCGAGAATGCGGAGACTAACTCAAGACGGACGATTCGCCGCGACCGAAGTGATGAACCGGACGAATGCGAGGATGATCTGGCTTGATCTAAGGGCGAGCAAGTCACGAGAGTTTGCGTGGCCGGGGCAGTAGCCCAACGTGGGGCAGTAGCCCGACCGTAAGGGAGGGCGTGTCTAACGTTCAGACAAACGCCCTTTTGAAGTTTTCTCTGCGTAGTCTCAGCGTTCTTTGCGCCTCGGCGGTTAAAATCGCCTGCAAACCCACTCACCGCAGAGACGCAGAGCGCGCCGAGTCAGCGCAGAGGTTTAGAATCGGGTCCCTACCGGGTATTTTCGCGGATCGAGCGTTTGGGGTAATCCTTAGTAATATGTTATGAGAAACAACTCATTATGCCACAGCGAGTTCGCAAAGCAGTTTTCCCCGCCGCGGGTCTGGGCACGCGTTTTCTGCCCGCCACCAAAGCGTCTCCGAAAGAGATGCTGCCGCTCGTCGACAAGCCTTTGATCCAATACGTGGTCGAGGAAGCAGTCGCTTCCGGAATCGAGTCTGTGATCATCGTGACGGGTCGAGGCAAAGCAGCGATCGAGGACCACTTCGACGTTTCGTTTGAACTCGAAAAGCTTTTGGAAGAGCGCGGCAAGCAGGCTGAGCTGAAAGCGATGCGCGCGATTTCCGAGATGGCCCGCGTCAGCTACGTGCGGCAGCGTGAAGCGCTCGGCCTCGGGCATGCGGTTTTGCAGGCGCGCGATCTCGTCGGCGACGAACCGTTTGCCGTGATGTTGAGCGACGACATCATCGACTCGGAAACGCCCGGCCTGCAGCAACTGCTCGACGTTTACGAAAAGTACGACGCGCCGGTGATCGGGACGATGCAAGTTGCAGGGGAAGCTATTTCGCGTTTCGGCGTGATCGACGGCGAGGAAGTTGAAGACGGCGTCTACAAGATCAGGAACATGGTTGAGAAGCCGCCGTTTGCTGAGGCGCCTTCCGATCTGGCGATCATCGGGCGGTACGTGCTGACGCCGGACATCTTTGGAGAAATAGAACGAACCCGTCCGGGCGCCGCGGGCGAGATCCAGATCACCGATGCGATGCGGTCGCTCCTGCAGCGTCGACCGTTTTACGCGGTGCGCTTCAAAGGGAAACGCTACGACGCCGGAGATAAGTTGGGTTTCCTGGTTGCGACCGTCGAGTTTGCGCTGAAACATCCCGACCTGGCGCCGGAGTTTAGAGAGTATTTAGGATCGCTGAAACTGTCATGAAGTCTTGCAGTCACAGAGTATTCAGTGACCATTCAAGTATGAACAGCTCATGGTCAGGAAGGGGGCTTGCCCCCGCTCATTGTTCAGTGATCCAAATACAGCGGGGGCAAGCCCCCTTCCCGACCACGAGATTCATGTTCTTGAGTTAGTTGTCCGAAGATTCTGTGCCACCAAACTAAAACCCAAAAGACATGTCTGATCAAAAACAATTTTCAGGACAAGCTGCCATCGTCACCGGCGCCACGCGCGGCATTGGTCGCGCCATTGCTCTCGAACTCGCGCGCCGCGGCGCTGCCGTTGCCTTCAATTACGCTAAGAGCACCGAGGCGGCCGACTCGCTGACCAAAGAGATCGAGGCGCTGGGCGCGCGCGCGTTCGCTTCGCAAACCGACGTCGCCAACACCGAAGCCGTCGGGGAGATGGTGAAACAGGTGAAGGATGCTTTCGGGCGCATCGACTTGCTCGTCAACAACGCCGGCATCACGCGCGACAATCTCATCATGCGCATGAAGGAAGCCGATTGGGACGACGTGATGGACACCAACCTGAAAGGCGCGTGGAATTTTTCCAAAGCGGCGATCAGAACGATGATGAAAGACGGCGGCTCGATTCTCAACGTCTCTTCGATCAGCGGTGAAGTCGGCATGCCGGGACAGACAAATTACTCGGCTTCGAAAGCGGGCATGGTGGGACTGACAAAAGCGCTCGCCAAGGAAGTGGCGAGCAGAAAAGTGACTGTCAACGCGCTCGCGCTCGGCATGGTTGCGACTGACATGGCCGGGGCGCTGGATGAAAGCTACCGCGCAAAGATCATCGAGCAGATTCCCCTCGGCCGTTTTGCCGAAGCCGATGAAGTTGCGCGCATTGCCTGCTTTCTGCTTTCGGCCGACGCGCGCTACATCACCGGTCAGGTGATCCAGGTAGACGGCGGCCTGGCGATCTGAATTTGGAGTTCGTGTCCTTTTTGGAGTGCGCTGACCTGTCAGCGCTTTCGTCGGTCGCGACCTGTCGCGACCTTCGTAACTTTGAAAACTCCGAATTCAGCGGCGTCAAGCCGCCGCAAACCAAAGCGCTGACAGGTCAGCGCACTCCATATCCTTCCGTAAATTTGGATAAAAACCGAAGCGTTGGAAGTCCTGTTCTGGTCCAACAATTCTCTTGACCGTGCCAACTCTCTTCAGTATCCTGCGTCATCCTAAACGCCTCAATTGATCGATCAAGCGCGCGTCAGCGCGAGGTCTGGCCCAGTTCAGTTGAAGTGTTACTCGCCTAAAGTTAACCCGAGCAGTATTGATTTCCGTTTTTGTCTCCCCAAGGTCATGAACGCCGGAAGAGGCTTCTCGATCCACTTGTTATGCACCATTCGAAGGAGAAACAAAATGCAACGCAGTAAGTCTTTAGTACTTTTCTGGGGCGTCACATTCGCGCTCGGGGTCGCGCTCAGTGGCTGCGCCGTCGAAGAAGGCAAGACGCCGGTCGCCAAAAACGAGCCCGCCGCCGCCAGCGCTGACGGCAAGATTCCCGTGACCACTTCATCGGAAGAGGCGCGCAAGGAATTCCTGCAGGGCCGCGACCTTTCTGAGAAGCTGCTGATTCAGGATTCCATCGCACATTTCGACAAGGCGATCTCGCTTGATCCAAACTTCGCCTCGGCTGAGTTGTTCCGCGCCAACGTCAGCCCGACCGGAAAAGAATTCTTCGATCATTTGAAGAAGGCTGTGAGCCTGGCCGATAAGGCGTCGAACGGCGAGAAGCTATTGATTCAGGGCACTGAGGCCGGGGCCAACGGCAATGTCGCGAAGCAGAAGGAGCTTCTCGATCAACTCGTGGCCGCGTATCCGAACGATGAACGCGCGCACTTTAACCTCGGTGGTTACTACTTCGGCCAGCAGGATTTTCCCAAAGCGATCGAGCATTACAAGAAAGCGACGGAGCTGGCGCCGACTTACTCGACCGCCTTCAACATTCTTGGTTACGCCTATCGCCAAAATGTTGACTACCCAAACGCCGAGCAGTCGTTCAAGAAATACGTCGAGCTGATTCCAAACGATCCGAATCCTTACGATTCGCTTGCCGAGCTGTATCTGAAGATGGGCCGGTTTGACGACGCGATCACGCAATACAACAAGGCGCTCGCGATCGATGCCAACTTCATTAACTCGCACCAGGGGATCGCGGCCGCGAAGCTTTATCAGGGCAAGCCCGACGAAGCCTCGGCCGAGTTACAAAAAATTACCAGTAAGGCGCGCAGCGATGCCGAACGCCGCACGGCCTTGTTTGCGTTGACGGTCGTTGAGATTGACAGCGGCAAAATGGATGCGGCGCTGGCGGAAGTCGACAAGCAATACGCGTTGGGCGAGAAGACCAACGACGTGGCCGGGATGACTGGCGACCTGCAACTTAAGGGAAACATCCTGCTCGAGATGGGCAAACCCGACGAGGCCAGGACCGCCTTCGAACGTGGTCTGAAGATGACTGAAGGATCGAGTCTCTCGCAGGAGATCAAAGACAACGCCACGCTGTTTCACCATTACAACCTGGCGCGCGTGGCGATCGCCAAGAAAGACCTGGCAACCGCCAAGACCGAAGCCGAAGCGTTTCGTAAAGGCACGGAGTCGCAGAAGAATCCGTTCCAAACAAAACAGGCGCACGAACTTTTGGGCATGATCGCGCTGGAGGCGAAGGACTTTGACGTTGCGGTCGCCGAACTTCAGCAGTCTAACCAGCAGAACCCTTACGATCTCTATCGCTTGTGCCAGGCCTATCAGGGCAAAGGCGACCTGGGGAAAGCAAAAGAGTTCTGCACCAAGGCGGCGGCTTTCAATTCTCTGCCGCTGGTGAATTACGCCTTCATCCGCACGAAAGCAGCGAAAGCGTAGCGTTCGCGAAACATCAGCACAGCAGAAGCTCGACCGCAAGGAAGGGCTTTTTGCTTTTGCGTCAGCCCGAACGCCCACGAATGTCATCGATTCAAAGTGCTGTGATATATTTCGCTTACCATGATCCAGTTTCGCCGGATCGTCTCTGACATTACGTCCATTGAAAATATCGCCGTTTCTGGTCAGATCAAGAATCTCAAGCGGCTGCGTCGACAACATGGTGGAAAGCGATGGCGCAAAGTTAAGGGCTCAGCATTTGTTGAACTTCTCAACGGCGAGATTCGCCTGGCAGAGTTACACTGGTATGAAGCGCACGGGATTGGGAAGAAGGAATTGAAGATCAAACGCTTACTGGATTGAACGAAATGACATTCGCGATTTGCATAGACAACGAAGGGTACGAAGCATCGCTGGAGTTGAGAAAGATCTACCAGGTGGTTGCACCGGAGCCCAACGATCCCAAGGGTTATATTCGAATAGTCGATGAATCAGGAGAAGATTATCTCTACAATGCCAAGGCTTTTGAAGCAGTCGATCTGCCGCCGCGAATTGAACGCAAGTTAATCGCAACCTTGTCTTAGCACTGGTATCATCGGCGATCTCGGTCTACTACTTGACGTTCACCCTTCGGCTGTTCGCGGTTTACTGTTTGCTGTGTGCTTATGAACTCCTGGCCCGAACTCAAATTCTCCGAATGGCAAGACACTCTCGCCACGCTCCACATGTGGACGCAGGTAGTCGGCAAGATTCGTCTGCGGCAAACGCCGCTCGTGAACCACTGGTGGAACGTGCCGCTTTATGTTTCGGCCCGCGGCCTCACGACGTCGGCGATGCCTTACCAGGATCGCGTCTTCGAGATCGAATTTGACTTCATCGATCATCAGCTTCTGATTAAGTGTAGCGACGGCTCAGCAACAACGCTCCGGCTGCGTCCGCAGTCAGTCGCCGACTTCTACGCCGAGGTGATGTCAGCGCTCAGCGGTTTGGGCATCGAGATCAAGATCTGGACGATGCCGGTCGAGGTTCCGAATCCGGTTCGCTTCGAAGAAGACAACGTACACGCTTCCTACGATCCGGAATACGTCAACCGCTTTTGGCATGCGCTCACCAGGATGGACGACGTGCTGAAGGAATTTCGCGCACGCTTCATCGGCAAGGTCAGCCCGGTGCATTTTTTCTGGGGCAGCTTTGATATGGCCGTGACGCGCTTCTCGGGACGGCCCGCGCCAGAGCGCGAGGGCGCCGATCTGATCACGCGCGAGGCTTATTCACACGAAGTGATCAGCCATGGCTGGTGGCCCGGCAACAAAGATATGGAAGCGGCGTTTTATTCCTACACGACTCCTGAGCCCGCGGGTCTCGCCGATACCGTAGCTGCCGGAAAGATTCTTCCCGCGCAAACTTTCTACAGTCCCGAGTTGAAGGAATTTTTTCTACTGTACGACGACGTGCGGAAAGCCGACTCACCAGAAAAAGCGTTGATGGATTTCTGCCAGACGACCTACGAAGCCGGCGCCAACCTCGCCGCCTGGGACCGCGCCGCGCTGGAACGATAGGCTTTGTGCCGCCTCCAGGCCAATTTGGTGTAGCCGGTTGGGATCAGGTCAGAACGCCCGGAACCATTGACTCGCCCGGTTCGTTTTCCAATTTACGCATGGCAATTCCCAACGAAACCACAGAACGCAATCGGGCGGTCGAGACCACCGAGTCGAAGTCCCGACCGACAACCTTTGCGCAACGAGGCCGCGTTTTGTCGCATCGTAAACAAGCGATGAAAAAGTTGGCCATACTACTCGTCCTCATGTTTGTTTTCCTGCTGCTGGGTAGTGTGACTGGAGTCACCGCCGCCGCCGAACGGATTGGCGGGAGATTCGTCAGCAAGGTGGTGTTCTTCGTACACGTCGCGCAGCTCTACACCAAAGACCCGGACACGAAACTGACGATGCCCGTCCAGGACGTCGAGAAGAAGCAGATTGCCAACACCTGGCACGCGCCGCGAGAGAGTGGCCGCCGCCACGAGGGACAGGACATCTTCGCGCCGCGCGGGACGCCGATATTCTCCGCGACTGACGGTTACGTTGCTCACATTGGCGACAACAGCCTCGGCGGGCAGACCGTTTCGATCGTTGGCGCTGGTGGCCGAAGATACTATTACGCGCATCTCGAAGCCTACGCGCCTGGCTTGGCGGAGGGCGATTACGTCACCACCCAGACGATGCTCGGCTATGTAGGCACCACCGGAAATGCTGCCGGCACGCCGCCGCATCTTCACTTCGGCGTGTATGCTCTCGGAGGCGCTACGAACCCGTTGCCGTTGCTCAACGATCGAGCCAAAGAGACAAAGCCCACCAGCGAAAACAAACCCGCCCGCACGAAGAAGCGACGGTAGATCTTTTGCACACGCCGCTATAGTTTCTGTTGCTTTTTCGTTTCCGCCCGCCACAAGCCCAAACCACGCGTTAAAATAGTCGCATGCGATATTTAATCCTGGCTCTCGTCTGCGCGACGTTGCTTGTGAGCGACCCTGCGTCGCTTAACGCTGGTGCTCAAACTCAGAACCTCGCGCAGGAAAAAGCTGCGAATCTGCGTGCTCAATTGAGTGAAGTTGAAACCAAGCAGGCGGAGATGCAGACTCGTTTGCAGAACCTCGACGAAAGAATGAAGCCGGAAAACATCGAGCAGGCTTTGGCGGGAGTCGGCAGCACGCGGCCGGAGGATTTGCGCGAGCAAAGACGGCGGCAACTTGAGATCGAACGAAACGGTGTGCAGAAGCAACTCGATCTACTGACCACCAGTCACACTCGTTTAGAGACGGCGCTCGCACAGGCAGATGCTGAGGCGTACCGGCAAAGTGCAGCACCGGCAACAGCGGTCGTCAGCGCGCCTGCGACGACATCGGCCTCCTCGACCAACGTCTCAACCAAAACGTCAGACTCGACCGGCGCGACCACCGCGCCCGCGCGTCCTCGCCGCATCAAGAAGAAGAAGTCCAGGAAATCAAAGCCGAAGACATCAGCGATGCTATTGAACCGTCCGGGTTCGCAGATCAAAACGATCGCCGGGCTTTGACCAGAAGTACCACCTGCCCCGTGTTTCTTACCACTATCGCTTTCACCTTTTGGCCATCGCGTCTCACCATTTTTACCTGGCAGCGCCGGCCTGCGGCTTCGCGAAGTAGCCGGGCCGATGGCGCAGTTTGAGTTGTTCCTTTTGCAGCTCGGGATTAGTGATCTCGATTTGCATTTGGCGGTAGGCGCCGTTGCGGTTTTTGTTGGTCGAGGAATACGCGATCAGGTATTGCGAACGCAGCTCCTGCTCGATCTCCGTGAACGCAGCGGTCAGATCCGTGTTGCGCTTCGGGAAAAACGCGCGGCCGCCAGTGGCCGTGGCCACTGCGTTGAGCGCGTCGCGGTCCATTCCATACTTTTTAGTATCGCCGATACCAATCGCATAGATGACCGTCTCCGCTTCGAGCGCGCGTTTGATGGCCTCGCTGCGCAAGAGACGGCTCGACGTGTCCTGGCCGTCAGTCAGCAGAATGATCGCGCGGCGTCGTTGATGTCTGCGACTGGCCATCGTCGCGGGGCTGTGAAGATTGCGGCGATCCTGTTCGCGGTCGATCCTGGCCGCGCTGTCCAACTTTCTGATCCGAATCCTTCGCCAACACTTCGCTCGCGACCAACGCCACCGCGTCCCAGATCGCCGTCGAGCCTTCGGGCGGAGTCGCGCGCATGCCCGGACCGGAAGCGATGCCGCTGATCGGTCGGCCCGAACCGAGATACGCGGGCGCGGCAACTTCGACGCGCTCGAGCGCGCGGTAAATGCTGAACACGTCGCGCGTCAAACCCTGTTCGAGAAACGCCGAACCGGTAAAGGGAATTATCGCCGCCTGATCCTTGCTGGACTTGATGATGGTTTCGATGAACGCGCGCGCCGCGCCCTTCTCCTGCGGCAAGGTGCGCTCTTCCGAAATGCTAACGTCGATCAGAAAAGCGATCGCGAGCGGGCGATCAGTCTCTCTTTGAAACGACAGAATTTTTTGCGGCACGCCGTCTTCAATGATCCTCAGGTCTTCCTGGCGCAGCGTCGTGATGAAGGCTTTCTGCTTGTTGGTGGCGGTGAAGAATAAGTTAGTGAGGTCGGTATCGACGCGGATGACATCGTCGTCCTGATCGGCTGGGGCTTGCGCGAACGAACCCTGCCCGCCCGCAACGGTCAACAGGAAGATCAGTAGTGTGGTGAACGTGGATTTCATTTTGAACAAGATAAATATCGGGTGGGTAAGGGATGCACTAACTAAGACTCTCGGTTGTGCGCTGGACTGAAACTCTCTGTCGCCCGCTCTGCGGGCTAAGAACTTTTCTGGGGAACTATTCCCAGGGTGGCGCGCTGCGCGCTTACCCGGGGCTACTCTATTGAACGCTTTCAGCGTTCTTAACTTCACTTCAGGCTTTTCACGTTAGCCGGTTTGGCAAAGAGCGCTTCAGCGAGCGGAGGGTTGTATTCGATCGACTCATAACTGATGCGGCTGGTTTGGGCGCCGTCGATGAAGTGGTCGATGACCCAGGGTTCAGTGATCCCGCCGATCGTAATTGGTTTTAACAATCGATCCTCTTCGGTGATCTCTTCCGTTTCATCGGAATCAGGTTTGTTCCTGGTCCGCTTGTAAATTATTTTCGCCGGCAAGCCTTCCTTCGCCGCAAACTCGAAGTCGATCCACCAGCCGTCCGGATAAGTCAGCCGCACCGTCTCGTTGCGCCGGGCGAGTCCAGCCTCGCGCCGGCCCATGTAACTCAGTTTCGCGTTTTCTTTTTTCCACCAACCGCGCAGCAGGTTCTCGACGCTGGTGCGCATGCCGCGTTTGAAGTCTTCAACCTGCCCCGGGTTCATGTCGCTGATGGTCTTGGTGGCGCCGTTGAAAAGCCAGCCAGTCTCGCCTGCGTTAGTTTGGATCGAACGAATGCCAGCGCCGGTGAATTCGGTCCGCTCGTGGTCCGGATAGGACTTGTAATCGACAAACCTGGACGGGACTTGCGAAATGCCGTCTACGAAGCTGGTGAAAAAACCACGGCCGATGAGGGTCTTAACGTTCAAGTAGGAACTGCCGCCGACCACCTCGATGCCACGGTTCACGATCGCTTCGGCCTTGGCAACGCCATCTGGAGAAGGTTTGGGCGCAGGCTCTTGCGCGAAGGCAGCCGATTTGCAAACGCCAAGCAGCAGAATCGCGAATAAGAATGTCCGGAGCGGCAAGAAAGCCAGGTGTTGATTGCGTCGAGTCATTTCGCTTAGCAGTCAAGCCGCGGATTTACGCGGCTAACGCGGATCAGGAAGTCAGAACCGCCTGCGTCAGCGGGCGGCTTCTTTGTTCAGATTCAAATTCAAGATCTCAGAGTCCACCCGCTGACGCAGGTGGTTCTGACAATAACAGGTGGTGCTGACAACAAAGGGCTTCAATAAATAACTTGAAGCCCTTGAAGTTGTCGCTATGCAAAGTGGCTGGGCAAACACGACCCTCTAACGCACTGCGGCTTAATTCAGATTCGCGTTGGTGCCGGCCACCGTCTTGACTACCGTTTCGCCGTCTTCCACGTCAACCACGAAATTCGTTGCCGTTTTCCACAGCGCCGTTATCGGCAGCTTCACTTTCTCGTCGATGTGTCGCTTCAGGAAGCGCGCGCCATACTTCGTGTTGAACCCCTTTTCGGTCAGAAAGTTGAGCGCCGCGTCGGTGACGCTGATCTCTTTGCCCTGGCGCTGCATTTGCCGTTGCAGCTTGTTCAGGTAAAGCTCGGCAATCTGGCGCACCTCGTCCATCGTGAGCGGCGCGAAGACAATGATCTCGTCGATGCGATTGCGAAACTCCGGCGAGAAGCGCATCTCCGCGGCCTTCATCACCTCGTTTTTTACGACGCGGAAATCCTGCGCGGTCTTGGTGCCAAAGCCCAGCGGCTTCTCAAATTTCTTGAAGCTGTCTGAGCCGAGATTAGACGTCATGATCACAATCGCGTCGGAAAGATAAACTTTCTTGCCGCGCCCGTCCGTCAGCCAGCCTTCGTCGAAAGCCTGCAGGAACAGGTTCATCAAATACGGCGACGCCTTTTCAACTTCGTCGAGCAACAGGACCGTGTAGGGATTCTCGCGCAGTTGTTCCGTCAAAATTCCGCCGCGCTCCGAGCCGACGATGCCGCGCGGCATGCCGATCAGCTTTTCAATCGAGACCGTGCCGTCGCTGTATTCCGACATGTCGATGCGGACCATCTTCTCTTCGTCACCAAACATAAATTCGGCGACAGCTTTGGCCAGCTCAGTTTTGCCGACGCCGGTGGGACCAAGGAACAACAGCACGCCGTCAGGTTTGTAATGCGACTCTTTCAGCGGTCCTTTGTTTAGGCGCAGACGTTGCGCGACGGATTTGATCGCGGCCTTCTGACCGATGACGCGCTGCGACAGCATCACTTCCGTCATCGAGAATCGATCGCTGGTGTCGCGGAAGATCATGTCGCGCGGAATCCGCGACTCCTGCGAGATCACGTCGATCACGTGTTCCGGTTTGACGACCATCGTCTGCGGCTCGTTGATTTCGACTTTGACTGCGGCCGTGTCCAGCCAGCCGATCGCTTTGTCCGGAAGATGAAGATTGCGGATGTACTTCGGCGCCATCTCCAACGCGATGTTGATGGCCTCGTCGGAAATCTTGACTGAGTAGTTTCGCTCCAACCGCGGACGCAGGCCGAGCAGAATCTCGCGCGTTTCGCTGATCGTCGGCTCGACTACTTTTACCAGCCGAAAGCGACGCGCCAGGGCTTCGTCTTCGCTGATGTATTCCTTATATTCCGAAAGCGTGGTCGCGCCAATGATGCGCATGTCGCCGCGCGCCAGGGCCGACTTAAACATGTTCGCGGCGTCGGACGACGTGCCCAGCGCGGCGCCCGCGCCCATGATCGTGTGGGCTTCGTCGATGAAAAGGATCAAGTTGTCGCGTTCTTTAACCTCGTCAATGATGCCCTTGATTCGTTCCTCAAACATGCCGCGCAACATTGTGCCCGCGACGATGCCGCCCATCTGCAGTTGGACCACGTGGCTGCCGCGCAAACGCGCCGGAACTTTATCAGGCTCCATTTCGATCAAACGCGCCAGGCCTTCGACAACGGCAGTCTTGCCGACACCGGGTTCGCCCACCAGCATCGGCGAGTTGGCCCGCTCGCGATGGCAGAGAATTTCCACCATCTGCTGAATCTCTTTTTCGCGGCCGATGGTCGGCGCAATCTTGTCGGCGCGCGCCAGGCGGTTCAGCGAAACACCGAAATGCTTCAAGTAAGGAGGCAGCTCAAACTTCTTGCGATACTGCTCGTCCTCGCGCTCGCGTTTTTGCACCTGCGCCTGGACGTTCTCGGCTACCGCATCAGGGTTCGCGCCCATGCCTTTCAGGACTTCGACGAAGAGACTGTCATCCGTTGTCAGAGCCGAGAAAATGTCAGTTGCTTCGATCACCTTCCGACCCTGCGCGCGCGCGCGTTCCATCGCGCGTTTGAACAGATCGGTGGTGTCGGGAGAAATGCGGAAGCCCTTGCCGACGTGTTGTTGCCGGCTGGTATCAAGTCGCTTGTCGATGTCGATTTTGACCATGATCGGATCGAGCGAGAGCTCGCGCATCGCCGAGTTGAACATGTCCGGTTCCTCAAGCATGAGGGCCTGCGAGAATGTGCTCGACTGACACGAAGTTCTGATCACGCTGGCGCGACTCGCTCAACGCGTGCTCAAGTATCCGTTGCCCGCTCTCTCCAAATTTGTCTTTGTACGATCCTAAGTCAACCATTGTCTTCACCCTTGCCAATTTCCGGAAAAACTCGTAACTGATGTGTCCGCCTTGCGGGCAACTCGCCCCCGTGTTTCCGTTCGCTTACTTCAATAACTCATTCGTTACACTCAACAACTCAAAGGCCAACCCCTTTGATGTCCTGAGCATAGGCGTCGTTGCGTTTCGATGCAATAGGAATTCGCCGCGCTCTGCACCTGCAAATTTTCGGCCACCCGATTAACCTGGGAGCGCGAGTCCTGGGACCGCGGGCGTCCCGCCCGCTCTTCGTTGAGCCTCTATGTTGTTTGGTGCATCGAAACTTGAACTAATTGTCAACCGATGCGGGCGGGACGCCCGCGCTCCCAGTTAGTTAGTAGTCGTAATCTTCGCCGCCGCCTGGCATTGCCGGAGCGCCCTTCTTCGGTTCCGGAGCATCGCAAACCGCGGCGTCCGTGGTCAGCAGCAGTCCGGCAATTGACGCCGCATTCTGCAAGGCCGTGCGTACAACTTTGGTCGGATCCAGGATGCCCGCGGCTGCCAGGTCTTCATACTCGCCCGTCGCCGCATTGAACCCTTTCGTGCCTTTCAACTCTTCAACTTTACCGACGACCACCGCGCCGTCCAGTCCGGCATTTTCCGCCATTCGCCGCAGCGGTTCTTCCAACGCGCGCCTGACGATCTTGATTCCGGTGGCGACGTCCGGATCGTCATCCGAAAGCTTGTCGAGCACCTGCCCGGCGCGCAGCAACGCCACGCCGCCGCCGACCACCGTGCCTTCCTGCGCCGCAGCCTTGGTGGCATTGAGCGCATCCTCGACGCGCATCTTGATTTCCTTCATCGCCGTTTCCGTGGCCGCGCCCACTTTCACGACCGCAACGCCGCCGGCAAGTTTGGCAAGACGCTCCTGCAACTTTTCGCGATCGTAATCAGAAGTGGTGTCTTCAATCTGTTTGCGAATGGTGGCCACGCGTCCCTGGATGGCTTTGCGCTCGCCGCCGCCTTCGACGATCGTGGTCGTGTCTTTGTCGACAATGACGCGCTTGGCGGTCCCGAGATCGGTAAGCTGAACGTTTTCGAGTTTGACGCCCAGGTCTTCTGTGATCACGCGGGCGCCAGTCAGGGTCGCCAGGTCGTCGAGAATGGCCTTGCGACGATCGCCAAACGCCGGCGCCTTCACAGCGCAAACTTTGATCGTGCCGCGCAGCTTATTGACGACGAGGGTCGCGAGCGCATCGCCTTCGATGTCTTCCGCAACAATCAACAGTGGACGGCCGCCGCCGGCCGCCTGTTCGAGAATCGGCAGCAGCTCGCGCATCGCGGCGATCTTTTTCTCGTGGAGGAGAATCAACGGCTCGTCGAGCGCGCATTCCATCCGGTCGGGAATGGTGACGAAGTAAGGCGACAAATAGCCGCGGTCAAACTGCATTCCTTCCACGATATCCAGCTCGGTCTGCAAACCCTTCGCCTCTTCAACCGTGACGACGCCGTCTTTGCCGACCTGCTCCATGGCTTCGGAGATCAGTTTGCCGATTTCGCGATCGTTATTGGCCGAGACGCTGGCAACGTTCATCAGATCTTCTTTGCTTTTGACTTTCTTTGAGAGTCGCTGCAACTCCGCGACGACTGCGTCGGTCGCCAACTGAATGCCGCGCTGCAATGCCATCGGGTTAGCGCCGGCGGTGACGTTCTTGACGCCTTGTCGAAAAATCGCCTGGGCCAGGACGGTGGCGGTGGTCGTGCCGTCGCCGGCCGTGTCGTTGGTCTTAACCGCAACTTCGCGCACCATCTGCGCGCCCATATTTTCGTACGGGTCCTTCAGGTCAATTTCCTTGGCGACGGTCACGCCGTCTTTGGTGATGACGGGCGAGCCATACTTCTTGCCGATGACCACGTTGCGGCCTTTCGGCCCAAGCGTGACGCGCACGGCGTTCGCCAAAGTGTTCACACCTTGCAGCATCAACTTTCGCGCTTCTTCGCGAAACTTCATCTGTTTTGCAGCCACTCTTACTCTCCTTTAATCCTATCTGAAATCTTAAATCTCAAATTTGAGATCTGTAGAATTGGTCTTCTTCTGAGATCTTAAATCTTAAATTTGGCATCTGCTGTCCGCGCGTCTGAGAGCTCAAACCTGGTTCGCTTTTGCGAAATTTCAATTTGAGATTTCAGATTCAAAATCCAAACACTACTCAACAGCGCCGCTGGCCTTCGTCGAATAGCGCCCAACTTTAACACGCGACGGACGCAACAGCCGCGCGCCAATCTTGTAACCGCGCGTAAACTGGTCCACGACCTTGTCCTCATCCTCCGGCGCCACCTCAACTGTTTCAACTGCGTCGTGCAACTCCGGATCAAAAGCTTCGCCTTCGGCATCGATCGGCTCGAGACCGGCGGCGGCAAGCGCGTTTTCAAAACTCGACGCGGTCTGACGAATGCCTTCAGCAATGACTTCGCTCGAACTTCCTTCCGCGGCGGCGGCGGTAGCTCGCTGCAGATTATCGAGCACGGGCAACAGCGACTTTATGAACTCTGCCTTCTCGCGACGCGCCCGCTCATCAGCGGCCCGGTTCAAACGCTGGCGCGTCTCGTCCGTCTCCGTCTGAAGCTGCTTGCGCAACTGATCAAAACGCGACTGCACCTCGAGAACTTTCTGTTCCGCGGCCCTGGTGCGCGCCTCCAGCTCCTCCACGTAACTGGGTTTGAGATTAGGAGCGTCAGCGACCTCGTCGCGAGTCGCATCGGCCTCGTCATCCAGTTGAATGCGACGGCGATCGGTGACGCGAATCTCCGGCTCTGGCTCGCGCCTGCCTCGCTTGTCTCTGCCAAAAACATCTCTAACCATAATATCCTTCGCTTTCCACTTGCTTGTCAGAACCGCGTGTGCTCGTCAGAACCGCCTGCAATTTGCCTGTCAGAACCGCCTGCGTTAGCGGGCGGCTTTTGATATCTCCACCCGCTCACGCAGGTGGTTCGACAGACCTACGATACCTTGATCTCGACCCGCTGCGCTTTTCGTTCCGCACGCTTGGGCAGTCGCACCCGCAGCACGCCGTCCTTGTAGCTCGCGCTGATGTCATTCTGATCGACCGACGCCGGCACGCTAAACGTCCTGAGAAATTTGCCCCTGGGACATTCACCCCTGTGGACCGTGGCGTCCTGCCCGGCCCGATTGCCCTTAACGGTTAACCGGTCGTCGTCGACGCTGATGTCGAGCGAAGCGCGATCTATGCCCGGTAGATCGATAGCGACCGTGTATTCACCGTCGTGTTCATAGACGTCCGCCGCCGGATACCAGTCCGCGCCTTCAACCTCGTCGCTCGGATTAGTTTCGCTCGCCCGCCGGCGCGACGCGTCTTCAAACAAGCGATTCATTCGGTCCTGCAACGTTACCAGATCATGCAGGGGATTCCACTGTGCCATCTTGATTCCCTCAGATTTGTCCTGACCGCGCCAACTCTTTGGAGGGCGCTGACCTGTCAGCGCACTCCAACTTACGCCACCGCAGCCGCCGCTTCGACTTTCAGATCCATTTGGTCGCCGCTGGCAGTCGCCTTAACCGCCTGACCCGGCAGTATCTCGCCACTCAGAAGTTTTACCGCCAGCGGATTCTGAATCAGCGTCTGGATCGCTCGCTTCAGCGGCCGCGCGCCGTAGTTCGGATCGTAACCCTCGCGCGCCAGCAGTTGCCGCGCCGAATCGTCGAGCGCCAACTGAATGTTTCTTTCCGCGAGCATCTTGCGCAAACGTTCCAGCTGCACGTCGATGATCTGTCCGATCTGCTCGCGCGAAAGCTGGTGGAAGATCACGATGTCGTCGATGCGATTCAGAAACTCCGGCTTGAAATGGTCTCGCAACTCGCCGAGCACCGCGTCGCGAACTTCCCGCTCGTCACCGTCAGCATCCTGAATCTCACGCGAGCCGAGATTCGAAGTCATGATCAAAACCGTGTTCTTGAAATCAACGGTGCGACCCTTCGCGTCAGTCAGCCGGCCATCGTCCAGAATTTGCAGCAAGACGTTGAAGACGTCCGGATGCGCTTTTTCGATCTCGTCAAAAAGCACCACGGCGTAAGGGCGGCGGCGAATTGCCTCAGTTAATTGCCCGCCCTCCTCATAACCAACGTAGCCCGGCGGCGCTCCAATCATCCGCGCCACCGCGTGCTTCTCCATGTACTCAGACATGTCGAGCCGAATCATCGCGTGCTCGTCGTCAAACAAAAACTCGGCGAGCGCTCGCGCCGTTTCGGTTTTGCCGACGCCGGTTGGACCAAGAAAGATGAACGAACCGACGGGCCGATTGGGATCCTGCAAACCCGCGCGCGCGCGACGAACCGCGTCGGCGACTGCCTTGAGCGCTTCGGCCTGGCCAATCACGCGCTTGCCGAGCCGCTCTTCCATCGTCACCAACTTTTGCATTTCGCCTTCGAGCATTTTCGAAACCGGAATGCCGGTCCACTTTGCAACCACCTCGGCGACGTCTTCTTCGTCAACTTCCTCCTTGAGCATCACGCCGTCTTTTTGAAACTCCGCCAGCTTCTCCTGCTCGGCGACAAACCGTCGCTCGAGTTCAGGAATCTGGCCATACTGAATCTCTGACGCGCGCGCGAGGTCGCCGGCGTTGCGAACCTGATCCAGCTGCAGCTTGAGCTGTTCGAGTTCGGCCTTGGCGGTGCGCATGCGCTCGATGGCTTCTTTCTCCGACTGCCATTTCGCTTTCATGCCGGAGGATTTTTCGCGCAGGTCGGCGATGCGCTGCTCAATCTCGTGCAGGCGCACTTTCGATTTCGCGTCTTCTTCACGTTGCAAAGCCTGCCGCTCAATCTCCAGTTGCAGAATTTCGCGTTCGAGCTGGTCAATCTCCTGCGGCAGAGAATCAATTTCAATTCGCAGGCGCGAGGCAGCTTCGTCGATCAGGTCGATCGCCTTGTCCGGCAGAAACCGATCGGTGATGTAACGATTGGAAAGCGTCGCCGCGGCAACAATCGCCGAATCCTTGATACGAACTCCATGATGAACTTCGTAACGTTCTTTCAGTCCACGCAGAATTGCAATCGTGTCTTCGACCGTCGGCTCGCCCACATAAACCTGCTGAAAGCGGCGTTCGAGCGCGGCGTCCTTCTCAATGTATTTCTTGTATTCGTTCAGCGTGGTCGCGCCGACGCAGCGCAGCTCGCCGCGCGCGAGGGCCGGCTTCAACATATTCGAAGCATCGATGGCGCCTTCAGCGGCGCCCGCGCCAACGAGGGTGTGCAGCTCGTCGATGAAAAGGATGATCTGACCCTGCGCGTTTTCAATTTCTTTCAGGACTGCCTTCAGACGGTCTTCAAACTCGCCGCGATACTTCGCTCCTGCCAGCATCGATCCGAGATCGAGACCGACCAGCCGCTTGTTTCTGAGCGTTTCCGGAACGTCTCCCGAAATTATTCGTTGGGCCAACCCTTCGACGATCGCAGTCTTGCCGACGCCCGGCTCTCCAATTAAGACCGGATTGTTTTTCGTGCGGCGCGAAAGGACCTGAATGGTCCGACGAATCTCGTCGTCCCGCCCGATGACCGGATCCAACTTTCCTTTGCGTGCAAGTTCCGTCAGGTCGCGCGCATACTTTGAAAGCGCCTGATAGTTTTGCTCAGCATTTTGGTCCGTGATGCGCGAGCCGCCTCGCATCTGCTCAATCACCTTCACCAGATCGTCGCGCTTGACGCCGTGCTGGCGAAGAATCTTTCCGGCTTCGCCTTCTTTCTCGTCCACAATCGCCAGCAACAGATGTTCGGTCGAGTTGAACTCGTCCTCCATCTTGTCTGCCAGCTTTTGCGTGGCAGTAAAAATCTGATTCAGTCGCGAACTAAGATATTGCTGACCGCCCTCAACGCGCGGGAAACGCGCCATCGCCGCCTGCACGTCATTGAGCACAACCTGAACATTCACCGCCAGCTTGCCGAGAATCGGGACGCACAATTCCCTCCGGCTGCTCCAACATTGCCGCCAGTAAGTGTTCCGGTTCGACTTGCTGATTCTGATTGCGCTCGGCGAGCTCGATGGCTGACTGGATGGCCTCCTGCGCTCGCAGCGTGAACTTGTCTAAACGCATAAATTTTCCTGTTTGCTGGGAGCGCGGACATCTTGTCCGCCTTTTAATTGAAGCGAGGGCGGGCAGGATGCCCGCGCTCCCAGGTTAAGACGGCTTAGCTGCCGCTTGCTCCTCCGGCCGTTTTGGTTTCGACCTTCTCAGCTTTCGCCTCGATCGTTTTCGATCCCGTGCCTTCGCCGCTCACCTGGATCCGGCGCGCTTTTGTCTCCTCGCGCTTCGGAAGAGTCACACGCAACACGCCGTTGCGATACTCAGCGGTGGCGGTTTCGGCAGAAACGGTCTGCGGCAACGTGAACGACCGGGTAAACGATCCATACGAGCGCTCGACTCGATGATAGTTATCCGAGCCGTCTTCTTTTCGAATTGACGCTCGCCGCGCAGGGTTATGACGTTGTTCTCCACCGTGAGCTCGAAATCCTCCCGGTTCATTCCGGGCAACTCGGCTTCGAGCACGATGTGGTCCTTGTTCTCGTAAATGTCGACGCTCGGGTTCCAGGCGCCGCGGCCAATGCCTTCGCCGCCGAAACCCTGAGTGAGATTAGTGGAAAATAGACGATTCACCTCTTCCTGAAGGGTCCGAAGATCCCGGAAGGGGTCGTAGCGAACTATGGTCATGATCTTGAATTTCCTCCTTAATTCTTGACGCTCAACCTCGAAAATCTTTGCGATCGGCGCTGGGAACTTCCCTGTGAGCGTGCTGGAATAATAATATTTGAGTCTAACTCTGTCAAGTTCGCCAAAGGCGTTGGAAAAGCTAATGAAACAGAGAAAGTTCATAGGTAATCCCAAACGTCACGAGGGGGCAAACTCACGGGTGGAGGGTCTATTTCATCCCGAAGAAGCGCTTAATAGATGACAGGATTCCGGCTGAAGCATCTCGGCGACCGCCGTCATCGTCCTCGCTGGCGGCCAGGCCCTGACGTCGTTCGGCAATAATATGACTCAACGACTCGACGAGGTCGGGGTTGGTGTCGAATACCTGTTTCATCGCGGCATGCCCGATTTCGAGGACCTCTGTCTCCTCGAGCGCCACGATATTGGCGGTGCGGGGCTCCCCCGTAAACAAGGCCATCTCACCAAAGAAGGCGCCTTCGCTCAAGGTGGCGACGGTGCGAGCGCGGCCATTCTCGCTGAGCTGGACGCTGACCTTGCCGTTGTGCACGACGAACATTGACGAACCCGGATCGCCGGCACGGATGACAGTCTCGCCGGGCGCAAACACATGGTTGGTTGCCGCCTGTGCAAGCATCTCTGTTTCTTCGGCAGACAGCGGAGCAAAGATATCGACCGCGGCCAGGCGTTCGACGATCGCGCTGCCGTCGCCGTCGGTCAGACGCGGCTTCGGAATTCGTTCCACCAGCAGGGTTCTGGTTGGATACGCGAAGGTCAGACCGGCGCGGCGAAACGCGTACCAGATCCGCTGCCGCACCAGCGCGTCAGTGTCGTTGTACTTCGCGTAGTCGTCGAGCCAGTATTTCACTTCATAGTCCACCCCGCTGTCAGCGAGGTTTCTGATGCGAACAATCGGCGCGATCTTCTGTGAGACGTTGTCAGCTTCGCGCACCGCTTCTCTGACTACGTGAATGGTCTTTGCCGGCGAGTCAGAAAACAGCGTATTGAAAAATACGAGCCGCGCGTTCAAATTCTCGCGCGGGCAAACTTCGATTGGTTCTTTGGCAGCGGTGCTGTTGCTGATGAGCGCGACGTGGTTTGCGAAGGTCCGAATCTTGATCGCTCGCCACGTGATCTCTTCGACCACGCCGGTATGCCGCTGCGCGCCCACCGTAATCACGTCGCCGACCTGAAACGGTCGATCAGCCTGGAGCGAGATGCCGGCAAAAAAGTTTCCGAGCGTGTCCTGCAGCGCCAGACCGAGGATGACGCCGAAAATTGCCGAAGTTGTAAACAGCGCGCCGAGATTAACGCCCGGAAACAGGCGATGGAAGATCAGGAAGAAGAGCAGCGTGAACGCAATGATTGTAAAGACGTTTCGCACGAGCGTCGGCGCTTCGAAACCCCGGCGCAGGCGAAAGGCCAAACCAAAGATGAGTGAATTGAGCGCGCGAACAACGAGGTAAGCGATCAATGCGAAGAGGATGAGGTAAAGGACATTGACAACCGTGTCCACGGATGCCGCTTCATCCATTCTCGATCCCAGCAGTCCTCTAACTCGATCTTCAAACACGACCAGCAGCGCGGTGATAAGCGCGACGATTGCCGCGGCCATGAAAAAGATCGCGAGTTTGCTTTGGTTGCGGGGACGATTCACGGTTTGTTGCTGACGTTCCTGCTAGCGAGAACCAAGGTTGCTGAAGCCTGATGGCTTTATTTTTATCATTGATTACGCAGCTTGGCGAGAAAGATTCGGCCCGCGCAGTTTCCCTGAAGTCGTGTCGCGTGGAGGCAAGCGGGGCATTAGCCCGACTGTTAGGGAGAACTCCCGCTTACCTTGCAACTGAGCCCGTCCTAACGGTCAACCTAAGGCCGCGGCCAGCGCTTGCGAGAGTCCGCAAAAGGAATGCATCACGTTTTGAACACGTTGGGGAAAAGCGTGACCAGGATGAAGAGAAGCGACAACACAGTGACGATGATCGCGGTAAGCCAGGCGCCGATTTTATAGATTGGTCCGTTGACGTGTTCGCCCATCAGGGTCGGGTCGTCGACCAGTTTAAGAATTGCAAAAAGGATGATTGGCAAAAGCAAGCCGTTGATTACCTGAGTCACCAGCAATACGCGAATCAGCGGCAGACCCGGAATCACTGCGATCGCCGCGCCGACCGCGATTAAGAACGTGAACACGCCAAGGAAAATGGGAGCTTCACGAAAACTGCGCGACACTCCCTTTTCGAAACCAAGCGCTTCGCTGATCGAGTAGGCAGTCGCGAGGGGCAGAACGCCGGCGGCGAGCATCGACGCGCCAAACAAGCCGATGGCGAAGAGAGTTTGCGCGTAAGGCCCGGCGAATGGTTCAAGGGCACGCGCCGCGTCGGCCGCGCTTTCGATGTGCAGTCCGTGTTTGTGCAGCGTGGCGGCAGTGGAAACCACGATGAAGAAGACGACGAGGATCGCCAGAATCGTTCCAATCCACACGTCCCATTTTGTGCGGCGGTAGTCTTCCGGAGTTACTCCTTTTTCAACCACGGACGACTGCACGTAAACCTGCATGTAGGGCGAGATCGTCGTGCCGACGACGGCCACGAAAGTAAACAAGTACGCGTGATCGAGGCTGAAACTCGGCTTCACGAGTCCCACGGCAACTTCGCTCCAGTCAGGCTTAGCCAGAAAAGCGGAGACGATGTAACCGAGAAAGACGAGCGACATCAAAAGGAAGACGCGCTCGACCCGCTGGTACGAACTCTTCACGACGAGCCACCAGATGACGAACGCCGACAACGGCACGGAGACGAATCGCGGCACGCCGAAGAGTTCTGTCGCTGCCGCAATGCCGACGAATTCAGAAACGGTGACGCCGGCATTCGCAATCAGCAACGCGAGCATGACGAAAGCAGTCCAGCGCACGCCAAACCGTTCGCGGATCAAATCGGCGAGTCCCTTGCCGGTGACGGCGCCCATGCGAGCGCACATTTCCTGGACCAGGCCGAGGCTTATTGTGATCGGGATGAGTATCCAGAGGAGGCGGTAACCGTGTTCCGCGCCGACTGCGGCAAACGTGGCAATGCCGCCGGCGTCGTTACCGGCGCTGGCAGCGATCATTCCCGGACCGAGGATGGCGAGGTAGCCGAGCAGCTTGCGGCGCCGCGTGACCGTTTCGCGCACACCGCGACCGCCGCGCCGCAAGAGGCGTCGACCGGTTGCTCTGACCGCTTCGCGTGATACCGCCAACTGGGAGGTTCTCCGTCGTTCATAAAAGTAATTTGGCCGCGGATTCACGCGGATTAGACGAATCTGAAAAGTGCTTCTTCAATTTCTCTTTTTCTTTCCTATTCTGATCTGCGTTCGTCCGCGTAACTCCGCGGCTAAGATCTCCGATCTGAAAGTTGAGCTCAAATTTGAAATCTCAAAGCCGCCCGCTCACGCAGGCGGTTCTGACAAATCAGGAAAACAGTCTCGGCAGACGTTGCCGCCAATCCTTCGGCAACAGAATCTCCATCGCATCGTCCACGGTGATGATCCCCAGAATGTCGCCCGTTTCATCCATCACCGGCAACGCCAGCAGATTGTACTCAGCGATCCGCTGGGCCACTTCATCGGCCGGCTCGTCAGGATGCGCAAACTGAAACTCCGTCCGCATTACTTCAGCCAACGGCGCCGCCGGGTCAGCCAGGATCAAACTCCGCAGCGCGATCACGCCGGCGAGTTTCCACGAACCCTCTTCTTCAACCACGTAGAGGTAGTAGATCATGTTTGGCGTTTCCGCCATCTCGCGCAAACGCGCGAGGGCTTCGCCAACCGTCAACTCATGCGGCAGGGTGACAAACTGCGTCGTCATCAAACCGCCGGCCGTGTCGTCTTCGTAGTGCAGCAGCTCCGCGACGTCGGCCTGTTCCTCGTCCTCCATCAGGCCCAGTAATTCCTCGGCCTTGTCCTCCGGCAAATCGCCGAGCACGTCCGCCGCTTCATCCGGCGCCATCCATTCGAGAATGTCCGCCGCGCGTTCCTCGTCCATGTCTCCGAGAATGCGCGCCTGTCGCTCCGAAGGCATTTCCTCGAGCGTCTCAGCCGCGGTTTCGTCATCGAGCGACTCAACAACTTCGGAGCCGTGATGATACGAAAGCGCTTCCGCCAACCGCGCGATCTCGACCGGGTGAAGGCGCGCAAGTTTGCCGCTCGAAGACTTGAGCTGGACCGTCGCCGCATCAGTCGCAAGGTAGCCGACGTCGGCCCAGTCCAACACTTCGACCGGCTTGCGCGTGCCCATAAATCCGGCGGGCGCAAGTCGTCGCCAAAGTCCCTGCAAACTGACGTCCGCGCCGGTGACGCGCCAGTCTCCGCCTACTTCGATGAGTTGCACGTCGTTTACCCGCACCACGCGTTTGCCGTCGACGTCGATCAGTTGTTTGTCGAGGACGTCGCGCGCCAGCAACACTTCGCCGTCGCGGCGCAGAAACGGGCGCAGGTTTAGCTTGTCTGAATTCAGTCGCACGCCGTGTTCGTTAAGCTCCGTCATGCGCCAGCGCGAAAGGAAAAATTCGCGCCGCCCAAAGCGCGCGACGAGGCCGGTGACCGGCGGATGATCGTCGTCACCCAGACGCACGATCACGTCCTTGACAGTCGCCACACGTTCGCCTTCGAGATCGCGGATCGGGCGACCCAACACTTGCGACAGATAAAGCATTATTGATTCAACCGGGGGTTAAGTTCGCCGCGAATCATAACATGAGCTTTCGCCGACAACATTAGATGAGTCGCTCTAAAACGGGAGTTCAAACCCGAGGTTTGCTGGTTGGCGTGGGAAGGAGCGGGGCAAGCCCCCTTCCGGACCTGAGAGCATTCTGTACTCGATGGGCAGATCCAATCTTGGAAGGTTTTCAATCAGGAATTAAAACTCAATTTGATTCAGCTCGGGGTCGGGAAGGTGGGCTTGCCCCCGCTTTTTTGCTAACGCTCGGAAGCTGTGACAGTTTTCCAAGCGCCAACTCCAGCGCGCGATCGCGGCCCGAATAGAGATCGCTGCGCTGGACCAGCACGGTTTCGTCAGGTTTCAGACCGTTTCCCTCGAGTCGATCGCCACGCGCCGTTTCATAGTCCATCTCGCTGACATCGAGCAGGCCGCCATCCGGCAACTGGTGGCGCGTGCGAACTGCCAGCACGCAGCCACAGGTTTGAGTGCCGATGGTCGTCGCGCGCTTAGACAGCTTGAGCGCCTCAACGAAAATCTCTGACGCGCTGGACGTCCGCTCACTCGTCAAGACAACGAGCGGGAGTTTCGTTGGCGAGATCGGATCGGGCGCAAAACGTGATCGGGAATGCGTGGAAATTGCGAAACTGCTACCGGCGCGATCGGTGAACTGGCCCAGACTGAGTCCGGCTCCGAGAAAAGTTGAAGCGATGTCAGTCATCGCCTCTGCGTCGCCGCCGCCGTTCATCCGCAAGTCAATAATTACGCCGCGCGCCCGCGCTAACTTATCTTTGATCGCGCGCGTGAAGGTCGCGGCGATTGGCTTAGTGAAGGCGTCAATTTCAACCACGACGTAATCGCCTTTCTCGCGATTGATGCGCAGGCCAAGCTCTCGCTGCCGCCAATAACGTGCAAAGCGAGCTGCCTTTAGTTTGCCGTCTTTCCCGCGCCAGCCGACTTCAACTGAAGTTTCCGGTGGGCCATCCAACAGTTTTCCAAAAGCGCGAACGCGAGCCGAAGCGGCGGAAGTTGGAGACTTTGCCAGGCGATCTTTAATCAACGCGAGTGCCGGCGCGCCGTTCACCGTTTCGATAACGTCGCCGACGCGAATGCCCGCGCGCTGCGGCGCCGAGCCGGGTTCCAGTTGGACCACTGTCGGCAATCCCTCGATCTCGTTTACGCCCACGCCAATCGTCACAAATCGCGGACGCCACCAGTCAAACTTTTCTTCAGGCGCGAACACGCGCGTGTGTGGATCGTTTAGCGACGAAATCATGCGACGCAGGACCGCATAGAACTCTCGATTCGAGCCGGCGTCTGCGGCCAGCACGCGAAAGGTGGTCCGTTGCGCGTCCCAATCAATACCGTGGAAGGTCTGATCGTAGTAACGCTCGTTGATTCTGGACCAGGCGTCATCGAAGACTGCCAGCCGGCCTTCGCGAGTGGCGGTGGAGACGGGCGCGGACTCAGTTCGCTTGGCATGCGCCGAGCGAACGGGGGAAAGGGGAAGGACGTGAGCGGAAGACAAGGGGGAAAGGGTAACGGGGAAGGGGTAAAACGAAAGCGCGGCGAGGATGGCGAGTCTTCGTAACACGAACAGCGGGCGCCCTCGTAAAACGTTCTTTCGATAAAGCTCCGGCCTTCTTCTTCTCCCTTTACCCATTCCCCTTTACCCCTTCCCCTTCTTTCGCGGGCGGCTTCCGAAAGTTGTAGCGCAGCAACACGCGAATCGGAATCGCCACTCCGTTGCGCATCGCCGGAAAAAAGTGCAAGCGGCGAACCGTCTCGAGCGTCGCCTGGTCCAAGCCGAAGCCTGCCCAGCGAGCAACTTCAACGTGCGTAACTTCACCGCCGGCGTCGAGATCCACAAGCACGTCAACGATCGCTTCGGCTTCAGCTTTTGCCGCCGTCTCCGGATAAGGCGGCACCAGTCGCCGGTACGGGCGCGGCAAGCGCAGCCCTTCCGCCGCGGCGATCTTATCGTCGTCCGGCGCCGCTTCGATGACGAGAACTTCCTCAGCGGTTATTAGCCGGCGTTCGCCGCGTTCATCCTCGTGCGCGCGGTGAACGGAAGTCGCATACGCCGGTTGGGCGTCACCGGTTGACAGGTCGTTCAGCAACGCTTGTTCTGCGAAGACTTCGGTCGAGGCTTTGAAGTTGGGACGCTCCCAGCGGATCAGTCGTCCGGTGCGCGCGCTGACCAAAAACACGGATGCGTACGACTCGAAATAGACTGGACCATCTGACGGTGAGCGACGAAGAGTTTGCGCGTCTCCCAAAATGAAAAAGTCAGCACCGAGCGCAGCACCAAGCTCGCGCGCTTCCTCAAGCGACAAGTTGATCGAGCCGGCGTACCCGACGCCGCGGGCCGCAGCGCGAACCTGGTCGCGGTCTAGAATCTTCAGCCTGGCCGTCTCACGTTTCAGGCTGGCGGCGAGGGTTTCCGAGGCCTTGTGAGCAAAAGCCGAATCGCCAAAGTCGAGGATGGCCAGAGTAAGGGCGCGTGTTGCCCCCCGAACGTCGCGCTCTTGCTGGAGACAGCCAACGCGGACGCACGCCGATTGTGCTGGCGCGCTGACTGCGGAACTCACGCACACAAGGATCAAGACAACGAGACGCAGGCAGCGTCGTTCAGACAAAATTTGGATAGATGATCGAGTCCTTGTTTTCGGGTGGAATGATTGCATTGGATGGAACGATTGCCTTGATGCGCCTTGGGACTGAAATCTCAAATTGCAGATCTCAGATTCAGTTCTCGTTCTCAAATCTCAGACCCTGATTTCAAATTCCAGATTCCAGATTCACAGATCTCAAATCTCGTCTCTCTTCCACAACTGCTGCGACGGCACGCGCAGCGCTCGATTGAATTTGCTGGAAGCGTTTTCCCAGGCAATCGTCGCGGTCAGTTCAACCAGCGCGTCGTCATCATAAAAACCGCGCAACCGCTCGAAGAGTTCGTCGCTTACGTCTCGACCAGTGATGGTCATGGCGTCGGCAAACTCAAGAGCGACGCGTTCATCCGGCGCGTACAGTTCGCTCTCTGCGTAGTTTGACAGGGCCAGGATCTTTTCTTCCGAAACTCCAAGCTGGCTGCTCACGGCAGCGTTGATGTCTTGTCAAAACTCGCAACCGTTGAGCGCCGCCACGCGACGATTGAGCAGCGCTCGCAGGCGCGCGTCAATCAAACCGGAACTGTCGATGCCGGTCCACATGCCGCGCGCGCCGCGAAAGATGGTCGGCCGCCGCGCGTAAACGAGGTGGTTCAAAAGCGGCGCGCCCCAGGTTTTGGCCTGTGCTTCCAGAATGCTGCCGGTGTACTTGTCGGCTGCTTCGAGATTAACGTCCGGTATTCGTGCCATGGCAAAGTCGCCCTCCAACCAAACCAGCATGTTTAGAGGCGGGCATTGCCCGCCGTCTCAAGGTTGCAAACGGCGGGCAGTGCCCGCCTCTAAACGGAATAACCACCTGCTAACGCCGGTGATTCTGACAAGATCAACCCTTCGCAGCCGAGCGGTCCCGGGACGTCAGGCTGTGATAAAGCTTGTAGACTTCCGTCTTCACTTCATCCGGGAAACAAACGCGGTGCAATTCGTAGCCCTGCAGCCCGCGAACGACGTCGCTGACTTCGCTAATCTCGCGAATCGATGGACGCGCGTAGCCGTCTTCCACGTAGATGCGACTCTTGGGCTCGGCACCTCCGGCCGTGTAGTAGTTGTAATACGGAACGTCGCTGGCGCGGTCTTCAATGAAGTAGTAGTCAGGATCGTAACCCGCCCGCACGATGCACTCGCGCGCCGACGCTAGAAACGCGGGACGCTCCGCGACGGGCATGTCGAGGTCGAGCGCTTTGAAGAGACGACGGCCGGTGAACCGGCGACTGAGGTCCGCGAGAATTGCATCAGGCGAACGCTGCCACTGCTTCACGTGAAAGAGAACATCCGAATCGTCCACTTCCAGATACTCGGTAATCGTCAGCGGGTTTCGTCGCAGCACTTTCTCAAACGCCGTTTCCGGTGCGCACCAAACGCCCCCGCCGGTTTCGAGTAACGTCAAAGCGCGCCGCAGGATGGCCCGCAACACTGCCTCCGCCGAACGCAGCGTGCGATGAAAATAAACCTGACGAAACATGTAGTAACGGGCCTGCAGATATTCCTCGACGGCAAAGAGACCGCGCGCGGCCACGTAGATCCGATCGTGCTCTTCGTCTATCGCGAGCGCATTGATGATCCACTCGAGATCGTAGATGCCATACTTGGCCCCAGTCATCAGCGAGTCGCGCAGCAGGTAGTCCATCCGATCGACATCGAGTTGCGACGAAACCAGTTGGGCCAACGCCGCCGGCTGAAACTTGCCTTCAATGATCGCCGCGACATTCGCGGGCAAGTCCGGCGAGTACGAACGCAAGAGCCGTCCGACCTCAGTGTCTTCACTTAACACCACTTCGACGGTCCATTTTTCATGATGAAAGCCGAGCACCTTTTCCATCACATGCGAAAACGATCCATGGCCCACGTCGTGGAGCAACGCCGCGGCTCGAGCAGCCGCGCGGTCCGGTTCACTGATCGCATGCTTTTCACCGAGACGATCAAGCACGCGACTCATCAAGTGAAACGCGCCGAGTGAATGCGTGAAGCGAGAATGCTCTGCGCCCTGGTAAGTGTAGAGTCCCAGGCCGAGCTGTTTGATTCGTCGTAGTCTTTGAAATTCCGGCGTGTCGATCAAACGCATCATCAGTTCGCCCTCGCTCGTGTCGGTGCGAAGACGAATGATGTTGTGGACCGGATCGCGATAGATTCTTTCGGACATCCTGGGAATTTCTTAATACCTGCAAAAGGAGTGAAAGGCAAACCAGGAGCTGAAGAAAGCGCCCCGGGCTACGTCACCGGGCCTTGTGGGCGTGGGGTCAGGGCCGAAGCGTCGCCGGTTGTGATTTCTGGAGTTTTCCCAATTTTTTGGATTTGCGTGGTCAGTCTGACTGGGGGAAATGGCCCATAACTTAACGAATTCAAGGCATTAGGCACTTTACCGGGTGGGGCATACGACTTGCAAAATGGGGCGACGTACTATGCAGTTTTCTCCAAATTCCATCATGGATAATGCCGTTGCCACCCGCCTGGGGGGCTTGGCTTGCCGCGGAACACGCGGTTTTAGTCTGCGGCAATTTACAAGCATTACCAATAGAAGAAAGGATCAGCTAAGCATGAAAAACAGCATTCGCTTTATCGTCCTGTCGCTGTTCGTTCTGTGTTTCTCGCTCAGCGCGTTTGCACAGTCGTCGACGACAGGTTCAATCGAAGGGACTGTGACTGATACCAATGGCGCGGCAGTGCCGAACGTCACGGTGACAGTATCAAGTCCCAATCTGATTTCGGCCCAGTCGGCTCAAACAGACGATCAGGGTAATTATAGAATCTCGAATCTTCCCCCCGGAAGATATACCGTTGCGGTAGCGGCCACTGGCGGCTTTGGTGAATTTTCCAGAGCTGACGTGGAAGTTAACTTGTCCCGGACGTCTACAGTGGCAGTTTCACTTCAGCCGGCTGGTGCGAGCGGCACGGTAGTGGTCACTGATTCCGGCGCCGCAGTTGACGTTAACACCAACACCACCGGAACCAACGTATCGTCTGATCAGTTTTCGAACTTCCCCACTCAGCGTACGGTTCAATCCCTCTACAACATCGCCCCGACCGCATCCCGTTCAGGTTTGCGCGACTCGGCAGGACGTGACCGCGACCCTTCGGTTGGCGGCGCCTCCGGTCCTGAGAATAACTACATTCTCGATGGCGTGACCACGACCGACCCTGCCTACGGCGGTTCGGGCGCGAACCTGCCCTTCGAGTTTGTGCAGGAAGTAGAAGTTAAGACCGGCGCTTTCGGAGCCGAATACGGCAAGTCAACCGGCGGTATCTTCAACGTCATCACCAAGAGTGGTGGCAATGAGTTTCGCGGTGACCTCTTCGGTTATCTGACCACCGAAGGAATGGTGCGCTCGGTTAAGAACTTTTCAAACTCCAGCGCTTCCAACAATGGTTTTTCGGAAGTTGATGCCGGCTTCGACATCGGCGGCCCGATCGCCAAGGACAAGCTTTGGTTCTTCGGAGCTTTCAATCCGCAGCGACGCACCAACTTTTTCCTGAGCCAGTCCACGTTCACGCCTTTTGAGAACAAGGTCACGACGCCGTTCTACGCCGGCAAGTTGACCTGGGCCATCAATCAGGGCAACACGTTGACGTTCTCGACCTTCGGCGATTTCACCAAGATCGAAGGCTTCCAGGTTGCCCAGAACGGCTCCCTGGCGGGTTCTTCCAATGGTTTCGGCGCGGACCCCAACAGCTTTTTGGGCACGACGGAATCGGGCGGTCATAACTACATCGCCCGCTTGAACTCGACCTTCAATCAGAACTGGACCGGCGAGTTCACCTTTGGCTTGCACTTCCAGCGTTTCAACAGAATTCCCAGTGGGGACTTCATCAGCCGCCCGGCCAACTTCGACAACTTGTCGATCCTGCGCGCCGACGGCACACCAGCTCCGCTGGTGCAGACCGGCATCGGCAACGTTCCGGGCACCGGCCAGATCGATTATCGCTACGGCGGTTCCAACGCCTCCCTGCAGCGCACGTTTTTCCAGGACGGCTATGCTTCGATCTTCTCCGGCCAGGAAAAGCGTGATCGTATCGAGGGCGCAGCCCGGTTCCAGACCATTGTGAACAACCATACGTTCAAGTACGGGGTTGAATTCGTCCGCAACATGTACGACATCAACAACCGTTCGACCGGTCCGTCGACCACCTTCAACAATCCCCTCGGATTGCCTGTCGGTGACGGCGCCAGCCTGACGGCAGATGGTTATCGCATTGACCATCGCTTCCTGCTCTGCACCATTCGCACTACCACCATCGTGTGCCCGAGCGCGGCTGGCACGACCAGGGCGGCACTGATCGTCGGTCAGAACGTGGCTGGCGTCGGTGTCATCACCGCCGCAACCACGGCGCCTTTGACCCTTGCTGAAATCACCAGCAATCCATTCCTGATCCGTAACCAGACTCGTATTCGCGACTTCAAGATCAACGCCGAAACGAAGACCAACACGGAAAGCTTCTACATTCAGGATGACTTCAGAGTTGGCAAGCACATCACCATCCTCGGCGGCCTCCGCTGGGACTTCCAGCAAGCGTATGGCAAGCCGGGAGAAGGAGAGCCCTTAAAGCTCAACAACTTCAAGCACAACATGCAGCCCCGCCTCGGATTTATCTGGGATTTCACCGGCGTGGGTAAAGGCAAAGTGTTTGCGAACTACGCTCGCTACGTTGAAACTCCGATACCGCTCGATATCAACGTGCGCGCGCTCAGCGATACCGCTCAAACGGACAACAATCTCCGTATCGATCGGTACTTCGCAGCCGGCGCTAACGTAACCACGGGTCTGGTTGGCGCTCCCACAGGTGGCGGAGCCCCGACAAACATCGCGGCACAGAACCTGGGCCACGCCCACACGCCGCCAGATGAGGGCCTCAGGCCGCAGACGCTGAACGACTTCACGGCCGGCTTGGAATATGAAGCCGCTCCGAATTTCGTTCTCGGTTTCCGCGGAATCTATCGTGCTCAGGACAATGTCATTGAGGACGGTTCATTCGACGATGGCGACACCTACTTCTTGTTCAATCCAGGCGACCGTCGTCCGGGTTCGACGGAAGACCTGGCCTGCCTTGGTGATCCGGCGACCGGCCGTGCGCCACAGTGCTTTGGTTACGCGCGTCGCTATTACCGCGCTCTCGAGTTCACCGCTACGAAGCGTTTCACGAACAATTACCAGTTCATCGCTTCCTATGTGTTCTCAAGCCTGACCGGTAACTACGAAGGCCTGTTTCGTAACGACAACGGCCAGTCTGATCCGAACATCACTTCGTTGTTCGATCTGACCAGTCTGTTGGCGAATACCTACGGCCGTCTGCCAAACGACAAACCGCATCAGTTCAAGTTTGATGGCAGCTACCGTTGGAAGTTCGGCTTACTGACGAGCGCTTCGTTCCGTGCTCAGTCCGGCCGCCCGTTTGACGCGTTGATCGGACACCCGGTCTATGGCGCCAACGAAGGCTTCGCCGTACCGCGCGGCACTGCGATCGCACCTGCTGACGCCCCTGGCGGCATCAAGGCCGGCAGCAACCGCTCGCCCACGACGTTCCAGTTGGACCTCGGCGGATACTATCCGATCAAGTTCAGCGAGAATCGTCAGCTCCGCTTTACGGCTGACTGGTTCAACGTCTTCAACACGCAGCGCGCGGTGATTCAGGACAACACGTTTACGCTTCCTTCCGGAGCGGCCGGCGTGCCTGATATCCCGAACGTGTTCTACGGACAGGGTACGATCTATCAGTATCCTTCGACGCTTCGACTGGGAGTCAAATTCCAGTTCTAACTTGATTGCTTCATGTGCGCTTTGACGCACGTCGAGCTCTTTTCCAGGGAGAGGCGCAGAGTTTGCGCTTCTCCCTGTTTTTTGTGATATCGTTTCATCTCGTCCCCGCAGATTTCGACCCAAAACAACTCGAGAGGAGGCTCTGCATGTTTTCCGTTTCTGGTCGAGCTACCTACCCTCACGCAACTTCTTATTCTATTTTCGCTTTAGTATCAGCATTTCTGTTGCTCGCGCCATTGCTGACGGTTCGTGCGCAGGGCGGCGGCGGCACTGACCAAACCGGAACCGGTGGCCGGCATACTATCCAGGGACGCATCTACTTTCCTTCCGGACGGGTTGCCGATTTACATGCCAAAGTTAAACTGCAGAACCCAAGCTCAGGCGAGCTTTCCGTCCTGGCAGACGCTGACGGAGCCTTCAAGTTTGCCAACCTCACGGCGGGTAACTATGCGATCATCGTCGAGGCCGGAGAAGAGTACGAGATCGCCAGGGAGACGGTTTACATCGAAGGTAACAGCAGTCTCGGACGTGGTATGCGGATGCCCAGTACGCCACGTACCGTGATGGTGCCTATTTATTTGCAGTTGAACCGTATGACCAAGGCCAGGACGCGGCCCGGCGTCATCAATGCGGCGCTGGCAGGCGTTCCCAAGGCTGCCGCGGATCTTTACACGAGCGCGCTTGAAGCGGCCCAGGCGGGCCAGAGCCAGAAAGCGGTGGAACAGTTGAAGAGCGCGATCGCTCTGCACCCGGAATTCGGCCTTGCTCTTAATGAGCTGGGCGTGCAATACCTGAAACTCAACCAGGCCACCAAGGCTGCCGAAGTGTTGCAACAAGCGGTCAGAATCTCGCCCGAGGCCGTGCCGCCACGACTAAACTACGGAATCGCCCTTTTGCAGAAAAGGAGTTTTGCCGAAAGCGAGGCGGAGTTACGGCAAGTGCTCAAAAGGAACGAGGCCACGACCACAGCCCATCTATACCTGGGAATCAATCTTATTCATCTGCGCGACTTTGTTGAGGCGGAAAAGGAATTGCAGCGAGCGATTGCTTTAGCGCCCAAAGAAATGCACCTGGCGCATTACTATCTGGGCGGAATTTACTGGGGAAACAAAGAGTATCAGCGTGCCGCCGACGAGCTGGAAAAATACTTGAGCGCAGGTTCCAAGGGACCTGAGGCAGAACGAGTCCGCGCGACCATCAAGGATTTGCGCGCGAAGCAAACTACAACCAAGAATTAACTTCCGTCCATCTGGCATAATTAAAAGGAGTCGAATATGTTCAGTCTCGCCTGCTCGAGAGCTACCCGTCGCCCCTTCAGCTTGAAGCAAAAACTTTTCAGTGTCTTCCTGCTTCTCTTACCCCTAACCATCGTGCAACCGCAGGGCGTGGGCACCGGCCGAGAGCTTGGGTCTGCCGGCGGTAACCACGTCATTACGGGTCGCATCTATTTTCCCGGTCAACCACCTGAAGACATCCGCCTAAAGGTGAGACTCGACAGCACCAGCGATCCGGGTCTTTCAACCACTACCAATGCCGATGGCGTTTTCAGGTTCAGCGGACTCAACACCGGTTACTACACGATTATCGTAGATGCCGGTCCTCAGTTTGAGGTCTTTCGTGAACAGGTCGATATCGAAAGGGGCAACACCTATTCTCCTCGCACGGTGCAGGTCCCGATTCACCTGCGACCAAAAGGCAGCCCACCGCGAGTTGTGGGAACGGTACCGGCGGTGCCCAAGCCGGCCGCGGACCTCTACGACAAGGGACTGGCGGCCGCGCAAAAAGGCGATCACAAAAAAGCCGTCGAAAACTTCAACGCGGCAATTGCCATATATCAACAGTTTCCGGCGGCCTTAAATGAGTTAGGCGTGACATACCTGAAGTTGGGAGAGCCCGACAAGGCGGCGGGAGTTTTGGAAACGGCGGTGAAGCTAGCGCCGGAGGAATTCCACCCCAGGCTTAACTACGGGATAGCTCTGCTCAATCAGAAAAAATTTCCTCAATCGGAAGAACAGCTGCGGCTGGCGCTGAAACAAAATGATGCCGCGCCGACTGCGCACATGTACCTGGGCATCGCGCTCATGAGCCAGCAACACTTAGACGCTGCCGAGACTGAGCTGCTGCTGGCGGTTAAGACAAACAGTAACGAAGTCGCGTCTGCTCACAGATATCTCGGCGGCATTTACTGGGGCAAGCGAGACTATAAACGCGCCGCGGACGAACTCGAAGCCTATTTGAAGCTGATGCCAAAAGCGGCGGATGCTGAGCGTACGAAAGCGGCGATTAAAGAGCTGAGAAGTAAGAATTAACGTTAGTACGAGCCCGACCCAATAGAAAAGGCCCCGGCGCGCGAGCGTTCGGGGCCTTGGTCTCATTAGAATTGAAATCAACTGGGGCTGAAATCAAGCAGGTGGCCCATCTTGTCTTTTTTGGTTCGTAAATAATGTGCTGACTTATCGTTCGAATCCACCTGAATCGAAACTCGCTCGACAATCCTCAGTCCCGCCTCTTCAAGAGCGCGCAGTTTGAGAGGGTTGTTTGAGATCACTCTCACCTGGCAAAGTCCGAGATCAAAAAGCACCTCGGCGCATTGCTTGTAGTCACGCAGGTCGACAGCCAAACCAAGTTGCTCATTGGCTTCGACAGTGTCCGCGCCTTGGTCCTGCAGCGCGTAGGCGCGAATCTTGTTTAGGATTCCGATCCCGCGGCCTTCCTGCTGCTGGTAGACGATAGCGCCTTGCCCGGCTCGCTCGATCATTCGCATCGTTTGGTGAAGCTGCTCGCCGCAGTCACACTTGGTCGATCCAAACACATCGCCGGTCAAACATTGCGAATGAATGCGCACCAGCGTCGGGCTGTCCCGGCGCAGCTCTCCTTTATAGATAGCCACAAACTCTTCCTCGCTAACCCGCGAACGATAGCCGGCAATCTGAAAATCGCCGAACTCGGTGGGCAGGGCAGCGACGGCCACCTGCTCTACGGACAGCCTTCCTTCGGATGGACACGCGACGGTTACTTGTTCTTTCAACCGAAACTCCTCTTGCCATGACTCCGCTTCAATCGTCTAACCACCAGGCAAACCCTGCGAGATGTTTTGTCCTTTGATTTTATAGGAGTAAGACACGGAGCGCTACAGGCGCCGCCTGGACGCTACTTAGTTTAGAGTACAAGCTTTAGCTTGCAGTCGCGAAAAGCGCAGCCTAAAGGCTGTACTCTGAACTCTTGCAGCAGACCTGTACCAAACAATACATTGCTACTACCCTGCCTGCGAGCTAAGATACGGCTTCTACCATTTGTTTAGGATCAACTCGTGGTGGCTCCCATAACCCAGATTGATGCCCAGCAAAACATTTAACGAGGACGAATCCGGTTCGACTCAGCTGCGTCCCGCCAAAAACGCTAAGTCAACGCAGAATGAACGCCGGCCGGCGCTCGTTTCGCTGCGCGGTGAATTACTGGCCGTCCCCATTCCGCTCGAACGCGACGAAGTAATAATAGGACGCGCCATCGAAGCCGATGTGCGCCTCAACGATTCCCGCGCTTCCCGTCTCCACGCCCGCATCACCAGCGATCTGGATTCAGCCACGCAAACCACCAGCTATCGCATTACCGATCTCGGCTCCACCAACGGCACTCTCGTTAATGGTGAGTTGGTGAAGGAAGCGCCGCTCAGCGATGGCGACAAGATCATCATCGGCGATCATCTCTTTCGTTTTGACATGCTCGATGAAATTGATCGCGAATTTCAACAACAGATTCATCGCCTCATCGCGCACGACGAACTGACGGGTTTGCTCACCAGCAAGTCGTTCTTCTCAGAACTGCGTCGCGAGGCCGCACGCGCCGAGGCTGACTCGCGTCCCTTTTGCGTGTTGATGATGGACCTGGACCACTTCAAAGGCGTCAACGATACTTACGGACATTTGGTTGGCAGCGACACTCTCGAGGAAACCGGTCACATCATCAAGCAAGCGCTGCGCGCCGGCGACGTGGCCTCGCGCTTTGGCGGCGAGGAGTTTGCGGCGTTCCTGTTGGACGCTAACTATGCGCAGGGACTGGTCGCCGCCGAACGCGTGCGCGTTGCCGTGGAGGAACATGAGTTTCGGGTCACGCGACACGACTCACCGAACAGCCGGACCACCCACCGCATCACCATCAGCATCGGTGTAGCCGCCTATCCCGACGATGCGAAAGATCCTATTCATCTGGTTGAGTTGGCCGATTCCGCGCTCTATCGCGCCAAGCGAAGTGGCCGCAATCAAATCTGCGCCTACCGCCCGTCGTTAGCGGTCACGGAAGGCCCTTTGCCTTCTCGCCGCAGTTCGTAAGCAACCTCAATCGGCGTCCTTCCGTCCAAAACAACCGCCTTTATGAAACGCGCGGCAATCGGCGGCGTGTAACAGGCTGGGACCGAGCCGCGGTTTGACCTTCAGTTGCGCCCTATTAATTGAGGCGTGTATGCTTCATTCGCAACCGGCTTGAAATCAAATGCCTACGAAACTCAATCTCGCAAGTAAACCCTTTAGCAACCGCGCTTTGCCCTGGGCGGTGACGGCTTTGGTTGTCTTTGTCTCGCTCGTGTCGCTCGTGTTTATTGTGCGGGCAACGACGCGGGCTAATGCGCAGGCGGCCGCAGTTCAGACCGAAATCAACGTTCTCAACCAACAGGAACGTACCTTTCGCCAACAAGCTGAAGCGGTAAAGAATTCGCTGAGTTTTGAGCAACAGCAAACGCTGGCTGCCGCGCATACGCTCGTTGACCGCAAGCATTTCTCGTGGTCGCGTTTGTTTGCCGACCTGGAGGATGCTTTGCCGCCAAACGTCCGAGTCAAAAGCATTGGCGTCCGAGGCGTGGCTACTCGCGGCAATGAAACACTCGCCGAATTGGAGCTGGCGGTTGTCGCTAAAGTGCCGGCGACAGTGACGGAAATGATCGCGGACATGGATCGGGCCGGTATCTTTCGGGCGGAGTTGCGCGCGCAGAACCTGCAGCGCGGCCGCGGCGAGAGCGGCACCGAATATGAGTTGTACGTGACCTACCATCCGCGAGCGGGCGCGCCTACCGATACTGTGGCGCGGGCTGCCACAGAACAGTCGGGCAACGACGCAACGAAAGGTGGCGGCCGATGAGTGAAAGATCGCCAGAGGATCGTCGCCCGTCCGGACGCGATCGCGTCCGCGCCCAGTTCAGTAACTTTAGTCGCTCGCGTGAGCGGCGCATGCTTGGCTCGGCGGAGATAGTCGCTCTCGCCGGCAGTGCGCTGATCCTCCTGCTCGTAGTTGTTAGTTATCTATATTTTTTGGCCCCCGCTAACTCTCGCCGCGACGCTCTCCAGGCAGAACGTTCAAAACTTCAGACGCAGTTGCGGACGTCTCAGGACGCCGTTCGCCAGGGCCAAACTACCGAAGCAGCAGTTCAGAAGATCACCCAGAGTCTCGATGATTTTGAGAACAACCAACTCGTTGGCGCCAGTCGCGGTCGCATGAGTCTCTACGACAGTCTGAACTCTTTGATTCGCAAGAATGGATTGCGTAACACTTCCGGGCCAACCTATACGCCGCTCGATCCGGCGGGGCCGAAGGCCGGGTCTAACGGCGCCAGAAACACCAGCGCCAAATGGCAAAGTATCTATCCCGGCATCGCCATCAGCGTGACGGTTGAGGGGCAGTATCCGAACCTGCGGCGATTTATTCAGGAGCTGGAGATGAACAAGCAGTTCGTCATTATTAATAGCGTTGAATTGGAACGGTCGACTGAAACGAACGCGGCGCCTCCAGCTGAAGGCGAAGGCGCGCCCACCGGCGGCACGGGTGCGTCGGCGCTCGTCAGTTTGCGTCTGGAAATGGCGACCTACTTCCAACGTGGCTCGCAGACCGAAACTCCAACGAATTAGTCGAAACATTGAGCAGTAATGCAGTTAGGCAACATTCAAAATCCGACTGAACGAAACAAACTGATCCTGGCAGGGGTGCTGGGGATTGTTGCACTGCTATTCCTGTGGTGGACGTTCGTCGGGTTCGGCGGCAGTGCCCAACCGACCACGCCACGCGCCGGGGGCCAGCCTTCCGCTTCTCCCGCGCCTCGAGGTCCGGTCAATCCCAGAGTCGCCCAGCAAACCGTTGCCGAGTTCAAAGGCACTGACCTCGATCAGTTAGTCCCGATAAATGCTGGATATTCTCCGATTTCGGTCCCCCCGGCGAAACGCAATATCTTCGTTTACTACGAGCCGCCTCCGAAGAAGGTGGTTGAGGCGATTATTCCGACGCCCACGCCGACGCCCGTTCCGCCGGTGTTGCTGGCCGGTCTTGCGCCGGCAAATGTTTTTGCCCGGACCGCGGATTTTAGTTTGGAGATTTCCGGCGACAAGTTTACATCTCAACTGCGCGTAGTCGTGGACAACAATGAGTTGGCCACTCGTTACGTTAGCCCACAGCAACTGACCGCTACCGTCCCTGCCGCCCTCATCGCGAACGCTGGTGTGCGGCAGGTCATGCTGCGATCGGCTGATGGAAAGCTTTACTCAAATGCAACCACGCTTAGCGTGGCGGCGCCGCCGGTTCCTAACTACTCTTACATCGGGATCATTGGCACCAGGCACTTCGTTGACACCGCGATTGTTCAGGACAAGGCGAACAAGGAAACTCTCAACGTCCAACGAGGCGACCTTCTCGGCAACAGATTTCGAGTCACCAGTATTTCGGAGAAAGAGGTTGTGGTAGTCGATAACAATTTGAAGATCAAACATACGTTGGCGATCACGACTCAAGGTGACAAAGGCAATGCCATGCAGCGACCAACACCAAGAGTTGAGAGCGAAGACGATGAACCATAAGTTGGACCACACCACAACATCTGGACAAGGAGACGCGCAACAGTGAGCGTGTCCGTCGCCCATCAGCGAGGTTCTCAGCCGCGACGTGAGGGCGGTTACACTCTCGTCGCGCTGTTGGCGCTCATGACGGTGCTCGCTCTTTTTGCTCTCGCTGCCGCGCCGAGCATCCGCCAACAAGCGCAACGTGAACGCGAGATCGAAGCTATTCGTCGCGGCGAAGAAGTGGCTGATGCGATTCGCCTTTATTATTCTTATCAAGTGAAACTGCTTGGCCGCAGCGGCGAGCAGGCTTTACCAACGTCCATCGAAAAGCTTCTCGAAGGAGTGCCAAGCGGCACAAAGAAAGTGCAAGTGCTGCGCCCTTCCGCTGCGCGCGATCCGCTTTCAGTTGACGGTGAATGGAAGTTAGTGCGGCCACGCTCCGCTCAACTCGCCGACTTTCTACGATCGATAATGCTGTTTGCTGAAAACGTTCGCCCCACCACGAGAGACCCGCAACTTCAACAGCAAGAACAATATATGGCTCCGCCGGTGTTGCCAACGCTGGGAATTGCCTCCAGTGGTCCATCTTCCTCCGGCGACGATAGTTCGACTGGTCCATTCATCGGAGTCACCAGCGGCAGCAAGAATAATTCTGTCCTCAACTACTATGGAATAGATCGACACGACGGCTGGGTCTTCACTCCGCTCTTCAGGTAGCTCTTCCTTCACACAATCAATCTCCAGTGCGGCGTCGATCTTTGCAGCCGGCCCAACGCGCAACTCGTCTTGGACCACGTCGTCACTACTCAGCGACAAACTCGAGTATCACAACCAGTTTGTAAGATCTAATTTGCGCGAGCGAACTCAAAATTAAGTTCGCGGATCCTCACTGGCATCGTCGAAATATTTTCACGACAATGTAATAAGTTGTTGACATCGTCAACGTTTGCGTTTATATAGCAAGATGTTGTGCGCCGTTTACACTAGCCCACAAGAGACAACCAAGTACAGTATCTTGTGGTATTGACCAAAACCAGAAAATCTTGAAAAGAAGGAGCAACTAAGAATGGCAACTAAAAAAGGTGGAAAGAAGGCAGCGAAAAAGGGTGGAGCCAAGAAGGCCGCAAAGAAGGGCGCAAAGAAAGCAGCCAAGAAGAGATAGTTCGGTCCGGTACGTTTCAACAGCAACTCTCAACTGGCGCACACACACTTCTGAGGCCAGCATGGCCTTTCAAAAGGAACGACGAGCACTTCAAGTGAAACTCGTCGTTCCTTTTGTATTTCCAAGCGACATCATTCAGTTCCGTTTGGCTTGCATGTCGCACTAATCAATCGTGAACGCACTCAATGGACCATCATGCAAACGATTCGAGTAGTTCTGGTCGAACCTGAGATACCGCCAAACACCGGCAACATAGCTCGATTGTGCGCGGCCACTAGAGTGCCGCTCCACATCGTCGGCGCAACCGGCTTCCGCCTCGATGAAAGGGCAGTGCGGCGTGCCGGATTGGATTATTGGCCGGAGGTCGACCTTCACCGGCACCGAAACCTCGAAGGTCTCTATGAGTCGCTTCCTGAAACCCGCTTTCTGTATCTCAGCACCAAGGCGGAAAAGAACTATGCCGAGTGGGAGTTTGCCGCCGGCGATTGCCTCGTTTTTGGCCGGGAAACGCGCGGATTGCCCGACGACGTTCTAAGATCAAACTGGGATCGGTGCCTCAAAATTCCCATGCTCAACCCACAGGTCAGGAGCCTCAACCTCGCCACCGCCGTCGGCATCGTTCTTTATGAAGCGCTGCGGCAGTTGGGCGCCCTCAAAAGTTAGCCCGCCCCTTCGTCAAGACCAGCCATCTCTTCAAAGCGCGTCGGGTCGCAGTCGTCCCGAGGTCGTCGCGGGAGTTATTCAGTTTGAAGTGGTAAGATGCTTAGTTTCGCTCAAGCGAAAATTTGAGACCGATCGCATCTATGTAAAGGGACTAATGACTCAGGAAAGAAAAGACATCCGGAACATCGCAATTATTGCTCACGTCGATCATGGCAAAACTACTCTGGTCGACGCCATGCTGCGTCAGTCAGGAACCTTCCGGGACAATGAACAGGTTCGCGACCGCGTTATGGACTCGATGGATTTGGAGCGCGAGCGCGGCATAACGATCATGGCCAAGAACACGTCCGTTCATTATCAAGACGTGAAAATCAATATCCTGGATACGCCCGGCCACGCGGACTTCGGCGGCGAAGTTGAACGCGTGTTGAAGATGGTGGACGGCGTGATGTTGCTGGTTGATGCCGCCGAAGGATGTTTGCCGCAGACTCGGTTTGTTTTGCGGAAAGCGCTTGAGGCTCGTCTGCCTGCGATCGCGGTGGTCAATAAGATCGACCGACAAGATGCGCGGCCTGAAGAAGTCGTAAACGAGATTTACGAATTGTTTCTGGACCTCGACGCCACAGACGAACAGATCGAGTTTCCTATTCTCTACTCGGTCTCGCGAGAAGGAACCGCCAAACGACTGCTGACGGATGAATCGAAAGACTTGCAATCACTATTCGCACAGATCGTGGAAACCATTCCTCCGCCGAAACAAATAAGGAACGACTCTTTGCAGTTGCTGGTCGCGAATCTCGATTACAGCGAATACGTGGGCCGCCTGGCAATCGGTCGAATTTTCTCCGGTGAGATCGCATTAGGCGATCAAGTGTCGGTCGCAAAGCCCGATGGATCGTTTCAGAAAGTGCGCGTCTCACAGCTCTACGCTTTTGAAGGGTTGAAACGGCAGGCAATTCAACGGGCGGGATTCGGCGAGATCGTCGCACTCGCGGGCGTAGACAACGTTGAAATCGGAGACACGATCACTTCGGTCGACAATCCCCAGCCGTTGCCCGTGATTGCTGTGGATGAGCCGACCATCTCGATGATTTTCGGCGTCAACAACTCGCCGTTCGCCGGTAAGGATGGCAAGTATGTAACTTCGCGTCAGGTTAAGGAGCGACTGGACAAGGAAATTCTCGGCAACGTTGCGATCCGCGTGGAGCAGACCGAATCGCCCGAGCTGTTCAAGGTTTCGGGGCGCGGCGAGTTGCAGTTGTCCATCCTGATCGAAATGATGCGTCGCGAGGGTTATGAGATGCAGGTTTCGAAGCCGGAGGCGATTACCCGAGTGACCGACGGACGCACGCTCGAACCAATCGAGCAGGTGGTGATCGACTGTCCCGAAGAGTTCATCGGCGTCGTCACTGAAGCGGTCGGCCGTCGCAAGGGCCAGATGACGAAAATGGTTAATCACGGTACCGGGCGGGTGCGGCTTGAGTTTGAAACACCCTCGCGCGGTTTGATCGGATTTCGCAATGAGTTTCTGACGGAGACAAAAGGTACCGGCTTACTTAACACGATGTTTCTTCGCTGGGGTGATTGGCAAGGCGTGCTGCGCGGCCGGGCAACCGGATCTTTAGTCGCCGACCGCACAGGCGAGACAACCACCTACGCGCTGTTCAATCTTCAGGAACGAGGCACCCTTTTCATTCGTCCGGGAACAAAAGTCTACGAGGGAATGATCATTGGAGAGAATGCGCGCCCGGTGGATCTCGACGTAAACGCGATCAAGGAAAAGAAGCTAACAAACATGCGCGCCGCCTCAGCCGATGAAGCGATGCGTCTGGTGCCGCCAAAAGAACTTTCGCTGGAACAGGCAATTGAATTTATCGGTGACGACGAACTGGTTGAAGTCACGCCGCAGAATATTCGCCTACGCAAAAGAGTGCTTCGCGCTAACGAACGGCCGAAGAAGAAAGAGGCGTAGACTCTCGTGAGTTCGTCGAACTTCTTGACTGCGTTAGCCGGCAACCGGCTTTATCCGATTACTGACCGGCGCCTTTCCGGACTCTCACACGCTGAACAAGTCTCACGATTGACTGAAGCCGGGGCAAGCCTCATTCAGTTGCGAGAAAAATTTCTTTATCCGCTCGAGTTTTATCGGGAAGCGGAAGCCGCCTTGCGCGTCGCCCGTCAGCTTGGCGCAAAAATCATCATCAACGATCGAGTTGACATCGCCGTCGCACTCAAGGCCGACGGTGTTCATCTGGGTCAGGACGATCTGCCGCCGGCTGCAGCCAGGCGACTCCTCGGCCCCGACGCGATCATCGGGTTTTCAACTCACGATCCAAATCAGGCGCGCCTCGCGGTTGACCTGCCGGTCGACTACATCGCCATCGGCCCAGTCTTCGCAACCGACACGAAAGAGACGTTCGATCCTGCGGTTGCTTTGGCGGGCGTTCGGCTCGCGCGCACAGCGATTGGCTCGATTCCCTTGGTCGCGATCGGAGGCATTAGCTTCGCAAACAGCCTCGAAGTGCTGGATGCCGGCGCCGATGCAGTCGCAATAATCAGGGATATTTGGTCGCCAGCCCCAAATTCACCAGCAAATTTCAATCTCCTACCCGCGCGACCCTGAACACGCCTCGCCGTTGAACGGCATATTTTTCTTGCGTTTAACGAAGTTATGCGGCAAAATCCCTAAGCTAATCAGGGTAGTTTGACCTGATGCCCGCCGAACCCCCGATTCGTTCCACCAAAACCGTCCCGGAGCCTCAAAGCCAATGAGCTTCTTTGATCTGCCGCCCATTATCGAGCGCATGCTGCTCGTCTCAGACAAGATCAGCGACCTTAACTTTTCGGTTGGTCAGCTTCCCCAGGTTGAAATCAATGGGAAACTCACGCCTGTCCAACCGCTGGGGATGCAAAAGCTGACGCCTTACCAAACTGAGATCATCGCCATGGCGCTGATGCAGGGGAATCCCGATGCGGCCGAGCGGCTGGCCCTAACCGGCACGGCCGACCTCAGTTATTCGCTGCCGTCGCGGGCCCGGTTTCGCGTCAACATCTTTCAGCAGCGCGGCGTTTACTCCATCGTCATGCGCGTTATCCCCACCGACATTCCCACCTTGAAATCGCTGCACCTGCCTCCTCAGCTTGGCGAAATCGCCGAACTGAGAAACGGTCTGGTCTTGATGACCGGCCCAACGGGTTCAGGCAAAAGCTCGACCCAGGCGTCCATCATCGACATCATTAACGAGAAGAAGCATTACCACGTCGTCACGATCGAAGATCCGATTGAGTACCTCCACTCGCACAAGAACTCGACGATCAATCAACGCGAAGTCGGTCACGACGTCAAGGATTTTCCTTCTGCCTTGCGAGCGACGCTGCGACAGGCACCCAAGGTAATTCTAATCGGTGAAATGCGAGATTTTGAAACTACGGAAATTGCGCTCGAGGCAGCCGAGACAGGCCACCTCGTACTTTCAACTCTCCACACCATCGACGCGTCGAAAACTGTCGATCGCATCATCGGCCTCTATCCGAAAAACGAAGAGCAGGTTATCCGCACTCGTTTGGCCCAAACGTTCCGCTACATCATTTCTCAACGTCTGATTCCCCGCGCCGATCGACGCGGGCGAATCGCGGCGGTTGAAATTCTGCGCTCGAGCCCTCGCACTCGCGAGTACATCGAAGCCGGCGAGAGCGACGGCAAGTCTTTGCTTGACGCGATGCGTGACGGAAAACTCGACGGCATGCAGGACTTCGACACCGTCATCAAAGAGATGATTGAACGCCGCACCGTCTCGCTCGAGGATGGGTTGGCCTTCGCCACGAATCAGAACAATCTGCTTCTGAACCTGAAAGGCGTGACCGCTGCCGAGGAATTCATCCAGCGCGAAGGCCTGGGTGTTCCCATCTCCGGTCAGTCCGAAACCGGATCTATGCTTGGTTTAATCGACTAACCACCAGCCAGAATTCAAACCTGAGTCCCTCTTGAACCAGCCATGATTATTGTTTGCCAAAACTGTTCGACGCGTTTGCAAGTCGACGAAACGCAGTTCCCGGCGCGACCTTTCATCATTCGCTGTCCCAAATGCAACAGCAGCGTCGATTCCGTTTCGCCCAGTCCTGCGTTGGAGCAAAGTGCGCTAGCCGTTGGCGGCTCGCCGTCGACTGACGATCCGCGTCTCGATCACCCTACACCGGCTCCGCTTTTTGAACTGGAACACAAGAATCCGCCGCCAGGCTCGGGCTCGTCCCCTTCTGAACAATTGGCCGAGTTGCTGGCAGGCTTGCTGAAACAACCAGCGCCTTCGGCTCGGGGTCAGCAGAATGCGCGTCCTTCCTGGGACCCGAGAAAATTGCTGGTCTGTGTGACTGAGGAGCATCGCGAGACGATCGCGCGCAGCCTGGCTGAGGATGGTTATCAGGTGTTTGTGGCTCAGGACACGCGGCAGGCGGTCGATCGCATGCGTGAGAACCAGTTGGACGTCGTGGTGCTCGATCCCAGGTTTGATCCGACCGAGCAGGGCAGTGTTTTCGTGGCCCGCGAGGTTAACATTCTGCGACCCGCACAGCGGCGGCGCCTGTTCTTTGTTTTGCTGTCGCCTTCGCTGCGCACGATGGATGGGCACACGGCGTTTCTCAACAACGTCAACGCGATTGTGAACGTCAACGAGATCGCCGAACTGCCGTCGTTGCTTGACAGGCGCCTGCGCGAATACAACGAACTCTACAAGGAATTCAACACGGTGCTTGGCGTCGCCGCAGTGTAGTTGCAACAGTCAAACTCTGGCATTAGATCAAGGGTCACGCGTAGTGGCCCTTTGTATTTGCCGAGACGCGTGGTGAGCGGGGCAGTAGCTCGACCGTAAGGAAGGGCGCCCTTGCTTACACGCGGGCTACTGCCCCATTTCCATCTCTGTCGCACGACGTTCTAATTTGCTAAGCTTGTTTCCAAAGCTGGGCTGCCGCTAACTTTCCGCTGTCCGGAGCTTCGGGGTTCATGAGTTCAAAAACTTCACATGACGACAAACTGTCGCCGGCGACCACAGCCGTTCACGGAGGCGAACTGGCTGACGAACAGCAATTCGGCGCGGTAGTTTCGCCGGTCTTTCACTCGGCGACTTTTGCGTTTGAAAACTTTGACGAGATGCGCCGCTACGCGCGCGGCGAATTGCCTGACGCCTATTTCTATTCGCGTTACGCCAACCCGACGGTAGCCGAAGCCGAGAGAAAAATCGCGGAACTCGAAGGCGCAGAAGCGTGTGTCGTCACTTCCTCAGGATCAGCCGCCACTTTCTGCGCGCTCACGGCTCTCTGTGAAGCCGGCGACGAAGTGGTCGCCTGCGATTCGGTTTACGGCGGCACCGTCAAATTGTTGACCAAAGTCCTCAGCCGCTTTGGTGTCACCGCGCGGTTCATCACGCTCGACGAAATCGCGAGGTTGCCGGAAATCTCCAACGAACGCTCGCGCGTCTTCTGGTTCGAGTCACCCGCGAATCCGTTCAATCGCATAGTCGACTTGCAACTGGCCGCCGGGGCCGCAAAAAAGGCGCGGCTGTTCACAGTCATCGACAACACGTTCGCTTCGCCCGTCTTGCAACAGCCGCTGGCCCACGGAATTGATGCCGTGATGCACAGCGCCACGAAATATTTGGGCGGACATTCGGACTTGACCGCAGGAGCGGTTGCGGGTAGCAAAGACTTCATCGACCGCGTGCGGCAGACTTCGGTAATGGTGGGCACTACGCTCGATCCAGCCGCCGCCTATCTTTTGTCCAGAGGCATGAAGACGTTGGACCTGCGCGTGCGCCAGTCGTGCGACAACGCGCTGCAATTGGCCCAGGCGCTGCGCCAGCACCGACAGGTGGCGCGCGTTTACTATCCGGGGCTGGAAGACGACCCCGGCCATGCACTCGCGAAGCGACAGATGAAAGCTTTCGGCGGAGTTGTCGCCATTGATCTGAAAGGTGGCGAGCCGGAAGTCGAGAACTTGTTCAATTCGTTGCGGCTGGTGCGCACCGCTCCCTCGCTCGGAGGCGTGGAAACCCTCGCCAGCTATCCGCTGTATTCATCGCACGCAGGCTTTTCTGCCGAACAACTGAAGGCCGCCGGAGTTTCAGCGGCAACGGTGCGGCTCGCGGTCGGGATCGAGGCCGCCGCAGACATTATTGCTGACATCACCCAGGCGCTCGACTCCTGTCAGAACGGGGAGCAGTAGCGACCGGGCGGTTGTTAGGGAAACTCGTGACGAATGGCCAACGACCCGGTCGCTACCGCTCCCGGTTCTGACAAGAAGCCACCCGTTCCATGGAAATCAAACTCCTGCTCACGCTCGATCTTCGCGAACAGCTCGCTTTGCAAGCGGCGCTGGTAACTCATGGCGCGCCCGACGCGCTGGTTACCCTCGCGTTGACCGGCGCCTGCCGCATCTCGTCGGTTGAAGAAGCGCGTCAACTTCGCAAGTGGCTGGCGGAAGCGCGCACGGCTGGTGACACCGACTTTGCTTCGCTTCATGTTATCGAGCGCGCGCTGCTCGACTTCGGCGTCTGACAGTTGCTTATGTTTCTCCCTCACCCCTACCCCCCAATGGGAGAGGGCTGCGCGGGTTTTGTCAGAACCGCCTGCGTTAGCGAGCAGTACATCCACCCGCTAACGCAGGTGGTTCTGACAAAGAAAGTCCGAATCTAAGATGACTGAAATTCAACTTGGTTACGGCCGAAGCTCGCAGAGTTTCTCTTTCGACGAACGCAGATTCGCGGTCCTGGACAACCAGCGCGATCAGAAGCCGCTAACCGACGTTGAGATCGGCGAAGCCTTTAACGCTCCCATCCAGTCGCCTCCGCTTGAAGATCTATTTCAGGCCGGCGACTCGGTTCTGCTGGTCGTTTCCGATGCGACTCGGGTCACCGCCAGCGCGCAGATTCTCAACCTGCTGGTCCGCCGGCTAATTCAGATTGGCGTCTCGCCGTCAGATCTCGCGATCATTTTCGCGACTGGAATACATCGCGCAGTTACACCTGAAGAAAAAGTCGAACTCCTTACTCCGTTCATCGCTCAGCGCGTGAAGACCATCGACCACGACGCTTACGACTCTTCCAGGATGGTTTCGCTGGGGACGACGGATCGCGGAACGCCGGTGGAAGTGAATCGCGCGCTACGCGATTTTTCGCATGTCGTCGTCACGGGCGGGATTGGTTTTCATTATTTCGCGGGCTTCACCGGCGGTCGCAAGTCGATCTGTCCCGGGCTCGCCTCTGCGCGAACCATCGAGGCGACCCACATGCTTGCGCTCGATTTTGAAATTGGCGGACGTCGCGCGGGCGTGGGTGTTGGGCTGCTGGATGGAAACGCTGTCCATGATGAATGCGAACGAATCGCTGCGATCATCGCGCCGCGCTTCGGCGTGAATGCAGTGGTTGACGAGCGTGGCCGGGCGAGCCGGATTCACGCCGGCGACTGGCGCGCGGCCCATCGCGAAGCATGTGAGGAGTATCTCGCGAACCATTCAGTGAAGATCGAGAGCAAGCGCGATCTGGTCATCGCGAGTTGCGGCGGTTACCCGCACGACATCAATCTCATTCAGGCGCACAAGTCTCTTGAGATGGCGGCGCACGCGTGCAACGACGGCGGCACGATTGTCCTGCTGGCGGAATGCAGCGACGGCCTCGGTCATCCGTCGTTTCTGAAATGGTTTGAAGCGCCGGATTCGCGAGCGCTGGAGCAACGACTGCGCGACAACTATGAAGTGAACGGGCAAACGGCGTGGTCGCTGCTGACAAAGGCGGAGCGGTTCCGAATTCATCTCGTCTCCAGCTTGCCGGATGAACAAGTTCGGCAGGTGCGAATGACACCCGCGCGCGGGATAGCCGAGGTTGTTGCCGGCCTCGATCATGACGCGGCCGGTTATCTTATGCCGCGCGCCACGAACGTCCTGCCGCTGATCGAATTTGCTTAATCTTTGCGCGGCGTTACGAATTGATTGATCGTTTGGACGCGCCACACTAGAATCGCGATCGACCTAAATCCTGGCGGTGGCTTTTGCGGTTAATAAGGGAGACCATACTCATGAGAATGTTTCTGGCTGGCGCATTACTGTTCGCAAGTTGTTTCCTGGTTGCCGCGCAGGAACCCGCCGGCGGTTCGGAGAGACGCGTGCCGCTTAGCGAAACGGCGGTTGCTTTTGACGGCGGCGGCGCCAGCGCGCTTGAAGCCACGCTGAAAACCACCGCGCTCAACGGCGCTGACGATTCGCCTGTCACGAACGTTCGTTTCGTAGTCAAAAACTCCAGCACCATGCCCTACGCGTTCGTTTCCGGCTTAGTCACTTTTTACGACGGCGGCGGCGTGCGTTGCGGCGAGGGGATCTTCAAGGCCGACGCGCTGGCAGTCGGCGAGGCGTTCGAGACCGATTCGCCGGGAATTCGCATACGTTGCGCGCCGGCAACCTGGCGCATAGTTGCGAACAACCTGCTTCCGAGAGTCGTGCCGATGATCTCGACGAACGTCCCGGCGGCGAGCACGGCGGTTAACCGTTCAAGTTTGAATCTCGTGATCAGTGTTGACGGCGAGGAACATCCGATTCAGTTGGACAAGCCAATGGTCGTGAAACTCGGCGACGTTGAGCGCACGATCGTTTTGCGCGAGGCGCCGTAGACAGTGAGGTCAGTACCACCACGCGGTAGCGGATGGGTTGCCGTAAGAGCGACAGAGAGAGGTTAGCCTCACGAGGATTTTGTTTGGAAGCAGACCCACCCGCTACCGCGTGGTGGTACTGACCCTCACAACGACGAACTGTATTTGTTCATCCTTGACGCGAGCGTAGTTGGGTTTTAGGATGAGCTATCAAGACCAACTAACAAGATCAACTAACCAGGAAGGCAGGAAGTTTTATGGCTGAAAACAAGGAAAACAAATGCGCGCATCCCGCCTGCGACTGTCCGCCCGAACAAGGCAGTAAGTATTGTGGCGAGTATTGTGAAGACGCCGAGAAGGCGCACGTGATGGAAATAGGTTGTAATTGCCAACACGCCGGTTGCTAGACGCTTCAGCCGTCAACAACCCTCATCGACCCCCTCCGTTTACCCCCCGAGCGTAACCTCCAGTGTGATTTCCTGTTGCAATGTTTTTGCAAGATAGTTAGTTCTCTCTGCGTGACCCCTGCGTTCTCTGCGACTCGGCTGTAAAACGTTGGCGCAAAGCACTCACCGCCGAGACGCAGAGAGCGCTGAGTTAACGCAGAGTTTGAAATTAGCCATAAACCCTTTGTGTATTCGCAAGGCGCTGTCATTGAGACTCGCCGCAGTCCCACGGTTTTTGCTGCCACGACGCGGCGCGTTAAAGTATCGCGAGAAAATGATGCTTAACACCTTAATCGAACTGCAGCGTTTGAAACGCCTTGAGCGCACTGGTTGGACGCTGCGCGGTCAGCCGAATGGGACCGAGTCAGTCGCTTCGCATTCATTTGGCGTCTGCGTTACCGCGATGATGTTGGCAGACGAAGTGAAGGCGCGCGGGCTCGAAGTTGACTGTGAACGCGTGCTGCGAATGGCGTTGCTGCATGATTGGGCGGAAACGCGTGTTGGCGACATGCCAAAGACTGCGACCAACTATTTCGGCGCTGACGCGAGAAAAACTGCTGAGACCAACGCCTTCGCAGACATCGTCAGTGACTTGGGCGGCGGCGAATCACAATACAAAGCCCTCTACCATGACTACGAACAACGCGAGAGCGTTGAGGCGCGGTTGGTAAAGGCCGCCGACGTGATCGATTTGCTGATTCAGGCCTATGCGCTCGAACGGGCGGGCGCGAAAGGTCTCGATGAGTTTTGGCAGGTTGCGAAGGAACCGGACTTCAAACTGCCGGCGGTCGCGGCGGAAGTTGTCGGCGAACTTCTGGAGTCGTTGCTGGAGGCTCGCTCTAAACTGGTTAGTAAAGAGGACTGATGCTCAAAATCGTTTTCGCGTTGATCACGTGGCAGAGTGTGTTGCTGGGAGTGCTTATCTTCCTGGTCACGTTCTCGATCAGTCTCGGCATCGTTTCCCTCATAATGGTGAAAATCCCCGCCGACTATTTCAAGCTGGACCGCCCGCGCGAATTGTTTGCCGGGCGCTCGGCAGCCGTTCGCTGGCTTGGCATCCTCGGCAAGAATATTTTGGGAGTGCTGCTCGTCGTGCTCGGAATTCTGATGTCCCTTCCCGGAGTGCCCGGGCAGGGCTTCCTCACCATCCTGCTCGGAATAATGCTGCTCGACTTTCCGGGCAAGCGCAGTTTGGAACACAAGATCGTAAGCCGGCCGCAAGTTCTCAACGCCATCAACAAACTGCGGCACAGATTTGGCAAGCCACCCCTCGAGCTGGATTAACTACAAAAGGTCAACTTGAGATTAGGCCGCGGACCGACGCGCAGGCAGTCGTCCTGCATTGGTTCGCTGTTGTTTGAGGACGCAGCGAGTTTGTTCCGTTTGGAGAGGAAATGCGGCACAGGCGCCCGTCGAAAAAGTGGCGCGTTGACAAGAAAAAACCTCTTTGTTAGCTTGAGCCTCTAATTTTAAGGCCTGTTGTTATTCGTGTGGCACTTTTACGAGACCCCTGTTCATGCACAATTCAACCGCTGCTCAGCCCCACGCGCGCTCGCATTTCCCACTGTTCCTGATCTTGTCGGCTGCGATGCTTGCGAGCGGTTGTGGACTCTTTGGTGCTAAAAAGAAAGTCCAGGTCCCGCAGCTTCTCTCGCCATTAACTGATGCAGACAGCCAGCGACTGATTGCCGAAGTTAACCGACTCGCTACAGTCCGCTCGGTTCACGGGAAAATCGATCTCATATTTGAAGACACTTCGTTCGCCGAATCGGGCCTCGCGGAGAAATATAAGCAGGCCGACGGCCAGCTGACAGTGCAACGCCCGGGCAAGATCTATCTAGTCATTCAAGTTCCCTTTATCGCGACAGACATCGCGCAGATGACGTCGAATGGCGAATCGTTTCGCGTCGCAGTGTTGCAAGGCGAAGCCAGGTACCGCCGTTTTGTAAAAGGGACCAACAACGCCGTCTATGAAAAACTTGACATGAACGGAGCGACGGAGCCGGGAAAACCAGCGACGGAGCCCGGAAAACCTAAGAAGGGAACGATGAACGCGAAGGACACTGTGAATGCGCTTTCCAACCTGCGTCCGCAGCATCTGACAGACGCGCTCATGGTGAGTCCGATTCCTGACCCGACGCAAAGCGGGCTGTCGTACGCTCGCACGGAGTTTTACCAGGAGGAACCCGACACTCGTCCACAAGCCAAGAACAACGTGCGCGTGACGCGCGGGTATTATCTGCTCGAAGAATTTTCGCAGCCTTCCGCCGGTGAAGCTCGTCTGCTGCGGCGGTTTTGGTTCGACCGCGTCGGTGGCATTCGCCTGGCCCGTCTTCAGACATTTGATAATCAGGGCTTGCTGATCACTGACGTTTCCTATTGGGACGAAAAGCCTTTCGGCGAAGCGAGTCAATTCCGGCTGCCGTCGCGCATCGAAATCACGCGCCCTCACGATCGCTACAAATTGAGCATTGCTTACCAAACTCCAGCCTCTGTCGACGTCGACAAGGAATTCCAACCCGAAGCCTTTGACCTTGAGAATAGGTGGGAACTGCCTGAGGTCGATCTCGACGCGCGTCAACGAAGCAAAGCTCCTGCTACACCCTGAGAGATTTCGCGCGGTAGCTATTAATCATCTGCCTGTATTAACATCTGACATTCCGGCTGAACTGCTCGACGCGCTCAGCGCAATCCGGGACTCCGCAAGCAACTCGTGTGGGGCTGGTAGCTCCAGTTAACAATCGAATTTTTACTCGCATGAGAACCATTTTAAACGCCGAGAATCTCGTTAAGACTTATCGCGTGGGCAAAGTAGACGTGCACGCGCTGCGAGGAGTTTCGCTCGAGGTTCACGAGGGTGAGTTTGTGGCGATCATGGGCCCGTCGGGTTGCGGCAAGTCAACGATGCTTCACCTGTTGGGTGGACTGCTGACGCCGACGACCGGCCGCATCGTTGTTGACGGCGAAGATCTGACTGCAGCCTCCGACTCGAAGCGCACCGACATCAGGCGCCGTAAGATTGGTTTTGTGTTTCAACGTTTCAACTTGTTCCCCACGCTGACCGCCGAGGGGAACCTGCGTCTCGCCGAACGGATTCACGGAAACGGCGGGGAAGATCCGCAGCGGCGGCGAGAGGTGCTCAAGCTTCTCGGACTTGAAGACAAGCTACATCACAAGCCGCTCGAGCTCTCGGGTGGTGAACAGCAACGCGTGGCCCTGGCGCGCGCCGTAGTAACCCGACCGGCAATCATTCTGGCAGACGAACCGACCGGCAACCTCGATTCTGAGAATTCCGCGCTCGTTTTGAACATGTTTCAGGAACTCAACTACCGGTTCAATCAAACCATCGTGATGATTACTCACAATCCCGAAGCCGCAGCAATGTGCCGACACATCGTACAAATGCGCGACGGTCACATCGTCGAACGCGCCGCCACCGTTCATTTGTAAACCGCCCGTGTAAACCACCAGACAGTTTGATTTACAGGGGATTCGGGGAAAGCTAGAATGCCCCGGTTCAGCCCGGGCAATTGGCGTAAAACTTGCTGGTTGAAATTGAGGAAGGACTAAGTAAAGTGCGGGATTTCCTGCGAAAGCTGATCTTCTGGAATTACGCCAGGAACACCTGGCAATGGGATGGGCTGTGCGTCCTCATCTTAATTTTCATCTTTTTGACACCCAAAAGTTGGTTTGCAAACAGCGAACGGCGAGGCTTCCTGACGCATCAAAATTCGGCAGCGTCAACCGTGCTGGTTGACGCCGAACTTATTGACAACGCAGAAGATAAGGGTCAAGTCGAGCAGGTGGTGCGGACCTTAACCGGCCGCAGTGATTTGCAGGTCCTTGAGGTCCGAAAGGTTGTTGACAAGGATGGCAGGATCAGCGGTTATAAGGTTGACATACGTTAGTCATCCCTTATAATTGCGAGGTTTTTCGAGGCCCCCATTATATATTCGGGGTCTCACGTTATTAATGGGTGGTTTCCCCTTAGTTGAGGAGTGAGTGGTTATGAAGAAATTGTTCCCCCTGGTTAGCATATTAGCAATATTGGTGTGTGCCGTTTTCGTTAGTTCTCCCAAAGCTATAAACGGGCAGAGCGCTGGCCTCGTCAGTTCGGTTCTGAACCGCATGGAGCGCAACCGGCAATCGCTGCGTTCGCTGAAAGCCAGTCTCAGCATGGAGAAGTACAACGCGCAGCTTCGCGATAAAGACAATTACAGCGGCTGGGTTTCGTACGTGCCCGCCAATGGTCGCGATGCGTCGGTGCGGATCGAATGGCAAAAACCGCGGCGCGAAATTCTGGCGGTCGCAAACGGCAAGTACACGTTGTTTCGTCCAGCCCTGAATCAGGCGATGGTTGGTAAAACCGGATCAGTGAAGGGTCCGGCCGGCTCAGGCGGCGTGCTGGACATGATGTACATGTCGAAGCAACAGCTCGAGGCGAAGTTTCAACCGGTGCAGGACGTTCGCGAGGAAACTCTCTGGGGTGGTATCAGCACGATCCATCTGACGTTGGTGCCGAAGAGCAATTCCAGTTTCAAGTACGCTGAAATCTGGGTTGATTCCGCGGGCATGCCGGTGCAGACGAAAATCGTTGAGAAGAACGGCGACGCCACGACCATGCGTTTGAGCGGCATGGAACGAAACGCCAAGATTTCCTCTGACGAGTTTAATCTAAAGCTGGATTCCAACGTAAAAATCATCAAGGGCTAGTCTCGGGATATTAGTCTCGGGATAAACAGGTCGCGATGGGGGCTCTGAGTTCACATATCAGAGCCCTTTTCATTTTCGCTGATCTCGGCGGATCTCGCAGGCCAGCCGCGTCGCGGGTTGCGTTTCCGAGCGCCCGTCGCCTATCCTTCGACTTCAATTTCAGGCTAATCGGGAGGTGCGGCAACAACTTCCTGACAGGTTCCAAGTCTCCGTAATGCGCAAAACGAAATTCATTCAGCAGAAAGTCCGACAGTTCAGCTTCATCGGCCGGGCCCTTGTTTCCAGCCGTCATCCGGTGCTCGCTCACCTGATTCCCATGCGCCGTTGCAATCTGGCGTGCGGGTACTGCAACGAGTATGACCACACCTCGTCGCCAGTCCCGGTCGAGCTGATCAAAAAGCGGATCGACAAGCTGGGAGCGCTCGGCACATCCATTGTTACGATTTCCGGTGGCGAGCCGATGATGCATCCGGAGCTGGACGACATCATTCATCAAATCCGGGTTCACGGCATGATTGCCGGACTTATTTCCAACGGGTATTACTTCACGCCTGACAGAATCAAGCGCCTGAACAAAGCCGGACTCGATAACCTGCAGATCAGCATCGACAATGTTGAGCCTGACGAAGTCTCGCGGAAGAGCCTGCGCGTGCTCGACAAGAAGCTGCGCTATCTTTCGGAGCATGCCGACTTTCACGTCAACATCAATTCCGTAATCGGCGGCGGGATCAAGAATCCTGAAGATGCGCTCACAGTTGCGCGGCGCGCGGTTGAGTTGGGCTTCTCGTCAACGGTTGGTGTCATTCATGACGGCGACGGTACGCTAAAACCACTTTCCGGAAAAGAGAAGGACATTTTCCAGCAAGTGAAGAAAATGGGAAACAAGGACCACGCGCGGCTGAACTGGTTTCAGGACAGCATCGCGGAGGGCAAACCTTATCAGTGGCGTTGTCGCGCGGGAGCGCGTTATCTCTACATCTGCGAAGAAGGTTTGGTCCATTGGTGCTCGCAGCAACGCGGCTATCCCGGCATCCCGCTGGAGGATTACACGATGGCCGACTTTGATCGCGAGTACAAAACCGAGAAATGGTGTGCGCCCACCTGCACGCTGCAGTGCGTCCACCAGGTGGGAATCCTCGACAACTGGCGCGATCCGCAGCAGGCGCCCGGCGCGACTAAGCCGGAGAGTTCGTTGAAGGACACGATTCACGAAGTGCTCCGCGCCGAGTAGCGTTTTCCTAAGGCCCGATCTTTCACAACTCTTAGCGAACATCCCATGATCAATCTTCGCACTGCTTGTCTCCTCCTTCTGCTTCTCGCGATGATCACCGGCTCAGCAATGGGCCAGGAAACCAAGCCGAACGGCTCAGCGGTTCGCGTGGTCGTGACAGTCGCAGACGCGACCGGCCGCCCAATTTCAGGATTAACTCAAGATCAGTTCAGCATCGTCGAAAAGAAGAATCCGCTGGAGATCGTTTCGTTCGACGCTGAAGACAAGCCCGTCAGCGTCGCCTTCGTGTTCGATCTTTCGACGGCAATGTCACCGGCGTTCAGGAAAACCAGCGTTCAACTCGCCGGGCAGATCATGCGCAGCAGCAACAAAGCCAACGAGTTCGCAATTATTGGATTGCGGGAAGCGCCGGAGGTTTTCTGCGAGCTGGGTTGCAACGAAGGCACTCGATAAAGATCAAGCTGACGATGCCGAAGACGACCGGAAAAGCTGCCGCTCCCTTCGTGAGGTATCGCGAGGGCTACCTCAGCCGCTAGGACCTTGGCGAGTCGCCGACCGTCAGCAGCGTCACCGAACTTGAAAGGCCCAGGCCCGACAGCCTGCCCGCCATCAGCACGATCATCTCGCCTTTCTCTACCGCGCCACTTTCCATCAGCGTCTTTTCCCCGGCCTGGATCATCTCTTCCGTCGAATCCGCATGCGGCACCAGCAGGGACTCAACGCCCCAAATCAGCGCCAGTTCATTCTGCACTTCCTTGGAGTTAGTCAGAGCGATGATTCGCGACGACGGTCTCAAGGCGGAAAGGCGTCGCGCCATCAACCCTGATTCCGTCAGGACGGCCGTCACCTTCGTCCCCATTTCCTCGGCCGCGAAAGCAGCGGCCTCGCAAAGGGCGCGGCTGACGCGGCCCGATTGCCGGCCGGCCCACTTCACGATGTTGTCCGTCTTCGGCACGCCTGACTCGGCTGATTCGATAATGCGGCACATCGTTTCCACGGCCTGAATTGGATAGTTACCGCTGGCCGTTTCATTCGACAACATCAACGCGTCGGTTCCGTCCCAAACGGCATTGGCAACGTCGGAAGCTTCGGCGCGACTGGGCCGCGGGCTCGTAACCATGGATTGCAGCATCTGGGTCGCCGTGATCACCATCTTGCCGGCGAGCACCGCCTTTTCGATGATCCGCTTCTGATAAACCGGCACCAACTCGACGCTCGTCTCAACGCCCAGGTCGCCGCGCGCCACCATCACGGCGTCGGCAGTCGCGATGATCTCGTCCAGGCGATCGATGGCTTCCGCCTTTTCGATCTTCGCGACGAGCGGCGAGCGTCCGCCCGCTTCTCTGATCATCGTCTTGGCGCGCGAGCAATCTTCAGCCCGGCGCACAAAAGAGAGTGCGATATAGTCCACGTTTTGTTCGACTGCCCATTGCAGATCGCGGATGTCTTTTTCAGTCAACGAATCGATCGGAAGGGGAACGCCCGGCAGGTTTATGCCTTTGCGCTCACCCAAAACGCCGCCATTGATCACCCGACAGATAACATCCGTCTTGGTCGTGCTTTCGACGACCAAAGCAATCGCGCCGTCGTCGAGCAGGAGCCTGGTTCCCGGCTCGACTACGCGAGGCAGATCCGGATAGTTCGTCGCGACTCTCTTTTCATCGCCGACGATGTCCTGAGTCGTCAGCACGAAAGTCTCCCCTGCATGGAGGACCACCGGATTGCCATTGACGAGTTGGCGCGTGCGAATCTTTGGTCCGGAGAGATCCACCAGCACGGCGAGTGGCCGGCCCAGGGTTTTGGCGGCGGCGCGTGCCCGCGCAATGTATTCGGCCTGCTCTTCATGCGTGCCGTGAGACATGTTTATGCGCACGCCGTTCGCGCCCGCTTTCAGCAGGCCCTCAATAACGTTCTGGTCGCGCGAGGCGGGCCCCAAAGTCGCTAGAATTTTCGCTTTGCTCATTTCAGTTTTGGATCAGACTGTAACGCAAACTGTTAGTTTGCGAATCGTGTGTTGCTACTCAGAATGAGTATTGGCATGAACGCAAACTAACAGTTTGCATTATCTTTAATACAAACCTGGCACGATCGCCGGCACGCGTTGCGCGTAGTTTTCAAACTGCTCGCCGAAAGTTTCGCGCAGCAATCTTTCTTCGCTGCGAACCCGAATGATCGTCCCAACGAAAAAGACAAGCAGCGCGGCAAGCAGCCCTGCCCAGTGACTGATGGCCAGGCCAGTTGCCAACAGCAGGCCCAACATCCCGGTGTAAATCGGATGTCGCACATAACCATACGGCCCAGTTGTCGCGAGCTTGTGTCCTTCTACTACGCGCGCGGTCAGGCTCCATTCTTTACCGAGCGTGTTCACCGCGCTCATGGTCAACCACACCGAACCGATGGCCGCACAAATTGCCAACCCGCCGGCAACGATAGCAACTAAATTGCGAGTGTTACTGCCGCCAATGATTGGTGTGAATGCGACGCGGCGCACACCCCAAACTATTCCGTAGGAGACACCCTGTAAAGCCACTCCAAATAGCGAGCCGGGAGCGCGTTTTCGATCGGGCGGGCTGGGCGGTTTTTTGCGCAAGAGAAAGATGCCGGCGAATACGAACCAACATACCATCACAATCACAAAGACCAGGGTCGGCAGAAATTCAAAAGTCATTTTGTAGTTCATTCAAGAGTTCAGAGTCCAAGCTTTAGCTTGCCTCCTTGAGGAAGAGCAACTCGCACGTTGAACTCTAAACTGCTTGAGCGTCGTCCTGTCGACTTTGAGACGTCAACTCGCGGGCTCCCGCCAAACTTACTTGCTGAAGCTCCAACTGCCTCCCCAACTGCTTCCGTCGCCTGCCCATGACCCTTCCGTTAACCGTCATCACCACCGGCGTCAGCAGGTAAGCCATGCCGGCAAGTCCCGCGCGACCCGCGCCGCCGATGAACAGGATAAGCAGTGAAATAATGGCTATGCCGCAATTAAGCGCGCTCTCCTGGATGCTTTCGCGCGTGTCAAAGCGCTCGAGTTCATTCAGTTCGAGGGCGTCGCGCTTGCGGTAAGCATGCCAGAACAGCAGCACGAACACGCCAAACACGGCCAGGTAACCCAGGTTGAAAATCGTCATCAAGCTGGCCATCTGTTCGTTGTTCTCGATCATGGCGACGACATTGCCGTTTGGCAGCCGCACCTCGCCGTGTCCGCCGGTGACTTTGTCTGTCAGGAAGGTGAACAGAAACTTCAAGGGGTAAACATAGAAGAGCACCACAAACAAGAGAGCGGCGTTGAGCAGCACGGTGGTCGTGTCGTGCAGACCGTAGCGGCGGAAAAATCTGTAATGATTGAACCAGACAAAAAAGAGCAGCATGAAGCTGATGAGGAACGCGCCAAAGCCGTGCATCGTTTCGGCGAGCTCGCTGAACGTCTTCGGCACTTCCAGCGAAACGACCAACAGCGTAATCGCGAAAGCGAAAACTGCGTCGCTCAAGGCTTCAAGGCGCGAGACTTCATGGCCGCGCCAGCGAAACTTGCCGTCGTTTCCGATGTCCCTCTCAATCATCTTTTCTCGAATCATCGTCGCTCCTATGTCAATGACAATGCTCGACCGGGCTTCTCTGCCACCTTTTTGACTTCCGTGTCTCTGTGGTTGAAGCAGTCAGCGGAAAATACTCACCGCAGAGGCACCGAGCACACAAAGGCGGCACCGAGAAGTTACCTCTTGCCGTCGCTAACCGCTTCATCGATTACTTTCTCCAACTCCGCCCCGAGAGCGTCATCATAGCCGATGAACCGCCGCAACAGTTGCCCCTCGCGCCCAAACACAAACGTTTGCGGAATCGTCTGATTGTCCGAAAGAAAAAAGTCGGTTAATGCCTGGTCCGGGAAGCCGAGAGGATACTGAATGCGGAGTTCTTTTGCGAAGGCGGCAACCTTAACGCGATCGTCCGGACCGCCAACGTTCAGCCCAACCAGGTGCAAACCGCTGCCGGCATGTTTTTGTTCAAGAGCGATCAGGCGCGGAATGCTTTCGCGACAAGGCGCGCACCACGTCGCATAAAAATCCAGCACCAGAATCTTCCCGCGAAAGTCCCCCAGCTTCGCGCGCGTGCCGTCGCTTTGCACCCAGCCGAGTTCGCTCTTCGCGCTTAACGGCGGCATAGGAAAGGCCGTGGGCGGAGGTCCGGAAAGCACTGGCGTCTCTTGATTGTGCGGCAGTGTTTGAGTAGTACAACCGCCTAACGACAGCGCGGACACGGCGACTGCGGTAAGCATCATTACCTGAACAGGCGCGGACGTTCTTGCGAGCATGTGACGAACTGAGAAGGTCAAGGCAAAATATTCTACACGTTCGTCAGCTACTCCAGCTAACTTCAGCTTCTGCGTACATGGCGATCCGTTAACCGGTTCTTTACGATTCACGAATTACGCTTTACGATTCACTTCTATGGACTTCCCCCAAACTGATCGGACCACGCTCAAACGTCTTCCGAAACGCGGCGTCTACGATCGCGAACTCGTCTACCAAATCCTCGACGAAGGATTTATTTGCCACGTCAGTTTTACTGTCGACGGGCAGCCGTTCGTTATTCCCACCGGTTACGCGCGCGCCGGCGATGAACTCTACATTCACGGATCACAGGTGAGCCGGATGCTGCGCACACTCAGCACCGGCATTGACGTTTGCGTGGCCGTCACGCTCGTTGATGGCCTGGTCCTGGCGCGGTCCGCGTTTCATCATTCCGTAAATTACCGGTCGGTCGTGATTTTCGGGCGCGCAGCGATCGTCATTGAGAAAGAGGCCAAGCTCGCGGCGTTGTTGGCGTTTTCCGAGCAGGTGATTCCCGGCAGGTGGGACGACGTGCGTCAGCCGACGGCTCAGGAACTCAAGGCAACCACGGTTTTGTCGCTGCCGCTCGTCGAAGCTGCCGCAAAAGTACGCACTGGCCCACCCATTGATGATGATGAAGACTATGCGCTGAACGTTTGGGCGGGCGTGCTGCCGCTGAAGCTGGTCGCCGGCGATCCCATCAGCGATCCGCGTTTGCCGGAGAGCATCGAAGCGCCTGACTACACCCGCAATTACAAGCGAGGGAAACTTTGACGAGTCGCGCAGTCAGCACGCGAATCAGCGGGAAGAAGCTTTGGCCGGTGCTCGCGATCGTCGTCGCGTTCGCGGCGACTGCGATTCTCCTCAAGCTGGAAGGACGCCTGTGGATCTGCGCCTGCGGAAAATTCATGCTCTGGACCGGTCAGGTTTGCAGTTCAGACAACTCGCAACACTTTCTCGATCCTTACAGCTTCACACACGTGCTGCACGGCTTCCTGTTTTTCTGGCTGATCGCCTGGCTGGCGGCGCGCCTCAGATCGAGCTGGCAACTGGTGCTCGCCATGGTCATTGAGGGCTTGTGGGAAGTTTTTGAAAACACAAACTTCATCATCGACCGCTACCGTACAACCACGGCCGCGCTTGGGTACACCGGCGACACGGTCGTCAACTCGTTCGGAGACATCGTTTGTTGTCTGCTTGGTTTCATCATCGCGAAACGACTCGGCCTGCGTCGCTCGCTGATTGCGTTCTTCCTGCTTGAGTTGATTCTGATCCTCTGGATCAGAGACAGCCTGCTCCTGGAGATCGTGATGCTGGTCGTGCCCATTGATGCCGTCCGTAACTGGCAAATGTGCCGGTAGGACAAGAGCAAACAGTAAACAGCGATCAGCCAGAATCAGTAACCGCCCGCAGTCATGACGAACTTTGAACTTTGAGGAAAAGCGAAGAGAGCTTCACTGCACGAGGTTCAAAGTACAAAGTTCAAAGAACTAAGTTCAAAGACCAAGTAAGTCCTCACCCTTCGCTGTTTGCTGTCTACTGTTTGCTGTCTACTATTTACTCCCTGTAGCATACTTCCCACGCATGACTAATCCTGATCCTTACATCGGCCAGGTGCTTGATGAAAAGTATCGCCTTGAGCGGCTGCTCGGACGCGGCGGCATGGGCGCGGTGTATCTAGCGAGCCACCTCGGCACCGAGCGGTATGTTGCGCTCAAATTGATCACGCCGCAGTTCATGCGCAACGAAGAGTTTGTGGCGCGCTTCAAGCGCGAGGCGCGCGCCGCGGGGCGACTACGACATCCCAACGTCGTCGACGTCACTGACTTCGGTTTTGCCCAGGCCGGCCCGGAAACGGTCGCTTACCTGGTGATGGAATATCTCGACGGCTGCACGCTCGGCGACGTCCTGAGCGAGGAGAAGCGCCTGCCGCTTGACTGGGTTGTCGACATTCTCGAGCAGGTTTGTTCGGCGGTTCACGAAGCGCACCTGCAGGGCATTGTCCATCGTGATTTGAAGCCGGAAAACATTTGGCTCGAACCAAACCGGCTCGGTGGCTATCGCGTGAAGGTGCTCGACTTCGGCATCGCGAAAGTCGCGGAGGGCGACCCCGGGCCAACTTCCTCGGCCGCGGCATCTGCGTTGAGTTCGTCTTCACCGCAGGATCTCGAATTGGCAACTCTGATTTACGCAGACGGCCAGGAAGTTCCGTCACCCACTGAGCACAACGCCGCGAACATCACCGCGCAGTTTCACGCCGACCAGGAAAAGGCCACGCAAATTCTCCAGCAGTCGCCGGAGAGTGACTCGTCAGAGAGCAATAAGGCGACAGCGATTATCGAACCTCAGTCGTCCACGCAAATGTTGGACGGAGATGGTGAGGGGACTCTGATTCGTGACGACAACGATGACCATGGCGATGACGATGACGATGATCGCACGCTGATGTTTGACCACGCGACTCAGCAAGCCGCGGCGGCGGCCCGGGAAACGCGACTGCGATCAAACACGACGCTCGGCACCGAGCTGACTCGCGTCGGCGCGATCATGGGAACGCCGCTTTACATGTCGCCTGAGCAGTGCGCGGGGAAAACTCTGGACGCGCGTTCAGACATTTACAGCATCGGCGTCATCGCTTACCAAATGCTGGCGGGTGAAACTCCGTTTGCCGGCGTCACGGGCAACGTGATGCAGGAGCACATCAAAACTCCGCCGCCGCACTTGCGCGAACGCAACAAGAAAGTGCGAAAGCGCGCGGCGGAAATCGTGATGACGGCGCTTTCCAAGAATCCCGAAGATCGTCCGCAAACAGCCGCCGCCTTTGCCAGTTCGCTGCGCGCCCAGGCCGAGGGCATTGGTTCGCTCTATCGTCGCGCGTTTTCGCTCTACAGTGAATATTTCCCCAAATTTCTTAAGCTTTCGCTAATCGCGCACGTACCGGTATTTTTCACAACGTTGCTCTTAATTGCTTTGGAACTCGCCGAAGACGCTCAACCTCAGGGCCTGGGCATCGTCCGAGTCCTGTTAATTTGCGGAATAGTGATCGCGGGCCTGCTGCACGTCGCGGCAAACTTCGTAACCGCGGCCACGATCTCAGGCATGACGGCCGTAATCGTCACGCAGTTGCAACTCGCTCCGCTTCGTCCGGTAGAGTTGCGGCTCGCCTTTGCCTTGCTGAAAAAACGCTGGCGTCCGTTTTTGAAAACTTCAATTCGCGTCACGCTGCGCATTGTCATCGGCTTCATCTTGCTCATTATTCCGGGCATCGTCATGACGATTCGTTACGCGCTCTACGCGCCGGTAGTCTTGATAGAGGGTCTGGAGAAAAAAGCTGCGATGCGCCGGGCGCGCGAGTTGGCTTCGCGCTCGTGGCGCACCGTCATCATTGTCTCCCTCCTGCAATTTGTGTTTCCGATGGTAATCAGTGCGCTGCTGGGCAAGATGACGATGATGAAGCAAACGGAGGGCGGCATCCACATTTCCACCCGCGGCATGAGCAATCAGATCTATCAACAGCTCAGCAGCCTGATCAACGTCGTGGTCGTGCCGTTTCTGTCGATCGTCCCGGCGTTGCTCTACTTAAAGATGCGCCGGCTCAGCGGCGAGAATTTGGGAGACGCGCTTGCCGAGATCGAACAAGCAGACGCCAAACAAACGCAGTGGCAAAAACGCATGCGCACTCGCCTCAGCCTGCACCCGTCGCGCGGCCGAACGACGGACGGCAGAAGGCAAAGTCGTTAGCCGGGAGCCTTTTTCAAAGTTTGCTTTAGCGAGTTATCTCAAGAGAGAATTCCGACGTCCATCGTAGTCATAAATTCATACAACTTGGTTTGCTTTTGGTTTTGCTGATCAACTTCGCGGGTTGCGCGCGCCTGAAAGCCGACTCCGAAGCGCAGCAGGGCACGCCAGCAAACGCCACGCCCGCGTCGTCACCAACGCCGGTGCCTAAAGAAATTGCGGTGGCTGACCTCATTAAGCTGCGTTGGATCGAAGGCACCTGGCGCGGAACGGTTTGAAATTTACAGATAACGTTCGCGAAGGATTGCGAGATGATGCGCGGCGTGGCCCGCGGTGATGTAGGCGAGGGCGCGGACAGTGACCGGGTTGCCGCTGGCGACGCCGCTGCGCGCCCAGGCTTCGGCAGGCATGTTGCGGAAGAAAGCGAGCGTGGCGGATCGGATCGCGCGAAACTCGTCGATGTGGCTGGCCCACGACACCTTGTCAGAATCAGCCGCTGCGAAACCAATTTCCTGATCAAAGCTCGGCAGCGGATCCGAAAAGCCACGCGCGAACCACATCACGCGAAACATGAAAACGCGCTCCGTGTCGTTAACGTGACCGAGCAACTCCCGCATCGACCACTTGTCCGGCGCGTAACGACGAAGCGACTGCTCTTCTGAAATCTCCGACAGGAATGCGACGGCTTCATCCGCTTGCGCGGCCAGCGCCGCAACGACATCGTCGCCGGGAACGCGGTCAATGTAGAGAGAATAGTAAGCGGCGGCTTCGTCTGGTTGTGGTCGTGCTGACATGAAGTGAATAGTAAATCGTGAATCGTAAATAGAAAAGCGCAAGCCGCTTGTCAGAACCACCTGCGTCAGCGGGTGGCCAATCACCTTGATCGACTTTGCGTCAGTCGACCTTGACCCACCTGGGTAGCTGGCCAGTCCAACCTTGAACCACCCGCTTACGCAGGTGGTTCTGACAGTGTCGCGGGTAAGTTCGCGTGATGGTGTTTCGGAAGCTGAGCGTTTCCCACCACCGTCGCCAGCAGCGCTCGAATTTCCTCCGCACCCGCGGCGACCCGGCTCGCGATTCGGCCGTTGGTGTTAACCAGCACCGCCGTCGGCGTAACGTCCGCGCGATACTGTTCCGCAACTTCGCGCTGCTGCTGCAACAGCACCTGGCCCAGCCCGTTACGCGCCACGTTCACAAAGTTTTCCTTGATTGTGCCATAGCTAAGCAGAGCAATCGTTAGCTGCTCGCTGTGTGCTTCTTGCCATTCCTTGATTTCCGCGAAGAGCGCGACGCAGGGTCCGCAAGTTGGACTGGTAAAAACAAGCAGGAGGGGCTTGCTCTCCGCGAGCAACTGCGCCAGCGAAATTGTGCCGCCGCGGTAGGCGGTCAACTCAAACGGCGGCGCAGTCGAACCGATGGGCAAGCCTCGTGGCGCAACCGGAGTCTCCTTCGGTGCGCGTTTTTGCCGGCGCTGCAAATAGATCAGAACGCCAATCACAGCCGCGGCCGCACCCAGCAACAGCAGCGACTGGACCAGGTTGAGTTGGCCGAGTGTGCTGAAAATTGTCGATCCCGTCTCAACAGTTTCCACCGGCGCCTGCCAGAGCACCACGCCCGCGCCGACAGCGAAGACAATGTTGCGGACGAGCGTGGGCCAACCGAGCGGCCGGGAATAGAGTTGGCCGAAACAATGACAATCATGCTTGCGGCCTTGCGCTAGGTTGAGGCTGATGACGACGATCAGAATTCCCAGCAGCACGAGCGCCGCGAAACTGCTAAGGCGGACCGACGCTTCAAAAAGCAGCCCGAAGGCGATGAGAAGTTCTGCGAGCGGGAGGGCAATCGAGAGCGCCGTAGCCACCGATTCCGGTGCACCAAAGTTTCTCACGGCGCTGCGCGTGCCGTGCGGGTCAGTCACTTTTGTGATACCGGCGACGCCAAAAACGGCACTGAGCGCGATTCGCAGGAGGACGATTAGCAGTTGCATTGACGCAAAACCAGCAGGACAGAATGACTGTTGGGAATTAAGCGGCGTTTAGTTTAGCGCAAAATGGCCTCGTGCCTGTATTCTTCACGCGGTCGGGTCGTCTAAAATGCGGAACCTGGGCAACGGCCTGACCGTTAGGTCTGTTAAGAAGAATTCTGTCGTGCCTTTTTAAGCGAAAGGAAATCCTATGTACTGCGCGGCTTGTGGCACGCCTTTGGCGCCCGGTCTTAGTTATTGCAATCGCTGCGGCATGAGCTTGAAAGAGCCCAGCGAACCGAAAACGAATTTGGTCCCCTCTTATCTGACCGCGATTGGGGTCATCGGAGTCTCGGGGTTGGTCCTAATGCTAGGCGGCGCGATTGCCCTGCGAAACGGCGGCCACTTTGACGAAGACATCATTGGCATCTACATGCTGATGACTTTCATGCTCGTCAGCTTTGTCGAGATTTTCCTTTGCCGGCAACTGTCTCGCTACAATCGCGCGGCCGAGAAACGCGATTCGGTTGCGCTGCCACCACAAATGACAATGCCTGTTGAAATCCGCGGCTCGCAACCGCGCGGGTTGCCGGAACCGGTGTCGAGCGTCACCGAAAACACAACGCGCACGCTTGAATACTCGCGCAACGATTCCACGAGATGACCGACACGTTTGGAGTGCGCTGACCTGTCAGCGCTTTAGTCCTTGGCGGCTTGACGCCACGATTTGAACTTTTGCTTTCGATGCGCGGTCGCGACAGGTCGCGACCAACAAAAGCGGTCAGCGCACTCCATAAGCGCCCGAGGAGGAACGCAACGTGAAAAGAATTCTGCTGCTAACGATTCTGATTTCGCTTGTAGCCGGTTGCCATCGAATTCACGACGAGATTGCGGGATCGGGAAAACGCCAAAAGGAGACGCGCGACATAAGCGCTTTCACTTCAATCTCAACTGAAGGTGCTTTTGATATTGAAGTCGTCTGTCAAAAACCGCGCAGCCTGGAGATCGAAGCCGACGACAACGTGCTCCCGCTCATCAGCACCGAAGTTTCCAACAACGTTCTGTACATAAAAAGTCTTCGCGGTTATTCAGTCCGTCAATCAATCACTCTGAAAATCTCCGTCGAGAATCTCGAAGGCATTTCCGCGTCGGGCGCCGGCGCCATCAATGTTTCCGGCCTGAAAAACGAGAAATTTGGCATTGAGTCGAGCGGCGCGCCCGAGATCAAGGCTGCCGGTCAGACCAAAACACTTAACATCGATGCAAGTGGCGCTGGGAAAATCGACACGCATCGGCTGGCCGCGGAGCGGGCTGTCGTCGAAGCAAAAGGCGTCGCGCAGATAGACGTCGACGCTGAGAAGCAACTCGACGTGACCATCTCTGGACCATCACACGTCACCTACTCAGGCGATCCGGTCGTTAACAAAACAATCCATGGACCAGGCAGCCTCGAAAAGAAAAGGCCCGAAGTGAATTAATTTTCCGCGCTCGTTCGAACTGTTGAGTCCGCGCGGGGATTCAGGCGAAACCTGCACAAGCGAATTTGGAAATTCAGGGCTGCTCGCGATTAACACCCGGCTGCGTGCAGTCACGCGTGAAGATTTTTCAGTTGACATTCCACTCCTTGCTGAATAACTATTTGCCATTCTCAAAAAGGAGTTTTATCCACCAATGACTTATGTAGTAGTTGAGTTATGCGTTGACTGCAAATATACCGACTGTGCCGCGGTGTGCCCGGTCGAAGCGTTTCACGAACTGCCTGACCGTCTCTACATTAACGCCGACACTTGCATCGATTGCGATGCCTGCGTGCCGGAGTGTCCGGTGGAAGCAATTTTCGCGGATAACGCCGTGCCTGAAAACTACGCTCACTGGACGCAGATTAATATTGACGAAGCACCAAACTATCCGGTAATCAGCGCCAAGATTCCTGCCCTGCATGGCCCAACCTGCACTGGCCCAGAAGAATAGTGCCCGAAGGTTCCGGACCTTTCGCTCTGGAGATCGATTGTCATCTATTAAGTGTGCTCAATGCGGTCTGGTAAACTTCGCTTCCGCCACTGCGTGTAAGCGTTGCGGCGCTCCGCTGGTCAGCGGTGGTCCACTGTTTGGAGTTCCCAGCGGGCAGCAGGGCATCGTGCTTGAAGACGGTTATGTTTTGCCGCCGCCACCTGCGTCCGAGTTTGGTACCGGTATCTGGCGCGAGAAGTCGACGCTGGTAATGAGCAAGGGCGCCACTCTCCCACCGTCGTGCATCAAATGTAACGAGCCGACCTACGGCAAAGTCCTCAAAAGAAAACTCAGTTGGCATCATCCGGCGATTTACCTGATCATCCTGGTCGCCTTGCTCATCTACATCATCGTCGCGATGGTTCTCCGCAAAACTGCCACGGTCGAAATCGGACTCTGTGAAAAACACCTCGCGCAGCGTCGTCGAAACATCTGGATCACCTGGCTCCTCTGTCTTTTTGGCGTGCTTGGGTTCATCATGGGGGTGATGGCGGAGGAATCGGGTTACGCGCTTTTGGGTCTGGCATTCTTTATTGGGGCAATCATTTGGGGGGTAGTCGCCGTCAGAGTCGTGAGCCCTGCGAAAATCGACGACCAGTTTGTTTGGCTGAAGGGCGTGAACCAGGACTACCTGAATCAGTTTCCTGAATGGCCCGGCGCGTAGCCCGGGTTTTGCGCGTTGCTCATTTCAGAGACTGACGGACCACCGCAGTGCGACAAGTTTTATGAAGGCGCGTTATGAAGGCGATAGCATCCGCTCTGGCAATCCTCCTTCTTAGTTTTTCTGTTCACGCCCAATCAGGGAGACGACCGAAAGAGGCTCGCTTTCCCACGCCGCCGCCGGCACCCGCAGCGGCGGAGCCAGCCGAGTCACAAGCAAAACCAGCCGCGCCTGCAGAACCGCCACCCGTAACCGCTGAGAAAAATCAGGACTACCGCTGCGCTGAAGACGGCAGCCGCGCCAGAATTCTTGAGTCAGATGTTATTGATGAACGCGTTGTCCCGACGAAAGAAGTCGACACGCTCGCGCAGATAAAGGCCAAGCCCAGGCCTTCTTACACAAAGGAAGCGCGGCGCCTCGGCATACAGGGAATCGTGACGGTGAAGGTTTTGTTGTCGGCTCGCGGTGAAATCGCGCGGGTGAGGGTGGTGAAGGGATTGCGAGCCGGACTGACGGAGAACGCGATTCGCGCGGCGTGCAAGATGGAGTTTAAGCCGGCAACCAAAGACGGACAGCCGGTGGCCCAGTGGCTGACCGCCGAGTATGTGTTTCGCTTAGCCGACTCATCGATCTTCTCCCCGTGAAGTAGGACAAGGCATTCCTGCCTGTCCAATGGTGCATCGTCTCAGTCTTCGCGGATAAAAGGACAGACAAGAATGTCTGTCCTACGAAGAAAACAATAATAATGAAAAAACGCTTCGTCCTCATTCTTGCAATTGTTCTTTTCGTCCTGGCGACGGCCTCCTCGTCTGCGCCCGTCTCTGCCAAAGACACCTGGACCAAAGTGCAGTCGAAAAACTTTCTGCTGATTGGCAACGCCAGCGAGAAAGAAATCAAGCCGGTCGGCGTGCGCCTGGAACAGTTTCGCGAGGTCTTCGCGCGCTTGTTCCCTTCCTCGAAAGTGAACTCGCCGGTACCCACGACCGTCATCGTGTTCAAGAACGAACAGTCGTACCGGCCCTTCAAACCGCGTGAAAACACGGCCGGTTATTTTCAGGCGGGCCCGGACGTCAATTACATCACGCTGCAACTGGCGAGAGATTGGGAAGGGCAGCAGGATCCATTCAGCATCATCTTTCATGAATACACGCACCTGCTCATACAAAACACGAGCGGCGACGTGCCGCTTTGGTTCAACGAGGGGCTAGCCGAGTACTACAGCACCTTCAGCATCACCGGGGATCAAAAGATAGTCATGGGCAAGCCCATCGCCAGCCACGTCTACCTGCTGCGCAACAAAATGCTGCCGCTGCGCACGCTGTTTCAGGTCGATCACAAGTCGCCTCACTACAACGAGCGTGACAAGCGACGGAAAGGGCATTACTTTCGTCGTGAAAGTTGACGATCGTCTGCTGAAACTGAGAACTGCCAGCTTCAACAGCATGGAGATCGTCACCTTCAGCGAGGACGCCGGGGGCCAAATCACGTGTGGACTTCGCAAACCGCAAGACAACGTCGTCGTCGCTTATGTGGCTGCGACCGGCTCGCGCCCCAGCGTCGATGGCACGGTTAAGTCTCTCGAGTTCGTGCCGCGGGATTTCAAGCTCAAGAAGCAGTAGACAGGAGACGGGAGTCGGGACACAGAATTCAGTAGTCAGTAGTCAGAATTCAGTAGGTCTGGCTCCTGATGAACCTCGTATCCTGTTTTAACTACTGTCTACTGACTACTGTCTAATCCCGCCTCTGCCCCCTGTCCTCTGTCCCCCGCACCTCGCAATCCGTTTCCCGCGTCGCCTCGTATCTTTCCTGAGTTCGCAAAAATCAGTTCCACGAAGAAGGAAGGTACTAAACCAGTGAAGAGAATATTTTCTATGCTGCTGCTTGTCGCAGCGTCAATCGCAATGGCTAATGGAAACGCATCGGCGCAGATGCAGATGAACAAGGATTCAAACCCGATGGTTGGCGGCGCCTCTATGCTCCGCTCGCGCGACATCATCGACAACGCGGTCAATTCCGCTGATCACACCACGCTGGTCGCAGCGGTCAAAGCTGCCGGACTGGTGGACACTTTGAAAGGCGCTGGTCCATTCACCGTGTTTGCTCCGACCAACGACGCGTTTGCGAAGTTGCCGGCTGGCACGGTCGACACTTTGCTTATGCCTGAGAACAAAGCGATGTTGACCAAGGTTCTGACTTATCACGTGCTTTCGGGCCGGTTTGACGCAAAGGCAATTGCCAAAAAAATTAAGGCCGGCAACGGCAAGGCCCAGTTCAAAACGGTCAGCGGTGGCACGCTGTGGGCCTGGATGAGCGGCGACAAACTTACGCTAACCGACGAGAAAGGCGGCGCCTCAACTGTCACCATCGCCGACGTCTACCAGTCCAACGGCGTGATTCATGTAGTCGATTCCGTGTTGTTGCCTAAGTAATTCTCGGCAGCGCACGTCTTGGGATCGCTTAATACTGAACAAAAACTTAACGGGGCAGTTGCCTGACCGATGCGAGAGTGCTCTGGGGAGCATCGCGCTCTCGCGAATGGTCTGGCGACTGCCCCAATCAAATCGCAGACCTCAAATCTCACATTTCAAATTCCGATTCAGATTTCCGATTTCAGATCCGATCTTCACGCTAACCGATCACTCACGCCTCCGCTGTTTTGCAGAACGGCAATCCTGAAATCCGCCATGCCGCTTACTGTGAACCAAACGATTCTATGGCATCATTAGGGAGTCGTAATCCGGGGTTTGTGGGAAGGCGTTTATGATTACCTGCCGAAAGATGACTGCCGCCGATGTCGCCGACGCGTTTGAGATGCTCCGCGTTTTTCTCAACGAGGATGAGCACTACCTCGCCAGCAGCAAGGCCTATGGCGACCGAGGATTTCAGGGACTGAACGACGCGCTCGATCTTTTCCTCGAGCAGCCGGAACTGGGTTTTGTTTGGATGGCCTATGACGGCGATGACGTCAGCGGCGTCTGCGTCGTGTGTTACGCGATCTCGACGTCGATGGGCGCGGTCGTGGCCAAGCTCGATGACGTTTCTGTTAAAGAGGATCGTCGCGGCGCTGGCGTCGGCACGGCTTTAATGGAGCAACTGAAAGAGCAACTGCGAAAGGAAGCAGTGACGCGAATTGACGTCGGCGTGCACCTTGAGAATCCCGAGGCGCGGCGATTTTATGAACAGCGTGGGTTCATGGCGTTGAATGAAGAGCGGCTGGCGTGCGTGATCTGAACTCCTCACGCTGAACGCGCGACAAGACTGGAACCAAAGCGGCGCAAGTGAACCCAATCTTCACGCTGAAGGCGTGACATATGGTAGCCAGGGGTAAGCGCGCAGCGCGCCACCCCTGGATCCAGTTTTGATAATTAAGATCGGACGCGCGACAGCGCGTTCCTATTGGCTGGCCCTTCCGATGCCGCAGGCATCTCTCTTTCGCATTCCGCACTTTCCATTCGAGCAAAAAACAAGAAGACGCCTCGAAGACGAGACGTCCTAAAAACCAGCCACAGGTGCGCCACTGCGGTGGCGCTGTCTAGTTTATTGACTTCGTTACCAGGGTTGGCGCGCTGCGCGCTTACCCCTGGCTACCATATTTCACGCCTTCAGCGTGAAGAATTCCTCACGGCCCAGCTAGTCACGTCTTCGGCGTGGAGAACCACAATCGGTCCCAATTCCGTTTTCATACTCGGCAGTCAACTTATGATCGCACTCAACCTCTCATCCGCGTTCGTCCGCGAAAATCCGCGGCTACTACTTCCGCGGCAGGTTCGCGATCTCTTCAAAGTATTTCGCGAACGCCACCATCCCGCCTGAAGCCTGTTGCCAATCGAAGTTTTCGTTCGGCGCGTGATAGCCGTGTTCCGGCAGCGACAGCCCCAGAAACAACACCGGACACTTGAGAACTTTTTCGATACTCGTCATCGCGCCGATAGTGCCGCCGTCGCGCACAAACACTGCGTCGCGTTCAAAGGCAAACTTCACCGCCTCCTTCAAACGTCCCGGCAGCGGGCCGTCCATCGGCGTACGAAACGCCGGCGCTGCATGCTCAAACTGCATTTTCACGTCGGGGTTCTTCGCCTTCACCGCCGCTTCGATCAGCTTGCGGATTTTTTCCGGATCCTGCCCCGGCACCAAACGGCACGAGCATTTAACTTCGCCGCGCGGCGGCACGATGGATTTGAGTCCCGGCCCCTGATAACCGCCGACCACTCCGTGCACCTCAAAAGTCGGCATGCCCCAAATTCGCTTCATCATCTCCAGCGAATCATCGGTGCGCGTCAGTTTCAAGTGATGCGCTTTTTTGAAGTGGCTGGCGGTGAAGCCGGAGTTAGCCCAGTCGGCAAGCTCAGCCTCTGTCGGCGGAATGATGTCGTCGTAGAATCCGTCGATCAGGACAGTGCCCGTAACCGGATCATAAAGATCGCAAACAAGTCGCATCAACTCCGCCAGCGGATTGCGCGCGGCGCCGCCTACTTCCCCGGAATGCGTGTCGGTTTCGGCAGTTTCCAACGTCAGCAGGAAGCCGAGCAGTCCGCGCAAGCCGGCGGAGCATGCGGGCCGCTCTCTGGAAACCCAAACGGTGTCAGAGACAACGACCGAGTCCGTGTCGAGATCCGAACCCGCGCCGCTGATTATTTTTTCGAAATTCGGCGAACCAATCTCTTCTTCAAATTCCCACAGGAAGCGAATGTTAATCGGCACGCCCGCTTCGATTGCCGCGCGCGCACCATAGAGCGCTGCCAGCGCCGGGCCCTTGTCGTCGGTCGTGCCGCGTCCAAAATAGCTGTCGCCTTTCTTCGTCATCACGAACGGCTCGGTGTCCCACGGCTCAGTCTCGCGCGAAGCCGGCTGCACATCCATGTGATTGTAGACAGTCACCGTCGGCAAATTCTTGTCTCTGCCGAATACGGCGTGCACGGTCGGATTGCCGTTCGGAATTTCGTAGACCTTCACTTCGCCGCCAAACTTCCGCAGCGTTTCAACCGTCAGGTCGACGCCTTTGCGAATGTCTTCCGCGTGCGCAGGATCGCAGGAGACCGTTGGCGTTTCCACGAAACGCTGCAGCAGCGCCTCGTATTCGTCGCGATGATTGTTGGCAAAAGAGAAGAGTTCGTTGCGATCGAGCGCGTTCGCCATTCGTGAGATCCCTCCGATTCGTTCCCGAGTTGTGATAGCGGCCAGTCGTCATTCAACACTGCGACGACTGAACTGCTGCTGATTAGACTAAGGCGTTGGGCGAAAAGTGTAACACGCGCATCGGAGCCGAACGAAATAATGGATTATTCGAGTAGTGGCGAATGTGAAATTCTCTGTGAAACCTCCGTGTTCTCTGTGTCTCTGTGGTGAAAAGGGCGTTCAGAAACTTACCCCGGAGACACAGAGAACACGGAGGACGCACAGAGAGGCTGAGATTACTCGCGAGAACGGAGACAAAACTCCAGCCACAAAAACTCCAAGGGCAACGTTTTCCACAGCACAACTCACTAACCCCGAAGACCGACTTTCATTGAGATCTGCGCGTGTTTCCCTGACAAACTGCACGGCGAACCAAAATGGGCAAGAAGGCTCAGGGTTTTGCGTTCGAAACAAGCGGCGGCCGCTTCTCGTATTTTATTCGCCGCTCAGGTTCTTTTGATTTTCAGTCTTCGTGTTATTCTGGCAAAACCCCTTGCGGCCCCTTGCGGCTTGGGCGGCGGCGATAGCGCCAGAGTTTTCGGACGATTAAGCGGGACGGTTTTTCCAGCTAGGAACCAGGATTTTAGGAGGCTTTTGTGAGAACCAAACTTTACTCGCCGGCTGTCATACTCTTCCTTTTGACGCTTTCTTTCAGCGCCACTTTTCATGCCCAGCAATCCGGTGCGACGCGCCGGCAATCAAACGGTTCAACTGAGGCTTCGGCCAACAGCCGCGCGAATTCGCCGGCGCGCGCCGCCGCCGCCGCGGCCGTTAAGACCGACCTTTCAGAAGCCCTCTCGGTAATTCAGGACAACTACATCGACGGCAAGAAGCTCGACTACAACGCGATTTTCAAGTCGTCGATCAGCGGCATGTTGAACGTGCTCGATCCGCATTCAACTTATCTTGATGCTGCCGACTTCGCCGCCTTCAAGACGGAACAGCGTTCGGAGTATTACGGCATCGGCGCGACGATCGGCGACCTGCATCAGGGCGAAGATCTCAATACTTACATTCGCGCGACCTTCCAGGGCGCGCCGGCTCAGCGCGCGGGGCTCAGGTTCGGCGACAAGATTACGGCGGTCGACGGCCAGTCAATGAAGGGCAAGAACTTTGCGGAAGTCCGCAAGTTTTTGCTGGGACCGCTCGGCACTGTTGTTAAGGTCACCGTCGAACACGCGGCGACTGGACAAAGCGAAACCGTCACGATCACGCGCGACGCAGTTTCGTTGCCGTCAATTCCGCAAGCCTACATGGTCAGACCCGGCGTCGGTTACGTGGCGATGACCGGCGGTTTCAACACGACCACCGCTGATGAGTTTCAGGAAGCGCTTCGCGATCTTCATTCCCAGGGCATGAAGATGCTGGTGCTGGATCTGCGCGGCAATCGCGGCGGCCTGTTGATTCAGGCGGTGCGCGTGGCGAACATGTTTCTGCAGCGCGGCCAGTTGATCGTCACGCAAAAAGGCAGACTGAGAGGCAGCAGCGAAGAATTTGCCGCGCTTAACGACACGCCCGATCCGGTGCCGATGGTCGTTTTGGTAAACAGCGACACGGCTTCGGCGGCGGAGATCGTGGCCGGCGCCCTGCAGGATCACGACCGCGCGTTGATTGTGGGAGAAAATACTTTTGGCAAGGGCCTGGTCCAACTGCCGATTCAGCTCGAATACGAATCCGCGTTGCTCCTGACCATCGCCAAATATTTCACGCCGTCGGGACGCTTGATTCAACGCGACTATTCGAACGGCGGCAACTACGACTACTACACCCGCGGCGGAGTTTTGAATAACAGAGAAACCGCGCCCACGACTCCGGCCGGACCACAAAGCCTTACCGATACCGGACGCGCTGTTTACGGCGGCGGCGGAATTTCGCCGGACGAGATCGCGAAGCCGATCAAGTTCACGATCGCGGAAGGACGGCTCGCCGATCCGATTTTCGCTTTTGCGCTCGAGCTGACGACCGGCCGCGTCGCAGGTTTTGAAAAGTACAAAATTCAAAGTCCGATCGAATACAACCACGACCTTCAGTCTACGGACTATCCGGTCACGGACGCGGTGTTCAAGGAATTCAAGCGCTTTGTCGCTTCCAAGGCGGTCTTCAAAGTGACGCCGGAACAGTTGGAACGGATGCGCCCGTTTGTCGAGCGACAGTTGCGTTACGAGTTGGCGACGGCGGCGTACGGCTCGGTGGCGGCGCTGCAGGTATTCAACGTGAGCGATCCGCAAATCGCGCGAGCAGTCGACGCGATGCCGCGCGCCCGCGAACTTGCTTTGGCAGCCAGGCGCGCCCGCGCCCGCTCTTAACCAGTAGGACAGGCTTTCCTGCCTGTCCCTTTCTCAGGGGCCACGCACCGTTTGGCGCGTGGCCCTCAACTTTTGCACCAGCACCTTTTGCACCAGCCACCTTTCTGAGATCTGAGATCTTGAATTTGAGATCGTCGCCTGTCTAAGGTTAGTGAGACAACAGGGCCCACGCAATCTTGCGAGCGTGGCCCTTTTCTCTTCCTCCCGCTCCCGTGAATTCCTTTAATCTTTCCTGTTTACCATCTACCATCTCCCCGTCGTGGCCCAACGCAAAACTCTCATCATCGTTAACCACGCCGCCGCCAAAGCGCGACAGGCCTGGCCGGTGGTGCGCGAACGACTTGAGGCCGCCGGCCTGGATTTCGATTGCTACGAAACGACTCAGCCAGGCGACGCCACTACAAAGACTCGCGCCGCGCTGAAAACCGGCGTCAGCACGATCGCCGTGATCGGCGGCGACGGCACGCTCAGCGAAGTCGGGCAGGGTTTCTTTGAGTTCAGTGAACGCGTTGAGGACCTGCCGTCGCCTGTCAACGCTGAAGCCTGTCTGGCCATTCTGCCCGCCGGCACCGGCGACGACTTCGCTCGCAGCCAGATGGGTTTGCGTGAACCGTTGGACAAGTGGATCGACATCCTGATCGCTCACTGTCAAACCTCAACGCCTGAGAACGTTCGGACAGTCGACGTTCTCTATGGCATCTGCAACGGCTTCACGACGCCGTTCATTTGTCTCAATGCCTCGACGATGGGCATCGGCGGCGAGACAGCGGCGCGCGTTGCCGCCCAGGGAAATTTCATGCGCAGGTTTTCCGGCGAAGCGAGGTTTGCCGCCGCCGCGCTCGCAGCGCTGGCCGGTTGGCGCGAGCGCCGCGTACGCGTCTCAATCGACGACAGCGAGGTCATCGACGGCAACATGAACCTGGTGGCGGTCGGCAACGCGCTTTACGCGGGCGGCGGCATGATGCTGTCGCCCGAAGCGAAAATTGACGATGGCAAACTTGACGTAGTTACAGCGTCGGGTTTGAGTCGAGCAGAGGTGCTGCGCGAACTCACGCGCATCCACAAAGGTGGCCACGTGGCGAATCCGAAAGTGCGAATCACTCAGGGCGAGGGAGTGAGCATCGAAACTTTTTCACCTGAGGATGCGATGCCGATTGAGGCGGATGGGAATGTGCGCGGCGTGACGCCGGTTGAGTTTGTGGTGATGCCGCGCGCGCTGCGGTTTGTAGTTGAATAAACGACATCGCCTTAAAAACCATTTTCCATTTCAGATTTGTCAACTGAGGTTCAACTTGGAAGTCAATAGTGAATTCGTTTTCGCTCCGGAGGAGCGAGATGTTTATAGCTACGAGGGCACACGCAAAGGTCTCGCTCCGTTAGGAGCGAAACCCGGCTGCAGAACGATTGGCTGCAAGCAAAAACGATTGCGCTTCTACGGAGCTTCGGAGTAAAGAGGGACCCGCCCGGCTATAAACATCTCGCCCCTCTGGGGCGCAGCGATAAGCAATGTTGCACTTCCAACTTGAATTCGCCGACGACAAGTAATGAGAGGAAATGTCCGGGATTACTCATCGGTTGCTCACTTCATCTTTTCTATCTCAGCAACCTTCGCCAATCTGCGAAGATGCCGTTCCTCGCCACTGAACTTCGCCCCGACAAACGCGCGCACAATCTCCACCGCCAACTCTTCTCCAACCACTCGCGCGCCCAAACACAGCACGTTGCAGTCGTCATGTTCGCGGGATTGATGTCCGGAGTAAGTGTCGCCGCAGAGCGCGGCGCGGATACCGATGAGCTTGTTGGCGGCAACGGAAGCGCCGACGCCGCTGCCGCAGATGAGGATTCCAATCTCAGCTTCGCCGCCTCTAACCGCCTCGCCAACCTTCAACGCGTAATCGGGATAGTCGTCCGGCCGCGAACCGACGTGCGTGCCGAAGTCGACGATCTCATGCCCGGCGGCCGCGAGTTCTTTGATCACTCGCTCGTTGAGCGGGTAGCCACCGTGATCAGCGCCGATTGCAATTCGCATTGATTATCGCTCAGAGCAGCGCGCGGGCGTGCTGCAAAACGTTTTCGACGTTGAAGCCAAGTTCGCGCATTACGACATCGCCGGGCGCTGAAGCGCCAAAGCGATCGAGACAGACGACGTCGCCCTGACTGCCCACGTAACGATCCCAGCCCTGCCGCACGCCGGCCTCAATTGCGAGTCGCGCCGTCACGGCCGGCGGCAGCACTTCGTTGCGATAGTCTGCAGGCTGTTCGTTGAAGAGTTCACAGCAAGGCATGGAGACGACACGCGTGGGAATGCCTTCGGCCTGGAGTTTCTCGCGAGCTTCGAGAGCGAGCGAAACTTCAGAGCCGGTGGCGAGGAGGATCAACTGCGGTTCTTGAGCCCTCCCTGACGGTCGGGCTTCTGTCTCGTCAGTACGGTCGTCAGCGTTGGCCGTTCCGCCCGGACGTTGGACTTTGGACGTTGGACTTTGGACGGCGTTTTCGCCTTCCGCGAGGATGTAGCCGCCGCGACGCGTTCCGTCTGCCGAAGCAAATCGGGTTCGATCAATCAGCGCCACCTTCTGTCGCGTCAGCGCGAGTGCAGTTGGCGCATGCGGTCGCAGGATTGCGATGCGCCACGCTTCACTAACTTCCGCCGAATCGGCGGGACGGATCACGAAGAGATTCGGAATCGCGCGCAGCGCCGCCAGGTGTTCCACCGGCTGGTGCGTCGGCCCGTCTTCGCCAAGCCCGATCGAGTCGTGCGTGAAAACGTAAATCACCTGCACTTCCGAAAGCGCCGCGAGACGAATGGCCGGCCGCATGTAATCCGAAAACGTCATGAACGTCCCGCCATACGGAATCAAGCCGCCGTTCAGCGAGATGCCGGTCAGCGTCGATCCCATCGCGTGTTCGCGCACGCCGAAGTGAATAATCCTTCCTTCGTATGAACCGGCTTCGAAGTCGCCACCGCCCTTGATGTCGGTGTTGTTTGAAACTCCAAGATCGGCCGAGCCGCCGATCAGCATCGGCAGGTGCGGCGCGAGCGCGTTGATCACTTCGCCACTCGCCACGCGCGTGGCCATCGGCTTCGCGTCTTTGAAATCCGGCAGGTGCGTTTCCCAGTCCGCCGGCAGTTCGCCCTTCATCATCGAACGCCAGTGCCGGCCCAGTTCGGGATGCTGTTCGTCATACTTCGCGACCAGCGCGTTCCACTCCGCTTCCTGTCGCGCGCCGCGGTTGACCGCCTCGCGAAAATGCTGCAGCGCCTCGTCGGGAATGTAGAACTGTTTATCTTCGGGCCAGCCGAGATGCTTTTTAGTTTCTCGCACCGCGTCGTCGCCAGGCGCATCGCTGTGTGCTTTGCGCGTGCCGGCGGTGGGCATGCCGTAGCCGATTATTGTTTTCACTGAAATCAACGAAGGCTTGTTCGTCGACCGACTGCGCTTCGCGAATCGCCGCTTCGATCGCGTCGAGATCGTTGCCGTCTTCGACCGTCGAGGGTGTGCCAGCCGTAAGACTCAAACCGTTTTGGCACGTCTTCGCTGAACGCGAGCTTGGTAAAGCCTTCGATGGTCACGTTGTTATCGTCGTAGAGATAGATCAATTTGCCGAGCTTCAAATGTCCGGCGAGTGACGCCGCTTCCGCCGCCACGCCTTCCATCAGATCGCCGTCGGAGACGATCGCGTAAACGTAGTGATCGATCAGCGGAAAATCTTCTTGGTTGAACTTCGCGCCGAGATGCGCTGCGCCCATCGCCATGCCGACGCCATTCGCGAAGCCCTGGCCCAGCGGACCAGTGGTGATCTCGACGCCCGGCGTCATTCCATACTCAGGATGGCCGGGAGTTTTGGAACCGAACTGGCGAAAGTTTTTGATCTCGTCGAGCGGCAGGTCGTAGCCGGTCAGGTGCAGCAGCGAGTAAAGCAGCATCGAGCCATGCCCGGCGGACAGCAAGAAAGCGATCGCGATTTTCCCATTTCGGATTCTGCGGATTGTGGCGCAGGAAACGCGTCCAAAGCACGTAAGCCATCGGCGCGGCGCCGAGCGGCAAACCGGGATGGCCCGACTCGGCCTTCTGCACGGCGTCAAGCGAAAGCGTCCGAATTGTGTTGATGCAAAGCTGATCGAGGTCGGGAGTGGGTGTGATGTTTTCCTGCTGCACTGGTGACGCTCATTTCACCGTCCTGATTCTAGAATTTTGAATTGTTTAGACGACGGACTTGTCCGTCGTTGTTTTCTTCCGGGGCGGACAAGTCCGCCTTCTAAACGAGCGAATAAATGATCTAACGAACGAGCGAACAAAACGGTAGAAAAATGTTATGACCCAAGCATTTGCTGGTAGATCTTAACTTGTCGCGCAAGCCCCTGCTGATACACGGCATGATGCGACATGTTTGGCTCCACAGCGGTTTCGCCGGGGTAATCTCTTCGTACGGAAAATTCTTCGAGGCTCTGTATTTTGCCCCCCGCTTCGAGCGCAAGCAAGGCCGCGCCGCGCGTGGAAGCCTCGGGAAGATCCAGACAGCAGCACGCGCCTGCCGAGAACGTCGGCAAGAATTTGCACCCAGGTCGGTGAAGACCTAAGCGCATGACCAGTTGCAACGAGCGTCGCTGCCGGCGCCAACGGTTCGAGAGCTTGCGCGATCAAGGCAAAACGATAAGCAATCGCTTCCATCGCCGCGCGCAAAATTTCGATCGAACTCGTCTTTGACGTCAACCCTAAGATCGCGCCGCGCGCATCGGGCGTCCAACCGGTGCTGCGCTCGCCGGACCAGAACGGCAGAATCGTCAGACCGTGTGCGTCAGGGCTGAATAACTCCAATTCACTTTCCAAAGTCGCAGCGTCCTCTTCAGGCAACAGCGTTTCCCTAAGCCAGTGATGAAGTCCGCCGCCGTCAGACAAAGCGCCGCCGATCACAATTCGTTTTCTGTCGACGCGATAGCACCAAAGCTCGGAAGGGAGACGCTCCGGCGGTTCGCCGGTGAAGCACACGCGCATCGCGCCGCTCGTGCCAATCATCAGGGCAAGTCTTTCGTTTGTCAGACAGCCGGCGCCAATATTGTTTGCCGCGCCGTCGCCAACCGCCGGAAACAAACGCGCCTCGCTGAGCTGCGGCCAACGCGCGGCATAGACGGAAGTGAGACGAGGGAGCGTTTGATGAGGGACGGCAATTTCGGGAAGACTGCTGACGCTCACGCCGAGCGTTTCGAGCAGCTCCTCGTCCCACTCGCAGGTGCGCTGATTCATCAGCCCCGTGCCCGACGCGGTGGAAACACTCGCCGTCGCCTCGCCAAAAAAGTGCAGCATTAAAAACTCGGCAAACGACAGCCAACGAGCGGTGCGGCGAAAGACTTCGGGCTCGTCGGTTCTCAGTTTTCTCAGTTTTGCGGGCCAATAACTCGGGTGAAGACGGCAGCCGGTGCGTGCGTGAACTCTTGCTTCGTCGAGTTCAGACCGCAATTGATAAGCAGCCGCGGCGGCGCTCCGGTCGGCCCAGCCCAGCACTGGCGTGGTCGCTTCGCCTGCTTCATCGACGCCGATAAGGCTGTGCCAGAAACACGAGATCGCGATCAACTCTGTGCGGATTGTCGCCAGGTAAGAATTTGCAAAGAGCGAGTCGAGCGTCCGCTCCACCTGGCCCAGCAACGCCTGCGCCTCGACCGTCGCGAATTCGTTTAAGAAGTGAGAGCGGTGATCGATTCTGACGCTCGCACCCTCCAGTTCACGGCCGCTCTCGTCGAACAAGGCTGCGCGCACGCCGGACGTGCCGATGTCCAACGCCAGCAGCGCCGGCATCTTTTGACCGGCCATCACCGAAAGCATTTCGGGCGAAGGCTCGAGTCCTTCGACAAATTCATCCAGGATCTGGCTCATCGTAAGAATTAGTCCAAAGTCTAAAGTCCAATGTCCAAAGTCCGCTTCTGTCCGATGTTGAAGTCCGCGTGCCGATCTCTTCTGTAGCTAGTTGCCCCAAAACGACTTTGGACTTTGGACATTGGACTTTGGACATTCTAAGAGTCGCGAATGTTGTAGTCCACATTTTGACTGAACTGTTAGAATGCGCGCGATGCAAGCAGAAACTCTCAACTGCCCAAACTGTGGCGCGGCGAGTTCAGTGGACGCGCCGCTTTGCCAGTTTTGCAATTCGCGTCTCGCGACGGTCGCGTGTCCCGCCTGCTTTGCGATGATGTTTCTCGGCAGTAAACATTGCCAGCGCTGTGGCGCGGCGGCGGCGGTTCCCAAAATTCAAGAGGGCGAGATTCGCAAGTGTCCGCGCTGCCAAACCGAGATGCCGCTCGTAACCATCGGCGCCACGAACGTGCGCGAGTGTGAACGCTGTCTGGGTCTCTGGCTCGACGTGCCGTCGTTTGAAAAGATTTGCGCGGATCGCGAACAGCAGTCAGCGGTGCTGGGCGCGGCGGCCCACGCGGCTGAAACTGCGACGCGCGAAACCAGCAAGGTGAAGTATGTTCCGTGTCCCGAGTGTTCGCAGTTGATGAATCGGATCAACTTCGCGCGCATCTCGGGCGTGATTGTAGATTTTTGTAAGCGACACGGAACCTGGTTTGATCGCGACGAGCTGAGCCGCATCGTTGAGTTTATCCACGGCGGCGGCTTGAACGCCGCGCGAGCGAAAGAGAAGATTGAAATAGCCGAACAGCGGGACCGGCTGCGACAGGAGCAACTCACCGCAAGCTTGCATGGATCGAACCGCCTCATGGCTACGAACGATGACGAACACCGGCTGAGCGGAATCGCGTCGGCGCGCGGGTTGCTGAAGTTTCTGATCGATGACTGAATCCGATGAATGGCCGCGGATTTTCGCGGACGAACGCGGATCAGAACTTAAGAAACACTGTTCGGAAATCTATTGCGCGCTTTCTGACTCTTTGTGTTCTTCCTGATTTGCGTTCATCCGCGTAAATCCGCGGCCAATTTAGCTATTTCACAATCTTCCTTACCAAAGCCACGAAGTCCGCGATGTCGTCTTCGGTGGTATCAAACGAAGTCATGAGCCTGACTTCTGAAGTTTCTTCATTCCAAACGTAAAAGAAATATTGCTTCTGCAGCCGGGCCACGTATTTTTTCGGCACGATTGCGAAGACGCCATTTGCCTCGACCGGCTGCGTGATCGTGATCTGCGGAATCGTCCGCAGCTCGCGGGCGAGCACCCCGGCCATTCGGTTTGCGTGTTCGGCATTTCTGAGCCAGAGATTGTTTGAGAGCATCGCCTCAAACTGCGCCGAAATGAAACGCATTTTCGACGGCAGATGCGTGCCTTGCTTACGCGTGTACTTGAAATCCCTTGCCAGAGCTTTGTCGAAAAAGACCACCGCCTCGCCATACATCATGCCGTTCTTGGCGCCGCCAAACGAAAGAACGTCGACGCCCACATCTCGCGTGATCGCCCGCAGCGGCAGTCGCAGGCTGGCGGCGGCGTTGGAAATACGCGCGCCGTCAACGTGCAGGAACATATCGTTCCGGTGCGCAAAGGTTGCCAGCGCCTTGATCTCTTTCGGAGTGTAGACCGTGCCCATTTCGGTGGCTTGCGAGATGGAAATCACACGCGGCTGCACGTGATGCTCGAAGCCAACTCCGACCATGAAGTATTGAAACGCGGCCGTGCTGAATTTTCCCTGACTCGTCGGCACGGAGAGCAGTTTGCAGCCGGTGAATTTTTCGGGCGCGCCGCATTCGTCGACGTTGATGTGCGCGGTGTCGGCGCAGATGACCGCCTCGTGCGACTGGGTCATGGCTTTCAGGCCCAAGACATTCGCGCCGGTGCCGCCGAACACGAAAAAGACTTCCGCATCACTGCCAAAGTGCTCGCGAAACAAGTTGACGGCGCGCGCCGTGTAAGGATCGTCGCCATAGGCAATGACATGACCGTCGTTAGCCGCGGCGAGCGCCGCCATGATTTCAGGATGAACGCCGGCGTTGTTGTCGCTGGCGAAGCTACGTGATGGCTTTTTGTTCTGGTTCATTACGAACGTTCTTGGGTGTTTAGAGCCGGGCATTGCCCGCCGGTTCGATCATTGCAGGTTGAGGCGGCGGGCAACGCCCACCTCAAAAACCATTCAGACCAGGGACTAAACGCGTTTGGTCTTGAAATCCTTGATGATCTCCCGGGCCGCATTTGCGCCGGGGCCGCCGGTCACGCCGCCGCCCGGATGCGTGCCCGCGCCGCACAGGTAAAGTCCCTTGATCGGAGTTCGATATTGCGCCCAGCCAATCAATGGGCGAAAGGTGAACGACTGATCGAGCGCCATCTCACCATGATGAATGTGCCCGCCGGCTGAGCCCATAAGTCTCCTCTAAATCAAGCGGCGTAATAATCTGTCGCGCAACGATCAACTGCTTCAAGTCAGGCGCGTACTCAGTCAAAGTATTGATGACTGTATCGCCAAACTCCTCGCGCCGCGAATTCCAATCACCCTCCTTCAACTTGTAAGGAGCGTATTGCACGTAGACCGATATCACGTGCGCGCCCGCCGGCGCGAGCGCCGGATCAACTAACGAAGGTATCGTGATCTCTAAATGCGGACGGGGCGAGTAATCGCCATACTTCGCCGCGTCGAACGCCCGCTCGAGATAGTCAATATCCGGACCAACATGAATTCGTCCGGAGAGTTTCTCGATCGTGTTTTGACTGTCGCCAACGCCGAGGCCGGTGAAAGTTGGCAAGCCGGAAAGCGCCAGATTAACTTTCGCAGAGACGCCCGTCGCGCGGTAGTTGCGAACTCTTTGCAGGAAGGTCGGGTCGAGACAAACAGGATCGATCAACTTCAGAAACGTCGTGCGCGGGTCGGCACCCGAAACGATCGCACGCGCCGAAATCTCTTCGCCGGTTTTGAGAACAACGTGCGCAACTCTCTCTTCAGTCGCTTCGATTCTCTCGACGTCAGTCGCCGTTCTTATTTCTGCGCCGGCCATCGTCGCCGCTTTCGCAAGCGCATCGCTGAGCGCGCCCATGCCGCCGCGGACGAATGCCGACGGACTGATCGCGTGACCGTCCATCGCCGCCTGCCAGAGCAACCCGGTGCTCGTGCCCGCCGACCATGGTCCGGCAAACGCGCCGAAGATTCCCCGCGCCGCGATCGTCGCTCGCAACGTTTCAGTTTCAAACCATTCCGCCACTAAATCGGCGACGGCCATCGGTCCCCAACGCAGCAGGCGGAAGGCGTCCTGCTTGCCGAGGCCACGAAACGATCGGCCGAGCTTGCCAAGATTCCAAAGTTCACCCGGCGCCGGATTTTCAATTTTCGGCGGCGTCATTGCGAGCAGCGGCGCGCAGCATCTTGCCGATGCGCGAGAAGCTTCGCACGAATTCCAGGGTAACTCTGCGCGTCTTTCGCGGAGACTTTTTCGATTTCGTTAACTGTGCGCCCAGCGTCGTTGGTGTCGTTGTAAATGCAGAGGGGCGCAGCATCGGGCGCAAGCGCGAGCACACGGACCTCCGGCGTGACCACTTCCAGGCCATGCTTTGCAAGATCGAGATCTTTGGCGACCTGGGGAAAGAACGGCGCGGTGGAGTGGGCCAGAGTCGAGCAGCGAAAGCCGGGATGGATTTCTTCGGTGACGGCGCCACCGCCGACCAGCTCGCGGCGTTCAAGCACGAGGGTTTTCAAGCCTGCCTTGGCCAGGTAAGCAAGCGGTCACGAGACCGTTGTGACCGCCGCCGATGATGATGATGTCGTACTTTGCCATGCTAATTTGGCCGCGGATTTATTAGCCGCAGATTTTCGCGGATAAACGCGGATCAGAACGAGAACTCTGAAGGCGTTTAGGCGATTCGGTTTACCCTTTTTTCTTTCTGATCCGCGCCCCTCCGCGAAAATCCGCGGCTAAGTTTTACTTTCGATCTTTCAGCATTTGCAGCGCGGCATTTCTTCCCGGCGCGCCCATGATGCCGCCGCCCGGATGCGTCGCCGAACCGCACATGTAAAGGTTGCGAATCGGCGTCCGGTATTGCGCCCAACCCGGCGCCGGTCGCAGAAAGAAAAGTTGCTCGAGCGTCAGCTCACCCTGAAAAATATTGCCTTCAGACAGACCAAACTCACGTTCCAGATCCAACGGCGTCACAACCTGGCGATGCAGAATCAGGTCCTTGATGTTAGGCGCGTGCTCGGCAATTGTGTCGATCACCGTGTCGCCAAACTCTTCGCGCTTTTCGTCCCAGTTTCCTTCTTTCAAGTTGTAAGGCGCGTACTGCACAAAGCACGACATCACATGTTTGCCCGGCGGCGCGACTGACGGATCAGTCAAACTCGGAATCACGATGTCGATGTACGGGCGGCGCGAGAAGCGGCCATACTTGGCTTCGTCATAGGCGCGCTCCATGTAATCGACGCTGGGAGAAATCGAAATCGCGCCGCGCAGATGTGGGCCAACGCCCGGCAGCGACTTGAGATTCGGCAAGCCGTCAAGCGCCAGATTCACCTTGCCCGACGAGCCGCGATACTTGTAGCGCTTCAAATCGCCGGCGAAGTCAGTCAGGCAGATGTTCTTCGCCGACCATCTTCATAAACGTCAGACGCGGATCGACGCTGGAAGAGATTACGTCGGCATAAATCTCGTCGCCGTTTTTGAGTACGACTCCCTTCGCCTGGCCGTTTTTGAGGATGATCTTTTCGATCGCAGCTTCGGTGCGAATCTCGGCTCCCGCTTCGCGCGCCGCGTCGGCAATCGCGTTGGAAATCGCGCCGGTGCCGCCGCGCGACAAGCCCCACGAGCGAAACGCGCCGTCAATCTCGCCCATGTAATGATGCAGCAGAACGTAAGCCGTGCCCGGTGAACGCACGCCGAGGAACGTGCCAATGATTCCGGAAGCAGACATCGTCGCCTTGAGCACGTCAGTCTCAAACCACTGATCGAGAAAGTCGACGGCGCTCATCGTCATCAACTGCACCTGGTTGTACTTGTCCTCGTCAGGAAGGTTTTGAAACCGTTTGTCCCAGGAAATAAAGATCCTTCAAACCTCGTGGATTGAGCGACGTCGGATCGGGAGGCGTCATGCTCATGATCGGCTTGACGAAGTGGGCCATCTCGAGCATGGCCTTGCCGTATTCGTCGTAGGCTTCGGCGTCGAGTTTTGAATGACGCGCGATCTCGCGGCGAGTTTTAGCGTGATCGTTAACGCGCCAAAGGTAGTCGCCGTTCGGCATTGGCGTGAAGGTTCCGTCGAGCGGCAGGATTTCCAAACCGTGCCGCGGCAGATCGAGTTCGCGAATGATTTCCGGTCGCAGTAAGGAGACAACGTAGGAGCAGACGGAAAACTTGAACCCCGGAAAGACCTCTTCCGTGACCGCCGCGCCGCCCAGCACGTGGCGGCGCTCGAGCACCAGCACACGCTTGCCCGCGCGCGCGAGATACGCGGCGTTAACCAGGCCGTTGTGCCCGCCACCGATGACGATGACGTCGTATTTGTTGCTCATGAAGCCAAAACGATCAGGAACCTGGTCTCTGAAGTATGCCGGTGGTGAAGAGAACACAGCGTTCGACTGCTTCCAGTATCTGACTGCTGACCAAACCCAGGCGATGCCTCAGACGCGACTTGTCCAGCACCCTCATCTGATGACACAGCGCGACGGAATCATGGGCTAAACCACCTTCAGCTTGGTCGATCCGAACGCAAGTGGGCAGTGAAGCGCGGCGCAAGTTTGTAGTCAAAGGGATAACAAGAAAAGTGCTGGTGAATCGGTTGATCGAGTTATTTTGAAGAACTAAGACCGGGCGCGTTCCAGCCTGTTCGGAGCCGCGGGTAGGATTAAGCTCCGCGAGCCAAATCTCACCCCGTTGGATTGTCATTCAGCATCCTCTGAAACCAAACCTCTTCCATACTCCTCAAGTCCTTCTTCCGCCAAATCGCGGTCGGCTTGAGCGAAATCAGTGTAAAGAGATGCAATTTGCGCCTCATCAAGCTCTTTGGAGGATGCATATGCCCGATGCAGGATTTCAGAAGCAACTTGATGTCTTTCTGATTCTGGTAACAAATCGAATGACTTCAGAAGTTCCTCAACCGTGTTGCCAGTATTTGTCGTGCTCATATCTGTCTCCGTGGTTGGTTTATTCTACGCCCGACGCTTCGCGTTTATCAAAACGACTGCACAGCTCGCTCATCGCTCATGCAAGAGCTACGGCATTCAGCCGAAACATGTGCAGTCGCCGCTGCCGAGACATGGGGTTTTGTTCATGCTTATGATTGAGATCGCAGGGTTCAACGAGAAGAACTGCCCGACTATCTATGCACGTGATTACACGCAAGCGACTAAATGAATTCGCTGAAATATCCTGAGACCAGAACAGCTCTCGCCAAATGGTATGTGACCGTCAAGCGAAACAACTATTCGTCGCTGCCAAACTTGAAGTTGATGTTTCCGACCGCAGATCAAGTGGGAAAGCTGACCGTTTTCAATGTGGCCGGAAACAAGGTGCGCCTCATCGCTGCGATACACTATAATCGCAAGCGAATCTATATTCGCGCAGTATTGACTCACGAAGAATACGACAGAGGCAAGTGGAAAGAATGAGTGTGCAGAGCCTGGCTGTTAGCAAGACGACAAGCGCCTGGTCATCCCTGGCTGGCGCTGTCTTTGTCCCTCATTCGGAAGAGGAATATCGTCAGCTAGTGGTGCTGTTGGACAATCTAATCGCTGAGGTTGGTGAAAACGAATCACACCCGCTGGCCTCTTTGATGGAGATTGTCGGGGTGTTGGTAGAGGCGTATGAATCCGAGCATGTCCGGAGTTATCAACCGAATAGAGATGCCAAATAGGTCTCAAATTTAAGCAATGCTGAACGCCGGAGTTCTAACATTCAAGGAGTTTGCCATGCGCGAGCCGTTGCCGCTGGCGACCATTCACGAGGCCGTGCTCGAATTCCTGCGCGGACGCGATGACGTTGTGGTGTTCGGCGCCACCGCTGTTAACGCTTATGTTGACGAACCGCGCATGACGCAAGCCATCGATTTGATGTCGACACGGGCGAACGATCTGGCTGACGAGCTACGCGAGTATTTGACAGAACGCTTCCACATTGCCGTCCGCGTTCGGACCGTGCGGGGAGACAAGGGTTACCGCTTATTTCAAATGCAAAAGACCGGCAATCGGCATCTGGTTGATGTGCGTCCGGTGAAGAGCCTGCCGCCGTCACAAACTCTTGCAGAGATCCGAGTTCTTGCTCCAACTGAACTCATCGCGCATAAAGTTCTTTCATTTCATTCTCGTCAGGGACAACCAAAAGGCTTCTCTGACATGCGCGATTTGGCGGTTTTGTTTTTGACTTTTCCAGAAATGAAAACTGAATCGGGCGTAGTCAGCAGCGCTCTCCAAGCACTTGGCGCAACCGCCGAAGCAATGAATGCCTGGCGTGAGATCGTTACTCAAAAACTAAGCGCTCCTAATGACGACGACGAGTTTAACTAACCCTGAACTAGCGACTACCTGCAGACGTTTTGCTTAAAACTGCCCTCTGAATCCATGCCCGTCGGAACCGCCTTCCACGAAAGAACTTTCCAACTCTGCGAAAGCCTTAGCTATCGCGAGTGGTCGGGCTATTACGCCGTCAGTTCTTACGAGCCTCACCACGAACATGAGTACAACGCGATTCGCAACGCGGCGGCGCTCATCGACATCTCGCCGTTGTACAAGTACCGCGTTTCGGGAAAGGATGCGACGCGCCTGGTTGACCGCATCATCACGCGCGACATGAGTAAGGTGGCCGTGGGCCAGGTTATCTACACGCCGTGGTGCGACGAGCATGGCAAAGTGATCGACGACGGCACCGTTTCGCGTCTGGAAGAAAATACTTACCGCTGGACGGCGGCCGATCCCAGCCTGCGCTGGTTCACGCAAAATGCGACCGGCATGGACGTGAGACTGGAAGACATTTCCGAAAGCGTTGCCGCGCTCGCGCTGCAAGGTCCGACGTCTGGCCGACTGCTGTGCAGTTTAGTAAGCGATGCCGACATCGCAAACCTCAAGTACTTCCGGGTCACAAAGGGAACGATTGCGGGCGTCTCCGTCGAGATCTCGCGCACCGGCTACACCGGCGACCTCGGCTACGAAATCTGGATCGCGGCGGAACAGGCGGTGCGGGTTTGGGACGCGCTGATGGACGGCGGGCGCGCTTTTGATATTCACCCGGCGGGCATGCTCGCGCTCGACGTGGCCCGGATCGAAGCCGGGTTGCTGTTGATCGAAGTCGATTTCAACAGCAGCAAGAAAGCCCTGATTGAAGACCAGAAGTACTCGCCTTTCGAGATGGGCCTCGGGCGGTTGGTCCACGCAACCAAGAATCGTTTCATCGGCCAGGCGGCTTTGCTTGCCAAACAGAAGCGCGGTCACGCGCGCGAAATTGTCGGGCTGGAAATCGACTGGCCGGAAGTTGAACGGCTTTATGAAGACGTCGGTTTGCCGCCGGCAGTTTCGCCGATTGCATCACGCGTCGCGGTGCCGGTGTTCAAGGACGGTGCGCATGTCGGCAAGGCAACTTCGAGTACCTGGTCGCCAACGTTGAAAAAGATGATTGCGCTCGCAACCGTGAACCGTCCGCACAACCAGCTCGGCGCGAAGCTTCAGTTTGAAGTGACCGTTGAGGCAAAGCGTCACCGCGTGGGCGCGCGGGTGGTGAAGCTGCCGTTCTTTAACCCCAAACGAAAAACCGCAACCCCGCTGTCGTAAGGTTCCTAAGGGCGGCTCTGCCGCTTGATGTGCGGAAAGGCTTCGCCTTTCCGTTAACACTTCCTGAATTTTGAGGCTGCGCCTCCTTTAGTGCTAGAGGCGCAGCCTCTCGACTAATTTCGATTCTCTCCGGAAAGGCACAGCCTTTCCGCACATCAGGCGGCAAAGCCGATCGGTACGAGGTCAATCCCCGTGACACAGAATCGTGGATCTGTTTCTTCGTCCGAACGTCGCGGCCGACTCTTGCGCGTGCTCGGCGTCGGCTTCGGCCTCGCCGTCATCATCGGCAACACGATTGGCGCCGGAATTTTTCGCGCGCCGGGCGGCATCGCGGCGCAGTTGCCGCATCCGTGGCTCTTCCTTGGTGTTTGGATTTTCGGTGGGATCTACGCGCTGCTCGGCGCCTTCTCGCTCGCCGAACTGGGCGCAATGATTCCGCGCTCCGGCGGGCAATACGTGTTTGCGCGTTACGCGCTCGGCGAGTACTCCGGCTTCATCGTCGGTTGGAGCGATTGGCTTTCGACGTGTGGCTCAGCGGCGGCCGTGTCGCTCGTCGTCGGTGAGTTTGCCGGGGCGCTCTTTCCGCAGTTGCAGGGAAAATCCGTGATCACGGCTGCGACAATTGCGATCGTGTTTGCGGTGCTCCAGTGGCGCGGAATCAACTGGGGCAGCGCCGTGCAGAACACGACGAGCCTGCTTAAAGCGCTCGCGTTTCTGCTGCTGATCGCCGCTGCTTTCGCATTCGGCGGGCAGGGTTCTTTCACAACTCCGGCCGGGACAGCATTGCCCGCCGGCTTCGCCTTGCTCGCGGCGGTGGTTCTTTCGCTACAGTCCGTTATTTACACCTACGACGGTTGGAACGGCGTGGTGTACTTTTCTGAAGAAGTGACGAATCCGGGCCGCGACATTCCGCGTTCAATGATCGGCGGCGTACTTCTGATCATCGTCATTTACCTGCTCGTCAATGTCGCCCTGCTTTACGTGCTTCCAATTTCCGCGATAGCCGGACAAAGTTTTGCAGCGGGCGCCGCGGCTGAGGTCATCTTCGGCCGGCACGGAGACGTCGTCTTTCGCTCTCTGACAATCGTCTCGATGCTCAGCGCGATCAACGCATATCACCTGATGTCTACGCGAGTATTGTTTGCGCTAAGCCGCGACGGTTTGTTCGCGCGACCAGCGGCAGCGGTTAACAAAGGCGGCACACCAACTGTCGCCTTGATGATGAGCGTGACCGTCGCCGTGCTCTTCATCGTCTTCGGACAAAAGTTTGACAAGGTGATTCAGGCGTTAGCTTTCTTCTTCGTGGTCAATTACACCCTCTCGTTGATTTCGGTTTTCGTGTTGCGCCGGCGAGAGCCGGAAAAGGAGCGGCCTTATCGCGCCTGGGGTTATCCCTGGACCACCGCGCTCGCACTGATCGGCTCGGTAATGTTTCTGCTTGGAGCAATCGCCGCCGACCTTGCCGGCCAAACACGCTACAGTCTCTACGCCCTCATGCTGCTCGCCGTCAGTTATCCGCTGTTTCGTTTGTTGAAGTTTGCAAACATCAATGGGTAAAGCAGTAAACAGCAAACAGGAGAGGTAAACAGCAGGCAGTGGGCAGTGGTCAGTGGTCAGTGGTCAGTCAACGGCACAGTAGTCGTAGTCGGTGATCGCTGCGATCGCAACAAGAAAGTGTTCACAAATAAGAGCCGTAGTCCGACGGCATGGAACTACGCTTTCCTTTCTCTCGTTGGTGCCACTGCCCACTGCCCACTGCCCACTGCCTGCTGTTTACTGTCTACTGTTTGCTGTTTACTGTTTGCTGTTTACTTTAATCATTTCCAGCTTCTGCTTCGCGAGCGCCGAATTGTATTCCGGAAACTGGTTTCAGTTGTCGGCGCGCAGCGTCGCGAGTGGCTGGCCCACTTTCACGCGATCGCCGACGCGCGCGCTGATGACGGTTACTTTGCCGGGTGAACTTGCGACCGCAGAAACGATCTGCTCGCGCGGCGGGGGCGTGTTGGTTTCCTGTGACTGGTTGGGTTGTCGCGCGGCGAGCAACGCGGCCTCGGCCTTTCGCTTTGCTTCCTGTAACAACGCGAAACGCCTTTGCGCCTGTTCGTAAAGAGCGCGGGCGCCGTCGAGCTGACCCTGCGGAGCTTCGCCCGAGTTGACCAGCGGCGTTAATCTCGCGACTTCGACTTCTGTGTGAACGACGTCAGCGCGGGCTGATTCGATCTCCTTGTCGAGTGTTTGATAATTCGCGATCGCCCTCGTTTCAGCCTCGGCGCGCGCTGGGCTTGCCGCGGTGACGGCTTCGGATTGGACGAGAATTTCGACCAGCGGCGTTCCGCGATCGACGTGAACACCCTCGGCGACAAGGACGCGCCTGACCTGACCGGCAGCGGGAGCGTTAACGACAATGATGCTGCCGGCGTCGTTGTTTTGCGAGCTTGATTGACAACCGGCAGCAATCAATAGCGGAAGTAAGAGGCTCGAAAGGACTGCTATCCTGGGCTTCATCTGGGTTCTACCGATCAGATATAACGAGGCCAAAGCAGCGGGGGCAAGCCCCCTTCCCAACCTCGAGCTGATTAGTATTTGAGTGGTTCATCGTTGATTGAAGAGCCTTCAACGCAACATATCTCGAACAACTGCGGAGTCTTGTACTCTGAACTTAGCTTGAACTCGAACTTCACTTCTCTGTCTTTAATGAAGCTCCGGACTGCGCGTTACCTGGCTGAGCGGCACTGGACACAGGCGGCGCCGCGCTCGTGGTCTTCTCTGTCGCTTCCGGTCGCTGCTCGAGTTCGCGCAGCGGCGTATCAGTTCGCACTGAAACGTGGTTGGCGGTCAGCGTGTTTCCCGTCGCGCGTTGCAGTAGCGAGATCGCTTTGTTGAGATCCGTCTGCGCCTGCAACTCGCGCGCGCGTGCGGCCAGTAGATCAGTCTGCCGCTGTAGCACCAAAAAGACGGTCGTCGTGCCGGCGCGAAACTGTCGCTGCTCGCTTTGGAACTGTTGCTCCGCGGAAGACCGCGAGGCCGCCGCCGCCGCGAGTCGCGCTTCGCCGGAGCGCACCGCCTGCATGGAATTTCGCACTTCCGCTTCGATGATTTGTTCCGTCTGCTTGAATTGATCGGTGATGCGATTGCTGAGCGCCAGGGCGCCGCCGAGGTTTGCTTCAGCCGTCCGGTTCCGCAGCGGCAGCGAAATACGAACGCCGACGCGCATTGTCGGGTAGTTCTGCTCGAAGAGATTTCTGAGCGACTGCGTGTAACCGCCGACCAGCGCCGGCGGCACTGGCGTAACTGTCGAAGGCGGCAACGGCGGCAACCCCGCGAGCGCGGAGAGGTCGTTGACGCGCGCCGTCAGTACGCTCGTGTTGCTGACGACGTTTGGATTTGACTGGACGGGAAAACCGGCGAGACCGACTGTGGTGTAAGTGCCGATGAGATCGACTTGTGGTTTCGTCTGGTCGCGCAGGTAACGCACGTTGAGTTGATTGATGTCGGCGCTGGTTCGCAGTTGCGCCAGCTCGGGCCGATTGTCGAGCGCCGCCTTCACGGCAAACTCAAGGGGCACGCGCGGCGCTTCGAGACTCACCGGCGTGACGGGAACGATCGCGCGTGTCCAGAGCGACTCGGCACGATCCGGCAAAATCAAAGTCTTGAGAGTGTTCTCAGCCAGCGTCACGCCTTCCTGCGCCGTGTAAACGTTCTGCTCGAAAGTTGTCACTTGCGTCGTCGCGGCGACGATCTCGATCGGCGCGAGCACACCCCTGGCAACCAGTCGCTGATTGCTTTCGACCTGCAGCCGCGCCTGCTTCACCGCGTCGATCTGCACCTGCAAATTTCTGAGCGCGAACGCGAGGTCCCAATACGCTTGCTCCACCTGCGCGATGATGTCAATCGCGCGCTGGCGAAACTGCGCGTCAGACAGCGAAAGGTTCTTCCTGGCGATCTCGATGTTGCGCCGGTTGATGTCGAAGCGCAGACCGCGCCACAGCGGCTGCGTGTAGGTCAGCGTCGCTGCCGTTGGAAACTGCGGGTTGAGCCGCGCGTTCTGGTTCGTGGTGGTCAAACGTGACGAAGAGAAATCCAGCTCGTACAAGCCGCCGCCAAACGGCGAGAAGCCGGCGAGCCGGGCCGATCCGGTTGCATCAGCCTGCGTGAAAGCGCCACTCGCGCCTGCGCCGCCAATCGATGAGCTGGTCGGCGTCGTCGATCGCTCGTAGTAGTTTTCCGAAGACAGCACCGGATCGTAGATGCCCTGCGCCGCCCGCAGATTGTATTCGGCGATCTGCACGTCGATGCGCGACTGATCGATGTCGTTGCTGTCTTTCAGGGCCATGCGGATCGCGTCGTTCAAACTTAACGGCACCTGATCGCTGACGTTGACGCCGACGCGCTCAGCCGAAGGCAGCGGCCGCGACGGCGCTTCGTAGTTTGGCGCAACCGGCGGCGGCTCGTCGGGGAGTTCCGCGGGCATAACGTCTGGCGAGACGCCGATGTTTTGTGCCGGAGTCTGTTGCACGCCAGGCTGAACGTTGCCGTTCGCCCCCGGTACTGGAGCGCCGGGCGCAGTTTGCTGCGGCGTCGTGGTTCCGGGTAGCGTTGCCGGCGACGCCGGACGCTGTCCCTGCGGGTTCGGTGTGGTCTGTTGCGGCTGTTGCTGCGTCCCGGTTTGCGGTTGCGTGGTTTGCTGCGCTTCCTCGCTCGGACGGACCACGGTGCCTGCGGGGTTTGGCGGCGCCGGCGTGGCCGCAGGCTGCGGCGTCTGTTGCGGATTCTGCGCGCGCGCTACGCCGGAGAGCACAAACAGCAAGCTAACAAGAACCGCGATCGACAGTAAGCGGTAGTGGAGTAGTCCCCACTCTCTGCGTTGTCTCTGCGATCTCTGCGTCTCGGCGGTGAACTTTCGGCCGCCCGGATTCACCGCAGAGTCGCAGAGAACGCCGAGGTTTCGCTGAGACGATCGGCACGAAAATGTCATTTCAAGTTCAGTAGACATAACTTAATCCTTTGTACTTTCTCGGGAGACTGGCTCGGTCACTTTAGTTCCCCGAGAGAAGCTCCCGCGCATGTCGCTCCACGCTGTGGCCCAGCGGCGTCCGACGCCAGTCCTGATCCGGCTCGAGCGTTCGCTGATGTAACCCCACACGCGCGAGTCTTTCGTGTCTTCAAAGAGCGAGTAGAAAACGGGCACGGCGAGCAGCGTCAGCAGCAGGCAAAGACTTTGGCCGCCAACTACCAGCACGCCGATCGAGCGGTTCGTCGCCGCGCCCGCGCCGCTGCCGAGAATCAACGGAATCATGCCCGCGACCAGCGCGATCGTAGTCATCAGGATCGGCCGCAGCCGATCGCGATTCGCCTGCAGGATCGCCGAGTAGCGCGCGAGGCCGTGCGCGCGCAAATCCTGCGTGTGCGAAATCTGCAGGATCGCGTTTTTCTTGACGATGCCGAAGAGCAGCAGGATGCCGAGCGCGGAAAAAATGTTCAGACGCTGTCCGGCCAGCAGCGTCGAGAGCAGCGCGAAAGGAATCGCGAGCGGCAGCGTCAGCAGGATCGTGATCGGATGAATGAACGATTCAAACTGCGCCGCCAGAATCAGGTACATGAAAACAAACGACAGCAGAAACGCCAGCATGAACGAACGATTCGCGCGCTGCAGTTCTTTCGACTGGCCGGTCACGCCTGTTTGATAACCGGCGTCCATGTGCAACTCCCCGGCATAGCGCTGGATGGCGACGAGCGCGTCGGCTTCAGAACCGTTCGGCGCGAGGCTCGCCGAGATCGTCACGGCGCGCTGGCGATTCAAACGATCGATCGAAGCCGGACTGTCGCCTTCTTCGAGATACACGAGTTTTTCCAACTCAACCGTGCCGCCGAGCGACGACGCCACCGAGAAGCTTTTCAAACTTTCGCGTGTGCGCCGAAACTCTTCGGCGGCCCTGACGACGACGTCGTATTGATCCGAACCTTCGCTGAACGTAGTCACGCGTTCGCCGGCCGCGAGCGTGTTCAGCGCCTGGGCCACGTCGCCCGCTTCGACGCCGAGGTCCGCGGCGCGCTGGCGATCGATGACGACGCGCACTTCCGGACTACTGAGCTGCAGCGAACGATCGGCGTCGCGAAAAGTTTGGTCCTGCTTGATGCGTTCGACCAGCTTGCCTGAATATTCATCTAGCTTTTGAATGTCTGGGCCGGTGATGAAAAACGCGATCGACGAGCCGCCGCGGCCACCGCCGAGGCTGGCGCCAATCGACGAGCCGCCCGAAGCAGTAATCACGTAGTCCTTCGGATACTTCCGCTTGCGAATCATGTCGCGCGTCTGCTGGATCAGTTCGGTTTGGGAAAACTTGCGATCGGCGACTGGTCGCAGCCGCACCTGAACCTGGCCCGTGTTCGGCGCTCCGCCGCCACCGCCCGCGCCGGCGTTGATGAGCGTGTTCTCGATGCCGGGAATCTGCTCGCGCACGTCGCGCGCCACGCGTTCGAGGATCGATTGCGTCGCGGCGAGGCTGGTGCCTTGCGGCGCCCGCAGCGAAACCTGGAAAGCCGACTCGTCTTCATCAGGCAGAAAATTGTAGCCAACGATTTTGTAGAGCGGCCAAATCGCCATGACTGCGACCACGCAAACGATCACGATGATCCAGCGATGCGCCATCGACCAACGCAGCATCCACATGTACGAGCGATCGATGGGCCGATAGAAGCGTCCGCCCTTGGAATCAGCAGCGTGCTCGTTCTTTTCCGTTTGGCCCGCTTCTGCTGGGACCGTGGGCGTCCTGCCCGCTCTTTCAAAGTTTTCCCTCTCGCCCCTGCTCGTTTCATCCGCATCCTCCGGCAGCCCTTCCGGCGTCACCGATTTCTTCGGCGGCTTGATCCAGCGCGCGGAAAGCATCGGCGTCAGCGTGAACGAAACGATCAGACTGACCACGATCGCGGCCGCGGAAGTCAGTCCAAATGACGACATGAAACGGCCGACAATGCCCGACATGAAACCGACGGGAATGAAAACCGCAAGCAGCGAAAACGTCGTGGCCATAACCGCGAGGCCGATCTCTTTGGTGCCTTCGATCGCGGCCTGAAACGGGTGCATGCCCTTTTCTTCCACGTAGCGATAAATGTTTTCGAGGACCACGATCGCGTCGTCGATCACGATGCCGACCATCAGGGTCAGCGCCAGCATCGTCATCTGGTTGAGCGAGTAGCCAAGCACGGCGATTATCGCGAAGGCAGAAATGATCGACGTTGGAATCGCGAGCGCGGCAATGATTGTTGAGCGAAAGTTCCAAAGGAAGAGAAACACGATCAGGGCCGCCAGAAAACCGCCAACGACCAGGTGCTCTTCGATCGCGTGCAAACTGGTTTCGATGAATTCCGACTGGTCACGTGTGACGACAATCTTCAGATCGGGTGGCAGCAACGGTTGAATTTCCGCCATGCGTTGCTTCACCGCGTTGATGACGGCGATGGTGTTTGCGCCGGACTGTTTGCGAATCCCGAGCGAAACCGAAGGCACGCCATTAAGCGATGCGGCCGAAGTTGGATCGACGCCGCTGTCTTCAACGCGACCGATGTCGCTGACCTTCACCGGGTAACGATTTTTCGTGGCGATGACGATGTCGTTGAATTGCTCAACTTTGGTCACGCGCGAGAGCGTGCGCAGCGTGACCGTTTTCGCTCCCTCGTCAAGCCGGCCGCCGGGCAGCTCAAGGTTCTGCGCGCGCAGCGCGTTTGAAACTTCCGTCACTGACAGGTTGTAAGCACGCAGTCGATCAGGATCGAGGTAGATTTTTATTTCGCGTTGGCGGCCGCCGAAGACGACTACTTCGCCGATGCCGTCGGCGGATTCGATGCGCTCCTGAATCTGGTGCTGCACCAGGTCAGTGAGTTCAATCGAAGAACGTGGCGCGCTGATCGCGTAAACGAGCACCGGCTGCGAATCGGGATCTGATTTTCTAACCACCGGCGGATCGGCAGTCTGCGGCAAGCGGTTGATGATCGTGCTGACTTTGTCGCGCACTTCCTGAGTGGCCAGGTCGGGATCCTTTTCGAGATTGAAATTGATGGTGACGTTTGAACGTCCCTGCGCCGACGAGGAACGCATTTCATCGATGCCCGGCACCGTGTTGACGACGCCTTCGATGATGTCAGTGATCTCGGTTTCAATTTCCTGCGGCGCCGCGCCGGTGTTGGTGGTGGAGATAGAGACAGTCGGGATATCAATCTTCGGAAAGCGATCGACGCCGAGGGTGAAGAACGAGAAACCGCCGATAACCGTCAGCAGGAGAATGATGACGGTGGCGAAGACCGGACGGCGGACGCAAATCTCAGCTAGCTTCTGCATATTGGGAGTGCGGCGACCCGGCGCCGCTTTAGTCCGCGGCGACTTGTCGCCGCCTTTGGCCTGGTCGCGACCTGTCGCGACGGTTTTAAATTCGAGTTCATTAGAAAATGCGGCGTCAAGCCGCCGCAAAAACAAAGCGGTGACAGGTCACCGCACTCCAAATTACTGCGGCTTCACGTGCGCGCCTTCATAAAGTTGCGCCAGGTTGCTGGTCGCCAAAGTCTCGTCGGCATTGACGCCCGCGAGAATCTGCACCGTGTCGCCCTCTTCCGAGCCGAGCTGGACCACACGCAGTTTCGCCGTGTCGCCTTCAATCACGAACACCCGGTAAGACTGCGTATTCTGGTCCGAGAAAACTGCCGAACGCGGCACGAAGACAGCGCTGCCGCCGCCCTTGCGAACGATCCTCGCGGTGGCAAACATGCCTGACCGCAACGCGTTGTCGGAGTTTTCAACTGCCACTTCAATCGTCGCCGAACGCGAAACGGGATCAATCGCGGGATTAACCGCCACGACTTGTCCGGAAAACTTTCGATCCTTGTGCGCGTCAACTTCGAGCGAGACGCCCATGCCGGGCGAGATGTGCGGCGCTTCGGCTTCCGGGACCAGCAGCTCTAACTTGATCGGGTTCGTGCGCAGAACGGTCGCGATGTTTGACGAAGGCGTCACATATTCGCCTTTGGCGACCGGGCGGGCACTGATGTAACCGGCATAAGGCGCGCTGACGACCGTGTCCCCCACCGCCTTTTGCGCGATGGCAACTTGCGAGCGGGCCGAATCGGCCGCGGCTTCAGCCGTCCGAATCAACCCGTTCTGCTGGCGTGCAGTGTTGATTGCGGCTTCGAGCAGCTGCCGTGCGTTGTTGAGCTGAGCGCGCGCAGTGTCACGCGCGGTGCGATATTGATCGTAGACGCTTTGGGCCACGTCGCCGGTGACTACGAGATCGCGGTAGCGTAGTTCGTTCGCTTCAGCCAGGCGCAACTGGGCCACCGCTTGATCGCGGTTGGCTGCGGCGGCGCGCACTTCCGGGTCCGTGCTCGCGCTAAACGTGCCGCCGGGCGTTAGACCCATACGCGCTTCAGATTGCCTCACGACGGCTATTGCCTGTCTCAGGTCAGCCTGCGCTGTTTGCAGCCGCAGGCGCGCGTCGCGATCGTTCAGACGCGCGATGACCGCGCCCTGTCTGACAAACGCGCCGACGTTGACTGGAGTTGCCACCACCTGACCGGAGACCTGCGGGGCCACATCCGAAGTTTCGTCTGCCAACAAACTGCCGGTGGCTTGAATGTAGGATGGCACTTCGCGCGCGATCGCTTTCGTGGTTGTGACAACGATCGCCGACTCGGTTGTCGCCGATTTCCCGCCCGCGTTTTCACCTGCGGCCGGCTTTGAGTTCGCGTTTCCGCAGCCTGCCGCAAACAGCGCCGCCAACAGAACGCAGCCGGCTAAAGTCGCAGGATAAATCTCGCGCAGCGGCAATGAAAAAGACATGAATTGACCCTATTTTGATGCTCTTATTTGAGCTTAGCTGAGCTTAGTCAGAAAGTTTTTGTAGCTTCTATTAAGAGACACCGCGCGGCGCTTCCCGGTTACAATCGTTTGGCTGATGGCGGGGAAGCCGCAAACCGAGCCTTGTTCACGGACTGGGGACCTCACGAGAATGGTTAACTAAGCGATACAGGGGAGTCATGATTGTAGATTTAGAGGAACGAAAAAGAAAGTTGGCGGAGTTTTTTGAACTCGGCGAAGGCGGGGCGACGGCGGCGGATGACGGGACGGCGTTGGAATTGTCCTCAAGAGCTGCCGAGGGATTGAGTCACTTTAATATTGAATGGCACGTCATGCCCACCGCTGAAGCGTTGCCCTTGGACGATTCATATTTCGCGCGGCTCTACCCGCACGCCTCGCGAGATTTTGCGAAGTCGCACGCGCATGGTGCGAGCTATCGCGAACGACTCGTCGCCGGACATCGTCAGCATCAGGGCCGCCTCATCGGCGTTGAGACAACGTCGAAGCCCGGCTATCTTCCCCAAGGCCGGCAGTTCTACGGCACTCGCTACGGATTCGACGCGACGGCCGATCCTTTTGCCGCTTACATGGGCCGCGCCGGAATGATGAACGGCACGCGTTACGATCACAACTACCTCGCGCTGCGCGAATTCGTGAAGGTGGTGACTGACGATTGGCGCGCGCGCGAACTCCTGCCGGCCGGTTATCGATTTACAGTTTGCCCACCCGCCGTCTTCAATCTCGTCGGCACAGTCTTCCATCCTGAGTGGAGCGATACGGAAACTTTGGAACTGGGTTTCTATCGAGACGACGAAGGCAACGCCACCTGCTATGCCGTCGGATCGAATGGCCCCGGCGACTTCTCTTACGTCCATGAAATTGAGGGCGAGGACTGGTCGTTGATGGGATTTCGCGTCGCGCTGGTTCCGGAGTGAGCCCGCTTGTTCCAGACTCAGTAGGACAGGCATTCCTGCCTGTCCAAGTTTTGCATTTCTGCCTGTCCAGGTCTGAAGCCCAACCTGCAAAGATTTGACCGCCAAGACGCCAAGCTCGCCAAGTCCGTCGTTGATATTTCGTCTGCCCAAAGTTCAGAGTACAAGCTTTAGCTTGCGGGTTCACCAAAGCAACCTGAACGCTACCACGCCACGCGGGCTGCCCGCACGGGGACCCCGGGGTTGTACTTTGAACTTACGATGTAACTATTGCACTGGGGCTGTGTAACTTTTGACGTGTCCTTGCGCGGTGCGATCCGAACTCCAAAACCAACTCTCGTCGACCCTGAGCTAACCTCCAACCAAAGATCGCGTTTTCCCAGCCCAATCACCAGTCAGCGCCAACTCACGCTCAGCTTGCCGCCGCGTCTCACCAGACAAATTCCTTCCTAACTCGAATTTCTCCCCGCCAATTCGTCGGGCACGATGCTTGCCAAACGCTTGTGCGGCTGCGCGCCGGAAGGCGCGAAATACCGGACAGATCCCACAAAAGCTCACTCAGTAACTTCAATGCGCATCATTCAACTCGCACAACTTTCAGCCGTTCATCGCTTCATCTTCATGCCCGTCCTGCTGGCGTCTGCGATTGCAATTTTCGCCTCGACCGGGCAAGGCCAGGCAAATGTGTTTGGGCACTCAGGCCTGCGAATGCACGGACTGAATTCAGCAAACTCTTCATACACCGGCGCGGACCCGACCTCCTCGACCTGTCCGACTTCCCCGGTCTCATTAAGCAATCCGACCTGGCTCACAGCCTTTGAAGCCGTTCCCGTCCTGCCCGCCGCACTTCGCCCACCAACACACTCAACAGTCGTGAAACGCATTCCTCGGAATGCGCTGACGCCGACATACACGCAGGAGATGCTTGAGTCTGATTTGCAGCTCGCCACTATCTTCGGTGGCCCCGGCACGATCGCGGCGGCAAATGGATTTGAACCATCCGGATTGGCGCGCAACTATCCACTGTATCGCGGGGACTTGCTCGGTTCTGATCGACAATTGCTGCGCGGACATCTTTCCGAGGCGATGCACGTCTACGGCAGCGTCGACGGCACCGGCGATTCGGAACTCTACGTTCCGAGCGGCTTCGTCTCTCACAGCCACACCCCAACTCCTACCGATGCCGCCGTCACGTTTTTCTATCCGCGGCTGGGCCATCTGACAAACGTGACCCTCGCGGTGTTTCACGTCGCCAACTTCGAGTTGAGTGAAAAAGATGGACGCGTCCGTATTGGAAACATCGGCGGGCGTGGCGGCTCAGTCGACTGCTACCGGCATTCGCATATTGAATTCTATCTCGGCGACACAGGCCTGCCGACAACCGCGGCTCGACCAGCATTGCGGATCAATCCGACCGTAGTCTTTGGTCCAACTTCAGACTTCGCCTCGCGAATCGCGACGGCGGCTGCAACGCGCGCGTCTAACTGACACCTCGAAACAAATCCCTGCAGTTAACACAACAGGCAGTCAGCGATTCAACGCTGGCGCCTGTTAGTTTTTTCAAAAGGAATAAGGCAGAAACGCGACTGTTAGGGTCAGGTATTTGAGCCCTCCCTGACCCTCGGGCTTCTGCTGCCTCACCTCCACCTTCCGATACCCCGAAAATCTACTGACATCTACCCATTTCATCGGGCAAGTTGAATGCTTGGTCCAGGGAAGACTGGTGCTAAAATCACGCACAAATCGACACCAAACGGACAATGGGTGGTTCCCGTCCGAGTAACGCATTCTCGTGCCTTTGAGGTTCCTTTGGAAGGAACGAAATTCAAAGCCCGTCACGAGTGCAACGCGTCGCTCTCGCGAGTGCTAATCGTTTTCTTGGCGGCCACGGTGTCTTTGGCACTGCGCGCAATCGCGCTTGCGCAGCAATCCACCAAACCAGGGCAACGAACCAGGGAGGCGATCAACGCGCGTGGCGAAATCAACACTAGTGAATAAAGGAGAACCCCATGAACCAACCCAATGCTGCTACCCAACGCGAGTCCGTGCCGTCCACTGCTGCCGCTATTCGCCCGTTCCACATCAACGTTGCTGAAGAGGAACTGACTGATTTGCGGCGTCGCATTACGGCGACGCGTTGGCCTGACCGGGAAACGGATGCATCGCAAGGCGTGCAGCTTGCGACGATACAGAAGCTGGCGAGCTATTGGGCGACCGAGTACGACTGGCGCAGGGTCGAGGCGAGGCTGAACGCTCTGCCGCAGTTCATCACCGAGATCGAGGGGCTCGACATTCATTTCGTTCACGTTCGTTCGCAGCACGAAGACGCGTTGCCGCTCATCGTCTCGCACGGATGGCCCGGCTCGGTTATCGAGCAGCTGAAGATCATCGATCCCCTGACCAGTCCCACGGCGCATGGCGGCAAGGCAGCGGACGCTTTCCATCTGGTGATTCCGAACATGCCGGGCTACGGGTTTTCAGGCAAGCCGACCACGACCGGCTGGGACCCCGTGCGTATCGGTCGTGCCTGGATCACGCTGATGAAGCGGCTCGGATATACGCGCTTTGTCGCCCAGGGCGGCGATTGGGGTGGGGTTGTGGTTGACATGATGGCGGTGGAAGGCGCTCCGGAATTGATCGGCATTCACACCAATATGCCTGGCGCTGTTCCAGCCGACGTGTGGCAGGCTGTCGCCGCCGGCGGCCCGGTGCCCTCTGGTATGTCCGACGAGGAAAACCAGAGGTTCGAGAAGCTGAAAGGCTGGTTTGCGAAGGAAGTGGCCTACGCTCTCCAGATGGGGGCCCGTCCACAGACGCTCTACGGAATTGCGGATTCACCCGTCGGCCTGGCCGCCTGGATGATCGACCACGACCTGCTGAGTTACCAGGCTATCTCGCGCCTGTTTGTCGATGGCACGCCCTATGGCGCTCTGACGCGAGACGATGTTCTCGACAACATCACGCTCTCATGGTTGACGACCACGGGAATTTCTGCGGGACGTCTGTATTGGGAAAACAAGTTACCCTTCTTCAACCCGAAAGGCGTCTCCATCCCGGTAGCGGTGAGCGTGTTTCCTGACGAGATCGATGCAGCTCCGCGCAGTTGGGCCGAACGGGCGTATCCCAAACTCATCCATTACAACCAGCTCGACAAAGGCGGGCACTTTGCAGCCTGGGAAGAGCCGGAACTCTTTGTAGACGAGGTTCGCGCGGGTTTCAAATCACTGCGCTGACGTTCCTTCATGATGTGATCTCATTCACACCGTGGCTTCAGCCCGGTGTGAATGAGAAAGGCAGCCAGAACGCAGGCTCAGGGCCGGGTTCAATTAAACGCATCTTGAAGGAGGAGTCATTTATGAAACGGATCACTTTCTGGCTGGTTGCTGTTGCCACACTGACCACCGCTCTGGCGTTTGCGGCGACTGCATCTCGACAGGTGCAAGAGGCCGCCCCGATCTTCGTCACCAAAATCCCTCCCGGTTATCGGGACTGGAGGCTGATCTCGGTGGCCCGCGAAGAAGGAACCCTCAACGATATCCGCGCCATTCTGGGGAACGACATAGCGATCAAGGCCTACCGGGAAGGAAAGCTGCCGTTTCCGGAAGGCGCCATCATTGCGCGACTAGCCTGGAGTCACGATGCGTCGGAGGAGAACAACAAGGTCTTTGGCCAGGCCCAGTCTTTCGTGGCCGGAGCCCCAAAGAACGGGGTTCAGTTTATGGTCAAGGACTCAAAAAAATATGCCTCGACCGGTGGCTGGGGATACGCTCATTTCGACGACGGCAAACCTGCCAACGAGGCGCTGCTCAAAACCTGTTTTCCCTGTCACGCGGCGATCAAAACTCGCGACTTTGTCTTCACCCGTTACTCACCTTAAGCAAGCCGCATTACAGTTTACTAATAGCGCATCGGAGCAAGAGCAGAGCAGGAAGTTCAGCCGTCAGCGCGCCGCTCGCCAGCATTGTGCGTTTGACGGATCGGGTACCTGCACGGACAAGTTTCATTAGGAGGACACACAATGACCGAAGTAAAAAAAGTACAAATCGATATGAAGTTCGAAGCCCTGGTGCTCCCAGTTTCTGATGTCGACCGCGCGAAGGCGTTTTACGAGAAGCTCGGGTGGCGGCTCGACATCGACATCGCGGCGGGGGACTTCCGCGGCGTGCAGATGACGCCGCACAACTCGGAATGCTCGATCATCTTCGGCAAGGGAATGACGTCGGACAAGCCTGGCTCAGCGCACAACCTGATCCTCGCCGTGGAAAACGTCAACGCCGCCCGCGACGATCTCGTCGCCCGCGGCGTCGAGGTGAGCGAGGTCTTCCACTTCGCCGGCGGCCCCTTCAACAACACCGTCGAGAACCCGCGCGTCAGTGGCCGCGACCCTGAGAGTCGTTCCTACTTCTCGTTTGCCTCGTTCGAGGATCCGGACGGGAACGGCTGGGTGCTCCAGGAGATCACGACGCGGCTTCCCGGACGCGAATGGAAGTCGACGCGAGCAAAAACCGTGGACGTCGCAACCCTTGCAGAGCTTCTCCTTGAGACGGGGCAACACCACGACCACTTCGAGAAGACGCACGCCGAGCATCACTGGTGGGACTGGTACGCGCCCTACCTGAGCGCGCGTCAGAACGGAAGCAGTTCGGAGGACGCAGCCGCCGCCGCCGATCACTACATGGAGGACGTTCTTCATGTTCCTACCAAATGAACCGTTCAAGTGGTTGCACTCCCGGGTGGTGGGCCAGTTTGATGTCCGACAAGCTTTAGCTTGTCGAAGGAAGGTGAACCGCCGACGGCGTTCAATAACTGAGCCCGGCGTAACACGCCGGGACCACAGTGCAATTTCCGTCTGAACCTGTAAGGGTTCTATAACATCCGCCACCAGGGCCACAGTCGTATTTAAGATAGACATGAGTGGGCGCGTTAACGCGCGACGGAAACGTAGATGGATAGACGGAATTTGTTAATCGGAATTGTCGTGGCGCTTGTAATAGTGGGCGCCTCGATCGTGGCTACGGGTTTCTCAAGGCGATTGTTGAGTTCCTTTCGCATGAACACCACATATGAAAGTTCGCAGCCTGCTCCTGCTCCGGATCTGGCCGCAGGTGATTGGATAAACTCCGAACCGCTGAAACTCAAGGAGCTGCGCGGGCGCGTCGTGCTGATCGATTTCTGGACTTTCGGCTGCTACAACTGTCGTAACACCTTACCGTTCGTCAAAGGCTGGCACGATCGCTATCGCGACAAAGGCCTGACCGTTATTGGCGTGCACTCGCCTGAGTTTGATTACGAAAAGAAAGCCGAGAATCTTCGCCGCGAGGTTGCTTCTCTGGAGATTCATTACCCGGTCGTGTCGGATAACGACTACCAAACCTGGGACGCTTACAACGTCGCAGCGTGGCCCACGGTCTTTCTTTTAGACAAGCAAGGACGAATTCGCTGGACGCACGTCGGCGAAGGTAACTATGACGAAGCCGAGCGCCTGATTCAGGAACTACTCGCCGAAAGAGACACTCAGTCTGAAGACAACAGCAAGAGTGAACGGTGAACTGCCATATTTCGTGGCGAAATCCTCCGACCAAGATCGTCGCCAGCAGTTTCCTGCTGGATCGAACGATTGCCACATTGGCGATCGTGGCCACAACGGCGATGGCGGTTCCCAGGACGTCAGAGCCGGAGTCGAATAGTAATCCACGGGTCGTCAAGCAAGTTCGGCACGAACTAGTGACGTTACCTTACTACGGTGTTTTCGATAACCTCGCGTACGAAGTTAACGACAGCACGGTGACCTAAGTCTCTAAAGGGTTCGAAAAACTGCTGTGTGCCTTATAGCACTTAGCGCAAAAGGAATAAAGTATGTTGCCGTCTGAGGTTCATTTAACCTACCCTACGGTTCTGCAATTAATCAATGGGGTTAACGAACATGGGGTTTACTATTCTGGTGGTCGAAGACACTCTTGATTCGCGCGAATTAATGAGGCTAGTACTAGAGTCCGAAGGCTACCAGGTGCTCGAAGCTGCGAATGGCGTTATCGCGGTCGAGGTGGCACAACGAGAGCAGCCAGATGCCATTCTGATGGACATGAGTCTGCCCTTGATGGATGGCTGCCAAGCCACCAGACGTATCCGCCAAATGCCTGCACTTCGTACCACTCCGATCATTGCTTTCACTGCCTATAACCAATGGAACTGGCGAAGCAAGGCAATCGTGGCGGGATGCACCGATTTCTTAACCAAGCCTATTGAAACTAAACTTCTTTTCGAGACGCTCGCGCGGTATCTACCTTAGCGCCCGGGACCCCTCATCACTGAAACTGGCGTCCGAGCTCTTCAGTAATTATCGAAGTCACGTATTCTTTCAAGTTGGGCCAAGTTAAGCAGTTAAAACCAATTCGCCCTCTGAGTGAATTGACGTCTTATGGCTTATAATTTCTTGTTTGATCAAACTGAAGTGTAGTGCACCCCTGAAATGACACAGAATAGTTAAGAAAGTATTGGTGGTGAAAGCGAAGCTTCAAACTCAGCCGGCGGCAGGTAGCCAATGGCTGAATGAAGTCGCTTCCGATTATAGACCGCTTCGATGAAATGCTGGACCGAGGCCAGGACCTCAGCGAGCGTTTCGTAGTCATTCAAGTAAACCTCTTCGTACTTGAGGGTGCGCATGAACCGTTCGGCTTTGGCATTGTCATAAGGGTTGCCGGTGCGGCTCATGCTGATCTGGATCTTATGTTCTTGTAAAAGCGCCACGTAATCTGCGGCGGCGTATTGCACGCCGCGATCGGAATGATGGACCAGACCGGGTGCTACGGTGCGCGTGGCCAAGGCCAGGCGCAAAGCCTTGAGCGCCAGTTCGGTATCGATGTGACGCGAGAGCGCCCAGCCAATGCAGCGGCGACTGTAAGCATCCAGAACCACGGCGAGATAAACGAATTCACGCCGCAGCCGGATGTAAGTAATGTCTGAGACCCAGAGTTGATTGATGTTTGAAAGCAGCAAGCCGCGGGCCAGGTTGGGATAAACCGTCAGCTGGTGGTTGGAGTCGGTCGTACGCACAAAAGCCCGCTGCCGCAGACAAAGCAGATTGTCTTCGCGGAGCAGTCGCAGCACACGCTTATGATTGGCTTTCACGCCGCGCCGGTGCAGTTCTTTGGTGATCGGCCGATAACCGTAAGAGCGCATCTCCAAAGCGATGCTCTGAATCTGCCCGCGCAGTTCGACCTCGTTGTTGGTTGACCAAGCCGCACCAGGCGAATGCAAATGGCGATAGATAGTCGAGCGCGAGAGCCCGACCGCCTCGCCGAGCTTTGCAGGGCTCCGCTCGGCGGCCGGTCTCTCTTTCAGTTCCTTTTGCAGTAGTGCCATGATCAGTTGCTTGGGTTGCCGCTTGTTGCTCAGCTCTCGGTTTCCAGCTTCTGCAAAAGCTTTTTTAAAAAGTCGTTCTCCATGGTGAGCCGGCCCACCATGCGTTCCAGCTCGTTGACGCGGGCTTCATCGGTGTAAGCGTTGCCCCGACCGGCAAACGCCCGCTCTTTATACTTGCGTAGCTCCCGGCGCCACTTCGAGATGGTGTTGTCGCTGAGTTGATATTCGCGAGCTACCTGCGCCTGGGTCTTGCCGGCCTCGATCTCGCGAATGACTTGGAGCTTGAACTCACGGGTGAATGTGCGCCGTTTGAGCCCCGCCGTCTTGGCGGCCACTGCCCCCTTCTTGGTCATTGTTAAGCCTCCTCCCCCGTAGGGATATGTGCTTAACTTTTTGTGTCAGTCAAGGGTGCAGTTCATCTGCTGTGCCTCTGGCCCGACGCGCACAGTTGGCAATATCGCCTCAACTTCGACGTCTTGCGTAGACACTCCAGCTATTCGCTGGTCGATAAAACGGCGAATTTCCAGCATTGAAACTTGTCCATTTCTACGCCAAAAACTTTGGCTTTCGGTGTTGATGATCTGATGAGCTGGAGAGTTTGAGGAGTACTCAACCTACGCGGTCCCTGCTTGTCAACCCCCCTGATCCCCTACTCAATCTGTTGTTGCGCTATATCAGTACAACGTACAGTCGCGTTGTCATTTTATCGGTCGCTTCAGATAGAGTTTCCATTTTGGAACTACAGGTTTAGCAAGGCATGGGCCAATGGTTGATGTTCTCTAAGTACGCAATCGTAACGAACGATCATCTGCTTCGGTTTATAAGTGCAGCCGTTCGCCATCAGCCCGGACCGGGCGTATACTTGTAGTAGCAGAAGTTGTTACTAAGACTTCTTAGTTCTTTTGGAATTCAACACTCGTCATTGGGAGTCGTAAAAGGCTACTCCTCTTGGGGGCTGCTGTCTTCAGACACGCGCGCCAGCAAAGGAGAAACCGATGATCGAGGCTCCCGAATTAACCCTACAAAACCACATACTCGCCGCTCTCTCTACGGAAACGTATGAGCGAATAGCGCCACACATCGAGGTCGTCCCATTTCCTCATGCCAAAATTCTGTATGAGATGGGCGACCCCATCGAATACGTGTACTTCCCGTTTAATGCCATGATTTCACTGGTCACCGAGATGGCCGACGGGAAAGTCGTCGAAGTCGGTTTGGTAGGGAGCGATGGCCTTTCCGGCGTCCTTGGGTTCATGGGTGAAGAAACATCTCCCGATCGTGCCCTGGTCCAAATAGCAGACGGAGGCGCCCGTTGCAAGCTCGCCGTCCTGAAAGAAGAATTTAACCGCGGTGGGGACTTGCAGACCGTGATACTTCGCTATGCCCGCATGCTGATGAAACAGATATCGCGCACCGCCGCCTGCAATGCCAGTCATGTTGCCGAGGAGAGGCTTTCCCGCTGGCTGCTGATGTGCCATGACCGAGTGCACTCGCTTGACTTAGCTTTAACTCAGGAGTTCCTTGCGGAAATGTTGGGAACGAGACGCGCGACGGTAAGTTTGGCGGCGATGGTTTTACAAACGGAAGGGTTAATAACCTACAATCGCGGACACATCCGGATAACAGACTTACAAGGATTAGAGGATTTTACTTGTGAGTGTTACATGGCGCTCCGTAGGTCCGATCGGGCAATAAATAGATCAGCAGCGTTGCCGCCAGACTCTCTGGAAATGGACTAGCCGGGTCGCCTCGATTCGTATTACAGTCTTCGTCGCTGTCAGGCAAAGTAGAACCGCCTCGTAACGAATGTTGCGAGGCGGTCGTGGTTTGGGGTTAGGGCTACCGATTAGGGAGTGTTGGGCCAGGGCGTACCGGCACTCGCGAATTCGCTTGAAGTCTTCCTGCGTGGCGCTCGTCTACGCGCGCTGGTCCAACCTGCAAACGCGCTGCATCCTCTCAAAGACTAACGAAGCTGTTCGGCGACGTCGACGCTGGCTTGAGATTATTCGCAATCAGTTCTCGAACAGTGAAGAGCAGCTCGGGAACGTCTACGGGCTTGACCAGATATGCCTGCGCACCCACGCCGAGTGCGGATATCTTGTCAGCCTCAAAGGCTAGCGCCGAATAAAACAGAATCGGTGTCTTACCATCAAAGTCACGGATTTGTTTGCAGAGGTCTACGCCCGACCCATCGGGCAGACGCGAGTCAAAGATGAAGAGATTAAAGGCGCTGGTTTTCGCGAGGTTAAGAGCGTCGGTTACAGTCGCGGACGACGTGACTTCATAATCCGGCTCCAGGATCAATGTCATAAGCTCACGCGTGTCTGCATGGTCTTCAGTAAGAAGTATTCGCGGTTTGGGGAAAGTCATGACGACCAACCTTTCGTTTCGGTCGGATCCTGTGAGAAATCGGTCACCGCTTGCCTGCAGGTATCGAAAGAAGACGGCCGAGGCCGGCCGATCCTTTCGACTCTTTTGGCGAAATATTATCGGGCAGCCTCGGTGACCCTGCTTGCTTTGAATGGGCCAAGATTACCCAGATAAAAGGTCAACAGTCTGTACGGAATCGGACATAATTCAGTTTTCTTTGGATGCAAAGCGGGGCACTAGCCCGAGCGTCGGAGAGGGCTCCGGCCTAAAGATCAATTGAGCCCCCCTAACGGTCGAGCTAGTGCCCCGGTAACACAACCTAGAACATCACCGAACCCGGGACACATGGGTGGACGGGCTGGGTGCTTTCGTCTCGCAGGTTACTAAGTCCTAACTGGCTGCTCCCACCGCATCCTCAATTTGTTTCGGATATTTCCCCATTTCCTCACGAATTCTCATAGGTACGGCTTCGTACAGAAAGTTGTACTTGTCATTTCGTAGAGTGCCGCTAACGAATTAATCTTGCCCCCAGTGCGCAAACTTCTGCCGTGGGTGATACGGCACACCGATCAAGGAGGGTATTCCTTTGGTAGACAAGAACAAACAAAGCAGCAGTGAATCAGGCGATGCCAAGAAGTCTGGCGGCAACCAATCGGGCCAGGGCCAGAGTGGTGGACGTGCGGGCCGCGGCGAGTCTGACACCGAGTCTGGCGCGGGTCGCGGTGGTTCGCAAGAAGGTGGTCGCTCCGGCCTTAAAAAGAAATAGGGACCTGGGCAATCTACGAACAGCGAGGGCGAGTTCTGGGAATGAACTCGCCTTTGTTGACTCTGGTTTCCGGCGCGTTCCTGGGTTGGTTGGAGTAGACCCTTGAACACGTGTCAAGAACAGATCCAGACACGGATGGCATTGAGTTTGCTGACGAAGCATTAACGTAAACGAAACAAGTTTCAGGATGGCTGATAAGAAAACGGAAACGATTTCCGTTGTATTGATTTAGAGCGAAGGCGCTGCTGGATCTCATAGCAAATCTTCGGCGCGTCATGAAGCGAGTGCTTCACGAGTTAGTCGAAAGTCGCGGGAACAAGCAACTTTAGTTTGAACTCTTTCTCTCTCAGGGATACGTGTCTACTACGTCATGTATCGAAAGGAATAAAACATGACACATACGCTCTCACATACTAATGACGAACTAATAAGTGCGGAAGGCTTGGCTGGTCCGGACTCTGGGCAGGCGCAGAGGAAGCGGAGCGTACGAAGTGGTGCTTCCGAACAATTCCCGAGCGTCGGTCTGAAGAGTCCTGACTTGGTTTGCTTCTCGCACCTGCGCTGGGATTTTGTCTACCAACGCCCGCAACATTTGTTGACGCGCTGTGCTCGAGACCGCCGCGTGTTTTTTGTTGAAGAACCAATTTTTGGAAACGGTTCAATGCGCATTGACGCACAGGAACGTGAGGGAAACTTGCATGTTGTCGTGCCGCATTTGCCTGAAGGATTGCGCAGTGAAGTTGCTACAACTGCTGTGCTGAAGGAAATGATGCGCAGGCTGTTTCTGGAGCAGGGAATTCGCGAGTACGCATTTTGGTATTACACGCCGATGGCCCTCAGCTTTACCAGGCACTTTTCTCCGATTACCTCAATCTACGATTGCATGGATGAGCTTTCAGCGTTCAAAGGAGCGCACTCGCGTCTGCCAGATTTTGAGCAGGAGCTTTTCAAGCGCGTGGATCTTGTTTTTACCGGCGGGCAGAGTTTGTATGAAGCGAAGCGAAATGCTCACCACGCAGTTCATGCTTTCCCCAGCAGCATTGATCGCTCACATTTTGGCAGGGCGCGGTCTATCACGGACGACCCTGCGGATCAGGCCGGCATTCCGCACCCGCGCCTGGGTTTCTTCGGTGTGATTGATGAGCGCTTCGATATTAAGTTGCTCGATGCGGTGGCAAAGGAGCGTCCTGATTGGCACTTCGTCATGATTGGACCGGTGGTGAAGATTCATCCGCGGACGTTGCCCAAGCACCCGAACATCCATTACCTCGGCCCGAAAAAGTACGAAGAGTTGCCCGATTACCTGGCTGGTTGGGACGTTGCGTTGCTGTTGTTCGCACGGAATGAATCCACGAAGTTCATCAGCCCGACCAAGACACCAGAGTATTTAGCAGCGGGCAAACCAGTCATTTCTACTTCTATTCGCGACGTAATCCGTCCGTATGGTGAATTGAATCTGGTTCGAATCGCGGACAACGCGGCAGACGTTATCCGCGCGGCGGAAGATCTCATGAGTAAAGGTGAAAGCAACGCTGAGTGGCTTACGAGAGTTGACGGTTTTCTCGCAGACATATCGTGGGACAAGACGTGGGCGCAAATGTCCGATTTGATTAATCAGACAATCCGGACCAAGCAGAGCGGAAATGCGAGAGCCGGATCCACTGCCGACGTAAGGTCACAGAGCGCAGTTGTTGCCTGATTTTTGTTGTTAATCGGATCGTTTAAAAGCAAGGGTTCAAGGGGGGATTGAAATGTTCGACTATCTAATTGTGGGTGCAGGTTTCGCCGGCAGTGTGCTTGCAGAGCGACTAGCGGCTGGTTCTGATAAGAAAGTCCTGATTTGCGATAAGCGTCCGCACATTGGCGGAAATGCGTACGACCATTACAACGAAGCTGGAATTCTTGTTCACAAGTATGGTCCGCACATTTTTCATACGAACGCACGCGACGTCTTTGAATACCTTTCGCGATTCACCGAGTGGCGGCCGTATCAGCATCGCGTGCGCGCCAGCGTCGACGGTCAGATAGTTCCGATTCCAATCAATCTCGATACGATTAACACGCTCTACGGACTAAACCTGACTTCCTTTGAAGTCGAAGACTTCTTCCAGAAGGTTGCGGAACCGTGTGAAGAGATTCGCACTTCTGAAGATGTGGTTGTGAACAGGGTGGGCCGCGAGCTTTACGAGAAGTTCTTCCGAAACTACACCCGCAAGCAATGGGGACTCGATCCTTCTGAGTTGGATGCGAGCGTGACTTCCCGAGTACCGACGCGTACAAATCGAGACGACCGGTATTTTACGGACACTTATCAGGCGATGCCGTTGCACGGTTACACGCGAATGTTTGAGCGCATGTTGGACCACCCAAATATCAAGGTGCTGTTGAATTGTGATTATCGTGAAGTGGAAAAAGACATTCCGTTTCGAGAGATGATCTATACCGGGCCAGTGGATACTTACTTCGATTATTGCTACGGAAAGTTGCCTTACCGCTCGTTGGAATTCAAACACGAGACTCACGATCAGCCGGTCTTTCAGTCAGCTCCTGTCGTCAATTATCCAAACGAACAAGCCTACACCCGTGTGACTGAATTCAAATACCTGACGGGTCAGGAGCACACTCGAACGAGCATCGTTTACGAGTTTCCTCAAGCTGAAGGCGATCCATATTATCCGGTGCCGCGAAAAGAAAACGCCGTGGTCTATGCGAAATACAAGGCCCTGGCTGATCGAACCACGGGAGTCACTTTCGTCGGGCGCCTGGCGACGTATAAGTACTACAACATGGACCAGATTGTGGCGCAGGCTCTGACCACCTACGGAAAGATCGCCGGCATGAAAAGAATTGAAGCCGCCCTTCACAGTAACGGGAATGGCAATGGACACCAGCCGGACTCGGAACCGCTTGCGATTTCCGAGCTCGCTATGACGGCCGCGACTCGCTAATACCCGATGGGCGTCGAAAACTTAACTCTTCCGCCGCTCGAGCTTTGGGCTGGAGTGGAGTGCACTGTGAACCGCGTTGGCGACGAGTACTCCGACCAACTCGAACGCAGCGGACATGCCGTTCGGTCGACGGATTTGGAACGACTAGCCGCGTTGGGCGTTCGCACGCTACGGTATCCGATCCTGTGGGAGCGCACCGCGCCGCAGGCGTTGGATAATCTGCATTGGTCCTGGGCCGATGAGCGAATGCATTTTCTGCGTCGCCTCGGACTAGCGCCAATTGTCGGGTTGGTTCATCACGGCAGCGGACCCTCGTACACCAGTCTTCTCGATCCGAAATTTCCTGAAAAACTCGCGACCTATGCGGGAGCGGTGGCTCAACGCTTCCCATGGGTTGATGCTTACACGCCTGTAAACGAACCGCTGACGACTGCGCGGTTTAGTTGTTTGTATGGTCACTGGTATCCGCATGACCGCGATGCCTTAACATTTGCGAGAGCGTTAATCTCGCAGTGTCGGGCCACAATCCTTGCGATGCGGGCAATTCGTGTCGTCAATCCCGCCGCTCGTTTAGTACAGACCGAAGACCTGGGAAAAACTTTCAGCACGCAAACTCTTGCTTATCAGGCAGAGTTTGAAAACGAACGCCGCTGGCTGACGTTTGATCTCTTATGTGGGCGCATCACGTCGGGCACTCCGATGTGGGATTACTTGACTTGGCTGGGGATCGAGCCGAGCGAGCTGGAGTGGTTTTCGGAAAATCAAACTGCGCCGGAACTGATGGGAATAAATCATTACATCACCAGCGAGCGCTTTCTCGATCACCGGCTTGCTCGATACCCGGTTGCGTTTCACGGTGGCAACGGACGTCATGCATACGCAGACGTAGAGGCCGTGAGAGTTTATGCCGAAGGTGTCGCCGGTCCGAAAGCAATAATGCGGGAGGTGTGGGAGCGATACCATTTGCCGCTTGCCATTACGGAAGCACACCTCGGTTGTACGCGCGAAGAGCAACTGCGTTGGCTCAATGAAATTTGGCTTGCCGCGCAGCAATCGCGCGAGGAGCACGTTGACGTGCGTGCTGTAACAGCCTGGGCGGCGTTTGGAACATATGATTGGAACAATCTCTTAACATCAAACAGCGGATCATACGAGCCGGGCATTTACGACTTGCGTTCGCCGGCGCCGCGGCCGACAGCACTGGCTGGTCTTATTCAAGCAATCGCTTCAGGAGAAGAATTCGATCATCCCACCCTCGACGCGCCGGGCTGGTGGCACCGGTTGGACCGGCTGAGCTATCCACCCGTTGCTCGCCGCGGCCAGGGAATTGCGTCCAGCGTGAGATCCGTCAGGAAGTCCGGAGAGGCGAGTCGTCCGCTTTTGATCACTGGGGCCACAGGAACGCTGGGTCAGGCTTTCGCGAGAATGTGTGAGAAGCGTGGACTCGCCTACCAGCTATTGTCCCGCGCGCAACTCGACATTGCCGATCCTGTTTCGGTAGCTAATGCATTCAACGAGTACGAGCCGTGGGCGGTAGTGAATGCGGCCGGCTATGTTCGCGTGGATGACGCGGAGGCGGATGCCGCAACTTGCCGGCGAGAGAACGTTACTGGCCCAACGCGTCTTGCTGAAGCATGTGCAAGCCGCGACCTGCCTCTGGTTACCTTCTCTTCGGATCTCGTTTTTGATGGGAACAAAGCCGAACCCTATGTTGAAAGTGATGCTACGTGCCCTCTAAGTGTCTACGGAACAAGCAAGGCAGACGCGGAAGAGCGAGTGCTTACAGAATTTCCTACAGCTTTGGTAATTCGGACCAGCGCGTTTTTTGGTCCGTGGGATCGTTACAATTTCGTTCATAACGTTATCAATGACTTGGCGAGCGGGCGCACGGTGTCCGCCGCCGCCAACATCAGTGTTTCGCCTACATACGTTCCAGATTTGGTAAACGCATCGCTTGACCTTCTCATTGACGGAGAACGCGGCATCTGGCATCTGACGAATCCTGCGATCGTTACCTGGGCCGACTTTGCCCGGCTGGTCGCTGACATGGCGGGATACGACGGCGCGCGCATCGAATCTCGTTCGAGCAGTTCGCTTGGGTTCACCGCGCTAAGGCCAACCTTCACGCCGCTCATAAGCGAACGGGGCAGCTTTATGCCTTGCCTGGAAGATAGTCTCAAGCGATTTTTCCAGGACAAAGCGTGGGACATGCAGCGAAGCACTGCTGTAGGGACTTCACTTTAGATACAGGATTTCAGAATGAATATCTTAGTAACGGGCGGAGCTGGGTATATCGGCAGTGTGGTTGTTGAGGAATTGATCAGCGACGGCCATGAAGTAACTGTTTATGACAATTTGTCGAAGGGACATCGCGAGAGCGTGCCTCCCGGCGTTGAGTTTGTCCAGGCTGAATTACTTGATTCCGAAACTCTCACGATTACCCTTCTCCGGCGAAAGATTGAGGCGGTCATTCACATGGCGGCAGATTCTCTGGTCGGTGAGTCCGTAGAGAAGCCGCACAAGTATTACCACAATAACGTCGTTGCGGGTCTGACGATGCTTGAGGCTATGCGCAAGTCAGGAGTGACGCGGCTTGTATTCTCCTCGACTGCCGCGGTCTATGGTGAGCCGGTGAAGCAGCCGATCGAGGAAAGTGATCCTACTGGCCCAACGAATACTTACGGTGAGACAAAGCTTGCTTTTGAACGAGCGCTGCATTGGTACAGCCGAGCTTACGATTTCAGATATGTGGCGCTCCGATATTTCAACGCCGCTGGCGCGACCGAGCGATGCGGCGAATACCATGATCCTGAGACGCACTTAATTCCGCTTGTGCTGCAGGTGGCTGCCGGGATGCGGAAGCAGGTGGAAATTTTTGGGGATGATTATCCAACTCCGGACGGTTCCTGCGTTAGAGACTACATTCACGTCGTCGATCTGGCGCGAGCGCATATTCTGGCGCTAAATATTTTGGACAAGAAGAGTGCCACCTACAATCTCGGCTGCGGCGGCGCTGGCTATTCAGTCATGGAAGTAATTGAGATCGCGCGCGAGGTCACAGGAAGAGAAATTCCAATCAAACTCGGGCCCCGGAGGCCCGGCGATCCTGCAGTATTGATAGCAAGCTCAAACGAGATCAAAAAAGATTTAGGATGGTCGCCACGTTTCGGGGACTTGCGATCGATTATCGAATCCGCTTGGAAACTTATGCAAACAAGAGGCGCGGATGGTGGTGTTTCCGCAAATGGATTGAGTTGAGCAACGTTTGACAGATCGAACGAACAAGGGGGAAGAAATGAATCTAAAGGACCGCGCAGTCTACCAGTTGCCGAACGGTCGCGAGCTTGTCGCCTGTCTGACCTGCGACAGCAAAATAGTCTTGTTTAGTGTGAGTGCCACGGAGTCTGGCCTGTATGAGTTGAGTTCTGATGGCCGACTCCTGGTTGACGGTCAATTGACCGCGTGGCAGATTGATGACCTGCTGGAAACGACTCGGGTTGCGGAACCGGAAATGACGGCGACACTTGCCGCACGCTCAATGGCGGATCGCGAGGCGACGGATGAGCGAAGCGTCTGAGCAAATAAACAAGCGACAAGTGGTGATGGCGGATGGCCGTTATCTAATTTTTTATACCTTCGGGCCTTCCGATCGCCCCGGTGGGTCGCAGACAGCTATTCCAATTCCAAAAACCGAGGCCGACAAATCGGCTGAGGAAAATTGAGTGTCTGAACTACGCTGGAACCCGCTGTTGGGAGAGTGGGTGGCCACTGCCACTCATCGTCAAGACAGAACTTTTTTACCTCCGGATGACTATTGTCCGCTTTGTCCAACCAGGCCCGGCGGTTTCCCGACGGAGGTGCCGGAAAGCGACTACGACATAGTTGTTTTCGAGAACCGTTTCCCCAGTCTAAAGTCGGTCCCTGATCCTCCTGCAGTCGACGGTTCCGAACTCTATCCCGTGCGACCGGCGCAGGGCGTGTGCGAGGTTGTTCTTTATAGTCCTAACCATCATTCATCACTCGCCAATGAGCCAGTTGAACAAATCTACAAGCTAGTCCGCGTTTGGACAGATCGATTTCGCGATTTGGGCGCACTCGATTTCGTTAGCTATGTTTTTATTTTTGAAAACAAGGGAGAGGCGATCGGAGTAACGCTTCATCATCCTCACGGGCAGATCTATGCATACCCGTTTATTCCTCCGCGAATCGAAACTGAACTAAAACAATTTGCTGATTATCAGGAGACCAACGGAGATTGTTTACTGTGTGATGTCCTGTTGGCAGAGCTTCGCGCTAAGCGCCGGATAGTTGCGGAGAGTGATTTCTTCGTTGCCTTGATTCCTTTCTTTGCTCGTTGGCCCTATGAAACACACATCTATTCCAAGCGCCACTTCCAGGCATTGACTGATATGTCGGAGGCTGAAACGAGAGATCTGGCATCTATCCTAAAGACATTGCTGGTCGCCTTCGACGAGCTATTCGAGATTTCATTTCCTTACATGATGGTCATGCACCAGCGCCCAGTAGACGGCGCTGCCTACGACTTCTACCATTTTCACATCGAGTTTTATCCGCCGCTCAGATCAGCGAATCGGTTGAAGTACCTCGCCGGAAGCGAGACCGGCGCCGGCATGTTCATCAACGACACGCTGCCGGAGGAGAAGGCTGCCGAACTGCGAGCATATGTTAGGGAGGTTGTTTGGCACGCGCCGGACTCTGAGGAAAATGGTTGACCTCTCAAAGCTGCGAAGTACTTTTGCAGAACTATCAGCAGCGGAGCCACGTTTGTTTTCAGCTCCCGGCCGAGTGAACCTTATTGGGGAACACACAGACTACAACGAAGGTTTTGTGCTTCCCATGGCCGCGAACTTGAGGACCTATATCGCTATCGGGCAGCGAAGCGACGGGCAAGTGTTCGTTCATTCAATGGACTTGAATGAGACCGCAAGTTTTTCACTTAACGAGAACAGAAGGACTTCGCAAACGGGATCCAACGGCTGGCTCAGTTACATTGAAGGTATAACTCGAACGCTACAGCTGACGGGACTTAATTTTGGCGGAGCGGATTTGGCGATAGTCTCCGACGTTCCAATCGGCGCGGGATTGTCATCTTCCGCTGCCCTTGAAATTTCGGTTGGCTTCGCGCTCGCTGAAATTGCCGGACTCAAAATCAGTCGCCTCGACCTCGCGCGGGCTGCACAGGAAGCTGAGCATACTTTTGTTGGCACTAATTCAGGTTTGATGGATCAGTTGACCGCTACTCTCGCTGAAAAGAATCACGCGATGTTAATCGACTGTCGTTCGCTTGAAGTGACGCAGATTCCGATGCTGTTATCGTCGATGGCTACAGTGATTTGCGACACGCGAGTGAAACATGCGCTGGTGAGTTCTGCTTACAATGAACGTCGTATGCAATGCGAGCGTGCCGTACAGCTTCTCCGGGAAAAGAAACCAGGCATTCGTACCCTCCGTGATCTCGGAATCGAGGATTTGAATCTCGTCGAAGATCTCCCTGAACCGGAACGCCGACGCGCGCGTCATGTGATAACCGAAAATGAAAGAACGCTCAAGGCTGCCCAGGCTTTAAAAGATAGTGATGCAAGTGGGCTCGGAAAACTAATGATGGCATCTCACGAATCTCTGCGACATGATTTCGGGGTTAGCTGTCCTGAACTTGATCTGATGTTCGAACTGGCCCTGAATCAGGACGGTGTCGCGGGAGCGAGGATGATGGGTGGCGGCTTTGGCGGCTGCACGATCAATTTGGTCGCTCTGAATCAACTCGAGATATTTGCCGAGCGCATGACTGAGAATTACCAGCAGGCAAGCGGTCTGGTCCCGAATGTTTATGCGGTCCAGGCTGACGAGGGAGTAAGCGAGTTATTCGTGTGAGCAAAACGTTTTCGTACAATCGATTGATGCCCCTGAGTCAGAAAGAAATCCCGCGCCCCGAGTATCCGCGGCCCCAATTCGCGCGCAGTTTGTGGTTCAACCTGAACGGCGAATGGGAGTTTGCCTTTGACGATACCGACGAAGGTTTGCAATCAGGGTGGCAAGATGGTCGCGAGTTGCCCAGGCGCATCAATGTTCCCTTCGCTTATCAGACCGAAGCGTCGGGCATTAACGACAAGAGTGTGCATGAACTGGTGTGGTATGCCCGAACTTTCGAGCTTCCGGCAGAGTTTTATCAGAGAGATCTCTTACTGAACTTCGGCGCCGTAGATTATGCGTGTACGGTCTGGGTCAATGGGCAGGAAGTCGGGCACAACCGCGGCGGCCACGTGCCTTTTCAGTTTGACATCGCGCCTTACGTAAAGCCCGGGGCCAACCGCTTGACCGTCCGCGTTGAAGATCGTCAGGATGCTGACCAACCACGCGGCAAGCAGTCTCACGCCGGCGTACCTCGAGAAATTGATTACTACTGCACAACCGGAATCTGGCAAACCGTTTGGTTAGAGCCTGTGCCCTCCATCCGCATAGAGGAGGTTCGGGTAATAACTCACGCGAAGAGAAACGTCCTTGAACTCACTGTCTTTTTACACGCGCCCTCGGCCACCTGGCGGATTGAAGTCGACGTTCTCGAAGACGGGAAGCAAATCGCGTCGGGTGAAGATCAAACAGCTGTGGCTACCGGACGTCTTGACCTGGCGATACCGTACGCCAAGCTGTGGTCGCCTGAGCATCCCCATCTTTACGATCTACAGATCCGACTCTACGACGGCGATAAGCTGCTCGACGAAGTTGGATCATATGTAGGCATGAGAAGCATCGAGCTTCGCGAGGGAAAGTTTCTTTTGAATGGGCAACCCACCTACCTCAAGATGGTGCTGGACCAGGGCTACTGGCCGGAGGGTTACCTTACCGCCCCTTCAGATGAAGCACTACAAACCGACATTGGTTGGATAAAGATGTTCGGCTTTAACGGAGTGCGCAAACATCAAAAAATCGAAGACCCGCGTTGGCTCTATTGGTGCGATCGTTTAGGACTGATGGTCTGGGAAGAGATGCCTAATGCGCGCGAGTGGTCACCGAAAGCCGAAGACTTGCTTTCCGCGGAATGGCAAACAGCGGTGAGGCGCGACTACAACCATCCTTGCATCGTTGCCTGGGTTCCAGTCAACGAGAGTATGGGTTTTCCCGAGTTGGGCCGTGAACACGCCGGACAATATGCCTTTATAGAACGGATGGTCCGAGTAACACGACGACTAGATTCGACTCGACCGGTTATTGACAACGACGGCTGGGAGCACACCGACATAACAGACATCTGTGCTATTCACGATTACACGCCGACAGCTTCAAGGCTTGAAGAACGCTATAGCGAAACCTTGACCAGTGGCGCGCTGCCAACAACCGTTTGGATTGGCGGCAAACCGCTCTTCGCGCGCGGCTCAAAATATCGAGGCCAGCCGATTGTGCTATCGGAAGTCGGAGGCTTCCTGGCGATACCCGAGGAAATTCCTACGGAAGACCGCGACGTGCTCTACCAGTTTTATGATTCGTTTAAGACTTCGGATGAACTGCTGGAAAAATACCGAGACTTGATTACTGGTATTGCCTCTCTCACATTTCTCGCTGGCTTCTGCTACACGCAACTGACAGACATAGAACAAGAGGTAAATGGTCTATTGACGTATGATCGCAGACCCAAGCTACCGGCGGAACAGATTGCGGTCATTCACCATGATTCCTTTCGATCGCAGGAATAACTCACGCAGGTTATGAAACCGGCCTGCGGCCGATTCTTTGGTATTCCTCTTTCGCATCCAGCACGAGAGGCAATCTGGCATCTGCGTCTTTCCATAGCGTGAAGAAAGCGTCGTACGCTTTGCGACTCGCGACGGAATCGCCAGCAAGCGCTGTCGCACGCGCCAAACCCAAATGCGCAAGCGGATACAAAGGCGCCAGCGGGTCTTGACCCCGATGATCGAGGATGTTCTGAAATTCCGTTGCGGCTTCCGTGCCGCGCTTGAGTCTCAGATAGGCCTGGCCCCGCAAATATCTGGGCCAGAACCCCGCCGCGTGCTCATACTGGTTTGGTGTCTCCAACGTCTGAAGGGCAAGTGCAGGTTTGTTGGCCTTAAGTGCAGCCGCTGACTCGATTATTGATAGGTATAAGCCGCTGATGAAGGTGTGTTTGGGTTCCCGCTGCTTCGCCTCAGCAATGAGTCCTCTCAGCAATTCGGTTTCGCCACATAACGCCAGCCCCAAGCCAATGGTGTCGAATGAGGCGCGGATGTTTCCGAGCGCGAGCGTTTGCCATGCTTTACTCTCCTTCTGCCGGCACTGGCCGAAAGTTGCACTCCAGAGAAACTCTTCAGAGGCGTACTGCGCAGCCACCCCTTTTGCCCTACGTAAATCAACTGCGCGACGAAATAACTCCTTCGCTCGCTGCGACTGACCGGCAAAGGCCGCTGTTTCAGCTTCCCAGCTAGAGGCCAAGTTGGTTGGCTGCGTGCCGAGCGCGTCGAGTTGCCGCTGCATCGCCGGCGCGTCACCGTTAATAAACGCCAGCATATAGAGCCCTTTGCGGATCTTGTCGGATTCCAACTTCTGCGCCAGCGCACTCTCGAAAGCGTCCTGGGCCTCGCGAAAGCGATTCAGGCCCATCAGCGATTGCCCGAGATTCTCATATTCTGATACGAACGCCGGCGGGCGGCTTATCGCCTGATTGGCTGCTTCAATGGCTCTTTCGTATTGGCCGGACCAGCGGAAATGCGTGGCCAGTATGTTGTATGGCTGGGGCGACTTCGGATATGTGGTAATCCATAAGTTGGCTACCTCCACGACCTTGTCCCATTCGACCGTGACAAGTTGGTAATAACGGATAGAGATATCAAACCGCTCCCACTCGCTCACCCGATCCTTCAGTTCAAACGCCTTTCGCGCCGCCTCAATGGCCAGCGCTACTTGCTGAGAGCGGACGTAAATCAACGACAATCGCGCATACGCAAGGGCGAAGGTCGGGTCAAGTTCAATAGCACGTTTATAGAGCGCGGTTTTTGTTGCGAGTGCGTCTGGCCCTGTTTGGCCCATCGCCAGTGAGAAATCCTTCAACGCCTCCAGCGAGGATGTTGTAGCTTGCTCGAGGCGTGCGTCAAATTTCTCAATAGAGGTGAGCGATTCTCCCAGCTTCTGTCTCAACTCAGTCGTCGCGTCGCCGAGAGCGCTCAGCACCCGTTCCTTGCTCTCGACTTCCGTTTGCGTTCGCGCTAACGCTTCTCCCGTCCGCGGATCGATCGCCTCGAGCGTCAAGAAGTAATGTGCTCCCAGCGGCGCAATCGAACCGGTGAGCATTGCTTTGAGACCTTCGCGTTGGCAAATCTCTCGCGCTATTTCCGGCAGCAGGCGTTCAGCGGGAGACCGCTTCATATAACTGAGTGTCTCTTTGACGCGCGCGTCTGAGAAGACAGTGAAAAACGGGGACTGCTCCACTTGCATCACCAACGCCTGCCTGAGCGTGCCATCAAAGTCTGTATCGCCGGTCTTGTTTTCGAAATCCGCAATCAGAATTGTGTCCTGATCAGTCAATACCGGCGCGCGACTTGGCTTGAAGTAGGAGAAGTAAGCCAGTGCCGCCGCGGCGACTATCAGCGCTGAGAACACAATTGCTTTTCTGCCTTGGCGACGTAATGGATCGAGGTGCCCGGTGGTTGAGCGCAGCGGTAACCCAGCCGCAGATCCTCGTCCCATCCGTGTTTCCAACTCAAGCTGACGCGCGAAATCGGTGAGGTCAGTCAACAGAGCCTTGATCGTTTGATAGCGTTCGTTTCTGTTCTTGCGCAGTGCCCTGGAGATAATTTGCTCAAGTTCCGCCGGCACTGACTTTCGGTGTTGGCCCAGCGGCGCCGACTCTTGATCACCTTGAATTGCGGCGAGAACATCAGTCGACGTCGAACCTACAAATGGCAAACAGCCCGTTACCATCTCGTAGATCACCACACCGAGGCTAAAAACATCAGACCGCGCGTCCACCGGCGTCCCGCGTGCTTGTTCGGGAGACATATAGCTGGCTGTACCTAGAATCCTATTTGGCTCGGTGTTAATGAAAGAGGGCGCTGTCGAGATCGTCGAGTCCGAAGGCAGTTCGTCGGTTAATTTGGCAATGCCGAAATCCAAAACTTTGACGATGCCATCGCTGCGGAGCATGATGTTTTCGGGTTTGATGTCCCGATGTACGATTCCGGCGGCATGAGCAGCCAGAAGCGCACGTGCAACCTGAGTGGAGATGTCCAGCACTTCACCTAGGGGCATCGGCGCGCCTTGCATTTGCTGGCGGAGCGTTTGACCGTCAATAAACTCGGTTACAATAAACTCTCCTGAATCGCTCTGGCCAACTTCGTGAATGGTGATGATGTTCGGATGGTTCAAGGCCGAAGCGGCTTTCGCTTCCCGCGTGAAGCGTCGCATTCGATCAAGATTGGCCGCGACTTCGGCCGGAAGAAGCTTTACTGCGACTTCTCGATCGAGTTTAGTGTCCTGTGCGAGATACACTTCTCCCATCCCACCCGCGCCAAGCAGTGCCCTGATTTCATAGTGGCCCAGACTGCAACCGACCATATCTCTGTGTCTGTCATCTGCGAGGATCTGTGCCGCAATCTGAATGGCGGGGGCTTCGAGGAAGCTATCAGTCTGTAAGTGAGAAGCGAGCAGAGATTCGAGTTCCTGGCGTAATGCCTCATCGGCGCCGCAGGTCTGCGCGAGGAATGTGGAACGCTCTGCTGCATCAATTTCCAGCAGCGAGTGATAGAGCTTTACGATTTGTCCATGGCGTTCCGGAGTCAATGCCGAACTCCACTCAACTCGCGACGGAGCCAGGCTTTCGCCAGGCTCCAGTCACGCCTCACAGTGCCTTCCGAAACCTTCAGCACTTCAGCAGTCTCGTTGATGCTCAAGCCGCCGAAGAATCGCAGTTCCACTACCTGACCCTGACGCGCGTCGAGCGAGGCCAGGGTATTCAGCGCGTCGTCAACAGCAATCATCTCCGCACCTGCTTCACGCGAGACGACTAGCGCTTCATCAAAGGTCACTCTTTTAACCGTTCCGCCACCCTTGAGGTTGTGCCGACGCCGCGCGAAATCCACGAGGATACGTCGCATCAATTGCGCCGCAATCGCGAAGAAGTGAGCCCGGTTTTGCCAATGCACGCGGCTCGAGTCAATCAGTCGCAGATAGGCCTCATTGACTAGCGCAGTTGTCTGCATCGTTTGGCCCGGCCGCTCCCGACGCATGTAGCGCTTCGCGATGCGATGCAGCTCATCATGGACAAGTGGGATCAGTTGATCGAGCGCTGAAGATTCACCGTGGCTCCAGGCCAGCAGCAGGGCGGTAATTTCGTCGGGTGAGCGTTTAGTCATCCAACCCTCCTCGGCTAGATGCTTAATATGAGTAAGTGCGGTGAGGTTACCATACGCAAGATCATCTTGCTATCAAACCAGCTTTTCTCGGATTAGAAAATTTGCCTTAGCGGTTTCCGAGACGAATCTCGCCTTAGTAACTGAAAGCGATTTACGGAGGCTGAATGCGTGCTCCTGTTTTCGCACTCAGCCAATTGGGCTCAACCTCGAGAAGGAAAAAGTTTTTTGATTCTAACCTTTACGGCCAAAACAATTCTTGAAAAGGAGTAAGACAATGGCAGACACTGAAACACCTCCGCTATTCAACAGCGCCAGTCTACAGGGTACTTACGGCTATCTAACACAAGCCTTCGCTGACAACTTCAGCCCGGCCGCCGCAATTGGCCGCGTGACTTTTGACGGCAAAGGAAACCTGGTTGGCTTCTACAAGGCCACTGATAAGGGCTCTTTGTCAGGTAAGGTGACATATAAAGGAACATACGCAGTAGATGCCGATGGAACCGGGCAGCTTACGATCATAGTTGGGGGCGGTTCCTACTCAAATGATTTTGTAATCGTTGACGGGGGACGGGAAATATTCGGCTACGATACTTGGAAGCCGAGAATTGCAACAGTTGTGTTCAAGAAACAGTAAAGGGACAGAGTCTGCTGAGGGCTGCCTATTCGCAATTGCGCGCGTCGGTGAAGCGTAGCAGTACCGTTGAATGATCGAGTTACTTACTTTGCAAAAAGGAGAAAGTCATGAAAACCAAATTAACTAAAACAAGTCTGTTGACCGTTTTGTTGTTCGTCCTTGGCGCTGCCGGGAACGCTTTCGCGAGTTTTCCTGAGCCTGGTGTTTCCTACCGAATTACCGAGAAGAACACGCAAAAATGTCTCGATGTCTCCGGTGGATCCGTCAACGTAGCGCCGGTGGGTATATGGAATTGTGGAGGGCAGGCGAGCCAGAAATGGCAGCTTCGCTTAATAGAAGACGGCGCCTACCAAATCACGGCGCAGCACAGCATGATGAGTCTCGATGTTCAAGGCGGAGGACCGTTCACGAACAACGGCCCCATCATCCAACAGTATCCCTTCAATTTCGGCTGGAACCAGGAGTGGAGACTAGTTCCAGCCGGCGACGACTATTACTACCTCGTCGCCAGGCACAGCGGGAAACTCTTATCGATCATAGACGGCGTCGGCAAACAGTGGGAACAACGAGCGGACTACAACCAGAAATTCAAGTTTACGCCGCATGTCGGTCCGTGCTCTGGGGACTCGTGACGCTTCTGTCGTTTCCCTTTGTGGGTGCGCTTAGTCATCTCTTCCTAACAATTCTAACCGGTTCGAGGGTCGAAGCTGGAGTTGAAGTGTCGCCGAAAGTCGCCAGAGGGTTCAGAATTCAGGAGTCGTTTCTGTCGAAACGCCGGTTGGTTTGATAACTTGGCACACTATAGGCACGCAAAACGACGAAGGGCGTCCGCAGTGGACGCCCTAAGTTATTGTAGATATTGGTGGAGCCGAGGGGGATCGAACCCCTGACCTCATGACTGCCAGTCATGCGCTCTCCCAGCTGAGCTACGGCCCCTTGCGGATAAACATCTCAATGGTAAATCCTTGTTGCAGAGTAGCGTAGCGCTTCGAAACGCGTCAAGCCACGGCTTGATTGGGTAGTGATGTTATGAAGCAAGCGCCTCCCTCGATACTGCACGCAGCCTCCGGACAAACTAGTGCAGATTCTCCACGGTTGTCTTAGTCGCTTGTACGACGCTGAGCGACCGACTTGCCAATCGTCGACGGCGCCGAAGCGAAACTGCCTGGCTTCGGCAGACTGTCGCGCGATGCCAACAACCTCTTAAGCAACGCGCCCAGTTCGGATTCCTTAATGACGCTGATCAGGCACTCGGAGGAGATCCGCTTTTCGTCGACTAGCCGTTCCAGAACCGGGCAAGCATTATCGTCCTCAGTCATAAAAATCGTCTTATACGCATATTCGGAAGTCAGCAGAAGCGAAGCCTCGAAGAGGATTGCCGGAGTACAAACTCTGGTGTCAAGAATGACAATCGGTGATAGCTCAATCAATTCTCTGACGCCGGCTTGCCAGCCGCTGGTATTGGACATGCGTAGCACGTCTGTCAACGCACTGGATCGCCGGAGCGTTATTGACCAGACATCACTGATGCTTCGCTGAGGCTTCATGAATTCGGTGTCCAGCAACGAAACAACCCTGCGACCACCGGTAAATTTTTTAAGGCCCAGCGCCCAGCGAAGTTGTTTGTCGGTAGAGCTGGAGAGGACGAGAGCCGTGGGAGGCAGAAGAAACAGGGTGAAGCAGAGCAGCCCGATCCACAGCGGTGCGTTTAGAGGCAACGCCTCCAGGTAACGCCCGCCGATCTCAAACTTCCTGATCAGAAGTATGGCGAGAGCGGGCAACACGAGGGCAAGGGACAATTCTCGTATCGGCAATGCGCGGAACGATAAACGCAGCATGCGCGGACACTGAACGAGCGACGAGAAGCCCAGCGTCCGTAGAGTTGCGGCCCACATGCCGATAGTCATGATTAGATATAGTGCGACAAAACCCCACACCAGATACCACAATCCAGATCGAAAGTAAGCGAACATGGCGAGTAGTGACAGACTGCTTTGCGCAAAAAGTCGGAATACAGTCCGCGAAGCGGGACGACTGACAATAGCCCAGTGACAACCAACTGGCGTGACCGGAAGTTTAGTCAGTAAATATTCTGCCGGGAGGGCGCGACTCGGTTTCCTGCCGGATCGAACTCGTTTGCAAATCGCAAATTGTAGTCAAGGAACCTGCTCGGACGATCCGGGACCTGACGTGCTGTTATTCAAACTTTGGGACGCCTGGACCACCGGCGGCACGCTCGATGGCGGCGACGCTGAGGCCGTTTGCGGCGCGGTGGATCCCTGCTGACTTGGTGTTGAAGGCGATGATTGTGCGCCAGCGGTGGCGGCTGGAACCCCCGCTGCTGAAACTCCCGCTGCTGGAACTCCGGCGGCGGCCGCAGGTTGCGTCGGCGCGGTAGGCGTTGCCGCGCCCACGTTTGGCTGAACTCCGCCGCCGTTATTGGACGCCGCAACTGGCGATGAGACTGAAGGCGACACTGACGGCGAGACTGGCGGCGGCGAGCCCGGGCTGCTCGCTCCGGCGGAATTTGTCACACCTGCAGGACTGGTTGCTTGCGAAACATTTGGCGGCGTGGGGTTGGCGGTAACCGAAGCCGGCGATTGCGTTGTGGGCTGCGACGATTGTCCGGCAAAGGCAACCGGCGGGGTCACCTGCTTCAGCCGGTTCAACTCATTGGCTCGCCACAGCGCTACGCCGATTCGGGCGATCTCCACCTGCGCGTCATGGTATTCCTGGGGAGCCAGCGTGGTCCACGAGGCCATGGTGTTTTGGCTCATCTGCAGTTCGGTGCTGATGCGATCCGCGTTGCGCTGCTTGCTTAAGGCCACGAGCGTATTAACCTCGTCGTTCGTGTCTGAGATCGTCTTGCGTTGGGTTGCATAAACGTGGTGCTCGATGGCGTCGAGGTAGTCGTCATAAGGTCCACGATTCGAGAAGAGCTTGACGAGGATCGGCGCAGTTTCCAATGAGATGAACAGAAAAATGATGAACCAGCTCGCCAACGAAGTTGAAGGATGTGCCTGCGCCAGCGCGCTCAAAGCTTCCAGCTGCTTCAGGAGTCCGCCAGAGTCGTCTATCTTCTTAAACACCCCTTTCAGCTTCTCCGCCCGCTCCGCCTTTCGTTTGGTAGTCTGCTGCTCGTTGGCTTGAATTACTGGCGCATATTGCGTCCTGAAGCTGTTGAGTTCGGCTTGAGCTTCTTTCGTTTCGGCGAGTCTTTTTTTGTACTCTGGCCCGTCGCCGGGGTCCTGGGTCCCGCCCCAACCATCGAGCTCACTAGACGCCACCTTCACTCGTCTGGTTACTTCGTTTTCAAGCTCCAGCAGGCGAGTTTTCAACTTCCCGGTTTCTTCTTCAACCTTAGCGATGTCTGCAAACTCTACGTCGATAGTCTTTTCCCGATCGGCTCGTTCCTCGGCAAGATCGTGAGTCAACTGTCCTTGAATCTCGGCTCCAAAGAATTTCAGTTCCAATGGCCTCGTAATAACAATGGAGATGAATACGGCGAGGATTAGGCGCGGCACGGCTTTCAGAATTTCACCCGCCTTGGCCCTGATCCGTTCGGTGAGCGGCGCGCTCGTGGGAATACTCTTTTTCCTGATGGACGAAACGATAAACCTGTCGAGGTTGAAGATGATCAAGCCCCAAAGCATTCCAAAGGCGAGCGCTAACCAGCCGTTACGGAACACTGTGAACATCGCATAGCCGCCCGAGAGCGCCGCCAACACAGCGGTGAAGAAAATGGTGACGCCAATGCCGACATACTTACTGTGTTCGACCTCGCACCCCTTCATGTCGAGGATCAAACGGGTCGCTCCGGAGCTAAATAAAAAGAAACGCTTGATTGGATTGGTCATGATCTTCTCCCCGGTTTTGGTGTGTTAGATCAAGGGTACGAAAGCGCGTTCGTCTAACACGGCGAACGCGGCCTCATCGAGCAACGCGAAGGAGTTGCTGTTCACTGGCGGCGCAGCCTGTGGTTGAGAGGCTGCGGCCGGGGTGAAGGTTGAGGCGAGGTTGAGAGAGGGCATTGGAATCGGAGTTGCCGCCAGAGCTATCCACTCGGCCGGGCTTGGACAGTCGTCGAAGCCTTGTGCCTTCAGAGCTTGTTCGAGCAGGATAGCCGCGCGCGGAAAGCGTTGCCGGAGACCACTGATGACTTGTGCAGTTGCCGGTCCACCGCGGTTGAAAAGTTCGGCCTGCTCAAACATTCCGCCGTCGTGCCGGATCGGAGTTCCAATATCCATACTCAAAAACTCCGCATTCAGTATCGCCATACTGAATCGGTCGGCGCGCGGCTTCCAGGAAGTTTGTGGATCGAGCGCCCCGGAAACTCTGGCGAAGGGCGCGATATATCCGTTTGTACCGAAGGTTGTATTCGGCGGCATGGTGAGCGAGGGATGAAAGATGCAGTCCCAATCGATGAGGTTGACGAGCTGAGACGAAACGTCGACGAAGACATTCGTGGCCGAGAGATCGCGATGTGAAAGTTCGTTGCTTTCGAGGAGGTTGATCTGCTCGCTCAGTTTCGTACACAGCAGTAGTCGCTCATCCGCGGCAAGTTTGACCGAGCCGTCCCTGAGCTTGTCAGCCAGCCCCGCCCAGTCATCGGATTTAATCCGCGGCATTTGCACTGTGTTCTCAATCCAGGCCGCAAACTCCGGATTGAAGTAACCGGATTTTTTGACGTCTCCTTTCGCAAGGATTCGGCGGAGATACCCCGCTTGCAAACCGGGACGGTGAGGAATCAACGACTGAATGGCGTTGATGTAAGTGCTGTCTGGAATCCTGGCTGGCGAGAACTTCTTCAAGATCCAGTCCAGTCCCGAATCATCTGTCAGGTAGAAAGCCTGGGCCTGTCCGCGCACCGAAGTGATAAGCATGCCTTTGAGTTGCGGATGTTCAAGCGGGCGCAGTTTGCAACCCGCAATCTCCGCGTACTTCTTGCTCTTAAGCCAGTCTTCCGCAACGTCAATCATCTGAGTCTCTTTAGCTCGCGCGGTCGCCGGCGCCTTTCAGCCGGACTCATCCGCGGTTGTACTTTGGCAAAGTTCTCATTTCACGCCCGTAAATGGATCTTCGACATCAGCCAAACTGGGAGCAGCCGGGCCGCTATCATTCGCTGACGACGCACCACTCTGTTCGCTGCGGTCGTGAACTTCTGTCGAGCCCGGCAGCGGTGGTCCGGTTTTCGCCCGAGCCTGGCGGTCGAAACTATGCGCATCGATCGCTTCAATATCTGCCAACCTGGGGGCAGCGGGCGCGGGCTTCTGGTGGGCCTGAAAGTCCGAAGCTTTGAGATCCGGTGTTTCGATGTCACTAAGCTTCGGCGCCGCTATTAACGGCCGGGGAGGAACCTGTAACTGCTGGATAAATTTGAGGAAGTCGGGTTGCGGATCGTAAACGTCTTTCAGGCTCGGCGCGGAGACACCCTCGCAGAGCGCTATCCATTCTTCCGGGCTGGGACATTCGTGAAAGCCACTGGCGCGCATGACTCGGTCAAACAACCCGAGGGCTTGGGGAAAGTTTCGTCGCAGCTTGCCTTTGATCTTGTCTAAGCCGCTGCCGCCTAAGTTGTAAATTTCGTCCTGGTCCAAAAGCCCACCGTCGCCGGTGACGGGCGAGCTACGTTCGACGCTCAGGAACTCGACATTCAGCACCGCCGTGCTGAAGCGGTCCGCGCCAACCGTCCACGTCGTCGCCGGATTCTCTGTTCCGTTGACCTTGACGAAGGGAGCGACATAACCATTGGTGCCGAAGGTTGTGTTCCGCGGCAAGGTGAGGTCGTGGTGGTAAAGACTGTCCCAATCAATCAAATGAATGGCCCACGATTTCGTGTCGACGAAGATGTTTGTGCTCGACAGGTCGCGATGCGAAAGACCGTGAGCCTCAAGCGTACGTATCCGCTCACTGAGACTCTTGCACATCCATAACCGCTGGTCCGTAGTCAAACTGAGTTTTCCGGCTCTCACCTGGTCGGCGATGTAGGCCCAGTCGCTACCCTGGACCAGCGGCATTAGAATTGTATTTTCAACCCAGGGTGGAAAGTCGGCTGAGGGCGAGCTGGCAGCGGCAACGCTCGCCTGCGAAAGCACTCGACGTTGATAACCGGATTCGAAACCAACCTGCTGCGGAATCAAGGCCTGAATGGCTTTGATGTACTGCACATCCGGATTGCGTCCGGGCAGGAACTTTTTCAAAATCCAAACTCGCCGGCCGGCATCGTTGAGATAAAAGGCTTGTGCCTGTCCCCGAGCAACGACCAGCGGGTTTCCTCTCAGGAAAATATTTTCCTGCGGCAACAGATCGATGCCTTCAATCGAAACGGACTTCTTGCTGAGCAGCCACGCTTGTCCCAGATCTGATGGAGACTCCTTTGTTTGTTTTGCTCTCGCCATAAGACACGCCCTTGCCGCAGCCGGGTAAACAGGAAATACAAGACTGAAACTGGGAGCAGGGCCCGAGTTCAGTCAAGCGACTCAAAATCTTGTTTCTTTGTTAGCTGGTCCAAGTCCAAACGACGACTCGAGGAACCGCCGCTTTTCCGCCGAAACCAACGGCGAATAACGGCAAGCAGTTTCGCGAGGAATGACTGCTTGCCGTCTGCGACGCCTTCTCGTTCGGCAATTTTTTCGTCTTCAGTCTCCGCCGCCGGGTCATCGTTCGCTCGCTCGGGGGGGCGCAGCCAAATGAAGGAGATGTCGTCGTCACCTTTCGTTCGCGCCAGCCTGGCGTGCAGGTCAGACAAGCAACCGGCGTCTCGGCCGGAACTTTTCAACTCGGAGTAATGCTCGTGCAACCAGTCAGCGACCTCTTTGAAGTTGGTGAATCCGTCATAGAGGCCGTCGCTGGCAAGCAGAATGTGGACGTCTGCGGGATACGCCTGGAAGTCGAAGAGCACGTTCTTCGTCTCTTCGTCATAAGAATCGGGAAGCACGGCCGTCAGCGGCGAGCTATGTTTGAATCCATCCAGTGCGTCAGCAAGGTTTATGTTGTTGTAAAGCAGTTCGCCGTTTTCTCGGAAGATGAACAGCGCGCTGTCACCACAGCCGAGCGCTTTTATGCGAACAGTTTGCGCGGGATCGGTTTCGGCGTGCTTCAGGCAGACGGCAACCAGCGTGGTTTGATATGAGTTCTGGTACTTCTGTTTCACTATCTCTTCGAACATGCTGCGCAGCATGGCCGACTGCCCTTCCTCCAGTTGCAGCGGCTTTTCAAGCAACGCGAGCCGAAGTTCCTGAAGGATCCTGGTCGTCCGCAGTAGGCCGTCTTCTTGAAACAGCGACGGCAACTGGTCCGCGACCGCTGTGGCGGCGGCCGCCGAATATGGAGAAGTGGTGGTGCCGTCACAAACTATGGCGAGCTGACACTTCGCGTTGTCGTCATCCGTGACTTCCATCGTCCGGGCTCTGTCCTGGTTCTTCTTCTCCTCGTCTTCTTCACCCGGCGACACGACACTGACGGGCTCGTGCATGGCCTTCCCGGCGCGGGCGGACGCAGCCAAACCTGTTGAAGACATAGTGAACAAGAATCTCTCCTTAAGCGTTTTAACTGGAAACGTTAACTAGAAGGTCAACGGGCCATTCGGCTGCCACCCGAGCCAACTACCTGGATCACATGCTTGAGCATCTCTCTCGTACGCACGTCGAAAAAGAGCTTCACGTTTTCACGGATCGCGGGAAATATTCCGTCGTTAATCAGATTCTCGCGCATGGTGTCCGGCATGACGCTGCTCATTTGGAACATGCGGCCGTTGTCCTGGCTCCCGACTTCCTGTTCGCTGAGATAGCCGGGGAAATCGTTGGGGTCTTTGTAAGGCAGCGCCGTCTGGGTGCCGATGTAGCCGTTGACGATCAGCACGTTGCCGTCGCTGGACGACAAGGACATGATTTTCTGCGCGATTGACGTCGCGTCAGTGTGACTCTCACCATCGGTGAGATGGAAAACGATGGGCGGGAACGAGTTTTTGAATCGCTCTTTAAGTAGCGCCTTTTCAATGCGATCGTGGGCGAACTGAAAAGCAGCTGCGGTATCCGTGCCGCCCATGTTCGCGCCCAGGCCGAGCGATCCACTGTCGGTGAATTTTTTTGCGGCCTGGCCGATGTCCAGTTCTTCGTCACCCTCCGCGCCGGTCTGCCACGTCTCGACGCTGCTGCCATACTTGATCACGTCGAGGTAGTATCTGGGTTTGACCGTCGGAGTTTCGCCGGCCACTTCCATGCACCGCGCCAGCAACTCCTTCAAAATGATGCCCGAATAACGTTCCACCCACTGATAGCAAGTGTCACTCGAACCCGGCAAACTTCCTGACATGCTGCCCGAGTCATCAACGATCATCACGATTAACGCGGGATGCGCGCGTTCAACTTTTCTTTCATATGGCATTTTGATTTTCTCCTTAATGGCACGAACTGATGGCACGAACTCGGCCGCAATGTGGGCTTGCGTGCGGCTTAGCCGGCGGCCCGGGAAACATTCTTTTCGTCAATCTTCAGTAGCCTATGGTTGGTAAGCGCGATCCGTTACAGCGCCAACGTCAGGCGTCGAAGGCGCCGCAAACTACGCAGGGGCCTCGAGTTGGTTGTAACGCCGCTCGGATGGGGTAGCGGTTGTCTGTTGCTGCTTAAGAATGGGCGGATGGAGTTTTGCAGAGACGCCGGCGGCAAGGGGGTGTTGAGTTAGTCACCCTGCACGAACAGTCTCGAAATAACCAGAAAAAGATCGTCGCGGACGCGCACTCGAAAGCCGCCGCGTCGTCATAGTCAATTGCCAGGACCAACGATGAGATGCGTTCGCGGAATTCCAGGAGCTTTATCCGCTGCTCCAGTTGCCAGTGGAGCGCGCCTTTCTACTGGGCCGCATTCATCCTGCAGGGCGAGTGGCGCTGACCACGGAAGGCGTCGAGTCTTGTCATCATCACACACACACAGGGAAGCCGAGAAGGATCGGATTCTTAACAGGACGCAGCCGCTGGCCGCCAATCTCAACGTGTGACTGTCTGTGTTTCCGGGTTCAGGTGGATCACTGCCTTTTGAGTTTGCCGCGCATACTCCGCAATGTCGCCGGTGCCGCCAAGTCCGGCGGCGGGCTTGCCGTTCCAGACGAGAATGAGCAGATCCGAAAGGTCGACTACTCGCTTACCGGAAGCGTAATAGGCTTCATCGTCGCTGCCGGTTTTGTGAAGGGTCTCGACGCCGGCGGCGCGGCCAAGAAGTTTTCGATAAGTCTCCCTGTCTCGGTGGTCCACGAACCGCTCTTCGTAGTCACTGAACGGCACGATCACTTTCAGCGAGCCGCCGAGTTCCAGCACAATTTCCGCGAACAGCGTATCCGCGCCGACGGCGAGCGAAGTGATCCCGGCAACGGGTGGCGGCACGGACGCGAGACATGCTCCCAGCTCCCGCCGCACCCATTGCCAGCGACCAGGGTCAGACAATCGTTGGTGTCCGCTGAGACCGATTTGCATCAGATACGGTGTCCCTTAATCAATCGCCAGTACTCGCGCCCGCGCAGTGTCAACTCCAGCGTGCCGCTCTCCCGGGCTACCCAGTAAAACTGTTTGCCGTCGGAAGACTTCACCAAACCGACGTCCCGAAATTCTTTGAAGAGTTTGGCCAGGGCCACTTTCTCGTGGTTCACCGGCTCGTGGAGTTTACCGTTCTCGTCTTCCGGCTCGAACTCAGGATCGAGCGGAAACTTGTCATTCATTTTAGGAAAATACGTGACCATTTGATGAAGCTTGAGCCGCTCGATCAGTGGCGCACACTGCCGGACGACAGTCAGGTCGGTCGCATGCGACTTGTACACCGGCCGCTGCACCCAACCGCCGAAGCCGCGCTCGACGTAAGCATAAATTGACTGCGGCGTGATCCATCCCATGTGGTCAGCAGCCCCGCCGTCCAGCGCATCGAGGACGGCCGCGGTAAACATGCTGTGCCCCTCTCCTTCAAGCGCAGACTCGGAACTGCGGGAGGCGGCGATGACAGTCATGTTTTCGCGCAGCGACGCAAGCGGATTGCGATCGCGACCTCCCTGGGCAAACGAAAGATTGCCCGCCGCTCCAGCATGACAACAGTCGAGGATCACGAGGATGTCCTGGGCGGGAGAAGCGCTCGCCAAATCGATTATTTCCTGCATGGGAATTCCCCAGTTGTCCACTTGAGAATCGCTGGTCGCGATATACCCGCCGACTTTAGTCAGCGCGCCATGTCCGGAAAAATAAAGCAACACATCGCCCGTATACTCGAACAACTCATAGCAAGCCTTCCTAAGCCGAGCTTCAGTGAGCTTGGCGGTGTTGCTTTCATGACCGTAGACCATCAGGCGGCAACTGTAGTTAGGGCTGGCATCGGCGTTCCTCTCGAGCAAACCCTTCATCGACGTCGCATCCGCCACGCAAACCGTGAGGTCGTGGAAAGAGTCGTAAGCATCGATGCCGACCAGCAAAGCGCGTCTACCCATAATATCACTCCTTTTGTTATCTCAGATTCAACCCCGCCTGACGCTACGGCTCCGGAACGAACATTCGGGAAACGAAACCCGGCGAAAAAATCCGCGCCAGAAAAGAGAGCAATTTGACTTCGGTGCGGAGGCTAAGCAATCCGGAGTTGGTCTGCCACGACGAGTCATCGAGGAGCGCATTAACATCTCCGGGGCGCGACACTCTGGAGACGCCGAGCGCGCGCACGAGTGCTTTATGCCGGCCCTGCGGCTCAGGCAACGAGAGCTGCCGCAGCAGTTGAAAAACTTCGACCCGCTGCTGCCTGTCACGCGTCGCTTCCATGACGCGCGATAGGAATCGCTCGGGATTCGCGAGGTCACCTTCCAACGAGTGCAGGTTGATTTCGTAGGCCAGCAGGCTGAGGGTGTTGCTGCTCGCGGCGCGAAATTGCTGGAGAAGTGTCCGCACGGCCGCGGCGTTGATCACCTGCGCGGCGGCGAGCGTTTGCAGTAGTTCTTCACGATCTCCCTGTGGCTCCGGCTGCGCCAAAGTCTCCAGCGCCACACAGATCTCGCCGGACACTTCGGCGTTACCCAGGCCTTCAGCAACTACGGCGACAAAGGTCAGCGGGTCGGCGAACAATTTGCGCAATCCCTCACAGCGAACTTCCAGAGAAAACGGTTCAAAGACAGGCGGCGCGATGATCGTGAGGCGCTTCAGGATATCGTCAAGTCTGACTCGATGCTGGGGAAAGGAACTCACCAACGCCTGCACCAGCTCACTCCGACATCCTTCGGGCTCGGGCTTTGCCAGCCGCGCCAGTGACGCGCCAACTTCACCCGCCAGAGACTCCTGCTTGATTTCTTTGCGAAGGTCGGTGAGGAACTCAGTTGGAGTGGAAAACATTCGTCGCCATCTCTCAGCCCGCACCTCGATTACCAGGCCGCTCAACAACCGATTCTCACAGGCTCGGAGCAGAGACAGCAGCTGATCATCAAAGCGCGCCTGGGGAACCGAGGCCAGCCCCGCTACCAACAGTTTTCTGGTCGCGTCGTCTGCCTCCAGGACGAACTGCTTGAAGCACTGCCAGAGGACTCGCATCTTTTGGTGCTTGAAGGTGAGTGTTTCGACCAACACGTCTGCCGCCGTCGCCGTATCGAGCGTAAGGAAACCGGCGACTTCACGATTTCGCTCCCGGTTGTCCTGCCGTCGCCAGAGGAAGAGGCTGCACATCGCGGCCCAACGACAATCAATATCTTCGCCTGACACCCATTCTCGGATAACAGCCAGCGCCGCCGCTTCGTCGGCAATTCGCGCCTCGATCAGCGCCTCAGCGACGTTGATTTTCGTCGCCGCTTTCGCGTCGCGTGCCACCAAAGCCAACGACGTCGCCAAACCTCTCGACGTGTCATTCGCCACCAGGGGAATCTTCCGCGCCGTCTTCTTAAGCGAGATGGAGACGTTGAACTTGGTGCTCGGATGGTCGTCGCCGGCCAGTTGTTCAAGCAGTTCGAGCGCCCTTTCGCAAACCACTCTTCCCGGCCTGGTGGCCACGATACTCCCCAGGGCCGAGGCAGCCGACCACCGCTTGCAGAGCGCCTCGCGCCCGTTGGAAGCGTCCCTGGACCAGCCCTCCAAAAGTGCGAGCGCCTGCCGGGCGCCGACCTGCTCTGCCACCGCCTGCTCCATGCAAAGCGCGACCGCTTCGCGCACCGGAAGCGCGGAGTCAGCCCCCCAAAAGTTCAGCAGATCCGTCAGGTCTTCGAGGCCTTGCCGCCCTGCTTTTCCCACCACCCGCGCAAGCGCCGTGCGGACTTCTTTAGTTTCCGCCACCTCGAGCTTTCGTTTTTCGGTCGTCGTCTGATCGCGCCCCGCCGGCACGGACATTGTCTTTATCAACGGCTCCAGATCGATCAGATATTCACGGAAATTCTTTGACACTTCGCGGTAGATTGCCTCGGCAATGCGTTCGTCAACAAAGTCGACCTGGCCTTCGGTAGTTACGTACAAGGCGGCGCGGTGGCGTCCGATGCCCAGCGGCCACAACGAAAGGTTTGCGTCCAACTTTTTCAGTTGGCCGAAGATAAGTTTGTAGTTCTTCCAAAACTGCTCCCGGCGCAACCCGCAGAGCATGGCGAGGACCAGCACAAAGCAGCGGGTGGAATCGTCGAGCGCAATAAACCACGTGTGAATTTCGTTGTCGAGGTCGGCGTTGCGCTGAAGGAGCTTGAAGACATCGTCGGGTCGCTTGACCTCAGGCAGGTGGCGAGTCATGAAGCGTTCAATGTCGGCCGGCGACCATTTGTTGATGCTGGCCTTGAGAATCTCGCGCCCCTCGGATTGTTCGAGCAGTTGGTGGGCCCACTGATACTGCTCGGGCGAAATATCTCGAGCGTCGTGAGAGAAATCGAGCAGTCGCTCGAAGATTTCGAGCCGTGCCCGCTCGTCGTAGAAGTCATGGCCCACCAGGAGATGCGCGCCCCCCGCCAGCTCGCGATCGCGCATCTCCTGTTCAATTTCGGATAAAGACTCTGCAGCCGCAGTTACGATGACGAGATTGCGCTCAGTCAACCGCTGCAGGCTCTTCAGTTGGTCCCGCTGCGACTCGGCGTCAAACAGCGACGACGGGTGGGCGTCCAAAAAGATAATGATGGAATCGCGGACGAGCTGGTCGGCAATCTTCGACCAGTGCAGCGTTCTTGGCACTTCGTAAATGTTCGGACCCTGCTCAGTTGCCAGGCCGCCTTCAAGCTGACGGTCGCGCTCTTTCACCGCCAGCGAGCGGGCCACGTGATTCCGGATGCTGGCGTCGCCCACCACCCAAAAAAGCTTCTCCCGCCGCAGCGCCTCGCCGGCGCGGCGCATTTGGGGCGAGTCAAGATAAACAACGCGGGTGATGTTCCGCCGAAATTTTCGGACCAGAAACCCTTCCATCCCCACGCCAGTCCGCTTATGAGCACGCGGCTCATGGCTGATGCCTTCTTTGACATCCGCAAGTATTTCATCGTGGTCACTCGGTTCATAGGAGCGAGCGGTAAAGCCACCCACCCTCGCGCCCAGGCGCATCGACAAATCGGCCACGCTTATCCCGAGGCCCACTGGCAGGATCGCCGGGCGGCCAAGCTGTTGAAACTGAGCATACGCGTAATCCAACTCGAACTTGACCCAATCACTCTCGTTCGCATCTTTGCTTAGCAACACCACTACGAAATCAGCTTTCTTGATCGAGTCGCCGATCGCATCGTCGTAACGGGCGCCGATTGGTTGGTCCTGGTCGAGATACACAACACACCCCAACGCGCTCAATTCGCTGTGCAGCATCGCGGCGACAGTGTCGTCCGGCTCGACGTCGCACTTGTGACTGATGAAGATATGTTTGCCTTTGAAAGCGTCCTCGGCCGGCGCTGCAAAGTGCTCGGTCTCGTCGGCTTCGAACTCGTCGTCAACCGCCTCCGCACCCGGTGCGGTCTCGTCTGCTGGCGTTTCCAAAAGCTCTTCCACGCTTGTCTCCTTTTGCGGTGTTCCGTCTCGTGTCTCTCTGGGCCGCAGCGGTTCCGCCTGCGCGGCGCGATCTTTGTTCTCTTCAGAATATCTATGACCGCGGGCGGCGAGGCGTTACAAAGTGGCGGCCCGGCGCCCCCGATTTAAACCCCTTTCGAACCCTTTCAGACCCTTTCAGCCTCGCCCGGCAACTGGGCAGTCCGACGTTTTGTAACGTCTTGCTCAAACTTGCCATTGTTTGTTAGACGGACCGAACGGGTCCAAGACCCTGAAATTATTGACTAAGAGGAGGATGCCCCATGACGACCAGCGACAAAGACACTCAGGCAGAGCCGGATGAGCCGCGCAAAAAGGGTGGAGGCGATGGCGATGCCAAGAGCGCCACATCCCCGGACCAGCCGGTTAACGACGACAGGCCTGCTCCCGAGGACATTTCAGAACCAGTCACAAACCGCAAAACGCCCCTGGCCCACCTCTAACCATTTCAACAAATCACGCCTCAAGAAACGGAGACGACCTCTCGCCGTCTCCGCCTCACCTTCGCGAGCCGCAGTTGCTTTCTGCCTACGCGCTCCAAAGGTCGTGGGGCAGTCTGAGGTCCACAAAGTTTTAGTTTGTCGAACTCGAACGACAAAGTGAGTTTGTCGGACATTGATTTTGAAACTGCCACCCGCCCCAAACATCACGTTTGACACCGGAACCGCCGTCTGTACAATTGTCCGCCTGAGGCGCTACTCATCAACCCACATCGGTTAGCCATTTCCCTGGCGGACTCCAGCGACAGCGCCTCAACCTGCGAATAGACGGTGGAGGACTGCATCTCGTGGAACCTCATATGCCTGGTCGAAGGATTCGCTTTTCAGTCTTTTGCGGTCTTCTGCTTTTTGCCGCCGTCGGCTTTCTCTGCCAACGCTTCGGTCCGCCTTTCAGTCTGCAGACTGGGTCAGCGCAAGCAGCAACTGATGCGACTGACGCGTCCCGCGAACTCGCTGCAGATACACCCGTTGTTGGCGAGTTTGGCGGCTCGGAGACGCAACTCTTCAAGCTCACGCTTAGTCAGGGCGAACACGTTCGCGTCGTCGTTGACAAGGGAGACTTCCAGCTCGCTGCCAGCCTGCTTTCGCCCGACCGGCAAGTGATCTCAGAACACGTCAGCAGGCGTTTGGGTCCGCTACGATTCTCCTTCATCGTTGCCGCTCGGAGGGCCGCATACCTCCGGCTAAGTTCTCTGGAAAAGAATTCCGCACCGCGCCGTTACCAACTGCGGATCGAGGAAGTTCGCCGCGCCACGCCCGGAGACCAACAGAACGCGGCCGCTGCGGACGCCGGCGCTGCGGCAGAGGCCTTGCGCGCCAAGTGGGATCGACAGTCACTGCGCTCAGCGATCGCCAAATATTCCGAGGCGCTGAATATTTGGACCAGCGCCGGCAACCGGGGCGAACAATTGCGGACGCTGCGAAACATCGGCGAATGCCACTTCCTCATGAGCGAGTATCGCGAGGCCCTGGCCGTTTACATGAAGTCGCTGTCGTTGAGCCGGCGCAGCGGAGACAACGCGGCGGAACTGGACGCGCACAACGACGTCGGTTACGTCCATATCTACCTGGGTGAGAACTCCGAAGCCTTGAGTCATTTCGAGCCGGTTTTGGCGTACCAGGCGGTGCATCCCGAAGACCAGAGCGTCGAGACCGTCCGGCGCAACGCGCAGGCGCTCAACAATGCCGGAGAGGTCTACTACTCGCTGAGCGAACGAAGAAAGGCCCTCGACTACTTCGCGCGCGCCCTCGCTGCGTGGGTGAAGGCGGCCGACCGCGGTGGCCAGGCCCTGGCCCATCTCAATCTCGGGTACACCTACACCGATCTGGGCGACCTGCAAACTGCGTCCCGGCATTACAACGATTCGATGACGCTCTGGCAGGCCGTCGGCGACTCTCGCGGCGAAGCGTTGTCGCGCACGGCGCTGGGGGGACTTCAGACATTTCTCGGTGAGAAGCAGTTGGCGCTTGATTATCACCGGCAGGCGCTGCAGGTATTTCAGGCCCTCGGCAACCATCAGGGTGAGGCGGCGGCATGCAACGGCATGGCCCAGGTATATGAAGACCTCAGCCAGCCTCGCGCGGCCCTTGAGAGTTATCAGCGCGCGCTCAAACTAAACGAGCAAATCGGCAATCGCGACTTTGCGGCGCTCTCACAGTACTACGTTGGCAGGGTCTACCAGGCGATGGGCGATCTCCCGCGGGCGTTTGCAGATTACTCGAAGACTGTGCGACTGAGCCGGCAGGTTGGGAATCGCAAGATCGAGGCCCACGCCCTCAGGGGCATCGGCGCGATCTACGAATCAAACGGACAGCGGGAGATGGCGCTTGAGCAATACGCCCGCGTGTTGAGTTTATATGAACGAATCGGCGACCAGCGCTGGCAGGCGCGCACGCTGAACCGCATCGGTTACGTCCATGACGCGATGGGCAACGAGGCAAAAGCTCTCGCCTGTTTCGCGCGGGCGCTGTCGCTGAGCCAGGCGGTGCAGGACCGGCGCGAGGAAGTTTCGACGCTCTACAACATGGCCCATGCCGAGCATGACTCGGGCAACCTCGACGACGCGCTCAAACACATCTCCGCTGCTGTCGAATTGATCGAATCGTTGCGCATGAAGATCGTCGGTGAACAACTACGTACCTCCTACTTCGCCTCAGTCCACCAGTATTACGAGCTTTACATCGACGTACTGATGCAGACGCACCAGCGACAGCCCGGCGGCGGATTCGCCGTGGCCGCTTTGCAGGTAAGCGAGCGGGCGCGCGCTCGCTCGTTGCTTGAGACACTCAACGAGCAAGCCGGACAGTCGCGGCCGAAAAGCGACCAGGACCCGCTTGGCCGCGAGCGCGTTCTCTGGCAACAAATCAATTTCAAGCTTGAAGCGCAGGCGCGGCTGCTTAACAGTCCGCATACTGAAAGCGATGCGGCCGCGGGCGCGCAAGAGATCGAGGCGCTAATGGCCGACTACCACCAGGTCCTCGATCAGATCAAGCGTGAGAGTCCGATCTACGCCAGCTCGACAGAACCAAAACTGATCCAGGCCCAGGTGCAGGCCGACACGGTCTTGCTGGAATATGCTCTTGGCGAGGCACGTAGTTATCTCTGGCTCGTTACGCCCGGTTCGATTGAAGCCTACGAACTTCCGCCCCGCGCGGCGATCGAAGAGTCAGCTCGCGAGGTTTACGATCTTCTCATTGCCCGCCAGCCGGTTACAGACGAGGAACCGGCGCAATACCGGCGGCGCGTAGAGACTGCCGATGCGACTTATTGGTCGCGCGCTGCCAGGTTGAGCCAAATGCTGCTCGGCAAGGTGGCCCCGCAGATCGCAGGCAAGCGGTTGGTGATCGTGGGTGATGGTGTGCTGCATCGCATCCCTTTCGACGCTCTGCCGGAGCCCGGCCGGGAGGGAGTTGTAAACGATGAGACGGTCAGCAAAGCGGCTCCACCGGCGGCCGCGGTTGTGCCGTTGGCCGTCGGGCATGAAGTAGTTACCATCCCCTCCGCTTCCGTGCTGTCGGCCCTCGGCAGTGAAAGTTCCGCAGGTGCTCCCGCAGCAAAACTTATCGCCGTGTTAGCCGACCCGGTCTTCGACAAGCAGGATTCGCGCCTCACTGCGGCTGACCAGCCGGTGACCGCTGAACCACCGTCCGCGAACGAGGCGACGCTACACCAGGCCCTGCGAGACATGGGCGATGGCGACAGTGAAATTCCGCTGCCGCGGCTGAGTTCGTCGCTCGATGAGGCGCAGGCAATAGTGGAATTAACCTCTGCCGGCGAGCGCCAGGTCTCAATGGGTTTCGATGCGAATCTGGAACGCGTGATCGGCGGCGGCGTCAACAATTTCCGCATCATCCATCTGGCAACCCATGGCTTGTTCAACGATCAGCACCCGGAATTATCCGGCCTGATCCTCTCCCGGGTAGACGAACAGGGGAGACAGCGAAACGGTTTCCTGCGAACAGACGACATTTACGGCTTGCGCCTAAACGCCGACCTCGTCGTGCTGAGCGCCTGCCGAACCGGTCTGGGCCAACAGGTCACCGGCGAAGGCGTTCTCGGGATCACCCGCGCGTTCATGTATGCTGGCTCGCGCAGCGTGATCGCCAGCTTGTGGAAAGTGAATGACGAAGCAACGGCCGAGTTGATGAAACATTTCTACAGCGCCATGCTCAAAGACGGGTTACCGCCATCGGCGGCTTTGCGAGCGGCAAAAGAAGCGATGTGGAAGCAGGGGCGTTGGCGCGCGCCTTATTTCTGGGCCGCCTTTGTGATGCAGGGCAAGTACGATGCGCCGCGCACTTCGCTGGCGGGCACTCGCGATTACCGGCGCCTTTTGCTCGCCGTCGCCCTGCCCGCGCTCGCTATCGGACTACTGCTGACTTTTCGGACCGCGCGGCGGCGCAAACTGCGACACGCTTGATGGGCGCGATACAATATGCGGGCGGAAGTTGCCGAAATCTCTTCACCGCGCCCGAGAGCGCGAAACTTTGCACCGAATGACTCGGAACGTACTTACTCAGAATAGCTTTGACTGCCTGCTCGATTGGCTCGACTCGAATCGTGCTAAAGCCGGCGCGAAGTATGAAGCAATTCGCAGTGGTCTCATTCAAATCTTCAACTACAAGGGGTGCTTGTCTTCCGAGGAGTTGGCTGATGAAACAATTGACAGAGTCGCCAGACGGGTGCCGGAGATCAGGGATTCCTACACCGGCGATCCGGCCAAATACTTTTACGGCGTCGGGAAAAATGTTTACATGGAATATGTGAAGCGAAAGCGCACCGCCGAACTGCCCGAGTTGCTTGTCGCGCCTCAGCCTGACGACGTCGAGCAGGAATACGAATGTCTGGATCAGTGCATCGGAAAGTTGACCGTCGGCAACCGAACGCTGGTGTTGCAGTATTACAGTGAACGCAAACAGGCCAAGATCGATTCCCGTCGCGAAATCCTGGAAATGCTCAACCTGAAACCGAGCGCGCTGCGAGTGCGCGTCTTCAGAATCAGAGAAACGCTGGAGAAGTGTGTTCGAAACTGTCTCGAACTTTGCGCGTGAACGTAATGAATCGGGGTTGTGGGCAATACTAGATAGAGGCGCCAGGTCATCGGCGCCGACCGGAAATTCAAGATGGACCGAACTCTGGACGAACAGAAGAACATTTTGCGGAAATACCTGCTTCACGATCTGGACGAGGATGAGCTGGAGCAGGTCGAAGTGCGGCTGCTGACCGACACGAAATTCAGTCGTCTGATAGCCATAGCCCAGAACGATCTAATTGACGATTTTGTCTCCGCGCAGTTATCAGAGCGCGAGTTGAAGAACTTTAACGAACGATTTTTGACGACACCTGAGCGTCTCCAAAAAGTAAAATTTGCTACGGCGCTCGATAGGTACGTTTCGGAGAAGCAACCGACCAGGACCGGCGTGCTCGATCGGCTGACGACATTCTTCCGCATTCATCCGCTCAGAGCCGCCGGCTGGGCAACAGCATTGTTTCTGGTCTTCGGCGCGACGCTTTTCATTGTGTTTCGCGCCGGCTGGTTTCAGTCAGGATACGACCAGCGCTTCCAGGAAGCCCTGGTCCTGGCTAACCGCTTTCAGCGCGCGGACGTCACTCCCTTGTCCGAACTCAGGCAAGACTCCGAAAATGCTGTGGCTTTAAGCCTCGGGCAGAACCTCGTCAGGGAGGGCGAGCAGCCACGAAGAAGAGTCGAAGTCCACCCCGGGGTCACGCTGATCCGGCTGCTGCTCGAAGTCCCGCCTGGCCCATATGACAGCTACAACATCGTGCTGCAAACTGTCGCCGGCAAAGATATTGCCGCCACCGGCGGTTTGGGAGCACGCAGTGAAGACGGCGCTCAGTTTGTCGTGATTAATCTTCCTGCCGAATTCCTGCCGCCGAATGATTACCGGTTAAAACTAATCGGGATCAGTGCCGGCCAAGCCAGTGACATCGGCCTTTATCCGTTCGAAGTAGCCGGCAAATAACCTTCATCAGTTTCCCGATGAGTTCAGGCGACGTCAGTCCATTTCGCGGAGTGGGATTTATTGACCGTCGTTCTTAAGATCGTCACGCAGTCTGGTTGAGCGACTGGATAAAAAGTCCTGCCGTCACTGGCGGTTCGGTCTTCGGCAAGGCGCTGGCAGCATGCGACCAAAGCTCGTCCTGCAACTGTCCGGTGCGGGTAAGGACAGCCTTGAACTGCTCCGGACTTTTCCTGAAATTGAAAAAGTCCAGTCTCGAGTCAACATAAGTTCGCAATAACGCGACTACGGGCTGACTGTTCAGGCTGCGGCAGCAACCGGGCCCGCAGGTAGGTCGTCCCGATCGCGTTCGCCTCCTGAACCACCAACTCTTTTCTCTGCTCGAAGCGGTTCAGCGCCATGCTAAACGTGAATCCGAGCAGCAGCGCCAACAAGCCAAAGATCGCTCCTGAAATGGCGAGCACCGGAGCCTTAGCGCTGTCGGAGAGTCCTGAGGGAACCTTGTCGCCGGCTCGATAGCCCGCTTCGATCGCCAACAGGAGCAGACTGAGACGCAGAGGTCCCGAGACACTGCGAAGAGGAGAACCGTCAAGTTGAAACACTAGGCCGAACCTGGCCGCTTCAACTAGTCGCTTCTTTGCGCGATGCCCTTGTTTTGCAGAACTATGATTTCTACGCGCCGATTCTTCGCGCGCCCTTCTGCAGTTTTGTTATCGGCGACGGGTTTGGCATCACCATAGCCGAAGGGTTGAATGAGCCCAGCGCCTGGGCCAGGGTGTGATCTTTCGTTAGCTGGTGGAGCTTTTCGCCACGCAGGGGGTAGGCGCGCGAATCGCCGATGTGACCAATAAAGAGATCGGTGCCGAGGCTCGCAGCCACCGTTAACGTCGTGCCCATCCCGTGAAGCGTTTTGTGTTTTTCGCCCTGCTCTCTCAGTTCGTCGTCTATTTGCCGAAACCGAGTCGTCATTCGTCGCATGACCGTGGCGGCGTTCTCGCGTTGATTCACCCTCATGACCCAGTCAGGCGTCTGCAGCACGAGTTCCATCAGTCTCAATAAGGCGACGCTGCTGGCCACTTCACCGGCTGCCATGCCGCCCATTCCGTCGGCGACGACCATGCCGTAGCCGTCTCATCGAAACGCTCGGGCACAACCAAATCGGTTAAGTTGGTCAGGATCGTTTCCAGCGAGCGGTGCATTCGCACGGCCACGTAATGGTCCTCATTATTCGCGCGAACAAAACCGGGATGAGTTAGCGCCGCCAGATCAACCTCCGCCAGCGAGGAAGGAATGGAGTGATGGCCCAGGTCTGGGGACAGAGTTGAGCGTTCGATCTCTTTGGTGTCGTGAAGTTCCTGTTCTTCGCTGGTCATTGACTTGCTCCTTATCTAAAACCACCGCGGCGGTTGCGGATCTGTTTCTGTCTCTGCCAGGACCATCCAGCGAACTGCTCAAGCTTTAGACGCGGATGAAATGTTCAAAGTATTGATAGCCGACGAGGATTTTTGCCTTCATCCGACCTCCAACCAAAAGCTCCGCTCTTGAATGCGTCTACAATTTGCCGGTTCCGGCCGCCCCACCCTGTCAATAAGTCCGTTCGCTTGACTCATTGAGGCAGCGGCCGGAACCAGCGGCCGGCCACTCTTTTTGTTACTGGAAAGGGAACGCCCTGCCCCGCGGGCGAACCCAAAAGGAGTTGGCCGGATTCAAATTCCCGAACAACCGCGAAACTCGACAACTGCCGCAGCTTGCCGCCGCAGCTCCGTTGGGCCTCACCGCCCGAATATTCGAGTAGCCAACTAAACATGCTAGCAATCGCTGATTGGGAAGCTACTGGCAAAACATACAGGTAGGTGAATGCGCCGCGACGCCTTTGCAACGGGTTTCATGAGTCCGCCAGGCGGACGACCGAGAGTAGCCCAGCAATTCATTGCTGGGGATTAGGTTGACCTGAATTGTCGAGTCCGTGAAGCGGACGACTGACGTTAGTCTGTGGTTCAGTCGTCCGTTTCACGGACTACGAGTCAATTTGCGCACCTTCGTCCCAGCAGTGAACTGCTGGGCTATTTTCATTCGTCCGCTACGCGGACTCTAATTTTCTGCCCTGCACACGACTGTAACAATTCAGATTAGGACACTTCTCTCCCAAAGAGTCTCGTTGACAGCCAGCCCGGCCGGACTTACCATTCGCGCATTCCCTCGCTCTCAAAACTCTTAACTTGTGTCGAATCACGTAATCACAACAAAAGGAGAAAATCATGCATAAGCTCACACGCAAACTCATCACCCTGTCCGTGCTCGTCGTCGCTCTCGCGGCTGTGTCGGTCGCACCTGCGTCTACCAGGCGCCAAATCGACGTGTTCTGTTTAGACGGTCCCATAACTGATGACTGCCAGACCGGTAGATACTGCTGCGACCTCTCTGGTAACTGTACGTGCGGAGGAAACTGAAATACCAAAGCATGCAGTGACGCTAACGAAGAGACTTCGGCCTTGCGCCTCTCACTTGGGCAACGCCGCGGATAAACCAAAAGGCCGGATCAGGGGATCCGGCCTTTCCGTTTCCGCTAGAGCTTCGAACAGCGATCACGTTTCTCTGGACCAGTGCGGCAGTCGTTCCAGTGGCATGAAATTGCGACGCGTAGCGTCGCCGGCACTGGTTACGACTTTGAGGCAAAGCCCCTCAAAAGCTCAACTTCAAATCCAAACCTGTTACCGGCTGCCTGTGAGTTCTAGCTACCCGCCGCCAATCCAACCCACGCGCCTGTCAGAACTGACAGTTATTTGCCACTTCGTTCCACTCTAGAATCAAGTCCGACTATCGACCTGGCTGATTATGGGGCACTTGTCTCATTAAGAAGCGCGTGACGCCTTCGCGGCTGCAGCCGGGAGCGCCGAACGTCCTGATCATACCGACGACGACGTGGGGCCGGGAGTGGCCGCCACCTATGGCGGTGACGTTTCCACTCCAGCACCCAGCGGCGGCTCAACCGCAACAGATTGCCTGCTCAAACAAACGAAAGACGTCGCAAATGAAAATCGCTCGCAGTCAATTCACCAGGGCCACCGCGCTCCTTTGCTTATATGCATTCGCAACCACTGCGCCGGCACAGGAAGTCGAACCGGCGACCGCCGCGCCGGTCACAGCGACTGAAACTACAAATAGTCAGAGTCAGACAGAATCAGCTACCACCCCCCGCGGGCTGCTCGCGCAGGGACCCTGGTCTGTCGCAGTTATGAAGCAGAAGGACGCGACGACTACTTCCTCCACTGCCTCGACTGATCACTCGACAACAGCGAAGGTGCAGAAGTTTACGTTCGCCCGGAGCCGGCGTCACTAGCCACCGGTGAAATCGCGCTGGTCCCCTGAAATGGAGCTTGAGTCCGGCGCGAGGCTTGGCGTTTACGGGCAGGCCGGTTGCACGCGGCTACGGTTTCCGACTGCATGGGCCAACCCTTAATCGACCACCAGAAAACTTTCAGATGAACGTTCACTTAGGGATTAGGTTTGCCGTTCGCCCGCGTCGCGGCCGCTGCTTCTTCAGCTGCCGCCAGCTCGCGCTCACGCCGCTTGCTCGCGCGCACTCGCAGGTAGACCACGATCGTGATGAGCACTAATAGAATCCCGGCATACGCTCGCATGATTCTGACTCTCCTCTCGCTGCTCCTGTCGCCGGTCGCCGAGCGGCTCTCGTCCTAGAACCTGAAACCCAATCCGAAGATGGGACCGCGCTGATTCATGTCGTACACAAAGTTATCCTTGTTGTAGTCGACATCCAGGACGCGGTAGCCACCTATCCGGGCAATGTTCGGCTTGATGTTGTAGCCAAGGCCGCCGAATGCCTGCCAGGTAAACTGCGAACCGCCGCCGCCGAGATCAAATTTGCCGGTGACGAACACCTTCTCTGACAAGGGTGCTTTACCTCGCAAGCCACCCACCCCATCTACCCAAGTTCTGCTTCCCTCTATACGGACTGCCGGCAGAATTCCGGCGCCGAATTCGAAGTCCGTTTTTAAACGCCAGACCCGAATACCTCCCAAAACATCAACTGACGCGCCGTTATCACTTTCGTAAAGTCGGTAGCCTACCTCTTGATCAAAGATGAACAGCTTGAAGCCGGCGTCGACGGTGGAGAAGAATGGACCAGGCGTGGCGTTTTCGTCCGAGACACTAGAGTATTCGACATCAGTCAGCGCGAAAAACCGGCCCTTACGCGCCTCAAACGTCCCCATGGCGAAGAAGTTTAGCGCGTCAAAGACATCGCCGAAATTCATGTCCACGCCGGCAGTCCGGTTACCAACGCCGGCAGTGCCGTGAAGGCCAACCAGCCAGAAATAAGGAGTAACTTGAAATTGCCACTTGTCCGCGTCCACGGCTTGCGGGCTTCGTGGCGCTTTCGTCACGGGGAAGGTTGCGCTTTTCGCGGCGGCAGTTGGAGCCGCAGCAAATTCTGCAAAAGGGTTTTTGTTGCCCTTGTCCAGGCTGACCACGGCGGTTTTCTCTGGCGCAGAAACTTTGGCAACCGGCTCAACTGCCGGCAGTTCGCTGGGCCGTTCACCAGAGTTGGGGTTCGTAGCTTCCGCGGTCTGCGAAGATTCCTGCTTCACAGTAGTCTCTCGCGTCTCGACTACGGTGGCGGCGACTGCCGGTTTACCCGTAAAACTGTAAATCGCCGCATGGGTTTGAGCCGTGGCGTTGACGGAAAACGCGGTCATCAAGGTGATGATCGCGCCGAGAAGGCTCGCCTTGTTTCGAATGAATGACATTGTGGTTCCTCTACTTATCGTTTTGGACTTGCCGAGACCAGGAGCGGTCAGAGTGTAGCGAGGCAGAAACGCGCGCGTAACTGTCACTTCTGACAGTCGGCGGTGTATAGAAGAATTTGGCAGTCTCGAGGTGAAGTGAGGCGGTGTATCAGGTTCAACTTAATCGCTCAGCCGTAGACCAGGCAAAAGACTTCAGGGGGTTAGTTATCCCATTCCGGCGAGAGTTTTTTGATCCAGAGACTTCCCACTACCTGGACCGCAATCAGCGACAAATGAACTCCCATAAACATCCACGCCGGCAGTGGGGTCCAGGGTGGAACACAGAGGACGATGGCAGAAACTACTTCAGCGAAGCTGATGTGACGCTTAGCAAGTCGATGATGCAGGAGGTGCAGCGCCTGCACGATGAGCAGGGCGATATAGGTATTCTGCGGTGTCAGCATCTCAAGCTGTTTCCGGGCTTTCCTGCTTCAAGAGCCGGCGCAATTTCATGCGCGCCTTGTGAAGCTGGGATTTCGAGGTGCCCACAGCCACGCCCAACATTCTGGCGATCTCTTCGTGATCGTGACCCTCAACGTCGTGTAGGACAAACACCGAGCGGTAGCCGGGCGGCAACTGAGTCAGCGCCCGTTCCAGGCTAATGCGATCAATCACCGGCATCCTGTCCGGATTTTCCGTCCCCCGCACGATTTGCACCGGGGTCTCACCTTCCTCAGTTGTGCGTTCAAGCTTGACGCTCTTTTTTCGGAAGTGCATCAGGACCTGATTGACCGTCAGCCGGTGCAGCCAGGTCGTAAAGGCTGACTCGCCGCGAAAGCTTCCGATCTTGCGAAACAACTGGATGAAAGCTTCCTGGGCCAGGTCTTCGGCTTCGACCACGTTTTGTGTCATGCGCAGGCAGATGGAATAAACGCGACGGCTGTGTCGCGCGTACAGTTGCTCAAAAGCTCCCATGTCACCGCTGCCGGCAGCGACGGCTAAAGCATGATCCGAAAGTGGCGCAGTTTCAGTCTTACTTTGAACCGCGCTTTTCTGACTGGACCAAAGGGGAAGAATGTCAGTGTTAGTCATGCTCTGAATAGAGCAAATGGAGGGCCAATTAATTGGGGCCAAATTGGCTCGTAATCTCGCCGATCTTCGCCAATTTCCCCCGCGGGTGAACGAAAGAGGGTCAAGTGAACCCAAAACGTGCAACCCGGTCGCTTCCCGGATCTCTGCCACCGGAGACTAAAGGTGGGTTTCGTAGGCGGCGCATCCCTGACATTCAACCTGCACCGTCGCGTGGGTGATTTTGAATTCAGAGGTTACTTTGCGCCGAACCGACGCCAGCACTTCATCGTGCAGCGCGTGATCCGCCAGAACTGCATGAACGCTCATCGCATTTACACCAGAGGTGAGGGACCAAACATGCAGGTCGTGCACGCTGGCCACGCCGGTAACGTTTGCTATCGCTTCGCGCAGCGCCGCCAGGTTCACATCAGTGGGCGTACCTTCGAGCAGTACTCCGACCGCGTCGCGCAACAGCAGCCACGTCCGCGGCAGGATGAAGAGACCGATACCGGCCGAGATTAGTGGATCAGCGTAGTACCAACCCGTCGTCAGCATGATTATCGCCGCCGCCATCACACCGATCGAAGTCAGCAAGTCTGACAGCACTTCGTAGTAAGCGCCCTTCATGTTCAGGCTCTCTTTGGACGCCGCGCGCAAAAGATAAATCCCGACGAGATTTATCAACAGGCCGACCGCGGCCACGGCCAGCATCGGCTTGCTTTGAACTTCGGGCGGATTGCGAAAGCGGTGGTAGGCTTCGTAAAGAATGTAGCCGGAGATTCCAATCAGCACGACGGAGTTTGCCAGCACGGCCAGGATCTCGACGCGGTAAAAGCCATAAGTACGCGCGGGAGTAGCCGGGCGTTCAGCAAACTGGATCGCCAGGAGGGCCAGGCCGAGGCCGGCGACGTCCGTCAGCATGTGGCCGGCGTCCGCTAACAAAGCCAGACTGTCCGTCAGTAATCCGCCGACTACTTCGGCAACCAGGTAAGCCGCGGTTAACGACAGCACTATTGCCAGTCGTCGCTTGTTCTGGCCCGCCGGCGTGTGCCCATGTCCATGTCCGTGCCCGTGGCCCATCGATTCCCTCGCTGAGAAACGCGCGACCGTCTTCGTTCAAAATGCCCCGACAGCGTCGCGGGCTCAGTGCGGTGCGGAGTAGTGCGCAATGATGCGTTCACGTATCTGCTCCGGCTTGAGTTTCTCGTCCTTTTCAAGGCGGTAAGCCAGCAGTGCTTCGTCAACACAGACAGCGCAATGGGCGGCGTGGTCATCCTCGAAGCAGGTGTAAAGACTCTTGTGCCCAAACCCTTTGTCGCAGTGGCAGTAACAGGGAAGCTGGGCGATGGTTCGCGGAATCTCCAGCACAGCTTTGTAAGCCGCGCGCTGCTGGCCCATAAACTTCTCCGGAGAAAGCGTCGGCCCGAGGTTCTTCAAACTGGCGGCGTCGCTTTGAAACGCGGGCACGCGCAGAGCGGAAGCGTCGTGCCCGTGGGGATCGGCTGTCGCCGACGCCGGTGCTGCCGGCGCCGGTGAAACGCGGGTCAGTGGTGCTTCATTCTTCCTCGCCAAATCGGCCGGATCCTGACTAGTGCAGGCATTAGCGAGAGCGATCCCGAAAATGGTGGTGATAATTAAGGCGTTTCTTCTCATCAGCAGCTTTCCCTTTTGTGTCCTGATTAGGCTTGGTGCCAAAAAAGATAACACTCGGGTTGAGCTTGCGCCAGATCAGGCAGTTAACTTTTGATCAGGAAACTTAAGCGAACTTTTCGCGCAGTGAGCGAAGCCTTTGCACAGATAGTGTTTGTGTCCGGCAAAAGAGCAGGTTTACCCCTGGTTACTCTTTATTCTGTTGTGAGTTGTCCCAGCCGGCGCGGTGCGCATTGCCTGGTAAAGTTCACCGGCGCCAACGCCCCAACTTGAAATGACCTTGACGGTTCTAAGAAACGAAACATCAACGAGATGCACACGCTCGCGAGCGATGATGTAAATGGCACCGACACCGGGCGTGGGCGCGGAAGGCACAAAGACGGTGTAGCTGCACCCAGCTGAGCTTCGGGCGAGCTGCTGTCCGACCACAGTTTTTGGATCACGGCCTCGGTTGACACCCGCAGTAGCGAACGAATCTCCGCCGTTTCGGGGCCGTACATGGTGAGCACGCGCTCGAGGTAACCGACCTTGCCCGCCATCTGGATCACCTGGCCCCTTTGAGTGTCGTACGAGCCTTTGGCGGTCGCGATCAGCAGTCCAAGCAGCAGCGCGGTCATCGTCGCGACCAACCCCATGCCGACTCGCACAGTCTCCTTCGTATCCGGGTTAAGGTGATGATCGGGAAGCGCGGCATGCAGGCGCATACCGAGCAAAGTCGTCCCTAAGATTCCTGCAAAAGCGATCCCTACAGTCCCACGGTAACTGCCGGGTTAAAGTGCCCGCCTGAAACGCGGCCGACCGCATAAGCCATAGTCAGTACGGTCAGACCAAAAGCCAGCGATACGCCGACGAGGCCGATCCCCACCTCCGGGAAAGCAGCCGCCAACACTGCGCTGCCACAACCGCCAAACACCAGTAGGAACGTACCCAGAAATTCCGCGAGAGTTCTATTTACGAGCGGCATCGGTTAGCTCCTTCCTTAGTTCCTTATTAAGCCTCTTGCTGTATAGCTCTGTGGGACAGAGCGTTGCCGGGTGAGCAGATCAAGGACTTGGTCAGCACTCAATTTTGCCAATCTGAGTCGATAGTCGCGCTGATTCTAGTGTGGAAAGAAAAGCCGGATAACTGTCAGTTCTAACAGGCGTGGGTTTCGCTGGCAGGTGGCTAGAAGTCGTTGGAGTCCAGTGTCAGGTCGATGCCGGAATCCGTGCATCGGTGCTGGTATCGCCGCACTGCGCTGGTATGGTACCGGCCCGATTGGTGGCACTGAGGACAGTGGGCCACATAAGTGCAGGACTCACCCAAGTCAGACCTGCCGCAGGTAAGGTCGCGTAAGAGGCTGAACGGTTGAGCACAGTGCTCACACTTAACCACTAACGACCATACTTCGTTGACTTGGGCGGCAGACATGAGGGCATATTAATTAGGGTTAAGCTTTTTTTTCTGTGCGCTAGCGCACATACATTTCCAGCTATTGACCCGGACCAGATGTAGGTGATAAAGGGTGCCCCATGAACCTTACAACCAAGACTCGACTGCTCTACGCTGAGGATGATCAGGACACTCGCGACATGATTTCCTTCGCCCTTGAAAGAGAGGGCTTCGTCGTCGTCTGCCCGGCGAATCTTCACGACTTCCTTAAGCTGGCAAACGACGAACCGTGGGATCTGTTCATGCTGGATAATTGGATGCCCGAAATATCCGGCCTCGAACTCTGCAAGAGAATCAGGGAATTTGACGCGATCACGCCGATCGTTTTCTATTCCGCGGTGGCCTACGATCGCGATCGGGATGAGGCCCTCGCGTGCGGCGCCTCCTCTTACATCGTCAAACCAATTGCCCTCGACCTCTTAGTCAAAGGACTGCGCGCTGCCGTCGACTCCAACCCGACTTCCTCGTCAGCGTCGAATTAGAAACTGCAGCAGCCGTGATTAGTTGATTGAGTGAAAGTCAGGTCGACGAAAGTCCGAGTTTGACGGCGTATTGAATGAGTTCCGCGGTGGATTCGACGCCCAACCCTTCCATCATTTCGTACTTGTGGGATTCGGCCGTGCGGGTGGAGATTCCCAGGCGGGTGGCGATCTCCTTCATGGTGCAGCCTTCGATCACCAGTTGCAGGACTTCGCGCTGGCGCTGAGTGAGCGTTAACTTCTGATTGTCTTCCTCAACTTGCTTGCCAATGTCTTCGGCCCATTCGGTGGCGATGAGCGGCGTGACGTATTTATGGCCCGCGAGGACTTTTCTGATGCCGGTGACCAGTTCTTCTCCTGCTGATTGCTTCAGCACGTAACCTGAGCCGCCGCAGCGAAAGGCTTCGGCCAGCAAACGATCGTCGGCGTGCATGGTGAGGAAAATGATCTTCGCCGCGACGCCCTGCTTTTGCAGTTGCCGCACCGCGTCAAAGCCGTTCATCACCGGCATCGAAATGTCGACGACGATCACGTCGGGATTAAGCCGGCCGGCCGCCTCGACGAGCGCCTGGCCGTTTTCGACCGCTCCCACCAAATCGAATTCGTCCTCCAGCAGACTCTGCAAGCCCTGCGAGAACATCATGTGGTCGTCAGCCAAAAGGAGAGTTGGACGGTTCATGATCATTTTGCTATCGGAATCCGAACGCGGATAACAGTCCCGCCTTCGGGTTTTGAAGTCACCTGGAAACTGCCTTGCAACAGCTTGCAGCGTTCTTCGGCACTAATCAACCCCAGACCGCTGCCGCGCTTGGCTCTTTCGACGTCAAAGCCCCGGCCCGAGTCGGAGACTTGCAGCGCAAAGCCCGCGTCATCTTCCGTCAGCAGCACGCGGGCACAACTGGCGCCGGAATGTTTGGAGACGTTGCGCAGGGCTTCGATCGCTACCCGGTAAAGACAGACGCTGATGTCGAGGGGAATTTGTTCGCGCTCGATCGCGGCGTTGAATTCCACCTTGATGTTTTCCGTGTGACCAAACTCGGCCACTTCCGATTCGAGTGCCGCCACCAGGCCCACATGCTCGAGCACGTCAGGATGTAACTGGTGCGAGAGCCGGCGCAGCTCCGTCGTGAGCTCATTAGTCTGCCTGCCGAGCGCATCCAGTTCGGCAGTCATCAGTTCGCTGGTCACGGGTGGCTTGCGTTTGAGCCGGCTGATCGCCACGCCCATCGCGGCGATGTTCTGGCTCAGATCGTCGTGCAGGAGAAGGGCGATGCGGCGGCGTTCGGATTCCTGCGCGGTGATCAGACGCGCGGCCAGCTCACGGCCCTGGCGATTGCTGATCAAAAGCTTCTCCTCGCTTTCGCGCAACGCCACCGCAGCGCGCCGCGACTCAGTGACGTCTCGGACGATGGTCAAAAACTTGTCGCCCTCGGCGCTGACGATGCGCGCTTCGAAGTGCCGCTCCTCGCCACCAACCTCCAATAAATATTCCAACACTTGAGTCTCGACTGTGCCCTCAAGCTGCCGAAAAGCGGCCGTAATCCTTTCCGCCAAGGGAGCGGGCAATACCTCGTGGGTAGTCTTTCCCAGAAACACTTGGGGAGGGGCCGCCAGGATTAATTGGTCCCGAGCGTAGTAGTCGAGGTAAACGCCTTCCTTGTTTTGCAGGAACATCAGGTCCGGCATGGCGCGCAGAATCGCCTGGTTGCGCTCGTTACTCTCGAGCAACGCCTGCTCGGCATGTTTGCGTTCCGTTATGTCGCGCCCAATCGACTGCAACTCGAGCGTCTTGCCGTTGGGTCCGGGAATCGCGTGGTCCACCCACTGCTGCCAACCGATATGACCATTAGGCCTGAGCACTTCGTGTTCATAAGTCATCGTGCCACGACTCAGCACCAGTGACTCGATTTTTTGATTGGCCCAGGGGCGAATCGAGGGCGGCAGGAATTCGATATACTTTGTGCCGATTAATTCCTCACGACTTTTTCCAAAATAACGGCAATAGGCATCATTGACGTAAGTCAGGGTGGTGTCAGGCAGGAAACGACAGATCAGCTCCGTCTGCGACTCAACCACACTGCGATACCGATCTTCACTTTCGCGCAGGGCCTCCTGCTCCCGCCTCCGCTCCGTGATGTCGGCATTGAGCCCAACCATACGCAGCGGCTTGCCGTCCTCGTCGTGCAGCACCTTGCCTTTGCCGCGTATCCAGCGAATGCTTCCGTCCGGTTGCGGCATGCGATATTCAGCTTCGTAGGGCGAACCATCGCTCAGCGAACGACCGATCTTCTGCTCCACAAACAGGCGATCGTCCGGATGAATCATGGCGAGAAACTCTTCCGCAGTTGCTTCGGGATCACCGGGCTCGCGACCGAAGATTCGTTTGGTTTCGTCAGACCACCTGGCGGTGTTTTCCTTGACGTGCCATTCCCACGTGCCCATCTGCGCGGCGTTCATGGCCATCGCCAGATGTTCTTCGTTTTGACGGGCAGCCCATTCAGCGCGGCGGCGTTCCTGAATGACCGCGGCCAGAGCCATCAGAGGAATTGAAACCACGATCAGAAACCACTGGATCGACATCGCGTTGGCGGCCGCTGAATGTTCCACGAAAGGACCTTGTCCGTGGGTCGCGCCGCTGATCGCCAGGAACATCACCAGCAGCAGCGCAGTGCTCACTCCCTGCGGACCGAATCGCACCGTAGCCCACAGTAGAAATGGCAGCGGCCAATAAAGCAGCGACGGAGTATTGTCAGCCAGTTCGTGTTGGCTGCTGAAAACTGAGAGACCGACGGCAAATAAACCCGCCGTCAGGAGTCCCGCTTCAAGGTAGCGCCACCAGGGAGCGTTCCTGGCTGCGGTAAACCCGCCCCGGACCCAGGTAATAATGACGGGGACCAAAGTGAGTGTTGCCAAAATGTTGGAAAGACAACGGACTCGCCAGATTTCCCAAAAGGAACTGGTTCCCCAGCCGTTAAGTTTCACCAGCGCGACATCGAGAAAGGAAGACAGGAACGGCGCAAGGAAGGCCCCGAAAAAAAGAAAGATGGTGAGGTCCCTGAACTTGTCGAAACGCAGTCCGTCGGCGACGAACTTGCAAATGAAGAAGGCGCCAAACAACGCCTGGAAAGAATTGCTGACAAACCACGACAAGACCATTGCCGTCGGCACGCCGCTTTGAACTTCGGAGGCAAAGTGCGCCGGACAGGCAGCGACGAGGATGATCCACCAGGAACGCCGCGGAACCAGCAAAAGGCCGGCGAGCAGAATCGAGTTGGGCATCCAAAGGGTGGAAACCGAGCCGGGCTGGAGACCAAAGGCAAAACCAATTTTGGCGGTGAGGTAGTAGCCGACGGCGACCAGCAGCGCCACGATCAACGAACGACGAAGCGTGGCCCGGTCGCGACTGGTGTCGGCCGGTCTATGGCTCGCTCGGGAGATCACCACGTCGCTCATGCGGCTCCCTCGGGTTGACTCGATGGCTTACTGGCTGGTGGAAAAACGGAAACAGGTCTGCCGCGATCTTACTCAAGAAGAGTTAGCTCAGCAACAGCCAAAACCGTAGGACAGGCATTCTTGCCTGTCCTCTGGGCTCCGAGATTCTCAGGTCTTGCCTTATCGGAAACCATGGACAGGCAAGAATGCCCGTCCTACATTCGCCTGTAACACGTTCACCTGCGGCATAACGCGGAATCCGCGAAATACCACGGAAAATCGGGGCCTGAGTGTGCCGCGTCGACCGCCCATCGTACTGTCATTTTTACCAGTAGTTTTACGAGCCTGCCTCACCTAGGATTGCCTCCGCACCGAACCCTAACGCAAAACCAAAAATCTGTGGTTTTGAAACCAGTCCACGAGATAACTATGGGAGGCAAACGTGGCGCGCGCCCGCATTTTATTGGCAGACGACCACAAAGAGATTCGCGATAGAGCCGTGCGCCTGCTTGAACCGGAATTCGAAGTAGTGGGGACAGTGGCAGATGGTTGTGAACTCTTGAAGGCTTCGTCGCAAATGCAGCCCGATGTGTGCGTCATCGATATTTCGATGCCGCGCGTCAACGGGATAGAAGCTGCAATCAAACTAAGAGCGAGCGGCTCTGAGGCGAAAGTGGTTTTCCTCACCGTCAATGAAGATCCCGACTTCGTGCGAGCGGCGCTGCTGACCGGCGCGCTGGGCTACGTGGTGAAGTCGCGAATGGCAACCGACCTCTGCGCGGCCGTCAACGGCGCCATCCTGGGCCACCTGTTTATTTCCCCATCCTGCACCTTCAATATCGACCCCGATCAACTCACTGTTCCGCAATAGAAACTCGACCATCGCCTGAAGTCGAGTGGTGACCTAATTTCGGCTTCCTCTGTGAAATCTCTGTGCGCCTCTGTGTCTCTGTGGTGAACAATGTTCGGAAAGCACTTACCACAGATACACAGAGGACACGGAGGAAGCACAGAGAAAATCAAATTAGGTCATCACTACCGACAGTCGCAAACTCTTGACGCGAACCGCAATTCACTCACCCAGACGATGACGGAGCCTTGTCGTACGACTAGTCCGAATTCGTCAACTCCTGGCGGGTGCTCTTACTGTTTGCTGTCTGCTGTTTGCTGTCTACTGAACGGCCTTGCGGATCACGATTGTCTTGGTTTTCTCAGCGCGGAAGTGAACGCCAGCAGGGCGCCGACAATGAGGAGCGCGATCCCGCCGACCGTACGAAAGGTGTTTGGCAGTTCGCGGACGCCTTCGTTAGAAATCACGACGGCTGCGGTTGGCTCAAGGAAAAACGCGCGGTAGGCGATCACGCCACCCACCGCAGCCAACACAATTCCGATAATGACTAAAATAGTTCGGAGCATTCTGAGTCTGAACTTGAAACGTGGAACTTGAAACTTACTTTCCTTTAAATTCCGGTTTCCGCTTTTCCAGAAACGCGCTGACGCCTTCGTCCTTGTCTTCAGTTGAAAAGCAAAGCGCGAACAGATCCACTTCGCGTCGCAGGCCCTCGTCGAGATTCGATCGCGAGGCAAGTTTCACAGCCTCCTTGGCCAGGCTCAGCGCGATCGGACTCTTCTGCGCGATGCGATTCGCCAGCTCCATTGTTTTCGCCTCAAGCGCATCCGCCGGAACCACCGTGTTGACCAACCCAATCGCAAAAGCAGTTTTCGCATCGATGATGTCGCCCGTAAGAATCAGCTCCATCGCTTTGCCTTCGCCGACGAGCCGGGTCAGGCGCTGCGTGCCGCCGCCGCCGGGAATGATGCCGAGCGTGATTTCCGGTTGCCCAAACGACGCCGTCTCGCTGGCGATGCGAATGTCGCACGCGAGCGCCAGCTCACAACCACCGCCCAGACAGTAGCCGTTGATCATCGCGATGATCGGCTTCGGGAATGTATCGATGGCGGTGAAGAGCGAACGTGCGGTCATGACGTCGCGCTGCGTCATCGCGGTGCGGCCGGCAAACTCGCCAATGTCCGCGCCCGCAATGAACGCCTTCTCACCGGCGCCGGTAATCACCACCACGCCAATCGCAGCATCATTTCGCAGTTCTTCCAACAGCGCCGCGCCTTCTTCACGCGTCTTGATGTTCAGCGCGTTTCGCTTGTCAGGACGATTGATCGTGATGATGGCAACGCGTTCGCGCCGTTCGACGAGCAGCGTTTCATACTTTTGCGGCATTGCTTGCGACATCTAATTTGTCTCCCGAATGTGGTTTGAGTTGCGGCGAAAATCCTACGGGTTGATCCGGCAATCGTCAACGCGGCGCGTCCAAGTCCTATGTCCGTTGGCCTCGCCGTAGCTTGCCCGAGTCTATGCAAAAACTCTTGCATATCTTATGATTCTCACGCGTCAACTCCCCAAAAGATTATGAGTTAGGCGAAACAGTCGAACCAAACCTGTTCGCCTGTTCCATTCGCAGTGCTGTGACTCGCCCGACATTACTTACCAGAGTTTTTGCATCCGCTTAACATCCGTTTCGCCCAGAGGAAAACCGCTATGAAGACCCCGGCCAAAACCGCTTACATTTTTCTCTTAACGCTCCTGTGCGCGTGGCTTTGTGTCGCGCAGCAGACCCAACCCACAACATCGTCAACGTCGTCTCCACAGACGACCGCTCAACAGTCGCCGGCAGTTGTCGCCAACAACGTTCAGCTCGTCATCGAGGGCAAGGTGATCAACGTTCATGACGGCGACACGGTGACTGTGCTCGACCAGAAAAATCGAAAGTACAACATCCGGCTGCAAGGCATCGACGCGCCTGAACTAAAGCAGGCCTTCGGCTCCGTCTCGCAGCAAAATCTCTCGCGTCTCGTTTTGGGCAAACAAGTCAGCATCTACTGGTCCAAGGTCGACAAATACCGGCGCACGGTGGGCACGATCATGCTCGACGGACGCGACATGAATATTGAGCAGGTCAAAGCCGGCATGGCCTGGCACTTCAAAAAGTACGAGGACGAGCAGGAACCACAGGACCGACTTACTTACGCGGCGGCGGAGCGCGAGGCGCGGACGGCGAAGCTCGGCCTCTGGGAAAATCCGACTCCAACCGCGCCCGGTGATTGGCGCCAGGGAGTAAAGGCGAAACGCTGGGGACCGCCGCCACCCGAGGGCACGATCATCGGCAGCCGGAATTCGAAGAAGTATCACCGGCCCGACTGCGCCGGCTATCGCGACATGGCGGAAAAGAATCGCGTGTTCTTTAGCACGGTCGCAGAAGCGGAGGCGGCCGGCTACACGCGCGCCGGCAATTGTCCGGCCCGGGAAAACGTCGGCGTCACGAAAACTTCAGCAACGATATCGACTGTCCCAGCAACCGCAACAGCCGCGACTCGCGATTCAGCTACAGTTCCACCTGCGCAGCCCCGCCAGCCTTCCGTTGCCACCGTTCAAATGGACACTGAAATCTCGTTGCCCACTGAGAGTGCCGCGACAAACGGTGACGGGCAGATCATCGGCAACAAGAACAGTAAGGTTTACCATTTGCCCGGTTGCGCAAGTTACACGCGCGTCTCAGAAAAGAACCAAGTCAAGTTTACGAGCGCCGCGGAAGCGGAGAAGGCTGGATATAAACTTGCGGGCAACTGTTCGGCGAGCAAAGCGGCCAAGCCTTAGGGTCAGGGTCAGAACCACCTGCGTCAGCGGGTGGTCCAACTGGCGAAGTGACTGTGCTGTCGAAGAGACTGGACCACCCGCTCACGCAGGTGTTTCTGACTTAACCCTGTCGCAGACCCAACACGTATGTTTCCCACTTCGTTTTGAACGCGTCCATGTCCGTCTCGCCCAGGACCTCTTGCAAACTTCCAAACCCGCTCGGGTCTTCCTTCTGCCGTTTCTGAAACTTCTGATAGAACTTTGTCAGCAGGCCCTTTTCCTGCAGGTAGTACAAGAGGTAACGCGCCTGCGCGTAGTTCACGCCCTTGTCTTCGTTATAGAACGCGTTCGCGTCCATCCGGAGCAGCGTCTTGAACGACGGCACGTTGCCCGCCTTGATCGCCCGCTGCAAACCCGGCAGACGCCAATTCGTGAAACCGTGAATGTGGCCGGCGACATCGCCGCACTGTTCGTAAAGCGATCCCAAGCCTTCGTTCAGCCATGGCGGGCACGCGGGAAAGTTGGCCTCCATGAACGGATGGACGATCTCGTGCACGAGCGTGCCACCGCCGGTGCTGATGTTCATGATCAGAGCTTTGTGTTGACTTGAGTAGTAGCCGAAGGGCGTGGTGGGCTTGTCGTTAAAAAACAGCCGGGCATGCTTTTCATAAGAGGCGGCGTCCTTAAACAGCCATATCTCGAGAATCTCGTCGGGGTCGTTCGCAAAGAAGTCCTGCTTGAGCCGCTCAACCGCCCACTTGATCGTACCGTCAGCATGTTGTTGCACAGCTTCTTTCGACTCGTCGCCGATGACCACGAAGGGACGCTCGACAATAATCGAAAACGCGGCGAGCGATGTGGGCGGCCCGGACGGGCCTGAAGGTCCAAGCTTCTTCTTCATCCGCTCTTTAAGCTGGGCGACGTGTTTCGTGAAATCGGCGTCGGTGAAACTGCCGGGACGTTCGGTTGCGGCGGCCGGCGAAGTTGGCGAACCACTACTCGCTTGCACGTTCGTGGTTGCGGGCAGTTTCGCCGGTCCACTTCCCTGGCAAGCGCCGATCATCACCAGCGCGACGATTAAGAATATTGAAGCTCTCATGATTACTCTTATGATTGATACGCCCGCACTATGATTCATTTATCCGTCCGCGGGTGTGCCGGCCAGGCAACTTTCCTGCTGTTTGCTGTTCACTGTTTGCTATTCTATCTTTGCAGTCTGCGGAATCTGCCGATCCCTGTGACAACATTGCGCCTTTGAGTAACCAAACCCTACAGAGCGAAGTTAACCAGCGTCTGAGTTTCCACGTCGAAAATTCTCCGCTCGCGGTGATCGAGTGGGACAGCGAGTTCCAGGTCTCGCGCTGGTCCAAGTCTGCCGAGCGTCTGTTTGGCTGGCAGGCGAGCGAAGTGATTGGCAAACACGTCACCGATTGGCACTTCGTGTTTGATGAAGATGCGGACGCGGTCGAGCAGGTGACGCAGCGGCAACGCGTGGGCACCGAGCTGCTTGGCGTGCTGCATAATCGCAACTACACGAAAGACGGCTCGGTGCTCTACTGCGAGTGGTACAACTCCGTGTTGCGCGATGAAAGCGGCCAGCTCGTTTCCGTGCTCTCGCTGGTGCTTGACGTCTCCGCGCGAAAGCTTGCCGAGGAAGAACGCGCCGCGCTGCTCGCTCGTGAGCGCGATTTGCGCAAGCAGGCGGAAGAAGCGGATCGACTGAAGGACGAGTTTCTTGCGACGCTCTCACATGAACTACGCACGCCGTTAACTTCGATTCTCGGCTGGGCCACGCTCATTCGTAACGGCGACGTCGACCGAACCGAGCATCTCGATCGCGCGCTCGAGATTATTGAACGCAACGCGCGTTCGCAGGCTCGCCTGATCGACGATCTGCTGGACGTCTCTCGAATTATCACCGGCAACCTTCAGCTCGACGTGCATCCGCTCAATATCGCGCCGGTAGTTGAGGCGGCCATCGACGCGTTGCGGCCGGCGGCCGACGCTAAAGGGATTCGCGTGGAGACGACGCTGGATTGCGAAAGCTGCCTGGTGAGCGGCGATCCGAATCGACTGCGCCAGGTGATTTGGAACCTGCTGATGAATGCGATCAAGTTTACGCCGAGCGGCGGCAGCGTGCGGCTTCGCCTGCAGCGACTGTCAGAACCACGTGCGGCAGCGGGTGGGTTTTTGTCAGAACCGCCCGCGGCAGCGGGTGGCCCAACCTTAGCAGGTGGCCCAACGCCTGGAGAACAACCACCCGCGAACGCAGGTGATTCTGACATAGCTTCCCCTTTACCCGTTCCCCTTTTACCGTCTTCCGCTTCTTCCTCTTCCGTTTCGCACGTGAGTTTGATCGTCACTGACACCGGCGACGGCATCAGCGCGGCCTTTCTACCTTACGTGTTTCATCGTTTCCGTCAGGAGGAAGGTTCGATCTCGCGCAAGGCGGGCGGGCTCGGGTTAGGCCTTGCCGTGGTGCGCCATCTGGTTGAGTTACACGGCGGCAGCGTCAGCGCCGAAAGCCCTGGGCCAGGACAAGGCTCAACTTTCACGGTCGATTTGCCGCTCGCCGCCGACCGAAGAAGCGTGAACACCGTCGAGAGCGACGCAACTGCGGGCCAGGACGCTGCGGTGGTGCCTGAGAGAAGAAGCAGCGACGGAATCGTAAACGGAGGCGTGCTCCGAGTTGAATCTGCACCAAGTGAAAATCGGCCTGGCAGTCCGACTGCGGTTGCAAACGACAACGCGGGAAGCAAAGTTGGAACAACCGCCGCAGGCGTGAAGAAAAGCCCCGGCCAACTCGCCGGCATTCGCGTGTTGCTGGTGGAAGACGACGACGATTCGCGAAACCTGCTCAGTCTCGTGCTGGGACGTTACGGTGCGAAAGTGATCTCCGCGGCTTCATCGGCAGAGGCTCTGGATTCGTTTCGGCAAACAACGCCGGACATCATCATCAGCGACATCGGCATGACGGAAGAAGACGGTTACGCGTTGCTCGGAAAGTTGCGGACGCTGCCGCTGCAGGGTTCGCTTCTCCCTTCATCGTCCGACTCGCCCGACTCATCACTCCTTACTCATCACTCATCACTTCCCGCCACGTCCGCCGCGTCACTCACCACCCATAACTCATCACTGCCTTTGTTCATTCCCGCCATCGCCTTAACCGGCTACGCGACCAGCAAAGATCGCGAACGCGCCCTCGCCGCCGGCTATCAACTGCACCTCGCCAAGCCGGTCGAACCGGAAGACCTCGTGGCCGCGATCGTAAACCTCGTGGGCCAACGCGACTGATCGCGATAACGAAACTATCCGCAGATTGCGCCGATTCCGCAGATACCAACTTCCGCCGGCTTGAGCAAGTGAGCTCTGAATGTGAGACTAATGTTATGCATATTAAAGTGCGCGTCTTTGCCCTGCTCCTGATTCTCGTTTCCGCCGGCCTTATCTATTACAACTGGCGCCAACTGATGCAGGAGGGGCTGTATTCCATGAAGCTCGCGGCGTTTGGCCCGGTCGGCATCGTCGGCGGACTCTACCTGCTGATACTTCCTGCGCGCGCCGGAAAGCCCGAAACCACTGGCGCCAAAATCATCGCGCTGCTCGTGTTGGGAGTTGGCCTCGCCGCCGGCCTGATCAACTGGTACTTGATGGACCCTGGCTTCTTCGGAAGGTAGGGAAAGAAAGAGAGGAGAAATAATGTCTACGAGAATTGATTACAACAAAGTTTCGCCCGGAGCGCTCCGGGCCATGTACGGGTTGGAGAAATATGTTCACCAGAGTGGATTGGAGGCTCCGCTGCTTGAACTTGTCAAAATGCGCGCCTCGCAGATCAACGGCTGCGCGTTTTGTCTCGACATGCATTCGAAGGACGCACGCGCGGCGGGTGAGACCGAGCAACGACTCTACCTGCTCAACGCCTGGCGCGAAGCTCCGTTTTATAGCGAACGCGAACGCGCGGCGCTGGCGTGGACGGAAGCCCTGACGCTGGTTTCGGAAAATCACGTTCCGGACGAAGTTTACGAGCACGCGCGCCAACATTTCAGTGAGCAGGAACTGGTGGACTTGAGTCTGGCGGTTGTCGCAATCAACGGCTGGAATCGTTTGGCGATCGCGTTTCGTTCAGAGGCCGGCATGTATCAACCTGCGAAGGCCGCCGCCACCGCGCAGCCTACGTAAGGGGACAGGGGACAGGGGACAGGGGACAGGGGACAGGGGACAGGACGAAACGGAAGAGCCTTGTTCCTTGTTCCCTTTTTAACGCTCTTCACCTTTCCACTTTTCACTTCGTTCTCCCTTCCCCTTTGCCTTTCTCCATCCTGCTTTGCCGCATAAACTAAAACGCAAAGGAGCGACTCGTGACGTCCGAAAAACTAACCCTTGTCCTCGTCCTGTTATTTCTGCTCTCTTTTGTCTCGGCAAGTTTCGCCACCCGCTAACTCCTTCCCTTCACCATTCACCTTTTACCGCCTTTAACTGTCTCCTGATAACCTCGCCTGTCCAACTGATGACTCAAAACTCAGCAATCATCACTTTTTAGGGTTTCCCGTTTGGCGCTCAGATTCTCGAGGCCGGATCACTCTTCGATTGGTCTATGCAAAGAATCTTGCATCCCTTATCATGATGCGCGCCCCGAGTTTGCAGGTTTTCTCAGACCAGAATCGCAATGTCCCGGGCCTCCAAGTTGGCGTTGTGGTTATGCCAACTAGCCGGATGACTATGGAATCACCCCAAGTGGTCTGCACCGACCCGAAAATGGAACTAATTTGTAAGGCTTAATTGTTTGCGTAATGACCCTCGCGGCTCCTCAATTCCAAACCGATCCCAACCTGGCTCAAATGCACGCGATTCGGGCGACGGTGGGTCCGGTTCAAATCATTGCCGGTCCAGGGTCAGGGAAAACGTTCACGCTAGTCGAACGTATCGCGAAACTGATCGCGCAGGACGCTGCCGCACCTGAAAACTTCCTCGTGGTGACCTTCACCGACAAAGCTGCGCAGGAATTAGTTACCCGCGTTTCGACGAAGTTGGACCAGTTAGGCGTCCGCTTCAACCTCAACGAAATGTATCTGGGGACCTTCCACTCAATCTGCCTTCGTCTTTTGCAGGAGAACAGGGAGTTCACCAGGTTGAGCCGCAACTTCACCGTGATGGATGAGTTCGACCAGCAGTATTTCCTGTATCAAAAACTTGACGCTTACAAAGAGATCCCTGGCCACGAACACATTCTCGGCCAGTCTGCCCGGACCTCCGCCTGGCACAAGTCGGAAAATCTATTGAAGTGGGTCAACAAAGTCAGCGAAGAAGCGCTCGAGGCGGCGACGCTAATAGCCTCAGCAGACGAACGCGTGGCGGCACTTGGTTTGTGCTACGCGCTCTATCAGCAACAACTCGAAGAGGAAAACGCGCTCGACTTCTCAACCATTCAGGTGGAAGCGCTACGCCTGATTGAAAACCATCATTCGGTGCTTTTTGAGCTGCAGCAGGGGATCAAATACCTGATGGTGGACGAGTATCAGGATACCAACACCATTCAGGAGAAGATCCTTTTCCACCTCGCCGGGGAGCAACCTAACATTTGCGTGGTTGGTGACGACGATCAAGGTCTATACCGCTTTCGCGGAGCTACCATCCGCAACATTCTGGAGTTCAAAGACAGATTTCCGAAGGATATCTGCAAGCAAATCCCCTTAACGGTAAATTACCGTTCGCACCCGAGCATCATTAGTTTTTTCAACGAGTGGATGGACTCGAAAAACTGGCAGTGGGACGGCAAGAGTTTCCGACTTGAGAAAGAGATAGTTCCCAGGCAAGGGGAGTTTCCCGCAATTCCGACCGTACTGACGGTATCGGTAAAGGGAACTCCGGAAGAATGGCACGCGGAAGTGCTTACTTTTCTGAAGGCACTGCGAACCAGTCAGGCGCTGGAAGATTGGAATCAGGCAGCGTTCCTCTTCCGCTCAGTCAAGAATCCCAAAGTTCTCGCGCTCGCCAGATATCTGGAGTCACACGGCGTTCCGGTTTACTCTCCAAGGTCAAACCTGTTTTTCGAGCGGGAAGAGATTCGCCTGGCCATCGGCGCGCTCATCTTCCTTTTCCCGCAATTCCCTGAAGTCCGAAAGTGGAAAGCCGATGCGCACCTCCCGATCTGGGATTACTACGACCGGTGTTTTGAAGCCTTTGCCAGAGCGCTTCGCAAACCGGAGAACGCTGATCTGCTGAGTTGGGCGCGAGCTATTTCTCGGAAACACCTGACGCTTACCGAGAACGCCGACTACGCCTTCGCCGGTCTCTTTTATCAACTATTGCAGTTTCCTCTATTCAGCCGTTACCTCGGGGACAACTCGTTGGGTAATGTGATGGATAGCCGCCCGGCTCGGAATTTGTCGCTCTTCTCTCAACTCCTGGGCAAGTTTGAATACTTGCACCGGGTTGGCGTTCTCAACCCGCGGTTCCTCGATAAGAATATCCGGAATCTATTCAATCAGTTTTTGCGGTTCCTCAAAGACGGCGGCATCTTCGAGTATGAGAATACTGAAGAATACGCGCCGACTGGGTGCGTCTCGTTCCTGACGGTGCATCAGGCGAAGGGACTGGAGTTTCCCGTAGTCATGATCGGGTCGCTCGACTCCGTGCCCCGCAAGCAACACACCGAATTGGATGTGGTCCTTGAGAACAACTACCTGGCGCGACCAGCGTTCGAGCCACTCGATCAAATTAAGCACTATGACTTCTGGCGTCTCTACTACACGGCATTTTCGCGCGCGCAAAATCTGCTCGTTCTCACCTGCCAGGAGAAAGATGGCAAGGGCCAGACCCCTTCAAAGTATCTTGTTGACGCCTACCGATCGCTGCCTTCGTGGCGCAGTCGTTCTTTCGACCTCAGCCGCTTGAGATTGGACACAATCAAACGGACTGATCTGAAACGAGAGTATTCCTTCACTTCTCATATCACTCTCTTCGAAAATTGCGCGGAGCAATACCGCTTCTTTAAGGAACTCGCGTTCTCGCCCGTGCGCACGAGTCCGGTGGTATTCGGCTTACTGGTCCACGAGACTATTGAAGACATCCACAAGGCTGTGCTCCGCGGCGAGGAGCATAAGATCTCGGCCGAGCAGATCGATCTCTGGTTCAACGTCAACTACGCAAACATTTCGAAGAGCCACCGGGTCTACCTGGCGGCCGGGGCGCTCGAAGCCGCGCGCCGGCAAATTGGCGCCTATGCGAAGCGCGAAGAAAAAAATTGGTCGCGCCTGCAAGAGGCCGAAGTCGACGTTTCGCTGGTGAAAGATACTTACATTCTCAAAGGCACGATCGATCTCATCCGGGGCGAGAACGATACCGTGGAGATCGTCGATTTTAAGGCCGAGAAGAAGCCCGATCTGTTCAGCGTTGACGGCAAAACCAGGATCGATCGCTACCGCAGGCAGTTAGAAGTTTATGCGCATATCGTTGAGGAGCGCACCGGGTACAAGGTCAGCAAGACCCACTTGTACTACACCGGCGAAGAGTCCGGGAATCCCTATGTAACCTTCGCGAAGAATCGCCAGTCCATCAGTGCCACGATTCAAGCCTTTGATACCGTGGTGGCGCGGATCGAGAGCCAGGATTTCACCCTGTCGCAGCGGCCCATAAAGCTCTGTGAGAACTGTGATATGCGCCACTACTGCGACGCCAAATGATCACCAAACAATATGACGACAAACACAAAACCGAAGCCTGCTTCACCCAATGAACCAGTCGGCAGTTATGCGTTCGAACCGATTCAAGGTTATCCGATGCTTAACTGGAGGGGGAAAAGGCCTTTCCGCTCAACCCAGTACTACCCCGCACAGCTGAAGGAGATTCATGGTCCAGAGGTCGACGGTTGGAGGAACAGGATCTTCTGGGGAGACAACCTTCAAGTCATGAGCCACTTGTTGAAAGAGTTTCGAGGGAAGGTGAAGTTGATCTATATCGATCCCCCGTTTGATTCTAAAGCGGAATACAAGAAAACGATCAAATTAAAAAATCAGGCGGTTCGAAGTGAGCATAATATTTTTGAGGAAAAGCAGTACACCGACATATGGACCAACGATGAATACTTACAATTCATGTATGAAAGGCTCCTTTTAGCCAGAGAACTATTGAGTACGGACGGAAGCATTTTTCTTCATTGTGATGACGCTAAGAATTACCTTCTAAGAATGCTCATGGATGAAGTGTTTTCACCGGATTGCTTTAGAAACGAAATCATTTGGAAGCGATCTACTTCAACAGGGCTTTCCATGAAGAGATGCGGAACACTTCATGACACGATCTTTTGGTACTCAAAAAGTCAGGACTATCAGTTCTTCATGCAGTACCACGAATATGAAGAAAAGTACTTGAAGCGTGCGAGAAAGGACGAAAAGGGAAGAGAGTACATACCGATTCCAACGGGAAATCCTGGGCCACGCCCGAACTTGTTCTACGAGTACAAAGGCTACTGGCCGCACCCAAATGGTTATAAATGGACGCGGGAGAAAATGGCGCAATACGATTCGGAGGGGAAATTAATCTTTCCCAAAGAGTCCGGTGGTCGGATCCAATTTAAGCAATATTTGGATGATATGGAGGGAGTCAAGCTCCAGGACCTTTGGCTCGATATTCCGGCCGTCAATCCTGTTGCTCAAGAAAGAAACGGATACCCGACGCAAAAACCGGAAGCTCTCCTCAGTCGTATCATTCAGATGGCTTCAACACCAGGAGACATTGTTTTTGATTGCTTCATGGGGAGCGGCACAACTCAGGCAGTAGCAATGAAGAGCGGTCGCCGGTTTCTTGGTGCCGATATAAATCTCGGTGCAATACAAATCACTACAAAGCGGTTACTTGAAGTAGCAGAGTCTCCAATTCAGTTGGGATTAAATGATGACGAAGCGAATTCTTACACGGGATTCGAGGTTCATAATGTCAACCACTACGACATTTTTCGCAACCCTGTTCAAGCCAAGGAACTGCTGGTCGAAGCGCTTGAGATTCAACCTTTAGCTTCCGTTATCTCGGGTGTTTATGATGGTGAGAAAGATGGCCGCATGGTTAAGATCATGCCGGTCAACCGTATCGCTACTCGCGCCGATTTGAACGAGCTCATCGCCGGTGTTGATTACAAAGTTTTTGAGCGAAGGCAAGCCGAGAATCCCAACAAACCCGTTGAGAAATTGCTTTTAGTTTGTATGGGGCATGAGCCTGATCTAACCGCCCACCTCAAGACAGAACTGCATCCCTACAAAATTGATGTCGAAGTGGTAGACATCCTCAGGGACCAGTCTCGATTGGAGTTTCGACGACCCTCCGAGGCCAAAATGATGGTGAAAAAGCGGAACCTCCTCATTCAGCGGTTTTATCCAGTGAACCTTCTCCAGAAGTTGAGTCTGATGAAGGAGGACGTGAGCGATTGGCGAGAGTTAGTCGAGTCAATAATGATCGATTGGAACTACGACGGTGCCGTGTTGACGCCAGCAGTCGTGGACCTACCCGAGAACAACGCGATCGTCAGCGGCTCATACCCAATCCCAGAGGGAGTAGGAACCATCCGGGTCAAGATAACGGACCTTCTCTCAGAGTCCTGGGAGGGGGAAATTCAGCATGGCTAGAACCCCAGGCAAACCAAGTGGAATTGATCTCGACTTCGCTTTCTTCACGTACCTACACCAGTTCTACCGTTCGCACCGGGGGGAGATCCGGCGACATTACAAAGACCTAAGCAAGAAGTTTATCGACTTCAACAGCTCGGAAAATGCAACGGCCTTTTTGCGCACCCCGCAGTTTGAAGCTTTGGAGATGTATGTCTTTCTTAAAGAGTTTCTCGACAACGCCCGCATACACAAGATATTCGAGGACTGGTATTACAAAACCAATAAATTTGCCGGGCGGCAAGACGTAGGGCTTGCTGGCGAGCAGTTGGGCATCTTCGGCAGATTCGACGACTTGCAGTATAAGGCCGTCTTTGATCGGATGCGGCAATCGGACGGCCTTTACTCGAATTACATTTTTGCGCTGACCATGGGTACTGGCAAGACCATCCTCATGGCGACCTGCATTTTCTACGAGTTCATTCTCTCCAACAAATTTCCGAAAGATCCGCGCTTCTGTCACAACGCGCTCGTGTTCGCCCCCGACCGCACGGTGCTGCAGTCGCTCAAGGAAATCCAAACTTTCGACATGCACCTGGTCGTTCCTCCTGAGTACGTCAACTTCCTCAACATGCACGTGCAATTTCATTTTCTCGAGGAGGCCGGCACCGCGCTCTCAACCATCGACCGGTCGCGTTTCAACATCGTCATTTCGAACACCCAGAAGATTATTCTCAAGCGACAGCACAAGGAACAGAGTGCGGCCGGGAAATTATTTGGCAGCGGGAAAGCACTCTACCAACCCGGCAGCGTCTATGAAGAGTTTGCTGATCTGTATGGAGACCTGGACGCGCCGCAGAATGAGGCCGACCTGATCCTCAATCAGCGATTCTCCAAACTCGCGCGGTTGGAGCAGCTCGGTGTTTATGTGGACGAGGCGCACCATGCCTTCGGTTCACAACTCGCGAAGGACATGGGCCTCGAGAAGTCAAACACCAGTCTCCGGCTCACGATCAATGAGTTGGCTGCCAGTTTGCAGCGTGCCGGGTCGCGGGTCGTCGCCTGCTACAACTTTACCGGCACGCCTTACGTCAAGAACCAGGTCCTCCCCGAGGTGGTTTACGCTTACGGTTTAAAGGACGCAATCGCCAACGAATATTTGAAGGAGGTCAAACTACACACTTACTCCAACCCTAAAACCAGGGAATTCGTAAATGCGGTCGTCAAGAACTTTTGGGAAGCGGCAGGGGAAAACAGGAGCGCCAGCGAGGGCATGCTCCCCAAGCTTGCCTTCTTTGCGTCCACTATCGACGAACTGCAGAACGAGCTGAAGCCCGCCGTCGAGGCGGCGCTGCTTAAGTATGGCATTCCGCAATCTCGCATCCTCGTGAACGTCGGCGACGAGAAAATCACTTCGAATGACGACATCCGCGAATTCAACCGCCTGGATACGCGCAGTTCCGACAAGCAGTTCATTCTGCTCGTCAACAAGGGACGCGAGGGCTGGAATTGCCGCTCGCTCTTCGGCGTCGCCCTGTTCCGTAAGCCGAAGTCACGCATTTTTGTCCTACAGGCGACCATGCGTTGTCTGCGGGCCATCGGCGATTTGCAGCAGACCGGCCAGATCTACTTGTCTGACGAGAATGCTCTGATTCTGGAGGAAGAACTGCAACAGAACTTCCGCGTCAGCCTTGAAAGTCTCAGGAAATCAAACCCGAACAAACAGGAGTATGAGATACGTCTCACGCTGCCGCCGGTTAAAGTTACACTCAAGCGCATCCGCAAGCTTCACCAGTTAAAGGAAAAGCAATTTGCCGCGGGTACGTCCCTCGGTCTGGAATCAATCGACACCGAAAAGTACCAACTCATTCACACCGAGCGTGACGGGCTTTCGTTTTCCGGCGCGGGCCGTACCGAGGATTTAACCTCGCAGAAAGAGCGGCGCACCTTCAGTCGGATGACGCTGGTGGGTGAGATTGCGCGCTACCTCAATCTGCCTTGCCTGGGCGTCGAAGCCGTTCTGGATGGCACGGCCGAGCGGGCCGAAACGATTCTAAAACTCGTCAACGAATACAACGAGGTGCTTTACGATTGGGTTATTCCTCGTCTCTTCAATGAAATGTACGACCTGGTGCCGTTCGAACATCACGAGGAGATCGTGGTCGAGTTGGTAAAGGCGCCGCCGGAGGGCTTTTATCGGAAACTGGCCGATCCTAAGGACGTGGTCCAACAAACAGACAAGCTCGCGCAAAAAAATGCACACAAGAGTTTTCATCTGGACACTTACTGCTTCGATTCAAGACCGGAGCGGCGGCTGTTTTGGGACCTGCTGAGTGAGCGGCAGATCGACAAGGTGTACTTCACCGGTATGCTCACCCATGGCGAGACTGAGTTCTTCATTCAGTATATTGACCCCGAATCCCATACAGTCAGGAGCTACTATCCGGATTTTGTTTGCCAGAAGGAAGACGGCTCGTGGATGATCGTCGAAGTTAAGCGCGACGATCATATCGAGACCGCGGTGGTCCAGGCGAAACGGGAGTCGGCAGATCAGATCGCCGCAGCCAGCAAAATGATCTACCGAATCATCAAGGGCAGCGACGCCGGAGCTGGTCACTACAGCCAGCTCTTCCGATAACGTTTCGCGCACCTTTAATGGTTGGCGTTTCGTATCCAGAGATGTTTCCGGACCAGGACGGTGAAGGCTGAATCCGTCCTAAGTTCTGAGTGATGAGTGATGAGTGATGAGTGATGAGTAAGAAGCAAAGAATCATTCAATTGGTTGGGTTGGTGGTGAGTGTGGTTTATGCGGTGGCGATTGTCTGGGTTTACGCGACTGAGCCGCGCAGCTTACGAGCGGTGGCCACGGGGGCTCAAGTGGCGACCGGAACTTACCAGGTGGACCAGGAGCGGTTCAACGCGGCGCTCGCACTCTTTCGGCGCGAGCAGTTTCGCGCCGCGCGTGATGAATGGCAGCGCGCGGACCCGGCGCAAGGCGATCCGACGACGCAGTTTTACATCGCCTACTCCTTTTATCGCGAAGGCTGGGGCCGCGTTTACTATGATCAGGATTTGTTCAAGCAGGGCCTTGACGCGGTGAACCGCGCAATTGCGCTCGCGCCGGCGCCGCTCAACGTGGCGGATGACAACCTGCAGTTGCACACGGCGGCGGAGTTGAAGGCTGAGTTGGAACAAGGGACAGAGCGCAGTTGGGGAGACGTGAATCCGCTGAAGGTGATGCGAACGAGGAAATGAAAAACGGTGAAGAGTGAAAGTGAAGAGTAAGAACTGCGGTAACCAGTAAACAGCAGACAGTAGACGGCAATAGCAGTGGACAGTGGACAGTGGAGCAGTGGGCAGTGGGCAGTGGGCAGTGGGGCGTATGCGTGAATCGTGAATCGTAAATCGTAAATAGCGGTAGTCAGTCGCAGTGAGCACTCAGCCCGTTTTGCTGTTTGCTGTTTACGGTTCGCCTCGGCATAACTCAGCATTCAGCGATCGGCGGTCCGTCAGCAATGAGCGGTAATAATCAGCGGTCAGCAGTCGGCGGTCAGCGGTCGGTAGTGTTGTTGCCGTTTATTTTTCTGACGGTGGCGCTGTTGGGTGGTTTGCGCGTCAGTGCGGAGGATCAGGCGTTTGTGTTTGTCCCTCCGCCGTTGATTACGCTCGTGCTCGCCGTGCTCCTCATGCTGCTGTTTGTGCGCGGTGGTTTGATTGAGTTGCGCTCGTGGATAGTCCCGGACAATTCCCCACTCGCGAACATCACTCAGGTTTGGGTTCTGCTCACGCTCTTCTTTGCCTCGGCGCAGGCGTTTAATTCCGTGTTGCCGGAAACTGGTTTGCTGCACTGGCTCTTTTCGTTCTTCTTTCTTTGGACGCTCTGGAACAATCAGTTTTCATCTTTCGATGCGCGGCGTTTACTGCGGAGTCTGGCGGTGCTGTTTGGAACCGCGTTCGTCTTGAAGCACATGCTGCTGGCCAGTCTGTATGCGCCGGAGGGCGGTTGGCTCAAACGACTGACGGGCGCGCTCGTGTCAGGGGTTACGCAAGGCACGCTCGATGGACCAACGTTTGCGCCAGCGACGGGCTATATTGCTTTCTTCACGCTCGGACTTTACATCGTGGGGTTGATGCTCGTCGGCTTCAGCGCTCAGCGAACAACGCCGAACGATCAGCGGTTGGTTGTGAGTGCCGCAGGCGACCGAAGACTATCCGCAGGTTACGCCGATTACACAGATTCGAAAGAGCAAAGGGAGGAAAGCGTGCAACTGGAGCAAAGGGGAATGGGTAAAGGGGAAGAATAAAACGCGATCCGCAGATCACGCCCCGAGAGATCACACCGCAAGTCGCGCTGGGAAAGACCACCCCACAAGAAAAGGGAGAGGGAACTTCATAGTTTCCCTCTCCCTCATTTGTGTTGGTGACTAGTCGAACGCGTTAGACGTCAGTGACTAGTCGATGTTTTACTCACTCGATGTCCTCATCCGGTGCACCAAGCTTCGGTTCCGGCTCGCCTTAACCGATCCGATCACGATCAATCAGCATGGTGGTGGTGCGTCCGTTCGCGTAATAGGTGATCAGATAGGTCTCGCGATAGGTGCGATAACCACGACGCACAATGCGTGTCTGTCTCACTCTGCGAACCGGGCGATTGTGACGACGCCATCGATTGCGTTGCGAACCAAGTTGAATTTGAACCTGGGGAGTGGCGCTCGTAACCGAGCTGGCCCTTGCTTCTGAAGATTGCGAACCAAATCCGAAGAAGCCGAAAGAGGCCAAGGTCAATGTCAGTACCAGTAATTTTTTCATCTCAAACACTCCTCTCGTTTCGAACGATTCCACCGGTTCACCTGCAAACCGCACGCCTGCCGCAACTGCAGAAGTGCTTGTTAGAGTTTTGCAAGAAAACCGAACCGCGAGAGCAAGACTTCTAAAATCTGTAACACGTTGACGTTGCGTTTCGGTGAACAACCAGACTCTTCGGCGGGAACTCATTCGCCGATTTGCCCCATATGGAACATTGAGTGTGCAATATGGGAAATCAAGTCGAGCTGGACGCTCAGGAGGAAGGTCTAGACAAGCCTGCTATCAATCAAGAAGTCGACTCCATCCTGACGACGCGGAGAGTCCCGAAGGGATCAGTTTCAGCCGGGCCTACGGATGAATGGCACGAAAGTCTCACAAAACTCCAATCCGGCAACACCGAAAGGACTCTCGTGATGCGGTTTCTTTGCAAAACGCTTTCATCTTTTGTCGACTCGCCGCTCCAAACCTTCGGCTGTGTAAGATACAAAATGAAATAGTTGCCCCGATATTTCAAAAGTTAAATTGTGACTTGCCGTCACGGCGAGTTACCTCTCTCAAACAACACCAAGGAGGGTGAGCAGTGAACAAACGCAAGACGAGCATCCTTTCACTTTTGATTTTGTCGGTGGCGCTCGCCACTGGCTTCATGTTCTCGACAGCCACTGGCGGTCAAGTGAAGCAGAGCGATTGCGAGGTGGCATGCACGAAGACCTACGATGAATGCCTGCGCGCGCCAAACGCCAATCAGACGATCTGCAAGGCGGCTTTGAACGACTGTATCGCGAGTTGCAAATCCAAGACGCCAAGGCCTTCGCCGAGTCCGATGGTGAGCCCATCACCGGAAATGCAGCCGAGCCCATCACCGGAGCCTAGCCCTTCGCCCGAGATGGAGCCGAGGCCTGCACCCGAGGTGAGCCCAAGCCCCGTACCCGAGATGAAACCGAGCCCCGTACCCGAGGTGAGCCCGAGTCCCTCGCCGACTCCGCCCACGGAGTAGGAGCAGGCAGAGAGGGGAATAGAGTTAAGTGAACTGGGCTAACCTGTTCCCCTGTCTATTGCTCTCGTCTCGACGTTAGTTGTCTGAGCCGTCTTTGTCTGAGGCGGTGATCGCGCCTTTACTCACCACCCGCCGTCCTTTTTGGAGTGCGCTGACCTGTCAGCGCTTTGGTTGGCTGCGGCCTGTCGCAGCCATTCCGATCGCTGACTTCATTTCCAAAGCAACACCGCGGCGTCAGGCCGCCGCGAAGAAAGCGCTGACAGGTCAGCGCACTCCAAACAGCTTCGCTTCAGACTGCCAACTGCGGCAGTCCGGAATTGAATGGCGTCGCGTCAACGAGTAATATCCTCGTCCTATGACTACAACCAGTGAAACAATGACGGGTGAAGAGATCGTTGAACTCTGCCGGCGGCACACGCTTTTTGAGTGGTCCGCGCAGGCCGCGGTCGATCCGATTCCGGTGGCGCGCGCGAAGGGCATCCATTTCTGGACGCCGGAGGGCAAGCGCTTCATCGACTTCAACAGCCAGTTGATGTGCGTCAACATCGGGCACGGTGACGAACGTGTGATTCGTGCGATTCAGGAGCAGGCCGCGACGCTCGCTTACGCCAATCCCTTCATGGCTACCGACAAACGCGCGCGTCTCGGCGCGAAGCTAGCGGAACTGACGCCGGGCGACATCGACACCTTCTTCTTCACCAACGGCGGCGCCGAAGCAAACGAGAATGCCATTCGCATCGCGCGCATGTTCAGCGGGCGGCACAAAATTGGCGCCCGCTATCGCTCTTACCACGGCGGCACCGCGGGCGCTTTAACCTTGACCGGCGATCCGCGCCGTTGGGCAGCCGAGCCCGGCATCCCCGGCGTCTTCCGCATCCCTGACTTCTACCATGGCGTTCAGAAGGGCACGGATACGACTGAGGAAGTTCTGGCGCGGACCGAAGAGATTCTCGAGCTTGAAGGTGCGAAGACAGTCGCGGCGATAATTGTCGAACCCGTCGTGGGTACGAATGGAATTCTGATTCCGCCTGACGGCTACATGCAGGGACTGCGTGCGCTCTGCGACAAGTATGGGATTCTTCTGATCGCGGACGAAGTGATGGCCGGCTTTGGACGCACCGGGGAATGGTTCTCCGTCGATCACTGGAAGGTTGTTCCGGATCTGATCTCGATGGCCAAGGGACTGACGAGCGCATACGTGCAACTCGGGGCGGTGGGCATGCGACACCACATCGCCGAACACTTTCAGAACAACGTCTTCTACGGCGGACTGACGTACAACAGTCATCCGCTCGCCTGCGCGGCGGCGCTGGCGACCATCGCGGTGTACGAAGAAGACGCTCTTGTCGAAAACGCGCGGCGGATGGGCCAGGTGATGCGCGGGATGCTCGAGGACTTGCAGAGTCGGCATCCGTCAGTTGGCGCGACGCGTAACCTCGGGCTCTTTGGAATTGTTGAAGTGGTGCGAAACCGCGAGACGCTCGAACCGATGGCGCCGTTCAACGGTAGTTCGCCGGAGATGCAAGCGCTTGGGAAGTTCTTCCGCCAGGAAGGGCTCTACACGTTTGTGCGCTGGAACACGTTTTTCACGAACCCACCGCTGTGTATCACCGAAGACGAACTGCGCGAGGCGTTCGCGATCATCGATAAGGGCCTGGAGATCACCGACCGCGCGGTTGCGTAACGGACAAACAGAACCATGTGGTCACTGTGCCCGAGGTCACATATTGTGACTTCCTATCGGTGAGTTCAGTTTCAGAAGTCTTCGCCGTCGACCTCCCGTTGACCTCTAGATTCTTTGATATTGTAGTTTGCAACTTCAAACCGTTGTTCCCCGGCAGGGTATTTCGATCCGCGCTGGAGATCACAATGGGTGATCTCCATTCGTCAACCCTCACCGTGCGCTGGTTAAGGTCGCAGTTTGCGACGATAAACGTTTCGGTTCGACCTCCCGGTTTAAGATCTGAATGGCTTCCTCAGTATTCGTCCCGTCTTCTTCAAAAACGACGTAACTTTGGAGTCCTTCCTGGTGTTAACTACGACCGGCTTGCCGACTCGCGGCTGGTTTTGGGCGATGGAAGTTCCGGCGTTGGGTTGAGTTTGACTGCGATTAGCCGGCGCGACGCGCTGAATCGATCTCACGCGGCCGCGTTTGAGAAACGTGACCATGCCCGCCTGGCGATACCAGACGCCTTCCTTTTTTTCCCAGGCCTCGTCAGCCTTGATGGACGCACCATTGTTCAGGCGAATGACTACCTGCGCCCGATTGGTCTCGCCTGAAGCGCGCGCGGACACGAGATTGGAACCGGGACGGCCGCGAAGCACAGATTTGTCAGAGGCGGATCGCAGCGACGACTCAGTGGATTGCGAAGACGCAGACCCCGGCAACGAATCTGTCGAAGTTACTTGTTCGGCCGGGTCGATCGTTGGGACTGAAGACTGTTCGGACGGGGCCGTCTCTCCCAGGGAATTTCCCGCGCCAGAGCCAGCCGATTCCAGCTCGGTTACTCGCGACGACGATGGCGACTGCGGTTGAGTTTGGCTGCCCGCTTGTTCGGAAGCAGATTGGCTGGCTGAGCGGGATGAGCTGCGAACTCGTGAAAGATGCGGGCGGGCGTAGTACAGGACGAGCAGAAGGACGAGCAGGACCAGTCCCGCTAAAAGCGCTAATGCCAGACTGGGCAACGGCCATCTTGAGGAACGTTTGGTCGGAATGAGTGGCGCGCTGATTAACATATCCGGCGCTAAATCAAGAGACGGGTTGAATTCCAAGTTTGCGAATTCAGCCGAGCGGGCCGCATCCGGCACGTGGGCGTGGCTCAGTTGCGCGACGCCGGCAGGAACGTTTCCCGCGAAGGCGAGCGCTCGGGGATCGTAGACGAGTTCCTTCCCGTCCATGTCGCACAGGGTCTGATCGTCCTCATAAATGAACTCGCACTGTGGACACAGCTTCATCGCGTTCTCCCAGAAAGCCTGATTGTTGGGTTGGGGCACGGATGAAAAGCGTTGGCGGGTCCAGACGCCTTAGGTGAGTTCCGCAGTCATAGAATTACATAAACGGGGGAGACAGACAATCAAATTTGTGTTGGATCACTTCTGCTGGGATTTTGCCCGAAAACCAATGGCTGTGGTTTTTGAAGGCGGAGGTGTCATCAGTTGCCGGATTGCGTCGAAGACGATCTTGAACTGGCGATCACTTTTCTTTTCCAATTCGTTGAGCTTGCGGGCAAGTTCAGTATTCGAAACGAGCATCTCGCGAAGCTTTACGAAAGTACGCATGATCTCAATATTTACTCGAATTGCTCGAGCACTTCGCAACACACTGGAAAGCATGGCAATTCCTTGCTCGGTGAACGCGTAGGGCCGCGCCCGTCTGATGCCACCCCAACTTGAAGTCACAATTTGTGACTTCAAGACGGCGAACTCATCGGGAGTGAGCTGAAACATGAAGTCCTCGGGAAATTGGTCTGTGTTTCTTTTGACTGCTTGATTGAGGACTTTCACCGGGACGTTATAGAGTTCAGCGAGATCGGGACTCAACATCACCTTGACCCCGCGTATATAGAAGATGCGTCTTTCGATTCGTTCGATAGGTATGACGTCGCCGAGATTCTTCATGGACACTGAACGAAATGGTCAAACAACGCCATGGTATCGCATAGGAATTGCCGTCGGTGCCAGTGAAAATAGAACGCCCTGGGTTCCAAACTGATGCAAAAATCCAGGCATGGTCCGAGGAACATGAGGAAAGGTGGAAACCGAATTGGTTGGAGCTATTCCGGAAGTGCGTTTTCGGAATCGGTGTCGGTAACGGTGGGTTGTTCGTCGGCGACCCAGGAGACGAAGAGTCGCAGCCAGTTTTCGGCCGGCTCGGCAATTTGCACGCCCACGCGCGCAGTTCCATAGATCGCCGGGGCGATGCGAATGACTATCGCCGTAACTTCGATCGGGGCGCCGTCCGGCCGATGAGCACGCAGGTACAAGCGCTCGCCGCGGCTGACTTTTTGATTGAGATGAAAAAGCGCGCCCGAAGTCGAGATGTCGTCAGTCTCGGTGGGCTCGCTCCAGGCCGAGCCGTCTTCGGCGCGACCGGAGATGACGATCGGCAGACGCAGAGCCATGCGTAAAGCAAAGCGCCTCTCTTCGTTGTTGGAAGGGGTGTTCATTAACTAGTAATCAGCAAACAGTAAACAGTAAACAGCCGGAAGGTTGCTGACCCTCTACTGTTTGCTGTTTGCTGTTTGCTGTTTGCTTCTCCACTCATAAAAGCCTTCGCCGGTTTTCTTGCCCAGCTTTCCTTCGCTCACCAGTCGCCGCAAAACTTCGGGCGGCCGAAACGTTTCCGAACCCAACTCGCGAAACAGATACTCCGCAATGTTCAGCCTGATATCCAGGCCCACGTGGTCCGTCAATTTCAGCGGGCCCATCGGATGGTTGTAGCCCAGCTCCATTGCCGTATCGATGTCTTTCGCGCTGGCCACGCCCTGCTCAAGCATGCGCATCGCTTCGAGTCCGAGCGCTACGCCCAAACGACTCGAGGCAAAGCCGGGCACATCCTGAACCACGATCGGTTCCTTGCGCAACCGGCGGCTAACTTCGCGAACAGCCTCCACTGTATCATCCCCAGTTGCTTTGCCGACCACAATTTCGACCAGCCGCATTAAGTGGACAGGGTTGAAAAAGTGCAGCCCGACAACATTTTGCGGACGCTCGGACGCGCGCGCAATCTCAGTAATCGAAAGCGACGAGGTGTTGGTGGCAAAAATAAAAGCCTTGTTGGAGTGCGTTTCGAGTTCGCGAAGTATTTCCTGTTTCAGCGCCAATTGCTCGGGAGCGGCTTCGATGATCAGGTCGGTGTTCGCGATCTCGGCCAGCTTGGTGGTGCCGCGAATGTGTTGCAGGGTTGAATCCCGATCGGCTTCGGTAAGTTTTCCGAGTTGAATACCTTTGGCAAGATTGCCTTCGATCGCGCGGATGCCGCGAGCGAGAGAATCGAGATCAACGTCGCGAAGCAGAACCTTGTAGCCTGCGGCCGCAGCCACCTGGGCAATTCCATGGCCCATGGTGCCTGCGCCGATCACGCCTACAGTTTCGATAGTTTGCGGAACGATGCCTGGGTTCAATCGTTTGCCTTAGTCTCTGTAAGCCGAGATTTCCTGTCAGTAAGGCCGCTAGCTCGGATTCGACTACTCTAGTATCGCTAGTTATACTATGGCCTTCCCGAAAAGGCTATACTTTGGGGCATTTAGAACACTTTTTCAACTTCAACGGACGGATGAAACAGGAATGAGCATGCAAACACTCGACAGAGAGGTTGTAATCATTGGTTCCGGCCCCGCCGGACTGACCGCCGCAATCTATTCGGCCCGCGCCAACCTGAAGCCGCTCTTGATCGACGCACCGGCGAACGCGGAAAAGCAAACCATCCCAGGCGGCCAACTGATGATCACGACTGACGTGGAAAACTACCCAGGCTTCCCCGAAGGCATTGACGGGCCGGCGTTGATGGAGGCGTTTCGTAAACAGGCGGAACGGTTCGGGACGGAGTTTCTCGAGGCGTGGATCACCGACGTCGATTTGAGCGAGCGACCGTTTCGCCTGGAGATGGCCGACTACGTCGTCAACACGCAGACGCTGATCATCGCAACGGGCGCGTCGGCCAAGTGGTTGGGAATTCCCGGCGAAGCGAAGGTGCCGGATGGCTTTGGCGGCAACGGCGTCTCGGCTTGCGCGACCTGCGACGGTCCGCTTCCCGGATTTCGCAATAAGGAACTGGTGGTCGTGGGCGGCGGCGACACGGCAATGGAAGAGGCGACATTTTTGACGCGTTACGCTTCGAAAGTTTACCTCGTTCATCGTCGCGACAAACTGCGCGCGTCGAAGATCATGCAGGACAAGGCATTTCAAAATCCAAAGATTGAGTTCCTCTGGAACACCGGACTGGAAGAGATTCTTGGCGAGCCGCAGGCTGGCGTGACCGGCGCGCGTTTGCGAGATTTGAAGACCAACCAGGAACGGATTCTGCCGGTTGCCGGAGTCTTCATCGCGATCGGACACAAGCCGAACACGGACCTCTTCAAGGGACAACTGGATATGGATGAGGTCGGGTACATCCTGACGTCGCATCGCTCGACGGCGACGAATGTGCCCGGCGTGTTTGCCTGCGGCGACGTGCAGGACTCAAATTACCGTCAGGCTGTGACCGCAGCCGGCACCGGCTGCATGGCCGCACTCGACTCGGAAAGATTCCTCGATCATTTACCAGTGGCGATGCCCACAGGTGATGAGGTGACGATGGAAGGTGAACACGTCACAGCGGATCACTCCGCGATCATTGAACCTGACGGCAGCATGATTCCCAATCATGGTTAAGATTGCCCGGAAAGGACAGAAGAGACTTTGCAAGATCCGGACATACTGGAATTGTGGGCTGCGGAAGCTGAGGATCGCGTCGCTGCATTTGAGCGCAATGAAATCGAAGCTGTCTCAGCCGAGTCTGTCTTTGCAGAGATAGAGCAACAGAAGAAAAACCAAGCAGCGGGGCAAGCCCACCTTCCTTACCTGAGAGGTTCTCTCAATATTCGGCAGTCCAGCCTTTAAGGCCTTTCAATCAGATTAGACGATTCCCAGCTCAGGGTTGGGAAGGGGGCTTGCCCCGCGGCTTTGCTGGTTGATCCAACTCCTACAGCAAGACAATCGAGTCATCTCGTTGCGAGCGTCGCGCGGGAGCAGGAGCGGACCGGGTGAACGGCTCGGGCTCAGCCGGCTGAAAGTTTTGCGGACAGGCTTCGCAGTAAGAACCTAGTAGTTTCTTTCTATCCTCACACTGATTGCAATCCAGCGTTTGGCCCACAACTCGTAAAGCGTCGACCAGCGGCAGCAGCACGCGTCCACGTTCAGTGAGCGCATATTCAATGTGCGGAGGGTTGCCGCCAAAGTCGGTGCGTTTGACGAGCTTGTCCTTTTCCATGTCGCGCAGGCGAGCGACCAGGGTGCGGCTGCTGATGGGAAAGAGTCCGGTGTGCAGTTCCATCGTGCGGCGGGCGCCGTCGGCGAGATCGCGCGCGATCAGCAACGTCCATTTGTCGCCAATCATTTGCAACGCGCCGGAAACAGGGCAACCGTCGATTTCGCGTCGTCGCACAATTACGCTCCGCTATGTTTGGAGTGCGGTGACCCGTCACCGCTTTGTTCGGTCGCGACCTGTCGCGACCTCCGTTTGCAGGAACTACTGAAAGATCAGGGCGTCCAGTATAGTGGTTACGTGCTCTCAACCCCCAGAGGTCGCGACACGTCGCGACCAATGAAAGCGGTGACAGGTCACCGCACTCCAAATTATTTCACGACTGTGATCTCGCGCTTGGTAGAATTGTAACCGCCGTTCTCGACTGGCTTGTCGTCTTTGTCCAGCAGCTCGAGGAGAACCGTGTGCTTGCCGTTAAGCCAACCGGCCAGCCAGATAGGTTCCCACTTGTCTAGAAACTTCGGCTCATCGTCGTCAATGATGTACCTGATGCGATACTCGCCGCCGTCGCCTTTCAATTTCGCATTGGCCAGCCAGAAGTCGATCATGATCGGGTCGGCGTCTTCGCCCTTGTTCTCGCCTTTCGGACGACTATAAGTCAGCAGCGGCCTTGTCGGATCGACGTCGCCGGCGGTGCTCGCAGTGTAATCCTTGCCTTCGCGCGGCGGCGTCGCGGGACTCGGGCTCGCGACCGTTTGGCCGCTGTTCGTGGTCGTCGGCTGGGACGCGTCGCCGCCGCCCTTGACCGTGAACGTCACCATTTGAAACGCGCCGTCATCCTTGTAGCTCTCGTGCCACGGCCGCGATGGGAAGACGCGCAGCGTGTGTTTGCCGGCCACGACATTGCGCAATTCAAACGGCTGGCCCAACTCGTAATAAGCTTCGTAAGGCTGGTTGTCCAAAATGACGTGGATGTGATTGCCTTTGCCGGTGGCCGGATCCTTGTGCGGCAGGTAGCCCTTCAGATCGCCGCCGAGATCGAGTTTGACTTCGACTTTGGAACCGTTGATGACCGCATCCTTCGCCGGTGAAACGATCTTGATCACCGGTTTTGCCTCGTCCTGTTCGCCGCGCGCTTTCATCAAATCCAAAATCTTTTGCGGTCGCGGCACGACGGTCAGCGTTTGCGTCGTAGGCGGAGTCACGGTGCTGGTGGCTGTAGTGCTGGAGCCGCCCGGACTCTCCGCGGCGCACGACGCGAACAACAAAGCGAACGCCGCGAGCGTAAACGACAACGTCAGGAACTTTTTATGCCGGCCCATCTTGGTCTCCCAGAAAACGATTTGATTTGAACGAACTGATTTTTGGTAAGTGTACTCTGAGAGGCCCGGTAAGCCAACGGGAAGGGAGTGAGGGGGTGGGCAGTGGGCAGAAAGGATATCGTGGTTCTGCCGAACAACCTGCTTGCCTGCCAGGTCTCTGACTGATGCCTTTGGGAACTGCGAAAGACAACCACGCGCGTCGAATGCGCCCTCGCTCACGGTCGGGCCACTGCCCCGGATCATTGCTCGGCGCACCGCTCCCCGCTTAACTGCCCACCGCACACTGCCCACTGCCGACTGACTTCCTCACGCTCCAGCGCCGCGCACGCCCGCATCTTGCTGCAGTCGCTTCTCGACCGTGGTCCAGTTGATGTTTGAGAAGAAGGCCTCGATGTACTTCGGCCGCTCGGCGGGTTTGTAATCAAGCAGGTACGCATGTTCCCACACGTCCATCACGAGCACCGGCGCGAAGCCGGCGACGTTGCCGGTTTCATGAAGCGTGATCCAATGGTTCGACAGCCGGCCGTTCGCCGGGTTCTGATTGCAGATGGCCCAACCCACGCCGCGCATCTTGCCGATGCCGACGAAGTCTGCTTTCCAGATTTCATAACTGCCGAAGCTGGCTTCCGCAGCTTTCGCAAACTGCGCCGTCCGCTCGGGATCACCCGTGCCGCCGCCGCTCTTCAGGTTGTCGAAGTAGTATTCGTGCAGGACCATGCCGTTGTACTCAAAGCCAAGCCGCCGCGTCAGCTCTGAATAAGCAGGCATCTCCTCCTGGTCCACCTTGCCGTCTTCAACGAATTTGGTGATCGCTCCCGTCAATTTGTTGGTCTCTTTGACGTAACCTTCGTAAAGCTTGAAATGCATTTCCAAAGTCTCGTCGGAAATGCCGTTGAGGCCGCTGAGGTTGAACTCGCGTGCCTTGTAGGAAGCTGTCGTACTCATCTCGTCAATACCTCCGCTGATTATTAGGGCCGTTGATTTGGGAATTAGGATACGACTATTGCGCGCGAGTGTGGCGAATGCGTGGAGAGGCTAAGGAATTAGTGTGGCGGTAAGGCAGTGGGCAGTGGGCAGTGGGCAGTGGAAGCAATTACCCATTCGGAGTCGTGTTAACAACGATGCTAGCGAAGATTGTTTCAGTTAGTGACTGCGCCCCGAAAAGCTGCTGAAAGCAGAAAGGGACAGCAAACGGACCCAGCCGCTTGCTGCCCACTGCCACCGCACACTGCCCACTGTCTTTCCCTATTTCCCGAAGATGATCCAGTCGCCGTGTGCCGTGCCCATGAACAGCAGCAACGGCAGCGACAGCCAGGCGTTTGTGCGCGAGGCGATAAAGGCCTGGCGCGCCAACTCCGGCGGCGCGGCGGGTCCGGTGCCGGCAGTTGCCGCGATGATCCGCTTGTTGTTGGGCCAGATAATTCCCCAAACGTTCAGCATCATCACGATGCCGTAGGCGCCGCCGATGCCAATCGAGTAAGTCTTGTTGCTGGCATAGCTTTCGCCGCCGACGGTCAACATGCCGTTGAAAAACTGAAGGAGCGCCCACGAGAAAAACACAACGAGGATAATCATCACGACGGCAAACACGCGTCCGTCTTTAGTAAGCGCCGGCACCTTCTTGATGATGAAAAATTCGATGACGAACAAAACGATCGGGTAAGTCAGCCAGGCGCCCAGCACCACCCAAAGATTAATGCTGCCGTTGCCGAGCGTGTTCGCGTTCGCGACGTCGGTCTTGAGCGTGTACATCGCGAAGTAGGCAAGGCCGGCCACCACCGTGGCTACCGCGCCCCAGCGGAAATACCAAAGCGCGCGTCCCAGCAAATCGGGATTTACTTTTTTCTTGGTGTCGGGATCGAGAGCTTTCTGAACTGGTACGTTTACCAGGTTGAAGAAATAGAGCAGGCCGATCCAGGTGATGCCGGCGACGAAGTGGGCCCAGCGCAAGCCGATACGCAGGATGTCCGTCGTGGTCGGTGCGTGAAATAAATCCTGAAACAAAGCCAAGCCGACGGGGAGATGATCAATTGACATTCAGAAACCTCCGAGAGTCGCACAGGCCGCACGCCTGTCTCGATTAATGTTTTGCCGCAGAGACAGCCAGGAATGTCTGTCCTACTTGTTGTGGGTTACGCGCGAAGATTACACCTTGAACGCGCTCGATGCAATAAAGTTGTCCGACGACTTCGCGGCTTCGGATGTCAGCCTATTCTATTTTTCCTCAGCGTCGCCTTCAGCGTCGCCTTCGTCTTCCTCTTCGTATTCATCTTCGGTCGTGTAGACGAGTCCGACAAGAAGCGGTGCGCCACTGATCAGATATATGCCGGCGATGACCTGGGCGGCGCCGTAAATCAGGTAGTAGGCGGTATGCGTGTCGGGTGCCTGAAAGTAGCCCAACTTATGCAGCAAACCGTCCAGCAGTAGGCCGAGCCCGGGGATGAGTGTCGCGACCCCGATGATTCGCAAAGCGAGGGCAAACCAATCCTGAACGCTCATCTTGAGTGATCCTTTCACTCGTCAAGCGGTCGCGGCCCGGCGTCCATTCCTCTGACGCTGGCTTGATTGATCACCTTGACGTTCAGATCGCTGTTGACGTGGATCTGACAGGAAAGCCGGACGTTGTCAGCAAGCTCCGCTTCCATGGCCAGACGATCCCGCTCAAGTTCGCCCATTTCACCGGGGTCGCCGGCGAGAACTTCCACGCGGCAGGTGGTGCAGCGGGCGTTGCCGCCGCAGCGGTGGAGAATGTCGATGCCGGCATCCTCGAGGACCAGGACCAGCTTCTTTCCCGCCGGCGCTTCAATCGTCTGTGAGCCGGTTGCAGTGGTGGCTTCAATCGTAGGCATTGGTTATGAACTCCCCGAGAAATGAATTTTGATTGCGAAGTGAATTTGGCACAACAGACGGGAATAGTAAACCGTAAACAGTAGACAGCAAACAGCAGGATGCCAGGCCGCAGGCGCAGGCGGCAGGAGCAGATAAAACAAAGGAAGAAGAAGAAGGGAGTTCTCCAGCTCCTACCTTGCCTCCTGTCTCCTTACCTCCTGCTGTTTACTGTTTGCTGTCTACTTCTCTTCCCAGCTCCAGTTCCATGAACGCCACGTCGTCATAAGGATTTTCGTAGTAAGGCTCAATGTTCTTAAACCCGAGCGAGCGGTACATCGCAATCGCCTGGCCCATCTTGGCGGGCAGCGTATCCAGCCTCATGCGCCGGTACCCAATCGCGCGCGCCTCGCGGATTACTGTCTCGGTCAACTTGCGGCCCAGACCGGTGCCACGAAACTCCGGTCGCACATAAAGCCGTTTCAGTTCACAAATCTCGTCCCCGATTTTTCGCAGCGCCACGCAGCCGGCGACTCGATCGTTCTCAGCGGCCAGGTAGAGTCGCCCACTTGGCGGCGCATAGTCTCCCGGCAGACCCGCCACTTCCGTGTCGTAGTTTTGGAAACAAAGATTCACGTCGAGCCACGAAACATATTCCTGGAACAACTCGCGTACGCGGCTGATCTCTTCGGTCGATTGAGCTTGAATTAGTTGCAAGCGTCTGACTCCGATCCGGCCGAAACTTTCGTCTCCAATAAATATTAACGCGGTACGCGAAAGTGGCTCGATGGCCTTAGTGAAGACCGTCGAGCCGAATCGCGCACCGCGCTTCTTTGTATGACAGACATTCTTGTCTGTCTTCTTTCTGCCAAACCGACTATAGGGACAGACAGGAATGTCTGTCCTACGTTATGCCGTGAACGAGGTGCCGCAGCCGCAGCTACCCGTAGCATTCGGATTAGTAAACGTGAAACCCGAACCCATCACGCCGGTGACGTAGTCGATCTGCACGCCGTTCAGGTATTGGCCGCTGAACATGTCAACAAAAAGCCTCACGCCTTTTTCGTCGAGAATGAAGTCGCCCTGGCGCGATTCCTCTTCAATGTTCAAGCTGTACTGAAAACCTGAACAGCCACCCGGGACAACCCGGACGCGCAGCCCGGCAGTCTCCGGCAGGTCTGCTTCGCCCGCCATAAATTTTTTGATTTCCACAACCGCGCTGTCGGTGACGTGAAGCGTCATCGTGGGGGCGGCAGTTGTCACACCAGTTGTTTCAGTGGACGAGGTTTGTTGTGTAGACATATCTTAAATTAGCTCCTGGATTCTCGATTATTGCTCAGAAAAACTGGCATTTGGTCTTAGGACTTTGGCCTTAGGCCTTTGTTCTTACGACTCTCGACCTTGCGAAAAAATAATACCAAGACCAAAGACCCAAGTACAAAGACCGTCTTTCGAAAACCATCTTATTGGCCTTTGCCCAAAACGACAAGTTCGGGTTTCATGGCCTCGATCGAGACTTGCCGCGCAACTTCCTCAGCCACACGCCTAAACGCGATTGCCTGCGGCGAGTCCGGGTGGCTCACCACCACCGGCACACCCTTGTCGCCGCCTTCGCGAACTTCCATGCCGAGCGGCACCGTTCCGAGCAGCGGCACGTGATACATCTCCGCGAGTTTGGCGCCGCCGCCTTCGCCGAAAATGTTGTAACGCGTGCCGGTGTCGGGCGCGATGAAGTAGCTCATGTTCTCGATGATCCCGAGAATGGGAATGGCGACTGTTTCAAACATGCGCAGCGCGCGGCGCACGTCCGCGACGGCAACGTCCTGCGGCGTAGTCACGAGCACTGCGCCCTGAACAGGCACCAACTGCGCGAGCGACAACTGCACATCGCCTGTGCCCGGCGGCATGTCGACGATCAAGTAATCGAGTTCGCCCCATTTAACGTCCGTCAGAAACTGCTTCACCAGGCCATGAAGGATTGGCCCGCGCACGATCATCGGTTTGTCGCCGGGTTGCAGCAGCGCCATCGAGATCAGTTTGACGCCGTAAGCTTCAATCGGAACGAGCTTGTTAACGTCAATCTCGGGTTTCGCGTTGGCGGCGCCCAGCATGATCGGAACGTTTGGACCATAGACGTCCATGTCCATGATGCCTACGCGCGCGCCGTCAAGCGCCAGCGACACGGCAAGGTTAACAGCCACGGTCGACTTGCCAACACCGCCCTTGCCCGATGAGACCGCAATGATGTTTCGCACGCCGTCGATCGCGAGCTTGTCGCCGATGCCTCTGCCTTTGGGAACTTCAGCATCCATCGTGACGGCCACGGAAGTCACACCAGGCAACGCTCCAACTAATTCCTGCGCGGCGCTCTCCATCTCGGCCTTCACCGGACACGCCGGAGTGGTCAGCACGATGCGAAACGAAACGGCGCCACCGTCGATCTTGAGATCCTTGATAAAGCCAAGCGTAACAATGTCTTTGTGCAGATCGGGGTCCTGGATCTGTCGCAGTGCGTCGAGAACCAGTTGCTCAGTTACTTGTGACATATGCCTTTAACTCTGAAATCTGGAGATTGAAATTTGAGATTGTTTAGTAAGACGAAAGCGTAGCCGATCGAAAGTTGTAACGCAAACTGTCAGTTTGCGTGTTTTGGCCGCTGGGTCGAATCAAAGCAAAAGAGCGGGGGCCAGCCCTCCTTCCCAACGATGAGCTTAATAGATTTGAGTGCTGATTCTCGATTGAAAGGCCTTCAAGGTTGGACTATCACTCGCTGGGAAAAGCTCTCGGGTTGGGAAGGTGGGCTTGCCCCCGCTCTTTGGTTTGCAAGCTACGAAGCTGAGATCTTCTCAATCACCAGCGCGCTGTTCTTCGAGCCAAAGCCAATGCAGTTGCAAAGCGCGACGCGCACGTCGGCCTTCCGGGCCTGATTGGCGACGTAGTCCAGATCGCAAAGCGGATCGGGTTCGTCGAGATTGATCGTGGGCGGAATCATTCCGGTGTGCATTGCACACAGCGCAGCCGACAAGCCCGCGGCGCCGCTCGCGCCCTGCGGATGCCCAACCTGCGACTTCGTTGCGGACATCGGCGTGGTGATCGCGCCGCCATTCAACACGAGTTTGAGCGCGCTGGTTTCGATGCGATCGTTGAGGACGGTGGAAGTTCCATGCAGGTTTACGTAGTCGACTTCCTCAGGTTTGCGATTCGCGTCCGCGAGGGCCAGCTTCATCGCGCGCGCCGGTTCATCGCCAGATTCAGCAAGACGCACACGATGGTACGCATCACACGTCGCGCCGTAGCCCGTCACCTCGGCATACATTTTGGCGCCGCGCGCCTGCGCGTGTTCCAGTTCCTCGAGCACGTAGATCCACGAACCTTCGCCCAAAACAATTCCGGAACGGTTCAACGAAAACGGCCGAGACGCTCGCTCGGGTTCATCGTTCCAATCGTTAGTCAGCACGGTCATGAGATTGAACCCGGCGAGAATTCCGGGCGCGATTGGCGCGTCGACGCCGCCGCTTAACATAATGTCCTGCCGACCGAGCGCGATGTGTTGTGAAGCGTAAGCGATCGCATCGGACGAGCTGGTGCAACCGGTGGAAACGATGTGTGAAAGTCCGCGTAGTCCAAACGCCATCGACAATTCGCTGGATAGCCCGCCGTGCGTTGACGACGGAATCGTGTAGACGCTCGCTTTGTGAACCGGACCAACGAACCAATACGAATATTGCTGTTCAGTGAAGGCGAGTCCGCCGCCGCCGGTGCCCAACACGACGCCCATCGCCCGTCGTTCTTCTAAAGTGAAATCGTCTGGCGCGAGGGCCGCGTCTTGGATTGCTTCCCGCGCGGCGGCGAGGGCGAGCGGCACCGTGCGCGGCACATGTTTGCGATCTTTCGGATTGAGTTGCGCTTCCCAATCAAAATTGCGAACTTCGGCGGCAATTTTTACGGGTGAGTTGGAAACATCGAAAGCTTCAATCCGTCGCACGCCGCTTTCGCCGTTGGTGAGCGCTTTCCAAAACGCTTCGCGACCGATTCCGAGTGGGGTGACGCAGCCAATGCCGGTAATCACTACCCGGCGCGGTGTTTTGAACTGACTAAACATGGGGGGACATTCCTAATCTTACGAGGCTGATGGCCGGAGTCGACGTTCAGAATACCATCAGGCTCGAAGAATTTGCTAAGTGAAATGAACTCGGGAGGGCGGGATAAATCGTGCGAGACGTTTAGAGGCGGGCAATGCCCGCCGATTCGATGTTGAGACAGCGGGAGTTGCCCACCTCTAAACGCCTCAAAAGAAATTCCTATAGCAACGAATCCAAAAGCTGCGCTAGTCAACCTTCGTGCCGCACTCGCTGCAAAACTTTGAGCCGGCGGGAAGCTGTGCGGCGCACTTTGCGCACGGAACAGTTTGTCCGGCGACTTCAATTTTGGCGCCACACTCGTTACAGAATTTCGCGTTCGACAGATTCGCGGCGCCACATTTGGCACAGGCGGTTTTCGCCGCTGATGGTTCTCCAGACGCCTGGTTGTGCGCTTGATTTTGCGCCTGACCTTGCGACTGATTCATCGCGTTGCTCATTGCTCCGGCCATGGCGTTGCCAATCGCGAAGCCCGCGCCCAAACCGGCGCCAGTCGCTGCGCCGCCGCCCCCGGTGTTTTGCGCCGCGTCGCGCATCGCGTCCGCCGCCTGAAATTGCGCGTAACGTCCCACGTCGCCGATGACGCCCATCGAAGTTCGCTTGTCCATCGCGGCTTCGACTTCCGCCGGAAGCGAAATGTTCTCTATCACAAACTTCGTCAGATCCAGCCCGAAAGCTTGGAAGTCATCAGCGAGTTTGCCGCGTGTAAACTTGCCGAGTTCGTCGTAGTTCGAGGCGAGGTCAAGCGCGGCAATTTTCGATTCTGCCAACGCGTCGCTAAAACCGCTGACGAGAGTTCGCTTGAGTTGACCTTCGATGTCTTCGGTTACAAAGTGTGCGTTCGTGCCGGCAATCTCTTTGATGAAAGCCGCCGGGTCGGTGACGCGAATCGAGTAAATACCAAACGCGCGCAGGCGGACCATGCCGAAATCCGTGTCGCGCATCATGACGGGATTTGACGTCCCCCACTTCAGGTCCGTGAACTGCTTGGTGTTGACGAAATAAACTTCCGCCTTGAACGGCGAATTGAAGCCGTGCATCCAGGCGCCGAGCTTCGAAAGGATGGGCGTGTTGCCGCCGTCGACGGTGTGGAGGCCTGGTCCAAACACATCCGCGATCTGTCCCTGGTGAACAAAAACCGCGGCCTGCGATTCGCGCACCGTCAGTTGCGCGCCGTTTTTGATCTCCTGACCGCGCACCGGAAAACGATAAACGAGGGTGTTGCCCGAATCGTCGAGCCACTCGATGACCTCAATGAATTGCGACTTAATGGCGTCAAATATTCCCATGCAGTTTCTCCTTACGTTCAAGTGTTCAGAGTACAAGCTTCAGCTTGCTTGCTACTTCGCAGAGCAACCCTGACGGTTGAACTCTAAACTTTAATACGGAACGGTCGTTTCATTAGTTCGCGCCGGGGCTTCGGCCCAGCAGAAATGATTGCATAAACGAGGCAGTCAGGGAAAGCAGCGACCTGCGGGAAATCTAACCGCCAAGACGCCAAGACCACCAAGTATTTCAGAAAAGCCAGGATCAAAAAGCTAAATCAATTTGGTGCGGCGGATTTCATAGCTTGGCGCCCTGGCGCCTTGGCGGTTAGTGTTCCTGCGTACGTTTCCCGAAAAGCTTAAAGAGCAGCAGGACAGTCAACCCGCCGGCGATGTCGATCGCGCTGTCATAAATCGACGCGGTGCGCGACGGCACGAAACTCTGGTGAAACTCGTCAAGCAGCGCATAAATCACGACCAGCAACAATCCTAGCTGGAACCAATGCCGCCGAATGAATTCGCGAGCGGAAGTAATGAAAGCTCGCCGAGCCAGAAAGGCCAGCAGCGCATACTCGCTGAAGTGTGCGGCCTTGCGCGTCATGAAGTGTATCGTCGCCAGCCCGACCTCGGTCGTGTTTGGGAAGAGCCACAGTATGACGGGCCGGAGAATTGGTGAAGTTTTGCTAGCGGAAAACTCGCCGGTCGAAGCGAACGAGATGAAGAGCATCCAGATTACGAGGGGACCATAACGCCAGAGACGTGAGCCGGCAGACGACTGCTTCGTTTCGCCGCCCGTCCCGATGGTTTGCGTTTTCATTAAGCGAAAATTCGCGCCAAAAGTCGCGCCGAAAGTAATAAAGGGAAGCAGCGCCTGCCGCTTCCCTTGCTAATCATCCATTAAGATTTCCGCAGATTATTGCGCCGCTGCACCCGACACGACTTCAATGATTTCATTTGTAATGGCTGCCTGCCTGACTCGGTTCATGTTCAGCGTCAGCGAATCGATCAACTCGCGCGCATTCTTGGAAGCAGAATCCATTGCCGTCATTCGCGCGCCTTGTTCCGAAGCTATCGATTCGAGCAACGCGCGAAAGATCTGTGTTTCGATCAGGCGCGGAAGGAGTCGAGCGAAGATTTCAGCCGGAGGTTGTTCGTAGATGTAATCGACCAAAGTCAGAGCTTGATCTGGTTTGGCTGACTCTCCGTCTGCGGCGGCACGAGCAACCGGCAGGAGCTGCTCCGTGACCACGCGCTGCTGCAGCACAGACTTGAATTCGTTGTAGACGATGAACGCTTTGTCGATCTCCTGATCGTCGGTGAATCGTTTAATGACGTCGCGCGCAATCTCCAGCGCTTCAGAAAAGTCGACGCGTCCCTTGCCGGTTACGCCGATGTATTCGCCGGCCATACTGGCGCCACGGCGACGGAAAAAATCTCTGCCTTTGCGACCGACTGCCATAATTTCAATTTGCTTGCCGGGGTTGTCGCGAATGAAAGCCTGGGCCGCCTTGATCAGATTCGTGTTGAAGGCGCCGCACAAACCTTTGTCAGCGGTGACGAGTACGAGCAGGTAACGCTCGTCGCCGCGCGCATCAAGCAAAGGATGATGAAAATCTTCACCAGCACGATCAGCAAGTCCACTCAAGACTTCGGTCATCTTGTTCGCGAACGGGCGGGCCGTGACCACGCGATCCTGCGCGCGCTTCAGCTTGGCAGCCGAGACCATTTTCATGGCCTTGGTGATCTGCTGCGTGTTCTTGACCGACTTGATGCGCCGGCGAATGTCTAAAAGATTCGGCATGGATGACGATTAAACGGTCGCGACTACGCGCCCACCACCGCGGGCGACGACGACTCCATAGCTTTCAATTTCGCGCTTACTTCGTCCCCGGTTGCGGATGTTTTGTTGATCCACTCGTACCTGAAGTCGGTCATCAACTGCTTGAGATCGGTGACGATCTCATCTGTCAGGCTCTTCTTTTCCCTAATACTCTGCAGTAGACCCGGTTGAGAATTCTGAACAAACTTCAACAGCTCAGCTTCAAACTTGCGGACGTCTTCGACCGCGACGTCGTCAGCATATCCGTTACTTGCAGCCCAGATGACGAGCACCTGATTCTCCACGTTCATCGGTTGATACTGCGGCTGTTTCAGAATTTCGACCAGGCGCTGACCGCGGGCGAGCTGCGCCTGCGTGGCCTTGTCCAAATCCGAACCAAACTGCGCGAAGGCTTGCAGCTCACGGAACTGGGCCAGATCGATTCGCAGCGTTCCCGCCACCTGCTTCATCGCCTTGATCTGCGCCGAGCCGCCCACGCGCGAGACACTGTTGCCGACGTTGATCGCCGGACGAATGCCGCTGTTGAAAAGATCCGCCTCAAGGAAGATCTGCCCGTCGGTGATCGAAATGACGTTGGTCGGGATGTACGCGGAAATGTCGCCCGCCTGCGTTTCAATAATCGGGAGACTCGTTAATGAACCGCCGCCTTTTAAGTCAGACATCTTTGCCGCGCGCTCGAGCAGACGAGAGTGCAGATAGAAGACGTCGCCAGGATAGGCTTCGCGACCGGGCGGGCGCCGAAGCAGCAGGGAGATCTCGCGGTAAGCGGCGGCCTGCTTCGAGAGATCGTCGTAGATTGTCAAAGCGTGCCGGCCGTTGTCGCGGAAATATTCGCCCATCGCGGCGCCGGAGTATGGAGCCAGAAACTGCATCGCCGCCGGATCGGAAGCGGTCGCCTTGACGACGATCGTGTACTCCAAAGCACCAAAGTCTTCCAGCGTTTTTACAACCTGCGCCACCGTCGAGGCCTTCTGGCCGATGGCAACGTAAATGCAGATTACGTCTTTGCCCTTCTGATTAATTATCGTGTCGACCGCAACCGCCGTTTTGCCTGTCTGCCGGTCGCCAATGATGAGCTCACGTTGTCCGCGGCCGATCGGCACCATCGCATCGATCGCTTTGAGACCTGTTTGCAACGGCTCCTTAACCGGCTGCCGATCGACAACGCCGGGAGCGATTCGCTCGATCGCGTAAAATTCCTCGGTGACGATTGGACCACGATCATCGATCGGATTTCCCAGCGCGTCGACCACTCGCCCGACCATCGCGTCGCCGACCGGAACCTGCATGATGCGGCTGGTGCGCTTCACCAGATCGCCTTCTTTGATCGCCTGGTACTCACCGAAAAGCACGGCGCCGACTTTGTCTTCCTCAAGGTTCAGCGCGAGTCCGCGCACCTCGTGCGGAAACTCCAACAACTCGCCGGCCATGACTTTTTCGAGTCCATGAATTTCAGCAATGCCGTCGCCAACCTTGATGACAGTGCCGACTTCCATCACGGTCACGCCGGCTTCAAAGTTTTCGATCTGCCTGCGAATAATTTCGTTGATTTCGTCCGCTCTAATTGGTTCCATCGTTTTCCTCTGTACTAGCCCGCGAGTTCCTCGCCAAGTCGCTTCAGTTGATTGCGCACCGAACCGTCGTAGATAGTTGAGCCGATTCGTGTGACGATTCCAGCCAGGAGCGCTTCATCAGTGTCAAAGCTCAGGCGAATTTTCTTTCCGGTCATCTCCGCCAGCTTCGCTTCCAGCGACGACTTCGTTCCCGCGGAGACCGGTCGAGCCGAAGTCACGCGCGCACTGATTACGCCCGCGCGATCGTCCAGGACTTCGGCGAACTTGGTGTTGACTTGAGGCAATTCAGCGAGTCGTTGATTTTTCAGTAAAACGCGAAGAAAGTTCGCGGTTGTGGGTTGAACCCTGGTGCGCGCGATTAACTCGCTAAGCAGCTTTTCCTTCTGTTGCTGGGCCACGGTTGGATTGCTGAATGCCTCCAGCAACGGCGGGTTGTCCACCAGCATCTTTTCCCAAGCAGCCAATTCCGCCTGAACCGTTGCTGCTTCACCTCGTTCAGCAACTACGTCAGCAAGAGCTGAAGCATAACGTCGGGCAACAGTTTGTGAACTCAAGCGCGCGTTCCTCCCAACTCCTGGACCGTTTGACTGGTTAACCGCACGTCGTCTTCCGGTCTGATCTCTTTTGCCAGAAGCTCCTCGGCGATACGTACGCTTTCAGCCGCAGCAAATTTCCGAAGTTCATGCCGCGCTGCTTTGCCCGCACTCTCGATTTCCCTCTTGGCCTGCTCGCGAATCTTCACGAGCTCTTCTTCAGTGGCCGCGGTCATGCGCTGTCGCTCAGCCTCCGATTCCAATTTTGCTTTTTCCCGAACCTTTGCGACCTCTGCGTCTAGATTGCCAAAACGTGATTCGATCTCGGCCAGCTTTGCAATGGCCTGGTCTCGCTCAAGGCGGGCCCTCTCCAGTTCTCGCTTAATACTTTCGCCGCGCGACCGCAACGCCTCGCGCACCGGTTTGCCAAAACGGTGGTGCAAGTAGAACGCGACCAGAATAAAGACGAAGAGGTTAAAGAACCTCCAGGCTTCCGCACCCGGATAGTTCGACCAACCCTCCAACCATTCGGGGATCATGAATGAAAGAAGAAATGTGGAGTTAACAATCACAATTAGACTCTGCGACAACTTTGGTTAACCACTCACCGGTCGACCGAGAATATGCTGACTGATCTCTAAGGCGTTCGCGCGTGCTTCCGCGCCCAGTTTCGCTTTCCCCGCTTCCATCTCCGTCACCAGCGTTTGAGTTTCCGCCGAAAGGACCCGAGCAATCTCGGCTTTCGTCTCGCCGACTCTTCGTTGCCTGTCCGCGGAAAGACCCGCGCGTTCTCGCTCCATCTGCGCATACCCTTCTGCTCTGGCTTCCCTCAATCTCGCTTCGTAGTCCCGCAACTTCTCTTCGACGGCAACCAAAGTCGTTTCCGCCTCGCTCAGCCGGCCCTTGGTCCGCCGGTCGCGTTCCTCGAGAATTCGATTTATCGGTTTCAACAGCGTCGCGTTTAGCAACGCCACCATGAGGATGATCAGCAGCAGATGGAACAGCAACGTTCCATCCGGCACCAATTGTATTGAGCCTGCGAGACCTAGTAATGCCAACTAGTTTCCTCCAAACCGACGGCGTGACGCAAAAGCGTCGGAGTCTACCATTCGAAAAAAAGGCGGTCAAGGCCGCGTCCCGTAGAAACACGTCGGAAACCGCATCGTCTTGTCCGCTACCATCACCAAGTCTCCACTGACCGCGGCAAGCCAACTGCAGTTGCATCCTTAGCTCATAGGCTTTGCACAATAAGTACAAAGAGCGGGGGGCAAGCCCACCTGCCTGACCCCGAGCTGACTAGAATAGAGGTTCCGATCTCACAAAGAATGCCTTCAACTTGAATGCGGTCGCGCAATTCCAAGAATCTCGCGGTTGGGAAGGTGGGCTTGCCCCTCTTGCCGGGCAGAAAACACTATTTTTGTAAAGCTTTGCTTATTACAACTACCTCACGCTCGCCGCAACTGTACGAGATACCACGGACACTTTGCTAGCAGCAAGCCAGAGCCGCTGTAACTGGTACAGCCGTAGCTCAAATAGCGACTACTCGGCGGATCTCGTCAGCAGATTGTAGACACGATCCAAGTCGCCTTGATTGTAAAACTCAAACTCAATTTTTCCGGAATCACCGCTCTGGGCTTGAATAATCCTGACCTGCGTCCCAAAGATCCGCCGCAGTTTTGTTTCCGCTGCACGCACATTCGCATCCTTCTCCCGAGGGCCGGATGCGACCTTTGCTCGAGGCCGCCCCGGCTCGACCAGCAGCCGTACCATTCGCTCGGTGGCTCTTACCGATAAATCCTGCTCAATTATTTTTCGGGCAGTACGACGCTGAAGATCAACTTGCTCTAAAGCTAAGAGAGTTCTGGCATGACCTGTGGACAGCCTTCCCGACTGCACGAGATCCTGAAGGTCTTCAGGCAGCCGCAGCAACCGCAGGTAGTTGGTCACATAAGAACGATCTCTACCGACGCGTTCCGCCACCGTCTCCTGGGTAAGCCCGAGCGTCTCAATTAGTTTCTTGTAAGCTCGGGCCTCCTCTATTGGGTTGAGGTCCTCGCGTTGAATGTTTTCTATGAGGGCAATTTCCAGGACCTGATCATCGGAAACCTCTTTCAGAACTACCGGAATCCTGGTGAGACCCGCCAACTGCGCCGCCCGCCATCGTCGTTCGCCGGCGATCAGTTCAAATCTGTCCCCTTTGCGGCGCAGAAGAAGAGGCTGCACGACGCCGTTCGCCTTGATCGACTTCGCGAGCTCTTCCAACTTCGACTCGTCGAAGACGCTGCGCGGCTGCAGTGGGCTTGGGTCGATAAGATCGATCGCAACTACGTTGGTGTCTTCGGTAGCGGTCGCCGTGCCCTCAGCTGAGAGTAGCGCCCCCAGCCCCCGACCCAATGCCTTTCGTGTCATGCGCGATTATCTCCTTAGCTAACTGGTAGTACGCCTCGGCGCCCTTGGAATGAACGTCGTAAAGAGTAATTGGTTTTCCGTAACTAGGCGCTTCAGCCAGGCGAACGTTCCGAGGTATAACCGTGGCAAAGACCTGTTGACCGTAAAAGTCTCGCAGATCGGAGGCGACGGCCGCAGACAGATTTGTGCGTTCGTCGTACATCGTGAGGAGGAGCCCTTCGATGGTGAGGCCCGGATTATGGAGGCGACGAATCCGCGCGAGGGTGTCAAACAGTTCCGTGACGCCTTCGAGCGCGTAGTATTCACATTGAATGGGTACCAAAAGCGACTTCGCCGCCGTTAGGGCGTTCAGTGTCAACAGGCCTAAAGACGGGGGGCAGTCAATAATTACGTATTGAAAGTTCGTTTCAACCGTTTCCAGGGCTTGACGAAGACGAAACTCACGCCTTTCGATTTCCACCAATTCCACTTCTGCGCCCGCCAGATCCTTGTTTGCCGGCAGAACTTTTAGATAAGGAATTGCGGTTTCCAGGATCGCATCGGCCGCAGGGTCCCCGAGAACCACGCTGTGATAGATGCTTTTCCGAAAACTACCCCGCGGTATACCCACGCCCGAGGTGGCATTCCCTTGTGGATCCGCGTCTACCAGCAGGACGGGGAAATCCCAGCTAGCCAGCACGGCAGCTAGATTAACGGCGGTAGTGGTCTTACCCACACCACCCTTTTGATTTGCAATTGCAATCGTTTTGGCCATCTTTAAGCTAGAGCGGGGTTGATGCGCGAAGCGGGCTAACTTAACACAAGGTCCTTGGGGTTTCTAGCGTTGTGACGGAGAAATGAGGTTTTATGGCTGCGCGATGTTTCACGTGTCCCTTTTACGTGCCTGGAGCCCTTCAGCGGGACACGTGAAACATCCAGTTGCTAAACAGGGACATTCGCAGCGACGTAAATCGTTGAAAGCGCAGCCGCGGTCAAGCCTGGAATCCGCCGAGCCTCGCCGAACGTTGTCGGTCGAGCCCGCTCCAAACGCTCAACCATCTCATGTGACAACCCATTAAGGGCGCGAAAGTCAAGATCGGCGGGAATTCGCGTGGCGTCGTGATGATTGAGTCGACGGATGACAAGTTCCTGTGCCTTGATATATCCCGCGTAAAGGTTGTCGGCCAGGGCTGACTCGAGATCGTTCCGCGAAATGTTTGACCGATCGGTCGTCGGCAACAAACGCCCAATCGCTTCAGTCGTCATCCCCGGACGCTTTGCCAGTTCTTCCAGGGTTATCGAACCCTCAAGATCAGACGACAAAGTTTCCCTGACGGCCGGATACGCTGCGTCACTCTTCGACAGGCGTGTCGATCGCAGCAAAGCCTTGGCCTTTGATATACGTTCGCGTCGTTGATGAAACCGATCCCAATCGGCGTCGCCCACCAACCCTAACTCGCGCCCGTAATGTCGCAGACGCTCGTCGGCGTTGTCATGTCTGAGCGCCAGTCGATATTCAGCCCGTGACGTGAAAATGCGATACGGCTCATCGACGCCTTGCCTGATTAGATCGTCGACCAGTACGCCGATATACGATTCTTCTCGTCGCACACGAAACGCCGTCCGCCGCTTCACCAAGGCGGCGGCATTGATTCCTGCCAGCAACCCCTGGCAAGCAGCCTCTTCGTAACCCGTCGTGCCATTCACTTGTCCAGCATGGAAAAGGCCCGCGATTTTGCGGCATTGAAGGTCGGGACCCAGCTCGCGCGGATCGACAAAATCGTATTCGATCGCGTAGCCGGGTCGGATGATCCTGGCTTCCTCGAGTCCGGGAACCATCCTAACCAGCTCCTGTTGCATTCCGGCCGGCAAGGACGTGGAAAAGCCGTTCAGGTAAACTTCATTCGTATCGTGGCCTTCAGGCTCTAAAAAGAGTTGGTGGCGATCTTTATCAGCAAACTTAACGACTTTGTCCTCGATTGACGGACAATAGCGCGGACCGATTCCCTTAATCTGACCAGAATATAGCGGCGACTCATGCAGGTTTCGGCGTATCGCTTCATGAAGTCGTCCGTTGGTGTAACCGATGTAGCAATTAATCTGCGGTTGCTCGATTTTGTCGGTTGAAAACGAGAACGGCACCGGCTTTTCGTCGGCCTGCTGCGCCTCAAAGGCGTCCCAGTTAATCGTGCGGCCATCAAGCCGCGGCGGCGTACCTGTCTTCAGTCGGCCTACCGGAAGGCCCAGTTGCTTCAAACACTCAGCCAGTTCGATCGACGCCGGTTCGCCGGCGCGGCCCGCGGTGTAGGTTCGACGACCGGTGTGAATTAAGCCGTTCAGGAAAGTTCCGGCCGCAACAACTACTGCCGTCGTCGCGATTCGCCGCCCATCCTGCATTACAACGCCTCTGATTCTTTCTTTCTCAACGAGAAGATCCACCACCATCCCCTGTCGCAGGTGCAGATCGCCGGTTTCCTCCAAAGTCTTTCGCATCTCGGTCCGGTATAAGGCGCGATCCGCTTGAGCTCGCGGCGATTGGACTGCGGGGCCGCGCGAGCGATTCAGCAGGCGAAACTGAATGCCGGTCCGGTCGGCGACGCGGCCCATGATTCCTCCCAGTGCGTCGATTTCGCGGACGAGGTGGCCCTTCGCGATTCCGCCGATCGCCGGATTACACGACATCTGTCCAATCAGATCCAGATTCAAGGTCACGAGCGCCGTTTGCGCGCCGAGACGCGCGGCGGCAGACGCAGCTTCACAGCCGGCATGCCCGCCACCGATCACGATCACATCAAAAATTTCGTCGAAAACCATTCTTACTTCCCGATGCAAAACGTGCTGAATATCTCGGTCAGAAGATCCTCGGTCGTCGTCTCGCCGGTAATCTCACCCAGAAACCGCAGTGCGTTATGAAGACCTAACACGATCAACTCTTCGCTCGCGCCATCACGAAGCGCCCGCAGCGACTCTTCCAGTTCTCTCTGCGTACGCATTAGGAGATCATGGTGCCGGCTGTTGGTAACGAGCAGCCCGGCGTTTTCCGAATCAACGCTACCGAACGGTTCAAGTATAGCAGCCGTGAGTTCGTTCAGTCCTTGTGACGTCCGCGCGGACAGATGGACCAGGCGTGTTGGACCACCCAGCTTAGCCTCGAGTTCCGGCACCTCCGACAGGTCGCACTTGTTGACCGCCAAAACAAATTTTGATTTCGCTGCGCTTGAAACAATTTCCAGATCCTCGGGCGTTGGTTCAGTCGATCCGTCGATTACTACGACGAGGAGATCAGCATCCGCCATTGCCCGGTGCGTCCGCTCGACGCCAATCTCCTCAATAGGATCGGCGGCGGTTCGGAGGCCAGCCGTGTCAGTAAGTAAAACAGGGACGCCGTGGAGATTGATACTTTCAGTAATGCTGTCTCTGGTCGTACCGGCAAACTCCGTGACGATGGCGCGATCCAGTCTCAGTAACACATTGAAGAGACTGGACTTACCGACATTCGGGCGTCCCACGATGGCGACCTTCAAACCGTCTCGGAGGAGATGGCCGGCGGCATAGGTTTTAGCGCAGTGCCTTAACAGCCGACAGCACCTCGTGAATCTGCTGCTCGATCTTTTCGACCTGAAGCCGCGGCAAGTCGTCTTCGACGAACTCCAGCGCAGACTCCAGGATGACTATGATCTCAATGAGCTTTTGCTTGGCAGGCTGGAGCGCGCTCGACAGTTCTCCGCTTAGTTGCCGAGTCGCCTGAACAGCCGCGGCTTCAGTCTGCGCGTTGATCAAATCACGAATCGCTTCGGCTTGACTGAGGTTCAACTTTCCATTCCTGCAGGCCCGGAGCGTGAACTCGCCTGGGCCAGCCAACCGCGCATCCAGACTCAGAATAAAATCCAGGACCTGGCGCAGGATCACGGGTGAGCCATGACAACTAATTTCTGCCATGTCTTCCCCGGTAAACGAACGTGGGCCGGCAAAGAAACTGACGAGCGTGGCGTCGAGGGGCTCGCCCGAGTCGCGCCAGATTTTTCTTAGAGTAATTCGGTTTGGTTCGGGCGTGAAGGCTTCATCACGAACGAGCGTGCGAAGAATCGGCAGACACTGTGGTCCACTCAGTCTGATCACGCCAATCGCACTGCGACCAGGCGGTGTTGCGACTGCGACTATTGTATCCATCGCGGTTGAACGGCAGAACGGACTGACCGATGGCTCGGTTCTAGTTGGAGGATTTTAGCGCAACTCTCAACTTGCGTGCTGAGCCGTCGCCGACTGATTCGGTGTAGAGGTCTTCACTGTCGGCGAGCGTGAGGTGAATAATTCGACGTTCACTCGAATTCATTTCGCCAAAGACAAATGGCGCACCGGTCGTGCGCACGCGATCCGCGGCGAGATTAGCCATTGCGCGTAATTCGGCTTCTCGAGTCGCGCGAAATCCTTCAACGTCGCAGACCAGTCGCTGACCGTCGGGGAGCATTCTTCCGAAGGCCTGGTTGGCGAGGTGTTGCACTGCATGCAAAAGTTCGCCGCCCTCGACTTGCAAAAGCTCAGCATCCGGCCCACTCAGGTCCAGCAAACATTCCGCCGGCGTCTCAGTGACTGCCACGTTTATGCTCAGTCCCAATCCCTGAAATATCGACTCAAGGAAACTGCTGGCGTTAGCACAAGGATCCTGCATAGTTAATCAAGCTCCCAGCTCAATTCTATCAAGCTTCTACGGGTTTCCCCGCGCCGTTGCTTTTCTTCGATTTCTTTGGCGCCGGTCCGTCTGCCGGCGGCTCGTCGCCCTCGGTTCTCGTGTAACGATTGATCACAAACTGCTGACTGAAGCCTACGATGTTTCCGACCAACCAATAGAGTAGCAAGCCTGAGGGCGCGCCCCAAAGGACATACAACATGAATACGGGCATTCCGATCGCCATCATCTTGCGCTGCAGCGGATCGGCCGATGGTGCCGGCGTAATGAGTTGCAGAACGATCATCGTCCCGGCCATCAGGATTTCCAGGACGTGAGTCGGGTCGCCGGCGGAAAGATCCGGCAGCCAAAGGAAGGTGGCCTGTCGAAAATCAAGCGAGATAGTTATCGCCCGATACAGCGCGAACAGGAAAGGCATCTGAATCAGCAATGGCAAACAACCGCCGAGCGGATTTCCCTCTTTCATCAGCCGTAATTGCTCGACCTGTAGCTCCTTCAAGCGCGGGTCGTTTGGCTTCATCCCCTTGATCTTCTCTTGCAGCTCCTTCATCTTCGGCGCGAGCTTCTGCGCCTTCTTCATCGACTTGGAAGAACGCCATTTTAAAGGGAAAAACAGCGAATAAATGCCAATCGTGAACAGAATGATGGCGACGCCGTAACTGCCGGTTAACGCCATCAGCCACTTGATCGCCTTGAGAATCGGCACGGCCAACGGCCTCGACATCCATCTGAACCAACCGTAGTCAATCAGACCCTCCAGATCGATGTTCCGGCCAAGGCTTTGGCTAAGTTTCGAGCTGGACTCCGTGAGCAGGTAATGATCTTTCGGTCCGGCATAAATCACCGAACGCGAGCCGTCACTGGGAATCGGGACCCAGGCGGTAATCAAATATCTTTTTTCCGGACTTCCGTTAGCAGAGTAGTCGTACTGTGTTGTTTGAAGCTCGAGTCCATCGGTCGGCTTGGTCGGGACCGCCACCATCGAAAAATAGGTGTCGCCGACGCCCGCCCAATCGACTGGTCCAGGAATCACAAGACGGTCCGGGCTGCTCTTGTTTTCGTTTATGGTCTGAGATTGATGACGCTCGACCTTGTCACCAATCGCGACGACAGCTTCCGGGGCGACTGAATAGAACGAATAATGTTTGACGCCCTGGTCCCCAGTGCTTGGGCCAACTCGCACTTTAGCCTGCGGAACGCTTTGGTCTCCGCGCTTGATCGTTAGTTCCAGGTCGGCGATGTAACTACCACCATCGAACACCAGCGTCTTCACCACGTCCAAACCCGTCGCCGGATCCTTGAGAAGAAACGTGATGCGTTTTCGCTCGCCGGCCGCAAGACTCAATTCGGTGTCGCCGGTTCCTCCGTCAGCGCCCTCGACCGTGTAGTTGGCCGACGTTAGCAGACTGTCCACTGCCGCATCGCCGGTGGCAATTTGCAGCGGCACTTGCCGAGGCTGTCTCTTCAAACCTTCCGGCGAGATCAACTCCAGCGGCACTTTCGCTTTCTTAGCGTCGGCGACTGAGAAAATCTCGCTTTGGGTGTCTTTGTTCTTTTTGATTATCCAACTGATTGGCTCGGCGCCGAGGCTGTCGAATTTCGCGTCGTAAAGCGGAGTCTTAATCGAAATAATTCGACGTGGCGCCGCAGTGGCAGTGGCATCGCCCGCCGGCGAGCCAGCCGGCTGTGGCGTGGAAGATACAACCGGAGTGCTGGCTGGTGTGGCTGTCTGCTGCGGAGCAGCCTGGGGCGTTGGCGACGGAACGGGTTGCGGTGGCTTAACAGGAACAAAGTAGCTCCACAGAAACAGGATTGCCGTGGAGATCAAGAGGGCTATTATTAGTCGTTTTTGTTGCATTTAACTTATCAGCCACTCACTTCCGCGGCCCAGGATCTTTTGTTCGTCAGCCTACTCCACCGGATCGTAACCGCCGCGGTGGAATGGATGACAGCGCAGCAATCTGCGAATCGCCATCCCGCTGCCGCGAAGGGCGCCATACCGACTAATCGCCTCGGTCGCATACTGCGAACATGTTGGAGTGAATCTGCAAGAGGGTGGTAGAAAAGGTGATATGAAGGATTTGTAGAATCTAAGAAATGCTATTAGTAATGACTTCACGGGACGTATTACCCAAACGTCTGGGCTCTACTTTCTTCCTTCGCCACCCTCGAAACCAAACTCTCAAACTCCTCGATCGCCGCGGTTACTTTGAAGGAGGGTAGCCTTCGTTTCGCGTTAATAACCCAGTCGTAGCGTTGCAGCAAAACTGTTAACGATGTCTGCTTCAGGCGAAACGCCTCTTTCAAAAGCCGCTTCGCGCGATTTCTCTGGACAGCATTGCCGAGCGCTTTCCGGGAAGCGGTAACGCCAAATCTGTTGTGAGACAAGTTGTTGGGCAGGACGAATGCCGTCATCAACACGCCTTCATAACGCTTGCCCGTCCGATAAACTTTTTGGAAATCGTTGCTTCCGCGCAGATAAACCGTCATGAACTACAACACATTAGTAGTGGGTAGGGGTCAAACGCTGGCGTCCTTTTGCCCGTCGCCGTTTAAGAACAAGCCGGCCGGCTTTCGTGGCCATTCTTGCTCGGAACCCATGCGTTTTAGCGCGACGTCGGTTGTTTGGCTGAAATGTTCGCTTAGACATTGCTGGAATTCTCCCATTAAAAGAAAACGGTAAGACTAGCCGCCACAGAACCTTCTGTCAAGAAAGGGTGAGTGCTGGTACTGATGCATTTTCAATGTTGAACTGGAGCGAGCGAATGAAGACAAGGTCAGCAAGCCGACATGAAATCAGAACCGGGAGCGGTAGCGACCGGCCGGAACGCTCAATTTCTAGGACTTTCTATGGCTGGCGTTCAATTTGCCGTTGAAGCACTAGCCGGTCGCTACCGCTCCCGGTTCTGATTTCGTTTCTAATCCTAGGAAGTTCGAGTCAAACTGCATCAGTACCTGAGTGCTCGGTAGTGACCTGGTTTCATAATCTCCGCGCGTACTCGGCGCGGGCTCTGCGTCTCCGCGGTGCGTGGATTTACAGGCGCTCTTAACGCCGAGGCGCAGAGAACGCCGGAGACTAAGCGGAGCAAAACAGAGATTGGGAACTGAACGGCGCTGGCGAAATTCCGCTCACCGCCTAAGCCTCGCGAGGCACGCTCCTGCTGCCATAATGTTAAGAAAACTGCTCCTCGTGTTTTATCTTTTCGCATTGTTGCCACAGACAGAAGCTGTGTGTTAGTCTCCGGCCTCGTTCCGGTCACTCCTTGTAAATGGTTGATAACTATAAACTTGAAGCTTTACTTTAAGAGCCTGGTGTTTTCCACAAAGCTGAGGAAAACTCTGTGAATAAGTTTTAGCTTCGGTTCGTATCCTCATTTACCTTAGCGGGACAAGGCAACGCCCTGGGGGCTCTCTCCGCCTGCGGGCGACGGTATATTTTTCGAAAGCTGACTGGCCGGCGATGATGAATCTGGTGGAAAGTAATCTTTGGGATAACGTACTTCGCGCAATCAAAACCAAACTCCAGGGGGAAAGTTTTGAGACTTGGTTTAACCCAATTCAGTTTGAAGGAATCGATCAAGCGCGGCGACTTGTGCGTCTCCGTGCGCCGAATCGTGACGTGCAAGACTGGGTCAAGATCAACTACGCAAACCTGATCGATCAGTCGTTTGGCGAACTTAGTTTGAGTGGCTACTCCGTCGACTGGGTACTTCCGGAAGGCAACCCGACGGCGACACCAGCGACTTCTGACCAACCGGAACCGCCAAAATCACCCGAGACGAAACCCGCTGCCACGGCAGTTTCCGCGAGCCTTTCTCAAAGTTCCGCCGCCGCCGCTTTAGCGCCCGCAAGAGAAGTAGCCTTCGATCCCGCTCTCAACACAAAATACACTTTTGACAGTTTTGTCGTTGGTTCCTGTAATCAGTTCGCGCACGCCGCGTCGCATGCCGTGGCCGAAGCGCCAGGAAAAACCTACAACCCACTTTATCTGTATGGCGGCGTCGGACTGGGCAAGACGCACTTGATGCACGCCTGCGGGCACGCCATCAAGCAACGCAACCCTCACCTGAAGCTCTCGTATTTGTCTTCCGAGCGTTTCATGAACGAGTTGATCAACGCAATTCGTTACGACAAGACTCAAGCCTTTCGCGAAAAGTATCGATCGGTTGACGTCTTGTTAATCGACGACATTCAATTTATGGCCGGCAAGGAGCGAACGCAGGAAGAATTTTTTCACACGTTCAATGCGCTTTACGAGCAACAGAAGCAGATTGTGATCAGCTCGGATTGTCCGCCGCGGGAAATACCAACTCTTGAAGAACGACTACACTCGCGATTTGAGTGGGGCTTGATCGCCGACATCGAGCCGCCCGATCTCGAAACCAAAGTCGCGATTCTTAAGCGCAAGGCAGAGACGATGGGGTTTGTTATCCCCGACGACGTCGCCCTTTTCATTGCCAGTCGCGTCAAGAACAACGTCAGAGAACTGGAAGGATCGCTGATCCGGCTGATGGCGATTTCGTCGCTGCGCGGCATTCCGATTTCCAAAGACCTCGCCCGCGACGCAATTCGAAACATCACCAGCGAAGAGGAAGAGTCGGGCGTAATAACCATTGAGCAGATACAGAAGAAAGTCGCGGCGACATACAAGCTAACGGTCGAGCAGCTGGTGGCGAAAAATAATTCTCGCCAGTTTGCGTTTCCTCGCCAGGTCGCGATGTATCTTTGCAAGCGGCTGACTAAAAACAGCTATCCGGAAATTGGCAGAGCCTTTGGCGGCAAGCACCACACGACCGTTATTCACTCGTTTGAGAAGATTCAATCGCTCTCGATCACTGACGCTGGTCTGCAGCGGTTGTTGCTCGACCTGTCCGAAAGTCTGCAAAGGTAAGTCTCAGCATTTCCACAACGGTGTATTCAAACTTCTATCAGAAACGGGCCCGTTTTTGTTACTAACACGAAGAATTCACAGCTTGTTTGGCAGCGAGCCTGTGAAAGAATAGAATGGCTGCTACGCAAAATATTTTTGACAGCGGCAGCGCAATTCGCGAGTAGAATTCCACCGTCTAATCAACAGGGGTTCATTGCAATTCCAGTTGGCGCAGTGGCCGGTTTTCCACAAATCAACAGGCCCTACTGCTACTGCTAGAGATATACAAACGTTTTATGTTAGTTAGAAGCAGAAAGTGATGAGGAAAGATTATGGCTGCGAGTGAAGGCGCAAAGCTTAAGGAGTCGAACATGCAATTCGTTGTCAGCAAACAAAACCTGCAGAAGGAACTCGCGTTCGTTCAGGGCGTGGTTGAAAAGAAGAACACGATCCCGGTGCTCTCCAACATTCTGATCGAATCGGTTGGCGAGAATACGGTCCGACTCACCGGCACCGACCTCGATGTCACCATCCGCTGCGACATGGATGCCGAAGATATTTCGACGCCGGGTTCAATTTGCGTGCAGGCACGGAAACTTTTTGAGATCGCCCGGTTACTGCCGGACGCGCCCGTAAGTTTCAAGAAGGAAGACAACGATTGGGTGACGGTCACGTGCGATAAGACGCGCTTCAAAATGGTAGGCGTGGCGCGCGACGCTTTTCCCGAAGTGCCTTCATTCAAATCAGCGCCGACGAAAATTTCTGCCGGTGTTATCAAGAATTTTATCGACCGGACCATCTTCGCAATCACGCAGGAAGAGTCGCGCTACACGCTCTCCGGCGCCAAGTTTATTCTGGATGATACGGGCGCGAAGATGGTGACGACGGACGGACACCGCCTGGCTTACGTGGAGCGAAAGGGAGTGTCTAAAAACGGCGCCAGCGACGCGATCGATACCTTGATTCCTCGCAAAACCTTAGCAGAATTAACGAAACTGACGGCCGGCTATGACGGCGACATTAGTTTGGGGATGGATGGCAATCACATCTTTTTCGAAGTTGGGGCGCGACTCTTGATCTCTCGCATGCTCTACGGCCAGTTTCCGAATTACGACATGGTGATGCCGAAGACTAACGACAAGTCGATTCAGTTTGACGGCGCGCTTTTGAACGCCGCGATCAGGCGCGTCGCGTTGATGGCCGATGAACGATCGCGCGCGATTCGTTTTCACCTCGAGCCGAATCAATTAGTCATTAGTTCGCAGAATGCCGAAGAAGGCGAAGCCAGCGAAGCGATTCAAACGGATTACAATGGCGATGAAACTGACATCGGCTTCAACGCGCAATATCTCCAGGACTTCCTCAACGTGATTGGCGATGGTCCGGTGACCTTTGAATTCAAAGACGGAAACTCACAAGCGCAACTGCGCCCGGCCAGCGACACCGACTATGACTACAAATACGTCGTGATGCCGATGCGATTGTAAGTGACTAAGCAGCAGTTCGGTCATCATTGATTTGAACAAATAGAGTCCGCAACTAACTTTTAAAGTCTGCAACTAACAAATAAAGTTCGCAACTTTCCACGATGGCGTCACATTGGGAGGCAGTTGTAAAAGCATTCGATCCAACGCGGCACATTGAGGAACAACCGGAAATAAATGCGGTCGGCGATCCACCGAAAGATCACAGTTGGATCCGTGAGGTTCAACGAATTTGCTGACGAAAGCGTAGGCGATGCCAAGCTTACGCTTTCTTGCTTTTTGAAGGGTCGCTATGAGTGTCGATGATAACAGCTTGACGAAGGAAGAACTTCAATACCTCATTGAAGAGTTAAACCTTTCGGATGACGAGGCTGCGGAAAAAGAGGAAGATCTATTGGAACCCTCCGTTCGAAGTACGCTTCAAACTGACCTCAAAAACAGACTGCAGCGTAGCGTTCAAGAAATGAGAGCGCGAAATGAAGAAGTGCCGGCCAATTTACTAGACCTCATAGAGCGCCTCTAGGTTTCATTTTGCGTCACTATTTTCGAACCCAAGCTCTGTCCGAATTAGAGTAATAGACCTTGATGGACGCGCTTGGATTTTCGATCGGCACAGTCAACGCATTTGGTATCCGAATCTGTAACTGTCTCAATCTGAAATATCGAAGTGAAACAATCTTCCCAGAGTTAATAGAACCCGATCGCTATCCTCACCGCTCCAGCCTCACGCGCAATCTCCGCGCCCGTTCCTGGAAAGCGCCTTCACCGCCTTCGAGTATGTCGCAGACCGCTTTTCTGATCTCGGTGTTTTCCAGTCCTCCTGACCGGTACGATATCGGAGGCAACGCCCCATGTGGATGAGGGCCCGATTCCGCAATGATGATCTGATCAGCGTCGCTATTTACCACGAGGTTTGCATTGTGCGTGACCATGATTACCTGACGGTGCGACTTGGCCTCGATGAAGAGATTGACCAATTCGTCGAAGACCGACTTTGGATCGAGGTTCTCTTCGGGCTGGTCGATCACCAGAGGTCGGTTGTCGCTATCGTCTAGACCCAGATAGAGAAGGAGAAGAACGATGCCGCGGGTACCCGGCGACAGTTTACGGATGTCCACGCCGTCATAGTCGATACCATAACGGATCGCGATGTGATCGGTGCTGTAAAGCCATTGGGCAAAGCGCTTCGACCAGGCACGAAATTCCGCTTGATCTGAGTGCGCCACTGGGGAGTGATCCAACAAGTCCTTTTGATACAGTCGCCGGAATTCCGCCATTGCGGCCATAACACCTGCCGAATCGCCAGTTTCCCACGCTACCTTGAGAACCTCATCCGCCTTCTGCAGCAACGTGCCTTTGCCTCGAAACGCACCTGACTTTCGAAGGTCGATCAGCCCGTCTTCGGCAGCTGACGCCCATTGCTCGACATTGGCGACCCGGGCGACTGAGAAGCGGAGCTTTCTCAACGTGCCGGACGCGGCGGCGAGCCGGGCCATGAGCGGCGCGTAGAGTTCCTCCAGCACCGTTTGTTCCGCAACAAGCGCATCGAATGCCCTGCCATATGCCTCTTCGCGTTCCGTCTGCAGCATACGTGCACGATCTTTAGCGCCTTGGGCGTCCTTCAGTTTCGCTGTGAGCGTTTGCAGGGCTGCAGTCTCAGCGGTGATGCTGCCCGAAAGCTTGGTGTATCGGCGCTGCGTCTCCTTGTCGACGCTGACCAACTTTTCCAGCCGCGCCATCTCTGCCTCGAGAACGGCTTGTGACAGCGCACTAAGGTCGGCGTCAGCCGAGATGTACGGCGTGTTCGCATCGCCAGGTGCCGGCGCTGTCCCTTTGAGTTCGGCGACCTTGCCATCCACCCATTTCACATAACCCACGAGATCGGTATCGACCGGACCTTTGTAGTCCAGCAGGAAGGCAGCCCACTGCTCCGCCGACATGCCGCTCTGCGCATGGCGCGCCTGGGCCTGTCTTAGCGCCTCCGGTGCTTGGTTGCGCCTCAGGTCCTTCACCTCGTCCTGCAGAGCGAGAAAGGTCTGCCGCTGGCCGGCGAACTGCCGTAGCTTAGCCCTGACTTGGTTGGAGGCTTCAGCCAACTCGGTATGGCGCTGGGCTCTCTTCTCGCTGCCGACCGAAACTAGCTTCGCGCGGTCGACTGTATAGGCGTTGACCAGCTTTTTCTTCTGCGCGACCTGCGCCTGGTAGGTCGCGATGAGCTTTTCTTTCTCGAGTTCCGTGCTGACGCGCTCGGAAATCTGCGACACGGCTTCGGCCTCGCGATCACGTGCGAGGCGATGGCGTGAAGCACGGTGTTCTAGCAGTTCGGCAAAATCCAACGCGCCGTCCCGCGAATGATCTGGGTGAGCCTCAAAGATTACGCGTTCGATTTCGCGGAGCAGGCCGTCCGTCAGGCCGTTTGATGAGCAGAGTTCCTCGACGAACTGCTGCGATAGATAGCGCACACGCTCGTAGCTGAACTGCCCATTCGCGTCTGAACCGTCGAGCGCGCGCGTACTGGGATCTCCTGCCGCCCAGCTCACCGTGACCTTACCTTCGCCAACAAGGGAACGAGCGCGCACGAGAAAGGATGGATTGGCCCACTCATCGGCGTTCCACGCCTCGTCTGAGATGGAATCGCAGCCCGTCGCGATCATGTCAGCGAGTGCGGTCTTACCTGAACCCCGAGCCCCGATGATGGCGGCCAGTCCCGCATTGAGCGGTATGATCGGCGTTGTCATCCAAGGGGCGTTGAGAATCTGGACTTCCGAGATCACCTGCGACGGCGTGGCGGACGCAGGCGGCTCTGCGCCGACATGCGCACGGCCGCTAGGATCGATGCACGCTTGCCGGAGCGCGTCGAACTCCAGTCCACCCTTGATCCAAGAGAAGCGATCCCCAAAGGGCGACGCCACGGCGTCGAGACTGTGCGCGTCGCTTCCGTGCAGGCAAGGCTTAAGACCTCCGTATCGGGTTCGCATTTCATCCGAGTCGAGGTCCCTTTGACCTAACCAAAACTCACGTTGCGCCGAGTTGCTCGCAAATATCACGTGCGCGAAGCCTTCTATTTCGCGCCGGATCGTCTGATCCGCAGCCTCCCGCACACCCGACGTGCCATCAGTCGCGCCGCCCGCAACCGCGATCAGGATGTTCTTCCTCGCCCATCCGCTTTCGGAATATACCTCGCGCAACCTCTGGAAATTGACCTTGAATTGGCTGGCACCGTAGCTTAGCGCGGCGCGGTCGTCAGTGATGCTAGGATCGGCCTTTCTTCCCAGCCGTATTAGGTCAGCTCGGGTGCAGTCGAAGCGATCCTGCATAGCGTTGAAGTGCAGACGCGAAAGCTGGCGCTGCAATTCTTCGACATGCTGGGGATCCTCAGGACTAACGAACAGATGGAGATTTACAAAACCGCCCTTCGCAGTAGCGACGTCGAGCCTCATCTCGATATTCGGAAAGATCAGCTTGACGGCGGGCAGCCTCCCGGCCGCCTGATGCCGTAGCACTTCCTCGTAGGTATCGGTGACGTAGTAGTCGGTGACCGCGATAGCCTCAATGAGCGGCGTGGCCCGCTCAAGAGTGGTAAGATAGTCATGCCACGCATTCGGACCGCCGAACTGATTGTTCCTCACCGTGCCCGGCGCATGAATATGCGGCTCCCACCTCCGCCATTCCGAGCCCCGGTTCATCATCTTTCCCCCTCAGGGTGAGCGCAATCTTGAGCCGCCCACCGCCACCATCGCCAAAATCACTAATTCCGCATTGAGAGTCACGTGGCTATTATGAACATTGATCACAACCTCGTCGTTCGCAAAGGTCATGGGCACAGCTGATGACTAACTTTTATCAGGCGCTGCAGTCAACGAAAAGCCGAGAGCAGCGAGAAGGCGGGTTCGCTACAGCAAGAAACTCTGCGCCTAATGAAAGATGATCGCCATCGCCACCCATTTACTGGGCGGGTGATCGCGGAAATGCCCACCCTACTAACCTTGCGACTAATACCATTCTGTATTAGCCTGTGGTCGCTAATACGTTTTGGTATTAGCAAGGGCCTTAAGGAACGCGTTGCCAAGGGCCTCGGGTTGAAGCTCCAGGCAGCGTTTCTCATCCTTCTTGCCGAAACGCCTGCTGCATGTTGTCAGAGAACTTGTTAGTGAAGACCCTAATTCACTTTTGAAAATACCAAACTTCGCGCCAGCAAGCCATGTCTTGTTGTCCGCTGGCTGGCCCAGACCCACCCGGGGGGAGTTAAAATGAAAGTCAGATATCTCACCTTGGCTTTAATATTTAGTTTTCTCATAACCAATACATCGATCTGCCATAGCGCGATGGCACAGAGACCAGCGAAAAACAAGCAACGTGTTTCTGGAGTTGATCGCTGGTATGTCTTTGTAAGTCCGGATGGCGACTTCACCTTGTCCTTCCCCAAAAGACCAAAGCAAGAACCAGACGCACCGGGACCAGTAACCCCTATCAAAAGCTACGGTGTCTCTATCCACAAGGGGATGCGATTCTCCATAAACTCTCAAGGTTCGTTCGGCGTTCCAAACCCGCAACTGGCGAATGAGTGGAATGATCGCTATGAGAAAGAGGCTCCTTTCTAATGATCGCAAGAGTAAACGGCGCGTGGTTCATACGCGCCGTATCGGAAAGAATGGGTTTGAAGCAGAGATATGGGATTCAAGCTCAGGTAGTGGCGAGAGTATTAATTATGTGAGGCAGACAATCCTCCGGCGCGGCCGAATCTATACCTTGCTTTGCGGCTCGGAAACCTACGGTCGAAGAGTAGAGAAATCCACCTGCCGCCAATTCTTTGATTCTATGCACTTCCTAACAGAACCCACCCAACCCTCTCAATAAAGCCAATATGACGGAGGTATGCGAGAGGCAAGACATCATAAGCCCGGCAAAGATGCGTCGCTTCACACTTAACTCGTCCCCATTGTGAAGAAGCAGCCGTTTGCCTGTCGAGTCGCTTTTGAGATGGCGATGCATAGATGAAACATCTTGCCTTTGCTGCAAAATTCTTTTAAAATCCTGCCCGTTCCCGGACTATAGGTTGGACCCGGTAGCTTCCGACATACAATTTGTAGGGGTGTCGTGTGTCAGTTGGCGTGAACCACAGTCATCTACCTCGGCTTTCAGTCTGCCCTCCCTTTAAGGAGAGTAATGTATTCGTGCGGTATGTGAACATACCGTATGTTAGAATACTGGTCTTGCAGGTACGGTACGACGATATACCGTATCCAGTTCTGCCGCTTAGGGAAGTTGCGCTGTGTTGACGCTCCGCTTGGAAAAACTATTGGGAAAGCGATCGCGCTATTGGTTGGCGCGCCAAACTGGCATTTCAGAAGGCAACCTACGCAGGTTTGCCCGTGGTCAAACTTCAAGCATCAAGTTCGATAACCTGGAGAAGATCTGCAGAGCCCTGGGCTGTACGCCAGGGGACATGCTTGTTTTGACCGATGATGATCGAACCGTCAACACTTCAAAAAAGAAGGGCGGATTGCAAAAGAAATCAACCGCAAGCCGGCCGCGCTAGAGCGCCCCTATTTAACAGAGTTCTTGCAAGAACATGAGATCAGCGTGTTCCATGGCCGACTTCGGTAAGACTAGGGTCAGTATTATCATCCGCCTCGCGCCAGCAGCGGAACGGATAAAAGCGGCGGGCGTCGGTCACATCCTGGCGTACTAACTAGCATGAGCAGCTCAGTAAACAACGGTTGGCAAAAAGACTTCGGCCTCGGCCGTTCCGAAGCGGGTGTCTTTTACGCCACCAAAGCCGACTTGAATGCCTCGGGAAACCCCGCCTCGCAGGGACACGTGATGCGAAGGGCATTCGACCTCCTAAAGCTCGACGGGATCCTCTGCACTGAGAATGCCCCGCTCGTTTACTTCAAAGAAGTTAGCCACATCGATACGACTACAGTCATTCGCCTTCATCGGAAATTTTGGAATCATGGCGGTGCCCCAGTTCTGGTTTTGATAGCGCCAGATGAAGTCCATATCTATTCCGGCTTGGTACCGCCAGCCTCACAATCCGATCTCGCAGGCAGGATTCCTGCCTTCGTCGACGTTATTAATCGAGCTTCTGCGACACTGCTCGAGTTTCTGCCTGCAATCCAATCTGGACAGTTTTTCCAGGAGCATAAGAGCTCGTTCGACCCCAAACACCGCGTCGATCAAACGCTACTCGACAATCTTCAAGCTACGCGCGACAAAATCCTTACCTCGTCCAACCAGAAACTCGATCCCAAGGTACTAAATGCCCTTCTCTGTCGACTGGTATTCGCCTGTTATCTTTTTGATCGGAAAGTCATTGGTCAAGGATATTTAGAGGCATTAGGTCTTCGCGGAGCAGCGCACCTGAGAGACGTCCTCAGCCTGCAACCAAAAACTACAGCTAAACAGTCTCTATACAGACTGTTCAAACAGCTCGGCGACGATTTCAACGGAGACCTCTTCAGCGATAATCTCGACGCCGAGGCCAAGTTCGTCGATCCTTCTTACATTGCGCTTCTGGGGGATTTCTTTCACGGCACCGACGTGAGTAGCGGCCAGGGATCCTTCTGGCCTTATGACTTCGCTGCAATTCCGGTTGAAGCGATCAGTGCCATCTATGAACGTTTGCTCGAGGATGCCGATAAGAGCGAAGGAGCATTTTATACACCTCGCTTTTTGGCCGAAGTCGTGCTCGACATCGCGCTCATGCCCTTTCCCTCGCTTCTCGACCGTCGCTACCTGGATCCGGCCTGCGGATCCGGAATTTTTCTCGTTGGCCTCTTCAACCGCATTGCCGAAGAGTGGAAGCAGCAAAATCCGGAAGCCCGGAACGATCGCAAAGCCCGAGAGTTGAGAAAAATTCTCTGTAACAATCTATATGGCGTCGACGTCAATCCCACTGCTTGCCGGATCACTGCTTTTAGCCTTTACCTTGCTTACCTGGACCAGCTCTCGCCGCGAGATATCCAGGAGTTACAAGAGAAGGGACATAAACTACCAACTCTGATCCATTTCCCCGACAATCCAACTGCCAAGGCTGAAGGCAACATCTGGTGCGATGACTTCTTTGCTGAAAACAATGATTACCCCACTGACGTCGATCTTGTAGTCGGCAACCCACCTTGGGGTAGTAGTGCAAAGAAGGGAACCTCGGCCGCGGACTGGTGCGCCAATGCTGCCCATCACTACTTGATCCCAGACAAGCAAATCGCCGCCGCCTTTATTTGGAAGGCAGCCTTACACACCGGTGATTCCGCCCGGGTTTGTCTCGTGCTGCCACACGGAACGATATTCAATCACGGCACTACAGCTGTCGACTTTCAGCGAAACTTCTTTACCCAATACTCGGTAGAGCACGTCCTTAATCTCGTCGACTATCAGTTCTTTCTATTTGCGGAAGCCAGGCACCCTGCCGTTGTAATTGCTTATCGCAAGGAGAAACCCAACTTACGACAAACGATCGAATATTGGGCACCAAAAACGGATGGCCTGGTAATGCAAGCGGAGATCATCACCGTTCCGTCAGACGACCGATCCCGCCTAACGCTAAATGAAATACTTCTGGATCTCGACGGCGAAGACGCACCTCAAATCTGGAAGCAGCGTTTTTGGGCAACCGCCAGGGACCGGCGACTCGTGGATCGCCTTTCTCTTTATCCGCGCTTGCGCGACTACGTGCGCCGGCCGAAGGAAAATAACCCTGACAAACACTGGCTCATGGCAGAAGGTCTTCAGCCACTGGGTGAGAGTGACGATCCCGCAAAGGCCAAGAAGATCACGCTGCCGTCAAAACAATTTATCAAGGCCACATCCTCCAAGCTGGATTTGTTTCTGCTGAAAGAGGATTGCACTAAATTGGCGGCTGCTGAGTTCATTGTCAGAAGCAAATCCAATACTGCAACAGCCGTCTTTAAGGCACCGCACGTTCTCGTGGCCAAGGGCTTTACCAGCATTGCCTACGCCGATTTTCATGTCTCCTTCAGGCATGCGCTCCGGGGTATCACAGGTCCACGAAAGGATCGCGACCTGCTCGTCTTTCTCGCAGCCTATCTCCGGTCACCACTTGCAAGATATTTTTCATTCCAGATCTCATCCAACTGGGGAGTGAGCCGCCAGGAAGTACATGTTGAAGAGCTTCTAAGGCTACCATTCATGAGGCCTGAAGCAATGGAGGATTCTCAACGCGCTTGGGAAATAGTCAGGGAGGTCGCGCGGATTGTCGATGATGCCACGACACGCGCCGGCGAGTTCTTATCGAATCGTGAAGAACTCATTCAGACTGCAGATCAAGCCGTTGAACCCTTGTTGGACGAATATTTTGATATCCTTCCTATTGAGAAGATTCTAATCGACGATACGCTGAAACTAATTATTCCCAGTCTTAGACCTTCACAAAAAAAGAAGATTGTTCCGACGATTTATCCAGGCAATCCTCAACAACGCGCGGATTATATCGAACAACTTTGCCAGACGTTGAACGCGTGGTCGAAGAACGGCCAGTATGTCGTTCGCGGTCAAACTATAGCCTCAGAGAAACTGGGAACTGCAGTAGCCGTATTGCAAAAGACCCTGGCAGTAAACAATCTTGAAGCCCCAAAGATTTCCGACGATCTATTGGCAGCACTCGCGCGTCTCCGCAAAGCTAGTTCACGTAAGCTGAATACTTTCGAATTGTTCCGCGGCGCCAAAGTGTTCGACCACAATAGCCTTTACGTGGTGAAACCCATTGGCCAAAGGTTCTGGACTCAGACAGCGGCTCTCAATGATGCCGACGAGATTGCTGGAACGCTTCTCATGTACGTCCCTAAGGAGGTGGCTTGAGCGTAGTCGGCACTCCCGCGGAGTGGGTCGATCTCATCGACTCAATGGTACCGGATATACTTGCCTTGGTTGTTGCGACCTGGAAAGAGATGCCGTCTCCAGCCGCAGATGAAAAAGAGGACAAGATTACCAACGACCTCTGCCGCGCCCTTCGCCAAAACCGTCACGCGAGAAGCCTCATGTTTCAGATCCATGCCCAGTTTGTCGAATTAGAGCCTCTAGCTGGACAAGACCTCGGCAGACTCGACATTGTATTCATGCCGCTAGTTCCCGGAGAGGAAGCTTACTTCTGTCTCGAGAACAAACGCTTGAACGCGCTCAAAAAGGGTAAGATTCGCGCCTATGCTTCGGAGTACGTAAGTTTCGGTATGTCACGGTTCGTCAAAGGCCAGTACTCTAAAACCGTCCGACAAGGCGGAATGATCGGATATGTGCTTGATGGCAATGTCGCCCAGGCCATCACAAACGTCCTAAGCAATATTCAAACCCAGCATGCGGCTCTTGGCATGAAGCCACCAGGCGCCTTACTGCCCTCAACCATACTCAACGGAGATAGCCGCGCCCACGAAACCCATCATCAACGCACACATGAAGTCAGCATCTTTCGTATCCACCACCTCTTCATGGCTGGCAATCTCATAAAACGACAAAAGGCCCGCAGCGCAAAAAGAACGTCGGGCGCTACCGGCCGTAGGCAAAATCGACTACCCTCTAAAAAAGTGTGAGACCGGCGAGCTCGCCTATCAGGATTTTCTCAACTCAATACAGTGAGAAAGCTAAGAATGGTGTCGTATCCAACCTGGTAAATTGATTGTTCCCAGAGTTCGGTTTCCAAGTCCAGGCTCCGACTTTCCCTTGCCCAGACTCTTGCGGGCACGATGTCATATAATTCACGTCTGATTGGATTGTCACTGAGTTCCCTAGCCATTGTGCCTTTCGCCGGCGGGCGCTTTATTGGAATGCGGTAGCTCCATGAAGCGCTCGGTTCGTAATACTTCACCACTCCCTTAACCGTGACCACGAAGGCACATTCTTCATCCGTAAGTTCGACACACCTCAATGCGGCAGCAGTCAATGATGCGTCGAATGTATTCTTAATAAGTTCCGCCGTTTTAAGCGTCACTCCATGCTCGCCTACAATGCTTCGAACCGCTTGTTCCGGTAATAGAAGTTCAGCAGCAAATCGATCTGCAGCCCGCTCAATCCTGCTATCCCTACGCCATGTTCCCACGTCCATATACGAACAGACCGAAGGTCCTCCTAAATTGTGAAGCAACACGTAGTGCGCTATCTCATGAGCTATCGTGAATCTCTTGCGGCCGCTTTCCCGAATCTCCGGATCGACAACAATTAAACCTCCAATGCCGTCGTCGCCACGAACCGAAGCCCCGATAAAAGCTCGAGACCTCATGCTTCGAATATGGAGTTGTAGAGCACGCGCGACTGAGTCAATATCAACCGGCTGTTTTGCATTTAGGCGGGATAGGAGTATTCGTGCTACTTCTACCGGGCTCGGTGAGGGCGCCACTCGGCTAAGATTCCTTTTTAACTCGAATTTCTTCTGCCATTTCTTTCAACATCCGTAAATCGTCCTCCGACAGCAAGTCCATGTTCAGGGCCCGAAAGGCCGCATTCATCTCCCCAGTCATCGTTCGTCCCGCCGGAAGTTCCCCCGCCAGTAAGCTGTCAATCCATTGTTCGGGATTTACTGCTGCCTCACTTGCCTCCAGCTCGATGTGCTGATGAAGTAGGCCTATCGTCGTTGTCAGCGCCGGCGGAACCTGCTCCCCATTTGTGCGCATCTCCTCCCCTAACCGTTCGAGTCTAACAACAAGGTCGCCGGCTAGATTGGCACTATCCATACTGCCTGATTCGCCGAACGAACTGTCTCCGTCCGTTTCACCGTCAATCGTTTCCAAGACCTCTATGAGAGCGTCCAGCTCTGCCTTGGTGGGCAAAGTACTTTTATTAGCCATCGCTTTAAGCCTTTGATCTGCTGCCGATCCGTTCACAATAAATCTCGCATTCGCTTCGATTTGTATTTTAGCCTTCTTTGAGTGTCAGCTACTGCTTCCGGCGTTGTTCCAAGGTGCCCAGCAAATTCTTTCCGCGTTCTCGCACCCGCTAATAAAGCGTCAAGATACTTTTTCTCCATTTCGTCCGTAAGACGATCCTTCACCTTTTCAACCACGGACTGCAATTCGATGAGCTTTTCAAATTCTGGTTCGACCTGCAGTTCCTTTCGCTTGTCGAACCCTACAGAATCAAGACTGACATTTCTTTTACGTGCGGAGCTTCGCAAAAAATCGGTAAGGCGATTCTTCACCATCACCCGGCCCAGGGGACGAACATTCTCTCCCCCGGTTCCGGGGGCCCAACCCCGCTTCTGCAGTTGTAAGATCGCAAAGGCTGCCAAGTCCTCAGCCGATCCGCCCGTACCTGTCATAACAATGGCGGGGTTCTGGAGCCCTATTTTCCGCAGTTCGCTCCTCGCGAAGCGGATGAGGGTGTCGTATACGCGAGTAACCTCGTCTACAACAGGGTCAATCTTTCTACCAGCCTCAGCCATACACTAACCAGACCTGCCGTTTACTTGAACGTTTGAGAAGACCAAATTTGCGAAGAAAAAATATTTCCTGTTCTTGGAAAATATTTTCGCCAGATCCACCCCTCCATACGTGCTTATCTAATGAGGGGAAACTTCGTTCCCCAATCAGCGAAGAAAGAGAGTTTGCCTTGCTTATTCTAACCAAGACCAGGTCAGTAACGCGAGGATTGATCCAATTTTTTACCTTCTCTTACAGGAGAAAACAATGGCAAAAAGAAAACGACATATAACCAGTGAGTCCGTCGCAAGGCGCATAAAAGAAGGCCGTGGCTTCGGCAGGCTCGGAAACTACAAACCATGGCTCTACATTCAGGATGTGCCATCTCTCGGATTGTCCTCAAGAATCAAAGGCTGGAAAACCCAAAGAGTTCACCACTTCCTGAGCAGTCTTGAGGTTCTATATTTCTACATCCTGGAATGGTCCGTCAACGTCGTTGACATTCGCGAGCAATATCCACTTTTGCCCTGCGAAGAAACCATCGCTATCGCCCGCAGCTGCGGCATTCGCCATCCGGTGCATCCCAGAACCAAATACCCAATTGTAATGACCACGGACTTCGTCAATACCGTTCGCTATGGCCACTCTTCCGCTGATGAGCCTCGCACCGTCAAGTACAAAGCCGATCTCCTCAACCAACGGACTTTGGAGAAACTCGAGATCGAAAGACGCTACTGGGCCGCTAGACGAAAGACTCTCAAGATTATTACCGAAGACAGCATCTGCAAACCGGTTGCAAAAAATGTTGAGTGGTTCCATTCCTGCCTGCATCTGCAAAATCTCTATGGCCTCGATCCCCTCACACTTTCGCTACTGTGTTCAATTGTCGTCAACGCACTAAAAGAACAGACCGCTCCGCTCCGCGACATCACTATCCACCTCGATGACCAGCTCGGCCTCGAACCAGGTACCTGCCTCTTGATAGTCCGTCATCTCTTGGCCAACCGTTACCTTCACGTCGACATGCGCAAAGTGATTAATCCAAGCAAGCCGTTAGATCTTATTGATTAGCTCAACATCTACCAATCAGGAGGAGAACCACACATGAAAACTTACGTCTTAGCTACCCCTCTCGTAGTATCACTTGAGGATAAGTGGATGATTGGCCGAGTCATCCTCCGGGTCAAAACCGATCCTTACTCCAGGTCAATTCTAAAATTTAGGCTCGTCGTCAAGTGGACCTGCCTCCTACAAATCTCAAAATCGACTCCCGGCCAATTGTCGGAAACCATAAACAGTCACCCAGCGCCACCTAAGACCTACGAGATCGATCATTCACCGCACGACATTTATCTCGTAAGCCAAAGCCGTTCCCAAAGTGAGAAGAACCGTCACTAAGCCTATCTTCGAAGGAGGACAAGAAAATAGAACTCTACCCAAACATGGTTTACGAATGGCTTAACGTCGAGGGTCCAAACGCCGTCGAGCGGTTGCTCGGGCCTGACCCATTTACTTCCGACGTGTGGACCATTCGAATATATGACCCCAAGGCGCAACCCATTCGCCGAGACGCTGCGGAACTAAGAAACTCCCTGCTCACGGGTGAGGCCCGAGCGCTGTCCCAAGATCCCTTCGCCTACCTGAGTCGCCCGGAATCTGACATCAAGGAAAAGCATCGTGCGCACCGTGACAAAGCATGGGACCTCATTGCACCGCTCGTAGAAAGCCAGACTGGAACAATTTTCAGCTACTATTCTCGTAATTCTTCCGTTCCTGCCCTCGCAGCAAAAATGGGACGTGCTGAATCAACTGTTTATAGAAAGCTTCGCAGGTTCTTCCAAAGGGGCCAGACCAAAAACTCTCAGCTACCGGACTTCGAGCAATGTGGTTGGCGCGATCGAGCAGAAGCCGAGGAAAAGGAAAAACAGTCACCGGAAGAACACGAACAGAAGACTAAGAAACTCGGACGGCCCAGTAAACTCGCGGCGGCGACCGGCGAGCCGCTGGGAGTCAACATCACCTGTAAGGTACGCCAACTCTTTCAGGCAGGCATTAAATTGTTTTATGAAAGGCGCGAAAAGAGAAGCCTTACCCACGCCTTCCAGCTCACGTTAGAAAAATTCTTTAACCACGGCTATTACCAGGACCGAAACGGCGTCTGGGTAGCCGCCCTTCCCCCGGCAACCGAACTCCCCAGCTATCGACAGTTCAAGTATTGGTACAACAAGGATCGCCAACCGCGGCGCGCTCAAATTGCCAGAGACGGAGCCTCGCGCCACAACCTTTCCGGACGTGCAAAACTCGGTGACTCAACTCAAATGGCGGCCGGACCGGGCTCCATCTTTCAAGTCGATGCCACCATCGGCGACGTTTACCTCGTTAGCTCTCTCGACCGCAACTGGATCATTGGCCGACCTGTCATCTATTTCGTCATCGACGTCTTCTCGCGACTCATAGTCGGCCTTAGCGTCGCACTTGAGGGCCCCAGCTGGCTCGGTGCAATGTTGGCACTGGAAAATGTCAGCACCGACAAGGTTGTGTTCTGTGCCCAATATGACATTTTAATCGAAGAATCGGATTGGCCCGTCTCCCACCTGCCCGAGGCATTAATGGCCGACCGTGGCGAACTCGAAGGCTACAACGCCGACCACCTCGTCAACGCATTCAATATTACAGTTCACAATACCGCCCCATATCGCGGTGACCTTAAGGGCATCGTCGAACAACACATCGATCTCAGCAACGAGAAAATCATTCACTGGATTCCCGGCCGCGTACGAAAGCGCGAACGTAGTGATCGCGACTACCGGTTAGACGCCACTCTCACCTTGCATGAATTCCAGAAACTCATGGTTCTTTCCGCCCTCGATCACAATAACGAGCAACGTCTCACCGACTACCGCAAAGATGAGTACATGATCGCTGACCACGTTGAACCTTATCCAATTGACCTGTGGAATTGGGGCATTCGCAATCGCAGTGGGCACTTGCGCAAACCCGAGATCGAAACAGTCAGATTAAATCTCCTGCCGGAGGCGGAAGCTTCAGTAACGCAACACGGTATCGCCTTCGCGAATCTCAAATACAGCAGTGAACTGGCCCAGCGCGAACAATGGTTCGAACGCGCCGGCGAGAAAGGCTCCTGGAAAATCCGCGTGGCCCATGATCCTCGCACACGCAACCGTATCTACCTCCGGCTAGACAACGGCAAGCGGATAGAAACCTGCCATTTGCTCCCCGCCGACAAGACCTTTCTCAATCGCAACTGGTACGAAACTATCGAAGAGTTCGAATTGCGGAAACAAAAAACTGAAGCCTCCCGGTCCCGACAACAACAATCACGAGCTCGCTTTCATGCGGCAACAAATCAAGTTGTAGCTGCAGCAAACGAACAGACCGCAAAGGCTCGCATACCTGCCAGCAACCGCGCGCGCGTTGCCGGCATTCGCGAGAACCGAAAACATGAGCGCCAGGTAGAACGCAACGCCAATGCGTGGGAACTCGGCGCTGACCCCAAACCAAACACCTCCGAACCCAGCCTGCAAACAGGCGGATATGTACCACCGCCACAACCTACAGACAAACTAAGAATGATGCGTCAAAGGAGAATGCAAAAAAAATGACCGATAAGCCTTCGAACTTCCCTGAGATCCTTACAGGCCAGGGACGTCAAACCACAGCGTCCTACCAGGAACAAGAACTAGCGAGCTACCAAGGCAATCCTTTTATTGAAGCATTACCTCCCATCATGACTGAAGATGAAGTCATGGAAGCCCTCGCCCGTGACCCTCCCTATGACGACGCTGAACGTCACTTGCCCTCTCACTTAAGATTGCATGCGATTCAGAATGCGCTACAGTGCTTCGCCCCGCTCCCAATACACCTTGATCTCGAGCAACGCTTCTCGCGGATGATCCGCGCCGGCTATCAAATGCGGAACCCACTGCAGCGCACCTTTTGGCGCAACCTCGACGAAAACTGCAAGAAGCTGAATCTTTCAACCACGGTTGTGTCGAACACAGCCCACTCGATCCCCTTGGGATTTACAATCATAGGATTTCCCGGAGTTGGCAAATCCACTTCAGTCGAAGCAATACTCTCCCTCTACCCGCAGGTGATCTATCACAACCAATATCGTGATCGCGAACTTAACCTCGCCCAACTCGTTTGGCTTAAACTCGAGTGCCCACATGATGGATCCATCAAGGGTCTATGCCTCAATTTCTTTCAAACCATCGATGATCTGCTTGGTACAAATTACAAAAAAAATTATGCCGGCGTACGCCGCACCACCGACGAACTATTACCTCAAATCGCTCGACTCGCCGCTCTCCATGGAGTCGGTGTCCTGGTTATAGACGAGATAAATCGTTTGAGTGGAACCAAGAGCGGCGGCGCCTCAAAAATGCTCAATTTCTTTGTGCAACTTACGAATTCAATAGGCGTCCCTGTCGTGCTCGTCGGTACATTTAAAGCGAAGGCTGTCCTGAGCGGTGAATTTCATCAAATCCGACGAGGCACAGGGCAGGGGGATCTTGTCTGGGACAGGATGGAAAAAGGCGAATGGGTTGACGACAACAACGAAGGAGTTATCACGGAATCACAGAAACCGGGAGTCTGGCAGTTGCTTCTGGAATCCTTATGGACCTATCAGTATGTGAAGGTGCCGTGCCCGCTGACGGAAGAGTTGAGTGACGCTCTCTATGAGGAAACACAGGGCATCACAGACTTTGCCTGCAAAGTCTATATGCTCGCACAGGTCCGAGCGATCGTAACTGCCCGCTCCCCAGAAGACGAAATAATAACAACAGACATAATTCGATCAGTCGCTCGTGACAGTCTCCGACAAGCACAGCCTGTCCTAAGCGCTCTGCGGCGCGGCGATGACCAATATCTTTCAGCCGTTCCTGACATCAATCCCATCAATGCCGATGATTTCATTTTGGAAGCACGTAAAGAATTACCGAAAGAAGAGAAACCAGTCGCTCGCAACGATCCTGACAATGACCCACCGCCAGCGCTGCACGCTCACTACGGCGAATCGCCACGACCCAATCCACACAATAAACCTGCCAATTCAAAACGAAGGTCCAAAAAAGCAAGCAAGGACGATTTCGTCAAGAACGATCTCAGAGCCGCTGGGGCCAAAACTACACAGTCAAGTACCCCGGCATTTGAAACACTCGAGAACGCCGGTCATATCGCCTCCGCAACTGAGTACCTCGAAGACCGGGAGGTCAACAGATGACCGCATTCTTCCCCCAGTCTTATCCAGACGAACTTCTCATTAGTATTTGTTCCCGCTATCACGAGCGATTGAATTACAAGAGCAGTTATTCCACTGGTCGCGATCTTTTCGGATACGATCGAATTCAGGTTGCCGTTGACCTCCCCAACAGCATTGGTCAGCTCTGTAAATCACTCCCAGTGAACCATCCCTACACTGCAGAAGATTTCATCCACCAGAATACGCTGTATCCACTATTCAGCGCATTCGTATCACCAGAACGAGCCAGTGCTCTCCGCAAGGATATGATTGGACCAGTGGGCGGCGCTCATGGACGCGCCGGTGTTCTTACCTCGAAAATCCAATACCATTACTTTAAATTCTGTCCGATGTGCGCCGCTGAAGATCGAACTCGGTGGGGCGAAACATATTGGCATCGCATTCACAATGTGCCTAGAGTTCTGGTATGTCCGATCCACCACATTCCCACTCAGAATTCTGGAGTTGATTCAATCTATCGAATAAGCCGTGAAAGATTTGTCACTGCGGAGAGAATCATACGCGCACAAGGCGACGCTTCTGTAAAAGCTCGCTCGTCGGATTCATCGGTTGAGTTGCTTGGTAAGTTAGCCTCGGATTTTTTGTGGCTGCTAAGTCAACGTGATCTCTGCGCCGACTCGATAGCTACCTGCAGTTGTTACCGGCGCCTGTTGTTCGAACAGGGTTTCGCCACCTACACCGGCGTGGTCAGAAGAACTGAACTTAAGAAGGCCTTTCTAAACTTTTATCCGGAACGTGTGCTCTATTCGTTAGGGTGTGAACTTCCCCCTGATTTAACGTCCAGTTGGCTAACATCGATCGTCCAAAACTCCCACAAGAATTCTTCTCATTCTGCGATCCAACATCTGCTGCTGATGAATTTCTTGAACTGCTCAGTTCAAAGCTTCTTTTCCTTACCTAAAAAACCGCCCCTACCGTTCGCTGAGGGACCTTGGCCGTGCCTCAACCCGATAGCGGATCACTTCAGAGAGCCAATCATAACAACGTGCAAAATCTCGGCCACAAACGGTTCGCCAGGCCACCGAACGCCGAGAATACCCATTGGCACCTTCACTTGCGAGTGTGGGTTCACTTACCGCCGGAGAGGGCCCGATGAAAGCGGCACTTCCCGCTTCCAGTTTTACCGCATTGATTCTTACGGCCACGCCTGGTATGCCAATCTAAAACGTCTGGTAGAAGTTCATGGATACAGCGTTCGGGATACGGCGGCGCTACTAAATGTGACCCCACACATCGTCAGAGTGGAACTTGCGAGGCTCAGGGCCTCGGAAACCAATCCAGCCTTAAAAGGACCAAAGCCTTCAAAGAAAAAGAAAGTAACCAAAGCTACAATTAAGAAGTGCCGCGCCCAGTGGAAAGCAGCTCTAAAAGCCAATCCCGGCTCCGGCCGGGTTCATCTATCCCGGCTCTGTGGCCACCAGGTCTATCACGTACTCCTTTCGCACGATCGCGAATGGTTTAACGCAAACTCACCTCGCCTGGCTTACAGTCCCTTGGCTCGCATGAACTGGAAGCAGCGAGATAGAGAACTGGCTGAACTCGCCAGAAAAACATCTGAAGCGATGATCAATGGCCCTGGAAGGCCCAGGCGTGCGTCGAGAACGGCCCTCGCGAGAGAGTTGCGCATTCTCACGCTCATTCATCAACGACCCAAACTTCTACCATTAACCAAAGAGGTTATTTCGAAATCGGCCGAAAGCGCCGAAGAGTTTGCCTTGCGCCGCGTCCGATTGTATGCCCATCAATACAGGGATGAAAACATCAGACCCACTCTTCACCAACTGCGGATCCGCGCAGCTATAGGGGTCGTCGTGTGGAACAGAATCAAAGATGAAGTTGACTCGATCGTACAAAACGTCTGGACTGACAGTGAATGAATGACGACTCCCTATAGAGCACAAACGAGAACACAAATCATGTCACAAGAACTGGAAGCGGGTTCCTTAAATCTTCAACTGGACTTTGGTGCTGACGAATCAGCGCGCTCAGCCTATCCTTCCGCATCAATGCTCGGCACGAGTCCACAGATGTGCGAGCTTACATTGGAAATCTCTCGAGCAGCTCGCTCAAATCATAATGTGCTGATTAAAGGTGAATCAGGAACTGGCAAAACTACGGCGGCCGCCATGATTCACAAACAGAGCCCCCGAAGCGCGAAACCATTCGTTGACATCAACTGCGCCGCACTCCCGGACGCTCTCCTCGAAAGCGAACTCTTCGGCCACGAAAAAGGCGCCTTCACTGGCGCCGGAACCACCAAGAAAGGACTGTTTGAAACTGCGGAAGGCGGTACTCTCTTTCTTGACGAGATCGGAGAGATGAAACCGGAACTCCAAGCCAAGCTGCTCACAGCGATCGAACAAAAGAAAATCCGTCGCCTTGGCACCACGAAGGAAATCCGGTGCGACGTTCGCGTTATCACCGCATCATCACGCAACATCCAAACAATGATCAAGGAAGGTAAATTTAAGGAAGAGCTCTATTACCGAATCGCAGTGCTGGAAATCCAGGTAGTGCCGTTGCGAGAGAGACCGTCAGACATTCCGGCTCTCATCAAAAGTCGACTCCAACACGAACAACAACTAATGAATCGTGAGACCCCGTTTCAAATTGAGGAAGCCGCTGTTACAGCGCTAACATTCTACGATTGGCCGGGTAACATTCGCCAGCTGCAAAATATCGTTGCTCGATTGACCGCCCGTGTAACCGACAATGAACCTATAACTGAGGCTAACGTCTACTCCCAACTGCCTTACGAAATTCCACTCGATGAAGGCTCGCTATTCCTCCCCGCTACCGCTCGCGTCATTCAACCAAATGAAGACCTCTTCACCTATATCGCTCGAGTTCAACTTTTGGCAATCGAAGCCGCAACCATCTCCGAGGGCAACCACACATATGCATCCAAGCGACTCGGTTACCGCCGCACATCATTCGTTGCTCTCAAACAAAAACTAAAAAACCGGTAATTATCGTGGCGGTAGACACGCGCGCCTCTTGCATTTATCCGATCACCGAAAGATCAACTCCCTCGCCAGCTAAACTTTTGGAAGGCCCTTGCAGTGCAGGCTTTTGCCTAAAGAGGCCAGACATTTGTATTGTGCTCAATTTACTTATTTCCGATTACCCAATCAGGTGACTACCGGCTAACGCTGTGAGTAGAATTTGACCCAGGAGGAGTAGATGACGTTCATATTGGCGCTTGGGAATCGTGAGCAGTTCATTCAGATCAGCGATCGCCGACTCTCTTGGGATGGCGTTCCCAAAGATGAGGAGTTTAACAAGGCGGGAGTTTTGCTCTGTAAAGACGCAAGACACATCTTTGGTTTCGCTGGCTTAGCACAGACGGAGGGCTTTAGTACGCAACGATGGCTCCTGGATTCTCTCTTTGATTGCTCCGCACCAGATTATCAAGTGAATCAGATGATGAATAGGCTCAAGCTTAAAGCGAGCAGAGACTTTAACTCTCTACCAAGTCTCAAAAACCTTGAGCCGCGTCGCAAGCGATTGAGCGTGATGTTTTCCGGTTACAACCACTATGAGAATCCTCCAATGAGCGCAACCGGAATTCTAACCAATTATCAAGACTTTGTGAGTGGCCAAGATGCCAAAGAGGCATGGGATCATTTCACGATGAATTATTGGAGCGAGAATCGCCCGTTAGATCATGAATTCACGACAATGCAGTGGATCGGCAACTGGCGAGCAACAACCCAAGATGATGCCGCGCCATTGCGCAAACTTTTGCAGGATCTAAAACCCTTTGAACTAATCGTTGACGCTGCTGCTTCCCTTGTTCGGCGTATCGCTAAGCGACCAACTGCGGCCGGAACCATCGGAAAGCAGCTTTCAATTGTTGTATTACACCGAGACGCCGCTAAAGGGGTGCTGGCTTGGTATTCCTCGACCGTCGTCGGGACAAAGATCTATGTTCCAGACGAACTGCTCTGTATCAGCGCCTCTGAACGGCGCGCAGTTAGTGACCGCACCATTTCGATCGAAAACAAAATCGGACCGGAGATATTAGTGGTGCCAAAAGGTCGCAAAAACAAACCTTGTCCATGCGGAAGCCATAAACGTTACCAGGAATGCCACGGTCGGCAACGCGAGCAAAAGCGCGTTAACTTGGAGAACATCCAATCGACTCCTCCGGCTCAAGGCAGCAGAAGTCTTAAAGTGTCTGCAATGGTGAGAGAAGCCAAACCCCACGACCTGACGAACGAAGAATTGTTTGCTTCAGTTCGTAAAAACTGGAGCCTATTTGCGCCGTTTGCTTACGGTGAGTTTATTGAGAAGGGACGAGGTCTGGTTTTCATGGACCTGAATGCATTCGAAATCAGGGAGGACAAATCCTTCATCAATCTACAATATGTCACTGATAGAAAAGAGGAATGGAATATCGACGATTGGCCCAAAGACCTAATCGATTCATACGAGCCTGAAGAAATGATTCTTTTGATGACCTCCCGTAGAGGCAAACTCACAACGATGTTCTTCAAAGTCGATGACGGGCGTTACAATCCAAAAAGCCTTCATGAACTCTCGCAGGACTCTGACAAGTCATTGGTGGTGGTTCCGATATGAGCCCTGATTCTGTGTCGAATCCGAATCATGGTTCTGAGTGCAAAATGAAGCAGCCACTAACAGATAAAGAACTACAAGGCATTTGGAAAGAACTGCAAGGCTCAACGCTGGGTCTCTATGTCCCATTATCTCGCCTTCGACAAGTTGAAAAGTTGGGACCACGTTTAGCTGTGTTTAGATCTTTCTCCGAAATCTCAAAAGAGGATCCTGTCGAAGGATTCTGGGAAAAACTCAATGAAGTTTCACGAGAAGCGGCGCTACCAACTCTTTCAGCCATTAATCTCATCATCGCCTTAGCGGCTATAGACGGCCGAGCGCACCAGGCTCTCAACGGCACATTTATTCGAGCCGAATATATTCAGAAATTGGTTGAACTCCCAAAAGAGGAGGGGCCCCAGCCCGACATTCAGATCGTGTTTAGTCGCGCCGGCGTATTGGCGAATTTCAAGGCCCTGATAGCTACTTGGTCAAAAGCTGCAGCTAGCGGCCCGCCGGACTTGTACCATATTGGCGACTTGAGTCTCCTCTGCAATGACTTTATTGGCGGAACTTACCTGAAAGAGGAACCGAAGCAGGTCGACGATATACACCTGTTGATTGAGTTTGTGGCGACTTGGGAACTCGACAATCCTCGTGATGTCGCTTACGCGCTCACCAGGGTAGAGCGAATGATAAAGACGTTTCTTCCGTCTGATGATCCAGTGTTAAGGGAGCAAAGAGAAGAAATTGAATCTCGACCCTCAAGGCTTGAAATATGACGGATTAGAACTCGACGACTATATTGCAATCATCTTTGGCATTTACGGTCATGGCAAAGGGCCTCGATCTTCAAGCAATATTTCACAATCCTGGAGAAGGCATAATCGATCCGACAACATTCGTTAGTAAGACAAACTTTCCCCAAGACAAATTTGAACATTTCCTCAACGAGCGCAGTCTCTCCTTAGAGGCTTTTCAGGGACGTATCACGGGAGGAAAGGAGTGGGACAAAGCGAGCTTTAGTGCCGCCTTAAAGACGGACCAATTTGCGACCGATACGCTAACAGTAAAGACCTTTCCGCTGCTGAAGTGGCACGACGGCAAAGCACTCATACTTGATATTCAATATGTTTCCGACCTTTTGATTTACGGTTTGTACTGGCGCATCGTCGATGGCTTCGACTCTGAGAAGGCGGAGAAATTCATTAGCCTCTGGGGAAGGGTATTCGAGCTTTATCTCTTCGATCTATTCAGCCACTTTTATCCAGCGTCTTCGCAACTATTACACACTGATATTGACTACCAAGGCGGCCAGATCGACGCTATGTTAGATTTTGGTGAAGACGTGATCATCTTTGAATTCAAAGCTTCACTTTTGCGTGATCAAACCAAGAACAAACGAGATATCAAGTTGTTCGAGGAAGAAGTAAAGCGAAAGTTCATTGAAAATCAGAAAGGAAAGCCAAAAGCTCTAAGGCAATTGGCTAATGCTGCTTCGGCTATCTGCAACGGTATTGTGAAAACAACGGTCAAACCCAAACGCATTTATCCCGTTTTCGTTGGATACGAACCCGTCCTGGAATCCTTTCTCATGAATGGCTATCTGCACGAAAAGTTTCGGCCATTCATCGCTGAGAACCTCAACGACGTGACTATCAAACCGCTTACCGTAATGTCCATCGATGAACTGGAGCGAGTGCTTCCAAATATGCAGGTTGGTTCGATCACCTGGCCAGAACTTCTTAACGAGCGGTTTGATCGCGACCGTGTGAAAGCTTTTTCGGTTCATCAAGCACTGTACGACCTCAGCAAAAAGAAAGGGATGGATATCGTGCGCAATAAGTTTTTGTTGGAGGGCTTCGACGCAGTTTTTGAGGAGATCTCTCGCCGGTACCACGGATCGCCGAAACCATAGGGAACTAGACATCTCCAGTCAGAGATCCGTCCCTTTCAAAGCTCAGTCTGTAGTTAACTGCCTTGGATACCCCAAACCGCTGGTCTACAAGATGACTAACTACTTCTTCGCACTTCTCGCGGTCGATTATTCCTGCCTTCAATGTAATCCAAATCTCCAATAGCTTTTCGCAATATGCGCCAAATCTGAGCACTGGCGAGACAATCAAGTAAACGCTTCGCGCGACAGATCTGCTTATGACGCATCCAAAAATGATGCCCAAGACCCCCTCACTCAATCCTTCAAACGGCGGGTAGTATCTACACAAAAGAGCCAAGGCGCTCACACCTATCAATCGTCCCAAACTTGAACCTGCCCAACCGTCGAATTTCTTCTGAGCTCGCATCATGGTGTTCCCCCGGCAACGTTTCCTTTGGTACTGGCCGTATTTCTAAAGACACGCAGTATCAACTCAAAGGTGACTCGTCAGGAGTTTTTACACTTAGGACGCGAATAGAAAAATGCTATCTAAAGCGTGGCTCTCAAACAGCACATTATCCGAACCCTGCAAAATGTTGTTGCTAGAGTTTGCGAGGACGCCCTTTACGATTCTTGAGTCTCAAGTTGATCAGTCTGGCTACTTCAGGGACTCTATGACGCAGGCGAGAATCATCTTCAATTCCGTAGTTTTCAGCTATCATTGCATAACCCCAACCCTGTACGTGATACCTGACTAGCCACTCGAAGTGATGATCGAGTGGCCTCAATGGCGCGGGAGTATATCCGCCCGCTTTAAATCTCGCTTCCAAGTCATCTTGAAAGTTTCCATATTGGCGTTTGAACTCTTCAACAGCCAGTTCAAGATCGTCTTTGCGCAAATGAAATAAGGGATACTGAGTCCTGCGTTCAAATACGAAGCTAGGCTCGCCACCGGCCATGAAAGGATGCGGGTAATTAATTTGAAACTTCCAGTAGCGTCGCTCACACCGCTCCGGCTTGCTGCTCCACTCTTCCAGCGTGTTATAGGCCCGTTCACGACACCATCCTTCATCCAGATTGTGCCGTTCTGACCAGGCGATGAGGCTCTTAAAGAAAACTGCTATCCGCCCATCCTGATCAACCAGTGCTGGATCGGCTGGACCTTTTCCAAGCTGTCGCCCACCATCGGCCGCTGGCGAGTCAGAAGCAGGATTTATAAATGCTGTTTCGATATTCTCCCAGGATGGTCGTTTATAATTCTCCCACATGAAACGTTCACGAACTTGTTTGCCAGACTGGAGTTGCTGAAATTTCCTAAACCGTTCTTCATCGGCATTAAAACAAAACTCTGGTATCTGGCTATAGAGACCAAAGGGCTCTCTATTCAAATCGTCAATTATCGCCGGTACCAAACGAGTGACAGCTTCCAAAAAGTAGCCCTGCGCATCCTTCCTCGATGGCTCATCTTCGCCATTCAACCGGCTTTCATACGCGCCACCGCCCAACGGCTCGCGACTTCTTTCCTTAGACTTGCGCATTGTGTAAGTAAATTTCAACTTGCCTGCCAATTGAGAAACAAAAGAAGAGTTGTTTCATTGTTAGGCCGTCCGGACATTCTTGTTGCGGTCGCTACTCAGTATTCTTCTCGTTGGCAAGATGGACCATAAACATCCGAACCCCATTTATGCAAGACCTCGCCTCCTCAAAGGATATCCTTCTTCGAGAGCTATGAATTATCTGATTTCTCAACTCGATCGCCGTCATGATGGTTTTGGCTTCCGCCGTCTGGTCATTCATAGCCAGAAGCAGTTCTGTCGCAGCCCGAAGGCCGGCCCTTTCCACTAGCTTATCGATAACTCTCAGCCCTGCGTCGTCGGCGACAGTAGCAATAAGCCTCGCACGTAGGTTTCGTTTCACGATAATCTCAAGCGCTGTTACTACTTCCACAATCGCAACCCGAAAGTTCCCCTTGGCTAAAAGCTCTACGCTGTTTGCACATAAAATCTCCCATAAAGGAATCTCACGCCGTTGAGTCAGCTGCGAAACCTTCTCACCAAGTCCCATCCATGCGGCCTTGCTAATGCCTCCCCATTCATAGATAGAAATCGAGAGCATACGATCTCCAAGAACGAGTCTCTTCCACCCCTCCTCTGGATGTAGCCAGACCGCCTCTAACAGATCGAGCCAGCCCTGCAAATTCTCCGGCTCCGTCCACGGGTTCTCACCCTTGAGCCAAAATTGATTGTGGGAAAGCCGTAACAAATGGACCAGACTGCCCTGAACCCGAAGGACCGTTTCAAGCAGGCGAGATCCATACTCCATTGTGTGAGGATCAATAGACCCTCCAGTCAGTCCGACCATCACTTCGGAAGGTGGAGCAGAATCACGCAGCTCCAATATTGGAGTGAACATCGCCTCCTTGCCTTCCGCGTCAGACAGGGCTGCTAAGCCCGGACCATATTGCCGCTCTAGCTTAATGTCCAACTCACGCTCAGTATCAGGAACGTCATCAAAAAGTCGGCCAACAAAACCAACTTCGCCAAGATCAAAATCAAGGGCTGCATCCTCCTCCGATGGCGTGAAGCCTTCGCAAAGGATGAACCCTGGGAGCCTAAGGCGAAAGCGAGCAATAAGAATATCCATTAGAGGCAATAAACCTTTTGAAACGGAGGTTTGGAGAAGCTGGCAAGCATGTCTCTAAGAATTTCTTCCTGTCCGATTCCGAACTAGAGTTCAAGATTCCGGCGATCCAGTTTGATTTTTTCTGAATGGATGCGCAACTCTCCGCAGCACTCATCTGGAGCGTGACCGGAGAGTTCGAGGGCTCGATTAAATGGGATGAAGCTTCGGAGAAAACTTCGGAGTCACTAAAAGAAGCAGCGGTCTAAGATTATTGACCGGTAATCCCTGAACCTGAATGCTACTGATCTGTGGCACCCAACAAGAGCGCCAATCCGGCTATTGTTAGGCCGCCCAGCACCACTTTCTTAGCATTGTCGCATTGCTTCTTCTCTACAAGTCTGATTCCCTGGGCGACCTCCAAGGCGGTTGGCCGCTCGGCGGGGTTCGTCCTGGTCATCCTGAGAAGCAGCGTCTTCAATTCGCTGTTGAATATCCATGCACTGTTTAGAGAGTCTATTTCCCGTGAAGCTGTGAGCAGTTCAATACCGGTTATGCCCAGCGAGTAAATATCGCAGGCTCTGGTGAAAACTGGATTAGCAACGTATAGCTCCGGCGCCATGTACCCAATCGTCCCGCCCGCATGGTGAGTAAGGTTACCAAGAGCGTGAGGATACGGAAGCCTGCCGAATCCAAAGTCACCCAGCTTTATTGTGAGTTGTCCATTCTTGTTATCGCCAATGAAGAGATTCGCGGGCTTGACGTCTCTATGGAACCCGTCAAGTTCGTGAATTGCCTGAAGGCCGAGTGCCGCGTGTTGAATCGCATAGGCGATATTAATTTCGGATGGACCAAACCAACCTCGATTGGTTACCCAGTCCTGCAAGGTTCCATGTTTGCAATACTCGAGAATAATGCAGGGATTTGCCAGACTGAGGTTGGCTTCGATGATGTCCACCACGTGCTCGTGAAGAAGCAGTTTGAATAGAATTGTAGCTTCATGGATAAACCTCTGGCGGTTGTCCCGCGAAGGGTTGATGAGAGACTTTACCACTACCTCTCGATGCAGTTGCCTATCAAAAAGAACTGCTACATTTCCGAAGCCGCCGCTGGGGAGCTGCTTGATGAAGTCATATCCCTCGTGCATATCGATACTCCTGTCAGAAACATTTAACCGACCTACTAACCGCAATTAGATAGTTGGTGGCGATGCCTTGCACGTTACGCCTCTCCAATACGGACTCGTGCGCCTTTCGCCATCGCGGCTGCAACTTCGGCCATCATTATCTGCTCAAACGCCTGCATGGCCTTGCCTATCTCGGGTCCGGCTGCCTTGAGCTGCCGCTCGACAGCTTCGTCGAAATCTTTATGAAGTTGGTCCAGAATCTTCGGGACGAGGTAGTCAATCAGAGGTCCGAAGCCGCTCCGCCGCATTGCGAGATCAACCCAGATCATCATCGTGCCGAAGTTAAAGAGCACCGTAACGTCATCCTCGGAAAAATGAAAGGTTGCAGGAAGAAAGGGAGACAGCAACTCGATAATTCGTTTGAAAAACAAAAGTATCTGCCGTCCGAATTGCAGGTCCCGCTGCACGGCCAACAATACGGCGTCGCTACAGTTCTGCGTTGCTTCGACGAGCCGGGGCAGGGAAAGGTACTTATTGATGAAAGGAGCGTTGGCGAATATGTTGTTGTTGTCCCCAACGACCTCAGGATCTATTGTCACGCTGTCTTTGAACAGTTCCTGGCAACGCTGAGCGAAGGAACGTTCCCATATCTTTAATTCTGAGACACCGTCTTCGTACGGTTGATCGGTGAAATCGTACTCTGGGTTAGCCAGCACGTTGACTACGGCAGACAAGGTCTCGTCTGGTACATCGAGCAGTGGAATCTTGGCTTTTATCAGCGGTGAGATGTCGGCCACACTTTGATCGATCAAGTCTTCGATCGCATTCCGTCCATCTTCCTGGACATTGAAATCATCGGCCGTAGTAAGCAAAGGTTGAATCAGGGCCGGTCGCACACGCTCTAAAGGAATTGGGAAACCCATTTGCCAAAGAGGCAAATACAATTCTTCAAGATGCCGGTAACTCTTGCGCAGATCCATGAGTGCCACGGCCTGATTGAGTACGTCTGTCGGACTGGACCAGAGGCTCTTATCTCGACCGGCACCCCTACCCTGGCCACGGCCTCCGCTGCTGAATTGTGGAAGTAGATCCACTTTGCGCCAGGCCGCTATGGAGGTCACGGAAGCACTGGTGTACCCCAGTGCGCAAAGGTCGGCTACTAGCTCTTCCTGAGTCAAAGTTTGACGCTTATTCGGTTCCATTTAGTCGTTCCTCCACACCCCGCGACATTACGGCGAAATCATTTCGGACGAGGATAGCAAATCCACCACACACCGCTGCTTATTCTCACCTCAAGTTGTAACGTTAAGAGGTCGCCATGAAGTGCAAACTCGTCGTTAAGGGCCATCTCTTAAAGGTACATTTTAGGATTTGACAAGGCACTGTAAAGAGCCAAATTGCCTCTATTTTGGCCCGGAAGTCCGTTACGGTTATCAGAAGTGCTATTTGGATTCTTGGAATAAACTGTTGAGGGATCGTTGATAAATGTCCGTACTGTTACTTTGAATTCGAGGTAATTGTTTTTTGAAAGTTCGCAGTTGCCGGCGAGCGCCGTTTTGTACTTCGCTCATCCAAGCGTCAAGATCACCGTCTGCCTCTCTTTTCTGCCACTCATCTGCCACGATCGGAAAGTTTCTACAGGTCGCCCAGACTCGTTTCCATAGCTCCCTACTCTGTGGGCGAGTTGGAGTCTGGCCCAGCAAAAACAAGTAGCGAAAGACAATATAAATGAAAGTCACTGCGCTCTGCGGGGTTCTGTGTCGGATAAACCCATGCAAGACCTGAGAGGCAGCAAGTAACTCGGCCGCCTGCTTGAAAGCAGGCTCAATTTTGTTCATCAAATCATCGCGAGGAGGCACATGTGTAGGATCGTTTAGAAATGCTTGCACAAGGGACAAGAAAGCGGCGGGTTGCTGCTGAAAAAGAATGACGATCGACATAGCGAATACCGCAGTGTCAGTTGAAATGGTTCCAGAACCCTTGGGTTGTCCGCTTTGTTTTTCCGACACGGTAACCTTCCAATTTCTTCTGAACGCGGTGAGGGCCGTGTACGAATTCGGTAGGGACTCAAAGAATCCGGTCCGGTGTGTCGCCTAAGGTCCCTAGTCAACTGGGCGCGGCGAGCAGCAACCGACTTGGAAGTAAGGAAACTCAAAGTGGCGTCGATCCGCGCTCCGTGCCAACGACGTGTTAGGCATCGTCGATAGCCTTGCCGCGAGTCGCGACTATACGCCAAGCGTTACCGTTCCAGTGCAGCCCCTTCGAACCGAAGCCAGAAACGACCCAAGCCTCTGTAACCGGAAGCGGAAGATCAGCCGGATCGTTCGGGACGTTGTCGAGTGATCCGGTTAGGTACGACTCGACTTCCCATGGCACTCCAACGAACGCAGCGATCACGAAGGCATGACAGTTCTTCGTGCCCGATCGTTGCAGCTTCGAAAGAACGTCTGCTTGGCGCGAGTCTCGCAAGAAATCACCCAACCATTTCGGAAGTTTAGTACCCTTATTGTCGACGCAACCTCCCGCTCCGGGCATTGTGAGAGAAACCTTGCCTGTCCCTGGCGTACGGTAGCATGAGGCGTGAATTACGCCGAGTTTATCCATTTCATCGAATAGCATGTCATCGTTAGGATGGAGCCAGTGACGGTGTGAGAAGTTGAGTATGCTTCGCGCCTCCAGTTTCATGAGGAACTGGCCAAGTCCCTGCTTGACATGCTTGACCCGTGCGGTCGGCGCGATTTCAACAATCCAATCTCCCACAACAGGAAGGGCAAGCGGTCCTTTGGCGGGACCGACGTTCCAAGTTTCAGTATACGTGGGATCGACAGCACCAACACATTCGATCGCTACCGCCGGCGCATTCTTAGATCCAATCCTGAGATCATACATTCCAGGCATACTATTGTCGTCGTTGATATGAACGGCGATGCCCAATGCATTTTGGACGATTCGTCGCGCCCACTCTTCGCCAGCCATACTTCGAATCCTCTGATGCTAAGCTATGACGCCCAGCGTGTATTATGCGCCACAGGTGGTGCGCAAAACCAAACAGTATGGTTTTTCGACGTCACAGAAAATTGAAACGCTCATAGTTTGTAAGCCACCATGTCTATAGATTGGCAAAATCTTAGAACGCTTAATAATTCAAAGAATGCAGCATTTGAAGAACTCTGCTCGCAGCTAGCCGCGTACGAGCCGACGCCCGCTGGTTCAAAGTTCGTTCGTAAGGCCGCTCCTGATGCCGGCATAGAGTGTTACCACGTCTTTCCGAATGGCGACGAAATCGGTTGGCAAGCGAAATATTTTCTGTCGGTACCGGGAGAGAATCAATGGAAGCAAATCGACGAGTCGGTTAAGACGGCTTTGACGAAGCACCGAAAGCTTACATCGCTCACTATATGTTTACCAATCGACAGGCAAGACCCGCGACTGGAAGGACAAGTTTGGTTCATGGACCAATGGAACAAACGTGTCCAGAAGTGGAAAAGATGGGCCGAGAAGGCCGGCCGGTCAATTGATTTCCAGTATTGGGGTGCCCACGAGATCTTGCAGAGACTTAGCCGTGATGAGCATCGCGGTCGATACTACTTCTGGTTCCACAAGGAACTACTCAGTCAGGACTGGTTTCAAAATGTAGTCAACATTGCGATTGAGAACGCTGGACCCCGATATTCCCGCGAGCTGAATGTTGATCTGCCGATAGCCAAACTGTTTGATGGGTTGGCATGGAACAAACTGTTCTTTGATCGCCTAATTTACTTTTACACCAAGATTCAATCGACATATCGAAAACCCCAGCTATCTGCTGAAGACGACTTAGTGCGAAGTCACTCAAATTCGCTCGACAACTCAGTAAGCCAGTTACTCCCTTTGTTGTCGATACCTGACGACGTCGTTAGTCGGATAGATCTCGAATCGATTGACACACATGCCTCATCGGCAGCACGCACCTCATGGCGTTTACGTGATCGACTGGAAGAGCTGACGAAAGCAGCCCAAGCCCAGTCGGCGTCGGGGATCGTCAAGCCGGATTTCAGCTATGAGCAACACTTGTTGTACCAGCTTGCTGGATACGCTGACGAACTTGTGGAATATGCACGAAGCCCCGAAGCCCTTCTCGCAAACCTACCTGTTTTATTGCTGGTGGGAGAGGCAGGGACAGGCAAGTCTCACCTCTTTTGCGATGTCTCTAATCGACGTGTGAAAGCAAACCAGCCCACATTGTTATTGCTTGGTGAGCACTTCGGAGACATCGAACCTTGGACACAAATCGCAACACTGGTTGGTTTCAAGGGCAGTAAGGAAGAGCTATTAGGAGCGTTGGAAGCTGCGGCGCAAGCGTCTGGTGTGCGAGCGTTAATCGTGATTGATGCTCTGAATGAAGGTCAAGGCAAAGTTCTTTGGCACAAATACCTCGCCGGTATGTTAACGACGCTTTCCAACTATCCGTGGATCGGGTTAGCTCTGAGTGTGCGTTCGTCATATGAACAGGTCGTCATTCGAGACGAACTCATCACTGAGAAGCTTGTGAGAGAAGAGCATTTAGGATTCGCCGAACAAGAATTTGAAGCGTGTGAGAGTTTTTTCGAATTCTACGGAATAAAGGCGCCCAGCATTCCGATACTCAATCCAGAGTTTCAGAACCCGCTCTTCCTAAAAACATTCTGCAAAGGACTTGAAAATCTTCAGCTCAGTGAGGTTCCGGCAGGAACAGACGGCATAGCTGCAGTATTTGATTTATTTGTGCGCTCAATTAATGCGAAGCTCTCGAGGCCCGATCAATTAGATTTTGATTCTCACACAAATCTTGTGGGAAAAGCTGTCGACGACTTGGTCGACAGTATGGCAGGCGACAGTCTGGGGTGGCTGCCTCGCGCGACTGCGCAACAGATCGTTGATTCACATTTACCAGGTCGAAGTTATGAGAACTCATTATTCCGACACCTCATTTCTGAAGGTCTGTTAGCTGAAGACCTCGCACCGATTGACGTTGAAACAGAAGAGATTGTTGACGCGATCCGGTTCGCTTATGAAAGACTGTCGGACCACCTAATGGCAAAGCGCCTGTTGGAGCTGCACCTTGATCGTGACGATCCTACGCTGACGTTTGGGGAGAATCAGCGCTTAGGTCAAGTATTTACCGACAAATGGACAGCACATCGTAATCGCGGGCTAATAGAAGCACTTTCAATTCAAGTGCCGGAACTAATCGGAATGGAGCTCGGCGATTGCGTGCCTCGAGCTGCAGACTGGCGGCCGGTATTAGAAGCGTTTGTGGAAAGCGTCATGTGGCGTAAGCCGAGCGCGGTAACGGAGTCAACGCGCCAGTACGTAAATTCGCATGCAATTCAGTTTGAGCACACTCACGATTTGTTCTTGGAAGCTCTTCTTACGATTGCTTCGAACCCCCGGCATCCATTCAATGCTGATTTTTTGGATAGAAAACTCAAGCGCCTGAAGCTGGCCGATCGTGACTCATGGTGGTCAGTGTTCATCCATGAACACTATGCGAAAGGCTACAGTTCTATTCACCGAACGATTAACTGGGCTTGGTCTTTCAAAGATAAAACGCACATCGACGATGAATCAATCAGACTGTGCGCGACGGTCCTCGGCTGGTTCTTAGCGAGTTCGAACCGATTTCTCCGCGACCGCGCTACTAAAGCCTTGGTCTGTCTGCTGACACCGCGGCTAGGCGTTCTCAGAAGATTACTCGCTCAATTCGCTGAAGTTGATGATCCCTATGTGATGGAGCGGCTTTACGCTGTTGCGTATGGTTGCGCAATGCGAACCTCAGACAATCAAATACGCGATCTCGCTACAGATGTTTACGAAAGAGTTTTCAAGACCGGCTGGCCGACACCCCATATCTTACTTCGCGATTACGCCCGGGGTGTGATCGAGAGAGCGTTGGAGTTTGGTGAACTGAAATTGATTTGAAGAACTTGCGGCCGCCATACAAGAGTGAATGGCCGCGCCGGATTCCCACTAAGAAACAATTGGAAAAGCATGGTGTGTGGACACCGGAAATGTCCGCCAACAGAACTGCTAGAACACAAATCTACGAATCAGTGATGGGCTTTGGAGACTTTGCTCGCTACATAATTGGCACCAATTCTGGGCATTTCGAATGGAGTTCACGGAGGCTTGGGGAACCTAAGAAGAAGGAAATCTTCGAGCACTTTGTGAAGTCGTTAACAGTGAAGCAGAAAAAGGAATGGGATGACTACGTGCTCTTCCGGGAGGCTCAGAGTACGTTTCTCGGCATTTCGGATAAGACTAAGCGAAGGGAACGATTTGGTCCCGAAATTAATGCGAAGAGAATTAAGGATCTAATTCGTGATGTGCAAGATCGTTTACGAGGAAGCCTCGGCAAAAGAAAACTGGCACTTTTCGAAAAGGAGATACTTCCCTATCTTGAAGATAAGTCGCTCGGCAAAGACCGCGATTGGTTCGACTTGTCAATCGCTCAGCGCTGGATTTTCAAGAAAGTTCTAGATTTGGGCTGGACGGAAGATCGATTCGGCAGCTTTGAGAGATCCATCAACCAAAGCACCACCCACTCGCGAGGTGAATACAAGGCCGAGCGGATCGGAAAGAAATATCAGTGGATCGCCCTTCACGAGTTTCTTGCCCGCGTGTCCGATAATTTCGAATTTGCCGAAAACACATGGTCTGAGATCAAAGAAACATACGAAGGACCTTGGCAGCTCCATCGACGCGATATTGATCCATCCTGCCTGTTGCGAAGGACTGGTAAAGAATCATGGAGTGGCTTCACAAATACGTGGTGGTTTCCTGTTAAATACGATCGCTGGAATGAGCCGATCGAAAGCGAAGCATGGCTGCGGACAGAAACTGATCTGCCTCCACTTCAACCCTTAATTGAGGTCACCAATACAGTCGATAAGTCGAATTGGCTGCTACTTGATGCTTATTACAAATGGGATGAGCCAGTTCCAATTGGAGAAGACAAGTCCGATTTTCGCGGTAAGGAGATCTGGTATTTCATCCGTAGTTACATTGTGAGGAAATCGGACGCAAGTCGAATATTCCGCTGGGCGACTAAACAGGACTTTATGGGACGCTGGATGCCGGAACCACACGATCTGTATCAGGTGTTTCTTGGCGAGTTCTACTGGTCTCCAGCTTATGCGCACTTTAATGTTCCTTATTATCATCACGAGGGATGGACACGTGGGCACGATCACGCAATTCCAGCACCGGTGAACGTAACGACTGAAGGTTATGCAAAAGAAGCTAGTAGGGACTGCTCTGTTGACGAAGGTTACGAGATGCGTCTGCCTGGCAAAATGATCGCGGATGGCATGAAGCTACCATGGAAAGGTCAAGAGGGGAATCTTGTCGATGAAAACGCACTTCTTATTGCTACTGATCCTTCAGTGGGTGAGACGGGTCCAGGAGCGCTGCTAATTCGTAGAGATTCTTTCATTAGGTTCCTGCGTGATAATGACTACGATATCTTCTGGACTATCCTTGGTGAAAAGAACGATTACAGCCACGGCCATGACGAGAACTGGAAGGGTCGACTTGAAATTAGCGGTGCCTACAAACTTCAATCGAACGCAGTTAAAGGCTGTTCTCACACACAATTCATGACAAGAGGTAGTCGATAGTCTTAGAAACTTATTCTTCCAAGACTAGTCAACGCTTTAACACCTACTTTGATCGGATTGACTTTTTGTGCGAACCAAAGAAGCGCTACAATACGGGCCCGTTCATGATAGCTGAAGAGCTTCGGGGAGGCTCGCTAATTGTCTCGACCGTTTTACTCAAACATTCCTTAGACGCCTCAGTAGAGAATATGGCGGAACATAACGTAGAGGCTCACCGCGTAACAAAACCAATCCAGTTGTTGGCGGCCTGGCTAGTCGGATTGTTTATTATTGACGGTCTATTTCTAACGACCGCAAAGCTCGTAGATCAGCCTAATTGGTTAGCGCCTCTCCTTGTAATCGCTGCCGTTGTAAACGTCCCGCTATTTCTCATCTGCATCTTTGTGTTACAGACGAGGTTCCGGCCGGAGATGCAAGAGGATGCGTTTTACTCAACATATATCCAGGCTCAGTTAACGACTCAGAAGGAAGTAGGGGCAGCTCATTCTCAATTGGAGTTGGCAGAAACAAAAGACGAGTTAGCATCACTTGAAGAAAATTATCAGGACACGCTTCAGACGCTGAACATCGAAGCATCGCAACGCAAACAGTTGGAGCAGGATTATGAGATCCTGAAACAAACTAACCAAGCCGTCGCGATGCGGACCCTCCTGCATGATCTGACGACAAGACTTCAGTCAGTAGTCTCTGAAGCGGAGAACCTAGCGACCCGCGTGGCGGAGGATACTACAACAAAACACGAGATTGCTCGGGATGCCGATAGGGTTGTGCGATCAGCTTTAGTTTTGTCCACGGCACTAGAGAATTACCGATATTCGGAGGCGGACGCCTCCAAGGTCAGCAGGGTTGATGTTGCTAAGTTGGTCACCAGATCCGTTGAAGGGTACATGGCGATGGCAGAGAGAAAGGCGTTAACTGTACGTCTAGATCTGGAGCCTGTAAGCGGAGGATCCCCGACGATTCGTGCTTCTCCGAATCAGCTGCAACTCGCATTCAATAACATAATCGATAATGCAATTCGGTTCTCATTTAGAGGCTCGAAAGAGTCGCCAGCAGTTATCCAGATTACCGGGAAAGCTAGCGGTGAATATTACAAAGTCATGGTTGAGAATACTGGTGTGGGCATCGCCATAGACGAGTCCCTTCACATATTCCAAGCAGGCTACGTGGGGCGAGGTGCATTAGCGGAATCTGGCTCTAGACCAGGTTGGGGCCTCTTCATCACTCGTCAAGTAATTCAGCGGCACGGTGGTGACATAACAATTGAGAGTCATCCCATTGATAATAGGATCCATTTAGAAGGTGGCGCTTATCTCACTCGGGTAACTGTGACCCTGCCTTATGCTCAGCCCAGTGAAAGTATTCGTGATGCCTAAGACCATTGTCTGGATTGAAGATGATATTGATGTGATCTACTCGGTGGTGAAGCCGCTTGAGTCTGCAGGCTATGAGTTTATTCGAATATACAATGCCAAGGATGCACTGTCTCCTGAGAATGTCGAAATCATTCGTGACGCAGATTTGCTTCTGTTGGACTTGATGATTCCACCTGCAGGAAGGCAATACGATGCAGACGAAATGCCTGGCGTTGATGTTCTCCGCAAGTTACGGCAGGAGCATAGAGTACAGACGCCAGTCGTAGTGTTCTCTGTCTCTCACAGTGTTCGAATCTTGGAACAATTGGAAACATGTAGTATCGCGGACTTCATAAGAAAGCCAGTAAGGCCATCTGAATTGAAAGCCAGAATCACAAAAATTCTTGAGTAGTCATTAACGAATCGCTCGAATCCTTGCCCCATAGACTCGATGCCAATTCGGCGAGGTCGGGTTCAGTTCGAGAATCCAACCTCTAGTTCCCGCTTTACCCGTCGTTGCTAACCGGGTGTTCTTCCGACGTGCGCTTCCACTGGGGGTATAATACTAGTCGCCTAGTCGCTTCGGCTTTACTTGGTAAGCGAATGTGGTTCCCTCTGACGAGGCAAGGGTCCTTATCTCTCACTCCTCTCAAGATTGGAAATTGCGTCGAATCCGGCCCGCGATCTGGGTCACCAACACATACCGGCCGAAATAGAAAACGTACCGGAAAACGCACGGTTTCCTCGAAAGAATTCGAGCCTATCCTGGCTGACTCTATGCTGCGTAGCCAGTTCTCGGCGCTGCTAAAGCCTAGACCTTCTCCGTTGAAAAATTCGCCCGGTTGGTATATACCAGTGTACCAAATATTGTTTAGATGATTTCTCAAGGATAGACTATGGCAAAGAATCAAGCCCAGAATCGGAAGTACTCGCCGGCAGAGATCTGTCGCTGGTTTGGCATACCTCGTACCACCCTGTTCCGCTGGGAACAGTCAGGCGAAATTCCCAACACGAGTCGAGGATCTAAAGGTGAGAGAGTGTATGGACAAAAACACATCAAAAAGATAGCAAGCTTGGTGCGGACTCGGTTAGGAGAAGAGATTGATTTGGCCGCAAAGTATCATCCCTCATCACCGGCAATAACTCTAGATCTAATGGAGCGGTTAGATTTGATCAAGTTTTTCAGTTTCAAAGAGGATGATCGAGAGCGAGGGCTGGAAGCGTTGATGGGATTGTCCCGTCAAAAACGCTTCGCCCCAGAGACGGAAGGGGCATTATTTGAGGAAGCCAGACGCCGGCCATCTGAAGACAAAGTCCGTCAAAAGATCCTAGAAGTAATTCTGTTCCATGACCAGCAGCGGTCTGCACATAATTAGCGAGGTCGAAAGCGCGATGTTAAGTACCGAAGCCCAAGCGCAAATCCGAGACATCCTGGAATTACTAGCACAACTCAAGCACACGCCCATGGCCATTTACCAAAAAGATCTTAGTGGGAACGCAATGGAGGTAGCCAGTTCCGACTTGGAACAATTTCCAAAGCACTGTCATGCGGTATGGCGACTGAACGCTGGAAAAGGATTCGAGGCCTGTAAATCCAATACCTGTGGGCGAGCGGCTCGAGTTCTCGACGCTGCTAAAGCAGAAAGTCTGATGTGCCATGCTGGGCTAACGGTCGAGGCGGCCCCAATTTCCGTCGATGGCGCACCCATGGCAGTTTTGAAATATGGCGCGTATGTTCGAAGCCAAGAGAATGCCGCTATACAGGAAGAGCGACTAGCTCGACATCGCCAAGCCATGGCCCGTCTAGGTGCAACCGCAAAAGAGGCCGAAGAGATTAAGTCCTTGCTATTGCATGCAAGTACTCAACGAACTGCAGAGGAATTGGAAACTCTAGACGCGAACCTGCCACCACTGGTCACGAGCATTTTAGGTCGGTATCTGATTCACTACGAAAACGAACGAATGGCTTACCACGACCTTCAACTCCGACTACAGGCCGCAGTCAGTGATGCATTTAATCTCAATGAGACATTAAGCGAGACATTACCTCGTGATACCACGCTGCAAGAGGAAAGTGAAAACATGGTGGGTTCGGTGCTCGCAATGAGAATGGTTCTACATAATCTAACGAAAGGAGAGTATCTTTCACCAGAATATCGGTTTAAACAACATAATGTGCTGGACTTCATAAAAGAGTCCGTTTCACTCGTCAGATCACAGGCAAAAGTGAAAAAACTGGATCTGATAGTAAATCTAACTCCGAGCAACGGCTTGCAAATTATTGCCTCGCGATCACACCTACAAGAAGCGTTTAACAACATAATTCAGAACGCCGTGAAGTACTCTTATCATACCTCTGCTAATTTTGAACTTCATTCGGAGAAGCGGCGGTATGTGCTCATTCAAGGGCGCCAGGTTGATAACTCTTGTCGTGTAAGCATCAGCAATTTTGGAATCGGCATTGAACGAGATGAGTTCGAGAAAGTCTTCGACGAAGGTTACAAAGGTAAACTAACCCGAACAGAGCGTCGCGGTGGCGTCGGACATGGACTTGCTTTAGCAAAGCGAATCATCGAAAGACACCACGGTTCTATTTCGGTTTTTAGCGAAGTGGTTAACAAGCCCAACAATGACGGTACCTATCCATACCAGACCCATTTCACCCTATCGCTGCCACTGAAACATCAGGTCAGTGGCTCGTAGAATGTCCCTGGGCTTAAGATGTTTGGGAGATGAATCGGTGGCAAAGCGAGTAGACGAAATAACAATATCGTGGATTGAGGATGACATCGACGTCATCCATGGTGTCATTAAGCCTTTGTTGAAATTAGGTGTCACCTTAAACCATTATTATACTTATCAGGATGCTATCTCATGCATAAACCAAATTCGTGAGTCTGATCTTATCCTTTTGGATGCGATTATTCCTCCGGGTAGTTCTGGCGCGACAGGGGGAAATCTAGGTATCAACCTCCTAGAAAGATTTCGTAGTGAGTTTCAGATTGAGACACCCGTCATTATTTTCAGTATTGTCGCAAATGCGCAGGATGTGATTAGCACATCAGATTTGAAAAAGTACAAAGCTCGCTCTCTACCAAAAGGAATCACCCCGTTGGAACTCAAGACCGAAGTACTTGAGGTATTAGGCCTCACCGGTTAAACCTGCGACCTCCTCGCACAAACTTACTAACCCCCAGCAACCCTAAGATCCCGCGCTGCCCAAGAAACCTTGACAGACTGCGCGGCAGGGTGGTATGTACAGCTATACCGCCGGTGTTAGTAGTGTGGCCTTTACCCGCGTGCGGTTGAAAATGATTAATGGAGCCGCCTTATTGAGGCCCACCATTTTTGGGCAACGAGATTCGTTTAAATGACGACGTTCATGCTGAGCGCTTAACAGCAAAAGGGGGAAGAGATGCAGGAGTTGAAAATTCATCAGTCCGCGTTTCAGGACGGCGACACCGATCTGCGCAAGAAGCAATCGGTTTTGCTTTCGCATGCTTCGGCCAACCCAAATCCTGAAGTTTCCTGTGCTAACGACACGGCGCGCAACTCCCCGCTCTTGGCGCCCACGTCAACAGAGTCCACTGGCAGCGGATTAATGGGAAAGCGAGTTTACGTAGGCTTTGGAGTTGCTGGCCGAAAGGGTGTTAGCGTCGCAGTTCCAGTCGACATATTAGCTGTGATTATCGTGGCTGAAGAGGCACGGCGCGCTGTTATGGCGACAGGTATCACCTTCTTGATAGCAGACACTCATGCAAAGAGGACTGGCAATTACGATCTTAGACTTATTACTAGAGCCGCCGGCCGTCGCAGACACATCATTGATCGAGCCTGTCAGGCACTTGGTGTTCCAGATCCTCAAGTGTTCCTCGCATCTCAAATTGAGCAAGATCCCCTTTATCAGTCTTTAGTCGAAGAAGCCACTCTTCTCGCTAAGGGCGATGGGGAATACTTCATACGCGAGGCAGACTGATATTGAATTCTTCCGACGTGCGGGCCAAGTTGGGATGAAGGTTGGCTGGACCATTGGATCTTCTTCGAAAAGCAGCGGGCGATTCGACGAAGAGGCGTTCGACCGCTTCTACATTGAAATGTTCCCGGCTGGTAAGCAGTTGAGATTTCTATATGCCCTGCCCGGACGAACCTTGGATCCAACAAAGGCTAAAGCTGCCCCATACCTGGATTTCGAGAGTCGCGCTCGCGTGCTTCTCGAAGATAACGAGGATGTCCAGAGCAAATTAGACGCATGCAGTCACGAGGCCACAAAAAAGTCAGCCTTGAATTATTACACCGCGATTGTTGAGTCGTGGGAAGATCTTTCAGGCTTTAAGCTCTCTGGCAATACCGTCGTCGAAAAGATCGAAACCCTCATCGCTAGTTTGACCGCAGACATGGAGGACGACAATGGCTACGACAACTAGCGCATTGGATATTGTCATGCGCCGCGAGTATGAAGAAGCAGCCCGCGAAGCTTTCTTTGATCCCGACACCCGCAACAGTTTTGTGCCGACAGTTGGTTTCGAAACCGAATACTCTGTAGTCAAATCCGGCGGAACAGAATTGCTAACGCAAGATCTGCGCGACAGCATAGTTGCCCATGACTCACTGTTGATGGAGCAGGAACTCGGAGCTGGACAACTCGAAGTTAAGGGCCAGCCTGTAGATTTATCCCTGGGTGGTTTCCAGGCTCTCGAAGCGCACGTGAGAGATTGCGAATGCAGGGCGGTTAAGGCCGCCAGTCAGCACGACGCTGAATTGATAAGGATTGGAAGCTATCCGCTCCATCCTGTCAATCGAATCATTCGCTCCAGTGCGCCGAGGTATAGTTCAATTGTGACGTGGCATGACGTCCACCATAGTGAATCAATTCCGACCTTCATTGGTGCTCACCAAACAACCCATCGGACGAGTGCCGAAATCATTGCACTCATGAACAGTATCCAGTTCAACTTGGCGATGCGCTCCGCAGAAGATGCTGTAAGGCTAATGAATGCGTCTTTCGCGCTACTACCACAGATTATCGCAATCAGCGGCAACTCCCGGTTCTTGGACTATGTCGACACGAAATATTCGGACACACGGATGATTCTGTGGGAGAAAACACACGACACTAGAACACCAATAGAGCGCATTACCCATGCCCCCAGCCGTGTCGGCCTTCCTAACAAGTACTTCAATGATATGGAGGACTACATCAGGTATGTCGCTGCTCAACCGTTTATTCTAAACAGGCCTGGAGCCGCATTCGAAGTAGGCACTGGCCTGAATTGGACGGATGCGCGACTGAAGATTAGAAACAAGAAAATACTGCTCGAATTCCGACCCATTTCCATTCAGCCCAGCGTAGAAGAAGACGTGGCAGTCTGCGCGTTCTACATCGGTCTCCTCGAGGACCACCTCTTACATGAGAGGCCGCTTCCGCCTATGGCCGCCGTCAGCTCTAATCGGTTTTTGGCCATGCGGTATGGGCTTCAAGCCCACTTCACCCAGATTAACGAGGAGGGTCTTGCCTACGCAGTTGCTGCCACTGAAGTAATCTCAGAAGGCTTGGAAAGAGCCAAGATGGGTTTACTTAGCGCGGGTTTCAGTGGCGGTATGGAGCGACTTGAGGTTCTACAGGACCGACTTCGGCGCAGGCAAGCGCCGTCCGATGACTTTGCTGATCGCGTAGAGCAACTACAGGTAAACGGAACGTCTTTTGAGCAAGCATTGGAAAAAGCAGTCCGAGAATGCGTGGTCAAGGAATGTTAGAAGTAGGCACAATTCACCAAATCGATGTCTGGATGATTGCCCTTCAATTGAAGGAGCCATTTCAGTTTGCGTACGGTACCTTTTACGAACTACCCAGAGTGCTAATTCGCATCCAGGCAGATTTTGGCTCATCGAACGCAATTGGATGGGGCGAAGCCGCTATCGATTTTCCGTTTGTTAACTACGACATGTTCGATGTGTACGATGCTCTGTACAAAGCGACTTCCCCTGTGCTCGGCATGAACATTTGCGAACGGGAACAAATCTTAAGCGCTGAGTCTCTGGATTTTCTTCATAGGACTCCGGCAGCGCAATGTGCCTTGAACATGGCCATCGATGACGCGGTCAGTCGGTCGCAACGCTTGAGCGCCGGCGCTATTTATGGTTACCAGCGTGCGGCTGGTACGCCTCTTTGCAGTGTCAGTTTTCGTCATGCTATCGATCCGGAAGTTTGGTTGACAGCACCGGGCATCATAAAAATCAAAGTTGGGCAAGGAGTAAGTCATGATCTAGCAAGAATAGAAGTCGCTGAGAAGCTATCAAGCGAGACGAAGAAGCAGTACGCACTTGATTTTAACGCGGCGTATAGTCTCAAAGAGACTCTGACTTTAGTCGATGCTCTGCGAGGTACAAGTTGGTGGACTTCGAGACTATGTGTTGCTTGGGAACAGCCTATCAATCGCCAGGCGTCTATTGCCGACTGGATGAGACTCCTTAAGGAGTTCAGCCGACAGGAGTACCCCCCCACTCTAATTGCTGACGAGTCTTTTGTCTCAGAATCTTCCGGCCGAGAACTCATGAATATCGGTGTTGGTCTAAACTACAAAATTCAGAAAATCGGTGGCATCCTTGCTGCAATAGAACTTGAGAGCACGATGCGGAATACTACTCTCAAGTCGTTTGTCGGAGGGACGTTCCCGTCACCTCTCGGTCGTGCTTACGACACTTTGGCTAGCCTGGTGATGGCCAGTATCAATCTGCCCGGGGATGGTCTCCTTCCTGCCGCAACATACCTGAGCCGGGAGTGTGTCGACGCATTTCCAGAATCCTTGGACCAATTAGGTCTTGGCATACAGCCACGCGAGGGTGCTCTCTCACGCCTCGTCATAGAAGATCCGCGCGCAGAATTTTACCGCATACGCACCGGCAGCAGGCCAAAACGGATAAAAATGGAGATCGGCGGCTCTTACGCAGAAAAATACGTTGAACTTTCAGGCAAAGACTTACTTTGGAACCTAGAGGCTTAGATGGCGCAATCATTGGAACCTTCAATTCTTGTTGTCGAGAATTACCCGGGCCGGGGCCTTTGTATCGTACGACTCTTACAGCAATTCAATGTGCCATGCCACCTTGTGACGTCGGATGGAAGGGCGTTGTCCATTACGCAGGACGTGGCAGGAGTAATCATCTCGGGCGGTCCGCAGAGTGTTAGAGAAATTGGATCAGAGAAGGGAGTGAGGCTACGCCCCGTCTTGACTCTGCTGGATTCGCTAGAACAACAACAACTACCGATACTTGGAATCTGCTTGGGACACCAGCTGTTAGGAACATGGGCGGGCGGCAAGGTTGCTAAATCAGCGGCCAAGATCTTTGGATTTCAAGAGACCCTTGTTGAGAAGCGGAGCGCAATCTTCCATGGACCAAACGAGCGGCGAGTCTTAGCTTTCAAATACCATGAGGATTATCTTCTTGATCTGCCGCGTAATTGCGTCGTTCTTGCTCACTCTGCAAGCTGCAACATTGAAGCTTTTCAAATTGAGGAACGTCCTATTTGGGGAGTGCAGTTTCATCCAGAAATGACCTTGTCAGACGGACAGGCCGTTTTACAAGGGAACCCTGTTCCGTTGCTGCCGTGGGATCCCCAAACTGACGTCAAGGCGCCCTACATCATAAAGGCATTCGCGCATCTCTGTATCAAAAGGAGAAGTGGAGTAGTTGGATTCGCTATGTCAAATTAGCAAGCTATAGCGGACCCGCAAATGGTACTCATCGTGATTGCGTTAGTCTCAAAAACATATGTTAACGATCGAAGAACAGACATCCCATCTTCTTAAAGGCGCAGTAGAAGTCATCAGCGAAGGAGAGTTGCGCAAAAAGCTTAGCTCCTCAATTAGAACCGGCAAGCCTTTACGCGTGAAGCTCGGCGCTGACCCCACAGCACCTGACATCCATCTAGGTCACACGGTAGTCATTCGCCGCCTCCGAGCCTTTCAACAGCTCGGCCATACTGTCATCTTCCTCATCGGTGACGTCACCGGATTGATTGGAGACCCGTCTGGAAAGTCAGCTACTCGTCCAGTACTTACGCGCGAAGAAATCATGGCGAACGCCGAGACTTATAAAGAGCAGGTATTCAGGCTCCTTGATCCCGAACAAACAGAGATCCGCTTCAACTCCGAGTGGATTGACAAGCTTGGGTCGGTCGGTCTCATTCGGCTTGCCTCTCGCGTGACCGTCAAACAGATTCTTGAACGTGATGATTTCCAAAAGCGCCTCGCGGAAGAGCATCCCGTTTCATTGCATGAACTACTTTATCCCCTTATCCAGGGCTACGATTCGGTGGCCCTCTCTGCCGATGTCGAGCTTGGGGGTACGGACCAAAAGTTTAATCTTCTTATGGGACGTACTCTTCAAAAAGAATACGGACAGATTCCGCAAGTTGCAGTGATCACCCCGATTCTCGAAGGTACAGACGGCATTCATAAGATGTCAAAATCACTTGGCAACTATATCGGCATCAACGAGCCGCCGCAGGAAATGTTCGGTAAGATTATGTCAATCTCAGACGAGTTAATGTGGCGTTACTACGAGCTTCTAACAGATGAATCTACAGATGAGATTCGCGGCTTGCGGGAACTGGTGCAAACTGGAGTTGCCAACCCGCGCGACGTCAAGGCAAGGCTGGCTAAGCGGATCATAAGTGATTTTTACTCTTCCGATCGCGCGCGGAAGGCTGAGGAGCAGTTCGATCGGGTTTTCAGGGACAAGAAAATACCGGACCAAATCGATGAGCGGACCGTGGTTGGGCAGATTTGGCCACTAGCACGTCTTATGGTTGATACGGGCCTAGCACCATCTATGTCCGAAGCGCGCCGACTAATTGAGCAGGGAGGTGTGCGTATTAACGGTGACAGGACTGTCAACACCACTCTGGAGGTAGAAGTACGAAAAGAGAAGCCAGTGCTTCTTCAAATAGGCAAGAGGCGTTTTCTGCGGGTGCATTCAAGTGAATCTAGGCATTAGGGAGTGAATTACTGCGGTGCCGAAATTAATGCTATGTCTTGCAGACTCTAATAGTCAGCGATTGTGCTTACAACCAATGTATCGCCGCTAGGCTCAATGAGAAAGTGGCTAAGCTGTCAGCGCCACCGGTATTAATGGTTGTTCAGCGCTAATGCGGGGGTGATTTCCATCCGGACGAAGTCATCCGGGTCGTCCAATCGGCGCCTCCCGGCTCCATCGGCTTCTAGCCATCGTTCCCCACATAAGAGCAACTAATACATCGCACTCATTTACTGCCTGTTTTATCTGCTCTCGAAAGTCTGGTCCCGAAGGAATAGTCTCGAGATCACGAAATACGGACTCGCGTCCAAAACAAGAGCGGCGTTGATCATCAACGCGACCGGTTACTGCTGCCGTGTCATCGCGCCGATACGAAAAGGAATACTCTGGGCATGGCAATACACTCCTGGGCGCAGGGCGTATAACTTGACTGGGGGCGGAAGTGATATTCAACCTCAATTCAATCAATCGAGTTTCGAAATACTCTCGATGCGCTCTGGTCGAACGTTTAGCTGAGTTGCGCCAATTTCGGCTAGGGATTTTCCGGATGCACCTTGAGCCGAATTTGAGGTTTCATTCACAATGCAATAGGCAAATCCCATCCTTCGATAATAAGTTCGAAACATAGAACGCCATAACGGGATGCAACCGAACGATACTAGCAATGCGATTAATCCGAACGGCACGGCTCGGCCGCCGAAGGAAACCAAAACGAGGCCAGTTAATAGAAAATTCAATATGCCTGATCGAGCAATACGCACGAAAGATAGGTAGAGAACGATATCTCGCAGGATTTCTGAGGAGCCCTTCTGAAATACCGTCGCTCTCACAGTTTCATAGTCTTTACCGACAACGATCTGATCTCGCAAGGACTTCTGACCGAATGGCTTTGTTAGCTTGTGACTAACCAGATTCATAAGCAGGCCAAGTTGATACAAAACAATAGCCGCAATAAAAAACAAAGAGGTTGACCATGGCCCCGCCTGTGACAAAAACGCCTTAACCGAACCGATATCAATGAGCGAGAATCGCAAACACGCTAGAAACAACCAAACGGCAGCAAAGAAGCCTATGATTAAAACCTCAACGATGATTGTGGTCGTGCTCATATCGTTTTTCTACTCATACTCACCCAACGATCGGTACCGCCAGGTTGAAGGTCACGTTCTTCGACAGTCTCGGAAGCGTTCACTTTTACCACATCGGAGATTCCCGTCAAAAGGATGAAATAGTCAGAAAAAACGCCGACCAACGAGACAGAACACCATGAAAAGCATTCCTACGATCCCGTGCTTCATGCATTGAACACAGTGTCATAACTCTTTACAAATGTCCTCTGACTTAGCTCGATAGAAATGTCCTCTATCGGCGAGTTCAGGAGAAGGAGCTCCAGCGCTTAGTGACGGTTTTTGAACGGCGGCAGCGAACTGGTCAAGCTTTCAGCGAGTCGGCTCTGTGACGAGCGGTTTGAGAAAGCTTGACCAGCTCGCTGCCGCCGCACAATGTCACGAGCGCGGAAGCGACGTTCCCTTCCCAAAACGCAAACTGCGCCAGGGATGATTTGCCGGCGGCAGGTATTTCTCCATGATGGTTGTTCCGCGCGGTTGGGGCTTACGTTTTCTTTGCTTCGCTGCCGGCTGGGGCCTGGCGGGCAAGAGCTGGTAAGCCAGTTCCTTTTCTCCCTGACGAAAGTGCAGCGAACCATCGAGATAGCGCTGCACCAGTACCTTGCCCCGGCCTGGCAAAGTCTTGCGCGGCGGCGCTAACTGAAAAAACTGATTCTCAAAACGCACGATCCAATCAGTACTCAAGTCACGTTCCTCTTCAATACAAAAGATCGCTGTCAGGTCGTAGCCCTGCGCCGAGCGGTGGTAGTCAGCGGGCGAGCGGGGCAGCACCGAAAACTTTTCGCTGAGCTGTTCATCATAGCCACTGGCAAGCAACTGATTGCCCTCCGCTATGGTGCTGCGGTTGGTCAAGCGCAACTCTTTCACCAAACGGTCCTGATCAGTCTCATGACTGCGCTCGACCCGTCCTTTGGCCTGGGGTGAATGCGCCGTAATGATCTCGATCCCCAACTTTTTACAGGCTCTGCCGAACTGCGTCAGCACCTCTGCCCCACTTTCGGCGGCACACCGGCGCGTCTTTTCATCGACCACGTAAACGTTCTTCTTGTCCGTGTAGAGAGCCCGCGGGATACCGTAGCGATCAATCCATTGCCAGAGTAACTCCATCGCCGCAAAGATCGTCTCCTGCTCACTGAACCACACCTTTCGTTTGCTAGTGGCATCGTCGATCAGCTTCATCAAACAGCAACGTCCAGGGGCCCGCTGCTCAAACCACTCATGGTGCGAGCCATCCATTTGCACTAACTCGCCGAAGTGCGCGCGCCGCTCCCGCCAACTGCGATGCTTCGCTCGCTTGCGCCGTTTCCGCCATAAGCCTGCCCGCAGCAACCAGCGGCGCAGCGTCTCGTGATCAACTGTATAGCCTTCCACCGCCAGCTTCTCCGCCGCCAGCGTCGCTCCAAAATCCTCATAACGTTCCTGGTACCGCTTGAGCACCCGCTCTTTTATGCCAGCGGCATGTCCTCGATTCGAGACCCGCCCACGTCCCAAATGCAGCAACCCTCTGTCGCCTTGCTCGCGATACCTTTGGTATTGCCGCCGACACTGCCGATAACTAACTCCGCTGACCTCGGCCGCCTCCTTCAGCGTCAAATCCCCTCGCTTCACTCTGGCTAACAGTTTTAGCTGCTCTCGTTCCTTCCTGCTCATCATCAAATGTCCTTCCATTTGCCCTCCCACCGTGGAGGCGCATCTTAGAGGACATTTCTATTGAGTTACGCAGAGGACATTTCTAAAGAGTTACCACACATGCATTGAACACAGTTGAATTGGCGGAGGAATTTATGTTAAAATGCGTCTTAATTGAAATAGGTCTTTGACAATAAGTTGCGCCGTGGGATTCCTAGGGTACAAGAAGAAGCAAAGGCATCGGCTGCAATGTCAGCAGACGTGGATGCAAGTTTTGGATTCAACCTTTTAGCCAAGTCGTCAACGCTGACGCAAGGAGAAAATAAGATGAAAAAACGGACCACTAAAACTGACACAGTGAAACTTCAACTCAAGGCTTCAGTAGTTTTAACCATTACTTTTGTGCTTGCATTGACGTGGCTGACGGCAAGCTCGATTCTCGATGTTTCTTCTCACGGCTCAGCTTATTGTTTGACGCAACGACCCGCTTCGGCGGGTCTTGTTGTTTAGTGCCAGCAAGAGGCACCGCCGTCGGCAGCGTTCCGCAATCACAACGTTTCAATCTTTAATAGTCAGGTGTAGCCCTCCAATACCGCAATTAGGAATTAAAGTTTCAAACTTTACCTAAAGCCTACCGTATTGACGGCTACCTAGATTCAACAACTTGCGGTGGGTAAAGTTCCAGACTTTAATTTCGCTGATCAATCATCATCATCAGGAAGGTTATTTCCGCTTACGCGCGGGCCACTGAGTTCACTACAGAGTCGCGAAGTAATACTCAGCGTAGTAATTCAAAACTCGGGGAGCGTTGTTCGCCAGTCAAGTCTCCGCGTTTAATTGTACTAGCCGGAGTTTCTCACTTGGACCGAATCAACCTGAGGAGTTTCTCTTGCACCATGAAACTCTCTCAGATACCGCAAAGGTTGTAATTTAACCTCCACGCTCAACCTCGCGAAAGGATCACAAAATGCGACACGTAATCATGGTTCTCATCACCATCATCCTTATCTCCGTCTCTTTCGACGTGAGAGCAACTGAAGATTTAACGTTCGGCACCTGGTCACTCGGAAACCCCGCGCCCGGCCACTTGCTCGCCACTCATTCAACTCTCCTCCGCAATAACAAAATTCTTGTCGTCGGTGGCAGCAGTTACAACGAACTCTTCGCCTGGGGAAGAGAAGACACGCGCCTCTACGACATCGCCAGCGGCACCTGGGGGCCGATGCTGCCTTCGCCGGCACCCTACGGCAGCGACAAGGATGCGTTTTGTTCGGCGCACGCGCACGACAATACCGGCGGGGTGATCTTTCAGGGCGGCCTGCTGGGTTACGGCCCGGATAATGGTCACGGCATCGCCAATTCCGCGCGCTACGACCCGGCCAGCGGAGCCTTTGCGCAGATCACCGGAGGGGCAGTGCATTGGTATCCAACGCTCGTCGCCGGTGTCAACGACATATTCAACTTCCCCGGTCGCGACACCGGAGGCGGCGAGGCAATTCAAAAGCTGACCTACGGGACAACGGCCTGGACGTCGACGGGCGTGATCATCCGCACGCAGGCGACCTATCCGCGCGTGACCCTGTTGCCTAACGGCAAGCTTTTTGTTGCGTCGCCGGCCCTGGACGATCGCAAAAATTACGTTTTCGATCCCGGTACGAATACAGTGGCGCTCGCGGGAACTGACGTCGTGCCGGAGAGCGAGCCGGGCTTTGTTCACAACGATGCGAGCTGGAAGGGCACGGGAGTGTTGCTGCCGCTGGTGCCGGTTCAAGGTAGTTATCCGCAAATGCGTTTCGCCTTGATCAACGGAGTCCAGGCCTGGGTCAAAGACCTCGGTCAGGCCACGCCCACGTGGCAGCCGATGGGGACGCGACAGTCCGACATGCGAGAGCGTGTTTTCGGAAGTTCTACGCTGCTACCGACCGGCCAGGTCTTTGTGAGTGGCGGAGTTGGTCCGTCGCAGCATGACGCAATGGCGGTTCGCAAGCCAGAGATTTACGATCCGGAAACGAATAGCTGGCTCGTGACCTCAGGCGCGGCCGTCACGCGAAACTACCACGGCGTCGCTCTCCTGCTACCCGACGGCCGCGTTTGGACCGCCAGCGCCAGCCAGGAACACAGCGGCTCGCACTGCCACCCCGCAGCGGCCTGTGACGGTGCTCAGCAGAACCTTGAGAGGACTGAAGAGCGAGTCGAGATTTTTACGCCCTGGTATGTAGGCCGGAGCGATCGTCCCGTGTTGACGGCGGTTCCGGCCACGATCGTGCCGGACGGCCGGTCCTACGAGATTTCGATCGGCGGGTCACAGGGCATGAGCGTGGGGCGCGTCGCGCTGATACGCGCGGGCAGTGCGACCCATGCGTTTGACACCGATCAGCGCTTGATACAACTGGAGGTCGTCTCCAAAACCGCATCGACTGTGACCGTGAAGGCCCCGTTCAGCGCGGAGGCCGCACCGCCGGGCGACTACATGGTGTTCGCTCTCCGGTCGTTTGAGAACACCGGTTTTAAGCGCTGGATTCCTTCAGTTGCGAGTTGGACCAGGGTTGCCACTGCGGACCGAAAGGTCGCCGGCGCGCCAATCTGGCGCTACACCGGCCCACCGTGCACGGGCGCCGCTTGTCCGGGCTGGCAGCGGCTCGACAACAATCCGAAGACGGTCGCAATCGCAGCAGCGGGTACTCACCACGATCAGGCCCTCTATCAACTTCACAATGACGGCTGGATCTGGCGCTACACCGGCGGTCCGTGTCTGGGCGATTCATGCGCCGGCTGGCAGCGACTCGATCGCAATTCGAAGACAGCCGCGATCGCCGCCGCGGGGAGCCAGCTTTACCAACTGCATAACGATGGCTGGATCTGGCGGTACACGGGAACTCCCTGCGCCGGCGACAGTTGTCCCGGTTGGCAGCGGCTCGACCGAAACGCAAAGACGGTGGCCATTGCCGCCGCCGGCAATCAGCTTTACCAACTGCACAACGACGGCGCGATCTGGCGTTACACCGGGACGCCGTGTAATGGCGAGAATTGTCCCGGTTGGCAGCGGCTCGACAACAACGCCAAGGCCGTCAGCATTGTCGCGGGTGGCAGCGACCTCTATCAGCTTCACAATGACGGTGCGGTCTGGCGCTATAACGGAACTCCGTGCAATGGCGAGAGTTGTCCCGGCTGGCAGCGACTCGATCGCAATGCGAAAACCGTGGCCATCGTGGCCGCCGGCAATCAGCTTTACCAACTGCACAACGACGGCTGGATCTGGCGTTACACCGGCACGCCGTGCAGCGGCGCCAATTGTCCTGGCTGGCAGCGACTCGACAAGAATTCCCGGACCGTAAGCCTCGCGGCCATGGGCGACGACCTCTTCCAAGTGCACAACGACGGCCGGATCTGGCGTTACACCGGAACGCCATGCAGCGGCGAGTCGTGCCCTGGCTGGCAGCCACTCGACAACAATCCGCGGACCGGAATGATCGCGGCAAGCGATCCGCCAATGATGGGCGGCGGCGATACCGTCTACCAGCTTCATACCGATCCGCTTTATCAAATGCATAGCGATGGCAAGATCTGGCGCTACACGGGCACGGAATGTGACGGCGAGTCGTGCCCCGGATGGCAACGGCTGGATGACAACCCGAGCACGACCCAAATCGTTGCGGCTGGCTCTCAGGTGTTCCAACGGCATAGCAACGGCAAGATTTGGCGCTACACGGGAACGCCGTGCAGCGGAGCGTCGTGTCCTGGCTGGCAGCAGCTCGACAATAATCCGAACACGAAGACGATCGCCGCGGCCGGAGTCCAGTTGTTTCAGCTTCACAACGACGGAAAGATTTGGCGGTACAACGGCACGCCCTGCACCGGCAGCAGTTGTCCGGGATGGCAGGCCGTCGACAGAAATCCGAAGACGGTGGCAATCGCCGCTGCTCCAACAGGCCTGTATCAATTACACAATGACGGACGAATTTGGCGGTTTACGGGCGCAGCCTGCACCGCCACGGCCTGCCCGGGTTGGCAGCTTCTAGATCAAAATCCAAATACGAAGAGTATTCTCGCGGTGGGAAGCCAACTCTTCCAGCTTCACAACGACGGAAAGATCTGGCGCTACAACGGCACACCCTGCACCGGAGCCTCGTGTCCCGGATGGCAACTGCTGGACAGTAACGCCAGGACTTCGGCAATAGCGGCAACCGGCACGCAGCTTTATCAAATGCACAACGACGGCAAGATTTGGCGCTACACGGGAACGCCGTGCACCGGCGCGAGTTGTCCGGGATGGGAACGGCTCGACAAGAATTCCAACACGCGCGAGATCGTCGCCACCGGCGATCACCTTTATCAGCGGCACGCCGACGGCCGTATCTGGCGGTATATCGGTCCTCCGTGTGCAGGCGAGAGTTGTCCCGGCTGGCGACAGTTGGACAACAACCCTCGAACTACGCGTATCGCCGTGGGCGGCTTCAATTAGATTGGCACAAGCGGCCCGACCACGAGGGAGGGCTCTAATGCGTGTTCGTCGAGAGTATCCAATTTCAGAGTCTAGGTGCCTCGTCCGTGTTCTCTGTGTCTCAGTGGTGAGTTTGCTTAACGTTTATTCACTACAGAGACACAGAGCGTACGGAGGTTTCACAGAGCAACTGAAAATGGCGACCCTACTCATCGTCAGGACAATCATGCGATCTCCCGGCGTATGCTAAAATCATCTCGATGATCCTCGACGCCCTCGAAGTAAACAATTTTCGAAATCTGAGCGGCAAAATCTTTTGGGGACCGGGCCTCAACATCATCTACGGCAACAACGGCCAGGGTAAGACCAACTGGCTCGAAGCCATCCACACTCTCTCGCGAACCAAATCATTTCGCACCCAACGCCTGCAGGAATCGATTCGCTTCGGGCAACAAAGCGCGTTCATCGAAGGTCAGGTTTCGTCGGGAAACGATGTCCACCGAGACGTGCGGATAAGCCTGAAAGACAACACCAAGGCGATCTGGGTCAACGGCAAGCGCGAACAACTGGCGCGGTATCTGGGCCAACTTCAGGTGTTTGCCTTCACGGCGGATCAACTCGAGGTTGTGCGCGGGATGCCGGAAGCCAGAAGGCACTTTCTCGATCGCGGCATTGCGTCGTTGCGCCCTGCCTACATTCATACCGTTTCCGACTACAACAAAGTCATCAAACAGAAGAATCGTATTCTGCAAGACTCAGCCGAACAGGAACGTCGTCCCGATGAAACCGAAAATTTAGTTGCACCGTGGAACGAACAACTTGGTCGTTTAGGCGCTGAGATCCATGCGGCGCGCGTTGACTATACGGAACGGCTAAACGGTGCGCTTGAGCACACCCTTTTTGAGCCCGCCGAGCTGCAAATCCGTTACGTTTCGTCGCTCGAAAGCAAGGGTGATCTCAGCGACTACGCGACGCTTTTGCACGAACGCCTGCGGCTGCGGCTGCCGGCGGAAGTGGCTGCCGGGCGCGCCCTGATCGGGCCTCACCGCGACGACCTCGGCATTCATTTGGGAGGCCGCGAAACCCGCGTCTACGGCAGTTCCGGGCAGCAGCGTAGTGCATTGTTACTGTTAGACTTAGCGGCAATTTCGGTGTATAATTCCTGGCACAATGAATATCCACTTTTCCTGGTTGATGACGTTGACGCGGAGTTGGACGAAAAAAGGATAAGACGTCTTTTGGAGTATCTTGAAGGCCGCACTCAGACATTCATTACCACCTCGAAAAGAAGCCACGTCGAAGGGTTCCTTTCCAAAGCAAACGTACACGAGATTGTGGAAGGCGCAGCAACGTCAGCCGAGGTGAGGGAGGGCACGTTTTCCGCCGCCGCGACAGCGGTAGAGAGTGTTCAGTAAAAGCGAAATTTTGATATGGACCAGAGCGGACGCTATTAACAAGAATTACTTTTTGGTTCACGAGTAATTGAAGGAGCACGTATTGACGACAGCAGGAACAACAGTAACGACCAAGAAGCAGCAGACTTACGATTCGAGTTCCATTGCGGTCCTCGAAGGCCGCGAGGCTGTGCGCAAGAGACCGGCAATGTACATCGGCTCGACCGGCGAGATCGGTCTTCACCACCTCGTGTATGAAGTCGTCGACAACTCGATCGATGAAGCGCTGGCGGGATACTGCGACACGGTTGAAGTGACGATTCATCTGGATAACTCGATCACCGTTATCGACAACGGGCGCGGCATTCCAGTCGACGAAATGAAGAAGGAGCGAAAGTCAGCGGCGGAAGTCGTGATGACCAAGCTGCACGCCGGCGGAAAGTTTGACTCCAACGCCTATAAAGTCTCCGGCGGTCTGCACGGCGTCGGCGTCTCCTGCGTAAACTTTCTTTCCGAGACGTTGCATCTCGAGATTTGGCGCGACTCGAAAACTTACGAGCAGGACTACGTGCGCGGGATCGCCGTCGCCCGCCTCGAGCAGACCGGCAAAACCAGAAAGCGCGGCACGAAGATCACCTTCAAGCCTGATGCCCAGATTTTTGACTACACCGTTTTTAGTTTCGACAAACTTTCTGAGCGACTAAGAGAGAAAGCTTTTCTCAACAAGGGCATTCGCATCACGATCAAGGATGAACGCGAAGAGCCGGAGCGCTCGCACGAGTTTTACTACAAAGGCGGCATTGCTGAGTTCGTCAAACATCTCAACAAGAACAAGACGACGCTTCACGACAAGCCGCTCTATTTCGAGAAAGAGGGCGACGCGCTTTCGATCGAAGTCGCCATTCAATACAACGACGGCTACGACGAGAAGGTCTATTCGTTTGCCAACAACATCAATACGGTAGACGGCGGCACGCACCTTTCGGGATTTCGCTCGGCGTTCACCAGGACGATCAATGCTTATGCGCAGTCGTCGGGGTTGGCCAAGAACTTCAAGGGCTCGCTCAGCGGCGACGACGTGCGCGAAGGTTTGGTCGCAGTCATCTCCGTCAAGTTGCCGCAGCCTCAGTTTGAAGGACAGACGAAAGGCAAGCTGAATTCAGACGTCAAGGGCGCGGTCGAATCCTTCCTGAACGAACGCCTGACTGAATACCTCGAACAGAATCCAACCGTGGCCCGCAAGATCGTCGGCAAGTCTGTCGACGCGGCGCGGGCCCGTGAAGCGGCGCGAAAAGCTCGCGAAATCGTGCGCAAGGGTGCTTTGAGCGGTTCGATGTTGCCGGGCAAGCTGGCCGACTGTCAGGAAAAAGACCCGGCGCTCTCGGAAATCTACATTGTCGAGGGCGACTCGGCCGGCGGTTCGGCAAAGCAGGGCCGCGATCGCAAGAACCAGGCGATTCTGCCGTTGAAAGGCAAGATCCTCAACGTCGAGAAAGCGCGCTTTGATCGGATGCTGGGCCATAGCGAAATCAAGGCCCTGATCACCGCGCTCGGCACCGGAATCGGCAAAGAAGATTTTGACGCCAGCAAGCTTCGTTATCACAAGATCATTCTGATGACGGACGCGGACGTCGACGGTTCGCACATCCGCACCCTCCTGCTCACGTTCTTCTATCGCCAAATGGCGCCGTTGATCGAGCAAGGATATGTCTACATCGCTCAGCCGCCGCTGTTCAAAGTGAAACGCGGCAAGAAGGAAGAGTACATCAAAGACGAAGGAGCGATGACGCGCTACCTGATGCGGATGGCCACGGCAGACATGACCGTTAAGGTCGTCGGCGCGAACGATGAGATTGAAGGAAAGCAGCTCGCTGAGTCGCTCGAGAAGATGGTTGATCTCAAGAGCTACTCCGAGCGCGCGGCGCGCCGGCTGGGTGGTGATTCACATCTGCTCGAGACGCTGCTGAAAGCTTTTGCCGGCCGGAAGGGCGTGCTGCGTAAAGAAGGCACGTCGCTGCGCAGCATTTTTCAGGATCGGGATCGAATGGCCAAAGTCGAGAGTCTTCTCGCCGGCGCGGGGTATCCGACCGACGGTTTGACTAAAGACGAAGAGCACGGTCTCTGGAAAATCGAAACGGTGAACAGCGCCGGCGTGAGCCTGTCGATCGACTGGAGCCTCGCCAGCTTTGTTGAATTCCAAAAAGCCGTCGAGCTGTTCATGAATCTGGAAGAGACGCTCGCGGCGCCGTTCATCATCGGCGAGAACGGCACGAGCGAACAGATTGATACGCGCGAGGCGCTGCTTGAAAAAGTGCTGGCCGCGGCCAAAAAAGACTTGTCGATTCAGCGCTACAAAGGTCTCGGTGAAATGAATCCCGAACAACTGTGGGAAACGACCATGGACCCGGAAAAGCGAACTCTGCTCTCGGTCCGCATCGACGACGTGGTCGAAACTGACCAGATGTTTACGGTGCTGATGGGCGAAGCGGTGGAGCCGCGCCGGAAGTTCATCGAAGATAACGCGCTGGATGTCCGGAACCTGGACGTGTAACCCGGTTAGTTCTGCTCGCGATAACGGTGCACCCGGAAGCGTGAAAGCTTCAGCGGCTTGCCGGGAGCGATCCCTGCCTTGCGCGCGGCAATTTCAACTTGTATGGCGGCCGTGTCCACGCCCGGGATGTCCGGCAACAACAAGCCTCGATACTTGCCCGACTCATCTTCGACAATCACTCCATAAGTTTTCGGATCCAGATCTTCAAACACGGCGGGCTCGGATGCCTCCAGGACGTCGACCGAATAACGCAGTTGTGGCAGTTCATCCTCCGCGACGGGATCGAAGCGCGGATCGCGCGTGGCGGCATTGATCGCGTTGGCGATTAGTTCGTCAGCGAGATTTTGCTTTACCGGTTCAATGGTTCCGATGCAGCCGCGCAACTCGCCGGCGCGTTCGCCTGGTCGACGAGTTTTGATCGAGACAAAGCAAGCGGCGCGCGCGGAAAGCAGCGCCGAACGCGCTTCGGGAACAGGGATCTGTTTTCCAGTTCGCACGAACGTTTCAACTGCCAGTCGGGCCAGCGCCGGCAGTTCTGCTGCTGCGTCCTCTCCAGAAGCTTCCGTGTCTGTAGCTTGATCTGCCTGCGGGTTCGTAGTCGTTTCAGTCGGGTCAGGCGCGCCAGTCACGCCAGTCAGGTTCGTAAGTTGGGCCACCAGATAGCCAACTCCAAACGGCGCTTCGTAGTGAAGGACCTCGCAGGCGCGCGGCAGTCCTTCGGTGGCGCCGAGCGCGACCAGCATCGAGCGATAACCACACTCACCCGCCAGTCGCCGCAGATCGGGATCGACACGCGGAATTCGATCGGGCGCGTTCTCTTGGAGCGCCGCAACCACCTCTTCATCGAAACGGTGAGCGCCGGGGTTGTAACCCGCCGGCGCATTCGGCTTCAGCCGATGACTCAAATCGCCGCTCGCCACCAGCGCGATTTGCCGGCCCGCTGCGTCGGCCGCCTTCCCGATGCAAGAGCCAAACTTCAGATGATCTTCGTCCGACAGAAAACTGTAGCCGAGCACGACCACGCGACCGCGCCAACCCGAACGGTCAAGAAAATAGAGCGGCACTGCCGACCCGTGGTCCAGATCGTAGTCGCCGAGGCCCAACACTTCGTAACCGTCGTCAGCAGCGGCACGGTTTATTTCGTCGAGCAGTTCTTCGTCGAGGGGAAACTCAATTCGAGTGTCAGGCGCGCGGAAGTTTGAAAAGTCGCCGTAAAGTTCAGGCGTGCGGTAAGCGACGAACGCGCGCGCGTCGAGCGGGGCGTGAGGCGAGACGAGCACCACTGTTTCAGCGCCGCTCGCAATGATGCGCCGCGTGAATTCCGCCATCGCCGCAATCGACCCCTGCACGTCGTGAGTGGCTTCGCCGCCCACTTCGGGAACCATAATCGGCGGGTGGGGCGCGATGCCGCTGAAAACAATGGCGCTAACCTTTGCTGAGGCGTTTGCCAAAGAGATCCCTCCAGCCGAAGCGTCTGGCCCAGCTTGAAGTCGGGGGAGCTTAATGTCAGGGAACGCGCGGATTTTATCACATCAATTGCTCTTCCAATGAGAAGACCACTATCATCGTCCGCATTTAGAGTGCGGTGACCTGGCACCGCTTTCGTCCGCGGCGGCTTGACGCCGCCAGGCCAGGTAGTCTCAATTCTCAAGAGGTCGCGACAGGTCGCGACCGAGTAAAGCGGTGACAGGTCACCGCACTCCAAAGGACTGACGCTGAACCACAGAACTATTGATGAAAACGGAGCATTTCGATGTCTTGATCGTCGGCGCGGGTCCTGCCGGTTCGTTCGCTGCTGAGCGCCTCGCGCAGGGCGGGGTACGCGTCGCTTTGTTCGACGGTCGCCCGCCGGGTGAGCCCAAGGCCTGCGGCGGCGGCGTGACTGCCAAAGCCCTGAAGGCCTGGCCGCATCTGCTGCAGGCCGTCGGCCGCACTGTGGATGAACTCGAGATGTACTCGCCCTCCGGCAGGCGCCTGCACATGAAACTCGACGAGCCTTTCGCGATCTATTCGCGCGTCGCTTTTGATTCCTACCTGCGCGACCGCGCTCGCGACGCCGGCGCCAGTCTCTTCTTCGAAAAAATCAGCCCGCGAGCGACTACGAAAACTGAAACAGTTTGGAAGTTGAAAAGCGGGTCAGCCGCTCACGGCGCTGACGCAGGTAACAACTCGCACGAATGGTCGGGAAGCGTTTTAGTCGGCGCTGACGGCGCCAACAGCGCCATCGCCAGAAAGCTGGCTGGTCCGTTAAAGGCGTCCGACATGGAAGTCGCTTTCGGTTATCGCGCGCCGTTGCCCGAGCAGGAACACGCGCCGACGGTGATTGCGTTTCTGCCGAAATGGGTTGGTTACGCCTGGGCTTTTCCGCGTTTGGACCACATCTCGTTTGGCATCGCCACCACGCAGGACGCGTTCGAACACCGGGCGCTTGACGAACTGTTATGGCGGTTCATGGTCGGTTACTACCGGCAACGGGAAAACGCGGCGACCAATATTTGGAAGAATGATCGAGGACCTGAGTCGTCTGTCCTGAAAAAGCATTTGCGATCCACCGCCGAACGTTACGCCGCGCGGATTCCGGGGCTGAGCGATCGAAACGTGGGACACGCGGCGCGCATGCGGCGAAGGTTGGGCGCTGCTCGGCGATGCAGCGGGCTTTGCAGATCCGGTGACCGGAGAAGGAATTTACTACGCGCTACGTTCGGCGGAACTCTTCGCGGCAGCGTTTCTCGAAGGCCGGCCGGAAGCGTACGAGCAGCGCTGGCGCGCGGATTTTGGCGGCGAACTGCGACGCGCTTCACAAATGCGCCGGCGCTTTTATGGAAACTTCTGGGGCGCGCCGTTTACCGAACGGATGATTGAGTTTGCGAGCGGCCACCGGGGGATCAAGAAAGTGCTCGGGGAACTTGTGGCTGGCGAACAGGGTTATGTGGGCCTGAAGAAGAAACTGGCGCGCAGTGCATTGCGACCGCTCTGAGGTGGTAATATCGACAGCTAGCCGGTTCGGGTCTTAAGCGGGTCGTTTCGCTTCCGGCAGCCTTTGGTGTAGTGAGTTTCATGATGGCGGACACAATTCCAAAAGAGTGGCTTGAAGAGTTTGAGGCTGCAGCCAGGCGGCCGCTCGAAACCCGTTTGCGCTACGCGTTCATTAAGACCTACAAGCCTGTGTTGGATGACGCGACGTTTCGATCGTTCAATTCCATGGAAGATTACCGGCGCTGGTGTGAAGAGAACTTGCCGCGATGGTTAGGCTATGCCCGCGTTTGATTACCGACAGGCAGAGGAAATCAAGGACGCCCTTCAGCGTCATGGCGTGCGGTATTTGTTCATCGGTAAGTCTGGCGCGATCCTACTCGGCTATCCAGACACCACTCAGGATGCGGATCTTTTCGTTGACCGGAGCCAGAAAAACGGACGCGCGCTAGTGGTGGCCTTGCGGGAACTTGGGTTTGCATTAAAGCCTGACGAGGCTGCGGAGATCGAGAGGGGCAAGGATTTCGTCCAGCTAAAAAACGGACCTTTCGACCTGGATCTTGTTTTCGCCCCGGATGGAATAGAAAGGTTTGAGGACGCCTGGAGTCGGCGCGTGGAGGTTGAAGGATTTCCGGTGTGTCACCTCGACGACATCATTGCCAGCAAGGAAGCCGCTCACCGAGAAAAGGATCGCGAATCGCTACCGCGCCTGCGAGCTTTCAGAGACTATTGGAAGCAGCAACGCAAACAATCTTCATGACTAAGGTGCGAGTCGGCTGATGGTCCAGCTCCCGTCTAGCTGCCGCTCGTAGCTGATTCGATCGTGCAGGCGGCCGGGGCGTCCTTTCCAAAACTCAATCCGTTCGGGCCGCAAACGGTAGCCGCCCCAATGCTCAGGCCGATCCACTTCGCGTCCTTCGTAAAACTTCTCCAGCTCGTTAACCTTTTCCTGCAACTCTTCGCGCGATCCGATCGCCTCGCTTTGCGGTGAAGCCGCGGCGCCGATCTGGCTTTCGCGCGGTCGCGTCTTGAAATACGCGTCTGACTCTGCCGGCCCCACTCGTTCAACTTTGCCTTCCACGCGCACCTGCCGCTCAAGTTGCAGCCAGTAGAAAACCAGCGCCGCCTGCGCGTTCGAATCCAACTCGCGCGCCTTACGGCTGAGATAATTGGTGAAGAAGACGAAACCGCGATCGTCGGCCTGCTTCAGCAAGACGAGGCGGGCCGACGGTCTTCCGTCCGGCGTCGCCGTTGCCAAGGTCATCGCCTCAGGCAGGTGCATGCCGGTAGCTTTCGCTTCGTCCAGCCAACGCTGAAAGAGCGTCAGCGGATCGCGATCGACGGTCGTTTCTTCGAGGCCTTCACCGTCCGTTGTGTAATCAGCCTTTTTCATTCGCTCGAATTCTCTTTTGTATATGGCGCCAGCCGGCGGCGCAGCTCATCAGGAATCAGCACCGTCTCAAACGTGTCGCGTCGCACGGCAGCCAGCACGAAGTGAGCATGCGCGATCACGAGCTCGTCGCCTTTTCGCCGGACTTCGAAATCCAGACGCATTGACTTGTTGCCGAACCGGCCGACGTAAACCGTAACCTCCAGCAAGTCGTCGAGGCGCGCGGCGTGATGGAAGTCGCATTCGAGATGAACGCGCGGCAGCCACACGTCGAGTTCGTCAAACATGACGCTGTAAGGCAGGCCGACGTCGCGGAAGAGTTCCGTCTCCGCGAATTCGAAGAAGCGAATGTAGGCGCCGTAGAAAATTATGCCCGCGGCGTCAACGTCGCCCCAGCGCACGCGCTCTTCGATGGTGTACTTCTTCGTCTCCGGCATCCCTCTTTACCTGGCGATTGTTAGCCGCGGATTTACGCGGATAGACGCGGATCGGAATAAGACATTAACAACGGAAGCATTCAAGGTCATCAATGACGCTTTTGCAGATTCGTCTCATCCGCGTAAATCCGCGGCCAACCACTGCTGGCCATGTCACGGCGTCGACAATTCCAGGCGTGCCAATTCCGCCACCGTGGAGATGAACTCGCCGAGCTCGACCGGCTTGGACAAGTACCTTTGATAACCAGCCGCCAGCGCGCGCGCCTTGTCTTCTTCCTTGGCGTACGCGGTGATCGCGATCGCCGGAATTCCGGGCACGACTTCCAGCGCGAGCACTTTGCGAATCAACTGATAGCCGTCTTCACCCGGCATGGCGATGTCAGAAATTAGCACATCCGGCCGACGAGCTTTTATCGAATCGAGGGCCGCGGCCGCGGACGAGACCGCCGTCACACTCGCGCTGCGTTGTTTGAGCGCGGCGCTGAGCAGCTCCAGAGTGTCCTCGTCGTCGTCCACGATCAAAACGCACAAGCCTGAAAGTATCTGCTGCGTCCGCACACGTTCCTGCTCCAGCTCTGCATCAATTCTGTCCTGCGCTGCCGGTGAAAGCTCGGCGTCGACAATCGATCCCGCGAGCGGCAGCCGGACAATAAAGGTGGCGCCTTGTCCGGCTCCGGCGCTGCGGGCCTCGATCGAGCCGCCATGAATTTCAATCAAGTGCCTGGCGATCGCCAGTCCCAGTCCCAGGCCGCCGTGCTGTCGCGTCGAAGTACTGTCGGCTTGGCGAAATCGATCAAAGACGAACGGCAGAAACTCGGGCGTAATGCCTTGTCCGGAGTCAGCAACTTCAATCTCAACTTCCGAAATTGAACGGCGCAACTGCACGCTCACGCGCCCTCCAGCCGGCGTAAACTTCACCGCGTTCGCAAGCAGATTCCAAAAGACTTGTTGCAGACGGTTTGAGTCGCCGGGCACCGCCGCGGGTTCCGGGAGGAAACTCACATCGATCTGAATGCCCTTCGCTTCCGCTGTCGGGCGAACCACATTGATCGCCGCGTCCAGCACCGGCGCCAGTTCAATCGGGTGCAGTTCGAGGTACAGATTGCCGGTGATGATTCGCGAGACGTCGAGAATGTCGTCGATGATTTGTGCCTGCGCTTTGGCGTTTCGTTTGATGGTCTCGATTGCGCGCGCGGCCATTTCGGCCGGCAGGGCGCCGCCTTCGAGCATTCGCGACCAACCGAGAATCGCGGTGAGCGGCGTGCGCAGTTCGTGAGAGACGGTGGCGAGGAATTCATCCTTCAAACGATTCGACTCTTCGGCGCTCGCCCGCGCGGTGCTTTCGAGTTGCAGCAGCCTAACATTTTCAATTGCGACGGCGGTCAGGTTAGCGGCCATGCGCATCGCGGTCGCGTGCTCGTCGCGATAAGCCGCTGACTGGTACGACTGCACTTCGATCGTGCCGATGATCCGGCCCATCACCGACATCGGCACCGACAGCGACGACTGCGGTCGCAGACCGTTGTCAGGACCGACGAGCAAACCCGGATGACCGAGCGTCGCGGCCATGTAGTCGTTAGTGATGACCACCTGGTTGGTCCTGACGGCGCGACTGTTCGGTCCCTTCACGGTAACCGGCATCGGCGGCAGTTCCGAAGTGTCGATCTCTGCGCCGTCGCCCCAGCCGTAGCAGGCGATGCGCACGTCGTGAAGCGGATCGTAAAGCGCCACAAACAAACCGTCGCAGGGAACGGACAAAACGGTAAACTCCTTTAGTCCCCAATAGATAACGTCGAGATCGCGCGCCGTGCCCAGGGTTTGAGCGAGACCAGCGACTCTTTCCAGTAAGCGCTCATATTCCGACAAGGCGCGCTGATCAGCCTCGCGCAAAGTCTCTTCGGCCTGGCGGCGCGAGGTGATGTCACGTGCGACGCCCTGCACGCCCGCAGGCTTCCCGTGGTTGACGGCCAGCCGGCTGCTGACTTCCAACGTGAACAGACGGCCGTCTTTCGCACGCACCTCAATTTCATAGCTGGTCCGCTCCTGGCCGGCGAGTTTGATCTGGGTCATCTGGCGAGCGCTGTCAGTCGAGTCGGGAGTGAGAAACTCAGCCAGGTTCATCCCGAGCAGCTCGCTCTGCGTGTAACCCGTTACAGACTCCACCGCTTTGTTGACCGACGTCACGTTGCCTTCGAGGTCGAGCGTGAAAACAACGTCGTTCGCATTTTCCACTAGCTCGCGGTAACGCTCTTCACTCTCTTTGACGGCCATCTCAGAGCGTTCGGCGGTCGCGCGCGCGCGGCTTTGCGAACGCGTGACGAAGAAGAACAGAAGACTAACGAGCGTGCCGGCGGCGAGCGTGTAGGGAATCCAGGTCTTGTTGTAGGCCAAATCAAATCCGGGACGGCTGGCGTAGCTGATGGTCCACGTGCGGCCGGCGACCTTCAGCTGCGTGTTCGCGGTGAAGCGCGGCTGATAACCCGCCACCGGGCGCTCAGCGGCGGCTGTAGAATCGTAAAGTTTACTTTCCTCTTTTGCCTCTGGCCCGTCGAAGATCTTGAATTCGAGGTCGTTGTGCGACTCGCCGGTCACGATGCCGCGCATGAAATCGTCAGCCCGGAAGGGACTGAAAATGAAGCCCAGCAAGGCTTCACGTCGCTCGGTCTCGTTCGTGGTCGCGTATCCTTTTTGATAGACCGGCGCATAGATCACAAAGCCAGGCTGCTGCGCTTCCGGATCAATTTTCTGAAAGAGAATTACGCGTTCAGTTGCGGCCGGCGCGCCGGTGTCGCGAGCGCGTTCCATCGCCGCGCGACGGGTGGGAACGGTAAACATGTCAAAGCCGAGACCGGCGCGATTGCGCTGGTCGGGCGGCTCGAGAAAGACGACGGCCTGCCGCTCATTTACTGCAGACGAATTGGCAGAAGGAGACGAAGAAGGTTGGGGCGAAGTCGATAACAGGGGAGATGCCTGTGGCGATAACTGTGGGGACTGAAGCGTTGGCGACAACGAGTCAGAGTTGTTCCATAAGCGGAAGTCGGTAATTCCTTCCCGTTTCATGGTTTCGATCAGTGCATTCTCTTCGCCCGGCTTTACGCGAATTGAGAACCCCATGCCCTGCACGCCGGGGTAGTGCTGCGCGAGTCCGAGATTGTTAACGAAAATGCGAAACTCTCGCTCTTCGACGCGGTCAGTCGCGGCGAACAGTCCCGTCCCGGCGCGCAACAGGCCCGTGTAACTTTCGAATCTGTAGTCGATGCTGCGATGAACGTCCTGAACCAACGCCTCGAAACGCGCGCGGTCTTCAGCCTCGCCAACCTTGGCCAGACGATAGGAAACGCTGAAAGTGAAAAGCAGACCGGCAGCGAGAACGAGGTAGGGTATTAAGCGGCGAGCGGACATCTTTAAGTTTCGAGTTTCAAGTTTTAAGTTTCAAGTTCAGAATCAAACCGCTTCGCAGGGAGTTCAAGTTTACGACTCGTGGACGCCATACGAGCCGTTTCGAATCATAAGGCCTCTGTTTTTTAGACCTTGAAACTCGAAACTTGGAACTCGAAACTTGTTTCAGCGGACGCGGCTGGTTCGTCGCCGGAGAAAATCTATCAGGACAAACTGCGACAAGTTTTCCGGATTGGCGAAGTAAGCCTTGCCGTTGGTCATCGCACTCATTTGCTTTACAAACTCGACGAGGTAATAGTCGCTCGCCAGCATGAAGGTGTTGATCATTATACTGGCTTTGCGACAGGCCTGAACTTCCTTGAAAGTCGCCTCCATCACAAACGGATCGCCGCCCATCGAGTTCTTGTAAAGCCGACGCGTTGCTGGGACCGCGGGCGTCCCGCTCGCATTCCTTCGTTCATTGCTTCGTTTAGAAGCGGCACTTGTGCCGCCCGTCGGGACAAGTCCCGACTCTAAACGAGACGAGTAAGGAGACGAGTTCGGCGCGCCTTCAACAAAGCACGCCGTCGGTTTGCCGTCCGTCACCATCACGATCTGCTTCATCTCCTTGCGCTGCGACTGCAGCACGCGCCGCGCGAGCCGAAGTCCCTCGGCAGTGTTGGTGTGATACGGGCCAACCTGCGTGGTTGCCAATCTCGCGAGGGGCAACTCTTCCGCGCTGTCGTGAAAGAGCACAATCTTGAGCGAGTCGCCGGGATACTGCGTGCGGATCAGATGCGCAAGCGCGAGCGCAACTTTCTTCGCCGGCGTGAAACGATCTTCGCCGTAAAGGATCATCGAATGCGAACAGTCGAGCATAACGACCGTGGCGCATGACGATTGGTAGTCACACTGATGCACGTGAAGGTCGCTGTATTCGAGATTGAGCGGGAACGTCGTGCTGGGAGCGCCCCCTGGGAGCGCAGGCATCCTGCCTGCCCCCCTGCTTTCGCCGTCTTCCGTCTGCTCTCTTTCTTCCCGAAGTTGACGCTGCATCGCAGACATCAGAGTCGTGTTCACGTCGAGATTAATCGTGTCGCCAAATTCATAAGGCTTGCTGGCGGCGGCCGCTTCGACGCCGGTCGACAGGTGCGGCGTATCGTGACGGCCCAGGGAACTCTTGCCCAAACTGCCGAGCAGATTCCGCAGTGTTTTGTAACCAAGGAAGTCGAGGCCTTTCTCAGTCACTTCAAATTTGACGTTGCGCGGCAAAGGCTCCGAAACTTCCGGAGTGCCCCTGCCCGGTTGGCCTGGCTGTCCGGGTTGCGGCGCGGGCTCTTCGCTGAGTTTGAGATAACCTTCCTCGACCAATCGCTCGATCAACTGATTGAGCATCTCTTCCAGCAGCGAACCCTTGAACTGGTCTTCGTTGTCGGCGAGCATCTCCTGGATCTGCCGCTCATCCAGCAGTCCCTGATCGATTAAGGCCTGCAAAAGCGCACGCCGCAGCGCGTCGAGCGAGGTGTCGTGCGGCCGGGGTTGACGCGTCCAGTAGTAATCGTCGTCGTAACCGGAATCGAGCAGGGCATCAGACAGGCCTTCCATCAGGTCGCCGAGATTGAGCGACGAGATGTCGAGACCCTTGAATTTTGAATAGCGTGTGAACTTCATAACTTAATTTGGCCGCGGATTAACGCGGATGCGCGCGGATCAGAGCCGAACGAGCATCAGCGACCTACTAAGAGTTTATTCATGTGACTCTAAGTCACGTTATCTCCAGATCTGTTAACCGCCCGACAACAGGGTCTCTAACAAACCAGGGTGTTCGCCACGGTGTTTGCGAGAGTTGTCGAACGCCATCCTCTTGAACTCCGGCTTAAGGCCAAAATTGAACAACATGCCAACTTCGATCTGAGTCGCCCGAAGGTAGTTCAAAAGTTGGGCTTCGTGTGCTCTGTCAAGCGCACGGCCTGCCTTGAGTTCCAAAAGGACGCACTTGTTGACCAGCATGTCAGCAGTGAAGTCGCCAATCTTCTTGCCACGAAACCAGACGGGCACTTCAATCTGTCTTAAGACGGGCAGCCCATTCGCTGTCAAAGCGATTTCAAAAGCAGTCTCGTATACCGACTCAAGAAAGCCATGCCCCAGCTCGTTGTAAACTTCGTAAAAAACGCCAATGATCTTCTGAGTTAACTGTCTGTGTTTCAAACCGCCATCATTCTCTTTCATCGAAGGAGTCTCCAAGCGGAATTGTTCTAGCGGTTTGTTTTCTGATTCGCGTGTATCCGCGTTAATCCGCGGCCAAAACTCTGTCCTCCCTGATCAACTGTATTTCCCTGTCTCCGTCAGGTCGTCGTAAATCATCCCGCGGCGATCCTTCCGCGCTTTCGTCACCGCCGTGTAGCCGCCTTCTTCGTTGCGGCTGATCTTGTTTTGGGCGTAGAGACCTTCCAACACAAACTCGCACGCCGCCACTAGCGGCGCCGTTTCGCCCTGCTTGAAATCAAACGGAATGACTGCGGTGTCGATCAATTCCGGCACGGCCTCAAGCAACGTGCGACATTCCTGCGCGGAGGCTGTGTCCGCCAGTCGCAAGTTGTTTCCCTGTTCGAACCACTGCACCGTCTGCGCGAAATCAATGCCGACGAAGTAACCTTCAAAGACCTCGCCGGCGGCGCGCTTGATGAGATCTTTGGCGATGCGGTTGGCGCCGATTTGCTCGCCCTCGTACTCGAGTTCCATCTTGCCGGTCATTGAGGGAATCGCCGCGTAGATGTCAGAGATGCGTGGGACGATTTCCTCCTCGCCGGTCAGCAGCGCGCGCCGCTCAGCATTTGAAAGCACGGATTCGATCACGGTGATCGGCATACGCTGCGAAACGCCCGAGTGCTTATCTACTCGATCATCGTCGCGCGCTTCAAACGCGATCTGTTCGACCAATTCGCGAACAAATTCAGGAATGTTTAGCCGCGAAGGCGAGCCCGCGGGATCGTCCAGGCCGTCGCGTTTGACCCACGCTTCCTGACGAGTGATCTCGACGGCCGTCTGCAGCTCGGCCGGATAGTGAGTCAGGATTTCGGTGCCAATGCGATCCTTGAGCGGCGTAATAATCTTGCCGCGCGCCGTGTAGTCTTCCGGGTTCGCGGAAAAGATCAGCATGACATCCAGCGGCAGACGCACCGGGTAACCCTTAATCTGCACGTCGCCTTCCTGCATGATGTTGAAAAGTCCGACCTGAATCTTGCCGGCGAGATCGGGCAGCTCGTTGATTGCAAAGATGCCGCGATTGGCGCGCGGCAAGAGACCGTAGTGGATCGTCAACTCGTCGCTCAGCAGGTGTCCGCCCTTGGCAGCCTTGATCGGATCGACGTCGCCAATGATGTCGGCAATCGTGACATCCGGCGTCGCCAGTTTCTCGACGAAACGTGAGTCGCGGCCGATCCATTCGATGCGGGTGGCGTCGCCATGGACGGCGAGCGTCTGCCGGCCGTAAGCAGAAATCGGTTGAAACGGATCGTCGTTGACTTCGGAGCCGGCGATGATTGGAATGCGATCGTCGAGCAACTCGGTGAGCTGGCGAATGATGCGGCTCTTGGCCTGGCCTCGGAGGCCCAGCAGGATGACGTTGTGCCGGGCGAGAATCGCGTTGATGAGTTGGGGAATGACGGTTTCGTCGTAGCCGACGATGCCGCGAAAAAGTTTCTCACCGGCGCGCAGTTTCCTGACGAGGTTTGCGCGCAACTCGTCTTTGACGGAAACGCTCTTGTAACCACTGGCTTTCAGTTCGCCGAAAGTGCTCGCCTGTTCGCTCATAATTTTTGGACTGCTCATAGAAATCCTGCGCTTGAATCTCGGATACGGAAAAAGGGATGCGAATATCTTACGCGAGCGGCGAGGGAAGAGGTAGTGGAACAAATAGGCCGCGGATTTGCGCGGATAAACGCGGATCTGAGTTTGAAGGAGAAAATCTGCGGCCGGAAGCGGGTTTTTCAGATTCGCATGATCCGCGTAAATCCGCGGCCAATAATCTTATTGCCAGCTGCCGTTCGCAGCTTGCGAAACAAGTCCATCTGCTGCCAACTTTTCCAGGTGCGCCAACACCGCGCGCTCGGCCATCGCATACGCCTTGGGCGAGACGTCCGTGTAAACACTCGCCACGATGTCTTTCGGCGTAGTCGCGCCGGCGCGCACGGCCTGGAGGATTTTCTGTTCGCGGTCGAGCCGGTGCGAAATGTACTCGTCAATCTTCGCGTAAGGATTCGCGATCGCTGGTCCGTGTCCGCCGAAGATGACTGAAAGATTCGCGAGCGCTCGCATGCGCTCGAGCGAGCGAAGGTAGTCGCGCATGTTTCCTTCCGGCGGATCGATTAGCACTGAACCCAGCCCGACGATGTTGTCGCCGGAGATCAGCGTGCCGGTGCGCTCCTCGTAAAAACAAAGATGACCACGAGCGTGGCCGGGCGTGTGCATTGCGCGCAGACTGATCTCCGGCTCGCCCGAGAGTTTGATCACTTCGTCATCTTCGATGAAGCGATCGATATTAATAGCTTCGCCCAACGATTCAGCAGTCAGGCGATGGGCGACGACGGGAGCCCCGACGGGAGCCGCGCGGTTTACTTGGTCGCCGAGATGCGTGCGCAACGCGTTGACGCCGCCCACGTGATCGGGATGCATGTGAGTCAAAACTATTTCGCGCAGCTTGCGGCCTTCGCCGAGCAACGCGTCGACAGACGCGGCCAGAGCCTGCTGTTCGTCCTCGTAAGGCGAGCCCGGATCGATGATCAGCAGTTCGCGCGAGTTGTAGATCAGGTAGCAGTTTGTGTGCGTCGCCGGCGGTTTGGTTGGCGTGCGCACCGGAAAACAAATGTAGTTAGGGCGAAACTCGATCCGGCGCACCGGCTCGCGATGGGCGTTTGGCGCCGCCAGGAATCGCGCCACCAGATCGTCAGTCAAGCCCGCCGCCAAAGTTTCCAGGCCGTGCAAAACCGGCGGCACGGCGATCATCTCTGAACGCTGCCAGCGGGCAAACGCCGCGCCGGCTTCGATGAATTCGCCGCTCGCGAGTTCCTCATCGCCGCTGATATGCGCGTGCTGTTTCGGCGGACAGTGAACGAGGAAGAACCAGGTGTCGAAGCGACGCGCACTGAATGGCGGCGTCACCCAACGGCCGGCAAAAGTGAAATCGTTGGCGTCGAGATGAAGGTTGTAGTGTTTTAGAAGCGTGGGCCAGGTCATGCGTGCCGACCGCAAATCGTCAAGGAGGGAAGCGCGCTGTCCTTTGGTCAACGACTCGCCGCCGCGCGCGACCAGCACCTGAGTTTCCTCAAACAACTCCCGCGCGGCGCAACTGATGGCCGTCGCAGTTTCGGCGTCGGGCGCGTTCGCTACGGCCGCGTCTGCGTCGCTTGAGTCAAACTGTCCGCCGGGAAACGCATGATAGCCGCCGAGGAACGCGAGCTTTTCACTACGACGAACGAGAAAGACTTCGGGGTCGCGAGGGTTGGTTTGGTGACGCAGGAGGATGACGGCAGCAGCGTCTTTTGGAACTGGGCCAGTTGTAGAGTGCATTCAGAAAAAACTGATCGGCTGGTTTACTGTACGAAAGAGCGGGGGCAAGCCCCCTTCCTTACCTGAGAGACTTCCCGGCTTGAGTGGGTCATCCGCCTGGAATGTCGTCCAATGAAAGTCTGCAAGCTCAACTCAATAACCTCGGGGTCGGGAAGGGGGCTGGCCCCCGCTTCTTCATCAACACTCGCCTGTCACGACCAGCGAAAGCGCTCGCCGTCGCCGGGTCCCCAGGGCACGCCGCGCATGTGATAGCCGCCTTCTTCCCAGAAGCCCGCCTGATCGCGTTCGAGAAAGCGCACGCCCTTGATCCACTTCGCCGACTTCCACGCGTAGAGTTGCGGAATGATCAGCCGCACCGGGCCGCCATGATCGGGCGGAATCGGCGCGCCGTCGTGCGACCAGGCGAAGAGCGAATCTTCATTCAGGAAATATTCGATCGGAACATTGGTGGTCCAGCCCGAGTCGTAAGCAAACGCGACCACAAACTTTGCTTCCGGCTTCACGCCAACGATCTTTGCCAACTCGCCCGTCGGAACGCCGCCCCAAACGTTATCGAGCCGCGACCAGCGCGTGACGCAGTGAAAGTCGGCATAGACGCGCGCCGCCGGCAGTTGCATGAACTCGTCAAGCGACCACTCTTGCGGGTTCTCAACCAAACCATCAGCCGTAAACGACCAGGTGGCGAGATCGACTTCCGGCGTTCCATGCGCGTCGAGCACCGGCCACTTCTTCGTGCGCGACTGCCCCGGCGGCATTCGATTCTCGCGCCGCGTGTCGGGGCTGATGATGACGTCCGCGTCGCCAAGCTCTTCCGGTTTGCGCGGATTAGTTGTTTGGTATTTCGGGTCTTTGATTAGATTGTTGAGAAAGCTCATGCTTGGTCTTACTTAGAAACTGCGTTACGGAGTTGGTTGGAAAGTACTAAAAACGCGATCGACAGGGCCGCGGGCAACCCCTTTCTTGTCTTCCGTTTGAAAAGAAACAATGTAGACACGACTACCAGCGTTGATAAATAGAACTCTTCCCGACTCTTTGCCTTTCTGATAAATAATCTCGCGTCCCGAAAGGCCATTTAAGACGACGCCTTCATCTTTCAGGAAGGTGCAACTCTTGCACGTCTCAACCCGCATGATTTGTCGCACCTCCGAATCAAAATCCTCAGCGCTTCGCTTGTAACGAACTTCGTAGAGATGAATAAAGAAGATCGTTGACGACTCATCGGTATACATGCTCAGGTCGTACCAATCGTCGACGCTCGTCCCCTTAAAGACCGGTGTGCGCAGCCTGTCGAACCGAGGAATATTTTGCGTGAGAGTCTCGGTCTTAGAAACTAAGTACTGCAGATTGCGTCGGCGATAGATTGGCTTCCACGGAAGATCGACGGAGAAACTTTTGTCTGACGGAGTGTAGACCTGCCACTTCGGCTGCGCGTTGAGCTCAGCACCGAGGAGCAGGGTGAGCAAACTAACCTGAAGAATTCGTTTAGAAAAAATACTCATTTCTTCGTGTGGCTCTCCGCCAGTTTCATCAACTCTTCCGGCATCCACTTGCCGACGCCTTTTTGAGTCGACTCTTCGATGCCGCGCGTACGGTCGTGCCAGTCGTCGCGGTTGCCTTCGGGCCCGCGCTGGCTTTCATAGTTTTCAGTTTGTTCCAGGCTCAGAATGATTCCGTCGACGACCTCGTTCCAATCCTGAAACTGAATGCCGCGGCGAACGATCGGCAAGCCGGCGGACCAGTCTTCTTCCGGCGCGCGCGCGTCCTGTTCGGGAATCGTCAGGTTGTGCAGCGACGGAAACGGCTTGCCGGATAACTCCTCTGATGAGTTGAGCGCGGACGTCTTTGTAAGAAGCCTGCGGTTGATCGCGCCTGACGGCCTGGGCCCGCCGGAAAATGTCGGCAACGCTGAACTGTTCCTGGGTCATTGGAATCCGGGAAACTTTCGCAAAAGAATGGTTGATTACAGGCAATACCTTACACGGGCGCAGGGTGAGTTTACAACTGGACGACTAAGAGCGGGGGCAAGCCCACCTTCCCGACCTTGAGCTTAGTTAACTTGATATTGCTGATGTGGATTGAAAGGCTTTCAAGACTGGATCACTCAATCCATGAAGAGACTCTCAGGTCGGGAAGGTGCTTGCCCCCGCTCTTACGCAGCCCAGACATTTTCATGTTCAAACCTCCATCATTACTCATCGCTTTTCCTCACCTGAGTCGGACTCGGAAAAGCATGTAACTCCCAACCCGCTCGCCGGCATCCCGCTCGTACCAGCGATCGAAGTTGGCCAACTCCGGATGTTGCTCCGGGTTAACCAACAGGTACGACAGCTCCGGATGCGCGGCCCGATCACGATCAAAGGTCGCGACGAAATCAGCGTAGTACGCGAGCGCGCCGCGCACTTCTTCCGGAGTGATTGGCTGCCAGTCCACCGAAAGCCGCGGATTGAAGCGTCCTCGCTTGATTAGGGAACTCAGATAGTAAGCGCGCTCGTTGTCCAGCGAATCGAAGTGGTTCTCATCGATGTCGCTGAAGCTCACGCCTTTGTAATAGAGAAACTGGGCCAGCCGTTCTTGGTCTTCGGCGAGAGTGACGTCCGGAAAAAGAAAGAGATACTGGGCCCAAAGAACCGGTTGCGGAGCGGTCGACGGCAAAGCGTTGGCAACGACGAAGTTTGGCGCATACACCACTGAACGAGTGTCGAGCCAGCCGTCGTTCGTCTGCCTGCCGAGTTCCGCCAGATGCAATAACGCGGGCCGCGCGGCATCGCTAATCAAGTTCCCCTTCAGCTGGTGCCGCGTCATCAACACCGCCTCAGCCGCGCCCGACAGAATCGCGGCACACACGAATGCCAACGCCAACGCTCGGGCCAGTCGCTGTCTCTTTTTCAAGAAATTTTGCACCCCGAACGACGCAGTCAGGAAAGCAGCCAGCACGGCCGTGTAATTTCCGATGAACACTTCGTAGTGAAACGGCTGGAGGGATTTGCCCGTCAGAATCTGTTGATTGAAAACGAAAAACGGCGTGACAGCGAAAGCCAGCGCACAGATTACTGCGGGCTTGTTTGCGCTGAGACTGCCGCGAACGATGAGCCCGACCGTCACCGCCAGCGTTAATAGTCCGATGATTTCGGGCAGACGAAAAAGGTCGGGAGCGTGTGATAGGGCGAGGAAATGCACGTCAGCGGTCGTCGAGCCGAGCCGGGACGTGAGGTACAGATAGGGCGCGAGCGCGGCCAACATCAACACGGCGAGGAACGAAAACCGCGCCAACATTTGCATGCCCGTTTGCATGCCCGTTTGTTTGAGCGCTTGCTGGCGATATCTGCCGAAGATGAGCCAGACCACAGCCAGGCAGAACGTCCAGACGAGCGCGAAGGTCCAATGGTAGACGTAGGAAAAGACCAACGCGGCGAAAAGGCATCCGGCGCCCAAAGCGTAAAGAACAGCCGCTCGTTTGCCTGCTGCCGTGGCCAGGCGGTAGACCAGCGCGCAGTAGCAGAAGAAAAACGGAAAGGGAGCGGCGGGAACGTAACGACGAAGAAATGGCAGGTAGTTGTTTGAGTCTCCAATTCGAAAAACGTATTCCGCCACCAGGTTTGAAGAGCCAAAGAAGAGCACGAGCAAAACGCCGGCAGCCGCCAGCGCGTCGTCGCCGGTAAGCAGCGACAGCAACCAGAAGATCGCCAGCGCGGACGCAAACGCGGTGAGCGCAGTCAAGGCGATAAAGGCTTTCGCCGTTGAGACGCGTAAGAGACGCGCGATACTCGCAATCAAAAGAGGCGGGAACGATTGCAGCGAAAGGTAGGATTCCGCGACTCGTTGATCGGGCGCAGTGGATGATCTCTCTCGCCCCGTGTAAGGATTGCTGCGAAGCGGCCGGCCGTCAATCAGGGCATTGAGATAAGCCGCGTAGACGGACTCATCGCCGTGAGTTTGGGCGTAACCGCCGTTCCACTGATTGCCGCGCAGGAAACAGAAATAGAGCTGCGGCGCGATGGCAATCAGCGTGACGATCGTAGCGGCCAGCAAACCGTAGCGCCGGCGCCGCCTGCTGCGCGCGTTCTCCAATGAAGGGTTTCTCCGGGGTAGGTAATGGCCTGATTTCTCTTCCTCTGTGCCACCTCTGTGTCCTCCGTGCCTCTGTGGTGAACAAACGTTCAAGCCAGCACTCACCACAAAGGCACAGAGGACACAGAGGTGGCACAGAGAAGTTTGAAGACTACAGACTACTCGGCCGGCCGCACCAGCTTGCGTTCCTGAAACTCTTTGAGCAATCGCTCCGCGCTCGCCACCGCGTGTTCGTTGTCCACCGTATAGACCTTCATGATTTCCGCAACTATCTGCTCAAACGGGTGACCGTTTTCGAGCGCGCGCCAAATCAACATTGCGGTCTCGTTCAGTTGGTAGTACTGCTTGGTGTTCAGATCGACCAGGACACCGTCGCCGTCATCAAGTTGCGTGACCACGATGTGCCCGAGTGGAATAAAGCCGGAGTTGGTCATTGCAGGTCTAAAGGATCTCAGTTTGTTGTGTTATCAGGCCAGGTATTGAAGCCGGGTCCTCGAAGACGTCGCGGCCGGCGAAGAGTGTATAGCTTCGCGTCTGTCTCGCCAATTTGGAGAGCGCCTGCAGGTGGAGTGGCGCGGCTGCCGCGTCGCAGGTGGCCCAGGGACACTGCCGGATCAATCGCGCGAGCGCGTCCGCTTGCTTGAGCGGCTCGATGCGGCTCTTCGGTTCGCGGCTCACCGTCGGAAACACGATTGCGCCGGGCAGGCACCGGGGGACAAACTTTCCGGGAAATGCCTGGCGCGCGTAGAAGCGAAACTTTTCGGTTTTGCCTGGCACGCGACCGCCGATCGATTCGCCAAACGCCGTCAAGTTGCAAGCCGTCAGCGTCGTTTCGTCAAACGTGAAGTAGCGTCGCAGCGCCCAGGCCTCTATTCCCTTCGCCGAGTCAGACAGCATCAGGTTGTCGTCAGTGACAAAATTCCAGCCCGCCCGCACGAGCGTGGCAGTCAAGGTAGACTTGCCGCAGCCGGAATCGCCCACCAGCAGGATCGCCGTGCGGTTGTCGGAGGTGTTAGGTTCGTCACCTCGGAGAACGCAGCCGGCGTGAAACTGGTAGAGACGGGCTCGGCGGAGCGCAGCCTGCACCGCATAAAGAATCACATTGTTGAGCGCTAACGGGTGTCTGCCGGGAGTGCTTTCGGAAAGCCAGACGTCTGTGCGGTTTAGTTGCGGTGGGCTGATGACGATGCTCGAGCCGTTAACTTCAAGCACGATCCGGTCGCCGCTCGTGAAGCAATGCCCATCCTCAATCTCGAAACCGGCATCGGTGGCAGGTAACGACGGCGGAGCATTCTTGTGCAGGGCGATCAGATGAGCCGGCTGGCGCACCGGCCTTGGACAGGTTGGCTGGCGTGAAATAGTAACCGCTAAGGAACTCGTGAACCAGATTGAGGACTGGCTCGTCGACTCCCTTGATACAGAATATGCGATCTGCAACCGAGTAGTACTTTACGAGGTTAGCCGGGGACAGATCCCATCGACCGCGGTCGCGCGCGGCTGAACCACTAACTTCTGGCATCGATAGAGATTCAGCCTTAAACGTCGCCGCCGCCCGTAATCTGCAGGAAAAACTTGGTCGCTGCCAGAATATCGACCGGCTCCGAAATTTCGGGCTCAATGAATTCTCTGGTTGGCGCGGCGGTTACCGCAGGTTCAGAAGCGTTAGCCACGACAGTTGCCACATCCACAGTCTTGTTGTTGTCCATTTACCCTAGTCCCCTAAAAATTTTGAATCGATCTTATTTTGCGAATTCCACGAGCAGCGGCGTCGAACTGACGCGCTGAATATCTTTCCGCACGTGCAGATGCACGGACGGAGGAAAGTAAGACACAGCATCTTCCAGAGAAGCATCTTTGAAGTCAAGACTGACGGTCTCGTCGGTGTCTTGCTTCATGATTAGATTGACACCGAGGACGGCGGCAACGCGATCGAGCACCGCAGCCAACGACTGCTTGGTTACCTTAACCGTCAGCCGCCCGTTTTTGTAGTCAACGCGCAACGGATCCTCTTTAGGATCCATGCTTTCGGTGTCGCCCTGAATAACAAACGAGACGTTACGGTTTTCGAGTTTTGGCACCGGAACCGGTTCGTTATAAGCGTTTAGAAAAACCTCACGGCAGATAGGATCGGAACCACCCTGCAACTCGTAATGCACGTACGGAAGCGGCGCCATCAGTTGCAAGGCTGTTTCCAGCGGCAAATCCTCAAACTCGAGAGTGACCTTTTGTTTCTCCATCACGCGGCTTAGAACCACGGGCGCTTTGAGCCGGCGTGAAAGTTCCGCGGCAACCTGAGTCAGCGGTACCGCCTTGGCCCGGACGCTAACAAAGTACGCGCCGTTTTGCTTAACTCGAACACGGAAGGTTCCGACCGCTGCCGCACGAGTGGCCGGCGCCGGCACTTGTTGCTGCGCTGCGACCTCTGGTCCGATCGCGGCCAGACCTATCAGCACCGCAGCGCAAGCCAGCCCCGTAAGAAATCCTCGTAAACAAACTAAGCTCATTCTTCTTGCCTGCGTTATCAACCGGACCCTTGTTCTTTGGTGTTTCGAGGGAGGAGCCGCGGGCACTCCTCCCCCGAGATACTACCTGGCGCTGTCAACCTCAACTGTTACGGCAAAACCTCAACGTTGAGACCGACGCGGAATTTACCCGTCTGTTGTACGCCCCAGAGCATCCGCACGATAACCTGATTGCCTGGAGGAATCGGCGTTCCCAAAGTAACGGTACCAACGGAGAAGGTTCCGTTAAAGGCGCCGCCGTTTGGCTGCCCGGGTGGTTGCTCCAGTGTCGTACCCAGAACGGTAATGACAGAGGTACCACTCCCGCAAGGTTGATTCGAAAAGTTATCAGTGGTGTCCGCGGTGGTCCGGGTGCGCAGATCCGCGGTGCCCGATGGCGCCGGGAAAGTTGTCTGCTGCGTCACGCGGAAGCGCAAGCGAGTTACGTTTGCTCCGGTGTTGTTAACAACCGTTCGGCGCAGTTCAATGGTGCCGAAGGTGCTGTTCTGTGCCGGAACGCTGGTCAGGTCGCGAATCTGATTAGGCGGTAAAGAACCCGCGACGCAAATGTCCGGAAGACCTACTGCGAACGAAGCATTCCGCTGAATCGGACTCGCAAGGTTTTCAGGACCCGGTGAACCGAGTCGCTGGCCCGCACCAGCCGACGTGCCGTTAGTGTCGACGAAGTAGAAGTCGACGGCGTTGTTGCCCGTATCGGCGACGCCCGTCGTCAGCGGACACGGCGTTAGATTCGTGATTGAGCCCTGCTGTCCGCAGGCATCACGAACAAACGCGTAGTCGATGGAGAACGGAGTCAGCGACGGATAGCCGGTGCCTTCCTTGTAAAGCGTGTTCGCCTCTCCCGTGGAGCCGACCGCATCCAGGCGATTCGCCAGGATGAAGTTTACCGGCACGTTGTTGTTGAAGAGCGCGATTCCGGCATTGTCGGGAATGTCCGTCGTGAAGGTGGCGTCGCCGGTAGCGTAACCTCCCAGCGAATAGGCGACACTGTTGGTGCAAAGGTAATGTCCGCGGCCCGGGACGACGGTGCCGTTTGGAATCGTGCAGCGCACGGTGCCGTCGCTGGCGGCGATCGCGAAACCGCTGCCGACCTGAGATGCGACTGTAGTGCTCGTATCGCTGTTGTTGTAGACCTCAATAAACTCGTCGTTGGCGCCGCTGGTTCCGCGCACGCGGAACTCGCTGATGATCAAGGGCGAGGTGACGGCCGTCGTGTTGACGATATGAATGTCATAGGTTCCCGTTCCCGTCGCCGAGAAGTGCCGCACCTTCACGAAGTAGGTACCTGACGCGTTAACTGTGTAGTTCGCGCCTTCTGCGGCTGGATTCGCCAGGCTTCCTGTAATCGAGGAATCGACCGAAAGCAGGATCGCGTCGGCCGGATCGCGGAACTCGACCACCAGGTCAGTGCCCGTGCCATCACGTTCCGGGTCGGCATCAACTGGGAAGAAGATCGTGTCGCCGGCGTTTGCCGAAACTGAATAGTAATCTTCGTCTGCGGCCACACCGATTGATCCCGAGCGCAGGGCCGGAGAGTTGGCAACGTTTGCCGTCGCCGCTGTGTTGTTTGCTTCAACTTCAGCCGTCGCCGCGACGTTAGTGAGCGAAACAAACAATCGATAAGGGTTAACTATGCCCGTGACGCTAAACGCTTCCACGCGAATAAAATAGGTGCCACCCACGGTCAGCGTTCGTCCGGCAATTATCGAGGCCAGACCAGTTTCAATCGTGCCGTCGCCGCCGTTGCCGGTGCCGTCGTCGTCGTCGTCTTCGATGAGCGTTGTACCGTCAGCCTCGAACAGTTGAACAACTGTATCGCGTGATGTAGCGCCCGCGTTTTGGACGCCGCCGGTGTCAGTTTCAAGCCAAACGCGCGAGCCGGCCGGGGCCGTGAACGTATAAAAATCGACGTCGCCGCCGGGATTGATCGCGGCCGTCGTAATTGCAGTTGGCGTGAACGTTATGGCCGTGGCGGTAGCGGAAGTGTCGTTGGGCTCGCCTTCGGCGCCAGTGGCATACGGCTGGCGAATTATGTCGCCGCCTTTCGCTTGTGCGGCAGGTGCGGTCGGTCCCTCTTTAACTTCGGCTCTGTTATCAACCTGGATGGGAGGAGGTTTCATTTGCGCCACTTTCTTCTGGGCGTGGCTTATCTGGATTGTTTGAAGCGTAAAAAGCGCAGCGATAAAAATCGATAGGACACGAATCAGTTTAGATTTCATCGTTTTGAATCTCCTCCAAGATTCTGTACCGGTTTTGAATTAAGTCGGGGTTAAATCGCGGTCGGGTTGAATCGCGGTGATTACCGCAACAGTTTCACCGGATAGATTGACATTAACGTCGTTTCAGTTCCCTCAGTTTGGACCATTCGACGCTCGAACTTTCGACTAAGAAACTGCCTTAGGTTTGCCAACTACGCATTTTTTTTGGCGGTGAACAATTTTTTAACACAGGGAAATAACTACGTCAACAGATCGTTTTTGTCCCCGTAATTTTACGGACCAACAAAAGTCCAGCGTCAGCGATCCAATATTCAGGCAATTCTGAAGTGAACTCTGGGCGTTGGATCTTGGAAAGTGGCCCAGACTTCAATTTCGTTCAATCAGACCACTCATCTCTTCCAGGCGGTTATGCCAGTCGGCCAGCGCCGCGACCGTGCGTCTTTTGTCGCGCAGGCGTGGATCGTGGGCCTTCGGCAACTCACTCTCGATCGCTTGCAGGAATTCCTCTGCTGAACCGGCCGCGGTGGTCAAGACGTGATGTTGGTCGTTGAATTCGCACACCGTTGGCAGGCCGGTCGCGACCACCGCTTTTCCTGCGGCCAAATACTCATTTATTTTGGTCGGCACCACCGTGCTCGTCTCGCTCGTCTTGAGGTAAGGCACGATGCAGACATCAAAAAACCGCATGTGACTCGCCAACTCGGCATGAGGTTGCTGTCCCAAACGGTGAACGTTGGGCAAGCCTTGAAGTCTTTCCAGCGGGGCCTGATGCGCGCCGAGAAAGACCCACGACCAGGTCGGGCGGGCCTGGGCCATGGCGGCCACCAGATCGTAGTCGACAAAACGATGCAACCCTCCTACGTAACCAATGATGGGTCGCGGCAGTGATGAGAGATTGAGCCGATCCGACGGAACACTAGTTAGGTTGGACTCCACCGCGGACTGCTCCGGAAACGCAGACATATCGACGCCCGGCGGAAAAATGTGGACGTCACGGTTGTCCCCCCGGAACCTGTTCGCCAGCTTTGAGCACGTTGCAAAAACGAAGTCGCTCATGTCCACCAACTCCTGCTCGCTCTGCTGCAACCGTTTGGAGTTGGAAGTTAAGTACGAAAAATCGGCGACGTTGTAATAGATCACCAAACTACGCTCAGTTCGATGAGCTCGAATGATGTCGACCGCCGTGTCAGTCGGCAGGTAAGTCCAAAGCAGCACATCTTTCATCTGCATCGCCCGGGTAATTCCGCGCAGTTGACGCAGGAAAACATAGCGATTCAGCAGTCGTCGCCAGGTTGAGCCAAACGGCGGCAGGACCAGCGGAGAATAAACGAAGATGTTAGGCGCGACTTCGCGCGCGCCGCCGGATTTGAGCGAACGAGTCCAGCGCCCCAAACGGGCGGCCACGCGCTTCGTGTCGCGCAATCCGGGCGAGCGGATTCCCGTATTTTCAATGTAAAGCACGCGGTTGCCGGCCGCGGCGAGCCGGCGGGCAATTTCCTGATGAGCCTGCCAGAGGAAGTCCCATTCAATACTCGAGATATAAAGGATGTCTCGGCCAGTGATCATGTGCGAGGTCAGACTGGTCCGATTGATCTGCTCTTAGCCAGCGATGATCCCTTGGCAACCGCTGGTCCATTGTCCGCGCCGTATTTTTTGAGGAGACGCAGCGCCCGCAAAGGGAAATAAAGAAAGGACACGGCTCCGGGCAGTTGGACCAACTCCCAATCAACCGGCGTGGTCGTGAGCGCGAGCCGGGCACAGTAACGAAACTTCTCCCGCAGCGAGTCCTTCGTCCCGAGATGGAATTTGATCCTGCGAGTGAGCGAGACTGAGCCGGTCGCCCGCACCTCGTCGCTAAAGAAGCGGGTGGTGACCTGGTCAACCAATGAATCGAGCTGCTTGCCCGACCGGAGTTTACTTAAGACAACGGCAGGAACCGGGGCGTCCAGCAACTCCTGCGCGAGCACCAGGCCGAGGGCAAGAATTTTCAGACAGTGAATCGTGCGCGCGTGGTCCAGCAAACGCTGCCAGTCAACCTCAGGCTCGGCCCGAATAAGTTCGGCGAGACCGCAGACCCATTCAAGCTTTTCCCAACAGTCCTTTGCTCCGTGAATGCAGAGCATCAGAATCAGATCCTCCGGTGGAGGGACGCGCACGCTTGAGCCCTGCAGTTCCAGCCGTCGCGCTCTTTCCCAAAGTGTCGACGTGTCGAACGGCGCGCCAAAAAAGCGCGGCGCCAAACGCCAATGAAGCTCGACCGTAGTAGGCTCAGTTTCATGTTGGAACAAACGCACGTAGCTAAGCCGGATAAAACTTGACTGCTTTCTGGCTGGAATTGTGAAGTGCGCCTGGTAACCCTCGGCGATTAATAGTTCGGTGGCCTTCCAAACGTGCTGTTCAGGCACCAGAATGTCGAGGTCGGCGAATTGCCGCAGCGCCAGGTTGCCATAAATTCCGACGCCGATGGCCGGCCCTTTGTAAGGCACAGCCGGGATTTGATTCTCTTCGAAGAGTTCAAGCAGGCGGACCATCTCTCCAGTCAGGAGGACGTTCAAGGCAGCATTGCTTTGCGAGCGATCGCGCAGTTGTTTCAATTGACTGGGCGGGATCTGGTCCGCGGCCACTCGATTTAGCTGAAAGAACAACAGCGGGATCAGTGCATGACGCTGCGCCAGAGAGAGCAATCTGGTCCAATCTAAGTTCGAACCCACCAGAGTACGTATGCGTTCGGCCCGTGCCGGATCGATCTCCAGACGCGCGCAGTGCACCAGCAGTTCTGCTTCAGCGGTGGCGGAGACTGTTGTGAACACGCTAATCATGCGAATCAGAAAATCAGTGTCCAGCCCTAAGAAGGAAAAGGAAGTTCAACGAAGTCTCCAACCTGGATATTGTCCAGTGCCGCATCAATGGTTGGCATGAGTGCGTCAACGACCGGCACTTGATTGGTCGGCAGTTGTAAGATAGCGAGCTTGCTTTGGCCAAGATTCTGCTGGTAGCGGAGATTCTTATCAGTGGTGATGAAAACATCAAACTGACCTTCCGCTGCCTTCAACATCTCTCCGTTCTTCACGCCACTCCGGCCCATTGCTTGTACGGTGTGAATGTCGCGATGCGGAAGACGCTTCTTCACTATGGCAGGTGTACATTCATCGAGGAGTATCTTCATGCAGCGCGGCCTAGTCGCGTTAGCGTCTCCTTCGCAAACTCCAGCACTTGAACGGCCTGTTCACGCGTAACCGTCGGGAAATTGTCGATGAATTCGTCCAAGGTTAAGCCGGCCTCGATGTTATCCAGCAAGGCAGCAACCGGTACCCGAGTTCCAGCGAACACCGTTTCTCCACTCAAGATCTCGGGGTCACTGGTAATTGGTAGTCGGGCAACTTCAGTTTCATCAAGGTTCTGCATAGAAGTTCCTCTACTTAATCGATCTTCACGGCATCATTCTACAGATTCCTCGAAACTCGTGCGATTCGGCAAGTAGCAACTGAAAGTCACATCAAGCATAAAAGGCCCAGAGCCGTCCGAAATCTACCTTCAGTCATTCACCTTCAGCACCGCCAGAAATGCTTCCTGTGGAATCTCAACGCGGCCGACTTTTTTCATGCGCTTCTTGCCTTCCTTCTGCTTCTCGAGCAGTTTGCGTTTGCGCGAGATGTCGCCGCCGTAGCATTTGGCGATGACGTTCTTGCCCATGGCTTTGACAGTTTCGCGGGCAATCACTTTCATGCCGATGGCCGCCTGGATGGGAACTTCGAAGAGCTGACGCGGGATTAACTCCTTCATCTTCGACGCGAGCGCGCGCCCCTTCGCGGCGGCGGTGTCGCGATGCAGCACGAGCGACAGCGCATCCACCGGCTCGCCGGAAACCAGCACGTCGAGTTTGACGAGATCGCTTTCCCAGTAACCGGCGAGGTGATAGTCGAGCGAAGCGTAGCCGCGCGAAGTTGATTTCAAACGATCGTAAAAGTCGAGCACGATCTCGTTGAGCGGCAACTCGTAAGTCAGCATCACGCGATTCGACGTGATGTACTCGAATCCTTTTTGCATGCCACGCTTTTCTTCAAGCAGCGCCAGAATTCCGCCGAGGTGTTCTTCCGGCGTCAGGATGGTCGCGCGGATCGCCGGCTCTTCAATTTTCACGATGCGGCCGGGGTCGGGCATCTTTGCAGGCGAGTCGATCTCCGTAACTTTGCCGTCGGTCGTGGTCACGATGTAACGCACGCCGGGAGCGGTCGTGATCAGGTCCAGATTAAACTCGCGCTCCAGTCGCTCCTGCACGATCTCCATGTGCAGCAGGCCAAGAAACCCGCAGCGAAACCCAAAGCCTAACGCGGTTGACGACTCCGGCTCGTAAAAAAATGACGCGTCGTTCAACCGCAGCTTGTCCATCGCGTCGCGCAACTCTTCGTACTGGTTGGTGTCGATGGGATAAAGCCCCGCGAAAACCATCGGCTTGATTTCCTGGTAACCCGGGAACGGCTCCTTCGTCGGTCGCGCGGCTTCAGTGACCGTGTCGCCGATTTGCACGTCCGCGACGGCTTTGATCGAAGCCGTCAGAAAGCCGACTTCGCCGACGCTCAAGTGATCAATCGGCGTCGGGCGCGGACGGTTCACGCCCAACGTTTCCACCTGGTAATCGCGGCCGGCGTTAAAGAAGCGAATCTTCATGCCTGGGCGGATCGTGCCGTCGATTACTCGAAAGAGAACGATCACGCCGCGATACGAGTCGTACCACGAGTCGAAGATCAACGCCTTCAGCGGCGCGTCAGGATCGCCTTTCGGCGGCGGCACCTCGCGCACGATCGCTTCCAGCACTTCCGCAACACCGACGCCGGTCTTCGCGCTGGTGAGGATCGCGTTGTGCGTTTCCAGGCCGATGAAGTGTTCGATTTGTTCGATCGCTTTTTCGGGTTCAGCGCCGGGCAAATCGATCTTGTTGATTACCGGAATCAGTTCCAGATTGTTTTCAATCGCGAGGTAGGTGTTGGCGAGCGTCTGTGCCTCGACGCCCTGCGACGCATCGACGATCAGCAACGCGCCTTCACAGGCCGAAAGTGAACGGGAAACTTCGTAGGAGAAATCGACGTGGCCCGGCGTGTCGATCAAATTCAGAACGTACGCCTGGCCATCCTGAGCTTTGTAGTCGAGCCGGACTGCGTGTGCCTTGATCGTGATGCCGCGCTCGCGCTCAAGGTCCATGTCGTCCAGAACCTGCGCCTCCATATCTCGCCCAGTGACGGCGCCGGTGAGTTCGAGCAGGCGATCGGCGAGGGTCGACTTGCCGTGATCGATGTGCGCGATGATTGAGAAATTGCGAATGCGTTCAGGATTCATGCAAGGCTAGTCCAAAGTCTAAAGTCCAATGTCCAAAGTCCTGCGGCCCGACGTTGGACTTTGGACGTTGGACATTGGACTGGCAATTAACATAACAAAAGGCGCCCGAAACCGCACGTGCGCCTTTTATTTTAAGTGCGACAGGCATTCTTGCCGGTCAGCTGTCGAAGCAAACTGAGACAGGCAGGCCTGCCTGTGATACTCATTAGTCGTCGATGTGCGCGTCGACGTAGGCGCGAGCCTTCTCCGGCGTGTTGACGGACTGGATAAACGCGCTGTTCTTGAAGATCCAGCTGATGTGTTCCTTCACGAACGCGCTGTAGCTTTCGTCGAGCGCGCCGCTGGCTTTCATCAGCCCGAGCTTCTGCCAAACCCTCCGCATCAGCGCCTGATCCTGCGTCGAGGCGGCAGCCTGAAAGAGCTTGTGCTTGTCGTCGTCCGCCATTGAAGTCGAGTCGGACGAGTCAGAGTTGGAATTCGAATCCGCGTTTGAGTTGGTGTTGTAATTCGAGTTGCGATTGTAATTGTAGTTGTAGTTGGAATTGCTACTCGGACTGTAAATGCCCGGCGCTTTTATGACGCCGGAGACAATAAGAATCGCGATCAAAATCACCAGCAGGATCAGCCCAAGACAACCGCCCGCGCCGCAACCTATCGCAATTTTTGTATTTCTATTCATCGTTCACCTCATCTGTTGATCGGGATCTGGTAACGCAAACTGTTAGTTGGCGATCACGGCAGAACGAGCAGCCGCGGATTAGCGCGGATGATACGAATCTGAAAACTGCGGGACGCCGTACGTATTCTGATCTGATCCGCGTTTGTCCGCGTAAATCCGCGGCCAGGAACCAATCGCAAACTAGCAGTTTGCGTTACGGCGAACCAGGACGGGCTTTCATCCAGGCGATACAAGACTGCAGATGATAGCGCATGTTTTGCTTTGTGTCGTGATGAAGCGATCCATGTCCGGGCAAAACCCACTCAAAATCGTACTGCGCCAGCCGGGCCATCGATTCCGTCTGCCTGGTCCATGAATACCAGGCGACGCTGGGAAAAGCCGTTAAGGTCTGTCGCGCCGGCGACCAGGCGAGATGATCGCCCGTGAAGAGAAATTTCTCGCGATGAAGAAAAACAACGTGACCGCGCGTGTGGCCCGGCGTCGGAATCGCAAGCAGATCGTCGCTAAGTTGGACTGCCGTCTCGCCTTTGATGATTCGTTCGACGCCCAACCGCGCCGCGCCATCGTCGGCGTGCATGATTCGCTCGCAGCCAAACTTCTTTCGGAACCGTTCGTGGTCGGCAATGTCGTCGCGGTGCGTTAACAACATTTGACTGACGCCGCCGAGCTGCTCGATCCGTTTTACGAGTTGAGTGGCAAACCGCGGCGAATCGATCAGCAAGTTGCCGCCTTCGCTTTCGGATCGCGTGACGAGATAACTCCAGCCGCCGAAGCTTGATTCCGAAGTGAAGCCGCAGAAGTAAACATTTTCGGCGAGCAGCGACGGAAACGCGTCGATGCCGATGCGGGCGTTATGCGACTCGGTTGTGCCGATCGAACCGGTCGGACAGGCAACGAGAGCCATGAGCGCCAGGCGCGTGTCGGTCGCGTTTTCGGGTTGACGATAAACGCTGCATTGGTCGCCGTGGTCGCGGAAGACTTCGGGCGCGAGTTGGCTGCAGGTGTCGCAGTCAATGCAGCTGGCGTCTACGAAGAAGTCGCCCGGCACGTTTTCCGGCAGTCGCTGTTGAAGGTTTGCCATTGTGGTCTCTGGCTAAATCATCGCTGAAGCCGTGCGGTCGTTCAAGTTGGGCAGACGCGATGCCCGACAGACTTCAGGAATCTCCGATCCACTTCGGGTTGTACCGCGAAGCGGTTACGTAGCTTAGCCCAGGGTTGCCGTGCTTTGGCGGCTACCCTGGGTATGGGGCCGCGTAGAGGATGCAACCCCGTTGGGGTTGTGGCGGATTGGGAATCCCAGGGTAGCCGCGCAACGCGCCAACCCTGGGCTAAGTTACGTAACCGCTTTGCGGTTTGAAAGTAACACTTGATCTGAGGTCCTAGGTTCGTCGGACGACCAAACACTGGCTTGCGTCGCACCCGCTCACTGACTAAGATTTAAGTTCCTGTGGTAAATCCGTATTCATTTCGAGAACGCTTTTTCACGGAGGCTTTAATGCGAACCTACAGCCGTCTGCTCGTCGTCTTATGCTTCGTCCTGCTGATCGCAACCGCGACCGCAATTTCCACCGCTCAGGAGCCGGCGGCCACCTCTGCTTCAGCTAAGACGGCAGAACTCACTCCTGCTACCACCGACATCTCGGTGGGCCAGAAAGTGAAGTTCACGGCCACTATTAAAGACGCAGCCGGAAACAAAACCGCCGCGCCGGCGACAGCCTGGTTTGCCGCGCCGTTCGATCTGGCCGGCATAGACCAGTCGGGGACGGTGTCGTTCGTCAGTCCCGGCGAAGTCCTGGTGGGCGCCATCGTCAACGGCAAGACTGTGCTCACGCGCGTGATGGTCAAGCCCGGACCGGTGACGCGCATTGATCTCGACCCGCTCAAAACGACGCTCGTGGTTGGCGCCACGACGAAACTTTCGGCCGTCGGGCGAAGTGCGGATGGAAACCCGCGCAGTGACGCCGCGATCACCTGGACCTCCAGCCTGCCCGACGCAGCAACTGTGGACGCGGCCGGCGTCGTCACCGCCGTCGCCCCGGGCCAGGCGAAGTTGACAGCGTCCTCGGGCAACGCGAGCAGTAACGTTGAAGTGACGGTGATCAAGAGCAGCCTGGCGGGGTTGTCAGTCGAACCGCGTTCGGGCACCGCTCGCACCGGCGACGTAGTGCATTTCAATGTTCGCGCCACCAGCGGGCAGGCAGACAATCGAGCCGTTCGTTGGACCGTTAATGGGCCGGCGGCGACGATCGATCCAGACGGCGGTTTCGTAGCCGAACTCCCCGGCTCATACGTCATTACGGCAGCGAGTGGACCACAGGAAGCGATCGCCTCCGTCGTGATTACGCCGCGCAATGCCGAGCGCACAATCGAAGTCGTCGGTCGCGCTCCCATCAGAGATTTTGAAGCGGCTGAGCAGTGGATCATCGGCAAGTATGCCTACCTGTCCACCATCTCCGACAAGTTGCTCGTCTACGATATTTCCGATCCGGCAAATCCGAAACTGACCGACTCGATCAAAGTTGACGCGCGGTTAATCAACGACGTCAGCACAACCGCGGACGGCCGCATTCTCGTCATCTCGCGCGAAGGCGCTTCCAACCGCAAAAACGGCATCGCCTTTTTTGATACTTCCGACCCGGCGCATCCGAAACCCATCTCTGAGTACACGGCGACGGTCACCGGCGGCGTTCACAGTGCATTCGTCGACGGTCATTACGTTTACCTGACTGACGACGCCACCGGTTCCATGCGCGTGATCGATTTCGCCGACGTGAAGAATCCGAAAGAAGTGGCGCGTTGGGAAGTTCCGAGGGATGTCGTCACCACGATCACAAGCGCTGAGGGTGACCGGTCGGTCCTCGGTCGTTACCTGCATGACTTGCAAGTCGTAGACGGTCTTGCCTACCTCGCTTACTGGCGCGACGGCCTGATAATTCTCGACGTCGGTAAAGGGATTAAGGGAGGCAGCCCGGAAAATCCGCAGTTCGTCAGCCAGTTGCGGTTCAATCATCACGAACTTTACGGCAACGGCTGGCTCGCGGGAACTCACTCAGTCTTCCGTTACAAGAATTATGTTTTCGTCGGCGATGAAGTGTTTCCGCCAATCTTCGATATTCGCGATCGCAAACGCATTCCGGTGCGCGGCATCGTGCACGTCGTTGACGTCGCGGACATCAACAACCCGCGCAAGGTTGCCGAGTATCCGGTGCCGGAAGCCGGCGCGCATAACATGTGGGTCGACGGCGACGTGATGTACATGGGCTACTACAACGGCGGCGGTCGCATCGTTGATGTTTCAGGCGAACTGCGCGGAGACCTCTATCGACAGGGGCGCGAAATCGGCCGCCTGTGGGCCGGCGATCCGGAAGGCTACAAACCGAATCTGCCCTTCACCTGGGGCGCACAACCACACAACGGACTGATCTATTTCAACGACGTTCACAGCGGCATTTGGATCGTGAAACTCGGCGAGCTGACTGAGAAAGGATCGACGACCGCGCCAGGACAGTGAAGACAGGACAGGTGGCAGGGGGCGGTGGCAGAAACAGGCGGTGGCAGAAACAGGCGGTGGCAGCACCGAAGGCGCGGCGGAAGGTAGCCAGTGGCAAGCGTTGCGCGCAGCCACTGGTGCGGGCGCCAAACGTGACTTCGCCCTGCAAGGGCGCTGGCTTCCGGCCTTACCAGAATTCTTTCAACTCGCGATCTCGCCCTCCTAGATTCTCAACCTTGCTCCCACCCTAGATTGAGTGTTATCTCTGCGGCCAAATGCCGGCCACTTATTGCAGCCTCCACTACCACGCCACGTTTAGCACGAAGAATCGTTACCCGCTGATAACCAACGACTGGCGTGAAAACCTGCATGCTTACCTCGGCGGTATTTTGAGGAACATGAGTGGAATTCCCCTGGCAATCGGCGGCATTGAAGATCACGTTCACGTTCTGATGGGCTTGCGCGCGACCCATACGGTTGCCGGAGTCATGCGCGAAGTGAAAGCCGGCTCGTCAGAATGGGTTCACTCGGTGATAGGAAAGAAAAACTTTGGCTGGCAGCCCGGATATTTCGGCGTGACGGTGAGTCCGTCTCATCTTGAAAGGCTCAAGCGCTACATACTCAATCAGGAAGAACACCACCGGCGCAAGACCTTTGAAGAAGAATATCTTGATATGTTGAAGCTCGCCGGAATTGCTTACGATGAGCGTTACGTTTGGTAGCCGTGCGCCCTTGCCGGGCGCAGAGGATTAACCGCTGATTCCAGTGGCTGCGCGAAACGCTTGCCACTGGCTACCTTCCTTCCCCCCTGTCGGGGCTGACGAATTTTCCGACCTGATAGCACGCAGTCGCGCGGGGAGAAGATATACCCGTTGGCGTCTGCCGTCTGCTCTGCCCCTTTTTACGTCTCAACTTCACCGAGCAGCTTGTGTAGATACGAACGGCTGATCCCGAGGCGTTTGGCGGCGGCGGCTTTGTTTCCACCTTCCGCTTCGAGTGCGTCGACGACCAGGCGCTGTTTGAACGCAGTGACCGCGCCCTCGAAGGTCGTCTCGCTCGCGACCCCGGCTACCGGCAACGCCTTCAACATTTTTTCCGGCAGAAATTCAAGGCCGAGAGTCGCCTGACGATCCAGCAGCACCAGCCGCTCCATCAGATTCTCCAACTCGCGAACGTTGCCCGGCCAATCATAGTCGTGCAGCGAATCGATCAGTTCCGGGCTTAACTGCGGCGTCGCGCGCCCGTGTTTCTCCGCAGCCTTCGCAGCGAAATGGGCCGCCAACCCGGGAATGTCTTCGCGTCGTTCGCGCAACGGCGGCAACGTTAGCGGCACAACATTAAGACGATAAAAAAGGTCGCGGCGAAAATTGTCGCCCTCGACTTCAGTCTCAAGGTCGCGATTGCTCGCGGCAATCAAGCGGATGTCGACGGTTAAAGTCTTTTCGCCGCCCACTTTTTCGAAGGAGCGTTCCTGAAGGACTCGCAGCAGTTTCACCTGCACGCTCTGCGACAACTCGACGATCTCGTCGAGAAACAAAGTGCCGCCGTGGGCCAACTCGAAGCGGCCCAGCCGCGCCTGAGTTGCGGAAGTGAACGCGCCCTTCTCGTGGCCAAATAACTCCGACTCAATCAACGACTCAGGCAGCGCCGCGCAACTCACCGCGATAAACGGGCCATTCGCCCGCGGGCTTTCTTCGTGGACCGCGCGGGCCAACACTTCTTTTCCCGTTCCGTTTTCGCCGATGATTAAGACTGTCGCGTTGGTGTCTGCAACCGCGCGTGCCTGCTTCAGTGTCTTTTCCAAAGTCGGGCTGGAGCCGATCAAGCGGCCAAACCCGCGCGCGCCAACCAGTTCGTCGCGCAGGCGCGCGTTTTCCACTTCCAACCGGTACATGCGAGCAGCCTGCTTAACAATGTGCAGGACTGCTTCAGCTTCGAGCGGTTTTTCAAAGAAGCCGTAGGCGCCGCGCCTCACGGCTTCATGCGCCGCACTCTTCGAATCGGTTCCGGTGATCACCACCACCTGGGCCGGCGGCGTTTTTTCGCGCGCGGCTTCAATGATCGCAAGGCCCTCGCTGATGTTTTCGAGATGTGGCGGCAGGTGCAGATCGCTGATGACGACGCCGACGTTTTCGCGTTGCAAAAGCTTGACGGCTTCCGCGCGCGACGAAGCTTCAAGGACGCGATATTCAAAGTTGAGCGTCCAGAAGAGCGCGCGTCGCACCGCCTCGTCGTCGTCGACGACGACTATTGTTTCTTTCCGCGAAACTTCCTGGGGTTGGTTGGCTTTGCCCATCTCATTTCGTCAAACGAGTGCGCGCTTCTGGAAACGATCTGAACTGGAAATTATTGACCGGAAGGTTGCGGCGTGGTCCTCATTCACCGCGTTTGTCGATTGCGGCCGATGGTAGCACGACCCTAAATGTTGTACCAGAGCCTGGTTCGGAGTTCACTTCGATCGCGCCGCCATTCGCGACCACTACTTCGCGGCAGGTGTAAAGGCCAAGGCCCACGCCTTTCTTTTTGGTGGTCGCAAACGGATGGAATAGTTTTTCTTTGATGAAGGTTGGGCTCATGCCTTCACCGGTGTCGCTGACGCTGAAGAACGGCTTGCCCTCAAGAGACTCGCCCGTCGTCCCCGCCACGATCGTCAGCGTACCGCGCTGTTTGTTCATTGCTTCGAGCGCGTTGATGACCAGATTCTCGACGACTTTATGCAGGCGTTCGATGTCGACAAGAGCAAAAAGCGTTTCAGGAAGCTCGACCTTGATTTCATGCCGACTGCGCGCCGGCTCGGCGACCAGCGTAATCACACGCTGCAAAGTCGGAATCAGATCGACGGGCCGCGGCCGCTTGTGTTCGCCGCTCAAAGTCATAACCGGATTGGACAGTCGTTCAACCAGCGCCCGCAGATTGTCGGTGGCTCCGGTTACAGACTTCATCGCGTCGGCGCGGAAGTCTGCGTTGTCAAAATGCTGCTCCATGTTTGAGACAGTCAGCGACAGGGCCTCGATCGCATTTTTCAAATCGTGCGTGAGGATCGCGGACAGCCGCACGAAGGATTGAAACTGGCGCGTCTCCGCTTCGCGCGCAATCTGATCGCGAAGTTGTTTGGTCATCAGGCCAACGTTGTCGGCAAGCGGGCGCAGGTCGTCGCTGGATCTCAAGTCAATGTGATGATCGAGTTTTCCCTTGGCGATTGCCTCAACGCCTTCAGACACGCGCTCAATGCCGCGGGCCTTGCTTTGCCACCAATAGCTCAACAAAAAAGCGGACAGCGTGGCGAAAAATAAGGCGACGCCGAGTCCGAGCCAACCGGCCCGGCGTGACTCAGCGAGAACGATTTCAGCATTTGACGCTGCAGTCGGAGAATTGGGCGTGGTCCGATGCTCACCCCATAGATCCCTAATCAACTTCTCCCGGTCCGCCGCTTTGCTTTCCTGCTCTCGGTGAATCGCCATCTCAGCGATGCGCACCTCGTTCCAATAGTTGATGAGCGCCAGCAAGAGCAGCGGCACCATGCAGAAGCCGAGGAATGTGAGAAACAGTTTCGGGCGAATGAACACGCGAGCTTTGCTCCCAGCGAGGAATCAGGCAGCGAGATATTACCGCATGGGCCGCAGTTGTCCACAGATTACGCAGATTCCGCAGAAGGGAAAGATGGGAAAAGGGGAACGGGAACAGGGGAAAGGGGAAGGGGAACGGGTAAAGGAGAACTACCAGGAAGGCGCCGACTGTTGGAGTGGCGTTGCCTTTACCCATTACCCATTACCCCTTTCCCCCGTCTTCCACCCGCTGCCGTCCAAACTGAACCAGCAACGGCCGCAACGCGTCGATGATTTGCTCGTGAGCGACGCCATTGCTGGCGATGACGCCATTGCGATTCTGAACTTCTGCTTTGTTGTAACCGAGCGGCTGACCAAACAGATCTGTGATGGCGCCACCGGCTTCGCGCAGGATGATTTCCGGGGCGCACGTGTCCCACTGCTTGGTGCGCGGCGAGAGATGAACGTAAAGATCGCATTGCTGCTCGACGATCAAACCAACCTTGATCCCAACGGAGCCGCGCCGCACCTCTTCCCGCAAACCGAAAGCCTGCACCACCGTGTCCATGCGCGGACTGCGATGCGATCGGCTGGCGGCGAGTCGCATCTCACTGAGTTCGCGGTGCTCGGAAACGCGGGCCTGCGCGGGCTCGTAGTCGGGACGTTCAATCCAGGCGCCGCCGCCGCGGACCGCGCGATACAGCAACCCGGTCAGCGGTTGGTAAACGACGCCGAGCACGCATTCCCCGTTTTCGGAGAGTCCAATCTGCACCGCGAAGTCGCCGTTGCCTTCGATGAATCCCACCGTGCCGTCGAGCGGATCGATCATCCAAACACGCGACTTGTTGAGACGGTGCGAAGTGTCTACAGACTCTTCGGCGAGAATGCCGTCGTCGGGAAATTCCTGACGCAGGCGCGAGACGATGATCTCGTTGGCGATGGTGTCGGCCTGGGTTACCGGCTCGCGATCGTATGAGTCAAACTTCTGCTGAATTTCAAGCGGACCTTCGTAGACTTCAAGAATCGCCGCGCCGGCCTCGCGGGCCAGCTCAAGCGCAATGCGCAACTCATGATCGAAATTCTGCGGGTGGGCGGGTACTGCCATGGTTTTCGATAAGGAACTCATTGCGCCCGGGATCCGTCGCGGCTTCGCCGCTTGATGTGCGGAAAGGCTGGGCCTTTCCGGCCCGCTCGGGTGAAAAATTCGAGGCTACGCCTCGACATAGGAAACGGCGGGGGCAAGCCCCCTTCCCGACCCCGAGATGAATGGGGTAGAAGCTGTGATCTCATCGCAAAGGCTTTCAACGTGAAAGAAATTGCCACTCAGCTCCGGTCAGCTCGTGGTCAGGAAGGGGGCCTGCCCCCCGCTGGCCGCCAAAACTCGGACTTAAGCTCCCTCTGCTCAGTTGAACGGGTTATTTTATTCTTCCCATTTCACTCGCGGCTTCACGGATTATGTTGAGCGTCTGATCGAGATCGGCGCGGGTGGTGCGAAAGTTTGTGATGCAGGCGCGCAAAGCAAATTTGCCGCGAATGGTCGCGCTGGATAAATACGCCCGGCCGCCGCGCTGCACCGCGTTCATGATGCTGGTGTTGAGCTCGTCGAGTTCGGCTTCGAGTTGAACCTCGATACCCGCGTTGTTTTCTTCCCGAGACTCCCAGCCCTCCCTAACCGTCCCACCCCAGCCGGGCTGCCCGTCTGGGGACCCCGGGGTCGGGCTTCCGCCCCGGAGCGCGCTCGGCTGTAAAGACGCCGGCACGTAGCGAAAACAACAGATGCTGAGCTGCGGTTGGCAGAGCAACTCGAAATCCTCAGCCTGCTCAACTTGCTCAGCCAAATATGCTGCCAGCGCATTGTCTTCCCTAAGCGCCGCCGCAATCCGTTCCACGCCGTAGTAGCGCAGCGTCAACCAAATCTTCAGCGCGCGAAACCGTCGCGACAATTCCGGACCATAGTTCCAAAAAGCAAACGCTTCATCAGCGTCCTGCTCGTGGACCTTGATGTAGTCGGCGCCGTCAAATGTAAACGCGGCGCGGGCGCGCGCTTCATCGCGAAACAGCAGACAGCCGGAATCGATCGGCACGTAAAGCCACTTATGCGGATCGAGTGAAACCGAATCGGCCTGTTCCAAACCACGAAAAAGCGGACGCTTGGTTTCGTCGAGCGCGGCGAGCGCGCCGTAAGCGCCGTCAACGTGAAACCAGAGTCCGAATTCTTTAGCAACTGCCGCGATTTCATCGAGCGGATCGACCGCGCCAGTGTTCACAGTTCCGGCGCTGGCGACTATGCAAAACGGCTTGAAGTCGTTGGCGATGTCTTCGGCAATGGTCTGTCGCAACGAAGCGACGTTCATGCGAAAGCGATCGTCAGTCGGAATCAGTCGGACCTGCGCGCGGCCGAGCCCCAGAAGGTCAGCCGCCTTCGGTATCGACATGTGAACCTGATCGGAAGCGTAAACGGTCATCGGCGCGGCGATATTCCACAAACCCTCTGAGGCAACATTCGTGTCTGCGCTGGCGCGATGCGCGATCAGCAGCGCGGTCACGTTTGCCATCGAGCCGCCGCTCGTGAGCAGTCCATGCGCGTTGTCGCTGAATCCAATCAGCGCGCCGAGCCAACGCACCACCGTGCGTTCAATTTCAGTTGCGGCCGGGCCCGAACGCCAGGAGGTGATGTTCGCGTTGAGCGACGAAGCAATCAGATCCGCAAAAGCGCCGGGCGGCGTGGCGGGTGAAGACACGTAACCAAACATTCGCGGATGGCCGCTGTGGCGGCTGTTTTCGATGATGGTCCGACAGTCGTCGAGCAGTTGCGCCAGCGGTTCGCCGGCGAGCGGGAGCGTCGCGCCTAGTTTCGCGGTTACTTCGCCGGCGGAGACTTCCGGGAAAACAGGTCGGGTGGAAACTTCGGCAAAGTATTCCGTCACGAGTTTGGTGACGGCGGACGAAAGCTCGCGCAGCTCCGCTTCCGAGATGTCCAGCGACGTTCCCGCGGGCCGTGATGTTTTTGGTCCGTTATTCATTTGCGGATTGGGCAGCAGGCCAACCGTCAGGAGGGCGTTCAGGACTCAACTTAAGCCCTCCCTTACAGTCGGGCCACTGCCCCGGATTAAGCCCTCCTCACGGTCGGGCTACTGTCCCGGAAATTTGAAAGGGTGGCGCAATCGTGACGAGCAGCGACAGCCGTTCTTGCCCCACGTTCGTGACGCCATGCGGAATTCCCGACGGCGCCACTACCAAGACCCCGGCGCCGGCTTCTTTTTCTTCATCGCCCACTGTAATTTTCGCACGCCCTTCGAGCACAAAATAGAATTTGTCGGCGCCGTCGTGTGCATGAACTTTCTGCGTTTGCCCGGGCTCCAGGCAATTCAAGCCGACCATCATCTGCTCGCCCTGCCACAGCGTCGTCTTGTAGAACTTCTCTGCTTGCGATCCGGCATGCTCCTGCCAGTTGAGAAAATAATTCATCGGCGCGTCCTTAAACTCGGTTGAGATGAACAGCAAAACTAACACACGGCTCGGCAACCATGAAGCGCTTGCCGCTCGCCCAAGCGCGCGCGTATATTTCTGTGTCCGCAGTCACGGCGATCATTACTTTTGGAGTGCGCTGACCTGTCAGCGCTTCGTCAGTCGCGACCTGTCGCGACGAAGTTGGGTTGAAGTCTTCAATCGGAACGCGGCGTCAAGCCGCCGCAAACCAAAGCGCTGACAGGTCAGCGCACTCCAAAGTAGGAACCGCACAGCATCGATAACAATGAAAAGCCACGCCACATCCGAAGGCACGACGCGTTATCGCGAACGCTTCAACGACGCCGCGCCCAACCATTTCCGGACGCAACATAATTTGCCGCTGTCGTCGATTGGCATCGGCACGTACCTGGGCGATGCCGACGATGAGACCGACGCGCGTTATACCGCGGCCGTCGTTCGTGCAGTCGAATCAGGCGCCAACGTGATCGATACTGCGGCGAACTACCGCTTTCAACGCAGCGAGCGTTCCATCGGCGACGCTCTGCGCGAACTGACTGAAATACGCGGCTTCACGCGCAACGAAATTCTCATTTGCACCAAAGGCGGTTACCTGCCGTTTGACGGCGCGCCGCCGCGCGACGTCCGTCGTTATGTTGATGAGACGTTCGTCAAAACCGGCATTGCCAGCTGGGAAGATTTCGTTGGCGGGAGTCATTGCATGACGCCTGCCTACCTGCAGAATCAGTTACAGCAGTCGCTCTCGAACATGAAGCTCGAGTGCGTTGACGTTTATTACATTCACAATCCTGAGTCGCAGGTGGGCCAGGTTTCGGAAGCCGAGTTTCACGCGCGACTGCGCGCCGCTTTTGAATCGCTCGAGGAGAGTCGCACGCGCGGCCAGTTGAATTTTTATGGCGTGGCGACGTGGAACGGTTTTCGGGTGCCGCCTTCATCCAGCGCGTCTGGTCATCATTCACTGGAGCGGATGGTCACGATTGCGCGCGAAGTCGGCGGCGAGTCGCACGGATTTCGTTTCATTCAACTGCCGTTCAACCTGGGCATGCCCGAGGCTTTCACGTTGGGGACTCAAGCAGTTGACGGCAGGCAGATGCCGGTTCTTGAGGCAGCGGCGGAACTGGGCGTGACCGTCATGTCCAGTGCGTCGATTTTTCAGGGTCGCGTCGCGCACGGCCTGCCGCAGGACCTGCGCGAGGGGTTGGGTTCGCCTGCCACCGACGCCCAGGCGGCGATACAATTTGTTCGCTCGACGCCGGGAATAACGACCGCGCTGGTTGGCATGAGCAACCCGGAGCACGTCGACGAAAATTTGCAACTTGTGAGTGTGGAACCGATCGAAGAGAACGAGTTCATGAAGCTGTTTTCGGCGACCTAATTTGGATTACACCAATACCGGATTCAGAGCGGTTACCGCTTCGCGGTACTGATTCGAGTCTATTTGTTGTAAGACCATTCCAAATGACCATGCGTCAATACAATTCATTTTCCGAGTTCTGGCCGCATTACGTTGCCGAACACCGCCAGCCGCGCACACGTCTGCTTCACCTGATCGGCACGACGATCGCGCTCGCGTGCGTCGTCTTTTTCATTGTCATTGGCAGGTGGTGGCTGATCCCGCTCGCGCTGATTCCCGGTTATGGCGCCGCCTGGATCGCACACTTCTTCATTGAAAAGAATAGGCCGGCGACGTTTCAGTACCCGCTGTGGTCTTTCATGGGCGACTACAAAATGATCTGGATGATGCTGACTGGCAGGATGCGTGCTGAGGTTGAGCGGGCAACTAAGACTTCTTAGCCGCGGATTTACGCGGATGAACGCAGATCAGATCAAGAGCACGAAATGCTAAAGGGTCTCCTGATGACTTTCTTTTCTTCAGATTCGTATCGTCCGCGTTAATCCGCGGCAAATATTCCTTCAGGTTCGGTCCGCATCAGCACTAACCCTCGGCATCCAAGCCAGCTTTTGCAGGTTCAGAATATGCGCCACAAACAGCGCGCGCGCATAAAACGCTCTTGAGGTGCTGCCGTGGCCGCGTCCTTTCGTTCGCGCCTGAACGTACTTGCCCACCTCGCCGGTTAAGGCGTCGAATCCTTTTGTCCGGATCACCGCCCGGATCGCTTCATAGTCAGCTTCAACCTGTTTGCGAATTGCAGGGTTGTCGAGATCAAACTCCGCCGCCGAGTGCAACGTCGACGACGTGTCTTCCACGTTTTCAAAAATTCTCGCAACTACGATCATGCTGCGCAGCTTGTCGTAAAGGTGACTGTCTTCGAAATTGTTTGCGAGGATTTCGCCCGGCTCGATCATCGTGATCGCCATTGACTCCTTCACGCGCAGCGTGCCATCCGCGGCGTGCGCCAGCGGCACCACCTTCAGTTCCCACGAGCCGAAGTCCGGCGCCTGCAAAGAATTCTGCGGCAAGCCCAGATACTGCTCAATGACCTGGCCAGCCCAGCCTTTGTTCTTGCGTCCCTTCTTCCAGACGGTGACGTGATATTTGTCAGCCAGCGGCCGCAGATCTTTGCCGGAAAGCAATCGTATCCGTCGCAAGGCTTCCGCCCGTTGCAGGGTTTGCGTTTGAATTGTGAACATCTGCCAGAGTTGAAAAACAAGCGGCTGAGCCTTCTCTGTGCCATCTTTGTGTCCTCTGTGTCTCTGTGGTTAACAGAGTCCGGATAACCATTCACCACAGAGGCACAGAGCGCACAGAGGTCGCACAGAGAAATGAAAAAACAGTGCTGAGAAGCGGACGAGCGGTAATTAGGGTGGCGGCAGTATAGAATACAGAATCGACTTTGATAAGACTTTTCTGAACAAGCACATGCGCGGAAACATTCCTATCCCTGAAATTCCTCCCGCCGAAGACCTGTGGCTGATGGTTGTCATCACTTCGGTCCGCGAACGGCGCACGCAACAAGGCAAGCGTTTCTGCGACGCGGTGGCGCGCAACGCTACGGGCACGCTGGCGCTGAAAATCTGGGGCGAGACGCTCGACGTTTGGAAAGAGATCAAGCCGGGACTTTGGGGCGTAACCGGACGGCTCGAAAGTTTTCAGGAGCGCTCGCAGTTTGTAGTCAACGAATACCGTCCGATCACCGTGGACCAATATCGCGAACACCAGGGCGCCGACCCGGTGCTGCCGCGCGCCTACACCATCGACATTGAAACGCTCACGCTGCCGGACTTTCGCGAGCGCGTTGGACCACAACTCGAAAGGTCGCTCAAGCTTGGCAACATGCGCCTCGAACAGCAGCAACGCTATCTCGAAGACATCGTCATCGAAGAAGAACGCTGCTATCAACTTGGATCCTTGAGCGCCACCTCCGGCCGCATACTTTCGATCGCTGTGCATGAAGGTTCGGTCGCCGGGCTCGATCTTGGCGACGCGGGGCAAGCTGAGCGCGAGCGCGTGTTTGGAATCACGGAAGACGGCGTGGAGCAGGACGAGAAAACTGCGCTGCTCGCGTTTCAGGATTTCATGAAGGACTTTGACGCCGACACCGACGAGATAGTCGGGCACAACATCGTCGGATTCGATCTGCCGTTCATTTTCCAGCGTTGTCTGGTTCACTGCATTTCCGCCAAGCCGCTCGTCGATCTCGGCGAGTATCGGGTTCGAGGCGTCTTTGACACGATGCAGGCCTGGTGGCTCGGCGCGAAACGCTTCGTGGGGCTCGACGACATCGCCTGGGCGCTGGGTATCGAGTCCAGCAAGACCGCAACAGCGGAAGGCAGCAAAGTTTTCGAACTTTACCAGGCCGGCAAACTTGCGGAGATTCGCGAGTACAACCTCAACGATGTGCGCGTGACACGCAAGGTTTACGAGCGCATGGTCGGCTGCTTTGGACGGTGAATAGGGCGACAAGCTAGAAATAAGAGGCGGGGGCAAGCCCGCCTTCCTGACCACGAACTGATCACAGGTGAGTTTGAATTCCCGACAGAACTGCCTTCAGCGCACGGATCCGGAAGCGACAGGAAAGTCTCTCAGGTTAGGAAGGTGGGCTTGCCCCCGCTCTTTAGTTTTACTCCAGTCTTAGTTTTACTCCAGCCCGCTCGCGGGCCAGTGTTTCGCGTTTGCAACAGCTTTTGTTAGACTCTCGTTAACCTAAATGGACACGCAGATTCTCTTCATTGTGATCTTTCTGATCGGCGCGGCGTTGGGCGCGGCGGCTGGTTGGTTCCTGCTCAAAACCAAGGCGAGTTCCGCCAGTGCCGCCGACCTCGCGACGCTCCGAGAGAACGTCTGGCCGGCAAGGAATCTGAGTTGCAAAAACTTCAGCAGGCGTTCAGTGACCGAGATCGACCGAGCACGGACAACCGCGCGAGGAGAACGCTCAACTGAAGGCAGCGCTCGAAGGTGAGCGCCGCGCGGCGCAGGAACGGAAGGATTCGTTCAAGCAAGCCGCCGAGGAATTGTCGGAAAAATTCAAAGCGCTCTCGCGCGACGCGCTCAAGGACAACAACCAGTCATTTCTGGAGTTGGCCCGCGCGACCTTGAGTCAGTTTCAGGAGAGCGCCAAAGGCGATCTCGACTCTCAGTCAAAAAGCGATCGATCAGATTGGTGCAGGCCGCTCAAAGAGTCGCTCGAAAAAGTTGACGGCAAAATTGGTGAAATGGAAAAGGCGCGCGCCGGAGCGTATTCCGAATTGCGCGAACAAGTGAAAGCCTTGGCGACTTCGCAACTGCAACTGCAAGCGGAAACGGGAAACCTCGTCAACGCTCTGCGCGCGCCACACGTGCGCGGCCGCTGGGGCGAAATTCAGTTGCGCCGCGTCGTTGAACTCGCGGGCATGCTGCAGTATTGCGACTTTGTCGAACAGGAAACGGTGGTCACCGACGACGGCCGCATTCGTCCTGACGTGATCGTAAGACTCCCGGGAAACCGCACGATCGTCATCGACGCCAAAGTCCCTTTCGACGCGTTCTATGAATCAATTTCGACGAAGGACGAAGTAATCCGCGGCGCGAAACTGCGCGACCACGCGCGGCTGGTGCGCACGCACATCGGAGCGCTCAGCAAGAAATCGTATTGGGAATCAGTCCAGCCAACGCCGGAATTCGTTCTGCTGTTCCTGCCCGGCGAAACGTTTTACAGCGCGGCGCTCGAAATCGATCCGAAGTTGATCGAAGACGGCGTGGGCCAGGGCGTGATCATCGCCACGCCGACGACTTTGATCGCGCTGCTCAAGGCGGTTTCGTACGGCTGGCGACAGGAGCAGATGGCCACGAACGCGCAGGAAGTCAGCAAACTGGGCAAAGACCTCTACGATCGCCTGCGCACGTTTACCAATTATTTTGCCGACATCGGCCGCGGCCTGGATCGCGCGCTCGATTCCTACAACAAAGGCGTCGGCTCGCTGGAAGCGCGCGTGCTGGTGACAGCCAGAAAGTTTAAGGAACGCGGCGCGATCGCCGGCGAGGAAATCGAAACGCTCGAGCCGATTGACAAGCTGGCGCGGCCGCTGAGTTTGGATGAAGGCGGTTTGTTTCCGGATTTGGTAGCGGCGGAAACTGAAAGCCCGGAAGACGATTCGATGCCGCTGCTGAACGCGAAAGCAGGGCAGCCACAGATGAACACCGATGAAAACGGATAAGACCAGAAAGAAAAAGTGTGATCGTCGCAGATAGTCGCGGAGGAAAACGGAGGAGAAGAGGCCCAATCCAATTTCGTCCTAATCCGTGTTTGTCCGTGTGAATCTGTGGCGTATTGATTCGTTTCCTGGAGTTTTGCTTGTCTAAAGAAATCTGGTTAGGTCCCGTCCTCGGCAACAATCGCTCGCGTCTAATCAAGCGCTGCTCGCAACTCGTCTCGGCCGGCCAAGCTCATAGTTTCCTCTACCTCGCCGCTTCGCATCCGCTTCTCGAAATCGTCACCCAGGACGTGCTCGACGGCGCCGACAAGCGCGGCGTGTGGGGCGAACTTCCCGTCTATCTCTTTCGCGGTTTCGTTAGACGACTGCTGACGACGGCTGTCAACGAACACAGTCAAAAACTTTCGCCACGCGTTCCCATCGATCAGGACGAGCTGCCGCTCAAGCGTAGTTTGATTTCCCAAATTCTCGCGCGCTTGATGGCGAGCGGCCAACTCAACGCGATCGGCCCGCTGGCAAATCGCGAGGGTTGCGTCAACACGATCGCCACGCTGATCGGCGAGATCGAACGGGCCGCAAAATCGCCGGCTGAAGTTGCGGAGATAATCGCGGCGCGTACAAGTGATCTGGAGCCGGAAGCGAGTGAGACAGAACTACGCAACCCGGGCGAGGAGTTCCGCGACGAGTCTAACAAGAGCGGGCGGGACGCCCGCGGTCCCAGTCAAAATCCGAGTGAAGATCCCATTCAAAGACGCGTGGCCTCGCAAGCCGACTTTGATCGCGAGGTCGTGTTGATTTATGCAACTTACGCCGCTCTCCTCAACCAGCATCAACTCAGCGAACAGGATGCCGATCAATTGCGCGCGCTCCGGATTCTCGAAGGCGAGCTTGACGGGCAGGCGCTCAGCCTCCCCTGGCTCCGCGAAGTGCAATTGCTTGTGCTTGACGGCTTCTTTGATTTTACGCCCGTGCAGGGCGAAATTCTGCGCCAACTGATCCCGCGGATTCCGGAAGTCATCGTCAATCTCAACCACGACGAACGCAATCCGGAAATCTTCCTGCCGTTTCAGGAAACCATCGGACACCTTGCAGCGATCGCGCCGTTTGTCGCAAAGCAAAGCGGCGCGGAAGTTATTGCGGCCCGCGGCGCGTTGTCCGAGTTGCGGCAAAACCTCTTCAACCCAACCCTGTCCGACAAACTTCAGTTTGTCGCCGACGATCGCGCGGACCCCTCCGATCATCAGCAAATCGATCAGTCGGAAATCAGATACTTCGAATGCGGCGATCGCGACACTGAGATTCGCGCGATCGCGAAAGAAATCAAGCGGCTGGTCTTGCAGCAAAACTACAACCTCGCCGAGATCGCCCTCGTAGTTCGCCAGCGCGCGTCATACGCGGAAACGATCGCGCGCGTCATGCGCGAAGAGTCGCTGCCCTGCAATCTCGAAGTTCGCATTGAAGCGAATGACATCCCCGCCAATCGCGCGGCGCTCAAACTGTTTGCGATTCTGGAAGAGATGTCGCGCGACGAGACCGCGGCTGCGTGGAAGGACCACGCGAGTGAACAAGCAAATGAACAAACGAATGAACAGAGCAGGGAACATCGCGCGACGCCGCGAATTTCCGAACTGGCGGATCTGATCAAGTCGGAATACTTTCGCCTGAGCGATGAAGACCTGCGCGAGCTTTCGTCACGTTTCGACGCCGAACACGCCGGGTTGTTGCAGGAAAACAATCAGCCGCCTGATCCGGAGCACGCCGCGCGACTGAAGAAGCGTTACCGCATCGGCGTGTGGGACGCGGATGCGCTCGAGAACGCGTTTGCTTATGTCGGCAGCGAGTTGCGCGTGAGCGACTGGCTGGCGCGCGCGCGAAAGTTGATCAAGGAACTTCCCGGCGCCGAAGCGACGCGCGAACTTTTGAACATCGACTCCGTCGAGCAGGCACGCGATCCGGACGAAGCTGACCAGATCGAAAACGCCGAGACTGCGAAAGTCGAAGCCGCGGACGTCGAGCGAAAACGGCGGCCATCGCGCGACATTCATCCGGCTGCGCTCGCCTGGACATCGCTCGTGATTCAGTCGTTTGCTGAACGAATTCAGGCGGTGGAGCGAGCAGGCACACCGGCGCGTCTGCGGCTCGGGTTGCTGAAGCTGCTCGAGCAGTTTCGCTTTCGCGATCAAATTACCAGGCCAGTTCGCAACGCAGCTGGAGACGACGCTCTGCCGCAGGCGGTGCTCAACTACAACAGCCTCGAAGCGCTGCGCCGCGCATTCGTCGCAGCGATCAAGAGCATTGAGATCGCGGCTAGCGTGTCAGCACCACGGGGCTCAGCGGGTTTGTCAGAACCACCTGCGTCAGCGGGTGGTAAGTCGACAACGGCGATTGGTCAGGTCAAACCAGGACCACCCGCTGACGCCGGTGGTTCTGACATAAGGCTTGCGACGTTCATCGAGGAGGTGCGGCGTGCGCTTAGTTCGCAGTCGATAGTTTTCGGCGCGGCTGACGCGCGGGGGCTTGCGCGTGCTTGAAGCTACCGACGTGCGCGGCCTGCGTTTTCGCGCCGTGTTCATTGCCGGTTTGGTTGAGGGCGGGTTTCCGTTGCGGGCATCGCGCGACTGGATTTATCCGCACGAAGAGCGCGAGCGTTTGAAGCGTTATGGTTTGACGCTCGAAGACATCTCGCCGGCGACCCTCCTGAAAGAGGAACACTATTTCTACCAGGCGGCCTGTCGCGCCACTGACCGTCTTTATCTCAGCCGCCCGCTCGCGCTCGAAGACGATTCCGAAACCGTCGCGTCGTATTACATTGATGAATTACGACGCGCGGTTTCTCCGTTACAAGTCAAGGCAGAGACTGTCCGGCGAGATTATGAAGGTCGAGACTTGAACGCAGTTTCCACCGCGGGCGAACTTGATGTGGCCCTCGTGCGCCAGCAGGAGCGCCATGCGCATCGCGGTGAGAAACGCGAATTGTTGACCCGTCCGCGGATCCAGCGCCTGCTGACGCTCGCGCGAAACGATCGGTTTGCTGAGCGACTCGGCCTTGCGCCGCATTGAGATTGAGCGCGAACGCGCGGGCGCGCGCTTTGGACCATACGACGGCGAGATTACCGATCCGCATTTGGTGGCGTTGCTGAACAAGCGGTTCGGCGTTGACTTTATTCACAGCGCCAGCGGCCTGAGCGTCTATGGCAATTGCGCTTATCGATTTTTTGGCCAGCGAGTTTTGAAGCTTGAGCCGCGCGGCGAAGCGGCGCTCGATCTGCAGGCGATCGACGCGGGCAAGTTGTTGCACGACATCCTGCGTCGCTTCTTCGAACAGCACCGGCGCCAGCGCCTGACCGCACTCGATCGCGAAGCGCTGCAAGAGGAGTTGAGAGAGTTGGCGGATCGCGTCTTCGATGAACACGAGCGCGTGGTGCCGCCGCTCAACAAACAAATCTGGAAAATCGATCGCGAGATTCGCAAGATTCTGCTGGACCAGGTGCTGCTGTACGAGTTGGAAATTCAGGAGCAGGCCGCCGGATCGGGAGTTGTGCCTGCGTATTTCGAAGTCGCGTTTGGCGGCATGAAGTCAGCCGCGCGTGATCCCGAGTTCAACCGACAAGCCGCTGGAACTGACGCGCTCAACTTTTGTCGGCGAGGAGACGATTAAGGTCAGCGGACAAATCGATCGCGTTGACGTCGCCGCCGACCAGACCCTGATTGCTTACGACTACAAACTGTCAACCGGATCGACGAAGGAAGACATCAAGAGCGGGCGCAGTTTGCAGCTCCCGATTTATCTGGAAGCGCTTGAGCATTTGCTGTTTCCCGATCAGCCGATCGCCGGCGGCGGCTACTACGTGATTCGCGGCGGCAACGAACGCCGGAACCGCGGCCTGCATCGCGCCAGTCAAATTCATTACTCCGGAATCAGCAATCGCGTGCTGGGCGTCATGAGCGATGACGAGTGGCAACAAGTTCGCGAGGACGTGATTGCGAAGATTTGGGACTTCCTGGACCACATGCGCGCCGGCGACTTTGGTGTGCGGCCGTCTGAGAAGCAAAAGACCTGCAGGTTTTGTGACTTCGCGGCGGTCTGCCGCTACGATCGCTATCGCATTGACGGGAAGAAACAAAGTCAACCAGCCCCGAAGGGCGGCAGATAGTAGCCCTGGGCGTAAGCCCGAGGTTGATCGCCAAGAAGGGCTCCGAGCCCGCAAAGCGGGCGACAGAAAGTGAGAGCACACGCCAGGTTGTTGCGGTGATTTCTGTCGCCCCTGCGGGGCTCAGAAATCATGAGGACACCTAACCCCCGGGCTTATGCCCGGGGCTACTGTCTTCCGCTATCTTCGATGGCTCCTTGAATTGTTTCCGGTGGGAAGTTTTATGTTGTCGAACTCTGAATTTCTTGTTGTTGGTGATTAGTCTGAATAACAAGCGCGAACTCCAACCCGAGCAGGCCGCCGCTGCTTACGAGATCCAAAAACACATCTCGGTGACGGCCGGGCCGGGCTCCGGCAAGACGACGGTGCTCGTCGAGCGCTACCTGCACATCCTGCGTCGGCACCCGCACCTCAACATCGATCAAATCGTCGCCATCACGTTCACCAACCGCGCGGCGAACGAGATGCGCGAGCGTTTGCGAGAAGAGCTCAACCGCATCCTGCAAACTGTTTCGACAGACGAACGCCGCCACTGGCTGAACTACAAACGCACGTTGGATGGTGCTGTCATCACCACGATTCACGGTTTCTGCGCGCGCCTGCTGCGCGAGTTCCCGGTTGAGGCGCGCATCGATCCGCAGTTTCTCTTGCTCGACGAACATCGCGCGGCGATGTTGTTGGAGTCAGTGGTCGAGGAAGCGCTCACCGAGTTCATCAGCGCCGGCCACGTCGAGATCTCGCGGCTGACGCTGGGAGTCGGTCGCGGCAAGTTGGCAGCGGCGCTGGCCCAACTCTATCGCGACGTGCGCGGTCAGGGTCTTTCGCTGGTCGACCTGGCAATGAAAACCGCGCAGAGCCACGCCACCGAAGCTGAACACGCCCGCGCGCTCGTCGACCTGTCGCAGACCATGAACGAGTTCCTGGCAATCCGCCGAACGACCCTGGCCCAGCGAGCAAGCCACGCCGACGTCAGTTCGAACTGGACGACGGTGCGACCGCTGCTGGCAGAGATTCCTGAAGTTGACGCGCTCGCCGATTACTGCCGCGCCGTGGAAAGTTTTCGCAAGGTGCGGCCGCAGGCGCGCGGCGAATTCAAGGAGCACGTGCAGGCGCTCGACGCCCTCGTGTGGGAGAAGGATTTGCTGGGCCGCGTGCCGCAGGTTTCGCTCGATTTGTTTGCCAAGACCTACGCGCTGGAAATGTCGCTGCTGCTCAGTCGCATCGACGAGCGGTTGACCGACGAAAAGCAGAAAATCTCCGCGCTGGATTTCGACGACCTGGAGTTGCGCGCGCGGCAGGTGCTCGAACGTCCGGAAGTGATTACTCGCGCGGCTGAACGTTACAAATTTTTTCTCGTCGACGAGTTTCAGGACACGAATGGCTTGCAGCGAAGACTGCTCGAACGGCTTGCTTTGCAAGGGACGCGGCGCGAGAGCGCGAATCTTTTCATCGTCGGCGATCGCAAGCAGTCAGTCTACGGCTTTCGCGGCGCGGACGTGGCCGTCTTCAGCGAGATGACGAAGACGCTGTCGGACGCCGGCGGTGATTCAAAACCGCTGCTGCTGAATTTTCGCAGTCAGCCGCCGCTGATCGACTTTTTCAACTTTCTGTTCCGGCGCTTGTTCGAGCCGAAGGATGAAGTGTCTGCTGAGGAACGTGGCGAACTGGGCTACGTGGCCCACGAACCGAGCGAGGCAAAGCGCGAACTGCGCGACCGGGGCCCGCTTGTTGAGTTGATGATTACGACTGAGGCGTCGGGCAACGAAGATGATCCGAAGGCCGAGCAAAATTCGCGCGAACTCGACGCCGAGCAACTGGCGCTGCGAATCATCTCCCTCGTGGAACGCGGGAGCCAGGCTGGGAGCGCAGACATCCTGTCTGCCTCAAGTAACCAGTTCATTCCAGATTCGGTTGAACCAGACAATCCAAACAACTTAGCATTCTACGAAGCCAGACAGGATGTCTGCGCTCCCAGCGGCGCCCCCAGGTACAGCGACATTGCCTTGCTTTTTCGCGCGATGACGAACGTGCAGATTTACGAGTCGGCCTTTCGTCGCGCCAACATTCCCTACCAAACCGTCCTCGGTCGCGGCTTTTATGAACGCGAAGAGATCACCGATCTGATCCAGTTACTGCGTTTCCTTGACAACAAAACTGACGAGCTCGCTCTCGCGGCGGTCCTGCGTTCACCGCTCGGCGGAATTTCCGACAACGCGCTGCTCGCGCTGCGTTGCGCGCCGTGGCTCGACGAGATCGACAGGGTCGACACTGGCGATCCGCTGCGCCATTTCACGCAAACGCGCAAACTTCACCTCGCCCTCCTGCGACATCGTGACATCGCCTACATCAGCGACGACGAGCATGAACTGCTGGAACGCGCCGCCGCCATGATCAACGGGTTGATTGCGCGGCAGCATCATTACGCGCTCTCAAAGCTGCTCAGGTTTGCGGTTGAGCAGTCGGAGTTTGCCACCGTGATTGCCGCGACGTTTGACGGCGCTCAGCGTCTCGCGAACGTGCAGCGGCTGTTCACGCTTGCCGAACGCTTCGAACATTCCGGTCATCATTTGATTCGCGACTTCGTGCGCTACGTGGAAGAGTTTGAAGCGATCGGCAGCCGCGAGAGCGAAGGCCAGATCGACGAAGCGACCAACGCCGTGAAGCTGATGACGATTCACCAGGCAAAGGGTCTTGAGTTTCCCATCGTGATCATTCCTGACCTGCAACGCTGGTCGAAGCCGCCGGACAATTGGGTCCTGCTCGATCGCCAGCGCGGACTCACTCTCAAGGTGCCCGACGGCCGCGGCAAGTTAGTCGCCGGTTGCACCTTCACGAATTTCGAAAGACGCCACGCGCTGCGCGAGCAGTTTGAAAGCATGCGCCTGCTCTACGTCGCGGCCACGCGCGCGGAAGATCGGCTGATACTTTCCGGCACCGCGAAGGACCTGGAAAAAGTCGGACTCAAAAGTGATACGTGGCTGAACTGGATCTGGCAGTCGCTCGAACTGCCGCCGCAAACGCGCAGCGGGACGCTGGAGTTGAGTGAAGTTGTCGACGATGCTTCCGGCGCTGATCGTACCGTCAAAGTTGACTTGCAACTGACTGTGAATCTTGCCCTGGAGAATCTTGAGCAGCAGGCCGACGAGCAGCAGCAGGGGGAGCATCAGCCGATCGCGGAACAAACGGCTGGACTTGAATCTGTTCGAGATGAACAAATCTCTGCGATCGCGGATTCGCTTGCCGAAGCTTTTCCGCTGCTGCGCGCGGTGGAGCCGGAACATGCGCGCGCGATCCATCGGTTCAGCGTCACGCAGTTGATCAATTATCAGCGTTGTCCGCGTCAGTATTATTTCGATCGCGTGCTGCACGCGCCGAAGCCGGACGCCCTCGCCGTTTGGAATGATGCCGAAGCGCCTGAGCCGCCCGCGAATCTTACGGCGACGCTGAAGGGTGCGGTGGTCCATCGCTTCTGCGAAACCTACACGAGCGGCGACGATGCGGAAGAACTGCTGCGAACGAATTTTGCTGAGGTGGTGCGCAGGCGCCAGGCGGAACTCGCGGACCGCCTGGTCGAAATCAACACGGAAGAGGCGATTGCGGAGTTACTACCGCTCGCGCGGAATTACCTGGCGAGCGATCTGTTCAAGCGCATCGAGCAAGCGCCCGCTGACGCCGGTGGTTCTGACAAACCTCGCGGCCAGGCAGGTCTCTGGAGTGAATTGAGTTTTCGCTTGCTTCGCCCGCTCGGGATTCTCAGCGGCGCGATCGACAAGTTGCTGATCACGCCATCGGCTGACGGCAAGACTTTCGGGATTGAGATCGTTGACTTCAAAACCAACCGGCTGCGGGGTTCACGGGCGCGCCTCCAAAGTGAGTCGACTCTTTTACTGGGACCGCGGGCGTCCCGCCCGCCCGCCTTTGATTCTGAGACACAACTGGGAAATGGAAAGCGGGCGGGACGCCCGCGGTCCCAGGAAGGAGTTGAGCAGTTCGCGTTCGCGTTCGATGTTCCCGAAAGGAAGTCGGAAACGGCGGTCGTTCCAGAGTCTTCTATCGAAGATCGAGTGAGCATTGCCGCTGCTGACTATCAGCTCCAGATGCAGGCTTACGCGTTGGCTGTGCGCGAATTGCTGCCGGCCGCGACAGAGAATGCTGCGATCGTTTCCACGCTTCACTTCCTCGAGCCGAACGTGGAGTTTCACTTCACCGCCGATCTCCTCGCGCGCGACGTGTGCAGTCGTGCGATTGACGAAGCGATGCTCGGAATTGTTTCGTCGCGCGAGCCGGCGGCGTTTCCGGTTCACACCGCAACGCATTGCCGCATGTGCAACTTTTCCAACATCTGTGGGCCAGGACTTGACTGGCTGCGCCAGAACCGTTAAGCGGCCACAGATTCACACAGATAAAACGGGCATGAATAACAGAACCACGCAGTTTGTCTTTTGATGAAATCCGTGCTGATCTGTGTCCATCTGTGGCTGACATCTGGTTCGATAGAAGATCATGAGCAAACAAGAGGACCAACGCGTGGGCGCGCCTGCGCCTGATTTCACGTTGAACGACGGCGAAGGCAAAGAGTGGCGCCTGCAGGATCAGCGCGGCAAGGTCGTGGTGCTGCTCTTTTATCCCGGCGACGAGACTCCGATTTGTACGCGCCAGATGTGTTCCGTGAGAGATCGTTGGGAAGACTACCGCGCGACGGGCGCCGAAGTGGTCGGCCTCTCAACAGACTCCGTCGAATCGCACCAGAAGTTTGCCGCGCATCATGAGTTGCCGTTGCGTCTGCTGTCGGATCCGTCTGCGGCGGTAGCGAATCTTTACGGCGCGCGTTCGTTGATTCCCGGGAAGGTTGCGCGCTCAGTTTTCGTGATCGATGCAAATGGAATCTTGCGCCATCGCGACGTTCGGCCGCTGGGACTGTTCCGCCCAAAGGATGATGAGGTGCTGCGTGCAATCCGCGAGGCGCAGAATTAGTTTCAAGTTCCAAGTTTCAAGTTTCAAGTTTCAAGTTGGCCGGACTTATTCTTAACTTGAAACTTGAAACTCGAAACTTGAAACTCAGCGAACAAGGAGAGAAACATGGCCGACAACATCAAATGTAAACACTGTGGTGAAAAGCGACCCGCGATTGGCTTTGCGCCGCTGCCAAACGAACTCGGACAGCGAATCGCCACCGAGATTTGTCAGCCCTGCTGGGCCGGCTGGCTGCAGAAGCAGACGCAGATCATTAATCACTACGGACTCGATCTGACCAACCCCGACGCGCAAAATTTTCTGTTCGACAACATCAAGGGACATCTCTTCGACGAAGGGTTGCCGGTATCTGAGCAAGCCGCGATTGATACTTCGAAAGAGGGTTCGGTGAAGTGGTAAAAGATGAGACGAGTAATAAGCGACCTCTTCCGCTTCGTTTTGTTCAAAGCAAAAAGGAGCGGGGGCAAGCCCACCTTCCTGACCTTGAGATTCTGCGATGGCCTGGTGCCATCAAACTTGAAGGCCTCTCGATCAAGAGTCACCTGACCCGGTGAGTAAGCTCGGGGTCAGGAAGGGGGCTTGCCCCCGCGGTTCGTGCTCGCCCTCGGATGGCGTTGCTGTTCGCATCCGAATATTTGGAATTGTTCGCATTGAAACCCCGCGAGTCTGTTCTCCGTAACAGCCTGCGAAATCTGCGCGCCAGTGTTTGCTGTTTGCGCCTGCTGCGCCTTCTGCGCTAAGCTTTTCGCCTTCTTGTTAGACAATACAACGGTCTGCCGGTCTGCTTCTTTGCCGGCAAACAACTCTTTCGCAAATCGTTCACTGGGGTTTCCTGGATCATGCGCAGAGTCCACTTGCGGCTGCTCGCCGTTTTAATCCTACCGCTCCTGATCGTTTCTTCAGTAATTGTCTTTGCCGTGGCTCAGCGCAGCGGGACCGACACTTACGCAATTACCAACGCCCGAATTGTGACCGTCTCCGGGCCGGTGATTGAACGGGGCACCGTCGTAATTCGCGATGGCTTGATCGCCGCTGTCGGCGCGGGCCTGGCTGCGCCGGCTGACGCGCGCGTGATTGACGGCACCGGCTTGACGGTCTATCCGGGTTTGATCGATGCCAACACGAATCTGGGAATTCCCGAACCGTCGCCCACGCCTTCGCCGGCTGGCGGGGTGGGTGGTTTTCTCGCGACCCTGATGCGGCCGCCGTCTCCTCCGGCGAGTGCTGCGAATTCCACCCAGCCCCTAGGCCTGCAACCTGAAACCCGCGCCGAAGACTGGCTCAGGCCCGGCGGAGATCCGATCGAGGCTGAACGCACTGCGGGAATAACAACGGCCCTGACCGCGCCGCGCACGGGCATCTGGATTGGACAGTCAGCGCTGATCAACCTCGCGGGCGACACACCGCAGCAGATGATCGTGCGTTCTCCAGTAGCCCTGCACGTTGGGTTCACTCCGCTGCGGAGCGGCTATCCGAGTTCGCTCATTGGCGTATTCGCCGCGCTCCGCCAGATGCTGCTCGATGCTGGACGCTATCGGGAAGCGCAGCGCGTCTACGATGAATCGCCGCGCGGCCTGCGTCGTCCCTTGCCGGACAAATCCCTGGAGGCCCTGCTACCGGTGCTTGATGGCCGGCTGCCCGTGGTCCTGTATGCCGACCGGCAGCGCGAGATTGAAAGGGCGCTTGATTTAGCCGACGAATTCAAGTTGAAAGCGATCATTGCCGGCGGTTTGGAATCGTGGAAGGTGGCCGCGCGCTTACAAAAAGGAAACGTGCCGGTACTGCTCTCGCTAAATTTTCCCAAACGCACAACTGCCGCAATCCCAGAAGCTGATCCCGAACCGCTGCGCGTGCTGCGCGAACGCGTGGAGGCGCCGCGGACCGCGGGAAAACTTGCCAACGCGAAAGTGCGTTTCGCGTTCCAATCTGGCGGACTAGCGACGATTTCTGATTTCGTTTTGAACGCCGGCAAGACCATCGAGAACGGACTTTCGAAGGATGAGGCTTTGCGTGCGTTCACCATTCGTCCGGCCGAAATCTTTGGAGTGGCCGACCGGCTGGGTTCAATTGAAGTCGGAAAGATCGCAAATCTTACGGTGGTGCGCGGTGATCTGTTTGATCGCAACAGCCGCGTAACTCATGTTTTCATCGACGGCCGCCCGGTTGATTTACGTCCAGCCACGCCGGGAGCCGGACCAACGGCAAACCCTGCGAACGGCGTTTGGTCGCTGACCGTCGACCTGGGACAGGGCAAGCTCGCCGTTTCGGTCACGCTGCAACAGGAAGGCGACCGGCTGAGCGGCTCAATGCAAGGCCCACTCGGCGCCGCTGAGATCGCAAACGGTTCGGTGAGTGCGGCGGGCGACATTCGCTTCACCGCGCCGGTTACTCTTGAAGGCCAAACGACCGAAGCGAATTTCACCGGGACGATTACAGCCGCTGAGATGAAAGGCGCCGTCAACATTACCGGCCGCGCGCCTGGTTCATTTACCGGCAAACGAGCGCAGGCACTGCCGTGACTCGTTTAGAGGCGGGCGCTGCCCGCCGTCTCAAGACCAGTGAGGGTGCGCCGGTGGGCAGTGCCCGCCTCTAAACGAATTCATAACGCTTAACGGAATTAGATATGAAACGAACAGCCACTGCTCGAATACTCCTGCTCATCACGTTGTGGTGCGCTCCGGGACTGACTGTCCCAGCGCAGCAACCGCGATCGGAGCCAACTCAACCAACCGAGACCTTAATCCGCAATGCCACGGTGTTGACCATCACCCGCGGCACGCTGGAAAACTCTGACGTCCTGATTCGTCGTGGAAAGATTGCCGCCATCGGCAAAGGCTTGAAGGCTGCCGCCGGCGCTCGGGTGATCGATGCTTCGGCCCGGTTTGTCATGCCCGGAATCATCGATTGCCATTCACACTCCATGCTCGACGCGATTAACGAGGGCGGCTTGTCCGTTACCTCGATGGTGCGAACCGACGACGTGCTGAACCCGAACGACGTTGACCTGTATCGCGAGTTGGCCGGCGGCGTGACCACGCTGAATCTATTGCACGGATCGGCAAACGCGATCGGCGGCCTCAACACGGTAGTGAAGATCAAGTACGGCAAGCCGGTTGACGAGTTTCTCTTTCCCGGCGCGATGCCGGGGATCAAGTTCGCGCTAGGAGAAAATCCGAAGCGTTCGAGTGTTCCGGCGCTGCCGGGCCTCGACGCGTCGTTACCCGGGCAGCCGAATGGGCGTCGAGGAAGTCATTCGCGATGCTTTCATGCGCGCTCGCGATTACCAGAAAACCTGGAACGAGTATCGTGCGGCAGTCGCCCGGCGAGAAAAGAACTTGATGCCGCCGCGGCGCGATCTCGAACTCGAACCGCTGGTCGAAGTTCTGGAAGGCAAACGCTTCGTTCATGCCCACTGCTACCGTGCCGATGAAATCCTGATGTTGATCAACCTCGCGGACGAGTTTGGTTTCAAGATCAAGACTTTCCAGCATGTGCTGGAGGGTTACAAGGTGGCGAAAGAAATCGCCCGGCACGGCGCCGGTGCTTCCACCTTCGCGGATTTTTGGGGTTACAAAATCGAGGCCTATGACGCCATCCCCTACAACGCGGCGATCATGACGCGCGCCGGCGTCGTGGTTTCAATGAATTCCGATTCCGACGAACGCGCGCGCCGGCTAAACATCGAAGCCGCGAAAGCCATGCGCTACGGCGATCTCACCGAAGAACAGGCGTTGCGGCTCGTCACCATCAATCCGGCGATTCAACTGGGAATCCAGGATCGGGTGGGTTCCCTTGAGGTTGGCAAAGATGCCGACTTGGTGATTTGGAATGGCCATCCATTGAGCGTCTACGCCCGCGTCGAGACGACGTTGGTCGACGGCGAAGTTTTTTTCGATCGCCAGCAGGACCTGGCAAAACGCGCCGACCTGCAAAGGGAGCGGGCCCAGCTTGAGCAAGCCGAACCCAATCGTCCGCCCGCGAAGGGCAGCTCGCCGCCGGCGCCACGCGGTCGCCGTGCCAGTCTGATGCTGACGACGATTTGTGGGAAGGGGATGCCAAACAGCCATGAGCAAAAACCTGGATTTTCTTCAGAAGAACGGCTTCGTTAGGGCATTCATTCGTTTAGAGGACGCACTTGTGCGTCCCGCCGGCGGACAAGTCCGCCGGCTAAACAAGACCAGAGTTCGCCGTTTAAACAAGACCGGAATATTGTCGGTCATACTTCTGGTTTGCTTCGCGTCGGCTGCAGCACAACAGATCGGCAATCCCACCACTCAAAACGGCGTGATGCCTCCGCGCGGTCTCTTCGCAATTCGTAACGCGCGAATTGTTACGGTCAGCGGACCGGAGATTGAAAACGGCACCATCGTGATCCGCGACGGGAAGATCGAGGCATTCGGGGCGAACGTTGCTGTTCCCGCCGGCGCGGAAACAATCGATGGCAGTGGTCTTTCCGTTTATCCCGGGATGATCGATGCCGGCACAGCGCTCGGCCTGGTGGAAGTTGGGCAGGGAGCGCCCGGCACAGTTGATACAACTGAAGTTGGCGATCTGAATCCGAACGCCAAAGCGATCGTCGCCCTCAACCCGCACAGTGCCCACCTGGCAGTCACGCGCGTTGACGGCGTCACCACCGCGGTCACACTTCCGGCCGGTGGCTTGATTTCCGGTCAGGCCGCGATCATCAATTTGCTGGGCACGACCCAACTCGAAATGTCGGTCGTGCCTTATGCGGCGCTGGTGATTAACTACCCGCGCGTGGGAACCGCCGGCGGCGATTTCGGCGGCAATCAACAGCCGGCGAATCTCACCGAAACTCTCGCAACCTCAGCGCGCCAGATCGAACAAATCCGCAAGCTGCTCAAAGACGCCGAAGCCTACGGTCGTGCGCATGATGCTTATGCCCGGGATAGAAAATTGCCCCGGCCCAATCAGAATCCCGTGCTGGAAGCCCTCGTGGCCTACGTGCGCGGCGAGCGACCGGTGATTTTTCGCGCCGATCGCGAAAGTGAAATGCGCGGCGCGATCAAGTTTGCCGAGGAGTTGAAACTAAAGCCAATCATCCTCGGCGGCGACGATGCGTGGAGAATTACAAGCCTCCTGAAAGAAAAAAACGTTCCTGTGATCCTGACGGGAGTTCTCGATCTGCCCGCGCGTGAAGACGATTTCTACGATGAACTTTACGAAAACGCGGCCAAGCTGCAACAAGCCGGCGTGCGCTTTTGCATTTCCACCGGCAATTCCGGGGCGAGTGTTCGCAACCTGCCCTTCTACGCGGGAATGGCCGCCGCCTTTGGTTTGCCGAAGGCTGAGGCTTTGAAAGCCGTGACTCTATACCCGGCGCAGATCATGAACGTCAGTGATCGGCTCGGCTCGATTGATGTCGGCAAAATGGCGAACCTCGTCGTCACGAATGGCGACCTGCTGGAAACACGAAGTTCCGTGCGTTACCTTTTCATCGACGGCCGCGCGGTGAAACTCGACAGCCGGCATACCGAGTTGTATGACGCGTTCAAGAATCGGAAGTAATAAAAACAGTGATGAGTGATGAGTAATGAGTGATGAGTAATGAGTAATGAGTGATGAGTGATGAGTAATGAGTGATGAGTGATGAGCGAGCGGCGGGCGCGATGGTCTGTCCTTTCTAACTACTCATCACTCATCACTCATTACTCATCACTCATCACTCATCACTCATTACTCGTCACACTATTTTTTCTGGGCTCCCCGCCAACGTTTCTATTTTCGAGGAGGATTTCCTTGTTCAAGCAAGACGTCGTTATTTCTATCCGCTGCCTGGCGATTATCGCTGGCTGTGTTCTTGTTTTCTGCGACCGCCAATTCCCAAACCAAGTTGCTGCGTTTTCCCGACATTAGCGGCGACAAAGTTGTGTTCACTTACGGCGGCGATCTGTGGACCGCGGCAGCTTCGGGTGGATCGGCAATTCACCTTACGTCGCATCCGGGCATGGAAGTGTTTGGCAAGTTCTCTCCGGACGGCAAGTGGATCGCGTTCACCGGACAGTATGACGGCGACGAGCAGGTTTACGTGGTTGCTGCCGGTGGCGGCGTGCCGCGTCAGTTAACTTTCTACCCGGCAAAGGGCCCACTTGCGCCGCGTTGGGGTTGGGACAACCAGGTGCTACGGCTGGAGCCGCGACGGACAAAGAATTCTCTTCCGCTCGCAGCGCGACTCGTGGGCGTTGCCGATCGCACGTCTTTATTCCGTTTCCGTTGAAGGTGGTCCGACGGACGTGTTGCCGATGCCGGAAGCGGGTTCGGGAGACTATTCGCCCGACGGTTCGCAGATTGTTTACTCGCCGCAGTCGCGCGATTTCCGCTCGGAGAAACGCTACGGCGGCGGCCAGGCAAACAGTCTCTACACTTTTGATCTGAAGAGTTTTGCCACTAAGCGGATTACCGAAGGTCCACGGCCCACGCGCGATCCAATGTGGCTCGGCAGTACGATTTACTTCAACTCCGATCGCGACGGGCATTTCAATCTCTACGCGTTATGACACTGCCGGCGGCAAGACCACGCAGGTGACCAACAACAAAACCTGGGACGTGCGCTGGCCCAGTTCCGACAACGAGGGCCGCATCGTTTATGAGCTTAACGGCGAGTTGCAGGTACTCGAATACAAAGAACCTCCAGGCCAGCGCGATCTCGATCACAGTTCCCAACGAAGGCCTGGCCAGCCGGCCCAGTCGCGTCTCGGCAGCGAACAATATCGAGTCGGTAAACTTGAGTCCCAAAGGCGAGCGCGCGCTGTTCAGTGCCCGCGGCGACATCTTCACCGCGCCCGATCGAAAAAGGTCCGACGCGAAACCTGACGCATTCTTCCGGCGCGCACGACAAGTGGCCGTCATGGTCGCCCGACGGCAGCCGATCGCTTTCATCTCCGACAGATCGGTGAAGAGGAACTTTACATCTCGCCGCAGGATGGCCTGAAACCTGCCGAGCAGATCACGCGCGGTGGCAGCGCCATGCGCTATCAACCCGAGTGGTCGCCCGATGGCAAGCGCATCGCTTTTTCAGACAAAGACGGCAAGGTTTATGTCGTCACTGTCGCCGATCGCAAGGTTACGGAGATCGCCGACGCTCCGCATGGACAGATTCGCGATTACGTCTGGTCGCCGCGCGGCAACTATCTGGCTTTCAGTTATGACGACAACCCGAACCGCTTCTCAGCCATTTGGATTTGGAGCGCCGGCGACGGCAAACTGCGCAAAGTAACTGACGACATGTTCAATGCCTTCAACCCCGCCTGGGATCCGCAGGGAAACTATCTCTATTTCCTGGCCGATCGCGAGTTTCAACCACAGATTTCGCAAATCGAATTTAACTATGCCACGAACCGCAACACTTACATCTATGCGCTCGCGCTACGCAAGGACGTGAAGCATCCGTTCCCGCCGGAGAGCGACGAGGTGACGGTCACGAAAGTTGATGAGACAGCGAAGCCGAAGGGAACGCCGCCCGGCGAAGACCCAAAGTCGCCGGTCAAAGACATCAACAAGGAACTGAAAGAGCCGGCGAAGCAACCTTCGCCTACACCCGAACCGGCAGCGTCTCCGGCTGCTGCCGATGCCAAACCCGATGCCAAACCTGACGCGAAAACGCCGACAACGATGACCATGGATTTCGACGGCATCGTCAACCGCGTCGCGCGCGTGCCCGTCGGCGCCGACAACTATGGCGGCTTGTCCGCCAAGACCGGTCACCTGATCTACGCAACCGGTTCGGCGTTCTACTACGGCCGCACCGGAGATCGTCCCACCGTTCTCAAGATCTTTGCTTTCAAGGATCGCAAAGAAACAACCATCGCGGACGACATCCGCGGCTATGTGCTTTCCGAAGACGGCTCGAAGCTGCTGGTGGCCCAGGGCCCCGGCTACAACCTTTACGATGCCACGCCACAGGGAGACAAAACCCGCAAACCTGTTTCCACCGCCGGGCTTTTTGTCGACCGCGTGCCGGAGCAGGAATGGAACCAAATCTTCAACGAGGTCTGGCGGCGCTATCGCGACTGGTTCTACGTGCCGAATATGCACGGCTACGATTGGGTAGCTTTGCGCGAACAATACAAGCCGCTGCTGCAGTACGTGTCGCATCGCTCCGATCTGAACTACGTCATCGGCGAAATGATTTCCGAGTTGACGATCCAGCACGCCTACATCGAAGGCGGTGATTTCACGATCCCGCCGCGGCCGCGCAGTGGTTTGCCCGGCGCGCGGTTTGATGTCGACAAGCAGTCCGGACGCTATCGCATGGCGAAAATCTTTTCGGGCGAAAACGAGGAAGACTTGTATCGCTCGCCGCTGACCGAGATCGGCGTCAACATAAACGTTGGCGACTATATTCTGGCGATCGACGGCGAGGAGTTGAAAGGCACGGACGACATCTATCGCCTGCTGCGAAACAAATCGGACAACCCCGTCAGTCTTACCGTCAACAAGTCGCCGTCGATGACGGGCGCGCGCATTGTTTCCTATCGTCCGATCACGGACGAGTCGAACCTGATCTATCTGGATTGGATCGTGAAGAACCGCCGCAAGGTGGAGCAGGCAACGGGCGGCCGCGTCGGCTACATACACATTCCCGACATGGGCGCCGCTGGCATTCGCGAGTTCATCAAGTGGTACTACCCGCAAATTCGCAAGGAGGGTTTGGTAGTTGACGTGCGCGCCAACGGCGGCGGCAACGTTTCGCGCATGCTCATCGAACGGCTGCGGCGAAAAGTGCTGGGCCTCAACTACGCGCGCACCGACGACGAAGCGAACACCTATCCTGACGGGGTTTTCAGTGGCCCGATGGTCGCGCTGCTCGATCGGAAACTCAGCCTCCGACGGCGACATCTTTCCCTACATGTTTCGCAAAGCGGGACTGGGACCATTGATTGGCAAACGATCGTGGGGCGGCGTCGTAGGCATTCAGGGCCGTGGACCGTTAATTGACGGCGGCGCGGTTTTCGTGCCGGGTTCAGGCCTGACTGACGAAAATGGCAACTGGATCATCGAAGGCTATGGCGTCGATCCGGACATTGAAGTGGATAACGATCCGAAGTCGGAAATTGCCGGACGCGATCCGCAGCTCGAACGCGGCATCGCCGAAGTGATGGCGCGACTCAAGACGCCGGTGAAGCTGCCACCGAAACCCGCCGGACCGGTGAAGACGATCAAGTGACTACTGGGAGCGCGGGCGTCCCGCCCGCCCTTGTTTCGAAAGCGCTTGGTTTCGGCGAACAACAAATGAGCGGGGGCACGCCCGCCTTCCTGACCTGAGAGCTTATTTCCAATGAGTTGCTGACTCTGGATTGAAAGCCCTCAACGTTGGAATCGGCCACGCAACGGAAGAGCCTCACAGGTTAGGAAGGCGGGTTTGCCCCCGCCTACTTTCATAAACTGGCCATCATCAGCCGGCCCAGGTCTTTCGCCGCCACAGTCTCGCCGAGTTTCTCAACGCCGCGGCCGCGGTAGATGCAAAAGCCTTCCGACGCGTGTTGCCCCGTAGACTTTTTCCCGACAAACTCAACCTGAACCCTGCTGCCTTTGATTTTCAGCGGCCTTGAAAACGCGGCATCGCGCCAGTGCAGCACCAAATCCGGAAGCGGATTACTAAGCGCACGACTAAGCACATTACCAGGCAAACTACTACGCACGTCGCCTGCGTTTGCGGCGGTGCGCGTGATGCTCTCAACCAGCAACTGCCCGTCTTCGGTCGTTAACGCCAGGAACATTTTTTCCAGCTCGTCGCACGTCTGTTCATACTGATCCAAGGGAACGCTCCCCTCAGCTTCACGCCCAACCAGGTTGATGCGAATCCAGCCATACTGGTCCGTCGGCAGCGAAAACGCGCGCGTGTTTTTCCAGTCGTACGCGGGCAGCATGGTCGGGCGGGCCAGCTTATGAGTCGCCGCTGTCGGCGTCAGTTTGTAGTAAAGTTTTTTGAGTGCTTCGGGCGAGTTGCGCTTGGTCGCCGCCAAAAGCGAGAGGGCGCGCCCCGTCCAGGATTGCGAGTTCCAGCTCGTCAGGCGCGAATACCCCGCCTCGCACAGCACCGGGCCAAGAAACGCGGGGAAGCCCATCGCCGGTCGCATCCCGTGGAGGGCGAAAACCATCACGGTCGCTTCGCTGCCCGCAGCGTCAATGAGACTCGCGATCTCTCGATCCACCGCGCGGTAGACATCAATCAACAGCGGCTCATCCGCCCCTCGGCTATTCAGCTCGTGGCCCCGGTAAACGAGCGAATCGCGGTCGATGGTATGCCACATCTGATGGCTGCCATGATGAACTTCGGGAAAGACCATGACCGACAGGCGCGGCTGCGTCTCGCTAATCAAGCGCCTGGCCAGCGCGCCGCGCAGACGCACACCCTCGACGCACGCCGCGGTCAACTCCTTTAGATTCCTGCGACTATCCGGCGTGGTGTTGACGAACCGATTGGCGGAAAGCGGATGCGCGGGCGACTGCTCCACCAGCGGAATGATTTCGCCCGGCTCCATCTGCAGGCCTGAGCCGGTCGTGTCGTGTGCCCACCATTCACAGACTTCAAACCCCTGCGACACTCCGACCGGCAGCGCGAAAGGAACATCGAACACACCGAGCGGAATTCCCTGTTCGACCAACGGCTTCCAAAAAGGCGTCAGGTGGCGGCCGTGATAGCGCGTGAGGTCCATCGTCTGCGGTCGCCAGCTCCATTCGCTGTAGACGCCGTGTGTCGCCGGCTCTGTGCCCGTCATGAAGGTGGGCCAGACCGCGCCGCTGCCAATGTGGGCCGGCGATTCCACGCGCAACCACTTGCCTTCATTCAATAATGACTTAAGCGCCGGCAGCTCGCCCTGCTCGATGAGTTGTCTCACGAGACTAGCTTCAGCGGCATCGATACCGACCGCCAGGACGCGTGAGCAGTCAGCCCCAGTCGTTTCGTCACTCATCCAATAACTCCTGCGGATTCACCCAGGTTCGTGCAGCCGCCGATCGAGAAACTGCTTCGACCACGGCCATGGTTTGCAAGTTGTCGCGACCGCTGCACTCCGGAACTTCACCGTTTACGAGCGCCCGCTCGAATTGGTCGAGCAGCACTCGCTCTTCAGTTACATTCCGGGAGCCGCGTCGGACTGGTCGCGGCAATTTTCCGGTTTCACAAAGCATCAGCCAACGCTGAAACACGTGAAGCGTAGCGCGCTCGCCGACGAAGCGCAGGTAAAATTCCTGGCCGCGTTCGAAAAATTCGTGCCCGCTCGACTCGTAGGTTGCTGAGTAAAGCGCGCGCGTATTGTGCTCGAGCGTGAGCATTACCTGCAGCGAGCCGCCGCTTGGCAATGTTCCCCACGGCAAGTTGAAACTGTCGGCAAGGACTCCGGTAACACGCTGCTGCAAAACGTAGCGCAGCGCATCGAGGTGATGAACGCCGGCGCCCCACAGCATGCTGTTCGTCAGCCGCGCGAGCGACGCCGCCATCGGATGCGGCACGCGGTAATACTGGCAGACGACCATTCCCACCGGGCCGAGGGCGCCGTCCGAAATTAGCCGGCGCGCCGTGCGGAACGCGCGCATGTAACGATAGTTTTGAGCGACGAGGAGCGGCACACCTTTTTGTTCAGCGAGTGAGACCAGCTTCACTGCCTGGGCCAACGAAGTGGTGAAAGGCTTCTCGACCATCACCGCCAGCCCGCGCGCGAGGGCCAACTCACAAGGCTCAACGTGAAAGTCGCCGGGCGTCGCCACGATAACGGCATCGCATTGGTTCTTGTCGAGAGCTTCCGCCAATTCAGTGAAACCAAACCCGGTATTGCGGTTCGGTGAAACGCTTTGCGCGGCGGCTTGGCTGAGTACCGCCGGATCATTGTCGACACAGGCGACCAGCTCGTATGCGGGAGCTTTTTGAATTTCGCGGAGCCAGTCCAGCCCGCGCGGACCGAGACCAACAACGACTACTTTAATCGCCATTCGTAAGGTCTCCCGTCTTTTATCTTCAAACCGGCGAGCGCGTCGCGGGCGCGGATCGACAGGCGCAGAAAACCTCTCAGGGTGGGCGGGCTAAGATGGCCCCAGATCGCGGAAACCAAAATCATAAACGTCTTGAAATTCCAACGCAGCGATTTCTTCGCGAGCATCGGCCGCAGCAACATCGGCGGTTCGCCGGCCCAGAGCCGCATCGCCCCCAACATGTAAAATGCCGCCAGCTCGTCGCCGGTATGCGAATAGTGTTCGACCACTGCGCGAGTGCCGTTGAAGAGAGTCGCGTTGCTTGAGTGATAGCGATAGCTGTAAAGAATGTCGGGCAGGGTGACTACGCTCGCCTTCGTCGCCATTCGCAGGAAGAGATCCTGATCCTCGGCGCCTTGCGCTTTTTCGTCGTAGCCGCCGACCTGGTCAAACACTTCACGACGAAACATCACCGAGCCATGCGGAAAAGGAATGTAAGGCGAACGTCGCACCAGTCGCCAACGATCGCGCGGACGAACTTCGCGTCCCGTCGCATCGATGCCGTTGCAAAGCGTGCCGACTACACCGACGTCAGGACGTTCCGCGATCACGTTCAACTGGCGCCGCAGCCGATCGGGATGCGCAATGTCGTCGGCATCCATGCGCGCCACTATCGGATTACGCGTCCTGGCGACTACCTCGTTCGAACTGCCCGACAGTCCCAGCCGCGTCTCGTTTTCGTGAAGCTGGATGCGCTTGTCCCGGCGCGACCACTCGCGCAACACCGCAACCGAACCGTCCGTCGAAGCGTCGTCAAAAATCACGAACTCAAAGTCAGTATGCGTTTGCGCGAGGATGCTGCGAATGCTCTCGTCGAGAAAGGGAAGCGCATTGTGCACAGGCATCACGACGCTTATTTGAGGAATCGCCGTCAGGTTCATAACGAGGTTTTCTAAACTTTCGTTTAGGGGGCTAGGTGAGTTTAGCGGCTGCGAGTCCGCTTGGCTAATGTGAAGGTAAGCCTTTGTGAAGATTAACCTTTGACGAGCAATTTTTCCTGCGGCAGCACTGCCGGCTTGCCCCGGTGTTGCCAGTCAAGCCGGTTCGCGAATTCCGTTTTAGCCGCGGGGGTTCAGTCGGTTCTCACAAGGCTTAGATTTACCAGGCGCCATGAGTTTCATGGCCGGCAGGCAAGGTGGCACAACCACACTGGGAAATGGAGTGTAGGTTCAGGAGTACTGCCTGAGGTTTCGATCTTCCACGGCCCGGACAGTCAGCGCTTGACGTAAAAGCTTATGCTCGCCTCTCGCTTAACTTTCTGTTTACCGCTCAATGTTATGGCAACCAGCCGTGCCCGCAGCAAGCCAGGCTTCAGCAGTGCGGTATCGATCGTAGTGGAGAAGACACCGTCATTAGCCGTTTCATCGCCGTCCCTGCCGCTGTCATTGAGTCGCAGATTGCTGGGACGAAGTTCTTTCAACGGTTGCTTTTGACCGGGGACCGTGATGTGCCTGGTACCGTCCTGTGACTGGCTGTCACTGGTAGCTGCCTGCGGGTCCAGCACCAGCGCATTGATGAGCGTCTGTCCGGCCTTGAAAAAAGGTTTGCCATCTTGCTGGAAACGAGCAGTGAGCAGCAAGTGTCGCTTGTCTTTGAAGCTGGTCATCGCCTGCAGTTTAAGGCGAGAGTCGCCAAGAATCATGATGTCAACGATTTCTTTGTGCTGAGCGACAATGTCGGTTGGTGTTACATAGATCGCCCAGTCGCCTTCCTGCAGCGGCCGTCCGTTGCAGTAATAAGGCAGTTCCAGGCGAATCAAACGATAGTGGCCGCCTCTTTTGACGCGCACTCCTTTGTGATCCTTCAGCGGGATCCGGCAGCGCCTGTCAGGCCCCTGGATGGTCACCTTTACGTCACCCGCGTGCTCGCCGGTCCAATTCACCGCGAAGGTTACGAACCGGTCGAGTCCGGAAAGCGTGATCGGCAGCTTTGCCGACTGACCGGCGCCCAGTTTGAAGGTTGGGTCCGAGAGAACCGTCATGTCATGAACAAGTGCGCCAACGGTGAGGAAGTGTTTGGTAAGTTGAATCGGTGAGAGATCCTGCTCATTAACGTGTATTCCCCCAGTGTTGTTAGCGATGTTGCCGAGGATGTCGTCATCGACATCCGTGCCGAAACCAATACTGTAGAAGCGATCATTCCCAGCCTGCACCGTGGCGTTTATCTCATTGAGATCCGACCCAATCGGCCGGTTATGTTTGCCGTCGGAGAAAACGACGATCGATTGACGCGGGGCAGGAAGCGCACTTGTCCCGAGCTGGTTTGACGCTTCGTTGACACCGGCGATGATGTTTGTCCAGCCGCCGTGAACCATGCCGTTCACTGCCGCATGGGCACTAGTGACATTCAGCGATGTCAGTGCCTGCAAATCAAAGGCGGGGACAAAAGGCACCACGTTTTCTCCGAACTGAACCAGACCCAGACGGTGACCACCCGCGAGATCGAGCAAGTCAATAAACTCATTCGCCGCATTCTGCAGCGCCTGCAACTTGTTGACGCCGGTCGTGTCTGACGGCAGCGCCATCGAGCCGCTGCGATCCATCACCAGGATTACGTCGGATTGTGGAGGCACGCCTGCGACAGCGAAGGACTGTGGGCCTTCCGGCAGATTACCCGGTTCAGCCAGCACACGAGCGGTCCATCTGCCCGGCAGGGGATTGAGAACCGAGACTTGCTCAACGTTGTTCACGTTATCGTTGCCGCCGTTGCGCACTGCTGCTGCGGCGGGCTGTGCGGGGTTAAGAATCCACGGTGTAAACTCGGTTCCATCGGGCGCAAATAGTCGCAAATCAAGATCGCTAACAAGCTTGCTATCGGCAATCGCGCCGCCCGGAGTTGCTGCCGGATCATCCCAGGCAAGAGTTAGGTGAACTTCAGTCATGCCGGCGGGCACAAAAAAGGTATGGGTCCAGGCATTCTCAACGCCGGTGTCGGTGAGCGTCTCCTGCACCAGCCCGGGCTGGCGCAACAAATTGATCGCGGCTAGCGCGTCGACTATGCCCCAGCCGGTTGCAAAATCAGGGCCCGGATTCGATCCCTCGATTCCCTGAACATCCCGGGCGGTTTGGATTAGGAGCGCCTTCATCGCCGCCGGCGCCAGCGTGAGGTGGCGGGTTTTTGCATCCTGCAGAATTAGCGCCGCGATGCCCGCGACCACAGGAGTCGCCTGCGACGTTCCGCTAAAAATTGTAGTGGCGGTATTGGAACTGGCGCCGAGCGACAGCAGGCGGGAACCCTGCGCCATCAAATCGGGTTTGATTCTGCCGTCATCCGTCGGGCCGAAGCTGGAATCGAACGCGATGGCGGCGGCACCGTCCATGTTGCCCACCGTGATGACGTTCTTGGCGGAACCTCGGGGTTCGATGCAATCAGCAGCGACTCCGAGACCACCCTGCAAACAGTCGGCGGGTTGTGCCGGGTCCTTGACCGCCCCCACGTCGTCACGTTCATTGCCGGCCGACTTCATTACGATCAGCCCCTTCTCGCGAATCAAGTTATCGAAGTCGTGCGATAGACTTGTGTAGCGGCCAAAGTCGTCCTGGTTGTTGTTAAAAGTTCCCATTCTCCAGCCGATCTTCTGACTATAAGAGTGATTGGATATTTTCTCCCGACTGCTGTGTTGCATCTACGCAACGTTGTCTTGACATGGCAACGGAGGCAGGGCAGAATTGCTGGCCCCGGGTGATTCACGTGAGAGCAGCGTCAGCAAAACAGAAGAGCATCGCCGAAATGGCTCGACGGACGTCTGCGTCCTGGGCTGATCGACAGCTGACCGAGTTTCTTTCTACCGGTCTCTCTGAGGTTGACGATCTATTTGGTGGCATCATTAGCGGCGGTATTACTGAAGTAACCGGAGATCCGTCATCCGGCAAAACCAGCCTGCTGCTCGCTACTCTGGCAGCGGCGACCCACCGCGGGGAAACCTGCGCCCTGGTGGATACGACTGATTGTCTCGATCTGACCTTGGCGGCGGAGGCTGGCATTAAGCTCAGCAAACTTTTGTGGGTCCGGTGTTCAGGGAATGTCGAGCACTCATTTAAGGCCGTAGATTTCCTATTGCATGGAGGCGGCTTCAGCCTGGTCGCTCTTGATTTGGGCGATGTCCCGATTAGCTATACAAACCGCATCGTTTCCTCCTGGTGGTATCGCTTTCGTCATACCCTCGAAAACACTCGCACCGCGCTCGTTGTCATTGGTCAAACACCATGCGCGCGTTCGGCAGCCGTGCAAGTATTGGAGCTGAAGCAAGACACGTCCCTTTGGTCAGTAGCGTCAACTCATCCAGGAAAACCTTTCCCGACACACGCAAATCTGTTGACGGGTTCGCGGTTATGCGTGGAAAGACGAAAGCCATTCTCTCTCTCACCTCAGCGGGTCTGGTTAGCGCCGCAAGTGTTTTATCAAACGGACTAAGAATCTGCGACAACGAGCACAGGTGTCTCAAAGTGTTTGCATCTCTTTTCCAAGCCACAGTGTCTCCAGACGGCAAGCAAACGGGCTCGGGGAAAGATGTGCCGGGAAATCCGTTGTTAGAACTCGCCTACAGCTTCTCGCCGTTAATAGAAGAAACTTCACCGAGCACTCTGGTTATGGACATAACCGGTTTGGCGTGGAGATTCGTCTCTTACCGAGCAATAGCTAACTCAATAGCCGAAAGAGCGATCGATGCTGGGTTAGTGATCCACCTCGCAGTCTCAAGTGATCCGGATACAGCCATTCATGTCGCCCGCAGTAAGTGTGGGATTGAATATGTTCCTCCTGGTGATGAGGCAAAACATTTGGCGCCACTACCGCTTCGCCTCATCGATCCATCGCTGGTTGACGTTGATGACGAAGCAGCGATGGAGATTTTGGAGACGCTGTCGCTATGGGGAATCCGGACTTTCGGCGACTTCGCCGACTTGCCTCAAAAGGGCGTCGCCGAAAGGTTGGGGCAGGATGGGGTAAAGCTGCAATATCTCGCTAAAGGCACAAACAATCGTCACCTTATCGCTCGCAGTATCCAACCGGAATTCGAATATGCGATCGAGCTTGAGCATCACCTCCGTGAGATAGAGCCTTTATCGTTCATTCTCTCGCGCCAGTTGCATCAACTTTGTGCCAGTCTTGAATCACTGGGGCTGGCGACCAATCAAATTCGCCTGCAGTTGACACTCAACGGGAAGGAAGAAGCTGAGCGTACGATCAATCTTCCTAGTCCGATACGTGATCCCAAAACTCTACTTAAGTTGTTACTCCTGCACATCGAAAACGATCCACCGGCCGCCCCCGTCTCGGCAGTGTCTATTGGTTGCACGCCGTTAAGTCCACGCACTATTCAAAACGGGCTTTTTCAACCGCTGGCGCCGCAACCGGACAAACTTGAGATCACGCTGGCGCGCATCAGGAATCTCGTCGGGGCGAGCAACCTCGGACTGGCGGAGCCGTTGAATACTCATCGTCCTGATGCGTTTAGCATAAAACCATTCATGGTTGACCCGGCGCGTAGAAGATCGAAAGAACAAAACGAAAGCACAAAACCGTTGCTGGCGCTCCGGCGGTTACGGCCGTCACTTGCCGCCGAGATACAAATTGTTAACGGCCATCCCACCCATGTCAAAGCACGCAACTCAAGCAGGAAAATAAACGGGGCGGTGGTGAGCCTGGCTGGTCCCTGGCGCACCACAGGTGATTGGTGGCGAAATGATCAATGGGCGCGCGATGAATGGGACGTGTTAATCCAGGACGCCGCTGACCAGGCGATCCTCTGTCGGATATTTCAGGAACTCAAGAGTGGAAAGTGGTACGTCGAGGGAGTCTATGACTGAATCCTACATAGAACTCCACGCGCGCTCTGCTTTCAGTTTTCTGGAAGGGGCTTGTGTTCCTGAAGAATTGGTCCAAGCCGCACAGGCTTTTGAGGCTCCGGCGATGGCGCTGCTCGATCGCGACGGTGTGTATGGCGCGCCGCGATTCCATATGGCCGCAAAGAAGTTTGGGTTGAAAGCTTATATTGGAGCTGAGATCACAGTTGACTTCGGCACTGAACGCCATCCTCTAAGGGCTTCAGTTCCTGTTTTGGTTCAAACCCGCGTTGGTTATCAAAACCTTTGCCGCTTAATCACGCGCATCAAGATGCGGGTACCAAAACACACTCCTTGCGCGGCTACACCTGACGAGTTAGTAGCACACGCTCGCGGGTTGATTTGTCTCACCGGGGACGACGCTGGGCCAATAGCACAGGCGCTATCTGGCAGGAACGCAGACGAGACAAACAAATACTCAAACCCGCGGGCAAGAGCCGAATGGCTCGTGGAAGTTTTTGGGAAAGGAAATGTCTATGCGGAACTGCAAAGGCATTTCAATCGCGCCGAAGAGGCGCGCAATCACGCGGTCCTCGAAATCGCGCGCCAATTGAAACTGCCGCTTTTGGCGACAAACGGCGTGTGTTACGCCACGCGCTCCCAGCGTCAAATAGCGGACGTGTTCACTTGTCTTCGCAATCACGAGCGGCTGGACACGGCAGGCCGTTTGCTCGCCATGAATTCAGAACGTTTCGTGAAGTCGCCGCAAGAGATGACTCAGCTCTTCGCCGATTTGCCCGACGCTATTGCCAATACCGTTACGCTCTCTTCACGGCTTGAGTTTACGTTGAAAGATCTCGGTTATGAATTTCCCAAATATCCGGTGCCTGCAGGTGAAACGATGACTTCGTTCTTGCGTAAGCGCGTCGATGCAGGCGCACGTTCGCGCTACACAGGGACTAAAAAAGCACCCACCTATGAACAGGCGCTGCCGCAAATCGAGCGAGAATTGGCGCTCATCGAGCACTTGAAACTGGAGGGCTATTTTCTGATTGTTTGGGACATCGTGCAGTTCTGTAAGCGCGAAAAGATTATGGTCCAGGGGCGAGGCTCAGCGGCGAACAGCGCAGTCTGTTATAGCTTAGGCATCACCGCAGTTGATCCTATCAAGATGGAGCTTTTGTTCGAGCGGTTTCTTTCCGCAGAGCGTGGTGAGTGGCCTGACATCGATCTCGATTTGCCCAGCGGCGAGCAACGCGAGCGCGTCATTCAATATGTATACGGGAGTTACGGAAAACGGGGCGCCGCGATGACTGCAAACTGCATCACCTATCGTGGCCGTTCCGCGGCCCGTGAGGTCGGCAAGGTCCTGGGCTTTGATAATGAGACTCTCGGACGCTTGTCTGGTCTGGTCCATACGTGGGAATGGAAAGACCCCAAAGATACTAATGAGCGGCAGTTCAAGGATGCTGGCCTGGATCTGCGCGATCCACGCATCAGGAAATTCTTTCAGCTTTATCAATCAGTACAGGAATTGCCCAGACACTTAGGCCAGCATTCCGGCGGCATGGTGATCTGCCAGGGAGAACTCGATTCCATCGTGCCGCTCGAACCGGCGGCGATGCCTGATCGCGTCATCGTGCAATGGGACAAAGAAGACTGTGCCGATCTCGGCTTGATAAAAGTTGATCTATTGGGACTCGGCATGATGGCGGTGCTGGAAGACTCGATTCAGTTGATTCGCGACTCGTCTAAAGAAAACGTCGATCTGGCCGACTTGCCGCCGGACGACCCGCAGGTTTACGAAGCTTTGCAGAAGGCGGATACGATCGGCTGGTTCCAGGTGGAGAGCCGTGCGCAGATGTCGTTTTTGCCGCGCATGCGACCCGCAAATTTTTACGACATCGTGGTTGAAGTGGCCATCATTCGCCCCGGACCAATTGTGGGCGACATGGTCCACCCTTACTTGAAACGCCGCAAAGGGCTTGAGCCGGTTACCTACGCGCATCCCGATCTCGAGCCAGTACTGAAGCGCACCCTCGGCGTGCCATTGTTCCAGGAACAGTTACTTAGAATGGCGATGGTCTGCGCTCGGTTTTCCGGCGGTGAAGCGGAAGAGTTGCGGCGTGCGTTTGGCTTCAAACGTTCGGAAGCACGGATGCGTGAAATTGAAGTCAAGCTGCGACGTGGCATGGATCTCAATGGCATTTCCCCCCAAGTGCAAGATGAGATTGTGAAGTCGATTGCCTCGTTTGCTTTGTATGGTTTTCCCGAATCGCACGCTGCCAGTTTCGCGCTACTCGCTTATGCGAGCGGATATCTCAAGTGTCACTATTTGGCGGCTTTCACGGCCGCCTCGCTCAACAATCAACCAATGGGCTTTTATCAGCCGTTCACACTAATCAAAGACGCGCAGCGGCATGGGTTGAAGGTCAAACCCATTGATCTCACGTGTTCTGATTGGTTGTGTACGATCGAAGAAGAAAGGGAAAACCGGGGAACAGGGGCAGGGGGAACGGGGAAGGAGTTAGTGATGCGTCTCGGCCTGCGCTATGTCAAAGGGTTGAGTGAGCCGTCAGGACAAGCCATCGTGCGTGAGCGAGCAAAATTTCCGTTCGCTGGAATTAGTGATTTGACTGAACGCGTGCCGGAGTTGCGCAAGCATGAACTGCGCAAGCTGGCCGCGGTGGGCGCGCTGAACTTCATGCAAGGCAATAGTCCAAAGTCCCAGGTCCAAAATCCAAAGTCGAAAACCAAGACAGAGGGACCGACTTTGGACAAACGTACCACGCGGCGTGATGCACTCTGGCAAGTCGAGCGAGCGTCACGTGCGGCGGGAGCATTGTATGAATCACTTCACGAACCCGATGGCAACTCTCCTTTGATTGCCATGACCTTGCCGGAAAGAGTAAGCGCAGACTTGCGCGGGACCGGGTTGACGATTGGCCGGCATCCCGTCGCTATTTATCGCCACCAACTGGAAACGCTGGGCGCCTCACGGTCCAGCGACATTCAACAACAGCGCAACGGCAGCCTGGTACGTGTAGCTGGATGGGTAATTTCACGGCAACGTCCCGGCACGGCGAAAGGGTTCGTCTTCTTAAACCTGGAAGACGAGACCGGCCTGACCAACGTCATCATCACGCCACAGAAATTTGATCAATACCGGCTGGCAATAGGGAGTCCGTTTCTTTTGATTGAAGGAACACTGCAAAATCAGGACAACGTGGTGTCAGTTAAAGCCACCTACATCCAGTCCTTAAGGTCTAACCTCAGCGTTCCCTTGTCTCACGATTTTCATTGAATCACGCACAATTTGACCGGCCCCGGAATGCCGGCCGTTAACACCACGCACTTACCAGCGACATTTCGTTTGGCGCCTGACAGGCACACAAGGATACTTCCGGCAGTAGCGCTCACGGAGCTAAGTCCTTAACTATCAACTTCTCCTGCGGCAACATCGAGGGTCGGCCTTTGTGTTGCCAGCAGCGCACCGGACCGTGAACGCGCCGCGAGCAGGGCGTACCCTTTTTTGTGCGAGCGCCGCAGGTGTAGACGACTTCCTCGACCAACGCCGGCGACGTGCCAGGACTCCCGCCCGAATTCGCGTTCGGGTTCACTCCCGCTTCAGCCGAATGCGTCGTACGCCTGCCCGGTTCTGCATCGCTCAGAGGTGAATCGGATCGTCTCTCGATGACGAGCGGAGGTGGACTGGGACGCCGGACCCGGCCCGCGACAAAGCCGGCACTGATCAAAGCCAACGCCGCGAAGCATACCGGAACGAGCCGTGTCTTTCGCAGGCGGGCTGCGCAGGCGTCGCAAAACCTCCGGCTCGTCCAAACATGCCACCGCAAACGCAGCACTTTTGTGCCGCATTCTGCGCAGAAGTTTGGCTTGTACAAAGCGAAGCCTCTTTCCCTCGCGCCGGCAAGCAACGTAAACGAGCCTGGGCGCGTCCGAAACTGGCGGACAACCGCAAGATTCTAGACGCAGCCGGCGCGGTTCATAAAGATGTCCGCGCTAATCCCTTGTTTCGCCTAATTGCAAAAAGTCTTGCTTGCCGGGATACTCAGTAACGAGGAACCAAGCAGTTTTGAATTACCAACGCGATTCATTTTTTCGGATGATGCATTCATTTTTTCTTGGCCCAAGGCGCAGGCGCTCGTCGCTTTTCGCGAGTCTGTTTATTTCCCTGGTCCTGCTGGGCCAGGCAATCCACGTCAGCGCCCAGGACCCGGACGAAGTCGTCAGGACAAATGTCTCGCTCGTGCAGTTGAATGTTGGCGTGGTTGATTCGAGGGGACGAGCCGTCACCTCGCTTTCGCGTAACGACTTCACCGTCTACGAGGACGGCGTCAAGCAAACGATCCTTAGCTTTGAACCGACGAACGCGCCTTTCAGTCTCGTGTTGTTGTTGGACACTTCGGGATCGACAGTGAGTTTTCGCCAACAGTTCAAGCAGGCAGCCTGGCGCTTCCTCGATGCGCTGGCGCCCGAAGATCGCGTGGCGGTGATTCAATTCAACGCGAAGGTGAAAGCGCTGGCGGGATTCTCTACCGATCGCAAGAAGACGGCTTACGCAATTGAAATCGCCGACGGCGCCGGGGAGACTCATTTTTACGAGGCGCTGAGGCATGCGTTGAACGATCTTGAGAAAGAAGGCCCTAAACGACGCAAGGCGATCATCGTCATGAGCGACGGCCTGGACACGCAGTTGCGCAATTCTGATCGCACGCTGCTTCAGAGTGCGCAAACCGACGAGGAAGCGATCAAGGCAATTGATGCGCGCGCGAGCAACGCGCTCAACATAGTTCTTAACATGGCTGACCGGCAGGGCGTTTCAATCTTCCCACTGGCGCTGCCTTCCGGCGATCCCAAACGACTGCCGTTGCCGTCGCCGGTGATCACGGGAATCTACAGCGCGGCTCGTACGCGTTTGCAGACCCTCGCGGATCGCACCGGCGGCAGGCTCAACGAAATCGAACGCCTCGATCAGATGGCGCGATTGTATGGCGAGGTCGCGGCGGAACTGCGCGCGCTTTATACGGTCGCTTATCAACCTCCGGGCGATCGCACGAACGGCAAGTGGCACGAGATCAAGATTGAGGTGGCCCAACCGCAGTTGATTGCGCGGACGAAGCCGGGTTACTTCGCGCGGTGAGCAAGATGCCAGGCCCTGCACTGGTCCAGGCAAGAGTGATCCGTAGCAGAACCGGGAGCGGTCGCGACCGGATGCCCGCGTCAACCAGCGCCGAGTTTACGCAGAAAGGGCTTTACGTCTATTGAGCGCATGCATCCGGTCGCTACCGCTCCCGGTTCTGCGATGACCTCGCCCTCGCCACTTCACTATTCACGATTTACCCTTTACTATTTACCCGCTCACGCACCCGTAGCTCAGTTGGATAGAGTACCTGACTACGAATCAGGGGGTCGCATGTTCGAATCATGCCGGGTGCACCACAAGTCAAAATGAGTTAGGGCGTCGTAAAAACGACGCCTTTTCTCTTGCCACTCTGTGTCCCTCTGTCCCTCTGTGGTAGAAATCTCAGGACTTGAGACCGAGAAAGACACGCACGCGATCCAACTCGGCCTCCAGTTCGCGTTTGAACGCGCGCTCGCGCGGCACGGATCCGACAAATCCAAACTCAGAATTAAGCACACCGTTCCTGACTGACAAGTTGGCCCAGCCAATGACGCGGTCGCGCCAAAGCAGCGGCAGCGCGTAATAGCCGAGCTTGCGTTTCGCCGCCGGCGTGTACGCTTCTAAGCGGTACTCCCAACCCCACAACATCTCGAAACGCGGACGATCGCGCACAACCGGATCGAATGGCGCCAACAGTCTCACCGTCTCCGGCACCGCTGCACGCATTGCTTTCTCTTTCGCCGGCCAATACCAGTCCGTCCCGTCGACTCGTGTTTGCGCCAGGCGCTCTTTCGCGCGCTGCAACGCGTTCTTCAACTCGGACTGCCATTGTGGCACCGCATAACGCAGCCGGCTCACCAGAAACGTCAGACTGGAGGCGGGCAACGGCGCGTAAAGTCGCACAGCGACGTCAACGAGCGCATCAATCCGCGCACTGAGATCTCCCGCGTCCTCAGTTACGAGCGGACCAGCACCGCTCTGCTTCACTGGATGAAGCGAATGCTGATCGGAGCGCGCGCTGTAGATGCGGATGCCGTTCTCGCGCCGCGTCACACGCAACAGGCCGCGGTAATGCATCAGTTCCAGTAGGCGCGTGGTGGCGTTTGACGAGCCGCCCCAATAATTCTCCACCGTGCCGTGAGCGAAGTGTTCGTCAACTTCACGTGGATGGACCGCACCACGTTCACGCACAAACTCAAGCAGAAGTTGCGTCCTGGAAGCTTGGTCTTTCGTCTTTATCCATGTCCCCTCTTTTTCCGCGGCGTCGGAGCGCGGGTGCATCAAGGCGTGCAATGAACGCGTCACGAATCCGTAGACGACGAAGAAATCCTCTTCAATATCGAGCGATGCGTAGCGACGTTCAAGCTCACCAGCACGATAGTCTTTGACGCGCTGACGCAGGATCAGATCCTGAGCGCGCGCCGGCGCCCGAATCGGATCAGCTTGGACAAACTTCATCTTGTCCACAGCACGCTTCAGCGTCGTGAGCGGAAAGAAGCTACGCGCAACAGTGAATCGCCGGAGATGGTCGAGAGTGATCGGCATGGTCGAACAGTGGTCAGTGGTCAGCGGTCAGCGGTCAGCACAAAGCATACGGCAACTGCTCCTTGTTCCTGAATCCGTGTAATCGGCGTAATCTGCGGATAGCCTTTCGCTCCTCCCCTTTCCCCTTGACCCTTTGCCCTCTTCCCCGGGTTACTGTCTACTGTCTTTCCTATGCTCCTGGTTCCCGTTTCCATTCTCGATCTCGTCCCGGTCATCGTCGAAGAAACACCGCGCGAGGCGTTGCGCAAGAGTCTCGATCTGGCCCAGCACGCCGAAGCGCTTGGTTACACACGCTACTGGGTCGCCGAGCATCACAACATGACGGGCATCGCCAGCGCCGCGACTTCCGTCGTGATCGGTTATCTCGCCTCCGGCACCTCAACTATCCGCGTCGGTGCCGGCGGCATCATGCTGCCAAACCATTCGCCGCTCGTCATCGCCGAACAGTTTGGCACGCTCGAATCGTTGTATCCGAAAAGGATTGACCTCGGCCTGGGTCGCGCGCCTGGCACCGATCAAGTAACGCTGCGTGCCCTGCGCCGCGATCCGCGGCACGCTGATAGTTTTCCGCAAGACGTTTTGGAGTTGCAGTCGTTGCTCGCCGCAGTCCCGCCCGGTGGTCCAACTTCCCCCGCACGCCCCGCCGGAAAGGTTGTTCGCGCAGTGCCTGGCCGTGGCACTGAAGTTCCGCTCTGGATTCTGGGTTCGAGCACGTTCGGCGCCGAACTCGCCGCCGCCCTCGGCCTGCCTTACGCCTTCGCTTCGCACTTCGCGCCGGACGCTCTGTTCGACGCGCTTGAGATCTACCGGAACACTTTCAAATCGTCTAAACAACTTGACCACCCTTACGCGATGGTTGGCGTGAACGTTGTTGCCGCCGACACTGACGATGAGGCGCGACGGCTGTTCACCACCGTGCAGCAGTCGTTCACGAATCTGCTGCGCGGCAGTCCCGGAAAACTGCAACCGCCCATCGACAACATCGAAGACTACTGGACGCCGCCGGAAAAGTATCAGGCTGCGCGCATGTTGAAGTATTCGATCGTCGGTTCGCCCGAAACCGTGCGCAGAGATTTGGAAAGCTTCGTTGCTTTGACGAAGGCGGATGAGTTGATGGTCGTCACCAGCCTCCACGATCACGCCGCCCGCATCCGCTCGTACAAAATTGTTGCCGAAATCGCCCAGGCGCAGACAGTAGTCAGTAGTCAGTACAAAGCATGACTCTTGTACGCAGATTACGCAGATTACACAGAACGTGAGCCCAGCTGAGTCCGCCTGGCGGACGACCGAGAGTAGCCCAGCGATTCATCGCTGGGGACCAGGTGAATTTTCATTAATGAGTCCGTCGAACGGACGACTGAAATTTTGTTCACCCGTCATTCAGCCGTCTGCTTCACGGACTACCATTGAAATTGACACCTAGCCCAGCAGTGAACTGCTGGGCTATTTTCATTCGTCCGCTGTGCGGACTTGGAAGGTCAACCCATAACAGAAAACTCCTCCGGCGCAGCCAAAGTTTGCCAACGCAAACCACAACTTCGCGGTCGGCCGCGCAAACTTTCACCGCGCGCTCGCAAAGTTTCCGTTTGCGCCCGCAGAGTTTCACGTTCTGAATGCGAAGTTCGGCGCCAGCCAACCAAAATTAAAAGTCGCGGCCGAGAAATTCATTTTCGCTATCTTAAAAGTTTATGCTTGCGACTGAAAACTTCAGGAATGCGAGAGAGAAGTCTCTGATTGCAATCTTAAAATTCAAACTCGCGACCGGAAACTTTCTGGTCGCGAGGAATGATTCCAAACGACGCATCCAGACATCCCCGACAGCGTTTTTCCCCAGTAATTTCACGGATTGCCGGTCTGCAGCACTTTTCGTATACTGCCGTACCTCGACACCTCGCTTTTTCGACAACCGCACGCAACACCCCTACACCGGGGAGGAGACTTCACGATGGCTAGAGCAAAGCGTAATTCAAAAGTTCTGGAAACGGCCCGGCAACGGCTTGCCGGCCTCAAGCAAATTTCACAACCCAACTTTGGGCCGACACTGACTCCGGAAGCGTATGAGGCGGAAATTACCGGCTTCAGCGACGACCAGGATAGTTACAACGGCGACAGCGCCGCGCTGGACGACAAACAGAACCGGCTCAACACTCGCGAGAGTGGGCTGGCCGACTGGAACCAGCGCATCCTTGCCGCCGTCAAAGCGCAGTACGGACCAGACAGCAGCGAGTTTGAACTGGTCGGCGGCGTCCGCCGCAGCGAACGCAAGAAACCAAACCGCGGTGGTGGATCTAAGGGATCACCAACAACCTAACAACAACCGACTTCGGGTTCTGAGTTTGGAGTTCTAACTTGAGACTTTGAAACCTGAAACTTAAAACTAACGAGCGGTGGAGGCCAGCGAGGAACCTCCACCGCTTACCTCGTAAAAGTTATTCTGCAGTCAGTTAATCAGATCCTAACCGGGCCAAGAATCATCAGAGTTGAGTGAAAGGTCTCTTGCATTTTGGCGAATCATTGTTGTTGTTGCCAATCGCTTCAGAACGCAAGGTAGGCTACAATAAAATACGAATGATCAAGTGAACTCTAAACGATTCCGGCCGTTCTACACCTGGATTTATGATGAAGCTTTTGAAAGGCCTACAGCCCTTCTACTCAACCAAAAAAGGTAATGCTTATCTAGGAGACTCGCTAGAGCTTCTAAGAAAGCTGCCTGCCCAATCAATAGATCTAATTTGCACGTCCCCACCGTTCGCTTTGCTTCGACAGAAATCATACGGAAACGTTACATCGCATGAATATGTCGAATGGTTCATGCAATTCGCTCATGAGTTCAAGAGAATAATAAAGCCGACAGGTTCGGTGGTAATTGACATCGGGGGGAGTTGGGTCAAAGGTTTACCGGTGAGAAGCCTTTATCATTTTGAATTGGTGTTGGAGCTTTGCAAGCCCACCTCTGAAGGAGGTACGGGATTTTATTTGGCACAAGAACTTTATTGGTATAACCCTGCGAAGCTTCCGACGCCGGCAGAATGGGTAACCGTCCGACGAGTGCGGGTAAAGGACGCCGTTAATACCGTCTGGTGGTTAAGTCCTACGCCTAACCCTAAGGCAAATAATCGTCGTGTGCTTAAGCCTTATAGCAGTGCCCAACGCGTTCTGATGCGTGATGGCTACAAAGCAAAGCTGCGGCCGTCAGAACATCAGATTAGCACCAAATTCGACGTGGATAATGGCGGTGCTATTCCTCCTAACATTATCGAGAGTGAGGATACCGAGAAAATCGGAGAGCCTGTTAACCTAGTTGCCGCGTCAAACACATCGAGTAACGATATCTATCAGAGAAGATGTAGAGAAGAGGGGATCAAGCCACATCCAGCGCGATTTCCAAAAGCACTCCCGGAATTCATTATTGGTCTTTGCACCGAAGAGGGTGATCTGGTACTGGACCCATTTGCAGGTTCAAACACGACGGGATCTACTGCTGAAAAACTTCTAAGGAAGTGGCTGTCGTTTGAGATCAGTGAAGAATATCTAGAAGGTTCAAAATTTCGGTTTCCTGCCCTGGATCCTGCACAGAAAATGGAATTGAAAGTACCTAGCAACGACAACTCGGAGCCGTTATTCAGTCTCACTTAGATTTACGCCTTCTACGCTTAAGATCCGTCCGATGAAGTCTTCATCAGTCACACCCTCGTAACTTAAAGGTAAACAGATGCCTACAGTCCCGGCGGCACAGCTAGCCCAAGCAATTATTAACTCATTGGAGGAAAGCGGAGCCTCCGCGGTCTTGATCTCTGGCCGGCAGCGCCATCCCCTCAAGTTTCTTGTGCAAGCGAATTCCCGATCATTTCAACTGTGGGTCTATGTTTGGACACTCACGCATGGCGGGGGAGCGGCGAGGCCGGAGAATGAATACAGAATACAACTAACGGGGGTGGTCGCCCCTCTCGATTTGAATCCTCTTGGTCCGACCGTATTGATCGGCTATGAACCAAATCTGCAAGGCTTTGCCGGATTTGATTTGAGAAAACACAGACGATTCAGGCCCGGTTCTCCGTCTATTCAAATCCCGATAACTGCTATCCAATCGGCCTTGCAAGACGGATTGTCATTCGCAAGGAAAGGAAATGATGAAATAGCCGTGGGCTTTCGGCCTGATCAATTTCTGTCATATGTATTGAACAGCGAAGTTCTGCATGCGGAAGGCGCGGATGCAGATATGATTAACTTGCTATCAAGGGCAGCTTCATTGCAACCCATTACTAGCAGGGATTTCCGTCAATTGCCGAAGGAGAGGCAACGGATCGTTTCGACTGTAGCGAAGCTTTCGCGAGACTCGGCTTTTGCCAGAAAAGTGATCGTTGCTTATGACCGAAGATGTGCTGTGACCAGACTGCAGCTGCGTCTTATCGACGCCGCCCATATCTTGCCCGTCGGCGCAGAGGATAGTAACGACGAAGTTAACAATGGATTGTGCCTGACTCCTACTTACCATCGGGCCTATGATCGCTCGTTGATCTATTTGGATGAGGACTTGATTATGAGGGTGAATCCAACTAACGAACAAGCGTTGGTGAGGTTAGGGTTAGACGGGGGTTTGGCTGATTTCAAGAATTACCTTGGTCGCAGAATTCACTTACCAGCAGATCGAAACCAATGGCCGATCGCTGACCTTATTCGAACGGCTAATCACTTTCGGAATATTCCCAGAGATTGAAGGGAACTACTCGTCGATATTTTGAATCGGAAGATCATCACCGCCTCACCTTCAGCCGCTTCCTAGAAATTCTTTCCCCAAAGACGGCGATGGCGCGGACGGGGGAGCCGGTGCCGCCGCGTATCTTGAGGGGTAGGCCGATGAAGCGAAAACGGCCGCGGCCGATTAGCTGGTGCAGGTTGATCATGTTCTCGTAATGCGTGAAGCCCAGTTCGCCGCAAATGCGATGAACCTCCCTGTTGGAAACGTCGATGTTGTTGGAAACGTCGATCACGCCCGGGCACGCGGGTTCGACGCCAAACGCCGCGATCTTCTGCTCACCCAACCAACGCGCGGCCGCGATACTCAGCCCTGGTCCTTTGTGCCAGTCCGCGGTGCCAAAGGCGCGTCGATAGTGATCCGTGTAGAGCAGCACCGTGTCGCCTGGCTTGATGGCAACCTCCGCTGCGGCGACGGCGCGTTCAAGATCGTCAATCTCAATCAACTCTCGCAGACCTTTGTGAGACAGGTCGAGACAAATCCCTTCGGTGTAGAACATCGTGAGCGGCATCGTATCGATCGACTGCTCGCGATACTCACGCGCCATGTGGCTGATGGCGTCGACGTGTGTGCCGGTGTGTTCACCCAAATCCAGCCGGTTCACGCCGGGTGAAATCACGTCGCTATCGGTGATGCCGTCCCATTGTTCATGCGAGGCGTGCATGGTGATCGCCACTTCCGGAAGGCCGGGAAACACTGGCATGCCGGTGAAGATTTCCTGACTCAGATCGATTATTTCCAGCATGCGCTCATGACCTCTTAATTCTCTGTGCACCTCTGTGCCCTCTGTGGTGAGTGATTGTCTAACGTTTATTTACCACAGAGGACACAGAGAGCACAGAGTCGTCAGAACTTGTTCGAACCGGTCACTGTTTAGGTGGTTCGACTGCGGTGCGTTTGATGAGTTCGGCGAACGCTTCATCGCGAGTGCCGTGGCCGTCGAGGTAAGGCTTCCAGATTTCTTCAAGCGCGGCTTTCATCGGCAGCAGCCCGCGCTGCCACACGCCAAACTTTTCGGCATAAGGCACATGCCCGGGCAACACGCGGCGCACCGCTTCGCCTGCCGTAAAGAAAATCAGCGAATGCCGCAAGCCCTGCGGAAAGAACTTGTTCACTTTTATCGCCTGGGTACGCAGTGCTTCAAAAACCTGTTCATCCCACTGGTGCATGCCTTCGTGAAAAATAGTTTCCAGACCATAGTCGGCCTGCGTCGAAGGATGCTGGCTGGAGAGCACGAGCAAATTCCCGTCCGTTGAGTAAGCGCCCGACCAATTGCAGTAGCCCGACACGTGCACCGGAAACCCCGCCGCCGGCCAGGGCAACTGGTAAGCGCCGGTGATGAAAGCGAGCACCGCAGCACCGTGGCGATTGACGAGCGCCTGAACGGTCTTTTGCCACTCGCGATTGGCGCGCGCGTGTTTCTTCCACCACGCCTTTCGATAGATTGGCGCGACGCGCTGAAGGATCGTCGCGGTCGCCGGATCGACTTTCGATCCGCTCAGCGACTTTGCGTCGCCTGCCTGGGCCAGGGCATGGGTGAGCGCCGGGAGGGGCTCGTCATGAACAATGTCCTTCTTACTCGTCGTGGCCGCATATGAGGCCACGGCTTCACGCCAGATCGTTTGTTCTGTTGCATCCAGCCTGGCGAGGCCGCGTGCCTGCTCGGCGGGAGCGCCGGCAACCGCTTCACGCGTTGCATCCCTCTCATTGTTTTCGGCGCGACCGAGGACATAAAGGAAGTGGTGCAGGTTTAGCCAGAACTCGTTCGTATGGAAAATGAAAATTGTGGCGGCGCGCGTGTCACGCGTTTTCGCGGGCACGGCAGCTGAGATCGTTTGCCGCGGAGAAATGTCGCCGGCCGCGCGCGCGCGTCTTGAGTCCGCAGCCAAACCGGACTGCGATTGGGCGAAAACTGAAAGCGACGTCGTGATGAAGACGGTACAAACCAGTCTGAGAATTGTTCGTTTCATCCGATGTTCCTTTCCCATTCGAACCTCAGCGACGGCGCGCTGATGCATAGACGCACTGGAACAATCTTAGTTCCAAGTTGTTCGCGCGAAAAGCGAGAGATTCTAACCAACAGCTTTGCGCAAAGAGTAAACCGATAGTCCGCGCAGCGAACGAATAAAAATAGCTGAGCGTTCACTGCTGGGATGAAAGCGAACTAGTAGTCCGTAAAGCGGACGGCCGAATGACATCACTTTCAGCCGTCCGTTTCACGGACTCTGTCATCCAATTAATCCGTTCTCCCAGCGATAAATCGCTGGGCTATTTTCGGCCGGTCCGCCAAGCGGACTCTAAAGCTAACCGCGTGGTAGTACTGACCTTCATGTCGTAAGTAGCACCCAAAAGCAATCCGCCTTTTGCGTTGTACCGGCATCGTTACTCGAAATCAGTTGGGCGATGAAGTCAGTACCACCAGCGGGTGGATGCTTCTTCCGGTTCACTGCTGTCCGCTGTCCATCTCCAATTGAGGCATAGCAGTTGCCAACTGCTTACCGCGGCTCAAATTGGAGCACCGAAAACATACACAAGCGGTTAACAATCCTCGGGATAAATCATTCGCTTGAAACCGACGTCGCATGCTTTGCTCAAGGTGCGGTGTCACCGACAAATTCATCGTTAAAGTAAAAGGGGGAGAATTATGGGAGACACATTAGGTTCATCGCCGGCACGTTCAAGAATGGTGACTGGATTGTTCAGAGATCGTGAGAGCGCCGAGCGGGCGTACGGTTCGGTTACTGGTCGCGGTTATACGCAGGACGACGTCAATCTGTTGATGAGTGAAGACACGCGCAAGACACACTTCACTGACGACGGCCGCGAAACGGAAATGGGCAACAAGGCTCTGGAAGGCGCCGGCACTGGTGCAGCCATCGGCGGAACGATCGGAGCCACCTTAGCCGCGATAGCCGCGATTGGAACAACGCTCGCACTTCCCGGTCTGGGATTGCTGGTTGCTGGCCCAATTGCTGCAGCGCTCGCGGGCGCGGGCGCGGGCGGCGCGACTGGCGGATTGATTGGCGCGCTGATCGGCGCGGGCATTCCGGAAGAACGCGTCAAGCAGTATGAAGAAGGCATTAAGAACGGCGGCATCGTGATGGGTGTTAATCCGAAATCGGATGATGACGCTGTCTACTTCGAAGAGGAATGGAAACGTCACCGCGGCGAAGAAGTCTACCGGTAGACTTAACCAAAGGAGAAAGCATTGAAACGAACGAAAAGAGTGGGCGTCCTGGTTTGCACGCTGGCTGCGCTTGGTCTGGCAACCGCGTGTGGCGATACGACCAACACCAACAACAGCAATACGGCCGGCGTGACGACTAATGCCAACCTGAATAAGAACTCGAACGCGAACACGGTACCTGCGAACGTGGGAGTAGTAACAAACGACAACGGCAACCAGAACACTGCCGGCGTCGCCCCGATCAATGGAAACAACAACGCGAACAAGAACGGCAACAGCAACAGTAAGCCGACGCCTCAATAGTGTAGTGGTCGATTAGGTCAGTAACAGCGAAGGCGAGAGGTTGAGAGCCTCTCGCCTTTTGTTTTGTGCAGAGTTCTTACTCCGCGCAGCGGACGAATAAAAATAGCCCAGCAGTTCACTGCTGGGATAAAGGGGCAAATCGAAACTGGTAGTCCGTGAATCGGACGGCTGAATGGCAGATGAGCAAGATGTTCAGCCGTCCGTTTCACGGACTCCATCGTGTAATCGATGGAACTCCCAGCGATAAATCGCTGGGCTACTTTCGGACGTCCGCCAGGGCGGACTCAGCCGAAACCTGTTTGTGAAGCTGTTTCACGATCGTGGGCTGTTAACCTCACTGAATCTTCAGGCGTCGTTATCAGGATTGCGAGAGATCATTTTCGAGAAGCGGCTTTCCGAGCCGTCCTTCTTTTTATCCTGAAAGAGAAAAGCGAGCTCATTTGTTTCAAATGATTCGAAGAATTCTTCCCACGAGATAGTCTGCAGCGCTTCGCCTTCGTAGCCGGGATAGTCGACTCTGATGATGCCGCCCTCCTTGCCTTCGGTGCCGCGCACGCGCGCCGGGCGGCCCTCGCGTTGCTCAATCCATTTTCTAATCACGTCATGATCGGTGGTCGTTGGCATAACGTTCCTCCTTCGATAGCCAGGCAGAGTGATCTGATTAACCGCAGGACGACAACGATGGATAAGGCTGCGGTGATACTGCCTTTATAGCGAGGTTTGGCGGAATCTGCCAGTGGAAAAATGTAGACAGTGGAAAAATGTGGCGGTAGTACTTTGATCTTTGTACTTTGAACTTTGTCGTGTTTGCGAGGTTGAGAAAGTCCAGATCGACCGCTGAGTCCGCGCAGCGGACGACTGAAAGTAGCCCACCGATTCATCCGGTGGGGATCTGCAATTGGGAGATACGAGTTGAGTCCGCAAAGCGGACGACTGAAACCTGACTCTCAAAACTCTTCAGTCGTCCGTTTCACGGACTCGATGGTTTTCTGTCCTTTGACCCAGCAGTGAACTGCTGGGCTACTTTCAGTCGTCCGCCAAGCGGACTCAATAAATCCTCAGTTAACTAGTTACCTGCGGCCCGTGCCTTTTCATTCGCGGTGTCGCGATTGATCAGTTTCGAGAAGCGACTCTCCGAGCCGTCCTTCGTTTCGTCCTGATAAAGAAAGGCGAGCTGGTTATTTTCGAAGGCCTCGAAAAATTCTTCCCAGCTGATCGCTTCCAGAGTGTCTGCACCCGAATAGCCGGGGTAGTCGATTCTCAAGACTCCCGAACTTTTCTTGTCTTCCGTGCCCTTGACGCGCGCCGGATGGCCCTCGCGTTGCTCCACCCATTGCCGAATCTCTTCATGATTAGTAGTTACTTTTGCTTCTGCTGATCCGTCTGGCATAACTCCTCCTTTGGCTTATGAACGCTCAGGCTTGGCTTATGAACGCTCAGGCAAACTCGCGAAACGCTGTAATCTTCCGATACAAACGTACGACTGCGCCGGTTTACTTTCGGCCTTGATCGGAGGTTTTTCCGCAAAAAGCCGACTCCGGTGCGACTGCTGGAGAAGAGTGCAAAGTCAGTGCCGAAACCACGCGCCGGTTTTCTACGCACACTGCTTTCGGCTAGTCGCGGCCGCAACCGAGAATTCCGTCAGTTCAATATGCAAAGCGGCAACGAGGGCATCGACCGCGGTCTTACCTTGGACGGCGAATCGCAGGTACTGCTCGCTCGCGCCGATCTTGTTACTACACTCGCGCACCATCAGTCCGTGGTTTTTGAGCAAGCGATCGCGCAGCGCGCGGCCAGACGTGCCGTCCGCGAGTTCGATGAAGAGGAAGTTTGCTTTCGATGGATAAATCCGGAGCCCAGGCACCTCCGCGAGTTGGTCCGTCATGTAGACGCGGTCGGCTGCGACTGCCGCAAAGCTGGCGCGGTATTCCTGTTTGAAATTCGTCACGTGTTTCAGCACGTACGCGGCCAGACCGTTGATGTTCCAAAACGGCAACCACGCGCGCATCGTCTGCGCCCGCCGTGGCTCGGCCGCGGCATAACCCAGCCGCAGACCATGCCAGCCGAGCGACTTGCCCATGCTCTTGACCACCACGAGATTCGGCAGATGCGAAACGAGCGACGCCGCAGACTCAAGATCGGAAAAGTCGAGAAACGATTCATCGATGATGACGGCGTCGAGATCCGCGAGCGCGCGAGCCAGGGTTTTGACTTCGTCGAGCGTGAGCCAGGCGCCGGTGGGGTTGTTGGGATTTGAGATGACAAGCGTGCGCGCGCCAACTTCTCTGACGCGTTTCACAATTTCGGCCACCGACAACCGGAAATTGTTTTCTCGCCGGCGCCTGATCGTAAACAGCGGCACCTGAAGTTCATCGGGCAAATCGGTCCAGCGGCTGAAGGTTGGAATCGAGGTCACGATTGGACCCTTCGCTTCGCGACAGAGCATGGTGATGATTTCGGTGGAACCGTTGCAGGGCACGAGCGTTTCCGGTGCGAGTCCGGTCATCTCAGCAAGGTGTCGCTGATGGACCTCGGCGTAGTCAGGGTAGTAACGAAGAATTTCGCCAAGATCGGCGCGGATCATTTCCACCAGCGCCGGCGGCGGGAAATGAAGATTCACGGGAATGCAGAAGTCCAGCAGCTCGCCCTGGTGCGCGCCGCTTTCGCGAACCGAAAAAAATGACGGGTTGTGCGAGGGCACGTTGAAAAGTTGCGCGACGTTGTCGTTGCTCATGTTCTCTCTCCGTTGTTCGGGTTGCGGTCACCCCGCGGGTCCGCCCAGGGTCTGATGGCTCCGGCACAAAAACTTTCGAGTGCGGCTATTGGACGCGCGTGCGTCAGAGTTTCTTCCATGCTTGCCTTCTATAGTGGCGAGCAACGCCCGTCTCTAAACGTTCAGAAGGTGGCGGAAGAAAACTGTTGGTGACCTTTGTTAATGGGAGAGCTGCGACTTGCGAAAATTCAGGAGAGCCTTCGCGTTGTGAAGTGGAACGCGCGGGCTGGTTGGAACTTGCGCGAGGACAGCCTGGAAATTCGTTGGCGGTTTTTTGGAGTGCGCTGACCTGTCAGCGCTTTAGTCGGCGGCGGCTTGACGCCGCTGGATGCAGAGTTTCAAACGCAGGAAAGGTTGCGACAGGCCGCAACCAAACAAAGCGCTGACAGGTCAGCGCACTCCAAACTTGGCCGCGCCCCCCTGAACCGCTGAGCCCTGGCCGGAGTCAAAATAAAGTCGTCAGGCTTCGCGCCTATCGCCTAATTCGAAGCCTTTGTCTCCGCGGGTTTCTGCAACTCGGCAAGGGCTGCCAGCACTTCTTCGCTGTGGCCCGCCGGGCTTACCTTCACGAAAACTTTCGCGATCTTTCCCTCCGGGTCGATGATAAAAGTGTTGCGCGCCGAATACGTCTTCCCGTTGTAGTCCGTCACCGAACCGTACTCTCCAGAAACTTTCGCGTCCGTGTCCGAGAGAAGTTTGAAGTTCAGGCCTTCCTTCGCGCAGAAATCTTTGTGAGACTCCGCCGTGTCGATACTGACACCGAGAATGACCGCCTTCGCTGCCTGGTACTTCGCGAGGTCGCGCTGAAAGTTACGCGCCTGGAGCGTGCAGCCGCTGGTGAAGTCTTTGGGATAGAAATACAGCACCACCCAGTGACCTTTGAAATCCGTCAGGCTGGCTTCTTTGCCTTCGTTAGTAACCAACTTAAAACTCGGAGCAGCAGCGCCGACCATCGGTATTTCACCCGGTGAACTGACAGGCTTGACCGCTAGCGCCGTAGCCGCAGTGACAACCAACAACGCGAAAAGAAAAACGTACTTGCTCATGATGACTCCTTCTTAGTAGGACAGACATTCCTGTCTGTCCGCTTTGCTAGTTTAGCCGCGGGACCCGGTCCCGCCGTCGGCACAAGCGCCGACTCTAAACGGATTATCAAGTTAGGAAGACCGGCACGAATGCCGGTCCTACTTATCTGCGCCACCGGCTGACGCAGGTGATTCTGCCGCCAACGCCGCCTGGGCCGCAGCCAGTCGCGCGACGGGAACGCGGAACGGCGAGCAGCTCACGTAGTTGAGGCCAATCTCGTTACAAAATGCGATGGAACTCGGATCGCCGCCATGCTCGCCGCAGATGCCGACTTTGAGATCGGGCTTCACGCTGCGGCCGCGCTCGGTCCCCAGTCGGACCAGTTGGCCCACGCCCTCGCGGTCCAACACCTGAAAAGGATCGTCAGGCATGATCTTGCGCTCGACGTAATTCGGCAGGAAGCGACTGGAGTCGTCGCGGCTTAGACCAAACGTCGTCTGCGTCAGGTCGTTGGTGCCAAACGAAAAGAAGTCGGCATGGGCGGCGATGTCGTGCGCCATGAGGGCCGCGCGCGGCAACTCGATCATCGTTCCAACGCGATAATCGATCGTCATGCCCTGTTCGCCCATCACCTGTCGCGCGACCTCATCGATCACCTGGCGCTGTTGACGAAGTTCCTCACTGAGCGAAACCAGCGGCACCATTATCTCCAACTCGGTTTTGCTCTTCTCGCCCTGGACTTTGCAAGCTGCCTCGAAAATCGCGCGACACTGCATTCGGGTCACTTCGGGAAACACCAGGCCCAAACGACAGCCGCGAAATCCGAGCATCGGGTTAGCTTCGCGAATTCGGTTGACCTGCTTGAGCAGCCGCCGCTTCTCGTCAATCTCGTCAAGCAAGTTGTCCATGTCGCCGAGGGTGGTTGCCAACCTGACGGCCATCTTTAACTCGCCGAGCTCGCTCATCAACTCTTCGGCGTTCGGAAGAAACTCATGCAGCGGCGGGTCGAGCAAGCGGATGGTTACCGGCAGCCCAACCATCTCTCGAAAGATGCCGAGAAAGTCGCCGCGCTGGAGTGGCAACAGTTTGTCGAGCGCTTTCTCGCGCGCGCCGACGCCGTCCGCGAGAATCATCTCGCGCATCGCCGCCAGTCGTTGATCGCCGAAGAACATGTGCTCGGTACGGCATAAGCCAATGCCTTCGGCGCCAAATCCGCGCGCGACCTTGGCATCGCGCGGCGTGTCAGCGTTAGCGCGCACTTGCAGCCGGCGAAATTTGTCGGCCCAACCCATCAACTCGTGGAATTCCGAACCGAGCGTCGGCTGAATGGTTGGCACCTGTCCCAGAAAGACGCGGCCGGTCGAACCGTCGACGGTAATCCACTCGCCCTTGGTAACGACGGTGCCGTCAACGGTGAACTGTTGTTGGCCGTAGTCAATATCGAGGCTCTGTGCGCCGCACACGCAGGGCTTTCCCATGCCGCGCGCGACGACCGCAGCGTGGCTGGTCATGCCGCCGCGCGCGGTAACGATCGCCTGCGCGGCAACCATGCCGTGATAATCGTCGGGACTGGTTTCCTGTCTCACCAGGATCACCTTCGCGTTCTCACGCGCCAATTCCTCGGCTTCGTCGGGACTAAAAACAACCTGGCCCTGCGCCGCGCCCGGACTCGCCGGCAGCCCGGTTGCCAACGCCGTGACCTTGGTTTTTGGATCGACGGTCGGGTGCAAAAGCTGATCGAGCTGTTCGGGCGTGACTCGCTGCACGGCAGTCTTCCGGTCGATCAACTTTTCGCCGACCATTTCCACCGCCACGCGCACAGCCGCCGCTCCGGTGCGTTTGCCGGTGCGCGTTTGCAGCATCCAAAGCTTGCCGCGCTCGATCGTGAATTCACAGTCCTGCATGTCGCGATAGTGTTTCTCGAGCAGGCCGGTGATCGAGGAAAACTCTTCGTAAACTTTTGGCAGTTCTTTTTTGAGTTGACTGATCGGATTGGGCGTGCGGATGCCGGCGACTACGTCCTCGCCCTGCGCGTTGAGCAGGTATTCGCCGTAGAGTTCTTTCTTGCCGGTCGAGGGATTGCGTGTGAAGGCGACGCCGGTGCCGCTGCGCTCGCCCATGTTGCCGAAGACCATGGCCTGCACGTTGACGGCGGTGCCGAGCGAATCCGGAATCCGGTTTACGCGGCGATAGTCGATGGCGCGCCGGCCCATCCAGGAATTGAAGACCGCCGCTATGGTTTCGCGGAGTTGTTCGTAAGGATCTTCGGGAATCTTGTGGTGCCCGGCGCTAAAGATCTTGTCATACGAATCTATGATGGCGCGCGATTGTTCGGTATCCGTGTTGCGCCTCGTGTCCGCGCCTGGCGCGATTCATTACGCGCTCAAATTTTTCATGGGCCACGCCGATCACAATCTCGCCAAACAAAGTCTTAAAGCGGCGATAGGCGTCGAGCGCGAAACTGAGGTCACCGGTTTGCTGCGCCAGACCTTCGAGGGTCTCTTTGTTCAGCCCAAGGTTCAGCACCGTGTCCATCATTCCCGGCATTGAGAAGGCAGCGCCGGAACGAACTGAGACGAGCAGCGGATTCTCGGCGTCGCCGAATTTCTTGCCGACCTTCTCTTCGATTTTTAGCAGGCCTTCCTTGACCTGCTCCCACATGCCCTCAGGAAAACTCTTGTCGTTTTCGAAAAAGGCGTTGCAGGCCTCGGTAGTGACGATCAAGCCCGGCGGCACCGGTAAGCCGGCGCGCGTCATTTCGCAGAGCCCGGCGCCCTTGCCGCCGAGCAGCGATTTGTCGTCACCGCTTCCTTCTTCGAAGAGGTAGACCCACTTGTTAGTAGTCTCCTCAGGCACTTCCTGGGTTTCTTCAATCGCAGTACTCATGTCACAAAAATAGCGCACGTTGGCGGCACTTGGGAAGTGCGCGGGAAAACGTGAAGGGCCAGGAGTTGGCTAAGACCCCGGTCGAAGACCAAGTCAGCAGCCAGTCTCGACTAAGCGGCGAAAAGGATGAAGCAACCTTGGCGGCCGCCTCATCCTTTTCGGTTTCAGGTTAAGTTTGAGTCAATGCATCCCGCGACACTTACTCAATGTCGTTCACAATGCAGAACGGGAAAACGTCTTCCAGGCTGTGAACTCCACCGCCATCACCCACGATGGTCGAATCTGAAGTGACTAGCCGGATGATGTAGGCGCAACGCTGGCCTCGGAAGAGTTGCGGATAAGGAGCCGGAGTATCAGGCGGAGACCCCGGAGGAAGAGGGCCCGCATCCAAAGCAGCAACGATGTTCCAGGTCGCCAGGATGTCAGTGGGCGCGGGAGCGGGAGCAGCCACCTGCCTAACCGGCGGAACCGGCGTGGCGCTGCTGTGAATTGGTTGCCATTCAGCGGGAGGCGGCGGTGTGCCGGGCCCACTGTTCTTCTTTAACGTCAGTGAATATCCCGCGAAGTTATCATTCGGCACCGGATGCGCACCGTTCTGGATCAGCGGATCCCAGGCCTGGCCGAGGATGTCGGCATTTCCCGAAGGTTCAAACTGCGAAAGCCGCAGCTCCTCGCAAGCGTCCAGAGGATCTCCACCACTGATTTTCAGCCTGCGAATTTTCGAAATGATCTGCCGGTTATCGATCCAGACCGTTGCTGCGTCCAATAACTCTTCAACCGGGCTGGTGGTGCCATCGGGGGCGTGTCGCTCGACTACGCGCACCGTGAAGCGACCGTTGAGATTCAGGGAACCCGTGTACCAGTAGGACTTTTGCGTGCGGGGCCTCGTCGAGAAGAGGCAGGTACCAATGGTCCAGACGCGCGTCAAGAAGTCGCTGACAACAAAGTTTGGAATGTGTTCGAAGAAACAGTTCCACCAATACGGATGGCCGGTGACCGGATCCGCGGAATAGTCGTAGGCCACGGGCGGGACGATGTCGGTCCATGGACCCGGGTCGGAGGGAAGAGGCGGCTGGCCTGAAAGAGGCGAAGGCATGTATTGCAGCTGATACTGAAAAGTTCTCTTGCCGCAGCCATGCAAGTAAGCGCCGCCTGATACGGTTATCGCGTCGCCTTCAGATTGCTCAAACGCACCGGACGTCGCCGTCTTGATCAGTTTGATCCTGTGGTTGTCCGGATCTCCCACATAAGGACCAACATCGGTAACTTCAATACCGGCGACCCTGTTGATAAACACAGTGGCCCGCTGGTAGTCGAAGTCCCTCTCGCAAGGCGGACTCTTTTCTAACCCCGAATTCGTGAAAACTCTGAGTCTCACGGTGTGCAATCCGGGGTCAAAGTTTTGGGTGTCAATTCGTGCTAATTCGCTGTTGGATACGGTAGACGTACCACTGCTTCCGCTGCCGGGATAACTAACTACGCCCGTGATCGGTGCGAACGTGCTGTCGTAAACCTCGACCTGGTAGTGACCAAAGACCGCGCCGCTGACGGACCCCATCACTTTGAGATAGGGCAGGCCGTTGGATTCATACTCGTCATGGGCGCAGCCGACCGGCGCCGTTATCTCGCAGTTCAATTGCCGCTGCACCCAGATCAGGATCAGCAACAGAATGATCAGCAGAATCTTCAGGAAGATGATGAACAGGACGAGTTGGGAAACCCGGGGAAAGCCTCGGTACTCACCTGCGTAAAACTCCCCAAACAGCAGCAGGAGGAGAAACAAGAGAATGATGTACTTAATGCAACCGGGAAGATCCTTTATCTTTTTCTTGTCAGGTTGCTTTGAATCGGGGTTGGGTCTGTTCTGATTTGCAGACATGCTTGCTCCTTTCGGCATATTGCCGGCCGCCGCGAGGGCTCGGACGGACGGCGATCACCTCACGCAGCTTTCGGGTTTGCTCCCACAGCTAAACGCCAAGAGCCGGGTGGTAGGGGTCGGACAGTTTGCGATCTTTTTGCGAGGAAGATCGCCAATTCAAACCCGCCTTGATTTGCAGGATCCCGCCCCGGTAAAGCTGGGGCAACCGAGCGCCACTACGTTGGTGCTCGGCTAGTTAGCTTGAAAAGAATGCGAGCCTGTTAGTGTCTGCAAGGGTAAAAACAATTGCCTGAAGACAGAGTTAGATTTGAATGAAAATGGCAGCGAGAGAAGTGATTGCAGCATGATGAGGGCTCCTTACTTTTGCTCCACGCTTCGGTTTGCGTGTGGCGGGTGAAGATTGAAAAGCCTATCAAGAGAGGACGTTTGCGCGCCGGTCAAATGATACGCGGTTGTCAATCGGAAGCCTGATGCCCGACTTTATACGCCTGCCGGCTCAGCCTGTCAACACTGAACCAACACGCTGTCGTTAGCACATGATATGTCCGGTGTAATTAACACATGAAGTGTCCGATCTGAGCGGAGGGGTCAGAGCAACATGACAGGATGCTGTTATGAAGCAAATGACCCCGGCCGCAGTGGAGCGGGCGATGAAACTACAAGACGTAATGTTGCGAGCAATGGCTAAGCGGATCACCTGGTTTCAAGCAGCGGAGATCCTGGGGATCAGCTGCCGGCAGATGCAGCGCTGGCACACCAGGTTTGAGCATGAGGGATATGAAGGGCTGTTTGATCGGCGGCGCGGGACGCCTTCGCCGAAGCGGGTGCCTTTGGCCACGGTGGAGGAAGTGCTGCGGTTGTACCAGGAGCAGTACTTCGACTTCAACGTGCGTCACTTTCACGAGAAGCTGGTGGAGGAGCACGGTATCAAGCTGAGCTACACCTGGGTGAAGAAAGCGTTGCAGGGAGCGGGGTTGGTAAAGCCGAGCCGGAAGCGCGGGGTGCATCGCAAGCGGCGGCCGCGTCGACCATTACCAGGAATGCTGTTGCACATCGACGCCAGCCAGCACCAGTGGTTCTGCGATCACCGCTGGTACGACCTGCTAGTGATCATGGACGACGCCACCAGCGAGATCTATTACGCGGAGTTGGTAGAGGAGGAATCGACCCGCACGGTGCTGGCCGGATTGCGGGCGGTGATTGAGCATCAAGGCGTATTTTGCTCGCTTTATAGCGATCGAGCCAGCCATTTCTTTCTCACCCCGAAGGCTGACGAGCCAGTGGATCATACTCGTCTGACGCAGGTAGGCAGAGCTTTAAGACAGTTGGGGATTCAGATGATACCGGCCTATTCGCCGCAAGCTCGCGGTCGTAGCGAACGAGGGTTTGGCACCTGGCAGGGGCGGTTGCCGCCAGAACTACGGCTGCGAAAGATCACCACCGCTGCCGCAGCTAACCGATTTCTGCAGGAAGAATATGTGCGGGAGTTCAACCGCCGGTTCAGCGTGCCAGCTGCCGAGCGCGGGACAGCGTTTGTGCCGGCGAGGCTTAAAGACCTGGACCTGGTTTTCTCACTGCAACATGAGCGGGTGGTGGCGCGGGATAACACAGTGAGCTTTGCCAATCGCGTTTGGCAGCTCGAACGCTCCAAACTAAGAGCGACCTTAGCTGGCTGCAGAGTCACAGTGCATGAACATCTGGATGAAACAATCTCGATTACTTTTGGTCCACATCGGGTTGGCCGCTACACAGCTGACGGCCAGCCAGCTATGGAAATGACGCCGCCGAGGAAAGCGACTAAACCCGTCGCTTCCCACCGCGGCTTGGAAAAGTCAGGCCAAAAGGCGGCCTGACTTTCCAACATTCCCACAGCTTCTACTGCTGGAGGTCAAATGAACGAATCGGACACTTCACTTGCTAATAACACCGGACATTTTAATTTGCTAACGACACACTGAACCAACACGCTGTCGTTAGCACATGATATGTCCGGTGTAATTAACACATGAAGTGTCCGATCTGAGCGGAGGGGTCAGAGCAACATGACAGGATGCTGTTATGAAGCAAATGACCCCGGCCGCAGTGGAGCGGGCGATGAAACTACAAGACGTAATGTTGCGAGCAATGGCTAAGCGGATCACCTGGTTTCAAGCAGCGGAGATCCTGGGGATCAGCTGCCGGCAGATGCAGCGCTGGCACACCAGGTTTGAGCATGAGGGATATGAAGGGCTGTTTGATCGGCGGCGCGGGACGCCTTCGCCGAAGCGGGTGCCTTTGGCCACGGTGGAGGAAGTGCTGCGGTTGTACCAGGAGCAGTACTTCGACTTCAACGTGCGTCACTTTCACGAGAAGCTGGTGGAGGAGCACGGTATCAAGCTGAGCTACACCTGGGTGAAGAAAGCGTTGCAGGGAGCGGGGTTGGTAAAGCCGAGCCGGAAGCGCGGGGTGCATCGCAAGCGGCGGCCGCGTCGACCATTACCAGGAATGCTGTTGCACATCGACGCCAGCCAGCACCAGTGGTTCTGCGATCACCGCTGGTACGACCTGCTAGTGATCATGGACGACGCCACCAGCGAGATCTATTACGCGGAGTTGGTAGAGGAGGAATCGACCCGCACGGTGCTGGCCGGATTGCGGGCGGTGATTGAGCATCAAGGCGTATTTTGCTCGCTTTATAGCGATCGAGCCAGCCATTTCTTTCTCACCCCGAAGGCTGACGAGCCAGTGGATCATACTCGTCTGACGCAGGTAGGCAGAGCTTTAAGACAGTTGGGGATTCAGATGATACCGGCCTATTCGCCGCAAGCTCGCGGTCGTAGCGAACGAGGGTTTGGCACCTGGCAGGGGCGGTTGCCGCCAGAACTACGGCTGCGAAAGATCACCACCGCTGCCGCAGCTAACCGATTTCTGCAGGAAGAATATGTGCGGGAGTTCAACCGCCGGTTCAGCGTGCCAGCGGCCGAGCGCGGGACAGCGTTTGTGCCGGCGAGGCTTAAAGACCTGGACCTGGTTTTCTCACTGCAACATGAGCGGGTGGTGGCGCGGGATAACACAGTGAGCTTTGCCAATCGCGTTTGGCAGCTCGAACGCTCCAAACTAAGAGCGACCTTAGCTGGCTGCAGAGTCACAGTGCATGAACATCTGGATGAAACAATCTCGATTACTTTTGGTCCACATCGGGTTGGCCGCTACACAGCTGACGGCCAGCCAGCTATGGAAATGACGCCGCCGAGGAAAGCGACTAAACCCGTCGCTTCCCACCGCGGCTTGGAAAAGTCAGGCCAAAAGGCGGCCTGACTTTCCAACATTCCCACAGCTTCTACTGCTGGAGGTCAAATGAACGAATCGGACACTTCACTTGCTAATAACACCGGACATTTTAATTTGCTAACGACACACTGAACCAACACGCGAACTTTGCTCGGCCCGAGACTGCTTCCGACGCGATCTAGTTGACGTTGCCCATCAGTTTTTTGACCTTCGGTGTCAGCAGCGCCAGCAGCCCCGCCGAGACGAGCAAACCGACGGCGATGCCGCCGTAAAGCTTCACGAGCGGGCCAGATTGCGGAACGTAGAAGGTTGACAAGTAACCGGCCACCTTGTTGCCGAACGCAGCCGCAAGGAACCAAACGCCCATCATGATTCCCACCAGCTTCACCGGGGCCAACTTGGTAACGGTGCTGAGTCCCACCGGACTCAAACACATTTCACCGACGACTTCGAGAAAGTAGAGGCCCACCAGCCACAGCGGACTGATGCGGCCGTTCGCTGTCATCCACGCCGCCGGAACCAGCAGGCAATACGCGAGGCCGATGAACAAGAGGCCCAAAGTGAACTTGACCGGACTCGACGGTTGCCGAGTTCCCAGTCGCACCCAGAGGTAAGAAAAAATGGGCGCCAGCAAAATTACGAACGCGGGCGTGCACGACTGTAACCAACTCGACGGGAACCGCATGCCAAAAACTTCCGTGCGCACCAGGTCTTTAGCGAAGAGATTCAGGCTCGCGCCCTTCTGTTCATAGGCGGCCCAGAAAAGTATGGTGAAGAGAAAGAAGATGAAGATGGCGCCTATACGCTTCCAGTCAGTCGCGGTCAGGCGCTGCTTGCCCGGCGGTTCCGGCTGCGGGTTTAGTCCGACGAGGTCGTTTGGATTGACTATTCCCGGCGGCTCCGGCTGCGGGTTCAGCCCGACGAGGTCGCCCGGTTTGGAAGTCCCTTGACGGTTGCCGACGTGGGCCAGCCGGTTGCCGTTTAGTAAGTAGACAATGAGTCCGAACGTCATCCCAACTGCCGCTGCTCCAAAGCCCCAGTGCCAGCTGGTTGCCGGATCGAAACCCATCGAGGTGAGAAATGATTTGAACGATTCACCCTGGGCCAGGTAGCCGACACACAGAGGCGCCAGCACCGCGCCGATGTTGATCCCCATGTAGAAAATCGAGAAGCCGCTGTCGCGACGCGGATCGTTTTCACTGTAAAGGCTGCCGACCATCGTGCTGATGTTCGGCTTTAGTAACCCAGTCCCGATCGCGATTAGCGTAAGACCGGCGTAGAAGAAAAACATCGAATGGAAGACCATGGAAATGTGGCCAAACACGATCACGATACCGCCGAGCAGAACCGCGAGCCTTGCTCCCAGCAGCCGATCAGCCGTCAGTCCGCCGGGCAAGCCCGTGAGGTAAACCCACATGGTGTAGCTGCCGTAGAGCGTCGCCGCCTGCTTCACGTCAAAACCCAAACCGCCTGCCGCAACCGGCGCCACCATGTAGAGCACGAGGATGGAACGCATGCCGTAGTAGCTGAAACGCTCCCAAAGCTCGGTGAAAAAGAGTGTTGACAGTCCCCGCGGATGTCCGAAGATGCCGGAGTTGTCGGTTAGCGAGTCGAATTCCAGTCGGTGATTTGCGGTGGCCATAACGTTCTTCGTGCGCTCCGTTTTATTGGGTTGGGACTGCTAAAAGACTGCCTGGGGAAAGCGGGAGACTAGGCTTGTATCTGAAATTCAAGCGACTGTAAAGACCTAAGTCGACGTGGTATTGCCCTAATTTGAGGCTTTTCTCTGCGTAGTCTCAGCGTTCTCTGCGGTGAATATCGCCTCAAACCCACTCAACGCAGAGACGCAGAGCGCGCAGAGTCAGCGCAGAGAGTTGAAATTAGGTCACTATCGTCGCAATGCCGGACCTTGACGCGCGCAGGCGCGCGAGTTCCGCTCGAAGTTCCGGTGAAAGCAAAAGCATCACGGTGGCAACAACTATCGCGATCACCGAGCCGCCTAACAACAAACGCGCGGTGACGCGTCCGACCAGGTCGATCGCCAAAGCGCCCGCTGCCGTCGCCAGCGCGCAGGCGACGACTGCCGAGAAGACTATCCGCACCAGCACGCCGGCGATGTTTGGCAGCAGCGACGCCGCCACTCGCAACCGATTGACCATCATGACGAAGAACGCGATTCCTCCAGCGCAGGCGGCGCCCACCGCGCCGTAGCGGCTGGTTAGCGGATAGAGCACCGCCAAAAAGATCGCGGCCTCGAGCATTTTGATTTTCGCGTCAGGCGCGATCCCCCGCATGCTGATGATTAGCGGCGAGACCAGGAGGCTGTGTCCTTTGCAGAAAACCAGCGCTGCCAGGATCCGCAGGATGGTCCCCGCGGGTATCCACTTCCGGCCGTAAAGAAAAATTATTATTTCGTCGCCGAGCAGCAACAACGTCGCGGTCGTCAGCGTCAACAAAGTCGAGCTGGCCGCAAACACTCTCACAAAAGCTCGCTCCAAACGCTTGCTGTCTCCGCGCGCTTGCGGAAGCGGGCGGTCTTGCGGAAGCCGGCGCGTTTGCGGAAGCCCGCGCGTAAGCACGGGCTCGCTCGTTGTTCCTTCTGAGCCCTCCCTCACGGTCGGGCTTCTGTTCTCCCGCACGCTCGGGCTTCTGTTCTCGCTGACAGTCGCGCTTCCGCTTTCCCTAACAGTCGGGCTTCCGCCAGTAATTTCGGCATAAGCGGGAAACGTCACGTTTACGATCGCGTTGCCGATGCCGTGCAAAGGCAACACGGCGAGGTTGTAAGCAATGACATACGTGCCCAGGATCGTCGCGCTGTAGAGTTTGCCCAGCAGCACGTTGTCAGCCATCGACATGACGTAGCCAAGCAGGCCGAGCACAAACGCATACTTCCCCAAACTGAGCGTGAGCTTCAGAGAACCCTTGTCCAGGCGAAGGTGCGGACGATACGGATGAAACGCATACGACAGCGCGACGCTGACGAGCGCCGACACGAGCTGGCTGAGGACGAGTGCCCAAACGTTGTGCGTGTAAAGGGCCAACGCGATCGTCGCGGCGGCGGTGAGCAGGTTCGTCGTCAGTTCCAGCCAGACGATTTTTCGGAAGTTGACTTCCTTGCGATGGATCATCAGTCCGATGTTTTGAAATCCCTGCAGCAGCGGCAGCAAACTCAGGATCAGCAGCAACTGAAACACGCGCGGTTCGCCATAAAAGTTGGCCGCCGGGCGCGCCAGGACGAGCATCAGCACGGCCAACAGCAAGCGCCTGAGAAGATCGACAGTCCAAACCGTGTCGAGGTGTTTTGCCAGTTGATCGTCGTCGCGAAACTTCGTGTTGATGACGGAAACGTCCAGACCAATATTGGTGAGCGCGCCCAGGCCGGTGACCACTGTCAGCGCCATGCTGAACAGGCCAAAGTCTTCGGCGAGCAGCAGACGCGCCACAATGATGGAGCGCACCAGACCCAAAAAATAAGTGGAGGAAACTGAGACAGCGTTCCAGATGACGCCGGATTGAACTCTGCTGGTCAGGGAGGTTGGCACGTAACTCAGTGGTCAGTAGCAGAACGTTGGCGCAGTTTTGGAGTGCGCTGATCTGTCAGCGCTTTGGTTTCGCGGCGGCTTGACGCCGCGTGGTCCTGTGAACTTTTGAACCAGGTTAACGTTGTAAAGGCTGCGACAGGTCGCAGCCGACCAAAGCGCTGACAGGTCAGCGCACTCCAAAAAGGTTGACCCCCTGAGCCCTGGCCTCTGACCCATCGTCCCGGCCCCCTGCTCATGAGATCAATCGCGCGATTCCGAAGGCAGCGCCCGCCGCGGCGCTTCCGATCAGAGCCGTCTGCAGGGCGCTGCGCACCGGTCGCATGCCGGTGAAGCGTCCTTTGATGAACCCAAAAACGACGAGCGTCGCGAGGGTCATAACGATTGAGACGAGCAGCGCGCGCGAAGTGTTTTGCGTGAAAATGTAAGGCGCGAGCGGCACAAACCCGCCCGCGGCGTAGGCGCCGCCGATGGTTACGGCGCTGGTCATCGCGCGTTTAGGATCGGGTTTTTCCAGTCCGAGTTCGAAACGCATCATGAAGTCGATCCATTTTTTGGGTTGCTTGCGCAGTGCTTCCACGATGGGCCAGGTTTCTTCCTGCGTCAGTCCGTATTCCTGAAACACCTCCGCCACCTCACGCATTTCTTCGTGCGGAATTTCGTCGACCTCGCGCCGCTCGCGTTCGCGTTCCTTCGCGTAGTGTTCGGCGTCGCTCTTCGCGGCGAGGTAGCCGCCCAGGCCCATCGCAATCGTGCCTGCGGCAATCTCGGCCAAACCCGCGGTCACGATGATGGCGTTGGGATTCGCAGTGGCGTGCAGACCGCCCGTCAGTCCAGCGGCGAGCGCGAACGGGACCGTCAAGCCGTCGGACATGCCGATGACGATGTCGCGCACAACTTCGCTGGCGGTGAAGTGGCGTTCAGTATGGGGAGTTTGCGGCATGGACCGATGATATCAGAGCAGCAGTTCAACCGTGGTGGCAAAGAATACCAGCCGCGTATAAACGCGGATGACGCGAATCTGAAAAAGGAATAAGCACTTGCCGGGCAGGGGACTTTTCATCACTTCCACGTCATTTGCTTTTTCCGAAGCCGCGTCCATCTGTGTTCATCCGCGGCCAAATTTCTTTCGACGCGTTCAGAACTTTCCTGCCAAAATCAAAACACCAATCACAATGAAAGCGACCGCGGCCACGCGCTTAATCCAAATCAATGGCAGGTAGTTGCCGAGCACGCTGCCAGCCACGACACCAATCGCCGACACGGCCGTGAGCGCGAGCGCGGCGGCAAAGAACACGGCCCAGGGTCTCTTCGACTGCGCCGCCATCGTCATCGCCGCGAGTTGAGTCTTGTCGCCCATCTCGGCGAGAAAGATCACGCCAAAGGTTGTAAGAAATACGCGCCAGTCCATTTTCAGTCTCCTCCGACGTGATTGGTTTTCGGCACTGCCGTTATGCTTTAGAATACTCATCCTAACTTATTCTCGCTCCGGCTTCCGTAGTTTTCAGCTTCAGGGTCAAATGACTCAACACTCCAGCGATTTTCTCGGCACTGAACGTTTCCGCATTCGCCGCCGCTTGGGTTCGGGCGGCATGGGCGTTGTCTACGAGGCTCATGATCGCGAGACCGACAAAGTCGTGGCGCTGAAAACTCTCACGCGCGCCGAAGCTTCACACATCTCGCGTTTCAAAAACGAGTTTCGTTCGCTCGCCGACGTTTCTCATCCGAACCTGGCGGCGCTCTATGAATTCATGTCTGACGGCCAGTATTGGTTCTTCACGATGGAGCTGGTCCAGGGAATCAATTTTCTCGAATACGTTCGCCCGGGTTATCACGCCAGGCACGTTCAGTCTTCACGAACTCCGACGCTCCGAAAAGGCGGCAAGCAAGGCGGCGAGGTGTTGGCGGACTACGAAGCCGAGACGATGCAACTGGATTCCATCCGGACCACTTCCCCGTTGACTGAACCGCCAGAGACTCCTGAAGAGTCGTCTCTCTCGCATTCCAAATTGGATTTAAGTCGTTTGCGTCTCGCCCTGCGCCAACTCGTCGAAGGCATGCACGGTCTGCACGAAACGGGCAAACTTCACCGCGACATCAAACCTTCGAACGTGTTGGTGACGAAAGAAGGGCGCGTGGTGATTCTTGATTTCGGCCTCGTTGCCGAAGTCGTTGACGAGAAGCATCACGACAGCTTCACGCTCGCCGGCACGCCCGATTACATGTCGCCCGAGCAAGGCGCGCAGCTTCCGATTTCGCGGGCCAGCGATTGGTACAGCGTCGGCGTCATGCTCTACCAGGCGCTCACCGGGCGGCTCCCGTTCTCCGGCAAGTTTTTCGAAGTGATGATGAACAAGCAGAACTTCGATCCGCCCGCCCCGGCCGAACTTGTGCGAAACGTCCCGCCTGATCTCAACGATCTTTGCGTGCGCCTGTTGCGTCGTAAACCCGACGACCGGCCGCACGGTCGAGAAATTTTACGGATACTGGGCCACGGCAAGACCGGTCCCTTGCAGCGCCCGATCATGCCCACGCCCGCGCCTTCGCTGCTGCAGTCGTCGCCTTTCGTCGGTCGCGCCAAACAGTTGCGCGAACTTGAAGAAGCGTTTGCCGTCACTCGTCGCGGGCAAACCGTGACCGTCTACCTGCACGGCAGCTCGGGAATGGGCAAGACTGCTCTCGCGCGTCATTTTCTTGACGAACTGCGCGAGCGTCAGCCCGACGTCGTGGTCCTCGAAGGACGTTGTTATGAACGCGAGTCAGTTCCTTACAAGGCTCTGGACGGCGTGGTCGATAGCTTGACGAAGTATTTGCTTTCGCTGTCTGAGGCGAAGGCTGAAGAGTTGATGCCGCGCGAGGTGCTGGCGCTCGCGCGTCTCTTTCCGGTGATGCTGCAGGTGGATTCGGTTTTCAATGCGCCGCAACGCGAACAGGAAATTCCCGATCCGTTCACGCTGCGGCGGAAAGCGTTTGCCGCTTTGCGTGAATTGCTGCGGCGCGTTTCCGAGAAACAACCGCTCGTGCTTTACATCGACGATCTGCAGTGGTCTGACGCCGACAGCACGACGTTGCTGGAAGACTTGCTGCGTCCGCCGGATTCGCCGCCGCTCTTGCTGCTGTCGAGTTTCCGCACTGAAGACATCGAGATCAAGCCGTTTCTGAAAGCGTTACTGGAAAAAGCGGGCAGCGAAAGTTGTCGCGAAGTTTTGGTTGGCGCCTTGACGAAAACTGAGTCGCAGGCGCTCGTCAGGGATTTGCTGGGCGGGAAAGCGGCCGTGCTTGAACCGTTTGCCGATGCGATTTTGCGCGAGGCGCGCGGCAATCCGTTTCTACTCGAACAACTCGCGCGCTACGCCGCGACCAGCGATCAAACTGCAACGACCGGCATCACGCTCGCGACGATGTTGGACGCGCGACTGCGCCACCTGCCGCCGGGCGCGCGGCAATTTGTCGACGCCCTTGCGGTGGCTGGGCGTCCAGTTAATCCCGAAGTTGTTTACCAGGCAGCGGAGTTGGCGGGTGACGAGTTGCCCCTGGTCAGCTCGTTGCGGGCAGCGCAATTTCTGCGCACCGGCGGCGCCGGGCACACGCTCGAGTTGTATCACGATCGCATTCGCGAAGCGCTCGCGACGCAACTGAACCCCAAAAAAGTGACCGCCATTCACCGTCGCCTGGCCCAGGCGATCGAAGGCCGCGGCATCGACGATCCGGAAGCACTTTTTGAACATTACCTCGGCGCCGGTGAACGAGTGCGAGCGGCAACTCACGCGGGCGTGGCTGCTAGAAAAGCAGCCAGCGCGCTCGCCTTTGATCGCGCTGCCGCCTTCTATCGCCGGGCGCTCGAACTTGCGCCGGTGCGCGACGCCGAACTCGTCGATCTCAAACTCGGTCTCGCCGACGCGCTAGCAAACGCGGGCCGGCCCGCCGAAGCCGCCGAGGCGTATCTTGAAGTTGCCGAGGTTAGTACGGCCGGTCACAGTCTTGAATTCAAACGACGCGCCGCGCAGCAGTTGCTGATGGGCGGCCACATCAAGGAGGGGCTCGAGTTAATCCGTTCCGTGCTCGCCGCGGTTGGCTTTACGCTCCCGGCTGGTCCAAAACGCGCGCTGCTGTCGTTGCTGCTCAAGCGTTTGCAGATTCGCGTGCGTGGTCTCAATTTTACCGAGCGAGACGCGAGCGAGATACCCGAATCGGATCTGGTTCGCATTGACACGTGTTGGGCCGTGGCGGCGGGCCTCGGCGCCGTCGACCTGATTCGCGGCGCCGATTTTCAGAGTCGCCACTTGTTGCTGGCCCTGCGGGCGGGCGAACCGTTTCGCGTGGCGCGCTCGATGGCGTTTGAAGCGGCGCAAACGGCTTCGCGCGGCGGGCCGGCGCGCGCGCGGGCAGCGGAGATTGCGCGGTTGGCGGCAGAGCTGTCGCAGAAGGTGGGCCACCCGCACGCCATCGGACTTTCGATCTGGGCCAGCGGCGTGGGTGCATACCTCCTCGGCGACTGGGCCAAGGCGGTGGGACTTTGCGAGCGCGCTTCAGAAGTTCTGCGGGATCAATGCACGGGCGTGACCTGGGAATTGACGATCGCGCATCGCTTCATGCTAAGCGCGCTTTTGTATCAAGGCGAGCTGGCCGAAGTTTCGCGACGAGTGCCCGGACTGTTATCGGCGGCTATTGAGCAGGGAAACGTTGTCGGCGCCACGGATATGCGCACGCGTCTGAATTTGATTTGGCTCGCCGCGGACGATCCCGATCGCGCTCGGGCGGAAGTGATTGAAGCGCTCAAGGCCTGGCCGCAGGAAGGTTTTCATTTGCAACACTACACCTCGCTGCAAGCCCTCGCGCAAATCGAACTCTACACCGGAGACGTCGAAGTAGCCTGGAAACATCTGGAGGGACAATGGCAGGCACTGGAGGAATCGATGCTCCTGCGCATCCAGATTCTTCGGATTGAGGCGATGCATCTGCGCGCGCGCGCCGCTTTGGCTGTGAGCGCGATTAGCGGCGGCGCAGGTGACGTCGAGCGGGAGCTCGCCGAAAAACTGGCGCGCCGGATCGAGAACGAAAAAATGCAATGGGCCAGGCCGTTGGCGAGTTTAATCCGCGCGGGAGTTGCGCAGCAGCGAGCGAAGTCTGCGAAAGATGGCCAGCGCCTTCCGCCTACCTGCAACGCTCTGCTTGCCGACGCGATTCAGGGGTTTGAAGACGCCGACATGCGTCTTTACGCAGCGGCTGCGCGCCGGCGACGGGGTGAGTTGACCGGTGGAGACGCCGGACAGCAACAAGTTGCCGAGGCTGACGCGTGGATGTTGTCGCAGCGAATCAAGAACCCAAAGGCGATGACCGGGATGCTGGCGCCGGGGTTTTGAATTCGTTTGAATTCGGAAGCCCGCGCGTCGCTTGAGGAATGAAGCCCTTGGGCGGTCCAGTGCAAGGCACGCAAACTAACAGTTCGCGTTACCAAACTCAGGAGAAAAGCGTCATGATTTTTAAATCCTCCCGCGCGCCGAACCATAGGCCGCACCGGCGCCACGGCCTCTCAGGCAGCCTTCCTTGCCGGCGCAACGCCGATCACCTGGCGTTTTGGTCGTATTCCCCAGTCGTAATCGCTTCTGGTCATGCGAATAGCCGCGCGCAGGGACACTCTGGCGAATAATCCCAGCTTCGTTTTGCGAACGTTATCGGCGGCAATGCCACCTGGATAAAGCGACGCGAAGACCAGGCAAGCAACTGCATAGACAACTCGGCTGGCCAGTGGCAACGAACTCATCGGCCCGTTGCGCGTACGGGCGATGATCTCTTTAAAGCTATAGAAAGTTTTCCATCCTGCTTGTACTTCCCGCATCAGGTCCTTAGTCGGTATCGTCGGATGTTTGACTGTCACCTCCGTGTGATCGTAATCGAGCCAGAACTTGTCGCGAACGATCTGTACCGCATGTTTTGGCACGTAGTCAGGTCGATCACGGTTTTTCCAGTCGCGCATCATTTCATGGTAGTCCTTGGTTCCAGGATAAACGCTATAGACTGGAAACTGGGCGAAGGCCGTGCCCGAATCATTGGCAAACTGCCGCATGGTCCTCAGCGTGGACAGCGTATCGCTTTCAAGTCCGCCGATGATCGAAGCCAGCACCATAATTCCGTGCTCCTGAATTTTTTGAATCGCTTCGGCCATTTTCTTTCCCACCGGGTTCCAGGTCTTGTTTACGTTCTTTAACCCTTCTTCGGTGAACGACTCTACGCCAATGAGTGCTCCCCGCAGGCGCATCTTGTTGTACATGGCATCGAGATATTCTTCGTCACTGACACACTCAGCGGTCATTTGCGTAAAACCGTAGAGCGCGGGCGGGCCTAAGCGATCGTATTCCTCGAATAGTTTGAGCCGGTCCTCGCGCACGCATTCGAGATTAGCCCGAGTGGCCCGGTTTGTTTCTCGCGCGATACGACCCAGCGTAGCCGGCGTGAAGTTGTCGTCAGAGAAAAAGACGTAGCGTAAACCCAGCGCGTGCAGCTCGTTTGCCTCCTCGATTATTTGCTCATTCGAGTGTAAACGTGGCTTCCGTCCGTCCGTCACCCAGACAGAGCAGAAGCTGCAATTTTCAGGACAGCCGGCCACTGTCTGGATACAACCCATCAAATATTTGTTCGGCTTGAGCAAATCCCAACGAGCCTTCGCCATCAGTTCTCCGGGCACGCGCCCGCCGGAATACAGTGGTTGCAGTTTGCCGACGAAAGCATCCTCGAGGATTTTGCCCCAGATGACGTCCGCATTCCCGGTAACCACGGCGTCCGCGCCCATCTCCAATGGCTCCTCGGGAAAAATGGTGGCGTGGACGCCGCCGACAATCACTGTCGCGCCACGCTTCTTAGCTTCGCGGACTACCCGATAACCCGGTCTGCAGTTCGCCGTGTGAATGCCTACGCCGACGACATCTCCCGGGCCAATCTTATTGGCATCAAAGGCCTCAATCGGCTCATCGATAAGAACCGGATCGCCGGCAAACTCTACCGGCGTGGCGCCGGCGAGGACAAAGAGCCAGCGCGGGGTGATCACGCTATAGCCTACGGTTGCGTTTGCCGGATTTACGAGTACCACCTTACTCATCATGCATTCTCCTCTTCTTCGGCTAAGTCACATTGATCGCCCGGCGCCGGACATTGCCAACATCAGTGCAGTAGTGCCGTTGAAAACTCCTGACAGGCGGCGAGGATCAGGATGTACCTCCAAAGTGCGCCTAGCGTAGTTGTCCTCAGCAGCACTGTCAATATAAAGGCGTCGCAGGCAGAAGTGGTTGACAGCTTGAGAGTCTTCGCTCATTTCAACAATCGTTGACTGAAAGTCTGCGTTTCCCCTATGCTGCGTTCGCACTTCTCGGTTGTTTCGCTTAACACCTCAAAGCTCGGCTCAATCTAACTCGGATCGGATCCAACCTTCTTCATGGAAGACAAAACCCGCTATGTTTTGTATGTGGTCATCTCAGGATTCGTCCTTGGCGGCCTGGGAACCATCTTTGGTAACGCGTTGCGCTCAAACTCAGGCAGTCGTGTTCACATCGCCACGTTCTTCCTCATCTGCATCTGCGTCTTCCTCGTGCTTTTTAGTTACGAGCGTGCGAAAACCCCACGCGAAATCGAGCTGGTATTTTTGAAGCGGGTCAGGGACGCGTGGGTCTCGGATCTCGTAAATTTTGAAAAAGGCCTGCCGCAGTGCGCCCTGTTCACAGTCAATTTTTCGTTTAAGCCTGAAACTGTAAACGGTCCAGCCCGTTTGGGACGCCTGCCTGAGACTCCGGACGACGAATCACCCGCAATCCTTCGCGCCTTCGAAAACTCCGGACGCTCATTACTAATTACCGGGGCCGCGGGTTCCGGAAAGACGGTCTCGCTGTTGCAGTTGGCGCGCGCGTTAGTGTCACAGGCTGAAGAGAATCCAGCCGCTCCGCTGCCTGTGGTTTTGAGTTTGGCGACCTGGGTGAATTTGGCGACTTGGGAAGAGGAGACTTTTGAACGTTGGTTAGTGAAGGAATTGCGCCAGAGATACGACGTCGAGGAAGACATCGCACGGTCGTGGATTTTGGGTAAGCGACTTCTTTTTCTATTTGACGATTTCAGTCACAACGAATGTACCAAAGACCGTCTCGGGCTACTGAACAATTTTCTTCAGACCGTTGGTAACCAAGGCACGGCCATTGTGGCCCAGGATGATCCTCAAGGGACGAAGCTGAAACTCAGCACCGCGATTCGCTTGAAAAAACTGAGCGCAGGTTATGTGCAGAGAATGTTGCGAGGTCTGGGAAAGGGTGTTGCCGCCGATCGTCTAATTGAGGTCGCAAGGTCGCCGCTGATGTTGCGGATTATCTCAGTCACGCCCGCCGAAGTTTTGGCGAAAACGAAGAAGGAAGAAAAGCAGATTCTTGACGCATATGTTAAGCATCAGCTTGGCTCTGCCGGCGACATGAAACCTCCCTACACGAGCGCTCGCCTGAAAACATGGTTGGGCTGGCTGGCCGTACAATCGCAAGAACTTTCCCAGCCGGTGTTTGCTATTGAAGAACTGCAGCCGAGCTGGCTGGGGACGGCCAACAAGCAGCGGGGAGCGTATGTATTCATCTCGCGAATACTCGGTGCGTTCATAGTCATGCTGCTTGGCGTGCTCATTATGTTTCTCGCCGAAATGATGGGAAAGCTGGTCGGAAGCTATAGCTACAATTTCAATTTTATAGAAGTTCGCAAGGGTTTGGGCTGGTGGTTTGTAATCACCGTCATCGGCGGTGGGTCTACGATAGGTCTACTGGAGTACTTCCGACTGATAAAGGGAACAGACAACAGCTGGAGGGAGTGGCTAGCAGGCAAGTTGCGCAGGCATTTGCTGTTGAGCAATCTGCTGGTGTGCTTCGGTGTTTTCCTCCTCCCCGCCTTAGCCCTCGGGTTCCAATTGAAGAATTCGCTGCACGCCGCCACCGCCTTTGCGGTTGCCTTTGCCCTCACTTATTGGAACCGCGACAGAGATCGCAGTATCGCAACCGACATAACTACAGGCCATCGGCTGGTCTGGGCGGGATCGGATATCCCCAAAGGTCTTCACTGGGGTTTTGTCTGCGGGTATCTGGGTGGCATGGCCTATCTCACGTTTAAGTTAGTAGAGCAACCACCTGCCGGGGTCTTTCGAGAATACTTAATACATATTTTTTCGCTGATGGCTTTTCTGGTCGGTCTGATTTTCTGGCGGCCTAAACCGAAACATTCTCGAGATAGCCACGCGCCCACCGCCTTCGTCAACTCCGCTTTCGAATGCGGTCTGTCCCTGGCGGCGCTTTATGGCGTTGTCGCTGCTTTCAATGTTTGGACCTGGGTCGGCTTAACGCTTGGACACAAGGTTCTGGGGCTTTCGTGTTTTTTGGGCGCCTTGATTGGGTTGGTAGTCAGGGGCTTGAAGAAGGTCAGCATAGTGGAGTCGAGAACACCTTACCAGGGTCTGAAAACTTCCTTACGAACTACGATTCTCCTTTGGCTCTCAGTGGGTGTGCCCGCCGTCGCGTTGATCTGGGGATACTCGGCTCTCGGACTCGTCGTCGAGGGAACTTTCAAAGAAGCGTTGTTTTTTGGAATGATGCTGGGTCTGCTGTTCGGCTTCTCTTATGGGGGCCTCGATCTCGTCTATCGTCTCGTGCTTCGCGGCATTCTGTGGAAAAACGGATCAGTGCCGGTGCTCGAATACGCGGCCGCGCTCGATGACGCAGCCAATCTTGGTCTCCTGCGAAAGGTGGGTCATGCCTACGTTTTTTACCATGATTCAATACGAGACTACTTGAAGAAACATGGTACTTCAAAGTAGATCGACTCCCGCCCATGGCAGCACGCGGTAGGGCTACTTCCCCGTCGACGCTTGCGACACGAGGTCTTTGAAGGCGTCAGAGATTCTGCCGCAGATGTTGGCGGTCGCCGCGGAATACTGGCGAAAGTCGAAAGTGGTAACGAGGGCCACGCCCAGACTGGCGGAAGTGAGAAAGATCTCGTCGGCGTCGGTAAGGTCGCCGAGTTCATAGACGCCTTCAATCACCGGGATGAATTGTTTCTCCGCAAGTTCGATCACGACGCCCCGAGTGATGCCGGCGACCGCGCCGGTGTTGAGCGACGGCGTATGCAGTGTTCCGTCTTTGACCCAGAAAAGATTGGCCATCGTCGCTGAAGCAATTTCGCCCCGCTCGTTGAGCACCACTGCTTCATCGAAATCTCGCGCCTGCGCTTCTTCCCACGAGAGGACATGCTCGAGATAATTCAAACTGCGAATGCCGGCGAGCGGCGAGATCGTGTTGTAACGATAAGGCGAAACGGCGAGCGACATGCCCGCGGACGAAATCTTCTGCGGCTCGCCCGTCATGATCAGAAGATCAGTCTTGCGGGCGCTCTCTTTTTTTGTCTTCCACACGTCGCGCCCGCTGCGCGCCAGCAGAATCACACGCGCGCGTCCGTGGCGCACCTGGTTTACCGCGACCAGCTTTTGCAACGCTTCACCGATGTTGCGTTCGTTGGCGCCGCCCGTGTCGACACTCAAACGTTCGGCATGATTTTGCAGACGCTGCCAATGCCTGGGCCACAGGAAAGGTTTGCCGTTGTAGATTGCCACTGTGGTGAAGACGCCGCGGCCGTAGAGCATCGCCGACGACACCGGCGCCACGCGCGCCTTCGTCGCTTCGAGCATTACCCGGTTGAGATAAATTACGGGATGCATGGCCGAGACAAGAGTTCAACCTTTGGAGTGCGGTGACCTGTCACCGCTTTGGTAGTCGCGACCTGGCGCGACCAGGATTTGCTTGAGTCTACTCTGCGGAATCGGCGTCAAGCCGCCGAAGGCCAAAGCGGTGACAGGTCACCGCACTCCAAAGAGTTGACCGCGAGCTTCGGAGTCACTCTCTCAAGCCGCGGCCGTCGCTTCGGCTTCGAGATGTTTGGCCAGCGAGGAGCGCCAAACATTTTCCAGTTCACTGACAGCGATGGACAGAATTTCTTCGTCGCCAAGCTTGATGCGCAAGCGATTACTGCCCACATTGCTACCGACTTCGCTGCCGACCCTGCTGCCGACCTCGCCGCCAACTTCGCCAATCACCGCAAACGGACAATGTTCACGAACGGCTATGTCCTCAAGCGCCGCGCGCGCTGGCGCCGGGAAACTCACGATGATCCGCGAAGGTGATTCACTGAAAAGCACGGTGGCGGCGGACAGTGATTCCTCAGATCCCTCCGCAGTCAGTTTCGGCAAACTGATTTCCGCGCCAAGCCCCGCGCGGTTGAGCGAACTGAAACAGCATTCCGCGAGAGCCACCGCCAGTCCGCCATCAGCGCAGTCATGAGCCGACGCGAGCAGACCAGCTTCCGCAGCCTCCAGACAAACATTTTGCACCGCGCGTTCGATTTGCAGATCAATCTTCGGTACTTGACCGGCGGCGATCATTTCTTCAGTTGAGCGGCCTTCGATCGACGCGGCGTACTCGCTGATCGAAAGATCGTCGTTCGTTGTTCCCAGCAGAGCGATCAGATGACCTTCATTTTTGAAGCCGGGCTGCAACACGCGCCGCACGTCTTCAACGAGGCCGATCATTCCGATCACCGGCGTGGGCAGAATGCCGCGGCCTTCGGTTTCGTTGTAGAACGACACGTTGCCGGAAACCACGGGCGTGTTAAAGGCGCGACACGCTTCGGCCATGCCGTCGATGACTTCAGAAAACGACCACATCACTTCCGGACGTTCCGGCGAAGCGAAGTTGAGACAGTTCGTGATCGCCAGCGGGCGAGCGCCGACGCAGACAACGTTGCGGGCTGCCTCGGCGACGATGAGCTTGGCGCCTTCGCGCGGATTGGCGGCGCAGTAGCGACCGTTGCCGTCGAGCGACATGGCCAGCGCGCGGCGAGTTTCCTTGATTCGCACGACGGCGGCGTCGGCGCCCGGCAACACGGCGGTGTTCGTGCGGACCATGTGATCGTATTGCCGGTAGACGAATTGTTTGGACGAGAGGTTGGGCGAAGCGAGCAGCTTGAGAAGAGCTTCGTTTGCTGGGAGCGCAGACATCCTGTCTGCATTCTTCGCGAGAGGCCTTTCGCGAGCTGCGCTCGCGTTTGCAGGCAGGATGCCTGCGCTCCCAGGTTTCATTGGGCGTTCGTACAACGGCGCTTCGTCCGTGAGCGCTGCGACGGGAATGTCGGCAACGGTTTCGCCTTCGTGGAGCACGCGCATGTTGTGGCCTTCGCGCACGCGGCCGATCACCACGGCGTCAAGGTCCCACTTGCGAAAGATGTCGATCACTTCGCGTTCGCGTCCCGAGTGGGCCACGATCAGCATCCGCTCCTGCGACTCAGACAGCAGCATCTCGTAGGCAGTCATCGCCTGTTCGCGTTGCGGCACGAGGGACAGATCGATCTCGATGCCCGTGCCGGCGCGCGACGCCATTTCACACGTCGAAGAAGTCAGTCCCGCCGCGCCCATGTCCTGAATTCCCGCCACCGAACCGCTGCGCATTGCTTCAAGACAAGCCTCAAGCAAAAGCTTTTCGAGAAAAGGATCGCCAACCTGCACGGTCGGCCGTTTGGCGAGCGCTTCGTCGTCAAACTCCGCCGAGGCCATGGTCGCGCCGTGAATGCCGTCGCGCCCCGTCTTCGCGCCGACGTAAAGGATCGGATTGCCAACTCCAGTAGCCTTGCCGAAAAAGATCTGATCGCGTTTCACCAGGCCCAGCGCAAACGCATTGACAAGCGGGTTGAGCGAGTAAGCATCGTCGAAAGCAACTTCACCGCCGACTGTGGCCACGCCGAACGCGTTGCCGTAGTGCGCAATGCCGCCGACCACGCCCGCCAGCAACGAACGATTTCGCCGTCCGAATTTCGGATGGTCGAGAGAGCCAAACCGCAAGCTGTTCATCGCGGCAATCGGTCGCGCGCCCATCGTGAAAACGTCGCGCAGGATGCCGCCGACGCCCGTCGCAGCGCCCTGAAAAGGTTCGATGAAAGACGGATGATTGTGCGATTCGATCTTGAACGCGGCACACCAGCCGTCGCCCACGTCTACTATTCCGGCATTCTCGCCGGGCGGCACAATGATGCGTTCGCCGGTGGTGGGAAGTCGCCGCAGATGAATGCGCGAAGATTTGTACGAGCAATGCTCCGACCACATCACTGAGAAGATGCCGAGCTCCACGAACGTCGGTGCGCGGCCCATGAGCGACTGGATGCGTGCAAATTCTTCGGGCGTGAGATTGTGGGCGGAGACTACTTCGGGAGTGATGTCCATAAAGAAAGTGATGAGTTATGAGTGATGAGTTATGAGTTCAAGACGGATGGAAAAGGCCGGCGACCGACGACGGGCGACGCACTCGTTATACGGCGGTCTTCGGTCGTTTTTACTCATCACTCATCACTCATAACTTTTTTGATCGCGGCGCGCAATTCAGCCACCTTGATGCGGCCAAAATGTTTGTAGACCACCTGGCCCTTGCTGTCGTAAAGAAACGTCGCCGGCAACGCGCCGCCCCAATTGCGATCGATCATGTTAATTGCCGGTTCGGGATCGGACATGTTCAGCAGGTAGACCGGCATCGTCGCCTTCATCGAACGCAAAAACTTCGGGACCTCAGTTTTGAGGTCCACCAGATCATCGAGCGAGATGGCGATGAAGTCGAGCCCTTTCGCTCGATACTGCGCGTCGATCTTAACGAGGTCGGGAAACTCGTCGCGGCAGGGATCACACCAGGTGGCCCAATAGTTGACGAGCAGCGGCCGCCCTCCGTCTCGCTTCAGCAAGGCCTGCAGCTCGTCTGCGTTGATCGCAGTCGGAGCCGCCGCCACCACAGCCGCCGACTTCGCCGCTTGCTTAGTCGCGGCCTTCGCGCCAGTCGGCTTGTGGGCGCGACGCGATTGCGCCGCTACGTTCAGGGACAAAACGCTGACCAGCACCAGAGCAACTCCGGCCGCGCCGAGCAAACGTTTTCTTGGGTGTGACATTCAGACGACTTCTGAGACGAATCTATTTGAGATTCTCCGTGCATCCGCTGTGTTCTCTGTGCCTTTGTGGTGAATGTTTTACGACTTGCGCACCACAGAGACACAGAGAGCACAAAGGCGGCCAACGGGAAACGCTATCGGGGAAACGCTACCGAATTCTACCCGCGCTTGATCGAGCAGCCGAAAGCGTTCGCGATCGCCTTCTCTACCGGCTTGCCGGCAAGCGTCGCGTCCATCGCGTCGCGCAACTCACGGGAGTTCACCTGCGATTCGTCACGGCTATTGTCGATGCGTCCGCGATAGACAAGCTTGTTGGCGGCATCGAGGAAGTAAGCTTCCGGCGTGCGCGTCGCGCCCAGCGAGTCGGCAATTTTGTTGCCGTTGTCTTTGAGAATCGTGAACGTCAGATGCTTTTCGGCGGCGTGGGCTTTCACGTCCGCGGCCGACTCGGTCGAGTTGGAGTTAATGCCGATGACGTTGATGCCGCGATCTTTGTATTCCTGCGCGAGCTTTTCCATGCGTTCGTTGTAAGCATTGGACACCGGGCACGCCGTGGCGATGAAGATCAGCACGGTGCCTTTTTTGCCTTCGAGCGAAGCGAGCGAATGACTGGTGCCGTTTGCATCGGGCAGCGTGAAATCTGCCACGGCGGCGCCGATTGACGGCGGCTCAGCAATATCCGGATCGAGGGTTCGCGCATTTCCGGCATTCGTCAACGCCGCGACGGCCAGCACCGCGGCAATCATCAGAGCGATAGTGTGCAGCTTTTTCATCGGTCATAACTCCTTCGAAGGCAATAGATGAACTGAAATATTTGGGGAACGGACTTGAAAGATTATCAGTCTGAGACGAGACGGGCAAGCGAGCGGGAATTGGCCGCAGATAAACGCGGATGCGCGCGGATCTGAAAAGAACGACGGCAGTCTGATAGAAGGATCAGTGATCGAGAGCGTCAGTGGCTGCATGGCAACCCGTCAGCCGCGAGGACAGGCCGCAAGTGCACTGTGATGTTTCAGAAATTGTTTTTCTGATCCGCGCGCATCCGCGTTCATCCGCGGCTACTTTCTTCGGGCGACGATGACGAGAACGGTCAGGATAGTTGTGACGAGTGCGGAGAGCAGACAGAACTGGCAGAAGTGGCCGATGACAAACGCCTGCAGGTAAAGCAGCCAAAGCGTCGTCAAAAACATCGCGCCGACGACAAGCGTGAGTAGTTTGCCGACTCCCCCATAACCAAAAGCAGCAAGCGTGGCGAGACTGAAAACTACAAAGTAAGCCACCGCGCCGATGGCCGCGAGCGGGAAGCCGCGCACGGAAGCGTAGGGGCTGGAAAGCACTTCCGAACAACCTGAGGTTATCGTGCAACGAACGCTGCGGCCGGCCAGGTGTTCCACCGTGAGATAGATCGCATCGGCGAGTCCGACGAGAGAAACGAGCGCGGCGGCGCCGTAGATTATTGCCGCACGCCGGGTCCGAGCTGGTCGATTGGTTTCGTTTTCACTGGTTGGAGTCATGATCGACCTGGGAGCGCGGGCATCCTGCCCGCAGGTTCATGATCGGCGCGCACGCTTTAAGAATGCGGGCAGGGATGCCCGCGCTCCCAGGTTACTTGCGCGCGGCGAGTTCGGAGTTAATCAGCGCCTTCAGCTTGTCGGGTGCGAGCGACGCAAAAGGAACTTCTCGGCCGTTCAGGAAAACAGTCGGCGTGCCTTTCACTCCCAAGGCGTGGGCGCGTTTGCCGTCCAGAAAGATGCGACGCTCGACTGCTTCGCCCGCGACGTCACGCTCAAACTTGACCATATCCAAACCGATAGTTTTCGCATAACTGCTAAAGATCGGCCGCGCATCATTGGCTGTGGCCCAGTCCTTCTGCTGCTCGTAAATCCTGTCATGCAGTTCCCAAAACTTATTCTGCAGCCCGGCCGCTTCCGCAGCGCGCGCGGCAGAGAGCGCATGCACATGAGTGGGCACGAGCGGGTACTCACGAAAGACTATTCGCAACTTCGACGGACCAAACTCCTTTGCCAGGCTGTCCAGAATTGGGTGCAACATGCCACAGGGCGGACACTGAAAATCGCCAAACTCTTCAAGGGTGACCGGCGCATTAGCGTTGCCGAGTGCGTGCGCTGGTTGCGCGCCGGGTTCTGCTACGGCCGCAGGCGCACTCGCCGGCGCGGTTGTCGCTGCCGGCCCGGTTGCCAGGGCCGCACTGTTGTTTGGCGGCGTCGCGATCCCCGCGACGCTCGTTGCCGGAGTTTCAGCCGTGGAGCGTTGTAAATACCAGACGGTGCCGAGACCCAGCACCAGCACCACACCAATGATGACGAAAGGAAGTGTGCGTTTCATAATGGTTATGAGCTTACTCAGACTCGCCGGGTAAACTCAAGCGGCGTCAGCCCGAGTTTTGTTCCGGCTATTCAACGGTAAACGCAATCGTCTTTTCGGTGCTGCCGTTGATCTGGGCTTCGACTTTGTATTTGCCGCTGGGCCAATCGCGCGTCGACGAAAGATGACCGTGGACCACTTTCACATCAGATTCAGTGGTGTAGTCGATCTCCTTGAGCTTCTCGTTTTTGCTGTCGCCGGCGTCCACGAGCCACCAGACAAAAGTGACTTTGATGCCTTCCTTGGGCTCCTTCAAATTAACCAGACAGTGAATCTTGTGATCGCTGGGTTTGAAGGTGTTGGTTTCGTCACCCGGATCTCCATTGCCGTTGTCTTTGGCCATGCTCAGCTTCGAAATCGGGCCGCTGGAGTTGGAATTGGAGTTCGAATTGGTTCCGGCTGAAAAGTTACAAGCCAGGACCACGAATATTAAAAGTCCGGCAGCGAGCCAGGCTGGGTTGCGTTTCATCTGGGGTGTCTCCATTAGGGTTCTGAAATAGAAATTTAAGCTGAGAGCGCAACTACTCACGCGACGGCGGCCAGCGTGGCTGCCAGCGAACGAAAAATGTCGCGCCCGTCGCTCGAGCCCAGCAGGTCCTCGCAGGCGCGTTCCGGATGCGGCATCAGCCCGAGCACGTTCCGCGAACGATTGCAGATGCCGGCGATGTTATCGCGCGAGCCGTTGGGATTGGCGGCCTCGGTCGCTTCGCCGTTTTGATCGCAGTAACGAAAAATAATTCGATCTTCCTGTCGCAACTCAGCCAGCGTCGTCTCGTCGCAAACGTAGTTTCCTTCAGCGTGCGCGATGGGAAGTCGCAACACCGAGCCGGGTGTCATTTCGTTAGTAAAAGGCGTATCAGCATTTTCGACGCGCACAGTCACGTGTTCGCAAATGAAATGCAGATCGCGATTGCGGATCAGGGCGCCCGGCAGCAGCCCGGCTTCACAAAGAATCTGAAAACCGTTGCAGATGCCGAGGACGAAACGTCCGGTGGTAGCAAACTTTCGCACCGAATCCATCACTGGTGAAAACCGCGCGAGCGCGCCGGCGCGCAGGTAGTCGCCGTAGGAAAATCCGCCGGGAATGATCACGGCGTCATAAGAATTCAAGTCCGTTTCACGATGCCAGATGAAATCCACCGGCTGGCCGACGTGCTTTGAGATCACGTGATAAGCATCGTGATCGCAATTCGAACCCGGGAAAACTATGATGCCAAACTTCACCCTTCGATCTCCACGCGGTAATCTTCGATGATTGGATTGGAAAGAACTTCACGCGCCATGCGTCCCACCGATTCGCGCGCCTGTTCCTGGTCGGCTGAATCCTGAAGGGCGATCTCGAAATATTTGCCCTGGCGAACGTCGGCGATTCCGGTGAAGCCAAGCAGCTCGACGGAATGCTGAATGGCTTTGCCCTGAGGATCGAGGACACCAGGCTTTAAACTGACGAAGACTTTCGCTTTCATATCGCTTCCGCTTTCGCTTTCATGTGACGCAAACTGTTAGTTTGCGCCCCGTGAGTATCGGAGCTGACCAAGGCCAAATCGCAAACTAACAGTTTGCGTTACGAAGCTGCTCATAGTAGGGCATAACATTGCTTCATGTGTAGCGAATAGCATACTATCTCGCCCCGCAACTGTAGCATTCAACTTTTAGAAACCGCAGAATCAGGAGAATCGAATAATGCAGAACCCCGCTCCCTCCCAACCTGGCAAATCGAGCACCGGCCTTGACGAAAACATTGCCGCGTTACTTGCTTACGTGTTTGGCTGGATCTCCGGCCTGATCTTTTTCCTGATTGAAAAAGACAGCAAGCTGGTCCGCTTTCACGCGATGCAGGCGCTCATCTTTAACATTTCGGTCATCGTTCTGTGCGTCGTGCTGTGGATCGTTACTTTCGTGCTCGTCCTGATCGTCAGTCAAGTGGCCGACGTCATGGGTTCGCTGGTAGGACTGTTGGCCACGCTCATTTGGTTGGCGTTGTCAGTTGGCATTCTCATCGCCTGGGTGATGTGCCTGGTGCGAGCCTATCAGGGCCAGTACTTTAAGCTACCCATCATCGGCAACATTGCCGAGAAGATCGCGAACAAATAAAACTGCTGAAGCTGGGAGCGCAGACATCCTGTCTGCAAACGCGGGCACAGCTCGCGAACGCCTTGTCGCGAAGAAAGCAGACAGGATGTCTGCGCTCCCAGCTCACCTGCTCTGATCGTCCCGCCTACTTCTCTCCAAACACTCTTGCAAAGATCGTGTCGATATTTCGCAGATAGGTATCGAGCGTGAACACGCTGTCAATCTCCGCGGAAGAAAGCTGCGACGTGATGTCCGCGTCATTCCGGAGCAGCTCCGCAAAGTTTTCGTGTTCGTCCCAAACCTTCATCGCATTTCGCTGTACCCACTCATAAGCCGTCTCGCGCGAAACGCCTTTCTGCGTCAGCGCCAGCAACAGTTGACCGCTGAAGATCAACCCGCGCGTCAGGTGAATGTTCTGCAGCATGCGTTCCGGATAGACCACGAGCCCGTCAAGCAGCGACGTCGCTTTGTGCAGAATGTAATCCAAAGCGATGCTCGAATCCGGCAGCACCACGCGCTCAGCCGACGAGTGTGAAATGTCGCGCTCGTGCCAGAGCGCCACGTTTTCCAGTCCGACCAAACTGTTGGCCCGCACGATGCGCGCAATACCACAGATGCGTTCCGAAATGATCGGATTTCGTTTGTGCGGCATCGCGCTCGAACCCTTTTGCCCGGCCGCAAAGCGTTCCTGCGCTTCGTTGACTTCGGTCCGCTGCCAGTGCCGCACGCCCGTCGCAAACTTGTCGAGCGACGAAGCAATGATCGCGAGCGTGCTTAGGTACTCCGCGTAACGATCGCGCTGAATGATTTGCGTGGAAACGAGCGCGGGTTTGAGGCCGAGTCGCGCGCAAACTTGTTCTTCGACCGCCGGCTCGAGCAGGGCGAAGGTGCCAACCGCGCCGCTGATTTTCCCGACCGCCACCGTCTGGCGCGCGCGCTCCAGCCGTTCGCGATTGCGGCGCATCTCGGCGTACCAAAGCGCGAAGGTCAAACCGAACGACGTCGGCTCGGCGTGAATGCCGTGTGTACGGCCGATCTGCGGAGTTCGCTTGAACTCATGCGCGCGTCGTTTCAGCACCTCGAGCAGCGCGTCGATTTTCGCAAGCAATAGATCGCAGGCATCGCGCAGCAGCAAAGCGTTGGCAGTGTCAACAACGTCGGAAGATGTCAGACCGTAGTGAACGAAGCGTGCGGCTTCGCCGATGTTTTCGGCAAGGTTGGTGGTGAAGGCAATGACGTCGTGATTGGTCGTCTTCTCGATCTCGTTTATGCGTTCAACTGAAAACTGCGCGCGCGCTTTGATCTGCTCGAGGGCTTCGCGGGGAATCGTGCTCATCTCTGCATGGACTTCGCAGACGGCGATCTCCACGTCAAGCCACTTCTGGAATTTGCTCTGCTCGGTCCAGAGCGCGCCCATCTCCGGCAATGTGTAACGATCAATCATTTCTTTGTTTCAAGTTCAAAGTTTCAAGTTTCAAGTTAATCGTTCGGTTTCAAGTGCCGCCTCGCCGGGTTCTTAACTTGAAACTTGGAACTCGAAACTTGAAACTCTTATTTGAGCGCCGTTGAGTTCACAAAATAGCGCGCCAGCAACCAACGGCCACTGCGCTCAGTCAAGGTGAATGTCTCCATGCCTTCGCCGTTTTGAAATTTCGTTCGGTACGTAATGATAAACGCGCGCCCGGCGAGAGGCCCGCCGGAGTTCTGTTGTTCGGTCGCTGACTGAAGCACCCGGCTCTCAACTTTGCCGAGCTTGGTGCGCAGCGTTTTGAAAGTGGCGACCGACTGTTCGAGCGTCGCGTCCTGCCGAAACAGCTCAGACGCCTCGTTGTAAATCTTGTCGTAACGTTCAGCAGCAATCTCTTCACTCAACGTGCCGATCGTGGATTCCACTTCCGGCGGAATGCTTTGACTGCCGCGATTCGTCGCGCAGGCGAAAGTGAAAACGGCAACAATCAGGATCAGCGCGTAGCCTTTTGGAGTGCGCTGACCTGTCACCGCTTTGTTATTCGGCGGCTTGACGCCGAAGTCTTTCACTTGATTCAAGCGAGACGCAGTCGCGACAGGTCGCGACCGACTAAAGCGCTGACAGGTCAGCGCACTCCAAAGAGCCGACTTGGCCCACCGTTGCGTCACACCTCGATCCACGGCGTCGGCTCCTTCGGAAACGACAGGCTGACTTGCGTGTCGCCATGGAAAAGTGGAAAGCGTTCCTGCAGTGCCACCTCCGCGGAAATCTTCGCGAGGTAAGGATTGTTCGCGCGCTGCGAAAGATGCGCCAGCACCAGATATTTCGCCACGCCGTCAAAGCCCTCGCGAATCCAGTCAGCCACGTCTTCATTCGACAGGTGGCCCAGGCGCGAAAGAATTCGCTGCTTCAGTTCCCAGGGATAATGATCGCAAGCCTTCAGCATGTCGCGGCTGTGATTTGACTCCATCACGACCGCGGCGCACCCGCGCAGTCGCTCGCTCACCAGCGTCGTGATCGTTCCAAAGTCCATCAGGGTCGCAATCTTTACGCCCTGATGAGTTGCCGTGAAACCGAAATTGTCGACCGCGTCATGCGGGATAGTAAACGGATGAAAGTCGATCTCGCCGATGCGAAAGTCTTTGCTTGACTCGATCTGTTCCACGCGATCCTGCAGCGCTCGGGCGCGTTTGCGCGGCTCTTCGTTGCTGACGTTGAAGCGCTCGCTGACGTAGGCGTCACAGGTTTTGGCGGAAATGTAGACGGGGCAGTCGACCGTTCGCAGCAACACGCGCAAGCCGCCGGCATGGTCACCGTGTTCGTGCGTGACGAGCACGGCATCGAGTTTTTGCACGTCTTCGCCGACGAGCGCGAGCCGCCGCGCGATCTCTTTCGCGCTCAGTCCGGCATCGACGAGCACGCGCGTTTCGCCGGCAACGATCAAAACCGCATTGCCCGTTGAGCCGCTGCCGAGAACGGTAAGTTTCATGTTTCGGAAATTAAAAACTACGAACGTGCTACTAAGAAAGGTTAGAAAGAAACTTTAACATTGAATGAGGGAATCGGCTATCGCGGAGCAAACAGCAAACAGTAAGCAGTGAACGGACGTCGTTTACGTGACTGTGCTTTTTGCTGTTTGCTGTTGAATGTTTGCCGGTCTCTACTTACTTCGTGTATTTCGGTTGGTAGAGTTGGACCTTGAAATCGCCCGGGACTTTGAAGAAGGTAACGAGGCCGTAACCGTGATCTTCAACTTCCTGCGTGAACTCGACGCCGCGCGCCTTTAGTTCACTGACCGTCGCAGCAATGTCGTCGCAGTAGAAAGAAATGTCGCCGGTGCCTGACGGCGGACTCTGACCGTCGGTCGGGTGCACGCCGAGGTCAGCCTCCGGCGCGTCGAAGATCAACCACCCACCGCCAACGTCTGTGCCGGCCAGACCGAGCTTGTCTCTGAGAAACGCTCGCAAGGCGTCTGCTTCAGTCGAATAGAACAATGCATGCATACCACGGATCATGTTACGTCACCTCTTCATCTTGGTGATGTTATCTGATGTCGCTACTCACATTGATCGGTGCCTCAGATCTTCAGCCGCTCGCGGTCGACGCGGAAGCCGTTGAGGTTTCCCAGGGCGCCGAGGGCGAGGGATTCGCTCGTGAAAAATTTGCGGGCGACGCGTTGCAGATCGTCGGGTGTGGCCGCTTCGATCTTTTCGATCGTCTCCTCCGTCGAAATGCGGCGGCCGTGAATGATTTCCTGTCGCGCGAGGGCGCTGACGCGCGCGCTCGACGACTCAAGCCCAAGCAGGATCGACGACACAGCCTGATCCTTCGCCAGCTTCAACTCTTCTTCCGGAACGCTCTCGCTAACGACGCGTCGCATCTCTGCCAGCGACAGGTCAAGCACTTCGTTCAAATGTTCCGGCGAAGTCCCTGCGTAGATCGTGAAGACGCCGACATCGGAAAATACGTTGCCGCCGGCGCCGACCGAATACGCCAGGCCGCGCTCTTCGCGCACCGTCTGCCACAACCGGCTCGAAGTGCCGCCGCCGACGACCGAAGCGAGCAAACTGGCGGCGTAACGGTCGCTGCTTTTGGCGTCGGGCCAGGGCGCAGCGATGACGAGGTGCGCTTGTTCGAGTTCCTTTTTCTGTTCGATCAATATCGGCGCCGCGACGGCGGGCGGATGCTCGCCTGTACCAGGGCGACCGGGTTCAGCCGCAGTCAACGAACTCGCGAAAGCCCGCTCAACCATTGTCACCAGCGCGTCGTGCTCGACGTTGCCGGCGGCCGCCACCACGAGGTTAGGCGCTCCGAACTCGCGCGCGTGAAAAGCCGCGATCGTTTGCTGATCAAACGAAGTGACCGTCTCTTCCGTGCCTTCAATTGGGCGCCCGAGCGGATGGCCGGGAAAGTAGGCGGCGTTGAAAAGTTCGCCCAGCAACTCGTCCGGCGTGTCCTCGACCATCTTCATCTCTTCGAGGATCACTTTTTGTTCGCGGTCCAGATCGTTTTGGTCGAACCGCGGACCGGCGAGCAGATCGGCGATCAGATCAAATGCCTCGGGCAAACTTCTGTCCGCAACCTTTACGGCGAAACCTGTCATCTCATGGGTCGTAAACGCGTCAAGGTGTCCCCCCAACCGATCGGATTCAACAGCAATGTCCCGGGCCGTGCGCCGCTCGGTTCCTTTGAAAACGGCGTGCTCAATAAAATGGCAGATGCCGTTCAGTTCGGGAGCTTCGTGACGCGAGCCACGGCGGACCCAAATCCCGGCGGTCACTGACCGCAGACTTGGCATATGCTCAGTTAAAACGGTGATTCCGTTGGGGAGTCGAGTGGAACGAACTTCTTCAATCATGAATTACAGCCTCGAAAACAAGCGGGAAATATTCGTAGCTCCGCATCCTAGCACGCTGGAAACTGGCAACAAAGCGGGGGTGCCAGCCGCGGATTTGCGCGGAGAAACGCGGATCAGATCTGTCAGAACCGCCTGCGTTAGCGGGCGGTTAACGTCCGCATACCACCCGCTAACACAGGTGGTTCTGACATTCGCGTCATCCGCGTTAATCCGCGGCTAACTGGCTGGTTTGCTTGACAGGGCTTTGATTATTGGCGGAAAATGCGGTTATCCAACGGTTCCGGTAAGTCTCCTGGCCCGAACCAGTTCGTCTTCAGCGGCTTAAAGTCAGACTGTCTATAGGCGTCGAGCGAAGACGATGATCTTAGGAGACTTCTTCCTATTTTGCGCATAGCACAGTCACTGTCGACCGGCTCAAACGTCTCCCCAGGGGAACGTAAGGAGGTTTCGTGGCGATGAACGACTCCAGGAAATTAGTTCGGGTTAGGACACGAACCGTGGGAAGAAGAGTGCTCAGCTTGCTTCTGGTTGGATTTTCGGCAGCCTGCTGTCTGCAAATTCCGACCGCCAACGCGGGCAAAGGCAGCCTGGCGACGATCACCGGCGCGGTGCTCGACAACAAAGGCAATCCAGTTTCAGGCGCCTTCATCTCGCTCTTGAGAGACGGCGCGAACAAAGTCATCAAGCAAACGCGCAGCGACTCGTCAGGTCGCTTCACTACCAGGATCTCGCCCGGTCGCTACGGCATCAGGGCGATGGCTGCCGGCTTTAACGAAGTCGTCTTCTCGTCTATCGAAGTCCGCGCCTCGCAGGAACTCGTCTACCGCTTTAACCTCGAACCCGTTGGATCCGGCAAGACGCTTCCCGAACGCCGCCGAGATCGAGACGACGTAAAGTGGACTTTGCGTTCAGCGCAAACTCGCCGCTCCATTTTTCAGGCACAGGAAGGTCAGGACGCTGACATTCAAGCGGTGCTGGGAAATGCGCCGGCACCATCCGACCAAACTGCAACCGACGCGATTGCCGCAGACGGCTCTCAGGACTCCACTTTCCCGGCGCTTTCACCAGATTCTCCCGAACTTCCGTACAGCACCGGTCATCGCAGTTTCCAGGGAATTGTCGAAACATATTTTGCCGGCAACTCATACGGTCCGTCCTACCCGGGGCTGAATTTTGCCGTCGCCGGTTCGCCGTCTGACGGCATCGAGCTGGTCTTCGCCGGGCAAACTGCGGTTGGCCCAAATGCTCCGGAACGATTCGAAGCTTCGACGCACGTGCGCGCCGGCCAGCGGCATCGCATGGGCATGAGCTTTGGCGCCGTTCGTTTCGGCACACCGATGTGGGCCACAACCAACTCCGACGGTGAACAGTTCAATCCGCTCGGTCAGGTGTCCGTGCGCGCGATCGATGAATGGGTGGTTCGCGACGGCATCGTCATCGTGCTCGGTCTCGACTATTCCCGCTTTCTCGGGGCGGGTGGCGCGCACATGCTCAACCCGCGCATCGGTATCCAGTATGACGTGAACGCAACCACGCGTGTGAAAGCCGCGTTCGCGCCCGGCGGAGACGAGGGCAACATTCAAAGTGTGGCGGAGTTTGAAAACAGTCAGATCGCTTTCCGCGAAGCCGGGAGACGGCCAATCGCCTTCGTGGACGGTCGCGCGGTGATGGACCGTAGTCATCGTTTGGAGTTTGGCGTCGAAAGAGTTTTGGACAACAAGTCGAACTTCGAAGGCACCGCATTTTTAGACACCACCGCGGGACGCGGCGTCGGTTTGCTCAGCACGCCGATCACGGCTTTCTCGGGAGCAACTGGCGAAGCCTTTATCCACGTCGCCAATCAACAGGGCGAGTCGAGAGGCATGCGCCTGGTTTACACGCGAAGACTCAGCCGCATGTGGACCGCATCAGCCGGTTACTCCTTCGGGCGCGGCCAGCGACTTTCTGCCGGTGACATTTCCCAACCAACTGAAATTTTCGAGAGTGGTTTTTTCCAGACGGCGGCCCTGCAACTGGGCGCCGGCTTTAACACCGGCACAAACATCCGCACAGTCCTGCGTTTCTCGCCTAACGCGACTGTGTTTGCCATCGATCCCTTTGCCGGACGCCTCGCTGTTTATGATCCCTCGCTGAGCGTTCAGGTCACGCAGGAATTGCCGAGCTTCGGACTTCCGGTGCGCGCCGAAGCAGTCATCGATGCGCGCAACCTGCTGGACGTCCAGCCAAGCAGCGAGAACGGAGAAGTACTGACCCAACTCAGCACCAGCCGTCGTTCAGTTCGCGGTGGGATCTCCCTGCGGTTCTAACAGGGAAAGGATCAAGACGACAAGACTCTCGGTTCTCGGCAGTTGCGTTCTGGTCCTTCAGCTTGTCCCCTTAGCCATTCTCCAAAATCTCGGAAAAGTCCAAAAACTTGGATAGTGGCGAGTGGTCCGCTCTTTTTCAAAAGGCGCCGCGCGTGCGCAGGAAAGCTTGGAACAATCGTGCATTGTTGAGGAATTCGAATTCGCCGCCGCATTGCCTGAGACAGACGGTGACCACATGCGAACAATTTCAACACGGCTTTGCGGAAACACGCCTGGGAACATACCTTGCATTTTTGATCGCCGGATCGGACTGTCGCGACGAGTTTAGGTAGAACTACTATCGAGCTTTCCAAGTGAAGAGATCGGTTTTTACAACTGGAACGTGGCTGGTGCTCGTCGGCCGCCGCTCTGCTGGTGACGGCGGGCGTGCTGAATTTTGCCCAGCGGTTGCGGCATGAAACGCCTCCCTGGGACGGCGTGCGTTGGGCCGACACCAAACTGGGGATCGTCGCTGAAACTGTTCAACCGGCCTCGTCCGGCGCCCGCGCGCAAATTGTGCCCGGAGATCACCTGCTCGGGATTAGTTTGGACAACAGAAACTACGAAGAGGTTGGGCACGCCCGGGACGTGCAAATTTATCTGGACCAGGCGCGAGTCGGCGGCGAGATTCATTACTTCATCGAGCGCCCGTCTTATCCGGAAGAGAGCCGGCTGTACTATGCCGATCTCGATCACCTTGACGCGATTCAAAAATGGACGCCGCGCGATCTCTACATCAACCTGATCGGCGTCGTCTTATCTTTTTGTCGGCTTCTTTGTTCTTTTCAAACAAGGCGGCCGAGCGCCTTTTGCGCTTCACTTCGCGGCGCTCTGCCTGGCTGCTTTCGTCTTCTATTTCTACACGCCGGTCGGCACGTATCGAGATTTGGATTTGGCGATCGCGTTCCTGCGCAACGCCGCTTTCATTCTTTTCCCGCCGCTGTTTCTGCACTTTTGTCTCGTCTACCCGCAGCAACAACAACTCTTTGAGGGAAAACGAAAACGGGTTGCACTGCTCTACCTGCCGGCGCTGTTGCTGCTCGTGCTGGCGAACGTTGTTTTCCTGCGCGACGCGCTGACGCCGCTCGTGCCGGTGCTCCGCCGCCTGCCGCTGATTACGGAATCCTTCATCGGCCTCTTTTACAAGCTGAGCTTCTTTCACTTTGTTGTAGCCCTCGTCGCCAGCGTCTTTTTCCTGATCAGAACCTGGAGCCGGGCCAAGAGCGCTGTTGTTCGTCAGCAAATGAAGTGGGTGATCTGGGGCTCGCTGCTGGCGGTCACGCCGTTCACGCTGCTTTACGGCATCGGGTTCCTGCTGGGCGCTCAAACCGATCCTGGTCTGACTGATGCCGCGGTTCTGCCGTTGATTCTTATTCCGCTCGCGTTCGGTTATTCCGTCGTGCGTTACCGCCTGATGGACGTCGAATTGGTTGTGCGGCGCGTTTTCGTCTACGTGCTGACGACGCTGGCAATCGCTTTGATGGTCGGCGCGGTTGTTTATCTCGCAGGACTCTACGCGCTCGGCGGCGATCAGGGTTTCACTTCTTCGGGCGAGTTTACGCTGCGCGTGGTGATAACGATTGTGGCCATGGCTGCGATCGTGATGATCGCGGCGCCGGTGAAGAATTTTCTACAGGAACGGATCGACCGGTTGTTCTATGGCGAGCGCTACGACATGCGCCATAGCCTGCTCGACTTTGGCCGCACGCTTTCAGCCACCACCGCTCTCGATCCGCTGCTCGACTCGCTCGTTAGTCGTCTGCAACAGGTGATGAACGTCGGCCGCGTCGCAATTTTCATCGAAGACAAAAATGCGCCGCCGGGTTATCGCGTTGCGCGCGCCGCGGGACTGTCCGCCGAGATGGTGGTGCCGCCCGACTTTCGCGAGATGATTCGCATTCGCTCGGCCGAGACCGGCGTAGTGCGCACGGACGATCTGGACCTGATCCCCGAAACCACCGGTTTTGTGCGCCGCGCGCTTCATTATTACGTGCCCTGCGTCGTCCGCGGCCGGATGGTTGCGGTGATTGGTCTGGGCCGCTCGGCTGATGGCGCGCTGCTTTCTTCGGAAGACGTTGAGATTCTGCTGACCGTCTCGGGTTATGTGGCGGTCGCCATCGAAAACAGCCTGCTCTATCAGGAACAACAGGACCGCGCGGGCGAGCTGAAGCTGCTCAAGGAATTCAACGAGTCGATCATTGAGTCGATTAACGTCGGACTGCTGGCGGTGGATCTGAACGGTCGCGTCACTCGCTTGAATTCCGCGCTCGAGGAAATTCTTGATCTCAGTCGCGCTCGAGGCCGTCGGCAAACGAGTCGAGGATCTTGTTCTCGGAAGACTTTACTGACACGCTGCGGCAGGTGCTCGGCAACGATCGCTGGCGACTCCGCGAAATTCGCAACATCTACAAGATTCACACTGCCACTTTCACCGGCCACCCGCTCGTTCTGAACATCGCCATCGCCCCCTTGCAGGATTCGCAGGAACAAACCGGCGCGCTGGTAGTGCTCGAGGATGTGACTTCCCGCGTGCGCCTCGAAGAGCAGTTGCAGCAACGCGAAAAACTCTCTTCAATCGGCTTGCTGGCCGCCGGCGTGGCCCACGAAGTGAACACGCCGCTGACCGGCGTTTCGTCTTACACGCAGATGCTGCTCGGCATGTTGGCGGAGACCGATCCCAAGCATGCGCTTCTGCTGAAAGTTCGCCGTCAGGCTGAGCGCGCGACCAACATCGTCAATAACCTGCTGAATTTTTCGCGCACCGGCGACGCCACCGAGTTTACCGAACTCGACATCAGCCGCGTACTCGACGACACCTTGCAACTGCTTGAGCCGCAGTTGCGCGGCAACCAGATTGAAATCGTGCGCGGCTACGATCCCGATTCGCCTCAGGTCTTCGGCAACAGCGGCAAACTCCAGCAGGTGTTCACCAATCTGCTGCTGAATGCGCGCGACGCGATTCCTGCCGGCGGCTCGATCAGGATTTCCACCAGTCCCTTCGGAAGACCATTCGCTGACGATCGAGGTCTCCGACAGCGGCACCGGAATCGCTCCGGAAAACGTCGCAAAGATTTACGATCCGTTCTACACGACCAAGGGCGTCGGCCGCGGCACCGGCCTGGGCCTCGCAGTCTCGTACGGCATCGTTCAGGAGCATTCGGGCCACATCAGCGTTGAAAGCACGCCCGGGCAGGGCACGACTTTCCGCATCACTCTCCCCACCGCGAACTCGCGAGCACGCCTTCAGGCGTCGCCGACTGAGGCTCGATTCGCCAGGAAGTATCGCCGCGGATTAACGCGGATTGACGAATCTGAATCAAAAACTTCAGGAGAGCTTCTCAACAGCACAAATACTCTTAATCCGATCCGCGTTCATCCGCGTAAATCCGCGGCCTGAAAACCGTGAGCGCACAGCATCGCAGGAGCATCGCACCGTTCCGATTTGCTCTTGCCTTTTTTTTTGCCCTGATCTCCCCTAAACTGATTCGCTTCTGACAACATGAGGATTCGCAACCTTGGCATCAAAGACGGAAAAACGCGTGGCTAAAAAAGGTTCAGTACTGATCGTTGACGACGAAGAGATCATGCGTGACGTCCTGGAAACGCTGCTCTCTGCCGAAGGTTATCGCGTCGATTTGGCGAAGACCGGCGAAGAGGGTCTCGAGTCTTACGGGCGCCGCGCGTACGACGTGGTGCTGCTCGACGTTTCCATGCCGGGCATCGGCGGCCTGCGCGCGCTCGAAGAATTTTTGAAGATGGATTCCGATGCCGTCATCGTCATGATCACGGCTTATGCGACCTTTGACACGGCCATCGCCACCTGGGAACACGGCGCCTTCGGCTGCATCCGCAAGCCTTTTCAAAACGAAGAAATCACTGCTCGCGTGGCCGCCGGCATCAAACGCCGGCGCAACGAGGAAGAGCGTCGCACGCTCCGGCGCGCCATGAGTCGCGCTGTCGATCGGGGCGCGATGGTCGGGCGCTCGGACGTGATGCAGGAAGTTTTTCGTCTCGTCGAACAAGTGGCGCCGGCCCGCTCGACGGTTCTCATCACCGGAGAAAGCGGGACCGGAAAAGAGTTGATCGCGAAAGCGATTCACGAAGCCAGCCCGCGCGCCGGCAAGCCCTTCGTCACCGTCAACAGCTCCAACATTCCTTCCGAGTTGCTCGAATCAGAACTCTTCGGCCACACGCGCGGCGCGTTCACCGGCGCGGTTGCCGCGAAGAAAGGCCTGTTCGAAGTCGCCGACGGCGGCTCGATCTTTCTCGACGAAATCGGCGACATCCCGCCGGAAACCCAGGTGCGTTTGCTGCGCGTGATCCAGGAACGCGAGTTTACGCCCCTCGGCGATACCACCCCGCGACGCGTGGACGTGCGCATCATCGCCGCCACAAATATCGAGTTGAAGGAAGCCGTCAAGCAGGGGGCGTTTCGCGAAGATCTTTATTACCGGCTGGCGGTGGTGCCCATCGAACTGCCGCCGCTGCGCGATCGCCGCGAGGACATCCTGCCGTTGGCCCAGCATTTCATCGAGAAGTATAACGAAGAAAACGGCCGCCGCGTCTCGGAACAAATTGCGCCGGAAGTGCTGGCCCTGCTCGAGGCCTATTCGTGGCCGGGTAACGTTCGCGAACTGGAAAATGCGATCGAGCGAGCGGTCGTGATTGCGCCGAGAGACGAAGTGTCGCGCGACTGTCTCCGGCCGGAGATCAGCGATCCGCAGTCAGTAGCCATTGCCTCAGAAGAAGGTGCGAGCGTCGGCGCGGTGCAGGACCTCGGACGCGGCATCAATTTCTACGATCAAGTACGCCGCTTTGAAATCGACCTCATTCGTCGGGCGCTGGAACAAACCGGCGGCCACCAATCGCGCGCCGCACGTCTGCTTGGAATGAACGCCACCACGCTCAACTCCAAGATCAAAACCTATCGCATCAGCCTGCGGCCGTAAGGAAACTAGAACAGGCGTACCGGAGTTCCGCGCAATACTATCGAAAGCGAGAGATGGTTTTGTTTGGTTCCTGGCGCCAGTGTGAGCAGGCGAGTACGGTGACCACCCGGTCCACAACTCTAAACCAAATGAAGTATGGGAAGCGACGAACGATGGCTCGCCGAACGTCCCGGTAAGCGGCGGGATATATAAGTGGCGTTTGAGCTAGCCTTGCGAGTACTTGAGAAACTTCAGCGTGGAACTCAATGATGAGGCCGCTACGCTGCGTTTCGTACCAGGTCTGGGCCTCAGCAATGTCCAGCTCGGCGGGGCCTTGCGAACTTGAACCTCAAAACTCAAGGAAGTAACCGCTCGAGTCTGGCCTTAACCTCTGGCCACGGACTTTGATCGTCCGGATTTTGTTCCATGTCAGTCAGGCGGGAGTCGAGCATAGCCTTTTCAGCGTCGGTGACTTCAAAGTCGTCGCGTGACAACGAGTCCCAGACCGCACCAATGAGTTCGAGCCGATCCGCGGGGCTCAGACTCACAACCTTCGCTACAAGAGATTGGTCGATCATGTTTTAATGATAACGCAAAGGGAGTTTCAGTCGAAATCAATTCCTCATGTCAGCAAGAGCATCAAAGCAAACGGAGTTCAAGCGTCTTATCGCAGAGGCGGCGGCGTGCACTCGCTGCCCGGCGATGTGCGAAAGGTCTGCTGTTTTAAGTGAACGAAACGGCTCGGTGCGTTCGCGGATAATGTTCATCGGCGAAGCGCCCGGTCGCAAAGGCGCAGACCAAACGCGCGTGCCCTTCTCCGGCGATCAGTCCGGCAAAAACTTCGAACGCTTTCTCGCCTCCATTGGTCTCGACCGCGAGCAGATTTTCATAACCAGCGCGGCGCTTTGTAATCCTCGAACCGCGTCAGGCGCCAATCGCAAACCAACCAGGGCTGAGCTGGCAAACTGTACTCAGTTTCTGCGTCGCACGTTAGAGTTGGTTGATCCGTCGCTGGTCGTAACCCTCGGCTCGGTAGCCCTTGAGTCGCTTCGCTCGATTGAGTCGCACAACCTGAGCCTTCGGGACGCGGCCAGGATACATCGTTGGCAGGGGCGCGTGCTGGTGCCGATCTATCACCCGAGTCCGCAGGTTCTGGCGTCGCACCGGCGCGAGGCGGACCAGTTGCGCGATTACCAGGTCGTCAAGCAAGCTATTAGTTCGCTCGACCGTTTAGACGCGGCACTTGTGCCGCCGCTGGGATTCAGTCTGCAGCCGTTTAAACAGAGCGCTCAGGTCGCGGCGGACAAGTCCGCCGTCTAAACGAAAGGCTATTCAGTATCTCTAGATGATCGAAGGTCTTGGACAAAATATTCGAAAGTTACCTCTCGACGATACGCACGCACGACTTGCTGCGACGATGATCGAGCAAGACGCTTGGAGTGTGCCGGAATCGTATGGCGACGTGTCGGCTGAATACGCCGCCGTGCGCAAGGCTGGCGCGGGTTTGCTCGACCTCTCGCCGCGCGGTCGAATCCTGGTGAGCGGAACGGAGGCGGTGCAGTTTCTCAATGGGCTGATCACCAACGACATGAAAACGCTCGCGGAGAATGCCTGGATGCCGGCGGCGTTTCCGAACGTTCAGGGGCGGCTGATCGCGAGTGTGCGCGTGATTCGGCTACCGGATGAAAAGAAGGAGCAAATTACTCCGGCGCAGTCAGCTCGGCGTGCTTCTCAGGCGAATGCCAGTTCTGTTTTTCTGATCGACACGGAAGCGGCGACGCATGAACGTGTGTTGAAAACGATCGAACGCTTCACCCTCGCCGGAGACTTTCGCGTCAGCGATCTTTCGAAGCAAACTGCGATGCTGTCGGTCCAGGGTCGAAATGCTGCTGACATTGTTCGCCAGGTTTTAGGTGAGGCTGCCGCGGCAATCGCGACGAACGGCGTGACACAGATTGCGTGGCCGCGAAGCGGCGACGAGAGCGACGCGACGCGCGAGGTTTCACCCACGTTCACTGTCATTCGCGCCACGCACACCGGCGAAGACGGGTTCGATTTCATTGTCGACGCCGAACAAGCTGCCGGCTTGTGGAACGCTTTGCACGATGCGGGCGCGCGACCGGTTGGCTACGATGCGCTCGAGATTCTCAGGATCGAAGCGGGCCTGCCGCGCTTCGGCGTGGACATGGATGAAACCAACGTCGTAACCGAAGCGGCGCTGGACGACGCGGTCAGCTATACCAAAGGTTGCTATGTTGGCCAGGAGATCATCGCGCGCATCAAGTATCGCGGACACGTGGCGAAGAAACTTTCGGGCGTTGCGTTTGAGCGGGCTGTGACGCTTCCACCCCACGCGGGCTGCCCGCGCGGGGACCCCGGCTTGGTTGCGGCCGGCGCAGTGATTAAGTCAGCCGACGATAAGGAAGTTGGTCGACTGACTTCGGTCACTTACTCGCCGCAACTGGAACGCACCATCGCGCTGGCCTATTTGAAGTATGACTACCTCGCGCCTGGGAATGCGTTGAAAGTCATGGCCGGCGACGAAAAGATCGAAGCGCAAGTTACTGAGCTGCCGATTGTGCGTGGCAGTTGGTCTAAGGAATAATTTCAGCCGCGGATTAACGCGGACGAACGCGGATCAGACAAGCTAATACGGGGCTCTCGGACGGTTCCACCTGAGTAAACGAATTGGCGAAAACCGACTTTACGTTTCGTAGCTTTTTCTCAGATTCGTCTAATCCGCGTTCAGCCGCGGCTATTACGTTTTGGTAACTGGCGGGCCAGGAACAGATGTCAAACGACGACAAGGCACGCGATCTCGATCAGGAACAGGCGCGGCTTGCCTACACCATCATCGAATCACTCCTCGAGCACACACGCGTGGTCAGCGATCTGATTGCCCTCATGGCCCAGACGCTCGATCAGGACACGACGAAAGCACTCACCCAGACTCCCGTCTGGACCGCCTACCTTGACAGCCGTCGCGCGCTGGAACGCACTCGCCTGGACGTGGAAAAGTTTGCTGAGATCATGAAGGGCCTAAGTGAGGCCGCGGAGGTTTCGGCCGCGGATGAACGCGAATGAACGCGGATCAGATCGAGAGGAGCGCATGCGAGGTCCTCGGCGAGCAGCCCGCTGTGTGTGCTAAGCCACCCTTCCCGACCGGCCAGATTTTTTGACCTGAGTTATTGCTTTGGCGCATTTGGCGTTTGGCGGTTGGTATCAACGAGTAGGTTCCTGCGGTTTCATGTACGCCGCCAAGTCGCGCAGCGCTTGTAGTTGCGTCTCGCCCACCGGAAACGTCACCGCGTCAAACTTAATCTCAAGGATTTTAGCTTTCGTGATCTTGATGAACGTCTCGTACGGCATGCGGAACACGAGGCGCTCGCCCATCCAAACGCGGCCGGGAACGGGACGTTTTACCGCCCAGCGGCTGGAACTCAGATGGACCTTCTCACCGTCGATCATGAAGACCACATACAAGTCGGTGCGCAATCTTCCCTTCACCACCGTTTGCAGCTCGAAGTCGACAATGGACGGTGTCACAAGTTCGTGGCCGGAAAAACTAAACGAAGGACTCATATGCAGACTGTGATATTTGCCTTGTTCGCCTGAGATCTGCATCGGCTTGAGTTTGATCGTGGTCTTGTCCTTATCAATGTCGTAGTTAGCTTCGATCTGCGCAGACTCCGGACGGGTGGGACTGGTCGGAATTTGCGCGTGAACGGGCGCGACGAAAACCGTCAGGAGCGCTAACGCGAAGGCGAGTATCAGTGTTGTCTTGCCAAGCATGCAGGCCTTTCCTTCGTCACAGCATTCCGGTCTCTTCTCTGTGCAACCTGCAGAGAAAAACACAACGGTAACCGCTCTCAGATAAACTGTTATCTCAAACACGGCAGACGATCAAGTTGATGATTCCCAGCACCCTCTTCTCAATCTTCATCACCTCCAGGCCTGCGGCTTCGGCGGCCCTGGCGGTGCGACGATTGAAGTGATCGTCAAAAAGCGGAACCGTGATCAGGTTCAGCAGATCAAACGCAAACCCGAACAAGCCATTCGGACGCACGTGCTCAAGCAAAACAATCGTGCCGCCCGTTTTGACCACTCGTCGCAGTTCAGCAAAAGCGTCTGCCGGCTCGCTTAACGAACAGAACACGAGCGTCGCAAACGCCGCGTCGAAAGAATCGTTCGCAAAGGGAAGTTGTTCCGCGCAACTTTGAACCAGCCGAACGCGCCTGGGCCGTCCCTTCTCGTTTGCGATGCGGATCATGCCGCTGCTCGGCTCAGTCGCGACCCCGGTCGTCTCCCCGGGATAGAAAACGAAATTCGCGCCGGTGCCGGCGCCGAGCTCGAGCACGTGGGCGCCAGCCGGCAGTTGACTGAGCGCCCTGGCTCGCAGTCGCGCCAGAAACCAGCGGTCAAGCAAGCGCATCGCTTTGTCGTAGTGAGGCGCGATGTCGTCGTAGGTGCGAGCCGCCATAATTAAAGCGGGTAAAGGGGAAGGGGCAAAAGGGTAAGCGGGAGAAAAACTCGCGCCATTTCCCTTTACCCTTTCCCCTTGTCCCTTTTCCCCCAGATTGCTGTTCTAACGAATGGTCATAACCACCTGCCGCTCGCGGCCGCCGTCAAACTCGCAAAGAAAAATTCCCTGCCAGCGGCCGAGCAACAGTTTTCCATCTTCAAAAGGAATCGTCACTGACGATCCCACCAGCGTCGCTTTGATGTGCGCATCGGAATTTTCTTCACCGTGTCGAAAGCCCATGCCGTGTTGCGGGATCAGCGTGCGGAACAGGTGAAGCATGTCCCGCGGGACGTCAGGGTCGGCATTTTCGTTGACCGTCAAACCGGCGGTTGTGTGCTGCACATACAAAACGACGATGCCTTCTTGCTGCCCTGAGGCCGTCAGCTGCCGTTGAACTTGATCGGTGATCTCGACCAGCTCTTCGCGTTCATGTGAGCGTACTTTCAGTTTCTGCAACATAGGTTGAGTGTCCCGCTGAAGAGTCCTGTTAAGAAAATTCCGACTGACTGATCTCGGCGATGGATTTCGGTATGGATTATAACGGCGGAGTCAGGCGCATAGGAAAACGCCCCGACGAAGGTTCGCCGGGGCGGGCAGCGCTCGGGGTGTTAGCAGTTTGCGTTACAAGGTTATTCCTTTTTATCGAGGACGAATTTGTAGGTCATGATGCCGTTGACTTTCGTAGGCTTGCCATCGACAAGGCTGGGCTGGAAGCGCGCCTTCAAAGCCGCCGCCTCGGAAACGGCATACAGTTCCTTCGGCCCGCTGTCCGCCTTCGCATGAATCACGTTGCCGTCGCCGCCGATGGTGATGACAACCGCTACCAGGCCTTCGATCTTTTGATTCTTCACCTCGTCGGGATAAGTCGGCTGGGGCGCCTCGATCAGCTTGCCCTTCTTCACTTTCTGCTTGTCTTTTTCCTTCGACTTCTCGGGCTTGTCAGCGTCTCGAGTCTCCGGCTCGGCTGGGACAGGCGGCTGCGCGGGTTCGGCGGGCGGCGCAGGTGCTGCCGGCGACGCAGGTTGGGCCCGCTCGGGCATTGGCGGCTGTGCGGGCGCTGCCGCTGAAGGGTCTGACGGTTCAGCCGGTGGCGCTGGCGATGTTGGCGGGGTTGGTGGCGCTGGCGGTTGCGCGGGTTTGGACTTCTTTGACGACTTTTTGTCGGCAGCCGCGTTGGGCGCAGACGTCGGGTCGCCGGTGTTCACAACTGAAGGATTAGTTTCGGGTGTCGCTGCGCGCGCTACAGGGGGACGATTGTAAACTCCCGTTGCGACCAAAATGAGAAGTGCCAGGCCCACCAGCGCGGCAGCCAGAATTTGCGACGCGGCGCTCGCGCTCCGCTTTGTGTTTCCGATAGCCATGATGTTTTCAATCCTCCTTCGTAAATTAGAGCCACTCGCGGCGCCGGCCACTCCCGCCATTCGCCAGCCAAAACAAAACCGCACCACTTTAAGAATGCTCGACGCGTACGCCTCGGGCTTCAAACAAACTTCCATCACCTTTTCGTCGCAGGCTTGCTCGCGCTCGTCGAACAATTTCCGATTGATGAACCAGACGAGCGGGTGAAACCACAGCAAGGCACACAGCGCGAGCTGCAAATTTCCAATCAAGATGTCGCGTCGCTGGATGTGGACCAGCTCGTGAAGCATGATCGCTTCCAACTCATCGTCGTCGAGGTGCCCGGCGACCGATTCGGGCAACACCACCGTCGGGCGCCAGACGCGCCACACGGCCGGCTCGATCTGCAAAGGCAAAATCACGAGTCGAACCTCGCGCTTCATTTGCAAAGAGGCGCGCGCTCGTTCGAGCGCCTGCCACTCACGTCCAGCTCGAACGGTCCCGCCAAGGTGCAACGAACGCAGAAACCGGCGCCGGCGAATTCCCCAAAGCAGCAGAATCGTCAAACTGCCGGTCAACCAAATTGCGGTCAGGGCCAGGTAAATTTCGTCGTAGCGACCGGCGCCGGCTGTCGTGGCGGCAACAACTGTTACTTCATAAACGGACGCAAGCGCAGCGACCGGCTCAGTGATTCCATACACGAAGGCGTTTGAATCTCCACGTCCAAAAGCGGAGAGAAACGACGACGGGTCGACGCCTGTTTGCTGGGCGAGGAGGACAAAAAGCGCTGCGGGGATTATGAACTTTGCGGAAGCGAGCAGGCAGAAAGCGTGACGCCAGCGCGCCGGACCGCGCCGGAGGGCGAAAACAGCGGCGAGGATGATGAGCGCGAAAAGCGTGGTCTGCCAAAGATGATCCGCAAATCGCGGCCACCACCAGGCGGAAGCTTTCGCGAGCCATTCGTAGCCGGCATTCATCGCGCGCTCCTTCCTTTTCCACCGTCTGCGCGGCGTCCTTCTTTCTTAACGGCGGCGGACTTTTCGTTCGCGGATTTGTTCCTCGCAGCTTTGTTCGTTTCGAATTCCGCCAGCGTTTGTTCAAGGTCGCGAATGTCGTGAAGGGTGAGCTGGCCGGTTTCCACGAGTTGCGCCATCAACGAACGCGGCGAGCCGCCAAAGCGATGAAGCAGCTCGTCGATCAGCCGGCTGTGCGCAGCTTTGCGCGTCACCACCGCTGCGAAAATGTGGGCGTTGCCGATCTTCTTCACCCTACGCACCGCGCCCTTTTCCTCAAGGCGGTAGATGATCGTCTGAACGGTCGTGTAGGCCGGGCGCTTTTGCTCGGGGAGCTGTTCGAGAATCTCGCGCACCGAGCCGCTGTCGAGCGCCCAGACGGCGTCCATGATCTCGAGCTCCAGACGCGTCAATTTTATTGGCTTTTCTTTGGTCACACTGCCTCGCTTACTACGGATGAGGTTGAAGCTACTACAACTGTGGTTGAACTGTCAACGAGAAACTTTGACAGGGTAAAAGGGGAAGGGGGAAAGGGTAAAGGAAGGACAGCTCGTCTTCTCCCTTGACCCTTTTCCCCTGTTTCCCTGTTCCCTTATTCGGTTGTTTGCGAAGCTTTGCGTTTCAGTAACGCCCAGCCGGCAGGAAGCGCGGCGGCGGCGAGGACGATCTTAATGATGTCGCCGGGGATGAACTTCAGCACGCTGACCTGAAAGGCAACGAGCAGCGGCGTGTGAGTCGCCACTGAAAAGAAAGCCAGTCCGGAAAGCAGAATCACCATCGAGCCAACTGCCATCGCGACGACGGCCGTGGCAAAGCGTTTGTCCCAACCGTTTTCGGCGAAAGCGCCGGTGATGAAAGCGGCGGCGGGAAACGCCAGCAGGTATCCGCCGGTTGGTCCAAACAGGTGGGCCAGGCCGCTGTGTCCGCCGTAAAAGAAAGGCAGACCGCTCGTGCCTTCGATCAGATAAACAATCATCGCCATGGCGCCCAGCCGCGAACCGAGCAGCGCGCCGGTCAGCAACACTGCGAAGGTTTGAGCAGTAACCGGGACTGGCCCAACCGGAATAACAATTTGGGCGGCCAGCGCGGTCAGCAGACTAAACGCAAAGACAAGTGAAACGGCGCGCGTCCAGTCAAGCGGGGCAAGCGCCGCGCTCAGAAGCGTGTCGGGCGGCGCATAAGATTGGGCGGAAGAAGTCATGGCTGCAGTTTAGAGTTTCAAGTTTCGAGTTTCAAGTTTTGAAAACAATCAGCCGCGGATTAACGCGCTCAGAACCCTCGGCTGTTTAGAGGCGGGCATTGCCCGCCGTCTCAACGTTGGACCGGCGGGCGATGCTCGCCTCTAAACGAATCTGGGCTGCGTGAATCCGCGGCCAATCTTCAACCGGCGGCGCAAGCTAACAGTTGCATTACACCGCTCCTAACCGTGGCCTTCGACTCTGTCCGTTGCTGCGTCGGCCGCCAAACCACCAATCCGCATTTTGTGGAACGAGCGCCAGACGAAGAAGACCGACACGAGGAAGAATACCAGCGCCAAAATCCGCGTCAAGGTCGTGTCACCGTTGTTGCGATGAGTCAGGCTGACCGCCAACTCCACCGCCAGCAAACCAAACAGCGTCGTAAACTTGATCACCGGATTCAACGCCACGGATGACGTGTCCTTGAAAGGATCGCCGACCGTGTCGCCGACCACCGTCGCGTCGTGCAGCGCCGTGCCTTTTTGCTTCAGATCAACTTCCACGACTTTCTTCGCATTGTCCCAGGCGCCGCCGGCGTTGGCCATGAAGATTGCCTGGTAGAGACCAAAGACGGCGATCGAGATCAGGTAACCGATGAAAAAGAACGGCTCAACGAACGCGAACGCGAGGGTGGAAAAGAAGATCGTCAGGAAGATATTGAACATGCCTTTCTGCGCGTACTGCGTGCAGATTTGCACTACCTTCTTGCTGTCTTCGACCGAAGCTTTTTCTACCCCTTCGAGCCGGATGTTTGCTTTGATGAACTCGACCGCGCGATAGGCGCCGGTTGTTACCGCCTGAATCGAAGCGCCGGTGAACCAGTAAATCACCGCGCCGCCCGTGATCAGCCCGAGAACGAATGGCGCGTGCAAGAGCGACAGGCTGTTGAGCGCGACTGAGTCTCGAAGTTGATCCGTCAGCACCATGATGATCGAGAAGATCATAGTCGTAGCGCCGACGACTGCAGTGCCGATGAGCACAGGTTTGGCGGTGGCTTTGAAAGTATTGCCCGCGCCGTCGTTTTCCTCAAGCAAGTGTTTGGCGCGCGCGAAGTTTGGCGTCACGTTAAAGTCTCGCTGAATTTCGGCTTCGATGTCGGGAATCTGTTCGATCAGCGACAACTCGTAAACCGACTGCGCGTTGTCAGTCACCGGACCGTAGGAGTCGACGGCGATCGTGACTGGTCCCATGCCGAAAAATCCAAAAGCCACGAGCCCGAAAGCGAACACCGGCGCGACCTTGACGAGCGACGTGGAAATCATCAGGTCGTCGAGACCCATGGTGCTGAAGAAGTAGCCGATCGCCATGAGGCCAACGATGCTGATGCCCAGCCAATAAGCCGAAAAGTTGCCGGCCACCAGGCCCGAGAGAATGTTGAGCGAAGCGCCGCCTTCCCGAGAAGAGGTGACGACTTCGCTGACGTGTCTTGATTCGGTTGACGTAAAAATCTTGACGAGTTCGGGAATGATCGCCCCGGCCAGGGTGCCGCAGGAGATGATGGTTGCGAGTTTCCACCACTGCGTGGCGTCGCTGCCCAGCGTGGGAATCGTGAAATAGGAAACGACGAAAGTGATCACGACGGAAACGATGGACGTGATCCAGACCAGCGACGTCAGCGGCGCCTCGAAATTCATCTTGTCCGCTTTGGCGTAGCGCGCCTTCGCGATGGCGTCGTTGACGAAGTAGGAAATCGCGCTCGCGACGATCATCATGATGCGCATGATGAAGATCCAAACCAGCAATTGCACCTGAACCCGCGGGTCAGGCACACCTAACAGAATGAACGTGATCAGCGCCACGCCGGTCACGCCGTAGGTTTCAAAGCCGTCAGCGCTTGGTCCAACTGAGTCGCCGGCGTTGTCGCCGGTGCAGTCAGCAATTACGCCCGGGTTCCGCGCGTCGTCTTCCTTGATCTTGAAGACGATCTTCATCAAGTCAGAACCGATGTCGGCGATCTTCGTGAAGATGCCGCCGGCGATTCTGAGCGCCGCCGCGCCGAGCGATTCACCAATTGCAAAACCGATGAAGCACGGTCCCGCGTAGTCGCCCGGAATGAAAAGCAGAATGCACAGCATGATCAAAAGTTCTACGCTGATCAGCATCATGCCGATGCTCATGCCGGCTTTGAGCGGAATTGCATAAAGCGGAAACGGTTTGCCCTCGAGGCTGGCGAAGGCGGTGCGCGAGTTGGCGAAAGTGTTGACGCGAATGCCAAACCAGGCGACGCCGTAACTGCCGGCGATGCCGATGAGACTGAACGCGAGAATGATCGCCACGCGCATCGGCTCCATCCCCGAGAGCACGCCGAAGTAAAGAATGATGATGATGCCGATGAAGATTTCGAGGATCAGGATGAACTTGCCCTGCGTGATGAGATAGGTTTTGCAGGTCTCGTAAATAAGCTCCGAAATTTCGCGCATGGCGCGATGCACCGGCAGCTTTTTCAGGTTCATGTAAATCGCCAGACCGAAGCCGAGACCGAGCAGGCAAACCACGATACCCGCCAACAGCAACCGGTGACCGTCGATGCCGCCAAAGAAAGTAACGTCAGCGAGATCCGGCAATCGCAGATTCGCCTCGCCGCCTTCCTGCGCGAACGTCGGCGACGCGGAAACCAACAGGCCCGCAACGGCGGCGGCGAAACTCAGCCCGGTGTTACGGAGGCGACGCAGACGCGAACTGAACTGAGTCCGGCTGACGGCGCTCGTTTTGTTAGTTTTCTTTGTGATAAGCAAGGCTGCCAAACAAACTGTTAGCAGGCTGATAATTGAGATCAGCGATAGTTCCACGATTGTGTGATTCCTTTCGGTCGTTTAAGTAGCGGCGAGACTGACTGCCCGGGAGCCTGGCTGCAGTTTCGAAACAGTCTGGTTTCCACCCGGAAACAGCACTCCGGTGGACACAGTCTTCCCCAGCAGCCTCATCAAAATTGCGGTATTATTGCCGATTAGCGGGCGGACTGTCCAACCGGGGAAGCGGGAAGGCTGGGTTCTCAATTCGGAATTGACGCTTTAAGCGCCAAAGGCGCGGAATGTAAAAGCCTGGGGCAACGCCCCAGGAAACAGGTCACCCTAGCTATCTTAGCGCTAAAGGCGCGCCCTTGAGATGAAATGCAGTAATGGTGGGGAGGAACATTTCGCGCTTTCAGCGCTCCTTGTTGAATTCGATAGCGTCCCTGGGGCGTTGCCCCAGGCTTTTGCATTTTCGCGCCTTTGGCGCTTGATTAAGACGCCGCTTCAGCGTCTGCAAAATCAACCAGGCTTTGCGGGCGTTTGCCGAAACCGAGCCAGCGGCGAATCGAATCGAACAGAATGATGACCGCGGCAATCATGATCGTGGCGGTGAGCGCGGTATTGACGTAGCCCTGCATCGCCGTCTCCGGTTTTTGCGCAAGCGGCCAGAAGATGTCGGTGATCGACTCCCAACCGGCCACGAGAGTTGTGATCGAGACAAAGCTCAGCGGCAGGATCGTTACCCAGCAGTATTTCGCCTTGCCGGAGTTGATGAGGATCGTCGTGGCAACGCAGAGCGCAACGGCCGCCAGCAGTTGATTGGCAATGCCGAACATCGGCCAGATTGTCGAGATCGACCCGGACCAGATAAACGCGGCCCAAGCCGTGACCACAATCGCGCTCGTGATTATTGAGCCCGGCAGCCAATTCGGTTCTTCAAGTTTGCGGTAGAAGCGCCCGCCAAATTCGCCGACAAGAAAGCGCGCCACGCGCGTGCCCGTGTCGATCGTCGTCAGAATGAAGAGCGCCTCAAACATGATCGCGAAGTGATACCAGTACTTCATCAGGCCGCTCAGTCCCGGAATGCCGTCAAAGATTTTGGCGATGCCGAGAGCGAGTGTCACTGCTCCACCCGTTCGCCCGCGCAGATTTTTCTCGCCTGACTCCTGTTCGAGTCGATCAATCTCGGTCGGCTGGAGGTTGAAGCCCGGGGTGCTGTGCTCGTCGACCATCCGCACGTACGCAGCTTTTTGCGTTTCGGTTTTCTGCGCCGTGTTGATGGCAAAGTAATCGCCGGGGAAAAGCGACGTCGCCGCAATCAGCGCCACCACGCCGACAATCCCCTCCATCAACATCGAGCCGTAGCCGATCATGCGCGCGTCAGTTTCCTTCGCGATCATTTTGGGCGTCGTGCCCGAAGAAATCAGCGCATGAAAACCGGAAATCGCGCCGCAGGCAATCGTGATGAAGACAAACGGGTAAAGCTTGCCGGGAATCACCGGTCCGCCGCCCGCGGTGAAAGGCGTGAACGCCGGCATGTTCAGATTCGGGTGAACGAGAATCACGCCGATGATTAGGAAAGCGATCGTGCCGAGTTTTAAGTATGAAGAAAGGTAGTCGCGCGGGCAGAGCAGCATCCAAACCGGCAGCACCGAAGCGATGAAACCGTAAAACGCCATCAGGACGATTAGGGTGTTGCGCGAAAGCGTGAACGCGTTTGCGAGCGACGAATCAGCGACGCGGCCACCAAGATAAACCGCCGCCAGCAAGCCGATGACGCCGATCGCGCTCGCCTCGAGAATCTTGCCTTTGCGGAAGCGATACATGTAAAGGCCCATGAAAAGCGCGAGGGGAATCGTGAAGCCGACCGTGAAAATACCCCAGGGCGACTCAGCGAGCGCGTTGACGACAACCAGTCCCAGGCCGGCAAGCGCGATGACAACGATGAAGAGGATCGCCACGCCCGCGACGAGTCCGGAGAGGGGACTGATCTCGGTGCGTGCCATTTCCGCCAACGATTTTCCGCGACGACGAATGCTGCCCGCGAGGATCATGAAGTCGTGCACGGCGCCGCCGAGACAGACGCCAATCACCAGCCACAACAGCCCCGGCAGAAATCCAAACTGCGCCGCCAGCACTGGACCAATCAACGGACCGGCGCCGGAGATTGCCGCGAAGTGATGACCGAAGAGCACCCACTTGTTGGTCGGATAGTAGTTGTGCCCGTCGTACAACGTCTCGGAAGGCACCGGTCGCGAATCGTCAAGCGCGAGGACCTTGGCAGCAATGAAAGCCGAGTAATAGCGATAGGCAATCGCCATCACGCAAAGTGTGCCGATGATGATTGGAAGCGCGTTCATGATTTATGGACGTGATTGACTAGTTGACGGCGAGAATTTGCGCGGTCCATTTTCTGGTGAAGTCTCGTAGGGCTTCCACGTCTGCGGCGGTCTTGTACTTGCGATAAGTGTAAACGTAAATCATTCGCTGTCCGACTCTGAGGTACGACAAACCGCTGAGAATAGGAACGCTGGCTTCGCGGTCCCCGATTTTGGTCTTGAAGTTCAGCACAATCATGACGCTGTAGACATTCGGCCGCGTGTCGAACTCTCCGAGATTGACCGGCTGGCTCATCTCCACCTCGGTGTCCTGTTTGGTGGTATCGCTCAGGCTCTGGTCCAGCCGCTTGACCGCGTCCTTCATAACCGGACTGTTGACATCCATATACTTCGCGCCGCTCTTGCGAAACTCCGCAACCAGATTCGCGAAGCGTTCGGCGGAATAAACCTGGTCGCGAATCGCGCGGCGAATGGAAACCTTGGTGTTGGAGTTGAACGATCCGGGCGTCCCCGCGCGCAACTGGTCGCAGTCGGCACGAGTAAGATGCACGGCCAGCATGTCGTTTTCCGGAGCTTCGGTGCTGGTGAACTGGTCCTTGATAACTTGGAACTGCGAGGCCGCTTCTTCATAACCTTCGGGCGCGGGAATCTTTGTTGCTTGACTGCCTAACTGAAAGACAGAGACGGCAGTCTTTGGCGTTTGGGCAATGGTGGCAGCAGCCAGGACGAAAGTCAGCGCAAAAGCTGCGAGAGAAATTGCAAAGCATTTCATGATTGTTCAGCCTTATTTCGATCTTTTGATCAGTCCGTTGGCGGACGACTGGTAATAGCCCGGCGATTCATCGCTGGGTGCGCCGGGATTTTCGCTACTAAGTCCGTGAAACGGACGACTGAGTCGATTTCCATTAATACCACTCAGCCGTCCGTTTCACGGACTAGATTCTCTTCGGGACGGTGCCCCAGCAGTAAACTGCTGGGCTATTATCATTCGTCCGCTTCGCGGACTGAGTTACTCTTCTGCAAAGCCCTACTCAACACGCCAGCGTCGCGCGATCGTTGTCCGTCAGTTCCAACGCTTCGCGAAATAATTGGGTTATTTCAGTTGCCATGAACCGATTTTACGCGAACTCGCAGAAGATTTCCTACGCTCTCGTCACCGGCCGCCAGCGCCGCTCGAGGTATTCCGCCACGCGCGTCAGCGGGAAAGTCAGCAACAGGTAGAACACGGCAACCACCGGCCAGATCGTTAACGGCGCGGCATAACGGCTGGCGAGTTCCTGTCCGGTGCGCGCCAGTTCAGTCAGTCCGATGACTGACACGAGCGACGAATCTTTCAGTAGCGCGATCGCTTCGTTGGTCAGCGGCGGCACGACGCGGCGAAACGTTTGCGGCAGGATGATGTTGCGCATGGCCTGTGAATAGCTCATGCCCAGCGAGCGCGCCGCTTCCATCTGTCCGGCGTCGATAGAAATAATTCCTGCTCGGATAATTTCTGAAATGTAGGCCGCGCAATTCAGCGTCAGCGCGATGACGCCGCTCGTAAACGCCGGCAGGTGGATGCCGAAAATCGGCAGCACGAAGTAGATGAAAAGTATCTGCACCAGCAACGGCGTACCGCGCATTACCTCGACGTAGACGGCCGCCGGCGCCGCCAGCAAACGCGACGACTGCACACGCGCCAAAGCCAGCAGCAAACCGATCGGCAAGCCCAACGCGAGACTCAGCAACGCCAGCCGCGCCGTCAGCCAGACGCCCTTCAGAAAAAACTGCCAGGTGTGTTTGATGATGCTGAAGTCGAATGTCTTCGGCTTCGCAATGCTGGCAGCCTGATCGGCGGTCCGCTCGGCAACTTCGCCAAACCACTTTTCATGAATTCGGTCGTACTCGCCGCTGTCTTCAATTCGCCAAAGCGCCGCGTTGACCGCCCGCCGCAAATCTTCGCTCGACTGTGCAAACGCGATCCCAAACTTTTCATCGGTGAACCGGCGACCGACAGTCTGCAGTTCACGAAAACTCTGCCGGATCATGTAACGCAGGACCGGCGCGTCGCCGACGACCGCGTCAATGCGTCCATTTTTCAAGTCGAGCAGCGCCAGATCGATCGTGTTGTAGACGGCAACGGTGACCCCCTGGCGTTTCTCCAGATCGAGTTGCGCGGTGGTGTTAATTTGGACGCCGACTTTTTTTCCGGAGAGATTTTCAGGCGCCTCGATGCCGGTCGTTCCCTGGCGCACAGCGATCAGTTGTCCCGAATCGTAGTAAGGATCCGAGAAGAGCATCGACGCGCTTCGTTCCTGCGTGATCGTGACGGAGGAAACCACCGCGTCGAAGGAACCATTCTGCAGCGCCGGAAAAATTCCGTCGAAACCGGAGTTGATCCATTGCGCCCGCACGCCCAAATCCCGCGCGATCGCGTTGCCGAGATCGATCTCGAAACCTGCAAACTGCCCACCCTCGATGTATTCAAGCGGCGGATAAGTCGCGTCCGTGCCGATGCGCAGTTCACCGCTCTTGCGCACGCGCTCCATGGCCGACTGCGCGAACGAAGGCACTTGTAAGAACAGCAGGAGAAGGAAAACGGCGGCGAGCTTTCTGGGAAGTCTGGTCATCTCTTCATTCTTTTCCTGTAGCAGTGACCTGGTTTTTGCACATCTCTGCGCAACCTCAGCGTTCTCTGCGACTCTCGGTGAAGAACGTGGCAAAGCTTAAACGCTGAGACGCAAAGATTGCAGAGCCGCGCGGAGAGTTGAAAACAATCCACTACTCTTCCTGCCCCAGCGTCTCGCGCGTTCCGGTCGAAACGTCAAGCTTCTGATCCTGTTGAGGAGTCTGCTGGCCGTTGCCGGGCGCTGCTTCCTCTGGCTCGTCATCGTGAAAGCTCTGCATGAAGGCGCGCGTTTCCGGCTGCTGCGGGTTGCCGAAAACTTCCTGCTGCGTGCCGGCTTCGACTGCGTGGCCGCCTTCGAAATAAATCACCTGGTCAGAAATTCGTCGGGCAAAATTCATGTCGTGTGAAACTACGACGAGCGTCTTGCCGAGATCGTCGAGCGCGCGCAACATGCGCGCCACTCCCTGGATCAGTTGCGGATCGAGTGCTGAAGTTGGTTCGTCAAAAAGGATTACTTCGGGCTCCATCGTCATCGCCCGCGCAATCGCGACGCGCTGCTGTTGTCCCCCCGAAAGTTGCGCCGGATAGAAATCAACCTTGTCGCTGAGTCCAACTTTCTCCAGATAATGACGCGCGAGTTTCTCCGCCGCCGCGCGCTCCATTTTCTTGACGATGATCGGCGCCTGCGTGCAATTCGCCAGCACCGTCAGGTGCGGAAACAGATTGAAATTTTGAAACACTATGCCGACGCGTTCGCGCAGTCGCTTGGTTAACTGCTTTTCTTCCGCGGCGCTCAGTTGTTTGTCTTCCGTGCCCACAACTTCAACGTCGCCAATGCGCAAGCGGCCGCGATCAAAACGTTCGAGCCGGTTCAGGCAACGCAGCAGCGTCGACTTGCCACACCCGGACGGACCAAGAATTGTAGTCAGTTGGCCTTCCTGAATTTGAAACGTCGCGTTATTAAGAACCGTGTTCTGACCATAACGCTTGACGATGTCAGTTACTTCAATCATTTCCACTCCACCGGATAGATGATGATGACCGGATGACGCGCCGACGTTGACGGGCTCCCGAACTGCGCTACGGATTGCGGCGGAGTTTGGCACGGAACGCCGAGGAAAATCCAGAAGAAAACAAGAAATGAAATGGCGAAAGGGTAATGGGGAAGGGGTAAGCCCGCTTGCCTTTCTTCTTACCCTTTCCCCCTGACCCCTTCCCCCGATGGGTTTCCTTCACGGACCAAACTGTTTCTTGCTAGACTCTTCCCAATCCGAATTCGTTTATGTATCCGTTCCGAAACATTCTCTTCCCGACTGATTTCACCCCCCACGCTCGCGCCGCGCTGAAGTATGCGGCGGCGCTGGCCCATAGCGGCGGCGGCCGCGTGGTCCTGTTCAGTGTTCAGAGTGCGGAAGTTCCCGCCAACTTGCTCACTTTGCCGGAACGGATTTTTGCGGAGCAGGACAACCGTTGGTTGCTGCAGTTGAGAACCGAGGTCTTAAACCTGTTGGCCGATCCGTTGTTCAATGGCCTTGAAGTCGAGCCGGTGATTGTGGAAGGCGAACCGGCGCCGGCGATCGCGACGGCTGTGCACGACTACGACATCGATCTCGTCACTGTGGTCACGCACGGTCGCCAGGGACTCGCGCGCGCGCTTTGGGGTTCGACGGCTGAAGAAATTATTGCTGAGGCGCCTTGCCCGGTGCTGACAATTCGTCCGCCGCAGCATGACTTCGTCGAACACAAAGGCGATCGCAGCGAGGTCCGTTTGAACCGAATCTTGTTGGCAACAAACTTTCGGCCGTCATCCGCGGCTGCGACTCAGGTAGCAACTCAACTGGCAAATCAAACCGGCGCAGAACTCCACGCCGTCTCTGTTATCGGAGACTACCTGGAACAGATCTCGGTGATGTTTCCTGAAGGTGGCTTGAACGCGCTTACGCGTTTGCGAAGCTATGTGGCGGAACGCCTGGGCCAACTTTCGCGCGGCGACGGCGCTCGCGCTGTCACGCACATCGGCGAAGGACGTCCGTACGAAGAGATCGTGCGACTGGCGACGGAGACTGACGCGGATTTGATCGTCATCGGCACCAGCGTACACGCTTCGATCTTTGGCGGCACCCCCGTACTCGGGTCCGAAATTGAACGCGTCGTCCGGAACGCGCCGTGCCCGGTGCTCTGTGTGCCGGCGACACAAGCGGTCACACCGCTGCCGGCATTGATTACGCAACCAGTCAGTTGAAAAGGAGACAGTAGTCAGTAGACAGAATTAAGAAGTCGGATTTCCGCATGACGCTTCCGACTGCAATTCTGTCTATTGACTACTGTCTCCTGTTCTTCCTACTGCGTCACCAACTGCAAACGCCCGTCCGGAAGTTTCACTGCAAACACACTGCGTTCATAGATTGTGAGCGGCGCCGATTCCTTGCTTTGGTTCGCCGCGATCTGATCGCGCGTGACTCTATTCGCGTTGCGATAGGCGAGCGGATCGCGAATCAAGTCATAGCGCCGGCTGATTCGTCGCACATACTCCTGCGTCTCGTTGTAAGGCGGAATTCGATAACCATACTTCATCACGGCGCCTTCGCCGGCGTTGTAACCCGCCAGCGCGAGTTTTATGTCCCCGTCAAACTTGTCCAGCAGGAAACGCATGTAACGCGTGCCGCCTTCAATGTTCTGCTTCGGATCCCAAATGCTGGTGACGCCAAAACGGCGAGCCGTTCCGGGCATCAATTGCATGAGACCGCTCGCACCTTTGTGAGACAAGGCCCGGGGTTTGAAGGTCGACTCCTGATGCATGATGGCGTAGAGCAAAAGCGGATCGACTGAATTGCGGCGACCGGATTCGAGTATGTAACTGTCGACAGTCGGGTTGCCGGTGGTGAAGCCGCTCAGCGTGCCGGTCCAGTTCATGTGCGTCGGATGAGTGAGCGGCCCGGTTGAAGCCGCGTAGTTCAGATTCGTCGACGTCAACAGTTTGCCGCGACGCGATTTTCTTAAGGCGGCCGGCGGCGCCGGCAGTTGCACGTGCAAACCCGTCGGCAGATCAAAGTTGTCTACGCGATACCCGGGCGCCCGTCCGTCCTGGGCGAAAGCTGAAAACGCAGAGAGTAAGAGGATGGCAAAAACGAGGGGAAATTTTTTCATGCGATTTATCCGAGAGCTGACGACAACGTGAAACGCGGGTCGGAATCCTTTTTGAATTAGAAGATGTAGCGCGATGTGAAGAACTACGGGGAGCGGTCTCTTTGGGCTGCTACCAGGACCGGAAAGATAATAACACGGCAGTTTAACGATTGCCAACACCAGGAGGTTTGTAGGCAAATCGTTAGGGTTTTTAGCAGTTTTTCAGGTGAGCGGTGGTTGTTTAGGGATGCACCTGCCTGGATTGGATGCGAGTCGGCGGGCCTTGCCTGCTTTGCAAGACGGCTTGCAATCACGTGTTAACGGCCTCTTACGGCGCGCGATTGAATTTCGGTTGAGAGTCTGTATGATACCGCCGCTTTCCCAACATTCAGTTACGCTGCGCGCATTGCGCGTCTCACGAAAAGAAGGATCCATATGAAAAAATTAATCTCGGCCTGTCTGTCGCTGCTCTTCGTCTTTTCGGTGGCGATAGCCCAAAACGCAAACAGCTCGACAACTTCTGACAACACAAACACAGCCGCGCCTGCGCCCAAGCCCCGCAAGCCGATCTTCCGCGCCAACAAGGACCAGATCAAGCAGGCGCAAAAGATTCTCAAGGACCGCGGTTTCTATTCCGGTGAAGAGACGGGAAAACTCGACGACGACACGCGGGCGGGTCTGAAGAAGTATCAGGAAGCAGAAACCCTCAAGGTTACCGGAACGCTGAACAAGGTGACCTTGGAAAAAATGGGAATCGTGCTGACGGACAAGCAGAAGACGATGTAGGACGACATTTCTGTCTGTGCTGCGGTCGTTCGTAAAGGCTTTGGAGTGCGCTGACCTGTCAGCGCTTTCGTTGGTGGCGATCTGTCGCCACCATCGGCGGCTGAGATCAATGCTGAGAGAACGTGGCGTCAGGCCGCCACTAACGAAAGCGGTGACAGGTCACCGCACTCCAAAAGGCGCTTAGCTGAGGAGTTTCTCGACGACAGCGTAACTCGCTTCGAGCGCAGCGCTCAGTTTTTCCGGCTGGGCGCCGCCGCCTTCGGCCATGTCTGCTTTGCCGCCGCCTTTGCCGCCGACAATCGGCGCCAACTCTTTGATGACCTTGCCGGCAGGGACCCGGCTGGTGAGATCGTCAGACGTGCGCACGATCAGCGAGACTTTGCCGTCGCTGCTGCGACCCAGTACCACGACGCCGGATTTGATTCGCGCCAGCAAAGAATCCGAAAGCTGACGCATGCCGGCCGCATCGAGGTCGCTGGCTTCACGCGCCAGTACCTTCACGCCGGAAACTTCGCGAGCGTCGTCGCCGTTCGCGGAAGCACTGCCAACCGCGCCGGTCGCAATTTTCAAACGCAACTCGTCCGTCTCGCGCCGCGCCTTCTTCAGTTCGTCCTGCAACTTGCCAATGACGCTGGGCAATTCCGCCCGCGAAGTTTTCAGCCCGGCAGCGACTTGATCGATTAAGAGTTCGTCTTCGCGGAAACGCGCAAAGGCGTCCACGCCGGTGACTGCGCGGATGCGTCGCACGCCGGAAGCGATCGACTCATCGCTCACGATCTTGAAGAGTCCGATATCGCCGGTTGCGCGTACGTGCGTGCCGCCGCAAAGCTCGCGCGAAAAAATGTCTTCCGCGCCTTTGATCGAAAGCACGCGGACTTTCTCGCCATACTTCTCGCCGAACAGCGCCATCGCGCCCGAACGCATCGCTTCTTCGATTGCCATCTCGTTGGTCTCAACCGGCTCGTTGCGCAGGATGTGATAGTTCACCAGGTTCTCGATCTCTTCGATCTCGGTGCGCGTCAACGGCTGATAGTGGGAGAAGTCAAAACGCAAATACGTTGGCGCAACTACCGAGCCAGCCTGCTTAACGTGCGTGCCCAAAACTTCTCGCAGAGCAGCATGCATCAGGTGCGTCGCCGTGTGATTGCGTCGTGTGGCGTCGCGCTTTTCGACATCGACTTCAGCCGTAACCGTATCGCCAACCTTCAAGGTTCCTTTTTCAACTTTGACCTTGTGGACGATCAACCCCTGCGCCGGCGAGTAGGTATCGAGACAACTGCACTGTGGCGCTCAGGTCAGTACCACCTGCTCAGCGGTGGCGTCTTCGTCGGCTAGCGGAGGTGGTCTGACAACCTGCGTTTGCAGTACTGACCAGACGACCGACGTCGCCAACTTGTCCACCGCTCTCGGCATAGAACGGCGTGTGATCGAGAACGACTTCGCCTTCGTCACCTTCGTTTAGTCCGTCAACTTCGCTCGCCCTTGATTAACGACGATGACTCTCGCGTCGTCAACCCTGGTCGCGTCGTAGCCTTTAAACTGGGAGCTGACCCAAACGATCGACGACGTCAGCATGAAGCGGATTCGTTTTGGATTTGCCTTCAACTTTTCCGGCTACGCCTGTTTGTTGGAGGTCCTGTAAAGCAGCATCGAAGGACTCGTTGAACTGCATCTTCATCGATTGCAAAACCGCGCTCCTTCAAACCCACTCGAATCAAATCCCGCGGGGTGCCGAACGTGTCGTATAGACGAGCGAACGCTCTTGTACTCTGGGCATCCGCCCACTTGTCGCAGAAAAGAGTTCTTCGAGCTTGTTGCAAGCCAACCGTCATCGTTGCAGCCAAACCGCTCCTCTTCCAGCTTCACCATCTTCTCGATGAAGCCACGCTGAACTTCGAGTTCGGGATACGGCTCGTGCATCTGATCGACGACGAAGTTCGTCACCTTGTGAAAGAACGAATCCTGGAAGCCGAGCGTGTGGCGGCCCTGGTAGATCGCGCGGCGCATGATTTTTCGCAGGACGTAGTTGCGGCCTTCGTTGCCAGGCAGAATGCCGTCAGCGATCAGGAACGCGGTGGCGCGCGCATGGTCAGCAATGACCCGCATCGCAAAACCTTCCTGCGTTTCCGGCTCATAATTTCGATCAGCCAGCGTTGCCGTGAACTCGATGATTGGCCGCAGCAGATCGGTTTCGTAGTTTGACTTCACGCCCTGCAGCACGACTGCCAGTCGCTCCAATCCCATTCCAGTGTCGACCGACGGCGCGGGCAACGGAGTCAGGCTGTACTTGCCCGCGCTCACTTCGCTGCGATCGAACTGCATGAACACCAGGTTCCAAATCTCGGTGATCGTGTCGCCTGGGCCATTGACGTTCGCGGCGTTGTTCTCCGCGTCGTTAGGGTCCGCGCCCATGTAGTAATGGATTTCGCTGCAGGGGCCACACGGTCCGGTGTCGCCCATCTGCCAGAAGTTGTCTTTGCGTCCAAAGCGCAGAATGCGTTCGCGCGGCGCGCCCACCTGTTCCCAAAATTTTTCGGCGTCTTCGTCCGGCCCAACTTCGTCGTCGCCGGCAAACACGCTGAACCACATGCGCTTTGGATCGAGCTTCAACTCGTTAACAAGAAAGTCCCAGGCAAACTTGACGGCGTCTTCCTTGAAGTAGTCGCCGAACGAAAAATTCCCGAGCATCTCGAAAAACGTTTGATGACGAGCCGTCTTCCCGACTTCGTCGAGATCGTTGTGCTTGCCGCCGGCGCGCACGCATTTTTGCGACGAGCAGGCCCGCACGTACTCGCGTTTCTCGAGGCCGAGAAAGACGTCCTTAAACTGATTCATGCCCGCGTTGGTGAACAGCAACGTCGGATCGTTGGCGGGAAGCAGCGGCGACGAGCGCACGCGCGTGTGCCCGTGGCGCTCGAAGTACTTCAGAAAAATCTCGCGAATTTCGTTTCCGGTCATGGTTCAGAGGTCAGAAGTTCAGAATTCAGAAGTCAGAAAACAGCAGACAGTAGAGGCGAAAGTTCTTTCAACAAACCACTGACAGCGGGTTACTGACGAACTTGGAGTTTAGCATGCAGGTTTGACTGACTGAAATTGAGCCCAAAATTTTGGAGTGCGCTGACCTGTCAGCGCTTTGGTCAACTGCGACTTGTCGCAGTTTTGGTTGAATTCCTTCGCGATGAAGACGTGGCGTCAAGCCGCCACGGACCAAAGCGGTGACCGGTCACCGCACTCCAAAAACGCCCCGCCTTGCGCCTATTCAATCTCTTCCAGGTTCGTCTTCGAGGCGGCGCGGACTTTCTCGGAAACCAGTTCAAAAGCAAAGCCCTGGCGCAGCAAGTGATCGAACAGACTTTTCGCTTCGGCGCGCGTCTCCGGCCGCCCGCGCAGCCGCACGCGTTTCTCAATCGCGCGATCGATCAAATCCGCTTCCGGCGTTTCAGAAAAAACTTGATCCAAAACCTGGTCAGCGACGGCGCGGTCCACCTTCTTCATCACCAGACTCTGCTGCAGCCGGCGCCGGCCAACCGGCTGCTGCCTGACTTTCGCCGATGCATAGCCGAGTGCGTAGCGCTCATCATCGAGGTAGCCATACTCGCGCAGCCGTTCGATCACCGTTTCGACAATCGCCTTGCTGGAACATCGTTCAGCCAGGCGTTCACGCAACTCAGCGATCGAACGCGACTTCGCAGTCAACAGCTTCACCGCGCGCGCGAAAGTCCTGGCCCGCAACTCCTCCGGCGTGGCAGGAGTCCTGGGCGGATTGTCTTCCCGAGGTTTAGAGCGTCGTGCTCGCATGGGGAATATTTAACCACAGAGTTCTGCATGAAGCCGCAAGAGCGGGGGCGAGCCCCCTTCCTGACCCTGAGCTTCTCGATTTGTCGCGTCCGCTCTCGCCTCGAAAGTCATTCATTCTAGAATCAGCAATTCAAAATCGATCAGCTCAAGGTCAGGAAGGCGGGCTTGCCCCCGCTCCGGGTTCTTGTCGCTGGCCTGCCAAACTCGGTCGAATCGCTAATTGCCGGACGGCCCATTAGAATGCTTCTCATGAATGGCGTGTTAAGTATCGACAAGCCTGCCGGGCCGACGTCGCACGATATTGTTGCCGACGTGAAACGGATTCTGCGCGCGCCCCGCGTCGGGCACGCCGGCACGCTCGATCCTTTTGCCACTGGTCTTTTAGTGGTTCTCGTCGGTCGCGCCACGCGCCTGGCCCAGTTTCTCACTGAACTAAAAAAAGAGTATGAGGCGGTGATTCGGCTTGGTTTCGCCACCGACACCGGAGACGTGACGGGAAAGCCGCTCGACAACGTTCCCGGCACCCTGGCTTCCGCGGCTGCGGACCATAAAGGTTCGACGCTGCCACCCTGGAATCGTGAGCAAATCGAAGCCGCACTTGCGAGTTTGCGCGGCGACATTGATCAGGTGCCGCCGATGTACTCTGCGAAAAAGCAGGGCGGCCGCAAACTTTATGAACTGGCGCGGCGCGGCGAGGAAGTCGAGCGCAAGCCCGTTCGCGTTTGCATCTACACGTTTGAGCCAATCACGCCAGCCGGCAATTCGGCAGGCGACTGGTTGAAAGACAATCGCGACGGTACTTTCGATTTTGAAGTGCGCGTGGCGTGTTCCAGCGGCACTTACGTGCGAACGCTGGCGGAAGATTTCGGCAAGCGGCTCGGCGTCGGCGCGCATCTCGCGGAATTGCGACGCACGCGCGTGGGCGAATTTGACGTCCGCGAAGCAAACACGCTGGAGCAATTGAAGCTGCATTTGGCAGAGGAGTCGCTGGGAACAATTTTTCGTCCGCCCGATGCTGCGTTGGCGCATTTACCTTTTGTAAACTTAAGCACCGATCAGATAGGCAAGGTCTTGAACGGCATAAACGTTGAACTTTCGGATGCAAACTGGAGCGACGGCGAGCGCGTGAGAATGCGCGACGAGCACGGCAACTTGATCGCAGTTGCACATTTCAACGCCGCCTTAAGCTCGCTACACCCGAGCGTCGTAATCGCGCGCGACGATGCCTAAGAAACGAGGAACTGTTTGGAAGAAGGACAAGCAGGCCCGGGAGGGCCGCCATTCAATAGCCACGTCCGTAAGGACGTGGATCGTGGCAGTGTAAGGCCGTTGAGGCCCAAAGAGCCGGCACCGGCTGGCTCATCATTAATGTCGCACCTGCGGAGCTCAACCTCCGTCACATCTTCGCAACCCCGCGCTTACGCACGGGGCTACTAAATCCCGCCGCTGCGCGGCTGGCTAATTGGTTATGAAGAAACGTTACTGGATTGGAGGCATCTCGGCGTTGGCTGCTTCGTCGCTGGCAGCCAAGCTGTGGCTGCGTCCGAGCGACGTCGAGTTCGACAAAAACCGCGCGGTAGTTTTTCATGCGGACTACTCGCGCTTCATCGAAGTCGACGGCGTGAACGTTCACTACCAGGAAGCCGGCGACGCGAATGGCCCGCCGATGATTTTGATTCACGGTTTCGCGGCGTCAAATCTGGTTTGGAGCAAGGTGCTCTTGGAACTGGCTGGCGCCGGCTTCAGAGTGATCGCGCCTGACCTGCTCGGCTATGGCTACTCGGAAAAGCCTCGCCACCTCGACTACACGATTCCGCGGCAGGCAGAGATGGTGGTGAGCTTAATGAAGCAATTGGGAATCGAGCGCGCTGTCCTCGTCGGCAGTTCTTACGGCGGAGCGATCGCCGCAACGATTGCACTCGACAGTCCGGAGTTGGTCGAGAAACTGGTGCTGGTGGGCGCAGTTACTAATAACAAGCCGACGCGGTTTTTGCTGATGCGCCTGTTTGGTTCGCCAATCATCGGCGACATTCTTTCGCCGCTGCTGGTCGGCTCGCGGCGACTGCTGCGGATGAGAATGAAGCGCGTTTACGACCGCCATTCCTGGGAGCTGGATGAGCGCCGGGTTGACGCGCGACATTTGCCCTTGCGTACGCGGGGCGCGCATCGGGCCATCATCCGCACCGTGCGACGCTGGGACGCAGATCGCGTTTCGCGCGACGCGCATTTGCTAACCGTGCCTACGCTGGTAGTTTGGGGCGATACGGATCGCGAGGTGCCGCTCAGAGACGGCGAGCGATTGCATCAGGAAATCCCTGATTCGCGCCTGATCGTGTTTCGCGCCTGCGGCCATCTGCCGCACGAAGAGTATCCGGAGGCGTTTACGAAAGTGGTTTCAGAGTTCTGTTCATGACCGCGCGTGGTCTTTCGAAAATTGAACCGCCAAGACGCCAAAAGCGCCAGGAGACTTTCCGCAGATTTCGCAGATTACAGATTAAGTAAGAAGCAAGAGTGGATTTAGGCCACGAGAGAGAAAGAGAGAGAGATTTCAAGCTTCAGTCTTGTCTTAGATTTCTCTGCGTAATCTGCGGATGCTTTTCGGAGGTTCGTTCAAGCCATGTTCAGCGCCTTGCCCACCGACGGATCGCGGCGGACGCGCCAAATTTTGGAGTCGAGATAGTAGTGAATGAACGCGTAGCCCCACAGAAACGAAATGCCCAGTTGCATTGCCAGCGGTTGCGCGCCCACCGCGCCGTCGCCGGTATTCAAACTAAAATAGCCAAGCAGCTGCCGCGGTCCCTGGTAGATTAAGCCGAAAATAATTCCGAAGGCGACGTAGTAAAGCAGCCGGCGACTGATTAACTCGGCGGCGCCGTACTTCTGGTGAAGCTCCGAAGAAGATACAGACAAGCCCTCCCTGACAGTCGGGCTGCTGCCCCGCCCGCTCACGCAGGCGGTTCTGACATACTTCTTGTTATGAAACCAAATCAGCCGGTGATATTGCAGGTTGTGATAGATCGTCAGGATCGCGACGATCGCGATCGGCTTGTGCGGCATTGGCGTCAACAAAACGATCCAATGCATCGGAATCGCGGCGGCGAGCAGCAGATACTTCGGCAGGTTGAGCGAGTCGCCTGAAAGAGCGCGCTGAATTTGTCGGCCCAGCCAAGCCACGGCCAGCACGATTGTTCCGGCTAACAAAATTGTCGCCAGCGTGTTCACTCCCGCCTGCAACTTTGCGGGAACGCGCGCCATCGCTTCCGGGTCGCTGGCGATAAAAGCGACAAACGGATAATTGAACGCGAAGAGCAACAGCAGACGGTCAAGCGCGTTATCGAGTGGCGCGAGATCGTGGTTCTTTTTTTTGTAAAGGACCATGAAACCGTAGTGCTGCTTCACCAGATGGTAATAGGCCCAAAGCGCCGCGAGGAAAAAGAAGACGAGGCCGGCGCCGGCGTAAACCATCAGCGGGCCAATCGCGAAGAAGAGCAACGAACCCCAAAGTAAGCGGCCGCGGTTTTGGCGCTCGCTGCGATCAAAATAGGTGCGCGAGAAAGTGCCGAAGACGTGTGGCGCGTCGATCAGGATGGCCCAGAGCGCGACCATCGGCACGAGGGGAATGATTCCCTTCACGTAAAGAACAAGCAGTAGGTAACTGGAAGCCACGGAGCCGATCAGCCAAATGAGGTCGTCGCGCGCGCTGATGATCCAACGCAGCGAGATTGCGCTTTCGCGGGAATTGCTGATGACGTCGACGGAAGTGGCCATGTACAAAGTCTCGTTTTAGAAGAAACGATGTTTCGTTTAGAGGCGGGCATTGCCCGCCGGTGCGGCTATCGCTACCGATCATTCGATCCCGGGTTGAGACGGCGGGCAATGCCCGCCTCTAAACGTTCAGCAGTTTGGTTTGAAAACCCTGGGCCGCGAGGCTAGGATTCTAACACCGGCGGAAACACACGCAGAAGCGGAAAGGCCGCAAGACATGTCCAAAGAAAACTCTGCCTTCGATCTCTTGAAGTTGATGTTTCAGGCGCACCCCTGGCACGGCGTCGCGCCGGGAACCAAAGCTCCGGAAACGGTGAAGGCTTACATCGAAATCGTGCCGACTGACGCGGTCAAGTATGAGTTGGACAAGCAGTCGGGCCATCTGCACGTTGACCGGCCGCAGCGCTTCTCCTCGATGTGCCCGTCGCTTTACGGATTCATTCCGCAAACTTTCTGTGGCGACCGCGTGGCGCAGCTTTGCGCGGAGCGAAAGGGAGGGGCCGGCGCCGCCGGCATCAAAGGCGATGGCGACCCGATGGACATTTGCGTGCTGACGGAAAAAACGTTTGCGCAGGGCAACTTCTTCGTCCAGGCCAAACCGATCGGCGGCCTGCGAATGATCGATGGCGAGCAGGCTGACGACAAGATCATCGCGGTGCTCGAAGCCGATCTCGCTTACGGCCACATCCAGGATATCGAGCAGTGTCCGCAGGCGCTGGTGGATCGACTCCAGCATTATTTTCTAAGTTACAAACAGTTGCCGGGCGACGCGCCCAGACGCGTGGAGATCGTGAGCGTTTACGATCGGACCGAAGCGTTGAATGTGATCACAAGGAGCTTTGGTGATTATCGGGAGCTGTTTGGCGATCCTGAGAGTCGGGCGCGAGAACTCAAGAGACTGACTTGAGATTTTGGGTTCGACGATTGTTTTGCCATCTGAGATTACGCGTTCGAAATCGTCTCATCGATTCCACAACGTGGGCACATCAAGGCATGACGAGAGGCGTCGGTCCAGGTAGCAAGCGGTAACCCCGACGCGCTCGCTTCTTTCTTGTCAGGTTCCCCGTGGCTGAAAAAACCTGAGCGAGTTTGGGACGGTTGCGAAGTGCGTTCGCAGTCCGCGGCGCTGCAATGCTTGCACAGCCATCCGTAGCCAAGATTGAAGAAGTGGTTGGTTTGATTCATGCAGAGCGGAAGCAGAATACAGGAGACAGAAGTCAGGGGTCAGACTAACAGCATCCAATCAGGTTTCACTGACCTCCGGCCCCTGACCCCCGTCCCCCGGTCCTCTTTACCTTCGCTGCGGGCCGCGGCTTGGTGGCGCCGTCAAACGCACCGGCACGCTTGTCCGGCGGCCGTTGCGAAGGATTTGTAGTTGCACCGTGTCGCCCACCTGATGCTTGTCGAGCAAGCGATAAAGGTCGTCCGTATTCGCGATCTTCTCGCCATCCATGCCGAGAATTATGTCGCCAATTTCCACGTCGCCATTCTCGGTTTGCGTAATGCCGCGCAGGCCGGCGTTCGCGGCGGCTTCGCCGGGCACCACCTGCATGATCACGATTCCGTCAGCGACGGGCAGATCAAGTTGACCGCGCAAAACCTGAACGTCGCGTGTGCCAACTCCCAACTTGGGCCGGCGCACTTCGCCTGAGCGCAGCAACTGCGGCACGATCCGTTTTGCGATGTTCACAGGCACCGCAAAGCCAACCCCGGCGGAGCCGCCCGACGGCGACAGAATCTGCGAGTTGATGCCGATCATGCGTCCGTGCGAATCCAGCAACGGACCACCCGAGTTTCCCGGGTTGATCGAAGCGTCAGTTTGAATTGCGCCTTCGATTGGCCGGCCGTTGCGCGCGCGTATCGGACGCTGCAGGCCGCTGATGACGCCGGTGGTCAGTGTTCGATCCAAGCCGAAGGGATTGCCGATGGCCAGGACCTTTTGGCCGACCTCGAGCTTTTCGGAGTCGCCGAGAGAAATAACCGTCAGCGGCTCTTGCGGACGTTCAAGTAATTTGATGACGGCCAGGTCGGTGTCGGGATCGCCGCCCACCAGTTGCGCCTGATAGTTTTTCTTGCCGCCAAAACTGACGGCGAGTTTCGTCGCGCCCTCGATGACGTGATAGTTGGTCAGAATGTTTCCGTCTCGATCGATCACGGAACCCGAGCCCGAACCTTCCTGCGGCTCGACGAAGCCGAAGAAGTCGCGCGCGTAGGAAGTTGAATGAACGTTGACGACGCCCGGCGAAAGCGTGCGGTAGATCTCGATGTTGTTCCGCTCATCGGTCGCCACTGCCGGGTCAGTTAAGTTCGGCGGCGTGGCTTCGGTGAACGCGGCGCCGGAAGGCTGAAAACGATTACTCAGTCGATCGACAATTGCGATCGCGCCGGCGGCAAACAGTGCCGAAAAAAAGGCGACGGCTAAGATTTGACGTGCTGAAATTCTAAACATGGTAATTTCTCGCTTATTGGTTGATAAGTCGCGTAATTGTTGCTGAAACGCTCACCACGAGCTTGAATTGAGATGCCCGGCCCGTTGCGGCAGTTGCGCGTCCCGGCTTTATCAGAACCGGGAGCGGTAGCGACCGGCCAAAAGCTCAACCTGAAATCACACCCTAACAATATTAACCACGACCGTTAAATTTACGGCCGGTCGCTAACCGCTCCCGGTTCTGATACCGGTGTGTCCAAGCTCTTTTTTGCAAAGACCCAAACGCGCCGGCACGCTCAAAATGTAAAACCAGCCGAACCCGTCGCGCAAGCGCAAAACCGGAAACGTCGAACACGGGTTTGGAACTGTGTCTCTTAAACGTTTGCGGGGGGCGGTAGTGTTTCGTTTTTTACGAAGCGGGCAGTAGCCCGACCGTAAGGAAGGGCGTCTTCGCGAAGGTCCTATGCCCTCTCTTACGGTCGGGCTACTGCCCCGCTTCGGACGACACAAGGCCTAGCTTAGGATTCTGATTATAGCGAACTGTGCGATCTGAAATTTACTGAAACGAAGAAACGAGCGCGTGGGGCAGGCTGACGAAGTGAGTCAGCACGGCCGTCGGGGCGTCCCAGCCGAGAGCTGAAAACCCGGTTACAAGGTGGACGACCATCAGCGCGAGGTAGATGCCGAGCACGATCTTCATGCCGCGACGCGCGATGGGAATTTCTGCAAAGCGCCAGAGGACGTAAGCTGACAGCGCGCCGATGAGAAGTTTGACGGACAGAAACGAATTCTCGCCATGATTCAACAAAGCAGCCATGGCGGTGTTTCCTTCGGTGGCGACGTCGAGCCGCACCCAGAGAATGGTGAGCTGCGCGTCGAGCCAGTTCATCGCGAAAAGTAAGATGGCTTTTGAAAGTGCTCCCACGATGCTCCTTAGGAAACGTTGTTAAACTCCGGCCCTTCTTTACGTCAGAACCTCCGAAACCAAATGGTCTGGAGGTCCTGTCGTATACGGGAGGAACGAGACTCGTACCTTGTACTTAACAAGATACTCGCAATGAGATTCCTGTTCCCGAAATTCCGACCGGCTTTGCTGCCAGACCAACTTCTTGTTGCCGAACTAGTGGGGCATAGTATAAAGGCAACGAGGTGCGGAACAAACAAATACTGTCCTTCTTGTTGGTTTCAGGACAGGAATGTAACGAACTCGCAAACCAGGAGTTTGCGATGCGAGAAACTGGTGACAATTTCAATAGCCGAAGCGGTTTTGCAAGGGTCCCATCGTTTGCGCCAAGCGGGCGTGGCCGAGGCGCGTCGCGAAGCGGGCTCGGTGCTCGGGCACGTGCTCGGGCGCGATCGTTCCTTCATTCTTAGTCATGCGGAAGACGATCTTAGTGACGACCAGGCCGAGCGCTTTCTTGCGACTCTCGAGCGGCGCGCAGAGGGAGAGCCGCTGCAATACATCACCGGTCATCAGGAATTTTTTGGCCTCGATTTTGAAGTGACCAAGGACGTACTAATTCCCCGGCCGGAGACAGAGCTGCTGGTTGAAACTGCGCTCAAACTTTCGGCAGACGCCGCGCCTTTCTTTTGCGACGTCGGCACGGGATCAGGTTGCGTGGCGATCTCGCTGCTTCATTCAATTCCCGACGCGGGCGATGGTTCAAGGGGTGCACCGGCCCAGGCAGTCGCAATCGACATCTCACCGGCGGCGCTCCTCGTCGCGCAACGAAATGCCGAGCGCCATGGCGTGACCGGGCGGCTTGAGTTTGTTAACTCTGATTGTTTCGCGGCGCTAGCTTCACAAGCGGCGCTGGGTTCACAACTAGGCTCACGGTCTTCAGGCCAACCGGTTTTCGATTTGATTGTTTCCAATCCGCCTTACGTTGAGGAAGGCGCGCTCGCCGGCTTGCAACGGGAGGTGCGCGATTTCGAGCCGCGGTTGGCGCTCGCTGCCGGCGCTGACGGCTTGTCAATCATTCGTCGACTGCTGCTTGAAGCGGGATGTTTCTTGAAAACTGGCGGACACCTGCTCTTCGAAATTGGCTTCGAGCAAAGCGCCGCCGTCGAGCAGTTGATTGATCCGAAAATCTGGAAACTTCTCGGCATCCACAAAGACCTCCAGGGCATTCCGAGAATTGTTGCTTTACAGAAGCTCTCGTAGTAAAAGATTCCCGATCCCCGGAAAACTACCAATGCGCACAGCCCACGGCGTTTGGTTGTTGGACAGTCGAACCACAAGCAAACCTTAAGGAGATGACGACATGAACAAGTTACTAAGCCGTGGTGCGTTGATTGTAATGTTCGCGTGTATGGTGAGTGTTCCCGCCTTTAGTCAAAAAGAAAAATCCAACGACTCGCTCGCCTGCCGCGACAACTGGCACAGCGACAAGCTGGCTGGTCATTGCGAAGTCAAAGAACAAACGCTGCCAACTTCCGACACGATTTCAGTTGACGGGCGGACAAACGGCGGCATTTCGATCAAGGGTTGGGAACGAAATGAGATCCTGATGCGCGCGAAAATTCAGACGGCGGCTCCGTCTGAGGCCGAGGCGAAAGAGATTGCGAAGCAAGTCAAAATTGACATCGCCGGCGCGAAGATTTTTGCTTCCGGTCCACCGAACCGCAACGAGAATTGGTGGACTGTCAGCTACGAGGTCTTCGTGCCGCTTCGTTCAAATCTGTCTTTGAAAACAAACAACGGCGGCATCTCGATCGCCGACGTGAGCGGGCGGCTCGAGTTTAGCGCGCTCAATGGCGGCGTCAGTCTGAGACGGGTCGGCGGCAACGTGCGCGGCGGCACGACCAACGGCGGGCTTCATGTTGAATTGAGCGGCGACCGCTGGGACGGCGAAGCGCTTGACGTGAGCACGACCAACGGCGGCGTTTCGATGTCGATTCCGGAAAACTACTCGGCGCACCTGGAGACAGCCACGGTGAATGGCCGTTTGAACGTCGACTTTCCCGTGACAGTCCAGGGCAAAATCTCGCGCGAGCTGGCGGTGAATCTGGGTTCCGGTGGGCCAACAGTGCGAGCGAAAACGACCAACGGCGGCGTCAACATTCGTCGCAGTGGCAGCCAGCGCCTCCAGCTTTAGCACTGAAACTCCGGTTGAATTGAAATGAACTTGAGCGGGGCAAGCCCCCTTCCCAACCACGAGCTTAATCAGCTTGAACGCACTTTAGTTGATTGAAAAGCTCTCAAGAATTGAATGAAGGCTCTCAAGGCTCGCGCTACCGGGCCAATAGAAGAACCTCTCAGGTCGGGAAGGGGGCTTGCCCCCGCTGATTGGCCCAGCGTCGAATCCCAGAAATTCACTACCCTCAGTCGTTCTGCTTTCACCTTTCCGTGTTTTGCTCTAATCTGTTCGCATCGTGGACAAGTTTCGTATGACTGGCGGCCGGGCGCTTCGGGGCCGCGTTGCAATCAGTGGCGCCAAGAATTCCGCGCTGCCGTGCATGGCCGCGGCTTTGCTGAGCGCCGAAACAGTCACGCTGCACAACCTTCCTTACGTTCGCGACATTATTACGCAGCGACGTTTGCTCGAAGACCTCGGCGCCACGGTGCTGACGCCTGAGTTGCGTACGCACAAAATTTCCGCGAATCACATTGAAGTTTTCGAAGCGCCTTACGAGCTCGTGCGCACGATGCGTGCTTCCGTGCTCGCGCTCGGGCCGCTGCTGACGCGCTTTGGCAAAGCGAAAGTTTCACTGCCCGGCGGTTGCGCGATCGGCACCCGGCCGATCGACCTTCATCTCGTAGCGTTTGAAAAGCTGGGCGCGGAAGTACGGCTGGAAGCCGGCAACGTTATCGCCCGCGCGCCGCAGGGCGGTCGATTGATCGGCGGCGAAATTCGTTTCGACAAGGTCACCGTCACGGGGACCGAAAATGTGATGATGGCCGCCACGCTGGCCCGCGGGATGACCGTCCTGCACAACGCCGCGTGTGAACCGGAGATCAGCGACCTCGCGGAACTGCTGAACAAGATGGGCGCGCGCGTGCGCGGAGCGGGCACCAGCACGATTGAAATTGCCGGCGTCGAAGCCCTCGGCAGCGCCGAGCACACGATCATTCCGGATCGCATCGAAGCCGGAACATTCATTGCCGCCGCCGCCATCACGCGCGGCGACCTGGAAATCAGAGACTGCTGCCCGTCGCACCTCACCGCAGTGATTGAAAAGCTTCGCGACGTGGGAGTCCGCATTGACGAACTCAATCCGAGCACGCTGCACGTCAGTTGTCCCGAAAAACTGGTGGCGAAGGACGTCAAGACTGAACCGTACCCGCAGTTTCCCACCGACATGCAGGCGCAGTACATGGCCCTGATGACACAGGCCGACGGCCGCGCAGTTATCGAGGAAACAGTTTTTGAAAACCGCTTCATGCACGCGTCCGAGTTGCAGCGGATGGGCGCGCGCATTTCCATCGACGGCCACAGCGCAACGGTCACCGGGCCAACGCCACTGACCGGCGCGCCCTTGATCGCTTCCGACCTGCGCGCTTCGGCGTCGCTCGTCCTGGCGGGTTTAGTGGGCCAGGGAGAAACGATCATCGATCGCGTCTATCACATCGATCGCGGGTATGAAAAAATTGAAGCCAAGCTGCGAGCGGTGGGCGCTGACATTGAACGCATTCGCGAGTCTGTGACCGCGCCGCTGTCGCCAACACAATCGGGGCTGGCCGCGGAAGTTTGAAAAGAAGCAAACAGCAAACAGTGAACAGCAAACAGCCAAACCGAAGGCAATTCGTTCAACAGCAAGGAGACTAGATCCAACACCGAACCCGACCTCCTGCTGTTTTGCTGATTACTGTTTGCTGATTGCTATTGAGGATACAAATAAGATGTCAGAACAAACTTGCCTGTTTTGCCAGGTAGTGGCGAAGGAAATTCCGGCCGACGTCGTGCTTCAGGACGATCGCGCGCTCGTCATTCGCGATATCAACCCGCAAGCACCCACTCACCTGCTGGTTATTCCCCTCGAACACATTGAGTCGCTCGACGAAGCGTCGCGAAAAGACGAGCCGTTGCTGGGCCATCTGCTGCGCGTTGCCGCGCAAGTGGCAAACAGAGCCGGCCTCGCTGAAGACGGTTACCGCACCGTGATTAACAACGGCGCCGGCGCGGGCCAATCGGTGCTTCATCTGCACGTTCACGTGCTCGGTGGTCGGCCCCTGAATTGGCCTCCGGGCTAATTCCAAAAAGCGCCTCGGTTATAGGTTCAGAGTACAAGCTTTAGCTTGATGTTTAGAGTACAAGCTTTTGCTTGCCTGAAGTTGCACGACAGCAACCTGAAGGTTGTACTCTGAACTTACATCTGAGATCTCAGACTCAATTCAATTCAACTCAAAAAGGAAAAAGGGTAACCCGGGAATACTGCACTTTTCCCTGTTTACCCTTTCCCTTTTAGCCTGTTCCCCGATTAAAGCCGGCAGATCAACAGTTCGCGCTCATAGATAGTTTCCGGCGGCAGTCGATCGTGCAGCTCCAGAAACAATTCCTCATGTCCCAGCACTTCGGTTCGCCACGCCGCTCGATCGAACGCTTGTAACTCTTCAAACTTCTCTTTCGGGTAATCGAGTCCCTGCCATTCGATGTCTTCGTAGTTTGGCATCCAGCCTATCGGAGTCTCATTTGCCAGCGCGCGGCCGTGACCGCGGTCCACGATCCATTTCAGCACGCGCATATTTTCGCTGAACCCCGGCCACATGAAGTTTCCTTCAGCGTCCTTGCGGAACCAGTTCACATGAAAGATGCGCGGTGTCTCGGTGAGCGAGCGCTGCATCCGTATCCAATGCCGGAAATAGTCGCCCATGTGATACCCGCAGAAGGGCAACATGGCCATCGGATCGCGACGAACTTTGCCGATGGTGCCGGCGGCGGCGGCGGTCATTTCTGAACCCATCGTGGCCCCGATGTAAACGCCCGAGCTCCAGTTGAACGCCTGATAGACCAGCGGCATTGTAGTCGCGCGGCGTCCACCAAAAATGATGGCGCTGATGGGCACGCCGTTCGGATTTTCCCAATCAGGATCGATGGTCGGACATTGCGACGCGGGCGCGGTGAAACGCGCATTAGGATGCGCGGCTTTAGCCCCAGTCTCTTTCGCGATCTGCGGCGTCCACTTTTTGCCCTGCCAATCCAGGCATTCTGCCGGCGGCTCGTCAGTCATCCCTTCCCACCAAACGCCGCCTTCGGGTGTGAGTGCGACATTGGTGAAGATCGAGTTCCGCGACAGCGAAATCATCGCATTCGGATTCGTCTTTACTGACGTTCCGGGAGCGACTCCAAAAAAGCCGGCCTCGGGATTAATGGCATGCAGGCGTCCGTTTGCATCCGGCTTGATCCAGGCAATGTCGTCGCCGACGGTCCAAACTTTCCATCCTTCGAAACCGTCCGGCGGAATCAGCATCGCGAAGTTCGTTTTGCCACAAGCACTGGGAAACGCGGCCGTGACGTACGTTTTCTCACCATCAGGATTTTCGACACCGACGATCAGCATGTGTTCCGCCAGCCAGCCTTCATCACGCGCAATGTTTGACGCGATGCGCAGCGCGAAACACTTTTTGCCAAGCAGCGCATTGCCGCCATAGCCGGAACCGTAGGACCAGATTTCGCGCGTCTCCGGAAAATGCACGATGTACTTTTCTTTGTTACACGGCCAGGGAACGTCCGCCTGGTTCTCGGCCAGCGGCGCCCCCACCGAATGCATGCACGGCACGACGCGCTTGTAGTCTTTGTCGATCTCCGCATAAACCGGCAGACCGATGCGGGCCATGATGCGCATATTCACCACGACGTAGGGCGAGTCGGTTAGTTGCACGCCAATTTGCGACATGGGTGAACCGACTGGTCCCATGCTGAACGGCAGCACGTACATCGTGCGGCCGCGCATGGCGCCGTCGAACAATTCCTTCAACTTCCGCCGCATCTGGTAAGGCTCTTCCCAGTTGTTCGTTGGGCCGGCAGCGTCTCTCGAAAGCGAACAGATGAACGTTCGATCCTCAACCCGCGCCACATCGCTGGCGTCCGACCGGGCGTAGTAGCAATTCGGCCAGAGTTCTTCGTTGAGTTTGGTGAACGTTCCGCCGGCAACCATTTGTGCTTTCAGCGCCTCATCCTCTTCCCCTGAGCCGTCTACCCAGTGAATCGCCAGCGGTTTGGTCAGGGCCGCCATCTTCTCGACCCAATTCAAAAGGTGCGTATTCCGGCTGAGCGGAACCGCCACGTCACGACTCGATATCGTCGCGCCACGAGCGGGGTCGGTGTTAACTGGGCCGGATTCTGTTCCTGACTTTTGAGTAGGGGTTGAACTCATGATCTCTCCAATTTTTTGCCAGGCAACGCCACATCAATATCGACGTGTCATGCTCCCAGCGAAAGTCCGACAGACAGAAATGTCTGTCCTACTAAGAATTCCAAAGTTGTAATGCGGGGGTTTAATCACGAATAGTACACGCATCTCTTACAACATCAGGGCCGAGTGAGGCAAGCTGAGTAAGCGCGCGGTTCAGGTGCAGTTTAACGTGAGGGACTGGGGTTAAGGCTAACTCGCCATCCGGTCGCCTTCGTCCTGGGCGATCCGACGTTGTTGGGCCAACTCGCGCAAGGCAACAGACAAGTCGCGCGCCGCGCGTTCGATGCGATCAGCGACCGCCTCCAGCGAATCGACCTCGGCGGTCGAGGGAACCGCCACTATGGCCAGAGCCCCTTCGATGTGTTCGATCAGACGAGCGGCCTCAGTTTCGGTTTCTTTTTCGCCACGGCTCATCTGGCGGGTTGAAAGCACTGGTTTCATCGTAACCTCTGATTCCTTGTCGTTTTCTGGTCGTAAACCTGTTGGTGTTCCGGTAAATGTCGTGTGCGCAAGTCCTGAATGCTCGCGCCCGCACGCTGCCAATTTGCAATTGGTAAACTAAATTCTTACATCACCGGGGGTAGTGGAGGCAAGAGCGCTACGCTGGTCGGGGCTGATGTTTGACTCAAACTTCATCAGGATTAGAAACGAAATCAGAACCGGGAGCGGTAGCGACCGGCGAGGGCTTCAACAGTAATTGAACTGAAGCCTGAGAAGTTTTTAGAAAACTTGAGTGTCCGGCCGGTCGCTACCGCTCCCGGTCTGATTTCACGGTGCTTGCTGGCGGATCTGATCTCGCCGAGTCAAAGCTGCTGTTTTGCCTTTCCCTAACTCATCTGTTAAAGCTTTTCGTCGATGAGTTTGAAGCCGAACTTGCAACGAAATTTGAAGCCAGGCAGGGAATCCTTTACCAGCAAAGAGTGGCGGCTAATCCAATCGCTGCGCACGCCGGCGCAGGTGCAGCGCTTCTTCACGAACCTGCCTTACAACTGGGAAACGCGCGGCGGCACGCTGCGCTCATTTCGCGAGACGGTGAAACTTGGCGAGGCGCATTGCCTCGAAGCCGCAGTCAGCGCCGCCGTGATTCTCGAACAACACGGCTACCCGCCGCTGCTGCTCGACATCGAGTCGGTTGATCTGCTCGATCACGTCATCTTCGTTTTTCAACACAGGGGTTTGTGGGGTTCGATTGGCCGGTCGCGCGACATTGGCCTGCACGGGCGGAAGCCGCTGTTTCGATCGCTCAGGGATTTGACCTGGAGCTACTTTGAACCTTACGTGGACATGTCAGGACGAATAAAAGGCTACGGCCTCACGAGCCTGTATGATCTGGGCAACTACGATTGGCGTTTCTCGCCGCGGAAGATGTCGAAGATTGAAGACCATCTGCGCGCGCTGCCGCACAAGCGGATCCGTTCGTCCGACAAGCGATACGAAAAGCTTTTTGCAAGATACAAGGAATATAAGAAGCGCTACCCGGATCGTTCACCGGCGTATTACGACAACCGGCGGCAGTGGATGCTGTAAAGACAGCGCCATAGGCGAGTAAGGAAGAGCGGGGGCAAGCCCCCTTCCTGACCTTAGAGAGCTTTCCCAATTGCTCCTGGCTCCAGGTTTGAAGGCTTTCCAGTCAAGCGTCAGCAACCTCAAGTTCGATTAGCTCGGGGTCAGGAAGGGGGCTTGCCCCCGCTGCTTTGCGTTCCTCAAACTAAGATTCGGTAACAATCAGGCCTTCGCGCGAAAACTTCCAAGCCAGAACCTCCGCGCCGGCCTCCGCGTTCAGTGCGCGTTCGACGTCAGCCTTTCGTCCTTCCGCGCAAAGAAACGCGATGCAGCCGCCGCCGCCGGCGCCACAAACCTTGGCCGCTTCCGCACCGTTAGCCAACGCCTTTTCCACCAGCCGTTCCATCTGCGGCGTCGTCACGCCGGGCGCGAGACGTTTCCGATTCGGATACCCGGCGCGCATCGTTTCCCGCACTTCGTCCCAATCGTCAGACAAGAGCGCCGCGCGCATGCGTTGCGCCGAATCACGGATGCCGTCGAAGAGTTCGAACAGTTCCGGGTCGCCGTCGATGTGACGCTTAAAGATGTCCCAGTTGTTGGTGCCGGAAAGGCGCGGCTCGCCGGTGTAGCAGATCACGATCCGGCTTTCGAGTTTTGCTTCGTCGATGGCCAGCTCTTCGCGCTCGATGCCGTCGGCACGAAAATGCAGCGACGACGCGCCGCCGTATTGCGCCGGGTAATAATCCTGAAAACCTGCGGGCACTCGAATCACGGTGGTTTCGATGTTCGCCGCGATCGTGATGAACTTTCGTTGGTCGTAACGATTGCCGACGAGGTGATTGAGCGCGCCGATGCAGGCGATGGCCAACGCGGACGAGCCGCCGAGACCCGCGCCCGCCGGCGCCAGGCTGTTGGCCGTCAAATGAAACCCGGTGGTTGGCTTGAAGAAGTGGACCAGCTTCGAGATCAGTTCCAACCGTTCCTCGCGCACGAGGTCTTCGATCGCGGCCAGTTCTGTTTCAAAAGCCACCTTGCGATCGCGCGACTCCAGCACGATGCGGCCGTCGTCACGCGTTTTGATTTGGCAGTGGGCGCGCAGCGAGGTCGCGAAATTTACGGTCGCCGCGCCGGGATGAAAAAGATACAAAGGCCAGATGTCGATCGTGCCGCCGGCAAGATCGACGCGTGTTGGTGCGGAGGATTCAATTAGCACTCAGTTATGGATGGTCCTTTCCAAGGGTGAACGGCGTCTTGTCAGAACCGCCTGCGGTAGCGGGCGGGTAATGTCCAGGTTGTCTTTCTTGTTAACGACCCACCCGCTAACGCAGGTGGTTCTGACAAAACCCGCAAGCCGCTTCAGGCCTAATCAGGCTTGCCGCTTTTTGTCTTAGTCCGTTTGGTTTGCTCTTCGTGACGTGATTGCTTGAAGGGAATGTGTTCCTGAAATTCGTGCTTCAGACCCTGCAGCTTCTCCTGCGCCACGTGCTCCAGTTCCTGCAAACGCTCGGGATCGGCCTCTTCAACTTTCTTCGAAAGCCAAAATCGTTCCGCCAGATAAAATCCGGCGATGCCGACCACGACGATGACCAACAAAACTTTTCCGAGCCGCTGAAAGTCGCCAATGATACCGATTACCGCGCCGCTGAAAAAATAACCCGCGCCGCTGAGAACCAGCACCCAGACAAAACAGCTCGACAACGACAGTAGCATAAAGCGCAGGTAAGGCATCCGGCCGACGCCGTGAAAAATGCACGACGCCCAGCGCAATCCGTAGATGTACTTTGAAAGAAAGATGGAGAGCCCGCCGAAGTTTTTGGTTAATCGTTCCATGCGCGGCTTGGCGGCGCGATAGAAGCGGAGGTCGCGAACGCCTTTGCGAAACTGGCGTCCGGTGAAGTAAGCGATGTTGTCGCTGGCAGTGCCGCCGAGCGTTCCGGCCAGCAGCACCCAGAGGAAACTGTGATCACCGAAAAAGTAGCTGTGCGCGAGGACGCCGGCCAGCAACAACGTGATGTCGCCCTCAATCATCACGAGGACGAAGACGGCGTAGAGTCCGTAGCGACCGATGAACTCGTAGAGGAAGTCGAGATGCATAGATTAAAAAGTGAGCAGTGGGCAGCTGGCAGTGTGCAGTTAGTTTCTGTTTCGTCTGTTGCTGCACACCGGCCACTGCCTACTGCCCACTGTTCGCGGCCCTCACTCGTTTTGTCAGAACCACCTGCGTCAGCGGGTAGTTGATCCGCCCTTGGCTTGATCCGCCCGCTTACGCAGGCGGTTCTGACTTAAGACTGCACACTGCCCACCGCCTACTGATCTGCACACTGCCCACTACTCTGCTTCCGGCGCCGGTTTTACCACAAGGACTGGACACGGCGCATGACGAACAACGGCCTCGGCGGTTGAGCCAAAGAGAATTCGTCCGAGGCCAGTTCGCCCGTGGGATGAAACCACAATCAGATCGATTTTGCGATCTTTGGCGACGCGCACGATCTCAGAAGCCGCTTCACCGTGCACGATCAACTCTTCAATCTCCAACCCGGCACACTCTTCACAGTCCGCGAATTTTGGCAGCTCGCGTTCTGCCGAGTCTTCCAGTTGATCGGTAATGTCAGCCAGCGGCAGCGGTTCCGTCATGCCAGAGTAACCCACCGTCGGCACCATCGGCTCAATCACGTGCAGGCAAAGTATTGCCGCCTCAAACTTCCGCGCCAGCGAGGCGGCATAAGAGAGCGCGTAGTTGCCGCATTCGCTAAAATCGGTCGGCAGTAGTATTAGGCGAATTTCCATGAAAATTGGTCTTAGGACTTTGGTCCTGGGTCTTCAACTGAGGCGCCCTGGCTATCAAAAACCAAAGGCCAAAGACCAAAGACCGCTCTTGAGCGTGGCAATTCTACATGCAGAAAGTCATGTTTGACAGCCCCAGTACGCTCGATTATGCTTCCGCTAGTTTCCCATCCGTAACTGATTGCAGGAAGGTTTCTCAGCCAAATGCCCCCAAAATCCGAGTCGAGTTTTATTGGAATAGAATTTTCCGGATCAAAACTCCGCGCGGCGACCGTCGACAGCGAGGGCGTTATCGGCGAGCGCCGTGAACTGGAGTTGCAGGCAGACGGGCTGGTTGGGCAAGTCAAGCAACTTGTTAGTGAGTTACGCGAGGGCGCGAACAAGATCGAGGCCGTCGGCATCGCCATCCCCGGCCTGGTTAACCGGCAAACCGATCGCGTGATCGCTTCGCGCGTCCATCCGTCCACAGTCCGCGACAATCTGCACGCCGAATTGATGGAAGCCACCGGCCTGCGCTTTGAACTCGAAAACGATGCGAATGCCGCGGCATACGGCGAGTTTAAGGTTGGCGCCGGACGCGGCAGCCGCAGTCTTTTCTACATCACTATCGGCGAGGGAATCGGCGGCGCGATCATTCTCGAAGGAAAACTTTGGACCGGAGTTTCGGGCCTCGCCGGCGAAGTCGGCCACATCACGATCGACACCGAAGGCGCGGAATGCTTGTGCGGCAACACCGGCTGTCTGGAGACCGTGGCTTCGGCGCCGAACATTGTGCGGCGCGCCAATGAACGACTCAGCCGGGACACTTTTTCGCTGTCCAAGTTGGCCATGAACAAGGATTTCACTGCCGACGATATGGCCCGCGAAGCAAAAGAAGGCGACGATTTTTCCCTCATGATGATCGAGCGCACCGGAAAATATATCGGGACGGGCGTGGCCAGCGTCATCAATCTTTTGAACATTGAGCGCATCGTGCTGGGCGGCGGAGTGATGCAGGCAGGCGAACTGATTCTGAACCCGATCATTCAGGAAGCAAAACAGCGCGCCTTCCAACCTTCGTTCGAAGCGACTGAAATACTCGCGGGAGCACTCGGCGCGGATGCTGCGACTATCGGCGCCGCCATGCTGGCTCGTGACGCGGGGATTACCTGAGACTCACAAACTTCCCGTCTCCATCTCAAATCTGAAATCTTTTTGGAGTGCGCTGACCGGTCAGCGCTTTGGTCCGTGGCGGCTTGACGCCACGAATAGCCTTCCTTGATTCACCAGGGCGCGACAGGTCGCGCCCAACCAAAGCGCTGACAGGTCAGCGCACTCCACATATCCTCAATAATGAGAAGTTGAAAAAATTTCTCCATCTGCTAAAGTAATCGCACACTTCTGTAAGAAAGCTGTTGGGCCCGGGTTTTTTGGACCGCGCTGTATTTAGTATGGCTTTGTCCTGGAGTGGGTCACAGTCTGTCGTTCCAAGTTTTGCCGTTCTCATTTCTGACCCGAGCGAACGCCCCCGTTTGAGTTCGTAGACTTTGCAGTGAGGAATTAGCAGAGCCGCGGCGATGCCTCAGATTTTTCATCACAGCACGAACGCACTCGCGAAGGCTGACGATCTATGGTGCGGTGTTCATTCTCCTGGCTGCGCTCTGGGTCACCGCCGAACTGAACCGCTCGTCCTGGAACACCGGCCAGTGGGTTGAACGCCAACAGCCGGTCCAGTTCAGCCATAAGCACCACGTAGGCGACGACGGTTTGGATTGCCGCTACTGCCACACGTCGGTCGAAACCACCGCTTCCGCCGGGATGCCCACAACCAACACCTGCATGAATTGCCACAAGCAGATTTGGGCGGAGAGTCCGTATCTCGAACCGGTCCGCGCCAGCTTTCGCACCGGCAAGCCGATCGAATGGATCAGGGTGCACGACCTGCCTGACTATGCATATTTCAATCACAGCATTCACGTGAACAAAGGCGTCGGCTGCTCGACGTGCCACGGCCGCGTCGACCAGATGCCGATTGCTTATCAGGCGTCGACGCTGCAGATGGAGTGGTGCCTCGACTGCCATCGAAACCCGGAAAAATTCGTGCGACCGAAGGAAAAGATTTTCGACATGGCGTGGCGACCGGAAAACAAAACGAAAGATGAACTCGCCGAAGGCCGATCGCTGGTGGCCGGTTTTCATATTCAGAAAGCGAACGTCTTAACGAGTTGTTCGACGTGCCACCGTTAGCTGGGAGCGCGGACATCTTGTCCGCAAATGAGCGCGAAGCGCGAAATTCTTAAGAGCTGTATTCGATGAGCGAAGACCGACACATAAACTTCAAGCTGATGCGAGAACGCGTGCTGGCGCAGCAGTCAGAACCGCCTGCGTCAGCGGGCGGCGCTGCGGGCGCTCCTTTCGCCGGCAATGCGCCACCCGCTGACGCAGGTGGTTCTGACAAAACCGCGGCATCCGGCAAGAAGTTCTGGCGCAGTCTTGAAGAATTGGCCGATGCGCCGGAGTTTCGTGAGTTCGTCGAACGCGAATATCCGCAGCACGCCGAAGAGTGGAACGATCCGGTCGAGCGGCGCACGTTTCTCAAGTTGATGGGCGCGTCGCTCGCGCTCGCCGGTCTCAGCGGCTGCGTTTTTCAACCGCCGGAAAAAATCGTTCCCAACGTCAGCCAACCTGAGCACGACGTTCCCGGACAAGCGCGCTCTTCTTCGCGACCGCTTCGTCGCTGGGCGGAATCGCAACGCCGCTCCTCGCGCGTAGCAACGAAGGCCGCCCTACGAAGTTGGAAGGAAATCCGGATCATCCCAACAGCCGCCGCAACGGCGATCCGAACGATCGCGGCTCCAGCGCCACCGACATTTTTTCGCAGGCGTCAGTCTTGAGTCTCTACGATCCCGACCGCTCGCAAATTCCGCTTTATCGCGAAGAGTCGCGCACCTGGTCAACCTTCGTCGGTGAACTGCGCACCGCGCTCGACGAACAACGTTCGAAGCAGGGCTCTGGCATTCGTTTTCTGACAGAGACGATTACGTCGCCCACGCTCGCGGAGCAGTTGAAGGGAATTCTGAACGAGTTTCCGCGCGCGAAGTGGCATCAGTACGAGCCGGTGAACAACGACAACGCGCGCGCCGGCGCGATGATGGCTTTTGGTCAACCCGTCAATACGATCTACGACTTTAGCAAAGCGGATCGCATCCTCGCGCTCGACGCTGATTTCCTTGCGATATTACCCGGAACGGTTAGGTATGCACGCGACTTTGCGGCCCGACGGCGCGTCAGCGAAGGTCACCATGACATGAGCCGGCTTTACGTGATTGAGACGACGCCGACGACAACAGGCGCCGCGGCCGATCATCATTGGTCGATCAGGCCGAGCGAACTGCTGAAAACTGCCACTGCGCTTGCGGCCCTGCTTGGCGTCAAAACTACCGCGACCGAAACAACGACGGTTGGACTCGACGCGATTGCGCGCGACCTGCAAGAACACAAAGGCGTGAGCCTCGTCATCGCCGGCAGAGAAGCGCCGCCTGAAGTCCACGCGCTGGCCCACCAGATGAACGCCGTGCTCGGCAATGTCGGCCAGACAGTTTTCTACACCGACCCGCTCGAAGCGAATTCAGTCGATCAGCGCCAGTCGCTGCAGGAGTTGCTAAACGACATTGACGGCGGACTGGTGGAGATGCTCGTGATCGTCGGCGGCAATCCGGTTTACAACACGCCTGCCGATCTCAAACTCGATCAAGACGCGAATGTTCAAGACGAAGCTGCGCGTGCATCTCAGCCAGTACCAAGATGAAACTTCGAACCTTTGTCATTGGCACATTCCCGAGTCGCACTACCTCGAGGCGTGGAGCGACACGCGTTCGTACGACGGCACGGTTTCGATCGTGCAGCCGCTGATCGAGCCGCTTTACCAAAGCAAGAGTGCGCACGAACTGTTGGCGGTGTTCACGCCGCAGTATGACAAAAAGCCGTATGACATTCTGCGGGAGTATTGGGGAAGTAAACAGCAAACGCTGAATAGCAGACAGCAAACAGCAAACAGCAATCAGCCGGCAGCGGGTGCCGCAGGAAGCGGAACCGCGAGCGGTAGCGAGCGGATGCCCGGTTCAACAAGCCCTCAGGCGAGCCCGGTTGCAAGTCCAGCGGCAACTGCAACCGCAGATCAGGCGACGTCTTCAAGTGACTTTGAAAGCTGGTGGCGCAAGTGCGTGCACGATGGGTTTGTGCCGAACACGGCGCTGGCGGCAAAGACGGTAACTGTGAACGCGGCGGGCGCGGGACAACAGAATGGAGCCGGTCAAACGAGTGCTGGCGGGACGCCCGCGGTCCCAGGAAATACCGGCGCAGCGGGCGGAAGCCAGACCGTCAGGGAGGGCTCAACCGGCGCGGGCTCGGCTGGCACGTTTGAAGTCGTTTTCCGCACGGATCCGACAATCTATGACGGCCGCTTTGCCAACAACGGCTGGTTGCAGGAGTTACCAAAGCCGTTGACGAAACTGACCTGGGACAATGCCGCGCTCGTCAGTCCCAACACCGCCCAGCAGCTTGGTCTAACGAAAACCATCGGCAAAAAGGGCGGCGACATTTACGTCGACACGCTGAAGATCACGCACGCCGGACGCACGATCAGCGATCCGGTTCCCACCTGGATCACGCCCGGTCAGCCAGACGGCGTCATTACGCTTCACCTCGGCTACGGCCGCACGCACGCCGGCAAGGTCGGCAACGAACACGGCTTCAACGCTTACGAAATTCGGAGCGCCGCTTCACCCTGGTCGGCGAGCGGCGTACAGGTTGAAAAGGCGGCGGCTCAGCATCTCGTCGCCGTCACGCAGCTTCATTTCATGTTGGAAGATCGCAACTTCAGCAAAGAAGATCGCGACGTGCTGCGGTCGCAAACGCTCGAAGAATATTTGAAGGGCACGCCGGCGGGAGAGACTCATGTTCCTCATGAACACGACACGCTCTACGATCCCAAACTTTTCGACTACAAAGATCAGGGCAACGGTTTGAACTACGCCTGGGGCATGGCTATCGACCTGAACAACTGCGTCGGCTGCAACGCCTGCACGATTGCTTGCCAGTCGGAAAACAACATCCCGATTGTCGGGAAAGAGCAAGTAGTTCGCAGTCGCGAGATGCATTGGATTCGCGTCGACACTTACTTCAAGGGCGAAGACCCGAGCCATCCGGAAGCGACGAATTTCATGCCGGTGCCTTGCATGCACTGCGAGAACGCGCCGTGCGAGCCGGTGTGTCCGGTCCATGCGACGGTGCACAGCGCTGAAGGCCTGAACGACATGGTCTACAACCGCTGCGTCGGCACCAAGTATTGTTCGAACAACTGTCCGTACAAAGTGCGGCGGTTCAATTTCCTTTTGTACCACGATTGGGATACGCCGCAGTACCAGTTGATGCGCAACCCGGACGTGAGCGTCCGCAGCCGCGGCGTGATGGAGAAATGCACTTACTGCGTGCAGCGAATTCAGGGCGCCAAGATTCAGTCGGAGCTTGAAGGACGAAAAGTGCGTGACGGCGAAATCGTGACTGCCTGCCAGGCGGTTTGCCCGACGGAAGCGATTGTTTTTGGCGACGTGAACGATCCGAACAGCCGCGTTTCGAAGTTGAAGGCTGACCACCGGAACTATTCGCTGCTGGCGGAATTGAACACGAAGCCGCGCACGACGTATTTGACGGCGCTGCGGAACCCGAACCCGGAGATTGCCGAGAAGGTTTGAGTCCTTTGGAGTGCGCTGACCTGTCAGCGCTTTGGTCGGTCGCGACTGGTCGCGACCATCGCAGGGTCGAATTCATTTTGGGAGAAACGTGGCGTCAAGCCGCCACGGAGACAAAGCGGCGCCAGGTCGCCGCACTCCAAAGTTGAAACGGCGGGCGGTGCCCGCCTCTGAACGGCAGCGATTGTATAAACGGCAGCGATTGTAGAAAATGCCAGACGAGCCACACAGCGAAGGTCCGATTCACACAACGGCGCCGGTAGTCGCACCGGGGCTGACGTTTGCGTCCGTGACCGACAAGATCAGTTCGATCGTCTTGAAACGTAAGACGCCGATCTGGTGGTTCGCGGGCTTTACCATCTCGTTCATCCTTTTCCAGCTCATGCTGCTGACGATCACCAAGCTGCTGTTCGTCGGCATCGGACTGTGGGGCGTCAACATTCCCGTCGCCTGGGGAATGGACATTCTGAATTTCGTCTGGTGGATCGGCATCGGCCACGCCGGCACGTTGATCTCCGCGATTCTGCTGCTGCTCAGACAGCAATGGCGCACCTCGATCAACCGCTTTGCGGAAGCGATGACTTTGTTCGCCGTGGCCCAGGCGGGCATGTATCCGATCATGCACCTCGGCCGTCCCTGGCTCGCGTACTGGCTGTTTCCTTATCCAAACACGATGGGCATCTGGCCGCAGTTTCGCAGTCCGTTGATGTGGGACGTGTTTGCCGTTTCCACTTATGCCACCGTCTCGGCGATGTTCTGGTTTGTCGGTCTCATTCCTGACTTCGCCACGCTCCGCGATCGCGCGCGCAGCAAGCCCTGGCAAATTCTCTACGGCCTGTTGGCGATGGGCTGGCGCGGTTCCGCGCGCCACTGGCATCGTTATGAAATGGCGTATCTGCTGTTGGCGGGACTGGCTACGCCGCTCGTGCTTTCGGTGCACACGATCGTCAGTTTCGACTTTGCGGTCGGCATTATGCCGGGCTGGCACGCGACGATCTTTCCGCCCTATTTCGTGGCCGGGGCGATCTATGCCGGCTTCGCGATGGTTTTGTTGCTGACGATTCCGCTGCGGCGCCTTTACGGATTGCAAAGCTTCATCACCATGCGCCACATGCACAACATGGCGAAGGTCATGCTCGCGACGGGCCTGATCGTCGGCTACGGCTACGTGATGGAAGCGTTCTTCGGCTGGTACAGCGGCAATCGTTACGAGCGCTACATGATTTGGAACCGCATGCACGGGCCCTACGCTTACTACTACTGGGCGCTGATTCTCTGCAACATCATCACGCCGCAGTTTCTCTGGATCAAAAAACTGCGATCCAACCTGCTGGTGCTGTGGCTGCTCTCGATCGTCGTCAGCATCGGCATGTGGCTGGAGCGCTTCGTGATCGTGGTGACGAGCCTGCATCGCGACTTCCTGCCGTCGTCGTGGGGCATGTATCAACCGTCGATGTGGGACTGGACGATGTTCATCGGCACGATTGGGTTCTTCTTTACGCTGCTGTTCCTGTTCCTTCGCTTCCTGCCGATGATTTCGATTTTCGAGATGCGCACGATTTTGCCGGAAGCGGAAGTGGAAGAATAGTGGCCAGTGGTCAGTGATGAGAAGTTTTGAAGTTGCGTGAAACGAATTGCGAGGAACGGATTTAGTTTTAACTGGTCACTGACCACTGGTCACTGATCACTGAATTCAAAAATGGCTGAACACCACAAAAGAGCAGCCCTGGGAACACGATCTGAGGACCTGAGCCGTTTCATCACGCGCACGGCTGGCCGGCGGCGCGGTGCGCCTCCGCTCTACGGAATCATGGCCGAGTTTGATAACCCGAGCGATCTGGTGGCGGCCGCGCGGCGCACGTTATGAAGCAGGCTACCGGCGCATCAACGGTTATTCGCCTTACCCGATTGAAGAACTGACGGAGGCGATTGGTTTCACTAAACACCAGCTGCCGCTGATCGTTTTCATCGGTGGAATCGTCGGCGGGCTCGGCGGATTTTTCATGCAGTACTGGATGGAAGTGATCGACTATCCGTTGAATGTCGGCGGCAAACCCTTCAACAGTTGGCCGGCGTTCATTCCGATCACCTTTGAGTGCACTGTTTTGGTCGCCGCGTTTTCCGCGGTGTTGGGCATGCTGGTGCTGAACAAGCTGCCGCAGCCTTATCACCCGGTTTTCAATGCGCCAAACTTTGCGCTCGCGACGCGCGACAAGTTTTTCCTGGTGATCGAGGCGAACGATCCGAAGTTTCAAGCACGCCGAAGCAACTGCAGTTTATGAAGACGCTGGGGGCGATGGAGGTCAATGATGTTGAAGTGTAGCAGCGGGAAAGTGGGCAGTGGGCAGTGGGCAGTGGGCAGCGAAGACACGCTCGCTCGTGCTCGCAGCTTTCGAGTGCGCTGCCACGCGCTCGTGAGGGGTTTACTGCCCGCTGCCCACTGCCCACGGCGCACTGTTTTCGTTTTGCTGCTCACTGCCCACTGCACACTGCTTACTGGCGCCTGCCGCGTCGACATGCAGGATCAGCCGAAAATGAAACCGTATCGCTCGTCGACTTTTTTCAGGGACGGACTTTCTGCGCGGCCGCCGATTGAGGGAACCGTGGCGCGTGGTTTTCTAAAAACCGACACGGAATTCTTTACCGGCAAGAAAGCCGGAAGGACTGCAGCAACCGCATCGACATCAGCCGCGGCAGCAACGGCACCGGGGGAACTGAGGCGAGCGCGACAACAACTGCCGCGTCGGGAACCGGTGCGGCGCTGCAAGGCGCGGCGGCTTATCCCGACGACGTCGAAGTTTTCCCGATTGCCGTAACCAAAGAAGTTGTCAGCCGCGGCAAGGAGCGTTACGAAATCTTCTGTTCGGCTTGTCATGGTCTGACCGGCAACGGCGACGGCATGATCGTGCGACGCGGGTTCCGCCGCGCGTCTTCGTTTAATGACGACCGCCTGCGACAGGCGCCCGTCGGCCACTTCTTTGACGCGATCACAAACGGCTGGGGCGCGATGCCGAGTTACGCGCCGCAGATTCCGCCTGAAGATCGTTGGGCGATCATCGCTTACATTCGCGCGTTGCAACTGGCCCAGCAAACTGAAGCGCCCGCCGCAACTTCAGCGTCGCCCGCCGCAGGTTCAGCGTCGCCGGCAGCCGCGCACGCCGGCGCAAACGGGAGGGCGCCAGTGACAACACCAGTTGCGAAATCGGTCATAGGCGGCCCTTACAACGCACCGGCGGGCGTCAAACGCTTTCAGCGAATGGCGCTGATTGTCGAGCCTCGTCTTCACGGTCATCTTTGTGATTGGTTTCTTCCTGGACCGCGCGCAGTTTTTTCATTCGTATCTTTTTGCTTTCAGCTTTTGGGCCGGCATTTCAATCGGCGGCCTCGCGCTGCTGATGCTGCGGCACCTGACCGGTGGCGGCTGGAGTCTGGTGATTCGCCGCGTGCTCGAAGCCTGTACGCGAACGCTGCCGCTCGTCCTGTTGTTGTTTGTCCCCGTCGTGCTCGGCGCGCACTGGCTCTATCGCTGGACGCACGAACACGAGATCGCTGAGCATCCGGTGCTAAAGGAAAAGTCGAAATACCTGAACCTGCAGTTTTTCACGGTGCGCGCGGCCGTCTACTTTGCGATCTGGTTGGGGCTCGCTTATTTTCTGAATCGCTGGTCGCTCATGCAGGATAAGACGGCGGATCGGAAGTACAAGAAAAACATGAGCGTGCTGAGCGGACCGGGGATGGTGGTGCTGGTTTTCACCGTGACCTTCGCTGCGATCGATTGGTTCATGTCGCTTGACTGGGAATGGTCGTCGACGATCTACGGCTTTGTTTTTCTCGCTGCCTGGGCCCTGAGCGCGCTCGCTTTCATGGTGGCGGCGATGGCCGCGCTCGCGAAACACGAACCGATGAACCGCGTCGTCGGTCAGTTACACTTTCACGATCTCGGCAAGCTGCTGCTGGCCCTGGTGATGCTGTGGTCCTACTTCGCGTTTTCGCAGTTTCTGATTATCTGGTCGGGTAATCTGCCGGAGGAGATTCGCTGGTACCTGCCGCGGACGCAGGGCGCCTGGGGTGTGATTGCGATCGTCGTGATCGTGCTGCATTTTGCTTTTCCGTTTCTGTTTTTGCTGTCGCGATCGTTCAAACGCAATGCCGGCAAGCTGGTGATCGTGGCCGTGCTGATTCTGTTTATGCGCCTGGTGGATTTGTTCTGGACGATTGCGCCAAACTTTACCGGCGCGCACTTTCACTTGAGCTGGATGGACGTGGTGGCGCCGATTGCGATGGGCGGGCTGTGGCTCGGACTGTTTGCGCGCGAACTGACCCGGCGGTCGCTGATACCGATTAACGATCCGCTGTATGAGACGGTGCTGGAGCAGGTGCACGAACACGCGCACTAGACCGGGGGACAGGAACAGGGGAACGGGTAAAGGGGAAAGGAACAAGCAGAAGCCCGACCGGCAGGGAGGGCTCGGGGGCAGTAGCCCGACCGTCAGGGAGGGCGTCAAAAAGCGCAGCGCAGCAGGAAGTCTTTGAACGATGGCTAGAAATAAACACAGCGGCAACGGACACGAACGGCTACACGTTACGGAAACGCCGGACGTGTCGCACATCAAGAATCCGGATGTGACGCACGAGGCCAGCGACGTCAGCGTGCCCGGCCTCTTGAAGTTTGTTCTCGGCCTGACGGTGATGTGCGTCGTGGTGTTTGTCCTGATGTGGGCGATGTTCCGCTTGCTGTCGGCACAGGAAGCCGAAAAGGAACCGCCGGCGGGCCCGATGGCGATGAAGCCGGAGGAGCGACTGCCACCAGAGCCGCGTCTGCAGGCAGCGCCCGGCTTTGGCGTCAAACTGGAAAACGGCGAATGGGTGCCGCTGGAAAAGAAAGAGCCGGAAGCTGAATACCGCGTGCTGCGCGAGCAGTGGGAACGCGAACTGAATTGTTCCGATGGGCCACAGGCATCTGGGCGGAGCAGCGAGCACGAGGTTCGCGCTCCCGGCGCGGAACCCACCCGGGAAGCAGGCGGGCCGCCTGCCGGCTTAGACCACCCGTTGTGCGTGCCAATCGATCAGGCCATGGAAAAGGTAGTCGGCTTGCCCTCAAGAATTAAGACGGGTGAGGAACAAGGCGCGGACGCGGCGGCGCCCGGCATCGATCCGCCAACCGCGGCAAGCTCGGGGCGAGTGACGGGACGAGGCAAGGAATGAGGCCAATGAGTAGTAGAGGGAAGGCCAAAGGCAGAAGGAAGCCAGCAGGCGGGTGGCAAGAAGCTGCCGCCGCTTTGTTACGGTGCGGCGGCCAAGCCGCGTGGTTAAGGCCCAGGCTTGTGGTTTCTGCTTTCGGCCTTCTTCTTTTTGCTTGCGGCACACTGCCCACTGCCTACGGCCAACTGGCCCCCAAAGGCAACTCGCCGCTCTACAGTTCGCGGCCGTATGAAGCGCGCGCTCCCAGTGGTTTGCCCAAAGCTTTGAACGATGTCGGCATCGATCAGAAGCTTGAACGAGCAACTGCCGCTCGACCTCGTCTTCAAAAACGAAGAACGGCGAAAACGTAAAGCTCGGCGACTACTTCGGAAAGAAGCCGGTGGTGCTGTCGCTCGTCTATTACCAGTGTCCGATGCTTTGCAACCAGGTGCTGAATGGAATGGTCACGTCGTTCAGAGTCATGAATTTCCAACCCGGCCAGGAGTTTGAGGTAGTCACGGTGAGTTTCGATCCGCGCGAGACTCCGACGCTCGCGACGGCAAAGAAAAGCACCTACGTGAACTATCTGCCTGAGGCGCGCCGCGCGAACGCAAACAACGGTTGGCATTTTCTGACCGGCGACGCGGACGAACATCAAACGCCTGACGGACGCGATCGGCTTTCGTTATCACTTTGACGAAGCGACGAACCAGTTTGCGCACGCCAGCGGAATTTTCGTGACCACGCCGCGAGGGAAAACTGGCGCGTTATTTCTACGGGATCGAATACGCGCCGCGCGATCTGCGCTTCGGGTTGATCGAAGCGGCTGACAACAAGATCGGCTCGCCGGTCGATCAGTTGTTGCTCTACTGCTTTCATTACGATCCGGCTATCGGGAAAGTATGGCGCCGGCGTGATGGCCGCGATGCAGGTGGGCGGCATCCTGACGTTGATTGCCATGGCGGTGGGATTCTTTGTATTGCAGCGGGACGCGAAGGCGCGAAAAAAGTTGATTGAGGCCGGAACGACGGCCGGAGTTTAGAGTACGGGTTCAGAGTACGAGACCGAGTTCAGAGTACAAGCTTTAGCTTGCTTTGGTAGTAAAGACGGCAACCCATTTGAGATCTCAGATGTGAGACTCCAGATTTCAGATTCCAAATGGTTTGAGTTCTGAACAAGCGCGCTAATCGATTAGAGACTTATGCAAACTTCGTGGATTCCATTTGTGCCGGAAAGCGCTTCCACTGTTTCAGGGAAGGTCGATGCGCTGTATTTCTACTTGTCCGGCGTGACGGTGTTTTTTACGCTGCTCATCTCGGGCGTGCTGATCTTTTTCGTCATCAAGTATCGCCGCCGTTCGCCGTTTGAAATTCCGCGGCCGATTGCCGGCTCACACAAACTGGAAACGCTCTGGTCAGTCATTCCGTTCATCATCGCCATGAGCATGTTTGCCTGGGGCGCGCAAATCTATTTTGAGAATTCACGCTCGCCGCAAAACGCCAACGAGATTTACGTGGTCGGCAAACAATGGATGTGGAAGATTCAGCATTCGACCGGACAGCGCGAGATAAACGAGCTGCACGTGCCGGTCGGACGGAAGATCAAACTGATCATGACTTCCGAAGACACGATTCACGATTTTTATGTTCCGGCGTTTCGCATCAAGGCGGACGTGTTGCCGGGCAAGTACACGACGCAGTGGTTTGAAGCGACCAAGCCGGGCACAGTATCACCTCTTTTGCGCTGAATATTGCGGCATGAATCATTCGGGAATGATTGGCTCGGTCATCGTCATGCAGCCGACGGATTTTGACAACTGGTTGAGCGGCAATGCGAGCCAACAGTCGCCGGCGGTCGCCGGTCAGCAGCTTTACGAGTCGCTGGGATGCGTTTCCTGTCACGGCGCCAGGGGCGAAGGCGGCCGCGGTCCGGCGCTGGCAGGTTTGTTTGGCCGCAAAGTCATGCTCACGAACAACCAAACGCTGACCGCGGATGAAGGTTACATTCGCGAGTCGATTGAGAATCCGGCCGCGAAGGTCGTCACTGGATTCAACCCGATTATGCCGACGTTCCAGGGACAAGTAACTCCCGAGCAGTTGATTCAAATCATTTCGTTTATCAAGTCGCTGCCGGGCGAGGGTGGATCGCCCGCGACGGCGACACCGGCTGCGGCGACATCGCCGGCGGCAACGCGTGGGTCGGGGCAGTAGCCCGCGCGTAAGCAAGGGCGCCCCCCCTAACAGTCGGGCGACTGCCCCGATAAGCGGCGGCGGAGTAAGGGTCAAGGCAAGCCTGAAACAGTTCGGGCGACGGAAATTATGAAAGCATTCGAGTCATTCGAAACACCGAGCGCGGCTCGCGTTAATTACATCAACGCGGAGTACGGCCTGAAGTCGTGGCTGCTGACGCGCGATCACAAGCGCATCGCGCTGCTTTACCTCGGCTCGATTTCCGTTCTTCTTTTTCATCGGCGGCCTCTACGCGATGTTCATTCGCCTCGAGCTGCTGACGCCGCAGGGCGACCTGCTTTCTTCGACGACTTACAACAAGGTCTTTACGCAGCACGGAATCATCATGATCTTTTTCTTCCTGATTCCGTCGATCCCGGCGACGCTCGGCAATTTCCTGGTGCCGATGATGATCGGGGCGAAAGATCTGGCGTTCCCGCGCATCAACCTGCTGAGCTGGTACATCTACCTGCTGGGCGGCATCGTCACGATCTACGCGCTGCTGGCCGGCGGCATCGATACCGGCTGGACCTTTTACGCGCCCTACAGCACCACGTTTTCCAATTCCTACGTCGATCGCCACCGGCGCCGGGCATCTTTATCAGCGGCTTCTCGTCGATCCTGACGGGACTGAATTTCATCGTCACGATCCACACGATGCGCGCGCCGGGAATGACCTGGTTCCGGCTGCCGCTTTTCATCTGGGCCCACTACGCCACGTCGCTGATCATGATTCTGGGCACGCCCGTGATCGCGATAACGGTTTTGCTGCTGGCCTTTGAACGGCTGGCCCACGTGGGAATTTTCGACCCGGCCAACGGCGGCGATCCGGTGCTCTTCCAGCATCTCTTCTGGTTTTATTCGCACCCGGCCGTTTACATCATGGTGCTGCCGGGCATGGGCGTGATCAGTGAGTTGATCGCCAACTTCTCGCGCAAGAATATTTTTGGTTACAAGTTTGTCGCCTTCTCGAGTCTGGCGATTGCCGTGTTTGGATTTCTGGTTTGGGGTCACCACTTGTTCGTGGCCAGCCAGTCAGTCTACGCCGGCATGATTTTTTCGTTTCTGAGTTTCGCGGTGGCGATTCCTTCGGCGATTAAAGTTTTCAACTGGACGGCGACGCTCTACAAGGGTTCGATCTCTTACGACACGCCGATGCTCTACGCGCTCGGCTTCATCGGGCTCTTTACGATCGGCGGGATGACCGGACTCTTCCTGGCCGCGCTCGCGGTTGACGTGCATTTGAGCGACACCTATTTCGTTGTCGCCCACTTCCACTACATCATGGTGGGCGGCACGTTGCTCGCTTATCTCGGCGGCTTGCATTACTGGTGGCCCAAGATCACCGGGCGAATGTATCCGGAAGGCTGGGGCAGATTTTCGGCGCTCGTCGTCTTCGTCGGTTTCAACCTGACGTTTCTGCCGCAGTTTGTTGCCGGCTACCTCGGTATGCCGCGGCGCTATCACGCTTATCCGCCGGAGTTTCAGGTGTTCAATGTGCTGTCGTCGGCGGGCGCTTCGATCCTCGGCGTGGGACTGGTGATACCGTTTATTTACTTGTTGTGGTCCATGCGATACGGCAAGCGCGCGGAAGCAAATCCCTGGCACCTGCCGGGTCTGGAATGGCGCACGCCTTCGCCGCCGCCGACCGAGAATTTCCTGGCGACGCCGGTGGTGACCTGGGAAGCGTATGAGTTTGCCCCGCCCGAAGAGATGCAGGTGATCGGCATAATGCGGGAAGAGGGACTGGAAGACGCCGACGCGATAGTTGACGGCAAGCCGTGAGGCCGGATTAACCGCCAAGGCGCCAAGAGCGCCAGGGTAAAGCGAGAGTTAGAGAAACAGGCGAATGATTCGACAGGAAAGGGCTAAATTACTTAGTTAGCTGCCTTAAAGAACTTGGCGACCTTGGCGTCTGGGCGGTTAGTTTTTAGTCAGTAGTTGAAAACAGGAGAAGCACTTGGCAGCAGGCGTAACAAGCGAGCACGAGCACAGCCATCCGGCGTTGCAGCACCATTTTGAAAATATGGAGCAGCAGCGCGAAGCCGGCACGCTGGGCATGTGGGTTTTTCTGGTCACCGAAATCATGTTCTTCGGCGGGATGTTCCTTGCCTACACGCTCTATCGCACCAAGTTTCCGGCCGACTTTGCTTCTGCCAGCAACCATCTCGATCTGACGCTCGGGAGCCGTCAATACAGTCGTCCTGATTCTGAGCAGCTTGACGATGGCGCTGGCTGTTTATAGCGCCCAGGTTGGCAACCGTCGCAATCAGATCGTCTCGCTGGTCGTCACGATCGTTTTGGGTGTGACGTTTCTCGGCATCAAGGCCGTTGAGTATCACGACAAATACACCGATCAGCCTGATCCCCGGGAAACTGATTCCGGGCCGGCCGTTCAATCCGGCAGGTGCAGGAACATGGGGCACCTTACGACAAGCACAAGCTGCATCTGCTGCCGGGCGCCACCGTCAAACACGTGGAGATGTTTTACTGGATCTACTTCGCGATGACGGGCATGCACGCGGTGCACATGATCATCGGCGTCGGACTGCTGTCGGTGATTCTATTCTTCGCCTGGCGCGGTCGCTACGGGCCTGAGTATCACAACCCGGTGGAAATTTCCGGGCTTTACTGGCACTTCGTCGACATCGTTTGGATCTTTTTGTTCCCGCTGCTGTACCTGTTAGGCCGGCATCTGGAACATTGAAGTAGGACAGACATTCTTGTCTGTCCCTTATCAGGAATGTCAGAACCACCTGCGTCAGCGGGTGGTATCGGTTGGTTAGAGAGACCGGCAGGAATGCCTGTCCTACAAAGATGAGCGAACACATAGTTTCACTGCGAATCTACTTCACGATTTTTCTCGCCTTGATGGTGGGAACGGCGCTGACCGTGTTTGGCCGGTCTGCAGGATTTTCCCGGACAACTGAATGTGATCATCGCGCTGACGATCGCGGTGATGAAGGCGACGCTGGTCGTGCTCTACTTCATGCACGTTCGCTACAGTTCGCGACTTATCTGGGTGGTGTTTGCGTCCGCGTTGTTCTGGCTGGCAATTCTCTTCGCGTTCACCTTCAGCGACTACTGGACAAGATGCTGGCTGCAAACCTGCTAATACTTGCGTTCTCCATTTCACTCTGAAGTCTTCACTGCCTGAAGTTTCCCGTCACGCACCGCGATCACTCCCTGACAAATTGGGCACTCTAACCTGATCGTCGCATCCGACGTTTTGATCGGCGCCGAACAATGCGGGCAAGGCTCGGCAATCTCGCTGCTGGTGAACAGACCGCGCATCATGATCAGCGGCACGACGATGCCTGCCAACAGGAGCGGAATGCCGAAGATGAGTCCGATGCTCGAACCCTCTCCTAACGTGAGACTGATAACCAATCCGGCGATAAAGAGAATCAAACCAAGCGCGATCGCGAAAGAAAAACTGAAAGCACTGTCGGGCGTGCGGCTGGGTTTAGTGGTAGCTGGTTCGTTGGCGCTCATCGTTGCGTCTCCTCGTCGGCTGTAGAAATCGATCTGTAAGTGGGGATTGATTTTTACTCTGCCTGCCTAATCAAAGTCAACAAGTAGTCATTAGCCGCGGATTGCGCGGACAAACGCGGATCAGATCAAGAAATCAGCAGTAGTGGCAGGTAATTCCTTCAATTGCCTTGCAGTTTTTTCAGATTCGCGACATCCGCGTAAATCAACCGCTAATGCAGTGCGCTGTGCATTGCACTTTTGCCCTTCATGGTTATAATCACCGTTTCCTATGACGACCAAATTAATGACAAACAGCGCCGCCAAACCATTCGAGATTAATCTGCAGCAACAAAGCGAGGAAGCCTGGGCCGCCGCCCTGACGACCCTTTTGCGTTCGATTCACGAAGTCGACAAGAACGCGACGCAGATCTGGTTTTCTTTCTACCCGCTTTCCCTGTGGCGCGCGCTCCACGAGTCGCCTGACCCCGAGCGGCTGGCGGCGCAGCTCCTGATGCAGGGCGTTTACCGCCTCGAGGATCAGATCGATTCGTCGCACAAGTTTCTTTACGGGCATCGTTTTTGGCCGGAAGTTAAGAAGGCAGTCGAGAGTTTTGCCGACGGCTTCAACGCTGCCGATACGACCCCGCTTGCTGACCAGATTCTGAAAGTCGCAGCCGACGTCGCGGGACGTGGCCGGTTCGATCAAACTTTGGCGACCGGCATCACCGCCGTCGCCTTCATGACTGTGCAGCAGGCCGGCCTGTCAGCTTTCAAAAGCGCGCCAGGCGAGATGCTGCTCGATCGCAAACATGCGAAGAAATCGGCTGATCAGGTTTTGCGCGAACGCGCTGTTGACGACGGCCAGGGACTTTTTGGTTTTCTGAAAACGGTCGACAAGAAATGGACCGTCAACCACGACGAGAACGACGACGCGGCGAAGTACAAACTTAACAACGCGCAGGATCTTGCGTGGGGCGCCGAAGCCGATCGCTCGCGCAACTGGCGCGAGCTCGATCCGCGCCGCGTTGAAGGTCCGATTCCAGTGGAGTGTCGTTCGGCTTCCTGTGGTACTTGCTGGGTCGGCGTGCTCGGCGGGGCTGAAAAACTTTCCGACGTGGCCGTGCGCGAAGGCAAGAAGATTAAAGAGTTTGGCTATATCGACACGACGGAACCGAAGCCGCTGATCCGCCTCGCCTGCCAGGCGCAGGCACTGGGCGCCGTCTCGGTCGTCATCCCGCCATGGAATGGCGTGTTTGGCAAGTATCTGAAATCTCTGACGCAACCACGTGAAGAAGGCATCGAGTAGTCCCGCCAGTTTTTCGCCGCTGCTGTTCGTCGTCGCGGCGGCGGTGCTTTGGAGCACCGGCGGTCTCTTCATTAAATGGACCGCACTTTCCGGACTTGAGCTTTCCTTTGGCCGCTCGCTGCTCGCGGCCATCACGGTTGCAATTTTCACCAGGCGCGAAGGCTTTGGGCTGAACACTGTCACGGCACTCGCTTCAGTGCTCTACGCCGCGCTGCTGGTCCTCTTCGTCCTCGCCACCAAAGAAACCACCGCCGCCAACGCGATCTTTCTGCAATACACCGCGCCGGTTTACCTGCTGATTTTCGAACCGCTGTTCTACAAAGAGAAGTTTCGCTCGCGAGACCTGATTGTGGTGATCGCTTGCGTCGCCGGCATGTCGCTTTTCTTTGTGGGCCAACTGCGGCCGCAGGACGTGACCGGCAATCTGTTGGCGCTGGCTTCGGGCTTCTGTTTCGCTTGTTATTTTCTGCTGCTGCGTCACACCAAATCGCGCGCGGTCAATCGCGCGTCGTCGGTCATCTACGGGAACCTCCTCGTCGTGCTCATCGCCGCACCGGCGGGCGTGAAAGCAATTCCGCACATGACTTCGCTCGACGCGTTGAGCGTGATTTACCTGGGCGTGGTGCAAATCGGTTTGGCCTACACGCTGTTTACGGTGGCGATGTCGCGCGGTGTGCGCTCGCTCGACGCGGGCATCGTCGGTTACATCGAGCCGGTGCTGAACCCGATCTGGGTTTTTCTGGTGCTGCGCGAGCGGCCCACGCAGTGGGCTTTGTTGGGAGGCGCGATCATCGTGGTCGCGGTGGTCTGTCACACGTTGATCGAAGCGAGACGAGGACGAAATGTTGTGGCGCTGACTTGAGGAAGGTTATCCGCTGATATTTGGAGTGCGCTGACCTGTCAGCGCTTTGGTTTCGCGGCGGCTCGACGCCGCGCTTAGACACCTGAAGTCAGCTAAACGAACGAAGGCTGCGACAGGCCGCAGCCAGGCAAAAGCGCTGACAAGTCAGCGCACTCCAAATGATGCTGGTTTTACCCGCCGTCGGCGCGGCGCTTGGCGGCGGCGGCAACGGCCCGCAGACGTTCGACTTTCTGTTCGAAAGTTTCACCGGGGACTGGCCCGGTGTCGACGACGTCGCCGTAAGTTGATCTGAGAAACAAGGTCCGATCGGCCTGGCCGGTTGGTTTGTGTTCCCCAATCGCCGACGGCGCAGCGGCCGCGGAGGCTGAAGCAGGCGCGCCTGCGGCAGTCTCAGTTTCAGGTGGGGTCATCGCCGATTCCAACACAGCCGCTACCACGGGCGAGTCGGACGCTGATGAAGTCGCCGCCTGATCGCCGCCCTCGTCGGCGCGCTGCTTGGCAGCAACGGCAACTGCTTTCAGTCGCGTCACCTTCTGTTCAAATGTCTCACCCGCAACTGGTCCCGTGTCGACCACGCCCACGTAAGTCGATCTCTTATTCAACGTGCGGTCAGGCGCCGCGCCGGCTGCTTTAGGCGCCGCTGCTTTTTGCGCGGGCGCGGCAGTCGGTTTGGCGGCGGCTGCGGGTGCTGCAGCTTTCGCCGCCGGCGTCGCGCCGGTTTGCGTCGTCGCCGGTTTCGCGGCCGGCGCAGTCGTGGGTGCGTGGCCGGTCGTCTCCATGATGAAGACGCCGCGCGCGTCTTTCTTGATCACCGGCAGCGACCCGCCCGCCGCTTGCAACAGCGCAGACAGTTCGGCTTGGACAAAATGAGTCTGCTTATTCGGATCGCGCACGTGCCCGAGCGGTGGGCCCATGTAAAGCGTGCCGCAGGTCTGGCATTTCGAGAGCACGTCGTCACCGCGCAGATGAACTTCCGACGCTTCACCCGCGGTGCGCAGTTGTTTGAGATGACCGTTGCAGAGTTTTCCCTTCGCGTTCTTCTCGTTGCACACGGTCTGCGCGTTGGTGATTCTCTTCGGCACTGGCATCGGCACCGACAACGTCGCCGGTGTCGCGGCTGCAGCTTCGTTCGCGCTTGCTTCGGAGGCAGTGGTCATAGTTTGCTCGGCTGACTTTTCGCCCGGAGTGTTTTGGGGATTGCGCACAAATCTTACCGAGATGCACGAACGCGCGTCAATCAGATCAGGATATCGTTTAGAGGCGGGCACCGCCCGCCCTTCCGTGTGCGCCTGAATTATTCAACTTAGTCTTGAGACGGCGGGCGATGCCCGCCTCTAAACGACCAGTGGCAGGTTCGGAGTCCGCAGCAACTCCGCCATGTTAAGCTGAGCGTCGAATGTTAAAAGATCTGCTCGGGGCCATCTGGCGTCGCTCGCCAAAGTTCCTGCGCCGTTTGACTGTGCGGCTCAGTCATCCGCAGTTCGCAGTGACCGCCGGCGCGGTCATCACTGACGGTCGCGGTCGCGTGTTATTGCTCAAACATCGCTTTCGTCCCGGCACCGGCTGGGGAATGCCCGGCGGTTTCATGGAGGCTGGGGAGCAACCGGAGGAAACTCTGCGACGCGAGTTGCGCGAAGAAGTGGGGCTGGAAGTCGAACAACTAACTTTGCTGACAACGCGTTCGTTCAAGAAGCCGCGGCAGGTTGAAATAGTTTTCTGCTGTCAGGCGGTGGGAAATCCGGACGAACTGAGTTTCGAAATTCAAAAGGCCGCCTGGTTTTCTTTGGAGGAACTGCCGGAACAGTTGCCAAAGGATCAGGTGGCGCTCATCCGCCACGCGCTCGCTCCGGGGCAGTAGCCCGCGTGTAAGCAAGGGCGCCCTCCGTGACGGTCGGGCTACTGCCCCGATGACGGGCAGCGCTGAATGATGGAGCGAAGCCACAGGATTGATGTATGCTGTCCGCCGTAAAAACAAAGTAATGAGTGATGAGTGATGAGTGATGAGTAGTGAGTGCCGCGTTGGAGCGACAAGTTCCGGCCCACTCATGACTCATCACTCATGACTCATCACTCATAACTCATCACTTCCTTCTGGAGAAGAAAATGGTAGACCTGATTCCGTCGTCGGACACTGTGATGCAGATCCTGAAGCGCACCGGCGCTTTTCGCGAGGGCCACTTCGTTTATCCCAACGGCAAGCATTCGCCACACTATTTTCAAATGCCGCTGGCGTTTCGTTATTACGACACGGCGCGCGTGCTGGCCGTCGCCTTGAGCAGAAAGTTTCGGGTGGACCGGGACATCTCGAGCCAGTTGCCCAAGGTGTCAGTGATCAGTCCGAGTTCCGGCGGCATTCCCGTCGCCTTTGGCGTGCGCGATGCGCTCAGCGCCGAGCAGATTTACTGGGCCGAGCAGGAAGGCGACACGCGCAGATTTCGGCAGTACATAAATGCGGGCGAGGTGAATCCCTGCATCCTGGTTGACGACATCATCCGCAGCGGCAACGCCATCGATGAGACGGCGGGGCTGGTCAAAGAACTGGGAGCGAACGTGATTGGCTGCGGCGCGATCGTTCGCTTCACTTCCGCGCCCGACAAGCTGGGCGACGTGCCGATCAGATCGCTGGTCGAGTTTGACGCGCACATGTACGACGAGGGTGAAGCGTGTAGCGATTGCGTGAGCGGTGCGCCAGTTGAGAATGTAAGGTTTTAGGAACAGCCGGCAGTGTGCGGTGGGCAGTGTGCGGTGGGCAGTTGTTTTCAAAAGCAGATTCTTTAACAAGAAAGGGCGGACTTGAATGTCCGCCCTTTTTCATCGGCTGTGAAGGAAGTTTAGCGGACAACCTTCAGGTTGCTGCCCTGTGTTTCTTGAAAAAAGTCCAAGAGGCTCCTGGTTTGGCTAGTTGCCGTTAGTTTCCTGGGGCCGCGACTTCCGCCGTCTGTGCAGCTTTCGGATCGAAAGGCGTGGCGAGAAACTTCTTCGCCACGGAAAGCGAGTTGTCATAGTTGATGCCTGACTGCACGGCCTTATTGTATTCAGACACGGCGCGATTGCGTTCGCCTTTGGCATCGTAGGCGTTGCCCTTTTTGATGTGGGCCCAAACCTCGATCCAGCTCGGCTTCAAAGTGCCGATCAGCGCGGCGTCAAAATTGTCGAGCGCGGGTTGCCAGTTGCGCTGTTCCAGATAAAGCAAGCCCAGATTGTAGTAGACCCACGAGTTCGAACGATCCAACTTTATGGCGGCTTCAAACTGTTGCTGAGCTTCCGCGTAAAGGCCTTCCTTCATCTGCTCGATGCCGCGACGCGCGATGATCGAAATGCGCAATTCGTCTGACATGCGCAGGATTTTGTAATTGGGATCGACGACGACTTCGAGCGGCTGCCCGTTTGACTCGAAATCAAAGTCTTCGCTCCTGCCTTCCACTCTGATGGTCGTCGTCTGATTGTCGCCTTCAGCCCGCAACAGCAACTGCACCGGCAGGCGCAGGACGTCGAGTGATTGCTTGACGGTTCCGCGCGTGCGGAATTTTCCCAGCCGCGTGCGAATGATTTGGTAGTCGACATTAAACTCGGGAACGCCCGTGCCCTCGATCCACTGCGCGAAAAAGTAGCGCAGGTTTTCCACCGACACCTGCGTCGCCAATTTTTCGAAGTCGTCGATCGAAGCATTCTTGCCGCGATACTGTTCGAGGAACATGTGCAACAGCTGATCGAATTTTTCCTTGCCCATGGTTTCGCGCAGCATGCGGAAAACCATCGCGCCCTTGTGGAACACGATCGATTGATAAGCCGCCGATTGATCGTCCAGCGCGCCTGGTGCGCGCGCGATCGAAGCCGTCTGTTCAAAAGTCAGCGCGCGTTCCTGCTGTTCGCGCTGGGCCGCTTCGAGGGCGCCGCCGGTCAGGCTAGATTCGCGAAACGCGAAAGCGCTCCACTCGGCAAGTCCCTGCGAAAGCCAGGCGTCGTCAAATGACTTTAGACCGACTGTCTGTCCCCACCATTGATAAGCCGCCTCGCGCGCGAGCTTCTCTTCCGGCATCGGCCGCGTCGAATCAAACATCCTGGCCGCCAGAAAAATGATGCCGGGGCCCGAGTAAGTGTCGACGCTTTCATCGTCAACCTGGGCCACCACGAGGCGCGTGCCGAAAAGCGGCGCGCCATATTGTTTCGAGTAAAACTCGACAACCTGGCCCATCATCTCGGCGTAGGCGTTGATGCGGCCTTCGCTGCCGGGCTTTGCGTAAAACTGGATTTCGTAATTTCCAAAACGCAGGTTGCGATTGATGTATTGTCCGACCGCGAAGTTTCCGATCAGGACCGGCTGGCGGTGAACGAAACGAAACCGCGTGGCGCCGTCTTTCGGCGAAGGCTGCGGGACGACTGCTTCGTCGCTGGTGCCGGCGACCTGCAAGCCCGTGGGCACGACCAGAGTGATATCAGACGTCGCCCGATCCGCGGCGTAGTCATGAAACGGAAACCAACGCGAGGCGTACATCAAGTACGAACCCTCAGGTCCGACATACGCCAGCCGCTTGATGGCCAACGGTCCGCCCTCTGGAGAAATGAGCGCGCCGCTCCAGCGAAAGCGAAGCGTGATCGGCTGATTCGCCGGAACAACACTGCCGAGATCTACTCTCACGCTTGGTCCAAGCGAGCCGACGCCAACCGCGTCCTGCACAAATCCCGTTAGCGGTCTACCATCGCGATCGATACTTTCCACGCGCAGTGAGCCGTTCAATTCAAAGACGAGCGAACGCGTCGCCTCGAGCGGAATCAGGGTGACGTCGGCGCCCGCGCGCAATTTGTGTTCGTCAGGAAGAACCTGGGCTTCGATGCGGTAATTTGTGATATCGAAACGCGAGGCGGCCGGTTGGGGCGCCGGCTGCTGGGCCGCGGCGGCGAAAGCACTGACGAAAAGTGTGACGACTGACAAAAACAGTTGGGGAAAGGTGAACCTGCTTATCTTCATGTTATCTCTGCTTTGCTGAATATCTCGCTGCTTTGTTGATAATTGTCCTGATTATACAACTGCGAACCGGGTACGGCACCTTGGACGTTGGCCCGTTGGTGTCAGCCGATAGCTGAAAGCCGCGACTCTCAGCGCGACCAGAACGCTTTGTCTCCGGGCCTTTTTTGATGGCAAAGAGGTGCGGGCGGTTGGCCGGGTGAGGCGATCCCGTTCAAGTAATTACCGGGAAGCAGTTCAAGTAATTTGCTGGGAGCGTGGGCGTCCCGCCCGCAATGAGCGCAAAGCGCGAACAAAACTTCCGAAAGGAAGCAGCGGGGGCAAGCCCCCTTCCTGACCTGAGAGACTCCGGAGTCGACTAGGACATCAACCAGAAAGCCTTTCAATCAGGATTATGGCTCAGCTTAAGTCAGACTCATGGTCAGGAAGGCGGGCTTGCCCCCGCTGCCTTACTGAGAATCTTTCAGCCAGCGGAGAACCGCTCAGGGCTTTCGGCTCGTCGTCCCAACAAAATCCAATGCCGTCACATCTTCGGTCCCAATCGGTGGCACTCGATCGATTGGCTCAAACGCAAATCCTTCGCGCGAAGGAATCAGTCGGTAATTGCTCGTCGCCGCCGAGGGCGCGACCTTGAACGAATAGTTTCCCTGCTCGTCCGTCGTCGCAGCCAGCACCGTGCCCTGCGGACTGATCAGCACCACCACCACATTGGCGAGCGGGTTGTCGTTGGCATCTTTTACTCGTCCACTGATCGTAATGGTTGTTCGAACGGGGAGAACTGGGCGAACCGGAGCATCCATTTTTTCCACCGGCGAAGTTGAGAGTGACGGCGAAGACGGTGCCGGTGTCGCCGCGGGTGTCGCTGCGCGCGTGGCAGTTGGCCCAGACGGTCCAGCCGATTCAGATGGGGGAGGCTCTGGAGTTGCAGACGGTTGTGCCTCGGATGTTTGGGTCGGGCTCGGTCCTGGCGTAACTTTCGGCGTCGCCGCGGGTGTAGCTTCGGGCGTGGCAGTTGGCCCAGCCGGTTCAGGCGACTCAGAGGGGGAAGGCGAAGGCGCGGGCGAACTCTCAGGCGTTGAAGCAGGCGTTGAAGCAGGAGTGGAACTCGCAGGCGCTCCATCCGTAGTTGAGGTGTCGGCGGCCTTCTCGGCCGGAGGTGTTACTGAGCTCGTCAGAACAGCGGCTGGTCCTATCCGTTCGTTGAGTCCATCGAGCGAGCCGTTGACCTTCCGATAGAGTTGCTCGATGACAGCGCGCCGCACCGGATCCGGTTCGCCGGAGTTATAACTTTTGATGTAGTTCGAGAGGGCTTCAGCTTTATTGTCCTGACGTTCAAGCGCCGCGCCCAGGTGCCACAGAGAACTCTGCGCCGCCGGCGTTCCCGCCGGCAGGACCGCCACGGCGCGCTTCAAATGTTCGACCGCTTCGTCGACCTTGTCCTGATTGAAGAGCGCCCAGCCGGTGATGTCCTCGATTCGCCCGCGCAGGAGATTCGACAAGACATTGCGCGGCGCCTCGGGAATGTCGGGTGTGCCGCCGGCCGCGATCGCGCGCGCCCGGATCGCGCGAAACTCATCAGCCTGGACCGCGACCGTCAAGTCAGGCACGGTCATTCCGGCGTCAGCACTGGTGCGCGCGGCTTCGGCCAGTTCATAAGCCGTCTGGAAACCTATTCCTTTTTTCAACAAACGGTTCGCCGCATAAAGTTGACGATGAACCCGCGCGGCATCGTCGCCGCCGCCAAATTCCTTGGCAGACGCAATCGCGCGCGCCTCATCAACCGTGCCGTCGTTGCCGTCCAGATTGGTGGCAACGGCGAATGCGAGGAGCGCCTTGAGCAGTTCCGCATTGCGCTCGGAGTCCGCGGCGGTCAACTGAAAAATACTCGCACGCCGCTCAGGCGCAAGCAGCTCGGTGAAGTTGGCGCCGTGAGCCGCGACCTGACCGCCCAGCTTTGTCTCAATCTGGCCGTCTTTCAAACTGAACGACGCCATCAAAACTTCCGCCGCCTCATCATAGAGAGCGGCAGCCGCGAGCGTGCTCGCCAATTCATAATCGAGCGTCGGAAATTTTCCGTACTGCCGCGCGTAGCGAATAGCGCGTTCCGCGTCCAGCGGCTTGCGCTGCGCGACTAACGCCCGAGCGAGCGCAATTTGCGACCAGGTGTAGCGCGGCTCAATGTCGACTGCCTTGCGCGCGAGTCCGAGCGCAAACTCGTTATCGTTGTGCGCGGCAAACCAGTAAGCAGCGCCCGCCAGCAGCGTCACGTTGCGCGGATCCGCCGCGAGCGCCTTTTCGAGTTCACCCTTTGCTTCGTCCGTTTTGCCGAGGTCGAGCAACGAGAGAATTAAGCCGGCGCGCGCAGCTTTGTCTTTCGGTTCTGTTTCGAGTTGTTGACGGTAGAGCGCCAGAGCCTCTTCCGATTTTCCGGAAGCGCGATCGAGATCGGCTAGACTGCGCCGGGCCGCTTTGGAATTCGGATCAAGCTCGAGCGCGCGCTTGTATTCCGCGGCGGCCTCGTCGAGGCGGAGCGAAATGTGCAGCGCGAGGGCGAGCGCCTGGTGTGCTTCCGCGAGATCGGGAGCCAGCTTCACAGCCTGCGCCGCCAGCCGCGTCGCCTCCGCGCCCTGTTCGGTGCTGACGTAAAAACCGGAGAGGGCTGCGAGCCGCTTTGGGTCGGCGCCAAATTTTGCCTCGATCATCTGCGCCGCCTTCAGCGCCGCCGCCGGCTCACCGCGCAGATAAAGATTCAACGGAATCTGAGAAATAACTCCGGAAAATAAGTTGTCCGACGCAGTCGTCGGCGCATCGGCGAGCGCCTGCATCAGTTGTTCGACGCCGCCTGGGTGGTCACCATTCTTCAAGCGGCCGTCGCCGAGCGTGGCCCGCGAACTGACCAGCAGTTCCGTCGCCCGGACCATCGACTTGGAATAAGGATGCGAATCGATAAACGCTTTGAGCAGGGCGATGCGAGTTTCGATCGGTTTCGTCAACGTCAGTTCGACTTCTTCGGCGTCTGCCTCGTCGTCGCCGACCGACGCGGGCTTTCTGGTTCTCGCGGCGGGAACTTCTTTGCGAGGCGCGGGAGCTTTGACAACCACCGGCGCGGATTCCACAGTTGTGGTTTTAGTGATTGCCGGACCTGCTTCGTCAGTTGGTTTGGTTGCGGACGTCTCAGCGGGCGTCTCAACGGGCGCGGGCTCCGGCGTTGAAACTGCGACTGCGACCGGCGGTTGAGCGAACGCGTCGGCCCCGAGCGATAGCTTCTGGGCCAGCGAATTGGCGAAGTGTTGCACCGCAGCGTTCAGGCCTTCGCTGAACTGACCGGCGGCAACCGGCGCGCGCATGCGTTGGCCCATCTCGCCGAGGATGCCTTCCGGCAGATCGCCCTGCACTGACTTGCTAAACTGTGTGAACGAAGCCTTGTCGTTGACAGACACGACCAGCAGCAGACTCTTCTTGGCGCTGGTGCGAGCGCCGACGTTCCATTCCTTTGCGAGTTGGCGCGAGAAATCGAAAATATCCACACCGGCGGTTGATTGGACTGTGGCGATATCAAATTCAATTCCAGTTTTCAGTTTCAAATTGGACAGGATGTTTTCCAGTTGCCGGCGCGTCTGTTCGTCGACGACTCCGGCGAAGTCGTTTACATGGCCTGTCGGCGCTGGGGTCTGTTGCAGGGTCTGCTTCGCCTGTGTGAACTGACTGACGCCGAGCGACAGGAAGAGAGCCGCGCCACAGCAGCAGAGCAGTAAGAAGTTGAGCTTTCGCTGATCTGATAATTTCATTCTTTCGCTTTCTGAGCTCAGGCGTTGTGTGTTTCCGGGGGAGGATGCCTGGTTCGTGCCGGCTCTCGCCGAATTTGTTTAATGGAGACGCTCGGGAGGACCATGATAACATCGCGTGCTTTTGCCAGCGAATAGGAGTCAATGTCAGCGGCGGACTCTGTCAGAACCACCTGCGTCAGCGGGGGGATCTTTTGCTCGGTTGTCGCCCGCTTACGCAGGCGGTTCTGACATTCCGCGGATGATGTTTGGAGGATGCGGTGAGTGAACTCGACGAAGCGTGGGCCATCGGCCTGGCCGCGGCCGAAAGCCGCGCGCGCGCCGCGGGACGCGCGGATATTTCCGCGTATCTGGCGCTGCGCAGCTCGAACGATTTGATCCGAAAAGTCGCCACCGATTGGTTGCTTGGGATTTTTGCGGCCGCCGCCGGCGAGGCAAATCGAGTGGGCGCTCCGATTCAAATCTCAACCGAAACCGCGCACCGCTTCAAAGTTGACCACAGCACCATGGTTGGCAGTCGTTTGAGCTTGGCCAACGGCGTGCGCCTGCTCTCAGTCGAAGCCGGTTGGCCCCGGACACCGCGCGACGGTTTCATTCGCGGCGGCGGTCTCGCCTTTGGCAACATCAAACACCGCGGTATCAAGTCTGTCGATGAAGCCCTGCGCCTTGTGGTCGGCGCCAACGGCACGCCGATTTGGATCCTGGAGGACAGGAAGCGCGGAGCAAACGATCGCAACCAGGAGCCGCCGGTGCCTCACGAGATTCACAGGCTTCACGAAATTGACGTAAAAAACCATGTCGCGCTGCTGTTGAATGCTTCGCAAACGCGGCCAACCTCTTCCTGACCATTTCCGCTGGTCAGTGCACGTTTTCGCAACTCAACTAAAACAAACATCTCAAGTGCGGCGCAAAACGTTGCGAAAGTTTCGGCGTTTTTTCGAAAGGACGTTGGTGAGAAGCCGTCGCGGCGTTGAGGCATGATGCTTGCCCATGATGCGTGCCAATGGGTCCGGCGGACCCGTGCTCGACACCTGATAACTGTCTCCCGTTCTTGAGCGACGAACTGATCAGTTGGACGATCCGACGGTGGTCAGTTTCGAAAACAGATTTTTAGGAGGTTACTGATGACGAACGGACGCACACGGACACAACGCACATTGGGTTTCTCAATTTTCGCGGCTGCAATTCTGGCCCTGTGCCTGCCGGCCCTCGCCGCCGCGCAAGGTAGTTACGGCTATCCGGATTACGGTCGCAACCGCAATGGAAACTACCGCTACGATGAACGCTACGTGAAAGATTCGATCAACCGCCTCGATCGTTTGGCCAAAGATTTCGAAAAAGATTTGGACCGCGCGCTCGATCGCAGCCGCGCCGACGGCACGCAGCGCGAGGATCGCATCAACGCCCAGGGCCACGATTTCCGTCGCGCCGTCAGCAGTTTGAAATCAAACTTTGGGAATGGACGCGACCTGAACCGCAGCCGCGACGAAGCTCAGCGCGTTTTGCAGGAAGCGCGCCAGTTCGATCGGATCGGGCGTTCGCGAGTGGTCGACAATCGCGTGGCCTCAGAGTGGTCGCAGATTCAACGGGAACTGCAAATCATCTCCGATGCTTACGGGTTGGGCTACGGCTACAACAACGGCGTCTACTATCCGAATGGCAACAATCCGAATAACAACCGAAACCGCAACAACGATTGGTGGCGGCGAATTCCCTGGCCCAATTAAGGTCATCGCTTATCAATCACGAGGTAACGCAAACTGTTAGTTTGCGATCGTTGACTTACCAGCCCATTCGTGACAGACGCAAACTAACAGTTTGCGTTACCACACTCAGCCTCGCGCCGGTTTGAAAGAGCCGGGGCGAGGCTTTCGCATAATCAATTTTCAGAAGCCCGACCATTAGGGAGGCTCCCTGTCCATCTCGCGCTCATTCCGCGAGCAAGCCCTCCCTGATGGTCGGGCTTCCGCCAAACCTGCCTAGATGACAGAATGGTCGCATGGCAGGAACGCTCTACCTGATTGCAACTCCGATCGGCAATCTCGAAGACATTACGTACCGCGCTCTGCGATTGCTTGGCGAAGTTGCCGTGATCGCCTGTGAAGACACGCGCCACTCAAAGAAGCTGCTCAGTCACTACGGCATCAGCACGCGGACGATCAGCTATCACGATCACAACGAGCGCGAACGCGCGGCCGAACTGCTTGAACTGCTCAAGCGTGGCTCAGACGTCGCGGTTATCTCAGACGCCGGCACGCCCAGCATCAACGATCCCGGGTTCCGACTCGCGCGCACCGCGATCGACAACGGCGTGCGAGTTGTGCCGGTTCCCGGAGCCAGCGCGTTGATTAGCGCGCTCGTGGCTTCAGGATTGCCGACCGATGAATTTTTCTTTGGCGGTTTTCTTCCGGCGCGGTCCGGCGCTCGTCGCGCGCGTTTGAGTGAGCTGCGAACACTGCCGGCAACGCTGATTTTTTATGAAGGACCGCATCGGATCGCAGCCACGCTCGGGGATGCGCGCGAAATTTTGGGCGAGCGCGAAGCGGCGGTGGCGCGGGAACTAACGAAACTCCATGAAGAGATCGCGCGCGGGCGTTTGAGCGAACTGGCGGAGCGTTTTTCCTCGGCAGACAATGCGCGCGGCGAGATGGTGCTGATCATCGATCGCAACGTCATCCCGAACGAAGGCGAGGTGGACAAAGCAACCGCAAGTCTCGCCGAGTTGGTTACCAAGTTTGAGAATGAAGGACTGGATCACCGCGCCGCGTTGAAGAAAGCGGCGCGGGAGTTGGGCCTCTCCCGTGATGAGGCTTATCGGCGACTGGTGGCGGAACGCGGACAAAGCTAAGAGCCGGGGCAAGCCCATCTTCCCGACCCTGAGACGTTCTCAGTTGAGAAACTAATCCCAGATCGAAAGCCATCCAACTTAACTGAAAGAGGCACTTTAAAGGCCTCGGGGTGAGGAAGGCGGGCTTGCCCCCGCTCCTAATCCGCTTGGCGATCTTGGGTCATCTGCCTGGCGATCTTGGCGTCAGCCGCTCGGCGATCTTGGCGTCTTGGCGGTCGAACCTCTCCCCGGTTCACTCATTTCGGGCGCCGACCACGCGCGCCGGCAACTGCTTATCAACTACCGGCCGGGTCGCACGATTAGCGATTGTCCACAGCGTCATATAAATCGTGCGCGTCACCTTCTCCATCTTCGCAAAATCAATCTTGTCGACTGAATCGCCGGGCCTGTGATAGTCAGCGTGATCGCCGTCAAAAAAGAAAACGATCGGAATGCCCTTGCGCGCGTAATTGAAGTGATCGCTGCGAAAGAAAAAGCGATTGGGATCATTGGGATTGTCAAAGCGGAAGTCGTAGGTGAGATTCAGATACTGCTTGTTCACGCTCTCGACCAACTCACCCAGCTCCGTGCTCATCATCTTCGAGCCGATGACGTAAATGTCGTTTGGTCCTGAGAGTTCAGCGTTTCGGGGGTTGGTGTCGCCTTCGCTCCGGCTGCGACCAATCATGTCGAGATTGATTTGCGTCACGATCTTCTCGAGCGGCAACGTCGGATAGTTGGTGAAATAACGCGAGCCCCACAGTCCTCGCTCTTCGCCCGTATGCCAAACAAACAGGACCGAGCGCTTAGGTCGGGTGCGCGCCTTCGAGAGCGCTTCCGCCATCGCGAGCAGCGCCGTGGTCCCGGAGCCATCGTCATCCGCACCGTTGTAAATCGCGTCGCCGTTCACCGGTATGCCGATGCCGACGTGATCGTAGTGGGCGCCGAGCGCGACGTACTCGTTCTTCAAAAGCGGATCGCCGCCCTCGAAAACGGCCACCACGTTTTGAGTGCTCGCGCGCTCAGACTTAACCTTCACGACGATTGAAAATTTCTTGCTGGCGTTCAAGGTAAACGGTTCCAGCGTTTTCCCCGTGTAAATCGATTCGAAGATCGACTGCGCATCCTGTCGCTCGCCCTGAAACAAAATGTCGGCGACGCGCGGTGAAATAACGATCTGCGGCATCTGCGCGTCGGCCGGCGTCTGAAACTTGTCGACCTTCATGACGCCGCGCTCGGTGACGCGCGCGCTGTTGCGATCCCAGTTCGCCAGGTACTGAAAATCCGGAATCAGAATGACTCCCACCACGCCCTGCTTTTGCGCGTACTCGGCGGCGCCCATCCAGTCTTCGCCGCGCTTGCCGGTCAGGTCGGCGCTCCTGATTCCGCGCGGGTAACCGTTGGGCGGTCCAAAGATGACCGCGATCTTTCCGCGCGCGTCGATGCCTTTGTATGAATCGATCTCTTTCGACTTGACGAGCCAGCCATTGCCGGCGAAGACGAGTTGCGCGGCCGTGATCTCCGCTGGACGTGCGGAAGGAATGTAGTCATCTCCCAGGGCGAGCGTCTGGTCGTTCCACTGCACGTGCGTTTCCGCTTTGTCGATGACGTCTCTGCTCAAGGCGATCTTCTGAAAATAACTGGCTTTGTCAGCGGCGGGATCACCGGCCGGTTTGAAGCCCCAACGCGAAAGGTTCATCGCCAGAAATTTTGCGGCTGTGTCCAGCCCGCGCGAAGGCGTGTCGCGACCTTCCATCTCGTCAGAGGAGATGAATGAAAGATAGTCTCTCAGTTGCGCAGAAGTGATCGCGTCTGCGCCTCGTTGAGACGCGAGCGGCGATGCTGACGGGGTTGATGGGGATGCCGCGGTCGATGGCGGCGCGGACTTCTGAGTCTTTTCAGGCTTGCGTTGGGCGTGCGCGCGCGAGGCGAACGGTGTCGAGGAAAAACTTAAGACGAGCACGCTCGTCAGGATGAATACTGCCAATGATCTTCGCATGTGTTCTCCGCGGGACTGTTTTAGCGACCAGTTCATCGTAGGGATTGGTTTACTACGCGGCAAGTGTGGGTTGTCAGAACCGCCTGCGTCGCGGGCGGTAACTGCCGGGAGAGATCCACCCGCTGACGCAGGCGGTTCCGACAAAGCCTAGACGTGTTGCACCGCGCCTATCAGTTTAGTCAGCGTTTCTTTCGCGTCGCCGTAAAGCATTCCGGTCACGTCTTTGAAAAACAGCGGATTCTCGAGTCCGGAAAATCCTTTTCCCTGTCCGCGTTTCAAAACTACCACTGACCTGGCGCGATCGACTTCCAAAATCGGCATGCCGGCAATCGGGCTGCCGGGATTGTCGCGCGCGTCCGGGTTGACCACGTCGTTGGCGCCGATGACGACCGCCACATCCGTCGAAGGAAACTCCGGATTGATTTGCTCCAGCTCATATAGTGATGAATACGCAACGTTTGCCTCCGCCAGCAACACGTTCATGTGGCCCGGCATGCGGCCGGCCACCGGATGAATTCCATATTTCACCGTGACGCCGCGCTTCTCGAGCGTTTCTGCGAGTTCGCGCACGGCATGTTGCGCTTGCGCCGTGGCCATGCCGTAGCCGGGCACAAAGACGACCTTGTTTGCGTAAGCCAGTTGCACGGCAATGTCTTCCAAACCAACTTCGCGCATCTCGCCTTGCGCGCCACCGGGTTCTGCCGATTTCGCAGCGCTGCCGAAGGCGCCGAACAGCACGTTCGTCATCGAGCGATTCATCGCGCGACACATCAGGATCGAAAGAATGAATCCGGAGAAACCGTCGAGCGTGCCGGCAATGATCAGCACGTTGTTCTTCAAGACGAAGCCCGTGGCCGCTGAAGCCAGCCCCGCATATGAATTCAGCAGCGACATCACGACGGGCATGTCGGCCGCGCCGATCGGCATCACCAATAGCAGCCCGAAAACAAATGCCAGCCCCACCATGACGAAGAAGAGCGGCGTGGCATAAATCGAGCCTGGCACGACAATCAGATAAATAAAGATTCCGATCGTCGTTGCCAGCAACGCCATGTTGAAGATGTTCTGGCCGCGGTAAGTTACCGGCGTGCCGCGCACGAGTCCCTGCAACTTCGCAAACGCGAGCAGACTTCCCGTAGTCGTCAGCGCGCCGAGCATGACTTCAAAGCCGAGCGCACCCATCGTGATGGTTTCGAGGTGGCCGCCGTGCCGGTGGAATTCCGAGATTCCCACGAGCGCCGCGGCGAAGGCGCCGAAGGCGTGAGACAAAGCGGTCCGTTGCGGCATCGCCGTCATTGGCACCCAAAGGCCCATCGCCAGGCCGACGAGCGATCCCAGGACCAAGCCGGTGATGATCCAGGTGTAAGTGACGATCTCGTAGTGCAGCAGCGTGCCGATGATCGCCATCAGCATGCCAAACTCGGCGAGGTGCATGCCGCGTTTGGCAGACTCCGGATGACTCAATCCCTTGAGACCAAGGATGAAAAGGATCGAGGCCAGCAGGTAGCTTAGTTCGATGAAGTAAGTGCGCACGTTGTTTGACTACTGAAAAGAGCGGGGGCAAGCCCCCTTCCCAACCTGAAGAATTTTCGACGTCGATTTGTGACTTGCTGCTCGAAAGGCTGTCAACATGAGTTTGTCGCTTAAATCAGTTCAGTTCGCGGTCGGGAAGGGGGCTTGCCCCCGCTCCTTATTTTTTGAGATCTTCTTTCGCTGTCGGTTTCCGCTTGAACATTCGCAGCATGCGGTCAGTGATCACGAATCCGCCCACCACATTGGTCGTCGAACAAAACACAGCGGTAAACCCGAGTATCGTGCTGATGGTGTTGTAGCGCGCGCCGGCGGTGACAATTGAGCCGACGAGCGAAATGCCCGAGATCGCATTCGTCGCTGACATCAGCGGCGTGTGCAAAAGCGGCGGCACTCGCGAGATCACCAGATAACCAAGAAACGCCGCGAGGGCGAAAACGTAAAGCGCTGACATGAGATTTTCTGCCGACATCTCTCTTGTCCTCCTGATCTAAACTCGCTCTCGATAAGGCTTGAAGTCTAACGTCCGAACAAGCTTCGCTTGTCGCGGTCGACGCTCAGGACGAACTTAGTTTTGTCCGACGACCTGACCCAACGCCGCCGCGACTCGCTGATTTGCGACCTGCCCTTCATGCGTTACACACGACGGACCAACCACGTCGTCGTTCATGTCAATGTTCAGCTCTCCGTCTTTGATTAACAAACTGAGAAGCGCGGTGACGTTGCGCGAGTAAAGCTGACTGGCGTGGACCGGAACAGTCGCGGGAAGATTTGTCGGCGACATGATCACCACTCCATTGCGCTCGATGACTTCATCGGCCTTGCCTGGTTCGACGTTGCCTCCGGTCGAGCCTGCCAGATCAACCACAATCGAACCGCGTTTCATTCCGTCAACCGCCGCCGTGTCCATCAATAAGGGCGCGCGCCGGCCCGGGACTTGCGCAGTTGTAATCACCACGTCCGCGGTCTTCGCGCGTTCCGCAATCAGATCCCGGCCGCGCTGCAGTGCTTCTTCAGATAACTCGACGGCGTAACCGCCTGCGTCTTCAGTTTTGAGTCCGCCCAAGTCAACTTCCAAAAACGTCGCGCCGAGCGAACGCACTTGTTCACCGGCGGCGGCGCGCACGTCATAGGCTTCGACGACCGCCCCCAATCGGCGCGCCGTGGCAATCGCCTGCAACCCCGCGACGCCGGCGCCGAGCACCATGACGCGAGCCGGCGGCACGGTCCCCGCAGCGGTCATTAGTAAGGGAAACATTCTCGGAATGTTTGACGCAGCCACGAGCACAGCCTTGTAACCGGCGACCGTGGCCATCGACGAGAGCGCGTCCATCGACTGCGCGCGCGTGATGCGCGGCACGAGCTCCATCGCAAAAGTTGTGAGACCACTGGTCAACGCCGGCCGGAGCGCCTGCGGCTCGTCGAGCGGACGCAGGAACCCAAGCACAACCGCGCCCTTTCGGAGTCCAGCAAACACTTCATCCGCGGGCCGGTTAACGGTGACGAGAACATCGGCGTCGCTCAGGATCGCATTTCGGTCGGCGGAGACTTCCGCGCCCGCTTCGACGTAGTCCGCATCTGAACGAGCCGCGGCGAGTCCGGCGCTGCTCTCGACGATCACCGCCACCTTGAGCGCGAGAAGTTTCTTCACGGAGTCAGGCATCAGCGCCACGCGCGCTTCGCCCGGAAGTTCTTCTTTGAGCACAGCGATCTTCATTTGGTTTGCAGTGAAGGCGTTTGCCGGAGTTGCACGTCAGCGCCGCCAAAAAGGGCGGCGCAAAAGAACGACTGCATCCGCAGGCGTGCGTTAGCGCGAATATTGGCGCGAAATGATTCGAAATGCGGTTGCGTGGAGCGATGCAAAGCTGGGGCCGATGATGATGGCGATGATGGGTTCAAAGGAGTTTGCGGCATAAACCCGGCGCGATTTCAGCGTCTGCGTTCGCCCGGGAGTATAGCATTGGCGGGAAACACGTCCTAAAAAAGTGCGACGGTACCAGGGCGTTTTCCTTTGCGTGCTTTTGCGTTTTACTTCGAGTTCTTTGCGGTAACCGACACAAACAGCAAACGTCACAAAGCCGACGCAAAGTAACGCAAAAGATCGTCTCTCCTTGCATGGAACTGCCAAGTCCCAAGTGACGTGGTTTGCCAAGGTCCAAGCGTGGCCCTATAATCAGACTCCTGTTTACCATTGGCGCATTGGTGTAGTTGGTTAACACGCTGCCCTCTCAAGGCAGAGATCACGGGTTCGAGTCCCGTATGCGCTACCACTTTCCTGGCCGACCTGGCCATTAATAATAATATCCCAACAGCTTTTCCTGACAAGGTCTATCAGGCGGATGCTTAAGCTGCTACAATGCGCGCCACCGGCGAGTTGTTCGGCACTTCATAAGACACTCGATGTTGCGTTTGTCTCTCAGCAACACTGCATTGCTACTCCCATGGCGCACCGGGGAACCAGCCGCCGCTCAATCAAATTAAGACCGACGTTCGCAGTGACTCGCACTGTGTGCGACGCGCGCGAGACGTAAACAGAGCCTAGCCATCGATCCGACATATTGGTCAACACAATGATCGCGAAAACTGGCATCGTATTCCTCTGCGTTACCTGTCTGCTGGCCTTGTGTAGCTGGCCCGTTCTCGCCCAAAGCCAGACGACCGGTCGCATCACCGGCACAGTCAAAGATCCAACAGGCGCGCTCATAGTCGGGGCTGAAGTAAACGTCAGCAACAAGGCCACCGCCGAAGCACGAAAGGTCACGACTGACAATGAAGGCAACTACAGCGTGCCGCTCCTCCCGCCCGGCAGCTATCTCGTAATCATTAGCGCCGCCGGCTTCGCCCCCGCTGAATATGACCCGGTAAAAGTCGCAATAACTGAAACCACCAGGGTGGATACGAGCATGATCCTGGCGGGTCCTGACACGATTTCTATTGGTATCGATCTGCAGCTCCAAAAAGACGGACCTCAACTTGGTCGCGTCATCGACTCGCGCGCCGTTTCAGAGTTGCCCCTCGCGACTCGCAACTTTTTGCAGATTCTCGCGCTTTCGCCGGGCACCTTTGTTTCACTTCCCGACAACACCGCGCTGGGCCGCAACTCGCAAAATGTTTCGGTCAACGGCGCGCGCGTGACGCAGAACGATTTCGAGATCAACGGGATCGACGCCAACAACATAACCACCAATTCTGCGGCGGGCGTGGCGGTGCCGGCGCCGGAAACTATTCAGGAATTCAAGGTCCAGACTTCACTTTATCCAGCGACGTTTGGACGCGGCGGCGGCGGGAATGTCCAGGCGGTCACGAAAAGCGGCAACAACAATTTTCACGGCGCCGCCTATGAATACTTCCGACACGATGCGCTCAACGCTAACAATCCGTTTTTGAAAGCTGCAGACGTGAGCCGTCCGACTCTGCGGCGCAACGTTTTTGGCGGGCTGCTCGGCGGTCCAATCAAAACTAACAGTTTATTTTTCTTCGTCTCATACCAGGGCACGCGTGAGCAGAACGGCGCATCGCCTAACAGTCTTACCTCGAGCGTGCTTGTAGCGCCTGGCTTAACTGATGATCGTTCACAACAAACGCTACTTACAACGTTCAGACCTCGGCCGTCGCCAAACGCGCCGCCGGCCACTTCGATCAACCCCGTCGCCCTCGCTCTTTTAAACCGGAGATTGCCTAACGGCCAATTCCTGATCCCCACGCCACAGGCTGACGGCCATTATTCAGGCTCGGCCCTGTCGTCTTATCGCGAAGATCAGTTCAACACAAACGTTGACTACCGCGTCAGCGAAAAGAATTGGCTGGCGATGAGGTTCTTCTTCTCAAACGCGCCGCAGTTCCTGGCGCTGCCCGCTGGTGGCGCGAACATTCCCGGCTTTGGTGCGGACCACCAACAGAACAACCGTCTGATTTCGTTCCAGGACATCCACTCCTTCAGCCCGACAGTCATCAACGAGGCGCGCGCCGGCTACAGTTCCATCAGGGGAGATACGACGGGCCAAAACCCTGTCAACGATTCCGAGGTTGGCATCGCGCGAGCGAACGCCGCCACGTATCCGGGGCTGGGCCAAATTCGTATCGGACCAACCGCAACGAACGCTGTCGCATTTGGGAATTCAGGCGCAAACGTGGACGCACAAAGTTTTGAGTCGTCGACAACTCTGGTAGACATACTCTCGATCACTCGCGGCCGTCACAGCATTCGCACGGGCGCCCAGGTCATCTACTACCGGAATCAGATCACCGCGAACAACAACCGGCGTGGCACGATAGGCTTCCAGAGCTTCAACAACTTTCTGCTCGGCACAGCGCAAAACTCGGTTTACGGAGACGGCATCAACGAGCGCAACCTGCGCGCTGCTGACTACAGTTTCTTCATTCACGACGATTGGAAATTTTCCCCGAAGCTGGTCCTCAATCTCGGTCTGCGTTACGAGTTGGACCTGCCTCCCTGGGAAACGCGCGGCGCCATGTCCACTTTTGATCCGACACTGTATCAACCAAGAATGGAGGTCGACGCGGCGGGTAATCCGGTTGGACCACCGGTCGGCGGATTTGTGCAGGCGGGGAATGTAATTCCTGAATTCGATCTACCCGAAGTGCCAAACGTCAGCAAGCGCATTCTGAGAAGCGTCGATCCCAATAACTTCGCTCCACGCCTGGGCTTTGCCTACTCGCCGCTTGATTCGGGGCGATTGGTCGCGCGGGCCGGCTACGGCATTTTCTATTCGCGTGCGTCCAACGCTTATATCGGCATCTCGATTAATGCGCCGCCGATGTACACCATTCGTCGCAGTCCAGCCGGCGCGACGGTTCCCTTCGCAAATCCTTTTGTTACTTTGCCGTCGCAAGATGATTTTCCAACCATCGTCCGGGGCGTACCTCTGGCGGGTCAAATATTCGACCGCGATCTGCGGACAGCTTACTTCCATCAGTACAACGCCAGCGTTCAATTCGCGATCGGCAAAGATCTGGTGTTCGAAGGAGCTTATGTGGGCACGCGCGGCCTCAATCTGATTCGCGACCTTGCCATAAACCAGGCCCGACTCGCGAGTCCGCAGCGCCCCATCATCAACGCAGTCACCGGACAGGCAATAACTACGAACACACCCGCCGCCACCAACGTTGCGCTGCGAGCGCCGTATCAGGGCGTGGAAGCAGGAAGCTTTCTTCAGATTCAGTCAACGGCACAGTCAACCTACAACTCGCTGCAACTGAGTTTGACCAGGCGTTTCTCAAACGGGCTGCAGTTCCTCGCTTCCTATACTTACGCGAAGTCCATCGACAATGCCTCGGGCGGCAGCGACAGCATGGGCGAGGTTCGGGACACGATCAATATCGCCGGTGATCAACTTGATAACCGCGCCAATCGCGGCGTTTCGGACTTTGATCGCCCGCATCGCTTTGTGGTGAGTTATCTGTGGTACTTGCCACGCCCCGCGTTTGCGGCAAAGTCGAGAGCCGCACGATTACTGTTCGGAAACTGGCAAGTGGCGGGGATTGTCACGACGATGTCTGGCTTGCCGATCGACATAACCGACGGTGGCGCCGGATCGTTTTTTGGGTTGAGCGGTGGAAATAATGCGTTTGTGCGGCCAAGCTGGGCGCCGGGCGCCACGACCGGCACCGCCACCAGCAACATACCCGCCGGATATTTTTTCAACCCGCTCGCCTTCGTCCGGCCGGTGGTGACGGCGGGCCGGATTATTCCAAGCTCAAACGGCGCGGCCACGGCAGGCGCGACCGGAACTGACATCGGAAACGTCGGCCGCAACGTGTTGCGCGGTCCCGGGCAAACCAACGTCGACTTCTCGGTAATCAAGCGTTTCGCAATTGATGAGATGAAGAACATTGAGTTGCGCGCCGAGTTCTTCAACCTTTTCAATCACGTCAACTTTGCAAATCCGATCAGCAACCTCAACGCCGTGCCGGTAACCTCCATCAATCCGACGACGGGACAGATTACCGGTGACCCCGGCGACTTTGGTCGCATAAATTCGACCAGCAACAATCCGCGACTTATTCAGTTCGCGGTCAAGTTCAATTTCTGATTTGCTGTGGGCGTCTTTGCGAACGTTCCACGCTCCCTGACGGTCGGGCTACTGCCCGCTGCGCACAAACAAGTCCAGGACACCATCCAACGCACGTTGTTCTGATTCGTTCTCGGCTTTGACTTTCCCGCGCTCAGTAAAATAAAGTCGCTGAGCAAAACCGTAGTCGCCAGTAGTCGGCCAAAGTCGTGTCGTTCAGCGAGGACAGCAGCATGAAAAAGTCTCTAAATGAAGAGTTGCTCGGGGATCTCTCCGCCCGATTGCAACAGGCCAACAGCGAATTCGCCGCCAGCTATCCGGGCGAAACCGGCAAGCGCCAGCCGGTGCACACGGTCTACGGCGGCGCGCATCTTTTCAAATCCGATTCGGCGGAACGGTTGGGCGCGCTCGCTCGGCGATCGCTCGATCAGTTTGCGCCGGACTTTCTCAGTTTCGCAAAAGCGATCGATTTGCCGGGCGCGAACGCTTTGCCTGATTCGCTCGAAGCAGACGACGAGCTTGCGGCGCGGCTCGCGACAAACCCGGACGAAGTGCGTCTGGAAAACAAGTCCGCCTGGCTGGCCCATTCCATCTACAACCGCGTCGCGGAAAAACTTCGTCGCGAGCCGGTGGAAGATTTTCGCATCGATTTTGAAGACGGCTACGGCAACCGGCCCGACGAGGAAGAAGACGGACACGCCGCGTCCGCTGCCGAAGAAGTGGCCGAGGGCATGCTAAACGGAACCCTGCCGCCGTTCATCGGCATCCGCATCAAACCCTTCAACGAAGAGCTGCCGACAGCGCAGCATGCGCACGCTCGACATTTTTGTTTCGACCCTCGTCGAGAAGTCCGGCGGCAAGCTGCCGGACAACTTCGTCGTTACCCAGCCGAAGATTACGATCCCCGAACAAGTCAGCGCCCTGGCTGATCTTTTTGAGTTACTGGAAAAACAAACTGGCCTGGCGGCGGGTTCTCTCAAACTCGAAATGATGATCGAAACTACGCAGTCGATCATCAACGCACGCGGCGATATCAACCTCCCTTTGTTGTTGGCGGCGGCACGCGGACGTTGCGTGGCGGCGCACTTCGGCACTTACGACTACACGGCGAGTTGCAGCATCACCGCGGCCCATCAGCACATGATGCACGCCGCCTGCGACTTCGCTAAACACATGATGCAGGTTTCATTTGCGGGCAGCGGCATCTGGCTTTCCGATGGCGCCACGAACATCATGCCCGTCGCGCCGCATCGTTTCAGTGAAGGCGGTTCGCCCTTGACGCCGGAACAGATCGCCGAGAATCGCACCGTGGTCCATCGCGCCTGGAAACTGCACTACGATCACATTCAACATTCGCTGGTGAACGCGTATTACCAGGGTTGGGATCTGCATCCGGCGCAACTGCCGACGCGTTACGCCGCGGTCTATGCGTTCTTCCTGGAGAGTCTGGACGCAGCTTCCGAGCGTTTGAAGAATTTCGTGGAGAAGGCGGCGAAGGCGACGCTCGTGGGAGACGTGTTTGACGACGCGGCGACGGGCCAGGGCTTGCTCAACTATTTTCTACGCGCCATAAACTGCGGCGCCTTGACGGAAGAAGAGGCGGTGGAACGTTCGAGTCTGACAGTCGCCGAGTTGCGGTCCGGATCGTTTGTTAAGATTCTGAACAATCGCCAACGGCTGTAGTTCCGCAGTTTAGAGTTCAAGCTTTAGCTTGCATCTTTAGCAAGCAGCAACCTGAAGGTTGTACTCTGAACTGCTTGAGTCTTTTTGTGGAGGGTCGAATGAGATTCATTGTTAGCCTGCTGCTTTTGACGACGTTACTTCTGGCGAGTGTTTCTGGCATGCAAAAACGAGGCGCGAAGAAGACGACCGGAGACCCGGACCTGGCGAAGAAAATCAGGCGGTTCGCGCCGACGACGTTGACGGCAAACACCGCAATGCTCTCAGCCGGCGATCGACAAGCGCTCAAGAAGATCATCGAAGCCGCGAAGTTGCTGGATCCTCTTTTCCTGCGTCAGGTGTGGAGCGGCAACGAGGCGCTGCATCAGAAACTCAAGGCTGACCAGAGCGTAGTCGGTCGCCAACGCCTGCATTATTTTCTGATTAACGACGGGCCGTGGTCGCGGCTCGACAAGAACGAACCCTTCATCGAAGGTGTGCCGCACGAGAAGCCGCCGCACGCAAACTTCTATCCCGACGACCTCACTAAGGACGACTTTAATTCCTGGCTCGCGAACCTACCCGGCTCCGAGAAAGAGAAGGCCACCGGCTACTTCTACACCATCCGCCGCGACGCGAGCGGCAAGTTGATCAGCGTGCCTTACAGCGAGGAGTATCGCGAGTTTCTCGAGCCCGCCGCCAGGCTCTTGCGCGAGGCCGCCGCCTTAACTACTAACGAGTCTTTGAAAGACTTTCTCAGCAAGCGCGCCGACGCGTTCGCCTCGAACGATTACTACGCGAGCGACGTCGCCTGGATGGACCTCAAAGCGCCCATCGACGTGACCATTGGTCCATACGAAACTTACGAAGACGAACTCTTCGGCTACAAAGCGGGGTTTGAAGCTTATGTCACGCTCACGGACGCGGTGGAGAGCGCCAAGCTGCAGAAGTTCAGCCAGCACCTGCAGGAGCTGGAAGACAATCTGCCGATGGAAGCGCGTTACCGAAACCCGAAACTTGGCGCGTCGGCGCCGATGCGCGTCGTCAACGAGGTCTTCGCGTCGGGCGAAGGCAACAACGGCGTGCAGACCGCGGCCTTCAATCTTCCCAACGACGAACGCGTGGTGAAAGAGAAAGGCTCGGCGCGGATCATGCTGAAGAATGTTCAGGACGCGAAGTTCAATAAGGTCCTGATTCCAATCTCACGCGAGGTGCTGACGACTGCTCAGCAGCGTGCCATCGCCTTCGATTCGTTTTTCACGCACATCCTCATGCACGAGTTGATGCACGGGCTGGGACCGCACAACATCACGGTCGGTGGTCAGGAGACAACCGTGCGCCTGCAGTTGAAGGAACTCTACTCGTCGATTGAGGAAGCGAAGGCCGACGTGAGCGGACTTTGGGCGTTGCAGTACCTGCTCGACAAAGGCGTCATCGAAAAGCAGATGCAGCGAACGCTCTACACCACCTACCTCGCCAGCATGTTTCGCTCAGTTCGTTTTGGGCTGACTGAGTCGCACGCGCGCGGCGTGGCGATGCAGTTCAATTATTTCATGGACGAAGGCGCCGTGAAGTTCGATGAACGCACTAAGAAGTTCAGCGCTGACGACGCGAAAATGAAAACGGCCGTGGGGAAACTAACCCACGAATTGCTGACGATTGAGGCGGAAGGCTCTTACGACAAAGCGAAGGCGATGCTTGATAAGTATTCGTTGATTCGGCCGCCGATGCAGGGTGCGCTTGAGCGGCTGGTGGCCGTGCCCGTGGACATTGAACCGATCTTCCCATTGGCGAGGTAGGCGCACGAACTCTTCTGCTATCGGTTCCGTTCTCAGGTGGAAAGCCCTGACGTCTATTTTCTCTTAACGTACAGTATTCCTGTACAGGAGAAAACCGCTGCCATGGCTCACCGAACCAGCTATACTGACGCTCGTGCTAACTTTGCAACCCTATGCAATCGAGCCATAAATGACCGTGAAGTAATCATGATTAATCGGCGCGGAGCCGAAGACGTTGCCCTAATCGCAGCCAACGAACTATCCAGCCTGCTAGAAACCGCTCATTTATTAAGATCACCCAGAAATGCACGACGCTTACTCGCCGCTCTCGATCGCGCCAAGGCGAGAAAGGGTCGGCCCGAACCGCTAAGTAAGCTGCGTCGGGAGATGGGGCTTGACTCAACCAAAGAATAGAGCCGGAAAACAAACCAAACGCGAAGCAGTGTTTCAGCCTGAATTTCGGGAGGACTTGCGCTACTGGATTCGCACGGATCGGAAGACTGCTTTAAGGGCTTTTGATCTTATTGAAGCGATCATTCGCGAACTTTTCGACGGCATCGGAAAACCTGAACCCCTAAAGTACCTCATGGCAGGCGCGTGGTCGAGACGGTTGACTCAAGAACATCGCATAGTCTATTTGGTCAGTCACGATCGAATAGATTTTCTGCAGGCACGCTATCACTACTAATTTGCATCTAGGCCCGTCGAATAAACTTCGCAGCCACCCAACCCGCCAGGATCAGCACCGCGAGCACTGCCCAACTGTAGCGGTCGCCGTAGGTGGCGCTGGGGAAGTGATTGCTGATCATGATGAAGACCAGCGGCACGGCCATGAAGGTGTTTTGTTTCGACCGCAACTTTGCCTGAGCGCTCAACGCGTCGTCAGGTTTCTCGCCGGCGTTGATCGCCGCAATCATCTTCTTCTGCGCCGGCAGAATTCGCATCCAGACATTCGCCGCCATAATCGTTCCCATCAACGCGCCCACATGAATGTAAGCCGCACGGCCGCTCAGCACCCGCGTTAAGCCAAACGTGATCCCCACCAGTAGCACATACGCAATCACCGCGAAGGCTTTTTCATTTTTCCCGAGCGGCGAAATCATCAGCAGGTCGTAGACGAGCCAGCCGATGATGAGCGTGGCGCAACCGAGCGCCACCACGAATCCATAATAATGGGCCGACAGATCGAAGATGGTGTTGAGTTTGCCGCCGAGTAGTTGCTGGTAACATGCGACCGCAGAGTCCTTAACGTCCGGATCGATCATCGCGCCGCCGCCGATGTAGTAAACGACAATCAGCAACGCCGCGCCGCTGAGCCAGGTGGTGCCGGCTTCCCAGCGAAACCAATGCAGCGTGCGCGAAACGAGATCGGGGACTTTACGTTTCTCGACCACGTAGAAGCCGCCGCTGTGGACCATCCAAATTTGCGCGGCCTCGCCCGCGATCACCCCGGCAGGGCTACCCTGCTGGAGACCCCGGTTGGTGTTCGCCGTCGCTTTTTCTTCTTCGCTGAGCCGCGCGTCGAGCCAGGTGAAGTAGTAGGTCGTGCCCACCCACATGATGCCCGCGAACACGTGAATCCAGCGGAAGATCAGGTTGAGCCACTCGCTGATGGTTGGATCGATTGTCATGTTCTGTCAGTACCACCTGCGGTAGCGGGTGGGTTCTGGGATCACTTGCACGTTGGTCGTTACCCGCCCGCTACCGCAGGCGGTTCTGGCAAGATCGCAAACTAACAGTTTGCGTTTCGAGCTTCTAGCTGCCGCGATACGTCGAGTAGCCGTACGGACTGATCAAGAGCGGCACATGATAATGCTGCGCCGCGTCGTCAACTTTGAAAACCACTGTGACCTGGGGATAGAAAAATTCGATGCCGAGCCCGGAAAAGTACGACTCGGTATCGAAGACCAGTCGGTAAGTGCCGCCGGAGAGCGGTTCTTCAACCAGGAAAAAAGGTTTGACTCGCCCGTCTTCGTCGGTCCAGGCGTGACTGAGCTCGGTCCAGGTTTCGTTCGTGTTTTGCAGATCGAGATGCACCGCGACGCCGCCCGCGGGCGAGCCGCGCGACACGTCGAGTATGTGCGTTGAGATGGTGCTCATTGCGAGTCTGGAGTCTACAGTCTGTGGTCTGGAGTCAACAAGAAGTTTTTCGCCCGCAAATATTTGGAGTGCGCTGACCTGTCAGCGCTTTCGCTTGGGTGCGGCCTGTCGCAGCCTTACGTTAGCCGACTTTAAAGGGCAAAGCGCGGCGTCAAGCCGCCGCGAAAACCAAAGCGCTGACAGGTCAGCGCACTCCAAAAAGCCCTGAAAGGTCGGATGAATCGCGTTATGAACCCCTTCGGGGTTCGATCATTCCTGATGGCTGGGTTCCCAGGGTAGCGCTGCGCGCAACCCCGGGGCTAAGTTATCGAACGCCGTTGGCGTTCAGAAGTTTTTCCAGCCTTAGCTTAGTGATCTTTGCCTGCTCGGCGGCGGCGTTGCGCAGTTCTTCGTGCGCGTCGTTTTCCATCCGCGCGCGCAGAATCGCCAGCATCTGCTCAGAAGTTTTTCCCGAAGCGCAAACGATGAAGATGTAGCCAAACTTTTCTTCGTAATCAGCATTCAACTGGGCCAGTTCGTTCATCGTCTGCTGCGTCGAATCGCGAATGCCAGACTGCTCGTCAGCAGACCACTGCTGCGCTTCGGCGGCGGTTGGCGCTGCCGCTTTCTGCTCGCCAATTTTCGGATGACTGTGAAATGCTTCCAACCAATCACCTGGCTCCAGCGACCACCAAATCTGATCGGACTTCGCGATCAAATCGTCCAGATTCTTGAATGGTCGTTCGATTGCAACTTGTTTGGCCCACGCTCGCGATCCGCAGCATTTTAGAAACTCCGCCTCAGCATCGCTCAACGACACAGAGTTCAATAAAGGAAACGCGAGATCAGGTTGTGGGTTGGTAATAGTACTCAAGTTGGTTGTACGGGCCGGGGTGATCAGTCGAGCGTTCCATAAACTCGCAGCCGGCTAACGCCACCATCAGGAAAAATGTTGAACCGCAGATGCGAAACGACGCCGGCGTCCAGTATCTCAGTCTCAAAAAAGTGTCGGGTGTGGGCCTGCAGCGTCGTGCGCGATAAGACGCTTTTCCAGTCGATCGACAAATCCGACAAATTCTCTTCGCGCAGGCCTTCGGCATTGATTGCTTCCAGCATACAACTCTCGGGAAAGTTTCCCTTGAACCACGCCGTGTCAACTTCAAGCCGCCGCACGCGGCCGCGCGCGCCAAGCTTGATAATCGTCCAGTCATGGCCCGGGCCGCGGCGGCGTTTTGTTTCCCAGCCATCGCTCATGTTCGCAGCGCGCCCCGGCATGATTAGATTGTGACGATGGCCAAAAAACATGTCGCTGCACTCGAGCACGATCCCGCCATTCTCAACTGCCGCCAGATCGATCTCGCCGCCGATGCGTTTGAGACGATCCCAATCCGGCACGACCTCGCCGTAGACTCTTAAACGCGCCACGCCGCCGTCGGGATAAATTTTGAAACGCAGATGCGTGAAGCGTTGCTCGCTCTCGACCGCAAATGGATTTTGCGAGTCGCCCGCGAGCGGGAGCTGCGGCAGCATCGGAGTCCACTCGATCGCTTCATTAGTGAGGTCTTCCGCCGTCGGCAGGCCGGCGAGCGCGCATGCTTCCAAAGAAAAATGCTCCGGATAATTGCCGCGAAAGAAACTCGTGTCGACGACCACGCCGCGAATGATGCCGGGCGCGCCCAGCCGGATGATGCACCAGTCGTAGCCCGGCGTGCGGCGCCGGCGCGTCTCCCACCCGTCCATCCATTTGCCGAGGTCGGTGTATTTGCCTTCGATGAAAACAGGCGCGCTGGGCTTGAGCAGATTTTCCTTCGGCGCAAAAAAATCGTCGTTGGCGACCAGCACCGCGCCGCCGAGTTTCTCTGAAGCGAGATCGACCAGTTCCGTAAATTCCATCGGCATGTTAACCAGTAAGACAGGCATTCCTGCCTGTCTTCCCTCCAGTCAAATATTGGACAGACAAGGATGTCTGTCCTACCTCGCAAACTAAACGGGGTCCCCGCGCGGGCAACCCGCGTGGGGTGTTAGCAGTTTTGCGTTACAACAAGGCTCCGCTCGGTTCAGTGATCAATTCGCCGTCATCATATATCTTCCGGCCGCGAAGAAAAGTTTTCTCTACCACGCCGAGCAAGTCTCGTCCCTGGTAAGGCGTCAACTTGTGACGATGATGCAGCGCCGCGCCGTCGACGCGAAATTCCTTTGCCGGATTCCAGATCACCACGTCGCCATCGTAGCCGGCCGCGAGTTGCCCTTTTCTACTTTCCAGTCCGACAAGTTTCGCCGGCGCGTGACACAACCAGCGCACCAGATCTTCAAGGGAATGACCGCGTCGCTTGCTCTCCGTCCAAACAATTGGCAGCCGCAGTTGCAACGAAGAGATGCCGCCCCACGCCTTCAGAAAGTCTCCGCTCTCACGCAGCTTCATCTCGGGCGGACACGGCGAATGATCTGAAACGATCATGTCGAGCGTGCCATCGCCGAGAGCCTGCCAAAGTTGTTCGCGATTTTCACGTTCACGAATCGGTGGACAACATTTGAACTCAGTGGCGCCTTCGGGAATTTCCTCGGCGGCGAAGGTTAAGTAGTGCGGGCAGGTTTCAGCGGTGATCTTGAGGCCTGCCGCTTTCGCTTCACGCAGCATTGGCAGCGAGTCTGCCGACGAGTGATGAACAATGTGGACGCGCGTGCCGAATTCCCGGCTCAGCTTGATCATCAAGGCGACTGCTTCGTCTTCAGCCGCGCGCGGACGAGACCGGAGGAAAGTTGCGTACTCAGTAGGACAGACATCCCTGGCTCGCAAAATTGGACGGACACCGTTACCGCCTTGATCGTTTAGACGCGGGACTTGTCCCGCGGTCGGCACAAGTGCCGACTCTAAACGAGAGCTATCAGGTGCCGACTCTAAACGAGAGCTATCAGGCGCCGGCTCTAAACGAGACGCTTTACTGATTGGTCCAGGTACTTCGGCGTGAACAATTAACAACGCCCCTAGCCTTGAAAGCTCCGGCAGTGCTTCGCGCAGATCGTCTTCAGTGACGTTCGGAAATTCAGCGACGCCCGAGTCGATCAGAAAACACTTGAAGCCAACCACGCCAGCATCGGACAGCGCCGCCAGCTCGCTCGTGTTCCCCGGAACCACGCCGCCCCAAAAACCGACATCGACGTAACACTGACCGCGCGCTGCTGCTAACTTTGCTTCGAAACCGTTGACAGTAGTGGTTGGTGGAATTGAGTTGAGCGGCATGTCGACGAGCGTGGTGATGCCGCCGGCCGCTGCCGCTCGCGTGGCAGTTGCAAATCCTTCCCACTCGGTGCGGCCTGGTTCGTTGATATGAACGTGAGTGTCGACCAGGCCGGGCATCACGAGCGAGTCAGGGCCTGCCTCAATCAACTCGAAAGCCTCGTCCCCAGAGGCCACGTCTTCATATGACGAAATCGCGGCGATGACACCGTCGTTGAGATGGATCGACGCGGGCGCAATCGATCCGGGAAGAATGACTCGCTGGCCGCGAATGACGAGATTGGGCGTCGGCATGATCTATCAGAATGATAGTCCCTGGGAGCGGGCATCCTGCCCGCATTCCATCCGCAGGTTTGCGAATCCTGAAGTTAAAACATTGCGGGCAGGATGCCCGCGCTCCCAGGTCGCGGTCCCAGGTTAAGTAAACGACGGTGGTGGCGGCGGGACATTCGGTTGCACGTCGCCAAGTCCGAACACTTGTTCATAAGCCATCGCAATCGCCGCAAAGCTTATCGGCATCACGAAGAAGATACCGACGTAGCACAGCAGCAAGCCGGCGAAACTGATGAGTCCCGTCAGCAGCAGCATCCCCAGCAAACGCCAGAAGTTTGCGAGTCCGGCTTTCACGCTCAGCTTCACCGCGTTAAGTCCTGACATCCGGCGGTCCACGATCAACGGGTACGCAAACGTAAAGACAACCGACAGCACAATCAGCAGCACCATGATGACGAGCCAGACGAGAGCCATAAACCCAAAGAAGCCGAGCATTGCGCCCGCATTCGGTTCGCCCCCGGACGTGCCGATCATCGCAAACATGCCGATGTAAAAGATGATGTAGGTTGGCACGATGACCACGATGATCGGGATCATGTGCAGCAGCGTGGCAATCACCGCGTCGCCAAAATAGTCGAAGCCTTTGAAGAGCACGCCAAACTCGATCGGCTGCCCGCGCCGGGTTTGAAACAGCGCGAGGTAGATGCCGCACATCATCGGCCCCATCAGGATTCCGAGCGGAACGACGCTGCCGATTAAGACCCCGACCAAAGTCATGCCGACGAAGAGCCAGTATTGCTCGTTAATCAAATTCCAACCGGCCTTGATACATTCGACCGGCTGAACCGCGTTGCGTTTGAATTCGATTTCGTCGAAGGGGAAGCTCATGTTGGGAGTCCTTTCAATTCAGAGTCAGGTGGTTAGTATCGCGTTTCCAGCCGGGTTTATCTATCAATTCCCGCAGCCGCCCTTTGATCGCTTCCGTGTAAATCAGCGCGCCCATGTGGTTGGGATGACCAAGCGACGCATAGCGACAAATTAGAAAGAGATCTTCGCGCGCCGCTTTTTGCGCCTTCGCTTCCTTCACGCCCCTGGGCTTTTTGAACGCCGTTTCGCAACTCTTCACGCGGCTTTCCCTGACGTGATCGTTTGGCTTGTAGGCGGCAGTGCCAAACGAAAGCAGGACCACGATTTTGGCGAACCCGGAAACGTTTGTCGACGCAAACTTGAAATTCCAAAGCAGCGACTCGGGCGCGGCGAACACATGCTCAGGTCCAAACTGAATTTCTACAAACGAGACTTTAGCAGGCGAAGACGCAGCACTCGTCGCTTCATTGGTTTTCACTACCGCCTCGAGCAGGCTTGCGGTGGAAGTCTTGTACCATTCGTCGGACAGAACGATGAGACGCTGCCGCATTTCCTTGTCAGTCATCCGGCGCGATTCGGGTCGCTGGTTGTTCAGGTTCTTCACCAGCAGTCGGAGAAAAGTATTGTCCGCAGTTAGCAAGGAAACGACCGGATAATAGCCGGTCACGATCACGTAGGCTTGCGGAAAACTACTCCTGACGCGCAACAGCAGGCTGTGCATATCTTCGCGACAACTCTTTCTGATTTGCGAGCGTAGATGCTCGAGCGGCGTCGCGGCGGCGAGAAGGTTCTTTACGCCGATGTCATTGATGCAGCCGTCCATGAGAATCAGCGACGGACTTGTCTTGCCGGCCGTGTAAAACTGGACCGCGTGGTCCAACTGTTCGTTTATCGTTGGCGTAGCGAGATTGACTTCGCCGTCGGCAGTTACGAAAAGCGGCTCCGGGTGCGGGGCCGCGGAAATCACCGCGCCGGAATGGGCCTCAACGCGCACACTGACTTCGCGGTTGGTTTTTTCCTGCAGCCAACACTTCACTCGCGTCGAAAACTTCTCGTTGTTTTTGAGACCCTGCCCCCACATGATCGAATCGCCCAGCACCAGCATGTGCAACGGATCATCGCTCGCGGGTTTCGTTTGATACGCACAGTCGGCGAAGGCGGTGCTCGACGCAATGAGAAGCAAGCCGACTAAACCGAGAAAAACGAGTGGTGCTTTTTGTCGCGGCTTGAAGGTCATTTAACTAAGCTGTCGCAGAAAGTCGTTGAGCACATTTAAGCTGACCTTGAGACGATAGTTCCTGGTGGAGCGAATGTCATCTATGGGAACGACCTCCTCGGACAATTGGCGGCAGGCCTCGTCGATGATTGTCGCGTCGAGCGTTGCGTCCTGCAGGACGTCTTCCGTCTTGCGACAGCGAAGCGGAATTGGCGCCACGCTGCCGAGCGCGATGCGAATGTGGTCCACCCGGCCTTCAGAAACTCGCGCCGTCGCGGCCAGACAAACCTTGGAGATTGCCTGCGCCTTGCGCGTCCCGACCTTGCGATAGTAATGCTGCAAATCCGGCCAGAGCCGCGGGAGCCGAACGCGGGCCAGCAGTTCATCAGGCTGCATCACGGTCTGCTTGTAACCGGTATGGAAACTTTGGTAGGGCACCCAACGCGAGCCATGCACTGACAGAAGTTCCACTTCGGCGTTGTAAGCGAGCAGCGCCGGCGGCGAATCCGCAGCCGGAGAAGCATTGGCGATGTTGCCGCCGAGCGTGCCACGATTCTGAATTGCGAGACCGCCCGTCTCGCTCGCAGCCTGGCAGAGCATCGGAAACTCGTCACGCAAAATTGGCTGAGATTGGATTTCTGTGTAAGTCGTCAGCGCACCGAGCGTCACGTGATCAGCGGAAGTTTCAATTCCGCGCAACGCTGCGAGGTTCCAGATGTTGAGATAGTTCTTGTGCGGGAGTTTGCCTGACTCGAGCAGCACCATCAGATCCGTGCCGCCGGCAAACGGCTGCCAGACGCCCGGCTCGCGTGCAAGCAGGCTGAGCGCGTCGCCCAAACCGGCGGGCGAAATCAATTTGTAACTTGGGACGTGACCCTTCATTGGCGTTGCGGCTTGGGGTCGTTCGGTGCGCGTTTATGGTCCCCAACGACAGAGGGTTTAACTGGAGGATCGGTTCTTATCTTAGCCGTTCCCAGCGAGAGACAGAGTCGCCGCAATTGCGAGACAAGTTTCAGTCGAGCGGTCACGGCTTCTGCTGACATATCAACTTGTCGCATCGTTAACATCCTCCATCAACGCACTAATGTCGGCGTGATCTTGTAGACTACCCCGCAGGTTCTTCAGCTCAATTAGACCCTCGCGCGAAACCACAGAAAGAATTCCTCCCTCCCAGTCAGCCTGCATTCTTGAATCCCATATTTGCCGAATCTCTGGTGTGACAAGGAGCAAATCTAACGAGAGCACGTTCCCACTTTTGCTATCAATCTTCGACACACGGCGTATTTCAATTGCTCCATTAGAGAACGTCATGTCTAGTCCGCGGATCGTATAACCCAACGCTGTGGCAACCGCAATAACGTCTTCCAACGACTCTGACAGAATCAATAAATCTATGTCGACCGTCGCCCGTGCACGATCGTAAATAGCCATCGCCATACCGCCACATATGGCGTAATCGATACCATGATCATCAAGCGATCCGATCAACTTTCGGAATTCGTCATAAAGATCAAGCGCCATCAGAACCGCTCCCCCGGCACGCGCGCACGACCGAATCGAAAATCTTCATATAGCCGGTGCAGCGACAGAGATTTCCCGCAAGGCCGTTGCGAATGTCGGCTTCCGTGGGATTCGGATTTCGTTCCAGCAGATCCACGGCAGCCATCACCATGCCGGGGGTGCAGATGCCACATTGCGCGCCGCCGCATTCAATAAACGCCTGCTGGACCGCGTGTAACTGATCGCCGCTGGCGACGCCTTCGATCGTTTTGATTGACGCTCCTTCAACCTGCGCCATCGGGACGAGACAACTGTTAACAATCCGTCCATCGAGAAGAACGGTGCAGGCGCCACACTCGCCCTCGCCGCAACCTTCCTTCGTGCCCGTAAGTTTCAACTGCTCGCGCAACACGTCGAGCAGGCGCTCCATCGGGTGCCCCTCGACGGTGCGCGACTCGCCGTTGACTATGCAATTGATTGGTTCTCTGGCGCCGGTGGTGGACATTTTCAGTGTAACTGTCTGCTATTGCTCAGGCCGAAACGGGAGCATATCATGTTGAGCATGCTGGATTGGGGCGATTGTCAACAAGTAGAACGAAGTGAAGGCAAGCTCAGTGGCGCGTGGGTTTTTCGTGGCACCCGCGTGCCGGTGCGAGCCTTGTTCGAGAACCTGGAAACCGGGGCAACGGTTAACGAATTTCTCGAATGGTTTCCAGGCGTTAAGCTTGAACAGGCCCTTGCCGTTCTGGCCCATGCCGAGCAAAGTCTCGTCGAAGTCTAATTCTCCAAAACTCCGCTTCAAAGAATGCGAATCCTGTTCGACCAGGGGACCCCGGTTCCGCTTCGACATCACCTTATCGGGCACACCGTAGAAACAGCATTCGGCTTGGCTGGTCCCAACTTGAGAACGGCGACCTGCTTGCAGCAGCAGAAGGCTCTTTTGATCTGTTGATTACGACTGACCAGAACCTTCGTTACCAGCAAAATCTAACCGGAAGGCGTTTAGCTATTCTAATCGTCATGACGACGAGTTGGCCTCGGATTCAAAAGAGCATCCCGGCAATCCTGAATGCAATTGACCGCTCGATACCCGGCGAACTTTCTGAAATCACTCCGCCGCAGTGAACCCGTCCATCATTGCTTCCGGCATCAGCGGCACGTGATTGAAGCTTACGCCGGTCGCGTTCTCGATCGCGTTCAGGATCGCGGGCGCCGCGCCGTCCATTGGCAGTTCTCCAATTCCTTTCGCGCCGCCTGGTCCATACGCGTAAGGGTTCTCTTCAAAGTAGACACGAATCGGCGGGATGTCGGCGGCGGTCGGCATGATGTAGTTGGTCATTTGCCCGTTGGCCATTCGGCCGTCCTGCCATACTACATTTTCGAAAAGCGTGAAACCGATCGCCTGGGCCACGCCGCCTTCGATTTGTCCGGCCGCCAACACCGGATTGATCACTCGTCCCACTTCCTGCAGCGCCACGAAGTCGTCCACGTGCGCTTCATACGTCGTCATGTCAACTGAGACTTCGGCAACGTAAACTGCCCAGGCGTAAGTGCCGTAGGCGTCGCCCTGATATTTTTCGTCGTCCCAGAGAACATTCGGCGGCGGCTGATATTTACTGAACGACTTCAACGGGCCAAGACTCTTGACGTATTCCCGGCAGGCTTCCTGAAACTCTGCCGAGCTGTAACCTTCGTGCAACAGCCCGCTGCCGACGAGCGTCTGCTTCAAACCAAGCACTGCCGACTCGACCAACTTTCCGACGACCATGCAGGTGCGCGACGCGACGGTCGGTCCGCTGTTGGGAACGTCTTTCGTGTCCGGTTGCGCGACTTCGATCACAGCCTCGTTAACTCCGAGCGCTTCGGCGGCAATCTGGGAAAAGACCGTGTTTGTTCCCTGTCCGATCTCAGTGCTGGCCGCCAGAATCCGCACGCGTCCTTCCGCCGTCGCTTCCGCGCCGACCACTGACTCCAGGTAAACTTCGCCCGAACCGGTGAAGCCCGCGCCGTGCATGAACGAAGCGAAGCCGATGCCCTTCAGGATGCGTGGCGATGGAAGCGCCGGCGTTGCGGGACGGGGCATGTTTTCACGTGCGAAGCGTGCGCGCTTCTCGTGGTAGCCGGACAACTCAAACGCACGGTCAAGCAGGTGATCCATGTCGAGCTTTTCGCGAATGATCTGGCTGGTCGCGGTGGTTTCGCCTTCGGTAACAAAGTTGCGACGGCGAAACTCGTCCGGAGTTAAGCCAAGCGTTTTTGCAACTTTGTCCATCTGCCGCTCGAGCGCAAAGATGCTCTGCGGCGCGCCGAAGCCGCGAAAGGCGCCGTGCGGCGGGACGTTCGTCGCGACCGCACTCGAACGGATGCGCACGTTGGGACAGCAATAAGGACCGGCCGCGTGGATCGTCCCGCGCGAAAGCACGACCGGCGAGAGCGTGCAATAGGCGCCGCCGTCGACAATGAATTCAATGTCCATGGCCAGCAGCTTGCCGTCTTTCGAAACCGCGGTCTTGTGGCGCGTGCGCGATGGATGTCGCTTGGTGGTGGCGACCATGTCTTCGGCGCGATCGTAAACAATCTTCACCGGCTTGCCGGACTTCCACGAAAGCAGCGCCGCATGGCCGGCAATCAGCGAGGGATACTCTTCCTTGCCGCCAAAACCGCCGCCGGTTTCAGTTTGGATCACGCGAATCTTTTCTTCGGACAGGGCAAAAAGTTTCACGAGCGCCTTGTGAACGTAGTAAGGACATTGCATTGAACCCCAAACCGTCACGCCTTCTGGATCGTTCGCGATGGCGATCACGCCGTTGTTCTCAATGTAGAGCTGCTCCTGCGCGCCGGTGTGGTATTCGCCCTCGATGACGAAATCGGCGTCGGACCAAACGTCGTCCACGTTGCCTTTATCAACCAGGAAGGATTTGAAGACGTTATCCTGCCCCAAACGATCTCCTTCTTGTTTACCGATTCTTCGAGCGTGAAGACTGGCGGCAACTCTTCGATTTCAATGCGGACGTTCCGGCGCGCCTCTTCAAGCAAATATTTGTCTCTGTGGGCCAACAGCAGGATTGGTTCTTCCCGATGATTGACTACGCCGTCTGCGAGGTAGGGTTGATCGCTCAGAATCAGCGCGACGTGATTTTCGCCGTGGCTCTTGTGAATGTCCTCGGCAGTTACGATCGTGAACTCGTGCCAGGGAATGATCCCCGTCGAATGAAATGCTCTTGATGCGGCCGCGCGCCGACGGGCTGCGCACAGTCGTGCCGTGAAGCATCTCCGGAAAAGAAATGTCGTCGATATAAAGCGCCGCGCCGGTGACCTTCTTCCGGCCCTCTTTGCGGGGAGCGGATTTGCCGATTGGGTGATTGTTGGTATTGGGATTCATCAGGACGATGTACTTTACAACGCCTTAGCCGATCTAGCGCAAGTCAATTGCAATGTGAATCAACTCGCCACAAGATTCTTCACGAAGTGAACTAATCAATGAGCGCCGGAGGCGCGGCAGAGAGTAGCCCCGGGCGTAAGCCCGGGGATCAGGACACACTTGAATACGAGCCCTGAAGGGGCGACAGAAAGATATTCTAGATTAAGTCCGAATATTTCTGTCGCCCGCGTCGCGGGCTCGCCCACTAAATTCAGCGATCCCCGGACTTACGCCCGGGGCTACTATCTGCCGTGCCTCCGGCGCTCGCTGAAGTTGTTCCTGCGTCACCCGGCCGGTGAGTTTACCGCTTCGTCCTCACCACAACTTAGCGTGCTCCGGCAGCAACAGTCCGATGGCAATGCCTGCCAGCGCATACATCACCGGGTGAATATCCCGGCGCCGGCCCACGATCAAATACAGACCGACGTGCGAGATGAAGCCCCAAAGAATGCCCTGCGTGATCGAAAAGGTCGCCACGATCGTCAGCAGCGCCGGCAGTCCGAGTGTGCCGAGCTTAACAAACGTCACCGGGTCGGCCGCAATCAGTCCCGCATTCTTCAAACCGATGAACGTGAGAAATACGCCAATGCCGGCGGCGACGCCGAGCCGCAGTCCAGCACGGTCGCCGTCAGCACGCCGCTGAAAGCCATGCCGGTGCCCGGCGTTGAAAGGATCGACGGATTCACCACGACGATGTAAGCCATCGTGAAAAACGTCGTGACGCCCGCGATCGCTTCGGTGCGAATGCTTGGTTTTGAATTTTCCGGTGTGCTCATCAGAGCGAAGTGCTGACGCGAATTGACTGGAACGCAAGCGAGTCTAAGCCAGCGACCGGAGCGGCGCAATAATTTGGAGGGCGCCGAAATTTGGAGTGCGCCGACCTGTCGGCGCTTTGGTCCGCGGCGGCTTGACGCCGCTTCCTCCATTTTGTTCGCTCGCCCGAAAGAGCATCTTTCTTGCACAAAGGCTGCGACAGGTCGCAGCCAACCAAAGCGCCGTCAAGCCGGCGCACTCCAAAAGGCTCCTTGCAAAGTTTTTGTTGACATACCGCCTCCAGTTATTAAGATCACTGCATCCCCCGATAACTCGAATTTCTTGCGTCACCAGTTGCCGCCGCGCCGTCTTTTTCAGAAGGCGGCGCAGGCGTATGAACCGCATCAGTTGGCCGGAGCGCTTTGTTACTGGAGCGCTGAGCCAACGAAGGAGGCCGAATGAAAACCAGAGGGAAGACCAGAGAGAAAGCCACCGCTCGCATCAAATTGCTCGTCGTTATTGCTCTGACGCTCGCCGTTGCGGCATCGCTGCTCATCGGGACAAACGCGGGCGCGCAGGATCGTTCCCGGCCGCCGCGCAACCCGCCCCCACCGCCGCCGCCGTCTTCGTTCATGCCCGTAATCGAAGAGCCGTTCGATGTCGTGCTCAAGCGCGACAAGGCAAACAAGTCGCGCGTGATGGCGGAGGCGATGCGCCGGCTGGAAGATCGCTACGACTTAACCAAACGCGTCGATCCGGACGTAAAGATGACCCGCGGCAAACCTATTCCGGTTGGACCAACAGCGCGACTGAAAAGCGGCGTGACGTGGGAACAACTCGGCCGCATGTCGCCGGAAGAAATTCGCTCCAAAGGCGTCTTCCCCTATCTGCCGCTGCCGCACGTGGCCCATCCGGTCGGCGGCATGGTCTTTCCGCAGTCGCACATCAAGCAGCAGCCGCGTCTGGAACGCTTCGACATGGACTTTGATATTCCCGATCACTTCCTGCCGGAGTTTCCGCCCGCGATCTTTTTAACGACGCGCCCGGATCTCGGCGACGTTTCCAAGGGACAGCTTGTAACCGTCAACAACTTCTACGATCTCTTCAACGGCATTCTCAATCCCAAGCAACTCGACGGACTGCGTTTGCTCGTCACCCAGTTTCCACAGCAACAATTCAACGCCACTGCCGATCGCAAGACCGAAAGGAACGACGGCATGGAGGGCGTGGCCTGCTTTGACTGTCACGTCAACGGCCACACTAACGGCGCGTTTCACCTCGTCGGCGACATCCGCCCGCAGGAGAACCGTCGTCGCATCGAAACGCCGACGTTGCGCGGCGTCAACATTCAACGCCTGTTCGGCTCGCAGCGCGCGCTCAAAACGGTGGAAGACTTTACTGAGTTTGAACAACGCGCGGCTTACTTCGACGGCGATCCGGTCATTGCGACGAAAAAGGGGATCAACATTCTCGATCGCGGACATCAGGTGCACGCGATGTCGGAGGTTGAAGAGCTGATGGATTTTCCACCCGCGCCGAAGTTGAACGTTTACGGCCGCCTCGATCGCAAGAAGGCGACGCCGGCTGAGATACGCGGCGAAGACTTGTTCTTCGGTAAGGCTAACTGCTCGCAGTGTCACACGCCGCCTTACTACACAGACAACTCCATGCACGACCTGATGGTGGAACGCTTTTACATTCCGCGAATTGAAGGCGGCATGATGATCACGAAGCAGGGCCCGATCAAAACTTTTCCACTGCGTGGCATCAAAGAGTCGCCGCCGTATTTGCACGATGGCAGGTTGCTGACGCTCGAAGACACGGTGGAGTTCTTCAACCTGGTGCTGGAGCTTGGCCTGGCGCCACAGGAGAAAAGCGATCTGGTCTCGTTCATGCGGGCACTATGATGTTTCGACGAGTCTGCGTGGCGGACGACTGAAGGCCCAGCTTGTTTGACAGCGCCAAAGGCGCGAAATGTAACAGCCTGGGGCAACGCCCCAGGAATCTGTAACGCCGAAGTTGGAAGCGCTGAAGGCGCGTAATTAGATCCATTATGTTTTCCGAATTCCAACATCGCTCAGCGTTTAAGCTCATGTCGCGCCTTCAGCGCTCAAATCAGCTTGCGCGGGCAGGGTTCCTGGGGCGTTGCCGCAGGCTGTTACATGTGGCGCCGTTGGCGCTCAAACGAATGAATTGGTGACCTGCGGCAGGTAACTCACGGATGACTTTGTCTCACGAACGACATTGATCCGTGATTTTGTCTGCTCAAACTCCAGCCGGTTACTTATCCAAAGGCTTTTTCGACCAGGAGTGGGAAGATATGACAGCGACTCAAACTCAATCAGACGATCTGGCAAGACTGCGGGAGATCGTCAAGGACATCGACTTTTGCATGCTGACCACAAGCGACGAAGACAGTCACTTGCACAGCCGCCCGATGTCAGTGAATGGAGAAATCGATCCGAACGGCGACCTTTGGTTTTTCACCCGGGCCAGTTCTCTTAAGGCGGCGGAGATCGGCAACGCGCCCCGAGTCAACGTGAGCTTCGCGGACACCGACAAAAATCGCTACGTTTCCATGAGCGGCAACGCCGAGCTGGTTCGCGACCGCGAAAAAATCAAGCAGCTCTGGAAACCGCAATTCAAGGCGTGGTTTCCGGAAGGCTCTGATGAACCCGATCTGGCCCTCTTGCGCGTCCGCGTCGAGAAGGCTGAGTACTGGGACGGCCCAGCCAGCACCATCGCGCAGGCCTTCAGCTTCGTGTCCGCGCTCGTCACTGGAAAAGAGGCGGACTTCGGAGAAAACAAGAAACTGGATTTGGGCTGACAGTATTCTGAATTCGCAGTTCACTCTCACACCCTTTATTAACCGCAGCCACCTTTAGAACTTTGGTGTCGCAGTTTGAATTCTCCGCGCGTTCTCTGTGTGCTCGGCGTCTCTGCGTTGAGGTTTTGATAATTTTGTTCACCGCCGAGTCGCAGAGGTCGCAGAGTTTCCGCAGAGAAACTGAAATTGCGACAAGGTGAGAACTTTGCGGTGTTGATGGCTTGGCGCTCCGAATTCCTGCCTGACTTTCTTCTATGCCCGAAGGACCAGAGGTTCGCAAATACGCTGACGCGCTTGACGCGGTGTTGACCGGGCGCGCCATCACTTCGCTCGAGGCGCGAACGCGCGACGCGCGCGCGTGGTTGCAAGACGGCGCTGAGCGGTTGCGCGGCAAACATGTCAGGCGCGTCTTCTCGCACGGCAAACACCTGCTCGGTTTAATCGAAGGCGGTTTCTTCTTTCATTCTCACTTGATGATGTGGGGACGTTGGCAGACTTTCGCATCAGGCGCGTCGGAGCTGCCGCCGGAAAAGGGCCGTCGCGAACGCGCGCGGATTCTGGTCGAGGGAGGCGGCGCGGCCGTGCTGCTTTCAGCTCCCATCTTCAATGTCGGCGAAGGCGATCCGTACAAAACGATCGAGAACCTCGCGAGCCTGGGGCCGGATATTTTGCCTTACGATATTAAACGCGTCGCAGGCGGCGCCGCGTTCGCCGGAGTAGATCGATTAAAGGCCCGGTTTGACGCGGTTGAGTTTCGCCGGCGTTTATTGCTGCCCGAACACCTCGACATCACTGTCGGCGCCGCACTGCTCAACCAGCGCATTCTCGCCGGTTTGGGAAACTACCTGCGCGCCGAGGTGCTCTTCAATTGTCGTTTGAATCCGTGGCGCAAAGTCAGCGAACTGACAAAGAGAGACCTTCAGTGCCTTAGCCGAACGGCGCCCGAACTCGCCCGCCGTGCATACGAACACAGCGCTACGGCATCGGACGCGGAACGCGAACGCATGCGCACGGATCCTTCGCTGGTCTATCAACCGGGCCGCGAATATGGTACGCGCCATCTCGTCTTTCGCCGCACCAACCTGCCCTGCTTACACTGCGGCGAAAGCATTAAGCAACTGCGCCAGAAAACTTACAACGCAGAACAGGGCGTCAGTGACGCGACGCGAGCAGCAGGTGCAGACGAACCGGAAGAACGCACGCGCATCGTCTACTTCTGCGCGAAGTGTCAGAAGGTAAAACCCGAAGACCTGCGATCATAGCGGTCTTGCAAAGTCCTCCCGAAGCACTAAAAATCGCTCCGAAACATTAAAAGTCGCTCCCAAAGCACTGCAAGTTCGCTTCCGCGCCGCTGTAAGTCGCTTCCGCCCGGCTGTAAGCCGCTTCCGCCCGGCTGTAAGTCGCTTCCGCCCGGCTGTAAGTCGCTTTCCGCCCCACTGTAAGCCGCTTCCGCCCGGCTGTAAGCCGCTTCCGCCCGGCTGTAAGTCGCTTCCGCCCCGCGCTGTAAGCCGCTTCCGCCCGGCTGTAAGTCGCTTCCGCCCGGCTGTAAGTCGCTTCCGCCCGGCTGTAAGTCGCTTCCGCCCGGCTGTAAGTCGCTTCCGCCCCACTGTAAATCGCTTCCGCCCCACTGTAAGCCGCTTCCGAAGCAGTGAAAGTCGCTCCCGAAGCAGTGAAAGTCGCTCTCGGAGGATGAGAACCCGCAACTTACTCTAAGGCATCCCAAATAGCTTTAGGGGTACTCGGAAGTAGACGCCAAAAAGGCCTGATCCACTGTGACCCGAACGGCTTAGACGTAGTCTCTGCGTTAATCAAACCGCGCGCGCAGCGCGTCGAGTCAAAGCGCCGAAGGCGCGAAATAAAATAGCCCAGGGCAACGCCCTGGGATCATCGTTCCACAAAAACAAACTGCCGACCCTCGATGGGTCGGCGGTTGCTTTGTAATCCAGTAGCCTGTTGTTGGGCTCGGCTCCTCAAATGCCTGGGGCGATCGCCCTGCTCTGATTGCATCCAAGAGATTTCGGTTAGGAGCGCTCACGCTGTCGATATGAACGCCTTTTTGCGCGCGATCCCCGGGCTTACGCCCGGGGCTACCTTCTTCCGCCGCTCCGCGGCTCGTGGACGCTTACAAACCCAGACCCATGGCCGCAAGAAAACGGTGCCCCAAAAATTCTCAACCTTAACCCGATGTCCTTTCCCATTTACCCTGTTCGCCGGTTTCCCTGTTTCCCTTATTGGCTTTACCGCGCCCCCGCCTTCATGATTTCCGCGTTGGCCTCCAGGATGCGGCTGGTTATTTCCGGATCGGGTTCAAGGTTCCAATCGTCATGGTCCCAGGAGCCGCCGAGAATGATGCCGTCACGACGCGGAAACATGTACGCGTCACCCCCGAGGTAGCCGTAATCAATTTCAGGTTGCGGCAATAGCACCGCGATCTGGCCGCGCACCGGCTTCAGTTTCTCGTCATTGAACAATGCTCGCGACCCCAGTCCGGTGCAATTGAAAATGATTTGTTCACGCAGCCGCGCAACCTCTTCCCGGCTGCCAAACTCCTTCACGACAACCTTGCCGCCGGCGACATAAAAGTCGCGCAGCAGCGCGCGCAGGTAAGTGTGCGGCTCAATCATCATCGTCATGAATCGCCGCGTGAAAGGAGAACCAAAATAACTTTGCGCGTCGCGAAAAATCTCGGTCTGCGGATAGAGCGCGGCGCCGCCAATCAACTCGCGCTGCAACGATGCTTCATTCCCGATCAAGTCGTAAGTTTCCATCCAGCGGACGCCATACTCTGGTCCAACCAGGAGTTGAAAAGCGCGGTTCGAAATTTGGCAGGCGCGTAGAAACTGTTGCGTAAACTTCGGCGTCACCGCTTCCTGACGGTAAACGGAAGTTGGAAACCAAAACGCACCGGCCACGTTTGAGGTCGTGTCGGGCGGCAGGCTCTTCGCGTAGATGGTTACGTTCGCGCTGCCATCCGGAAAGCGCTGCTGCAACAGGCGCGCGGTCGAGAGTCCGTTGACGCCGCAGCCCAGAACGGCAAAGCGGCGTTGAATGTTTCGCGAACTTCTCACAGTGGACCGTCGCAAAACCCGCGTGCCGGCGGTAGGTTTCGTTTGGATCGACTCCTGCGCGAGATCGACAGCCAGCGATGCCGTGCCCCACGACAGAGTTACCCCGGCGCCGCCGTGGCCGTAGTTATGGACCAGCAGTTTCTCCGCAAGCTTTTCGGCTTCAACTACGAATCCCTCGGCGCGAAACGGCCGCAACCCGACGACGCTGCGAATAATGCGGTCGCGAGAAACTTTCACCAGCGGCAAGCGTCGCTGCTCAAGTACTGCGCGAAACGGCGAGGGCGTTAGTTGAGTAGTGAAACGCGTCGCGGCGGAAACAAATGGCGCGCGCAGCGACGTCTCCGCCGCGACAAAAGCGCCTGCCGCCAACCCGGCGCGCAGGAAACTACGACGGTCTATTTCATTCCTTGCCATAACGAAGTACCAGCCGCAGATTAACGCGGATACGCGCGGATCGGAAGAGAAAAGAAATCCTGGCCACGAAACAAAACGTTCCCTATTGTTGCTTGCTCAGATCTGCGTCTATCCGCAAAATCTGCGGCCGACTTCCTGGCGATAGGCATCGATCTCTTCCTTCGCACGACTGTCAGACCAACCCAGGTGCTGTTGCGCAATTCGCGCCGCCACCTCAAGCGCATCAAGTCCACCCGACGAATTCAAACCAACCATCGTGCGGCGCAGCAAACAGTCGCCAAGCGTCTGGGCCAACTCATGCCTGAATGCATGAACGATCTCGACCGCCATCGCACCGGTCTCGGCGTCGAACACTTCCCGGAGCGAAGGGTCGCGGCGAAGCTGTTCCAGAATCCGCTCTGAGCGCGTACCGTAGATTCGCAGTAATCGATTGCTGGTTGCGTCAGTCAAGCCCGAGCGCTGCATGAATTGCCGGCGGAAGGAATCGAAGTCCTGACACTCGGCCCCGGGCAACCATTCGCTCGTAGTTGTGCATTCACCCCAGGTTCGGTCAAACCTCGTCAATACAAGATCGACTGCTTGTTCCGCAAGGCTCCGGTACGTCGTCAACTTTCCGCCGACGATCGAAAAAAGATTCGCGATTTGCGGATCGGCACGAATGAAGTGCCGGCGCGTGATCGACTGCTCGTCCCGGTCGCCGGTGAATGGGCGGGGTCCCCGCGCGGGCAGCCCGCGTGGGGTGCGTGCCAGCGGTCGCACGCCCGAATAAGTGTAAAGGATCTTCTCGCGTGTCAACTTGGCGTTTGGAATCACCCGATTCGTTTCGCGCAGCAGGTAGTCGATCTCGTCGTCGTCGATGCGGACGCGATCGAGATCGCCGTCGTAGCGAATGTCGGTAGTGCCGATCAGGTGTTTGCCGTCCCAGGGGATGATGAAAAACGGGCGGCCGTCGGTTTCGGCCTCGACGTACACAGCAGTTTCAGGCGCGCCGGCAAAAGACGCGACGACCAGGTGACTACCTTTCGTGCCGCCAATCAAGCGCGGCGAAGCAGCGTCGCCCCGGGTCAGGACTTGATCGACCCACGGACCGGCGGCGTTGATTACGACGGGCGCGAGGGCTATGCCTTTTTGAAAATTTGAGCCCGCGTCAGTTGTATGAGCGGGGGCAAGCCCACCTTCCTCACCCTGAGACATTCCATCTTGAGCCATCGAAGGTTCAGTTCCAGACAACGAAAGATCGGTTGTCGGCTGAAGCCGTCCGACGTCGCATTCCGGACGTTGGACTTTGGACCTTGGACTTTGGACTTGGTTTCGAAATTCGACGCCGCGCACGCTGCCATTTTCAACGATGAGTCTGTCCACGCGCGCGTACGTGATCACAGTCGCGTGATGCTCAACGGCCGAGAGCACATTCTCCAACACCAGCCGTTCGGCATATTCAACCTGAGCGTCAAAGTAGACTGCAGCGCCGCGTAAACCCGCGCTCAAGAGTCCCGGCGCGCGCTCGAGAGTTTCCGCCGCCGAGAGCATGCGATGGCGCGGCAGGGTCTTGTCGAAAGAGAGCGCGTCGTACGCCATCATTCCGGCGCGAATCGTCCAGACTCCGCGGCGCGCGCCTTTGTAGAGGGGAACCAGCAACGGGATGGGCCGCACCAGGTGCGGGGAGATATTCATAAGGCACGATCTTTCACGGAGCGACTCGCGCACGAGGCCAAATTCGCCGTGTTCGAGATAGCGCAAGCCACCGTGGATTAACCGGGTGGACCAACTCGACGTGCCGCCGCCGATGTCGCCCTTGTCGAGCAGCAACACCTTCAGCCCGCGCAGCGCCGCGTCACGCGCGATCCCGGCGCCGTTGATTCCGGCGCCGATCACGATGAGATCATACTCGGCATTTTTACGTGTCATTGCGGTTAACAAGATAGAACTTGCCGCAGATTAACGCGGATACGCGCGGATCTGAAATAAACAAACGCCGGCTAAACGAATGCGATAGCCGGCTGCTGCCGTCGAGTTGTTCATGGATTCTGATCCGCGCCTATCCGCGTTAATCCGCGGCTGAGTATTCCGCACGCGCACCATATAGTGCCAGTCCTGCACCTTCTCGGGCTTGAGAAACCTCAAGCGCGTCATTGAGAACTAATTGAACGCGAGCCTGCCTGGTTATTGTCTCGACTGTTCGTCTCATTGTTCGCCATTACCTACAGGAACTGATCGTTCTCAATCACGCGCGGGCATACGCCTTGCTCTCTGCCGCAGCAGAAATCAGCCCTTAGCACAACAACGACGGGCCAGCATGCCTGTCGCAACTAAAACAGTCGAATCAAAAGGAGCGTAGCTATGCGTTCTACCCGGCGACCGATCTGGCGTTTTGGCCGATCCATCTCTTTCACTTTTTTCCTTCTCTTCCTGACATTCTCGACAACTGCCTTCGTCGCGCGCGCGGCTGACGACGCGGAGGAAGGCGACGAATACGACGTCAAGGCGCGCGTCGTGCGCATCAGTTTGATCACCGGCGAGGTCAGTCTCAAGCGCAGCGGCAACACCGATTGGGAACGCGCGCGGCTGAACTTCGCGTTAGTCGAAGGCGACACGATCGCGACGGATGCGCAGTCGCGAGTCGAAATTCAAATGGACGCGCGGAATTTTGTGCGGCTCGGCGCCAACTCGATGCTGCGAATCGTCACGCTGCGTGACGAAGGGATCGCGCTCAGCGTGGTTTCCGGCACAGCCACAGTGCGCCTGGCAAAGTTTGATCGTGATCACGAATACTTCGAAGTCGACGCGCCCAAAACTACGCTCGCGGCTGAAAAGACCGGTCTTTACCGCATCGACGTTTCCCGCGAAGGCAGCGTGCGCCTGAGCGCGCGCGACGGCGGACGCGCCCGCATCTATTCCGAAACGTCGGGCTTCAACCTGCGCGACGGCCGCACCGCCGAACTCATCTACGAAGGCGCTGATGCCGGCGATTGGGAGTTCCTCGCCGTTAACGTTTCCGATTCCTGGGACAATTGGGTCAACGAGCGCGAGCGTTACCTGGCCCAGCGGCTTCGTTACGACACGCAGTATTACGACAACTACATCTGGGGCGCGGAAGATCTTGATGCCTACGGCAACTGGACCTACACCTCGGACTACGGTTGGATCTGGCGACCGCATACGACAGTCATCAACACCTATTCCGATTGGGCGCCCTATCGTTATGGCAGTTGGGTTTGGATTTCGCCGTACGGTTGGACCTGGGTTGGCAACGAGCCGTGGGGCTGGGCTCCTTATCACTACGGTCGCTGGGTCTACCACAACAACTATTGGGCCTGGTGTCCGCGCAGTCAGTATCACCGTCGTCGCAGTTGGTGGCGACCCGCGCTCGTCGCGTTTCACATTTCGTTCGGCAACACCGTCTGCTGGTATCCGCTTCATTATCGCCAGCGCGATCCGCACTCGCGTCACTACCGCGACCACGACCGCCTGCGCCCGCTGCGCGCCGATGAGATCGCTCGACTGCAGCGCGTGAATCCGGCGTACTACCGCGCGGTGACGGCGCAAGCAGCAAGAGACTTTGGCGCTGACGGAGCCAGGCTGCGACCAGCGGAAGACGCCCTCGCGCGCCGGGCGATCAACGCCGAACCACTGCGTTCCGATTTACCAGTCAGACCTGCACATGCGCTCGCCGCACGCCCAACCGGCGGCAACCAAAGCGAACGCGTGCTGGTGGCCCGTCCGTCCCGAGTTGCTCCTCCCGAAGCCGCTAGCGATAGACCAACCGGCGCAACCGCGCGCACGCCCGGCGCGGCGCTCGATTCTGAGTTGCGCCGGACGCGAATCATGAACGGACGCGAAAGCACAACCGCACGTCCGGCCCTTTCGGATCGCCCGGACTCGTCGGTCCCGGTTTCCGGCGGAACTTCCGGGGGAGTTTCCGGCGGGGCTGGACCACTGGAGACGCGGCCCACCGGAGCGGTGGCACGGCCGGCCAGTCCAGCTCGCCCAGATCGTCCAGCTCGCGACACGCAGCCGCGCGTCGAGCCCAACATCGATGGCGGTAGCGGTCGCGAGGGACGCGAGGTCAATCAAGCGCCGGCTGTCGAACAGCGCCCAGCGCGAACCGAACGGACGAGTCCAGGAGCAGATGTTCCCGCACGTCCGGAGGTGAGCGAGCCTGAGCGGCCGATGCGAGCGCCCGCGCGAACTGAGCCGAGCGAGCGACCAACCAACGTGGAAAGGCCGGCACGGCACGAGCGACCTGAGGCTCCGACACGAGTTGAGACACCGCGATACGAACCGCCACCGCGTAACGATCCGCCACGGAACGATCCGCCACCGCGTAACGATCCGCCACCGCGTAACGATCCGCCACCGCGTAACGATCCACCACCGCGTAACGATCCGCCGCCACGGAACGATCCGCCGGCGCGCCACGATCCGCCCGCGCGAAGCGAGCCGTCCCGACCTGATCCGCCGGCGCGAAGCGAATCGTCGCCGTCACGAAGTGAGTCGTCGCCGTCGCGCAGTGAGTCCTCGCCATCGCGTTCCGAGTCCAGAGACAGTGGAGGCGATCGGACTCCAGCGAAAGTAAGAGACCCGCGTTAATTCGGGAATCGACTCAACGCTAACACTGGGACCGCGGGCGTCCCGCCCGCATCCTGGATCTAATGAGGGCGCAGCCCACAGCAGGCGGGCGGGACGCCCGCGATCCCAGTAAAACAAGGGGAAAGTAAAAGGGGGTTGCAGATGAGAGTCGTAAGGTCATTCAACAAATTCGCGAGCGGCGCTTTGCACGTTGCCGTCATCGCACTGGTCACTTGTTCCATCGCCGGCGCCGTTCGCGCGCAAGCGATCAACCCAAGCCTCAGTCCCGATCTTAATCCGGATCTCAGGCCGGATCTCCGACGCGCCCTCGCGACGCAGGCCGAAGCAGACGGCAACAAAGGCGGCGGCGCGGGTCGTCTCAACGGGCGCCACAACGGTTACCGACCGGCCCGAGCCGAAGTTCCCGCGCGTCGTGAAACTTCAATCAACACTCGCACCCACGGCGCCTCTGCTGTCTCCGCATCTCGTCCCTCTCCGCTCGTGAACGTGCCGGCCACCGTCGAGATCGCGCCAGGCACGCCTTTGACTCAGATCCTGCACACCTCGCAGTTGAGTTTGAGTTCCACTGCGGGCACTAACGAACAGTTTGTCGATCGCAACGGCAACCTCGAGGCCGACGAACGAACCACTTTTGATTCGGCCGGCGGTTCATTCGACATCGCCGTCGGACGTTCGGGAGCGAGGTACGAAGTGTACTCAGCGACGCTTAACAATGCGCTCGTCGGCGTTTTGGTGGTGGCGCTCGACACGAATGGCGACTACCGCAGCGACAGCTCGACGACTTACAACCTGCGGACTGACTTTTCGCTGCGTTCGGCGGCGGCTGTGGTGACCGGTGTTTCGAACGCGGGCCGCGAGTTTGTGATTGTGTCGTCCAGCGGTTATTACAACGACGCCAATCCAAACGACCCGAACAACGAACCTTCGCCGGGCGTAATCCTGCTCGTCCGCGATCCGGCCACCGGCGGTTTTGACAACTCGCGGACGCGCACGCTCGTAACCGTCGGCGACAACCGGCTCTACAACGCCAACGGTCTGGCCTTGCTGCCGAACAATGATCTGTTGATTGCGGATTTTCATTCCAACGAGTTGCGCATCATTCGCGACACTGACAACGATGGGCTCCCCGACACGCTCGACACCACGGCCTATTATTCCTATCGCTTCTCAAACGATGCGCCGCTGGACGTCGCCGCGAATTCGTTCGGCGTCGTCTTCTCTTACTCGGCGGGCAACGATACGGTCATGCTCGTGCTTTACGACGACAACGACGACGGCCGTGCGGACCGAGACGAAGTCTGCGTCGAAGGTCTTTCGATCGACAACAATCTTTTTCTGCACGGACTGACGGTCGACGGCGCGGGCAACGTCTACGTCATCGAGGACGCCTCGGGCCAGGCCGATGGCACGGGCGGCAATGGCGGCACGCCGCGCGTCGATGCTTTCCCCGACCGGTTTCAGGATGGCTTTTTGAGCGACGGCTCGATCTTCACGACCGCGGACGATTCTGTCAGCCTGGGTCTTTCGGGCCTTGCGTTTGGCGCGTTGCCGGCAAACAGGATCGACGATCCGCAGTTTTTTGTAACTCAGCACTACCGCGACTTTCTGAATCGCGAACCCGATGCGAGTGGGCTCGCGTTCTGGGTCAATGAAATCACTTCGTGCGGCAACAACGCGCAGTGCATTCAGGTCAAGCGCGTGAATGTTTCGGCGGCGTTCTTCCTCTCGATTGAGTTTCAGGAAACCGGTTACCTGGTCTACAAGTTTTACAAAGCGACTTACGGCAACCTGCCCGGCGCGCCGGTGCCGTTAAGGCTGAATGAATTTCTGCCTGACACGCGACAGATCGGGCAGGACGTCGTGGTCGGCGTCGGCGACTGGCAGGCGAAACTCGAAGCCAACAAGCAGGCGTTCGCGGCGCAGTTTGTGGCACGCACGCGATTCACCGATGCTTACGCGAATTCAACTACACCGGCGCAGTTCGTTGACGCGCTCTTTGCAAATGCGGGGGTGACGCCTTCGGGAGCGGATCGCACCGCGGCCATCAACGAGTTTGGCGGCGCGAGCACCAGCGCCGATGCGGCAGCGCGCGCTCGCGCCCTGCGACGCGTGGCGGAAAACACGACCTTCGGACAGCAGGAGTTGAACCGCGCGTTTGTGTTGATGCAATATTTCGGCTACCTGCGCCGAAATCCAAATGATGCGCCGGAGCAGGGGCTCAACTTCGACGGCTACAATTTCTGGCTGAACAAGTTGAACGAATTCAACGGCAACTTTGTCGACGCGGAGATGGTTAAGGCGTTTATTACTTCGGGTGAGTATCGCCAGCGGTTTCTGCAATGAATTTGGAGTGCGGTGACCGGTCACCGCTTTGGATTGCGGCGGCTTGACGCCGCGACTTTCAAACAATCTTTGCCCCGCGTGGGTCGCGACAGGTCGCGACCGACTAAAGCGGTGACAGGTCACCGCACTCCAAAGAGCTAGGCTTTGGGAAGCTAGGACTTCGGGTCGACGGTGACAGCGGCAGGGTGCGCGGTTGGCCGTCGATTTCAGAAACCTGCTCGCCGATTCGCTGCGCGCCCATCTTCCGGTAAAAGCCTTCGGCGTTTGGATCCGCCAAAATCTCCACAGCGGAAATCTTTCGCTGTGCCGCGTCCTGCATGGCGTGCAGAAACAATTCCTTGCCGACGCCGGTGCCGATGTGTTCAGGCGCCACCCAAAGATGGTCCAACTCCGCTTTGTCCGCGGATAAAACCAACGCGTAGAAGCCGAGCAGACTGCCGTCGGTTTCAGCAACGTAGACGGGATTAGCGGCGACGAAATCAGGCGAGATGGTCAGGTCGTCCTGCCAGTGCGCGAGCCAATGTTCGGGATAGCCCCAGTGTTTTTTGGCGGCGTGAGCGATGCTGGTCAGCGCGGCGGCGTCGGCTGGAAGGGCGCGTCTAATCTTGAGGTCTGCTAACGGGTCCATGGCCTTAGTATACCCTTTTCATTCTTCTCTAAAAGCGCGACTTTACGCCACGTCCAGAGTACTCCGGCCAAATTCGTTAGGAGAAAAGTTCCAGACTCTTTCTACGGTTCCGCGTTCGCCTACGCGGTTGGCTATACGAAGAGATTGACGTTTGCTTTCAATCTGCCTTCGCATATAATTCCGCCGGATCGAACGCTCTCAATCGCTTTCCCGAATAGTATCGGCAACTCATTGCCGCCAAGAGACCCCTTTTACTCCAAGGGTCAGTGCGAAACACCACTCAGAATGATCGGACAGACAATCCTACATTACCTCATCGAAAAAAGGCTCGGCGCGGGCGGGATGGGTGTAGTTTATCTTGCTCACGATACCAAGCTTGATCGTAAGGTCGCTCTGAAGTTCCTACCTGCGGAACTCGCAGACGATGCCGATCGCATTCGGCGCCTTGTGCAGGAAGCAAAGGCTGCATCCGCGCCCAGGCATCCAAACATCCTTAGTGTTTATGAACTTGAGCAATTTGAAAATCAGCACTTTATTGTTTGCGAGTACATCGAAGGCGAGACGTTAAGGCAGCGACTAGAACGCGGAAGGTTAACTCTAGATGAAACTCTTGAGATTGCCGTCCAGGCCGCCGCCGGTCTGGAAGCCGCACACAAGAGAGGAATCGTTCACCGCGATGTTAAGCCCGAGAACATCATGCTGTGCGAAAACCCTTTAGTGAAGGTGGTGGATTTCGGATTGGCGAGACTGATACTAGAAGATCATACCGAGATTTCAACCGTTGAGTCTCATTCAGTTCTCAGTAAGAGTAGCGAACTTACAACCCTTGATCTTCACTCGGTTCCAGGCAAGATACCGTCGGGAACTCTGCCGTACATGTCACCCGAACAGTTAGGCGGAAAGGAGGTTGATGCGCGCTCGGATGTGTGGAGCCTTGGGGTCTGTTTATACGAAATGCTCGTCAGGCAACGGCCGTTCTGGGGAGAGACGTTGAAAGAGCTTTCTGACGCAATTAAGAATAGGGCTTTCCCGCGACTGCCTGAAGATACGCCTGCCGACTTGTGTCATGCAGTGCGTCGGGCCTTGAAAAAGAGTCCAGATGAGCGTTATCAAACAATGAGAGATTTCCTGCTCGAACTCCGGGAACTCAAACATGATCTGGATCTTGCCAAAGATATCGAACGCTCGACGCCCCCGTCCCCACCAGAGCCAACGGTTGCCGTGAAAACCGTTCACCAACATCGCGCTCTGATGGTCGGTTTGATGGTCTTCCTCGTGGCGGCGGCCGCAGTCGGTTGGGCGTTATGGCATCGTCATCGCGTCGCCCAAGCACGCCAACACTATGCGGAGGGACGCAAGTTCTTGAAGCAGCGGGATCGGACGGGAACATTGAGTGCTAAAAAGCAATTTGAGTTGGCCGTCACCAAAGATCCGAATTACGCTCTAGCATATGTTGGGCTCGCAGATGCCTACGTACTAATGGAAGAGTATGTAGGGAGTCCCTCAAAGGAGACTTTGCCTCTAGCCGAAGAAAACGCTAATAAAGCAATTAAGCTTAACGGGAGGCTGGGTGAAGCCTATGCCTCGCTCGGCTTTATCAAAACGAAACAATGGAACTGGGTGGGGGCTAAACAAGCCTTTGAACAAGCCATTAATCTGGATCCAAACTACCCTACAACACGTCACTGGTACAACCTATACCTCCGAATAGTTGGACAATACGATGAGGCGCTAAAGCAAATCAATTCTGCCAGTGAGCTTAATCCTGACTCGGAAATCATTAGGGTCAATATCATAATTACCAATTTGATAATGGGCGACTTGAAGGCTGCAGAAAAAGCGGGTGACGACCTTCTGAGCCTGAACTCGAGGCATTGGGGTGGGCGTTCATGGCGGGGCTTGGTGTATCTGGAACAAAAACGTCCAGAAAAAGCAGTCTTGGACTTAAACCAGGGAGTTGATCGCTCTCAGAAATCGCACACCCTTCTCGCAAATTTGGGTTATGGCTATGCGGTTACTGGAAGGATCCCAGAGGCCCAGAATGTTATTAGAGAGCTAGTGAGCTTAAAAGACGATAATAAAGCCACCGGTCAGGACCTCGCTAAAATATACGCAGGGCTCAACGAAAAGGACGAGGCGTTCGTTTTGTTGGAAGAGGATTTTAAAAAGGGTAGCGGCGACCTGCCAAACATCAGTTGGCATCCAGCGTTTAAGTCCCTCAAAAGCGATCCACGTTACTACAGCCTCTTATCGCGCATGGGCCTTATTGCTGACCGCCGCCTACTCTGGCAACCGAGTCAGCGATAAATCATATCCGAATCTACGATGACGCTGCGCCGCTAGCTTCCACCGGCGCTGTCTCATCATGATGTTCAGTCGTGTAGAGACGCAGGATGTCCTGTCCCTGACGCGAACGAGGATCGATGGTCCGCACGTGCTTGCGCCCGTTCATTTCCCAAATCGCGGTTACTACTCCGTCCTTCTCAACTGCGTGATACGAAATATCCTCAGCGGCGGCTTCGGCCACGGGGTTCTCACCTGGTGTTTCAATCGCGGCGGCATCAACCGGCGCGGTCTCGTTTTCAGACATTTTTACGGTAACACTCCTCTCAAAACTTCTTCGGCTTGTCTTGTTGGTTTACGGAATTGTTGCACACGCCTCGCGCCAGTGTCTACCAGAGACGTCTGAGGGCAGTATCCTAATTTGAATTTTTCTCTGCGTAGTCTCAGCGTTCTCTGCGTCTCGGCGGTTAATATCGACTGCAAACCACTCACCGCAGAGACGCAGAGCGCGCCGAGTCAGCGCAGAGATCATACAGAGGAAGACCAATGAGCTTGCTCTCACGCTCGTCCGCGCGTGGCCAGCGCCACGGCGACTGCCTTGCGTGGATCCACGACACCCCAACCCTGTCGTTCGACTTCAATTCCCGGCACGCGCTCAGCTGTGTCGATCAAAATCCGTTTTACTTGTTGCGGCGTCAGCGCGGGGTTGGCTTCCAACAGGCAAGCCGCGATCGAAGCAACAATCGGCGACGCGAAAGACGTCCCGTCAACATATTTGTAATGCTGGCTGATCACATTCCCTTCGCGAAGCTTGATCGTAATCAGTTGCCGCAGCAACGGGAATGGCAAATCTCGGGCTTCGTCGAAATCTTTGTCCACGCCGGCGTGCGAATCAATGATCGCTCGCAAGCTCTCGTCAGGCGCCGTGTCAAGTTCGGCGCAAAGCTGAGCCTCGTCCGCGGTCGGCGTGGCCGGCAGAATCGGCGCCGCCACCCAAATGCCTGGCGCGATGATCTCCGGCTTTTGTAAACCGTCAATCGTCGGCCCATACGACGAGCGATACATTCCGCGGCGCGCGCGATCGAGTGAATTCTGATCGTCCAGTCCGCCCACGGAAATCGCTGACGGCGAGTTCGCCGGCGGCAGCACCGGATGACCGGGCGACATGCCCGCGTTGCCAACCGCGCAAACGACGATCAGGCCCTGACCGACCGCCCGCTCGACAATTTGGCACAACGAACTATCAAGGTACGGCTTCTCGAAATCTCCACCCGCGGAAATATTGACCACGCGAATGTCGTACTTCTTCCGGTTGTCCAGCACCCATTCAAGCCCGCGGCCGATGTGCTCGTCGGGAATGTGCCCGGTGCGGCCAATCTTCACCAGCACCACCTTCGCTTCCGGCGCGAGGCCACGATAAAAACCGTCAGACAAATGCCCGTTTCCCGCCGCGACGACGGAAGTCATCATACCGTGCCAACTGGCGACGTCGGTTGTTTCGAGTGAAGTACGATCGTCCTCGACGTCGAAGATGCTGTGATAAGCGACGATCCGATTTTCGGGTTTGGTTAAATCGTCGTGAGCGTAGAAGCCGGAATCGAGAAAAGCGATCGTCACGCCGCGGCCTGTGAATCGCTCGTCCGCATTCATCCGCAGCGGCGTCGGCAGCACGTGATCCGTCCGTTCAAAAATGACGTGATGCGAATCGATCTGCGCCTTGGCGCGACTCAAGAGCTCGATGCAGCTGACGCAAACCTGGGCCAAATCGCCGGCTGCATCTGCGTTTGCTTTCAAAAGAGCGGCGAGGTCGGCAGGAAGTTCGGACAAGAGAATTCGCGGGTCGTTGGCGCGGCCACAGAGATGGCAAGAGAGGTTGGTTGGCTCAGGCGCGCGCGCTAACTCGCTCGAAAGTATTGTTTCCGTCATCCGCGTGCAGTTTACTTTATTCTGCCGCAATTTCAATTGCACTACATCAGAGCGGCTAGCCACTCTTGTGCAAAGCCCGCGGGCTCCTTATTGAGCAATTCGCACGAAGCTGTCCTTGAGCAGATAGCGGATGAAGGCGAGCTTTCCGCGGTCGCCGACCAGTCCGGGAATTTCGTCGAGACGAAATACGTTCTGCTCAGTGACAAAACGCAGCGCCGGCGCGAACGCAATCGGGAGCCACAATTCCTTCCCGTTGCATTTGAGGCCGGCCATCGTTCCGTCTGCCGCCAGGTAAAATCGCAGCGGGCCATGGCCTGCCAGTCTTGTTTCGCTATCGACGCTATCGACACCATCAAACTCGCCAACGCCGCGATGATGTTCCATCAGCGTTAGTCGTCCGGGTCGTCGGGCAAAACTTTCAGCGATCTTCCGAACGGCGTTTGCAAAATCCGCATCGCGGCCAAAGCGTTGCACCAGCGCGTTGAACTCCTTCTCAAACTCGTCCGCCTGCTCGACAACATCGTCGTGTTGCGTCAAGAGTCCAACGGGCAGCGCCCGGCGCAAGTCTTCGTTTAGATAAGCCGCCTGGCCCACGGCGACCGACAGCAGATCGAGCCAGGTCAGCACGTGGACGCCGATTGTCAGGTGAACTGACGGCTCGTCATGCGCGGCTGCCTGATGGACAAACCCGCGCGGCAAATAGAGACAGTCGCCGGCTTCCAACAGCGCTTCAAGCGCCAGCGGGCCCAACTCGGTGTCGTCAATATTGTCCTGTCCGGCCTTCCTGCCGCCACGAGCGCGTTTCAATGCCTCGCCGTCGTTTTCAAACGGCAGCGGCGGAACGAATGCCAGCGGCAAGCGCACAGTTGGTTCAAAAATCTGCCATTGCTTTTTCCCGAGGAGCTGCAGGACGAAGACCTCGTGGGTATCGAAATGCAGATCGAACCCGCGCGAATTCCCGGGCGTGCAATAAAGATTCGCGCGCACCGGAAAGCCCAACTCATCTTCGAGGTTTCGACACAATTCTCCGAGCGGCTCACAGAATCGCTCGATCGACTTCATGCGAATCGTTGCGCCCTTGCTGAACGAGTCAGCGAGCGCATCCCCAGCTGCACCCCCTGCTTTTCCCGTCGCCTCGCTTGAGGTTTCGCCCGACTTTTCGTTGGATCGAATTCGTGCGATTACTTCAACTGCCTCCGCGGGCAACTGGTCCGCCATTGCGATCACAGCGTCGGCGTCAGCGGCGTCGATCAACCCTCGGTAGCGATCGACATCGGCGTCGCCTCGCTTCATGAGCAGCGCAGACTGCTGCCAGTGTTGAGCAAAAAACTCCGCAGCGTTCAACGGCGAAATGAGGTAGCTGAAGTCGAGTTTGTCCATCGCGTTTTCCAGCTATCAAAAAGATCCGGCGGACCTCGAAGATCGGACGGACCTCGGCGAGGTGGTTTTCGCGAGCGCCGCCAACTCCATCGCAAACGGAGCGCTCGATGGGAAGACGCAAGTAACGGCATAATCAGGCGGCTCGGTTTCAAATACCGGTTGCCCGCCGGCTGCCAACCAGGCATGGCCGGCGAGCGCGCCCGAGGAGCCTTTGCGCAGGCCAAAGTTGATCGTGGTGGTGATGCCGTTCAGACCGAGGTAACGATGCAAGATGGCGGCGCGCTTCCAGCAGATTGGTTTGAAAAAAAGCACGTTGAGACCGAGCACGGCGTCAATCGCGGAGGCAAGTTCTTCCTGTTCGGCGGCGCTGGCCGAAGCCCCTCGCGCCGGCGAAATGGAAACAATGCGAAGCGCGCGCGGCAGCGAGAACAACCTGACGACAAGCGACAAGATTGCAACCCACCCGGCCATTCGCACGAGCAACAGCGCGCGGCGCGGGCGGGACGCGAACAATCTGGCTGCACTGGGGACAAGACCTGCCATAATTTGTTTCCGGAGTTCGATGATGCCCGGGAGATTCTAATGCAAACCGCGCGCGTTGTCAGAACCACCTGCGTGAGCGGGTGGCTCAGTGTTTTCTACCTGCTTGAGCCGGTAGCTCAGTGTTGCCACCCGCTTACGCAGGTGGTTTCGGACGGCTAGTGGCTCGCGCGCAGTTTGAAATTCTTTGCGTTTAGGTTTCAAAATAGGCAACTACCGGAAAACCCAGGAGGCGCCACCAGATGAAGTTCTACTCAATGATCCTGATTTCGATCGTTTTTTCCAGCACTGTCTTCGCCCAGCATGCAGACATGCAGATGAAACCGGACGCGGACAAGGCAACGCTGATGGCCGGCATGGGGACGCATCACCATCCGGTTTCGACTACCATTCCCGAAGCGCAAAAGTTTTTTGACCAGGGTCTCTCGTTCGTCTACGCGTTCAATCACGACGAAGCCATCCGCTCGTTCAAGCGCGCGGCCGAGCTCGATCCGCAACTGGCCATGGCCCATTGGGGCGTAGCGCTCGCGCTTGGTCCAAACATCAATCTCGACGTCGATCCGGAACGGGAGAAGGCTGCGTACGAAGCGACTCAGAAGGCGCTCGCGCTCGCAGCAAAAGGCCCGGAAAACGAACGCGCTTACATCGAGGCGCTCGTGAAGCGGTATTCCGTCGACCCGCGGGCTGATCTGAAAAAGCTCGCCGTCGACTACAAAAATGCGATGGGCGAAGTCGTGAAGCGCTTTCCGGATGATCTCGACGCGGCCACGCTTTACGCCGAAGCGGCGATGAACCTGCGGCCCTGGAAGTTCTGGTCAGCCGACGGCAAACCAGCGGAAGGCACCGAAGAGATAGTAGCCACGCTTGAATCCGTCCTGCGCCGCGATCCGAATCACATCGGCGCGATTCATTACTACATTCACGCTGTCGAGGCATCATCCAATCCTGAACGCGCGCTGGCGTATGCACCGCAACTTCCCACGCTGGTACCCGCCGCCGGACATTTGGTTCACATGCCCGCGCACATTTACGCCCGCACCGGCGACTACCAGGCCGCCGCTCTGAGTAACAAGTACGCCGCCCGGGTGGATGAGGCTTACATGAAGAGGCATGGCGCGGGCGGTCTCTACCCCGCGATGTACTACAGCCACAACCTTCACTTCCTGGCGATTGCTGACAGCATGTCAGGGCGCTTTGCCGACTCGCTCGCGGCGGCAAAACGCCTCGAGACGTATATCGGTCCACACGTGAAGATGATGCCGATGCTCGAAGGGTTCCTGATTGTGTCGCCTTTGGTGCTGGTGCGCTTCAATAGTTGGGATGAAATTGAAAAACTGCCGGCGCCGGATAAAAGTTTGGCCGGCGCGACGGCGGTCTGGCACTTCGCGCGCGGAATGGCGTTCGCAGCGAAGGGTCGCAGCAAAGAAGCTGCCGCGGAACACGACGCCTTGATCGCTGCACAAAAAATGGTGCCGGCGGAGGCGAGCTTTGGACTCAACAGCGCCAGTCACGTTTTGCAAATTGCGGAGAAAGTTTTAGCAGCGCGCCTCGCCGGAGGCGGCGACGCGAAACAGGCGATCAGTATTTTGCGCAGCGCGGTCGAGCTTGAGGATACATTTGCTTACGACGAACCGCAGGCGTGGTTTCTGCCGGTGCGTGAGACGCTCGGAGCGGCGCTCATGCGCAGCGACGACTTTGCCGGGGCGGAGCAGGTCTTTCGTGCCGATCTCGACAAGAACCGGCGCAACGGCCGCTCGCTTTTTGGTTTGATGGAAGCGCTTAAAGCGCAAAAGAAAGATCATGAGGCGCTGCTGGTTAGGCGACAGTTCGAGGCGGCGTGGAAGAATGCCGACACGAAGCTGACGCTGGAGATGCTGTAACTCAGCGGCTTTCCAGTGGCGACCTTTTTGATTTCTCGGCGTAATCTCAGCGTTCTCTGCGTCTCGGCGGTTAGTACTGGTGCAAAGGCACTCAACGCAGAGACGCAGAGGACGCCGAATTAACGCAGAGAGTCGGTTGACAGAGAAAAAACCACTCCTACGGCCAGATCGAATTCAGCAACGCCGCCAAACGATACCCACCCCACGCAACTCGCTGATTGGCGACCTTCAGCGCCCTCGTGTTGTACGCCGCCGTTGGCTTCGAGCCGTTTTTGATTCCCTTGTAAGCAACATCTTTGGCGAACTTAAAGCTCTCGTCCGCCCAGCCGCTGTAGTTCATCGGCTGGTTGAGTTTCACACCCGCAGCCGTGGCCGGATTGCCGAGCATCGCTTTGTTGGCCGCGGCGGGAATTTTGCTCAGCGGCGGTGGCGCGAAATTGGCGCCCGTCGGTGGGAAGTTTCCAATGCCGCCGTCCCAATAGCTGTGCAGGTTGGTTTTCTTCGGCTGGCCGTTGGCGCCGGTGACTGTCAACGAGACGAGGTTGCCGCCGCGATCACCATCGTGATTAGTCGCATCGACCCGAGTGGCGCAGTGAAGTGGTTGATGAATGTCGCCGACGAAGTGAATGATCAATCTGAGCGCCTGGGCCTTCGCGTTCTGGTCAGTGCTGGTCTTGAGTATGTTCACATTCTCCTCAAGCGCCGTGACGATGTTAGGAGTCGGCAACGCCGGCAACGCGGTTCCATCCGTTGCAAACGGCGTGTCGATGAAGTGCAATTCTTTGAATGAGTCAAACTCCGCAAACGGCCTGAGGTCGTCGGCCCAGTGGGCCGCATTCACAAAGTTCATACTCTTCTTTGTGACCGCTGCCGGGTTGATGGGGAGCGCCAGCAGAGTCTTCACCTGCGTTTTTGCTCGCGAATTGAGCCGGCCAAACGCGATCTGAGCTACCATCATGTGTCCGCCGGCTCCCCACGACCAGGAAGTTACGGGAGTGCCGAGAAGCACGCACGCCACGCCGAGCGCTATTGAACTCTTGAAGAACCTTCTCCGTTGCATCATCGGATCCTCCTCAGGATTTAACTGTTTTAGAACAAGCGTGAGGTTGGCCCGGCATTCGCCAGATTATTTCGGAGCGAGGACCATTCGAATCGCGCCAGCCGCATCGACCAGCGACAGCTGCGAGAAACAGCTGCGATAAACGGCCAGACTTATATCACAGCGAATACAGTTTCCGCCAAATGATTATGGTTCGGGCCAGTAGGCCGCGCGTAAGCAAGGGCGCCCTCCCTAACAGTCGGGCTACTGCTCCGTTCACCAGTGCGCGGCTGCGTTCCGCGCGGGCCTAATTCGTGCTACAACCGTTGCGGGAGGTGTGATATCGGCGACGTTAAGAAAACTTCAAACGGCAGGACGGCCAAGCAAGTCACCATTTTTTGTGATGGCTCGAGCCTCGGCAACGGGCAAGCATCCTCGCGCGCGGCGGCGGTCGCGCTGCTTGGGTATCAGGGCGTTTGGCGCGCAGTGGGCGCGTACCTGGGCCACGCCACCAACCAGCAGGCGGAAGTCGTGGCTGCGGCGTTGGGCCTCGAGGCTTTGCGTGAACCGTGTCGCGTGCACCTCTTCACCGATTCGCGTTATGTCGTCGAAACAATGAGCGGCCGCTTTCGTCGCAAGACGAATCACGAATGGTGGGCGCGACTGGACCAGGCGGCGGACCGGCACCAGGTGAAGTGGGAATGGACGCGCGGGCACGACGGCAACCTCGTTCAGGAAGCGGCGGACAAAGCAGCGCGGCGGATTGCCGCGGTGGGCCACGTTGACGACGAGATTCTGCGGGCCGCGATTGACAAAGTGGGGACGACTGGTGCGCTTGAAGGAGCGGCAGCCGGGGAATGAACATTTATGGCTGAAACAACGCTCGAACAGATTCCTGTCGCCGGGGACACGTTGACGCTCGCAGACCTTGAGCGGCAGCAACACTACTTTTGCGAAAAACTAAAACGGCACAATCGCAGTCTGCACGGCTTTGGCGTGGTTTCAGGACTCAAGGTCACGATCGAACGCGGTCGGATTGTCGTTGAGTCAGGGCTGGCGCTTGATTGCGAAGGCAACGAGCTGGCGATCCCGACCGTGCAAACCATCGATCCTCCGGCAGTTGCGGCCTCGGCGGACGATTGGGGGGCAGCGTATTTGAACCTGCGCTTTGTTGAAGGAAGTCCCGCTGTTGCTTCCGTAACCGCGACAGCCGACGCTGCCTCGATACTCTACGCGGCGGAAAGTTTCGAGTTGGTCGTCACTAAAGAAAACCGCAATCGCGGACACCGCCACCTGCGCGCCCGTTGGCTCGCGTGTGGTGAACCGCACGCCTTGACCATCGCCAAGCTCCGACGCCAAGCCCAGGGCTGGCGCGTCGACCGAGGTTATCGCCCGCCGTCAGTGAAGTGAATTCGGGTGGTGATCTGATTTGAAGTTCTTCTCTGCGTAGTCTCCGCGTTCTCAGCGACTCGGCGGTAGATATGGCTGCAAACACACTCACCGCAGAGACGCAGAGCGCGCCGAGTTAACGCCGAGAACTGCCTCATTCAGGTCTCAGAGCGGGGGCGGCCCGCCTTCCTGACCGCGAGCTAAACTTCATTGAGTCAGGCCATTAGGTTGAAAGGCTTCAGGAGATAACAACACTCGATCAGGAAAATCTCTCTCAGGTCGGGAAGGCGGGCTTGCCCCCGCTCTTCGCTGTCGCCATGAAACTCGCTGGTGTGTCGTCCTGACTTTGAAGTAACCTGAATTCGCTTTCACCCTGCTTGATCCTTATAATTCCGCATTCCGTTATAGCCTGAGTTAGCCTGACATCTCCCCTGATTCGAACTGCGCCGCTTTTGTGAGAATGCGTCTAAAAGTAACAGAAACGATGACCTGCCTCGCCCCTGTCATCAGAATCGTGGCCTCATCTCCGACCTCGTGCGGGCGCGCTGCGGCGCTGCTCATCTGCGTCTTTACGATCCTGACCGCATTCCTCGCAACGTCGGCGCAACAACCAATTCCCTCAGGTTGGGAGTGGCAAAATCCGCTGCCACAGGGCAACACGATCAACAGCGTTCGGTTTGCCGCGGACAAAAAAAGTGGTTGGGCCATTGGCAGCGACGGCGCCATCTTGCGCACGCGCGACGGCGGCTTCGAGTGGCAGTCGCAACTCTCGCCGGCAAACACAACGCTCTACGGACTCTACGTCAGAGACAAATCGCGCGCGGTGATCTCCGGAGCGCGCGGCGTGATCATGACGACGTCAAACGGCGGACGTAAGTGGGTGAACCGGCCCACCGGCACCAAGGATCACTTGTTCGGTCTGACGTTTGCTCCGGGCGATCCGCTGCACGGTTGGGCGGTGGGCAGCTTCGGCGCCTTGATCGCCACCGTGGATGGCGGCGCGACCTGGAAGATCCAAAACACGCGCACGACGGCGCACTTGTTCTCTATCGCGTTCCTCGATTCGAAGTCCGGCATCGCCGTGGGATCGCGAGGCACGCTGCTGGTAACCAACAACGGCGGCGCCGAATGGACGCAGCACAGCGGGCTCGGCAACACCCTACTGACCGGCGTCTCATTCGTGTCTGCCAAACGCGCAGTTGTGGTCGGTTATCAGGGAACGATTTTGAAAACTGACGACGGCGGCGCGACCTGGCAACATCTCAACACGCTCGTCTCCACCGATCTATTTTCGGTGTTCTTCACCGATGAAATGCACGGCTGGGCGTCAGGCGACAACGGCGTCGTGTTGACCACCGGCGACGGCGGAAACATTTGGTTGCCGGTGAGCGTGCGCACCAGTCCCAAGATCACGACTTTGTTTTTCGCGGATGAGTCGCTCGGTTGGGCCGCCGGCGCCGACGGGCTGGTGCTGCGCACGGATGACGGCGGATTCGGCTGGCGACGCCTGACCGAAGGCGGGCGCGAAGACTTGTCGCACATTTTCTTTTGGGACAACTCACACGGCTGGGCCGTCGGCTCGCGCGGAAAAATTCTATACACGACTACCGGCGGCAAGAGCTGGGGCGTGCGTCCGTCCGGAACGAGCAACCGGCTAAACTCCGTCGAGTTCGTCAGTCGCGCGTCCGGTTTTGCGGTCGGCGATCGCGGGACGATCTTGCGGACGACGGATAGCGGTGTGACCTGGACGCCGGTGATCGTCGAGGCGAAAGAAGATCTCTTCAGCGTGCAATTTGTCTCCCCGGCGCTGGGCTGGATCGTGGGCGCGCGCGGCGTCATCCTGCATACGAAAGACGGCGGTGAAACCTGGGGCGTGCAAAGTGGCAACACCGTCAGTTGGCTTGAAGACGTGAGTTTCACCGACGCGCAGCATGGCGTCGCGGTTGGTTCCAACGGCACGATCCTGCGCACGGAAGATGGCGAAACCTGGAAACGCGTCGACAAGAATTTGCGGGAATGGCTTTACGCGCTCACGTTTGTCGATGGTGAGCGTGGTTACGCGGTGGGCGCTCGCGGCGTCATCCTGCGGACCGACGACGGCGGCGCGACCTGGAAAGATATGGAGAGCGGAATCACGACCAGCCTTTTCGCCATCGCAGTGGGCGGCCGCGACGACGTGCTCATAACCGGCGAGCAGGGGAGAATAATTCACTCGAGCGACGCGGGCGCGACCTGGCAAATCCAGCCGACGATTACGAGTGCGCCGCTGTATTCCGTCGCCTATCGCGGCGGCTTCAACATCTGGGTCGCCGGTCGCGGCGGCGCGATTCTTCGTCGCACTGATCCCATTGCCACCGTCAGCATCCCGACTCCGCGACTGCCGCCGGGCCTCCGCGGCAACCCGCCAAAGCTGCAACCGAAAACTGGAGAAGAGCCGCCTGACGATGGCGACATCCCCCGCGCCGTCCCGCCCGACAAGAAGCCGCCGAAGCCGTCACGGTAGCTGCGCGCCCACTATTGTCCGCTAACCAGGAACACGTCCCAGGCCCAGCGTCCGAGTTGCGCATCGTGCGTGTCTTTAACTTTCGCGCGGTAACGAAACTCATTCCCATGTCTGTCCTTGCGTTTTGATTCCTTGTAGTCGAGATCAAGGACTTTCAGACCAAGTTCCGTGAGCGTGTGTAACTCGCTCGGCTCTGAGATGCCGTTGTGATTTGTGTCCTGCCACAAGCGCAACGAAGCAAAGACCGCATCTGTTTTCTTGATCAGCCCGTCCCCGTTGCCTCCATTCGCGGGTTTGTCGAATTCGGCGAGGGCGATGAAGCCGTTGCGGTTGGTGGAAGGCGGTTGGGTGGTGAAGTTGCCAAAGAGTTCTGCGCCGCGATCGATCGTGCCGTTGCCGTTGCGGTCTAAAGCCAGAAACGCGTCGTCGGACCCGGCTGTTGTCCACGCTAAACGTTCGCGTACTTCGTCGCCGTTGAGATCGAAGTCGACGCCGTGGTTGGCATTGGTCAGGTTAAAACCATTGCCGGTCACGTCGATGATTATGGGGCTACCCGGATCGCCGCCGTAGTAGCAATGGCAGTTTGGGCCAATCGGGTTGGGCCGCGGCAAGCCGCCGCTTGCTGAGCATTCGTCCATCTCGTGCGCGTTGGCGCAACCGGAGTTGCCGGAGCAGATTGCGGCCCAGTAGTTACAGTGAAGACCGTCTGCGACGCAGCAGGTGTTATCGGAGATGCAGGGAGAACCTATGCCCTGGCAGCTCGGAGTAGGAGTCGGTGTTGGAGTTGGATCTCGCACGCAACAAACGCCCTCGACGTGATAGAGCGGGCCACAGCCATCTTCAATTCCGGGCGGGTTATCCCAAGTGCAATTGTCGCGGGGAATCCCGCTGGCGCAGTTCTGAGGTTGTGTTTGGGGACAAGGCGTCGGCGTTGGTGTGGGAGTTGGGGTTGGCGTTGGTTCCGGACCACACTCATCTGCCAAACAGGTACAAAACACTCCATCCACCGAACACGGCGGTCCAATACGGCAAGTTAACTGATATGACGGCGCGGTTGCACAAAAAGAATGCGAATCAGGCGAATCGTAGCTGCACAGTGTATGAGCGCACGATGACTGCAGTGGATGGTTTTGTAGAGATTTGGGTTTATCCACTCCTTTCCAAATCTCTCCTTTATCGCCTGACTTCGGACCACCCCAATCGTCGTTCCAAGTCGAACCGTCTTCGAACTCGGCCTCGAAGACTCTTACGTGCAATAAGAAGTCCCCTTCCAACGAGCCATTTTTGACCAGGTACTTAACTGCCTGTGAAAACTTTATCAGCGGACATTCGAACTGCTCCTTGTCGCCCGGGTTTAAATGAGCTTCAAAGAGTCCCGTGTATCCAGGCGGCGGAAGTATTTTGCTCGGATCGATTTTTGTTGTGATGAACCATTTGAGTTGAACGCCGAGCACCGTCTTGGAAGAGTGGTTTTTTAAGGTCACATGTGTGAGTTGAAGATTTCGCCATTCGGCGTTTCCCATCAAAGTCGCTGTTCCGGTTACGACTACCGGAGATGTAGTGGAATTTCGACTCAAATCTGGAATCACCGAGGCAGACCAGCGGCCAGTCGGACCGTTCTCGGTGAACGATGTCCTTTCAGATAGGGGTTCCTTGTCAGCCAAACGTTTGCCATTGATAAGTTTCGTGTTTGAATCTTGTAATTGCGTTGGCCCTAGCGCGTAGATCGTTGTAATTAGAAAGACTGAGGCTGCACCGAGGACCACTAAAAGTAGCAGCCGTTTCGAGAGTGATAGCGCACTGTTTTGTTGAGAACTCATGAGGCTTCTCCTTGTTGATTGATTCAATATTTCACGTTTCGCTTGACCAATTAGGAATCGCCTCTCCGTCTTCCCCCACGAAACCTGTTCCGTCGCCGAAGCTCAGCGCCTCAAACATTACATCTATCTTCTTCGGGTGTGGACGGTGCTCGGTACGCTGGATGGTGTCCCAGGCGTTTAACTGACCCGGGTGAATCTTAAAGACGTAGGTATCACCGGGCTTGATGCGAATGTCCTTGGGCTCAGCCTTGTCCGTTATCTTCCCTAATTTACCGAAACCAAGTGGGGCTATAATGCGAAACCCTTCGGCAGCCTTTAGATCGGTGACCAGCATCAAGGACAGCATGTAGATTGGCTTGTCCCCGGTGTTGGTAACCTCAAGTTCAAAGTCACGCGCCCACCTTTCATTCTTAAGATCCTTAAAGGCTGCTTCCTTCTCCTTTTTGATTTTGATCTTGATTGGCACGTGCTTGGGTATTTGGTCGTCAAGCACGGTCTCTTTGATCTCTTGCGACTTTTCCGGAGGCTCCTGGAAATTGCTTGAAGTCACCGGCGCCTTAATCAGGAAGATGGCCAATAACATGAGCACAAATAGCAGCACTAGAGTTTTTGCAAGCGCGATCGAGGTGCTTGGTCGGACGTCCATGAGGGTACTCCTTTTTTGAAAAACAATGGTCGGGAGGGGTTTCTTAATACGGCGACGATATGCTTCGGGTTAGGTGAAGTCAAGATTTCTACTGTCTGTAAACAGCCCAATTCCATGCAAACGCTCTTGCATCAGGTCGGAGCACAGGGCGCGGATTGTCGCTCGCATAGATGAGGTGGAAAACGAACCAGCTTGGCCCAGGAGTTCGAATGAATCGCTAACCGGATGAGAACATCAGACGGGCAAGCAGCCCGGCCGCGACGGCAACCGCTTCCTGGTAGATTTGGTCGTTGCAGAGAATCTCCATCTCGCGGCTCAGCAGGTGTGCAGCGCTGCGGTTTCTCACCGGCAGGACGCGGCCGCAATGAACGTTTGCATCAATTCGCGCTTCAGTAACCAGGTGAAGATTGTCCGCGCTGCGTGAGACGATAAACGAGGCGCCGTCTTTACCGCCTGCTTTCAATGCCACCGACGCCAGTCGCCCCGGCTTGCGCTCGCCGTGCTCTACGCGTTTTAGTTCCACCGTGATCTCTTGATCAGAAACGCCCTCCCTGACCGTTCCACCCCAGCCGGGCTGCCCGTCAGGGGCCCCCGCCGTCGGGCTACTGCCCCGTTTGTCGCGCATAAACTTGAACGAAGTTGTTGCTTCGTTTTCCTGGCGCTGTTCCTGAAGATCATTCTGACGCGCATCGTCAGCCAGTTGCCATCCCAAGCGGCTCGCCAGCCAGCCGGCGATAAGCAACGCCTGAGGCGCGACGTCTTCCGGCGCCGATGCGGGCCCGACATATTCGATGCGCACCGAATCAATTCGATCGAGCGACGACTGAAAGGCCGGAACGTCAAAGAAGTCCGCCAGCAGTCCGCGCCAGGAGGTGAGTCGCGCCCAGTTCAGATCGCTAACGCCCACGCTGTCAAATTCCTTATGGAAGAGTTTGTTGGTTTCAGAGAGATCGCGCTGCGGATGGGCGAACTCGGCAGAGTCTATTATCAGACGATCGCTTGCGCTCAGCAGATTAAGAAGAACTTTGTCGCCGACTTGGAGCGCGGCACGCCACCAGACGAAGGTCGACAAATCGGAGACGAGCAGCGGCAGCGCTGCGCTTGGAAGTTCGGTCACGAACTTTCCCTGCGCTCGCAGAATGATCTCTTCGCAGCACAGTCGTCTTGCGCTGTTAGAGGCACGTTTCTCCGCATGAAAGAACGACTCGACTGATAACTCGATGTCGCGATCTTCCGCTTCGCTGTCGCCGTGCATCAGCAGCACGCGGCCGGGATGGACCGACGTGAGCTCGCGCAGCATCGCTTCGACTTCAGCCAATGCCGACTCGCTGCGGACAAACACGAGCAGGTTCGCAACGCGCGCGCGCATCACCGCTTCTTCGTCAGCCGTCTCGTGCGCCGCCTGCTGCCAAAGCTCCGCGAGTTGCCGCTCGACAACTTCAACGTCCAAAGTTTTCTCGATTTGGATTTGCATTGCTTAAAATCAGTGATCAGTTACCAGTGGTCAGTGACCAGTTATCGGTGTCATTTGTCGCCCCGCTTTGTCTGACCACTGATCACTGATCACTGGCCACTGCCCTTCACATTTTCCGCCAACTTCTTCCGTCCCTTTCGATCAATTCGAATGCCGCCTTTGGTCCCCAGGAACCTGATTCGTAGTTCGGAAAATCCGGCGCCGGCTCTTTCCACGCTTCCAGAATCGGCGTCACAATTTCCCAGCCGCGTTCCACCATGTCGCGCCGCGCGTAGAGCGTCGAATCGCCGAGCATGCAATCGAGCAGCAGCCGCTCGTAGGCTTCGGGCGGTTTGACGCCGAAAGACGAACCGTAGCGGAAGTCCATGTTGACCGGGCGAATGCGCAGCGCCTGGCCCGGCAGCTTGGCCGCGAAGCGCAGGCTGATTCCTTCGTTCGGCTGAATGCGAATTATCAATACGTTTGCCTCAAGCGGCGCGTCGGCGTCGGTGAACAAACGGTGCGGGACTTCCTTGAACTGAATCGCGATTTCAGTGACGTGTTTCTGCAGACGCTTGCCCGAGCGAATGTAGAAAGGCACGCCGGCCCAACGCCAGTTGTCGAAGACGAGCTTGAGTGCAGGCGAAGGTTTCGGTCGAAGAATTTGGATCGACGCCCTTTTCCTCCCGGTAGCCCGGGACGGTGTCGCCGAGTACCGTGCCTGGTCCATATTGTCCTCGCACCGCCAGCTCATCAACTTGATCAGCGCGGAGCGGACGGACGGACTGCATCGCCTTTATCTTTTCGTCGCGCACGCCGTTGGCCGAAAGAGATGCCGGCGGCTCCATCGCAATCAGTGAAGCCACTTGGAAGACGTGGTTCTGAATCATGTCGCGCAGGGCGCCGGCGGTTTCATAGTAGGCGCCGCGACCTTCCACGCCGATTGTCTCAGCGGCCGTAATCTGAATGTGATCGATGTACTGCCGGTTCCACAGCGGTTCGAAGATGCTGTTTGCAAAACGAAAGACCAGCAGATTCTGCACCGTCTCTTTGCCGAGATAATGATCGATGCGATAAATCTGACTCTCATCAAAAACCGAGGCGAGCGTTTTGTTGAGCGCCCGAGCGCTGGCGAGATCACGACCGAAAGGTTTCTCGACGATGATGCGCGTCCAGGGTTTCTTACTTGCGGCTGTTCCCGCTGCCTTTTGCGGTTGTTTCGCGCCTTTGGCCGTGGTCGTGGTGGTGATCCTGGCGCGCGCAATTCCAGCGTCACCCAGTTGCTTTGCGATCACGCCAAAAAAGTCAGGCGCGGTCGCGAGATAGAAAATGCGATTGCCCTGCGTGTCGAACTCTCGATCGACTTCCTCGAGTTTAGTTTTTAGTTTCTGGTACAGCTCGGCAGCGTTGAAGTCGCCGGCGATGTAGAAAATTCGTTTAGCAAAACTTTGCCACTCGGATTCATCGAGCGAATCTTCGCGGCCAAATTCCGTCACCGCGGTTTTCATGAGTGCGCGAAACTCATCGTCGCTGAGCGGCTGGCGGGCCGCGCCGAGAATCGCAAACTCACTCGTGAGCAGACGTTGTTGCGCCAGACGATAAAGCGCGGGCAGGAGTTTGCGGCGCGTGAGATCGCCGGTGGCGCCGAAGATCACCATCGCGCAGGGCGGAGCAGTGGCCTCCAGCCGCATCCCGGCGCGCAGCGGATTTTCACTGCTCGCGGTCGGGGGAGTGGGATTTTGTTTGTTGTCAGTGGCGATACGGGAAGGATAACACGAGGCTCAGCCGGGCCTGAGTTGTTCCAGAGGCAGTCCGCAGGTTAAGTCCGTACCGGATGATCTTTCGCGTATGAGTAAGCCGTGTACGCGGCGATGATATGGCAGATCCAACCGAGCGTGCCGCCGGAGCCAATCCAGAAACCCGGAGTGATGATCAACCACAGTATCCCCGCCAGAATCCGCCCGTTGTAAAGCTGCCCGACACCGGGAATGAGAAAACTCAGAATTCCTGCTGTAAATGGATCACGCATCGCTCCGCCCCCCCCTCAAGTGAACTGCGCAATTCCATACGACGCGCTATGCGGTTTTGTTCGCGAATTTAAATCAGGGTTCGGCTTCCAGCAAAGCACTCTGAACTCGTCCTGATACCTGTAGTCGTCAATCGGTGCGTATCCGCAATACGATTCTCAGCGACCCAGTTGGATCCGGGCGTTGAGACGTCAGGACACACGAACTCCCTGCTGCCGCGAGGCCGCAATTCTGATCATATTGTAGGCCGATCTCGCAGTGGCGAACGATAGACAGACACGCTGAACAGTCTTCGCTGACGTGAGTTACCCCTTGGTTTACGATAGATCTAAGGTCTACTCACACAATGCCGGAGACTGTTTCTAGCCAAGTTGACTACCGTTTTTTCCTGCTTACGACACTAAGCTTAAGACTGCCACTACCGCCGACAACGCCGCTTCCGACAGTTCCTGGACCATGCCGACACTCGGTATTTGACCTGTCGAATTGGTACTGGCGATTCCCTGAGGCGGAGCCACCGGTGCGGGGGTACCGTCGGTAGGTATCTGACCCGCGGCAACTGATAACGAGAGTGCCAACAGCAGAGTTGTGGTCTTGATGAGCCGTTTCATGGAGTTCTCCTTTGAAAGTTAGAGATGCAAGAATTCTTACATCAAGTAAGAATAGAGCAACTCCCAGAATTTCTTGCAAGGCTCGGCAGGCGAGACTAACATCCCGGCGCTCTTGCAAGTATTCTTACAACTCGCGGGAAGGTTCTAACACTCATGAGGATAGCCTTACACAAACTCGACGCCTCGCACTTGACGGCAAACGAGAAAGCATTATTCCTATGCGAGGCCGCGTTAGATCTAAAAGACAGGGGCAATTATGCGGGTGCCCGGCAGACGATGAGCCCCATCTGGAATCGTATCGGCGAGCGTCCAGATCTAAGTGGGATTCACCAATCGGTCGCTGCTGAGGTGCTTCTGTGCGTAGGCATCCTGACGAGGTGGATTGGAAGCAAGAATCGGGTAGGGGGAGCGCAGGAGGCAGCGAAAGACCTAATCACTGAAAGTATCACATACTACGAATCAGTAGGAGACGTTAAGAGAGTTGCAGCCGCACAGGTTGAGATGGCGTGTTGCTATTGGCGCGAGGGCGCATTGGACGAAGCTCGAATTACACTCAATGAGGCGTTGCAAGTCCTAACTCTGGGAGGTAACACCAGAGCCCGCGCACTTTTAAGATTGGCCATCGTTGAGTGGTCGGATTCCCGACTGAGTGAAAGTCTAAAGATCCTTAAAGAGAATGCCTCATTGTTCAGTCGAATCACTAACCACACCATCAAGGGAACCTATCATAATCAGCTCGCCTTAGTTCTAACCAACCTTGCCAGCATTGAAGGGAAGCAAGATTACTTTCTCTCGGCGATAAGGGAACACAGAGAAGCTGACCAGCAATTTAAGCTCGCCCACAATGTGCTGTTTCGTGCTGATGTCAGAAACAATCTTGGCTTTCTGCTCTTCAATCTCTCGAGGTTGAAGGAGGCTCATGAACACCTCGAAAAGGCGCGGCGGCTGAAAACAAGCTTACGGGACAGAGTCGGTATCGCACAGATCGATGACACGCGGGCTCAGGTTTTTATTGCGCAGAAAAGGTTCAAGCAGGCTGAAGCGGTTGCTCGGCTTGCGGTTCGCACCTTGGAGCGGAGTGGTCACCAGTGTCTGTTAACCGAGGCGCTGATCACGCATGGCATCGCATTGGCGCGGCTGAAGCGCAATGATTCAGCGCAGTTCACTTTTCAGAAGGCCATCGAAGTTGCTCATCGGGTGGGGGCGCTGAACAAGGCGGGCATCGCTGCGCTCACGATGATTGAAGAAGTCGACGAGCTTCCGCCCGACGCTCTCTACGCTGCGTTCGATCGCGCGGGCGAGTGGCTGGAGAAATCGCAGAGTCAGGATTTACTGTTGAGGCTGAACGCGGCCGCCAGAAAAGTCTGCTTGAAGTTGTATAGCGCGTTCAAAGGCGAGAGTGACACTGAAGAACAGACGATCGACGCGCTGCTCAACAAACCTTGTGTGTTGCAGACCGAAGTCTTGAAGTTTGAAGGCCGCGTGATTCGGCAGGCATTGTCCAAGGCTAACGGCAGCTTAACGCGCGCGGCGGCAATGTTGTCGATGAGCTACCAGGCGCTCGCCTACATTCTGGAGTCAAGACAGAAAGATCTACTGAAGGAGCGGACTCCGATTCGCCGCCGTTCTCGCAAGGAGTCCAACTCAACGATTACCTAACAGTTGAATGTCCGCAGGAGCACGAATAGCGGCGTGCTCCTCGGTCCGCGAACACTTTGGTTTCGACGGGAACAAAAGTGTCGCGCCGCGCCACGTCATAGGGTGAAACCGTGGCGCACAAGACCGGCACAGGCGCCCAAGGTGCCGGTCTTCGTTTTCTTAATCTGCAAGAGTAGACAGCAAACAGCAAACAGCCGGAAAGGTGAGCGCTCAGCATTCAGGGTTAGGGAGGGCGATGAAGCTGGCTCAGCATTAGGTGCTTGCCGCTTAAGCGTTGGATTGTTCGCGCTGGCACCTCACGCGAACGAGAACGGGCGCCCGGCCCCAAATCTACTTCTTCTTACGCTTTTTCGTTGCGGACCTTCGCTTCACGTCAGCCATCTCTTCCAGGTGCGCTACATCAGTGGTCGCCTCTATGAACTCCGTGTTCTCTGACGGCGAGTCTTCCGGCAGCGACGGCACAAACATCGACATGATCGGCATTATCTTCCGGTGATGATCGTCAAGCTTACCGAGCTTCGTCGAGATAACCACGGGCGGATTCTGCTCGTTAAAAGGCGCTTCCATTACGCGGACCGGGTGGTCCTGCGGATAAAACCGCCGCAGGTATTTGATGAAGGGCTTGAAGCGGCCCTTCTTGCTGGACGTGATGTCAAAGACGAGCGAAGTGCCAAACCAGCCAATCTGCATGATCAGCGTGTCGATGTGCGGATTGATTTCCTGGTTGAGCGCCATGATGGTGGTGGCGTCGAATATTTGAAATCCGCCAGTGTGAATTTCCAGGCCACAGTTCGCGGCCATCGAATCGATCGACGAAATGGCCGGAAGAATCTTCACGTTCAAACCGCGTCTTTTTCCGCGGCGGTAAATATCCCAGGTGACATCGTCGTAGTAGGCCGGGTGTCCGTCGCCGACCATCACCACGCCTGGTCCATTCTTGGCTTCGTCCAGAATCGTATTCGCCATGCGCTCGTAAATGTCAGTATCCACCTCGCCCGTCCAGTATTGCTTGTCGAGGTTGACGACCTGGTCGCAGTACTGCTGCAACTTCCGGTGATACGAAGTGAGATGAAAAATGATCCGGGCTCGTTTGAACGCGTCGAGGGTCTCCAGCGTCGTCTGCGAAAAACCACCGATACCGACTCCGGTGAGCGCGATGTCGAAAGACCTGCTGCTTCTTTTCATAGAATGCTGCCTTTTCTTAGCGAGAGTGAACTGGAAAGCGAGGTGGTAAAACTGACTAGTGCCGTGATGTCACACAAGGTTTCAGTTTAAGCGACAGCAAGATAAAGCATGGTAAAGCGAAAGGAAAGAAAGAAATCGCTATAAGGATTGAACCGGCTGACGAGGAGTTGTGGTTTGTTACTTACCGTCGATGCGTTTCACGTCGACGATCTCGCCGCGAAAGGTTTTGAGGATTTGCTGCACGACCGGATCTTTTTCTGCCGTCTCGCGCAGGCTTAGCTGTTCGCGACGTTGCGCTTCTTCTCGGGAGATGGGCATCTCATCCGCCGCGCCGTCCGTTTCGTTGTCGGCGACGACAAAACGCACGCCAAGTTCGCGGTTGGTGATTTCCTTGCAGACCTCGCGGAGAATCCTGACGTTGTCGCCTTTTGCCAAAGTGTCGCGCAGGTGGCGCGTTTCCGGCGCAAACTCAAGGAACAACTCGGTCTCTTCGAGGCTGGCGCGCCGCGCGCCTTCTAGCGCCGTAACGAGAAACATCTTGCGTCTCTTCTCGAGTGCAGACTTGAGCTGATCAATTTCGGAGAGTTCTGCAGCTGGAGTTTCTTCCGCGGTCAATGCGGGAGCGACTGAATCCAGGCTGGTACCGGTCTCAGCGGTCGTCGCGGCTCCGGAATTAAAGGCCGTCCCAGTCGTCCCCGGCGCGCCGCGATTTTCTGTTTCACCAGAAACTTTCGTTTCGGTCTCGAGGGCCGTCCTGGTCGCCGTCCCGGCAAACGCGCTCGCGGCCAACGACGTGCTCGAGCTTCCAGCTGCTTTGCTTTTGCTGGGCGTCTTTTCAGGTAAGGTGTCAGGTAAAGTTTCGGGCAAACTCGATGGACGCGTCCGTTCCGATCCGCCTGAAGAAGTTGAAGCTGAAGACGAACGCGCGGGCGCAGCTCCGGCCAACTTTGCGCCTGAAGTTCCCAAAGTTCCCGACGGTGCCGCGCCAGTGCGCAACGAACCTTCGAGCGCTGCCAGCCGTTCCAGCAGTTGAGTCAAAGATGCCAGTCGCCGCATCTCCATCAACTTAACCAGTCCTATCTCCAACTGGTAACGCGGATGGGCGGCCGTCTTCAACAGAGTCTCTGTTTCCGCGAGCGAGTGAAAGAAACGCACCAGGTCGGCTTCCGAAAAGAGTTCAGACTGACGCTTCAGCTCGTCGCGGTCACAGATCGCTGATTCCAGCAGTTCATCGCTGCCCGAGACTTTGGTGACCAGCAAATCGCGGAAGTGGGCCAGCAGATCGCGGCAGAAGTTTCGCAGATCGTGGCCACGCATGACGACGTCATCAACAACTGCAAGCGCCTCGGCAGGTTCGTGGTTCGCGATCCCCTTGACGACGCGAATGAGAATGTCAGCGCCCGCGACGCCCAGCGCCATTTCAACGTCGTCCTTCTTAATCTTCGCGCCGGCAAAACTGATGACCTGATCAAAAGCGGACTGCGCGTCGCGCATCGAACCTTCGCCCGAGCGCGCGATTTCGCGCAAGGCGTCATCAGGAATCGAAATCTTCTCCGCCTCGGCGATCAGGCGCAGACGATCAAAAATCTTCGCCGGGGCGATCGTGCGAAACTCAAACTGCTGGCAGCGCGACAAGATCGTTTCGGGAACTTTATGTCGTTCGGTGGTCGCCATGATGAAAACCACGCGCGCCGGCGGCTCTTCAATCGTCTTCAAAAGCGCGTTGAACGAACTGGTCGACAGCATGTGCACTTCGTCGATGACGAAGATTTTGTAGCGATCGCGCGCCGGGGCGAAGCCAATCGATCCGATGATCGTCTCGCGCACGTTGTCGATGCCTGTGTGCGAAGCAGCGTCGATCTCCTGCACGTCGATTGAGCGGCTTTCAGAAATTTCACTGCACGAGGCACACGCGTCGGGATCGTCCGTGCGACACGGCGTGGCGGTCGGCAGTTGTGATTTATGGCAGTTGAGCGCCTTGGCGAGCAGGCGCGCGGAAGTTGTTTTCCCCACGCCGCGCGCGCCGGAGAAGAGATACGCGTGATGCAGTCGCTGATGCTCGATGGCGTTGCGCAGCGTGCGCGTGATCGGTTCCTGACCGGTTACTTCGTCAAAAGTCTGCGGACGCCATTTGCGTGCGATTACCTGGTAGGCCATTTGAAAGTTATGAGTGCTGAGTTATGAGTGATGAGTTTAGGTAGGTGAGCTAACAAGCTGTCGAGACGCGCAAGGCAATATTGCCGCGGCCCCGAAAACTCATAACTCAGCACTCATAACTCATCACTAAAGAAATTGGCCAGACTCCGGACTTACCCGCAACACACGTGCGCCTGGCTACCGTTGCTCCGTTCCCGGCCTGGCGGGGTTCACCGGCGCGGCGTTGTGCGGAGCCCGAAGTCTGATAACTTGTCAAAAATTGCGGTTCGCGATGCCAATTGCCGATTGGCTTTCGCGTTTTCCAGAAGTTCAGTCTCTTCCAAAAACGTTCCAGCCCATTTTGATCTAATCGATCTTTAATCGCAAACGGTCGCGTGTTAAATCGCTGTCTTGCGGTGCGCCATCATGCGCAGTATTCCGTTTATGGCCAGGTGCAGCAACACGTAAGCGATGATCGCCACGACGATCGGCAACAAAAGCGTGTGGCCCTGATCGGTGCGCGGGCTGGCAACGATGCCGCGAAACGGAGCGTAGAACGGGCTCGTCACCGCCACGATAAACTGGACGAAGCCGGCGGTGCTGCGCGCGGCCATCAACGCTAGCAGAAAACGCAGGCCCAGCAGCGCGTAAAGGACGTAGAAAAATGTAGTCGACGATCTGCGAAACGCGCGCGGCGCCGCGGCCGCGTTCAACTTCCCGCTCGGTGTTAACCACTTCATTGACTGCTTTGGAACGAAAATGTCCCGCGACCTCGTCAATTTTCTGCGCTTCACCCGGCGGCGGCGCAGCGCTCGCGCGGTCAGCAATCTCAGCTTCCACTTCGCCTTCAACCTGCGCCTTAACGGTTTCGTGCTGCACCGAGCGTCTGGCTTCATCTGCCGCAATTTTGTCGTCCATAAAAACTCCTGTTGGACAGGCAATCCTGCCTGTCTATCCTTTCCGAAAGTGAATTCCAATTGGGGGCAGAAGGAGAGGGGGTTCCAGTCTCTCACGAAAGACGCTCTGTGAGGAAGAAAGAACAAGAGACAGCCAGGAATGTCTGTCCTGTTTAGGTGCCGTTGAAGCCGGTGCGCATTCGACGCACGTAAGCGCCGGGAAATTTTCCGGTAGCCTTCACCGCCGCCAGCATGCGCTTTGACTCGGCGAGTGTAGTGCCGGCGTAGACAGCCATGATCCTATACCTCGCGTCTACGTTTGTGTAGAACAAATTTTCAACGTCGACGCAGCGCGACGAAAACACTTTATGATCTGCAAACATCAACTGCGCTGCCAGCCGCTCAGTTTCCGGAACAAATGTGTTGCAATCGTCCTCCTGCGCCGGGACGCTCTTGAGGACGATTGCGTAAAACAGTTCGGTGTCAAAGATGACGGCATTTTCCGGGACGCGAAACGGCAAATCGTTCGGCTGAAACGTCGCGGTGGTTTTGCAGGCGACTTTGGGGTTGCCACAAACGGAGGCGCGCCGCACCGGCTGACGGTGCACATGCGACTGGCCCATGGCTGAACTCAACGCACCCGACGCGAAGAAGGCAACGATGCAAGCTGTCAGAACCACCTGCGTGAGCGGGTGGCGCGATCGGCTTGTCACCTGCCGGGTTGGCCGCCCGCTCACGCAGGCGGTGCTGACTTGGTTCGCGTTCATCATCGGACTTTCAAACTGGCGGAGAGGGTGGGATTCGAACCCACGGACCGGTTTCCCGGTCACAGCATTTCCAGTGCTGCCAATTCAACCACTCTTGCACCTCTCCCAAGGCAGTGATGAGTAGTGATGAGTACTGAGTGATGAGTCCTGAGTCAAACCACGGTCTGAACTCAGTACTCATCACTCAGTACTCATCACTTTTGTTACTGGCGGAGAGGGTGGGATTTGAACCCACGGTGGAGTTTCCCCCACTCCGGTTTTCGAGACCGGTGCACTAAGCCACTATGCGACCTCTCCAAAAACAGATGTCAGATGCTAGATGTCAGTCCAAGCTGCGACGACAGTTCCGACTGTTGGCCAGCATCTAGCATCTGACATCTAGCATCTGCTTTCCCCCCGTCGTGCGCGGAAAAAATCCTGCATCAACTCGCGGCACTCTTCCTCAAGCACGCCGGCGGTAATCTCGATGCGGTGATTCAGAAAATCCGTATCACAAACTCGAAATCGCGACTCAACCGCCCCGGCGCGTTCGTCGCGCGCGCCGTAGACCAACCTTTTCACGCGCGCCTGAATCAACGCGCCCGCGCACATCACGCAAGGTTCGATCGTTGAATAGACCACCGCGTCAGTTAGCCGGTAGTTGCCCAACTTCCGCGCGGCCTCGCGTAGCGCCACGATTTCCGCATGAGCCGTGGGGTCCTGGTCCGTGCGCGTCCGATTTCCCGCCAGCGCTAAGACCGTTTCACCGACGACGATGACAAGCGCCGACCGGAACTTCGCCGCGGGCTCTCGCGTCGTCCGCCGCCGCCAGCGCCTCGCGCATCCAATGGGCGTCCGATTCTCTTTCCCCGGCAGCAGTCATGATAGAGACGAGATAGAAAACGCCGCGTCAAACAGCAGAAAATTTAACTATAGGTGGCCCGCTCAAACACTGTCAAGCGAGTGGTTCTTTCGCAGTTTACAGTACCAGCTTTAGCTTGCCGTCGCGAAAAGCGCAGCCTAAAGGCTGTACTCTGAACTTCGCGGTCGGGCTACTAATACGATGATCTCAAAGTCGCTCAACTACGAATGAATGTTAACTGCGTGCTATATTATTTTCGGAGTCGCATCCCGCGCTTATCAATCGGCGAGCCCGCCGTCGGATCTACTTCATGACCACCGAAGCTCAGCAAAAAGGAACCGGATCGCTGTCGAGCGAAAGGGTTGCTGCTCGCCTGCGTCCCGCGCCGCCGCCTGATGCTGCGATCGCCGACCGAGCCGGTCACACTCCCGCTGCGCAGATGCGTCGCATGTCGCCCGCCGAATTCAACACCGCGATGATTCATTTCTATCGCGGTGAGGTGCAACGTTCAAACACCTGGCGCAACCGACTCGACACGACCACAAACTGGGCGGTGCTCACTGCCGGCGCGACGCTCTCGTTCGTTTTCAGCTCGCACAGCAATCCCGCATTTTGTCATTCCGATCAATTCGATTCTGGTGGCGATCTTTTTGCTGATGGAAGCGCGCCGTTATCGTTACTACGAGATTTGGTCGAGCCGCGTGCGCGTAATCGAAACGGGATACTTCGCGCAGTTGCTGGCGCCCGAAAGCGTGCCGTCAGACGAAGGCTGGGCGGAACATTTAGCGGCGGACTTGATAACGCCACACTTCACCATCACCGAATGGGAAGCTGTCGGCAGACGTCTGCGTCGAAACTATCTTTGGATTTTTGCGCTGCTGGCGCTGAGTTGGAATTTGAAAGTCTACCTGCATCCGCTGCCGGCGCGCGACTTCAACGCTTTCATCGATCGGGCCACCGTGGGCATCGTTCCGGGCTGGGCAGTTTTTGTGGTCGGCGTGTTATTCAACGCCGCGATCGCGATCTTTGCGATCGGCACGGTGCGTTTGCGTGAAGCCACTGGGGAAGTTTTGCCGCAACACCAGTTTACGTTAAGACCGTTGCAGACGATGACCAGGTGGACGCGCGTGGCGACGGGCACCGCGCGCACGACCGTGCGCGCCAAGCGAGCCCGCCAGCGTGTGCGCAGCGGCGCGACGACGGGAGAGTTTCGGAAAATAGACATCAGCGAAACACCGGATGGCAGAGGTCGGAGGTCAGAGGTCAGAGATCAGAAGGCGGAGGTCACAGACACGATTTCGACTGAGTTCTGAGCACTGACGTCTGTGCCTTCTGCTTACTGAACTCTGACCTCCGACCCCTGGTCTCTGACTCCTGTCTTTCTATGCTTGAACTCGACGGACAACGACTTAATCTCGATCAAATCGTAGACGTGGCGGCGGGACGCGAGCAGGTTGCGCTCTCGGCCGCCGCGCGCGCGCGCATTGAGTTGGCGCGCACGGTCGTCGAAAAAATCGTCGCTGAAAATCGCGCTGTCTACGGCGTCAATACCGGCTTTGGCAAACTGTCTGATGTTCGCATCGATCCTGCCAAGCTGAGCGAGTTGCAGTTGAACCTGGTGCGCAGTCACGCTTGCGGCCTCGGAAATCCACTTTCGGAAGCTGAAGCCCGCGCGATGCTGTTGCTGCGTGCAAACGTGCTTGCTTGCGGACTCAGCGGCGCGCGGCCGGTTGTTGCCGACACGCTGGTCGCGATGCTGGACCAGGGCGTGACGCCGGTCATTCCGGAGAAGGGCTCGGTCGGCGCCAGCGGCGATTTGGCGCCACTCGCTCATCTCGCGCTGGCGGCAATCGGCGAAGGCGAAGCTTTTTACCAGGGCGAACGCCTGGCGAGCGCCGAAGCGCTCAAGCGAGCTGGAATCGAGCCGCTGCGGCTGGAAGTGAAAGAAGGTCTGGCGCTTTTAAACGGAACGCAGGCGATGGGCGCGGTCGGCGCGCTGGCTTTGCATCGAGCCGAGCGTCTCGACGCGCACTGGCAGACGTCGCCGGCGCCATGTCGCTCGAGGCGTTGAAGGGAACGCCCGTGGCGTTTGATGAACGCATTCACGCGGCGCGTCCGCACGCGGGACAGATGGAGGTTGCCGCGCACCTGCGCGAGTTAATGGCGGGCAGCGAGATTCGCGAGTCGCATCTGCAAAACGATCCGCGCGTCCAGGACGCTTACAGTTTGCGTTGCATGCCGCAGGTTCACGGAGCCGTGCGCGACGCGCTTGCGCCACGCGCGCGGAGTCGTGGAAATCGAAACCGGCAGCGCGACTGACAATCCGCTGGTCTTTGCGGATACTGATGACGTTCTCTCTGGCGGAAATTTTCACGGCGCGCCGCTCGCGCTCGCTTTCGATTACGCAGCCATCGCGATGACAGATTTGATTAGTATCACCGAACGGCGCATCGATCGTTTGGTCAATCCTGATGCCAACGAAAACCTGCCGCCGTTTCTGACGCGCGAGGCGGGAACCTCGTCAGGGTTCATGATGCTGCAAGTGACCGCGGTCGCGTTGCTGGCTGAGGCGAAGATATTGGCCCACCCGGCGAGCGTGGATAATGTCCCCACGGATGGCGGCAAAGAAGATCACGTTTCGATGGGGATGACTGGGGCGACTAAGCTCCGGACGATCGTCGATCTTGCCGAACTGGTAACCGCCATTGAGTTGATCGTGGCGGCGGAGGGGTTGGAGTATCGCAAGCCACTGGCGCCGGGTCGACGGCGTGCAAGCTGCTTACGATCTGGTCCGCGCGCACGTGTCGGCCGCTCGCAGCCGACCGTTCAATGTCGAGCGACATGCAAAAAGTCGGCAACGCATTGCGAGCGGGTGAGTTTGATTCTTTGAAGTAACGCAAACTGCTAACACCCCACGCGGGTCGCCCGCGCGGGAACCCCGTGTAGTTTTGCGTAACATCGCTACTGAAGCTATTCAAACCGCAAACTAACAGTTTGCGTAACCACGAAAAACCGGGAGGAAGTCTAATGCCTGACGCTTTTGACGATAGAAGAAAAGGTTTGGAAGAGGAATATTTTCACCGCAAGAACAAAGAAGCGATTGAAAAGCTGCGCGAGAAAATGAAAGTGGCGGAAGAAGCGAAAGCTGCCGGCACTTCATCAATGCGTTGCCCGCGCTGCGACGGGACTCTGCACGAAGGCAAATTTGACGACGTGTCGATTGACACCTGTGACAAATGCGGCGGCGTCTGGCTCGACTCGGGCGAGTTGGAACAACTGACGAAACACGAGAAAGGCGGCTGGCTCAGCGGTCTCTTCGGCGGCGGCGACAGCTAACGTCTGCTGGTAACGCAAACTGTTAGTTTGCGAATGGACTCTTGAACTATGACCTCAATCGCAAACTAACAGTTTGCGTTACAACCGAACTTCGCGATGTCTTCCAGAACCGTGCGTGCGCCACGCGGCGCGACATTAACCTGCAAGAGTTGGCATCAGGAAGCCGCGCTGCGCTGCCTGATGAACAATCTCGATCCGGACGTCGCTGAGAAGCCGGACGAGTTGATCGTCTACGGCGGCGCCGGCAAGGCGGCGCGCAACTGGGCGTCGTTTGAGGCGATCGTGCGCGAATTGCAGTCGCTGGAAAACGACGAAACGCTGCTGGTGCAGTCCGGCAAACCCGTCGGTGTGTTTCGCACGCACGAATACGCGCCGCAGAGTGCTCATCGCGAACTCAAATCTCGTCGGCGCCTGGGCCAACTGGGAACATTTCCACGAACTCGAACGCAAAGGCCTGATGATGTACGGCCAGATGACGGCGGGCAGTTGGATTTACATCGGCACGCAGGGAATCGTTCAGGGCACCTTTGAAACTTTTGCAGCGATGGCTGACAAACAGTTTGGCGGCGATCTCAGCGGCAAACTTATAGTTTCCGGCGGCATGGGTGGCATGGGCGGCGCTCAGCCTTTGGCGGCGACGCTGAACGGCGCGCTATTCCTCGGCATCGACGTCGATCCGGCGCGTATCGAGCGGCGCGTGCTGACTGGTTACTGCGATCGGCTGGCGCTGACCCTCGACGAGGCGATCGACATCCTCGACGACGCGCGCGAACAGAAGCGAGCTGTGTCTGTCGGTCTGGTTGGTAACTGCGCCGAAGTGCTTCCCGAGATCGTTCGCCGCGGACTTAAAGTTGACGCCGTTACTGATCAAACGAGCGCGCACGATCCTTTGAATGGTTATGTCCCCGCCGGACTCTCGCTCGACCAGGCTTCCGATCTGCGTCAAGCCGATCCGGCTTCGTACGTCAAACAATCGATGCAGTCGATGGCCGAACACGTTTCGGCGATGCTCGCACTTGAAGCGGGCGGGCGCGGTCGCTTTTGATTACGGCAACAACATTCGCAAGATGGCCCTCGATGCCGGTTGCGCCGACGCGTTTGAGATTCCCGGCTTTGTGCCTGAATACATTCGTCCGCTTTTTTGCGAAGGCAAAGGTCCGTTTCGCTGGGTGGCCTTGTCGGGCGATGCGTCTGACATACGAAAGACGGACGACCTCGCGCTCGAGCTTTTTCCCGACGACGTGACCTTGAATCGTTGGCTGCGACTCGCGCGCGATCGAGTTCATTTTCAGGGACTGCCGGCGCGCATCTGTTGGCTCGGTTACGGCGAACGCGCCGAGATGGGTGAGGCGATCAATGAACTCGTCAAACGCGGCGACCTGAAAGCGCCGATCGCCATTGGCCGCGATCATCTCGACACCGGCTCCGTCGCTTCGCCTTTCCGCGAGACTGAAGGTATGAAAGACGGCTCAGACGCAGTCGCCGACTGGCCGATTCTCAACGCGCTGCTCAACACAGCCAGCGGCGCGAGTTGGGTTTCGTTTCATCACGGCGGCGGCGTGGGCATTGGCTATTCGTTACACGCGGGCCAGGTTTCAGTTGCTGACGGAACCGCGGAAGCTGCGAAACGACTCAATCGCGTGCTCACCAACGATCCGGGCCTCGGCGTCGCGCGGCACGTCGACGCCGGCTACGAAGAAGCGGAGGACACGGCGCGAGAAAAAGGCGTGAAGGTTCCGATGCTGGAAGGTTAGGAGTTGCTGGTCTGAAGCTCAAAGCGGAAGACTCAGCCTTCAGGGAAAGACTGTTCGAACTTTCCAGCTAGATGTTAGAATTGTGCTGTTATGACAGTCACCTTAGAACTCAAGCCGGAGATTGAAGAGCGCATCCGGGCGAAGGCTGCCGCGCGGGGCTTGCCGGTGGAAAAGTTTATTCAAACAGTTATTGAAAACGATGTGGGCTCCGCCGGCGAGCGGCCGTTCTCCGAAACGGCGACTCCCGAAGAGTGGGAAAAGGCTTTAACTGACTGGATCAATATTGACAGACCAGAGCACCCTCCGCTGTCAGACGAAGCGATCAGCCGCGAAAGCATTTATCGAGAGAGAGAAGACGCCCAGTTGTGATCTGCGCAGTCGACACCAACGTACTGCTGCGCAGTATTGATACTGGTCATCCGGCACAGCCGCTCGCGCAAGACGCCTTGATCCAACTTCGGCAAGAGGGTCAGTCGCTATCCGTCTTTCCCCAAAACCTCATCGAGTTTTGGGCAGTCGCCACCAGGCCAACAGCTCAAAATGGCCTGGGACTCAGCGTCGCCGAAACACAGGCAGAACTCACCAGTGTGAAGGCTCTCTTCATCCTTATTCCCGACACTGCCGATATCTTTGCGGAATGGGAAAGACTTGTTGTTCAGCACAGAGTATCTGGGAAGCAAGCGCACGATGCGCGCCTCGCGGCCGCGATGATTGTTCATGGCGTGACGCACCTGCTGACTTTCAATACCGCTGACTTCAAGAGGTTCACCGCCATCACTGCTGTTGACCCGCAGTCGATTCTTCCAGGAGAGGCCCAAACAGATGACTAGATTCTCGCGAGCCTGCCTCGACGTTGCTGTCGTCGCGCTCATCCTTTCCGCTGGGACCGTGGGCGTCTCGCCCGCCTCTTCGGCGCTGAACGCCTGGCAATCCCCGGCCGCATCACTCGCAACGGGTAGTCTCCAAACAAGTACGACGCCGGTCAACGCGCGCATCCAGACGGTTCAGTTTGAAAGCAAACTCGTCGGCAAGACTCTGCCTTACAATGTTCTCTTGCCGGTCGACTACAACCAGCCGGCTGCGAAGGCGAAACATTATCCGGTAGTCTATCTTCTGCATGGCCTAACCGGTCATTACACCAACTGGCTGGACCACACGCGCCTCGTCGATTATTCCACCGCAAACGAGTTCATCATTGTCATGCCCGAGGGCAACAACAGTTGGTACACCGACAGTGCGACGGTGCCGACGGACAAGTACGAATCATACCTCGTGCAGGAATTGATTCCGGATGTTGAGAAACGCTTTCGCGCCGCCAGTGCGCGCGAGGGTCGGGCGATCGCGGGACTTTCGATGGGCGGATACGGCGCGCTCAAGTTTGGCGTCAAGTATCCGCAGACGTTTGTCTTCGTCGCATCGCTGAGCGGCGCTTTGGATGCGGCCTCGTGGACCAAAGCCCAACTCGGCGGGTTTGAATTCATCTTAAAAACGCTTCTGCCAGTTTATGGAGCGGACAACAGTGAGACGCGCGCCGCAAACGATCTGAGCAAGCTATATCGCGAACTTCCGGCTGAGCGCATCGCCGCGCTGCCGTTCGTGTATCTTGATTGCGGCACCGAAGATCCGCTGTTGGCCGTCAACCGCAGTTTCGTTGAAATTCTGTTGACGCGAAAAATTCCGCACGAGTATCGACAGCTTCCGGGCGGACACTCCTGGCCCTATTGGGACGCGCAAGTGCAGGAAGTTTTGCGAGTCGCGGCGAAGCGGTTGCAAACCAGCTAACGTAAACTATTAGTTTGCGTGAAGTACCTTCCACTCGCAGACCGTAGATGTGCCGGGCAACGGCCAAGCGCAAACTAACAGTTTGCGTTACAAGAATTGAGCGAGGAATGAACGATGACTATACCCGCGCTTTCAAAAAATCGGCACGTATCGCACAAGGCAAGTCTCTTTACCGAGTCGGTGATTCGCGAGATGACGCGCGAGGCGCTCAAACACGGCGCGGTGAATCTTTCGCAGGGCTTTCCTGATTTCGCCGCGCCCGAAGACATCAAACGCGTCGCCATGCAGGCCATCGCGGACGACATCAATCAGTATGCGATCACCTGGGGCGCGCGGGACTTCCGCGAGGCGATCGCGCGGAAAACAAAATGGTATCTCGGGCTTGAAGTCGATCCCGAAACTGAGTTGACAGTCACGTGCGGATCAACTGAAGGAATGATCGCGGCGATGATGGCCACGGTCGATCCGGGCGACGAAGTCGTCGTCTTCGAACCGTTTTACGAAAACTACGCGCCTGACGCGATCCTTTCGGATGCCAAACCGCGTTACGTGCCGCTGCGCGCGCCGGACTGGAGTTTCGACAACGATGAACTGCGCGCAGCTTTCAACGCCAACACGAAAGCGATCATAGTCTGCAATCCGAATAATCCGACCGGAAAAGTTTTCACGCGCGCGGAAATGGAATTTATCGCCGGACTCTGCCAGGAGTTTGACGCGCTCTGTTTCACTGACGAGATCTACGAGCACATTCTTTATCCGCGTGACGGCGCGGAGATCAAGCACATCTCGATGGCCCAGATCGAGGGGATGCGCGAGCGCACGGTGATCGTCAACTCGATGTCCAAGACGTATTCAGTCACCGGTTGGCGCGTGGGCTATTGCATCGCGCCGCCCGAGATAACCGGGGCGATTCGGAAGGTTCATGATTTCCTGACCGTGGGCGCCGCGGCGCCGTTGCAGGCGGCGGGCGCATATGCGCTCTCGCTGCCGGCTGAGTATTACGATCGACTGGAAAGTGAGTATCGCGCGCGTCGCGATCTGCTCCTGCCTGTGCTCGAAAGCGCCGGCTTTAAAACCTTTAGCCCGGACGGCGCTTACTACATCATGACCGACATCAGTGATTTTGGTTTCGCTGACGACGTGGAATTTACTAAGCACTTGATCCGCGAAGTCGGCGTCGCGTGCGTGCCGGGATCGAGTTTCTACAGCGTTCCGGAACGCGGGCGGCAGCAGGTGAGGTTCTGTTTCTGCAAAAAAGATAAGACGCTGCAGTTGGCAGCGGAACGACTGGAGAAACTTCGTACTCGAGCTTAGCTATCTTCGCAATCAAGCGGCGGGGGCAAGCCCGCCTTCCTGACCTCGAGCTGATCGGATTTGAGTTGTTGGTTTGCTGGGAAGCCTTTCAAGTTGGAGTTATCGAGTCGTGGGAGAAGCTCTCAGGTTGGGAAGGTGGGCTTGCCCCCGCTCTCTGGTTGGTGAAAGTAGCTCGAAACGCACATTTGAAAACTGAGGAATCATGTCTACTAAACTTGCCACATTATCGTTAAGCTGTCTTCTGGCGTTGTCGTTTGCCGCAACTGCATTGGCCCAGCAAATTGCCGATCCAACTTTCAACACCCTCGTAGAGCATCCGGCTTATGCGAAAAGTTTTCCGCGCGTACTCTTCGATGAAGCCCACAACAACTTTCACCTGACCACCGGTCGTTACAAACCATTTGCCGATCTGATCACGCACGACGGTTACAACGTCATTGCCAATCGCCAGAGCTTTTCAAAGGCCACGCTCGCGTCGGCCAAGATTTTGATTATCGCCAACGCCCTCGGCGCTGAGGACCTTGATGAGGAAGGCGCCGACCGTCCCGCCTTCACTGAAGAAGAGTCGGACGCGGTGCGTGATTGGGTGCGAGGAGGCGGCGCGTTGCTGCTAATCGCCGATCATGCGCCGTTTGGCGCCGCGGCGCAGGTGCTGGCAAAGCGGTTCGACGTCGAGATGAGTAAGGGTTTTGTTTTTGACCCGGCAAACTCACAACCCAGCGCGCCGTCGTTGCTGATCTTTTCGCGCGAAAACAAACTTCTGATCGATCATCCGATCGTCCAGGGTCGCCACGAGAGCGAGCGCGTCAATCGCGTGCTGACCTTCACCGGACAAGCATTGAAGGGTCCGGCCACCGCTGCTGCCGTCCTGAAATTGTCGGACACTGCCAGGGACGCGCCCTCGCGCGGTTCGCAAGAGAGCGTCTCCGTCGCGGGACAATCTCAGGGTTTGGCTTTCAAATTTGGGAAGGGACGGGTGTTCATGCTGGGCGAAGCAGCGATGCTCTCGGCGCAGATCGCCGGATCTGACAAGAGTCCGATGGGGATGAACGTCCCCGGCAGCGACAACCGGCAGTTGGCGCTGAACATCATGCACTGGCTGTCGGGGGTACTGAAGTAGTGGGCAGTGTGCGGTGGGCAGTAGGAAGAGGGTACCGCTGAACCGCCGCGGAACCATGCTCGGGTTAGAGTTCAACCTTCAGGTTGCCTTGTTTCATTGAATACAATTGCAGTTGTGTGCTTTCAATTTTCTGCCTACCGCCCACTGCCTACTGCACACTGATTTCATGTGGGACGCCAAACGACAATTCATCTGGCTGGTGGCGGGACTCGCGCTCGGGACGTTTGTCGCTTATTCAGATGCGCACGATGAAGATGGAACTTTCGTTCCGAGTTTTTTCATCTTCATGGAGAGTTTGGTGCTGGGAATAATCGCGCTGCTGTTCTACATCTACTCGCGCAAGAAGCAATGAAGGCGAGCAAACAGTAAACAGCAAACAGTAAACAAGCCTGCATTGCGATTAGTGACTGCTGGCTGCTTCGACAAATTGTAGGAAATGCCGCCGCAGTTTTTGGGCTCCGTCAGGAGCCAAATGTTTATAGAGAAAAAGGCGCCAAGAAAATATTCCGGGGTTGTGAAGTGCGGACACTTCACAACCCCGGAAGTCGACCGGCTGGATTTGTAGGTCTATAAACGTCTCGCTCCTGGCGGAGCGAAAACTCAACGGCTCAGCACTCACTCATGACCTTCACTCTTCACGGCGGCCTCTCCCGCTGTTTGCTGTTTACTGATTGCTGTTTGCTCTCTTCATCAGTTCGGCTGCTGCGCGGTTTTCGCGCGCACTATCAGTCCCTCGTCGCCCAGCACCAACAAGCTGCGCGCTTCGCCAAAAGGCACGCTCGACGGCAGGTAAGACAGCACGTAACGATTCCGCCTGAGTTCGTCGCAAATACTCTTCGCCGCCACGGCCGGTTCGTCGATTGAAAAGATCGCGCCGCCGGTTCCTTCAACCAGCTTATCGATCACCTGCTTCGGCTTGGGAACATCACGACGAATCGCGCCGCGCGTGCGATCCGGCGCCTGCACCGCGTAGACGGTAATGTTTTCCTTTTGCAACTCCGCGAGGATTTTTTCGAACGAGGTGCGGCTGCCACGATCCAGTCCGTCACTGATAACTACCATCACCTGCTTTTGTCCCGGAGTCGCGCGCAACGATTGCTCGATGACCGCGCTGGCAGCGTCGAATAGATGCGGCTGCCCTTTCTTGCGGAACAGCTTTAGTGAAGTTTCGATCGCCTTGGCGTTGTCGGTCCAGTCAGAAACGATCTCCGCTTCCTCGTCGTAACCGACGATCAGCAGTTTGTCGCCTTCAAAGATTTCGTAAGCAAACTCGCGCGCCGCTCGTTCAAGTTTCTCGATGTCTGCGCGAATCGTTAAGGAGTTGTCCACCAGGAGAACAATGCGTGCGGGCGACGGATCGGGTGTGAAATTGCGAATCGTTTGTTCGACGCCGTTATCGAAAATGGCAAGTTGCCTGGCGGTGATCGGCGCCGTGGGAACGTCGGCGCTGCGGGCGACGATGCTGACGAGTACGCCGCCTTCGTTCGACGTCGGTGGGCGCCGGCCGGCCTGGGCCAACGCGAGACTGCAAACCGCCAACAGCAAAAGAAATCCAGCCGCATAACGAACTCGCGAGGCTGAACGCTGTTCGGCCGTTCGGTTTTTCGCCGCCTGAAAAAAACGTGATTGGTACATTTCTCACCCGGAGGACGGGAGCTTCAATCGCGACTGCGGACTTTGGATGCGGAAGCCTTTTCGGAAGTTTTCTTTGCCGGGGAGTGATCTTTGGTTTTCTTGTCGGCTTTTTCAGTCTTGTCGCCCTTATCAACTTTGTCGGCGCCCTCAGCCTTGTCGGACTTTTTGTCATCCGACCCGGAAGCAGCGGCGGCAGTGTCCTTCTCGGCTTTCTCTCCGGCTTTCCGGTTCTGACCGGCGTAATCCGTGACGTACCAGCCCGAACCTTTGAACTGAATTGCCGGCGCCGACTGCAGCCGGTCGAGTCGGCCGCCGCACTTGCGACACTTCACCGGCGGCTTGTCGCTCATCTTTTGCAAGACTTCGAGGCGCGTTTTGCACTTCCGGCATTCAAATTCGTAGATGGGCATAAAGTCGGCTGCTCCGTTTGGCGGACGAGAAACTGTTGGAAAGTATAAGGGCCCACGCACCAACCGCGCAAAGACGGTTTCGAGTTTCAAATTTCAAGTTTCAAGTTTCAAGTTCGGACCGCGGACGCAACCACACCCTAACTTGGAACTTGAAACTTGGAACTCGAAACGTCTTTGCAACTTCATGGGCGGTTCGTTATGATCCGACGCGAACTACAACCCATGTCAGACACCGCACAATCTCTTTCCCTCGAACGCAAAATCAAGATGCAGGAGGCGCGCGACGGCATCATCAACCGTCTCGCGTTGACGCTGCCGACCACGATCAACCTCGATCGATTTCTTAATGTGATCGTGTCTGAACTGGGCCGGATGATGAACGTCGATCGCTGCGACGTCATCCAACTAACTTCGCCGAGCGAGCTGCGCATCAGTCACGAATGGCGCGCGACGGAGGACGTACCGTCGAGTTTGGGCACGGCCATCCCGTTGGACTTGCGACAGCTTTCAGAACACGTCGACATCACCAAGCCGATCAGATTGGACGACACGTCGGCTCCGGGTCTCGATCAAAAGGTACGATTTCTGGCGAAGAGTTTGCGAACGCGCTCGCTGCTGGTTGTTCCGGTCACGCTCGGCGCGGACGTACTCGGTTTGGTCGGCTTGCACATGACGAGCACGTTGCGCGCGTGGCTTGACGATGAAGTTTTGTTTCTCGAGTCGATCGCGCGGCAGATCGCGGTGGGTTATCAGTACACGCGGCTATATCTCGACAAGGAACGCGAGGCGGAAACCAAGCGGGCGCTGCTGGAGATTGCCAACGCGCTGAACGCGCGTTCCGACTTTCGCGAAGTTTCCTCGCTGGTGCTTGAGCGGGCGATTGCCCTCGTCGGCGCGGATTATTCCGCCCTCGGCGTGCTCGATCCGAAAGGCGGCCGCATCAGCCTCGTCGCCTTCAGGGCCGCGCCGCACGCGACCACTGACGGTGTCCAGGGCTTGATCGACGAGCACGGTCAGTCGCTTGACGTGACGGAGTTTCCCGCGGCGATGGAAGTTTTGGCGGCGGGTAAAACGCTGCGTCTGTTGGACAAAGATCTGCCGTTTCCGTTTCGGCTGATGTTCAACTCAATCCTCGGCGGGCGCGCGGCGCTCGTGGCGCCGGTGCGCGTGGCGGGACAAACATTCGGCTTCCTGGGCCTCGTCTGGAGCGAAGCGCGCCAGGGTTTTCAGGACCACGAAGTTGCACTCGTCGAAGGCATCGCCGATCAATGCGGCACCGCGCTCGAACGCGATCAGCTTTCCGCCGAAGTCATGCATCTGCGCAGCGCGCTGCACGAACGTTACGGCGAAGACCGCATCATCGGGCAAACCGGCGCCATTCGGCGAGCAATTGAATTGGCGCTGAACGTTGCCGGCACGCAAACTACCGTGCTGATCCAGGGCGAGTCGGGCACCGGCAAAGAACTGCTGGCAAACTTGATTCACTACAACTCGGGTCGCGAGGATCAGCCGTATGTGAAACTAAACTGCGGCGCGATTCCCGAGACGCTGCTTGAGTCGGAACTGTTCGGCCACGAGAAGGGCGCGTTCACAGACGCGCGCGCGCGGCGGCTGGGAAGATTCGAAGAAGCGAACGGCGGCACGCTTTTTCTTGATGAAGTTGGCGAGATGAGCTTGTCGGCCCAGGTGCGTCTCTTGCGCGTTTTGCAGGACGGCGAGTTCACGCGCGTCGGCGGCAACGAAGTCACCAAGGCCGACGTGCGCGTGATTGCGGCTTCAAATGTCGACCTCGAACAGGCGACCGAGGCCGGAACGTTTCGCCGCGATCTCTATTACCGCCTGTCGGTGTTTCCGATTGGCTTGCCGCCGCTGCGCGAACGGCCGCAGGACATCCATCCGCTCGTCATTCATTTCCTCGAACACTACAAACAGAAGACGGGCCGCTTCATCTCGGGCATTTCCAAGGACGCGTTGCAGGCGTTGATCACTTACGAATGGCCGGGGAATGTGCGCGAGTTGGAAAATGCGATCGAGCGCGCGGTGATCATTGCCTCGGGCCGGCAGATTGAGTTGGAAGATTTGCCGGAAGCGATCAGCCGGATCGCGCTGCAGGAACAGGATCGCATCAAGGTGGAACGCGCGCGCGCTCAGAGCGAAGGACGCACGACGACATTTGAGATCACCGTGCCGTCGTCGATGGACGAGATCGAACGACAGGCAATTGAAGCGACGCTTGACTACACCAAGGGCGACAAAACTCACGCCGCCAAGGCCCTCGGCATCGGCCGCAAGACCCTCTACCGCAAACTCGAGCAATACAACGGCGGCGGCAATGAAGACTAAACGGTGCTCGGACCACGACTACGATTGCTTTGAAATTCAAGTCGAAAGATAATGGCCGGAGACTGGAACTGGCCAAAGTATGGGCACTTTCTATACTAAATGCAAAATCGAAAATTCTGCTGATCGCAGCCGATCGGTAGTGCTTTCGCGAATGCTGGTCGATACGGGTAGCGAGTACACCTGGGCGCCTGCCAAAAGCCTGGAAAAGATTGGTATCGACCGAGAGAAGAAAGACGTCCTTTTTGTTATGGCTAACGGCCAGCACGTCTCCCGAAGCGTCGGCTTCGCCATCATCCGTCTCGACAAGCACTTCACAATTGACGAGGTCGTTTTTGCCGAAAAGGGAGACTTGCTCCTGCTGGGAGCCAGAAGTCTGGAAGGGTTGAACTTGACGGTGGACTCCCGTCGCAAAAAGCTCGTGGCCGCTGGGCCGTTACCAGTTGCTTAGACCCTCATTCGACCACGCCACTGGCCCACCTTTCTTGCGCCGCTTCGCGGGGTTTTGTTATAGTCAATCTCGGAAACCGAACATTTAGCTTTAACCTGCAGAGCCCGGGCGCTCTGCTTCAGGAAAGGAATTTTCTATGGGAAACGATGATTATCGAAGAGATTCTGGCGACAGCATTTCCACTCGTCTTACTTACCTGCTGATCGGCGGCGGCATCGGGGCCGTCATTGCGCTGCTTTTTGCACCGAAATCCGGACACGAACTGCGCGGCGACCTTGCTGACGCGACCCGCAAAGGCATTGACAAATCGCGCGAGGCGGCCCAGCAGCTTGGCGATCGCGCTGGTGAGTATTACGAATCGACTCGCGAACGCGCCGGCGAACTGTATTCGCAAGCGGCCACGAAAGCTTCCGATATCTATTCGACGGCGGCCACCAAGGCTTCTGATGTTTATTCGCAGGCGACGGAAAGAGTCGGTGAAGTAGCGCAGACCGCGCGCGCGACCGCGGCTCGTCAAACCAACACGGTCGCGGCGGCGATCGATGCCGGCAAGAAAGCGTATCAGGAAGAGAAACGCAAGACTGAATTGTCTGGTCGCATCGAAGCGGCTCCGCAGTACACTGAAAAGCCAAACTAGCAGATTGCCGAATGCCGATTGCCAATTTCCGATTGCGGTTGCCAACGACTGACTGACATGAATCGGCAATCGGCAATTGGAAATCGGCGAAGAAAACCATGTCGTTTCTGGCGCTACAGATGAACCCTAACGATCCGCTGTTCTGGATCCTCGTGGTGATCGCGCTGTCATTCGTCATCATCGCAATTGCGATGGTGGTCATGGCGGTCTGTGTTAACCGCGCCGTTAAGTCGGTCAACCGGCTCGAGCAAAAACTGGAGCCGCTAATCGAACGGGCGACGGTGATCAGCGATCAGGGAAAACAGATCGCAGTTCAGGGAAGACTGATCGCGGAACAGTTGAGCGTGGTGTCGGTTCATCTTTCGACCGCCACCGGAAATCTTTCCGATTCCATCGCGATCATCAAGGATGAAGTGGCGGAACTGAAGGAACTGGTGAGCGAGACGGCGCATGAGGCGCGCGATAAAGTCGAACTGGTCAGCCAAACCATCGAGCGCACGCACGATCAGGTGGTTACGACGACCGATTTCATTCAAAGAAAAGTTGTCGAACCGGCGCGCGAGGTGGCGGCCATTATGTCGGGCTTCCGTCGCGGGCTCGAAGTTCTCGTCGCGCCCATACCGAAGCCCATCAATCAAACCTACGGAGAGGATGAGATGTTCATCGGTTGACCCTGGTCGCATCGCTGCCAAATACACGGCCGTTGTAGAAACTCGAACCATCGCATCCCTGGGGAGCTGGTTCGAGTTTTTAGTTGCCTTTTTGGAGTGCGGTGACCTGTCACCGCTTTAGCCGGCTGCGACCTGTCGCAGCTTGGGTACACAGCATTCAACGGCAGAAGCGGCGTCAAGCCGCCGCAGACCAAAGCGGTGACAGGTCACCGCACTCCAAATAGAGGCGCCCCTCTGAAACTGGTGAGTCTAGTGTCGGGCGCATTTTGGCGGGCGTCCGCTTGTACTGTTAATATTATTAATTTCGAACGTGAACAGAAACTATGTCGACTGAAACCCCACTCGATCTGAAAAAGACAATCAACCTGCCGAAGACCGGATTCGCTCAAAAGGCGAATCTGGCGCAGAGCGAACCCGCGCGTCTCAAGAAATGGACCGAGATGCGCCTGTACGATTCGATTCGCGAAGCACGCGCGGGCGCGGAGAAGTTTATCCTGCACGACGGTCCGCCTTACGCCAACGCCGACATCCATCTCGGCACGGCGATGAACAAAATCATCAAAGACTTCGTCGTCAAATCGCGCAACATGCTGGGCTACGACGCGCCTTATGTGCCGGGCTACGATTGTCATGGTTTGCCGATCGAGCTTCACGTCGAGCGCAAACTCGGCACCAAGAAAGCGAACATGCCGCCCGCGTCGATCCGCCGGGCCTGTCGCGAATACGCTGCGAATGCTCTGAAGAGTCAGACGCGCGACTTCCAACGGCTCGGCATTCTCGGCCTTTGGGAAAATCCGTACTCGACGATGTCGAACGGTTACGAGGCCGAGACCGCGCGGCTGTTTGGCACGTTCGCGGAGCGCGACTACGTCTACAAAGGCGCGCGTCCGGTTTATTGGTGCATCCACGACCAGACCGCGCTTGCCGAAGCGGAGGTTGAGTATCGTCAGCACAGCAGTCCTTCCGTCTACGTAAAATTTCCGCTCGCGAGCGATCCCGCGCTGATCGATCCAGATCTCGCGGGGCGCAAAGTTTTCGTCGTGATTTGGACCACGACACCCTGGACGCTGCCGGCGAATTTGGGAATCACGGTCCATCCAGATTTTGAATATGCGGCGGTTGCTCACGGCGATGAGGTTTACATCGTTGCTTCGGAGTTAGTCGACACGGTCGTCGAAAAGTGTGGACTGAATTCAGGCGACGGCGACGACAAAACTCTGACGCCGAAAGTTATCGCGCGGTTCCCGGGCACGAAGTTGGACCGGCTCGAGTGTCGTCATCCGTGGATTGATCGTCCGTCGCTTTTGATGGTTGGGGAGCACGTGACGCTCGGCGGCGAGGCGGATGCCGAAACCGAATTGGACGTCAGCGAAGCGCGCGATCGGAAGACGACAGGCAAAGCCGGCACGGGGGCGGTACACACGGCGCCGGGCCATGGCCACGACGATTTTGTGATCGGCAAACGCTACGGCCTGGAAATTTATTGTCCGGTCGACAACGCCGGACGCTTCACTTCCGAAGTCGAACACTTCGCCGGCATGAACGTTTTCGAAGCGAATCCAAAGATTGTCGAGTTCATGCGCGAGCGGGGCGTGCTGTTGTTTACCGAAAACTACGACCACCGTTATCCGCATTGCTGGCGTTGCAAAAATCCTGTCATCTTCCGCGCGACGCCGCAGTGGTTCATCTCGCTCGACCGCGTCTCGCCGAACGATGATTGGGGCCTCAGTCTGCGTAAAGGCGCGGAAAAGGAGATTAACGACGTCGTCAATTGGATTCCTGCCTGGGGTCGCGAGCGCATGCTGAACATGTTCAAAAATCGCGCCGACTGGTGCGTCTCGCGGCAGCGCGTCTGGGGCGTGCCCATCCCGGCGTTTTATTGCGTGGGTTGCAACAAAGACGGTTCGGAAGCGGTGGTGCTGCTGGACCAAAAAGTGATCAACCACGTCGCCGACATTTTCGAACGCGAGTCAGCGGACGCCTGGTACAAGTACGAAGCGAAGGAACTGCTGCCGGAAGGCTTCAAGTGTCCGCACTGCGGCGGCGACGAATTCACCAAAGAGACTGACATCCTCGACGTTTGGTTTGACAGCGGCTCTTCCTGGCCGGCGGTGTTCAAGGAATACTTCGCGACAGAGTTGGGCGAGTGGCGCCCGGCCGATGTTTACCTCGAAGGCGGCGATCAATATCGCGGTTGGTTCAACTCGTCGCTGCTGATCAGTCTGGCAAAGTATCGACACGCGCCTTATCGGAAGGTGATCACGCACGGCTGGCTGATCACGGTGGCTGGCGAGAAGATGAGCAAGTCGCAGGGCACCGGCATATCACCAAACGAGGTGGTGAAAGAATCGGGCGCGGACATCCTGCGGCTTTGGGTCGCTTCGTCGGATTACCACGAGGACGTGCGCTGCTCGGTTGAGATACTCGAACGGACCGTCGATGCGTACCGCAAGATTCGCAACACGGCGCGCTACGCTTTGGGAAATCTCAACGGCTTCGAACCTGGCAGAGACACCGTTGCGGAAGCGGAGCTGCTGGAAATCGATCGCTGGGTGTTGGCGGAGTTGGCTGGCGTAGTCGAGCAGGTGAGACAAGCGTATGAAACTTACGAGTTTCACATGGCGACTCGAGCAATCTACGGATTCTGTACCGTGACTTTGTCCGCGCGTTATTTCGACATCATCAAAGATCGCTTGTACACGTCGGCGCCGCGCAGTTTGAGTCGGCGGTCTGCGCAAACGGCGCTCTATCAGATCGCGGACACCCTGGCCCGCATGCTCGGACCGATTCTCGTTTTTACTACCGACGAGATTTGGGACAACTTGCCGGCCGATGAAACGCGGCCCGTCTCGGTGCACGCCGCTTTATTGCCGGCGGCAAGCGGCAAGCGCGACGAGGGTCTGCTGGCAGACTGGGAAAAGCTGTTCGCAATTCGCGACGAGGTTTTGCAATCACTGGAAGAGTCGCGGGTCGCCAAAAAGATCGGCAGCTCACTGGAAGCGCGGTTGGAAATTTCCGCGGCCGGCGACTCTTTTGACTTGTTGAATCGCTACCGCGACGAGTTGCGGTACCTCTTCATAGTTTCTCAAGTTGAAGTTGCGCGTTCAGAAGAGAATGCCGGCGGGCTTGTCGTCACCGTAACTCCCGCGCCAGGAGAGAAGTGCGAACGCTGCTGGAATTACTCGACGCGCGTCGGCGAATCAAGTCGGTATCCGACCGTGTGCGAACGCTGCGTAAGTGCGCTTGAAGAAATTGAGATGCGCGTGGATCAGCCTGATCATGATGAAACGCAAATGGTTCGGGAATTTAACGAGGAATTGAAGAAGCTCTAATACCACTCGACGCGGTTTCGCTCCGTAGGAGCGAGATGTTTATAGCTATCCGCGTTTATTTAAAGACTATCCGCGCAACCGAAACCGCAACGGTTTCGGTTGCGCGGAAGATAGATTAGGACAGACGCTATTCTATAAACATTTCGCGCCTAGCGGCGCTTGGCCCGGGGTCGTCGACTGCAGCGACTTGTACTTCTGAACTATGGACACTGGATTCAACGATACGGCGGTTACATCCACTACCCGGTCTCGCCTCGGTTGGCGCGCGGGTTACCTGCTGGTCGCCTTTGGAATGTACATGGTTGACCAGGCCAGTAAAGCCTGGGCCGTGCGCGCGCTGCGATTCGGTGATCAGCGCACCATCATCCAGGGCTTCCTCGACTTTGTTTACACCGAAAACGACGGCATCGCCTTCGGCCAGTTGCAGGAAAGCGGGCCCTTCGGTCGCTGGTTCTTTGTGGTCCTCGCAGCGGTGGCGGCGGTGGCCGTGCTGTTCTATTTTTTACGCACGCCGCGCAACGACGACCGCGTGCTGGGGGCGTGTGCGCTATTGCTGGCGGGCATCGTCGGTAACCTGACTGACCGCGCCCGACTCGGTTATGTGATCGACTTCATCGTTCTCCATGCCGGCTCGTGGCATTGGCCCACGTTCAACGTCGCCGACGCGTGCATCACCATCGGCGCGCTGCTGCTCGCGTCCGATCTCATTTTTGAGGGACGGAAAAAGGCAGTGGTCAGTGGCCAGTGATCAGTGGTCAGTTCGGTTTTGGGTTTTGACCGAACTGACCACTGGCAACTGATCACTGGCCACAGAATTCCCATGTATCCTGAACTTTTTCGCATCGGCAGTTTTCCCATCAACACCTACGGCGTGTTTCTGGCGCTCGCGTTCCTCTGCGCGATCCTGATTACCGTAAAGCTGGCGGCGCGCGACGGCTTGCCGCGCGAAAAGATTTACGACCTCTGTCTCTGGATGCTCTTGTCATCGCTAATCGGCTCGAAAGTTTTGATGTTGTTCACCGAGCCGGAGTATCGGGACAATCCGTGGCAGCTTCTCTCGCTCGACTTTCTGCGTTCAGGCGGAGTTTTTTACGGCGGACTGATCGGCGCAATTCTGGCCGGCTATTTCCTGATGCGCCGCTATCAACTGCCCTGGTGGAAAACAGCCGACGCCTGTGCGCCCGGAATCGCGATTGGAAATTTCTTTGGCAGGCAAGGCTGTTTCGCGGCCGGCTGTTGCTGGGGCAAACCGACGACTCTTCCGTGGGGGGTGAAGTTTACCGAGCTGGGACACGAAATCACCGGCGTGCCGGTAGACGCACACCTCCATCCGACGCAGCTCTACGAGTCGTTTGCGATGCTCATCGTCTTCGGCTTTCTTTTGTGGCTGCACAAACGGAAGCGTTTTTCCGGACAGGTGATTTTGACCTACGCGCTGCTCTATTCAATCATCCGCTTTCTCATCGAGTTTGTCCGGGACGATCCGCGCGGCGATTTGTTCGGACTGACGACGCTCACCGGTCTCTCCACGTCGCAAATTATCAGCATCGTGGTCGGAACCGGAGCGCTCATTTTGCTGATCGTGCGCTGGCGCAAGGCGGCGGGTCTTACAAGAGCCACCGGCGCAGCCGCGACAAGCACTGCCTAACCGCCAAGACGCGAAGCACGCCAAGCATTCAAGGACCTGGGACCGCGGGCGTCCCGCCCGCAAAGTATCGCAATCCGATCGGGTCTCGCATTTCTCGTCGTTTTCTTGGCGGCCTTAGCGTCTTGGCGGTTCGTTTCTGACCGGCGATCCTCCGTTCGTCTTTGCCCTGCAAAGTACTTGACACGGCTGTAAGCTCGCGCTTATCATCCTCATCCATGGGCGCAATTCACCTCGTCAACCCGCAACTGGAAGAGCCGCCCGCGCTGCATGAGCGGGCAATGGACAATCTCAAATACATTCGCGAAACGATGGAGCGCGCCACTGCCTTCACCGGAATTTCCGGTTGGGGCCAGGTCGCCATTGGTGTGACCGCGTTGGCCGCGTCTGTGATTTCGGCGCAACAGAAAACGTTCAAGGGTTGGTTGACGGTGTGGGTCACTGAGGCGCTGATCGCGCTGCTGATCGCCGGCTGGTCGATGGACCGCAAGGCGCGCGCGGCGAAGATGCCTTTGCTCTCCGGCCCGGGACGCAAGGTTGCGTTTAGTCTTTCGCCGCCGATCTTCGCCGGTGGAATTGTGACGGTCGTGCTCTATCGGGCCGGCTTAACGAACGCGATCCCCGGACTGTGGCTGTTGCTTTATGGAACCGGGGTCGTTACCGGCGGCATGTTTTCGGTGAGTGCCGTGCCGATCATGGGCCTCTGTTTTATGGCGCTCGGTGCGGCGGCGTTTTTTGTGCCAGCCGGATTTGCGAATTGGTTTATGGCGGCCGGCTTCGGCGGACTGCACATCGTTTTTGGAGTGATTATCGCGAGGAGGTATGGTGGCTAGACAATCTGCATTAAAGAATTCAAGTCAGAAAAAGCGCGAGCCGCGGAGCAACTTGCGAGACGTTCCCGACACCGGCGAGGCCACGCCAGGGCAGCTCGCTCCGGGCCTCGACCGTTTGATCCATGAACGCATGCGCCTTGGCATCGTCAGTGCGTTGGCCGCGAATGAATCGCTGACGTTCAACGACCTGAAGAGCCTGATGAAGACAACCGACGGCAATCTCAGCGTCCATGCGCGCAAGCTCGAAGAGGCCGGCTACATCGAGTGCACCAAGTCGTTTGAAGGCCGACTGCCAAAGACGGAGTACAAACTTGCAAGCGCGGGCCGCGCGGCGTTGGAAAGCTACCTGAGCCACATGGAGACCCTGATTCAGCAGATGCGCAGGAGCTAACCTCCCTGGGCATCTCTTTTTTTGCCTGCGGGCTTTGCTGAACAAAGCGCTTTGAGCGACTCCATTCTCCACCGCACGCACACAATTAACCAAACATGGAACACTACGACGCGACCATCATCGGGGCCGGCCTGGCGGGTCTGCATTGCGCGCGGGTGCTCGCCAGGCGCGGACTGCGCGTTCTCCTCGTCGATCGCAAAGACTCGCTCGACGCGTCGATTCATACGACCGGCATTTTTGTTCGTCGCACGCTCGAAGACTTCGACATACCTGAGGACTGTTTAGGACCGGCGGTCAGGCACGTGACTCTGTACTCTCCTGCGCGGCGACGGATGGAACTCGTCAGTCCTCATGATGAATTCCGTGTGGGCAAAATGGGCCGGCTCTACACGCGCTACCTCGATCATTGCCTGCGCGCCGGCGTTTCCTGGCTGCCGGGAACGCGCTACGCCGAACACACCCGCGTGAAAAACAGGTTGCTGCTCAGACTCGACACGTGCCCGCGCGGCGATGTTTCGCGTTGGGTGACGACTCGCTATCTCGTCGGCGCGGACGGCGCCAACTCGCGCGTCGCTCGCGACCTCGGCCTCGAGTTAAATCGCGAATGGATCGTCGGGGTTGAGGACGTTTTCACCGGCGTCCCGCTCGATGGACCACCGCGACTGCATTGCTTTCTCGATCCCGCCCTCGCGCCCGGTTATCTTGCGTGGATCGCTCACGACGGCGAAGACACGCACATTGGAGTCGGCGGATACGCGGCGATGTTTGAGCCTGTCCAGGCGCTGGAGAAGTTCAAGTCAGGCTTGCAAGGCATCGTCGACTTGAGCAACGCCAAGCAGGTTGAGCGACGCGGCGGCCGCATCCCGGTTGGCGGCGTGCTCAGAAACATCGCGAACGCGAGCGGCTTGCTCATCGGCGACGCGGCGGGCGCGGTGTCGCCTCTCACCGCCGGCGGACTCGATCCGTGCATGCGTCTCTCGACGCTCGCGGCGAAAGTGATTGCGGAATATCTGGAGACTGGGAACGAGAACGCGCTCGCCGCCTACTCCGGCAACTTGTTTCGCGCCCGGTTTGCTTCGCGACTGTGGATGCGCCGTCTCGTTTCAACTGTTCGCCAGCCGGCGTTGCTGGAGTTGGCCTGCGCCGGCATGCGTCTGCCGATTCTTAATTCATTCGCGTGGCATGTGTTCTTTGGCCGCGGTTCTTTTCCTGACGTCGACGCGGATTCTGTTCCTGACGCCGCGCTTGAAACGGGAAGCCTGCCGTGAAGAACTACCCCAGACCTGCATGTCCGACTCGCAAAACGTTCTCGCCCCCGCGGCCTGCAACAGCGCACAGGAGACTCTTGTAGCAATTCACAGGGGCTTCCTGTGGCCCGCCACATTGCCCATCCGCGAGATGTGATCAAAATGGAATTTCGCATCAAGTCCAGCTATCGCGGACCAACCCTAAGCCATCTTTGAAGGAGTCTTATGACCAAACGAATCGCTGCCATCGCTTTCATTTTTGCTTGCACATCCGTGGCGTGGGCCATCCTGGGCGGCACGATCTTCTCCCGCACCTATTCGCTGGACGCCGTTGCTGAAAATCGCGTGGCCTCAACCTGGGGAACTCCGCAAAACCAGGCGCCGCCGGTCGCGTCGTTCAAGCAAATCGTCTCGAAGAGTGAAGAAAGCATGGTGAATGGCAACAAGGTCACCAAGACTTTGAGTGAAGAAGCTACGATCAGGCTGCCGCTGGAAAGCAGCGCGGTTGACGTTGGGCTTGATCTCGAACACCGGCAGAAGGGCCTGCTTTGGTACAGCACCTACAAGGTTGCTTTTGCCGGCAAATACAGTTTCCGCAACACCAGCGTCAAGGAAGAGCTCGTTACTTTCGTGCTTAACTTTCCCACTGCCCAGGCGATCTACGACGATTTGGTTTTCACCGTCGACGATACGCCGCTTGCAACCAGCAACCAGCAGAATGCCGCGATGGGTTCGTTTAAAGTTCCGGCGGGACAGGTTGCGCGGCTGGCGGTCGGCTATCGGTCTCAGGGCCTGAATGAATGGCGCTACAGCTTTGGCAGTGACAACGTCGCGCAGGTTCGCGACTTTTCACTCAGGATGAAGACGAACTTCAAAGACATCGACTTTCCTGACAACACGCTTTCACCTTCTGACAAACATGAGACTGACGCCGGCTGGGATCTAAACTGGAATTACAAAAACCTTTTGTCCGGCTATCAAATCGCGATGGTGATGCCTGAGAAGCTGCAGCCCGGACCGCTCGCCGGTCGCATCAGTTTCTTTGCCCCGGTCTCGCTTTTCTTTTTCTTCTTCATCATGCTGATCATCACGACGATGCGCGGCATCGACCTTCATCCCGTGAACTACTTCTTTCTCGCGGCCGCGTTTTTCTCCTTTCATCTCCTGCTGGCTTACCTTGTCGATCACGTCTCGATTCACGTGGCGTTTGCGATCTCCGCGGTGGTCTCGGTTTTTCTGGTTGTCAGTTACCTGCGGCTGGTTGTCGGGCTTCACTTCGCGAGCCGGGAAGCGGCAGTGGCGCAGTTTGTCTACCTCGTGATGTTTTCCTACGCCTTTTTCCTCAAGGGATTCACGGGGCTCGCAATCACGCTCGGTTCGGTCGCCACTTTGTTCGTAGCGATGCAGGTGACCGGGCGGATACGCTGGACCGACAAGTTTTCGCTCAAGCCTGCTGCTGCGCCCACGGCTGAACTAACCTGAGTGAACGTAGCGAGCGGGGCACGATCGGCTAACCGCTCGCAGCTTTCTTGATCAGTTTCAAAGTACAAGCTTCAGGTTGCTGTGTGCCGCAAAGCAAGCTGAAGCTTGTACTCTAAACTTCTCAACACTCATCGCGTAGTTTGAACAAATCCGAAATTTCGTAACCGCGACTGACAAGGTTAGCTGTTAATAAAACGGCTTCGTGAAACGTCTCTTCAGATGAACGGCGCAGAAGTGTGTCTGGGCCACAGACTCGCGGGGTAACGCAAACTGTTAGTTTGCGGACGGCCCCAAACGGTCCCTTCACGAGTCAGCAAGAGGCAAACGAACCAAGTTTGCGTTTACCGCGGCGTCCAATAGTTGGAAGCGGCCAATAGTGGGAACCCGCGCACCGTTGTTTGTCGTACAGCCAGGTGCGCCCGAGTTCCCTGGAAAACCACATGAGAGCCTTCTTTTCTTTTTACGCCGACGCCTTGCGGATCGCGATCCAGTCGATTTTTGCCCACAAACTGCGGGCTTTTCTGACTTTGATCGGGATCATCATCGGCGTCGCTTCGGTCGTGACGGTGGGCGCGTCGATTAGCGGGCTCAACACCTACGTCATCGAAAAAGTAACCAAAGTTCTCGGCAGCAACCACTTCATGATGGCGCGCATTGCTGCCAGCGGCCACTTGACCGACGAAGAATTCGAGCGCATGAACCGGCGCAACAAGCGAATCAACTGGGACGACTACGAATGGGTGCGCGATCATTGCGGGACGTGCACAGACGTTGGCGCCCAGGTGCAGGGCCAGGCCGATTTGAAACAGGAAGGCGTTGAGTTTCCCGGCGCGCTCGTCTTCGGCGCGTCCTCAAACATGGTCGACATCGAAGACAAGACGATCGCGGAGGGCCGTTTCATCTCGAACGACGAAGTCGCGCGGTCAGCTTTCGTGGTAGTTCTCGGCGGCGACATCAAGGACAAGTTTTTCCCGAACACCGATCCGGTCGGCAAGATTTTGAAAGTTCGCGGGCTGCCGATGCGCGTCGTCGGCGTGGAAGAGAAGCGCGGCGCGTTCTTTGGAGACTCGTTCGATCGTCATGTGTACATCCCGGTGACGACCCACATGCAAATTTTCGGACGCAATGGTCTGCAAATCCACGGCAAGGGTCGCGACCGCGAAACTTTTCAAGCGACCATCGAAGACGCGCGCGTGGCGATGAGGATCAAGCGCCGGCTGAACGGCAATGAAGAAGACGACTTTGGCATCGTCAACGTTGAAGAACTCAACAACCAGATCGACCAATTCACGAGCAGCATCGCCGCAGTGGTCGTCCCGATCACGCTGATCACGTTGATTGTCGGCGGCATTGTGGTGATGAATATCATGCTCGTCAGCGTTACCGAGCGCACCTTTGAAGTTGGATTACGAAAAGCGGTCGGCGCGACGAAGAGACAGATACTGCTGCAGTTTCTAATCGAGTCGGCGATTCTTTGCGTACTCGGCGGCGTGCTCGGACTCTTGCTCTCGTGGGGTGTAACCGCGCTGATTACCGCGCTGGCGTCGATCACGATGACGATCACGATTGGCTACATCCTGCTGGCGCTGATTGTGTCGACGGTGATTGGAATGGTCGCCGGCATCTATCCGGCATTCAAAGCTGCGCGACTCGATCCAATTCTGGCGCTGACGCAGACGACGTAGCCACGCTGACTCGTCACGTCGATTCGTTTAGAGGCGGGCATTGCCCGCCGGTTCAAGTTGGTGATCGAAACGTCGTTTCCACGCGGCACCGCGGGCAGTGCCCGCTGCTAAACGGCTAAGACGCGACGAGTGTTCGAATGAAACTGAAACTTCCAAAAAGTGTTTTGCGCGAGACGCTCCACATGGCGCTCGACAGCGTCCGCTCGCACAAATTCCGCAGTTTCCTGACCGTCCTCGGCATCGTGATTGGCGTCATGACGGCGATCACAATCGCGTCCATCCTGACCGGCTTACGCCAAAACATCGTGGCGATCATTGAGGAATACGGCACCAACAACATCTATGCGTTTCATCTCTCGACCGGTCCGCGTGTTGGCGAGGATCGCTCCGAACGACTCAGAAAACCTTTGACCGTTGCCGACGCGGAAACGATTGCCGCCCAGGCAGGCGCGGTTGAAGAAGTCGCGACCGTTGCCCCCAACGTCGGTTACAGCGGTGGACCTTTCGACGACAACGTCACTTATCAGGGCCACAACTATCGCTGGGGAAACACGCAGGGCGTTTCCCCAAACTATGCCGGCATCACCAACATTGCCCTCAAGGAAGGGCGGTTCTTCACGGACAACGACGAGCAGCAGCGCGCCAACGTGATGGTCATCGGCGTCAACGCCGCCGACGCGCTCTTCCCCGGCGCGAACCAAATCGCCGGCACGATGGTGCGCATGGGCGGTTACAACTTCGAGGTCATCGGCGTCCTCGAAAAAAGGAAAGCCGGTTTTTTTGGAGAGAACGAAGAAGACAACGCCGTGCTGATTCCGCTGCGCACCGCGCAAAAAATTGCGCCGGCCAAGGGTTACCTGCTGCTGATAATCAAGGCTCGCACGGGGCAGACTGCCGAAGCGTTGCAACAGTCGGAGGAAATTCTGCGTCGCCGGCGAACAGTAAAATTTGAAGACCCGAACAACTTTGACATCAAGACCGCGGATAAGTTCATTCAGCAGTTTGACAGCATCTTCGCCATGATCGGCCTGGTGGCCATCGCGATCTCGTGTCTCGGCTTGCTGGTCGGCGGCATTGGCGTCATGAATATTATGCTGGTGACCGTGACTGAGCGGACCAAAGAGATCGGCGTTCGCAAGGCTCTCGGTGCACGGCGCAAAGACATCGTGCGGCAGTTTCTGTTTGAAGCGATGACGCTGACATTTCTCGGCGGCATTCTCGGCGTCATTCTCTCGGTCGGGATTAGTCAAATTATCATGCTGCTGGTTCCGGCGTTACCCGCTTCGATTCCGACCTGGGCGGTCGTCACCGGTCTCAGCGTTTCAATCGGCGTCGGACTCTTGTTCGGCGTCTGGCCCGCACGCAAAGCCTCGCGCCTCGATCCGATCGAGTGCCTGCGCTACGAATAAGGCGTTCACGTCGTCATCGAAGTCGTTTAGAATGTCCTCTATCACCCGCTAATAGTCGCGCATCACCGCTAACAAAGCTTGCCGCTATAAGAAGCTGCCGCAATCCGCCGCGGCTTTGCCGCCGCACAGTGCGGAAAGGCTCGGCCTTTCCGGTAACGCCTAAAACTCCGGAGGCTACGCCTCATGCACACCATCTCAAGAGACACTCCTTGTTACTATCTCACTTCGGTTGCGAAAGATCGTTTACACATTTTTCGAACGGACATCATCAAAGCAAAGCTTGTTCTGCTCTCGATGAAGCGCGCAAGTCAGGCGGCTTTGCTATCTATGCTTACGTGATCATGCTGGACCATCTTCACGCCATTACCGATTCGGCGCGTTCGTCGTCAGACACCTTGCGATTTATTAACGGGATCATGAGTCACCGAATCATCAACTGGCTGAAGGAGCAGGGACATGAACAGTCTCTGAAGATGCTGCAAAAAGAAACGAAGCCTCGTGCCTACCGCTATTCCCTCTGGGATCATCATCCCAATGTCCGGCTATTGATGACCGAAGTATGATGATGGAGCGGGGTCATTACACTCATCAGAATCCAGTGAGGGCTGAAATGGTGACTCGCCCCGAAGAATATCGTTGGTCCAGCTTTCGTTGCTGGAAGGGTGACAAACTCGAAGATGAGCCTCTGTTGATGGATCCAGATCGTATAAGATGGCGAAGTCAGTAGTTTGAGGCATAGCCTCGAGACTAGAAGAGGGTCGTACCGGAAAGGCAGAGCCTTTCCGCACCGTGCGGCGGCAGAGCCGCAAAGAAGACTATTCAGGTAAATGTCAACACCCAGTTCCCAGCGCGATCTCGTTAAGGAATACCTGACGTACATTCAGGTCGAGAAGGGACTCGCGCGGCACACGCTGCAAAGTTATCGCCGCGACTTGGTTCAACTGAGTCGCTTCGCGCTCAAAACCGGCAAGCCGCTGGCGGAATTGCAGCGACCCGAGTTGCGCAAATGGATCGCGCAACTCTCTCGCGAAGGCTTGGCGCCCTCGTCAGTGGCTCGAGCCGTGAGCGCCGCGCGCGGCTTCTATCGTTTCCTGATGCTCGACGATCACATTCGGCACAACCCGGCCGAAGATCTCGACACGCCGCAAAAGTTTTCCTACCTGCCTAAGTTTCTCACTGAAGAGGAAGTCGATCGCTTGTTTGCGAAACCGGATGTTTCAACGGATGAAGGCATTCGCGATCGCGCCATGCTCGAGCTGATGTACGCTGCCGGGTTGCGAGTTTCCGAACTGGTTTCGCTCAAACAGATGGACGTGGACGTTCATCTCGGCGTCGTCGTGTGCCACGGCAAAGGCAGCAAAGAGCGCCGCGTGCCGGTTGGCAAAAGCGCGATCCACTGGCTGCAGCAATACTTTTCCGTGAAAGCCGGCTACGGCAAGTCGCCGTATCCCAATCTTTTTCTGAGTCGTGGCAAGCCGCTGACGCGCCAGTTTGCCTGGACGATGATCAAAACTTACGCCGAAGAGATCGGCATTCAGAATGTTTCGCCGCACACGCTGCGGCACAGTTTTGCGACGCACCTGCTGCAACACGGCGCGGACTCGCGTTCAGTCCAGGCGCTGTTGGGCCACAGCGACATTTCGACAACGCAGATCTACACGCACATCACCGATCGGCACTTGCGCACCGCCTACGACAATCACCATCCCCGCGCGCGCCTCGCGATCGGTAGTGCCGAGCGAAAGAAATCGGCCGCGGATTAACGCGGATTATGCAAATCTGAAGCAGTCCTTTTGGTGTCTCTTCCGTACCCTTGGAGTTTGCCTTGATCTGCGTTTATCCGCGTAAATCCGCGGCCCAAATTACTTTCACCAGCCCACACCAGGTGAACGATTAAATGTTTCTGCTTCGCAAACCTTCGGACGAAATCATCGCCCGCTTCATCGCGTCGCAGCAGGAGCTTCCTTTTTCATACCCGCAGGTTGGCGCCACGCAAAACTCCGAGACCGATCTGCTCCGCGGTTACACTGTCGATCACAATCGCATCCTGCTAGGCAAAGGCGAGCAAACTTACAGGCGTGCGGTTGCAGCTCTGCAAGGTTGGCGGCAGTTTGAACTTGGCTGGGTGACCGTCGTGCCGCGCGGAAAGCCTTTGCAAGTTGGGACGACGGTGGCAGTGCAGGCAAAAACATTCAGCGTGTGGTCGTTGAATGCGGCGCGGATTGTCTATGTGGTCGACGAGCGCGCCGCGCGGAACGCGAGGTTCGGATTCGCCTATGGCACTTTGCCGGATCACGTCGAGCGTGGCGAGGAGCGATTCACTGTCGAACGGCGCGAGGATGACAGTGTTTGGTACGACATCTACGCCTTCTCGCGTCCCCGGCATCCGCTCGTGCGGGCGAGCTTTCCGGTGGCGAGAATGTTGCAGAGGCAGTTCGCGAGAGAATCGCTGGAAGTGGTGAAAGCGGCGGTCGCGGATTAAGAGAGTTTTGGGAGTGCGCTGACTTGTCAGCGCTTTGATTTTCGCGGCGGCTCGACGCCGCGCTCTTTCCTTGGCAGTCAGCTAAACGTACGAAGGCTGCGACAGGTCGCAGCCAGGCAAAAGCGCTGACAGGTCAGCGCACTCCAAATATTTGCACGGCGATCATTTCCGGGTGAGCACCACCGGCGACTGATCAGCGGCGCGAATGCGCTCGAAGAAGCTACGCACCGTTTGATACTGCGCCGCGGGAATTGTCCCGGCTTTTTGCGCGAGGGTGCGCGCCGGCGGTCAGCTCGCGGGCCTTCGCCGTGATTCGTTCATCGGGCAGGACCTGCGAATCAGTCAGCGTCGTATACCAACGCGAAACGTCGCTCCACTACCTCTGGCAGGATCAAAACTTGTGCAAGTGTTCTTGTATCGAGCAGGGAGTAGGGAATCAGCGCGGACGGCTGAGCGGCGATAAGCAACGCAGCTATGGTACAATCCCGAGCATTCACTGAATATTTTCGACACTTTCGGCTGGAAACCAGCCAATCAGGAGGACAACAGAGTGGCTACGGAATTGAAACGCGCAACGACCACGCTTGATCGAATTGAAGAGTTGCTGGGCGAAAACGCGCGAACGTTGCTCGATCACAAGTCGGAAGCGATCCCGCAGGACCAACTTCATTTGCCGGGTCCGGATTTCATCGATCGAGTTTGGGCTTACTCCGATCGTTCGCCAGCCGTCCTGCGGTCCCTGCAATCGCTTTTCGCGGGTGGCCGGCTCGCGGGCACGGGTTACCTTTCAATCCTGCCGGTGGACCAGGGCATCGAGCATTCCGCCGGGGCGTCGTTTGCTCCGAACCCGCAATATTTCGATCCCGCGAACATTGTGAAACTGGCGATCGAGGGTGGCTGCAACGCCGTGGCTTCCACCTATGGCGTGCTCGGCAGCGTGGCGCGGAAATACGCGCACAAGATTCCTTTCATCGTGAAGATCAATCACAACGAGTTGTTGACGCTGCCGAACAAATTTGACCAGGTTTTGTTTGGCACCGTGAAGGAAGCACACAACCTGGGCGCGGTGGCGGTGGGCGCCACGATCTACTTTGGCTCTGACGAATCAACGCGGCAGATCACCGAAATCAGCGAAGCCTTCGCGCAGGCCCACGAGCTCGGCATGGCCACGATTCTCTGGTGCTACATTCGTAACTCGGGATTCAAAACGCCGGAAGGCGACATGCACTCTTCGGCGGATCTTACCGGACAGGCAAACCATCTCGGCGTGACGATTCAAGCCGACATCATCAAGCAGAAACTTCCGGAAAGAAATGGCGGCTACACTTCCGTGGAAAAGGCGCTGGGCAAGTCGTACGGCAAAACCAACAAGCTGGTTTACGAGAACCTGACGACTGACAATCCGATCGATTTGGTTCGTTACCAGGTCGCGAACTGTTACATGGGCCGCTGCGGTCTGATTAATTCCGGCGGCGAGTCGAAGGGCGCGAGCGATTTGGCGGAAGCGGTGCGCACGGCGGTCATCAACAAACGTGGCGGCGGCACCGGGCTGATCTCCGGCCGCAAGGCTTTCCAACGCCCGATGAGCGAAGGCATCGAATTGCTGAACGCGATTCAAGATGTGTATCTGAGTCCCGAAATCACAGTGGCTTAGGTTGACCAGACAAATCAAAACCTAAAGCAGCGGGGGCAAGCCCCCTTCCTGACCACGAGCTGAATTAGAGTTGAGTTTCCGGATTCTTGACTGAAGGGCTTTCAACTTGGACCTGCCGAACAATTAAGAAGTCTCTCAGGTCGGGAAGGGGGCTTCCCCCCACTCTTTGGCTGAATCCGTAGCGCAAGTTTGAATAAACCAGAGACGAGAAAGCTGACACAGACTGCGGCTGACTCAAGAAAAAGGGGAGCGGGCATTTACCCGTTCCCCTTTTTCCCTTTGACCCCTTGTTCTCCCCCTTGCTCGTTCCCGCCCCCCTTGAAAAATTCGTAGCCGGCGCACCTGCCGCTGCCTCCTGCTCCTATTTACTCGTAGCGCAGCGCATCGATCGGATCGAGTGCCGCCGCTTTGCGCGCTGGGTAGTAGCCGAAGAAAATTCCGACCGCCGCTGAAAACACGACCGAACCGACAATCGCCGCCGTGGAAACAAGCGTGGGCCAACCCAGCACTTTAGGAATCACTAACGAAACAACGATCCCGAGCATAATTCCCATCACACCGCCGGTCAGGCTGAGCACGATCGACTCGATCAGAAACTGCGTACGCACCGCAGAAGACCGCGCGCCAATTGCCATGCGGATGCCAATCTCGCGCGTTCGCTCGGTCACGGAGACCAGCATGATGTTCATGATGCCGATGCCGCCGACGAGAAGTGAAACTCCGGCGATGCTGCCCAGCAGCCACGTCATGATGCTGTTGGTTTCGTTGGCTGCTTCGGCGATGTCAGACATGTTACGGACCGTGAAGTCGTCGGGTTCGTCTGGCGAAAGTTTGTGACGCTGGCGCAGCAGCTCCGCGATCTGAACTTGCGCCGTGTAAGTCGCGTCAGGCGAAATTGCCGAGACGTAAACGGTTGTGATGCGCGTCGTTCCTAAAAGCTTTTTCTGGACCGCCGTGTACGGAGCAAACGCCACATCATCCTGATCGCGGCCCTGCGGATCCTGACCCTTGCGCGCCATCACGCCGACTACGCGAAACGGCAGATTCATGACGCGGACTGACTGGCCGACGCTGTCCATGCCCGGGAAAAGATTGTCCGCAATCGTTTGGCCCAGCACGATCACGCGCGCGGCCGTGCGCACGTCGCCTTCGGTGAAAAACTCGCCGCTCTGCACCGTCCACTTGCGAATGCCAGGCAGTTGTTCAGTCACGCCCTGGATCGAGCTGTTCCAGTTTTGATTGTTCGAAATCAGCTGGGTTCTCGAGTTGATGATTGGGCTCAACATCGCGACGCTCGGCACTTCTCGTTGAATCGCCTCGAGGTCTTCAGCGGTCAGCGTGTTGGTGCCCGTGTCTCCCGCGCCGCTGCGTACGCCGCCGACATTTTGCGAGCCGGCGCTGACAAAAAGCAGGTTCGTGCCCATGTTGGCGATCTGCGCCTGCACGGACATCTGCGCGCCCTGGCCGATGCTGACCATCGCGATGACAGCCGAAACGCCAATGATGACGCCGAGCATCGTTAGCGCCGCGCGCGCTTTGTTACGCGCGAGCGCCCGATAGGCAATGCGAATGATCATTAAAAGGTTCATGGTTCTCAATCTCGTTTCGGACCAGTAGCTCGACCGTCAGACAAGACGCCGCAGCAAGCTTTTACGCCCTTAGCAAGCCTCTCAACGCCCTCCCTGACGGTCGGGCTACTGCCCCGGTTATCCGGCCGCGGATTAGCGCGGATGCACGCAGATCAGAAAATCTGAATCCAAATCAGAATGTCTTACGGTCTGATCCGCGAATATCTGCGTTAACCCGCGGCCGCTCCTACTACCTCATGCGCCTCGTCCTCGGCTTCGTCCTCTTCATCTTCTTCGTCTTCAAGCGGCGGCAAATTTCGCAACTCTTCCGCGGCGTCGCGGCGTTTCGCGATTTGAAAGTCTTTCTTAATACGTCCGTCTTTGAAGACAACGACGCGCTCGGCATATTCCGCGATGTCCGGTTCGTGCGTGACCAGGATCAGCGTGATGCCGCGCTCGCGATTGAGTCGTTGGAAAATTTCCATGACTTCGATGGCCGTGCGCGAATCGAGATTGCCAGTCGGTTCATCCGCGAGGATCAGCGCGGGCCGGTTGACCAAAGCGCGCGCGACGGCCACGCGTTGCTGCTGACCGCCGGAGAGTTGATTCGGATGGTTGTTTTCGCGACCTTCGAGGCCAACAGAAGCAAGTGCTTCAAGGGCGCGCTGATGACGCTCGTGCGTCTCAACGCCGGCGTAGAGCATCGGCAGCTCAACATTTTCCAGCGCCGACGTGCGCGAAAGTAAATTGAATCCCTGGAAGACGAAGCCCAGCTTGCGGCTGCGAATGTCTGCGCGTTCATCCTTGGACAATTCCGAAACGTCCTGGCCGTCGAGAATGTAACTGCCGCGCGTGGGCCGATCGAGACAGCCGATGATGTTCATCGTCGTCGACTTGCCCGAGCCAGACGCGCCCATGATGGCGACAAACTCGCCTTCTTTAATCGTCAACGAAACTCCGCGCAGCGCGTGCACGAGGGTCTCGCCCATTTCGTAGGTCTTGTGGATGTGCTCCAGGCGGATCGTCGTGCGCGCTTCCGAAGACCCCTCGAGTGAACCCATCTCAAGCGATGGCGCCACGAAGTCTTCCAGAGTCTCTTCAGGTGCAATGTCTAGTGTTGCTTGCATGTCTTGTTCCAATAACTTTCGTTTAGAGGCGGGCATTGCCCGCTGTTTCAACGTTCGAATCTCAATCCAATTTCACGGGCGTTGAGACGGCGGGCAATGCCCGCCTCTAAACGAACGATCATCACTCATGACTCGTCACTCATGACTCATCACTTGCCTCTTAGTTACGTCTGCCGCCGCCGCCGCCGCGAGGCGCACCGCCAAAGCCTGGCGCCGCTTGTGTAGGCGTAGTCGTCGTCTTGGCATCGCTCGTAAGAGTTTGTCCGGTGAGGACCAACTCGCCTTCGACCAAATTCCCGTCAATAACTTCCGTCGCGGCGCCGTCGCTCAAGCCCACCGTGATGCGGCGTGCCTGCGGCTTGCCGTCTTTGCCGAGCACCCACACGCGGCGGGTTTGCCCGCTGAGCACTGGCGCGGTGGCCGGCGTGACTCGCTCGCGTTGCTCGCGTTGATTGCCGGCTTGTTGATTGCCGACTTGCTCGGCAGGCTGCTGTCCGCCGCTTGCGGCCGGCGCGTTATTGCCGCCTGCACCGCTGTTGTTTGACGTCGTCGCCTGTCCAGCGCCACTTCGCGTTCCGCGGCCTTGCCCGCTGCCTTGTCGCTGACCAGCGCCCGCTGCTCCCGTCTCTCGCGATTCTCCTTGCGGCGTAAAACGCAGTGCAGCGTTCGGAACCTTCAGCACGTTGTTGCGCTCGTCAATCGTGATAATCAGGTTTGCTGTCATCCCTGGTTTAAGTTTCTGTTCGGGATTGTCGACGTCGATCACGACGTTGTAAGTCACGACGTTTTGCACGGCCACCGGATTGAGTCGCATCTCGCGAATCGTGCCGTTGAAATCCTTGCCGGGAAACGCGTCAACTGAAAAATTTGCCGCCTTGGCTTGTTCAACCACGCCGATGTCCGCCTGATCGATGTTGGCGATGACCTGCATCTTCGTCAGGTCGTTGGCGATCGTGAAAAGCGTGGGCGCCGAAAGACTCGCCGCCACTGTCTGGCCGACGTTCACGTCTCGCGAAACTACGATGCCGTCGATCGGCGAAGTGATCGTGGTGTGGGCCAGATTGACTTCCGCCAAACGCAAAGCCGCCTCGGCCTGTTCCACCTGCGCCTGCGCCTGCAGCACCTGGGCCTGCGATTGCTGAACCTGTGCCTGGGACTGCTGCAGCTGCGCGGTCGCCTGGGCCTGGCCGGCGTTTCGCGAAGACTGTTCGCTGACCTGTGCCTGATTGAGTTGGGCCGCCGCCTGGTTGTAACGCGCTTCCGCCGTCTTGTAAGCCGTTTGCGCAATTTGCAGATCGCGCTGAGCGATCACGCCGGCGGCTGCGAGCGATTCCTGTTGCCTGAGCGCAACTGAAGCATCGTCGCGTTCGGCTGACAACACGGCGAGGTTTGCCTGCGAACCGGAAACGCCAGCCTGCTGCGTTTGCGTCGTCGATCTGGCAGCGAGCAGTTGGGCCTGGGCGCCTGACGTGCCGGCGCGCGATTGCGCCACGGCCGCACGAGCCTGCTGCAAACTGGCGCGCGCATTTTCCAAATTGGCGCGCGACTGCTGCACCTGGGCCTGCGGCACCGCGGGATCGAGTTGAGCGATAACCTGTCCCTTTTTTACATGCGAATTGAAATCAGCGTTCAGCGCGGCAATTGTTCCGGAAGCCTGGCTGCCGACCTGAATCGTGGTCAGCGCCTGCAGCGTGCCGGTGGCCGTCACTGTGTTGCGAAGGTTCCCTCGCTCCACGCGCGCGGACATGTATTGCGCAGACGCCGTGCGGCCGTTCCAGAAATAAAATCCGGCCAGCGCCAACAAAACAACGACGCCGAGCGCGGTAGCCAGTTTCGTCTTTTTGCCGATTTTGCTGAGCGCCGGCCAGCGTTTGCCGAGACTGATTTTCGGCAGCCTGGTTGGCTGGGCGACTGAGCCGGCAGTTCCACTGTTCGGCCTTTTGCCACGGTTTAGTATGTCGAGAGTTGTTTCGCTCATACCTTGATAGACCCCTTCGAGAGGTGGTCGGTTACAAAGCGAATATATTTTCCCCCTCCCTTTGCGGTGTCTATAAACATCCGGCTTCTCCGGAGCCGTTAACTTTGGTCTGATCTCCGGTGTCTATAAACCTTCGGCCCCTCTGGATCTGGGTTTCGTCGATTTCTCAAGAGCGCGAATCGTCATAACCCATTGGGGTTAAAGGATTTCAATGATTTTCTGTTCCCAGGGTAGCCGCGAAACCCGGCAACCCTGGGCTAAGTTTCATAACCGCTTCGCGGTAACCCGCTTGTAACCAACTCGTAAATCCGAGTGTCTTAAGTTAGCGGGAGGCCATGGCCTCACTAATCAAACAAGGTAAATAGGAGCACTACAGATGAAAACACTTGGAAAGATGCAAAAGCTTGCAATAGCCTCTCTCTCGGCAATTGCTTTGTTCGCCGCGATGGCGGTCGCCCAAACGACCCAGACGACCCAGACGGGCCAGATGGAGGGCAGCCAAAAAGCTCGGGGCGAGTGGCATGGCCGCGGCGGCAAGGGCAGACACGGCAAACGCATGGGCGGTCACCGCATGGGAGGTCGAGGCTGGGGTGGAATGCATGGCGCATTTTCCAAACAGCTGAATCTCACTGACGATCAGAAGGCAAAGATGAAAGCGATTCGCGCGAGCTTTGCCGAGCGCAACAAACCGCTGCGTGAAGAGCTTCGTGCCAAGCGGCAGGAGTTGCGTCAGGCCAGCGAAGGCGGTACGTTCAACGAAGCGTTGGCAGCCCAAAAACTGACGGAGATGGCCGGCTTGCAGGCGAAGCTTATGGGCCAGAGCTTTAGTCTCCGCCAGGAAATGATGACGGTGTTGACGCCGGAACAGAAAACCCAACTTGAACAGCAGAAGGCGCAGTTCAAGGCGAAACGGGCCGAGGGCCAGCATGGTCGCCGGTCTCAGTAAATGTTTCCCCAAGCGCGAGGGACGGACCCTGGAAAAATTCCCGGGTCCGTCCGCCGCGATCTTAATGAGGAACGCTTCTGTCCAACGATCACGCACAGGCGTCGGACCTGGAATTGGCTCGCTTCGCTCGCGACAACGACGAGTCGGCATTCGCAGAGATTGTGCGCCGCTACAGTCCGCGAGTTTTCAAGGTTGCCAGTCGATTTTTCCGGCAACGCAGTTTGGCCGAAGAAGCGGCGCAGGAAGTTTTCCTGAGGGCGTTCACGAATCTCAGCAGCTTTCGTGGCGACGGCTCGATGGAAGGATGGCTGACGCGGATAGCCACTAACACTTGCCTGAACATGCTGCGCGCAGCCAGCCGGCGCCCGGAGTTGATCGTTTCGGATTTGAGTGATGATGAAAGCAATTGGCTGGAAGGAAAACTGGACGACGTGGCCACCGCGCAATATCGTTCAACCGAACGCGATCTGGTGGCGGCAGATTTAGCCGATCGACTGCTGGAGACTTTGTCGCCGGAAGATCGACTGACGCTGATGATGATCGACGGTGAAGACGCCTCGATCAAGGAAGTTGCAGAGACGACGGGGTGGTCTGAGTCGAAAGTGAAAGTGAGAGCCTTTCGAGCGCGGCAGAAAATTCGCGGAACGATGGCAAAGCTGCTCGGCAAAAATTAGAGCGGGGCAGCGAGCGTTCGTTTAGAGGCGGGCATTGCCCGCCGTCTCAACGCCAATGAAATATGACCGGTGTTCTGACAATTGAAACGGCGGGCAGTGCCCGCCTCTAAACGAATCAATTGCGGTGCGCGAGTTAGAAAGTGCAGGTGAAATGATGAAAGAACAACACATCATCGAGGTCCTTGAAGGCTCCGCCCTGACGGCGTTGAGCGACGACGAATTGAACCTGATTCGCGCACATGCGAGCGTCTGTCATCCTTGTCAAAGAGCTTTTGCCGCCGCTCAGCTGGCAACGCTGCTCGTCAAAGAGCGCGCGGCTGAGACGATTGAGCCGTCGCCATTTTTTCAGACGCGCGTCATGGCGGCGCTGCGCGAGCGGCAAATGAGCAACAGTCCGCTCAGAATGTGGAAGGCCGCGAAAGCACTGGTCTCGGCGATGGCCGCAACGGTGGCGGCCCTCGCGGTTTTGACGTTCATGGTGCCCGCGGAGACCAGCGAGTTTCAGCAAGTCGCAGCCAACAGTTATTCAGCCGAAGAAATAATTTTGGACTCGGAGAGTGCAGCGACCGAGCAGATGTCTTACGAGCAAGTGCTCTCGACGCTCTACTCTGCGGACGACAATGATTTGAGATAATGATTCGAAATAACGTCAGTAGGTGACCCCATGGAATACATCACGAAGACCAGATGGCAAGTTCGCGTCGCCGCCGGCGTAATCTTCCTGCTCGGATTTGCGGCCGGCATTCTGACGCTGAACGTCTACCGCGCCTGGGCCCATCGCAACGCTCCCACGCGCGAGAGTCGGATTGAGCAGATGGCGAAAGAGCTGCAACTGAGCGCCGATCAGAAAGCCAAGGTCCAACAAATCTTCACTGACACGAGGGAACAACTGCGCGGCTTGCGCAAGGAGTCGGAACCGCGGGTGGCGGAAATTCGAAAGCAGGCGGACGAACGCATCCAACAAACCCTCACGCCCGAGCAGTGGCAGCGTTTTCAGCAACTAAGAAAAGAAAAGTGGGGAGCCGAACGGGGAAAAAGGGGTAGAGGGGAAGAGGGGAAGTAAAAAGGAATTTTTGGAGTGCGCTGACCTGTCAGCGCTTTAGTTGGTCGCGGCCGGTCGCGACCTCGATTCAGGACGTTTTACCCAGAAACGTGGCGTCAAGCCGCCACGGACCAAAGCGCTGACAGGTCAGCGCACTCCAAAATAGAGTTCGCCTCCTAACCGTTCACCTTTACCCTTTCCCCCTTCCCCTGTTCCCCCTTCCGGGCGCAATCTTGTTATCATGCGGCGTTCGTATATCACTTGAGCGGCACGTCGCTCCCCAGTGCAAACCGAAGCAGCATCAGCATCCGACATCGAACTTCTTCACGCCATCGCGCGCGGGGATGAAGCGGCTTTAGCGCGCCTTTACGACGCCTATCGGGTAATCCTATTCGGCCTGCTCGTCCGTATATTGAACAGCCGCGAAGAAGCGGAAGACATTTTGCAGGACGTCTTTATTCAGGTTTGGCGACGCGCAAAGGATTTTGACGAGACACGCGGCCGGCCGTTTACCTGGCTGGTGACGCTGGCCCGCAGCCGCGCCATCGATCGGCTGCGACAGCTCGGCGCTCGTCAGCGGCTCGCGTCGGGGGCGGCCGAGGAACAAACTGAAGCCGTCTCTGATGCCCTAACCGACACGATCAAAGGGACGCAGAAAGAAATCGTCCGGCGCGCTCTCGCCGAACTCCCCGAAGAGCAAAGACACACGCTCGTGCTCGCTTATTTTGAAGGTCTGACGCAGACGGAAATCGCGACGAAACTCGGTGCGCCGCTGGGCACCGTCAAGACGCGAATGCGTTCGGGGATGACCAAGCTGCGCGCTCTTTTGGGATCACAACTGGAGAACTTCGGCTAGCTCAAGAGAAAAATGACGCACGAAGACTACAGGGAGTTACTGGCCGCCCACGCATTGACCGCGCTCGATGCGGCGGACGCGCGCGCGCTGGACACTCACCTGGAAAGTTGTGCCGACTGTCGCGCCGAGTTGAGTGAGTGGCAGGGAATGTCCGCGCTGATTGCGCTCGCTGCGGAACCGGTTGCGCCGTCAGCGCAATTGCGCGATCGCATACTCGCGAACGTCGCTGCTGAAGCTCGCACTAACGGCGGCGTCGCCAAGTTGGCCCAGGCCCAGGAGACCCAAGGGGATCGCTCGACGCCCAGAATGACGACCGGCGAATCCCGCAGCACGCCCGCGGCTGAATCCGCCAGCGCGTCCGCGGTTGAATCTAAAGTGCTCCCCTTTGAACGTCCCGAAAAGAGATCCCGCCGCTCGTTTGGATCTTTCAGCGCGATTGCGGCCATGCTTGTCATCGCTGCTCTGATCATTTCGTTGCTCGTCCTTTGGCAGCAAAACCGCGCCACGCAACGAGAACTCGCCCGCGTCTCTGCGGAGATCAACCAGGCAAAGGCCGAACTCGATCATGAGCGTGCGGTCGTCGCGTTGATGACTTCTCCTGACGCCCGCATGGCCAAACTTGCCGGCACACCCGTCGCGCCCGGCGCTCGCGCCATGCTGATGTACGACAAGACCGGGCACGCCATGCTCATGACCAAAGGCCTGCCCGCCGCGCCGCCGGGAATGGCGTATCAACTTTGGTCCATCAAAGACGGCCAGAAAATGCCGGGCAAGGTTTTTACAACTGACGCGGCCGGCAACGGAATGCTTGAGGATGAGATTCCGGCGGGGGCTCGCGATGCCGCGGTCTTTGCCGTCACGCTCGAACCGGCGGGCGGCGTCCAGTCGCCGACGGGTTCAATCTATCTCGTCAGCGCTTCATAATTTGGAGGGCGGCGACCCGGCGCCGCTTTCGTGCGTGGCGGCCTGACGCCACGTTTTTCAAACTGAAGTTTGTCGGACATGACCTGGCCGTGGAAAACCTGCTAAACTCGATTCATCCAAAAAACAGGCAGGGACTGGCGGGCTATGGCGAAGAAAGAAGAACCGACGGTAGACAACATCATTTCCGATGAGACGGGCGCGTTTGATTTGCGCTTCATCCTCTGGCGACACTTCTGTCAGCAGAACAACATTCCCGTTGAAACGCTGCCGAGCCAACTCGATGGCGAGCAAAAAGAGAAATGGGAAGAACTCAAGGCCAGCCGCCTGCGCGGACCGACGCAGAAGTAATCCGCAGATTCCACTGATTTCAAAATGCGTTTCCGTTTAGAGGCGGGCACCGCCCGCCGGTTCAACCAGGTATTCTTAACCCTAAGCTGTGAAATCTGCGGACAGTTGGTTCGCAATCTTGACCCTCACAGTCGACCGGCTCCAAGTTTGTACACGCCAGTGAGAAATGGATTCGTTCGTCTTTCCTCTCCGATCGTCGTGACTGGTCCGTGGCCCGAGTAAACCTCAACGTCATCGCCCAGCGGCAGAAGTTTGTTCACAATCGAATCGATTAGTTGCTCGCTTGAGCCGCCGGGCAAATCAGTTCGCCCAACTGAACCTGCAAACAGCACGTCGCCGACAAACACCTTTCGTTCGTTCACGGCAAACAACACGACATGGCCGGGCGTGTGGCCGGGGCAATGCAGGATCGTGAATTCCAAATTACCAACCTGATACGTCTGTCCATCTTCCCAATAGCCGTCGACCTTTGGCGGCGCTGCAAAATCAAAACCAAGAGCGGGCCATTGAGCGCGGGGAATACCAATCCACGCCGCCTGCTCGGGCAGCGCGTCGTAAATAAATTCGTCATCCTTGTGCAGCATGACGGCGGCGTTCGGTTTCAGCTTCTTGAGCGCCGCCACGCCGCCAATGTGATCGAGGTGCGCATGCGTGACTGCGATCGCCTGCAATTCGAAACCATGTTTGTCGATCGCCTCGACTATCGCGCTGGAATCGTCACCGGGGTCGATGCAGATTGCGCGCCTGGTCTGCTCACAACCGAGAATGCGCGTGTGTTGTTGGAAAGCGGTGACCGTGATTTCTTCGATGATCATAATCCAGGCATTTGAACTTTGTACTTAGTGCTTTGAACTTCGTCGTTTCGAAGAAGATAATACTTTGAGTCGAAGAACAAAGTACAAAGCACCAGGTTTCAAAGTACAAATTCGTCATGCCATTGAGTGATACAGCGAATTCGTTAGCCGAAGTTCTCGACGCGCTCACCGTCGCAGGCGCGGCGGAATTGACTGAGCACCTACCGGGCGGAGCTTTGAAATGCTACGCCTGCGGGCATCGTTGTCTCATCAAGGAAAACAAGCGCGGCATCTGCAAAGTTCGCTTCAACGAACGCGGGCGGCTGCGCGTGCCTGCAAATTACGTCGCCGCGCTCGCTTGCGACCCGACCGAAAAGAAACCGTTCTTTCACGTGCTGCCGGGTTCGGACACGTTAACTTTCGGCATGCTCGGTTGCGATCTTCACTGCGCCTATTGTCAAAATTGGCTGACTTCCCAGGCGCTACGCGACGATTCAGCCGGGACTGAGCCGCAGCAAGTGACGCCGGAACGGCTCGTCGCTATGGCAAAGGCTTACGGCGCTTCGATGGTTGGCAGCAGTTACAACGAACCGCTGATCACAGCCGAATGGGCCGTCGATGTTTTCAAGCACGCCCGCCGGACGGGTTTTCGCACCGCGTTCATCTCAAACGGAAACGCGACGCCGCAGGTGCTCGACTACCTTCGTCCCTGGACTGACTGTTACAAAATTGATTTGAAAACCATGGACGATAAGAACTACCGGCAGCTTGGCGGCGTGGTCGATAACATTCTCGACACGGTGAAGATGGTCCACGAGCGCGGCTTCTGGCAGGAGATCGTGACGCTTGTGATTCCCGGCTTCAACGACTCTGAGGACGAGCTGAAACGCGCGGCGGATTTCATCGCTTCCGTGTCGCCCGATATTCCCTGGCACCTGACGGCTTTTCATCAGGACTACCGCATGAAGGAGAACGCTAACACAACCGCCGAGCAGTTGATGCGCGCGTGTGAGATCGGGCGCGACTGCGGCCTGCGCTACGTCTATGCCGGCAATCTTCCGGGCCGAGTCGGCCGCTGGGAACACACGTACTGTCCGTCATGTGATGAACTGCTGGTTGAACGACGAGGTTATCTGATTCGTGATATGCGGATGACGCCTCAGGGAACATGCCCGTCGTGCGCGACGAATATTCCCGGCATCTGGCGGTAGATCTGGCCGCGGATTCACGCGGATTACACGAATCTGAAAAGCTTAAAAGCGTTTTCTACTTTCCTGATCCGCGTTCATCCGCGTTCATCCGCGGCCTAAGGCAATTGAAAATCAGGGCGTTCGGCTCGCTCCGGGCGAAACTGCCGCGGCGGGCGAACCTCCAGCAGGCGGTGACGCAGCAGCAGCCGGAGATGGTGACGACGGAGACGGCGAGGCAGCGGCGATCGGCTGTCGCATCGGAGTTGTGGCTCCGGCAATTAGTTTCCACTGTCCGTTGCGTCTCACGAACGTATCGATGAAACGATATTGACCGCTGATATCGATCGACGCGCCCGTGGGCAATTTGTATTTGCCGTTCTTCACGATGCTGCGACCGTTAACGATCGCAGCGTCTTTGTTGAGCACGATCACCTTAAGGTCTGCCATCTCCCACGAGTCAGCGCTGAGCGCTCCCGTTTCCATGTCCTTAATGTCGGTATTCTTATCGCCGAGATTGCCGTCGGGGTAGACAAAGACTGCATCGTCCGCTTGCAGCCGTTTAACTGCTTCGACGTCCCTTTCCTTGATGGCGCGCGGCAAGTCGTTTTCAATTCGCAGCAACTCGGCTTCGATGGCCGCCGTGTCCACCGTTTCCGGGGTCGGGCTCGCAACCGCCGTGGTATTCGCGTTCGGGCCGGTTTGCTGGCAACCGCTCAAAAGCGCTATCGAAGACATCATTAACAGAATCGCCCCTAAAGCTTTTCGCTTCATTGATCCACTCCTTTGCCTGGCTGACTGAAATTGAAGAGACCGCTAAAAAGACCATCCTGCTTCTATGACAAAATGTTTTGCGAGTCAATAGTTGATTCGACCCGGACGTTCGACAACTTCAGTTTGTCGTTCAACTTCGACGAGCCTAACCTTGTCGGACAGCAACTGATCCACCAACATCAGCGCGATAGGCATTGACATCTGTTTTTGTTGGGGATATTGTCCGCATCGTCGGATCGACTTTTGGCCAAAAGCGCTACACCGGCAACTCCAACGACACGAACCCCGCGAGTGCCGCGGCGCCGTCTGGCCGCAATTTCTTCAAGGAGAAATCGCCATGATCACCCTGATCCCCCTAACCCCGTTAACCGCGCTTGCCAGCCTGACCAGCATTAACACTTCGCTCCGCACGCGACTCAAATTGCCGGCACAGCCACGCGTCTTGCGATTGTCGATCGCTGTCTTGAGTTTAGTTTTCGCAGTGACCAGCGCCACCGCGCAAACACAACGAAAGCCGGCCGTCCCCGCGCCAGCCGGTGACGAAGAGTCATCGCTCTTTAAAGACTACCGTGGTGTGCAACTCGGAATGACCGCGGATGAAGTGCGAAAGAAACTGGGCGATCCCAAAGACAAGTCTGACGAACAAGACTTCTTCGTTTTCAATGACAACGAGACCGCGCAGGTTGTCTACGACACGACAAAGAAGGTGATCACGATTTCCGCTGACTACCTAACCGCTGGCGCTACCGTGCCGACCGCGAAGCAAGTGTTTGGCAGCGAAGTCCAAGCGAAAGCCGACGGCGCGATCTACAAGATGCTGCGCTTTACGAAGTCAGGCTACTGGCTTTCATACAATCGAACCGGGGGCGCGTCACCCCTAACCACGATCACGTTGCAGAAAATTCAGTAAGCTCTCAGACCGTCGACGGCTTTGCAGAAAAATGATCAAAGCTCCTTCTCCCAGTGGGAACAAGGCAAGCGACGCTACGCGATTTACGCCACTTTTTGGGCAACGCTCAGACGGACAGCAGGCTTGGTTAGTGCTATGATGCCGCGGCCGCCGAAGTAGAGAACCGACGGCCAAAGGATCAAGCGGGCTACGTCCACACTCAAGACTCAAAGAACCCAAATGCACAGACAAAAAATTCTATTGGCGCATCGCGTCTTTTTCGCCACTGCTTTACTGCTACTGCTCGCCGCAACGGTGTATCCGCAAAGCAGCGGAACTGGCGGAACTATCAACGGCCGTTGGTCCTGGAAGGAAGTTGCCCGCAAGAATAAACCGCAAACGCAATTCAGCATCGTGATTAAGCGCGTGGGAAGTTTGGTCAGCGGAACCTACAGCGTAGACGAATTCATCAACGGCGAATGGCAGGGCGAAGACGGCAATCAGACTGCTTTTACCGGCAGCATCAAGGGCAACACGGCGCTCATCAAATTCGACGCCGCGGCCACCGTCCCTGGTTACCAGGAGAATGTTACTTATCACGCTCCTCCCCGCGGACGCCGGGCGAGCACCGCAACGTTGACCCTAAAACGCAACACGTTGCTTTGGCGATTCACCGGTGGACCCCGGATTGACGGCGTTCCAAACGCACTGACGCTCAAGCGAGAGCCGACACCAAAGCAGCAACCGGTTCCCTAAAGATCCAAGGTCGATATCACGCTCCATGGGTATCTGCCTCGGTGGCGTCTGCAATTTGAACTTCGTCTCTGCGTAATCTCCGGGTGCTCGGCGACTCGGCGGTGAACCCGGGCCACAATACACTCAACGCAGAGTCGCCGAGTAAGCTGGAAAATGCGCAGAGAATTTCAATTGCGACACTACGCGGCGCCCGCTAGACGAGCCTGCAACGGCAAACGTATGCTACGGCTTGATGCAAGCCGAGGTTACATTTCCGTCGCCCAGCGATCTTGACGGGCAAGAAGGGCGCGAACACGAGTCTCACGTCCGCGAACTCACACAACGTATAAAAGAATTAGCCTTGCGCGCGGGCTTCGAGAAAGTCGGCATCGTTCCCGCTGCAACTCGTGATGCGGAATCCCATCGTTTGTTGACCTGGATCGAGCGCGGCTATCACGGCACGATGCGTTGGATGGCTCGCGATCCCGAGATGCGAGTCGACCCCCGCAGATTGTTTCCCGCCGCTCGCTCCGTAGTCGTATTAACAAAAAACTATTACACGCCCGCCGAGCACACGGACGATCCGGCAACGGGGAAAGTCTCGCGCTATGCCTGGGGCGACGACTACCACGAGGTTGTCGGCGCAAAGCTGCGTTCGCTGTTGGCCGCGATCAAAGAAGAGGCGCCGGAAACGGAAGGAAAGGTTTGCGTAGACATTCAACCGATGATGGACAAGGCCTGGGCCGCGCGCGCGGGCCTCGGTTGGATCGGCAAACACACGAATCTGATCACCACTGACTATGGCTCCTGGGTTTTCATCGGTGAGTTGCTGCTGAATCTCGATCTTGACTACGACAACGAAGTCGTCGCGGACCACTGCGGCACTTGCACCCTCTGCATCGACGCCTGTCCCACTGGGGCGATTACCGAACCCTACGTCGTCGACTCAAACAAGTGCATCTCCTACGCGACGATTGAACTGCGCGACAACGAGCTGCCCGAGCAGGTGGCGAACAATCTGGAAGGTTGGTTTTACGGCTGCGACATTTGTCAGGACGTCTGTCCGTGGAATCGTTTTGAACAAACTACAGACGAGCCGCGCTTCCAACCGCGCGAAGGAAATGTCAACGTCGCGCTTTCCGAAATAGCCGAGATGTCTCAGGAGGATTACATCCGGCGTTTTCGCGGCAGTGCGATGAAGCGAGCCAAGCTTTCCGGGCTACAACGAAACGCGCGCGCGAACCAGGGACCTCTGCAAAGGCCTGATTGAACGACTAGACCGCTGACCGCTGAATGACTCACTGATTACGTCACGGGACTTCATCACGAGGCTTTGCACAAAGAGTACAAAGAGCGGGGGCAGCCCACCTTCCTGACCCCGAGCTGACTAGAATCGAGGTTCCTGATCTCGCCAGGATGGCTTTCAACGTGAGTTCAATCGCGCAACTCCAAGAGCCTCGAGGTTGGGAAGCCCAGGCTTGCCCCGCTCTTTTGCCGGCAGAACATATTTGTGCAAGGCTCGTCGCGAATCTCCAACTCGCCGGCTGGTCCACATCCACCGCAGCGAACTCTTTTACGTAACGCCCCAAAGTGCCTGTAGCTGCGCGATGGTCCCGTTGAATTGATCGCGATCGCATGGACCGATTCCATTAACCGAGCGTGGTGGCGGCCCGTTTTGAGGCTGCCCATCGGTGTATTGCCAGAAAGTCCAGGTGGACCAGGTTGCGGGAATGTTCTGTGGCGCTGATGCATATTGAGCCAGCCAAAAGAAACATTGTGAGAGCACTGGATCAGCGGGTTTACCGCCCAGTAGTTGTTTTATCAGCGAGCCCGAATACAAGCCGGGGAATCGTCCGGTGGCGGCCTTGACCTGTGACACAAAAGCCTGGGCTTGGGCCAACGTCATCGTTGAGTTTCCGTTTGGCTCAAAATCCAGGACCAGCAAAGTTTGCGGATCGGCATTCGCTTTGGACAAAAAGAAATTCGCCTGTTGCGCGCCGTCAGCAAGTGACCCGAAATGATAGGCGCCCCAAAGCAGGCCGGCGGCCTGGGCCTTCTGGCGGTTTTGCTGATACATGTTGTCCACGATCGAAGTCCCCTGAGTAGCTTTGTGAATGACCCCGACAATACCTGCGGCTTTCGCTGCGTTCAAATCGACATTACCATTGTGATGTGAGAGATCTACGACTACATTGATAGGCATGCGCTTTCTCCTTTTCGCGGAAGTTCGCCCTTGAGTTTCCGGCGGGCTTGTTAGTTTCAACGGTTCGTGAGCAGTGTTAAGCGAGCGAGCGTCGAAGGGCAGAGCGGCGTAAGCTTAAGCTTAAAATTCACTACAGTAAAGTCCGGTGAAGCTTCGGCAGCGACCGGGCTTTCAGTTGAGGCAAACCTTCGTTCAGGAGCAAACCAAAATCATGAGATTGAAGTTAGTGAGACGCGTTTCTTGTCTACTCGGCCTTTTCCTCGTCCCTTTTTCTTTTCACACAGCTTTCGGCCAGCCACCAACCACGCCCGCCGATCTGCACAAGCTCGCGGCGGAGTATTACACCTGGCGCAATCAAAACTATCCCGTCTCCTCCAGCGACGCGGGCCTGCATACGTGGGACCACAAGCTGACTGACTACGCGCTTTCCGCGGTGCTGATGCGGCGGCTGCAGGTGAAAGAGACGCTCGGGAAAGTGCGGGCGATGCCCACGGCCAACTGGAGCCGGGACGATCGCATCGACTGGCTCTTGTTTCGCGCGCAACTCGACGACATCGATTTCTTCAATCGCGTGATCGATTTCGAAGGCAGCGACCCACAGGTTTACGTCAACGAATGCAGCAACGGCATCTTTTCGTTGTTGAAGAAAGAGTATGACACGCCGCGCCACCGCGCCCTCGCGGCCACCGCGCGACTCAAACAGATGCCGTTTGTGATTGAACAGGGCAAGGGCAATTTGAACAAGCCGGTCCGACTCTACGCCGAGTTGGCGATTGACTCGGCCCGTTCGATTGACAGCCTCTTCACCGACAGTCTCATGACGCTCGCCAAAGATTTGTCTCCCGCGGAAAGAAACGATTTGGTGAAGGCGCGCGACGCCGCGTTGGTTTCGATTCACGGCTACGCCGACTGGCTGGAGAAACGTTTGCCGGGGATGGTGCCCTTCAAGGCGATGGGCGAGGAAAACTACAACTACCTTTTGAAAAACGTTTACCTGCTGCCGATGGACGCGAAGGAGGTTGACATGTTGGGCCAGGCCGAGCTGGCGCGTTACCGCGCGCTTGAATCGTGGTTGCCCGATCCTTCGCTCGCCGATCCCAACCCGGCGCGCAGCGCGAACGTGCCGAAGGATCAGGAAGCGTTTCTGAAAGCTTACGAAAGCCGTCAGACTGAAATGATCGATTTCCTAAAGTCGAAAAATCTCCTGACGTTGCCGGCCTATCTCGGCAAGTTTGACATTCGCCAGCTTCCCGAGGCGTTTAAGCCGACCAGCCCCGGCGGTTTCATGAATGCGCCCGGCGTTTACGACAAAGACGACGAGCGGTTTCTACTTCATTCCGACGTACAACGCGCAGTCGAAAAACTTTTACATCCGCGCCGCGATTGAAGATCCGCGACCGATCCTCGGCCACGAAGGAATCCCGGGACATTTTTTACAAATCTCGATCGCCAACCACTTGCCAAACGAGATCCGCCGCCAGCATTCCGACAACATCTTGATCGAAGGTTGGGCGCTCTATGGCGAAGAGATGTTGATGCGCACCGGTCTTTATCCAGTGAATTCTCCGGGAGCAGCGCAGATCCTGCGGCTCTCACGCTATCGCGCCGCGCGCATCGGCGTCGACGTCAATTTGCACACCGGACGTTGGACGTTCGAACAGGCAGTCAACTATTTCATGGAAGCCGGCGGCCTGGATCGCGAATCAGCGACCGGCGAAGCGGCCGGCGCAGCTGCGAGTCCTACGCAGAAGATTACGTACATGGTCGGCAAGTGGCAGATCATGCGGCTGCTTGGGAAATATCGTGACAAGCAAGGCGCAAACTTTCGCCTGGGCCAGTTTCACGACGACCTGATCAAGAATGGCAGCCTGCCGCTTTCGGTCGTTGAGTGGATCCTGCTCGACGATTCATCAGCCATTGACGCGGCGCTGAAGTAATACGACATGAACGAAACTTTTGACACGGGAAAGAGCAGCATCTCTAAGGCACATACTCCGGTCGTCTGCCATTGACACAGCGCTGAAGTAATATGACGACAACCAGTGGTCATTAATTGCCACAACCAGCGGTCGTTAAGTGCCGCAACCAGCGGTTGTTATTGCCAACCTCCTCGTACCGTTAGGTACGAAATGTTTATACCTTTCGGGTGCTCTTTTAATTCAAGCTCCGTAGGAGCGAAACGTACATGCTGCTCCTAGGGAGCTTAAGAAGTGTTTCAAGGTACACCGTGCTAAAGACGTTGCGCTCGCGGCTTAGCCGCCTGATGTGCGGAAAGTTTGCGACTTTCCGTGGACTATTCTTCTTTGATTGGGGCTGCGCCCCATTTTCCAGCGGGGCATAGCCCCAGAGATTTAGTAGCAGCATTTCGGAAGGCCATAGGCATTCCGCACATCGGGCGGCACAGCCGTTCTCATCAGGCGGCAAAACCGCTCTCATCAGGCGGCAAAGCTGTTGAGGGACTGGACGAGAAGGAAGATGAACTAGACGACAGCGAGGCGGCTCTCGATCGTGGCGATGACCTTGTTGCTAGTCCAATCGCTGGCGCGGCTGGGCCAGAACACGCCGAAAACGAAAACCTGCGGCTGCAAAATCTTTGGGACGGCATCGAAGACGATGGCAGCGATCATGACGATGAAGTGAAGGAGTCGCGTTGAGGTGATGGCCGATCCCCGAACGCAGCCTATGGTTCCACTGAATCCAGCTTTCAGAGAAGAAGTTGAACGCAGCTTTGCGCGGCAGCCGATCATGAATCTGATCGGCGCGACCCTGTCGCTCGTTGAGCCGGGAATAGTCGAGATCACGCTTCCCTACCGTGCCGATCTCGTCCAGCAACACGGCTACCTGCACGCCGGCATCGTCACGACAATCGCTGATTCCGCCTGCGGTTATGCGGCTTACAGCCTGATGCCCGCCGGTTCGGAGGTCTTGAGCGTCGAGTTTAAGGTGAACCTGCTGCAGCCGGCGCAGGGTGTAACTTTCGTCGCGCGTGCGGAAGTGATCAAAGCGGGACGGACGCTGACGGTTGCGCGCGCGGACGTCTTCGCCACGACTCCGAACAATGATCGAGCCTTGGTCGCCACAATGCAGGCGACGATCATCTGCTTGAAGACTTAAAGTCTATGGACTTTGGTCTTTGGACTTTGGTTTTGGTCTTTGGACTTTGCTGTACCTGAAACTCTCGTTAGAACCCCAAGGCCAAAGGCCAAAGGCCAAGGCCCAGACCAAACACTGCATGAAACTCGCCTCGACTGAGTATTAGGAAACGCACACGACCGCCAGGAGTGAAGGAAAAATGATTAAAGGAAGTGAAAAACGAAACGCCGACCATCCAATCGACAATCTGTTTCTCGATCGCTGGTCGCCGCGCGCCATGTCGGGCGAACCAATTTCGCAGCAGGAATTATTGACGCTGTTTGAGGCCGCGCGTTGGGCGCCTTCGTCTTACAACAATCAGCCGTGGCGTTTCCTGTATGCGCACCGCGACACAGAACACTGGCAAACGTTCTTCGAGCTGCTGGTTGAGTTCAATCAAAGCTGGGCCGGGAACGCGGCCGCGCTCGTCGTCTTCATCTCTCGCACGCATTTTGATTTCAACGGCGAACCGTCAGTGACGCACTCGTTTGACACTGGCGCCGCGTGGGAAAATTTCGCGCTGCAGGGTTGGCTGAAGGGTTTTGTGGTGCACGGCATGCAGGGTTTTGATTTCGAACGCGCCCGCACCGCGCTGAACGTTCCCGAAGGCTTTCGCGTCGAAGCGATGGCTGCGGTGGGCAGGCCCGCCGGTCCGGACACGCTAACGGAAGATTTGCTGGAGAAGGAAGCACCGAGCGATCGGCGCAAACTTGAAGAGTCGATTTGTGAAGGACCGTTCTGTTTTTGAGTGCGCCGGGCAGCAGCCCGACCGTGAGGGAGGGCTCGGACTGTTTGTAAGGGACTTGTTTTAGACAGGCAGATCTAAGCCTTCCCTTACGGTCGGGCTTCTGCCCTTAGGCCTCAGAAGTTATAGCCGTAGTAAACGCCAAGCGCATTGTTGCCGCGTCCCTGGTTGCCGAAGCTGTAGCCCGCGTAAATATTTTGCTTGGGCGTCAGCGTGATGCCGGTGCCCGCAGTGACGTAACCGTAACCGTTATTGCCGCTCAACCAGTCCGTCACGAACGCAAATCGTTTTGTCAGCGGTTGTTCGTAGCCGGCGATCACTCCGGTTTTGTCCATGCCGTCGTCAAAGCGACCGACCAGTTGATACCCGCCAAAAGTTACGCGTGGCCCATGATCTCCGGAGAATTTTTTGCTGCCAACGAAGTAGAGCAGGCCGGTTGTGTCAGCCTCGCGGCGGTGCGTAACCGGAATCGACACTATTGTGCCTACTGCGAACGCAATGCCACTCGTCTCGTTTCGGTAAAACTGCCATTTGAAGTTGGGCTGCAGAGTGACTGGTTGCGGAGTACCGCTGCGCGTGTAGAGAACGTTGGCACCGATTTCGGTATTCTTCGGCAGCCCGACCACGACGCGCGGTTCATAGGTTTGGTAGCCGCCGTCCTTGAAAGAAGCGAAGTGGGTGATGAAGTCGGCTTCCAGATAAACTTTGCCCGGCGACACCACGTCGCTTGAAGGAGCATTGAAAATAGTCGACTGCGCGGCCACGTCGGAGACGCCGGCACAGAGCACGAGCAAACAGGCAGGCAGCAAAAATCTGCCGATCTTTGGGAGTTTCACGGAATGGTCCTCTCTGTAGTTCGGATTCCGAAAAACAGGTCGGGCTACAGGGCAATTGCGGCTCGAGGCTGGTTCGCTGTACAGTCTTTTAATCCAATTTTCGGCCGAGCGCAATGGGCCACAACGGTGTAGCCGGTGCGGGTCAGTTTCAAGATCAATGTCCGACAAACTTCAATTTGTCGTTCGACTTCGACAAGCTAAAGCTTATCGGACAGTAACCTGACCCAGGACGAGGAAACTGTAGGCGAGGTGGATAAAGCTATGGCAACCCCAAAACGCATTTTGATGCAAACGACGATTCCTTTTGAAGAGGACAATTGGCACATCGGCAGATTTTCCTTGTTGCGCGACGAGTTGGCCTCGCTTAAAGACGAAGCCGGAAACTCTTTGTACGAAGTGACGACGCGCAATCGCGAAACGGACGCCGCGGGAAACGATCCGGTGCTGTGCACGTTGGACAAATCTGATTTCGACGAGCTGTGGCTGTTTGCCATCGATCTGGGAGACGGGCTAACCATGGCGGACTGCGAAGGCATCACTCGCTTTCGGCAACGCGGCGGTGGCGTTCTCGCCACGCGCGATCATCAGGACCTGGGCACATCGCTGTGCACGCTCGGCGGCATCGGCCGCGCTCACTTTTTTCACTCAAAGCATCCCGAGCCCGATGCGACTCGACACGTTCCTGACGATTCGTTCACCACTACGATCTCATGGCCCAACTATCACTCGGGCGCCAACGGCGACTATCAGCGGATCGCCGCTGCGGACCATGAGTTGATGCGTAATCCGGCGTCGCCCCTCGGGCTCATCGAGTTCTTTCCGGCCCACCCGCACGAAGGAGCCGTCGGCGTGCCCGAAGATGAGGAAAACGCGTGCGTGATCGCGGTCGGCAAAAGCGAAGTCACTTCGCGCCCGTTTAATCTCCTGGTGGCTTTCGAGAGTGCAGACGACGATCACGGTAACAAACTTGGACGCGGCATAGCCGACTCGAGCTTTCATCACTTTGTTGACTACAACTGGGACACGGAAATGGGCTGCCCGAGTTTTCTGGAAGAGCCGCCGGGCGACGGCTACAAACGAAATCCGCAGGCGCTCAACGAAATCAAAACGTTTGTCGCAAACGCGGCGCGTTGGTTGGCTGGTGGTTGAGGTAAATGGAACAGAACGCAGAATGGAAGGTCAAAGCGCCCGCGACGTGTCTATCCAACCTTCCGGTCCTTGTTTGCGAGATACTGTTGTTCAAGACCTCGTCTAATGAATCGCTCTACTAAAGCTTGTCGGCTGACTTTGAACTTTCGCGCCGCCTGATTTAGCTCCTCAATTGTGTCCTCATTGAGATCAAGGGTTAAGCCATTGAGTGGCGGCATCATCTTGCCCTTGTTGGTAAAGTACGTAGAGACATCCCCACCGCGGTCGGCTAAACGAGCAATTGACTCCGCGGATGCCGGTCGTTTGGATTTAGAGGTTTTCTTCATAAAGCTTTTCTTCTTCCGCGGTGGCTTTCCACAATGTCACCAGATGATAATACTCGCCTAGCGTGTCTTCTCTTACTTCGAAAATAACAGAATATAGTCGACCTTTTGCCCACCCGATAACGCGGTACTGTTTAGGCTAATCCTTACGTTGGTCTTGGTAATACGAATGACTAAAGACTTCCTGCGCTTCTTCAAAACCGATCCGCCGCTTCGAATTCTGCCTGAGTACCAGACTCTTCCTCTTGGAAAACTTGAAGCGCACGAGTGGACTTTATAACAGGCAATGCCGCTCCTGCAATTGTCTTAACAAGGTTCGAACTTGGAGACCCGATGCTGCCAGCGTATCATTAGCGAAGTACTAAAAGTTTGGTTGAACGATGGCGAGCATTCTCAAAGATTCTTATGGCCGGGCGATTCGCGACTTGCGCGTGTCTCTGACCGATCGCTGCAATTTTCGCTGTTTCTATTGTCTGCCGCATGGCGAGCCGCCGATCGCGCCGAAAGAGGAGATGCTCTCCTACGAAGAGATCGAATACGTTTGCGACATCTTCGTCTCGCTCGGCATTGAAAAGATTCGCCTGACTGGCGGCGAGCCGATGATGCGGCGCGACATCGAGACCATCATCAAAAAACTCTCGCTGTTCAAACCAAAAGGACTGCAGGATCTGGCGCTGACCACCAACGGCTATTTTCTGCCTGACCGCGCGCCGGGTTTGAAAAACGCGGGCCTCGACCGCATCACGATCAGCATTGACAGTTTGAAGCGCGACACCTTCAAGCAGATGACCGGAGTCGACGTGCTGGATCGCGTGCTCGAGGGAATCGCCGCCGCGAAAGCCGCCGGCCTGGAGCCGATCAAGATCAACGCCGTCATCGTGCGCGGTCACAACGAAGACGAGGTCGCGGACTTTGCCGCCTTTGCTCGCGAACACAACGTGAAGATGCGCTTTATCGAGTTTATGCCTTTAGACTCAGGCCACGATTGGTCGCATGACGACGTGGTTTCCGGACGCGAGATTCGCGAACGCATCAACGAACGCTTTCTTTTAGTTCCAATCGGCGTCGATCGTGGTTCGGAAACTTCTTCGCGTTATCGTTTTGCCGACGGCGCGCCCGGCGAAATCGGGATCATCGCGCCCGTCAGCGAGCCGTTCTGCGGCGCTTGCTCGCGCATTCGCCTGACGGCTGACGGCCAGATTCGCACCTGCCTTTTTTCTACCGTCGAACATTCGCTGCGCGACGTTGTGCGTCGCGGAGCCACGCGCCACGAAATCGTTGAGTTTATCGAGTCGGTCGTGATGAAAAAAGAACCGCGCCATTTCATCAACGAGCCGCAGTTTGTGGCGCCTTCGCGCTCGATGAGTTTCATTGGCGGTTGAAGCTGAGGGACTCCCTGCCTTTGCTAAGACAAGCTAACGACATCGTCGGTCAGATTCTGCTGGTCGTCCTCTTCGTGGTGATGGGAGGGATACCGCTCGGCGTGCTGGTCCTCGGCGTTATCAATTTCATTCGCGCCGAAACTCGCCGGGGAACGATCGTGCTGCAGATACTGGCCTCGCTTCTGGTCTGGACGTTCCTCACGTATGTCCTGATCCTGATATTGATGGTTGTAATTTTCTCTTACGAGTATCCGCTTTCGCTGAACGACGAAATAAAAAGTAACGCCGTCGTCCTTATCGGGACTGTAATTTACGGGGCGGTGGGCGCGGCCCTGATTTATTGGACCAGGCGACAAGCGAAACTTTCAACCGCCGTCCGCTGACGTTGTCCAAAAGTGTAAGCGCTCGTCGTTCCCCTGTTTTGCTTTCTCAGTTTTCGGGAGTGTTCTCAATTTGGATTTTCTCGGCGTAGTCTTAGCGCCCTCTGCGTCTCGGCGGTGAACTGCCGAACCAAAACATTCAACGCAGAGACGCAGAGATCGCCGACAACGCGCAGAGGGCTCAATTTTCAAACCGGACTTTCCTGGAGGGATCCTAATGACCAAACGTCTCGTCGTCCTTTTCATTCTGTCCTTGTTTCTCGCCGTGCCTGGCTCGACGGTTCGCGCACAGGAACCGGCGGCCTCGCCGGAGCAGAAGAAGTCGGCCCCGCCTGCGGCGCCTGAAGCACGCACCAAAGACGGCAAGCGACTGCTCGGCTCGCTCGACCTCATGAAAATTGCCAGCGTGGCCGCGCCGCGGATTTCGCCGGACGGGACGAGGCTCGCGTACACCGTGGGCGGAGTGAAGATGGAGAAGGACAAGGAATGGAAAACGGTCACGCAGGTTTGGGTTGTGCCCGCTGCCGGCGGCAGGCCGATGCAGTTCACGCGCGGCGAGAAAAATTCCACCGCGCCTGAATGGTCGCCGGATGGCCGCATGATCGCCTTTTTGTCCGACCGCGAAAAGGACGGCGAGCGGCAGGTTTGGATGATGATGGCCGATGGCGGCGAGGCGTGGGCGGTTACGTCTCACAAAGGCGGCGTCAGCGGCTTTCGTTTCTCGCCGGATGGCAAGCAGTTGCTTCTAAGCGCCGCGGATCAACCGAGCAAGGACGAGGAAGAGCGCAAGAAAGTTAAAGACGATCCGATTCTGATCGACCGTGACATCAAGATGTCGCACCTCTGGCTGTGGGACGTTGAGAAAAAAGAAGGCAAGCGTCTGACTGAAGGCGACTTCACGGTCGGCGATCCGCAATGGTCGCCGGATGGAACGCGCGTGAGTTTCACGGCGCGGCCGACGCCGAAAGCTGACGACGGCAGTTTGAGCGAAGTCTGGATCATGACGCTCGCCAATCGCGACAAGAGAAAACTGGAAGACAGCATCGGCTCGAGCGATACCGCGCGCTGGTCGCCGGACGGCAAATGGATCGCCTACACCGGCACCCAGGATGAGCCCGGCGGAATTTCGACGTCGTTTCTCTACGTCGCTCCAGCAGACGGCGGACCACCGAAAGAACTGACCACAAAATTTGATTTGGGCGTGGGCACTCCGGTGTGGTCGCGCGATGGCCGGACAATCTACTTCAGCACCAACGTGCTCCAGGCGATCGAGGTTTACTCAGTTGCGTTGAACAGCGGCAATGTGAAACAGCTTTCGCGCCGCGGCGGCTCCACCGGTATCACTGAAATCAGTCGAGACGGCAAGAAGCTTGTCGGAACTACTTCAACCGAGCATGAACCGACGCAGTTGTACACAGCCAACACGGATTTCAGTTCAATGAACCCGATGGGACACAATCACTGGCTGCGGGAATACGCGCTCGCGGACACCGAGATCGTTAAATGGAAAAGCAAAGACGGCACGGAAGTCGAAGGGCTGCTCACCAAGCCGGTCGGCTATGAACCGGGCAAGAAAGTTCCCCTGCTTTTGAATCCTCACGGCGGTCCGACCGGGGCGTCGCTGAATAATTTCACCAGCACCGTGCAGGTACTGGCGGCGAACGGCTTTGCTGTGCTTCAGCCAAACTTCCGCGGATCGACCGGCAAGGGTCTCGCGTTTACGCAGGCGAACAAAAACACCTGGGGCAAAGGTGACTATGAAGACTGCATGTCAGGCGTGGATGCGCTCGTCGCCAGCGGCCTTGCTGATCCCGATCGACTGGGCGCCTTCGGCTGGTCCTATGGCGGCTACATGACGTTCTGGATTTTGACGCAGACGGATCGCTTCAAGGCCGTCTCGCCCGGCGCCGGAATCTCCAACATCTATTCGATGTATTCGCAGAACGACATTCAGCGTTACCTGCGTTGGTTCTATTCAGACAAAGCGCCGTGGGACGCGACGAATCTTTACTGGGGCCGTTCGCCGATGGCCCATGTAAAAAATGTGAAGACGCCGACGATGATCCTGCATGGCCAGGCGGACGTGCGCGTACCTTTGGCCCAGGCGCAGGAGTTTTACATGGCGCTTAAAGATATGAAGGTGCCGGTGGAATTTGTGGTGTACCCGCGCGAAGGCCACGGCTTCACCGAACCGCGCCACCAGATGGACCGCGTGCGGCGCTACGTGTGGTTCTTTTCAAAATACCTGGGAACGCCAGTCGTCACCGAGCCGGCGCAGCAATGATGTGGGAGGTGTCTTCACGCCGAAGGCGTGAAATGTAGTAGCCGGGGCATAGCCCCGGAACACGGTTGATAAACGATACCCGACCCTGAAAGGATCGAATCGATCCGATCCTTTCAGGGTCGATAGGAAAACGCCGGCTGTGATCCGTGGGCGTAGTCCACGGCTACTAAATTGGACGCTTCCAGCGTCCTCACTCCAGGTTCCTATTGCATCGCCTTGATGTCGTCCAGCAGCACGCGCTCGTGTCCGTTCGGATCCACCTTCTCATAAACCTTCCGCAGATTACCCTCCGGATCGATCACGAACGAAGTGCGGTTCCAGTACATCGTGCCTTTGTAGTCGCTTTGGCCCACGCCCGCCGCGTCCAGCAGTTCATGATTCGGATCTGCCAGCAGGTCGATCGTGAACGAAAACTTGTTGCAGAAGTCTTTGTGCGAAGCCACATCGTCGGCGCTGACACCGACCACGGAAATACCGGCATCGTCGAATTCCTGCTTCGAAGCGGTGAACGACTTGCCCTGAATCGTGCAACCGGGCGTGTCGTCTTTCGGATAGACGTAAACAACGAGCCACTTGCCCGCAAAGTCTCCGAGCGTGACGGTCTTGCCGTCCTGGTTCTGCAAACTAAAATCGGGAAAACGTTTCCCTGTTTCTACTGACATGTTCATAGTCCCTTCTTAAGAAAAATTTCCTTCTCTCACATTGTTTTGTACATGGCCATCAAAGCCGCCAGGCCGAGAATCAACAGCGCGACTATCCCGAGCGTCGTCACTTGCCTCTCCATCTTCTTCTCGTTGGGTTTCTGATTGTACGGTCTCAGCAGCAGCCATCCAAGCAGCAGTCCGCCACACAAGCCGCCGAAGTGGGCCGCGTTGTCGATGAAGGCAAAGCCGAAAAGTCCGAAGGCGCCAACCAATACGATCCCTTCGATGGAATTCCGCAGGTACTTCGGCGGATAAGTTTTCTTGTCAACATAAGCGGCGACGGTAATGAAGCCCAACAGCCCCATCAGGCCTCCGGAAGCTCCGACCGAAGTGGTATGCGGATAAAGGAGCACGCTGAAGACGCTGCCGAGCGCGCCCGAAACCAGAAAAATCAAAGGGACGTAAGCGCGGCGACTGGTTCGTTCCAAAATTTTTGAGAAGTGGACCAGCGCCACGGCGTTCATCCAGAAATGCATGATGCTGGCGTGCATGAGACAAGCTGTCAGCAGTCGCCACACCTGGCCATCCCAAACTGCCGGCTTCACCAGACCCGCGCGGTTTATTGATTCTTCAGCACCGCCGAGGCCTTGGAAAAGGCCAACCGCGACAATGAAGGCAGCCAGCCCGAACGTGTAACCGCTAATCTGCTTGTTCTTGAGCCAGGCGTCGAAACGAAGGCTGCTCGCATCGGCCGCCGCGTCTTCCTGGCTGTAGTGTTGCAACCGGATTCGTTGCCAAACGCCTTCTACTAATGCCAGCGCACCAAAGATCGCAAGGATATTGCGAAACAGGAAGCTGCTATCCTGGAACCACAGAGCCGCAGCGACCCCGAACGCAACTAATCCCACCCCCCAGTAGATGCGCTTGTTCGCGGCCTTGAGGCTTATTCTCTTGAACGCCGCAGCTAACTCCGGAACTTTTTCCGGGAAAACCGGACTGGGAGTTTCGGGTGTCCAAACCAGTTTGATGTCTTCGGGTCCGCGGGTGATGAATGACGCCACCAGTTCCTCGTGGGAGCAACCTACCGCTTGCCCTCGCGATACGTAGCCGTAGTCGCAAACCCCAGGTTTGTCGGGAACCCACCCGGGTGCGTCCCAGGCAGGACCGTCCCAAACAATCGTGGCATGCGAAGGTTGAGCGTTGCTGTCATTGATGGATGAGGAATTCTGCATTGTTGAGCCTTCAAAGTTTCAGAGGAAGCCGCAAGGCTGAGAATCTGGCAACGCCAGCGACGGTCAGGCTTCTGCTTGAGTTGGTTCTACGGCTTCTCCTTTAGGATCTCGTCGATGGTTGTGTATGAAACCGGGTGATACGAGGGCCTGGCCCTGGCATAAATCCGGCGGGCCAGCTCCATTCCCTCCGGAGTCCTGGCCAACTCCGTGTAGAGCGGTTTCAAAAACTTTCGCCGGCCCATACTCGTCAGGAATTTTTCCAGTGCGGGATAAGCGGGTTTGTACTGCCTTGCAATCACGCGAAGCAGCCACGCGTGGAGTTTCTCCGCATTTCCGGACTCACTAAACTTAAACGCAGCGTCAAGCTCAGCCATCTGTTCCGTTTTCAAATCCTGGGGAAGCTTTTGCAGAAAATGGAGCCAGTGATGAGTGGTCCAGTTTTGCGTGTCCAGTTTTGTCGCCGGCGTTCCCGTCGTCCATGCTTTTACCTGCGCTTCTACTCGTTCGAATTCCTTCGGCTGCACTTGCGGGGCGTTGCTCGGCAGGCCGGCGCCATAGATCCACTCATCGATCTTGAGTTTGTCTTCCAGAGCCTTGTCCCCTTGAATCAAATTCTCACGCAGGTAGGCCACGAAGCGCGCAGTCGTCATGTTCTGAAATTTAAAGGTGTCGAAATATTTCTTCAGGAACGCATCCCATTTTTCTCGGCCGAAAGTTTCTTCCATGAGTCGCAGGAAGAAGTAGCCTTTGTCGTAGGCGACGTTCGTCAATCCGTCGTCAGGATCGCGGCCCGCAAGATCGAGGTGCAGGCGCGTGTCCGGGCTGCCGGCTCCCAGCCTTGCAATTTCCTCGAGCAATTCCTGTTTGGCCAGTTGCGCCAGCATTTCTGAATAGTCGCGTCCCGCTCTCGCTTCCATCGTGCGAAGCTCGAGATAAACCGTGAATCCCTCGTTAAGCCAAAAATCGTTCCAGGTCGCATTCGTCACCAGGTTGCCCGACCAAGAATGCGCCAGCTCGTGCGCAATCAACGACACTAACGATCTGTCGCCGGCAAGGATAGTCGGCGTGGCAAAAGTCAGACGCGGATTCTCCATCCCGCCGAAAGGAAAACTGGGCGGCAGCACTATCACGTCGTATCGATCCCAAAGGTATGGGCCGTACAGCGCCGCCACCGCGGTCATCATGTTTTCCAAATCGACAAACTCAGCCGCTGCTTTATCAACCATGGCCCGCTCAGAGTAAACGCCACTGCGACTGCCCAGCGGCCGAAACTCAATATCGCCGACGGCCAGCGCCAGCAGATAGGCAGGCACCGGTCGGTCCATCTCAAACTGATAGACACCGTCAGCCGTTTTTTGCGTGCCATTCCTGGCGCTCATCAGAGCCAACAGATCGGGGCGCACTTTTACTTTGGCGCTATAGGTAATCCGCACGCCCGGGCTGTCCTGGCAGGGAACCCAGGTGCGCGCGAGGATCGCTTGCGATTGAGTAAAGAGGTAAGGCTTTTGACCCCCCGCGGTCTGCGCCGGTTCGAGCCACTGCAGAGCAGCAGCGGTGGGGCTGGTAGTGTAATAGACGTTGACCGTCTTAGTTTCCGGCTGTACGTCGATAACGAGTGGCTGGCCCAAATACTTGACCGCCTCACCGAGCGTAAATTTCGTTGCCGTTTCTGCCTGGTCCAACGTCACGCGTTGAATCGTGAGATCGCGCGTATCGAGGTGTAGCTGGCGCGCGCCGGTCTTGTTGTTTAGACGCAGAGTGTTCTTGCCGGTTATCTGTTTCTTATCAAAATCGACTGCCAGATCGAGGTCTATGTGCGTGACGGCGACCTCGTTAGGCCTGGCAAATGAATGCACGTCCGTTTCAGTTTCCATAGGTTTGACTTGTGGGGACGCGGGTTCCGTGGTGGAACAGCCCGTCGAGAGAAATGGGATAAGAGCCAGCATGAAAACGAGCGCCTGAATCGGACGCGCGAAAACACTCGTCGACATAGTATTGATCTCCGAAAGCCTGGGTGTAACCTGGGGGGTAGCGAATTATAACGGCAGACGGTTCGCATTTGTTAGTACGAGCGAGGGAATCGCCGCGCGAGTAATTTTGAGGGTCGATGTAGTAAACTGACAGCACAAAGTTTTCGGGGGAGCCGCAAGGCTGAGAGTCCCATGAGAATTGCGGATTTCGAATTTCGGATTGCTGATCGGAAGCGGGAAGGTCAAATCCGAAATTCGCATTTCGACATCGGCAATTTGCCGGGAGACCCCTTGAACCTGATACGGTTAGCACCGTCGAAGGGAGAAACAGTTATTCAGTGACCGTTCCATCTCTTTGTTCGGGGGTGGAACGGTTTTTATTGTGAATCGTGAATCGTGAATGATTAGAAATCCGGAAGCCCGAATGGATAGCTCCCGGCTTGTTTGCGAGTTACGATTTACAAGCAGCTGCTTTAACCATTTACGATTCACGATTTACCGTCTTAAGGAGTCATTATGAGCGCCGCAATCAAACCTGAAATCGAAACTACGCCGACCGACGGCGATAAGCCGCTGCCAAATTCACGCCGCATCTACGTCGACGGCGAGCGGCCCGGCGTGCGCGTTCCCTTTCGCGAAATTTCGCAAAACCAAACGCGCAACTTCGACAACTCGCTTGCAGAGAACGCTCCGGTTCGCGTCTACGACACAAGCGGGCCGTGGGGCGATCCGTCAGTCCGAAGTGACGTGCGCGAAGGCTTACAGTCTTTGCGCCGGCACTGGATTTTGGCGCGCGGCGACGTTGAGGAGTATGAGGGCCGCGAACTGCAGCCGATCGACGACGGTTACCTGACGTTTGACGCAGCCACTCAGGCGCGCCAAAAAGGAAACGTCGCCAGCGTCGCCGGTCTTGCCAGTCTCGATCGCCTGGAAAATTTCCCGGCGCTGCAACGCACACCCTTGCGCGCGCGCGCCGGTCGCTGCGTGACGCAGATGCATTACGCGCGTCAGGGGATCGTCACACCCGAGATGGAATTCATCGCCATCCGCGAAAATCTCGGCCGCACCTGGGAGCGCGGGCATCTTGCCCGCATTGCTGCTGAAGAGGCTTTGTTAACGGAACCAGGCGGGCAGGATGCCCGCGCTCCCAGCAGTGCTCCCAGAGATTCGCTGCAACATCAACACCGCGGCCAATCATTCGGCGCGGCAATTCCTGAGTACGTCACGCCCGAATTTGTTCGCGACGAGGTCGCGCGCGGCCGCGCCATCATCCCCGCAAACATCAACCATCCCGAAAGCGAACCGATGATCATCGGCCGCAACTTCCTCGTGAAGATAAACGCCAACATCGGCAACTCCGCCGTGCTGTCGTCCATCGACGATGAAGTTGAAAAGATGCGCTGGTCGATCAAGTGCGGCTCAGACACCGTGATGGATCTTTCCACCGGCAAAAATATTCACGCCACGCGCGAGTGGATCATTCGCAACTCGCCCGTGCCCATCGGCACCGTGCCGATTTACCAGGCGCTGGAAAAAGTCGGCGGCAAAGCTGAAGACCTGACTTGGGAAATTTTCCGCGATACGCTGATCGAACAAGCCGAACAGGGCGTCGACTACTTCACGATTCATGCGGGCGTGCGCCTGGCCTATATCCCTCTGACCGCCCGACGAACGACGGGCATTGTCAGCCGCGGCGGATCCATCATGGCCAAGTGGTGCCTCGCGCATCACGAGGAGAGTTTTCTTTACACGCGCTTCCGCGAGATTTGCGAAATCATGGCGGCCTACGACGTTTCGTTCTCCCTCGGCGACGGTCTGCGTCCGGGCTCGATTGCCGACGCCAACGACGAAGCGCAGTTTGCCGAACTCGAAACGCTCGGCGAGTTGACGAAGATTGCCTGGGAGTACGGCTGCCAGGTGATGATCGAAGGTCCAGGTCATGTGCCGATGCACTTGATCAAAGAGAACATGGACAAGCAACTCGAGACTTGCCAGGAAGCGCCGTTCTACACGCTGGGGCCGCTCACGACTGACATCGCGCCCGGTTACGATCACATCACCTCCGCGATTGGCGCGGCGATGATTGGCTGGTACGGAACCGCGATGCTTTGTTACGTCACGCCGAAAGAACATCTCGGGTTGCCGAACAAGAAAGACGTCAAAGACGGCGTCATCGCCTACAAGATCGCGGCGCACGCCGCCGACCTTGCGAAGGGCCATCCCGGCGCGCAGTATCGCGACAACGCTTTGTCGAAAGCGCGCTTCGAATTTCGCTGGGAAGATCAGTTCAACCTTTCGCTCGACCCGGAAGTCGCGCGCGAGTATCACGACGAGACGCTGCCGAATGAAGGCGCGAAGCTGGCCCACTTCTGCTCCATGTGCGGCCCCCACTTCTGCTCCATGAAGATCACCCAGGACGTCCGCGAATACGCCGCGCAGAAAGAAATCGATGAAGCGTCGGCACTGGAAACTGGTCTGAAAGAAAAGGCGCAAGAGTTTGTGGCATCGGGTGGTGAGATTTATCAGAGCTCGTAACAGGAAAGCCACGCTCATGTTCTCTAAGGGTTCATGGCGCCTTCATTAGCGTATTTGCTTTGTTTATCAATCCGCGATTCGTATATTCGATCCGTAAGACCTGACACGGTTATTAAGTCGTTGAGGTCCAAAAGAATCGGGGGCCTCTACCTTTTCGTAACATTAAAAACAACTGTTCTGCTAGACTCCGCAAAATTGATTCAGTGAGTTGGAGGGATTTAATGGCAACCTACGCGATATGGAACAATAAGGGCGGGGTCGGGAAAAGGTATCTGACCTTTCAGATCGCAAGCGAATATGCACGAAAGCATCCCGAACAAAATATCCTAGTGATCGATCTCTGTCCGCAGGCAAATGCGTCTGGAATGTTGCTCGGCGGAATGATAGCTGGCGAAGGGGCCCTAGACCTTTTCAGCTCGCGTACGCCTCGTCAAACCATTTCGGGTTACATTGAGGATAGGATAAATAGCCCATTTGTAAATCCAAACACTGGCGCGCAGTTTGTAATCAATGTTTCACAGCAGAATTATCGCGCACCCGGGAACCTGTTCCTGGTATGCGGGGATGAACAGTTGGAGATCCAAGCGTCTCGTGTCAGGCGTGCGACCCTGCCGGGCCCAACCGAAGCATGGAGGATCGTTCATACATGGATTAGCAACTTGATCGAGGACATTCAAAACTCGTGGGATCAGGAAAATACTGCCGTATTCATTGACTGCAATCCTAGTTTTTCGATCTACACGGAACTTGCGATGTCTGCTTCCGACAGATTGATAATTCCATTCTCTGCCGATGGTTCCTCAAAGCGGGCTGTTCGAGCCGTACTTGCGCTCCTTTACGGAATAACCCGCGTTCCCGGAAGCCAACAATCGGAGTTTTATCTTAATTCTTTGCAATTTCGTCTTTCCACACCAAGAATTTACTGCTACATCGGTAACCGCCTGACACAGTACATTAGATCAGCAAAGGCTTTCAGAACCGTGGTTAATGAAATTGGGAATGAGATTTGGTCTGTTTGGAAAAGCAACCCAAATGTCTTCTATGTTCACCCGGCTGGAGCTGCGAGTCCTTCAGGACGATCAGCCTTTAATGAGATGTTCCAATTCGAGATTGTTGACGCGAATAGCGCCTCAGTTGTTTCCAGTTCTCTTGGGATACCGATTGTTGCCTTAGCGGCCGGGTTATATCCAATAGCCGGAAGAAACGTTATGGTCAATCAGCAGCAACTGTGGAATCAGCAGCCAAATATTGGAGAACTGGTAGAAGCGATCGAATAAAATTGTAGTCAGCCAAAAAACCACATGGAAACTTGAGCGCAACTTATCTAGATCAGGAAAGCGCGCAGGACTAATCGACTCATTCGTCCTGAGTTCAGCGACAACTCGGCTGCGACTGGACTAACCGTCCTCAGCTTTCCAAACTGCTAAACATGCAAACCTATCCTAAACCAGAAACTGGATGTTGTTAGTCGGGCAATACTTCCCCAACCTTTACAACTGCCTGGTAAACCAAGGACGCACTCGATGAAGAAACAAGTCACGCGCGGCGCAGGCGTCATGTCGTTGGCCGCAACCCTAATTCTTGGCGTTATGCTGGTCGGCTCGCAGACGGGCGAAAGCGTCAAAGCTCAAGACGGTCAGGCCCATGGCAAGCAAACGACAACGAGCCAAAGTGACAAGCCTTTTGATCAGGCGCAGGCGCTCGCGGATCTCAGAAAAGCGATTGCCGGTCAGGAGAACAAGCCCGCTGGTGAAGTCTTCAAAAACATAAAGATGCTCAACACCATGCCGGCCGGACGGCTCTTAAGAGTAATGGAGATGGGATACGCGAAGTCGTTGGGTATCGACTGCACGCATTGTCATGTGGCCGCTCAGTGGGAAAAAGAAGACAAGCCAACCAAGCAAATCGCGCGCGACATGGCCGCGATGGCGGCGAACATTAACAACGAGCAGTTGAAGAAAATCAAGAACCTGAAGAGCGCCGAACCGGTGATCAATTGCACGACGTGTCATCGCGGCCAAATAAAGCCAGCGCTCAATCTTCCGGAAAGCGCTCCTAAGCAATAGACGATCAGCTTTGGAGTGCGGCGACCTGTCGCCGCTTGGTCAACGGCGGCTTGACGCCGTTTTGATTCCAGAGACTTTTCGACACCGTCCGCGCCAGGTCGCGGCCGGAGAAAGCGCGGACAGGTCAGCGCACTCCAAAGTGCTTTGAAGCGAAGGCCCATGATAATTTATCAACATGCAAACAAGTGCAATTGAGACGAAGCCAGGTGTGCTGTTGAAGTGTCCCATCTGCAAGTCGCCTGAACTGCAGGCGACGGAGCTGGAGGACGGCCTCAGATTTTTTAGATGCCCTGAGTGTCGGGGAAAGTGGATCAGGGGCGTGGAGTATTGGAAATGGCTGGAGCAGAAGGGGCCGAACCTGCCGGAGCGATCGGAGCTATCAGATCACGACAGCGGCTTGCATCTTGCCGAACCCGGTCTCCATCTCGACTGTCCTGAGTGTCGCTTCCGTCTGGTCAAGTATCTCGTCGGGCATGGCTTCAGTTTTACGATCGATCATTGCGAAGGTTGCAAAGGCGTCTGGCTTGACCGCAATGAATGGGAGGCGTTGAAGCAACGCAATCTTCACGACGACCTGAACTCGATGTTCACGGCCTTCTGGCAGGACGAAGCGGAAAAAGAGGCGCGGAAGAAACGGCTCGAGCGAATCTACATCACGCGCTTCGGCCACGAAGATTACGCCGAGATCGAACGCGTGCGCGCCTGGCTCGCGACGCGCTCGAACAAGCAGGATTTGCTTGCTTACCTGACTGACAAAGATCCTTTCGACGTTTGAGCAGCAACGGCTGGCGACGAAGCTTTCGCCTGAGTGCGAACCCTCCTTGTGCGAAACCTTCGAAGCGCCGAAGGCGCGAAATGAAAAAGCCTGGGGCAACGCCTCAGGTTGCCAGTACAAAAAAACAATTGAGCTCTGAAGGAGCGAAATAGTTCGTGAGAACCCATATCGACGCGTGTATTCCGCCGCGTTGCGGCTTTAGGAATTATTTGTAGCCATCAGTTCCTGGGCCGCTGGCCCAGGCTATTACATTCCGCGCCTTTGGCGCTTCCCATCCAATCTCCATCGACTCGTGCCTTTGGCGCTTTAGGTCCAATCTCGGTCACCCACGCTGCCCTGCTGGCTCCACCACTGTGATTCGCCCGCACTGACTCTATCGCCGTGATTAGCGCGATCACTTTACCCTTCAACTTAGCAGCGCTATCCTTCATTAATGGCCAGCTTCTCCGAAATAGAGAGACTCGCGCTCGCCTTATCTGAGCATGAACGGGCGAGATTGGCTGCGAGCCTTATCGATTCGCTTTCGGAAGGCAAATCCGTTGATGATGAAGAAAGCGGAGCGGTTCAATTCAAGAAAGTTAACTCAAGCATGCTTCGACGGGTTCGTTACGATCCACAAAAGCGTTTGCTCGACGTGGTCTTTAGGACCGGTGAGAGCTATCGCTACAAAGATGTTCCGCCGGCTGAGTACGAAGGGTTGATGAATGCAGAATCGCACCCTCTGTGAGGCCTTTGTGTTCTCTGTGTCTCGGTGGTGAATTTGAGCACAGAACCTCACCACAGAGGCACAGAGTTCACAGAGGACGCACAGAGATTCTCAATTAGGACCGGCAAGCCGGGCAGACTTCACAACCGTTCCGGCCAGTTCGCCTTCAAACTTTAGCCCGCCCCCCGGTGTGTTATCATCGGCAATTCAAGAATCTTCAGAAACTGTTAAGTAAAGTGAGACTTGCGAAGCAAGATGCCTGCTCGAGTTGATTTTTCCGCCGAACTCATCCTCGTCTGTAACAGTCTCGATGCCGGCGGGATTGAGCGCGTCGTTTCCACGCTTGCCAATGAATGGACCCGGCGAGGTCGAAAAGTGTGCGTCGTCACCCTGCATGATCGGCAAAGATTTTACGCGCTCGACCCGGCAATCCATCACGTCATCATCGATCGCGCCGGACTAACGCGCCTCGGAGAGTTGGTGAGATGGCTGGCCGCGCTGGTCCAGAAATTTCATTTGCAAAAGGTGCGATTGTTCCGCTTCATCGGTCGCTGCTTTTTCCGCTTGTGCTGGAAGACTCTAAACCGAATCTATTACCGGCTGTTGTTCGTCTATGAGTCGATCGCCTTGCGGAAAGCCCTGAAGCATGTTGAGTCGCCGGTCGTAATGTCGCTCGGTACACCTATCAACATCATCGCGATCAAAGCCTGCCGCGGGCTGGGGCGCCGGGTCATCATTTCCGAGCGCAACGATCCGCGCCGCTTGCCGCGAATCAAGAATTGGGACGGCCTGGCCCGCCGGTTTTACAACCACGCCGACCTGGTAACCGCCAACACGCAAGGTGCGCTGCGTGACATGAGTGAATTCGTTGAACCGGCAAAGCTGGCGTTCGTGCCTAACCCGCTGGTGCTTCACAACGGCAACAGCAACCACGGAAATGGAAACGGCAACGGCAACGGCAATGGTCACGGCCGAATGTCCTCAGCGTCACCTTTGATCCTAATCGTCGCTCGGCTGGTGCCGGACAAAGCGCACGACGTTTTGTTCGAGGCCTTTGCGCTGCTGCGCGACGATCTGAAAGATTGGCGGCTGGCTGTGGTCGGCGATGGCAAGCTCAAAAGAAAGTTATTCGCTCACGCGGAAAATCTGGGAATTGCGGACCGCGTAGACTGGCACGGCATAGTCAGCGACCCGCACTACTTCTATCGCAGCGCGAGTATCTTCGCCTTGCCGTCACGCGTGGAAGGAACCCCGAATGCGTTGCTCGAGGCAATGAACCATGGGCTGCCCGTAGTCGTCAGCGACGGCGCGCCTGGTCCGCTGGAGCTGGTAAACGACGACGAGACGGGGCTAGTGGTCGGAGTGAACGATGTCGCAGCCCTGGCGGCGGCGATTCGTCGTTTGGCCAATGACGAACCTTTGCGACGTCGCCTCGGCGCGGCGGCGCGCGAACGCGTCACCGAATACGATCTGCCGCGCGCGCTGGCTACCTGGGAATCAGTCGTCGGCCTCACCTAGTCAGCTCCGCGGAGTTTCTCTCATGTCATCGCGACCTGCATCGAGACGGCGGGCGGGAACTCCGGAGTCGCCGACGCTGCGCGAAAGAATCGCGGCGCTGCGTCATGTTCCTCCGTTCATCAAGCTCGTTTGGGAAACGCATCGCGGTTTCACCCTGGCGATGCTCGCGTTGCGCCTGGTGCGCGCGTTCATTCCCGTCGGCTTGCTCTGGATCGGAAAACTGATCATCGACACGGTGGTCGCCGCGCGCGGCGGCAGCCTGAACACACAACAGCTTTGGCGACTCGTAGTCCTGGAAATCCTCCTCGCGTTTGCCGCAGAAACTCTTTCACGCATCTCGTCGGTAGTTGAGAGCCTGCTCGGCGATCTCTTTTCCAACCGCACCAGTGTGTTGCTGATGCAGCATGCCGCCTCGCTCGACCTTTATCAGTTTGAAAATCCGGCGTTTTACGACCAGCTCGATCGCGCGCGACGCCAAACCACTGGCCGCATCGGACTGCTCGCGTTGCTGCTTTCGATTGCGCAGGACGCGCTCACGCTCGCGTCGCTGGCGGCGGTGCTGCTCGTTTACAGTCCCTGGTTGCTCCTGCTGCTCGCGTTGGCAGTCGTGCCGGGCTTTCTCGGCGAAGCGCATTACGCCTCGCTCGAATATTCGCTGCTCTTTCGTTGGACGCCTGAGCGGCGCCAGCTTGACTACCTGCGCTACCTCGGCGCGAGCGATCGGCCCGCGAAAGAGGTGCAGATGTTTGGCCTGGCGCCGTGGCTGGTCGAACGTTATCGCACGCTCTCCAATAAGTTTTACGAAGAGAACAAATGGCTCACGATACGCAAAAGCATCGTGGCGACCGCGCTGTCCGTCGTTGGGCTGCTTGGTTATTACGGCGCGTACGTCATCATTATTCTGCGCGCGGTCAGCGGCGCGATCACGCTGGGCTCGCTCACCTTTCTCGCGGCTTCGTTCATGCGCAGTCGCGACATCATCCAACGTCTCTTGTCCGCCGCAGGCGAAATTTATTCGCAGAGTCTTTACTTGAAAGACTTGTTTGACTTCTTCGAAACCAAGCCAACGATTAGTTCGCCCGCCGGCGCGCCGAAAGTGCCGCGACCGCTCAGACAGGGTTTTGTGTTCGAGAACGTCGGCTTCCGTTATCCCGAGAGCGAGAATTGGGCGCTGCGCGGCGTGAGCCTGACGCTGCGTCCGGGCGAGCGACTCGCGCTCGTGGGCGGCAACGGCGCCGGCAAAACTACTTTGGTGAAGTTACTGGCGCGGCTCTACGACCCGACCGAAGGCCGCATACTGCTGGACGGTCGTGACCTTCGCGACTATGACCTCGAAAGCTTGCGACACAACGTCGGCGTGATCTTTCAGGATTTCTATCGCTACGATTTGCGCTTTGACGAAAACATCGGCGTCGGCGAGATCGAAGAAGTGCGGGAGTACATCGACTCGCCTACTGCATCAAACGGCAAAGCGACGACTGCCTTCAGCGGCAACGCCGCGCCTACTGCCTCTGCTGAACAAACGATCGACGGCCACGGCGATCAGACACCGTCGCTGATCATTTCCGCAGCCGAAAAATCCCTGGCAGTCACGCTCCTTGATCGCATGCCTGAAAAATACAAGCAGTTGCTTGGTCGACGATTCGAGGGCGGCGTTGATCTGTCCGGCGGCGAATGGCAGAAGGTGGCCCTCGCGCGCGCTTACATGCGAAACGCTCAACTGCTGATCCTCGACGAGCCGACCGCGTCGCTTGATGCGCGCGCCGAATATGAAGTGTTTCGTCGCTTCGCCGGGTTGATGGAAAACCGCATGGCCGTGATAATTTCGCATCGGTTCTCAACCGTGCGCATGGCTGATCGAATTGTCGTACTCGACGAGGGCCGCACCGTCGAGGAAGGTTCGCACGACGAGTTGGTCAGGGGTGGCGGACTTTATGCTGAACTGTTCGCGCTCCAGGCGCAGGGTTATCGCTGAAGCTATCGGTGAAGATTGGGGTCCGCGCGCCGGCGCCGCGTGGGGTGGTAGAACAAGTGAGGAGAAAACTTATGCGACGAAATCTTGCACACGCATCGAGACGGACTGACTTGAGTAAGTTTGCCGGCGTGATCTTTGTTCTGGGCCTCGCGCTCGCCGTGAATGCGCAGACGACACAGACGGCGCAGACGACACAGACGGCGCAGGCGACACAGACCGCGCAGACAATTCCAACCGGGCCGACGACAGCAAAAGACGCAGGCGAGCTGACCAAACTACTCAATGAATTTCTTGCCGGCGCGTCGCGCAACGACGCTGCCGTGCACGATCGCTTTTGGGCCGAAGATCTTATTTACACCGGCTCCGGCGGACGGCGACGCGGCAAAGCCGAGATCATGAAAGACGTGCGTTCGGCGCCCGCGCCCAAGCCCGGGGACCCGACGACAGTCTACAGCGCCGCCGATGTCCGCATTCAACAATACGGCGATACCGCGATCGTCGCGTTCCGTCTGGTGGGAACGACCGTCAAAGATGCGAAGACCGAAGTCATGAATAATTTGAACAGCGGCACCTTCGTTAAGCGCGATGGCAAGTGGCAAGTCGTCAATTGGCAATCGACGCGCGTGCCCGAAGAACAAGCAGCCCTGCCTCCGCTCGAAGCAGGTCCGGCTTCAGTCGATCTTCCGCCGGAGTTGGCCCGCGTCCTGACTGACTATGAAACCGCCTGGAAGGCAGGCGACGAGGCTGCGCTGGCAAACCTGTTCACGGAAGACGGATTTGTTTTGTCGTCGGGGCAGCAGCTTTCAAGAGGCAGGGCGGCGATTCAAAAACTGTATACGAGCAACGGCTCGCCACTTTCGCTGCGCGCCTATTCCTACGCGACGAACGGCGATGTTGGTTACATCATCGGCGGTTACAGCGGCGAAAAGGGCAAACCCGACGAGGGGAAGTTCACTCTGACTTTGAAGAAAGCCGGCGACGGGCGCTGGCTGATAATGTCGGACATGGACAACTTGAATCGCCGGCCGCGATGAAGCGGGTTTTAGCCGCAGATTTACGCGGATGAACGCGGATCAGATCAAGAGTAAAACAAAAAAGGATTCTGTATGAGACTTGTTCAGATTCGTCTAATCCGCGTTAATCCGCGGCCAATTTTCTGCGGACTAAACCTCAGAAGCCTTGCCGCCACGTTTGCGTTCACGGTTTTGTTCGCGACGTTTGCACACGCGCAAAAAATCTCTCCGCCCGAGCAAAAGATTCTCGACTACATCGACGCGCATTCGGCTGAGGCAGTAGCGCTGTTGGAAAAAACGGTGAACATCGAAAGTCCCACCGAGAACCTGGCGGGCGTGAGGCAAGTCGGCGCGGTGTTCAAAGCGGAGTTTGAATCGCTCGGTTTCACGGCGCGCTGGATCGAAATGCCGGCCGGGATGAAACGCGCCGGACATCTGCTGGCCGAAAAGAAAGGCACGAAAGGGAAACGTGTTTTGCTGCTGGGCCACATCGATACTGTTTTGCATGGCGAGAAATTCCGGCGCGACGGCAACCGGGCATTCGGCACCGGCTCGTCGGACATGAAAGCCGGCGACGCCGTTTTGTATTTTGCCTTGAAGGCCCTCCACGAAACCGGCGCGCTGAAAGACGCGAGCGTCATCGTGATGCTCACCGGCGACGAAGAAGATTCCGGCGATCCGGTCGAGACCAGTCGCGGCGACATGATTGCGGCGGCCAAGCGCAGCGACCTCGCGCTCAGTTTTGAAAACGGCGGCAGCAACATCGCCACCGTGGCGCGGCGCGGCAGCAGCGATTGGACGTTGGAAGTGACGGCCCGCACCGGCCACTCCTCGCAAATTTTCAAAGGCATGGGCAGCGGCGCGATTTTCGAGGCCGCGCGCATCCTCGATCAGTTTTACGAAACACTGCGCGGCGACGAGTATCTGACGTTCAACCCGTCGGTGATCTCAGGCGGGACCGAAGTTGAAGTCAAAGAACAAAACCTCACGACTAGGGGCAAGACAAACGTGGTGCCGGCCAAAGTGATCGTGCGCGGCGATCTGCGTTTCATTCGCGAGGAACAAAAGGAAGCGGCGCGCGCCAAGATGCGCGAGATCGTCAGCAAGAGTTTGCCGGGCGCGTCTGCGAAGATCACTTTCGCGGACGGCATTCCGGCGATGTCGCCGAGCGAAGGTAATTACAACCTGCTGAAACAACTCGATGCGGTTAGTCAGGACCTCGGCTTTGAGAAAATCGAAGCGCTTGATCCGGGTGTCAGGGGCGCGGGTGACATCGCCTACGTTACCCACCTGATTCCGGGTCTGGACGGTTTAGGCGCGACCGGTGGTGGCGCGCATGCACGCGGTGAGTTTGCCGATCTGGATACGTTGCCCAGACAAATCAAACGCGCCGCCGTCTTGATCTATCGCCTGACGCGATGAGGCATCAGGAGTAGGAGCGGGGGCAAGCCCGCCTTCCTAACCCCGAGCTGACTAGTCTAGAGTTTCATATCTGCCTGGAAGGCTTTCAAGGTTGAGGCAAACAGAATCGTAGCAAAGTCTCTCAGGTCAGGAAGGGGGGCTTGCCCCCGCTGTTTCAGTTAATGCTTATCGACATCTCGCCTTTACGAATTTCTCGTGACTATCGTCTGCTGTTTTTCGGTCAACTGATCTCGGCCTTCGGCACGGCGATGACTTTTGTCGTCGTCCCGGTGCAGGTTTATCAACTAACCGGCTCGACGCTCCTCGTCGGTTTGTTGAGCGCGTCGGAATTTGTCCTGATCCTGTTGATGGCGTTTGTCGGCGGCGCCTACGCCGACTTCATCGACAAACGAAAGATGTTGCGCCTCACGGAAATCGGACAAACGCTGGTGACGATTTTGCTCGTCATCAATGCGACTCTCCCGCGTCCGCAAATCTGGCTGCTGTTTGTTGGCGCGGCGCTGCATGCCGGGCTGGCTGCCTTGCAGCGCCCTTCGTTTGAATCGATGCTGCAAAAGATCGTGCCGCTGGAATTGATGTCCTCGGTCAGTGCTTTGAATTCGTTGCGCTGGAATGTCACGACGATCCTCGGCCCGTCGCTCGGCGGCATCATCCTCGCGCGATACGGCGCGACCTTTGCGTACTCGCTTGACCTTGTTACGTTCGCCGCGTCGCTGACCGCCGTGTTTCTGATTCGGTCGGTGGCAGCGCCGTCACAAACGGAAGACCGCCCGACTTTGAAATCCGTAGTTGAAGGTTTGCATTATGCCTGGCGACGCAAGGAGATCCTCGGCACGTATCTGATTGATATGAACGCCATGTTTTTCGGGATGCCGACCGCGTTGTTTCCGGCAATGGCTGCAAATTTCGGCGCCGGCACAGTTGGCTTTTTCTACGCAGCGCCGTCGGTCGGCGCGCTCGTCGCGACGCTGACTTCGGGTTGGGCCAGCCGAGTCAGCCGGCACGGTTTGTTTGTTGCCATTGCCGCGGCGCTTTGGGGCGTGGCCATGATCTTTTTCGGCCTCGTGCAAAATCTGTATCTGGCATTATTTTTTCTGGCGCTGGCGGGCGGTTTCGATATGATTAGCGGCGTCTTTCGCATGACGATTTGGAGCCAGACGATTCCGCACCACCTGCGCGGGCGGCTGGCGGGCCTGGAGATGATTAGCTACACGTCCGGGCCAAAACTTGGCGACGCGGAAGCCGGCCTGGTCGCTACTTTGTTCAGCGTGCGGACGTCGATCGTGTCGGGCGGAATTCTTTGCGTAGTTGGCACCGCGATCATCTCGGCGTTGATTCCGCAGCTCATCCGCTACCACGGCCGCGAAGGCATTCGGCAAAAGGAACTGGAAGAAGCACTGCGCGAAACTGAAACTAAAAACCTGCTGATTGATTAGTCCTGAGAGAGATCCACATGGCTCGAGTCGAAAGGTTGCTCATTTTTCTTGCGTCGCCCAGCGACGTCTTGAAGGAGCGACGTTACGTTCAGGAAGTGGTTGAGGATCTGAATCGGACGATGGCCCCGGCGCGTGGCGTCGTTCTCCAGGTAATAAATTGGGAGGATGATGCCTTCCCGGGATACGGCATGGATGCGCAGGCGCTCATCAATTCCCAAATAGCAGAGATGGGAAAATATGCTCTCTTCGTCGGCATCATGTGGAACCGACTCGGAACGCCGACGCCGCGCAGCGCCTCAGGGACGGTGGAAGAATTCGAGCGCGCGGCGTCAGCTCTGGAGCAGCACGGGCAGCCTGCGATCTGGTTTTATTTTCGCCAGTCGCCTAGCAAGATGGACACTGAAGAACAGTTGGAACAACGCCGGAAAGTGTTGGAGTTTAAGAAACGAGTCGAAGCCAAGGGTCTGCCATGGTCTTACAAGCGTCCGGCTGATTTTGAAGACAAGTTTCGCAACCAGGTGATGCTGTGGTTAAACTCCCTGAACCTCGAGCCGCCGCCTCCGACGAGTTCGTCGATCACGGAGGCGACCGAGACAGTGGACTCGCTGGGGCCTCGCTACCTCCGTTCGCCGTGGTTGGGAATTGAATTTTGGCAAGGCGACACTAGAAACGCGCTGGTCGGCGCCGGGTCAGAGGTGATTCGCGTGCTGATGCAGTCAAAGCCTTTTGAGATCCGTCTGCCAAAAGTTCCACCTAATAGCAGCGTGATGATATGCGGCTCTTACGACTCGGCAATCTTTTCCCAGATCGCGCACGAGATGCCACGCGAGGACGTGCGGTTTTTCCGCGGTGGAACCGGCATGGCTGACACCTCTTTCGGCAGCGGCGAGCTTTGGATCGATCCGGAGGCGCATATGCACCTGGACTGGCACGGTCGACTCTTTCCGCGTCCCGAGGGCGGCGACGCAGTTTTGTTCAATTCGGTGTATGCGGTCCACGACGGTGAACAGCCGGGAATGCCAAAAGGCAAGGACGTTTTCGTGGTCATTCACATCGCCGACCCGGATGAGACGAAGATTCTGAACTGGAACTTCGAGCGGTTCATTCTCGCATTTTGAAAGTGCCTGCCCTGAAGACTGAGCCGTCTTAGGGGTGTCCGCAGATTACGCAGAACGAAAACGAAATGGCTAAATTGCAGTGTTCGAAACCAGGAATGTTACTGCCAGGTTCGTTTTAATCTGCGAAATCTGCGTAATCTGTGGATATAGTTTGGATGCATTGAGAGTGTCATGAAGAATCATCCAGCCGTTCAGCGCAAAGATCCTTTTCCGTTTGTCCTCGAAGAACTCAGCTCGATTCGTCCCACAATCAAACGAATGTTTGGTTTCACGTCTGTCTATCTCGACGACAAACTTCTCTGCTCGCTCCGTGACAGCGTCAAGCAGCCTGGGTCCAACGGCATGTGGTTGTACACGACGAAGGAAAACGTCGAGAGTCTCGCCAGAGAGTTTCCAGACTTGCCGAAGCGCCAGCTTTGGCGTTCCCGTGCGAACGACAAAGCCTGGATAATCCTCGCTTCGCGCCTCGGGAACTTTGAAGAGTTTGCCTTCAAGGCCTGTGAGCTGATTCTTAAAGGCGATCAGCGCATCGGCAGAATCAAACGCGCTTAATAAAACGCGCAAGATTTGGTTTTTGTTGAGCCGGTAATTTATTCTCGCTCCGCGGCAAGCCAACTGATCATGCGGGGCAGTAGCCCGTACAGCAAAACTTGAGCAATAGTCGCGATCAAATCCCTGGAGAACTTATGACTCCCCACAAAACCAAAATCGCCATTGCCTGTCTGGCAGTCCTGGCGTTTTGTCTCCTCGTCTTTTCTCCCGATTCAGTTTCCGCGCAAACCGGCGAACCCACTGAAGATCTGAAGCAAAAAGTCGAAGAGCTGACCAGGCAGACCAAATACACCGAGGCTCTGCCGTTGTTGGAAAAGATTGTCGCCGTTGAACCCGACAACGCGCGCGCGCAGTTCTATCTGGGGTTTGCTTTGATTGCCCAGGCGACCAACACCAAAGATGCGGGGGGACGCAAAGCCTTGAGCTTGCGCGCGCGCGCCGCTTTTGTGCGGGCGAAAGAACTGGAAATTGAGGAGCCGTTGGTCGACGCCCTGATCGCGAGCATTCCGGTTGACGGCACCGACGGCCCGTCGTTTTCCGAAAACATCAAGGCCAATGCTTTGATGACTCAGGCCGAAGGTTTCTACTCGCGCGGCAAACTCGACGACGCGCTCAAAAACTATCAGAAAGCCCTCGATCTCGATCCGAAGCTTTACCACGCTGCACTCTTTTCCGGCGACGTGTTCATGCAAAGAGGCGACTACGTGCAAAGCATGGTCTGGTATGAACGCGCGATCGCAATCGATCCCAACAAAGAAACTGCCTACCGCTACTCGGCGACGCCCTTGATGAAGCAGGGCAAAACTGAAGCCGCGCGCGATCGCTACATTGAAGCCTTCATCAGCGAACCCTACAGCAAGTTTGCCCGCGCGGGTCTAATCCAGTGGGCGCAGATCACGCAGACCGACATTGCCCATCCGGAAATAGACATTCCCACCGACATCACTTTCGACGACAAAGGCAACGCGCACGTCAAGCTCGACGGTGCGCTGACCGGTACGGACGACGGTTCGTCTGCCTGGCTTTTGTATGGCGTGACGCGCTCGACCTGGCGGAAGGAACAGTTCAAGAAAAGATTTCCCGCCGAGCCGGCTTATCGTCACAGTCTGGAAGAAGAAGCGAACGCGCTGCGCAGCGTGATCGCGCTGGCCACTGCCGACAAGGTGAAGACACTGAACCCGTCGCTCCGAAAGCTGAAGAAGCTAAACGATGAAGGACTGCTCGAGGCTTACATTTTGCTGGTCCGGCCGGACAACGGCATCGCGAGCGATCACCCGGCGTATCTGAAAGAGCACCGGGACAAACTGCGGCGTTACATGGTGGAGTACGTGGTGGTTGGCGGCGGCAACTCGCAGAAGTTTTAGGCACGTCAGCACTTGAAGTTCTAATCTGCGTAATCGGCGTAATCGGCGGATTCTATTGCGGACATGAAAAGAGGCGGACCGTTCATCTCGGGCGGTCCGCCTCTCAGTGGTTCAACTGTTGATGGCTGTTAAGGATTCGTCTTCTTGGCTTCCGTGTCGTTACGCTTCCTCACGTAAATCTCGCCGCGCGGTTCCAGCCCGGCTTTGTTCGCCAGTGCGTAAACGACTGAGTCAACCAAATCTTTGTTCGCCAACTTGAAGCTGGTTACGCCGGAAACATGCGTATCCGGATCGCTGTACTGCAGCGTCAGATAGCGCACCTTCGTCTTGATCAACCCGAGCGGCCAACCAACCCACGGCACGTGCTGCGCGACGGTGGCGGCCGCTGGTCGTCGCTTCTGCGTGTCGGAGAAGGCGGAGTTCACTGCGTTGTACGGAATGAAGAGTTCCTTCTTGTCCTTGCGGAAGAGCAAACGCTGATTGGTGTCGTCAAAACTGAGCGTGCCTTCCATAGTATTGTTGTAGCCGAAAATGCCGCCCTCATATTTCGCCTTCATCGATTGCGGCGCCGGGGCAGGCGTCGGCATCGACTTGGCCTGAGTGGTTGAGGTGGTGGTGGTGTCGACCGGTCGCGGCCGTTGCGCGCAAACCGCCGCGGCCATCAGCGCCGTCAACAAAATTGTTCCGATAAACTTCATTCCTTTAATCCTCCAACCTGATGGCGGAAGCCCGCGCCGGGAAGCAAGGGCTACCTAAGATTGAGCCCTCGCTGACGGTCGGGCTTCTGTAGTGCTATTTGGCGAACGGCCGCACTCGTTCAGCGGCTTCCTTGAAATCAGTGTCACCCGGCGCCAGGGTCACTCCCTTTTGATAAGCGGCCAACGCTTTGGCGTACTGCTTGGTTATCTCGTAAGCGTAACCGAGTTCGCGATAGACGTTGATGTCGTCCGGCGACTTTTGCGAAGCCGTTTGCAAAGCGGCGATTGCCTTCGGAAAATTCTTGGCGCGCGATTGCGCGATTCCGAGCAGGTAAAACGTCACGCCTTTCGCGTCTGCTTGCAAGGTCGCGCGTTCGAGCGCTGCGGCCGCGCGCACGTATTGTTCGGAACCGATCAGCGCTTGTCCGAAAAGCGTGACCGCCTCGGCGTCAGTTTTGATCTTGATTAAGCCTTCGCCAGCGCGCACCGCGCTCAGATAATCAGCCGAAGCTTTGGCGGGCTCATCGGTGTTGAGGGCAGCGCGACGCAGATAGGCCGAAGTCAGCAGCGTCCACGCCGGCGCGAGACGCGGGTCGTTTACGGTCGCGCGATTGAGCGAAGCGATTGCTCCGTCCATATCATTTTTCGCGAGCCCGATCTGGCCCAGGTAAAAGAGCGAAAGGGAATCTTTGGGATTGGCCTTGACGACAGCGTTGAAACTTTTTTCGGCGTCCAGCGGTTTGCCGGTCTTGTACTCGGCGAGGCCGCGATAGTAAAGCAGGCTGGCATCGGGCGCGGCGCCGGCGCGCGAGGTTGCGACAACCAGCAGGGGCAGCGCGCGCTCAAATTTTTCAGAAAGTATATAAGCCTGGGCCAACGCGTCTTCGGTGTTGGGATCGTCGCGTTGCGCTGCTTTCTGCAGGTCGAGCGCCTTCTGCAAATCGTCAGTTGCCAAAGCGTATTGCTTCAAACCCAACTCAGCGAACCCGGCGATCTTCCAGGCTTCGGAATCGTTGGGAAAGAGTGCCGCCAGCTCTTTAGCCTCCTTGGCCGCAGCGGCGTACTGCTTTTGTTGCAGGAGTTGATAAGCGTGCGTCGTGTCGCCTTTGCCGACCGTGTTGGCGACCGGCTTCACCGGTTGGACGTCGATCAGCGGCCGGTTTGAAGTGTTCTTCGCAGTCGGACTGGGTTTCGGTTCCGGGCGCAGCAACGGATCTTCAGCAGGTTTTGCCGGCGTCGGCTTCACGCGGCGCGGGCGGCTCGATTGCGCCAACACGATGCCGGACAGAACAAACAGGGACAGTCCCAGCGACAGGAGACGGGCAAAATATCGGTTAATCATAGAATTTTCTTCCGGGGAGAGACTCGTGTCCGAGGACAAGGAACGCTTCCGAAAGACATGTTTCCGATGCGCAGGCCGACCATTTAGTTTGCCCCGCATCGACGCGAAGTCGTCCGCAGTCGCTCAGGCAGGTCGTCCGAAATCGCTCAGACAGCCCGGAAAAGACTACTAACTAAACCTGCAAAAGAAAAGCGCCTGGCCGCGCAAAAAGAAAAGCGACCCGGCGCGCGGCTGAGAGGTAGCGGCCCCGAGACGTATGACTTTGTCTTGGTATCATCAGCTTCACGTCTCCAATTGCTAGTAAGATTCTGATCCAATACAACCCCTGGATCTAGAATTGAAATTAGATCACTACCTCCTTTAGCTTTCTATTGACAGCGATCCCTCAGCTTTGATATTTAGGCCCGGTACAAGGAAACGGTTTCGGGACTCACGATCCTCGATCCTCTGCGTAATGATCCTCGATCCTCCGGCCCGCAACCAGGTCAATAACCCTTAAACCGACGATAATTGAAATTGTGGCGTATTTCGGGCGTTTTTGCTCGTTTTCCGGGCTTTTGGCGCTGTTTGCCGGGGTTCAGGAGACGAGTCATTAAGCCCGGGGAATGATTCTCCTTCATTGGTGGATGGTTTCCCGGTCTTAGGGGAGCCGCGCCCGATATCAGACTGTCAGGTTCCGATATCAGGCTGTCAGGTTCCGATATCAGGCTGTCAGGTTCTGATATCAGACTGTCAGGTTCTGATATCAGACTGGTCAGGTCTCATATCAGACTGGTCAGGTCTCATATCAGACTCGTCAGGTCTCATATCAGACTCGTCAGGTCTCATATCAGACTCGTCAGGTCTCATATCAGACTCGTCAGGTCTCATATCAGACTGGTCAGGTCTCATATCAGACTCGTCAGGTCTCATATCAGACTCGTCAGGTCTCATATTAGACTGGCCAAGTCTCATATCAGACCCGTCAGGTCTCATATCAAAGTAGCCACACCTGAAGCCGCTGGCTGAGCGGCTGATGTTAGTGGCCGCTTCGCTAACACTGCAACTCGATTCTCATCGTCGCCTGATCGTTTCACTGAACTTCGCCGGGGAATGGCCGTGGCCATTCTTCAACACATTCACGAGGCGCAAACCTCATCACCAAAGGAGATAAAAATGCCCGATTACATACCAGACACCGACGCAGAATTTCGCGCCTGGCTCAAGAACTTTCTCGATTACGCAAACGCGAATCTGGCGGCGCTCGGCCTGCTCACTGCCGACACCGCACCACTAACAGCGGCCGCCGCCACTCTCAACACTAAGCTCGACGAGAACACTGCGGCCCAGGCAGCAGCCAAAGCTGCGGTCGAAAGTAAAGACGCTGCCCGCGATGCTGCCGAAGCCCTGGTGCGCCCTTTGGCCCAGCGGCTACAGACCTCCGGCACGGTGCTGGATTCACAGCGCCACTCGCTCGGACTCAACGTGCGCTCCACCACTCGCACCCCGGCGGCGGTGCCAACCACGCGACCGGTTGCGACTATCGACACCAGCCAGCGCTTGCAACACACCATCGCCTTCGGCGACGAGGAGACACCCGGCAACCGCAAGAAGCCGGATGGAGTTATCGGGTGCGAGGTGTGGCTGAAAATTGGCACGCCGCCAACCGATCCGAGTGAGTTGAGCTATCTGGCGACGGATACGAGAACGCCTTACACCGCGGGGTTCGACGGCGCGGATGCCGGCAAGCTCGTCAGCTACATGCTGCGTTGGGTAAACCGGCGTGGCGACCGTGGGCCATGGAGCCAGACGGTGAGCGCGACCATCACCGCGTAGAGGTTGCCCTCTCCCGAAGGGACGAGTGAAAAGCCGGCAAAGAAAAAGGGCTGGTCCTGTTGACCAGCCCTTTTTCGTAACTGCCGGACGAATGCTCGGCTTGCTTTCAAGTCCTACTTTTAGAAGTTGAACTTCACGCCAAACTGAAACTGCCTCGGATCGTAAGAGGCGGTCGGGCGGCTGTAGAAGCGGCCGTTGCTCGCGCGCTGGCCAAAGTCGTTAACCGCCGTGAAGAAGGGCGCCGCCGCCGCTTCGTTGAAACGGTTAAAGAGATTGAAGCCTTCGGCGATCAGGTCAAGCCGCACGCGTTCGCCGAAACGAATCGAACGCATCACGCGCATGTCGAGCGAAGCGTAGCTGTGGGTGATGCCCATGTTGCGGCCCAAAGTTCCGTCAACCGGCAGCGCTGCAGGGCAAGTCGGATTGGTTGGTCCGGCGATGCAAAGCAGCCCGCCTTCCGTCACGCTCGGTCGTTCATTCGAACTCTGCAAGTCGAGGTTTTGATCCACAGCCGACAGAATATTGAAAGGACGGCCCGATGAAATTTCGAAAATCGGCGCCAGGGTGAAGTCAGCGAAGAAGCGCTTCATCCCGCTGTCGGAAGCGCGCCACGCAACCGGCGACAGCAGCAGGCCGCTGAACACGAAACGATGGCGCTGGTCGAAAAGCGAGTCAGCGCGATCCAGTGCCAGGTTGCGATTGTTCATCGGCTTGAGCAGCGTTTGCAGGTCAGACGAATCGTCGACCGAATGCGACCACGTATAAGACGCGAGGAACTGCATGTTGCTGGAGAAGCGTTTCTTCAGATCCACGTTCAGCGCGTTGTAGGTGGAATTACCGATGGACGACTGCGCGTTCACGTCGCCAAAGGGCGAGATGACGTTGGTCGGCGTCGCGAGCGTGCCGGCCAGGTTCGCGTCGAACGCGGCCTTGGGAACGCCGAAGGCCTGGACCAAAAAGTAGTTCGGGCCGCTGGGCCGGAAGAAGTTGACCGCTGCCGGAGAAACAACGCGTCCGCGGGGGCCGACGGCGATGAAACCCGGAATGATCAGCGTGAACGATTCACCGGTGATCGGATTGATGAAGCTTGAGCCGGGCGCGCCTGTCGTCGGAATACCGCTCGCCAGCACCGCCTCGCCGAAACTGTTGGGCGCGCGGTTCGCAAAGCGCCGGAAGTTCTCGACAAACTTCTGCTGCCCGATGATGTTGACATCGATCGGGAGCGGCAAGTGATGAGCGCCGACGAAAAGGTAACTGGCCGACAGCGACATGTTCTTGGTCAACTGTCGCTCGACCGTCAGATTTCCCTGGTTCGCGTAGGCGTATTCGAAGTCCTTGTTAACCGGAAGCGTGAACGGCAGCAACGATCCAAAACCGGGGAATGTTTGATCGTTGAAACGCTGGCGGCCGACCTGGTAATCCGCGCTGGAGGCGGCGCCCGGTGTGCAGTTCACCCCGGGGATTGCGCCGGCGAAGTTGCAGACCCGGACGGTGCCTTGAAATACCTGGACGGCGTTCAAAAGCGCGGTCGGCGAAGGGCTGCCGGAAATCAGCGTCGATTGTTGTTGCTGCGCCGCGTCGGCGATATCGGAGTTGAACGCAGCGGCGAGCAGCGGGTGATCGTAGAAGATGCCAAAGGCGGCGCGGATCACAGTTTTGCCGTTGTTCTGCGGATCCCAGGCGACCGCCAGTCGCGGCGCAATGTTATTTTTGTCGCGCGGAAATCCCTGCTGCACGTTGAGGACGTTTTGCGCGGCGAGAATGTCACTGGCCGCCAGGTTGATTCCCGAAAGTGGATCCCGGAAAGGCACCGGGGGGATCTGTTCAGTCAGTTCATAGTCATAACGCACGCCGTAGTTGAGCGTCAGATTCGGGCGAATCTTCCAGGAATCCTGGGCAAAGAAAGCCATCGGTTTGTTGCTGATCCGGCTGACCGGATTGCCGTAGCCCTGAATGAAGCTGCCGGGGAAACCGAGGCCGTATTGCTGCACGGGCGTGAAATCCGGAGCGGCGCCGACGCCGGGAAGAGTCGGGAAGGCGGCGAGCGTGGTCGCCGACAGACCGCTGAAATTAAACAGACCGGCGAAGTTTAGTTCGAAGGTCGCTTCCGGAATTCTGACGAAAGCAAAGTCGCCGCCAAACTTGAAAGTGTGATTGCCGTGGACCACGCTCAGGCTGTCGGTCCACTCGTAACGCGTTTCGGTGCGAATCACAGGCGAGAAAAGTTCGCGCCCGATGAAGGCTGCGTCGGAGATGTTGAAAGCTACGGCATCGCCATTCTGCGACTTGAACGTCGCGCGACGTTCGCCGAAATTGAACCGCAGCTCGTTGACCATGTTGCCGGAGAGCGTCGAGGTCAGGCTGGCGACCGTCGTAAAGTCGCGCAGTTTTTGAATGCCGGTGCGCGAAAAATCGTTCTGGCCGAGCGACTGGTTTTGCGACTCAACTTGAATGCCGGTGATCGTGCTCGGGTTGTAGCCGAAGCGAAGGCTGAACTGATGGTCCTTCGTGATCAGATGGTCGAGCCGGATCGAGTTGTACGTCGTGCGGTCGGTGACCGGAAAGATTCTTTGCAGGTTGTTCAACGGCCGGAACGCGATATCCGAAACCGGAACCGGCGCGCCGGTTAAGAAGAAGCGCGACCCAATGACTGTGCCTGCGGGAATCGCGCCGCCGACGCTGCGCAGCGGATTTGTGCCCGTCAGCGCGGTGAAGCCGCCGCTGGAAGCAAGCGCCGCATATTGGACGGCAGCGCCGGCGATGGCTGTTCCCTGGGCGATATTCGCCGGAATCCCGGAACCGATCAGGGCAGCCGCCGTCGTCAGCAAACCGTTTACATAGTTCTGCTGCGGGGTAGTGATGTTGCTGAAAGTCTGCGAGAAAGGCAGGAACGGCGCGCCGATAGTCACGGCACCGTTCAATCCCTGGCTGACGTTGCTGGTAAAGAAGCCTGACTCGTCGCGCCGGCGCTGTTCAAAAGCGAAGAAGAAAAACGTGCGATCGCGATCCAACGGCCCGCCGAGCGTCACGCCGTATTGAGTGCGGCGGAAGTCCGGCTCGGCGATTGGCGCAAACGGATTACGCGCCTGGAAGCTCTTGTCCCTGATAAAGCCAAATATATTGCCGTGAAAATCGTTGGTGCCGCTCTTCGTGACGACGTTAACGACGCCGCCGGACGAACGTCCAAACTCCGGCGCGAAAGAGTTGCTGACCACCTGAAATTCCTGCACCGCTTCCTGCGAAACAGTTGACCGCGAAGCGTTGACTGAGTTGTCAGTGTTGTCCGCGCCGTCAACCTGGACCAGGTTTGAACGGCCGCGCTGGCCGCCGAAGTTCAAACCGGTGGTCGGCGCTGGTCCGATGGGGCGGCCGTTGTCGCGCGCCACAGTCGAAGTCGTCAACGCAAAGGACAAATAATTTCGTTCGTTGATCGGGAGATTCTCGATGCGTTGCAGGTCCACGGTCGTGGCCACTGCAGTTTTCGAAGTCTCGACCAGTTCCGCGGTGGCGCCGGAGATTGTTACGACTTCGCTGACCTGTCCTACTTCCAATACCACGTCAAGGTCCGCGCGTTGGCCCACGGTGAGTGTCACCGCCGGCAAGACCGCTTTTTTGAAGTTAGGCGCTTCGACAGTCACTTCGTAGGCCCCGGGCGTGAGATTGACGATCAGGTAGCCGCCGTCGTCGTTCGTCGTCGTCGATTTGGACGTGTTGGTTGCGGGGTTTCGAGCGGTAACGCTGGCGCCGCCAACCACCGCGCCCGACGCGTCGCGAACGACTCCCTGCAAGTCGGCAGCGTTGGACTGCGCCTGACCAAAGGCAACGCCCGAACCGAGAACTCCACAGATAACTGCGGCGATCAGAAACGCTGCCATGCGGAGCGAGGGGATAAGCCACTGCTTACGTGACGCAAACATCATTATTTCTCCTTAGCGAAGTTGGACTGGCCGACCAGGTAAAGAACCGCTTAGAACTGCTGATAATTCCGGATGACGATTCTCAGATTATTGTTCTGCAAAAGTTTCCGCTTGTCCACGACATGTCCGGGGAGTGGTGCGGTCGCGCGAATAAACTACGGCCAATTGAGATAGGCGCCGTGGAACACTCAGACAAGAACGCTCCGCATTTTTACTCCAAAAGAACCGATCTGGCAAGCGTTTATATAGTTGAAGTGCTGAGTAGTCAGGGACTGGGTGCTGAGGACTGAGTACCGCGGAGTGTGTGCTTAGGATTGAGTGCGCGCCGCTTATGTTGTTGGTCCTCAGCACTCAGGACTCGTTCAGCCCTCAGCACTTCGCGCGGAATGCCGCGTGGCCCGCGCGAGTTTGCGACGCAGGCGGGCACTGGTTCCGAACAGCGCGATGGCGGCGCCGGCCAAATGTGGGACAAACGCAGCGCGCCGCAGCAAGCTCGAGACGCGCAGACGCGAGTCAAAGCGGCGCAGGTATTCCGCGCGATAGTCGTTTGCGAGGGACGAAAATGCCTGAGGCTCAAACGGATCGCCTGCCGGCAGCAGAGCGAGATGTCGCGCGACTACTTCAGCCGCCAACTGACCGCTCTCGAGCGCCATCAGCATGCCGCTGCCGGTGAAAGGATCGATGAAGGCGGCCGCGTCGCCCACGGCGAGCATCCCGGTCGCGGGCACGAGAGTTCTTCTGCCAAAAGTTTCCAGTGAAACGCTGAGCCACGGCGTGCGCGCGCGCGCTTCCGCGAGTGTCTGCTGCGCCCGAGAATTCTTCATGACGACTTCGCGAAGCACGGTTTCGGGACTGGAGCCGTAACGGCGCACGTCTTGTCCGGCGACAATGAAACAGAGATTGCTGACGCCGCCTTCGACGCCGCTTAGGCCGCCGTAGCCGCGTCCGTAAAAATAGATTTCGCAAGCGCCTTCAGCCACGCGAGCGTTTTCCAGGTGGGCCTTGAAGGCGACGAGCGAGTTTGTATGCTTCCGCTCGGTCGGTCGCGGCGGATCTAAATGCCGGGCGAGCGATCGCGTTCGGCCGGTAGCGTCAATCGTTAGTCGGGCCGGGTAGTCTTGCGATCGCGCGCCGGATTTCACGTGGACGCCGCGCACTGCTTCGCCTTCGCGAATAAGCCGCGATGCGTGCGCTTCTTCCAGGACCGTTACCCCGACGCCCTTCGCTCGTTCAAGAAGTTGGCGATCCATCTCACTGCGGCTGAGGCCGAGCGCAGTCGCCCCGGACTTAAACCATTCGCTGGGAACGGCGACGCTGCTGCCGCGACGGGAATAGAAAACTGTCTCGGCGAGCGAAGTGCCGCCGGCCGCCGCCATTCGCTCCATGACCCCAAGCCGATTGAAATGCGCGAAGCACTCGGGAGAGATGAATTCTCCGCAGAGCTTGGGGCGCGGAAACTTTTTCTCCTCGATGAGCAAAACGCGCGCGCCGCTGAGCGCGAGGGCGATTGCCGCGCTCGTGCCGGCTGGACCAGCCCCGGCGATTGCTACATCGAAATTGTCTTCAGAAGACATAGTCAATTCTCTGCTGGGAGCGCGGGCGTCCCGCCCGCCTCAAGCAAGGCATTCACTCAAGACAAGTTGAACCTAACACTTCAAGTTGTTTGGCGTTCAATGATGCGGGCGAGACGCCCGCGCTCCCAGTAGGATCGGGCTTGCCCCCGCGTGCCGAAAGCACCAGCCGGTACGGAAAATGCCGCTCGACGCTGGGATTTTCAAGTCCTGCTTGTTGGGCCAGTCGCAGCAGTTCCTGCGGCTTGAAGCTGCGCCGGATTGACAACGCGCCGTCTTCACGAATCAGGCGATTGTGCAGAAACAGTTTGCCAACGGTCGTGTAAAAATAATAGGCCACCGGATGTCGGTGCAAATCGATGACAAAAATTCCCCGCGTCGAAACGCGCGCCAGCTCGCGCAGGATAGCAACCACATCAGCGTCCTTGAAATGATGCGTGAAGAGCGAGCTCATCGCATAGTCGAATTCATTGTCGGCAAAAGGCAAGCGGAACGCGTCGCCGCGAAGGGCGGCTATGCCCGGAAACTCGTCCGACTCTTCAACGATCGCGCGAGCAGATCGCGCGTTCAGTTCAACCCCCGTGAGCCGCGCTCTGCGACCGTTGCGGCGCGCCCAGCCGGCGATGACTCGCAGCAACTCTCCCGAACCCGCGCCAACGTCGAGGACCGAAAAGCTTTGCAAGTTTAGTTTCTCAATCTCAGTCAGCAGCGAACTCTTGAGCGCGCCGGCGTCGCCCAGCCAACGGTTGACCCGCTGAAGTTCGACAATGCAGCCTTCGTATTCCTCGGCGGTGTAGTCACCTTTGTCGAGGTGCTCAAGCTCCAGACTGCGTTGAAGAAACTGAGCGAACATTTGAAGTGGACGGATGATACAGCATTTTGGAGTGCGGCGACGTGAGCACCCCAGCGCGGCTGCCGCGCCGGGGACCCCGCCTGGCGCCGCTTTGGTCAGTGGCGGCTTGCCGCTACTCTCTGCTCATTAAAACTCTACTCAGCAAGATGGTCGCGACAGGTCGCGACTAACCAAAGCGCTGACAGCGGGGTCCCCGGCCGGGCAGCCCGGCTGCGGTGCTTATAAGGTCAGCGCACTCCAAAAAAAGACGCGCGCCGCGTTTGTCGCCGCGGTTGAAGTCTGAAATCATTGGTGCATGCAGGATTCCAGTTCGGCGCCCGCAGAGTTTTTCAACGCGCGCAACGTCGGCGATGCGGCTGAGCCTTGCTTCATTGGCCGCTCAGTGTCGTTTCAATGCGGCGCCGTCGTGCGGATTTCGCTGCACATCGACGAAGCGCAGCGCATCGCGGAAGCGAAATTCCGGGCGGCCGGGTGTTCAGCGATTGTTGCTTCGGCGTCGTTGTTGACTGAGCAGGTGCTTGGCAAAACAACCGCGGAAGCCGCCGCCATCGGTCAGGACGCAAACAAGTTACGCAACAGACTCGGCATCGTTCAACCGGAACGCAGTGAATGTTCGCAACTCGCCTGCGAAGCGCTCGTCGCCGCCATCCGCAGCTTCAGCGATTCGGCACGCGACGACTGGGAAGGCGATGAAGCTTTGATCTGCACCTGCTTCTGCGTCTCGGAACGAACCATCGAACGTGAGATTCAAACGAACAATTTGCGCACGATCGCCGAAGTGACTCGAGCGTGCAGCGCCGGCGGCGGTTGCCGTTCGTGCTACCCTTTGATCGAAGACATTTTGGAAGACTGCCGGATAAGAGCTGATGCCCTAAGTTGGGACCCTTAGAGCTCGCTGATTGCCTTTTCTGAGGTTCGGCTCGGGAGTAGAATCTATCCGGAATTAGTTGGAGGTTCTATCATGTTTAAGAAATCTGGCACCATCGATAGCGAAGAATCTGAGCGCGGGGAGAAGAACTACTCCCGCCAGGAAATTGATACAGCACTCGCACGACTGCAAAAAATTGCTGAGAGTTTGCCGCCTGTCGACGTGGTTGCAATAGTTAGAGAAGGGCGCGATGCAAGTTCGAAGAACTAATGCCCGTCTTGGATGCTAATCTGTTGGTGGTTTTGGTCAGCGGCGATCCACGTCGCCGTTCCGTTCTACAACAAATCACGCGGTGGCTCGATGAGGGCGTCTCACTTCACACGCCGCTATTGGCGCAATACGAAATTGCAAACGCGCTGACGCGGCTCGTCGTGTCAGGGGCCTTTCCCAAAGACACGGTAGATGAGGCCGTCAGTAACATCCTGGTTCTTCCGCTTATCTATCATTCGAAAGTCAACATACCTCGAGTTGTAGAAATAGCGAACATGCTTCGTCGCCAGAGCGCTTACGATGCGGCGTACATCTCCCTAGCCGAGTCGCTGGACTCTGAGTTATGGACACTCGACGGTCCGCTTTACCGAAACGCGATAGGCTATCGTTTCAAAGTTCGGCTTATTCAGTGAGTGACATTCCCCATGATCTATCTCGACAACAACGCTACTACGCGCATCGCGCCTGAAGTTTTCGAGGCCATGCGGCCCTATCTGACTGAAAACTACGGCAACCCTTCTTCGGCGCACTCGCTGGGCCGGCAGATGAAGTCGGCGGTCGAACACGGCCGCGAACAGGTCGCAGCGTTGCTCGGCGCGGCCGACGCGGGCGAGATTGCTTTCACGTCCTGCGGATCGGAATCGGACAACTGGGCCATCGGCGGCTGGCTCGAGCAGAACCCCACGCGCCGTCACATCATCACCACGCGCGTCGAGCATGAAGCAGTGAGAAATCTCTGCGAACACCTGGCGCAGATCGGCTGCGAAGTCACCTGGCTTGAAGTGAACGAAAACGGCGAACTGAATCTCGATGACTTGCGGCAGTCGCTGCGACGCGAGACGGCGATCGTCTCAGTGATGTTGGCCAACAACGAAACCGGCGTGCTTTTTCCGATCGAAGAGATCGGAAAAATCGTGCGCGAACATTCAGACGCTGTTTTTCATGTCGACGGCGTGCAGGCGGTCGGCAAGATTCCGATCAATCTGAAGGAACTCGAGGTCGATCTGTTCGCGCTCTCCGGTCACAAACTGCATGCGCCGCAAGGCGTCGGCGCGCTCTACATTCGCGACGGCATCACCTTGCCGCCATTTATCATCGGCGGCGCGCAAGAGCGTGGGCGGCGCGCAGGGACTTCGGCGGTCCCGAACATTGTTGGTTTGGGCACGGCGTGTGAACTGGCCATGACCTTCGACAGTCATGAACGAATCGAAGCGCTTCGCAACAAACTTGAAGACGGAATTCTGAAGACAATTTCCAACGCGCGCCTGAACGGTACGCCTGATCGCGCGAAGCGTCTTCCCAACACCGCCAGCATTTCGTTCGAGTACGTTGAAGGCGAAAACATTCTGGTGCATCTGGACCAGGCAGGCGTTTGCGTTTCAACCGGCTCGGCTTGTCATTCAACTACTAAACAATCATCCCCGACGCTGCGCGCGATGAACGTGCCATACACCGCGGCGCAAGGCTCGATTCGCTTTTCACTCGGTCGCTACAACACCGAAGAGGAAATCGATCACACGCTGGCGGTGCTGCCCGAGATCATCGGCAAACTTGTCGAGATGTCGCCGTATGACAAGGAGCTGAAGGCGCTTCGCGCAACAGGGGAAAAGGGGAACGGGTAACGGGGAAGGGAACAACGGGGGTGTCGTCTTTCGTTCAATTCTCAATATACGTACCCTTTCCCTATTTCACTGTTCCCCTTTTTCCCTGTTCACCGCTTTACTGGTAGAATTCATTTCGGATTTAGATACGTCTCCGCTTTCAACTCCAGCAGTTTCCGGAGCAATCAATCGATGTCAGGTAAACAGTCGGTCGCAAGCGAAAAGCCGGTGGTTGCCATCGCGAAGACCGCATCGTCTCGCAAAGCGCGCGAAGACCGCGTAGGTTCGATGGAGACTGACGACTACGTATGTCTTTCGCCCTCCGCCTCGCTGGCCGAAGCAATCGAAGCAATGAAACAGGACGAAGGCGGCTGTGCGATTGTTTGCGCCGAAGACGGTTCGGTGGTCGGCATTTTTACCGAACGCGATCTCCTGACAAAGATAGTCGGGCAGGATAAGGATTTGAGCGCGCCCGTGAGCAACTGGATGTCGCCGGTGGTTGCGACCTTGTCACCCGAAGCAACGCTCGGCGACGCGGTCAACATCATGAATGAGAAGGGCTATCGCAACGTCCCGCTCGTCAAGAACGGCAAACTGGTCGGTTCAATCTCGGTTTTCGACGTCATCGGCTATCTTGCCGAGAGCTATCCGCAAACCACGATGAACCTGCCGCCGAATCCGGACCAGGTGATGGAGAGCACTGACGGTGGGTAAGAACTGGTAAATCGTAAATAGAAAATGCGCTGAGATTTCTGGAGTGTGACTGAGCGATTCACGATCACAGATTTACGATGACGGTTCCTGGTCACAGACGATTTGGTCGCTGCTTTTTCCATTTACGATTGACGATTTACGTTCTGGTAAGAAAGGGACCTCGCTAAACATACAATGAGCACTGTTATCGAACCTCCTATCGAACTCGCGGAAAAGAACCTCGAGGAAGTGGAAACCGTGACCATCCGTTTTGCCGGCGACTCCGGCGACGGCATGCAGTTGACGGGAACACAGTTTACAAACACGTCTGCCGTGGCCGGCAACGACATCTCAACGCTGCCTGATTTTCCCGCTGAAATTCGCGCGCCTGCTGGCAGCCTGCCGGGCGTCAGCGGTTTTCAGTTGAACTTTTCCAGCCAGGACATCAAGACGCCCGGCGATCAGCCCAGCGTCCTCGTGGCGATGAACCCGGCGGCGTTGAAGGTCAACCTTGCTGATTTGGAAGACGGCGGCACGCTCATCATCAACACCGACGGGTTCACTCCCGAGAATTTGAAGTATGCGAACTACGCTTCCAATCCGCTGGAGGATGGCACGCTCGCCGGCTACCGCGTGCATAAGCTGCCGGTGACGACGCTCAACATGAACGCGTTGAAAGGCAACGTCGAGCTGTCGCGCAAAGAGATCGATCGTTGCAAAAACTTTTTCGCGCTGGGCGTGCTGTACTGGCTTTACGACCGGTCGATGGAAGGCACGCTCGCCTGGATCACCAGCAAGTTTGGCAAGAATCCGGAACTGGCGAAGGCGAACGAGATCGCTTTGAAGACCGGCTACAACTTCGCCGACACCACGGAGGTCTTTACGACTCATTACACGATCAAGAAGGCGAAGATCGCTCCCGGCAAATATCGAAAAATAACCGGCAACGAGGCCACGGCGCTGGGATTTGTGGCCGCTTCGCAGCTTGCCGGTCGCCCGTTGTTCTATGGTTCGTATCCGATCACGCCGGCGTCTGAAATTCTGCATGAGTTAGCGCGGCACAAGAGTTTCGGTGTGAAAACTTTTCAAGCCGAAGACGAGATCGCTGCGGTTTGCGCGGCCATCGGCGCGAGTTTCGCCGGACAAATTGGACTGACGGGCACGTCAGGGCCCGGCGTCGCGCTGAAGCAGGAAGCGATCGGGTTGGCGGTGATGACCGAGCTGCCGCTAGTGATCATCAACGTGCAGCGTGGTGGGCCATCGACCGGCTTGCCGACGAAGACCGAGCAGGCGGATTTGTTCCAGGCGGTTTGGGGACGAAACGGCGAATGTCCCGCGATCGTCATCGCGCCATCGACGCCGGCTGATTGTTTTCACATGGCCATCGAAGCCGTGCGGCTCGCGTTCAAGTACATGAGTCCTGTTTTCTATTTGTCAGACGGCTATCTGGCAAACGGCGCCGAGCCCTGGGCCATTCCCGCCGTCGACGAGTTGCCAAAAATTGACGTGACTTTTGCGACTGACCCGGCGAACTTCATGCCTTATTCGCGCGATCCGGAAACGCTGGCGCGACCGTACGCGATTCCCGGCACGCCCGGACTCGAGCATCGCATCGGCGGCATCGAGAAGCAGCACATCACCGGCAACGTCAACTACGATCCCGAAAATCACCACCTGATGGTGCGCCTGCGACAGGAAAAAATCGATCGCGCCGCCAACGACATTCCGCTGCTCGAAGTCTTCGGCGAGAAGACCGGCAAGGTGTTGGTGCTCGGCTGGGGCTCGACCTACGGGTCGATCGCCACGGCGGTGGAAAAACTGCAGAGTGAAGGCAAGAGCGTCTCGGCGGCGCACCTTCGTTACCTGAATCCATTTCCCAAGAATCTGGGTGAAGTGCTCGCGGGTTTTGAAACCGTGATCATTCCCGAGATGAACCTGGGCCAGCTCTGCACGATGGTGCGCGCGAAGTTTCTGGTTGACGCGGTGCCGTTTTCGAAAGTTAAAGGGCGCCCCTTCCAGATTCGCGAGATCGTGCGGAAGGTTGAAGAGTATTTGTAGATACTGGGAGCGCAGGCATCCCACCCGCAACTGAGCGCATAGCGCGAACCGTATCACCCTAATGAGCGTTACCGCTATTACAAACGTTCGATCCGTATCTGAGACTTATGAGGAAGGGCTTCGATACTTCATGGGCGAAGGTACAGTAAACAAAGCTCTCGATCGGTTAGCGTCCGACTTGAAGGATCACAACATCAGCTATGCGGTGGTTGGCGCAGTCGCGTTAATTGCCCACGGATATCGCCGTTTCAGCGAGGATATCGATCTGGTGATGACCCGAGAAGGGTTGGAAAAGTTTCACCGGGAGTTGATAGGTCTGGGTTATGTCCCCGCATTTCCGGGAGCAAAGAAGAAACTGCGCTCGACACAAGATGGCGTCATCATTGATGTATTGACTACGGGAGAATATCCAGGAGATGGTAAGCCAAAGCCGGTTAGCATTCCGGAGCCACTGGAGGCGTCTACTGAGATAAATGGCATCCGCTTTGTGACGTTGGAAAAACTTATCGAACTTAAACTGGCTTCTGGGATGACTGCCCCCGATAGACTCAAGGATCTGGCTGACGTGCAGGAACTGATAAAGTTTCGTGAATTACAACCCGAGTTTGCCGAGCGTCTCGACCCGTACGTGAGAGAGAAATTTGTAGAGTTGGCCGATGCAGTCAAGCAAAGTCCGAAGGATGAGGAGTGATGGCAGTTAACGTCTTTAACGTCGAAGGGTTCGATGCCAAAGAATGGGATATTCAACGTGAAGGCCGCGTTTGGAGTCACGAAGAGTTTGAGAGACGAATCTACCAGGCTCCTGAAAAGATCGAATACACCGGCGGAATTTTTACTTACGAGGATGAGCGGCTCACGGTTCTAGCCATGCTGCTTGAGAACCTGGGAATCGACAAAGCCGTTCAGCTCGGCAATCTCCAAGACTGGAAAGCTGCGATTGCGGAATTAGAAACCAAGGAGCATTCATGAGCACAACGGGTAATGGTCATAGTGGTAACGGCAACGGCAACCAGCCAATCGTCGAGGCCGTAGTCTCGGCGGAAAGCGAAGGTGGTTCAGCGGTCTCCGGAAAAGTCGCGCCGCCTCCGGGGCAACAGAAAAAGGCTGACTTCGTTTCCGATCAGGAAGTGCGCTGGTGTCCCGGCTGCGGCGACTACGCGATTCTGAACAACGTGCAGAAGGTGATGCCCGAGCTTGGCATCGCGCGCGAGAAGATCGTCTTCGTTTCCGGCATTGGTTGCTCGTCGCGGTTTCCTTACTACATGAACACCTACGGCTTTCACTCGATTCATGGACGCGCGCCCGCAGTTGCCACCGGCATCAAGTGTGCCAATCCGGACTTGAGCGTTTGGGTCATCACCGGCGACGGCGACGCGCTTTCAATCGGCGGCAACCACTTCATGCACGCGATTCGCCGCAACCTCGACGTCAATTACATACTCTTCAATAATCGTATTTATGGTTTGACGAAAGGCCAGTACAGCCCGACTTCGGAGTTTGGCAAGAAAACGAAATCGACGCCGGTGGGCACGATCGACTATCCGATCAATCCGCTTTCGCTCGCTATCGCCAGTGAGTCGACTTTCGTGGCGCGCTCGATCGATATTGACGTCAAACATCTGGGCGGGGTGGTCCAGGCCGCGGCGAAACACAAAGGCATCTCGTTTATCGAGGTCTACCAAAACTGCAACATCTTCAACGATCACGCTTTCGATTCTTTCGCCGAGCGCAGTGTGCGCACGGATCGCGTGCTCTATCTCGAACACGGCAAGCCGATGATCTTCGGCAAGGATCGGAACCGCGGCATTCGCATGAATGGCGCGCATCCGGAAGTGGTAACCATCGGCGAAGACGGCATCACTGAAAACGACTTGCTGGTTCACGATATCTACCTGAAAGATCCGTCAGTCGCTTTCATGCTGGCGCGCATGGAGCAACCGGATTTCCCGCAGCCGGTGGGAATTTTCCGCGCGGTCGAGCGCCCGACTTATGAAGAGATGATGGTGGGCCAGATTGATGCGGCCATCGCGAAATCAGGACCGGGCAGCCTCGAGAAACTCATCAACGGGGGCGATACCTGGGTGGTTGAATGACGGTGGGACGGTGCTAAAAGTTAAAGGGCGGGCTGCGGCCCGCTTTTTTGCTTTTGACCAATTTGTGCCGTAGGTTGCATGACAAACCTTAAAGACATAACCGCCAAGACGCCATAGATCGCCAAGGTCGAGACTGAGGGCAAAGACCGGGCCTTCCGTTCTCAATCAATCTTTGCGACCTTGGCGTCCTGGCGGTAGCGTAAACAAGGTTTCGCTTACGTTCCGAGGCTTTGGGTGTGCCGCCTGGTGTAGAATTCCGAGTGTCCCCTAAGAGATTGAGGATGCCCAGAGAGATACGTTCAGCGCCGGTTCGTTATGGATTAGCGATTGCTTCCTTCGCGCTGATCCTCGGCACCTCTATTCTCATCGAACGCATTTCGCCCTTCCGAATCGATCTCACCTCGCTAATCATCATCGCGATGATCGCCAGCGCCTGGTATCTGGGGTTCGGGCCGGGGATGGTGCTCGCGGTCATCCTTGAGTTAACGCTCGACTACTTTTCCCGCCCGCCGTTCGCCTTCAAATCCGCCGTCATAATTTTCAATCGCATGGTCCTGTTTACCAGTGTCGTCTGGTTTGCCAGTTGGCGACGAAGTGCTGAAGCAAGACTCCGCGAACAAAGTCACCTGCTACAGGTTGCACTGGAAAGAGAACAGCTTGCTCGCAGTCAGGCCGAAGCCGCCGCCCGTCTCAAAGACGAATTTCTCGCCACGGTCTCACACGAGTTGCGCACGCCGCTGAGCGCAATTTTGGGTTGGGCAGCAATTCTTAATTTCAACACGCTGGAAGAGGAGACCACGCGCAACGCCCTCACGGTGATTGAGCGAAACGCGAAAGCGCAGGCGAAAATTATCGGCGACATTCTTGACGTTTCCAGCATGGTCACGGGCAAACTTCGCAGCGATGCGCGGCCCGTGGAATTGGCCCACGTCATCCCGGCGGCTGTGGAAACGCTGCAACTCGCTGCCAGCGCCAAGGGCATTTCGCTTTCAGTCTCGCTTGACCCACGCGCCGGGCTCGTCGCCGGCGATCCCGATCGGTTGCAGCAGGTCATCTGGAACCTGGTGGCGAATGCGATCAAGTTTACGCCGGCCAACGGGCAGGTGGAGGTCAGTCTCAAGCGCGCGGATTCGGATGTCGAACTCACGGTAAGCGATAACGGCATGGGAATCAGCCGCGAGTTTTTGCCGCACGTGTTCGAACGATTCCGGCAAGCGGATTCGTCGACGACACGACCGCACGGCGGCTTGGGATTGGGTCTGGCAATCGTGCGGCATCTGGTCGAACTGCATGGCGGCACGGTCACAGGAGCGAGCGCGGGCGCCGGACGCGGCTCGCAGTTTACGGTGAAACTGCCGGCGGCGAATTTTGCTCAGCCAGTGCCGCAGCAACTCCTGTTGCAGCCGTCTGCAGAGGCGGAAACGAATGATGCCGCGGGTGAAGTTCCCAATCTCGCCGGTTTGCGCGTGCTGCTGGTGGATGACGAGCCCGATACGTTGGAGATTTTGCGCGTCATGCTGAATCAGTTTGGCGCTAACGTCCGCGGCGCCGGTTCAACCAGCGATGCCTTTCAAGCTTTTCTCACCTGGAAGCCGGATGTTTTGGTCTCAGATTTGGGAATGCCCGGCGAAGATGGTTATGACCTGATCGGCAAAGTGCGCGCGCTGACGGCGGACCAGGGTCGCGACACTCCCGCGGCCGCGCTGACCGCGCACGTCAGAGACGAAGATCGGATGCACGCGCTCGCCGCCGGTTACCAAACGCACATCAAGAAACCTGTCGATCCAACCAAACTTGCCGCCGCCGTTGCGAGCCTCGGCAGGAAAGCACGGAGGTCATGAACTCTTTAGATGTCGTCTCGAACAAAGGCCCCTAACCTGGAGAAAGAAATTCTCAAAGCCGCGAAATCCGGCGCGGCGCTGAGAGTGAAGGAACTCATCGAGCAGGACGCGGCGCTCGTCGCGGCGCGGGACGCCGACGGCTCGACTCCGCTTCACTGCGCGACCTGGAAAGGTCATCTGGCAGTTGTTGAGTTACTGCTGAAACTCGGCGCGGATGTTAACGCGCGAAACAATAACGACCATTGGGGCACCACGCCGTTGCACGCCGCCGCGCACGCGAACCAGCGAGCGATTGCCGAAATGCTGATTGCCCACGGCGCTGACATTCACGCCACCAATCTCAACGGCAGAACTCCTTTGGCCGAAACGGAGTTTCACAAGGCCAAGCCGGTGGCCAATCTTTTGAAGCAGCACGGAGCCCAGCAGTAGCAAGGTTGAGTTCAGCTGGTGCGTACCAGGCCGGGAGGACTATGAAGATCGCAACGTCAACTGATCGTCAGAATTCATGTTCAGGACCCGCACCGTTGTTCTGCCAATCGCGGTTTTTCCAGTCAGATAAATTCCTAATGACTCAAAGTGATCTTCCCACCGATCGCTTCGGGGGTTGAACAATTTAGTAATTATGCCGGTCAGCGGATCGATTCCCGTTAAGTTTGGGCCTTTGTGCAGATTGCAATCGATGCAGGCGAGCGCCAGGTTGTCGAGGTGATCCCCGCCACCATGAATTTTGGGAAGGACGTGTTCGACGTGAAGTGCAGCTAGCGGTGAATCGTCCTGGTGGAGTCGGCAATATTCACAGACGTTTCCTGCCCGTTCGCGGACTGCAGCTTTCGTTCTCCGATCCATCACTCACGTTTGAGAATCGATCAACTGGCGGGCTTGCCTCTTAAGGATGGCGACGAATTTGTTAGCGCGGACGTAACCAGCATATTCTGCGCTTTCGGCGTCGTTTAGTTCGCCCTCCGTCGACTTGGCTGCGAGCTCTTCGATGCGCGCTTGCAGTTCCGGATCGGCGCGGAACTCGACAATCTCCTCAGCTTTGTCCGGCAGAACGATCTGCAGCACGGGGCGAACTCCACGATCAAAGGCTGTGGTTTCGGGTGTAGCTTGCATGGCCTAAAAATATCACGCACGAGAAGAGTTGGCAAAAAGAATGTCCTTACAAGCAAGTTGAGCTCGTAGGACCCGAAATCTGAGGGTTAAAACGATGTACTAAAGAGCGAGTGATATGATTAGACTATGGGCGGTCGAAGATTAAAGAGCGAAGTTGGACCGTATCATTCAGAGGCGTTAAGCCAATGATTACTGGTTTCCTTAAGTTACATGGGCGTTGCCAAACTAACAGACCTGAACACGATCGTTCCCGCCGAGAGTAAATATGCACGCGTTGAGCGCGAGCGGCGTTATCTTCTGCAGGACCTGCCCGAAGGGTTGACGCGGGCGAGCCCGCACGTGCAGATCACCGACAACTACATCACGGGCACTCGCCTGCGGATTCGGAAAGTGCGCGACCCGCAAACGAATAAGTGGACGGTGAAGTTCACGCAAAAGTTCGCCCCAGACCCGTCAGACTTCTCGCGTACGATCATCACCAATATTTACCTCAACGCGCTGGAAGCAGAGTCGCTCGGGATGTTCGACGCCAACGAGATTCGCAAGAATCGTTACTGGTTTGAATTCGAAGCACGGAAGTTTTCCGTCGACATGTTCCTCGGTGATTTGTTCGGTCTGGTCCTGGCTGAAGTGAATTTCGACAGCGACCAAGAGCTTGATAAATATCCTCAGCCGCCGTTTGCGATTGCTGATGTCACCAATCACGAACTGTTCACCGGAGGGAAGCTATGCGAGTTGTCGTTCGCGGAGATTCGCGAGGCGATCAGGCGAGAGGGGTTGGCAGGTAAGATGTCAAACACATCCACCACAGAGAGCACAGAGGAACACAGAGGTTAAGCCACAATCGAGAGCTCCAGGGAGCGGGCGGCAACAGGGATCATGAAGCTACAAAAGCAACTGCTAATAACGTTTGCATTGATTGCGGTGTGCGGCGTTAACGCGTGCCGAAGAAACTCGACGACGAATGAACAATCCACCCCAGCGCCGGCGGATGAGTCGGCGCGACAGCATCCCGACGGCGGTGCTGCAGTCGCGGCTGAAACCAGATTTTTCAGAGGCGCGATTGGCAACACCCAGGGATTGCAAATGAAACTCGTGCGCGAAGGCGAGAAACTGACGGGCTCCTATTCCTATCAGAAGGTCGGGAAAAAAATCGACCTGCGCGGCAGCGTCGACAAAGATGGCAAGGTCGCGCTTGAAGAATTTGATCCGGCGGGCAAGCAGTCCGGGGTGTTCCAGGGAGTTTGGAAACTTGATCAGGATGGCATGGTCGAGATCGCGGGAGATTGGACGAAGCCGAACGGCGAAAAGAAGACGACATTTTCGTTGCGCCAGGAGCCGATTGAGTTTACCAACGGCGTCGAGATTGCTTCGCGGCAAATCAAAGAGAACAACAAGAAACTGAGGTACGAAGTCAACGTTGACTATCCGCAGTTGACCGGCTCGACTGATCCAAACTACGAAAAGTTTAACCAGACGGTCCGCAGTTTGGTTAACCGGCAGGTAAGCGACTTTAAGAAGGAGCGGCTGCCCGAGGCGACGGATGAAGCGGCGCCGGAAGGGGAACGACCGGCCAATGAGCCCGCGCCCGAATCAGTCGGCAGCGACATCGTCATCAGCTACGCGGTCGCGTGGGCCAAAGATGATCTGATCAGTATCGAGTTTACCGTAAGCAGTTATTCCGCCGGCGCGGCCCATCCAAATTCGTACACCGAAGTTGTGAACTTCGATTTGAGAAACGGAAAGCTGCTGAAGCTTGCCGATCTCTTCCTGCCCGGATCGAAATACCTGCAGGCGATCGCCGCCAATTGCATTCAAATCCTCACGAAACAAGCCGAGAAGGAAGGATCTGACGGCATGCTCGACGAAGGCTGGATCAAGCGCGGCGCGGCGCCGGAGTTGACGAACTATGATAACTGGACCATCACGAGAAAAGGATTGGGAGTTACGTTTGATCCCTATCAGGTCGCTGCCTACGCTGCCGGCCCGCAGCATGTGGTTGTGCCGTATGCTGCGTTGAAGGACATCGTTAAGTCCGATGGCCCAGTCGGTCAGTTCGTAAAGTAGGATCTGTCAGAACCGCCTGCGTTAGCGGGCGGGTACGGTTGAGTTGAGTCACCCGCTTACGCAGGAGCCCGCTTACGCAGGAGCCACCCGCTTACGCAGAGCCCGCTTACGCAGAGCCACCCGCTTACGCAGGTGGTTCTGACATTCGCTTTAGCTTTCGGCTGGCGTCGGAGTTGGCGACTGGACGCGCGCGTAGTAAATCGCGAGCAACAAGGCTACAAACATAATTGCCGAGCCGGTCCAAAAAGTGACAAACAGCGAGTGGTCGCTCATGAAGTGTGGTTGGCCATCGGCGCCGCCGTACGCAATCGCGCTGTGAATCAAAACTGCCGCGAGTGCCGGGCCAACGGCGCGGGCGAGGCTCGCCACTGATTGGGTCACGCCCAAAACGCTTCCTTGTTCTCCGGCTCCCACACTCTTCGAAGCCAGGCTGGTCAGCGAAGGCGCCGAGAGCGAATTGCCGATTGAAAAGAGTCCGCCGCCGACGAGCAGCGCCAGCAGTCCGCCGGTGTGTGGGCCAACAAAAGGAACAGCAAAGAGACTGCCGGCGAACAGGAACGCGCCGGCAATGACGAGTGCGAGCTCACCAAAGCGCTTCACCAGCCGTCCAATCAATCCGCCCTGCACGATCACCGCAAGGATGCCTACGTAAGCGAACAGGTAACCGGTGTGTTGCGCGTCATAGCCAAACCGAAACATCGTGTAGAGCGAAAACGCGGTGGTCATGATCGAGAAGGCGACGATGAAAAGGAAATAGATGACGAGCACAAAGCCGAGACGCGGGTCCTTCAGCGATTCGAGCAACTGTGACAACCCGCGACCCCGGGCTGCCGAGACGCGCGCCGGGTGATCAGGCGTAACGGTCTCCGGCAGCGTGAAGTACAAGAGCGCGGCGTTTGCGAAGCACAGAGCAGCGGCAAAAAGAAACGGCACCTGCACGCCCCAACGACTCAGGATGCCGCCGATTGCCGGTCCAAAAACGAACCCGAGCCCAAAGGCGGCGCCAATCAGTCCCATGCCTTTCGCGCGATCTTCCGGTGTGGTGATGTCGGCGATGTACGCCTGCGCGGTTGAGATGTTTCCACCCGTGATGCCGTCAAGAATGCGGCCGACAAAGAGCATCCAGAGCGTCGTGGCAAAGCCGAGGAAAAGAAAGCCGATGCCGGTGCCGATGATCGAGAGGAACAACACTGGCCGCCGTCCATGCTTGTCGGAAAGCCGGCCCAGGATAGGAGAGAAGATCAGCTGCATGACCGAGTAAGACGCGAACAGCACCCCGACCATGCGCGGGGTGGCGTTAAAATGCGAGCCCTCGGCGTAAAAAGGCAAGACCGGAATAACGATTCCGAAACCAACCAGATCGATAAATACCGTCGTGAAGATCACGACCAGTGGTGAGCGCTTCATGAATCAGGAAATAGTGAATCGGAACTAGTAAATCGTGAATCGTAAATCGTGAATAGCAAGTCGGGGGTTAGTAAATCATGAAAGGTAAGTCGTGATCTAAAGTAAATGCTGAATCGAAAGTCAATCGTGAATCGAAAGTCGTGCAGAGAGAAAGTCAGTGATTAGAACTCTGTCGATATGAACTCGGCTGCTGGAACTACGCCACCACTATTTACGATTTACTATTCACGATTTACTAGTCCTCACCTTCTTCGGCTGCTCGCCAGCGCGAGATCGGCCGACGCCATTCCGCCACCCGAAATCAAAAGTGCCAGGCACATGGCTAACAAAGTCATCGGATACTCGAATCCACCCGGCGCAAAGAACACACCCCAATGTGGACCAGCGATCGCGACCGCCATCGTGCAGGCGAGCAGGAATGCCCCGACCCTTGTAAGCAAGCCAAGCAACAGCAGCGCTCCTCCCAGCAACTCGGCAAAGGCAGCGGCTCCCATCCACAACCAGGCGGGGCGCATGAAAGGAAAAGGCGCTGGATAACTCGTGAACTGCGCCAGCCCCGGACCATCCCAACTGCCCAAAACTTTTCCGGCCCCGTGCGCGATGAAGACCGCCGCCAGGGCCAGCCGCAGCGGCAACGGCACCCACGACCTGGTGGTGGAAACGATTTTTCTAAACATTGCGGGATTCCTTTCGTCCTCGGGAACCTGGAAGAGCGCCAGAGATATTAACAGAACGGAAAGAGGGAGAGGGAAAAGGGGAAAGGGGAAGGGATCGAAACGAAGGGAACTGGGAACTGAGCAGTGCCACAATTTGAAATTCTCTGTGCGTCCTCCGTGTTCTCCGTGTCTCTGTGGTGAGTAAACCGTTCAGAACCTCACCATAGAGTGGCTTTGCACAAAAAGTCCTAATACAGTCCCGCGAAGCGGGACGACTGATAGTAGCCCAGCACTTCAGTGCTGGGGATTAGGACGCACAGACCGAATGAGTCCGCGAAGCGGACGACTGAAGTTCCTCGAGAATTCAGCCGTCCGTTTCACGGACTGGAGACTTGTTGGGATCACTTGTCCCAGCACTGAAGTGCTGGGCTATTATCAGTCGTCGGCTTCGCCGACTTAAACGCCGAACTTTCTGTGCAAGGCCCCACAGAGACACAGAGAACACGGAGGTTTCACAGAGAAAGCGAAATTACGAAACTATCGAGAACCGAGAAAGCTTTTGCTTCAACCCTGACCCTTTCCCCATTCCCCTTTCCCCCAGGTTTAAGACACGTGCGTGAGCAAGCGCGCCGCGATCGCCGGCTTGGGTTGCGCGCCGACCAGACGGTCGACCAGTTGTCCGTTTTTGAAGATGAGCATCGTGGGAATGCTTTGAATTTGAAACTGCTTCGCCGTGCGCGGGTTGTCATCGACATTCAACTTGGCGATGCGATAACGACCGTTTGCTTCAGCGGCAAGCTCTTCCATGATCGGGCCCACCAGGCGACACGGTCCGCACCAGGGCGCCCAGGCGTCGAGCAAAACCGGCCGGCTCGCCTCCAACACCTCGCGTTGAAAAGTGGCGTCGGTAACGATCAACGGCTTCCCGTCGTTGGCCGTTTCGGCTTTGCTCAAGTCCAGCGGCGTCCCACACTTCCCGCACTTAGCGATTTGGTGGGACGGCTGGCTCAGCTCGACGCGGTTCTTAGTCCCGCAATTGCTACAAGTTATGATAGGCATCGGTTTTGTCGCCCCCCGCTCGAGAAATTCAGACAAGATTACAGCAAACAGTAGACAGCAGACAGCAGACAGCAGACAGCCGACAGCAGATTCAGTCTTCAAGTCACCCGGCTACTTCCTACTGTCTGCTGTTTACTGTTTGCTGTTTACTTCCCCCGCCCTTTTAGGCTCGCCGAAGTTCTTCGTAGTAACATGGCTCCCAATTTTCCAGACTTTTGATTTCAAATGCCGGATAACTTTCAGCACATCAAATTTCAAATCGACGACCGCGTGGCCCGCATCACCTTCGCGCGGCCGCCAGTCAACATTTTCGACATCGCCATGATGCGCGAGATAAATAGTGCGCTCACCCAATGCTCTCAGGAACGCGAGCTGGTTGCCATTGTGTTCGATGCTGCTCGGGACTGCCGGGCGTTCAGCGCCGGAGTTGCGGTTGAGGAACACGTGGAGGAAACGATTTTTCAGATGCTCGATTCGTTCCATGCGATCTTTCGGAACCTGGAGCAACTCGCCAGGCCGACCATCGCGGTCGTTGATGGCGCGGCGCTGGGCGGCGGTTGCGAACTCGTCGCCGCTTGCGATCTCGCGATTGCCAGCGAGCGTGCTCGCTTTGGTCAACCTGAAATTAAGCTCGGCGTTTTTCCGCCGGTGGCCGCGGTGTTGTTGCCGCAAATCATTCCGGACAAACGCGCGCGCGAAATGATGCTGACCGGCGAGTTAATGGAAGCAGAGGAGGCCGCGAGGTTGGGGTTGGTTAATTACGTTGTGCCGGTTGAAAAGCTTGAGCCAAAGACGGCTGAGATCCTGGCCAGGTTTCGCGATCTCTCAGCGGCTGCTTTGGAACTGACGAAGCGAGCGATTGACCTCGGTCGTGGTCGCACGCTCGATTTGGCGCTGAAAGAAGTGGAAACGCTCTACCTCAACGACTTGATGAAAACCCACGACGCAACCGAAGGCATCAACGCCTTCATCGAAAAGCGCAAGCCTGAATGGCACGACCGATAGTTTGAGGAAGCGAACAGTGGCCGAGAAAGTGCGCGACAAGAAAATCTCGAATGTCCCGACGCCGATGCGACCGGAGGTGGCCCACTCGCGCGGGAAGCGCGGCCGCGTGCAAGTTGCATGGTCCATCCGTCCCGTCGGGTTGGCGTTCTTATTTTTGCTGGTCGCGTTCGGCAGCCTGGGCGTGTTTGGTCAAAAAAGACCGGCACCGGGGGCCAAAAGCGAAGAGCCACAGACGAGCCATTCGCGCGATTTGTTGACGCCGGAAGCGCGTGAGATGGTCGAACTTGCCAGCGGTGTTATTTGTCAGGAACGTATTAAAGACCCGAAAGGCAGCGTTCCGATTGATGATATGCAGGGTCGGCCGTCGCTGCCGGTGCGCAGTCCCGAGGCGGTGGCTGGTGCCGAGCGGGCGCAGCGCCTGTTGCCGACGGCGCGCCGGCTGGTCGTCACTTCGCTCCGACGGCTTGCGACCGATTACAGGTTTCACAATTCGAGAAACGCTTCCGCTCGGCTGCAACGCGCCGTCGCCCGCGTGCAAGCCGTGAGGGCCATTCGGCCGGACGTTGAGTCGCGTGACAATGCTTCCGTCTTTCTCAGGAACCCGCACACGATCGTCTTTGGCACGATTTTCCTGGCGGGACTGCCTTCCGACGAAGGCGTAGTCAGTGTCCTGGCCCACGAGTTAGTGCACATCGCTGACGGCAACGAAGACAGTCTTGGTCGATTGTTTCAGGCGGTGGGAGATCGCGCGTCAAAACTCACCGGCATGAAGATAGCCGGACAGAAGGCCGAGGAGTTGACTTGCGATTTGGTAGGCACGATGGCGGCGCGTTCTTATGTTTCCGCGTCACCAAGTTATGAACTGTTGCCGCGAAGACTGTCGCGCGCGCTGGCACACAACTGTGTTGACAACGATGAAGGCGACGACGATCACCTGTCGCCAAGGAACACGATCCGCGCGCTGCTGGCGTTGAATCCGGTGTTGGCCCGCGAGCTTGTTTACGGCCGCTAACCTGGTAAGCCGCCACAGGCGCGGATTAACGCGGATTACACGCATGTCAGAACCACCTGCGTCAGCGGGTGGAAAATCCATGGCGCTAACGCTTTTATCTCACAACAACGAAATGCCGCTCGCTAACGCAGGCGGTTCTGCCTGTCTGATCCGAGTTTATCTGCGTAAATCCGCGGCGAAATTTTTCTCGACAGCTCGCGCAAACGTGTCGGCGCTCGTCGTTTTGGTCGCGCTGCTTGCCGGTGGTTCGTCGTGCTCGACCATCTCGTCGCTGCGGCAGGACGTGCGTCCGCGTGTGCTTCGCGACGTGCCCGCGACGCGGCTCGCTTATCGTTTTGAAGCCGACGTCACTGTGCCGACCGAGGTCAAACTGGACGACCCGGACGATCAGATCGAATCGATTCAAATTGATTTCAACACGCGCCGGCAAGAGGATGCGCTCGTGCGCACCGTGCGTTCACCCGACGGCCAGCGGGCCCTCGTCTTGTATGGAACCGCCGACGAGCCCAGCCAGGAGTTTCACATCGATCTCTATTCGTCCGAAGGCATGTTCCTGCGAAACCTGACGCCGCCCGATCTCGCGGGCGTGTTTCCGGAAACGGTTAGTTGGTCGCCTGACGGAAACTTCATCACGTTCATCGCACACAAGAGCGCCAGGCCGACGCCAACGCCGGCGCCTCCGGGATTGGCGCCGCCGGTACCCGAGGCCGACGAAATCCCGATCGCATCGCCGCTGCCGACAGTGGCTCCCGCTTTTCCCTCAGTAGCCCTTTTCGCCACCGAGCAGATCTATATTTGCAATCGCGACGGTTACGATCTGAAACCCTTAACATCGCGCGAGGGGTTGATCTACTTTCACACGGCCTGGGCGCCGGACAATCACGCCCTCGTGGCGCTGGCTTGCAAGGAAGTTGAATGGACCGCCCGCGAAAGAGCCTTCAGGTTGCCGACCGGCCGCCCGCGACTGATCAATTTGGACGGCACGGAGCGCTTACTTGATGATGAGTTGACTGAGGCGCTGCCGGTTTGGTCGCCTGACTCTTCCAAAGTTGCTACGGCCTTTGATAACTACGTGATGATTTACGACGCGGCCACCCAGAAACCTACGCAGGCGCGCATTCGTTTGGCGGATCCGTTGCTGGCTGCTTCGCGGATTTACCAGCAGCGAGCGACCGGCAAGCTAGCCGGCGACAATCAAAACAATGACCAGAATCAAGCTGGCGAGAGCGGTGCTTCGGATTCGGACGTGCCGCCGTCGCTCAATCCGATCATCCGTTTGGAGTGGGCAAGTCCGGAAAAACTTTACCTTGAGACTGCTTACGTTCGACTGTATCCCAACGATCCAATCAACACCTTCCAGCGTTGGCACCTGCTGGCGCTGAGCCCGCAGGCCGCCGCTTTGAAGTGACCGCGAAGTAATTGTGAAGTGATTGCCCGCGCTGAACAGAAACGAAAAGGCGGAACGAAAATCAATTTCGCTCCGCCTCAATTTTGTTTGCCCGATCGACTGTCGAACCCTCTAGTCAGTTTTCAGTCGACCAAAAGAAAATCGACGCTCCGCAGAAGCGTGCGCTCTTCCTTCCTGGCCAGCGGATCCGTGATTACCAGCGTCAGCACGTAACGACCCGCCTGGGCCTTGCCTAAACCGAGTTGACCAATCTTGATGACTTGCCCTTCTTGCGGAGTTCCCCCGACGACCGACTCTGGTTCCCGAAAGATCTCTTTGCCGTCCTTGCTAACTATTACCTGGGAACGCAACTGCGTTTGTCCGCTGGTCAGTTTCGGATTGTAGACCACCGCGGCGTACCGCAGGTCGTGACTGCGCGGCAACTGTCGCAGGTCTGTTAACGGATCCGGTTTCGCATTCGCGCCCTGGGCGACGTCGATCGCGTAGAGGAATACGCTGCTGGCAGTCAGGCGCTTTTTGCTGATGTCCGGTATTTCCAGATATTGCGACATTGAACCGAGACGACCACTTTCGGTATCGCGCACGACCGCGCGCAACTGAAAGCTGCCCGGCGGCAGTTGAGCGTGGGCCGTGTAACTCAAACCGGTGGTGAGCGAGCGCTCATAGTCTTTCGGTGAAAGATTGGCGGTTACAGTTTGACTAAATCCTCCGGCTGACTTGCCCGCGCTGTTGGCGATGAAACCTACGATGTCGAAGGTGGCGCGGTGCCGGCCATCGGCTTCTTGTTTGAAAGTGATGTTGTTCGCATTGACCAGCAGGTTGATGTCGAGTTCCGCGCCTTCGGGCACGAAGCGATATTGCATCCGGCCGCCGAGTTCGATCTCGCGTTTTGCGAGCGGCGACATGACCGCTCTGAAGATCGCCTGCTCCCGCGTTTGTACTCCGAGGGGGTCGTCAGCCCTGGCGACATAACCTTCGCGAGCGTAAACCTTGGCGCCGGGTCGCGTGACCTTGATTTCCAGCTTGCGATATTTGTTGTCGAACGCCTCGATGGGCGCGTAAGCAAGCAAATAGTAGCTGCTTCGCGCCAACACGCGATCGAGACCGCCTTCGAAGTTATTAGTATTCGTGACTGAAATGCCGCCGGTTGAAGCCGACAGCGCGGCCAGTCCCAGGTTGCCGGTCAGCGAGTCAAGGGACATGTTGTCAAACTCGGCCAGGTTGGCCGTGCGACCGAATCCGGTTCGGGGCGCAGTGCCGCCCATCAGAGCGCTGGTGGGTTCATTGCCGGGGTCGGTGAATCTGGAAACGCCGCGGCTCCCTTTCAGCCCGCGAATGTCCATCGTATTAATGACCACTCCCGAGCGGCTGGCTTTGTCGAGCAAACGCTTTAACAGCAAGTCGGCATTGCCCATGTAGTTCCTGGTTTCAACGACGGTAATAGGCGCGTCTCCAGAAGAAATCTCCGTGGGTGCGGATTCCTGCAACGGTAAGCCTCCCGAGATCAAAACGAGATTCTTACGCCCGGGCAGTCCTTTCAAGCTGGTGACAATGTCGCCCGCCACCTGAAGCGTGAGGAGGGCGCGGTTGCCCCGGTTGACACCGTCGTTTGACGCATCCAGATTAAAACTAGGAGGAGAATCGATGCCTAGCGACTTCTGCGCGTCCGCGATAACCCGTTGGTCGCCAGGCAGATTGTTAAAAGCTGAGAACGGATGAAGCTGCGGATTAATCTGCGAGATGGCCTTCCGCAAAATTGCCTTATCAGAAGTGAACTGCTGCAACAGCCCGCTGCCGCCAACCACGCGCACGATCGCGACCAGATCGCCTGGTAGCATTTTAGTGTCAACAAAATTGGTCATCATCTGCCGCACGGTAGCAATGTCTTCAAAAGGCACGGTCAAGTCGTCGACGACGAATGCAAACACGCGCCGCAAATCTTTCGACGAGACGTTCTTGGCAATCTCCGGATCGACAGGTTTGCCGCCGACGACCAGGTTCCCTTCGAGGCGTGGGCTGCTGTCGGTGCTGACAAATTCCATGAACTTGAGTTCCTGCTGCTTGCCCTTTTCATAAACCTTGAATTCATCAATCCTGAGATCGGGAATGACGTTGCCGTCTTTGTCGGTCACCACCAAATCCGTCTGCACGAGCGCGGTGCTAATTCTGATTACATCCTCGGGTCCCTGATCCTGGGCCGGCGCGGGGCTCGGAGAAGGTGTTTGGGCCAGCGAAAGGCTGACGAGCAGAACGGTGGTCAAGGCGGTGGTAAATAGTTTTCTCATGTCGATTGAAACTCCCTAATGACTAAAGCTGCGTTGGGGCAGGCTGGGGTTGCTGGTGTTCGCGTGGCGGCGATTATATTGCAGGCTCGCCGAACTTTCTAGCTGAAGACCGCCTATTCCCTTGCAATCAAACCGAGTGACTTCGTAAGACGCGGGTGCCGTTGTTTCGCAGGCCTCGACCGGTCGGGATTTGGAGCAAAAAAAGGGAGAGCCATTGCTGGCTCTCCCTGGAAAATTTTCAGTTCAAACTGCGAACTAGAAAATGATGCGCAGACCCACCTGAACTACACGGCGAGCCAACTCAATGTCATCGTATTCGGCGAACCCGATGCCTGTCGCGCCGGCGTTGCCCACATCCTTGTTAGGAATGTACTGTGGGCCTCTTTCGACGCCGAAGCCGGGGTTCGGGTGGTTCAAGACGTTGAAAGCCTCACCGCGCAATTGCACGGTCAGATTCTCCCAAACTTTGATGTTCTTGAAGACGCCCATATTCAACTGGTTGAAGGCTGGTCCGCGCAGAGCATTACGTGGCGAACTGCCGAACGGCGTGCCGAAAATTCGAGCGGCACCCGGACCATTGAATACGAAGTGAACCTGGCTAGGAGTAACACCAACGAAGTTGCCGGTGGTGTTGATCTCGTTCATTGAGTAGAAGCCGTTGATGTTGGTCAGCGGCGCTCCAAAAAGAACGGCGGCATCCAGTTGACTGATACCAACCTGGCGTGGGTCTACACTGCCATTGGTGATAAACGGTCGATCACCAGCGGTCAGGTAAGTGTTGCCGAGGCCGAAGAGGCCGTTGAAGCTCTGACCCGGTGTGTAGGTCGCACCAGAGGTCAGGATGTAAGTACCGTTAAACTGCCAGCCGCCCAGCAAGTGGCCGACAACTCCACGCTGTTCCTTGAAGAGGGGAACGTCGTAAATGAAGTTGGCCGAGAACACGTGCGGACGATCAAGCGCTGAGAGCGAACGCTCGCAACGATTGATGCAGAACGGATTCTGAGCATTGGGCGAGAGAATGTCGGTTTGGGCGAAGATTTCGCTCGAATCGTCAATCGTCTTGCTCCAGGTGTAAGCGGCGCCCAGGCTCAGCGAGTTGCTGAAGAAGCGGCCGTTGTAACGCGACTGCATCGAGTGGTAGATCGACTGCGATGTATTCGCGCGAGTGGTGATACCACCGAAGGGTTTCTGACGTTGGTTGCAAGCACCTTCGTTGTCGGGAGTGCCGGCAACGTCGACGCAAGTTTGGAACGTCGTTCCTGGCGGCAGCAGGTGGGCGAACGACGGCATGTCGACGCCGGTGCCGAACCAGTTAGGAATGCCCGCTACCAGCGGTTTGATGAAGAAGTTGTCGTTAATGTTCTGGAACAGGCCAACGCCGTGGGTTCCGACATAACGAACTTCGCCCACGTGATTCCGGCCAAACTGGTGTTGAATACCCAGCGAAAACTGCTCGGAATATGGCGCTCGGAAGTCATCAGCGACCCTCGTCTGCGTCAGGAAGCGGGGGTTAAGCACGCCTCTGGGCAATATGCCCGCGGTGAGCGCATTGGCACGAATGTTGTCGCCCTGGATGTTCCCCGGTAGCGGCGCAATATTGGCGGCCGACGCGGGCAGCGAGGCCGTCGGAATAGCGAGCGCTGCCGAGAAGGGCGCCGCATTCTGAACATTCGAAAGAATGTTGTAGAAGGCTGCATCGTAGGCGATTGAGAAGCCGCCGCGAATTACGGTGGCATCTTCGCCGAGGAAGCTCTTCCAGAAACTCGGCGACCAGGCAAAGCCGACGCGCGGCGCAAAGTTATTCTTGTCGGCTTTAACGGCCGGCACCGTGCGCTGAGCGATCGGGATGGCCGGGTTAAAGAAGGCCGTTGCCGCATTGCTTTCGCGGGCCACCGACTGGTCATGCAACTGGTTTAGCGGCTGACCGGTGTACTCGTAGCGAAGTCCGAGATTCAGTGTCAGGTTCGGCCGGATCTTAAAGTCGTCCTGAATGAAATAGTACTGATCCCTTTCTTCAAAGGTCAGAAGCGGATCGCCGAGCGTGATGGAAACACCGCTGGGAGCGTTGATGCTCGCGCGGGTCACGTTATTAAACGCATACTGGCCGTTGTAGTTCGGCAGGAACGGCGACAGGTTGGTCAACTTCTTGAATTCAGCACCAACCATAATCGAGTGACGTCCCTTGGCTATCGTCAGGTTGTCCGCGAGTTGGTAAACCTTGCCGATGCGGCCTTGCGGCAGGTTGGTGGCGGCACCGAAGCCCTGCACTGTATTTGTCTTAGTCAAGCCGTAGGCGCCCAACGTGACATTGGCAATACTCTCGCCGATCTGGGCCGGACCCGGGATGCAGCCTGGAGTTGAAACATCGCAGCCGCCGCCGAATTCGACGTTGATTTTTTGGTAACTGGCCCTGAATTCATTGACCATGGTGTTGCCAATCTGACGCGTCCAGTTGCCGCCGATGTTGCGGCTGCCGGCGGGAATGTCGCCGTTGAAGCCGCCCGCGGGGGCCGCCAGCGAGTTTTGGTTCGCGCTCTTCTGATTGAGGAAGCGGAAAGTGACGTTGTCCTTGTCCGTTGCCTTCACGTCAAAGCGGAAGCTGTAGTAGTTTTCCGAGTAACCAATAGGCACCGTGCGTTGAAACTGGGCCGCCTGGAAAAGCTGCGGCGCGGCCGCGGTCCCGAAATTAATTACGTCATAGGGTCCGCCGGCGATGTAAGGCTGACCGGTCGTGGGATTGATGTAGGTCGTGTAGCCTGAGCAGGTGCCCGGAGGAGTAGCGCCAACCGTGATTGACCGGGGGCAGCCCGCGGCGAGCGTTCCCAAATTGAAAGCTCTGGCGGTCGGCGTGCCGGTAATCGTGCTGTTAATAGCCGCCGGATTGTTGAACGAAATCGCGAACGGTGAAAAGCGCGCGTAGTTTTGCAGCAGGTTGTTGGCCGGGAAAGTTGACTGCAAACGCGGCAATTCTGAACCTAGCACCGCCAGGTTGCCGGAGAAACCGGTATCGGTTGCCGGGTTGCGGATGCCCTGATATGACAGGAAGAAGAAGGCGCGATTCGTGCCCTTCCAAATGCTCTTGCCACCTTCACCAAATTTGGGCAACCACACCGGTCCGCCGAAGGTTCCGCCGAACACGTTGTAGAGGCTTGGATTCGGTTCAAGCTGGCCGCTGGCCTTTTCGATGTTATCCAGGCTGTTCAGATTCTTCGCGTCCTGGTGAAACCAGAAGCCGGTGCCGTGAAACGTGTTCGTACCACCTTTGGTAACGATGTTCACGATGGCTCCCTGATTACGTCCATATTGGGCGGAGAAGTTATTGGTAATAACTTGAAACTCCTGGACCGAATCAGTGAAGTCGACAAACAGCGCCGGACCAGCAACGCTCAAATCGTTATTGTCCGCACCGTCGATTTGAAAGTTGTTGGAGCGGCCGCGGTTACCGTTAACCGACAAGCCGGTACCATTGGTATTCGTGCCGCCCGCGCGATTGGCGATAACGCCGGGAGCGAGCAGTGCGAGCGTGTCAATACCGGCGCCTGCACCGTTGGAGGGCAGGTCGGTAACTCGGCGGCTTTCGATGGTGGTGGAGATCTGCGACTGGTCGCGGTTGACGATCTCTTCCGTGCCGGCGGTAACCGTGACGGTCTCGGTGACCTGGCCCGCTTCGAGCCGGGCGTCGTAGGGGTTTACGATACCGACTTTGACGATCACGCCGGTACCGACGGAGCGCTTGAAGCCCGACGCTTCCGCGGTCACGGCATAGGTGCCAGGAAGCAGGTTGGAGAGTTCATAAGTACCTTCTCCGCTGCTCGTGGTTTTAGTCTCTCCGCCGGTGGCCTCGTTTTTCGCAGTTACAGTTGCACCTGCGACAACGGCGCCACTGGCGTCCGCAACAATACCTCTCAAACTACCGGTTGTGGCCTGGGCCATCGCAGCGATCGCTGTGAATGCCAGGATGGACGCCACAACCAACAGTCGAGAAGTAAATCTAAAGGCTTTCGCCATTTCAAAACTTCTCATTTTACTCATTTCCCTCCTAAGATGGGCGTTAGGTTCAATAACAAAGCTGACAACCAAACGGCTGTCAGCCACTTCTTTAGAATTGATCAACGCAACGTGCCGATCAGTTTTTGCACCTGGGCGGCGTCCGCAGCGTTCGGTGATTCGCGTAAATAAGCCTCGAATGATTTCAGAGCCATCTCACGCTCTCCCCTTTTCATGTACAGCCTGCCGAGATTGAGTAGGGCCACGGAGTAGGTAGAACCACCGAGGTCGAACGCTGCATTCAACTCTTTCTCGCCTCTCGCCATGTCGTTGAGTTGTAAAGAAGCCATCCCCGCGAATAAATGGGCGGCGGGAGCGGCCGGCTCAATCGACAAAGCTTTATCCAGAGTTGCTAACGACTCTGAAAACTTATTCTGCCGAAACAAAACGATTCCCAGGTTCAATTGCGGATTGAATGCCTTGGGATCGATTTTGATCGCAGCTTGTAACTCAGTCGCAGCCTCATCGAATTCTCCTCGTTCCATAAACTGGACGCCGAGGTCGTTCCGAGCTGCCAAATAATCCGGATAGACAGCGACAGCGCGTTTGAGCGCGGCAATCGCTTCAAGGTCATTGCCCTCTTTTAGGTAGCGACCGGCCCTATCAAACTCTCGCTTAGCAGCCGAAGGCACTTTCTGGCTCAGCATCGCGACCGAAACTGTCTTGTCAGCGCCGACGTGGGACTCACCCGCCCTCTCTTTCAGATAGAGCGTGACTACTGTCGTGCCCGCGCCGCGGTTAACCTGAATCGTCTCTCGCGTGATCTCAAAGCGACGTTCGCGATCGGCATCGACCTCGAGTGTGTACTGCGCCGGGATCACGTTGACCATTTCGAACCGGCCCTGCGAATCCGTGTAAAGCATCGCCGAGTCGCCGCGAATAGCTTTGAGGGTTACCTTTACGGCCGTGGTCAGCGGCGAGCCATCGGGCATGAGTATTGTTCCGCGAATAGTTCCCAAACGATCCGGATTCGAAATTCTGCCACCCGGTGACAGTTGGGCATGGGCATATCCCGTGAGCATCAGCGGCAGAACCAAAATGGCTATTGCTCTAAGACGCATTGCCAAAGCCCATAACCAGGCGGCGCAATATTCGGGATGCCAGCCTAGCCTTTCAACTTACGAGTGCGATGTTTTCAGGATTCCTGCGGGAGACTTAGTTCACTTAATTGCTTTTTACTCGCTGTGCAGGCCACTTGATAAGCGCCTGTTGTCCTGAAGAGAACTATTTCGGACATTCGAAGGAGCAAGGCCTATGCCATGTTTGGGGGTAGTCACTAAGTCTCGAAATGCCCACAGATCACTCAAAACAAAGGCTTAGTGCTGGCTGGGAATTCGGATTTTTATCCGATTTTCTGAATAGCCGGGAGCCGGAGAACAGGCGGCTAAAAAGCCCGCTGGTCGGTTAAAAAGCTGACCGCTAACTCGCCGGCGTCAGACGCTCGCGGTCGGCTAGGGACGGGCGGACTTGATCACTTCGAATTCAAAATGAAGTTCTTTGCCGCGACAAATATTTGAAAGGTAAAACTCCCAAAACTTTCGCGTGAAGCGAAGCGACGGCCAGCGTTGGTCGAGATTGGTCAACCATTGCAAACCCAGAACGCGCCAGAGATTGGCGAGGCTCACGTAGGTGCGCCGCGATCGCAACTCGACGTTGGTATAAAACGGAAACGGCGTTTGCGCGGGCATGAAACAGGTGAACGAGTAACTGTTGAAATGGTTTCGGTGCGTCGGGTCGGTGGCCCAATCGGGGTTTGAATAGTGCGGCGTTACAATTTTTATCAAACCCGCTGGTTTAGTAATGCGATGAAGCTCGCTGACGAATGACATCACGTCAGGTACGTGCTCGATCACATGACGGCAAATAATTTCGTCAAACTCGTCGTCGGAAAATGGGTAAGGCAGCACGCCGAGATCGTGGAACACGTCGGCATCCGCACGCGGATTTGAATCGATGCCGATGGCGCCCGGAAATTTATTCTGTCCGCAGCCCACGTCGAGAATTTTGGGTGACGTGGCGGCAGCGGGTGATGACGATGATCTGGTTTGCGGGACGGTTGCGGTCATCGATAACTGAAGATCAGTTTTGCCGAAAAAGGAATTGTCCAAACGACTTCAAGTCGAAAGGATAAACGGGAAGCCCGAGTTTCTCAGTCAACTGCCGGAGCGTCATGCCGTCAAGCATGATCTCTTCGTCGCTTTTGAGTGTGCTCTTCGGGATGACTACAAAGTCGCCACTGATGCTTTCGCGTGCCGCTGCCAGATCGCCGCCGGTGAGCAGCCCGGCGACAGAAACATCGCCACCGAAGTATTTGTTTTCAACGCCGGCAACTGAAAACTTCGTGCCGGCGCGAGCGTTCAAATTTTCAATCAACGGCTCGAGCACCGGAGCGAAAAGACTACCGGTAAGAAACGTGCCACGAAATTTCCTGGGCCGCGCGACTGGCTGTCGCTCAAGCCGTTTCAGCAACGCCGCAAATTCATTTTTGAAAGAGCGCACCATGCCGATGCCGTCTTCAATCTGCGGGTAGTCGCCGTAGTGTGATCTCGCCGGCACCGCCCGACCCGCGCGCAGGTAGATCTCGTCACCTAAAAACGCGAAGGTTGTTCCCAGTCGTTCGCGCAAGTCCGCTTGAATAGACGTGACCTCGGCGATAACTTCGCGACAAAACTCAGGCGTGACAGCAGTCAGTCGCTTGTCGGTGTTGTAGCGCGTCAAGCCAAGCGGCACGATGGCGACACTGGTGATGCGCGGAAACTCAGCGGCGAGATCCGCAATCGTCTTCCGCAGAACCGCACCGTCGTTGATCCCCGGACACAGCACCACCTGCGCGTGGATTTCAATGCCGGCGTCGAGCAGGCGTTGCATCTTGGGCGCGATATCCGCGCGCTCTTTTTCGATGCCCAGCAGGTAGGCGCGCACGTCCAGATCGGTCGCATGAACCGAAACATACTGCGGCGAAAGTCGCTGCTCGACAATTCGCCGCATCTCGTCTTCGGTGATTGAAGTTAAGGTGGTGTAGTTGCCGTAAAGAAACGACAGCCGCACGTCTTCGTCCTTGATGAAAAGCGACGGACGAGCGTCAGCCGGGTTGCCGTTGCAGAAACAGAAAATGCATTCGTTCGCACATTGGCGCGGCACGATCTGTTCGAAGCTCAGTCCAAAGTCTTCACCTTCGCCACGTTCGATTTGCAGTTCCCAGTCTTCCCCGGTTCGTTTGCGAACTTCCATCACGAGTTCAGTCTCACCGGCCGTGTGAAACCGAAAATCCAGATAGTCGCGAACCGGCCGGCCGTTGACCTTGATAATCCTGTCTCCTGACTCGAGCTCCAACTCAAACCCGATGCTTTCCGGCGACACTTCGGATATTTCCACGCCGCGACGCCGGATGCTGGTGACTGCCGGAGCTACTGCAAATTCGTACATGTATGAATAATGTCCGACAACGTTTGGTTTGTCGAGGAGACCTGCGGCTTGGGGTCTTAGGCCTTCGGACTTAGGTCTTTGCTTTGGATGTTAAGAGTGAAACCGACGATTCTATGAACTAATGACGACGCCAGAATCCAAAGACCAAAAGCCCAAGACCAAAGACCCAGGTACAAAAACCGATCAGTGGCTTTGCACAATAAACTGAAGTTTCGCGAACAAAATCTGTCAATTTTATTGACAATCCGGGTGCGCTTTGTTAGTTATGCAAGGCGTTTTCATTCCAACAACTTAGTAGAGTTCGCCCGGCTGTCTCCAACCTGATTCTTCGGGATTGATCTTCAATGAATAACAAACTAAAGCCAGCACTTTTAGGCGGCCTGATTGTGGGCGTGCTCTCCGCGATTCCGTTTATCAACTACTGCTGTTGCATCTGGAGCATCGGCGGCGGCGTGCTGGCGGCATTCCTTTACATCAAGAGTTCGCCCACGCCTGTGAAGATGGGCGACGGCGCGATGGTCGGCGGCCTCGCCGGCGTAGTTGGTGGAATCATCTACCTGATCCTGGGACTGCCGATCGCGATTCTGTTTGGAATGACGGCGATGGAGCAGCAACTTTCCAGAAGCGGTGTCGAGCTTCCGTTCTCCGGCATCATTCTGATGATCATCGCAGGAATCGTGGGCGCGGTGATTCTGGCAGTGCTTGCGACTCTCGGCGGCATTATCGGCACAGCGATATTCGAGAAGCGTAAAGACGGCGCCGTGCCGCCAGCGCCGCAGCAGTATGGCGGTGGTCCGGGCAGCTTTGGCAATGTCGGATAATTCAGTTGACTGACCGTACGAATTTCCAGGCCCTAATTCCAAGAACCTGATTTGATCCTAAAACTTTAGCGTGATCGAGGAGAAACTTTAAATGTCTCAACAGTGGAATCCCCCGCCGTCCCCAGGTGCACAGCAAAATATTCCTAACTACCTTGTCCCGGCAATCATTTCGGTCTTTTGTTGCTGGCCGCTGGCGATCGTGGCCATTATTTTTGCGGCCCAGGTAAACGGCAAGGTAGCCTCCGGCGACATCGCGGGCGCGATGGACGCGTCCAAAAAAGCCAAGATGTTCAGCTTTATCTCGATCGGCCTCGGCCTGGCGCTCGGTTTGGTCTACGTCATATTAATGGTGTTGGGCATGGGCATGGGCGCTCTCAACGCCAGGTAAGATCAAAAGCTAAAACTTTTCCCGGGAACTCTTCAAGTGCTCTTGACGAGCAAGCCTGATCCGTTTGCCTCGTGTTGAGAAAGTTGGAGCCGAGCAGCGAATGCCGGTCCCTCCCGGTTCTGCGCAGACTCTTTGGAGCGAAAAACGTAATGAGCCGATATTGCACCAAGTGCGGCGCCGTAAACGATGACACTGCCCAGCATTGCATCGCTTGCCAGGCGCCGCTCAGTCCCGTTAGTGGCGGTTACCAACCGATGCAGGCAGTCAACCAGAGCGCGTCCGGCGCGATGACTGACTGGAAAGCGATGGGCGCGGACAAGAAAGTCGTCGCGGGCATTTTGGCGATCGTGCTCGGCTGGGCGGGCGTCCACAAGTTCGTCCTTGGTTATACAACCGAAGGCATCATCCAACTCGTAATCGGATTGCTGACCTGCGGCTTGAGTAACATCATCGGGATCGTCGAAGGCATTATCTACCTAACAAAATCCGATGAAGAGTTTGTCAGGACTTACATCCAGGGACGGAAGGGCTGGTTCTGAGAATTAACAACTACTTCGTAGAATCGTCAGGAAGGCTGCCGCAATTCTGGTAGCCTTTTTGCTGTTCGTCCTGCGGTGTTTGAGTAAACTTTCCGAAATGACGCTTGCGGACATTGCGTATCGACGGACGACGGTGGTGCTGCTTTGGTTAACGCTGGCGGCCGGCGCCACCTACGTCTTCATCTTCGAGCCAGGCAAAACAGGCTTTTTCCCATCCTGTGCTTTTCGCGCGCTGACTGGATTTGCTTGTCCGGGTTGCGGCAGCACGCGCGGCTTTCACCGCCTGCTTCACGGCGACGTGCTGGCGGCTTTCGAGTTGAATCCGCTGTTCATTCTGTCGCTGCCGTTTTTGATCTACGCCTTCGTGCGCTACTCAAGCGCGGTCATGCGCGGCCAGCCGATTAAGGGAAATCAGCTCAAGCCTAAGTACATCTGGGTGCTGTTTGTGGTGATCCTGTCGTTTTGGATCTTTCGCAACACGCCGTTTTATCCGTTTCCTTCATGAGCGACTGCAGCATCTGAAATCTGCAATTTTGAATCTGAAATCCGGAATCTCAAATCTACCGGCGGGCGGTGCCCGCCTCTAACAGGCTGCTGAAAAACTAAACATTCTTCCCGCGAGTAGATCACGGTCAACTATAATCTGGCCCAACGTCGACGACGGAGGGACAGAATGCGGGGAGACCACGAACAACAAGCGGGCATGTACAGCTACATTTCGCCAGAGCAACGAGTGCCGGCGGATCACCCCTTGCGGCCGCTGCGCAAGATGACGGATGAGATCTTCAAGCAACTGTCGCCGCGCTTTGACAAGTTGTACTCGCGAGTCGGGCGACCGTCGATCGCCCCGGAGCGGTTGCTGCGAGCGTTGTTGCTGCAAGTGCTTTACTCGGTGCGCAGCGAACGGATGTTGATGGAGCAGTTGCAATACAACATGTTGTTCCGCTGGTTCGTGGGTTTGAACATGGACGACGAAGTTTGGAACGCCACCACCTTCAGCAAGAACCGCGACCGCTTGCTGCGCGGAGAAATCGCGGAAGAGTTCTTCAAAGCGGTGCTTGAGGTGGCCCGCAAAAGAGAGTTGTTGTCGGATGAACATTTCACGGTGGACGGCACCATGGTCGAAGGCTGGGCCAGCTTGAAAAGCTTCCGGCCCAAGGATGAGTCGCAGCGCGGCGGTGACGACAAGCCGGATGACCCGGGCAATCCGACGGTGAACTTCCATGGACAGAAACGCTCGAATAAAACGCATCAATCGACTACTGACGAGGATCTTAGATTGTTTAAGAAGACCAAGGGCAGCGAGGCAAAACTCGCCTTCCAGGGCCACGTGTTGATGGAGAATCGCAACGGCTTGGTAGTCAATGCGTTGTTGACTTGTGCCAGTGGCACTGCGGAACGAGAAGCGGCGTTGCTGATGTTGGCACAACGGCCGCAGCAGAAACGGGTGACCTTGGCCGGCGACAAGGGTTACGACACGAAAGACTTTGTCGCTGATTTGCGCGCCTGTAAAGTGACGCCGCATGTGGCCCAAAACAACAAGGGACGCAGAAGCGCGATCGACCAGCGGACCACGCGCCACCCTGGTTATCAAGTCAGTCAACGGAAACGCAAACGAGTGGAAGAAATTTTCGGTTGGCTGAAGACCGTCGGACTGTTGCGTAAAACCCGACACCGCGGAGTGCGGCTGGTGGGTTGGATCTTCAAGTTCGCTACCGCCGCCTATAACCTGGTTCGCATCAGAAACCTGGACGAACTCAAGAAAAAGACTGCGACTAGTTGCCCGTAGTCGCTTAGGTAACCGAATCAAAGTGGCCATTGAGCCACTCAAGCGATCAACGATAGAAAGAAAAGCCCGCATCATCGATAAGGAAAACTATTCAATGAAGACGAAATCACTGCAAACGCTCAGTTTTTCAGCAGCCTGCTAAACGGTCTGAGGTTAATTATGGTCTGAGGTGAAAATTAAACGGTGGAAGTGAATTAAACGGTCGGAGGTGAAATGTTTATGCGGCCACTCTTCGCGATACTCTTGCTCATTGCCATAACTTCCGGTCTGCAGTCGCAGCAAACGAAACAAACATCTGATGAGCCGGCGCCGGCAAAGCCCGCGGCCGAGAAATTCGTAAAGCCCGCCCGTGAAAAATTTGTTACGCCGCCGCGTCCGGTGCACACGTTTTCGATCGTGGCGCGCGATTCGGCCACCGGCCAGCTTGGCGTAGCCGTGCAGTCTCACTGGTTTTCAGTCGGCTCGATCGTGCCGTGGGCCGAAGCCGGCGTTGGCGCCGTCGCCACGCAATCGTTTGTCGATCCCAGTTACGGCAAGCTCGGCCTCGACTTGATGCGAACCGGCAAGAGCGCTCCCGATGCGCTGCGATCGTTGCTGGCGGGCGACGAAGGCCGCGACGTGCGACAGGTGGCGATGATTGACGCCAGAGGGAGCGTTGATGCCTGGACCGGCAAAAACGACATTGCCGCGGCGGGCCACATTGTCGGGAAAGATTTTTCCGTGCAGGCGAATTTGATGGCGAACGACAAGGTGTGGCCGGCGATGGCGGTGGCTTTTGAACGGACCAACGGCGACCTCGCCGAGCGAATGCTCGCCGCTCTCGATGCCGCGCAGGACGCTGGCGGCGACATTCGCGGGCGACAGTCCGCGGCGCTGATCGTGGTCACCGGCAAACCGACGGGCCAGCCCTGGAAGGATCGCCTTTTTGATTTGCGCGTCGACGATAGTCCGGAGCCGCTCGTCGAACTGCGTCGGTTGGTCACCCTGCAGCACGCCTACAATCACATGAACGCCGGCGATCTGGCGGTCGAGAAAAAAGACAACGAAGGCGCGTTGCGCGAATACAGCGCCGCCGAGAAACTGGTCCCTGACAACGCCGAGATGACCTACTGGCACGCCGTCGCGCTCGTAAACATGGGCAAGGTGGACGAGTCGCTGCCGCTGTTTCGGAAAGTGTTTGCGAAGGACAAGAACTGGGCGATACTGACGCCGCGCCTGCCGCAGTCAGGATTGCTGCCCGACGATCCGAAGTTGATCGAACGCATTCTGTCGGTGGCCAAATAAAATTGCGACGACCTTCCCGGAAAGGATTTGCGAAACATGAAACTCCCCAACGTTCAACGAATCTTCAAGTCGAAATCGTTAGATCATCTCGCCGCGATTGTCTTGCTGGTTTGCGTGGTCGCCGGCTGCAAGCAGTTGCAAAGTTTGGGCAATCCCACCGTGCTCAAGAGTCCGGACGGAAAATTTCAGCTCACCGTTCCCGGCGGCTGGAGCGAGAATGCCGCGCTCAATGACAAGGCAGAGATCAAAGCTGCGAACCCGCTCGAAGAACTTTATGTCATCGTGATCACCGAGCCGAAGTCTGACTTTACCGAGGAGATGACGCTCGACGAGTTCACGACGATCACGCGTGGGTCGGTGATTTCCAATCTGGGCGGCGCCGCCGCGACCCAGCCGGTGCCCGCCACGATCAACGGAAATTCAGCCCGCGCGTATGACGTTGAAGGGTCAGTCAAAAACGTGAAGCTCGCCTATCGCATCGCGACGGTCGAAACTGCGGACCACTACCATCAGGTCATTAGCTGGACGCTGCAATCACGCAAAGACAAAAATCAGCCGACGCTGCAAAAAGTGATCGACTCCTTCAAGCCGACTTCTTAGTATTTTTGGAGTGCGCTGACCTGTCAGCGCTTTAGTTCCGCGGCGGCTTGACGCCGCTTTCTTTACGAATCGTGCAGTCGACGAGGTCGCGACCGGTCGCGACCAGCCAAAGCGCCGACGAGTCAGCGCACTCCAAATTAGTTAACCGACACAGGCGAAGCGACACAGGACCGCCACGCTCACCTGCACCTGGCCAACTCCCGACGGGACTCCCACGTCCTGCTTTGTTATCCTTCCTGTCTTCGCATGCCGGATCCAAATAACAATCTCAAAGAGCGAGTGCGCGCGTTTTGGCAGGCGAATCCGTGCGGCGTGAAGTTTGCCGAGGCAGCCCCCGGCACGCGCCGCTTTTATGAACTCGTCGAAGCGCATCGTTACACGAAGGAGTGGCACATCCCCGAGGCCGCTGACTTCGCCGGCGCGCGCGGTTTGCAGGTTCTCGAAATTGGTTGCGGGCTCGGCACAGACGGCGCGCAGTTTGCCGAAGCGGGCGCCGATTACACCGGCGTCGATCTCACCGAAGCGGCGGTTGCACTGGCGCGCAAGCGTTTTGAATTGTTTGGTCTGCCGGGACATTTTCAAACGGCGGACGCCGAAAATCTCGACTTCGCCGCCGACAGTTTTGACCTTGTCTACTCGCACGGTGTTTTGCATCACACCCCGGAGACGGCGCAAGCGATCCGGGAAATTCATCGCGTGCTGCGACCCGGTGGGCGCGCCGTCGTCATGCTTTACCATCGCGGCTCGTACAACTACCGCGTGAACATTTCGGTGTTGCGGCGGGCGGGCGCGCAACTGCTGAGATGGGAACCCGGCGTGAAGCTGGTCCATCGCCTAACCGGCGAGCCGCTTGATTCGCTGCGCGACCATGCACGACTTTTGAAGACGGAAAAGGACGCTTATCTTAAGCCTGATGAATTTCTCAGCCAGAACACTGACGGCGCCGGCAATCCTCTGGCGCGCGTCTATTCACGCAGCGAAGCGCGCGAGCTGTTCAAGGATTTTTCGAAAGTAGAGTTGAAGACTTATTTTCTCAACAAGCGCTGGGTGCCGCTGGTTGGAAATTTGCTGCCGCGCTCTTTGGAATCACGGCTGGCGGCGCGCTGGGGCTGGCACCTTTGGATTTATGCAACGAAGTAAAGCTTTGAACTTGATGTGGAGTGCGCTGACTTGTCAGCGCTTTAGTCAGCGGCGGCTTGACGCCGCGTGTTTCAGAAGGCAACTCTCCATGTCAATGGCTGCGACAGGTCGCAGCCAAGCAAAAGCGCTGACAGGTCAGCGCACTCCAAAAGGCTAAGAACAAAGCACCAAGTACAAAGAGATCAAATGCGAAGCATTCTAATTACAGGCGGCGCAGGTTTCATCGGTTCGCACCTTGTCGATCGCTTGCTATCGGAAGGCGAGTGGCAGGTTTCTGTCGTTGACGACTTCAACGACTTTTACGATCCGACGATCAAGCGCGCGAATGCGAGCCGCAGCGAACCGAAGTCCAGCTACCGTTTGTTCGAAGCAGACATCCGGGACCAGTCTGCGCTGGAAGAAATTTTTGCGGCGAACAGTTTCGACTGCATCGTTCATCTCGCCGCGCGCGCCGGCGTGCGGCCTTCGCTCGAACAACCGCTGCTTTACGCCGAAACAAACATCAACGGCACGATGAACCTTTTGGAGATGGCGCGCGCGCACGCGGTCAAGCAGTTTGTGTTTGGCTCATCGTCGTCGGTCTACGGCATCAATGCGAAGGTCCCCTTCAGCGAAGACGATCCGATTCGCCAACCAATCTCGCCCTACGCTGCGACCAAAGCCGCCGGCGAGTTGCTCTGCCACACCTACACGCATCTTTACGGCATGCGTTGCAGTCTGTCTGCGCTTTTTTACGGTTTACGGTCCGCGCCAGCGTCCCGATCTGGCGATTCACAAATTCGCGCGGCTGATCAGCGAAGGGCAAACCAATCCCGGTTTTTGGCGACGGCACGACGCGCCGCGATTACACGTTCATCGACGACATCATCGCGGGCGTGCGGGCCGCGATCGATTACGACGCGAGCGACTACGAAGTGATCAACCTGGGCGAGTCGCGCACGGTCGAGTTGCGTGAGTTGATTTCGCTACTCGAAAAGGAACTCGGAGCGACGGCGAAGATTGACCGGCAACCGTTGCAGCCGGGCGATGTGCCGCAAACTTTTGCGGACATCGCGAAGGCGCGGCAGCTACTTGGTTACAATCCGCAGACAGAAATTGAAGAGGGAATACGTCGCTTCATCGAGTGGTTTCGTCAGAATCAGGGTTCAATGAGTCGGTAGTTGCATCCTCGAAAGGCCTCTCAAACAAGAGCAGGCAATTCATTTTGGGTAAGCTCCAGGGTCAGGAAGGGGGCTTGCCCCGCTGTCGGGCTGACAATCTCCATCAGAGCCCGCTTGTCGCAGTTTCAACTCTCTGCGTTAACTCGGCGGGCTCAGCGTCTCTGCGGTGAATGCATTTGCACCAAATCTTACCGCCGAGTCGCAGAGAACGCTGAGGCTGCGCAGAGAGAACTTCAAATTGTGACACTACCCAGAGCCCTGCTAGTTTGTCGTTACAGCCGGAAATAAGTAATCATGTCCGTCCGACAAACTGAAGTTGTCGGACTTATTAGACGCAATGTCCACGACCAACATCATCAACGAACCCTTGCCGCGCGAGATGCAGCAACATACCTACGCGATCATGCGCCGGGTCGAGCAAAGCCATTGGTGGTTTGTCGGACGCCGAAAGATCATCAGCAGCTTTCTCGAACGCGTTTGCAGTGATCTAAAAAGCGATCGAGCGCAAGTTCAGGGCAAACAACCCGAGCCGCTGAACATTCTTGACGTCGGTTGCGGCACCGGAGCGAATCTGGAAATGCTTTCGCAGTTTGGGGCCGCTGAGGGCGTTGATGTTTCGACGGAAGCGTTGTCGTTTTGCCGCGCGCGCGGTTTGGTCAACGTAAAAGCCGGGCGCGGCCGAACACCTGCCCTACGAAGCGGGTTCGTTCGATCTGGTGACGGGCCTTGATGTGGTGGAACATCTGGATGATGATCTGCGCCGGTCTGCAAGAAATGCGCGCGTGCTGCGCCGCGGCGGGCGGGCGGTTTTGTTTGTGCCGGCGTTCATGTTCTTGTGGGGTGTGCAGGACGACATTAGTAATCACCGGCGCCGTTATACTTTGAAGGAACTAAAGCAGACAGTTCGCGAATCAGGCTTCGAGATTGAACGCGCCAGCTACGTGAACATCAGTTTCTTTGCGCCGATTTTGCTGGGAAGACTTTTCATGCGTCTGACGCGGCTGCGGCCCGAATCGGAAAACAATATTACCATCGGATTCCTGAACGGCGTGATGGGAAGCATTTTTGGAGCCGAGAGCTGGCCGCTGCGCTACCTGAATTTTCCGTTTGGAGTTTCAATCATCTGTGTCGCGCGAAAAATTGAGTAGAACAAACTCAGAACGTTTCAAGCTTGTTCGAACGTTTAGAGGCGGGCACCGCCCGCGTCTCAAGATGAAATGAATCAAACGTTAAGCGCAAGTTGAAACGGCGGGCAGTGCCCGCCTCTAAACGTCGGTTGTCGATTGTTGCTAAATGAAAACCTACGAAGAAGAGTTAACGGGTGATGAGACCGCGGCGAGTCCTGGCGCAAAGCCGGAACTGTCGGTTTTCCTCCCCGTCTACAACGAAGAGCCAAACCTCCTGCCGCTCCACGCCAAGCTTGACGAAGCCCTGAAAACCCTCAAGCGTACCGCTGAAATCATCTACGTTGACGACGGCTCGACTGACGGCAGTTTGCGAGTGTTGCGCGAAATGGCGCGGGCTCGACAGCCGCGTGCGCGTGGTCGGACTGCGGCGCAATTACGGTCAGACAGCGGCCATGGCCGCGGGCATCGACGCTGCGAGCGGTGACGTGCTCATTCCGATGGACGCCGACATGCAAAACGATCCGGCCGACATCGTGCGACTGCTCGAGAAACTCGACGAAGGTTATGACGTGGTTTCCGGTTGGCGGAAGAACCGGCAGGACAAACTGATCACGCGCAAGATTCCCTCGATGCTCGCCAATCGTCTGATTTCCTGGATTGGCGGCGTGCCATTTGCATGATTACGGCTGCTCTCTGAAAGCTTATCGTCGCGAGTCGATCGAGGACGTGAAACTTTACGGCGAGATGCATCGCTTCATTCCGATCTATGCGTCCTGGGCCGGCGCGCGCGTGGCGGAGATTCCCGTCGAACATCATGCGCGCACGATGGGCAAATCGAAGTACGGCCTGTCGCGCACGCTCAAAGTCGTTTTCGATTTGATGACGATCAAGTTTATGGCGTCGTATCAAACCAAGCCGCTTTATATTTTCGGCACGGCCGGCTTGTTGACGTTAATCATCTCTTTTGTCTCCGCAGCACTCGCGCTGTTGATGAAGTTTGCGTCATGGCCCAAGCACGCGGACCTGGTTCAAACTCCCCTGCCGGTGATGGCGATGGTCACGCTGGTTTTGGGCATCCAGTTTTTTCTGATGGGCCTGCTGGCGGAAATGCTCGTGCGCACCTATCACGAGTCGCAGGCCAAATCGATTTACGCGGTCCGCGAAAAGATCGGATTTAAAGAACAGTGAAAAGTGAAAGGTGAAGAGTGAAGAGTCAGGTGAAGAGTCAATTGAAGAGTAAAAAGTGATGAGTGATGAGTGAAGCAGTCAACCATCTGTATAGACGTGCGAGTCAGTCAGCTTTGCGCCGACTCATCACTCATCACTCATCACTTGCCTTCACTACCTTCACTGTAGTTCTTATGTGTGGAATAACCGGTTGGGCCAATCTTCGATGCGCGCACGCCGCCGCCTGACGGCGCGAGAGATCTCTTGCACTCGATGTGCGAACGGATGGTTCATCGCGGGCCGGATTCGGAAGGGTTGCTGGTCTCGAACGGCGTGGCGCTGGGCATGCGCCGGCTGGCGATCATCGATCTGGTCACCGGCGAACAGCCAATCTACAACGAAGACAAGAGCGTTGCCGTAATTCTCAACGGCGAAATCTACAACTACCGCGAGCTTCGCCATGACGCTCGAACGCGCGCGGACACACTTTCAGAAGTCAGTCCGACACCGAAGTGCTGCCGCATCTCTACGAAGAGTTTGGCGACGATATGGTCGAGCATCTCAACGGAATGTTTGCGTTTGCCTTGTGGGATTCGCGCCGCCGCCGGCTGCTGCTGGCGCGCGATCGCTTTGGCGAAAAGCCGCTCTATTGGGGCGTTTTTGACAACACTTTGCTGTTTGCTTCAGAGCCGAAAGTGTTGCTGGCCCATCCGTCGGTGAAGACTTCGCTGAATCTGCAGGCGCTTGCGCCAGTATCTTTCGTTTGACTACGTGCCCGCGCCGCTCACGATCTATCAGGGCATAAACAAACTGCCGGCGGCGCACACGCTGACGCTCGAGGATGGCAAGATTGAGACGCGAGCGTTACTGGTCGCTGAGTTACAAAACCAGGCAGCCGCCGCCAACCGAGGCTGAAGCGGCCGAACATTTGCAGGAGCTGTTGGCTGAGTCGGTCCGGCATGCGCCTGGTTTCGGATGTGCCGCTGGGCGTTTTGCTTTCGGGCGGCGTTGATTCGTCGGCGATTGCAGCGCTGGCCGTGCGCGCATCGTCGGAAGCAGTGAAGACGTTTTCGATTTCGTTTGCGGAGTCGTCGTTTGACGAATCGTCTTATGCGCGAGCGGTGGCGAAGTTTCTCGGCACCGATCATCACGAAGAACGTCTCAGTGCAAACCTGGCGGCCAACCTCGTCGGCGAGATTGGATCGTGGATGGACGAGCCGTTCAGCGATCCGTCGCTGGTTCCGACCTATCTGCTGTCTCGTTTCACGCGCAAGCACGTGACGGTCGCGCTGGGCGGCGACGGCGGCGACGAACTTTTCGCGGGTTATCCGATGTATCGCGGCCATCGTTGGGCCGAGAACTACGCGAAGGTGCCGCGGTCTGCTGCGTTCCGCGTCTCATCGAGCCGCTGGTCGGCCTCCTGCCGGTGAAGACGAAGAATCTTTCGTTTGACTACAAGGCGACGCGTTTTGTCAGCGGGGCATGAAATACGATCAGGTGGCGCGGCATCACGTTTGGTTTGGTTCGTTTAATCCCGCCGAGCAGGAAATGTTGTTGACTCCGGAAGTGCTGCGGGCGAGCGATGGCGACATTTATCGCGACGCGCGCCGGATGCTCGCCGAGTGTGATTCAACTGACGTGGTCGAGCAGATGCAGAGTCTCGACACGCGGCTTTATCTCGCCGAAGACATCCTGACCAAAGTCGATCGCGCCAGCATGGCGGTTTCGCTCGAAGTGCGCGCGCCTTTTCTCGATCAGCGCGTGGCGGAGTTTGCCGCGTCGTTGCCGGCAAACTACAAACTGCGCGGTCGCAAAACAAAATACATTTTGAAGCGCGCGATCGCAGGATTGCCTGCCGCCGTTTGTGACGCGCCGCGGCAAGAAGGGTTTTGGCGTGCCGGTGGCCGAGTGGCTGAAAGAGAAACTGCGCCCGCTCGCGCGCGATCTGTTGTCGCCGGAGCGCGTTCGCCGGGCCGGCGTCTTCAATCCGGAATACGTCACGAAACTTCAGGACGAGCACGAGCGAGGCGTGGCCAATCATCGCAAGCTGCTCTGGACGCTGCTGATGTTTGAACTCTGGCACGAGAGCTTTATCGAGACGCCGCGACGGATTGAAACTTCAGTGAGCAGCAACCGGTAAGCAGCCGCGGATTTGCGCGGATAAACGCGGATCAGATTTGTCAGAACCGCCTGCGTCAGCGGGCGGCTTTTCATTATTGTGAGACAAAAGTGTTAGCTGGGTTATCCACCCGCTAACGCAGGTGGTTCTGACATTCGCGTTTATCCGCGCGAATCCGCGGCTAATTAATCCGATTCCATGCACAATTCAATCGAGCAGGCATTCAACGAACTCCTCCGCGTGGTGTCGCGCGCGCGACTTTGCCGGTTACGATCCTTTCGACGCTCTGAACAGCCGCCTCTTTCAAGTCAACTCCTTTCAAACATTCCCGAACCGCTCGCTTGCTTTGGACGCAAGCTCTCAAGCGTTCACCTTTGAACCTGCGCAGGCTCGCACTTGTTCCGCCGCAAAAGAATTCTAAAGGTCTCGCGCTCTTCGCGCTGGCCGCGCTCGCGAACTACCGTCGCGTCAAAACCGCGGAGGCTGAAACTGACGCCCGCGATTTGTTAGCCGAGCTATGGCAGGCGCGCATTCAGGCTTCAACGGCGCCGCCTGGGGTTACAACTTCGCCTGGCAAAGCCGCAACTTCTTCGCGCCCGAGGGCACGCCCATGATCGTGCCCACAGCGTTTGCCGCGCGTGCGTTCGTCGAAGCACACCAAACATTTGCTGATGACAACTACCTCCAGATGGCGCGCAGCAGTTGCGATTTCGTCCTGAGCGATCTCAAAAGAACTGTCGACCACCGAGCAAGAAATTTGCTTCAGTTACTCGCCGTTTGACAGCACGAAAATTTTCAATGCAAGTCTGCTCGCGGCTGAAACTTTAGCGAGCGTCGCGGCGATTACAAACGAGACGGAGTTGCGCGATCCTGCGTTACGCGCGGCGCGTTACGTTGTTCGCAATCAAAATGAAGACGGCTCGTGGGCCTACGGCGCGGAACCCGGTCAGGCCTGGGTCGATAACTTTCACACGGCTTACGTGTTGCTCTCGCTCTCGAGAATCATGAAGTCGTCGCTGAGTGAAGTGAGTGGTCTGAATTCGTCGTTGCAGCGCGGGTATGAGTTTTGGCGCGAGCGCTTCTTTCTTGCAGACGGGTGGCCGAAATACTACCATGACAGCCTTTATCCAGCGGATGCTCATGCGGCGGCCACCGCGATCATAACTTTACTGGAATTTCAGGAAGTCGATAGCGGCGCGCTGCCGCTGGCCGAGAAGATTGCCGGCTGGACCATTAGCAACCTGCGCGATGCCCGCGGGTTCTTTTACTATCAGCGCCGGCGTTTTTACACGGTTCGCACGCCCTTCATGCGCTGGACCGAAAGCTGGATGCTTTACGCGCTCGGGCGCTTGTTGGAGGAAGTCCAAAGTCCAACGTCCAATGTCCAAAGTCCAGACGGCGGACGGTAGTCGGTATTTGACTGTGGACTTTGGACATTGGACTTTGGACAATTCAGAGAATTGTGAATGCCGATTGGTTCTGATGTGATCTTGGGAAAAGACGTGCGGATTTTCCAGCCTGAGCTGGTGAATCTCTACGGTTGCCGCATCGATGCGGAAACGAAGATCGGCGCCTTTGTCGAGATTCAAAAAAACGCCTCGGTGGGCGCGCGTTGTAAAATTTCGTCGCACACGTTCATCTGCGAAGGCGTGATGATCGAAGACGAAGTTTTTGTCGGCCACGGCGTGATGTTTACGAACGATCTTTATCCGCGCGCCGTAAACGAAGACGGCTCGCTGCAAACGGAAGCTGACTGGACTGTGGTTCCGACTCACGTCAAACGTCGTGCATCGATTGGCAGCAACGCTACCATCATGGCTGGCGTGACGATTGGCGAGTCAGCACTGGTTGGCGCGGGAGCAGTGGTGACGGCGGATGTGGCAGACTATGCGATCGTCGCCGGTGTGCCGGCGCGCGTGATTGGCGATACACGAAAGAAAGTGGTCAGTGGCCAGTGATCAGTGGCCAGTCGTCCATTGCGATGGAACGGGCCTCCAGCACAGACCGAGCGCAAGGTACAATGCGCAGACAACCGCTTTTACTGGTCACTGACCACTGATCACTGGCCACTGATTCATACCTATGATTAAAGTTGGAGTCATCGGCTACGGCTACTGGGGTCCGAACCTCGTGCGCAACTTCATGGAAGCGCCGGGTTCGACCGTCGTCGCCGTCTGCGATCTGCGCAGCTGAACGACTCCTGCCGCTCGCATCCCGCTATCCGACGATCAAGACCGTCAGCGATTCTGCCGAGTTGTTTTCGGATCCTGAGATCGACGCCATCGTCATTGCCACGCCCGTCTCGTCGCATTTTGAATTGGGCATGGCGGCGCTCCGGGCCGACAAGCACGTGCTGATCGAAAAGCCTCTCGCCGCAAATTCCGAACAGGCAATCCAGTTGATTGAAGAAGCGGCGCGTCGCAAACGCGTGTTGATGGTGGACCACACCTTCGTTTACACGAGTGCCGTGCGCAAGATTCGCGAGTTGATCACGCAGAACGCTTTGGGAGAAATTTATTACTACGACGCCGTGCGCGTGAACCTCGGACTTTTTCAGCACGACGTGAACGTCATTTGGGATCTGGCGATTCACGATCTTTCGATCATGGATTACGTGCTGCCGACGAAAGCGACTGCCGTCTCGGCCACCGGCATCAGCCACATCCCCGGTCAACCGGAAAACGTCGCATACATCACGCTCTTTTTCCCGAATCAGCAGATCGCTCACGTTCACGTAAACTGGCTCACGCCCGTCAAGGTCAGGCACACGCTAATCGGCGGCAGCGAGAAGATGATCCTTTACGACGATTTGGAGCCGAGCGAAAAAGTCAAAATTTACGACAAGGGCATCACGGTTTCGCAGAGACCGGAAGCGGTTTATGAAATGCTGGTAAGCTATCGTTCCGGCGACATGTGGGCGCCGCGTCTGGACGCGACTGAAGCGTTGCACACGGAAGCGGTCCACTTTATTGATTGCATTGAAAACAACAAACAGCCGGAGACCGACGGGCAGGCGGGGCTGCGACTGGTGCGAATTGTCGAAGCTGCGGAAAAATCGCTGCGCGCTCGTGGTCAACTGGTGGAAATTGATTCGACAGATCTCGCGACGAATGAAGTCGTCCGCCGCGGCACTGCAAACTAGGGCACTAAATTCAGCTTTTCTCTGTGCTACCTTCGCGTTCTCTGTGTCTCTGTGGTGATTTTGATCTCGAAACAAGCACCACAGAGGCACAGAGATTTCACAGAGAACTTCAAATAGGTAGTCGGATTAGAGATGATTCCTTTAGTAGATCTAAAAGCACAGTACGAAAGTATCAAGACCGAAATCGACGGCGCCATCGCTGAAGTCGTTGAAAGCTGTCAATTCATCCTGGGCCCGAAGGTCGAGGCGTTTGAAGCCGACTTCGCCGCTTACTGTCAGACGCGTTTTGCGTTTGGCATGAACTCCGGAACCAGTGCGTTGCACCTCGCGCTGCTGGCCGCCGGTGTTGGACCGGGCGACGAAGTGATCACAGTTAGTTACACGTTCGTCGCGACCGTCGCGGGAATTCTCTACACGGGAGCCACGCCGGTTCTGGTTGATATCGATCCGCTCACCTGCAACATCGATCCGGCGCAGATCGAAGCCGCGATCACGCCGCGCACGAAAGTGATCATGCCCGTGCATCTCTACGGAACTTGCGCGGACATGGATCCGATTCTCGACATCGCTCGGCGTCACCGATTGATTGTGATCGAAGATGCGGCCCAGGCCCACGGCGCCGAGTACAAAGGACGGCGGGCCGGCAGCATGGGCGATCTCGCGTGCTTCAGTTTTTATCCCGGAAAGAATCTCGGCGCGTATGGCGAGGGCGGCGCACGTCGTCACTAACAACGAAAAATACGTTGACGTCATCAAGCAACTGCGCGACCAGGGACAAAGCGCGAAGTATTGGCACGAGCGCGTTGGCTATAACTATCGCATCGAAGCGATTCAGGGGGCCGTGCTCGGCGTGAAGTTGAAGCATCTCGACGATTGGAACGCCGCGCGTCGCGGGCATGCGGAAGTTTACAAGCGGATCTTGTCAGAACCGCCTGCGTCAGCGGGCGGCTCATTTGCTGATGCCAGGGTCCGGTTGCTTGACGTGCCCGCTGATTTCACTTCGGTCCACCACGTCTTTCCACTGTTCACGGAGCAGCGCGACGACTTGCGCGAACATCTCCAGGCGAACGGGATCAGCAGCGGCATTCACTATCCGATTCCGGTCCACATGCAACGCGGGTTCAGCAATCTTGGCTACAAAGAGGGCGACCTGCCGCGAACTGAAGCTGTTTGCCGTGAGGTGCTGTCGCTGCCGATGTATCCGGAACTCGCGGACGAAACCGTGATGCAGATCGCGGATTCAGTGCGGCAGTTTTGCCGGCAAGCGGTGGCGGTGCACCGCTAACCCGTGGCCCATCAGAACACAAAGCGACCAAAAATTAGCCGCGGATTAACGCGGATGACGCGAATCTGATTAGTGCTCCGAAATCTCCGTCCTTTCTGTTTGTTCTGATCCGCGACTACCCGCGTGAATCCGCGGCAAATTCCCATGCGAATCTGGATCGATCTGGCAAACTCACCACACGTGCCATTTTTCCGTCCGCTCGCAGATGAATTCCGGCGCCGCAATCACGAAGTCACATTCACAGCGCGCGCGTTTGCCGAGACCGTCGAGCTGGCCGAGGCTGCGGGTTTCGCAGCGCAGGTGATCGGCGGACACGGCGGCGGCAAGCTTTCGGGTAAAGCCGGCAACCTGGTCCAGCGGGCGCTGGGCCTCGCGCGTTGGGCCCGCGGTCGCAACTTCGATCTGGCGCTCAGTCACAATTCGTATTCGCAAATCCTGGCGGCTCGCGCCTTGTCATTGCGGACCGTGACGTTGATGGACTACGAACATCAGCCCGCGAACCATCTGGCCTTCCGCTTTGCTTCACGCGTCATCGTCCCGCGCGCTTTTCCCGAAGCTGCGCTCGCTCGTTTCGGCGCGTCGCCCGGGAAAGTGAAACGATACGACGGGCTGAAAGAAGACGTTTATCTCGCCGATTTTCAAAGCGATCCGCAGTTTGAAAAGCAACTCAGCCAGCTTGGCATCAAAGCCGACGACGTGCTGGTGACCGTGCGGCCTCCCGCGAGCGAAGCGCTGTATCATCGTTTTGAAAACGAACTGTTCGATCAACTGCTCGCACGTCTCATGGCCGCTCCTTCAGTCAAAACCTTGCTGTTGCCGCGCAACGACGCGCAACGAACCGCTTACGGCGCTCGCGCGAGTGCGAACTTAATCGTGCCGCCAAATCCTTTGGACGGCGCGAACCTCATCGCGCACAGCGACCTCGTCGTCAGCGCCGGGGGCACCATGAATCGCGAGGCCGCCGCGCTCGGCGTTCCCGCCGCGTCGATCTACCTGGGCGAATGGGCAGCCATCGATGAGCAGTTGGTGCGTGAAGGGCGGCTGCTGAGAATCTCGACCGCCGCTGACGTGCTTGATCTGCCGATACAGAAAAAGGGATCGACGAACGCGCGCCAGGCGGTCCATGTCGCAGACGAGGTGGCGAACCTGATCCTTGAGGCGTGAACTTTTGTTATGCTAGGCCAAGACCTGAGCAGGGGCAGTAGCCTGCGGCTCTGTCCAAAGTCCAAAGTCCAAAGTCCAAAGTCGGAGATTTGGTTTGCACGAATTGATCTCGATTGCACGCTATCAGACGTTGAACCAGTCGAGTCGCGGAAGGCGGACTTTGGACTTTGGACATTGGACATTGGACTAGTTTCAGCATGAGAGTTGAGCAAATCAAAACGCAGCTAGTTGAACCGAGCATCGTGCGTGCTCCTTCACGTGCGCCTCACTGGGTCATTCCCACGATCAAAGCAGCGCTGGTTGTCGTGGACGCTTTGATCGCCGCGCTCGCGTTTGCCGGCGCCTTTTACTTCCGCGAAGGCGGTCCGGTGTTTCAACAAACCCCGGCCGGCGGCTATACCTGGAGCGCCGAGTTCGCGCCTTATGGCGCCCTGATGCTCTTCGTCATCCTCATTCGCGTGCTGGCGCTGCGCTACTACGATCTCTACCGGCTGCGCGGCGAATTTTCTTTTTTCGACGACGGCATACGCGTCTTCACGTCGACAGCCATCGGCTCCTTGCTGATCGTCGCGGCCGCGTTTTTGTATCGCGGCGGTTTTAACTATCGCGCGTTCTCCTATGCCCGCAGCGTCTTCGTGCTCGACTTTCTAATCGCCTTGGCGAGTTTCTATTTAGTGCGGCTGCTGGTGCGCAGCACGCAGTCGTTTTTCCGATTGCGAGGCGTAAACCTGATTCCGACCCTCGTGGTCGGACGCGGGCCGGAAGCCGCTTTCTGCATCAAGGAAATGCGTGAACGCCCCGCGCTTGGTTATCGCGTGATCGGCGTCGTCGAGAGCGGAGCTTTGGGCGCGGGCGTGCCGGAAACCTATGAAGGCGTGCCCATCGTGAGCGATCTGGCGGGACTGCCCGAAGCGATCAGAGAGTCTCACGCGAATGAAGTGATCATTGCTGACTCGAGCGTCGACGGCGATGCGCTGTTTGACGTTATGATGCGATGCGGCCGGCGGCGGGGCGTGGAGTTTCGCATCGCGCCCAGCCTCTTCAACTGTTTGCCGAGCAAGACTGAAGTGGACCAAATCGGCGCGCTGCCGATGATCAGGCTCTTTCGCGAGCCGCTATCGGATTTTGCGCGCGGCACCAAACGAATTTCCGACATCGTGATCGCGTCGCTGACGCTCGCCCTGCTTTCGCCGTTTTGGTTGTTGATTGCGCTGCTGATCAAGTTTGATTCCAAGGGTCCGGTTTTTTACACGCAGGAACGCGTGGGCATGGACGGCCGGATTTTTATGGTCTACAAATTCCGCACGATGCGCATGGACTCAGATAGCGAGATCCATCGCGAGTATCAGCGAAAGTTTATTGCCGGAGATGCCGAGGCAAACGTCGGCGACGCGCAGAAGCCGGCATATAAACTGCGCGACGATCCGCGTATCACGCGCGTGGGCCGGGTGCTGCGGCGGCTCAGCCTTGATGAGGTACCGCAACTTTTGAATGTGCTGCGCGGCGACATGAGCATCGTTGGGCCACGGCCGCCAATTCCGTACGAAGTTGAAGCGTACGAATTGAGACACCGCAAACGTCTCGACATGAAACCGGGGCTGACTGGTCTGTGGCAGGTGTCTGGCCGAAATCGTTTGCCGTTTGAAGAAATGGTAAAGCTTGATCTGTTCTACATCGAAAACTGGTCGTTGCTCTTTGACGTGAAGATTATTCTGCGGACGGTGCTGGTCATGCTGCGCGGAGACGGTTACTAAATGTCGAGAATCCTTTCGTTCATCTTTCTCTGCGTCGTGTTCGCGCTCACGACTGACAGTCTTTCGTTTGCGCAGGCCTTCGCACAGGATAGGGGCGCGCCGCGTTTCGAGGATTACCCGGCCGTCGTTTGGCGCGGCAAGGTGGCGCCGCTCGATCAGCGCAGCCACGCGCTCGCTCGCAAGTTTCGCACTGTCATTCGGGAACAACGAGAGGAAGCAGGCGTGAACTTTGCCGGTCATTACACAATCGCGTCGGCGGGCTGCGGCACGGGTTGTTCACTGACCGCGATTGTCGACGCGCGGACGGGCCGGGCGTATTTTCCGAACGAGTTCAACGGTTGGACCGGGATTGTCGGCGACTATGAGATGCCGGAAGGCGAGGAGCCATGGACCTATCGTCCCGAGAGCCGGCTCCTGAAGGCGATCGGGCGGCCGCACATCGGCAAGGTCGGCGAGGAGCGCTATGCCGCCAGCGGAATTTACTACTACGAATGGAGGAAGAACCGCTTGCGCTTGATCAAGTTCATACCGGTGGGTTCTTACCCGAACGCCGACCCAGTTCAGAGTTCAACCTTTAGGTTGCCGATGTTCGAGAGGAGCAAGCTAAAGCTTGAACTCTAAACTTCAGGTGGCGAGAGTGCTTGATGGTGCGATCGTCGCCTTTCTTTTTGTTTTTGCCGTTGCCGCGCCAAACTCGATCGCCGCCACGCAGAGTGCCTGGCTGATCGGGATGGCTTTGTGGCTGCTCCGCTTTGCGTTTCGGCCGCGACCAAGACTTCATCGAACGCCGTTGGACTACCTGGTCCTCGGCTTCTTTATCCTCACCGGCATTTCGTCTTTCCTCTCTTACGAGCCGATGATGTCGATCGGAAAACTCCGCGCGGCGAGCCTCTTCACCATCCTTTATTTGTTCGCTGAGAACGTGCCGTCGTTGCGCGTGGCACGCTTGCTGGCGCTCGCGCTCGTCGCGGGGTGCATGGTCAGTGTCTTTTTCACGGCGGGTGAACGCGTGCTGGGCCGCGCGGTAAAAGTTTACGGCGTCACGGAACAGAGTCCGCTTTACCAGGCAGGCATTCGCGACGGCGACACGCTCCTGAAAGTCGACGGACGAAATTTGCGAGATCCGCAGGAGCTGGTTAACGCTCTCTCCCGACCCGAGAACGATCCCGTCGCGGTGCTCACGTATCGTCACGAGTTGCTGCCCGTTTACAGAGTTTCGCGCGGTTCTCTGTTGCCGGGGAATACTCCCGCCGAGCAGCTCGGCATCGGCGGTTGGACCAGAGGCCGCGACTGGCGAGCCTCGGGTTTGTACGGACAGTTTGTAACTTATGCGGAAGTCTTGCAGTTGATCATCGCGCTCGCGCTTGGGCTGTTTGTGAGTTTGCCGGTGAAACGGAGTTGGGCCGGCGCGTTGTTGTTGCTGGCGATCGGCGGTTGCGGCGGGGCGCTGCTGTTAACAGTGACGCGTGCGTCGTGGCTCGCCTGCCTGGTTTCCAGTCTACTCATCCTGCTGCTCGGTGTACGGCGGCGCGCCGTGATCGTGCTTGGCTTATTGGCGATCCCGCTGATACTCGCGGGCCTGTTTGTGTTGCAACAGAAACGAAATGTCGGTTTCATCGATCAGGCGGATCAATCAACCACCTGGCGGCAAACTGTCTGGCGCGAAGGATTCAATCTGTTGGTGAGCAAGCCGCGGCATCTCGTGATTGGCATCGGCATGGACTCGATCAAGCGACACTGGCGCGACTGGAAAATGTTTGATGGCGGCCGCATTCCGCTCGGCCACATGCACTCAAACATTTTGCAAATTGCACTTGAACGCGGCGTGCCGGCGTTGCTGCTGTGGCTCGCCTTTCTTTTCGTTTACGCGCGTACACTTTGGCGGACTCTGCGCCGCACGAGCGGCCGCGAATGGATCGAGCGCGGAATTTTGCTTGGCGCGCTGGGTGGGCTGGCGGGATTCTTTACTTCCGGCCTGGTTCACTACAACTGGGGCGACTCGGAAGTAGTCATGGTGCTTTTCATGATCATGGGGTTGGCCCTGGCGGTGCAGCGACTGGTTAGCGACACTCCAACCAGGACTCACTGATTTCGACGAAACAATTCACCCGGCAATGATTTAGACAAGCGGCCGGCCATCTCAAACAATCCCTAAAGCATAATTTGGGCAATAACATACTTGGCTCAACTGATCGGGTTGGTCAGCCCTCGGGGCTGACAATTCGCTGCGGGTGAGAGGCAAGTTATTATTGCCATAATTTGTCTTGCCAGTAACGCAATTGGCTTCTTAACATGCATCCCCCAAAGTAATTCGGAGTCTTCCCGGACAGGATGGCCCCAGGATTGCTAGCAGATTAAGTCTCTGAATTCTTTCGAAACTGCTCAGTCAAGGCGAGCAACGCACTAAACTCGAAATTTTTGAATGATGCAAGACGCGCCGGTCAGACGCTCACTGGGAAGTTACGCTCGCCGCTTTAGTGCCGCGCGGTTGTTGTCGATCCGCGACTTCCGCCTGCTGTGGCTGGGTCAAAGCATTTCGATTCTTGGCGATCAATTCTATCTCGTCGCCCTGCCCTGGCTGGTTCTTCACCTCACCGGCTCCGGACTCATGCTCGGAACGATTCTATTGACGGCCACGCTCACCCGGGTCGCTTTTCAGCTGGTGGGCGGCGCGATCAGCGACATGTTTTCGCAGCGGAAAATGATGATAGCGTCCAGCCTGTTGCGCGCTATTGTTTGTGCCGTTCTCACCGCGTTGGTTTTTTCCCATCGAATTCAACTGTGGCACCTCTTCATCATCGTGGCCGTCTTCGGGATGGCTGATGCCTTCTTCTCGCCGGCTCTGAAAGCGTTCATTCCCGCGATCATCGACAAAGAAAACCTCGTGGCGGGCAATTCGCTTCTGAATGTTAGTTCGCTGCTGGCGATGTTTCTTGGTCCTTCGCTCGCCGGGATCACTATCGCATTCGTCGACACGGGCGGCGCTTTTGCGCTGGACACCGTGAGTTTCGTTTTCGTGGCCTTTTGCCTGTTGGCAATGAAGAATCGCTCTTTCACTGTGGCCACTCCAGACGAAACCGTCCCGGCAACAAAGCCGAGCAAGTTCCCACTATTTGGTTCGATTGAGGAAGGTTTACGCTACACCTTTCGAGAACCGACGCTGCGCGCCCTCATCACGATCACCGCGGTCGTCGAGTTTGCCTTTGCGGGCCCATTCACGGTCGGGCTGGCGTCGCTCGCGAATACTAAGTTTGACGGCGGCGCGGCTGCGTTTGGAGCCATGCTCTCGGCGCTGGGCGGCGGCTTGCTGATCGGCACGTTTATCGTGGGCGCAACCTACGGAAGGCTCAGCTTCGGCAAGACTATCCTTTGGTTAACGAGCTTGCTGGGGTTGGGCCTCACTCTGCTGGGACTGGCGCCAAATGTCATTTGGGCTTGTGTGCTGATGGCTTTGATCGGGATGGTCGCGGGCTACATTCAGGTGCTGGTGGCGAGTTGGCTGCAAATCAAGTCTGACCCACAGATGCGCGGCCGCGTGATGAGCGTGGTGATGCTGAGCGCCTACGGACTAACTCCGCTTTCCTATGTGCTCACCGGCGCCCTCGTGCAAATCAGCGTGTCCTTCATGTTCATTGCCACCGGCAGCCTGCTGCTGGTTGCCCTCGGATTTTGCGCGCTGGGTTCCTCTGGCCGGGCGCTGAGGCTGACCCGATGATCCGCCCATAAAAACAGTGCCCCACCGCGAGAATACCGAAGTGATGCCGAGGTTTCCACCAAACCTTGCTATTTGTCCTAACTTCTCCATCCCTGCATTCCTCGCGTTCTGGCATGGATACCAACTAACCACTTGTTACTGGCGTATACACAGCCTTAAATTTTCATAAAAAACCACATTTCAGTGCTTTCGCACAACAAATACAGGATATACGCGAGTTTCCTCGGATCTTCTGTATATCTGGTAAGCACCGGGCCTCGTTTTTGTCATTTTTGTGCTCTTCACTGGCTTGGTCCTGCAAGTTACTCTGCTGCAGTGACTTCCGGTCTAATCTTCGCGCGAGCTTCCAATGGCACAGAGCTTGATAAGCATAGAGTCGAACAGATTAAGAGTTAACGGTCGCTTGAAAAGGAAATCTTCCCCCATCGAGACGACCACCAAAGTAAACTTTCGACTTCCAGGAGAAAACAAATGAACAACTCATCTGAAAACACACTGCGCGGAATCATGATCACTGACGTTTGCAAAGGCATTATGATCACTGACGTTTGCAAAGGAATCATGATCACTGACGTTTGCAAAGGCATCATGATCACTGACGTTTGCAAAGGCATCATGATCACTGACGTTTGCCGCGGAATCATGATTACTGACTAAGAGTTCACCGGCCTTTCTTCCCGACAAGGGACGGAAAGCATTTGGGGATCAGTCGAGACTCAAAAGTTTACTTGGTTAGTAAAGTTGGCTTGGGGGAAGCGCCTCTGAATCACGGACGCTTCCCCCGGCGACTTTTACAGACTCCGCAGAAATCGATCGCCGGCAATCGTGAACCAAATTTTCACCTTGCCTCTCACCTGTAGTTAGCCCTATCCTCCTTCCGATTTGAAAAGCCATCTTGCGGCGTTCCTACCCTGGGAGCCGTTACCGCGAGACTCTGGCAAACAAAACAATCGGAACACCTATTCAATTGATACCGCTTGCAGTTGCAATACATGCAGCATATTCGCCTACATGCGCTCGTCTCTTGTGGGCCGCTCGCGAAATGCTTCTGTCTGACTTGCCGGCCGCGCCATTGCTCCGTTTAAGGATCAGCGCAGTTGCGCGTAGAGTATCGTCGTCTAGTCGATGAACATGGGAGGAGCGATGGAGGTTTTCTGGCGCGACATAGTTTACGGGCTCAGGCTGATGCGGAAGAGTCCCGGGTTCATAGTCATTGCCATTCTGGCATTGGCCCTGGGCGTGGGAGCCAACACGGCGATCTTCAGCGTGGTGAACGCCATCCTTCTTCATCCGCTTAATTACAACGACCCTGATCGGCTGATGATGGTCTGGGAAAAGAGCGCGAAGCGCGGCTTCGGCGACATCCCAACCTCGCTTCCTAATTTCACCGACCTGCGAACCGACAATAAGTCGTTCGAGGACATCGGCGCCTTCAGCGATAGCAATTTCAATCTCACCGGCGGCGATCAACCCGAACGCGTGATCGGAGTTCAAGTTACTGCGTCTTTGCTCTCATTAGTTGGTAACAAACCTTTACTCGGAAGGCTCTTTCTGGCGGGCGAAGACCAACCGCAGGCGAGCCGCGTGCTGGTCCTTAGTCATCACCTTTGGCAGCGCAGCTTTGGCGCGAATCCAAATTTGGTTGGACAAACGGTGGCGCTCAATGGCGACAGCTATACGGTTGTCGGTGTCATGCCGCCGGATTTCAAGTTTCCGCCTGCGTTTTCTGCCACCGTCGCGTCTTCGCAATACGCAATGCCGCACGCCGATCTGTGGGTTCCTTTGACCACGGACTCAGTGCCGAATTTGCGAGAGGTCCGCACGCTTTTCATGATCGGCCGGCTCAAGCCCGGCGTTACACCTGAGGCTGCGCATGCCGAGATGAATGTGATCGCCAGCCGCCTGCAAAAAGAATATCCGGGCACCGACTCAGACATGGAAGTTGATGTTATTCCCCTGCGGCAACAGGTGACGGGAGACATCCGACTGGCTTTGCTCGTGCTGTTTGGCGCCGTCGGCTGCGTCCTGTTGATCGCCTGCGCAAATGTTGCCAACCTGCTACTGGCGAAAGCTTCGGGACGACAAAAAGAGATCTCCATTCGCATCACCCTGGGCGCGACGCGCATGCGAATCATCAGGCAGTTGTTGACTGAAAGCCTGCTGCTGGGTCTCGCCGGCGGACTGCTGGGATCGCTGCTCGCAATTCTGGTCCTGCGTCAGTTGGTAATTTTCAGTCCGGCCAATGTTTCCTTGCCGGAGAATATCGGCATTGATTACCAGGTGCTCGGGTTCACTTTGTTGTTGTCGTTGTTTACGTCAGTCATCTTTGGCCTCGCTCCGGCGCTGCAAGCGTCAAAGTCGGACCTGAATGAAAGTTTGAAAGAGGGCGGGCGAGGAAACTCCGGCGGTTCAAAGCAGAATCATTTGCGCAGCGTGCTGGTGGTGGTTGAAGTTGCCCTGGCGCTGATCCTGCTCATCGGCTCAGGGCTGATGATCAAAAGCTTCGTTCGTTTGCAAAACGTCAACCCTGGTTTCGATCCCGAGAATTTGCTGACGCTCGAGATGCAGTTGCCGGCAAGCAAGTATGCAGACAAGGAACGCCAGACAGTTTTTCAGCGACAACTGCTGCAACACATCACGGACGTTCCCGGAGTTAAGTCTGTCGCGACGGTCGACAATCTACCTTTTAGCGGCAACGAGGCGAACGCTGGTTTATCGATTGAAGGCCAGCCGCCGCTGGGCGCCGCGCAAAGACCGCGGGCGTTTCTCCGCACTGTCAGCGAAAATTATTTCCAGGCGATGAACATCCCGTTGCGCATGGGCCGAGCTTTTGTCGACAGCGACAATGCGAACGCGCCTGGCGTTGCGGTCATCAACGAAACCGCGGCGCGCCGTTTTTGGCCCAACGAAGATGCGATGGGAAAACGATTCAAACGTGGCGGCGCTGATTCCAAAAATCCGTGGCTGATGGTCGTTGGCATTGTCAGCCCGGTGAGTCATACGGCGCTTGAAGTCGCTTCGCAGCCGGAAGTCTACCTGCCTTTCCAGCAGAATCCCGGCGCAAACATGGTGCTGGTGACGAAGACGAGTTCCGATCCCCGGACGTACGCCGGGGCGGTTCGCCGCGAAGTTTCGGTGCTTGATAAGGACTTGCCTGTCTCGAACATCAAGTTCATGGACGAGATCATTGCGAAGTCTGTGGCCCAGCCGCGAGTCTACGCGCTACTGCTCGGAATTTTCGCGGGCCTCGCGCTCATTCTGGCGGCAATTGGGATCTATGGCGTGATGGCTTACTCGGTTACGCTGCGCACGCACGAAGTCGGCATTCGCATGGCCCTGGGCGCGCAGCGATTTGACGTTTTGAAGCTGATCATCAAACAAGGGATGATGCTGGCGCTCGCGGGCGTCTTCATTGGGCTGATCGTTTCGGTCGCTTTGTCACGCGTTTTGGCAAGTCAACTTTACGGCGTGAGTTCCACCGATCCGGTGACCTTCACGACGATCTCTCTGTTGCTTATTCTGGTCGCGCTGATTGCTTGTTACATTCCCGCGTTGAGAGCGACACGAGTCGATCCGATGATTGCAGTGCGGCACGAGTAACGGGGGTGATGCGCGGTTGACGCGCAGGTTTGGGAAAGACTGTTTATGGTTGATATCAAGCGCACGCCAAAATCCAGGTTAAAGAAGCGACTGAAAACGGTTTTGATCGTCGTCGTTGGCCTGGTGGCGGTGGGCGGGATCACGTACGGGTTGACGCGATTGAAGCCGGCGGCGCCGACGGTGGAGCGTTCGAGCGCGGTGATCGGCACGGTCAAGCGCGGGCAGATGCTGCGTGAGGTGCGCGGCGTGGGCACGCTCGTGCCGCAGTTGGTGCGGTTCATTCCGGCGCCGGCTGACGGCCGGGTCGAGAAGATTCCGGTGCAGGCGGGCGTGGAAGTCGGACCGGGCACGGTGCTCGTCGAGCTGTCGAACCCGCAGATGGAACAGGAAGCGATCGACGCGGAGTTTCAGGTGAAGGCGGCGCAGGCGGACGCGGAGAGTTTGCGCACGAAACTGGAAAGCGACTCGATGACGCAGCAGTCGGCGATTGCGAGCATCAGCGGCGAGTACAGCCAGGCGAAGCTGCAGCTGGACACGGACGAGGTGCTGGGCAAGCAGGGTTTGGTGCCGGAGTTGTTGCTGAAGATTTCGCGGATGAAGGTGCAGGAGCTGGCGAACCGGGTGAAGGTGGAGCAGCAGCGGCTGACGGTGAGCACGAAGTCGACGCGGGCGCAGTTGAACGCGCAGCAGTCGCGGGTGGCGCAGTTGCAGGCGCTGTCGAAGTTGAAGAAGGAGCAGGTGGACGCCTTGCAGGTGCGCGCCGGGACGAGCGGGGTGCTGCAGCAGGTGTCGGTGCAGGTGGGCCAGCAGGTGACGCCGGGCTTCAACATCGCGCGGGTGGCGGATCCGGCTTCGTTGAAAGCGGAGTTGAAGATCGCGGAGACGCAGATCAAGGACGTGCGGTTGGGCCAGCCGGTGGCGGTCGACACGCGCAACGGGATTATTCAGGGAGAAGTGCAGCGGATCGATCCGGCGGCGCGGGAAGGGACGTTCATCGTCGACGTGACGCTGACGGGCGAGTTGCCGGGGAGCGCGCGACCGGACTTGAGCGTGGACGGGACGATTGAGCTGGAACGTCTCGACAATGTTTTGTACGTGGGCCGGCCGGCGTTTGGGCAGGGCCAGCAGACGGTGGGGTTGTTCCGGCTGAGCGCGGACGGGCAGGAAGCGACGTTGACGCAGGTGTCGCTGGGACGGAGTTCAGTAAGCACGATCGAAGTGCTGAGCGGCTTGAACGAAGGCGACCAGGTGATTCTGTCGGACACGGCGGCGGTCAGCGACTACAAGCAGATCCGGGTACGCTGAGAAGAGTCAGTGTCAGAACCACCTGCGTCAGCGGGTGGAGGATTAGCCCGCAGTATTAAGCAATACGGAAAGCACCACCCGCTGACGCAGGTGGTTCTGACAAATCGACAAGGAGACAACGGAAAATGAGTGCAACAGATCCCCTGATACACCTGGCCGACGTGAAGAAAGTGTTCTACACGGACGAAGTGGAGACGCACGCGCTGTCGGGCATCCATCTCGACATCCAGAAGGGCGAGTACGTGTCGATCGCCGGGCCGTCGGGCTGCGGCAAGTCGACGCTGTTGTCGATTCTTGGACTGCTGGACACGCCGAGCGACGGCCAGTATGTGCTCAACGAGCAGCCGGTGGAGAACCTGTCGCTGTCGGAGCGGGCGCGGATCCGGAACCGGGAAGTTGGTTTCATCTTCCAGAGCTTCAACCTGATCGGCGACCTGACGGTGTATGAAAACGTGGAGTTGCCGTTGACGTATCGCGGCATGAACTCGGGCGAGCGGAAGAAGCGGGTGACGGACGCGCTGGAGAGCGTCGGCATGGGCCATCGCGCGAAGCACCTGCCCAGCCAGCTCTCGGGCGGTCAGCAGCAGCGCGTGGCGGTGGCGCGCGCGGTGGGCGGACAGCCGAGCATCCTGCTGGCTGACGAGCCAACCGGAAACCTGGACTCGACCAACGGCGAAGCGGTGATGGAACTGCTGCGGGACCTGCATCGCGGTGGCGCCACGATCTGCATGGTGACGCACGATGCGCGCTACGCCCAGCACGCCGATCGCATCGTCCACTTGTTCGACGGTCTCATCGTCGAAGAAGAAGCCGGCGCCAACCGCCGGGAAGTTGCAGACGCAAAATCTGACTAAAGCCGTTCCTGAGACCGGGTATCCGGCCGATGAATGGGAGATTAATTAGTCATTAAATTAGTCAGAAGGACGCCCCGAAAATCTTGACACCCGACCTTGAGTGCTACTAATATCCGCCTCGCCGCATAGTCAAGCTGGGTGTGGGAACCCTCTTCTCTACGTCAAGGATCCTGCCTGGAAGTCCTGTGGTGTATTGCGGGTTTGTCCGCAAAATGCGCCATGCCGGCATTGGTTTCTAGTCTAGATGGCCATAGGTGTAACCTTGGTCCTTCACTCACTGAAGGAGACCTCAGGATGTCTACAGTGAAGTTTCGATTATTCGGTAAGTTTAGCGTGGAGCGAGGCACGGAGTCCGCGAAGGGGTTCGATTCGAGCAAGGAGCAGGAACTGCTGAGTTACCTGTTGGTTCGTCGTGATCGTTCTCACTCGCGCGAGGCGCTTGCAAGTTTGCTCTGGGGCGAAAGCTCGACGGAGAAATCCAAGAAATATTTGCGACAGGCGCTCTGGCACCTTCAGACTGGACTGGAAACGGACGAGCTTAGCGGCGCGCAGGTGTTGCTGGTCGAGCACGACTGGGTGCAGCTCAACTCGCAGAGCGATCTGTGGCTGGACGTTGCTGTTTTTGAACACGCGTTCACGACGACGCAGGGCGTGCCCGGCAAGCAAGCTCGACAAATCCGGCGCGGGAATGTTGCAAAACGCCGTTCGACTCTACACGGGCGATCTGCTCGACGGCTGGTATCAGGACTGGTGTCTTTTCGAACGCGAGCGGCTGCAGAACATGTACTTGTCCATGCTCGACAAGCTCATGGGCTACTGCGAACAGCATCAGGATTACGAGGCCGGCCAAAGCTACGGCACGACGATTCTCCGCTACGATCGCGCGAGCGAGCGCACCTACCGGCGGCTGATGCATTTGCAATACATGGCCGGCGATCGCACCGGCGCCCTGCGGCAGTATGACCGTTGCGTCACGGCGCTCCGTGAGGAACTGGGCGTCAAACCTGAGCGACGAACGCGGGCCGTCTACGAATACATTCGCGCCGACGAACTCGACAAAGTTAGGCCGGATGATGACGCCGCTTCATTGCGGGCCGCGACTTTGCCCGAAGTTCTCGGACGTCTGAAGCGTCTTCATCTGGTTTTGAACGCCGTGCAGAAACGCGTCCAGCGCGACATCAAGGCCGTGGAACAAGGACTCAAAACGCTGAAAGAATAGATGAGGGCGAACGGCGCAAGCCAATCACCGCGCCCCATTGGCGTTGGTACAAAAGTAACCGACAGTCCGCACAGCGGACGAATGAAAATAGCCCAGAGTTCACTGCTGGGAAAAAGCGCGAAACGAACCAATAGTCCGTGAAACGGACGGCTGAAGGGTGAACGAATATTCCTTTCAGCCGTCCGTTTCACGGACTTCTTCATGAAATCCATCTGGTCCCCAACGACAAATCGCTGGGCTACTTTCGGTCGTCCGCGATGCGGCAACTGAAACAAAGCTCGCCGCATTGAGTCAGTCCGCCGCTTCTTCCAATCTCACGCATAAAAATTTTCCAACCCTTCAGCACCAAAGACGTTTCCGCAGACGCGTGAAAGACGCGGCGGCGGCGCTCGCTTTGTTATAGAAGCCGCGCAACTAGTTTGCTGTTGAAATGAACTTCGGAGTGCCCGGCTTGGAAATCTGAGTCCCAATTAGCAGGTTTGTCCTGGCGAGCATGGACATACCCGATTCCAAAGTGCATTCGTTCGTCGTCAAGGTTTGGCTTGAGCCGACTGGCGACGAACCCGCAAATATCGACTGGCATGGTTACATCACGCATGTACCTGGCGGTGAGCGGCGCTATTTGAAAAAGCTGAGCGACGTGAGCGATTTCATCGGGATCTACTTGAAGGAGATGGGCGTCGCGCCCAGCGCGCAGTTGCGAGTGAAGCGTTGCCTGCGGCGACTGAACTTCAAGCTGACTAACCGGCTTTGAGTAGTAAGGATCCGCGACCTCCGTTTAGAGGCGGGCATCGCCCGCCGTTGTTGCGGGAACAACGAACAGTTGGCCGATTGAACCGGCGGGCGATGCCCGCCTCTAAACGACCGACCAGCACCGGAGAGCACTGATTTAGTTCGCCAGCCCGGCGGACGTTTACGACATGGCAACATCCCAGGCCATCGCCGCTGCCGGTCAGGCAATTCTCGGATTGTTGGCAGACGCTTGTCCGAAACCGGAATTCAGCGCGGCGCGTTTCGAGCTTTACCAGTTGGGCAATTTTGGCAATCCGATGGAAGAGGGAATTTCGCTCTACCTCTACCGTTTGGCGGTAAGCACCGCGAGAAGAAATCTGCCGCCGACGGTTGGTCCAAACGGCGAACGCTTCCGGCCGCCGATTCCGCTTGACCTTCATTACGTCGTCACTGCCTGGGCGCAGACGGCGGTCAAGCAGCAGCGACTTCTCGGTTGGGCCATACGCATGCTGGAAGACGTGCCGATTCTTCCGGCGGGACTGCTGAATAACTATGGACCTGAACCGAACATATTCAAGCCGTCGGAAACGGTGGAAGTGATTCTTGAGTCGCTGACTTTGCAGGACTTCAACAATCTTTGGAGCCCTTCAAAAACCAATCCTCCGTCGCTCTCGGTTGGTTACATAGTGAGAATGATCGCCATTGAATCGACGATGTCCTTGTCAGAGCTTGCAGCAGTGCAGACGCGTGAGTTTGGTGTTGGAAAAGTTCAGTAGATGGCCCGAGTTCAGTAGATGACCCCTCAGATCTTAAAGCTCGATCGCCTGACTTTGGTTGCGCCCCTCGGCCTGCGTTTCTGCGATCAGATGTCGGGCGCCTTCATCGGCGACGGCCTCGACGTTCAGGTCTATCCGTCCGGCAATCCGTTTTCAAAGGTGCCGGCGGTGGCGAATCGCCGTGGAATTTATGTGCTGCACCACGCGCCTGGCCGGCGCGAGGTGGAACATGGCGAAGGCGATTTGAACTACTGGCAAGCGCCCCCGCCGACCAAGGATTTCGTGGTTGAAGTCAACGATCAGCAGCGTCGCTTTCAGCCATTTCAGTTCACTGCCAGTCTGCCCGCGCAGGGAGTCTACAAGTGGATTGGTCCAGTCGTTGACTCACCGCCTAATCCAAGCGAGAGCGTTCCGCTCTATTCATCTCCCGCCCGGAGTGTGCCGGCGGGAATGGCAGTGGTTCGCGCGGACCTGTGGGACGCGACGAGCGACGCCCCGGCTTCGTGGGCCGTGATGGAAGCGTCGATAGACGATCGCACCATCGCCAGCGGCATCGCCGACGAGCAGGGACGAATTGCTTTGATCTTTCCGTATCCCGCGCCGCGACCTTTTTCGATGAGCTCGCCGCCGGCGCTGGGGTCGCCCCTGGGTTCGCCGCCGGGCCCGAGCAGCTTGCCGCTCACGGAACAAGTTTGGCCCATCCGGCTGCGGGTGCTTTACACGCCGGTGCGACCAACTTTGTCGCCACCCGCAGCAGTTGGCGCCACGCCTCAGTTGCCCGAGTTGCGATTCACACTCTCGCAACCGGCAGCGACTATCTGGTCGGATGCAGACTTAACAGAACCTTTGCTCGAAGCGTCGTTACGATACGGCCGCGAACTCGTTTTGCAATCCCAAGCAACATCACCACCATCGCAAGCGCGACAGTCGGTATTGTTCATTTCGCCGGCGGTTTCCCCGCCATAAGGAGAAGTCATGCCTGAATACCTTGCTCCTGGAGTTTACGTCGAAGAGACCTCGTTTCGTTCAAAGTCAATCGAGGGCGTCAGCACCACCACCACTGGGTTCGTCGGTCCGGCCCGCTATGGGCCAATCGATCTCGAGCCCGACATCGTCACCAGTCTGGTCGAGTTTGAGCGCGTCTACGGCGACCGGCAGCAACTGGTGTACAGCGGCGCGGCCAGCCATAACTATCTCTGGCAAGCCGTGCGCGCGTTCTTTGAAGAAGGCGGCAAACGCCTCTACATCGGGCGAATCTTTCGCGCGCTGTCGCAACTGGGAGAGCCCGACCTGCCCTACGAGCGTCCGCCCGCAAACATCGTCGACGACCCTGACGATCAGAATTCCGGCGGCGACTACTTCGACGGGCACGCCCGGTCGCTTTCGACCCTAAACGGGTCAAGCGACGTAGCCGACTCGGTTCTGATCCGCGCGCGTTTCCCCGGCGCCGCCGGCAACCTGCGCGTCAGGATCACCGCGAAACTCGGACAGAACGTTTTGTCAGTCGCAGACGCGGGAACGCCTGAGGAAACGCTCACGGTCGGCGCGCTGCGCAACTACGACACGGTCTGGCTTGACGATCTCACCAGCCCGATCGGCAGTCCGCCCAGCGCCGGCAGTCTCTACGTCGCCCTCTTTGACGAGGCCGAGCAGACGTGGATCTTCAGCGAAACGGGCACGCCAAGCGCCAATGACTATCGTCTCAATTCGACCACCGCGGCAAACATTATCGGTTCATCGGATCGCGTGCGCGTGATCACCCTGACGATCACGATCACGAGCGCGGACGGTTCGACAACCAGTGTTTGGGACAATGTTGCGCTCGATCCAAATCACAAGAGCACTTTCGGCGCGGCCGATTCACTCGGAGATTTGTTCGCGCAAAACCCGAACAGCCTTTCGCAGGCTCGCTCGATCCCCGTCGTAATTCTCACGGGAGACAACATCGACACCGGGCGAAGCTTGTTGCAGGCGCTCGGCAGTGCGGCGTACAACGATCTGCGGGACGCCCTTGCGGACGACGACTCGACCGACGTGGAACGCACCGTCGACGTCCTGCTTTCGGGCGGCAACGACGGCCAACGGGTTACGGCAACCGAGTACATCGGCAACGTCGACGCGGACACGAACCAAAAGTTTGGTCTCATGTCTTTCGAGGATTTGGAAGACATCTCGATCGTGGCCGCGCCGGGCGCCACCGCCGGTTACAACGACAACACCACGGACGCGAACGCGACCGTAAACGCGCTGATCTCACACGCCTCGCGCATGCGCTATCGCATTGCGGTGCTGGACGCGGGCGAGAATCTTTCGATCGCGGAGGTGCGCAACCAGCGCGCCAAGATCGATTCGAGTTACGCCGCGCTTTACTACCCCTGGGTTCGCATTCTCGACCCGGTCACCAATTCCGAAATCAACGTGCCGCCCAGCGGGCACATCGCCGGCATCTACGCGCGCAACGACGTCAACCGCGCGGTCTACAAAGCGCCGGCCAACGAAGTCGTCAATCTCGCCATCGGCTTTGAAAAGCTGATCAACCGCGCGCAGCAGGAAGTTTTGAATCCCGAGGGCGTCAACTGCTTCCGCTTCTTCGAGGGTCGTGGTTTCCGCGTCTGGGGCGCGCGCACCGCCAGCTCCGATCCGGAATGGAAGTACGTAAACATCCGCCGCTACTTTGCCTACCTCGAACGCTCGATCGACAAGGGCACGCAGTGGGCCGTGTTTGAGCCTAACGGCGAAATGCTTTGGGGCAACGTGCGCCGCACGATCGAAGATTTTCTTTTGAACGAATGGCAGAACGGCGCGCTCCTCGGCGAGAAGCCGGAGAAGGCTTACTTCGTGAAGTGTGACCGCTCGACCATGAGCCAAAACGATCTCGACAACGGCCGTTTGGTCTGTCTCATCGGGGTCGCGCCGCTCAAGCCGGCCGAGTTTGTAATCTTCCGCATCGGCCAGTGGACCGCGGACCGCAAGATCTAAATTAACCAGCGAAGAGTGGTCACCGCTTTCGCTTGGCAGTGCCACTTCTCAGTCGTCACTTGTAGGCGCTTAAGGAGGACTTTATGGCTGTACTACGCGACCGCCCGTACGTTCAATTCAATTTTCTGGTCGACCTGGGCACGGGCAACACTGATGGACCAGAAGCAGGCTTTCAGGAGATGAGCAACATCGGCATGGAGGTCACCGTTTCCGAGTATCGGACCGGGAACTCGAAAGAGAACAGCGTGCGCAAGATCACGGGCTTGAACAAGGCCACCGACGTCACCCTCAAGCGCGGCGTGATTGGCTCGCTGAATCTCTACAACTGGCTCAACGACATCAGAAACGGAAACGCCAACGCGCAACGGACGATCACCGTCTCGCTGCAAAACGAAGATCACACCGCCGTGGTCCAGACCTGGAAACTGCTGCGGGCAGTAATCATCAAGCACATCAGCGGTCCCTTCAATGCCAAGGGCACCGACGTGGCGATGGAAGAACTAACCATCTCCTATGAACGACTTGAGATGGAGTAACAGATGGGTGGTGTACGCGCGCCGAGAACGTTGCCCGGTTTCCGCTTCGAGACAAAGGCTCCGCCGCTGGCTGAGACTTTGCCGCGAATGGACTCGACTGTGTTCGTCGGCTTTGCTGCGTCCGGACCTTTGCAAACGCCGGTGGCCCTGGAATCCGAAGCGCAGTTTGAATCGCTCTTCGGCCAGGACGCGCCGCTTGCCTGGGACATGGCGCGGGGCGAGCAGGTTTACGCCTACCTCGCTCCGGCGGTGCGCGCTTTCTTTCGCAACGGCGGGCAACGTTGCTGGGTGATACGCGTTGCGCGGCGCGAAGCCCTGGACGCGGAAAATCTCAATCGCGCGCGCTATAACTATTTTCCGATCCCGGGGCTGGCCCGCGCGGAATTTCGTGACAACGGCACGATTGCTCTGGCGCCCGCGTTCACGCGCGCGCGTTCGGAAGGCAGTTGGTCTGACTCGCTGAGCGTGGGCTCGGCGTTGTTGTCACGTCCCGAACAAACCCTGCGGCCGCTGGAACTCGGCGAATTAGGTGAGGGCGACTACGTTGTTTACGTCGCCCGGCCCGCGGCTGAAGAGTTCGCTCCGGGCGATCTGCTGCGGCTAACCTTCAAAGCGAATGGCTACGTTCTCTTTCTGACCGTCGCGGAAATCGAAACGTTGGTTGGCAGTCCGCCGACGAGTCAACGAACCTTGCGAGTCACCGGAACCAAACCGCTTTGGTTCGAAGTCGTCTCTCCGGACACTTTGGCGCCCGCCGGGTCAGCCGCGCAGGTGCACGTGTTTACTCACGAGAGCACAGCTTCAAGCACGGCCGACGACAGCGAAGTCGCGGCCGGCTTCGAAGCGGTTTACAGCGCCACCTTCAATCCCGACGAAGCACTCAAGACGAAGACCATCCTCGACCTCGCTGACTGCCCGCCCGCCGACGCTCCCGAGCCCGGCGCGGTCATTGGCGTTGACATTAACGGCAAGCAAATTTGGATGACGGTCGAGAGCCTGGATTTCAAAGCGAGTGAATCAATCACGACTGTCTCGGGCGAGCCGGTACGTTGGTTGCAAACTGCGCCAGCCTTGCCCGCCGCCATTCCTGCCTGCGAGCGCGTCACCTTTGAACTTTGGGTGCGCAAATCCGAAGAGTATTCAGTGAGCCTGAGCGATCTCGGCTTTGAATCCCAGCACAAACGCTTCTGGGGATCGCTGCCGACTGACGAATCGCTGTACCAGGATTTGTTGGACGATATCGCGCCCGATCCGCCGTCGACGGTTTTGTGGCGGCAGGTCGGCGACCTGTTTCGCTTTCCGCTCGCGGGCATGGCTCCAGGGACGAACATCTTGAGCGACGTTTACTTTCCCCTCGCGATGGCGGCTGTGCCGGAAACCTTTCTCGGGCCGGTGACGCTGCCGGGTTCTGAACTTCAGCGCGACGGGCTGGCGGAATTCGACGCCGGACTCTTCATGGATTCCGCCCTCGTTTCGGTCCACACCGAAGCGCTGGCTTCGCAAGCCGAGTTTCTGATGTACCTGTCGTCCAGCCCGCGACGATTGAACGGAATGCATGCCGCGTTTCCAATCGAGGAAGCGACGATAATCGCGATTCCCGACGCGGTGCATCGCGGTTGGTCCCCGCATGCGGAAGAGGAACTGCCGGAGCCGGTCAACGCGCCGCCGCCGTCGCGGCCTGACTGGTGGCACTACGTTGAATGCCGTCCGGCGCCGAAAGATGAACAAGCGCCCGCGTTTCCCCAATGCGACACCGGTGAAATTGAAGAGGTCATAATCTCAAACGAGCCACGACTCGGAAGCTTTCTCAACTGCGCCATCACCGCCATCCCCGCGCCGACGCTGATAGCGGCTCCCGCGATCAGCGCGAGCGGCACGTTCACCCTCTCGTGGTCGTCGTCGCCGCCGCTTGAGGCCGAGTTCGTCCTTGAAGAAGCGACGATCGCTGATTTCAACGACGCCGAAACAATCTACTCCGGAGAGCTGACCAGTTTCACGATCTACGGACGGAAGACGGGCGACTATTTCTACCGCGTGCGGGCGAAGGTGGGAGTGAACCAGAGCGACTGGTCGGCCGGCGTGACGGTGCGCGTCGCGGCCCAGACGCGCTGGTCTTTAACCCCGGAAGAAGATTACTCGCCAGACGTCCTGTTGGCCGTGCAGCGCGTGCTGCTGCGAATGTGCGCGGCGCGCGGCGATCTCTTTTGCGTGCTCTCGCTGCCGGCGGAGTATCGCGAAGACAAAGCCATCGAACACGTGGCGACTCTGAAAGCCTCGCTGAATGTGCTGCCGACAGAAGGCGTCGATCCCCTGAGCGCGGGCGAAGCCAACAACTTTAGTTATGCGGCTGTCTATCATCCCTGGCTGATCAACGCTGAAGGAACCCAGGAAGACGGCCTGCGCCGAATTCCTCCGTGCGGCGCGATCAGCGGAGTCTTTGCGCGCCGGGCTCTGGCTCGCGGCGCGTGGATCGCGCCGGCAAACGAGCCGTTGCGCGGTCTCGTCGCGCTCGCGCCTCCGATCAATCGCGAACGGCGTCTCGAGATACAGAACGCGGGAATCAATTTGGTGCGACAGGAGCCACGAGGCTTTCTCGTGCTCGACTCTGACACGCTCAGCGACGACGAAGACTTTCGCCCCATCAATGTGCGGCGGTTGCTGATCCTGCTGCGACGGCAAGCGCTGCGCGTCGGCGCGCGGTACGTTTTCGAGCCGCACAGTCCCGCTTTCCGCCGCCTCGTCGAACGCGGTTTCACCGGCATGCTCGATCAAATGTTTGAGCGTGGAGCCTTCGCCGGCGCCACGCCCGCAACGGCGTATCAAGTCGTCGCCGACGCTTCACTGAACACGAGCCAGAGCGTCGACCTCGGCCGCTTCATCGTCGAGTTGCGCGTCGCGCCCTCGTTACCGCTGACGTTCCTGACGATCCGTTTCATTCAAACCGGCGACCGCAGCTTCGTGACGGAGGTGCGCTAGAGATGGGCCCTTACCCGTTCATGAATTTCAACTTTGGCGTGGAGATCAACGTCGAGGGCGTGGCCACGCAGATTTGCGATGCGGCCTTTCAGGAATGCGACGGACTGGAAATGACGATGGACGTGAAGACAATTCGCGAAGGCGGCAATAACGGCAAACAGATTCGCCTGACCGGGCCGATCAATCTCGGTTCGGTGACGATGAAACGCGGCATGACTACAAATTTCGATCTCTGGGATTGGTTCAATCTGATGTTGACGGACCAGTCGCTGCGGGCCGACGCCGAAGTCGTGATCTTTGCCGCGGACGGCACCACCGAGACCGCGCGGTTTTTGTTGTCGCGCTGCGTGCCGGTGAAGCTCAAGTCGCCGTCGTTGAACGCTGCGTCCGGCGCGGTCGCGATTGAGGAGCTGCAACTTTCGTACGAGTCGCTGACGGTGAAGAAGCCGGCGGCGTAGTTAATTGGAGGACGGGAATGTCTGGTTCGCTGAATCTCGAAAAAGCTGAACTCCACGAAGTCGACGCGGAGTTCAAGAACGAGATCAACTCGGATAAGAACTGCAAGGTACAGTTCAACCCCGAGTCGTTGAAAGTCGCGTTCGCGAACCAGGTGGCGACGCCTTCCGGCGCGGGCGATCAAAAGGGCACGCCGGCGCGGCAATTTGTCGGCGCGGGCACCACGAAACTTTCGTTGCAACTCTGGTTTGACGTCACCGCCCCGATGCCGACCGACGAAACGGTCGAGACCGACGTGCGTAAGCTGACGGGTAAAGTCGCTTACTTCATCACGCCCAAACAGGAAGGCGACAAGTTTGTGCCGCCGGCCGTGCGTTTCATCTGGGGCTCGTTTCAGTTTGACGGAATCATGGAATCGCTGGAAGAGTCGCTCGAATTTTTCTCGAGTGACGGCCGGCCGTTGCGCGCCAGTGTGACCATAAACCTGACGCAGCAAAAAATTACCGAGTTTGTTTTTCGTCCGACCACCGGTCCCGGCGCGTCAGCTTCGCCCGGCACGCGCCCGCTAACGGAAGCGCCCGCCGGTTCTTCGGTGCAGCAGGAAGCGGACAAGCAAGGTAAGGGCGACAACTGGCAGGACATCGCCTCCGCAAACGACATCGAGAACCCGCGCATGCTTCAACCCGGTCAACTTTTGGACATGAACGCGAGCGTGTCGGCAGGCGTTTCGTTTGGCGCGACGGCTTCGTTGTCGGCTGGAGCTTCCGTGCAGGGCGGAGTTTCGGGAGGTTTCTCGGGCGGTGTCACTGGCGACCTGGGAACGAGCGGGCAAGGCGGCGTCTCGGTGTCGGGAAGCACAGGGTTCGATGCGGGATTCTCGAGCGGGGAAGCGAGTTTCTCCGCGGGCGTGGATATTTAAGGGCAATCAAAGGAGTGAACTGAGATGGCTGTTGAGATCAATGACTTCGAAGTTGTCCCGGGTGAAGGCGGGGACGAAAAAGGCGGCGGTGCGGAAAAGGGCGGCGGCAAGAAGACACCGCCTTCCGAACATGAAATTGCACGTCTGGTCGAACACCGGCTGAGTCGCGATGAACGCGTCTGGGCCCATTGAACCGCCCCTCACTTTGGGAGGGGAATGGTGCGGACCTTGACGCCAGACGGGTTCCCCGACCGTTGAAAACTCCCCTCCCTTTGGGAGGGGTAGGGGGAGGGTATGAGGCTGACGCGTAGGCCCTCTCCCCGGCCCTCTCCCAAAGGGAGAGGGAGCAAGACCTGAAGCAGTTACATCGATTGATGACTTGAACTAATGGCAGACACGACTACAACAGGCTTAAAAGGCGCGCGGCCAAAGATTTTCGTGGATGGCGAGGAGCAGCCACCGTTGGCCGGAGGTCTGCTGGACCTCGTAATCGTCGAGAACACCAGCGGCCTCTATCGCTGTGAGGCGAAATTTGGCAATTGGGGCACCGTCAACAACACCACGACCTTTCTTTATTTCGATCGGAAGCTGCTGGAGTTTGGCAAGAAGTTCGAAATCAAACTGGATTCGGATTCAATCTTCGACGGCAAGGTTATGGGATTGGAAGCAAGTTTTCCTGAAGGCCAGTCGCCAGAGATTCGCGTGCTGGCTGAAGATCGTTTCCAGGATTTGCGCATGACCAGACGCACGCGGACATTCGCCGACGTCAGTGACTCAGACGTCATCAATCAGGTCGCGAACGACCACGGCCTCAGTCCGAGCGTCAGTGTTAACGGGCCGACGTACAAAGTTCTCGCCCAGGTCAACCAAAGCGATCTGGCTTTTGTTCGCGAACGCGCGCGGGCCATCGATGCGGAAGTTTGGATGGCCGGCAGCACGTTGAACGCGAAGGCGCATGCGAGCCGCGACGGCGAAACGTTGCAGATGACTTACGGCAACCAGTTGCGCGAGTTCACGGTGCTGGCTGATCTGGCGATGCAGCGGACCAGCGTCGCGGTCAACGGCTGGGACGTCTCGAGCAAATCAGGACTGCAATTCGAAGCGACGGACTCGGCGATCAGCAGCGAGCTAAACGGCGACACCAGCGGCGTCAGTATTCTTCAGTCCGCTTTCGGCGCGCGCAAGGAAGCGCTCGCGCACACGGTGCCGCTCAACAGCGACGAAGCGCAGCACGAAGCGGAAGCCTTCTTCCGGATGAGTGCTCGCCGGTTTGTCGTCGGTCATGGCGTAGCGGAAACGAAAGCGACCTTGCGCGTTGGTTGCAAAGCTGACTTGCAGGGTCTTGGTCCAATGTTCAACGGCAAGTATTACGTGACGGACGTGAAAACGTTGTTCGATGGCACGAAAGGTTTGCGCACGGAATTTCGCGCAGAGCGGCTGGGGATTGGCAAGTAGACGAGGCACGAGCGTGTTCGATAAACCACCCTTCGAAATGATTCTCGACGTCAGGACGCCCAGCGGCCTGGGTGGTCGCTGGTACGGCGCGTTTCCCGCGCTCGTCAGCGACATCAAGGATCCTGACGGCCAGGGACGGGTGAAGATCACGCTGCCGTGGTCGGCGGACACGGGCAGCGAACGTTACGAGACGTGGGCCAGACTGGCGACCATGATGGGCGGCAACAACCGCGGCAGTTGGTTTATCCCCGACGTCAACGACGAGGTGTTGGTAGTTTTCGAGGGGGGCGACCCGCGCCGCCCGTTTGTCATCGGTGGTATGTGGAATGGTTCCGATGCTCCTCCCGAATCGATGGACGGCGCGGGTAACAACTACAAGAAAGTTTTGCGTTCGCGTAACGGCGTGAAGATCACGCTCGACGATCAGGACGGACAGGAGAAGCTGATTCTGGAGACGCCGGGCGGGCAGTCGCTGACGATGAAGGATGGCCCAGGCGCGGTGGAGATCGTCGATAGCAACGGCAACTCGATCAAACTAGAGACCAGCGGCATCACGATCACGGCCGCCGCAAAAGTCACGATCAACGCGTCGCAAGTGGCGGTCTCGGCGGGCATGGTGACGGTTGACGCGGGCATGTCGAAATTCAGCGGCGTCGTGCAGTGCGACACGCTGATCAGCAACTGCGTCGTCAGCGCCTCTTACACGCCGGGCGCGGGAAACATTTGGTGAAACATGGCTAAGGACCAGGTGCAATGGACATCGCCGTCGCCGTTTTGGCCAGACGCTGCAATTGCGTCTGACACGGTTTCGCGCCGAACGATCCTGCAGCGGCCCGCAATCCTGCGCTTCGCCAGCGACACCTTCATGAACGACTTCATGAACATGCTGGAAACTGATCCGATGCAATTGCCGAAGTATGTCGCCAAGCCGGAGACCTGGCGTGGTCCCACCATTGGGCCGCCGCCGGTGAAGCCAGTGCCAGCTTTTGCGCGCACGCTCAATCGGCTGGGCCTGGCAGCGGCGCGACAGAAGAGCGCCGCCTTGCAAGCATCCGGTGGCCTCGGCGCGTCGTCCTTGATCGCCACAACGCCGGCTTCGACGGCGAAACTCAAACTTTATCAACCGGGTCATCAGCGTTATTACCTCGTGACCGCGTGTCTGGTTTGCGGCCGCGCCGGCTTGCCTGATCGGGCGATTGATCCGGCGCGAGCGGAAACAGCGACGTTTGTTGTCAGGCGTCTCTTCCCGCCCGGTCCGCTCAATATCAACGTGACATTGCCGGAATTCAACGCCAACACCTGGGAAGAGTACGCGCTCGTTTCCGGAGCGAACGGCAGCGGTTGGCAACGCATCCCGCGCGCGAGCCAGGCGGCGGGCGGCATCGCCGTCGAAGGCGAAGAACAGTTGCCGTTGTTTGGCATGAACTTCACGGAAGAAGACGGCCGCCGCCGGCGTTTGTTTGCCGGGCTGGTCCCGTCGGGCAAGCGCGAAATCTACATGGGCGCAACGTTCCGGAAGCAGGCGAGCGATCCGGCGCCGGTCGTGACGCCGCAGGCCGAGCCCGATGGGCGCATGATCCTGCTGTGGTCCACCGTCACCGAACCCTGGAAGGCCCTAATCGAACGCGCCAGCACCGCGGGTGCGCTGAACAAGGGGATGGAGCTTCCGGATGACCCCGACGAGTTGCCGACGCCAAACGACGTTACCGGTGAGGCTCTACAGACCGCAATGAAAGATATGCGGGAACAGATACAAACCGGGTCGTGGTACGTCCTGCTCGACTTTGCAAAATTCCTGAAAGAGCAAATGAACAGCGTCTGGCTGCGACTGGGCGACCCGGTCGGCAGCGTCGTTACCGCCGAAGACAAGCTGGTTGACGCGTTGAATAAAACCCTCGTCGATGGGACGCTCGCTGCCATCCTGAAGAAAAAGACTGACGGCCTCACGGACATTTCTTATTACCAGGAGGCCTCGACGATTCCGGCGCATTTGAGCGCAGCAATCAAGGCCGCATTTAACGCCGAAGCACAATTGGAAGCTGTGAAGACCGCCTACGAGCGCGAGACGGAGAGCCTGGCCACGGTCTGGCCGCTCTTCCTTTTCCCGCTAGCCGATCCAACGATCCCGACCAGCTTGCCGCCGCTTTCGCCGCTCGCGCCCGATGCTGCCGACGAGACGGTCGATACAAACAAGAAAAAAGTGGACGCCCTTGCGAAGTTGGTCCAGGATGCGCTGCCGGCCCAGGCAACCGCCCCGACGCCGGACATTCCGCTCGTGGCCAAACAGCCGATGGACATGCGCGAAGGTTGGTTTGTGATTCGTTGCTTCTTTGACCGGCCGGAGTGTGGCCCGCTCGATCCGCCTTTGTTGAGTGAACCAACCCAGCCGTTTCAGATGGCCAGCTTCTTCGATCCTGACGCGCCGGCGCGCCCGATTCGCATTGCTCTCCCGCTCGACACGTCGCCGGCGGGCCTGCGGAAGTTTGATAAGAACACGGCTTTCATGATTTCAGACATGCTCTGCGGCCAGATCGATCGAGTGAAGGGCATGACTCTCGCCGACCTGGTGCTTTCAGTTTTGCCGTGGCCGTTTCACAAGGGTCTGCCGAAAACGGACGGCGGCCCGTGCAAGTCAGGCGGGATCGAAGTCGGCATGATCTGCTCCCTCTCGATTCCGATCATCACAATCTGCGCCCTGCTGCTGCTGATGATCATCGTGTTTTTGTTGGACATCATTTTCCGTTGGGTGCCGTTTCTGATTTTTTGTTTTCCGATACCTAAGTTGAAAGCGAAGGCATGAAGGAATTGCGGATTTCGAATTTCGAATTTCGGATTTTGTTGGGCGGGACGATGAACCTGCGTCTGGGCGCTATGGCTACGCGGCCCTTTACAACAAGTTCGACATTCAAGGTACGACAATCGAAACTCGCAATCCGAAATTTGATTTCCGAAATTTAACTCATGGACAGCGGACGCTTATTTGGACGTGGCATCAGTTTCCCTCCGCGGGTGGGGCCGGACGGCCGCATCACCTGGTCGGAGGGCGAGGAGAGCGTGCGTGAATCCATTCGCATAATTCTCATGACGGAGCAGCCTGAGCGTCTGCGCACGCCGAGTTTCGGCGGCAGCCTCGGTCGTTTCCTTTTTGAACCGAACACTGTGACTACGCGGCGCTCGATTCAGGATCGGATTTCCAAGGAGTTGGCGCAGTGGGAACCGCGCATTCATGTTGAAGCTGTCGACGTGACAGCGGATCCGCTCGACCCGCAGGCGGCCGTGGCGGCGATCACTTACAAGCTGGTGGCAACGCAGGCGCGCGAGCGCGTGACTTTGAACGTAACGCTGGCTGGTTAGTCCTGAAGGAGTGGCAGGATGCCTTTGCAGATCCCAACAATTGATAATCGCCGTTACCAGGATTTGCTCGACGAAGCACTGGCGCGCATCCCTGTGCATAATCCGGAATGGACGAACTTCAACAAGAGCGATCCGGGCGTCACGCTGCTTGAGCTGTTTGCGTTCCTGACCGAGAACCTGCTCTATCGCTCCAATCAAATTCCGGAGCGCAATCGTCGCAAGTTTTTGCAGCTTCTCGGCGTCCCGCTGCAGCCGGCATCTTCGGCCGTTGGTCTGGTGAGTTTCACCAACGACCGTGGCCCACTGCAAACTTTGACGCTTAACGGCGGGATTGAAGTGCGCGCGGGCCAGGTGCCGTTTCGCACCGATCGCGGCCTCGACGTTTTGCCGATCGAAGCGCAGGTTTACTTCAAGCGGAAGGTCGTCAACCAGTCAACTCAGATCACGGACTACTACAAACTGCTCTACGCTTCTTACACGGGCACGCCGCCTGCCGACGCGTCGATCCAACTTTACGAAACGGTGCCCGTGGACGGGCGCGAAGGAAACGAAGTCGCGATCGGCCAGGAGACGACGGACGGATCGCTGTGGGTCGCGTTGCTGGCGCGCGCGAGTGACAAGCCCGCTGGCGACACGGAAGCGGCCCGCGAAGATCTGCGAAACAAAGTTCGCGAAGCGATCGCCGGCAAGACGATCAGCCTCGGCCTGGTGCCGGCCACGGATGAAGCGACGCGCCAGCTTTTGCCCGGGGGCGTCGCTAATCCCGAAGGCGAAGGCCTGCTTCAATATTTGATTCCAAGCATTCCTGCGGACGGTCTGCTGCCAACCGAGCCGACGCTCCGCACTCCGAAGTACAAACCGCTCGACGCGCGACCCCTGGTCGATGTGCTGACCAAGCCCGGCATCGTCGAAATTACTCTGCCGGCTCTGTCAGAGCTGAAGCTGTGGACCAACCTCGATCCGCTCGAACAGGGCGTGGGCGATTTTCCGCCGTCGCTCGAAGACAGCAACCTGAGTGATCGACTGATCACGTGGGTGCGCATTCAGGCGTCCGCGGCGGTGCGCACGGAAATGCTTTGGGTGGGCATCAACACGGTCACCGTCACGCAACGCGCACACGTCACCGACGAAGTTTTGCCGGACGGCACTGGGGCGCCGGATCAGGTGGTTGCACTTTCGCACCGGCCAATCATTTCCAAGTCTGTCCGGCTGCGAGTAACGACGGGGAACGAGACGACTCAATGGAAAGAGATCGACGATTTGCTGAACGCCGGGCCCGAAGTGCAGGTTCCGGATCTCAGGCAGCCGCCCGGCGCGCCCCGTCCGCCGGCTCGTCCGGTTGAAGTGTTCACTGTTAATCCGGAGTCAGGCGAGATTAAGTTTGGCGACGGCTTGCGCGGCAAACGTCCGCCGCGCACGGCGAAGCTGCGCGCGAGTTACGACTATGGCGTCGGTTCCGCCGGCAACGTCGGCGCGGGATCGATCAGCAGCAGTCCGTCGTTGCCGGCAGGACTCAAAGTCAGCAATCCGGTGCGCACCTGGAACGGCACCGAAGCCGAAAAAGTAAGCGAAGGCGAGAAACAAATCGCGCGCTACATCCAGCATCGCGACCGACTGGTCAACGCCACTGATTTTGAAACGATCACCCTGCGCACGCCGGGAGTTGATATCGGACGCGTCGAAGTTATCCCTGCGTTCAATCCGGAGCTGACGCCGAGCGAGCCTGGCGATGCGCCGGGCGCGGTCACGCTCATGCTGATCCCGCGCTACGATCCGAAGCAGCCTGATGCGCCCAACGCCGATGCCGTTTTTCTCGACGCGATTTGCCGGTATTTGGATCCGCGCCGGCTGGTAACCACGCAACTCATTCTGCGTGGGCCAGTCTACAAACCAATCTGGGTGTCGGTGGGAATCAATGTCGTGGCGGGCGCCACGGTCGCCGAAGTTCGCGAGGCAGTGAAGAAGAGTTTGCTCGACTTTCTGGCGCCGCTGCGGCAGTCGCAAGCCGCGCAGCTCGACAACCAGGCGGCATTTCTGCAAACACCCGAATACGCTTACATGCAAAAAGGCTGGCCGCTGCGAAAAGCCGTGACCGCGCGCGAACTGTTGGCCGTCGCCAGTCGGGTCTCGGGCGTGCTGTTGCTCAACGATGTCTTGATTGCTGACGACACCAAGCCGGCGTCGCAACAGATCGCGATGAGCGGACTCGAGCTGCCGCGCGTCGCCGGGATCTCAGTCAGCATTGGCGAGCCGATGGATCTCGATCAGTTGCGCGGTCAGGGCACAACGTCGACCGGTACAGGCACCGGCACCGGCACCGGCACCGCATCCCGGTACCACGCCGAAGATTGTTCCCGTTCCCATAGTCCCGGAGGAGTGTTAGTCGATGGACGCAAACGGAAGTCGTTTCCATCTTTTGCTGGGCCGCGATGACTGGGCTGAATGCCTGGTCAGCGACGTGCCGCTGCGCGAGATCTGGCAGGCAGCGTCGCCTCCAGCCGGCGCCGGCAAATTGTCGTGGAGAGACGATCGTCATGAATTAACACTCGAGCAGCGGCTGCTCAGATTTGTGGCGGCGCCGAAAGACACGTTTCCGTCAATCAGCAACCGGCGCGGCGCCGCGGGCGATCGTTACGGCAACTGGTATTGGATCGATGACTCGGAACGCCGGCTACGCGTGCTGTCGAGCGGGACTGGTCTGACTACGGACTTTTGGCCGCTCGCTCATGCCGGTGTGTGCAAGCAAACCTTGCAACCGAAACGTGGTGACTTCCAACCCCTCGTGCCGCCGCCGGCAGTTTCTTTCCAACTGAGCGGTTTGGCAGTCACCGTGGATCACTATCTCGTCGTCGGCGTCCTGAATCCGGCGTCGCTGCTGATTTGGGACTTGAGCACTGGGGGCGAACCGCGTCAGCTTGTTTGGCCGGCGAATGTTCCTTTTGCGCCTTTCGACATGACAGCGATGCCTGGCGGCGGCGTAGCAATTCTCGATCGCGACAACCGCTGCTACTGGGTGCTCGATCGAAATTTCAACGTGCTCGGGCCGAAGGCGAATCAAACTCCGGCTGAGCCGGCGCCGCTCAGCGACTTTCAACCGGTGGACGGTGGCGTGGTCCATGAAACCGAGCCGCCGTCATTCCCCGCGCCCGTTTCGCTGATCACTTCGCCGGTCACGATTCTTGATCCGATCGCCATCGAGGCCTTGCCGGACGGCACCGTGCTCATTCTGGATTACGATCTGAGCGAAGACTTCTCGCGCATTTATCGCTACTGCTTTGACAAGTTGTTGCCGGATGAACTCACGACCAACGCGATCCTGGGCTTGATTGAAGACGAGCACAAAAACGACGTCAGCCTGGTTGGCTACGACATTGCGTTCGTGCCGCAGCACGACGAAGGCGGGGAAATGATTCCCGATCGCTTGTACGTGGCCGCCGCCGACGGCAATCAGAGTTTCGCGTTTCGCGTTTGCCTGCGGCAGGACAAACTCGAGCTGCAACCAATCGCGGAATATTTGCCGATGCGGTTGTTTGGCGGGAAAGGACTGGTCACTGCGGGCGACGGAGTTTATTACGATTTTGCGGACAGTTGGATTCCGCTCGTCAAACAGCGGCGGCCGCGCTACGTCGGCGAAGCCACGCTCGAAACGTCTCTGACCGATCCTTTCGACGGCGTAGAACCAAATTGCGTCTGGCACCGCTTGATGCTCGATGCCGCGATCCCGCCGGAAACCAAAGTTGAAGTTTGGAGTCGCGCGGCTGATGTAAAAAGCGATCTGGTGCTGACGCAGTGGCAACCAGAGCCGCCGTTGTATCTTCGTGGCGACGGCTCAGAGCTTCCTTATCTCCGACTGGCAAAATCATGTAACGGAAATGGATCGACAAGTTCATCTACCAGTTCGTCGACAAAACTGAAGGACGGCGAAGGGACCTGGGAACTTCTCTTCCAGCGCGCGCGCGGACGCTTCCTGCAATTGCGACTGCGCCTCAGCGGCAATGAACGCAGCACGCCGCGGTTGCGCGCGTTGCGCAGTTATTACCCGCGCTTTTCCTATCTCGCGAATTACCTGCCCGGCGTCTACCGTGAAGACGAACAGTCGGCGTCGTTCCTCGATCGTTTTCTGGCGAACGTCGAAGGACTCTACACGTCGCTCGAAGACAAGATCGCCGCGGCGCAGGTGCTGTTTGACGTGCGCAGCGCGCCGGCCGACACGCTGGAATGGCTGGCGACGTGGTTTGGCGTCGCGCTCGATCCGAATTGGGACGAACACCGGCGGCGCTTGTTCATCAGTCACGCGATGGACTTCTTCCAGTATCGCGGCACGATTCGCGGGCTGACGATGGCGCTGCATCTGGCGCTGGATTCCTGCGTTGACGAAACGATCTTTGCCGACAACACCAAACGCACGCGCGAAGAGATTCGCATCGTCGAAAAGTATCTGACGCGCACCACGCCGGGCGTGATTTTTGGCGACCCGACGGGACCGATTGGCCCACGCGATGTTTCGCCGCGCTCTCGTTGGCAGCCGGATCAGGGCCGCGCAAATCTGAACCAGCGCTACACGGATTCTAAGAATCCGTCAGGCGCCGCCGATCAGCCGATCGTCACTTATCCGATCGTGTCGCCGGCGGATGAGGCGGAACTGGCCGCCTGGCAAACGTTTTCTCAGGACACGCTCGGATTTGTTCCCAGCACGGCGGCCGGCGACCGGCAACTGTGGCAGACGTTTCTGGCAGCGCACTACTCGAGTATTCAAGCGCTCAACGCCGCGCACCGAACCAGCTATGCGAGTTTCAACGACGTCTTGTTGCCGCGCGACTTGCCGTCGCTCGCGCCAGTTTTGAAAAACTGGCTCGACTTCGTGACTGATCCTGAGCCGGTCACGACGCCGCTCGCCCGCCATTTGTGGCAAGACTTTCTGGCTCGTCGCTATCGACGCATCAACGCACTGAACGATGCTTACGGAACCAGTTGGACCAGCTTCGAGGTTGTCTCTTTGCCGGACGAGTTGCCGACCGACGGCGACCCGCTGCGGGACTGGTATCAATTCGAAGGCATCGTGATTCAAATGCAGCGCACCGCGCACCGTTTCACCGTGCTGCTGCCGGTTCCTGTTTCGCTGGCTTTCAGCCCCGCGGAACATCAGGTCCGGCTGGATCTTTCGCGGCGCATCGTTGAACTCGAGAAGCCGGCGCATACAGTTTTTGACGTGAAGTTTTACTGGGCCATTTTCCGCGTGGGCGAAGCGCGCCTGCAGGTCGACACGCTAATTGAGCAGGGCAGTCGGACCCCTGAATTACTGCCCCGGATGATACTTGACCAGGGATTTGTAGGAGAGAGTTATCTGGCGCCGCCGGTGCCGGAGGATGCTAGCGACCGCTTAATCCTGGGCCGCGATCCACTCCGCAACGATCCTCGCGAGGAGGGAAGATCATGAGTTGCAGTTGTTTTTCAGCAAAGGTGACGACGGCAAATATGGCCGAGCCTAACCCCACGAAACATGTGAACTACAACCTCGGCATGGTGCTCGGCGTTGACGACTTCACACAGGAATTTTCCTATCTTTCGGGGCGCGACCAGTGGATGGCGCGCGACCTGATCGGCTATGGCACGGTGCGCGGCCTGAAGATCGATCTCGACGTGGACGCCACGCGCGGACCGCGGATCGCGGTTGAGCCGGGGGCGGCGGTCAGTCCGCGCGGGCAAATGATCTGCGTGCCCGCGGCGCAGTGTGCGTACCTCAAAGACTGGGTCGAACAACACTCCAGCGAGCTCACGCAGAATTCGCCGCTGCCGGACGCGGTGAAACTACACGTGGTGCTGTGTTATCGCGATTGCCCGACGGACAACGTGCCGATCGCGGGCGAACCTTGCCGCAGTGAAGAACAGTCGGTGGCCGCGTCTCGCCTGACCGATGACTTCTGTTTGGAGCTGCGTTTGGAAGCGCCGAACCAGCGCGAGGAAAACGCGGTGCGCGATTTTGTCGCGTGGCTCAAGGGCGTCGACGTTACTGACTCAGTTTTCGGTTCCACGCCGCTCGATCAGTTTCTCGATGCGATTCGCGCGGCCGCGGCCGACTGGTTTGCCTCGCCGCCTGCTTCGCCACCGTCTTCGCCGCCGGGCGATTTCATGTTTGGCTCGCCGCCGGGCTTTATTCACATTCGCACCGAGGACCTTTGCGACTACATGCGCGCGGCGTTCCGCGTGTGGGTGACCGAGCTGCGGCCGAAGTGGATCGCGCGCTGGCATGGTTGTGCCCCGACGCATTTTGATACTGACGACAAAACGGAAGAAGACTGCGTGATGCTGGCCGAATTGACCGTGCCGATCATCGCCGTTTCGCCGGGCAGTTGGACGGTGGCGGATTCGCCGGCGGTAGAAGTTGACGAGTCGCGACGTCCGATCCTCGTTCACCTGCGCATGTTGCAGGAGTGGCTGACGTGCGGTTGCTCCTGTGGAGCAGGCGGCGGCCAGGCGAACGGGATGGCGCTGGAGATCACCGCCGTTGACAGCGATGTGAATCTCAGCGGCGACGAACAATTTGTCGCTGTCGACACCGCGCTCGGGCCGGTCGTGGTTACGCTGCCCCCGGCCGCGGGAAATCACGGCGAAGCGATGATCATCAAGCACGTCAGCGGGGCGGGCGCCTGCACGTTGGTACCTTCCGGTACTGATTCCATTGACGGCAAGCCCAAAATTTCGCTCACCGCCCTTAACAGGTTCGTCCACGTGGTGGCCGATGAGAATTCCAAAGCGTGGTATGTGATTGGAAACGACTAGCAGCGGGAAACTGGATTGCCGGCGCCGCGGCGCGCCGGGTCCGTAGGGATCCAGCGAGGTTCTAAAGATGGACTCACAGATTGAATTGCAACAGCCGGTTATCGATGGCGGCATTCGCTCGGTCAACTTTTTTAACGGCCGAATGCTCACCGCTCGTGATCTGACTCGTGAGCAAATGGCGAATCGGGAAGTGGACCGGCGCCTGGGTCAGGCGATCGGCGACGGCATCGCTTACGGCTTTGAAGTTTCAAAGTCAACCGATTCCACCAACGCGGCGCCGGTCGTTTCCGTCGAGGCGGGCCTCGCCGTCAATCGCCAGGGTCAGACGCTGCGGCTTCCGGCGCGCACCGACGTCGCCCTCGTACGCAAAGCCAGCGCGAGCAACACGGCAGTGATCTTTGGTGATTGTGTGCCGTTGCAGTCCGGCACGTACATCGCCGGCGCGGGCGTTTACCTGCTGACGGTCGCCCCGGCGGAGACGCGCGAAGGGCGCGCGGTGACGAGCGCGCTGAATCTGGGCGGCGCTCCCTGCAACACCGACTCACTAGTTTCCGCGGTGCAGTTTCGCTTGATCCAACTCGATCCGCCGATCACCGCGACCGAGTTGCAGGACGTCAACAAACTGCGAAACCTGATTGCTTACAAGTGTTTTGGCACCGGCGACACAGCGTCGTTTGTAAAAAATATTTTCGGCGAAGAGGTCACTGAGTACGGTTTACTCGACAGCCTGCGACCGAACACCCTGACTGACTGCGACGTGCCGCTGGGAGTTTTGTACTGGACCCTCGCCGACGGCATTAAGTTTATCGACATGTGGTCGGTGCGCCGGCGGATTGCGGCACCGTCGCCTAACGACATTTGGTCAACGCTCATGTCCGGCCGTCGCCGCGCTGAAGCGGAGGCGATGTTCCTGCAGTTTCAGGAGCAGGTGAACACGGTGGTCCAGACGACGGCGAATCCGGACCAAACCCGGGTGGTCGATCAGTTTCGTTATCTGCCGCCGGTTGGGATCATTCCGCTGGCCGACAGCGATTTTCCGCTCGGCTTCCACGGCGATCTGTTTTTCGACACGCTCACGCGTCACACGGATGTCTACATCGAAGGCGCGCGCGTCGAGCAACTCGTGCAGGCCGGTTTGAATTTCCCGCCAGTCGACCTCCAGGCCGCCGATGGACCAATCATGCTGTGGGTTTATCGCGTGCGTGAAAACTGGCAAGTCGCGGATGGCTCGTCGACGACCGGACTGCAGCCGTACCTGATTTTTAGCAGCGGGCACATGGCCTACATGGGTGACCCGCACTACGACGTGAATCGGTGGGACTACAGCAACTACCTCTAATTTAAGGAGTTGAGATCATGGCACTGAATACTGTTAATCCGGGCGATTTGATTAAATCCCTCGACTGGAATGAACTAATCGCCCTGGTCAATGCGATGGAGTTGCGCATAGCCATACTCGAAAGCGGCACCGCGACCCAAGCGCCCCGGATTACGCAGATCCTGCCTTCCGGGCCAATAACGGCGGGCGACGTAATTAGCATCTACGGCAGCGGCTTTGATTTCAGCCAGGGTGGTCACAGTGTATTTTTCGGCACCACGCGGGCAACCGGATTCTTAACCGGTTCGAGCGACACGCTGCTGATTGTTGAAGTGCCTGACCCGGTGTTGGGTGCGTCCGAAGCCGGAACAGTTATGGTGCTAAACGTCGGCAACCTGGTCGCCGTCACCCCGGTGGTGGTCACGATCAAGGCAAAGCCGGTTGTCACTGCCGGCGGCATGGCCTTCACTTTCAAAGGTTCAACTCCGACGACACCGGCGACGGGCGAGAACTTCTACGACTTTGAACTCAGATCCTTCGCCAGCGAAGATCTCGAGGTCACTGTTTCGCCGACCATCGCGGTCATTCCACCGTTGCCAGGGGGCGTGGTCGATCCGAATCTGCCCAGCCGCATCGTGCTGATCGACGCGGACAATACTGTGAAAGCCAACAACAAGGTGATGTTGTTGGAAGGCGCGACCAAGACGGTGCGTTTGCGTCTCACGTTGCCGGCCTCAGTCGGCGGCCTCAAGTATTCCCTGACCACTTCGGCAACGGCGCCGGGGGTAGCACCGCTCGAAGAACCGCTGCCCAGTCAGCAAGTGGGCCAGGCTTCAGAGCAGCCCGATTCGACCGTTACCAGTTTCAATTTTTCGACGATGCTCAACAGTAACGGCACCCATAGCACAAGCACGGGCGGCGTGAGCGGAGTCGACGGCACGATCAGTGTCAAACCGGGGTTGAAGGCGACCTTTGAACTTGATGCGACGTTCGCGATACCGGCCGGGCCAGCAAAACAGTATGAGTTAAGCGCGACGGTTGACTCGCCGGCGACCGGGTGGATAGCGGCGACCCAGGGGATGGAAAATCCCCTGTCCGTTTCATCGTCCGGGATAATCCCGATTGATTATGGGGTGACTGCGCCAACCTCGGCGCCGCCCACAGTCCTGCGCCTGACAATAACGCGCCTGGGCGTAGCAACCAACAATAAGCGTACGGTGGCTTACCGCTTGTTAGTGCAGGCGTAATCACCGACTCAACGAAAGGAAAAGTAAGATGGCTACATATTGCATTCCCACACTTGGGGGCGTTCCAGGCTCAAATGCTGGTTTTGATTGGTGGACTGGCAGCCAGCCGGACCCCGCGCCGCTACCGCCAGACACACTGCAGTATTCTCCTGACAACCCGGATTGGCTGCGTTCGTTCAGCCTTTCGGAAGGAAACGGCGCGAATCGAGACTATACGTTTCGCGCTCTTCAGGGCTTTGTCGGGCCGACTAAATACCTGTTGCTTTCCTTTTTGGTGCGCGTCTCCACGCAGGAACTCACCATCAGTCGGGTGAATTTCCTGTTGGGCACGAGCCCAAATTACGTGGCCATCCAGGCCACCCTGAAAAACGCTGCAACTAGACGCGCGGGCCATCAGAACGACAACTTCTTTTCCTACCGAATACAGGGTTGCTCAGTAAATGCAGGAAATATCTCGGCTAATGGGGCCCCGGACAGTGACGACGCCCAGTTTGAAACCACGTCGCGCATGTGGGTAGACGTCGTCGCCCCCGGGCGGCAGTTGCAAACGAAGTGGGCTTTTCAGGTCGCCATTCCGCTGGGCGTGAACTGGACCAGCAAAAACCTTTTCGTTCCGAACACGGCCGGAAGTAAGTTTAAGTTCTGGTACGAGGTCTTTAACTCGACCGCGCCCAACGCCGCCACGCTGCATCAGATGACTGGTGTTCCCTTAAAGGCGCACACGGTGGATGCAAACGAAGTTATCCCCGACCCGACCAACCACGCCCCCGGCGAAATCGATCTGCTGAACGAAGCAAACCTGCTCGAGATGAGCACGGACCTCGGCGGCACCTGCACCGCCGGCGTTACGTTGAACTCGTCCCAGATTGGCACCCGCAACCAAAACAACACGCCAAGAGGAAATCCCTGGACGATCCAACTGGACCTCGGGAAAGCATATCCGCCGAACATTGGCGGCTATAACACCAGCCACACGCCCGATGTAACTCAAGCGGCGAATCGGAACATGTTTTTCGCGACACCCACTCTCAACGGTGCAAATGCAGCGTTCTTGCGCGCACGTTTCAGCCTCGCCAACTGGGGTTCGCAGTTGACTACCACCACCGCCAACTCCTGGCGGCCGATTCCCGGACTTGAAGACGTCCACCATGACGGCACCGACATGAGACACGTCTGGCCCAATCCGGGAGAGGACCTGTCCGTGGGCCAACCCGGCTCGTACCTGACTCCCCTTGTGCGGAACATCAACGCGTATCTCAACGCCGTCTTCGGAGGTGGTTTGCCGCCGGCGGGATCGCAAAATCCACACCAGTGCATGCTGGTGGAGCTGAGCAGCACCGATCCGTCCGTGATCATCACTACGAGCAGCACCTACGCAAACATGAATGTCGCTGACGCTTCGGTATTCCGCCGTCACGCCGCCATCAGCGTGGAAGGACTGGCGCCGATAAGCGCGAAGCCGCGTGACGTCTACCTGTATTTGCAGACGTACAACATGCCAACGGTGGTCAAGCCTCGTCCCAATGATGATCGCCGAACGGGTGGTCCGTCCGGCCTGGCGATGATGAAGCAAACTGCAGTCGGCGGCACTCAGCGTCCGCCGGAGATAGAAGACATCGCCGAATTTCATCCGACGTACACGGTCCATTGCTACCACGACACCGGCGAGATCGGTAAACGAGAGGACGGCACAACCTTCCTCATCCTGCGCCCGCAGACGGCCTTCGGCTACTTCGTTGTTCATGAGGGCCCCCTGGTCGGGTGGGACAGCCGGATTTATGGCGCCGAGAAACTCACCGAGTTTTCCTACGTCATTCGGGTGCCAAACGGTAAGTCAGTTTTTATCGAGACCGCTTTGCAGGCGCGCGAGAAGGCCGACCAGGCGCCGCTGCCGGACGACCGCGTGCCGCCGCCGCCTAAAGGCAAGGGCTGCCTCGCCGGGTTGTTAGGCATATTCATGAAGAACCCGTAGCAGCGGCGTGGCCGAGTAACCGGCGACCAACGCACCGGCCTGGTCGCCGGAATGATTGGAGTCGATTGGAGTCATCGCGATGCTGGGAAACCAACCGACGTCGACAGTCATTGGGCGCTTGCGGGTGAGGGCGGGGAGTAACGACTCGCTGCTCACCCGCATGCGCGTTGCGCGTCTGCTCGAAGCGGTTGAACTGCGTCCTACCAACCTCCCATCGTCAGCCATTCTCTACATTCGCAGCGCGCGCGATCCGTTGCCCGGCTCGTTGCGGCTGGAGCGCGGCGACGTGCGCCCGCCGGCGGCCTGGCAGCAGGCGATGACGACGATGATTGATCGTCTGGCGGCGCAGGCATCGCGACCGTCGCGTGAAGCAGTGCCGCCCAGCGCGCAGGCAGTCGTGTTTCTCGATCGTTCGGAATTGCTTTCGTCGTTGGCGAACGATTGGTGTGAGGGAAACCTGCCGACGCGCTGGTGGTGGCAGAGTTTGCTGCGCCACGGACCCGCTTCGCAAATTGTGAAGCAGGCTTGGCGAAAGACGCCCGAGTACGCTCCCGCCGCGCTCGAGCAACTCGCAAACAAGAACAAGGCGGTGACGTTCGTGCAGACGTTTGGCGACGACGAGGCGCGTCAACTTTTGCGCGGCGTGTTGCAAAGTTTTGCGCTCCCGGCGCTGGCGCGCGTGCTTGACCCGGTTGACGACTTTGAAACGACAAACAATCAGGGACGAGATTTGTCGGTTCAGGAGCAAGACAGAAACGCTGAGCGTTCGCGCGACGCGCCGGTGCGCAGCGGGCCGATCGCGCCGTGGCGATCCCTGGTTCCGGAAAGCGCTGCGGGCGGACTGCGGCCACAGCAGAAGCTTTTTCTGGGCATTGCGCTGATGTTGCAGCGGGCGCCGGTGCGCGTGCGCGCGGCGGGTTTCCCCGAGCAGGTTCGCGAGTGGCAACGCGAGACGAGCGCGCGCGAAACTGATTTGGACACGGAGAGCATTGCGCGTTCGACGCGCGCGTCTGACCAAACATCTCGCGAGGATTCTGAGGGCGGGCGACGAGCGTCTTCAACTTCGGATCGTGCGACAGACGATTCGTTACTTGTTTCTAAAGCCAGTGACGACGAGAGTCGTCCGGCAACGCCGGCGCAAAGGGATCTCGGCGAGGTCGTTGAAGGTGGTGAGCGGGAATCACGACCGCGTATGCAAACAACCAGCGATCATTCGCGACTGAGCGATCGCCTTCTGCCGCCAGGCCGAGAGTCGGATCCGTCATCACCTGCGAAGAAGGTTGGCAAGGCTGTCGCCGACGATTTCACGTCGGCAGCGAAGAGTCTGCAGCCGAGTTCGCAGTCGTTGAAAGCCGTCGGGCAAACGGAAGTCGCCGAGCCGTCGCGGAATGAAATTTCCGCGCGCGACGTTGCGCCACCGCCACCAGTCGAGGAGCCAACAGTTCGAGAAGAGCAGGATGAAGAGTGGGTTGAAACGCAGCTGGGCGGCGTCTTCTACCTCGTCAACCTGGGCCTTTTTCTGAATCTTTACGGCGATTTCACCACGCCCGAAGAACCTGGAATACAACTCAACATTTGGGATTTCGTGGCGCTGCTCGGCCGTGAACTCATCGGCGCAGAGATTGAAAACGATCCGGTCTGGCTGCTGCTCGGGCGTCTGGCCCAACGCGAAGAGGACGATTTGCTGGGCAGCGATTTTGATCCGGAAGCAGTTTCAAGTTTCAAGTTTCAAGTTTCAAGTTTGGAATCAGGTGAAGCAGTTTCAAGTTTCAAGTTTCAAGTTTCAAGTTTGGAATCAGGTGAAGCAGATGAACGCCCGGCGGCCACCGATGTAACTGCGACCGAAGGCAACTTCGAACTTGAAACTCGAAACTTGAAACTTGAAACCACACCTGCGTTAGCGGCGTGGATTGATCAGCTCATGCCGCATGTGCGCGCGCGTTTGCGTCGCGCGTTTGGTCTTAACGAAGCAGACGATCCCGGTCCGCTGGTTTGCCGGCATCAGGCGCAAGTTTGCCTGACGCCCACCCACCTCGATGTTTTCTTTGCGCTCGTCGAGTTGCCAATTGAAATTCGACTTTCCGGCCTCGATCGCAATCCGGGTTGGGTGCCGGCCGCGGGAAGGTTCATCGCGTTCCACTATGAGTAAAAAGATGGGCACAAATTTATTCACTGGTCTGAAGCCGACGCCGATCGAACACTTCAAAATGTTCTTTTATGCGGCCGTGCTCAATCTGCTTAATCACGTAACCAAAGGTTTTGATTCCCAGGACGCCGTGTTCGAGCAGTTTCCTTTTCTGGCCGGCTACAACAACGAACTCGCGCAAAGCGGGCTCGAGGGCATGAATTCGCTCGGGGCGATTAAGTATTGGCTCGACTCGCTGCGCGACTGGGAAGAAAGCGCGACGGAGCATTTGCCGTTGCGCGCGCTGCGGTTGGCAGCGGGCCTGGACCACGCGGGCATGACCTCGCTCATCACCGTCGGTCTGATCGAAGAAGACATGCGCTTCGGCCCGGTTTTTGAAGTGGCGCAGGGCACGCCGGGGCAGCATCGCCCGACGCCGAGCTTGCTCAATTCGTGGCGCTGTGACGAAAACGGAGCGACTGATGCGCGGGCCCACATTCGTAGTTTGCAGGAGCAGGGACTGGTTCGAGTTGTTAATCCCGAGGCGCCGCGGCTGGAGTGGGCCCTCGAAGTGCCCGCTGCTTTGTGGGACGCGCTGCGCGGCGAGCAAAACGAAACTCCGGCGTCGTGGCTGCGCTATCAATCGCCGGCGAGCTTGCCCTCGCTCGCTGAATTAATCCTGCCGCCGGCGCTCAACGATCGCCTGCAACTTATCCCCGGGCTGCTCGCTTCCGGCGAAGCGCAGTCGCTCGTCGTTCGCGGCGCGCAACGCAACGGCAGACGGACGCTGTTGGGCGCGGTCGCGCGCTCACTTGGTCGAGGACTGCTCGAGGTCAATGGATTAATTCGCCGTGACGACGAACGCTGGCGCACGATTGGCCCACTCGCCACCGCGCTGCACGCCTTTCCCGTCATCCATTTCGAGTTGGCTCCTGAAGAGACGGCCGTTGTTCCCGCGCTCACTGCCTACGACGGACCAAACGGAGTCGTCCTCGGACGGCAGGGCGGCGTCGGCGGGGCGAGCGTGAGCCGGGCACTCACTCTGAACCTCGAAATGCCGGACGCAGGCCTGCGGCGTTTGCATTGGCTGCGTGCTTGCTCGGAAAACAAACTTCGTGATCTTACCGGCGTCAGCGAAAGGTTCCGCCTGACTTCCGGAAACATTTATCGCGCCGCGCGCCTGGCGGAAACTTACGCAACCCTGGCCGGTCGTCAGTCAATTATTTTTGCCGACATTCAGGAGGCGACGCGCGCGCTCAATCGCGAAACGCTCGACACGCTCGCGGCGCGTCTGAAAATCTTCGGCGATTGGCAGCAGCTTTCGGTGGGCACGGACACGCGTGACGAGTTGGATAACCTGGAAAACCGCTGTCGTCATCGCGAGCATCTGCGCGACGCTGTCGGCGCCGCTTTCGGCTCGCACCTGAATCCGGGCGTGCGCGCCTTGTTCAGTGGTCCAAGCGGCACCGGCAAGACGCTCGCGGCGCGACTGCTGGCCGCGGTCCTGCAGATGGATTTGTACCGGCTTGATTTGTCCGCGGTGGTGAACAAGTACATCGGCGAGACGGAAAAGAACTTGAACGAGGTTTTCTCGCGCGCTGAAGAACTCGACGTGATCCTGTTGCTGGATGAAGGCGACGCCTTACTGACGCAACGGACCGGCGTGCAGACTGCCAACGATCGTTACGCCAACCTCGAAACCAATTTCCTGCTGCAACGGCTGGAAACTTTCGAAGGAATTCTGATCGTGACCACGAACGCCGGCGATCGCATCGACAGCGCGTTCCGCCGCCGCATGGACGTAGTCATTAACTTCACGCCGCCTGATGCGATGGAGCGCTGGTCGATTTGGCAGTCGCACCTGCCGACGGATCACCTGGTCCATGACGCGCTGCTTGAGGACGTCGCTCATCGTTGTGAGTTGACCGGCGGCCAAATTCGAAATGCAATTCTGCACGCTTCATTGCTTGCCCTAAACGACGGCGGCATCGTCACCTCCCCCATGGTCACCGAAGCCATCCTGCGCGAGTACCGCAAGAGCGGTGGCGTTTGTCCCTTGCGCCGGTTGGAAGAATGCGAAAGAAGGACGGCTTAGTCGATCTCCGCAAACATTCGAACAACTCGAACGGGCACTAGCTCTGCGCCGGCTACAGCGTCGCGGCCGACTACCACCGCGCGCACAGCCACACCCTCAGGCGGCCCACCCGCAGTTCGCATGAGTTCAAAAATCGTGCAGGTCCTCGGCAAGACCATGTTTCGGACCAACGAGGGCAAGCTGATTGAACTGCCGTCTGACATCACGGCTGAAGAAGCGATCAAGCTGGAAGCCGAGGCGCTACAGGCGCAGACCAAGATCGGCAAAGGTCCGGCGCCCAAGCCGGTTCCCGACGTAACGAAACCACCCGTACCGCCAAAAAAGGGGAAGGCTGCCGAGAAGGGCAAGAAAGGCAGCAAGAAAAAAGGCGCCGGCGGCCGCAAGCCGGGCGGGGCGGCGAGTGCCGCGCTCAAATCAGTCGGCAGCAGCAAAGTCGCTCAATACCTCGTTGCCAAAGCCCTGCCCGTGCTTGGCAGAGGTTTCAACCGCCTGCAGAAACTACGCACGAATGAACAGACGCACGACGATGCGGCGGAGAAACGCGCGCAGGCCGACGCCGCGGTCGTGATTCCACCGAGCGACGGTCAATCGAAGAGCAACGCCGGCCAGGTGAACTCAGTCAGCGCCCGCCCCGCGCCAGTGGTTGACCCGAACAAGGGCAAGCTGGTGTTCCAGGCAAAGCTCCAGGAGAGCGTCCCGAAAAAAGTCGAGGACGTCGACAATTTCAAACGCGACAAGAAGGCCCAGCACGTCGGCGCTGAAGTCATGGAAGTTGTCCAGGGAGACAAGAACGCCGTCGTCTCGACTTTTCAGGACGTGGGCCAAACGCCGCCGCCGGCGCCTCGCGAGTACGAGCCCCAGAATTTGCCGCCCATTGAACCCGCGCCGGGCACCGCCACCATGAGCCTCGGCAAGGACGCCATCGCGCCTTTGCAAAAAGAGCACACCGACGTTTCCAAGTACACGAACGAAGCCGACAGCAAGCTGAAAGAAGAGGGCGTCACTCAAGAGCAACTGGATATGGTCGACAGCGGCGACCTCGCCAATGCCAACAAAGAAAAGAAGGGAATGGAGAAGGCCGCGAAGGAACAGCCGGCGGCGATCCAGAAGTTTTCGCAGGAGCAAACTAAGAAGGTCGACCAGGATCTGAAGCAACAGGAAACGAAGCAACGCTCGGCGCTGAACGCGAAACGCAAAGCCAGTCTCGGCGCCACCGCGCAAAAACAGAAAGGCGCGAAGAGCGCGCTCGAGAAAAAACGCGAGGAAGTGGCCGCCAAGATTAACGGGATGTACACGACGGCGCAGGACAGCGTGAAGAAGAAGCTCGCTGACCTGGAAGTCCAGTCGATGAAGCGTTTCGACGACGGCAATAACAAAGCGACCACGAAATTCGAAGCGGACGTGAACAAAGAACTCGCCGCCTTCAAGGCTGATCGTTACTCGGGTTGGTTCGGCTGGGCCAGGAGGGTGAAGGACTGGTGGAAGGGCATGGACGAGCTGCCCGCGGTGAAGGCGATCTTCGAAAACAACCGGGCAATATTTGTCACCACGATTGATGGATTGGTCGCGGCCATCTCCGCCGACAACAAGCGCGTGGTCCAGGAATGCAAGGACGAGCTGCAGGCCGCGCGCACGAAGATCAAAGAGTATGTGGATTCACTCGAGCCGGGTTTGAAAGACATTGGCAACAAGACCGCCGAAGAGATGAATTCGAAGCTCGACGAGATGGACAAGTTCGTCGCGAAGAAAGAGGAGGAACTTCAGAACCAACTCAAGGACAAACAGGCCGCCGCGATCAAAGCCATCGACGAGAAGATCGAGAAGATGAAAGAGGCGATGGCCGGCGCCCTGGCGAAACTCGGCAAGTTGCTGCTTTGGGCCGCGAAGAAATTCTTCACCTGGGCGCTGGAAAAGTTTGGCTTCTCGCTGTCTGAAATCGAAGGCATCATCAACAAAGGTGCGGCGGTGCTGAAGGCCATCTTTACGAAGCCGATCCAGTTTGTGAAGAACCTGATCGGCGCAGCCAAACAAGGCTTCAGCAACTTTGCCGAGCATTTCCTCGATCACTTGAAAGACGCCGTTTTCGAGTGGCTGACCGGCTCGCTTGAGGGTGTGAAACTGCCCCAGACCTGGGACCTGAAAGGAATCGCCGGCCTCATTTTCGATCTGGTCGGAATCAGTTACCAGAACCTCAAAAAATTCCTCGTAAAGTACATCCCGGCGCCGGTCATCGAGGGGCTGGAGACGACTTTCACCCTGATTCAGACGCTCCGTCGCGAAGGCATGATGGCGGCCTGGGAGCAACTGAAAACCATGGCGACTGAGATGAAGAACGCCTTCGTCACCGCCGTGAGCGACTGGATCAAGTGGACGATCGTCAAGGAAGCGATCAAAACCGCAGTCGCCGCGTTCACGCCCGGCGCCGGCATCATTCGCGCCATCATCGGCATTTACGACACCGTCGTCTTCTTCATCCAGAAGGCGAAGGACATCATGAAGATGATCGGCAACTTCCTCAATTCAATTTCCGAAATTGCTGCCGGAAATATCGGCGCCGCGGCCGCCGCTTTGGAAAGTGGCCTGGCCCGCGGGCTGGTGCTCGTGATCGACTTCCTCGCCCGCCTCCTGCGGCTGAAAGGAATCACGAACGCGATCAAAAAAGTGCTGGACAAGATTCGCGGCAAAGTGGACGGCGTGCTCGATAAAGTTGCCAAGTGGGTCGCCGAGAAAGCGAAGGGTCTTTGGAGTGCTGCAAAAGACAAGTTTGGCAAAAAAGCGCCGAAAGAAAAAGAAGCCGTCAGCAAAGATCCGAAGGACGTGGGCGACATCGTGTATCCGGAGGACAAGTTCAAAGCCGGGAACGAGACCCACAAGATCTGGATCAAGCGAGATGGCGACAAAGTCACAGCAATGATCTCAAGTGAGACGGCCACCATCTCTGCTTTCCTTACCAGTGCCATGAACAGTACTGCCATCCCGCCTGCAAACAAGCGAAGCATCCCTCGCGCTTCGAAAATCCTGGAGCGGATGGAGAAGACGCTGGAAAACATCGAGACCGAAAAACGCCGTGGCAAAAACGTGCGTGGCAAAGAAAAACTGATCAGCAAACTGGAAATAGAGTTGGCCGAAATTCTCCAGGAGGTTTTGACCAATGTGTCTTTGGCTAATTTCAATGAGATATACAAACTCGAAGGCCTGGTGGGAACTTACGGTGGCTCGCCGATGCAAACCTCTGACTTAATGACGCCGGACCATCAGCCACAGGCTTCGTTACTAAAGTACGTCGCCACCTTGCCGATTTTCAACGGCCGAATCATTCAACAAGCGGCCGCGGGCAAGCAGGCGGATGGCGGGGTTACGATCAATTTGCAGCATAAGCGACACGTGGCGGGTCGCACCTATGGGACCAAGGGCCGGGGAACGGCGGCGACTGCCAGAACCACAATTCAAACTCGGATTAGTAATCCTACCTGGAGTGAAGGACGACAGCGCGAAGAGGTCATCGCGGTGCTGAAGGAAGAACTGGATGCCGACGTCGTTGCTATGAAGACGGTCATGACGAGGGCAAACAGCGACCCAATTTGGAACGACATAAATGGCCTGACAACGCTGTCGCAGGTGCAAAAAGACACGCTGATTAACAACATCAAGAAACAGATCCGCGAGGGCGAAGACCGGATCCAGGGACAACGCCTGGGCCGTTACAAAGAGACCTAAACCGTCGCCTGAATTGCTGCCATGACAAATGAAGAATTAACCGCAGTTTTTCCGCCGGGCACGCCGGTTCCGCTGATTCTGCGCAAACTGGCGGAACGTTCCGAGGAGGTCCGCGGCAATATTAGTTGTGATTTCGCGCTGACGGCGGGCGGCGCTTCGGACGTGGAAGCTTGGTTCGCGGGTCATGAAGAGGCCGCCAAGCAATTCGTGATCTTTGGCGCGGACCGTGCGCACTCGCTATACGGTTATTGGTTATACGAAGGTCGCTCATTGGACCAGGCGCCGATTGTTTACTTGAATGGCGAGGGCGCCGACAACACCGTTCTGGCGAATTCGCTCGCTGAGTTTGTGTCACTCCTGACTCTGGGTGAGACGGCGGTCGGTCTATTTCGAGCCTGGGGCGAATCCCAAAAACCCTGCGCTGGTATCGAGGATTTTCGCGCCTGGGCCGAGGCTGAATTTGGAATCACACAGCCGAGCAATCCCGCGGAAATTGTCGAACGGGCCCGCAAGACGCATCCGGATCTGGATGCCTGGGTAGAGCGTTTGATTCAACCGGAATCATCACCGGGTTAGGCGAAGTAGTTGACGGATTGATCGCCCATGTTGGCAACTGCATCACGCACAGCTATTCCGACGACTAAGGTTGCGGTCGAGCCCGCGACCATACCCTCATCCGCGCGCGCTAGTGACATAAAAGTTTTTCCCTCGTCGAAAAGTGGGGGCCGGCCGCCGATGGGTTACCGCCCACGCCGTCCGTTAGGGCCGTTGCCGCCGCTCGGTTCTCAGTCGTCCGCGGCAGTCTCTCCGGAACAATCTTCGTTCACCATCGCGTCTCAGCTTGCCTCGCAGGGCGCGGAAAACGCGATCGGGCCCGATGAACAAGGCGTTGCAATCGCGTCTCCTTTGAACAGTTCTCCCGGCGCGATGCGCGGCGGCACCGCTTCGTCTTCAACCATTCGGTTTTCCCAGGCCAACTCAGACCCGAGCGTCGGCCCGCCAGTGATGACGCTGAACTCGCGTGGCGGCAAAGCGGGCGGCAGTTACTCGCCGAAGCAAACTCTTTCGTCCGGCAGCGCCGGCATGCCTTTGGCCCCCTCGGTCCGCAGTCCGCTCGCGCGCAGTTTTGGCGCCGACCTCTCGCCGATACGCGTTCACACTGACGCGAACGCGCGCAACGCGGCCATGGGTCTCTCGGCCAAGGCGTTCACGGTCGCGAATCAAATCTACCTCGGAAGCGGCCAGCGGCCTGACGACCTGGGACTGATAGCCCACGAAACCGCTCACGTGCTGCAACAACGCGGCGCGCCGGCAGCGATGCAACCGTTCACGTCGAGCGGCGGAGACGCCTACGAAGCAGAAGCCCAGCAGGCCTCGGCGGCGGTCGTGCGTGGCGAATCGTTCACCGTGCAGCAGTCAACCTCGACGCGCCCGCAGCGTTGGGAACTCAGTCTCCCCGACATCGATTGGCCCGACCCGCTCGACTGGCTCGCGAACAAGGCCAACGTCATTCCCTTCTTCCGTCTGTTCACGATCGTGCTGGGCGTGAATCCGATCAACATGAGCCCGGTCGATCGCAACGCCGCCAACCTGCTGCGCGCGATGATCGAAATCATGCCGGGCGGCGGGCTGATCACGCAGGCGCTCGACAACTCCGGTGTGTTTGAGAAAGCGGGCGCGTTTGTCGAAACGCAGATCGCCAGCCTGGGCATGACCGGCAGCGCGATCAAGTCGGCAGTCACAGCCTTCATTGACGGGTTGAGTCTGCGTCGGCTGGTTACCGATCCGGGCGGCGTTTGGGAAAGCGCGAAAGCGATCTTCACTGGACCGATCGACCAGATCATCGCGTTCGGCGCCGGTCTCGTTTCCGGCATCGTCGAACTCGTCAAGGACGCGATCCTCAAGCCCATCGCCAAGATGGCCGAAGGCACCGAAGGCTACAACCTGCTCAAGGGAATTCTCGGCAAGGATCCGATCACGGGCGAAGCAGTCACGCCGAGCGCCGAGACGTTGCTGGGCCCGCTGATGAAAATGATCGGCCTCGGCGACGTTTGGCAAAAGATGCAGGACGCGAAGGCGATTCCGCGCGCCTGGGCCTGGTTCCAAAGCACGATGGGCCAACTGCTGGCCATCGTCAGCTCGATACCGTCCGCGTTCATCGACACGTTCAAGTCGCTCACGCTTGAAGACATCATTCTCGTTCCCAAGGCTTTCATCAAACTTGGCAAAGTGTTCCTGGGGTTCATGGGCAAGTTTGTGAGCTGGGGCCTCAATGCAATGTGGAAGTTGCTCGAGATCGTCTTTGACGTGGTCAGCCCGGGCGCCTGGGGTTACGCGCAGAAGACCGGCGCCGCGCTCAAGAGCATCCTCAAGAACCCGCTGCCGTTCGTCGGCAATCTCGCGAAGGCGGCGAAACTCGGCTTCCAGAATTTCGGTGGCCGCTTCCTGACGCATCTGAAGAATGGCCTGATCGACTGGCTAACCGGTTCGTTAACCGGCATTTACATTCCCAAGGCGCTGACGCTGATCGAGTTTGGCAAGATGGCGATCAGCGTGCTGGGACTTTCCTGGATACAGATTCGCGGCAAGATTGTGAAGGCGCTTGGGCCACACGGCGAGCTGATCATGCAGGGCCTTGAGGCTGCCTTTGACGTGATCAAGGCACTCGTCACCGGCGGACCGCAGGCGGCCTGGGAAGTTCTCAAAGACAAACTCACCGGCCTCAAGGACACCATCGTCAGCGGCATCACGTCGATGGTCATCGAGGCCGTGGTCACGAAGGCGATTCCGAAGTTCATCGCGATGTTCATTCCCGGCGCCGGGTTTGTTTCCGCGATCATTTCGATTTACGACATCGTGATGGTCTTCGTCGAGAAGATTTCGAAGATCATTCAGGTAGTAAACGCCTTCGTCAGCTCAATCGTGGCCATCGCTGCCGGCAACATCGGCGCCGCCGCCGGCAAGGTGGAAAGCATTCTCGCCGGGCTGTTGGCGCTGGCTATTAACTTCCTCGCCGGCTTCGCCGGGCTCGGCAAGATCGCGAGCAAGGTGCGCGGCATAGTCGAGAAAGTTCGCGACACCGTCGACAAGGCACTCGACGCCGCGATCGCTTTCATCATCGCCAAGGCCAAAGCGCTTTTCGCCTCCCTGTTTGGGAAGGGTAAGGACGGAAAGCCCGTCGATCCGGAAAAGCAAAAGAAGATAGACGCCGGGATAAAGACACTTCACGACCACGAAAAGTCGCGCCTCAAAGGCGGAAAGCTGTCTTTCGTGGATGCAAAGCAGGTCGCGGGGCTTACCAAATCCAAGCACTCAGTTTTCAAGACTATGGAGGCCTTTGAGGCAGGCAACTTCATAAAGTATCGCTATACTGCCAGCCCCGCCATCGTGATCAATGGACCTGAGGAGTTGCCAAAACATGATGTCAACGAAAGCGCGATTGAAGCACCGGAGACGACGCCCGGCGCCACCTCCTGGGATTGGAACATCTTCGCAAACATCACCGATACAGCGGGAGCGCGAAAGGTAACCTGGGTGATGATCGCAGTTCCAATGGATGCCGACCTGAAAATACCCAAGCAACCACCGGCGCCCAATATGCTCATTGAAGGGCGCGTAACGATCGATGGGGAGAAGAAGCAACTGCGGTTAAACGGCGGCAGCATCACCGAATATGCTTTGAAGATGATCATCAGCCGGTACCAGGCCAAGTTCGGAGATCTCAACGAGATTCACGGATCTCTGGCCGCCGACAACAAATCCCTTTACCAGATGGCGTACGCTAACTTGAGGAACAAGGGCGTCGACGAGGATGACGCCAAGATGCAAGCGATTCTGAAGACGCCCTTCGGGAAATATCGGGCAAAATTGGGGTACGACAAATTCACGATCGACATTAAGAACTTTACCTGGGCGATTATCCCGAAACTCGACGACGACCCGAAGAAGCGTTTCTTCGTACCGCAAAAGATCGACGTTATCGCAAAACGCTGAGGGTTTGAGGGCTGGTGAACTGCACTGAGGGACGGAATGAGTGAAGCTGAGCTTAGGGATATCGAACAGTTACTCGGGCACAACATCGATCCGGGTGGCAGCGGCTCAATCCGCGATCTCTACGACATTCCGTCGACTCTTTTAGAGGATGCCCGGAAGCTTGATTCGCTCACTCTCAATTATCGTTTGCTGCGTCACTACACTCCGGAAAAGCTCTGGCCCTGGTTGCCTGCATTTATCGACGATGTTGTTGACGGCGGCGTTGACCTGCCGAGCTGGATGCGTGGTGGCATTCTCTACCCGCTGTTTTCCCTTGAGGCACTGGTAACGATGGACGTGGAAGAGATTCTCTCCGTCCTGGATCCAACCCCGGACGAAGTTTGGCTACAGTTCGCTCCGGATCGGGATGCATGGCGGATCGGCGAAACAGTGACGGGAGCGCCCGCTGTCGCCCGACCAGAACTGCGGTATGACTCGGAGACCTCCGAGCACGTCCGGCGAGTGTTGCTGAATGGTCTTGAAAGTCTGCTGCCGGTTGATGATATTGAGGTCGCGACACGACGCTGGATCGCGTCCCAGATTGCCGCTCGGGCTGCCAAGTTTGGCGGCGTTGAGCGCTTCGAAGACTCGGGTTCACTTTTCGAAACAGCATTCCCGACCATTGAGAACCCCAGCCTCGACGCGCACATCGCGACGCGTGGATTATTGCGTGAGGTCAGGGAGTTGGGGCAGAGCGAAGTGGATGTACCAGGATTTCGCGGGCCCTCAGACTGGTACCGCGATATTGACGGGAAGATGAATCCTTCTTAGTTGGTGTGGAACAAAACGCGAATCGGACGTTTCAAGTTCACCATCCGAAAACGTGGAAGAAGTTTGGCGATGATTCTACTGCAAGGCCTTTACCACGATCCTGATGCGCGCCGCCGTGGCGAGTTGCGCGAGTGTCTGCGTCGCAATGCCGACAACAATCTGCTTCAGGAAATTCATGTCTTCAGTGAGGACGCGGTCGAATCAGTTGACCTGCAGTCAGACCCGCTTTTCAGTCTCGACAAGATGCGCCTGATTCCTCATCGACGTCGCATGACGTACCGGGATTTCTTCAACTACGCAAACCAGAACTTGCCCGGTCGCAAAGTGATCATCGCCAACGCCGACATCTTTTTTGATCAAAGCCTCGCGCTGCTCGAGAACTACGACCTCGACGGAAAGCTGCTTTGCCTCTCGCGTTGGGAGATGAAACCTGATGGCTCGACCGTTTTCTTTGAGCATCCGGCCAGCCAGGATGCGTGGATCTTCCGCACCCCAATTCGCAAGTTTCGCAGCGACATCCACCTCGGCTTGCCCGGTTGCGAAAACCGGTTGGCCTGGGAGGCGAAACACGCGGGACTGAAACTTTCCAACCCGGGCCGTTCGATCCATGCAAACCATCTGCACATGAGTCACATCCGTCGCTACACCGAGCGGCAGCGCGTGCACGGCGCGACGCAGTCGGTTCCGGCGAGCCTGCTGGACACGCCCTATCCGAGTAGCCTTGGCCCAGCGCCGGATGCGCCCGCCGCGCACGTCGGCTTTCGCGAAACGATGGGATACACCGTCGGGCAGTTGGCGCTTGGGGTCTCTTCGCACAACAACGAAACGCGGCCGTTCGCGTTTATCCCGGAACCGCTCGTGGGTCTGCCGTTCACGCAAGTTGTCGCCTGTTCCGTGTCCCCGGTCGAAGTCGAATTTCTGAGTTCAGGCAAGTTATTCGTGCTCGTGGGCAACGATTGGGACGGGCATGGCCCATCAACCGACTGGCTCAGTAGGAAAGGCTTTCGGGAACCGTTGCCGTTGGTTGAAACCAAGAGCCAGACGGCTTTTGAGGTTTGGTCCCTCGTGGCGGAAGCCGGTGAACGTTTTGTTTTGCCGACGCAGGTGATGCTGGCGGCCAACCGTCTGGTTAGGAGTAACGGCCAACACCACTCCGGCGTGGCTGAGCCCCTGGAAGACTCAGCCCGCAAAGACTGCGTTCCGGCCGACTCTCTCAGTCCGTCCGCAGGCGAAGCCAACGTGCGCCCGCCGACTCGCCACTTGCTGATCGCAGCGCGTCACAACTGCGGGCTATGGTCGATGTTCTTTCAAGTCATCGGCCTCATCCGGTACGCCGAGCGCCACGGCCTGGAACCGGTCGTGTACTTCAACGACGCGATCTGCTGGTGGTCGCCGGACGGTTACAACGGGAGCCGAAACGCCTGGGAATACTTTTTCGAGCCCGTAGGCTCGGTGTCCGCCAGGGAATTGCTGGGAACGAAGACGAGCCGCCTGGAACACGCGTCGCTACAACAAATTCAAGCGGCCCTCCCGGGCGAGATGGTGATGTCGGACTACATCCTCGACCATGTGGGCCATTACGACCACACGGAAGCGCAGCGACAGGAATACGCGTCGATCGTCGAACGCCGGATCAGGGTGAAGAGCGAAGTGCTCCGAAAGCTGGACCCGGCGCTGGTTGAGGCACTGACCGCCGGAGCCACGGCGGTGCACTACCGCGGCACCGACAAGTCCTGCGAATCGCCGCGACAGCCGGTCCATGATTACTACGACGCGCTGCAGCATCGCGTCGATCTGTCACACAAACTTTTCGTCGCCACCGACGATGCGTCGTTCCTGAAATGGATGATTGGGACCTACGGAGATCGCGTGCTCCACACCGAGGCTGCCAGGTCCCACGATCAGAGCGCGCTGCATCTCGGCCCCCACCGCGGTCCGCAACAGGCGGAAGAGTGCCTGCTTGATGTGTTGCTGATGGCCCAGTGCCGGCACCTCGTTCACGGCAACTCGTCCGTGACGAACGGCGTGCTCGCGTTCAATCCTACGATGACCCACGATGCGCTGCATCTTCGGGCAGAAAGCGAGATGGTCGCATGAGCCAACTCGGCCAGGACAAAATCGTCGACGACTACTTCCACGGGAAACGCGGGGGCGTCTTCGTCGACATCGGCGCCTATGACGGCGTGACGTTCTCGAACACGCTCATGCTGGAAAGAGACCGTGGCTGGACGGGCATCTGCATCGAGCCGCTGCCCGACATTTGCGCCGAGCTGCGGAAGAATCGGCGCTGCGTCTGCGTGCAGGCGTGCCTTGGCAACCGCGAGGAAACTGAGGTCGAGTTTCTTGCCGTGCAGAGCGAAGCCTACAGGACGCGCATGCTCAGCGGTGTTTTGTCGGAGTACGAGCCAAGACACCTGGTGCGAGTCGATGACGAGATCAGCGAATTTGGGGGCAGCAAAAACGTTATCCGAGTGCCCATGCGACACCTGCACGGCCTGCTTCACGAACACGGCATCGGCAAAGTTGACTATCTGTCGATCGACACTGAAGGGTCGGAACTTCTGATCCTGCGTTCAACGATCCTGTCGGCGATCGGCAATCCGTGTATCACGGTCGAGAACAACTACGATGACCCGGCCATCGACGCAGTTCTGCGAAGCCAGGGGTACAGGCTGCACACGACCATCGCCTGGGATCGATTCTATGTGCACGGGGGTAGGCGTTGAAACTAACACTTGTCACTTCAGTCTATCCGGGAAATCCCGGGCCGCAGAAGAGAGCGATCGCTTCTTGGCGTGCGATTCCGGATGTCGAAGTGATATCTATTAACTCGGGGGCCGAGCTGCCACAACTTCAAGCGGAGGACTACTCGGGCGTCCGATTTGTAGAGGCGCACCGGGATGGACAAAAGATTGTCGGCAAGCCGCTCATTCACATCTACGACGCGATCGAAACAGGCGCAGCCAGTGAAGCATCCATAGTCGGCATTATTAACTCAGACGTCATGCTGCGCGTCTCACCCAGCTTCGTCGAACAACTCTGGCCGCACGTCGAAGGTGGCCTGGTCTTCGGATCGCGAATGGACATCCCAGACGCCGATGCAGGTGAGGGAAGCGTGTATTCCTGGGGTTTTGACTACTTCTTCATGGACCGCGCGGCGCTGGATTGCATCGAAGATGGGCCGTTCTTTTTTGGCGTGCCCTGGTGGGACTACTGGCTTCCGATCTCTTTCATAATCGCTGACCTGAAAATTTCAAGGACCGCTTCGCCAATCGGCTTTCATGTCTCTCATGCGGCGCGTTGGGATCCGCGTCTTTACGAGAAAATCGGCTGCTGCTATCGCGACTTCATCCGTAGAAACTTCGCCAAGCGAGGTTGGTCGCGGATCGCCGGCCCCCGTCCCGGTGATCCCTATTGGGGCGTTGGCACTTTGCAACGCCTGGAGCTTTGTGACCTGGTGAATTTCTCTGAGGCGCCTGCGTCGTCGCCGGTAGACATCGGTGAGACGAGTCTACCGGTTCGTCAAAATGCTGCAGTCGGGCAGACGCGAGAGCCGTGAGGCAGCGATTGCGGCTAGGCTTTGCACAAAAAGTCTTAATACAGTCCCGCGAAGCGGGACGACTGACAGTAGCCCAGCACTTCAGTGCTGGGATTAGAACGAATGGATCGAATGAGTCCGCGAAGCGGACGACTGAAATTCATCGATAATTCAGCCGTCCGTTTCACGGACTGGAGACTTGTTGGGCTCACTTCTCCCAGCACTGAAGTGCTGGGCTATTATCAGTCGTCGGCTTCGCCGACTTAAACGCCGACTCTTTGTGCAAAGCAAGGCGGCGTTGCAGTTAGTAAGTAATGAATAGTGATTTCATGAAAAATCTCTGTATCGGCATTCCCTGTCGCGAGCAGCCTGAGCAGTTGCGCGAGACGCTGGAGAGTGTGCGCCGCCACAGTCCGGCCTCGGTTAAGCTGCTCCTCTTACCGGACGGGCCGGACGCGCGGATGAGGCAGGCGTTACGGGGCTTTGACATTCCTCAGTCTGGAACGGAGCAGCCTTCTGGAACGGCGGCGTGCTTCAACCGCCTGACAGCGATCAGCACCGCCGACGTCTTAATTCTGTTGGAGAGCGGCGCACAGGTCGGGCCCGGCTGGTTGGAGCACCTGGCCGCGGCGCTGGCAGCCGACCCACGCAACGGTCTCGCTGGTCCAACTACAAACAAGTGCTGGAACGAGCAGGGCGTTTTTCCGCAGGGCGGGAACTCAACGGAGCAAGTCGCCGCGACCGCGCGCGAAGCGGTCAGGCGATTTAGCGATCAGGCGCGCCCGCTCGAGCCGCTCTACAGCCTGGCTGATTTTTGTTACGTCGTCCGTCGCGAAGTTATTGAAGTCGTGGGCGCGGCCGACGAAAGCTACAAACTCGGTCCGTGCTGGGAAATGGATTACAACGTTCGGGCGGCGCGCGCGGGCTGGCGCGGTGTTTGGGCCGGCGCGGCGTACGTTCATCGCACGCCATTTTCGACGCGGCGAAGATCAGAGGAAGCGCGCTACTTCGAAGCCAGCAAGCGCCACTACCAGGACAAGTTTTGCGGAGCGCGTTTGCGTGGGGAGAAAAACAACTATCGCTCGCATTGCCGCGGCGATGCCTGCCCGAATTTTGCCCCGGCGTCGCTGATCAAAGTGAAACAGGAATTTGTGAAACCAGAGCCGCCGGCGGTCGTACGGAAAGTCGTTCCGGTTGCGACGCCAAAACCTCTCGCCGGCTCAAGGGTCGAGACCTACTCCCCGCCGGTGGAAGTCACGCAAATCGATTCAGCGCCCCTTGTCACCTGCATCATGCCGACTTACAACCGGCGCAGCTTTGTGCCGCAGGCCATCCGTTGTTTCCTGCGCCAGGATTATCCCAACCTCGAACTGCTCGTGGTTGACGACGGCACCGACGCCATCGCCGATTGCGTGCCCGAGAGCGCACGCATTCGTTACCTTCGTCTCAATAAAAAAATGACGATTGGGGCCAAGCGCAATTTCGCGGTGGAAAAAGCGCGCGGTGAATTCATCGTTCACTGGGACGACGATGACTGGTATCCGTCGACGCGAGTGAGCACCCAAATCGCGGCGCTCAACGAACGTGGTTCGGATATTTGCGGCAGCAGCCAGGTGACTTTCTACAACGCCACCACCGACCAGGCCTGGGAATATCGTTACGCAGCTCGCGGAGCCGCGTGGGTGGCGGGCGCGACACTCGCCTATCGGCGGAGGTTTTGGCAGCGGAACAAATTTCCCAACATTCAGGTGGGTGAAGACTCGCGTTTCGTCTGGAGCAGCGCGGCCAAAAGCATTTGCGATTTGCGACAGCCGACGCTTTGCATCGCCACCGTGCATGCCGGCAACACGAGCCGTAAAGACACTGGCGGAGTTTACTGGCACCGCATCGCGAGCGAGCCGCTGCGTTCACTGCTGGGCGACGAAGTGCATTTTTATCGTGCCGCTGACCCGTCCTGGCCGCTCGTTTCCTGCATCATGCCGACCTTTAACCGGCGCGCGTTTGTGCCCCACGCGCTCGAATATTTTCTGCACCAGGATTATCCGAATCGCGAGTTGATCATTGTCGACGACGGCGCGGATGCGATAGGTGACCTGGCGGCGAATCTGCCTGGCGTGCGTTACATTCGACTGCCGTCGCGGAAATCGATCGGTGCGAAACGCAATCTTGCCTGTCAGCAGGCGCGCGGCGAGATCATCGCGACCTGGGACGACGACGACTGGTATTCACCGGATCGCCTGCGTTACCAGGTAATGCCGATCATCGCCGGACAGGCTGACCTGACCGGACTTGAAAATGCTTTTGTGCTGGAGCTGGCGACCGGCCACTTTTGGACCACCAACCCACAGCTTCACGAGAAGCTTTTCGCCGGCAACGTTCATGGCGGCACGATTGTCTATCGCAAGGATCTGCTCCAGAAGGGACTGCGTTATCCGGAAGTTAATCTCGCGGAGGATGCCTACCTGCTGCGGTGCGCGACGAAGCGCGGACTGAGATTGGTGCGGCTTTCAAATCCGGGCGTGTTTGTTTACGTGCGGCATGGACGCAATGCCTGGCGCGAGTTTGCGCCGGGGCGATTCATCAGTCCGTCCGGCTGGCAAAAGATTTCGGCGCCACCCGCGTTTCCACCGGCCGCGCTCGCGGCATACAAGGCGGCATCTCAGTTTTGAGTTTTGAGTTTTGAGTTTTGAGTTTTGAGTTTTGAGTTTTGAGATTTCAGATCTCAGATTTCAGTTTCAAGACTCGAGCTTTAAAACAAACTCAAAACTCAAAACTTAAAACTGAAAACTTAAGTTTAGGCGCTGGCGCTGAGTTGGTAGCGCTCGAGCTTGAGGTAGAGCCCGCGGCGGGTGAGTCCGAGTTCGCGAGCGGCGCGTGAAATGTTTCCGCCGTGCTTGCGCAGCGCGTCGGCGATCATGCGTCGTTCCACGTCGGCGAGGGCGTCGGCGAGCGTGATGTTTTGCAGCGAGCTGGAGGGCATCGAAGCGAGCGTCGATGCCGGCGAACTGGGAGTAAGCGGAGTACCCGTTTTCTTCAGTTCCGGTGAAAGTTGATCGGGCGTGATCACCGAGGAATCGTCGGCGCGCGCTACCACGCGCTGAATTTCGTTGCAAAGTTGGCGCACGTTGCCGGGCCAGTCGCTGACCATTAACAGGTCGACGGCGGGCGGCGTGATTTCAATGTCGCGGCGGCCAAACTTCGCCGAGTAGTGATTAATGTAGTAGTTGACGATCGTCGGAATCTCCGAACGCCGTTCGCGCAGCGGCGGCACCCGCAGACGAATCACGTTGAGGCGATAGTAAAGGTCTTCCCTGAACTTGCCCTGGGCCACCATCTCTTCCAAATCGGTGTTGGTCGCGGCAATGATGCGCACGTCAACTTTCAGCGGCCGCTGTTCACCGAGCGGTTGAATCTCGCCTTCCTGCAGGAAACGCAGCAGCTTTGGTTGCAGGTCGAGCGGCAAGTCGCCAATCTCATCGAGGAAGAGCGTGCCGCCCGCCGCGGTGCGAATGACGCCGGCGGAATCCGTGACCGCGCCGGTGAAAGCGCCACGTCGGTAGCCAAATAGATAACCTTCCGAAAGTTCCTTCGGGACGGCGGTGCAGTTAAAGGGCACGAACACTTTGGAACGGCGCGACGACAACGCGTGAATCGCGCGCGCGACCAACTCTTTGCCGGTCCCTGACTCGCCGGTAACTAAAACCGTCACGTCCGAAGATCGGATCTTGTGAACTTCCTCGACCAGCTTCGTCATCGCCGGACTGGAATGAATGAAGCCGGGCATGAGGCTGGTGCCGGTGAGTTCCGCCGGCTGTTGCACTCGCGATCCCTTATTCGAACCGGCGCGGAGCGCGCAAACATCCATGCCAAGTTCCGCGACGCGCATTAGAGGCTCGAGGGCCAGCCCGCCGGGAAGGTTCGCACGGCTGCGCGGCGAAATGTAGATCGTCGCCGGCGGCGCATGAGACGAACGAAGTTGCAGAATGGCGGCGTCGTTCTTCTTTGCATAGGCCGCCTGCGCGTCTTCGTCAACCAGTTCATCGAGTTGCTCGGCAATCTTGGCGCTCTCGGCCGGTGTGCAGCCGTGGGCAATGACCACGCGGCGCCGATTGTGTTCACCGGGTTCGGTGATCACTACGGACTTTGCGTTTGTTTCCTGACGCATGATCGCCGCCAACTCACGCAGCAACAGTTCGCGCGAAGTGACTGCCTCGGCGAGTCGCAGCGTCAGAAGTTGTGGCAAAGCCGACTGCTCTTCGTTTCGCTCAGGCAAGGTGCGATCGAGGTTGGCGAGCTTCACCTCGGCGCGTTTTTGATCGAGCTTGGCGCCGAGTTCGCGGAAAGCGTTGACGGCGCGCGAGAGATGTTCCATCGCTCGTTCCGGCTGCGTCGAAGCGTAGGCGTGACCAAGTTCGCTGTGGGCGCGCGCGGCCCGATAACGATCGCCGAGCATGTCGAAGATGGAAACGCTGCTGCCGAAGTGTTGGGCCGCGGAGGAAAAATCGTGCTGCGTCATGGCCAGCATCCCAAGCAGTCTCTGCGACTCTCCGGCAAAGCTCAGGTCGGTAACGGATTCAGACGCGCTTTCAGTGACATGTTCGAGTTCGGCCGAACATTTTTTCAGGTCGCCGTTTTGTAGATGCGCTTCCGCCAAAATCAGGCGCGACTCGAAAATCGCCTGGCGATCGTTGATAGACAGCGCGAGCGTAAGCGCCTCTTCACCTTTGGCGAGCGCCCTGGCGAAGTCTTCCATGGCCAGGTAACACCGCGCCAAAGTTCTGAGCGCCTGGCACGCATACCACTTGTTACCGTCTTCAATAGCCAGCGCCACCGCGCGCACGAGATAGTCCTTGGCCTCGTCAAGCTCGCCGCGCAACATCAGCAACTCGCCGAGCGAGTCGAGAATCATCGGCACCTTCTCGCCTCGGTCGTCAGCTTCAGTCGCCAGCGAAAGCGCGCGCTGCAAAGCTTCCTGCGCGCGGCCCCATTGGCCCAGCAGGATCAGGTTGATGCCGAGGTTGTTGTAGCCATTTGCGGCGCTGCCCTTGTGGTCGGTGCGCTCGTAGTAGGAAATTGCTTTTTCGAGATAGCGAATGCCTTCCTGTGGCCGTTTAAGGAACCAGCAGGTGCCCGCCATGTTGGCGTAGATTCTTCCCAGGGAATAACTGGCGGGACGGTCGCCGATGAGTTTTAGAGCCTGCTGAAAGTTTTCAAGACTTGCCTCGTAGTCCCCTTCGTGAACATCCGCCATGCCCATCCCAAAATATGCCTCTGCAAGACCACGCCATTCGCCCGTCTGGCGGAAATGTTCCAGAGCGCGCTGAGCATAGTCGCGAGCGATCGGATTTTCGCTGATGCTGCGATAGACGCGCGCCAGCGCCGCATAGATCGGACCGACATGTTGTTCAGCGTCAGCTTCGGAAAACTCACGCAACGCGCCTTTGAGGATAGAGATCGCTTTGGGATGATCGCCGTTGTAGTTATAAGCCAGGCCAATCTGGACCTTGAGTAACTGAATGGCGTGCTGATCAAGTTTGACGCGCGACTCTGTCGATTCATACATCGCCACTGCGGCGAGTGAATCGCGATATTGGCCCTGCATCTCAAGCGCCGAAGACAACGCACAACGAGCGAGAGCGAGCACTGAAGGATTGTTGCGAGCCGCGGCGATGAGTAAAGCGATGCGGGATTTCGCTTCCGCTGACAGGCCCTGATCGAGAAGCGAGCGCACCTCGTCGAGCTCTGCCAAAAGATTCTGGTTTGAAGGTTGACCTGGACCAGAGCGCAGTCGGACCCGCGCATCAGCGAGATCGACCACACTCTTTCCGCCTGAAGATTCGTCCGGACTACCAGCCCCGGAACCTGGTTTCTTAGCCATGTGATCCTATAGAAACGGTTAATTCAGTCCGTTTTTCACAGTTTACTGGTTGAAGCGGGCGGAAGGTCGGGTGCATCAGCCTCTCCCACGAAGCGACGCAACCCAATAATTATAAACGGCCTAGAATTTACCACATGCTGCAAAACGCGTCTACAACGCTTTGTTTCGGACCCGTAGTTCAGAGTCCAGCCTTTAGGCTGCCGATCTTGGGGTCAGCCAGCAACGCAAGCCAAAGCTTGTACTCTAAACTGCGCCATTACGGGAGACTGCTTACCTTGACACTCTTTCAGGCTGGCCGCTATCATCTCCGTTTCCGTCGCTGACCGGAACTTCGCCCTAGTGCACTATGTTTGAGTCCTTATCTGACAAGCTAAAACGGACTCTGAAGAATCTGCGCGGCGAAGGCGTGCTGACGAAGGAGCATGTTGACGCGGCCTTGCGCGAGATTCGCCTCGCGCTGCTCGAAGCCGACGTCAACTATAAAGTCGCTAAAGACTTTATCGCCGCGGTCAAGGAAAAGGCGGAAGGGCAGCAGGTTTGGCAGGAACTTAAGCCTTCCGAGCAGGTCGTCAAGATAGTTTTTGACGAACTGGTCGATTTGCTGGGCGGCCAGTCGTCGCGCCTGGTCTTTACCAAGCAGATCCCGAACGTCGTCATGATCGTGGGGCTGCAAGGCTCCGGCAAGACGACCTCGACGGGAAAAATCGCTCGCTGGCTCGCGGCGAATCAGGATCGCAAGCCGTTGCTGCTTTCGGTTGACGTTTACCGGCCGGCCGCGCGCGAGCAGTTAAAAGTTATTGCCAGGGCAACTGGCCAACAGATCTTTGAACAGACCGAAACGAACGATCCGCTGACGCTGGTGCGCGAAGCTTTCAAGCATGCGCAACAGACGGGCTTCGACACGTTAATTATTGATACTGCCGGTCGCCTGCACATCGACGAAGAGTTGATGGACGAGCTCGCCAATATCAAGAATGAAACGCATCCGGTTGAGATTCTGTTTGTCGCTGACGCGATGACCGGACAGGACGCGGTTCGATCGGCGGAAGAATTTCATCGCCGCATCGGCATCACCGGCGTCGTGCTCACCAAGATGGACGGCGACGCGCGCGGCGGCGCGGCGCTTTCGATCAAACAGGTGACCGGGCAGCCGGTGAAGTTTGTCGGCGTCGGCGAGAAGTATGACGCGCTCGAGCCTTTCTATCCTGAACGCGTGGCGCAACGAATTCTGGGAATGGGCGATGTCTTGTCGCTCATCGAGGAAGTTCAGTCGAAAGTCGATCAGTCTGAAGCTGAAGAACAGTTAAAGAAGCTTCAGAAAAACGAGTTCACGCTCGACGATTTTCGTTCGCAGCTGCGCCAGGTCAAGAAGCTTGGTTCTTTCTCAAAGATCATGAAGCTGCTTCCTGATCAATTGCTCGGCGGCATGGGCATGCCGCAGTTGGACGAAGAGCAGTCGCAGCAGATGGAGAAGGAGTTGAAGCGGACTGAGTCGATCATCGACTCGATGACGGGCGAGGAGCGGACGGACCACCGAATTCTGAATGCCAACCGTCGTCGTCGAATCGCGCGTGGTTCGGGAACGAACGTCGCGGAAGTGAACAAGCTGATCAAGCAGTACACCGAGATGCGACAGATGATGAGGCAACTGTCGAGTTCGGGAATGTTTGGCGGCAGCGGTCTCAAAGGGAAAGATGATGCGACGCATGGCCGGCATGCCGGACATGGCTGGTCTCGCGGGCATGGGCGGCGACGGCGAAGAGATGCCGGCGTTTCCGCAGCTAGGTGGCGCCCCGGCTGCGCCTGCAAGAAAGAAACTGAAGAAGAAGCGGAAGAAGAAGAGAAGACAGTGAAGAGTGACGAGGGGTGAGTGATGAGTAATCTGAGATCTCAAATGCCAGACTTCAGATTCAAGATTTGAAATCTCAGAAATCAGATGAAGTTAGTGAGCGACAACCGGAGGTAAGGATTTGTTAGCAATCAAATTGATGCGCACGGGCGCGAAAAAGCGACCTTCATATCGAATTATCGTGAAGGAAAAACAATCAAAGCGCGATGGTGCCTATCTCGAAAATCTGGGCACGTACAATCCCACGCGTGAGCCGGCTGAGATCAAGCTGGACCTGGATCGCGTTCGTTATTGGATTGGTAAGGGCGCGCAGCCGACCGAGACGGTCGGTCAACTGATCAAGGCCAGCGGCAAACAGCAGGCTGCCGCAGCCCAGCCCGAAGCCTAGTAAACAGCGCCGGCGTCAAAAAGATCGAAATGAAAGAAACCGTCGAAATGGTGGTTAAGTCATTGGTTGACGATGTCGACGCAGTTGACGTGCGCGAAGTCGAGCATCAGGGAACGACGCTGATTGAAGTGCGTGTAGCGCCGAGCGACATGGGCAAAATTATCGGCCGGCAAGGGCGCACGATTCGCGCTTTGCGCTCGCTTGCCTACGCCGTGAGCCTGAAGCGAAAGCGTCGCTTTATGCTCGAAATCGTGGAATGAATTCGGCAAACGGGGAAAATCGGGAAAATCGAGACGACTTAATCATCGTTGCTCGCGCGGTCAGAACCCGCGGGTTGAAGGGCGAGCTGGTTGCGGAACTTTTAACCGATTTTCCCGAGCGCTTTGAAGATGTTTCCGAGTTGACCGGAGTCGCCGCAAATGGCGAGCGCAAGCAGCTTGAGCTTGAAAGTTATTGGTTTCAAAACGATCGGATGGTGCTGAAGTTTTCCGGCTACGATAGCATCGACGAAGCAAAGACGCTGGTTGGGTATAACTTCGGACTTCCGGAAGCGGAACGAGTCGAGCTTGAGCCGAGACGAGTTTTACGATTGGGAGCTCGAGGGTTGTTCAGTTGAAAATAAACTTGGCGAACGCGTCGGCAAAGTTCGCGAGGTAATGAGAACGGGAGGTGTCGAGCTGCTGGTCATTGAAGACGATGCCCGCCGCGAAGTTTTTGTGCCGATGGCCGAGTCGATCGTTATCGAGATCGACATTCCGCGGAAGCGAATTTTGATCGACCCGCCCGAGGGTTTGTTGGATTTGTAGTTGTCTTTGAAATTGCACCGTGCTGCGCTGCGACATCATTACTATTTTCCCGGAATTCTTTCGCGAAACGTTTGATTACGGGATTATTCGCAGGGCGCGCGCGGCCGGGTTGGTTGAGACCAACGCTCACGACCTGCGCCGGTGGACGAACGACAAGCATCACGCCGTCGATGATCGTCCGTTCGGCGGCGGCGAAGGGATGGTGCTCAAGCCCGATCCGATCTTTGCCGGTGTGCGGGAGTTGACAGGTTGCGGCAAGCGTGAAGATTACTCGCCCGAAACGCGAGTAGTTCTTTTGTCACCGCAGGGTCGCGTGTTTACGCAGGAACTTGCGCTCGATCTTTCACAGAATGCGTCTCAGATCGTTTTGATTTGCGGACGCTATGAAGGTGTTGACGAACGCGTCGGTGAAGCCCTCGCGACGGATGAAGTCTCAATTGGAGATTACGTCTTGTCAGGCGGCGAGCCGGCTGCGGTGGTCGTTATTGACGCGGTGGTGCGGTTGCTGCCGGGAGCGCTGGGAAACGAAACGTCGACGGCGAATGAATCGTTTTCGGATGGACGTTTGGGACATCCGCAGTACACGCGGCCGACTGAAATTGACGGACTGAGCGTGCCGGACGTTTTGTTGACAGGTAATCATGCGGAGATTGCGCGCTGGCGTCGTGAAGCCGCGCTCAAAAAGACCGAGCGGAATCGTCCTGATCTTCTAAAGTGATCTCAGATATTCTTAATGGAGTAGTGAAATGAACCGATTAGATAGCATTGAAAAAACGCAACTGCGCACAGGCATTCCTGACTTTCAGTCGGGCGATACCGTGCGCGTACACGTTCGGATTAAGGAATCTGAGACCAAAGAACGTTTGCAGGCATTTGAAGGTGTCGTGATTGCGCGGAAGCATGGCGGCGCGCGCGAAACGATCACCGTACGCAAGACCAGTTTTGGCATTGGCGTTGAGCGCATCTTTCCGCTGCACGCGACCGTCGTCGATCACATCGATGTTGTTAAGAGAGGCCGAGTGCGACGTGCCAAACTGTATTACCTGCGCGGGTTGCGCGGTAAGGCCGCGCGCATTCGCGAGCGCGACACGCGGGTTCGTAGTGATGCGCAGGCATCGGCGGCGAAAAAGTAACCCGCCGCCGACAGCGCCAGACCTTGTCACTTGATCCGGGAGCGCAGGCGACTTGCGAATAGCAATTGACGCCCACTCTGTTGGGACTGGACTTGGCGGCAACGAGAGCTACGCAACCAATCTGATTGAAGCTCTCGCTGAGATTGATTCCGTCAACGAGTACACGCTTTTCGTTACCAGGCGAGAAGCCGTGGAACGCTTCAGCAACCGGTGGCCCAACTTTTCCGTCCGCGCCACCTTGCCTCACACGCCCCTGATTCGCATTCCGTTGACCCTCAGCGCCGAACTGCGACGACGGCCCGTCGATGTGCTTCACGTTCAGTTTACCGCGCCGCCTTTTGCGCCCTGTCCCGTCGTAGTCAGCATTCACGACCTTTCCTTCGAGCATCTCCCGCAAACTTTCAAATGGCGCAGTCGCAAACAGCTCCGCATAACTGTGCGCCGTTCGGCGCGAGTGGCGGCCCAGGTGATTGCGCTTTCCGAGTACGCGCGCAACGACATCGTCGACACCTATGGTCTCAATCCTGACAAGGTGAGCGTCGTTCCGTTGGCCGCTCCTGCACACTTTGGCCCAGTCACTGACGACGAAGAAATTCAACGGGTGAGACAAACTTATGGCATAAAAGGCGACTACATCCTGACCGTAGGCGCAATTCAGCCGCGCAAGAATCTGGGCCGACTAATCGCCGCTTACTCGCGCTTGCACGGCGTTGGACCAGCGGGTAAGCTTCCTCAACTGGTGCTCGTGGGAAAATGCGCGTGGCTCTACGATGAAACGCTCAGCGCGATCAAGCAACTGGCAGTATCTGATTCGGTGATTTTGACCGGCTATGTGCCGGAATCCGACTTGCCGGCGCTTTATTCAGGGGCCCTGTGTTTTGTTTATCCCTCGTATTTTGAGGGCTTCGGCTTGCCCCCGCTGGAAGCAATGAAGTGTGGCACCCCGGTGATCGTCGGCAACCAGACAAGCTTGCCCGCAGTTGTCGGCGCGGCGGGCGTTCTTTTTGATCCGTTTGACATAGACGACATCGCGGCAAAAATTGAAGCGGTCGTTAGTAATGGGAACTTGCGAGCGGAACTGAGCGTGAAAGGTTTGCTGCGAGCGAAATCGTTTGATTGGCGCGAGACGGCTCGGCAAACTCTCGCCGTTTACGAAAAAGCCGCGGGTGTGGACTAGCCAGGCGCGAGTGGCATAAATTAGTACGTCAATTAGTTTGGAAAACGTAAGAATCCCGTCTCCCAGCTTTATGCGCATAGTCATCCTCGGAACGCGTGGTATTCCAGCCAGCTACGGCGGGTTTGAAACTTTCGCAGAACATTTGGCTACCAGGTTGGTAGCTCGCGGCCACGAAGTCACCGTCTATGGCCGGGCGCACTACGTTTCCCCGCGCCAGTTGGAATATCACGGCGTGCGGTTGAAGGTCTTGCCGACCATCCGTCACAAATATTTCGACACCGTGGTCCACTCCTTTCTTTCCGCGATTCATGCGGTCTCGGCAAGGTACGACGCCGCCTTGATCTGCAACGCCGCCAACGCTCCTTTTGCTCCAATACTCAGATTTACCGGAACGCCGGTGGCGATCAACGTGGACGGACTGGAGCACAAGCGAAAGAAGTGGGGCTGGTTGGGAAGGCGCTACTACCTGGCGGCGGAACGACTTGCCACGATCCTTCCTAATGAAATGGTGACCGACGCGCAGGTGATTCAGGATTACTACCTGGCTCGCTACAACGCTCCTTCAACCATGATCGCGTACGGTTCTGAAGTTGAACGCCGACCCGATCGTGCGGCCGTCAGGCGCTGGCGAGCGGAGCCGAATCGTTACGTTCTCTACGTTTCGCGGCTGGAGCCGGAAAACAACGCACATCTTGTGATCGAGGCTTTCAAGAAGGTGCGGACCGCCTATCGTTTACTAATTGTCGGCGACGCGCCCTACGCGCACGATTACATTACCGACCTCAAGGCGCGGGCGCGCGGCGATAAGCGAATCGTGTTCACCGGTTTCGTCTTTGGCCAGGACTATCGCGCGTTGCAACAGAATGCCTATTGTTATGTGCACGCCACCGAGGTGGGCGGAACTCACCCGGCGCTGCTGGAAGCCATGGGCTACGGCAACTGCGTGCTGACCCTCGCCACGCCCGAAAACATTGAAGCTGTCGGCGATGCGGGCATTCCTTACGCGGACGAATTTGATCTGGCGGAGAAACTTCAGCGGGTGCTGCGTGATGGCTCGCTGGTGCAGAGCTATCGCAACCGGGCTCAAGTCAGAGTGCAGCGGTATTACGATTGGGACCGTGTGGTCGACCAATATGAAGCGCTGTTCGCGCAGATGACCGGGTCGGGTACCAATAACGTCCCGACTTCAGTTGCAGCGGAGTCGCGATCACAGGCGACGTTGTCGAGGAAGTAATACTTTTATTGGGCTGTAAAAGAGGGGCGCCCCGTCAATCATTTAGATTGGCGGGGCAAACTTTCGCGGCAGGTTCGGGTAAATCAGGGCGGTGGCAAAGATCTGAGAATCGTCTTTTGGGGCGATTCCGACCGGCGGTGCATTTTGCGGGTGAGATAAAGCCTTGCGTGTCTACAAATAATCAAAGACCGCGTACCTGAAAGCAGCACCTGAAACCGTTGTTCAGTGTGAAATTACACTGAAAGTTCGTGACCTGTCAAGCATAATGTTAACTATTTCGCAACATTTCTGTGACAGACGTGCGGTCAGCCAGCTTGTTAAGCACATTCCGGTCGCTCCTCCCCGACTTATTCTCCTGAACGAGCCTGGGAGAGTCTGAGAGCTTGGCGTCGTGCCGCTTCCGAAACATTGCGGTTTTGCGAGAGATTTTTCAGATCTTTGGTCCGAATTCGAGGGAGAGTGCTGATGACGGTTGGCAGTGGCGTACGAGGGTTGCGAACCAGATTGTGAATGATCGCGTAGGACCGGGCCCAATTGCGATTCATTGAAATAAGACGCAGCACTTCATCCGCCACCGTCCTCATGGCCGCAATATTTTCCACTTCCTGATCCGTAACGCGCGGATTGTGAACCACCGCGGTGGCCACCACCCGGTTTGAATCGCGAATCAAGATGCTGCGCGCTTCGCGATCTCCCTTCATCGCCAGTTTCATGCGGTCTCTGGCGTTCATGAACATGATGCGCCGGATCAGCGAAACACGTTCCGGCGGGACTTCGCCCATTTCGATGCGTTCATATTCAACGGTTCGCTTGAAGTTGGCGGCGTGCTCCTCAGGAGTCTCCGCCTTCAATTCTTCATAACGTTCCAGCGGCAGCCAGGACGCATCGAGTTCGTCGTCAGAGACTTCGATGTGTTGGGCGATCAGCCAGGCATCTTCAACGCTCAAGCCTCCAGACAAATCGGCACTCTCAAAAAATTCCGCTGCGGCATTATTGCCTCGCGTTCTGAGTTCCTGGGCGATTTGCTGGGCGCCTCTTTCTTTCTCAAAGAATTCGCGCCTGGTTTCCTTCGCGCGACGCTCAGCTTCCGCTGTGCGGTCTGAATTCGCGAGAATCGCGTCAATGATTTTGGGAAAGCGGACCAGCCGCTGCTGGTTGGTCGCGATTAGGTCGAGCAGCGAACCGTCAGAAGTAGTTGTCGCCAACCGAGCGATCGCTTGATCCGACGTTTTATTGTTGAGGATCAAAGCCTCGTGAACCTGGCGAAACTCGCTCTGCAAAGTCGCCAGGTAATCGAGCACAGCTCCTGAGGTTTCGTCGCCCATGGCGGCGGTTAACAAATCTTCCGTCTCCTGAGTTGAAAGGGTCTCTTTCGCAGCTTCCGCAATCTCGGCGTTTTCCGATTGCTGCAACGCGACCAGCACTTCTAACAGATCGTCCTGGGGTAACGGCAACAGCCCGCTCGCAGCGGCGAGCCTCGCCTGAGGCGGAGCGCTACCCTCGATGATTGCCCGCACCGCGGGGCTCTTTGATGTTGTGCTCATGGAAGAAAGTGACCCCTTGATAGGTAAGCCGGCTGGCAGAGTCTAACTTAAATCGCCTTGTCCTCAGTAGAGATTGAAATTGTATTCGAGCTGCAAAACCATCGAGACTGGACGTCCATCGCGTTGGGCGGGAACAAACTTTATGCGCCGGGCGGCTGATATTGATTTTTCCGTCAAGCCATCCGGCAAACTCCTGAGAACTATTATGTGCTTGACGGAACCATCGCCGCCAAACACGGCTCGCAAAACCACTGTTCCAATTATACCGTTGACGCGAGCGCCTTCCGTGTAAGAAGGCTCCGGCTTGGAGAGTATTCGCGCTTTAACTGTTACTTCACTCCCGAGATAGGGCGCTTCATCAGTTCCCGTGGGCACAGCTTCGAAGAAACGAAAGCTAGCGAGTTGCGCCGTCCAGGTTGCTTTGTCTTCATCGTCCGGGTTTAGTTGCAGGTATTTTTCCAGGGCCTCACGGGCCTGGATGTACCGTTGCCGCGCAGACTCGCGGTTTGTTACGGGACGGGGCGCACCCGGGGCCGGCAGAGCTACCAGCGCCTGGCTCTTCAGCAAATGGGCGACGGCGAAGTTTGGATTTTTCTGCAAAGCCGTGTCGGTCGCTTGCAGTGCCAAATCCTGCCGGCCCAATCGCAAGTAGGCGACGCCTGAGATGTAATGCCCATCTACGAGTCCGGGATCAATTGCCAGCGCGGTCTGGGCTTCGTGAAGGGCCGCGGCGTCCTGGTTCCGCAGCAGCAACGCATAACCAAGACCAACGTGGAAGCTGGCGGAATTCGGTTCCAGCATGACTGCGGTCTCGAGCGCCTTTACGGCCTCCTTCGCCTGCTTCCGCCGGGCTAGCGTCAAGCCCAGGTAGTACCAGGCCGTGCCGTCCGTCTTATTCTGCTTGACCGCCTTCTTCAGCAGTTTTGACGCGTCGGCGTAATTGCCCGCTTGAAAGAGTTCGATACCGCGACTGAGATCCGAAGAGGTTTCGGGTGACGGCGACTGGCTGAAAGCAGTCGATGAGACGAGCAACAAAACCGTCAGCACGAGCGCACGAATTGTGCGGTTTATATTCATCGACGACAACTTTCACGGAGATTGAAGTTCTAAGCAGCTCCGCCGTGACACTTCTTATATTTCTTGCCTGAGCCGCAGGGGCAGGGCTCGTTGCGCCCAACCTTCGGCTGGTCGCGCACGATAGTTTTGACCTTGCCTGCTTCTTCGCCGGCGGCGGCCGCGCCCTGGTTTGGTCCAGTGAAATTCAGTGAAGTCGTGCGACGCGGCATCCGTCGTTGACGCAACTCTTCGGGCGACTGTTCCGCGACGACCTGAAGGTTGAAGAGCGATCTAATCGTGCTCGTATCAATGCGATCGAGCATCTCCTGAAACATGTCGAAGCTCTGCTTCTTATACTCAACCAGCGGATCCTTCTGACCGTAGCCAACGAGACCGATGCCTTGCTTCAAGTGATCGAGCGAGAGCAGGTGATCTTTCCACTGCGCGTCGATGATGTTGAGCATGATGATGCGTTCGTAGGTGCGCATCGCTTCCGGCCCAATCTGCTGTTCCTTGTGCGCGTAGGTGACCTTCAGCTTTTCCCAGATCGCATCGGCCACTTCCGCCGAAGTCATATTGGGAATGTCCACGCCCTCCGCCTCAGCGTCGAAATCGTAGATCGTCTTGATTTGGATCTTGTAGTTTTCAACGTCCCAATCGTCGGGAGAAACCTCAGGATTCAAATACTGCTTGGTCAAATCGGAAAGCAGATCATAGGCAACGCCAGCCTGCGGCGGATCGCCCATCAGGTATTCGCGCTGGTCCGGTTCTTCCATCAACTGACGGCGCAAACCGTAAATCGTCTCGCGCTGCTTGTTCATGACGTCGTCGTACTCGAGCAGGTGTTTGCGCGATTCGAAGTTGCGACCTTCGACCGACTTCTGCGCCGACTCGATTCGTTTCGAAACCATCTTCGATTCGATGGCGACGCCCTCTTCCATTCCCAGGCGCTGCATCAACGCCTTGACCTTGTCTCCGGCAAAGATGCGCATCAGATCATCTTCAAGCGAAAGGAAAAAGCGCGACGAACCAGGGTCGCCCTGGCGGCCGGCGCGTCCGCGAAGCTGATTGTCGATGCGGCGCGATTCGTGGCGTTCGGTTCCCAAAATGTGCAGACCGCCGATGCCCACCACTTCCTTGTGTTCCTCTTCGACGATGCGTTTGGCGCGGGCGAAGGCTCCGGCCCACTGTTCCTCGGTCGCCTCGTCGGGATCGATTTCATCCAGCTTGAGAAACTCACGGGCCATGAAATCCGGATTGCCGCCCAGCAAAATGTCGGTGCCGCGGCCGGCCATGTTCGTGGCGATCGTGACGGCGCCTTTGCGTCCAGCCTGCGCAACGATCTCGGCTTCGCGCTCGTGATACTTCGCATTCAAAACGTTGTGCGGCACGTCTTCGCGTTGCAGCCGCCGCGCGATCAGTTCCGAGTTTTCGACCGAAACTGTACCGACGAGCGCCGGCTGGCCGCGGTCATAGCAGTCTTTAATCTCTTCGATCACTGCGTCCCACTTCTCAGGCAGCGTCCGATAGATCACGTCGGAAAAATCACTGCGGACCATCGGCATGTGCGTCGGGATCACGATCACGTCGAGCTTGTAAGTTGAATTAAACTCAGCGGCTTCGGTTTCCGCGGTACCGGTCATTCCGGAAAGTTTCTCGTAGAGACGGAAATAATTTTGCAGCGTGATCGTCGCGAGGGTTTGGTTTTCCTTCTCGATCTTCACGCCCTCTTTGGCTTCGACGGCCTGGTGCAAACCATCCGACCAGCGACGGCCCTTCATCAGGCGCCCGGTGAAGTCGTCAACGATGATCACCTCGCCTTCCTGCACGACGTATTGATGATCGAGCCGGTAAAGCGTGTGGGCTTTCAGCGCCTGCTCAACGCAGTGGAGCAGTTCCATGTTTGAAGGATCGTAAAGATTGCCGACGCCCAGCAGGCGCTCCGCCTTGTCCACGCCGTCTTCCGTCAAAACGGCGGTGTGCTGTCTTTCATCGACGACGTACTCGCCGGTTTTCTTTCCGTCAACGTCTTCGCCTTTTTTCAACTGCGGAATGATCGCGTCGGCTTTGTAGTACTTGTCGGTCGCTTCGTCCGATGGTCCGGAGATGATCAACGGCGTACGCGCTTCGTCGATCAGGATCGAATCGACTTCGTCGACGACCGCGAAGTAGTGACCGCGCTGCACGCAGGTCGCGAGATCAAACTTCATATTGTCGCGCAGGTAGTCAAACCCGAATTCGTTGTTGGTGCCGTAGGTGATGTCGGATGCGTACGCTGTCTGGCGTTCGAAGTCGTCCATGTCGTTTTGGATACAACCGACTTCGAGGCCCAGGAAGCGATGAATCTGGCCCATCCATTCCGCGTCGCGCGAGGCCAGGTAATCGTTCACCGTAATCACGTGAACGCCGCCGCGGCCGGTCAACGCGTTGAGGTACGCAGGCAGCGTGGCGACGAGCGTTTTGCCTTCGCCGGTGCGCATCTCGGCAATCTTGCCCTGGTGCAAAACGATGCCGCCGATCAGCTGCACGTCGAAATGCCGCATGCCGGTCGAGCGCACGCTCGCCTCGCGCACGATCGCGAAAGCCTCCGGCAGGATCTCGTCAAGCGTCGCTCTTTCGATCCGCTTGCGTTCGTCCATATCTTTGACGCCCGCGACAGCCTGCTGTAACTGCTCCTTAAACTCAGCGGTGCGCGCGCGCAGTTGTTCATCCGAAAGCTTCTTTATTTCCGGCTCAAGCTGATTGATCTGGACAACGATTGGCTGGATTGACTTCAGGTAGCGCTGGTTGCTGCTACCGAATACGCTGGTCAGGAATTTGTCGAAACCCATAACTTTCTTAATCCTACGGAGAAAAACCGATTCTCTCTAATTAGTTGATTGAAATTTCCGGTTTGATTTTAGTTGAGCGTGGATAAGCTATCAAGCCAGCCTAAATAGGTAACGCAAACTGTTAGTTTGCGCGCATGCTGGAATCCCAGTGACGCACTCGCAAACTAACAGTTTTGCGTTACACCAATCCACGCTAACTTGGTTTGTCTGGCGCGGCGAGTTGCTTCTTGATGAGATCCACCACCGCCTGCCGCGGCATGGTGAAGTTGAAAACGATCTTCTTGCCGACCGGCTCGGCGCTGGTGTTTCGCAACAATATTTCTTCATCCTTGCCGGCACGCGACTCCGCGCCAAAAACCAACGCCGCATTGAAACCCTTCGCCAGCAGCCGCGCACTCTCGGTTGACGACGCTTCTGACTCGACCGTCGCCAACACTTCGCTCTGGCCCTGTTTGATCGTGAACACAACTTTCGAGCCGGGATTGTCCTTGTCCAACGGTTTCAGGTAGACAAGAAATCCGCTGTCGTTCAAAGCCGCGATCATCCGGCCAAACAGATCAACGAGATTCTCATCGCCGGCCTTCTTGGTGAACTGAGCGTTTTGCAGTTTGCCGTTTTCATCGAGTTCAGCTTCGATAACGATCTCGAAAGGCTGATTCAGATCGAGCTTGCCCTGCTTCTTAAGATCGTTGGCGTAGTTGGCGAAGTCTTTCATCGCCTTCTTATTAATCTCGCCTTCTTTCGGCAGGTCGAGATTGTTCGCCTTAGCGATCTTGTCAAGAGCAGTTTGCGCTTCGTCGGCCGTCATCGCGGGGCTCTTAACCGGCGATGGACTTGCCGTTGCGCCTGTCCCTGAAGCCCCTGAACTCCCTGACTTCGCGATCGCAGTCGATGGCGAACCGGTCGCAGTTGGATCGGCGGAGGGTGATGGCGATGCGATCGGCGACGGGCTCGGCGAAGACGCCGCAAGCTCATTGAAGACTACGGGCGGCTGCGCCTGAGCGACATACGAAGGAACGATCGGCGCGGGCGGGACCTCCAAAGGCGGCTGACCTTCGGGCGCGAAATATCCGTCCGGGTAGCGAAACTTTTCGCCGGTCAACGAAACGAGTTGCACGTCGTCGCCAATCTCAGTCCGCTGGTAATCCTTATCAACGAAATTCGTGTCGGCGATCAGGCTGGCGAGATTGAACGCCGCCCGCACGCCGGGAATATAGACAACGCCAGCCAGCACAACCACGTGAAAAGCGATCGAGCCCGCCAGCAGCTTTGCGATTACTTGCCACCGCGACTCGCGATTTACTTCAAAGTTTCTAAAAAGTTCAGCCATTTCCTAATAAAACGCCCTTGATACTGATAATGTTCCTTGCCTTAGACGCGCCCCGCGCGCCGGGCGTTGTGAACGATTTCAAGGCGACACCTACGTTAGCACTTCGCGGGCAGCAGCCCCAAAGCTAGAATGGATTATGCGTCGTTCTCGTGACAGAGTTGTTGATAAGAAGCGTCGATCTGGTAACAAAAACAGATCGCGCGCGCCCAAGGAGCCCGCCAAACATAATCGATATCCTTCGCCAAGCGACGTCGATCATAGTGCCGGTCACAATGCCGGTCACAGTCGCCCGCCGTCGCGCGATGTGAAAAAGTTGCTGGAAGGAATCGGCACTCCGCCGGTTGCAACCTTCAAGCCCGATCCGTTTCAACTCGAAGCCCTAGCCGCGCTCGAATTCGAAGACGTGCTGGTTACGGCGCCGACCGGCAGTGGCAAGACCTGGATCGCGCGTGAAGAAATTCGCCGCCTGCTGGAGGCCGGACGACGCGCCTGGTACACGACGCCGCTGAAAGCTTTGACGAATTCCAAGTACCAGGAATTTTCGGAAGAGTTTGGCGCTGACCGCGTCGGCATATTGACGGGAGATCGCAAAGACAACACCGACGCCCAACTGATCGTCGGCACTACGGAAATCTATCGCAACCAACTTTTCGACTCTTTGCGCGGCGGCAACGATGTGAACGCAGACCTCGTTGTGCTGGACGAAGCGCATTACCTGGGCGACGAAGATCGCGGCCACGTTTGGGAGGAAGCGATCATTCTGACGCCGCCGCGTATTCGGCTGTTGTTGTTGTCTGCGACGATCGGCAATGCTGATGAGTTTGCCGCGTGGATTAGTGAACTGCGTGGCGTGCGGTGTGGCGTGGTGACGCGACCGGGTGCTCGACCAGTTCCGCTGCGCGCGGCGATGCTGCTGCCGGACAAGCGACTTCTGCCGTTGGTGATCGAAAGCGGGCGGCTGAATCCAGAGATCGCCAGGCTCCTGGAAGGGCAAAAGGAAAAAGGAAAAAGGCAAAGGTACTGATGAAAGATATTCGAGAACGGACCTTCGATTTCTCTCTGCGCATCATTCGATTGTGCCAGCAATTGGAAGGACAACCTGGAGTTGCGCGAACGCTGAGTTGGCAGTTGTTACGATCCGGGACATCCATCGGGGCAAATGTCGAGGAGGCGCAAGCTGGTCAAAGCAAGCTCGATTTTATTAGCAAGAACGCCATTGCTCTAAAGGAAGCACGTGAAACGGTCTATTGGCTTCGCCTGCTAACAGCCTCAAAAATAATTCCATCTCAACGTCTGTCGGGGCTGCAAGGCGAGGCTGAGGAGTTGGCAAAGATCATCGGCGCAATCATAGTCTCGGCCAAGAAGAGGAAGTGAGCTTTGCCTACTTTTGCCTTTTTCCTTTTGCCCTTTTACTTTTCATGAAACTGCGAATGCCCGAAATGCCGCCCGCCGTACTACTCGGCGCGCTTGGCGACTACAACCTGTTACCCGCGATCGTGTTCATGCCGACGCGCCGGCGCTGCGATCAGGCGGCGTCGGAAGCGGCAACCATGCGCCGCGACTCGAAAGATCAACGTCGCGAAGCGCGGCGCGATTTCATGCGCACCGCCGTCGAGCAGCATCCCGAAATTCGCGGTCATCGGCATTGGGACACCATCATTCGCGGCGGCGTGGCGTCGCATCATGCGGGACACATTCCAGCCTGGAAGATGGTCATCGAAAAGCTAATGAGCGCCGGTTTGCTCGACGCGATTTTCGCGACCGCGACCGTGGCCGCCGGCGTCGACTTTCCCGCGCGCACCGTTGTTTTAACCGTTGCCGACGCGCGCACCGGCAGCGGTTGGCGACAGTTAACTGCTTCGGAGTTGCAACAAATGACTGGCCGCGCCGGACGCCGCGGCCGCGACAACGTCGGTTTTGTGGTTGCTGCGCCGGGGTTGCATCAGGATCCGCAAAGGATCGCTGAACTGCTGAAGGCGCGTCCCGATCCGCTCGTCTCGCAATTTCGTGCGACCTATACGACGCTCCTGAATCTGCTGGATGCTTACGGAAACTTCGCCCAGGTGCGCGAAATCGCGGAGAAGAGTTTTGCGCATCGCGAAGCGGCCGTGCAGATCGCTCAACTCGAAAAGCTCCAGGACGAGTCGCAGGAACGAATCAAGTTGAAGCTGAAAGCAGCGGGCTGCGACTTGCCGCTGTCCGTTGTCACCGGCTTTGAACGACTCGTCAGCGCGCGCACGCGTCTGCAGGAGTTGCGACCGCAAACGCGCGCCGAGGCGTTGCATCGCTGGCTTGACGAAGTGGTCCAAGCAGGCCGCGTCGTCGGCATTGGCCGCAGCGGCCGCCGCCTGGTTTTGATTACGGACAAGCGCGACGGAAACGTTCGTGGGATTCGTGAAGACGGTCGCAGCGCGAGCTTTGCCCTTGACCGCATCGGGCGAGTTTATGCGCCCATTTACCGTTGGAATGACGAAGGTCTTGATGAAGCGTTCGCCGACGTGCGCCAGCGTGGCAAGGAACTCGTGATTGCCGAGCCGCGACTCCGCGACGCGCAAGGCGAAGAAGGCGAGGCGATCAACGCGCTCGACGATCGCATCGAGTCGATCCTTCCGGCCCAACTCGGCCCCGAAGACAAACTGCGCTACACCCAAGCGCTCTGGAGCGTGCTCATCGACGCGGAAGAATTGGAGCGCGCCACGCGTCGCATTGAGAGTTTGCGGGCCGAGGTTTGGGAACCGTTTCATAAGCGCGCGCAGGTACTCGCGACCTTTGGGTATCTCGACTTTGACGCTGAGCAGGTGACGGAACGCGGTCGTTGGCTTGCCGATCTGCACGTCGACCGCCCGCTCCTCGTGGGCGAAGCGCTCGAAAGCGGACTCTTCAACGCGCTCGATTTTCACCGGCTGGCCGGCGTGATGGCCGCGCTCACCGCCGATGAGGAGCGCGACTACGGACAGCTCGAGTTGGAGGACAGCCTGGTGAACGCCCTCGTAAAGTTTGAAGACATGGGATTCAAAGTTGCGACTGAAGAATGGAAATTCGGAATCGAGCCGGCGCCGGAGTTGAACTTTTCTGCCGCCGCCGCCGCCGCGCGTTGGGCGACGGGAATGGAGTGGTCCGACCTGGTTCACGAAACACGTGCTGAAGAAGGCGATCTGTTTCGCATGCTCTCGCGCACGGGTGAGGCGCTGTTGCAAATTGCCGGCTTGCGCAAGGCGCACGTGGAAGCTGCGCGCACCGCTGCCGTCGCTGCGGATGCTGTCTTGCGCGAACCAGTCAGGTAGGACAGGCATTTCTGCCTGTCCCAGGTTGGCGAGTTTTTTGGAGTGCGCTGACCGGTCAGCGCTTTCGTCGGTCGCGACCTGTCGCGACCACTATGGGTTAAACTGCATTCCCGGGGCGTGGCGTCAAGCCGCTACGACCAAAGCGCTGACAGGTCAGCGCACTCCAAACCATGCCGGAGGATCGAACTGAATGGCCCTGATTACAGCCAACGAACTCAAACGCAAACTACTGATCACTGTCGAGGGTCAGCCTTACGTTGTCCTCGAAGTTTTCTTCGCTTCGCCCACAGCGCGCGGAGCCGCCACGATGGTCCGCACACGCCTGCGACAATTGTTGACCGGCGCGGTCATGGAAAAAAGTTTTCGTTCGAGCGAAAAATTTGCTGAACCCGACATCGAGTTGGCGCCTGCGTCTTTTCTCTACAACGATGCACACGGTTTTCATTTCATGGACGAGAAGAGTTACGAGCAGTTTACTTTTGACGAAGAAGCGCTCGATGCCGATCGCGGCTATCTCAAAGAGGGCGTCTCGTTGCAGGTTCTGAAATACAACGGCTCGCCCGTGTCATTGCAACTGCCGCAGTACGTCGAACTAATTGTTACTGCGACCGAACTGGGGCTTCGCGGCGACACTGCCGCTGGGGGCGCAACCAAAGTGGCGACGTTGGAAACAGGACTCTCCGTGCGCGTGCCGCTTTTCATCAAGGAAGGCGAAGTGGTCCGCGTCAACACGCAAACTGGTGAAGTCGCCGGGCGTGCCTGATCGCGTCTGATTGACCAAGGACTGACCCGAACTTCATTCAAGAAATGCCCAATAAATCCACCGCTTTGTAAGCTTCTTCACCTTCAACTTGAACGATCGTCTGTACCCCTCTGCAACAAATTGCGGTTCGTTTAAGTACGTCACATAGACCACGACACGCAACCAAAAAGTAGCAACTAACGCAAGGAATTCATCGTCTTAGTGTTGGTCGCGATTTCAAGTACGTGCAGTTCTTTGAGAATCGGTTGGCCATGCGTAGCGATAAGAAGCCAGGGACAAAATGCGGATCAAATCCCCCGCGTTCCCAGGTTTGAAGTTTTATTTTGGTGGTCCCTGGGCCATCGCTCACATGGAGAATCAGCATGAAGTTTCCCCGGAAGTTCCCTCGAACCTTGTCCGCTGTTCGCTCAGTCAACCGTCTTCGAAGTTTTCATTTGCGTCCGGTAAAGTTCGCGCCGCTGGCAGTCATCTCTCTGGCCTTCGCGTTCAATTTCACCGGTTTCTTCTTCAGCCCCGCGATGGCGCCCGTTGTTAACGCGGCCCATCAGGTTCAAACAATTCCCGCAGACATTCCTTTATCCGGCGATTGCGATCTCGATTGGATAATCTTTCGCGCGGGCGAAAAGTCAGGCGTCGATCCGCGTTTCATTCACGCCGTCATCAAGCAGGAATCGCGCTACGATCCGAAAGCAGTTTCGTACGCCGGCGCGCAGGGCTTGATGCAGATGATGCCCGGCACGGCACAGAGATTTGGTTTGAAGGATCCGTTTGACCCGGCCGCCAACGTTGAGGCGGGCACCAAGTATTTGAAGTGGCTGCTGAAAAGATTTGACGGCGACGTTTCACTCGCGCTGGCCGGCTACAACGCCGGCGAAGGCGCGGTGGACAAGTACAAGGGCGTACCGCCTTACAGCGAAACTCAAAACTACGTGAAGAAGATCGTTACAAACTACGGCAAGACCTACCATCCGATTCTGCCACCCGCCGATGCGAAGCTCGCGTTTCACCTGGTCTCGCTTGATGGCGCGACAGCTTCCAGCGGACTCTAACGAGTCTTTCAGAATATTGGCCGCGGATGGACGCGGACAAACGCGAATCTGATAAGGCAACTGAAATTCAGTAATCGGTTTTCCCTCAGATCCGCGTTTATCTGCGTCCATCCGCGGCTAAATCACTTCCACTCGGGCTTTACTCACACTCGCCCGCCCTCGTAACATACCCGCCACACGCCAGTTGCTTTCAAAAACCAATCCGGTTGGAGTCGAACATGAATTCAGGTCGTCGTATTTCTCCGCGAAGTTTCTTTGCCTTCTCGTTCGTGGTCGTCACGCTGCTCGTTTTGTCCACGGTCGGTTTCGTGTTCGCCCAGAGCAAAACCGCCCCGGCGCGACCACAAGCGAAAGCCGAGGCGCCGGCCAGGCGCGACGCCCCACCGGCTGACAACGAATACTCGAAGAAGATCAAAGAGTACACCACCGAGAAATTTTTCATGACCGAGCTGGTGGACCACCTGCCGATGTCTGACACTGTGCCGTCGCCGGACAAGGTGCTCGGCTACATTGTCGGCACGCCGAACAAGCTGACGTATTCGAAGGACCTCTATCGCTACTATCGCGAGCTCGCGCGGACCAGCAACCGCGTGCGTTTGTTCACGGCGCCCGAGAAATCGGAAGAAGGCAAGGAACAGATCCTCGTGGCCGTCGGCGACGAAGCGCTGCTGGCGAAGCTCGATCGCTACAAAGACATCACCGCGAAGTTGGCCGACCCGCGCAAGATCACGGAGACGGAAGCGCAAAGCCTGATCGGTGAAGGCAAAGTTTTCTACTGGGCCTCGGGTTCAATCCACTCGCCGGAGACCGGTTCGCCGGAGATGTTGATGGAGTTGGCCTACCGGCTCGCCGTCGAAGAGAGCCCGTTCATTCAGGCCATCAGAAAAAACGTAATCGTTTTGATCACGCCGGTGTTGGAGGTTGACGGACGCGACAAGATGGTTGACCTCTACAACTACCGCAAAGCGAACCCCGGAAAAAATTCGCCGGGGCTCGTCTTCTGGGGCAAGTATGTGGCGCATGACAACAACCGCGACGGTCTGGGAATGGCGCTGGCGCTGACGCGCAACCAGATGAAGGCGTTCCTTGAATACCATCCGGCGATCCTTCACGACCTGCATGAATCGGTGCCGTTTCTTTACACCTCGACGGGCACTGGTCCATACAACGCCTGGCTCGATCCGATCACGATTGACGAGTGGCAATTGCTGGCGCACCACGAAGTTGAAGAGATGACAAAGCGCGGCGTGCCCGGCGTTTGGACGCATGGTTTCTACGACGGATGGGCGCCGAACTACATGTTCTACGTCGCCAACGGACACAACGCCGTCGGCCGTTTCTACGAAACTTTCGGCAACGGCGGCGCCGACACGATCGATCGCACTGTGGGCGCGCAGTCGCAACGCGATTGGTTTCGGCCGAACCCGCCGTTCCCGCGCGTGAAGTGGTCGCTGCGCAACAACGTCAACCTGCAGCAGTCCGCGATCCTGCTGGCGATGAACTTCGTCGCCAACAACAAGGAGCGGTTTCTGCAAAACTTTTACCTGAAGAGCAAACGCTCCGTGGCCAAGGCGACTAACGAAGGACCGGCCGCCTACGTCATTCCAGCCGGTCAGTCGCGCCCGGTTGAAGTTGCCGACACGGTTAATCTGCTGCGCTTGATGGGCGTGGAAGTGAGCGAGGCTGGTAAAGAGATCACAGTTAAAGATCAGAAGTTTCCGGCCGGTTCGTATGTGGTGAGGATGGATCAGCCGTATTCGCGCATGGCTGACATGCTGCTCGACACGCAGTATTACAACGTCAACGATCCGCGGCCCTATGACGACACCGGCTGGACGCTCGGGCCCATGCGCAACATCAAGACGGTCCGCGTCACGGACACCGCGATTCTGAAGCAGCCGATGAAGGTGCTCAGCGCCGACGCGCCGGTGAGCGGCGGCATCATCGGCACCGACAAGGCCGTCTACGTCATCAATCACAACACGGACAACACGCTCGCGTCGCTTCGTTTCAAACTCAAAAACGTGAAGATGAGCGCGGCTGAAGCGCCGTTCAAGATTGGCGACCGGCAGTTCAACTCGGGCACGTTCGTCATCAAGTCAGCAGGCAATCCCGGCGACTTGCGACAGCAGTTGGACGCGGCCGTCACGGAGCTGGGCCTGACGGCGGTGGCGATCGAAAAGCTGCCGCCAGTGAAGATGCACAGCCTCGCCGTGCCGCGGATCGCCATCCTGCATACGTGGACCAATACGCAAAACGACGGCTGGTATCGCATCGAGTTTGATCGGCTGCAGATTCCCTACACCTACATCTCCGATCAAGTGGTCCGGAACACACCGAACCTGCGCGACAAGTTTGACGTGATCATCTTTCCGCCGCTCGGCGGGACGGCGCAGGCGATCGTCAACGGCATTCCGATGCGCGGCGATCCGATTCCGTGGAAGCAGTCAGAGCTGACGCCGAACATGGGCCTCTCGCCGGATCAGACCGACGACATGCGCGGCGGCATGGGCTTGGCGGGCGTCGCGAACCTGCAAAAATTTGTTCAGGACGGCGGCCTGTTTATCGTGATCACCAACACGGCGCGTTTGCCGATCGACTTTGGCCTGACCACGGGCGTCAGCATTCAGGAACCGCGTCAACTGCAGGCGCGCGGCTCGATCTACAACGCGAAGTTCAGCGATCGCAACAGCCCGATCGCTTACGGCTACGACGAAACGCTGCCGATCTATTTCAACCAGGCGCCGTTGTTTCAAGTGGCTTCGCTGCTTCCCGGCGGCGGCGATGGTCCAGGTGGTCCGGCGGGCGGGCGGCCGTCAGGGCGCGGTTCGCTGACTGATCCGGACGTCGTGCAGGGAATGCCGCAGCCTTCACCCACGCCTTCGCCGTCGCCGCGTGGCGGCGAGGAAGTATTGACTGACGAACAACGTTTACAGCTTGGCGCGTTTTATGTGCCGCCGGCGCAGCGGCCGCGCGTCGTCTTGAGATTTGCTTCGGACGAGAAGAATCTACTGGTGAGCGGCATGCTTGCGGGCGGTTCGGAACTGGCAAACGCCCCCGCAGTGATCGACGTGCCGGTGGGCCGTGGCCACGTCGTCATGTTTGCGACCAATCCGATGTGGCGACATCAAACGCAGGGCAGCTTCTTTTTGTTGTTCAATGCGGCTTTGAATTTCGACTCGCTGGATACTGAACGCGCAGCGCCGCTACCAAGACCATAACGCGGTTTCGTACGTTGCTCGTTTAGAGACCGGACTTGTCCGGTCTCTTGTGCGGGGCGGACAAGTCCGCCCTCTAAACGACTTCAGACTTGTGATGCCCTCGGACTAGTTACCTTGAAGACGGCTTATTTTGATCTAATCCTGTCCTTGCCTCGACGTTCATGGCAACGCTGGCGGGCAGACAGGATGTCTGCGCTCCCAGCCCCGGTCGTCATCGAAGCCGCCACGCCGGTGCGACTCTGGCGGAAGACGGCGATTTCCAGATCACCCAACGTTCGATAGCGCGCCTCAAAACCAACCAGCTTGGTTACTGTCTCGTTCACGCGAGCGATCGCGTCCAATCCTTTCAGCAGTCGATCAATTTCCTCGTAGTCGACGAAAGCACGGTTCTCATGAGGGTTGTCGCCCAGCTCGCGCATGGCGATGGCCAGGCCGATGGCGCGCGTCGAAGCGTCAGAGTCTTTTAGCTCAACCGCATCGATGCGAATGTCGACTCCGCGCGCGCTTAGCGTGGCGATCTGGCTGAAGCCTTTGATCAGCACGCGCTCGTAACGCCATTCGACTGCCTCGATTTTCGTGCGCGGCTCTACCGGCTCGCACGCGAGCGGACGGCGAAACTGCGGCCCTGGGCGCTGGGCCACCGCTGTGCCGCAAAAAACGACGAGCATTGCCAGGACAAAAACTGGTAGACGAAACTTGGACATTAATTAACTCCTCCCTGAGCGAACCTGCCTGGCGATATTACAGCAGTTTGTTTCGTTTAGAGGCGGGCACCACCCGCCGGCTGCAATCGCAACTCTCGCTAGCCTCACGTTTACCAACTCGGATAGAATGCGCGCGCCAAACGCTCTCATATGGAGTGCGCTGACCTGTCAGCGCTTTTGTCCGCGGCGGCTTGACGCCGCGTTTTCAGCAAACAACACATTCAACCGGCTGCGACAGGTCGCAGCTAAACCAAAGCGCTGACAGGTCAGCGCACTCCAAAATAAGAACTCGCGCTGCTTCGTCCGCCGTATCGGCAGCTGGCACGTCTTTCACGCTCAGATGGAACACAGATTCATTTTTGTACAACTGAAGACAAAGTGCGCATCGCTTACGCCACGGTGGGCGACGGACCGCCGCTCGTGAAGCGCTCTTTCTTTGATATTTCCTTCTGCCCACTGCCCACTGCCCACTGCCCACTGCTTACCTTAGCTAAAGACTCATGGAACGGCTTGGGCAGTGCGGTCGTATTTGAGTAGTGCTAAGATGTTCATGCCCCAGGAATCAAGGAATCAACCGCCGGTTTAAGTGTTTGGAGGAGTAAATCATGCAGGAAACAACCGAGTCACAGTCTCAATGGGAAGAATGCGGCAAAAATATTGTTAACGATCTCAGCGACGCCCTGCGTTATGTCGGCGACGTCTCGTACGCAATCCTGCCGCGGGAGCTGGCTCACAATCTGGGCGATCTCAAGAAATCGTTTCTGACTACGATCCGATCGCTAATTGACAAGGACATTGAATGGGTTGAAGCTCGCGTAGCTGGCGGTGACCGCGTGCGCGAAGAATGGCGCGAGAAATGTAGCCGCGACAACGCAGAAGAAGCGTCCGAACCGGTTAGCTGATTTCTAAAGTCCAGATTAACTGTGTAACGTTAGGCAACTGGGGAAGCGCGATTCCAGCAATCGCGTTGAGCTGAAAAGATGGAAGTTTTATTAGCGCAGGAATACGGATTCTGTTTCGGCGTCGAACGTGCCGTCGAGATGGTTGAGGATGCTTTGGACGAAGGCGTTCGTCCGATTCGTTCGCTGGGGCCGTTGATTCACAACGCCCAGGAAATGGAACGGCTTGGCGCTTTGGGAGTTTCGACGATCGATGTTCCTGACGAAGCGGATGCGGACACCATCGCCGTCATCCGCGCTCACGGCGTTACGCCGCAAGTCCAACGCGATCTCGAAGGTCGCGCCGCAAAAGTTATCGATGCCACCTGTCCGTTTGTCACGCGAGTGCAGCACCTCGCCGAACGTGCGGCGCGAGAAGGACGCGACGTTGTCGTCGCCGGCAATCCGGATCATCCGGAAATGATCGGCGTCGTCGGCTATGCGCCGGATAATACTTACGTCGTGCGCGACGCAGGCGAAGTGGCGGCCCTCCCGCAACTGCGTTCACCCCTCGTTGTTTCCCAAACCACAATCAAGCTGAAGACATTTTTGGAAGTTGCCGAAGCGGTCCGGGCCAAAGCCGATGCCGAGCCGCAGGTTGTGAACACAATTTGTTCGGCGACGCGCGATCGGCAGGACGCCGCGCGCGGACTCGCCGGACAGGTAGACGTTTTCTACGTCATCGGCGGCCGCCATTCCTCAAACAGCGTGAAGCTGCTGGCGGTTTGTCAGGAACAGTGCGCGAAAAGCTACTTGATTGAGACGCCTGCTGAAATCAATCCGGCCGACCTGGAAAATACCAAGCGGGTTGGCGTCACCGCCGGAGCCTCAACGCCGAATTGGTTGATCGATCAAGTTGTGAAACGGCTGCACGAGATTGGAACCGCAAAAGCTTAAACCGCCAAGTCGCTGAGACCGCCAAAGGGAACAAGATAGTTAGGCGACACCCATCCGCCTTTAGTTTTCCATCCGCTAGTCTAGTCCAAACATCATCCGCACGCGGATCTCAGGTCGGCAAATTCAAGCTGCCATATGGCTTCGAACGAAGATCTCTTAGCCCATCTTCTAGCGCCAAAAAAACAAGAACCGGATGCGGAGCTTGATGGTTTGGCGCGGCTGGTGATAGGCGCCGCAATCGAGGTGCACCGGCAATTGGGTCCGGGCCTCTTAGAAGCCGTTTATGAGGAGGCGCTTTGCATTGAGTTCGGCCTGCGAAAGTTCCATTCAGTCGCCAGTCAGGAGTGGGGATCACATTAAGGGGAAACCGGTTGGAAAAGGAAAGCTAGATTTATTAGTAGATGAGCGCCTTATAGTTGAGTTGAAATCGGTTGAGAGACTGGCTCATATTCACTCAGCCCAAATGATTTCTTATCTGAGGATGACAAAGCGAAAACTTGGGTTGTTAATAAATTTCAACGTGCCAATGTTAAAGGAAGGAATAAAGCGGGTAGTTTTATCTTGAATACCTTGGCGCTCTTGGCGTCTTGGCGGTTAGTCTTAGAAGTCGTCGTTTGAGGCATCAACCTGGGCGAGTGCGTTCACAATCTGCCGGGCTTCTTCCGAGCCGTAGTCCACAGCCTGACGACGGAGCGCATCGCGAGCAATCTCGGAATCCACCGGATCACTCAACAATCCAATCAACGTCGACGTCGGAAACTGCGCGAGGCCTTCGTTGGCGAGAGCCCTGACGACGACGTCCTGAGATCGCGTCAGCTCGCAGACTTCGCTTGGCGCGAATCCGGCGAGCGCGTCGGCGAGCGCATCGATGCGTTTATAGTCGCGCTGGCGGTCGGCCCGGTGCACAAGCTGAGCGAAGACTTCCGCTGAGCGAGTTTTCTCCTGCAGGACCGCAGCGCAGGTGTCAGCGATGTGGCGGAGTTGGTTTTCCTTTTCGGCTTCCAGTCCGGCGGCAGTTTCTGAGGCGCGCTCATCGAGGGCCGCAAGCAGCCGGCTCAATTCATGATCGGCGCGCGCGTCGTAAGGCGCGTTCAGAGGATTTGGATTGCGAACCGGTGCCGGTGCAGCACTCGGAGTTTGCAGGGCACTCTCAACCAGGCCGCGCGTCGTCGGCCGCAGTTCCGACCAGACACTCGCCAGCCGGCCGCCAAAATCTTCCATCGTTAATGACAACGCTCTTAATTCTCCTGAAACAGCCCCTCCGGGCGAAAACTAAAACGGCGTACTATACGCGAAGCGAACCGGAAAAAACAGTAAGTAGAAGCCCGGTTTTTGGTCTTTCAACTTGGGTCTTTGAACTTTTTCCTTGGTTCTTGAACCTTCGAACTCAGCTCTTTGAGCTTGGCGTCTCCCTGGGCTCTGAGCCGAACAGCTACAGAATGGAAACCATCCTCAAAGAGCAAAGTTCAAAGACCCAAGTCCAAAGTCCCAAGCCGTCCCACTGCTATTGTCCGTTGTGATCCTTAATCTCGGCGATCGCGGGAAATGGGATCTTAACTATTTCGCCGTTCGCGACTTCCATCTTGACGCTTGGAGTAGTGAGTGCCTGAGTAGTCTTCATGCTGCGAACAGTGCCGCGCACGCGCTGGCCGTCAACTGTCAAAATCTCGACGTTGTCTTTGCCGTAAAGCGGTTGCAGTGCCGCAAGTGCCTTGGTTACTTCCACGTTTGATTGTTCCTTCCAAAGTTCACACCGTTCTCGGTTGTGAACTCGCTTAAACATAAGATGATATTGCACCCAAGCAGTACGGATGTCTATGGTGGCGCGAATCCGAGTGCTGGGTCAGTTGCAGTCCGACAGCTTTAGGTTGTCAAAGTCGAACGACAAACTGAAGTATGTCGGACATTCATTTTCAAGTCGAACCGCGCCCGCATCCAGCGAACTTGGGCACGTTGAGCACAGCACACATTGTGCCAGCCGAATCGCGTCTCGGTTCTGCAGAAGTCGCGGGCGTTCGACACAAGGTTCATGGGCGCGCCGTCAAACGAAGCGATGGAGCAATGGGGGGTGCAACCGCGGATGCAACCGGAAAGCTCCGTTTGGCGTATAGAAATCTGCTATCCTTTTGCCATTTGAACGACTGAACACTAATTTCGCCAATGATTACGAACTGAAAGCTATGACTCCCCAAACGGATCCCACGGTAACAACTTGTGGAAACTGCCACGCGCCAATGCCGCGAGAGTTGCGATTTTGCCGTAACTGCGGCTTTCGGCTGGGTGAAGGATTGGCAGAATATACCGAGACGGTTCGTTTTCAGAACGCTCCGCCGGGAACGCTACCTGCTAACGGTGCACAAATGCCCTACGCGTCCGGTCCCGCGGGCGGACCCATGACCGTCGCACCGGGCGGAAAAATTCGGAAGCGCAAGCGCCGGATGAGCGGCATGACCTGGATGTTTCTTGGCTTGCTGGTCTTCTTTATTGCTGCGGGGGTGTTCACCGCGGTTATCAAACAAATTCCCAGAAACAATCGACCGCCGATCGTGGCTCGGGCCGAACCGCGATCGTTTGCGGGCGTCATTCGGTTTCGCTCAACCGAAGGCGGCGTCACCTTTTCCAACGTTTCACCGCCCGATGGTCCGGCCGACAAAGCTGGACTGGTGGGAGGCGACATCATTACAACCGTTGACGGTCAGCCGGTGCAGTCAGACGACGACATAATGGAGATCCTGGAGCGCACGCCAATCGGTAAGACGCTCGACCTCGTTTACCTGCGCGACGGCGAGACCAAGACCACAAAAATGACGACGATCTCTGAAGAGGAGATGGAGCGTTTGAATGAAGTTTTTGCCGATCGGCCGCAGGGCCGCGGCATGTTTGGGTATGAGGATGGCGACGCGGAACGGGTGGAGATTCCCAACACGAAAATGTTTGGCGTGCAACTGAATGACGTCATAGACAACAATCCGGCCGATATCGCCGGCGTCAAGGACGGCGACATTGTGATTGAGTTTGGCGGCGTCCCGATTCGCACTTCGGCTGAATTTCTCGCCCGCGTCAGGCGCGCGATACCAGCTTCGGTCGTCGATGTAGTGGTTATCCGCAACGGCGAGCGGATGGTGATTCCGGTGAAGATGGGGAAAGGATGAGAAGAAGTGATGAGTAATGAGCCGGAAGAAGTAATGAGTGATGAGTGATGAGTAATGAGCGCCAGTGTCCCTCACCGGTGTCCCTCATGACTCATAACTTACAATACTCGCGCAGCCGCGCTTCCATCTCCCGTCGCAATTCTTCCCGTTGTTCTTCGGGTTCGTCTTCTTCAAACGTCTCAAATAATGCAAACGGGTTTTCCGCGAGCAGTCGTAGTTCCCAGGCTTCGCGGTCGTCGTTTGATGGACGTGAAAACCAGAGCGCGTCAACTGACGATTCTTCGACGGCCACGTTTCCTGCAGCCGGAGCCATTGCCAGATCGGCGGGCAATTCGCCGCGTGTTTCGGGTCGCAAAAGCAAACGCTGCAGCTTCCAGCCGTGCTTCTCGTAGGTGCCGACAATTTCCTTGATCAGATCGAATTGATTCATCGTTGACGCGTCGCTGCCCGGAGTTCCGTGCAGAGTATATCGCGATAGGCGAACACACCGCCTAACACGCTAACTGTCAGGTACAGTCTCTGTTCGGCTTTTCTCAGCGTAATCTCAGCGCCCTTTGCGTCTCTGCGGTGAGCTGCCGACTACAACATTCACCGCAGAGACGCCGAGACGCAGAGGACGCGCAGAGAGTTTCAAACGGAGACCCGAGCCAACTGGAAGAAGGTTTGTTGACCGGCACGAGCGTGCACTAATATGATCCTCTTGTCCCCCGACGGAATTAAACGGCAATGTGAAAGATGTGGGCGAAAGATGTGGTGAAAGCTTGGTTAGAAGTGCGTGCGGCCCGAAGTTTTTGTTAAGTTTGTTCAGCTGCTTTTTGTTCTCGACTTCCGTGGCGCAGGCGGGTGGCAGGCATTCTCCGATTCACAGCGCCAGGACAGGAAACAATCCCGAAGAGATGACTAAGTTAACCGAAGATGCTAACGGCCAGCCCTCTGCCTCGTTTTACGAAGTCCTGCGCAAGGCGCTGAAAAAACGCAAAACGCATTTGGAAACAATCTGTCCGCCGTCCGATTCAGTCGCCCGGCGCGTGCTTGAAGATTATGGCGCGATGTTTCTTGCCAACAAGAAAGTGTTGCCGCCGCCGGTTTGCGTTTTCACCAGCGACGCGCAGGTGGAAGAGTTTCAGGAGCGCGCCGGTTACGCGAGCGAAGTGTTTGGTTACGATCAGGTTGAGCTGCAGCCGGCCGCGATGAAGGAATTGCTGAAAGCCCGCGAAGACGCGCAAAAAGAAGATTTGGACATCACGCCGCGCGATGGCGCCGAGGCCGCGCGCCGCACTTACGACGACAGTTTGCAATTGTGGCAGACGCGCTTTTTGCCGGCCCTTAACTACTGGCTGGGCCAGGGAAAACTAACCGAAACCGACGTGACGCGGTTGAAGAGTTTGCCGCTGCGCGACCAAATCGCCGAAGTGCTGGAGCTCGAAAAGGCCGGCATCTATTTCAGCAAGGACCTTTCCAAGTCGATCCTTTATTCGATCGCCGCGCCCGGCACGTCGCAACACATCGCCATGCTCGCTTTCGACGTGAACGAATTCGACAATCCGCGGGTGCGCGAAATTCTGGCCAAGCACGGCTGGTTTCAAACAGTGCTGAGCGACTTGCCGCATTTCACTTTTCTCGGTTTAAAAGAAAAAGACTTGCCAAAGAACGGATTGAAGCAGGTTGAAGTTGACGGCCAGATATTTTGGATTCCCAACGTCGTTGCCGGCCTTAGTTACAACTCCGCCGTAAACACCGTCAACGCTTCGAATTCGCCCAGCCGCAGCAAAAAATGAACCGAGTCAAATTCGATGATACTGCGCGCGCGGCGCTCACCGATTGCGTAAGAAAGATCGAGACGACGACTGACGCGGAATTGGTCTTGATCGTGCGCGCCCGCTCAGGTTCGTTTCGTCACGCGGATTACTTGTTCGGCGCCTTGCTCGCTTTCGTTGGCCTGCTCTTCCTGCTCTTCTCGCCTCTCGATTTTCACCAATACTGGGTTGCCATCGACGTCGCGCTGCTGTTCCTGTTGGGCGCGTTTGTTTCGTCGCGCAGCAATTCAATTCGTCGCTTGTTGACGAGCAAAAAATTTCGTGAGCGTGCGGTGCGCACCGCCGCGGCCGCCATGTTTTACGAAGCAGGCATCGCGAACACGAGCGCTGAGATGGGCCTGCTCATTTATCTGTCAATACTCGAGCGGCGACTCGAGTTGATTGCCGATCGCGGCGTGCTGAAAGGCGTGAACGCACTTGAGTGGAATCAGACTTTGTTTGAGTTGCACCAGGCGGGCGGCAAACCGGAGCCGCAGACGTTGCTGGCGGGTTTGGAGAAGCTCGGCAGTTTGCTCGGCAGACACTTGCCCGCAACTGGCGAAAACCCGAATGAGCTGCCTGATGCCCCGCGCTTTGAGTTGAAATGAAACGAACTCGAAACTTCCAGCGGTTGATCAGTCTACTCAGTAACGCCTCGTTGTGGGCAGGCGCTGTGATCGTTTGCCTGGCGGTTGCCGAGGAAGTTTTGGCGCGCGTCGGCGGCGGCCAATCGTACGGCGGTGGCAGTCGGGGTGGCGGCAGCGGCGGTGGCAGCGGTGACGGTGGCGCGATCATCGCCGTCGTCAGAATGCTGGTTGTACTTACGGTCGAATATCCCGCGATTGGCATTCCCGTAGACATCGCGATCATTGGCTTTGTCGTTTACCGCTTCGCCAGAAAGGGCTCGAAGAAATCGGAAGCGTTCTCTTCGGCGTCTGCGGAAACGGTTGGCGTCGTGGCGTTAGGACTGGACACTGGTCAAGGTCTGCAAAAAAACTTTGGACCGGCATTCGCCCAACTGCGCAAATTCGATCCTAACTTCTCGGAGATAGTCTTCACTGATTTCTGTTACGCGTTGTACGGCAAGGCGCACGAGGCGCGCGGTCGCGGCCCGGACGCGCTCGATCAGTTTTCCCCTTATCTTGGCGAAGCCGCTCGCAAAGCGCTGCTGCAGCGCAATCCGCCCGGCGTCAAAGAAGTGAAGGGAATCATCGTCGGGGCGATGAACGTCGAGGACGTGCGCGGACTGGAAACGCCGGTCGTTAACATCACCTTGTCGTTTGAAACCAACTACACGGAAGTAGTGAGCGCGAACGGCGGGCAGCCGACGGAGATGACTTACTACGTGCGCGAGCGTTGGCTGCTGGAGCGCAACCGCGACGTTTTATCTCCGGCGCCGGCGCAGGCGACCGCGCTGCATTGTCCGAAGTGCGGCGCCGCTTTGCAGAAAGACACCGTCGGCGCGTGTGCGTTCTGCGGCACGAAGATCGAGAGCGGCGAATTTCAATGGTATGTCCGCGGGATTGGCCTGCTCAGCCGCGAGCCGAAGGGACCGCTGCTCACGTCTAACGTGCAAGAAGCCGGCACTGACTTGCCGAGCGTCGTCCAACCGAATTTCCGGGACATCCGCGCGGCGTTTGAAGAAAATAATCCGAGTTTTTCGTGGGGTGAGTTTCAAGCGCGCGCGCGTCTAATTTTTGACGAACTGCAAGCGGCCTGGTCAAACCTTCAGTGGGAGCGGGCGCGGCCTCACGAAACGGACAATCTGTTTCAGATGCATCAGTATTGGATTAATGCTTACCAGCGTCAGCACCTGCGCAACGCGCTTGACGATTGTCGCATCACCGCGCTGCAGCCGGTGAAGATCAAGGAAGATCAGTTTTACAACTCGATAACTTTGCGGATCGGCGCGCAAGGCTACGATTACACGGTCGACGAAAACGGGAAGGTTGTCAGCGGCTCGAAGAAGAGTCTCCGGTCCTGGAGTGAATATTGGACCTTCATTCGCAGCCGCAACGCCAAGCCCGCGGCGGCGCGCGCGGACTTGAATTGTCCCAACTGCGGCGCGCCGCTGAAAGTTAACAGCGCCGGCGTTTGTGAATTCTGCGGCGGCAAGATTACGTCGGGCGAGTTTGACTGGGTGCTGTCCCGGATTGAGCAGGACGAGTCTTACGCGGGTTGATGAAGTCGTCGCCTGTTGAAGCGCAAGTTTGTTCGAACTGCATCAGAACCGGGAGCGGTAGCGACCGGCCTGAGGCTCAACCTGAATATCACGCATAGTCAGTAAAGCAGTCGCATAGCCGACGCGCCATTTGTCAATTCCGCGTCGTCAGGCTAACCTCGAAACGGGTCACGCTCTGAAGCGATGACATCCAATTGCGACGGGCGAACATCGAACGTTCTCCTTTGAAACTGGAGAGGGCTCAAGACGCGGCTTGCCGCCTGATGTACGGAAGGCTTTGCCTTTCCGGTAGATCGGATCGATTTGTTGGGCTCCGCCCGTTAGTAAGGCGTAGCCTCACACTTTTTTGGCGCGAGGCACGGAAAGCCTCAGGCTTTCCGCACATCAGACGGCGAAGCCGTTCACGGACAAATTCAAGTGGAGCATTTTGTGAAACGTAGTCTATTTGTTCTTCTGCTCGTCTGGTCGTTGCTTGCGACCACGGCTGTTAATCCGACAGGTTTCGCTGCGCAGCGGCGCACTGCCAAACCGCCGCAAACCATCTCGCGGCCCGCAACGACTGGCCAAAAGACGGCCGCCGCGCCGGCTCGTCTGCCGCAGGCGCAACTCGCCAATCGCACACTCGCGAATGGCCTGGAAGTGATCGTCCTCGAAGACCATTCACTGCCGCTGATCACCATCGAGCTGGCGGTGAAAAACGGTTCGTACACCGAGCCGCCCGAGTTGAACGGGCTCTCGCATTTGTACGAGCACATGTTTTTCAAGACGAACCGCGCCATCGCGAATCAGGAAGACTACGTGCGCACGATTGGTCATTTGGGCATTGCCTACAACGCTTCGACGCGCGAAGAAGTAGTCAATTATTTCTTCACGACTACAACTCCCAACCTGCGCACGGCGCTGCAGTTCATGCGCGACTCGGTGCGTTACCCGCTGTTCGACGAACGCGAACTCTTGCGCGAGCGCGAGGTCGTAATCGGCGAAATCGATCGCAACGAATCAAATCCTTTTTACTACCTCAACAAGGAAATGAATGATCGGCTCTTCTTCAAGTACCCGAGCCGCAAGGAGCCGCTCGGCAATCGCCAAACAGTTGGCAGTGCCACGCCGACTACGATGCGACTGATCCAGGGGCGTTACTACGTGCCGAATAATTCAGCGCTCGTGGTCACCGGCGACGTCAACCCGGAAGACATTTTCAAGATGGTGCAGGAGTTTTATGGCGACTGGCCGCGGCGCGAGAAGGATCCGTTTGTTGAGTTTCCGCTCGTTGAGCACCCGCCGCTGGCAAAAAGCGAAGGCTATGTGATCACCCAGCCGGTGCAGAATGTGATCATCAACATCGGCTGGCATGGACCATCGATTGGCAAAGACGACGCTTCAACCTACGCCGCCGACGTTTTCTCGTTCATCCTGACGCAGCCGAATTCGCGTTTCCAGCGCGCCCTCGTCGACTCTGGTCTGACGACCGGCGTCGGGATTGGTTACTACACGCAGCGCAACGTCGGCCCGATTTCGATCATCGCGCAGACCACGCCGGAAAAAGCGCAAGCGACCATCAAGGCGATCTACAACGAGGTGGCCCACTTCAACGACAAGGACTACTTCACTGACGAGCAACTCGAAAGTGCCAAGGCATTGCTCGAAGCCGACGATCTCTACTCGCGCGAAAAATTAAGCGACTATGCACACACGCTCAGCTTCTGGTGGGCGTCAACCGGGTTGGATTATTTTCGTGGCTACCTGGGCCGGCTGCGCGCCACTTCGCGACCGGACATCAGCCGGTACGTCACGACGTACATCCAGGGAAAACCACACATCGGCCTGGCGCTGCTGTCACCGGAGGCTCAGGAAAAAATCAAGATTCAGGCGGAAGACTTAACAGGTAAATAATGAAAAACGACCATAAGGTGGAAGTGCGAGCGCGTCATTTGTGCGGGCTGCAGAAGCTGGGAGCGCAGGCATCTTGCCGGCATCAGTTCCGTAGCCATTCACTGCGCGCGTTCCGCGCGTTTGCAGGCAGGAGGCCTGCGCTCCCAGCACTGCTGCTCCTTTTTTCGCTGCTGCTCGGCGGCCAGGCGCCGCTGGCAATTGCTCAGCAAAATACGGTGCCGCGCGAAGCTGTAGGCGTGCAGGGTGTGCAGAGCCTGGTTGCGCGGCAGGCAGCTCTGGTCAGTGAGTTTGAAGTCAACGGCCTCAAGGTTTTGGTGAAGCGGCGGGAAGGCAGCCTGACGGTGGCGGCCGGCCTTTTCATCCGCGGCGGTTCGCGAAACATAAGCGCCGACAACGCCGGCATCGAATCCCTTATGCTCGACGCGGCGACCGAAGCAAGCGCGGCCTTCCCGCGCGATCGCATGCGCGATGAACAGTCGCGCATGGGCACGGTGATCAGCTCGAGTGAAAACAACGACTACTCGGTCCTGGCCCTTCGTTGCACGCGGCCGAACTTCGATCGTTCCTGGCAGATGTTCACTGACGTCGCGCTTCATCCTTCGTTCACGAAGGAAGACGTCGCGCTCGTTCAGGAAAAGAAGGTCGTGTCTTTGCGCGATGACACGGACGACCCTGACACTTACCTGCAGCGTTTGCAGGAGCGCGTGGCTTACGCGAATCATCCTTACCTGAACCCGGTGGAAGGCACGGCTGAATCCGTCAGCCGCTTAACGCCGGAAGATCTCCGTCGCTACCATCAGAAGGTTTTTGAAACTTCACGGCTGTTGCTGGTCATCGTCGGCGATCTGGACTCAGCGAAAGTCAGGGCCCTAATCGCGGCCAGCTTCGGCAAACTGCCACGCGGGAATTACGCGCCGGCGCAGGTGCCGCAGCTGTCGTTTGATAAATCGACGGTAGAGGTGACGGCTCGCGATCTGAAGACGAACTACGTGCAGGGGCTTTTCACGGCGCCGTCGCCCAGCTCGCCCGACATCTACCCGATGCGCGTCGCGAGTTCGATTCTGCGTGATCGGATTTTTCAGGAGGTGCGTGCGAAGAGAAATCTTTCCTACGCTCCTGACTTTTTCCTGCGTAACCAGGGCGCGAACATCGGCGGAATTTACGTTACGTCAGTCGACGCCAATCAGGCGGTGGCGGTCATGCTCGATGAGATTGCGCGACTGCAAAAAGAGCCGATTGATAATGACGACATTCAGGCGGTCGTGGCGCAGTACCTGACGACGTATTACATGAATCAGGAAACGAACGCGGCGCAGGCGAGCGAACTGGCTGCTTATGAACTGCTCGGCGGCGGCTGGCGCAACTCGACTGTGTTTGTCGACAAACTGAGCGCGGTCACGCCCGCTGACGTCGAACGCGTGGCGCAAAAATACATGCGGAACATCCGCTTTGTAGTCCTCGGGAATCCGAAAAGCATCGACACGCGCATTTTTACAGGAAGCTAAGAAAGCAGTGGGCGGTGGGCAGTGCAGTGGGCAGCAATAAGAGCGGCTTTCTGCCGTCTGATTGTCTAAAGTTGCATCAAGGCTCGATCCTCGTCTCGCTCACCAGCTTCTCATAAAGCTTCCCGTCCAACTGGCGAAGAATCTTTGCCTCGTTTTGCGCCATTCTTTCGTCTCCAGTCTCAAAATAAACGACCGCGAGATTGTAGTGCGCATCGGCATTGTCCGGACGCAGTGTAGCTGCGCGGTTGTAGGAAGCGATCGCTTCGCGCAGGCGGCCGGCGTAGTAGTAAGCGTCGCCGAGCTTATTGTGAATCTCATCCGAGTCGGGTTTCAGCACGAGCGCATTTTGGTAGGCGCGAATGCCCTCCACGTTTTTCCCCTGCTTCACTTTGCAGTAACCAACCTGCACCCAGGCATCCGCGCGTCGCGGGTTTCGGTTCGCCGCAGTTTCAAAATAACCGAGCGCGTTGTCGTAGTTCCCAAGCCAGAGAGAGTCCAGGCCGGTGCGGTAAGACGATTCCGCGACGTCGCCGGGTTTCACTTTCGCCGGCAGGCTGGCCACCGATCGCAAGGCGCCTGGAGTGAGTTGTGCGACTCGCGCCGCGCCGATCGCGAGATTGATGTTTTGTCCGTTCGTCACCTTCACCGTGACCACCCCGACAATCTCGCCCTTCAGGTTGAAGACGGGACTGCCGCTGTTGCCGTGGGAAATCGGCGCCGTGATCTGAATGATGCGGCCGACGTTTGGAACCTCGCGAACGGCGGAAACGATGCCGTCGGTGACCGAGCCTTCCAGTTTGAGTGGATTGCCGATCACGAGAATCTGTTCGCCCTCGTCCGGAAGCGTGCTCGCGAGCTGGCCCGCGCGCGGGCGCCACGAAGCGTCGCGCGGCATCTCAACGCTGAGCAAGGCAAGGTCGCCTTCTTCGTCGACCGCGAGCGCGCCCGCCACCGGAAACACGCGTCCTTTGCCGTCGAGCGTCTTGACGTCGAGGCGTGCAGCACCGCGAATGACGTGCAGGTTCGTCACGACCTGTCCGGGTCGGATGAAGAAACCACTGCCGGTCATCAACGCTTCGCCCTGCGCGTCGTAAGTCGCAATCGCCACCACCTGGGGCTTAACGCGCCTGACGAGGTCGGGCAAGGTTTCGGGCCGAGTTTCCTGGGCGATGGCCTGAGCGAAGGTTGGCGTGGGAAAAAACGCGAGGCTGACAACTATCAGCAGCAACTGGGGGAAGATGCGTTTGCACATATTAAGTTGTACCGCGACAGACTATGGTTGTTGGGCAACCGAAGCGGCGCTTCAGACTTGTGGGCTTAACTTGTGACTCGAACGTCGGGGATCGACCGGGAGACGAGGCGGCTTTCACCGCCGGAATTGCATATTACCCCAGGAGCGGGCCGCGGGGATAGGAAAATTGTATAGGAGTGTCCGCGCGATTCCTGTCGTTTAGAGGCGGGCACTGCCCGCTGCCCCAGGACGGAAGTCAAAGTTCATTCGCGCTTGACCGGCCGGCAGTGCCCGCCTCTAAACGATCAGCCAATCGAAAGGCCCAATGCGGTGCGAAAGTAAAAGAGGCCGCCAAAGTTGACGGCCTCCAGGTTGGATTCAAAGTCAGTTGTTGTTGTAACTGTTGTTGAAACGGCTAGGGAACGATCTCGATCACGCCGAGCCTGTCACCCACTGGTGTGACGAGCGTCTTGATCGCGCCCAACTCTTCCATGGTCACCAGCAGGCCGAAGTCAGCCAGCGTGGTGTTTGCCTTGATCTCGGCTTCGTTGGTTCCTTTGGCGTTATAGATCTCGCCGAGCTTCGTAAACTGATTGTCAGGTGTAACTGCCCAAAGCACGTAAACCTTGCCGGTTGGCGCTTCCTTCAAATCATGAAAGCGCATGTTGACTTCAGTCGCCTGTCCGTTCTTCTGCGGCTCGATGAAAACATTCGCGCGCGCACCGGTCATGGCGCCGCTGAAGTTGACCTTGATTTTTGTTTCGTCGCCTTTCTTGAAGGCGGGGATATTCAACAACGGCACCGTGGTCGCCGCGGCCGGCGTAATTCCCGGCGTCGTGGTTCCTGGCGTCGTGCTCGCGCTGACCGTTTCGCCAGTCGCCGAGGTCGTATGCGGAATCACCGCGAAGCCTGCCGGCACCGCGCTGCGGAAATAGATCTTCGCGTTCGGATCGTAAGCCGTCAGACTTTCATCCGGAGCCGCGATCAGCATGAACTTGCTAAGCGGAGTGGTCGCACTGAATTTCCCGCTTCCATTCGCGAGCACTACCGGGCCCAACGAAGTCACTGCGCCGGTGTCGTCGACTGCGTAGAGATTGATTCCCTTCACGTCTGCCGGTACGCCGGTCATGTTTACGACGACGCGCGTGCCGTTGTCGTCGCGCAGGATTGTGGCCACGCCCTTCGCGTTAGTTAACGTCACCGGATTCAGCGTGACGGTCGTTTCTTTCTGCAGTGGATACTCAATGATGGTGTAACTGCCGTCCGGATTTTGGACTGTCTTGGTAACTGTGGTTGGTGTTTGGGTGATTGTGGTTGTTTGAGTCTCCGGAACCGGTGTAACCGGAACAGGTGTAACCGGCGTTTGCGCCGCGACGGCTGTCGCCGCTGCCAAAATCAGCAGGAGCGTTGCCAGAATGGAAATACCTTTCGTGCGTTTACTCATGAGTTTCTTTCTTCCTTCCTTCCTTTGCGAAAGCCTCGTTCGGACAGGCAATTACTTCTGTCACCGAAGTCGGCGGACGGCAAGATGCCGTCATGCTCAATGCTTGCGTCGGGGTGCGTGTGTCGGTATTCGGGCTAGTCCAAAGGCTCTGAGGAGCAAGCATCATGCCAGCAGTAAACTGACGGAGAGTATCGATGTGAAGGCGCTTGAGTTGGTTTTATTGGAGATTTCGAGTGGATCAGCCCAGCGCCGCGACACACAACAATACACGTGTGTATGTCATCTATTCGTCTGGGTTTCTCAGGTCAGATTACTCGATGCCTGCGCGTAGTAGCTCCGTGACCGCGTTAACGACTTCCTGCAAGGTCGTTCTGGTCAATTTACCTACGTCGGCGAGAATCAACTTGTCGTTAGCAGTAAACAACTTCGCGGGACGTGCAAAGCTAACCAACCTGAGCGAGCCTGAACTAAAGTTATCGTCGGTGAGTTTGATGGCGCGAGGATCCGCATACGCGTTGCTGGTGATCTGACAGAGTATCCAATCACTCTTACTGGCTCTAGCCAAGACGGCAGGTCGTAGTTTCGCCCGCGACAGATCAGAAAAGGGGAAGGTGACCAGAACTACTGCGCCGGCTGAAGATGAGCCCATGCTTCGTCTTCCTCCGGTCTATTCCAATCCTCCGCAAGTGATTCTTCACTTAGCAATGCAGTAACTGGAATTCCGTTGGCAGGCTCATCTTCCAGAATGGTGACCAGCGCACGCCGACGTTCCGAAAGTCGAACCGGTTCGATCAAGAGCACCCTTCCATCGGGTTCGATAATGGCTTCGAATGTTTGAATCATCCGCAAATACCTCAGCTTCATTCTCCGCGCATTCGTCACGCCGTGCAAGAGCAAAGTCTGAACGTCGTCACCACGAGCCTGTACTAAACCCGCATTGAACGGCTTCGCGTCCGACGCTCGTTCATAGAATCTCTGCTAGTAACTGTGGAGTTCTGAGATCGCTTTCACCACATCCGCCACCTGCGGCAGGATCACATCTTCGAGTTGCGGGGCGTAGGCCACGAAAGTATCGAGCGCGGCGACGCGGCGCACCGGCGCGTCGAGGTGTTCGAAGAGTTCGTCTGCAATGCGCGCGGCGATTTCGGCGCCGTAACCAAATGAGAGCGAGTCCTCGTGGGCCACGATCACGCGGTTTGTTTTCTTCACGGTCGCGACGATCGCATTCCAGTCGTAGGGTTGCAGCGTGCGCAGGTCGATGACTTCGACGCTGATGCCTTGCTGCTCGGCCTGCTTGGCGGCAACCAGCGAACGCTGCACGAGCGCGCCGTAGGTGACGATCGAAAGGCCGGTTCCTTCGCGCACCGTCTTCGCCTTGCCGAAGGGAATCATGAAGTCGTCGCCTGGATACTGCGACTTGTTATAAGCCTGGCGGTAGAGATGTTTGTGCTCAAGAAACAAAACGGGATCGTCCGCGCGAATCGCTGTGCGCAACAAACCATTCGCGTCGAGGGCGTTTGAAGGATAGACCACGCGCAGCCCGGGAATTTGCGTGAACGTGGAAACGCCCGATTGCGAATGGTAAACGGCGCCGCCCTTCAGATAGCCGCCTACCGGCACGCGCATCACCACCGGCGCCTTCCAATCTCCGCCCGAGCGCCAGCGCATCAGCGCCAGCTCGTTGCGAATCTGGTGCATGGCGGGCCAGATGTAATCAAAAAACTGAATCTCGACGACTGGTTTCAGGCCGCGTGTCGCCATGCCGATGGCGCGTCCGACGATGTTGGCCTCCGCGAGCGGCGAATTGAAAACACGCGCGCTGCCAAACTTTCGCTGCAGGTTCGCAGTGACTTTAAAGACGCCGCCCTTGCCTTTTACTGTTTCGAGAAACTCTTCGCGCGAGCAATCCGCCACGTCTTCGCCAAACACGATGACGCGCGAGTCGCGAGCCATCTCGGTGTGCAGGCAGCGATTGATCAAGTCGACCATCGTGCCGGGATTCCCGGAAAGCTCCACGCTTGCTTCGGTGTCAAACTCGCTGGAAGTCGGATCGACGTCTGGTGAATAAATGTGAAGTTTGACCGTTTCCGGATCGGGCTGCGGACTCGCGAGCGCCTGATCCGCCGCCTCGTTCACGAGCGCGTCAACTTCGTCCTTCAGTTTTTGCAGGCCATCCTGATCGGTGACGCCTTCGTCAATTAAAACTGCGCCAAAGCGTTTCACCGGATCGCGTTCCGCATCCGACTTCCGCTCCTCGTCGGGACGGTAAAGCTTCTCGTCATCGGAAAGGGAATGCGAGTACGGCCGAATGACTTTCGCGTGCACAAACGCCGGGCCGTTTCCCGAGCGACAGTAGCCGACGGCACGCTTCATGACGGCCAGCGACTCCAGCAGGTTCGTGCCGTCGCAGCGTTGCAGAAAAAGATTGGGAAAATTTTTGACCAGCCGCGAAACGTCGCCGCCGGCAGTTTGCACCTCGACGGGCACGCTGATCGCGTAGCCGTTGTCTTCCAGCAGGAAGAGCACAGGCAGCTTCAAGTTGCAGGCGGTGTTGAGCGCTTCCCAGAATTCGCCCTCGCTCGACGTACCGTCGCCGAGCGAAACGTAGACGACTTCATCCTTCTGAAAATTTGACGCGCGCTTTCGCAGTTCCTTGATCAACTTGAACCGGTAGCCTGCTTCAGCGCAGCCCACAGCCTGCAGCAGTTGCGTGCCGGTAGGCGACGACTGCGAGACGATGTTCAGCTTTTTGTGACCCCAGTGCGAAGGCATCTGGCGGCCGTGCGAATTCGGATCCTTTTCAGCGCCGACAGCGGACAACAATTGCTCGAGCGGCGTCATGCCGAGCTGGAGACAAAGCGCGCGATCGCGATAGTACGGATAGAACCAATCGTAGCCGGGCTTCAGGACCATGCCCGCGGCGACGAGCACTGCTTCATGTCCCGCCCCGCTGATCTGAAAGAAAATTTTGTTTTGGTTCTTGAGTTGGATCTCTTTGTCGTCGAGACGGCGCGAGAGATACATCGTGCGATACATCTCCAGCATCGTTTCGCGCGAAAGGCGCGGCTGCTCGCGGCTGCGTTCGGGGTCCGGGCGGCGGTTCCGATCGCGCCGTCGTCTTGGCGGCGGCGGCGCGAGCGCCGGCCTGACTGCAGGTTGAGCTGAAGACGCTGGTTGGGATTTTGTTGGCGGCGTTTGAGTTACGGGTTCAACTGCGCGCACAGGCGCCGCCGCCGGTTGAGCCGCTGGCCCACCAGCCTGAGTACCGCCCTGACCGTCGGCCTGACTGGCAGCCTTTTTCTGGTCAGGAGCTGGAGCCGCTACAGGGGCAGGGGCTTCAGCAACCTTAAGTTTGCTCTTCGGTACAAGTTTGAGAACTTTTAAATCGCTCATTATGATTGCTCGCCGAAGCCGCAGAGCGGCGAAATATTTATAGACCTAACCGCCTCAAGATTTTAGCTCCAGAGGAGCGAAATGCTTCTTACGCCCATGAAATGGGCTGAACAACAGTGGCCAGGTTCCCGGCTATAAACATTTGGCGCCTACGGCGCCTCAAACTCTTCCAGGCTCACACGAAATTCTTCGGCCATTGAAGGGTGACCGTGCTTGGTCGCCGCGTCAATTCCGCGTTGATAGGTTTCCCTGGCTTGGTCGCGCTGCCCGGCCAGCTCATATGCGCGCGCCAGCATTCCGAAAGCGTTTCCTTCGTCGTTGGCGATTGCCAGGTAACGCTCAAGGGTTTCGATCACGCCCTCGGTCTGCCCAACCTTCTCATATTCCTTGGCAAGTCCAAACAAGATGCTGCTGTTGCCGGGATCATTCACCAGCATTTGCTCGAAGATGTCGATGCGGGAGGTGGTCATGTCTATACGCGGCTAAGGAAATTCTCAAGTACAAAAATCTTGCGTATCCGAAATCGCAACGGGCTCTCTACAAGGGAAATTGCTTTCAAACGCTGCAGATCGCCGACAAACCATGGATCTTCGCACGCTGGAATCTCTTCCAGCCACGCCGGCGGGTCCAAGCCAAGCTCATCACACAAGGCTTCAGAGGTCGAAGCCAACAGCGCGTCCATCCGTACATCGCTTCGCTCAAACGGTTCACTCATTGCGCGTAAACTCTTGTGCCGACGAAAGTCGTCGACAAAGTTCATCAAATGGATGCACCACCATTGTGGCTCACTCTCAATCTCTCGTCTGGTCGCTTTCAGAGTTCGCATAACTAGTCGAATAGTTCCTGCACGAGTTTGCGCGCCGCCGCCTTCACTTCTTTGTTCGGATAGTAATGTTTCACAATGGTGAGAGCCTCATCAGGGCTCTTCAAACCAAGTTCGCGAATCAGCACTTCAAGATCAGCCCGGTCCATGGTATTGGCTCTGGCGCTCAAGACTTTCATTGCCAGCAGATAATCCGGGGTAGGCATGTAAACCTTCAAATGCGATAGGTCGAGCAGAATGTTTTTCTCGTGCGGCACAAGGAACATCTTGACCGCGTAATTCAACCAACCCTTCGGTAGCCCGTGCCTCTCCGCTACGTGGCCAGCAGCTCGGCGAATGTGACGCACCGGCTTAAAAATAGCGTCTACGTCGTCGGTGTCGGGTCGCGCCTTGTATGCTAGCGCCATAACGGCGCCCCCGTACAAACATATCTCGCCCTTGACGTCCATCAGGCGCAGTTCTTCATTTAGCTCTGTCAAATAGCTCTTAATTTCCTCGGCGTTCACTTGCTCTAGTGTGATCACTTCCCAATCAGCAGTTTCGCAATCGTTTGCAACTGCATGTTCGACGTTCCTTCGTAGATCGCCCCGATCTTCGAATCGCGCCAGAATTTTTCCACCGGATAATCTTTGACGTAGCCGTAGCCGCCGTAGAGTTCAATCGCCAGCGAACTAACTCGCTCGGCCGCGCGCGATGAATAGAGTTTCGCCATCGCTGCTTCTTTGACGAAGTTCATGCCGGCATCTTTCATGCGCGCGGCGTTGTAGACCATCAGCCGCGCGGCCTCAACCTCCGTGGCCATCTCTGCCAGTTGAAATTGCACGGCCTGAAACTGGTTGATCGATTTGCCAAACTGCTGGCGCTCGCTGGTGTAGCCAATGGCGGCCTCAAGCGCGCCGCGCGCGATGCCAATCATCTGCGCGCCGATGCCGATGCGGCCTTCGTTCAGCGTTTCGATCGAAGTTTTGTAGCCCTTGCCGACTTCGCCGAGGACGTTCTCTTTCGGGACTTTGCAGTCAACCAAAATCAACTCCGTCGTCGACGAGGCGCGAATGCCGAGCTTGTTTTCTTTCTTGCCGACGGTGAAACCTTCGAAGCCTTTTTCGATGATGAACGCGGTGATGCCGCGATAGCCGGCTTCGGGATTGGCATTGGCGAACAACACAAAGATCTCGGCTTCGTTGCCGTTGGTGATCCAGAGCTTTTGTCCGTTCAGCAAAAAATGATCGCCTTTGTCGACCGCGCGAGTTTGCATCGCAAAGGCATCCGAACCCGACCCGGCCTCGCTCAGCGCGTAAGCGCCCAGGCTCTCCGTAGCCAGCCGCGGCAAGTATTTCTTTTTCTGCTCCGGCGTGCCCCAGCGAATAAACGCGTTGTTGACGAGCGTATTCTGCACGTCAACCAGCACGCCGACCGAGGCATCAACTCGCGAAAGCTCTTCAACCGCGAGGATCGCCGTGAAGAACGACGAGCCGGCGCCTTCAAACTCCTCCGGCGTCTCGATGCCCATCACGCCCAGGTCGAAACACTTCTTGATCAGCTCCGGATCCATCCTGGCCTTTTCGTCCATTTCCTCGACGCGCGGACGGAGTTCGCCCTCGGCAAACTCGCGCACGCTCGCGCGAAACATCTGCTCGTCTTCGGAAAGGGTTGTTAAGGGACGCCCGGCAAGATCTTCAACTGCAATAGCGGACTGAGATTGACTCATCTGCATCTCCAACGCAGCCGGACCGCACGCGCGCGTGCCCCGGCCAGATTCATTGCGAACTTTTTAGCTTGAACGCATGCATCATAATCAACGCAAAACTAAAAACGCAAAGCTGGGAAAACAAAAGTTCCGAGTTTCAGGTTCCAAGTTTCAAGTTCGCTCTTCCGTGAGTTAAGCCACTCGTTTAACTTGAAACTTGAAACTCGGAACTCGAAACTTGTTTATGGCATGCCGAAACGCGCGCGATATTCAGTTGAGACGAGGAACGACTTGACCATTTCGGCCTGGCGGAAGTCACCGCCAAATTCTTCCAGCTTGTGCAGCCAAAAGTAGAAGCCGTCGAGGTTGGTGTTGGGCGGATCGCTCGGATTTCGTTGCAGGTAACCAAAATACTGCATCATCACAAACGCCGGATTCAGTTCGCGCTGGGTGAGCGCCTGGCTCTCGGCCACGCGACGCAGCACACGCGCGCGCGCGCCGATGTTTTCGCTGGTCTCGGCGCCGGCAAACTCCGCTTCCGCCAGCGGTATGTCCGCCGGTGAAAGCACGGCGCCGGCCGTTGAGTCGAGCTGGTTCACAAATTCCTGCGGCGACAGATCGAGCGGGTAGGCTGCGGTGAAACGCGCGCGCCCGACGAACGTTTCCAGGAATCCGACTTTATTTCCTTCAAGCAAATCCTGCCAGCCGGGCGAGTTGACGATCAGATTCTGACCAATCGTTCGCGTGTCCAACAGAAACTCGTCGACGTGTTGCGGCGGTTGGGAGTAGGCTGCGCGGTAAGTCCGGTAGACCAAAAAGCCTGTCTCCTGAAATTCAATCGACAGAAAGAACGCTGCGGAAACATTCATGCGACGGTCGGCGATGCAGGCCGCGTTTGTGCCGCAACTCAGGATCTGATCCGCCCAGAAATCCAGCCCTGCCGCATCGGCGGGACGGTTGAGGAAGTCGCGGTAGTTTTGGCGAACGAAGAATTGCGCATCGTCAATCGGGTTGATCGCGGTCGGCGTGTTGTCGTTGTCAACGATCGTAAGCGTCGCGCTGCTGTTGCTGCCCAGCGTAGCGTTAAGCGTGTCGCCCAGCTCGAGCGTCAGGCTTTCGTTGCCTTCAACGTAGGAATCGTTAGTGATGAAGACGACGAAGGTCCTGGTTAATTCGCCCGGCTCAAAGATGAGCCTGCCAATGACCGGGATGACGTCGGCGCGCTGATTCGCGGAACCATCGGCGGCTGAGTAAGTCACTTCGGAAGTGATCGACGTATCGCCCGAACGTTTGACGGTTACGGTGATCGTGCGCGTGTCTTCGGTCACGCTGTAGCTGGCGGCGCTGTATTCAAATTTAGGGATCAAGGCGCCGGTGAAATCCCCGGTGCGATCGCCGACCACGTTGTTAAAGGTCGCGTCCGCGGGTGTAAAGAAGTAACCCACCTTCGTCGGCGTGACGGTGTAATTTCCCAGGGCCGGGACGTTGAATGAATAGTTGCCGTTGGCGTTTGTGGTCGTCGTTCCAGACTGCGAGCCGCTCAGGGTGACGGTGGTGTTAGTCAGCGCTGTCCCATTCGCCGTGATGCGTCCGCTGAGTTTGTAATTGACGAGCGTGCCCACAAAATTGACGGTCTGACTTGATTGCAGCACACCCGTCGCAAGGCTTGGCGGCGCGAAAGTGTAGTGCTCTTTCACCGGCGTCAGCGTGTAAGTACCGCCGGCGGGCACAGCATGGAATGTAGTCGCGCCTGAAGCGTCGGTAACGCCCTGAGCCTGCTGCTCGCCGGTAAGCGAGACGGCGACGCCTGCCAGGGCATTGCCCTGAGGATTGGTGGTTCGCACCGTGATGTCATAAAGCTTCCGAACGGCGTTGAAGTCGAAAGTTCGATCGCCATTCGGCGTGGTGATCGTTTCCGCGGGATCGACCATCGTGTAGAACTGATGAACCGCGGTGACGGTGTAAACGCCGCTGGTCGGCAGTCTGGCGAAACTGTATTTGCCGTCGGCGCCTGTCAGCATTGTCACTGATTGTGAGCCGCTAAGCGTGACGGTGACGCCCGACAGCGGCGCACCGCTTTGGTTGCTCACTTTGCCGGCGATTGAAAAAGTGGGCGCCGGCGCGGTGGCCAAATAGGCGAGCAATGCGGCATGTTCTGCCGCGACGCACGAGGCGCCTGCATTGCATTCAAGCAATCGGTTTGACCAGTAAAAATGGGCCGCCGGATCGGGAGCGCGACCAAGGATCGCGTTGAATCGCCCGCGCACGTATTGCACCGGATCGTCGTCAGGCGTTTGGGTTGTAATTACTTTGGTTGACGCCGCCAGCGAACTAAGAAACGTGTAGACGGAATCGATGACCGTGAGTTTTCCGGTGGCGGCGTCGGCGCGAATTCGATTGGCGCTCGCCACGCATTCCACTCGATCGAGAATCGCGTTGCCCACGAGGCGCAGGTTGATGGCGGCGTCGGCATTGTGGCTCCAACCGTAATGCGAGTTTTCAATCAGCACGCGCTGCGGGCCTTCAAGATAGTGGCCGGAAGTTCCGAGGTTCGAAACGTTCATGAACAAATTCGAGACGTAGACCAGATCAATAGGCGCGGTCGCCGGCTGGTAATTGAAGGGCAAACTCAACAGGCCATTGAGCGAACCCTCGTCGAAAAATACATTCCTGACTTCAACCGCGCGGCGGGGCGACGTGTTCTGCGGCGCGGCGGCGTTGCCAATGCTGATCCAGGAATATGGCGCGCCTAAGTTAAGTTTGCCGAACAACTCCGGGCGCTGGCCGTAGTCAGTGAAAACCACGTCGGTAACTGTGATGCCTTTCCATTGAAAGTTCTGCACCACGGAGTTTTGCACGCCACTGTTTGCCGCGCATCCCAAAAAGACGCTTTGCTCAATCGTCAAATGACTGAGGATGGCGCGGACGATCGAACCGCCGGCGGGGAGAGTACTCAAACCATAAAACTCGCAGTGCCTGACAGTAGCTTGCCAAACATTGGTGAGCGCCAGGGTGATCAACGCGTCAGTATTAACTCCGGGCGTGCCGATGAAAACGATGTCTTTGATCAGGAAACTTTGCAGGCCGCTGATGTTGATGGCAATGCCCTGAGTGCCGGTGCGCGGCGCAAACTCGGATGAGAGATCGAGTCCTCTGGTTAACTGTTGCCCGCTCGCGTCGGGGGGCGGAACCGGTGTTAACGACTCGACGCCAATGATTGTGATCTCGCTGGCCAGTCCGGTGAAATCTTTCTGGACCGGCGTGATGATGGCGTAGCGACCGGCGGGCACGAAGAGAGTTCCGCCGCCAGCCTGACCGAGCGCATTCAGAGCCGCTTGCAGTGCCGGACCGTTGTCGGTTACGCCGTCGCCGACTGCGCCGAAGTCGTTGAAGTTGAAGTTGGCGAGGGTAGTTGTAGTTGTCGTTGTCGCTGTAACGTTCGCAGACGGGGAAACCGCCGCTGTCGAAAGCGCAGGGCTCACAGGCTTGGCCGTGACCGCGCCGGGGCCGGGCCACAGCAACAGGAGCAAGAGGAGAGTTGTGAGTTTCATGCTAATCCTTCCTTAAGGTTTTCGGACCCATCGATACAACCTCCATCAGGCTTCATCGGGGCCGAAATTGGGACAAAAGGTTCGGATTCAAAACTGGAAAAAACGAGACGACTAGCGCGTGTCAGTAAACTCAGTCCGGGCGGGAAGCGCCGACCAATCGTCTGTGGGCGTTCGCGATCTTACTCCTTGTTCTGCATTCTGCAAACCCCCGGTACGGGTCTGCGTTGTTCTCGGCGTTGTTCCTCGCCGCACACGCGGGGTTAGACGTTCGCCAGGCGGAAAAGGTTGGTTTTTTCGCGAGGTTGATAGAAAACTGAGGCAAGGGACTGCCGAATTACTAGGCCCTGTGATAGGTTACTTTCACTTGTCAGCCAGACTTTTAATTAAAGCCAGCACAGAGGAATAACAGTTGGAAGACGAAACTGCGCGAAGGTCGGAAGAATCCGGCCAGGCGATGAATGACCCGGTAGGGGATGGCCCGGGAAGTTCGGGAGCCAAGCCCCATGTCACGGCCAATAAGGCCAGGAATCGCCGGCTGGCGCGCTACGGAATTGTCTTCGCGTTTCTGGGAATTCTGCTCTTTGCTTACTTCGTCAGGAAAGCCGGCGTCACTGAAATCATGTCGGGAATTCGGAGACTGGGCTTCGGGTTTCTGTTGATTCTGGCGATTTCCTCGCTGCGACAAATTGCGCGCTCGCTTGCCTGGACGCGCTGCTTTGAAGCGCCATACAAACTGCGTTTTCGCGACGCGTTCGTCGCGAGAATCATGGGCGACGCGCTCGGCAACATCGTGCCGCTGGCGAGCGCGGCGGTTTCTGAACCTTCAAAGGCTGCATTCGTCACCAACCGCGTACCGCTCATGGCCAGCCTCTCCGCGCTGGCGCTCGAGAATATTTTTTACAGTCTGTCCGTCGTCCTTCTGATCTTTTCAGGCTCGGCGGCGCTGCTGCTCAGTTTTTCGCTGCCAAAGCCGCTGCGTTATGCGACCTTCGGAGCGCTCGCGGTCACGCTCGTGATCGCGCCGCTTGGTTACCTCGTGATACGCAAGCAGTGGAGATTTTTGAGCGGACCGATGTCGTTCCTGTTTGGTCGCGGCCTGGCGCGCGCCTGGCTGGAAAAGGGAATTCCGCGCGCGCAAACTCTTGAAGATCGCATCTACGGTTTTTACGACAGAAACCGCAGCCGCCTGATCTGGATTTTCCTGCTCGAGGTTTGCTTTCATCTCGCCGGCGTTCTCGAAATCTACGTGACGCTTTCTTTCATCAGCACCATTGTGGCGCCGACGTTGCTCACGGCGTTCATCCTTGAATCAACCAATCGAGTGATCAACGTCGCGTTCAAGTTCATCCCGTTCCGACTTGGCATCGATGAAGCAGGCACTGGCATGTTAGCCAAGGCGCTGGGGTTTACTCCGGCGATCGGTGCGACGCTCGCGATCGTGCGTAAAGCGCGCGACCTGTTTTGGACGGCGGTGGGCGTGGCCTTGATGGTCCGGCGAGGATTGTCTTTGAAGAAGCTGGAGCGGGTTAGCGAAGGCGAATCAACGCTGGCAGAGGCGGCGCAGTGAGAAGTAACGGTAACCGCCAAGACGCCAAGACGAAATGCATGACGTTTTCTCCTGGGCGCTCTTAGCGTCTTGGCGGTTAGTTTGAGATTTCAGATCTCAAACCTACTCGTAAGCCAGGGCGCTGACGGCATCGAGGTTCGAAGCACGCAGCGCCGGATACAATGCGCCCAGCGCGCCGCCCAAGATGCCGATCGCGGCCGCGGTCAGGCCCCAGTTCCAGCTAAACTCAAAAAAGAGTCCGTAGAATTCGTGAATGGCGTAGCCGATTACAAACGACATCACAAAACCGGCCACTAAACCCACCGCACTAATCAACAGCGCTTCAGACTCAATAATGAACACGATGTAACGACGCGACGCGCCGAGGGCCTTCAATATGCCAATCTCGCGGGTGCGCTCGGTGATGGTTGTGTACATCGCCAGCATCACCACGAGGGCGCTTACTACCGCTGCCAGTCCCACCAGGATCCGCAGGAAGACGCCGAGATAGGGGATGTTTTTCTCGAGACTCGTAAACAAGTCGCGGGTAAATTGGATTTTGTTATCCGGCAGAGCGGTGTTGATTCTTTTGGGCCACCTGCGTCTCTTCGTCTGCATTCCTGACCTTGATCAGGATGTACGTGCATTTCCCCGGCGCCTCCAGAGCCTCTTGCAAGGCAGCCAAAGTCATCTTCACGCGGGCGCCCGATTCCGGCGAATAAATCCCGACAATTCGATATTCCCGGTTGCCGAAAAGTTTCAGCTTGTCGCCGATTTTCAGTTTGTTGCCGCGCGCCTTCACCTCGTCAATAACAATTTCGTCCGAAGCCTGCGGCGGCTTGCCCGACTCAATACGTAATTCGTTTACGCGCGCAAACGAATCCCACTCGACGCCTTCGATCTGTTCGAATCCAAAGCCGCGGCCGCCCTGAAATACATAGCGGATGACCGGCAACACTTCCGCCACGCCTTCAATTTCTTTCAGACTTTCCACGTACTTGGTGCTAAGGTTTGCGGGCGAGCCCGTTAACATCATCGCGCCCGGTCGCGTGAAAATAATTTCGGCGCGGACGTTTGACGCCCGCCGCTGCAGATCGTTGGACATGCCGCGGGCCAAGCCGGTGAAAAGCATCACCAGGCAAACTCCGAGGGCCACACCCGCGACGCTGACGAGCGTGCGAATGGGTCGCTGGCGAATGTTTGAGACGACGAGATTGTCCATGCGGGTGACAACATAAAACATTTTGGCTCAAGCTACCAACCGCAAACGCTGACAACCTGAAGCGCTGAAGGCGCGAAAAGTAACAGCCTGGGCACCGCCCAGGAAACGCACATGTGGGTTTTGAAAAGCGCTGAAGGCGCGACCTACGACAAGCGGGGTTCTTCAAACGTACGGCAATACATCGAGGTTGAGCGACGGCCGGTCAGGTTTCATTCCGCGCCTTCAGCACTCATCAAGGCAAGTGCTGACATGTTCCTGGGGGCGCTACCACCCCACGCGGGTTGCCCGCGCGGGGGCCCGGCTGCCCCAGGCTATTCCATTTCGCGCCTTCCGCGCTGTTAACAATTAGCGACTTTTGAATAAGGGGAACAACGGGTGCTGACCACTGGAGTTAACTCTTCCAATGAAGCCGGTGAAGACACCAATCGTGATTCGTTTACGATGCTGTCTGGACCAGAGCCCAGCCAGGACAGGCATCTTAAGTGGCGCGGGATCGCGGCGCTCGCGATACTAGTTCTTGTCGGTTTGGCGTTTCGCGTCAGTAACCTCGGGGCGGTCGGTTTTGCTGAAGATGAAGTGAACAAAGTCGACGCGGTGCATGCTTACGAGCGCGGCGACATCACTGCCAACGCCGAGCACCCGATGCTGATGAAGGCGCTGATGTTCGTCTCGTTGAAACTTGGCCGCGCGTTTGAAAGCGGCCGCGCGGTTAGTAACGAAACGCTGCTGCGTCTTCCCAACGCCATCTTCGGCGCGCTGACAGTGATTCCATTGTTCCTGTTGACGGCGGCGTTTTTCGATCGCTGGACCGGACTGATCGCAGCGGCATTTTGGGCCGTCGGCATCAACGCCATCACCTACAACCGCATCGGCAAGGAAGACACGCTGCTCGTTTTTTTCATGCTCTTCGCCTTTTACTATTACCTGCGGGCGAAGCAGACGGACACGAGGAATGTCCAACTCCGGAAGCGAAACTATCTGCTCAGCGGAATCACGTTCGGCTTGATGCTCGCGTCGAAATACTTTCCGCACTACTTCGGTCTGAACCAGCTTTATCATCACAACTTTCACGCGCGGAAGCGCGAACCAGGCGAGCCGTCGGGCCGCACGCCTCGCCTCTTCTACATCGCGCTGGTGCTGGCCTTCCTGATTGCCAACCCGCCCGTCTTGCTGCCGGCGGTTTGGTCGTACCTGAATGCCTACATGGGCGAGAAGCTGCTGGTCCACACCGGCTATCTCTTCGCCGATCACCTTTACAAAAACAACGTATCGCGATCGCCCTTCTGGGGTACGCCGGTGTATTTCTACCTGGTCTTCATGGCGATCAAGATTCCCCTCCTCGTGTTGGGCTCGTTCCTCGTCGGACTTGTCACGGCAATCAAAAATCGTCGCCATCCCGGCTATGCGTTTGCGCTCTTCATGTTTCTGTTTTGGATCGTTCCTTATTCGTTGTTTGGCGCGAAGTGGTTGCGCTACACACTCTCGCTGATGCCGTTCGTTTACATGCTGGCGGCGATTGGCGTGGTGGCGCTGATCAGGTTTGTCAACGGCCGCCTGCATGCGGCGAAACAAATTCGTGCCGTCGTGGTCGCCAGCGTCGTTGCGATCTTCGTTTTGGGGCCGGCCTGGCTTGCTTACAAAGCTGGCCCACACTACGCGCTTTACACCAACGCGCTCGGCGCCGACAAGGTTGGCTACTTCTTCCCGCACGACGAGTTTTATGACGACGGCCTGCGTGAGGCGATCAAGTTTGTGGCCGACGCCGCGCCGCCCGGAGCGATCATTGCTCACGAAACGCCGGCGGTCACTCATTACTATCTCGAACAGTTTGGGCGCACCGATCTAATTTCCAGACACATGTCGGCGCCGGATTTCGATGTGACAAAGATTTCCGGTCCGGCATATTTTATTGTCCAACGCGGTCGCACCTACTTTGAAAATCGCGACAAGCTGGCTTTCATTCAAGCCAACTTTAGGCACGTTCACCAGGTTTCGATCAAGGGAATGGATGCCGCGGAAGTTTATGTGAATCAGTCAAAATAAAAGGAAAAGTCTAATGTCCAAAGTCCTGATGAAAAGTCCAAAGTCCAAAGTCCAAAGTCCAAAGTCCGATGTTCAGGGTTTCCAGTCCGCTTACCCAAACAGAAAGCCCGCTCACCAAAACAGACTTTGGACTTTGGACTTTGGACTTTGGACTTTCCTCTTTTTGACGGCGTTGACGCTGGCGGTCTTTCCGTTCGCCGGTCGCAGCGCGTCGAAGCGCGTTCACATCGTGGTTCTTGGCACCACCGATCTTCATGGCAATCTCTTCCCCATCGATTACTACACCAACAAAGCTGACAATCGCGGCCTGGCCAAGATCGCCACGCTGATAAAGCAAGTTCGCAAGGAAAACCCAAACGTGTTGCTGGTCGATTCCGGCGACACGATTCAGGGAACGCCGCTGCAGTACTACCACAACAAAAAAAACAACCAGCCTCGGGATCCGATGATGCTGGCGATGAGCGCGCTCCGTTACGACGCCATGGCCGTCGGCAATCATGAATACAATTTTGGTTTGAAGGTTTTGGAGAAGGCGCGCAGCGAAGCTGAGTTTCCCTGGCTCTCCGCCAACACCTACAACCAGGGCACGAACAAAACCCATTACCAGCCTTACGTCGTCAAGGAAGTCAGCGGTGTGCGCGTCGGAATTCTGGGGCTGACGACGCCCGGCGTTCCCGTCTGGGAAAACGCGCAAAACTATGCGGGGCTCGAGTTTCATGATCCGCTCAGTGAAGCGAAGAAGTGGGTGCCGGTGTTGCGCGGCAAAGAGCGCGCGGACGTGGTTGTCATCGCCATGCACATGGGTTTGGAACAGGACCTGCGCACCGGTGAACCCAATCCCGGGCAAGTGCCAAATGAAAATCGCGCGATTGCGATCGCCCAACAGGTGCCGGGCGTCGATCTGATTTTCATGGGCCACACGCATCGTGACACGCCGTCCGTCACCGTCAACGGCGTCCAAATTCTTCAGGCAAACCATTGGGGCCGGCATCTCGCGCGCGCGGATTTGTATGTGGAGAAGACGAGCGTCCGTTGGCGCATTGCGGCGCGCGCCTCCCGCACGATCCCGGTCGACGATCGAGTCAATCCCGATCCGGAAATTTTGAAACTTGGCGAGCCGTACGACCGCGAGACGCAGGCGTGGCTGTCGCGCGCGATCGGTGAATCAGCAGCGGAGTTGACTGCCGACGAGGCGCGCTTCCGTGATACGGCGATTCTGGATCTGATTCAGCGTGTCCAACTGGAAGCCGGCAAGGCGGACGTTTCAATGGCGGCGGTTTTCAATCCGCAAGCACGCATCGCCAGGGGACCGGTGACGGTTCGCGACATCGCCGGGCTTTACGTTTACGAAAATACGCTCGTGGTTTTGGAAGTGACCGGACAGCAGATAAAAGACGCCCTCGAACATTCGGCCAAGTATTTTCGGGCGTACGAGCCCGGCAAGTCTCCGACTGAATTGGTGGACGAGAAGATTCCGGCATACAACTTCGACATCGCTGAAGGCGTCACCTACGTGCTCAACATCGCCAGGCCGGTAGGTCAGCGAATCGAGAATCTTCAATACCAGGGGCAGCCGCTCTTGCCGACGCAAAAGTTGAAACTTGCCACCAACAACTATCGCGTCAACGGCGGCGGCGGCTACACGATGTACAAAGGCGCTCCGGTGGTTTATCGATCGAGCGAAGAGATTCGCGAATTGATTATCGACTGGGTTGAACGCCACAAGACGATCCCAACCGAACCGACGAACAACTGGAAGCTAAATCCGTAGGCGCTTGTCCAAAGTCCAAAGTCCAAAGTCCAAAGTCCAAAGTCCAAAGTCCAAAGTCCAAAGTCCAAAGTCCAAAGTCCAAAGTCCAAAACCAAAACGGCAACCCGGGGGCGTTGGGTTGCCGTTTGGTTTCTACAACCAGCGGCGAGCGCGGTGCTCGGTGGTTGTGCGCGGGGGAGCGCTGCGAATCAGCGAGGCTTTGCGGTGAGTTCGGCCAGGACTTCAACTGTCTCGTAGGTGTTTGTTGAGCCCGTCGCTGCAAGACTTGCTGCCCTACTTGCAAATTCGTTTTCGACGCCAGTCTCTTCCTGCGAGCGAAGCAGTTGTCGCCCCGTGCGGTCGGCGCCGTTCCAAACTTCCGCCAGAAAATAACGTTCGCCGTAGCGACGAAACACGAGGCGTGCGTGCGCCTTGTTTTTGCCCGGTTCAATTGCCTGGCTCAGGCGCAGGACGGTGGTTCCTTCATCGGCGCTCTCAATCAGCAAGCCGCTCTCTCCGGCTGCAAACGTCTTCACGCTGTACTCGCCGGCCGGCAATATTTTGTAACCAACGCTGAAGTCAAACGGGACGTTGGCGACGACCTTGTTGGCCGGCTGATTGGACGATTGCGCGTTGGCGGCGACGGCGCTCGCGACCGCAAACACAACTATGATGGTCACCATCGTCAAGCCTTTAATAAATTCCTTTTTCATTTCTACTCCTCTTTGCCTTGGCGGCAGCGGTCGAAGTTTCTCGACCTTTCAAACTCTCCGGCAAGTCAGTGATTCGAAATTCGTCTTGCCGGTTGTGGCTCCTGTTCAAAACCAACCTGGGAGCCGCCATGCTGCATTGCCACTTTCGTGCCGCGTTATCACGCGTGTTTGTGGGTGAAGAAAGAAGAGGCGTTTTCCGTCAGCGAGGCAGCAAACAACGAGGGGTTTTGATTGAACAGGGATTGCAAGACCGCCGGCAAGAAGCGAGCGACGTGAGCTCGTGGCTATCCTTTTAGATAGAGCGGGTATCTGTTCAGATAGGAAAAACGAATGTCCGACAAACTTCAGTTTGTCGCGCGCTGGATCGTCGCCCTAAAGATTATTGAGTCCTTCTCCCTCTGCCTTTGGGAGAGGGCAGGGAGAGGGCTTGCGGGAACGTAGCCTCTACACCCTCCCCTATCCCCTCCCAAAGGGAGAGGGACAAAACGGAGCACTCCGGGAAGCGGACTATTGCCGCCGGACGCCAGTCCGCGTACACTTGGGCGCTCCAAAAAGCCACAGCTCACTCGGTTTTCGATGAACCCCCGACTCACTGCCATTTCCGGAAGACTTAAAGGCAACGTCTTCACCATTGAAGAATTGCCCGTCGTCATCGGTCGCGACACAACGGCCACGCTGTGCATCGCCGACGCGTCCGTCTCTCGTCGTCATTCCCAAATCGAAAAGGACAATACCCAGTTTGTGATTCTCGATCTCGAGAGTCTCAACGGCACGTTCATCAACGACGTGCCCGTGAAGCGACGCGAGCTGCAGCACGGCGACCGCGTGCGCATCGGAAATTCGCAGTTTCTTTTTCTGATGCACGAAGGCGACGTCAACTCGATGTCGAGCCAGGTGCGTTTTGACGACGAACAGATCGTCAGCGGCTCAACCTTGCAGGTCAGGTTCAACGACGCGCTTTACCTGATGGCTCGCGACCTCAGCGCGCTGATGAAGATCAGCACGACGATCAACGCCATTCGGGGCGTCGAAGAACTGCAGAAGACTTTGCTCGAGTTGCTTTTTGAGGTAGTGCCGGCTGAGCGCGGCGTGATTCTGCTCGCTGACGCCGGGCCGCAGGAAGCAGTCACTGAATTCGGTTCGGTGTTCGGGCTCGATCGCCGGCGCGGCCGCGATGAATCAATCCGCGTGAGTCGCACGATCACGAAATGGGTGTTGCATAACGGCGAGTCTCTCCTGATCAATAACCAGGCTGAGGCCGCAGACTTTGCCTCTGCGGAGAGTTTGATTTCGCAGCGACCCGGATCGATTCTTTGCGTGCCGCTGGTGATGATGGAGCGCACGCTCGGAGTCATCTACCTCGACACCAAAGAGCCCGATTCAGTTTTTGACAAGGACCATCTGCAACTCGTTTCGGCAATCTCCGCCATCACCGCGGTCGCGCTGGAAAACGCACGCCACTTCGAATGGCTGGTCAGCGAGAATCAAAGACTGATCGCCGACTTCAACATCGAGCACAATCTGGTCGGAGAAAGTCCGCGCGTGCGCGACGTGCTGCAGTTTGTTTCGAAAGTCGCGCCCACCGATTCGACCGTGTTGCTTTCCGGCGAAAGCGGCACGGGCAAAGAGTTGGCCGCGCGCGCGATCCATCAGAATAGTAAACGCGCGGACAAGCCGTTCATGGCTGTCAACTGCGCCGCGCTGGCTGAGTCGCTGCTCGAAAGCGAGCTTTTCGGGCACGAGCGAGGCGCGTTCACCGGCGCGCTGGCAATGAAGAAGGGCCGCCTGGAGATCGCCGATGGCGGCACAGTGTTTTTGGATGAAGTCGGCGAACTGTCGCCTACATTACAGGTGAAACTTTTGCGCGTTTTGCAGGAGCGTAATTTTGAACGCGTCGGCGGCACGCGCACGATCGAGGTCGACATTCGGCTGATCAGCGCCACCAACCGCAATCTCGAGGAAGCGATCGAGGCGGGAAGTTTTCGTCAGGATCTTTATTACCGGCTGAACGTGGTCAGTCTCGAGATGCCGCCGCTTCGCGAACGTCAGGAAGACATTCCGCTGCTGGCCAATTATTTCGCGGCGAAGTATGGCGAACGCTGCAATCGCAGGATCGCCGGCATCTCAGCAGCGGCGCGCGCGCGCTTGCTTAGTTACGATTGGCCCGGCAATGTGCGCGAACTGGAAAACGCGATCGAGCGCGCGGTGGTGTTGGGAACCACGGAACACATTCTTCCTGAAGACTTGCCGGAGTCAGTTTTGGAAGCCGAGCCGCCGGCAACTGCGCCGGGGACGAAGTATCACGAAGCGGTGGCCGAAACCAAGAAGCAGATCATTCTGGGCGCAATGCAACAGGCGAAAGGGAGCTATACTGAAGCCGCCAAACTTCTTGACGTGCACCCGAATTATCTGCACCGCTTGATTCGGAATCTGAACCTGAAAGATCAATTGAAGAAATAACTATCCGCAGATTACGCAGATTACACAGATTCAGCATCCAGTATTTGGAGTGACCCCCTAGATTGAGACACTCGAATTTGACACACTTTAGCAGAGAAAGGAGCTGCCAAGTGGGAAAGAAACGAGTGGCACAATACTCAATGGAGTTTCGACGGATAGCGGTGCAGCGAATGAAAGGCTGCAACAACATTGCGACTTTGGCGAAAGAGTTGGGTGTGGAACGCAAGTCACTGTACTTATGGCGTGACCAGCTGGATCCAGAAAGTGTGATCAGGAGAAAGCCCGGGCCGCCGGCAAAGTCACGAGAAGTGGAACTCGAAAAGGATGTCTCGCGGCTGAAACGAGTCTTAGCTGATAAGACTCTGGAATTGGATTTTTTCAAAGGTGCCTTGCAAAAAGTCGAGGAACGGCGCCGGCAGAGCAAAAACTCTGGCGGCAAGACATCTACCAGCACATCCGGGAAGTGATGTCCTTGCAAGGCAACTTGAGCGTTGAGCGGATGTGTCAGTTGGCCCAGGTAAGTCGGGCCAGCTTTTATCGCTCATTACAGCAGCAGGAACCAGACCGGGAAGAGCTGGAGCTACGAGCAGCCATCCAGCAGATCTTCCTGGAGCATCGGCAGCGCTACGGCTATCGACGAATAACCAAAGAACTGCGTCGCCAGGGGATGATAGTTAACCGCAAACGCGTGGAGCGGCTGATGCAGACCGACAATTTACTAGCGCTACAGCGGCGCGCTTACGTGGTAACCAGCAATTCCAAACATGACTTTGAGGTCTACCTGAATCTTGCCAGTCGCCTGAAATTGACTGGTATTAATCAACTCTGGGTGGCGGATATCACTTATATTCGCTTGCAAAAGGAGTTTGTTTATCTGGCGGTCATTCTCGATGCTTTCTCGCGCAAGGTGGTGGGTTGGGCGTTGGACCGGACCTTGGCGGCCAGCTTAGCGAAAGGCGCTTTGGAAATGGCCATCACCGCCCGTCAGCCAGGACCCGGACTGGTCCATCATTCCGATCGTGGAGTGCAGTATGCTTCAGCTGAATACCAGGCAGTTCTGATTCAACACGGGATTGTCCCCAGCATGAGCCGGCCAGCCAATCCCTACGACAACCCTAGTTGTGAAAGCTTCATGAAGACACTGAAACAGGAGGAGATCTACCTTAACCAGTATCGCGACCTGGAGCATTTGCGCAGCCACGTCAGCGACTTTATGGAGCAGTATTACAACCGCCGCCGCTTACACTCTTCACTGGGTTATCTGCCTCCGGAAGAGTTCGAGCAAAACTTATCTCCCGCCGCCAATAACGCCGGCACGAAGATGAGTTTTTTCAGGCATCAGGAGATCTATCGATCCGATGATCTGCAGATACAAAGGGGGAGCAATCTTGCGATCACTCCCCAGCCCATCGGTGTCGATGAGTCTCCCACTGGTTATTCCTTGGTGAGTTGCTCTCCAGCAGAGCTCACCTCCGCTTCACCAGTTGAGCCTAATTCTGTAGAACAATGAACACTTTGAAAAGTAAATTCTTCAGTCAACCATGTGTGTAAACTAACGACTGTCTCACGAATGGGGGTCACCCCAATTCGGTTTTCAAACGTCTGGGTAATCTGTGTAATCTGTGGATAAACATCCCGTGAACTCTGTCACTCCTGCGACATTCAGCGACGTCTTTGAACTGCTGGAACGTTCTAACGTTCCCTATGTCGTCGTCAGTGGCGTAGCGGTGGTGCTGCACGGTTACGTTCGTCCCCTGGCGGATCTCGACATCGTCGTCTCCGGGTCGCCGGACGAACAAAATCGCGCGCTACACACGCTCATGTCTGCAGGCTTCGTGCCCAGCATTCCTGTGCCGCCGGCGTTTCTGCGCGTGCTCAGAATGTTCGACCAGTTTGAGAGAGAGGTTGACGTGTTCTTCCGTTATCAACTCCCGTTCGACGAGCTCTGGGCCAGTTCAGAGCAAATGAGTATTGGTGAAACCGTGGTTCGTGTGACGTCGCTTGAGCATCTGGTTCATGTCAAGGGCATGATCGGACGGCCACACGACCTCGAAGACATTGAGGCACTAAGGCTGCTCAAGAGTAGCGTTAGTAACGGTGGATAAATTTATTCGCGCCATAAATTAATTTAGGAGCTTGAAGATGACTGCGACTTTAACCGAGGAAGAATTTTCCAAACACCTGAACACCACGTTCCACGTGATATTTCCGGACGGACAACTCGATCTGGAGTTGGACGAAGTAAAGAGTTACGCAAAGAAGGCTGTGGAGCATCAAGGCATGGAACGATTCTCGTTATTCTTTCAGGGACCGATACAACCAAAACTGCCGCAGTACTCCTACACACTGCAACACGATCAGATGGGAGAGTTTGAAATTTTCCTGGTGCCAGTGGGGCGCGCCGACCGCGGCTTTCGCTATGAAGCCGTCTTTAACTACTTTAAAGAACAGTGATGAGTTTGAACAGTGAAGAGTGAACGAGTGAAGAGTGAAGGAGTGAAGAGTGATAGTAGGACGTAGAGCGCGACATTTTCGCTCAGTTCTCTCAGTCCTCATCGCTCATTCTCACTACTTATCACTCATTCTCATCACTCTTCCACGGCTTGCTGAAATATTCATCTTGACTCTCGTTGAGACTAGCGGTAAATTCTGCGCCGCACCTTGCAAAAATTTTGGCATCAGGAAATGTTACTGGGTTGTGCGGAACACTTAGCCAGTCTTAGATCGCCGTCTTTTTCTTACTTTTTTGGTTTCCTGCGGCAGCTCCCCGTGATCGACATTCAGATTTTCTGGCTGAAACTCCCGACAACTGGACATCCTTTCGTTTCTTCATTATTGCGCCTCAGATGTGTGTCAGCTCCCGAGCATCACTATCTGAGTCGTAACTAACCCGTAGTTCTAATCAGATGACGTGTCGGTACTATTGCCGACACTCAACCACTCGCACATATACCCCAATCCCCATAAGGAGAATCACAATGAATCCCCGTTTCCGATTTCTCGGCATCTCCCTTCCCAGGACATTTCATTTCAAACTACTTTCAATTACTGCGACGGTCTTACTGGCAGTTGCTGCTGTTGTGGTTTCAGTTCATTCAAGTGGAGCGCCGGCATCGACGGCGGAAAAGGCAAGTGCTAAATCGGGTGAAAATCCGCGGGGCGCATTGAAGACCAAACACGCGGCGGCGGCTCGCAACCTGAACAGTCCTGTCCCGCTCGCACCGCTGGCGCCAATCGTCACCGCCACCAAGACCGACTCCTTGTTTACGGACGTCGATGGCGACTTGCAGGCTGATCCCGGTGACACGCTGCAGTACACCGTCTCGATAGATTCGATTGGCGACGATGCCACGGGCGTGACGTTTACCGACACGGTCGATCCCAACACTGCTTTTGTCCCGGGAAGTTTGACTGCGACACCGGTGGCTGTTGATGACAGTTACACGGCGTCGGGAAATATTCGCATCTCAGTGGCCGCCCCCGGCGTGTTGGGGAACGACTTTACGGGTGTGCCTGCCGCGACGATTACAGCGCCGCCAGTCACAAGCGCCAATGGCGGAGATGTGAGCCTCGCCGCGGACGGCAGCTTCACCTACAACCCGCCGGCCGGCTTCGAAGGGACTGACAGTTTCAGCTACACGTTGACGAATGCCAGCGGCAGCAACAACGCCACGGTCACCATTACCGTCAGCGACATGATCTGGTTCATCGACAACAACGCTGCCACTTGCACGACGGTGGCCGCGGGTTGTGGCCGCCTTACGAATCCATTTAGCAGCTTGTCTGCTTTCGCGGCGCTCAACAATGGCGTCGGCAATAACCCGGCGGCCAACGACAATATCTTTCTTTATGAAAGTGCCATCGATTACGCCGGCCCGGTGACTCTGCTTAGTGGGCAGCGATTTCTTGGTCAGGATGCCACTGCGAGTCTCTCCGCGATGACGGGGATAACCCCGCCGGCGGGCAGCGATCCTTTACCGGCCACCAACAGTGCGAACGCGACGATTGTTAACGTTACAACCGGAAACGCGATCACCGTTGGTTCGGACAACACTCTGCGTGGATTTACCGGAGGAGACTCCACGACAGACATCACCGGCACCGGTTTCGGCACGCTCACGATCTCTGACGTTACGCTGAACGGCATCGGCCAGGCGCTCAATCTTTCCAACGGCACGCTGCAGGCGACCTTCGACGGCATTTCGTCAACCAACAGCGCCACCACCGGCATCAGTCTGAGCGCCGTCTCAGGCACTCTGACGAGCCCCGCCACCAGCATCACCAATCCGGCGGGCATTGGCCTCAGCGTTGGTACATCAGATGTCACGCTCAGTTTTGGGAACACGAGTTCAAGCCAGTCGGGCGGCGCCGGAGTCAGCCTGCTGACTAATACCGGAGCAATCACCTTTGGTTCTCTAGACATAGCTCCCGATCCAGACCAGAAAGGCTTGCTCGCTACTGACAACACGAACACGATCACGGCGACCGGCGGCACGATCGTAACCAGTGCCAGCGTCCCCTCAACCAACGCGGCCGGCGTCGAAATAACTCGCGCCAGCGGCACTACTCCTTTGCTCATCGTGCTGACAGGTGTTTCAACTACCAACGGCACGAACGGCATCATCCTGAACAATACTTCCGGCAGCTTCTCAATCATCGGCGACAACACAAACACCACTCAGGGCGGCAACGCTTCAGGCGGCACGATCTCAAACATGAGCGGCGCCGACGATACAACTGCCGACGACGGCCCGAGCAACGGAATCGGTATCGGCATCTACTTGAATAACGCGACCAACGTTTCGCTGCGACGGATGACCGTGACCACGACTTCTAACTTCGGACTCGAAGTCGAAAACAGCAACGGCCTGACGCTGCAATACTGCACGTTCAACGGTACTCACGGTGACAATGCGACCCAGGGCGAAGGCGCCGCGCGGTTCCTGGAGATGACTGGAACCGTCACCATCGACAACTGTGAAATAACCGGCGCCAAGGCAAACAACGTCCGGCTCGACAACAACTCCGGGACGCTTTCCGACTTCATCGTTTCCAACAGCAACGTTCACGACAACGACAACCTGGTAGGCAACGACGGGATCAGTATCGATCTTGAAGGAACCGCGTCCATCGATACGCACATCACTGGAAACGCGCTTGCCAATCACATGGGCGATCATATCGACATCACCACGACCGATACGGCCAGTGCCGATATCGTGATCACGGGAAACACCTGCACGGGCACGCGACCGGCTGCCCCTGCTTCGCCAGGCGACCTCGGGCGCGGCATCAGGATCTTTTCCAACGCGTTCAATAGTCCGGCGCTGATCCGTTACAACGTTTCAAGCAACATCATGAGCGGCACCGTTCAGGGTGGCGCCATTCACGCGACCGCCGGCGCGGGGACGGGAAGCTACACCGGCCAAATCACCAACAACACCATCGGCACGACCGGTGTGAACGGCTCCGGCGCGTCACAGTCTGACGGCATTATCGTCGAACAAACTGGAAGCGGCGCCCACGACACGGTGATCTCGGGAAATAACATTCGCCAGTACTTCCAGATCGGCATCAACACCAATGTGACCCTACCGGGAACCACCGGCACCATGAACGCGACGGTGACGAATAACATTGTCACTGAGCGAGCCACAGGTGGCGGCAGTCCCGGCGTCTTACTCAACTCAGGGAGCAGCGGGCCCAGTGCAAACCAGGTTTGCTTCGACTTGAACAACAACGATATTACGGCTGCGGGCACAGACGCCGCCGGCCAGGAAGACTTCCGCGTGCGGCAACGGTTTGCCACCACCGTCCGGCTGCCCGGATACGTTGGACCTCCAAATAACACGGCTGCTGTAGTGGCTTTCCTGCAGGGTCAGAACACTGGCGTCGAAACCGGCAGTGCAACCGTTCAATCAGCCCTCAGCCCGGGTTTCGTTGGCGGCGGTCCTTGCAATGCGCCGAGCGTGCCAACTGCTCCGCAGGAGATTGATAATCCTGAAACTGATAACCCGGGAACCGACCACCTCGCTCGACCGGTCACTCCGCCCAGCGACGACAGCGGTCAGCAAGCGATCTTGTTCGCGTCGAACGGTGAAGGCCGCGACGGTCACAAGGTCGGGAGGTTGACTCAGGCCGAACTGATGTTCATGGTCCAGGCCGCGATCGAGAGATGGAGAACGTCAAGGGTTTCAGCGGAAGACATGGCTCGTTTGGCAGCGGCGACCTTTGAAATTGCGGATCTGCCCGAGGGTCAAATTGCTTCCGTCAGTGGTTCTGGAATCACAATCGACGCCACCGCTGCCGGATACGGCTGGTACGTCGACCAGTCGCCAATGGAAGATTCGGAGTTTGACGTATCGGTTCCTGCCAGGGAACTTCAAACCACCGAATACGGCCCCGCCTTCGGGCGCATGGACTTGCTGACCGTCGTCATGCGTCAGCTCGGTGAACTAAACAGCAAGGGCAAGAAGGGCGTGAGCAAAGAACTGCAACCGCTGATGCAGAACACTCTGTCACCAGCCGTCAGGCGCTTGCCGGATGCCGGGAACATACAACTACCAAGCTCGAAAGTTCGAGCTTCAGGTAAGAACCAATCCACTAACAAAACAACTGCGGTAGCCCAAACAAGGAAGGGTGCAGCGCGATCGAAGTCGGCTGTTTCAACATCGAAGACCGCTGTTTCAACTTCGCCGGCTTCGGTCAGGAATGTCGCCTTCAATCGAGGCGCGAAGGCTGCTGGTAGAAACAGCCGAGTCATGCACCATGCTCCGATGAACAGGACGAGGGCTGCCATGCTCAGCATGCTCGCCGACGTCATGCTCAACATCGGTACTTTGCCCGCCGGTGAGAACGTCACGATCACCTTCAACGTGACCGTCGACGATCCTTTTACCGGAACACTGCCTGAGGTTTCTAACCAGGGGACGGTGTCGGGAAGTAATTTCGCGGACGTGCTCACAGACGATCCAAGCGTTGGCGGCACTGCCGATCCGACAGTGACTCCGATTGATTTGCCGGCTGTGAGTGTTGCTGTTTCGCCGTCCTCGGTTGCGGAAGATGGAGCGACCAATTTGGTCTACACCTTCACCCGCAATGGCTCGACGGCGAATGCCTTGACAGTGAACTTCTCGATTGGTGGGACAGCCAGCTTCGGCGCGTCGCCCAACGACTATACGCAGACCGGCGCGGCCAGCTTTACGCCGCCAACCGGCACGGTGACTTTCGGCGCCGGCAACTCGACGGCAACGGTGACAGTCGATCCTGAAACTGACACCGCGGTCGAACCTGATGAGACGGTTGTTCTCACCGTAACGTCAGGCACTGGCTACGTTGTCGGCTCGCCTTCATCCGCCATCGGCGCCATCACCAACGACGATGCAGACGTCAGCGTGGCGGTGTCTCCGGCGTCAGTCCCTGAAGATGGAGCAACCAACCTCGTCTACACGTTCACGCGCGTCGGCGATACCACTAACTCGTTAACGGTGAACTTCTCGGTGGGTGGAACGGCCAGCTTTGGCGTCTCGCCCAACGACTACACCCAGACCGGCGCGACCAGCTTCACGCCGCCGACGGGCTCAGTGACCTTTGGCGCCGGCAACTCGACGGCTACGGTGACGGTCGATCCCGAAACCGATACCACGATCGAAGCCGACGAGACGGTTATCCTGACGGTAACTTCAGGAGCCGGCTATAACGTCAGTTCACCTTCATCAGCAACCGGCACGATCACCAACGACGATGCCGACGTGAGCGTGGCGGTCGCTCCGGCGGCCGTCGCTGAAGACGGTGCGACAAACCTCGTCTACACCTTCACGCGTACTGGATTTACGGCAGGCGCGCTGACGGTGAACTTCTCGGTTGGCGGGACGGCCACCTTTGGTCCATCGCCGGACGATTACACCCAGATTGGCGCGACGAGCTTCACTACAACGACGGGCAGCGTAACCTTCGCTCCCGCGAGCTCGACGGCGACGGTAACGGTCAATCCGGAAGCAGACGCCACTGCCGAGCCTGATGAGACCGTGATCATCAGCTTGACGTCCGGGGCAAGCTACAACGTCGTCAGTCCCAGCTTGGCGACCGGTACGATTCTCAACGACGACACACTCGTCAGCGTTGCCGTGTCGCCGTCGTCTACCACTGAGGGCGGAGCAAACATGGTCTACACTTTCACCCGCACTGGTCCAACTACCAGCGCGTTAACGGTCAATCTTTCGGTGGGCGGCACCGCCAGCTTCCCGGCAGATTATTCGCAGAGCGGTGCGACAACGTTCACGCCGCCGACCGCCACAGTCACCTTTGGCGTCGGTAGCTCCACAAAGACTGTGACAGTCACGCCGCTTACTGACTGTGCGGTTGAAGGCAGCGAAACGGTCGTGTTCACCGTGCAGCCCGGAACGGGTTACGGGGTGGGCTCACCGAGTTCGGCGACCGGAACAATCGACAACGTTCCGGATTCGAGCGCACCAACAATCACGCTCATTCCCAACGTGAACATGACGTTGTGGCCACCGAATCATCAGTATGAATCCATAGCGGTGACTGACTTCGTCGCCAGCGCGAGTGACAACTGCGATCCATCTGTGAACGTTAACAGCGTGTATATCCAGAAGATCACAAGCGATGAGGTGGAGAACGGAAACGGCGATGGAAACACGTTTAACGACATCGTCATCGCGGCGGGGTGCAAGACGGCCCAGTTGCGATCCGAGCGCGACGGCAGTGGAGACGGCCGTGTCTACACCATCACCTTCAAGGTGAAAGATTCGGTGGGGAACTTTGCCACAGCGACCACCACGGTCACTGTGCGCAAATCGCCAAATAAACCTGCCGTCGACAGCGGAGTGCACTACGCGGTCAACAGTCTGTGTCCTTAATAAGGAACGCTGTGGGCAAAGCGGATTCAATGGATGCGGTCGTGGCGGAAGTCAATTGACCGAAACACCAGGGCCGCATCCAGTTCCCTGCCGTCTGCGGAGTTAGCAACTAATTGATTCTTGATTTTTTGACCAAAAGGAGTTCAGCAAATGAGAAACCTTTGTCACGCACTCTTAAGTTCCAGAACTCGCTTTCGTTTTCTGGTCCTCGCCGCTGTGTTCGGTGCACTCTGCACGCTGGCGCCGCTGTCCGACGCAACCGCGCCGTCGCTGACGATTACGGTGGTAAATAATTCAGCGCGGGAGATTCGCAGTCTCTACTTGTCACCAGCCGACAATGACAATTGGGGGCCTGACCAACTCAACGATTCGTCGATCAGTGCCGGAGCAACGCGAACGCTTAACGTCTCGTGGGACGGGTCGACAGTTAAACTTGTTGCCGAGGATCAGGATGGCTGTTTCACGAGTACCACGGTGCAGGCTACGGGCGATCCGGTCTGGACGATCGCCAGTGACGCAACTCGGAACTGCGGGGGTTAATCAGGAACAGTAAAAGGTGAAAGGTGAAAGGTGAATAGAGCGCTCCTGCTCTTCACCTTTCACTGCCTTTCCACTCCATGTGTTTGTATGCGCCGACGTCTTCAATCACCACAAATCCGAGCCGTTCATAAAAACGGTGCGCGTTGTTGTTGAGAACGAAGACCATGTGACGCAGAAACTTCCCGGCACGTTCGGCTTCCGCCATCAGCTCACGCAGTAAGATCGTGCCAACGCCGCGCTTCTGAAACTGCGGCAGCAGCGCGATGTCGAGCAGACGAATCTGCTCAGCGTCTTCACCCACCCAGATCCTTCCGGCCGGCGCTTCGTCAACGAGGATCAGTTGGTAGCGAGCGTCAGGGAAGCGCGCGTCGTATTCGCGTCGCTGCATATCAAACTGCCAGCGCACGAATGCTTCGCGCTGTCCTTCAGCCCACTGCGCCTGGGCCAGCTCGTCTTCACGCGTGCTGTCGTAGAGCGCGACCAGGAAAGGATCGTCATCCTTCGTTACTGATCGCAGCGAGAGTTTGCCGCCGTCGGGAAGATCGTGTTGGGTCATGGCCCGGGAGTATAGCAAGCAGAAGCCCGACCGTCAGGGAGGGCTCAATTTCGTCTGGGTTGGACCGAGCCCTCCCTGACGGTCGGGCTTCTGCCCGTGGGTCAAGCTTTTGCCCGTGGAGTCGGGCTTCTGCCCGTCCCTCCTGTTTTCTCAGATGTGATTGAACACAGCCTCGTACATCATGACCCCGCGATCCTGCGGACGTGGCGTTAGAAATAAATCAAAATCTCCCAGCGACGGATGGCTGATTCGGTGGATAGACGTAAACGGCGGCAGCGGCCTTGAAGCCTTGAACGACAGCGAAAAGCTGTCCGTGTCTCTTGCTCTCCTGGTCGAGATTCGGGTACTGGCTGCGGGCTTGTTCGTGGTCGTGCTCAACAGCGTCAGGTTAATCATCTGGCCGCGCGCATCGGGCGCCTGGAAGATGCCGCCAACATACGGATCGAACGTCGCCCGCGTGAACATGTAGGTCGGCTGTTGCTGGGCAGTGATGGGAATCTGGAAACCAGGATCACCCTGGCTTTGGCCAAAGGCCAAGCGTCTGGAGCTTAGGGCGGCGCCCGCAGCCAACGCGGTCAGCGATCCCGACTTTAGGAAAAAGCGGCGTGATATTGCCATTTCAGGTTGTTCTCCTCTGAATGTTCGGGTGGGCTGAATTGTTGGATTAAGTTAGGTGGGACAGGCTTTCCCCAAGGCCTGCATCTTCAGTGATCGATATCGACGCTGCAAAGATTCTTGCAATGGACCACAGAGAATCCACCGATGCGTCGATACGGAGGAGCTAAACGGTCAATAGGGCGAGCATTCCATTTGGCATTCAAAGTCCGCGGTTCAAAGTCTGATCCCGATCGGTTGCCTGCGCGTGGTGCACAACTCGATGCAAGTGCCAACATCTGAGTGGACTTTGACTTTGGGCTTTGGCCTTCGCCGGCATACAAGAATTCTTTCTTGTAATTCTGTGAGGTTGCAGTTAGAATCCCCGCCGCTTCAGATTTAGCTAATTGCATTTCGTACTTCTTCGCAAGCAGGGATTCACAATCAGACTCCACCGCTAGTAGTCCCAGAGCACACGCAGTCTGACTTTTCGTAACGTCTCGGACGTTCTTTTCGGTTCGTGCCGAATCGCACGTCTGCCCGGTGAACCAATGCCGGTTGACCACTTTCTCAGTTCAACTACCCAAGGAGTGAATCATGGCAGAACCATTTCTCTCTGAAATTAGAATTATGAGTTTCGGTTATGCGCCGCGCGGTTGGGCGATGTGCAACGGTCAGTTGCTGCCCATCAATCAGAACCAGGCGCTCTTCAGTTTGCTCGGCACCACTTACGGTGGTAACGGGCAGACCAACTTCGCGCTGCCCGATCTGCGCGGACAGGTGCCGATCCACGTCGGCCAGGGACACACCCTTGGTGAGAAGGGTGGCCAGCAGGCGCACACGGTGACCCAGAGCGAAATGCCGGCACACAATCACATCGTGCAGGCGGCGAGTGTCAACGGTAACGCAGATAGTCCCCAGAACAATATCTTTGCCCAGGCGCTCAACGTGTACCGCGGCGCGCCGGACAGTGCGACTACATTGAACGCAGCAACAGTCAGCAATGTCGGCGGCAGTCAGCCGCACCTGAACATGCAACCGTTTCTGGTACTGACTTTCTGCATCGCGCTTCAGGGAATCTTCCCCAGCCCAAACTAAGGAGTCGAATTCATGGCACAACCATATGTAGGTGAAATACGAATGTTCGCTGGCAACTTCGCTCCCGCTGGCTGGATGTTTTGCGACGGGCAGTTGCTTCCAATTTCTGAAAACGAAACCTTGTTCCAATTGATCGGGACGACCTACGGCGGCGACGGGGAATCGACGTTCGCTCTTCCCCAACTGCAGGGGCGCTTGCCGATGCACCAGGGCAACGGCTTCATCCTGGCCGAGACCGGCGGCGTTGAAGAAGTAACGTTAACCGTCCAGCAAATTCCGCAACACACCCACGCGTGGATTGCGTCAACGGCACCCGGTAACGTTAACAATCCAAATAACGCGTATTTGGCTAACTCGACTTCCGTCAAGATCTATCTGGAAGATTCGGAAGACTCCACGATGTTCAATAGCTCGGTTAGCCCGATAGGAGGAAGCCAGCCGCACACCAACTTCCAGCCATACCTGTGCGTAAACTTTATCATCTCGCTCTTCGGGATCTTCCCGCCCCCGAGTTAAACGCTTGAGGTGGCGCCGCGGGGCATTGGTTTCGTTTGATTAGTCGCTTTCAGGAGCAGGCTTAAGGAGACTCATTATGGCAGATCCATTTGTAGCTGAAATTCGCATCTTTCCTTTTAACTTCGCGCCCAGAGGTTGGGCGTTCTGCAACGGGCAGATCCTGCCCATTTCGCAAAACACGGCGCTCTTCTCACTGTTGGGCACGACCTACGGTGGGAACGGACAGTCGACCTTTGCCTTGCCAGACATGCAGGGTAATGCGCCGATGCATCCAGGTCAGGGCCCCGGTCTTTCGCTCCACGATCTTGGTGAGACAGGCGGGAGTGAGACGGTGACGTTGCTGCAGTCGGAAATACCTGTGCACAATCACTTGATCAACGATCACGCCGCGGATTCGGCCGATACGCCAGCGCCGGGACCGAACTTTGTGATTGCCAAGTCCGCCGGGGGAACTGCGTACCAGTCAACCACCAACGCGAATTTGACGAACTTCAATCCGCTGATGTTGTCAGTAGCGGGCTCGAGTTTTCCGCATAACAACATGCAGCCGTACCTGACGCTCAATTTTAATATTGCGCTGCAGGGCGTCTTCCCGCCGCGGACGTAAAAACAGGGGCAGGCGGCAGGAGCAGGGACTTCGAAGGACGTAACCATCTGCTGCCGGCGACTGCGCCTGGATTTTGTTCCCGTCGAAACAAGGCAATCCGACCCTGAAGGGATCGCGTGATCGATTCTTTCAGGGTCGGGCTGCGTTAAGGCGACTCGAAAATATCCAAAGTCCAAAAATTCCAAAGTCCAAAGTCCAAAGTCCAAAGTCCAAATTCCAAAGTCCAAATTCCAAAGTCCAAAGTCCAAAGTCCAAAGTCCAAAGTCCAAAGTCGTATGCGATACGGGCAAGGCGATGTTGAAATTCTCGCGCTAACCTCACGTTAACTTAGACAGACTTTGGACTTTGGACACTGGCCTTTGGACTTCCTCTCACCAAACTGTTTTGGCATGATCATTGACCAGTTTCCTAACCTGTAATACTCTTACACCGCCACTATGTGGAGATTTAGCCGCAGCGACGCACAATAGCCTCGCCGCTATCATAAAGGTTGCCGCTGATTTCCTTTTCCAAATTCGTCGTCCATCGATGACTCCATGATCCAAATAACCCGCTCGTACTAAGAGTTTCAGAACAAGAGGAATAGAAAAAATGAAGTCCACCCCTACGCTCCGGTTCCCCCTTCAACGACTGTTTCTACTCACGCTAGTTTCTTTTGTTGCCGTCGCAGCGGCGTTAGGCATTGCTGCGTCCGCAAACAAGGCGAACCGGGCAGCGAAGGCGCGCGCCGAGCAGGCGGCTAATACCAGGTCTGCCGTCAATCCTGTTGTTCAAAGTGACAAGCAACCGCTCGCTCCGGATGCGGCGGTGATCGTCGCAACGCTGACTGACAACATCGCGGCGGCTACCAAAGTCGCGCCGGCCGGGACGATTAATTACACGGCAACGATCACGAATAACGGAGCGGCCACTCCGGCTGACGATGCCACGAACCTGAACTTCAGCGCGCCGCTCGATGCCAACACGACCTTGGTGCCTGGTTCAGTTCATGCTTCGCCGATTGCTTTCAACGACACTTACAACTGGATCGGCAATACGCAGCTCGATACCGCCACGCGGGCGCTGCCCTCGGTTGTCGCTAACGACATTGCCGTCAACGCGCCGGCCGGCACAGATACTTTCACAGTTACCGCGATAGGCGGCGGTGCTACGACGCTCGGTGGCACGGTGGCATTGGCTTCACCCAGTGGCGCCTTTACATACACGCCGCCAGTGGGCCGGCCGACTCTCGCCGACGGTACTTCAGTAAACGACAGCTTTACTTACACGATTATCAACAACGCTGACCCGACCCTGACGTCGACCGGCACCGTGACCATCACGCTCACTGGCCGCGTCTGGTATTTGCAAGCGGGCGGATCAGGCGACGGACGCAGCAACACTCCCTCGGGCAATCCAGTAGCGATGTCGACCGCGGCCGACAAGGGCACGGACATCTTTTACATGTTCTCAAACGCCGGCAATTTGAACGGCCTTTTCTCCGTTGATGCCGGTCAGCAACTGCTTGGTCAGGGCGTCAACCTCGCCGTCAATATCCCGACACTTGGAAGCGTCACGTTATTCACCGCGGCTGCGCCGACACCGACTACAACCAACTCGGCTGCCGGCACCAACTGCGTCACGCTGGCGGGCGCGCCCGGCAACAACACACTCTCCGGTTTCAATATCGGCAGTTGTACTGCCCTGGCGATTGCGGGAAGCAACGTCGGCACGCTCGCGATCAGCACGATGACGATAAACAACACGACCGGCGGCGGCATTGACCTCACCGGTAATGTAGGCACGCCACCTACCGTCAATATTGTTCTGGGTGGTTTGTCTGCGGTCGGCGGCTCAACGGGAGCCAATCTCGTCGGCATGAGCGGGACGATCAATTTAGGGGGCGGCGCCTTGAGTGGCGCCAGCGGTTCGGAGTTCACCGTGAATGGCGGTGGCGCGACGACCAGCTATACGGGAACCATAACGCAGAACAACGCGCAGCGAGTTGTAAACATTCAGGGCACTACCGCGAACAGCGTGACTCTGAGCGGCACGATTACCGGCGGCGCAAGCAGCCAGGGCGTACACATCGGCGATACCACTGCTGTTAACGGCAACGTCAACTTTACTACGGTCAACCTGGGAACCGCCGGCGGTCGCATGACCAATCAGGCCATGACGATCACGAATGGCACGGGTACGTACAGTCTGGGCACCTTCAGCATCTTCACCAACAACACGACGGGATTCGCGGCAACCAACGCCGACGGCACGATCAGTTGCAGCTCGGCATCCGTAGTCGACGCCACGAATGGTAGGGCTCTGATCATCGACGGTCCGGCGGGCATCACGACGTTGGCGATGACGCTCACTCGGGTTGGCTCGACAAATTCTGCGAGCACCGGATTGACGCTGCAGGATGTCGGCGGCAGCTTCAGCGTGATTGGCGACAATGCGAACACGTCGCAAGGCGGCAATGGCACCGGCGGCACAATCTCCGGCGTCACCGGCGCCGACGGCTCGACGATTGACGACGGCGCGAGCAACGGCATCGGCATCGGCATTTATTTGAACAACGCCACCGGCGTGCAGTTGAGACGGATGACGGTGACCAATACTTCCAACTTCGGTTTGGAAGTCGAGAGCTCTCCTACTTTTACTGTCCAGTACTGCCGATTTAACGGCACCCAGGGTAGTAACACGGGCCAGGGAGAAGGCGCCGCCCGGTTCCTGCAGATGACCGGCACTACCACGATCAATAACTGTGAAATGACCGGGTCCGCCGCGAGCAATCTCCGTTTGGATAACAACTCCGGCACGCTGACTGACTTCATTGTTACCAACAACAGCATCCACGACAATAACAACCTGGTCGGCAACGATGGTATCTCCATCGATCTTGAAGGCACGGCCACGGTCGACACTCACATCAGTGGCAACGCGCTCTCCAATCACCTGGGCGATCATATCGATGTGACCACAACCGAGACGGCCAATGCCGACGTCGTGATCACCGGAAACACTTGCACCGGCACTCGCGCGGCCGCTCCCGCGTCCCCCGGCGACCTTGGGCGCGGCATTCGCATTTTCTCTTCGGCGTTCAATGCTCCCGCGCTGATTCGCTATGACATTTCCAGCAATAATCTGACTGGCACCGTCCAGGGCGGCGCCATTCACGTCACCGCCGGCGGTCCGGGCACCGGAACCTACACCGGCCAGATCACCAACAACATCATCGGCGCGGCGGGCGTAAACGGCTCCGGCGCGTCACAGTCTGACGGGATCATCGTCGAACAGAACGGCAGCGGAGCCCACACCGTCGCGATCACCGGCAACAACGTTCGCCAGTATTTCCAGGTCGGCATCCACACCAACGTGACTACGCCGGGAACCAACGGCACGATGGATGCGACGATTACCAACAATACAGTGACTGAGCATGCCACCACGGCAAGTACTCAGCCCGGCGCTTTCCTTAACTCCGGAAACACTTCGGGTCCGCCTCCGAGCGCGAATGCCGTGTGCTATGACCTGAGAAACAATACTTTGGGCGGCGCCGGCACCAACAACGGTCTCGGCAGTGATGACTTTCGCGTGCGGCAGCGATTCAGCACAACCGTCCGCCTTCCCGGCGCATCTGCTGCCAACCTGGCAAGCACCGCTACCATCCTGGCTTTCCTCCAAGCTCAAAACACCGGAGTTGAAACGGGAAGCGTCACGAACCAGGCACCGGGCAGCTTCGTTGGCGGCGCAGCCTGCGCTTCTCCGAACGTTCCAACCAGCCCGCAACCTGTCGACACCACCGCAAGCAATCGTACTGAAAATTCAGGCGTTGCTGCGTCGACCAGTGCGTTGTCTCAAGCACAGACGGAATTAGCGAAATCTCCGGCGGCGGCGAACCCCGTCCTGCAGGTTTCGTCGAATGACGGCATCGCTTCGTTACTGGCCAGGACCACTCCTAAGGCGACCGCCGCGGAAGTCGCGCGGATCTATCGGAGCGAAAGAGTGATTTCGCATCATGCGGTGCGGAAGAACTTCAAGAGTCTCGCGCAGGAGCCCAATGCTCCGACCGCCGGCGAGAACGTCACTCTCAATACGATTGCTACGTTCCCGGGAGCGGGCAAGTCAATCACCATCAAGTATTCGGCAACTGTGAACCAGACGCCTGCCCTGACAGCGCGACAAGTAAGCACGCAAGGCACGGTAACGGCAAACGCCGGTGCCATTAGCGTACTGACTGACGATCCGGAACCAGCCGGCTCGTCCAACCCGACGGTCACGCTGCTCGATACCACTATGACGTGGACCGGAACCACCAACACGGACTGGAACACCGCTACCAACTGGACGACCCCAGGACCGTTAGTGGCCCAGTACGCGCCCGGTGTTTCTAATCCGGCAGTCAACGACGTGATTATTCCCGCCGTTGCCACGCAACCAACTATCAGTGCGACAGACATCGGCATTTACAGCCTGAGTCTGGCGAACACTATGACGCTGACGATTACTAGTCCGCGCGTCTTGACGATCGGCGGCGCACCGGGAGGCGACCTGACGCTCAACGGCATCATCAGCGGCGGCAATCTAAACCTCGGCACCGGCACACACGTCATCAACAACGCCGGCGGCACCGGCAGCTTGTCGGCAACCAACGTGGCGACCGTGTTGAGCGGCTCAACCGTAACTCTCAACAACGATCTGCAAGCCGGCGCGCTCGCAGTTAACGCGGGCGGCTCGATGAATATCACCAACCGCACGCTCTCTCTCAACGGTTCGGGCGCTGCCCTGACTGTTCCCGGAGGAGCAACGTTTACGACCACCGGCAGCACGGTTGTCTTCAACGGCACCGCGGCGCAACAAGCTGCCGGTATCGCTTACAACAACCTGACGATCAACAACACGATCGGCACCAACGTCACTGGTGTAACGCTGACAGGGAACGCGACGGTCAACGGCGCTCTGGCGCTGACCAGCAGCGATCTCAATACCGGCGCCTTTACTTTGTCGCAGCCGAACACGACTGCTTCAACCGGCGTGAGCGACGTGATTGGTACTATCACGCGCACGGCAGCCTTTGGCACCACGACGATAACCTTTGGCAACCCGAACAATCGGATCACTTTCGCAGCCGCGGGCACCAAGCCAACGAGCCTGACGGTGGTCTTGGCCAAGGTTCCGCCGGCAACTTACGCGGCGGCGGTCCAACGCAACTACACCATCAGCCAGACTGGAACTAACACGTCCACGGCTACGTTGCGCTTGCGCTATCTCGATCCCGAGGTTACCGGATTCAACACCGAAGCGACGCTGAACCTGCGCCGCTTGCGGAACCCCGGCGACCAGCATTGGGTGGCCCAAATTCCGGGAACGGTCGACACGGCCAACAACCATGTGGAATCCGCCACCGTCGCTCCTGCCGATCTGCCGACGCAATGGACCTTCAGCTCGCTTGTTCCGACGGCGGCTGACGGCATCATTACCGGGCGCATCCTCGACCAGAACGGCAACCCGGTGGAAGGCGTGGTGATAAGACTGGCCGGCGCGCAGAACCGCAAATTCATCACTGACGCGAACGGCTCCTACATTTTCGCCAACGTAGAAACGACTGGCTTCTACACGGTCACACCTTCGCGAGTGAACTTCGAGTTCAGTCCGACGGTCCAATCGTTTAGTCAGATCGGACAAAGCACGAACGCGATCTTTAGCGCGATGGCGACCGGACAAACAGCAAACCCGCTCGACACGCCTGAGTATTTCGTACGCCAGCACTACGTCGATTTCCTCGGTCGTGAACCCGACGAGGCCGGCTTCAATTTCTGGAGCGACCAGATCCTCGGTTGTGGCGGAGATGCGGAGTGCATCCAGCGCAAGCGAGAAAACGTCTCTGCGGCTTACTTCCTGTCGATCGAATTCCGGGCAACCGGAGGGCTGGTTGACGGCATGTATCGCGCGAGTTACGGCGCTCGTCCGCAGTTCGGAGAGTTCATGCCGGATGCGCGTGCGGTCGGATTCGGAGTCAGGGTGAACGAAGATGGCTGGGAGGCGAAACTCCAAGCCAACAAGGAAGCGTTTGCCGCGGCCTTCGTCAATCGTCCGGCTTTCCATGCTCGGTACGACGGCATGGACGCGAGCACGTTCGTCGATGCGCTAATCAGCAACACCGGAGTCACGTTCACTTCAAGTGAACGCGCCGGCTGGATTGCTGGTTTGGGCACCGGCAACCTGAGCCGCGCCGACGTGGTCAGGGGTATCGCGGAGAACGGAACGTTCGTGAACGCCAAGTTCAACGACACGTTTGTGATGATGCAGTACCTCGGCTACCTGCGACGCGATCCCGATCCCGATGGCTTCCAATTCTGGCTCAATAAACTGAACCAGTTTGACGGCAACTTCGAACAGGCAGAAATGGTCAAGGCATTCATCATTTCCGGTGAATACCGCGATCGCTTCCCGCGCTAACGCGGCAGACAACTAGGCCGCGGATTGCCGCGGATAACGGTGCATTCGCCCGACCGTGAGGCAGGGCAACTCAAGCAGGAACCCCGGCTCTGACGCTCGGGCGACTGCACCGTTACCGCTCAATCCGCGGCTTAATGCGTTTCCGCTCCTACTATCCAACGGCGAAAGTATGTTATAAAGGCCCGTCTCCCGGCACCGGATGGAAATTGCAGGTTTTTGGTAGTCGTCTAACCGTCTCGTAATCAAATCAGCGCGAAATGAAGAGTTGTTCCAAACGTTTGGGCTTGGCTCGAAGCCTGGTGGCGGTATCTGTTTCCCTCGCAGTATTGCTTTCCACGTCGCTCGTCTCACTCGCATCGTTCGGGAAATCCGGCCGGTCGCCGTCATCCGCAAGCCAATCAAATCCTACAAAGACTGAACTCAAACTGACGTTGCTGACCGCAACGAAGTCGGCTGAAGGCGTGCTCCTGCAATGGCATGCGGACTCCGACTCTGAGAATGTCGGGTTCAACGTCTACCGGCTGGGCGACGGCAAGCGCACGCGGTTGAATCGGGAGATGATTCCCGGCGCTGCGTTTGCTCCCAACACGCCTTTGCTTCGCGGCGGTCATTCGTATGCCTGGATCGACCCGCAGGGCGATGTGGATTCTGTCTATTACATTGAGTCGCTGAATTCGCAGGGCGCGACGAAGGCACACGCGGCGGTTAGCGCGGACTCAATTTCGGCGAGCAGCGCTCCCGTCTTCGCGCAGACGCTCGAGCAGCAGTCGCCACAAAGCACGACCGACAGCAACGCGCTGTTTGAAAAACTTTATCCGGCGGCGGAAAGCAATTTAAACCTGACCGACGGTCCGGTTGAGGACCAGTGGCCCATCGCTTCGCAATCAGCTCTGAAGATCGCCATCAAGAAGGATAGCTGGTACCGCGTGACGCAGCCGCAGATGGTTGCCGCCGGTTTCAATCCCACGGTCGACATTCGCAACCTGCGTCTCTTTGCTGAAGCGAAAGAGGTGGCGATTAGCACCAGCCAGAGCAGTGGCCGCTTTGGCGCGAGTGACTACCTTGAATTTTACGGACGCGGTCTCGACACGCCGACGACTGACACGCGCACCTATTATTTAATTGCGGGAACAACTCCCGGCAAACGCGTCATCGGACAAATTCAGGCGACTGAGGACGACAATCCGCCTCCGCCACCGCCTACTCCGGATCCAACTCCAGTGCCAGTGCCAGAGCCGCCAGCCGCGCCGCCGCGAATTTCCCCCGCGTCCGAGCGCGTGCAGCCGGTCCTGAGCGATCCGATCTTCTACAGTTGGACACTTAATAGTCCAAATTCATTGTTCGGGGGATTGACGCCGAGCGCGGCGCCGTCGCGAAGCGAGATCAGCGCGCCCGGAACTGAACCGCAGACGCAGCCCTCGACGTCTGCAGTTGAGAATTATTCGCCGTCGTTTGAAGTGAATGAACCTTCAAAAGCGCCTGCCAACGGGACTGCCGAGTCCACGCCGATCGCAACTTCAGTCTGACGCGGCATCTAAAGAGACTGACAACGGCGAGGGCCAGCTCAAGGCAAACGAAAAATCATTGCCGATGACCTCGCCTGTGAAATCCTCTGTGAAATCGCCTGTGAAGTTGCCTGCCGCTGAACAATCTTCGTCGGCGCGGAAGTCGGCAGTGCGCGCGACGGCGACGAATCAATTTCGCAGAGGCACAACTGCGAAAAAGAAAAAGCGAGCGAAGGTCCGGCGCCAGGCAAGACAGGAGCGGCAGGAGCGCAATCACGCCGTGCTCAGTGTTGCGGCGGCCGCGGTCGATGGACCGGCGAATTTTGAGGCCGTCTCTGAGCGTAAGGATCGTGGCCTCTACTTCGTCAGCGTCACAAACGGCGACAAGGAAAACTATTTCGGCCAGGTCGTCGCTTACGTTCCGCCGCCCGGAAGCATGGCCAGCCAAACCATCAATACGCCCAATCCCGATCCGACCGCACTCGCCCCGGCTCGACTGGAAATCGCTTTGCAGGGCATCAACCAGGCGTTCCATCAGGTCAGCATCGAATTTAACGGCGTGAATGTCGGGTCGTTCCCGGGGTTCTTCGGTTTCGATCCGAGTTCAGGTGGACATCCGGTTCAGGTTTTCAACATTCCCGCTTCGCAACTTAATAACGGCGCCAACACCGTGAGATTCGTTGTGACGCAGCCTCAGTCCGGTTCTGACTTGAGCATCGTCGACTACGTCAAGCTCACCTATCCGCATTCGTTCAAAACCGACAGCGGCTCGTTGAAATTTAGTTTGCGCGGTTCGCAGTCGCGCACGGTTGACGGCTTTGCCACGCCGCTGGTTCGCTTGATCGATTACAGCGATCCTTTTAACGTGATCGTTGCCAAGCCTGTTTCGGAACCGACTGCTGCCGGTCATGCGATCACGGTGCCGCCGGGCGCGTCTTTGTCAAAAACGCCGCGACTGCTTTACGCGCTCCCGCAGAATCAGTTCGATCAGCCGGCCTCGCTCTCGTTGAATCAACCGTCGACGCTTAATCAGGGCCATCTTTCAGCGACGATTACCAATGGCGCAGACTTCCTGGTCGTCTCGCACAAGACTTTTATCCCCAGCTTTTCGGCGCCTGTTCCTCCATCCAACACTTCGCTGCTCGCCCAACGACTAAATCGCGACCAGATGGTTGCGGCGACGGTGGACGTCGAAGACGTTTACGACGAGTTCGGCTATGGCGTGCATGGGCCACAGGCGATTAAGAATTTTCTTTCGCATGCCGCGACTAACTGGGTCAAAAAGCCGCGCTACATAGTCTTTGCCGGTGACGCCACCTTCGATCCGCGCAACTATGAAAACCGCCCAAATTTTGGCGAAAACCTCGGCTATTTTGATTTCGTGCCCACGAAGCTGGTCGACGCTACTTACAACGAGACCGCTTCTGATGATTGGCTCACTGACTTTGACAACGACGGGATCGCGAATATCCCGGTTGGTCGAATGCCGTTTCGCACCACCGCCGATGCCACCACGATAATTTCCAAGATTGTTAATTTCGTTCGCCTCGACCCGCAAAGTGCGATGCTGATCGCGGATGAAGATCCGTTTCACATTTATGGCTTCGTTGACACCAGCGACTTGTTTCAAAGCTTGCTGCCTCCGGGCATGCTCGTCCAGCGCATCAACCGCGGCCTGGGAACTCCGCCACCGACTGACGCGCAGACGCGAGCAAACATCATCGCCGGCTTCAATTCCGGAAAGGCGCTCGTAAACTATTCGGGACACGGCAACGTGGATGTATGGACCAGCGCCCAACTGTTCCTGGCCTCCGATGCCCTGGCTTTGACCAACGGCACCGACAAGCTTTCCTTTGTGGTGGTGATGGACTGTCTCAACGGCTACTTCCAGGATCCGGCATTGACGTCGCTCTCCGAGGCGTTTCTGAAAGCGCCAAACGGAGGCGCGGTCGCGGCGTTTGCTTCCTCCGGCCTGACGATCGCTCAAGGGCAGCACGAAATGGGCGAGGAGTTGTACACCCAGCTTTATGGCGGTGCGCCTGTCGCCCTCGGTGATGCCATCAAAATTGCGAAGGGCGCAACCTTCGACATCGACGTGAAGCGCACCTGGATCTTCTTTGGCGATCCGTCGCTCAAGGTTCGTTAGAGTTCAGCAATCAATTCAGGTTCTAGTCAGGCCGGAAATCCAGCGGCGGACCACTCCAGATGTTCAGCCTACTGGCTGCCATCGGTTCTACTCAGTGGTAAGGCGCTGACGCACTGCCTCGAACTTGTAAGACAAAAAACTGGGCAATCTGCTCGTTTCAGCCTGGCTCTGAAAACATCGGCTGTCCAGGATGGCGGCCGATAATTTCGGAACGCTCTTCAAGCCGGATCACATCAATAAATCTGAATTTGATAGGGGCTTCAAACTGCATGTCATCGATAAAAAATCTGTTTCACCTGCGCGTCAAACTTGTCTTCGCTTATTGCCTGATCGTAGCGCTGGCGCTCGCCATACCGTCCAACAATTTTTTGAAAGACCTAGTCAGGTCCGTGCTCGCGGACACTACTCCTCAATCTCTCCCGTTCTCGCAGAACTGGACTAACCCCGCGCTGATTACTACTGCCAATGATTGGTCGGGCGTTCCGGGCGTGATCGGTTATCGCGGCGACAATTTAAGCGCTTCGACTGGGACCGACCCGCAGACCATTATTGCGGACGGTTCCGCAACGCCGGTTAACGTTATCGCGAACGCGACGAACCCGGCTGGTAATAACACCGGAGCGGTTGCAGAATTCGACACGCTCCCAAATCCTGTCGTCGCTTTCCAGGGATCGGGAACGGCGGACGCCCCCCACATCGTCATCACGCTCAACACGACCGGTGTCACGGGCGTCAACGTCAGCTACAACCTGCGCGATATCGATTCAGCAGCGGACAATGCCGTGCAGCCGGTGGCGCTGCAGTACCGCGTCGGCAACTCCGGCAATTACACCAACGTGCCCGCTGCTTTCGTGCCCGATGCATCCACTGGTCCAAGCTTGGCAACCCTCGTCACGCCGGTGAATGTGACGTTGCCGCCCGCGGTTGACAATCAGCCGCTGGTCCAACTGCGCGTCATAACGTCCGACGCAGTTGGCAGTGACGAATGGGTTGGCGTCGACGACATCAGCATCACTACCGGCGCCGGAGTTGATACTGCTCCTTCGGTAACCAGCACTAATCCGGCAGACAACGCGACCGGCATCCCGCTGGGCGCCAATATCTCGGTGACGTTCAGCGAAGGCGTAACCGCGCCAGCCATAGCCTTTTCAATTACCTGCGGCAACAGCGGCGCGCATGCGTTTGCCATCTCCGGTGGGCCAACGACGTTCACGCTCAATCCGACCGTTGATTTCACGGCAAATGAAGTCTGCACCGTCGTTGTTGATGACGTGCAAATCCAGGACGTAGACGTGATCGACCCGCCGGACAACATGGCCGCGGATTACGTCTTCGATTTCACCACCGTCGATCCGGCTTCGTGTGGCACCGCCTTCACGGCGACCTACACAATTCAGGGCAGCGGTGCGGCCAGTCCGATTGTCGGCAGCAATGTCACCACGGAAGGTCTCGTCATCGGCGACTTCCAGGGCGCAACCAATTTAAGTGGTTTCTACATTCAGGACCCGACCGGCGACGCCAACTCGGCGACGTCTGACGGACTCTACGTTTTCGATGGGGCCTCGCCGGCAATCGACGTGTTCGCTGGTGATCGCGTGCGAATCACCGGCACGGTGGCTGAAACTTTCAACAACACCCAAATCACGCCGACCTCGATAATCGTTTGCAGTACCGGCAACATGCTGCCCACTGCGGTTGACTACGATTTGCCGGAACCGGTCAACAACGATCTCGAACGCGTCGAGAACATGCTGGTCCGTTTCCCCGAGACGCTGACGGTCACGGGAAACTTTGGTCTCGGTCGCTTTGGCGAGGCGGTGCTCTCGTCCGACGGTCGGCTGTTCCAGCAAAATAATTTCGATCGTACGAACACTCCGGCCGCGCTGGCAGTGGCGGCACTGAACCTGCGCCGTTACGTGGTCCTTGACGACGGCCGCTCGATCCAAAATCCCGATCCGACTCCTTATTTCAACGCGAGCAATACGCGTCGCGTCGGCGACACAACCACGGCAGTGACGGGTGTTTTGACTTACGACTTCAACGAGTATCGGCTGCAGCCGACCACGCCGCCTGTTTTTGTTGACGCGAATCCGCGCACTGCGGCGCCTGATTCAGTCGGTGGCCTGGTTAAGGCTTCCAGCTTCAATGTACTGAACTACTTCAATGGCAACGGCGCGGGCGGTGGCTTCCCAACTTCGCGCGGAGCCACCACGCTGGCTGAATTTAACCGGCAACGCGACAAGATCATCGCCGCCATTCTGGCCATCAACGCCGATGTGTATGGCGTGATCGAAATCGAGAATGACGGCAGTGGCGCGGCCAGCGCCATTCAGGATCTGGTCAACGGCCTCAATGCCATAGCCGGGGCCGGCGCTTACGCTTTCCGGGACGGCACCACGCCCGGCACAGACGAGATCAAAAACTCGATCATTTACAAGACGAGCACCGTCACTCCCGATGGCGCGGCCCTGAACGACACCGATCCCATCTGGTCCGGCCAGGCGCGCAATCCGCTCGCCCAAACTTTCACGCTTAACGCGAACGGAGCGAAGTTCGTCTACATCGTCAACCACTTCACTTCGAAGGGTTGCTCCGCCAGCGACACCGGCGGCGATGCCGATCTGGGCGACGGTCAGGGTTGCGACAATTTGCAGCGTACGCTTCAGGCTGAAGCCCTGCTGGAATTTGTCGAAGAGCGGCAGACCACGACGGGTGAGGCACGCGTGCTCGTGATGGGCGATCTCAATGCTTACGGCGAAGAAGATCCGATCTTCAGACTTGAGAACGACATGAACGACACCTTGCAGGACGGCGCCGGCGGCCTGATTGACGAGGTGCAACGGTGGGTGCCGTTGGCCAACCGTTACTCTTATCAGTTTGACGAATATTCCGGCTACCTGGACCACGCCCTTGCGAGCAAGGAGCTTAATCCCTACATCTCCGGCACGACCATCTGGCATATCAACGCCGACGAACCGACCGTGCTCGACTACAACCTCGAGTTCAAGTCGGCGGCGCAACAGGCCATCAACGTGGGGACGCCTTATCGCGCGTCCGATCACGATCCGGTGATCGTCGGCATCAATCTGTTGCTGCCGACCGCGGCGGACGGCAATGTCTCCGGCACAATCACCGACGAGAGTGGGCAGCCGGTCAGCGGCGCCGTAGTCAGATTAACCGGCACGCAGAACCGCAAGACGATCACTGACGCCAATGGCAACTATCATTTTGGCGAAGTGGAAACGAGCGGCTTCTACACGGTGCGACCGTCGCGTCCAAATTACTCTTTCACTCCGGCCGAACGGTCCTTCACGCAACTCGGCAACAACACGCAAGCCGGATTTACCGGGACTGCGGCCGGCTCGTTTAGCAATCCTTTAGACACGCCCGAGTATTTCGTGCGGCAACACTATCTCGATTTCCTGGGGCGCAACCCTGACGAAAGCGGGTTCAACTTCTGGAGCGATCAGATACTGACCTGCGGCACGGACTCGGTTTGCATCGAGCGGCGCACCATCAACGTCTCGGCGGCTTACTTTTTCTCGATCGAGTTTCAGCAGACCGGCGGACTCGTCGATGGACTCAATCGCGCCAGCTTTGGAGCGGCTCCGCAGTTTTCCGAGTTCATGCCTGACGCGCGCGCGGTCGCGCGTAACATCGTCGTCGGTCAAGGCGATTGGGCCGGTGACCTGGCCGCGAGCAAGCGCGAGTTTGTCGCTGCCTGGGTTGAGCGTGCCGCTTTCCAAACGGCCTACGCCGGCGTCAGCAACGATCAATATGTCGACTCGCTGATTCGGAACACGAACGTTAGTTTCTCGGCCGGCGAACGCGATGGGATGGTCAGCAGTCTGAACGCGGGCACATCGTCACGAGCTGAAGTGCTGATGCGAATCGTCGAGGACGAACGCTTCATCAGCGCGAAACGCAACGAGACCTTCGTGATGATGCAATACTTCGGTTACCTGCGACGCGATCCGGATCCGTCAGGTTACCGCTTCTGGCTGGACAAGTTGAACCGCTTTGACGGCAACTTCGAGCAGGCGGAAATGGTTAAGGCGTTTATCGTCTCCGGCGAATACCGCGCGCGCTTCTCGCCTTAGATTGCCGGGCCGGGGTGGAGTACGGTAAGCCACGGGTTAACGCGGATTCACGCGAATCAGGAAAGCCCCTTGATTCTGATTCAGGTCATCCGCGTTTATCCTCGGCTTTCGGCTAAGCCCCAGAGGCTGAAATCAGCGTCGGAGAGAAATGCACCTAAAACATTGACTTGTTGCGCAAGTAATAATACCTTCTGCGTGCTTATTGGAAGACTGTTAGGATTTCTGGACCCGCATCTAGTGCTTCAGCCTTCCGCTTGGTGCCACAATTCTTACAAAAGTAAATAGTTTTCATAAGGGTTTACAAGCGGCAGTGCCTGCGACTTTTAAGAGCTATCAATAGATTGACCCGAGAGCAGATCGACCGCGCGCTAGGCGGTTCGTCTTAGCTGTCACCAGATCCGTTCGCATTCGTTTACCACCTACATTGAAGCCTGGAGGCCCTGACATGAGAAAATTCGCCACATCAAACTATCGAACAGTTCTAGGCGCGCGCCTGGGCGTAGCCATTTGTGCTGCTCTTCTTTTAGCAGCCTTCATCGCTCCAAAGGCTTCGATGCAACAGGGAAGCAGCGTGGCGCCGGCGCAGATCGAGCGCATTAGCGACCGGGTTGATCCCTCGTCGGCGAAGGACGACCCAAGACTCAAGGCTGTAAGCGCTGAGAGTTCGGCGCCTGCTCCGTTGGCGCCGGATGTTGCCGGCAACTACGTCTTTACGACGGCGACCAACGCTTCGCTGACGGACATGAGCGTCGGCACGACGCAGTTGCTCGGAGCCAATATTGATGACACCGCTTCGCCGCTGTCGAACATCGGCTTCGATTTTTATTTTCAGGGCGTGAGATTTACCCAGTTCGGCATCAATGACAACGGCGTGGTGCGGCTTGGCGCGACAGCGCAAACCAGCACTCCCTACAAGCCTCTGGCCCAGGCCGGCATCTCCATCATTACCGCGTACGGCGCTGACCAGCGCACCCACGCTGGAGACGGAAGAGTACATTTCAAAGTCACCGGCGCAGCGCCGAACCGGGTGCTGAATATTGAGTGGCTCAATAACCAGTCGAATTTCAACACTGGCGGCACGGCAGACTTGACCTACCAGGTGCGGCTGTATGAAACCACCGGCGTCATCGAAGCTGTTTACGGCAGCATGACCATGAGCACGCTGGGCGCGGCCGATACAAATTCGCGGGACCCACACATCGGTTTCTCTTCCAGCAACACTGCCGGCAACGTCGGCTCAGTGGCCGCGCCGCAAGGTGGAGCTCCACCGCCGTCATTCGACGGCGCCTCGGCAGTGCCCACTGCAAACCTTTACACCGCTGGCGCCATCACCGTGTTGACTTCCGCGGCTCAGGGTTCGCGAAGAATCTTCTCGTTCGCACCGCCAACGCCAACCGCGCCGACGGCCTTGAATTTCACCGGCGTCACGCAACTCGCGATGACGCTCAACTGGACCGACTCGGCGAATGAAACGCTGTATGGGGTGTATCGTTCAACTGACGGCATCAACTTCACCTTCGATGGCACTGCGGCGCAGAATGCAACGTCCTACAACGCCACCGGGCTGAGCCCCGGCACCAACTATTTCTGGAACGTCTACGCGATTTCCGAGGGTGCGCAAAGCACAGCCCTGTCCGGGAGCCAGGCCACAAGTCCGGCTGGCAATATCAGTTCAACACCAGCGGGTGGGAACTGGAGCGTGGGAGCGACTTGGGTCGGCGGCATCGTGCCGGGCCCGGGTGACAACGCCACGATCGTAACCGGTGCAACTGTGACGATCGACTCGAGCAACTGCTTGAACCTGACGGTTCAAACTGGTGGAACTTTGCAGTTCGAAGCAACGACCGCCCGGACGCTAACCGTTGGTCAAAGTGCAACCATCGACTCCGGAGGCGTGTTCCAATCCAATCCCGCCGGCACGCAAACAGGTCACGTTCTTTCCATCGGTGGGAACTTGACCAACAACGGCACGATCGATTTCAGTACCAACGCCAACACGGCCGCAGCCGGCATTATCTTTACCGGCGCCACCGATGCCACGGCGACATTCGGCGGGGCCAGCACGACGGACTTGAAACAGACGGCCGGCATTACGCTAAACAAGGGGACCAACAACACGCCGGTTCTGAGCTTCAATCCCGGCGGTACGCTGACGGTTCTGGGGGCTAACGCAGTCGGCTTCCTGACTATCACGAACGGCACGTTCAAAATGGACGGCGCCGGTACGTTCAGCAATCCGCTGTTCAATGTTGCGGGTTATGCCATACCAGCGACGGGTGGTCTCTGGATGAACAATGCCAACGCTACGGTGGTTGGTCTAAACGGCAGCCCGACTTTACCGGGCTTGTTCCGCATGACCTCTGGCACGTTCAACATCGGCATTGCCACCGGCAATTCGATGGGCTTCGCTGCGGGCGCTAACATCAACGTCGAAGGCGGCGCTATCAATGCGACCGGCAGGTTCGGCGTGGCTGCTTCCGGCAACGCGATCACTTACAACCAAACCGGCGGCACTATCACCGTTTGCACGATAGGCAACGCCTCGACCACGCTCGCCAGCTTTGACCTGGGAACCGGTGTCGGAACCACGAACATCAGCGGCGGCACCATCATCATTCAGCTGGCCAACACCGCTGTCTCCGGTCCGCGCGACTATCGCAATCAGTCCGGACTTACCGGCACGACCACCGTTACGGCCGGCACGGTCCAGTTGGGGAACGCTGCTTCCGGCGCCGCCAAGGCGTTCAGTATCGCCGGCGTGTTTCCGGATCTGGTAATCACCAACACGTCTGCCAACCACACGGCGACCTTCCTGGCCCCGGCTGTCTTTAACAACGTCACGCGCAGTATCACCATCAACACGGGCAACACGCTGAGCATCGGCAACAACGTGTTCCTGATGAACGGCACGACGCTTACCAACAACGGTACGCTGACAGCCAACGGCGCCAGCTCCAACTTCGTTTGGTTCCTGACGACCGCACCGCAGCAATATACCGGCACCGGCGTGGCTACCGCTCCGATCACCAATTTCGCCATCCAGGCGGATATGGGCTTAACCATGAACTCGGTGAACAACGTCGTCGTTGGCGCCATCAGACTGTTCTCGGGCAGTCTTATCAACTCAAACAAGATCACGCTCGGTAACGGCGGCGCCACTACCGGAGTGGTGCAAATCGGCAACACCACGACGCCTACGGCGTGCGGCACTTTCGATGTGCCGTTCACCTTTAATCTGGGCACAGGTGGTCAGACCGTATCGTACCTTCGGTGCACGCTCTCCAGGTCGATTGGGCCGGAGATCAACCCGACGCGCACGCTCACCACAATGACGTATGACGATAATGACATCACTCATACGTTGACGCTCGCCGGCGGTGATCTCACCGTGATCGGCACAACCGCGCTGACCAACGGACGACTCGTGACCGGGGCGAACACACAAATCGTTGGGCCTGCCGGGGTAGTCACGCGGGTCACTGGCTACGTTGACGGCAATTTCCGCAAGACCTACACGGCCGTTGCCAGCAAGGTATTCGAAGTGGGCACTGCCAACAGCTTCTCGCCGGTGACGGTTAACGTCACGGCCGGAACATTCCCGGCGGATTTCACTGCCAAGGCGGTGCAAGGATCACAGCCAATACTTAATCCGGCGACTTCCTTACAGCGCTATTGGACATTGACTGAAGGCGGAAGCGTAACGGCTACCCTAACCTTCACTTATGCGACAGACGCGCTTGACGTGATGGGCACTGAGGCCAGCTATCGTGTGATCCGGGTCATTGGCGGCACTGCTGTCAACTTCCCCGAGGTTTGCCCTGCTGGTCCATGTGTGGACGAAGCCACCAACACGATCATAATTCCCAACGTAACCGAATTTTCAGACTGGACGGCCGGCGAGCCAGCGTCTCCAACCGCGGCGCCGGCGACGATCAGCGGTACGATCACGTCAGCGACCGGAACGCCTTTGGGTGGCGTTGTGGTGAGATTAAGCGGCGCTCGCTCGGCGCTCGCAATCACTGACAGCAACGGCGCGTATCGTTTCCCGAATGTCGATACGGGCAACTTCTATACGGTCACGCCGTCTCTGGTTAACCACAACTTCAGTCCGTCGAGCCGCTCGTTCTCGTTGCTTGCCAACCTGAGTGACGCGGTCTTCACGGGCACCCGCGATGTGGCCGGCAGCGGCTATGCGATCGATACGCCTGAATACTTCGTGCGGCAACACTATCTCGACTTCCTGGGTCGCGAGCCGGACAGCGACGGCTTGAACTTCTGGAGCAATCAGATAATCAGTTGCGGCAACGACTTCAATTGCATCGAACGGCGCACCATCAACGTTAGTGCGGCCTACTTCCTGTCAATTGAATCTCAGACGACCGGCGGATTGGTCGACTCGGTCTATCGCGCAAGTTATGGGCGAGCGCCGCTGTTCGCCGAATTCATGCCGGACCGCGAGGCCATCGCCGGCGATTTAGTTGTCGGCAACGATGGTTGGGAAGAACTGCTGAGAAATAACAAGCGGGAATTCCTGGATGAGTGGGTGCAGCGTGCCGCCTTCCGAGCGGCCTATGACCATCTCGGCAACGACGGCTACGTTGACACGCTCATTCGCAACACCGGCGTCAGCTTCACCGGCGAGGAACAGGCCGCGCTCGTGGCTGGTCTGACAGACCACTCTCTGACACGCGCAGCGGTTCTGCAGCGCGTGGTGGAAAATGAAGGGTTCGTGAGGGCTACGTTCAACGAAAGGTTCGTCCGGATGCAGTATTTCGGCTACCTGCGACGCGACCCGGATGACAGTGGCTTCCACTTCTGGCTCGACAAACTGAACCAGTTTGAGGGGAACTTCGAACGGGCCGAAATGGTCAAGGCCTTCATCGTCTCTGGTGAATACCGCGACCGCTTTCGTCCATAACCGCTACGAACAGTCCGCACCGTAAGCAGTCGGATTGGCGTAAGCTTGAAACCTGGTCCACCAGGGCGGCGAGCAGAGTGAGGTTAATCGCCTTGCTCTGCTCGTCGTATTTTTTTGAAAGGCCCGAACGAAAAGTTTCGACGCCGCGCGGCTCGCTTGCGTTTCGACCCGAGTCGTCCGCGCCAGGACAAATTCGAATGGGTCGCTCCGAGAGTTTCCCGGGGCTCAACGCCGATCCACTATGTCAGAACTATTTAGAAACGCCCTCTGGCTTAACTATTTAGAAAAGCCCTCTGAGTTTAGTTACGCAAGTAAGTAGCGTTGGGCTCAGCGAGCCCAAGGCGGTCCCTGGCCGAACTGAAAACTGCGCCAGACATGATTGGTTGGGGGCACATACTGCTCGATGATAGTGGTGCCGGCGCTAAGTTTTTTGCTTTTCTTCTTGTTGACTGTTTTTGGTTTTGGTCTTTCCGGTAAGAGGGTGTAAGCCAGATCTCGCTCAGCGTGGCAGAAGTGCAAGTGGCCATCGAGGTAGCGGCGCACGCGCACCTTGCCCTTGGCCACGGCAGTTTTGCGTGGCGACTGTAGCTGATAGAACTGATTCTCGAACCTCACGATCCAATCCGCACTCAAAGTTCTTTCTTCCTCGATACAAAAGATGCTAGCCAGGTCATAGCCTTTGGCGGAACGGTGAAAGTCGACGGCTGAGCGCGGCGCCACCGCAAACTTCTGATTGAGTTGCTCACAATAGCCCTGCTGTAAGAACTGATTGCCGGCGGCAATGGTGCTGATCCCCGCCAAACGGAACTCCTTAACCAAACGATCCTGATAAGTGCTGTGGTTGCGCTCGACGCGGCCCTTCGCTTCCGGGGAATGGGCGGTGATGATCTTGATGCCCAGTTGCTGACAGGCACGCCCAAACTGGGTGAACACCTCGGCGCCACTGTCGGCGGCTTTTTCCCTGGTTTTTTCATCAACTACGTAGACATTCTTCTTATCGGTGTACAGGCTTTGTGGTATCCCATAAAGATCGATCCACTGCCACAGCACCCGCATCGCCGCAAAGATTGTTTCTTCCTCATTCAGCAATGACTGGGTGGTGCCTTGCGCATCATCCACCATGTTCATCAAACAACACTTCGCGGCCCGTGCTTCGAACCACTTGTGATGCGAGCCGTCCATTTGCACTAACTCGCCAAAGTGCGCCCGCCGCTCCCGCCAGCTGCGATGCTTCGCACGCTTCCGGCGCTTCTGCCACAGCCCCGCTTTCATTAACCAACCACGCAGCGTCTCATGGTCAACCTCATGACCATCAAGCGCCAGCTTCTCAGCCGCCAACGTTGGTCCAAAGTCAGGGTACCGTTCCTGATATCGTGCCAGCACTCCCGCTTTGAACTCCGCCGTTTTGGCGCGGTTCGATGGTCGGCCGCGGCCCTGATGCACTATCCCCCGATCACCTTGCTCGCAATACCGTTGGTATAGCCGCCGCAGATACCGATACTCGAGCTGGCAAAGCGCCGCCGCTTCCTTTTGCTGCAACTCACCGCGCTTCACTCTGGTAAAGATCTTCAGCCGCTCTCGCTCCTTCGCACTCATCAACAAATGTCCTCTCATTTGCCCACCCTTTCGGGTGCGACATCCTAGAGGGCTTTTCTATTCGGTTTCGCAGAGGGCTGTTTTATATAGTTACCACACAACGCCGATCCACTATTGACAACCGGACTCGATTGCGAATAATCTCACGCCCACTGAAAATGAAGCCGTGCTACGGGCGTCGAGTGGGAAGTCGACTCTAAAGCTAGAATCAGCACAGCATTTGTCTCGAGTTACCATCCAGGGGGCGATCTCAGGCCAAGCTTCATGGCCGGAATTGACAGTCCAATCCGGACATACCTAGTGAAAACTTAGAACCCATAAGCGAGAGATCTGGTCGTGGGCAGGTCTAACTCGTAAAACTAGCGACGCTCGTAGTTTCGCGTCCGCTCTTGGCGAAGAATCTTAATCAGTGCTCGAGGGGCGACCCTTTTCACCGCACACCTGGACGCATCACCGGCATACTCGAGGAGAAAGCGAAATGAAACGGAATATCACTGCTGCTTTGATCGCAATCGTAGTACTAGCTCTGGTTTCTCTGGTTCTGCCGGTGAGTCTGGCGAAACGGAGCAAGGTGGAACCCGGGAAGGTTGGGGCCAGCAAAGCCCCCTCCGAAACGGCAAAGAATGCGTCGAGAGCGACGAATGCGGTGGTGCCACCGCAGGCTCAGAGCGCGCCCGTGTTCAAGCGCGCTGCCGGTTTTGCAGAATCGATTCCATTGCGTGACATGGGGGTGGTTAGCAAGAAGAGTTTGAGTGAGAAGGAGAGAGAGGATCGCCAGGCCGGTAAAAAGAATCGCAACCCGATGCGCACGATTGATACCTCCGTTACACCGGACCAGGATGGCGCGCTGCAGCAATACGTTCCCAAGAAAACTCCTAACGCTCCTAACGTCCCTAATGTTCTGCCGCTGCCGTCGTTGGTCTTTGACGGCAACAGCAATCAGGACAACGCGAATCTCTTCGGATTCCGGCTGTCCCCGCCGGACACAGAAGGTGACGTTGGCCCGAACCACTACGTTCAGGTAATCAACCTCACCATCCGCATTTTTGATAAGGCCGGCACCCCATTGATCCCGGCCAAGAAGTTTAGCGACATCTTTACCGCGCTGGGCCCGCCCTGCGGCGCTGAAGATGGTGGCGATCCCATTGCTCTTTACGACCCGCTGGCTGACCGCTGGTTGCTCTCGCAGTTTTGCTTTCCCTTTGGCGACCCTGGTCCATATTTCGAGACCATTGCTATCTCGAAAACCGGTGACCCGACGGGCGCCTACTATCTGTACAACTTTGGTGTCTCCAGTGCGCCGGATAATGAATTTCCGGATTACCCGCACCTCGGCGTGTGGCCCGACGGCTACTACATGAGCACCAACCAGTTTTCGCAAGGCGTTACTTTTGACGGCGGCGGCGTGTTTGCCTTCGACCGCCAGAAGATGTTGGTTGGCGATCCGACTGCCGGCTTCATCTATTTCAATCGAAACCTGGCGACGTTCCCTGAAGGACAGGCGGGATTCCTGCCCGCGGACATGGACGGCATCGTGCCACCACCTGCCGGCACACCTTGTCCGTTTGCTTACTTTACGGCGGATGAGTTCGGCGACCCGGCAGACGGCATGAGAATCTTTGACTTCCATGCTGATTTTGCGGTCCCTGCAAATTCAACTTTCATCGAGCGGCCGGAGAGTTCGGCGATCCCCGGCGGTGGTATTCCGGTAGCGGCGTTTAATCCGCTCAGCCCGGCCGGTCGCGATGACGTTCCGCAGCCGCCTCCGGCCAGTCCGACGACTGCAAGACTTGACGCCATTTCAGATCGTTTGATGCACCGCTTGCAGTACATCAACTTCGGAACCCACGAATCGTTGGTCGTGACTAATACGGTCAATGCGGGAACCGACCAGACGTTGGCAAACTATCGCGCCGGTATTCGCTATTACCAGTTTCGTAAGAATCCCGGCGTCAATCCCTACGCTCCGTTCGAGCAGGGTACCTGGGCCGGGCCGATCGCCGACACCACGCATCGTTGGATGGGAAGCGCGGCGATGAATGCCGCCGGCGACCTGGCAGTAGGCTACACGGCGTCGAGTCTCACAACTTTCCCCTCGATTCGGTATGCGGCGAGATTCGCAGGCGACCCACCGGGAGGTTTAGCTCAGGGTGAGCAGGAGATGTTTACCGGCACTGGCGTGCAAACTGATACCGGCTCACGTTGGGGTGACTACAGCGCGCTCTCGGTTGACCCGTCAGACGATTGCACGTTCTGGCACACTAACGAAACTTACACGGCAGCGAGTCAGGCCACGAGCGGCGTCGGCTGGATCACCAAGATTGGCAAGTTTAACCTCGGTAGCCCGTGCACACCGTTCCCGAAAGGAACAATCAACGGCACGATTACCAATTGCCAAAGCGGACTGCCGATTCCGGATGCCTTCGTCTCCAGCACCGGCGGTTACTCGCGCGGCACGGATGCCGCGGGCGCCTATTCGATGGTTGTTTCACCCGGAACCTACAACGTCAGTGCCACCGGCACCGGTTTCGATACGGCATCAACGACTGGTCTGGTGGTTGCCAATGGCGGCTCGGCAACTTTCAACGCTTGCTTGAATGGCAATCTGAAACAGCCGGTGGCGGACGGCGCCACGGTTACCGCGGACAGTTGCAACTCAAACGGCATCGTCGATCCTAACGAGACGGTAACAGTCAGTCTCGGCATCAAGAACACCGGCACGCTCAACACTGTAAACCTCGTCGGCACGGTGCTGCCGACCGGCGGCGTCACCAGTCCGAGTGGTCCACAGAATTATGGCGTGGTGGTTGCCGGCGGCGCGACAGTTTTCCGTTCGTTCACTTTCACTGCGGGCAACTTTGCCTGCGGCACTCCGCTCGTCATCAGCATGCAGTTGCAGGACGGCGCGACCGATCTCGGCACGGTCACCTACAACCTGGCTACCGGCGCCATCGTGTCGAGCAATTACTCGACTGGCGACATTGCGGTGGCAATTCCCGATAACGCCCCGGCGATTAATATTCCGATTACGGTCGCGGACGTGATGACGCTTAACGATGTCAACGTGAGTATCCGCCTTAATCACACGTTCGACGGCGACCTGAGGATATCGCTGGTCCATCCGGACAACACCGTGATTCCGCTGGTCACCGAACGCGGCGGCAGCGGCCAGAACTTCGGCACCGGCGCGAACAGCTGCGCCGGTACGGGGACGATAATTGACGATCAGGCGACCACCTTGATTTCAGCCGGCGTCGCGCCATTCTCCGGATCGTTCCGTCCGGAAACAGCGCTTAGCGGCCTCAATGGAAAACCGTCCAACGGCACCTGGAACCTGCGGATCCAGGACGTCGCCGCTCAGGACGACGGCACAGTCGGGTGCGTGAAGCTGGAACTGAACAAGCGCAACGTGTGCTGCGGGGCGTTGATCAACGCGGTACCGCCGCCGGTGATCACGGCCGAGAGCATCAGTCCGGCGAACAACGCGGTGGATCCGGAAGAGACAGTGACGGTGGACCTGACGCTGACGAATGTGGGGGGCAGTGCGACCACGAACCTGGTGGCGACGCTGCAACCGACGGGCGGGGTGACGGACCCGAGCGCGCCGCAAAGCTACGGGGTGCTGGCCGACAGCGGCGGCACGGCGACGCGGCCGTTTACGTTCACGGCGCAGGGGGCCTGCGGCAGCACGATCACGCTGACCCTGGCGCTGCAGGACGGGGCGACGAATCTGGGGACGGTGACGTTCACGATGACGCTGGGGGCGCTGGTGACGACGACGACCTTCAGCGAGAACTTCGACGGGGTGACGGCGCCGGCGCTGCCGGCCGGCTGGGTAACAGCGGCCACCGGAGTCGAGGTCAACTGGGTAACGTCGGCGACCAACCCGAGCAGCGCGCCGAATGATGCGTTCGCGCCCGATGTGAGCAACATCGGCAACACGACGCTGGACACGCCGACCATCAACGTGCCGGCGGGCGGGGCGCAGCTGACCTTCCGGAATCTGTTCAACATGGAGGCCAGCGGCATAACGCCGACCCGCGGGTTTGACGGCATGGTGCTGGAGATCAGCATCAACGGCGGGGCGTTTAACGACATCACGACGGGGGGCAATGCCTTTATCGCGGGTGGTTACACGCGCACGATAGATTCCACCTTTGGTAGTCCGATCGCCGGGCGGCTCGCGTGGAGCGGACTGTCGGGAGGCACGACGGCGGCGCCGACCTACATCACCTCAACCATCAACCTGCCGGCGGCGGCCAACGGCCAACCGATTAAGTTGCGCTGGCGGGCGGCCACGGACAACAGTGCAGTGGCGGCGGGGGCCGCGGGGGTACGCGTCGACACGATCGTGATCTCGGGTTCGAGCTTTGTGTGCAACACGCAGACCTGCACGATCGTGGCGCCGACCAGCATGACGATCCCGCCGGGCACCTGCGGCACGAACGTGACCTACAGTCCGGCGATAACGTTCACCGGGGCCTGCGGGACGACGGTGGTGGATCCGCCGACGGGCTCGTACTTCGGGATTGGGACCACGACGGTGCTGGTGCGTGGCACGCGGGCGGACGCCAGTTTCACTGACGCTTCGTTCCCGGTGACGGTGCAGGAAAACGAGACCCAGGCGACGGCGCTGGGCGCGATGGTCACCAACGACTACTGCAACACGACGGTCACCTACACGGCGGTAACAGGAGCAGGTTCTACCACGGTAACTGACGCGCCGCAGCAGACGCTGCCGCCGCCTTATGTTCACTGTGCCGGTTGTCCGGAACTGAACATCACGACGACGGCGACGTTCACGGCGCCGGTGACGACCTGCATCAAGATGCCGAACTCGACAGACTTCGCGACCTTCAGCCGGTTGCGCATCCTGCACGGGGAGCCGGGCCTGGTGAATCGCACCATCAACAGCAACTTCGGCAACCGCACGATCTGCGCGCGCACGGCCACCGTATCGCCGTTCGTGGTGGCGCTTGATCCCAACGCGCCGACGGCGGCGCCGGCCTTCATCGGCGGGCGGGTGACGACGGCGGCAGGCAGTGCGCTGGCGGGGGTAACGATGAGCCTGAGCGGCGGGCGGACGGCGAAGGCCATCACGGACCGCGAAGGCAACTACCGCTTCAACAACGTGGACCCGGGGTTGTTCTACACGGTGACACCGTCGATCCTGAACCACCACTTCAGTCCGGCGAGCACGTCCTTCACGCTGCTGGACAACAAGAGTGACGCGGTATTCACGGCGACGCGGGACGCGGTCATCCGGGGGAACGTGATAGACACGGCTGACTACTTCGTGCGGCAGCATTACGTGGACTTCCTGGGACGTGAGCCGGATGAAAGTGGCTTTGCGTTCTGGACGGACCAAATCACGTCGTGCGGCAGTGACGCCGGGTGCATCGAGCGACGCACCATCAATGTGTCGGCGGCCTACTTCCTGTCGATGGAGTTCCAGCACACCGGCGGGTTGGTGGACAGCCTCTACCGCGCGAGCTATGGACGGCGGCCGCAGTTTGCGGAGTTCATGCCGGACACGGCGACGGTGGCGCAGGGCGTGATCGTTGGGGACGCGGCGTGGACGGGCATCCTGCACGCGAACAAGGAAGCGTTCGTCAACGCCTGGGTGGAGCGAGCGGCGTTCCAGGCGGCTTACGGGGGACTCTCCAACGAGAGCTACGTCGACCGGCTGATCAGTCATACGAACGTGGCGTTTGGCGGGGACGAGCGAAATGCACTGGTGGCCGGTTTGAACACGGGCGCGCTCACCAGGGCGAACGCCCTGCGGCGGATCGCTGAAAACGAGGACTTCGTGAATGCGAAGCGCAACGAGACGTTTGTGATGATGCAGTACTTTGGTTACCTGCGTCGTGACCCGGATGAAGGCGGCTACCGTTTCTGGTTGAACAAGCTCAACCAGTTCGGCGGCAACTTCGAACAGGCGGAAATGGTCAAGTCGTTCATCGTCTCCGGTGAATATCGAAACCGGTTCCGGTAAGCAAAACGTCTGCCTGATAAGCAAAGCCGCTGCGGGTCCTCAGGTCCGCAGCGGCTTTTTTCCCGTTCGCGTTGCTGCCAAAGACAGTCCCCTTGAATAAGGACACTCAAAGGGAAACTTCCGGATGTCCCTCAACTCCGAGCATTGGTAGTAATTGGCACAACGTAATACGCTGGCCGACCGTCCTTCCAATTCCTGTTTTTGATTGCAGAAACTTCGCTGCAGCGAATCGGTAAAATCTGAGTCTACGCACCACTAAGGGGAGTAAAAATGGATCGCTCAAATACCAGTCTTCCGCACCGCACGTCCGCACGAAATCGTAACCGCTCGCACCTTCGCCGTTGGCTTTTCGTAGGCCTTCTTTTTGGCGTTGCCCTGGCGGTGATGGCCCTGTCACCGTTCCGGCTCCTAACGGGGAGTTCTGCCCAACAGCCGGAGTCGAAGCAGGCGAAGATACCTAAGAATATGGACGTGCGCGTCAACGGATCGGGCGCGGCCGCACAACTGGCGCGGGCCGGCTCGCCGGCGATCGTTAGACGCGCGCAGACGCAGTTGCTGGCGGTTCACAAAGGGTTGAGTCGTTTGAAGGCGACTGTTCCTACCGCGGATGCGAGACTCTCCCCGATGACCGGCGCGGTCGAAATTTTGCGCAGCGCCAACTCCCTGAGTGGGCCGCAGCCTGGTCGCAGCGGCGAAGAGATCGTTCGCGACTTCATCACGGCTAACAGTGAAATCTACGGCTTGACTGCCGCCGACATCGCGAATTTGAATTTCATTGGCGAGAGTTTTAGTCCCCGCAGTGGCCTGCGTATGGTTCGCGTCGAGCAAATGGTGAACGGCCTGCCGGTTTTCCAAAGCGAGACTCGCGTCGTGCTTGATCGCGAAGGGCGCTTGATTCAATTCACCGGCTTGATGATTCCTGAAGCCAGCGAAAGCGCGCCCGAACTGACTAATTTGCTTTCCGCCGAACAGGCCCTCAGAAATTCCATGGCCGCCGTCGACGTTTCTTTGGATCTGGCGCTCATGACGGTCACCGAGAGAAATGCGGACGGCACGAAACTGGAAGTCGTTGCCAACGACGCACGGATCCTCGGCAACGTACCCAGCAAGTTGGTCTATTTCCCGCTTGCTCCCGGTGTGCTCGTTCCTGCCTGGTCGCAAATCATCTTTGGTGACAAGGCCGATTATTACACGCTGGTTAGCGCCACGTCTGGCGAACTGCTCTGGCGCAAGAATATTCGCAATTCGGTTTCCACCCATCAGGCGCGATTCAATGTCTATGTGCAGGCGGATGGAAAAACGCCGGCAGACAGTCCGGCTCCGCAGTCGCCTACGGGCGCCATAACAGGGGGCGGCACGCAGTTCCCTGAGATTGCGCGCACGATCGTAAACATGCTGACGGTTCAAGACGCTGTTGCCAGTCCGAATGGTTGGATCAACGACTGCCCGGGGGGCATCTGCACCGCGACTGAAACTCAAACGATTGGTAACAACGTTCATGCCTATCTGGATCGAACGTCAAATAACGTTCCGGACATTGACGCGGGCGGGGTCATCGACGGCAACGGCAAGCCTACCGGCAATCCCGACGCTAACACGCGCAATCGAGACTTTCTCGGCACCACGCCGCGAAACTACGCTTTGACGCCGCCGCCTCAGGGTGGAGCCGCCAACGCGGAGGTCGGGCAAACTGCGACCGGCGCCGGCAGCAACGGTACCAACGCCCTTGACGCTTATCGTCGCGGGTCGATCACGCAACTCTTCTACGTTACCAACTGGTACCACGATCAACTCTTCGCGCTCGGCTTCGATGAAGCCGCCGGCAACTTCCAACAGACAAACTTCAGCGGCATGGGTGTCGGCAATGATCGCGTGTTGGCTGAAGCTCAGGACGGCGGAGACACCGACAACGCGAACTTTGCTACCCCGCCCGATGGCACGTCCGGCCGCGCTCAGATGTACATCTTTACCGGGCCTACCATTGACCGTGACGGCGATCTTGATTCGGAAATTCTCATACACGAGTTGACTCACGGCACGTCCAACCGGCTGATCGGCAACTCCGCCGGTTTGAATTGGGATCCGGGTGGTGGCTTGGGTGAAGGCTGGGGCGACTTCTACGCTCTTTCTTTACTCAATAACACCAACGCTGACGATCCGAACGGCAAGTATGCTTCGGGAGCTTATGCGACTTACAAACTCGCCGGGCTGCCTTTCCTGGACAATTACGTTTACGGCATCCGCCGTTTTCCGTATTCGACCAACAACAGCATCAACCCCCTGACATGGGCCGACGTGGATCAGGTCACCAATAATCTTTCGGGTGGCATCCCGCCCAGCACGATAAATTTCAACGGCGGCGGCGCACTTGAGGTGCACAACGTCGGCGAGGTCTGGGCCCTGACACTTTGGGAGGTGCGCAGCCGAATCATCGCGGCAAACGCGGGCGACGTGCCGACCGGGAACAACGAAACCCTGCAGATCGTCACGGACGGAATGAAGCTGACGCCGATCAGTCCTAGTTTCACTGACGCCCGCGACGCAATTATTACGGCAGACTGTGCGGCCAATGCCTGCGTTAACGAGCCCTCGATTTGGGGCGGCTTTGCGGATCGCGGCCTGGGCTACAACGCGTCCGCGCCGTTGGGAATATCTCTGTCGGCGAATGCGTGTTCGCACATGGGCGTTAAGGAGTCGTTCCTGTCTCCTTATCTCGACGTCCAAAGCGTCGCGGTGGACGACACCCTCGGCAACGGCAACGGCGCGATCGATCCCGGCGAGGCTGTCAAAATATTCGTGACTTTGAGAAACCCCTGGCGGCAAACCTCGAAGGGCATCGCCTCGGCGACGGCAACGCTCACCACGGCGACTGCCGGCGTGAATATCGTTGACGCCAATTCTGCCTATCCAGCAATTGCGGCGCAGGGCACCGCGGCTGGCGACCAGTTTCGTTTTCATGTTCCCGCCAGCGTTACCTGCGGCCAGTCGTTGAGGTTCACGATCACGCCGACTAGCACGCTCGGAACTCAGGCAGTCGACTTTGTGCTTCGTGTTGGAGCGAACGCCGGCAACGGCGCGCCGATCACTTACACGCGCACTCCGCCGGCCCCGATAACCATCAGCAACAACGTGGTAGCGAATTTTCCCGGCATAATCGATTCGCAGACAATCACGGACGACTTTGTAATCAACGATCTCAACTTGCGCATGGACAGCGTTACCCACACCTACACCGGCGACCTGACGGCGATGCTCCGTGGGCCAAACGGTTACGGCAACGATTTCATCGGCTTCATCGGCGCTGCTTCGGACACCGGACCGGGCGATAACATGGCCAACATGGTGATCGATGATGAGGCGCTCGCACCCAACGACTTGTTGACTGTCACGGCGGCCAGCGCGCCGTTCACGGGCGACTGGTTGCCTATCTTTAACTCGCCGACTTTTGCTGCAACTATCTTTGGTCCAGCCGATCCGGTGGGCCAGTTGAGCCGCTTCGACGGCATCAGCACTCAGGGCGTCTGGAATCTCAACGTGTCCGATCAGTTTGACGGGGACGGCGGGACGCTGAATTCATGGTCCATCATCGTCACCCCGAGGGCATTTACTTGCACGCCCGCGGTGCCGACGGCGGCGCCGGCGAATATCAGCGGCCGAGTTACGACTGCGGCGGGCAGTCCGTTGGCAGGCGTGGTGGTGAACCTGAGCGGCGCGCGAACCGGCCAAACGATCACGGACAGCAGCGGCAACTACCGTTTCAATAACATGGAGACGGGGAACTTCTACACCGTAACACCGTCGCTGACGAACTATCACTTCAGTCCGGAGAGCATGTCGTTCTCGCTGCTGGCGAACAAGACTGACGCAGTGTTCACAGCGACGCGTGACGCCGTCATCACTGGTAATGCTATCGACACGCCGGAGTATTTCGTGCGGCAGCATTACGTGGACTTCCTGGGACGCGAGCCGGATCCGAGCGGGTTTGCCTTCTGGAGTAACCAGATTCGTTCCTGCGGAGCTGACGCGGGCTGCATTGAGCGGCGCACCATCAACGTGAGCGCGGCCTACTTCCTGTCGATGGAGTTTCAGGGTACCGGGGGACTGGTTGACAGTCTCTATCGCGCGAGTTACGGACGGCGGCCGCAGTTTGCGGAGTTCATGCCGGACGCGGCGACGGTGGGCCAGGGCGTGATCGTCGGCGGCGAAGGCGACTGGGCGGGGCAACTGAACGCGAACAAGCAGGCGTTCATTGCCGCGTGGGTGCAGCGTCCGGAGTTTGTGGCGTCTTATGGCGGACTGGGTAACGGAGCTTTTGTGGACACGTTGCTTGGGCACACCGGAGTCAGCTACAGCCAGGGTGAGCGAGACGCGCTGGTAAGTGCGTTGAGCGGCGGCTCAACTCGGGCCGAGGTGTTGCGGCAAATTGTCGAGAACCCCAGCTTCGTGAATGCGAAGCGGAACGAGACGTTTGTGATGATGCAATACTTTGGTTACCTGCGACGCGATCCGGATGAAGGCGGCTACCGGTTCTGGTTGAACAAGCTGAACCAGTTTGGCGGCAACTTCGAGCAGGCGGAGATGGTCAAGTCGTTCATCGTCTCGGGTGAATATCGCAACCGCTTCCAACAATAACGTCTCAGTTCATTGCGACTGAGGCTCAGGCGACTCGCAAACCTGGAGTCATTACCAACAGGGGCATGGCTGAAACGCCGTGCCCCTTTTCCTTCTTCCTCAACCTACGAACCCTACCGCCTCTGCTCGAATCGCCAGCCGAAGCAACTATTGACTTTCGTAGCAAGGCCGAATAATCTCACACCGCACAAACCTCTCTGCGGCTAGTCACCACCCTTAGTTTTTAGGAGATGAAAAATGAAGAGAATCGGTCTAATCCTGACGATCGTTGCCGTCTTTACGGTGTTGCTGTTGTCGAATTTCGCATCGCGTGCGGGCGCGACTAAGGATAAGCGTGCCTCCGGTAAACCAGAGGTTGGCAAGCGCGCAGACAAGCCAAAGGCACCCGAAAAAGCCAGGGCGCGGATCGCAACCCTGGAACGTCGTCACCGGATTGCACTTGAGCTGGGGACCGAGTCTGACGAAGGCAGCAATCCGGACATGCCGGCCGGTTTTGAAGGCGAGTTCGAAGGGGGTGGATACCTAACGAAGAGAGATTCATTCATCGCGCTGCTGCGCGGGGTTGATCCTACCAAGCCACTCGATGCTACGGCGCGCAGCCGCGCCATCGCGAAGCTGGATCTGCAGGTGGCCGACTTGAAAAGTCGAGTTGACAAATCAAAGGGCACCAACGCTCCGATGGCTTTCCCCAACTGGGTTGAGTTGGGACCGAATCCAATTCCGCTGGGCCAAACTTCAACTACCAGGGTCAACGTCAGTGGTCGCATTACGGCGATTGAGATCGATCCGGCTGACCCCAACAAGGTGTACGTAGGCACTGCACAGGGCGGCGTCTATCGATCGCTTGACGGCGGCGTAACCTGGGTGCCGATCTTTGACAGCGCTGACTCGCTATCTATCGGCGCGCTCAACCTGGATCCGGCCAACGGTTGGCTCTGGGTTGGTACTGGTGAAGCGAATGGTTCGGCAGACAGCTTTGCCGGCGTTGGTCTCTATCGCGTCGAGAATGTGAATACCACCGCGACTTTAGTTGGCCCAATCAATCCGATACGCAACTATAACAATGCGAGCGGCACACCGGTCAGCGCCGGATTCTTTAGTGGACGCTCGATCAGCAAGATTCTCAGGGTGCCGGGTGATCCGAACACTCTCTTTTGCGGTATCGCCGGCGGCGTGATCGGCCTGGGTGGCAATCCTCCGTTGGGCAATTCAGTGCCGCCGCTCGCCATGCGCGGGATGGTGCGACTGTCTGGCGTGACCGGGCCGGCAGCCGGAATTACCGGTACGCGTCTCGCGGTCAGCACAGTGGATACAGGTTTGGGGTTATGCGCCTTCGACTTGCCTTGCACGGTGAATCGCAACGTCAACGACATGGTGCTCGATCCGCAGGATCCTTCCGGCAACACGCTGATTGTTTGGATGAACGGCATCAACGTAGCGGGAGACGGCGGCATCTATCGGTCGACAAATGCGATGGGCGCAACACCCACCTTCACTCAAACTCTGGTCACCACTTCAACAACTACCGGCAATGGTCGCGGCGAACTTCGCGCCTACGTGCGCGGCGGAACCACCGTGCTCTATACCGCCAGCGGCGAACCGTCTAACGTGCCCGCCGGCGCGACCATTTGTAACAGCGCCACGCAGTTCGGCGCCCTGCGCAGATCTGATGACGGCGGCGTCACCTGGACGGCCAAGCTTGCCGGTGGCGGTGGCTTCTGCGATGGCCAGTGTTTCTACAATATCGGTTTCGCAGTCGTACCCGGCGCCGCTACCACCACCGACAAACTCTTGTTGGGTGGCAATGTTAACAGCGGCAGTTGCCAGCGGCAGCAATCCACCTCGCTCGACGGCGGCGCCACAACTTTTACGAATCACTCCGCTACCACCCACGCTGATACACACGCGATCTCGGTTGCTCCTTCAAACCCAAACATTGTCTATCGCGGCGATGATGGCGGAGTATGGAAGTCGATTGACGGCGGCGACACCTGGCTAACTCAAAACAACACTACCTTGAAGGCGACGCAGTTTCAGAGTATCGCCGTCCACCCGACTGATCCCGACATTAGCATCGGCGGCACTCAGGATAACGGAACCAACATGCTCTTGACCGGAGGAACCACGTGGCTTCACGCGGTTGATGGCGACGGCGGATTTTCCATGATTGACCAGAGCACGCCGACGACGATGTACACCACTTTCTTCAACCAGGCAGGGACTCAGATAGGTTATAGCCGGAGCCTCACCGGCGGCGGGTTTGGCACCTGGTCGTTCCTCGGTTGCACCGGATCGGGAACTGCAAACGGCATCACCTGCACCAACGCCGTCAACTTTTATTGCCCGACCGCTCTGGGTCCGGGAAGCCCCAACAACACAGTCTATTTGGGCAGCGATCGCCTTTATCGATCCGCCACGCAGGGCACGGCGAATGTCATCGTCAGCCAGGCGCCGATCCAGGCCGGCGTGCCCCTCAGCGCCATCGGCATTTCTCAACTCGACGACAACTATCGCATCGTCGGTTTGAACAACGGCGCGATCTGGTTCACCACCACTGGCTCAGCGACGCTGACCAGTCTCGATCCGGTTGGGGCCGGCAGTGTGATTCCCGACTTTTACGTTGGCCGTCTGGTCTTCGATCCAGTCGACAAGAACACAGTTTACATTGCGTTGGGCAACTACTCCGGCGGCACCGCACCCTCGCAATCACACGTTTGGCGAGTCAATAATCTGAATACGACTCCGGTGCTGACCCCCATCAACGGCACTGGGATCACTGGGCTGCCTGACGTTCCAGTCAACGGATTCGCGGTTGATCCGTTGAAATCGTCGCGCCTCTTTGCGGGGACCGACATTGGCGTGTTCGTTTCCGAAAATTCGAACGTTTGGACTCCCTACGGACAGGGATTGCCCAAAGTGGCCGTGTTTGACATGGCCATTCAAAACGTCAAGCGCGTCTTGCGCATCGCCACTCACGGGCGTGGCATGTGGGAGATTGGCTTGCTACTGCCGACGGCGGCGCCGGCGAATATCAGCGGCCGAGTTACGACTGCGGCGGGCAGTCCGTTGGCAGGCGTGGTGGTGAATCTGAGCGGCGCGCGAACCGGCCAGACGATCACCGACAGCAACGGAGCCTACCGCTTCAATAACATGGAGACGGGGAACTTCTACACCGTAACGCCGTCGCTGACGAACTATCACTTCAGTCCGGAGAGCATGTCGTTCTCGCTGCTGGCGAACAAGACTGACGCAGTGTTCACAGCGACGCGTGACGCCGTCATCACTGGTAATGCTATCGACACGCCGGAGTATTTCGTGCGGCAGCATTACGTGGACTTCCTGGGACGCGAGCCGGATCCGAGCGGGTTTGCTTTCTGGAGTAACCAGATTCGTTCCTGCGGAACTGACGCCGGCTGCATTGAGCGGCGGACCATCAACGTGAGCGCGGCCTACTTCCTGTCGATGGAGTTTCAGGGTACCGGGGGACTGGTTGACAGCCTCTATCGGGCGAGCTACGGACGGCGGCCGCAGTTTGCGGAGTTCATGCCGGACGCGGCGACGGTGGGCCAGGGCGTGATCGTCGGCGGCGAAGGCGACTGGGCGGGGCAACTGAACGCGAACAAGCAGGCGTTCATTGCCGCGTGGGTGCAGCGACCGGAGTTTGTGGCGTCTTATGGTGGACTGGCGTAACGGAGCTTTTGTGGACACGTTGCTCGGGCACACCGGGGTCAGCTTCACGCAGGCGGAGCGAGCGCGCTGGTAAGTGGGCTGGACGGCGGCACGTTGACTCGGGCCGACGGCGTTGCGGCAAATTGCTCGAGAACCCACGCTTCGTGAATGCGAAGCGGAACGAGACGTTTGTGATGATGCAATACTTTGGTTACCTGCGACGCGATCCGGATGAAGGCGGCTACCGGTTCTGGTTGAACAAGCTGAACCAGTTTGGCGGCAACTTCGAGCAGGCGGAGATGGTTAAGTCGTTCATCGTCTCCGGTGAATATCGCAACCGCTTCCGGTAACAAACGTCTGCCTTAACAATCAAAGCCGCTGCGGATCAAACCGCAGCGGCTTTTTTATTCGCTGTCCAATAACGACGTGGTACGAGAGCACCCGGCGAACGTTCTTCGTCGTCCATCGCCCGGTACCGGTGCAGTTTAGAGTACAAGCTTTAGCTTGCGTTGCTGGTCGCCCCTCAACCTCGGCACCTAAAGGCTGGACTCTGAACTACGGGCGCAAACTCCACCAGTACCCATCGCGCGCGCTGGCATTCACGCGTCGGCATTCACGCGTCGGAGGCATTTGGCTTTATCATGAGCGGCTTGCCGTTAACGAGTTGGAAGTAATGTCCGAAAGGAAAGCCTGACTGCCGTGATGTTGATTTCAAATTTGAGCGACGACCGGCGTGCGCGTTGCCGCCGCGCAAAACGCACGTTTCTAAACACGTCGTTGGTTGCCATTCTCTTTTCCGTGTTTGCGATTCTCCCTGCACGCGCCGCTGACAACTGCAGCGCGACGGATTTTCAACTGGGGCAAAGTCTCGCCGCTGGAGTTAATCCTGTTGCCGTTACAGTCGCCGACTTCAACCGCGACGGAAATCCGGACCTCGTAGTCGTCAACAGTGGTGCCGACAACGTCTCCGTATTCCTCGGCGACCAGCACGGCAAATTTTCCGAAGCCAGAAACTTTTCGGTTGGCAAAGACCCGCGAGCCGTTGCCGCCGGCGATCTGAATGCTGACGGCCGTGCTGATCTGGTTGTAGCCAACAGCAAATCAGACAACGTCTCCCTGCTTCTCGGAGACGGCCAGGGCCGTTTTGCCCCAGCGCAAAGTTTCGCAGTGGGCTCGGCTCCTGTGGCGCTGGTGCTCGCGGATCTCAACGGCGACGGCAAGCTCGATTTGGCGACCGCGAATTCCAAGTCAAACAACGTGACGGTTTTGCTGAACGAAGGAACGGCCCGCTTTGGCGCGGCTGGCAGTTTTGCAGTCAACCTTGAGCCCTTTGCAATCGTCGCCACCGATGCAACCGCCGACGGGAAGATTGATCTGGTGGTGGCCAATGCCGGTTCGGGCTCTCTCCTGGTCCTGGCCGGAGATTCGCGAGGCGGTTTCTCTGCGGCGGGGAGATACAGCGCGGGTGAGCGGCCGGTTGCAATTGCGGCGGGAGACTTTGACGGCGACGGCCGCGGCGACTTTGCGGTGGCGAGTTATGGCTCAAACAATTTGTCTGTCCTTTTCGGCGCCGCTAACGGAAAGCTTCAAGGCGTCGAGGGATTCTCTACTCCAATTGCGCCACTTTTCGCGGCACCGGGCGACTTCAATAAAGATGGACGAGCGGATCTTGCAATCGTGGACGGAGTGAGAAACGCAGTCGGCATCATGGTGTCAAACGGCGATGGCGATTTTAGCCGCGAGGCAATCCCTTTACCGGGTGCGGACGTGGCTGCGGTGTTCGTGTCCGTAGGAGATTTTGATAAGGATGGTAACGAAGACCTGGCGGTAGCAAGTGATCGCCTGTTTGTCTTGACGGGCGACGGCAAGGGCAGGTTCCAGGTCCCAGTTAGCTATCCGGTTGAGGGCATCTCCGGCATTGTGGCTGGGGACTTTAACCGCGATGGAAAAACTGACCTGGCCTTCGCGACGGGCAAGAATATCACCGTGATGCTCAACGAGGGCACCGGGAAGCTTGGCAAGCCGGTTGCTTTTCCGGCAGGCGGAGAAGTGGTGGCCTTAACCAGTGCAGACTTCAACGGGGACGGAAACGCAGATCTGGCTACCGTCAATCCCAGACAAATAAACGTCTCGGTATTGATCGGGGACGGACGGGGATCGTTTGGTAAGTCAATCGATTTTGCCGGGGAGACCACCGCGCGCTCCATCGTGGCCGCCGACTTCAATGGGGACGGCAAGCCGGATATCGCAACGGCTAACGACCGACACGGCAGTTTGTCGATTTTCATTGCCGACGGACGGGGCGGTTTCGCCAATCGAAAGAGCTTTTCGGTAGGAGCGCGACCGTTTTGGCTGGTCGCGGGAGACTTCAACAGTGATGGCAAGACTGACCTCGCAACTGCCAACCACCATTCCTCCGATGTCTCCGTTGTGTTCGGTGACGGAAAGGGCGAATTCGGCAGTCCAGTGAACTATGCGGTAGGCCGCACCCCCACTGCAATTGCCGTCGGCGACTTCGCCGGCCATAAGTATGACGACCTGGTGACTTCAGACTACGGTTCATTCGGCATATCGCTTTTGCGCCGAGCTGCAGGAGGAACTTTTTTGCCGACGCCTGGCCTGGCGACCGGATCGCAACCCTACGGAATCGCAGCGGGTGATCTAAACGGAGACGGCTTTGGCGATCTGCTGGTTGCCAACAGCGGCTCCGGAGACATTCAGATCTTTCTGGGTAGCGGCAAGAGAGCCTTCGCACCTCTTCCCAAACTCACGGCAGGGAAGAAACCGCGTGGTTTGGGTGTCGGTGACTTCAACGGCGATGGCCGCCCGGATTTTGCCGTGGCTGATTCGCAGTCAGGAAAAGTCGCGGTATTCGTCAATACCTGCAAAGCAAAAAAATAGTCGAAAACTTCCGGAGAAATGAAGGCGGTCTGAGGCCTTTTCTATTGCGGTAACGCGCGTGTCTGAGATACTATCTGCCCTCGTTACTAGCTTATTCGTTGTGCAACTTATCGGGTTTCTGACTTCCGGCTGCAGGTGAGCCGGGACGTCTAATAGTCTCTGGGTGCCAACCATCAGCCCGTAGCTAAGTCGATCTTTCTTTCGTCCGTTCTGGTCGTTTCGGTAACGACAAAGATTGCCAAAATCAAAATTCATCAGTGCCCGAACTCGCGCAGCTGCAAAACAATCAGGGAGAATTCTAATGAGAGAACTAAAACGCATCACCGGCTCGATCGCTTCATTGATCGGGATTTCAAGCCGACGTAATTCAGGGTCAGGAAGCAGCGCGCGAAAGGCATCGACGCTCTCAAACTTTCAGCGACTATTATTGCTCGCAATTCTAATTGTGCCGGCGTTGGCCTTTGGGCTGTGGGAAGCTACGCGCGCGAAAGCCGGCAAGACTGTGCCAACGAAAGCGACCACGGCTCGCTCAGCGACGCCACCAGTGCAAGCGGGTCGTAGTTACCAGCCGACGAGGCAGCCGGTGATGGCTTTCGCTCCGATTAATGTGGCTGAGATAGCTCGTGAGGAAGCGCTTGCCCCGGCACAGCCAATGGCCGCGGAAATCAGGTCTATCAATCCGCCCGCAGCGCCGCCGGACAGGAATTTCGGAGTCCCGATCGTCCCTGAGGCTCAAGTGAGCCCGCAAGCTCCGCCACCATCGGCGACCGGGACCTCGCCGGGGCCATCGCAGACTTTCCCGGGAGAGTTTCTCAGCGGCACCAGCATCCCACCCGATACGATGGGCGCGGTCGGCACGACGCACATCGTGACCCCCACCAACAACATGATTCGCATGCAGGATCGGAATGGCGTCCAGATTACCAGAACGACGATGAGCGCCTTCTGGACCGGGGTCACACTCGAGGGCGGCGCCGCCGTTTCAGCCTTTGATACGAAAGTTTATTTTGATCGCTTCAACAACCGCTTCTTCATGATCTCGTCGGCGAATGCGCAGACGCTTTCGTCAGCGGTGTTGTTTGCAGCCACGGCTACCGCCGACCCGACGGGTACCTGGTTCCGTTTTGCCATCGATTGCGATCCCGCCGCCACTGCTGCCGGCGGTAGATGGATCGATTACCCGAGCGTTGGGTTCAACAAGAATTGGATCGTCATTAACGAAAACGTTTTCAACTACGGCACTTCAGGCACCGGCTACTTTGGGCCGTTTATTTATGCGATCGACAAGGCTGCCCTCTATGCCAACACGGTTGGAACTGTTCCACTTTTCTCCGCCGACTTCAACGCCACCTGCCTGACGAGTGGCACGCCTGAAACCGAACTGGCGTGCGGTTTCACGATGGCTCCGGCCACTACAGAAGACAACACGACCAACACGGAATATTTGGTTGAAGATTGGGATTCGACGCTCGCGCAACTACGCCTGACGAAGATCACAGGCACGGTCGCTGCTCCGGTGCTGACCGTCGGGACCCAGTTTCCGCAGTCGACGAACTCCTGGCGCTTTAACGCCCTTCGCCTTGGAACAACCGGCGGGTATGCGCCGCAGCGTCAACAAAGCGCGCACTTGACCTCTGGCACTCGAATCATGACCAACGATTCGCGTATCCAGACCTCCGTTTTCCGCAACGGCTCCCTCTGGGCCACGCACACCGTAATGCTTTCGACCGTGCCCCAACCCGCGGGCACGGACGTCGGCGGCGCCGGCAATCCGGCCAACCCCGACAACCATTCGGGCGTGCAGTGGTGGGAAATCGATCCGACAATCGAGACCGGACTCTCGACTCTGCCAATACAACGCGCGCGCATTGAGGACCCAACGGCTGACAACTGCCACAACGGTACAGGTGGCATCGTGGCGACGCCCCCCTGCAGCGGCTCAACCCTGAACCAGCGCGGGCAGTTCTATGCCTTTCCGAGTATTAGCGTAAACCAGAACGAAGATGTCCTCATCGGCTTCACGCAGTTCTCAAACTTGTCTTACCCGGCTGGCGGTTATGTGTTCCGAGCGAACACTGATCCAATAAACACCACGCGCGATTTCGTAGTCTTTCGTCCCGGTCAGGCCAACTACAACATTGGCGCCGGGGCAGGCGCCGCGCGTCAGAACCGCTGGGGCGATTACAGTCAGGCGCAGACTGATCCTTTGAACGATACCGACTTTTGGACCATTCAGGAGTATGCCGGCGCGCAGCGTGACTTCGGGATCGGCATCGCCGGCCCATGGGAAACCTGGTGGGCGCTCGTCAAACCAAGCACAGCCGCTCCTTCGCTCAGCGGCAACCTGATCATCAGTGAGTTTCGCCTGCGTGGCCCGCAGGGAGTCAACGACGAATTCGTTGAACTCCATAACCCGGGTACGACCGCTTTGATGGTTAATACAACGGATAACTCTGATGGTTGGGCGCTGGGCTTCAGCACGACTGCGGGAGTGATTTCCGGCGTCGCGGTCATTCCCAATGGCACAGTGATCCCGGCGAAAGGGAAATTCCTGATCGCTCGTAACCAGGATCCCGCCAATGGGCCGACGCTTGTTTATAGTCTTAACACGTATGCAGGCCAGACGAATCCCAGCACTTTAGTTCGCGGCGCTGATAGCGACACCGGTTACGCGGTCGACCTGCCCGACAATGGCGGCCTGGCTCTCTTCAAGACGTCCACCCTGGCGAACTTCAGCGTGGCCACCCGAATGGACTCCGTTGGCTTTGCCAGCACTCCAGTAGGCCTTTTCAAGGAGGGCACGGGTATTCCTGACGTTTCGGCCGCGGGGGCTCAGCAAACTTTCTTCAGGAATTCAGCTTCTGGATTCCCGCAAGACACCGGCAATAATGTCGCTGACTTTGTTTTTGCGGATCCCACTGGTCTTTTGACGGCCGCAGGCCAGCGTTTAGGCGCGCCCGGTCCAGAGAATCTGGATAGTCCTCTTCACAATACCACCGGGACGGTCGGCATGCCGGTGTTCGATAATTCAGTTAGTGCCGCCACGGCGCCCAATTTCGTTTTCGACCCGACGCCAGTGGCGAACGGCACGGCCGGCACCATTACCGTCCGCCGGCGTCTCACCAATAACACGGGAGCCCCCATCACCAGGGCGCGCCTCCGTTTTGTTGACATCACCACTTTCCCGCAGCCCGCCGGCACGGCAGACCTGCGTATTTTGAATTCCAGCAATGTCACTGTGGAAACGCCTCCAGCCCAGGCGCTCGGCGGAGGTTTGAACTCGAGCGTCTTTCCGCCGATTGTTACTTTTGCGGCGCCGATACCAAATGGCGGCAACGTTCCCATTGACCTGGTATTTGGGGTAATGCAAACGGGTTGCTTCCGCTTCGTAGTTACTGTGGAAGCCTTACCCGGCGGCGCCAGTACGGTGTTTGGTTTTGGCGGCACGGCGGGAGCCGGAATCTGCGCTCCAACGGCGGCGCCGGCGAATATCAGCGGCCGAGTTACGACTGCGGCGGGCAGTCCGTTGGGAGGCGTGGTGGTGAATCTGAGCGGCGCGCGAACCGGCCAGACAATCACCGACAGCAACGGAGCCTACCGCTTCAATAACATGGAGACGGGGAACTTCTACACCGTAACGCCGTCGCTGACGAACTATCACTTCAGTCCGGAGAGCATGTCGTTCTCGCTGCTGGCGAACAAGACTGACGCAGTGTTCACAGCGACGCGTGACGCCGTCATCACTGGTAATGCTATCGACACGCCGGAGTACTTCGTGCGGCAGCATTACGTGGACTTCCTGGGACGCGAGCCGGATGCGAGCGGGTTTGCCTTCTGGAGTAACCAGATTCGTTCCTGCGGAACTGACGCGGGCTGCATTGAGCGGCGCACCATCAACGTGAGCGCGGCCTACTTCCTGTCGATGGAGTTTCAGGGTACCGGGGGACTGGTTGACAGTCTCTATCGCGCGAGCTATGGACGGCGGCCGCAGTTTGCGGAGTTCATGCCGGACGCGGCGACGGTGGGCCAGGGCGTGATCGTCGGCGGCGAAGGCGACTGGGCGGGGCAACTGAACGCGAACAAGCAGGCGTTCATTGCCGCGTGGGTGCAGCGTCCGGAGTTTGTGGCGTCTTATGGTGGACTGGGTAACGGAGCTTTTGTGGACACGTTGCTTGGGCACACCGGAGTCAGCTACAGCCAGGGTGAGCGAGACGCGCTGGTAAGTGCGTTGAGCGGCGGCTCAACTCGGGCCGAGGTGTTGCGGCAAATTGTCGAGAACCCCAGCTTCGTGAATGCGAAGCGGAACGAGACGTTTGTGATGATGCAATACTTTGGTTACCTGCGACGCGATCCGGATGAAGGCGGCTACCGCTTCTGGTTGAACAAGCTGAACCAGTTTGGCGGCAACTTCGAGCAGGCGGAGATGGTCAAGTCGTTCATCGTCTCCGGTGAATATCGCAGTCGCTTCAACCACTAGTCTCAACAGACTAACTAACCCCACGAGCCGCGCTGTTTCAGATACAGCGCGGCTCTTTCTTTGTAGAGCAAACTGTTAGTTTGCGACCATGAATGATTTCAACGCCGACGCAAACTAACGTTTGCGTTACAAAAAAACCGAGCCAGGGCCCCTACGGCCTCGAGTAGTAGGAGAATTTCCTTTTGAAGCTGACCGCGACCGTGGTACAGTGCGCCTCCAAACGCAGCGCCGGTTTCCATCTCATCAATATTGAACGTGCAGTGTGCGTCTTTCTCTGAAAGGGCGGGCACCAGTTTCTAATTTTTCGGTTACCTGATGAGATGACCGCAATCAGCGTCTCCCTTCATCGGCATTAGTTACGCGAAACATACAGTTCCTGCCGGAGGAAAATCATGAAGAAACTCGGATCACTTTTGTATGCGGCCTTGAAATCTCGGTCGTTTTTCGTTGCTGTCATAACCGTTCTGCTCGCCGGATCCTTTACCGTTACCGCATTAATGCAAGGCAACAAAAAGACTGCGCAGAACCAACCAAAGAATGATCCGACCGCAGACTTCTGGCAGGAAGTCCCCAAGCCGGCGTCCGCAGCTTCCTCGGCCCAAAGCTCATCCTCCAGCCTGCAGGTGGAAGTTCAGCCGAGGCGCTTCCGTGCTTTCACTTTGAATAGAGACGCAATGCAACGCAAACTCGCCGGAGCGCCGCGGGAATTCACTGCCGCCGCCCAGCAGGCCACGTTCATATTGTCACTGCCAGATCCGGAAGGAAAATTTCAACGCTTCGCGGTGAACGACTCGCCGGTGATGGAGCCCGGTCTTGCCGCAAAGCATCCGGAAATTAAGACCTACGCCGGCAAGGGGATCGACGATGCTTCAGCAACTATTCGTTTCGACTTGACGCCGCTGGGCTTTCACGCTTCGGTGCGGGGACAGTCCGGCGCCTGGTACATCGATCCCTACTACCATCTGGATCAGAGCGTCTACGTCAGTTACTTTCGCAACGATCTGGAAAATCCGCATGGAGTTTTCACCGAACTCGAAGCCGACGAGGCGTTGATCACGGCCGACCGCTCCTTCTACCGCGTCGGCGAAACTGTGACGTTGAAAGGAACCGGCTTCGCCGCCAGAACAGTTGTCACCGTTACCGTATCTGATCCTCAGAATCCCTCGCGGACGCGGAATCTGGCAGTCACTTCCGACGAAAATGGCTCCTTCGATCTCAAGTTCACCGCCAGCTCAGATGGCTCGGCAGCGGCCCTTGCCGTTATAGCCTCTGACAGTATTAAAGAAGGAAGCACGACGTACGAAGTGGTCTCCAAGCTCGCCAGCGCTCCCTTGACTGCCACTGGTGACGTGCTTCGCACCTATCGGTTGGCGCTCATTACTGACCCCGGTTACGCCACCTACCATGGTGGTCCTGCCAATGTCACTGCCGCCAAGGTAACGCTCATCAACCGCGTAGATCAGCTTTACGAAGAGGATCTGTCTATTCGCATGGTGCTGGTTGCAAATAACGATTTGCTGAACCTGGATACCTGGGATCTGGCGACTGCTCCGAACGGGCCCTGCGGCGCCGCGGCGTGCTTTACCCAAACGCAGGTCACGGGTTGCGCGAGTACGACGCGCGCGCGTTTCGTCATTGGTCAGATCATCGGCGCCAGCAACTATGATATCGGCCACCTTGCGCTCGGCCAGCCCGGAGGCGGCGTCGCCAACCTCGGCGTCATTGGCCGGTCTAACAAAGCCGGCGGTTGCACCGGCATCCCGACACCAACCGGAGACTTCTACGCGGTAGACTACGTGGCGCATGAGATGGGCCACCAGTTTGCCGGCAACCATCCGTTCAATGGCAATCAACTCAACTGTTCCGGCGGCAACCGCAGCGCGGCCAATTCGATGGAGCCAGGCAGCGGCTCTTCGGTAATGGCCTACGCCGGCATCTGTCTCACGGACGATCTCCAGCGGCATAGCGATCCTTATTTCTCGTGGCGCAGTCAATTGGACATCACGACCTACACGACCTCGAACCAGCTGCCGATCAATGAAGTCCAGACAGCTTCTTTGGTCCATTTCGGCGGCGGTAATGAAGTTCAGGTCGTGACGTTTGGCCCCGGATTCGCTCCCACTTTTACGGTTCGACCGACCAGCGTGGCCATCAACGGGGTCCCGAGCTCAACCTCGCTCGGCGGCGCTTCGGAGACCGGTAACACTGTGACGATTGCAACCGGTAACGGGCACACCGCCCAGGTTGGAGACGTTGTTACAATTTCGGGGGTCGCGGAGGCTGGCTACAACGGCACGTTTACCGTTACTGCGGTTCCGACTTCCAGGTCTCTTCAATACACGAATCCGACTTCGGGACTTGCCACGTCTGGTGGCGGCACCATCACTTTTGCTGAACCCGGCGCGGCGGAAGTAGGCACGACCGTAACCATCAGAACTTCCGCGATACACGGCCGGTCAGTCGGCGACGTGGTAACGATGGCTGGCGTCGGCGTCGCCGGCTACAACGGAACATTCACGGTCACAGCCACACCGACGACGCGAACTTTTCAATACACCGCCGTCGCCGGATTAGCCGCCTCAGGTGGCGGCACTGCCACTTTCAATTCGCCCTTCCAGGTTCGCATTGGCGCTAACGACTCGGCAGTAATCGGCACCCTTGCTCTTCCCTACACCAACGCCAACCTGACGACCGCCATCAACGCCATCTCGGGATTCGCCGGCACGGCCACCGCCACCGGCGCGGCCTCGACGGGTTTCACCGTCACTTACACTGGAGCTTCTGCCGGAGTCGACGTTCCCAATATCCAAATCGTGAACTTAAGTTGCGGCGGGTGCTTCTCCTCCGTTCAGGAAACCAATCATGGCGGAGCTAACGACTCGTTCACGCTCAACTACAACGGCAACCTGTCTGCTCCGATTGTGAATGGCACGAACTTCTCGGCGGCGGGAATACTGGCTGCTCTGACGCCGATATTGCCTGTCGGCACAAGTGCGACCGTTGCCGGCTTCGCTGGTGGCACTTTCAACAACACTGGTTTTCAGGTCACTTACACCACACCCGCCACGACGAACATTCCGGTAATGCTCGCGGTCCAGGGCTTCAGCAGTGGCGCCTCGGGCTTCGTAAACGAAACAGACAAAGGCGGGGCGGTTGACAACAAGGGTGGGACCATCACCGCCACCGGAAATGCAGTTCCGCTCGTGACTGCCCCGGTTCAGTTCACCATCCCGCTCCGGACGCCGTTTGCGCTAACGGGCAGCGCCACCGATGCTGACGATGACACGCTTATTTATAGCTGGGAGCAAACCGATCGCGGCGGCACCGCCGGCACCTCGCTGCTTAGTAACACTAAGGCGAATGGACCGTTGTTCGCGATGTTTCCCAAGTCCGGGCAGATTAGTGACGCTGATTCTTTGCTTTACAATTCTCCAGGCGAAAACGCATTAACAACTGACCCAACGCGAGTCTTTCCGGATCTGCAGCAGATCCTGATTGACAACACAAATGCCGCAACCGGCGCTTGTACCACCGGGCCAATCGCAGCGCCGGTACCGGTCGCCATAAATGAGTGCTTCGCCGAGTTTCTCCCCACCATCGATTACGTCGGCTTTACCGGCGTCAATCAGACGCCGCTGTCTCTCCACTTCCGGTTTACCGTCCGCGATGGCAACGGCGGAGTGGACAGCAAAGACACTACCCTTCTCATCGACAACACTGCGGGACCGCTGCGCGTAACTTCGCAGGCCACGCCGGTCATCTACACCGGCGGTTCCACCCAGACTGTGACCTGGAACGTAAATAACACCGCCACGGCGTCGCTCGCCCCCAACGTCATGATCTCGTTATCCAGGGACGGCGGCTTAACTTATCCGTTTGTTCTGTCCGCAAGCACGCCGAACGACGGCTCTGAGGATGTGATCATGCCGCACGTCAACACGGCCCTCGCCCGAATCAAGGTCGCGGCTGTTGGTAACGTATTCTTTGACGTGAACCACAGCAATTTCAACCTAACATCTCCGACGGCGGCGCCGGCAAACATCACTGGTCGTATAACTACTCCTAACGGAAACCCATTGGCAGGAGTGGTCGTGAACCTGAGCGGCGCACGAACCGGCCAGACGATCACGGACAGCAGCGGCAACTACCGCTTCAATAACATGGAGACGGGGAACTTCTACACGGTGACGCCGTCGCTGACGAACTATCACTTCAGTCCGGAGAGCATGTCGTTCTCGCTGCTGGCGAATAAGACTGACGCAGTGTTCACAGCGACGCGTGACGCCGTCATCACTGGTAATGCTATCGACACGCCGGAGTATTTTGTGCGGCAGCATTACGTGGACTTCCTGGGACGCGAGCCGGACGCGAGCGGGTTTGCCTTCTGGAGTAACCAGATTCGTTCCTGCGGAACTGACGCGGGCTGCATTGAGCGGCGCACCATCAACGTGAGCGCGGCCTACTTCCTGTCGATGGAGTTTCAGGGTACCGGGGGATTGGTTGACAGTCTCTATCGCGCGAGTTACGGACGGCGGCCGCAGTTTGCGGAGTTCATGCCGGACGCGGCGACGGTGGGCCAGGGCGTGATCGTCGGCGGCGAAGGCGACTGGGCGGGGCAACTGAACGCGAACAAGCAGGCGTTCATTGCCGCGTGGGTGCAGCGACCGGAGTTTGTGGCGTCTTATGGTGGACTGGGTAACGGAGCTTTTGTGGACACGTTGCTTGGGCACACCGGAGTCAGCTACAGCCAGGGTGAGCGAGACGCGCTGGTAAGTGCGTTGAGCGGCGGCTCAACTCGGGCCGAGGTGTTGCGGCAAATTGTCGAGAACCCCAGCTTCGTGAATGCGAAGCGGAACGAGACGTTTGTGATGATGCAATACTTTGGTTACCTGCGACGCGATCCGGATGAAGGCGGCTACCGCTTCTGGTTGAACAAGCTGAACCAGTTTGGCGGCAACTTCGAGCAGGCGGAGATGGTCAAGTCGTTCATCGTCTCCGGTGAATATCGCAACCGCTTCGCCCGTTAGACAGGATTAGCCGGCCTGCCGCGAGCAGGCCGGCTGGTCGCGCAACGTTTTTCCCTTAGAGCTGTGATACCCAACTATTAGCGATATTGGACTTGCCGGGAATGGCCAAAAGACGCCTTCCGCGTTTTTTGTCGACAAAAATGGCCTTTCGCTATTGACTAGTGAGCCCCGTCAGGGATATTGTCAACAGCGCTCGGACACGGTCAGTAGCCTCTAGCAGCGAACTTCGGTTTGTTGCACCAATAATTCTTGTTTTTCTTGTTAGGATACCAGGTGGGGGTTCCCGGATGGAGAAGTTTCCACAGTCCGGGACTGACGTAACGGCAATATGTATGGATCATGGGGTCAATGATTTTTCGGCACTACCACGAGTAAAATTTTCAAGATTGCGATAAGGAGCTGCACATGCAAAAGATGCCGCAAGCGCGAAGAAGCGGACTGATAATTCAGGAACTTGACAGTGAGATTTTGATCTACGATCAAGAGTCTAACAAAGCCCACTGTCTAAACCAGACCGCCGCAAAGGTATGGAAATATTGCGACGGCGAGACCACGTTAGCGGACGCTTGCAGTGCCTTGTCACGTGATCTTGAAACCCCCGTTGACGAGAAACTGGTATGGTATGCCGTGGATCAATTCTCCAAGGACAATCTCCTGGAGAAAGAGATCGAGCCGCCCGCTTTCATCATCGCCGGCATGAACCGCCGGCAAATGGTGCGGACCTTGGGACTGGCCGCAATTGTGGCCGTGCCGCTAGTGACTTCGATTGTCGCGCCTACGCCCGTTCAGGCCGCCACTTGTCTGGCGCCAACCAATACGTGCGGCACCAGCGCACAGTGTTGCTCCGGCCTGTGCAGCGGCGGCACTTGCGCCTAATCCCTTCGGACAAAATACAACTGCCGCAGTTGCCGAAACTGCGGCAGTTGAGTCTCTGCCAGGCTCGCCTCGCCGGGCCGCTTTGGCGTTAGACTACCTTTTGGTGGGCCATCTCCATTCGAGGTGGCCCATTTCATCATACGGGTGCCCCCGCGTCTTCTTCTCCAAACTCACTCATCAACTATCGCGATCTAAAACTGCAATTGGGGTTCTGCCTTGCGGACTGGCAGGCTGAAGGTTGATCTCTGGGACCGGTGGCTAACGATGCGCGTCGTTTACGAGAAGACGGCGCGGAACGAGAATCTAAACCGCCCAGCGACAACCAATCGGGAACTTAGGGTTGGCGCACCGTTAGCGGTGCTTGACCGGCATCGGTCTGGCGAGGAACGGAATCCGGGTGGGCGCCGGTTATGATTGGCGGTGGGGGCGGGTTTGCGACCAACACTTCCAGCGCGGAGTCGATCACTTCGCTGATGCGCGCGACAAAGACGATCTGCAATTCCTTCCGCACGTCCTCCGGCAAATCCTCGACGTCGGCTTCGTTGCGCGAGGGCAGCAGGATCCGGCGGATGCCCGCACGATGGGCAGCCAGAATTTTTTCCTTCAACCCACCGACCGGAAACACGAGTCCGGAAAGCGTAATCTCGCCGGTCATCGCCGTATCGGGTCGCACCCGGCGCCCGGTGTAAAGCGAGGCCAGCGCGGCGGTGATCGTCACGCCTGCGCTCGGGCCATCTTTAGGAATTGCACCCGCGGGAACGTGAAGGTGCACGCCGTAATTCTTGAACATTTCCGCACCGATGCCAAACTCGCTTGCGTGTGACCAGAGATACGACAGTGCGGCGCGTGCCGACTCCTGCATGACCTCGCCCAGTTGTCCGGTGATTGTCAGGCCGCTGCCTCCGGGAAGCAGCGTTGCCTCGATGAAGAGCACCTCGCCGCCCATCTCCGTCCACGCCATGCCGGTGGCAACGCCGGCCGGCAACTCTTTGCGAGCCTGCTCCGGATAGAATCGCGGCGCGCCCAGGTAGTCTTTCACGTCGTCAGCGTCAACACTGACTGTTTCCGCCTCAGCCTGCGCAATTTTCAAAGCAACTTTCCGCGCGATGCTGCCAACGTTTCGTTCCATCTGCCGCACGCCTGCTTCGCGCGTGTAGCGCGCCGCGAGCAATTCTATCGCGGCGTCGCTGATGCTGAGTTGGCCCGGCTTCAGTCCATTCTCTTCAATTTGTCGCGGGACCAGATACCGCTTGGCGATCTGCAACTTCTCCATGTCGCTGTAGCCGGCAATGGCGATAACTTCCATGCGGTCGCGCAAAGGCGGTGGAATTGGACCAAGCTGGTTGGCGGTGGCAATGAAGAAGACGCGCGACAGGTCGAACGGCAAATCGAGATAGTGATCGCGAAACGTGCTGTTCTGCTGCGGATCGAGAATCTCAAGCAGCGCCGAAGACGGATCGCCGCGATAGTCGTTGCCGAGCTTGTCGATCTCATCGAGCATCAAGACGGGATTATTCACTCCCGCGCGGCGAATTGACTGGATCACTCGACCAGGCATGGAGCCGATGTACGTGCGCCGGTGTCCGCGCAACTCAGCTTCATCGCGCATGCCGCCGAGCGACATGCGTTCAAACTGCCGGCCAAGAGCGCGCGCGATCGATCGTCCGAGCGAAGTTTTGCCGACTCCCGGCGGACCAACAAAACAAAGAATCGGACTCTTGGTATCGGGCCGCAACTTAATCACGGCCAGAAACTCGAGGATACGTTCCTTAACGTCTTCGAGGCCGTAATGATCCTCGTCAAGAATGCGACGGGCTTCCTTGAGATCCAACTTGTCTTCAGACGATTTTCGCCAGGGCAACTCGAGGACGTACTCAAGATAAGTGCGGATCACGTGATAGTCAGGCGCAGCCGCAGGAAGTTTTTCCAAACGCTTCAGTTCGCGCTCGGCTTCCACCCGCACCTCATCCGGTAAATCGGCCGCCGCCAGGCGCTCCCGCAGTAGTTCAGCCTCGGCCTGTTCACCGCTCTCGTCCTCGCCAAGTTCCTTCTGAATCGCCTTCATCTGCTGGCGCAGAATGTAATCGCGCTGCGACTTGTCCATTTCTGACTGCGCTTCGGTCGCAATCTTCGAACGCAGTTGAATAATCTCGAGTTCGCGGGCGAGATAACCGTGGGCCAACCGGAGCAGTTCGTCAGCCGTATTGGCTTCGAGCATCTTCTGCTCCTGCTCCACGCCGAGATTGAGAATTGAACCGAGGAAATAGGCGAGGCGAACCGGTTCCACCGAACCCAGCATCGCGACCCGAACTTCAGGCGGCACGCCCGGCAGCAGCGCCAAAGCCTCCTGCACCATCGCCTGAACATTTCGCTTGGTGGCCTCGACTTCTTCCGTGTCTACGATTTCCACTTCCGGAAGAATCTGGACCACCGCACGCAGGTAAGGATCCTCCTGCTTCCAACTCGACCACCTTAACGCGATCCGTGCCCTGCGCGATGATGTGCATCGTCTCCCCGATGCGTTCCATGCGCTTAATCATCGTAAGCGTGCCGACCTTGTAGAGCGCGTCTGGTCCGGCATCCTGTGAGGCGTTGGTGACGTCCGCGCGAACTGTAATGCAGGCGAGCAACTTTTCTTCCGTCGCCAGCGCGGCTTCAACCGCGGCGACTGAACGCGGTCTGCCCACGGCAAGCGGAACAACCGTCTCAGGAAAGAGCGTCGTGTTTTGCAAAGCCAACACCGCAATTTCAAACGGTTCACCAGGTCGCCGCGTCGGCGCCGGTCCGCTCTCAGCCGCGACAGGTTGCTCAGCGCTTTTCTTGTCGGCGACGGGCTCTGCTGTTTCCGGTTGCTCTGCCATGGTTCTCAATCCCTTTTCTTTGCCAACCCCTGCTCAGTCTCCCACTCGCTATTTGCAACGAAGGTTGACGAGCAAAAAACCGTCGCGGTAATCGTGCGTGAGCGAAGCTTCCTCAATCGAGCAGGGAAACTGAATCGTCTTCTCAAAACGACTGTATGTGATTTCCATCTGCTGGTAGCTGAAGCCCTCCTGAAAAAAGGTGTCTCGCCTGCAACCGCGCAGCCGCAAGCTCGATTGCGAGACTTCGATTTCGAGATCGTCGGCGCAGATGCCCGCCAGATCGACTTTGACAATCCAGCCTTCGGCGCTGCGATACACGTCGGCGGCCGGATTCCACAGGCGGCCCGACGGTCTGACGCGACGGGCGACGGTTAATAAGGCAACCTCACGATTTGACTTTGGCATAATTGGATAGCTACAGGATAAGGTAAATCCTTGTGGGCCTCAACGGGGAAAGCAATGTGGGGCCAAATCCCCACGCTGACAGCCTTGTGAGTCAAATCACCACTAAACCAAGGCGCGAACGGTTTGCCTCATCTGATCACTGTCTACCGCGAACTGTGCATCATGAAACTGGAACGGCGAGCGGGGAGAGTATAATTCGCTGGCCGTGAACGACGACTCGCTTTTCAGCGTACGCCGATTTCAATCTCCGCGACTAGCTGCACGCGCGAAGTGATGTCGAGTGTGCCCACTTCAATCGGAGTCGGCGCGGACATCGTTTTCGTCATTTGCATCTGTTGGGCATAGATCGGACGGGGCCGATCGACGCCTTCTTCCTGTACTTCAACGATTCTTGCCAGTCGGCCACCGAGCGCCGTGGCAATCACCTGGGCCTTGCTGACGGCTTCGCGAGTTGCGTCCGCCAGGGCCTGATCGCGCGCCGGCCGATCCTTCCTTAGCGTAAACGAAATTCCCATCACATCGTTCGCACCCGCTTGAGCGGTGGCGTCAATGACAGTGCCGACCCTGGTTAGATCAGACATGGTGACCGTCACACTATTGCGCGCTTCATAGCCGGTAATGGTTGGCGGTTGGCCTTCTTTGTAGACGCGTTGCGGCTGCAGAGTGTAACCGCTCGTCTTGACTTCCGCGCCAGCGCCGGCAGCGGCCTTCAATGCCCGCACCACCGCGTCGCTCTTGTTGGCGTTGTCCTGCTGAGCATCAAGCGCGCGGACTGCCTGCGTAACCACGGACACAGTGAGAATCGCCGTGTCCGGTTGCGCCGAAACGATCGAGTCTCCCGTTACTAAAACTTTCGTCAGACCTCTTAAGTCGGTCTGACCGGCAGCGGCGGTACCTTGTCCCACCGGCTGAATCGAGCGTGCTTCAAACGGAGTGCCTTCCATGTAGGTTGTGACCATGTCCGGCTTGGTTTCGCCGACCGCTTCCACTTCGTTGGTTTCCGCAAACCACTTCTCGTTTTGAAAATTTCGCGCGTTCAGAATCAAATATTTTTGACTGCCGCCGACGACGATAACCCAACCGCCCGGCTCAACCGTCCTTTGCAGACGACCGCGGACGGTCATCTCTTTTGCAAAAGCCTGCGATGCGAGGAGTGCTACGAGCGCCACCGCGCCCAAAATTGTCTTTAGTCTTTTCGTTGTTGTGAAAATGCTACTCATTATCTTTCTCCCTTATCCTTGATTAGCAGGCGTGCCGGCAAAGAACGCTGGAACGCCGGGCCATGCGGAGAACGCACGCGGCTCATCGTTCTTGCTGCGATCGCTAACTCACCCTGTCGTCGCCGACTGAAATTAAGATAGCACCCCGACCCCTCAAACTCCTCGACCAACGCAATCGGCCAACATAACGTTGGACTTTCACGGGACTTCGCGGGCCGCCGTGCTTCATTCGTTGACTGCGTTGGCACTTTATTACCGTTTTGTTACGATTCAATCAATGCAGTCAATCGATACTCACCACGCTGATTCCGAGCCACCGGTTGAAGTAAAAAGAATTCTTAACGCAGGTCGAGTCGAAGATTTCCCTCAGGGAAGTCGCAAAACGATCGAACTGCCCGGCGGACGCGAGCTCGGACTCTACAATGTCAGTGGCGAATTTTATGCCATCGACAATTTCTGCCCGCACAAGGGCGCGCCGCTCGCCGAAGGAAATCTGTGCGAACACGTGATCGAATGTGACTGGCACGGTTGGCAATTCGACGTGCGAACCGGAGAGTGCCTTACGGTTAATGAGAAGATTGAGACTTATGAAGTTGTGGTGAAAGACGGTCTCGTGAAGATTTCGTTTGAGCACGGGATTTAACCGCCAAGACGCCAAGAGCGCCAGAAAGCTAACGACTGACAGTTGGGCTGTCTCTTGTTGGCGTTCCTAGCGTCTTGGCGGTTAGTTGGTTCCGTCCTACTCGCCATCGTTGCCGATAGCTTCAACCGGACAGCAAAGCAGCGCTTCTTCACACGCCGCCCGCTCTTCATCCGTCAGCGGTTGCTTATAAACAAAGGAATAGCTGTTGGCGTCTGAACGGCGAAAGTTTTCCGGCGCCGTGTCACGACACACGTCGCAGTCGATACACGTCGCGTCGACGTAGTAAGCGCCGGTTACATTTTCTTTCACTCGCTCGTTGCGATCAGGCAAGTTGCTCTCACTCTCTGAAGCATCATCCGCAGAAACCGAATCAACTAACCGCCAAGACGCCAAGAGCGCCAAAAAGGAAACCTCAACACCTTAGGCTTTCTTTCCCTGGCGGTCTTGGCGCCTTGGCGCTTGAGCTCGATTACGGGTGCGTCATTTCTTCCGGCTTCACGTACTTGTCGAAATCCTCGCCGCTGAGAAACCCCAGCGCGACAGCCGACTCGCGCAAGCTAATCCCTTTTTTGTGCGCGTTCTTCGCCACCTGCGCCGCTTTGTCGTAGCCGATGTGCGGGTTCAATGCCGTCACCAGCATCAGCGAATCCCTTAGGTGCGCATCAATCTGTGCTCGATTCAGTTCGATGCCGGCGATGCAGTAGTCGACGAAACCATGCGAAGCATCATGCAGCAAACGGATCGAGTGCAGAAAATTGTGAATCATCACCGGCTTGTAAACATTCAATTCGAAATTTCCCTGCGAACCGGCGAACCCAACGCACGTGTCGTTGCCAAACACCTGCACACACACCATCGTCATCGCTTCGCTCTGCGTGGGATTAACTTTGCCCGGCATGATTGACGAACCGGGCTCGTTTTCCGGCAACGACAACTCTCCCAAACCGCAACGAGGTCCGGAAGCGAGCCAACGAATGTCATTGGCGATTTTCATGAGCGAGGCGGCCAGCGTCTTCAAGGCGCCGCTGGCGAAAACGATCTCGTCGTGGGCCGAAAGCGCCGCAAACTTGTTCGGGTGCGACGTGAACGGCAGGCCCGTCAGTTCTGCAATCTTTCTCGCCGCGCGCTCGCCAAACTCCGGATGAGAATTCAGTCCGGTGCCAACGGCCGTCCCGCCAATTGCCAAATCATGCAGACCGGGCGCGGCTGAATTCAGCCGATCGATATCCCGCTCAAGCAGGTTGGCCCAGCCGGACATTTCCTGCCCCACCGTCAACGGCGTCGCATCCTGCAAATGCGTGCGTCCGATCTTGACCACGTCTTTAAACTCTTCAGCCTTGGCAGCGATCGCATCGTGAACTTTTTGGATTGCCGGAATCAGTGTCTGCAACTGCTCGGCTCCGGCGATGTACATCGCGGTGGGAAACGTGTCGTTCGACGACTGCGACATGTTGACGTCGTCGTTTGGATGAATCGGCTGCTTGCTGCCGAGGACGCCGCCGGCAAGTTCAATCGCGCGATTCGAAATTACTTCGTTCGCGTTCATGTTGGTTTGCGTGCCGCTGCCGGTTTGCCAAACGCGCAAGGGAAAGTGCTCGTCAAGTTTGCCGTCAATAACTTCGTCGCACGCGGCCACGATCAGCTTCGCCTTTTCGGCTGGAAGTTTGCCAAGGTCCTGGTTCACGAGCGCCGCGGCCTTCTTGAGGATGCCGAGGGCGCGAATCATCTCGCGCGGCATCTTGTCGTCGCCGATGTTGAAGTGATGCAGGGAACGCTCGGACTGCGCGCCCCAATACTTGTCGGCGGAAACTTCAATCTCACCCATCGAGTCAGACTCAATGCGCACTTTGCTGCTCGTCTGTTTTTGTTCGCTTGCTTCAGTTGACATACGTGTGCCGGTTGGAATTCTGCCCCAAGGTTATCTCGGCGGTCATCTCGGCTGATTGAACTGGATTTCCTGGAGCGGTGTTCGGTGGAATTGTCATCGGGCTAGACCAGCACAATTCTACCTCACGTCACCCACGGCTTAAACCTCGCAGGGCAAATGTAGTGTCTTTGTTCAAATTCTCCCTGCGCAACCTCCGCCTACTCTGCGTCTCTGCGGTGAGTGTTTCGAGCCTTGTTCACGCAGAGACGCCGGGGTCGCAAAGACTACGCAGAGTAAAACTGAAATTAGGACAATACCAAAGGTGAAATGAAGCCGAGCCTCGCGGACAGCGAGAAGGGCAGAACCCGTTCCGCCTGGACGAAAACGAGCTCTGCCCCCGCAACCTCTCAAACGCGCCAGGTTACGCGGCGGATTATTCCGCGCGTTTCTTGCCGGTCCTTGGCGAGTTCTGTTTCATTCTGACGTAAAGAAAAGCGATGCCCACCGGTGTGCCGACGGCAACCACGCCGGTTTCAGTCACCGTCGCGTTGACGTTGGCGGGATACAACTTTTGCAACTGGTTAACGGCATTCGTGATCGCGCGATTGACGTCCCAACTGTTCGGTGAAACGCCGACCACTTCGCCTTCGCCAAGTTTGCCGGTTAGCGCTGCCGGCGTGGAAATGTCGTCGCGGATGTCGGGTGGAAATCCGGTGACCTCAACTTTCTGTGCGCCCGCGGCGGTGTGAATCGTCACCGTCTCCGGCTGCTCGGCCAGATAAAACCAGGCGTGAACGTTGTAGGGGAAGCTGCCGATCGCGGGACAAGAACAGCTCGTGAGTTGATACTCGGGCGGATAAATGTCTATCGGTGCTTCGGAGATACTTACGTATTCCGCACACTCGGCATGTCCGCTGGCCGACAGGTAGAGAAGCCCATGCGCCCAAAAAGCGCTGAGGGTTTCGGAGTTAGTTAATTGACAATTCATGTGGCCCTCCTCTTCGTGCCAAAGTGAATGAGTGAGATTCAGCCGCGGGTGAAAAGCACCGGATGGAACGCTTCAAGTGCGCGGCCGCAATATGAGAACTGACGGTGTTTCCGGAACTGCCAGTCTCAGGTAGTAGTAACTAATGCCGGCCAGGCCCAACATCAGGCCGGCGGATGTTTGCGCGCCGGGACCGCCGCAGGGCCACGGCACCTTCTGCGTTTCATAACTTTCAATTCCGAGCAGCGCGACTTCGTCGGCGCGCGCCAGCAAGTCTGGGCGGCGGAGAACTTGCGCGCCATAAATCAGCGGTTCGCAGTTTCCACCCAGTCCGTGACAGAGCGAATAGTTGGTTTGGCTCATCTCCGAATTGCCGTGCAGGTTGTTAAGCGTAGTACGGATCGCCGTTTCGGCTTCTGCACGGCAAATTTCGGAATCAAGAATCTCAAAACTGCGCAGGCGAGCGAGGGCGATGCCGGGCGCGCCGTGACACCAGGCATTCATGTAACTGGGCCCGTCGGCGCGCGAGCCGCCGGAAAGCTCCGGATCGCGCAGGTCGGGCCAGTTTCCGTTGGCCGGATTGAACCAGTGACGTTCGTAAGCGAGCGCGGACTCGCCGCCTTCGCGAAAGCGCGACTCGCCGGTGCAGGCGTAGAGTTCGAATAACGAAGTGCCGATGCCGGCGGCGCCGTGCGAGTAGCCGTTAAGATTGCCGAAGGCTCCTGATTCCGGTTTATGCAAGTCGCCCCAGGACCATCCCGTTTCTGTTTTGATCGCGGTAGTAATCAGATGATCGCCCAGACGGAGCGCTAGTTTGAGCAGTTCATCGTCGGCGACAAATTCCTCGCGCAAACGCAACAAAACAACAACTGCGCCTGCTGTACCGGCGAGCACGTCAGCGTTGTTCAGATCCAACTCGCCGGCCTTGAACTGGTTGGACAAATCAACCGCGGCATCGCGGGTCGCGTCTTCGTCCAACAATTTCGTGACCTGAAACGCAGCCAGGGCCATGCCGAGCCAGCCGCTGTACAGTCCCACTCGCGCGAACGGCTCGATGTCTTCAGTTCGCGAAAGAGCGTGATTGATCGCGCCAAGCGCCGTTCGCTTGAAGACGCGTTCGCCTGTCGCGCGATAGAGATGGGCCAGCGCGAGGGCGATTCCACTGGTGCCGCCGTAAAAGTCCGGGCCGGCGATCTTGTGAACCTGGCGCCAGGTCCCGCCGATTGGTTCCATCACCGGTCCAATCCAGTTGCAGCGATTGTCGGCCCAGAGTGCATCGCGGCAGACTCTGGCGCCGAGCGAGATGGCCGTCTCGAGAAACTCCGCGCGGTACTGGCTGCCCGCCAGGCCGGGGTCCTCTGCGATCATTTCCAACTGCTGGCTCATGTGATTTTCAGCGGCTCCCAGCCTTCTCCGTCGCCGGCTCCGTTGGCAACTCATACCAATCCCGCGACCCGACATTCAGGTGCAGGTTCTTCGGGTCGATTCTGTTTTCCTTCAGCAGGCGGCCAAATTCACGCAGCCGCGCCTTTGGCGAATGCTCGCCCTGCTGGTAGCAATTCCAGATGCTTTGCGCGAGCGGATGACAGCGGCTTTGCCCGAAGCTTTCGCCAGTCCCCGGATCCTCCGCAACGCCGATACCCTTCGCGAGTTTCTTGCTGAACAAGGGCACGTCGTCTTCGAGTTCGTCGGCAATCTCGCGATGCACATCGGCCGTGAGATCGGCAGCGATCGGAAAGAACCGCTTCGCCAGGTACACCACCGCTTTGTCAGTGCGCTCAAACTGGCTGCGCGAGGTGACACACTTCAAACGAAACGGAACCTGAAAACGATTGAACCGCGACGTGATTAGTCCGATCAGTTTTGGCGCGCCGGCGAGACTAACGTTCCAGTAAAGCCTGACCAGACCAAAGCCTTGCTTAGTCTCTTCGACCGCTTCGCCAAACGCGTAATAAAAGCCGTCCTGCAGCGACCGCGACTCGCGTGCGTAAAAGATCGAAACCTCCGCGCCTTGTCTGAGAACAGCGGCCGGACCATCCTTACTAAGAAACTGTCCCGGCCAGACGTTGCGCGTCAGGTTTCCTTTGCGGGCCAGGATTTGTCCGCCGTGCATGATCTGCGCAACTGACCAACCGTGTTCCCAGCGATCGCGGGTGGCGTTTGCCGCCGACAGCGCTTCGAGCAATTCAGGATCAGGTGAAAGATCGAGCGCCCTCGGCTCGGGCAGTTCGCTGCGAAACGGCCGGCTGTAGGCGAACTCATACAAATGCGCGGAGAGTGTTTTCACAAACGCTTGCGACTGAGCGGCCGCCGCCTGATCGCCAGCCTGAGCAACTGGCGCCGGCGCGTGGCTGTGATTGTGATTTCCGCCGTGCACGTGGAAACTTCTTCCACCGAAGGTGAACTCGTGTGCTGAACCGACCGCGATCGCCGCCAGCACCTCGCTGATCGCCTTGTTGCTGCTGTTGCCGTTGGTCTTCATCAATCACAATCCCATCAAGTCAGCGACGGCGGCTCCCGGATCGCGCAGGATATTCATGCTCATCTGCAGTTTGCAGAGCGCCTGCGGCGAAATCTGCGGCGACATTTGAATGCTCTCGTACGCGGTCTGAATCATTCGCGCCGCCGCGCAACTCATGCAACGCAGCAACATTTGCCGGGACGTTTCGGCGTTCCAACTTCGGTTCGCGGCATAACTGGACCAGTAGGCAGCCAACGCCGGTTTGATTCCGTCAGTGTCGAAAGGTGAAGCGAGGGCTGCTTCCGCTGGGGAGGTTTCGCCGCCGAGCGGCAGCGAGAAAATCCAGAAGCTCAGGTATGCCTGCAAGACGCCACCGGCATCCCAACATTCGTCGCCGACGTCCGCAATTTCCCAGTCAATGATCTTCAACTCCGGCGCGTCGCTGTGCTGGCGGCAAATCATCATGTTCTCCCACTTGATGTCGCCGTGCGTCAGCACTGAATAGTTCCAGCTCGCCTTGAGTGCCATTAACGCCGTTTGAAATTCCGGGTACTGCTGAACTATTTGAACAAGCTGCGAATTGCCGCGACTGAGCTGCGCGAAGTGCAGCGGGTTGGTTTCATGAATCGAAAGTATCCAGGGAAGTTGTCGTTTGAAAACTTCGTTGCCTTCCAACTGGCCGTTGAGGTGCGTCTGATTGTGGTAAACGCCTAGCGCCGCGCCTTGCAGCCGCGCTACCTCGAGCGGAAAACGACGCACGCGCCGGTGGTACTCCCACAGGCTTTCGGCGTCAGACAGCAGCTCGATGACGAGGATATAGTTAACCGGATCAAAGTAGTGAAACTCAGGCAACAACGGATTTAGTGAGCGAAACTCAGGATGTTTTTTGGCGAGATGGTAGCAAGTCGCTTCGCGCTGCATGCTCTCCATGTATTCCGGCGTGCGCATGCGGATCTGCTTGATGAAAAAGCCGGGAGACTTTTGTCGCACCACCTTCAGATTTTGATTTCTGCTGGTCTGGTCCACGACCATGAAGTCGCCGTCGACCACTGACGCAAACGTCAGCAAGCCGCGTTCGGCAAGGAAGTGGCCAATGTTGTCGGTGTCAACAAACATTTGGTTGAGATGAGGAGAGACGGTCCCATCCGAGAGTTCACAGACAGGACCGTCTCGCCGTTTCAGGCAAGGTCCTCGTTAGCCTCCACCGGAAAATCCGGCGGGGCTACTGAGGTCAGCATACCGGCCCGCAAGTGTAGATTCCTCCACAGTTTGTTGGACCGCCGCAGGTAACTATTCCCACGATGGTTTCGTGACACGGGCCAACGCAGGTTCGAATCCCGCCGCATTGCGTGGGTCCACCGCAGGTGATACCGATGCAAATCGTCGGTCCGCCACACGTTTGAATCCCGCCACAAAGCGTCGGTCCGCCGCAGGTTACGCCGGCTGCGCAGGTTTGAATGCCGCCGCATTGGGTCGGCCCGCCGCAGGTTGGCACACAGGTTTGTCCACAAGTGTGGACGCCAGGGCAGTGGGTTGGGCCACCGCAAGTAAGTAGTTGCGCGCAGGTCTGCACGCCGCCACAGGTTTGAATGCCGCCACAGAGCGTCGGTCCGCCGCAAGTTGGCAAGCACGTTTGGCCGCAGGTGTGAACGCCGCCACATTGGGTCGGTCCGCCACAAGTCGGTTGACAGGTTTGTCCGCAGGTGTGAACGCCGCCGCATTGGGTCGGCCCGCCACAAGTCGGTTGACAGGTTTGTCCGCAGGTGTGAACGCCGCCGCATTGGGTCGGCCCGCCACAGGTCGGTTGACAGGTTTGCCCGCAGGTGTGGACGCCGGCGCAGTGGGTTGGGCCACCGCAAGTAAGTAGTTGCGCGCAGGTCTGCACGCCGCCACAGGTTTGAATGCCGCCGCAGTGCGTTGGTCCGCCACAAGTCGGCTGACAAGTTTGGCCGCAGGTGCGAATGCCGCCGCAATGTGTTGCTCCGCCACAAGTGATGCCGATGCAAACCGTAGGACCGGCACAGGTCTGAATGCCGGCGCAGTGCGTGGGTCCGCCACAGGTCACCAGCGCGGCGCAGCTTTGGATGCCGCCACAGACGGTGGCCCCACCTTGAGTTATTGGAATGTTGGGTTGTTGTTCGCCACCGCCGGGACCGCAGGTTTGGATACCTCCGCAAACGGTGACGCCGCCACAGGTGGGCGGTTGATGCGTCGGACCGCAGGTGTAAATCCCGCCGCAAACGGTGGGACCTCCCGCGGTCGGACCTCCAGTGCCACAGGGTGGCGACTGCGTTATCGGACCAGAAAGATAGTCATTGATATTCATGGTTTCTCCAGCTATCTGCGTCTCGGTGAAGAACCAAGACAGCTTTGTTCGGACGGAGTCCGAACAGGTCAAATATCCGCGGCTGGATTTAGCGAGTGCAAGGTAGCAGGCTCGTGAGAATTCAGCCTTGAAACAAAAAACCGGAGCATTTTCCTGCGAGGGTGCCGTGAACTTATCCCAACGGAGCGGCGGCTGTCAATGGTAAATCGTGAAGTTTGACCCCGATAATCCATCAAATTTTTTGAAGCTTTTTGAGCCCTGTCGGAAAGGTGTTTCGGGAGAAGTCGAAGACGTTGAGTTCGACCAAACCAAGCGGCTCCCGGCAAGCGTTAGTGGTGCAGTTTGAAACCCGTAGTTCAGAGTTCCAGCTTTAGGCTGCCGATCTGAGGGCAGCAGCAACGCAAGCTAAAGCTTGTACTCTAAACTGCAGTTCAGCAGGCACTAACCTTGTCAAAGCTTCTCTCGTACGTTAGATTCTTTGCCATCACCCTGTCACAAATTGTCTTTAATATCCCCTCTTGAGCCGCATGTCTTCAGATTCGAATTCCCCTGTTCCAACTACGCCAAACCGCGGCGCGCTCATTCTCGTCGTCGAGCGCAACCCGATTGTTCAGCGCCTGGAGCGTTATTTTTTAGAGCACGCAGGTTTTAGCGTTGAGTTCGCCGCCGACGGTCTGGCCGCTCTGGCTCGCGTCCGGGAGTTGCGACCGGAAATCGTAGTCACTGAAATCCTGGTACCAAAGCTGGACGGGCTCAGTCTGTGTCGAACAATCAAATCAGACGCTGGAACGAAGAACATTCGAGTGATGGTCTTCAGCCACCTTCAGGCCGAAGATCGCGCGACGGAAGCAGGCGCGGATGCTTTTCTCACCAAACCGCTCGACGAGGAATTGTTAATTGAAACGGTAGAGCGACTTGTTGCTTTGAAAAACAAGGCCGCGGGAGACGAAGCTTGATGGTCGAGAAAATTTCAACCGGGTGTGCCGGGCTGGATGAAGTGTTGCTGGGCGGCATTCCGGCAAACACCATCACGGTTCTGATGGGCGCGCCCGGGACCGGCAAAACTATTTTGGCCGAACAACTCGCCTTTGCGAATGCGACGCCGGAGGCGCCGGCACTTTATTTGACGACGCTTTCCGAACCGCTGGAAAAGATCCTCGTACACGGTCAGACTCACAGCTTCTTTGACGCTGACAAAGTCGGCGTCTCAATTTTTTACGAAGACCTCGGCGTCCGGCTGCGCGAATCGGGGATCGAGAAGCTGCCTGAGATCGTTCTCGAACTGCTGCTGGCCCACCGGCCTCGCTTTGTTTTCATCGACTCGTTCAAAGCGCTAAACGAGTTGCTCCAGTCGCCTCACGACCGCCGCACAATCACGTACGACCTCGCGAACGTTTTGTCTTCCTATCACTGCACGAGTTTCCTCATTGGCGAGTACGCGCAGGAGATGATGACTGAGCTGCCGGTCTTTGCGATCGCGGATGTGATTCTGCAGTTGCTCAAACAATCGACGAACGTCAGGGAACAACGCTTCATAAGAGTTGAGAAGCTGCGCGGCTCAAAGTCGGTGCCGGGTCTTCATGCCTTCGCGATCAAGAAAGACGGCATTGAAGTTTACCCGCGCCTGTTGACGCCGACTGTCGCTCCGAATTATTCAGCGCGCGTCGAACGAGTCAGCACCGCGATCCCCGGAATCGACGAAATGATCGCCGGCGGATTCTGGCGCGGCAGTACGACTTTGGTTGCCGGCCCAACCGGCTCCGGCAAAACAATCATCGGCCTGCACTTCATTCACGAAGGCGCGCTGAAAGGCGAAAAGGGCCTCTACGTGGGTTTTCAGGAAAACCCGACGCAACTCACGCGCATCATGGCGGGATTTGGTTGGCAGTCCGAAGAGCTGATGAACGATGGCTTTGAGTTGATGTATCGCTCGCCGGTTGAAATGCAGCTTGACGAAGTTATCAGTGAATTGTTTCAGCGCGTTCGTGACGGAAAGATTAAGCGAGTGGTGGTCGACGCTCTCGGTGATCTGGAACGCAGCAGCATCGATCGCCAGCGATTCTCGGATTTCATTTACGCATTAACGCAATGGTTCGCCGCTGAAAATGTGACCTGCATGCTGACGTATGAACTGACGAACCTGTTTGAAGTTCATGGCATCAGCGATCAGGAAGTTTCAAACATGAGCGACAATATTCTGCTGCTTCGTTTCCGGGAAGGCGCGGACATGAAGCGCACGCTGCGCATAATCAAGACGCGCGGAAGCGCGCACGATAACCGGGAGCGTGAATTGGAAATCACTAGTTCAGGCGTCGCAGTCAACAAGGAAAACGTAGTCGACTAATTTTAGTGACTTAGTAAACACTGGCATGTTTTTAAGGTTGTAGTCATGATCGAGCAAGGACCTGAAAAGAAAGAGACCTCCCGCCGGCTGGCAGACATCAATCGCGCGCTCACCTCCTCGCTCAACTTCGACGAGGTGCTCGACCTGATTGTCGAAAACGCATCACAACTTGTGGACGCGCAAGCCTGCGTGCTGCTGCTGGCAGACACGTCCGGCCGGCTGCGTATCCAGGCGGCGCGCGGCATCGATGCTGATCTGATTCGCGATTTCTCCGGGCAGATGGAAGAGGACGTGATCACGCGCCTCAAGCTCGCCCTGAACATCGGCGACAATGATCTGATTTCCGTTCCCGTAATCGCCAAGCAATCACTTTCCGGGCTGTTGGTTGTTTCGCGCGCGGAACCGCTCAACGCGGAAGAGCAGTGGCAGTTGTCCGCCTTAGCCGATCAGGCCGCAATCGCCCTGGAAAACGCGCGACTCTACGAGCTGGAATCCGCTGAAGCTGTCCGTGCCCGCGACATTTCGCAGGTCGCCATGCTGCGTCTGGCAGCGATCGTCGAGTCGTCTGACGATGCCATCGTCAGCAAAGACCTCAACGGCATAATCAATAGCTGGAACAAGGGCGCCGAGCGAATCCTCGGATTTACAGCCGAAGAAGTCATCGGCAAGCCGGTCACGATTCTGATTCCGGCCGATCGTCAGGCGGAAGAAACTGAGATTCTCAGTCGCATCCGCCGCGGTCAACGCATAGAACATTTCGAAACGATAAGGCGTCGTAAGGACGGCACCTTCATCAACGTTTCGCTCACGGTTTCTCCGATTAAGAACAAGGACGGGGAAGTGATCGGCGCGTCCAAGATTGCTCGCGACATCACCGAGAGCAAGGAAGCGCAGGAACGTTTACAGTGCGCGCTCGATTTTGATCAAACGGTCATGTTGAGCATGGGTGAGGGCCTTTACACCATTAACAACCAGGGCCGGCCCACCTTCCTGAACCCGGCGGCCGAGAGAATTCTTGGCTGGACGCTTGATGAGATCGCCGGACGAAGGATGCACGACGTGATTCATCACAGTCGTCGAGACGGAACGCCCTTTCCCGGCGAGGAATGTGAAGGTCTTGAGGTGCTCCGCGAAGGCCGTATGATGAGTGAGTTTCAGGACGTCTTCATGCGCAAGGATGGAACGTTTTTCGACGTGGTCTACAGCTCGTCCCCCTTGCACAGCGGCGACGAGATCACCGGCCACGTGGTCGTCTTCCGCGACATCACCGAACGCAACCGCGCTGAAGAAGAAATTCGCTTTCAGGCTCACCTGCTCGACGCAGTCGAACAAGCAGTCATCGCTACCGACTTAAACGGCACGATCATCTTTTGGAATGCGTATGCCGAGACGCTTTACGGTTGGTCCGCCACGGAAGCGCTCGGTGGACACATTCTGGACCTGACTGCCGCGCCGGCGTTGAAAGAAAAAGCGGTTGAGATCCTCGCCTGTTTGCAGGCGGGACAAAGCTGGTCCGGAGAATTCGATGTCCAAAGGAAAGATGGCACGTACTTTCCCGCGATGATTGACGATTCGCCGATTCTCAACGATCAGGGCGAGCTGATTGGCATCGTCGGAGTTTCTGTTGACATCACTTTGCGTCGCCGTGCGGAAGAAGAGCGCGAGAATCTGCTGCAGCGCGAACGCGAAGCGCGCGCCGAGGCGGAGGACGCTAACCGCTTGAAGGACGAATTTCTCGCGACGCTTTCTCACGAGCTGCGCAACCCGCTGAACGTGGTCATCGGCTACTCGGAAATTCTGCGACGCAGCGACGGCACCCAGAAGCATTCGTTCGTAGTCAAAGCCGCCGAGACCATTCGCCGCAATGCCCTGGCCCAGTCGCAGTTAGTTTCCGATCTGCTTGATCTGTCGCGCCTGCAGATGGGCAAACTGTCGCTCAATCGTCAGCCGGTGTCGCTGTCCGTAGTCATAACCGAAGCCGTTGAAACGGTGCGTGAGGAAGTTCGGGCCAAAGAAATCGAACTGACCCTGGACCTCGATCAGGAGATTCTCGTAGTCGAGGGCGACGCGATTCGGCTGGGCCAAATTGCCTGGAACCTTTTGAACAACGCGGTGAAGTTCACGCCGGCCAAGGGCAAGATAAAAGTGACGTTGGACCAGGAAGGTGATGACGCCAAGCTGGTTGTTGTCGACAGCGGACAGGGAATCGCACCCGAGTTTTTGCCGCACGTGTTTGAAATTTTTCGTCAGGCGGACGCCAGCAGTTCACGCCGGCAGGGCGGCATGGGAATCGGCCTCGCGCTCGTGAAGCAGCTCACCGAACTTCACGACGGCCACGTGCAGGCAGATTCTGATGGCGTCGATCGCGGCGCGCGCTTCACGGTGTGGATTCCGTTGTACAAAGCCGGGCAAGGCGAGCTGCGGTCGGAAGGAGTGCACGCGACCGGCGCGCTCCGCAGCAAGTTTATTCTGGTCGTCGACGACTCGACCGAGTCGACGGACATGCTGGGCAAGCTGCTTGAGATTGAAGGAGCGTTTGTCGACCTCGCACGCAGCGGCGCCGAAGCCCTCGCGATCGCGAACAAGAAAAGATTCGACCTGGTGATCTCCGACATCTCGATGCCGGAAATGGATGGCTACGAATTGCTGCGGGAACTCCGCAAGCTGCCGCAAATGAAAAACGTGCCCGCGGTTGCGCTGACCGGGTACGGACGCACCGCCGACATCGAACGCGCCCACGCCGAAGGCTTCGCGCAACATTTGACCAAGCCGATCGACATCGACCAACTCCTCGTGATCGTCCGCAGGTTGACCGGCGACAACAGCCAAAGCCTTGGTGACAACGGCCAGACTCTACCCGAGAACCCCAGCTAAGCCGGCGACAACGTCCAGAACCTTGCCGAGAACCCCAGCTAGACCGGGGAGAACCATCAGAACCTTCCAGAGAACGCCCGCTAAACTGGCAAAAACAGTCAGAACCTTCCCCATCTGGGTGCCGGGGCCGTCCCATAAAATAGTGTATTCTCTCCGGCAAAGAGCGGGGGCAAGCCCGCCTTCCCCACCTCGAGATTCCTGGAGTTGCGCGATTGCGATTCAAGTTGAAAGCCGATTCTTAGGTGAGATCAGAAAGCTCGATTACTAGATCCGACTCGGGGTCAGGAAGGTGGGCTTGCCCCCGGCTCTTCATCTTCGACGACCTGCTTCCCGAGGCGCTGACATTGGGTTCCGGATGCGATCAGTGGTTCCCCGAGGCCGAAAATCCGCTATTCAATATGCGAAAATCAAATTTTGGCTAAAACTTGCGAATTTGTGTTCGATTGATGCGGGAGCACGCGATCGGCAGGCGTCTTGCCAGGCTTTCCAGCCGCCGGCCATGGAGAAGACGTTCCGGTAGCCCATCTGTTGGAGGACGTCGGCGGCCAGGGCGGAGCGAAAGCCGCCGCCGCAATACAAAATCACTTCGGTTGATTTGTCGGGAACAGACACTTCGATATCGCGTTCGATGATGCCTTTGGCTAAATGGGTCGAACCCGCCGCCCGACCACGTTCCCATTCGTTGTCTTCGCGGACGTCGATGAGGCGGACGCTGTTGTCGGCAGCGATGCGTTCTCTTGTTTCATCGACGCTGACTTCGCGGATGCGGGTCTTGGCGTCGTTGACGAGTTTAAGAAATCCTTCCGAGTGTTTCATGTTGTCGGCCTTCTTTGGAGTGCGGTGACGTGAGCACCCCAGCGCGGCTGCCGCGCCGGGGACCCCGCCTATCACCGCTTTAGTCAGTCGCGACCTGTCGCGACTACGTGGCAATTGAGTCTACTCAAAACAGCGGCGTCAAGCCGCCGCGAAACCAAAGCGGTGACAGGTCACCGCACTCCAAAAAGGAGGTCCTTTCGCAGTCGATCGGCGGCCCAATTGGATGAATCTGCGGCGAATGATTATAATGCCGTCCTTAAATAGAAGCACTTGTAACGGTAAGACGAACGGTAGGGGCGGGCCTGCGTGTCCGCCCGTTCGCGTCGGTTCTGGAATAAGATGCGGGCGACGCCCGCGGTCCCAGTTATCACGAGAGAGGAACTTCATAAATTGGCAGACGAAAAAAGCGGTAAGCAGAATGGCGAACAGAAGCGCGGCACACAAAGCGGTGAGAAGTTTGACGTTGTAATTATCGGCAGTGGACCAGGCGGCTACGTGGCTGCGATTCGCGCCGGACAACTTGGCCTGAAAGCTGCGATGGTCGAGAAAGACACGCGCCTCGGCGGCACCTGCACATTGCGCGGTTGCATTCCCACCAAGCAGATGCTGATGTCGGCCCACGTCTACGAACAGATGCAACACGCGGCGGATTTCGGCGTGCAGGCCACGGGGATTCAACTTGCGTTCGCCGACGTGCAAAAGCGCAAAGACAAAGTGGTGCTGAAAAATACCAAGGGCATCGAATACCTGATGAAGAAAAACAAGGTGACGGTATTCAAGGGCACCGGCAAACTGGCGCTGCCCGGAAAAGTTGAAGTCACCGGCGCCGACGGCGCAAAGCAAGCGATTGAAACCAAGGCGATCATCATCGCGACCGGCTCGGTGGTCCGTCCCATCCCTGGTTTTGAAACTGACGGCGTGCACGTCGTCAACAGCGATCACATTCTCGAACTGAAAGACGTGCCGAAATCGCTGATCGTGATGGGCGCCGGCGCCGTCGGCTGCGAGTTTGCTTCGGTCTATTCGCGCTTCGGCGCCGAGACCACGATCGTCGAGTTGATGCCGCGGCTGGTGCCTTTGGAAGACGAAGAAGTTTCGAAGGAGTTGGAAAAGTCATTTCGGAAACGGAAGATCAAGTCGCAGGTCGACACGAAATTGGAGAAGCTGGAGAAGACCGAAACAGGCGTGCGCGTGACCGGCAAAACTTCGAAAGGCGAAGCAGTCACTCTGGAAGCGGAGATGTTGCTGGTGGCAGTCGGCCGCATGCCGTTCACCGAAGGATTGGGACTCGAAGGCACGAAGATCAAACTCGAAAAGGGATTTGTGCAGGTCGACGAGTTTCAGCAGACAGCCGAGACAGGGGTCTACGCAATAGGAGATGTCGTCCCGACGCCGTTGCTCGCGCATCTTGCGTCGAAGGAAGGCATCGTCGCGGTCGAGCATATCGCCGGGGACAAAGGCGTGCGGCCGATCAATCTGCGCCTGGTTCCAAATTGTACTTACTGCGATCCGGAAGTTGCTTCAGTTGGACTGACGGAAGCGAAAGCGCGCGAGCAGGGCTACGATGTGAAGATTGGGAAGTTTCCTTTCTCCGCGTCGGGCAAAGCGCGCATCCTCGGTGAAGAAGAAGGCTTTGTTAAGATCGTCAGCGAGAGGCAAGTATGACGAGATTCTCGGTGTGCACATCATCGGCCCGCATGCGAACGGAGTTGATCGCGGAGGCGTGCGTGGCGATGCAGCTTGAATCAACCGCTGAAGAACTTGGCCGCACGATGCACGCGCATCCGACTGTTTCGGAAGCGGTGATGGAAGCCGCGGAAGGCGTGCACGGTCTGGCGGTGCACATCTGAAGTTTTACGCCGAAGGCGTTCAATAGTTTAGCCCGGGGTAACACCCAGGGAAAGAGACCACCGAACGATTTTTACCCTGAAAGGGTTTGATCCCTAACGTTTATTCCACTCTTTCAGAGTGGTAAACCTTTCTCGAATTCCTAACCCAGGGTGTTACCCTGGGCTAATTTATTAAGCGCTTTCAGCGCAAATTCGCCAAATTCAGCAGCTTCGCCAAATGGATCAATCGAACAACCAGTCAGAGAGTGAATCCAAGCGTCCCGCCGGCAACGCGCGGCGCCGTCGTGGTCCGCGTCATCCGCGTTTTGAGATGCGCATCAGCACGAAGTATGCGCCTGCCAAACACGTCGACGGCAAGCCGCTCACTTGCACAAACGAAACGACCCTCAAGCCCGAACAGATGCTCGAGTTGTATCGCCATCTGAAGATGACGCGGTTGGTCGAAGAGCGGTTGGTAAACTTATATCGTCAGACGAAAGTCGTTGGCGGCGTCTTTCGATCGCTTGGTCAGGAAGCGACCGCAGTCGGCACCGCTTACGCTTTGCAGCCGCAGGATTTTATTACCCCGCTGATTCGCGATCTGGGCGCGGTGCTGGTCAAGGGCATTCGCCCGCGCGACATCTTTGCGCAGTACATGGCAAAGGCCTGGGGACCATCCGGCGGCCGCGATTTGAACATTCACTTTGGCGACATGGAGAAAGGTTTCATCGGTCCAATTTCGCACCTCGGCGACATGATTCCGGTGATGACCGGCGTGCTGCTGGCCGCGCGCATGCAAAAGAAGCCGATTGTCGCGATTGCTTATATCGGCGACGGCGGCATGAGCACCGGCGCGTTTCACGAAGGCATAAACTTCGCCGCGGTCCAGAAGCTGCCGCTGATCATCGTCGCGGAGCACAACCACTACGCGTATTCAACGCCGACGAGCTTACAGACGGCCTGCCGCGACCTGGCAGAGAAGGCCGCCGGTTACAACATTCCCGCTTCGATTGTTGACGGCAACGACGTGGTGGCGTGTTATGAAGTAACCCGGAGCGCGGCCGATTACGCGCGGCAGGGTGGCGGCGCTGTTTTGATTGAAGCGAAAACTTACCGGCGCAAGGGCCACGCTGAGCATGACGATCAGCGCTACGTGCCGACGGACGAAATTGAGTGGTGGGAAAAACACAACGATCCGGTCGATCGTTACGAAAGTTTTCTGCGCGAGCGCGGCCTCGCCGATGCCGCAAAGCTGGAAGAGATCACGGCGGATGTCTTGCGCGAGATTGAAGAAGATTGCGCCTGGGCCGAGTCGTCGCCGATGCCCGAGGCGGAGCAAGCCGCGTACGGAGTCTACGACAACAACATCGTGCCGCCGGCGTTTCGGCCGGAAGTTTTCGGACGCGAGAAGTAAGTGCGGAAAAGAATCCGGATTGCTGTTGTTCTACTTGCAGCACCCGGACTTCGTCGCTCCCACTGTGACGAAGAGTTGAATTGCCCAGGTCAACTTAACGGAAGGAGAAAACTCGACATGGAAGACGAAAAGAATATTCAGGACACCGATGTGGTGGATGAACAGGAAACGAGAAAAATCGAGAACCGCGACGACCTTGAGCAAAACTCTGTCATCGAGCCAGCCGAAGGGGGCGGCGACGTGATCATCATCAAGTAATGGCGACCGCAACAAAAAAGGAACACAAGTCGGCGCGTCCTGAGCGCGGCGGGCAGGCGACCATCGTCGAAGCAATTCGCCAGGGCATCTGGGAAGAGATGGAGCGCGACCCGTTAGTTTTTGTGATCGGCGAAGACGTCGGCGCATATGGCGGCGCGTTTAAGGTTACCGACGGGCTGATCGATGAGTTTGGCAAAGGCCGCGTCATCGATACGCCGATTTCGGAAGCGGCGATTGTCGGCGCGGCGTGCGGTGCGGGATTGATGGGGATGAAAGCAGTGGCCGAGTTTCAGTTTATCGACTTCATCTCCGCTGGTTTTGATCTGCTGACAAACTACGCGGCCAAGTGTCGGTATCGCTGGGGCGCGAACATTCCGGCAGTCTTCCGCGGGCCTTGCGGTTCGGGCGTGCGCACTGGTCCGTTTCATTCCCTCAACGCCGAAGCTTTTTTCCTGAACACTGCCGGGCTGAAAATTGTTGAGCCGTCGACCGCTTACGACGCGAAGGGATTGATCAAAGCGGCGATTCGCGATCCGGATCCGGTTTTGTATTTTGAGCACAAGAAGCTTTATCGTCTGCCGCGTTTGCGCGAAGAGTTGCCGGCGGACGATTACATCGTGGAGATTGGCAAGGCGCGCACCGCACGCGAGGGGCGCGACCTTTCGATCATCACGTTTGGCGCGATGGTGCTGACCGCGCTCGATGCCGCTGAAGAACTTGAGAAGGAAGGTTTGGACGTCGAGGTGATCGATCTGCGCACGCTCGCGCCGCTCGACAAAGCGGCGATTCTCGCGAGTGTTAAGAAGACGAGCCGCGTAATGGTTTTGCACGAAGCTTCGCGGACGGGCGGCATTGGCGGTGAGATTGCCGCGACTATCGCGGAAGAAGCGTTTGAGTGGCTCGACGCGCCGGTGTTGCGCGTGGCGTCGATCGATACGCCGGTGCCGTATTCCCCGCCGCTGGAAGATTATTACTTGCCGCAGACGAAGGATGTGTTGGACGCGGCGAGAAAATTAGCGGGATATTGAAGAGCAGGAGTCAGGAGACAGTAGTCAGTATTCAGAAGAATATCTGATGGGGATCCTGAAGGACCGTAGTTCAGTTTTGGAGACTTTATGAGTACAGAAGTTGTGATGCCGCAGATGGGCGAGTCAATCGCCGAGGGAACGATCACGAAGTGGATGAAGCAGGTTGGCGATCACGTCGACCGCGACGAGCCGCTGTTCGAGATTTCCACGGACAAGGTTGACGCGGAAATTCCGTCACCCGGCGCCGGCACCTTAACCGAGATTCGTTTCAAAGAGGGCGACACGGTTGAAATAAATACTGTCGTTGCAGTCATCGACGGCGCGTCCGCTGGCGCTGCCGCTGCACCACCGGCAAAGGCCGAAGCGGATCCTGAGAGTTCACCCGCCGCGTCCGGGGCGACTGAATCCGCCGCCGAACAGCCGCAAGCAAAGCCAGCAGACTCAGCAGATATCGCACCGCAACAGCAACAGACGGAAGCGGCCGCGGCCACCGGCGCTGAGGTTGAACCGACGCCTGCGAAACCGGCTCCGCAACCGTCTGCGCAAACAGAAGAAGCGGCGGCTCAACCATCTAAATCGACTCCGCAGGCGACTTCCCAGTCGACCTCATCGTCGCAAGCGTCGGCGACTTCGCCTGCCGCGACTGGCAACGGTGGCAGCGCGAGCGCAACCGCGGAAGATCTGCGTCGTACCAAATCGAGCCCGCTCGTTCGCAAGATTGCTGAAGAGCACGGAGTGGATATTGCCCGGCTTGAAGGCACCGGCTTAAGCGGTCGCGTAACGAAGAACGACATTTTGAGTTTCATCGAATCCGGCAGCGTCGCGACGGCAGGCGGGGCCAAGGCCCAGACGGCACAAACTCCGCGGCCGCAATCCGCCTCTGCGGTTCGTGAAACCGTGGCTGCCGCTCCGTTGAAACCGGGCGAGGGCGATCGCGTCGAGCAGATGACCGTGATGCGGAAGAAGATTGCGGAGCACATGGTGCAATCCCGCCGCACCTCGGCCCACGTCACGACAGTTTATGAAATCGATATGACGCGGATCGCGAAGCTGCGCGAGCAAAATAAAAACTCTTTCTATGAACGCACCGGCACCAAGCTCAGCTTCATGCCGTTCATTTTCCAGGCGGTGACCAATGGGCTGCGCAAATTTCCGATCTTCAATGCGCAGGTTAGCGGCGATCAGATCGTCTACAAACGCGACATCAATCTCGGGATGGCCGTCGCGCTGGATTGGGGTTTAATCGTGCCGGTCATTAAACGCGCGGATGATCTTTCCATCTCCGGGCTCGCGCGAGTTGCCAACGACCTGGCGGATCGCGCGCGCACGAAACAGTTGAAGCCTGACGAAGTTGGCGGGGGCACGTTTACGATTACCAACCCCGGCGTCTTTGGTGGTCTATTCGGCACTCCGATTATTAATCAGCCGCAATTGGCGATTCTCGGCGTCGGCAAGATCGAGAAACGCGCCAAAGTTTTGACAACTGCGGAGGGAGAAGACTACATCGCGATTCGTTCCCTCGCTTATTTTGCGCTCAGCTTCGACCATCGCGTGATCGACGGCGCTGACGCCGAACGCTTCCTCGCGTTCGTGAAGGAACAGTTGGAGGCGGGAGAATTTTCGCTCTGAGTTTTGAGATCAATCTGAGATCTCAAATTTGAAATTTCAGAATCAGTTTAATTTCAGATCAATTTCGGAATGAGATCAATGTTAGAGCGAGATCTTTAGGGCGAGATCTCAGATCTGATAGTCTTTTTGGAGCATCGCGATCACTCCCCCCGCGCCTCGGGTTTGTGATCGCGATTTTGCCATTTTAGGCCCTGTTATTGCGATCAAATGGCAATTGGATGATGAATCCGGCGAACAGCCGTTACTTCCTTGACTTGAACTTCTGAGCGCGCTAAGAAGTGATGATTCTTTTTGCATCATGCGTAACGACGGACCAGGCGAAGGAGAAATCTTTGTCAGCAGTCGCGAAGGAATGTTCGTCAGAAACCACAACGATCCCGAGCTCGCCAGCGTGAGCCGCACAATCCGAAGAAGGAGATAGTTTATGACAATCCCGAAGTTTAGAGTGTTATCCCTCATGCTTGCAGTCTCCCTGTTAGCCTTTTCCAGTTCCATCGTTTTCGCGCAGGACACGACTGCGACCGCCGGTTCGCGCACCGTGGCCAGCGGCGAGAAGCTGAAGCTCAAGGGTGTCGTGACGCGACGTGACGCCGATACGTTTACGGTTCGCGACAACAACGGCGTCGATACCATCGTTCGTCTCGATAACCAAACCAGCGTCAAGACCAGCGGCGGTTTTCTGCGCGGCGGCACAAACTATGCGCAAACTCAAATCCTGCGTGGCCTGAATCTCGAGGTCGAGGGGCGTGGCAACGGATCTGGAGAACTGTTGGCGACGAAGGTCAGATTTAAGGACTCCGATCTGCGCGTCGCACGTGCGGTTGAATCCCGCGCCGCGCCGCTCGAGGATCGCGCTTCAAACACCGAAACCAAACTGACGCAGGTTGAACAGAATGCGCAGCGTCTCTCCGGGCAGTTGGATGAATTGGCGGCAGTTGCCAACACCGCGAAAGGTGGCGCCCGCGCCGCTCAGGAAACCGCGGATTCGGCAGTCGCCGGCGTGAACGCGACCAACGATCGCATCTCGGCACTCGATGATTACGTGCCGCAGACTGTCTTGTCGGTCAACTTCAGAAACGGCAGCGCAGTGTTGTCCGCCGATTCGAAAGCGAAGCTCGACGAGATTGCCACCAAGGCGCTCAACGCCAAGGGCTACGTCGTCGAAGTCTCAGGCTTCACCGACACGAGCGGCAGTCTTGCTACCAATCGTGCGCTCAGTCAGCGACGGGCTGACAACGTAATTCGTTACCTGGTTGAAAATCACAGCATCCCGCTGCGCCGCATTGTGACGCCGTACGGATTTGGTGAATCGAATCCGGTGGCCGAAAATACGTCACGCGCCGGTCGTGCACAGAATCGCCGCGTTGAAGTGAAACTGCTTGTGAACAAGGGCCTGATCCAATCGGCGCCGGTCATGCAGAGCGGTTCGAGTGGGGAATAGTCGAAAGAGCATGCAAGGATAAGATCAGGTGCGGACGTGCAACTAAGTGGACGCCGCACCGCACCTAATGCCATGATTCATGCCGTCGGAAAAGTTGTTAGGAAAACGCGCTGAGGCCAGCAACGGCGTGGCTGCCGACAGCGGTGGGCGCGCGGGCGTGATAGCAACTGGCGGCATGAGGAATGGTTTTATGAATCGCGTTCTTAAGGGAAAACAAATTGGGCCAGCGCTGCTGTTTGCAGGGCTGGTCCTTTTTTACTGTTCCGGGTCAACGGTGGCCCAAACCATTCGCGAGTTGCCGCCCCCGCCGCCGGCGCCGACTCCGAAACCTACGCCCACGCCCGTTCCTAAGGATGAAGACTTTGAAGTTGTTCGCGTCAGCTCAAACCTGGTGATGGTGCCGGTATCGGTAGTCGACGCGACGGGCCAGGCGGTGCGCGGGTTGCAAGTCAAGGATTTTCGGCTCGAGGAAGAAGGACGCGAGCAGGAGATTTCGGAGATTGGCAATCCTGATGAAGTGCCGTTGGACATCGCGATCTTGTTTGACGTTTCCAGCAGCGTTAGCCAGAAAGGTTTTTTTGAATTTCAGCAGCGCGCGGCGGCCAGCTTTTTGAAGCTGGTACTAAAGCCGGTCGATCAGGCAGCGGTTTTTACTATTGCCTCGCAGCCGACGCTGGTGTCGCCGTTGGCTCCGGCGGCAACGGCGGCCGCAAAGTTGTTGACTATTCCGGCAGCTACCTCCAGCGTCTCGACGTCGTTCTATGACTCGGTCGTGGCTGCGGCGAAGTATCTTGAAGAAAACTCAGCGCCGCGTCACCGCCGCGTGATAGTCGTCATTTCTGACGGCGACGATAATTCCAGCATGCTGCTGCAGCAGACGATGGCCGAGGTCCGCGCCAATCGGCGGGTGGAGCCGACGCGTGCCGCCAGCGTGGCGAGCTTGCAATCGCGGCATCAGCGCGCCGCGGGGGAAGTGCAGAAAGCCGTGCAGCAGGCCGACGTCACTTTCTATTCGCTGAATCCGGGCGGCCGTTCGATTCACTTGAATGAGATCAGCATGCGCGCACAAAAGGCCATGAACTCGATCGCGCAGTCGACCGGCGGCACCGCCTACGTGCCTGAATCTGAAAGTGATTTGGAAAGAGTTTTTAGCGAGGTGGCGGCGGAACTTCGCGGACAGTATCTGGTGCAGTACTACTCAAACTCAAAAGAGGCAGTGCCGCAGTTTCGCAAGATTGCAGTCGGCGTGCCTGGACGTCAGGAACTTCGCGTGCGCGCGCGCCAGGGGTACTACCCTAAAACTAAGTGATGAGTGATGAGTGATGAGTGATGAGTGATGAGTGATGAGTCATGCGTGATGAATTCGCCTGTCGCTTACCTTTGCTCATCACTCATTACGCATCACTCATGACTGTCTTTCCTACCGCATCTCCAACAGCACATCCGTCAAATGATTGACCACGCCGAGCAGCGTGCGTCCGGCCTTGTCAAACTGGTTTGCAGCCGCGAGCTCTTCCGCGTTTGCCGCGCCTGACGCGACCCCCGCGAGCTTGATGTAGTAGCGTTGCAATTCCGGCGTGCCGCGAAACTCGATCTCCAGCTTGTCGAGTCCTTCTCTGACGCTTTGAATGCTCGCGCGCACCGTCGCCTTGTTTTGCTTCACCTGATCGACGACGGCCGTTGATGCCTCATTCCGTTTCGTCGCATCGTCGACGCCTTCAAGTCCCTTGGCGACTCCGCCGAGCAGATAAATGAACTTCGTCAAAATCTTGATCTGGTCGGCGACGCGGGCCGCTCCCTGGCGCTGGACCTCGGAAGTCTTGGCCGGCGCGGCGGCCCGGCTGCTCTTGGTCGTGCGCTTTCGCGTCTGAGAAAAACTGGTAACCGGAAAAAGAATGACTGCCGCAAGCAAGATGACTGTGAATCGTCGCACTTTGATTCTCCTCATAAGTCTCAATAAGTTTCAGGTTTCAGGTTCCAAGTTTCAAGTTTAAGGCAGAACCGGCGAAACTCGAACCTTGCAGTTCAGAACTCAAATTCGAAACTTGAAACTTGAAACTCGGAACTCGGAACTCGGAACTCGGAACTCGGAACTCGGAACTCGGAACTCGGAACTCGGAACTCGGAACTCGGAACTCTCTTTCCGTTCCGCTGTTAGAATGACGCGACAGCGTGCAGGCAGGTTGTATCCGTGGACGAGAAAAGAAAACTTCTGATCAAGAGACTGGGCCGGTTGGAATACGGCGCCGCGCTCAGTGTGCAGAAAGACACCGAGCTGGCCGTCAAAGAGGGCCGGCAGGCTGACACGTTGCTGCTGCTCGAGCACCCGCACACGTTGACCGTTGGCCGTCGCGGAGACAGCGCCGGCATCCTGATGTCGCCGGAGTTGCTCGAGGCCCGCGGCGTCACTGTCTTCGAGACAAACCGTGGCGGCAAGTTGACCTATCACGGCCTGGGCCAGGTTGTGGGTTACCCGATTATCAATCTGAGTCCGGACCGCGAAGACGTGCATCGCTACGTCCGTGAACTTGAAGAAGTGTTGATTCGAACGCTCGCGGATTTTGAGATCAGCGCGTTTCGGCTCGAAGGTCTGACGGGCGTGCACACCGCGCGTGGAAAGGTTGCAGCGATCGGCGTGCACATCGCGCGTTGGGTAACGACGCACGGCTTTGCTTTGAACGTGAACACTGATCTGAGCTTCTTTAACCTCATCATCGCCTGCGACGGCGAGCAGGTAACTTCGCTGGAAGACTTGCTGGGCCACGAAGTTGACATGCATGAAGTTGAAGATCGTCTTGCCGTCCGTTTTGCTGAAGTGTTTGAGATGGAACTTCAAGAGTACAACCGCCAGGCCGCTAAGACCGCCAAGCTTTGAAGAGTTTCGAGTTTCGAGTTTCGAGTTTCGAGTTTCGAGTTGCAAGTTTCAGTCTCGTCGGTACAAGTTCTCTTAACTCGAAACTTGGAACCTGAAACTCGAAACTTCCGTTAGCTTGGCGTTCTTTGCGTCCTGGCGGTTAAACTTCACCGATGCTAACAATCGAACTAATCAAAGAAGCGGCCACGCGAATTCGGGGCCACGTGCATCGCACGCCGGTCTTAACTTCGCACACGTTCAACGAACGAGTGGGCTGTGAAGTCTTTTTCAAATGTGAAAACCTGCAGCGCGCGGGCGCGTTCAAGATTCGTGGGGCGACCAACAAAATCCTTTCCTTAACTGACGACGAGAAACAGCGCGGCGTCGCAGCATTCTCGTCGGGCAATCATGCGCAGGCAGTGGCATTGGCAGCGCGCGAAGCGAACGTGCGCGCCGTGATCGCGATGCCCGATGACGCGCCGAAAGCCAAGGTTGCCGCAACCAAAGGCTACGGCGCCGAAGTCGTTTTTTACGATCGACTGAAGCAGGATCGGGAAGCAGTCGCGATCGAAATTGCGAAGCGCGACGGGCGCGTGTTGGTGCCGCCTTACGACGACTATTTGATTTTGGCGGGACAGGCCACGTGCGGTCAGGAATTGGTTGAAGAGGTGGCTGATCTTGATTGTCTACTGGCGCCCTGCAGCGGCGGCGGCTTGTTTGCCGGCGTCAGCACCGCCGCGAAAGCGTTCAATCCAAACATTCGTTGCTTTCCGGTGGAACCCGAAACTGCGGATGACACACGCCAATCGTTTCTCAAAGGTGAACGCGTGACGATTCCGCCGCCGCCGACCATCGCCGACGGCTTGCGCGTGCAGTCGCCCGGCGCCATCACGTTTCCGATACTGCAAAAAAACGCCGAGGATGTTTTGACTGTTTCCGATGACGAAATAATCGAAGCGATTCGGTTCTTCCTCTTTCGTATGAAATTGCTGGTTGAGCCATCGGGCGCCGCCGCGGCCGCGGCCGCGCTCGGCGGCAAACTACCCAGCGACGCCAAACGCGTCGGCGTGATCTTGTCGGGTGGAAATATCGACGCGGAACTTCTTTCCGAGTTTCTGACTGCCAAGGCGGTTAGCGCATGAGTTGCCTGCTTCTCTTTTTGGACGTGAGGGTTGATCCGGTGAGCCCGGTGCCGTGGGGCGCTTTGATCGTGTTGCTGGTGATCGTGTTCATGTTGGCCGTGGGAATCACTGCTGGAGTGGTCGTCCTTTTGATTTGGCTCAAGCGTAACAAGAGCAAGGTAACAGTGGTCAGTGACCAGTGACCGGTGGCCAGTTAGAACTCAAGGGGCTTCTAATGATCATCTTACTGACCACTGACCACTGACCACTGACCACTGACCACTGACCAAGCTGGCCACTTTCTGCCCTACGCATCCCATCCTCACCCCAATAATCCAAACCAACCCCAGGCGTTCAGCACTTCACCGGCGCCAAAAGAAGCAAGATTGGCGACGATGATGGCGATGAAGTCTCGACGCAGCCAGGCGTTTCCCAGACCAGCCCCTTTGCCAAACGCTAACCAGAACAGCACGCACTCCGCGACGGGCGCGAAGGTCTCCGCAACGAGCAGATACAAAAACCGGCGGTCCAGAGGAAAGAGAAGCGGCAGGACGAGCGTGACGATTGGATAGGTGCAGGCGGTCAGCCAAACTCCGGCGAGAAGCTTTCTCTTTAGCGGGTGTCTCGGCGACAAACCGACGCAGAGAATCGGCGTCTCGATCGCGATTGTCAGCAGGTAGCCAATCGGCAGGAAAAGCCAGAGTTCGGTTGGGGACATAAGCAGTGGGCGGTGTGCAGTGGGCAGTGGGCGGAAAGTGGTCAGTGGTCAGTGGCCAGTGGTCAGCGGAATGAATTCAGAAGCCGCCTTTCGTTTTAACTGGCCACTGACCACTGACCACTGGTCACTGCCTTCAAAGCATCTTCAGCAGAAACGGCGCCTCCGCCAGGACGTGCGCGATGGCGATTGTGAAATAAACGTCGCGAGTCGTTGAATAGTCGACGGAAAAACCAAACCACAGTACCGCCACCAGAAACACACCCAGAACCAGCGCCGTTGCCACCAGCCGGGGAAAGCCGCGTGGATGGCGGGCCAACGGTACGGATTTCACATCCAACAGTCGTCCAGCGACGGACGATCGCACTGAACCGACAGAGCCAATCAGCGGTAACGCCACGAGCCAGACGGCGTAGTGCAGCATCTCCAGAAAGACATGGACCGCGACGAGAACCTGACTGGAAACTCCGGGCAGCAACTGTGCGCCCGCGTGTTGCGTGATTCGCCAAAACAGTCCGTTGTCATCCGCGAGCGCGGGCGTGCGCGCGAGGTGCCAAACCATCCCCGCCAGCAGCAAGGGCAAAACGCACAAGCTGCGGCGGTAAGCGCGTAACCAGTTGGGCCGCGTGCGGGCGAGGTGCCGGTCCAAAAACCACAGTGCCACGAGCGGATGCAGGTAGACGATGGCGAGGCTGAAAAATTCCGGCGCCAGCCAGTTTAGCGAGCAGAGGCCGAGAGCGACGGGGATCGTCCACGACCAGTCGCGTTTCAGTTTCTGTTGGCCGCGCAGCCGGACCAGAAGCGCGAGCCAAAAAAGCAGCAGCGTGTTCCATGACGCCAGGATCATGGGCCAGGCGTGGTCCGGCCAGAAGTCGAAACTGTAGAAGACAGGAAGGGAGATGTAAGTCAGCGTCAGAAACGCGATGCCGGCAAACGCGGTGAGGAAAAAGTTGCGCGACTTGCCGAAGCGCACCGGCAAGCGCATCAGGAAATAACGCAACTCAAACCAATTGTGCGGCCCGGCGAAGAGGAAGACTGTGACGACGGAAACCTGCAGCGGCAACCAGCTCGCAAACAGCGCCGAGAGACAGGCACACGCGAAGAGAATCCCGGTGAAGGCCCTGACGCTAAGACGTGACCGGGCGACAGAAGGCGCTGCGTCTGCGCGCCAAGGCAGTTCGATGTTGGCAGTACGTTCCACAACTGTTTCCATTTCCTTCGTTTAGAAGCGGCACTTGTGCCGCCGGATGGCAAGTCCCATCTCTAAACGGATCCCTTTGGCTTCGTCAGTTAGGCCTGACGGGGATGATCAGTTTCATCTGCACGCCTTCGCTTGAGTCAGGCACGATTTCGATATTGACGCCGCCATTCGTCGGTTTGCCCGCAGTTAGGTTCTGCGGCAGTTTGCGCCAGTAGTAAGATCCCGGTGGGCCGGCATTAGCGTTCACGATGATCGCCGCCGCACCCAACGCCGCCGTGCCTACGAGCAACGCCGCCAGCAATTTCCGTCCGCGCGTTTGCACCGAGCGCGCCAGCCAAACGCCGGCAAACGAAAGGGACAAAAACATGAACATGCCCGCGACCATTGTCCGCGTCGAGCCGCGGGTGATGCCCGTGGCCATCGAGTTGTTCGCGGGAATGGTTGCGAGCGCCGCGCGCAGTTCCTTCAACTGGCTTTCCGAGATTTGCAGGCGCGCCTCGTAAGCTTTGTTGTCCGGCACTATGGAGAAGCTGGTGTGCAGCACAACCCTGGGCAGTTCCGGAGATGGCGCCGGTTTAGGCGAAGGGTTAGGCTTGGCAATGTCGGCGTAGGCCGGCAGGGCGGTTGCAAAAAGTAGACAGAGAAAGCAGAGACTGAAGAACCGTTTCATGGAGTGCCTCCGTAGTTTGTGGGCAAGCAAAACTGCCCGCCGGTGTCGTAAAATTGCCGCGCAGTATACCAGACCAAAGTGATCGACAGAACGGCCACAGACGGCCACGGATAAACACGGATCCTACGGATATGATCTGCTAATTCTTTGGCTTGTCGATTTTCAGATCCCCTTTTATCCGTGTGAATCTGTGGCTATTCTCGCTTCGGTGTTGTATCCGCAATCGCGATGTTAGAATGTTCGGCATCAGTTAACTTGCAAACTTCAGGAGCGCTTTTGTCCCGCGAACTTCGAGTAATCACCAACAATCCCAAGCCACGCCTGCCGAAACCGGACTGGCTGAAGATTCGTCTGGGCGATCCGGCGAACCAGAACCACGTACTGAAATTGATCGAGGGATTGAATCTGCACACGGTTTGCCAGGAGGCGCGCTGTCCGAACATTTTCGAATGCTGGTCGGATCGCACGGCCACATTCATGCTCGGCGGAGACATTTGCACGCGTCACTGCGGCTTTTGCGCGGTGGGCAAGGGCGAGCCGGGCTCGCTCGACGCCGAAGAGCCGCGACACGTGGCCGAGGCCGTGCGCCAACTCAACCTGGCCCACACAGTCATCACTTCAGTTAACCGCGACGATCTTCCGGACGGCGGCGCCGGGCATTGGGCCGAAACGGTGCGGCAGGTTCGCGCGCTGAATCCCGAGTGCCGAATCGAAGTTTTGATTCCTGACTTCAACGGCGACGAGCAGGCGCTCAATACGGTTCTCGATTCGCAGCCTGACGTTTTGAATCACAACACGGAAACGGTGGCCCGACTCTACCGCCGTGTTAGACCAGACGCGGGTTATCAGCAATCGTTGACTTTGCTGCGCCGGGCCGGCGAGAGACGCGACCGCGAGGTGCGTGGGATGAAAACCAAGAGCGGCATCATGGTTGGCCTCGGCGAAACGTTTGACGAAGTTGTCGAGTTGATGAAGGACCTGCGCGCTGTTTCCTGCGACATCATGACGATCGGCCAGTATCTTCAGCCTCACGCGCGCCGCTTGCCGGTCGAGCGTTACGTTACGCCGGAAGAATTTGAACGCTGGCGGAGCCTCGGCATGGCGATGGGGTTCAAGCATGTCGAGTCGAGCCCGCTCACGCGTTCGTCTTATCACGCGCGGCAACAGACAGACGAAGCCGTGGTCGAGGCAGCTTCCTAACAGTCTCCCGCATCAGAACCTCAATCGCGGCAACGCCCAAATCCAACAAAGCGACGCGGAGGTAACTTATGAGCCCTACGCCACTTAGACTCTTAGCGGCAAGTGCCTTGCTGTCTATTGCCGTCACCACCCCGGGTGGCAGCAGCCCGGACAAGACTCTTCAGGAAATTGCCGGATATCGACAATGGACGCGGGTCAACGAAAAGCCCGTGGTCGTCGAAAATTCCTTCATCGGCGTCGGTGGTTGAAGCATCGCAACTGACTGGCGCGTCGGCGACGTGCCCTTAATCGCAACTTCAGGGGCGAATACCAGAATCCTGATGCCGGGATCAATAGTCTCCACTGCCGGGCGCCCAGCTCCCGCGCCGAAAAACCAAGGCACACATGAAGGGGGCGGCAACTCGTTCGGCGTCGTTTACGCGAACAGTCTCGCGCGCCAACTCATGAAAGCCGAGGCTCCCTTGCAGTTTCCACGCGGTTCGATCATCGTCCGGGAAAAACTGTCCAAAGCTGAAGACAGCCAACCGGAACTGCTGACAGTCATGATCAAACGGGAGCGCGGCTTCAATCGCGCGGCAAACGATTGGGAGTTTCTACTCGTTGACGGCGCGGCGACGAAAGTCCTCGAGCGGCAAAAGAAAGGCAGCTGTCTTGACTGTCATGTTTCACAAAAGCAGCGCGACTTTGTTTATCCCGCGCCGGAAGTCGTTAAGTAGACCAACCAGCGTCAACCTTTCTCTGGGGTCGCGGGCGTCCCGCCCGCATCGGTCAAATAGAGGCGGGCTGATATTAACTAGGCCGGGTTAAGTAATGCGGGCGGGATGCCCGCGATCCCAGTGAATGGCTTGACGCAATTCGAAAAAGGTGTGGCCTGCCACGCTCAACCACTGAGGCTGTTGCGATTCTCGCCAATCCTCCCTGCTGCTAAAACTGACGGCGTCCTGATCACTGTCTTCGTTACTGTCTTCCCATGAACCGCCAACAGAAAATCTCGACCTTACTCGCGGCGCTCCTCTTCGTCTCGCTTGCCGTCGGTTGTCAAAACAGAGCCGGGCGAGTTGGACAGGGAGCGCGCGCCGTCACGCGAGATCTGCCGCCGGTAATTCTGTGGGCTTGGGAGCGTCCGGAAGATTTGGAGTTTCTTGATTCGCAACGCTTCGGCGTCGCCTTTTTGGCCCAGACGCTGACGCTGAAGGGCGACGACGTCGTGCTTAGTCCGCGCCGCCAGCCTTTGAAAGTTTCGCCGGCGACGCGATTAATAGCCGTGACGCGCGTCGAGTCGCAGAAGAATACCGGAACGAAAGCGGGGCTAACTTCGGCGCAGCGCGAAAAGCTGGTCACGCTGATTTCGCGAACATTGGAACTGCAAAACGTCTCGGCGATTCAAGTCGATTTCGATGCCGTAGTTTCTGAACGGAAGTTTTACCGCGGCCTGCTCGAGGACCTTCGTCAGAAACTCCCTGAGCACGTCGCGCTTTCGATGACAGCGCTCGCCTCGTTTTGCATCGGCGATCGCTGGTTCGACGATCTGCCGGTTGACGAAGCCGTGCCGATGATTTTTCGGATGGGCGCCGACGATGAACGGATCAAGAGCTTTCTGGCGGCCGGCAACGATTTCCATGAGCCGCTTTGCCAGACGAGTTATGGAATCGCGCTGGACGAACCGCTGAAGATGAAATTTGCCGACACGCGGCGGCTGTATGTTTTTGGCGACGAAGCGTGGACCGAAAAGAACGTGGCGCTGCTGGCAGAGAGGATTGGCAAATGAACTACGGCCGGCGCCTGCTCGCCAGTCTCTTGGCGCTCGTCATCTTTAATAATTTCTCGCCCGCGGCGCTGGGCTGTGGGCCAAGTTCCATCGATCCGGTCTTCGTGTTCAAAGGGTCGCCTGATCCGCCGTTCAACGAATTCGCCGGCGGCAGGATTGGAATCGTGCAGCCGGAACTTGGCCGCAAGACGCTGGTGATTGCGTATCGATATTTGAATGACCGCGCCTTTGGCGACGAGGAGCAAGCGGCGTTGGTTGAAGCTCTCGAAGGGAAAGCGCCCGAGGACAATGGCGACGACGCGGTGAAAAAATGGATCGCGGCGCGCAAGGGTCTCGCAAAAGAAGGTGAAACGCTGCCGGAGATTTATGCGGAGCGAAGATTCGGCGGCTACGATTTCTTTCCGAACTGCACCAGAAATGCTTTTGAAGTTGCGACTGAGACGCTGAAAAATCGTACCGGCAGTTACGGCGCCGACGATCAAAACGTCCGAGCCTGGCTAGCGGCCCAGGACATTGTTTTTCAAAACTGCGGCGGCGGCGCAAGCATCCCGGCAGAGTTGGGTTTTGAGAGTCCCGAATGGCTGCGCCAGGATCGCGACTATCAGATTGCGGCGGCGCTCCTTTATTCGCTGAACTTCGACGAGGCGCGCGCGCGTTTTGAAAAAATTGCCGCCGACCTGACGTCGCCGTGGCAACAAACAGCCGACTACGTCGTAGCGCGCACGCTCGTGCGGCAGGCCAGTTTTGCGAAGGACGAAGCGAGGAAGCGCGCGCTCTACGAGCAGGCTGAAACTCATCTGAATATTTTGCTCGCCAAAGGCGGCAAATTTTCGAACGCCTCGCAACGGCTGCTTGGTCTCGTCACGTATCGAATGCGTCCGGAGCAGCGAGTCGGAGAACTTGGAAAAATTCTCGCCGACGGCAACGGCAACGAAAACATCCGCCAGGATTTGATTGACTACGTCTGGCTGCTCGACAAATTCGAAGCGCAGATTTGGCAAGCCGAGGCAATCCGGAAAGCGGCGGAGCAACCACTGGCGCCTGAAGAAGGACCGCCGCCGCCACCACTTGACGATGACATCGCGCAACGAGCCGCCGCCAGGCGTGAAGCGATCGATCGCGGCGAGCTCATCGACCTTGGCGTCGAAGTGAAAAATTCGAACGGCTCCGATTACGCGACCTGGGTCCAAATCGATTTTAAGTACGATGCTCCTGAGGATGAAATTTTCCGCGCGTTTGAAACTCACTTGCGCAGAAATCTCACGCCCGACGAAACCAGGCAGTTGAAAGAGCGGCGCGCCCTGGCTCTGTCGCACCGGAAATGGATGATGAGCCCGAATCAAAAATGGGCGTATGAGGATTACGAAGGCAGTTACCAGCGCGGCGATGAACTTTCGCCGCAAATGCTGCCCGTCTTTTTGCGGTCTGACGAACTGACTGACTGGCTCTTCACTTTCAAAACCGGGGATCAAAGAGCCTATGCGCACGCATTCTCAAAATGGCGCGCTGGGGGATCGAGCGCGTGGTTGTTGGCGGCGCTGACGAAATCAAACGCGACTTCGCGCGGACTCGCGTCACTGTTGCGCGCCGCCGAGAGAATCAGCCGTGACGCGCCGGCATTCCCTTCCGTTGCCTACCAAGTCGTGCGTCTGAACGTTGCTTTGGGACGAAAAACCGAAGCGAGAAAACTGCTTGACGAGATTCTCGACCTGCCTCCTCAGGCAATGTCAGTCTCCGCCGAAAACATACTGCGCGAACAACGGACAGCGTTGGCGGCAAACGTCAGCGAGTTTCTGAAGTTCGCCCAGCGCCGGCCCGTGACGTTTGTTAGTGAGGGCAGCTACGGGAAGATGGGCCACTTCTTTAACATCGAAAAGGAATATTGGTACGAGGGCTACGGTGAGACGAAAGAAGAATTCGAACGAAAGCTGGCGGATCGTTTTCGAGAATTGCTTTTGTGGGACGATCGGTTTGCGTTTGATGAGGAGACTGTCGAAGTTTTCAATTGGCACTTTCCGCTGCCGGTCTTGATCGAAGCGGCACGCGACCGGGCAGTTCCCGATTACCTGCGTCGCCGTTTGCTGCTCACGGCCTGGACGCGCGCGGTTTTGCTCAAGAACGAAAAGATTGCGCCGGAAGCGGTTCGCGAAGTCGTCAAGTTGGCGCCGGAGTTGTCATCTACTTTCGATGCGTATCTTGACGCTGCAACCGACGAAGAGCGGCGCAAAACTGCGCTCTACATTCTGCTGAGGCAGCCGTCGCTCTCGCCGTATGTTGTTGGCGGTCTGCCCGATTTGAGCACGGCGGAAGGTTTGGATTACTACTTCGAAAGTTCCTGGTGGTGTACGCCTTCCAACACTGTCTTCAACGACGACGGGCAGGAGGTGATGATGGTTGTTCCCAGGCCCGCCTTTCTGACGCCGGAGCAACTGGCCGCGGCAACGCGAGAACGCGCGGCGCTGATCGCGATTGGCGACGGCAAGAGCTACCTCGGCAAGCGCGTGCTTGAATGGGCCAGGACTTCGCCCGCGGACGAGCGCGTGCCGGAGGCGTTGTACATCGCGGCGCGGGCCAACAGTCAATACAAATATGGCTGCCAGAGTTGGGAATATGATCACCCGACTAAGGAGGCGGCGGAAAAGTTGCTGCAGGAGAAATATCCGCGCAGCCCCTGGACAGCAAAACTCGAGCCGCCGAACTGACAATAGGAGGCAGTAGGCAGTAGGCAGAAGGGAACAGGAGACAGAAGAAGTTTAAAAGAGCGGGGGCAAGCCCCCTTCCTAACCTGAGAGGCTGCTGAACTTGCGTGGCACAGCTTCAGTTGGAAGACTTTCAAGAGTAGGTCCCGCCACTAAGACGCGCTCAGCTCAAGGTTAGGAAGGTGGGCTTGCCCCCGCTCTTTTTCGAATTCAAAACCTCACAGTCTCAACTAGCCACAACGCCTTTTCTTTTCCGGCGGCCCGCCTTTTCTTTTGCATGAAGATTGGATAGCCTGCCAATTCATGAAAGCAGTCTTCTTCAATCAACACGGCGGACCGGAGGTGCTCGAGTTTGGCGAAGCTCCCGATCCCACCATCACCGCAACCGAAGTTTTAGTTGAAGTCAAAGCCTGCGCCTTGAATCATCTCGACGTTTGGGCGCGCGGCGGATTGCCGGGCATCGACATTTCCCTCCCGCACATACTCGGAAACGATGTCGCCGGTGTCGTGCGCGAAGTTGGCGCGTCGGTCTCCTGGGTGCGACCGGGCGACGAGGTAATGCTTCACCCCGGCGTCTCGTGCGGCCACTGCGAAGAGTGTCTCGCGGGCCGCGACAATCTCTGCCGCGACTACGACATCATCGGCTACCGCCGCCATGGTGGTTATGCTCAGCTCGTCGCCGCGCCTGCCGTGAATGTCATTCCGAAACCAAAGAACTTGAGTTGGGAAGAAGCTGCCGCCTTGCCGCTCGTGACCGTGACGGCCTGGCACATGCTGGTGACGCGGGCCCAGGTGCAGCCGGGCGAAGACGTGCTGATCCATGCGGCGGGCAGCGGCGTCGGTTCCATCGGCATCCAGGTTGCGAAGCTTCGCGGCGCGCGCGTGATTGCGACCGCCAGCTCCGACGAGAAGCTGGCGAAAGCAAAGGAACTCGGCGCGGATGAAGTCGTGAACTACGGCAACGCGGATTGGCCCAGGGAAGTTAAGCGACTAACCGGCCGCCGCGGCGTTGACGTGGTTTTCGAACACACCGGAGCGGCGACCTGGCCGGGCTCGATCGCTTCGCTGAAAACAAGCGGGCGGTTGGTAACCTGCGGCGCCACCAGCGGCTTTGCAGCCGAAACCGATCTGCGTCAGATTTTCTATCGTCACTTAACGATTCTCGGGTCCTTCATGGGTTCGAAGGCAGAGTTGCTCGCAGCGATGAAGTTCGTCGAGAGCGGCGCGATTCGCGCGGTGGTCGATCAGTCGCTGCCGCTTGCGGAAGCTCGACGGGCGCACGAACTGATGGAAGACCGCGCGCAGTTTGGGAAACTAGTGCTCATTCCTTGATTAATTGGTTATCCGCAGATTTCGCAGATTCAAGACGTGAAAAAGAGGTCCAGCTATTTAAACCCCCTTGCCGTTCCCGCTTGGTTTGCGTAATCGGCGTCATCTGCGGATTGCTGCCGACGTCTCCGCGTTCGCAAAACTCCCCGCAATGATGCTAAAGTACGCCTTCGAACCTTAGTGAATCTATTGAGCAATTGTCTCGCGCCGGTCAGGCGCAAACTTACAAACTATCAATCAGTTTTGGAGAAATTTATGAACTCACGTCTACATTCTTCGCGGGCGGCGCTGGCGTTCGCGCTGTTCATTTGCATGCTGGCCTCGTCCTTCAGCGCGTTTGCGCAGACCGCCGCAGCGCCGGCGCTGCCAAAGGGTATTGAGCGGGTAACTTCGGTCGAAGGCATCAACGAATACCGGTTGGCCAACGGCCTCCGCGTGCTGATGTTTCCCGATCAAAGCAAGCAGACCATAACGGTAAACATGACTTACCTGGTCGGCTCGGCCTCCGAAAACTACGGCGAGACCGGCATGGCCCACTTGCTCGAGCACCTCGTTTTCAAAGGTACGCCAAAGCATCCGAACATTCCGCAGGAGCTGACTTCGCACGGCTCGCGTCCCAACGGCTCGACGTGGTCTGACCGCACCAACTATTACGAAACCTTCGCCGCCACCGACGACAATCTCAACTGGGCGCTCGACCTCGAAGCCGATCGCATGATCAATTCCTACATCGCCAAGAAAGATCTCGACAGCGAAATGACCGTGGTCCGTAACGAGTTTGAGCTTGGTGAGAACGACCCTTTTAGCGTGCTGCTCGAACGCACCATGTCCGCGTCTTACATCTGGCACAACTACGGCAAGACGACAATCGGCGCGCGCAGCGACATTGAGAATGTGCCCATCGAAAGGCTGCAGGCGTTTTACCGCAACTACTACCAGCCCGACAACGCCGTGCTGCTGGTCGCCGGCAGGTTTGACGAACAGAAGACGCTTGGCCTGGTCGACAAATACTTTTCGCCGATTCCGCGCCCGACGCGCACGCTGCAAAAAATCTACACGATTGAACCGACGCAGGACGGCGAACGCTCGGTGACGGTGCGTCGCACCGGCGACACGCAACTCGCCCAGGCGATCTATCACGTGCCCGCCGGCTCGCACCCTGACTTTGCCGCAATCGACATCATCACGCAGGTGCTTGGTGACACGCCGTCAGGCCGCTTGCACAAGGCGCTGGTCGAAACGAAGAAGGCGAGTTCTGTGTCCGGTTTCGGTTTCCAATGGCATGATCCGACGCTCGCGATTTTCGCGGCGGAAGTGCGCACGGGCGATTCGCTCGATGCTGCGAAGGACGTGCTGATTGCAACCATCGAAAACATTGGCGCCACGCCCCCAACCAAGGAAGAAGTTGAGCGGGCCCGTTCGCAAATTCTGAAGAACATCGAGCTGACGCTGAACAACTCTGACCGCGTAGGTCTGACGCTGAGTGAATCGATCGGCGCTGGTGACTGGCGTTTGTTTTTCCTGCATCGTGATCGCCTGCGCAAAGTCACGGCTGAAGAAGTGACGCAGGTTGCGGCCCGCTACTTCAAGCCTTCGAATCGCACGCTCGGAATGTTTATCCCGACGGCCAAACCTGATCGCGCCGAAATTCCTGCCACACCGGATCTCTCTGCGGCGCTCAAGGATTACAAGGGCGACGCGACCGTGGCGGCTGGTGAAGCGTTTGATCCGTCACCGGCAAACATCGAGGCCCGCACGATCCGCAGCGATGGCGGCGGCATCAAGTTAGCGCTGCTTCCCAAGAAGACGCGCGGCGCCAAGGTAGTGGCGCAGATGGCGCTACGCTACGGCGACGAAAAGAGTTTGATGGGCCGTACTACTGCAGCTCAACTCGCCGGCGGCATGTTGATGCGCGGCACCACCAAGCACACGCGTCAACAAATACAGGATGAGTTGGACCGCCTGAAAGCGCGCGCTTTCGTTAACGGCGGCCCAACGCAGGCGACGTTTACAATCGAAACAACGCGCGAGAATTTGCCGGCAGTGTTGGCGCTCGTGGCCGAGATTCTTCGTCAACCAGCTTTTCCGGCGAATGAGTTTGATTTGCTGAAACAGGAAGAGCTGGCAGGGATTGAACAGCAGAAGAGTGAGCCGACGCAGGTGGCCTTCACCGAGTTTAGCCGCAGGCTCGCGCCCTATCCCAAAGGTGACGTGCGTTACATCTCAACTCCTGAAGAGAATGTGGCGGAGTTGAACGCCGCAACGCTCGAGCAGGCGAAGCAGTTTTACCAGGACTTCTATGGTTCTTCGAATGCGCAGTTGAGCGTCATTGGCGATTTCGACGACAAGGAAATTGCCAAACTGGCGGCGGACCTGTTCGGTAACTGGAAGAGTCCGAAACCGTTCATGCGCGTGCCGAGCGTTTTCCACGACGTGGCGGCGACCAATCAGTCGTTCCCCACGCCCGACAAGGCCAACGCATTTTTTGTCGCCGGCCTCAATCTGAAAGTTCGCGATGACAATCCCGATTATCCGGCGTTGTTGCTTGGCAACTACATGCTCGGCGGCGGTTTTCTGAATTCGCGCCTCGCCGCGCGCATCCGAGGGAAAGACGGGCTCAGCTACGGCGTCGGATCGGGCCTCAACATCAGCGCGTTTGACGAGTTTGGACGCTTCACTGCGAATGCGATTTACGCACCGCAGAATGCCGACAAGCTTGAAGCCGCATTCAAGGAAGAGATCGCGCGGATGTTGAAGGACGGCTTTACGGCCGAAGAGGTAGAGGGAGCCAAGTCAGGTTACCTGCAAGCGCGCCAGGTCAGTCGCGCCCAGGACAACGAACTGGCCAGCCGTTTGAACAACTACCTTTTCATCGGACGCACGCTCCAGTTTGACGCCGACCTCGACGAAAAACTGAAAGCGCTGACGCCTGAGCAGATCGTCGCGGCCATGCGCCGGTACATTGACCCGTCGAAGATCACGATCATCAAGGCGGGGGACTTTGCGAAGAAGTAAACAGTAGACAGTAGACAGCAAGCAAAAAGCGGTAGCAGTCGCCGGTAGTGATGCCCTAATTTGAAGTTTCTCTGCGTAGTCTCAGCGTTCTCTGCGCCTCGGCGGTTAAGATCGCCGGCAAAACCACTCACCGCAGAGGCGCAGAGGGCGCTGAGTCAGCGCAGAGATTTGAATTAGGTCACCACGCAGTCGCCCGCAGGTTATAAGCAAAGGCAGAAGGCAGAGGCGATCTACGCGCCGGCTACCTTCTGCCTTCTACTGTTTACTGTCTCCTGTTTGCTGTCTACTTCCCGGTATAGTCTTCGGCGGTGAAGCGTTTTTTCAGAAGTTCCAGGTTGCCGCGGGCCAGGTCGAAGTTAGTTCCCGCGACCACCTGCTTGCCGTCGTCTGTCATCACCCAGTCAACTACTTGCGGCGCATTGGTTCGCAGGTAGTTGCCATCCGCTGCGTCGAGCGCCTTGCCATCTTTCCTGGAAAAGACCCAAACATAGGTGTACTGACCCTTGCGCACATAATCCAAACGTTCCTCGAAATTAGTCATGGGAGTCGCCGCCGGCGCTGCTTGTCCGGTGGTTGAAGGTCCGCCTGGGGTGCTGTCTGTCTTGCCGCGACTGCAGGAGGTCAACAAAATCGCAGCGACGATGAGCATGACAATGATCGAGCTTTGACATGGGATTTTGCGTAGCATCTTGGTCAGATATTAATCGAAAAGAGCAAAGTTAGGAATTGAAGGCGACTTTGGAGTGCGGTGACCTGTCACCGCTTTCGTCCGTCGCGACCTGTCGCGACCAGGCAGCGGGGGCAAGCCAGCCTTCCCAACCCCGAGCTGATTAGGCTTGAGGGATGATTTCGTGATCGAAAGGCATTCAAGCTGAGAGCACCGGTCGCATTTGATCGGCTCCGGGTCGGGAAGGGGGCTTGCCCAGCCGTCTATTTTTTGAATTATGGATTAGGCTGATTGTCCTGCGGCGTTTCTTCGCTGCCGTCGCTTGGCTCCAATTCTTCAGGCTCCGGTGCCGCCTTCTGATCGAGGATATGCAGAATCGTGCAGTCGTTGTCTTCGTAGATCAACTCAAACCAGCCACTCGCCATCGCCGCTTCGTAAAAGTCGTCATGCGAATTGTCGGTGAACACGTAGCGCGCGCCAAAGCGATCGCGAATTAGCGGACCGGGATCATCTTCCTTGCCCAACGTTATGCTCTCGTAGAGATCAGAGAGCGCCGGATCCTTTTCGTACAGGTAAGTCGGATCGAGCCCGGAGACGTAAGCGTGAGCCGGGTCGTAATAGAACAGCCGCGGAAAATCGTCCCAGTCCGTGTTGAAAACCAACTGCCCGGCCGGCACGTTCGCTTGCATCCACTCAGATCCGGCCTGGTAATAATTGTGCGGCTTGCTCTTGCGAATGTCGTCCATCGTATTGCGAAGACTGAAAAAGAGAGCAACACCGAGCGAGACAGCGACGCCGGCAAGGACAATTGTGCGCCAGAGAGTTTTCAGATCGGCGTCATCCGCCGCCGGCGAGCCCGGCTCCTGCCGATCGAGAAACGGTTCTAATTCCACCAGCATGTCGGTCGACAGCCGCGTGAACGTCGAGCGTGCGCCGAGCAACCAGGGCTGCAGCGCGAACGCCGCAAACATCACCGCAAAGGGCGGCCAGTATTCGGCAATGCGTTTCCAGCGCGCCGTCATGATCATCAGCGCCGTCGCGAAAATCAGCAAGAACAACGAATGATGCGCGCGCTTGCGGTCCGCCGGATCGAAAGCAATGTAACCAACCAGCATCGCGGCGCAGGCCACGATTGAGTTACCGAGAAACTCCCACGAGTCGTACGGGTACCACTCGCTGCCGACCTTGGTGGAAAAATCCGAAGCCGTTAACTTTGTTTTTGCGTGTTCGTAAAGAAGCTGAAGGTTCAGCGGGAAGTAAGGATTGATCACCAGGCCGGCGACCGCTCCGACGAGTATCCAGGCGATGGGCCGCCACTCGAGCCGGCGTTCCGTCCAGCCAATCACAGCCGTCCAGATGAACGCGGCCAGAATCAGCAACACAAACATGTCGTAAGTCAGAGCAAAGACGAAACCGAGCGGGACCAGCGGCCAATACTTTTTCTTGAACAGCAGATGAATGCCGATCACGAGATAGATGATCGCGAAGGGCGGCGCCTTGGCCATGTTGAGCCGGTAAAGAAACGGCGCCGAGCAGGCCAGCAAGGCCAGCAGCCAAATCAGCGGGTAACGGATTCGATAGCGGACCAGCAGCCAGTAGCACGAGAAAAGCGCGAGGCTGGCAAAGAGAGTGGAAGCAATCTTGGCGCCCAGACGGACGTCGCCAAAAAGGAACGGCATCTGGAAAAAGTGAAACAGCAGATGGTGGTCAACGTAGTGCCCTGGGTCGAGCGTTGTGAGCGGCAGCCAGGAAAACGTTGGCGGGAAACTCTGGTTGCGCAGCGATTCCCACAACAGTCGACTCCATTTGACGTGATAGTAACCGTCGAAGTCGCCGCAGCAGATCGCCGAGGTTGAGAATTGCAGTTGTCGGAAGATCAAGCCGATCGCCACAGCGCCGGCGACCAGTTGCACGACGCGCAGCGCAGACTCGGATTGAAGAAGTGTGACAAGCCGCGGCGAGGGTTTCATCTATGTAGTAAATCGTAAATAGTAAATCGTAAATAGTTGCCATCGTGCGAGTCAGTCAATATTGCCTAATAAACGCGGTTCGGTCTATTCACGATTTACGATTCACTATTTACTGCCTTTTACAGATGTTCAAGAAGTTCGAGGAAGGCGCGCGGGTCGATCGGTTTGGTTACGTGTTCATTGAACCCGGCGGTCAGCGAGCGATCGCGATCGTCAAACATGGAATAGCCGGTAACGGCCACGAAGGGCACCCGCTCATAACCCGGCAGCGATCGCAGCGTACGGGCCAGCTCGTACCCGTTCATTTCGGGCATGCCAATATCAGAAATGACGATATCGAAGGAGTGTTCGCGCGCGAGCGCAATTGCGTCCTGAGCGCAGCTGGCCGTTGATACCTCGTAACCGGCGTGCGTCATCAGCACCGCCAGCATTTCCGTCACGTCCGCCACGTCGTCGACGACGAGGGCCCAGCGGCTATTCTCATTTTCGCCAGTCGCTGTCCCTTCGGCAGGTGACTGGGAAGACGACGGCGAACGGTGCGTGGGCAGGAATTGACTCAAAATTTGTGGTGACCGGCGGTAGTCAGGAGAAGCGTTTGGGAGAGAGCTTGACTCTATCATCAGCACCTTCCGCGGTTGTGATCTTCAAATTCGCCGATGCGGCGAGGGGGAACTTAATGTAGCTGAAAAGGCGAATCCGTGTCTAGACTTTCTATTTTCTGATGTGGTAACTCTTTAGAAATGTCCTCTGCGTAACTCAATAGAAATGTCCTCTAAGATGCGCCTCCACGGTGGGAGGGCAAATGGAAGGACATTTGATGATGAGCAGGAAGGAACGAGAGCAGCTAAAACTGTTAGCCAGAGTGAAGCGAGGGGATTTGACGCTGAAGGAGGCGGCCGAGGTCAGCGGAGTTAGTTATCGGCAGTGTCGGCGGCAATACCAAAGGTATCGCGAGCAAGGCGACAGAGGGTTGCTGCATTTGGGACGTGGGCGGGTCTCGAATCGAGGACATGCCGCTGGCATAAAAGAGCGGGTGCTCAAGCGGTACCAGGAACGTTATGAGGATTTTGGAGCGACGCTGGCGGCGGAGAAGCTGGCGGTGGAAGGCTATACAGTTGATCACGAGACGCTGCGCCGCTGGTTGCTGCGGGCAGGCTTATGGCGGAAACGGCGCAAGCGAGCGAAGCATCGCAGTTGGCGGGAGCGGCGCGCGCACTTCGGCGAGTTAGTGCAAATGGATGGCTCGCACCATGAGTGGTTTGAGCAGCGGGCCCCTGGACGTTGCTGTTTGATGAAGCTGATCGACGATGCCACTAGCAAACGAAAGGTGTGGTTCAGTGAGCAGGAGACGATCTTTGCGGCGATGGAGTTACTCTGGCAATGGATTGATCGCTACGGTATCCCGCGGGCTCTCTACACGGACAAGAAGAACGTTTACGTGGTCGATGAAAAGACGCGCCGGTGTGCCGCCGAAAGTGGGGCAGAGGTGCTGACGCAGTTCGGCAGAGCCTGTAAAAAGTTGGGGATCGAGATCATTACGGCGCATTCACCCCAGGCCAAAGGACGGGTCGAGCGCAGTCATGAAACTGATCAGGACCGTTTGGTGAAAGAGTTGCGCTTGACCAACCGCAGCACCATAGCGGAGGGCAATCAGTTGCTTGCCAGTGGCTATGATGAACAGCTCAGCGAAAAGTTTTCGGTGCTGCCCCGCTCGCCCGCTGACTACCACCGCTCGGCGCAGGGCTACGACCTGACAGCGATCTTTTGTATTGAAGAGGAACGTGACTTGAGTACTGATTGGATCGTGCGTTTTGAGAATCAGTTTTTTCAGTTAGCGCCGCCGCGCAAGACTTTGCCAGGCCGGGGCAAGGTACTGGTGCAGCGCTATCTCGATGGTTCGCTGCACTTTCGTCAGGGAGAAAAGGAACTGGCTTACCAGCTCTTGCCCGCCAGGCCCCAGCCGGCAGCGAAGCAAAGAAAACGTAAGCCCCAACCGCGCGGAACAACCATCATGGAGAAATACCTGCCGCCGGCAAATCATCCCTGGCGCAGTTTGCGTTTTGGGAAGGGAACGTCGCTTCCGCGCTCGTGACATTGTGCGGCGGCAGCGAGCTGGTCAAGCTTTCTCAAACCGCTCGTCACAGAGCCGACTCGCTGAAAGCTTGACCAGTTCGCTGCCGCCGTTCAAAAACCGTCACTAAGCGCTGGAGCTCCTTCTCCTGAACTCGCCGATAGAGGACATTTCTATCGAGCTAAGTCAGAGGACATTTGTAAAGAGTTATGACAGACTTTCTATTTTCTGACTCGGCCGGTCCTCGATCATTCGGTATTTTGGCCGCTGCGCACTCACCTGTGTTACGTTTTGCTCCATGTATCCAGCCGGCAATCTTTTCATTCCCGTGGCCCACGGCAAGCTTGAGGCGATCCTCAAAGAGCCTGCGGGCGCCGTCGCCGGAGTCGCCCTGGTGCTGCACCCGCATCCCCTCGGCGGCGGCACGATGCACAACAAGGTCGTGTTTCGGGCCGCGAGTGCTTTGAACGACGCCGGGCTAGTTGCGCTGAGAATAAATTTTCGCGGCGTGGGACAAAGCTCGGGCGGGCATGACGAAGGACGCGGTGAACTCGAAGACGTGCGCGCGGGCTTGCAGTATCTGGCGGAGACTTTCCCGGAACAACCAATCACGCTGTGCGGCTTCTCCTTTGGCGCGCGGGTGGGATTGGAAGTGGGAATTTCAGACGAGCGAGTTGTGAACTTGATCAGCATCGGAACGCCAGTAGACAAGTACGACTTTGGCTTCCTCGAGGCTTGCGCCAGGCCGATCCTTTTTGTTCACGGAGACCATGACGACTTTGGGAGCGTCGCACGGTTGCAGGAGTTAGTGAACAAGATCGCGGCCCACAATGCCAACGTCGAAGTGGAAGTCATCAAAGACTCAGGCCATTTTTTTGAAGGCCATCTCGATGAGCTGAAGCGCGTGATCACAGACTGGGTGAGGCGTCAGCTTTTTGGAGTGCGCTGACGTGAGCACCCCAGCGCGGCTGCCGCGCCGGGGACCCCGCCTGTCAGCGCTTTGGTTTGGGGCGGCTTGACGCCCCATCTCTCAGAGATTCAATTTAACGAGGTCGCGACAAGTCGCGACCGACCAAAGCGGTGACAGGTCACCGCACTCCAAAGTTTTACGGGCTGAAGCGCTGCCGGTATTCGCCTGCCAAAATAAACGCCTTGACCATTTCCGCTTTGACGAAGTTGCCGTCGAACTCATTGAGTTTTCGCAGCCAGAAGTCGTAGCCGTTGTAGTCCAGGTCAGGCGCGTCGTTTGGACTGCGACGCAGGTAACCAAAATACTGCATCAACACGAACGCTTTGTTGAACTCCTGCTGCGTTAACGTTGAGTTCTCCGCGACGCGCCGGAGAGCCCGCGCGCGAGCAGCGCGATCCGCCGTGTTTGTGGCGCCCGAAAATTCGTTGACAGCGGCTGCCTGAGCTGCCGCGGGCGGGCTAACGCCCGCATGAGCGAAAAGAGTGTTGACGAACTCAGCCGGCGTCATTGCCACCGGATAGGCCGCGGCAAAGCGCGGCCGCGCCACGAACGCCGCGAAGAAAGCGTTCTTGTTGTTCTCCAATTTGTTCTGCCAATCGACGCCGTTCACGACCACGCCGGCGCTCATCTGCTGCGTGTCAGGCAGAAAATCGTTGTAGTTAACGGGCACGGGCGCGCCCGGCAAATTGCCGTAAGCCGCCTTGTAAATCCGATAGACCAGGTAACCGGTTTCCTGGAACTCGATCGAACGGAAGTAAGCGGCTGAGACGTTGATACGCCTGAGCTCGATGCACGTTTGATCGCTGCCACATGAAGTAATCTGATCCGTCCAGAACGCCCGGCCGGCGGCGTCTGCTTCACGATTCAGGAAGTCATGATAGTGCTGGCCCACGTAGTTTCCAGCGGCGTCAATCGGATTGGTTCCCGCTTCCGCCGCGTCGTCCATGATCGTAAGCATGGCAAAATTCGGACTGCCCAGAACCGTCAAACTCGTGCTCGATGTACTCCCGGACGGGTTGCTGAGGCTGAGCGACAGGCTTTCGCTTCCTTCCAGGAAGACGTCCTGCGTGATCAGGACCCAGAAGCTTTTGGAAGTTTCCCCGGCCGCAAAATCGAGCGTGCCGAGCGCGCTGGTGTAATCAGTTCGTTGCAGCGCGCTGTTGTCCCCGGTGGCGTACGAGACTGAGACTCCGCCGCTGGTGTCGCCGCTGCGGGTAACCGTTACTTCAACGCAGCCATCGCCCTCGCGCACAACGTAACTGCTGGCGCTGAACTTCAACGTGTTCGGCGCCGGAGCAGGCGTTGGTGTCGGCGACGCACTGGGCACCGGAGTCGGTGTCGGCGTGGGTGTCGCTATAGGACTCGGCGTCGGCAACGGTGTTGCTACCGGAGTTGGCGTAGGTGTCGCTGTCGGCGCCGGTGTTGGAGTCGGAATAGGCGTCGGAATTGGTGTTGGCGTCGGCGACGGACTGGGGACCGGCGTTGGTGTCGGCGTCGCGGAAGGACTCGGCGACGGAGACGGAACCGGTGTTGGCGTCGGTGTCGGCGGCGGTGGCGCGTCCGTCACGTTAACGTTCACTGTTTGCGATGAACGCATTGCACCGGCGTTGTCGGTGGCGGCGCTGACAACTGCGTGCGTACCGACCGGTGCGTTGTTCCACTGGAAGGTGTAGGGCGCGCTCGAGTCTGTGCCCAGCAGGTTCGGGCCGTCGTAAAAATCTACCTGGCCCACCGTGCCGTCGCTGTCATTCGCGTCAGCGCTAATGATCAGGTTCCGGCTTGAACCGTCGGCCCACTGGACCATTGTATTGACTTGCGGCGGCGAATTAGACGGACCGCTGGCGGGCGCCAGTTTTGCAATTACAAGGTCTCCTGTTTGGACGCCATTTGAATTCGTAAGCACGGCTGAGCCGGCGAGATAGATGTTGCCACTCGCGTCTGCGGCCATGTCGCCGAGGCTGTCATTCGTGTGTTCCGGATTGTCATAACGGTAAACCCATTGCTCAATTCCGTCCGGATGATACTTGATCACAGCGGTGTCTGAATTGATGAAGCCCTGCGAGTAGGCGCCGACGAAAACGTTTCCTGAGCCGTCAAGAGCAACCGAGCGGGCGCTATCAATCTTGCCGGGGAAGCCGCGGTAAACTCGCGACCAAACGACAGTGCCGTCGCCGGCAAATTTCACGGTCGCGGCGTCCCAGGTCTCTTGCGACGTCGCCGAGTTGTAGCTGCCGTCCCAACTTTCACCGGTCAGATAAACGTTGCCCGTCGCGTCAATCGCCATGTCTCTGGCGTAGTCCTCAGACTCTCCGTCCCAGCCACGACTCCAAACGAGCGCGCCCGTTGCCGGGTCATACTTCAAGAGCAGATAGTCTGAATCCGCTTCGCTTTCCCCGGTTTCCGGGACCTGATTCGTGCCGAAAACGTAAACATTATCGGCAGAATCCAACGCGATGCCGCCCGAGTCGTTAGCGATTGGATTGTTTGGCAGCGGCTGAATCCCGGGCTCGCCGGGAGTGCCGCTGAACCGCGACGCCCAAAGTTCCTGACCCGTGGGCGAATATTTAACTGTGAGCAGATCTTGCATGGTCACGCCGGCCGTTGAGATATAGCTTTCGCCGGTAACGTAAGCATTGCCGCCGGCATCGACGGCGAGCCGGTAAGCACGATCAGCGATCTGCGCTGTCGAGCGGCGACGTGCCCACAGTTCGTTGCCGCCGGCGTCATACTTAACGGTTAAGAACTCGTCGTAGAGCGCGCCGCTTTGTCTGGTGCCCTGCGAGTAGCCGGCGACATAAATATTACCGGCGCCATCGAGCCCGAGCGCTTCACCGCGATCCCAATGACCGCTCGGCCCGTTGTAGTACCTGGCCCACAACTGCGTGCCGTCGGGCGCGTACTTGATCGTCACCGCGTCGTACTCAGAACCGGCGAAGGCGCCAGCCCAGGAAACGCCGGTCACGTAAACGTTGCCGTCTGCGTCAATCTTGATGTCGTTGGCCCAGTCTTTGTAGCCGCCGGGTCCGGCGAACGAACGGGCCCACAACTGTTCCCCAGTCGCGCTGTACTTGATCGTAGAAATGTCCGTGTCGCCGCTGGTCGCCGAACCGGACGTTCCGGTCACGTAGGTGTTGCCTTGTACGTCCACGGCGATATGCGGATCAAAGTCAGCCAGATGCTGCGGTCCGTCATAGATGTTCTGCCAGGCGAGCGCGTTGGCGCCAGGTGTCGGCGTCGGGGTGGGCCCCGGCGGCAACGGTCCTGAAGCCGTGAAGTCCCAGGTAGTGTTCTCAATCAAACCTTCAAAAAATACTGAAGGCGGCGCAAACGTATAGCCTGGTTCCGAGGGAATGATCTGGTAGCGACCGCCCTGGGAAAGATGATCAAAGAGATAGTTTCCAACCCCATCCGTGCGAATTTGGCGAACGAACTGGTTGTTCAGGTTCAGCCTGATCAGCGCGTTGGGCAGGAATATTTCGTTACCCGGCGCGCTCTGCTGATGACGAATGCGTCCGCTGAGCGTCAACTGTCCATTGGGGTCATCGTCGGGATATTGGAAGAGCAGGTGCACGGTCGCGGACTGTATTGCGTTGGCGTCGTTGTCGATGGCCACCGCGTAGACGTCATACGGCGAGGGACTCGACGATGAGACCGTGGCGGAATAGGGCGGATTGAAATCACTGCTGATGAACTGATTGTAGAAGCCGCGATAGAAATCGACGCGCGTAATCGTGCCGTCGGCGTCGGACGCATCAGCGACGACATTGACACTCGTTCCCGGCGCGACTGTGGTGCCGTCAGCAGGAGAAGTGATCGCGACAGTTGGTGGCTGACCAATCGGAGTTGGTGTGGGCGTGGGCGTGGGTGTCGGCGTTGGCGTCGGGGCAGCGCCATACGTGAACGTCATCGTGGCGCTTGATTCACCATTGTCGTTGTCGTCAGCGTATGCGTAAACCGTGTGCGACCCGAGTGACGGGTTGGCCCATTGGACGCTGAAGTTGCCGTTCTCGTCAGGAGTTTCATCGGCGCCGATAAAGCCGTTGCTCCAAAATTCAGCGCGCGTGATCGTGCCATCTCGATCAGTGGCGTTGATCGTCAGCGTCACACCTGAGGGAGACGTCGCCACCGCGGCGCCTTCCGTAGGATTGACCCAGGTTATTTGCGGATACGAATTCTGCACGTACACGTAGACGTAGTCTGAATCCGAGAGTCCGCTGGAGTCGACCGCTTTCACATCGATCGAGAGTCCGCCCGAACGCGTCATGGTGAAAGACGTGCTGAAGTCGCCGTTTTCGTCAGGCGTAGTATCGATGTCCAGCAGCGTGCTGACCTGGTCCGGGCCGCGCAAACGGAATTCGACTCGATCGACGGGGCCGGTGTCAGCGACATGCGCTTTAACTTCGACGACTGTGTTGCGCTGAATGTTTGAGTTGTTGGGCGGACTCAGGATCGTGAGCACGGGCGGCTCATTAACCGGCACATTTCCAGGCTGCGTGTTAAGCGCATAGAAGTAACAGAAATAAGTTGTGCCGTTATCGCCAAGCGGGTCGGCGGCGGTGTACGCGGTGTTGCCGTCGGATGTAAACGCAGATTTACCAAAGGGCTCGAGGTTGCCGTAGGGCAAATATGCGAGCTCATCCGGCAGCACTTGTCGCCACAGTCGTTGGCCGGTTGCCGGATCCAGGCCGAGAAAGTAACCGGCGTGGCCCGGCTGGCGCGCGCCAACCAGCAGTACGCTGTTTGACGGACTGACAGCAGGCTCTTTCAAGCCGCCGAATCCTCCGGAAGGTTCATAGTCGTTGTAGTGCCACTTGATTGATCCGTTTGGATTGATGGCGTCGACCGTACCGCCGTATCTAGCAAAGTAGTGCGTGTTGTCTGAGCCGGCGGCAGCCGGGCTACCCGATCCCAAATTCGCGTTGTAGATCAGACTTCCGTTCAGCGAACTAAACGACGAACTGTTAATGCGCAGGTTGTCGTCGGGAGGAACGGCGGGCTGGTAGCAGCAGCCATTGGTGCTCGAGAAAATTTGATTGCCGGCGAGATCATAAGAGAAGAGCCGGTAACCGGCGGTGGTGGAGGTTCCGAAATAGAGACGGGCAAGGGAACTTCCGAACCGCAATTCCTGCGTCGGCGTGCTGGTGTACGCGCTAAGCGCATCGTTCCTGGTCCACGCGAGCGTGCCGTTTACATCGAAGGCCGCGGTGTTGTATTCGCCGGGCGCGAACACGACGTAAATCTTGCCGTCCGGTCCGACGTTTGGACCAAGGCGATGGCTTGTGGCGGTGGCATCAACTACGCGCCATTTCTCAGTACCGTCGCGATTGAGAGCGACGATGCCCGCGCGCGGTCCGCCGGTCGGTTGGGCCACGTAGATGCCCGCGTAAATCGTTCCGTCCGGTCCTACTGAAACCACTGCCGAGCTGATTCGCTGCACCCAACGCAAAGCGCCGTCGGGCGACCACGCGTAAAGCAGACCGCCGATGCTGCCGTAGACTTCACCGGGCACCGGGCTACCGGCGGGAGCGACCGCCGGCCGGTAGGTGAAGTAGTCGCCATAAACTTTCGCCTGCCAGCGAATGCGGCCGTCGCTTTGCCGCAGTGTGACGTTGATGTTGACCGTGTTGCCAGGCGCGACGGCGTTGATAACCTGGACGGGAACAGAGCCGAGCGGAGTTGCTTCCGGGACGTAGCCAACGATTTCGTTGTCCGTCCACTTCATGATGATCGGCGCGACGCCGTTGACCAACAACTGACTAGTGCCTTGCGACACGCCGAAACTCGTACCCGCGACCGTGAACCAGCCGCTGCGTTCGACGGTCAGAGGCGAGATATTATCGATGTGCGGCGCAGACGTCTGCGCCCCCGCGCCCCAGAAATTCGCGGCCAGGAGGCTGATGAATACGAATAGTGGAAGGAATAACGAAAAGTTTGCGAGCTTTCGCCGAGTCGGGTTCGTGCGCGGCATCTGGGAGCTCCCTGCTTGATAACCTCTTGGACTTTTTGATAGAGCGTGCCGGTAACTTATCTTACGAATACCTCGCTCAAGTGTGCCGGAGTCGTTCTATTAGTTTCACGCTGGCATAACTTACGGCGGTTCAGACGCTGGGTCAACTAAACCGAGCGGCGCCCGGACGTGATAAATACATCCCGCGCAGCGGCCATGACTGGACAACGAAGCAGGCGTAGACTTGGGTTTCCGGGCGAGAACTAATCCTCGGAGATCGGCGAACCGTCATCCGTTCCCGCGGGCGAACTGATGGAAATGAATTGAGCGGGTGGCTTTCGATCGCGCAGACGCAGTTTGATCAGCGTGTAGACGACGGCCACGGCAACCGCGAGGGCGAAGCCGCCGAGGAGCTGCTTGCCGAGTCCGTCAAAATCGGAAGAGAGACCTTCGGTTGCAAGACCGATCGCGATGAAGCTGAGCTGATAGAGTACAAAGGTGGCAGGCATAGCTTTCAGACCTTTCTTTGCGGAAGGTTTGACGTAGCCAGCCGCCAACTTAGACACGCGCGCTTCGGGTTTGTTCCGCGTCGCTTCGGAGCAGTGGCCCGCGCGTAAGCAACGGCGCCCTCCGTGACGGTCGGGCTACTGCCCCAGATCACGATTCACTTAACGCTCTTCGACTTGAACCACAGGACAGCAACAATGACCTCTTACCGCGATCCCGCAATTCGAATCACGCTTCTGCCGCGCGACACCAACTCCGCCGGCACAATCTTCGGCGGCGTCATCCTCAGTTACATCGACATGGCCGGCGCGATCGAAGCGCACCGGCGCACTGGCATGGATCGCTTCGTGACCGTCGCCATGCGTGAAGTCATCTTTCATAAGCCGGTCTTCGTCGGCGACCTGGTCAGCTTCTACGCTGAAACGGTAAGCATCGGTAACACCTCAATCACGATTCGTGTCGTTGTGGAGACGGAGAGAGTCGGCTCGAAGTCGGAATTGGTGCGCGTGACTGAAGCGGAAGTTGTGTACGTGGCGGTTGACGAAAAGCGGGTGAAGAGGAAGATCACGACACGAGCATGAAAGAGCATTCAATGACTAGCAGCGCGGCAGCGCCTTTCTTGGTCCTCGAATCATTGAAAAACTCGCGACGTACGACTAATCTTTAGCCATGAGTTTCAACGAAGTCATTGCAGAGCTTCCACATCTTAGCTTTGAGGAGCGTCAGATTCTGATTAGACGGGCGCTGGAGTTGGACGAACCGCCCTTGTCGGCGGACGATGAAGAGTTGGTTGAAGCGCGTTTGGCGGCGCATCACTCCAACCCGAAATCATCGGTACCGCTGGATGAAATGAAGAGTCGCCTGCGCTCGCGATCGAAATCATGAACTGGCAAGTCGTTGCTCGCCCTCAGGCGGAAAGCGACGTACTGGAAACCGCGGACTGGTATGACGCTCAACGTCCTGGCTTGGGATCCGAATTCATCGAAGAAATCCTGAGCGTGTTCAATGCGCTCCAGAAAAACCCGCTCCTAAACTGCCGCCAACATCCAACCAAAAACATCCGCTGGCGTTATCCGAAAAGGTTCCCCTATCGTGATTTATGAAGTGATCGAAGATCATCGGCTTGTGATTATCGCCGCTGTACTTCATGCAGCCAGGCATGACCGTGTTTGGCGGGATCGTGTGTAAGCCTACTTCTGCGCCAAGGACTAAGTGGATCAATTCAGCAGCGCCTGCATGCGGTGAAGTCCGCTGGCTGCTTCCGTGAATCCCGGTTGCTGCTCGAGCGCTTTGCCGTAGTGCCGCGCAGCTTCGAGATACTTTTTCCGCGTTTCGTAAATCCGGCCTAGATTGAAATGCGGAAAGGCGTAGGATTCGTAACGCGGCGCGTAGAGCGCGCGCTTGAACCAGCGCACGCTGCTGTAGGAATCGCCCTTGGCTAAAAGATAACTGCCGATGTCGTTGTAAGGATTTCCCAGCGTCTCGTCGACACGAATTGCTTCCAGGCATTCCTCAATCGCTTCGTCATAACGATCCTGAAAACTGTAAACCCAACCGAGAAAGGTGTGCGCCTCGGCGGTCGGAAAGGTTTCAATCGAACGCTTGTAAAGCTCGATCGCCTCGTCATAGTTTTCCGCCAACTGGGCCTGGTAGGCCTCCTGAAAAAGCTGCTTCGCTTCATACTTCGCAGTTGGCGAAGCGTCGTCTTCGAAAACGTCGTCGTTCATCTTTACTTCAATTGCAGTCGCTCTTCTGTTTCTGGTCCTTGTCCAAACGTTTGATGCGGCCTTCCACTTTTGGGGCGATCACTTTCCGCGCCACGATCACCGCTTGCAGCGCGTCGGAGTCAAACTTTGCCTGCTCTTTCGAGATCAGCACCCGCGCCGTTTTCAACATTTCGTAGCCGTCGCCGCCGTCGAGCGCAACGTAGTCGCTGGTGGCCAGCGTGTAAAGTTTTTTCTCGTCCAGCGGTTTCCCGTGAACCGTCAGACTCACGATTCGCGAACCCGGCGGTCGGGACGCGTCAAACGAGAACTGTACACCAGACACTTGCGGAAAGCGGCCCGGTTCGGCGTCTTCGGCGCTGCGGGCCACGCCGTGCTCCAACGCCTGCCGCAAGAGGGCGCCGCTGAGCTCGACTTTTACCACCTTGTTCTTAAATGGCAGAATCGACAAGACATCGCGCCTCGTTAAGGTGCCCGCCCCGATAATTTCGTCGGCGCGAATCGAGCCGCCATTCATCAGGCCAACGTCGGCGCCGGTCGCGGTGCGAAAGGCGTCAGCGATGAAGTTGCCGACGTTTGTTTCCTGAGTTCGCCCGACCGCACTCCGCGCATCCAGATCGACACTCGTGCGTCCGACAACCTGGGCCAGCTCTTTGAGGAGCGCACCGTATTTCTTGATTGACCGCGGCGAACTGCGGATCATCCTTAATCTTGTCGGTTATCGGAATTACTTTCCAGTCGATACTTTCCACCGCGCCAGTGCTCTTGGAAATGTTCAAGTCTATCTGGCCCAACTCGCGCGCGTCGGCAGTCATCTTGAAAATCGGTGCGCCGCCTGCGGACGATTCCAGCAGCGTGTGTTCGTGGCCGCCGATGATTACGTCAACGTCGGCACAACGAGCAACCTCCTTGTCTTCGCTCATCGAAAGGTGCGTGAGTGCGATCACGGTCTTTACGCCTTGAGCATGGATCTCGGCGACGATCTTTCGCGCGGTCTCGCAGGGACTGAGAAACTCAACATCCGGACCAGGCCGGGAAGTAGTTTTTGTCTCCTCCAGCGTCAGACCAAAAATTCCAACCTTCACGCCGTCAAATTCGCGAATTACAAACGCCGGCGCATCGCCAAAGAGTTTGCCCGTTTTCTTGTCGATGACGTTCGCGGCGATCCATTTGAATTTGGACTCTTTCATTCGCTGGCGCAGCACGTCTGGGCCGAAATCAAACTCGTGATTGCCGAAGGTTGAGTAGTCAAGCTGGGCTGTGTTCCAGGCGTCGATCATCTGCGCGCCTTTGTAGGTAATCGATTCGACGGAAGGCGAAATCGTATCGCCGGAAAGCAGGAAAAGCGTATTGGGCGATTGTTTCTCGATCTCTTTTTTCAGTGTCAGCACGCGAGCCAGCCCGCCGCGAGCGCCGGAATCGACGGGCGCAAACTGGTAGACGTCGTTCACTTGCAGCAGCGTCACCTTTACGGTGCAATCAGGTTTCTGTTGCGCGGACAACGAGACGATGGCTGTTAGCGCCAGGACGAACGTCAGGACAATCCGGCGCGGCGTGACTCGGTCAACTCTCATCGGGTTTCTTCTCCAATTATGATGGTATCTTATGATGTAATCCGCGCTGAATTATACTCGGCCGGTTGAAGTGAAGCGAAAGCGCAGGGAAAGCGAAAGCCCCGATCGAACCACATGATGCTTGCGGACGAAACAATTTTCTTAACCGGCTTTCCCGGTTTCATTGCCAGCCGTCTGGTGAGACGACTCGCAAAAGTTGGCGGTCGGTTGCTGTTGCTCGTGCAACCGGCTTTTGCTGAACGCGCGCAGGCAGAACTGAAAAGCATCGCCGAAGAAACCGGGCGGCCGACTTCAGAATTCAAACTCTTAACCGGTGACATTACCGAAACCGACCTCGGCATGTCCTCAACCGACTTGGCGACGGCTCGATCTGAGACGACGATCCTTTTTCATCTGGCGGCAATCTACGACCTCGCCGTGTCGCGCGATCTGGCGGTGCGCGTAAACCTTGAAGGCACGCGCAACGTCAACGAGTTTGCGCGTTCGCTGTCCGCGCTGCGCCACTATCATTACGTGTCGACTTGTTATGTTGCAGGGAAGCGCACCGGCCGGATTCTCGAAACAGAGTTGCGGCACGACGCCGGCTTTCGCAACTACTACGAAGAGACGAAATACCTGGCGGAGTTGGAAGTCGCGGCCTTGAAGACAGACCTGCCATTGACGATCCACCGGCCGTCAGTTGTCTGCGGCGACTCGCGTTCGGGCGAAACCGTCAAGTACGACGGCATCTATTATTTGATTCGTTACCTGTTGAAATGGCCTTCCATGCTCACAGCTTTCAACATCGGGAACACCGCCGTGGCGCTGAACCTTGTCCCGGTCGATTTCGTGGTGGCAGCGATGGCAACGCTGGCCGCGGATCCACTCGCCGTCGGGAAAACAATTCAGCTGGCCGATCCCGAACCGTTAACCACTCGCGAACTCTTCAACACGATCGCGCGCAGCATCGCCAGCAAAGAGTCGAGCATCACGCTGCCTGCCTCGGTGGTTCACCGGTCGCTCATGCTTCCGCTCGCGCCGAAGCTCACGGCCCTGCCGCATTCCGCCGTCCCGTATTTTTTCCTGGAGCAAACCTACGACACCGCCCGGGCCAGCGAACTGCTCAAACCGCACGGCATCTCCTGTCCGCCGTTCCAGAGTTACGCCGAGACCATCGTCGATTTTGCCACGCGGCACCCCACCCTGTAAGCGCGCCTTTTCAGTTCACATCACCGACTTGACAATTCCTGGATTTAGAATTAGTCTAAATTCATTCAATGGCAGTGCGGACAGATTCATTCAATGGCAGTGCAGACAGAAAATCGTAATCCGGAAGAGAAGCTGACGCGGCAGCGAGACGCCGTGCTTCAGGTTATCCGCTCTCGGGAAGATCATCCGACCGCGAATGAGATTTTTCAGGCGGCACGTGAACACTTACCGACGATCAGCTATGCGACTGTTTACAACTCGCTTCGTTTTTTGAAGGAAGCCGGGTTGGTGCACGAAATCAAGTTTGGCGATGGCGCCAGCCGCTACGATCGCGAGACGCATCGGCACGACCATGCGATCTGCAACTGTTGCGGAAAGCTGGTCGATTTCGATCTGCCAGAAGCTGCGGAGCTGATTCAGGCCGCGGCGCGAAAGTCGAAGTTTAAGCCTGCGTCGGTTCACCTGACGCTGAGAGGCGTTTGTCCGGACTGCCGCAAAGGCGTAGCCGGCAGAGAATTTAGGTTCGAAAATTATTGACTGAAAATTGGAGGATTCATGACAGCAGCAACAGCAACAGCAACTGAGAAGGCGATGGTGGGCCAGCCGGCGCCGGATTTCGATATGGCTTCAACCAAGAATATTGAGAAGCTCAACGAAGGCGTGAAGCTCGAAGATTACAAAGGACGATGGGTTGTCCTCTTGTTCTATCCGCTCGACTTTACATTCGTTTGTCCGACGGAACTGACCGCGTTCAGCGATCGCTACGAAGAGTTTCAGGGCATCGGCGCCGACATCATCGGCGTTTCGACCGATTCTGTTTTTTCGCACCGCGCCTGGATTAAGACGCCGCGCGACAAAGGCGGCGTGGAAGGCCTGGTCTACCCGTTGGCCGCCGACGCGACAAAGAATGTCTCGCGCGACTACGGCGTGCTGATCGAAGATCGGGGCATCGCGCTGCGCGGACTCTTCATCATCGATCCCGAGGGAGTTCTTCGTTACAAAGTCGTTCACGATCTGAACATCGGACGCTCGGCTGAGGAAACGCTCCGCGTGATTCAGGCGCTGCAAACCGGCGGCCTCTGCCAGGCGGAATGGAAACCGGGCCAGAAGACGCTTAACGCGTAAGGAGACGAACCGACGACGGCCGACGGGCGACCGACGAAAACGGCATAACTGAATGGGTCAGCTATCATCGGTCGGCCGTCAGCGGTCACTTAAAACAATGGGAATGAGAATTGGAACACAAATGCCGTCGCTTGATGGCGCCACCGAATGGTTTGGCGCCACGCAGGCCCACGCGGAAGTTGAGGCGAAGGGCCATCCGACGCTGGTTCATTTTTGGTCGATGAGTTGCGGCACCTGTAAAGACAACATGCCGCGCATCGCCGCGTGGCGCGACGAGTTGACTGAGCGCGGGTTGCGCGTAATCGCTGTTCACATGCCGCGCTACGAGGCGGACACCGATGTTGAAGCCGTGCGTGACGCGATCGCGGCGAACGCGATCATTGAGCCGTGTGCTGTCGACAACGAACACAAACTCAAAGACGCGTTTCAAAACGATCAGGGTTATGTGCCGGCGTACTATCTTTTCGACGGCGAAGGGAAGCTGCGCGGTTTTGCGGCGGGTGAACGCGGTATCGACTTACTCAAGGCAACGCTCGACCGCGTGATGAATGCGGCCCAGCAAGTGTCGCCCGTTTAGAGGCGGGCGTCGCCCGCCGGTTCGATTTGCGAGTTGAGACGGCGGGCAATGCCCGCCTCTAAACGACATCTGTAAGCTTGTTCTGATCTGATTCGCGTTTGTCCGCGTAAATCCGCGGCCAACTTCTTAGCGACCGAGACCTTGCGAGAACAGTCCGGCAATCCAGAATAGCAGGTAAACGCTGACGCCGGCCGCGCCCATCGCCAGCAGGGCGAGCACCAGGATCATCAAACCAACGAACAGCCAGTCGCTTAGCGTTCCGTGTCGTGCTTCCTCGGCTGAAACGGTGGCCCGCTTGCTCAGCAATTCCACGTTCATCTGATTCGACTTCCACCAGGCGTCGAAGAGATCTCCCACCAGCGGCAACGCTCCGACCAGGTAGTCGATGGCGATGTTCAGACCCATGCGCAGCAGCGTTACTTTTGGCACGCGGTAACGAACTGCTGCAACCAGGATGTAAAAAGACACGAGCGACGTAACCGTGTCGCCGAAGCCGGGCACGAGGCCCACGAGAGCATCCAGCCCGAACCGCCAACCGAGGCCCGGCACGCGAACCAGGTCGTCCATCAGCCAACTTAGGCGACTTAGGCTGTCGTCGATCTTCGCGGGCTGCCCCGGCCGTTCGAGCATTTCGCGAAGCCGATCGCGCCCTTCAACTTTGTAAGTGTTCGCCATGCTTTAGTAGGACAGACATTCTGGTCTGTCCTCGGTCTGGTCTTCTCCGCAATTGGACAGGCAGGAATGCCTGTCCTACTGATGAAGGGGACGCCTGTTCCAGGTTTCACCTTATCCGCGTCACTTGTTGCCAGAAAAATTTCCCCACGCGCGCGAAAGCGTTCAGCGGGTTGCGGTCGCGGCCGCGTTGATTCGGCTTCGGCGGCAGTCCGAGCGAAGTCGCCAGTTCACGATCGGGCTTAGCAATATCTTCGTCGCCGTGCTTGCCTTCCAGCCAACGCGTGAAGGCCCGCATGACCGCGCGTTTTTGTTCGACCGGCGCCTCCGCGATAATCGCGCTGCGCAGGTCGTCGAGCGCCGCAATCTTCAGCAGGTTGTCCTGGTAATATTTTCTAAAAGCCGCGAGCAACTTCTCCTCCCCCAGTAGTCGCCGCAGTTGCACCAGCATCAGTGCGCCTTTTGTCGTCACCACCGCGGCGTATTGAAAGGTGTTGCGATAATCGCGCGCGGGCCGGTTCGCGTCCATATCGTCGCCGCCGAACGTTCGGTAGAGCCGGTAGACGCCCTGAAGTTGATCGTCCAAAACGAGCGCGGCTTTTTGCTGACCGTAAGTCTCGCGGAAGTACAACAACGCCGACCAGCTAGCCATCGCTTCGTCCAACACCGGTTCGCGCGCCGGGTCGTTTCCGACCGCCGCGCCCCACCATTGATGCGCGACCAGATGAGCGACGCCCCACTCGAGGCTCTCCTCGACCGAGGGACGCTGCTCACGAATGATCTCGGGCAGGTTACGCACCGAGGGGGAGTCGAAGTCGACATAGTAAGCGCTGGCGATCACTTCCAGGCCGGAAAACTCGTTGCTGCCGAGACCCGCGACGAGCGGCGCTTCGGCGATGTTGAGCGTTTTGAAAGGCAGTGGTCCAAACCGCGAGGTGAAAATTCGCAACGAAGCTTCAGCCATCGCCAACACGCGTTTTCCGATCGTCGCGTGCTCGGGAATGAAAATGGACCGTAAAGTGGTTTCGCCAACTTGCGTTTGTTCGGAACGCAGGTTGCGGCCGGCAATGATCGCAAAGTCTCGCAAGGCGGCGCCGGCAAAAACAGTCTTGTCGCCGCTGGACTTGTCCTGATCCTGTCCGGCGGAAGTGAACACAGCGACGCCCGGCGTGATCGCAATGCTCACTTCATAATCAGCGGCTTCGTTGAAGATCATGTCGCCGACGCTGGGCTCAATTTTGCGCATCCACTCGTCGCCTCCGCGGACGGCCAGCACCGGGTAAGCAGTGCCGAGCAGCATCACGCCGCGGCAACGAAAATTAATGTCGCGAGGACGACGAATCTCACGGTCGCCGCGCAGCGCCGTGCTGACTTGCTTGACGACGTGCGACGTCAATCCCGTCTCATCCGGGTCAACCTCGGGCACAGTTCCCTTGAAGCCGACGACGACTTCCGCTGATTCCCCGGCCGCAACCGGTTCGCGCAAGTTGATGCGCAGAGTCATGCCCTGATCGTCGATTGAATAGGCGAGCGGCGTGTCGTCCGCGGCGTTGCGAACTTCAGTGATCTCAAGGCGCGGCTCTTCAGATTCCGTGGGCGTGGAGGCTGAAGGCGCTGCCTGGTCGCGAAGATTGGAATAGAGATGAAAGTAGAGAACTGCGGACGGCCGCGCGCCGCGGTTGAACCAGCGCACGCGTTCTGAGCCAGCGTAAGAGCGCGCTTCAAAGTCGATCTTAAGTTGAATCTGATACTGAGTGCGCGCTGTTTCGGAAGTCGGTAGCGGTTGATTTTGACCGAAAGAGACAATCGACAGCAGCAGGATGCAAAGGAAAACACGAAGGACGTTAGGGAAAAACGGGCAGCGCGGGCTGGGAGCGCAGACATCCTGGCTGCAATGAGCGCCGTAGGCGCGAACTGATGCGCCCGCTTCGCGGTCGTTTGCGGATAGGATGAGCACCCCCTCGAGGCTGCCTCGATGGGGACCCCGCTTGTCCGCGCTCCCAGCTGATCTCGCGTTTGTCACTTCACAGTCTCGTGTCCAGACTCAGTAATTTTGATCGACTGAATAACGTCGCCGCGAACAATATTGTCGACGACTTCCATCCCCGCGACCACGTTACCAAAAACTGTGTAGCCGCCGTCGAGATGCGGCTGCGGCGAGTGCGTAACGAACCACTGTGAGCCGCCAGTGTCTTTTCCGGAAAGCGCCATGCCGACAGCGCCGCGGCCGTAAGGTTTTTCGTTTATCTCGCAACGAATTTGATAGCCGGGACCGCCGTTGCCGTCGCCGCGCGGGTCGCCGTCCTGGATCACAAAGTTTGGCACAACGCGATGAATTGTGATTCCGCGGAAGTAGTCACGTTCGGCGAGTCGGATGAAGTTGTCGACGGTCAGCGGAGCTTCGTCAGGAAGGAACTCAATTGTGAACGAACCTCTTGAAGTGCTGACGACGGCGTTGAAGCGTTTGCCGATTCGTGCGAGGGCGCGCTCGTAGTCAGCTTTGGTGTTGCGAGTTTGCACGATGCCGATATGCAACGAAAGTTCGCCGACGCCATTCGCTCTCAAAATAGCTACAGCTTTGCGACGCAGAAGGTGGTCCGGGACACCTAACACCGTCATGATGGCTTCGTTGGCTTTCGTGCTTTTCTGTTTTCCGAGCGCATCAAGCATCGCGAGCGCTGCGTCGTTCAGTTCCTTGTCTGCCAAGGCCACCGGCAAGGCGGCGATCAGTGCACGCGTGTTGGCTTCATCGGGCGGAAGTTCACCGAGCAACTCCGCCGCGGTTCCACGAACTATGACGTCGGAATGCTTAAGATGCTCGCGCAACGTTTCCGCCAAAATTGCCGGCTTGAATGCCGCAAACGCGCGGAGAAAATCAGGCACCGCTCGTGGCGGCAAAGGCGTACAGCGATTACCACTGACATCTCCGGCACCTGGCTTAACTTCGCGTTCCGGGCGGGAAGGATCACCCGAGGGGCACTTCAGGAAATTCGTCAACAGATTCACGGATCCTTCTTTGATGTTGGCAAGCGACGCGGCATTAGCGGACTTGGTGCCGGCCAACTCAGCGAAACCCTGGCCGACGGCTGCCCAGCGCGGCCAACTATCGCCCGCCGGGACCGGCGCCTCGTATGCGTTCGCGGTCTTTTCGGAAGATACCGGTGGCAGAATGCTTTCTCGAGCAGCAGTCAGGTAAAAGTCTGGAGCCACTCGAGCGAAGGCCACTTCGACTTCGGGTGCAGACAATTGAAGGCTGAATCGCAGTTGGCGCAGGAACTTTAAGGCCCGGTAATTTCCAGTTACCGGCAACAATCGCCCGATGGTCGTGGCGATCTCGAGTAATTCGTTTACCTCAGCAGGGTGAGCCGGGCCTTTCGTCACCACCTTGCCGGTGGGCGCCAGCAGCTGGGTGCCGCGCTCCAGCAACGGTTCGGCGGCTTGCAAGTCTTTCAGCGAGCCCAACGAACGTATGGCGCTGATGCGCACGCGCGAATCGCTATCCTTGAGAGCCTCGAGCAGTTGGTCGAGCGCCTCCTGGTCTTCAGTCGCCCCGAGCACGCGCGCGGCGTTGGCGCGCACGATTGGATCGGAATCACTCACGAGAAGCTTACGCAGTTGCTCGTTGCCGTCTTTTAGTTTGAGACGGGCCAGCGTGTTGGCCGCGTCGGCGCGAATGCGCGCGTCGGAATGACGTAGAAACTGCGCGACGACGGGGCCGGCGCTGTCAGGTTTGGCGCGCAAGACGGCGGTCAGCCCCAGCAAAACAGTAAAATCATCAGGAGCGGAGCGCCTGTTGTTTTCCAGGGCCAGGGTTTCAAGGACGACACCCGCAAGTTGCTGCGCCCGCGCCGCGTTTTCCTTAGGCAAGGCCGCTGTGATCTTACCCAGCGCTTCGAGCGCCCGCGCGTGCGCCGCGAGGTTCGGGCTGTTTTTCAGCGCTCCGACCAAAGCGTCTGCTGCGAGTGGCGACTCAATTTCGCCGAGGGCAAAAGCAGCCATCGCGCGCACTTCCGGATCGTCGTCCTTTTCAAATAACGGAATCAGATCGGCTACGGCAGCTTCATTGCCGATGCGTCCCGCCGCCAGGGCAGCGCGCTTGCGAACGACGTCGCTGCGGGCGGACAACAAGCTGCGCAGGTCCTTGTCCCAACGGCGTTCGTCTTCTGCGCGCACGATTCGCAGCAACAAAGCCTTCGGAACAGACGTGAAGTGAGTCGGTGTTTGCGGCGCGGATGGCGCGCGCGGTGCACGAGCTGCGCGACTTCGGCCTTGCGCGAAAGCGTTTGCCGACAGTGCGAACATGACAAGTGCGCCGGCGATCAGGACGAGACGCGCACGGCAGGGAAAACATTTTGTTTTTGAAAATGGAGACATGCAGATTCTTTTGGGGTGACCATGATCGCGACAAGTCGCGACCGACTAAAACGCTGACCGAGTCAGCGCACGCCAAAATGTGGATACCGAAAGCGGGGGGACAATGACTCTCTATGTATCGGGTAGGCGGCTCAGTTATGTCAAGGTGTCGGCAAGGTCCTGAAAACAAGAAAGGCGTCTCGCCCGGTTTTGGACGAGACGCCTTCGGAACGTTCAGCCAGGAGCGATGACGCTTTAGCTGGCGACGCTGGAAACGGCGGCAATCTCTGTCGGCTTCGCGTCGGCGCTGATCGGCTTCATGCGACTGGCGTCAAGCGGCTGCTCGTCACGGCCGTTGCTCTTGCCCTTACCGGCTTCGGCGTTCGCCTTGATCATTTTGCAGCTGCCTTCGAAAAGCGCGCCCGGTTCGATCATCAATGAAGTAGTCTGGATGTTGCCGGTCAATTTCGCGGCGCGGCCGAGTTCGAGGCGCTGGGTGGCAATGATGTCGCCGTTGACGGAGCCATGAACAATCGCGATGGCGACCTCGATGTTGGCATCAACTTTACCGTTGGCGCCGACAATCAACGTGCCGCTGGTCGAATTGATCCGGCCGGACAGATGACCGTCAACGCGCATCATCGCCTTGAAGTTGGCCTCACCTGTTACCGTCGTACCGCTGCCGACAAATCCACTCAGGTTGCCTTCCTTGATTTCACGCGCGAGTGATTCGCTCTCCGTCAGTGCCCGCGGCGTTTGCGCAACGTTATCGACTTGCGTTTGCGGCTTGGGCTCAACCACGGGCGGTTCCTGATATGAACTAAAGGTTCTTGGCGTGTTAAAGGGAGACGTTTCCTGTTTCTCGGCGGGAATTTCGTTATCCGACTCTTTGGGGTTCTTTCCTATTCGAAGCATTAGTAACCTCCATTGGTTTCCGGGGTCCGCGGGATTCCAGTCACAAGGCTTTGAGCCGGTAGCAGTAACGAAACAACGCGCGAGCCTTAGTTTTAGTGGATTATCAGCCTTGAAGACTGGTTCAGAAGTTCAACCGCCCAGCAGCGGGGAACACATAATAGTCAAACAAACGTTCCGGTGTCTAGCTCTGCAATCGAATTGTAACTCCGCCAGCGAATGGTCGGCGAATGCGATCGCGCGCGGGATAGTTTACGGCTCACCTCGCCGGGCGCTGCGGGCGATCAGACGCTGGCGCCCACCGCAAAATATTCGAGCGCTTCCTGCTCTTCGCTCCGCTGATAGTCAATGGAATCCAGCGGCTCGGGAGAATCCTCATCGTTGATAAAAATGCAGTCGCCGTCAAAAATCGCGCCGAGCCGGACGGATAGGGCGCGGGTCCTGATTAATCCCGTAACACGCGCATCACTATCGAGAACGACGCGCTCGCTCGCCGTGATGTTTCCAGTGACGGAACCGCCAATCACTGCCACCGCAACATCGATGTCGGCTTCGATTCGGCCGCGCCTCGTCAGCACCAGCGTCCCCTGCGGCGAACTTATGTTTCCGATTGAGTACCCGTCGAAGTGCAGCACGCCGTCAAAACTGACCTCGCAATTTGAGCCGGGGAACGAGCCGATGTAAATCCCCGAGTCTTCGACTTCAGGAATTTCGACGGTTTCCGGCGCGGGCATCTTCAGCGTGGTTTGAATTTCTTGCAGCCACCGGTCGAACGGAACATTCGGATCAAAAGCATCCGCTGGTTGACTGGCAGGGGGTGGTTGACTGGCAGCGTTAACGCCATCCGGGGTTTCGATCGCCGCAGCGGAGGCGTCATTACGTTCGCTTGTATTTGAAAGCATACTCATGGCCCCACAGAGCTTTCATGTAACGAAGCAGAATTCTACCCCTGGTTCAGGACCATAATCCCCTGGCTGACAAACTCTTTTGTGGGAGCGAGCGTTATGCCTGTGGTTGCGGGCGGGACAAAAAAACCACCGATGCTTAAACGCCTTAGAGGACCCGCACGGTAACACAGGCCACAAGGCAACGACAAGCATTTTTGAAAGGAAGAGCCTGGTCCAGCAAAAGTAAACTGACCAGTCCGCGCAGCGGACTAAGACGGAAACCTGTTTCTTGTGCAACGCTGATCCGCGCAGCAGATGACTGCAGGGCCATCTCAGGAACCGCCAGTCTTATTTGCCGCTCTGGATGCTGGCGGCCAGCACGTCGTTCAGCGCACAGATCGCGGCCTTCTTGGGCGCGGACGGCAGCTTCAAGTTTGTGATGTCGACGGAGCTGTTGCCGACCACCGTCGCCGATCCCAATCTGACCCAGCCTTTGCCGAAGTCAACGTACAAAGGGATGAGCATGGCAAAATCATTCGAGACGCCACTCTGCGTGATCTTTCCGGAAAGGGAATGGTCGCTGTTGATTTTGTAATCGAAGCGATAGCTCGGCATTTCAGTGCCGTAAACGTACTGGTTGAAAAACCAATCCATCTTTCCGTTATCGTCGACGTTCATCGCCGGCGTCATGTGCTTTTCGACAATGCGTTTGAAGTCTTCCGTTGAAACGTCCTTATTGAAATGGCTCTGAACAAAATCCTTCATCATGACCTGGAACTTGGCATCGCCTTCGCGCTGTTCATACATCATCATGCGAATCATGTGCAGGATGTAGGCGCCTTTCGGATAGACCAGAAACTGATACGCGCCGCCGGTCTTCGCGTTGTTCAAACGATAGCCTTGCGTGACCGGACCGACGGTGTACGGCTTACGTCCCCGCGTTTGCGGCCGCGCCTCGACGATCTGCTGTCGTTGGTCTTCCCAAAAAGCGACGAAACTCTTTAGGTCTTTGCGGACATACCAAACGTAGAGCGACGCCGAGAACTCGGCGAAGCCTTCACTCATCCACTGGTCGCGATAGCTGTTCCAACCAATGATGTGTCCCCACCATTGATGAGCAATTTCGTGCGGCCCGACGTAGCGCCAGAAGTTGTCAGTGCCGCCGCCCACGCCCATTAGTTGCGCGCGTTGAGTCGAATCCATGAACGCCGTGTAAGGCATGAAGATCAAGGTGGGCCACGCCTGGCCGAAGTTGAAGGCGGGCTGCTGGGTCATTGCGATTCGCGAGTAGGGGAGTTTGCCAAAATAAGCGTTGAAGACTCGCGTGGCATTCTGCGCGTCGGCAATCGCGGCGTCGGCATTGTTGCTAGTTGAGATCGAGCCAAGCGTCGTTTGGGTGTCCATCCCGGCGGTCTCGGCGCGTTCTATTTCGCGCTGAACATTTTTTAGTTCGTCCGGAACGTGTTCATTGGCATAAAACTCGATGTTGTAACCGCTTTCCTTGTCCGCCAGCTCCTTCTTTTTGAACTTGCCGTAGTTGAACCCCGCCACCGCCAGCTCGGTTGTGCCGCTCGACCATTTGGCGATGCCAACGTCGCCTTCGCGCACGTCCGGCCCGGTTGGGGCGCCGGTACTGACGAACATCATGCTCTTCGGATAGCGGAAGGTGATTTCAAAGATCGCCCGATCGCCAAACTGCGAACCGCCGTTGTTTGGATACCAGGTGGCGCGCGGGATCAGAATGAAATTGCCGCCGCCGGAATCACGCAAGGCATCGCTGCCGGAGTATTGCACGACGAGGGTGTAGCTTTTCCCGGCTTCCATCGACTGCGGCATGATGATCCCCAGGTCGGAATCTTCATCCTTCGCTTCCTGGATGAAGTTCAAGTCTTTGCCCGAATCATCCTTCACACTACTGACACGCAGTGAACCAAACAGACTGAGGGGAACGACGCGGCCGGGGACGAGAGCGCGAAACGTAAGCCGATCGGTCGCCGTCAGTCGCGTCCCTTTTATCGTGCCGCCGATTTCGTGTTTCGTGATGTCAACCACGCGGTGGTCCTCGGAACTGCTGGCCGTGCCTTTGGCATATTCGTCGAGCCGGTGAAACGCCGTCCAATATCCGCCATCGCTTTCGCCGTAACTGAGCAACAAAACTTCTTCGGGCGAGACGTCGGGAATTCCGAGCGGGTTGAAAAGGTAGACGAGCTTGCTGAACCGCTTGCCGTTGATGAAGGCTGTAAAAAATCCCGGACGTTCCGGCGCGTAAAGATCGGCAAGCACGCGCAGCTCGCTGTTGTCGCGGAGTGTTTTGCGCAGTAGCGTTTGATTCTCACGAAACAAATCGCGCGCCCGGCTCGCTTGTGGTCCACCCGCCGCCATGGTCGCGCCCGAAGCTTTGACCTGGTCAAACGTCTTATCAGTGAAGTGCATCACGAGCGTGGAAAACTGCTCGGTGATCGAGGGCTCGTTGGTGAAAACCTTCAGGCTGTTCTTTTCGTTCTCGGTCGGCGGAACGAGCGTAAACTCGCCATCGCCGATGAAGACCGCGTTCGTGTAGCGGTCCATAACCGGCGACAGAAAATACACTTCGCCGCTGCGCAGGGTAAACTTCGCGCCTTCTCGCTCGAGGACCAGGTTGTTGACGGTTGCGTACGATCCAAAATCGACGCCGGCGCTTCCGGCGTCCGCGGTGGCTCGCATTCGTTGCCGCAGTTGTTGATAGACCGGATCGGCGTTGGCTTTGATTCCTCCGGCCGCCACCGTCACGTCCGCCTCGATGGTTGCCACCTCGAGTCGCAAATCGAGCGGCGCCACGGCGCCTTCGTCAACCTTGACCGCCTCCTTGCGGGCGTCGTTAAAGCCCGTCGCCGAGATCACGACGGTGTAAACACCGGCGGCCAGGCCTTCAACTTTGAATTGTCCCTGCTGATCGGTTACGGCAGTAAACTTTTGCTGGCTGGCCTGGTCCGTGATCGTGACCGAAGCGCCAACTACTGGCGCGCCCTTTGGATCAGTCACTTTTCCTTCGATCCGGCCGCCGGCGCTGTGAGCGACCATCAACGACAACCCGAGCGTTGCGAACACGACGAGCAAGGCGGCGATACTTCTAATTCGTTGTTTCATAATTTCCTTCCGTGAAGATCAGGTCTAGAGGAGCTGGGAACGGTGCCTGTGATAGACGCTCATTATTTAGTTTGAGGCGGCAGGGGTCAAGCTTTGAAGCGGCGCCGCGGCCCAAAAATTTCCCGACGGTCCGGTAGTGATGCCCCAAATTTGGAGTGCGCCGACCTGTCGGCGCTTTGGTCGCTGCGACCTGTCGCAGCGAGTTGGCGAAAACGGCTTATTACCAGGCAATGCGGCGACGAGTCGCCGCGAGCGAAAGCGGAGACAGGTCACCGCACTCCAAATTAGGGGCACTACCGACGGTCCGAGTGGTTTGTCTTCAGCGAATTAGCCGTGGCATGCTGGTAACGAAATGGCGGAAGAAAACAGGACAAAGACGAAGCTGCTGCGCGCAGTCGGCAACGCGATCGAAGACTTCAGCATGATTGAAGACGGCGATCGCATAATGGTGTGCCTGTCAGGCGGCAAGGACAGTTACACCATGCTCGATTTGTTGCTCGACCTGCAGCCGCGCGCGCCGGTCAGCTTCGAGCTGTTGGCCGTAAACCTGGACCAGAAACAGCCGGGGTTTCCCGCCGAAGTGCTGCCGGAATATTTGCGGAGTCGTGACGTTGAGTTTCGCGTGATCGAGCGGGACACGTATTCGATCGTCAAGCGCCTGGTGACCGAAGGCAAGACGTACTGCTCGGTTTGCTCGCGGCTGCGGCGCGGCATTCTCTATAACCTCGCGGTCGAAGAAGGCTGCAACAAGATCGCCCTCGGTCATCACGCGGACGACATCATCACGACTTTCCTGCTCAACCTTTTCTTCGTGGGCTCGCTGAAAGCTATGCCGCCGGTGCTGCGTTCAAACGACGGCCGGAACACCGTGATTCGCCCGCTCGCATATTGCCGCGAAGCCGACATCGCCCAGTTTGCCGGGTCGCAGCAGTTTCCGATTATTCCGTGCGATCTTTGTGGCTCGCAGCCGAACCTGCAGCGCGCGCGCATTCAGCGGTTGATTACCGACCTGGAAAAAGACATTCCCAACATTCGCAGTTCGATGCTGACGGCGCTCGGCAATGCGATACCGTCACACTTGCTCGATCACCGGCTCTTCGACTTCAAGAAACTGAAAGCCACCACCGGCGATGTGGAAGCGGAACTCGATCTCGCCGTTGGCCACCGCCACGAAGACTTGCAGCCGGCGCTGGTCTCGATGACGTGACTGTGAACCGTCGAGCGCTTGCGGCTCCGCCGCTTGATGTGCGGAAAGGCTAAGCCTTTCCGATCAGGCTGTTTGTGCAATGAGAGGCTGCGCCTCGAAGATTCTGAGGCGTAGCCTCAGCTGGAAAGCGCGGCCGGAAAGGCATAGCCTTTCCGCACATCGGGCGGCACAGCCGCGAGCAGGCATCAAGTTCGGATCGTTTCGTGGGTTATGCCAGCCTCAAAACAAAAAAAGGAACTCGATCTGAGCGACTTTCCCGAGGGCAGCGTCACTGAATTCTCGACGCTCGTTTGTCTCGCCTGCACGTTCGACATTTTCACCAAGCAGCTTGGCCTCGCGCCGCGCACGGCTTACTCAGAAATAAAAAAGTATTCGCCGTCGGTAGCCGAGTTGACCGCGCCCAAAGCGCAACCGCCATTCTTCGATTCCGACGAGAAACAGCCACACTGCCCTTATTGCCAGGCGGCCAAACGCTGGCACGCGCGCTTTGACACCAGCCGCATCGAAGGCGACAAGGCGACTGACGCCGCGCGCCGCAAACTGATCAAGACCCTTCCGCAAAAGGACAGCCAGTTTCAGGTCATTGAAACCAAGTCCGACAAACGGACCAGCTTCTTCGAATGGCTCGACACGCTTGGTCACAATCTCGATCTGGACGACGATGCCTGGTTACTGGAAACTACGCGCGCGTATCTCAAACGTATTGAGCCCAAGACCGATTGGGAAGAAGTCTTCAACGGCGTGCGTGCCGTCCGCCGTTCACAGCGTTTAAGCGAGGGTTGGGAAAGGGAAGGCGCGCGGCTCTTCCTGGCGCCGCTCGTCTACAGCGAGGCGCTGTTGGTCCAGTATCTAGTCAGTCGGTCGCACGTTTCCGGCGGGCGGACGCTGGAAGGTCGTTTGACTTTGCCGGAGTTGACTCGCCGGTTGCGATACAGCGGCTATCTTGATGCGAAAGAAATTGCGGCAGGCGACCAGTTTGAAATTCTCGAACAGGTGATAGAAAAAATTTCCGGCGGGTCGGGCAAGGTCAAGCTCTACTTCATCGTTGATCGGCGCGATTTTCTTGAGAAAGTCAAATCAGTCTACGCCCGCTACGCAGCTTGAAGGTTGCAGATCTCAATTGACTGAAAGAGCGGGGGCAAGCCCACCTTCCTGACCTTGAGCTGATCAGGACTTACCAACCAAATCCTTGCTTGAAGGCCTTTCAACCCCGGAAATGCAAATTCCAGGTAAATCAGCTCAGGGTTGGGAAGGTGGGCTTGCCCCCGCTGATCGGCTAACAATGCGTTGGCCGGCGGTAGTGATGCGTCACCGGGCGACGGCGTCCGATGCCAATCGCGTTGCGCGAAATGATCAGCGTGGGCGGCAACTGCCGGCGCTTGAATTCATTCGCGGGCGACTCCACGCGATTCAAAATGTCGTAGACCATGGTGGCGTCATTCCCCGCCGCGATGATTTCTTCGGGCGTCGCCTTCTCCTCAAAATACATTTTCAAAATTGGATCGAGGTCCGCATACGGCGGCAGCGATTGATCGTCAAACTGGTCGGGCGCCAATTCCGCTGACGGCCGCTTTTCAATAATTGACGTGGGAATGATCTCGCTTTCGCGATTCAGGTGGCGCGCCAGCGCATAAACTTCCGTCTTCAAGACGTCGCCAATCACCGCGAGCCCGCCGTTCGTGTCGCCGTACAGCGTGCAATAGCCGAGCGCCAACTCTGACTTGTTGCCGGTTGAAAGCAGGAGCCGGCCTTCGGAGTTGGAAATAGTCATCAGAATATTTCCGCGCAAGCGCGACTGCAAATTTTCGGTGGCGGATGAACTCGACTTAGCGGTTGCCGGCGGCAGATCGAGTTCCTTGACCAACACTTCAAAAGCGTTCGTTATGGGGCGCTCAATCACTTTCATGCCGAGCCGTTCTCCGAGCGCGGTGGAATCATCGATGCTCGAGCGTGACGAATAGGGCGAGGGCATCATGACGGACAAAACATTTTCCGCGCCCAGGGCTTCGCACGCGAGCGCGGCTACGACCGCCGAATCGATTCCGCCTGACAACCCCAACACCGCTCTGGTGAATCCGTTCTTTCGGGCGTAGTCGCGCAGTCCCAACACGAGCGCGCTGCGAATAGTTTCGAGGTCGTCGCCGGGCAAACACCGCTCGTCTGCCACGCCGCAATCAAGATCGACCGTGCCGTAAAACTCTTCGAAAGGCGGCGCCTGCAAAATTATTTTTCCTTCGCAGTCAGAGACGATGCTGGCGCCGTCGAAGATTATGCCGTCGTTGCCGCCGATGAGATTGACGAACACGATCGGCAGGTTCGCCGCCCTGGCGCGATGCGAAACCATGGCGCAGCGCTGGCCCATCTTTCCTTTATTGAACGGCGAGGCATTGATCGAGATGAGCACCTCGGCGCCCAACTCAATCAACTCGTCCGCCGGGTCGTGCGGGTAAAGTCGGTCCCTCCAAAACGTCTTGTCGTTCCAGAAGTCTTCGCAGACGGCCACGCCAAGTTTGCAGCCGTTTACTGGAAACAGACGTCGATCAGTAGCTGGTTCGAAGTAACGTGGATCGTCGAACACGTCGTATTCCGGCAGCAGAGTTTTGTCGGCAAAGCCGATCAGTTTTTGATCGCGAATGATGGCGGCCGAGTTATACAGGCGTCGCCCGGTCGGGAGATCGTTGGGCCTGATCGTGCCGACGATCGCCGTTATTCCGGCAGTGGCGGCGATGATTTTTTCGAGCGGTTGCAAAGCGCAACGCACCACGTCGCGGTCGAGAAACCAATCGAGCGAGGTGTAGCCCTGTATGCAAGCCTCGGGCAACACGACCAGATCCGCGCCGTCCTGCCGGCCGCGTTCAATTGCGCGCAGAATGCCGGCGGTGTTGCTTTCGTAGTCGCCGTTGATTGTATTTATCTGTCCGATCGTGACCCGCATTGAGTGATCCATCCCCCTGCATCCCTTTTAGATTCGCGTCGCGCGGTCCTGCCGAAAACCCGCGCACGATTCAGCTTGCTTTACGAGGGATCGTGCACCTTTCGTAGTTGGATCGCAAACGTCGCGGGCAGGAAATTTATCTGATAACGCAAGCTTACTTTCGTATAGGTAGTGATGCAGTTTGACTCGAACTTCACCGGATGAGAAACGAAACCGGAACCGGGAGCGATAGCGACCGGCTCGTGCTTCCACAGTAAATTGAACACAAGTCAAAGCAAAGTCTTCAGAAGACTTGAGTCTTCCCGCCGGTCGCTACCGCTCCCGGTTCTGATTTCATGTTGGGCCTGCTGACTTTATCTTTTATTTCGCCTGCTCCAGTTCAATATTGAAAATGCATCAATGCCTCCTGTATTCGTCATTGACTTGCCAGGGGTTTGGTACTACAAAGGCCTAACCGTTTTTCCGCTTGACGTTAGCACGCGCGGGTTTTATCCGAGCCGCGCTGTCAGCAAACCATCGCAGCCAGAGGAGAACCACCCAGGATGAGCTTTCCCGTTGCCCGGCAGAGGGACTTGATTGTTGAGGAACTACCGGATGAAGTGCTGGTCTACGACTTAATTTCGGATAAGGCCCACTGCCTGAATCGGACGGCGGCGTTGATCTGGAAGAACTGCGACGGAGAAAAGAACGAGGCTGAGATCGCGGCGGTGGTTGAGCAGGAATTGAAGAGTCCCGTCAGCGTGCCGGTGGTCCTGCTCGGCTTGAAAGAGTTAGCCGGGTACGATCTTTTGCAGGCGGAAACGGTGGAACTCCCGAGCGCGATAGTTTCCCGGCGCCGTTTAATCCAGAATTTGGGATTGGCTGCGGCGCTTAGCTTGCCGTTAATCATGTCCATCTCCGCGCCGACAGCGGCCGGGGCAGCGACCGATCCATGCGCTACAAACCCGAGAGGGATTGGTTGTCCGTGCGTCACTGACGCCGACTGCGATTCGGCCAACTGCAACGGCGGCACGTGTGGACCAGAGTTGAGACCGTAACCTGGCAACGTTGACCGCATCCGTTTCCGATAACACATGAAGACCACCTCGGCGAAAGAGACGGGGGTTCTCGTCGCGGCTTTTCTGACCGGCGTGTGGCGCACCAGTCTGCCGGCGTTGGATTTTTCCGCCGCCGACTTTGAGAAAATTGCGCCGCTGCTGCTGCAGACCGGCTCGGGTGCGTTGGCCTGGTCGCGCGTCCGCGAAAGCGAGTTGGAAGGTTTGGCGGCGGCTGCGGAGTTGCGACAGGCTTATCGTCTTAACACGCTCAACTCTCAAATCTATCAGGCCAAGATCGAAAAAGTTTTCTCCCTGCTTCGCTCAGCAGGCATTGAGCCTATCTTGATCAAAGGCTGGTCCGCCGCTCGCTATTACCCCGAGTTAGCCTTCCGTCCCTACGGCGACATCGACATCTGCGTTCGCCGCGACCAATACCTGGAAGCGGTTCGAACGCTCGCGAGTCTCGGCCGGCTTGAGTCTCAAGTCGATCTGCACTCAGGTTTTGGAAAGTTTGGAATACGAACGGAAGAAGATCTTTACGCGCGTTCAGAACTGGTGACTGACGGTCAGACGGAAGTGCGGATTCTCGGTCCTGAGGACCACCTGCGCGTGGTTAGTTACCATCTGATGCGCGAAGGCGCCTGGCGGCCGCTGTGGCTGGTTGACGTTGCCGCGACGGTGGAAGCGCGGCCGCGAAATTTTGACTGGGACTACTGTCTGGGTGAAAAGCGACAATCGCGGGCGGTGGTGAGCGCGATCGGACTGTCGCACCTGTTGCTGAACGCAGACATCGCCGGCTTACCCGAGCCGCAGCGCTTCCGCAAAAATCCTCGCTGGCTGCTGCCGACCGTACTCAATGAATGGGGCTCGACAACTCCGTCGATGCACAGCCGTCACGCGATGCCGATGTTGCATCACGTTCGGCTGCAGGGCGACTTTTTCAACGGACTGCGACACCGCTGGCCCAACCCGATCGAAGCTACGACAACCATGAACGGACCGTTCAACGGCTTGCCTCGCCTGCCTTATCAAATTGGCAACTCGCTGTTTCGCATTGGCACGTTCCTAACTCACCTGCCGAAGAACTGGAACAAGTAGTTTGGCTAAAACCAGCGTTTATCCGCTAGTCGGGTGTTTAGAGGCGGGCACTGCCCGCCGGTCCAACCCTCGCGGTCACTATTTGATCCGAACTTGGACGACGGGCAATGCCCGTCTCTAAACGAGCAGAAACGCCCGTCTCTAAACGGGTAAAGTTGAGCAAGTCTAAACGAGCAAAGTTGAGCAAGTTCCCGCAGGTAAGTTATAGTTTTCGCACCAAATGCGGAGGGGTCGCATAATGGTAGTGCAGCGGTCTTGAAAACCGCCGGCCTAACGGCTATGCAGGTTCGAGTCCTGTCCCCTCCGCCATTTCTCAAACCAAGCTCCCTCGCTAAACAACCTCCGACCTGAATTGTGATGACGGCAGCGCCTTGCTAACATGCTGACTGTTTCACTTAACTCAGACGCGCGATTATTGGAGCCGCTCATTGCCCGACACGACGTTCAGGACAGACGTCTTCAGTCCTATTATTGCCCTGGTGGAGCCGGTCGCCATCTTTAGGCGCATCTGGTCCGTCCTTACTCATCCGCTCTTCGGAAATCAGGATCTCACCACAGTTCGGATTCTGGTGGGCTTGTTGATTCTCATCTTTGCGATTTTTCTTTCTCGCCGCAGTGGTCGCTTCCTCGAACGGCGCATCGCCAAACGCGCGTACATCGATCCCGGCTTGCGCTACACCATCGCCCGCATCGCGAGCTATGTACTACTCGTCGTCGGCGTGCTCTCCGCACTGAAGACCGTCGGCGTAGACATGACTTCGGTCGCAGTGATCTTCACCGCACTCTCAGTCGGTATTGGTTTCGGTTTGCAGTACATCGCCGCCGATATAGCCTCGGGTTTCATTTTGCTTTTCGAGCGACCGGTGCGCGTGGGCGACCGCATCACCATCGACGAAGATGAAGGCGAAGTGCAAAGCATCAAACTGCGAACGACGATCATGTACACCAACGATCGCATCGCCATCATCGTGCCGAATTCCCGCCTCGTCAGCCAGCGCGTGATCAACTGGTCTTACGGCGACCCGCGCGCGCGCATCGCGATTCCGATCGGCGTCGCGACGACTTCAGACGTGAACGTCGTAACGGAAACGCTGCTCGCCTCTGCTGAAGACGTTGAAAACGTGTTGACCGACCCGCCGCCGAAGGTTCAGTTTTTACGCTTCGGCGAATACTCGTTCGATTTTCGCCTACTGGTCTGGACGCGCCACCCGAGCCGCCACCGGCAGATCAAGAGCGATATTAACTACCGCATTGAAAGATTGTTTCGTGAGCGAGGCATCGAGATTCCGTATCCCAAGCAGGAGTTTTTGTTGAAGCCTCACGACCTGTCACAACTCAAAGACGATCTGATCGCCGAAGAGAAATCGAGCGAAGCGGATCCCTAAGTTTGGAGTGCGCTGACCTTCCAAGCACCCCAACCGGGCTGCCCGGTTGGGGACCCCGCTGTCAGCGCTTTTCTCGGTCGCGACCTGTCGCGACCCTGGGAACGATCAAAGAAACTGCCCCAGAGATTATTCGGATCGGAAATGTTCACCCAGTTTGTGTGGTAATCAATTTTGACGGTGACGTCCTCTCCCGCCGCGTAGGCTCGATCGAGCAGAATTTCCAAGCCGTCATTTTTGTCGCCGCCGTCATAGTTGAACTTCAGCGGCTTCCCGTTGGGGAACGTGATCGAGTTGATTGTGAGCATCCCGGCGTCCAGCGTCGCGCGGTCAGTTTTGTTGAAAGGGGCAAAAGTTACCACAGTTGTGCCGTAAGCCTGCTTTTTCTGCCAGTCAAAACGGAGATCGATGGCGAGGTGTTTGACGTCGATCTTGCGCGAGCGTAACCAGTTCGTGGGTGGAAGTTTTCTGACGGCGTCAGGTTGCTGCGGGAGACTCGCCGAGGGGCGCGCGGGAGCGACGGCTGAAAAAAGAAAGACGATCACGAATATCAACGCCCCCGCCCGGCGCGCCGAATAATTGACTTGCATAAGCTTCTCCTTCTTGTCAGAACCACCTGCGTGAGCGGGTGGGGCAAAATCAAAAGTGCGTGAGTCAGACCGAAGAGCCACCCGCTCACGCAGGTGGTTCTGACAGTGCACCCGCGTTCGGAACACACCTCTGATCTCTGACGAATCCCGGGATCGTCACCAACTTGCGAAACTGTTGTTCGGAGTTACGAGTGGACTGCTGACGTTTGGCTCTGACGCACGATCAGCGGCAGATACTTCTCTTCAATAGTTTTCAGATGGTGTTTCTGGTGCCCGACGAGGGCGAAGCCATACGCCAGCACCGACATCTGGTTGTCGGAAATAGTCAGGCTTCGCTGCAAAGCTTCATCGTCCAGCGATGCAAACAGCAGAGACGTCGCGTAACGTGCTGCCTTGAGTTCCGCAACTAGCCCTTCAAAACTTCGCTTCTCCACGTTCGCGTTTTCGGCAAACAACGCTTCATCAAAACCCGGCAGTTGTGTCGTGTCGTTTCGGGCAATTCGCAAGGCTCGATAAGCCAGAATGTGCTCAACATCGATCAGGTGTTGCAGGATGCTTTTGATGGTCCACTTCTGTTCGGCGTAAACGGCGTTTCCGATTTCATTCAACTCTGCCAAATTCAAACTGTCGATTTCCGCAAGCGACTGTTTGAAGGCCTCGCCTATCTCGAGGTCTGCGACGTAGTTGATGTACCGATCGAAGTAACAAGCGGGTTGGTTGATGTCTGATTTTTTCATGACGGTTCGTTGCCCAGTTTCCCAATTGGTCTTGCTTAGAACGTCGCAACTTCTTCAGCGAGTGCCTTCCTTTGCGGCCACCTGCTGACCAGCGACCAGAACAATAAAGTGTCTCGCGGGGGGAAATATAGAATGGATTTAACGTCTGAGGTTCAGGAATCGACATTCCCGACAATACCAGTTTCAGCTTTTCTCTGTGCCGCCCTGTGTTCTCTGTGCTTTGCACAAAAAGTTCGCTAGAGCGCCTTCTCTTTCTCCCTCCCCCCGCTGGGGGAGGGTTGGGGTGAGGGTTTAGGCGCCCGTCCAGACCCCTCACCCCTACCCTCTTCCAACGGGAGAGGGCTTCAGATTACTTTTTGTGAAGGCTGTGTCTCTGTGGTGAAAAACGTAAGCAAAATACTCACCACAGAGGCACAGAGAACACAGAGGAGGCACAGAGAGTTGCAAGTTTGAAACCGAACCGCCCAAGCGAATGTGCTGAGGATTATTTGCTCAGTTGGCGAAAAGTTCGCGGCGTGATTCCGGTGAATTCTTTGAAGCAGCGAATGAAGTGGCTTTGGTCGGCGAAACCGCAGATGAACGTAATTTCAGAAATCGGGAGGCTACCGTTACGAAGCAACGCCAGTGATTTTTCAACCTTTAGTTTTCTGACGTACTGGCTGAAGTTGCAGCGAAAATACTTCGGAAACTCGCGCGAGAGATGGGCCCTGTGGACGCCCAGCTCACCCGAGAGTTCCAGCAAAGAAAAATGCCGGTCAAAATTGTCGTGAAGAATTTCGTCCAACTTTTTTACCCAGCCAGGCGTGCCCGCGCCTGAAGTCTCCAGCCCGCGCATCGTTGCAAAAGTATCAAGCAGCAGAGAGTCGATGGTGAACGCCGAGGTCGCGTCGAAAAGTTTGGTTTCCTTGTAGATGTTGTAGAAACTCAGTCTGACGTGCGGCCGCGTAATCTTCGCCACCGCCGGCAGTTGGTGCGGATCGACCTCAAACTTCTGATACCACGAGGCGCCGACTTCAACTTGAAACCCGCGCGTGACGCCGGCCGGTTTGACGTTGTAGTGCGGCTCCTGCCAATTGTGAAACAAAAGCGTGTCTGCCGAACATTCGAATGTCTCGCGGCGGGTCCCCTGGCGAATGTGCCCGCGCGTGACTAACGTGAAATGCGGATTGTCGTGCGAGTGCCAATCGACACGCTCATTGTTGTACTCGGTTTCGGAAATGGCGATGCCCTCCAATGAAAGTGTTGGATTGTGTTCTCCGACGGATTTTGCAGGGTTCGTATGGCTCATGCGCGTGGCGGATTATATCGCAGACGGTGTTTCTCTTTGGAGTGCGCTGACAGGTCAGGCTTTGGTCCGTGGCGGCTTGCCGCCACGATCTCTGTTGATCGTTCCAGGGTCGCGACAGGTCGCGACCGAGTAAAGCGCTGACAGGTCAGCGCACTCCAAACTCAGGAATTCCCTTCGCTCGATTTCTCTTCGACGATCAGATCATCCTTGAGTTGTGTCCGGTCGCTAGCCTGCTTCGACGCTGTGCGTCAAGGACTTCCGTTGCGTTGCGGCGCGCTTCAGGGTTAGGCTACAACTTCACTGAGTGACGATTCATTCAGAGTTCGGCCAGACAAAATCAGTTCCCAAAACAAATGCGTTCAGCTCGTTCACTTAGTTCCGATCGTCCCGTCGTCGCTGACAAACGCGAGGCCATCCTGCGCGCCGCGATTCGCGTTTTTGCTCACAACGGCTACTTCAATTCCAAAGTCGCCGACATTGCCAGCGCCGCCGGCGTCGCCGACGGCACGGTCTATCTTTACTTTAAAAGCAAGGAAGAGATTCTTCATTCGATTTTCGATCGCAGCATGGAAGCAGCGATTGGCGCCGGCCGCGAACAACTTGAACAGACCGCCGACCCGCGAGAAAAACTGCGCCGCATCGCCCTGCTGCACCTCGAGCGACTCGGCGACGATCGCGATCTTGCCGTCGTCTTCCAGGTTGAACTGCGTGGCTCGACCAAGTTCATGGAGGAGTTTTCCGCCGCCGGCTTCGCTGAATACCTGGGACTGATTCGTTCCACTTTCGAAGAGGGCCAGCGCGCTGGAGTGTTTCGTCCGGAGTTGAATGCCAAGGTGGTGGCGAAGATTCTTTTCGGCGCGCTCGACGAAATGGCGACGAACTGGATTCTTTCCAAGCGACGCTATAAGTTGGCGCCGATGGCCGACCAGGTGCTGGACATTTTTCTCAACGGAGTCAACGCCAAGTGAACCAGATCACAGCGTCCCGCCCGTCATCGGTTTCGCAAGTGGATAAAGATGGACGTGTGCCTCCAGTTTCGCCTCAACCGACTACGCTCGTCGAGGTCTTTGAACATGTGGCGCGCGTTCATCCGCGTCCTGACACGTTGAACTACAAACGCGATGGTCGCTGGATTTCGATCTCGTCCGATGAACTGCTCAGACGCGTGCATCTCATTGCGACTGGATTGAATTCGCTGGGCGTGAAGCGCGGCGATCGGGTCGCGATTCTTTCCGAGAGCAGGCCTGAATGGACGTTGACCGACGCGGGTTGCATGTTTGCCGGGGCCATCGACGTTCCGATTTATCCCACGCTGACGGCGCCCCAGGTTCGTTACATTCTGAAAGATTCCGGCGCTCGCGTTCTGGTGATCCAGAATGCGGAAAAGTTTCTTCACATTCGCGAAATACTCGCCGAGTGTCCTGCAGTTGAGCAACTGGTTTTCTTTGAAAAATCCGCGGGTGAAGACCTTCCCGGAATCTCGCTGGCTGAACTTGAAAAACTGGGCGAAGACTCGTCCAACGCTCAACTGGACACACACCGCCCCACGCCAGACGAGTTGGCAACAATCATTTACACGTCGGGAACCACGGGCGAGCCCAAGGGCGTCATGCTCACGCATTCCAATCTCGTCTCGAATTTAGTCGACTCATCGGGACATCTTTCTTTTGTCGGCGACGACAGCGCACTGTCCGTGTTGCCGCTCTCGCACGTGCTGGAGCGCGTCGCGATGTACATGTATATGTTCCACGGCATGGCGGCTTACTTCGGCGAATCGCTGGACGCAATCGGCGTAAATCTTCGCGAAGTGAAGCCGACCATCTTTGTTGGCGTGCCGCGAATCTTTGAAAAAATTCTGGCGCGCGTGAAAGAGAAAACAGCGGAGAAAGGTCGTTTCAACGTGGCCGTGCTTAATTGGTCGGTGGAAATCGCGAAGGAGCACGCGCGGTTGTCCACGCGCCACCAGAAAATCCCGACCGTGCTCGCGTTGAAACACAAAATCGCGGACAAACTCATCTTTTCGAAAATACGCGCGGCGCTCGGCGGTCGTATTCGGCTGTTGGTTTCCGGCGGCGCGGCGCTCCCTGAAGACCTGGCGCTGATTTACATCGGCGCCGGCCTGCCGATCGTGCAGGGTTATGGCTTGACTGAAACTTCGCCGGTGATCACCGCTGGAATGAAGGAAAACAATCGGGTCGGCACGGTGGGCAAGCCGATCAAGAATGTCGAGGTGCGCATCGCGAGTGACGGCGAAATTGAAACGCGCGGCCCACACGTGATGCGCGGCTATTACAACAAGCCCGAAGAAACGCGCGCCGTGTTGAGCGCTGACGGCTGGTTCAAGACCGGCGACATCGGCACCCTGGACGAAGACGGATTTTTGCGGATCACGGATCGCAAGAAGGAACTTTTCAAAACTTCGGGCGGCAAATACATTGCGCCGCAGCCAATCGAACAAATGATCAAAGGCTCGCGTTTTGTGAACCAGGTCGTGCTAATCGGCAACGGCCGCAAGTTTCCGGCGGCGCTGATCGTGCCGGACTGGGAACGCGTTGAATCCTATGCGCAACTCAAAGGCATCAAGGGAGGTCACGCCGAACTCTGCAAACATCCGCGCGTGATCGATCTCTTTGAACGTCAGATTGCCGGACTCACCACGGAGTTGGCGCAGTATGAACGCGTGAAGAAAGTTGCTCTTTTGGAAAATGAATTTACGATTGATGGTGGGGAGTTAACGCCAACTTTGAAGGTAAAGCGGCGCGTTGTTGACGAAAAGTACCGCACGGTGATCGACGCGCTCTACCAGGAAGGCTAACCGCGTCAACTCGAATTTCATGCGGGAGGCGGCGGGATCGCCGTTCCCAGTTTCAGAGATTTGAGAATTCGCTCGGCCGCTTCGCGCGCGGCTTCTCTCAGCCGGCGTTCGCTCAAGTCGACGTTGCTCCGGCCTGACGTCCCTGGCCCAACCACCACCCCACCCGCGCGCGTACCCTGCTGATACGTGTGGCCCCAGGCCAGCGATTTCGCTGTGCCCGGCGCGAAAACCGTATACTCGATAAAAAGCTGGTTCAGATTGTTTACGACGGATGGGTCGCCGCTTGAGCTCTGCACCTGTATTTGCAGCCAAACGACGAATGCTTCCTTTTCCGCCTTCGCCCTGACAGCGGCCTCGCCGCGGCTCATGTCTGTTCCCGCGAAGTGAACAACGACCCCGGTTGTGTCGTCGAGGCGCCCGCCACACGCGCGGGCGATCGAGTCGTAGTAAGAGAGTGGAATCGAAGAAAAGCCGGAATAGCGATCGACTCCGACGACAAAGGTTATCGCCGGTCTCTCTTTTTCTTGGGGCTTGTCAGTTGTTGCCGCTGGTTCGGGAGTTGGCGCCGGAGTTACTGCCGACTTGTTTGTACGCCGGCCTGACTGCGCGCTGACTGCCGACGCGCAAACGAACGACAGGGTCACCGCAAGACTGATAGCCAGGAGACGCAGCAGTTGAGATCCTTTGGCCATGGCTGAAAAACCTTTCTTTCAAGACGCGAGGTTGTGGCATTGTAACACCCGCACTGACGAATTTCTGAGCTTGTTTGCTAAACAGTAGTGACCGAATTTCAAGTCTCTGCGCTGACTCGGCACGTCTCTGCGTCTCCGCGGTGAATGGGTTTGCAAGCGATATTAACCGCGGAGGCGCAGAGAACGCTGAGACTACGCAGAGAAAACTTCAAATTAGGGCACTACCTGCTAAACTCCAACTGAGTTCACAATACACTTCATTGAGAAGATGGGGAGCCGTGCCTTCACTAATCATCACCAGAGTTCGCGAGCAAGCGCGTGGCGTGCGCTCGTTTGATTTGAAGCCCGATGTCGCGGGCGAGCGGCACGGCATTGCTTTTATTCCGGGGCAGGTCGCGGTGTTGTCGGTGCCCGGCGAAGCGCCGGCATATTTTGCGTTCGCCAGCGCGCCGGAAGATGCGGAGCTGGAAGTTTTAGTCAAACAAAAAATGGGCGCCAGTAATTTGATCTTCGAGATGAAAGCCGGCGACCGGATCGAGTTGCTGGAAGTCGCTTGCCACGGCTTTGCGATGGACGACCAACGAGGGAAAGATCTCGTGTTCGTGGCGATGGGCACCGGTGTCGCGCCTCTGCGATCCGCCTTGCGCCACGCGCTGAAACGAAAAGATGAGTTTGGACAGCTGGTCGTGCTTTACGGCGCGCGCACGCCGGATGATTTTTGTTTTCGCGATGAGACGGATAGCTGGGAGGACGCCGGCGTGGAGTTGCGCCAGGTTGTTTCGCGACCCGGCGGCCACGATTGGTCGGGACCGACCGGCTATGTGCAATCGCTGCTGGACAACGTTCTGCCAAACCTGAATTCGCCGGTCGCGCTGATCTGCGGTTCGCTGGAAATGATCGAACAAACGCGCGACCGCCTGGGCCAGATGGGCTTCAAGCCGGAGGAGATTCTGACGAACTACTGAAGGCCCGCTCGCTACGTCACATGATTCGCGAAGGCGACTTAGCGAGAAACTCCGAGGCTTTGATAATCCTGGTATTGCAGTAGCGTTGAATCGCTTTGAAGTCTTCCCAGTTTTCGGTGACCACAGCCGCCTTCCAACGGCGTGCGCTAACGGCGATCAAGACATCCAGCGCCATACGTTGTGACACGCCCGGATAAAGCTTTTTCAACTTGCCGCGGTAACTTCGTCTGCGATCCTGACTTAGCAAGTAGAGGACTCTGCTGGCAAGAAGCCAATCGTCTTCATTAGGAATTATTAGAGAATTATCTTCGCGGTATTGATGAAACAACCGTTCATAAATCTTGCGCTGAGAATTATCCTTCGCGCTCGCGGTCAGCTCCAACAACACGACTGCCGACCAAAGAAAGTTGTGAGACGTACCCGATCCCAATGTTGATTTCCTTGAGACGATCACCGAAGTGTCGAAGGTGAGGTAGGACATTAGGAAGACTTACGTGGGTGATGGTTGTCGTAAGCTATCTGAAAGGCTCGTAACGTCAACGCTTCTCGTTTCGCGAGTCTTTGTTCACGCTCTTCGTCCGTTTCAAGTTTCTTACGATGTGGACGCTCGTAGTGCTTACCATTCGAACTGACACGCGCTTCTTTTGAAGAAAGTGAACTCAACGGGGCCGCAGCGGCGGGCTTTGATGCGCGGCGCGGCATTGATTTTTTCGAAACTGGCTTCTTTTGAAACGACATCACGTAAACTACCCACGATAATTGTTTACAAAACGATCCTGAAGGTCAAGCCCAAGCGAGACTGCGCCGCAATACGTTTCTTGCAAGATTTCTGGCGCCCTCTTCCGGCGAATTCATTGGTACGTTATCATTCAGCCGACCTTCCATTCCGCCAAGGAGAATCACGATGCTCGATGGATTTAAGTCCTGGTACTTTCATGCTCGCGTTCTGCCATTCACCATCATCGCGGTCGCGATCCTTTCCGCGACAGCGCCCGGTTTGTCGAGTGACGTCGCGGCGCAAACCAGCGCCGGCAAAGTTGCGCTCACGCACGAAACGATGTGGGCGATGAAGCGCGTCAGCGCGCCGAATCCGAGCCCGGACGGCAAGTGGGTCGTCTTCTCGTTAGTCGAACCCGCTTACGACGAGAAGGATCAGGTTTCGGATTTGTGGATCGTGCCGGCTGACGCGAGTGCGAAGCCGCGGCGACTGACGTTCAGCAAGAGCGGCGAGAGCGGCGTGGCCTGGAGCCCGGACAGCCAGCGGCTTGCGTTCTCCGCAAAGCGCGAAGGTGATGAAGTCAGTCAGCTTTACGTGCTCGACGTGGCCGACGGCGGCGAGGCCGTGCGCGTGACGTCGATTTCTACCGGCGCGCGTTCGCCGCAGTGGCGGCCTGACGGCAAGGCGTTGCTTTTCACCAGCACCGTTTTTCCGGGCGCCGCCGACGAGGATGCCAACAAGAAAATCGCGGCCGAGCGGAAAGCGCTGAAGTACAAGGCGCGCGTTTACGAGAGGTTTCCGATTCGCAACTGGGACAAGTGGATTGAAGACACGCAGGGGCATTTGTTCATTCAAAGCCTCGAGCCGGACGCGAAACCTAAAGACCTACTGGCCGGAACAAAACTTGTTTCCGCGCGCGGTTTTGCCGGACGCGTTCAGGATTCGGGCGAAGAGTTTGACGCGATTTGGACGCCCGACGGCAGTTCGATCATCTTCGTCGCCACCACCAACCGAGACACGGCGGCTTACGCCCACACCAACTCGGCGCTCTTCAAAATCTCAGCCACTGGCGGCGAGCCGTTGCAGTTAACAACCGGAGGGGACAGTTATTCTCGGCCCGCGTTTCGTCCCGATGGCAAAGCGCTCTACGCCGCCTTCACGGTCGAGGCCAACGGCAAAGTCTACAACCTGGATCGCCTGGCAAAGTTTTCCTGGCCGAGTTTAGACAAACCCGTAATCCTGACTTCTAACTTCGATCGCTCCGTCGGAAGTTTCGGGTTCGCGCCCGACAGCAAATCCATTTATCTGACGGCTGAAGAAGCCGGCCACGAAAAGATTTTCACGCTGCCGGCGGATGGTGGCGACATCACCCTGGCGATGGACATGACGCGCGGCGTTTACACCGGCCTGAAAATTCCGGCGCGGGCGGCGTCGACAATCATCATCGCCAACTGGGAAAGCGCGATGAACCCGCCGGAAGTTTTTCGGCTCGACCTGAAATCGAAAACGCAGCGACCGCTGACAAACTTCAACGCCGACCGGGTTGCAAAAGTCGATTGGCAACCGCTGCGGCATTTTTGGTTCACCAGCAAAGCCGGCAAACGTATCCACAACATGGTGGCGTTGCCGCCAAACTTCGACGAGAACAAGAAGTATCCGCTGCTGGTTGTCATGCACGGCGGACCGCACAACATGTGGCGCGACAATTGGGGCCTGCGTTGGAACTATTACTTGCTGGCGCGTCCGGGTTACGTGGTGCTGCTGACGAACTACTCAGGCTCGACCGGTTTCGGTGAGAAGTTTGCGCAGAGTATTCAAGGCGATCCGTTTCTTGGACCAGGCAACGAGATCAACGAAGGCGCTGACGAAGCGATTCGTCTTTACAAGTTCGTTGACGGCACTCGTCAGGCGGCAGCCGGCGCCAGCTACGGTGGGCATCTCGCCAACTGGATGCAGGCGACAGCGACGCGCTACAAATGTTTGATTAGCCACGCGGGCTTGATCAACCTCGAATCTCAGTGGGGCACGAGCGACACGATCTATTCGCGCGAAGTGAATAACGGCGGCCCGGTCTGGGAGCAAGGTCCGACCTGGCGCGAACAGAATCCCATCCGCTTCGCCAAAAACTTTCGCACGCCGATCCTGCTGTCAGTTGGCGAAAACGACTTTCGCGTGCCGCTGAATCAGACGCTCGAAAACTGGAGCGTGCTGCAACGCCTGCGCATCCCGAGCCGGCTGATCGTCTGGCCGGAAGAGAACCATTGGATCAGCAAAGGCGAAGACAGCCGCTACTGGTATCACGGAAGTCTACGCGCTGGCTGAAGAAATACGTGGGCGAACCAACAACGCCGACCGCTGACTGAAGTTCTCGTGATCGTTTAGAGGCGGGCATTGCCCGCCGTCTCAACTCGCAAATAGAACCGGCGGGCGATGCCCGCCTCTAAACAACGAACGCGAGTAAACGAGAACGCGAGTAAACGAGAACGCGAGTAACGAGAACGCGAGATAAACCAGGCGCGAGTAAACAACGAACGCGAGCGGAGACAAAAGAATGACGCTGCTCAAGACAATCGGTCAGAAGTTGCCGGTGCTGCGCAAGAACCAGACCTGCGAAGCCTGCGGAGAGTCGTTCGCTTGCGAGATCTCGCTTAGCACAGGCTGCTGGTGTAGCGAAGTCAAAGTCAGCGAAAGTGCTCGTCAGGAGTTGCGCGCCAAATACAGCGGTTGTCTCTGCCGCGGTTGTTTGGAAGAGACGGAAGCCAGGCACGCGAATTTTGAGGAGCAAAAGGAAGTTTGAAGATTGCCGAGTTAGCTTCGTATCCGCGCCGGATCGTTTGTCTGACTGAAGAGACAACCGAGACGCTTTACCTGCTCGGCGAGCAAGATCGCATCGTTGGCGTCTCCGGTTACACAGTGCGGCCGCCGGAAGCGCGGCTGAAGCCGAAGGTTTCCGCCTTCATCAATGCCAGGTTTGACAAGATTCTTGCGCTCGAACCGGACCTCGTTTTGGCGTTTTCCGATTTGCAGGCCGATATTGCCGCGGAACTCATCCGGCGCGGCGTCAACGTCCTGACCTTCAATCAGCGCAGCGTTACGGAAATCCTGCAGATGATCCTGACAGTGGGACGGATCGTCGGCGCCGAAGAACGAGCCTAGTCGCGGCGTTCTCTGCGCCTCGGCGGTGAACTGCCATTCAATAAATTCGACGCAGAGACGCCGAGATCGCTGAGAACGCGCAGAGGGTTCAAACCAGGGCACTACCCGCAGCTTTGGCCGTTACCGATGAGTAACGCCACCGTGATATAGTCCTCAAAACTCAAGCGGAAGTTTTACGAAGTTTACAAGGGGTCCGGCCAGTTCTACGTCCCCACAGGATGCCGAAAGTAAGCATTATCATTGCCACCTATAACCGTCCCTGGCTGCTGGCCCGGGCCGTGGAGAGTGCGCGCCGGGCTGGGACGGACGTGGAAATCGTTGTGGTTGATGACGCCTCCGATAGCGAGACCGCGGAAGTTTGCCAAACGCTTTCCGGGATTCGCTACATACGAGTCGAGCGCAACCAGCAGTTAGGCGGCGCGCGCAATCTTGGCATCCTCGCCAGTACGGGCGCGTTCATTACTTTTCTGGACGACGACGATCTGCGTCTGCCTGGTTCTCTCGATGCGCAGATCGAAATCTTAGAGACGACTCCAAAGGCGGCGCTGGTCTACGGTCAGACGCTGCTGGGCGATCAGGATTGCGTGCCCACCGGCTATGTGTATCCGACCCCTTGTCCGCAGGGCGATATTTTTTGGGAACTGCTCGAGCGGAATTTCATTTCATGTCCCTCGGCAGTTTTCCGCCGGTCGAGCCTCTACCAGATCGGCATGCCCACGACGACGCTGCCGGGGATCGAAGACTGGGATCTCTGGATTCGTCTCGCCGAACTTTATGACGTTGTCGCTGTTGAGCAGCCAGTAGCAATCTACCGGCGCGCTACGCCAGGTTCAGGACAATTCACTTCAAATGCCGCCGGGATGGTCCAGCGCATTACCGTCGCTCATCGCGAGCGCTGGTTGCGGCTCCCGCGCGCTCTCAGTGCGTCGGTTGACCAGCGGCAGACGGCGCGGCGTGGATTTTCGCTCAACATGGCAAATCATTTGATTTGGGAGACGGGTCGCAGTTTTAAGCGGGGGCATTTGCTTCCCGCGCAGCAGAACCTGTGGACCGCGCTGCGCCTGCACCCGTTGGGTGTGGCGGACCGCGTTATGCGCCGCTCCAACCTTCGCTTTCTATATTCGCGCAGCGTCGGCCGATGGCTGAGAGCCCCGGAGCCGCGGATTTCTATGATGTCTGAACGATCGAACAAGGGCCTAAGATAATGAGGATTGTGCTTTGCAAGGGCCAGTTGATGGGGCCTATCAGCGGTTCGGACGAAACGATCGTCACCTACGCAACTCAACTTCTTGCCGCAAACCAACAGCCTTCCGTGTTGCTGATGTATCCGCCGTTGGCGGACGATCAGTATTACGTTCGCCTGAAAGAGGCCGGCGTTCCGGTCCACGCCATTGCGTCGCCCGGAATGCATGCTTCGTTAAGCACGGGGCGCAAACTGGCCGCCGGGATCCTGCGCGCGTTTCCACCTTCGCAACAGCTCATTCGCGGCCGGGCACAGAAACTCAGTACGCGCCTGGCCCACAGTTATTTCAATGAGTGCCGTGAATACTTCGCGCAGTGCCAGGCGGACGTGGTCCACGTAATGACGCCCGATCCGAGCGCGATGGTGATGATTCGGGCGGCACACGAATCAGGCATCCCGGTGCTCTACCACGAGCTCGGCATGCCTTACCATCCGCCGGCTTTCGCTTCTTACTATCGACAGTTCGTTTCCGCGTTGCCTTATTGTTCGGAGCTGGCGGCGCTCTCGCCCCGGCTGCGACAGGAATGCCGCGAACAGTTGCCGCACGGTCTCCCAATTTCAGTCCTGCCTGTGATTGCCGAAGATTTAGTCGACACCTGCGGGCCGCAGTCTAAGTCCGACAACAACAGCGTGACGTTTGGTTTTGCGGCGCGTTTGGAGAGTCTGAAGGGACCGCTGGTGCTGGTCGAAGCCTTCGCAGCGGTCGCGGAAAAATTCGCGCATAGTTTTCTGAAAGTCGCGGGTGTTGGCTCGCAAATGCAGCGAGCGGTCGCGCAGGCAGAAGCGGCCGGCGTCGCTCATTGCTGCGAGTTCGCCGGGGCCTACACCACGGTCGAACAGAAACGCGCGTTCATGCAAAGCCTGGATGTTTTTGTCCTGCCGTCGCTGACGGAAGGAACTCCCAACGGAATTGTGGAAGCGATGGCCTGCGGGCTGCCGGTCATAGCATCGGGCATTGGCGGAGTGACTGACATGATTACGCCGGAGACTGGCTTGCTGGTGCCGCCCGGCGACCCGAGGGCTTTGGCAGAGGCGATGAAAGAGCTCGCCGGAAACAAAGCTTTGCGAGAGCGCATGGGCCACGCCGCGCGCCGCCGTTACCTCGAGGTTTTCTCGCCGGGTTCAGTGTTGCCCTTAATGCTCGACACTTACCGGCGAATCGCAGCGGGCGCGCAGGTGCAGACTGCCGAGGAGAAGCTTAACTGCGGCGCTGACCTTCATCCCTGGAGCTCGTGCGCAGTCGCCCCGGAAACAGCGGATGCCGATTCCCCAAGACGCCGCGGACTCGGATTGTCTTTGTCCACCGACAGCCTAATCCCGGAGGCCGGACATCCATGAGGCTATCGTCGCTCAGATCACCACTGAAGAAATTGTCGCTGATCGTTGTCGCGACGCTCGTCGCGTTTTTAGCGGTTGAGTTAGGCCTGCGGTTGTTTTCGCCGCGGTATTATCCGGTCATCCCCGCCGCCTACGAGTACGACGCCGACGCGGCATTTCGTCTCAAACCCAACGCTCACTTGCTGGCGACGACTGACTTTCAGCAGGAGAGCATTTCCAGTCCTTTGGGTTCGGCTAACTTTCAGGAGAACTTCGACGGCTACGAGTCGCTCGTCTTTGCGGTCGGCGACTCTTACACGCAGGGAACCGGCCTGCCGGCCGACATGTCTTACCCGGCCCAACTTGATCTCATTCTCAACGAGGACGAGCGCGGCTTTTATAGCAAGAAGTTTGGCGTGGTGAATCTCGGCGTGGCCGGCTTTGGCGGAGAACAGTCGCTGCGGAACCTCCGCGCCTGGGGCACGCGGCTCGGCTCGCCGGGGATCATTCTCTACCTCGGCTGCGACAACGATTTTGAAGACGACCTGGCTTTCAAAAGTGGCGACCGGAACCGCCTGGTAGTCGCAGGTAGTCCGGCATGGGGACGTCTGACCGGTCCCTTGCGACTGTTTCTTGAGAAAACACAGATCGGATTACTCGCTCGCGTTAGTTACCGTCAGCGAGTCAGGGACCGCCTGGTCCGGGAAGCGACTCAGCAGAGGGAACCGAAACCAACTGTCGCCGAACTGGAGTCGTCGATACTTGAGCAACTGAAGGCTTACGCCGCTGAACACAAAGCAAAACTGATCGTGGGTTGGAGTGAAGAGGGTGCATCGTACCACTGGCTGCAGGCGTGGGCGGCAGAACAGGGAATTGCTTTCGTTGACTGGGCGCCGAAAGCGGCCGCCGTCAGGGCAGCGATGCCGCGACTCACCCTCGACAACCCACACTCCGGCGGCCATCACCGCGGCTGGGCCAATCAAATAATCGCCAGGGAGTTTGCGCGACAGATTCGCGGGCGCGCCTGAACCAGTTCCGTAATCAGTAAGAACGCATGTCATCAAACACTACAACAATTAATCAGGAATCGTGCGTCGCCGGTCCGCTCACGGATGCTCCCGTATATCCGCCAGGCCCGAAGGACAATTTCTTTGGCGTCGGGTTGCACCTTGCCAGCCGGCGTGACCCGCTCGGATTCATGGAACGGCTGGCGCGCGAATACGGAGACATCGTTCACTTTAAGATCGGACGGCGCCACGTCTATCTGCTGAATCACCCGGAGCACATCAAGGGTGTGCTCCTGAGTCATTACGCCAATTTTCTGAAAGGTCGCGGCGTCGTTGTAGTTCGCCGAGAGAATTTCCTCGGCGAAGGACTGCTTACCAGCGAAGGGAGTTTCCATCGCCGGCAACGGCAGATGACCAAGCCGGCTTTCGACCATCAGCGCTTTATGGGCTATGGCGCGACGATGGCAAAACTGGCGTCGGAGTCTTCACAAGCATGGCGCCCGGGCGAAACGTTTGACGTGCTGGAAGCCATGCGATTGATCACCTTGCCGATTGCCAGCCAGACGCTTTTCGGGACCAGCGTGGAGACGGAACACCAACAGATCATTGCGGCATTTCGCACCGGACTCAGCCAGTTCAGCTCGTTCAAGCCGGAGTTCACGCGGTTCTCGGATCGAGTGTCGTTGCTTCACCGTCGTCGTTTGCGGCAGGCGCGCAATCACCTGGAGGGTATGGTCTCTCAAATAATTGCTGCCCGCCGGCAGACGGAAGATGACGGAGTCGATCTGCTTTCGCTGCTGCTCTCGCGAACGAGCGAAGACGAAACGTTGTCGAGCGACCGCCAGATCCGCGACGAAGCGATCACTCTTTTCATCGGCGGCTTTGAAAATATTGCCACCACGCTGACCTGGACGTGGTATCTGCTCGCGCAACATCCGGAGATTCAGGAGAAGCTGCACGCCGAACTGGATCGAGTACTCGGCGGAAGACTGCCGACTGCCAACGACCTGCCGCAACTTGGCTACACGCGCATGGTTTTGGAAGAAGCGATGCGTGTCTATCCGCCTGTTCCGCGGCTGGTGCGCACGGCCTTGCACAGTTATCAGGTTGGAGATTACACCGTCCCGGCAGGCGCGCTCGTCGTCGTCAGCCAATACCTCATGCACCACGATTCGCGTTACTACCCGGAACCTGAACGGTTCGATCCTGAACGCTGGACGCCTGAAGCCCGCGGCTCGCGTCCGGCTTATGCTTACTTTCCTTTTGGTGGCGGACCACGACGTTGTATCGGTGAAGGCTTCGCGTATTTGGAAGGCATACTGGTGCTGGCGACGCTGGCTTCCGAGTGGCGGCTGTCGCTGACTTCGCGAGAACCGGTCGAGCTGCGGGCCACGCACTTCCTGCATCCGAAAGGGCCGTTGACAATGAGAGCGGAGAGAAGATAAAAATCGGTGATCAGTGGTCAGTGGCCAGTGATCAGTAGGGTGACCGGTGCACAGTCGCCGTTGTGAACAAGATGACGAGACATCAAAGTTTTTTGTTCTAACTGACCACTGACCACTGACCACTGACCACTGACCACTGACCACTGATCACTGTCTTGTGAGTGCTCGTGCCAACGGGCGTAACGCTCCGGCAAGTCGAGGGAAGCGTTTGAGCCGACCATTGAGTTTGGCGACCGTTGATTCCTGCATGCTCAGTTGTTGCGCCGTTAACTGTGCGTGTTGCTTTTGAACGCGTTCCAGGTACGCCGCCGCTGCCGGGCCTTCGCGTCGCGGATCAAGCTCAGTTTTGATCTGTTCATACTCCGCGACAACCTCTTCGCACAGTTCAGCGATCGTCTGCATCGCGATGTCCTGGCCGGCGCGAGATCTTGCGAGAGACGTCGCCCTGCCGGCGTCAAGCGGGTCATACCTCGCCAGCTCCGCCTCCGCGCGCGACGCCAGTTCTTCCGGTGTAAGCGCGTCGCCCATCGCCCGGATTCCCAAATTTAGAGGCAGCAGTTGGTCGACGTCTCTCGCCTGGACCATCGGCCCGAGAAAACGAATTCCTGAGTAGATGATGACTGCACACCCCACCGCCAGAGCTTCGAGTGCGGCCCGTCCTTTAGCGAAAACGATGTCGTAGTTTTTTAGAACTTCGTGAGGGTTGTCGACCGCGTTGTCCATCAACTCGCCGATCACGTCAAGTTGAATATCGTGTTTCGCGCACGCGCCGCGCAGCGCCGTCAGGTGTGGATTCTCTCGCGTGTAGTTGCTGAACACGAGCGCGCGTTGCGGACGGGCAGGCAGCGGCGAGCGTTGCGCAAACCGATCGAGGTCCACGGAATTTGGCAACAGTCGAACGCGCGCCTCGTCAACGCCATCTTCACAGATGAGACGATCCTGGCAGGTGACATCCACCGCAACGAAGCGCAGGATGCGCGGAAAGCGGGGCGCGAAGGCGTTCTGCCCATACCAGTCGTGGCAAACATAAACAGCGGGAACATCGGCGAAGTGCAGGAGCGCCATCATCGTCGGCAGATGATGTTGCCCTAAGATCAAGTCAGGAGTAATTGTCAGTGCCTCGAGGCGATCAACCACAGGAATTGTCAGGTCGCGAATTTCCCTCGCGACTTCCCCCGGCCGGCTGGTGTAGACAACGGGCGCATGGCCCAGTCGCAGCAGGGACAGTGCTACGTCGCGGACATATAATTCAGTGCCGCCCCGACTATCGAGCACCTCGCATGTGATCAGAATCCGTAGTTTTCTCATAAGCCTGCTTGAGTATAAACTCTTCCGACCGGCCGATCCGCTAATCCAGGGGTTTTGACAATATCCTTCCCGTTCAGCTAGCTCTTTTTTGCTGTTCCAGCGTTGTAACTGCCAATCCCTGCCTCCCAAAACGCACGAAGTTGAAGCTAAGGTAGAATGAGGTAGAAGCACTGAATGTTGGAGAAGAAATATCAATGGCTGCGTTTTTGGGCACCGAGGGACAGGAAAGTTTTGGTCAACTGGACTCGAACCGATAACCGACAAGTGTGCCCTCCGATCTTTCATTGAGGAAGATTGTTGACAGCCGCCACTGAAGTTGCGGTTCAGCCGAGACGGTAGCATCCCGTCAGTCTTTCGTCATAGGAAGATGGATGCCAACCTCCCATAGACTATCCACCGCGAAAAAACTTGCGGATCGATCCTCAATTTCTCGCTCCAGTTACAAGGGAGAAACTATGACTGGCCAAAAACATAAACTCATTCTTCTCAGGATCCTCAGCCTTACGCTTGCGTTGGCTGGAGCAACTCAGACTCGCTTTTTACCGCGCAACTGCAGGATTACGGGGACGGTGACGGCTCACGTCACATCTGTCCCTAGTCGGCCATGCGCAACGGGAAGTGCGATCCGAACCCGGGCAAAGGCAAAGGGGAACGACGGTCTTCGGTCGCGGGTGCGTCCAAGCGACAGCCGCAATACAAGCGCACGGCCAAACAGCCGAGCACCGCGGCAAGATGCAACCAGCGTGTAAAGGCTGCGCAGCTTGCCAAAAATCAGAGCCCCTGCAAGCTGCCGCGGACGGCCGCTGGGAAGGAAGACTTACCGGCCAGCGCCCAGAGGGTCGGGGTCATGCTCTGGCGCGTGCGCGAAGCTCGGCCCGGCTACCCGGGCGCTACGCTGGTCCAGCGCCAGGGCTCCTCCGGGGTGCCACTGGAGTATCAGGCCGAGCGGATCGAGGAAGACCCGCTCATCGCTTACGGCGACAAAGTGCGGCTCGGTATTGAGGCGCCGCGTGACGGTTACCTGTACGTCTTTGACCGTGAACTCTACCATGACGGCTCTCTGAGCGACGTTCGCATGATCTTCCCGACGAGGCGCCTGCGGAACGGTGACAACCGCATCAGGGCCAATCGCCCTATCGAATTGCCGGCCTTAACTGACACCCGGATCTACCTGGAGGCGAAGCCGATCGGCCTCGCCCCCTCTAAGAAACTGGTCGGCGAAGTTCTGTCGATTGTCATCACGGAGAGGCCTCTCGACCTGGTGGGGAGCGTCGGCAACGAGCCCATGCGGGTTCCTTCGTCCATCGTCGAATCGCTGGAGAACCGCTACACGGGAAGGGGCGAGGTCTTCGAGCTCGAGGAGGGCCAGGGGCAGCCTTATTCAGCGGCCGAGCGTGACGCGGCGAGCGACGCCGACGGCCGGATGCTGACCCATACCGACCCACGGCACCGTGATGATGAGTGAGTTAAGAAGTTATGTCATCGAAATAGTGGCCAAAGAAACTAACGAAACACAAACACCCGTGTTATACCCAAAAGTCTTCCGGGACATTCCTATATTCAGATTAGGCAAAGATAAATAACGCCGGTCATTATCTGAGGTTATGGTCACGAAGAAATGAATCGGACTGATCACAACACTCGGATCGACGTCGTCATATTCGATAAGCGACACCACGGAGATCGAAAACCAGCGACAGTGGGTCGAGTTGGGCGAGCGCGCGGCCTCAAGGGTTGCCGAGCTTGGCCGTCTTATCGAGCTCCGCCGAGATGAGGGTCAACTTGTGTTCGTAGTTTTTGCCCAGCTCGTTTCGGCTGCGCAGGTTAAGCAAATCTTCCTGCGCCTTCAGCAGGTGTGAGCGCGCTTCGGCGAGCGCCCCCGAATCCCCGCCCGGCGATGTCGAGGCGGTGGCGATGGCGAGATGCGCTTCACCGACTTTGCGGTTGGACTCGCTCCGCAGCACCGCGATCTGCGTATGGTCGTTGAGCGTGGACATACGCGCGACATAAGCCACGCCCTTCCGATAGTAGGCGAGGGCTTCAGCCAACCTCCCCTGCTTGAGGAAGATGTCGCCGGTCTTGTTGTAGGTCAGGTGCGTCTGTTTGAGGAACTCGAAGTTTGACGGATCGTTGGTTGTAATCTCTTCGAGAATCCTGAGCGATTCGAGGTTGGCCTTAACAGCCTCACCGCTCTGGCCCATCGCGTCGCGGGCAAAGGCCAGGTACTGCCACGTCTCGGCCACGTCCCGCTTGGCTTCGTTGTTCTTCGGGTCGCGCGCCGAGATCGCGCGCAGAATTTCGAGCGCGCTCAGGATGTAGGGTATTCCTGCTTCACCTTTGCCGACTCGGGCCATTGCCGTGCCGAGGTTGATGCCGGCGGCGGCGACGAAACGACTGTAGACTTCGACCTGCGGGAAGTCGCGCCGCAATGCCGCGCTCATTTCAACTGTTCGCTGGTGCAAGCCCTCGGCCTCGACGTAGAGCGGCATGATCTGGTCCGCTGGCGCGCCCACTTCCCGCAGGTGTTCGGCGCGGAATTCGAGCCGCGTGCCGAGACGCTGCAGCGCGGTGGCCAGCGAGCGTCGGCCCAGTTCGTCAGACGGGTTCTTCGCGTATGTCTCCTCACCTTCGCGCACGGCGCGGCGGAACCACTCGGCGGTCTCCTCATCGCCGCCCGAGAATTCCACCGTCTCGCCCTTCACGTGGTAGCTCCTAACGAGCAATATCCGGTACTCCTGATTATTCGGGTCGAGATCGACCAGCTTCAGGCTGATGTCGAGCACTTTCTGGCCTGTCTCTTCGGCCTCCTTCCAGCGCTGGAGTCTCACCAGATGCAGGGCCATTTGGTGGCCCGCCAGTCGCAGGTTTTTGAGGTAGCCGACGTTCGCGCGATCCTTGCTGACCACGTTCTCCAGAATTTCAACGCTCTTGCGGTAACTCACGAGCGCGCCTGCGGAGTCGCCGAGGTTGGCGCGGTTAGCCTCGCCTTGTACGTCTCCAATCTTCAGATAGGTGAGGGCCAATTCCTGCGCGAGCGCGGGGTTGTCCTGCGCGTCCTGCGACAAATTGTCGAGATACTCGAGGGCGTCTTTGACCAGCATTTCGCGCGTGGCGGTCGCCCCCGGCAGATCGGCAATGGCGTCGTGATACTTGAAGACGACGTTGTTGGCGAGCTTCCGCACTTGGTCGAAACGCTGCTCGGCGCGCTCGCGCTCGCGCCGCGCCGCCTGCGCCTGATAAGTGGTTCCGACGATGCCAGCGATCAGCGCGAGGAAGACCAGCGACGCAGCGACGACGCCCACCCGGTTGCGCTTAACGAACTTCGACGCGCGGTAGGAGAACGTGTCCGGGCGGGCCAGGACTGGTAGCTCCGCCAGATAACGGCGCACGTCCTCCGATAACTGTTCGACCGACTCGTATCGCCGGTCCGGCTCCTTTTTGAGAGCCTTCAGGACGATGTTGTCGAGATCGCCCTTCAACGATTGCGGGTTGCCGATTGCTGATTGCTGATTAGGGATAATCTCTCTTTCAACGTGTTCGTTGCCTGCCATCGGCCTGGTCCTGGCTGTTGAATCCCCATTCCGCAATCCGTAATCCGCAATCGCGTGGCTGGGTCGCGGCGGCTCGGTCTCGCAGACGAGGCGCAGCATTTGATCGAGCCGAAGGCCGATCAAATTGTAGGGCAACTGGCCGGTCAGCAGTTGGTAGAGCACCACGCCGAGGCTGTACACGTCGGTCGCCGTCGTCACCTGTTCGCCGCGAAACTGCTCGGGGCTGGCGTAGTCGGGCGTCATCATTCCCAGCTGCGTCGCCGTGCCGCGCTCGCCATCGTTGGTTAGCGAAACGACTTTTGCGATGCCGAAGTCGAGCAGCTTTACCTCACCCGCCGGAGTGACGAGGATGTTCGAAGGTTTGATGTCGCGGTGAACGATGAGCCGCCGGTGCGCGTAGGAGACGGCGGCGCAGACCTGCCGGAAGAGTTCGAGACGCGCGCGGAGGCCGAGGTCGCTGGCGCGGCAGTAATCGTCAATCGGCGCGCCTTCGATAAACTCCATCACGTAGAACGGCTGACCGTCTTCGCTCATTCCGCCGTCTAAGAGGCGCGCGATGTTCGGGTGCTCGAGCGAAGCGAGTATCTGCCGCTCGTTACGGAAGCGACGGGCGACCGTCTCCGTGTGCAGGCCGCTCTTGATTAGCTTGACGGCGACCTTCTGTTGGAACTCTCCGTCGTCTCGGACAGCGGCGAAGACCGCGCCCATGCCGCCGCGTCCTACCTCACCCTCGATGCGATAACGGCCGATGCGCTTACCCATGAGGCGCGAGTCCTCGTCGAGCGCAACCAGCGAAAGCGGCGACTCATCGAGCAACGTATCGTCGTCGGCGGCGAGCATCCGTTCAATCTCGCGGCGCGTCGCGACGTCGGGACAGGTCGAGTTGAGGAAAGCGGCTCGCGCGGACGGCGCCAGCTCGATGGCCGCGTCAAAGATTCGTTTGATCTCTTGCCAGGCTTCTGGAGACATTTGGGGAGAGATTTGGGGGGGCATTTCGGAGGACATAGATTTCGTGGGATGGATCCGCTTAAGTTAGCTGCGCAGCCAGCCATGCCTTGGCGCTGCGCCACTCGCGCTTGACGGTTGATTCAGAGGTGCTGAGAACTTCGGCCACCTCCTCATTCGAGAGGCCAGCAAAAAATTTCATCTCAACGATGCGCGCCTGCACGCTATCGAGCGTGCCGAGCCGCGTGAGGGCTTCGTCTAGCAGTATCAGATCAACCTCGCGCCGTTCGGGGAAGCTTGCGGCCTCGTCGAGCGCGAGCAGAGTAGCGCCCGCGCCGCGCTTTTCGGCGCGACGGCTGATGGCGTGGTTGACTAACACGCGCCGCATCGTCTCCGCCGCGATGCTGAAGAAGTGCGCGCGGTTACGCCAGTCAACGGAGTGTTGGTCCACAAGGCGCAAGTACGCCTCGTTGACGAGGGCGGTGGCTTGCAGCGTGTGTCCGGGTCGCTCGCCCGCAAGCTGGCGCGCGGCGATCCCCTTCAACTCGCGGTAGACGAGCGGCAACAGTTCATCGAGCGCCGCGCGGTCGCCCGCTTGCGCCTGCCTGAGCAGCCCTGTCACTCCCTGTGTCCGTTCTTCAGCCACCTTGAATTTAGTCGACCGCGTGTTCCAGCGATTCACGCCGGGCGAAACGAATCCCCCATCCCTGCCTTTGTGGCCCTTCCGCCGCGATTTTATTGCGATTAGTTATGAAGGCGCATTTTCCGCGCCAACGGGTGCCGACAAGACCATTGTTCGCGGCAATTATAAGTTCAACGCGGGCGTTGTGACCAATCTGCTCCGCGACGATTCTTCCGGCGGCTATGTCCGAAACAAAATTCAGGAGGCCTTAAAGATGTCCCGACCATTGCCCCTCAAGCGAAGCGCGTCCGAAATTCCCGTCAACCGTATCACCGAACCGTGGTGGGTTGGCTTGGCTTACTTGCTTTCCGCGTTAGTGATTGGCGGCCTGCTGGCTGCTGTGACTCAAGCCTCTCCTTTGTGGTCGCATAAACCCGCAACGGACATCAAGTGGTACCGCGTGACAGACGTGGGCTCGGTGCTGGTCGGATCAAAGGCGGGCCTCTACACGCTCGATGGCAAAAGCGGGCAGACGATCTGGACGCGCAACGATCTGGCGGGAACTGAAGAATTTGAAGTGGAGACAATCGCCGGCACGCCGCTTCTTTTTGTTTCCGACACTTCGGGTACGTTCAGCAAGGGCACCAGGCTTTACGCGCTCGACTTGTTAACCGGGGAAAACGTCTGGCAGACCGACAAGCTGAAAGGCGCGACCGTCGCCGTTGAGCCGGTTTATGAGAAAGATCTGGTTCTGCTCGTCACCGTTCCCAGCAACAACGCGAACAAAGCAAAACCGAAGATCATGGCCTTGCGCCTGACAACCGGCGAACTGGTCTGGGAAGCCGACTATCCCGACAACGTCGATCTCTATGGCATTGAACGCGGCAGTAAGTATTTCCCGAAGTTTGATCTCTCCGGGGCGAATGAGCCTTTGCATGACGATGATTCGGTCTATTTCACATACGCCGGACTTCACCGCTATGCGCTTGAGGACGGCAAACTTCTGTGGGGTGTGAAGTACGACGTAACTGAGGGTTCGATCAAACGCGGCAACGGACAGGCGCTGATCGACGGCGAAACTGTTTACACCTCGGCGAAGGGCCAGTTGCGGGCGATTGACAAACAGACAGGCGCCATCAAGTGGACCAGCAAAGACTTTGGCGGTGCGATCGCCGAGGTGAAGGAAGTCGATGGCGTTATTTACGGCCGGCTGGGCGGCGCCTTTTACGATTTCGGCAAACGCGAATACGTAAACAAGAAGCCGTTTGGCGTTGCCGCCGTTGACCGCACGAGCGGCGCCACGCTTTGGTACTACGAAGGAGCAAAGGACAGCGTCACGAATATGGTGGTGCTGGCTGATCAGAAGCTCGTCCTGCTTGCAGATGCCAAAAACGTCATTGCGCTCGATACCTCCAGCACCGGCAAGGCAAAAGAAACTTACAAGATGAAGCTCGAGTTCAAGAACAACCTCGGCGCCGCAGCCACGGTGGCGAAGGTTGCGAAGTTTGGTTTTGGCGGACTCTCGGCGATAGGTTCAAAGGGTGGTGACACTACCGACGAGCCAGTCGCCTTGTACCGGCGTGAAAACGGCACTGTCGTCGTGCAAGGCAAGCAACACCTGCTTGCTTTTGATCCCCTCACCCACAACATCGCCTGGTCGGTGAAGTATGAAGCGCCGGGAGTCCCGGGTTGGCAAAAGGTCGCGATGGCAGGTTTGACCGCGCTCGCTTACACATCGGCGACTGCGTCGGCGGCGAACAGCTTTTACGGTACTTCCCAAAACCGCTGGGCCAACAGCCAGCGAATCAACTCCCTGGCAGCCTATGAACAATTTGTCAGCAAACGCTACAGCGCGACGAAGCAATCCGGCAACTACGTCTACGTCCTTACAACTGTTAGGGAAGGCAAAGAGAAGGGCGCAGGCTTGATCGGAGTACACATGGAGACCGGTAGAGCCGACCGGCAGATCATGTTCAAGGACAAAGAACCTGACTATCAGGTTGACGAGGCTGAGGGTCGCGTCTTTAACCTGCGCAACTCAAAAGAGCTGTCGGCATTCTCCGTGGATGGTACGCCGCCAGTTGCGATGAAATAACAACTCGCAGGCGGTCGAGCAGCGCCAGACCGAGGTGATTGAACTCGTTTAGAGCCGGCACTTGTGCCGACCTGGTTTAAATCTCCGCGTGCTCTGCGTCTCGGCGGTGAAGAAGCGTTAAAGACAGTCACCGCAGAGACGCGGTCGCAGAGGGAGCGCAGAGAAAAACTGAAATTAGGGCATCACCAAAACTTCATTTACCAAAGAGTTTTCCCACATAAACTGAAATTATGACGCTGGTCCAGGGCCGCGGGGGCCGGTCAGCATAACCATCGAGCAAGGAGTCCTCGTGAAAAAAGCAAGTAAGCGCATTGTTGCTGTCTCAATTCTTTTGTCGTTGATCTCGCTGGTAGTTGTTTTCGCGGATCTCAGTGCAGCGCGATCGGCAAGCGGGCCAGTTCTCTCGGCTGACGCCGTTGCGGCTTTTGCACAGCAGGGGAAACTGACTGCTGGTGACGGTGTCCCGGGGAACTTCCTCGGTTTTAACGTCGCCATCAGCGGCGATACGGCGCTTGCCGGCGCGCCGCGTAACGCGGTCAACGGCAATCCGAATCGTGGCGCCGCTTACGTCTATCTTCGCAACGGCACGACGTGGACGCAGCAACAGAAATTGTCTTCTACCGATGGCGCAGCAAACGACCAGTTCGGTTACAGCGTTGCAGTTTTCGGCGACACCGCCGCCGTCGGCATGCTCAACGATCAGGATCTGCTCGGCACTCGCAGTCGCGGTTTTGTATATATCTTTCAACGCAGTGGCACGTCCTGGACGCAAACACAAATTCTAAGTCCCAGCGACCACGCCGCCGGCGATTCATTCGGCTCCTCGCTGGCTTTTGAAAACGACACGCTCGTCATTGGCGCGCGGAGCAAGACGAATGGTTCGACACTGTTTGTTGGTGCAGCTTACGTTTTCACCCGTCCGACGGGCGGTGCGTTTACACAACAGGCCAAGCTGTCGCCGGGCGATGTTGTGTTGGGAGAATTCTTCGGTCACAGCGTCGGCTTGAGCGGTGATACGGCAATCGTCGGGGCGGTGGGCCTGGCCGGCTTCAGCAATCCAAACGGTAAAGCCTACATCTTCACGCGCAGCGGTTCGAGCTGGACACAGCAACAAAAACTGGTCGCAGCGGACGCGGCCTCGGGCGACGCTTTTGGCTTTTCGGTCGCCGTTTCGGGTGATACGAGCAATCGCCGGCGCCGTCAGGCGGGTCACCAACCCGGGCATCAATTCAGGCGCGGCTTATGTTTTTCAACGAAGCGGCGGGACGTGGACGCAGCAGCAAAGAATCGTCCATAGCGATCCGGAAATAAATGACGAGTTTGGTTATTACGTCGCCCTGAAGAACGACACAGCAGTTGTCAGCGCGAGGTCTTACGAAACTCCGCCGAACACCGCCGTCAATCACGGCGCGGTTTTCGTCTTCACGCAAAGCGGCGCGAGCTGGACGCAAACCGAAAGGCTAATTCACGGTGATGTTGGCCCAGACCGTCTCGGAGTGAGTGTCGCATATGATGGAATTTCAATAATCGCGGGCGCATCGGACAAAACTGATGGCACGGGCGCGGCGTACGTCTTCGCCACCGACGGCTCTCCTACTCCGACACCAACACCGACTCCCGCAAACTCTATTCAGTTTAGCGCGGCCACGTTTGCTGCGAGTGAGGGCCCGGCCGGCTCTGTACCTTCAGGTTTCACCGCCGGCGAAGTGAATTCATGGGAGGCTGCCGCTGTTCAGGCATCAGCGGTCGTTACTGTAACTCGAACCGGAGATACATCTGGCGCGGCGAGCGTTGATTACGCGACCCAGGACGGCAGTGCTTCTGCCCGCTCCGACTACAGTGCCGCCTATGGAACGTTGCGCTTCATTGCGGGAGAAACCTCGAAAACGATTGTTGTGTTCATCACGGATGACCGTTTTCAGGAAACGCCCGAGACGTTTTCTCTGTCGCTCTCAAACCCCGTAGGCGCCAGCCTGGGCGCGCCGACGACGACAACTGTAACCGTCACAAGCGACGATGCGGTGACGGGTACGAACCCGGTTAAGGACGCGACGTTTGATTCCGATTTCTTTGTCCGGCAGCACTATGCCGACTTCCTCGGTCGAGAGGCTGACGCAGCCGGTCTGAGCTTTTGGAAACAACAGATCGACGAGTGTGAGACGCGGCCACCGGCCGAACGGCAGCCGTGTCGCGAGATCAGGCGCATAAATGTTTCGGCCGCCTTTTTCCTTTCAATAGAATTTCAGGAGACCGGTTATTTCGTTTACCTTTTCCATCAAGCTGCCTTTAACAGCCAGGAGCAGTTGCAGTTGGCGCGATTTCTTGCCGACGTTGGCGAAGTCAGACGTGGCGTAGTGGTGGGCCAGGCTAACTGGGAGCAAACCCTTGAGGCCAACAAGCAGGCGTATGCCCTGGTGTTCGTTGGTCAGCCGGGGTTCCTCAGTAGTTATCCGACCTCGATGACGCCGGCCCAGTTCGTCGATGCTTTGAGCGCCAACACAGGCGGCTCAATCTCGCTGTCGGAACGCAACACACTCGTCGCCGAACTTACCGCAAATAACACTAGTGCGGGTCGGGCGTCGGTGCTGCGCAAGATTTCCGACGACTCAGGGTTTCGAGCGCTGCAAACGAACCGCGCTTTCGTGCTGATGCAATACTTCGGTTACCTGCGCCGCGCGCCGAACGAGACACCTGACACCGACTTCTCCGGCTACAACTTCTGGCTGACGAAGCTCAATCAGTTTAACGGGAACTTCGTTGATGCAGAGATGGTGAAGTCCTTTATCGTTTCAAGCGAATACGCTCAACGATTCGGGCCGTGAGATTACAGGTGGTCGGTGATGAGGCAAGTCGAGATCATCAGCATTTGATCGCCGGGCAATTTCCTAATTGAGCCTCAGGGAGAAAGCAGGCCGCCGGGAGAAGCGCCGTTTGGTCATCCTTATTGTGGTACTGAACGGTTGGAGACGCTTCGCAGCGAGCATGAGACATCGGCAAAACACAGTGGCGGCGATCAAGTTACTTCCTCTTCCGAAAAGCGGAACTCATAGAGCCAACTAGTCAGCGCCTTCGCGCCTGGCGTTCCGCGACCGCCGTCTACGCCTTTGCGGACAAATCGTCAGTAAGCGGGTTACGGCTTCTTTGAGACCGGCCATGTCTGTGGTTTTAGTAACGACTTCAACTACGCCAGCCTGGTGGACCAGCGAGTCCTGACGGTTTGATTTCGTTGCGGTGACCAGAATGAGCGGCATGCGCTTGCGGTGCGGCAGCGAATGGGCGAAGTTCGCGAGTTCGAGTCCCTCCTTCCCGCGCCACTGGAAATCAATCAGCAACAAGTCGTACCGAATTTCGCTTCTGAGAAACAGGATGGCGCTTCCCGGATCCCCACAAGCCACCAGTTGATAGTCGGGCTCGCGCAGCAGTTGCCGCACGGCTGCGATCAGTTTTAGATCATTGCCGAGATACAAAAAGCGGAACTTCGCTTCCGCTGCGCGCGGACACGCATGAGCCTGCATAGACTCGAACCTTCTTCGAAGAAAGAGGGTGATTCAAAGTCAGCGGCTAAGCGGCAGCGGTATGCGGTAAAGACGGGTGAACGATTAGGTTAGCGACTACTAATTTCAGCGCCTACTGATTGGTGACTCGCGGGAGTAGCCCCGTCAGGGAAGGCGTCTAACGACATATCCACGGTTCCCTGACGATCGGACCACTGCCGCTCTCTTGTCTTGCAAAAACGGGTGAACAAACCTGGGCGGCTTCTGTTATCCTCTGCGGCGATCCAGTCTTTGAAAATGGACAACTACCAAATGCGTAGCTCAGCCCACGAAAGAGAGTGATGAGCATCGCCGTTGAGCATGGAAGGTTCCAACTCACGACGAATAGCAAACGCGCCGCCATTCTATACCGTATTCGGTATAGTCGCAAGTCCTATTTTTTGATGGCTGTGCTGTCAGGAGGTCACTCCTGTGGTGCACAAGGCTGAGCGCCTAGGTGAAAAGCTACTTCAGATTCGACTCGCATTAGGGCTGTCACAAAGTCAGATGCTAAAGCGACTGGGATATGAAAAGTCGGTCTATTACACCCGAATTTCAGATTACGAGCGTGGCCAACGCGTGCCACCATTGCCGGTAGTTCTGCAATATGCCCGCGCCGCCGGCGTTCACATGGAAGACATTGTCGATGATGAGTTGGACTTGCCGGTGAGACTACCGGGTACGGTGAGATACCAAGGCCTCAAGCGCAAATCACTTTCACAAGAGAAAACAATAAACTGGCTGCCTCCAGTTGGATTTAGGGGCAGGCACTACCACTCGCCCGCTTACCAGACTTCGGGCGCAGCCTCCGCTGCTTGCCCATCCAGCGGCAAAATCGGCAGTGGCTTTGGTTCCTGTCGGGTGACAGCTCTTGTGAACAAGGCACCGTTGTCAATGGTGGTCCAGCCACCCTGGGAAATGCTCAGCGCGACGAGACGTGATGGATTTCATCCGGGATTGCGGAGCTTGCCTGAATGAATACTCATTCAGTATTATGTTTGCTCGTTTTGACCAGCCCGGCGTCCATTCGGAGAATGAAAGAAGAAGACAGGCAAGAATGCCTGTCCTACCTGCAAAACGTATGAGAATCGAAAAAGCTGCAGTTTTGGGAGCGGGAACGATGGGGGCGCAGATTGCCGCGCACCTCGCGAATGCGGGAGTGCCGACCATCCTGCTCGACATCGCGCCGCGCGAATTGACCGCCGAGGAGCACGCCAAGGGGTTAGCTCTGGAAGCGAAAGAAGTGCGCAATCGGATCGCGCGCGCCGGTTTCGAAGCGGCGAAGAAGGCGAAGCCGGCGGCGTTTTTCACGCCGGAAAAAGCCGCGCTGGTGAGTATCGGCAATTTCGAGGATGACCTGGCGAAACTCAAAGACGTCGATCTGATCATCGAAGCGGTCGTCGAGAACTTAGAAATCAAACGAAGCCTGTATGAAAAGGTTGAGGCGCATCGACGGCCCGGAACAATCGTTGGCTCGAACACCAGCGGCATTCCCATCGCGCAGTTAGCCGAAGGTCGCTCGGAAGATTTCAAAGCACACTTTCTCGGCGTCCACTTTTTCAATCCGCCGCGCTACCTGCATCTGGTCGAAATCATTCGCACCGAATGGACCAGGCCGGAAGTGTCGTGCTTCCTGTACGGTTTTCTCGATCAGCGACTTGGCAAGGGCGTTGTTTCCGCAAAAGATCGGCCGAATTTTATTGCGAATCGCATCGGCACGTTTGGCTCGATGATCACGATCCAGACCATGCTGGAAGATGGTTACTCAATCGAAGAGGTCGACAAAATCACTGGCCAGGCAGTAGGCCGGCCCAAAAGCGCGACCTTCCGCACGTTGGATCTTGTTGGGCTTGACGTCGGTGGACACGTCATCAAAAACCTTTACGAGGCCCTCCCGGAAGATGAAGAGCGCGACGTGTTTGTCGCGCCTGAGTTTCTAACGCAGATGATCGGGCGCGGCTTTCTCGGCAACAAAACTAAAGGCGGTTTTTACAAGAGGCAGGCCGGCGATATTAAAGGGGGCGGAAAGAAAGAGATTTGGGCCATAGATCACGCGACGCTCGAATACCGTCCGTCGCAGAAAGTGAAACTGCCGGCGCTCGACGTCGCTAAGAATATCGAAGACTTACCCGAGCGCCTGAAGGCCCTCGTCTGGGGCAAGGATCGCGTCGGCGCGTTCCTTTGGAAAACGATGTCGCGCACCTTCCGCTACACCGCGAACCATATTCCGGAGATTGCCGACACGATAGTCGAAGTGGATCGCGCGATGCGCTGGGGCTACAGCTGGGAGTTCGGGATTTTTGAGACGTGGGACGCGATCGGCGTTGAGAAGTCGGTCGCGCGGATGAAAGAAGAAGGGCAAGCGGTCCCGAAGAACGTGCAGAAGTTGTTGGATTCTGGCGCGAAATCTTTTTACAAGAAACACGACGGGCAGCAGTTTTATTTTGACTTTGCTACGGAGCAGTATCTGCCGCTGGCCGATCAGCCGGGCGTGATCATTCTCAAGTCAGTCAAGGATCGCACTGGGGTGATCAAGAAAAATTCCGGCGCTTCACTGATCGACATTGGTGACGGTGTCGCGTGTCTTGAGTTTCATTCAAAGATGAATTCGATCGGCGGCGACACGCTGCAGATGTTGAAGCAGTCGCTGGCGGAAGTTGAAAAGAATTTTGTCGGGCTGGTGGTCGGGAACCAGGGCACGAATTTTTCTGTCGGCGCGAACATCATGCTGATGCTGATGGAAGCGCAGGAAGAGAACTGGGAAGAACTCGACATGATGGGCCGCGCGTTTCAGGCGTCGACCATGAGCTTGCGGTATTCGCCGAAGCCAGTCGTAGTTGCTCCCTTCAATTTAGTTTTCGGCGGCGGCTGCGAGATGGTGTTGCACGGCGACCGCGTACGCGCGGCGGCGGAAACCTACATCGGTTTGGTTGAAGTCGGCGTCGGGATTATTCCGGCGGGGGGCGGAACGAAAGAGTTGCTGCTGCGCACGCTCGATTCGATTCCGAAGAATGTTGACGACGCCGATCCGTTTCCGTTTGTGAAACGAGCGTTTGAGACGATCGCGCTGGCGAAGGTCGCCACGTCGGCGGACGAGGCGCGCACGCTTGGTTTTCTCGCTGACGACGACAAGATTTCGATGAACGGCGATCGTCTGATTGCTGACGCGAAGAAGGAAGTGCTGGCACTCGCGGCGAGTGGGTACGTCCAACCTCAGCAGCGCACTGACATTCTCGCGTTAGGAAATTCAGCGCTCGCGACTTTGAAGCTGGGCATCCACCAGATGAAGCGCGCCGGTTACATTTCCGATCACGACGCGCTGATCGGCGAGAAGCTGGCGCGCATTCTAACGGGCGGAGATTTGAATCATCAGACGCGAGTTTCGGAACAGTATCTTTTGGATTTGGAGCGGGAAGCGTTCTTGTCCTTAGCGGGAACGAGAAAAACTCAGGAACGTCTGGCAGCAATGTTGAAAACCGGGAAACCGTTAAGGAACTAGTAAGAACCCACGACGGACAGCGAGTGGGCCGTGCGACTGCTACAATCGCTCGGAAAGGAGAATTTCCATGGCGACAGCAACTGACGATCTCCTAAAACAAGTGTTGAGCCTGCCTCCGGGCGAACGGGCCAAGTTGGCGGAACATCTCCTCGAAAGTTTAGACCCGCCCGATGAGAGGAACCGTCATTTGTGGGCGGAAGAAGCGGAGCGACGAGTTGAGGCCTATGAACGAGGTGACCTAAAGGCGATTCCAGCCGATGAAGTCTTTGCGAGACTACGCACAAGATTTCCAAACCAGGATGGAGATTAGATTTCTCGCCGTCGCTGAAGCGGAGCAAGATGCGGCGGCTGCTTACTACGAGTCGCAGCGAGTTGGTCTGGGCTCAAAGTTTGTAGAGGAACTCGCTCGAACGGTAGCGCGAGTTCTTGAGTATCCGAACGCGTGGTCGCCCACCTCGAGAAATACAAGGACCTGTCACCTGAAGGGATTCCCGTACAGCGTAATTTATCGGAATTATGTCGACGAGATTGTAGTGGTTGCGCTTCAGCACCATAGCCGCGACCCGCGGCGATGGGAAGACCGAGGCATCGAATAGTTTTAGTTACGGAGGCGTTGGATGAACGAGGCAGTAATTGTTTCAGCAGTTAGAACGGCGGTTGGCAAAGCGCCGAAGGGCACTTTGCGAAACACGCGGCCGGATGAGATGGGCGGCGCAGTCATCAAGGAAGCACTCGCGCGCGTGCCGGGTCTGGAAGCTTCGGAGATCGAAGATGTGATCATGGGCTGCGCGATGCCGGAGGCCGAACAGGGCATGAACGTGGCGCGCGCGGCGGCAATTCGCGCGGGTTTGCCGGTCGAAACCAGCGCCATGACCATCAACCGTTTTTGTTCGTCGGGTTTGCAGTCGATCGCGATCGCCGCGGATCGAATCCGGACCGGAAGTGCGGAGGTTGCGGTTGCCGGCGGGCTCGAGACGATGTCGATGATTCCGATGGGTGGCCACATCATTCGTCCCAATCCGTATCTGGTGGAACACTACCCGGATTTCTATCTCAACATGGGTCTGGCCACGGAAAACGTTGCGCGCAAATACAACGTCAGCCGCGAGGAGCAGGATGAGTTTGCCTTGCGGTCGCACCAACGCGCGGCCGCCGCGCTCGACGCGGACAAGTTCAAAGACGAGACGGTGCCGCTGAACGTGACGTTTGAAGAGTTGGACGAGAGAGGCCGCAAGCAGACGCGTGAGGTTATTTTTGACGCGGACGAAGGCGTGCGCCGCGACAGCACAATTGAAGGGCTCGCAAAACTGAAACCGGCGTTCAACGTCAAGGGCACGATCACCGCGGGCAACGCTTCGCAGATGTCTGACGGCGCGGCCGCGGCCGTGGTGATGTCTGCCGAGAAAGCTGAGAGTTTGGGAGTGAAGCCGATGGCGCGTTTCGTTGCTTACGCGACCGCCGGATGTCCGCCCGAAGAGATGGGCATTGGCCCGGTCTATGCCATCCCCAAGGTCCTGAAGTTGGCTGGTTTAACGCTTGATCAGATCGATGTGATCGAGCTCAACGAAGCGTTTGCCGCGCAGTCGCTGGCTGTCATCAAGACGCTCGGCCTCGACCTCGAGAAGGTAAATGTTAACGGCGGCGCGATCGCCCTGGGCCATCCGTTGGGATGTACCGGAGCGAAACTGACTGCCTCAATCCTGCGTGAACTGGAGCGCCGCAACGGTCGCTATGGAATGGTGACGATGTGCGTCGGCGGCGGCATGGGGGCGGCCGGAATATTTGAGAGGATTTAACCGCCAAGACGCCAAGAGAGCGCAAAGGAAGTCCATGACGGAATTCTCGGCTAAGTAGTCTTTGTTTCTCTTGCCGGTCTTGGCGCACTTGGCGCCTTGGCAGTTAGAAATAGAAATCCAATGACGGCGGCTGAAGTATTTGAAGCAGTGACGGGAAGCGGCAGCAGCGACTTCGCTACTCTCGTGGCTATCTTAAATCGGCGCGGATCGTGGTGCCTGATTGGCGGATTGGCGGTCAACTGCTATGTGGAACCGGTTTACACGTTGGACGCTGACATTGTTGTGATCGCAGCAGAACTACCGGCGATCAAAAATGAGTTGATCGAGGCGGGATTCTCGGTTGAAGAATTTCCGCATTCGCTCAATGCAAAGATGCCGAAAAGCGATTTGCGCATTCAATTTACTCTCGATCCGCGCTACCAGGAGTTCGTTGCAGAGACCACCGTTCGTGAAGTTCTTGGGCAGCCGGTGCGAGTAGCGTCGCTCGGGAATGTTGTCCGAGGAAAAGTTTGGGCCTGGACTGACGAGAAACGAAGACTGAGCAAGCGCAAGAAAGACGAGCTTGATTTGATACGAATTTTGGAAATGCATCCGGAGTTGTCAGGCCTGATGCCGGTTGAGATCAGACGTCAGGTCGAACAGGGCTAACGACGTAATTCGATTGAACCTGGAGCTTGGTACTTAGAACTTTGAAAGTTGGTCTTAGGTCTTCGGTTTTTGGTCTTTGAAGATCAAGCACAAAGTTCAGGGTACAAAGTTCAGCGAGGGCCAAGAGCCAAAGACCGAAGGCCAATTAAGACCAAAGGCCAATAAGGAGACAAATATGTCAGCCGTAGTCGAACAAAAACAGGTAGTCCAGGGTGGCGCGTTTCTCATCGAGGACCGCACCACCGCCGAAGTCTTCACCCCCGAAGATTTCACCGAAGAGCATCGCATGATTGCCGAGACGACGCGGCAGTTTATTGACAACGAGGTCATCCCGCGCCTCGACGAGCTGGAGAAGCACGATTGGAAACTCGCGCGCGAGTTGGTGAAGAAAGCGGCCGACCTCGGCTTGATTAGCGCCAACATTCCCGAAGAGTTTGGCGGACTCGGACTCGATCAAACGAGCGGCGCGCTGGTGGGCGAGAACATCGGGCGCTGTGCTTCCTTTGCGACCACGCTTGGCGCCGAAAGCGGCATTGGTCTGCTGCCGATCATTTACTTCGCCACGGAAGCGGCTAAAGCGAAATATCTGCCGAAGATAGCGACCGGCGAAGTGATCACTGCTTACGCGTTGACGGAAGCGGGTTCCGGCTCTGACGCGATGGCGGCCAAAGCGACCGCGCGGCTCAGTGCTGACGGCACGCATTACCTTCTCAACGGCGAGAAGATGTTCATCACGAATGGCGGTTTCGCCGACATCTTTATCGTGTTTGCGAAAGTCGACGGCGACAAGTTCTCGGCGTTCATTGTCGAACGACAGGAAGGATTATCGCCGGGCGCTGAAGAACACAAGATGGGCATCAAGGGATCGAGCACCACGCCGCTCGTGCTCGCTGACGCGAAAGCGCCGCTTGAAAATCTTCTGGGCGAGGTCGGCAAGGGCCACAAGATCGCTTTCAACACGCTCAACATCGGCCGCTTCAAACTCGGCGCCATGTGCATCGGCGGCATGAAGTTGATGTTGCATGAATCGATTCGTTACGCGAATGAGCGCCAGCAGTTTGGCAAGTCGATCTCCTCGTTTGGCGCGATCAAGTCGAAACTCGGCGAGATGGCGATTCGCACCTGGGTGGGCGAGGCGATGATTTATCGCACGCTCGGGATGATCGAAGATGCGATTGGCGATACCACGGATCCCAACGCCAAGATGCGCGCGATCGAGGAATACTCGGCGGAGTGTTCGATCATCAAGGTCGCGCTTTCTGAATACTGCGATTATCTCGCCGACGAGATGGTGCAAATTTACGGCGGCTACGGCTATTCCGCCGACTATCCAGCCGAGCGCGCCTACCGCGATTCGCGCATCAATCGCATCTTTGAAGGCACAAACGAAATCAATCGCATGTTGATTCCGGGCCGCCTGATGAAGAGCGCGCTCAGCGGTCAGCTCGCGTTGCTGCCGGCGGCGCAGGCGTTGATGGATGAAGTGCTGTCGCCGCAGCCGCTCGGTTTCGACGACGACGATTCATTGCTTGCCGCCGAAACGAAACTCGCGAAGAATGCCAAGAAGGTTGGACTGATGACGCTCGGCACCGCCGCGCAAAAGTACATGATGAAACTGGGCGACCAGCAGGAAATTCTAATCGGCATCGCCGACATCATCATGGACGCTTACGCGATGGAGTCGGCGATCCTGCGCACGCAAAAGCTCGCGGCGTCGCAGGGTGAAGAGGCGGCGGCGCGATACATCGACATGACGCGCGTCTTTTGTAACGACGCGGTCGAACGCATTGACGCGAGTGCAAAGAACACGCTGGCGGGAATGGCGGAAGGCGATGAACTGCGCACACTGTTGGCGGCGCTGCGGCGTTTCACGAAGTTGACGCCGGTGAACACGATCGCCGCGCGCCAGCGCATCGCGGACGTGATGATTGAGGCGAATCGGTACGTGTACTGAAGAAGGAAAAGGGCAAAAGGAAAAGGGCAAAAGGAAGCACGAATGGCGGATGCCAGCTTGCTTTTGTCTGAACCTTTGCCTTTTAACTTTTCCCTTTTCCTTATGAGAATCATCCCCATCTCGCTGCCGACGCCTTTCTACATTGGCCCGGTCAACGTCTATCTGATCGCGGAAGACCCCATCACGCTCATCGACACCGGTCCCAAAACCAAGGAAGCTAACGACGCGCTCCACGAAGGACTGCGAAAGGCGCGCCTGCGTGTATCCGACATCCGTCGCATCGTGCTCACACACGCGCACGAAGACCACTGCGGACTCGCTCGCTCCGTGCGTGATGAAGCGAAAGACGCCGAGGTCCTGGTCCACGCGTGGGAGACGGGTCATCGCGTCGGCCGGCTCGAGTATGAGGAACACCGGACGTTGCTGGTGCGCGCGGGTGTGCCGCCGGAAGAGATCGAGACGATGCGGAAAATGTACGAAGGCGTCAGGCGTTACGCCGACTCATTCAATACCGATGAGTACGGCGAACTGCGTGACGAAGCCGAGCTTGAGTTTGAAACCGGCACGCTGCGCATCGTGCACACTCCCGGCCACACGCCCGGCTCCTGTTCGTTTGTGCGCGAGGCTGACCGCACCGTGATCGCCGGCGATTGCGTGCTCAAACGCATCACCCCGAACCCCGTTCTTTCGCCCGACCCGGTCGATCCCACCAAGCGCTTTGCGTCGCTGGCTGAATACCTGGTGAGTTTGGCGAGACTCCGAACCTTCGCGCCCACGCTCGTGCACGGCGGTCATGGCGATCCGGTCCACGACTTCGAGGAATTGTTCAATCGCTATTTTCGGGCGATCAGGGAACGTCAGGCTGAAGTCATCCGACTGCTGGGGAAGAGCGGCGCGAGTGCCTGGGAAATCGCCCAGGAGATGTTTCCCGGAGCTGACGACGTGCACCAGTTTCTTGCCGTTTCCGAGGCGGTGGCGCATCTGGATTTGGCGCACTCGGAAGGAAAAATCGCCGTCGAAATGAGTGACGGGAAAGAACTCTACCGCCAACCCTCAGCACACTAAAGGCTTTAACCGCCAAGGCGCCAAGATCGCCAAGAAAGCCTGTTTCAGTTTAGAGGCGGGCATCGCCCGCCGATTCAACTATCAACGAATCCAGTTGCCTTATCACACGAGCGGCGGGCAGTGCCCGCCTCTAAACGAACATTTAAAAACACTTGGCGGCCCTGGCGTCTTGGCGGTTTATTTTGGAACTCGTGCGCGCGGCCTGCGTGTAACACCCAAAATCTACCCGGAGGACTCTCTCTGTCATGAACCTGAAGAATGCGTTTTATTTCGTAGTTTCCCTACTCTTGACCGGCGGCATTGCCATTGCGCAGCAGGCCGCGCCAGCCCCGCCAGAAACGCCGATGCCTGATGCGCCCGAGGCTCCCGCGGCGTTTTCGATGTTTATTCAAGGCGGCAGTTTTCTTGGCGTTTACGCTGAAGACGTCAACAAGGAAAACATGTCCCGCTACGGCATGCGCGACGCTCGCGGCGTTGGGATCACGCAAGTCGTCAAGGACAGCCCGGCGGAAAAAGCGGGGCTAAAAAAGGACGATGTGATCGTTCGGTTTGAAGGCGACACTGTCACCAGCGTTCGCAAACTCAACCGGCTGGTGGCTGAAGTCGCACCGGATCAAACCGTCAAACTCGGCATCAGCCGCGGCGGCGGTGAACAGGAAGTAGCCGTCACGATCGGCAAGCGCAACGAGTCGATGAACGCGATGCGGTTGGAAGGGTTCGAAGGAATCGAAGGTCTGCGCGGACTGGAAGAACTGAAAGCACTGAAGGGTCTGGACAAGCTGAAGGATTTTCATGGCGCGCCGGGCGGGCAGGTTTGGAAATGGGAAGGACAAGGTCCGGACGGAATGGTGTTCGCATTTGGCAACCACCGCCGCATCGGTGTCAGCACGACGCAACTGACGAAGCAGCTTGCCGAATATTTTGGAGTCGCGGACGGTCAGGGCGTGTTGGTTACCGCAGTCGCTGACGACAGTCCGGCGGCGAAAGCGGGAGTGAAAGCCGGAGACGTTATCACCGCGATTGACGGCGAGAAGATCGATGGATCCGGCGACCTGGCGCGCGGAATCAACAAGAAGAAGGACGGCGAGGTTACGCTGACCGTCATTCGCAACAAGAATCAGCGGACCATCAACGTCACGCCGAAAGAGATTCCAGCATCGCAGCCGGGAACGGCTCCGCAAATGGGAGTGCGAACGATTGTAGTCCCGCGCGTTGAACTCGGATCGATTCCGGAGATAAACGTTCGGGTGCCGCGCATCGATTTACCGTCAACGCCGGATGTCAGAGTGGTAGTTCCCGGAAAGATCAGAGGACCGAGAGTGCGTGTGATCAGGGACGGCGCGCAACAGCCAATATAAGGCAACGTCGAACAGGGGAAAGGGGTAAAGGGGAAAGGGTAACGGGCGAGCAGCCTGTTACCCTTTCTGTTTCACCACGCGCACGACGATCAACCTGGCTCAATTGAACAGCTGAGCGTCGTCTCCCGTTACCCCTGCCCTTTCCCCTTTACCCCACTGACCCGTTTTACGGTTGCGGCAGTTTCTTCCGGCCTTCGACCGCATCGTTGTAGGCCCCGCCGCTCACGAAACCAATCTTGATCGCCTCGTCAAATTCTCTGGCGGCTTCATTGTTGTTTTCCAGGAAGGCGTAAATTCTTCCCATCGCCTCATGCGCGCGTGAGACCAGGGCGCGATCGGTTTCGGGAGACGCCGCTTCAACTGCCAGGCGATAATTGCCGAGGGCGCGGTTGAGCCGTTGCGCCTGCACTTCTTCGTCGGTGGCATCGGCCGCTGCCAGACTCGCTGTTTGCCCGAGGGCGAAGAAAATCCGCGGCTCGCGTGAATAGTCCTTCAGCAATTCCTTCAGTCGCCGCTCGGCATTCTCGTAGTCCTTCTGCCGCAAGGTTTGTTCGATCTCGCCGAGCTTTTTCATCAGCAGCGCAGCCCTGGCGGCTTCGGCTTCGTTGTAGACAGGCGTGACGACTGAAACCTGACGGGCCGAGACTCGCGCCTGCCGCGCAGCGACCGCGCGTTGGCGAGCTTCCGCGTTTTGCGTTAACCGCAGCGCTTCGCGCGCCGGATCAAACGACGCGATCATGTCGGGAAAGAAACCGGCAACGTCAAAACCACTGCTCTCGATCCCCTCCAACTGATCCGCGAAGAAGAAAGCGAGCACGGCGCCGCGTTCGTAGTCGTCCGCCAACCGCGCGATCGTTTCATCCCTGAGCGCGGTCGTGTTGGTTTGCAGTTCGCGAGTGATTGCGAGGCGCGCTGGGTCGTCTTTCGCCTGCGCGAGTTTTACCCGCGCCTCGCGATTAAGCGCCTCGAGTCTGCGCGTTTCCTCGTAACGCGCGTCAGACGCCGCGACCAGCGAGCGTGAAACCGCCAGGAAAATATCCGGGCTAACTGTCGCTCCCGCCTTCTCTCGTTCGGTGATGATGAGTTTGATCTGATCGCGGCGCGCGGCGACTTCGCGATTGAAGCGCAACACGAGCGGGTCAACCACGTACTGCAAATAACCGCGCCGCAGTTCTGAAGACGTCGGATCAGTGCCCTCCGGGAGGACGACGTAGTAGTCGTCGCCAATCACGCGGAGGTTAATCGCGCTGGGCGCGCCGAGCAGATCGGGCACGATGAAGAAACGACGCTCGCGGTCGCGGGTCGTGTAGGCTTTGGGCGCGTTCTTTTTTCCGGAAGGCGATTTAACCAGCACGCGTTCCTGTGAAATTGTGATCGGGCGCGTGTGCAGATACGAGAGCACGGCGCGGACCATCTCGGCAGTCGGCTTCAGTAAACGATCGCCTTCGGATTGATAGGCGCGAGTGTAAAAAGGAAGATGTTCTTCAAGGTTCGCGCGGCGGTAAAACTCTTTCACGAGCGGGGCGAAGTCGAGCACTTCAAGCAGACTGCCGGGCAGATCTTCCGATCTTGGGGGCGCCTCAAGCGTCGGCGGTGGCCCAAGTGCGAAAGCGAGCGAAACGTATCGGGCCGCCTGATCGGCAGCCGTGGCCGGGGCCGGCAGTTTGTTGCGTTCGTAAAATGAGCGCAGACGGCTGCGCAGATCCGGATCGAGGTCGGTCAGATCTCTTCTGACTTGCGACCGAAACACGGAAGGCTCATCACCCGGCGCAGTGGGATCAAAGCCCGCGGCTTCAAGCGCGGCCATCATGATTATTAAGCGCGGTTCGATCTGGAAACTGATCCCGTATTCCCCGAGATCAAAGTCTGCGGCTTGTCGTTGCTGTACGCGAGCCGGCCGGGGTGATGCAGCCGGAACCGGATCGGAAGTGCGCACCTGAGTTGCGTCTGGCTTCGTTTGCGAATACGCAGCGGAACAAGTGAAAGCGAAAAGAATGGCGGTTGAAATAAGCTTCTTCATAAAGTCGTCTGGTATTTCCCAGTCGTTGCGGTTCAATAGTTTGGGTCTGTATTTGCGGGAAACTCTCTGGAAAGTAGAGATGCTCAGCACCACTGAAACAGATGCCAACGGGAAGTAGCCCGACCGTCAGGAGGGCGCACGCACTGTTCCAGAACCCGAGCCCTCCCTCACTACTGCCTCCGCTGCCTGGCACGCAGCAGCGAAGATGTTACCGGATAAGCAATAAGCGAACAAACGACCGAAAGCACCATGCCGCCGATGGTGAAAGGCCAAACGATGTCCCAACCTTCGTTGAAGAGTTGACGATAGTAAGCGGCCGTCAAAAGGTGCGGATCTCGAAGCAACGCAAGCCCGGCGTCTGAAATTTTGAGCGGCCTTCCCAATACAAACGCCCCGATCGCGTAAGACGCAATGATGATGGGAATGAGCGTCAGAAAAGGATTGTTGATGAACGTGCCGGTGTAGACAGCGATCTTGTTGAAGCGGAAAAGGAAGGCGACCAAAGTCGCCATGATCGTGTGCAGTCCGAGGAAGGGCGAGAAGGCGATGAAAACGCCAATTGAAAAAGCGAGCGCCGTTCGCTCAGGTGGATCATCCAGCGCGAGCAAACGGCGAAAAGGCTGTGACAGGTGACGAGTGAAAAGTGACGAGCCAATCATTGGATCAGTGACATGTGACGAGTAATAAGTGACCAGCAAATCTTTTGTCACTCGTCACTTGTCACTAGCAACTGTCACTTGAAACTATTCAAAGCCTCCGCTTCATCGTCGTAAGAGTCGAAGACCGTCAGCAGTTTGGTAATCACCAACAGGTCCTTGATCTTGTCGGTGAGCTTCAAGAGTTTGAGTTGTCCGCCATCGCGGCTCATTGTCGTATAGCTCGCAATCAGCTCGCCAATCCCGCTCGAATCGACATTCTTGACTCCGCTAAGATTAAGCAGGATCTTTTTCTTACCCTGCTCGAACAGACTGCGAACACGGTTGCGCAGAGAGACGGCGCCCTCACCCATTCTTATCGAACCGCTCAAATCCAGAATGGTTACATCTCCAGCCTGCCGCTCAGTAATGTCGAGTTCCGCCATCTTTCATCTCCCTTGAAATTGCGACCAATCTGGGTTGTCGCTACCGGGTCAAACGCGTACGTTTATCACTTAAGTCTGTCGGAGTACCGTCGAGCAGGTCCTCCTATTTAAAGCTGGCGAGGGCTTCGTCTTCGCTCTCATAAACGTCAAACACAGTCAAAAGTTTCGTGATCGTCAACAGGTCTTCGAGCTTCTGGGTCAGGTTCAGAAGTTTCAACTGCCCGCCTTCTTTGTTAATCGCGGTGTAGCTGGAGACCAACTCGCCGATGCCACTCGAATCGATATAGTTAACCTTCGCGAGGTTGAGCAGGATTTTTTTCTTGCCCTCTTCGAGCAGGCGACGAATCGCCGTGCGCAGCGCCACGCTGCCTTCGCCGATCGTAATCTTGCCATCCATATCAAGAATGGTGATGTCTCCGACCTGGCGCTCCGAAATGTTTAGCTCTGCCATTTTCTGCAATCTCCTTTGAAGACTTGCGATGCTGAATGTTTGAATTCTAACTGGCCGCCCTGTCTTTGGATAATGCTGACAAAACGAAGGGTACAAATTGTAGACGCTTACAGTTTCTTAATCATCCGCACGAATGTTCCCCCGGTTGGGCCGGTCGACCAATCAACCTGATCCATGAAGTTTCTCATAAAAAAGATGCCGCGACCTGACGTTTTCAGAAGATTCTCGTCTTTGGTCGGATCAGGGACGGCATCCGGGTTGAACCCTGAGCCTTGGTCGCGCACGCTGATTTCAAAAGCGTCGGGAGTATTACTTAACTTCACTTCGACGATTTTCGCTTCGTCGAGTTTATTTCCATGAACTACTGCGTTCGTCACCGCTTCGCGAACGGCCATGTCGACCCCGAAGGCGACTTCTTCCGCAATCCCCAGGCGCGTTAAGAATTCAGAGACGGCCGCGGCGACTTCATCCGCAGCCGAAACCCGGCTGGGAAGCCTGAGTTCATTCGTCTCTAAAGTCACATCTGGTGTCACGATTAAAAGACATCGCGGGCGCGAGACCTCTACGCTTGCGTCCAGGCTGCCCGCTTGGCGACCCGGGGGTTGTGGGTCTCGGAGTTTGAACTCCAAAAGCTACGGAAGGTCGAGGGTGTAACATGCGGGCGTGTCACGTGTCAAGAAAGTCAGTCTCAAGCGTAGTGTTCCATTTGTTTGCTCGACGCAAGGCGACCAGCTACTTGCGAGACGATGAGGTCAGTACCACCTCGCGGTAGCGGGTGGGTGTCGATGGGTTGGCATGACGACCCGAATAGACTTGGTGTGCTCAATGATCTTGTTCCGATAGTAAACCCACCCGCTACCGCGTGGTGGTACTGACCTCATGACGCGAAGAATTGGAATAAGAAACGTTGAGCTTCGGCGAAGAGACTCGGCAAGGTAAGATTGGCCAATGAAAATAAGCCTAGCCCGACGGATCAGGGGAACGCTGCGCCTGCCGGGAGATAAATCGATTTCCCATCGCGCCGCCCTGCTCGCCGCCGCCGCAAAAGGGAAGTCGCTCCTCTCAAACTTTTCGACGAGCCAGGATTGCGCTTCGACGTTAGCGTGCCTGCGGCAGCTTGGGGTTTCGATCGACCACAACGGGAACGACGTGCGCATCGAGAGCGACGGGCAACTGCACGCGCCGGAGCAGTGGCTGGACTGCGGCAACAGTGGTTCGACGATGCGCATGCTGGCCGGAATGCTGGCGGGCCACGATTTTGCTGCGACGTTAACCGGCGACGACTCGCTGCGATCGCGACCGATGAAGCGAATCATCGAACCGCTCGAATTGATGGGCGCCCGCGTCTCTGCCACGGACGCGGGAACGCCGCCGCTCAGTATCGAAGGTCGCCGGCCGCTCAAACCGATCACGTATGAACTGCCGATCGCAAGTGCTCAGATTAAAACGGCCGTGCTGTTCGCCGGATTATTCGCCGTTGGACGAACAGAGGTGCGCGAAATTGCCGGCGCGACACGTGACCATACCGAGCGGTTGTTGGAATGGTTTGGGGCGCCAATTGAAATTTCGCAGGCTCAGACTTTGCCGACCCGCAGGTGCGCCGTTGCTGGTCCGGCCGATCTCACCGGGCGCGACGTGAGCGTACCCGGCGACTTTTCCTCTGCCGCATTCTTCATTGCCGCCGCCGCTCTCCTGCCGGGATCTGAACTGGAGATTCGCGACGTCGGGCTCAATCCCACGCGGACGCAATTGCTGGAGACGATGCGTTCGATGGGCGCCAGGATTGCGATTGCGGAACCGCGTGACGCGTGCAACGAACCCCGCGGCACGATTCTTATCCACGCAACGGATTCGCTTCACGCCGCGAACGAGAGACCGCCGATTAGCATTGACGGCCGAACCACCGCCGCGTTGATCGATGAACTGCCGCTGCTGGCTGTCGTTGGAACTCAAATCGCAAGTGGCCTTGTTATTCGCGACGCTCGCGAACTTCGGTACAAAGAAACCGATCGAATTGCAGCAACGGTGAAGAACTTGCGGGCGCTGGGCGCAGAAGTTGAGGAGTATGAAGACGGGCTGGCCGTTGCCGGAACCGCGCACTTGCACGGCGCGCGACTCGATGCGTACGGCGATCACCGCATTGCCATGGCCTTCAGCGTGGCGGCACTGTTGGCGGAGGGCGACTCGGAAATATCCGGGAGCGAATGTGTCGGGATCTCTTTTCCGGAGTTCTTCAAATGTCTTGAAACGGTGGTGGAGCGATAGGAAAGTTTCGAGTTTCAAGTTTCAAGTTCCAAGTTTCAGCGATAGGGAAGCGAGCGAGGGCAGGAACGCCCCGGTGAGTACGACGAGATCAACTCGAAACTCTCGAAACGCCGAACTTGAAACTTGAAACTTGAAACTCGGAACTTGAAACTCGGAACTTTTCATGTTCAGCCAAACGATCGTCATCATTGGTTTCATGGGCGCGGGCAAGTCGAGTGTCGCCATCGAACTCGCGCGGCTGCTTGATTGTCGCGCCGTCGATTTGGATACGTGGATCGCTGAGCGCGAACGCCGCGCGCCGGGCGAGATCATTGAACAGGACGGCGAGGCAGCGTTCCGGCAGTTTGAAACGCGCGCACTCGGCGAGGTCTTGCAGCAGGGCGAAGTCTTGCAGGAGGCCGGGGGTTCTGCAATCGTGATTGCCGTTGGCGGTGGCGCCTGGACGCTCGCGCAGAATCGCGAACTGCTCGCGCAGCATGAAGCGTTCACAGTTTGGTTGGACCCGCCGTTCGAGTTGTGCTGGCAGCGGATCGCGTTAGGCGACGATCCCCGGGAGGCGCGGCCGCTCGCGCCGTCCCGCGAGATCGCGCAGGCGCTTTATGAATCGCGTCGTCCAATCTATGCCCTGGCGGATACGCGGGTCGCTGTTTCTGAGAACGACGACGCTGTGGCAGTCGCGCGAAAAGTGGCCGACGCGATCTCGCAAACGAAATCGACCGATTAGTCAAAAAGGTCAGACAAACCATGGTGCATTAACTTTGCAACTCTCGGACGCACCGAGAGTTGCAAATAGGAACAACCGACAACTATGCCGGAGACAACTCGAGACGATCGCGGAATCTTCAGTGCCTTGGTGGGCGATGGCCGGCCGCTGCTGCTTTTTTGCGGACTCTTGCTCGTCCTTTCCGGTGGCTTCGCACTGTTTCTTTCCGCCAGCCGACACTTTTTGCCGCACGACGTTTACTACCTCGGCATCACCGCCGAGCAGCTTTGCGGAATTCAAAATTGTCGCATCGTCTATTTCATGTTTCACGATCGCGTTGCTTTTGGCGGCGCGCTCATCGCGATCGGCGCGCTCTACCTTTGGCTGGCTGAGTTTCCGCTGCGCCGCGGCGAAGCTTGGGCCTGGTGGCTTTTCATCGTGAGCGGTCTGTCCGGCTTCGGAAGTTTTCTTGCTTACCTCGGCTACGGCTATCTCGACACTTGGCACGGCGTTGCCACGCTTGTGATCCTTCCTTGTTTCGTCGTCGGCTTGTACAAATCGCGGTCGCTGCTGCGGGCCCAGCGCGGGATCAACTCGCTGGTTAAGTCTGGCGTGGCTGTCAACTGGCGTTCGCAATTTGGCATCGGGCGGGCGCTGCTGCTGGCGGTGGCGGCCGGGATGATCGCCGGCGGTTTGACGGTGATGACTTTCGGCATGACGCGAGTGTTCGTGCCGCAGGATCTAACTTTCATGGGTCTTGAAAGAGCGGATCTGCAAATGGTCAGCGACCGCTTGATTCCGTTAATCGCCCACGACCGGGCGGGATTCGGCGGCGCGATCTGTACTACGGGAATCACGGTGCTTTTCTGTGTTTGGTGCGCGCAGCCGTCGCGAAATCTCTGGCAAATCCTTTGTGTTGCCGGCGTGGTCGGCTTTGCCACGGCGATCGGAGTTCATCCGGTGGTTGGCTACAACGATCTTTTTCACCTCGCTCCGGCCATCGCTGGAGCAGTCATGTTCGTCGCCGGGTTAGCCTTGACGTGGAAACCGATGCGATCAAGTTGATTCAGGCGTCGAGTCGGGCGCTCTTGAAGGGCGATCGTAGGAGAAGGCATGAAAATTGTCATTCCGGGTGGTTCAGGACAAGTCGGCACTGTGCTCGCGCGCGCGTTTCATGAGCGCGGCGACGAAGTTGTGGTGCTTAGCAGGACTGCAACCAACGCACACCCGTGGGTTGTAGTGAAGTGGGACGGCGAGACTGCCGGCGACTGGACCAGTGAATTTGAAAACGCGGACGCGATCGTCAATCTCGCCGGCCAGAGCGTGAACTGTCGTTACACGCCTGAGAACCGGCGCATCATCATCGAGTCGCGCGTGAACTCAACTCGGATTGTGGGCCAGGCAATCACCGACGCGAAAAACGCGCCGCGCGTTTGGCTGCAGGCAAGTACCGCCACGCTCTATGCTCATCGTTACGACGCGCCGAACGACGAAGCGAGCGGAATCATCGGTGGCTCAGAAGAGCACGCGCCGGACACCTGGCGCTTCAGCATCGACGTCGTGAAAAAGTGGGAACACGAGGTGAACTCGGCCGTCACCCCACGAACGCGCAAGGTGCTGATGCGCTCGGCGATCGTGATGAGTCCTGACCGCGGCGGCGCGTTCGACATGTTGTTGAGACTGGTGCGGTTCGGGCTCGGCGGCCGTTACGGCGACGGGAAGCAGTTTGTCTCCTGGATACACGATCTCGATTTTGTGCGCGCCGTCGCATGGTTGATTGAGCATGAAGAGCTCGACGGGCCGGTCAACCTGGCGGCGCCGAACCCGCTGCCAAACACGGAATTTATGGCGAGTCTGCGAAAGGCCTGGGGCATTTCCTTTGGCCTGCCGGCGACGGAATGGATGCTGGAGTTGGGCGCGTTCGTGCTTCGCAGCGAAACTGAACTGATGCTCAAAAGCCGTCGGGTTGTTCCGCCTCGTCTGCTCCAGTCAGGATTCAGTTTTCAGTTTCCCACTTGGCCGGAAGCGGCCGCGGACCTTTGCACGCGTTGGCGAGAGCGCGGCTGAGCCGTGATCTGGCGCAAGTGAGTCTGCTTTCATAGCCCTTGGCTACTGTCAATTTTGACAGGTATTTTGAGGATTTATCCGCGCCGAGGTTATTGGCAACCCCAATTGCTGATGCTAAAATCCGACGATTGGCTTACAGCTATTGCAGCAATCGTGACGTGGTCGCCAACACCCGCCGCCGACCAGTTGCATTGATAAATTTCCGAGGAGGCTTCCCCCAAAATGGCTTCACCTCTGATCGTCTTGACGGCTTCGTCCACCGAATCCAGCGAGTGGAAACACAGCGTCTGGCAGCAGATGATGTCCGCGGCCGTTCCTGTCAAACTCAGCAACACCCTCTTCAATAAAGTTTCGTTTGCGAACGAATCGTGGCCGGACGGCCGCGCCAAGTTTGTGCCCAACGGCCTGCGCATGGTCGAGACGTTGCTGCTGCGGGAATACGCGGAAGAAGACGTCGTCACTTGCTACTGCGATAACCTGGAGAAGTTTGTCGGTCCCGAGACGAAGGTGCTCGCGATTCACGCGCACAATCCGCTCGGCATCTCCTATGCGACCGACATCTACGCGAAACTCTTCGGCGAAAACCTGACGCCGCTGAACGCGGCTGAGTTCCTGAAGATCGTCACGCATCCGGTCATCAAGAAATATCGGCCGAAGATTGTGGTTGGTGGGCCCGGCGCCTGGCAACTGGAAAAGGCAAACCGGCTTGACCAGTTCAACCTCGACTACTTGATCGATGGCGAGATCGAACGTGCGTTCAGCGATATATTCGCGCGCATCATGGCGGGCGATCCGTCGCTGCCGAGAATCATCAAGGTTCCCAAGGACCAGCAAGCAACCGTCGAAGAGATTCCGGTTGTCCGGCATCGTTCAACTTTCGGCGTCGTTGAGATCACGAGAGGTTGCGGGCGCGGCTGTCAGTTTTGCGGACCGGCGACCAAGGTCGGACGTTCGTTTCCTCTCGAACACATCCTCGAGAGCGTCAGGGTGAACGCGAGCGAAGGCGCGGATAGTGTGCTGCTTGCTTCTGAGGACATGTTTCTTTACGAACAGTTGCCAAACTTCCAAACCAACGTGCCGGCTCTGGAGCGACTCTTCAAAGGCATCGTGAGCGTGCCGGGAATCAAAATGATTCAAACGTCGCACCTCACCATGGCCCCGGTCGTCAAAGATCCGTCCATCGTCGAGCGGCTGGCGCCTTTGATTGTTCCGTATTCGCACGTTCAGCATAAGAGCTCGACGCATCCGGACAAACGCGCCGCCGATCCGATCATCGGCCTGGAGACGGGCAGCGCGCGCCTCTTCGACACCTACATGAAAGGGAAGGCGTATCCCTACAAGTCGCACCAATGGCGCGACGTAATCCTGACGGGAATGGAGACGCTGAACCGGCACAATATTTTTCCGATGTGTACTTTCATCCTCGGCCTGCCTGGAGAAACTGAAGAAGACACGAAGCAATCACTCGATCTGCTTTACGACTTGCGCAACGCCAAGGGCACGTTTGTGCCGACGTTCTTTGTGCCGCTGGAAGACACGCGCATGCAGAAGAAAGCGAGCGCGAAGTTGATCGAGATGACCGACCTGCAGTGGGAATTTTTCTTCACCTGCTGGCGCTACAATCTCGAATTCTGGAAGGGCGGCAGTCGCGTCAATGCGAAGTTTTCACTCGGCGTGCCGATTTATTACACGAAGATGGGCAAGCGATTGTTTGGCGACGTGATCAAGTATCCCATTGCGCGCTTTGCCGGCGTGCCGGATCGTTTCACGCGCAAGCATCTTTACCTGGACTTCACCGGGCACAAGCGAGACTTCAACGGCATGCAGCCGTTTGAGAAAGAGATTGTTCCCGGGTTCAAAAACGTGCGGGACAAGGGACTGAACCTGATCGACGCCAGCGAGTTGCATCACCTGCAGCCGGCGACCAGCGCGGCCGGCGCCGACTAGCTAACTTGTGCCTTGGCATCTCCTCGACGAGAGGTGAAAACGCATAGGCAAACTCCGCCAAAGATCTCGTTCCCCAAGCCCGGTCTCCCCATCGGCAGGGCGCCGACGGGGTAGAGGAGGGCCGTCCGGCGGGGATGCCGGACAATTCCGTGCGGAGTGGTTGCTGACCATAAATGCAGGCAAACATCGCATTTTCCCGCCTTCGGAAGATTAAGAACTAACGCTGGGCGAAGATTAGCGAAAATTAGCGAAGATTGTCAAGTCGCTTGCAAGGCCCTTAAAAGCGGTGTCAGTGAAGTGAACAGAAAAGACGGTTCGTCGCTATGAGGTTAGACCGGCGATAGTGGTCGGTCTCACTGAATCAACGAAAATTGGGGCATGAAAATGCGGGCCGGACGCACCCGCGTGGTGGTACTGTCCTCATGGGGTTGGGGTTGTGTCGCCTTCGGTCGAGCTTCCAGCAGTCTCCGTCTCTTCCCAGATCAAGACGTGCCTGGTTTCCTTCAGCAGCAGCGAACCCACCACAAACGTCACACTCGCGACGATGATTGGGTAGTACAAGCCCGCATAAATATTCCCGGTCTGCGCGACTACATAAAGTCCAATCAACGGCAACAACCCCCCGAACACGCCATTGCCGATGTGGTAAGGCAGCGACAACGACGTGTACCTGATGCGCGCCGGAAACGCTTCAACGAGATACGCGGCGATCGGCCCGTAAACCATCGTCACGAAAATTACCTGGATGAACACGAGCAGGATCAGTTTCCACGCGATCGGATTACTGATGAGACTGGCGAAGTCGGTGTAAGGCAGAACCTGTTTCGCCGGCAGCAGCACGCCGTCAACATATGTCTGAGGTGTGAGACTGATTGAGCCAGTGATCGCATTGCGCAAGGGTGACGCAGTCACGACGTTTGACCCGGCCGCGCTTTGCATGGCGCGGTAAATCGGAATGTAAGAAACAGCGGCGAGCAAACACCCGAGCATCATGATGCGCTTGCGGCCCAATCGATCGGAGAGGGCGCCGAAGACAACAAAAAATGGCATGCCCAGCAGCAGCGCAATCGCGATGATGTAGTTCGCTGACGTAACGTTCACGTTAAGGACAGTCTGCAAATAGAACAACGCGTAAAACTGTCCGGTGTACCAAACGACGCCCTGGCCCGCCGTCGCGCCGAAGAGCGAAATCAGAACCCGCTTAAGGTTGGTCCACTTTGTAAACGCTTCCTTCAAAGGCTTCGCCGAAGTCATCCCCGCGCTTTTGAGGTGTTGAAAAATCGGCGACTCCTTCATGCGCAAGCGAATGTAAAGTGAAATGCCGACCAGGAAGATCGAAATGATGAACGGGATGCGCCAGCCCCACGCGCGAAACGCTTCCCTGCTCATAAAATTCTGGATGACAAGGATGACAGCCAGCGAAAGAAATAACCCGAGCGTTGCCGTGATCTGGATAAAACTTGTGTAGAACCCGCGTTTGGCATCGGGCACGTGTTCGGCCACGTAAACCGCCGCGCCGCCGTATTCGCCGCCCAGCGCGAGGCCCTGCAAAATGCGAATCACCAGCAGAATGATGGGAGCGGCCAAACCGATCGTGGCGTAACCCGGCAAAAAACCGATGAGCGAGGTCGCGCCGCCCATGATCAGCAGCGTCACGAGGAAAGCATATTTGCGGCCCACCAGATCGCCGATGCGTCCGAAGAAGAGCGCGCCGAAAGGTCGGACGACAAAGCCAACCGCGAACGTTGAGAGATAAGCGAGCAGCGCGAGGGTCGTATTTCCCTCAGGATAGAAGTGTGGCGAGATTGTGAGCGCGAGACTGCCGAAGATGTAAAAGTCGTACCACTCAATCATCGTCCCGACGGCGGAGGCGGTGATGACGTTCCAAATCTTGTAGTCGTGGGGTTCTCCGCTCAGCGCGGCGCTCGGTGTGGATGTCATTTAGGACGCGTCTCTTAAGCTAGTCGTGATAAACCGCGAAGCGGTTGCGACCTCCAGCCCAACGTTGCCGCTCGGCGGCTACGTTGGGTGAACGGCGTATGAAGGACGCAACCCCATCGGGGTTGAGGCGGATTTGAATTCGATACCCAGGGTAGCCGCGGCGGCAACCCTGGGCTGGAGGTCAGAACCGCTTTGCGGTACTTCAATCAGAGACTGCTAAAGTACTTATTTTTAACCGGATGTTGTTTCAACTTTCCGCCGCGCGATCGGCGGCCCGAAACACGTCAACCAAAGCGAGAGTAATCGCCAGCACGACTGGCCCAAGCACGATTCCCAACACTCCAAAAACCTGCAAGCCGCCCAGCACGGCAAAGAAGATCAAGAGCTCGTGTAGCTTGGTCCGGCCACCGACCAGCTTAGGCCGCAGAAAGTTGTCGGCCATGCCAACCACCAGCGTCCCCCAAAGGACCAGCAGAATTCCCTTGACGTAGTGTCCGGTCGCGAAAAGATAGAGTGCTGCCGGGGCCCAGACGACGAACGCTCCCAACATCGGAATCATCGAGAAAAGAATCATCACCACGCACCAGACGATCGCCGATGGCAGACCGAGAACCCAGAAGGCCAGCCCACCCAGCACCCCCTGCACGATGGCGATACTGAAGACGCCATAGACGCTGGCGCCCACCACGTCGCGCGTCCTCGCCAGAATCGCTTCGGCCTGCTTCTTCTCCAGCGGCAGCGCGTCTCTGATGACACCAAAAATTCGATCGCCGTCGCGAAACAGGTAGTACATCGTGAACACCACGAAAAACATCTGCACCAGTATGCCCACTGCGCCACCAAGAAATCCGAGCGTTTGGCCGGCGATCGCGCCACTTCTTCCTTTCAACCACCCCAGCAGTTGCTCTTGTGAACGAAGCTGTTCGACGTCGACAAATTGACTGAGCCAGCGCAGCGGACGCCCGGTTAAAGGTGAATTGGGATCCAGCAGGAGGGCGAGGTTTGACTGCAAACTTTGCGCAGCTCCGGAAAATTCTCTGAGCACCGCAATCGTCACCAGCACCACGGGCACCAGGATCGTGAGGATTACCAGAGCACACGAAAGCATCGCGGCGAGTGCCGGCCGCCGGGTTTTGCTGACCAGTCGGAGATGCACCGGATAGAAGACGATCACCAACACCGCCGCCCACGCCAGCACGCCGGCGAAAGGCTTCACCATCAGCCAGCAAAGATAAAGAGCGATGGCGGTGACGGCCAGCAGCAACCACCAACGCACCTGCTTTTTTCGTTGAGTCATAGGTGACTTTCGTTCAAGGAACGTTCGGTTGCTTCGAGAGAAACACTTGTCGGGTTCTCGGCAAACTATACTCGTCCGGATCAGCCATGATTCATCCACAGATTACACAGATTCAATTCCGGTCAGGCAAACCGTCATTTGTTTTTACCCAATCTGTAATCTGCGGATGCCTACCGTTCGGAATTTATTCTTTCCAGCACACCCGGTTGTTGGCCTTCAAACTCTTGATACTTCTGAGCATCTTCTTCATTAAAATCAACGGTCAACTGTAAGTTTCGGCAATTAATACAACCATAAGAGCGGGTCTTACGACTGCCCATGCCAAACATTTTTCTAAGGGGAGACATGTCAGCCGGTTGAAACACAAGTCCCCCTCCACCTCCGCTATCCATCAGCGAACCTTCAACGAGAGCCGTACTTCCACATGCGGAACATTTCATCGTGTTACTTTCCCATTCCTAAGATTCAATTCATCAACCGCAGACAGGAATTTTGGAGTGCGCCTGACCTGCCAGCGCTTTAGTCGGGCGCGACCTGTCGCGACCTCGATTGCGTTCATTCTTGCCAAAACGTGGCGTCAAGCCGCCATGGACCAAAGCGCTGACAGGTCAGCGCGCTCCAAAGTAGTTCCGGCGAATCTCGCCACTACAAATTCAAGTCAACCCAAAGCGCTGCGTGATCGGACGCAGCATGAATCGGTTTCGTCATTTCGTCGAAGTGAGGAAACAGCGTTCCCTTCGTGCCGCCCCAGACACCCTTGCGCAACACACCGCAAGCCTCAACGCTACTCCATAGCTCAGGCGAGAGCAGAATGTAATCGATTTTGTTGGAAGCAGTCCCGTTCGCGAAGGTGCCGGGACGACCGTCACTGAGAAACTGCGGGTGCGTAAAAATGTCTTTCAAGTCTGAACCGCTCGCGAGCAACGGGCTCATCGGATCGCTGGCCGGCGTGTCGTTGAAGTCGCCGACGATCGCAATGCGATCAACGCCTTGCGCCCGTCTCAGGTCATAAATTTCGCGCGCGCGTTTGGCTTGAAGTTTCCGCCGCGCGTTTGCAGCCGCGGCCACTCCGTAGCCTTTGCTCTTGAGGTGATTCACGATCACCAGCACGGTGGTGTTGTCGTTAACTCGCACGGTGAACTCCGGACAATCGCGGCTGAAAATCCGCGAGCCGTTGTCGTCGTCGTCCACGTGACTCACGATCGCCTCAATCGGAAAGCCTCGCTTGGTCAACAATCCGACGTCGATGCCGCGATCGTCGTTGCCGTCAATCAACATGATCGAACGGTAGGTGGCGTTGAGCGGCTTCAGCAGTTGATCGTTAAAGTGGCCCAGCGCGATCCGGTCCTCCGCTTCGATTACGGCAAGCACGTCGGCATTCAACTCCTGCACGACCTTGCCCGTCATTTGCACGGCAACGTCGTTAACCATTTCTTTCCTGAGTTCAAGCCAGCCGATCCAATCGCCGCGACCGTTGGCGACGACTTCCGTGGGCCCCGACGCCGGCCGCTTCACCAGGCGGCCGTGGTTCTGCCTGAGGATGACAAACTTCGACTCGTCGCTGGCATTGAGACCAAGCGTTTTGAGTGAAGCCAGGATCTTGGTTTTCACTGACGGCGAATACACCGGCTTTTGCAGCAATGTCGTCAGGCGACTGTATTCGGCCAGGACCTTTTTGCCGTCGGCCCAGGTGTCAAGGTTCATCACGCGAGCGCGGGAAAAGAAATTCTCGACGTTGAAGGAGGCGATTCGCATTTCAGGAAAACTCCTTTCGGAAGGCTGAGATTTACGACGGCGCGCAAACCAGGTTAAGGAGCCCAGGTAGATTTGTAGTTCGCTTAAAACGGACGAATGTTACGCGTTATCGCTAAATTAGAGAAGCGATTTTCTATTTGGAGTGCGCCGACCTGTCGGCACTTTGGTCGCTGCGACCTGTCGCAGCAAGTTGGCGAAAACGGCTTATAACAAACAGTGCGGCGACGAGTCGCGGCGAGCGAAGGCGGTGACAGGTCACCGCACTCCAAATTAGGGCACCACCCGATAAGCGGCTCACTAGTTGATTCTCGATTTACGATCTAGGATTCTCGTCCTTAGGAGGTTCAGCCAATTACAGTCGAACAAAGCCGAGCGAGCTGGTTTGCGCTCGACGTGTCAATCGAACCGGAAGCGCGTGAAGCCGTCGAGTACGCGCTGATGGAAGCGGGTGCGTTGGGCACGGAAACGGATGACGAAAAAGACGGACTGGTAAACGTTGCGGCCTACTTCGATCGCCTGCCGGAACGTGAACAAGTGCGCGCTCAATTGAGCGATGCAATGCGCATCTACGGTCTCGAATCTTCATCCGTGCGCGAAATGAATGTTCGCGAAGTGGCCGATCAGGATTGGCTCGGCGAATGGAAAAAGAGCTGGCAGCCGGTCGAGGTTGGGACGCGGTTCATCGTGGCGCCGCCGTGGGCGGAGATTCCTGACGAGCATCAGCGAATTGTGATTCGTATCGAGCCGGGGATGGCTTTCGGGACGGGCACGCACGAGACAACGCGTTTGTGCCTGGTCGCGATTGAAAAATATTTTCAGCCACCCCCCGCGGGCCGCCTGCGTGGGGGCCCCGGAGCCGGCGGAAGTTTTCTCGACGTCGGCACTGGCACCGGCATTCTCGCCATCGCCGCCGCGAAGTTGTTCCCCGATGCACGCATTGAGGCCTGCGATACTGACGCCGACGCGATCGCCATCGCGAGCGAAAACGCGCGACTGAATGGCGTGCATGAACAGATTGCCTTTCGCGTCGGCACAGTTGAAGAAACGACGGCGTCCGCTGATCTGGTCTGCGCAAATTTGACGGCAGACGTGATCCGCGGCGCCTTGCCTTCGCTTCTGTCCGCCAGCTGTTCGCATCTGATCCTGTCGGGAATTCTTGATTCACAGGCCGAAGCGGTGCGCGCGCGCCTGTTGGAATGCGGCGTGAGCGAGCCGTGCGAAACGCTGCAAGACGGCGAGTGGGTCGCGATAATTGTGTAGGACAGACATTCTTGTCTGTCCCTTGTTCTTTCCTTGTAACGCAAACTGTTAGTTTGCGTGCTTCAATTGCTACTCGGCCGAGACCGATCATCACGCAAACTAACAGTTTGCGTTACAACCTATGACCCGTCGCAGATTCTATGCTCCGCCGAGCGCCTTTGATTCAAACGCAGAGGGCGTGACCCTCGCGACTGACGAGGCGCGTCACCTGCGCGACGTCTTGCGCCTGAAGACAGGCGACGACGTTTTCGTTTTCAACGGCGCCGGCAAAGAATTTGAATGTCGCATCGAAGAGAGTCGCCGCGACTTTGCTCATCTTCGAGTCGTCCGGGAAGTCGAACCTGCCCGTCCGGAATCGCCGCTGCAGTTGACTCTCGCAGTCGCTCTGCTCAAGGGAGAAAAGTTTGATCTGGTCGTGCAAAAGGCGACAGAGTTGGGCGTAGCGTGCGTGGTGCCGGTGGTGACGAAGCTTGCCGACATACGTTTGCGCGACGAGTCGGACGCCGCAAAACGCGTGGCGCGCTGGCAGCGAATTGCGCTCGAGGCAGCCAAGCAGTCTGGACGCGCGGTTGTGCCGGAGGTTTCCAGTCCGGTTAGTTTCAAAACTCTGCTTGAAAACAGCAACACCGGCGGGAGCTCACGCTTTGTGATGTTTTCCGAACGCGACGGGCAATCGTTGAGAGAAGCCGTCAACTCGCTTGTCAGAACCGCCTCCGTAAGGGGGCGGCACGATGCGGATGCTCCACTCCAGGTGGATGGGCCACTCGATGCGGATGGGCCACTCGATGCGGATGGTCCACCCGCTCACGCAGGTGGTTCTGACATGACGCTTGTCGAAGATTGTTCTCTGACAGCGCTCGTCGGCTCGGAAGGTGGCTGGACCGATGAAGAGTTGGCGGCCGCGCGGGAAGCGAGCTGGACGATCGTCACGCTGGGCGGACGCACTTTGCGCGCGGAGACGGCAGCGATCGCTGTCGCAGTTTTGCTGCAGCACCTGGCGGGAGATCTGGTTTAAGACCGCAAACTAACAGTTTGCGTTATAGGCAAATGAGTCGAAGCAAATACATTCTTTACCTCGCGCTGGCGCTGCTGGTCGTTCTCGCGGCCGCTTTTGGCATTCAAATCAGAAGGTTGCAAAGGCAGGTGCGCTCGACGGTCCGCCTCATCCCGAGCGAAACAAAATCGCGCGATGACGTTGCCCAAAACCAGTTCGACCGTGAGGCCGCCATTAACTCGGCGCGTCCGGAAGTCATGGTCAAATTTCGCGTTGGAATTTCCGCTGACGCGATTGCCCAAATCACTTCACGCTTTAACGATCGCGTTCAGGACGAGATCGAAGCCGTTCCGGGCCTGATCGCGATTGACGATCCCGATAATGCCGACGCCGCTGCCATCGCCGCTCAGTATCAGGTGTTGCCCGAAGTCGAATATGCGGAACCTAATTACGAAGTCAGTCTTGACCTAACGAAAGTGGATGCTAGTCCGAGCGATCCGGCCTTCAAAGAGCAGTGGGCGCTCGTTGAAATTCAAGCTCCGCAAGCCTGGGCCAAGACTAAAGGCAGCAACGAGATCGTGGTCGCGGTACTTGATACGGGCGTGGAATACACGCATCCCGATCTCGTCAATAATATTTGGACGCGGCCCGACAGCATCCAGCCTTATCAGGATCGAGACCTCGGCACCATCGATGACGTCCACGGCATTAACTTCGGCAGCGACGGCGGTGGTGACTCCCCAGGTGATTCGTTGGGTGATCCGCTTGACCGTAACGGCCACGGAACCTACTGCGCGGGAATCATCGGCGCCGAGTGTGGCAACAGTCTCGGCATCTGCGGCGTCAACTGGCAAGTGCAAATCATGCCGTTGAAGTTTCTCAACGCCGGCGGCTTTGGCACGGTCAGCGGCGCAGTCGCCGCTATCAACTACGCCATCGATCGCAGGCGCGCCGGAGTTAACCTTCGGATCATCAACGCGAGTTGGGGACTCGGCGAGCACTCGCGCGCGCTCGAAGATGTGATCGGCAAAGCGCATGAAGCGGGCATCCTTTTCATTGCCGCCGCCGGCAGCGCCGGCTCGAACAACGACCTGCGTCCCCGCTACCCTGCCGGCTTCCCGCTTGTCATCAGCGTCGCAGCCACGACCGCCGATCACGCGCTCGCGGAGTTTTCAAACTACGGCGGAAAGAGCGTTCAGCTGGCCGCGCCGGGAAAAGATATTTTGACAACTGCGCTCGGCAACGACTACGCGACGCGTTCGGGCACTTCGATGGCCACGCCTGTCGTCTCAGGCGTCGCCGCGCTGGCCCTCGCGGCGCATCCCGAGTTGTCAGTAGATCAATTGCGTTCGTTGTTAATGAAATCTGTCGACAAACTGCCGCGCCTGCATGGCGAAGTTGCGACCGGCGGACGGATCAACGCTGCGCGTGCGGTGGCTCGCTGAACAGGGGGGGTCGGGATTGCGCGGTGCGAGGTAATACTTAAGCGTGCACTTGAATTGCAGCGTGGAGAAACTCGGGCGCGAAGTCGGCGCCGTTGGGCCATGTTATTGTGAGCCACTCAGGATGCAAGACGAATTCTTTAAGTTACTCCTGGTCTTTCAGCGGCTCGAAGACTTCACCAAACAATTCTTCCGTAAGATCCACTTCGCCTTCTGTGCCGTCGCTGAATTTTAGCCAAACGACGTAATCCCTGACATACCGCGCATCTGTGACTCTGATCATAGGTCTACTCCAGCGGAGCAATTCGCCTCAGTCTACCATTCAACCAGCCGCGAAGCGGTGGCAGTTAGCGCGGAGAACCAGTGTATTGGAGAGTCCGATCTCCAAAGGTGCGACATTATATTGCACCGAACCGGTGCCGGCCCGATCGGGCCTCGATGATCCTTCATGGTCTGGGTCCACGTCCTGACGGACGTGGCTACTAACTGTCAGCCCTTCGGGCCTGCTTCCGTGGTGCTGACTTGCGCCAACGCTCCTGATGCCTGATAATCGTGACCGATGATTGCCCTGTTTCTTATCAAAACCGGACCTGTTCTTTTAAGGAGTGTATAAAGAGTGAAAGCGGAATTGCAGCAATTAGTCGCTCTACAAAACCTGGATACAAGCATAAGAAAACTACAAGCGGAACTGGAAGCGATACCCCAAAGGCGCGCTGAGATCGAGTCAGAATTCGATCAGCGCGCCTTTGAAATTAGGGCCCTTGAGAGCGCCCGGGACGAAGCCAGACACGCGCGCACCCGGCTCGAAACGGAAGTTGGCGAACAGCGTCTGCGAGTTGAACGCGCCGAACGCAATCTGATGTCGTCCAAGAAGCAGGACGAATACACCGCCGCCATTCGCGAAGCCGATTCCGCCCGGAAACAAATTTCCACCATCGAAACTCAAATCCTTGAACAGATGGAAACGTTGGAAAAGGCTGAGGCGTCGCTGACCGAACGCGCTGAAGAAATTGCCTCGTTAAACTCCGACCGCGAAGCCCGGCTACAGGGTTTTGACGAAGAGACTCGGCAGCAAGCGGACAAGCTCGCGATCAGTCGCACGGAACGCGAGCGTTTGGTCGCGGCGTTGCCGAAAGCGATGGGCGCACTTTACGTTCGCATCAGCGCGCGCATTCGCAATGGCGTGGCGGTAGCCGAGGCCCGCAATGGCGCGTGCCAGGCCTGCTTCATGGCGCTGCGACCGCAGGCGATGGCCCAGGTGAGACGCGGCGAGGAAGTGGTTACCTGCGACAACTGCAACCGCATTCTTTATTACGCGCCGTCAGATTCCGCGCCCGCGAGCTCGGCCTCAGCGCAGCCAAAAATGGCCCACACCTAAAGTTTAGAGTACAAACTTTAGTTTGCGGTCATGTATAGGCAGCAAGCTAAAGCTTGGACTCTGAACTCCCGCATCTGACCTAAGCGCTCTAACATCTAACATCCGACATCTAGCTCATGAGAGTCTTGGTTACAGGCGGCGCAGGTTATATCGGCAGCGTCGTCAACGAAGAACTGCTGAAAGACGGTCATGAGGTGGTCGTTTACGACAGTCTCTACAAAGGCCATCGCGAAGCTGTGGCGACCGGCGCTACTTTTGTCCACGCTGATCTCGCCGATGCCGCAACCTTGCGCGAGACTCTTGCGGCCCACCAAATTGAAGCCGTCGTTCACATGGCTGCCGATTCGCTGGTTGGTGAATCCTGCGCGCAACCAGGCAAGTATTACTGGAACAACGTTGTCAACGGGCTGACGCTGCTCGACGCGATGCTCGGAACGCATGTTAAGCGAATTGTTTTTTCCTCAACCTGCGCGACCTACGGCGAACCGGACAAACTCCCGATCGCGGAAACCGCGCCCAACCAACCCACGAATCCTTACGGTCAGTCGAAGCTCGCTTTTGAGCAGGCGATGCGCTGGTACCAGCAGGCTCACGGACTTCACTTCGCGTCTCTGCGCTACTTCAACGCCGCCGGCGCGAGTGAAAACTGCGGCGAGGATCACGCCGAGGAAACCCACATCATCCCGATCGCGCTGCAAGTCGCCGCGGGCAGACGCGAGTTTGTGGAAGTCTATGGCGACGACTATCCAACGCCCGACGGAACCTGCGTGCGCGATTACATTCATGTGATCGACCTCGCGCACGCGCATATCCTGGCGCTGAAGGCACTGGCGGCGGAAGCCCGACCTATGGCGGAAGCCCGATCGTCAGGGAGGGCTCAACAAGCGGACGTCTCACCTTCACAGACGGCGCTGGGTGCAAACAGTCGGACGTACAACCTCGGTTGCGGCGGCGAAGGCTACAGCGTGAATCAAGTATTGGAGACGGCGCGTGAGGTTACCGGGAAGAGAATTCCGGTTCGCGTTGGTCCAAGGCGCGCGGGGGATCCGGCCGTTTTGATCGCGAGTTCGGAAAAGATAAAACGTGAGCTTGGTTGGAACCCGGAATTTCAGGATCTGCGAGTGATCATCGAATCAGCCTGGCGCTGGATGCAGAAGCATCCCAGTGGCTACAGCGAATAATCCTTAGATCTTGTGGCCGATAATGTCGAAGGTGAACTTCACGGTCTTCTTGACGCGAATCATGCCATGAGCCGCCGAGGTGGCCGGCACCTTGAAGTCGCCGCGGTCAATACTAAACTCACCCACCGCGCGCAAATCGTTCCCAGTCAGAGTAACCTTCGCCGGAATTGTAATTCGCCTTGTCACGCCATGAAGAGTCAGATTGCCGGCAATTTTCAGCTCGTACTCGCTAGCACTAACCGCCTTGCCGCTAACGATCGTGCTCTTGAAAACAATCTCCGGATACTTTGCCGGTTCGAGCACAATGTCACGAAGTTCGCCATTAATGATCTGCTTTTGCTGCTCCGTGAACGCGTCACTGGTTTCCTCCATCGACTCGGTCTTGACGACCAGCTGCAACGAACTCGCCGCCAGTGTCTTTGGATCAAGCTGCGCCTCGCCGCTGAACTCGCGCGCGGCGACCAGATGATCGTGGCCCTTAAACCAAAGCAGGCCGCCGCGCTGGGCATGGGCGATGAATTTACTTTGACTGTCGTCAAGCCGGAACCGCTGAAGCGTGCCTGCCTGACGCGCCGCCCGACTCACTCGGGGCACCTGACTCACGCGACTCACATTGGCCGCATTTCTCGCGGAGCCCGCATTGTTCGTTGAGGACGATTGTTGTGACGGGCTCGAAATGGGCAAGCTCAAGCAAACCAGTATCGCCAGTGAAATCATTGCTCGTGTAGTCATTTTGCAGATCTCAACTTCCCCTTTGCTCCGTCAGGAGCAAAATGTTTATAGTCCGAAGCGTTCAGTCCTTGGGGGCCTTCAATCCGTGGGGGCGTGTTGCAACGGTAGCGAAAATGAAGCCGGTTTGCAAAACTCTTGCGGCTTAATACCCTTCGTGCCGGCAGACGACGAGCAAGATGTCTGTCCGAACTTTTAAGACTATGGCCAAACCAAAAGCGGTTGAGCAAAAAAAGACGGCGGTAAAACGAACCGCTGCGAAGAAAGGCGTCGCAATTTCGGTTGAAGAGTTTCTCGAGCTCAAACAGCCGAAGGGCGACTTGCTGCTGGCTGTTGACGGTCAGACAGTTTCGCTAACCAGTCTTGAACGCGTCTACTGGCCCGACGAAAAAATCACAAAGTTTGATCTGCTTTGCTACTACCTGCAGGTCGCGCCGCAACTGCTGCCGTTCCTGAAAAACCGTCCGGCAATTTTACAGCGCTGGCCGCGCGGCGTGAACGCGCCGATGTTTTTCCAGCAGGACCTGGAAAGCGCGCCCAGTTTCATCAAGACCGTCAGGCTCGTCAATCGCGAGGCGCGTGAACTCGACTACGCCGTTTACACCAACACCGCGTCGCTGCTGCACTTCGTTAACCTCGGGACAATCGAACAGCACCCCTGGCATTCGACCGTGGCGAAACTCGACAAGCCCGACTGGATCGCCATCGACCTCGATCCGAAACAGGCGCCGTGGGAAAACGTTCTGCAGGTGGCGCGGATTACCAGAGACGTTTGTGACGAAGTTGGCCTTAACGCATTTCCAAAAACGTCGGGCTCGTCGGGAATTCACATTTATTTGCCGCTGAAGCCGACCAATGACTACGAAAAGGTGGCTGAGTTTTCGCGGCTGGTGGCGGGCGAAGTCTCGGCGCGCGTTCCGAGGATCGCGACGATTGAGCGCAGCCTGTCGAAGCGAAAGAAGGAACAGGTTTACGTTGACTGGATGCAGAACGCGCGCGGCAAGAGTTTGGCGGCGGTGTTCACGGCGCGGGCGAAGCCGAAGGCGACGGTTTCGATGCCGCTGACCTGGAAGCAAATTGAGCAGGGCGTGAAGATTTCCGACTTTACAGTCAAAAATGTTCCCGCCCTGCTCAAGAAAAATGGCGATGCCTGGGCCGACTTTTTCGATCAGCGCCAGAAGCTGAAACTGAAGTGAGAGATGGTGGATGCTAGATGTCAGCTGCTGGAGTCACGCGGCGCGTCACCAGCAGCTCACCGAACTAGCATCCAGCATCTGTCGTTTACTAATTCTTAATCTTGATGCCTGCTGAAAAACGAATGCCATCTTCGCGTCGGTTATCAAAGAAGACGGGAAGATAGTCGACCTGTATCGGGCGTATGTCGATCCGGTCATTGGCCTTGATGTCCAGACCCGCTCCAAGGGCCATCGCGAAGGCCGTCTCGGTGGTATCAGGACAGGTGAAGTCCTCGTCCGCGAAATCGGCCGTAGCGCGTGTCGCGCCAAACAGGGCATGCGCATAGGGAATAAATGCCGAAGAGTTGCGCCAGTTAAAACGCGGTCCGCCGAGGATCGTATACCTGGCGAGCTGTGTATTGAATGTGCGGCCGCTCAAGCGGTCCGCGAAGTCGTGATCGGCGAAGGTAGCCGAGAAATTCGCCACCAGGCCGACGTTGCGGTGAACATTTGCGACGACTTCTCCGGTCACTCCGTTGTAGCCGACTCGCTCCGAAGCAAAGTCAACTGGCGAGGTCGTACCGTTTGAGTTTATGGCCCGGCCGCGCAGGTCTAATCGATCGCCGCCAGTATTGGCGCGCTCGTGAGCGTAGCCTATGAAAAATTCCCAGTTTGAATAATCGCTCTGGGCAAAACCCGCTGGGGCGCAGACGAGTAGGATCGCGAACAGCAACAGCAGCTTACGCATGGGCGGTAGTCCTCCTTGATGATTTCCCATCACCGGTTCCCTGGCGGCGGGAGCCCGCCCGGGTGCAAAACTGAATACAAGACTGTGGTGATAAGAAAAATAGGAATCCGCACGTGTTTCCAATTTTTCCTGTTGATTACCCGTTTATTCGAAAGGGGCACTCTTTTATCATGGACTTCAAACGGCGCGCAAGAACAAAACTGAGACTGAAGACGGTGGGTGGCGCGGGCTACTGTGGCGGCTTTCGCGAATCCTTTCTCCCGTCCCCGGTGAAACCGGCAGTCGCACCCGCCAGGTTCGCAAAGCTGAACGCAAACGTGCGCGCAGGATTGTTCGGATGCCTGATTTTTGCTGGGATATTGCTGGGTTTTATCGCGACACAAGCAACCGCGCAGCAACCAACGAAACCGATCCCAGGGCCCACGAGCAGACCCAGAACTGCGAGTGCTCCGTCCAGGACTTCGACAACTACAACTCAGCCATCTAGTTCAACCTCGGGTTCTATATCGAGTTCAAGCAACGATCCGCAGCAACTTCTCGCAGCCGGCCAGGCCGCTCACGATCAGAAACGTTTTGACGACGCCATCCGGATCTACAACCGCGTGATCGCTCTCGCCGGGAATCAGGGCCGTACGGCCGCGATCGCAAATCTCAGAATCGGCAATGCCTACATGGCGCAGGGAAAATTTGGCAACGCGCAGGTTGCGTATGAGCGCGCCGTCGCACTGAATCCAAACGACGCGGAAAGCCACAACAACCTGGGCGAGGCGCTCGGCGAGTTGAAACAGTATCCGCGCGCGATCGAGGCCTTCACGCGCGCTATCAGTCTCGATCAAAAACTACTTAAGGCAAAATACAACCAGGCGGTCAGCTACGATCGGATGGGCAACTTTCGTTATTCGGAATTTGTGTTTCGCAATTTGATTAAGACGAGTCCCGGCTACTCGCTTTCGTATGACGGGCTCGCCGTGACGCTTTCAAAAGCCGGACGCGCGAAAGAAGCCATCACCTTTCATGAGAAAGCCATCGCCCTCGACCCGCGCGAACCGTCGTACTACTTCAACTGCGCGATCAGCTACCTCATGCTGGGTCACACCGCCAAGGCCCTCGAGCAACAAGAGAAACTGAAGACGATCGATCCCGCCATCGCCGACCGCCTCGCCAGCGTCATCGTGAAGCGGCAAATGTAGAGTTCGATGTGCCGGTAGCTTGGGAAGGTTTTAAGCTTGCGACCCCCCGCTTTGCCTTTACCCTTGCCCCTTTACCCCTTCCCCTGTTTCCCTTTTCTTTCTTGCAAGCGTTCGAGAATCAAGTAAACTTCGCTTGAAATGAAGTCGATCATCGGCGATGGGTTATGGGCCGAGATGACCGAAGGCCAGAAGATTGATGCCGTCCTCAAGGGCCACGCGACACTGACGCAGATGAGCGAAGGCTTGCTGGACGGCTCGGAAAAACTGCGCGATGCCTGCCGTGAATTTCTGGCCGACGCCGACACCTCCTTTGAAAACCTCCTGACAAACAACGGACCAGGCGACGAACTCAACACAATCAGTGCGCCCGGAGATGACAGTCTGTCACAGCGTGGTCCAACCAAACCAACGCGTGCGGCTGCGCCTCAGTTGAAACCGCGCTTTGGTCTGCCCGAAGGTTTCGAGCCGCGCCGCCAGCGTTATGGGCGCAGCGTGCTGCTCGAGCTTAATATCTACCGTTTGCCAAACAGCCGCGAGTTTATCCCGTGTCATCCGAGCGGGACTTTGGGCACACGCCGCCACCTGTACGCACTGCTGACGACTGAACAGTATTTGAAAGGCAGGCGAGGCTCGGTTTACATTCGCACTGACGGCAGAATTTTCGACTACAGTGTTGACCGGGCAAATCCTTCGGGCGACCTCTTCGATACGGGTTACACGATCTATGATCTGGAGCGCACCGGGGCCTATGCGCCACCGTTGCCTCGACGAAGGAAAAAGAGTCAACCGGTTAAAGTGAAGCGTGCTGCTGCGGGTAGGTAGCACAGACGTCCAGTGCTTGAGGGGACAACACGCTGGTGCAGTTTAGAGTTCAAGCTTTAGCTTGTCGTTTGCGCCAGTCGGCAACCTGAAGGTTGTACTCTAAACTCCTAATCTCGGAGAACATGCATGGGTGAAACAAATTCGGATAACTCGCCGCGGTTTGATCAGAGGCCGTGGGGAACGTTCACAGTTCTTGATGAAGCCGACGGTTTCAAGGTCAAACGGATTGAAGTGTTGCCGGGCAAACGGCTCAGTTATCAGAAGCACGCCCAGCGCGCCGAACATTGGGTGGTGGTGAGCGGAACCGCAAAGGTTACGCTCGACGATCGCGACGTAATCGTGGAAGCAGGCGAGGCGATCGACATCGAAATTGGCGCGGCGCATCGCGTAGAGAATCCCGGCAGCGACCTGCTGGTCTTCATCGAAGTGCAGCGCGGCAGCTATCTCGGTGAGGACGACATCGTGCGGCTGCAGGATGATTTTGGACGAACGGGAGAACTACAGTGAAAGGTGAAGAGTGATGAGTAATGAGTGATGAGTAATGAGTGATGAGTGATGAGTGATGAATATTGTTGACAATAGATAATCGCAGCGCCAACGGCAGAGTGGGAACATCAAGCGGGGGCAAGCCGCCTTCCTAACCCTGAGACTCTCGGACTAGTTCTATTGATCTTGTCTTGAAGGTCATTCAAGCAAGGATTGGAACGTCTAGTGCGATTGCTCAAGGTCCGGAAGGCGGCTTGCCCCCGCTGATTGATTTGACGGAAGTTCGCGCCGTCATGGCTCCTTCACCGACGCAGTCGCCCCAGGCTTTTGCCTTTTGCGCCCTTGGCGCTGCACCATGGCACTACAACGTTCGGGTCATAACGATAGTTCCGAGAAGAGCGAATGCCTGATTCTGAAGGTCAGCCTACAACACTAGAATCTGAGGTTGCTGGCCCAGCGCCTGCAGGCTCGGGCGCTTCCCCCGCGCCCGTTGACTCGCAGAGCCTCTGGAGCGCGATCCGCGAATCCCTGCGCGGCAGCCAGCGCGATTACACGACCGGCCCAATCGGCCGCTCAATAATCCTGCTCGCCATTCCGATGGTGCTCGAGATGTGCATGGAGAGCATCTTCGTCCTGGTTGACATCAAGTGGGTTTCTTATCTTGGTGAAGACGCGATGGCCACTGTCGGGCTGACCGAGTCGCTGATGACTTTGGTTTACACGCTCGCGATTGGTCTGAGCATTGGCGCGTCTGCGACCATCGCCCGGCGAATTGGTGAAAAGAACCCCGACGGCGCGGCGCGCGCGGCGGTCCAGTCAATCGCACTGGCGCTGATCGTTTCGGCGACCATCGGCATCGTCGGCGCGCCGCTCGCGCCGCAACTGCTTTCGTTGATGGGCGGCTCACCCGAAGTTGTCGCGCAGGGTTCAGGCTTTACCAGGGTGATGCTTGCCTGCAACGCTTCGGTGGTGTTGCTGTTCGTTATCAACGCCATCTTTCGCGGCGCCGGCGACGCCGCCATCGCGATGCGTGTGCTTTGGTTCGCCAACGCCATAAATATTGTGCTCGGCCCGTGTTTGATTTTTGGCCTCGGCCCTTTTCCAAAAATGGGAATCGTCGGCGCGGCTGTCGCCACCAGCATCGGGCGCGGCGCGGGAGCACTCTACGCCTTCCGCAAGCTGGTGCGTCAAGGCGGGCGGTTTGAAATCAAGCGTCATCATTTTCGACTTGAGCCGGCGATCATGGCGCGGCTCGTGCGCTTTTCAGCTACCGGGACGTTCCAGGTGTTTATCGGCATGGCAAGCTGGGTTGGCCTGGTGCGGATCATTTCGAGTTTCGGCACGGCTGCGGTCGCCGGCTACATCGTCGGCATGCGTGTAATCATTTTCGCATTGTTGCCGTCGTGGGGTATGTCAAACGCCGCGGCGACGATGGTGGGCCAGGCGCTGGGCGCGAAAAATCCTGAGCGCGCCGAACGTGCCGTTTGGAAAGCGGCTTTTTACAACATGATCTTTCTCGGCGCGGTCGGTTTGTTTTTCGTGCTCTTCGCGCGGCAGATCATCGGATTGTTTACAACGGATCCAAATGTCGTTCCTTACGGCGTTGATTGTCTGCGCATCGTTGCGTATGGTTTCCTTTTTTACGCTTACGGCATGGTGTTGACGCAGTCGTTCAATGGCGCGGGCGATCCGTGGACGCCGACGATCATCAACCTGTTCGTTTTCTGGCTGTGGGAACTGCCGCTCGCTTACGTGCTCGCGAAAGTTTTCGGCCTCGGAACTCGCGGCGTCTTCCTGGCGATTATGATTGCGTTTTCAACTCTGGCGATCGTCAGCGCTCTCGTGTTTCGTAGAGGGAAATGGAAGGGCCATGCGGTTTGACATTAACCGCCAAGACGCCCAGAACGCCAAGGCAAGACACGAAAACCTGCAAGAGGATTAGACGAAACCCTTCAAGCGGATTAGAAACCGTTTAGAAGGCGGACTTGTCCGCCCATGGGAATGGCCGGACAAGTCCGGTCTCTAAACGAACGCGAGTTGGTTTGAAAATTTATCGCTTTGATTCTCTTGGCGCGCTTGGTGTCTTGGCGGTTAAGTTCGGGTAGTGTTTATGAATGCAACGATCATGAAATTTGGCGGCACGTCTGTAGAAGGCGCGACCGCTTTCAAAAACGCCGCGCGCATCGTCTTCGACCGCCAGGCGCTGCGGCCCGTCGTGGTTGTGTCCGCGATGGCCGGCTTCACGAACGCACTGCTCGACAGCGCGCGACAAGTCTTGCGCCCGGAAGGCGCAAGCGATCCGACGCAAGCCGTTGCCAGCCTTGAGAAGCATTTTGATCGACACCTGCGCGTCGTCGAGTCGCTCTTGACCAAAGAAGCGGCCCGAATGATCTCGCTGGTGGACCGCAGCCGCGCGGAACTCGCCGGACTTCTGCACCAAGCCGCTGATGAAGTCGGCGACTCTGAAACTCCTGAAGTCCATGCCGCCGGGGCGAGCAACACCGGCAGGCGCCGCGAGTTTTTCGAGGATGCGATCGTTTCGCATGGTGAACGCCTGTCGGCGGCGATGCTGGCCGCGGTCTTGAGTGAGAATGGCGTCGTCAGCCGGGACGTTGACGCACGCCGCTGCGTGATCACCGACGACGACTTCGGCTGTGCGGCGCCGTTGATGGCCCAGACTTTTCGCAGCACACAGGAACAATTAGAGGCGCTGATCGAGTCGTCTTGCGTGCCCGTACTCGGCGGATTCATTGGTTCGACCGTGAACGGAGACACAACAACGCTCGGCCGCGGCGGTTCTGATTACACGGCTGCACTCATCGGGGCCGCGCTCGGAGCGAACGAAATTCAAATCTGGACCGACGTTCCCGGAGTCCTGACAGCAGATCCGCGCCTGGTGGCCCACGCGCGCACGGTGCCACACCTTTCTTTCGAAGAAGCGGCCGAGCTCGCTTACTTTGGCGCTAAGGTGCTTCATCCGAAGACGCTGCAGCCGGCGATTGAACGCGACATTCCTGTGCGCATCTGCAACTCGCGCGCGCAGGAGAGTGGCAGCACGCTCGTCGTTGGGGAATCGCGGAAGTCGCCGCAAACTGTCAAGGCCATCGCTCATAAAACCGGCGTCACAACTGTTCAGGTGACGTCCGCACGAATGCTCGGCGCTTACGGTTTTCTGCGCGCGTTGTTCGAAATTTTTGCTGAACACAAGACGGCGGTCGATGTGGTGACGACTTCCGAAGTCAGCGTCTCGTTGTCGCTCGACGATACGACGTCGCTTGCTGCGATCGTGGCGCAGTTGGAAAAACTGGGCGCGGTAACTGTCGAAGAAAAGCGCGCGATCCTGTGCGTGGTTGGGGAAGGCTTGCGCACGACGCCGGGCATCGCGGCGCGCATCTTCTCGACAATCAGCGACATCAACGTCTCGCTGATTTCGCAGGGCGCTTCGCGGATCAATCTCACTTTCGCGGTTGAAGAAGCGCGCGTGCGCGAGGCAGTGGCGCGGCTGCATAAAGAATTTTTTGAAGGCGCGGAAAGTGAAGACGCACTGCGGGAGTTCAACGAACTGGGTGCCCAGGCGATGGCCTAGTTTTTCTCATTTAAAGGCGGGGCATTGCCCGCCGGTTACTTTCGTTTAGAGGCGGGCATTGCCCGCCGGTTCAAGATAGGGAATCGAGCAGTCATCGCAGGTTGAGCCGGCGGGCAATGCCCGCCTCTAAACGACCGTAAGAGAATGCGACGCTATGAACGTTTATGAATTAACGCGCAAACTGATCGACATCCCGTCCGTCACTGGCGACGAGAAGGCGGTCGGATTGTTTCTGAAATCCCATCTGGAAAGTCTCGGTTATCGCGTCGTGCTTCAGGAAGTCGCCGCGGATCGTTTTAATGTTTTTGCTACCACGAATGCGCGGCCGCGCGTGGTTCTCTCCACGCACCTGGACACGGTGCCCCCGCACATTGAGTCAAGCGAAGACGACGCGAAGATTTACGGTCGCGGCGCTTGTGATGCGAAGGGAATCATCGCGGCCCAGATTATGGCTGCCGAATGTCTGCGCGCCGCCGGCGTTCAGGAAATAGGATTGCTGTTTACGGTCGACGAAGAGCAGAGCAGCCTCGGCGCGCAGCATGCCAATCAGATCAAACTTGAACCGCCGCCCCGATATTTGGTCAACGGTGAACCGACCGAAAACAAATTGGCGAGCGCTACGAAAGGATCGTTGCGTCTTAACCTGCATACGCGCGGGCGCGCCGCGCACTCGGCGTATCCTGAGCAGGGCGAGTCGGCGATAGAAAAAATGCTGGAGGTGCTTGAGAGCGTGCGGCGCTGTGAGTGGCCGTCGCATGAGTTGCTGGGTGAAACAACCTGCAACATCGGCGTGATCAGCGGCGGCACGCGATCGAATGTGGTGGCCGAGAATGCTTCTGCCGAGTTGCAGCTGCGGCTGGTCGGGGAAGTGGAACCAGTGAAGAAAATTTTTGAGGAAGCAGTCGCCGGACGCGCTGAAGTGGAATACCTGTCTGAGCATGAACCGGTTCGACTGACTACCGTGCCGGAGTTTGAGCAGACCGTCGTACGTTTCACTACTGACATTCCCTACCTGCCAAACTGGGGAGCGCCGTTGCTGATTGGTCCCGGTTCGATTCTCCAGGCGCACACCGATCATGAGTTCGTCGAAAAGCGCGAGCTGAATGAGGCGGTCGATCTCTATGCGCGGCTTGCGCGCGCGCTGCTCGGGAAGGATTCTGTTTCTGCAGAGTCGGCGCCTCGCGCGCTGACGGAAGGAGCGGCGACGTGAAACTCGCCTTGCTCGGTTTCGGTGCGATGGGGCGGCTGGTCGCGGAACTCGCGCGCGGCGCCGGCGACGAGAGTTGGGCGATTGGCCTAACTGTAACTTCGAAGGCTACGGCGAAGGATGCGGCCGAACTCGCGACTGAGTTGCGCGGCCACGACGTAGCGATAGACTTTTCTGTCGCTTCCGCGGTGCCCAGAAACGTCGAGGCCTGCGCCCGCGCCGGGGTCGCGCTGGTTGAAGGAACTACGGGCTGGACGAACAACGAAGCCGCGGTGCGTCGCCTGGTTGACGATCACAAAGGCGCGCTCGTTTACGGAGCTAATTTTTCAGTCGGCGTGAACGTCTTCTACAGAATTGCGTCGCACGCCGCCAAGTTGATGGCCGGGTTGGACCAATACGAAGCGTTCATTGAAGAGGAGCATCACTCGCGAAAACGCGATGCGCCTTCCGGAACGGCCCTGAAGTTAAGAGCAGCGATGCGAGAGTTTATTAAAGCGGACATTCCGATCGCCTCGACGCGAGCCGGACATATTCCGGGAACGCATAGCATCGGCTTCGACTCCGCCGCGGATCAAATCAGGCTGACGCACACGGCTCGTTCGCGCGAGGGTTTTGCCGCGGGCGCGCTGTTGGCTGCGCGTTGGATCGCCGGCCGCAAAGGCGTCTACGAGTTTTCCGAAGTGATTGACGAAATACTGATTAAGTGATGAGTAATGAGTGATGAGTAATGAGTAATGAGTGATGAGGACGTTTAGAGGCGGGCACCGCCCGCCGGTTCAACTAGGACCGCAATCGCATTCTTCTTTGTAATTGAGACGGCGGGCGGTGCCCGCCTCTAAACGGCAGTAAGAGTTGTAGAGAAAGGACGAATGAAGATGACAACTAAGGCCGACTGGCTGCGTGGGTGCGCAACCGCGCTGGTGACGCCATTCACCGCTGACGGCTCCATTGATGAGGCCGCGCTGACCCGTTTGATCGACTACCAGTTGGCGGGCGGCGTGAAGTTGCTCGTACCCTGCGGCACAACCGGCGAGAGCGCCACGATGACGGAAGCGGAAGATCAGCAGGTCATCAAGCACGCGATTGAACAGGCGCGCGGTCGCGCTCGCGTAATCGCCGGCACTGGCAGCAACTCAACCGCGGCCACAATTCAGAATTCGAAGATCGCTCAGGAACTCGGCGCCGATGCCGTGCTCGTAGTCGCTCCGTTTTACAACAAGCCGACGCAGCATGGGCTGTACGCGCATTTTCGCGCCGTGGCTGAGGCGGTCGATCTTCCCATCGTGATTTACAACGTGCCCGGTCGAACCTCTTGCAACATTTCCGCCGACACGACGCTGCGCCTCGCGCGCGACTGCCCAAACATCGCCGCCGTTAAAGAAGCGTCGGGCAATCTGTCGCAGATCATGGAAATTCTGCGCGCGCGTCCGGACGATTTTCGGGTGCTATCGGGCGACGATGCGATGACGTTTCCGATGATCGCCCTTGGCGCCGACGGGCTGATCTCGGTTGCTTCAAACGAAGCGCCGGAGTTGATGGTGCGCATGGTGGCGCTGGCGCTTGCCGGGAATTGGGACGAAGCTCGCGAGCTGCATTATCGTCTGTTGCCGCTGATGGAAGTTAACTTTATCGAGTCGAGCCCTGGGCCAGTTAAAGCCGGACTCGCGCTGATGGACTTGATTGGAGAAAACTATCGCCTGCCGCTTGTGCCGATCGAGGAAAAGAGTCGCACGGCCCTGCGCGCAGTGCTAAATGATCTCGGCCTCTTGCAGCCGACGCGGACGGCCAGTTCGGGAACCGGAGTCTGAAAACAACTTCTGATGCCACTACGTGATGAGATCGAAAAACTTGCGACGCGGCCTGGGGATAGCGGTGTCGAGTTTACCGCTTCCGATCGCGCGTTGTTTGAAGAGTTCAAAGCGGCGCTGAATCGCGGTGAGGTGCGCGCCGCCGAGCGCCAGCCGGATGGCACGTGGACCGTGAACGCCTGGGTGAAGCAGGGAATCCTGTTGGGCTTTCGCATGGGCAAACTCACGGACATGTCCGCGTCGCCCAGTCTGAAGTTTTTCGACAAAGACACTTATCCGGTGCGGCCGACTACGACGGCAGACAACGTGCGCATCGTGCCCGGTGGGTCGAGCATTCGCGACGGCGCTTATGTCGCGCCCGGCGTAGTTTGCATGCCGCCGATGTATGTGAACGTTGGCGCCTACGTCGACGAAGGCACCATGATCGATAGCCACGCGCTCGTTGGATCGTGCGCGCAGATTGGCAAACGCGTTCACCTTTCCGCGGCGGCGCAAATTGGCGGGGTGCTCGAACCGGTCGGCGCTGTGCCCGTAGTTATCGAAGACGATGTGTTGGTGGGCGGCGGCTGCGGAGTTTACGAAGGAACGATTGTGCATGAACGCGCGGTGCTCGCGGCCGGCACGATTCTGACCGGCTCGACGCCCGTCTACGATCTGGCGCGTGAAAAAATTTATCAACGCACGCCGACTGCGCCGCTTGAGATTCCCGCCGGGGCCGTCGTTGTGCCCGGCTCGCGCAACGTTCGCGGCGAATGCGGACAAGCCTGGGGGCTCTCGATTTATGCTCCCGTAATCGTGAAGTATCGCGACGAAAAGACGGAACGGGCGGTGCAACTGGAAGACTATCTGCGGTGACGTTATATCCTCGTAAAGTAGGAGACGCTGAATCGACGTCAAGCTTACTCGCTGGATGCTTTCCGACGCGCGAGTAATCGCGAAGGGCAAGCGCATTCGTGACGTTCGTCGTTTGGTTGCGCAATACGGAGGTAGAGCGTCAAAATGGGTAAAGAAAAGCAGCCCGCGAATCGAAGTGGCTGGCGAGTATTTTGAATTTCATTGGTATGAGCATCCGGGAATGGGCAGGTTCGAAGTAAAGCAAGTAAGAGTGAACCGAACATGATCGTCAAACTTAAGAAAAGGAATGCGCGCTACCGGGACCTGAAGTTCGGCCAACCGTATGTTGTAATTGGCATCGAAGCCGATCATCTGCGCCTGTTGAATGACGCCGGGCGCCCGTTTTTATACCCGCCTGAACTATTTTCATTGGTCGATTCAGAAGAACCTGTGGATTGGGTCACCGAGCTTGGCGACGATGGCGAGCGATATTCATATCCCGCGCCGCTGAACAAATCAGGTTTTTTTGAAGACTTCTTCGACGAGAAGGCAAAAGCTGTCGCAACATTCTGGCGCGTCGTGAATCAGCGGCTCGCGTCCAGTCAACGGCGAGTGGCGTAACCTGTCTAGCCAATCCTTCCGCCCGCGATCACTATTCAATAATCCAACTATGGACGGCTTATTTGAAACCCTTTAATTCACCAACATTCCTGCGCGGGATCGAAAAGAGCCCGATTCGTCAGATCACAGATCGCGCCAAACCGGGCGACATCAGTTTCGGTTTGGGCGAGCCGGATCTGCCGACTCCCGAAGTGATTCGCCGGGAAGCAATGCGGGTCATTCAAGAGGAGCGGAACGGCTACACGCTGCAAGCCGGATTGCCCGCGCTGCGAGAACGTGTTGCCGGCGACTATCCACATCTCAAGCTCTCAACCGATCAAGTGATCATCACTGCGGGCTCGCAGGAGGCCATGTATCTTGCTTTGATGATTCTCGTCGAAGCGGGCGATGAGGTGCTGATTCCCAATCCTGGTTTTGTCGCGTATCCGACGATCACGCGGATGGCGGGCGGGTTGCCAACTTTCTATCAACTGCCGGCCGCGCGTGATTTCAGTTTTGACTTGGATGACTTCAAACGAAAACTTAGCCCGAAGACGAAAGTCGTCGTTTGCACCAGTCCTTCCAACCCAACCGGCCGGACGTTGACGAACGATGAGCTGAGCCGCATGGCCCAGGCTGTAAACGAAAGCGCTCCCGGCGCCTTTATCATCAGCGACGAAATCTATCGCGATCTTCACTACACCGGCGACCGCCCCGGTTCAATTTCTGAATTTTACCCGCGGACTGTGGTGATCAGCGGCCTTTCGAAGTCGACCTGCATGACCGGCTGGCGACTGGGCTGGATTCTCGGCGACGACGCTGTGCTGCGCGCGGCGCATCTGCTGCACGGTTACGTGACTACCTGCGCTTCGACAATTTCGCAGAAGGCGGCACTGGCCGCGTGGACGACGGAAGCCGCTGAAGCGCGCGAGCACATTCGCCAGACCTTCGAGCAACGGCGCGATCACCTGCTCGCGTCGCTGCGTAACGCGGGCTTTACTTGCATCACGCCGGACGGTGCGTTCTACACGATGGTCGACGTGCGGCAATATGGAACTTCAATCGAGGTCGCCGAAGCGATGCTCGAGTCTGGCGTCGTAACCGTTCCCGGCAGCGCGTTTGGCAGCGAGAGCGAAGGATTCCTGCGCGTTTCGTTTTGCGCCGATTTGCCGGTGCTGACCGAGGGTGTCGCGCGGATGGGCGCAGCGCTGCAGAAGTTAACCAAAAACAGATGAGCAAAAAATTCCGCGTGGGCATTCTTGGCGCGACCGGCATGGTCGGTCAGCGCTTCATTCAACTGCTGGAGGATCATCCGCAGTTTGAGATCACGGCGCTGGCGGCGTCGGACCGTTCACAGGGGAAGACTTTTGCAGAAGCGTGCACCTGGCGATTGCCCGGCGAGCTGCCGGCGTTCGTGAAGACGATGGTGGTCCAGGCTCCCGAGCCGCCGTTGGCCGCGGAACTGATCTTTTCGAGTTTGCCGGGAGACATTGCGCGCGCGAGTGAAGACGCGTTTGCGCGCGCCGGGTTTCCAGTAATTAGTAATTCTTCCGCTTTTCGGATGGACCCGGACGTGCCGTTGTTGATTCCGGAAGTGAACCACGAGCATCTCGCCCTGATTGATCTGCAACTAAAGAACCGGGTGGGCCAGCAAGGTCATCCGCGTGGGTTTATCGTTACGAATCCAAATTGCTCGACCATCATGCTGGCGCTGGCGCTGGCTCCACTTCACGAAAAATTTGGAGTGACGAGCGCGGTGGCCACGACGATGCAAGCGCTCTCGGGCGCGGGCTATCCGGGAGTTCCTTCACTTGCCATCAGCGACAATGTGCTGCCGTTCATTGAAAGCGAAGAAGAAAAGATCGAGCAGGAGACGCTGAAGATTCTCGGAACGTTCAAAGACGATGGCGTCGGCGCGGCGCCGTTGGCGGTCAGCGCCCAATGCCATCGCGTGAACGTAACTGACGGACACCTTGCGGCAGTGCGAGTGAAACTTTCGCGCACAGCCGCGCTCGAAGAACTGAAAGAAGCATTCGCGTCGTTCACCGCTTTGCCGCAGCAGCTTGGCCTGCATTCGGCGCCCTCGCGTCCCATCATCGTGCGCGAAGAAGCGGATCGTCCGCAGCCGCGCCTCGATCGAGATGCGGGAAACGGCATGAGCGTCACTGTCGGCCGGCTGCAACCGGACAACGTGCTCGACTTTCGTTTTGTCGCTTTAAGTCACAACACAATTCGCGGCGCCGCGGGCGCGGCAATTCTCAACGCCGAATTACTGATAGCCACGGAGAGACTGCAATGAAAAAGTTAATCTGCGTGTTGCTTCTGCTCGGAAGTATCTCGTTCGCGTTCGCGCAAAAAACTGAAAAACGCTCGCCGTTGCAGACGATGGTGGACACCGAACTCGCCTTCGCCAAATTGTCGGAAGACCAGGGCACGCGGCCGGCGTTCATGGCGTTCATCGCCGAAGACGGAATTCTGTTTCGCCCCGCGGCCGTCAAGGGCAAGCAGTGGATGACGGACCATCCGGTGCCGGCATCCGACAAGCGTCCTCTCCTCAGTTGGTATCCCACGATTGCCGGCATGGCGCGCGACGGCGACCTCGGCTACACGACCGGTCCGTGGGAATTCAAGAACGATATTCACGACGCCAAGCCCGTCGCCTGGGGTCACTTTTTGACGGTCTGGAAACGACAGGCAGACGGGTCGTGGAAGTTTGCAGTCGACCTCGGCATCTCCAATCCGCAGCCGGCCCAGGCCGCCGCGCCCTGGGTGTTACCGAAGAACTACAAAGCGCCGAAGACAAAAAAAGGCATCTGGTCGTTTAGTAGTGAAGCGTTGATGACTCGGGATCGCGAATTTTCCAAAGCTTCGGCAGCACGCGGCGCAGTGGCTGCGTTCGCGATGTACACGACGCCGGACGTGCGCCTCTATCGCGAAGAAAAGTTTCCTCTCATGGGACAGGATCTGGCGCCCGCGGTGCTGCCGTCGAGCCCGAGTGTTTGGACCTGGGAACCCGCTTTTGCGGATGTGTCGATCTCAGATGATCTCGGTTACACCTATGGCACGTATAAGATCCAAGGTGAGTCTGCCAGGACGAGTGAGATTGGAAACTACCTTCGCATCTGGACCAAACAGGGCGGCGCCTGGAAGGTCATCATCGATCTATTGAATCCGATTCCGCCGGCGAAGTAGGAAAAAGCACGCCGCCCACCATGCCTTCAGTTGCTCTTATCTGCACCGCGAACCGGTGCCGCAGCGTGATGGCTCACGCGATCTTCGTCGCCGAGGCTGAGAAGCGATCGCTTAAAATCAACGTGTATTCCGCCGGCGTCTACGATTTTTCTGACGCACCTCAGCTCAACGAAACCTCCCAGACCTGCCTGCAATACAACACGCCGCCTCCTCAGGAATCGCCGACCTGGGCCGGGGACCTGCCGCTGTCATCGATCGATCGCTTCCTGGTCATGGAGGAATTTCACGCGGATCGTCTCGTGCGCGAATACGGCGTCTCGCCCGAGCGCATCAGCCTGCTGGGCGCATTCGACCCGCAGCAACGCGGGGACGAGATCGACGATCCGTTCAGCCAGGGCCCGCTGGTCTACGAACGCTCCTACAAACGCATCCGGGATTGCATCGTTGGCTATCTTGATACCAGCAACGAACTCGGCTGACCTCTGCCGGAACTTTTACTAATCAAAACGCCTTTGCACAAATATTTTTCTGCCCGGCAAAGAGCGGGGGCAAGCCCGCCTTCCCAACCTCGAGATTCTTGGAGTTGCGCGATTGCATTCAAGTGAAAGCCATCTCGCGTGAGATCAGACCTCGATTCTAGTCAGCTCGGGGTCAGGAAGATGGGCTTGCCCTGTACTTTTTGCGCAACACTAATCAAAACAATAATGGTCAGTTGAAACTCGAGCGCGGCGCGGCGTCCTGTTCGTTGTGGAACTGAAACTGCTTTACTATTTCGCACATGGCCAAGCTCCGCAGATCCCCTCAAGGAATTCAGCCCTGGTGGCTTGCCGACGCGACTGAAACGTGTCCGGCATGCAGTCAGGCGTACGCATATCACACGGAAATTCGTTGCCTGGACTGCGATGGGCCGCTTTGCCCGATCTGCGTGCAGGTGACCACGGCGTTCGAGTTTTCCTGTCCCGACTGTTTTGATTGCGACGATGAGAATCCGGCGGAACAGGAGGTTGGGAAGTAATGGCCGCGCGCGCGATTTGGAAAGGCGAGCTGAAGATCGGCTCCGCGAAGGTTCCGGTCAAACTCTATTCGGGGGTGGTTGACCGCACGGTCCATTTTCACATTCTTGACGAACACAAGACGCGGGTGAAGCAGCACATGGTGAGCCCTGACTCGGGTGATGAAGTTGCAACCGCGGAGATTCAAAAGGGCTACGAGATCGAACCGGGCAGATTTGTAATTCTGACTGACGAGGACCTGGAGAGTCTTGAGCCGAAGGAGTCGCGTGAGATCGAAATCGCGGAGTTTGTGCCGCCGGAAGCTGTCAGTCAGCAGTGGTACGAACGGCCCTACTATCTCGCGCCCGACGGCGACCAGAAAGCGTATTTCGCCCTCGCGGAAGCTTTGCAGAAAAAGGAACGCGAAGGCATTGCCCACTGGGTGATGCGCAAGAAACCGTACGTGGGCGCGCTGCGTGCGGAAGGCGATTATCTTTTGCTGATCACGCTCAGGAACGCGGAGGAAGTCATTTCGGCTAAAGACCTGCCGAAGCCCGCCGGCCGCGAGCCGACGCAAAAAGAGCTCGCGATGGCCAAACAATTGGTGGGCCTGCTCGAGGGCGAGTTCGATGCCGCGGATTACAAAGACGAGTATCGCGAGCGGGTGATGAAGTTTATCGAGCAGAAAGCGAAGGGCAAGAAGCCGCGTCTGCACGCGGTGAAAACGAAGCGACAGCCTTCATCGCTCGACAGTGTTCTCCAGAAGAGTCTGCAGTCGTTGAAAAAGGGGAAACGCGCTGCCTAAACGAACAACAAAACGAAAAAGTGAAAACGGCGACGTTGAAGGGCGCGGCGGGCCGCGTCCGTTTTGGTCAGGCACGCTTACGTTTGGACTTGTCAGCGTGCCGGTTAACCTGTTTCCCGCGAACCGCAGCAATCGTGCGTCGCTGCGGATGTTGAGTCCCGAGGGCGAGCCGCTGGCGCGCAAGTATTACTCCGAGAAGACTGAGCGAGATCTCGATGCTGATCAGATGGTCCGCGGCTACGAGATCGCGAAGGGCAAATTCGTGGTCGTAAGTGACGAAGAACTCGATCGCCTGGCGCCGGAGAAATCGCGAGACATCGATCTGAAGACTTTCGTGCCCGCGGAGTCCATTCCGCCCGTTCACTTTGATCGCGGCTACTTCCTGACGCCGGCCAGCGGGTCGGAAAAGGCTTACAAGCTGTTGGCGGAGACGATGGACAAAGGTGGCAAGGCCGGACTGGCGACGTTTGTAATGCGGGGCAAGGAATACCTGGTCGCGATATTTGCCGACCATGGAATTTTGCGAGCAGAGACGATGCGATTCGCGGACGAGCTGCGTTCACCGGCGGACGTCGGGTTGCCGGATAAGCCCAAAGTGCCGGCAGCTACAGTGCGAAAATTTGAGAAGCTGATCAGCGGCAAGTCCAAAAAACAGATGTCCGGAAAGCGTTTGAAGGACGAACAGACTGAGCGCCTTCTCAAGCTGGTTAAGAAGAAGAGTGCGCAAAGCAAGAACGTTGTGAAGGTTGAGACGGAAGAACGCGAGCCCGGCAAAGTGATCGATCTCGTCGCGGTGTTGAAAAAGAGTTTGGCGGGAAAAGCGTAACCCGCCCGCGCCGGTAAACCATTACGACTGCACTGTTTAGACGGCGGGCATTGCCCGCCGTCTCAACGTTGGACCGGCGGGCAATGCCCGCCTCTAGACGTTCGTCATCAGATCAAATCTTAAGTTCTGCGAAAAGGATCTCACGCTAGTGAAAACCTCTCTTTGGAAACTCGGTGGACTCTCGTGGCGCGATCTGGGGAAGCGCGTCTGGGCCGACATCGGCAAAGACGACATCTTCGGTCGCGCCGCGCAGTTGTCTTACTACTTTTTGTTGGCGCTGTTTCCGCTCTTGTTGTTTCTGACATCCGTGATCGGCGTGGTCATGGGATCGGGAACCGGGCTGCGTCATAGTCTGTTTGATTATCTGGGCAAGGTGCTGCCGCCATCCGCGACGCAGTTAGTCAGCACTACGATGTTCGAGGTCAGCGAGGCGAGCGGCGGCGGCAAGATCTCGTTTGGAATTCTTGCCGCGCTTTGGGCAGCATCAGCCGGCATGGGCGCGATCAGCGAGTCGCTCAACGTCGCTTACCACGTGAAGGAAACCCGGCCCTGGTGGCGGCGGCGTCTGATCGCCATTGGTCTGACGCTGGTTCTGGCTGTGCTGATCATCTCGGCTCTCGCCTTTGTTCTTTATGGTGGCAGGATTGCTGACGGCCTCGCGCACACTTACGGCCTTGGCGAAGGCTTCGCGTTGGCGTGGAAAATTGTGCAGTGGCCCATCGTCATCTGTTTTCTCTTCCTCGCTTTTGGTTTGATCTATTATTGGGCGCCGGACCTGAAGGACCAGGATTGGCGCTGGGTGACGCCCGGCTCGCTCGTCGCCGTGGTCCTGTGGCTGTTGGTTTCGTTCGGATTTCGACTCTACCTGCACTACTTCAATTCCTACAGCAAGACTTACGGGTCGCTGGGCGCAGTCATAATTTTGATGCTGTGGTTTTATTTCACTGGCGCGGCAATTTTGATTGGCGGCGAGGTGAACTCTGACATCGAGGCCGAGGCCGCGCGCGTCGGCGCGCCGGAAGCGAAGAAGGCAGGCGAGAAAACTCCGGATGTGAAAGCGTAAGTGAATGGCCTGAGCTGAGAAAGTTACAGGGGTGTCGTTTAGCTTACGGCGCCGCGTTTAGCTTAGGGGGCGTCGTTTAGAGGGCGGGCATTGCCCGCCGGTTCAAGTTTGCATTCACGAGGACGGCGGGCGGTGCCCGCTCTAAACGACAGAGAAATCAGCAACTCGAGCAGGAAAAAATCATGCCAAATGAAACCGGCGCGCGCGCCGCAAAACCAACTTTGAAAACCGAAGAACGAGAACCAACCAAACAGGAACTCGAAAAACAGATGCAGCAGACGCGTGAATCACTGACTGAAACGATCGCCGAAATAAAAGGCACGGTCGAGCAGGAATACGCTGCCGCCAAGCAGACGGTTACGGGCGTGCTCGACTATCGCGAGCACTTCAAGGAAGAGCCGCTGGTCTGGAGTTTGGGCGCGCTGTCGGCAGGCTTCGCGCTCGGGTACACGGTTGGTTACGCCCACCAAGGCGCTCACAAAAAGGGCGGTAAGCAATCGCCCATCGTTGCTTTCGCCGACAGCATGGTTGATGAGCTGTCGAGCCTGGGCCAGGGCCTGGTGATGCCGGCCCTGAGCATCAAGATCAGAGAACTCTTTGGCGTGGACTTTACCGCGCTGTTGCAGGAGATGGGCGGGGCGAAGAAGACCAGCAGCAAGCTCACCAAGAAGATTCCCGGCAAACGCCAGGTGACGAAAAAGGCTACAAAGAAAGTTGCGCGTAAGAAGTTACGCTAGGTAACGATTGCCTCAGCTGCGATGCGCGATGCGCGATTCAGCATTTCAGTCTGAAAGAACAAGGCATGCTATCGCGCCGTCAGCTGCAAATTTGTTAGCTGGCGCTGACTGATATAAAACTACAGTTTGTATACCGCGTCACTGAAGGCGACCAAACCTTCCGCGCCGCATCGGCGCCCAACCACTTGAACTCGATTACCCTTGAAAAATAACGTAGGCAGAGATTTCAACTCTCGTTTTCCCAACCGCCCTTCATAGATCTCAGAAGGAAAATTAAAGGCAAATAATAAAGGTCTTCGAGATTTCTTGGAACTCACTCGAAGGTCAAAAACTTCTATTTGGCGTTTGTTATTGTATTCAACTCCCGTAATCGTCCCGACAAAAGTCTCAATCTCGCCATTAGAAATAACGTCTCGATCATTCATCTCCATGATGGAAATCATTGCTCCTCGCTCATCATATCGGGCATGAGCTTTGTCAGATTCTGAGCTTTGTGCTTGGAGAGAATTAATGAATGGAATGATGTGACGAAGAGCAGGAGAAGGACATATCGCATATTCATTTTTGGACTCCAAGCAGTTCACGCCTGAAAAGAATCCCAAACCCTAGTCAATTGCTGACTTTAGATTCAAGACGCTAACTTACCTGCATCAGGCTACCTGTTGATGACCAAGAAATTCTTTCTCAACAGTTTCGGCATCAGCCTCATCCGCAGCGATTTCCGCGTCGACTTCAAGTTTGTTTGCGTGATAGTAAGCCAGGGCCGCGTGAACGCCGGCGATGGTGAGGTGCGTGTATTTGCGGACGATTTCTTCAGGGCTGTGCCCCAGGTTATGCAAGATTGCAATTCGGTGCACGCTAATGCCAGTGCCTGCAATACACAGTCTCCCGTGGCGAATCTCAGGCGTGGAACTCAACAGTGAGCCGACTTCCATACTCATCTCTTACCATCCTTTTCAAGCCGATAATTTCGGCCAGCCAAGCTCTAGTCCTGTCAGAACTATACCAGAAGGCGCAAGGACTAAGGGAACAGGTCTGGGGTTGTCGACGACCACAAAAAAAGGGGAGCCAGCAAGCTGCTCCCCTTTTGAAATGACCGGCATATTGCGCCAGTCTCAGTGGTTCCGAGTTTAGAAGATGAACTTCGCCGCCAGTTGCACGTTGCGTCGTTCGAGGTTGCCGCTCGTAAAGACGCCGCGTTGCGCGGGAATGAAGCTCGCTGTCGGGTTGCCGGCCGCATCGGTAAAGCCGCTGATGTCGAGCGATCCGGGAACCATGAACAGGTTCGCGTGGTTGAAAACGTCAAAAACTTCCAGGCGAAGCTGCATGCTGTAGTTCTCGTTGAACCTGATCCGTTTGTACAGACCAAGGTCGGCGTTCCAGTAGCCGGGACCGCGAAACGCGTTGCGCTTCGACATCTCAGCCGGGAATGGCCCAACCACGCCGTTGCCCGCGATCGGGTTGACGAACGGATTCGCCGCCGGCAGGTTGACGTAGTTGAACGAGTTGGCGCCGACCGGCTGCAGGTTGCCGGAGTTTGCGCCATTGATTGAACCGGTGCTGGGCACGTAACGCGGGCAGGCGCCGCTGCTCGCCGTGGTGCAATCAAACACGGTGAACGGCAGTCCGGTGCGCGCGTTCATGATGCCCGTCAGCGAGAAACCGCCGAGCAGGTTCCGGACCAGACTGTTGTCCGCGTTCTTGAAGAACGGGATTTCATAATTGAAGCTGGTCACGAACCGATGACGCGAGTCGAAATCCGCATAGCCGTAGTCAAGGTTCGGATCGAACGGATCGAGCAAACCCAAACTCGCGTTGCCATTCGAATCGCTGAACGTCGAGCTCGAGATTGTCCTTCGCCGCCGAGAAAGTGTACCGCGCGGTAAACTGTAGTCCCTGGTTGCGGAAGTTGTTGCTGTCCAATCCGACAATCAGGGCGTTGTAGTTTGAGAAACCGTTGTTGCCGCGGGTGTTGATGTTGGTGTATTGGCCGTTGAGACGCGATGAAGCGCCGCCGGTTGGCGTGGTGGCCGGGCTACCGAGGTAGACCAGGCCCGCGCCGCTGCGGTTGATGTTCTCCAAAGAGTACAGCGCGCGGCCGGCTGAACCGGAATACTCGACCGAGGCCACCGTCCCGGTTCCCAATTCGCGTTCAAACGACGCGCTCCAGAAATGCGCGTACGCGTTGACGATGTCTTCGCGCACGTGACGCAAGCTCGAGCCCGGCAGTTGAATCGTCGTCCCGCTGCCTGCCAGCGGCCCGGCGTTGTCACGCGAGATATCAAGCGTGGGAATGTCGACGCCGGCAGTCAGCGCAACCACAGTCTGCGCCGGTGGGTTCTGAATCACGTTGAACGTAACGTTACCGAAGTTTCGTTCGTACGACATGCCGTAACCACCACGCAGCGACGTTCTGCCGTCGCCGAAGATGTCCCAGGCGAACCCGACGCGCGGCGCGAAGTTGTTCCAGTCTTTCTTCCACAAGCCGCCCACGGCGCTTTGGTTGGCCTGTTGCACGCTGCCGTTGCGAATGCGTTCCTGCAACGTGCTGCCCGGTCCAAAGTAGAAGTTGGAATCCAATTCCGGACTCTTGTTGTGCTGCACGCCGTAGTATTCGTAACGCAGGCCGAGGTTCAGCATCAGCGTCGGACGAATGCGCCACGAGTCGTTAACGTACATGGCCCACTCGTTGTAAACGTTGCTGCGGCTGAACGACGGCGGCGCGAGCGGCGTGGTCACAAAGTCGCCGGGGAAGCCGCCTTGCGGATCGACTGCGCCCTGAAACTTCACGAGTTGCCCGGCCACCAGGTTGTTGTAGGCTTCGACGTTGTTGACGCCAAGTGTCTGCACCGAATTCAGGAAGGCGCCGAACGTGCGGTTCTGCTGAATGTTGAAGAACTGGCCGCCAAACCTGAACTGGTGATTGCCGCGCAGGTAGTTGATGTCCTGGTACAACTGGATCTGATTGCTGGGACCGTTGGCCGGAATCGCGCTGCCGGGATTGAACGGCAGATAACCCGGAAACGCGACGTTGACCGGCGTGTTCTGATCGACGTTGACCGCGAAGATCTCGTTCATGTAAAGCGTTGGACCGGGCGGTTGGTCTCCGAGCGGATTGCCGGTATTGACGCGATTGAAAGCGATCTTCGAAGCCGACACGAAATTGGGAGAGAAGGTGTGCGTCAACGAAACCAGGAAGTTTTGGTTGAACGCAGTCGTGCCGGTGTTGAAGCCTTCGTACGGACTGTTGGCTCCGGTGCCGGGCAGCGTGATGTTGTCTTGCAACGCGTAACGACCGTAGACCTGCGTCTTTTCGCTCAGGTTCCAGTCGACGCGTGTGACGGTCGAAACATCGTTCTGCGGAAAGCCGCCGCCCAGATCGGTTGGCACTGAATACGCAACTTCCTGGAATGCGGGTGTGCCGGCCGGAACGCCGGTGATGCCAAGCTCGCCGGCCGTGCGTATGCGGCCAGTGGCGCGCGCCGCGAGTTGGTAAGCGCTGAAAAAGTTTTGCGTCGCCGGCGCTGACAGGTTGATCAACTGCTGCGTCGGCACGAAAGCCAGCAACTCACCCTGGCTGCGAACCCTGGTCCACTCAGTGCTGTTAAAGAAGAACAACTTGTCCTTGATGATGCGGCCGCCAAAGGAGTAGCCGAACTGGTTACGCGTGAAAACGCCGCGCGGAACGCCGGTCGCGTTGTTGGCGAAACCGTTCGAAGCCAGCCTCGACAGCCGGTTGAACGCATAAGCCGTCCCGTGGAAATCGTTGCTGCCGCCGCGCGTGGCGACGTTCACGATTCCGCCGGAAGCTCGGCCGTATTCCGACGAGAAGTTGCTGGTAATGACGCGAAACTCCTGCACGGAATCGAGCGGGATGTTTTGCCCGACGACCGCCAAATAGGAATCGTTGTTGTCGGCGCCGTCAAGCAGGACGTTGGTGCTCGCCGCGCGCTGGCCATTGAGCGAAGCGCCCGTACCGCGGAAGGTCGAGGTCCCGGACGTGCCGTTTTGCGAGGTGCTCGGATCGTCAGTCGTGGCGTTGCCCGACAACTGCACGAGGTTGTACGGATTGCGCGTCACCGTCGGCAACTCGCGAATCTGCGTGCCGGAGACGACGTTCGACAACTCGTGCGACTGCGTGTTGACTTCAACGCCGGCATTATCGATCACGTTTACCGTCTCAGTGCTGAGCGACGAAACGGAAAGCGTAGTTTCGAGTGACGCCTTCGCGCCGACAGTTACCTGCACGCGCTGCGTTGACTTGGCGAAGTTTGCGGCTTGCACCGTTATCTCGTAAACGCCGGGCTGCAAATTTGTGATTGCATAGACGCCGTCGTCATTCGTGGTCGCGGTGCGTTGCGCGCCGGTCTCGGCCGAACGGAGACTGACGGCCGCCCCTGCAACCACAGCGCCGTTCGAGTCAGAAACTTTTCCGCTGATCTGACCGGTCTCGCTCTGGGCAAGCGCTGACCCGGCCAACAAGGCAACGGCAAACACGACTGACAAGAACGCGAGTGCGCCAGACGTTAATCCTGCCGATTGTCTGAATTTGGTCTTACTCATATCAATTCCTTTCTTAACCTTTCCCTTGAAAGAGAACTGCCGTGTATCGTGAAGTCGCGCTGGACCTCACGAAGAAGGGGAGCTTCTCATGACTCTCAAATTTGTCTCGCAAATTGTGGAGTTGGCCCACGCAGTTCGTGGTCGGCAACTTCCTGAGGCTCCGAAAACTCGGAAGGCAATCTGGAGTCACGCTGGTCCATAGGTGCAACGACTGTGCCTGTTTGCTCGCAGTAGCAAAAGGCCAACTCGTCACTCGCCTGGTCCAACTCGCGGCAGCGGCGTGAAAGCGACTTGCGGAATTTGGATTGTCGAAGCGCTGAGGATTGCGGGAAGTGGATTTTGTTAACCGGCAAACGCTCATGCGAATGCGTGCTTACATTTTTTCCTAGCAGCATGTCAGACAAGGAATAAGAGAGTGATGAGTAATGAGTGATGAGTAATGAGTGATGAGTTGATGGGCGAGTGATGAGGTTTGCGACGCGTCGGGAAGAGTTTAGCCCGGCGTTTCAACGCTGGGACCGCGGTGCAATGGCGCTTCTTCTAGCCATTCCGCGTCAGTACTCATCACTCAGTACTCATCACTCAGTATTCATCACTCAGTATTCATCACTCAGTATTCATCACTTTCCTCCCCCACAAACAAAATCACCCAGCCCTGGGAGGGGCTGGGTGATCAGCGGAGCACGGGCGCGCGCCTCGCCTAGATGCGCGCCGTGCTACTCCGTGCCGCGTTGATATTTTCCGCGGCTAAGCATTTGTGCATTTCGCTAGGCATGTTGTAGTTCTTCAATCGCCTTCGCCTCGACCAACGGATAGACGTTGGAAAAGCCGGTCGGGTTGATGTTGTAGTGCTTAATCTTGGAATTGAGCGTGGTCACTTTCAAGTTCAAAAGCTTCGCCGCTTGCACCTGATGCCCGCCGGTTTGGAGCAACGCCCGCCTGATTAGATCGATCTCAAAACGACTCACTTCGTCGTAAAAATCGATCCCGCTGTCGAGCGTCAGCGCGTTCACCTCGTCAATGCACTGCACCTCGGTGAGTAGCCTGAGCACGAGTTCCCTCAAGGTCGTGATGTTGCTTCGTGAAGATGATGGCTCGCCGTTCTCCACGCCGTTCTCCCCGCGGCTCTCTTCGCTCATGGTCTGGGGGAAACCGTTTGGCACCGCGGTCGGGCCGAACGGGTTTGGCGAGATTACCGTTTCCAGTTCTTCTCGTTCCCAAATTGCGGTTGAATTCATATGCTCCTCCTTAGTCTCGATCCGTCCCAATCTCATTTCACTGAACTTGTTTGCCCTCGTTGGCGGGCAGGCTCTTGATTTGTTCGCCGCAAACGTCAGTAATCTTTTGCGAATTCTGGAGACTGAGCGCTTCGTCCGTGCCGTCGTCAGGTAACAGGTAGTTTCCATCTTCGCCTTTGATGACGTGGCCCAGCTCGTGCAAAAACATCAACACGCGCACCTCGTGGGTGTTCGGCTCAAAGGTCCCGAGGCGAGGTGGCGCCTGGTCTGACCGTGAAATTCGCTTCCGATAAAACGGCCCGTTTGTATTGATCGTAACCCTGTCGAATAGCCGGTAGTCCTTTTTCGTAAGTTCATTGCGCACCTTGACCGTCGCACCTGACATCGACATCCCGATCGTCGCATCCTGGAAGTCCTTCCGTACGCGCGCGATCATTTTCTTGAAAACATCGGTGGCCGCTCCGGACCCGCCGAAGAAAGCGCTGCAGGAATTTTCTCGACTGAGAATCCGCAAAGTGTTGAAGTAAGCCGAGCCCAGCACTTTGTCTTTGGCGACCAGCGGCGAAGGCGCCGCACGAAACGCTTCAACCTTTTCAACCCTTTCAACTTCGCCGGGGCCGCCCGCGATCTTTCGATCACTCTCCGCCGCCGCCTCAGGAGCCACTGCCGACGTTCGCCAATCCACGTTCCGGGAAGGATCTACCAAAAACGCCGGGTTGGCCTGCGCCGAAATCAAAGAGCTGAGTAAAGCCGCCCCTGCTAAAAACTTGCCTAAGAATTCGCGTATCCTCAATGCGCCACCTCCTGCCGGACCGAAGGGGCATGGCCCGGATTCCTGACCCGGAGCTTTCGACCCGGATCGAGTGATTAGATGTGGGCGAGGCTGAAATTCTTATTTGAAAAAGGCCGGTGGTTAGCCGGTGGCCCAAAGGCCTGGCGGTAACCGCCGCGAATCCGTCGCAACTTTTCAATTACCCGGATTTAACACGGCAAGTTATACGCGGAAGTCCCGCGGGCTGTGTCGCTTTTGTGACGGAAGGGCAGTCGCTTGTGACTAGAAGGCTTGAGGCAGGGATAGCCGCTGGCAGGATCCCTTGAATTCGTTTAGAGGCGGGCACCGCCCGCCGGTTCAGCAATCGATTACTGGCGACTCGAGCCGGCGGGCAATGCCCGCCTCTAAACGTTCAGTTAAATATTAAGTTAGGGAAGTTTTCCGAGGGCTTCCTGCAGCTTGTCGCGGTGGTTGCGAGACAGCGTCAGTTGGGTGCCGTCCTGAAGAATCACCCGATACTCGCCGTGAAACCAGGGCTGCAGCTCCTGAATGAAATCCAGGCGAACGATTGAAGAGCGATGGATGCGCACAAACTTCTTGGGATCGAGTTGCGACTCAAGACTGCTGATGGTTTCGCGCAGCAGGTGCGACTTTTTGGCGCTGTGGACCGACACGTAGTTTCCTTCGGCTTCGATCCAGTCGATCTCGGCAGTCTCCAGAAAATAGATGCGTCCGGCGGCCTTGATCACGAGGCGTTCCAGATAGGTATTGCCCGCCTTCATCTCTTCCAGCAAAGCCAGGATGCGCTTATCCATGCCCCCACCGCCGCCATTTCGATCGCGCACGATTCGCGTCTTGGCCCGTTGCCAGGAAACGTCGAAGCGTTCCTGATCGAACGGCTTGAGTAAGTAGTCAAGCGCCTGGACTTCAAACGCGCGCACGGCATACTGATCGTAAGCAGTGACAAAGATGACGTAGGGAATTCGACCTTTGTCGAGCGACGCCAACACCTCAAAGCCGCCCACCTCGGGCATTTGCACGTCCAGAAAAATCAGATCGGGAGAGTGACTGTGAATCGCTTCCAGGGCTTCGCGGCCGTTGCACGACTCGCCGACGATGGAGACCTGAGAATCGCCTTGCAACATTTCGCGCAGCATTTCGCGGGCGAGCGGTTCGTCGTCGACCAGAAGCACACGAATGAGAGGAGAGTCGGTCATATACCATTTTGGCCGGCGATCGCAGTTAGAAGAGGATCGCTGGACTGTTTGCCTGTCCACAAATTACACAAACTTACACAGCGGAGGTGCAATTGGCAAAGACTAAAGCTGGGTTTTGCTTGCTGGTTTCTAGCCGCGGTTTGGGGCTAGCGAGACTGACTGGCCCGGAGTCAGGCGATTTTATTGGCTGGGAGCGGCGCCGTCTTTATGAAAGGGTATTTCCAAAGTCACGATCAATCCGCCGTCGGGATCGTTTTTCAGGTCGAAGGAATGAGCCGCTCCGTATAGTCGTTCCAGCCGGTTCTCCGTATTGGCTAGCCCCAGACCCTTCTTGAACAGAATCTCGGAAGTCCGATGTTCAGAAAGGCCCGGCCCGTTGTCTCGCACCTGAATACGAAGGGTGCCATTGAGTTGTTTCGCCTGGATCTCGATCAAACCCGGCGTGGAGCGCGGCGCGATTCCATGGCGAATGGCGTTTTCAACTATCGGTTGCAGGATGAGGTTGGGAACTTTGGCGTCGAGCGTGTGTTCCCCCATTTCCATGCGCGTGACGAGACGATTCTGGAAACGGATGCGTTCGATCTCGAGGTAACAACTGAGGAAGTCCATCTCCTGTTGCAGGGTGACTTCCTGTGAGCCGGAGTTTTCGAGAGTCAGCCGCAGAAAGTCTCCCAGGCGCGTAATCATTTTGCGAGCAGCGGGGACGTCCTTGTTCAGTAGTGCAGAGATTGAGTGGAGAGTGTTGAAGAGAAAGTGCGGGTGCAGTTGCATCTTCAAAGCCTGAAGCTGAGCGTGGGAGAGCTGGGCCTCGAGCTGCAACGTCCTTAACTGACCTTCGCGATACCGCCGGTAATAGCTGTAGGCATAACTGGTCAGGGCAATCAACAAATAAATGCCGATGGCTTCGCTGAAATTGCCGACCACGAATCGGGTGACGCTTTCAAACGTCAGCGGTTTGCCGAACGGGTAGGAGAAGCGCAGCCAGATCAGCACCCGGCCCAGTGCCGTAAGGGCGATGCTGAGCGCAATGCTGATCGGGACGTGGAGCAGGGCGCTGCGAATCCAGTTGGTCCGTTCGATGGGCAGTCGCGCGGCGGCCCATAAGATCAGCGGCGTGGCGAGGGCGAACAGGTACGCCCAGGTCATCTGCATGTAGAAAGCATCCCAGAACGGAATCGGCCGTTCCGAGCGGTACGAGGTGAAGTAACCCTGAAAAGTGAAAACGATGCCGATGAAAGTCCAGATACCCCAGGTAAACGCGAGGCGCACCCAGCGCCGTTGTTGCCACGGAAGGTTTGGGGAGCTCTTGCTCTCGAAGTCGTGAGCGGAGTTTTCAGTCATGCAAGCAGAATGTTCTACCAGTTCCAGCGTAGTGAACAAGAATCATCGAGGCTAATCGTGCTTTACGTTGCGGAGCAGATCAAGTCTGGCGCGAACCGGCGACAATGACAGGTCGCGACTACGCGATTGCGACAAAATGGATCGACAAAGAGGCATCGTGCATTCCGCCTGGTAGTAGAACCTCCGCAGCGAGGGGAACGCAACTCGAAAGGAACCCACAGGTTTGGTGTACGGCATCGCCCGGCTACCACGCCACACTTCGCAATTCTACACATAAAGGGACGACGGTAGATTGGGCGGTAGATTGGCGAAAGCGAGGATTAAGGCATTTGCGGCGCCCGGACAATCAGTTTGTGATGAACTGGCCGCGCGTTGTTGCCGGACGGCCTGAAGGAATGATGGTAAAGAGTCTTGCAATCTCGGCGTAATCTCTGCGTTCTCTGCGAGTCGGCGGTGAACATTGGGGCAAACACGCTCACCGCGGAGACGCAGAGGACGCAGAGTTAACGCAGAGTTTGAGATCGGTCCGAGTAGCGAATTGCGGACTCGCTAGACGCCGGACATGACGCAGTCCTATAATGCGCCTTAATTTCGGTGACGAAGCCGTTTCGGATCCTCCACAATACCTTCTTAACTCAACACAAATTTGGATGGCGAGAAGGTTAGGCGAAATCGCCGCGCAGTGTGATGGATTGCGATTGCCCGATTGCCCTTCGGGTGATGATTGCCGTGATGATTGGGGCGTGAGACGGCGCTGATTTTTGTCCCGGATAAGGACGCGAACTAGTCAATTAGCCAACTAGTCAATTTTAACGAACTATCAATGAGATCAACTGCTGCTATTGCTCGCCCGAGTGCTTTGGAATCAAAAAAGCCCGTCATCGTAAATGAGTCGCAGGACAAGCTCGCCAGTCTGAGTCTTCGAGAGATTTGGGAGTCTCGCGAACTTCTCTATTTTCTGACGTGGCGCGACATCAAGGTGAGATACAAGCAGACGGCAATGGGCGCTGCCTGGGCGATCATTCAGCCGGTCTTTATGGTGATCACCTTTGCCATCTTCTTCGGGCTTTTGATAGGCGTGCGCACGGATCGAATGCCCTCGCTCCTTTTCTTTTACTGCGGAATCATGCCCTGGACCTTCTTCTCGTCCGCCCTAAACGCTGGCATGGCAAGTCTCATTGGCAGTTCAAACTTGATTTCGAAAGTATATTTTCCAAGGATAATCATACCCGCTGCGGCCGTGGGCGCCCTCCTGGTCGATCTGGCAATCACGCTGGTTATTCTGGTGTTGCTTGGTCTTTACTATGGGATACATCTGAGCTGGAACCTGGCGATGTTTCCGGTGCTCATTTTCATGACCGTGGCGCTGGCGTTTGAATTTGGTGTGTGGCTTTCGGCGCTCACGGTTAAGTATCGCGACATTCGCCATGCGTTACCGTTTGCGCTTCAGCTCTGGATGTTTTGGACGCCGATCGTCTATCCCTTGAGCCTGATTCCCGACAACTGGCGTTGGGCGATGTATATCAATCCGCTCACTGGAATCGTCGAGGGTTTACGCGCGGTGTTCACCGGCCAACCGTTCAACTGGAAAGCGTTGGCTGTCACCGCCGGCATCATGGTGGTGATGTTGTTTTGGTCGGTGGATGCTTTTCGCCGCACTGAAAAAAGTTTTGCGGACTTGATCTAAAAATGGAAGCGGTCGTCAAAGTACAAAACGTCAGCAAGCGTTACCAGATCGGCGGACTTGACGCCGGCTATCGAACTTTTCGCGAAACTCTCGCGGAGGTGATCGCGCGGCCTATCCACCGGCTGCGGGGCCAGCGCCGCCAGGCCAGCGAAACCATCTGGGCACTGAAAGACATTGACTTCGAGGTGCCGGAAGGCGAAATCGTCGGGTTGATTGGACATAACGGCGCCGGCAAGTCGACGCTTTTGAAAATCCTTTCGCGCATAACTACCCCCACTACCGGACGTACCGAAGTTCATGGACGCATCGGCAGCCTGTTGGAGGTTGGCACCGGGTTTCATCCCGATTTGACCGGGCGCGAGAACATTTACCTGAATGGGACGATCCTCGGAATCAAGCGGGCGGAAATTAAGAAACGCTTTGACAAGATCGTAGCTTTTTCCGAGATCGAACAGTTCATTGACACGCCGGTGAAATGGTATTCCAGCGGCATGTACCTGCGGCTCGCGTTCTCGGTGGCGGTCCATCTCGACACGGAAGTGCTGATCATGGACGAGGTGCTCGCGGTCGGCGACGTCTCGTTTCAGCAGAAGTGTCTCGACAAGATGCACGACATTCGTAACCAGGGTCGAACGATTTTGTTTGTGTCGCACAGCATGGCAGCGGTGACGCGATTGTGTCAGAGAGTGATCTTGTTAGAGAAGGGCCAGATCTTAGCCGATGGGCCAGCGAACGAAGTTGTGAACGATTATTTGGGAACGGCTTGGCAGGTCACGGCCGAGAGAAAATGGGAGCTGGAAGAGCGCCCCGGTACTGAGGTTGTTCGGTTGGAAAAAGTGCGAGCGGTTGCTGAGGATGCAGCCACGAAAGATTCGTTGAGTATTCATGAGGTCATCGGCATCGAGTTGACCTACGAGGTGCTCCAGCCTGGCCACATCCTGACGCCGCGGATCGATCTCTTCAGTGAAGAGGGCACACATCTTTTTGCGAGTCATGATGTCGGTGTCGAGTGGCGACGTCAGCCCCGGGCCGCGGGACGCTACACGAGCACGATCTCGATCCCGGGAAATTTTCTGTCAGCCGGGAACCTGCGGGCGACGGCTTCGATAATGTCCCATCATCCCGCGACCGTCACGCACGTCTATGTGCCCAACGCCATCGGATTTCAAGTCGTCGAGAGTGACGAAGAGCATACCGCCCGCGGCGATTACCTGGGGCCGATCCCCGGAGTCATCAGGCCGTTGTTGGATTGGACCACGGATTTCCAAGATGGTGCGGCGACGACATCACGTGCGGCCGAAGAGTTGTTGGTTAAGTAACTAAGTGCGGAAACGGGCGGAAACGTGAAGTGTCGTTGCAGATTGCCGCCTAAGAAATTCGTAGCTGAGAGTTTGGACTATGCCTGCGCCCCAAAAGAAGCCTGGAAATTCGGCAAATCCGAAAAGCCCGGAAAATTCTAAAAGTTCGGCAACCAGACCACTCGTTTCGATACTCGTCAGCTCATACAATTACGACCAATACATCGGGCAAACTATTCAGTCCGTCCTCTCGCAGTCTTATGCGAACTGGGAGTTGATCGTCAGTGACGACTGCTCAACCGACAATTCACTGGACGTAATCCGCAGTTTCAAAGACGACAGAATTACGCTTCTGACCTCCCCGACCAACACGCGCGGTCGCGCCCACCTCAAAGCTTACGCTCGCTGCCAAGGAAAATATCTTTGTGTCGTCGACTCGGACGACTACCTGGCGCCCGCCAGAATCGAACAGCAGGTCCGATTCATGGAAAAGCACAAGGACGTCGACATCCTCGGAACTTTCATCACCGAAGTAGATGCCGATGGCAACGCGACTGGTGACAAATTCAAGCACGAAGAATGGTTCAACAAAAATATTGACTTGAACCAGCCCGAGAGCTGGATGTGGCAAAACCACCTGAATCATTCATCGGTGATGATGCGGAGATCGCTGCAGGAGAGCGTCGGGCCCGTCAATGGAGATTTGTTGTATACGGGAGACTACGAGTTTTGGGCGCGGTGTCTGGCGCAAAAAGCAGGCTTTCGAGTGCTCCCCGAGAAACTGACCTACTACCGCTACCACGGCGGAAATATCACCCACGCGAATCCGCGGCAGCAGCTTTTGGAGCTGGTCTACATTCACCGTTCGATACTTTGGCCACACTGGATCGAGAGTGGAAAACCGGAAGCCGTTGTCGAGAGCATTTTCCTCGCGCCTTTCGACAGAGTCTTCCAGGATTTGGGAATGGCAGAGCGAGCGCGACTCGTGGATCGGCTGATTTCGTTTCGCAGCGGCCTAAGCTTCACGAAGTTCCTGGCCAGGTCCAAACAACAGACGCCGGGTGAAGCCGTCGCCGGCAGCCTGCTCGAACAATTCTATTCGGCGCGCAAACAACAGCAGAAATACGCAGCGCAATTGGAAAGTAGCATCGCCGGACTTGAGGGTCAGCGCGCTCAATGGGAAGCGGAAGCGAAGCGCGTCTCGAAATTACTGGAAGATCAGACTGCGTGGCTTCGTGAAATAAACGAGGGTAAGTCATGGCTTGAAGGTCAGCGTGCTCAATGGGAAGCGGAAGCAAAGCGCGGCGCGAAATTACTGGAAGATCAGCAAGGGCAGCTGCGTGAACTGGAACAAAGTAAGTTGGGGATCGAAGCTCAGCGCGCGCAATGGGAAGCGGAAGCAAAGCGCGACGCGAAATTACTGGAAGATCAGCAAGGGCAGCTGCGTGAACTGGAACAAAATAAGTTGGGGATCGAAGCTCAGCGCGCGCAATGGGAAGCGGAAGCAAAGCGCCAGCGGGAGATTGCTGAAAGATCAGGAAGGGCAGCTGCGTGAACTGGAACAAAATAAGTTGGGGATCGAAGCTCAGCGCGCGCAATGGGAAGCGGAAGCAAAGCGCCAGCGGGAGTTGCTGAAAGATCAGGAAGGGCACCGGGTTGAGCTTGAGCAAAGCAAGGCACAGCTCGAGGGCGAGCGCGAACATTGGGAAAAGGAAGCCAAACGTTGGGCCACGTTGCTGGAAGATCAAAGCGCCAGGCTTCAGGAACTAGAACTCGGTAAGACAGGACTTGAGGGCGAGCGCGACCGTTGGGAGGCGGAAGCGAAGAGCCAAGCGAAATTGCTGGAAGATCAGCAGGCCCAGCTGCGTGAACTTGAACGAAGCAAGTCACGATTCGAGGGGCAGAGCGCGCAATGGGAAAAGGAAGCGAAGCGCGTGGCGAAATTACTTGAGGATCAGCAGATCCAGGTGCGTGAACTTGAGCACAACAAGTCACGGCTCGAGGGGCAACACGCGCAATTGGAAAAGGAAGCGAAGCGCTGGGCGAAGTTACTGGAAGATCAGAACAGCCGGCTCCGTGAATTTGAGCAGGCAAAGTCACAGCTTCATAAGCAGCGCACCGAGTGGCGAACCAAGGCTGAGCGCGCCGAGAAGTTACTGGAAAAGCAGGCCGAATGGCGCCGGAAATCGGAGCCGGCGCTCGGTAGTCTGAGGAAGCTGAGCCGCGAGATAGAAGAGAAGAACCAGCGGCTCGCTAAACAGTCTGAAGAGCTGGGAAGACTTAAGCACTGGTCCGGATTGCTCGCCGAGGCGAAGGAATATTTTCTTGTTCAGATAGAAAACAAAGATCAGATCATTGAGGACCAGCGTCGGACCATCGAAGCCAGGGAAAATGAGCTCAACTCAAAAAGCCAGGAACTGCTTAACATTCAGTTCAGCAAGCTCCAGCGCCTCAAGCAGAGCATTCAGTTGGAAAGACTCTCGCTGCGAAAGCTGGTAAAGATAGTTTATCTCCTGATCGCGTTAGCCACGCCGGAATTCATCCGCCGGCCGCTAAAACCCACCGTCCAAAAAGCGAAAGAATTCTTCGACGCCACGCTCAATGGAATCCAGCGGAAACCGCAGCAATTCTGGCCGAAGAATAAGCCGCTGGTGAGTGTCGTCATTCCCTGCTTCAACTACGGCAACTACGTCGAGGCAGCGATTGACTCCGTGTTGGCCCAGACGTTTCAACGTCTCGAGATCATAGTTGTCGATGGTGGCTCCACAGATGCGGAGACAGTCCGAATCTTGCGTTCACTGCGCAAACCTAAAACGAAGATCTACCTGCGAAAGGGTCGCCATCTGGTCGGGGACAACCGAAACTTTGGGATCGCAAAGACAAGTGGAAAATACGTCTGCTGTCTCGACGCGGACGACATTTTGAAGCCTACTTACCTGGAAAAGGCATTGTTCATCCTTGAGACTGGCCACTACGACATCGTCTCCACGTCGCTCGAACTTTTCGGCGGGAAAGAAGGCGTTTGGGAGGTCCCCAAGAAACCCTCACTTGACGAGATCGTCCGTTGGAATCAGTTCACGACCGTCGCTGTTTTCAGCAAATACGCCTGGAAACAGGCCGGGGGTTATCACGACGTTGGCTTAGGCAAGGACCACATTCCTGAGGACTGGGATTTCTGGGTGCGCCTGATGGCCCAGGGCGCGCGGGCTCGCAATATTTCCGAACCCTTGATGCTTTACCGGGCTCCCGGGGGCGCGAGTCTCTCCAGCGATCCTGAAATCCGGCCCTTGGAAGAGCAGCGGCAGGCAATCGTGGACCACAACCGGGATCACTTGCAGCCGGCGAATTTTCATTACTCCAGAGAGCGGAACTACGCGCAACTGCAACTCCCTGACGGCTACGGCAACCTGGTCGCTGACCGACCTCAGACCGCCAACAAGATCGGCGTGCTGTTTGCCCTGCCGTTTGTCATAACCGGCGGAGCCGATACGGTGTTGCTACAGATCGCGAAGGACTTGTGCGCGCACGATTTTGAAATTTCGGTTATCACGACGATCAAAACCGAGGTCGGTTTCGGCGATAACACGGCGAGATATCAGGCAATTACCAACGGGATCTACCATCTCTATGACTTCCTTGACGATGAAGCGACCTGGAAGGAGTTCATTTTCTACCTGATCGAGGCCAAACACATCGATCTGATTTTCATCGTCGGGTGCGCGGTTGTTTACGATCTCTTGCCGGAAATCAAAGCGAAGTTTCCGCACGTCAAGATCGTCGATCAACTTTTCAACGAAGTCGGTCACATTCAGAACAATCGCAAACACGCCGAACTCATCGATCTGAACATTCTTGCTAACGACACCATTCAGAAAGTTTTAGTCAATCAATACGGCGAAGCAGTAGAAAAGACTTGCGTCATCCGGCACGGCGTCGACGTTGAAGACGAGTTTAATCCTGAGACGATTGACGTGCCCAACGACTTGGCGACGGCGGAGGTTCCCCGTGAGAAATTTATCGTTTCTTTCATGGGGCGGTTTTCTGAAGAAAAGCGGCCGGAGATGTTTGTTGATATCGCGCACGCCCTGAGTCATAACGACAGAATGAATTTTGTCATGCTCGGCAACGGTCCTGAATATGAACAGGTCAAGCAGTACATTGCCCGGCTTAATTTGGACGACAGGATCTATGCGCCCGGATTTGTCGATGACATGAAGCCGTTCCTCAAGCTGACCGACATCGTAGTGATTCCCTCGCGCATAGAAGGCATCCCGATAATCCTGATGGAAAGCCTGGCCATGGGCGTGCCTGTCGTGGCCTCGAACATCGGTGGCATTCCTTCGATTCTTAAAGACGGTGACAACGGTTTTCTCTGCAACCCGGCACGGATAGAAGATTTCGTTGAACGACTGCAGACGCTTTACGACGATCAGGATATGTACGCGAGACTCAAACGAAATGCTCGGGATTCTGCGGTCGAGCAATTGAGCGTTCGCAAGATGAACGATGAATACCGGGAGGCTTTTCAGCGCCTTTCGCCTCAAAACTCAAAGAGACAACGAGCGCAGACAGCCGGCGCAAACTAGTTTCTTTGAACCTGCCCAATTGGCAGCGCGTTTCTCACCCGGAGTGCTGCCGTACCCGAACCAGAGCCCTTTTCAGCAGAGAAGTCACGGTCGAGCCGCGAGCTTTCAGCTTGAGGGCCCGGCGATTCGCTTCCGATTTCATCACGAGTTTCTTCCCCAGCACATGTTGGTCAGGCCACACAGGGAATCACGGTGCGTTGTGTTAGTTTAGGAGCAATCAGAAAATCACGAGGAACGAATCTAATGAGTGAAACGGACCTGATGACCCTTGAGTTGGACTACCCCTTTGTTTCGAGAAGAAGATGGGATCAAGAAAATCCGCATCCAAAGCTTTTCGACATAATCAATGCCAATAGAAAAGTCTATGAATTCAACTTGCAGAGATTTTTGCCACTTTTAAGATATTTCACCGGTATTCCCGAAGAACAAACAGACCGGGCAGCTAGTGAACCACACTGGCTAAACGCCTGGATGCCTGCTCTGGACGGCGTTGCGCTGTATGGCTTTATGGTGACTCATAAGCCCAAAATATACATGGAAGTTGGTTCGGGTAATTCCACGAGATTTGCCCGCAAAGCTATCGTCGATCACAGTCTCGATACCAGAATAGTATCGATTGACCCGTGTCCTCGCACAGAGATCGACAAGCTATGTGATGAAGTCATTCGTCAACGGGTCGAAGAAATAGACATGGAGATTTTTGACCGGCTGGACGCGAATGACATTTTGTATATCGACAACTCGCACCGGGTTTTCATGAACTCCGATGCAACGACGATTTTCTTAGACGTGATTCCCAGATTAAGGCCGGGGGTCATGGTGGAGATACACGACATCCTGCTGCCGTATGACTATCCCACTGAGTGGATTGATAGATACTATTCCGAGCAGTACCTGTTGGCGGCGTACCTGCTTGCCAAAGGGAGTTTGTTTGACATAATCCTGCCGAACATGTTCGTCAGCGAAGACGATGAGTTGAGAAGTATTTTGGCTCCGCTTTGGCAATCAGAGGCAATGAAGAATGTCCACAAGCACGGCTGCTCGTTTTGGATCAAGATGAAATAAGTAAGGCCCAACAAGCACCGATCTCCCTTGACATTTCCGTGCCGCGCTCTAAAAATGTGGCCTCGAATTATTCGCAGTAAGTGGTCCCTGGGGGATTTTGCACTCAACTGTCGTACGTCGGATGTTGATAAATAACCTTATTGATGAAGGAGTCTAACGTAGTGTCACGTTTACGAATATTAATTTTGCTTTCATGTTCATTAGTGGTCTTTACAGCCTGCTCGGAAGGCACTGATCCCGCGGCGAACGCGAACAAAACGCCGGCTACGCCGACGCCGGTTGTGGCGAGTGGGCCGAAGCTATCTGAGGCTGAACAAGCACTGATGCTCGCGGCGGCAAAGGGAGACACCGCCGCCGTTAAAGACTTGCTGGATAAGGGTGTTAAGGTCGATACACTTGACGCTGACGGCGGCACCGCCCTGGGCCACGCGGCCTGGTTCGGCCATGCCGACACGGCACAACTGCTGATCGATAGAGGCGCCGATGTCAACGCGAAGAAGCCCGACGGCACCACTGTGTTGCAGTTGGCAACGCTCAGAAAGCACAACAACATCGTGGCCCTGCTCAAGAAAGCCGGCGCTAAGTAGTCACGTCTGATCATAGAGAGTGATTGCCACGAGTGATCTTTTCGAGAAGACCTCGTCCGTTATCACCGGAGCCTCTCCTGGACGCCAGTTGGCCCCGGCCTTTCTCCCGGGGAACGCCGCAAGGTGTTCGTTACCCGCTTTACTCCTTGCACTTTCAAACGAAATTGCGCAAACCAACGAAATTGAACGAACCAATATTGCAGCCCGCGTCGATTGGCCCAGCGCGGGCGGTAGCTGAGAATTGTTAGAGGGTTAACATTGAACCTGACGAACAAGAAAGTTCTGGTTACAGGAGCCGACGGCTTCATCGGTAGCCACCTCGTCGAGCAACTGCTGGAGGAGGGTTGCGACGTAAGAGCTTTCGTTTACTACAACTCTTTTAACTCCTGGGGGTGGCTCGATTCCTTCCCGCCAAACAAGGTGGCAGCTCTCGACATCTTTGCCGGCGACATACGTGATCCGCACGGCGTCGAGACGGCGATGCGAGACTGCGAGATCGTCTTTCATTTGGCGGCGTTGATTGCCATACCGTTTTCTTACCACTCACCGGATTCTTACGTTGATACAAACATCAAAGGTACTTTGAATGTCCTCCAGGCTGCACGAAAGTTCGGCACGGAGAAGTTGCTCGTGACGTCCACCTCCGAGGTCTACGGCACCGCGCTCTATGTGCCCATCGATGAAAAGCATCCGCTCCAGGGGCAGTCGCCTTACAGCGCCACAAAAATCGGCGCCGACAAACTAGCCGAGTCGTTCTACCGATCGTTCAATCTCCCGGTGGTTATCGTGCGTCCTTTCAACACCTATGGACCACGGCAGTCAGCTCGCGCCGTCATTCCAACGATCATCAGCCAACTGGCCGGCGGGTCAACCGAGATCAAATTAGGAAGTTTGGAACCAACTCGGGACTTTAACTACGTCAAAGACACCGCCAGTGGTTTTGTTGAAATCGCAAAAGCCGATAATGCCATCGGCGAGGAGATCAATATTTGTTCCGGTCTCGAGATTTCGATAGGCGAACTGGCAGCGGAGCTGGTGAAACAGATCAATCCTGAGGCGAGCGTTACTCGCGATGAAGTTCGCTTGCGACCGAAGGATTCCGAAGTTGAGAGGCTGCTTGGCGACAACAAGAAGATCCTGTCCCTCACGAACTGGCAGCCGCGGCATACGCTTTCCCAGGGCCTGACTGAGACCATCGAGTGGTTCAAGGCGCCGGAAAACCTGGCCAGGTACAAAGGCAATATTTTCAATCTTTGATTCAAAGGGATCGATAGGGGTCCACAGGGAACCCCCAGAGGACTCGTAGAGTCCATAAGGAATCGAATGCGTGCAGTAATACTTGCAGGAGGTAAGGGCACACGTCTAAAGCCCTATACCATTACGCTTCCCAAGCCCCTGATGCCGGTCGGCAACGAAATGCCGATTCTGGAAATTATTATTCGACAACTCAGCAAGGTTGGAGTGGACCACATCAGCATAGCCGTCAACCACATGGCGAATCTCATCATGGCTTTCTTTGGAGATGGGTCACGCTGGGGACTGAAAATTGACTACTCTTTGGAAGAAACTGTGCTCAGCACCATCGGACCGTTGACGCTGATTCCCGACCTCCCGGAAAATTTCCTCGTGATGAACGGCGACATTCTCTGCGATCTGAACTACAAGGACTTCTACGATTATCATGTTGACAGCGGCAACGACGTTACGGTTGCGGTTTACAAGCGGAGTTCGAAGATCGATTTCGGCGTCTTAACTTATGATGAAGATCAGGCCATCACTGAATTTGTCGAGAAACCGATTTATCATTTCAATGTCAGCATGGGAGTCTATTGCATCAACCGTCGCGTGGTGGAACGTCTGGTGAAGGGCCAGCCTTATGGCTTTGACACTCTGATGATAGACGGAATCAGGAATCGCAATAAGATCGGCGTCATGCCGTTCGACGGCTATTGGCTGGACCTCGGGCGTCCTGATGATTTTGAAACGGCGAACGACAGCTACGGCGAATTGAAAGTGAAGCTTGGGTTGAACGAATGAAAGTACTGGTCCTGGGGGCCAGTGGCTTTACCGCCCGGCACCTTATTGAAATCTTAAGTGCGGGTCCTGACAACGAAATTTACTGTTCGTCGTTATCTGATGAACCCGGGGACAATTGGATCGAGTGTGACCTCACAGTCCAGGCGGCGACTGACTCACTGCTCGATCAGGTTCAGCCGGATCAAATTTATCAACTCGCCGGAAGCTTCACGAACCATTATGAGACGGACTATCTGTCGAATGTGGTCGCCTCAAGAAACATTCTCGAAAGTGTTCTTAAGAAAAAAAGAGATTGTCGTGTTTTGCTGGTCGGAAGTGCCGCGGAGTACGGTTTGGTAAGTCCCGAAGACAACCCCGTCCTTGAGGATCATCCCTTAAATCCAATCAGCATCTATGGATTAACGAAGGTCTATCAAAGCGACCTGATGCGATTTTTTCGTAACGTTCATGACGCTAACGTGGTCATGGCGCGTCCTTTCAATTTAGTTGGCAAGGGCATCTCGGACAAGCTTTTTCCCGGAGCCGTTCATAAGCAGATCGAAGAATACAAAGCCGGCCAACGATCTAGAATCATCCTGGGCAATCTTTCTCACCGGCGCGACTATATCAAGGTCGAAGCGGCGGTGAAGTACTACGAACTGATAATGAAAACCGGTAGGGCCGGCGAGGTCTACAACGTTGGCAGCGGGAAGGGAATGACGACTCGCGATCTCTTGAAGGCGATCATGGAAGAGACCGGCTTGAGCATGGATTTGGTCGAGGAACGCCCTGTTAATGACGCTAACAAGCTGGATGTTAAGGAAGTGGTCGCCGATGTCACCAAGGTGAATTCCCTGGCGAGCGCGAGTTCAACAAGCATTTCCTGACAATTTCGCCTCGTTTAGAGCGGGGACTTGTCCCCGCGAGCGGGGCGGCACAAGGGCCGCCTCTAAACCGTCTGTTTGTTGTTGGACGGTGTTCAGCAGAAAGGTCCTGGCAGTGCCTAGAGTTTCAGTAATTGTTCCCTGCTACAACCACGGACAGTTTCTCGATGAGGCTGTGGCTTCAGTGCTGGCGCAAACCTACGTTGATTATGAGATCGTCATCGTCAACGACGGTTCTACGGAAGAAGAAACAGTCACACTTCTGCAGAACTACCACCAGCCAAAGACCAGAGTCATTCACACAAGCAATCAGGGACTCGCCGCCGCCCGCAACAAGGGCATCGAAGAATCATCGGGCGTTTATATCCTGCCCTTGGATGCGGATGATCGCATCTGCCCAACCTACATGGAAAAGGCAGTCAGCGTCCTTGATGAAAAAGACGACGTCGGAATTGTCTATTGCGAGGCCATGTTTTTCGGGGAGAAGACAGGCAAATGGGAATTGCCCCGTTATGAGTTTTCGCAGTTCTTGTTGACTAACCTGATTTTCGCTTCGGCCTTTTTCCGGAAGTCAGACTGGGCCAAAACTGGTGGCTACAACCCGAACATGATCTACGGTTGGGAGGATTACGACTTCTGGTTGTCTCTGATTGAACTCGGACGTGAGGTATATCAAATCCCGGAAGTGCTTTTCCATTACCGGCACCGATCAGACTCAATGGTTAACGCAATCGCACGGGAGCAACAGATATATTCCTCCAGCCAGATTTTCAAGAATCATCGCGATCTTTACACCGAGAATATTCGGGTCGTCTTTGAGGATTTTGCCAGGCTCAGGGAAGAGAAGGAACACTGGCACCGCGAGACCCTCGTCGCGCAAAGCCAACTCGAAAGCTTGAACAGCCGGGTGCTGTTTGCAGCGTCAAAGAAAACTTATTCTTTCCTAAGCCGGTTCCCGCGTTTAGAAAAGTTCTTCCGCAGCCTCGCCCGCGCCACCCGCCGCACTTACCGGTAGGACAGACATTCTTGGCTGTCCATTTTCTTTTGACAGGCAGCAAGCCTCAGCTCTTGCAAGCATGGACAGGCAGGAATGCCTGTTCTACTCAGATGATGGAATGTCCGACAAACTGACCAGCACCCAAAACTAGCCGATCACGGCCTCGAGTTGTTCTGCAAACGACTTCGGTGAACATTCGATCGCGACGCGCTTTAAGGCATTCTCTCGCAGCCGATGCCACAGCGCCTGGTCCTGGTAAAGCCTGATGCAGGCCGCCGCGAAACTCTCTTCATCCTCCGCCAGCAGCAACTCCTCATCGTGATTCCAGCCTAATTGAGATCCGGTTAATGCGGTTGCCACGACGGGCAATCCATGAGCGGCGGCGCCAAGCACCTTCAGCGGAAGGCCGGCGGAAAAGCGCGTGGGCGCCACGAAAAATCGGCATTCGTTATACAAACTGGTTAAGTCTTTGACTACGCCTTTGATTTGAATCGATCTTTTGTCCAGGTGTTCTTCAACGTCCGGATGCATCAAACCGACGATGTTTAGACTGATGCGGGCCCCGAGTGCTCTTTGAATTTTCGGCAGGATCTTGCGGCTGAACCACAGGACAGAGTCAGCATTCGGAGAGTCGGGTTCGTGGATCGCGCCCACAAACAGGATGTCTTTCCTCGCGGCAAAGTCATTCGCGGTGGGCGCGACGTCGAGAGCATGGCCCAGTATCTGGACGTCTTTGAATCCGTACTGCAAAAATTCCTGACTTTCTCGCTCGGACACGGAGATAACCCGATCACAACCCGCCGCCAAACTTATTTCCTTGTCGAGCAGCCTCTGCCGATTTGCGGAGGAAACTTTCTTCCCTTGTATCTGTCTTTGTTCGATGTGCCTGAGCGCGAACAGCGCTTCGGCGTCGTAAACAATCTTGGCGCCAGCGAACAGCTTGCTGCCAATCAGTGAATCCAGGTTGGACATGTTGTGGGGCCTGCTGATGAAGACAATGTCATAGTAACCGGCCCGATCACTTAAGAATCGTTCGAGCAGCGGCAGTCCGTGGTCGAGCATGACTTCGACTTCTCGGGGAATGTCTTCGTAAACCGTGGCCCAGTCTTCGTGCCAGTAAGTCAACGGATAACACGTTACCTGATGGCCCAACTTAACCAGCTCGCGAACAATGCGATTGCTTCGCGGAAAGCCGGAGCCCAGGCTTATGTGCGGCACGCGATCATCAAGAACCAGGATTCGCTTGGCGCCTCTTGGCAGCCGGGTTCGGGCGGCGAGAATGTTTACCGGCGACGGTGACTGTTGTTGCTCCAGCCAATCGCTATGCCGCGCGAGAAAAACACTCCGCTGCTTCGTCTGCAGTTCAATCGCCGCTTCACTTGAGGCTGAGCTGGCAAACTCATGATGCAGCACGGTCACGTCCGGATCGTAAACGACGCGTTTGCCCTTGCTCCACAACCTCACGCAATAGTCAGTCTCTTCGTAGTAAGCCGGAACATAGGCTTTGTCGAAACCGCCGTCTGCCAAAAACAGATCTCGTTTGGTCAACAGGAAGACGCCGGAACAGTAATCAACATCTCGCTTGAACATGAAAGCGGGACTGAGCGGCGAACTGCCACGACCGTAGCCGAGGCACGAGCCATCTGCCCAGATTATGCTGCCGGCCTCTTGCAGCGTGCCGTCAGGAAGAATAATTTTCCCGCCCACGGCGCCAATGTCTTCGGAAGATTCGAGCGTTGTCAGCGCGGAAAGGAGGCTGTGCGCCTGGAGTTGAGCATCATTATTCAGCAGCAGCAGGTAGTCGCCTTTGGCTTCCTCGCTTGCCTGGTTGCATGCCAGCAGGTAGTGGAGGTTTTGCTCGTTTTGGATTACGCGGACGCCTTCGACTCGCTTTAGCAAGCGCTCGGTTTCATCGGTCGACGCATTGTCAACGATGATTACTTCATAAGGACGCGCATAGCTTTGCAGGATGGAGTAAAGGCACTGGAGCGTGAGTTCGGCCCGGTTATGAAGTACCAGAACAACGCTTATTTCCGGCTTATCGAATCGCGGAAAACGCAAGACAGAGTTTGAAACCAGAAAGTTTTGCAACGAGATGCGGCCGACCGAGGTTTGTAGTCTGCGGGCTATTGAAAGGTCGTCGCGAAACAGAGAAGCGCCGTCAGCATCTCCCTGTTGCATGAATACCGGGGCGCAGAAACCGTTGCGCGGCTGCTGAACGAAAAGTGTTCGTGTGTAGTCCCTGATGTGACCACGCCGATCGGTAACGCGCACTACCAGCTTCTGTTTGCCGGCAAACGACTCATCGATTACGAGCTTGCCGTGGTAGCCGCAGTTAATCGGCGACTGCAGCGGATAGGCACTGACATCGGGTCGGGATTGACCGTAGTAAACGGGGCCCAACGGAACACCGTCAATGAATGCCTCGACTCCGGTGATCGGCGGCGTGGTCGAATAGGCCCATCCTGAGATCTCCACGTATCCGGGTGCGACGCTGGCTTCAGCAGGACCTTCGAGTTCGCCGAGAATCTGCGCCGAGTTTCTTAGGCGAGTTCGAGATTTTTCGCCGACGAATTTGAGGTGACGGAGTGATGAGGTCAGCTTCCACGAACGAGACTTGATGATCCAGTTCAACATCGCCCGCTTGTGACTGAGCGCTTGATCCGCGTTCGTCAACCTGAGGGCGAGCTCGCGCGATTCACTTTCCGAGGCTGCTAATTTGGTGTGAAGCTCTGCCAACTCCGCCTGTATCTCGGCGAGTTGTGCCTCATACATCTGTTGGAGGGTTAACTCCGGTGAGGTCCCTGCCTGAGTGGCTTCATCTTCGTCATGTTTAATAATCATGTGGGAGGTACCGCCCAAGCTTTTACAACAACCTGTGGCAAAGCGAACGGAGCCGGCTTCGCAAACTACAGATGTTTATTTTCAGCCCTCCTGATTCGAATGTCGCAAGCATGTCGCTTGTTGTGGGAGTCATCGGGTACTCAGTTCTCATTCCGGGGGTTGAACGAATTGATCGCGACGGAGTCTCCAGTCTAGGAGTTACGAGAAACCACGTCAAACGCTCTTAACTCGTTGCAATCACAGCCATACACACAGGCGCGAGGATCCACCAGGGGCGAAGACTGTCTTCTTTGGGAATGGACCCCTTCGATGTGAGACAAAGATTGCAATTGCGGCTGGGATATTAGTGACTTATTCCAGGTCGCGCAACAGATTTTCGGGTTTTGCTGCCGGAATTGATGTAAAGAATCTTGCATCTAGCAAGAGTAAAGGTTGCTGGAAGTCAACCTTCGTTCACCATGCTTTCCTGAGCTTGGACGGTCAGTTGAAGAGTGATCGAGAGAACGGCGAGAAGGAGAAGCGGAACGGCAAAGTTGGGGGTGCTCATGAAGTGCTCCGTGTTTGGAGTGCGCTGACCTGTCAGCGCTTTCTCTTAGCGGCGGCTTGACGCCGCGTTCTTTTCAAACCTCGATCGAGTGAACACTGAGACGGACTGCGACAGGTTGCAGCCGGCCAAAGCGCTGACAGGTCAGCGCACTCCAAGCGACGTTTGCTCAATCTGGTTCTAATTTACTCGCCCACCGGTTTGCAGTTTGGGACGAACGGCAGAATCGATCATGGACTCCGCCTATCATCAAAAAGATTTGAAAAACAGATCAAGCCGGGGCAATATGCTCAGCGTACTTGACTGACTCAACCAAAGTATCCTTAAGCTCGCTAAAAATCTTCGATCTCAGCAGGAGGACAAATGGCCTTTACCCGAAGTGGACGCACTCTGCTTTACAACAACAACATCGTGTACCTTGCCGGCGTATACGCGGGCACCGGCACCGGGGCTGCCGCCGTGAGCACGACTGACGCGTTAATCCCGCCTTTTGACGACGACATGCAGCGTTTGCGCGCCAACAACCGGCGAAATAATTTTCATCGGCATTGGCTCGTACCCTATTGGAACTACTCTCCACGAAACGCGGTTGATCCCAAAAAAGTGGTTTTTCTGAGGAATCCAGCCGGCAAATGGAGACTCTTTGCCTTTAACGATGCCATCTATTTCGCCCGGTTAGAACAGATGATTGTGAAAGCAGCCCAAATGGGGATTGTGGTTCAACTGGTGCTCTTTGATCGCTGCGGTCTGGATACCAGCAGAGCCGAGGAAGCCCCCAAGAAACGCTGGGACGACAGTCCCTGGAATTCCAAAAATAACGCCAACGGCGTGGTTACTGCCATTCCACCAGGTGGCGCTTCGGGAATACAGGAGTTTTACCAAAACCGGGCAGATATCCGAGGCGCGCAGGAAAACTATATCAAGCACGTTGTCAGTAAGACGAAGAATCACTGGAACGTCTTTTACGAAATCATGAATGAGCCCATGGGCACCCTCGACGGCACCCATGACGACCGCGTGTTGTGGGCCGACTGGGTGGTGGGAGTCATTCACGGCTTAACGGGCGGAGCGAATATGATTTTTTACAACGACCATACCGGCGGAGCAAGAGGCGCCGACGTGGTCAAGTGGAAGCAGAAAGCGCTGTCAAACTACAACAAGTTTCACGGCGTGATTTTTCACGGGCGGCCGGCGGACTATCATCCGGGAAATGCTGCGTATGCGCCTTTTAGAGATGAAAAGATCTTTCAGGTCTCCAGCGATGGGTTTATGGATACAGCGCAGGAAAAGGCAGATTCGGCAGCTACTAACACCGCCTGGACTAATCATGCGTTTGCCAGAAAGATGATTTACCAGGCCCATACTAATTCGGTGCAAGCCGCAAACGGGATCGGTGCAGCTAGTCCCATTAAACCAACTCAACTCGTTTGACGCAGCTGGGAGCGCAGACATCCTGTCTGCAGCGGTGAGGTAGCGCCCTCTCAAACGTGTTCCACACCACTTGGCAAACGAAGGCCGCCGGAGTTGCCTCCAGCGGCCTTCGTCCAATCTGGCTCCGCAGGTAAGACTCGAACTTACAACCCTCCGGTTAACAGCCGGATGCTCTGCCATTGAGCTACTGCGGAATAACGCGCCCCACATACAGACTAAATATGCTCGGGCGCGAAGAAATTTTTATAACAGATGCCCCTAAGAGCGTCAAGGCGAGGCTTTTTGCTATGTCGTTAGCACATGATATGTCCGGTGTAATTAACACATGAAGTGTCCGATCTGAGCGGAGAGGGTCAAAGCAACATGACAGGATGCTGTTATGAAGCAAATGACCCCGGCCGCAGTGGAGCGGGCGATGAAACTACAAGACGTAATGTTGCGAGCAATGGCTAAGCGGATCACCTGGTTTCAAGCAGCGGAGATCCTGGGGATCAGCTGCCGGCAGATGCAGCGCTGGCACACCAGGTTTGAGCATGAGGGATATGAAGGGCTGTTTGATCGGCGGCGCGGGACGCCTTCGCCGAAGCGGGTGCCTTTGGCCACGGTGGAGGAAGTGCTGCGGTTGTACCAGGAGCAGTACTTCGACTTCAACGTGCGTCACTTTCACGAGAAGCTGGTGGAGGAGCACGGTATCAAGCTGAGCTACACCTGGGTGAAGAAAGCGTTGCAGGGAGCGGGGTTGGTAAAGCCGAGCCGGAAGCGCGGGGTGCATCGCAAGCGGCGGCCGCGTCGACCATTACCAGGAATGCTGTTGCACATCGACGCCAGCCAGCACCAGTGGTTCTGCGATCACCGCTGGTACGACCTGCTAGTGATCATGGACGACGCCACCAGCGAGATCTATTACGCGGAGTTGGTAGAGGAGGAATCGACCCGCACGGTGCTGGCCGGATTGCGGGCGGTGATTGAGCATCAAGGCGTATTTTGCTCGCTTTATAGCGATCGAGCCAGCCATTTCTTTCTCACCCCGAAGGCTGACGAGCCAGTGGATCATACTCGTCTGACGCAGGTAGGCAGAGCTTTAAGACAGTTGGGGATTCAGATGATACCGGCCTATTCGCCGCAAGCTCGCGGTCGTAGCGAACGAGGGTTTGGCACCTGGCAGGGGCGGTTGCCGCCAGAACTACGGCTGCGAAAGATCACCACCGCTGCCGCAGCTAACCGATTTCTGCAGGAAGAATATGTGCGGGAGTTCAACCGCCGGTTCAGCGTGCCAGCTGCCGAGCGCGGGACAGCGTTTGTGCCGGCGAGGCTTAAAGACCTGGACCTGGTTTTCTCACTGCAACATGAGCGGGTGGTGGCGCGGGATAACACAGTGAGCTTTGCCAATCGCGTTTGGCAGCTCGAACGCTCCAAACTAAGAGCGACCTTAGCTGGCTGCAGAGTCACAGTGCATGAACATCTGGATGAAACAATCTCGATTACTTTTGGTCCACATCGGGTTGGCCGCTACACAGCTGACGGCCAGCCAGCTATGGAAATGACGCCGCCGAGGAAAGCGACTAAACCCGTCGCTTCCCACCGCGGCTTGGAAAAGTCAGGCCAAAAGGCGGCCTGACTTTCCAACATTCCCACAGCTTCTACTGCTGGAGGTCAAATGAACGAATCGGACACTTCACTTGCTAATAACACCGGACATTTTAATTTGCTAACGACAGGCGAGGCTTTTTGCTAACGACAGGCGAGGCTTTTTGCTCCGTCGCTCGGGCGTTCGGATTCGCCGCCGGGCGTTCGTGTTTCAACGACCGCGGGACTTCTTCGCCGATTTTGTTGCTCGTTTTGCCTTGGCCGGAGTCGGAAGCTTGATTGTGTTTTGCCAGGCTAGCGTCATGGCTTCACCCAATCTGTCTTCATCGACCGCAGCGAGGCGGACAGTTGTGCAGCCCTGTCGTCCCCACGCGCCACTCGCCGGCGTAAAGGCGCCTTCGTCCGTGCTTATGAATTCCTGCTGCTGATCCGGCGTGAGTTTGACCATTCCCGACTTTCCGTCAGGATAGAGCGTGGCGAAGATTTTTCCGTTGGCGCGAAAGTCAGGGTGGCCCATGTGCGCGCCTTCAGTGGCGTCATCCATTAACAGCGCGAGGCGGCGGAATTCGTCCTGAGTCATGATGTTGAGATGGTAGTTTTTGCCCACAGTAAAGGCAACCGGCTTCGATTGCCGCAGACGTCGACTGTACTGAAGCGCCCACGCAACTTGCACTCAACAGCGAACTGCGAGAATATTTCGCACGCTAAAACGTCAACGATAACGATTCTCAACAGGTCCACACTCCGCCGCTTGCGCCCACAGTTATCCAGGGTTAGTCGTCGCCCGGAGTAGACTGCAAAAAGAAAGGTCTAAATGGAACGCCGAATAACCGAGTGGTACAGCCAAAACTTAAATGCCGAAATGCCCCTCGTCGCTTACGGCCACGCGGGCCAGCCGTTGCTGATGTTTCCCACCGCTGCGGCTGACTATCTCGAGTATGAACGGTTTCATTTGGTCGATGCGATCCGACCGCATATCGAGAGCGGGCGCCTGCGGGCTTACTCGATAAACAGCGTGAACAAGTACAGCTTGCTCAACGAAAAAATGCCGCCGAACCTTAAGGCGGAGCTGCTGACCCGGTTTGATCGTTACATAACTGACGAAGTGCTGCCGCTGATTCGCAAGGATTCGGGCGACGATAACGCGAGGCCGCTGACAACGGGAGCGAGTCTGGGAGCGTTTCTCGCTGCGAACGCTTATTTCAAGCATCCGGATTTGTTTCGCGGCGTGATCGCGATGAGCGGAAGTTACGACGTGCGTTCGTATCTGAAGAATTTCTATGACGACAACGTCTACTTCAATAATCCGGCTGACTACCTGCCAAACCTGAACGACGATCACTACTTGCCGATGCTGCAGCAAGCCGACGCGATCTACATTATCTCCGGCCAGGGAAACTACGAAGCGCCCGAACGCAGCCAACATCTCTCAGACATTCTGCGAGCAAAAGACATCCCGCACACGCTCGACCTTTGGGGCGCCGACGTCGATCACGACTGGCCCTGGTGGCGGAAGATGCTGCCGTTTACGCTTGATCGAATCCTAGGGTAATCCAGTTGCGAGCGCTCACCAACTTCTCGATGTCAGAAATCTGGCAACTAGCGCAAAGTTGGCCTTCATCGCGGACGCTTCAAGGCTAACAGTTAGCAGGCAATAATGCCGCAGATTGAAACGGGAAAGCATTCGCGCCGCGTGGCTTCAGAAGATTAACACCGTCCTGGCCGAACTGTAGAAAGAAGAACACGTGGGGCGCAAGAAAGTGAGCGCCAAGTAACGTCGGAACAATCCGTTGTTATTTGGCGCTCGTTGCATCTGCTGGTTTTGGTCGAGTTCTTGCCAGTTTCCCGACCACTGTCCCCCAAATTGTTTACGGTTCGTCGCCGCCCTTCTTGCCTTTTTTCTTCGCGGGGTCGACTTCTCTCGGACGCGTCACTGCCGGAGGCGGCGGCGTGTCCACGCGCGGCGTGACCGGTTCTGTTCGCGGTTGTGGATTTGCCGGGCCTTCGTCAGCTTTTGGCGGTGGCGGCAGCGTCATCTGCTCCAGCTTGGGTTCAGTATTCGCGGCCGGCAGAGTGGTGCTGTCTTCGTCCTCTTCTTTCTCAGAGTCGTCACTAAACTGGGCGCGTTCAGCAGCCAGTTCCCGCTGGCGTTGCCGGAAAAGTTCCTTCATGTCCTCGGGCATTCCCGGCGCTTTGTCGAATTCCTCTTTCGGTTTCCCCTTCAGGTAATCCTTCATGAAGTTAACGAACATCGGTAACGCGCCGGCGCCGCCGGTCATGTCATTGCCGAGTGGTTTCTTTCTGCCCGGGTAGCCCATCCAAACGCCGGTGACGTAAGTCGGCGTGTAACCGATGAACCAAACGTCGGTGTGGTCGTTGACGGTGCCGGTCTTGCCCGCCACCGGCACGCCGAGGGAAGTTGCCGCGGTAGCAGTGCCAGATGTGACTACGCCGCGCATCATTGAGACCATCGTCAAGGCCACATATTCGTTCATGACTTTGTAAGTCGTCTTTTCCCACTCCTCAAGCACCGCGCCATCGCGATCGAGCACCCGCCGAATCAAGTGCGGCTCGACACGAATGCCTTTGTTAGGAAAAGCGGAGTAAGCCGAGACCATCTGATCAAGCGGCACCTCGGTAGCGCCAAGCGCGGACGGCAGATACGGCGCCATTGGTACTTTGATTCCAAAACGCCGGACCATTTGCGAGCCGGTCTGAATACCAACCGTCTGCAGCAGGTGGACGGCTGGAACATTCATCGACTTCGCAAGCGCCGTCTTCATCGGCATGTCGCCGTTTCCCAGCGAACCGTCGTAGTTGTGCGGCTGCCATGGTCCTATTTTTATCGGCGCTCCGCTAACCGTCGTGTCAGGTGTCATGCCCCACTCAACGGCGGCGGTGTAAACGAAAGGCTTGAAGCAAGACCCGGTCTGGCGATAGGCCTGCGTCGCGTTATTAAACTTGCTGGCGCTGTAGAAATCGTAACCGCCGATCATCGTGACAACTTCGCCGCTTTTCGCGTTGAGCGTCATCATCGCTCCCGCGACCCCAGGCACTTGCGACAGCACAACTTTCAAACGCCGGCTCTTCTTGTCGACTTCCTTGATTTCAAACTCCGAAAGATAACCCGGCTTCAACTCGTCTTTCGGTTGACGATGGGACCAACCCATTTCGCCCGGGCCCACGGTGGCGGTATAGTTGCCAAAGCGAATCGTCGCCTCGTTCTTGCCGCGATCGACTTTCGTGATTAACCCTGAAAGAAACCGGCCCTCCCGGTAATCGTTGCCATACCAGTCGGGATCTTTGTAGTTGGTGAGATCCTGATCAGTCGGTGGACCCTGGCCATTGTTCGCGGCGGTCGGAATCATCTTGTAACTCGAACGCCAGCCGGCGTGCGACTTGTCGTAGTTCCTGAGACCCGTTCGCAAAACTTCGTAAGCCTTCTTTTGCGCATCGACGTTGATAGTCGTGTAGACGGCAAGGCCGCCCTGGGCCACGCGCGTCGTATATTTGTCTTCGAGTTCCTGTCTTACTTGTTCGACCGGATAATCAAAAGCACTCGATTTCGGCTGAGACTGGTAGTAGGCGGTGTCCGCAAGTTGAATCGGTTTGGCTTTGGCTGCGTCAACCTCCGCCTGAGTCGCGAACCCGTTCTTCGCCATCAGATCGAGGACGAGATCCCGACGCTCTTTGGCGCGGACCGGATTGGCGGTCGGCGAGTAATCGCTCGGCGCCTTGGGGACGCCGGCCAGCAATGCAGCCTCTCCAATCGTCAGGTCCTTCGCGGGTTTGTTGAAATAAGTTTCCGCGCCGGCTTCCACACCGTAGGCGTTCGCGCCCAGAAAGATGTGGTTGGCGTACAACTCCATGATCTGGTTCTTGGTGTAGTAGCGTTCGATCTGAAGCGCGAGCGCCCACTCGTTCATCTTGCGCTTGAGCGTTTGTTCTTTTGAAAGAAACAGATTCTTGGCGAGCTGTTGAGTCAGCGTCGAGCCGCCTTCAACTTTGTCGCTGGTGATATTTTTCCAGGTGGCGCCAATGATGCGGATCGGATCGATGCCAACGTGGTCGTAAAAGCGCGCGTCCTCAACCGCGAGGATCGCATTCTTCATCACTGGCGGAATTTCGTCGTACTTGAGCGGGATTCGTTTCTCGAGTGCAAACTCACCGATCACCGTTTCGCCGTCGTCAGCATAAACTCGCGTGACGACGCTCGGACGGTAAGTCGCGAGGGCAGCGACTTCGTTCGCGGCGCGGGAATAATTCAGTTCGTAGGCCGCGATGATGCCGGTCAGTCCGCCGGCCGCGAGCGCCAGCAGCAGCACTGCCGGGAGCCAAAACCTACGCAGCAAATGTTTTCGTTGCTCCGGCGGCGCCGTGACAATTGCCTTCGGAGAATATGATTTCAACTTCGAACCCGGGTTTTTTGCAGCCATATCGGTTTCTTCCTCGATATTAACGATGCCTTATTAACGATGCCTTATGACGCAGATTCCGGACAACGTGGCTTCCCACAGTGACCGTCTTCGCACGCTGCGCGACGCGGAAATTATAGCTTAGGGGCGTGTTGAACTCGATGCGAGAGCGAGGCCGCCTTCGATAGACTCAACCCTTTGGAGTGCGCTGACCTGTCAGCGCTTTTCTCGGTCGCGACCTGCCGCGACCATGCCTGGCTTGTGATTACGTAAGACCAGGGCGTCAAGCCGCCCTGAAGCAAAAGCGGTGACAGGTCACCGCACTCCAAAAGAGGCGAACGGTCTCCTTTTCCTATTCTGCTCCTCAGGCTCTATAATCAAGACGCAAACGAAGGGGGCGACAGGCTTCGACAGGGGTTTGAACGACCGACGGATGCCATGCCGGGCTACTCTATGCAGCTCGTTAAAAAGCGTAGGGAAAAAACAATTGCCAACTCTAATGAGTTTGCACTCGCAGCCTAATTAGCTCCGAGCGTCTCGCCGCAAGTTGCTTATGCGCGTGGAGGGAGATGTCACTCAGATAAGCTGGCGCGAACCTTCGGTCCGTGGGTTCGCGCGAGACCAAAGTCGGACTAGTTTTCACCGTGGTCTTGTCACTTCACTTACTCGGTGTAAAGCGAAAATCTGGTCGCTTGTCGGCTAGGAAAGAGAAGTGACTAAGCATGTAGAGTCTTTCGGCGTTTTCTCTTGGATCCGAGTTCAATTCTCGGCGCCTCCACCAACATCAAGGATGAATGATGAACGCAGAACGATGAACTGATTCGTTCATCATTCATCGTTCATAGTTCATCATTGCCTTCAACCCTTCCCATTGGAATCTTTGACAGCGGCGTCGGTGGACTGACTGTCTACCGCGCGCTGCACGAGCGGCTTCCCAACGAGCATTTTGTTTATTTGGGCGACACGGCCCGCGTACCTTACGGAACAAAATCGCTCCGGACGGTCGAACGCTACGCGATCGAAAACGCGAAATTTCTCGAGTCTCGCGGCATCAAGATGTTGGTCGTCGCCTGCAACACCGCGTCGGCCCTGGCCCTGCCGGCAATTCGCAAAACTGTTAAAGTGACGGTAGTGGGCGTGATCGAACCGGGCGCACGCGCTGCGGTTTCCGTAGCCGCCGGCGGGAAGATCGGCGTAATTGCGACTGAGGCGACGGTTCAGAGCGGCGCTTACGCGAAGGCCATCGAAAAAATTGATTCAGTCATCGAAGTCCTCGAACGTGCTTGCCCGCTTTTTGTGCCGCTGGCCGAAGAGGGTTGGGCAGACACTGACGTCGCTCGCGCCGTCGCCGAGCAGTACTTGAGTGACTTGCGACAGAATGAAGTTGGCGCGCTCGTGCTCGGCTGCACCCACTATCCGATCCTGCGCGAGTTAATCAGTGGGGTTATGGGAACGAATGTAACGCTGATTGACTCGGGCGAAGCTGCTGCCGTTGAAGTGCAAACGATCTTGGAAGCCAGGGAGCTTTTGTCCTCTGCGCCGCAAAACGAATTGCGCGAACGTCGCTTGTGTGACGACCTCGATCATTTTTATGTAACTGATGCCGCCGAGCGCTTTGCAAAAGTGGCGGAACGATTTTTAGGAACAGCGCCTTCCGTGCTCGAGGCGGTGGAGGTTTGGGGACACGATGAGCTTCGAACGAACTGACGGCCGCGCGCTTGACCAGTTGCGCGCCGTAAAAATTACTCCGGGCTACTTGCCGTACGCAGAAGGTTCCGTGCTCATTGAGATGGGCCAGACTCGCGTTGTCTGCGCGGCGTCAATCGATGAGCGCGTGCCGTCGTTTCTTCGCAACAGCGGCCAGGGTTGGATCACGGCCGAGTATTCGATGCTGCCGCGCGCTACGCAACAAAGAACGCCGCGCGAGATCAGACGCGGCGGACTGTCCGGTCGCACGCATGAAATTCAGCGACTGATTGGTCGCAGCCTGCGCGCGGCCGCTGACATGAAGTTGCTTGGCGAACGCACCATCACGCTCGACTGCGACGTGCTGCAGGCCGACGGCGGCACTCGCACCGCCGCCATCACCGGGGCTTTTGTGGCCTTCGCTGTAGCTAGCAATCGCTTGCTCAAGTCCGGTAAAATTCAGAAAAGCATCGTCACCAATGAAGTCGCGGCAATCAGTGTGGGCATTGTGGGAACGACGCCGCTGCTTGACCTGAAGTATGACGAAGACTCCAAAGCGGACGTTGACATGAACGTGGTTTGCACCGGCGACGGACGCTTCATCGAGGTGCAGGGAACAGCCGAACGCGAGCCTTTTTCGCGCGAGCAAATGGACAGCTTGCTCAACCTGGCGCTGCAGGGAATTCAGTCGCTGGTGGCGGCGCAAAGGGAAGCGATCGCGCGGGCCGTGTAACGCAAACTGTTAGTTTGCGCCGTTTCGACTTAGCCGATGGTTAGGTCACGCTCGCAAACTAACAGTTTGCGTTACAACGGCAAAAGACAACGAGGTCGCCAATGCTGAGCATCAAAACGCGTGAACATAAACGCTGGAAATGCTCCTGAACTGCACGCCAAACCAACCCAATTATTAATGCACGTGATCACAAGGAGTTGAGTTTAAGATGAGACACTTGATAGCGGTTCTGATTTTAGTGACCCTCGCCGTTGGCGGTGTCGTTGCTGCGCAAGAGGTTTATGACGGCAAAGAGTACACGATTGAACTTCCTTCGCCGACCTGGAAAGTGATTGCCGAACCTGACGCGGCCCATGAGCATGCGGAGTTTGTTTATGGAGACAGGCTCGACGGCTATCTTCAGATTCGCAAGGAAGTGGTTGATGCCGGCACGACGCCGTCGGATCTCGCGCGACGCGACCTGGACCAGAAGCTGAGATTTCTGCCGGGGTTTGTTGAAGGGAAAGAGGAGAAGTTTTCCGGACGGCTGAATGGGGTGACGGTATCTTATGAATTCATCAGGACGGCGAAACCGATGATGGGCCGGATTTACTATTTGCAGGCCGACAACCGCACCATCTACGCGTTGCGATTCAGCGGACTGCGCGACAAACTCGCGCGAATTCGTAACCAAACGGATTTGATCGCGCGCAGCTTCAAGGTTAAGTAGTTCACTGGCAGTAGCCCGACCGTAAGGGAGGGCTCGGGTTGAGGCTTGGCCGCCACGCGACGCACGCTGGCGGCCAACTCTTTTTGGAGTGCGCTGACCTGTCAGCGCTTTTGCTTCAGGGCGGCTTGACGCCCTGGTCTTACGTAATCATTAGCCTAGACGCAGTCGCGACAGGTCGCGACCGAAAAAAAAGCGCTGACAGTCCTGCGCACTCCAACCACTGACAGGCCTGCGCACTCCAAATACCAATGAAGCTAACGCTCGCTCCCGGCTTAACGATCAAAAAATCGCCGATACATGGCGCAGGTTGTTTTTCCGTGGCCCACTTCAAAGGCCGACGAAAGATCGCGGAATACACCGGCGAGAAGATCACGAACGCCGAAGCCAATCGCCGCGCCAGCCGCCGCAAGTTGCGCATCTGTGCCATCAACAATCGCTGGAGTCTCGACGGTAGCCGCGGCGGCAACGGCACGCATTACATCAATCACTCGTGCGAGCCCAACGCGTTCATGCAAATTCTTTACGGCCACATTCTCTTCATCGCCTTGCGCGACATCGAGCCGGGCGAAGAGATCACGATCGACTACCAGTCCACGCTTCACTCAAACAAGAAAAGGTGCATCTGTGGCGCACCTTCCTGCCGCGGAACGATCAATAAGCCGGGAGCTTGAAAATTGGCGTGGGGCGGCAAGCAGAAGCCCGACCGTCAGGGAGGCTCGGTATTCGGACCCGGGGAGCCCTCCCTGACGGTCGGGCTTCTGTTGGCCTACAGTCGCGGGAGTGTGAAACTGAATTTCGATCCGCGCCCGACTTCTGACTCCAAATCAACACTCCCACCGTGTTGCTCAACTACTTCGCGGACGAACGACAGACCAAGCCCGGTCGACTCTTCATCCTTTTCCTGTCCTTCGCGGACCACGCGATAAAACTTTTCCCAAACGCGATCTTTGGCTTCGGCGGGAATGCCGTAACCGCGATCTTCAACCGAAAATCTGACGGCCTCGGCTTCCAGTGAAGTTGCGACGGTGACCGTCGTGCGTTCGGGACTGTACTTGATCGCGTTGCTCACCAGATTCTTGACGGCCTGCGTGATCATGCTCTTGTCCGCCGCGACTGGCGGCAGTCGCCCAGACGGTTGTTCAACCAAACGGATGCGCCTTTTGCGCGCAACAGTTTGCATGCCTGCGATCGTCTCTTTAACAACTTCGTCCAGCCGGAGCGGAATCTTCAGCACTTCCTGTCGATCTTTTCGCTGCAGCTTAGTCACCGTCAGGAACGTATTGATCATGCGCGAGAGCCGCTGCGACTCGTTCGAAATTATGGTAACGAACTCCTTCGCCGGTTCGGGAAGTTCGTCGTCGGCAACCAACAATTCAGCGAAGCCGTTGATGCTGGTCAAGGGCGTGCGCAGCTCGTGCGACATCAGCGAAATCATGTCGCTCTTCAACTGCTCGTGTTCCTTGAGAATTGTCAGGTCTTTGACTACCAGAGCGAGGCAAAGCGGTTGCGGTGTACTTGTTTCGGTTTTCATAGCCTGGAAACTGAAGGCGTCGTGCGCGGCCGCGGCGGCATTGTCCATGACGAGTGCGAGGCGCAGTCCGTACGTCGCGTTGCGTTCAGGAAACTCCAGCTCGCGTTCATACGCTTCACCTGTTTGCAAAACTCTGCGGACCGCGATTGCCGGCTCGTCGAAAACATCCGTGCGGAAAGCATCGAGCAGTTCAAAAAAACTGAGTTTGCAGGTTTGCTGATGCGGCAGTCCGGCCAGCTCGGCGAGCGCGGCGTTCGCGTAGGCAATCCGGCCGTCGAGATAAGCGAGCGCCACGCCTTCGCCGATTTCTGCGAGCGCGTTAATGCCGACGCTTTGCTCCAGCAGCGCGCCGTTGAGAACGTAAAGCGACTCCAGCTTTTCCTCGCCGACGCGCGCGGAGAAGAAAGCGAGCGGGCGGCGTTTGCCCACCGCCTGGTGAGCTTCTTCGCGCTGCAGGTTGCGCGCCATCTGGCCGCCCACCGCCGTCAGCAGCGCGCGATCGTCGTCGTCGAACTCGCGTGTAACACGAATCAGCAGCGCGCCGACCGTGCGATCTTCGTGGCGCAAGGGTAGAGCAACATTTGCCGACTGCTCGCCCGCGTCGCTTTGCTCAACCACAATCTCGCACGCCGCCATCGCGCGTTCACACAAACTGACGCCGTCGCGCCAGGCCGAATTTCTGCTGGTGTCAGCAGTCCCGCCGGCGGCTGCGCGAAGCCGGGCCGAGGCAACCAAGCGTCCATCGCTGTCGCGCCGAAAGACAACCATCTCGCTCGGCGAGAGGACCGTGTCCAGCAGGTGCAGTCCGCTCTGCAGCCGGTGTTCGGCGTCGTCGTCGAGTGATTCAAATTTCTCGGAGGCCGCAGTCAACTTTTCCGTCAGTTCAATATCTCGTTCGCGAAGTCGTTTGACCTGCATCGTGATCGCGGCGAGTGAGGCGGTGAGCGCGAGCGGCGCGAAGAGCACGTCGACGGAGAGAAACCAGGACGCCAGCAGGCTGACCGCCGTCAGAATGAGAAAACCGCCGCCGAGGTAAACGAACGCGCGGCGCCCGCCAAAGCGAGCGACGTCAACGGTGACGGCAAACGAGACGATGAAGATCAGCGCCGTGCCGACCCAGGGGCTGGGGACAGTAAGCACAGCGCCTTCGCTCGGCAGGAGTACGAAGGCGTTTTGGACTGAAGTCAGAATTCCGCCTAGCCAGAGGGCAAGGCTGAATAGCCCCGCCGCCGAAGCGACGAGCACAATGATCAATGCCGAACGGAAAGAGGAAGAAGGCGCCAATGTTTTCGCGGAACTGGAAAAGGAATTGAAAGGCCTGAGGTTTATCGGGGCGCTCTTGCTGGGATTGCAAAAGCAAAGGAAGTATACACGGTCAGAGGGGCTTGTTCTACAGAAAAGGGCGGGATTCGAGTCCGAGTGGCCTTTTGCGCGTTGCCCTTTCAGGTTTCCTTTAGAGGCGGGCATTGCCCGCCGGTTCAAGATTCGATTCTGGTCGATTGAGGCGGCGGGCAATGCCCGCCTCTAAACGAATCCTTTTTGAGGGCATCGTCAGCTAGGAGTCGAGGGCGATCACAGCCTTCAGCAATTCGGGTTCTTCGCCGGGCGCGACCGTCCGCAAGTCGAGCAAAACTAGGTCATCGGCGATGCGTGCGATGACGGGCGGTGAGGAAAGTCGCAGTCGCTCTTCGATCTGATCGGCGCTCAGACTTGCATGCTTGAGCGCGATGAGTGTGGTTGGCGGATGAACATTTGGACCCGAGCCGCCGCCCACGGCGGATTCACCCGGAACCATGGTAACCGTGATGGTTTCGGTCGTATTTTTGAATACTTTAACGTAAAACTTCCTGGCCCTCTTTGCCAACTCCTTAGGATCAGACGCCAACATCCACAGCGTCGGAATTTCCTCGAGCGCGCCGCGCTGGTGAGCGTCAAGCGTCGCCTCGAGAGCCGCCAGGCACAACTTGTCGACACGCAGCGCGCGGTAAAGTGAGTGATTGCGAAGACGTTCGATGAGTTCCCGGCGACCCACGATCAGACCCGCCTGAGTAGCGCCCAGCAGTTTGTCGCCGCTGAACGAGACGACGTCTGCGCCCGCCGCAATCGACTCGCTGATGATGGGCTCGTCGCTCAACCCGTATTGACTAAGATCGCTCAACACGCCCGAGCCGGCATCTTCGTACAACGGCAAGCCCGCCTCGTGCGCGAGCGACGCAAGTTCGGCGAGCTCGGGCGCTGCAGTGAATCCCACGATGCGGTAATTCGAAGGATGGACACGCATGACGAGACGCGTCTTGTCATTCAACGCCCGCTTGTAATCCGCGAGCCGCGTGCGGTTGGTTGATCCGACTTCGATCATCCGCGTGCCTGAGTTTGACATGACATCCGGCACACGAAAGTCGCCGCCGATTTCGACCAGTTCGCCGCGCGAAACGACAGTCTCTCCATCGCCCGCCAACACAGTCAGAATCAAGAGAGCTGCTGACGCGCAGTTGTTAACGACCAGCGCGTCTTCGGCGCCGGTGAGTTGCGTCAGCAGTGCCTCGACACGCCCGCCGCGCTTACCGCGCGAGCCAATGGTCGCGTCGTATTCGAGCGTGCAATAACCCGCCGCCTCGGCTACCGCAGCACGCGCGGCTGCGGACAACGGGGCTCGTCCGAGGTTGGTGTGCAGAATGACGCCGGTGGCATTGATGACTCGACGGATGACGGAAAGCGCGTCGCGCCGGCAGTGAGCTTGAAGGCGTTGCGTCGCTTCGTTCAGTAGTGTGTCTTTGGAGTTCTCCACGTGGTTTTCACCCTGAATTTGTTGGCGGAGATCGTCAATAATTTCTCGAGCGATCGCCGTGAGACGCGACGCGCCGACCGAGCTACGCAGTTGCGCCGCCGCGTCCGTGCGAAGCAGCTGATCGACAGAGGGAAGCGCGCGTAAGTTCAGGTCTCTTGAGGCGGGGGAAGTAGCCATAGGTTTGAGAAACTAGCATAGCCGCGCGTTATCGATGAAGTCCAAAGCCCAAAGCCCAAAGCCCAAAGCCAAAGATCAAAGTCGACTTAATTATTGACACGAGTCGTTTGAAACCCCTAGACTCAACTCAGGGTCGCAACATCCCCAGCGACCAGCAGCCCGCCAGTTGTTCCCGCCTGCAAGGAGAAATTCAGTCCATGTCGCGAAGTGACAATAGTTTCATTAGATCACAATTGAGAGCCAAGACGCGGAGCAAGCTTGCCGTGGTGGACGCCGAACCCACCGTGGATGACAAGCTGACTCGGCTCGAAGATGACATCAGGCGGCTGAAAATCGAGTTTGACGTTTTCTTTAACGGCGCCTCGAAGAAACCACCTTACGACACCAAGGGCCGCGTCGACACATCGATGAAGCGGCTCGGTGACGACCGCACGCTGACTTACGCCCAACGCTATCGCTACAACGCGCTCGGGGCACGTTACAACGCCTTCCGCGATCTTTGGCGGCGGACGATGCAGGGTCGGGAAGAAGGCCGCGACGCCGGAGCCACCGCGCGCGCCAGCGCCAAGGAGCAGGCCGTCGCCGATTTCAAAAAATCAAGTTTCGTTTGTGACGACGCGCATAAGGATGTTGAGCTGGTGAAGAACCTTTACAGCGCGCTGGTCGAAGCCAAGAAAGTCTGCGGCGAGCCAGTTGAAAATTTTTCCTTTCCGCGGTTTCACCGGCTGATCGCGTCGCAAACTGACGGCCTGAAAGAACGCCTCGGGTGCGAACGAGTCTCGTTCTCAATCGACGTGGAAGGCGGGCATGTCAGCTTCAAGGCTCGAGGCGAACGGGATTAAGGAACGCTTTGCGACGTGGCAGTAGCCCGACCGTCAGGGAGGGCGTCAACGGAGTCTCAATCCGCGCCCTCCCTGACGGTCGGGCTACTGCCCCAAAAGCAATATCTTTCAAATAGAAAAGGCGACCATTTCTGGCCGCCTTTTCTTTTTTTTGCGCTTACCGGACCGAAAGACCGGAAGCGGTCAGTGGCGTTGCAAAAGCAAGCCGGGGAGACTACACCTTCATCACGTTCTCGGCCTGGGGTCCTTTCGGGCCTTGGGTAACCTCAAACTCAACTTCCTGGCCCTCTTCGAGAGTCTTGAAGCCGTCGCCCTGAATGGCGCTGTAGTGAACGAAGATGTCCGAAGAGCCTGGCTGTTCGATGAAACCATAGCCCTTGGAATTGTTAAACCACTTGACCTTACCGGATATTCTAGACATAACAACGAATCCTCCTAACGATTCGGTAAAACGGGGCGAGAGCTCGAAAAGCTTTCGCGCGACGCGGGTTAAAGCTTGCGTGCCGGACGCGCTTTGGGGGGCGCATTACGGAAACACAATCAACAAAAAATGCATGGTGAAAAGCGCTGGTCGGCGCGTTTCAACATGCATACTTACGGGGGAAAAACTTCCTGAAGACATTGCTGTAAAGCTTGTAAAGCGAAAAGCTTAGGACCAATTTCGAGGCTTACTGCGAACGAGCGCGCATACTAAGCGAAAGCAATTTCCGCTGTCAAGAGAAATTACTGGAGGCTAGTGCCCTAATTTGAAGTCTTCTCTGCGTAGTCTTAGCGATCTCTGCGCCTCGGCGGTTAATATCACCTGCAAACCCACTCACCGCAGAGACGCAGAGCGCGCCGAGTCAACGCAGAGAGTTGAAATTAGGTCATCTATGAAGCAGTGATCGAAGTCAAGAGTTTTTAGGGCAGATTTCGACTGAGGCGCCAGAGCGCCTGCTTTGCCTCGGTGTTTTTTTGCTCTTTGACATGAGACTGCTGGTTTTTAGTTTACCGCCATTTAGCGGTCCTCAAAGGATCAAGGCAATCAAGCCACGATCAATCATCTATGCGGTCATCATCCATGAGGTTTGCTTCGCACTCGACTGCGGCCAGGAAGAGCAACTGGGAAAACGCGGAGCGCGTATCCCTTTAGTCCTCACTTCCGCGCTTACTTCTTTTAGTTCGCGGAAGCTGCTCCTGGCGCTCAGTAGAGGCCGGCTGCCCAATCACTACCGCGGGCACTTGGGGCCCATGTCCTAAACGGGCTAGCCGAGCTGCGACGGCTCGACGGCGGAATTCCGCATAGTCGATCTCATCACGCATCATGATGTAGGCGCGAATGAGAAGTTTTCTGGCCGCGGCCACCTTGGCCTTTGGTCGGCCGCGGCGGTCTGCCAGTCGTTGGTAGAAACGCTTCAAGTCCTCGTCTTTTCTAACGGCCACATGGGCCGCTTCCACCATCAGGTGGCGCAGTAAGCGCGAGCCGGCTTTACTGATCCCGAGAAAGCGTTTGTGCTCCGCCGAGGAACGTTCGACCGGATCAAACCCGGCATAGGCAGCCACCTTACGGGTATTGCGAAAGCGCGCGACCGGTGGCAGCGTGTGCGCCAGGCAAAGGGCCGTCAGTAAGCCGATGCCCGGGTGGGTGCGCAAGCGCGCCACCGCCACATCGTCTTTGCTTTGGGTCTTCAACCAGAGCATCGCGGCCAGCACTTGTTGATTGAGCGGCTCCAGCAGTTGCAACCAATGTTCTCGTTGCCACTGCATCACCGGTGACATGAACGCCGCGGCGAGTTCTTGTTGGCCCGTGCGGGTAAACAAGCGACTGCGCCGGGCCAGCCCCGCTTGCAGCGCCAGGGCCTGCAAACTGTTTTTGCTCATGGTGCGCATCTTGATGAGCTTCTGCCGGTAACGCAGCATCCGCATTACTTCGCGGCTGGCTGCTGCTGGTCGCTGCAAGCGGGGAAACTCATCATGGAGCAGTAACTCCAAAATGAGTTCGGCGTCGCGCCGATCGTTCTTCTGCCGCCAGCGAGCCCGGCGGCGGATCTCGCTGGCGTGGCCCAGCCAAACTTCGCAGCCCAGTTGCTCGAGCAAACGCTCGAACCAGGGACTGTAACCACTGGCTTCCAAGCCCACGATAACGGCTCCGCTGAACTGCTCGTAGAAAGCTCGCACCTTGCCTTTGTCTTCGTGCTTCAGTTCAGTACTGACCAGTTCGCCTGTTTCAGTTTTCAAATAACAGATCGTTTGTTGTCGTGCATGAAAGTCAACGCCGATATATATTGGATCCATAGCGCCTCCTTTCAGTCTCCGTTCAAAGAGCGCCCTGAGTTTACTCCTCAAGGCGGGGAGGCGCTTGCTTCATAACATCACTACCTACTGGAGAAATTACTGGACCGGACCCGTCAAAAGATACTGCAGGGGATTGACGGGTTCGTCGTTGATGCGAATCTCGTAATGCAGGTGCGGCCCGGTCGAACGACCGGTGGAGCCGACGCGGCCAATAAACTGGCTGCGCTCAACGGTCTGCCCCTGGGCCACGTCGATGTGAGACAAATGGCCGTAACGGCTGGTCAGTCCACCGCCGTGATCAATCACCACCAGTTGGCCATAACCGTTCTGCCAGCCTATAAAAGTGACTTTCCCGATCGCGCCGGCCACTACCGGGTCGCCAGTCTGGGCGTCGATGTCCTGGCCGGAATGAAACTCGTAAGAGCTTCCACCGAACGGGTTTCGTCGACCGCCAAAGCCGCTTTCGAGCTTGCCGACGACCGGCCAAACTGTTGGCGTGTAACCGCGCTCGCGGAGGACGCTCTCATACGCTTTCATCTTAACTTCGAGTTGATTCATCTTGTCGGCCAGGGCGGCCAAACTATCATCATCGAGCGGGAGCGAGGGTCCACCGGTGCCCGGCAGGGTCGGCTGGCCATCGACGACGCCCGACTTCTCAGCCAGTTTTCGCGAAGTGTCTTCCACCGCTTCGACGCGGTTGCTCAACTCGTGCAGCTCCCGCTGTTGGCGCGCATTCTCTTCGCGCAGTCGTTGATTTTCAACTTCGGTGCGGTAGTGCGCGGCCGTCTGAGTCAGGCCGTAAAAGCCATAAATCGAGGCGCAAAACAGCGTCGCGACTAAGCCGGCAAGTAGCCTGACTGATCTCTTTTCGACACAAAAGCGGCGGATTTTTGCAGTGGAAGCGGGGGTGTGGGCAATTATGAATGCATAAAAACGATCGTCTCGAGCCATTTGTTGTCTCTCCGGTTGCGCCAGTCGAAAACCTTGGGGGGCAGACTGAAGCAACTGAAAGCACAGCCTCCAAAAGGCGACTTGTGCAAAGCTTATTGTTCTGCGAGGTAGTTTGTTTTGACCTGCTTGAAGATTGCAGCGGACAGGTAGAACTTCAATTTGAAGTGAAAACCCATCCGGCCGATGCTGCAAAGAAGCCTGACCCTATCACACGGGCAAAGGGGATTGCAAATGAGGCGGCGTTTCGTTTTGGTTAGAAATCTCGCGATTCGCTGCGACGGCGAGAACGGTCTCTGAGGATGGACAAAACGATCAGGATGAGCACGGCGAAGAAAATAACGACGATCAGCACCTTGATCGCTGTCAGCAAAACGCCGCCGAGCGCGATGATTGAGCCAAACAGAGTGATGACGAGGAGAATGAGTGCGGCGATGCCGCCGATTGCTTTAAGAAGAATTGCCATAGCCAAACCTTGCCGTTTCGTGTAACGCAAACTGTTAGTTTGCGGTCCTATTTCGCGATCTGCCTAAACGCTCAAACCACGCAAACTATCCGGGGTCCGCGCGCGGGCAGCCCGCGTGGGGTGGCGGCAGTTTGCGTTACCTGAGCTTCCGTTCAAACTGCGTCGTCTCGCCGGTCCGAAAACGTGGCGCCTCCGCCACTGAACTGACAACCACCGATGGCGGCGGACGGCGAGAGTCGAAGCGAACCACTCGACTGCTCGACCCGCGACCGCGCAAATAGTCAAACAACATGTACGCGCCCAACGCCACGAGGGCGACCGGAAGCAACTGCCGAACGGGAAGCTGCACACCGAGAAGCGTATGAAGCAGGAACAGCGTGCCGATGATCACGAGGGTGATTCCCCACGCAAAAGGATTCCCGTAAAGGCGTCGCATGATCACGTCTTCTTCCGTGTCCGGCGTCAGTCCGGCGCGCATTAGCTGCGCGGTGCGGCAGGCATCAACTGCGGCAAACAGCCACGTTCCCAAAACGCCCAAAATGAAGAAATGAACGCCCTGCGTGAGCACTGCCATCTGAAAGAAGCTGGCAAAAATCGCAAAGTGAACAATCGCTTTCGCCGTTTGACCGTTGTAGGCAGCGCCGAGCCCGGGAACGATCGACAGCAGCGTTGCGACAAACGGTGAACTGTTGCGATAGCTGAGCGGCGCCGCGGAAGATTGCGATTCGTGCCGAAGGAGTTCAACGCCGGCGACGATGCAATCCTGACAAAACGGAAAACCGCGAATCCGATGATCACACGCGGAACAGAGTCGCCGGGCACACTGGTTACACTGGACGACGCCTGGGTTCTTCGGATGGTAAGTGCAATACAACATCGCTGGTTCTAATTCGATCTTGTAGATTTCCCGCAAGACCTACTCGCTGATGCAGGTGGTTCTGAAAAAAGTTAGTTTTGCTTGTTCTTGCTCGGCGCGCCATTCGCTTTTGGCGACTGTTTCGGCTGGCTGCTTTCCTGCTTTTGTTCAGTCGCCGGTTTCGCCTGCTCGCGTTCGCCGCCAACCAATTCCTTCAGGCCGTCGGCGATTTCCTTAATTCCTTTGTTCGAGCCGGCCGCATAGCTTTGTTCAGCCAAACGCAGGCTGGCACTGTAAACGCCGCTGATCGAACCGTCCGCTGAAACCGTATTCGTCAACACAAACACGGCCACGAGCAGCATCGTTGCCACTGTGGCAAGCTGTGGCGAGATAATCGGATCCAGCCAAACACGCAGCCACGAAGCCAGCCGCTCCCCGAAGGAGGCGCGAATCTCCTGCGAAATGCGAGAGCCCGACGTCGCCAGCAAAATTCTTTCATGCAGTCCCGCCGGCAAAGGTTTCTCCTCGCCAACGTAGATGTAGCAGGTGCCAATCGCGCGCACGACCTCGCCCGGCAGCTCGGTGCAGCGAGCGCAAAGCACTGCGTGACGTTCCCAACGATGATAGAGCGACGCCGGCAGAAAGCCATCGAGATAATCCGTTAGGTACTCTTCAAAGTCCTCGCAGGTCATCGCCGTTTCCGGCATCGTGCTTAAAAGAATGCGCGCCTCCAGCTCTCGCGGAGCTTCCAAAACAGCAGCGGCGTTGCACGCCTGCATCGTGTTTTTGACTTCGCTGAGCGTGTCGTGACACACGGGGCACCGCAAGGCATGCTCGGCAAACAGCTTGTGCGCGTCAGGCTCAAGCACGCCGTCGAGGTAATCAGTCAGCCGGTCTTCAAAATCGTTACATAGCATTAAAATTTCTCTTCCCGCCCCAGTTCCTTTTTCACTCTTGACTGTGTCGTCCCCGCAGACGAAACAATCTGTCTCCACAACCCGCCCGCTAACGCAGGCGGTTCTGACAAGCGCCTTTAAGCTTCACTAAACGCCAAAACTTTCATGCGTCGCAGTATCTTGGCCAATTCAATTCGTCCGCGATTGATTCGCGACTTCACGGTTCCTTCAGGAATCTCCAACAGATCGACTATCTCCTGGTAACTCAGTTCCTCGATGTCGCGGAGGATTACACAGGTTCGCAGGTCAGGCGAAAGTTTGTCGATGCCGGCCTGCACTTGGGCGCCCAGTTCCTGACGCTCCATCTCCTGCTGCACTGAACGAGAAGCCGTGTGGAGGTGATAAGTGTGATCGGCAAGGTCGTCGGCCTGGTTGTCGTGCGGCGTGCGCTGGCGTTTGCGGTAATCGTCGATAATCAGATTGCGCGCCAACCGCATCAGCCAGTTTTGCAGGTCACCCTGTTTCGCGTCGTATTGTTCCAAAGATCGGTAAATTCGTATGAAAACTTCCTGAGTCAGGTCTTCGGCGGCGTCTGCCCGGGACGTAAAACGATAGGCCAGGTTATAAATTCTGCGCGAGTAGGTGTGCACAATCTCTTCCCAGGCCGCGCCGTCTCCCGCGCGACATTTGCGAACTAGATCGGCTCCTTCGTTGGCAGCCAAAGCTCGTGCAGCCCCCACTTTTTTCTCTCCGCCTACCGCCGGCGCCAGCCGCGCCGCTTGGAATTCCTCTTGGCAAGCGGAATTACGATTCACTGAAAGGGAAAGTTCCGGCGCGTTTTGGAGTGCGCCGACCAGTCGGCGCTTTGGTCGCTGCGACTTGTCGCAGCATTACGGGAAATTGCTTCTAACAAGAACGCGGCGCCGGGTCGCCGCTGACCAAAGCGGTGACAGGTCACCGCACTCCAAAGCTCAGTTGCTCAGTGTTGTGAACTGTAGTAGCCTTCGCGCGGCCCAATATCTTGTGGTTCATTTTTAGAGCAAGTCAAGCAATTTACTAACTTTTGAAATCAAATACTCGAAAATACGTTGAGTTTGGAATCCTGTGCCTCCTGGCCGCCGCCATCCTTTGGTGGTTTGGGCGACACCTAAACTGGCACGAAGTTCGACAGGCGGTGCGGGGCGCGAACCCTTACCTGCTCGGCCTCGCCGTGGTGGTAATTAGCTTCGCCTATTTCGTCCGCGCCATCCGCTGGGGAGCGTTGCTGGCGCCGCTTTGTCCCGCCAGTCTCCGAAATCTGTTCATAGCGACAACCGTCGGGTTTGGCGCCGTCTTTCTGTTTGGGCGAACGGGCGAAGTCGTCCGTCCCGTGGTGCTGCCGATGCGCGACCCAAACATTCGCGCGAGCGCCGCCTTCGTGACGATCATGGTGGAGCGAATCTACGACATGATCGCCGTGACTCTCCTGTTCGCCATCAATCTTTTGTGGTTCAAGCCGCCAGCGAATGCGGGCGTGGAATTTGGCCGCGTGCGGATGGCCGGGATCATCCTGCTGGTTGCGGCGGTGGCGGGCGTTTTTGGTCTGACTCAGTTTAGAAAAAAGTCGGAAGGCGCGATCGGATGGATCAAGAAAACGCTGGACGGCCGGCGCTTCATCCCGGCGCGGCTCACGCGCGCGATTATCAGCATTCTTGAACAACTGGCGAGCGCGCTGCGAGTCCTGGTAGATGCGCGCGAACTCGCGGTCACGGTTGGCTGGTCTGCGGTGGTGTGGGTTGCGATTGCCCTCGCGCAGCTGCTGGTCTTTCGCGCTTTCGGACTTCCTTTTGGCATCACGGAGACTGTGTTCGTGCTCGGTTGGTCGCTCGTCGGCTCGCTCGTGCCGACGCCGGGTGGCGCCGCGGGCGCTTTCCACGCCGCGACTGCCGCGGGGCTAATCTCGCTTGGCGTCCAGAGAGACACCGCCGCGGCGATCTCGATTGTCTTGCATATCGTTGACTTCGGTCCCGCGCTGATTTTTGGCGTCTATTACATAATCCGCGGCGATATCAATTTGTCTCGCTTGCGTGCCAAGACGTCGTCAGAGTCCGTGGAACACGCGGTTGAAGACGAGCCGATTATGCCCGATCCGATGTTCGCGCAAACTGAATTGAAAGCAGCCGGCAGCGATTAACAGTTTCGGCGATTAACAGTTCGATTGCACTTGTCGAAAATACGCTGACTCAAATCCGTCTCTGAGGTCCAAATGCGATGAAGTGTCCATTCTGCGGTTATCTCGAAGACAAGGTGGTCGATTCGCGCGAATCTCGCGAAGGCGAGGCGATTCGCCGGCGCCGGGAATGTTTGCGTTGCGAACGCAGGTTCACGTCGTACGAACGCATCGACGAAATTCCCTACATGGTGATCAAAAAGGACGGCCGCCGCGAGCCTTTTGATCGCAACAAGGTTATGGCGGGTCTGCTGCGCGCCTGCGAAAAGCGGCCGGTGCCGTCGGCGAAGCTCGATTCAATTGTTAACGCGATCGAAAAGTACGTGCAGGAATCGTCCGAGCGTGAAAGACCGACAAGCAAGATTGGTGAGATGATCATGCGCCGGCTGAAGGAACTCGACAAAGTCGCTTATGTACGTTTCGCTTCGGTGTATCTTGAGTTTGAGGATGTTTCGGAGTTTATGACTGAACTAAAGCATCTCGTGCGCACGCGACAGGCGAACAAGAAGGGCTAGAGTTCCCTCAGCGCGGTGTTTAGAGGTGGGCACTGCCCGCCGGCTCATCGATAATGAGGCGATATTTCTCCAAGGCTTGAAACGGCGGGCAATGCCCTCTAAACGAACGATCTGCTTGTAAACGGACGGCCTGCTTGTCTATTGAATGATTAAACCCGTACGCGCCACTGGCCTTGAACGCCTCGAACTCCATCGCCTGCGCGATCGCGTGGGGCGGCTGTTTGCCGCGTTGCAGGAAGCGACGGTGGCGGAAGACCCGCTGGCGTCCGAGACCTGGGCGCCGCCCGTTGATCTTTGTGAGACTGCCGACGCGATCATTTTGAAAGTGGAACTGCCCGGACTGACGGCTGAGCAGATCAGGATTGGCGCGACGAATACTCAGCTGCAGGATTTGGGGCGACAAAAAACGTCGCGCGATGCGAACGAAGATTCTGTCGCATCTTTGTTCTGAACGCAGCTACGGCAAGTTTTGTCGCATCGTACCTTTGCGTTGGACGGTCAGCATTCAGGACGGCACCGCCGAAATTGGAAATGGAATGCTCACGGTGACGCTCCCTAAGATCGAAGACCGCCGGGGAGTGGAGTTTAAGATCCCGGTGAAAGACGCAAGCGGCGATTGAAATGGACGGCTCCAGAGGAGCCAGATAGTTGACAACTCCAGAGGAGCCGAATGTTTATAGCCGGCAGGCAATTTGTTTTTCCGCGCTCTGTTAGGAGCGCAACAAGAATATTTCGTTCCTCCGGAGCGGGCTGAAACGAGAGCTATAGACATTTCGCCTCTACGAGGCGAGGACTAAAGACAAGGCTCCGAGTAAGACGCTTAACCAACGCGAAACCGGGAAGTCGGGTTAATATCAACTATGGCAATCATCAAAGACGCTGAAATAACTGAAGGCATCGAAGTCGCGGACAGTGGTCAGGACTTGCAGATTCCGAACGATCTGCCGGTTTTGCCGCTGCGCGACATCGTGATTTATCCCTTCATGATCGTGCCGCTGTTCGTCTCGCGTGAAAAATCAATCCGCGCGGTTGACGAAGCGCTCGGCGAGAATCGGATGATCCTGCTCGCCTCGCAAAAGGATCTCGATAAGGAAGAACCCACGGCAGACGATCTGTACAAAGTCGGCACCGCCGCCGTGATCATGCGCATGCTGAAGTTGCCTGACGGCCGCATTCGCATTCTGGTGCAGGGTCTCGCCCGCGCCGAAATCGAATCGGTGGACACGACGGGGCAGTACCTGCGCGCGCGGGTTCACGTGATGGACGAAGTTCTGCCGCCCGAGCGTTCGCTCGAAGTTGAAGCCCTGGTGCGAAACGTCCGCGCGTCGATGGAAAAGGCCGTCAATCTCGGTAAAAACATTTCGCCTGAAGTGCTGGCGATCATTGCGAACCTCGACGACGCCGGCCGGCTGGCGGATTTGTCCGCTTCGAATCTCGAACTCAAAGTCGAAGATGCGCAGTCTGTTCTCGACATTGCCGACACCACCGCTCGGCTGCGCCGCGTCAACGATCTGCTCAACAAAGAAATCGAAGTGTTGACGGTCCAGCAGGAGATCAACACGCAGGCGCGCGCCGACATCGATCGGTCGCAGCGCGAGTTCTATCTGCGTCAACAGATGAAAGCGATCCAAAGCGAACTCGGCGAAGGCAACGAGCTGGCGGAGGAAGTGGCGCAGTTTAGAGAAAAGATTGAAACCGCCGGCATGCCGAAGCCCGCTGAAGAAGAAGCGCTCCGGCAACTGAAGAAACTCGAGCGCATGCATCCGGACGCTGCCGAAACAGCCACCTTGCGAAACTGGATGGAGATCATGACCGACCTGCCGTGGTCCAAGGCTTCGGTCGACAATCTCGATCTGCAAAAGGCCGAACGCATCCTGAACGAAGACCACTACGGGCTCGAAAAAGTTAAGGACCGAATCATTGAAGCGCTGGCGGTGCGCAAGTTGAAGGAGAAGCCCAAGGGACCAATCCTTTGTCTCGTCGGCCCGCCGGGCGTGGGCAAAACTTCGCTCGGTCGTTCGATTGCGCGCGCGCTCGATCGCAAGTTCATGCGCCTGTCGCTGGGCGGCGTGCACGACGAAGCTGAAATTCGCGGGCACCGGCGCACCTACGTTGGCGCGATGCCCGGCCGAGTGATTCAGTCGCTGCAGCAGGCGGGCACAAACAATCCGCTGATTATGCTCGACGAGATCGACAAGGTTGGTCAGGACTTCCGCGGCGACCCGTCGTCAGCTTTGCTTGAAGTGCTCGATCCGGAACAGAACAACAGCTTCCGCGACAACTACCTGGGCGTCACCTTTGATTTGTCGAACGTCATCTTCATGACGACCGCGAACATCCTCGACACGATTCAGCCGCCGCTGCGCGATCGCATGGAAGTCATCCGGCTGGCCGGTTACACCGAAGAGGAGAAACGCGAGATCGCGCGCCGGCACTTGTTGCCGAAACAGATGGAAGAGAACGGCGTCACCGCGAAGGACCTGGGCATTTCGAAGACGGCGCTGACTGCGATCATCCAGCAGTACACGCAGGAAGCCGGGCTGCGGCAACTCGAACGTGAGATTGGACGAATCTGTCGCAAGGTCGCGCGGCGCATCGCGGAAGATCACAAGGGCGTCGTTCGCGTGTCGCTGAAAAACCTGCATGAGTTTCTTGGCGCACCGAAGATCATTCCTGAAGAAGTACTCAAGAAGGATCAGGTCGGTGTGGCCACTGGACTCGCCTGGACCGCGGTCGGCGGCGACGTGCTCTTTATCGAAGCCCTGAAGATGAAGGGCAAAGGGAATCTCGTGCTTACCGGGCAACTCGGCGAAGTGATGCGTGAATCGGCGCAGGCGGCGTATTCATACGCGAAATCGCGCGCGAAGGATTTGGAGATCAACGAAGAAGATTTCACTAATTACGATCTCCATATTCACATTCCCGAAGGCGCCATTCCCAAGGATGGGCCATCCGCGGGCATCACGCTCGCGACCGCGATGGTCTCGGCGCTGTCCGGACGCGCGGTGCGAAAAGACGTGGCCATGACCGGTGAAATCACCTTGCGCGGAAATGTTTTGCCGGTCGGCGGCGTCAAGGAAAAGGTTTTGGCGGCGCGCCGGGCGCGTGTCTCCACAATCCTGCTGCCGGCACAAAATAAGCGCGATCTGGACGAGGTTCCGAAGGAGCCTTTCAAAGACATACGCTTCGTATTCGTTGACAACATGCGGCAGGTGTTTCGCGAGGCGTTGCAGGAACGAGTGGTGCCGCCGGTTAGCTCCGGACCACGGCCGCAGAGAATGCCGCAGGCTGCGGCGGCGCGACCGGCGTAAGGTCAGCAAACCTAAACCAGCTTGCTGAGTACAAAATGAAAAGGCCGCTCAACTTCGAGCGGCCTTTTGTGTTATTGAATGGGTTTAGAAGGCGGGACTTGTCCGCCGTTCATGCAGGGCCGGACAAGTCCGGCCTCTAAACGGATCGTGATTCTAAACGGATCGTGATTCAAACGGATCGTATCTCAATTCGCCGCGGCGTTGTTTTCATCGATGAAAGATGTTTGGCTGATGAACGGTTTCTCAGCCGCGTCCGCGACCGGCACGTACAAACCGTCAGGCTGCAGCACGCGCGCCTTCACGTTGTCGCGGAGGTAGGCGCCCAGCACCACACTTTTCAGATAGTGTTTCAACGCCGGATCGGAAACGGGAACAATCACTTCGATTCGATGCTTCAGATTCCGAGACATCCAATCCGCACTGCCAATGTAAACGTCGTCTTCGCCACCGTTCGCAAAATAGAAAACCCGGCTGTGTTCAAGAAAACGGCCAATGATATTGCGCACGGAAATGTTTTCCGACAAACCCGGCACGCCCGGCCGCAGCATGCAGATGCCGCGCACGATCAAATCGATTTTCACTCCGGCGTTCGACGCTTCATAAAGCTTCTCGATCATCTGCTTGTCGGCCAGGCGGTTTAGTTTTGCCACGATGTAAGCGCGTTCGCCCTTGCGCGCGTGGTCGATCTCACAGTCGATGAGCGCGCTCATTTTCTCGCGCAGGTTGACTGGCGCCACTAGCAACTTCCGATATTCCATCTGGCGTGAACAGCCGGTGAGATAGTTGAAAAGCTCGGTTGCGTCAGCACCAATTTCCTCGTCCGCTGTGAACATGCCGACGTCGGTATAGGTGCACGAAGTCGTCGGATTGTAATTTCCCGAAGCGATGTGCACGTAGCGTTTCAGCGCATCGTTCTCGCGCCTGACGACGAGCGTGACCTTGCAGTGCGTTTTCAAACCCAGAATTCCGTAGACGACATGGACGCCGGCTTCGTCCAGTTTGCGCGCCCACTCGATATTGTGTTCCTCATCGAAGCGAGCTTTGATTTCGATTAGCGCGGTGACCTGCTTGCCTTTCTCGGCAGCGCGAATCAGCGCCGGCGGGATCGGAGACTCCGGCCCGGTTCGATAAAGACAGATCTTGATGGCAACAACATCTTCGTCGTCAACGGCATCGTTTATGAAGTTGGTCACCGTGTCGTAAGAGTCGTAAGGGTGATGCAGCAGCACATCACCTTCTTTGAGACTTTCGAAAATCGATTTGCCGTTACGGAACTTTGGCACCGTCGGACAAAACGGCTCGTCCTTCAACTCAGGTCGCTTCAGGTCGTACAGACACATGAAGTCCTGCGCGTTCAGCGGACCGTCAATGACGTAAATGTCTTCGGCCGCGAGATCGAGGGATTCCTGTAGGTAATTAACCATCTCGTCCGGCATGCCCGCCGAAACCTCAAGCCGTACGGGTGTCCCGAACCTGCGTCGCCTTAACTCCTGTTGCAGAACACGCAAAAGATCCTCGGCTTCATCCTCGCGTATTTCGATGTCAGCATCGCGCGTTACGCGAAAGCGATGACACTTTCCGGTAATCATTCCCGGAAAAAGAGAAGCAACGTTCGCTTCGATTAGTTCGTCGAGCAGCACGAACCTCGATTCCGATTTCCCGACCGGCACCAGACGCGGCGTCGCCGGCGGCACCTTGATGCGAACGAAGCGAGGCTGATGTTTGTGTTTTGGATCCGCAGGCGAGTAACCCGGCGGCGCTTCGACCGTCAATCCAAGGTTTAAACTGAGCGGCGAAATATAGGGGAAAGGATGACTCTGATCGACTGCCAGCGGCGTCAGGATCGGAAAGATCTTCTCCATGAAATAGCTACGCATGTCTTCCCGCTCATCATCATTCAGCGTCGCGTAAGCCACGACGCGAATTCCTGCCGCTTCAAGCTCAGGCAGAATTTGTTCGCGCAGACACTCGGTCTGGTCCTCAAGCATGAGCAGCACGCGCTCTCTGATTTCGTGGAGCTGTTCGGCTGGAGTCAGGCCGTCAGGCGATAAGTCAGTGACGTTCTCTTCCAACTCCTCTTTCAGTCCGGAAACGCGAATCATGAAAAACTCATCAAGGTTGGACAAAAAGATTGTCAGAAACTTCAGACGCTCGAGGATGGGGTTGCTGGCATCGAGGCCTTCCGCCAACACGCGGCGGTGAAACTCGAGCAGGCTCAGCTCGCGATTGAAGAAAAGGCGCGTGGCGCCGTCGGCGGTTGGGAGCAACGCGGGGAGCCGGGCCGTTTCTGGCCGGGGGCGTGGTCCTGGTTCCATTTCTAAGGCTGTTGACATCTAGTTTTTCCGATTTCCGTTTGGAAAGAAGTGTAACTGGTTTCGACTCAAAACGGGGAGAAACTCTGTAGCTTCAGCGCTCGAATCGAAGGAGAGTTGTGCAACGGCTGTTCCAAACCGAGTGTAGGAGGTTTCGGGTGGGATAGAGGTTGCAAAGGACGCATTTTCTCAACATATTGAGCGACGTTGAGCGGGAAGAGATCTCTCACTAGCAGTTTGGGTGTACTAATACCATGCTTATGCGGCGGCATTTGTCAGGCGGCCTGTCATAGGAATTGACGTCGCGCGAAATCTAAGGACGGGAGACCGGGACGTGGACTTTATGAAACTTCGCCGCGGCGCGAGCGTTTTCAGATGGGGCACAACCCCCGGCGAGGGGCACGCATCTGTATTTCCGGCGACGGAATCCGGGGCAAACCAGTGGAATAGTTCACCAATTTGTCTTCTATTTAGAATGGGATGAAGTTTGACACCCCGGAAAATCGTGTGATAACCTCCGGGTGACTTTGGCTTCGCTTTCAGCAAGTGTTTGGGCCTATCCGACCCAACAAAACGTTGAGAAGCCGCAGGACCTCGCTAGAAATTTTGGCTACCGCTTTGCGCAGACTTCCGGTGAATCCGGTCTGAATTTAGCACTACTAACCCCAAGGGAGAGCGACAATTGATGAAAACGAGCTACCCGACTTTAATAGCGCGCTTATCGCTATTTGCGGTGCTCGTTGCGCCGGCTGTCAGCGTTTATGGACAGATTCCGGCGGGTGGTTCATCCGCTCGCGACATCCCCAACGCAGTTCAGCAGTCAGACGAACACGTCTCCAAAGTCATCACGATTGCTGAAGATCACTTCCGAAAAGGCAAGCTGAATCTCGCTGACAACAAACGCGATCAGGCGCGTGATGAATTTGACCGCGCCGTCGACTCGATTCTTGAATCGGGTCTCGATGTAAGAGCCAGTCAGCGTCTGCAGGGTTTCTATCTCGAACTCGTCGAGCGCATTTATCGCGAAGAAGTGCCGCTTAATCGCGGACCGATCCAAGCGAATGTCACGGAGCTGGTTGCGCAAAACGGCAATCAGGGCAGCAGTCAGCCGGTTGAGATCGCACAGGTTGGATTTCGTGAACAGAAGTTTGAACCGTCACCGCTCGATGATCTCAGCAAGCTGGTTTTGACTTCGGAAGAACAGAACGTTTCCGACGCCGACGTGTTGGCGCTCGAACAAGCAAAGCAGAACGTAAACTTCGCCGTTACGACTCATCCGCTGATTCAGCAGTACATCAATTATTACCAGGGTCGCGGCCGCAGCACGATGGAATCCGGGTTGCGCAAGTCGGGTCGATACATGAAGTTGGCTCGCCAGATATTCAAAGAAGAAGGTGTACCGATCGACATCGCCTGGTTGGGCCAGGTTGAGAGTTCCTGGCAGCCAAAGGCGGTGTCGTGGGCGGCGGCTTCTGGCTTGTGGCAGTTTGTTCCGGCCACTGGTCGCCGGTTTGGCCTTCGTCAAACCGCTTGGATTGATGAACGCAATAGTTTTGAGCAGGCCACCCGCGCCTCAGCCAAGTATTTGAAGTTTCTCGCCAACCGTTACAACGGCAACTGGGAATTGGCTATGGGTGCCTACAATACCGGTGAAGGGAATATCGACCGTGCCATCTCAAGAGCGGGTACCGCCAATTTCTGGGCAGTCTATCCCTACATTGCACAGGAAACGCGCAACTACGTGCCCAACATTCTGGCGACAATCCTAATTGCGAAGAACCCTGAGAAGTATGGTTTCAAGGGAATCCGTCCGGAACCGCCGCTGGCATATGACGTGGTCCAGGTTTCGAACTCAACCAGTTTGCAGCTAATCGCGGAAGCGACCGACACCAGCGTTGATTACGTTCGCAGTATTAATCCGGAACTCCGAAGAGACGTGACGCCGAAAGGCGAAGCCTACAACGTTCGTGTCCCCGGCGGTAAAGGAAAGCAGTTCGTCGCTCTGCTCAAACGAATTCCGGCCGAGCGCCGCGATTCGGCCCGCGTCATTTCAGTGGTGCCGGGTGAGGATCTCCAGAACGTCGCTAATCGTACTGGGGTGAGCCTCGCGACCTTGCAGGCAATGAACAACGGCGTCGATCTTAACTCGACCAACAAAGTAGTCGTTCCCAAGAGTAACGTCCGCCTGACACTCTATCGGCGCGGCGGTGCTACCGAGGCGGCTGCCGGTGGTGGCTTGACCAAGATTCGCGCGCGCAAAGGCGACACGATTGCCAGAATCGCGGCAGCGAGAAATCTTGATCCGAATGAAGTCGCTCGCCTGAACGGCGTCAGTGCTCAAGTTGAGTTGCGCGCCGGACAGGAAATCAAACTGCCAGCTACGGCCGTCGCTACGCCGTCGCGACGCAGGTAGTTCGCCGGTCTTGAAAACTCAACGCGTCTGACTCGTTGACACCCACAACGAGAATTTATTGAGCGCGCTTTCGACGTAGTTCCGAAGCGCGCTCGATTCGTTTCTACCCTACTCCGCTTCCCTTTATTCCATCATCGCCGCTGGCTGCCTAAACTTAAGGCAGAGGAAGCACTCGCATGCTCTTTCGCACTCTTTCAGCGGCGGTTTACGGCATCAACGCCGACCTCGTCGACATTGAAGTTGATCTGACCCCGGTACGCGGCGAGTCAGAACCCGCTACGTCGGTGACAATCGTTGGTTTGCCTGACGCTGCGGTGCGCGAGTCGCGCGAACGCATTCGGGCGGCGATTACTAACTGCGGATTCTTCTTTCCGTTTCAGCGAATCACAATCAATCTGGCGCCCGCCGACGTGCGCAAAGAAGGCGCCAGCTTCGACTTGCCGATCGCGCTCGGCATTCTTGGCGCGAACAGCGATCTGGCTGAAGAGAACAGTCTGATTCACGTTCTTTGCGTCGGCGAGTTGTCGCTCGATGGTCGCGTCCGTCCGATCAAAGGCGCGCTGCCGATTGCGATCCTCGCCCGCGAAGCGCTCATCAAACACGTGATTCTTCCGGACGAAAATGCGAAGGAAGCTGCGGTGGTTTCTGGCGTCAATGTTTATCCAGTCGCTGACCTACGCAGCGCCGTCGACTTGGTTGCAGCGTTGCGTTCGCCCGAGCCGCCCAAGCCATTGGTAATCGATCCCTCGGAAATTCTCACGCGCTCGGATCACTACAATGTCGACTTTCGTGAAGTTCGCGGACAACTTTCCGTGAAGCGTGCCCTGGAAGTTGCGAGCGCCGGTTCACACAACATACTCCTGATCGGCCCGCCCGGTTCCGGCAAGACGATGCTGGCGAAACGTCTGCCAACGATTCTGCCGCCGCTCGAGTTTGAAGCTGCCCTTGAGCTCACAAAGATTCATTCAGTTGCTGGACTAACCGGGCGAGCGGGTTTGGTAACTGAACGCCCGTTTCGTTCGCCACATCACACCATCAGCGATGCGGGGCTAATCGGCGGCGGCGCGGTTCCGCGTCCCGGTGAAGTGTCCCTCGCGCATCACGGCGTCTTGTTCCTCGACGTTATATTATCCCGACGGAAATGCCCGACAAGTAGAGCAAAAGATAAGAATTCCTGAGCACATTTTCGCGGTGCAAGAACTAATTCATGGTAGAGTCGGCACGCCTGTTCGGAGGATAGGGCAACGCTGGAGAGCGACCTGAGCGCCGCAGCAGGTGAGTATACGGAGGGGCAGGGCTAACGCTCTGCCCTTTTGTCATCACGTCAGCTTGTTTCTGCCCCTCCGGTACTCCGTAGGGCGATAAACTCGCTTTGCTGTTCGCCAATGTCCTCTTGCCTGTTGATGTCACTTGACGTGAAATCACTTGAGTGGATTCTAGCCGCTTCGCCAAGTCGACCGCTTTCACCAAGGAAGCGGTCGGCTTTTTTTGCCCAATCTCCCCACGGAATGAATTCGGGTACGTTCATTGCGCTTCCCACGTGAAATGGAGCATCATGCTATCTAAATGCTCCTGTCTAAACTTCCGTCACAATACCGTCCCAGACAAAATAAACGCTAGATGCGCCGCATCATGTGCAACGTTTCGAGTTCAAAGAACGGACGTTGTGATTCAGAATCATCGAATGGGCTCAAAACTGGTCACCAACTTCTATTCGTCGGTCTCAGACTCCTGTGGCATCTCGATATTTAGTCGGCATCTCTGCCAAGCCCTTTCTCGTCTTGGCCTTAATCTGTTGGAAACCAATCTCAATACCTCGATGGATGCAACCCTGACCGAAACCTCCATTCTGCATTACGTTCCAGCCGCCTTTGCAAGCTCAGAAGCGTCACGCGCTTTGATTCAACTCTTGGGCTGTCGGCGGGAATCTCACAAGATTTTTGTGATTCTGCACGGCCTTCACAGCTACGGAGAAGATCGATTCTTGGAAGATACTCTCTGCCCGGAGCAAGAACGTCATATTCGACTGATGCTTCACTCAGCAGAGTCGATTACCGCGCTTTCTGGTTCGGCCGCCAGAGCCTGCCGCACATGGCAAATCAGATTTGGAGGACGAGCTAAACTCCTTAGGCTAGACCATCCTGGTCTGTTTGCGCCGACTGAGAGCATCACTATGTCAGGCGGCTCGTACGCGTTCGTAGGTGGAATATCAAGATCAAAGAAGAAACAGACGGCAAGCTCGATTGGAAGCCTCTTGACAAAGTGCGAGCATCAGGGAGTCAGGGTTTGGGAACACTGGACAAACGTCACTCCGTCGGGGCCCACGCCGTGTGCGTGGAGGCGGACTTTTGGTTTATTGACCGACGTCCAATGGAGCCGCTTGATCTCACATGCTCGGGTTGTGCTTTGCCCCTACCAGACTCGAATACAGTCAGTTTCGGGCCTAATATCCGAGGCTCTTTCGGCGCAGCGCTTTGTTCTGAGTACCTCATTTGAACTAGCGCTCGAAATGAAACAAAGATCTCCTCAGTTGGTGATTATCGAAGACAATCTTCTACGATGGCCCTCCATCATCCGCAGTCTTCCACACTCAGCAGGCTACGCCAGCAGTGGCGTTCCGACATGGGACTCATTCGCCACGTCCCTCTCTCAGGAGTTGTCGACACCCGACTCTCAAGGCTCTCGTTTCAAAATGATGGGGTAACCCACCAGTGAACAACGCGGCTCGTGAAAGCTCAGACGCCTCATCATGAAACAAAAGAATAGATTCGTTGTTTACGCTGATTTTCTTGGTACAAAGCAGCGGTACTCTAAGCCCAAATTGGTTGTGAGGGGCAGAGAGTTGTTGGAGCAGGCATTAGCCAGGTGTGTCGTTCCAAGAATGAACGCCGACGATATGTATCTATATGTCCTTAGCGATACCGCCATTATTACATGTCCACGACTGAATCCACTTTTGCAGCCGATATCGGATCTGTTCAGTCACTTTATGGAGTTACAAGGCGATAGCAGGAATGAACAACTGAGTCTGTTTCTTCGGGCGGCAATAAGCTATGGAAAAGTCCTGTTAGTGGATCACCTGCAGAATTCTGAGCGCATAAGAACGATTCCGTTCTTAGACACCAGCCTTCCTACGGCGTATAAGCTAGAGTCAATTCGAAAAGGTAGCAGGGTATTTGTCGATCCTGCTATTCACGACGAAGAGTTTCGCGATTGTGAGGCACTATTTTTTAAGTGGCAGCAAATAACCGGACATGGTGCCCATGCGCCAAGCGTCAGAGAATATCTGTGGCCGGCTAAAAGTCATCCCGACAGCGGCCGATTGGCGAGAACAACACTGAAGGTGCATGGATGGTGGAGCAAAGCGCTAAGTAGGAAAGAGTGGTCTCGGGAAGATTACCACGAGAGCGGCATGCTACATTTGGATGAAACGCTTAAGCTATTTATCAGGACATCGTCCTTGTTCTGTACTGACGACGACAAGCGAGAAGTTCTATTCTCATTACTGCCAAAGAGCGAAGCGCGTCCAGCGAATACTCGCTACAAATGGGGCGTGTGGTTTCAGGCGTTGAGGGGGATCATCGAAAACTGTCCAATGACTCCATATACGATTCAAGGAGTCGAAACGGGTTTCGAGATCATGAAGAAGCAACTGAGCAAAGGCGGCTTCCTAGAGCATTTTATGAGCGAGCTAGAATTTCCCGATTACGCACTTTTTAAGAATGCATTGTGTAGGTTGGGTCTTCTGAATTCACGCAGCTAGTTCTTTCCAAGACACCTTTAGGCGTTCCCGATTCCCATTCGCTTTTCCTCAAAGTATGACGGAGTTGCGCAGCTGATTTTAACGGATTGTTGGATGAATATCGATGTTGGGAAACTTCAGTAGAGCAGCGAGACGCCAGCCCATGAGTCCCACTATCATCCTAATATTACTTCACCATTCACGAGGAATAGCGGCGAACTATCAACCGCAACCTCAAGATCAAGGATCTCGATCCCCAGTAGTTGTTCTACAGGTGATAGCTGTTGATGAAACTGCGGATTTGCGATTCGACCGTTCGCGTCAAGCGGCTCCCCCACGTATCTCCCCGAGTTTGCCCCTCCAGGGAACAGAGAGAGAATTGGTCGCAGTCTACTAGTTTTGTGAATTTCCAGAATACGCTCCCTATTTCGAGCATAGAATTGCAGTAGATCAACGTCATGAATAATCTTTGAAGTGAACAATTCATCCTCATGCGGTGGTGTGTTTAGCTTTAGAAGACAACGCCCCATAAGTTCTAGTGGTTCACTGCTAACAACGAGATCCTCAGCGGAAGCATGCCTGCAAATCCATCCGAAATCGATATCCAATGTCTGTTCAATGTAATCCTTAATTTTGCGAAGGCCAGACTCGCTGCCACTCCATTCGCTGAATTTGTTCCGCCCTTCTGAGTCGCAGATATCGGGGCTGGCTCGAAACTGAACAGAATATCTAACTTTGACTGTCGTGCCGTATGCAGTCCGATATTTAAGCGTCCTTTTTGAAGTTAGCATGGCCTGAGAGATAAGCTCGACGTTTATCCATGGCCAGTGGAAGACGGGTCCTTCACTGGTGAAGACACGCCCAGTCCTAGCTCCGAATGAAAGTTCTACACCGAAATAACCGTGCGGAACTCCGGTTATGAAGAGCATCTAAGATCCCATTCTGCAGCGCGAGTATTTGGGCGACCACTTAAGAACGACGACAGTTTTCCACTTCCCGTAGTCTTGGTGGCGATTCTAAAAAAAGCGCCCGGCAATGATCTGGTACGAGGGAATTGGCAACTGTGCGAACAGCTTGATGTGAACACTAAGTAACCTTTCTCCATGCACGTCCAGTTCCTGAATATCGACAAAGTGGACTCGAGAGTCTTTGTAGTCAGTGTCGGTACCTCCAACATATACCCAGATGTCGGGCGGATGCGTGATTTTGCCGAGTATGATGTCAGGTAAGAACGCCTCGAAGGCTTCACACCCAAATCGCTTAATACAATAGCCGTGAGCAATTTTGGCTAGGACTCGGCTGAAATTTGTCGGATCGACAATGAACTTGCTCTTTCTGATCTCCACCGGCTTCGGCAGCGTTCCTTGGATCCCGGCCGTGAGAACTTGGAGCTGAAACGTTTCATTTCGCGGGGCTGCCTGTCCTTGGAGCAGAGATGGAGGAAGCAGCACTGGCAAAATCGCCACTTTGTTCGTGTCGGGTAGTCGCATACCACTCTTGTGGCTTGCTAGGGACCGCAGCACCCAGAGGGTGTCACGAATGAACACGCGCTCTGTGTCCGATGTGATCTTTGCGCAATTTGCGCAACTTGCTTTAAGAAGGGTGTCCGTTCCACCGAGACCCTTCGGAAGAATATGTTCGCGAGTCAGTTCACTGGAGTCGGGTGAAGTGAAGCCACAATAAATGCAACGCCCGATCGGCTGCAAGCGCGATGAACTTTTTCCTTTCACATCCTCTATTGTTGAACAGACATTGCTGACGGGGCAACGGAGATAACGGGGATCTGGTCATTACTTTCAAAGCCGCCGGCGGCACAGAAAGAATTTCTCGAATTTTGGTGTAGGTTTGTTTAAAAGGCTAGGAAGGTGTTGTCGACTCCGCGTATGCAGCCAACAATACAATTCCGAAGAATAGTTTGAGAGGCTTCAAAGACGCAACCCTTTGAGGTGTGAGTTTTTATAGATTGGTTTAGTCGGTTCGAATGGTCCCCGTAGACCTTTGTCATAAGCATAGCACTTTGATATAAGGCGTCACTCTCAGTTATCCACAACGTTTGTATCCTCGCGAGGTTAACTTCAAAACATGCTGATTTTTCTAAAAGTATTGCTCCAAGTAGTCACAGTCGTCTCCGCCATCGTTTCTAGCTCTCTTGATTATAAATGGCACGACAAACGGACCAAGAGTTTTAAGATGGGTCGTGTAATCCTATTCACGTTGACTGGAGTTCTCCTGCTCTTAAGCATTGGAGTCACTATCGTAGACGATTACCAAAGCAGTCGAAAGGAGGGAGAATTGAGTGCGGACTTGAAAAGGGTCCAAGGACAAAACGATAGCTTGCAACAATCAATCAGGGTCTTGGGGGGACAGAGTTCCGACTTGCTGCGAAAACAAGAAGAAGGTTTGGTATCGCTCTTGGAAGACCAGAGGACATTGAATAATCAGACCGGAATAAGAATAGAGAGTGCCTCGGATTCACTTCAGTCAAGTATTAAAGAGACAGTGACCCAGCAAAGGGCGACCTTGGCAAACATTACAGGAGGCGACAGTTTTTGTTACCTGTACCCCAAGTTGATGGACAACAACACCGTAAAGTGGGAACTCAAGAGCAAAGGAGAGTTCCCGCTATACGACATCGTCATTTCTATCGAAGACTTAGATAGTAAGAGAATCACTACTTACCAATCTCCTACCGTTTCTACAATAGTGAGTAAACCTGTCGGTGAACTATCACTCCAATCGATTACAAAGAAAAACCTCCGGATCACGCTAAAGACTCGTTATGCTGTTTTTGAAGAAGACGTTAGGTTAGTTAAGGTTGATGGAGACGAGTGGGTTCTCGCATATCGGGTACAACAGGGTGAGATTGATGATGATATTGATGTATTCAACAGAGAGATCTCGCGAGGCCAAGAGCAACCTCGTCCACCAGGGCCTATAAGACGTCCTATAAGTGGTGGTGTCTTAAATGGCCGAGTTATCTATTTTATGCTGATATCAATAGACGACGATTTTCCAAGAAACAAAGATGGCTATGTGGACTGGGACGTAAAATAACTGACTTTAGGACTCATTTTGGCCTTGACAGCTAAGCTTGGTAGAAAATGTTCTCGAATGTTGAGCTACTTCGCGACGATTGTCGGAATAGTTTGAGCGCTACCCGATCCTTCAATTCGAAGACTGTTCATACCGTAAGACCCAAACGGTCAGCGATAACTTGATAGACTAGCCAGCCAGTCATAAAAGGGTTCTGGCATCGTCTGGCGTTGACCCTTTTCTGCGGCCACTTGGTAGGTAGCTTGGTTGAAGGTATAAGAGCGGCTGCCACGTTCACCCGCCGGGGCGTTACTCCGCTTGGTCGAGGACAGGTGACGCCCCGCTATCACGCGGAAAGCGAAATCATTGCTGCCTGCTCAATCTTCGAAAACTGACGTGGCTCCTTAAACTGCGGATGCTAAGGTATATCTTGCTACGATGCAGAACCCGATGACAGTTGGCACAGACTATTGCCAAATCGGAAACTTTAGTTCGTTGAATGGGACCAGAAGCCGACAACGGTAGTAGGTGATGGCATTCCGCATACCCTTCACCCAGATCGCCGTAAAAATCCGCAAAATCAAAGCCACAAATCTCACACACTAGAGCGCCCGTGCTTTTCAGGGTTTCCCGCTTCTTTTTTTGAACGACAATAGGATTGCGCTCACGCAGCTTATGCAACCTGGAAAGTAGCCGACCCTCTAGAAATCCTTCATCCTCAGCCTCAGCGATCCCTATCTTCTCACTCATCCGAGATATTTTCTTATAGTTGTTTCTGATGGCATGAGTCTGTATCCTTAAGAAGCTCACGGTTGGACGAGAATTCGTTCCATACGACACTTTCGAGTTGACCTCCGCGACCGAGTCCCCGGCGATCGAATGTTGGATCAAAGCGACAAAGATTGCGAAGCTTCATGTGGACGCCGGCAGGATTGCGGAAGTTAGCAGCGCGGCGATCTTGAGGATGGATCGGCAGATCATTTAGAACGACACTTAGATCGGCGACTTCCGGTGTAAGCTTACCAACTCGTTTCATATCTACTCTAAAATAAACGTCGAGTAGCAGAATTAATTCATCACGCGTCCAAGTTGGATTACGCATTTACTCGGATTACTCAGTACTATAAATCACAAATCAAACACGCTCGTTCTTCGTCGTCCTGCTCCTCTTCCTCGACTTGTCCGAGAATCTGGACAAGTGTGCTTGGACGAACAGCGTAACGACGTCGAGATTGCTCCCAGTCTTGCTTGATTTCTTCAATGCGAGAGGGTTCTTCCAGTTTCGTTAACGGTTCTTCTCCGTTCCAATAAAAAGCAGTTCCAGTCTGCATGTTCGCATGTTCATATTCTTTGGCTTTTTCGAACAAGTCCGGGTGCTGTTCCTTTAATCGCACCCACTCAATCTTCTGTTGAAAAAAACAGAAATAACAACCTGACCGAGTTCGACCCCATTTCGTAAAAGTAGGAAGACCCAGACCGGACTCTTCCAAAATACGAACGATGTCGGAGCGCACAAGGCCCTCCTCCCGAAATGGATAGACAGTCGTGATATTTGACTTGTGGCTAATGTAGCCCTGGCGTTCTTCGTCAGCCCTCAGACCGACGTAATTGATTACTGGTCCGTCACCTACGTAATCTTCAAATGGTTTTAGTTTCAGCATCCGCGTGCACCATCTTTTGTGACTGGATGGGATCATCCCTCCATAGACCTCAAGCCACTTGTCGAAGCTATATTCAGGTTTGGAATAGAATATTTGCTTTCCTAACAAGGCCTCGAGCCGGGCCAGGTAGTCATAAGTTTCAGGCAGTTCCTTCTCGGTATCATGGAATATGTATTCCATCTGAGGTACGCGATCGCGCATTAGTACTGCAAGTGCCGCACTATCCTTCCCACCCGAGAGGCTAAGAATGTGACGCGGGTTATTGCTCATTGTTTACCTCATCGTTAGCCAGAATTTCGTTCTCAATCCCAGGATCAAGGATATTCACTATCACTAGATACTTTTGCCACTGCTTGAACTCGGCTTTGTTAGTCAAGTTTCGGCATATGGCAACGTCACCTTTTCCTTCATATAGTGGGACTAGTTGACCATCACCTCTCCCGGTCAAGTTCGGGGATGGATTCGTTAGAAATAGCTCATCAAAAATCTTCAAAAGTTCGGTCACGCGTTTGGACCTCTGGCCTAATTTGTTTCGCAGTGCTTGCGCTTCCTCGTCGCCCAGCGCCTGAACCTGTTGTTCGTATTTTTCGCCTAGGGTGGCAATTGCTCGCTTCAGATGATGACCAAACTGAGTAGTGATTCTACAGGTCAGCTTCATTTTGCCTTCTTGCGACGTGTCCCTAATTGTCGTAAGAAATGCTAGCTCTCCTTGAGGAACAAGCAACGAGCCAACCTCGCTGTTTTCGTTTTCGTACAGGATTTCAACGTTGACTGGATGATGGATTGGAGGGGCCACCGGCATCCCGATTCTAGTAAAGTGTGCCGCATAACCGCGCTGGACATCGAGAGCATAAGGTAGACGCAGGAGTGCGTAAGGCGTGTATCCGTCTTTCGAGAAATGTTCCAGTAGGGTCCGGTACTCGGGAAACGCGATCTTCTTTACTTGCCATTCGATCATGTAGGTATTGTCGCCCCACTTAAACAAATCAGTCTTAGGTTCTTTGACCACCGTCGCCTTTTTCTTCATCTCTTCCAGTTTGCCAGCTATCAACGCTACCACCTGTGTTGGCTCACGCTTCCCATCGGGTGTGAACGCAAGATCGCAATCTGGATTTAGAACCATCCATACCAAGCTTGATGCATCTTTCACGAAAATGAGACCCAACCTAAGGTATGGTAACGGAGTCGTAGATATGGCGGCCTCGTTGGTAATTTTGTCACCATCTATCGCATTGCTGGCGGCCTCGACTTCCGACTCCTGCGCCGGCGCTGCGATTGGTACCTCACCAACCAAAGGAGCCGACGTAGAAACGTCAGCAGCCGAATCACAGGCGACATCCTGTGATTCGTTAGATCCTGCCGTCTCTTTATTATCGGTGGCTGATCCGTCTGAATTAACGCTTACTTGAGGTGTAGAAACATCAGCGACTGCCAACTTGCTAGGGTCACCCTGTGCTTCGTTGGACTCTGCGGTCTCTTTATTCGCGGTGGCCGGTTCTTCAGAGTTGACGGTTACTTTACCTGATGCGCCTGCGTTTTCAATGAGGGCGGGGTGATGGCTAATGTCACCAATTGCCTTATTGAAGAGTGCGCTATCATACATCTCAATCAAATTTGCCGATGGCATAAACTGATTCACCGGCAAACGCTCAAACCCAAATCCACTAATAATGTCTTGGTGCTTTCTGACTTCCTCGTCATTTTCAAAAGCTAGCCGGCCAAAATAGGAGTTTAGTAGCCATAAAAGATACTCTCCCAATGGTTGACCATTGGGAGCTAAACTAAAGTCCTGAACGTATGCGTAATCCTCAAGGCTTAAATTCTTTAGCGCGTTCTTTAGTTGACCGACGGCGGAATCCAGAGACTTCTCGACAGCTTCCACGAAGTTTTGGATTTTAGTTCCCTGGTCGAGCCTTTCGATCCATGTGCCGAGATTAATTCCGAGTTTTTCCGTATCCTCCAAGTCGTCCTTAGTTACACAATAAAACAGTCCGATTATCCAACCCCTATCGCGGCTAAATTGCTCCTGCTGTTCCTTTACCTCCGGCGCCGAAGACATCAAAATTACGAGTGGAAGTTTATTCGCTCCGTATCGTTCATAAATTTCGTTTGTTATCTCCTTTGCTCGCTTGACGGCTTTCTGTTTTGAATCGTCGTCGTCTCCCGGACCGAGATAATAGTCAATGAATACTATTGAAGCATCGCCGATCTTCGAAATATCTTCCTTGCTGGTCAGTGTCTTGATTTCCAGATAACTTTCAGTACCCACCGTACATTGATTTTTAATGAGACTAGTAATGCGATCGACTTGCTCTAGCTTCCCGATTTTTGTTTCAAACAACTGTCCTACTGGCTCTCCTAAGGACTCGAGCGTCTCCCGCGAATCCCATAATTTCAACAAAACGTCGCCATCAATATCGTCAATGGATGTAACCTCCCGACCAATGAGGACGTTCAATTCCTGACGCATTTCTTCGTGTACTTGCTCACGGCCTTGTAAGGCGGTCCAGAACGCTTCAATGTGACCTTCCTCGACGTCGTCCACCGTCAATGGGTCGTAAGCGTCGTCGATGAACGCAACAGCCTTAATGTTGCGCGCCTTAAGCCTTTGGCAAATCACGTTCGCTTGGTCGTGTGGTTGTGAGGCCTGTTCAATCATCGGTTCTTCCCAAAAGAAAAAACAAAAGTATTCAGTCTTCTCTTATGCACTGAGGGTGCCTCAGAGAGATACAGAGTTGCATCGTGGTAGTTTGCTATCTCCCTCGAAATGTACAAACCCAAACCCTTGCCTTCACCTGAGGGTTTTAACGTAACAAAGGGAAGAAAAATCTCCTCCCTCCTATCTTCCTCAACACCTGGTCCATTATCCGTGAAGTCAATCTCTTCTCCCTCGGTGTCGATCACAATGTCAATTTTCGGATTAAACTTTTCATTGAGTTCGGCCTGCTTTCTGAGCCAATAGACAGAATTGCTGATCAGGTTCTCAAGAACCTGAACCAGCATTCCTTTGACCATTTTAACGCGAAGTGTTGATGAAGACTTAGGCAATACTGTAATCGCAACTTTGATATCGTTCTGTTTGAATTGAGCGCTATGTTCGCTCACAGTCTGCTCCACCCATGAGACTAGTTCAAAAGTCTCCTTTCTTTGCCTTCCTGCCGTACTCAATGGGTCTAGAACTCTGAGTCGTTTCTGTAGAGTCTTCATCTGGGACTCTAGGGTCCTAAATTGTCCGCGGACCTCGACAGGTAAGTCTCTTTCTTTGGACACCGACAAGGTAGCAAGGGCATTCGCTGCAGCACGATTCAGTTCATGGGCCAACATCTCAACCATCAAGCCAACTCCTGCCAAATGAACTGTCTGCTGATGACCACGCTTATAAGAATTTGCAACTTCTTTGGCATCAGACATCGATTGCTGAATTCGCTTAAAGCTTTCGTGAATACTACTGACAACCTTGACCTCTTCCTTCGGATTCGGCAGTTTGCCCACAAGTTCACGTACGTTGCGAATTGCTGACTTGACCTCCTCATCAACCCGCTTGGCCAACACGTTCAGATCGAGTTGCTTGTCCTCGTAGATACTTTTCTCTACGTTGTTAAGGAACACGCGCATCTCTGTCTCGAGCACATGTTTTAACAACCTTACTAGCGCACGTTTTTCATCTGAATCCCGGAGACCTTCCCTATTTGTTTGATCGATAAGTTGTGGATTGTCTCTTGAAGTAATATCCACTTTTCCTATGATTTGTCGTCGGTTGACCTTATAGCCCCCGGAAGCAAGTGCCTTCTGGTCCAGGTCCAGCCAATCGTCGTCAGCTCCTCCATATGGGTGCACTCTAAACCCGTCACGATAGAGCATCAGGCCGCCGGCCCACGCATTGACTGTTTTCTTAACGTATTGAAAGTTGGGGATGCCGGCCGAGGCTCTTATGAGTTGCCTGTTGTACCAATATCCCCGCATCGAAAACGGGCCCAGCCAGGCGCAGAGTTTGTAGCGAACTTACTTTCGCTGCACTCGTCAAGTCCGCTCCGACTAGGTCAAAGGCCTTCTTCATCTCCCGTAGCCGATAGTTCACTCTTCCCTTTAATCGTAATGCCTGGTCCTCGCTCACTGAACCGAATGGCTCTATCGTAAACTCCGCATTAACGGTGGCGTGTGCATACTTAAAGATAGACTGATCAAAGTCAGGAATCACATAAGGCTCATCGTTGTAGAATATCTCAATTGGGTATTTCGCTTTTGGATTAAACGGATCCGAAAATCTACTGAACTCTTCACTAACCATGCGCTGAACTTTCTCCGAGTCCCATTTTGAGGTCAGCGCGGATAGATGAATTAGAGTGCCCGATTCCATTTTAGATTTTTTTGGTGGTCCAGCCTGTGGGTCAAGAGATATGGTATCGAGGAGCTGATCTGAGTCATGTGAGAATCGGGACCAATCTATCGGCAATATGTTCCAGCGAGCTTCGCCTTTCCTTGTGGTCTTCACGTACAGTCTCTGACCCAAGCGCATGGTCGATAACCTACCAACACCTTTTTCACCTAGCGGTGGCCGCTGCCCATTCCCCGACGACATCAGTCGGCTGCGCTGTACCAATCGCGATCTGGTACCAATTGTCAGGTAAACATCGTTCAAGTCGTTGAGCGACATTCCCTCGCCTGTATCCTCAATGTCAATGTAATTGGCCTCATCTAGCACCTCGATAACAGCATCGATCCCCTCCGCCTCTTTTAGAAGCCCCAAGTATTGATCCGCCTTATGAGCACCAGGCATCAGCTGAGACTTGATTCGTTCCTTTACTTCGTCCAGATATTCAGCGGTCGGCTGCTTCTTCAGGCCCTTCTTTTCAGTGAGCTCATCCCGGATCGCAAGGTAGAGATCGTGGGAAATCCGGGCCACAATATCAATCTCGACGTTAGGCGACCCTGCGTCAATCGCGTTCTTGATCAGTTCATAGAACGCAATCTCGTCCGTGCTGATAAGCTCCGCACCTAGCTGCAGGATTGTCCTAGCTGTTACCCTAAACGACATATGGTTTGCCAATGAGTGCTAAACTCTTAGTTCCGATTGTTCCTTTCCAATGCCTTCCAGAAAACACTAGCCAGGGCGGCCAACTCGATACGGTCTTTTTTGATCAGGACGGACTCGATCTTCTTTTCAACAACCTTAATTGTCTGTTCTTCATCCTTTTGGGCAAAAATTACTTTGCCCCTTTCCGTTCCATTCACATTGGTCACAGCAACCCGCATTGCGAAGCCGCCGGTTGCGCGTCCACGACGATCAAAGGTGAGCCGCTCAACACGTTCAAAAAGGCCGATCAAACCTTCTAATTCCTGACCAAACTGTTCCTCGTGGCCATCCTTCCATTTAGCTGGTGGCATTTCAGTCACAAAACTTGCCAACGAGATAATCCAATCACCATCCCCCAAATTACTATCAAGTAACCGCGAGCAAAATGCTTTAAGACGGATCTCCGTGACCGAGGTAACGATGGCTTCGGCCCGTTGAGATAACACCTTTCGTGCGACTGTGAAAGTCGTGCTCAGTTGAAATGCGCGAAGCAGCTTTGCTTTCAGGCGCTCTTGAAGTTGGGGATAAGCATCCTTCAGATCATCAAGTGATGCTTTCAGGGCTCGAACGAACTTCTGGACCTCTTGCGGGCTCTTGCGCTGCCCAGAGCGAAACGGCTTGAACCCACAGGCCGCGGGGAGTCTGAGTAAACAATAATGGCCCTGGCTCACGCGCTGCGAGCAAAGCCGAGCGCGCGGCCTTGGTTTTTTCATTGAGGCGAGTTGTTTTCTGAGTATAAGCGGGCAGCTGTGCAACGAAGGTGCATAAAGGCCGAACGATGTCCAATAAGGCAGCCTTATCATTCGAAGGTGTCAATTGTAGGGTCGCTATTAACTTTTCGAATAACTCAGCTCTGACCCCTACATTGCGGCATAATTGAATCTCAAAATTGGCCGGCCACTTAGTCAAACGCATGTAGTCCAAGCCGGTCATCTCACGCATAAAGATACCGTCGTCATAAAAAGCCACGTGCTGCTCATTTATGACTGCATAAATTGCAAGTAGCAGCGGACTGATCCCATCCCTAACACCCAATGGTGACTTGCGCAGCTCTTCAAAAACCGTTGACACTTTAAACCGGGCATCTCCCTTGGATCGCAATAAACTGTCGATGGCTCTGATTGCTGGTAGAACATTACAGACGTCCTCGGTCTGTTTGGGAAGGGCAATAGCCCACTCATTGTTTCTTCGTTGATGGAGGCCGGCATTCAACAACAATGACAAGTAGATCGACATTTCTGGCGGCTTCTTTTTTGCATCCATGCCTACCAACGACTCCCGAGAAGAACTTAACAGTCGTTCGATTAATCTCATCCTTGCCGCAGCGGCAGCAGAACTAAGCTGATGCCTATTGACCAACTCATTCTTAAAACGCGGTGCCTGAGGATAAACGGAATCACAAATATCCGAGAGCAACGACATGACGACTTTCCCACTATTGACCGGGACATTCTCACCCTCGTGAAACCACTCTAGTTCACTTCTGCCGTGATAGCGCTGTAATCCTATGAACGCCTGAATCCGCTTTTGCAATACCCGTTGCGAAGCCGTCAGCATTCTTGAGACTTCTTCAAACGCCAGCGGATCGTTTCCCAGCTCCGGCGTGTTCGTATTAATCCATTGCCAGCACAATGCCTCCCGCACCAGTCCCGTAAGGTTGTTTAGCGGGCGGGTCACAGCAACCAGCAACCGAGACTGTTGACTTGGACCGCCGCTTTGAGCCCAGGCCAGTGCCTCATTCCGTTCAGTTTCCGTTTCACACAACGCAATCAAGATCAGACCATCCGGTACCGCTGGCGGCATCGCACCTGCCGGAGCTGCAGCTGGGACTGTCCACTGCTCAAGGGTGCTCTGAAGCTGGGAGACTGTTATGTACTGAACCTGAAAGTGCCGAAGGTTACCGGTTTGAATATAGTGGCGCCGCGCCACCAGCGGGCGCGTTTCTAAATACTGTCGAACCGTGGTGCCTACTTTCAAAGACGGACTCACGGCTCGCCGTGCTTCCTGATAGCGCCTATCCAGGTCCAAACTTGTATGAGACCAGAGGCAATATGCGCCGGCCTCAGTTCGCTTGTAGATTACCTTTGCGCGTCTTTGTAATTCTTCCAGGGACTTGGAAACTCGGTTGCCATTTTGTTGCCGCGGTGTGGCTCCCACTGCAACTCGAAGGAGATCCTCCGTAGCGAGTAAATTCGGCGAATCGATCAGGTTGAGAATCCCTATCGTCTTCAGGACATTAAGGTCAAACTCTCGATGCAATGGAAAACTACTTATTACTGAGTCTATGTAGTTCCAATGACTTCGATAGGTCTGGACGCTAAGGCGGTGCCCAAATGAAGCGCGAGCGTAATCATAAAGATTGTGAAGACGATAAAAGTTCGCCTCAGTCACGGGTCGCGTCGAAAACGATCTTAAACCGTGGGCCTCATTCGATAGCAAGAAACTAAATAGCGACCGCTCGTTTTGTCCGAACGTACTAAACAACTGAACTAACGCCGGTATCACTGTTGGATGCAATGGGTAGAGTCGATTCGCCAGTTCTAATAAGTTTGCTTGAGACGACGCATCTCCATAGCATTTCAACTGCACCGCCGTTCGCATGTCGCGATTAGCGGTCGCGCTCACCGCCGCCGGTATTTTGTTTACTCTGATTCTTAATGCTTCAGCCACAAGTAGGGCAGTCTGCTCAAGAGGCTGTTCAAAGATCAATTCGTCAAATCGACCCGCGACTTTTTCCCATTCTCTTTGAGCAGACGGCGAAAGCTGATCAGCATAAGCATTGAAGCCTTGGTGGAGAATGCCCACTAATAGAATTGGAGTACTTCCACTCCGAGAAGCTGACTCAGCAAGCCTTTGCATCAGGTAAACATCCTGTTGTTCAGGATGCAGCGCTGAGTACTCCAAAAACTTTCCTAGCTCATCTAGAATTATGAGAAGACCCGATGCTTTTCCGGCCGCCTTTACGTAACGCGCGCACTCACTGATCACATCAACAAGACTTTTTTCGACGCCGCGATCGGTGCCACTATCGGCACTTACTTTCTTCAGCAAGACAGCCAACTCATCGACGACCTTAGGAACCCGGCCGCGAGTACAGGTCTCAGACACTGACTTGTGAAGCGCTCGTAAGATTGCTACCGAAATAGGTTCGCGTGAGCCAGTGACAAGGATAGGAAGGAGATAACTATCTAAGCCTTCTGGAATCGAAACAGTTCGCCGCAACGAACTAGGCAATGCCGACTGCCTGGCGGTTACAAGGTGAGCAAGGGCCAACGCAAAAGACGACTTTCCGGTGCCATAATCACCGGTAATGCGCCATGCTCTTTCCGCAGAAGTTGGACGAAGACCACGAGTTATACGGCCAAAGGCGCCCTCCAACTCCGGCGTCACAACATATCCATTCAGCGATTCCGGATCCGCGAAATCCCGCTCTAGATGAACTGAACGGAGAAAGTGTGGTTGAAATTGTAGAAGCTGCGAAATCGTCAACTCAGGCATAATGTTCCTCGTGAGTGTAAATCGATCTGAGTAACTCAAGACCGTCAGGCTGAGATGTGCGGACAACTTGTGCCTGAGCCGCCGATTCCTGATAACGAAACACTCCCGAAGAATCCTCAGTGAGTGATTCAAGCCGCTCTCGAATGTCCCATTCAGGAAGCTTCAATAACTGTCCCGGACTGCCATGTCCAACGGAGAGCTCTCTGAATGTCATCGTCATTTCATTAGGAACATGCTTCATCCAAAAATCATTCAGGCAATAGAGAAATAATTGCGCCGAGATTTCACTCTTTGCTTCACGCCTGAACGCGTAGATCACTTCGCGCTTTCCTCCATCATCTAATGGCCTTTCGCCGGACTTTTGAATAAGTTCCAATTCCACAAGGGGACAATCTAGGTTGTCTTCAAGGACCTCACCCTTGCGACTGCGAGTCGGTACGTAGGTATGAAGAAAGGTGTCAAAATGCTGTTCCAGCGTCACAATCGATAGTTTGCGTTCTAAGCGCTGGCTTTCTTCCAGGAATGCCGCTAGCACACTGCTTCGCGTCATCTCCATGTGAGGCCATCGATTCAGCAAATAGTCCCATGCAAAAAGGGGCTCATGCACTTGACTCGAAAGTTGCCAATGGATCAGCCAAAGGGTCCGGATATCCTCCAAGTACGGGTCTAGTCCATTTTCAGGATCAAGGAGAAGTCTACCCAAATCAGTTACTACAAATCTGCCGCCTTCCATACGAGCTATACCTGTGACGATTACCCAAAAACGGCAGGCTCTCATCATATTCTTCCCAACGCCGAGCGCAACCATAGCAGCTTCCTCATCTGAGAAAACGGCACTGTTCGCTTGAATTGCCAAGTAGGCTTTTGGCAGCCAAGCATACCGGCACGGAAAGGTCTCATGACCGGAGAATCGATAATTCATAGTTTTAGAGAGAATGAGTTAACTTCGAGCTGGCAACCACTAGATATTGTACAAGTCTTCAGCGACTATACACAATTCATTGAAGAATCGGATGGATCGACTCGTATCTGAAGAACATCGATGTAACCTAAACGACTAGCCTGATGTAAATCACACGTCAAAAGAACCAGAGGTGGGAATTACATCAAGCTTAGCTAGCTTTTGCCAATGCTTCTTTCAACTTCTCTTTATTGACTTTCTCTTTGGGACTACGGCTAGCTCCCTGCAACCACTCCTGAACTCTTCGTAAGGTGAGGGTATGGACGATGGATTTTCGAACTTCAACGTCAATCGGTCTGACCTCTCCCGGATCACAGTCATGTTCTCGGAAGGCCCTAACACCTAGGACGACGGCCTCATACAAACTCTCGGCGTCCACCTCAACCGTGTGCCTAACACCGGAGATGTCAAGATATGAAACAATGCAGGAAGCCATGTTCCGAAGGATAGCAATGTTCGTTAATTTTCGGCAATAGGACTTTGTATCACTGACAAGACAGAAACAAAAAAGACCGCGATGCTAACCCAATGTTTGGTCTTTCAGATCCCAATGTTACTAGCTTGATTGTTCTTGACTCATCACGATCAAAGCGCCTATCTTCTTCGTATGAAGCAGGATGCTTACATCAAAATGTTACTGACTGTTGTAGTTCTGTGTCTCGTCTTGGTCACGATTAAGTATCTGACACAAGAGGGGACGACTAAGGCGCAAGCATCGGTAACATTCTTGCCGCCAGTGCCGGCAACCCGCCCTACAATCTCTGAGCAGAGCAAACGTAATCCAGCAGGCTTTACAGCCTTACCGTTTGTACTCGCGTGAGAAGATACGTGGGCAACAGAGATCTAGAAATCGACAAGCTCTGTGAGAAAGGTGTTGCCGAGGTGGTAATGGAGAGAAGCCTTCACGTTCGAAGTCTAAACGCATCTCGGTCTGTCTTTGGATCTTTAGAACCGTGGACACTTGTTGCCTGGATCACACTAACGGAAATTCATCCACGTTTAAGTGGTGGCTGAATTTGTCCTGTCGACCTAGCCTTACGTTCAGCGCCTGAGAGGTACTGTTCGAGATGGCCCTCACCCACAATTCGTCGGCCACCGATTTGATAGAAACCGAGCTTCCCTGTGTCCATCAAGCGATAAACTGTTGTTGCGTGAACCCGGAACCTCTGCGCAACTTCCTTGATTGAAAACTTTGCCTCCGTCGCTTTCGTCATGACTTGAGGTTTTGGAAATATTGGTTGGCCTCCCCCGAACATTTCTGCATGCACTGGCCCGGCCGCCGGCAATTGCCCTGCAAAACTTTTAGTTAGCTCTGCCTGATTCGCGCTCGGCGTCCTTTTCCTGCCGCTCCGCCAGGGCCATTACTTCTTCAAGAATGAATCGAATCTGACGGCGCCCGTTGCGTATCCGAGTCAATTCGTCGGTTCCCGCGCCGCGATTGTGCACCGATTTTTCCGCGCAGCCGAGAATCTCCGCTACGCGCTTAGCGCTTATACGCGTCTTTGTGCGAATTAGCCCCATCTCACCTCATTTCAACTGCGCGCCTGAGGACCTTCGCAATTAGCTACCAACTCTAAGCGGGTCGCGTCTGTTCCTCACGGCGCTTTTCAAGAGCTTCAACCTCGCTACGAAGAAAACGAATTGATCTGCCCAAGCGAATGACCTTCAAGCCCTCAATCGCTTTTTGGCTGTGGTAAATGGCGCTGGTCGAGACACTCCAGCGCATCGCCAGCTCAACCGGTGAAATATACCTTCGCTCAAACGCTTCTGCCCTCTTGGACCTGCGAGGGATCTTAAGTGGTCTCTCTGGCATTGCTCGATTGATTCCTTCGGGCCGACGTGGAATTAGTACCTTCTATCCGCAGTTGCCTCATGCCGAATAAGGGCTAGATAATTCCTGAAATCTGTCTCACTGATAATCCGGCGCCTTCCTACCTGGCAGTACCCGAGCTTCCCGTCATACAACAAACGCTCGACGGTCGAGCGATGAACACTAAGTTTCGCCGCTATCTGGTCGATGGAAAGGTGTTGTTCTATCGCTTTCGACGGCTCGGGCTTTTTCTTCATCTGGTCACGGCTCTCGCTCGGCGAGCACGTCAGTGAATCGCTTTCACAGTCGACCGGCGTTCGGCAAGCGACAGATATTCCTGAAGGTGACCTTCACCGATTATTCGCCGGCTTCCTACCTGGTAGTAACCAAGCTTGCCGCTATTTATCAGATTCCTAACTTGCGACTTACTGATACCGATAATCGTTGCTGCCTTCGTGATCGAGAATTTTGGCTCGGCTACTTTTGACGAAATGCTCATCGGCAAATTCCTTGACGACCGCGACTAAGGCTATTCACGCTTTACTCCATACATCCGCTTGGCACCGTCGCTATGCATAAACCACCAGGTGTAGACCCCTACTGGCCACACGATCGGGATTGCCACTACGGCTGCAATCAACGATAACTTCCTACCCGTCGGCTTTCGTCGATACATGGCAATCGCCGTTGACCAAAAAAGTATCGCCACTAGCAGTACGATCCCAAAAACGATGACCGCGAGCAGTATCTTGTCCGGGCGCCTAAAGTTCTGAGCAATGATCCACGGCGAAGCGATCAGCCCTAATGTGAAAAAAGCACCCAACGCTGCATGAAGAAGAACAAGGGTCTTATTGTGGTCTTGGGCCGTCATCGCCGTTTGGTTTAACTATCCGCTGAACGTGACCTTTGCTATCTTAGGCAGCGCTAGTCTTTGACAATCATGATCCAACAGCGCTGCAGGACTGCGAGTCGTGGCCGCTGCCGGTAAGAGCGTTCGACTAATACCGGCAAACTACTTGTCAGCGCGCATTTTAGGGACGTACATCCCTAAACGCAAGAATCATTTTTCAGCGATAAAGACTGTTGTCTCAGGAGGCGATTCCTGAGATGGCAGCAAAGCATAGTAAGCATGCAAGACCGAAGCGAAAGCGAAAAACGCCTGCGCGACTGGCGAAGAAGCTACTGACCATTCGTCGACGATTGAATTTGTCGCAGGATGGGATGCTCCGGCGCCTCGGCCTGGAGAAGGAAATTGAACGCGACTATGTCTCGAAATACGAACGAGGAATTCTTGAACCAACACTGAATGTCTTACTGGCCTACGCGCGGGCCATCTCGACCACTGGTAAGGGTGAGTTTCTGGAAACACTAATCGACGATCAACAGAACCTCCCGGTAAAAATCCCAGCAGATCCTAACACTCAAACCCGTGTAATTCGTGCTGCGGCAAAACAGAAACGCGAACCTTGAAGACTATGACGCAAGTAAAGCCCCAAACGCCTACCGTAGGCGTTTTGTCTCAACTGTCTTCTTCTTGGACTTCTTGCTTTCGATCGGTCTATACCATAAGGAAAGCCTCTCCGTGACACCGCTCCATTCATCGCCTCTCTTGCGAAAACCGACCTTTCTCAGTGTCTTCTTCATGAAGCGGTCTGAGGTTGTCGCAAAGAGGTCGCCTTGAAACTGAGACACTAGACTTGCCACAATGCATAGAGATAGACCTTTATTTTGGTGGTCTGGCTTAACTGCCACATATCCGAGCTCGAGTGTATCTTTATCGAAATGAAAGCCACTTGCCTTGGCTTTCCTAAGCGCATATTGCGGACGCCGCTCCTTGATCACTCCGACACCCACGATTTCATTCTTGTTGCGAGCCAATGCGATTAGCGTTGAGTTAGGAAAACCTGCAGCGGCCGTCTTTGGGTCTACCGCACTTCCTTTCCTAATAATTCTGATGCAGCTTGTAATTTCGGAGGGTTCGAGAACATCAGGAAAGCAGGTTGTCACCACATAGTTGTTTTTATGGGCTTTGCCGCAGTTGCTTCTCGTTTCCAGTTTCTTGATTGCCATTGAAACTTTTGGTCGGCCTCCAAAGACGTTAGAGATCTCGTTTCGTCGATCTAAATACCGTGACTAAGGCCTAACAAGCTTATCAATCCCGTTAGAAGTGCTATTAGGATCTTTACCCGTCGTTCTCCTGTATCCAAGCGTTCGTCACGGATCAACTTGCGAAGTCTTGCGTTTGTTGCGCCCATATCACCATGGGAACTTGAGTGGTCGACCCTGAGATTTACGCCCAGCCGCCGAGCCTTGGCGAGGAACATTTCATAGTCGATTATCTCCGGCAGCATTTGCGGTGTAGCGAGCTCAGACTTAAGCTCATCCTCAAGTCATTCTCGATCTTCTCTGTTGTGTCCCGAAGCTTAAACCGATAAAGTCGCGTGATGTCAGCGATGTCTCTCGTGAGCCTACGGCGGTCTCTCCACTTCTCAAACATATCCCTTTCAGCGACGTCCCCGCCCCCTGGCGACGTTTAGTTTTGGTCCTAGCTTATTCCTCTCCTTCACGGCTTCGGAATACAATTTCTCAAGATCCCGAATTCGCATCTCCAGTTCGCTGATCTTAATATCCTGCGCATTAATTACACGGCGGCTTGCCACGAGACTTTTTTCCACGTGTCTGACCTCGGCTCGTAATTCAGAGATCTTCTTTTTTAAAGATGGACCGACATTTCGCCTGGAAGTGTCTTTCCGGAGTCCCTCAAAGCGACGAACCTCTTCGGGAAATCGATACTCTCCTGCTTTAGGGTGCCCGGCTCTATATCGAGCGAACGGAGTGTCTTCGGCAACACCCGCTTCTTTGGCGAAGCTTATTCTAGTTAACTTTCGGCCCGCAGGTAGATTAACCAACTTTCCGGAGCCAAAACGATCCAATGCGGAGTTCAATTGCTCACGAGTCCGCTCGGATTGCTTCCGTTTCCAAGCCGCAAGTTGACTGCCTCTCAGCTCGGAAGCGCTACCCATCAGATACGATGCCCTCAAGAATTCGCGTCTCTTCGTTAATACGATTCCGCAACTTCGAGGCCAGGTGCAGCCAATGACTCTACCTCACTTAGTGCCTCGTATTTTTCCTGCAACTCTCTCAACTTTTCTTGATAGAGTCGAACCAGCGGCTTGATAGCAGCACTATCATTACGTATTCGCTTGAGCACGAAGAGTCCAAAAGGCCCGCGTCGTTCCGGCTCGCTCAATTGCTCATAAACTCTGAGGTTATGGCTGATGTTTTTAAGATAGAACGGCACGTCCTCGATCAATATATGGCTGTTAGCACACCCGGTGGGGTGACACTCGTGCTCCTTTGGACCATCTTCCCCGCATTGCGCGACGGCAGGCACATAAAGACATGTTGTAAACTCCCCACACTTGTAGGTCAATACCCCATCGCCACTCATTTCATCTACCAAATCTTCGATCGGTCCTTCCCGCTTCCTGCCCCGAAAACTCTTAGGCAATTCTCCCATGTCGACCATCTTAGCCAAGCGCTTCTGCAGCAAAAGTCCTCCGGGCCCTCCGCATTCGCCAGATAGAATCTGACGTAAACGCGCCCTTGAGGCTTCCATCTGTGCCTCAAAAAACATTTCCATTAGTTGCGGATCGATACCGACATAATAATCCGTCATCAATAGCGACCAGTGTTTGTAGTGGCGTTGTAACGCAAGAATCGGGGTCTCAGTCCATCGAACAATATTGCGCGCAAAAGTCCTCCGAAATCGGTGAGGGTGGATATATCCCACATTTAGATCTCGTTCTGTCACAAAAAGCTTCATCGCTTTTTGTAAGACCTGAAAAGAAGTTACCGGCCGCGCTTCTAACGTGACTGCGTCCCACACGTAAGTTCGAAAGAGACTGTCTGCTATCGAAATCTTCGACCGGGGTTTTGACTCCGTGTTGCTAGGTAGTGCGCTGTGCAAATGTTCCAAAACACGAATCGCCTTGGCTGCCAGTTCGCCACAAAGCCAGGCTGCGCTTTCGCCCGCATGAAAGGTCGACGTCTTTGATAAAATAGATTTGACCCAATAGAGAGAAACTCCGCGAACCTTCCGCTTGACAACGCAGCCAGGTTGGATCGCCAATAACTCCCCCAATCGCATCCCTGTGGACGTTGCAATAATAATGAAACAGGCGATCTGAAGAACCCTGATCTTTAGATTGAGATCTCCAACGTCCCAATGGAGGCTGTCACGATGCTCCTTTCTTCGACACCGATACATATCCCCAAGCGAACGATTTTGGCGCAAACAGATTGCACAATCCCCCACACTTGTCTTTGTTTTGAGCGCCAAAGTTACTGTCGAAATCGCTGACAAACTCTCCCATGTCCGAGTATTGTAAGGTTTGAGTCAGCTCTTATAAGATCGGCGACCTTCTTCAAGCGTCGCCGACTCAAATCGTCGGCCCCGACCTTTCTTAATGCTTGGTGAACCTCAAGAACTTGTTCCTTGGCGATGAATCTCTTTAAGCGACTAACCGTCTTTGTCCCGTTTTCGGTTACAAAATCTAGTGCTGCTGAAAGAAGTTTCTGGAACTCGTCATCCGGAATCGGCTCGGTCCTTGCCTGGTTCTGTTCATACTCGCGAATGGATGTCTGATCCAAAAGGGTTCGGAAATCCGGTACACCATCGCTACCCGATCCTTGTACCGATAAAGCTGAAGTAATGCACGCGCATGAACACGAACAGTTTCGCCTTTCAGTACGTCACGGCCTGTACGAGCTGACCGTAGCCTTGAAGGTCTGCGGCCCAAGTGCTCGAAGTATTCGCTTATGGTGCTAGGTTGAACGTCACAGAAACGTTTAAGGGGAGTGGTTTGCGAGAGTATCCAACACGAAAACATTTTTATCATCTGAACAATGGTGTAAATAGTTTGTGGGCGGAATTCCTCTTCAATCATTAATAAGTACGTCATCCGCTTAACTGTGGTCATCAGAGAGTTGAAGGCATCCTGATTAATATCAGTTTGATTTTGGGGTAAGCGGAGCCAGTAAATCGTCAACGTACTCGATAGCGTCCAGACCGGATCCCGGTACTTGGACCATTGAGAAACCGCCTTACGCTCATAGCCGGGGGCTACATTTGTAGTTGGAATCTTTAGCCCACGTTCACGCTTCCTAATATTGACCAATGCGCTCATGTGACTTGTCTTTCCAAGCGGAATCTAAACTATCCTGAGTTGCTTTTCCGCTCGCTCCCGCGCGTCATGCGAGAACAATCTAACTACCTGATTAAGTGTCGCCCAAGCTTCACCATACACCACTTGCCAGCCTTCCAAGCTTAACCGCTCGCGCTCGGCCCATATATGTTTCAATCGAAGCAATATCGTGGGCAAATCCTCCTCCAAGACAGTAGCATTCGGACAGTTCAAGCACTTAAATATTTGGGTACACATGTGACCTGGAGGCACTTTGAGAAATGCCGGCGGTTCGTCAGGCTTGCGGCAGCGGGCGACCAAGGTCATTACACCAGACTTTCGGATTTCATCGAGATCCGATTTTGCTAGCAGAGATTTTTGACTAGGTTCTGCATCGAATGTAGATCCGACTTCCACAACAGTTGCAAGGATTGGAAGCGATCGCTTTTGGCGTTTTGAGTTATTAGGAGATGGGGAAAGTAGGCGACTTATCATTCGTTCAATTCCCTCTGCCATTTTAAGGTCGTGCTCGGTCGCCAAAATACATCCGCGAACATATGAAACTGTCGTCCTTATCGAGCTGTGCCCTAAGAATCGTTTCACTCTAAACACATCGCGAGTGGTTAGATATATATAAGTAGCGACCGCTGGACGTAAGTCCTTTAGCGCAAACCTTGGAAGTTCGGGATGATCAGCGAGGAATTTGCCCATTGAGGCATGAAACCCATCATATTTAGATATGAGCCTCTGTCCCTGCTTGCCATGGATCCCGTGTGCGGCACGGAACAGAAACAAATGATTCTTTAGCCTATCAGGTGCTCCTTCCAAAAGCGGTTCCGTCCATCTCATAAGAAACTCAATTAGCTCAACTGGGCCAGCATTGCTGCCATTGGTTGCGTTAGCTGAAGACGCTGGAATCAACTGCGATTTTGCCCGCTGTGACCGAGACCGCGCCTTGTCGTAAATAAGCCTCTTGTATTGAGGCAAAGCGAAATCTTGAATACAGTCTCGCGTTAAGCCCACGAGCGACGACACATTCAAGCCAGTCTGAACAGAAAGCTGAAGCGCGAACGGCAAAAGCGAGCGTTCGCCGGTGGGTACATAAGCGCTTAGAACTTCTGTAACTGAGGTTCCTTGACGATTAAGAGCGAGCTTGATCTTTCCGCACTTCGGTCCCATGATTCCTCGCTCCCGAATAAGCGAGTGAACAGCATTTTCTTTGCTGCACCAATATCGGTGGGAACGCCTTTGCTTTAATGAAACAATAGGCAACGCTTCGGTTTTCTGGAGCACGGATTGTATTTCCAAGAACCGGGCACGTACTCCATCAATTTCGTCAATGGCCACTTTTAGAATCTTCTTAAGATCCTTCATGGAAAGAACGTCGACACTCGAATATAGAGAACTGGGCGGCCTACGCATGCGCGAAAGCGGGCTCGTTATCAATGGAAACGATTCAGGGTTATGTCGTCTCAGACGGTTCAACAACAGAATAAGATTGTTGTAAAGAGATGTTGTCGTTAGAACTGCAGGCGAACCCTCAATCCGGCTTTTCCCCTTACGCGGACGCGTCTCAAGCCAAAGTCTGAAATTCAATAAAATATGCCGGTCCAAGTCGGTCGTGGCGCGAAATCCAGGACCATTCTTCTTCTCGTATTCATCTAAAAAATATATGAACTCTCGCATAGATCTATACATCACCACATTTGTAATGGGCTCTACAGATTGGCCAACCAACCTGAAATATTCAAAAAACACATGTTGGATTTGAGGCCGTCCATCCAGGAAACTGAAATTCAACGAGGCCGAACGGCCCGGAGATACTTCAAACCTAATGGACTGCCCAGTATTAGCCGGCAAAGCCACCAGCGAGTTGCTCGTTGGAGCACCTACGTATTTGTTCTTGCGCTTTAGCGAAGACATTTCTGCTAATTTTCAGGGATCAGTTTCTTCAAAAGAGCCGCATTCGAATCCGCTTCCCTCGCTTCATCTTCGATCGAAATGTCCCCGTACATCGACATAGTTGTTACAACGCTGCTATGTCCAAGATCTGCTTGAAGAATTTTTTCTGGGTTCGCTATCCCGTCTTCATGCAGTTGCTTTCGCTTTTGCATCGAGAAGGAATGTCGAAACACGTGAGGCGTAATATTTATCCCGCATCGGTCGGAAACTCTCGTGAAATTATGATTCAGGGTTATTGCTTGTATTGGATGACCGTCCCGCAGGGAGATCCACACGAACCCATGATCCTGACTCTCTGAAAGGCCGCATCTTTTCAAAATTCGTGGCCGCGAGAAATCTAACCAATATCTCAATTGATGGAAGTTTCCTGGCGAGATCCGGATCAATCGCTTCTTGCCGCCCTTTCCTAGGATCTCGAACGACACTCCCGAATCCGCACCAGATTCACCGGCTGACTTAGGAATGTCACTTACTTGCCAGAGCACTATTTCTTCTCTGCGCATCCCGGTCTGATATAGCAAAGTGGCTATCAATCGGTCGCGGTCATTTCTGATCGACGTTATCCACTCCCAAACGTTTTCGTGAGGAAGCGATCTGACAGGACCAGGTTTGGACGTATACTTATAGGCAGCGATCGGCACTTCTTTTTCCCGCGCACCACCCAGATGCGCCAGGAAATCGGCATCCATGGGACGCCGCCATTGCACGGTCTCCAAACTCAGGGGATTCTTTCCTAGATACCCATACTTGGTCGCGTAGACGTAGAACTTTCCAACCGTGATGATACGTAGTTGAATCGTATTACGAGCCAATTTCCTAGTACCGTTATGTCGCTTCTTGTGAGCGCTATTTGAGAGTTCCTGACAACGCCGATAAGCAAACAAAGTGTCGTCATTGATTTCTTTCCAAAAAACCTTCTGCGCTTCGAGATATTGAAAAAAATCAAAAAGGGAATACGCGTAGGTCCTAACCGTTTTTGGCGAGAATCTTTTCCAGAGGTAACGAAACCAAGCGTTAGCAGCGCTCACCGGCTTCTCTTCGGAATCCAGAAGAAACGGAACTTCGTCTCGATCTGTAAGGGGATTTCTAACAGGTGTGCCCTCAGAAGAGTTCTTCCAAGCGCTCATAAACGGCAAGATTCTTGAGTTCTCCTTTAATCGTTCTGGACTTAGCCCGGCTGACTCTAAAATATCGGGAATCTCATCAGACAAAGGCTTGGTAGAGGTAGTGAGCCAAGCAGATAGCGTGGCCAGGTCTAAATCAAAAAAATCGGTATGAGTGAACTGTATTATCACTGTTACCCTTCCCACTGGAGCAACATTGGCCGATGCGACTTAAGCCGAGAAAACTTCGAGCTCTAAATACTAGATGTTTCAGTACATGTACAGACCGAGGATGTTTTTTGTGGGTTCACCATTTACCAGTTTAGTCGTTACATGAACCACAAGTAGGAGTAGACTTGTTTGCTGTGGCGTCAGTCAAAAAAAGCAGGAAAAAAGGGGTATTGAATCTAGGCTCTGCCCGTCGCTCCACGAAAAACCGTGTGAAAGTCACGTCGTCGAGCTACGGAAGAGCCCTCTACGGCACAATGATCTACTGGGAAGGTCGCAGGCCGCCACGATTAAGAGACGACGGTCGGATTAATCTCGGCAAGAACATTTTAGAAACCCTGATCTCACGATTCGATCGCTTCCGCTGGATCATTACAGACAATACCGATTCAATAACCATTGAACGTGGCATTGTTAGGGTACGTACTTCTCAAAAACTGCTTTCAAAAATGGGCAGTGAGCAATTTGATCGGAACCGGGACATTAAGAATGACATTATCCGGAAGTTTTTTTCAAACCGATTTTCTGACTACTTCAAAGAAGCAGCCACTCCGGTCTACGTCCCTGGGACAATCTCGAAAACGATAAGCGTCGACATAATTCCACGGCTGTCGAGCCATGACAAAGAGGCGCTCAATGCATTCTTGCCTGACTATATTTCATCTGAATCACTTGGCACCGTAAACAAGCTCAAAGCCAAAGCTCAAATTGAATCTCTGAAGGGACTTGCTGCCGATCTTGAAAAAGAAATCCCGCGCGAACATCCTGAAGCGTGGTGGCAGACTTATATAAAAAGTAACATCCTCTTGTTGCAACAGGGGTACATTACGGCAATTGAAAAACTAAATACCACTATCGGCGATACCCGCTTTCCAGACTTCCTACTCGTAACACACGATAACTATCTGGATGTCTTGGAAATCAAGAAACCCAACACCCCAATCCTCCGGGCAGACGCGAGCCGCGGGAACTTCTATTTTGATTCTGAAATCGCAAAAGCTGTAATCCAGACCGAAAACTATATCGACAACATTACTAAGCAGCAGGACACGATTCGAGCTTACTTGAAAGACAAACACGGGCTAGAGATCAGAGCGGTTCGACCGAGAGGCATTATCCTTGCGGGTGACAGCAGATCATTCAAGACGCCAAAAGAAGGCATAGACTTCAGGTTACTATCTCAAGGCATCAAGAATCTCACATTATTGACCTACGATGAGCTATTGACCCGTTTGCAGAACTATATCGCCGTTCTGGAAGAGTTCAGTAAGCCGTCTAAGATCCGATGACATTCCATTTGAGCTTCAATTGCGAACAATAACTAAGGGACAAATGACTCAAGTTCAGTACGCAGAATTCATCGACGCCATCTTTCGTCGAGTCGGCAATGACTTTGGCATTCGATGGAATGCCCCAGAGAACCCCAACCACCAACTCAACCCCGGACAGTGGAGCCTAGAAATCAGAAACGGGTATGTCGTCGAAGTGCGTAGAAAAGGTTATGAATCTCTGAGAGATCGGAGGGCTTGCCGACAACGGGCTTGATCCTAAATCTGCAGAAGACATTGAAGATGAACTGCGGGATGCTCTTTGCCGATTCGTTGAGCTTTGGGAACCGGCTTATTGGTCTTTGAGGTTCCCAATTAACCGCAAATCATTTGAAACAGTCTTTGGTCTTTGGCGATCTCGCTTAGAACGTGGACCAATTCTTGCGGCGGATAACGATCTAGCATTGTTCGACCTTTCCTTTACGCAACCGGTATCGAACAAATCCAAAAGGCTTCAGCTATTCATACCGTTGGCTAATCTCACCAATGATCCGAAAAGGAATCTCGATCAACTTCGCGAGCCAGTCATTGTATTCCTGGAAAGTAAACTCGACAGCGCGGCTGTCATCTTTCTGGATGGCAGGTTTGAGAGACGCGACTGAGACAACGGCATACACAGAATCAAAGTATCGTCTCCGTGATGAGAAGTTACCAGATGAGCCCCTCGTAGCTATCTGACGGCGCTGGCCGCATTAAAAAATCGAGCGCGAGGACAAGCCTTTCCGGAAGTCGGTTCGCCTTTTCCCCGTTACATTTCTTGCAAAGCGGTTGAAGGTTTGTCGGAACCCCACGGCCGTCTGCGCTCTTTGGCTTAATGTGATCGATCGTGATTTCATCCGTATTCGTAGAGTGGCAACGGAAACAGCGATTGCCGTACAGTTCTTTGATTTCCTTGCGTAAGTGTCCTTCCGCTTTCTTCGGGCCTTCGTCCTCCACGCCGAAGTAGTCGCAAAACGATTCAGGCTCAACTGCAATAAGTTCGTCCCCATCCTCGTAACCGTGGTCGACTTGGCGCCCGCAAACGAAACACGAAATCACGAACTGCTCCCCCTCGTCTCTTCGCGTGTAAGGAAAGAGGTGCAAATGGTGATTCGTCATATCGTACATCCGAAGTTGCTCTGGACGACATCCAGGCAATACCGCTACGATCGTCGCTTTGTCCAATCCAAAACCAGGAAGCTCGATTGAGCGGTGGGCGGCACAAGTTTCGCACAGCGGTTTCAATACCATGATGTCCAATTCGCTGAAAGCGTCGCTCAAGTCCTTTCGAAGCGTATAGAAGAGATCCAAGGCTTCCTTGCGTCGTGCAACAGCCCGTTGCGCCTTGATCTGACGCAACTCCCAAAGCGTTTCCTCATCAAGCGGCTTCAAATCAAACCACATATCATCCAATTCAGCCAAAACATTTAGTACCAGACCAACTGACGGTAAAGTCTACTGTGAATCGCTCGTATCCTTAAAATCGAACGCCGATCAGAGTACTAAACACAAAGCGGCGTCCACATCTTTGCATAATCATACAAACATAGGCCTTGAGCGATGTAAGAAAACCCTGACACAGTGACCGTCTCGAAAAGATAGGCTTTTGTCATGTCAGGCATTGTTGTTGCTAATATAAATGAAGAGT
>CAVVIS010000002.1:0-225251 GCA_963748345.1 Blastocatellia bacterium | reverse complement strand
GTCAAATGCCGCGCTTCTATTGGAGGCCGGCAAATATATCTGCACATGACGTCGGTTGATCAGATTGATTAGTTCGCCTGGATGGTCGCGCCGATATTCCTCGATTGCTTCGAGGGTTTCGTGATTGCCTGGCGGTTTGACCTTCGCCTCGGCGGTTGCAGTTTTAGTCGCGTAGAGCTGGCGCACTCTTGTTGTCAGTTGCTCCAGAGAAAAAAACTCGTGGCCGTCGGGCGATAAATACAGAACTGCACCAGGAATAAACTGTTTCAGGCTTTCTCGATCATTCACCGCGCGTTGCTTCTCGGCTTCTTCTTCGCCGACAGCCAGTTCTTCCAACACGTCACTCAATATCGCTTGAAGTGTCTCGCGAAATGGGCTGGCTTCGATCAGAGTTTTGGAAAAGTCCTGATAACTGATATTTGGACAAATCAAATGGATCGCAATAACGAACGGCGTCGCCGGGCTCACTCCGAACATCTCGACAAATTCTCGTAGCCCTCGCGCTTCAATGCCGGGCTGCGAACCTGCGCGGGTCAGCTTTGTCCGCGAGAAAGGATCGCCATAGTTGGCCGTGTTATTTATTCCGGTCCACAGAGTTCGCGGCGCGCCATCCTCGAACCGCGCGCCGAAAATCTCCAGCACGAAGGGACACGACGGCCGGGATGGGTCCTGAGTCAGTTCTTTGCGGTAAGTGATTTGCAGTGGGTCGCCAAAGAAATCGGTAACATGGTTCGACATGCTTGCCTCACCCAGCCCGCCCAAATCAGCGACGGTAATTCGTTCAGCAAGGGACTGGTCAACCGAGATCAACTTCTCGTATAAGGACTGGACGGCCTGCCGGTTCAGGACTTCCGCGAGAGTCCCTGGAAAATTCCGGCAAATTTGATCGATCTCTTGGAGGGAGAAGCTCGGGAAGGAAGAAACAAAGTCGCGCGTACTGACCTCGGAGGTCTGGGACCTGCCTGCGTGCGTCAGCAAAACGCGAAACTGCGCCGCATCATACCAACTGACCGGCGCCATTCCTCGAAACCTACCCATCCAGTCCGCACCGCCTGGGAAGCTCAGGGATTCTTGCTGGTCGCCCATGGCTATTTTCCAGTCAAACCAGACGTGGGGATTGAAGAGCGCCAGCGAACGAGCGAGTTCGCGGAGTTCCTTGAGATCTCGCGGTGTCTCTTGAAAGAACCGATCGATTCCTACTCGCACCCAATTGAATTCGCTTTCGGAAACTGTTGAATCGGCGTGAGTGATGAGGTTGATCTTGTCCGTGTTGTCATCTATCTGATACGACACAGTATGCCGACACCCGGCGGTCTCGATCACAATCGGCCGGTGGCTAACTTCATAGTCTCCGTAATGGAAGTGACGAAGCGCATACGGAATGCCTGCGATTGTCTTGAGGGCGTTTCCTTGTTTTCCGCGGGTGGGGATGTTGCGTCCGCTCTTCGAAGACGTGTAGTAAGCCAGGTCAAAGATATTTTCGATCTGGTTTGCTGGAAACGGCGCTTGATTCCCGATGTCGATCTTAAGCGAAAACAATTTGCGTCTCTCGTCTCGCGTGTAGATCGCATTGACTCTTATTTTGACTGGTTCGATCCCGGCTGCTTCGTCCGCATCAAGAGCATTGTCAATCAGTTCCTTTATCACATAGATGTCCCAATTGGCGGCCGGAATACCTGTGGTCTTCTCGAGCCAATCTTTCTGCAAATAATCGAGTTCTCTCGGTCTAAGCTGGAAGATGGTTTTGCTTGGGTTCATGACGTACTGTCGGGCGGAAATCAGCCTTGGCGCGCAGGCCAGCCCTAACCACAACTTTGCCGGCGGGAGAGCCTGCTCTCCCAAAATTCGCGAGTACTGGGATCATCGCTGATATCGTTGGCGATGCGAACGATACTGCTCTGCATTGGATGAGCAGATCGCAGTTGTTGGGCTAATGAAGACGCAAATGTGCCTGGCTCTTTCGTCTGGACGAATAGCTGTGTCATCAAGTAAGCGTTTTCCGGCAATGAAGAAATCAGTTTGGTATCGATCCAGGAAACATAGTTTGCGAGCGACGAGTGCATCTTTGCGGAGGCCTTTATGGTTTCATGTTGCAACCCGATGGCTTTGTAGGGAGAGTCAAGTCTTCTGGCGCTCTTCTCTAAAGTCGTGTGAATTTCACCAAGGGCTTCCACCTGAAAACCGTTCAGGACTGCCTTCTGGACGGCTCGGTCATCGTCAAACGATCGGGACTTGCTAAGATCCACCGAGTACCGTCCGGCAAACGGCAAAGCGAAGAAGAGCGCCTCATCGAGGTATTCGCTAATCGCTTGGAGAATGTCGGCGTTGGGGCCAACGTAGATGTAAGCGAGCATGCGCGGGAAGCCGGCGGAAAACATTTCTTCTGCGTGCTTTTCGATCAGGACGGCGTGATCGGGGCCTGCCTCCATTGCACTCCAAATCAAGACCCTTCCTTTGGGAGCCTCAGAGATCTCCATTGGTAAATCTACGAGGACGCGATCAATTAGAGGCTGCCTCCGTGTGTTTAAGAAATCTTCGAGTTGCTGTGGGAGGCCTTCTTCCAACTCGCCGAAAAATTTGTAAGGCAAGTAGTCCAGGCCCTGCAAAAGCGTAGGAACCGTAACTTCTTTTCCATGTTTATCCGGAGTATTAACCAACAGGAGAGGATTAATCCCGAGACCGACGAATAGTCCGGCAAACAAAAAGACTGTCGGACAAGTGTCTTGAGTCACATTTACTATGACAAACGCGGCGTCTCTGGTCGCCCGGCAAACGTTACAAAAGCGAAAATCGTAAAAAGGTGGAGCTTCGCTCAGCAGCTCGAGATCGAAGTTAAAGCGTTTAAGTCCAAATTCTATTGCTCCCTTAAGGTCAAGATCGATCGTATGGGCCGGACTGCCGGTATCCTCGGCAGTCAAATCAGTTTGATCGACCAGAAAATAGGTTCGTCCTGGCGAGAGACGATTTCGGTCGTCGCATAGGCGGGTTAGAAAATGGCAGTGGCTTCCGTAAAGTATTTCCTGCTCACTTGCATTGGCAAACCAGACTGGCATTTGTTTCGAAAGGTCATCTTCCAGTTGCGAGTAGTAGCTGAATCGATGATTCACGAAGCTTTGCAGGATACCTGGCGCTGAACTGCCTTCCTTCATAATGGCGAGAATCGGTCTGTTCATACCAACCGCCAATCCGAGCCTCAAAATATACATTGGGATTAGGTGAGGATAGATCTACTAAGAAGGCGCGAGTCGCGAGGATCTTGCCACAGATTTTTGCCAGCATCAGATCGCCGGATACTTCAAGATCGGCGAAATAAGGCTGGAGATTAGCTTTCTCCAGAACGCGCTTCAGGCGATCACGAATTTCTTTATCGGCGAATTTATGAGCTACGAAACACTGCCGTTCACTCTGCTTACGATATTCCTCGGTGAGTCCGTGGAGTAGTCGGGTTACAACTTTCATGGTAAGGGCCTCTTTATGAGTGTTGTCGAAGATTACGGATAGTCCGGGCCAACTTCGTTCCAAGTTCCGCAAAGGTTGCAAACGACATTCGGTTCAATCCGATAAGATTGCTTGGGATCGATGACTTGGCGCGGTGAACGAGAATCGCAGGCCGATTTTGAGCCAGAGCAACCCCCAAAGTCATGGCAGCGTCTGGTGCAGCACACTCATCAATCCGAATTATCGCGAGCTCGAGAAGCACTAATCGCGGCGATCATCTGTTGCAGCGGGTTGGAAACAGTTTCTTCTATGACGTCAAAGTTCAGGTGCTCGCTTTCGAGGATCTTGAAAGCAGCTTCGTCAACCGATCGGAAAGTGGGCCTGACGTTCTCCGAATTGAGTGATTTTGTAACAGCATACGCGAAATCAACGCAATCAATGTCCCCATGTTCCACGAAAACTCCGGCTGTGACGGCACTCTTGTGAATGCGGGGCTGATATCGCGCCATGTTAAGAATGATTTCGCGCACATGGTGCTGTAATCCGAAACGAAGTTCGAGATAACTGTCAACGGGATAATAATCGAGAGCGCTAGCCAAACGAGATGGGACACTCTCACGGTGTTTCAACAAAAGGAACGGACGCCCAAGACCGATGGCCATGCCGAGTTGCAAGTAAACGTTGAGATCTTGAGCCTCGCCAAGTTCGTAAATGCCAAATCGAGTTTCTCGTATTAAGCCGGCAATCTTGCATAGAGCCGCGCCGGGCACTATTAGGTCAGTTGCTTTGATTGGCGTGATTGCGAAATCGCTTAAGGCAGTCGAAAGGGCTTCGTTCAGATCGTCAGATCCGGCGACGTCCGCAGCGAGGAAGCAGTTGTCCGGCCTTGGCGTGAGCGGGTATTCGAGGCACAGTCCGCCTTCGCCGAAAATTCCTTCAGGTTTTCTTCCGACAATATCAGTCTGAATCTTCCTTCTTACTTCTGCTGTTGAAAGGTCGACGTCAAGGGTATGCTTGACCGCAATCTCGAGATTCCGATCGGCCGGCGTGGGCTGATCGGCGGGTGGAACTGGGCCACTTCGCAATAGGGCCAGCGTATAAGTTGCCGCGACACTGCACGCATACCCTCTCCAGTCGCTCACGGGTGCGCTATCTTTCTTTTCATCAGCTAAGTCCGACACGCCTCTCACCATGAAAAAGCCAGGTTTGGACGACGCTTGATAGACCGCGGTCGCCACGCCCCCAGCTTCCATTTCCACGCCGATGAGTTTCGGCCAGTCTCGACGATACCTGTCTATCAGACCCTTGCGCGCAACAACCTTATCGCCCGTCGCAATTGGTCCCACCCACCTGCGCGGAGTCCCTGCCAGCGGGCGCGGCGCAGTCTTCGAGATCCAGGAGCTGTCAGAAAAGTTCATCGCTGCACCAAGCAAACGTGGATCCGTGCGATGTACTTCATAACGGATCAGATCATGCGGCGCTTGTTGTTTTTGGAGCTCATAATCGACTATCTGGTCGGATACGAGGACATCGCCCAATGAGACGCCACTTTCCGGAACACCTCCGGCAATCCCGATCAGAACCACGAATCGCGGGCGCCATTTTCGGATCGCCACGGCAGTAAAAGCGGCTGCCTCAACTCGTCCCATTGCCATAATCCCAGACGCGACGACGTTGTATAAGATGGGTGTGTCACTCGGCAACATGGCGGGAATAACGGCTTTGTAATAAGTCTTGTTGTCGTCATCGGTCGGATCCTGCTTTTGGGCGCCAGGCAGATGATCTAACAAGCACCTAAGCTCTTCCTCGAGCGCTGTCAATAACAAGAAATCAACGGGATGGTGAGCCACGTGTCATCTCCAAACTCACTGGTTACCGCGCAAGGACCAGGTCAACCAAACAGGTGGTGGACCATCATAGTTGCAAAAGTAATTGCTGTATAGATCTTAGCTTGGGCGTCCATCAAGCAACGAGCCAGTGGCTCGATGCAAATTCAATCTCGAAAATGTTCCAGAAGTTTGGCGTCCCGTACGGGAGTCGAACCCGTGTCGCCGCCGTGAAAGGGCGGTGTCCTAGGCCACTAGACGAACGGGACGCATGGTGTGCGGCTGGAGGATCATTGCAAGCTGTTTAAGTTAACGCACCGCTTTCCACAGTGTCAAACGAGCATCTTTTCTTGTCGTGCTTCACAACGATGCTAGTAAGAAAGTTATGACGTGAGCGATGAGGTCAGTACCACGTCGCGATAGCGGGTGGGTCGCTCCCGAACGAGATCGTCGGACAAACCCAGTCTGCCCATGCTTTGCCGCTGGCCCTATAGCAACCCACCAGCTACGATTTGGTGGTACTCACTTTTACTCCCCGTCTCTGGTCCTCACGTACCTGCCCACATTTCCTCCAAAACAATCGTAACTTTTCCTGCGCCTCCGGTAATAAGTAATTAGACAATCGAGAACTCTTTGGAGTGCGCTTGCTCGTCGGCGCTTTTGTTCGACCGCGACCTGTGGCGGTCAGGGTGGAGTTGTGTTCTGCGGGGTGTGCGGCGTCAAGCCGCCGCAGAGCAAAGCGGTGACCGGTCACCGCACTCCAAAATCCAAAGACCAAAGACGCAAGCGTTTTCATTTACAACGTTCTTCATCAAAGAGCATCGGGAACAGAATCCGGCTTAGGGCATGTAAACACACTCGGGAAACGTTTACTGTCGGGCTGTGCCGCATGACTCCAAGTCTATCCACATGACAAGTCTATCCAAACGCGCGTTCAAGTCTTCCAACGGCGATCGCCATCGCGAACGCTGAGTAAAGTTCGCTGATGAACGCTGAATAAGTTAGCTGAGAAGGAGCTGATCTATGTTTCGGAAATTCGCACTCAAGTCGCTGGCGGTTCTGGCGGCCGCCGCCGCAATCCCGGTCATCGCCTCCATCGTCTCCATCGTCTCCATCGCCTCTTCGCGAAACCGGCCGAGCGCGTTCCAAACCACCTCGGCGCAGACGGGAGTTCAAGGTGAAACTCCGGGCGCTCTTCAGATCCTCGACGAGAAGGGCCAACTAAAAAACGTATGTCCGCTCAAACACACCGACGTGAAAGTTGAAATCAGCGGCTTTCAGTCGCGCGTGAACGTGACTCAGGAATTTGAAAACCCGTTCAAGGAAAAGATCGAAGCCGTCTACGTGTTTCCGTTGCCGGCAAACGCGGCGGTTGATGACCTGACGATGGTTGTCGGCGATCGCACCGTGCGCGGAAAGATTCTGCGGCGTGAAGAGGCGCAGGCTGTTTACGACGCGGCGAAGTCTGCCGGGCAGGTGGCGAGCCTGCTGGACCAGGAGCGGCCAAACGTCTTCACGCAATCCGTCGCCAACATTTTGCCGGGCGAAAAGGTCCGGATCACGATCAGTTACGTCGAGACTTTGAAGTATGAAGACGGCGCGTATGAGTTTTCATTGCCAATGGTGGTTGGGAAGCGTTACATCCCGGGCGAGCTGGTTGGCCCGAACGCAAGCAACCGGGCCATAGGCACAACGCCGGTACCCGACGCCTCGCGAATTTTGCCCAAGCAGGCGCCGGCGGGAACGCGTGCCGGCCACGACATTTCGCTCGATATCATGCTGGATGCCGGCGTGCCGATCGACAGCGTCAACGGAAAGTCTCACGAGGTTGAGCTTGAACGCCTCAATGCACACAGCGCCCACGTCCGTCTGAAAAACAGCGCGACGATTCCGAACAAGGATTTTGTGCTTCGTTACGACGTTGCCGGGAAAACGATTCAGGACGCGCTGTTGGCCCACCGCTCGGACAAGGGTGGATATTTCAGCATGATTCTGCAGCCGCCCGATCGCGTCACGGTCACAGACGTCACGCCCAAAGAACTGGTTTTCGTGCTCGACACTTCGGGATCGATGGAGGGCTTTCCGATCGAGAAGGCCAAAGAGACGATGAAACTCGCGCTCGATGGTCTCTATCCAGGCGACACTTTCAACCTGATAACTTTCGCGGGTGACACGAGAATTCTGTTTCCGCGACCAGTTCCGGCCACGCCGGCGAACCGGAAAAGAGCGCAGGCGTTTCTTGCGGCCAGCTCCGGCGATGGCGGCACGGAAATGATGAAAGCGATCAAGGCGGCGCTCGATCCATCCGGCGCCGCGGATCACGTGCGCATCGTTTGCTTCATGACTGATGCCGAGGTCGGCAACGACATGGAAATCATTTCCGAAATTCAAAAGCATCCGAACGCGCGCGTGTTCGCTTTTGGCATCGGCAGCTCGGTAAACAGATTTCTGCTCGACAAGATGGCTGAATACGGGCGCGGCGAAGTTGAATATGTCTCGCTCGACGACGACGGCTCCGCGGCGGCGCGCAGATTTCACGAGCGCGTGCGCAATCCTTTGTTGACGGACATCTCGGTGGATTGGAACGGCATGCCGGTGACGGACGTTTACCCGCGGCGCATTCCGGATCTGTTTAGCGCCAAGCCGGTGATTCTCACTGGGCGTTACACGGCGGCCGGTCGGGGCGTCATTCGTTTGAAGGGAAAAATGTCGGGAAGGGAATTCGTGCGCGAGATCGCGGTTGACTTTCCCGAGGCTGAAACGCGAAACAACGTGCTGTCGTCGCTCTGGGCGCGTTCGCGCATCGACGATTTGATGGGCCAGGATTTTAATGGCATGCAGCAGGGCGAGATGAAGCCGGAACTGAAGGAGACGATTACCAACCTCGGGCTCGAGTTTCGTTTGATGACGCAGTTTACTTCGTTCGTTGCGGTTGAAGAGATGATCGTGACTGAAGGCGGCCAGCCGCGACGCATCGACGTGCCGGTGGAAGTTCCGGAAGGCGTCAACGCTCAGGACGATGTGGATAGAAACGACGGACGGCCTGGCTTGATCGCGGCGTATAACGTCCGGCTCGCGACGGGCCCGCTGAGTTTTGGTAGAAGCAGCGGCAGCATTATGCAATCTGGGACGAATGCTTCGAAGGCAAAGTCTCGACGCGCAAGCGGAGGTGGCGCCGGTGGGGGTATGGGTTCGGGATCGGTTCGTCGCGCTGCGGGGCCTCTTCCGACCCCGGCATCGCCAAACGCGCCGCCGATGGCCTCGGTGGTCATGGCAGATTCGGCAGAGGCTCCGCGGGTTGTCTCGCCCGCCGAAGTGGAACGAGCCGCGTTGCAGTCAAAGTTTCATCCGTCAATCGTTGCGGTCGTCGATCGACTGAAGGACAAGAATCCGATCCCCGGGGTCGACGAAGTGAACTTCATTCGTGACCGGAAAGCCGAGGTTCAGATTTGGTTAACCGACAAGTCAGAAGAGACGCTGGCAAAACTCAAAGAACTTGGTTTTGAAGTTGTGCTTGATCCGAAGAGCGCGAAGTTAGTAATCGGACGTTTGCCAGTCGAGAAACTCGGCGCGTTGGCGGAGTTGAAGTTCATCCGTTTCGTGGCGCCGCAAAGTTCACGCAATTGAACTTTGGGTGCGAGTAAACCACGCGGACAAAGTTCCGCGCCTCACCCGGACGAACGCGGATCAGAGAAGAGCCAAACAGCTCAACTGAGCGGTAAGGTCATCTCTGATTCGCGTTCATCCGCGTGATTCGCGGCCGACGTTTGTGCCGTCGGTGACCGTTCAAGTTCGTCTCTAGTTGAGCCGCTCTACTCCTCAAAGTCTCCAAAAATTTGAATCGAGGATACGTTTTTGGACAAAAATCTTCATTGATTCAGATCGAAGAGTTCAGGCCCCTCCAAATTGTTCCGACTTCCGCGCACCTTGATCTAATTATTCAGATGGAACGAGATATGCGTGAAATATCACCACGTCTCTTCTGAAATTGGGTTTTGTTTTTCAACCAGGTGACCGAGAACTATCTCAGAACACATGGGATTGCAGAATCTGCTCACACCCGATTCGCTGTCCAAACAACAAACACCGGAGGGTCATATGAGAAGAATCTTGTGCTCGAAAATCTTTGTCGTGTTATTGACGATTCTTTTGCTCAGCAGTGTTGCCTCGGCTCAGTCGGGCAGATCTACCGTGCGCGGTACAGTGAAAGATCCGCAGGGAAATGTCATACCCGGCGCTACTCTCACCCTTGTCAGTGCGGAAAGAAATTTCAGTCGCACTCAGACCACGACACAAGATGGGACTTACGTCTTCACGGCGGTGCCGCCCGGCACCTACAGACTCGAAGTAGAGGCTTCGGGTTTTAAGAAGACTGCCGTCTCAGACATTAAGGCCCAGGTCGACACCTCGGTCGACACCGACGTCACTGTTGAAGTGGGTGCAGTCTCCGAAACGGTGAACGTGACTGCGGGCGGTGAGGTGCCGCTGAACACGACTGACGCGACGATTGGCGTTGCTTTTGAAAACCGCCGCATCGAACAGTTGCCCTTGAACGCGCGCAACGTCGTCGGCCTGCTCTCGTTGCAGACCGGTGTAACGCCCGCGGGTTACGTCAACGGCGGTCGCGCCGACCAGGCGAACATCACGCTTGACGGCGTGGACGTCAACGAACAACAACGCGGCCTCGACATCGTCACTGACGAAGCTTTCTCGAGCGTCCTGCGTTCAACCCCGGACAGCCTGCAGGAGTTTCGCGTAATCACGACGAACCCGAACGCGGAACAGGGCCGCTCGTCAGGAGCGCAGGTTTCGCTGATCACCAAATCCGGAACGAACGACTGGCACGGTTCGCTCTACCACTACCATCGCAACACCGTGACCACGGCCAACGACTTTTTCAACAATAAGGATGGCGTCGAACGTCCACAGCTTTTGCGCAACATCTTCGGCGGCTCGATTGGCGGCCCACTCAAAAAGGACCGCGCGTTTTTCTTCTTCACCTACGAAGGTTTCCGCGAAGCCACCGCGACGACCGTGGTGCGCGAAGTTCCCCTGCCGACCCTGGGCCAGGGAATCGTCCGTTATTTCACTGCTGATGGATCGAGCGACCCCGGCTGTCCCGCAGGAACACCAGCGGGCGTCAACTGCCTAACGGTTGGTGAAATCAATGCGGCCTACACTGCCGCCAACGGCGTCAGCCCGGGCGTGAATCCGAATTCGCTGGCCGTCCTGTCGGCCGCAGCGGCCCGTTATCCCGCCAACGTTTTTACCGGCGTCGGTGACGGTTTGAATACCGCCGGCTTCCGTTTCAATTCCAGCGCGCCGTCAAAGCTCAACACTTACATCGGCAAGCTCGACTTTAACTTGACTGATCGACAGACGCTGTTTGTCCGCGGCAACTACCAAATGGACACAGTGACGAAAGCCAACTACGTTTCGCCGGACTGCGACCCGGCCGCGGGCGATCAGGTGCAGTGCTTCCCTGACACGCCGGCGCTGCAGATTTGGAATCACCCGAAGGGAATCGGCGTGGGCCATACCTGGACCGTAAACAATTCGGTCGTCAACCGGTTCACCTATGGTTTCACCCGATCGGCATTTACCGACGGCGGCGATTCGCTCGACAACCTCGTCACTTTCCGCTTCATCTTTCGTCCCAGCGGTTACCGCCGCTCACTCGAGCGCACCACGCCGGTTCATAACTTCGTCGAGGACTTGTCGTGGATCAAGGGTAACCATAATTTCCAGTTTGGCGGAAACATGCGGCTGATCACGAACAACCGCGAATCTCTGGGCGCCGCGTATGACAACGCTATTGCTAACCCGTCCTTCTACGACGGTTCGGGTGGCGCGGTCACGCGCATCGATCAGGGTGGCGGTCTGTACAGCGGCAACATCTTTCTGGCGCCGGCTAATACCACCAGCCTGCGCGACGCGTTGGTTTCAGTAATCGGTCGTTACTCGCAATACGGCGCCAACCTGCAGTACGACGCCAACGGCGCGCTTCAACCGACGGGCACGCCCTCGTCGCGATCGTTTGGCACGCAGGAGTATGAGCTTTACTGGCAGGACGCGTGGCGCATGCGTCCGAACTTTACGATCTCTTACGGCGTGCGCTGGTCCACCTCGACGCCGGTTTACGAAAAGAACGGCGTGCAAGTGGCGCCGGTCGAGAGCCTCGGCCAGTTCTTCGTCGACCGCGTGAACAGTTCCGCCAACGGCGTTCCGCTCAACACTCCGATCACGCTCGACAAAGCCGGCAAGGCCAACGGTCGCCCGGGCTACTACCAGCAGGATTGGAACAACTTTGCGCCGTCGATCGCTTTCGCCTGGTCGCCTGACTTTGGTGACAACTTCTTCGGCAACCTGATCGGCCGTCAAAATCGCAGCGTTGTTCGCGGCGGCTTCCGCATGACTTACGATCGCATCGGCAGTCAGCTCGCGGTTAACTTCGATCTCAACTCGGCGCTCGGCTTTAGTTCCAGCCGAACGGTGGCTGCCAATACATTCAACGTCAGCGATCGACAAGGCCCGCTTTTCGGCGGCTTTAACGACAATCCGCGCACGTTCCCGGGCCTGGTCGGCACCTTGCCGGGTCAACTGAATTTCCCGCTGACCACGCCGTCTGACGAGTCGCAGCGAATTGAATCGTCCCTCGACGACACGTTGACCACGCCTTATAACTACAGCGTCAATCTGTCATACGGTCGCGAGTTGGGCCGCGGATTGTCGTTTGAAGCGAGCTACGTCGGGCGCTTTGCGCGTGACCTGCTGGCCTCGCGCGACATCATGCAGCTCAACAACATCAGGGATCCGCAGTCCGGGATGACCTGGTATGAAGCGATCAATAACTTGATCGACCACCGCTATGCCAATACTCCGATTGGGAGTGTGCAGACGCTGCCCTACTTCGAAAACCTGTTTCCCGGCGTCGCCAGCAATGTCCTCGGCGATCCGACCCTGACGAACACCCAGGCGGTCTATACGTTGCTGGCCCAGAGTAGTGTCGGTGGCTTTAACATTACTGACTACACGTTCATCCAGACGTTCCTCGATGATCAGCCGGTGGCGAAGTTCAACAACACGTTCTTCCATCCGCAGTATGCCGCGCTGTCGACCTTTGGAACTATCGCGCGTTCCAATTACAACTCGGCGCAGTTTAGTCTGCGGCAGCGGTTCACCAACGACCTGACGTTCGACCTGAACTACACCTACTCGCACTCGCTCGACAATGCTTCGGGTCTGCAGGCGTCAACCAACTACGGCACGGCGTTCATCGTCAACGCGCTCGATCCGGATTCGAACTACGCGAGCTCCGACTTCGACGCCCGCCACGTCATCAACGCGAACTGGTTGGTTGGACTTCCTTTCGGACGCGGCAAGCATTTCGGCAGCAACTGGAACAGCGTCACGAACACCATTCTCGGCGGCTGGCAGACCACCGGCATCTTCCGCTGGAACTCGGGACTGCCGACCGGCGAACCGTTCCAGGCCGATCGCTGGGCGACCAACTGGAACGTGCAGTCGAACATGGTCCGCGTTTGCCAGGCGAATTCGTCGCCTACCCGGGTTGACGCGCCCAACCTCTTCCGCGATCCGCTGGCGGTCTTCAAGTGTTTCCGCGAGCCGCGCGCCGGTGAAGTTGGCGATCGCAACGTGCTGCGAGGCGAAGGCTACTTCACGCTCGACATGGGCCTGTCCAAGACCTTCAGCCTGCCCTGGGAAGGCCACTCGGTTCAGTTCCGCGCCGAGATTTTCAACTTGACCAATACGCAGAAGTTTGCCAACAACAGCCTGCTCGGATTCGGCCTGCCGGTCGATCCGTTCCTGCTGTCTGACGCGGATGCGCAAAACGAGATACCCACTAACTTCGGCGCCTACTCGGCGACGCAGACACCGCTAAACGAAACCAAGTCTGGACGCATCGTGCAGTTTGCGCTGCGCTACCAGTTCTAAACCTTCGCGAGGCAGCACGCCGCTCGTGAAAACTGAATCGGGGCGGGGAATCAATCCCCGCCCCGATTTTTTTGTCGACTGATCTTCGTTTGCAGACGGCCAACCTGGTCTCGCCTTGGCTGTGCCTCAAAAGTAGTGACGGACGTGAATTGCCGACGCTACGCGTCGCGGGCACTGTTGCTCAGTCCGGCTGTTTACTTTTGCTGTCTGCTGATTGCTAGTTAGTCTTCCCGGACGTCTTGCTGAGTCGTTGCGCGTCTTTGTTCAGGAGCCGGCTGAATTCAATAATCGTCTGCAGATCGGCGCTGGCTTTTGCCGCCTGTTCCAAATCCAGGACGCCGGGGTTCTTGAAGATTGGATTCTTGACGAAGCCCATGATCGTGCCGTCGAGCGAAAGCAGACTTGCCTTGATCCCGGCAACGTCTTCCGGTTGTTTGTACTCAGGCTGCTTCGCAAACGCGTTCGCGTCAGCCTCCACCAGGCGCAGGTTTTCCCTCATGCGGTTCGCCCGTGTTTTGATTTCCGAGGTGGCGTCAGCGATGCGTTGGAAGTTCGGCGTCGCGGTGCTCATCGCCGCGCTCATCATCTTGTTGTTGACGACCTGCAGCTTTTCGTAGTCTTCTGCGATTTGGGCCAACGCCAGTTTTTCTTGTTCCGGCGTGCGAATCTTGGCCGCCTCGCGCTCCATCTCGACCACCTTGAACTGACGCTCGCGGACACTCGGCGCCAGCATCGGCTCATTCGATCTCAGCGTGCCGTCGGGCGAAGGCTTGCCGTTTGCCGGTCCGGAGCCGCGTTGGGCGTTTGTGTCCGCCGCCAACGCAAACAGAACCAGGAAAACAAGCGCGACTGTAGATACCGAGCTTAGCGTTGCTGGGAAACGTTTCATGGCTGCCCTCCTAATGGCGGGATTTTAGCGGCGAGGCTGTTGGCCGTTAGTATAATTTCAGCAGGCTCTTTTTACAATTTTTTGCGACGTTCGTCGCCGCCGCGATCGCCGCCTCGCGAATCTCGTAGCCGCCTTAGCAAGTCGGCGGTCGTCAAACAGATTGAAAGCCAGGCAAGCCCTTCGGCCATCGCCGTCAGCACGTCGCTCAGATAGTGAGCGCCGAGATACATGCGGCTGAAGCCGACCAGCGCGATCACAAATCCCGCCGCCAACACAATCAACACGCGCCCGCGACGGTCTGACGTACGCGCGAAGAAGTATGCCGCCAGCACGCCGTAGAGAACCGTGGCCGCCATCGTGTGGCCGCTGGGAAAGCTGTATCCGGTGACCGTCACAATCGGATCGTCGAAGTAAGGTCGCGGACGAAGAAAGACCAACTTCAGAGTTCTGTTAAGCAGCATCCCGCCGAAAACAGATGCGAGCATCGCCGCGAGCCAGGCGAACCGTCGTCGCCAAACTAGGTAAATTCCAAAAACGACCGCGGCGCAAGTCACTAACTCGGTCGAGCCCAAAGACGTGATCGCGAGCATCGTCCGCGTGCGAAACGGAGTTACTTGACCGTGCAACCAGTTGTTGAGCCTGGCATCGGCAGCGGTGACAGGCACGTGTTTGCTGAGGGGTTCGGAGATCTGGCTGAGCGTGAGCGTCATCACTCCGAAAGCCAGCAGCGCGGCCAGCAGAGATACGACCAGGAATCTTTTACTCGCCGCCGGAGTCTTCATTCGTTGCTCAGTGGTCTGTAACGCAAACTGTTAGTTTGCGGCGCTGTCAGCGGGCTACCAATGCACGCAAACTAAACGGGGCCCCCGCGCGGGCAGCCCGCGTGGGGTGTTAGCAGTTTGCGTTACCTTGAACGAACTCAAAGTCTGGTCCAACCGTCGGGCGTGTGGCGAAAACGTTCAGTGTTGACCAGGCCAAACTCGCCGCGATCCGCCTGCCAGGCAAATCGCTCAACCGCAATGCGCGGCCGATCGATGCGCACGAGGTTGAAAGAATTTTCTTCACCGCGTCCGCGATCCGACGCCGCTGTTCCCGCTTGTACGACCAGCGCGGAGTGTCCTTTGATCTGGTAGCGCGTGGCGCTGTTCGTCGTCTGGCTGACGTGAAGGTGTCCGGCGAGAAAGAGATCGGCGCCGCAGGCCGCGAGTTGTTCCATCGCCATGCGCGCGCGCCCGACCAAATGGCGTTCGTCGTGTCCAGCCGGCAAATCGAACGGGTGATGCGTGACGACTACTTTTGTGACTAAGGGGTCGACGGCGCAGAGTCTGTCGCGCATCCAGGCGACCTGCGCTTCGTTGATGCGTCCGCTCTTGATGGTCAGCGAGCGCGCCGTGTTGACGCCGAGCACCGCGATTTCATCGTCACGATACAGCGGGCGCAGATCGTTCGAGATGTAACGTCGGTACTTGTCCAGTGGTTGCACGAAGCGCGCAAAGACATTGTGCAGCGGCACGTCGTGATTGCCCGGCACGACAATCTGCGGCTTCGGTAGTTGATCAAGAAAGGCGCGCGCTTGCTGAAACTGGTGCGAGCGGGCGCGCTGCGTCAAATCGCCCGACACGGCAACGAGATCGGGACTGAGATTCTTGATCGCTTCGATCAGCGGGCCGATCACGTGATCGTTGACGCGACCAAAGTGAATGTCAGAAAGATGAGCGATTGATCGCATGTCGATTCGAAGATGCTGGATATTAGATACTAGATGTCAGATGCTAGCTGTCAGATGCTGGTCGTGGATGCCGCTTGCCCTGGGGTGTTTGACTGTCAACGTGCCGGCTACGGACGTTTTAACTAGTATCCAGCATCTAACATCCAGCATCTATTTGGGAACAAGGACGCGCAACGCTCGTGGCCGCACGCGGTAGTGAAGCGGCGGCTCCATTACGGTTACTTCGCCATCCAGCGCGACTCGCAGCCGGCGGTGCCTGGTCCCAATCCAAATCTCTTTCGTGCAGAGCGCCACAAAATCTTTTTCCTGCTGCAAGCCGCCCAGCAGCGCGCGCACCGCCAGGCGAATCAATCCCAGCCGCCCGGTTCGGTTAGTCATGTAAAGACTAAGCTCGCCTTTGTCCAGACACGCGCGCCCGCCGACGTTAAGCGTTTCCATTTCGTATTCGTTGTTGCCGATGAAGACAAACGGCGTGACACTCGTCAGCTCCTGCCCGTCCACACCTACTCGAATGTTGAGAAACGGATAACGCCGCAGGATCGCAAGCGCCGCCCAGACGTACGCGGGCCATTTGCCCCAACCGAGCCGCTGCTGTTTTTCGCGTTCGCGAATGATTCTCGGGTAAAGGCCCAAACTCGAATTGTTTAAAAAAATCCGGCCATCTACCTCGCCGACATCGACTCGTATTTCGTGGCCCGTGATGATTGTATCGACCGCCGCTTCAAGTTCGAGCGGAATGTTAAGGTCTTTCGCGAAGTGATTCATCGTGCCAAACGGCAAGACTCCGAACACCTTGTCCGCCTCGATGGCCGCAGCGGCAACAGCGTTGAGCGTGCCGTCTCCGCCGCCCGCAACAATCGTTGCCGCGTCGCTCCTCGCTGCACTCTGGGCCAGGCGAACCACTTCGGCGCCCGTGTGGGCCAACGAGATTTGCGCCTCGACGCCGGCGGCTTCAAACGCTTCGGACAGGCGCTGTTGCATCTCAGCTTTGCTGCCGGCGCCGGACTTCGCGTTGATGATCACCGCAATCTTCACCGGCTCATAGTAGGGCAAACCTGTTGCAAAGTCGTAGCGAGATGATTTTGACGAGCACGCGGCGAGCCCGGCGTTGGCCGGAAGTTTCCGCTATACTTCCTCACTCGCTATGAACAAAAAACCCGGTCACTCAAACTCTCTCGATCTGCCGGCCATCGCTCGGCATTGTTTGATCGAGGGCGGCTTCGTGCCTGACTTTCCCGGCGAAGTAGTCGCCGAAGCTCGCTCAGCCGCGCCGGCGATTACGACGGATGAATCGATGGCGGACCTGCGCGGGCTGTTGTGGTCTTCAATCGATGACGAGAAGTCGCGAGACCTCGATCAGGTTGAGTACGCGGAAAAACTTGCCAGCGGTGACACGAAATTGTTGATTGGCATCGCGGACGTTGACGCGTTTGTGCCGCGAGGTTCGGCGACGGACGAACATGCCGGTCGCAATTGCACTTCGGTCTACACTGGAGTCAAAACGTTTCCAATGTTGCCTGAGGAGTTGTCCACTGATTTGACTTCGCTCGTTGCCGGCGAGGACCGGCTCGCCGTTGTCACTGAAATGATTTTGGCGAGCGACGCGACGGTGAAAGAAACCCGCTTCTATCGCGCGCGGATCAGGAGTCACGCGAAGCTTTCTTATGATTCGATCGCCGCATGGCTCGACGGCAAAGCCGGCGTACCTGAGCGCGCGAAAAATGTCCCGGGCATGGAAGCGCAGATTCGCCTGCAACATGAAACAGCGCAATGCCTCGCCGCTTTGCGCCAACGACTTGGAGCGATCGCTCTTGAGACTTTGCAGTCAAGTCCGGTACTGGACGAGCATGGCAAGGTGGTCGATCTGCGGTTGATTGAACCAAACAGCGCGCGCGAATTGATCTCGAACTTCATGATCGCCGCCAACGTGGAGATGGCCGAGTTTTTGGAGGCGCAGGGTGGGCCGTCGCTGCGGCGCATTGTGCGCACGCCGAAATCCTGGTCGCGCATCGTCGAGGTGGCGGAAGAGCTTGGTGAAAAACTTCCGGCTAAGCCTGACTCGCGCGCGCTGGCGGAGTTTCTTGAACGACGCAAGCAGGCGGACCCGCTGCATTTTCCCGATCTTTCTCTGTCGGTTGTGAAGTTGTTGGGTCCGGGCGAATACGCAGTGCAGTTGCCGGGTGAAGACGGCGAGGGCCACTTTGGTCTCGCGGTGCAGGACTATGCGCATTCGACTGCGCCGAATCGCCGCTACGCGGATTTGATAACGCAACGGCTGGTGAAAGCCGCGTTGGCAAAAACAGAGAGCGGTTACGACGTGGCGGCGCTGAAGGAAATTGCCGAGCGATGCACCGAGCGCGATTCGGCGGCGCGCAAAGTTGAACGTAAGATGCGCAAGGTGGCGGCCGCTGTGCTGCTGAAAGACAAAATTGGGGAAGAGTTTTCTGCGATTGTCACTGGAGTCACTGAGAAAGGGACCTTTGCAAGAATCCTCAAACCGCCGGTCGATGGCCGCATCATGAAAGGTGAGCGCGGTCTGCGCGTCGGTGAAAAAGTGCGGGTGCGTTTGGCACGGACCGATCCTGAGCGCGGGTTCATCGATTTCGCGAGGGTGAAGCGTTGAGAGGTGGCGGTGGACAAGTGGCGGTCGGCAGTCAGCAGTCAACGGTCAGCAGTCAGCAGTTACTCCTTTCTTGACCTCTTTTGATTGAGCCATATAATGAAATGCAATTGTCGTGAATGAACTCAGACATTGACGCAACTATGGCGGGGTAGCTCAGATGGTTAGAGCGTGGGATTCATAACCCCAAGGTCGGCAGTTCGATCCCGCCCCCCGCTACCAATCCTATCAAGTAGTTACAGCGGCCAGCAGAACTGGCCGTTCATTGTTTGTGGCAGGATTGTGGCAGGCGCTTGGCCGACCGATACGTGCGGCTTCAACTGCGACGCGCTTGCCACTCTCGGTTCCATGTGTGTAGCGAAAGGCCATTTGAACTGAAGCGTGGCCCATTAGCTGAGCGATGGTAGACTCGGCGCACCCTGCGTCGCCTAGCTTCGTACCAAAAGTGTGTCTAAGATCATGCCAACGCAAGTTGTCTATTCCTGAAATGCGGCATGCCGTATGGAAGGCACGCTTGATTTCAGTGAAGTTTTTCCCGGTAGCCGGATTAGCAAAAACATATTCACCTTTGGCAGCGCTTTTACGGAGCGCGAGAAGCTCGTCGCGAACGTCTTGGTTCATCGGCACCGTATAGTCTCTGCCAGTTTTCGAGTTTGGAACGTAGATTACGTTGCGCTGGAAATCCACTTTCTCCCAACGCAGGTTAAGCTGATCTCCCCGGCGCATCCCCGTGTGAATCGCCAATACAACTACACGACGAAGACTCGCGCGTTGACCGATGAGCACGGACAACAGTCGAACCTCCTCTTCATCCGAGAGGTAGCGATTACGCTCGTTGTCTTCTCGAAAACGTTTGACCTTCTGGCATGGATTGTTAATTGCTAATCCTTGATCAATCGCTAACGAGAAAGTCTTCGAGAGTAGTTCCAACTCTCGATTGACAGTCGAGGGAGCACGCTGCGTCCCTCGGCGTGTGGTGGACGCCCGACGATCCCGTTTGTATTTCTCAATCAGTATCGGCGAGATTTCGTTCATCGGTTTGCTACCCATTGCTTCAATCAGCGGACGCGAGCGAAACTCGTCATGAACCCACGTTCGCTTGTTAGCTTTGGCCCATGGCAGAAACGTCTCCGCAATGAAGTCGCGCAACTTCGGTGCGTTGACGCGCTTGCCGTACGTGCCCTCATAGACAGAATCGCGGATGGTTGTCTCCGCCCGCTCTGCTTGGGCTTTCACTCGCGCTTCTGGAATAGATCCGCGATACCGCTTGCCGTCTATCCAAAAGTCGTATTGCCATTTGTTCCCTCTCTTGAAAACTGACATGTTCTACTTATTCCCTTCTGCGGATCGCAGCCCGTTCAAGGAATGGGCTCATACTATGCGGCTTCGTCGGCCTTCGTCCACTCCAATATTTCAGTCAACAAAAACACTGTGCGGTCCCCAGCCTTGCGGAAAGGAATGCGACGCTGGCTCACCCAGTCATAGATTGTCCTCGGCTTGACTCTGAGCATTTCAGCTACCTCATCGACTGTGAGGAATCGCGGCAGTGGTGAGTTGGGTTGTGATTGCGTCATCTTTACTTGCAGCTTCAGATTTTCGATCGTTCCTCGTTCACTTCGTTGCTTATTCGCTTCGCTCTCCGAAAGACCATCGCGTCATTTATGGTGGAGTTTCAACACCCGAATAGATCGCCTCAGGCGTGAGCCGTAGTGCAATTACCGTGCGCGAGGACTACCTCTGGAAATTCAATAGCAAATACAGAGTGTTTCCCAGTGATCTTCGGTTTTCGAAAGTCGGACGGGAGGGTAAGCAACGCGAAAACCGCCAGGGGGGTGTTAGAGATCGAAAACACCCATACATTCGATTTCTAACACCCCCTCATCATTTGTAAGGTGACCAGTCCTTTCTCAGCATTCCTCTCAGACCCCAACTGCATAATTCTCAAAAAAGTTTTCGGCGGGAGTGCACGTAACCTTGCAGTCATAACGAAGGTCACATCCCACAGCGAGATTCAGATCTTCAGTTCCTTCAAAACTCAATGGACTCTTGCGGGTACTTGCGGCTGCGCAAGCGCACCGAGTGAGATTTGAGCAATCTTCAGATTTACGTGGTATGCCCTTTGCCAATGCCTACCCGCCACAAGGTTCTACTGGAAACCCGAAAAGTTTTTGGCAGATAAGAAAAACCTGAATGTCTATTCCTTGGGCCATCTGGAACGAAAGCAGTCTCCAGGTGACGAAAGTTGAAACTACATTCTGATAAGTCGAACTTGAGTTTCGAATTTTGCTAACACGATAAGGAGAAGAAGAAATGACGAGCTACCGGTTCACAGTTTTAGGCGACACCCACTCAGAGATTGAAGAAGTCCCGTATGAAGAAAGACTGCGGGACCACGAAGCAGTCCTACGTGCTTATTTCAGGACTTTCGAAAAGCGAGCGTACGTCGAAGAAAGTCTTAAGCGAACAGAAGCGTTTCTCAGGAGCGTCTTCGAACGCATCCTTGTCCAGGATGCGGCACGCGCCTCGGGCGAAAGGCATCTGTTGATTTGGGATCTGCTCCATCCGATAACTGGTCCAGAAATAGTCGATCTCCTGGCGACTAGTCTTAACAAATACGACTATGCCCCTTCCACCCGAAGGGGATATCTGGGAGAAGTTCGTCGTTTATGTGACTTCGTTCTTGCGAAGTCGTACATCCCCGGCCGCGTTCCAGAGTCAATCGCCGAAAAATACGGTCCGCCCTTGCAGCCTTTCTCTCAATATGATTATCCCGCCCACGCCATTGATGATCCGAGAGTGGATCCAGCGCTGACGGGACTTGAGCTAAGACAATTTCTTGAGTACGTGCGGGTGCAATATATAGGTGACAAGCAAAAGAAAGCCGCCGCACAACGCAACTACGCGATGATCGTTCTTGCCGTCACCGGCGGGATGCGCGCGAATGAGTTGGTTAATCTTGACATTGACGATCTCCGTTACGACGAGAAGTGTATTTGGATCAGATTTGGCAAAGGCTACAAAGGCTCGGGCAAGCGCCACCGTCTGGTTCCGTTTACAAAATTTGCCCAAGCGACGCTGCCCATCTATGAGACGCAGACCAGACCACTATTGAGCAAATCGAACACGACCGCCCAAGCGCTTTTTTTGAGCGAAAGTGGGAAACGCATTACTTATGATGCGATGCGGTTGGCGTTGCTTGAAATTGTGGAAAGCGCACGGAAGGCTGGAATAGATCTGCCAACCCCCTTCGGCTGGCACGACCTCCGCCGATCATTTGCTACCGAGTATCTAGACCACCGTCCTGAGGACATCGTAAGACTATCGAAGTACATGGGCCACTCAGGACTTGGTACGCTTCACCGATATATCCGGCCCAGTCGAAGGGCTTCGCAAAGGGCTACCGAAAGCGTGGCTCGCCCGATTCCTTCGCTGGGCCAACTTCAAGAAAGAGGAATAATTGATGTCGTTGATCTGGAAACTAAAACGAACTATGGTTCTGCAGAGCGATCTTCACCGAGCATCCGATCTGCGGGCGGCTTTGGCTGAACGCGCCGGCTTGCGGCTGTCGCTTACATCAGTGAGCGCGTTAATTAACAAGAAGCCTGAAGCATTGCGTGTGCCTACGATGCAAGCTATTTGCAATGCGCTCAACTGCCGGTTGAGCCACTTCCTCGAGATTGAGCCTGATGTTTTCCCACAGAACAATCCCAATCTGATTGCCACGCATCCTCCGCGCCTAAGTGATCAGTCAAGTAGTTCGAATGGTGACATCACCTTTCCGGACCCTTTCCAGTTCACAACGGACGATGACTACTGAGAGGCCCGTCAGCAAGCTCCAACGAAAGGACAAATTATGAGTTCCTACGTGCGTGGGTCACGAAGGATTGTCTGCGGTGACTGCAAACGGCGTCGTCGCACCAAGAACCCTACTCGAGACATTTGTTCTCGTTGTGAACGTTCTGGTTCCGAGAGAGAAATGCGTATCGACGATGATGCCTTGCAATCCGGGCAGCGTCTTGAGGTGGTGGAGCCTTGTCCTCGGCCTTCCTACGTTGAGAAGCGTTCTTACAAGGAAGGTGCGTGTAGCGCTTGCTCTGAGACCGGACCAATCTACGAGGAATCTGCAGAGCTGTGTAAGACTTGTCATCAGAAGAAGCTCACCCGGCTAAGCAAGGACGTGCTGAAGGTCAAAGTTCGGTGTGTTGTATGCAATCAAATGCGACGCTCCGTTTGCCTCAGTGAGAATATCTGTCTTGCAGATTATCTCGCTCGAATGAACGGACATGGAACCTGCATCGGGTGTGGGAAAGAGAAACTGATTTGGGTGAAGAAGAACGGAGCGCGTTGCAGGTATTGCTACAAGAACCATTGCGCGGTGCGCTCCTTGAAAACGTTCGTCAGGAACTACGAAGGCCCTAACAAGCAAGTCCTCGTTGATCTAATAGAAACGCTCGATTGGGCCAGCGTCGACGAAAAGACCAATCGGCGTGTCCGTGCCTTCGGAAAATTTCTGCAAACATTGCTGCTTGCAGATCCGCTAACCTGGGATTCGATTGAAGAAGCAATGCCCACGATAGGAGCGAACAATCGGTGCAATCCCAAGTTTATCCGATCTTGTTTGCTCGACCTCGCGCATCTCCGCGTATCTCAGGGCCTACTAGAAAAGAGGGAAGATTATCTCGCGCGACGGATCGTTCAGAATCTTATTACTCAAGCGCCGGAGTACTTCCAAGGGTTGTTGCGGAAGTACGTAGAGTGGCTCAAAAAACTTAAGAACTCATCTTCGTCGGTTCGTTATTACTTAGTATCAGTCAATCCTTTCTTGTCTTGGTGCGCTACGCGAGGCATTAAGTCCCCATCCGAGGTCCATGCGCATGTCTTCGAAGAGTATGAGCAGTTCCTCACTTGGAAATGGATCTGCAAACATTGCGGCAAAGCACTGTCTTTCGATGTTTACGCCGAGACGCCAGTGTGTAACTCCTGTGATGCAATCGACTCCTTGCGCAAAACTCGAAGGTATTCGCACGCCACTGTCCAGAAGGACTGCGGTATGCTGCGAAACTTCTTCCACTGGGCCGAAGTAAGCGGACTCGGAACGAATCCTGTGAGTATACCAGTGCAGAGCGACTTCGCTTTCCGTCACTACTCAGACGACGTGATTACGCGCTTGGCAGACTATGTGTTTTCGCCTGACGCTGAGCCGGTCGAAGCCCTGGTTTTGTATCTAATCATTTTCCATGCTTTCTCGGTCTGGGAGTTGGCCCACGCGTTGTTGCCCAACGGCGAAATTAACAACGCGGAAATAGTTGGACTCTCCGATGCCTACTATGTGGTGCTGCCGAAGCGCGAACCCACTCGACGCAACCTCGCGCCTGGCCGTCCTGACAGGCGCGTGGAGTTTCCTGATTCTGCAGCAGACTGGCTCAAACCACTTCTAAGGCGTTACGAGCGATGGCGATCCGACACGTTGAGCAATCCAAATAATGACTACCTTTTGGTAGCGCCGGGCCGCGCGCGGCACGACAATCCGGTGTGCCGGGAATTCGTGCGGCGCGTGGTGAAGCGCGGTTCAACCAGAGCTGGAGTCGGAGAATGCAATCCTAAGAGGCTGCGAGCAACCGCTGCTACCTCGTATGCCGACTCAGGTGTAATTGGCGTTCTGACTGGGTTGGGTTGGAGTGCCAGCCAAGGTTTCAAGTTTACTTGGAGTGAGAGAAGAGAAGTCGTTTCCCCGCGGCCACACGGAGCCCATGATCTTATTCTCTGAGCGCCAGCCCCAGGCGGGGGCGTTAGCGAAGTGAGCACTGCGAGGCGCGCCGAGCGGGCGAGCGAAGCGGGGCGCAATGGGGGAGAATCGAAAAAGAGGCGAGGCGTCTCGATAACAGAGATTACGTCCGGGCGCCTTTCCTAGGCGCGGGCTTTTGGAGGACGTAATCCGCTGTTATCGGATGACCGTCCGCGACAGAACCGACGGGCTTTATCGTCAGCGATGTCCCTAATGATTTCGAGCGCAATGTACTGGTCGGATGTCTCGTGTCTTCAACGTCCTTGGGGCACACTACTACCTCGCTGCCGTGAGGCTGCTGTTCTTGTTTGTATTTTTAAACTCGCTTGGAGGTAGAACTGCCGAGACGCGTGCTTACCTCAGCGAGCTACAAGCTTTCTCTACCTCATGCTACCAAGCCAACTACTGTCAACAAGGCTGACAGCGCTGCGTCTGATATCTGCTCCGCGAAACCACATGGTATCTCGCCTGGCGATGTCGGATTGGTAGTTCCATTCGGCGCTGGTGAGGGAGAGCCACAGGGTATCTCACCCGCCAGGGCAGAACACGAGAGAACAAGCGTCAGGGTTATTGCTGTCAGCAATCTCTTCATAGAGTTTCTCCTATTGGTTTGGCGATGCAAGGATTCTTACATCAAATAGACTAAAACAACTTAAGAAAATTCTTGCAAGGTGTTAAGCGAGGCATTTAATATCCGAGTCGCCGATTGCAAGTTGTCTTACACTCACGTTGAAGAGCCTATCTATCATGAAGATAACTTCCCCGAAGCCACACGCCTCGCAACTTACGAATGACGTAGCACAAGAGAAATGCCGGTCTGCATTGGAGAAGAGGGATAGGGGTGACTACGAAGGTGCCCGAGAGGTAATGCGCCCTTTGTGGAAGCGGATCGGCGAGCGCCCGGAGGTAGAGGGTCTGCATGCATCGGTGTCGGCCGAGGTTCTGCTCTGTGTTGGGATATTAACGAGTTGGATCGGTAGCAAAGAAGAGCTTGAGGATGCGCAAGAGGTCGCTAAGAATCTCATCACAGAAGGGATGACATTCTACGAATCGATAGGTGACGTACGGAGGGTGACCGCCGCGCGTGCCGAAATTGCTTATTGCTATTTTCGTGAGGGTGAACTGAACGAAGCAAGGACCATGCTTACTGAAGCACTTCAAAAGCTACCGCCTGGAGGGAATACGAGGGCGAGAGCGCTGCTCAGATTGGCCATCGTTGAGTGTTCAGCTTCGCGATACGACGATGCATCAAAGATCCTTTTTGATAATGCCCCGATATTCAGCAAGATCAACAATCACGCAATCATCGGGGCTTATCATAATCAACTCGCTATGTTGTTTCGAAAGCTGGCCGCGCCTGAGAACAGAAATGACTATTTTCAGCGAGCCATCCACGCATATCAGAAAGCCGATGCTCACTTCAAGCTAGCTCACAATACTGTCTTTCGGGCGAATGTGAAGAACAACGTTGGCTTCTTGCTGTATAAGCTGTCGCGGTTTAGAGATGCACACGGATGTTTGGAAGAAGCGCGGCGCCTCGCCGTGAGCACTCGGAACAGAGTACAAACCGCAGAAATAGATGACACTCGGGCGCAGGTTTTGATTGCTGAGGGACGATACAAGGAGGCGGAAGCCGTAGCCAGCCATGCAGTCAAGGTATTGGGAAAGACGGACCAGCAATGTCTCCTGGCTGATGCGCTTATCACTCACGGTATTGCTCTCGCCCGTCTGGGCAAGACCGAGGGATCCCAGTTCACTTTCCAGAGAGCGATCGAAGTAGCGCAACAAGTTGACGCGCTCAACAAGGCTGGTCTGGCCGCCCTCAGCTTAGTTGAAGAACTGGATGACCTCCCTCGCGAGACCAGCCACTCAGCTTTTCATCGTGCAGCCGAATGGTTAGCAGATTCCCAGGGCCAAGATTTGATGAGAAGATTTACTGCCGTCGCCGAAAAAGTATTTGCTGTTTTGGATCGTGAATTAACCGCTCAGGAAGCGACGGAAGAACTTTTCAATAAGCCCTGCGACTTGCAAAAAGAAATGTTGAGATATGAAGGTGCGTTAATTAAGCAAGCACTCGCCAAAACGAACGGTCGCCTGACCGAAGCAGCCTCGCAGTTAACCGTGAGTTATCAAGCTCTTGCTTACATCATTGACGGAAGACACAAGGATTTGGTGAAAGACCGTAGTCCCATCCGCCGGCGCTCACCGAAGAAGTGAGATCAGGACGATTGGCAACCCTCAGCGATGCCAGAATCTTTGCATGAAAATGCGCAACCGTCAGAATCCTTGGATTCTTCCGGCTGGCATCTGCAAGTTGCGCCTGCAGTTTGGTGATAGCGACGTTTACATCGTTAATGCCAAATTCTTAACCGCTCTGTCCATATAGATAACAATGGACTTTGCGTTTCCAACGGAAACGCGGTAACCCAAAAATGGCATTGGCGTGTCCCATCATTTTGCAAGTGCGTAGTTCTTCTCAGCATTGACGGCCCTTACTCCTAAATCCCGCGATCATTTACAATTCCCAAATTCAGCCGACGACAAGAATATTTCAACCGCGTCGCTTTAGCCGAGGCGTCTCCTGCAAATGAAATCCAGAACAGCCACAGAAGCGGAACGCGTGAGTGGTGACCAGCCAAACTTTGTGACAGAGGCCGATTGGATTCCGAACTTTTGGAATTTCCTGCTCGGCCTCGACCACGATGACTTGATCGCAGAACTGGTTCAGAACGACCTAGACCAACAGGCCACCCGAACGCTCATAACATTCGAGCGAGATAGGCTGGTCTGTGTCGGTAACGGTAAGCCGGTCGATACGGCTGGCTGGCGGCGGTTGCGAATGATCCATGGGGCCGGGGATAGCGTCCCGGCCAAGCAGGGCAAGATTGGAGTAAAAAACCACGGGCTAAAGACTGCATTCACAATTGGAGATGACATCCAACTCTTCTCCGATGGAAAGACAATAACGCAGACGCTGTATGCACATGGGAAGGAAAGACCGCCGCGTCCTGGAGCCTCGCCGGAACCACGACTTAGTCCCGACGCTCCAAGCGAGGGATGTCGGGTCGTAATTAGCTACCGATTTAACGACCTTGAGCCGCGCGAGGGCGAGGCAATCCGTATTGGTCGAGTGAACCCACAGATCATTGATGATTTGTTTCTGTCTGCTTGCGCGACGGTACCCGAGCAATTCGCAGGCATCGTATCTCCGGAAGTTGCACCAAGATATGAGATAGCCATTCGCCATTGGCGGCTACGTGAAGCGCGCTTTCTGTTTTCCTGCTCTAGCCCGCGTAAAGTAGGCAGAAACATATCTAGCTTTCGGAGACGGTGTGAGGTTACAGGCAGTATTGATTTCTTGCCTGGAGGCTTGGAGGAGGAAGCCACTCGTCGACTGATGCCTCTGACGGGTAGGCTCAAAGAACGCATACCGGATTTCTTTCGACGAGGGAGTCGTTTCTTTGTCGAAGTATCCTGGCCAATAGACAGACGCGGTAAGCCTCAAAAAGGGATTGGACGGTGCCGTTATCCAATCGGCTATCCCAAGACTTCGCACGAATCACGAACCGGACACGGCGTCTTCTTTAACGCCCCCTTTGTCTCCGACACAGAAAGACATGGACCAGCTCGTAACGATCCAACGAATGATGAACTTCGGGAAGCATGCGAAGAATTACTTCTGGATGTAATCACGCGTCGTACAGCTCCCAAATGGGGACCCGACTCTCTAAATCCATTGGTGCCCAGTCCGGGAGCAACAAATCAGGACGAGGCTGTTCGCCCCCTCCTAGCTGCACTGGCAAAGCGAGGGGCTCTTCCAACAATGAACTGGAAGAATGCTCTGCGCTTTCTGACAAACAAAAGGCGACTAAGAAATGGACCGGACCGCGATACTGTTCGCGTGGCGACCGACCAGCAACCACCGAAATACCAGTTTGTGGCTCCGATTGCTACTTGGAATGACGAGTCGATTGATTCTGCTTTGGCCGTGGTTTGTCCGTCGCGGGAGAGGCAACTCGATCTGCGAATCGATCCGGCCATTACTTGTCTGATTGGAGACAGAGAGACTTCCGGATTCGGCGAAGTATTTGTCACGTTCGACGAACACGACGCCGTAAGCTTGGCGAAGGGTGAGAGTAATCAATATTTTGCTGTGAGTGATAATCGGAATGAACTGCTGGCGAAGCCGCTAATCGCGAGAGCGTACCTCGATGTGTTCAAAGACGCTATCGCTCACGGAAACTTAGAGTCTGAAGAAGAAAACGAATTGCAGGATTCATTCTTACTCCCGAACACGCGATCCGAAGCAGTTCCATTTCACGAATTACATTCGAGTTTTTCAGTTCCCTCTAATATTCCTGGTTTGCAGCTACCACCTCTTCTACATCCCGACATCTCATCGCACCCACTCTTTCGACGAAAACAATGGCGCCGTCCGACCTTCACGATGGCAAGGTTTCTTGATACCAACCAAATCGAGGAATCGAATGAAGACACGCGCCGTCAGTTTTGGGCATGGCTGCGGTCCCATGAAGAGCGAATTAGGCCGCAAGAAAAAAGCAGGCTCGCCGCCATGTCAATCTGGCCTGATGTCAATAATGAGTTGCGTAAACTTACCTATCTCTGCGATCCACGCTCTCGAAGTATCGCCGCGATTCTACAGGAAGCACTTCGCATACCCCACGAACAAGTGCGCCGCTCGAAATTAGCGGTTGTAGGTGGGAACCGTCGCTCGCTCATCCGACGAGTACCGTCAAAGTCAGAACTCACTGATTGGCTCGATAGTCGCATTCAGTTATTCCCTATCAACGAACTAGCTAACAATGAAACTGTAGACGCGCTAGCTCGCTTTGAGTCCGACGTTGTAATCCTCTTGAAGGATCCGGCTGCTGCACGTGCGCTGAGTACCGTAGATATCACGTTACCGAGCTTAGCCGAGGACGGTTCCATCCGCTGGAGAAACGAAACAATATTGTCCGAGGCTGCAATCACGCGCCTCGCGTTGCCCGGACGTTTCATGCTTCGACGAAATCGGCACAGCAGCATTCTTCAAAAACTTGCGCCAGCGCTCTGTCGGCCCACGCTTAACATGCTGATTTCCGCTCTCGAAGAGGACAACTCAAACTCCGAAGCATTACAAACTCGGATCCAGCAGTTCTGGCCCTCACGAAACCGGGGGATGAGCGGTTGGTGATTGGCGGAATGCTTATTTTGCCTGTTGGCAATGAGCTGGTCGCGCCATTCGATCTGGCGTTCACTGGTATGAGAGGCGATTACTGGGGCTCGTGGAGTCTTGGCTCTCGGCGAAGGGGCTTTCTCAAGATGACCAGCGACGCTACTTGGATATTGGCGTGACAGCAGCAACCCCTACTAAGTCTGAGACATCGCGGGAATTCTTCGAATGGTTATCTGAGCAGCCGCAGGAAATATTGGAACCGCACATCCCGTGTGTGCTCCGACACATACGTCATCCGAACCGACCGCAAGCCTGGGCTGAGGCCCATACCGACATTCCATTCATTCCGGCACGAGGCCAAGATGGATTGCGACTCGTATCTCTGAAGAAGGCTCGCTAATGGGCGCGTGTATTCGGTCATCCTGGGATGTCGCTGACCGGATACTAAATATAGACCCTCGTGTACTACTTGTGGTGGATAAGGCCAAAGAAGTTCTTGAGCCTGTTTCTCGAGAACCTTCGCGCGTTGGGCGTACGCTCGTTGCGCTGCAGGGTTCGGAGAGGCCAAGCAAGTCCAGGCATCCGAGAGATTCCTGTAGCTGATGGAAAGCTCTCCGAAACGCTTGGCAGCTTGATCAAAACTCGCCGGACGCTGCTCAAACGACTAGTTGAACTTGGTGTTGATTCAGAGTTGATTTGGCATGATTGGTTTGATCGCATCTCGCGCATAAGAGAGATTAAGTTTGCGCAAGACGTTCAAGGTAGATACGTCTTTCTTGGCAGGAAATACTCAATGTCAATCGAAGCTGGATTCGATCCAAGTACCGGCACGTTTTGGATCAAGAAGAGTCAACGAAACTCGCTAAGTAGTTTTTGCGAGGCTCTGGCTGCAGATTTAATATTCAAATCCGCAGCGCGACTCATCGATTTATTGGCCCTTGAACGAGCATTGCAGACGGAGAGAACCAAAATATGAAGAGTTTCGGTCGGCCAAGCCGGATGGCAGAGAACGATGAACCTGAAGGATTGGACACTGACGCAGACGGATTTGACATCTCTGATGTAGATGTACATGTACATGTAGATCCAGGCGAGGCGGTGTTCGGTCACTCTCCGTTCAAGCCAGATCCATTGAGGAATTTACCGACGCCAACTCCGATTATCTCAGCCTCAAGCGGCGAGCTACGGACCGTTACGTGGCAGAATAAAGGCGGCAGTGCAAGCGTACAACCGCCCCCCGCTTTAAGAACCAGACATATCGACCTCTTGAAAGACAGCTCACTATGCCAGCCACTGTCAGATGTGCCTGTGTGAGCGCTTGCCTGCAGAACTTGCGCCCGTTGGCAGCTATGTGGAGTGGGAAGAAGTACGCCGCAGAATCGTTGAAGCTCATCACGTTGACCCAAAATCTGGCGGCGGCGCACGACACGCAGGCAATCTCATTTTGCTGTGCAAGCTGCATCATGATAATTACGGTCGTCGTCTCACACGAGAGTCATTGACCATTGCGCTAAGGAAAGCGAAACTCAAAAAAGTTGTTCGCTTTGGCGCTGACGGGTCAAGCCTATCGGACCTTAACGGTCGGGTCATCGAAGTTGCGATTCCAGATACCGGTGAAATCGTCTCAATATTCTTTACCAACGACCACGCGAGGTATTGGTTAATACAAAAAAAGAGGCAGCTAACAAATTAGATGCTTGCGCAGAGTGTGCATAGTGGTGTCGTCTAGGGTGCGGCAAAGCTGGTGGATATCTCCCGGTTCCGACGTTTGTTGTTGACACAGCAGCATCGCGAAACTATCGTTTCTGTCTGTTCGCTTGATTACCGCTTACGATCGCTTTGCCTCGCATGCTAACTCAATTTCGTGATCGATGGCGAAATGAAAGGACTTCGGATTTAGCCTAGATTCTAAACCGGAAGAAGCTGCGAACCATTATAGTCTACAGCGACATTTGACTGATTAATTAGCTGACCTCTTTTCGTCAAAGGAGCCTCATGTCCACGAGTGTTCACAATCCCGATCAATATATGGCGAGCCTTAGGCAAATCATCGCGCAAGGTCGCAAGCGGCTTGGCTTATTGGTTGGTGCGGGAGCTCCTGCCAGTATTAATGCGCCTGGCTCGTCGGATCCGCTCATTCCCGTTGTGGCGAGACTAACGGAAATAGTGTTCAGTGCTCTGGCGGGAAGTACGGACAAAACTCCACGCTATACGCAGCGAAATTCCAGACGCAAATATTGAAGAAGTGCTTTCACGTGTTCGCAGTTTAGCTGCGGTAATTGGTAACACAAAGGTCTACGGGTTGGATGCTACCGGCCACAAAGTATTAAGCGAAGCGGTCTGCACTGAGATTGGTAAAGTCGTGAACAAGCCTCTGCTGACGGTCCGTCACCTTACACTGAATTTGTCACATGGATTGGCGGGACACCGCGCGAATACCCCTTCGAAATCTTTACGACCAATTACGACTTACTATTCGAACAGGCAATGGAACGCGCACACTCTCCGGACTTCGATGGGTTTACTGGCGCTGGGGAGCCGTTCTTCGATCCGTCAACCGTTGCAAAGAATGATTTGCCTTCGCGGTGGACGAGGATATGGAAGCTCCATGGTTCACTCGGTTGGTCCACAAACTCTCGTAACGATATCATTCGGGTGGGAGGGCCAACAGCTACTGACTTAGTATTTCCAGAACATCTCAAATATGAACAGACGAAGAAGGCTCCCTACTCGGCACTTTTTGATCGCTTGGGTGCTTTTCTATCAACGCCAGACACGTTACTCATCGCAACCGGTTTTTCATTTGCGGATTTTCATGTGTCCGCACGTATCGATGAGTGCCTGACCGCAAATCCATCTGCAAGTCTCTTTGCGTTTCAATTCCGGCCATTGGATGAAAAATCACCCCACGGAAATCGCTTCTCGGTGGGTCAACATGAGTCTGTACTCTCCCGACAAAGCCATCATCAACGGAATGGCCGCTCCTGGCTTCCGGCCATCCGCCAACTCGTGATTGGGGGCCGATTCGCGCGGGTTACTGGGGAGCTAACTCGACTGGAGGTGCCCCGCAGTTTTTGTTGGGGAATTATGTACATCTGGCTCGATTCTTTGCCTCTTCTCACTCTTCTCAAACCATTCCTGCACCACCACCAAGTGCAATTCCGTGAGGGAACGATTGGGTACAAAATGAATGTGAAGCCAACATTGCTAGGTCACGTCGGCTCCGTCTCTGGCGCAGCTGTCAGCGCTGCGTTTATCCCCTAGTGTTGCATCAGGTATTGCAATCATCGCTGGCAAGAGCTACCGCATAGGCCAGGTAAGTAGCTTTGTTCGGATTCCACAGGGCTATCACGATCTCTACGGAATCGTGGCGGAGGTGGGTGCAAATGCATCGCCTCAGGCGTTGCGGGAAGATGAGATTCGTGGTGAAAGGTGGATGACGATTCAGCTAGTTGGCGAAATAGTGGGCGTCTCGTTTGAGCGTGGTATCAGTCAGTATCCTAACGTCAACGACGAAGTCCATTTGGTCACTGAAGAAGACCTTGCAGTGATCGATGGGACCTCCGAAGCGGGTCAAGTGATTATTGGTCGGTTGGCTAGCGTCGAGGGCATTCCCGTACGTATCGATCTGGATAAGCTTGTGACACGCCATAGTGCTGTCTTGGGTTCCACTGGATCGGGTAAATCTACGACAGTCGCCAGCTTATTAAGATCCATCGTGCTGGGTGACGCACAAACTGCTGAGCCTTTGCCTAGTGCACGCGTTCTGCTTCTGGACATCCATGGCGAGTATGGACGTGCTCTGGCGTCGATCGCGAAGGTGTTTCGGGTTAATCCCGGATTGGGCGAGGAAGCGCTTCACATACCGTTCTGGGCTCTTGAACCGGTTGAGCTCTTAAGGTTTTTGATGGGCCAGTTAGAAGATAAAGCGCTGAGCCAAATCCTTGATCATATCTTTCAATTCAAAGTGGATCGGGTCACTGCGCAACCTATCGAGGGTGTAGAAGTCGCTTCGATGACCGTTGATAGCCCTATACCATTCAGCTTAAAGACACTTTGGTTTGATCTCTTGGACCCTGAGATCAAGACATGGGCAGACCAGCAGAGAAGCGTGCCAGCGGTCGACGAAGCGGGAAATGCCGAGACATTGAAAGCTCCTCGTTATAAACCGCACGGCGCTGGCGCAACCGCACCCTTCATAAACCAGATAGGCGTGTTAGGGATCAGGCGTCCTCTTACTCAGCTACGCTCAAGACTGCTGGATCGGCAATATGACTTTCTGCTTCACCCGGGAGCTTGGGAACCTGACCTTAGTGGGAACGCCGCTATGGATTTGCCGGCATTGGTTGAGAACTGGTTGGGCCATGACAAACCGATCACGATTCTGGACCTCTCAGGAATTCCCAGTCTCGTAGTCGCTCGACTGATTGGCGCCATTCTGAAAATTATCTATGACGCCCTGTTTTGGAGCCGCGAGAAGAGTGAAGGCGGCGTTGCCAGACCATTGCTGATCGTAATGGAAGAAGCGCATCGCTATCTCTCAAAGGATGCTGATGGTCCAGCCCGCACCATGATACAGCGAGTGGTAAAGAGGGACGGAAATCGGAATAGGTGCGACGATTGTTAGTCAGCGGCCCACCGAGGTTGACGAAACAATATTGTCCCAGTGTGGCACTTTCATCGCATTGCGTCTTTCGAATTCCTCCGATCGCAGTAAGGTTCAATCATTGCTTTCTGACAACCTGGGCGGGGTCGTGGAGAGTCTTCCAGTGCTCCGCACCGGCGAAGCAATCATAATAGGCGAGGCGGCGCGATTGCCGATCCGTTGTCGTATTTCGTTGCCTGATGAGCAACATCGCCCTAACAGCGGGGATCCTGACGTAGCGAGGCGCTGGCGGAACCCACGAATCATGGAGAGCTATGGAAGAGTTGCGGCATCTTGGCGAGCTCAGAATCCACTCTGGGCTGCAACGCGTCCAGATCGCACCAATTTAAGTGCCCAGGAGATCGAAAACATGGAAAGAGAGATGGTGGCCTCTTCAAACGTCGTATCGATCGGCTATGACGCTGGTACGGAAACTCTTGAAGTTGAATACAAGGGTGAAGGTGTTTATCAGTATTACAATGTGCCGGAGCCGCTTTATCAACAACTGATGGCGTCGGATTCAAAAGGAAAATTCCTGCACGTATATATAAGGAACGCCTATCCATACTCGCGTGTCTAGCGCCACCCTACGCATGAGTCGCGGGCTTTTAGGACAGGGTCTAAGATGCAACGAGTCCGTGCTCAGGGATGATCATGTTCTCCCCAACCTCTATCGCAAACTTCCTGGCTTGTCAGCATTTGACTGCGTTAGATCGCGCTGCAGAGGCTGGCGAAATAAGAGGCCATTCTTCGCTAATCCTGGCCTTGATTTGCTCGTGAAACTTGGGTTGGCGCATGAAGAGACTTACCTGCTGTCCTGGCTGAAGAGCAAACTTCACCTTACGAAGATACCCAGCCACATTCCCTGGAAGGACGCAGCAGCCGAAACAGTTGATGCGATTCGAGGCGGTGCTAAGGTTATCTATCAAGCGACGTTTCTTCCCCAGCAGTGGCAGGGTCGCGCGGACTTTCTTATCGCGTTGATAAAACTGGCGCGTTAGGTCCGTGGTCATACGAAGTTGTCGAGACCGAGTTGGCCCGCTCAACCAAAGCACGGCCATTTCCAGCTTTGTTTTTACCCTGACCTGCTCGACACGTTTCAGGGTGGGGTCCCCGACTATATCACGTAGTCCTGGGGGCGGAGCGGAACTGAGAAGTTCTCCGTTCACCGCGACCTCCCATACTTTGGGAAAGTCAGACGCGAGTTCGAAGCCGCCAATCAGCTCAGAGCTGAGACCTATCCTGAGCCTGTGGATCATTGCCGCGTCTGCAACTGGTCCTCCGTTTGTGAGGGACGCTGGCGCGACGCTGATCACCTGTCACTAGTCGCCGGGATTTCAAGGAATCAGCGAAGGTCTTGGTTGAATGCGGCGTCACCACGGTACGGGACTTGGCAAGTCCGGAGCTTCCTCCATAGAAGGCATTGGTGCTCAAGCGCTCGTGAGCATTCGAGAGCAGGCGCGGTTGCAGGTCCAGGGTCGGGATGAAGGTCGTTACATTTATGACTTGCTGGAACCGGCCGAAGAAAAAGGGCTGTGTTCGTTGCCACTGCCCTCCCTGGGCGATATGTTCCTGGATTTCGAAGGCGATCCTTTTGCATTCGAACAAGGCTTGGAATACCTGTTTGGCGTTTTGACACTTGCGGATGGAGTCGGAGCGGAGCCGCAGTATGCTCCCACTTGGTCGCTGGATCGCGCCAAAGAGAAGAGAGCCTTCGAGAATTTCATCGCGACGGTGACGGAGCGTCGGCGACAGTATCCGGATATGCATATTTATCATTACGGAGCGTATGAGGAAACCGCAATCAAACGCATGGCTGGTCGACATGGTACGTGTGTAGACGAAGTCGACGATCTGTTGCGGGCGGGAGTCTTGGTCGATCTCTATAGAGCTGTTAAGCAAGGACTGCGGGCATCGGTCGAGAGCTACTCAATCAAAAAGCTTGAGCCTCTCTACGAATTCAAACGCGAGGTGCAATTGATCGAGGCCAATCTTGCCCTTGATACTTTCCAGTCCGTGCTCGCGTTTGGCTCTGGTGAGGAAGACATCGCGGAGATTCGCGAAGCAATCGAGGGCTATAATCGCGACGATTGTTTTTCCGCGCTGCGATTGCGGGATTGGTTGGAAGATCGACGGCGTGAGCTTGAGGCAAGGATAGGAGTGCCCTTGCCTCGACTGGCGCTTCAGACCGGTGAGCCAACCGAGGATCTGTCAGCTTACCTTGAACGGGTCCGCTCGGTTTCCGCTCGGCTCATCGCAGAGGTACCGGAAGAAGAAAGCGAAAGAACGGACGAGCACCAAGCACAGTGGCTGCTTGCTCAATTGCTAGAGTGGCATCGCCGTGAGGATAAGTCAGCATGGTGGGAATACTTCCGTTTATGCGAAGCTGATCAAGAGCTACAGGAAGACAAGAGTGCACGGGAGGCCTCATTGACGAAGGTGTAGTAGGCGAACAAAGAGATCTCTCATCGACCGCTATCGGTTTCCCTGCAGGAGCACGGGATTGATCGAGCCCCTTCGGCGCATGACCCAAGAACGCAAAAAGGGGTTGGCGAGATCGTTGAAATCGATGAACGAAGGCTGACTATCGACATCAAGCGAACGCTTCATCTCTTGTTCCGCATCCGACTGCCTTGATCCCACGACATCATCAACGCGACGGTGCTGCGCGAGAGCCTTCTCCAACTTGGATTATGGGTTGCAGACAACGGAATCGATGCGCCGGGCCCGTTTAGGGCTGCTCGGGATTTATCGCTCGGAAGACCACCCCGTTTAGAGGGATACATGCTACGCGACATACGCACCAAAAATCCAGAATCAATCGCAGTCGCCCTGGAGGCTGCTCGCGCTCTCGATCAAACAGTGCTTCTGATTTAAGGTCCGCTGGGTTCTGGCAAGACGTACAATGGCGCCCGCATGATTGCCGAGTTGGTGAGAAGCGGATTAAGGTCGGCATCACCGCCGTCAGCCATAAAGAAATCAGCAAGCTTCTTAAAGACACCTGCGAAGCGGCGCGCGTGGTCGGTGTTAATCTAAAGGCTTTCCAAGGGTGGATAGCGGCGATGGCTGTGAGGACGTGCTAGTGGAGCGCGCCAAGAGCAATGAAGCAGTCGTTAACGCTCTGGCGGGGCGGGAGGGATATTTGCCGCTGGACCTGTACGGCTATGGGCGCGTCCAGAGATGGCTGATGCGGTGACGTGCTGTTTGTGGACGAAGCGGGTCAGATGTCATTAGCGAATGTGCTCGCGGCATCTTCCGCAGCGAAGAGCATCGCTTTACTTGGCGATCCACAGCAGCTCGTTCAACCTCAGCGTGGTGTACATCCTCCTGGTGCAGAGGCGTCTGTGTTTTCCATCCGCTCAACGGACGCTTGACCATCGTCGAATATCAGGGATTATTGAAGCAGAGAGCTGGCGACTGCATCCTGATATTTGTGCATCTCACTTCATGGTCTTTTACGATACCGGCTCATGCCTCGTCCTGAGAACGCGACACAGCACCTGACTGTAGAGGGACCTCTTAATGGTACAGGGTTGCGTTTGTTCCGGTCAATCACAGCGGAAACCAAAGCGAGTCTCCTGAAGAAGCGGCACGTATTGTGGAGATAATTAGTCAACTTTTGCGAAATGGCTCAACGTGGACGAATAAGAAAGGCGAAACCGCTCAGCTTCTTCTCAGCGACATCCTGATTGTCGCTCCCTACAATGCGCAGGTCTTGGTCTTGTCCTAGAACCTTCCCGAGAAGGCGCGAGTTGGACGGCCGACAAGTTCCAAGGCCAGCAGGCGCTAGTCGTCATTTATTCAATGAAAACATTTACCCCAGGGGACGCGCCACGAGGAATGGAGTTCCTCTACAGTTCGACCGACTAAACGTCGCTACTTCGCGCGCTGCAGTGTTCGACCGTGCTCGTCGCGAGTCCGAGCTTGTTCGAAGTGCAGTGTAAGACGCCTCGACAGATCGAACTCGCCAACGCTTTTTGTCGCTATTTGGACTGGCGAAAGCCATGTAGCAAATGGGTGTGGAGTCGCGTGAGTAATGATAGCTGTTCACTAGGAATTATCTGACGGAAAACGATAGCAGCGGTCGACTATACAGAGCAGAGTCCTTAGTCGTTGGCAGTCATAGCCTACGCCTTCGCCGCGAACTGCTTCATTGCTCTACGTATCGTATGAAGACCGAATACGGTGTCATCCGGGTTGAGCATCGGGATTATGGTGACCTTATCGGTGGACAACCAGAAGAAAAGACGCTGTCACCCGGTGAGCCAAGCACCATTTACGTTAGAATGCTCATCAAGGAGCCTCCCGGTGAGAGCGAAGTTCCTCGCCCAAACTATTACCCAAACTTATCAGGTCTTTCTCCAGAACAGAAATGGCTCTACCTAAGCTGGCTCCGATACATCGTCGCTCCAATCGACGTAGGATATTTGATTTATCTATCACGATGGCTCGAGCGCTAACTGCTCATCGGTGAATTTGACCTGGCATTCGAAGAGATTCTCCTGCTGCGAAAATACCACATACACTTGTCGTTCTTTCCCTATAGCAATGCTGCCTTCTACACTCATGCATTCCAAGGAAGAGACGCGATAGGCTGGAGGAGCTGGATCGAACTGAAGAGCTTGGATTCTTAGACAATACCGGACCGCCGATAGGCGCATCATCTGGGTCGCGATCTATCGGGAGACAAACCTATACCGTCCCGCATGAGATAGATGGCGTGAATCGAAGGTACATGAAGCCTGCATCCAGAACTATACTCAGCGACTATGAATGAAGTGCTGAGGGAGCACTATGGGCAGGCATATTTTCCATTTGCTGGTCGGTATGACATTTGCAAATTGCCGGGATCTCAACAAATCCTGTTCGCTAACACATTATTTCCACCAGAAGAAGAACCCGAACTCTACCTAACTTCTTGGGTTATGGACCATTGCTACTGAGGTTAAGAAACTGCTCGATTACGCCTACGAAAGGTATAGGTTAAATTGAAGGCATCGAGAACACGTAAGCGAGGCAACTTGTGACGAATTATTCATTTGTCCAACCCACCCGTTAGGGATGTGTCGAATAATCCTGTCCGCTCTGTGGTCACCGGAAGCACTAATGAGCGAACTGACTACCAATGGGAGTCTAAATAGGAAGGATGGATGTGGCCGATACGCTGGAACTTAGTTCAGCTATGTTCGCTTTTTCCTTCGATATGTTTTGGCTCTTCGTATAGGAGTCATTAGATCAGCAGCTCGTATTGATTTGTTCTACCCGCGTTTGCCCGAAAGCGAATCTTAGGTATCCTTGTCCGCCCTCACCCGCAACAAAGCCCGGCACTGGAGCCATCCCTCTGATCGTGAGCAGGTTTCTTGCCATCGATTTGCAGTCCATTGTTCCACTCAATTTGGGGAAGTAGAAGCACTCCAACATCCCCGGATAGACTCTCAAAGAGGTTCTGATCGGCTCAAGATGCTCTTGAGGTCCAAGTGCCTCGCTCTCATCTCAGCAAGTACTTTCGGAAAATGCTCCTCTCGATATGCCAGACTGTTCAGCGCGAGCCGTTGAGCGCGCGTGGAAGGGCTGATTACAAACGCGTCTTGCACCTTAAGCATCCCGGAGACGACCTTCTGAGGCAATCAGATCCCACTCGTTCACCGCCAAGAGAAAAACTCTTAGAGAAGGAGCCTATGAGGATTGTAGTATCGAGATTCAACTTAATGGGGTGGTGAAGGATATTATAATCGAAGGGGAAAAACGATTCATCAATAACGAGGGGCCTCCCTGTTCCCGCACAAACTCCTCTACTTTAAGTTTAAGGTTCGAAGCCATGATACTCCCGGTAGGATTATTAGGATCACTAAGCAAAAGCAATCAGTGAGGGGTGACCACGCCTTAGTCAGGCCATCAAAAGACAGTTGGAACCTCGTCTCCTCCTTAATAAGGAGAGGTCTCTTGCAGAGCCGAAGTAAATCTACAATTGATTTGTGATTGAAGAAATAAGGACTGGGCAGAACTACCTCATCCCCTGGGTCGGCTAGCCCAGTCAAGGTCATTAGCGTACCTTCATCGCCCCTCGAACGTGATTAACACGTTATTTCCACTGAGGGCATTACTGAAGGCCCCCATTCTGTAGCCAGCTACCTCTTGCCTTAGCTTTAGATTTCCTTTGAAGGGTCGAACTTGTCGATTTCAGTGAGGTCAGGGCCTAGGTCAACCAGATTCCATCTATAGAAGGGATAATGGGAAATCAACCAGCGCTTGATCGAAGTCGATTACTTCTCGTCCAAGAGATCGTCTCTCACTGATAATATTTCCTATCTGGTGGATGATTGGAGCATCCTCGTTGATCAGCCTGTTAGATATTTTGGATTCATTCGCTTTGTTTTTCCGCAAAATGCGGACATCATTCGGAGAAACATGGTTTTGGGCTTATATCTGAAATTGTTATTCCGAAGAAATCTTCCAGATTCATTATGATGCTTCCTCTCAGAAGGAGTCTGAATAGACGACTATTGATTGATCAAACAATACTCTATAGCAGTTCCTCATCGTCAAGAAGGGCTTTCATAGTTGTCCTTAAGGTTACTTCTCCTTGGTCTAATAAGTAGGCTCGGTCTCCCAATCTTTCTGCCAGGTCAATTCTTGGCTCAACTACAATCATGGTCAGTAAATGTATCCTGCGGATGAACGCGATTAGTCCGAGTAGTCTTTCGACCGAAGCGGTGTGGAGCCCCTGGAGAAACTCGTCGATCAGCAGTAGCTTGGGTTTTCGGATCAGCGCACAGCTCAACGAAAGGATTTGCTGCTCTCCGCCTGAGAACGAACCTGCGGTTTGGGATCCACGCTCTTTAAAGATCGGCATGTATTCGTATAGCAATTCAGGCATTAGACATATCAGAGGGGCGCATGGCTAATTCAAGATTCTCTCGTACAGAGATATCCGGAAAATACCCCGCGTGTCGGGGCACAGCGACGCCCGCCCGATCTAATCTGTATGGCGGCGAACCCGTCACGTCAGTGCCATGAAAAAACACGTGGCCGCTCACGGGTTTCACATACCCGGGATTGTTTCAGCAGCGTTGATTTGCCAGCACCTGTCCGACCAAGAAGGGAGACTGTTTCACCCTCTACTCCACCAGACCCAGACCTCGAATCACTGGCGATCCCTGACAACCCGATACCAGATCATGCATTCAAATACTCTCACGATGCATACCGAAGCTTTGCCGAGGTAAGTTTGCCGGAACAAGGGTTGGTGAACCAACTCTTTGAACTTTCCTTCAAGAACGATGCGTCCGCGCTCGAGAAGAATCACCGAGGCGTTGATCTCAAGTAGAGCGTCAGATCGTGCTCAATCACCAGGACCGCACATTTACCTTGGAGGGACCTAATGATTCCGGCTATTCCTCACTCTCTTGACGACGGAAACCAGCGGTCGGCTCGTCCAAGAGTAAAGCTTGGACGCTGGGCGAGAGCACAGGCGATGTTTATTTTCTGGCGGTGAGCGTGCAGTCGCTAGACTGTTCGTTCGCCAGATCCGTCAGCTCGACGCGCTTGAGGGTATCGTAGGCGGCATCGTAGATCGGACCCGCATATCTGAACTTTAATAATGTCGAAAAGAGGTTCGTGTGCGACTCAATCGCAATGAAAAGATTCTCTATCGTACTGAGATTGGGAAGAGGCGCGGCACCTGAAACTCTGCGATATCCCGGATCGCTGCCGTGAAATGGTGTCATGTGAACAATGGACTCCCATCAAACCGTATAGAGCCGCTGTCGGGATTCAAGAGCCGCCGATAAGACTGAAGAGAGTTGTTCTTCCTGCGCCGTTGGCACTGATGAGCACTTTAATTTGCCCTGGCCACAAATCTAAGGTGACGTTATCAACAGCCAAACGCCGCCGAGCGCCTGGATCATCCTTGTAATTTTAGGAGTGGAAGCTTACTCGTTCTAGCCTTTTGTCCGTACTTCTGCTCGATGGCAAGAGCGAGAGAAGGGCGTTGCCTATTCTGCCCGTAGGCGAACAACGACGACGATAAATAGCAATCGACGATAAGCAAATAAACGTTCTCAAAATGGCTGCCGAGTCCAAACTGAAGAGCTTCAAGACGACCGCACATGAGAAAGGCCCGAGAATTGTCCTCTGCCCTCCGAGTGCGACCAAGACAAGAACCTTCATGTTTGGAATTACTCGAAAGAGGCTGGGTGACGCGATTCCTACGAATGGAACGTACAGTGAGCCGGCGACCGCACCCATCGCTACGGCGATGGAACGGGCTGCTAATTTCACCGTGAGCGGGTTGTACCGAAGAGCGGCAGCCCGTCCTTCGTCCTCCCGTACGCATTGCATAGACTCGACCAAAGTGAGACTCCAACATGGCGTTGAACATCATGAGTAGAACTGCGACAATAATCACCACTAACAGCAGATAGTCTGCTCCCGATGAAAAGGGAGAAGACGCCGCTAACCTGCCAGTGATGGTAGGCGTAGGAACGTTTGAAATGCCATTAGACCCCCCGGCTAGATTATAAGAGCGGATGGCCACTTGCTCGATGCCGAGGCTCAATACCAAGCCGAGTAAGGCGTACTGAATCCTGGCCACGACGTCCGTCCGAAACCCATATACCCAATCACTAAGCTTAGACTGACGGACACTATTACCCCAGCCAAGATGCTTACCGGCCAGAGCCATCCCGCTCTAAGACCATAAGCCATAAAATAACAACCAAGGCCGAAGGGCAGAGCCGCACCGAGGTTGAGGATTCCGCAATAGCCCAGAGCAAAGTCCACGCTCGCGGCAAAGAGGCCAAAAGTCATCGCAATGCCCACCAAAGCAAACAGGTAGCTGTCGCCGGTGGCACATGCCAACAGGGCAACCACCACAAGCCCGCCCGCAAAAAGGAGTCTCTTTTTCATGATTGGCCCACGACGCCCGATGGCCGAATCAAAAGTATCAGCAACACCATGGACAGCCCCCCGATAGTCGAAGTGGTGATGCCGAAGTAGGAGTTGAGTACGGATTTAGAGCCACCAACTATCAAGGCGCCCAAGACCGGAGAAGCTAGGGAACCAAATCCCCCCGTGATGACAACCAGGAAGCACCGCCATCCGTATTCGATTCCCATCTGCGGCGTAACCGCCACCGCCCGCGCCAGCAGCGCCCCTGACAAGCCAGCTAAGGCTGAACCTGCAATAAATGTCCAGCGGTACACCCTCTCCACTTTAATGCCGAAACCTTCAGCCACGTCCCGATTCTCAACTGCGGCCCGCATGATGACCCCTACTTTCGTCCTATACATGACATAAAGCATTGCGGCGAGCAGCATCAGCGTAATGAGCAGAAGGAGCAGACTATATAGTGGGATTGGCGTTCCTGCGACAAAGATCACGAGGTTGCGGGGGATCAAAAAAACGTCCAGACGGGCCAAATATAAGACGTGTTCCTTCGATGAGAGACATGCTTAGGCCCCAGGTGGCAAGGAGAGTAGATAAGTCATTGCGCCCATATAGCGACCGCAACACAAATCGCTCCACTATCGCGCCAAGCAAGCCGACTACTACCGCCGCGGAAAGTGCGCTAAACCAGAAGTTCCAACCGGCATCGTGTACGATCGAAAAGGCATAGGCGCCCGCCATCAAAAACTCACCGTGCGCCATGTTGATGGTTCGCATCACCCCATAAATGATGTACAGCCCCAACGCGGCGAGTAGTAAAGCGCTCACGCTGGAAAGGAGATCGAAAATGACACCTGTCGTAAAGCTCATAGGATACACTTCGTGCCGAGGGCCGCAGTTGAGCGTTCAGATGCTGGCAAACCTTTTACTGGACCGACACGCTTCCAGTCCGGGATGAGTTTGCATACCTAAATCAGCAACGACGTGATACTGCTGACCTTTAATCTGCATAATGTAGATCGGCTGATCGAAGATGTTGTTGTCCTTGTTGACGCGCACGCGTCCTTGTGGGAGGTCCAGCTCCAGGTTTCCCATGGCGTCATAGAACTTTTCCGGGTCGTTCGTACCGGCGAGCGTGAAGGCTTTGGCGGCTACCAGCAAACTGCCGTAAGCTCCTGCGGCTGCTGTAGGGCCAGGCAGAAGAGGCTGGTTCGCGAACATCTTGCGGAACGCTTGAACAAAGGCTTGGTTCTCCGAATTCGTAAGTTGATTCGAGTACCGATTGACGCAAAAGACACCTTCAGAAGCGGTTCCCATGGCGTCTATTGCTTCTTGGTCGAAAGTCGCGAAACCCGAAATATTCACGTCTTTGTGCAGCCCGATCTGAACGGCTTGGCGCATAAAGGCAACTCCGGAAGCCCCAGGGTTAGTCACAATCAGCAAATCTGGCTTCGCTGCCATGATGCGTCGAATCAGAGGCGAGTAGTCTTGCGTCGCTGTGTCGGAGTACTCCTCGGCCAGGACTTGAAATCCAAGGCGCTCTGCGACCGTGCGTACATAACCGTTGGTTGAGCGGGGATATACGTAGTCACCTCCGATTAGATATATTTTGAAAGCTTGACCAGGCTTGGAGAAGCGAGTGGCGAGGTGCTTCAAAAAAGGCTCCACGATCATCCGCTCAGTGAAGCCGGACCCCCAGACCGAATGTGAAACTGCGTTTGGAGCTCCGCTACGGCAGGTCTTGAGCTCGCCGTCAAGCGAATAAATGAATGGCACTTTGGCCTCCGTCGCGATGGGGATAACGGCAAGCGTTGACGCACTCGTGCCCGTTCCGATCAACAGCTTCACCTGCTGGCGCTCGATCAGCTCCCTCGCACCTTCCGCGGCACCTGCCTGCTTCGGATGTGGTATCGGCAATTACGAGCCGAACCGGTTTACCCAAAATTCCGCCGTGGCTGTTAAGGTACTCTTCGGCGACGCGTGCGCCAGACTCAATACTGTTTCCATGACCGCTCATAAAGCCGGCTTCGGCGCAAGTACCCCTACAAGGAAAACATTCTGGTCACTCGCCGTCGGATGACGGCAATTCACTAGGTACAGGATCGCGGCAATCAACGTCACTGCAAAGCATATTTTTCTGGTAGTCCTATTCTTCATGATCATCCTCCAATTCATCATGCGGGGAGTTCCAATGGCTTGGTAGGCCATATTTTCTTGACACAACGAAAGCCAACATCGTGGTTGACATTCGTCTCTCGCTGCGCGTCGCGGTAGGAAATGCGGAGTTGATCCGCTTTCCAGTGATAGCTGCCCCCGCGCAACACCCGATGACGTTCCTGCCGCCACCGCTTACGCTGCTCGTAACCGAGTTGAGGATCAGTCGCAGCCCAGCCGTCCTGGTAAGGGTGAATTATCACGCTTTCGAGCTTTTCCTTATACGGGGGCCAGATCGGCGACCAGATGTCCGCCATCCACTGCCTTACGCCGCCGAGCAGATGACGCGCCTGGCCTGATCCCCAGGCAGGCCAACCGGACTTACCTGGTCGGCCCACTGTTTGAAGTCGCCTAACTTGGTATCTTCTGATACGAGAATGGCGGGTATAAAGAAGGAGGTTTGTCATCTTCTTCCCCGCCGTATAAGGCGTAACCCATGAGACTCTTGTCCGCACTTGCGTTGGACATCCCTCTCTTGACTAGGTCATTCCACCAGGGGTATTCCCGGACGGAACCTTCTTCTAACTTGTCCCTGTGATAGAAGTATCGAGCGGCAACTTCGAACTGCGCTTCAGTAGGTAACGAGAGGCCGTAATACCGAGTGTACGCGTTCGCGGCCATCCAACTCACGTACACCAGAGGAGCGTCGAGCCACTCGCTTTTTATCTCTTCCTTATTCCAAGATTTGACATCCTTCTCACCGAACAGTTTGATCATGGCGTCCCACCCGCGCAGGTAATAGTCGTTAGTCGTTTCGGGTCGTTGTACATTCCATGACCACTTCTCGTTGCCCGGCTGTCGCAGGAATCTGGAGAAATCTCCATTCGTGATTGGTTGATCTGAATGGCGAAGCTTGTCAGACCAATACGCGTAGAACCAATCAGTACGCTCGGTTCTTGCACTTCGCTTTCATGTTTCGAGAGATTCCGGTAAGAGCCTACGGAGTACACGCCGCCGGGCATGACTAACCATTCGTTTGACTTATCAAATTCCGGTTTGATAGCCTTGGTTTCGCGACAATAATCAATCAGAGCTGGAACGTCAGCCTCCGTCGGCAACGTTCCACTCCATAAGGGCTTGTCGAGACGCGGGGTGCCTTGCAACTCGATTCGCTCGGCCACATCGGTTTGGGATGTCAGGCGCACAAACTCAAGGTTAGAACGATCAGCTTTGATCATGATCCTGTTGGCCGTAACATGGTCGAGAGCATGGCTCAAAGCTGCCCCAGCTATTGAGACATCGGCAATATCAATGCTCATCTCATTCCCGTGAAGCTCCGAGGCAACGTTCAGGAAGATTAGATTCTGTAGGAGGTAGGACTTACCCGGTTGTGCCAGCAGTAGTTCTTTCAAAAGCGAGTTATGCGAACTCTTAACTGCAACTTCCTTTAACAAATCTGTAATTAAATCCTGTCTTCTTTCCACACGCAGTCGGCCGGCCAACAAAGAACGAAACCAATCTTTGCTCCCAATGTAAAGGTGCCTGGCCGAGACGTTTGATAATCTCATCCTCCTGATTCTGAACTGAATCGGGCAGCATCCCGTCAACGAAGTACTGGGCGAGGAAGAAATCGCGAAGGATACCTGCAGGGAAACGGAGGCGGCACTTGTCTTTGCTTCGCTCCAGTAACGCAGAAGCCTTCCAGCATCCTTTCATTCAGGGCCTTGCGATCTTCGTCTTTGTCTTTGTGGAGGGATGTCCCCTTGACATCGAGTCTTTCGATGAACTCCTCGTAAGAGAGCATCATGTTCATAGAATGGGTACCCTTGTCCCACGCTAAGAGGAAGGAGGTGCCGGTGCCCTGCACTAGGAGCTTCGCAAAATCCTCTTCCCTCCTCGCTCTCGTCACGCCTTGATTGTCAGGATCTGAGATGCCGCCCAGCACCTGAGCCGCCCACCGCGCGGCCAAAAATTCGACAAGTCGGTAGAACGTTTCGTTGCGTGCTTGGACCCCCTCTTCGGTAAGGGTGGTACTCAACAGGTCATTCAAGAAACTCTTTGCCTTCTCGGAAGAGAGCGCCTGAATGAAAAGCGGAATGCGTGACGAGTTCCAAAAAGGGGCTGGCCTATCTCATCGGAGCTTTCTAGCTGATTCAAAATGTACATCCCCAAGGGCTTCTCTAGCTTCTTCTGCGACTCCTTCAGGACTTGCGTTCTTTGCTCTTCATTTCGGTCATGTTGGTCAGGTGCGTCCAAGGATTCCCAAGTTACGGTCTTACTATTCACGGCGGGTCTCCTGTTCTTCGCACGTAAAAGTACCGGGGCGCAGAGTCAGGATGTACTTAGAGTCTTCTTTGAAAGCGTGAGGCAGATGTCCCAGCACGCTGGTGAGGTGTGAATAAGTCAAGACCGCGACGCTTTCATTGAGGCCATCGATAAAAAGGAGCAGGTAACCACTACCGATCATCTCATCAACTATCGTTTGCGGTAGACTCGCGCCATACAAGGTCTCAATGGCGTCCTTTATAGCCCCCGGTATGTGCTGCGGCGTGAGAATGTCCCTTCCCCTGATAATGACGGGGAAACAAACGTCGGCGGCGCGCCTGTTTTCATTTGTGTAAGAGTTGAGTAGTTGGAGGGCCGCTGTGAGGCACAACGCGGTCTTGCCCGTTCCAGGCATGCCCGCGATCACGCAGACCCGCCAGGCGTCTTCTGGCGCAAAATTCGGACTTTCAGCTTTGGTGCTTGCGAGACCTGAGATGCCCCGGATTTCTTCCAGACAGTCAATTATCTTGCCTTTACTATCCGAGCCGTAGAATACCGGGCTATCGGAGCCTTCGGTACTAATACCGTGTGTCTTGAGTCTGCTCGTGAGTTCCGTCTTGGGACTTTTCCAAGTTAAGAAAACGGCTAACGAACTCCGCGACGGTAACTATGCTAACGTCCTTAGCTATCTGTGATGAAAGCCTGACTGGTTCATTCGTTGGTAGGGGGAGGTGCGTTAGAAGTGTAGCGGATGCACACTTCAGATTCTGGATGTCGGTATGAGCGGCCAATGCGTGCTTGAGAATATATGTCTGCTCATCATTGTTCGGCCGGGCGTCATCCAAACAGCGCACCAAGTGCCGGTAGCCGGGAACGATGCTCATTTCCAACACTAAGTCGGCGTCTCCCAGCGGCTTTATCGTGAAATAAGGCGCGCCACTTTCCAGTAGTCCTCGAACCAAATCACGGGTATGTATCCCGCTGGCGCTCCAAATATGATTGCTTTCTGTGGCCTTTCGTAACAGATTTTTCGTCTGCTCGCTCGGGCTCGCTCTCCCGCTCAGTATCTTCCGTAGCGTTTCATAGCTTATCTGTTCCTTGCTCAACCCAAGGCGCTTGTAGATCTGGATCGGTTTCAGTTCCTTCGGATCAATCTCAATAGCCTTCAGCCTCTCGCTCAATTCTGTGGAGAAGCTCTCATCGTTCTTGGCCTTGTTTTTATTATTCATAGAGCACCGCTTATTGCTCAAACACAACCTGTCGCGCAGCGTCCCTCAAGCGCACCCGAAATTGTACGATATAGCCAAATGCTTTTTCAGAGTAATAAATAATTGACCTCCCTGCCCTTCAAAGCTTGACATTTGCACAAGGATATGCAAAATTGTAATTCTCAAGCAAGCCACCTTGACTTGAGAGATACGATCTTTGAACTAAAGTAGTTAAAAGAGGGTGGCAGGAGTCGGCAATGCGCCTCTGGTCTTTCCGTAAGCGAATACAGTGAATTCCGTTAATTCGGAACACTTAGGCTTTTTGATACGGAGCGGTCAGTTGATTTTCTCGATACTTTGGGCAACCTGTAATTCATCACAGACTCAAAGGCCTGATCAACTGATTCACCAACGTTAAACCACGGACGCTCTATCTCATTCTTATAGTCGGGCAATAGAAGGCTAAAGGTCTCGGGTCGTTCAATCAGACGCCTGAGTATGTCGAGGAGCATTCTTTTGTACCATTAACGAAAACCTTCGATATGCCTTGCAAAAACTTATCAAGCGGGATGGGTTTTACCGTCTACAGGAGGTGGGACGTCCATGAAGGGTCAGAAGATCACAGTTGAAGAGGAGCACGAGTTGCAGGCTATCTACCGAAGATGACCGAGGAGGAGTTCGACGCTTTCAAATCGGACATCGAGCGGCGTGGGCAACAGGTTCCAATCGTGATTTACCGACAGTCCGGTGGGAAATTCGTGATTCTCGATGGCCGCCATCGGCAGCGGGCGTGCAAGGAGTTGGGAATCACACCGATCTACGAGATTTACCAGGGGAAGAAAGAGGACCTTCTCAACCAGGTCATCAGCTTGAATGTCGGCCGAAGGCACCTCAACGAAAGCCAAAGGGCGGTTATCGCAGTCGAGTTGCTCCCACTCTTCAATGCGGAGGCAAGAAGCCGCCAAAGGGGAGGCCGCGGAGGCGTCAAGCTCAGCGCAAAAATGCGCGGAGCAACAAGTGGGAGCTTAGGGAAAGCAAGTGAGCAAGCCGGGAGGTTAATGAACATTTCTGCACGGTTGGTGGAAAGCGCCAGGAGGCTCAAAACCTTAAGTCCTGGACTCTTTGGAGAAGTCAAGGCTGGCAAGATTAAGATCTCGCGAGCTTTGATTGAAGTTCAGCGGAAGGCTTTGAGAAACGAGGGACAAGACGAGTCAGAACGGCTAAGGGTCATGGTTTTTGCCACGGGCGAGAAGGCAGAACGGCTCGAAGACATCGCCGAAGGACAAGTCAAAGATGTTCAATTGAGCCGCAACGGTGGCTCAAAGCTAACCTTCACCGTGACTGAGGTTTACGATTTCAAGAAAACCTCTCGCTGACTAACTTCGCTGGTCTCAATGGAAAGGTTCTAAAGAGCCGCGAGAGATGGAAGAACAACTATCCGTCTCTCGCGGGTTTTTCTGTTATAGGAACGACTCTTTAGATCTTCGAGCTGCCAGCCGAAGCAAATGCTCTGCAAGTCGAATTGAGCAGTAAACAAGTTCAGTCGCGACCCATCCTTAATAAGCGACAAACCCAGACACACAAAAAGCCCGCTTCATTTCCGACTCAGCAGTCGGTATGCAGCCATGCTCCGAATTACTTAAAAGGAGGACAAGCAAAAATGACAGAAGAAGAAGTCGGGAAAGGTCTGAGCGAGGTCTTTCGCGCAATGCATCGAAACCACGGTCCGCTGCCGACACGACAGAGTAAAGCGCCGCAACGTCGGCAGGATCAATCATTCAACCTTCCGGCACCTGCAATTACTCATGAAGAACAACGAGAACAGGAAATAGTATGGGAGCCCGCCCTGGTCTGAATCCCTCAGCAAGGCTCCCCAAGCTTGGAAACGACAGGATGTCGTCCCAAGTCTCCGCAGGGGTCCACTAAACCAACCTACGGCGACAAACAAGCGTAGCGACATCGCTTGCACATGTAAAGCCACCGGCGGCGGGCCAATACAGCGGCGCGCCCGTGATGACTTCATTTGGGGCGACATCCTCCTAACGCCGGACTGCCGGCACCTAGGAGAAATGAAAGATGAAGATGAACTTAGACAATATCAGCCCAGCGCAGGCGAAAGCCACCTGCGGGGGACTTCCGTATGCTTATGAACCTTCCTCTAACCGGGAAAGGTGGTCACGTGCGATCTCAGATCTGCGAGCCCGCACACCCAGTTTGGTCCCGAGTGGGAGCGCTTCAAGAAACAGGCCATTCGGGCCGCGGCCGACAACCTGCCACAAGACATCAAGGAGATGCTTCAGCATCTAGCCGAGTCAAGCGACAGCGAGTACGACGGTATCATTATAGACAATCTGCCGAACGACGGAACTCGTCAAGATGGGCCTGAGACGACTGCGAAGGTCTCCATGTCTGAGACGGTACTGGTAGGACTGGCTGGCGTCGCCAAGTGCGAAATCATCGGTTACCGTCAGGAGAAGCGAGGGCGCCTGATCCACAGAGTAGAGCCGGAGCCCGGCAAGGAACGCACGCAAAGCAACGCAGGAACGGTGAAGTTTAACTTCCATAGTGACAATGCGTTCTTAAGCAGGCGCATGCAACCTCAGTTATTGGGCCTGCTCGGCTCGGTCAACGATGGAGACATCGCAACGCTCCTGCTAACCCTGGAGCGGGACATCATCCCGAATACACCAGCGAAACTACTACAAACTCTCCGCCAGCCAATTTTCAGATTTTCCGCGCCCGAGAGTTTTGATTTTGGCGGCTACCTAGTGATCTCGGCGTTGCGGCCGCTTATATACGAAGACGAGAATGGTAGATCACATATTGCTCTCCCGGAACCGCACTCCGTCAAGAAAACCGACGCGCCGAACGCGCCACTCGCGAGTTTAGGGATCTCCTAAGTGCGCTGACACCGCGCAGCGTCGTGGTCAGTCCTGGGCGGTTCTTAGCCTTCCGCAACACCCGCGCCGTCCACGGCAGGAGTCGTGTCGTGGGCAGGCGGCTACTCCATCGGATCTATTTCGCGCGATCCCTCGCTACACGGCTTAGCGCGGTCAGCACCGTAGAGACAGCGAACGTTCTCGACGTGCGACTCCTCATCGGAATCTAGTTCACGCGGGGGGTAAAGACTCCCCCCTCCTACCTTCATCAAGCACAATTCAATCGGAAAGGGAACTTCTATGAACACAACAGCCTTTGAATCCATTCTTCGCATTCTCGACACTAATGGTGTCGAGTACAACCTTCTTTCCCACGCCGTCTGCCGTACGAGCGCCGAGAGCGCCGAAGCGCGTGCTCAGGCAGGCTTTCCTAACACCATCGGCGCAAAAGCCTTGTTATTGCGTATGGAATTCGGTAACAACACAGCCGAGTATTGTTTGGCGGTCCTGCCGGGGCCGGCGCGTCTTGATTCGCGCGCGCTGAAGAAACAGATCGTAAGCCTGAAGAAATTTCGCTTCGCCTCGTCGGACGAGATGCTTGAGATCTGCGGCGTCACACCAGGAGCAATGCCACCCTTTGGTCATTCCGTCTTCCCTCTACTAAGTCGATTGTTCATCGATGAGAGTCTGCGCGACATCAAGACCATTGGTTTCAACGTGGCCAATTTTAGAACGCAGCATAGTTATGTGCGGTGCTGATTACGTGCGAGTCGCAGAACCGACTGGCATTTTCAAATTCGCAGATGGTAAAGCGAACTAGCTTGCGCTGACAGCAAATTCGCTCTTCAAACCTTTTGATACGTCAATAAGGGTGTAACGGCGAGGCTTTGAATCCGAAATTGGGCAACTCAACACCCTGGAGCTTAGGTTGCCGAGCTGTGGGGAGAACTGTGTCGGTCTTAGGCCGAAACAGGGCGTGACAGGCGTATGGTGGCGCATAGGTGACGGGCTGCGATCCGCGGTAAATGTTGGTTAAAGTGATTACAACGTCATAGGCGCACTATCACGTTGCCGGATTCATAACCCCAAGGTCGGCGGTTCGATCCCGCCCCCCGCTACCAATCTTCTCCTGAGTTTTCAATAACTTACAAAACAGCGGCTGATTGCAGTGAACGCCGCTGTATGCCATTTTGCCGAGATTTTGCCGAGGATTTCAATACCTGGTTAGCTGGTTGTAACTAGGCACCGCTTCCATCGCTCGTTCCATTTCCTCGGGTGAAGCATGAGTGTAATCGCCGGTAATGCTCGAAGCTCAAGATGCAAGCGGCTGCCGTCGCGTAAAGGGATAGAGCAATCTTAACTGAAACAGCGGGAGGTTCACCGCTCAAAAACTAAGCCGCAAGCCAAACTGAAGCTGTCGTGGATCGGCGGCGCCGGTGGGCTGGCCAAAGCTCGGCAGCGGCGCCGTTCCCGAGCCAAAAACACCATTCGGGAGTTGTAGGTTGGCGCGATTGAGAACGTTGAAGCCTTCTAGGAGAGTCTCGAGTTGCAGCTTCTCGCCGAGATGAAATCTGTGGCTTAAACGTAGGTCGAGCGATGCGAAATCAAAGCCTTTACCGGAATTACGTCCGACTCCCACCGGCCGATCGTTAGAGTTCGTGTCAAAGTTGCGATCGTTTCCCAGGATGATATTGAAAGGAAGCGCCGAGCCATAACTGAAGATGTAGCTCAACTGAAAACCGCTCAGTGCGCGCCGCGTGGCGGAGTCGGAATTTCCGCGCGGAATCTCGAAGGTACCACTCAGCGCGAGGCGGTGCCGCTGGTCGTTGTCCCCCGGGCCCCACTCACCATTTAAGTTGGAATTATCTTGTGGCGAAAAGAAGAACGCGTTACCGGCGTTATCAGTGGTTTTTGACAACGTGTAAGCGACCCGCACTCCAAACCACCGCTGAAAACGACGGTTTAGCGAGACTACCAGGCCGTTGTAGTCAGCCTCCCCTGAGCTTTCAAAACGACTGACATTCGCGAAGCGCGGATCGGGCCTACCGAGATTCGGCACGCCGGCGGAAGCAGGAGCTGCAGGCACATTCACGTTACGGGAAAGGATGATGTGCAAGCCGCGGGTGTGCAGGAAGCCAACCGAAAAGGAGGTTGAAGGAGACAGTTCGCGCTCGAGTTGCACACTGGCCTGTTCGTTATAACTGTTCCTGATGTGTGGATCGATCGTCGTAATGCTGACGAGCAAGTTGGCGGGAAACTCCGGCAGAGTCTGCGGAAAGACGGGCGCGCCCGGCTGCCCGAAAGAGAGGACCGCAACTTTGTACCTGGTACCGTCACGCTGGAACGCATTGGAGGTGGCCCGCAGCGGAATCCGGTCGAAATAAATTCCAAAATTCGCGCGCAGCACTGTCTTGCGATCGCCGGGGGCGTAGGCGATTCCCAGTCGGGGAGCGAAGTTATTCGCGTCCGTGGTGACGGGATCAGGTAGAAACTGGGCATCGTAACGCAGGCCGGCATTGATGGTTAAGTGTGGATTCACTTTCCATTCGTCCTGCACAAAAAGACCGATGTTCGGATTCGCCTGTTCCTGGCTGGGCGCGCCGAATGCCTGCTGAAAAGTGGTGTAACGATTCGCCAGGAAGTTAGCCAGCGAAGAGAAGGCGTAGACGCCCTGCAGGGCTCCGGGAAAAATTATGTTCACGCGGTTGTGCAGGTAATCTATCCCGGCCTTAATCGAATGGTCGCCACGCTGGGTCGTAATCGTGTCGACGATCTCATAAGTGTCGAGGTCACGTTCGGTAGGCGAGAAGGTCGCCGTGCCAAAACTCGCCACGCCCGAGATGTTCACCGCCGGACCAAGAGTATCGTTGACCGGTGCTCCCAATCGACTGTGGGTGTATTGGAAGCGCGTTTCATTGATCGTGCGAGATGAAATCGTCGCTACGTTACTGGCGGTGATAGTCTGGTCGCGGTTGTTCAGTCCCGTGCCCCGGCTGACAGCGTTCAGCCCGCCCACGTTTCGACCGTTGATACTATCAACCTCATAAAGACTATAGCGCGCGGAAAACTGATTAGACCTATTGACCTGGTGTTCGACACGAAACAACAGATTTGATGTGTCCAAGCCGGTGGGAACAACGCCGGTCGAGATCCGCGGGCCACTAAAATTGATTTGGTCGAGCCGGTTGTTCACCACCGTTACGTTGGGATTCGCAATCGTGATTACGGTTGCGTTGTTTAGGCGCGTCTGTTCGAAGTTTGAGAAGAAGAAGGTGCGGTTTTTGACAATGGGCCCGCCGAAACTAATCCCATATTGTCCCTGGGTGAGGGGATCCGTGGTGCTTGCCAGCGGATTACGGGCGTCGAAGCGCTGGTTGCGCAGGTAGCCGTAGATCCGGCCACGAAAGTTGTTTGTTCCTGAGTGCGTGATAATGTTGATGAAGCCTGCCGACGCCCGGCCAAACTCAGCGATTCCGCCGGAAGCGATTACCTGGAACTCGCGAATGACATCCTGACTGTAAAAAGTCCCGGGCAGATCGGCAGCGTCGTCATTTGCCGATAGACCATCGACCACAAATCCGTTGTTGATAAAGCGCTGGCCGGTGATCGACAACCCGGATCCAGGCACCGCGGACGTCTCGGGAAAGCGTTGGTTAGAGGTGGGATTGCTGCGAGTAACTCCGGGTGTCAGCGCTGCGAGGTCCAAATAATTTCGACCGTTAAGCGGCAAGTCATCAATCTCTCGCGGCAGCAAAGTTTCGGCCACCTGCGTGCGGGTACTCTCGACTCCCGGAAGGTCGGTAGTCACCTCAACGCTCTCAGCCACGTCTCCTACCGCAAGCTTCAACGGTAAGTCAACAGTCTGCCCCACTGTTAACGTGAGTTGACGGGTTAGTCTGGCAAAGCCTGACTTCTCGAGGACAATCTCGTGTCTGCCGACGCTTAGATAGGGAAAGCGAAAACGACCTTCACCATCGCTGACCGTCCTCTGCGTCGCATTTGTCTCGACATTCCTGATGGTCACCGCGGCACCCTGGATTATGGCGCCGCTCGAATCCTCTATTCGTCCGCCGAGGGTCGCGGACGTCACGGTTTGTTGGGCCTGAGCCGTCAAACTCCAGGCGAAAACCAACAGGAGAATAAGACTCAACTGGTAGTTGTTGGATGAATGCATTGCGCCCCTCCGTGTAAAGCACACGACCGACAGACGACCCTAGCCCGCGTTGCTGCATAGCGCGCGCGCCGAGGTCAAGCTACACGCTCAACACAATTGCGCTAAGCGAGAGAGCTTTTCGGATTGGATTTAGCGTGTTTTTTACGCGGGAGGTCCGCGAGGTAGCAAATGTAACCACTTTCTGTTAAGTGGTCGGATCTGCAGATCATTGATTGGTGAAAGTCTACGAACTAAGAGCGCGTGCGGTCTCGCCGCAAATGAAAGAGCTGATTGCTCACGCGGCCGTTGCGTGAGAATCGTCGCACACGCGCTGCAATTCTTCGGGCACGGCTGGCTCACACTGGGAACGCCGGTGAGCTCGGATTCCGCAGTTGGACCAGCAGCGGCCGCGACGATAAGCGTGCCCGACTCGAGTTCGGTCGTCGTTGACGTCGTCTCGGCACCGGCAAATATTGTGTGGGTGGGAGCCGGAGTGCCGGCGGCTGGGGAATGACAATGTTCCCCGGCGCCGGCCTCGGCAACGACTGCGAGCGAAAATGCCGATGGCGCCGCCGGATCGTTGTCGAAAGAGGCCGGAGATTCGAAATGGGACTTTTCCGAGGATGCTGGTAACCCAGTGGCGCAGGAGCCTGTCTCATGTCCCGGCTTGCCGATGCAGCAGTCCATCGTGCCGGTCGCGGCGGACGACGCAGTGCCAAGTGGTGCAACGGTAATCAGGAATGACGCCGTTACGATTGACGCGACCAGCAAGCGAGCCACGGCCAGCGGCCGCACTTTCATCCAGGACTGTCTCTGATCTGACGTCACCGATTCATTGCCTTTGGAAAACGTGCGATGTCAGGGGCGAAGCTTAGACTCAACTTGCTCAAAGCGTCATCCCTCGTCTGAGGACTTGGGAAGGCGCTTCTTCACTAAATTCATCTTGCACTTCGGACACGTCCCGGGTTTCTTTGACGTGACGGTCTCGTGCATCGGACACACATAGTGAAACTCAGTAGTTTTTTTGGAGTGCGCCGATCGCTCTTTTTCTTGTGCAGGGACGCCGGGAGTGTACCCGCTCGTAGTTGTTACGATCAATGCTGCCGAGAGCAGCGGTAGAAGCAGAAGCTTTCGGAAGTTCATTTCGTACCCCTTGTTGCAAAGGCATCTCCCTGCTCACGTCAAATCGGCGCGAGCAGGAAGAGTGCTCTGAATAGTGCCCGACTGACCGGGGGGTAGGTAGGTATTCTCTCTATCCTTTAACCGCAGATGATCTGACTGCGTTGAAGGATATTCTATCGCCGTCAGTTGCTAAGGTGAGCTTGAACCACGTTACATTGCCTGTGCCCGCTCCTGACATATTATTCGGGAATGGCGTCCCTGCGGCTATGAGTTGAATGCACTCAACTTGGCCGTCGTAAGTTTTGTAAAGGCTCGTTTCAGTGCAGATCGCGCCCCGCTGAAAGCCGGCGCCGCTGGTTTTGAATTCGTCGCTCATACCTTTTCTCCTTCAAGGATGGGAAGTTCATAACTTGCTTCCAGTATTTCTGGAAGCACTACTGAATTTTGTTACCGAAACGCCTGGAGGGTTTGGAGCTACTAGAATTAGAGCAACTCCCACCGCACCGTCACCGATTCCTCAGGACGAAACGCAATCACCATCAGCTTAACGAGCTGCTGGAAATTTGTGTCTTTCTTGTCCGCGATACGCACCAGGTAAATGTGGCCCAACTTGATTGGCGCGGTCGCAGATGGAGTAAGCTCCGTAAAGAGTTTGGGCGCCTCTTGCAGTGGTTGGTATTCCGGCCTGCCAAGATCTTGCTTCAGAATCATGATCTTGTCGCCGTTAAGATGTAGAGAAGCGAACCCGGTGCCGCCCCCCTGCGCGTCCTCAAAGCCATAACGCCGGCGAAGCTCGTCCGGCGGGCCGAGCTCGACGATCGCCGCCACTCGGTTGACCTCGATACCGCTAACAAGACTGCCATTACTCGCCAGAATGTAACCAAGATCACTGCAGCGGTTCCGATACTCGTTATTAATAAACGCAAACCCTTCTTTCCCGTCACTAAAACACATCGTACGGGCCAGCGGATCCATGACATACATGGTGAAGATTCCACCACGTTTTTTTGGTTGAGTCGCGCGCTTCTCATCAGGCCCAGTCGGAGTTTGTGCGCTCATCAACTGCTGGGAAGCGACTCCGATCAACACGGCCATTACGATGAAGAGTAAGCGTTTCATAACCATTTGTTTCTGACTGTCAAACCTCAAGATCATATACCTCCCCTTTATGTTTTTTGATCCGGTGGGGAGATCTGCTAGTTGACACTAACGACTAGCCACGTTCGGCACCGGCACGAGTTCCTGAAACTTTTTGTCGTCAATATGTCGCGCCTCATTTCGCTGCCTGAGTTCCTTGAAGTAATAGAACGGAACAAACGCGGACCCAAACTTGTCGCTGAGCCAGTCGTCCTTATGGACGTAATTGAGCGGGTACAGATTGACATCTTCCGAGCACTGGTTGAGCGTTTCCGTTGCCGCCTTAACGACCAGAATGTTATTGAGATAGGTAGCATCATCTAAAGTCTCGGCAGCGGTGGTGTACAAAAGCGCGCCTTCGCGGTCACGCCGTTCCCACTCCTTAATGATCTTCAACGCCCTTTCATACTGCCGGGAGTTGATTTCCAGACGCAGGGTGGTTTCCGAGTCGTTGCGTGCCTCTCGAAGATACTTCTTGTATACGTCGGGAGGGACGGTGCCCAAGGCCCTTCCGTCTTTCGCTAAATAGACACCGAAGGCGTCTATTGTGGGAACTCCTCCAGCCAGCTTGATAACCATGGGAAACGCCGAGCCACTCGTATCGTAGAACTCTCCCTTGCGTGCCGCGAGCACAATGAAATACCGGTCGGGATCGACCCTCGTCCACTGAATGGTTCCAATGCCTGGTATGGCGCAAGTGATCGAAGTCTCGTCATACTTAACGACCTTCATCGTCTTTTTGATGGACCCGAAGATCCGGTGCTTGCCGGATGCAGTAAACGAAACCGACTCCGCTTTGCCGAGCTCGTTGATCACCCCGTATTTCGCGGTGGCGATCTGGCGCGGTTCCCCGGTGCCGAGATCCGCAAGAACAGTCACTCCATTATTGGAATCGAAACGATAGAGAACTGCTTCGTTGGGTGAGACCTGCGCTTTCCATGTCCCGACGATGTCGAAAGAACAACTCTTCTTTTCCTGGGCGAACCCGGCGGTTGAGCCCAGAATTATCATAGCCAGCAGCGAGATTATGGCAGTAAGTTTCATGATGTATTCCGCTCGGGGCTTTTCATGTATTGCTGTTGCGTTGGGCCAGGAATAGAAGCCACTTTCAGCGGCTTCTATTCCTGGTCTAATTTCGACCGTGCAAGGTCGGTTTCTTACTTAGCCTTGACGGTCCAGTGCCGCAACTACATCGCGTCTCGGCGTAAGTAGCCGTGTTCCTTGACGACCTGGTCGATCCGAGCCTGACGAGCCCTGATCACCGCGTCCCATTCCGCGGCTGACTTATAAGGATCGGCCCAGCCGATACGCTTCAGAATATTCTTCTGACTGGCAAACGCCTGTGCATGGCCCCAGTAGTTAGTGGCATCGTTGATAATACGGAATGTGCCGGAGTGCATAGCGAAATCCAGGTCGATCCCTATATGGCCCATATTAAAGAGCCGAAAGCGGATCGTCTCGATATCGTAGGGATCTCCGGTCAGGAAATACCAGCCAGGCAGATCAGCCTTGCGCATCTGAGCATAGTGCTTCAGCGCGGCCGGCGTGTCGTCCTGTGGCTTTACTGAGATTGAGTAAAAGAAGACGTCCTTACCCATGCGATCTTTCAGGTCACGATAGGTTCGTTTCAGAACCGTAGTCACCAGAGGGCACGCACCGTGACATTCTGCGTACATCATATTGATCACGCATTGCTTGCCTTTGATCAGATCGTCATAGAACCTGACCTCTTTGTTGTCTTGTGTTCGAAGCAGCGCATTTGTGAACTTCGCAGCGCCCTGCGAATTGGCGTGCGGCTTCAACAATCTGGTAAACATTGATCTTCTATCCATTACGCCACCTCCTCATTCCGCAGCTTGGCTTCGAACTCCTTGTTGGCCTTAACAATCAATGCGTCGCAGGCTGCCTTGGCGGCTGCATCAGGAACAATGACCCAATGCACCATCATGAACGCATCTTCGTGGCCCATGTTGTGACAGTGGATCAGGTAGTCTCCGAGATAGTCTCGGAAGTTCATCCTGATCCGTGCGGCCTCTCCCGGCTCCACCTTGGTTACGTCTTTCCTGCCATCCGCTAGCGCCGGCACCGGAACTTGCTGAAATACGCCGCCGATGATCGCCCATCGCTCCGTAATTTGAAATTCCTCAAAGTGAATATGCACGGGGTGGGCCCAGTTGGTAGGGCCATCGGCGTTAGGGGTGTTATTGTTGATGAACCACTCTTCACAGGTTCCCTTGATGATGCAATGCTGCGGTACATCGGGATCGAAGACACGGTCGTTGATCCTGAAAAATCGTGGATTCGATCCCACAGGATCGCGAGTAAAGTTCCACGTGAACGTAGTATCCGGCGTACATATCGGCGGATAGGTACAGAGGGTCTGCGGAATAGCAGGTGTATCTTGCGGGAACCACCACTCTCGCTGAACCACGTCGAACCGCATTAAAACTTTTCCGATGTTGAGGCCTGCCGGTAATCCCGGAGGATTCACGTTTCCTGGATTGACACTCTGGGTCCTTCCCACCCCGTTATCTACGAGATAGAGCTTATCGCCCGGGTTAAAGTTCCCGAAGTCGATGATCACGTCGTAGCGCTCAGCGACGTTCACTCGAATTGCGCCCGGAGTTTCAATCACGTTTCCCTCGATGGCGTTGGTATTAGCAGCATTCGCGCCCGCATCGACCGGAACCGGATGCTCGAGGAAATTGGCATCAGTGGCGATGCAAGTCATCGTTTTAATATCGCCCGTCGGGCCGATGAGACAAAGATCCCACTGGGCCGTTGTCGGTCCGGTAGAGAGAATGCGGAACCGATACTTTCTGTTCCTGACAGTAAACTTCGGCTGAATTGATCCGTTGACGATCCACTTGTCGCCACCGGCCGCATTGACCATTTCATTTCGGCCTTGTGCATCCAGGGCACAGAACCTCTTCTCGGTAAGGATCAAGGGAATGTCAGTGATACCATAATATCCAGGCAATCGCAGCGAGCCACTGGTCGCGAACTCATGGCCCGGATCCGTCCGGTCCCAAGCGATGTACATGCCGTTCAGACCCAGGACGTTGCTCTGGAGGGTTTTCTCTTGACGGTGATCGTGGTACCAGAAAGTGCCCATCTTTTCCCTTGCGTCACCGACTCCGTTCCCACCCGGATTCTGGTTCGGAAAAGCCTCGATGCCGGCGTAGACGTTCGGGTAGAGATTGTCCTTCCATTTGCCGCTGGGGAAAAAATCGGCTGCGAAACCGTCGCTCTCTGAACCATGGTGACCGTTATGCAAGTGGATCGTTATCTCGGGGACGCCAAACGTGTTATCGCCGTTCGGCGGCAAGCTGTTCCGGAACCGAACGATGCTAGCATTGCCATATCTATTCAGGATCATTGGGCCAGGATACTTACCATTGAATCCCCAGATATATGTCTCACCAAAATCCGAATGGAACCGATGCGTGCCGGCCCGGGCTTCCAATTCGTAGGTCAACGGGGTTGGCGTGAACTGAGCCCAGCGTTGATGTGGCGCTCGGTCGGCCTCATCCGCGTTTAGGTTAGCATTCTGAGTTGGCGCCGGGGTCAGTTGATGGGGTATCGCTGGAAACGGAATCGGTAGCGCATCCTTAAAAGGGGTATGTGCCGGACTCCCGGGGCTTGCGGTGCATTGAACCAGCGGCGGTGCCACTGGACCGTCTGGAAGAAGAAGGCTGGCTAGCGCCTTCCGTGGGGTTATGATGTTGGGGGCCAGGACAGTGACAGCTCCCGCTGCCGCTCCTACCTTGAGCACGGTCCTTCTGCTCACGGTCTTATCGGATCCCTTCTTCTGTCCGGCTCCCTTCCGGTGCTTACCCTTTTTGCCAGGCATAGATTCTCCTTTCAGCCCTCAGAGGGCTTCCAAAGCTAAAGTTTCTTTTGCTGAGTTTGCTAAACCGTTTCCGAGTTCTGCGAATGAAGTACTCGGTCTTAACCCTCAGAGAGTTTGGTAAAGATTATCGACGTAAGGCTAGGTAAGTCGCCTCAGTAACTAACTGCTTGCGCGGTTCGAATTACGCAAACAAATTTTGACTGGATAAAACGTAGTCGGGTTTCGGATGAAAGCATCGGCAGATTATTACCTGCGGTCTGAAATAACAAGCATTGTTACTTGGCCTTCTTTGCTGTTCGTTGGCGGATTGTGCTGCGGCCGCTCCGAACGCCGAAAGTTTAGATTGTCGTGTCAAAGGTCGATGCCCAGTAACAGAAGAAGTTTAGAAACAGAAGAAGTGATCGCGTGACGGCTTTGGCGAGTTCTTTGTTGGTTGAGTGCGGAAGTCCGTTTCCGTTGTCGGCTTCGTCAACCTCTTTTTTTTCGTCTGGCGTTTGGCCATTACCAGAATTCAATTCACCCCGGGAGCGCAATCGATAACGAGTCGGGGCGTCTCCGTGCACCTTCTTGAAACCGCGCACGAAGTGACTTTCATCATTCAGCCCGACTTGATGAGCGATCTCTTTGACGCTTAAAAAACTCGTTTCCAAAAGATACTTCGCTCGAGCCATTCTCAACTGTTTCAAATATTGCATCGGTGATTGGCCGATCTCAGACACGAAGATGTGTGAGAGTCGCCACACGGAGAGATTGACGGCCTGTGCCAGTTCCAGCAGAGACCACTCTCTCCGAACATTGTCCCGCATCAACTGTTCGATTGTTTTTACGCGCGAATCCATAGCACGGCACCTCAGAACAAGAGTCGTGTGATCGAGGGACGAGTCTTTTCTGGGGCTGCGAAACGTCTCTCAAAAACATCCGAGCCCTTGTAAATGGCCCAGAGAGTGGGACTGATAAAAGAGATATGGAGAGTTGCCGTAGGTGAGGGGTAACTACTCCGTTCAAGTTCCAGGCTGGGAGTTGCATCGAGAACTTGCTTGAGTTTTGAGAAATGAGATGGAGCGAAGCTAAGACCAATTACATTCTAAGTCAAGGGATCTTTTTCGAATGTAGCCGCGCTTAAGGCACGGCGTTAGGTGGACTGCTGAATTTTGATGTGAATTGCTGCTGCCATTGCTATCCAAATGTTGTCGGGCACAAACGCCAGGGCACCGGCCGTGTGTCGCCTCAAAATGGAAACTCAAGTATGGTCGGAGAGCAGCCAATGACAAGCTTTGTTGTTTGGCTTGTTTTGCTATTCGTTAGCCGATTTTGCTGCGCGTTCAAACCCGGTCACAACGACGGACGAAAAGCGGATGCCGTAATCGATAGTCTCAGGTCGCCAAGAAGTGATGCTTCGTGGTGATTGAAGACAACGATTATTGACACCACCGATACGAATCCATAGAATTTCGGCGAATTCTAGACAATTAACCCCGAGCCCAGTTCCTTGATCTAACTGAGTCTGGATTCCCCATCCGTTTCCCGACAAGCGGAACATGGTAGAGCCATGTCTGGTTCCGAGAAGTCAATCGAGAGTCAACAAGCCGAAGCGGCGTTTCGCGAAAGTGAAGAGCATTATCGCGCGGTGGCTGAAGCCGCGACGGATGCGATCATTACGATCGATTCAGACAACACCATACTCGTCGTCAATCCCGCCACGGCTATCGACTCGGCTCTAAAACGAAAATTGGGATGACAAACTTACTGAGGTTGTTCTGAGAAAGGAAGTACGACCGGATCCCGCCGAACGAAATGAATAGCATACTCGCCGCATTTCCCCGTCTCGACATGAAGCGGCGCTTTGCGGATTCGGTCTGCCGCATTGTTAAGACCAAGCCGTGACGCGAAGTCTCAATGGTTACACCCGAGCGGCCGTGTTTGCCTCCAGCTCTTGCGGCTTCGAAAGGAGCCACCGGCGTTCAACGATAATGATTCTTCTCTGTGCCACCTCGGTGTGCTTTGTGTCTCCGTGGTAGTGATGGCGAACATAAACCGCAGAGTCACATAAAACACAAAGATGGCACAGAGAAAAGGAGATGGACCATGAGCGAAGAAGACCTGGAGTTGCTGATAACGCTGGATGATCCAGTCGAAGCACCGGACGAGGATACTTTCGACCATCTTCATCCTGAAAAGACGAGGGACGAACGAACAGAGGAATCACGAGGATCACAATGATGAACTGCTGTTCCCATTTATCTGAGATCAATAACGTTACTCCGAAGACCCCGAACGGTTGTGAAGAGTGTTTGAAAATGGGCGACCAATGGGTTCATTTGCGACTTTGCGTCACCTGTGGTCACGTCGGCTGCTGCGATGATTCCAGGAATAGACACGCGAGAAAGCATTTTCATTCAACGAATCATCCCCTAATCAAATCTTTCGAGCCGGATGAGGATTGGGGCTGGTGCTACACAGACGAACTACTTTTCGAGTCGTTCCCTGGATCGTTGATGACAGAATGGTGCGGTGCGCTCGGCGTCACGCCTTGAGAAGCGTCGGAGATGAGACTGCACAAGAAATGAAGATTCTAAGCATTTCGGGTGGCGGAAGTTTGCCTGTGGCCCATCTCAAATTTATTTTCATTCTATTCTTCTCAGCTTGCACCTAATTTGAAAAGTGCCGGTGTTGTTCGGCCGAATCATTGAGTGGACGTTCTGTGGAAGTACTCTCAGGACGTTCAGCTTCACCGCTTCAATATCTATCAATGAACTCCACGTTGTACTTTTCTTTGAGTTTCACGCTGACGGTCTTGTCCATTTCGGCCGTGTTTCGCATTCTCTCAGTGTACTTGTTCAAGAGATCTGCTTTCTTGTCTCTGAGTTTCGTCAACTCCTTCTGTGCAAAATCGGCGGCAACGATGCGACCGGCGAGGGCGCCCTTTGCTGCTCCGTGTTCCGAAGCAGCCCCATATTGTTGGCCCAATTCGATAATTTTTTGACTATCTGACTCGATTTTTGACATCTCTTGCTCGATCTCAGAGAACACTGAGTCGCCCTCATTAAAGGTCTCGATCGAGTTTTTGATGTGCGCAACAAGGATCGGATCAACATGCTCTAAATTGATTTTTCCATAGAGGTATGCTGATTCGTGAAAATATTCGGAGGTAGAGGAGCCCTCTTCTCTCTTCTCCGAGGCTGCGTTATCAGCCTCTTGTAGGTCGTTCCATGCCTGGATTGTTACCTTTTTGGCCGTTTCAAATTGGCTGACCTTAGTGTTAGCTTCTTTGGCCTGTGCTGAGCCGGGATACTTGTCGACGATTTCTTTGTAACTAGCGGCCGTTTGGTGATTCAGTCCTTTATTTTTCTCGGCGGCTATTGTTTGGTCCAACATGTTCCGGGCGACCGTACAGTCAACCAACTTTCTTCCCAATTCATTGGCTACGCTCGTAGCCAGAAAACCAGCCTCGACTTCCTGATACTTGACGCAAGCCCGCAGGCTCAAAAGCGCTTCGGCGCTTTCAATTGCCTTCGCTTCATCAAACCGCGATTGTGCTTCAGAGCCCTTTACCGCTCGGTAGCCTACAAACGATGCCAGCGCCAAAACGAGTGCGGCCGCCGCAATCGTTGCAAAGATCTTTCGCCTGTTCGCCATGAAACCGCGCTTCACGGGCGCAACTGCAGGCTCGCTGGCAATTCCTTTGCTCTCGGCGTCAATGTTTATCAGGATACGCTCGGGTTTGTGTCGTACTTGACTGAGGCGTTTTCGAAGATCCTGGACGGACTTGATGCGTTCTTCGCAACTCAACCGCAAACCAGCTTCAAGAACTTGTGATAAGCCAACCGGGACATTCGGATTGACTTCATGCGCGGGGCGTAAGGGATCCGGCTTGTGCTCTATCTTCTTGGTGGCGCGATCAAGTGCGTCTGCAGGCTTCACGTTGGTAACCAAATGGTAGATGGTCGCGCATAACTCGTAAACATCCGTCTGCACCGAAGTAGGATCGCCGTTGATTTGCTCCAAGGGGGCGTAACTCTGCGAATAGCCGTAAACGCTCAGTGACAGACTATCGCTTCTCACGCGCGTGGGCGTGTCTTTTACCAATCCGAAATCCAGTAAGAACAATTTGCCTTCATTCGTCATCTTGATGTTCTGCGGTTTTATGTCTCGATGAACGACGGGCGGATTCTGGCTGTGGAGGTATTCGAGAGTATCAAGGAGGGTGTTTACCCAGCCCATTACCTGATCGACGGAAACCGGCGATTGTTTAGCCTGAAGCAGCTTCCCCAGATCGCTGCCGGCGATGTATTCCATTACGATGTACTGAGCATTGTCTTCGTTGAAATAATCCAAAACTTTAGGCAGGCATTGGTGCTGCAACCTGGCAAGCACCATTGCCTCTTTTTCAGCAGACTTGAGCAGAAATTCGTTCCCGCCATACACCACTTTTTTGACAGCCACCTGGCGCGATAGCAGTTTATCTTCGGCGAGAAACACCTCACCCATCCCGCCTCTACCGAGTAGGCTAACAATCGAATAGCGCTCCTTGAGCATCGTTTTTGGGGATTCCATGTGCGCCCTCCAGTTGAGTCCGCTCGCTATTTGGAAAGTTGTAAAGAAGCGAACTGGGGACTCGAGTTAAGCCCGGGCTCAAGTCTTAATCGGCAACTTGAACGAGTCGGGCGATGAGAAGCCGATGAGTCGAGCCTTCATCGGCGGAAATAAGGACGATCAGAGCGGCAAAACGATATCCAGCCAATCAATTTCTGTCAATGATCTTTGGCCTGTGATCTTTCGCCTCAGAGGCGACCCCGGCTATCATCTTGGGTTGATACAATGGACCATGGACCATCCCCAGCTTCACCGCCTTCAGCTCCTTCAGGTTCCCACGACTTCCTCGATACTAATTCCACAACTGCTCACGTGTTGGATCTAATACTTATAGTCGACGACGATGCTTGACGACGTGATGCCGTGGCTGACACCGGCGTTTTCGTCTCCAGTCAGATAACCATCAACATTCACACGCACCAGGTAAGTCGAACTGCAGAAGAGGCCTCCCGATGTTCGAACAACATAAGAGCGAAACAGTTCTATGCGTGAGCCGACAATGCTTTGCTGTGCGCTGACAACTGAGACCGGATCGTTTGGATTGCTGCACACCGGATGCGCCTTCTTCGCTATATTCATGGCGGCTGTTCGCATCGCATTTGTCAGTTCGTTAGTTTTTTCGGCAATTTCTACTTTAAAGATTTCTGATTTTTTGGCCTGTAGAGCGGTTATCAACGATTGCATGACGTCCTGACTGCTACTGTAAGTCGCTTCCGTCCTAAGTTTATCCACTTCCTGGATTGCCGAGTTAAGCGACGCGATCGACTTGAAGTCTTGCTGCGCCCAGAGTTTTGCTTTCACCTCACGCAGGCCGTCGGCCCGTTGACGCAGGCTGGCGGTCATGATCGAATCCGGATGTTTCTGCAGGAAGGCGACAATCGCAACCAGCCCTGCGGATGCTTCCACAAAGGTGTAGTTGTCTTTGAAGTAGTTTGAGAGTTGGTAATATTCGTATTTTTCGTTGTAAGCGGATTCAAGCAGAACCTTGATTCGTCCCTGACCCTCGGATATTGGCTTTGAGCTGGACGGATATTTCTGAGCAAAATTGTTGAAGAGATTTAGAAGCTCTTGCCCTTTTTGAATTGCATCCTCATAACTGGTCGCGGCTGCAAGTTGCTCCTCAGCCTCCTTTAGTTTTCCATAATCGATTTCTTCGTAAACTGTCTTCAGCTTCTCGCGCACTAACAGCAAGTGCGAGTTTGCTTTCTCTCTGATGCTGGAGTCTGTCGACGATGACAATTGAGTTAGGCGAACTTGTAGGCTTTCGTAACTTGCTTTTCGTCCCTCCCAATTCATGTATGCGGATTGATCTGACGACAGGAGCACCTGAAGGTCTTGCTCGGCCGCGTCCAGGTTTTTCCTGTCTTCAGAATAGAAGCAGCCAGAAAGCATCAGCAGCAGCAGGGGAATGATGAAATTTCGTCGCATAAAACCTCCTCAGGTCGGTTAGTCATTGGCATTGTTGTCTGTATCCGCAGGGCCAGTTCTCACTCTTTCTTCTGACCGGGAACAGTGTTATTTTTGCAATCCAAGGCCTCGAACTTACTCTCAAGACTGGAACGGTCTCGCCTTCATCTGAAGGTTCAGTCTGAGGAGATTCAAAGCACCAGCTTCCACTGCCGAGGGCTCAATACAATTACTGGCGTTCGCGGGGTTTTGGAAGCCTTCTTGCTCATGCCGCATGAATAATGAAGTGCCAATGTCGGGAGCGTCCTGTCAGGAAGGTGAAATTCACAATAATGCTCTTCCAATTATCATGAAATGTTCTTTAAGAAAGGTGAAATTCAAGTAATTTATGCCGCCCCAGAATTCGCGCTTCCATGTTTTCGGCCCATTTCGCTTTGATTGGCATAAACGTCTACTGTTGCGTGAGGGCCAACCAGCACGGCGTCTGAGACGAAAAGTTGCTGAGGTTCTGCATGAATTGATCGAGAATCGCGACAACACGCTCACGAGGGACGAACTTCAAGACCGGTGCTGGCCCAACACGGTTGTTGAGAAGGGTAATGTAGACAAAACTATCAGCGAGATACGGAAGATCCTGGGTAATGAACAAGAATATATTATGACGGTGCCCGGCCTTGGCTACAGCTTCGTGGCTCAGGTTCACGAAAGCAACGACCAGCCTGATCCAGTCGTTCAGCCAGCAGTTTGTGTCATTCTTACCGCCCTCTTCGCTGCAACATCGGCGGCGGCGTTCAAGTTGCTGCCGGGTGCCTTCGGCTGGGCTTTAACCCAGGCTTCGGCGAGTGCCGGGATGGGTGCTTTCCAAGGTGCCACCGCCGGTCTGATATGGGCAGGCTCCATTATTCTGGGGCTGACGGTGTATGACTTCGCCCTCGGAAGTAAGGATGCCTCGAAGAACTTGTCCTCCAAACCCGTAGAGCCGACACATCGAAGACCAACAAACAAATTTTGGGGTGCCTTGAAGTCATATCTGTGTCCCCGTGCGGCCCTTGCGGTCGGCGCGGTGTCTGGCTTTGTCAGCAGCTTAATAATTATTTTGGTAGTTATTTCTGTATTCGAGATGCGGTCACTCGAACAGATCGGCTGGATCATGCCTGGACGAGAACGATTCAGTCTGGAGTTTTGGCAAGATCTCTTTATCAACACCCGTTTCGCCTGGCCTTATCTCATTACCGGCTCTTCTCTCGGCTTCGGCATGGCTTTGACAAGAAACGGGCTGCGCGCATCTGCAAGGTGGTCCAGGTTCGTAGAGTCTCAGCGCCAGCTAACCGGGATTAAACAGGCGAGGACCATGCTTCGGGGTATCACGCTTATCGTCTTCCGATACGCCTTGCCCCTTCTGATCATGCAGTTATTTGGAGGGACGCTAGCCTTTTTCGTGCCCGAAGCGGCTCCGGCTGCAAACGAACTTAGGGCAGGGAACGTCGGTCTGGCCACGGGACTGTTGTGCGATTGCACCACTCAGACTCTTGGCGCATTTTTTGGGATCGTAGGGATGGGACTCGGCATGGTGATCGACAGATGGGGACTCAATCTGGAGACGCGGAGGATCTAATGTCGGGCCTTTCCAATACCGATCCATCAATCGTCCCGCTTCACGGCGTTAATGCGAGTGCTGCCATCGTCGCTATTAAAGAGCGAAGTGCACGATGGCGAGCAGGTAACCGCGAACCTGATGGCCGCAAACTGGGACTCGTCATCGAAGGAGGCGCCATGCGTGCGGTCTGTTCAGCGGGCGGCGCGGTGGCGCTGGCCCACCTCGGCTTCACCGATCTGTTTGACGAGGTCTACGCCACCTCCGCGGGTGCCATGAATGCCAGTTATTTTCTCTCCAATCAACCTGAACTGGGCATTAGCGTCTACTTTGACAGTTGCACCACTCGCTCATTCCTGAACCCCTTGCGGGTTTGGAAGGTGATTGATATCGATTACCTGTTCGACCGCGTGGTTTCCCGGGATAAACCGCTCGACGTTAACAAAGTACTCTCCTCGCGGACAACGCTCTTTGTCGCAGTCATCGACAAACGTACTGGCGCGGGGACAGTTATCAATACCAAGGCTACTCGTTCTCCTCTTTTGTCGGTCCTCAAAGCGGCGACGGCCCTGCCGGTGCTTTACAACCGCACTGTCGATGTTGACGGCTGCCTCTTCATTGATGGCGGGTTAGCAATCCCGTTTCCTATTGAGCAGGCGCTGGCGAACGGTTGTACTGACGTGTTGGTGTTGCTGACACGCCCCGCAAATTACCGCGCTGATCCTCCCGGGTGGGCCAGCCAGAAGATGTTCGAGATTATTTGCGGGCGCGGCAACACAAGTTTGAATCGGATTTTTTCGGAACACCACGAGCCGTCGCATGTTGCGCGTGACCTGGCTTTAGGGCGCGTCGCAACACCGCCGGGCGTGAACATTGCCACGATCTGCACAGACGAGCCGGAGACGATCAACCGTACCACCAGTAACCGTTCCTTACTTCGCAGCGCCGCCATAAGCTACGGCCGGAAGACGTTACGCGTGTTTGGCGCTGACGCAGAAGGATGGAACTTAACGCCATCGCTGGGTGACCGCTGATCGTGGCTCATTCGCGGGTAGATTTGGTAATGCAAGGGGACGTCTGGACTTCAGGTCCGCAACATGGTGAATGCGAAACGCAGCGAGTACGGCAATAAGTGGCAATGGGATCAATAGCACGAAGACTGAATGCTCCCAGAAGTCAGCGATGACAACCCGGCCACGCAAGACGCTGTTTGCCAGCGGAATTCCCAACGCCGTTAAGTAGTAAAGCAGCAGCGGGAAGAGCGCCGGGCGTAATAAACCACTGCGTGAACCACCGCGTAAACCACCGCCGGATTTGTCAGGATCGCTGTTCCGCTGCAGTCGTTCGCTGATCACAAACAACAAGAGCAGCATTCCGAAGTACACCAGAATTCCTTCGAAGCGATGAAGTTGAGCAGGACTCAACCAACTAATCTCGACGGAAGTCTGACGCAGCCACAATGCGATCGAGATGCGGATGGTGTTCGTCACGATCGTGGCGAAATATGAAAACAGCAGAACGATCAGGATGAAACTCCAGGCGAGGTTTCCAGACGGCCCGACATCCTCAGATCTCTCGAGACCCTCAGAACGCTCGAGATTATGAGGGCGCTCGAGATTGTCAGATCGCTCTCGCAAGCGATCGCGCCACAGCATTCTCAGCGACAGCATCAGGAATGCGGTGATCAGAAAATTGACCCCCGCACAGGCGCCGGCAATGATGAAACTGCGGTCGCTGTTGATGTAGCCGGCGTAGGATTCAAACTCAAACCTTGTTCCGGTCACCAGTTCAACCACCGCAGTTGTCGGCGCGAGAATCCAGCGCAGTTCATTGGCGCTTGCGGTCGAGTAGAAAAGCTTGAGCGCCAGGGCGCACAGCAGCACGACAACGAACTGCGCGTTTCGATTCCAGTTGGTTTTGCGGTTCATGACTAAACTGCTCACTTCACTCACGCGCTCAAGCTCGTGGTTCCCGCCAGCCGCCGCCGGCGTCCGCGGATGACGAGCACGAGAGCGATCATCAACGAGATAGTCACGAGCCAAATCAACTCCGGTTCACTACCGACTTCGGTGCCCTCGCCGATCGCCAGGTCGCTCACGCCCAAAGGCAGCGGCAGCGGTTGATTCACGTTCTGGGCCGGACCCTGTTTGTTTGTCACCACTTCGCGCACGGCGATGAAAGAGGTGTACCGGGTCAGCAAGTTGTACTTCAAACCGAGCGCGGTGATCTCTTTGACTCGACCTGGCTCCAAGTCACTCGAGCCGTAATCGGAGAGTTCAGCAATTCGGTTGCGGGCCCAGAGATAACGCAGCGCCGGATTGGCCTCGTCCGGCTTGGCGCCGGCGACTTCCAAACGCGTGACGTATTCACCGCGCCCGGTTTTTCCCGTCAGTTCAATGCTTCCGGCAACGGGTCCGCGCCATTTGCCAAACAAAATCACCGGACGCTGGGCCAGCAGATCGGGAAGATGCGCCGGGTGCACGTCGTAAGTGTCAAACCCGATCGAGCGGATGTGAATGTCGGTCAACACCGGACTCTGAATATACTCGCGGAATTTCGCCGCGATGGCGGGAGCTTCCGACTCCTGGGTCACGATGAAGGGCTCGCCCATGCCGGCCTTCGCCACGCCTTCGATGAGATAGCGATTAACCGCTGAGCCGATGCCGAACGAGAAAACGTTGCAGCGATCGAGATTTTCGCGAATGTAATCAAAGACGCCTTTCTCTCCTGAAACGTAGCCGTCGGTTACGAGGACGATGTTGCGGGAAACGCTCGCGTCGCGGGGGAGCGCCATCGCTTGTTTGATCGCGGGCAGCAATTCAGTGCCGCCGCTGCCGCGCTGCTGCTCCAGCAAACTGATTGCCTTCGCGATGTTCTCCTGATTTGCCGCCAGCGACTTTTCAGACAGCGCGGTCGAGTCTCCGGCAAACAGAATCACGTTGAACGTGTCAGTCGGCCGCAACTGTCCAATCAGATCAGTCAGTAATTTCTTGGAGGTGTTCAGCGGAAAGCCGTCCATCGATCCGGAGACGTCCACGACAAAAATGTATTCGCGAGCGGGGATGTCTGCATCCGTCACGCGCGCGGGCGGCTGGGCCATGTAGAGGAAGAAGTTTTCGTCCGTGCCCTGGTAAAGCAGCAGGCCGGAAGTGATTTGTTCGCCGGCCAGCCGATAGTGCAGAACGAAGTCACGATTTCCCTGGAACGCGTCAGTGTTATCGAGCACGAGCTGAGCGATTCCCGAACCCTGCCACTGCGGGAAAATCTGGTGCGAGGTGCAGCTCAGGTCCTGAATGGGAACGCCGGCTGCGATGCGCGCGGAAATGCGCAGCGCGCTCGGCGACTTCACACCTTCGCGAAGATGCGGCGTCTTCACCGCGCCTTTTTCTGTCCCCTTGGAATCGGACGGAGAAGCGTAGCGTGGGCCAACCACGGTGGGAAAAACGACTTCATAGACGCCGTCGGTCGGCACCAACAGCTCGGTGTAGCGAAGTTCAATTTCAACCTGCTCCGCCGGCCTGATGTTGGCCAGATTCATTGTAAAGACGTTGGGCCGTTCCTGCTCCAGCAGAGACGCGCTCTTGCCTTGCTGCTTGGCTTTGTCAAACTCCTGCTTGGCTGCTTCGCGCTCCTTGATCCTGGCGACAATGATCTGATCGCCGATTTGCATGCGCATCGCGTAGACGGCCGCGCGCGTCGAGGCCGGGAAAACGTAAGTCGCGTTGATCGGCCGCGACCCTTCATTCCGATACGTTTGCAGCACCTTCACGTCTGCGATCACGCCTGAAACAGCGATATCGACGCGCGTATCTTTGAGAGGTAAGTGATCGACTCCCGGGTCTCCCTGGACCACGAAGTACGGCGCCAGAGTCTTGTCTTCATGAGTCTGCGCTGAAACCGGAAGCGAAACCATGGCAATCGCCAGCAAGAGAAAGCAGACGTTGCGTAAATTGAATTGAGTAATTTTTATCTTCATCACCAGCTCCACTAAATTTGTAAGGGCCGGGCCCTTTCTAGCGCGCTGATGCTAAGACGCCGGTGAGACGCGGGTAATGTTAGCGGCCACGTGGCGGGAGCGGGTTAACCACAGTCGGGCCTGGGATGGCCCTCGCTGGAGGTTTAGTTTGAACGTTAGTTCAGAGTACGGCCTTTAGGCTGCGGATCCTCGCTGGCTACCAACAACGCAAGCTAAAGCTTGTACTCTAAACAATAGTCGTCCGTTACACACAAAGGGTTTTCATTCGTCCACGGCACGGACTATGATGATGCTTCAGAAAACCAACCACGCGACGTTCAAAGGTGAGACTCGAGCATGGCCGCTGCCAACACATCTCCGTCAGTCAGCAACAGATTCTTCGGTCGCAAGGCGGCCTGGCTGGCGCTGCTGCTGATCATACTTGCGGCGGTTGCGATCGTGGTCGCGCCGGTTTGGATCATAATGCCGTTCAAGGGTCAGACAGAGCGCGGCGTCGCAGCCTCGTACGCGCTGAAGCGCTGGTCGCCGATGCTAACGATCACCGCGCTCGCGTTTGCGGTCGTGCTGGCAGCGTGGCTGTGGCGTGGCGCGCGTTGGTGGAACGCCGTTGACCGTACCGTTGACCTTAGTTGACGCGGAAACGGCGAGCGAGTGGGACTTCACGGGCAAGGCGATGGCGGGCGCGTTGGGTGGAAAGCAACTGAACAAGATCGCTGTGCTGAATGATTATTGGTTCGACTGGCAGGCTTACAATCCGAAAACGCAAGTCTACGAACTTGGCAACCGCTGACTTCGCGAGGTTCTTTTTGGAGTGCGCTGACCAGTCAGCGCTTAGGCCGGCTGCGACCTGTCGCAGCCTTCTTCAAGCTGATTACTGTTTGTGCGCTTTTGCGTCGGCGGTTATTCTCTGACCTCATGAGAATCGTCCTTCCTCTCGTCAGTCAGTTCATCCTAACGTTCCTTTTTCCGAAGAGTGTAAGATAGCCGCCGAACTTTTGGAGTGCGGTGACCTGTCAGCGCTTTGTTATTCGGCGGCCTGACGCCGAAGTCTTTCACTAGCTTCAAGCAGCGGGTGGTCGCGACAGTCGCGACCGACCAAAGCGCTGACAGGTCAGCGCACTCCAAAAGAGAAGCCGTTGTCGTGGTACGCCGTTCGCCGCCAGGAGAGACCAATATGAAACGTTGTAGAAATTACGTGTTGAATGGAATGTCCGTGCTCGTCATCTCATGCGCGTTGCCGTTTCTGGTTGCGGCACAGCCTGGTGGCACGGTACTGACCGGCGCCGAGCTCGTGCGCGTTGTGCCTCCCGGATTTTATTTCCAGGGACAGACCGCGCCCACCCAGATGCGCAACACTGCCGCTGTGCGTTTTGGCGCGACGCGCTACGTGATTGCGGGCATGGTCGACACCTCCGGATACGCCGCCGACGTGCGCGCGAGGTATGAAGGATTTTTTATCACCGATTCGCCGATCACGATTAACGGTTCCGAACTCGGTACCGGCGCCTACGGTTTCGGTTTTAGTGACAACGGCAAACTGAACATTCTCGATCTCGCGGGCAACGACATTCTCTCCGTCTCCACGACCAGGGACAATCAACTCAAGCGTCCGCGTCCGTTGATGATGACGAAGTCAGGCAACGAAATTCGTTTCTACAGCGGGAAGGACTACGCGGTAATCGCAGCGAAGTAGGTGAGCGAACTCATGAGTCTCTCGGTGCAGCCTTTGCTCGTGGTCCTGCTTCTGGGCGCTTCATCGCTCGTCGCCGTGGCTCAACAGGCGACGCCAACCCCGACGCCAAGTCCGGCGCCGCCACGCACCGGCAAGTCCTACAGTTCTGAGACACCAAACAAGAAGCCGCCGCCGCCCGCCCCACAGGCGCAGTCGCCCGTCACCTTCAGCGACGTCACAGTTTCATCAGGCATCAACTTCAAACGCGCGCCCGCCTACACGTCGGTGAAGTATCTGCTCGAGGCGATGGGTGGCGGCGTTGCGATGTTTGACTACGACAACGATGGGCGCATGGATCTGTTTTTTACGAACGGCGCGGCCTTGAAAGATCCAATGTCGAAGTCAGAGTCGCCTGACAAGCGCGATCCCAAATTCTGGAACCGTCTCTACCAACAAAAGGCTGACGGCACGTTTGCAGACGTCACTGAAACCGCGGGACTCAAGGGTAACGGTTTTAGTATGGGAGTCGCCGTCGCGGATTATGACAACGACGGGCGCACCGATCTGCTGGTCACCGGCTACGGCGGCAATTCTCTCTACCGCAACAACGGCGACGGCACGTTTGCGGACGTCACGAAAAAGGCGGGCGTTGGCAGCGGCGGTTGGTCCACGAGCGCGGGCTGGCTCGATTACGACCGCGACGGCCGGCTCGATCTGTTCGTCGGTCGTTATGTCGAATGGGATTTCGATAACGGCTCAGTCTATTGCGGCGAGATCCGGCCCGGCTATCGCGCGTATTGTCACCCCGACAATTTCAAAGGCGCCACGAATGTTCTTTATCACCAGCGCGCCGATGGCACGTTTGAAGACGTCAGCGCGAAGTCGGGAATTGAAGAGCCCGGCGGCAAAGCGCTCGGCGTCGCGTTTGCTGATTTTGATAACGACGGCTTCATCGACATCTTCGTCGCCAACGACAGCGTTCGGCAGTCGCTCTATCACAACAAAGGCGACGGCACGTTTGAAGACATCGCGATTTCCTCCGGCGCCGGCTATGACGAAAACGGCAAGACGTACGCGGGAATGGGCATCGCTGCCGGCGACTACGACAACGACGGCTTCATGGACATCTTCATTACCACGCTTTCAAACGAAACCTATCCGCTCTATCACAACGATCGCGATCTGAGCTTCACCTACACCACCAACTCCGCCGGCGTCGGACAGATCACGCTTCTTTACTCGGGTTGGGGCACGCACTTCATCGACGCCGACAACGACGGACGGCGCGATTTGTTCGTCGCGCAAAGCCACGTGCTCGACACGATTGAAAAGACAAATCCGTATCTGAAGCACCAACAGACGCCGCTGTTAATGCTCAACTCGGGGAAGGGTTTTGTTAATGTGTCGGCCTCCGCGGGACCGGCGTTTGGTTTGGCGTTAACCGGCCGCGGCGCGGCGTTTGGCGATCTGAACAACGACGGCCAGCTTGATGTGGTGATCGCGACGCTCGACAGTGGGCCGGTGCTGCTGCGAAACGATGGGCCAGCTAACTCGGCAAACACTCGGGTTGCAAAGAACCACTGGCTCGGGTTGTCGCTGGTTGGCTCGAAGTCGAATCGCAGCGGCATTGGCGCGCGGGTGACGGTTACCGACAGCGCCGGGAAGAAACAGATTTTCGATGCGAACACGGCCGGAAGCTATTTGGCTGCAAACGATCCGCGAATCATCGTCGGCCTGGGCGCCGCCGCGGCCGTGGCGAAAATTGAAGTGAATTGGCCCAGCGGTATCGTCCAGGTCATCAACGAACCGCAGATCGATCGGTATCTGACAATCACTGAGCAAGACGCGCGCTGAGATTCTAAGCTGGGCGTACAGACTCAAGCTTCGTTTAGAGGCGGGCATTGCCCGCCGGTTCAAGCGACGCTGACAGGGTGGTTTCACAGTTGGAACGGCGGGCAGTGCCCGCCTCTAAACGAAGGTTTGTATTAGACTTTGGACATATGAAGCCTTAGCGTTAGGCTAAGCGCCTGGTCTCTCAGCCGTCTACCCGATTATGCTTCTTGCTGAAAACAATTGAGGATATGCTTTTGAAAACGTCTCGTCGTCTCGTGCGGCTTCGATCTCTTGCCTTGCTTCCGTTGCTCGCCTCGCTCGGGCTCTCCGCGTTTGTTCTCGCCCAAAGTCCGCAGAAGAAACCTGAATCGCAGGGCGGAGTTTCAACGGGAACGCCGGTGAATTATTCCTCGCGCCGCACCGTCGGCGTCACAGACGCCAAAGCGCCAGTCGTCTTTGAAGACGTTACTGACAAGACCGCGATGGCGAACTTCAAACATCGCTCCGGCAGCCCGCAGAAAAATTACATCTTCGAAACCACGTCGGGCGGCGTCGCGATCTTTGACTACGACGGCGACGGGCTCGCCGATATCTACCTGATCAACGGTTCGACGATGGCGGCTCTCGATGGCAAAGAGAAACCCGCGCGCGCCGCGCTTTATCGCAATCTTGGCAACTGGAAATTTGAAGACGTAACGGACAAAGCCGGCGTCGGAAACGATCGCTGGGGCAGCGGCGTCGCGGTCGGCGACCACGACAACGACGGCCGGCCCGACATGTACGTGACCAATTTCGGCGTCTCCCGTCTCTATCACAACAATGGCAACGGGACCTTTTCGGATGTTGCCGAGAAACTTGGTGTCGCGCGCAAAGGCTGGAGCACGGGCGCGAGCTTTGGCGACTACGACGGCGACGGGCGGCTCGATCTTTTCGTGCCCGGTTATGCGGACATCGACCTCGATAATTTGCCGCCGAGTCCAAGCGAAGCAGGGAAGCCCGGCGGCGTCGGCCAAAATTTTTGCCAGTTTCGCGGCGTCGCGGTGATGTGTGGTCCACGCGGCCTGCCGGGCGAAACGGACACGCTTTATCACCAAAAGACGGACGGCGGTTTTGAAGATGTCAGCACGAAGAGCGGTGTAAACGATCCGCAAAAATACTACGGTTTCAGTTCGGCTTTCATTCACGCGGACGACGACAAACTGCTCGATTTGATCGTCGTCAATGATTCAACGCCGAAACAGCTTTACATTAATAAAGGAGACGGGACGTTTGAAGAAGTCGGCTACCCGTCGGGCGTGGCGCTGAATGAAAACGGCCGCGAGCAGGCGGGCATGGGCCTGGCGATCGGAGATTATGACAACGACGGGCGCGTCGATTTCCACATCACGAATTTTTCCGACGACTCAAACGTGCTTTACCACAACGACGGCGAAGGAAATTTTACCGACGTAACTTTTCAGGCGGGTCTTGGCGAAGTTTCCATTCCGTTTCTGGGTTGGGGCACGAGCTTTATCGACTTTGATAACGACGCGTGGCAGGACCTTTTCGTAGTTAACGGGCACGTTTATCCGGTGGTTGATGCGAACCAGTGGGGCACGAGCTGGGCCGAGCAGGCGCTGCTGTTTCGCAATCTCAAGAACGGGAAGTTTGAACGCGTGGGCGCAGCGCCGGCGAGTGGTTTGGCGGGCGCGTGGCCCAGCCGCGGCCTGGCGATTGGTGATTTGGACGGCGACGGCCGGCTCGACCTCGTCATTAATAACATCGATGCCAAGCCGTCTGTGCTGCGGAATGTCGCCGCGCCGGCCGGTCACTGGCTGAATCTGCGCCTCGTGGGAGACGTGGACAAGAAGAGCCCACGCGACGCGGTCGGCACTGTTGTTTACTTGACTACCGGAAAGATCAGGCAAAGACTCGATGCCGTCAGCGGCGCGGTTTATTGTTCACAAAACGATCCGACGCTGCACTTCGGTTTGGGCGCGGCGACGAAGGTGGACAAGCTTGAGATTCAATGGCCCAACGGCAACCTCGAAACATTTGACGTGCCGGCGATTGATAAGACCGTGACCATCATTCAGGGCAAAGGCGCCGGCAAATAGTCTCTGTGCTCCTATTTGGAATGCGCTGACCTGTCAGCGCTTTGGTCGGCTGCGACCTGTCGCGGCCTTTGATACTCGTCACTCGATTGAAATGGTAGAGCGGCGTCAAGCCGCCGCGGACGAAAGCGCTGACAGGTCAGCGCCCTCCAAATAGGACTCGACGGGAGCTTTAGATCTTGCGACGACTTGATTTAAGAAAGACTCAGGCAGCGCGCCTCAACACGATTCGCGACATCAATCGCCAGATCGTGTTGAACTACATCCGCGAGCGTGAACCGATTTCGCGCGCCGAGATTGCGCGCGAAACTGACCTGCAGCGCTCAACCATCTCCGCGATTGTTGAAGCGTTATCTGCCGAAGGCCTCGTCGAAGAAGTTGGCGAAGGCGAATCGACGGGCGGCCGTCGGCCGACGCTGCTGCGGCTGCGCACGAAAGAGGCCATCGCGATCGGCGTCGCGATCACGCCCAGTTGCACGACCGTCGCCACCAGCGATCTGGCCGGACGCATCATCGAGCAAAAGGAGTTTCTCACCGATCCTGATCCCGACAAGACTCTGCAGCAAGTGATTGCTCTCGTGCGCGAATTCTCAGTCAAGAACAAAGGCTCGATTGAAGCGGTCGGGGTTAGCCTACCCGGACTGGTTGATCCTTCAACCGGCACCGCCGTTTACGTTCCTTACTTCAAATGGCGCGACATTCCGATCGCGAAAACCATCTCGATGGCTTTCGGTCTGCCCGTCATCATCGACAACGACGCCAATGCCGTCGCGCTGGCAGAGCTTTGGTTTGGCCGTCCTGAGGTCAGCGACGCGAGGGATTTTATTCTTGTGCTGGTCGCTGAAGGAGTCGGCACCGGCATTATTTTTGACGGGCAGGTTTACCGTGGGCAGCGTGGCGCCGCGGGTGAGTTTGGACACATGGTGATTGGCACCGAGGCGCCGGTCGCCTGTTCCTGCGGCAATCGAGATTGCTGGGAAGCCTTCGCTTCGGAGGGCGCCGCCAAGGCGCGCTACCTGAAATTGTCGAACGAAAGTACGACCCCGTTTGGCTTTCGAGAACTGGTCGATCAAGCGCTGCGCGGCGAACCGAACGCCAAAGCGGCCCTGATCGAAACGGCGCACTACCTCGGCATCGGGATCTCAAACCTCGTCGTCGGCTTCAGTCCGGAAGCCGTGGTTGTGGGTGGCGAGATCGCGCGCGCCTGGTCGCTGGTCGAAAGCGCGCTCAGCGAAACGATCGAGCACAGCGTTCGTCGCGGTCTCCCCTCGGCAAGAATCCAGCCTTCAACCCTGGGCGAGAAGCCGACGTTGCGAGGCGCGCTCAGCCTCGTTTTGGCCGGCAAGTTTGCCGCAGCTTCGCAGCTTAGTCGCGCTTTTGCTCGATGACTTTTGTTTGCTCATACAGATCCGACCTTCACTTCCCGTTAAGTGCCTTGTCGTTTTGCCCGAAAAAGATTGACATGCCCTGTAAACTGTATTAAATACTTCGTTCGTTTAGACAACAAACTGTCAGAACGGTTCTTCCGGCTTGTTCATTTTCTGCGAGCAAGCTTTCAGTCGGAAAACATAGTCACAGTAAGCCAAGCAGCGGTAACGCGTTGGCCCATAAACTCAAGTGGGGAAGTTAAGCTGAGCAACTCTGCCTGGAGACAGGTATGAGTGCTCGTTTATCCTTTGGCGGCGAGACGAGGACCAGACCATGACAAAGCCATCACACACGGCGCGATTCGCAACCCTGACTCTGATGATCCTCGCGCTGGCAATTTCAGCCATGGCCCAGAGCAACAAGGGCACGGTCCTGGGAACCGTTAAGGATCCGAATGACGCGCTGGTTACTTCCGCGAAGATCACGGTGCTCCACACCGCCACGGGCGAGAGCAGAGAAGCGACCACCGGCGACGACGGCACGTTTGTGGTTTCAAATCTCGAGCCGGGAAGTTATCGGGTGACGGTTGAGGCTGCAGGTTTTCAGACGGTTGTATTTGAGAGCGTGACTGTTGAAACTAGTGCGCGTCAGTCGCTCGACGTGAAGTTCGCGACGATTACAGGTGGAGCCGGAACGGTAACGGTGACGGCGGACGACGTGCCGCTTACTGAAAGTGAAACCAGTGTTCGCGGCGACGTGATCACCGGCAAGCAGGTCACTGACCTGCCGATCGCTCAACGCAACTTCACGCTGCTCGCGACGTTGTCTCCCGGCGTGACGCGGCCGATCGTTGGCGTGATCGGGGGCGGTGGAAACTTCGAATCCGGCGGCGGCAATCCCGTTGGCACCTCGACCGAGTCGACGCGCTTTCGCGAGTCGGGCGGTTCAGTTTTAGTGGTTAATGGCGCGCGTCCAACCAACAATAATTTCACGCTCGACGGCGTCGACAACAACGAAGGCATTTTTGGTCAGATTGGTATTTATCCCCCGCCGGACACCGTTTCGGAATTCAAAATTGAAACGAGCGTAGCCCCTGCGGAAGGCGGTCGCGCCGGCGGCGGCATCATCAACACGACCACGAAATCAGGCAGCAACAACGTGCACGGCACCCTGTATGAGTATTACCAGGGACGCTTCCTGAGCGCGCTGAGCCGTTCCGAAAGACCCAACGCTTACATCCCCAATCGCAACACGCACCAGTATGGCGGCACGGTCGGCGGCCCGCTTTTCCTGCCGCGTTTTGGTGAAGGCGGACCCTCGATTTGGGACGGTCGCAACCGCTCATTCTGGTATGGCTACTACGAAGAGCAGCGCAACTCCACGCCGTCGACAACCGGCGACTTTGGTTTCGTGAGCGTGCCGACGGCGCGCATGCGCGTAGGCGACTTTGGCGAGTTGCTTCAGCCGGGCACCAGCCGGGCTTTCACGACGGTCAACGGAGTTGTGAATGCGCCCATCGGCAGCGTCTTCTGCGGCAACGGCAATCCGGCGCTGAACAACGACATTCGTAACTGCGGCCAGGTGCTGTCGACCGCCGCGCTTAACGTTTTGCAGGCTTACCCCTTGCCGACAGAGACCGGCAGAATTTTTGACAACTACGCGACCAACCGCAAAGAGAAGTACAACCGCAAGGCTTACGGCTTCCGTTTCGATCACGCGATCAGCAGTTCCGATTCGATCTTCGTCGCCTACAGCAAGGACAACAGTTCGCGCGCGCGCGATAACAACTTCCCCATCGGCTCGTCGCCGACCGGCAACGATCTGCCGTCAGGTTTCGGTGCTGGTGATGAATTCGGAAACTCGCGCGGCCTGCGCCTTGGCGAAACGCACATCTTTTCGCCGACAATAATCAACGAGTTGCGCGCGGGAGCGACGCGCGTCGAGATTGGCATTTTCAATACTGGCGTCGGCGGCGCGCTTGGTTTCAATCCGCAAATCTCCGCGGCGCTTGGCATTCCCAACGCGAATACCTGCGGCGAGTGTACCGGCTCAGTTTTGCTCGGCATCGAAGAACCGTTTCAACGCGGTCGCCAGAATCAGCTCGAGTTTATCGGTGACGGCGGTCCCTTCTATTTCAAGTCAAACAATTTCAGTCTCGCCGACACGCTGACCTGGTCGCGTGGTTCCAGCACGTTTAAGTTCGGCGGCGACATGAGAATCCGCCAAAACAGCAACTTCGACGCGGGCCGCGCGGGCGCGATTAAGGGACAGTATCAATACGGCACCGGCGCCGGCGGCTTCCTTGCAGGCAATTACAGCGGTATCAACATTGGACCACGCGACTCAGGTTCGGGCGGAGCCAACTTCCTGCTCGGCTACGCTCCGGCTTTTGTTAGCCGCGGCACTCCCGGCACGCCACCCTTCCTGTCCAACAAAGAAATTTCGTTCTTTGGTCAGGACGATTGGAAAGTCAACGAGAGTTTGACGCTCAACCTCGGACTTCGCTGGGACCTGTTCACGCAGCCCGTCGAACGTTTCGATAGCCAGTCTAATTACAATCCGGTAAACGACACACTGACCCGCGCGGGCGAAAATGCGCCGGGTGGACGCGACCTCGTCAACAGCGATTGGAACAATTTTGGACCATCCGCCGGTTTCGCCTGGGCCGGTTTCAAGAACGACAAGTCGGTCGTGATTCGTGGCGGTTACGCGCTTAAGTATGCCGTAGACACTCCAGGCATTCCCGGTATCTTGCAGGCCAATCCGCCCAGCGGCGCGAGCTATAATTGCAGCCTCGGACAGCTCGGAACTGCGGGCTGCCCGCCAGCAAATTTTACGCTGGACAACGGCCTTCCATTTCCCTTGGTGAGCAACAACATCCAGCCCGGTCAGACCTTTGCCGCGCCCGCGGGCAGCAATCTGGTCTACGTCATTCCTGACATCAACAACGAGATGTTTCACCAGTTCAACCTGACGGCGCAATGGGAATTTCGTCCGAGTTGGCTGGCCGAGGTGGGCTACGTCGGCAGTCGCGGGCGCAACCTGCTAATCGTCAAAAACATAGGCAATTCAGGCAACGGCTTCCCCGGATCGCGCGAGGTTACTACGCACGGTACCGTGCAGACGGTCGATTACAGCGGCAAGTCGTGGTACGACAGCTTTCAGTCGAAACTGGAGAAGCGTTTTACGCAGGGCCTGTCACTTATCTCCACCTACGTCTGGTCCCATGCAGTCGATAACTCGCCGGGTGGCTTCTGCACCGGCGGCACTGGTCCAACCACTTGCGGCTTCGCGAATCCGCTACGGCCTGAACTGGACAAGGCGAATTCCGATTTCGACGTGCGCCACCGCTTCAGCTTCGCGGGGGTTTGGGATCTACCGTTCGGCAAGGGCCGGCAGTTTGGCGGGAATGTCTCGCGCGGCGCTGACCTGGTAATCGGCGGCTGGCAGTTGAACGCCAACATCAACATTCAAAGTGGTCCGCCGTTCTCAATTCTGGCTAACGGCCAGCGCGTAGACATCATCGGCAGCGGCGTCGCTTGTACGACAGGGACAGCCAAGACTTTCCAGGGCCTCATCCTTTGCCCCGCGAGTACGCTCGTGTTCGCCGGCGACCCGGCGAGCGGGCCGAAGTTTGGCAACACCGGTCGAAACATTTTCCGCGGCGCGCGTCAGGAATACGTGAACGCTTCGCTGTTCAAAAACTTCCACGTGACCGAAACCGTGACTGCGCAATTTCGCGCGCAGGCCTATAACCTGTTCAATCACCTAAACGGCTTCCGGCCGGTGAACGATTTGAACAGCGTGGACTTTGGCCGAGACACTGCAGAGCAGCGTCGTCGTCAGTTTGAATTTGGGTTCAGGCTAATCTTCTAAAAGGAGACTCGGTCAGTCTCCTTGGGCCAAACTGTGGCGGGCGTCTCCTTCGGTGGATGCTCGCCACTTTGATTATCTGTTTTGCGGGTCTCGCGGGTCGGGGGCAGTCGACCGCGCGCTTCAGCAAAAGCGCCCTCCGGTACTAGGGCTACTGCACCAGTCGCCTGATGCGGCTTGAATGCGAGCATAAAAGCAGCTAATTTGTGAGCCGGTTTCACTCCCCCGCCTTCCTAAACAGAATCGTCGAGTGCGCGCGTTTGAAGTCGCGCCAAACCGGCTTATCGGAAATTGATGATGAGCGCGAGCGCGCGAAAGTTGAGCCCCGCGACCTTGCTGGCAGCGTTTGCCGGCGTGGCGTTGGTCTTAGTTTGCGTGAGCCCGGTGCTTACGCAGACAGGTCCGTTGCCGGCGCAGAGCGATCCGCTGACTGCGGCGCAAGTAGTAGAGATGACTACGCAACTGCGTGCAGCCTCAGCCGACGATAGCGTCAGGGTTAGAGCCGTCATGCTTGGCCAGCAACTGCTGATCGAACAGCGCTACGGCGAAGCTTACGATTTGTATTCAGCGCTCCTTGAAAGATGGCCGCGCGCGCCCGAAGCGCTTTATGGCGTTGCCCTGGCTGCGTTTAATCTCAATCGCGCGGCGGAAGCTGAACGTTTCGCGCGCACGGCCGCGGAGATTAATCTTGCCAGCGCTGGTAGCGATATCACTAACAAGGCCCCCAACAAGGCCGCCGCGAATCCGATGTCGTCGGCACAGCGACTGCGCGCTGCCGATGCGCTAGTGCTGTTGGCGGTGGTGCTGGGAGCGCGCGGCGACGACACGCAAGCATTGAAAACCGTCGCACAGGCAGCCGCGCTCGCGCCGGGACATTTCGACGCGCAGCTTACGCTCGGCCGGGCGTTGTACAGCGTGAGCGATTCGCCGGCCGCGGTGAAAGCCTTTCGCGCGGCGCTCCAGATCAAGCCCGACGACGTTCGTGCTTTGTTCTTTTTGGCGACTGCGCTGGAGGGCGCCGGCGACACCGAGGCCGCGCTCGACGCTTATCGCGATCTGGTTCGACGCCGGCCGCAGGCAGTGGAAGGACATCTCGGGCTCGGTGTGCTTCTGATCAAGCGCGGCGGCGCCGACGCGCAAAAGGGAATTGAAGCACTGCAGACGGCGGTTCGCATCGATCCAAATTTGTACGAGGCGCAAGTGACGCTCGGTCGGTCTTTGCTGATGCAAAAACAGGCCGGCGCTTCAGTGGAGCATCTGAAACGGGCCGCCGAATTGGCGCCCAACAATCCCGAGCCGCATTATCAACTGGCGCTGGCGTACCGGCGCCTGGGCCAGCACGACAAAGCGGTTGAGGAAACGGCAATCGTCAAACGAATTCATGAAACGCGGCGTGGTGACGGGACGCAGACGAACACCACGGCTCGACCGAATCAGCGATGACATTTTCAACTGAAGCACATCGCGCTCGCAGGCGCTACGATCGACGATGCAGTTCGCTTCGCCGTTTGGCGTTGTCGGCCCTGTTCGTGTTGTTCGTTTCAGTTGTTTTTGCACATTTTGCACAGTCGAGCGTGGCGCAATCCAACGTTGCCCGTCAGTTTCAAAAATCGAGTTCCCAACCCGGCAACTCGTCGTTGGTTCGCGAAGCCGCGACGTTACTTGAGGCCGGACGCTTGGAAGAAGCTGAAGTCGTCGCCCGGCGAGCGGTCGCCGGGCAGCCGCGCAGTACAGCCGCCCGTTCGGTGTTGGGGGCGATTCTTGACCATCGCGGCCAGGCAAAGGAAGCCGAAAGCGAGTACCGCGAAGCGTTGCGATTGGACGCAAATTCCACCGTCGCGCTCACCAACCTCGGCGTGTTGCTGGTGCGCACCGGCCGGGCAGACGAAGCGATCACAACTTTCGAACGCGTGCTCAAGCTCGCTCCCGGCCACGCCCAGGCGACGTTCAATCTCGGAGCGCTTTACGCGGCGCGGAAGGATTACGTTCGCGCGATCCCGCTGCTCGAACGCGCGGCGGACGTTGGCAAGGACGTGGCGCTGACCGCGACGCTCGCGAACGCTTACGCGCATGCGAATCGGCCCAAAGACGCCAATCGTTTGTTCGATCAAATTGAATTGAGCGCCGGCGACGATCCGCGCGTCCTGTTCACGTTGGGACTGAGTGTCGCCGAGGCGGGCGACTACGAGCGCGCCGCAAAGTTGTTTGGACGAACGAACACGCTGCGACCAGACACGTATGAAGTTCTCTACAACCTGGGAATCGCGCTCTACAATCTCGATCGTCTCGATGAAGCGCGCGGCACGCTGCAACGCGCCGCCTCCCTCGCGCCGGATAAAGCTGAAGTTTTCTATCGGCTCGGCTTGATTGCTTCGGCGCGCAGCGAAAGTGAAAACGCAATCGGGCTGATGCAGCGCGCGGTGAAGCTTCGCCCGGTTTATCCGGAAGCGACCTTCATGATCGCCGAGGAGCTGGTGAAGAATGGACGCGTCGATCGCGCGATTCCTTTCTACGAACAAGCCGTGGCGGAAGCCCCGGGTGAACCGATTTACCAAATCCGGTTGGGCGTCGCGCATTTTCGCGGCCGCGGCTACGGCAAAGCTGAAGAGATCTTTCGCGCCGCGCTCGCGCGTTTTCCTGACAGTCCGGTCATCTATTATTTGATTGGCTACACGTCGCGCGCGGAAGGTTTGTATGACGAAGCCGTGAAGGCATTCAAGCGTTCGCTCGAGTTGCAGCCCAACAACGCCGCCGCGTTGTCCAACCTGGGATTCATTGCCGCCGAGCGCGGACAGGATGCGGAAGCCGAGAGTCTTTTGCGTCGTTCTATCGCGCTCGAGCCTGAAAACTATCCGGCCCATTACGATCTGGGTCGACTGCTGGTGCGACTGCGGCGTTATAACGAAGCGCTGCCGGTGCTCGAACGCGGCGTGCGTCTGAGCAACGACGATCCCGGTGTACACTACCAGCTCTTCATTACCTACTCGCGTTTGAAGCGCAAAGACGAGGCGGATCGAGAGCTGGCCCGGTTTAAGATTTTGGAAGAAGCGCGCAAGCAACGCGACGGAGGGATGAGTGAGAAAGAAGATCTGCCGCCGCCGAAAGTGCCCGGTGCTTAGATTTTGTCAGAACCGCCTGCGTGAGCGGGGCGGGTAATCCGAGGAAGTGGATTTACTGATGATTAATATCAAGAAGAACTTTGGCGAGAAGTGGCCGCGGCAACGCATGGCGGCAGTCCTGCTGGTGGCGAGCGTGGGAATGCTGTTCTCCGTTTTCCTTTTCGCGCGCACTGCAGCGGGCGACAGCAAAACTGGCGGCACCACGACTGTGGAGCGCAACTCTGCCGAAGCCGCCAGGCTGAGCAGCGCGCTCTACGCCAGCGCGATCGCCGAAACTTACGACTTCAAATTTGGTCCCAATCCTTTTGCGCCGAGCAATGCCTCGTCAGCGACCGGAACGTTTATTCCGGGCGACAAGTTCGTCGATTCGAAGCGCTGCGGCACCTGTCACACGGACGCGCACGCACAGTGGCGCCAGTCAGCCCACGGCAACGCCTTTCGCGAACCGTTCTATCAGAAGAACGTCAAGGACCTGCAGAACCAAAAAGGCATTGAGTTCACGCGCCACTGCGAGTCGTGTCATAACCCGGCGGCGCTTTTCTCCGGCTCGCTGACAAAAAATTCCAAGGTCAAGCGTCCGTTCGATGAAGACGGCGTCTCTTGCATCAGTTGTCATGCCATTCAGGCTGCGACCAGCCGCGGAGTAGGCGGCTACGTGATGGGCGAGCCGGCCTTGCTGGTGAAGGAAGACGGCACGTCGTTGTTGGCCGGCGTTACCGACCAGCAGATTCTTGACGACATTCCCTCTCATCGACGGGCCATGATGCGGCCGCTGCTGAAGACCGCTGAGTTCTGCGGTTCGTGCCACAAATCGCAGGTGCCTCGCGAACTTAACGACTACAAATTTCTGCGGGCCTTCGCCGTCGCTGATGAATATCAGATGTCGTCGTTTTCAAAAGAGTCGCCACATCCCTACTACGTGCGCGACAAGGAAACCTGCAACTCGTGTCACATGAAGCGCGATCCGGCGCCGCTGTTTGACGTTTCGGCGAAACTGGGAAAACTCGCTTCGCATCGCTGGGCGGCCGCGAACACCGCGATCCCCGTCTTTTACAAATGGCCGGAACAGCTCGATGCGGTGAACAAAGTGCTGGAAACTGACGCGGTGGGTGTCGACATTTTCGCGATCCGGCGCAAGTCCGGAGGGACCAGCCCGGAAGTCTTCATCGCGCCGCTTAATCGCCAGAGCTTTTCGATCAAGCCCGACGATCGCATCACGGCTGAAGTCGTCATCACTAACAAAAACATCGGTCACTCCTTTCCGCCGGAGCTGCGCGACTTCTACGAAGCCTACGTCGAATTCACGGTGATGGATGAAAAGGGCAAACCGCTTTATCAGTCCGGATTCATCAAACCCAACGGCTATCTCGACGAATCGGCCCACAACTACAAGACCTATCTCGTCAAGCTCGACGGTTCTTTCAACGACAAGCATCACATTTGGCGGACGCGCGGCGTCGCGCAAAACAATCAGATTCAGTCGGGGCGATCGGATGTAGCGCGTTACCAGTTCCGCGTGCCCGCCGACGCGACGGGTGTGCTTCATCTTAAGACGCGCGTTCAGTATCGTCGTTTCACGCGCGTGTTCAGTGATTACGCGCTGGGCAAATCGGTTGACTACCCGATCGTCACGATGGCGAGCGCGGAATACGCGATGCGAATTGGCGAGAACACGCCCGTTCCGGCCAGCGAAATTCCGAAGAACGCGATGCCCGACTGGCGGCGTTGGAATAATTTCGGAATCGCCATGATGGACCAGAGGCAGTATCCGATCGCGATCGACGCCTTCATTCATGCGGCGACGCTCGACGAAAAATACCGACCGATGGCGCAGGTAAATCAGGCGATCGGACTGATTGAGTTGGATCAATACGACCGGGCGGCAAGTTTGCTGGACGCAGTTGTCAGTGCAAATCCTGAGAACATGCGCGCGCTTTTTCAGCAAGCGCGGGTGTTCATTCGACGCGGTCAACTTGATCAGGCGGAGGCAAATATTCGCCGCGTGCTCGCTGTGTTTCCCCGCGACCGTCTGTCGCTGCAGCAGCTCGGCGAGTTGTGCAAAATCAAGCATGACTACGCCGGCGCCCGCGAATGTTATGAAAAAGTCCTCGCGATCGATCCGGAGGATCTCGGCGCGCACTACAACCTGATGCTCGTCTTTCGCAAGCTGGGAATGAAGGAAGAAGCAAAACGAGAGGGCAAGATTTTTGCCGAGCTCAAAGACGATCCGGGCGCGCTGCCGCTGGCGAACATGTTCCTGCGCAAGCACCCGGAGATGAGCAACGAGAGCGTCTTCTGGCACATTCACGATCTGCCGCCGGTGGGACAATAAGAAAAAGGAACAGGGTAGCCCAGGGGATGAACCGATTTTTGAAAGGCATTCGTGCCGCCGGAGTCGCCGTAGTTGTGCTCGCTGCTCTGCTGGTCACCAGCGCGATTGTGCGCGGGCGTTCTCAGCGAAGTGCCAGCACGCGGGCAAAGCAGGTTGGCGAACTTTACAATGGCAATTGCGGGCGGTGCCACGGCGCCGATGGGCGGGGCGACACTCCACAGGGAAAGCTTTTTAGCACGCCGGATTTCACCGATCCTGATTGGTGGAAAAAGAATTCGGGCGTGACCAGTACCAGAAGTATGCGTGCCGTAGTGTCGCGCGGAAAAGCGGCGATGCCGGCGTTCGGCAAAAAGCTGAGCAAGACTGAGATCAACCTGTTGGTCGATCGCGTTCGCAAGTTTAGGAAGTTGGAAAAAGGTCCGCAGGGCCGATAGCCAGTAGCCCGTCTGTTAGTGGTCAACGTTCGATTCAGGCGCAACTCATTCACTGGGAGCGCGGGCGTCCCGCCCGCTAAGCTCGGCGATCAAAATGATCAAATGCCAATGATTACTCGCGCTAAAGCGCTCGCTGCGGGCGGGACGCCCGCGCTCCCAGCAAAAATGAAGCTCCTTGCGGCGGCAGTTTTCGGTTTGGTAGGTGTTCTCAGCGTCGTCGCCTCGCCGCAAACCAATCTCCCTTCAGTTACAAAAGTTGAGCCGCCAACGTGGTGGGCTAAACACACTATCAATCCGGTCCGCCTGCTGGTGCGCGGAAAAAACCTGACCGGCGCGCGCGTCTCATCAGCCAATCCTGCGATCCAACTTTCGGACGTCCGCATTAACCGCGCGGGCACGTACCTTTTTGTGAACGTGCGGATCAACCTGAACGCGCGGCCGGGATCGTATCCGCTGAAAGTGGTCACCGCCGGAGGGACCACGACGATTCCTTTTTCGATTGCGTCGCCGCTCGACCCGCGCACACACTTTCAGGGAATTACTTCAGACGACGTCATCTATCTGATCATGCCGGATCGCTTCGCAGACGGCGACGCCGTCCAACAACACGCCCGCCGGCGCTCCCGCTGCGGCCAGCGATCGCAAGCACCCGCGTGCTTATCACGGCGGCGATCTGCGCGGAGTCATCAATCGCCTTTCGTACCTGAAAGAACTCGGCGTGACTGCGCTTTGGCTGACGCCCTGGTATGACAACTGGAACGGCCTGAATCAATGCGACAAGCCCTGGTGTCCGAACACTTACTATCACGGCTATCACGCAATCGATTACTACGCGGTCGAGGACCGCTTCGGCGACCTGCAAACGCTGCGCGAGTTAATCGAGAAAGCGCACGCCATGGGCTTGAAAGTCATTCAGGACCAGGTAGCGAACCACGTCGGCTCTCAGCATCCCTGGGTCAAAGATCCGCCGCTCGACAACTGGTTTCACGGCACGCTCGCCGAACATCAGCTCAACCGCTTCCAGAACATCGCGTTGCTTTCACCGCACGCTAACCCGCTTGAGTTTCGGAACTCGCTCGACGGGTGGTTCAGCGACGACCTGCCGGACATGAACCAGGAGGAGCCCGAAGTCGCGCGCTACGAAATACAAAACTCGTTGTGGTGGGTCGCCACGACGGGGATTGACGGAATTCGGCAGGACACAATTCAGTACATGCCGCGCCGCTTCATTCGCGACCTCTCCCGTTCCCTGCATCGTCAGTACGCGCAGATGTGGATGGTTGGCGAAGTTTTCGAACGCGACGCGGCGCACACGTCGTTTTTCATCGGCGGCCACGCGGGCTGGGACGGTCTCGATACGACGCTCGATTCTGTTTTCGACTTTCCACTTTGGAACACGTCTCTCCAGGTATTTACGGGCAAGGCTCCGGTGCGCGCGCTGCGCGACCAGTTGAAATACGACGCGCTCTATCCTGATCCGCTGAAGATCACGACGTTCGCGAACAATCACGACACGGCGCGTTTCATGTCGCTTGAAGGCGCGACGCTGGAACGCGCCATGATGCACATCGCTTTCACCATCAGCGTGCGCGGCATCCCGCAGCTCTACTACGGCGAAGAGATCGCGATGGAAGGCAAAGACGATCCTGACAACCGCCGCGATTTTCCCGGCGGCTTTCCGGGCGACGCTCGCAGCGCTTTCGAGGCGGCGGGCCGCAAGCCGCGAGAACAAAAAATGTATGAGTGGACGCGTGCCTGGCTGCGTCTGCGCGCCGAACATTCGGCAATCAGAAAAGGGCGTCTGATCGATCTCTATTACGACGAAGATGCTTACGTGTTCGCGCGCCAGGACGGGCACGAGACCATGATTATCGCCTTCAACCGCGACGACAAAGAAAAGAAGATCACGATACCCGCCGCGTCGATCGGCCTGAGAGATGGTTCAAGTCTCGACGGGTTAATCGGGACGAACGCACGTCAGCAAGTTGCGAACGGACAGGCGACGCTGGCTTTGCCTGCAGAAACAGCAGTCGCTTATGGGCACCACTAATCCGGAAACTGAAAACTTAAATAACTAGTCCGTTTAGACGGCGCACTTGTGCGCCGTGGAAAAGACAATGCAGCTCTTCAAATCGAAAGAGCCAAACCTTGTTCACTATGTGACTGGCGTCACCTATGATCGAGTTCCCTTATTTCTCGATGAGCAGGCGTGCTCATTATTCATCGATGCATTGGCCAGAACGCGATTAAAGGAACCATTCAAGTTGATTGGCTATGTAATAATGCCGGACCACTTTCACCTGTTAGCAAATCCTCTTTGCCTCGACATCAGCGTGATTATCGGACGCCTTAAGGGACGGGCTGCGTCCTCAGTTCTCAAATGGTTACGAACCGAAGAACAAGCCAGTCGGCTGTCAAAGTTAAAGTTAGCGCGTGCTTTGAAGTCCGGTCAAACTCACGCGGTTTGGCTGCAGGATTTTTCAGCAATTGACATCTGGAGTCGCAGGTTTATTCGTCAGAAGCTCAACTATATTCATAACAACCCTCTCCGCGCTGGGCTATGCAATCATCCCGGCAGGTGGCGATGGTCGAGTTATCACGCATATGTTCGACATAAGCCGGGAGATGTGCCCATCGAAATTGATCAGCGTTGGTTATGGACGGAGGAAGAACTGGCAAGCGACAAGTCCGATATCCTGACGAAAAGGCGGTAGAGCGTCACAGCCGCCGGACAAGTCCGGCGTCTAAACAGGAGGCGAGATATTAAGGAATGGACAAATTACAAGAGAGTTAGATTTGTCATGAGAGTAATTCAATGAACTTTCCCAGATCCAGCGGCATCCTGCTTCATCCGACTTCGTTGCCAGGCCCTTTTGGTGTTGGCGATCTCGGACCGGAAGCATATGCGTTCGCGGATTTCCTCGAAGCCGCGGGACAGAGTCTGTGGCAAATGTTGCCGCTCGGCCCGACCGGCTATGGCGATTCGCCTTACGCGTGCTACTCCGCTTTTGCCGGCAACACTCTGCTGGTCAGTCCTGAGCAACTCTTGAAAGACAGCCTGCTCAGCGAAGCCGATCTTCCCGAACATCCTGAGTTCGCCGCCGAGCGTGTCGACTTTGAAGCCGTCCACAAATTCAAAGACTCAATCCTGCGCCGCGCTTTCAACACATTCTCGCAAGCCGCCAACTCCGAACTCGGCAACGCCTTCGCGGAGTTTTGCGCTCACGAGTCTTCCTGGCTTGATGACTACGCGTTGTTTCGCGCGTTGAAGGATGCGCACGACGGCGTCGCCTGGAATGAATGGGAGCCGGCCCTGGTCCGCCGAGAGGCTGCGGCGCTTGCGGCCGCTGGGGAGAAACTGAAACAAGAGATCGACGCGCACAAGTTTTACCAGTTTCTTTTCTTCCGCCAATGGTTTGCGCTCAAGGCTGATTGCAACCGGCGCGGCATCCAGCTGGTTGGCGACATTCCAATTTTCGTGGCCCACGATTCTGCCGACGTTTGGACCAGTCCCGATCAGTTCAAACTTAACGACGACGGCAGTCCAATCGTGGTAGCCGGCGTGCCGCCTGATTATTTCAGCGCCACGGGACAGCTTTGGGGCAACCCGCTTTACAACTGGGACCACATGCGCGCCGACGGATTCAAATGGTGGATCGAGCGCGTGCGCGCGACGTTGGGCACGTTTGATATCGCGCGCATCGATCACTTTCGCGGGTTCGCCGCCTGCTGGGAAATTCCCGGCGGCGACAAAACGGCGGAGCGCGGGCGCTGGGTTGAAGCACCGGGTCGCGAGTTGTTCGTTGCGATCAGAGAGGCGCTCGGCGAGTTGCCGATAATTGCCGAAGACCTCGGCGTGATCACTCCGGACGTCGAAGCGTTGCGCGATGATTTTGGTTTTCCCGGCATGCGCATTCTGCAGTTTGGTTTCAGCAGCGACACGAAGAATGTCGATCTGCCACACAACTATCACCGCAACGTGGTGGTCTACACCGGCACGCACGACAACGATACGGCGGTTGGCTGGTTCCGCAGCATCGCGGGCGCGGGTTCGACTCGCGACGCCGAGCAGATTGAGCGTGAACGAGATTTCGGCCTTAAGTATCTGGCGACTGACGGGAAAGAAATTAACTGGGACTTCATTCGCGCCGCGCTCGCCTCGGTTGCGAACACGGCGGTGGTGCCGCTGCAGGATGTGCTGGGCCTGGGCACGGCAGCGCGCATGAACCTGCCGAACAGCACCGAAGGGAATTGGTCGTGGCGACTTAAACCAGGCGAGTTGACGAATGAGATCGCGGCGCGGTTGAAGGAACTGACGGAGCTTTATGGAAGACATTAGCCAGAAGTTTTCAGCGCCAACGGCGCGGAATGCGAAAGCCTGGGCCATCGGCCCAGGGTTGAGCGCCACGCAGAAATCCCGAGCGCTGAAGGCGCGCAATGGGGAAGAGGACACGAATGCCACCGTTGTTCAGGCAGGCGTAGCGATTTCGCGCCTTCAGCGCTCTTCAAACTTAAGTGGATCCTCACTCAGGGCGTTGCCCTGGGCTTTCACATTTCGCGCCGTTGGCGCTGGGAACATGAAGGCTGGTCCCAGCACTGAAGTGCTGGGCTACTATCAATCGTCCGTTTCACGGACTCTCAACGCTGGCCTGCGAGTGCTGTTCACCGTCATTGCCCTCGGCAGCGTCTGCTTCTCTCAAACCAACCCTGCAGCCCTCAAAGTCGAACCGCCAAGCTGGTGGGCCGGCAGTTCAGTCAATCCAGTAAGACTGCTGATTCGTGGCCGCAACCTCAAAGGCGCGGAAGTTCAGGCCGTCGGGGCGGGCTGGCGGGTGGTGGGACAGCCCAAGGTTAACGAGCAGGGAACTTATTTATTTGTTGACGTCGCAATCTCGCCGCGAGCAAAGCCCGGCCCTCGTCAACTGCTGATAACCACGCGTGAAAAGGCGTCGTCTGTTTCCATGCGAGAAGCCTCCTTTGAGATTCTGCCGCCGCTCGCTCGCGCCGGTCGCTTCCAGGGGTTCTCGCCGGCCGACGTGATGTACCTCATCATGATCGATCGTTTCAGCGACGGCGACACGACGAACAACGATCCATCGCAGTCGCGCGGTATCTACGATCGCAAGAACAAGTTTTACTACCACGGCGGGGATCTGCAGGGCGTGATCGATCGCCTGCCTTACCTGCAGGGACTCGGCGTCACCGCGATTTGGCTGACGCCGTGGTATGACAACTACGATCGTCCCAACGAAATCGAACTGAAGGAAGGCAAGCCGAGTACGGGCTTTCACGGTTACAACCCGCAGGATTTCTACGCCGTCGAGGAACACTTCGGATCGCTCGCGAAGTTGCGCGAGTTGGTGGACGCCGCGCATCGCTCGGGCATAAAGATCATTCAGGACGAAGTCGTCAACCACACCGGTCCTTATCATCCCTGGGTTGACGATCCGCCGACGCCGACCTGGTTCAACGGCACCAAGACCAACCATCTCAAGAACGTGTTTCAAACCTGGGTGCTCCACGATCCGCGGCCGGTGGAAAACTTGAAACGCGAAACAATGGAGGGCTGGTTCCTCGACTTCCTTCCCGATCTCAATCAGCACGATCCGGAAGTTTCGCGTTACCTGATTCAAAATACTTTGTGGTGGATCGGCACGACTGGGCTCGACGGCATTCGCATGGACACCTGGCAGTATGTGCCCAACAGTTTCTGGCGCGACTGGAACGCGGCCTTGAAGCGCGAGTTTCCGAATTTCACAGTTGTCGGCGAAGTGAAAGACGGCGAGGTGGTCCACACTTCGTTTTTCCAGGGCGGACGCGTGCGTTTCGACGGCGTCGATTCCGGTCTGGATTCGCTGCTCGACTTTCCGCTGTTCTACCCAATCCGCCAGGCCTTTGCCGAGGGCCACCACCTCGACGAAATTCCCAAAACGCTTGGCGAAGGATTATCTCTACAACAACTCCGAGATTTTGGTGACGCTGCTGGGCGGTCACGACGATGGCCGCTTCATGAGCGAAAAAGGCGCGACGATCGCCGGACTGAAGCTGGCGAATGCGTTTCTGCTGACGACCCGCGGCGTGCCGCAGCTTTACTACGGCGACGAGATTGCAATGACCGGCGCTGACGAACCGACCACCCGCGGAGATTTTCCGGGTGGGTTTCCGGGCGACAAGCGCAACGCCTTTACGCAAGCTGGACGCACCAGGGAAGAGCAGGACCTGTTCGAGTACATCCGCAAGCTTGCGCGTCTGCACGTCGAGCTTGACGCCCTCAGGCGCGGCGCGCTCGTCAATCTTTATGTTGCCAATCAACAGTATGCTTACGCGCGAAAGACGAAGGAGAGGATCGTCTTAACAGCAATTAACAACGACACCAAGCCGGCGACGTTTACAGTCGATGTCTCCAGCTTACTTCTGCAAAACGGATCGGGTTTTGTCGACCAGCTAGGCGTGAGCAAGGACGTGCAAGTTGTGAATGGCAAAGCTAGAGGTAACGCTGCCCGCGCGTTCAGCCGCCATATTTGGCGGGAATGAAATTCGATGAAGACGAAGCAAACGTTACGCGATCACCTGCGCAAGACGGGCCTGAACGTCCGAGTCTTTAGGTCTTACGGCTATGCCGCCTGATGTGCGGAAGGCCTATGGCCTTCCGCATCCGAGCGATTAGATTTTCGGGCTCCGCCCTCGGATTTGAAAGTCACAGGGGCGTAGCCCCAGAGCAATTTTGGAGTTCATGACGGAAAGTCGGAGACCTTCCGCACATCAGGCGGCAAAGCCGGGACGATAGTCGCTCAGGTCGCGAGGAAAGTCGTTCAGGTCGCGAGGAAAGTCGATTAGATCGCGAGGAAAGTCGATTAGATCGCGAGGAAAGTCGATTAGGTCGCGAGGAAAGTCGATTAGATCGCGAGGAAAGTCGATTAGATCGCGAGGGAAAGTCGATTAGGTCGCGAGGAAAGTCGATTAGATCGCGAGGAAAGTCGATTAGATCGCGAGGAAAGTCGATTAGATCGCGAGGAAAGTCGATTAGATCGCGAGGAAAGTCGATTAGATCGCGAGGAAAGTCGATTAGGTCGCGAGGAAAGTCGATTAGATCGCGAGGAAAGTCGCTCAGGTCTCGAGAATCAGTACCCCAAAATTCCGAGAAAACTGCCTTAGTAGCGAAGAAAAAGTCATTTGATGCGCCGCATTCGAGGAGAACCGGCAATGAACAAGCCACGCTTAAGTTTCTTCCAAATCTTCAACATGAGTTTTGGGTTCCTCGGAATCCAATTCGGTTGGGGGTTGCAGCTCGCCAACATGAGCGGCATCTACACCTACCTCGGCGCCAAGCCTGAAGACGTGCCCATTCTCTGGCTCGCTGGACCAGTCACCGGATTACTGGTGCAACCCATCGTCGGCTCGATGAGTGATCGCACCTGGAATCGACTGGGCCGGCGCCGGCCTTACTTTCTGGCGGGCGCAATTCTCGCCAGCATCGCACTTTTCTTCATGCCCGATTCCGGCACCCTGTGGATGGCGGCCGGTCTGCTTTGGATTCTCGACGCCAGCATCAACGTCAGCATGGAACCGTTTCGTGCGTTTGTCGCCGACAAGTTGAATGTCGATCAGCGGACCGCGGGCTTCGCGATGCAGAGCTTTTTCATTGGCATCGGTGCGACCCTGGCAAATGCGCTGCCTTTCATTTTTCGTTCGCTTGGCGTTGATGAACGCGGCGTGAACGCAGCCAACCAGGCTGTCAGTGTTATTCCGCTCAGCGTCAGTTATTCGTTCAAGATTGGCGCCGTCGCGTTTCTCATTTGCGTGCTCTGGACCGTTTTCACCACCAAAGAATATCCGCCGGAAAACATCGAAGAGTTTGAGCGGAAGCGCCGAGAGACTTACGGCGACGCCAGGGGGCCGGCAAAGATACTGCGAATTGTCAGCGAACTCTGGCGCGAAATTTCCAGCGCGATGCGAGGGATGCCGCGCACGATGAAGCAGCTGGCGGTGGTGCAGTTCTTCACCTGGCTCGGTCTGTTTTGCATGTGGATGTTTTTTGGCTTGATGACTTCCTACCACGTGTTCGGAGCGACGAATGAAAAGGACCCGCTTTTCGTTGACGGTCAGGCGTGGGGCGGCAACGCCTTTGCGATTTACTCAATCACCTGTTTTGTGGTGGCGTTTCTCCTGCCGCCTCTGGCGCGCGCAACCAGCCGCAAGATGGTCCATGCCAGCGCACTCTTGTGTGGCGCGCTCGGTCTGCTTTCCGTTTTTGTCATCCACGACAAATACATTCTTTTGCTGAGCATGATCGGAGTCGGAGTCGCCTGGGCCTCAATTCTCTCGATGCCTTACGCGATTCTTTCGGGGGCGCTGCCGGCGGCGCGCATGGGTGTCTACATGGGCATCTTCAATTTCTTCATCGTCATTCCCGAGATCATCGCGTCGTTCGCCTTTGGTCCCGTCATTCGCGCCATCTTCGGCCGGGACAATCCGAACGCGCCGATGTACGTCGTGATGGCGGGCGGCGTGTTTCTCGCGCTCGCGGCGATCAGTGTTCTCCTGGTGCAGGACGTGGCGGACAAGGACGTGCCTGAAGAAGCGGTGATTGCCGCGGATGCGCAGGAGCTGTTCACCGTGCCGGAATCTGTGCAGCCGGTGCCGAGTACGGGATTGATCGACAAGGATTGAAAACTCCGGCAGCGGCTCCGCCGCATTGATGTGCGGAAAGGCTCTGCAAGCCCCGGCAGGGGCGAAATGTTTATAGCCCGACGCAGCTAAAACAATCTCAGCTCCGTAGGAGCGAAATGTACAGTCGAGTGAGATGATTTCGCTCCTAACGGAGCTGATCATTCGAATTGAGGCTTGTTCTATAAACATGTCGCTCCTGACGGAGCGAAACCATCAGGCTTTCACTCGTCGGGAGGTCCGTGAATTGTGGAGAGTCCAGTTGACTTGAATGGAGGAATCCATGCATTGGCCAAAGAGCGCTAGTCTAAAGATTCTGCTTCTGTTCGCAGTCCTAATCGCAGTGGGTTCGGGGTTTAGTGCCCAACAACCCGCAGGCGACGTCTCCAAACAGCCGGCGCGTTCAACGCGCGACTGGGTGCGCGACGGAGTGGTCTATGAAATTTACCCGCGACAGTTTTCGCCGCAGGGAAACTTCAACGGCATCACGGCGCGGCTTGACGATCTGAAGAGTCTCGGCGTGAACATCCTCTGGCTGATGCCGATTCATCCGATTGGCCAGGAGAAGAAGAAGGGAACGATCGGCAGCCCGTACGCGGTGCGCGATTACTACGGCATCAATCCCGACTACGGCACGAAAGACGATTTCCGGAAACTGATCACTGAAGCGCACCGGCGGGACATGAAGGTGATCATCGACATCGTCGCGAACCACACCTCGTGGGACAACGTGATGATGAAGACGCCGGAATTCTATGAGCGCGACGCCCAGGGACGCATCACCTACCCGCACGATTGGAGCGACGTCGCGGAGCTGAATTACAAGAATCCGCAACTGCGTCAGTACATGACGGAGATGCTGAAGTATTGGATTCGCGAATTCGACCTGGACGGTTTTCGTTGCGACGTGGCCGAAGAAGTGCCGACCGATTTTTGGGAAAACGCGCGCGTAGAGTTGGACAAGATCAAACCCGACATCGTGATGCTGGCCGAAGGGCACAAGGCGGAGTTGCTACTGAAAGCGTTTGACTTCGACTATTCCTGGCCCCTTCACAGTGCGCTGACGAATGTTTTGCAGGGACGCGCCGGGGCGTCAACTTTGCACATGGCCTGGGAAATTGAATCGCGCGCCTGGCCACGCGGCTCGCTGCACATGCGCTTCTCCGACAATCACGATGAGCGACGCGCAATCGCGCGCTTTGGTGAACCCGGCGCGCTGGCTGCGTCTGTCCTGATGTTCACGCTCGACGGCGTTCCGATGCTTTACAACGGAATGGAAGTTGGCGATACGACGGAATCGGGGGCGCCGGCGCTGTTTGAAAGGTTGCCGATCTTCTGGCCGATTGCGGACAGACGTCCCGAGTTTCCGCGCTTCTATAAACAGATGATGGCGCTGCGGCGATCGAGTGACGCGCTAAGACGAGGTTCGCTGGAGTGGTTGCGAAATTCGGACGAGTCGCGGGTACTGACTTTTATCCGTCGCAGCGACAAGGAAGATATGCTCGTGGCGATCAATTTGTCGAATCGTCCATTCAGCGGATCGGTCGAAGCGGGCAACAAAGAGAATTTTGCTGACGTTACTCCGGATGTCGATCCGCCGTTACCGCCTGACGCGCCGGCGCCTGAACGCGCTGCGAGGAAACGCACGGTGAATTTGCCAACGCTTTCACTCGACGCCTGGGGCTATCGAATATTCCGTCGCGCGAAGTAATGCAAACAGTTAGTTTGCGCCGGCTGCTTAGGACCTAATTTGGAGTGCGCTGACCTGTCAGCGCTTTGGTCGGCCGCGACCGGTCGCGGCCAGTTTCGGTTGACGAGAAAAGACTGGGCGTCAAGCCGCCCAGAAACCAAAGCGCTGACAGGTCAGCGCACTCCAAAAAATCAGGTCAGCGCACTCCAAAGAGTTACGCAGCTTTCTTCAGGCGCTGGACGCGTCGCTTCTTCTCGTATCGGCTCAGTCCCACCAGCCGCATCGCTCGCGGTATCTCGGCGTTGCGCATAAACCATTTCCAAACATCGCCGGTGCGCGCGTTCTCCGCGCTTAGCAGAATAATTCCGGCGTTAATCCCAATCACATCGCGATCGACCCAGCCCGTCTTCGGATTAAACGCATCGACGAATCCATACTTGCCGTAAACCTTCGGCCCATACTTCTCAAACATTCCGTGCAGCGCTGCGACCGACAATTCCGGCGTGAACATCAGCGAGCCGCCAGCGGCCGACGGAACGACGGTCCCGTCAATATCCGGATCGCGCGGCGGCCCACCCCAGGCCAGATAACCCCTGGCGCTGTCGGACGCGGTGATGCCCCAAATGTTTGGTCCAAACGCGGGAAACTCGTGCGCGAGGTTGATGCAGAACGCGCGATGCGCGAGCGTGGCATTGATCGAGTTTTCAAAGTAGTCGATGCGGTCGCCGCGCGTTTCGCGTCGATTGCGATAGTCGATCCAGGCGTGCGCGTACTGATGCATGAAGAGCGGCACGCCGATCGTGGTGAAGTACGAATAGCCTTCGTAGCGATAGCGATCGCGCCAGAGAGCGTACCAGGACGCTGGCGAAATTGGATGCGTCGGCGACCCAATCGCAAGCAGGTAAAGAATCGTGTCTTCGCTGTAGGTGTCCCAGCGCGGCTTCAGAAAACCTGTTTCGGGCTTCCAGCCATGCGACAGCAGCAGCGGATCGCCGTTCAACATCCAGCCGAAATCGACACGCTCGTAAATCTTCGTTGCCAGCTTTTGAATTTCGGCGTCGTCGCGAAAGTATTGTCGGGCCGTCAGCACTCCCGCCAGCAGCAGTGCTGTATCGATCGATGAGATCTCACTCTGCCAACGGCGTTCGCCTGATCGCGAGTCGAGCCAATGATAGAACCAGCCGTGTTGCTGAAAAGCTTTGTCAGCAAAAAAGCGCAGCGTGCTTCGCGTTCGTTCCTGCGCCTGGCTGCGACTGATCCATTTGCGCTCCGACGCGATGCAAAGCGCAGTCAACCCGAACCCGGTCGCGGCGATGCTGGCAACGTGCTGATGATTTTCATCGAGAGCCGAGCCGTCGATTCTGGCCCGGTCAGGCACCAGGCCGGTCTGCGGGTCAGCTTCTTCCCAGAAATACTGAAAAGAACGACGCTCAAGGTTTTCGAGAAACAGTTCGGCGGCGCGTTTGAATTTCTGATTACTTGCTGAGACGGGAAGGGAAGAAGCCGAGAGCCGCGATGGCGAGAGCAGCGGTTGCGCGATGATGGACGAACAAGCGACCAGCAGAAAGAAAACAGCGACGGCCGGATGTGATCTGGCGAATGTCTCCCGTTTGGCTGAGTTCATTTGACCTGGAATTACTAACCGTCGAGTTCACGAGCAAGCCACAGGTAGACTCGGATTTCATGAAATCTGAACTCTGTAGACTTCTGATCAGTGTGTTCCGTGTTCATCTGTGGCCCTACGGGCACTATGCGTCAGCGCGCTGTCACTACCAATGTCGTTTCCAAAAGGTCTTCCGAGTTGCCGCCAATCATAACCTTGAACTGGCCCGGCTCAACCGTAAAGCGCATGGCCCGATCCAAAAATCCGAGTTGTTCGGAACCCAGCACAAACGTGACGTGCCTCGTCTCTCCCGGTTGCAGCGTCACGCGTTGAAAGCCCTTCAATTCCTTGACCGGCCGGCTCACGCTCGCGGCCACGTCGCGAATGTAGAGCTGGACCACTTCATCGCCGGCGCGTTGGCCCGTGTTGCGGACGTCAACGCCGACGGTCACCTGACCGCCAACCGGAATTCGCCCGGCGCTGAGTTTGAGATTTGCAAAAGCAAACTTCGTATAGCTCAACCCGTAGCCAAACGGAAACAGCGGCGTCCACTCGACGTCAAGATATTTTGAAGTGTACTTGTTCCTGGCATCCGGCGGTCGCCCGGTATTTTTGTGATTGTAGTAAAGCGGAATCTGTCCCACCGCGCGCGGGAAGGTGACCGGCAACTTTCCGCCCGGGTTGACGTCGCCGAAGAGCACATCCGCGATCGCGTTTCCCGCTTGCGAGCCGGCGAACCACGTTTCCAAAATCGCCGGCGTGTTCTGCGCCAGCCAGTTGATGGTGAGCGGCCGGCCATTCATCAGCACCACTACGGTGGGCTTGCCCGCTGACCGGACGGCTTTGACCAAATCCAACTGGCGACCGGGCAAGTCGAGCGAGCTGCGCGAGGCTGCTTCGCCGCTCATGTCGGCCGATTCGCCGACGGCGATGATCACCACGTCGGAATCCTTTGCCGCGCGCACGGCTTCGTCAAAAGCGTCGACCTTGTCGCATTGAACATCGCAGCCTTTCGCGTAGTTGATTTTGGCTTGCGGCGTTTTTGCCTTCAGACCTTGCAGCAGCGTGACGGCGTCTTCCGGTTTACCGTCGCCTGTCCACGAGCCAAGCATGTCCGGCTTGTTGTCCGCGAGTGGTCCAATCAAAGCTACAGAGCGAACATTCTTGTCTAACGGCAAAACGTTCTGATCGTTCTTCAACAGGACGAACGAGCGCGCGGCGAACTCTCGCGCGGCGGCGACGTTCGCGCTATTGAAGATCGCCGCCGGTTCAAGCGCTTCATCCACATAGGGTTTGTCGAAGAGACCGAGGCGAAACTTGATGCGCAGCACTCGTCTCACCGCTTCGTCGATCGTTTGTAGCGAAAGCTTGCGCTCCCTGATTAGCTCGGCGGCGTGCTTGTTGTAGAGCCGGCTGACCATTTCCATGTCGACACCGGCATTGAGCGCCTCGCGCGCGGCGTCAGGGCCATCAGCGGCGACGCCGTGTTTGATCAGCTCTTCAACAGAGGTGTAGTCGCTGACGACGATGCCATCAAACTTCCACTCGCCGCGCAACACTTCAGTCAGCGTGAAGTGGTTCGCTGACGCGGGCACGCCGTTGAGGTCGTTGAAGGCACTCATGAAGGTGCCGGCGCCGGCATCCAAGGCCGCTTTGAAAGGCGGAAAATAAACTTCGCGCAAGGTTCTCTCGGAAACATCCGTGGTGTTGTAGTCGCGGCCCGCCTCGGCTGCGCCGTAAGCGACCCAATGTTTGGCGCAGGCGACGACCTTGTTTGCAGCGCTGTAGTCAGTTCCCTGAAATCCACGCACGCGCGCGCGCGCCATCAGCGAGCCGAGGTATGGATCTTCGCCAGCGCCTTCGACGATACGGCCCCAGCGCGGGTCGCGGGCGATGTCGACCATCGGGGCGAACGTCCAGTGAACGCCGGCGGCGCGGGCTTCGGCGGCGGCAATGCTCGCGGCGCGTTCGGCGGCGGCCGGGTCCCAGCTTGCTGCTTCGCCAAGCGGGACCGGAAAAATCGTGCGGTAACCGTGAATCACATCAAAGCCGAAAATTAGCGGAATTTTCAAGCGCGACTCGGTCATCGCAATACGCTGCAGTTGGTTAGTTTTTTGCGCGCCGCGCACGTTCAGCGTTGAACCGAGCGTGCCCTGTCGCACCATGTCGAGATGTTCCGGACGGAAGTTGCCATTCGCTTCGCCGTCGAGCTGTTGCAGTTGGCCAAGCTTCTCGGCGAGCGTCATCTTCGCGAGCAGAGCATCGATTTGCTTCTCGACGTTTTTGGTTCGCTGCGAGTGGGTGGGAGATGCAGGCTCAAACAGGACGGCGAAAACAACGACAGCGATCAGTGTTAGGCGAATTGATTTGATTGAGTTCATGCAGGTTCTTTTGTCGACTCTTTGCGAGCCGAAGGTCCAGTTGCCTTTCTCTGTTACACAGAGAAGAACTTAGTTAGACTACAGTTTCAGCAAAAACTCTCAGCGTGCTTCAGGATGAAGTAATATACTTTCATCTACTTCGGTTCAATCACACGCTAACCCGATGAAAGTTGCTCTCATGAAACGGATCGCCGGCGGCGTCTTGCTGTTCTGCGTCGGCGGCGGCACGGCACCGTTTACGCCGCCTGGAGTCTTCGCTCAAGGCCCTCGGCAGCGGCGCAATCAACCGCCGAAGGCAGCCGCGCTGGTGCAAACAATTGCGGAACTGCGCGAAGCCGCGTCGTTGATCGAGAGCGGCAAACTTGCGGAAGCTGAAGCGCTTCTGCGTCGCATCCTTGTTGCGGACCCCAGAAACTTCGACGCGCACAATCTGCTGGGCATCGTGTTCGATCGAGCCGGAAAAACGTCAGCCGCCGAGCGCGAGTATCAGGCCGCAATTCGTCTCCAGCCAAAAGGCGCCTCCGCTCGTGCGAATCTTGGTGTCCTCTACGCGCGTACAAACCGCTCCGACGAAGCGATAAAGACTTTCACAGAAGTTTTGCGTTTAGCTCCCGACCATCCGCAGGTAACGCTCAACCTCGGCTTGCAGTATGTGATGCGCCGCGACTTTGTTCGGGCCGTCGCGCTGCTGCAACGCGCGATCGTGCTCGGGCTTGACGGCTACGAGACGCGCTATCGCCTGGGCATCAGTCTGTACAACCTGCGGCGCTACGACGAAGCCTCAACGAGTTTGCAATCTGCCGCCGAACTTTCACCAAACGCAGCCGAGCCGCTTTACTACCTCGGCCTGATCCACTGGTCGCGCCAACAGGATGAAGCGGCTGCCGATCTTTGGGAGCGTGCGACCAAGTTGCGGCCAGACTTTCCCGAGGCGAACTTCATGCTGGGCGAAGCGCTGAGGAAGAACCGCCGCACCCAGGCGGCGCTCGAGTTCTACCAGCGTGCCCTGGCCCAGGATAAGGGGAAGTTTATTCACTACGTTCGACTCGGCGGCACTTACCTGCAACTTGGCCGGTCGGACGAGGCCCTCGAAGTTTTCAGTCGGGCCCTTAAAATGTATCCGAACCTCGCCGAGGCCCATTACTTTGTCGCGATTGCCGCACGGGCGCGGGCCAGCTATGAACTGGCTGAACTGGAGTTGCGCAAATCACTGCTGCTGCGGCCGCGGAATGTCGACGCGTTGGCCCAGCTCGGATTCATTGTTGGCGAGCGCGAGCGCTACGCCGAAGGGGAGAGACTGTTGCGAAGCGCGATTGAAATTGACGCCCGGCACTTCTATGCGAACTACGATCTCGGACGTTTGCTGGTGAAATCGAAGCGCTACCTCGAGTCGCTGCCGATCTTCCAGCAGGCGGCGGCGCTCAAGCCGAAGAACCCGAGCGTTCACTACCAGCTCTTCATCGCCCTCTCTCGGCTGAAGCGAAAAGAAGAAGCCGACGCGGAGCTCGCAATCTTCAACCGACTCGACGAAGAGCGCAAAGCCCAACCTCAGCAAGTCGACGAGAGCGAAATCGAGAACCCCGACGCGCCCGTAGTTTCAAGACAACCATAGGCCCGAATCTAGAAGCTCAAGCGCCCCTGAATTTCGATCACTCGCCCCGCCAGTCCACGTTCCGCTCGGCCGAAAAGGGCATTCTGCACTTGTGTGCTCGGACTGTTGAAATTGAATGGTTGCAGATTCAGCAGGTTAAAGATGTTGAAGAAGTTGGCCCTTACCTCGAGGTTTCCTCCTTCACCGAGAATGCTGCCGAGGCCAAACTTCTTGCTGGCGGTCATGTCCACGTTGAAGTAATTTGGGCCACGGAACGAGTTTCTGCCGATGCCTGGTAATTGGAATCCCGCCGGGGCGGCCGTGCTGAAGAAAGCTGAGCCGCCGCCTGGAAAGTTGGTACCGTCGATGAAGGCATCGTTCGAAGTGTCGTCACCCGCACCGCCGTTGTAAGCCACGGGCCGCACCGGACAGATACTCGGGCCGCGCGTGCTAATACACTGTCCGACCACCGGAGTCCAGGGAAATCCTGTATGGGCTGTAAGAATGCCGCTTAGCTGCCAGCCACCCAAAATATTGCCAACCGCGTCGTTACGATTCCGGAAGATCGGCAGCTCCCACAGTCCCGAAGCAACAAAGTTGTGACGTACGTCAAAGTCTGAGGGACCGCGCTCCTCGCGCACGTCGAGCGGATACGTCGGATTAGTGTTTGACGTGGGCCCGTCGTAGGAGACGACGTCGATACTCTTGGCAAAACGATAGATGGCATCGAATTGCACCCCACCTGAAAAGCGTCGACTCAACCGCGCAATTAAAGCATCGTAACTAGCAGTGGTGTCGGGTGTCGGGAACAGGATGTTGGAAAAAGTTCCGGGGTCGGTGAAGAAAAATCTTTGGTTAACAAGTCTTACCAACTTCCGGCTGCGGCTTCCCTGGTAACCGACGTCGGCTACCAACTTGGCCGGCAGGCTGTACTGCCCACCCAAAGAGTAAGTGTAAACATACGGCGTAGGGACTTCCGGGGGCGCGCCCCAAATTTCCACCTGTCCTCCCGCCGGTAGAATCGGGATCCCGTTCGCGTTGAAGGTAGCTCGTAACGCCGGGTTGGCCGGATAGCTGAAAGGAGAGTTGTTAGCGCCCAGCGCGTAAAGAATCTGGCCACCGGCGAAGGGAGTGCTAAAGTCGGAAGCTGAGGTTCCGCAGCAGATCGCATAACGCGCGAAGAACGGCGGATTGCCGCGGGTGTTAGCGAATTCAAGTAGCGGGATGCGGTTATAGGCAATCGCGAATCCCCCGCGCAGTACGAACTTGTTTTCGTTCAACAACCCATGAAAGCCTTCGCCAAAATTGGGGCTGTAGGCAAAACCGATACGCGGCCCGAAGTTGTTTCGATCGGGCGGGTAAAGTGAGTCAACAGTTTCGAGTCTGGCTCCGGTTAACTCCTGCCCTGCCGGGCCGAGGATCAGATTGCTGAGGATGCCGTCTTTTTCGGTAAGCGGAGCGAAGTACTCCCAGCGCAGACCGAGGTTAAGAGTCAGACTGGGCCGCACCTTCCAGTCGTTCTGAGCAAAGAACGCGGTGGTTGAAGAACGAAACTTGCGCTTTGATTGCCCGGGTCCACCGGTACGAGGGTCCGCATTGATCTGGTAGAACAGGGGCGCGTCGTTGGCAAAATTGAAAAGCCCGGCGAAGGTGTACAAAGGCCGGGACCCGCCCGACAGGTCGTTGTCATCCTGTTCCCAACGGTGTTCTCCGCCAAAACTCCACGCCTGGTTTCCGCGCACCCAGCGAAATGTATCGCGGAGTTCGAAAGTATTCTCGGAAAAGATGCCGGGTGTGGTTTCGGCCCAGTTAGCGCCGAAGCGGAGGCGGTCAAAGGGTAAAGATTCGATCTCAATTCTGGGAATACCAAAGTTCGTCTCGCTCGACGATTCGATTTCGTCGAAGGCGAAGCGCGTGGCATTGAAACGCACCTCGTTAGTTTTGTTGGGAGATAGGATGTGCGACCAGGTCGCCATGCCAAACAGGTTTTGCGGCGCCGTCGTGATGTCGCCCATTGGGCGGCTGCGGCCGGCGGCGTCTCCACCGAGGCCCTTGAAGCGAGAAATGTAGGAGCTGAACGTAAGCGTGTTTCGGTCGTTCAGGTTTATGTCAATCCGGGGATTGTACTGATTGCCGCGGCTTGTGGTCGGCACTGTCAGTTGCGCGAGTTGGATATCGGGAATGCCGTCCGGGCCGCCGCCGCTCAGATCGGCGAAAGATATGTACTGCCCCTGCGCTCCGGCAATGCGTCCGATGTCGAGAGCTCCGCCGACTTGCGCGCAATTGGATGAGAAGCCGGCGAAAGCGCAGGTTGTTGGGATTACAGAAATGATTCGCGGGCTGATGCCGCGGTCGCTGAGGATGCGGGCCGCAATGCTGTTTGGTCGGGCTGCTATTACAGCCTGGCGAAACTCCGGTGTCTCAATGAACGAATTAACCGTGTCGGTGCTGCTGCTGCGCAAGCCTTCGTAGGAAAAGAAAAAGAAGGCTTTGTTTTTCCCGTCCCAGACAGATCGCCCTCCCTCGCCAAAGCGGGGTAAGTAAATTGGTCCGCCGAGGCTGCCGCCGAATTGATTAAGGTGCTGATTGACCCTGATTGCCGGAGTGGTGCCTGGACCGCCGTATTTGTTAAAGGCATTAAGTCCGGGACTGTTGTTCTTCAAAAAGAGGCTGCCATGAAAGCCATTCGTGCCGTTTTGCGAGACTGTCAGCACCTGTGCGCCGGAGTTACGGCCATACTCTGCTGAGTAAACATTAGCGATGATACGAACTTCTTTGACTGACTCCTGATTCGGAGTAATTACTGCGGCGCCCCCATTAGTCAAGCTATTCACGCTGGTGCCGTCAATCTGGAAATTGTTCGCAGTGATACGCTGACCGTTGGCTGAGATTTGCGGTTGATTCTCTGTTTGGAAGATTGATCGGCTCGATCCGCCCGGACCGGCAGTGTTTGGCAGATTGACTGCGCCACCGGTGCCACCACGGGCGGCGTCGCCAAAGACTCCAGGAGTCAAGCGGGCCAATTCGTAGGGATCGCGTCCAAACTGGGGCAACGTGCGGATTTCCTGCGTTGTAATTGCTTTGTCGACATTCGCGTTCTCGGTCTCCAAAATCTGCCCTGTTTCCTCAGTGACTGTAACGGTCGCGCTTACGTCACCCGGCTCGAGTCTGACGTCGAGGCCCTGCACGGCTTCCGCATTGATTGCTACGTCACCAAAAACCTTCTGCTGGTATCCGGATTTTTCTACTGTAAGTTTGTACCTGGCAGGCGCTAAACCTGACAGTCTGTAGAACCCGTCGGCGCTCGTCGTTGTCTCCTGAGTTTTTCCGGTCTCCGTGTTGAGCAGCGTGATTTTTGCCTCTGGTATCAAGCCGCCGCTGGAATCAGTGACGGTTCCCTGAATGCCGGCCTTGAATTGCGCGTTGGCGGCTCCCACAAACAACGACAGGAAAAGTCCGCAGGTCAAGACGCGGACAAAGATGGACATGGTTCGATTCATTGAAGGGCCCTCCTGAGGCCGTCGGAGTTCCGATTCTGACTTTTAGAACTAAAGGCGACGCGATGACGAATCTTCGGGGGACTCGGCAGAAGAAATTTACGCTGGCGCGGTTAACAGAGACTTCGAAATACTACGCGGGGGTGGGGGTTTTTGTATGTGCGCCAACACACCAAACGATGCAGATGTAATAGCACTTAAAAAGCAAAACTTCAATGTGTATTTCCCCGGAAGAGTCTGCTAAGCTGAGCGCCTCGAATAAGTAATCATGCAGACGGCGCGAACGTGAAAACCGACGGGGTTTTTCCGTGACGAAGAGTCTCTGGGTTTAGAGTTCAAGCTTTAGCTTGTTCGGTCGCGAAGCAGCAACCTGAAGGTTGAACTCTGAACTCTGCCGGCGGCGGGGCTGCGTTTCCGATCTTGAAGTGAACCGGCTATTTGGAGGAAAGGTAATCAATGCGACGTAGAACATTGCTGCTTGGCGTGGTCGTGCTTGGTCTGTTGGCAGGCGCGTGCGTCTCTGGAACTCAACAATCGAACAGCGGCGGCGCCCGGAAGCCGAAAGGCCCAAACGATCCGATCAAGATCGGTTTTTCGATGGACACGTTGAAGGAAGAGCGTTGGCAGCGGGACAAGGATTTGGTTGAGAAGCGCGCCAAAGAAATTGGCGCCGAACTGAACGTCCAGGTCGCGAACGGCAGCGACAGCGAACAGATCAAGCAAGCTGAAAACATGCTGACGCAGGGCGTTGACGTGCTGATCGTGGCGCCACACAACGGCGAGATCGCGGCGTCGATTGTCGAAGCGGCGCACAAGCAAGGCGTGCCCGTGATTTCATACGATCGCCTGATTAAGAATTCCGATGTCGATCTCTACATTTCGCATCAGGTCGTGAAGATGGGCGAGATGCAGGCGCAGTATCTGCTGGATCACGTGAACAAGAAGCCGGCAAACTTCGTCATAGTCGGCGGCTCGCCGACCGACAACAACGCTCTGTTGTTGCATCAGGGACAGATGAATGTTTTGAAGCCGGCAGTTGATCGCGGCGATGTGAAAATTGTTGCCGACGAATATGCCAAGGAGTGGCAAGCGAGCGCGGCGCTCAACATCGTGGAGAACGCGTTGACGCGGGCGAATAATCAGGTCGATGCGGTAGTTGCTTCGAATGACGGGACTGCGCGCGGCGCGATCCAGGCGCTCGAAGGACAAAATCTGGCTGGCAAAGTTTTGGTTTCCGGTCAGGACGCGGACCTCGCGTCGTTGAAGCTCATCGTCGAGGGCAAGCAGACGATGACGATCTACAAGCCGATCCAGCCGCTGGCCTATGGCGCGGTCGACGCCGCCGTAAAGCTTGCGCGCGGCGAGAAGGTAGCGACGACGGAGACGATCGACAATGGCCGGAAGGCGGTGCCGGCAATACTGCTTGAACCGGCGGCGGTCGATCGAAACAATTTGCTGACGACGCTGGTGAAAGACGGCTACCACACGCTCCAGGCGATTTGCGCTGGCGTGCCGCCGGATAAGTGTCCGAAAGAAGAGTAGGCAGTAGGCAGTGTGCGGTGGGCAGACGGCAGGTCAGCACCGCCTGCATGAGCGGGCGGCCACAATCAAGCGCTCGCAAAAACTAATAGTAAAGACCAAAGTCCTAAGACCAAAGTCCAAAGTCCAAAGTCCAAAGTCCAAAAACACAAAACACAAAGTTCAAAGCACCAAGCACTAAGTACAAAGTACAAATCAAATGAGCGACGATCCTCGTCAGGCTTTTTTGGAGATGCGCAACATCACGAAGGCTTTCCCGGGTGTTCGTGCGCTTGATGGTGTCAGCTTCGATTTGCGCAAGAGTGAGATTCATGCTCTCGTCGGCGAGAACGGCGCGGGCAAGTCGACATTGATGAAGATTCTCGGCGGCGTCTATCCGCACCCGCACTATGGCGGCGAAATTTTCATTGAGGGCAGCGCAGAGCAGTTTAGCGGCGTGCGCGACGCCGAGAAGGCAGGCATCGCCGTCATCTTTCAGGAGCTCTCGCTCGTCAGAGAGATGAGCGTCGGGGAAAACATCTTTCTGGGACGCGAGCCGCGCAAGTTCGGCATCATTCGCTGGGAAGAGCTTTACCGCCGCGCGCGGGAACTGCTCGACGATCTGCATTTATCAATCGACCCTCACACCCTAATCCGCAGCCTCGGCATCGGCCAGCAACAGCTCGTGGAGATCGCGAAGGCGCTGTCACACAACGCCCGCATCCTCGTGCTTGACGAACCCACGGCGGCCCTGACCGACAGCGAAGTGGAAACGCTATTCGTCATTCTGAACAAGCTGCGCGGACGCGGCGTCGGCATGATCTACATTTCGCACAAGCTCAACGAAGTTTTGCGTATCAGCGATCGCATCACGGTTTTGCGTGACGGAAAAACTGTCGGCACCGATGACACCGGCGACTGGAACGAGGGCCAGATCATCGCGCGCATGGTTGGCAGGGAAGTCGGCGACATTTTCCCGAAGATGGATCACCAGCGCGGCGACATCGTCTTTGCAGCGGAAAATATGTCGGTCGAGGATCCGGTGATAGCGGGCAAGAAGCTGGTCGACAACGTCAGTTTCTCAGTCAGGCGCGGCGAAGTTTTGGGGATTGCCGGATTGATGGGCGCGGGTCGCAGCGATTTGCTGATGGCGATCTTTGGCGCGCACGCCGGCCGCGTTTCAGGCAGTCTAAAGGTCGACGGCCAACCAATTCACATCAGCAACCCGGCGGAGGCAATCAAGCAGGGCATCGGTTTCGTCACTGAAGACCGCAAACGCTTTGGCCTGGTCCTGGACCAAACGATTCTCAACAACATGACCCTCGCCGGTTTGCGACGAATTTCCGGACGCTTTGTCACGAGCATTGACGCGGAGTCTGCCGCCGGCGAACGCTCGATGAAAGAGTTGCGTGTCAAAGCGAATTCCGTCTTCACGATTGCCGGCACGCTGTCTGGCGGGAACCAACAAAAAGTTGTATTGGCGAAATGGTTGTTGACGAACCCGCGTGTGTTGTTTCTGGACGAGCCGACGCGCGGCATAGACGTCGGCGCGAAGCAGGAAATTTACGCAGAGATTAACAAACTGGCGAAGAGCGGACTGGCGATCGTGCTGGTTTCTTCGGAGCTGCCGGAAGTGCTGGGAATGTCAGACCGCGTCCTGGTGCTGCACGAAGGGCGCGTTACCGGCGAATTCACGCGCGCGAACGCGACGCCGGAAGACGTAATGGCCTGCGCCACGGGCAACGTGCAACGCGCGGCGTGAAGAAAGTCGACGCGACTTTGCTTCCGGAACAAGTGGAGCGCGGCTGCTCGCGGAAGAAGTCCAGCGCGGCTTGCCGCCTGATGTGCGGAAAGGCTCCGCCTTTCCGTGGCAAAAATTTTTATTCGTGGAGGCTTCGGCTCCTGTTTGTCGTCGAGGCGCAGCCTCGCATTTCTCAAAAGGGGAACCGGGCCGGAAAGGCAAAGTCTTTCCGCACATCAAGCGGCGGAGCCGGTGCGGATGGTCGGCCTGATTAGCTATTGGTCCAGACACGATGAACGATCCAAAGAACGAGTCCGATACCGATCGCCCCACGGCAACGTCTGATCTGGCCGGCTTGCCGGAAGCAGTCGCCATGACCCCGGTCACCACGATCGGTAAGTTCAAGATTCCTACCGAAGTCCTGCGTGCTTACACGATGGTGTTTGCACTGATCGCAATCTGGATTTACTTCTACTTTTCAACCAGCCACATCTTTCTTGAGCCGCGCAACTTTTCGAACTTGATGCGGCAAACGTCGGTCACCGGCGTCCTCGCGGTCGGTATGCTGATGGTGATCATCACCGCCCAGATCGATCTTTCAGTTGGTTCAGTCGTCGGTTTGGCCGGCGGCATCGCTGCGATTGCGCAAGGTTGGTGGGGTTACGGTCTGATCCCGTCGCTCGCCGCGGGCATCGCTGTGGCGATTGCAATCGGCGCGGTGCAAGGCTCACTCACCGCGTACCTGAACATTCCCGCGTTCATCGTCACCCTCGGCGGATTGCTTGCCTGGCGCGGCGTCATACTGGGACTCAGTCGTGGCGAAACAATTCCCCTCCGGCTGCAGAGTTTCAAGATGATCGGCCAGAATTATGTTGACCCGCGCGCCGGTTGGATTCTCGCCGCGCTCAGCATTGCGGCCGTGGTCTGGATGACGATTGCGCGGAATCGCGCGCGGCGTCGTCATGGTCTGGAAGTGTCGGCGCTGGGTTCGACCATCCTTCGCATTCTGTTGCCGTCGGCGGTCATCCTTTTGTTCATCTACACCATGAACACGTACGAGGGTGTGCCGATCCCAGTCATAATTTTGATTGCTATCGCGCTGGGCGGCGCGTTCCTGACGCAGAACACAACCTTCGGGCGTTACCTTTATGCGATCGGCGGCAACCCTGACGCGGCGCGCCTTTCCGGCATAAACATTCGCCGGCACATTCTCGCGGTCTTCTGCATCATGGGCGCGCTGGCAGGCGTGGCTTCGATAATTTATACCGCGCGAGTCGGCAGCGCTTCGCCTGACGCCGGACAACTGCTCGAGCTCGACGCGATCGCGGCTTGCGTGATCGGCGGCACCAGCTTGATGGGCGGGCGCGGCACTGTCTTCGGCGCAATTCTCGGCGCGCTGATCATGGCGAGCCTCGACAACGGCATGTCTCTGATGAGGGTCGAGCCTTATTCACAGATGATTATTAAAGGAGCAATCCTGGTCGCGGCGGTTGGTTTGGATATGGCTGGACGCAAACGCGGATAATGGGGTAATTCGTGTTGGTGGTGTCTTAGATTAACACCTCTGCGCGTTCTCGGCGTTTCTCGGCGTCTCTGCGGTAAATGTTTTTGACGACAGTTCACCGCGGAGGCCGCTGAGACTACGCAGAGGAAATCAAAATTGAGACACGACTCAAAAGTTTGAGTTGTTAGATTCTCCAAAACGACGTCATCTTCCTTTCCTGATTTCAAGACAAAAAGAAATGCTTCGGTCCATCGTCATCGCGACAGTGTCGTTGTTAAGCTGCCCTGCTTTGTTTGGACAGGCAACTAACAGCCTCGCTCCGGGCGCGCCAGGCTCGGACGCGCATTGGCCCAGCGCCGCGAAGAATGGATTTGGAACTTCAAACACGCTCGCCTCAAAGGTTTGGTTTACGCTGAGCAACGGCGTGATGACGGAGGTGTTTTATCCGCGGCTGGACGTGCCGAACGTTCAGATGTTGCAGCTGGTCCTTGCCAGGGCAGATGGGACCGGCATTGAAACTGAAGCCGAAGACACGACACATCGTATCGAGGTGCTCGATCCCGCCGCGCTGACTTTCCGGCAAATCAACACGGCAAAGAGTGGCGCTTACACGATTACCAAAACTTACGTTACCGATCCGGAACGTAGCTCAATTCTCATTGATGTCGACTTTCGCTGGAATGCCGATCCCTGCCGCTGGTGTCGTCTCTATCTCTATTACGATCCATCGCTGAACAATAGTGGTCTGCACGATTCGGCCTGGAGGGATGGTGATTTTCTGATTGCTTCCGATGCCGACAAAGCCTCGGCGCTGGTCGCGGCGGCTAACGCCAGTTTGCGTGAGTCGACGAATGGATATCTGGGCACGAGCGATGGGCTTACACAACTGCGGCAGACAGGACGCATCAAGCGTTACGCGCGTGCGAACAACGGCAACGTCGTGCAAACGGCGGAATTGAACCTTCAGCTGCCGTTAGGCGTGCGTCAGGCCGAGCGATTTACGCTCGTGCTTAGCTTTGGCCGCAATGCTGCCGAAGCGATTCGCAACGCTCAGGAGTCAGTTAGAAAAGAATTCAAGCTGGCGCGTGAAGAATACGAGCAAGGTTGGCACGGCTATGTGAAAACCTTTCCGCGAGTTGAGTCCAGCTACCAGGCCCAGTTCGATATGGCGGGCATGGTCTTGAAGGCGTTGGAAGACAAAACTCATCGCGGCGCCATGATTGCGTCGCCATCGGTTCCGTGGGGCGGTGGTCCAAACGCGAACGAGCCGACGGTCAGCGGTTACCACGCAGTCTGGTCGCGCGATCTTTATCAGGTGGCGACGGCATTTCTCGCGATGGGCGATCGCGCGAGCGCCAATCGCGCGCTCGACTACCTTTTCAAAGTTCAGCAAAAGCCCGACGGGAGTTTCCCGCAAAATTCCTGGGTCGACGGACGTCCGATCGGCAGCGGCTTGCAGATGGATCAAGTTGCGTTGCCGCTGGTGCTCGCTTATCAGTTGGGCCGTTTTGACAGGGCGACCTGGCGGAAGCACATCAAGCCGGCGGCTGATTTTATTCTTCGCAAGGGTCCGGCAACTGACCAGGAGCGCTGGGAAGAGAAGCCCGGGTTTTCGCCATCCACCATCGCTGCCGAGATCGCGGGCCTCGTTTGCGCGGCGCACATTGCGGCGGTTAACCGCGACTCATCTGCAAGCAAGTCTTACTTAACAACCGCGGACGATTGGGCGCGGCAGGTCGAAAGTTGGACGGCCACCTCGTCCGGACCCCAAACGAAATCACCCTACTTCATTCGCATCAGTGAGAACGACAATCCAAACGACGGCGCCAAGATTGAAATCAACAGCGGCGGCGGCACGTATGACGAACGCCAGATCGTTGACTCCGGATTTCTGGAGCTGGTAAGGCTCGGAATCTTCGCTGCTGATCGTCCGGTCGTTAAGAATTCGCTGGCTGTGATCGATCGGCTGATCAAAGTTGAGACGGACGTCGGTTCGGGTTGGTATCGCTACAATCACGACGCTTATGGCGAGCGAGCCGACGGCGGAAACTACGATGGCCGCAACGGCGTGGGTCGCTTGTGGCCGCTGCTTTCCGGGGAGCGCGGCGAATACGAGGTCGCCGTTGACGATCTTGCCGCAGCGCGCAGGCGTTTGGATGCGATGTTGGCCTTCGCCAACGAGGGCATGATGATCCCCGAGCAGGTCTGGGATCGTCGCGAGAGTCCGCGGCCTGACCTTCGTTTTGGTGAAGGCACCGGCTCGGCCACGCCGCTCGCCTGGTCGATGGCCCAGTTCATCCGTCTCGCTATCAACATCAAAGAAGGACATAATGTTGAAACTCCAAAGGTAGTGCGGTTGCGATACTCGAAGCCTGAAAAATTGATGGCCAGCGCGGAAAACACATCGAGCATTTCCCGACCCGAATCTGTCTTCGCTGCGGATCTCGGCGGCACGCACCTGCGCGTGGCCACTGTGGATCGCGAGGGACAGATTTCCTGCCGGAAGATGCAGACGACGCCGAAAGCAGAGAAACCGAACGAAATCGTGCGCGCGTTGATCGACGCGGTCCGCGAATGCGAGCAGACGACCGCTGAACAAGGCGGCGTGGTTTCCGCCGTTTCGGTTGTCGTTCCCGGCACCGTAAATGTCACTGAAGGAGTGGTCGTCAAAGCCCCGAACGTTCCCTGTCTCGATGGATTTCGTTTAGCCGCGGCGTTGGAAAGTGAACTCGACGAGCCGGTGATTTTGGAGAACGACGCGAACGCCGCAGCGCTTGGCGAGATGTGGCGCGGCGCCGCGCGCGGGTATCGCACGATCATCTGCGTGACGCTCGGGACGGGCGTGGGCGGCGGAATCATCCTCGATGGAAAATTGTGGCGCGGCGCGGACGGCTCAGCGGCCGAGATCGGACACATCGGCGTTGATCCGTTTGCCGGCGTTGCCTGCATGTGCGGCAGCCGTGGGTGTCTCGAAGAGTATGCCTCGGCCACGGCGATCGTGCGGATGACGCGCGAAGCGAGACCGCGCTATCCGAATTCGCTGCTGCACAACACTGAAGATCTGACTTCAGCAAAAGTTTTTGAGGCGGGCCGGGAAGGCGACGAACTTGCGATTGAAGTTTTTCGGCGCATGGGCGTCTATCTTGGGATCGGTCTTGCCAGCCTCATGAACATTCTTAACCCGGAAATTGTGGTTATCGGCGGCGGCTTATCAAACGGCTGGGACCTGTTTGAGCGACACATGCATCAGCAGGTGCTGGAGCGAGCGTTTCCGATTCCGGCGCGGCGCGTGAAGATCGTGCGCGCGCAATGCGGTGACGACGCCGGCTTGCTTGGCGCCGCGCGTTTGGCGTTTGGCGACTAACTGCATTAACTGGCAAGTCGCCAAAGGTAAGATCAGTTGAAGAAGCGGGGGCAAGCCCCCGTCCCGACCTTGAGCTGAACCGGCTTAGCATGACGTTTCAGATTGAGAGCCTGCCAACAAGGAATAGAGAATTCAACTTAGAAAGTCTCATGGTCAGGAAGGCGGGCTTGCCCCCGCTCTTCCGCGCCAATCAAAGAATCCATATGAAACGGTATGCCGCCATCTTTTGTTTTCTCCTGGCCCTTGCTTCTGTTTGTTTGGCCCAGGACATAACCAAGCTCGAAAAGATCGGGCCGGTCGTCAGCTTCACCAAATCTGACAAGGCCGTTGTCTTCAACTGCCAGGACAAATCTCAGGTACAGGTCACCATCCTCGCGCCCGATCTGGTGCGCATCCGCGCGTCGTTCGCTAAACCGATGCCCGCTAAAGATCACTCGTGGGCGATCGCCAAAACGGATTGGTCAACGCCGCGTTGGACTTTGTCTGAAAACGGAAACGACGTCGTGATCACAACCGACGAGATCGAAGTCGTCGTTCATCGCTCGCCGCTGCTGATTGAGTTTCGCGACGCCAAAAACCACGCGCTCATCAATGCCGACGAGCAGCCGATGGCGTACGACGGCAAGGGCCTGCTGAAGGATATGCTGTTTGACCCGCAAGCCGGGCCGTTCGTTGCTGCCGCGAAGAAGTTTGGTTTCGATGAACACTTTTACGGTCTCGGCGAAAAAGCCGCGCGTCTCGACAAGCGTCGCAGTTCGTTCGTCAACTGGAATTCCGACACGCCCGGCTACACCGAAGGCAAGGATCCGATCTACCAAACCATCCCGTTTTATACGGCGCTGGAAAACGGCAACGCTTACGGCATCTTCTTCGACAACAGCTATCGCAGCTATTTTGATTTTGCGAAGTCGTCGCAGCAGCGCGTGTGGTTTGGCGCGGAAGGCGGCGAGTTGAACTACTACTTTTTCTACGGTCCTTCCATCAAGAAAATTCTCGGTCGCTACGCGGATCTCACCGGACACATGCCGATGCCGCCGCTTTGGGCGCTCGGCAACCAGCAAAGTCGCTGGAGCTACTACCCTGACACGATGGCTGAGGAAGTGGTGAGCGAATATCGCCAGCGCGATCTGCCGCTCGATGTGCTTCATCTCGACATCGATTACATGCAGGACTATCGCGTGTTCACCTGGGATCGAAATCGTTTTCCGAATCCCAAAGCACTGAGCGAGAAACTCGGCAGGCAGGGAGTCAGGCTGGTACGATCGTCGATCCGGGAGTGAAGCATCAACCGGTCGCCAAAGAGCGCCGGCGCAAATTACGTCGATCACTCCGGAACTCGAGCCGCAGGATCAGCGCTACTACGTGTTTGAGCAGGGAGTGCAGCATAACTATTTTCAAAAGCGCGAGAATGGCGATTTGTTTGTGCCCCGCGTCTGGCCCGGCGAAAGTGTTTTTGTCGATTACACGCTGCCGGCGGCGCGCGAATGGTGGGGAAATTTGCACCGCGCCTACACCGACAATGGCGTCGCGGGAATTTGGACTGACATGAACGAGCCGGCCGACTTCGTCGATCAAACCGGCAAGAACCAGATCGACGTCGTCAGTTACGACGAAGGCGAGAAGTCTACGCCACGCAAAGAATCGAAACGTGTTTGCGTTGCTGATGGCCCGCGCAACTTACGAGGGCCTCGAACGCCTGCAACCAAACCAGCGGCCGTATGTGATCACGCGCGCCGGCTATGCGGGCATCCAGCGATACTCAACCATGTGGACCGGCGACACGAACAGCACCTGGGAAGCTCTGGCGCTGAACGTTCCGATGTTTACTTCGCTCGGCCTTTCGGGCGAGCCTTTTGTCGGCAGCGACGTCGGCGGTTTCATCGGACGCGGGAATGGTGAATTGCTGACGCGCTCTTATCAGGTGAGTTTCCTCGCGCCGTTTTGCCGCAACCACAAAGTGATTGACGGCTATGATCAGGAGCCCTGGCGTTTCGGAAAATATTATGAAGACATCATTCGCAAATATCTGAAGTTGCGTTACCAGCTACTGCCGTTTCTCTACACGACGCTGGAAGAAGCACACCGGACTGGAACGCCACTCTTTCGTCCGCTGTTGCTCAACTACCAGGACGATCCGAACACGTACAACCTCGACGACGAGTTCATGATCGGCAACGATTTGCTGGTCGCGCCGGTGGTTAAGCCTGACGTGACCCGGCGTTTGGTTTACCTGCCGAAGGGCGTTTGGTACGACTACTGGACCAACAAGAAGTATGAGGGCGGCACAATGATTTCGGTGGAAGCGCCGCTCGATACTGTGCCGATGTTTGTGCGCGGCGGCGCGATCATACCGACCGCACCGGAGATGAGCCACACCGGCGAGAAGCCGCAGGATCCGATCACTTTCAACGTCTATCCGGACGCCTCTGGCGCTGCCGGAGCGACGTTGTACGAAGACGATGGCATCAGCCCGGCCTACAAGCAGGGCGCTTTTCGCAGGACGACGGTGAACGTCACGCGAGTCGCCGGTGTTTACACGGCCCGCATCGACGCTCCCGAAGGTCGTTACAATCCCGGTCCGCGAAAGTTTAGTTTCCTGATCAAGTCTGCCGGTCCGGTCCGCAACCCGACGATCGTCGCAGACAACGGAACGGCGCGCAGCGTCGCCATCAAGTAATCGATATTCAATTGATCTTCGCAGTGAATCCTAAAGACGGGAAATTATTTCGATGACCTGGATCAAAACTGTCTCTCCTGAAACTGACGACAAGGTTCGCCGCGCGATGGAAGCGCAGCGCGAGCTGTACCCGATTGAATATGCCACGCCGATCCACCCGAGCCCCGATCAGCAATCGTCCGAGATTGTTGCTTCTCACAGTTTGATACCTGACGCGCTTCACCACGCGTTCGCCACGTTTGGCGCGTTGATGTCGCCGGACTTGCCGCTGACTCGCCGGCAGCACGAAATGATCACCACCGTCGTTTCCGTCACCAACCGCTGTCATTATTGAATCGAATCCCACGCAGAGTTTCTGCGTCGCGTTACCTTAGATGAAGAGTTAGTGAAGGCGCTGCAGGCGGACTATACAACTGCGCCGATCACTGAACAGGAAAGGGCGATGCTCGACTACGTCGCGCAGTTGACCCGCGACGCCACCGGCATCGGGCGCGCGGATCATGAGCGACTGCGCGCGGTGGGCTTCGACGATCGCGGCATCCTGCAAATCACGCTGATCGGATCGTGGTTCAACTACATAAATCGCGTGGCGGACGCATTGGGCGTGGGCCGCGAATAGGCGCACCTGTTGCTCGTCGGACAATCATTTCACGTAGTCCCTTGTTGCCGACTTCGGGACGGAAGCGGAAGCCCGACCGTGAGGGAGAGCTCATGTCGAAGAGGTAGCGAGCCCTTCCTCACGCTCGGGCTTCTGCTCTGGAACCCCCTGCAAGGATGTTCGCAGTCGCTTTCGATTTTTCCAGTTTTGGGGGCATGCAAGACGACTGGCATCGAGTCAAAAAAACACTTTTTCCGGATCGGCTTGAAGCTGGCGGACGACTCGATGTATAAGGCGCATAACTGGGTGATTGGTTGAATGCCTTCACCCCGGGCACTGGCTAATTGAGCTTGCTCTTAGCCGTGCTTAGAGAGCGGCGACGGAGTGAGGACGTCGCCGCTCTGCTTTTTGTTCCCGCAATTTCCTGCAGTAACCGGCCGGGAGTCGTTCACGCGCATTTGCTCCCGCCCTCCTTAACCACTATCTTTTCCGGACATGGAACCCAGAAAAATTGAGACTGCCGACGCACCGATGCCCGGAGGCCATTATTCGCAAGCCATGGTTCACAACGGCCTCGTGTTTGTCTCCGGACAACTCTCCATCGATCCCGAAACACACGAGAAGAAGCTTGGCTCAATTGAAGAGCAGACGGAGCAAGTGCTTAAAAACGTGACTGCGATTCTCAAGGCCGCCAACAGCGATCTGAGCCGCGTGTTGAAGATGACCGTCTACGTCGCGGACATCGAGCTGTGGAGTGCGGTCAACACCGTCTACGCGCGCTTCATGGGTGAACATCGACCGGCCAGGGCCGTCATTCCCACCGGCAAATTGCATTACGGGTTTCTGATCGAGATCGACGCTGTCGCGGCAACGTTCGATTAACCGACGAAGGGAAACGGAGCGAAGATGATCCAAACAGATCGACTGGCAAACAGCGGCGTGGCGCGAATCTGCTTGTGCATTGTCGTTTGCATGTGCTTTGGTGTTGCTTGGTTTGCTCGCAGCGCTCGCTCGCAGTCGCCGAATGTTTCGGTTTCAGTTCAGAAGGAGAAGAAGACGCCCATGACGAATCAGGCGAACGGCACGTTTGACGTGAAGATGACTCCGCAGGGGGCGGACGATAAAGCCGAAGCAGCAGCCGTCGGCAGATACTTGCTCGACAAACAATTCCACGGGCCGCTCGAAGGCACAAGCAAAGGCGAGATGCTCGCGGTCGGCACGGCCGTTCAGGGCTCAGCCGGTTACGTGGCGATGGAGCAGGTGACGGGAACGCTGAACGGGCGCAAGGGAACTTTCGCTTTGCAGCACAGCGGCACGATGACGCGCGGTGAAGGGCTGCTGGTGATTACCGTCGTGCCGGATTCGGGGACGGGCGAGCTGGTTGGCCTCGCGGGCAAGATGCAGATCAAGATCGCTGACGGCAAACACTTTTATGAGTTTGAATACACGCTTGCGGAGAATCCGTAAGCTCGGCTTGGTTTCAAGGAGCTTTGCCTCAAAACTCGTAACCAGTTCCCGCGACGCGTCGGAATTCATGTCCATTACTACTGCTGAGGCAAAGCCGTTTCAAGAGTTGGAGTTACAGGAGGACGAACATGGGAAACGAGCATCTCGCGACTTATTTGAATGATCACCTGGCGGGCTCCGTCGTCGCCATCGAACTGATGGAGCATCTTGAATCGACGTTCGCCGACGATCCCGTGGCGGCGTTCGTGGCCGAATTGCGTGCCGACGTCGAAGCCGATCAGAAGGAACTTGAAACGATGATGGCCGGGCTGGAGATCGGCCAGAGCCGGACGAGGAAAGCGTCAGCGTGGGTCGCCGAAAAATTCACGGAACTCAAACTACGACTTGATGATCCGGCTGGCGGTGAACTGCGTTTGTTCGAGTCTTTCGAAGCGCTTTCGCTGGGAATTGAAGGCAAGCGATCGCTGTGGCTGGCCTTGTCGGCCGTCGCTGAAAATACGCCGGCGCTCCAGATCATTGACTACGGCCGCCTGATCAAACGGGCCGAAGATCAGCGCGAACTCGTCGAGTCCAGGCGAATCGAACTGGCCAGAGTTGCACTTTCGAGTACCTAAAACCGAACGGATTAACGGCTCAATCGATGAGCCATCGAAGATGGCGGAAGAGAGTAGCCGCGGGCGTAAGCCCGGGGTTACGGCAGTAAAAAGAACCTTAGCCCTCGAAGAGGGCGACAGAAGTGCGGTCGTTACTGGGCTTTAGAGTCTCTGTCGCCCTACGGGGCTTGGAAACGTTCTTCTATTCTTTCCTCGGGCTTACGCCCGGGGCTACTGTCTGCCGCCATCTTCGATGGCTCGTTGATGCGTTCATTGAAAGTTGCAACTTGCTTCTATCTGGGGCTTACTTCTTTCTTTTGACTTCGTATTTGTGGGAGACTCCGTGCACGGACGTCCGGAATCCCTAACCCATGAGTTGGACTAGCAGAACCAGCGGTGACGACGCAGACACGCGCGGAAACGCCGCGCCTTTTTTTCAAGCACCTTCCGGCAAATACACTCCCAAATATTTTCTGACGCTCGCCGTCGTCGCGGCGATTTACTTTGGCGTCACGAAGCTGGGGTTGTCGCTCGCCTTCATGAACGCCAGCGTCTCGCCGGTTTGGCCGTCAACTGGCGTAGCCATTGCGGCGGTCCTCTTTTTCGGTTTTCGAGTCTGGCCCGCAATACTTCTCGGCGCCTTCCTCGCCAATCTCTCTAATCCTGTTTCCGCTGCGACCGCTTCAGTCATTGCCCTCGGCAACACTCTGGAGGCCGTGTCCGCGGGCGCCTTGCTGCAACTGTTTGACTTTCACCGGACGTTCGATCGCGCCAGAGACGTCTTCACCTTTACGCTCGTCGCCTTATTCTGCACCGCGCTAGCCGCCACTGTCGGCACCCTAAGTTTGACTCTCGGCGGCGGGGCGAGCTGGAGCGAATTCACGCCGCTTTGGATGACGTGGTGGCTCGGCGACTCAGTTGGAGCGTTGGTTGTTTGTCCGCTGCTGCTCATTTGGGGCCTGGAGACTCTGCCGTGGTCCAACCGGCGATACCTGGAGGCGGCGATCTTGTTGACGCTGCTGGCGGTGTCTTCAATGATCACGTTCGGCGGACCCGCTCCGATTCCGCTCAAATATTATCCCCTCTCGCGACTGATCGTTCCTTTCTTCCTGTGGGCCGCCTTCCGGCTGGGCCAGCGCGGCGTCACCCTGGCGACGCTCGTAGTTTCGCTGTTTGCAATTTGGGGCACGTCTCATGGCGTCGGTCCTTTTGTAGGCAGAACCATGAACGACTCGCTGCTGGTCCTGCAAGTCTTCCTTGGTTCCAATGTCGTCATGTTCATGTTTCTGGCGGCCACGGTCGAGGAGCGGCGGCTCGCGGCCGCGACTCTGCATGAAAGCGAACGACGCCTGGCGGCAAACCTTGCTGTCACGCGGATCCTCGCTGAATCGCCGGCGCTCGACGATGCAACTTTGCGGATTCTCAAGACGATTGGCGAATCGCTGCATTGGGAAGTCGGCGTCATGTGGACTCCGTCCGAGCGCGAGGACGAGCTGCGCTGTTTGACCGTTTGGCGAGCAGCGGGAACAAAAGCCGAACGGTTTGAAGCGGCAACGCGCGGCCGCACGTTTGTTTCCGGCGTTGGTTTGCCGGGACGCGTTTGGGCGAGCCGCAAGCCGGTTTGGATTCGCGACGTGACCACGGAAGAAAATTTCCCGCGCGCGCCCTTTGCCCTGGCTGATGGACTCCATTCCGGTTTCGCGTTTCCGATAATGTTTGGCCAGCGATTCCTCGGTGTGATGGAATTTTTCAGCTCCGAGATCGCCACGCCGGATGATGCTCTGCTGGCGACGTTTGGCAGTGTGGGCAATCAAATCGGTCAGTTCATTGTGCGCAAACGCGTGGAGGAAGAACGCGAACAACTGCTGAATCGCGAGCATGCTGCGCGCGCCGAAGCGGAATCTGCCAATCGAACGAAGGACGAATTCCTCGCGATCGTTTCGCATGAACTGCGCACGCCGCTGAACGCAATTGTTGGTTGGACCGGGCTGCTTCGTGGGGGTCAGTTGGACGAAGGCATGTCGAATCATGCAATCGAGATCATCGATCGCAACTCGAAAGCGCAGGCCCAACTGATCGAAGACATTCTCGACGTTTCCCGCATTGTTTCGGGCCACCTGCGTCTCGACCTTCGCCCCGTGCAAATCGATGCGGTAATCAAAGCGGCGATCGAATCCATGCGTCCCGCCGCCGCGGCAAAGGGCATCGAGATCAATCTATTGCTCGATCCGGCGTGCGGTCCGGTGTCAGGCGATCCTGATCGACTGCAACAGATCGTCTGGAACCTGCTGTCAAACGCCGTGAAGTTTACGCCGTTGGGCGGGCGGATCGACGTTCGCCTGACGAGCGGCGATCCGCGCCACGAAGTCGTCATCAGCGACACCGGCGACGGCATTCGTCCGGAGTTCCTACCTCACGTTTTTGATCGTTTTCGACAAGCTGACGGCTCGAAGACCAGACGGCATGGTGGGCTGGGTTTGGGTCTCGCGATCGTGCGTCATCTGGTCGAACTCCACGGCGGCGACGTTAAGGCCCACAGCGCTGGCGAGGGGCAGGGAACGACGATCACGCTGACTCTGCCGTGCGTTGGCGTGGCGACCGACATGTTGCGCCGACCTGCAGGCCGGTCGTCTCAAGACGGCATTCCGGAGTTGGTTGGTTTGCGACTCCTGACCGTTGAGGACGACGCCGATTCGCGCGAGATGCTGGAGATGGTCCTGCGCGCGCGCGGCGCGGAAGTTGTTTCGGTCAGTTCAGTGCGCGAGGCGCTGAAAGTTTTGCAGAGCCCTGGCTGGAAGCCAGACCTGCTGGTCTCAGACCTCGGCATGCCGGACGAAGATGGCTACGACTTGATCAGAAAACTGAGGTCAGGCGCCGCAACCGCGCGTGCTGATTTGCCGGCGATAGCCATCACCGGATACGCCGGCAAAGAAGAAGGCGAACGCGCGTTGGCCGCCGGTTATCAAACGCAGATAACCAAGCCGGTGGATTGGGACGAGCTGATAAAGAGTATTCTGAATCTCACGCGGAACGGGCGTTAGGGAGAGAATATTTTCGCCGCGGATTCACGCGGATGAACGCGAATCGGAACGCAAACACAACTGAGATTATCAGCAGCCCTATTCTTCTTGCGTCTTTGATCCGCGTCCATCCGCGTGAATCCGCGGCCAAAAGTCTAAGAGCGTCAAGCCAACATGCAATCAGAACCGGGAGCGGTAGCGACCGGCCGGAACACTCAAGTTTTCTAACTTTCTATGGCTTGCGTTCAAGTTACTGTTGAAGCACTAGCCGGTCGCTACCGCCCCCGGTTCTGATTTTGTTTCTAATCCTCTGAAGTTTGGGTCAAAACTGCATCAGTACTTACTTTCAGCGGCCTGGACGCGGGAACACACAGACAGGACGCGATCGAAAGCCGCTTAGTTTGTCAGCCAGTACGTGGGCAGACGTCTTGACAGGGTTCTTGCATTGACGAACTGCAAATAATTTGTAGAATGCAGGGCAATGGCGAGAGGTTGCTGGGGTGAGGACAGTGACCCCGACGAGGCTGAATGTCTCCGCCAACCGATTTGAGGCCGGGCCAAAACCCGGCCTCTCGGTTTTTGGCGGGACGTCTTTTGCTGGGAATTCGCACTGGTTTGTGGAAAAAACAGCAATTTGCGACGATTTCGTCAGCCTGCGGTCGAGTCCCCAGAGCGTCTTGAAAGCTCCACCCCGTGACCTGTCGCAGGCACGATTCCCCCGGTCCTTGCCAGTTTTCTTGCATTGACGAATCTCAGAATTTTTGTAAAATGCGGGCAATGGCGAGAGGTTGCTGGGGTGAGGACAGTGACCCGACGAGGCTGAATGTCTCCGCCACCGATTTGAGGCCAGCTCCCACGCTGGCCTCTCGGTTTTTAGGTCGATTAATTTTTCGACCAGCGCTGCGCGCAGAACCACGGAAGCGTTTTGCGCGCGCGAAACGCGACTCGGCCAACTCCCAACTCTTCGGGAAGCTACCAATCTCTGCAGGTTCGATTGAAGTTTTTAAGCGACGCGCTCGAGGCGTGGGGAATAAGTCTCTTCGATGACTTTCTCCGCTTCGATCACGGTCATCGGTTTTGAGAAGAAGTATCCCTGACCGCTTTGGCACGAAAGGTTTCTGAGCAGCGCCATTTGTTCCTGCGTCTCGACGCCTTCGGCCACGACATCCATGCCCAGATTTTCCGCCAGGTTCAGGATGGTGCGAACGATCTCGAGATTGTCCTTGTCCAACACCGCCACAAACGAACGGTCGATCTTCAAGGTGTCGATCGGGAAACGGTGCAGGTAGGTGAGCGAAGAGTAACCGGTTCCGAAGTCGTCGATACTGAGTCTCACTCCAAGGGCGCGCAATCTGAAAAGCATTGCGGCGGCGGAATCGAAGTCATCGACTAACACGCTCTCGGTAATCTCGAGTTTGAGGCAGTTTGGATCAAGACCTGTCTCAGTAAGTATGGCACTGACTTGTTCGATCAGATCCGGCTGGGCAAACTGCTTCGCCGACAAATTGACGGTCATGTACAGAGACTCGTCCGCCGGAAACTTCTCTTGCCAACGTTTGATTTGGTAACAGGCTTCTCTCAGCACCCACTGGCCAATTTGCAGAATCTGGCCGGCTTCCTCCGCGACCGGAATGAAGTCGGTTGGCGAGATCAGACCGCGTTCGGGATGCTGCCAACGAACGAGGGCTTCGAAGCCGCAGACGCGGAAGCTGTCGAGCGCGACGATCGGTTGGTAGTTGACGAAAAACTCATTGCGTTCATGGGCCATGCGCAAGTCAGTTTCCAACCGCAGCAGGTCCGTCGAACGCGCGTGCATTTCTTCGTCAAACATTTCATGGCGCGCTTTTCCTAACGATTTCGAGCGATACATCGCCGTGTCAGCGTCACGCAGAATCTCGTCGGGCTGGTCGTAAGCCATGGAACCCGGCGCGATGCCGATGCTGACGGTGGTGAAAACGTCGCGACCGCCAAGGTTGAAAGGCGCCTTCAATTCCTGATGAATTCGCTCCGCGACAACGATGGCTTCCTTTTCGTCGCTGAGGTCTTCAAGCAGGATCGTGAACTCGTCGCCGCCAACGCGCGCGATGGTGTCTCCCGGCCGCAAACATGTTTCCAGGCGACGCGCAATGCCGACGAGTAACTGGTCGCCAATCATGTGGCCGAGAGTATCGTTAACGAGCTTGAAGCGATCCAGATCGAGAAACAGGACTGCGAACCTGCGATCGTGCCGGCGCTTGGTGCGGGCGATGGTCAGTTTCAGGTGGTCGATCATCAACGCGCGATTCGGCAGGCCGGTCAGCGTGTCGTGCAGGGCATCGTGCAGCAGTCGCTCTTCAGCCTGTTTGCGATCGGTAATGCTTTGCAGTTGAAAAATTAGGTGAACTGACTCGCTGCTCTCGACCAATGCCTGCGAGACGCTCCAAAGAACCCAGACCACGTGTCCGTCTTTGTGCACGCAACGCATTTCGTGCTGGTAGGTTGCGACCTTGCTGCGCAGCAACTGTTCCAGCTTGCTCATTGAAGTGAAACGATCGTCGGGATGGACGAAATCTTTGAACTCCTTAGCGAGCAGTTCCGCTTCCGAATAGCCGAGAATTTCGCACAGCGAACGATTGACGCGGTGCCAGCGGCCGGTATCAAACACGAGCGCCATGCCAATCGTGGAATAGTCAAAAGCCACGCGAAACATTTCAGACGCGTCGCGCAGGGTTGTGACCGCAGGCTCTTCTTCCCGCGATCGCGTCGGCAGGCAGTAACTGAAATAGACAATCGGGAGGATTACGGCGATAACAATTCCGACCGAGGCCCAGGCGGACCAGGAGGCGTCTGCGGCGAGGGTGATGAGCACCGCGCTTAGGAGGCAGGCGAAAAGCAGGCGGGCCGCGGATCTAATCGGAACCGCGCTGACCAGAGACACGAGTTTCCCCGTCATCCCCCTGCTGTTTATTTTGTTGTCCGCACGTAACATGATTTTCAATGAGACCTGAGAAGGTGGAGTGAGGTCTTAGCATTGCAGCTCCTGAATGGGGAGCGGGGTTGCATTTGCACACGCCGTGCCAGCAGGCGGTGGGCCAGGAGCGGCGAAAAGTCTTGCGGTTTTTAAAGAGAATTTGCTGCTTTCCAAGTCAGCCAACCTCTACACCGGTCAAACAGAAACTGTCAGACTGAGCGACTAGACTGTTTTTCGGTCAGATTGGAAGTCCAAAGCCAAAGTACCAAGTTCCAAGTCAATGCCGCCTGAGGGACGGTGGAACTTGCACATTCGACGCCAGCGACTAGAATTCATCGCTCTCGGAAAAACTGAAGACTCGGGACGTGGGCCGGTGTCTTAAGAACTTGAAACCTGAAACTTGAAACTTTGAAACTAGAAACTAGAAACTAAAAACAGATGAAGCGCCTTCTCTTAATCAGCAACTCAACCTTGCACGGCAGTGGCTATCTCGATCACGCAGAACGCGAAATTCGAGATGCGCTCGGCTCGATCAAACGCGTGCTGTTCGTTCCGTTTGCTCTCTTCGATCGCGCCGCCTACGCGGCCCAGGCCAGGCTGCGCTTCGCGGCGATGGGTTACGAGCTCGACTCGGTGCATGAGGCGCCCGATGCCGCAAAAGCGGTTGCAGCAGCTGAAGCCATTTTCATCGGCGGCGGAAACACGTTCAGGCTGTTGAATAGTCTGTACCGGTCTGAGCTGCTGGCGCCAATCCGCCAGCGCGTTGACGCCGGGATGCTTTACATCGGTTCGAGCGCGGGCTCGGTGGTCGCCGCGCCAACGATCAAGACGACTAACGACATGCCGATTGTGCAGCCACCGTCGTTCGACTCTCTCGGGCTCATCAGTTTTCAGATCAACGCCCACTACCTCGATCCCGATCCCAACTCCACTCACATGGGCGAGACGCGAGAAGAGCGGCTGGTCCAGTATTTGGAAGAGAACGCGACGCCGGTGGTGGGCCTGCGCGAAGGCTGCATGATTCGCGTGGAGCAAGGCGTTCATCGCCTGCAGGGTCGCACGAACGCGCGCCTCTTTCGCCGTGGGTTTGAACCCGTCGAAGTTTCTCCGGACACAGCGATCGACGATCTGATTGGGTGAGGAACTCGAAGCGCCAAGGTTGGAAGCACTCGAGTTGGTAGTGCCCTAATTTGAAGTTTTTCTCTGCGCTGTACTCAGCGTTCTCTGCGCCTCGGTTAATATCGCTTGCAAGCCCGCTCAGCGCAGAGACGCAGAGCGCGCCGAGTCAGCCAGAGACTTGAAATTAGATCACTACCAGTACGCGAGTTCTCCACTTATTTGCATTCGCTGAAGTCTGTATAATCTGCAATCCAAATGTTTTCGTTCACCTTAAGATCATGAAGGCGGAGGTTTCGAAAAACCATGAAGGCTTTGCGCCTGACTCCCATCCTCAACGTCTCAAACATTCGCGAGAGTTTCGCCTGGTTTGAAAAGCTGGGTTGGCAGAAAGGCTGGGACTGGGGCGATCCGCCCACCTTTGGCGGCGTGTGCAGCGGTGAGTGCGAAATTTTTCTTTGTCAGAACGGCCAGGGCTCGCGCGGCGGGCCGCTGCCGTGGTTCCCCGGCGACGACGATACCGGCGGAGTCTGGATGTCGTGGTGGGTGGCAAGCCCGGCGGAGGTGGACGCAGTGCATCAACTGGCGCTGGACCAGGGCCTGACTGTAACGCATCCGCCAACGAATGAACCCTGGAACGTGCGCGAGTTTCACCTGCGTCATCCCGACGGCCATACCTTTCGCGTCAGTGCCGGACTCGAGGAAGAATAGGAACCAGTGAATCGTGGATCGTGAATCGTAAATCGTGAATCGATAGAGCGCGGATACTTGTTTCACATCCGTGCTCGGCAATATCACAACGGCTTTCCTCTTTTCGTCTGCGTAATCTGCGTAATCTGCGGATTTGGGATCGAACTCATGACAACGACAATCAAAACGGAAGTGATCATCGTCGGCGCCGGCCCGACCGGCCTTTCGCTCGCTTGCCAACTCATCCGTTACGGAGTCAATTTTGTCATCCTGGAAAAAAACGAAGGTGTGACGCCGTATTCAAAAGCTCTCGGCGTGCACGCACGCACGCTTGAGATTTACGAACAACTGGACGTGGTGGGGAAGGCACTTGAGCGCGGCACCGTCGCCGGCAAAGTCCGCTTACTCGAGAAGGGAGAAATTCTCGGCGAAGTCGATCTGTCCAGCATCGGCAAGGGCCTCAGCCCTTACCCGTACATGCTTGTGCTTGAGCAGAGCCGGAACGAGGAGTTGCTGTACGAGTACGTTCAAAGCCACGGCCGAAACGTTCTGTGGCAAACCGAACTCGAAAGTTTTTCGCAGACGGACGAGAGTGTTACTGCTCACGTCAAAGACAGCAGCGGCGCGGTGCAAGTAATCGAGGGGAAGTACCTCGCCGGTTGTGACGGACCGAAGAGTCTGGTCAGGCACGGTCTCGGACTTTCTTTTGGCGGTAGCACGTTCGAGCGACTGTTCTACGTCGCCGATGTGCGCATTGATTGGAAGTTCAGCCACGACGCCTTGCACGGCTGTCTCGCGCCGAAGGGCGTGGTAGCGTTCTTCCCGATGCCCGGCGAAAAGCGTTGGCGCATCGTCGGCGCATTTCCCGAAGGGGTTGACAAAGAGCCTGGCGAAATTCTCTACGAAGAGATTGAGGCACGCATTCGCGAAGAAGCACAGCTCGATCTCGACATCACCCGCGTCGATTGGTTCTCCACTTACAAAGTTCACAGCCGCCACGTTGAAAAGTTTTCGTCGGGCAGGTGTTTTCTCGCGGGCGACTCGGCGCACATACACACGCCCGCGGGCGGGCAGGGGATGAATACCGGCATCCAGGACGCCTACAACCTTGCCTGGAAGCTGGCGCTGGTGCTGAAACATTCCTTCGCAGAAAAAATTCTGGAGACTTACAACGAAGAGCGCCTGCCGAATGCGAAGAGACTTTTGGAGACGACCGACCGCATGTTTAATATCGCGGCCGGCACCGACTGGTTGTTGAGCCTGATTCGCTCGACCGTCTTTCCGCCGATGGCGAAGTACATTCTCGGCATCGAAGCGATCAGGAAACGGTTCTTCATTTTGATTTCGCAGATCGGCATCACCTACCGTGATAGCTCGCTGAGCGCGCCCGGGGAGGACGGCGAATTTGAAGTCAAGGCAGGCGATCGACTGCCATATTTTCTGGTTGACGGCAAGAGCATTTACGACCAACTGCGAGAGCCGCGCTTCCATCTCCTGACTTTTTCCGACGGCGACGCTGATTACGAAAGCGAGCAGCAGGAAATCGAGAGCAAGTACGCCGGCCTGCTCGACACCCGCGTGATTCCTCTTTACCCGCACGTGGTTGAAATTTTCGGCAGCGACAAGCCTTTCCATGTGCTGTTAAGACCTGACAACTACATTGGACTGATTTCCACGGAAGCGCCGGCCGCACCGGTCAGCCACTACTTCAGAAAATTTTTGAAATAACGATCGTAATCCAAGGAGACCGAATGAGTGAGCTAGGCGTTCTGTCGCTGTTACCCTTTGTGCCGAGCGGCGCCGACTACGAGGCGAGCCGCAGACTGTTTGCCGATCTTGGTTTTGAGGAAGTGTGGGAGAACAGCGGTTACGCCGGTTTTCGCAACGGCAACGCTCAGTTTATTCTGCAGCAGTTTGACGACGAAAAGTTTGCCAGCAATCTGATGATCCGGCTCAACGTGGAAAATCTCGACGCCTGGTGGGCGGCAATTTCCAGCAAGCAACTCGACACGAAGTATTCCGGTTTTCGGATCAATCCACCCGCCAACTTTCCCTGGGGTCGAGAAGTCAACTTCATCGATCTGGCCGGGGTTTGCTGGCACATCGGCCAGTGATTTGGGGCTTGGGAACGAACAAGGAATTAGCCGCGGATTTTCGCGGATGAACGCGGATCAGAACAGGCAGAACCAAACTGAGAACAGTTCTTACTCTGATCCGCGTGCATCCGCGTTAATCCGCAGCGACTAATTCTTTCGCGGAGACACTCATCGCGTCGCTCAGACGCCGCTTTCATACAAATCAGCAGAAGGAGATTCAGGATGTCGAACCGTATCAACGGAATGCTTCTCGCGATTCTAGTGCTCGTCGCCGTTGTGCTTGGCTGCAAGTATTCGCAAAACTCAAACTCAAACTCACTCTGGCACCAGCAACAACGCCAACTCCACCGCCACCACCGCCTCGACACCGAAGAAATCTGATGCGAACGGCGTGATTCATTCGGGTAGCGGAACGGAAAAAGAGAAGCCTGCCGCGGGCAAAGCAAACGTGCAGGGCAAGGTCCTTTTCAACGAGAAGCCGGCTGCTGATATCGAGGTGAAGCTCTGCGAAAAGTTCAGCCGCTTTGTCGGCGGCTGTGGCGGCACGACCTTCACCGCGAAGACCGACGCGCACGGTGAATACCTGATCAAGAATGTCCCTCCCGGAATCTACGAAGGGCTGACCGCTAAAGTCTTCAACACCCCTTACTACGTGTTCGCGACGTCCGGCATCGTCAGCTCAGCAAAATACAAGATAGCGGAAGACGCAACCTTCTTTGCTCCTGACACGAGTCTCTTCAAAAGCGATCTGAAATTGCTGAATCCGAAAGCCAGCGCGAAAGTGGGCGCTGACGGAATCGAAGTGAAGTGGGACGCCTATCCCGACGCGGCGTATTACAGGTTCAGCATCCACGCCGACGGCTCCACCGAAGCCAAGACGGACTACGACTACATCAACAAACGCGTCGATGGAACTTCTTTCGTTTTGGAAAAACCACTGGCGCTGGGCTCATACAGGTGCCAGGTCACGGCGTACAACAGCAACGACGTCAAACTCGCCGAAAGCGCGAACGATATTAAGTTCACCGTAGTCGGCGCGAAATAGCATTCGCCCTGTTTCTCCCTCCCCACTGGGGCGGGAGCCTTTGGAGTGCGGTGACCTGGCACCGCTTTGGATTTGCGGCGGCTTGACGCCGCATCTTTGATTCACCGCAACACGATGGTCGCGACAGGTCGCGACCGACCAAAGCGGCGACAGGTCGCCGCACTCCAAAGCCAGGAAACACTTCCTTATGTCCACTGATCGCCCTGGCGAGGTTGCCGTAGTTGGCGCGGGCGTTTTTGGCGCCTGGACGGCTTACCAACTGAGACGCGCCGGCGCCGACGTGCTTCTGCTTGACGCTTACGGTCCGGCAAATAGTCGCGCCAGCTCGGGCGGCGAATCGCGCATCATCCGCATGGGCTATGGGCCGGACGCGATCTACACGCGCATGGCCCAGCGCTCGTTCGTGCTCTGGGAAGAATTGTTTGAACGGCTTTGCCAACCGCTACTCTTTCGGCAAACCGGAATGCTTTGGCTGGCACGCGAGAACGATCCCTACTGCGAAGCGACGCTCGAGACGTTCAGGCAAAACGACGTGAAGTTTGAAAGACTCGACCGCGATGAGATTGCGCGGCGTTATCCGGGTCTCGAGTCGGGGCCAACAGCGTGGGGGATGCTTGAACCTGACAGCGGAGTGTTGCTGGCTCGGCAGGCGGTTCAGGCTGTGGTTGGTGCGGCCTACGCGGCGGGAGTGAAATATTTGCAGGAAGCAATCGCGCCGCCGGAGAGAGGGGAACAGGGGGAAAGGGGCAAGGGGCAAGGGGAAGACGGGGGGCACGAGTGGCAAGCGGCCGCGAGTGATCAGGATCTCGAAAGGCTTGAGTCGCTTGAAACGATTTCCGGTCGCAGGATCGTCGCGGACAAATTTGTATTTGCTTGTGGGCCGTGGCTGCCGAAACTGTTTCCTGAGTTGTTGGGCGATTTGATTCACGTCACGAAACAGGAAGTCTTCTTCCTGGGCGTGCCCGCCGGCGACGATCGTTTTGCGCCACCGAAAATGCCTACCTGGATCGACTTTAACGATCTCGTTTATTGCCTTCCCCATGTTGACGGTCGCGGTCTGAAGATCGCTATCGACGAGCATGGGCCAGAGTTTGATCCCGACACGGGCGACCGGATCGTCTCCTCCGAAAGTATAAGTACGCTGCGTTCCTACCTTCAGCGCCGCTTGCCCGCGCTCGCGACTGCCCCAATAACTGAAACGCGCGTCTGCCAGTATGAAAACACCTCGAACGGCGATTTCCTGATCGATCGTCACCCGTCTTTCGCAAACGTCTGGTTGGTGGGCGGCGGTTCCGGTCACGGCTTCAAGCACGGTCCGGTGGTTGGTGAACTTGTCACGAAGTTAGTGTCAGGTAACGCTCCGGTTGAACCGAGGTTTTCACTCGCCACCAAAGAAAGAGTGCAACAGCGAAAGGTTTACTGAACCCTGGGAGCGCGGGCGTCCCGCCGCAAATGCAACGCGGCCGTGCAGTGGTGTTCTCCATGTTCCTCGTTCTCTGCGTGATCTCCGCGGAGGCGGCGCAGAGAAGTTCACTTGACACGACTCATTTGCGGGCGGGACGCCCGCGGTCCCAGTGTTCGATCCCAGCAGAGCAACGCCCGTACCTTTTAGTTTGATCCTCCACCTCACCTATTTGCCACGCAACCATCGTTCGTTTGCAACAAAACTTTAATCGTAATCGGCAACAATTATTAGTTCGTTGATCTCTTAACTATTCGCGCTATTCGGCGAACGACGACCCGATCGGACTAATTGCGTTACCACAATTTCGAAGGAGTAAACATGAGGACTAATGAAGGTATGAAGTTTCGGCTACACAAAATATTTTGCGGCCTGGCCTTGCTCTTGGCTGTCACGCCGCTGGCTACAGGGCAAACCACAAACACACAAACAACTACACAAGCAACTATACAAACAGGCCAGACCAGTACTGACCGGCACATACAATCAATTCCAAATGGCTCGAAGTTAAAGTTTAAAGGCGTCGTCATCGCGCGCGAGGGCGAGACCTTCAGAGTGCGCGATCGAAATCGTGCGGACTACCAGGTGCTGATTACTGATCGCACCAGCATCAAGACGCACGGCGGTTTTCTGCGCAGCGGCAAGAAATATCCGGTCACCGATATTCTGCGCGGCTTGATTGTTGAGGTTGAAGGACGCGGTGATGCGCAGGGTCAACTCCAGGCGGAGAAGATCAGGTTTGACGAGTCGGACATGCGCGCCGCGATTACTTCTGACACGCGCGTAACGCCGGTGGAAGAGAATCAGCAGCGCATCGCGGGACAGATGGACGAACTCTACGCGGTCGCGGCCGAGGCCAGAAACGAAGCGACTGCCGCGAACGAACGCATTACCGAGTTGGACGATTACGACGTGCAGGAAACTGTGGCCGTAACTTTCAAAGTAAACAGCGCGGTGCTCTCGCCTGAAGCGAAACAGCAGCTCGACGAGTTTGCTGCAAAAACAGAAAGCGTCAGGGCTTACTCGATCGAAGTCGCCGGCCACACCGATTCGACCGGCAGCGAAGCGAAGAACTTCCGGCTGAGCCGCGCGCGTGCGGATGCGGTCGTGACGTACCTGGCCGTGAATCACAAGATTCCCCTTCGTCGCATTGTGACGCCGATGGGCTTCGGTAAAACTGAAGCTGTTGCCGACAATTCAACGATGGCAGGGCGCGCGCAGAATCGACGCGTTGAAGTTAAGATGATGCTCAATCGCGGCATGAGCAGGACCGCCACGACAGCCCAACCGTAACTGCCGAAGGAAGTTTTCGGCATCACTGTCAATTTCATTCCCTCGCGAGACCTGTCGGGTCTCGCGAGGGTTTCATTTGATTGGTCTCTCGAGAGACATTAATCAAGCTGGCGAGACGTGAATCAAGGAGGAACCAAAATGCTCAAAAACACGAAAGCTTTTTCCGGCTTCTCAGTAAATGATTTGCAAAAGGCGAAGAAGTTTTACGGTGAGACGCTGGGACTCGATGTGGCTGACGCGCCGATGGATTTGCTGCAACTGAACATCGCGGGCGGGACTGTGATTTTGATTTATCCAAAACCGAATCACACGCCGGCGACGTTCACGATTCTGAATTTTCCGGTTGAGAATATTGACGCCACGGTGGATGAACTAACGAAAGGCGGCGTTGTTTTTGAACGGTATGACGAGGCCGATCTCAAAACCGATGAGAAGGGAATCCATCGCGGCGACGTGGGCCCGAAGATCGCCTGGTTCAAAGATCCGGCAGGAAATATTTTGTCTGTGCTGGAAGAATAATGAAAGGTGAAGAGTGAAAGGTGAAAGGTGATGAGTGATGAGTAATGAGTAATGAGTGATGAGTGATGAGTGATGAGTAATGAGTAAATGAGTGATGAGCCGCGAAGCGGCGGCAGATAGTAGCCCCGGGCGTGAGCCCGGGGATCGGTCGTGAACCCGGAGAGCGGGCATAGGCGGAAGTCAGAGCCCGCGAAGCGGGCGACAGAAAGTGCTGGCTCAAATAAAACTCTGTCGCCCGCTTCGCGGGCTCAGCACAATGTTTAGGCGTCTATTCCCCGGGCTCACGCCCGGGGCTACTATCTGCCGCCGCTTCGCGGCTCGTTCAGGACTCACTACTCATTACTCAACTCATGACCCATACCCTCATTACTCATCACTCATGACTCATTACACATCACTTCTGATTTTCTGTTCTTCACGGCCCGAATCTGTGGCGGTACTCACCCGAGATAAGGAACGCTTTCACCATGTCCGCGTTGACGAAGTTGCCGTTGAACCCATTGAGTTTCCCCAACCAAAAATTGTAGCCGGCGAAATCGAGAGTCATTTCTGGCGGATCGTTCGGGATTTCTGCGCAAGTAACCGAAGTATTGCATCAGCACAAACGCCTTGTTCTTCTCGGCGTTTTTCAAGTCCTGATCTTCAGCCACCGCACGCAACACTGACGCGCGTTTCGCCGGATCTGCCGGCGTCGCTCCCAGCGCGGCCACGAGATTCGCTTTTTCAGTGGCCGACAACACGCTGCCGGCGTTCGTATCAAGTTGCGTTACAAACGTCATTGGCAGTCAGCGAGTTTGGAAACGCGGCCAGAAAATCTGCTCGTTGCACAAACGCGAGCGCGTAGGCCTGCTTGTTCGCTTCCAACTGCGCCTGCCAGTTTCCAATTCCCACCAGCACGCCCTGCCCGATCCCTTGCGTGTCTCGCAGGAAAGCCGTAAATCGCACGGGCACCGGGGCTCCCGCCGGATTGGTGAGATTTCCAAACGAGGTTTTGTAAACTCGATAAACCAGATAGCCCGTCTCCTGAAATTCAATCGACAGGAAGAACGCCGCTGAAACATTGATCCGCCTGATCTCTATGCAGGCCGCGTCCGACCCGCACTCGTTGATCTGATTGGTCCAGAAGGCGAACCCGTCCGGATCGGGTTCGCGGTTGAGAAAGTCGACGTAGTGTTGACGCACGAAGAACTCGGTCTGGTCGATCGGATTGGTGCTGCCGTTGACCGTTTCGTTGTCTTGAATCGTCAGCGTCGCCGTGGAGAAGGTGCCGAGCACGGCGCCGTTTGCGTTGCTCAAAGTTATCGTGAAAGCTTCATCGCCTTCCGCGTACGCGTCGTCGATCATCGGAATGGAAATGAGCTTTGAGTTCTCAGCCGTGGCGAAATGCAACGTTCCGAGCGTCGTCAGATAGTCGCAGCGTGATGAAGCAGTGCCATTGACCGCGCTGCAATTACTTGCTCCCGCCGTATCGCTCGTTGCGTAGTCAACCGTCAAAACGCTGGATGCGTCGCCGCTGCGACTGACAATTACATCGAACGTGCGCGTGCCTTCAATGGCGACGAAGGCAGAGGCAGTGAGTCCCACGGTCGGCGGAACGACCTGCAACGTGGTCCCTCCGTTGCTCGTCGCGAACCTGGTGTCAGACGCGTAGGTTGCAATGATTGTGTGACTGCCGGCAGCGAGACTCGACGACGCGATGGTCGCGGTGCCGCTCGTGTTCAGCGGCACTTGGCCCAACACGTTACCACCTTCGCTGAAGGTGACCATGCCGGTCGGCGTGCCGGAACCGGAAGGCACGCCGGCGACGGTGGCCGTGAACAAAACCTGCTGACCAAAGTCCGAGGGGCTGGGAAACGCTACGAGCGTCGTCGTCGAGGCATTGGCGTGGACCTTCTGCATCAACTCGGCGAAATTGGAGCCGTGACTCGCGTCGCCGCTGTAGACCGCAGTGATGAAATGATTGCCCAGATTGTTACCACCGGCGGCAAGGCTGGCAGTGGTCACGCTCGCCTGTCCTGCGTTGAGCGGAACATTGCTCGCGAGTGTAGTCGTCACCGGAGTCAGCCCGTTGTAAGTGGTATCGGAAAACGTGACGGTACCGGTGGGAGCTGGTGTCCCCGTTAGAGTTGCCGTGAAAGTTAATGATTCGCCAAAAACATTTCCCCGCAGGTCAGGTGACGAAGACACGAGCGTCATGCTGATGTTTGGCGCACTGCCGAGTGCAAACATGAGTCCGCCGGTGTACGTGTACACAGTTCCGTCGGGACCGATCACCGTGGGAACGTACGGCTGTCCAATGCCCGGCGCCAGGTTGATCGCCTGATCGAGAGAATTGGTCGCTAGGTTCCAGCGATACAGGTTGCCGTCTTCGGCAGTGAAAAATACGCTGTTCGTTGCCGGGTTGACCGCCGGCGCGTTGATGCACCACTCCCGCACGGCGTAGGGAAAGGTTGCTGGGGCGCCCGGGTCCGGAGTTGGACCAATCACGGTGAGCACTTCGCGCATTTCAATCAAACCAGGCGACGAAGGATGCGGATCGATCTGCGTGGTGTTGGGATCGAGCAACGCGACTCGATTCACGCCAGTGCCGTCCTGAAACGGATAGTCGTTGTACTTGCAGAACAGCAAGTATGAAGACGGGCCGGTGTATGAAGGCACTGCGCTCGCCGGCACGATGCCCGGCGTGTAGTCCCAGCCAAACGCGCCCGGCGTTTTTGTGATCGAAAGGTCGCCGCTGAAGCGCAACAGGAACCCGCGCGAACCGTTGTTTGCCGGATTACCGAGCACGCCGAAATAGACATCGCCATCCGGCGCGACCATCGGCGACGCGGTGCCGTCTTCCGGCACGCCGGCGGGATCGCCACTGCGCGGGTCTCTGAGAAAAACTGAAAATTTCGTCTGCAAAGTTGTCGAATTCAAACCGAGCAGGTAGCAGTAACGCGCGTTGGTGGCCCACTTGACCGCGACATAAACCGTGCTTTCGTCGCTGCTGAGGGCGGGCGCAACGTTGTGACTGTCTCGCTCGATGAGCGCATCGCCGGAGGCAGCGCCCGCGAGCACGAAGGTCCCGTTGCCGTTCACATCAATGCGCGCGAAGCCGCTCTGCGTCGTGTTCAGCGGCGCCGGAGCCGTTCCCTGAACGCGGAAACCGAAGAAGATATTGCCGGTTGAGTCGGCCGTGATCGGCGTGTTGACGAAGATGGTGTTGTTGTAAGCGGCGGCGTTGGCGTTGTAGTTAGCCAGGGACGTGTAGAAAACTTCGCGAACGGGAATGCCCGGCGTGGTCGAGTCAGGATTGTCGACGTGCCAGATAGTGCCGCCCGCGCCGGCGTAGTAAAGCCGCGTGCCGAAAGCGCCGGTGGCGAGGGTCGGGTTGTAAGCGGGAATCCAATTGTGCGCCGGCAGAATGTAGTCCGTGCTGAGGTTGTACTTCGTCGAACCGTTCGTCGCGTTAAGCGCCCGCACCTGAAAGCCGCCGGTCGCGCCGGTCTTGATCGGAACAATGATCGTGTTCGCCGCAGTGATGAGCGGAGCGCCGTAATGGATGAGCGCGCCGGTGTTGTTCAGATCGATGCTGGTCGACCACTTCATCGTGTTCAGATTTTGTACGGCCGCCGGATAGTTTGAAGTGTGCTGCGCGTTGCCGGCGAAGGTCGTGACCTGCGCTTGTGCGCTAGTTGGAGCAAGTCCGAGCAGGCAGCACGTGAACAGGGAAGCGAGCAACGGGATAATTCCGCGCCTGTCGTTTAGGGGAAAAAGATTAAGCGATGCGCGAACGTGACCGCGGCGCGTTGGGTGTAAAGATGCAGACATAGATATTAAATCTCTGGAACGATTCTGAAACGTGCCGTGGGATCGTCAGGATCGGCGAGTTCGATCCTGGATGATGATTCGTGGGGAAGACATTGTGAGCATACTCTATGACGCGGCGAGGCTCAACAGGTCCCAAACAGAGACTCAAGGAAGAAAGCCACGAGTCTGAGTTGTCCAATTTGAAAAGTTTTCTCCGCGTGATTCTCTGCGTTCTCAGCACCTCGGCGGTGAACATTGCCGCACAAACACTCACCGCGGAGACGCAGAGCACGCTGAGGTTAGCGCAGAGGTTGAAATTGCACACCGCACGAGTTTGGCCAAGGTCTTAGCGGCGAATGCTGGTGTATTATGTTTGCTTGATCCAGCCTCGACGTCGTTAAGTTTGCAAAGTTGCAATGCTTCTAATCCAGCAGACCATCGCCCAGTCGTTCCACTCGCCGATCGTGCTCATTGTGCTCGGCGCGATCGCGCTCGGACTGCTCTACGTCCTTTGGCGCGAGGTGCGAAAGATTCCGGCGAAGCTCTTCGCGCTGATGGCCACCGCGTTCGTCGACATGCTGGGCCTCTTGATGATCATTCCGCTGCTGCCGTTTTATGTGAAGACGCTCGGCGGTTCCGGCGTCAATATACTGGGAATTCATCTCGGCATCGGCACGATCATCGGCTTCATCGTCGCCTCTTTTACCTTTGCCCAACTGCTGAGCGCGCCGATGTGGGGCAGGTTTTCCGATCGCGTCGGACGCCGGCCGACGCTGCTGATCGCGCTCGGCGCTTCGGCGGTCGCCTACCTGATTTTCGGTTTCGCTCACTCGCTGTTGCTGCTGTTTCTTTCCCGACTGGTGCAGGGCGCCGGTGGTGGAACGGTTGGCGTCATTCAGGCTTACGTGGCCGACTCGACCAGGCCGGAAGATCGCGCGCGCGCGCTCGGATGGCTTTCGGCGACGACCAATCTCGGCGTCGCGCTGGGACCAGTCCTCGGTTCATTCGCAATAACCCTGGGAAAGTATGACCTGATTCCGGGGCCGGCGACGTGGCAGATGGGCCATGCGGCGCCCGGCATCATCGCGGCGGCGCTGTGTTTGCTGAACATGGCCTTCGTGGCTCGCTATCTAACCGAGTCGCGAGAGGTGACGGACCATTCGGCGACTGGCTACGTGCGTCCAACTTCGCGCGAGGCGATCTGGCGCGTCGTTTCGCATTCCAGCGAACCGTCGTCCCGTCTAATCTGGATCTACGCGATCGCGATCGGCGCCTTCCAGGGAAGTTTTTCGGTGCTGGCGCTTTTTCTGAACGCGCGTTTCCAGGTGACTGAGCAGACCATCGGCTACTTCTTCATGTACGTCGGCTCAATCTCTGTCTTTGCGCGCGTGCTGTTGCTCGGTCGGATGGTTGATTGGTTGGGCGAGGCAAATCTTTCGCGGCTGGGCCTGATTTTGCTGGCGGGCGGCGTTGTCGGCATGCCGCTGTCGCAAAACCTTTGGATGCTGGCAATCGCCGTGGCCCTGATTCCCCTCGGCACGGCGTTTACATTTCCCTGCGTGACCGCGCTGCTGTCGCGGGTGATCGCGCCCGGGGAACGCGGTCTTTACATGGGCCTGCAGCAGACGTACGGCGGCGTGGCTCGCATCATCGCGCCGCTCTTTTTCGGCTGGGCCTTCGACTCGCTCGGAGTCTCGTCGCCCTACTATTTCTCAGCCGCGTTTATTTTGGGAACGATCTTTTTGGGATTTGGACTGGACCAGTATGCGAGACCGAAGGCGGCGGTGGCGACCGAACCGGTCGGCAGCGGCGAGCAGGAAGCGTGAAGTCGCCGAAGCGTCAAGAAAGTTGTCCGCAGATTACGCCGATTACACAGATTAGGATCAAATCAGCCGCGCGCTGGGATCAAGTCCAACAGCAGTGGGATGACTACCACAGGACCAGGCCTGCACGTCCACCTCGCTCTAACCGTCACATCTGAATCTGCGAAATCTGTGTAATCTGCGGACGTCTCTTCAACTACGCCTTCGCTTCCATCGTCTTCCGCAAGCGCTCTTCCTGCGCTCTCGCTTCGGGCGTGAACTCCTCGCCGAAGTCTTCCGCTTCAAACACCTGGCGAATCTCGACCTCGAAGTCCTGGTTGTCCGTATTAGGAATGCGCTTGGCCCATTCGATCGCTTCGTCCTGCGACTTCACTTTCCACATCCAGTAACCGGCAACCAGTTCCTTCGTCTCTGCGAAAGGGCCGTCGATCACCGCCGGCTTGCCGCTGGAAAGCTTGACGCGCACGCCCTTTGAGCTTGGGTGCAGGCCCTCGCCTGCCAACATTATCCCAGCGTTCACGAGCTCTTCGTTGAAATTGCCCATCTCGGTCAGGGCCTGCTCGCTCGGCATAGTTCCCGATTCCGACTCCTTGCTTGCCTTCACTATCACCATCACTCGCATCTCATTAGTCTCCTCTTGTTTGTTGTCGAAAACAGCACTCCAGACGTTTTTGACTGGCTAAACTGCCCTCCTAACATATAGTCGAACGACCGACAGCGGGATCGACAGTTTCAGGATCTTTTTTCGACATTTTCTCTTGGGGCCTATTTCAGGACTTATCTGCGCCGGCGACTTCTACTCCACGCGCACGCCGCGATGAAACGCGATGCCGCGCGCTTTCATGATCACGTCATCGTCGATGACTTCAAGACCGGCGTTCCAGGCGGCAATCTCTTCAGTAGGCCGCCCGAGTGCGAGAGCCAACTTCTCGTCGCTCGCTTCGAAGGCGCGGTCGCGCAGGTTGAGTAGAATTTGTGCGGCTTCATCCTGCCGCGTGCCGCGATCGTCCACAACGTGATCCGGAACCTGTCGTCGTGCAATTCTTTCAGCACGGCTACCAACGCGCGACCGCGAAAACAAGTACGCGAGCACGGAACCCAATCCGATCCCGGCCGCAAGTAAACCGAAACGCCGCAGCTTTGACGTTCCCATGGGGCTCTCTCTGTTATCCATTTTGAATCCTTTCAAATTTTAGTGCGACAGCCGAAGCGCCCTATCGCACCTTGCTATGAAAACATGCACGTTGATACTGATGACCGTGATTTGCAACGCCGCGCTGTACGCTTTTCCATACAACCGGCAGGCGCTACCGGGCGTAAAGCAAATGCGCTGCCATTAGCTTTGGTCATTCCAACAACCTGAGGTCGGGCCCAATTTTGAAGTTTCTCTGGCGTAGTCTCGGCGTTGTCTGCGCCTCGGCGTTAAGATCGCCGGCAAACTCACTCAACGCAGAGACGCAGAGCGCGCCGAGCAGCGCAGAGGTTGAAATTAGGTCACGACCCAAACTGACGGTTGCAGTGCACGATGTTCCTTGATCGGCTAAACTGGATCTGTTCATTTCAATAACAATTCGCGGAAACGTTCAGGGAGGACTCTGCTCGTGCGTCTATTTCAATCGCTCGCTCTCATTTGTTGTTTGACTTGTGCGTCGGCGTTCGCGCTGCGAATTGGCACGCGGGCTTCCGCGGCTGAACCAGAGTCGGGTTCAATTCCCGTCGCTCGCGTCCAACAGTCGCCGACGCCGACACCAGAGCCGTCATCGTTTACATCGCCTTCGCCGACGCCCACACCGTTGCCGCCGCCAACTGTGAACATCGACAAGTACCGCGCGCCCGCCGGCCGCATCATCGGCGCCGCGCTAACCAGCGACCGCGCTTACGCGAGGCTGGCCCATCTGACGGATCACATCGGCCATCGGCTGAGCGGTTCGCAGAACCTGGAACGCGCGATTGCCTGGGCAGTCGCTGAGATGAAGAGCGACGGTTTGGACAACGTCCGCGCTGAAAAGGTGATGGTGCCGCATTGGGTGCGTGGCGCAGAGAGCCTCGAGTTGACCAACCCTGCGCCTCGAAAGTTGTCGCTGCTCGGGTTGGGCAACAGCGTCAGCACTCCACCTGAAGGGATCGAAGCAGAGGCCGTAGTCGTCCGCAGTTTTGACGAACTCGACGCGCTTGGCGAAGGCGTCCGCGGAAAGATCGTCGTCTACAACGTGCCGTTCACGACCTACGGCGAGACCGTGCGGTATCGTGGCGCGGGCGCTTCACGCGCGGCGCGTCATGGTGCGGTTGCCGCACTCGTGCGGTCGGTCACTCCTATCAGTCTGCAAACTCCGCACACGGGCGCGATGAATTACGACGAGAAGCAGCCGAAGATTCCCACCGCGGCCATCACCATCGAAGGCGCGGAGTTGCTGCAACGAATGCACGATCGCCGCGAACGTCCGCGGTTGCGTTTGAAAATGGAAGCGAAGTTTCTGCCCGATGCCGAATCGGCAAATGTGGTCGCGGAACTCAAGGGCTCTGAGAAGCCCGATGAAATCGTCCTCCTTGGCGGACACCTGGATTCGTGGGACGTGGGCCAGGGCGCGCACGACGATGGCGGCGGCTGCATCATGAGTTGGGAAGCGGTGAGACTGCTGAAAGAACTCGGGCTTAGACCGCGCCGCACAATTCGCGTCGTCCTTTACACCAACGAAGAAAACGGACTGCGCGGCGGCAACGGCTATCGCGATGCTCATCAAGCCGAAATTGCGAAACACATCTTCGCGATTGAGTCGGATTCGGGCACCTACCGGCCCGAAGGATTTGGATTGGCCGCCGCGGCGCCTTTACAGGCGCGCGCGAACCTGCGCGAGATCGTCAAACTCCTGACCGGCATTCGCGCGGACAATATCGGCGCCAACGGCGGCGGCGCGGACATTGGACCGCTGATGAGGGAAGGCGTCATCGGCGCGAATCTCGACGTCGACGGGACACACTACTTCGATATTCACCACACGGCTTCAGACACGCTCGACAAGATCGACCGGCGCGACCTCGCGCTCTGCGTCGCCGCGCTGGCGGTCGTGGCGTATACGGTCGCCGACATGCCGGAACGCTTGGGTGACGCGGCGCCGAAGTAAGTGATCATTTTGGAGTGCGCTGGCCGGGATTTTGGAGTGCGCTGACCTGTCAGCGCTTTGGTCTGCGGCGGCTTGACGCCGCATTTGAAGAAACGCGAGCGGTCCTGACGGCAGAAGCGGAGCGGCTGCGACAGGTCGCAGCCAAACAAAGCGCTGACAGGTCAGCGCACTCCACACAAGCGCTGACAGGTCAGCGCACTCCACACAAGCGCTGACAGGTCAGCGCACTCCAAACAGAATCTATTTCAGCAGACGCGCGGCTTCGAGGATTTGTTCGGGGCGGGCGCGCACCCAGTAGTTCTCAGTCAGATTGATCCAGCGGACGGTGCCGGTGGCATCCAACAGGAACTCGGCGGGGCGCGCGGCGTCGTGGCCGTTGATACCGGCGCCGGCATGAACCAGATCATAGCGGCGAATCGCTTCAGTGTTTGGATCGGAGAGAATTGTAAAAGTGTAGCCGGCTTGCTGACTCAAGGTGCGAGACTCTTCGGGAGTGTCAACGCTGATCGCCACCGGACGAATTCCCGCCTCATGAAACCTGGCCAGATTGTCTTCGATGCTCCGCAACTCGGAGTTGCATGAGGGTCACCAATAGCCTCGGTAGAAAATCAGCAGCACGCCTTTTGGAGAAGTTTGCGCCTCGCGCTCACTGCGAGCGGGGCCGCCCGCGGTCCCAGTGTTTGCGTTGATTGGTGACGACAGCAGCTCTGCGAGCGTGACCGCTTTGCCGTTAGTGTCCGTGAGCGTGAACTCGGGCGCCTTCTGCCCGACCTGGGGCGCGCCCTGCGAAGCCGGCATCCAGCGCGCGAAGATGAAGACTGAGAACATGAAGAGGCCGAGAATTGCGACGCTGAGCGTGGCGGCGAATGTGGGAATCGTCCTGCGCACGAAGAACCGCAGCTTTCCCTCATCTTCCGCCTGCCGCCGCGACCACGCGCGCCGAAGTCCGAGCAGCACGAGCGCGATGGCAACTGCAAAGAGAAGCAGGTTGGCCCAGGGAAAGTCGCGCGTGACGGCGAACTTGACGAAGAACAACGGGTAACTTAGAAACGCGATTACGCTAAGTAACAGCCCCGACCAGATTTGCCAGTTAAACCTTTTCATCGCCCAATAATACTAAGTCCGAACCAGGAGTGGTAGCGACTGGGGTAGAAGGTAAGCCCCGCGGATGAACGCGGATGACACGAATCTGAAAAAAACCAAAGCACCACTAACTGTAAGCAAAGTCAACCCCCCGCGAATGTTGGTTTCCGAATCTGCGTTCATCTGCGTTCATGCGCGGCTGATCAGTTGTCGGTGGCCAGGTCTGACGGAACGTGCTCAGTTTCTGGTGGCGGAACAACGTCTTTCGGAGCTCGCGACTTGCGCGAGCCGAAGAATGATGTGCGGTCGAGCACGTTCTCCTGAAACTGTTCGAAGTAAAGGTAAATCACCGGTGTGATGTAAAGCGTGATGAACTGCGAAATGACGAGGCCGCCAACCACCACCAGGCCGAGCGGTCGTCGCGAAGCGCCGTCGGCGCCAAAGCCCAGCGCAATCGGCATCGCGCCGAAGACGGCGGCGAGCGTGGTCATCAGGATCGGGCGGAAGCGGTCCATGCTCGCGTCGTGAATCGCCTGTTCCGCCGCTTCGCCGGCGTCGACGCGCTGGCGCGCAAAGTCGACGATCATGATGCCGTTCTTTTTCACGATTCCCATCAGCATGAACATGCCGACGAAAGCATAAAGCGACGCCTCCTGTCCGAACAGCAGGAGCGTCATCAAACCGCCGACGAGCGCGGTGGGCAACGTCGACAGCACAGTCAGCGGGTGCACGTAGCTTTCATAAAGAATCGCCAAAATCACATACATCACGAAAACTGCGAGCGCCATCAGGAGAGTCAGGCTCGTCACGGTGTTCGCGAAAGTCTGCGCCTCGCCCTGCAATTCGCCGCGCACGCCCGGCGGGACAATTTCTTTCGCGGCCTTGTCGATGAAGTTCGTGGCATCGCCAAGCGCAACGCCCGGTTTGAGATTGAAGAAGAGCGTCACGCTCGTAAACTGATTCAAGTGATTCACAGTCTGCGGGCCGAGAGTTGTTTTCCAGGTCACCAACTCGCCGAGCGGAATGAGCCGCTGGCCGTCGTCAGTGCGAATGTAGAGGCGCGCCAGGTCTTCCGGATTCGCGCGCGCGTCGTCGGCCATTTCAAGTATGACCTGATACTGGTCGTCCGGTTTCTTGATCAGGTAGAGATAGTTTTGCGAATACGCGTTGCGCAGGAGCGTCAGAATTCTGGCTTCGGAAACTCCGTAGGTCTTTGCCTGTTCGCGACGCAGTTCGATATCGACGTTCGGAGTGTTGTTGTAAAAGTCTGACGAGACGGTGAGGAAGCCCGGGTATTCCATGAGCTTGCCCAACAACTTCTGACTGACTTCGTAAACCTGGCTGGGATTGGCGCCTGACACAGCGAACGCATACTGGCCCTGTTGCTGGCTGGTGACGCCCGTGCTGATTTCCAAAACCGGAAACGGGCGCAGAAAAGTCATCACGCCAGGAATCGCGTTGAGCTTGCCCATCATCTCCGCCGTGACTTCCTGAATTGGTTTGCGCTCTTCGGGCGGTTTGATGAACGTAAACGTGATGCCCTGATTCGACGCCAGAAATCCGGTCGCGCCAGTCATCGTAAAGTCCGTGACGACGTTTGGATCCTGATGGAGAACTTCGTCAACACGATTCTGATACTCGCGCATCTGCGCGGGCGATGAGCCCTCGCGCGCGATGAAGGCGCCAAAGATTATGCTGCTGTCGCCTGCCGGCAGAAACGCTTTGGGCACGAGGATGAAGAGTCCGATCGTCCCAGCCAGGCAAATCACCCAAATCACCGGCGACACCCAACGATGTCGCAGAAACCACCAGAGCGATCCGCCGTACAGCGCCAGCACGCGCTTCTCCACACCGCCGATCACGCGTTCCATCCAGGTTTTCTTTGTGCCTTCGCCGCGCGGCTTCAGCAGGCGCGCGCACATCAATGGCGTCAGCGTCAGTGAAACTAAACCGGACGCGAAAATCGCGATCACGATGGTGACGGCAAACTCGCGGAAGATGCGCCCGACCAGTCCGGTCATGAAAACGAGGGGAATGAAAACTGCCGCCAGCGAGATCGTCATCGACATGATCGTGAAGCTGATCTCTTTGGCGCTGTTGATGGACGCTTCAAACGGCTGCTCGCCGCCTTCCATCCGGCGTACTGTGTTTTCCAAAAAGACGATCGCATCGTCAACCAGGAAACCGATCGCGAGCGTCAGCGCCATCAGCGACAGGTTGTCGAGGCTGTAGCCGAGCGCGTGCATCGCGATGAAAGTGATCAGCAACGACAGCGGCAGCGCGACGGTGGGGATCAGCGTGTCAGTGGCGCGGCCGAGAAAGGCGAAGATCACGATCACCACGAGCACGAACGCGATGATCAGGGTCGTCTCCACGTCGGTGACTGAGTGAACGATGCTCAGCGAACGATCGTAAATCGGCGTGACGCGGATCGAGCCCGGCAGTTGCGCGCTTACCTGCGGCAGAATCTCGCGAATGCTTTTCGAAACTTCGACGGCGTTGGCGCCGGCGCGACGGTTGACGGCGACGATCACCGTGGCCGACGGAACGTCGTAACCGCGCACCCAAAACCGCATGTTCACGCGCTCGTCCTGAACGGAGTCTTTAACCTGGGCCACGTCGCGCAAGTACACCGGGGAAGTTCCCGTGCCGCCGACGATCAAGTTGCTGTACTGCTCGGCAGTTTCGAGTTGACCTTGCGGCCTGATGATTGTGGTCCCGGTGCTGCTGTCCAACTGGCCGGCGCCGGTGTAGCTTGTGCCCGCTTTGATCGCCGCGCTCAGGTCGTCAATCGAAATGCCGCGCGCCCACATCGCCGCAGGGTCCGCCTTGATGCGAATCGCTGACTTTGTGCCGAAGACGTTCACCTGCGACACACCCGGCGAGGATGCTGAGTCGCTGGCCCACCTGGGTGCTTGCGTAGTCGTAAAGCTGACCGGGCGTGACGGAATCGCTGGTCAGCGCGATGTACATGATCGGCTGATCGTTGGGATTTGTCTTCGAATAAGTCGGCGGCGAAGGAAGATCGGCAGGGAGACTGCCAGTGGCCTGCGAGATTGCCGTCTGCACGTCGGTCGCGGCCGCGTCGATGTCTTTGTCGAGAGCGAACTGAAGCGTCAGGGTGGCCACGCCTTGAGTACTCGCGGACGTCACGACCTCGAGTCCGTTGATCTGCATGAACTGACGCTCGAGCGGCGTGGCGATGTTGCTGGCGATGGTGTCTGGACTGGCGCCGGGATAACCGACCGAAACCTGGATGACCGGATAATCAACCGCGGGCAGATCGTTCACCGGCAACTGCGTGTAGCTGAGCACGCCAAAAAGGATCACCGACAGCGTCAAAACCGCCGTCATTACCGGTCGCCGGATGAATGGTTCCGAAAGATTCATTGCTAAAATTCAGCCGCGGATTCGCGCGGACAGACGCGGATCAGATCAATCACAGAAAACAATGACGCTCTTCAGATTCGCGCAATCCGCGTTAAATCCGCGGCTAGTCTTCTCCTGGATCGAACCGCTCATTGCCCGGTCCCAGTGCCACTGTTGCCGGCTGCGGCTGGCGGCGCCGGCTGCTCGATCAAAACTTTGCCGCCCGGCGTCACTCCCAGTTGTCCGTTGACTACTACACGCTCGCCGGCGGCCACTCCGTTTTCCACCACGACCAGATCGCCCTGCCGTTGGCCCAACGACACCGGCCGCTGCTCGGCAGTTGAGTCCTGCTTGACTACGTAAACGAACGAGCCATTCGCCGACATCTGCGGCGCGGAAGCGGGCACCAGCACCGCCTGGTGAATCGTGTCCAGGACGAGACGAATGTTGACGAACCTGCCCGGCCAAAACAAGTGTCCGGTGTTTGGAATGGTCGCCCGCAGATTTACTGTGCCCGTTGTGTTCTCAACCGCGTTATCCAGAAACGTCAGTTGGCCGATCACCGGCGAGTCGCTCGTGTCAGGCAGCCGCACCTCCGCGCGCAGTCGCCCGGCCCGCATCTGCTGCTGCACTTCGGCGAGATTGTTTTGCGAGATCGTGAAGTCTGCATAGATCGGATCCAGACGTTCAATTACCAGCAGGGCGTTGCCGTTGCCCGGAGTGCTGCTGCCCGCGCTGTTGTTTCCAGAACCGCCGCCCGGATTGACTACGTTGCCGACGTCCGCGAGTCGCTGGCCCGCGCGCCCGTCAATCGGCGAACGAATGAAGCAGTAACTCAATTCGACCTTCGCGCTCTCAACCGCAGCCGTGTCCACTTTGATCGTTTCCGCAGCGCTGTTCACCGCGGCGCGAGCTGAGCCGACGTTCGCGTTCAGCGAGTCCTGATTCGCGCGCAATTCTTCATATTGCTCGCGTGAAACGACGCCCTGTTCAACCAACGTGCGGTAGCGCGCCACCTGAACTTCACCCCACTTCGCCTGCGCGATTTCGCGCGCCAGATTCGCTTCGGCCTGTTTCTTCAGGGCTTGGTCCTTCGACACGTTTGCCTGCGCCTGACGCACATTCGCTTCAAAAGGCCGCGTGTCGATCGTGAAGAGCATCTGGCCCTTCTTCACGTTGGCGCCGTCTGTGAAATGAATTTTGGTGATGCGTCCCGAAACCTGCGGCTGGATGGAAACGACCTCGCGCGCAACCGTCTTGCCGATGGCGTCGAGATACGTGGGCACATCCTCAGCGACCGCTGCTGTTACCGACACAGGCGCCGGCGGGCGTTCAAAACCTTGCTGGGCCGCCTTGTTCGAGCAGCCGGTGAAAATAGTCGCCGACAATGCGGCCAGGAAAAGCAAAATTGGGAAGGCAGAAATACGTCTCTCGTGATATTTCATGGGAGTCTTTCAAATCGGGTTGTTGTCGGGGCCACAACGATTATCAACTCTCATACGGATCGACGCAAACAGAGCGCATGCGGTTGGCTACGTTTCTAATGACTATTTGGTTGCAAGTGCGGAACAAAGGCGGAAGTGCAGGATTGAGTCGCGACGTTATGACTTTATGACCGCTGAGCGCAGAATCCGATGAAATATTTTTCGGTGTGATTGTCGATTTTGAGAAGGTCGTGCGTCGTTAGGATAAGAACAAGGCGGATGGGGAAAAGGGGAACGCGGAAAGGGGACAAGGAACGGATCAAAGAGAAGCGAAAAGAAAGCGATCCCGGGGACTAAAGCGAGGGACTGAGTTTTAAAGGCATAATTTCAAACTGGAGGAGACTGAGAAATGAAATACATGTTGCTGATTTATCACGCGGAAGAAGCGTGGGGCACGATGACCGAGCAGGAACGGCAGAATATGTACGCGGAGTATGGGAAGTTTTCCGAAGAGATCGCAGCGAGTGGACACTACCTCGCGGGGTCGGAGTTGCACCCGGTTTCAACGGCGACGAGCGTACGCGTTCGCGACGGCAAGGAACTCGCGACCGATGGCCCGTTTGCCGAAACCAAGGAGCAACTCGGCGGCTACTACCTGATTGAAGCCAGGGATCTTGACGAGGCAATTGGCATCGCAGCCCGGATTCCGTCGGCGCGCGTCGGCACGATCGAGGTGCGGCCGTTGGCGGAAAGCGCCGCGCCGGCGACAGCTTGAAAAGGGAACAGGGAATAGGGAAGGGGGAAAGGGAAAGAACGAGTGTCCGCAGATTACGCCGATTACACAGATTGACGGTAAGCGGGGACAAGGTCACCCTTGGCACATTCTCCTTCCGCCGTTGTATTGGAGTGACCCCCTAGATTGAGACACTCGAATTTGACACACTTTAGCAGAGAAAGGAGCTGCCAAGTGGGAAAGAAACGAGTGGCACAATACTCGATGGAGTTTCGACGGATAGCGGTGCAGCGAATGAAAGGCTGCAACAACATTGCGACTTTGGCGAAAGAGTTGGGTGTGGAACGCAAGTCACTGTACTTATGGCGTGACCAGCTGGATCCAGAAAGTGTGATCAGGAGAAAGCCCGGGCCGCCGGCAAAGTCACGAGAAGTGGAACTCGAAAAGGATGTCTCGCGGCTGAAACGAGTCTTAGCTGATAAGACTCTGGAATTGGATTTTTTCAAAGGTGCCTTGCAAAAAGTCGAGGAACAGCGCCGGCAGAGCAAAAACTCTGGCGGCAAGACATCTACCAGCACCTCCGGGAAGTGATGTCCTTGCAAGGCAACTTGAGCGTTGAGCGGATGTGTCAGTTGGCCCAGGTAAGTCGGGCCAGCTTTTATCGCTCATTACAGCAGCAGGAACCAGACCGGGAAGAACTGGAGCTACGAGCAGCCATCCAGCAGATCTTCCTGGAGCATCGGCAGCGCTACGGCTATCGACGAATAACCAAAGAACTGCGTCGCCAGGGGATGATAGTTAACCGCAAACGCGTGGAGCGGCTGATGCAGACCGACAATTTACTAGCGCTACAGCGGCGCGCTTACGTGGTAACCAGCAATTCCAAACATGACTTTGAGGTCTACCTGAATCTTGCCAGTCGCCTGAAATTGACTGGTATTAATCAACTCTGGGTGGCGGATATCACTTATATTCGCTTGCAAAAGGAGTTTGTTTATCTGGCGGTCATTCTCGATGCTTTCTCGCGCAAGGTGGTGGGTTGGGCGTTGGACCGGACCTTGGCGGCCAGCTTAGCGAAAGGCGCTTTGGAAATGGCCATCACCGCCCGTCAGCCAGGACCCGGACTGGTCCATCATTCCGATCGTGGAGTGCAGTATGCTTCAGCTGAATACCAGGCAGTTCTGATTCAACACGGGATTGTCCCCAGCATGAGCCGGCCAGCCAATCCCTACGACAACGCTAGTTGTGAAAGCTTCATGAAGACACTGAAACAGGAGGAGATCTACCTTAACCAGTATCGCGACCTGGAGCATTTGCGCAGCCACGTCAGCGACTTTATGGAGCAGTATTACAACCGCCGCCGCTTACACTCTTCACTGGGTTATCTGCCTCCGGAAGAGTTCGAGCAAAACTTATCTCCCGCCGCCAATAACGCCGGCACGAAGATGAGTTTTTTCAGGCATCAGGAGATCTATCGATCCGATGATCTGCAGATACAAAGGGGGAGCAATCTTGCGATCACTCCCCAGCCCATCGGTGTCGATGAGTCTCCCACTGGTTATTCCTTGGTGAGTTGCTCTCCAGCAGAGCTCACCTCCGCTTCACCAGTTGAGCCTAATTCTGTAGAACAATGAACACTTTGAAAAGTAAATTCTTCAGTCAACCATGTGTGTAAACTAACGACTGTCTCACGAATGGGGGTCACCCCATATCGTCATAACTGTATCTGCGTAATCTGTGTAATCTGCGGATAGTCATCGTTCGTTTCCTTTTCCCCTTTCCCTTTCCCCGTCCCCAAGTGCAATCGCTTGCTTCTTCGCGTTCACGCGTGCAACGCTACGGCGCATGCCGCAAGCCAGCGAAGTTCTCGACAGCACTTTTCGTGAGGAGCACGGACGGATCATCGCCACCTTGATCCGCTTGTCCGGCTCGTTCGATCTGGCTGAAGAGTCGCTACAGGAAGCCTTCGCCTCCGCGCTTACCGCCTGGGCGCGCGACGGCGTCCCACGAAACCCGGGCGCGTGGCTGACGACTGTTGCTCATCGCAAGTTGCTCGACGCAGTTCGTCGCGAAAAAACAAAAAGTGACAAACAGCCCGAGCTGGAATACGAAACGCTGCGACTACAAAGCGACAACGCCGGCGCAGCGAGCGAAGCTTTCGCGAACGCTGGCCGCGCGTCGGTTGGAGCGCGGCCTGAATCTCCACACGCCGAGGTTTCTCCGGAAGACTATCCCGACGAGCGTCTGCGTTTGATCTTCACCTGCTGCCATCCTTCTTTGAACCGCGAGTCTCAAGTCGCTCTCACCTTGCGAACTCTTGGCGGCCTGACTACCGCAGAGATTGCGCGCGCGTTCCTGTTGCCCGAATCGACGCTGGCCCAAAGGCTGGTCAGGGCGAAAGGGAAAATTCGCCTCGCGAAGATTCCTTATCAGATTCCGCCGCGCGAAGTTTTGCCTGAGCGGCTCGCCTCGGTCAGGGCCGTCGTCTACCTGATTTTCAACGAAGGCTACTCGGCAACTGCCGGGGACAATTTGATCCGAGCCGAGCTGTGCGCTGAGTCGATTCGGCTTGGTCGCTTGCTTTGCGAGCTGGTCGCGCCGGAACCTGAGAATCTTGGCTTGCTGGCGTTGATGCTTTTGCAGGGCTCGCGGCGGAATGCGCGGACCGGCAAAGAGGGCGAGCTTGTTACGCTGGAGGAGCAAGACCGTTCGCTTTGGAATCAGCAGGAGATTGCTGAAGGACTGGTGCTCATTGAGACTGCGTTGCGGATGGGCCGCTCGGGCGCGTACCAATTGCAGGCTGCGATCGCGGCTGTGCACGCCGAAGCAAAGTCGGCGACGGAAACTGACTGGCCGCAGATTGCCCGGCTCTACGTCGAGCTGAAGCGTATCAACTCATCACCGGTGGTGGCGCTCAATCATGCCGCCGCGGTAGCGATGAGCGAAGGACCCGCGCCGGGTTTGCAACTGATCGAAGCACCTGGAGCGTCGGGCAGGCTCGACGACTACTACCTCTTTCATGCCGCGCGGGCCGACTTGCTGAGACGGCTCGACAAGACTTGCGAAGCCGAGACCGCCTACACGCGCGCTCTCGAGTTAACGTCGAATCGCGTTGAGCAAAATTATGTACGCCGCCGGCTAAAGGAACTTGCTGCAGACTCTTCTTAACTGTTGCCGGTTGGTGACCTGATTTCAAATCTCTGCGTTAACAGCGTGCTCCGCGTCGCCGCGTTGAATCTTGTGGCGATCTTAACCGCCGAGTCAGAGAATGCAGAGACCACGCTGAGAAAAACGCACTTACCCCAAAAGGGAAGCGGCCCGGTTAAAACGCACACGGAATCGTTTGCCATCACCGCAAATCAGTTTGCGTTCCTCGCTCGCAAACAATCAATTCGCCTTCAATCAGTTGAAATCACTAACCCTTTCGGCAGTCGCGGTTCGTGGCATGCTCGTTGCCAATTGAACCGCGGAGGCACGAAATGAAAAAGTTAATCGCAACCTTTATTACCCTGGTAGTTCTCAGCATGACGGCTTTGCCGGTGGCAGCGCAGACACGTAGTCGCTCCACCAGATCGAATTACAACGAGCGCGTCAGTCGCCGCTACGACAACCGGTATGACAGAAACGTCAATCGCGATCGTAGTTATCGCAATGATGTCTATCGCAACGGCGATTATTACGACCAGAACGATTCATTTTGGGATAAGCACCGCGACAAGATCACCACTGCGGGGGGCGCAGCGGGCGGCGCAATTCTGGGCGGCCTAATCGGCGGCAAGAAAGGTGCGATCATCGGCGCGATAACCGGCGGCGCCGGAGCAGCCATCTACACGTACAAAATCCGCGACAAGAACCCGCGCTACTAAGCGGTTCGAGTTGTGGTACGGCCTGGTCGTCGAGAAATTGATGACCTTTGTTGAGGCCCGGATGCGAAGGGGAGAGCGCGTCCGGGCCTCAACAGTTTTTGCCGGTCTGAAAGCTGAGTTTTGAAATCTGAAATTTGAGATCTGAGAATTTGAGATTGGGATTTGGGATTTGAGCTTGAGATTTGAACCTGAGATGTAAATTTCTGAAATTTAAAGTTGGCGCCTTTTGACATCCAGTTCTCCAAGCTCAGAACCTCAAGTCTCTCAAAACTCACAGCCCCCAATCAGATCTCAAGCTTCAAATTTCAGATTCCGGATTTCAGACGTCAGATTTCAGATCTCAGATTTCAATCTTCTATTCCGCCCTCGTTGCTAGACAAATTCCGCCCTCGTTCTTGGACAAAATCCCCGGCGTTCCCGTAAGGTATCCCTTCGTCTTAACAGCATGCTCTTCAGCTGCAATTGTCCGTCTCTTGTTGGACCAATTGCCGGATTCACTTGAGCAGCCCCTTGCTGGACTTCGATCCAGCGGGAATTCTTTTCAGCCGCCTGATGGATACCAAACGTTCGCGAACAAGAAAGCGCTTCGCCAAGTTCCTGTTGATCCTCCTGGGCTTTGCGTTTGGAGGGTTGGTCGCGGAGATTGCGCTGCGCGTCGCCGGATATTCCTATCCGGAGTTCTACCGACCGGATCAAACCCGCGGGTACGCTCTGCGCCCAAACACTGAAGGCTGGTATCGCAAAGAAGGCGAGTCGTACGTTCGCATCAATAGCGATGGGCTGCGCGATGAGGAACACTCAGTGACCAAACCGCAAGACGCGCTTCGCATTGCGGTGATCGGTGATTCTTACCCGGAAGCTTTTCCGGTGCGTATGGAAGAGGCCTTCTGGTCCGTGATGGCAGAAAAACTTCAGGAGTGTCGACATCCAGGCGCTCCTAAGATTGAAGTCTTGAACTTTGGCGTTTCCGGCTACGGAACTGCGCAGGAGTTGCTGACGTTGCGCGAGCAGGTTTGGAAATATTCTCCGGACGTCGTCATGCTGGCCGTGACGACCAACAACGACATTACGGACAACGTGCGAGCGTTAAAGGGGACGGACGAAATTCCTTATTTCGTCTACAAAGACAACCGGCTGACGCTCGACGACTCGTTCAAAACCTCGCGACCGTTTCGTTGGCGGCAATCGGCGGTGAGTGGCTTTGGCAGATGGCTGCGCGACCATTCGCGTGTGGTCCAGGCCGCAATGCAGGGGCATCACGGTTTCAAAGTTCTCCTGTCATCATGGCGCGCGCGTCGAGCGCAAAAGGCCCAAGCGCCTCACGCGTTGACGCTCTACATCAACCACTTCAGTGACACGGGTCAGAAGTCTGATCTGTTCGCACGTTCAGCAGAGCTGGGCACAGACAATCTCGTCTACCTTGAACCCGCCGATTCGGTGTGGAATGATGCGTGGAACGTAACCGAGGGGCTGATTCGGGAAATGCGCAACGAAGTTCAGGCGCATGGCGCGAAGTTTATCGTCGTGACGCTTAGCAACGGTATCCAGGTGCTTCCCAGCGGCGAGGGTCGAGCGGGATTCAAAAAGAAATTCGGCATAAACAACCTGTTCTATCCCGACGATCGGATCAAATTGCTCGGCGCGCGCGAGGGCATCCCGGTCATCACGCTCGCCCGGGAGCTACAGGAGTACGCTGAACGTAACACCGTCTACCTGCACGGATTTGGCGCGAACATCGGCAACGGCCACTGGAATGTCGCGGGCCATCGCGTCGCTGGCGAATTGATCGCCAAAAAAATGTGCGAAGGCGGGCTTCTCAAATAGCGCGTCCACGCAAGTTCTGTTAGAAAAGTTCCGTTAGAAATAGACCAACCTTTGTTTCGGAGATGGGAATGCACTATTACGACAACGTCCTTGGTTTGATTGGCCGCACGCCGCTGGTGAAGCTCAATCGCATGACGCGCGACGTCAAGCCCCTCGTGTTGGCCAAGATGGAGAATCTGAATCCGGGCTTCTCAGTTAAGGACCGAATTGGCGTGTCGATGATTGACGCCGCCGAACGCGAAGGGAAGTTGAAACCGGGCGGCACAATCGTCGAAGCCACTTCCGGCAACACCGGCATCGGCCTCGCTCTCGCCGCCGCAGTCAGAGGTTACAAGTGCATTTTCGTGATGACTGACAAAGCGTCGGTCGAGAAGTCGCGCTATCTGAAAGCACTCGGCGCTGACGTGGTGATCACGCCGGTCTCAGCCAAACCAGGAACGCCCGATCATTACGTTTCGACGGCGCAACGAATTGCGAAGGAAACTCCGAACTCGTTTTATCCCGATCAGTATTCGCATCCGGCGAATCCGGAAGCGCACTACCGCACGACCGGCCCGGAGATTTGGGATCAAACCGAAGGGAAGATCACGCACTTCGTCGCCGGCATCGGCACGGGGGGCACGATCTCAGGCACCGGCCGCTTTTTGAAAGAGAAGAATCCGAACATCAAAGTGGTCGGGGCCGATCCTTATGGTTCGATTTTCAAGACTTACAAAGAGACTGGGAAGATAGTTGAAACGACGCCCTACCTGGTCGAGGGCATCGGCCAGGAAGTTGTGCCGCCAAACGTTCACATCAAATACGTCGATGAAGTAATCAACATTACCGATGGCGAATCGTTTGAGATGTCGCGACAGTTGGGCCGCATCGAAGGAATTTTTTGCGGCGGCTCGAGTGGCACGAATTTGGCGGCGGCGTTGCGCGTCGCGCGCGATCTCGACGAGAACGCCGTGGTTGTTTTCATCGTCTGCGATACCGGCGAACACTATCTGACGAAACATCATTCGGACGAGTGGCTGAAAGAGAAGCGTCTGCTGGAACCGCAGAAGATGACGGCCGGCCTGATCAGCGGCACCAAGGCCGCGAACGCGCCGCAAGCCCTCGTTTCAGTGGCGCCGCCCGACAAACTCAGCGAAGCGCTGGCGAAGATGAACGATCTGGGCCTCACGCAAATCCCGGTGCTGGAAGAGGGTCGTCCGGTCGGCTCGCTGCGAGAAAACCGCGTGCTCGCGAAAGTTGTGCGCAATCGGCATCTGCTTGATTCGCCGGTCAGCGAGGTGATGGAGGCAAGCTTCCCGACGGTGGATGTCGATGCGAGCGCGCAGGAAGTTACGCAACAACTGCAAAGCAGCCCGGCGGTGTTGGTGGAAGAGTACGGGCGCATCGTCGGGATTATTACGCGACACGATGTGCTGGATTTGAAGTTGGGGATTACTGGACCGTTGAGCTAGACGCGAAGAGGGGAAGGCATCCTGTCAAAAGTGATCTTCAAGGCAGATGATCTCTCAAGTCAGGAAGGTGGGCTTGCCCCGCTTATGATTCGGAGTTGAACATTGTCGAAGAATGCGGGGGCAAGCCACCCTTCCCAACCTGAGAGGCCGCCCGTTTCGACTCATACACTTCAAGTAGCCTAAGAGCGTGCGTAAAAGCGCGCGGTTAAGTTTTCTTCAAGTTCTCTTGATCCTGTCGTCTTGAATCCTTCCAAATAATTCTCCGGCACGAAAGTGTCAGCGTCCGCAATCGTCAGAGGCACTTCCGTAACGATCCATTTGTCGATGTAAGGAAGAAATGATCGGTAGACTTGTTCGCCGCCGATCACAAAGAGATCGCCAGGAAAATCCTTTGCGCGCGCGAGAACAGACTCGACGTCCCGAAGCACCAGGACGGAGTCCCCCGGTTCAATCTCCGCCTGCCGGCTCAAGACAATGTTCAGGCGGTTTGGCAAAGGCTTCTTTAACGTCAGCCAGGTCTTGCGGCCCATCACCACCGTGTTTCCGGTCGTCGTCTCTTTGAAAAACTTCAGGTCGGCAGAGTAGTGCCACGGCAACTTCCCGCCTTTGCCGATTGCGCCGTTTCTGTCGACTGCGACGATTCCGATGATCATGTCACTCTCCTAACGTTTAGAGGCGGGCACTGCCCGCCTCGCAAAACGTCGTTCAAGTTAGTGGCTAAATACTTCGTTGAACCGACGGACAATGCCCGCCTCTAAACCAGTGGGTCACACCGCGACGGCCGCGGCGATCTTGCCGTGCGATTGATAACCGTGGAGATTAAGATTCGCGTAGCGCATGTTGAGCAACCCCTGCAGCCCGCGCAACCGGCCGTCTGCATCGACGATCTCCAAACGCGGCAACGGGAACGGTTCGCGCGCGAGCAATTCCTCAACCTGTTCCCGGTGGTTCTGATAGATGTGATAATCGCCGAGCGTGTAAACAAACTCGCCGACCGCGAGCCCGCAAACGTGCGCAATCAGGTGCATCAGCAAAGCGTAGGAACTGATGTTAAAGGGCACGCCGAGAAACGCGTCCGCGGAGCGCTGGTAAAGTTGGCAGTGCAGGACCGGCGCAGCAGCCTCGCCGTCAGGGACCGCTTTGCCGTCTTCAACTTTGAACTGAAACAGCGTGTGGCAGGGCGGCAGGTCAACCTTGTCGGCCTGGCGCGGGTCCCAACCGGTAACGATCAAGCGGCGCGAGTTTGGATTGCGGCCGATCTCTTCAATGAGTTTCGCGATCTGATCGACGCCGTTTCGCTCAGGATAGTCTCCGCCGAAAGAACGCCAGAGATAACCATAAACAGGCCCGAGGTCGCCGGCGGTGCGGCTGAAGCGCTGCGTATGTTCTTCATCGGCCCACTCGGCCCAGATGTCCACGCCGCGCGCGCGCAGGTTCGCTTCGTTGGTGTCGCCGGAAAGAAACCAAAACAATTCTTCAGCAATCCAGCGAAACGGAATCTTCTTTGTTGTTACAATCGGAAATCCCTCGCGCAGGTCAAATCGTGTTTGATAGCCAAAATGGGAAATCGTTCCTACCCCGGTGCGGTCCTGGTGCGCCTGGCCGTTTGCGAGAATTGAATTCAGCAGATCGTGATATTGTTTCATCGAAGGTGCGGGGCGGGCTTACGGAATTCCAGATTCCAGATTCCAGAATTCCAGATTCCAGAATTCCAGATTCCAGATTCCAGATTCCAGATTCCAGAATTCCAGATACCAAGATTACAAATTCCAAGATTCCACGATTACAGATTCCATGATTACAGATTCAAGATTCCATGATTACAGATTACAAAATACTGGATGAACAGATTACTGAATTTGAAGTCGGCGCCTGTTGAACGTCCCGTTCGCCTGTTTTGAACGTTCCGTTGTTCTTCTGAGACTACCAAGTGTCTAAAGGTATACCTATTGTGTTCGAAGTATAACTTTTGTCCGGCTCATTGAGTAAGCATGAAACAATACAATCTCTGTTTTCTGGGCTTCGGAAATGTGGGACGCGCGCTGGCGCGTCTTTTGGTTGCGAAGTCGAGCGAGTTGCGCGAGCACTATGGGATTGAGTTTCGCATCACCGGCGTTGCAAGTCGCCGGCTCGGTTGGCTTGCAAACGCTGAAGGCTTTGAAACGTCAACGCTGCTTTCGAATACGTCGCTCGCCGAATCGGCGTCAGCTTCAAACAACATAAACGACTGGCTGAACGCGGCGCAGCCTGACGCTGTTTTTGAAACGACATCTCTGAATCCGGACTCGGGCCAACCAGCAATCGATTATCTGCATGCGGTGTTGGACTCCGGCGCGCACGCGATCACGGCGAACAAGGGCGTGCTCGTTTACGGCTACTGCGAACTCGCCGCGCTTGCGCGTTCAAAGGGTCGGCGCTTTCTGTTTGAAGCGACCGTGCTTGATAGTGCTCCGGTGTTCTCGCTGTTTCGCGAGGCGCTGCCTGCCGTTAAGTTGCGTGGCTTCAGCGGCGTGTTCAGCTCAACTACGAATGTGATCATCGAGACGATGGAGGCGGGCCGCTCGTTTGAAGAGGGACTGAAGACGGCGCAGGAGCTTGGCGTTACTGAAACCGATCCCAGTCACGACATTGACGGTTGGGACTCTACGGTCAAGGTGTGCGCGCTCGCGAGTGTGCTGATGAACATTCCGCTGCCACCGGGTGAAGTCAGCCGCGCAGAGCATTCGCGACCTCAGGCCTGCGAAGGTGCAGGCCGCGCGAGCGGAAGGGAAGCCGTTCAAGTTGGTGGCGCGGGCGAAACTGGCCGGCGATGGCAAGCTGGTGGCAACGGTGCGCCCCGAACAAATTCCCGCCGGCGATCCGCTGGGCAACGTCAGGGGAACGTCGTTGGCGATTCATTTTGAGTTGGACATGATGCCGGGACTGACGATCACGTCGCACCGGCCGAACTTGCAAAGCACCGCGTACGGGTTGTTGGCGGATTTTGTTAATGCGGTTCGATAGTGAGGCGTGCGGACGATTGGGCCGCGGATTAACGCGGAACTACGCGGATCTGAAGAGAACTAAGCAATGGTCGCCATTGGTTTTATTGCCGAATCCGCGTTTGTCCGCGTTCATCCGCGGCCTATTAAGTTCACGCCTTCGATCAGCCGGTCGATCTCTTCCGCCGTCGTGTAGCAAGCGCAGCCCGCGCGCACCAGTCCTTCTTCACCAAGTCCTAAACGTTCCACGACAGTCGCCGCGTAGAAATCTCCGTGCGAGAGGAAGAGCCCGCGCGTCGCCAGTCTGCGCACGACGTCTGTTGAGGCGACGCCATCGACCGTAAATGCGACTGTTGCCGTTCGCGGCATCTCCGGCGTCGGGCCGTAGAGACGCACGCCTTTTATCGCCGCCAATCCTTGCCACAATCGTCGTGTCAGCTCCGAGCTGCGACGGTGCAACTCCGCGTAAGCTGTCGTCAGTCGCGCGCGATACGAGTCGTCGCGTGGCGAGTCGCCACTCGCGAGTGACGCGAGAAACTCCACCGCCGCTCCCGCGCCGACCATGCCTTCCTGATTTTGTGTTCCCGTCTCGACGTTCTCCGGCGCAGCATCGGGCGCGGGAATGAGCTTGGGGAAGTTGATCGAATCGAGCAGTTCGCGTTTGCCAAACAGCACGCCGACGTGCGGGCCGTAAAACTTGTAAGCCGACATGGCAAGAAAATCACAATCCCAAGCTTGAACGTCGACGAGCGCGTGAGGCGCGTAGTGAACCGCGTCAACAAAAACGAGCGCACCAACTGAGCGGGCCGTCCGGATCGCGCGTGCTACGTCGTTGATTGTGCCGAGAGCGTTGGAAGCGGCGCCGATCGCGACGAGCTTCGTTCGCCCGGTCAGCAACTGCTCAAAGTGGTCCCAATCCAGTTGGCCCGTCTCCGGAACCATCCTCACGGTTTTCAACTTCACGCCGCGCTCGACCGCCAGCCGGTGCCACGGGGCGACGTTCGCGTGATGATCCAATTCGGTGACAACGATCTCGTCGCCGTTTTCATACTGCGCGCCCAACGCGCGCGCGAGATGGAAAGTCAGCGTCGTCATGTTCGCGCCGAATGCGATTTCGGCGGCTGACGCGTTAATGAGATCGGCACAGGTCTGCCGTGCGGTTTGGAGCGCCGCGTCGGTTTCTGCACTCGTCGGGTACGCCCAATGAGTGTTGGCGTTGTGGTGGTAAAGGTAGTCAGACATCGCCTCAACCACTGGCCTGGGCACCTGCGTGCCGCCGGGCCCGTCGAAATAAGCAACGGGAAACTCGTTGTGAATCGCGCTCAAGCGCCGGAAAGCAGGCGCGGATGTCGGCAGTTGAAGCAATGGTTGCTGGTGTTTTGGATGGAGTGGTCATTCGACGTTTCAATAGTATCAGAAGCTCTAGTGGACTGAGGCGGCGAAGCTGGGAGCGCAGCCATCCTGCCTGCAATGAGGCGTGGGCTTTGCTGCGCCGAACTATCTTAGTCTCGCCGAACGGTTCGCGCCTGCGGCGCTCATTTGCAGGCAGGATGCCTGCGCTCCCAGCTTAGCGCTTCCAGTTTTGGGTCAGTTTCGCTGTTCTCAAAAAACTGAACCTACCGCCAGCAGTTCCCGCCACTTCCAGAAAAACCGGAATCACCTGTCGATTGTCCATTTAACTCCTCTTGCAGACCTATTTATGAGCAACCTAATCCCTGGCAAATCCGAGGCGCAAGTCTCCGTCCGCGACGTCGCAAGCGTGCTGTTTCGTCACAAGCTGCTGATCTGCGTGACATTTCTTGCTGTCGCCCTCGGCACCGCGGCCTTCACGTTTCTCATGCCGAACGAATACGAATCGCGCATGAAGGTTCTGGTGAAGAACACGCGTTCGGATGTGCCCATCACGCCTGAGCGCACGACCGGCGCCACCGGCACCTATTTCGAACCCGACGTCTCCGAGAACCAAATCAATTCCGAGATCGAACTGCTGGCAAGCGAGGACCTCTTGAAGCAGGTCGTCACCGAAGTTGGCCTATACAAGACCGGCACTTCGCTTTCGGCGCGGCTTGGCTTGAAGGAAGCGCCGCGCTCGTCAGGCGCCCAGATCGAAGAGGCGACCAGGAAACTTGCCAAAGACCTGGTCATAACTCCGGTTAAAAAAGCCAACATCATCGAGATCAAATACACGTCGCAGTCGCCTGAGACGGCGGCGACCGTGTTGCGCAAGGTTCAGGACCTTTATCTCGACAAGCATCTGAAACTGCACCGGACGCCGGGCACTTACGAATTCTTTAAAGGCCAGGCCGATCGACACGAAGACGAACTGCAGTCGGCCGAGAAAAACCTTTCCGGCTTCCAGCAGTCGATGAACGTCGTCTCGTTGACTCAGCAAAAGGATCAGACGGTCCAAAAGCTGACTGACGCCAAGTCGAAACTGCTCGAGACGGAAACATTTCTCAGGGAAGTGAACGACCGGATTGCAAAGGGTCAGCAGCAACTGCAAACGCTCGCGCCGCGGGTGGTAACGCAGAGCCGCGCGTTGCCGAATCAGTATTCCGCCGAACGTCTCAACACGCTGATCGTTGAATTGCAAAACCGGCGCACGCAACTCCTAACCAAGTTTCGCGCGGACGACCGTCTCGTCAAGGAAGTCGATCAGCAAATCAAGAACACGAAAGTCGCGCTCGCGCGGGCTTCGAGGGAAACGGCGACGGAACAATCGACCGACCTGAATCCCCTGCGGCAATCGTTGGAATCAGAGCTGGCCCGCGGACGCGTGGACCAGGCCGGCGCGCTTGGCCGTCGCGAAATGCTGGCGGGACAAGTGCAGCAATACGAGGCCCAGCTTTCGCGTCTGGAAGGCATCACCGCGCAGTACGAGGATCTGAATCGCAAGGTGAAGCAGAGCGAGGAAAATTTCCAGCTCTACAAAAAGAAGGAAGAAGAAGCGCGCATCACGGACGAGTTGGACCAGAACAAGATCACGAATGTCTCGATAGCTGAAGCGCCGAGTCAGCCGCAGCTTCCAGTGAAGCCGAACCGTCCGCTGAACCTGATTTTGGGCATTTTTCTCGGGTTTCTGCTCAGTGTGGGCAGTGTGGTGGTGGCCGAGTTCATGCGCGACACGGTGTTGACGCCGCGCGAGCTGGAACTGTTGACCAACCGGCGCGTGCTGGCTTCGCTGCCGAGATCACGTCGAGCGGCGAGAAGGATTGAAGTTGAACGACAGTTTGTTTCTGAGGCTGAGGTGGTTGAGGCACAGGTGGGTCAACCGCGGTTGTCGCACGCGAAATTGTCGCACGCGAGGTTGTCACAGCCGGGATTGTCACAGCCGAAGATTGTTCAGGACCCGGTTTTCGATTGGGCGTCAGGCGAGTGACTCGTCGCCTAGCGTAGCCTTTGTCCAACACATTTGAGTTGCCGGCTTGGTGAAGTTGTTTAGAGGCGGGACTGGTCCCGCTCGGGTTGAGGTCGGCACAAGTGCCGACTCTAAGCGTCCCGGATGGGTGACTAAAGAATACTGAGATGAGCACAAAGACGATCAAAGCGGGATTTTATCTGGAGCTGATCCGGTCCGTGTTTCAGGCCGTCGACGACCAGGGCAAGCTGCGCCATCGAGTAGTCGCGTTCACCTCTGCCACGTCCGGCGAAGGCGTTAGCCACGTCGTGAACACGCTGGCTGAAGAGTTGGCCGCGCAAACACAGAATCGCGTGCTGTTGGTTGACGCGTCCGCTTTGCAAACCCTGCAGCTTCTGGATCCGAGTCAGGTGTGGACGTACTGCAAAGAAACAGAAATCGACAACTTGCTGACCCTGTCCGGCTCAAATTCACCCGCGTCAAAATCGTCCGCCTCGAGGTCGACTGCAAAGCGCGCGGCCGTGGCTCCTGCGAGATCGGCAAGCGACTGGGAAGCCGCGCCCGAGTATCGCGCCGAATGCCTGAAGGCTTTGCGTTGGAATTTCGATTACGTCCTGATCGATTGCCCTTCGCCGGCCGTTTCATCTGATTTGACCACGCTGGCGCCGCTCGTTGACGGTTTTTCGGTTGTAGTGAAAGCCGGGCAAACGCGCCGCGGGCAGATTCAACGCTGCCAACAAATGATCGAAGCCGCTGGCGGAAATTTCCTCGGCTTCGTTCTCAACCAAAGACAATATCCCGTTCCCGGTTGGCTGTACCGCAGGCTGTAGAAAGGTTTGACCGTGCTCATCAAGAGAATCGCAATCATAGCTTTGCTGGTCGCCGGCCCCGGTCTGATGTCGTTAACGGCGCAGACGCAATCACCGACGGCGCGCACGCCACCGCCGCCGCGGCTCGGAACCTTCGGCACCGAGGAGCGCTACGTCCTGCATCCTGGCGACGTTTTGGACATTCAGTATCGCTACACGCCTGAGTTTAATCAGACGGTGACGGTGCAGCCGGACGGCTACGTCTCGCTTGAGATTGGCGGCGACCTGAAAGTTGGCGGGCGCAATCTGGAACAAGTGCGCAGCGGAATTCTCGCCAAGGCGCGCACGCGTCTGGCGTCGCCCGAGCTGATCGTGATCTTGAAAGAGTTTCAAAAGCCGTACGTCGTGGTTGCCGGCGAGGTGCCGCAGCCGGGCAAGTTTGAAATGCGCGAAAAACTAACCGCGCTCCAGGCGGTGCTGCTGGCCGGTGGTTTCAAAGACAGCGCGAAGTCGTCGCAGATTGTGGTGTTTCGCAAGCTCAACGGCGAGATGGCGGAAGTCAAAATACTGAACTTCAAGACGCTGAAACGCACCAGCGACCTGGAAAACGATCTCAGCTTGCAGCCCGGAGACATGATCCTTGTGCCGCGAAATCGACTCACCAAGATTGAACGCTACGTGCGGATCGCGAGCCTGGCGACTTCATTTCTGAACCCGTTGATGTACTAAGAAAATTTGGAGTGCGGTGACCCGTCACCGCTTTGCTCGGTCGCGACCTGTCGCGACCACGTTGGGATTGAGTTTACTTAGGAAATTGCGGCGTCAAGCCGCCGCAGACCAAAGCGGCGCCAGGTCGCCGCACTCCAAAAGTTGAACAATACTTCATGATCGCTCGTTACGGACAACTTGCCAATCTTTTTCTGAAGGTCAGCGACCTCGTGCTGATGCTCTGCGCCTTGAGTCTCGCGCTCGTCCTGAACTACGCGCCGGAAGCGCGCGTGCCCATCTCCGAATACGCCATCGACTTCCTTTCGACCCGCGTCAAAATCGCGAACGTCTTGCTGTGCGCGGCCATGGCTTTCGTTTGGTATCTGGTTTTCAACCTGCAGGGAATCTATCGCTCGCACCGTCTCAGCAGGTTCAGCTGAAGAACTTAAAGAGATCGGCCGGGCAGTCTTCATGGCAACGCTGATGCTGCTGATGGTCGCGCAGATTGGACGCTGGCAAACGATCACCCTGTGGACTGCGGCCTGTGTCGGACTGATTGGCCTGGCGCTGATCGTGGTAATGCGAGTGTTGCTGCGGCTTAACCTGCGGCGACTGCGGCTGCGCGGGCACAACATCAAGACCCTGTTGATTGTCGGCGGCGGACCGCGCGCTCGTTGGTTTGCAAACGAGGTGAGGCAGCGCAGCGATCTCGGCTATCGCATCATTGGTTACGTGGACGACGAAACCAACTTCAACGGCCACGGCGTCAAGGGCCTGCCGCGCTTGGGCGACGTGGTTGACCTGCCGCGCATCATCGCGAACGACGTCATAGATGAAGTGTTCGTCGCGTTGCCGATCAAGTCGCAGTACACGCAAATTGAAACGACCATCACCTTGCTCGAAGAGCAGGGCATCATGGTCCACCTGTTCTCCGATCATTTTCCGCACCGGCTCGCCCGCTCGCATCCTTCTGAATTTGAAGGCACGCCGCTGCTGTCGTTGCACAGTGCGCCGCCCGTCACCTGGCGCACCGAGATCAAGCGCTTGCTCGACATCGTGGTGGCGTTGAGTGCCTTGGTTGTGTTTGCGCCCTTACTTCTGCTCGCGGCGATCGCGGTGAGGTTGGACTCGTCCGGACCGTCTTCTTCGTTCAGGAGCGCGTAGGCTTCAACAAGCGCCGCTTTCGCATGATCAAGTTTCGGACAATGTGCGTGGACGCCGAAGCGCGCATGCAGGAGGTTGAGCACCTGAATGAAAAGTCAGGTCCAATTTTTAAGATCACTAACGACCCGCGGATCACGCGCGTGGGCAAGTGGCTGCGCAAGATCCAGCATGGACGAACTGCCGCAACTGCTCAACGTGTTGCTTGGCGACATGAGTGTCGTTGGCCCACGGCCGCTTTCGGTGCGCGATGCGTTGCGCATGGAAGTCGCCTGGCAAAAGCGACGGTTCAGCGTTAAGCCGGGCCTGACTTGTCTCTGGCAAGTTTCCGGTCGCAACAATCTCTCCTTCGAACAGTGGATGGAACTCGATCTGAAGTACATCGACAGTTGGTCGCTCGGCCTTGACGGCATGATCCTGCTGCGCACCATTCCCGCCATTCTCCTGGCCCGCGGCGCCAGCTAAGCCAGAAAACTTGGCCGCGGATTTTCGCGGAGTAACGCGGATCAGAACCTCAGACCGTAAAAACTCATACTCAGAAACTCTCAAACCGCATCTTTGTCTGTTGTCTTTCATATTCGCGTCGATTCGCGTTAATCCGCGGCCATTTCCTCCCGTTCCACCAACCGATCCTGTCCAAATTCACTGAAATTCGGCCTCCATTCTGAGTCTTTATACATAAGTAACAGAAAGGTTTAAGTCTATTGTCAAAAATCGCCCTCGTACACGACTACTTCATCCAGATGGGCGGAGCCGAACGCGTGGCCGCGGCCATGCACGACTCGTTTCCCGCCGCTCCGATGTACACCACCGTGGCCTTGCCGCATCGCCTGCCGAAGGAGTTGCGCGGCGCCGACATCCGCACGTCGGCCATGCAACACCTGCCGGGAATGGAGCAGCGGTTTCGGCAATACTTCATGCTCTACCCGTTCGCGGTTGAACACTTCGACCTCTCCGAGTTTGATCTGATTTTCAGCAGCAGCTCGGGCTACGCGAAGGGCGTGCGCCGGCGCAGCAACGCGATTCACGTCTGCTATTGCCACACGCCGATGCGTTGGGTCTGGCGCTATGAAGACTATGTGACGCGCGAAAGTTTCGGCCGCGTCACGCGCTCGTTGTTGCCGTTGTCGATCTGGGGACTGAAGAAGTGGGACCTGCGCGCGGCGCAACAGCCAGACTACTACATCGCGAACTCACAACTAGTCGCGAAGCGTATCAAGCAATTCTACGGACGCGATTCGATTGTCATTCCGCCGCCCATCGACGTCGATCGTTTTCTCATGTCGAACCAGGTTGACGACTACTACCTCGTGCTTTCGCGGCTGGTGCCTTACAAGCGAATCGATCTCGCTATCGAAGCGTGCAATCGCCTGGGCCGCCGGTTGGTGATCATTGGCGACGGTCCGGATCGCGAGCGACTGGAAAAACTTGCCGGACCAAAAATTGAATTCCTGGGACGTCAGCCGGACAGCAGCGTGAACCGTTACGCCAGTCGCTGCCGCGCGCTCCTGTTTCCTGGTGAAGAAGATTTTGGCATGGTGCCGCTTGAAGTGAATGCTGCCGGCCGTCCCGTGATCGCATTTCGTGGCGGCGGCGCAATAGAAACGGTTGTCGACGGTCTTACAGGCGTCTTCTTCAACAAGGCTACAACCGAGTCTTTGGTAGATGCGATTGAGGATTTTGAGAGCCGGACGTTCCGACAACAGGCGCTGCGCCGGCACGCTGAGAAGTTTGATCGCAGTGTGTTTGCGTTTCGCGTCCTGCAGTTCCTGAGTTCCGTCGCGCCGACCTCGTGCGCCGCGGAGTTGAGCGCCGGCGCCCGATTGCTTTCAGGAAACGTCGCCGCGCGCGCCTGGCCCCGACTGGCCGTCGCAAGGTGACCTAACCGCGAAGCGGTTACGCAACTTAGCCCAGGGTTGCCGCGTTTCGCGGCTACCCTGGGTACCAAAAGTTATGGAATGTTCCAACCCCAACGGGGTTACAACGTTGAGCCGGCAAAACCCCGTCGGGGTTTTATCTTTCGTAAAACCTCTTTCCCAGGGTAGCCGCGAAGCGCGCCAACCCTGGGCTGTTGGTCGTAACCGCTTCGCGGTACGCCAGGATGCGCGACAACATGAGTAGCCTTCTCATCGACCGACAGTTCGCCGGCAACACCCCGCGCGGTCAGCTAAAGCTCTGGCCGCTCGTCACGTTTCCATTGTCCGCGCTCGCGGCCTGGGCCATAAACGCCGGCGGCGAAGCTTTGCGTTGGGTCGGTCTCGGCTCGCTCGCCTGGTCGCTCGCCGTTCCCCTGCTCGTCAGTCTTGAAGCCGGCCTGTTCGCCATGATGTTGTTTGAGCCGCTGCGAGGTTTCCTCCGGCGCGCGCAATATCTCTTCTTGCCCTACTCACAAACCGATCCGATTCACATTGTCACGCCGCTCGTCACGATGCTCGCGCTCGCGATGGTGCTGCAACGGCTCGGACTGCGCATGTTTCGCGCAACGCCGCTTGCCGGTCTCGTTTCAATCCTCGGTTTGATTTACTTCCTTGAGATCTTCAACCCGTTGCAAGGCGCCCTGAGCGTCGGCCTTTCCGGCGCGCTGTTCATGCTGGTGCCGGTCGTCTGGTTCTACTTTGGACAGACCGTCAAACCGGCATTCATGGAGACTGCGCTGCGCTTGATAGTCGTGATGGGAATTCTCACTTCGCTCTACGGGCTTTACCAACTTGCGTTTGGCTTTCCCGCGTTTGAGCAGTTTTGGATCGACCACACGGAATTTTACAACTCGATCCAGGTCGGCAACGTGAAACGCGCGCTGGCGACCTACAGCAGCGCGGAAGAATGGGGCCGCTACATTGAAATCGGCGCGCTCATCGCCTTCGGTTTTGGCGCCTGCGCGCGACGGCTAGTGCACCGCGCTGGTTGGTTCGGCTGCGGCGGAGCGCTGAGCTTGATGTTGCTCTTCACGGGCCAACGCACCGCAATCTTTGGTTTGATCTTTGGTGTTTTCATTTTGCTCATGCTTGGTGCCAGGACGTGGCGTGCCGCCGCGACGCGCATTCTGCTCGCGCTCGCGCCCGTCGTTCTGATCGCTGTCTTCGTGCAGGCGCCCACCAACGACGACATGCTGAGCCACGACTCCGACGACAAGATGGCCGCCGTGCTCTCGCATACGGCTCGCGGAACACTGCGTCCGAATGAAGAAGCCAGCCTCCAGGAACGCCTTAAGAACTGGAGTTCACTGGCAACTGATTACATTCCCTACCACCCGCTTGGCATCGGGCTCGGCGGCACGTCTGTCGGCGCTTGGCGGTTCAATACCGAACTGGACCTGCCGCCGATCGATAGCTACTTCATCTCAACCGTGATCACCTGCGGCCTGCCGACGGCGCTGCTGTTCCTCTGGATCGTCGGCCGGGCGACGCGGATGAGTTGGCGTGGCTTTCGGCTCGCTGAGGATCGGGTGCGTGAGATGGGGTCGCAGGAGATGGCGAGGGCTGGGAGCGCAGACATCCTGTCTGCACCGTCTTGGCAGCCGAGATCGCGCGAAGTTAGATCGCGGTCGTACATCGAATGCCATGAGCTTCAAGCTCAAGGCGTTGGCTCTGACCAAGCAGCCTGGCGTGAAGCCCGCGTCTGGCGCATCGCCGCGACGCTCATGCCCGTCTTAATCCTCAACAGTATGTTCGGCAACACCTTCACACTCTACTCCGTCGCGCCCATCGGCTGGCTCCTTGTCGGCTGGATCAGCGCCGCCACGCTGCGACAGGATTCAGAACAGGCAGCGTCCTAGCGGTCGCCAACGCCGAAGGCGATTCAGAGTTGCCAATCTCCAACGCCGAAGGCGTTCGACAATTCCAGCCCAGGGTAACACCCTGGGCAAACAACCCAATCAATGCTTCGTCACCCTGAAGGGGTATGTGGAGAATTTGCGTCAGTACGCGGAAGATTTGCACGAGTACGCTGACATGTTGAACGGGGACGTGACGAGTTCCAGAGATACTTGGAGGGTTTGTACGAGTACGTGATCTGGCGTGCTGTAGGCGCGAAATATAGTAGCCAGCGACAAGTGCGAAGCACGACGCCCCTGGAGGACCTCTCTTTCACGCCTTCGGCGTAAAGAGTGCGCTGAGTCCGGCTGTCTACTGTTTGCTGTTTGCTGCCTGTGCTTGGGCCAGGCAGGAGCCTAGCTTACTTGCGAGTTCCTGGACGTGGGGTTCTTTGACTATGTCCAAATGGCTGCCGGGGATTTCGTGAACTTCGATGCCGCCGCCGGCGAGCGCGCGCCAGCCGTCAACCAAATCAATCGAAGTGCGCAAGTCGGCGCTGGCCCAGAAGAGTGTCACCTTGCCGTCGTAGACCTTCGGCGCATAGTCGCGGATGGCGAGCGAGTTGAACTCTTTAATGTCCTTCAGCATGCGCGGGAGCGGCCGGCCGACATTCTCGTACGACTGATAAATCCGCCGCCACAGCTGGCTCTTCATCTTGGTGGGCGCGAACCGCGCCTTCCTGGCAAGGTAGGACAGACCTTCGTTAACAGACAAACTCCGCAGGTTGGCGAAGTGCGCTTTCGTTCTCTTTAGACCACGACGGAGAGCGGCGCGCAGCGTGGCTTCGTTGCGGAAGAGTTTGGCGTAGCCCGACGGATAAGTATCCAGCAATGCCAATAAACCAATAGCCTCGCCCTGACCGGTGAGTTGTTGGGCCATCTCAAACGCCACCATGCCGCCAAGCGATCGGCCGCCAATGAAGTAAGGACCGTGCGGCTGAACTTCGCGCAGCTCCTTGATGTAGTGCGCCGCCATGTCTTCCACACGCGAGTGTGGCGGGCGACTGCCATCGAGGCCCGCCGACTGCAACCCGTAGAATGGTTGATCCGCGCCGAGGTGCCGCGCGAGATCGTAATACTCGAGCACGTTGCCGCCGAGCGCGTGCACGCAGAAGAAAGGCGGACGGGGATCAATTTCGTGCGCCGCGATCCTGATGCTGGGAGCGCAGACATCTTGTCTGCAATGAGCGGCTGCTTTGAGCCGCGAACTGGGTTCGCGCTTCGCGCTCATTTGCAGGCAAGATGCCTGCGCTCCCAGGTTTGCGCTCTCAGCGAAACGATGGATCGGATTAATCGCAACCAGCGAAGACCAGGGCGCGGTCGTCGAAGTCTTCTGTACGCCTTTCTCGATGACCGCAGCGAGTTGTGCGACAGTTGGCGCCTGAAAGAGCGTCGCGAGCGGCAGACGTTTGCCGAGTTTCTTTTCTATTTGTGCGAAGAGCCGCACGGCCAGCAGGGAATGTCCGCCCAACTCAAAGAAATTGTCGTGGACGCCGACGGCGTTCACTTGCAAGACGTCTGACCAAATTGATGCTAACGATTTCTGAAGAGCGGTTTCAGGCGCGGCGTGAACGACCTCGGTGCGATGAATCGAAATGACAGGCGCGGGTAGCGCTCGACGGTCGAGCTTGCCGCTCGCGGTCAGGGGCAGGGAATCGAGCACGACAAACGCGCCGGGCACCATGTATTCCGGCAGCTTCTGCTTTAGAAAGTCACGCAGGTTTGTAGTGATCGATCCCTGGTCTTGTCCGACAAGCTTCAGTTTGTTGTTGCTGGACTCTTGCTCAACCGGACGCGACAAACTGAAGTTTGTCGAACGAGATTTCTCGTGTGGAACAACGTACGCGATCAACTGCACGTCTCCGGCCGCATTCTCTTTCGCAACGACGACAGCCTCACGCACCTGCGCATGCTGGGCCAGCGCCGCTTCAATTTCGCCAAGCTCGACGCGGAAGCCTCTGATCTTGATCTGAAAATCTTTGCGTCCTTCAAACTTGATGCTGCCGTCGGGTAGACGCCGGCCCATGTCGCCGGTGCGGTAAGTGCGACGTCCACCCTTCCTCGCGATCGGACTATTAGCCCGCTCAGTGACCCACCCGCTGACGCAGTTGGTTCTGACAAAGCGTTCTGTCGCCGGACCCTCAAAGGCGCGCGCGGTCGCATCCGGGTTGCGCCAGTAACCAAGCGCCACGTGCGCAGACCTGATTGCGATCTCTCCGTAGACTTCTGCCGGCTGTCCCGCTTTGTTCAGCAGCACGACCTCAGTGTCTTCAACCGGAAAGCCGACGGGAAGACTCTCGCCGGAAATCTTCGTCTGCTTGTTGACAAAGTTTTGCAGGCTCACCGTTGCTTCCGTCGGACCGAGGCCGTTAACGAACAGACAATGGTCGCTGAAGTGCTGCTTGTATAACTCGACATCCGCGCCGCCGACCTTTTCACCGCCCAGCACGACGAGACGCACGGCAGGGAACTGAGACGGATTATGCGAGCGAGTGCCACTCGCTAAGGCAGATGCATCTGACCGAGCGCCACCCGCTGACGCGGGTGGTTCTGACAAAGCCGTCAGAAAGTAACGATAGACGGTCGGCGTGGAATGATAGACCGTGATCGCTTGGTCGTTCAGATGTCGCGCGAGTTCCGCCAGTCCGTCTTTCCTGATTTCGACGGGATAGAGCGTCGCTCCGTTCAGCAGTGCGCCATAAATGTCCATCACCGACGCGTCGAAGCAATACGAAGAAAGCAGCGTGAGCCGATCGTCCTCGTTCAGGTGCAGACTGTTCGTATAGACGCGAATGTAATGCAGCACGTTGCGATGGTTTTGCATGACGCCCTTCGGCTCGCCAGTCGAGCCGGAGGTGTAGAGGATGTACGCAAGCCGGTCGGGTTCAACTGCCGGCAGTTCGATCTTCGAGTTGTCCGAAGAATGCGCCGGCAAGTTGTCGACATTGATCACCGGAACAGCGCGCCCCGCGAGTTTGTGCGCGAGAAACAAATTGCGGTTGTTAGTCAAAATCGCCGTTGCCTGGGCGTGTTTAATGATCTGGGCCAGACGCGCTTCAGGATGATGAGGGTCGAGCGGAACGTACGTCTTTCCGGCTTTCAACGCGCCCAGCATCGCCGCAACCATCGGCGCGTCATGCTCGAACAAGAGCGCGACGCGTTCTTCGCCGCCGCCACGCAGTCGCACAATTGTCTGCGCCATGTTGTCGACGGCGGCTGACAGTTCACGATAAGTCCACTCGAAATTCTTACTGCGAATCGCGACGCGTTCGGAATGTTTCTCGACCTGTGCGGCGAAACGATTCGTGATCGATTGTTCAATTTCTTCCCTCGGAAATTCGGTGAAGGCGTTGTCGGGGCGAACCTGTCGTGAACGCAAAGCGCCGTCGCGCTTTCTCGACTCGCCCCCCAGCGACAATTCCGAGATGCGTCGCTGTGGGTCGGCTACAACCGCCTCGAGCAGCTTTTCGAAGTGGGCCAACATCTGCTTGATCGTGGCGGCGTGGAACAGACCAGTGTTGTAGACAAACGCCAGCTTCAGCTCGCCGCCCTGCAGTCCGGCGTAAAGAGTGATATCAAACTTGGACAGCCTCTCTTCAGATTGCGCCCACGCCTCGACAAAGGAAACCGTCTTCCCGTTGCTGCCCGGCAGCCTGATCTCGTCGTTGAAGTTGAACAGGTTGAAGTAAACCTGAAAGATCGGCGTGCGGCTCAGGTCACGTTCAGGCTTGAGGGCTTCAATCAGTTTTTCAAAAGGAACATCCTGATGAGCATAGGCTTCAAGCGCGGTTTGCCTGACGCGCGCGAGCGTTTCGAGAAAGGTTGGATCGCCGGAGAGGTCGGATCGCAGCGCCAGATTGTTGAGAAAAAAGCCGATGGTGGCGTCAACTTCGGTGCGCGGACGATTGGCGATCGGCGCGCCCACGATGATGTCTTCGTCGCCGGTGTAACGATGCAGCAGAGTCTTGAACGCCGCCAGCAGCGTGATGAAAAGCGTAACGCCTTCACGTTTGCTCAGGGCAAGCAGCGACGTGGTGAGCGACTCCTGCAAGCTCAGCCATTCGCGCTCGCCGCTGAAGGTTTGCATCGCCGGCCGCGCGCGATCGATTGGTAACTGCAGGACCGGCAGGGCGCCGCCTAGTTTTTTCTGCCAGTAGCCGAGCTGGGTTTCGAGCAGATCACCCTTCAACCACTTTCGCTGCCACGCGGCATAGTCGGGATACTGAACAGCGACCGATTCCAGGGGTGGTTCTTCGCCATGACTTAGCGCATCGTAGATTGCTGACAACTCTGAGAAGAACAGGAGCAGCGACCAGCCGTCGCTGACAATGTGGTGCATGACCACCAGAAAGATCTGTTCCCGCTCACTCAATCTCAGCAGCGTCGCGCGAATCAGCGGACCTTGAGTTAGATCGAACGGCGCCGCGCTTTGCTCGTTCAGTAACGCCTGTCCGCGCGCTTCACGATCGGCTTCGTTGACTGACGTGAGATCGAAAACTTGAAGATCAACTTTGAAGGCGGCAGAGACAACGGGAATGGGTTGGCCTTCGACGTTGGCGAACGTGGTTCGCAACGCTTCGTGCCGGCGAACGATCTCGTTAACGCTTCGCTCGAGCACGGCGGCGTCGAGCGGATCTGAGAGCCGCACTGCGAGGGGAACGTTGTAGAGCGCCGAATCGGGATTGAGTTGATCGAGAAACCAGAGGCGTTCCTGCGCGAAGGAGAGTTGCGGAATTGTGCCCGGCGGCCGCGGCGCGATTGCCGGTTGGGAGGTTGCGTCTTCTGTCATTTCCGCGCGCAGATACTTGTCCAGCAGTTTCCGTTTGGCTTCGGAAATGGTGGACAGCGCGGGCGTTCCGGCGGTTGATGATGAATGTTCCTGCACTTTACTGGGAGCGCGGGCGTCCCGCCCGCATGCTAGTCAGCATTCGATCTTGAAGGTAGCGAGAGACAGGCTCGCGCGGAGGCGCTCGCTGCGGGCGGGACGCCCGCGCTCCCAGCAAGCAGTCGCTCGTTCCATCCCAGGGTCGATCCGTCCTGCGAGTTTTTGTCTGCGCTCATCCAGTCGCTCCATGAAAGGGACAACGGCCCGCACTCGGTGTGACCATCGTCGGAGTCTCAAACTGTGATTGCACTTCGTCGAACTTCACCGGCAGCGAAGTCAGGCCGCGCAGGCCAAGGTTGTCTCGCCAGACGAGCGGCCCGGCCTCAAGCGTTAGGTTTGACGTGCGCCGCATCAGTGCCTCAAAAACAAGTTGCCCTTCGATCCGCGCCAGGGGCGCGCCGAAACAAAAGTGACTGGCCCAACCAAACGCGAGGTGCCGATTGTCTGTGCGAGCGAGGTCGAGCCGGTCCGGATTGGGAAAGCGTTCCGGGTCGCGGTTGCCGGCGGCCATCACGGCAATCACCGCCTGGCCCTTGCGAATTAACTTGCCGCCGAGTTCTGTATCTTTCGGGCAAATTCGCGCCGTGTGCTGGCTCGGGCTTTCGTAGCGCAGCAACTCTTCAACCGCCGAAGGGACCAGACTGAGATCGTTCTTCAGTCGTTGCAGTTGATCGGGATGACGCAACAACGTCAACACGCCATTGCCGATCAAGTTAGTAGTTGTCTCCTGCCCGCCCACCATCGTCACGATGCAATTGGCGATGATTTCCTCTTCGGTCAAACGGTCGCCGTCGATTTCCGCCGTCAACAGTGCGTTGATGAGACCCTCGCGCGGGTGGGTGCGCATGCCCTCGATCGCGTCGCGAAAGTATGACGTCATTTCTTCGACGCACTTCAAAGTGCGCGACGCGCGATCGGGATTGTGTTGAAAATTGCCGAGCACTTCGGCGAAATCGGCCGACCAGTCTTTCAACTGGTTCGCGTCGGCAGTCGGCACGCCCAACATTTCCGCGGTGACTATCGCCGGCAAAGGCGCGGCCAGGTCGGCAATCACGTCCATGCGGCCGGCGCGAAGGAGAGGTTGCAGCAAGTTCCCAAGAATCTCGCGGATGTGCGAGCGCAGATTTTGAACTCTTGCCGGCGTGAACGCGGTCGAAGCCAGGCTCCGCAGTCGCGTGTGGTCCGGCGCGTCCATGAAGAGCATCTGCTTCACCATCACTTGCGCGAGCGGGCCGAGTTCGGCGAGACCGATCGCCGCAAACTGTTCGGGGCTCGGCGTGCGATTGGCCGAGAAGTGATGCAACACGGTCACGACGTCCGCATAGCGCGTGACAATCCAGGCGTGCAGATACGGATCCCAATGCACCGGCGCCTCGCTGCGCAGTCGGTCATAAAGCGGATACGGATCGGCGAGAACTTCAGGATCGAGCAGCTGATAGAGACTGAGCGGCGGGGCGGGGGTCGTTTTGGTTGCCGGAACTGTCCTGGTTAAGGTGGTCATGAGTTGTTACTTGAAAAGAGATTTTCCATTTCTCATTTGTCATCTTTCATTTTTCATTGGTCCCTGCCCTGGTCTCGATTTGGCCACGCCGCGTGCAAACTCACTCTTCAGCTGGAAAAGGCAATCTCTGAAATCTGATTCGAGTTTGAAAGCCAATGCCAAATGAGAAATGGAAATGAGAAATGAAAAATCGTTCCGGCTCTGCTGGCCCTCCACTCACCCCAATAGCCGCGCGACTTCATCCTCGCTCATCGCTTCCACGCGCGCCCGAATCAGTTGCTCAATTTCCAGCGCGAGCTGTTCGATTGTCGGGGCCTCAAAAAGCGTTCGCAGCGCCAGTTCAACTCCGAACGCGCCGCGGATTTGGGAGATGAGCTGAGTGCCCAGCAACGAATGCCCGCCTAACATGAAGAAATTGTCGTGCACGCTGACTTGCCCCAGCTTCAGCAGAGCAGTGAGCATTGCCGCCAGACGCTTCTCAATTGGCGTGCGTGGCGACGTGAAAATGTGGTCGCCGAGCGTGTTCTCCGCTGTCGGCGCCGGCAAGCCCGCGCGGTCAACCTTCCCGTTTTGCGTCAGCGGCATCGCCAGCAGACGCACAAAAACTGACGGCACCATAAACTGCGGCAATTCATTTTCGAGAAAGCGACGTAGTTCAGACGCCGCGAGCGGCGCTGCTGATTTCAGGACAACATAAGCCACCAGATGTTTTTCCCGGCAGGAATCCGCGCCGGCAATCACGCGGCTGGTCTGCACGTCCGGGTGGCGATCGAGTACGCTGACGATTTCGTTTGGCTCGATGCGGTGTCCGAGAATTTTGATCTGCTCATCGATACGGCCGAGGTAAGCAATCTCGCCGCTGCGCAGGTAGCGCGCGAGGTCTCCAGTTCGATAAAGGCGAGTTGGTCCACCTGCGTTTCTGAAAGGATTCTCAACAAACTTTTCCGCGGTCAACTCGGGCTGGTTTAAGTAACCGCGCGCCACGCCCGCGCCGCCAATGTAAATTTCTCCAGCGACGTGTACCGGAACAGGTTGCAGGTTCTCGTCCAAAATGTGGACTTCAGTGTTGGCGATCGGCCGGCCGATCGTCGGCAAGCTGTCGGCGAAAGTTTCAAAAGGCACGTCGCCCGAGGTCGCAACCACGGTGCACTCAGTCGGTCCGTAGTTGTTGACCACGCGAAACGGCAAGTCGTCTGATGGAAACTGCCGCAGAGTTTCGGCGCCGGTCAACAAAACGCGCAGCCGTGTCTGCGGCGGCCATTCGAGACTCATGACGCGCTCGGCCAGGGCTGTGGGAAGAAAACTGACCGTAATTTGCCGCGCTACCAGCCAGTCGCGCAGGAGTTCGGGCGCGAGACGCGTGGCTTCAACCGGCAAATGCAGGCTCGCTCCCGCGGCCAAATACGGCCACGTTTCCCAAACCGCTGCGTCGAATCCAACGCCCGCCAACAAACTCGCACGCGTTTTCTGTGTCACCTCGAAAGACTCGTTGTGCCACGACACCAGATTCATCAAGCCGGCGTGCGTGATCTCCACGCCCTTTGGCCGGCCGCTCGAACCGGAAGTGTAAATGACGTACGCCAGGCGTTCGGCAGTCAGAATCGTTTCAGGAGAATTGGTTGACTGTCGATCGATTTCCGCCGCGTCGTGATCCTTGTCGTCAATTGCGATTACTTGCCACGGTCCGTCCGGCAGTTGCTTCGCCGTTTCCTTCGTGGTGATCAGCACGCGAGGCTTGGCGTCGTTAAGCATGAACGCGAGACGTTCGGCAGGATAGCTCGGATCAAGCGGCAGGTAAGCGGCGCCGGCTTTCAAAATTCCTAACGCGCAAACTACGCCGGTCACCGAGCGATCGAGGCAAAGAGCGACAATATCCTCAGCGCCGACTGAAGTGTTCGGGTCAACTCCGAGCGAGATCAGGTGGTTGGCAATTTGGTTCGAGCGATCATTTAGTTGGCCGTAATTTAGGACTTCGTTCAGGACTTCGCTTAGAACTTCGCTCCGCGCTTCACCGCCGGCGAATAGCGCGGGCGCCTCGGGCCTCAGCGCAGCCTGCGCCGCAATCAATTCCGGAACACAACTCACTTGCGCCTGACTTTGATTCGTCCGCGCGCTGAGCTTCGCTGCGTCGATGAAGGGTGAGCGAAGCACGCCGGCTGGGCGCGACGACGTGGCGGAAGCGTGCGGAATGGCGAGTCTGCTGGACATGGTGTTCAGTTCAGTTGCGGCGGACGGCTAATTAAATCCCTACCTCAGAACCAGTAAAGCCCTAATGCGATCCGATTTCCCCGGCCAGCCGCGCGTTTTCTGGAATTCGACCTGCAGTTCTCGATGGATTCCTCAAAAGTCGGCCGAACGTTGAAACCGAGCGGCAATTCGACGTTTAAAGCCTGTGAAGGATTAATTCAGAAGACAACCGCCAAGACGCCAAGAGCGCCATGAAGGAAAACCGAGAATTAGACATTCAAAACCCGAAGAGTTTCAGTGACAACGGTTCAACGGCTCAGAAGAGCGGGGGCAAGCCCCTTCCTGACTGAGCGTTGGCCCAGTTCATCTTATTCCACTTGGCGCGCTTGGCGTTTTGGCGGTTAGCTAGATTCGATTCACGAACTCCTATGCACTCAATTTTGGTTTACCACTCGATCAGCTCGCCGGCTGAGCCGCTGCCGGCCGACGCTGACATTTCGCCGGAGAACTTCGAGCAACAACTGCGCTGGCTGTCGCGTTGGCGCCGCGTCGTCACGCTCGACGAAACGCTGCGCAGGTCGAAGAGACTCCCCCTCGTGGCGATTACTTTTGACGATGGCTATCGCGACAATCTAACGGTCGCGCTGCCGTTGTTGGAGAAATTTCAACTGCCGATGACGCTGTTCGTCGTTGCCGGTTTCGTCGGACGAGCGGGTTATCTTTCGGAAAACGAGTTGCGGGAAATATCGCAGCATCCGCTCGTCACTGTCGGAGCGCATGGTCTTTGGCATCGTCACTTCAATCGCCTTACGCCTTATGAAGCGCGCTTTGAATTGACTGAGTCGCGACGCGCGCTCGCAGCGATCACGGGCACGACCGTCGATCTGCTGGCTTGGCCGTACGGTGAATGCAACGAGGAACTCGAGCAACTAAGCGCCGAGTGCGGCTACCGGGCTTCGTGGTCCGTTTGGAAGGGAAACAACAGCGCGCATTCGCGCTGGCGCGTGCCGCTCGGCCGGCGCGATGACCTGAAGCGGTTTGTTGTTAAATCGTCAGGAATGTACGCGTTGACCAAGGCGAAATGGCATCGAGTGTCCGACAAACTTCAGTTGAACGAAACTGGCGTCGCTCGCGACAACGTGTTTGGAGTGCGGTGACCCGTCACCGCTTTGTTCGGTCGACCTGTCGCGACCACTCTGAGGATGAATCTCTCTAGAAAGTTACGGCGTCAAGCCGCCGCAAAACAAAGCGCTGACGGGTCAGCGCACTCCAAATAGTCAGCACTCCAAAATCGTTTGATGAAGATTCTTTTTTACAATCACACCGGCCAAGCCAGCGGCGCCGAGCGACTGCTCGGGATGATTCTGGCGCGGCTGGATCGCGAAGTCTTTAAACCTGTCCTCGTCTGTCCCGAGGCGGGCGCGCTCGCGAAAATGGCCGCTGACGCGCGCGTTCCCGTTGAAACGCTGGCCGCGCTCAAGGCTCGGTTTACCTGGCGTCCCGATCACCTGGTGCTCTACTGCGGGTCATTCTTCAAAGTTATTCGCGAACTACGCCGCAAAATCACGGCGTTAAAGCCCGACCTGATTCACGCGAACAGCATTCGCGCGGGACTCGTCGCTACCACGGCGACGTTCGGCTTGCGCACGCGTGTCGTTTGGCATTTGCACGACATGCTGCCGCGCCACCCGTTGAGCACTGCAATTCGAGTTTTTGCCCTGCTTTCAACCCGAACGCGGATGATCGCGGTTTCCGAGGCGGTGGCAAGAAACTTTCGCGGCGGATTCTCACGACTGCTGAAGGATCGCGTCAGCGTAATCCTCAACGCGATCGATCTTGCAAAGTTTCAGGCGATCGAAAATGTGGGCGAAAATGCGCGCGAGGCGACGCGTAGCGAGTTCGGTCTGGACCATGACGATTTCGTAATCGGCACCATCGGGCAACTAACGCCGCGCAAGGGACAACTGGAATTGATCGCCGCCTTCGCGCAAGCAGAACTGGTGCGCGGCACTTTGCTGATCGCCGGCGCGCCGCTTTTCAATCGCGATCAAGACTACGCGATGCGTCTTGAAGACGGAAGCCAAAGCCCGCGGCGTCGCCGCGCGAGTGCGAATGTTGGGAGCGCGCAGTGACGTCAGCGCGATCATGCAGTCGCTCGATCTGCTGGTTGTTAACTCGACCGCCGAGCCCTTTGGGTTGGTAATAGTCGAGGCGATGGCTTGCGGCACGCCCGTTTTGGCCGCGGCGGTTGACGGCATACCGGAAGTGATCGAACACGGGGTGAACGGCTGGCTGGTTCCGGCGCGAAACGAAAAAACGCTGAGCGAAGCGATGGTGAAACTCAGTCGCGAGCCCGAACTGCGTGCGCGACTGGCCCTGGCGGGCAGGAAACACGCGGCGGCACATTTTTCCGCCGATCGCTACCTGAACGAGCTGGAAGGTTTCTATCAAGACCTCTGCGAGGCCGGCGGGCGTGCCAGTCCGGAGATGAAGCCATCGAGTCTCGCAGTCGGCAACTCTTTTGGAGTGCGGTGACCTGTCACCGCTTTTGCTTCAGGGCGGCTTGACGCCCTGTTCGTTTCAGATTCGGCAGCTCGGCAGGTCGCGACAGGTCGCGACCGACCAAAGCGCTGACAGGTCAGCGCACTCCATAAATTCGCGGTGAACGCAAAATGGAAGAAGCAATTATTTTACAAGTGTCGTTGGAGATGGGCCTCGGCGGCGGCAGCGAGTGTGTAGCCTACGAACTGCATCGCGCCTGGCTGGCCCTCGGTCTCGAAGCTCGCGTGATCACCAGCCTCGCTACTGAACCCGAACCGCGTCAGGGAGTTACTTACGCGGCTCCCTGGCTGACGGCCTGGGGAATGCGCGCCCGCTGGCGACATCTCGCCGCGCTGATCGCCGTTCCGCTGTTTACGTTTATTGCGAGCTGGCGCGCCTACCGGACGCGCGGAGCCAAGATCATTCTGAGCCATGGCGACTCGCTCGTCGGCGACGTCTGTGTGGTCCATGCCGTTAACCGCGCGTCGTTGGCTGAGAAACGCCGGGCGGGTTACTACAGTTGGCTGCTGAATCCGAGCAATCTTTGGGTTACCTGGCGCGATCGCTGGATGCTGGGCGGCGGTCGTTATCGACGCATCGTGGCGATCTCCGAACGCGTGCGCACGCAGTTGAAGGAACATTACCACGTGCCTGACGAACGAATCGTCACAATTCCAAACGGCATCAACCTGTCGCGCTTCGATCCGGCAAATGTCAGCGCGCGCGCGAAGGTGCGTCTCAGTTTCGGCGTACCGCAGGGCGTTCCCCTGTTGCTGTTTGTCGGCAGCCAGTACCGGTTGAAGGGGTTGGAGTTTGTCATTCGCGGCTTAGCTGAGATGGAAACGAAGGCTGTTCTGCTCGTGGTTGGCGGCGACGCGGCTGCGCCTTTCAAACGACTGGCAGAACAATTCGGCGTTCGCGATCGCGTGATCTTCGCCGGTGCGCGCAACGACTTGCCGGACATTTATCCCGCCGCCGATGCCTTCGTATTGCCCACGCTTTACGAAACGTTCGCGCTTGTTTGTCTCGAAGCGATGGCTTCGGGTTTGCCGGTGCTGGCGTCGCCGGTTGGCGGCATTGAAGATTACCTGATAGACGGCGAGAACGGTTTTCACATTCAGCGCGATCCGGCTGAGATCGCCGGCAAGTTGGACCAGCTGCTCGGCAATCCGGTGCTGCACGCGCGCGTGCGCGAACGCGGGCTGGCGACCGCGAAGAATTACGCGTGGGAGAAAATCGCGAAACAGTATCTGCAGCTGTTTGATGAGTTGATTGCGGAACGAGTAAGAGGTTCACAGCCGTGCGCGCTGCCGGATGCAAGTATTTCAGTCTCACGGTGAACCAGCATTGTCAGAACGAGCTGCGTAAGCGGGTGGCAGCTCGACGGCGAAAGCGAATTGCAAAAACGAGGGAGGGAAGATGCGAGTACTGCGTATTGCTCATTCAAGCTTGACCCCCGCGCTTAGACAGCGGGAGCGGGCGATGGCGCGTTGTTATCCACAGGTGAAGCTTGAAGTGGTTACAACCAGGCGTTGGCGCGAAGCCGAGATGGACGTCGATGCTTTACCCGACGACTTGTTCCCGGTCAGAACGTCGCGCAGTCTTCTTTCAAAGCAAATTAATTTGTTTGCTTACGATCCGCGTCCAATCATCAAGGCGTTGCGCGAGCATCAACCCGATCTCGTCGATCTCGGTCACGAGCCGTACAGCGTCGCCGCTGCGGAAGTGCTGACGCTGTGCCAGTGGTTTGCGCCGCGCGTTCCGATCGTTATGCAGGTGAACCAGAACATTCATCACAACTATCCGCCGCCTTTTTGCTGGTTTGAGCAGCGCGCGTTTCGACGCGTGGCTGCGATGTACGCGTGCAGCGAAACGGTGGTTGAGGTGTTGCGCGCGAAAGGTTATGCGAAGGCGGCGCCGATCGTTCCGTTTGGCGTCGATACGGGAGCCTTTCTTCCGCGTCCGGCAACCGACACGCGATCCGATCGTCCGTTAACGATTGGTTACATCGGACGGATGTTGCCCGGCAAAGGTCTGAACGTTTTGACTGATGCGCTCGAAAAATTGAAGGGCGAGAAGTGGCAACTACTGGTCGTCGGCGACGGACCGGAACGCGAAGGTTTTGAGGAACGACTCCGCGCTGCCGCGCTGTGGCATCGTGCCGAGTTTACCGGCGCCATCAACTTTGCTCAGGTCCCTGGATATTTTCATCAGATGGACGTCATGGTGATTCCGACTCAAACAACGAAACGCATTCGCGAGCAGTTTGGCCGCGTCATCGTGGAAGCGATGGCCAGCGGCGTCCCGGTGATTGGCTCGACCTGCGGCGCGATTCCGGAAGTGATTGGCGACGCGGGGCTGGTGTTTCCTGAAGGCGATGCCGATGCGCTCGCCGGCGCTTTGAAGCGGATGCTGACGGATGAAGAGTTGCGGCGCGGTCTGGCGGTGGCGGGGCTGGCGCGCGTGAAGCAGTACTCGTGGGAACGAGTTGCGGAGAAAACTTACGACCTCTACCAGCAGGTGATGAGAACCAGGACCGAGACCGTTCGCCAACCGAGCGTGGAAGTAGCAGCGTGAAACTTTAGCATCAGATACCGCGAAGCGGTTACGAAACACAGCCCAGGGTTGCCGCGTTGCGCGGCTACCCTGGGAACCAGGTTAGGGAAAAGGCGTCTCAACCCCGTTGGGGTTGCGCCTTCTTCGGGGACTCGATCCCAGGGTAGCCACGCAACGCGGCAACCCTGGGCTGGGTTACACAACCGCTTCGCGGTTGTCGCATTTGAACGAACAAGGTTTACGGATTGCTGGATTTGTCGAACAACCAATGCTGAAACGCAATATCAAGTTAGTCTTTAGCACCAACGCGCTGATGTTGTCGTCCGGCGTTGTGACCAGTTTGCTAAGTGCCTGGGCGCTGGGGCCCGCTGGCCGCGGCGATCTGATGGTCGTGCTGATGTGGCCGGCGATCTTTTCCATGGTCGCGCAAATCGGTTTGCCGCAGGCGTATCGTTTTTGGATCGCCAAGCGGCCGGAGTGCGGCTCAGCGCTGTTTGCGAACGCAGTGATCTTTACGCTCGTGGCGGGACTGGTGACGCTCGCCCTTGCGGAACTTTTGATCCCACACCTGATCGGCGAACGCAGTCCCGAGGTGTTGCGACTCTCGCGAATCTATCTGCTCGTCATTCCGGTCCACCTGCTGACGGATTTGCTGCGCGGAATGTTGGAAGGCGCGCGACGCTTCACGTGGGTTGGAGCATTGCGGCTGATCCTGTTCGGCGTGCAGTTGGTGAGTTACGTCATCCTTTGGCTCATCGGGGAACTGACCGTCGCGAGTGCGTCGTACACGATGGTGCTGTCGCTTGTCGCTTCCCTGGTTGTATCGCTCATCGCCGTTTGGCGCGAACTCAAACCGAAATGGAGTCCGAACGCGGGCGAACTTCAAACTACGCTGCGTTATGGCATCCGCGACTACCCCGGCATCCTGACGGAATTCGTAAACTGGCGACTCGATCTGATGATGCTGGTGGGCATGGCTTCGAGCGGCGCGCTGGGGCTTTACGTCGTGGCGCTGCGGCTCGCCGACATTACGAGCACCCTCGCCGGATCGGTCGGTGACGCGTTGCTGCCGGAAGTGGCAGCATCGAAAAACGCTGACGAGGCCACGCGGGTGGTTGCGCGCAGTTTGCGACTGACCCTTTGCGCGCATCTGCTGATCCTGGTTCCGCTCTGGATTGCCGCGCCTTACATTCTGCGCTTCGCATACGGCGAAGGCTTCGTGCCGGTCACTAACGTCCTGCGGTTGCTGATGTTCGCGTCAGTTGTTTGGAGCGCGGGCGCGATTGTGATCAGCGGACTTAACGGACTCGGGCATCCGGGACTCAGTGCCATAGCGCGAATTGCCGCGGCGGTCGTGATGGTGGTGGCGTTGCTGACGTGGCTGCCGACGAGGGGAATTCAAGGCGCGGCGCTCGCGTCGATTGCCGGTTACAGCGTGATGTTCATGGTGGCGCTTTACTGGTTGCTGCGACGACGTCAGATCACTTTGTGGGAATGTCTGCGGCCGCGTTGGGACGACATCCCGAACAGCTTTACCCCCGCGGCTTTGCGCGCGCAGCTTGCCAGACTTTCGCGCCGGCCGCCGCCACCGAAAAGCCAAACCAGCGAGGCGTTGGTTGCGTTGGAATAGGGTTGAGCTAGCCGCGAAGCTTGATGATAGTAAAGAGCGGGGCAAGCCCGCCTTCCCGACCACGAGTTGCTCAGACCTGAAGTGCGAATTGTGATTGAAAGCCTTTCAAGTCGTCTGCCCCATGCCACTGGACTAAGCTCTCAGGTTGGGAAGGTGGGCTTGCCCCCGCTTCTTCTGTAACGTGGTCACACCCTTCGTCAATAGTTCACCACCGAGACACAGAGGACACAGAGGTTGCACAGAGAAAGAGCCGTTGCGGTCGAATGACAAGTCGTTTCACCAGTCTGTTTCTCCTCCTCGTTGTTTTTGCTCTTCCGTGTTCAGCCTGCGTCCGCCAAAAGAATTGCACCTTCCTTCCGCAACCTGCCGCTGATGCTCCTATCATCCCCGAAGGTTTCGGCGTCAACATTGATTTCACCGATCCGCAACCCGGCGAGCTGAAGTTGATATCGGAAGCCGGCCTTCGTTGGGTGCGAATGGATCTCAAGTGGGACGAGACTGAAAAACAGCTGGGCCAATACGACTTCGCCGCCTATGATCGTCTGATGACCGCGCTCGCGCCTTTCAAGATTCGCCCGCTCTTCATTCTTGATTACGGCAATCCGCTTTACGACAACGGCGCGCCGCCGCGCACTGAAGCTGCGAGACTCGCGTTCGCGCGTTGGGCGGTCGCAGCCGCGCAACACTTCTCCGGCCGCAACGCGCTCTGGGAAATTTACAACGAGCCCAACCATTCGTTGTTCTGGCCGCCCAAGCCAAACGCTCAGGAGTACGTGGCGCTCGCGCTCACGGTTGGCCGCGCCTTTCGTGAGTCAGTGCCCGCTGAAAAACTGATCGGACCGGCAACTTCGGAATTTGACTTCGAGTTTCTCGAGAGCTGCTTCAAAGCCGGGCTGCTGGAATACTGGGCGGCGGTTTCCATTCATCCTTACCGTCGCGGCGATCCGGAAACGGCGGCGCAGGATTATTGTCGTTTGCGAGAAATGATCAAGACTTACTTAGTCCTAAGTCCAAAGTCCAGAGTTCAAAGTCCTGTCAGAAGCGGGAGCGTTAGCGACCGGCCTGGTGAACCGAAAGACATACCCATCATTTCGAGCGAATGGGGCTATTCCTCCGTCTGGCCCGGCATGAGCGACGAAAAGCAGGGAGAACTTCTCGCGCGCTCGTGGCTGACGAATGCGGCCAACGGCATTTCGTTGTCGATTTGGTACGACTGGCGCGACGACGGTTTAGACGCGAAGGAACCGGAGCATCACTTCGGCATGGTTGCAAATGCTTATCACGGGAATCGTGAGCCGGTTTACGATCCGAAGCCGGGCTTCCTGGCGGCGAAAACCCTGGCGCAGTTTTTCAACGGCTACAGATTTGAGCAGCGTCTTAACACCGGCGAGGATGACGATTATGTGCTCGCCTTTCGCAAAGGCAGCGAGCTGCGGTTTGCCGCCTGGACGACAGCCAGCCGAGCGCACGAGGTTCTGATTCCACTCGCTGCGGGTCGTTACACAATCACGCGACACACTGGCCAGGAGCTGGGTGCGTTCACCGCGGATGCAAAGGGGACGGTTAAGTTGACCAGCGCGCCCGTCTACATTCGATAGGCTACAGCGACTCGAAGCAGGGAACGCGAGGCTGGGAGCGCAGACATCCTGTCTGCAATGAGCGGCCGCTTCTGGCCGCGAACCCGGTTCGCGCTTCGCGCTCATTGCAGGCAAGATGCCTGCGCTCCCAGCATCACAAGTTTCTGGCAAGTGCGCGGCTTTCGAAGTTTCTATCTATTACGAAGAAAGTGAAGCGGCGAGGAGCGCGGACAAGGTTTGTCGTTTAGCGGCGGCGGCCCAGGTCCGGCATTCGCCTTTAGGCCATCCATCCCAAAAGAAGCTTGCGTGGGACGGGCTTCTTGCGCAGGCGCCGGAAACCAGGGAACTGCTGACCAGCTTATGAGCACTCATACATTCGCGCGCAGAGCGACCGACCACCTGGCCTCTCCTGAACAGATCACGCTTAGCTACCTGCGGCCCGGCAGCCCTTTGCCGCTGGTGGTGCGGCCGGCAACAGACGGAATAGATTTGGTTAAGTGGGCCGCGGCGAATACGGGCTTCATCGACAGCTACCTGCTGCGAAACGGCGCCATTCTCTTTCGCAACTTTGAACTGACCACCGTCGCCGAGTTTGAGCGACTGATTGAAACTGTCTGTGGGCCACTCCTCGATTATTCCTACCGCTCGACGCAGCGTCACGTGATCAGCGGCCGAATTTATTCTTCCACCGAGTATCCCGCTCATCAGTCAATCCCTTTGCACAATGAAAATTCTTATTCCCGAAGTTGGCCGATGAAGCTGTCGTTCTTCTCCCTTCAGGTCGCCGAAAAGGGCGGAGAGACGCCGATAGCCGACAGCCGCAAAATCTATCAAAAGATTTCGCCGGAAATTCGCGAATGTTTTCTGCGCAAGGGTTTGATGTACGTGCGCAACTACGGCACCGGCCTTGATCTTCCCTGGCAGGAAGTTTTTCAGACTTCAAGCAAGGCAGCGGTTGAAGACTACTGTCGTAAAGCGCACATTGAATTTGAGTGGGTTAGCGACGATCAGATTCGCACGCGACAACGCTGCCAGGTGATCGAGCGGCATCCGCGGACGGGCGAAATTGTCTGGTTCAATCAGGCGCACCTGTTTCATGTTTCGCGTCTGCCCGCCGCGGTTCGCGAGTGGTTAATGACTGCATTTGGCGAACACAACCTGCCGCGAAACGTCTACTTCGCCGACGGCTCGCGAATCGATGCGGCGATGTTGGACGAGATCGCGAGCGTCTGCGACGACCAGGCGATAGTCTTCCCCTGGCATGAGGGCGACATCATGATCCTCGACAACATGTTGACCGCACACGGACGCAAACAATTTATCGGGAAACGAAAGGTGGTGGTCGGCATCGCCGAGTCTCACCGTACGACCGCGGACTTTCCGAGCGCGATCAGCTAGCGTTTCACTCTTGATCGAACACTCTGCTAAATTCTCAGCCACATCATTTTGGAGTGCGGTGACCTGTCACCGCTTTGTTCGGTCGCGACTTGTCGCGACCATCTAAGGCTAGGGTCTTTCTGAAAATGCGGCGTCAAGCCGCCGCAAACTAAAAGCGGTGACAGGTCACCGCGCTCCAAAGGCTTGACTCTTATCCGGCCGCCACCTTCGGTCTGCCATTCGCGTCCCTGAGATGCCTTTCACTTTAAGCGCTAACGAAGTTCATGTTTGGCAGGCGAAGCTCGACGATCACGACGCCGACGGCCTGAAGCCTTTTCTCGCCGCCGATGAAGTCTCGCGCGCCGATCGCTTTCACTTTGCCAAAGATCGCAATCATTACATCGTCGCGCGCGCGTTGTTGAGAAAACTGCTCGCGGCTTACCTTGAGATCGACGCGGCGGCGGTTCGCTTGTCGTACGCCGAGAAGGGCAAGCCTTTTTTGACTGACCCCGAGCAGGGAACGCTCAAGTTCAACCTCGCGCATTCGCACGGACTCGCGCTTTACGCGTTCTCGCCCGGTCGTGAAGTCGGCGTCGATCTGGAGTTCATCAAAGAGGACCTGGAAAGCGAGGAGATCGCTAAGCGCTTCTTTTCGCCACGCGAGGTCCAGGTCTTCATGACGATTCCGGCGGACCTGCGGCAGCGGGCATTCTTCGATTGCTGGACGCGCAAGGAGGCCTACATCAAGGCGCGCGGCGAAGGACTGTCGATGCCGCTCGATCTGTTTGATGTTTCATTCGCGCCCGGCGATCCGGTGGCGTTGCTGCGGAATGATAAGGAGCCGGCGGAAGTCGCGCGTTGGACGATGCGAACCGTGACGGTGCCTTCAGGGTATGTTGCCGCGTTGATGGCGGAAGGAAACGAGTGGGATCTGAAGAGGTTTGCTGTAGGACCGGGCGGAGGTATTGAAACTGTGGATCAGGACTGAACCTGAGATTTTCCATTTTTCATTTGAAATTTCTCATTTGTCATTGGCTGCCCGAGTACTTTGAACAGCCGTTCCGGCAATCGCGAGGGGGCTTTTCTTGTTAGCTCTGCGATGACAAATGAGAGATGACAATGGAAAATTTTCTTTCCTATTCGTCTGCGGCTTAGTACACCTCACTGAGTAGCTTCCGCTTCCACCACCGGCGCATTCTCCGCTTCCTGCTTTTTCGCCCGCCACATTCCGGCAATCTGGTTGGCTTCGGCTAGCGTCATGTTGTCGTAGATGTCGGCGTTGTTCTTGATCACGCCGTCTTCCAGTTCGCAGACTTCCCAATCCGGCGCTTCAGGATCGGTGCCCGCGCGGCCTGGCTTGACGCGCACGTCGAACGTAATCTCAGGGCCTTTGTTTTCGTTTTCCATCGCTGAATCCTCTTCGTTTTCCCGCGAGTTGAGCGTAGCAAATTTAGCATAAGCTGGGAGCGCAGGCATCCTGCCTGCAAATGAGCGCGCAGCGCGAAAACGGTTCGCGGCCCAAAACGACCGCTCATTGCAGACAGGACGAGCACCCCATCGGGGCTGCCCCGCTGGGGACCCCGCTTGTCTGCGCTCCCAGCGTTTGCACTCGGAACTTTTGCGCTACCCGGTTTCTACGGTTTGACAATCGCGAAGCGTCAGTTAGCATGTCGCGTAAACACAACCTGAACCGGACTAACTAAAAACATCATGTGCACTGATCGAAGAGACTTCTTGCGCCTATCCGCGGGGCTCGCGGGAACAGCTTTGCTTGGCAGCGCCGCTCCGGTATTTGGCGAGTCCGATGCAGACGCCGCCGTCAGCTCCTTCCAACAACGAGACACGCCTGACGCGATCCGTAAACTGCGGAAGATGACTGACGGCGTCGTGCCGATCTCTCTTGACGAGCGCCGCGGTCGCGTTGAGAAGGCGCGGCGTCTGATGCGCGAAAATAAGATTGACGCCATTTACATCGAGCCCGGGCCCAGCATGTTTTATTACACCGGCATGCGTTGGGGCACGAGCGAGCGCATGTTTGCCCTCGTGATTCCGGCGCGCGGCGAGCTTGCCTGGGTCTGTCCGAAGTTTGAAGAAGAGCGCGCCCGCGAACTGATCGCGATGGGCAAAGACATCCGCACCTGGGAAGAAGACGAGAGTCCGTATCGTCGCGTCGCCGAAATCTTTCGCGATCGCGGCATCCGGACCGGCCGTATCGGCATGGAAGAACGCGTGCGCTTTTTCCTGTTCGACGGCATTCGCAAAGCGGCGCCGTCGTTGCAATTCGTGAGCGCGACGCCAATCACGGCGGGCGGTCGCATGTTCAAATCCGCTGCAGAGCTGGCCCTGATGCAACGCGCGAACGACATCACGATCGTTGCTTACAAGGCGACGATCGACAGCGTGCGCGAAGGGATGACTCAGGATGAGTTCAGTGGCAATTGCGCCGCAGCGTTTCGCGCGCTCGGCGTGCAGGGCGGCGTCTTTTGTAGTTTTGGCAAGTATACGGCGTTTCCGCATGGCAGCAGCACGCCGCAAAAACTGAAAGAAGGCGACGTGGTTTTGATGGACGGCGGCTGCGGCGTTGAAGGTTACCAGTCAGACATCACGCGCACGTTTGTCTTCGGCAAGCCGACGCAAAGACAGCGCGACATCTGGAATCTCGAACGCAGATCGCAGGACGCCGGTTTTGCCGCCGCGAAAGTTGGCGCGCCGTGTGAAGCGGTCGACGCAGCAGCGCGCAAGGTGATTACCGACGCCGGCTTTGGACCGGATTACAAAGTTCCGGGACTGCCGCATCGCACCGGCCACGGCATCGGCCTTGAAGGTCATGAGTGGACCAACTTCGTGCGCGGCAACAAGACGCCGATGCAGCCCGGCATGTGTTTCAGCGACGAGCCGACCATCGTGATTTATGGTGAGTTTGGGATTCGCCTGGAAGACTGTTTGTACATCACGCCGGACGGGCCAAAGTTTTTCACGCCGCAGAGCCCGTCGATTGAAGAACCGTTCGGGTGACCAGGTTCGTTTAGAGGCGGGCATTGCCCGCCGTCTCGAGGTTGAACCGGCGGGCAGTGCCCGCCTCTAAACGGTTCAGCAGAGCCTTATCACTTCAGTACTCCCGCTCAAACTTCCTAAAGCCTGCCTCGAGTTGCCACTGCAGCTTTGCCTTCTCGCTGCCGCCGACATATTGCTTGCATCCGTTAGAACTGAGATTCATCGTCGCGACATCCTGCGCGCATGGCGCCGCCGGCGTGAACTTCCGCGGGTCGCTCCACAGGCTGCCGCCGGCGATAAAGGCATGCGTGAGACTGTTCCGCGCCATCGTCTTCAGTTGCGCGTAATCGAGTCCCTGTTCCTGCGCAGCCTTCAAAAATTCCCGCGAGATTTCTGAACGCGAAACGCCTTCATCGTCCGTGGCGAGCGCCGCCGGCACGCCGTACTGCAAGTATGTCGCGAGCGGATGGTCTGGCCCCTTGATGCCGAGAATCAAGTCGTTGCTCGACAAACAAATCTCGACCATCACGTTGCGTCGCGCCATCTCCTGCAAAAGTTCGTAGGGTTCGGTTTCGTGCATGATGTCGACGCCGTGGCCGATGCGATCCGCGCGCGCGATCATCACCGACTCGCGCCGCTGCGTCGGCGATCATGGGAGCTGTCTGGTTGTAAGTCGCTGGACCAAACCGACCAAACGAGTCGAAGAAATGATCGTGCCCGCTCTGTCCCGACAGTTGCCAGTTTCGCATGGACCAGGCGTCGATCATCTGCCGGTAGAGAACGGAGTTTGTGAGCGCGATCAAATTCATGCCCTTAACCCATAACGCCGACAAAGTCTGGTTTGACGAAGCACACAAGCTCGAGCAGCTTCGCACAGACGTGGCCGCCCTCAAGGTAAAACACCATAACGTTCTGCTGCTTTCTCACTTTGAAGCAACGCTTCGGCGGCTGGGGGTGTTGCTGCGCGAAAAGTACATAAATCACGAGCGATTCTCTTCGTTGAATCCATCTGAACTGTGCACGAGTTCTTACGGCAAAGTTTGGCTGGGTTTGGCTTCCGCGCTGACAGTGCCTTGGGAGATGACGCCGACGGAAGGTGTTGCACTGGAAATACTAGTGGCTGAGCATCATCCGTTTTGGTCGCGCGATCAGGCCATCATCGATGCTGCTGCAAAGTTGTCGTGCCGGTCCGAGCTTACGTTCTACTTTTCCCTCGACGATCCGGTGATGAAGCACTTTGGCGCCGAAAAAGTTAGGGCGCTTTTCGAGCGGCTGGGAATTGAGAAAAGCGAATGCATCTCGCACCACCTGATTAATACGTCGATTCGCACGGCGCAGGAAAAGATCGAAAGCCAGGTTGGCAAAGACGTGCCGACGCAGTCAGCCGAAGATTGGTTCAAGTACAACTTACCGGGGAAGAAGTAAATCTATTCCAAATTCCAAATTCCAAATTCCAAATTCCAAAGTCCAGTCCAAATTCCAAAGTCCAAAGTCCAAAATCCAGTCCAAATTCCAAAGTCGTGAGTCGAGAGTCCAAAGTCTGTAGTTAAGGCTCAAGTAGTTCAGAGTACAAGCTTCAGCTTGCGTCTATCCGCACACAGCAACCTGAAGGTGTACTCTAAACGACCGAACCTGCCGGACATTGGCCATTGGACATTGGACATTGGAGACCCGCTTTCAGAAAGCCCAACGTCCCCAGGTGAACTGGCTCGCGAAGAACGACAAATAAAGGATCGACCAGACTGTGATCACCGCGAGCCAAACGCGTCGTGTCGCGAGGAGCGAAAACAGAATGTAGATGGGAAACATCGTCAGGGTGTAACGCGGCACGCTGAGAACAAAACTCACGGACACAAACATCAGCCAGTTGCCTATCATCCACACGCTGTAAACCGGGCGCAGCTTAATCCAACTCACCACCGTGCAAACAAAGCCGAGCAGGATGAACAGCACTTCCTGCATGCCAATCATTTCCGCTTCCGTCGGGTCCCGTGTCAACGAACCAAGCGCATTGTCGATGCCGGTCCACGGCGCTGACAGCGTTTTGAAGAAGAAGCGTTGCATCAACTGCGTGAAGGCAAACGCGTCGCCGGTGACGTGTTGGTTGAGGAGCAGGTAACCGCCGAAGCCAAGCGCCGCGACGCCGATCCATAACCACTGCCACTGCCAGCGTCGCGTCGTGCGATATTGCGTCAGTACTTCAATCATCAAAGCCGGTATCAGCACCAGGCCATTCGCGCGGGTCAGGCAAGTGAGCGCGCCAAGCACTCCGGCCAGCAACCATCGTTGCTTGCGGGCTGCATAAACGCAGCTCAGCGCCAGCATCAGAAAAAGGCTCTCGGTGTAGCCAATGTGCAGAAAATAACTGGTCGGAAAAATGAACAGGAACCAAACCGCGCGCTGGGCCAAGGCTCTTGAGTAGTCGATCTCAACCAGTCGCTGCAGCACAATGGCGGCGACGAGCGACGCGAGAGTTGAAATAACGAAAGCGCTCAGCAGGTAGTCGCGAGTGAAGAACGCGAACAGCCGCACGGTCCAGGGATACAAAGGATAAAAAACCAGTAGCGGCTGCAGCTCGCCAGTCGCGTGATAGCCAAACTGGGCCAGCTTTTGATAGTTGAGCGCATCCCAGCGATTCCAAATTTCGAACCAGCCGCGCAGTCCGACGATGCGCTGATTTTGCAGCGCTTGATAACTCTGACCCGCAAAAAGAAAAAGCAACGCCTTGATGGAGACGACGATGGCGATCGTTCGCCACTCGCGATGCCGGAGTTTTAGGAACAACGGTTCGTCAAGCTTTGTCGGCGCGGCCGTTTGAGAGTTGTCGCTTTCCATTGTCATGCTGGAAGTGGGTGAAGAACGTAGATCAAGCGTCGATGATTTTGCAACCCAAGCTCCCGCGGATGATCCTGCACAAGAAAGAAGGCTGCTGGGTTAGCCCCGGCAGCCTTCTTCTCGTTCACGCTTCGACCTGATTGCGGAATCGTTTTTAGGCGACGTCTTTCTGATCGCCTTCGTCCAAAACAAAAGTAATCATCAGGTTCACCTGATATTCGACGATGTTGCCGCCCTCAATCTTGATCTGCTGTTCCTTGACCCAGGCGCTGCGAACGTTGCGCAGAGTTTCAGTCGCGCGTTTCACGCCGCCGGCGATTGCGTCTTCAAAGCTCTTGGTGGACGTCGAACTAATTTCGGTTACACGTGCAATTGACATAGTTGAACTCTCCTAAGATTTCGTTTACTCGAATGTTGTAGTTGTTGCCGCCAGTCGAGCGCCGCTGGGCCTCAACGGCCACGCTGCGACTCGTGCTGACGATCTCCCGGCGGGGGCCTAAAACAGGGAATAGCTGAGCCTATCAGCAGTCGGTCACAATTTGATTGCGAAGAGAACGGGAAAGAAGGGCCAACTATGATGACTAACTTTGAGAAGTTTGGTCGGGCATTTGCGCCGGCACGGGGAAGCCGTGGACCTCTCGTCCCTGGCGCAACGCATACTTTAAGGTCTTCACCACCGTGCCGCCTTTGCCCGACCAAAAGCCGAATACGATGCCGGCGAGGTCAACCAGATGACGGTTTCGAAAGGCGTGAGCGCTCTTGCGCCGCGGCAGTTGTAACTCGACGACGCGATCCACTTCTTCAAACCACGGATGCAACCAGCGCGGCTGACGCGCGCGCGTGTACGGAATCACAAGCCAACAGACTTCACTGTTCTCCAATAACCATTCCAGCGCACACTGGTCCACACCGCGAGCCCCGCCGAGCAGCCACGTGCGACCCTGGCCCAGAAAAGGTTCGAGGTGACTTTCGAAAAGCGTGCGCACGGTCTCTCGATCGACGTCCCGCGAGCCGACAATGACTATGAAATTGTTTGAAGTCATGCCTCCAACCCCAAAATTCGACAGGGCAACCGAATAAAAAACACTTTTTAGTCGGAACTTTATACCCGGTTCATAGCTTTGAGCCCTTCTGGAATCCATTTATGGTAGGACCAGAGGCGTCCTTATGGAAAATGTTGGGCGAAACGGACGGCGAACGCTTTATGGATTGCTGGAAATGTGCTGTTTTAATGGCGAATTTGTTCCTGGCAGAGCGAGAAGATCGTCGGAAAAAGCCCTTTCCCAAACTGAGAATGTTCTTCACATGATCATCTATCCTCTCACCATAGAGTCGTTTGCATTTCAAAAAAATCCCTACGCAGGTTAAAAAAAATTCTGGACCGTACTATGGACCATCTCATGAAGGTTAAGGGGTTGCAAAAACTTTTTCGATCGCTATGCTTCACTCACTGATTCTTCCGACTCGGTGTTTGAGGAGTTGAGGTCTTTAGGATTGACGCTCTCGGGGAACTTCTTGAGTTTTGCCAAAATGGTGATCCCTGTTGATGTAGTGATGGGCGGGTCACCATGCCAGGGATTTTCATTGACCCGTTGTTGGCTTGGGAAGGTTAGTTTTGATAATTCGGTTCTCTAAAATTCCGCTAGGTCAATAACCACCGCCAAGAATGCGGTGTTAACCCTTGCCGAGCTGAAGTGGACCAGGTTCGATGGAATCGGAGTAATGTTAGACAGACGATTTTTCTTGCAGACTCTTCGAGCCTTCAGTATCGGTGGCCTGGCTGCCGCGTGCCTCGGGGGCCTCATCTACTTCACATTCCCCAAATATCTTGGCCATCTTAGTCCCTACAATTTTATCCTTGGATGTGGAGTCATAGGCACGACCTTGCAGAGCGTTATCGTTAATCTCTCTACGCCTGTGCTCAGATTCATTACTTTCCATGAAAACCTATTTGAGCTTAACCAGCTGCTGGTAAGAGGCAAAATCAACGAGCAGACTTACCGCGCTGTAGTCCACCGTTTGGTGGAGAAGCGATTCCTTGAGTGATAGGCCTTCAGGGCTCGATGCACTTACGGCGGACTGCTTTCTCCTGCATTAACTTTCAGATTGAGTTTAGCCTCGCCAGCTGCGCCCGCACTGTCGGTAACATTGATTGTCACCTCATTGACGTCGCTCACGTCCTCGGCGGCAGGCAAACCATTCAATACGCCGGCCGTTTCATCAATGGTTAACCAGGTCGGATTAACGGCAAGCGACCAGGTGTAGGGAGCGGTTCCGCCCGAGACATCGAGATTCTGGCTGTATTCGACATCCGCCGTGGCATCAGCCAACGTCCCGCCGGTGGGTGTGATCACCAGCGTCTTGTTCAGTTTGTCAGCGCGGTCATCATTGGATGTGAAGACGACGTCGAAGATTTGTTTTAGCTTCTGCGCCGCTTTGTCGGAAAACATGCCGACGAGGGCGCCGATAGCCACCACGCCGAACGGATTCACCACATTCGCGTCGGCGGGCGTTCCCGCCAGGAAGCCGCCGCGCACGACGGCGTAGAAGACCATCGCCATTGCCATCCCCAGGAAAGGCCGGCTGACATACCACCAGAACCAGCTCGCTTTGAGAGTGCGATTGCCGATGAAGTCAGCCAGCGACATGATCGCATGCAAATAACTCCCGAGCGCGCCGGCGAAGATCACGAGCAGCAGTAGCTGCACTTCGCGTGTGATCGAAGGCTTCCAACAAAAGAAGACATTCAACGGCACTGTCGGCCTGGCAACGGGCACGATCAGGGCGTTGGAAAGCAGATCCCCATTCTTAACGTCGACTGTAATGGAGCCCGCGTTCACGAGGTGGCGATTCTCAAGCTTCGCCGTGATCAAACTGGGCGAAAGGTATTCGGAGGGTTTGATCTCTTCTCCGTTGAAACGCACGACCGATTTGTCAGAGAAATTTTCACCGTAGACTGTTAGAGAAATCGTCGGCTTGCTGCCCACGGTGGACTGCGGGAAAGCTCGGTGAAGCTTCGGGGCCGCAGGCGTCGGCGTTGCGTTTGCAGTCGTACCCGATTGGTTCTGCCCCGCGACGGTTGCTGCCCCAGCCGCGGCTCGGTTCGGTTGCGGCTGGTTGCCCTGGTTTGCACCGGGGGCAGGCGTTGCGGCCGGAGTCTGTGCGGCCGTGGTGGCTTGGTTATTGGCAGCGCCGGGTGTAGGTGTGGGCGTTGGACTCGCGACCGGTTGTTCCGGCATCACTGGCGTATCGGGAAAGTCGAGTCCGCTCAGCGAGACCAGCATGAATACGAGGCTGGCGCCGAAGGTCAGCAAGTATAACGAGAGCGCCAGCCGTGCGGCGCTGGGCATTGGAGCGTCGTCGCCGGCGGGCGGGTTTGCGCGACGCTGCAAATACGCTGCCGCTGCAATCGCAAAGGCGACCAGGATAAACGGGAACAGCTGCCACCGGTTGAAGCAGGCGCACCCGTGCATCGGCGGACTAACCAGGATCGAGATGAGATAGGCGACTAAGGCAATGGCCCACGGAATCGCAGGCACGAGCCAGGTACGCTGTGCGGGAGTCGGAACTTCCGTCTCGAGCGGGGGACTCTGCGGCATTTTCTGGGGACCTCCACCTTACCTGAGTTTTCGAGTGAAATATTTTCCGAGGTTACGCTTCAACTTCAGAATAAGTCCGGACAATTTGCGTGCTTAATTCGCGCCCGGAGAGAGCGCTGTAAGTACTGAGCTGCCGTAGAAGATCAGACGCAGCCGTTGCTCGCATTACGTGGCTGGATGCTAATCGCAAACGTTGTGAGCGTCAACGTAAAAACTCTCAGCCGAACTACTCGCGAAGCCATGCAGCCCGGAGCGCAGAGTTCGGCCCGTTGGTTTGGCAGACTCGAAGGAGATCAAAATTGATGCGCGAGATTGACGCGCGAGTCGGAGGCCACAAATCGTGACTTAAGGCGGGAGGTTTTCGGAAGGGAAGTTCCGTCAGGATCTCAGTTTGTAGTATTCAGAAAAGCGAGTCGGCAATGCCTGAAATCTGAATTACGCCGGGAATGCCACTCTGCGCTGGATCAATCGCAACGCTTCAGGGACTGGATCAATAATTTCAACACGAGAAATGAAGTCTGTTATTTCATCACAACCTTTTGCCTTCATGGCCTCGACGATAAGCGGGATCTCGGTACAGCCTGCCAGGACGCAGTCAAACTGGTCCGCCAAGGCCCGCAACTCCCGGAAGATTCGGGTTCCCAGCCGCACCGCTGTCTCATAGTCGCACGCTTTGACACTATAGATCGCTGTCACCAGCAAACGTTCGAGGTGCTTGAGGTCGCCGACTAGTTCGACATAGCCGAGACCCTCTTTCGTGAACCGATCTGTGTAGACACGGCTAAGTCTCGTCCCTTCGGTATACAGAGCCATGACCCGCCGATAGCGCTTTTTGCGCATGACCTCGATTGCAGCGTCGACCAGGGATGCGAAACGTACTCGTGGGCCAATACCGGGATCCTCGTGAAGCCGCTCCAGGGCGTCGCCAAGAAAAAAATGAGACGTATTGCACAAGACAATTAGATCGATGTGAGCATCATGAGCGGTTACGTGCCTGATGCCTTCCGCGATAGCCAACGTCAGCGAGTCTGTCATGGCGTCATATGCTGAAACGCGATCGCGCACGATTTCCTTCATGGCTTTGGTTCTGTCTGGTATTGAGCAAGCTTGCAGGAGCACAAGTTCCCGGGTGTCGAGAAAGAGGCGGCAGGCATGCTCGAATCCGGCGGCTCCTGCAAGAGGACCCATACCGCCGATCAAAACGAGTGGAGGCGAAGCGGCGGCGGCTGGCCGCAGCACGAAAAGTTCATCCGGATGATCCTGGTCTTTTTTACCTTCGAAGCGCAGGCGATTGGCATAGGCTGGTCCAACGGCCGCGGCCGCGTCCCAGGCGATACCAAAAACTCGTTCCTTAACGTCCAGGTGTCGAGTGACGTGCGGACGGGTCATTGCTTTCGCACCGCCGCGGCAAACTCGATGACGTGCCCCTGGTTGAACAAGGGCTCAGCCGGCAGGTTCTGCTTCAGATAAACTTTCTCTGTTTCCATACTCATGGCGATCCTCCGCGCCGTCGTCGAGCGCGCGAAGCGTCTCGTCTATGCAGCCGCGCAAGCGCTCGGCCAGCGCCTCCACGAAGGGCTCCCTCATCATCGTGAAGTGGTTGCCGGCTACGACGTGCACATCGACCCCGCCCGCCGCCAGCCGCGCCCAGCCGTGCGCTGGTTCGATTGGCGGGGCCGCTGCCGTTTCACTCCCCGGGTCAAAAGGAACGAAGTTGGGATCCTGTTCCAAACTCTGCTCCGCTGCGATTAGTGTGACTCGGCCTTCGTACTCCCCGGGTTCGTAGCGAAGCATCATGTTGGCGTTGGCCCTGAAGGTGTCAAAGAGCCTGCGAAACTCCAACAGCGTCATCTCCGCCGGGACGACTCCCGCACGCTTCGTCTCGGCCCACACCCGTCGCAGTTGGCCCGGCGGCGGCAGGCTGCTGATCTCTTGCAGAAGCGTGCGTAGCTGCTCGCCCGCCAGCCCGAGGTCGAGCGCAAGGATCGCCAGCAGCGTGAACCAGCTCTGCCTGGTCGGTCCGTTGGTCTGCGCGTGCGAGTCGATCAACGCGAGCAGCGCCACGTGTTCGCCGCGCGCGCGCAGTTGTCGCGCCACCTCGAAAGCGATCACTCCGCCCATCGACCACCCGCACAGCAAGTAAGGCCCGCCGGGATGGAACTCCCGCAGCGCCTCGACGTAATCGGAGGCCATCGCCTCGATCTCCGTCGGCGCCACCAAACCCGCCTCCAGCCGGCGCGCCTGTATTCCGTAGAAGGGTTGATCCTGGCCCAGGCGGCGGACCAATTCTGTGTAGCACCAGACCTCTTCGCTGCCTGGGTGCAGCCCGAAAAGCGGCGGCCTGGCGCCGTTCGTTTGCATCGGGACGATGACGGACGAAAGTGCGTGTCGCCCATGCCGGCCGATCAGTTCCGAAAGGTGCTCGATGGTTGGACCACTGAACACGTCTGCCATCGCCACGCGCTCGCCCAGCCGCTCCTCAACCCGCGCCACGAGCATCATCAAGAGCAGCGAGTGCCCACCCAGCTCGAAGAAGTTGTCGCGCACGCCAATCGGGCTCGTCTTGAACAGCTCCTCCCAGATGGCCACCAATTGTCGCTGGACCGGGTTGCTTGGGGCGACGTACTCGCCGCCGGACCTGCCGGCGACGGCGCGTGGTGCGGGCAGCGCGGCCCGATTGACTTTGCCGTGTGGCGTCAGCGGCAACGCGTCGAGCATCACGAAGGCCGAAGGCGTCATGTACTCCGGCACGTGCTCTTTGAGGTAGACGCGCAACTCGTCCAGGACCGGCGGCGCATCCCCTTGCGTGACGACGTAAGCTATCAGCCGCTTGTCGCCCGGCGTCTCTTCGTCAACCACGACCACAGCCGTTGCCACGCAGGGGTGACCTTCCAGCGCGGCCTCAACCTCGCCCGGCTCGATCCTGAACCCGCTGATCTTGACTTGTTTGTCGAGGCGGCCGATGAACTGCACGACGCTCTCTGCGAGGTGGCGGCCCGCATCGCCGGTGCGATAGAGCCTTCCCCCGGGCCGCTCGGCGAAGGGATCGGGGACAAACCGCTCGGCCGTCAGGTCGGGCCGGTTGTGGTAGCCGCGCGCGAGCCCGACCCCGCCGATGTAGATCTCGCCGGGCTCGCCGACGCCGGCGGGCTGCGAGCCGTTGACGACGTAAACCTGCGCGTTAGAGATCGGACCGCCGATGGGCACCGAACCCGCCGGCCGTTCCGCCCCGACGACGTAGCAGCAGGACATGACGGTCGTCTCGGTCGGCCCATAGACGTTAATCACCCGGCGGCCTTTTAGTAGCCCTGCCGCCCGGTCGAGGTGTGACGCCGACAAAACATCACCGCCCGACAGCATTTGGCGCAGCGCCGGCATGCCGCCGGTGTTGACGTCTATGAACTGATGGAAGAGCGCCGGAGTGAGTAAGAACGTGGTCACCTGCGTCCGGTCAACGAACTCGCCCAGCTCGCGCAGCGACGGGACGACCGGAGGGAAGACCACGAGGCGGCCGCCGTTGAGGAGAGCGCCCCAGATCTCGAAGGTCGAGGCGTCGAACGAGACGGTGGAGAATTGGAGAATGTTCTCCTCCGGCCCGAAGTCTATGTAGTTGCTGCAGCGGACGAGCGAAACCACACCGCGATGCGTGACGCTGACGCCCTTTGGCATGCCGGTCGAGCCAGAGGTGAACAGGATGTAGGCCAGGTTGTCGGGCGTCGCGGCGACCGCCGAACCAGGGGGCGCCTCGTCGACGTCTGCGGTGTGAAGGTGTTCGTCCGCGTCAACGCAGACCACGGCTGGTGCGGCCGCCTCGAGGTCCTTGCGCGCCGGGCCTTCCGCGAACTCCCGGCAGGTGAGCAAAACGCGCGCGCCCGCGTCTTCGACGATGAACCGGAGGCGGGCAGGCGGGTCGGAGAGATTCAAGGGAACGTATGCACCGCCGGCTTTGTTCACGGCGAGCAGCGCGACGATCAGGTCGGCCGAACGTTCCAGCAGCACCGCGACGAGGACGTCCGGCCCGACGCCGCCGCGACGAAGGGCGAGTGCGAGCGCGTCCGCGCGACGGTTCAATTCGCCGTATGAAACTTGCTGGTCCACGGCCTCGATGGCGATGGCGTCCGGCCGACGTTGCGCCTCCTGCTCGAACACCTGATGGGTGCAAAGCTCGCGCGGGTACTCGGCCGCTGTGTCGTTCCATTCGACGAGCAGCCGCCGCCGCTCGTCGTCGCTGAGGAGCGACTTCAACTCGTAGCGCCCGGAGGGCTCGTGGGCCAGCGCCGTTAGCGCCGTCGCGTAGTAGCCGCCGATAGACTCCAACTGTTCGCGACCCAGCGCTTCGCCGTTTCCGATCAAGGTGAGGTGAACGTGCGCAGCGGGGCCTTTGAGGGAGAAGTCAGCCGTGAGGGCGAACTCCGTCCGCACGAAGGCCGTATCGTCGAGCATCTCCATCTCGTTAGTTCTTTCCACCGAGTCGAGGACATGGAAGTGTGTGAAGTTGAAGGTCGCTTCGAACAGCGCGCGCCCGCCCTGGTCGATCTTCACCTGGGCCATCGGGTAATAGCGGAAGGGCATCGAGTCCACCTCGGCGGCGAACGCCTCGCGCACTAACTCCGTCCACGTGCCGCCGCGTAAACGCAGGCGGAAAGGCAGCGTGTTCAGGTACAGGCCCAGCGCGCGCTCCGCGTCCACTGCCTCCGGCCGCCCGTGTGAGACCAGGCCCGTCACTACGTCCTCCTGCCCGCCGAGGCTGGCTCAGCACGCGCAGGTGCGCCGCCAGCAACACGCTCTTAATCGGGACCCCGGCATCGCGCGCCGTGCGCTTCAGGCCGTCAGACAGATCGGCCGACAGTGGCACGTTTATCATGTGCGTCAGAGCGGGCTGCTCCGGCTCCTGCTGAATGTGCAGACGCGGCAGCGTAGTCACGGCGCTGCCTTTCAGCCACTGTTTCCAGAACCGTTCGGCTTCCGCGGACGTCAACGCCTTCTGTTCGAGCGCCACGAAGTCGCGGTACAGCGAGGACGGTGGCGGATCGTCCGGCTCGTCGATTCCGCTGGACAACGAGGAGTAGCTGCGGAAGAGCTCGGCCATCATCGTCGCCACGCTCCACCCATCGAGGATGGCGTGGTGCTCAGCGAAGCTGAACTGGAAAGTAGCCGCGCCGCGCCGGTGCACGTGGAAGCGCAGCAGCGGGGCCTGCGACCAATCTATGTGACGTCGTCGTTCGTCCTCCTGCCATTTGGCGATGGCTTCTTCCTGCTCCGCGTCGTTCATCCCGCGCAGATCTTCCACCTCGAGCGGCGGCTCGACACTGCGGTGGACCAGTTGGACCGGGGCGCTGTAGCCCGTCAGGTCAAAGGAGGTGCGCAGCACCGGATGACGCTCGACGAGCCGCCGCACGGCCGACTCCAGGGCGTGTGCGTCGAAGGGCGCGCGAAGGTGGAGACTCGTGTAGTTGTGGTAGAGGGCCGATTCGCGATTGAGGTCGCTGTGGAAGAGCATGCCGGCCTGGAGCATCGAGAGCGGATACGCATCCTCCACGTCGGCGGGCATTCGCTCGCGGTCTTCGCGCGAGACCAAACTGAATGGCCCTACGGTCGGAGCGGCCACTTCCGCGCCGTCGGCGCCCGGGCGCGCGTCGCCGCCGCTGGTGCCGTTAGCGCTGAGTTGCCGTAGTAGTGCGGCGATGGTCTGGTGTCTGAAGAGTTGCTCAACGGTGAAGTTCAGTCCGCGCTTTCTGGCCAGGGCGACGACGCGGACGCTGCGGATCGAGTCGCCGCCGAGGTCGAAGAAGTTATCCTCCACGCCTGCACGACCTGCGCCGAGCACTTCTTCCCAGACCGCGGCTAGCGCGCGCTCAGCTTCCGTGCGCGGCTCGACGTACTCGCCGGCGCCGCCCTCGCGTCGCGGAGCAGGCAGCGCCCGGCGGTCCAACTTGCCGTTCGGCGTCAGCGGCAGCGAGTCGAGCATGACAAAGGCCGAAGGCACAAGATACTCGGGCAAAGTGTGCCGGAGGTGTTCGCGCAGGGCGGGTGTGGTCGGGACAACGGTCCCGGGGGCACACACCACGTAGGCGACCAGACGGCCGCCGCCCTCGTCGCGAGCCACCACCGCCGCCTCCCGCACCCCTTCGTGCGAGAGCAACGCCGCCTCCACTTCGCCCGGCTCGATCCTGAACCCGCGCACCTTCACCTGTTCGTCGGCCCGCCTCAGATACTCCAACTCCCCGGCCGCACCCAATCGCACGACGTCCCCGGTCCGGTAGAGCCGCGCTCCGGTTTCCGCGGAGAGGGGGTCGGGCGTGAAGCGTTCGGCGGTGAGGCCGGGCCGGTTCAGGTAACCACGCGCCAGTCCGCCACCACCAACGTACAACTCGCCCGCCACGCCGGACGGCACCGGCCGCATTCCGTCATCGAGCACGTAGAGCCGCAGGTCGGGAATGCGCCAGCCGATGACGCTGCCGCGCGCGCTCTCGGCGTCCGCTCGCGTGAGCGGCCGGTACGTCACGTGCACCGTCGTTTCCGTGATGCCGTACATGTTGACGAGGCGCGGGCGCGCGTCGCCGTGCCTCTCGTACCAGGGCCGCAGGCTCGACGGCTCAAGCGCCTCGCCGCCGAAGACGACCACGCGCAGCGCCAACGCCGCGCCCGCCTCCGTCCCGGCGTCGGTCGCGAGCCGCTCCTCCGCCTGCATCAGTTGCCGAAAGGCCGAGGGCGTTTGGTTGAGCACCGTCACGCCTTCGCGCAGCAGCAGCCCGTAAAACTCTTCGGGCGAGCGGCTCACCCAATAAGGGACGACGACGAGCCGCCCGCCATAGAGCAGCGCGCCCCACAACTCCCAGACCGAGAAGTCGAAAGCGTAGGAGTGAAAAAACGTCCACACATCGACGGGAGAGAAAGAGAACCAACTCTCCGTGGCGGCCATCAGCCGCATGACGTTGCCGTGCGTGACGACGACTCCCTTGGGCCGCCCGGTCGAGCCTGACGTGTAGATGACGTAAGCAGCGTTCTGCGCCTCGACCGCCACGCGGGGGTTCTCAGCGCCCCGGTCGGAGACTTCGGCCAGGGCTGTGTCGAGCGTGACAATGTGCGCCGGCGAGCGCGCCGGCGAAGGCGGGAGTTGAGATGCCAGCCGCGTCTCCGTCAGCACGTGTGTGCATCCGGCGTCTTCGAGCATAAAGGCGACGCGCTCGGGCGGTAGCGTAACTTCCAGCGGGACGTAGGCCGCGCCGGCCTTGAGCGTGGCGAGGATGGACGACGACCATTTCGACGGAGCGTTCCAGAAACAACGCGACCCTCACCTCCGTCCCGACGCCGAGATCCCGCAGGTGATGCGCCAACTGGTTGCTGCGCCGGTTGAGTTCGCGGTAGCTCACTTCTTCGCCCGCGAACTTCACCGCCACCGCGTCGGGGGTGCGACGCGCGGCGCGCTCGAAGCTCTCACCCAGATTCCCCGCGCACGCAAACTCCTGCGTCTTTGTGCTCAACCCGGCGAGAAGTCGCTGCCGTTCCTCTTCGCCCATCAGCGGCAGTTCGCTGACCCGGCAGTCTTCGGCCTCGCCCAACGCCCGCAGTACCTGCTCCAACTGCCGCGCCATCCGCCTCACCGTCTCCTGCTCAAACAGGTCCAGGTTATACTCCAAAGTCCCCTGCATCCCGCCGTTCTGTTCGTTGAGCAGCAGCAGCAGATCGAACTTCGCCGCCCCGGTCAGCCCCGCGCCGGCCCCGCGCACGACTTCGCCCAGCCGCAGGCCGGCCATTTCAAGTGACTCCTCGGCCGTGTTCTGCAACACCAGCATCACCTGCAGGAGCGGGGCTCGTGACAAGTCCCTCTCGACGCCCAGCTCCTCGACCAGCTTTTCGAACGGGACGTCCTGATGCGCGTAGGCGCCCAGGCAGACTTCCGTCGCGCGCGCGAGCAACTCTGCGACGGTCGGGTCGCCGGAGAGATCCGTCCTGATCGCCAGCGTGTTGACGAAGAAGCCGATGAGCCCTTCCGTCTCGGCCTTGTTGCGCCCGGCCACGACCGTCCCGACGACGATGTCCGTCTCTCCGCTCCAACGCGAAAGCAGAGCTTGAAAGCCGGCCAGCGCCGTGATGAAGAGCGTCGTGTTATGCCGGCGGCTGAGGGCCTTGAGCATCCTTGTCGTCTCGGCGTCTAATTGCATGCTGACGCGCGAACCGCGATGCGACTGCACCGGCGGCCGCGCCCGGTCGGCGGGCAACTCCAAAACCGGCGGCGCACCGGCCAACTGCCGGCGCCAGTAGGAAAGTTGTTCTTCGAGCACTTCGCCCTGCAGCCATTCGCGCTGCCAGGCTGCGTAATCGGCGTACTGCACGGCCAGCTCGGGCAGCGGCGACGGCTCGCCGCGCAGGTCGGCGGTGTAGAGCGCGCCTAGCTCGCGCGTGAGCACGCCCAGCGACCACCCGTCGGAGATGATGTGGTGCAGCGTCACTGCCAGCACGTGCTCCTGCTCGCCGAGCCGGAACAGTCTGAGACGAAATAGAGGCCCCGCCGCGAGATCGAAGGGCCGCCGCGCTTCCTGGTCCATCAGCCGTCGCAACTCCGCGCCACGCAGTTCGTCGCGCAGCGGCGTCAGGTCTTCAACCGTTAGCGTGAACGGCTCCGGCGGTCGGATCAACTGGGCGGGCTGCCCGTCGTCGGACGGAAAGCATGTCCGCAAACTCTCGTGGCGGCGGACGAGATGACTGACACTCCGCTCCAACGCCGCGGGGTCGAGCGCGCCGTTCAGTTGCACCGCGTGCGGGATGTTGTAGAGCGGGCTGTTGGGTTCGAGTTGGTCCAGGAACCAGAGCCGCTGTTGCGCGAACGAGAGCGGCAGCTCGCCGCCCCGCGCCGCGCGCTTGAGGGGCGGAGGAGTTCGGCTCTCGGTTGACCTGGCCGCGCGCAGGAATTGCACAAGCTGCGGTTTGTTCGCGGCCAACTCGGCGCTCAGCTCCGGCGTGAGCGTTCCCTTGTGCGCGCTGTAACGCAGCCGCTCCCCGTCGAGCCAGAGCTTGACACCCAGGCCGCGAAACTTGGCTAACACTTCAACCGGCGTCATATCTCACCCTCCTCGTAAGCCTCAGTGGCCTCGTCTGCTATGACCCCCGCGTTCCCAGACGCCCGAGATGCCCAGAGGATCGTCTCAATGCTCTCCGCCAGCGCGGAGATGGTCGGGCGCTCGAAGAGCGTGCGCATGGGCAACTCCACGTCGAAAGCTTCCCTGATCCGCCAGAGCAACTGGGTCGCGAGCAGCGAGTGCCCGCCTACTTCGAAGAAGTTATCCTCGATGCCTGCGCGGCCCGCGCCGAGTACCTCCTCCCAGACCGCGGCCAGCGCGCGCTCGACCTCCGTCCGCGGCTCGACGTACACGCCACCCCTCTCGCGCCGCGGGGCGGGCAGCGCCGCGCGGTCCAACTTGCCGTTGGGTGTCCGCGGCAGCGAGTCGAGCGCGACGAAGGCCGCAGGCACGAGATACTCCGGCAGCGCGCGCCGCAAGTGCTCGCGCAGGGCGGTTGCGGTCGGGACGGTTTCGGGGGCAGCCACCACGTAGGCAACGAGGCGACGGTTGCCGCCCTGGTCGCCGCTCTCGTCGCGAGCCACCACCGCCGCCTCCCGCACCCCCTCGTGCGAGAGCAGCGCGGCTTCGATCTCCGCAGGTTCGATCCGCAGGCCGCGGAGCTTGATCTGGTTGTCGGCTCGGCCGAGCAGCTCTATCTGACCGTCGTGATGGAAGCGTGCGAGATCGCCCGTCTGGTAGAGACGCGCCCCCGGCTCACGGCCGAAAGGGTGTGGAATGAATCTCTCCGCGGTCTGCGCCGGGCTGTTCAAGTAGCCGCGCGCTACGCCGACGCCGCCGATGTAAACGTCGCCCGGAACTCCGGCGGGAACGAGGTTGAGCCGTTCGTCTAAAACGTAGAGCTGCGCGTTGGCGATCGGCCTGCCGGCGAGGGCCGCGCCCGCCGCGCCCGCCGCACCTTCCATGTGCGGGACGGCGTAAAAAGTCTGCGTCATCGTGCACTCGGTCGGGCCGTACTGGTTCACGATGACGACATCTTTGCCGACGTCTCTGCCGAATACCGAACGCGCCTTCGCACACTCCGAGAGCGGGAGACCCTCGCCGCTGGTTAAGATCAGACGGACGTGCGCAGGCGGGCTCGCCACGCGCCGGGCCGCCTCCGTCAGGACGGACAACAGCGACGGGACGACGCTAAGGAGGCAGGTCACGCGCTGCTCTGACATCCTTGAGAGAAGGGCCTCCGGGTCTCTCGCTTCGGCGTCACTGACGAGCACGAGGCGCGCGCCCGCGACGAGCGGGCCGAAAATGTCGCGCACCGAAGCGTCGAAGGACGGCGACGCGAGTTGTAGGGCCGTGTCCTCCGCCCCCAGCCGGTATGCCCCGGCGTTGAACGTTAGATAGTTGACGACCCCTCTGTGTGAGCTGAGCACCCCCTTCGGCTGGCCCGTCGATCCTGAGGTGTAGAAGATGTATGCGAGCCGCTCCGGCCCGTCCTTCCAGCTCGGCGGCTCTTCGCCATCCGCCGCGCCGACGGACCTGGACGCTGTGGCTGCGGGGGCCGCGGCGAAGCCCCCGCCGTCCTCGGGAAAGAACGTCTCGCCAGCGAACGACGGCAGTTTTTCCAACAACCGCTCCCGCGTCAGCAGTAGCGGCGGGCGCGTATCCTCAAACATGAAGGTGAGGCGCTCCTTCGGGTACGCCAGATCGAAGGAGACGAAAGCGCCGCCGGACTTGAGAACGCCGAGCAGCGCGACGACCATTTCGAACGAGCGGTCGAGCGCCACGCCGACTATCGTCTCCGGCCCGACGCCCGCGCTTCTGAGGCGCCGCGCCGTTCGCTCAGCGCGCCGGTTCAGTTCCCGGTAAGTGATCTCCTCGCCCTCGAACACGACCGCGACGGCGTCGGGCCGCCGCTCGGCCTGTAGCTCGAACAGTTCGTGGATGAGCTTGTCGTTAGGGTAGCTGGCCTTAGTGTCGTTCCAGTCCGCGATCAATTGCTCCCGCTCGTCGGCAGACATCAATTCCAGTTCGGACACGCGCCGGTCGGCGTGCTCCGCGGCGTCCTCGAACAAGATGAGGAGATGGCTGGCCATGCGACTGATCGTCTCGGCTTCAAAAATGTCCGTGCTGTAATTGAGAAAGGCAGCGATGCCTTCGCCCGACTCCTCCATGTTAAGCGTGAGGTCGAACTTCGCCGCCGCCTGGTCGAGTTTCAGCGATTCGAGCGTCAGGCCCGGCAACGCCAACGTTTCGGCCGGCGCGTTCTGCATTTCGAACATGACCTGGTAGAGCGGAGAGTGGCTTGTATGACGTTCGGGCTGGATCTCTTCGACGAGCTTCTCGAAGGGCAAACCCTGGTGCGCGTAGGCCCCGAGCGCCACTGCGCGCACTCTCGCCAGCAACTCGCGGAAGGTCGGGTCGCCCGAAAGGCTCGTCCGGAGCACCAGCGTGTTGACGAAGAAGCCGATGAGCCCTTCGGTCTCGGCGACGTTGCGCCCCGCGATGGGAGACCCGACGACGACATCCTCCCGCCGCGTGTAGCGGTGGAGGAATACCTTGAAAGCGGCGAGCAGGGTCATGAACAGTGTGACGCCCTCGCGCCGGCTCAACTGCTTCAGGCGGGCCGTGACGTGCGCCGGCAGAAGGAAGGAATGCTGCCCGCCGCGGAAGCTCTGCGACGGCGGGCGCGGGTGGTCGGCCGGAAGCTCGAGCACGGGCGGCGCCCCCGCCAACCGCTCACGCCAATACGCGAGGTGTTGCTCCAACTCGTCACCCCGGAGCCGCTCGTGCTCCCACAGCGCGTAGTCCGCATACTGGATCGGCGGCTCGGAAAGCGGCGACGCAACCCCGCCGCTGAAGGCCGGATAAAGAGCCCCGACCTCGCTGATGAGTACGCCCAGCGACCAGCCGTCGCTGACGATGTGATGCATTGTTAACAGGAGCACGTGCTCTTCCACGTCAAGCCGCAGCAAGCGCACTCGTAGCGGCGGCGTCTGCTCAAGGTCGAAGGGCAGCCGCGCCTCCTCCTCCGCCAGACGTTGGGCCTCGCCCGTCCGCACGGCGGCGGCGACGTGCGTCAGGTCCGTGACGGACAACTCCAGCCGGGCCGGCGCGTGGATCACCTGTCGGGGTTGGCCGTGGTCCAGGGAGAAAGTGGTGCGCAGCACTTCGTGGCGGCGAACAATTTCGCTCAGGGTGGCGTTCAGGGCGTCGAGTTCCAGCCGGCCGGTGAGACGCGCGGCCATCGGGATGTTGTAGGCGTGTGAGTCGGGCGCGAGTTGTTGGATGAACCAGAGCCGCTGCTGTGCGTAGGAGAGCGGCAGCGGCCCGGCGTCCTTCTCCCGCGACGACGGCTGGCGGCCCAGGGCAGCCCCGTTCAAACGCAGACTGAGCAGGGCCGCGCTCGGCGCCTCAAACAGCGCGGTGATGTCCAACTCCAGTCCCAGCGTTGAGCGCACCATGCTGATGAGCCGCACCGCGATCAAGCTGTGCCCGCCCAGTTCGAAGAAGTTGTCGTCAACCCCGACCTGTTCCAGCCCCAACACTTCGGCGAACAGCGAACAGAGAATTTCCTCCTGCGGCGTCCGCGGCTCCCTCGATGCGGCAGCCGACCTGGCCTGCGGTTCGGGCAGCGCCTTGCGGTCAAGCTTTCCGTTCTCGGTCAGCGGCAGCGAGTCGAGCAGACTGATCGTCGACGGCACCATGTAGCCCGGCAGACGCTCGGCCAACCGTCGCCGCAGCCCATCAAGGTCTACGGCGCCTTCAGACGCGGCCACCACGTAAGCGGCCAGCCGCTTACCCCCGGCGTCGTCGTCGCGCGCCACGACCACCGCCTCCGACACGTCCGGGTGCCCCAACAGCGTCGCCTCGACCTCGCCCAACTCGACGCGGAAGCCGCGAATCTTCACCTGGCCATCGATTCGTCCGAGGAATTCGATCTGTCCGTCGGGCAGAAAACGCGCGCGATCGGCCGTGCGGTAGAGCCTTTGGCCGGGTTCTGTGGCGAACGGGTGCGGGACAAATTTTTCCGCCGTCAGATCTGGATTGCCCAGGTAGCCGCGCGCCAGCCCGGCTCCTCCAACGTAGAGTTCACCGGCGATGCTCGCCGGGACGGGCCACTGTCGCTCGTCCAGAACGTAGACCTCGACGTTAGCGAGCGGGCGCCCGACTGTCGGCCTCAGCGGCGAAGTGCGGACGCGGCAGACCGAGGCGTTAACTGTGCACTCAGTCGGTCCGTAAACGTTGAAGAAGTCCACGCGATCCTGCCTCGCCAGCGCCTGCCAGAGATGTTCGTCTATCGCCTCGCCGCCGACGAGCACCAGGCGCGCCGACATCCCGGGCCTCTCCATCAGCCCGGCCTCGATCAGCAGCCGCAGTTGGGAGGGCGTGAAGTCGAGTACGTCGAGCACGTGACGCTCGACGTAGGCGAGCATGGCGCGGGGGTCCTGGCGAACTTCTTCGGACATGACGTAGACCGTGTGCCCGAAGAGCAGAAGCAGCAAGCGCTCGACGCAACTGTCGAAGGCGAGCGGCGCGTTGAGACTGACGTGCAGGCCCGACGCGGAGCGGTGGTGGCTGTAAATGGCTTGCTGGTGTGCGAACGCCAGGTTGACGGCCGCGCGGTGCTCGACCATGACGCCTTTCGGCCTCCCGGTCGAGCCCGAGGTATAGATGACGTAGGCCAGGTTATCGGGTCCGGCCGGATTCGCCGCGTCGTCCTGCGTGATCGTCTCCGACTCTTCGTCGTCCAGGCAGATTGGCATGGCGTCGCCAGCCGGCAGCGCGTCGAGCAGCCCCAGCTCCGTGACGATCAGCGGGATGCCGGAGTCTTCCAGCATGAAGGCGAGACGATCGAACGGGTAGGACGGGTCGAGCGGGACGTAAGCCGCGCCGGACTTGAGCACGCCCAGCACGGCGACAGCCAGGCCGGTGGAGCGTGGCAGGTGGATGCCTACGCGAGTATCGGGAGTGACACCGAAAGAGCGCAGCCGTCGTGCGAGCCGGTCTGCACGTTCGTTCAGTTCGGAGTAGGTCAGCCGCTCGTCGCCGCAGACGACAGCCACGCGGTCGGGCGTGCGCACCGCCTGCTGATCGAACAGTTCGTGGATGCAGGCGCTGGTCGTGTACTCAGCCGCGGTCCGGCCCCACGTTTCGAGCAACTGTCGCTGCTCGGCCTCGCGCATCAGGGGCAACGAGGAGAGGCGCAGCGCCGGATTCGAGGCCACGCCTTCGAGCAGGTTACGCAAGTGCTCGGCCATGCGGGCGACGGTCTCCGGGTCGAAGAGGTCGCTGTTGTAGCCTATCGCGCCGGCGAGCCCTTCGGGGGTTTCGCTCAGGTCGAGTATGAGATCGAATTCCGAGGTGGTGAAGTCGATAGCCGGGACGCTGAGGGTAAGGCCGGGCAGCGTCAACTCGGTTAAGTTTGGCTGGTTCTGGAGGTTGCAGATTACCTGGACGAGCGGCGCGTATCCAGGACGGCGCGCTGGTTGCAATTCCTCGACGAGTTTCTCGAAGGGAAGGCCCTGGTGCGCGTAAGCTTTCAACGTCGTCTCACGCACGGCTTCGAGCAGTTCCTCGAAACTCGGATCGCCCGAGCAATCCGTGCGCAGGGCCAGCAGGTTGACGAAGCAGCCGATCAGGCCCTCGACCTCGAACCGGTCCCGGTTGGCGACGGTCGTGCCGACGACGACCTCGCGCTGCGAAGTGTAGCGATGCAGCAAAGTCTGGAAGCCGGCCAATAACATCATGAACAGCGTCACGCCCTGGCGCTGGCCGAGCGCCTTCAACTCGTCCGACAGGCGCCGCGACAGTCGGAGCGGTACGACCGAGCCTCGGTAAGTTTGGACCGGTGGTCGCGGACGGTCGGTCTCGAGTTCAAGCACAGCCGGCGCGCCCGCGAGCTTCTCCTTCCAGTAGCCAAGCTCCTGCTCCAGCGCGTCGCCCGACAGCCGCCCGCGCTCCCAGGCGCCGAAGTCTGCGTACTGTATCGGCAGTTCCGGCAGCGGCGATGGCCCACCCCGCTCGAAGGCTTCGTACAGCGCGGATACTTCTTTGATCAGGACGCCCTTGGACCAGCCGTCGCTGATGATGTGATGCAGCGTGCAGACGAGCAGGTGTTCACGCGCCGAGAGACTTATCAGCAGCAGGCGCGCGAGCGGCCCGGCGTCCAGGTCGAAGAGCCGCGCGCGTTCGGCGTCGGCCAGCCTTTGGGCCGCCACCTCCCGCTCTGACTCGCCGAGGCCGCTCAGGTTCGCCAGCGGGATGGCGATGGACGCGGGCGGCAGGATGACCTGAACCGGCTCGCCCATCGCGTTTGGAAAGACGGTGCGCAGACTCTCGTGACGGCGAATTATCTCGCCGAAGGTCTGCTCCAGCGTCGCTACATTCAGAGCGCCCGTCAGCCTCACCCTGAGCGGGATGTGGAAGGTCGTCGTGCCGCGGACCATCTGTTCGCTGAGCCACATGCGCCGCTGCGCGAACGAAAGCGGCAGCTCCCCGTCGCGCGCGACCGGCGCGATCGGCGCCAGCGCGCTCTGCCGGCCCTCGCCTATCTGCTCCTGGATCAAAAGCGAAAGCTGCTCGACGGTGGGGGACTCGAAAATGCTGCGCACCGGCAACTCCACCTGCAGGGTGTTTCTGACGCGCAGGATGACCTGCGTGGCGAGCAGCGAGTGCCCGCCCAGATTGAAGAAGTTACTCCGGCGGCCGACCGAGGGCAGGCGCAGCACCTCGCACCAGATGCCCGCCACGATCTCTTCGATGGGGTTGCGCGCCGGCGGCTCGGTCAGCCCTCGTTCCGCCTGCAACAGTTCGAGCGCCGGCAACGCCTTCCGGTCGACCTTCCCATTGAGCGTCCGCGGCAGCTGCTTGAGCTCCACGAAAGCAGACGGCATCATGGCCTCAGACAGCCGCTCTGCCAGATACCCCCTCAGCACCTCGCTCCCGGTCCCGTTCGTCATCGTCACGTAGGCCACCAGGAACTTGTTCCCCTCCGAGTCGTCCCGGTCCACAACCGCGACATCAGCCACTGCCTCGTGTCCTCGCAGCAGGTTCTCGATCTCACCCAACTCGACCCTCACTCCCCGCACTTTCACCTGCTGGTCGCGGCGGCCGAGTATCTCCAGTTCTCCGCCCTTGAGGAGGCGGCCGAAGTCCCCCGTCTTGTGGACGAGGTCGGCGGGGTCGTTGCTGAACGGGTTCTGGATGAAGACTTCCTTCGTCAGCTCCGGCTCCCCGTAGTAGCCGTGCGAGCGGTACGGCGTGCGGATGTGGATCTCGCCGACAGCGTTCTCCCGGCACAGCTGCCCGCGGGAGTTGATGACCATGACGGCGGCGCCCTTGATGGGGCAACCGACCGGGATGGAGGAACGCTCGATATCCTCAGCCGTAACCTCGTGGGCGAACTTCGACATGCTCGTCTCGGTCGTGCCGTAGATGTTGAAGAGGCGGATGCGCGTGCCGAAGACATCCATCCACCTTCTGACGTCGGCCGGGAAGAGGGGCTCGCCCGTCAGCACCACGGACTTCATCGCCTCGAAATAGTTGCCGCTTAGCTTCGCATTGGTGAGCGCGCGGAAGACGGAGGGCACGCAGTGGAGGACTTCGACCTGCTCGACGTCGAGCCAATCGGCGAGCGCCGACGCGTCCAGAATCAAGTCCCGGCTCTCAGGCGCGCAGACCGTGCCGCCCACGCAGAGCGGGACGAAGACGTCCTTGAGAAACCCGTCGAAAGAGGGCGAGGACAGTTGGGCCACTCTTGTTCCGGGCCCGGCGCCGACGGCTTCAATCTCCCACTTCATGAAGTGGTCGATACCTTTGAGGCGACCGAGGATGGCCTTGGGCCTCCCAGTCGAGCCGGAGGTGAAGTAGATGGAGCAGGGCGCGTCGGGGTCGTTCTCAACGGCGGGGTGGTCTGTGATGTCGTAACTGCTGTAGCTCTCAAGCACCTCGAGGCCGTCCGCGGCGAACTCGGAAGTCTGGTCCTTTCCGGCAACGTCAACGCAAATTACTCTTGCTCGCGCGCTCGTCTCTCCGCGCAGGCGGCCCAGCTTCTCCAGGTGCCTGCTCGCTGAGACAAACCACTCGGGCCGCACCTGCTCGCTCAACACCTGCAGCCGCCGCTTTGGGAAAGTGGGGTCGAGCGGCACGAAGACTCCCCGGGCCTTGAGGACGCCGAGGATGCCGGTGATGATCAGCGCGGGGTTGTCCGTGAAGAGGCCAACCATCTCGCCTCTGGAAAGCCCGCCGTCGAGCAGGAAATTGGCCAGCCGGTTGGATTCTTTCTCAAGCTCCGAATAGGTAAGAAGGCGGTCGCCGTGCTCGATTGCGACCCGCGGGCCAAACTCCGCGGCAACGCCGCTGAACATCTCCTGAACGCTAGGGTGCTTCATTCGATACTCCTTGATTCCATCTTCGGGCCTTCGGGTTTTCAACGGGTGAGCAGAATCGCCCGGCCCTCGCTCTCGGCGTCGGGGAAAGGGGCTTCGGCGACGCGGGCCGTCCGGTGCCACGCTTCGAGGATGTAGAGCGTCCACACGGCGTAGCTGTCGGCCTCGCCGTAGTTCTCGACGAACTCGATCAGGCGGTCGGGGTCGAAGTAGCCGCGCGAGAGCGACTCTTCAGACAGGAGCGTCTGCGTTATCTCGCCCCTCAGCGAGGTGAGCCAGTGTTCGAGCGGCACCGCCAGTTCCTGCTTGCGGCGATTGACAATCTCCGCGGGCAGAAAATTCGCGGCCAGCTTCTTGAGGATCTGTTTCTCGCTGCCGCCTGCCAACTTGTGCCTGACGCCGACGCCGGTGACGAACTCGACCAGCTTGGTGTCGAGCATGGGGCAGCGGACCTCGACCGAGTTTGCCATCGAGGTGATGTCGATTTTGACCAGCTGCGCATCCGGCAGCCAGAAATTGCAGTCCACCTCCATCGCCCGGTTGAGTCTGTGCACGAGGCCGCCGGTGCGCGCGAACCGCTCGCGCAGGTAGTTGGCAGGGAACTCGGCGCCGAGCTGCGCCTTGAAGGCTTTGGAGTAGAGGCGACGCTTGACAGAGTCGCGCAAGCCGTCCGTCAGGACCGACTGGTACTGGACAGCGATGTCGCCGCTCGCCCCGCCGAGCAGCTCCCGGTCCACCTTGGCCGGAAGCCTGGCCGGAAGGTCGCCGCGCTCCAGCAGGTTCGGCAGTGAGTCGAATGTTTTGTAGCGGTCGTACCCGCAGAAGATCTCGTCCGCGCCGTCGCCGGTCAACACCACCGTCACGAACTGCCGCGCCAGGTGGTTCATGAAGTAGGTGGCGATGGCGGAGGGGAATGCGTAAGGCTCCCCGAAGTTCAGAAGCAGTTCGTTGATGACCCGGAGCGCGGAGTCGGGCGTGATGACGTGCTCGTGGTGGATGGTCCCGCAGTGCTCGGAGACGAGCCGGGCGTAGCGCAACTCGTCGAACTGCCTATCCTGAAAGCCGATGGAGAAGGTGTGGATGGGGCGGGACACGAGCCGCGACATGACGGAGACGATCAGGCTCGAATCGAGCCCGCCGCTCAGAAGGGCGCCGAGCGGGACCTCGCTTTGCAGCCGCACCTCGACGGCTTCGCACAGCAGCTCGGTCATCTTCCGTACCAGATCGTCTTCGTCGTCGGCCGTTTCGCGTTCCGTGAAATCGAAGCGCCAGTATTTCTTCTTCTCCATCCCGTGCTCGTCGAAGGTCAGGATGGTAGCGGGCTCGACCTTAAAGACCTCCCTGTAAATGGTCAGGGGGGCGGGGATGATCCTAAAGCTGAGAAAGCGGTCGACCGCTTCCATGTTGACCCGCCGCCGCACGGACGGGTGCGAGACGAGGGCGTGCAGTTCGGAGGCGAAGACGACGCTGCCGTCGGACGCGACGGTGTAGTTGAGCGGCTTCTTCCCGACACGGTCCCTCGCCAGGAGCAGCCGCTTTTTCACCTCGTCGTAGATGGCGATGGCGAACATTCCGCGCAGGTCTTTGACGAACGCGTCGCCCTTTTGGTCGTAGAGGTGGATGATGACTTCGGCGTCCGTGTTCGTCCTGAAGACGTAACCGTCCCTCTCCAGCCGGATCTTCAGCTCGCGGTAGTTGTAAATCTCCCCGTTGAAGACGCAGAAGGCGGTCCCGGCGGAGTTGGCAACCGGCTGCGAGCCGTTGACGAGGCCGATGACCTTAAGCCGCCGGATGCCGAGCACGGACTGCGGCGAGACGTGGAAGCCCCCTTCGTCCGGCCCACGGTGCACGAGGCGCTCGCACATCCGCGCCACGCTCGCGCGCGACGGCGGGACCTTCCCGAAAGTCACTTCACCGGCTATTCCGCACATCAGTCCGCCTTCTGCTTTCTGACCAGGAAGGACCGCTTGGCAGTGTGGTTGGACAGTTCGCCGACGGGGACGTTGCAGACCTCGATGTCTGCGACGAGCGAGGACTCGATCATTTGGAAACTGTTTGGGTTGAGTTCCTTCAAAAAGCCCTTGATGCACTCGCCTATCTCATCCGTGAAGTCGGCCGAGCAGACGCGGATGGTGAATTTGCCGGAGTCCTTGCGCACCTCGAAGGGACTGGCCGGGAGGAAGGTGTTGACCGCCTCGTTGACGTCGTAGAGGCTGATGTTCTCGCCGTTCTTGAACTCGGTGCCCGCGCGCCCGACGAGGCGCTCGAAGGAGTAGCGCTCGGCGCCGCCGCACTGGCGCGTCGTGAACCCCTCGACGAGGTCGTTCGTGATGAAGCGGACCGCCGGGAAGACGGAGCGGGCCAGCGAGGTCAGGATGAGTATCTCCGCCGTGCCGTGGCCGGCGAAATCCTCGTACAACTCGGACGGTTTGATGGTCTCGGGGATGATGTGGTCGTCGAAATGGTAGAGGCCGCAGTCGAAACACTCGTAAGCGATGGAGCCCACCTCGATGCTCCCGACGATGTCGAGCAGGTCTTCGCTCTGCAGCGAGAAGAAGTCCACGATGCGCTTCTTCCAGGCGCGCGAGGCCACGTCGCCGACCGTAATAACCTTGCGGGGACGGAAATGCAGGCCGCCCGCCTGGATGAGACTGTTGAGGACCATCGGCATTGTGAAGAGCACGTCGGGGCGGCGTTCGTTCAGGATTGCGATGTGCTCGCCGACGGGCCGGCGGAAATCTATCTGGAAGCACTCGACGCCCAACCCCCCGAAAATCTCCACCGCGGACGCGGCGGCGTGCCCCGTCCCCAGATCGGAGCAGGCCGTCCGGCACTCCGGCGAGATGAAGCGCGCGAAGATATTCCGCCGCTGGTCCACGTAGAAGCCGTGGTCCTCAGCCGAGTACAGGATCCGCTTGCGCGCCCCGGTCGAAGTGCCGGACGTGTAGTAGGCCGAGCAGTCCTCCAGGTTCGGGTCGCGTGCCTGATAGTAGTGCTGCGTCAGGACGTGCTCGTCGATGTAGGGCAGCCGCTCCGGGTTGCCGTCCACGTCGAAACCCGCTTCGCGGAGCAGCGCGTCGTACCACTTGAAGGTCTGGCGGAGGCGGGCGACCAGCGGGTCGAAACGCTGTTTCAACTCGCGGAGGGGCCGCACCCGGCGGTCTATCTCTTTAACGGGTCTCATGGCGAATCCGTGTTCAGCAGTCCAGGTGGTTCGGCTGTGAGATTTCGGCGGAGAGCCTTTGAATACTTGTAACTCGATCGAAAACGTAAAGCGCGGCGTCAAGCGGCCGCGGACGAAGCGCTGACAGGTCAGCGCACTCCAAATAAGTTCAGGTAACGGTATTCCCCTCCCAGGCATCGGCGAGAAAAGAGTCAATGACGAGCCCGCGGCCCTGTTCATGCGCCAGTTCGTAGACGAACTGGCTGACAGCGAGGTCAAGCACCCCCAGGCCGAACGGGCTGAAAAGCAGCACGCTCTCCGCGTCTCGCCTCGGCCCGGCCTGCTTCAGCAGAACGTCCGCGAGCGTGCAGCGGATGAAGTCGCGCCCGCCCGTCAACTGTTCCGCCAGGTGGACAGAGGTCTGCGCGCGACAGACGTGGTCCATATCGTCCACGACGTTGTCGCACGAGAGGACCACCTCGGCCGTCACGTCGCGCAGCGAGACATGCAGGATCGTAGTCCCTGGGGTGCAGGGCGAGAGATCTTCAAGGTACGGTTTGACGGCGGTCGTCGCTATCGAGACGAGAGAGCAGCCGGACAGCACCAGAGCCGCGTCGGCCGCGACGTCTACCGAGATGTCGCCGAACGTGTTCAGGCAGCACCGCCTGAACGTTTCCGCCCGCTCGGGGCTCAGGTCGAAGATTACGAACCTCCGCGCGCCGGGCAGCGAGGCGCGGAGAAAGCGGAGGATCTCAAAGTTAATGCGCCCGCACCCGATGAGCCCGACGCCGCCGTCGACCGGCCGTTGATGCAGTGTGCGGGCGGCGAGGGCGGCGCTCGCGGCCGTCCGCTTGGCGCTCGGGATAGAGCCTTCGATGATCGCCAGTGGGGTTCCCGTCAGCGCCGAATTCAGGATCACCACGGCCGAGGCCCGATCCATTCCGTGCTGCACGTTGTTCGGGAACGAGGCTATCCACTTGATACCTGCGATGTCGAAATCCTGTCCGAGGTATGCGGGCATGGCGATGATTCGATTCCGCTGCTCGTTCGGAAAATTCAGGAAGCTGGAGTGCGGCAAAGAACTCTCCCCGCGCGCGTGAGCCACGTAAGCCCGGCGCACCGTCTCCAGCAGTTCGGCCTCGCGGCCTTCGAGCAGGGCGTGAACCTCACGCCCGTTCAAAATGATCATGTCGCTCTTAGTCATACTGAATTTCCCGCGAGTGCCTCCAGAGCTGCGAGCTGGCGCCGAAGTGTTCGGTCACCCGAAGTGATACGACGACGCGAATCCTTGCGGACCTCATTCAAGCTAATCAACAATGAGCAGAGGAATCTGGCAAAGGAAAAAGAAGATGTCACCACAACCGCTTTACTTGAAACAGAACGTGTTGGCCGAACCGCTGTTCAACCAGTGGTATGCCTGGCCAGGACTGATCGCGCCGGCAAGCGCGGCGATGTTCATCGCCAATTCGCATTTAAAAATCATGCAATCGTTCGTCAGCGCGCCCCAGGTGCATATCTCTGCGCTCAAGAATCCGGCCATGAGAGGTGGTCCATTCATCCACTATGACGCCAGTCGTGTTCCCGAGATCAAGGCACTAATAGAGAAGACGTCGAAAGAGCAGGCGCACATGCTGGAACTCGCTGCGGCGATTCGAACGCTCACCGACCTGCTCGATAACGAGGCCACCGGATTTTCGCTCGAGCTGCTCTACCAAAAAGTTCCTGACGGCCTCAAGGGATACGTGGAGTTGGTCTATGACTTGAGCAATCATGCGTCGATCAGATTCATCGAAGGATTGCTGTACAAGAGTCGTTACTACAACACGTCTTCGCAGAGCATCTTCTTGTCTGAAGTCAATAACGACGATCGGCCTTTCGTGCTCAGTGCGCCGTTACTCGAAGGCGACGGCCAGGTGCACTTAAAGACACCCTTCAACAGCCCGGCGCTGGACGAACTCTTCAAGATGAGAACACAGCCACAATCTCTCGGTTACATCACGGAACTATTGGGCGTAAGCGCTGACGACGCCGATAGATTCAATGAGTTCTTCACTACTGACGCCCCGCCGCCAACTCAGAGGTACACCGGCGAAGGAGTTCGCATTCGGTATTTCGGCCATGCGTGCATTCTCTTCGAATCCAGGAACGTCAGCATTTTGACAGACCCCGTCGTCAGCTATGCGTATCCCGGCAGCAGTGAGCGCTACAGCCTCGCGGATTTACCAGACGTGATCGACTACGTGGTGATTACACACAATCATCAGGACCACTGCATGTTTGAAACGCTGCTGCAACTGCGTCACAAGGTCAAACACATTATCGTTCCGAAGAATAACGGTGGTGGCCTGGCTGATCCGTCACTAAAACTCGCGTTGCGCACGATCGGTTTCGAGGACGTTTTCGAGATCGATGAGATGGAATCCGTCGCGGTCCCTGGCGGCTTAATTACCGGCTTGCCTTTCCTTGGCGAACATTCCGATCTCAACATCAGGACCAAGCTCGCATATCTCATCCAGCTCGAAGGGAAATCCGTTCTCTGTGCCGCCGATTCAAATAATATCGAGCCGCGGTTGTACGAACACATCCAACAGATAACCGGCAATGTGGACATCGTATTTCTCGGAATGGAGTGTGAAGGGGCGCCGCTGTCATGGCTATATGGACCATTACTGACAAAACCATTAGCTCGCAAATCTGACCAGTCGCGCCGGCTCGATGGCTCTGATTGTCGTAAGGGCCTTGATCTGGTCGACTGCCTCAAACCAAGCCAGGTGTACGTCTACGCGATGGGCCAGGAGCCCTGGCTCACCTACCTGACCTCAATCCAGTACACGGAGGAGTCGAAAGCGATAGTCGAGTCGAACCAGCTGGTAGCAGAGTGCCGTGAGCGCCAGCTTGTCGCCGATCGTCTCTTCGGCTGTCGTGAAATCCTTTAGGACTGTCGCCCTTAAGCATACTGAGTTTCCAGCGGGCGCTCCCAGAGGTGCGAGATGGCGCCGAAGTGTTCGGTCACCCACGCGTCCGAGTAGATGGTGTCGAGGTAGCGCTCGCCGCGATCGGCGAACAGGAGCACGCAGTTGGCGCCGTCCGGGATAGTGTTTCTGACCTCTTCGACGGCCATAATGATGCCGCCCGTCGAGCCGCCCGCGAGCAGCGCCTCGGATCTCACCAGCCGGCGGCAACCGACGACGCAGTCCATGTCGGAAACGTGCACGCAGAGATCGACGAGGTCTTTTTGGTAAAGCTCCGGCACCACTGCCGCGCCGTGTCCCGGAATCAGCCGGCGCGCGCTCTGGCCGCCGAAGATCACGCTGCCTTTAGCATCGACCGCGTAGATTTTAGTGGGCAGCCCGTGCGCCCTTACGTACTCGACGCATCCGCGGATCGTGCCGCAGGTGCTCGTCGCGCAGAACAGGTAGTCGACCTTGCCGTCTAAAGCATTGACTATCTCCTCCATCGTTCGGTGATGGGAGATGGGGTTGTACAGGTTGGCGTACTGGTTGGGCCAGAAGCTGTTCTTGTGTTTCAAGAGCAGCGTTTGGACGCGGGCGAGCCGCGCCTGGAGGCACTCCGGTTCGGGCGTCTCAGTCATGTCGATCTCTGCGCCGTAAGCCCTCATCAGTTTGATGTTCTGGAGATTGGTTTTGGGATCCACGACGCAGATGAGCCGGAGGTTGTAATAAGCGCAGGCCTGCGCCAGGCCGACGCCCATGTTCCCCGAGCTCGATTCGATGATGACGGTCTCGGGCGTGATTAGCCCTGTCTCCAGCGCTTGGCGGATGATACTGAGGGCCGGCCTGTCTTTCATGCTTCCGCCGGGATTGTGACCCTCCAGTTTCGCGTAGAGGTTGCACGGCAAGTCGGGGAAGATGCGTGACAGTCTGACGAGGGGAGTATTGCCTATTGCAGAGAGCACACCTTCGTTCATAACTTCTCCTACGGCTGCCGTTCTGGTTTAGGGATTCTGAGGGACTCCGAGGACGACGAGGACTGCAACGTTCTCCGGGCCGGGTGACGCTGCCTTATCCGCACCTAATGCCTCTGTCGTCAGTGGCATCACTGGATGGGCGTGGGCGAGGGTTGCGGCCAGCGAGCGGATTTGAGCGCGAACGCCTCCGCCGGAAGCTCAATTTCCGCCCCGAGAACAGGTCGAAATTGGGTTAAAAAAGCTAGTTGAAGTTAGGGAATTTGGATGGCGCCTGCCGAACGGTCAAAGCTACCGCATTGCCTGCGGCGAACTAATCCTCAGGCTCGAACAGGTCGGGTATGAAGCACGGGTTCCTATGTGGACAATCTATACAGGCGGTCACGAACTGTCAACATTTTAACTGTCAAGATTTTTTACGACGCGCTGGCTGTGAAGTAAGGAAGCAGGTGCTGTGAGTAGGCAGAACACCAGGCTTTAGAATCCCGGGGATGACAAGGGTCGCCTTTATGGGTTCTGGCCGCGCCCACTACTCGCTGGTTTGTGCGTATATGTGGGAATGATATGAGGGGAGCAGTTATGCCAATCGCTTCGTGTGTGAGGGTTTCTTTGAAATGGTGGTGAGCCGAGCAGGACTCGAACCTGCGACCCACTGGTTAAAA
>CAVVIS010000001.1:0-968208 GCA_963748345.1 Blastocatellia bacterium | reverse complement strand
GTCAAGTAAATCGCCCGCAACTTAATCCGCAATTAAAGCGGCAACCGCGAAGATCGCCGCGGTGTGATCAACGAGTTGCCTGGGCGCTATGTCAGGAGATTTGGGAAATGTGTACGCGCTGTCAGCGGAATTACGTAACGAGCTTGATCTGAAACCGACAGCACCGCCCCTAATATTTGCAACACGCAGCGCGGTGAGCGCGATTGCACAACCATTGGGGCGTTCTATAATGTAGCGTCATGAAAAGATCATACGCTCGCTGCTTGACGCTGCTCGCCGCCGTTCTCTCATTCGCAAGTACGTTCGTTATCGCCCAAACGCCGCCGCGCGTTACACCGATGACACCGGACGTCGTCGAGAAGTACGACCAGACACTTTCCTCCGCCGACTATGTCCGGCGCGAGGTCATGGTCCCGATGCGCGACGGCGTCAAACTCTTCACCGTCGTGGTGATGAAAAAGGGCGTTACCAAAGCACCAATCCTGCTGTCGCGCACTCCCTATAACGCGAGCGGTTCGACGGGCCGCGTCAATAGCCAGCGCATCGTCGACATACTCGAAGTAATGGACACGGAATTTGTCACAGACAACTACATCCGCGTGTACCAGGACATCCGCGGCATGCATCGGTCCGAGGGAGAGTGGATCCTCAATCGCCCGCTCTCGGGACCATTGAACAAAACCGGCATCGACGAAGCGACCGATGCCTACGACACCATCGAGTGGCTGGTCAAGAACACGCCGGAGGCAAACGGTAACGTGGGCGTAATCGGTTCGAGCTACCTGGGTTTCACGGCGTTGATGACGTTGATCAACCCGCACCCGGCGCTTAAGGCAGTGATCGCACAAAGCCCGATGGTCGATGGCTGGATGGGCGACGATTGGTTTCAAAACGGAGCCTTCCGCGTCAACTCGCTCGGCTTTCCCCTGGGCCTGGGATTCAACAAGGGCAACGGTGGCGGCGAATTTGCACTCGGCGGTGGCGACGATTACACGCGCTATCTCGAAGCTGGCTCGGTGGCGGACTTCGTGAAGATGGTCGGCGCCGAGAATGTACCCGGCATCCGAAAGTTTCTCGAGAACCCGGCCTACACCGATTTCTGGTCACTGCAGGCCGTCGACAAATGGCTCGCGGCGCGGCCGCATACGGTGCCGACGATGCTCGTGGTCGGGCAATGGGACCAGGAAGACAGCTACGGTGCCCCCGCCGTCTATCGTGCGCTCGAACCAAAGGACAAGAACAACGACCGGGTGTCGCTCGTGATCGGCCCGTGGCGACACTCGGGCTTTAATCACTATGGCTACGACCTCGGCGCGATCACCTTCACGGGCGACACGGCGCTCGAATGGCGCGTGAAGTACGCGAAGCCGTTCTTCGATCATTGGCTGCGAGGCGGCCCTGACCCCAGGACGCCGCCGGTGCTAACCTATGCTACGGGCGTGAATCAGTGGAACGTGTCGCAACGCTGGCCCATGGGCACTGCGAAGTCGATCTATCTGGCGGCAGACGGCGTGGCCACGTTTAACAAACCCGGCACCTCAGGGCATGAAGAATACATCAGCGATCCAGCCAAGCCAGTTCCCTTCCTCCCGCGCCCGATCGATATGGGCGATCCCATGCAGTGGAAGCCCTGGCTCGTACGAGACCAGCGTTTCGTAACGGGGCGACCCGATGTCGCGGTCTGGACCAGTGCGCCGCTCGAAAAGGGAGTTCACATCATGGGCGCACCCGAAGTGGAGTTGTTTGCATCCACGACGGGTACTGATAGCGACTGGGTGGTTAAACTCATCGACGTCTATCCAAACGACGTTCCAGAAGCCGCCTCGCAAGGGGCGAAGCCGTCGATGGCCGGGTATGAATTAGCGATCGGTATTGAGATCTTCCGCGGCCGCTACCTGAAAAGCTTTGCGAACCCGTCGGCCCTCGAGCCAGGCAAAGTGGAGCGCTACACGTGGAAACTGCCCGACGTGGACCACGTATTTCGGCCGGGCCATCGAATCATGGTCCAGGTGCAATCGACGCTCTTCCCGTTGTACGACCGCAACCCGCAAACGTACGTCGAGAATATTATGTACGCGAAGAAGAATGACTATAAAAAGGCGACGCAGAGTATCTGGTTCGGCGGTGCGAACGCCAGTTCGGTAGTGTTGCCGGTCGTTCAATAAACGTCGGTGGTGAATTATTGTTGGTGGTCAGTGTGAACTCCGACCGAGGCAAGCAGGGAGGGCGGCAATGTTGCTGGGAGAAATCAGGAACTTGAACGCCTCTTCGCGTGAACTGTAGGAAAAGCAAGTCATCTCAGGTGAGGGATTTTATCGATAAGATTCTCTGGTTAACGGGGAGCTAGATTCGCTCGACTAAGTGACTCGATAATCCCACTAGAGCGTTGTTATCCAGCACGAGCGGGATAATATATAGTTCGATGCCTCGTGGAAAAAAGCGGCAGCGCCTTGAAAACCTACAAGGAGGTTAGATTTATGGAGTGGGGCAAAACAGATAAAGAACTCGTTCAATCTTGGCTGGCATTTAAGGATCTATACCGTCGGAAACTTATCCTATTTAGTATCCCAACATATTATAAGCCAAATCAGAAACCGGAAGATTATGGTTGGAAAGATAAATGGGATGTATGCTCCGATGAATACTTTATGAATCGTGCGTTAACAACCCCGGAAGATTTTATTCTGGCGCACGATGTGTTCGGTGCTGATGTTATGACTCCTGGTAATTATCATTGTGTGAACCCCAGAGATTTACCTAGCATGCTAGCCAAACACTTAGATATACCTGAGATTGAAATGTTGTTTCCCGCGGAAGAGGTGGCTAAAGAAGTCAAACGCTACCCTCTAGCCCGCTACAAACGTACTCGGTAGTGATCAGATATAGCGAGAGTCGTTTGAAATGACGGCGGCATCGAACAAATCGTTGGACGGGAGCCGCGATAGCGTGTTTCGCAGGAAGCTTTTGTAAATCAAAGTTGGCGCTACCGCGCGGCCGCGTCAACTCCGCCGTTGGGCGGCTAGAAGGGTTCTCGGAGGTGCACATGTTGCGATCAGTGATTCAATGGAGCAATAAGCGAAGCTGGCTAAGGGAGATGTGTAAGCTAAAGCGCGAATTGGGCACAAGTCCTTCCGCAAAACAGATAGACCAAGTAATTGCCGATGGTTACGAGCATTTTTTGGAGCGAAACCGCGAAGTAATTGAGGAAGAGCTGGAGCTTGAGAGACAACGCCGTGAAATTAGCCGAATGAAGAAGGAACTTCTTGGGAAATAGCTGTGGTGCGCCATAGGTTTCTTCGGTGGGCGATGCCGAACAAATCGTTGCGCGGCTCGAATTCGCAATTGACGGAATCTGATCTTAGCGATGAACTTTGACGAAGAACGATTGCGCGAGAAGAATGAATGGAAATCTGTGGCTCAGGCTCCAAATCTGCCCTTCATCACTCACGCGGAAATACGCGACGCCGTCACAAATCGGTCGTATGCTCTCAACGTTTCATATATTGCTGCACGGCAGCTGGCACCGTTCGTGAGGTCATACGCTGGTCGAACCTTGGATCTGGTTCTTACACTTGCTCCGTTCATTACTATCGTTGCGGTCATAGCCTTAGCTTTCTGGCAGTGGAACTTTCTGTTGCTAGTCGGCGTGCCGGTCGCGGTCCTCGGCGCGTGGTTTGGACATCCGATGAACCTGCTCCGTCGCCTCGTGACGGCCGTGACGTGGTTTCTCTTTCTTGCAACCATCGCTGTTTGGAATCAAACATTTACTATTCTCGTGGCAGCGTGGATTGCACTTTCACTCTAACTTCGGCTCGCGACAATGACGGCCGCCGCCCAACAAGGCTTGCAGCGGACGCGGCGATAGCATCTCCTTTAATGATGCTTCCTGCGACCACTTGTGTGAGTTCGCGCCGCGCCGCTGATGCCGAGCGTTAGGCGGCAGTCGGAAGGGCTAGCTAGGAGTCATCGCAGAATTCGGGCAGCAATGCTCTCCATTCCGAAACAGGCGGCCCTGGAAGTATCAGCCGGCTTAGCTAGTTCCGTCCGGCCATGGACCGAACGAAGTGGAAGGTTCCCCCGTCAAAAGCCGCCTAGTCCCAAGCGACTGCCGTTCCGTCACAAAACCAATCTACCCGGCGAAATCTCCGGTTATAAGAGACTCGGTCAAATATTCTCAGCCGGCGACGACGTCGGCTTTGCACAAAAAGTCGAAAATCAAGGGTGCATCCAAATAATCGAGTAACGCTGAAAGCGTTGGCTAATGTCAGCCCAGGGTTTGCTTTGAAACCCTGGGTTCAGAAATGCCGGCGGAAAGCTCTTGCAACCCTGAAGGGGTTGCGCGGCTTCGCGGTCAACAAGCCCCGTCGCAACTCTTTCAGAGTTGCGTCTTCAATAAATGAGATGCCGTTCCCCAGGGTTGCCAAAGCGCAACCCCGGGCTGGAATTGGCGAACGCTTTCAGCGTTATTCATTTTCTGATAAGGCTTCTCAAGGGTAGCTTCGACTTCTTGTGCAAAGCCGACGACGTCCGGCCGGATCGTCGCATTTGATCGAAGCGTTCCACGCCAAAGCAACTTACGGGCGTAGATTAAGAGTAAGAGTACCTGTCTTAGCGGGCGTTCGCGTCTGAATCCTGAGGTGACGCCAACTGCAGCTTTGCCTCAAAAGTCGGCGCAGCCGACGAATGATAATAGCCCACCGATTCATCGGTGGGATTAAGATGGAGACATTGCGTAGTCCGTGAAGCGGACGGCTGAGTCTTAAGTGTTAAAGTTTCATATGTTTCTTCAGTCGTCCGCTTCACGGACTCCAAGAACTTGGCCCGACACCCAGCGCTGAAGCGCTGGGCTATTTTCTTTCAGTCCGCTTCGCGGACGACGAAAAAATAGTTTTGAGGCAAAGCCGCCAACTGCTGCCCGGATATCGTGAGACGATGAAGATTAGCCGCCGATCCTTTCTCAAAACTGCCGCAGCAATCGGTGCTTCGCTCGCATGGGTCGGACCGGCTCGAGGTTCGCGTGTGCGCTGGCATGAGCGGCGTGATCTTTATCCTCAAGGCGTCGCCTCGGGCGATCCCGATCAGCACAGCGTCATCGTGTGGACGAGGCGTCCATTTGTCGAGGGCACCAACGGCACCGATGGCACGCGCCAGATCCTCACCGTCGAGGTAGCCGAGGATGAGGCATTCCGCCGAGTCATTGCGCACGCGCGGGCACCGGTCTCGAGCGCCGCGGACTGGACCGCCCGCGTTCTGATTGGCGGACTCAAGCCAGCGCGCACTTACTGGTATCGGTTTACCGACACCGACGGAAACGGCAGCCGGGTCGGCCGCACGATCACCGCGCCGTTGCCAAACGATCCCCGCACAGTGAACTTCGCCTTCGTCAGCTGTCAGGACGTCAACGAAGGAAAGCTCAACGCTTATCGTCGGATGATCTTCGAAGACGAACGCGCGCGGCTGGAGGATCAGCTCGATTTCGTTCTGCACCTTGGCGACTTCATCTACGAGGTCGTTCAATATCCCGAAGAGGGAAACACCCGCTTCGACCGGACCATCTATGAGGTCGCGCGCATTCCCGATGGCGGCGCCACCGGCAAACTTCATTATCCCGCTGACCGTTGATGGCTATCGCGCCGTGTACAAGGGCTATCTCGCTGATCCCGACCTCCAGGATGCCCGCGCTCGCTGGCCGTTCGTCGTCATCTGGGACAATCACGAATTCTCGTGGCAGGGCCGGCAAAGCATCGTCCAGGCGGGCGCCCCGCCGCAGCCCGGCCAGACCGTCAAGGTCGCCGCCAACCAGGCCTGGTTCGAATACAAACCTGCCCGCCCGGAATGGCCAAAAATCCCTGGCCCGCGGACACTTACGGTATGGCGGGGAGCAACGATTACGGGGCAGCTTATGCCGAACGCAAGGAGATCTACGACCTCGTGCGCGCAGCGAAGATCACGGGCTTTGCGATCGTTTCCGGGGACCGTCACAGCTTCTGGGCCGGGTATGCCGCCGCCCATCTCCCGCCGCGGAAATTCGAGCCGGTTGGACTAAGCTTCGTCGGAGCGTCGCTGGTAAGCCCCGGGACGATGGAAGCGTACGAGCATGGCTTACGCAAGGATCACCCGCTCCGTGCTTTGTTCCTCGCTGACCGACCGGATGGCCGTAAGCCGGACTGGACATACAACATGCTGGTGAGGCACGGCGTCCGCTCGTGCCTTGAATATGCCAAGAGCTTCGACCTCAAGCGCGCACGGTCGCTGTCCAACCCGGATCTGGCTCCGCACCTCGAGTTCGTCGATCTTGGAGGACACGGTTATGCGAAGGTCCAATTGTCAGTCGATGAGATGCGCACCGAGTTTGTCTGCATCCCGCGCCCCATTGCGCGCAGCGAAAGACCGGACGGGGGACCCATCAGGTATCGGGTATTACACACTGCTGCACTGTGGAAGAGCGGAGAGCGCCCGCAGCTGAAGACATCCGTGCTCGAAGGCGACGTTGGACTGGCGATTTAGAACTACGGCAAATACGGAACAAAAGCTTATTATGACGCAGATTAGGATGCAGAACTGAAGTTCAAGCTGGTTAAGGCTGCAGGAGGGACGCATGAGGCGCACGTGGACGATCATTGGCGTTGGCGATGTGGCTGGCAGCTTTAGGTGGTACCAGTCGCTGCTTGGCCTGCCGGAGACGGCGCCCGCGCATGACGACTTCGGTCAAATCGTCGACTCGGATGAAACGGTCTTGCTCTGCCTTCACGAGTGGGGCGCCCATGAGCATCCCTCCTTGACGAGCCCCGATCACGCGCAGCCAGGCAACGGCCTCCTCTTGTTTTTCCGCATCGATGATTTCGACGCCGCGCTGCCAAGGGCACGCTCTCTCGTGGCCCGGTTCGAGGAGGAGTCCCATGTGAACCCGAGCACTGGGACTAAGGAGTTCTCACTCCGAGATCCGGACGGGTATTACGTCACGATCAGTGCGCTCTCTGCGACCTCATAAGACATCCGCCGTTCAGTTTCCAGTCGGCGCGAAGGCGCGGATGAGGCTGTAGCTGACGAGCACGACGGTGCCGGTAACCCACAACGGCAAAATGTCCAAGGCGATGCCGAGTGGTATGGCCATCAGCGCGGCGGTGTAAATCAGCGCCAGAAGAAAGCCCACGAACCACCGACTCCAGTTGACCTCGGGCCCTGAAGTAGATCCTCCCCAGTAAGCCCAATCCTCGAACGGAATTCTGTAATAAGCTTCGACGCCGATATTCTTGACCTTTCCGGTCATCAGTCTGAACGGCACGTTCAAAACCCACGCAGCTCCGTAGGTGATCAAATAAGTCGGCCCAAAGATCCTTGCCTGCCAGACGTGCGTCTCTTCATGCGAAGTCCAACCGCCGGCGATGATGGTCCCGATCGTAGTTGCCGTGTAACCGCCGCCGCGCGGATTTGTGGCGTAGACAAAGGTGCCGGAACGCTTGCTCTCATGGTCGGGAGCGATGAAGCCGGCCTTGGTAATTTTGCACGCGGGAATCCAAACCAAAAAGCCGGCGGCCGTGTTGAGGAGTGACCAGCCCATGTCCAGGAGATAGCCAAGGATACTCAAAGGCGACGCGGCATAAATTGACTTAGAGAAAGCGTTGGCGGAGTAACCCGCGCCGATGAGCGCCGCCGGAACCAGCACAATCATGGCTGTGGTCATGCTCGCTCCCACAAAACGCGCCGCGCAAAAATAAACCCCACCGGCGAGGACCATCCCGAGGAAAAACCCAAGCACGCCACCCCCTCGTGAAGTTTCCTCCGACATGTTTGTTCACCTTTCCCTGTTCAGTTGGTTGGCGCGGACCACAGAGTTTCGATCGGAAAAAGAACGAGGCGCCTCTGAAGCCCTGGAGCAGTTATGAGAGTTAGAACAAGTGGACTAATGAATCGTAAGAGTCGAGCAATGAAAACGATGAAGAAGTGAAAACGCGCGGACACTATTCCGTCCAGACCGAAAAGTCAAGACTCTTTCCTGTGTGGTCCAGCGTCCAGGTACTGTCAATAAGGTCGAGCGATCGCCTTCCTCCGTCAGCTTGGATTCCAACCGCGTTCGGTTGTAGGCTGAACCGGTTTCGCTAGCGACCGTCGGACGGAACGGAGAATCATCGCCTATGAGGTACGGCAGAGTTGCGCTCATCTTCGCGGTTATCGCCGCCTGGTTTGCTTTCCAGGCGCAGGCGCAGGCTCAGTCGGCCAGTCAGGAGCAGGATGACGAAGTCCTGCGCGTCTCGACCAACCTGGTAACAGTTCCCTTCCTCGTTAAGACTCCTCAAGGCGCCTACGTTCCTAACCTTCGTCGTGAAGACTTGCGTGTTCTTGAAGATGGCGTCGAACAAGAAGTCGCTCACTTCGAGACCGTCGATAGACCTTTCACCATCGTACTGATGTTGGACGTGAGCGATTCCGCGCAAGACAAGTTGCGGGACATTCAAAATGCCGCGATTGCTTTCGTGAATCAACTGCGTCCGGATGATCGTGCGTTGGTAGTCGCTTTCGACACGCAACTCACGAAGATGCTGACCGAACCGACTGGCGATCACGTTGAGCTGACCGCTGCGATCCGGCGAGTGAAATCCGGCGGCGGTACGGCCCTATACGACGCCATGGACACGACAATCAACTCGCTGATGAAGCAGATTTCCGGACGCCGGGCCATCATCTTGTTGACCGACGGCGTGGATACGATGAGTTTGCGCGCCACCTACGGCAGCACGCTGCGGCTGGCGACGGAACAGTACGCGTTGATTTACACAATTCAATATGACACGGCACAGGATCAGGCAGTCAGACGACCAGACGATCAGCTTCGAATCACCTACACGACGCCAAGTGGAGAGTCGTTGAGCAAAGCCTACGAACGAGGCTCTCGATATTTGCAACGGCTATCGGACACTTCGGGCGGACACCTCCAGTACTCCGACATTTTGAAGAAGCTCGACAAGTCCTTCGCGCAAATAGCCGAGGAACTGCGACAACACTACAGCGTCAGTTACTACCCAAAAAATCAAGACTCCAGGAACAGAACCCGTCGACTCAAAGTCTTCGTCAACGTTCCGAATGCGAACGTGCATTCGCGCAACAGCTACGCCTATCAGTCAGCGGCGCAGTAACAACTCATCCTCGTGATGACGGCAAACACGTCTATGTGGCGTTCGACTCAGAACTCATCCTCGCCCCGCGGCGCATAGGAAAGCTGGTGAACCAATGGGGGAAGTAGACTTCGCCAAACTATCCGAACAGTATGCCGGTTTCCTCGTAGCGGCCGGCGGCGTCAGTATTACCGTCCTTACTCTCGTCTTGGGTTTGAGTTTCGAATCAAAGAATCCCCCGGCAAAAGAAAAATCCGCACGCTTGTTCCTGGTCACGGCCTTGATCGTGGCCACTGTCTCCTGTTTTGTTGGTGCTCACATGTTGGCGGAAACGGCGGCGTTTTTTGCCGAACTCAACGGAGAGCTGGAAAGCAGCGCCGGCAGTCCATTGGGAAGACGCATGTTCGTATTGGCTACTGCGCACATCTTTATTTCCGTCGCGCTGATCCTCTTCGCGATCTTATTGCTTCCAACGGCTACGGGTAGAATTGACCTGGCTGCTGGCATCGACGCGATTTCGCAGGTGGCGTTTCCCGCCATTCTGATCGCCGCGCTCGGCTGGATGATTCTGGCGGCCCGGGATCGTTCACCTGTCGGTGAATCGAGCTGGTGGGTGATTGCAGTCGCGATCCTGATCGGGTTGAGCGGGATTTTCTCTTGTTACCTGCCTGCCGAATCTCTGGCACAGGGAATATTCACTTTCATCGTGGCATTTACGGCGATCTCCCTGCTTTACTTCGCCTACATTTTTAAGACTGGGCAGGTCCTCCCACCCGGGCTGGAATTAGGAGCGTTCATCTCAGCCATCACGCTTTCGTATGCCGGTCTCGGAGTTGCCTACTTCAAAATACTTCGCGACTTTAAGCTAAAGCGCAAGCGAAAGCCTTCTTCAAGGCGGGGATAACGACAGTCATAAGCCATGACAAGCACCTAAACCACGATCAGGCTCGCTGAACCAGCGTGCCGTCTAAACGGGTTCCAGTTGTGTCTTCGTCAAGGAGTCACCGGCTAAAGCTGCGGTACTATGAGCGGGGGCCGGGCCTAACGCCGAGCGCGCTTCCGTCGTCTCCTGCTTCCGTCGTCTCCTGTCTTCCGTCGTCTCCTGTCAGAACTATTTAGAAACGCCCTCTGGCTTAACTATTTAGAAAAGCCCTCTGAGTTTAGTTACGCAAGTAAGAGCGTTGAGCTCAGCGAGCCCAAGGCGGTCCCTGGCCGAACTGAAAACTGCGCCAGACATGATTGGTTGGGGGCACATACTGCTCGATGATAGTGGTGCCGGCGCTAAGTTTTTTGCTTTTCTTCTTGTTGACTGTTTTTGGTTTTGGTCTTTCCGGTAAGAGGGTGTAAGCCAGATCTCGCTCAGCGTGGCAGAAGTGCAAGTGGCCATCGAGGTAGCGGCGCACGCGCACCTTGCCCTTGGCCACGGCAGTTTTGCGTGGCGACTGTAGCTGATAGAACTGATTCTCGAACCTCACGATCCAATCCGCACTCAAAGTTCTTTCTTCCTCGATACAAAAGATGCTAGCCAGGTCATAGCCTTTGGCGGAACGGTGAAAGTCGACGGCTGAGCGCGGCGCCACCGCAAACTTCTGATTGAGTTGCTCACAATAGCCCTGCTGTAAGAACTGATTGCCGGCGGCAATGGTGCTGATCCCCGCCAAACGGAACTCCTTAACCAAACGATCCTGATAAGTGCTGTGGTTGCGCTCGACGCGGCCCTTCGCTTCCGGGGAATGGGCGGTGATGATCTTGATGCCCAGTTGCTGACAGGCACGCCCAAACTGGGTGAACACCTCGGCGCCACTGTCGGCGGCTTTTTCCCTGGTTTTTTCATCAACTACGTAGACATTCTTCTTATCGGTGTACAGGCTTTGTGGTATCCCATAAAGATCGATCCACTGCCACAGCACCCGCATCGCCGCAAAGATTGTTTCTTCCTCATTCAGCAATGACTGGGTGGTGCCTTGCGCATCATCCACCATGTTCATCAAACAACACTTCGCGGCCCGTGCTTCGAACCACTTGTGATGCGAGCCGTCCATTTGCACTAACTCGCCAAAGTGCGCCCGCCGCTCCCGCCAGCTGCGATGCTTCGCACGCTTCCGGCGCTTCTGCCACAGCCCCGCTTTCATTAACCAACCACGCAGCGTCTCATGGTCAACCTCATGACCATCAAGCGCCAGCTTCTCAGCCGCCAACGTTGGTCCAAAGTCAGGGTACCGTTCCTGATATCGTGCCAGCACTCCCGCTTTGAACTCCGCCGTTTTAGCGCGGTTCGATGGTCGGCCGCGGCCCTGATGCACTATCCCCCGATCACCTTGCTCGCAATACCGTTGGTATAGCCGCCGCAGATACCGATACTCGAGCTGGCAAAGCGCCGCCGCTTCCTTTTGCTGCAACTCACCGCGCTTCACTCTGGTAAAGATCTTCAGCCGCTCTCGCTCCTTCGCACTCATCAACAAATGTCCTCTCATTTGCCCACCCTTTCGGGTGCGACATCCTAGAGGGCTTTTCTATTCGGTTTCGCAGAGGGCTGTTTTATATAGTTACCACACGTCTTCCGTCGTCTCCTTGACTCCCCAAAGCCGCACTGTTACATTACGCGGTCTTTTTCTACTTCTCTATTTCAGCGAGTGTGCACTGTAGCGAGTGCCCACAATAAGGAGTCTGCTTGAGTACTGAATCAGGTTACTTGTTTACTTCCGAGTCCGTCACCGAAGGCCACCCCGACAAAATAGCCGATCAGATTTCAGACGCCGTGTTGGATGCGGCGCTTGACTGAAGATCCGACTTCGCGTGTCGCCTGTGAAACCCTTATTACCACTGGTCTGGTCGTGATGGCCGGTGAAATCACCACCAAGGCCCACGTCGATTACAGCAAAGTCGCCCGCGAAACGATCCGCGAAATTGGCTACACGCGCGGCAAGTTTGGCTTTGATTGCGACACTTGCAGCGTGTTGTCAGCGGTCGATCGGCAGTCGCCCGATATCGCCATGGGCGTTGACACGGGCGGCGCCGGCGACCAGGGTTTGATGTTCGGGTTTGCCTGCAACGAAACGCCGGAGCTGATGCCGCTGCCGATTCAGTTGGCCCACTTGCTGGCGCGCCGTTTGGCGGAAGTCCGCAAGTCCGGAGAGCTTCCTTACCTGCGGCCCGACGGCAAATCACAGGTCACGATCGAGTATCGCGATGGCCGTCCGTTTCGCGCCTCGGCGATCGTCATTTCGTCTCAGCACGCCGACGACGTCACCAACGAACAACTGCGCGCTGAGATTGAAGAGAAAGTTATTCGCCACACTGTTTCGTCCGAACTGCTTGATAACGACACCAAGATTCATATCAACCCGACCGGCCGATTTGTCACCGGCGGTCCACAGGGCGACGCCGGTCTGACGGGTCGCAAGATCATTGTCGACACCTACGGCGGCTACGCTCCGCACGGCGGCGGCGCCTTCTCGGGCAAAGACCCGACGAAGGTCGATCGCTCCGCAGCTTACATGGCGCGCTACGTGGCGAAGAACATTGTCGCCGCCGGACTCGCGGATCGTTGTCTGGTCCAACTCGCTTACGCGATCGGCGTTGCGGATCCGGTTTCGGTAATGGTTGATACCAAGGGCACCAGCCGTATCACGGAAAACGCGCTCGCCAAGTTGGTGCGGAAGACTTTTGACCTAACACCGCGCGGAATCATCGAGGAGCTTGACCTGCGTCGTCCGATCTATAAGGCGACGGCTGCGTACGGCCACTTTGGACGCGAAGAAGACGGCTTCACCTGGGAGAAGACGGACAAGGCCGAAGCCCTGCGCAATGCCGCCGGGATCTAGTGCAAGCAAATCTCAACTCGTTGTCAGAACCACCGCGTGAGCGGGTGGTCTTCAACCAGTTTCGAAATAGCAATCTTAAGCCACCCGCTTACGCAGGTGGTTCTGACAGGATTCACATTTAACAGAAGAGGATAACTAAAGTAATGAGTGCAACACGTTCGCTCGAATATGACGTAAAAGATATTGGCCTGGCCAAGCAGGGCAAGCAGCGCATTGAATGGGCCGAACGCGAAATGCCCGTGCTGCGTTTGATTCGGGAACGCTTCAACGAAGAGAAGCCGCTCAAGGGCGTGCGGCTCGTTGCCTGCGCACACATCACGACTGAGACTGCGAACCTCGCGCGCGCGCTGCAGGCGGGTGGCGCTGAGGCAGTGCTGATCGCTTCCAATCCCCTTTCAACTCAGGACGACGTGGCCGCGTCGCTCGTCTCCGATTGGGGCATTCCGGTTTACGCGATCAAGGGCGAGTCGACTGAAACGTACAATCGCCACGTGCGCACTGCGCTCGATTTTCACCCGGACATTATTATTGACGACGGCTCTGACGTAGTTGCTACGCTGATCAAAGAGCGCGCCGGTCAGGTCAAAGAGTTGATTGGATCGACCGAGGAAACAACGACCGGAATCCAGCGCCTCAAGGCCATGGAAATTGCGGGCGTATTGACCTTCCCGACGATCGCTGTCAACGACGCGCAGACCAAACACTTCTTTGACAACCGCTACGGCACCGGACAGTCCACCCTCGACGGAATCATCCGCGCCACCAACATCCTTCTGGCCGGCAGGAATATTGTGGTGGTCGGCTACGGCTGGTGCGGCAAGGGCGTCGCGCTGCGGGCGCGCGGCATGGGCGCGAACGTAATCGTTACCGAAGTCGACGCGATCAAGGCAGTCGAAGCAGTGATGGACGGTTTCCGAGTTATGCCGATTGCCGAAGCTGCCTCGATGGGCGACATCTTCATCACCGTCACCGGCAACCGCCACGTAATTGACGGCGAGCACTTCGAAAAGATGAAGGACGGCGCGCATCGTCTGCAACAGCGGTCACTTCGATCTCGAACTCAATCTGGTTGCGCTGCGCGACCTGTCGGCAGACGTTGCCACGGTCAGGCCTTTTGTCGAAGAGTACAAACTCAAGTCGACCGGAAATCGCGTGATGGTTCTCGGTGAAGGTCGTCTAATTAACCTTGCCGCTGCCGAAGGGCATCCGGCGAGCGTGATGGACATGAGCTTCGCTAATCAGGCGCTCTCGGTTGAGTATCTGGTGAAGAAGAAAGGTGAACTGAGTCCGGGCGTTCACCTGCTGCCGCAGGAGGTTGATACCGAAATCGCGAGTCTCAAACTCCGCGCCCTCGGTCTATCGATCGACACGCTGACCGCTGAACAACTCGAGTACATCGGGAGCTGGGAAACCGGAACCTAGTCCGAGTCCATCGCTCGTTCGAGACGAACATTATTTCGGCCGCGGATTAACGCGGATGACACCGATCAGAATGCGATACTTCTGATTCGCGTCATCCGCGTTAATCCGCGGCCTTAATATTTTTACGCCCAAGTTCCTACGTTCGCACGCGAGAAAGAAAGTACGTTCCGAGCGCTGCGAAAATAACCGGCGGCGCCCAGGCCGCGACCTCGGGAGGCAGCAGCCCGTGATTTCCCAACTGCTGAAAACCGCCGCCGATTCCCCAGTATGCCGACGCTCACGCCGACCGCGACGCACAGCGCCACGATTGCCCCGCGCTTTCCGAACGCCAACGCCAAAGGCATTCCAATAAACGCCATTACGACGACGCTCAGCGGGCTCACGTATTTGCGTTGCAGCGCCAACGCCAGCGCCGCGACATCGACGCCGCGTTTCTTGGCGGCTTTCAGGTAACTGCTGCAGGGCCACCACGCTCAACTGTGAAGGCTTGTCGACAGTTGGCCTGAAAACCTGCGGTCCGTCGACGCTGGTCAAAAGCGTTTCCGGTCCCACCTGTCGCTCTACTATCATTCCGCGCAGGCTCACCGTTTCCGAATCCTTGATCAGCATTTGATTGCTCGGCGTCCAAATTCCCTGCTTGCCGCTCGTCACCCGGCTCAAGTGCACCGCGTCGTCATCAAGTTCGTAAATAGTCGGCTCGATCAAAACGCCGGCCTGCTCGTCAAATTCATACGAATACAAACGCCGGTTTTCAACTGAGGCCAACCATTGCCTGCCGGTGCCAGTGATCGCGCGCGGTTGTCCGCCCCTGATTCGCGCGCGCAAAGCTTCCTGCTTGACGTTCGCGGCCGGCATCAGGTGTTCCTGGACCAACCACGTGCCCGCGCCGGCAGCGATGGCAAACAGCAAGCCCGGCATCATCAGCCGGTAGACGCTCTGGCCCGACGCCCACCACGCAATCGCTTCACTGCGTCGCGCCAGCAATGCGTAGGTGATCAGCACCGTGATCAGCATCGTGGCGGGAAACAGTTCGACCGCGACCAGGGGCATGAGATACAGCAGATACCTGGCGACGACGCCGCTTGGCACATGATTGGGACCGATGAAGCGCCAGAGTTCGAAGAGCGTGAAGATCAGGAAAATCGAAACCAGGGCAATGAAACCGATCACAAAACTCGTGGTCAGCGTGCGAAAGAGACTCGTATCAAGCAGGCTCGGAAACCCTGAACGTCCGGCACCGACAGTGTGTTCCGGCCCGCTGCGCTTCTGATTCTTCTTCACGACGCTGCTCTTTCGGACTAACCTTCGCGCAAACGTCAGTCGAGGAAATGCGTTGAAGCGCAGAAGGATCAGGCTCAACAAGAGCATCACGCCAGTTGCCATCCATTCGCCGATAATTGTCGAGACTGTCCCTGTCCGGGCGAGCGATTCACCCAACAGAGTCACGAGGTAGTAAACAATAACCACGGCGAGCGACAGCAAAATTCCCGCGCCGCGGCCGCCTCGCTTCACTCGCATGCCCAACAGGCCGCCGAACAATGCAAACACCAGGGGCGCAATCGAAAGTGCCAGCCGCCGGTTCATGGTCCGCGCGGCTTCCCTCCTCTCTTCAAGCGTGCCCGCGAGCCTTTGCTCGTCGAGTTGCGTCCAGCTCCAACTCTTCCGTCTGCAAGTCCTTTTGTCCCGCGTGCTCGAGCAAAGCCGCGCGCCCGGTGTTGATCGAAATGCGGAGTTGGTCCAGACGCTCGACCGCAAAATCTCGCTGCGGTGCGTCCGGCCGCGGAATCTTCATCGCGACCGCGTCGCTTAAGACGAGTTCCGACTTCTCGTTTGACGAGTCAATTCGTCCCGAGCGAGCCGTGACGATTCGGACGCCGTCATTCTGTTGGGCGTAGATGAAGACGCGCCCCCACGTTCCCTGCGTCTTATCGCCGTCGCGCACGTAAATAACGTATCCGGGAATTTCGGTGTTGAAGGTGCGAGGCTCAACCGGAGAGTCGAGTTTCCTCAGCGCTCCCTGAAGCAGCGCCAGGCGTAGATCGCGCGCAGCCTGGGAGCTTCTTTCAAATGCAGAAACGTGGTCGCGCCCGCGCCAGCCAGGCCAATCAGCAACGCCGGCCACAGCAGGCTCCAGGTGCCGACCCCGGCCGCGCGGATCGCAATGATTTCACTGTCGCTGCCCATGCGGGCAAACCCGATCACGATGCCGGCCAACACGGCAACGGGCAGCGTGAGAATCAGCACGCTCGGAAGCAGCGCGGAAGCGATCTCCCCGGCGAGCGACAAAGGAAGGTCAGCGTAAAGCGCGAGCTCGGCAAATCGGCTGGTCTGCTGCGTGAAGAGAATCGCCGTCAGCAGAACTAAGGACAGCAGGACATACGGGAGCGCACCCTTGATAACATACCTGGCGATGAGATTCCTGCTGGTAAACATTAAATGTAACTTCTAAGGATTTGTGCGGAGGGAGTTATGGTTGACTGAAAAGTGGGATCTTAAACGCGGCTGTCTTTCCAGTACGCGGCCGATTAGTTGATGTGTTAGCTCAGCCATTTCCCGATGAACGCTCTCCGGCACGCCGCGCGATTCCTGCGCGAAGACAAATGGGCCGAGGCGCTGTGTCGCGCGCAGTTGCGTCTGCAGTCTCTTCGACAACGCGTTGCCCGTTCCCTGGCTGCAACTGCGGCAACGAAACACCAGATCAGAATTCATAAACGCTGCCTCTTCAACGTCAAAACCACGATGACAGTCGCCACAGCGCCGGATGTCTGGAAGATAACCCTCCAGCTTGAGCAGCCAAATTTCAAAGTACCTCAGAATTATCTGCAGGTCAGTCTGTGATTCGCAGATTGCGTCCAGACACGCCTTCACCATTCGATAAAGCCTTTCGTTCGGTTCATAAGGCGGCGAAAACTCAATCACGAGGTCGCCCATGTAAGCGAGCCCTGTCAGCGTTTCGGCGTTGCCGGACAAATCGAAGTGCGACTTAACAATCTCGGTCTGACTCAACGAGACCAGTTCCTGGTTCTCTTTTTGATAATAGGAAATTTTTGCGAGGGTGAACGGTTCGAGCGACGCCCCGAACCTGCTCCTTAGTTTGCGGCAGCCTTTGGCGACTCCGCGAATCAACCCCGCGGTGTGCGTCAGGCAGACGACGATCTTGTCAGCTTCGCCGAAGTTGTAGGTTCGCAACACCAGCGCTTCAGTCTCAAGCAAAGCCATGGAATTCTCGAGTCAACACGGAGGTTTCTTAAAAGGGTATGAAGTAGAGGATCCAGGCCAGCACCAGGCCGATGATCATGAACTCTGCGACCACCTTGACGCCATAGACCAGCCGCTCGCGGTTTGAATCCCGGGCAACGGTCCCGAAAACAATTGCCGCCAGCACTGCAAAAGTGGTCATTACTAGAAAGTGTCTCATGACTTCCTCCCGGCGGAGATGTCGAACGCGTCAAGCATGACGAGGTAGTTGAGCAGCCCCGCCACCAGCAGAAACGTGTTGCCGTATTCGTAGGTCGCGCGGGCGGCGTGCGCCGGATCGTCCGCGAAGCCGATGCCGAAGAACCAGCAGACAAGGTAAAGAATCCCGGATCCCAGGTTCGCGATCATCGGGGGTACCTGCAGCAGCGAACCCGTTCCCGGCTCGGTTCCGGTGACCGTAAACAAATGGCCGCCCATCCACAGACCGGCGAGAAAACAGGCCCAAACCGCGCCTCCCAAGAGCAGAGCGCGCCCCCACTTGCCCTGCAGCAAGTGGCCAAAACCAGGCACCAGCCATCCAGCCGTGCCCATCAGCCACGCCTTGCCCGGAGCGCTTTCCGCCGCTTCGTTGTCGTTGCTCAAATCAAACCTCCGTAACTTTTCGTAGAAACCGCGCGACTTCGTAGAAACTGCGCGACTCTCGACCAAAATGTTTATTAAAGTTCCGTCTTAACTCCAGCGACTTCGCCCGGAAATAACTTGACTCCGAACTTTAACGGTCGGCGCCACGACCTCTAAAGACTAACCTTAACTCCGACCGTATTTGGAGTGCGCTGACCTGTCAGCGCTTTGGTCCGTGGCGACTTGTCGCCACGACTTTCGGGAACATTGACTCAGGTCGCGACAGGTCGCGACCAACAAAGCGCTGACAGGTCAGCGCACTCCAAAATTATCAGCGCACTCCAAAATCAAAGCTATGTTTCAATACAGCAAGTACCGCTCGCGCACTTCCTTAAACGCTTCAAGTCCTGTAGTCCAACTGCTCCTGATCTCCTCGAGCGAATTTTCCTGTTCAAGAGCTCGCCTGATACTTGAAGTTCCGGCTATCACGTCGAAAGGGTTCCGGTCGTAGACGTATTCATACGGCGGATCTTTCCAGCGAAACTCCTCGCGGTACAAATCATACGCCGCCTTCACCATCGCTAGGCCGGCGTAGACAGGCTCAAACTGATCCCGGTCAAGCACATGTATTTGCACACCGCCACAACTGACGCCTCCATGTTTTTGAAACGTCGGACGAAAGATGCAGCTTCTGAAGTAAACGCCCGGCAGGTTCAAGTCGTTCAGGTGCTTCGCATACTGTTCCGGATTGACGTAAGGCGCCCCAATAAGTTCAAACGGCCGCGTGGTTCCTCGTCCTTCCGAAAGTTGCGTGCCTTCGAAATGGACCGTCCCGGGAAATACGGTGGCCGAATCAATCGTCGGAATATTCGGCGAAGGCATCACCCACGGCGCGTCCGTTTCATCCATCCAATCGCCGCGCGACCAGCCCTCCATCTTAACCACTTCCAGATCGCAACCAATTTCAAAGTGTTCATTAAACAAGCGCGCCAGTTCCCCGAGCGTCATTCCGTGCCTCGTCGGAGTTGCAAACTGTCCAACAAAAGACGCCTGTTCGGGCTCCAGAACGTTTCCGGCGACTGCGGTCCCGTTGATTGGATTGGGGCGATCGCAAACGACAACCTTCTTGCCAAACTGCCGCGCGGCGGCCATGCAATTCGCCATCGTGTAAGCAAAGGTGTAGATGCGGCAGCCGACGTCCTGCATGTCAAAGACGAAAACGTCGATGTCCGCCAACATCGCTGCGGTCGGTTCACGCGTCTCGCTGTAGAGCGAGTGAATCGGCAAGCCGGTTTCGCGATCGACCGTGTGTTCGGTCTCAATCATGTTGTCCTGAACGTCGCCGCGGATTCCGTGTTGCGGTCCAAACAGAGCGCGAAGCTGGACGTTCGGATGTTCATGCATCAGGTCAGCCGCGTGGCGGAATCCATGGTTCACTGACGCCTGGTTGCAAATCAACCCAACGCGAGCATCGCGCAGGCGGGGTGCGTCGCCTTCAAGTAATATCTCAAGTCCGAGCTTGACGTGTTTTCTAGGCGTCTTTTTGAGTTGCGCTTCGTCACTCGCTCGCTGAGCGAACTCGTCGACCTCCCGATCCTGCATTGTCATTGAAACCATAGTTTACCCACCTCAGGTGAAACTTTAACTCTAACCGCACAGCACCGAACCGCCGTTCACGTTTAGTATTTCGCCAGTGATGTGCCGCGCCCAGTCCGTGCACAAGAAAACGATCGGAGCGGCGACGTCTTCCGGCGTTGCGATCGCGCCCACCGGAATGGAACGGGCGATCGATTCCCGGCGCTGCGCATCGCCGAGCGCGTCCTGGGTCATTTCAGTATCGACCCAGCCCGGCGCCACGGCATTGACGTTGATTCCCCACTTTCCTAGCTCGTCCGCGAGCGATTTGGTGAAAGCAATTTGCCCTCCCTTTGACGCGGCGTAGTTTGAAAAATTAGCCTCGCCGCGCTGGCCCGCCGTCGAAGAAACGATCACGATCTTTCCCGAGCGTTGCTGCTTCATCGCTGGGATTGCAGCACGGCATACGCTCCAGGTGCCCTTAAGGTTTATGTCCAACGTTCGGTCCCAGCACTCCTCGGTCATCTGCTCGACGGGCGCGCCCTCCCAAATCCCCGCACAGCAAATAAGAATATCGATGCGTTTGAAGCGTTCCACAGCGACACTGATTAGGCGGTCGGCTTCGCTTGGTTCGGCAACATCGGCCTGACAAGCAATCACTTCAACTCCCCTCGCCCGCGCCGCTTCCCTTGCGGCTTCAGCAGCATCGCGGCCTCGCACGTAATTGATGACGACGTTTGCGCCCAGCTCTGCAAGCAGGTCAACGACGGCGGCGCCGATGCCACGCGAGCCGCCGGTTACAACCGCGACGCGTCCGCGCAAATCGAGATTATCAAGATTCACCCGCGATCTTCTCTCTGGTCCAGATTACGTTGGTCGCCGCTTCTTCCAACATGTCGGCCGTTTCCGCTTCAGCCGTTTCCTGAGCGGCGACGTTAACATCCTCACGAACATCCGCCGATGCGGTCGCTGCATCCCTTCGCGCAGCCGCGATAAACCCTGCGAATAAAGCCTTTGACAGGCTGTCAGTCTCCCAGCCGATCTCCGGATGCCACTGCACGCCGAGCGCAAATCGCTCCGGTCGCGAGTCTTCAATCGCCTCGATCAATCCATCGGAAGCCCAGGCCGTTGCCACCAAATTCTCGCCGACTTGCTCCAGCGCCTGGTGGTGATGACTGTTGACGAGAACGCTTTCCGTCTCTGCAAGTGTCGCCAACAACCCGGAGCCGGCGACCTTGATCGCATGCGAACGACGATCACGCGGCGCTCCCTGCTGATGTTTGATCGCGGCGGGCCATTGCGACGGTATGTCCTGAATCAGCGTGCCGCCCCGGGAGACGTTCAGCACCTGCATCCCGAAACAGATCGCCAAAAGCGGCAAGCCGCGCTGCTCGATTTCTTCGAGAACTAACAGATCAGTCTCGTCCTTAATCGCGTGCACGCTGCCCAACTGCGGGTGTGGTTCGGCGCCGTAGCGGAGTGGATCGACGTCAGAGTCGCTACCGGGCAGCAAGACGCCATCGAGATCATCCATCACGGCGGAAATGTAATTCCGTTTCGGGATCAGACTGATGTGGACGGGCGCGCCGCCCGCGGCTTCAACCGCTTCACTGTAATAACGAGCAAGGTAGAAACGATCAGTTTCCAGTTCAAGTCGCATCGTTATGCCGATGCGCGGCCGCTCAGGTCTCGTCAAATCTTGGTCTCCAAATCTGCTTAACTGCCATCCATCCTGGCAGCCACCTTCTATTCACAACAATCGCTATCATAGCCTAAAACAACAACAGTTTAGCTGACTAGGCCGATAAACGCAGCCCGCGGTCATTTCAGTTTTCGAGCCGCGCCTTGACTTGCATTCAAGCGAATTCCTATAGTGGCCTCAACCAAAAATGCCGAGAGAAACTCCAGTCATTCGCAGCACCACTGTGCTGCTCGTCCGCAAAGAAGGCCATGTTGCACTTGCCGGTGACGGCCAGGTCACCCTTGGCGAAACCGTCATGAAGGCCAACGCGAAGAAGGTCAGACGGCTGTACAACGATAGTATACTCGCGGGCTTTGCCGGAGCGACCGCTGATGCCTTTTCGTTGCTGGGCCGATTTGAAAGCAAGCTCGAACAGTATCACGGAAATCTCGAACGCGCCGCGTATCGAACTCAGCAAGGAATGGCGCACTGACAAAGTGCTGCGGCATCTCGAAGCGCTGTTGGTCGTGGCGGACAGCAAGAGTTCGTTTCTGTTGTCGGGCAACGGCGATGTGATTGCTCCGGACGACGGCGTGCTGGCAATTGGCTCGGGTGGACCATACGCTTTGGCGGCGGCCCGGGCGCTGGCGAAACACACAGACTTGTCGGCGCGCGAGATTGCGGTCGAGGCTCTGCGCATGGCGGGCGAAATTTGTATTTACTCGAATCAGAATATCGTGGTTGAAGAGTTGTAATCGTGGTAACGCAAACTGTTAGTTTGCGGATGTTCTAATTGGGCCGGAGCGTTTAGAGGCGGGCGAATTGAAGTTAAGATGGTTATTTATTTAGAAGGTGAAGTGGACGAGGCAATTCAGCTTGACGAGATGACGCCGCGTCAAATTGTCGCCGAGCTTGATAAGCACGTAGTCGGGCAACGCAACGCCAAGCGCGCGGTGGCCATCGCTCTGCGCAACCGCATTCGCCGGCAAAAGCTGCCGCCCGAGATGGCGGTGGACGTGATGCCGAAGAACATGATCATGATCGGATCGACCGGCGTCGGAAAAACTGAGATTGCCCGTCGCCTCGCGCGCATGTCGAATTCACCTTTCCTGAAAGTCGAGGCTTCGAAGTTTACCGAAGTTGGTTACGTGGGGCGCGACGTCGAAAGCATGATTCGCGACCTGACGGAAATCGCGGTGGACATGACGCGACAGGAAAAAATCGATGAGGTCGCGGAAAAGGCCGAGTTGAACGTCGAAGAACAGAATTCTCGACCTGCTGCTGCCGCCGCCACGTTCGAATTCCAGTTTCTACGACTTCGAAGCTGCGGCAACTGAAGCAGGAGAACCGCAACCAGCTGCCGATGCTGCGGCGACTTCCCCGACTGACGAACAGTTTCAACGGACGCGCGAGAAGCTTCGCACGCAACTGCGCAGCGGCAAGCTCGACACTCGCCTCGTCGAGATCGAGATTCGCGAAAAGAATTTCCCGGTGATTGAGCTGGCGGGGCCGCAGGGCGTGGAAGAGATGGGCATCAACATGAAAGACATGTTGGGCAACCTCTTCCAGGGCCGCACCAAGCAGCGAAAGATGCAGCGTTGACGAAGCGATCGAGCACCTCATGCAGGAGGAAGAAGAGCGCCTCATCGACATGGACCAGGTTGCGCGCGCGGCCATCGAACGCGTCGAAGTTTCAGGCATTATCTTTCTCGATGAGATCGACAAAATTGCCGGACGCGAGTCGGGCCATGGACCAGACGTTTCCCGCGAAGGCGTGCAGCGAGACATTCTGCCGATCGTGGAAGGCACGACGGTCAACTCGCGCTACGGCATGGTGCGCACCGATCACATTCTTTTCATCGCCGCCGGCGCTTTTCATGTTTCCAAGCCTTCGGATCTCATTCCTGAGTTGCAGGGCCGCTTTCCTATCCGGGTCGAACTCGAATCGCTGACCGTTGACGACTTCAAACGGATTCTGACTGAACCGAAAAACGCCCTGATCAAACAGTATCAGGCGATGATGGCGACCGAAGAGGTGATCATCGATTTCACTGACGACGCGATCGATTCGATTGCGAATTTTGCGGCGAAGGTAAACGAGCACACGGAAAATATCGGCGCGCGCAGATTGCAGACCATCATGGAAAAGCTGCTGGAAGAAATTAGTTTTGAAGGACCTGACCTGGAACCGAAGAATCAGCGAATTGACGCGGCTTACGTTGAGGCCATGCTTTCAGAAACTGTTAAAGATCAGGACCTCAGCCGGTACATTCTGTGAAACCATCCATCGCCCGCTTCTCGTCCCGTAATTTGTCTTCTCTATGCAACCTCTGTGTTCTCTGTGCCTCTGTGGTGCGTATTGTTCGTCGCCGATCTACCACAGAAACACAGAGAACACAGAGGCAGCACGAGGATATCCACCGGAGGTCTGGTTTTGCGTTTCTTAGCTGCAGCGCTACTGCTGCCCGCTATCTTGTTGGTTGCCAACTGCGGAAAACGCCGCCCGCCCCTCCCGCCAATCGAGCGCGTGCAACAACGCACCGAGTTGCTTTCCGGTGTACAGCAGGGGAATCAAGTGATTCTGAGTTGGCCCGCCCCGCGACGCAACGCGCCCGATGAAAGTGTGCAGAGCATTCGCCGCATCGACGTTTACCGCCTGGCTGAAAAACCGCGCGCGCCCCTCGGCCTGACTGAAGAAGAGTTTGACGCGCGTTCGACCTTGATTGGATCGGTCACCTACGACGAGATCAAGAATGCGGCTGACACTTTGAGCTATATTGACACGCTGGAGCTGGCGGGCGAACCGGCGCGCTTGCGCTACGCCGTTCGCTACGTAAACGCGTCGGGGCAACGCGCCGCCTTTTCAAATTTTCTGCTGATCGAGCCTGCCGCGCGCATCGCGCAGCCACCGACAGTGATCGCGACCGGCAAAGAAGTCAGCGAAGACGCGATTACGATCACCTGGCAACCGCCTGCTGCGAACATCGACGGCTCAACTCCCGTGAACCTGCTCGGCTACAACGTCTATCGCATGGCCGAGTCTGAAGCAGTCGACGCTCAAACGCCGATAAACGGTTCGTTGGTTTCGGGCACTCAGTATCAGGACAAGAATTTCAAGTTCGGCGACAGTATCGGTTATGTGGTGCGCGCGGTTTCGTTGGGTACGGAAGGCGGCCAGGTTGAGAGTCTGAATTCAAATTCGATCGCTGTTTCGCCGCAAAGACACTTTCCCGCCCTCGGCGCCGACGATCCATTACAGTCGCCGCCGCGCCGGGCCGGCTGTCGTTGTTCTTCCCGGCTAATCCGGAAACGGACATCGCCGGCTACAACATCTATCGCTCGACCGATCCAGAATCTGCCGAAGGACAAGTGGAACAAGCTGAACGCGGCGCTGCTGACGCGAACAACTTTCCAGGACGAGAAGGTGGAATCAGGACGCGCTATTACTACTACCTGACCGCGGTCGATCAGGCTGGTAACGTCAGTGAGCCGTCAGAAGTGGTTTCAGAAACTGTGCCATAAGTAAGACAGGCATTCCTGCCTGTCTGGTTGACTGCCGGAGAACGACCGCCAACCCTGAAAGCGCGCTATCCGGACCGCGGGCGTCCCGCCCGCCATCCTTTTCGAGGAGCGCGAACCTTAAGCTGGGAGCGCAGGCATCCTGCCTGCAAATGAGCGCGAAGCGCGAACACTTGATGCGTATCTGTCGATTCACAACTGCCACTTCGCCGACGCCACGCTTCGGCGTCGTCGAAGGCGACACGATCGCGCCACTAGCCGACGGCGAAACAATCGAATCGTTTCCCAACCCGCGCACTGACTCAGCCATTCTCGCTTGCGGACGTGAAGCTGCTTGCGCCCGTCGCTCCTTCCAAGATTGTTTGCGTCGGCCGCAACTATCGTGAACACGCCGCCGAGCTGGGAAACAAGATGCCGGACGAGCCGCTGCTGTTTCTTAAAGCGCCGTCCGCGATCATTGCCAGCGGCGACTGCATTGAGTTGCCGCCGCAGTCGCAGCAGGTCGAGCACGAAGGCGAGTTGGGAGTCGTGATCGGACGTCGCGCGCGAAAGCTTGCGCCACGATGATGATCCGCTCAGCTTACGTTCTGGGTTACACCTGCGTGAACGATGTCACCGCGCGCGACCTGCAACGCAAGGACGTGCAATTTACCCGGGGCAAGTCTTTCGACACTTTTTGTCCCGTCGGTCCGTTCATTGTCGATGGACTCGATCCGCTGAATCTTGTCCGTCGCGACGCGCGTCAACGGCGTAGTCAAACAAAGCGGACGCACGGCTGACATGGCGTTTCCAGTTCCCTTTCTGATTCGCTACATCGCGAACATCATGACGCTCAACCCGGGCGACCTGATTGCGACCGGCACGCCGGCGGGGGTTTCGCGAATGACGAACGGCGACATCGTCGAAGTTGAAATCGAAGGAATTGGCGTGCTGCGGAATCCGGTCTGCGACATCAGAAGTCAGAACCCATCTGCGTTAGCGGGTGGTAGACGGTTCGTTTAGAGGCGGGCATTGCCCCCCGTCTCAAGATTTGCAATCAATTGTTGGCGACGATCGTTGAACCGGCGGGCAATGCCCGCCTCTAAACAGCGACCTGACACAGAGTTAATAACTGGAGGTCTTTATGAAGTTTTTTCTTGATACCGCTAATCTGGATGAAATTCGCGAGGCGGCAACTTTCGGCATCGCGGACGGAGTCACTACCAATCCTTCGTTGATTGCCAAAGAAGGCGACGTCGATTTCAAAGAGCACATCGCCGCCATCTGCGAGATCGTCAGCGGACCCGTTTCCGCCGAGTGCACCAGCGAAGACACGGACGGGATGTTGCGCGAAGGTCGCGAGTACGCAGCGATTGCGCCGAATGTCGTCGTCAAGTGTCCGTTGACGCGCGAGGGTCTGAAAGCGACGCGGCAATTGAATGACGAAGGCATCAAAGTGAACGTCACGCTTTGCTTCTCGGCCGCGCAAGGCGATCATGGCCGCCAAGGCCGGCGCGTCGTTCATCAGTCCGTTTCTCGGCCGGCTCGACGACATCGGCGAAAATGGCCTGCTGCTGCTGCAGGACATCATCGACATTTACCGAAACTACGATTGGAAAACTGAAGTCCTGGCGGCGAGTATCCGGCATCCGATCCACGTGATCGAAGCCGCGCGAATGGGCGCCGACATCGCGACGATGCCGTTCAAAGTGATCGACCAGTTGTTCAATCATCCGCTGACCGACAAAGGCCAGGCGCAGTTTCTCGCTGACTGGCGCAAGAGCGGACGGAAGTAGAGTTGTCCGACAAACTTCAGTTTGTCGCAGTCGCAGGTTGTGGCTCCGCTAGAGCCAAATGTCTATAGCCCCAGGCAGCCTTGTAAGTCCCGCTCCGTAGGAGCGGAATTCATTTCGCTCCTACGGAGCTGCCAGGACAGACCATTGCACGAGGCTATAAACATTCTGCGCCTACGGCGCTTTCAAGATGCCTACGCTTGAGACAGTTCGAGTTGAAGTGCAAGTCTACAAGTACGACGGCGTATTACATCGAACCTGGCCGGCGCAATTGTTGAGGCAAGAAGGCGCGCTGATCGTGCTTGACGCAAAGTTTCCCGACGAAGTCGTTCACGATCTCCTGGGAACAATCGCAAGCGGCACGCACAGTCTCGAATACTATTGGCTCGATCGCTGGTACAACGTCTTTCGTTTCGCCCATCCCGACGGCAAGCTGCGAAACTATTACTGCAACGTCAACGTGCCCCCCACTTTCGACGGCGAAATTCTCAGCTACGTCGATTTGGACCTGGACATTCTGGTCGATCCGGACTTTTCTTACCGTATACTCGACGCTGAAGATTTCGAGCGAAACGCCGCACGCTATGGCTACCCGCCCGAAGTGCAGACTAACGCGCGGCATGCGGTGACCGAATTAGTTAACCTGATCGAGACGAAGCAGTTCCCTTTCGACGCGGCCTTATGACGCTATTTAGCCACTCATGACAAAGCAACAACCCAAACAATCCAAGTCGAAACTCGAACTCTTGCAGGAACGTTCGCTCAAGGCGGAAGCGGGCGGCGGCGCGGCGCGCGTTGAGAAGCAACACGCGGCCAACAAGATGACGGCGCGCGAGCGTATCGAGTTTCTGCTTGATGAAGACAGCTTTGAAGAGTTTGACAAACTGGTCGTGCACCGCTCGAAAGACTTTGGTTTGGACCAGCAACTCTATCCAGGCGACGGCGTCATCACCGGCTACGGTCTGATTGACGGTCGCCGGGTCGTGGTTTTTGCGCAGGACTTCACCGTCTTCGGCGGTTCCCTTTCGGAGACTCACGCCGAAAAAATTTGCAAAGTTCTCGATCTCGCGATGAAGGTCGGTGTTCCCGTTATCGGTTTGAACGATTCCGGCGGCGCGCGCATTCAGGAAGGCGTGGTCAGTCTCGGCGGCTATGCGGACATTTTCCTGCGCAATACGTTGGCAAGCGGAGTTATTCCGCAAATTAGCTGCATCATGGGGCCCTGCGCCGGCGGCGCCGTGTACAGTCCGGCGATCACGGATTTCAACGTCATGGTGAAGGACACGTCCTACATGTTCATCACCGGTCCGGACGTGATCAAAACCGTGACGCACGCAGATGTGACTAAAGAAGAACTCGGCGGCGCGATGACTCACAATCGCATTTCCGGCGTGGCCCACTTCGCGGCGGACTCAGATGAGCACGCGCTGCGCATGGTGCGAGAACTGCTGTCGTTTATTCCGTCCAACAATCTCGAAGACGCGCCGCGAACTAAGTCCGACCGATTCGCCGACTCGTGCTGACGCGAAACTCAACACGATCGTTCCGGAAGCTTCTAACCAACCCTACGACATTCGCGAAGTCATCAACGCGGTGGTCGATGACGGTTACTTTTTCGAAGTGCAGCAACATCACGCGCCAAACATTTGCATTGGCTTCGCGCGGCTCGATGGACGTTCGGTGGGCATCGTCGCCAATCAACCGGCGTTTCTGGCCGGCGTGCTGGACATCGATGCTTCGGTCAAGGCGGCGCGCTTCGTTCGCTTTTGCGATTGCTTCAATATTCCGCTCATCACGTTTGAAGACGTGCCGGGTTTCCTGCCGGGAGTTTCGCAGGAACATGGCGGCATCATTCGCCACGGCGCCAAGTTGCTCTATGCTTTTGCCGAAGCGACGGTGCCGAAGTTGACGGTGATAACTCGGAAAGCTTATGGCGGCGCCTATTGCGTGATGGCGTCGAAGCACATTCGCACCGACGTGAACTTCGCCTGGCCCTCGTGCGGAGATCGCGGTGATGGGAGCGGAAGGCGCCGTCGGTGTTTTGTACCGGCGCGAGATCAGTGAAGCGAAGGATCAGGACGCAGCGCGACGCGACGCGAATTTTGGAACTGGAAGACAAGTTTGCGAATCCTTATGTGGCCGCCGAGCGCGGTTTCATCGACGAAGTGATCGAACCTGCGCAAACGCGACCGAAACTCATCCGCGCGCTGTCGCTGCTGGAAAACAAGCGCGACACGAACCCACCGAAGAAGCACGGCAATATTCCGCTGTGAGAAGAAGAGTAAACAGCAGACAGCAAACAGCAGTCAGCAAACAGCAGTCAGCAAACAGCAGTCAGCAGACAGTAGACAGCAAACAGTAAACAGTAGACAGCAATTGGCTACGAATTGGGCTGGTAGCACGAAGGCCTCAGCTGTCGGTTATGATTTATCCACGAGGTTGCTTATGCCCGAAACTTCAATTCAAACACCGCCAGGTTTCGACGACCTCTCCAAGACCGAGCAGGTCAGATACTTGCAGTCGCTTTGGGACCAGATTTCAAGGCACCCCAGCGACATTCCCGTCCCCGAGAGCCATCTGCGACTTGCTGAAGACCGTTTGCGACGCTTTCGCAAAAACCCCGCTACCGCGCGTCCCGCTTTTGATGTGATTGACCGTCTGACTCACAAATCGAAGTGAAGCGATACCAACTCGAAGCTGAACCAGCCGTCGACGCCGATGTCGGGCAGCCTTCGACTGGTATGAAGCTGAGGAATCCGGACTCGGATTTGAATTTCTGGATGAGCTGCGAGCCGCCTATCAGCGCATTCTAGATGCGCCGTTTGGATACGAAGATCTCCGGTCCGGCATTCGGCGCGTACTGACCAGGCGCTTTCCGTACGCTGTGTATTTTTCGGTTGAAGAAGAAATCATTGTGGTTGTAGCGGTTCTTCACACCGCGCGCGATCCCGCCGAGTGGCAGACGCGCATCTAGAGCATGACTTCTTCCTAACCTCCAATGCCGGCGTTTGAGTTCCGCTGCTTTCGCGTTTCGCGGACCCGCTTCACCAGTTCAAAGGCCTTATCAAAGTCTTCCTGCGGCGCTTTAAACTTGTGCTCGATCTCCTGCTGCGTAATGTGATCGCGCTGATCTTTCCATACTGCGATCTGGGTAGATTCTACTGACAGATTTTCTCGCTTGGCTGCATAAACGACGGAGGCGACGGCAATGGCCGGACGCGCCGCCACCAGATACGCGTCCGTACGTTCAGGATTGGGCAATTCGAAGTCCAGGCAGTAAGCTTCGATCACAGCAAGCCGCGGGCTGGCGTCCGGTAGATAGATACTGTTTACAAGCTGCGGGGGGCTGGTTTCATCCGTCCCAACTGCGACAATTCCCCAAGCGAGCATTTTTTGGGCGCGCCCGCCAGTTGGCAGCAACACAGTTCCGGGCCCAATAAATACGTCAATGGGCGAGTCTGAGATGTTCGTCACGGAGAGCAGCATCGAGTTGCCGGAAGAGTCTGCCTGTCCCGGCGGCCTCGTACCTGATCAACTGACCGGAAGCAGCCTCCTGGATCGACAATCGTCGCGTCCCTTGAGGCACCTCGGATCCCGATGCAGGCGGACGCAGAATCTCGTCATCCTCGGGTAGCGGGTAAGGTTCGATAGCAGCGCGTTCGGGAAACGGCTCAGGCACCGGCGTCGGACTAGCCGCAGGTGATGGTTCCGGAAAAGAGTATTCGCCGCCTTGCGAGCCGCCGCCCTTAAAGAAAAAGAAGATCGCCGAGATAACCGCCAAGCCGCAGACAAACCCAAATATCCAACGTTTCATAGGATCACCTATTGGCACAGGGCGCCTCGAACGGCGCGGCCAAAGTTCGCGGAATCATAAGTGCCAACATGCAGACCGACGCCGAGCCTCGCGCCTTCGACCGCCAGGTCGTAGTCCTCTTCAGTGTCCGTGAGGTAATCGGCAAAATAGCTGTAAACCTCGGAAGGCGTCCGCAGCCGATAATAGCCGGCGGCGATAAATCCCAGGACGTGACGCACCTGGTTCTCATCAAGTTTCGCGTAATACTGCTTTCGGAATCCGGAAGCATCGAAGGTTCTCCCGGCGAGTGGCCGAAGGCGCTGGTCGCCGGTAAAAAAATTCAAGAGCAACTGTTCCTCAATTAGCACGCGAGAAAGATAGTTAATCAACAGATCCTGGTTCTTCACTCGCTTCCCCGTTGCCTCGATGATTCTGGCGAATGATTCGCACGACGTCGGCGTGCCGGATGCGAGGCGTTGCTTCCGAAGTTTCCAGACGTATAGTTTGACCATCTCTTCAGTGTTGTCGAAGTCCAAAACTCGTTCGGCGTTGTCGCGGGCTCGGGCTGCGCGCGCGTCGTAGTCCCTCATCCGCTCCGCATATCTTTCCTCTTTGGCGTGCAGCCTGAGGTATTCGTTCTGCACCGCAGTCGAGCGCGGCTGAAGCACGCTTTGGCGGCTCACGCACGCGTCATACTGCGCCTGCGGCAGCTCTCCGCGACATTCCGCTTCAAAAGCCCGCACCTCAATCTCGAGTTCTCGGGCCGTTACGTTGTGTGGAGTGCATTCGCTGCGTTCGTAGCTGGCGATAGCATCGGTGAGCTCGTCGCCTTCCGCCTCCAGTTTTTTCAAGTCGCTAAGAAAAATCTCCGCCGCCTCCACGAAAGCATCCGCCTGCAACTCCTTGCGGCGCATGATGACGTATCCAAATTGCTCTGACTTTACATTTAGCGCGCAACGCTGCGGCATTCGTTGCGACTGCAGCGGATTTTGCGGAAGATGAGCGGCGGCAGAACCCGGAACTGGAGCAGTTCGAGCCTTCACGATGGGCCACCCGGATGGAGTTTCTGGTGACGCGCAGACGACGGCTAGGGTAATTAACGAAAAGGCAAACAGCTGGAAGCGTGAATTTTTCGCGCGCATGAGTTTAAGGTCCTGATGGAGGCGCTGCCGGAGTGCGGCGCACTGTGTTAAGCGATGGAACCGTCAAATCTATCCCGGTTGGCCGTTGAAAGTTTTGGCCCTGGGTGCGCTATTCCGAGAAGAAATGAGGCAGGCTCATTTGGAGACGGCGAGGTCTTGATAGCGGTGGAACAGTATGCCCGTCGGGCCGTCCTGTCAACCTAATCTGCGGAAGCTGAAAAAGGACTGCGCAACGGCGTCGTTGAAACTGACTGCGCCGATGGCTTTAACGGAAACATCTCTGTCGTCCTGCAGCCGCTGCGATTGGAGAACGCCTTCACTTTCTGCCCAGTCGCAACGCATCTGCCATCACGTAAAAGATCCAGTTCTCTTCCATCGACCCGCGCACCAAATGCGCGTTTACTCCTGTCGCAAAGATCGCCACGTCTTCGCCGCCGTGGGTTTCGCCTTTCAGCGGAATGGTCACCTCCTGAAGATAGTCAGGATCGGTCGTATCCACTCTCGACAGATCCGGGCGCCCGCTCGTACTCACCGCGAAAGTCTGCGGTTCTTCGCAACATTTCTTTGGGCCTTCGGGTTGTTCATTTGAGGCTCCAGTGTACCCGCGGCCGCTCGTATAGTTCAGCGTCGTCGTCGGCAGGCCCAGCCGGTCCCGCTTGTAATCCGCTTCCGGCCGGCCGTTGTCGTCGACTTGCCTGACCAAACCCAGAATGTTGTTTCCGCGCAGCGGGTAACCCTGCATCGTCAAGGTGTGACTATGATCGGCCGTAACCACGATCAGGGTCTCATCAAGATTAACTTTGCCGAGCGCTGTGCGTACCGCGTTCGAGAGTTCGATTGTTTCATTCAAAGCACGAAACGCATTGCCGTTGTGATGGCCGTGATCGATGCGTCCGCTTTCCACCATCAGAAAAAAGCCATTCTTGTTTTGCGAAAGAATATCAATCGCCTTTGCGGTCATGTCAGACAACGACGGCTCGCCGCCTTTGTCCCGCGCACGCTCGTGGCTGAACTGCATGTGTGAACGTTCAAAGAGCCCAAGCAAGTGCTTTGTCTTCTTCGCATCAATGGCAGCGAACTGCTGTTTGTTCCAGACATAGGCCGAGCCGTCGCGCCTCTTCACCCACTCCTCGGTCAGGTCTCGCTGGTCGAGCCGCTCGCCTGTTTCGTCCGCGTATTCCGGATCACGCGTTTCCTGCGGCATGAACTTGTTGCGGCCGCCGCCCAGCGCAACTTCGAGACCGTCGCCATAAGAAAACTCGATCAACTGCCGGGCGATGTCGGGAAACTTGGCCGTATGTGCGTCTTTCGCGTCGGCGAAAATATCCTGGTCGGATTCCCAGTCGCGCTCGGGCGTGTGCGCGAAGCACGCTGCCGGCGTCGCATGCGTCAGGCGCGTGTTGGTAACGATGCCGGTCGAGAGTCCCTTCTCTTCGGCCATTTCAATCAGCGTCCGGGCTTCGTTCCCCTTGACGCTTTGGTAGGCTTTTCGTTGTCCGTTTTGATTAACCGACAACATTCCTTCGTCTGTTTTCACGCCAGTTACAATCGCTGTCATCGTCGGCGCGGAATCCGACGTCTGCTGGTCCGTGCTGTACGTTCTCGAGAGCGCGCTGAACGGAAACTCTTCAAAGCTCAAGCGATTTTCCTCGCCACTCTCGCCGCGCAACTGTCCTTCGAAAATTCGCGCCGCCGTCAGCGTCGTCACGCCCATGCCGTCGCCGATGAAAAGAATGACGTTCTTCGCTTTGCCGTGCCGAATCTTTTCTCTCTTCGCGCGCTCGAGTGCATTCCAGCCGTCGCGCTGCCAGGTGTCCGGCGTTTCCTTTCGCTTGACTGGAAACGGCGGCTTCACCGTCTGACCGACTGACGTGACGACTAAACTCAACAAGACCAACAGGCTCAACTTTTTCATGGCTTCATTCTAAAACAGCTTCCGAAATTTAGTGTTAAGTCCGAATGCAGTCCGCGCAGCGGACGAATGAAAATAGCCCAGCAGTTCACTGCTGGGATGAAACGAGAAAGGAAGGTGGGTCCGCGGAGCGGACGGCTGAATAACTTGGTCTGTGGCGCTTGTCATCAGTCGTCCAGCTTTGATATTTAGGCCCGGCACAAGGAAACGGTTTCGGGACTCACGATCCTCGATCCTCTAGGCAATGATCCTCGATCCTCCGGCCCCGCAACCAGGTCAATAACCCTTAATCCGACGATAATTGAAATTGTGGCGTATTGCGGGCGTTTTTGCTCGTTTTCCGGGCTTTTGGCGCTGTTTGCCGAGGTTCAGGGAGCGAGTGATTAAGCGGGGAAATTGATTCCCCTTCACTTGCGGGTGCTTTCCTTCTATTAGGAGAGCCACGCCCGATACCAGACTGGCGGGGTCTCATATCAGACTGGCGGGGTCTTACATCAGACTGGTGGGGTCTCACATCAGACTGGGTGGGTCTCATATCAGACTCGTCAGGTCTCATATCAGACTCGTCAGGTCTCATATCAGACTCGTCAGGTCTCATATTAGACTCGTCAGGTCTCATATTAGACTGGCCAAGTCTCATATCAGACCCGTCAGGTCTCATATCAAAGTAGCCACACCTGAAGCCGCTGGCTGCGCGGCTGATGTTAGTGGCCGCTTCGCTAACACTGCAACTCGATTCTCATCGTCGCCTGATCGTTTCACTGAACTTCGCCGGGGAATGGCCGTGGCCAGGCTGTAGAGACTTTTGGAGTGCGCTGACCTGTCAGCGCTTTGGTTAGCCGCGACCTGTCGCGGCACTGGTGAGCTTCACATTGTGATGAGACCGGGCGTCAAGTCGCCCGAAGACAAAGCGCTGACAGGTCAGCGCACTCCAAACTAAACGTTAGTGTTCGTATGTCATCCCTTCAGGGTGAGGCAATAGTGATCGCGTCGTGGACCCAGGGGGTTATCCTGGGTTGGAGTTAGCCAACGCCTTCGGCGAACAGGCAAGTCAGGCGGCAAAGTCGTACAGACAATCCGTGCGTGCTGTTCTGTTAGTTTTCAGGCCGCAATTTTACCAGCTATGATCGGAGGCAGGCGAAGACCCAAACGAGTTTGCCCGTGGAATCCTCGACACGATCATTGCTAAGCATGATCCAGAATCCGTGGAGGGCAAGGACGCGAAGAAGGTAGCATCCGGCCTCAAAGGCGGCTCAAGGGCGGCCACGCCCGCGCTAAGACACTCACACAAGAACGCTCCGCGATAGCCAGAGGCAGCTAAGCTCGTTGGGGCGAGTAATCACCAGACGGGCCGTACACAAAACATGTCTAGTTGAAACCACTTTACTCCATTGGCGTTCTATGTTAGTGCTAGATATTAATAATCCGGCAGGATCGTTGCCATTGTCTCAAGCTCTTTGAAGTTCTAAGGATAAACACCGATGGCGGCACTAGACCCAGAAGTACGAGGAGGTCTTGAGAGATGTGATCTTCCGGAAGAGCGTTTAATGAATTTGCTTCGTCACTTGAGATCCCGAGTCGCTCTTAGCATCCAGTGTTAGCGCAAAAGGTAGCCTCAAGAGTCACGAGCATTCCCTCGGACGACATTTCGGACATCATAGAATGTTGATCTCTATGAATATCGTTCGCCGTGGCGCAGACGTGGGAATACCCGAATTCATAGACGATGTTACGAAGCTATTACTGAAAGCGATAATGTCGATCTACTATCAACAAGTAAGCAAGAGGAACGCTCAAGAAAAGACTGTCGCGACTACTAGAAGCGAATCGCTAGAAGTTATTTCCAAGGCACAGTCCGTAATTTTAGATCACGAGCGAGGTTTTGCAGTTCACGAATTGCGACAGATGTTAGTCCCGTGTTCAGTTCTGATGCTGAGAAGCCACCGATGGCCGCTGTGATTACGCATACCCTCAGAATCAGCTTTCATGGAGATAGCAACGATCTTGAAGAATTTTTCGTCGAATGATGAACGTGATTTGGCGAAACTAAACCGTTCGATCGTCGTGCGGGCAGAGAGCCAAAAGCTTGAAAGCGGTGTTAGATGCGGCTAAATTGCCGTATTTGGAGTAACCTTACAAGCTAGGAACAGCTACCTATTCCCAAAAGCGTGCATCCTTCAGGATTCCGTTATATCCCTGCGCCCCCCGGCGGAGCAATCAAGGTGCGTCATAAACACTCACTACCGCGTACGACAAGCAACCGCCGAAGTGGCCCAACATCTGCTAGGCTGTGGCGCGTCTGGCAACGCAATCAGGCTGGAACATATTTGACCAACTAGAACGCGCGCGAGGCGGCAGACGATCTCAGCATAGAGGTTCTAGCAAAGATCGACTGGCGAATCGCTCAGCAAGCGACTTTTGCGGGCATCTCGATGGCATGGGCGGCGCTCTTTGGCCGCTCGTCTTTCTTAGCGCGTTCGGTCTTCCCTGCCGGGTTCGGTTCGCTCGTGCTCTCGCTCGCCGCCTGTTTCCGTCTTGCCGCTTGTGCGCTGCCCGGTGCTCGTCCTGCTGGCGTACGGCGTTGGTCGCTTTGGGTGCTTTTGGGTGCTGTTCTTCCGCTTCTGGTCTGCCCTGCCCGTGTCTCTCGTGCTCACTCTCCCGCTTTTGTCTTGTCGTCTGCGGGTCGCCTCTGGCGTGATTCCGTTCCGGCAGCGATGACTGACTGATTAGAGGTAATTGTTGAGGGCCGTCGTACTACCGCCATAGTGGTCACTGGTGCGCCTTCGTTCTTTTCGCCCCGTTGCCGGGCTGGTCGTCCTGCCGCGCGCTTGTAGGCGGCGCTTTGTTCGTGGGCGTCTGGCGGACTTCGCGTACCTTAGAATTACCTGCCGTCATGGCCCTGCCTTGGTCAGCCTTCATCCCAGTCGCGCGGAATTTTGGTGAGAGCACCCATCTTTTTTGGATTTTCGCTGTTTAGGTCGTCAGATTTGCCGTTGCCCGCACACTCGTTCTTTTGGCCCGCGCCGGCTGCTGCTGCCTGTGTCCGCGCCTTGCTCTGTTGATCTCTCGCTAGGCTGGGCCTGGGCATAGACTATCCGCTTGACATTTGCTGTCGCCTGCTTGCGTGCTACTAGGGGCGCTTGTTGTCCCGCGTCCCTTCAGGTTTGCAGCATCGACGCGTCAGCGTTTCCGTGTTGCTTCTGACCTTCACCGGCCGTCTCCTCCGTCCTTGCCGGCAGCACTGCTGTCTTGTCTCACCTTGTCGGTTGCAGCTCCGGCACCGACGCTCTCGTCCACCGCGTACCATCCTTGACTGCTCACGCTGCTCCGGGCGGCCTTTCAGTCCATTTCAGACGTGCCGGTTCGATGTCGTGTGACAGCTGTGGCCTATGTGTGAGCCAACTCTTCCCGCTTTTTCTCCCTTCGTTTCCTCTCCTCTCACACTTTTTTCTTCTCTTTCACACTTCCTACCTCACTTCTCAATTTCAACCCCTACTTTCAATCTCAACACTCTTTCTCCTACCTCTTCAATCTTTTTTATCTTTTACCTTACAACTTCTCTCATCTATCTAATCTTTGCTATTAAACTCTCTCCCCCTCCATTCTCCCCTTCTTCCTTCTTCTCTTCATCACCCTTCTCTTACTTCCTTACTTCTTTCTCCTCTCCCTTCCTTCCCTTTTTCTATTCTTTCTCCTTAATTTGGCGGCGTTTCGTTTGTTCTTCTCTTTAAACTACAATCGCACGCGTCTCCGCCTTCAGTTAGAATAGCGCCCGCTTTGCCAGCCTGCTTAAGGACACATCATGAAGATAAATCTCGAACCGCGCCGCTTGCCGTCAAAAATCAATCAGAAGTTGAAAGCAGAGCACGGAAAGCCTGCTTCAGTGATCGCGCTCGTGATCGCGACATTGAGCGTCGCTTTGTTAGCGTCCGCACTGATCACCACGGCGCGCGCGGAAGACTGGCCACAGTTTCGTGGGCCAAACGGAAGTGGCGTTTCGGCAGCTACTATCGCAATTCCCGAAGAGTTTGGTCCCGCCAAGAACGTCATTTGGAAGACACCGCTGCCGTTCGGTCATTCGTCTCCGGTGCTCACGAAGGATCGGATTTTCGTTACCGCGTACAGCAAACAGCAAACAGCAGACAGCAAACAGCCGGTGGCAAACAGCGCGCAGCAACCGGCGAACAGCAGAGACGAGGCGAAAGAACGAGAGAAGGAGAAAAATAATTACAAGTTGCTGGTCATCTGTCTCGACCGTCAGACTGGAAAAGAACTTTGGCAACGTGAAGTGCCGCGCGCGAGCACCGGTCGCTTGCAGAACGTGAACGGACCGGCGTCGCCCAGCCCCGTCACTGACGGAACGAACGTCTACGCCTTCTTTCAGGAGTTTGGTTTGATTTCTTTCGACGCCGCCGGCAAAGAGCGTTGGCAGCACCCGCTCGGTCCGTTCAATATGTTCTACGGCTTCGGCGCCTCGCCCATTCTAGTCGACGACAAAATTATTCTACCGGTGGACCAGGACAGCCCGTCGTCTTATCTCCTCGCAATCGACAAGAATACCGGCAAGCAGCGTTGGAAAGTTGAACGGCCGGTCGTCATCTCGGGTTACTCGACGCCGATCATTTATCAACCAAAAAAAGGTGCGCAGCAGATCGTTATTCCGGAATCGTTTCAGCTCTCGGCTTACTCGGTCGCCGACGGCAAGCGAGTCTGGTGGGTGCGCGGACTGGCCTGCGAGATGAAATCGATTGCCAGCAACGACGGCGAATACCTGTACATCAACGGCTGGGGCTTCCCGCAGAATCAACCCGGCGCGCAGGTGGCGACGATTGACTGGGACCAGGCGCTGCCGCGGTACGACAAGAACAGCGACAAGCAGATTGCGAAGACGGAGGTCGTTGACGCAAAGTTAACCGGCCCGATGGACAAGATGCTGGTTGACGCGTTCGAAGCGTTTGATATGGACCGCGATAAGCAGTTGAACCCGAAAGACTGGGAAGTGTTTCGCGCAATGATGGCGTCGGAGAATGGACTGCTGGCGATCAAGTTGGGAGGCGACGGGAACGGCGGCGACCAGACGGCGAACGCGATCCGCTGGCGTTATTCGAAACCGGTGCCGCAGGTTCCTTCGACGCTGCTCTACAAAGGCGTGCTCTACATGATCAACGACAGCGGGATTCTGCTTTCGTTTGATCCGGCGACCGGTAAAGTGCTCAAGCAGGGACGGCTGATGGGCGCCATCGACAAGTACTTCGCTTCGCCGGTGGCCGCCGACGACAAGGTTTTTGTGATCGGCGAAGCGGGCGTGGTGTCTGTCCTAAAGGCCGGCGGCGATTGGCAGGTGCTTAAGATGAATGACCTGGACGACGAGATCTTTGCAACGCCGGCAATTGCCGACGGACGGATTTACATCAGGACGCGCAGTGCGTTGTATGCTTTCGGGAATAGCTAGCGACGAACTCGGGTAACGCAAACTGCGTCGAGGGTTGAGACGTCAGATGCGATCCGCAAACTAACAGTTGGCGTTACATAGGGGTGGGTAAAAAGGGGAACTCCAAATGAAACAGCTCTCACTAAGCGGAGCCAATAAAACGATCGGACTCTTGATACTCATAGTTGCTTGCCTGTTCCCAGTCTATGGGCAGGACGTTCCGACCTCTCAAACTTCAACAGCGCAAACAACGAGGGACACAATCAGCGAAGAGGCAAACAGTGAAGTGTTGGTGCAAGTGAACGCTGACTCGTTAGCAGTGGTCAAAAGTATCCCGCCGGTTGACCCTAACCAGACGAGCGCGAAACAGACCGCGAGTAAGCCTTACGTCTTTCCCACCAGGCGTGAGCGATTCAATCGCTATCTGAAGAGCACCGTCGGACCATTTAGCCTGGCTCGCAGCGCTGTCTCAGCGGGCATCAATCAGTGGCGAGACAATCCGGAGGAATGGGAACAGGGCGCCTCGGGTTACGGCAAGCGCTATGCGTCGAGCTTCGGTCAAAACGCGATTCAGCAAACCGTTACCTACGGCCTGGACTCTGCCCTGGGGCTGGATACCGGTTTCCAGAGAAGCAAGCGCAAAGGTTTTTTTCCGCGCCTGACAGACGCACTTGTCGAGAACTTAATCTCGCGCACGCGGACTGGAAAACGCGTGATTTCCGTGCCGCGCTTCGCCGGCGCCTACACCAGCGGGATTATTTCACACGAAACCTGGTACCCCGAGCGCTACAGCTATAAAGACGGACTGCGAAGTGGCACCCGCTCACTGGTGGGCGGGTTTGCATTAAATTTGGTGCGCGAATTTATTGTTCGGTTCTAAGCTTTCACAGCGGCATCATTCATTCTGAATGACCCGCATCCCCTGTTTTTCAAAATGCACTTCAAGCTTTTCAGCCAGCCGTTTTCGTTTAAGATTAGTCGGCCAGCAGTACACCTCAAGCGCGGGCTTGTTGTGCTTCTTCGCAATGTTCTCAATCGTCTCTTTGAAGCAATTGAACGCCAGTCCTCGTCTGCGATGGTCCGGCAAAATACTCGCGTCGGCCAGATATACGCAGTCCCACGTGAGAGGATTCCTTTTTACTTCTTCAAACATTTGACGTTCGGTCGTTTTGTCAGCGACGAAGCTCTGCACCAGGTCTCGGGAAACAGGAAAGACAAAGGTGCTGCCGATGACCTGATCGCCGAGCTTTACCACTCTCAGGCATCCGGGAATGTGCTCCAGAATCCATTCGATCGAATTTGAATCGCTCAGCCGCCCGGTTGGGGAGTAGTTCCTGGCAATCTCAGTTGCCCGCTGAATCTCTTCTGCCCGAACCTCGCTTCGCTTCGTGCCGAAGGCGTAGCGAAGCTCCTCCTCCCTGATGGGCCACTTCAGCGCCGACACACCCCACAAGTACATAGCCGTCAGGAATAGCCAGTCAACCCAGTTGCCATCGGAGTATGCCAATGCGCTACCTGCCTGAAGCTTGTCTGGCTGGGTCACGACAAAAGCAAGGTTTGCGGCCGCATCGAGGGCCGTCGCTGCGCACAAATACCGAAGGCACCGATGAAGCGGGCTGGGAATTTCGGCGTTCTCTCCAACTAGCAGGGCAATGGCAAGGATCATCGTTGAGAAGGTAATGAGAACGTAGACGAAATCACAGAACAGCGTAAGCAAGTCGGCAGGATTTAATGCCTTGGCAATCAATTCCCTTTCGACCCAACAAAAGCAGGCGATGACCAGGGTCAGAGCCGTAAGCATTATTGCGGTGAATCTGCCGATCTCGGTTAGGCCGCGTCGTTCCAGCGACTTGAAGATTCTCAGTAGGGCGACGAACCAACATAGGTCAGACGCGATGTAGAACGCATCGCTCCACCAGGGGTAGGCATCGCCCTTTCCCAGCAGGCCCCGAACGACCCATAGCAACTGGCCGATGGTCCAACCTGCGAGGCCTACACAGATCCAGATTGAAGCAACAGCCGGTGTCGTTTTGGGATTGTCGGCGCGCTTCCTGATTCGCCAAAAACCGAGCAGCGCTCCGGCCAGGGCCTGTAAGCCGTAAACGTTGGTAGCGAGGTGAAGACCGGAGTTAGAGTCCTTGTCAAAGTACCGGACTAGGACCAGCAGCAACGAGAATCCGAGGTAAAGGACAAATAAGAAGATGTTGCTCCAACGCGTGTTAACGGACGGTTGGGCGTTATGCGGGTGGGACATAGCGTCGTCTCCTGTTGAAAGAGGTTTCGACTGGGCATTGTACGTGTCACACGAGGGGTTGTGACAAGCAACATTCTACTCGTAGCCGATTGCTTCGACGACGGGAAGTCGCAGCGCGCGTTGGGCGGTCCACCAGGCGGCGGCGAGGGCGACGAGCAACACGACCGGCAACGTAGTCAGCACGACGGTCAGGGGAAACTCGAACCGGAGGTTGAAGCCGGCGATGATTCGCGCGGCGGTGCGGACCAGAAAGTAAGCGTTGAAGAGTCCGGCAATTATTCCGGTGCCAAAACCGACCAGCGAGATCGCCGCGGCTTCCAGCAAAACGATCTTTCGAACCTGACTGCGCAAACCACCCAGCGCCCGAAAGATGCCGAGTTCGCGTTGACGCTCGGAAACGGAAATCACGAGCATGTTGATGAGGCCCATGGCGGCAACGAAGATGGCGATCAGCATCTCGAGGTACGTGAGCGTGAAGAATTGATCAGTCAGGCGCGCGCTCCAGGCTTTGTATTCATCGCTGGTGTAAATAAAGGCGCGCTGCTCGCCGGCCATGGCGCGATTGATTTCAGCTTTGAACGCGGTCCGATCAACTCCGGGCGAGAGATTGAGCAGGATCAGGTCGACCGCGTTGTCGCCCCAATACTTCTTGTAGAGTTCGCGGTCCATAAAGACCGTTCCCTTCTCCACGTAATAAAACTCGAGTATGCCGACGACCGGGCGGGTGAGTGGACCGGCGGGCGTCTCCAAACGCAACTGATCGCCGAGGCCCAGACCGGTGCGCACGGCATGGTTCTGCGAGATGACAAAGCCTTCTCCGCGCCGCGACAAGTCCTGCGCCTCGCGCTCGTTGCCTTCATCGAGCAAGCCCGGTGAATTGTTGAACCACAAACCCATGTCCCGCGCGATGACGATGATGTCGTCAGAGCCGTAAGCCAAACCCGTCACACGCATGCCGTCCTGACTCTCCACGCCCGGCAACGAATGAACGCGTTTCTCCTGTTCTTCGCTGAAATGATACGTGCGCGAACGCAGTTGTTCGGACGTGGCAATCATCAAGTCGGCGTTAACGCAGCGGTCGAGCATGCGGTTGAGTGCCGCCTTGTGGCTGTGAATGAAAGCGCCGACTGAAAAGACGAACGAGAGGCCGAGCATCAACGACCCCACCGTCGCGGAAGTCCTTCGTGGCATGCGCACGGCGGCGTCGACAGCGATGACGCCTTCAGCGCCGAACAGCCGGCCCATCACCGGGCGCAGGATACGCGAACCCCAAACAACAAACTTCGGCAACAACAGCACGAGTCCAAACTGGACCATGATCGAGTAAATAAAGTGAATCGTCAGGCCCACTCCCGGCGGCGAGAAAAACGTAAGCGCCAGGCCGACGAGGATGAACATGATGCCGATCGCAAAGCGCGTCCAACCGAGGACCGCTTCCCGACGCTGCAGCTCGATGTTATGCAGGGCCTGCACCGGATCGAGGCGCGCAGCCGCGTGTGCCGGCAGCCAGGCGGCGAGCAAAGAAGCGAAGACGCCAATCGCAAATGCTGTCGCTGCGTAATCCCAATGAAATGCCGGCCGGTTGGGCGTGGCGACGAGTCCATACATCGAACCCAGCACCGCGCTCATGATTTGCGTCGCGCCGCCGGCGAGCAAAAACCCAACACCAACGCCGACCGCCGAGCCGACCAGGCCCATCACCGCCGCCTCAAGGAGAAACATCTGCTGCACGTGAGACGATTCAACTCCGATCGCGCGGAGGATGCCGATCTCTTTCCATCGTTGATTTACGCTGACGCTCAGCGAGTTGAAAATAATAAACACGCCGACCATCAGGGCCAGCAGGCTCATGATGAAGAGACCCAGGCGCATCGCCGAAACAGCCTTCTCGAGACCTTGTCCGCGGCGATCGGGCCGAGCGACGTCAATGCCGGCAGGAAGACGTCCGCGCAAAGTTTGCTCAACCGCGTCAACGCTCAGCTTCGGGTCCGTCATGATGTCGATCCGATCAAAGCGGTCGACGCGATTGAAAGCCGCCTGGGCCGCGTAGATGTCCATCAAGGCGATGTTGCCGCCAAAGACGACGCTGGCGCCGGACGTTTTAAAGAAGCCGCGCACAGTCAGGGTCTGCGGGCCGCGCGACGTGTAAATTGGCAGATGATCGCCTTCCTTTAGCCCGTAGCGATCGGCAAACGGTCGGGAAATCGCGATCGAATCAGGACGTTCGCTGAACGCGAGCGGATTGCTGATCTCCAGCCCCGACTCGTCAAACTCACCCTGGTAGAGTTTCAAGTCGCTGCCCGTGTCCATTCCCAAAACGAGAATGTTGGCGGAGTCCGGCAGCGCTGTTTGCACCACAGTCTCAATTACCGGTTCGGAAAGGACCACGCCCGGCGTCGCGCGCACGGTGCGAAGCACCTCCTGAGGAAAACTCGCCTCACCCGCAGTCACCTGAAGCGTCGACTGGCCCGCCAGCTTTTCGACTGTCGTTGCCAACGATCCGACGAGCGTGGTATTTGCCGTGCGCACCGCGAAGAAGACGGCGACGCCGAGCGCGATGCCCGCCAGTGTCAGCGCGAGACGCAGCTTGTGCAAACGCCACTGCCTGAAGGTAACTAAAGAAAGCGCGCCGAACATCAAGCTTCCTCCGTTACCAAAATGTTTTCGGCGGCCTGATAACTGTCTTGCGCCACGCGGCCGTCGCGCATGACCAGCATGCGTTCGCACATCGCCGCGGTGTGTGGATCGTGAGTGACAAGCAGAATGGTGGAGTTTAGTTCGCGGTGTAATTCGTCGAGCAATTGCAGGATGCCTTCGCCGCTGGCTGAATCGAGATTTCCGGTTGGTTCGTCGGCCAACAAGAGCGGCGGATCAAAAATCAACGCGCGCGCAATTGCGACCCGCTGGCATTCTCCGCCCGACATTTCATCGGGACGGTGCGGCGCCTGGCGATGCAGGCCGACGCGTTCGAGCAGTTCCATGGCTCGCTTCTCAGCTTCGCGACGAGAGCGATTGCGCAGACGCAGCGGCAGGGAAACATTCTCGAGCGCAGTGAGCGTCGGCAGCAGGTTGAACGACTGAAAGATCATGCCGATCTTTTCACGTCGCAGTCGCGTGCGCTCGTCGTCGCTTAGTTGTGATAGCTCAGTTCCGTCTACGTACACGTGGCCGGAGGTGGGGACGTCGAGGCCGCAAATCAGATTCAGCAACGTGGACTTGCCCGAGCCGGAAGGACCCATGATCGCCAGCCGCTCACCGCGCCGCACCGTTAAATCGACCTGGTTCAGCGCGTAAAATGTCTGGCCGTCGGCGTAGGCTTTGGAAACCTTCTCCAGCGAAACCACGTTGTCCGATCCGTTCATGTCGGTCTGTCCCTCGAGGATCTCAAATCTCAGATTTCAAATTTCAAATTCAAGATCTGAACTCTAATTCTGAGTCAGAGCTTTCAAACTTGCGATCCGAAATTTCAAATTTGAGATTTGAGATTTCAAAACTACTTCCCTGCCAACTGCTTCAGGTACTCTCGCGTGAACATCGCATCGTCAACCTTCTCGGGAAATTCGACGCTTAACATCTCGATTGATATTTTCGCGGAGCGCACATGATTCTCAATTCGCATCAGACCGACAACCTCGCGGCCGGCCATGTTGCGAAAGCTCTCCACGCGAAACGTTCGTACCTCTTCGCCGGCGGAATTGAAGAGGTGAAGCTCTGCCGGAAGGTAGGTGTCGGCCCGAAAGAGCGTTTTTGATCGGGTGATGGCCGAGTCAACGCCTGACTTGAGAACTCCCTCAACTTCGTACGCCTTCACGCCTTGCAAATCTCTTTCGCCGAGCAAACGGTAATCATACTTGTCCCATTCGCCCAGCAACTCCTGCGCGGTCAAGCCGCCAAAGAACATCTTGTTCGTGCCTGTCTCGCGAAACTGTCCGGTCGAGGAAACATAAGTAATGTTAACGGTGGGCTCGTTTTTCTTCTCGACGCTTAGAGCGGCCAGATCGTTTTCCGCCGCGGGTTGCACGACGTGTGTCAGCGTCAGTGTTTCGGCGGGCGTTTGCTTGCGCCAAAGATCCAGGTCGTAAACCTTAACCGGCTCGGGCGGGGCGGCGATTGTCATGCGGACGCGGTTCTTGCGATAAGGGCTCGCGTCGCGCTTCAGGTATTCGGCGACGATTTCCGCGCCGCGCCGGCTGGCATCGGCCGCGTTGTCATGGGCGGGCGCAGCTCCCTCGCGATTGCAGCCACCCAGAAGAGCCAGGGTAAGCAGGGCTACAATCAGACACAGCACCGCTTTTGAAGTAGAAAAATTCGCAGGAAGTTTTAGGTCCTGATGCATATTTCGGGGAGCCACGAACAACGAGCAAAGCCTACGGGACTGGAGAGCCTTTAAAACCAGGCCAACTTACTCAAAGCAAATTCGCCGGCTGCACTGTAAACAAATAGTTGGAGATCGCGGCAATCGAGAGTCGGTAACAAACTTGCGGCGTCGAAGGTAACGATGCGCGGCGCCGAGACCCAGCTTAGGCAACGGCTTTCACGGCCGTCAATGCTGCCCTGACCCGACTCATGGGAGGCCAAAGGTAACATTGATTGCCGTTTTGGCAAATTGTCGGGACCGGGACTGGTAAGGCCAGGTCCCGGAGCCGAGCGCTCAGAACGGTAGAGCCCTAATTTGAAGTCTTCTCTGAGTAGTCTCAGCGATCCCCGCGCCTCGACGGTTAATATCAACCTCCAAACCCACTCACCGCAGAGCGCGCCGAGTCAACGCAGAGAATTGAAATTAGGTCACTACCCTCAGAACGGCCACGCCGCGGTCTGGTTTTTCGGCGCAGTGGCGAACTCGATCAGGCGCTTACGTGGATCGAAGGTGATCCTAAACGGGTAAAGAACGTCGCGTCCCAAAATTACAGGCGCATCGTCATGAACTCCAAAGAGAATATCGGTCGGCACGCGGCGAAGCACGAGCGCGCCAATGCTGATCGTTGTCGGATCAACGCGTCTCGACTTAACGGTGCCGCCGGCGATGTCGCGCGTGCCCAGCCGCCCGTCTGACTTCGTGCGGTTGCCGTTGCGCGTTCCTACTATGACCGCGTCGCGCTCGTTTATCGCAAGTCCAAATCCCGAACCAGTATCGACCAACGCCAGTCGCCCATCACCTAGTCGAACGAACGGCCGGGTGCTGCCTCCCGAACGCAGCCAGGGAACGACGGCGCCTTCGCCGGCAACTCGTCCGCGCTCGAGTCCGTTGATGGTAGTGTCGATTGCCTCAAGGCGCTCATGGGGCAGGTCGATAGAAAAACCGTGTGGCGCAAAAATGCTGGTCGGGTCGAGGATGCCGTCAATGCCGGGACCGAGCGAAGAAACGATCAGCGCCGTTTGTGTTGCGGGAAAGCGATTGCTTCGCTCTCCCAAAGCGAGCTGACCGAACACCGCTAAGCGGTTGGAGGTAATTTGCGCGTTCGTGAGTCCGCCGACGATCGTGACGGGCGCACTTTTTGTAGTTACCTGGGTTTCGCTAACCACTCGTTGCGCGATGACGTTCATGCCGGCGCCGGTGTCGAGTACGAACACGTATGGACCGCGGCCATTGATCCAGGTGTCAACGAGCAGCCCGCGATCCTTGCTGGTGCGAAAGCGAACCGGCGACGGCAGCGGTGCTACGCGGCTCGCTGCAGGCTCAGGTTTCGTGGCACCTCGGACAATAAAAGGGGCAGTCCCCGCGCTGGGAACTGCCCAAACTATTGTTACCAGAGCGGCGAAGCCGGTCGCGATGAAAAGCTTCGCTCTCATGCTAATGCACTCCCGTTGCCCGCTTAGTAACGGGGACTGCGTTTGCGAAGCTTGTAGGTGTAGAGCGCCGAACCGCCAGCGCCTGACAGCGCGCCAATCGCAGCACCCTTCTTGCCACCAATCAAGCCACCGATGATCGCGCCGCCGCCTGTGCCGGCCGCAACCGTGAGCTTGTCACGATGCTTCGACCAGAAGCTGCGACCCTTCGGCTGTTGTCGATAGTCGTAATAGACTCTTCGCGAATTCTGTGAGCTACGCGCAGTGCTGCGGCCCGTGTTCCGATAAACTACGCGCTGCTGATTGGCAGGGGCGAGGTTACTCACGTTCCCGTTCGTCTCTGCGGCATTGAAGCCGTCGGCAAAGCCCGATTTGTACGCAGTCTGTTCAGCCGGCGAATTAAACTGGGCCGGAATGAACTGTTCGCCACCGGCCGTGCTTGCCAGTGTGCCATTGACCGGTTGGGTGGATGTCGCCGTTTGCGTCTCGGCTGGAGTCTCGTTTCTTGAGTGCATTACAAACGCGCCCACTGAACCACCAATCAGGGCAGCCACCAAAGCCACCGGCAGCAATTTATTAGTCATAATCATCGCTTCAATCTCCTTACTTAAACTTGTTCGCAGCAGTTGCTCACCGATGACTTCAGCAATCTCCGTTCCGACTAGTAATTGATTTATTGAATAATCGCGAGGATCAAAGAGGATCGCGCGTTCTTTTAGCAACTTCGGCGATTGCAAACTGTTTGCAATGTAAACTCAACGTCGATCTTCAAAGCGACGAAATAGTTGTACCCGATATGGAGTCAGGCTCTACTCGATATCGAACCATTCGTAGGTCCGACATTCCTGTCTGTCCTGTTTTTTAGGTAAGACTCTAAGAAGGGACCGGCAAGAATGCCGGTTCTACGCAAAACAAAAAGGCCAGGGAAACTTCCCTGACCTTTCGTCCTTGAGTTGAAGGATTTGTTCTAAGCTGTTTGTTCTACGCTGCCCGCTGTTGCGGCACGCTCTTGTTCTCACGCAAAAGCTCAAGCGCTTTCTTCATCTGTAAATCTTCCGCAGAAGGCTTTGGCGTCGTTGGCTCGGGAACGATTTCCGGTTTTGCTCCGGGCTGACCCGGCTTGGGAGCCGCGTCGTCATCGTTGCCGGTCAGATCCTCAGGATCGATCGCATCCGCGAGTTCAGGTCGCTTAACTTCAACCGACGGCGTCACACCCGAATGGCCGCGATCCTCGCCGAGGAAAGGCTTGCCACTCGCTGATGCCCACTTCACCGTCGTCAGCAGCAGACCGTCGCCACCGCGCAAGGTGAAAAGTTGCTGCTCGGCGCCGGCGCCAAAACTCTTTTCGCCGACAACCTGGCCACGATTGCGTTCAAGCAACGCTGACGCGACCACTTCGGCAGCGCCCGCAGTTCCCGAGTCGATCAGCACCACAACCGGACCTGAAAAAATCGCGGCCTTAGCGTCGGCGCTGTATGTTTTCAACGCCTTCCCTTCGCGTCCGGAAGTTTGCGCAATCATTCCGTCCTTAATGAAGAGATTGGCAACAGCGACTGCTTCATCAATTGAGCCGCCGGCAGTGCCGCGCAGGTCGACGACCATTTTTTGCGCACCCTGCTTGATCAATTCCTGAACGCGCGACCGTGCGTCGGTTGCTTCACCTGAAGCAAAACTGTTAACTCGCAGAACACCAATCTTGCCGGCTTCCATGCGGGCTTCGGCGGCTGGCGCGCGGAAGGTTCCACGTTTAACTGTCAGCGTCAGCGGGCGCGAATTGGCGCGAAGAATCCGCAGCTTAACTTCCGAACCGGCCGCGCCGTTCAGCAGTTGTTTCGCGTCGTAAAGTGAAATGTCGCGCGTCGCTTTGCCGTCGATGTATTCAATGATGTCGCCGGCATGAACGCCCGCAGTGTCTGAGGGCGAACCCTTCATCGGGGCGATCACGTACAGATAGGAAGCAACCTGCGAAAGTTCAGCTCCGATGCCAACCTGGTTGCTCTTCGCGTCCGCGTTGAAATCACGAACCTGCTCCGGCGTGAGATAAGTTGAATACGGATCGAGTCCGTAAGCCAGTCCGCGCAAGGCGCCGGCCCGAACCTTTTCCATGTTGGGTTCGTCGACGTAGTCGTTTTGAATATGCTGCAGCACGCTCTCAAAGATTCGCAGCTGAGCATTTGGATCGTTGGTTGGCTGTTGCGCGCGGGTGGAAATCCAGCCGCCGACAACCGTATAAAGAGCCAGCGTGGCCGACATCAGAATCAGTGCGAACTTCATACGAAATGACATGTTTTACCTCGTGCCGGACGTTAAAGCGAGAACCTGAAATTTACGTGCGCATATGCGCTTTTTGCAGGTCAGTCGTATCATACAGTCGGTTTGTGAACGACGCAACAGAACGTTTAGCAGCATTTGCTGAACCTTTTGCACTTCTAAGCCGCCTGCGCCGGTTCACGTTGAACTATGGAACTCGATCAGAAAAAGGCTGTGAACCCTCCGCGCGCGCCGATCATTGCCCTCGACCTGGGCGAGAATCGCGTCGGCGTGGCCGTCTCCGATGCGTTGTCAATTTCAATCACTCGGCTCGGGGCGCTCACTCGCACCAACTGGAAACAAATGCTTCTTGACGTGGACGATCTTATGCGCAGGTTTGACGCTCAAACACTGGTAATTGGTTTGCCGTTGCGACTTGACGGCTCGACCGGTGACGCGGCGCTCGAAGCCAGGCGTTTGGCTCAGAACTTCGCGCGGTCGCTGGCCGTACCGGTTTACCTGCAGGACGAGCGTCTGAGTTCGGTCGCGGCTGAGGAGAACCTGCGAGCGGAAGGTCGCCGCGCGGAAGAAATCCCGGGGCTGGTTGACAGCGAAGCAGCCGCCGTAATTCTCCGAGATTTTTTGGCGAGTGATCAGGAAAGGCTCCTGATTGCGCCAGTTGAGCAAACTCTTTAGGTTGAAGGACTCTCTAAACAAAGTGACCACGAAACGGATTATTCTGGCTCTTCTCCTGTTGATTCTAATTACAGCGAGTGCTTCCGCAATTTGGGTGTATCGAGATCTGCACACGCCGGTGCGCCATTCAAAGCACGGGAAATACGTGGAGATACCGCGGGGCTCTTCACCGGCGACGGTCGTCAGCAAGTTGGCCGACGAAGGCATCATTAAGCACAAATGGCCCTTAACGGTTTACCTTAAGTTAACGGCGAATGGTTCGCAGTTAAAAGCCGGCGAGTACGACTTTCCTTCGCCAATTTCGCCGCTGGCTGTTTTCGCCAGACTGCGCGAGGGCGAGCAGCGCTTGCTTCGAATAACAGTCATCGAGGGGTGGACGCGCTGGGACATTGCCAACGCGATGTACAAAATTCCTGGGCTTCATCTGGAGAATTCGACTGCAGCCTTGCCCTTAATGAATAACGTTAGCTTGATCGCCGACCTTGATCCGAAAGCGACCAACCTCGAGGGCTATCTCTTCCCCGATACTTATGATTTTCCTCCCGACACGAAACCCGCCGAATTGGTTGCGGTGATGGTCAAGCGCTTTCGCAAGGAGTGGAAGCCGCAGTGGTCTGAACGCGCGCGTGCGCTGGGTTTCTCGCCGCGTGAAGTGGTGACAACGGCGTCGCTGATCGAAACTGAAGCCAAGCTGACCGAGGATCGTCCTCTGATCGCTTCAGTCATTTACAACCGGCTCCAGAAGCAGATGACGCTGGCGGTTGATTCTACTGTCATCTACGCGTCCAAGCTGGAAGGAAAGTGGCGCAACGACGGCAAGGTTTATAAGAGCGATGTCGAACGGCGGTCGCCTTACAACACGCGTTTGCATTCCGGGTTGCCGCCGGGGCCGATTGCTTCGCCTGGCAAGAGTGCTCTGGAAGCAGCGCTGAATCCGGCCCAGACTGACTACCTCTATTACGTTCGCGAGCCTTCGCGTGACGATGGCGCTCATAACTTTTACAACAACAGTAGTGACTTTGAAGGCGGCGTTAGGGCTTTGCGAGCGTGGGAACAGCAACGCGACGCGGCGTTGCAAAGATGATGCGAGCGTGAAGCTGCGATTGAACGTCAGATCGATCTGAGGTTTGTCGAATGATTCGAAAAGCCTCCTTGAAATTGGTGAAGCGTTACTCTATTCTCGATTAGTTTTCTCCCCTGCAACCGGTTTCGTCTACAAAAGGTGTTTCCGTATGTTCAGATTCACAAGTGCACTGCTGTTAGTTTTGTTAAGCGCTGGTGCGGCGTGGTCACAGGGCAAAGGCGTTGATAAGAACAGCGAACGCGTTCGCGATGGCGCCAAAACGGCCGGAAACAACGGCGCGAAAACCGACACCGGGGTGGGTCGAGGGATAAACTTCGGCAAAGAAAAGGCGGCGGATGTGCCGCCGCTTCCGAACCCGTACCGTCTCTCCGCCCGGCGCGACGCGATCCTCGCCGCGATTGCGGATGTCATGCGCGATCGTAAATTGATCCTCGACGAAGCTGCATCCAAACCCGCTGACGGCATAATCGTCAGCCAACCCTACACCTTCATCAAGGGAGCGGTTGTCACTCAATCCGAATTGGGACGCTACGCTGATGTGACTTCGTCGTCGGCTCGCGGCTGGACGCGCGGACGCTTTACGATCACTGTCGAAGTGCAGCCGATCGACGGCAACAGCGCGAACGTTTCAGTTAACGCGAAGATTGAAGGACGAACGGATGGCGCCACCGGTGCGGAATGGACAACGCTCCCGACTTCCGGTGTCGCCGAGGAAGAATTTCTGACGGCGCTCATCACAAACATCACTGGCGCGCCACCTGCAGGTCGCGAGGAAGCCCCCTAAGTGCGATTACCGCAGTTAAAGTGATACTTGAATTCAGTCTTAAGTCTTAAGTAATGATCAACTCTCAACACGAAGAAATATTTCTCGAACCACAACGCTCAATTGTGCCGAAGCTTCTGGCGGCGCTCGCCGCGTTTGCGATCACCGCGGTAGTCGTGTTTGGCTACACAGTCTTGCGAAAACGACACGCGCAAAACGCCCCAGCGCTGGCGTCAGCAACGCAGCCCGTCGCGGAACCGAGGCAGCCGCCGCAGGCACTGGTGATGGTTGACGACGCGCTCCTGCAGGGGAACAAGACGAGAATTGCCGGAACGGTAAAGAACACGTCTGCCAACCGGCTCGAAGGTTTGTCAGTCGAACTGGAATTGAAGCGCCGCAAGGATGCCGTCATTGAAAAGCAACTGGTCCCGTTGCAGCCGTCGCAGCTTGAGCCGCAGCAGGAAGGTCGTTATTCGCTGGAACTAAAGGCGCAGGATTACGGTTCCGCGCGATTAGTCGGCCTCAAATCCGGCGCGAATCTCGCGGCGGTGCCGTTCACGACGACGCCGGGACAAAAGCGTTCGCCGGAGCGACTGGAGACGAAGACGGTCAACGTTGCGAAGCGCCCACCCGGGAAGCAGGGCGAGTTCTTGAACACACAAGACAATCCGGCGCGCGTGCCGTGAGCGCGAGCCTTCAAGTTCTCTCTCAGAAGTCGGCATGACGACTAAAGTTAAGGTTTCAGCTGAGCAACTCGATCCAAGAAGTCGTTTTTGAATTGCCGTGGCGCGCTCGGGTCGAGAAAATAGTTTTGCAAGAGTTTCGCATTCGATGCTAGTGCAACCCATTGGTTCTTGCGTTCGTCCAACTGCTCGACGACTTCCCTGCTGGTAATTTCTGTTCGCTCCTGATTTAGGAAATGACTGAAAGCGTATTCACACTTTTGACCAAGCTCGTCCGGGTTTCGTGTCTCGCCTGCGTCGTCGCCGCGTCCCTGATCGTCGCACCGGGTCAAAGGTCGCTCGATCCGGACAAGCGTGGTGATGATGTCCCGAGGCCGTTTGTAGCCGCCGAAGAAGAAATGCGCGCGAAGGTGGCAATTCGAGGCGCGGACAAGGAGTATCAGGAAAATTTGGGCCGCGCTCGTGACCTTTCGTTCCTCGGCAATTCCATCGTCACCTCGTTCAAGCAAAAGCACGCGCTGGATCGAGAAGACGTCAAGAAACTCGATCGGGTTGAAAAACTGGCGAAAGGAATTCGCCGCGCCGCCGGTGGTGAAGAAGAGGAAGTTAAACTGGAGAAGTCTCCGCAGGACCTCGCCGCCGCCCTCGACATGTTGGGCGAGATGACAAAATCGCTGAGGGAAAAAGTTGAGAAAACTCCGAAGCGCGTCATCTCTGCTGCTGTGATTGCCGAAGCTAATGCTTTGCTTGAGCTGATCCGAATCGTGCGAACCCTTCCGCCGCAGGTGTAACTCACAGGTATTATATTGCCAGATAGTTTCCAGAGCAGCCGTCGCACCCTCAGGATTTTCGCTGCGATAGTTTTTGTCAGTCTGCTCTTCCCTGTTCGACTCCAATCTCAACAAGACGATGAAGTGGTTCGGGTCAACACCGACCTGGTGATCCTGAACATTACGGTGACCGACAAAGCCGGACAGTACGTGCCTGGGCTGCGCCTTCCCGACTTCAAAATTTTCGAGGACGGCAAAGAAATCTCTGCTGAGTTAATTTCGAGCTTTAACATCCATGAAGCGCCGTTCGCCTCCGTCGTGCTGCTGGATATTTCGGGCAGCATGGAAAGCCGTATGTCGTTGGCGCGCTCGGCCGCGATTCGATTTCTCGATCGCCTGCGCGACGAAGATGTCGCGGCGGTCTACACCTTCGGATCGAAGGTGGAACAGTTGCAGGAGTTTTCAGGGAGCAAGGATCTGGCGCCGATGGCCTACGGGCTGCGCGCCAAAGGAATGACGACGCTGAACGATGCCATTCTCGATGCAGCGAAAGCGCTGACGCCCCGGCCGGAAAAACGAAAAGCGATCATCGTGTTGTCTGACGGGTTGGACACGTTCAGCAGGGCGTCGTCGGACAAAGCAATCGAAGCAGCACTGGCCATCGGCGCCAGCATTTATGCGGTTGACATGTCCGCTTCAGGCGGTTCGGGCTTGCGCAATCCGCAGAGTGCGGCGGTCTTGAGAAGTTTTGCGGAAAAGAGCGGCGGAAGGTTTGTGGCTACGCCGGGAGGCCCGGCCTTGCGCGACGCCTTTGCCGGCATCGCCGACGAACTCGGCCATCAGTACACGATTGCTTATCGGCCGTTCAATCAGGCACGTGACGGGAAGTGGCGCAAACTGGAAGTGAAGCTCTCGCGGAGTGAATTAGAAGTAAGAACGCGTAAAGCCTACCGTGCTCCAAAGGGTTAGTTGCTTGCCCTCACCACCATGGCAGAAGCCCGACCGTCAGGAAGGGCTTGGTATTAATGAGGGAGGGCTCGTTCCTTCGCCGGGAGTCAGTTAGCGAGCCCTCCCTGACGGTCGGGCTTCTGTCCGCTAATACCGCGTGGTTTTGTTCAGCGATTTCTCGCGATGCCTTTCCAAAGCTAGTTCAATTAAAACATCAAGCATCCGGGCGTAACTGAGCCCTGAAGCCGTCCACATCTTCGGATAGCCGGAAACTTCCGTCAGCCCAGGCATTGTGTTTAGTTCATTTATGAGCAATTCGTTCGTGTTACGCTTTAAGAAAAAATCGACTCGCGCGAGACCCGCGCCATCAATCGACTGGAACGCCTGAATTGCCATCCGCTGGATTTTGGTGGCGATCGACTTTGAAACTGGAGCCGGTACTACGAAATCCACATGCCCGGTCTTCGTGTACTTCTCTGTGTAGTCAAGAAAGCCCGCCGAGTTGTCGTGAACGACATATTCGCCCGGCAGGCTTGCCTTCGGTTCGTCATTCCCGATAACCGCGCACTCGATCTCGCGCGCGTCAACAGCCTCCTCCACGACGATCTTTCGATCATACTGCGCCGCCAGATCAATCGCTTTCTCAAGCGATGCTTTATCCCCCGCGCGTGAAACGCCCACCGACGAACCCAGGTTCGCAGGCTTCACAAAGCAGTTGAGACCAATCTTTCGTTTAACGGTCTTGATGACTTTTGCAGGGTCTTTCTGCCAATGAGATCGTAGAAACCAGACGTATTCGCACATCGGCAAGCCCGCTTGCAGAAACAAAAGCTTCATCGCCACCTTGTCCATGCCACACGACGAAGCGAGCACCCCGCAACCGACGTAGGGAACATTCGCCATCTCAAGTAATCCTTGAACTGTTCCGTCTTCGCCGAAGGGTCCGTGAAGAACCGGGAAGACAACGTCGAGTTTCTCTGAGGTCAGCGCGCCACCGTTGCGATCGAACGAAAGCAGGCCCGTATGCGAAGGATCGCCGAGCAAGGCGACGTCGGCGGGCGCTTCCCCTGCGAGTCTGGACGGAAGCAACGACTGCGCGTTTTGGGGCAGCAGATTGAAAGCGTCGGGCGGCGAGAGCCACTTCCCTTCCCGGGAAATCGCGATCGGCAGCACGTCATACTTCTTTCGATCGATCGCCTCGATTACGGACGCCGCCGAGCGCACCGAGACTTCGTGCTCGCCCGAACGGCCGCCAAAAATCACTCCCAAGCGGAGCTTCTTTGCCAAATGATTGGTCCCCAAGTCGTGGAAAATCGTCTACAGAATCGTCTTGCCCAGCGCCGAAAGTATTAACTCGACACCCAGTTCGGCTGTCTTGTTGTTCACGTCGAGCGCGGTATTAATCTCGACAACTTCAAGCGAACGCATGCCGCCGGCGTCAGCGATCTTTTCCATCGCGAGATGCGCTTCGCGGTAAGTAAGCCCGCCGCGGACGAGGGTTCCCGAGCCCGGCGCATCGCCCGGATCGAGCGCGTCGACGTCGAACGTAACCGCATAGCCGCCGCTCGCGCGCGACGCAATTTCGATCGCTTCGTTCATGCAGGCGGCCATCCCGCGCTCGTCAATTTCGCGCATGGTCATGAAGCGAATCCCGAGCTCTTCGATGAGTTCACGTTCGCCGCGATCCACATCGCGCGCGCCGACGTGGACACAAAAAGCCGGATCAAGTTTCGGACTAAAACCGCCAAGCTCTTTGAGCGTCGACGTGCCATGGCCCAGGACAACGGCCAGCGGCATGCCGTGAATGTTTCCCGATGGCGACGTCTCAGGAGTGTTCATGTCGGCATGTGCGTCAAACCAAATCAACCCGGGCGTTTGCTCCTGCTTCCGACAATATGAAGAGAACCCGGAGAGTGAGCCGATCGCGATTGAGTGGTCGCCGCCGAGCACGAGCGGCAACTCGCCGGCAGTCAGCACTTCTTCAACTTTCTCAGCCAGGTCGGCACACGCGGCGCTGATCTCGATCAGGTGCTTGAGCTTGTCACCGGGCTCTGGAGTTGTTTGCGAGTCTTCGACGTCGAGATCGCCGAGGTCGCGAACCTCGTAACCAAGTTGAGTGATCCGGCGGTTGAGCCGCGCGACGCGCAGAGCCGCCGGGCCAAGCTCAACGCCCGCCATGCTGGCGCCGTAGGCGAGGGGCACGCCAATGACACCGACCGCCCGCTTTGCTTTTGAGTCCGTCACAAGTTTTTTCCAGTGTAGTCTGGCAGAAGCCCGACCGTCAGGGAGGGCTCCGTTGAGGGTCAGGGACTGAGCCTTTATGGACTGAGCCCTCCCTAACGGTCGGGCTTCTGTCGGGGACTACTGTCCCGACTACTCAGCCACCGAGATTTAGATTGAAGCCGCTGCCGCCGCCTCCCTGCGTCGGGAAGAAAGGCTTCAGCAGGCCGGCCAGCGCCGCCAGGTTGCGTGTCTGAATCAGAATGTCGCCCGGCCCGCTGAATTCGGCGACGATGCCTTCGCCGCTCATCATGCTGCGAAAGAAACCGGCCGCCGCCTTGCGCAGCGTGTATTGCGTCGTTCCTTCCCACGCCACGAGGTGGCCCGTATCGACCACGTATCGCTCGCCCGGCCGCAACGTCTTTCGGTGAATCGCGCCGAAGGATGAAACCAGCAACAGCCCGCGACCCTGGACCATCAGCACAAACAATCCTTCGCCGCCGAAGAACGATTTCGCGCCGCCCCATTTTGTGTCAACCGTCAAACTGGCATCGCCGGCGAGATAGGAACTTGATTGCACAAAAAACGTTTGGTTGCTCAGTTCGATGGCCGCGACATCACCGGGCGCTCCCGGCGCGAAAGTTACTTCGCCCGGGCCGCCGCGCGCGGTGAAGGTGGAAACAAACGCCGACTCGCCGCCGGCAGCTCGCTTGATCGCGCCGAAGAGTCCACCCTTCATCTGCGACTGCAACTCGACGTTCGCTGACATTGAAACCATCGCGCCGGCTTCCGCTTGAATCGATTGTTCCGCCTGAAGCTGAATCACGGCGAGCGAAAACGCGGGCTGGTGCAGCACCTCGTAACGGTAGCCGCCGCCCTGGCCGGTTGAGTCCTCATCGATGTGAATGCCGTGGCCTTGAGTTCCTTGCCCCTGAGTTCCCTGCCCCTGGGCTCCCTGACCCTGGGCAAAACCCGCCGGCGGTGGCGGCGCCGCGGTGGCCGCCTGGAACCGTTGGCCGCAAGCTCCGCAAAACGCCGCGCCCTGGAGCACAGGCGCGCCACACTTTGGACAGTTCATATGATCACTCCTTGAGATTTTTCACTGATGATAGCTACAGCTTCTTCCGGCGTCTGCGCAAAGTCCAGCGCGCCCACGTCGTCTTGACTCACGACCAGATGCTCTTGCCAGACGCGCACAATCGGCGGCCAGCAGTCGCCTAACAAAACGAGCGGCCGTGGGCCGATAACGCGCGTTTGAATCTTATTCCAAACCAAAGACAATTCGGTAACGGTGCCCATGCCGCCGCGGACCGCAATGAAACCTACGGAGCGCGTGATCAGGCGCTGCAACCGTTCGTAGAAATGTGGAGTCGCCACTTTGTCCGTAAGGTAACGGTTCGGTTCGGCCTTAAACTGATTCATGACGATGCCGAGCACGCGGCCGCCGCGTTCGTGTGCGCCACGGCTCGCCGCTTCCATAACGCCCAGATAACCGCCGGTGCAAATCGTGAAACCGGCTTCGGCCAGCAGTTGGCCCACGCGTCGCGCTTGCGGCGTACTCGAGTTCGTCTTCACGGCATTTTGCGCCGCCAAAGATTGTGACGATCCGCTCTGGCACTGTTTCAGTCATGGATTCTTCTGGCTCGTGGACGTTTAGAGGCGGGCAATGCCCGCCGTCTCAAGGTCAGTTGAGATCACAAAGTCAGAACAGGATACCGGTTGAACCGGCGGGCAATGCCCGCCTCTAAACACTACGCGGATAGTTGCGTTACCCAACTTCCCCGCTCACCATCAGCGAACCGGCGTTTCTGTAGTTGACGTAATCTTCACGCGTCTTGAAGGAGCCACCGTCGTACTCAGCCGGAATCGGCGCCGGATCGTACAGCCTGCGATCTGACACATTGACGAAGCCGGCGCGCTCGAACAGCGAATGATAGTCGGCAATACTTAGAAACTGAACCGGCACCTTTAAATCATCAACCCATTGCCGCGTCGGCTCGTTTTCCTGATAGAGATCGACGACGGTCACGAACAGTCCGCCAGGTTTCAGTACTCTTTTGATTTCCTGCAACGCCGCCAACATGTCGCCGTAGTAGTAAAGCGACTCCATCGAGAACGCGTAGCTGAACTCGCCGTCGCTGAAAGGCAAGCTCTCGGCGCTGGCCACGCGGAATTCAACATTTGGAAACGACGCCGACGTTTCCCTCGCCAGCTTCACCATCTCGTCCGCGATGTCGATGCCAACCACGGTGCCTTCGCGCGCTTTCTCGGCCATCAAGCGCGTGGCCCATCCCGACCCGCAGCCCACATCGAGCACGCGCGCGCCGGTTGGAATCGCCATCAGTTCAATGGCCTGTTCGCCGACCGGCCGGTGGCCGCGCTCCATGCCTTCACCGCGACCGGCCCTGGCCCAGTCATTGAACTCGACACGCAAGCTCTCGTCTACGGATTGGTTTTTCATTGGAAGTGAAGAGGACATGTTTTTCAACCTTTTGTTGGGAGCCGCGCTTGAACGTTTAGAGGCGGGCCTTGCCCGCCGTTTCAACATTCATATAAATTGGGCTCTATGTCACCTATGTTGAGACGGCGGACAATGCCCGCCTCCAACAAACGTTCGCTATGAATATTCGCTATGGTCGCAACCGATTCATCAGGCGCGGGAATGGAATCGTTTCTCTGACGTGCTCAATGCCGCACATCCAGGCGGTGCAGCGCTCGATGCCCATTCCGAAACCGGCGTGCGGGACACTGCCGTAGCGGCGCAAATCCAGGTACCACTCAAAAGCTTCCTGCGGCAACTTATGCAGTGCGATCTGTTCCGTAAGAAACTCGAGCGACGTAGCACGCTCGCCGCCGCCAATCACTTCGCCGTAACCTTCCGGCGCCAGCACGTCAACGCCCAGCGCTAGCTCGTTTCGCTCCGCGTCGCGGGCCATGTAGAACGCCTTCACTTCCGCCGGATAGTGGTGGACCATCAGGGGCTTGTCGTAGTTCGCGGAGAGATACGTCTCATCCGGCGCCCCAAAATCGCCGCCCCACTCAAAGCGAGTTTCGAGTTCGCCTTTCGCATGGCCCTCATGCAGCAGCTTCACGGCGTCGTCGTAATGCATGCGCGGAAACGGCGGCACGATTGCCTCGAGCTTGGCCGGGTCGCGTTCCAAAACTTTCAACTCCTCACCGCGAGTCTCCAGCACGCGCTCGGCGATGTAAGACAGCATGCGCTCCGAAAGCGTCATCACGTCGTCGAGTCTGGCATAGGCCATCTCCGGTTCAACCATCCAAAACTCAGTCAGATGGCGGCGCGTCTTCGACTTCTCCGCGCGGAAGGTTGGCCCAAAGCAGTAGACTTTTCCAAACGCCGCGGCGGTGGCTTCGTTGTAGAGTTGGCCTGACTGCGTCAAGTAAGCCTTTTCGCCGTCGAAGTAGTCGACTTCAAACAGCGTCGTCGTTCCTTCGCAAGCCGCGGGCGTAAAAATTGGCGAATCGGCAAGCGTGAAGCCATCGTTGTCCAGAAAATCGCGCACGGACTTAACTACGGTATGACGAACTTTGAGGATTGCATGCTGTCGCCGCGAGCGCAGCCACAGATGGCGATGGTCCATCAGAAACTCGGTGCCGTGTTCCTTCGGCGTGATTGGATAATCGTGGACTTCGTTGAAGACTTCCGCGCTTCACGAGATCGATTTCAAAACCGCCCGGCGCCCGGCTGTCTTCCCGCACGGTTCCGCGAATCGCGAGCGCGGATTCCTGCCCGAGTCCCTTGAGAGCGTCCCAGATTTCCGGCGCGACCGAATTCTTCAGGGCGACGCATTGCACGACCCCGGTGCCGTCGCGGAGTTGCGGGAAAAGAATTTTTCCGCTGGAACGCAGGTTGTAGAGCCAGCCCTGGATGGTGACTTCCTGGCCCACGTGTTCCGAAAGTTGATTGATGAAGGTCCGCGGCGGACTCGTTGTTTCTAAGGTTGTTGTTTCAGTAGGCATCTATTATTTGATTTCAGTCCTGTATTGATTTTTCTCTGTGCCTCCTCAGTGTCCTCTGTGTCTCTTTGGTGAGTGTTTGTCTTGATAAATCCACCACCGAGACACAGAGTTCATACAGAGGATTTTCTTGCGAGCAACGCGCCCTCAGCCAGTGCGGGCGGGACGCCCGCGATCCCAGTGATTAGTTCAGACTCGTTCTTTCTCTAATCATTCGCCGCAGCGCCGGAAACCGATCGAGCCAGTCGGCGGCCTGCAGCACGATGCAAAGCGTCGGCTGAATAAATTGTTCATACGCGCCGCCCCGACTGCAAACCGCAGTTTGGTACGAAAAGGTGCCAATCGCCTTGAGCCCGCGCTGGATTGTCATCAGCCGAAATTCCTGGGCCATCTCATCCGGATCCAGCGCCTCGAGGCCGAGCAACCGGCGCTCCTCCAGCAGGAACAAGCGGTAAGCACGCAACTCCGCGAGCGACGGCGGTTCCGCTCGCCTGTCCAACAGGAACGAAACCAGATCGTAAGTGACCGGGCCCATGCGCGCGTCCTGATGATCGACGATGCGCAGCCGATCGTGATAATCGAGCATCAAGTTCGCGGCATGAAAATCACGATGACAAAGCACCCGCGGCCGCGCAGCCAGCTCGGCGGCGACATCGTTCAGCTCGGCCTTGAGTTCGGCAGCTTCCGCGTGTCGTAGTTCCTCATTTCTCAAACTGCCGAAAAAATGTTCGACGAAGAAGTCGAGTTCCCACGAAAGTTTTGGTTCGTCAAAAGCGAGCCGGCTGGAAATTGATTGTCGCTCGAAAGCAGTGCCGGTTGCTTTTTGGATTTGCGCGATCAGCTTGACCGCGCGCTCTTTGTACTCGTCGCACTCGTCCTTTGGAGCTTCCTCGTAAACGCGAAACAATTGCCGATCGCCCAGGTCCTCCTGAACGATGATTCCCTCTTGCCCGTCGACCGCAAGAATCTCCGGGACCGGAATGTCGCTTTCAAGGAAAAGTCGCGTCACGTCGAGATAAGGATGAAATTCAGGATCGAAAGGCTCCGGGTAAACGCACGCCACGGCCTTCCCTTTCTTCCAGGGAATGCGAAAGTAGTTGCGCGTGGAGGCGTCCGGCGTGAGCGGCACGACAAGCTTGCTCCTGGTGCCGTGCCCTTCCAGAAACTTCAAAAGCCGCTCGGAAGCAGAGACTGTCAAATGCGCTCGTAGTCACCTGTTTTGCTGAACTCATTTACGGAAAGAAGTGGACGGCGCAATCTCTTAAGGAGTGGCCCAACTCACCTTTTTTTGAGCTTAGTGAAGTTGGATTGTATCACTCGCCCAGAGGCACAACAAAATTGTCGCCCACGAACCGGCCTGCGGGTGCTTTCGCCGGCGGAGTCTTCCCGGCGACAAGCGACGCGCGTACAACCGCTGCATTCTCGATGACTTCGCCGGCGCTGATCCGCACCTTGTCGCCAAGGATCGCCCGCCTGACGCGCGCGCCACTTTCGACGACCACGTTGTCCCAAAGTATCGACTGCTCGACCTGAGCGCCCGGCGAGATTTCGCATCCTTCGCCGGCGGTGACGGTGGCGCCGCCAGCTTCGTGGAGCAGCATTAGACTGATATCCAGATACCGCGGCATCGTCGAAAGCTCATACCAATGACCACTCGCGACGTGCACGGCGACGCGTTCGCCTTTGGCAATTGCCTGCGGATAAACGTCGGTGGTGGAATGCGAAAAGCGACGCGGCGGGATGTAGTCAAAGATTTTGCGGTCCAGGATTTGGATGCCGGTGAACATCAGCGGCGGTTCGTTTAGAAAGTCCGTACGCACGGGCATGCCGCCAAAGCCTTGCAGGCCACCGTCGACTGCGTTCACGATTGAAAACTTTTCGCAGGCCGCGTTTGGCAGGAGCACGAGAGTGGCGATGGCTTTGGTGCGACGGTGAGTTTCAAAGGCGGCATTGAGATCGATGTCAGTGATTATCTTGCCGTTGACGACAACGAACGTGTCGCCGTCGAGCAAATCACGCGCGTTGTCGATCGCACCGCTGGTTCCGAGAATTTCCGGCTCCTCAACGTAATTGAGTTTGACGCCGAACTTGCTGCCGTCGCCAAGTGCGCGGCGAACGGACTCGGGCCGGTGATGCAAGTTGACGACAATCTCGTCGCAACCGTAGCGGGCCAGATATTCAGCAACGTAGCCGACGAGTGGTTTTCCAAGAATGGGGATGGCGGGCTTGGTGCGATCTTCAGTCAAGGGCCACAGCCGAGTGCCGTAGCCGGCGGAAAGAATCATTGCGCGCATGAGTTGATTCTAGTTGCCACAGAATCAACCGCCAAGACGCCAAGGACGCCAAGGAGCGCTCTGAAAACGCAAGATACGTTTAGAGGCGGGCACCGCTCGCCGTCTCAAGCCAGGATGCGTGGGCAATGCCCGCACCTAAACGGCTAAGGGTGTGGAGTTGCTCGGCGTTCTTGCCGTCTTGGCGGTTTGTCTTACGAAGCTTTCGACGCGTCACGCATCATCAAATCGAACGTTCCGGGGGCGGTTTTGCGGAAGCGCGTGTTGCGGTTGAGGGACACGGCGATGCTGATCGTCGGATTCTGGCCGGTGAACTTGAAGCCGCCTTCAAGCAGCCGATTGTAAATTTCGTTGACGTGAAGCGCGCCGCCTTCCTCGCGCAACAGGAGCGTGACCGCCTGCGGAATCGTTCGATCCATGAAACGATCGCTGAGCGCTTCGGTGTTTGGCCGGAGCGTGGGAATTTCCTGGCGTCGCACGTCGATATCGAAGTTTGGGCGCGTGCGAGGAATCGCCTGCGGCGAAGACGACGAGGGGCGCATCGCGGCTTCGAGTTCGGCGTCTGAAGGAAGACTTCCCGACAGGTTGCTCATCGAGAGATTGCCGGAGGTGACCAACGACGTCAGCAGGCGATAGATCGCAGCTTCGGATTGCGTGGCGAGCGTGTCCATCTCGGCCAGTTCGGCGCGGACAGCATCGGCTTCAACTTCAAGTTCCCTGAGCCGCGCCGCGAGATGCATTCGCGCCGCCCGCGACTGCCGCAAGCTCTGCTCAAAACGGGAAAGAAGGTTTTCGCTGGGCCGGTCGGTCATCAGGCAAATCTTAAAGGCGTTTGTGGTTTTCCACAATACCGAAGGATCAAAAGCGAGAGAATGGGTAAGGGGGAAAGGGTAACAATCCTTGCTTCTTCCCTTACCCTTTACCATTTCCCTTGACCCCTTTCTTGCTAGCGGCCGTCTCAAGGATTATGAAACCTGCGCATTTTCTGAGTTTAACGTTGAAACGGCGGGCGGGGCCCGCCTCTAAACGCTGGGCTTGGTGTGGGGAATCACCGGTCACGGTCGAGGACGTAGGTAGGGATGGCTCTTAACGAATCGCAAAACTCCGAACTCGGCAGGTCCTGCAGCGCAGCCTTGGCGGCAACGGCGTACTCGTCCGCGCGCACCCGCGCTCGCTCGAGCGCTCCGATTCGTTCGACAGCTTCGAAAAGTTTCTTGCGCGGAACGCTTTCGTAAGCGCCTTCGCTCATCACAGTTTGCACCTGCTCGCGCGCTGGGGGCTCGGTTGCGATCAAATAAATAAGAGGAAGCGTAACTTTGCCGCCGAGCAGGTCAACGCCGGCGCTCTTGCCGAGGGCGTCGCCGGTGGAAGTGAAGTCGAGGAGGTCGTCGGTCAACTGAAAGGCCATGCCGAGGTTCATTCCATAATCAGCAAGGGCTCGCTGTTCAGCTGCCCTGGCACCGCCGAGTATCGCTCCAACTTCGCAGCAGGCGCTGAAAAGGAACGCGGTCTTTCGCTGAATGATGTCGAGATACTGTTGCTCGGAAATGTCGGTTTTGCCGAGCGTCGTCAGTTGCAGAAGTTCGCCTTCAGTCATCTTGCGCGTGACGCGCGTGAGGATGTCGAGTATCGGCAACGAACGTTCAGCGAGGCTGGTTTCAAAGGCCGACATGTAAAGCCAGTCGCCCATCAACACAGCGGTTTCGTTTCCGTAAAGAGCGTTGACGGTGGGACGATTCCGGCGCGTGTCGGCACTGTCAATGATGTCGTCGTGCACGAGGGTGGCCGTATGCAGAAACTCCATCACCGTCGCCATGCGGATCGAGTTGTAACGCGAACCATCGCCGCGGACGGCGTAGTTGGAAAGAATCGTGAGCGCCGGCCGAACGCGCTTGCCGCCCGATTCGCGCAGGTAGTCTGCCAGATAAGCGATGACCTGAACGTTGGATCGCGCCTGGTGTTCGAACTCGGCTTCAACCTGCGCGAGATCAGCGGCGATCACGCTGAAGATGCGCTTGGCGGTAAGCTGAGCTTCTTCGAGTACGGCGCTTTGTTGTTCCGCTGTTGGCATCGCTTGTCCGGCTGAACCCTCGGCTTTTCGTTTAGACGGCGGACTTGTCCGCCGCGCTCCACTGCCGGACAAGTCCGGCATCTAAACGGTTCTTTAATTCGTTCGGTAGTTGGAAAACTGCATGTCAATTCCGAAGTCTTTGGCTTTGAGACTGGCGATCACGCCCTGCAACGTGTCGCGATCTTTTCCGGTCACCCTAACCACATCGCCCTGAATTGCGGCCTGCACCTTGGCCTTGGAATCCTTGATGAAACGCACGACCTCTTTCGCCTTCTCCTGCGGAATGCCCTGCTGAATTTGCACCTTCTGCCTGACCGTGCCGCCCGCGGCCGGGTCGACCGAGCCATAAGTGAAAGCTTTGAGCGGCACGCCGCGACGCACGAGTTTCTGCTGCAAAATGTCGTTCATGTTTCGCAGCTTGGTCTCGTCCTCGGCGGTTAGGATCAGCTCGTTTGCTTCCAGCGCCACGTTTGCCGCGCTGCCTTTGAAGTCAAAGCGCTGGCGGACCTCTTTGATCGTTTGATTGATCGCGTTGGTAACTTCCGCACGATCAACTTCCGAGACGATGTCGAATGAATTCTGCTGAGCCATTGAAGTCCAAATTTGGGAGACGATTGTTGGGTTTTGTTATCAAGTCGAGGATAACATCAAATTGTCGGCATGTGAAAGTTAGCGCTAGATCCAATGAGGCTGTCAGTGAACTGCAAAAGGCAGCGGGGGCAAGCCCGCCTTCCTGACCTTGAGACTCTCCACTTGCCGCCTACGTCTTCGGTTGAAGGCTTTCAGTCTGTAAGAGACCGAGCAACTGGATAGTCTCAGGGTCAGGAAGGTGGGCTTGCCCCCGCTCTTCCTCAAGTTGGAGTTTTGAATACTCTCGCGAAATTCTCTGTCGTGATTCGCGCAATCTCGTCAAGACTCAACTCCCGCAGCTCCGCCAAACATCGCGCCACCTCCACGACATAGGCCGGCTCGTTCCGCTTGCCGCGAAACGGCACTGGGGCCAAAAACGGACAATCGGTTTCAATTAACAAGCGGTCGAGCGGCACCTGCGCCGCAATTTCACGCAAGTCGTCAGCCTTTTTGAAGGTCACGATGCCGGAAAAAGAGATCAGGAACCCTAACTCAATCGCCTGCCGGGCCAACGCAAGGCTGCCGCTGAAACAATGCATGATGCCGGGAATGTCCGCACCGGCCCAGTCCGACTTTAGTAGCTGGATCGTTTCGTCTTCCGCTTCCCTGGTGTGAATGATCACGGGCAGGCGCGCCTCGCGGGCCAGTTGAAGTTGGCGCTGAAACACATTCATCTGGACGTCGCGCGGCGAGTTGTCGTAGTGAAAGTCGAGTCCAATTTCGCCCCAGGCAATAACGCGCGAACTTTGTCGCAGAAGATTCTGGATCAGCTGTTCGGCGGCGGCGTCAAACAGGCGAGCGTCGTGGGGATGCGTGCCCAAAGCGGTGTAGACATCGGAATACTTCTCCGCCAGCTCGACGGCTCGTTCGAGCACGCCGCTGTGCGGATCACCGGTGCCGACGTTGAGAATTGTCGACACGCCGGCATCGCGCGCGCGCTGGATTACGTCAGCGCGGTCGGCGTCAAATTCCGGCCCGTCAATGTGGGCATGCGAATCAACAAACATTGATTAGAAAGATAAGGGTGTCGGATCGTCTGAAGCAAGCTTTGGTTGAATTTTCAAGAGTCCGCGACTTAGACCAAGAGCGGGGGCAAGCCCACCTTCCCAACCCGTGACTACGACAACACGGACAATTGCTGTAGTGATGCCAAATTCAGGTTCGATTGGTAGTGACTGGCGAGCCTACCGGGTTAGCGTCGATCAGGTGGAGGCGATTACCGGTTTCGATTTCTTCTCGAGCGTATCGCCATCGATTCAAAACGTGATCGAGGCGACGGTGGATAACCAATAACGGAGGTTTTTCGATAACCCCAAAGAGGCGGGCCTGTCCCGCCTCTTTCCATTTGAGTTGTATCTCAGAACCTGATGATGCTGCGGTCGAGGAGGTTCTTGAGCATGCGCAGGCTGTCGACTTCCTTAAATGGGCAGATCGACAGGATCGAGTTTACGTCCCACTCGCCATTGATTCGAGACAGAAGAAACGCTTCCTGCGGACCGAGTTGCAATTCGGTGAGACCGTCTTCGGTGATCAAAACTCTGGGAATGCCGTTGGGCAACAATGGATACGCGTAGAGTTGTTTGACCAACTTGTCTTCCGCAATCGCCATTAGATTCCGCGCTTCAGTGTTGTTCGGCTCAACCTGCAGGATGCTCTGAATAGTTGTGAACGCTCCCTCGGCATAAGCCTTGTCGAGCTGCAGGCGCGCCGCGGCCAGCCGATCAGGAATCGTCTCCGGCAAGTCGATGATGTCTTTGACGGCGATGAAGTCTTCCGGCACTTCCCCCGCCACGCGCGCGATGCCGCGCTCGACCAGATCGTAAATCTCACCGTAAACATGAAACGGCGCAGCGTGCATGTTGTAGCAAATCTCGGCCACCGACATGCGCTTCTCGACGAAGAAGAGTATTTGCCGAACTTCCTTGCCGATGTTCAGCAGCGACGTCCAGCCGGTGCCCAGCTCCAAAAGCGAACGATCGGAAGGAATCAACGCCCGATAGCGCTTCCATTCATCGATCCGGTAGACGCCGTCCATGATCACTTTCTGCGGCTCAACTTCTATGCGGATGAAATAGTCGGGCGGCGGCTCGGCGTCGTAGAGTTCGAAATGCGCTTCCTCCCACAGGAACAGATCGTAAATAATGTCGAGCGTGCGAATACGCAGGACCTCGAGCACCTCCTCCTGCGGCAGCACCTCGGTCGAAACAAGAATCTCACCCAACCGGCCGCCTGAATGCCGTTGGACCTCCAAAGCCGCGCGCAGTTGCCCCTCGTCAAGTTTGCCGTAGTGAATGAGAAGTTGGCCCAGGTACTCTTTGGGATCGTTTGAATTCGAACCGACGATTACTCCGTCTTCGAAGTAGATCTGCTTGACGATCTTCGCGCGATCAAATTTCAGCATGCCGGTCTTGCGACTTGCTGCCAGAAACTGGAGCAGGTCGGCGACGTTCATGGTTGAGAGATTGCCGGAGATCCCCATTATTAACTTGTCAGTTTTTCGGTTGGTTTCGCCGAGGCGCGCTGGGCCTAGTCGCCGCACTGCCGGTGAATGGTTGGTAGATGGAGAAAATAGGCAAGCTGAAATTGGACAAATTCGACCTTAACAGATTACACGGCAGACCAAGCCAGATTCAAGCATTTAATTCGAAAAGGCCCGCTTTCCCACGATTGCGGCCGCGCCGTGGATTCATGAGAGCAACGTGAAGCTATTTCAAACGCGCGCCGTTGGGAACGTCTTCCGCGAAGGTTGCGATTACGGGCTTGCCTTCGTCCCCAACGGAAGCAGCGAGCAGCATCCCCTGCGATTCGTGGCCGCGAAGCTTGCGCGGTTTCAAGTTCGCGACTACAGCGATCTTGCGGCCGACGAGTTGCTCGGGACTGTAATGCTGGGCGATGCCGGCCAGGATCTGCCGCGGTTTCTCTTCACCGATGTCCACCGAGAGCAGCAGCAGTTTGTCGGTCTTCGGAATTCTCTCGGCTGTCAAAACTTCGCCGACGCGGAGGTCGACTTTGGTGAAGTCGGTGATGTCGATGAAGCTGGTTACGTTGGCGGCGCCGGGAACAGCGTCGGCTTCAGTTGCGTGTTGGCCGGAGCCAGGTTCGCGCTGCGCGCTCATTGCAGGCAGGATGCCCGCGCTCACAGCTTCACTTGTGTGTTGACCTGAAGCAGCGGGCGGGACGCCCGCGGTCCCAGTATCCACGCTCCCAGGATCAGAAGGACTTTGGACATTGGACATTGGACTTTGGACTACGTCCTCAGACGCCGGATTTTGGACTTCGCCCTCGTTGATTTCGTTCATAGTTTTCGTCTTATCGATTCGTGGAAAAAGTGGTTTCACTGCACCGATCGTAGTGCCTTCCTTCAGCTCGCCCCACTTTAGTTTTGCGGGATCAATTCCGGCGGGTGAGGCCGGTGAGTCGGCCGTGTTCGCCAAGCCCAGTTGCGTCCAAATCTCAAGCGAGGCTGTGGGCATCACGGGGTACAGCAGCACGCTCAGCCAGCGCAAAGTTTCAGCAGCGCGATACAGCACGGCGCCGAGCGTCTGTTTTTGATTCTCATCTTTGGCGAGTTCCCAGGGCTTCGCGTCTGAGATCACTTTGTCGACGCGAGCCACGACGGACCAGGCCGTCTCCAAGGCTTTACTAAACGCAAACGCTTCGAAGTGTTGTAGAAACTGGTCACGCGCGAGTTCGACGAAGCCGGAGATCGTGGTCTCGTCGGTGTCTACGCCGCTGCGTTTCGCAAGCAACAGCTTGTCTTCATCGATGGCGCGCGAGGGAATGCGGCCGCCGGCGTAGCGGGCAATCATCGTCAGCGTACGACTCGACAGATTGCCGAGGCCGCTGGCGAGATCGCTGTTGGTCCGATCAATCAGAGCCTCGTAACCAAAGCGGCCGTCCTGACCGAAGACCATGTCGCGCAGACAAAAATAGCGGATCGCATCGACCGGAAAATAGCGGTTGAGCACGTCCAGCTCGACAGTATTGCCGAGCGTCTTTGACATCTTCTTGCCGACGGGATCGAGCCACATGCCGTGCGCGACAATCGCGCGCGGTTGCTCGACGCCAGCCGCCATCAGAAACGCGGGCCAGTAAACCGCGTGGAATCGCAGGATGTCTTTGCCGACGAGGTGCAGCGCCGGCCAGAACTTTTCAAAGCCTACGGCGCGCTCGCGCTCCTCGTTCCCGAAACCGATGGCCGTGATGTAGTTGATTAACGCGTCAAACCAAACGTACATCGTGTGATCAGGATCATCCGGGACTGGCACGCCCCAACTCACGGACGTGCGTAGGCGACTCACCGAAAGGTCCTGCAGCCCGCCGCGCACAAAGCTCGTCACTTCATTGTTTCTCGACTCAGGCTGAATGAAATCGGGCCGCGACTGATAGAGCGCCAGCAGCGCTTCGTCGTAATCGGAGAGACGGAAGAAGTAACTTTCTTCCGAGATGCGATCGAGCGGCGTTTCATGGACCAGGCAAGTGGGCGGCGCGCCGGCAGTTTCCGGTTTGCGATACTCGTCCTCGGTTTTGTAAGCCGCACAGGGCGCGCAGAACCATCCTTCGTAGTGACCCTTGTAGATCGCCTGGTTGCCTTTGGGCGTGGTGGCTTTGGCCGCACGCCGCCAAAGCTCACTGACACCTTCGTAGTGAAACGGCTCGCTCGTGCGCATGAAAAAGTCGTAGCCGCCGTGTTTGGTGTCCAGGCGAAACGCGTCCGTCATCTTCTTGAAGTAGCTGACGACGTAGTCGGCTTGCTCTTTGGGAGTGCGGCCCGCGCGTTGGGCGGCCCGCTCGATGTTGATGCCGTGCTCGTCCGTGCCCGTGAGAAAGAATGTTTCAATTCCCTGCTGTCGCTTGTGACGCGCAATCGTGTCAGCCACGATCATCGTGTAGAGATGACCAAGATGCGGCAGACTGTTGGCGTAGTAAATGGGCGTGGTGACGTAGAAAGTTTTCATGCAAGCTTTGGAACAAGCACCGCGAGCCGTTCCTCTCTGTCTTTGTGATGCGACGTAGTATCATACACTCGTGAATGAGGAGCAACCGCATGCTAAACAAAAGACGTGGTTAAGCCTGAAGTACCGATGAGTTTTGAGCAGAAGCGCGCCTTCCTGAAGCTGCCCCTCGCCGAGCGGCGGAGAATTCTTTCCGAGCAAGCCGACAATGCCCCATAGGTCAGTACGAATCACAGGAAGGCATCCAGGAACGCGAAAACTGGCAGCGCGGCGACATTGTCGAAATGCTAACCTCCTAACCAGTCGCGTTGATCCAAAGCCAGGCTGAAGTGCCACAAGGCTTTACTGAAGATAAGTAGCCCTTCAAACAAACCTTGGTTCATGCAAGAAATTTGGCACTGAACGTAATGCGGCGGATACGTTAGGAGTGTTGCGTATCTCACTGTGCTTTTGGCTCACCGTTTCTGCGCTTTCGCAAACTCGTCGTCCGGATTAAAGCGTGGCATTGTTGGAGCGTCAGCGATCCGGCGGCCAATCGCCATCGCAATCTCCGCCTCCTGCAGCATTCCACGAAAGTCCCACGAGTCGCGCAATTCATCAGACGGTTGATGGTAGTGCGCGGTGTTGTAGGCCTTGAATTGTTCCGCGCTCCATTCCTTCGTCCGGCCGACGTAGTCGTTGCCTTCCTTCAGGCTGATTGACGGAACACCAGCCTTCGCAAACGGAAAATGATCCGAACGGTAAAACGATCCCTGCTCGGGACGCGCGTCAGGAGAAACTCGCAGGCCGCGTTCGCGCGCGACAGCCTCAACCACCGCCCGCAACGAGGAACGCTCCGCGCCCAACGGAATGAAATCATGCGTTGGACCAAGCACGTTCATTGAATCCAGGTTGACGTTGGCGGCGGTTTTCGCGAGGGGCACGAGCGGGTGCCTGGCATACCACTCGGCGCCGATCAGTCCCTGCTCTTCCGCCGTCGGAAATAGGAAGAGACTGGAACGACGCGGACGTTGTGCCGCCGGCAATTTCGAGAGGGCCGCGGCGATTGCCAACACCGAAGCAACGCCTGTCGCATTATCAAGCGCTCCGTTGTAGATCGTGTCGCCGCTCTTGTTGGGCGCGCCGACGCCGAGATGATCCCAATGAGCCGAGTAGACAACGTACTCATCGCGGAGTTTAGGATCACTGCCGGGAAGAATGCCGGCCACGTTGGGCGCCTGTACGCGTCTCACTTCGCTCTTGAGATCGATCTTGCCGTTAAGCCCCAGCGATATCGGTTGGAAATCGCGCGACGCGGCTTTCGCTCGCAGGTCATCGAGGTCCTGGCCAGCCAGTTTCATTATTTGGCGCGCCGTCGCGTCGGTCACCCACGATCGCACGTTCAGAAACGGCGTGCTGTCGCCCGGATTGCGAGCCATGTCAAAGCGCCACGATCCGTTCGAGGTGCGCACGACGCCCCAGGGATAACCAGCGGACTCGTCGGTGTGCAAGAGGATCACGCCGGCGGCGCCGCGGCGGGCGGCCTCTTCATACTTGTAGGTCCAGCGGCCGTAGTAAGTCAGCGTTCTCCCGCCAAACAGGTTCGGCTCCGCCGCGGTCGCCGGCGGATCGTTCACTAACATCACCAACCACTTGCCGCGATAGTCGGCCGGCTGGCCCTTGTAGTCGTTCCAACGTTGTCCGGGCGCATCGATGCCGTAACCGACGAAGACAAGATCCGCGTCGACGTCAACTTCATCAGTTTGAGCGCCGGTGAAAGCGACGAAGTCATCGGCAAACTTGAACGTCTCTTTGCCGTTTCGACCGGAGATCACCAGTTTCGTATTGGAATCGGCTTTCACGCCGACGAGCGACACCGGCTGAAAGAAACTACCGTTGACGCCGGCGCCTTTCAGACCGAGTGCTTCCATCTGCGCGGCGATGTAGTTTGCGGCAATCTCGCCGCCACGCACGCCGGTGCCGCGTCCTTCAAGCAAGTCGCTGGAAAGAAATTTGATGTGCGCGCGAATAGCTTGTTCGTCGAGCGGAGGGTTTGAACGCTTTCGTTGTTGTGAAACCATAGTCGTACAAATCGTGACGATCACGGCTGCGGCAACGGCCACGCGAAAGAAAATTCGACTCATCAGCATCTAACTTCGTCCTCACTCTCTGCCGGTAATCAGGGCCATCGCTTCGGCGCGCGTGCGCGGGTCGGTGCGAAATCCGCCGAGCACGGCCGAAGTCACTGTCTTCGCGTCAGCTTTTCGCACGCCGCGCAGCGTCATGCAAGTGTGCGCCGCCTCGATCACAACCATCACGCCGATTGGTTTGAGGCCGGTGAAAAGTGTGTTCGCAATGTCGGTCGTCAGCCGTTCCTGCAGTTGCAGTCGACGCGAAAACGTCTCAGCGAGTCGGGCCAGTTTTGAAATTCCGAGGATGCGTCCTTCTTTGGGGATGTAGGCAATGTGACACTTGCCGACAAACGGCGCCAGGTGATGTTCGCAAATGGAAGCGATGCTGATGTCCTTAACGATGACCATCTCGTCGTGCTTGTCACCGGGCAAAGGAACAACATGCCGCGTCGCGTCCTCGCGCATGCCGGCCGTCAACTCCGCGTACATCTCGGCCACGCGGCGCGGCGTTTCTTTCAAACCAGGACGCTCCGGATTTTCACCCAAACCTTTGAGAACCAGGCGCACGCCCTGGGCGATAAGCTCAAGATCGACCGGAGGCAGATCGCTTTCCAGTGTCTTGAGATCCGGATTCTCTTCTGAAAACTTCGTTGTCATTGTTATCCGTTTGAGCCGAGTTATCCGTTTGAGCCGAACTCAGCCGACAAATCAAGAGCGGGGGCAAGCCCGCCTTCCCAACCTTAGAGATTTTCTCAGTCGCTCGTTAACTCCACGTTGAAAGCCAAGCCGTCACAAGCTTCAGTTCAACTCCAATCAGCTCGTGGTCGGGAAGGCGGGCTTGCCCCCGCTTCTTTTAGCCGCCAAGTTTAGCAAAGGCCTCGCGAGCGGCATCTTCAACAACACGCAGCGGCACATTCGCAACGCGCGCCGCCTGCCGGCACTGCTCATACTCCGGCATTTCCTTCAGGATATGCCCATTAAGTTGGGCTACTTTAACATCGATTGGCCCGTACTGCGTTTCCACTGTCACAATCGCCCGTTCCAGCGCGCGACGTTCCACCTCGTGCGCGCGCAACCCGAGCGTGGTCGTCTCCGCGAACAGCAGATCGCTCAAGATGGCGCGCTGCTCGTCGCGACAGAGAATTGACAACAGCACGCCCGGACGATTTTTCTTCATCTGCACCGACGTGAAATAGCAATCGAGCGCGCCGAGTTCAAAAGCGCGCTCCATGACATGGCCGAGTATTTGCGGCGAGATGTCGTCCATGTTGGCCTCGATCATCCAGAGACGCTCTGCCAAAGGATTGCCGACGCCCGTCGCGCTGCGCGATTGATCCTCGCCAATCAAAACCCGCAACGCGTTGGGAAACTTCTCATACTGCCGGGTGCCGGCGCCGTAGCCGGTTTGTTGCAGTTTCATCTGCGGAATTGGGCCATAGCCGTCGCAGACAGTCGCGATTATCGCCGCGCCCGTTGGTGTTACCAGTTCGCCGACGATCTCAGTCGCATAGAACGGAACGCCTTTGAGTAACTCGGCGACAGCAGGCGGCGGCACCGGATACCGGCCATGGTCCATTTCAACTGTGCCACTGCCAACATGCAACGGTGAAGAAACAAAACGATCTATCGCGAGCAGCTCGAAACAAATCGCGGCGCCGACGACGTCAATGATCGCATCGAGCGCGCCGACCTCATGAAAATGGATCTGCTCGACCGGCTGGTTATGCACGCGAGCTTCCGCTTCTGCCAGCCGCGAGAATATTTTCGCGGCGCGATCCTTGACGGTGTCACCCAGCCGCGAGCCGTAAATAATCTTGAGAATGTCGGACAGGTGACGATGAACATGTTCGTGGGCCGTGCGCACTCGCGCGTGCGTGGCGCTGATCCCAGACCGGTCCACAGTCTCAAAATCAACCGCGTAATCCTGTATGCCCAGCAGCGAGAGTTGTTGTTTGAAAGCCTCCGGCGCGACGCCCGCGGCGATCAAAGCGCCGAGGATCATGTCGCCGCTGGCGCCGGCAAAGCAGTCGAAATACAGAGTCCTCATAAGTAGGACAGACACTCCCTGTCTGTCAGTTCCAGATGGCAGATGCAGTGTTGGGTTGAAGTTGGATGGTAACAGAGCGCTGCGCAAAAGTGTCAAGCGCCAAGATTGTTGGGGCGGGAGAGCGGAAAGAAAGAGCGGGGGCAAGCCCCTTCCCAACCCTGAGGTGAATTGAGTCGAGCGTTTACTTTAAGCGTGAAGGACCCTCAATTCTGAAGGGGACGCGTCAACTGAGATCAGCTCACGGTCAGGAAGGGGGCTTGCCCCCGCTTCTTTCACTCCAACACACGCCTTCGTTCGCGGTGCCGTCGTGCTCTACGCTATACTTTGCGCTTTTGCAGCAGCCTTGATCGCGCCCAAGCGAGGACTGAACCACGAGTGACTCTAATCGAAATACAGGATCGACTGAAACAACAGGTGCGGGCCGCCGCGCTCGAATTGTTTGGCATTGAACTCGAACAGCTCAACGCCGAAACGCCGCCGCGTGCGGAGTTGGGCGACGTGGCATTTCCCGTCGCGTTTGAGTTGGCCAAGCTCATAAAGCAGAGCACCGGCGTCAAAACAAATCCGCGCGCGATCGCCGAGCAACTGAAGACCCGTTTGGAGAAAACGGCCGAGGTCGCGCGCGTGGAAGTTGCCGGCGCGGGTTATCTCAACGTGTTCTTCGAGCGCGCGAAGCTGTTGGCATTATTTGCCGCGGAAGTCGCCGCGGAAAAGCCGCCCGCATCTGCCGTGTCTCAGCGGTCTGCCGAGTCTCTCCCGCCGTCTGATCGACCCAAGAAAATGGTCGAGCACACCAGCATCAATCCCAACAAGGCAGCGCACATCGGCCACGTTCGCAACGCGGTGTTGGGCGACACGTTCGTGCGAATTCTCCGCGCGGCGGGTGAACGCGTCGAAGTCCAGAATTACATCGACAACACCGGCGTGCAGGTCGCCGACGTCGTTGTCGGCTTCATGCACATCGACAAAATGAATCTCGACGAGATCAAGGCACTCGACAGTTCCCTGCCCGCCGATCGTCCGTTTGATTACTACTGTTGGGACCTTTACACGAAAGTCGGACTCTTCTACCGCGGCGGTGAGGCGACTGGCGAGCTTGATCCGGAACGTCTGAAACTTCGCAGCGAAGTCCTGCACGCACTCGAAGAAGGAACCAACGCGATTGCCGAACTCGCCGATTATGTCGCCACGCGAAACGTCGAATGCATCGTCGACACGATGGAGCGCCTCGGCATTCGCTACGACCTGATGGCGCGCGAGTCAGACATTCTGCACCTGCATTTTTGGGAACGCGCCTTTGAACTGATGAAAGGCGCCGGCGTCATCCGCTTTGAAACTGAAGGCAAACACGCCGGCTGCTGGGTGATGCCGTTTGAGTCGCACACCGGCACGGACGAGCACGAGTCTGACAAGATCATCGTGCGCTCAAGCGGAACGGTGACTTACACGGGCAAAGACATCGCCTATCAACTTTGGAAACTCGGCCGGCTCGGGCTCGACTTCAACTACAAACCGTTCCGCACTTACAACGACGGCCACGTTGCCTGGGTAACCACGACTGAACCGAACACCGAGATCGCGCCGGAGATCGTCCGGCCGAATTTCGGCGGCGGCGTCAAAGTCTACAACGTGATCGATTCGCGCCAGGCTTATCCGCAGGAGATCGTCGCGCGCGGCGTGGCGGCGGTTGTTCCGGAGGTTGGCGCGGACGCGAGCGTTCACTTTGGTTACGAGATGGTTGCGTTGTCGCCGGCCGCGTGCGAGGAATTAGGCATCGCTTTGAGCGCGGAGGATCGCGCGCGGCCGTTCATCGAGATGAGCGGACGAAAGGGTCTCGGCGTAAAAGCAGATGATCTGATCGACCGGCTTGAGGCGGAGGCGTTGCGCGAAGTCTCCTCGCGTCACGCTGAGCTTTCCGCCGAAGAACAGAGTGCCACCGCGCACGACATTGCTGTCGGCGCCCTCAGGTATTTCCTTTTGAAGTTCACGCGCAATTCCGTGATCGCTTTCGACTTCAAAGAAGCGCTTTCGTTTGAAGGCGAGACGGGACCGTATTGCCAATATGCAGCGGTGCGCGCCAATTCGATCTTCCGCAAGCTGGATGAACAGGCGATCGCGAAGGCGCAGGAGTTGATTGTGAGTTCTGCTGTAAAAGTTGAAGGGACTGACGCGGCCACCGGCGGCTCGGAAACGAAAGCGTCGAAGGTTATTGACGTGTTTGCTGATGAGGCGGAAACAGAAATCTGGTCACTGGTGATGCTGGCCCAGCGACTTGATGAAGTGATCGCACAGTGCGCGGCTTCAGCCGAACCGGCGAATCTGGCCAAATACACGTTCACGCTCGCGCGGGCTTTCAACCTTTTCTATCATCGTCATCGAATTTTGGCGGAAGCAGATGAGAACAAACGCGCCGTGTTGATTGCTGCCGCAAACATCGCGCGGCGACAGTTGACTTCAGCACTCGCGACGCTGGGAATCGCAGTACCGGAGCGGATGTAACCAACTCGGAATCCCCGCTTCGCTTTCGGCCAGGGCGTGAATTCAGTTAAAGTAAAGCCATGTCACAGGCGCAGTACGTTGTAGACAAAAACGGAAAGAAGACCGGGGTCCTTCTCTCAGTCAAGCAGTACGAGAAGCTGATGGAAGACCTACATGATCTGGCTGTAGTAGCTGAGCGCAAGAACGAGAAGCCGATCACGCTGGAAGAGATGAAACGGCGGCTGAAGAAGGATGGCCTCATATAAAGTCGTCCCCAAGCCTTCGGTCGAGAAGGACCTTCGCTCATTGCCCCAGTCTATAATTGACGAGTGATGAAGAGACTCGAACTTCCGGCCGATGATCCATTCCCACGGAATGCATTGAAACTCGAGGGCGGAGAACATTTATATCGGCTGCGAGTTGGAGACTACCGAGTAGTTTACGGTGTCGAACAGAAAACGAAGCTTGTAATCGTCCATTACATTCGTCACCGCCGCGACGTCTATCGCGAGTTGTGATCGTCCCTGATTCGGAACGCAGAGAGTCAATAGATGCTAATTGTAATGAAAGCGGATGCGACTGACGCCCAGGTTGAGGCTGTCGTTCGCGTCGTTGAAGAACTCGGCTATCGCGCCCATCCAATGCCCGGCGCGTCGCGCACGGCGATCGGCATTACCGGCAATCAGGGCTCGGTCGATCCGTCGCACTTTGAGAACTTGCCCGGCGTTGCTGAAGCCGTCCGCGTCAGTAAACCTTACAAACTCGTCACGCTCGATCTGCGAACTGAGAAGACCATCGTGCGCATCGGCGACGCGTCCATCGGCGGAGACGAACTGGCGATCATTGCTGGTCCGTGTGCGGTCGAGAGCCGTGAGCAGGCGTTTGCTGTCGCCGAAGCCGTGCGACGCAGCGGCGTAAAATTTTTCCGTGGCGGCGCCTTCAAGCCGCGGACGTCTCCCTACGCGTTTCAGGGACTTGGTGAAGACGGTCTGAAGATTCTTGAAGAGATTCGCGAAACTTACGGCCTGAAGATCGTGACGGAAGCATTGGACGAAGCCGGCGTTGATCTCGTCGAACGCTATGCGGACGTAATCCAAATCGGCGCGCGCAGCATGCAAAACTTCACGCTGCTGCGCCGCGTCGGCAAATCGCGCCTGCCGGTGCTCTTGAAGCGCGGACTCTCGGCCACGCTCGACGAATGGTTGCTCGCCGCCGAATACATCATGTCCGAGGGCAACTATCAGGTCATCCTTTGCGAACGCGGCATTCGCACTTTTGCGCAGCACACCCGAAACACGTTGGATCTTTCGGCCATTCCCGCGGTGCGGCGCGTCTCGCATTTGCCGGTCATCGTCGATCCGTCGCATGGAACGGGAAAGAACTACATGGTGACGCCGCTGGCGCGCGCGGGCGTCGCTGTTGGCGCCGATGGTTTGATTATCGAAGTTCACGACCAACCGGACCATGCGCTCTGCGACGGCGCGCAAGCACTCACGCTCGATCAGTATGAACAACTGGTGAGCGAGGTGCGCGCGATTCATGAGGTGATTGCGCCCGCCGCTGTTACCTAACCCTGGGACCGCGGGCTTCCCGCCCGCATCAGTATCGTCGGCGACGGTGTAGCGATCACGCATTTCTCAACCGCGAATTTACTAAGAGCGGGGGCAAGCCCACCTTCCTCACCTTGAGACTTCTCCATTGAGCGATGGTTCCAAGCTCGAAAGCCTTTCGATCACGAACTAGCATTCAAGGTCATTGACCTCGGGGGTCAGGAAGGTGGGCTTGCCCCCGCTGCTTTACCTGAATGCCCTTTCCATTGAAAACCGCCGTTTGCGTTGCGAGCAAAGAATTAGCACACTAAGGCTGATGTCGACCGCGATTCCCCCGCTTAAAGAATCCGAAAAGATTGAGTTTGGTTACGATCAGTCTGTCCAGTCGCAATCTGCCGACAGTGCTGTCGCAAAGTCAGACCGGATCGTCGTCGCGTCTTACAATATTCGTTACGCCGTCGGTCAATTTCTGATCTCCGGCGGGTTGCTGCGCAAAGCCGGTTTGCTTAGTTCGCGAGGGCGCGCCGAGCAGGTGGCTGCGAACATCCGTGCGGCCGCGCGGGCGTTCACCGAGGGCCAACTCTTGCCGGCCGTCGACGTACTTGCTTTGCAGGAAGCCGACAAAGAAACCAAGCGGGCCGGTCGAAAACACGTGGCGCGCGAACTCGCCGAGGCGCTGCGGATGAACTGGATTCACATGCCGGCGGGAATTCCACGCGGCGAGAAACCGAAGACGCGGCAATGGTGGCTCGACTTTGAAGAGCAAATTGAACTTTTCGACTCGGGTGATACCGGCGTCGCGCTTTTGAGTCGCTTGCCGCTCGACGATGTCAAACGGATTGATTTGCCGTGGCAGGAATGTGCCTGGCGACCGCGTCTCGCGATGGCTGCGACTGTTTCCGTGGGACCGAAGAAGCTGCGAATTCTTAACGCGCACGTCGATCCGCACGCGGCCGTTGGTGGCCAACTCGCGCAGCTTGAGGCGCTGGCGGCAGAGGCGGCGCAGGATAGTGGCCCAACACTGATCCTCGGCGACTTTAATACGCTTTCAAAGAAGAAGGTGGACGAGACGAGAAAGTTCCTGGAGTCGCGCGGATTTGCGACGCCGTTCCCGTCCGGCACGGCAACCTGGCGGGGCGCCGGAATTCGTTTGCACGCCGATTGGATATTTCAGCGCGGCGTAAAGATCACGAGGTGGGGCGTGGCCCGGCCGCTGGGCGTCTCGGACCATTGGCCCATCTGGGCGGAAGTCGAGATCCCTTGAGATTGGCGGATAAGCACAACGACACGGAGAGCGCTTCAAGTGTGAAAGTCTCGAGGTTGGGAAGGGGGCTTGCCCCCGCTTGCTGTGGCAAGCAAATACAGCGGGGGCAAGCCCCTTCCCAACCCTGAGATTCCCATTCTTGAATCGTCCCTCGAATCTCAATGGCAAACATGTTAACGACTCGAATAGATGATGAACGCTGAAACGATCACCAGCCGCGACAATTCCTTAATCAAACACGTGCGCGCCGTGCGCGACGGCCGTGTTGACGACGCGATTTTTGTCGAAGGCATGCGGTTGTGTGAAGAGGCGCTGACGTCAGGTCTGGAAATCCATGCGGTCGTCTTTTCCGATGAAATCGCGCGCAAGCAAAAGCCGGCCGAGTTGATCGAAAAACTTTCAACCGCCTGCGATCGGCTCGTGTGCGTCAGCGAGAAGATGCTGACTTACGTCTCTTACAGCAAAACTTCGCAGGGCATCCTGCTGCTTGCTTCTCGTCCTGAGACTTCTGAAGAGCAGTTGACGGAGCGACAAGTCGAGACTTCCCTGATCGTCGTCATGCACCGCGTCACCAATCCGGTGAACGCCGGCGCGATTCTGCGCACCTCGGAAGCCACGGGCGCTACCGGCGCGATTGCGACGGAAAACGCGACCGACCCTTACTCGCCGAAGGCGTTGCGCGGTGCGATGGGTGCAGCGTTTCGTTTGCCGGTTTGGTATCGGCCGAGTTTTTCGGAAACGCTGGCCTGGTGCAGGCAACACGGTGTGAAGACGGTCTGCGCCGATCTCCACGCAGAAAAAACTTACACCGACTTTGATTGGACTGGGCCGACGGCTTTGATTATGGGACCAGAGACCTCCGGACTGAGGGCCGAGGAGATCGCGGCAGCGGACGATGCTGTGAAAATTCCGATGCGGAAACCAGTTGAGAGCTTGAATGTCTCAGTGGCGACTGGGGTCTTGCTTTACGAAGCAGCAAGGCAAAGGCAGATTCAGTCGGCACGGTAAGAGCGGGGGCAAGCCCGCCTTCCTCACCCCGAGCTGATCTGACTTGAGTTGTCATATCCTGATTGAAAGGCTTCAAGCGAGATTTTGCAACGCAATTCTATTCAGCTCGCGGTTAGGAAGGGGGCTTGCCCCCGCTCTGTTTAGTCTCGTTACCTGAGTCTTCTGAATCCACCAGGTTCCTTCGTACTGCCGCAAAGGGCAATTCGGTTTGGGCCTACTAACAAGAAGAGCTTTCAGTTAGAATATCACCGTTCCCGCTATAAAGTTGTTTGCGCCCCGCAGTCGGGTTGGACTGCGTTTTCTTGTGATCGTAACGCAAACTGATAGTTTGCGATCTTTAGACAGTGGCGACCCGGAAGTGCATCGTGACCGCAAACTAACAGTTTGCGTTACAGAACTGTTATGACTGAAGAGTTGAAGCCACCGAAGAAAAAGAATCGTGAGGAAGCGCTTCCCGAGCGACTGCTGCGGCGCGTGCTGGAAAGCATGGGCGACGTGGTCGATCGAAAGTTTGGCCGTACCGTCGCGCCAAAAAGCGGGCTGACGACTTCGCAACTGATCGAACGCATGAAGAAGTTGATCGACGAGCGGGTGCGCGACGAGGGACGCAAGGGCCGGATTGCACCGCACCATCTGAAGCTCAAGGTTGAATGGGGCACGCACTCGGAAGCGCCGCCCGAAATCATCAAGGACCTCGAACACGAAATTCTCGCCGCCGCGATTGACCACATAAACGATCACCGCTATCGCACCCTCGCGACGATGAAAGTTGAAACGGAAGTCGACATTTTCACCACCGGCATCTCCGTCGATCCAACGTTTGGCGAGTTTGAGGAAGAGTTGCGAGCGGCTGACGAAGAAAAGCGGGTTGGAAGTTTGGAAGTTCCCCACCGCAGTCCGTTTGAAAAGATTCCGGACATTGAAATGGTGGCGCGGGTGACGATTCAGAATAAGTCGTACGAACTTTCGTTAGCTTTGAAACCGGGAGGCAGGCGGCTGAGCGTCGGGCGCGTCTCTGACAACGATCTGGCGCTCAACGACGCGAGCGTTTCCAAAATCCACGCGGCGCTCACGATGAATCCACAGGGCACTTTGCTGGTCGCCGACACCGGATCGACAAATGGGACTTATATAAATGGACGCCGCATCACGTACGGCGAGGCGCGCCAGATTGAAGATGGCGACGTTGTGGGCTTTGGCGACGTTGAGGTGCGGTTTCGGAAGAAAGAGTGACTCAACGAAGGTTTCATATTTCAGATCTCAGAATTTGGCCGCGGATTTACGCAGATGAACGCGGACAAAAGCCAAAACAAAAAAGGGAGTCCAAAGAAGGGTTCTCAGCGTAATCGTCATTCAAGTCTTGATCTGATCGGCATTTTCATCCGCGTAAATCCGCGGCCAACTTAGCGTAAATGTCACTTCTCTTCTTCCTTCAATCGCCAACGCCGTCGCCAAGCGTTCCCCAGATTCCCGAGCACCTGCCGGCGCTGCTCACCCTAATCTACCTCGGCGGCCTGCTGCTCATCGTTCTCCTGCTCATCGTTTCCCTTTTCCTAAATCGCCGACGCGGCGTCGCGGTGGCCGCAGCCGTGCCCGCGGATTTGCCGACCGAAGTCAAACGCCGGCTCGGCTCAACTTCAACTAATCGCGGCCTGCGGGCGTTGCGCTTGATTTTCATCGCGCTCGCGGTTGCCGTTTTCGGCTTTCACGTTTACTGGGCCCGCTACGCGCCCGAGGGCAACGAAAAGTTTCAGGAGTTAAGCTACAAGGATCTGCGCAACCGCCGGCTGTCGGAATCGACGCTGCGCGGCTGGATACTCGACCGCAGCGGCAAGCTCGAAAACGCGCTCGCGCTTTACCGGCGCGACGCGAGCGGCAACATCTATCGCGACTACTCGATGGACAAACAGATGGCCCACATCTTTGGCTCGGACCGCGGCGACCCGGGTCTGGAGCGCGCCTTGTTTGGCGTGCAGAGCGGCGCGCTGCCGGAAGCATTGGAAGTCGTGAAAGGCCGCACCGTGGAGTTTTCAGGCAACAAGGACGTGCGGTTGACCATCGATCGCGATCTGCAACAGGCGGCGGTGGACCAGTTGAAAGGCAAACACGGCGCGGTCGTCGTTTTGAATCCGCAAACCGGCGAAGTGCTCGCGCTCTACAGCGAACCTTCTTACAGTCTGAAAGAAGTCGACGACGAAACGACCTGGATCAGGCTCGAAGCCAACCAGCGCGATCGTCCGCTCGTCAGTCGCGCGCTCGGCGCGTATTACATTCCGGGTTCGACTTTCAAGACAGTGACCATGACCGCGGCGTTTTTGGCGGGCGAACAGGCGACCGAGTTCACCTGCAGCGGCGGCGGCTACTACGCGGCGCCGGGCGCAAACGTGATCTTCGACGATGGCGGCGCGGGCGAAGTTCACGGACGCATCGGCATCGATCACGCGTACGAAGTTTCCTGCAACCAATATTTCGCGCAGATGGGCGTCAAGCTTGGCGCCGAACGCTTGAAGCGGCAGCGCAAATGCTCGGCATTGGCGCTTACGATACGCCCAGCGAAGCGTTGCGCGGCCGCAAGCAGCCCGACATCTGGAATGCCAGCACCGATGCGGTGAAGCGGGCCCTCGCGCCCCGGGAAGCGACGATCGTTACCGGCAAACAAGTGACGAGATACGATCTGGCGTTGATTGGTTATGGCCAAGGTTACGCGGGTCAGATGACTCCGTTTCAAATGGCACTCGCCGCCGCGACGATCGGCAACATGGAAGGCAAACTGATGAAGCCGAGGATCGAATTCGATCGGCCGCCGGAAATGTTCAAGCAGGTGGTGACGCCGCAAGTGGCGGCGACGATGCGCGGCATCATGGGCCTCGTAACTGGTGGCCCAAGCGGCACGGCGCGCGGCGTCTTTGGTCCAGTTAAAGCAGCCGGCATCAACACCGGCGGCAAAACCGGAACGGCGCAGAAAGTCGTGCCGGTTTACGATCCGAAAACGGGTGAACCAAAAACGCGACACCGCGTGGAAAAAGACAATCGGGGCAACATCATTCGCGAGTATGAAGAGACTGATCATGGACAATGATAATCCGCGCATCGACGGATGGTTTCTGTGCATCGCGCCGCTCGAGCGGCCGCAACTGGCGATCGCGGTGATTGTTGAAGGCGGAGGTTACGGTTCGAAGTCGGCGGCGCCGATCGCGGCGGCGCTGGTGTTGAAAGCGAAGGACCTTGGATATTTCAAGGTGGTTGGCAGTACGCCGGCGCCTGCCGCGCAACCAGGGCAGCGAAGAAATCAACGCCAACCGCGCGCCGCGCCAACGCCGGTACAGTGACGTAGGCGTCAACTCTTTGGAGTGCGGTGACCGGTCACCGCTTTGGTTTGGCGGCGGCTTGACGCCGCCCTTTCCAGTAAGTTCATGCCCGGGGTGGTCGCGACAGGTCGCGACCGACTAAAGCGGTGACCGGTCACCGCACTCCAAATAGTTGTCGAACAACTAAGTTGAAATGAAAAATCGCGCGTCGTCACATCTGTTCATCATTCTCCTGCTGCTTATTTTCGAAGTGGCGGGTTACTGGGGTATTCATCGCGCCGCTCTGCTGCGTGGTTACGAGACTTCGATCATCGGCGCCATCCGCGACCTGCTGATGTTCATTCCCATCTTCGTCCTGGTGATTTGGTTGTCGCGCGTCATGCGTTACAGCGGCAACTGGATCCTGTTCACGGCGGCGATGATGCTCTTCTCTGTCGGGATGCTGGTCCAGTACCGGCTCTACAGCGACCCGGAGTACAACGCGCGCAACAAAGCCGCGGCGCGGGCAGCGAAGATGGAAGCCCTGCGCATGCGCTACATCATTGAGAACTACGATCCGGTCAAGAAGCAGCTGATGGGTTTGCCGCCGACGCCGGCCCAGGCAATCGACATCGAGCAGCTTCCCAAGACGCCCTCAAACTACAGCATCTGGAACGCACTGACTGCGAGCTACACCTGGATTCCCATTTTCTCTTTCGTCGCTTTTGGCCTGGCATATTCTTTCTGCGTGCGCGACGGCTTCCTGCTTTGGATTCAAAGAAACAGTTTCATCATTGTGCTTGTTGACGCTCGTGCCGCTCGCGGTGGCGGTGGTAACGTCCAGCGCCGGCAAGGCGCTCGGGAACATGACGCCCTGGGAGCCTTCGAAGATTCCGTTCCTGCTGGGCTTCGCGGGAATACTGACGGCGCGCTACAAGGATCTGGCTGAAACTTACTGGGGCATTCCGCGCGCGCGCGACATCGTGCCGCTCATGGCGATGGCGCTGTTGCCGTTCGTGCCCTTCTTCGCGCTGAAAGATTTCGGACAGATGCTGATCTTCAGTGGCGCTTACACGACGCTCTACCTCGTCGCCGTCAGGCGTTGGCCACAGTTGCTGTTGTTTGTCGGCTCGGTATTGCTGGTCATCAGTATCCTCGTGGTCGGCGCTTTGCCGCGCAACGTGCAGGAGAAAGTGCCGCTGTTGCCGACGATTGCAAAGCCGATGCAGGCGATGCTGCCGGCGCGCATCCAGCAACGATTTCACTTGTGGCTAGACGGTTTTGATCCGCCGTCGCCGGAAGTTTCCTGGTGGAAGAAAGACTTCGAAGATGCCGTGAACCGCGATCCGAAGCTGAAGGAACTTGCTGAGCAGAGTCCGGCGATGCAAAAGCTGGTGAACGTCGACGTGTGGTTTGACAAGCTGGCCTTCCAACCGGCGCAGGCAATCTTTGGAATCGCTTCCGGCAAGAACACCGGGCGCGGCCTCGGCCTTGGTTATCCCGAAGTAATTCCCATCGCGGATTCCGACTACGTCTACGCCGCGCTGGGCGAGGAGGAAGGGCTGGTCGGCGGCGCTATAATCATCCTCGCCATCATTGTTTTCGTCATCGCCGGTGTTCGTACTTCGCTCGACGCGCGTGATATGTTTACCAAACTTTGCGCGGCCGGCCTGACGGCGTTTGTCGGCTTTCAGGCACTCGTTAATATCGGAGGAATCTTGCGGGCTTTGCCGATGACCGGAATAACCCTGCCGTTTGTCAGTCACGGAGGCTTTAGTCTGATCACCAGCTTTGCCATGCTGGGAATGTTGATGGCCTTTTCCCATCGCAACGCGCGCGATCGCGTGCTGGCTCCCGGGCCAGGCGGCCAGCCGCGCTCGACGTTGAAACTGGAGGCGGTCGAATGAGCCAGGCTAATCAAAACGCCAAGCGCCAGGCAGACGGTTCTGTCTCGCTGAAATCCGCCGCCGTCACGGACCGCGGGAAAAACCCGAAGCGCCCGCTAAATGAAGATTCATTCCTGGCCGACAGCGACCGTGGCATCTTTTCCGTCGCCGACGGCGTGGGCGGAGCGGAAGCGGGCGAAGTCGCTTCCCAAACCGCGATCGAAGTGCTCGATGAAGCGTTTCGTCATCAGACTGACGACGCCGACATTGAAGACTTGATGGAACTCGCGATTCAACGCGCGAACGCCTCGATCCATCAGATGGCCCAGGACCATCCGCAAGTTTTCGATGATGGCGACTACGATCGTCGGACTTCATCTCAAGGGCAATACGGCCACCATCGGCCACGTCGGCGACTCGCGCCTTTATCGCCTGACGCCCGCCGGCCAACTGCTGCGTGAGACTGAAGACCATTCCGTCGTCGAAGAGGAAGTGCGCGCCGGACGCATGACCGCCGAACAAGCCGCGCATCATCCGAGCAAGAATGTCATCAGTCGCGCGCTGGGCGCCGAAGACGTCGTCGAAGTCGACATGAAAGTGATCGAAGTGGACGACGGCACCGAGTTCCTGCTTTGCACGGACGGAATCACGCGCCACATTCCCGACCACGAGTTGCGGCAGTTGCTGATTACTTACGACGATCTGACGACGCTGTGCGGCGAGTTGAAGCGAATCTGTTTTGAGCGTGGCGCCGAAGACAATCTGACCGCGGTGGTGGTGCGAGTTGGGGCGGCGATTTCAGCGACGCAAAGGTCGGACGATCTGGAGAAGACGATTTCGCCGGACGCTGCTCATAGTTCCCTGGCTCCAAATTTGATAGACACTTTGGACAACGATCCGGTGGTTGACGCTCCCGCTCGGGATGCTGAAATGTTCGTGCCGGCGTCTCGCAAGGCGTTTCCGTCAGCCGGTTCGGCTGCCGCATCAGCCGGGGCCCTGGCTGCGCTCGAAGATCAAAACGCCAGAACGATCGAGACGAAGCTGGATGTCGCGGCGCCGCCACCGGCGAAGAGCGGCGTCGAAAAAACCATGACGCGGTTCTTCGTCTTTGTCCTCGTACTGGGCGCGCTCGCCGCCGCGTTTTACGCCGGGCGCAAATACAAAGGCGCGATCCCCTATCTCGAACCCAGTGCGGCGTCCGTCCCTAGCGCCACGCCCACGCCCGTCGTCGGAGACGATCCGCTGCTGAAGTTTGAAAGAAGCCGGCGCGAAGTTGATAACGACGCGAGCGCGTGGCTCGCAACTCAGTTGCCCACTGAATTGACGCGGCTCGGCGTTCAGAATCCCCTCGACGCCGCGGACGCTGAGTTTCTCTACTTGTATGGTCGCGCGAAATTGTTGACGGGTGAAAACGAAGAAGCGGCAAAAGCGTTTGAGGCAGCGATTGCCAGGGCCAGCCTGATTTCGCCTCAAGCGAACGAAACTCTCAAAAAGGAAGCGACTCTCGGACTCGCCGCCGTCGCGTTGAAGTCTGACAAAGATAAGCCGGCGGCGCAGGCGCGTTTTGACGAAGTGATGCGACCGTCCCCGCAGCCGTCGCCCGCGCTATCCAGTTCCCCTGCTGTGTCTCCCTTGAGTTCCCCTTAGCCGGAAACAGGGCAGAAGCCCGACCCCGGAGGTCCCCAGACAGGCATCCCGGCTGGGGTGGGGCGGTCAGGGAGGGCTCGGGCTCAGATTCCAGCCCGCGCTAACGCTTGGGCTTCTGCCCGGAACACTGTCCTCGAAATATCGTAAACATCAAGGACCGTATCGAGCGACTGAAATTGCCGCAGCCCGGCGCAAACTGATGCCAGAACTCAAGCTACAGCAAAGCCGGCTCGACGGGCGCTTCGACATCATTGAATGTCTCGGCCGCGGCAGCTACGCGGAGATTTACGTCGCGCGCGACAACGCCGCGTCTGAGGGCGCGCCGGAAACAGTCGTCGTCAAGGCGCTGAACGTGTTTCTGCAGGACGTGCCGGATCAGGAGCTCGAACATACCCTCATCGCCAACTTTCAAAACGAAGCCGTGGCGATTGATCGCGTTCGCCATCCAAACATAATCAGCCGCTTGGGCCACGGCACTGCCATCGATCTCGCCGGAACAACTTTTCATTACATCGTGCTTGAGTATCTGTCGGGCGGCGACATGGCCGCGCTCTCGCGCAACCACGCCCTGCCGATCGAGAAGGTGCTCTTCTATCTTGAGCAGGTCTGTTCCGGTTTGGCCCACGCGCACGCGTGCGGCGTCATTCATCGCGACATCAAGCCGCAGAACCTCTTGCTGACTGCAGACCGCCAGGTCGTAAAGATTGCAGACTTTGGCGTTGCGCGTCTCGAAGCCACCGAAGGCGCGATCACGCGCGTCGGCACAAACATCTATTCCGCGCCCGAGCACAACCCGCTCGTGCAAACGGGTTCGTTGGACCTCGGCGCGATTGCCGCGGGCCGCGAACACCTGACGCCCGCTGCCGACATCTATTCGCTCGCGAAGACGACGTACGCGTTGCTTGCCGGCGAGTCTCCGCGTCGCTTCGCCCAACACGCAATTCAGGACATGCCCGTCGCAGTTCGAAATCATTACTGGTCGGCGCCGGTGTTGCGCGTGTTGGAAAAGGCCACGCAAATCCGTCCCGACAAACGCTACCAGACGGTGCAGGAATTTTGGGACGATCTGGCTGACGCCGCGTTGCCACCGACGCGGCCGCTGCAAGGCGTTGCGGCGGAGCAGGACGCCAATGAAGATCGCGCGCGGCGACGGGCGAGTTCTGACTTGACGATTGAGCCGGAAGATCTCATCCAGCCGCCGCCACAGCCACGCTTTCAGCCGGTAAATGCTGCGACTGCGCCGGAGTTGCATCGCTCGGAAACGGCCACCGCGCCGTATGCCGACGCCTCCGCAGCCAAGCGGCCGAAGATTGTTGTGCCGGTCGCCGTGATGCAGACGGCGGCGGGCCGGCAGGACGTTCAACCACGACCGTCCGCGCGTGATCGAATTGCGGAGCTTCCCGATGATTCTCGTAATCAGGCGCGCAACGGTAGGGCTTTGAAAAAAGCCGCGGGCCATCAGCGGCGTCCGGTCGCGCCGCGGCGGGCGCGGCCGTTTCTCGTCGCAGCGTTACTCGTGGTTCTCTTCTCCGTCATGCTGCTGGCGACGCACAAGTACGTCACCTCGCATTGGAACCCGTTCGTCGGCCTGCCGCTGCTGGCGGACATTTTCATAATTGGCCGCGAAGGTGTTACAACAACGGATGTGAATTTGCGCGCGGACGCGAGTTCGGTGAGAGCGCCGATCGGTCTGGCCGAGGCCGGCTCACGCGTGAAGATTTTGTCGACGGGCGACAACTGGTACGAAGTTCAGGTCCTGCAGCACGGCCGACCGAAGACAGATCCGTTCACCTCCGACCGCGGCTGGATCAATAAGAAGTTTGTCCGATTTGATTGAAAATTGGTTTTGGGTCTTAGGGCTTTGGGTTTTGGTGTTTGTACTTCGCTCTCTTGTACTTGGTGCTTTGAGCTTTGTGCTTTGCTCTTTTATGGTCACTGGTGTTTTAGCCCTTTGTGTCGGTGAAGTTCCTGGCACAACCGAACTAAGTACAAAGAACCCAGTTCAAAGTACAAAGTACGAAGCACTAAGTTCAAAAAACGCAAGACCTAAGACTTAAGACCAAAGCCGCCGCCTTTAACTATTCACGATTTACGATTTACTATTCACCAACTATGGGCCTGCTTGACTCAATCAGACGATGGATCGACGGCGAACAGGGCGAGGACCTGCTCGAAGCTGCGGACGAACATTCCAAACCGCGCCGCATCTGGGAAGAATTCCTCGTGAAGATCGCGCGCGAAGTTGAAGCCGTGATGCAGCGCGAAATGTTCACGCCGCCCGGTGGTCTCACCTACATCCCGCGCGAGTACGTGGTCTACCTCAGCAACGAGGACGACAAGGATTGGCAAGGCGACAAGCGCCGCGGCCTGGAGCAGGGGCTTTTTCACGTTCTCTCGGAACGCGCCAAGGAACTTGCCGGCGCGACGCCGCTGGCCACGAAATCGTTTGCGGTGGAGCTGCGCGTGGACGGCACGCTCGAGAAGGGACAGTTTCGCGTGCAGCCCGTCTGGGACGAAACCGAGGGTGGACATACGCAAGTCAACGCGCGCGTCGGGGCTTCGCCGGGAGGTTCCTCAGGAGGTTCTCCAGAAGTTTCCCCGGGACTCTCGTCGCGACAATCGTCTTCCGGTCAGCCGGGCGAAGTAAACTTCAGCGACACCATTCGCGAGCGCGCTGACGGCAGCCGCGGCGACGGTGAACCTGGCGAACAAAGCGAAGCGGGCGAACAGACTGTCGTTCGTCCACGCATCAAGGAACTTTACTCGGTGGAGATTTGGAAAGACGGCGTGCGCGAGTCAGTGGTCGCGATCACCAAACCTGAGATCACGATCGGGCGCGGCTCGCGTTCGATCACAGTTGACCTGCCGTTGAAAGGCGATCCGGAAATCAGCCGCGTGCACGCGACGCTCACACGCGAAAGTGACGGCCGCTACTTCTTGATTTCGAAAGGCCGCAACCCCACGCTCGTCGCCGGCAGCGAACTCCCTCGCGAACAACGCACCGAAGTCCAACCCGATCAAAAGATCGCGATCTGCAACTACATCCTCCGCATCCAGCCGAAGTAAGTTGCATACCCGATATCGCATCAGCTCTTTTTGATATAGCCGCGACTGTATCAAGCAACAATTCTTCCCTATTGAATATCACTCTCGCTATATCGGATATCGCGTCGCCGATATCGAATATCTGACGGTCGCTATCCGATATCGCCTCACCGTTATTCGATATAGCCTTGAGGATATCGACTACGCGTTGATTGATATCGGATATAGCGTCGCTGATATCTGATATCGAGTTACCGATATCCTATATCCTCCAACCGCTTGTAGCCTTCGCAGTAATCTCATCAATCATGAAAAGGGCGATTTCGGGCGCAGAACAGCGGATTTCGCTTGAAATTTTAGCCGAAGGGCATATACTTCCGCGCCTCGAAGCCTCGTTTCTTTTCCGCACCCGTAATTTCTCGCACGAAGGAGGAACTCAAGATGACACGTCGTAAAAAGACCTCTCCCATTCTCGAAACGGCCCGGCTGCGTTTCGCCGGACTCAAACGCATTGACCCCAACATAGACCTCGGCCCGGGCATGAAAGCTACCGAATATGAAGCTGACATCACCGAGCTAGCTAACATAGAAGAGGAAGTCAACGGAGCACTTGCCGCCGTCGATCAGGTTCAGACTCGCTACGGCGAGAAAGAACTGTCTCTGCGTGACAAGAACCGGCGCATACTCTCGGCAATCGAAGCGCGCTTTGGCCCCGACAGCGCTGAGTATGAGATGTGCGGCGGCACCCGCACGAGCGAACGCAAACGCCCCGGAAGAAAATCCGGCGGCGGCAACGGCGGGACCGGCACACCACCCCAAAGCTAATAACCACTAACTCGATGTCGCGATGAAGACCAGCGAGGAATCTTCATCGCACATCGATCTTAGCGATTCCTTATTGAGGCCATTGTTTGTAATGAACGCAGTTGCTCGGTGTACGCAAATCCGGCAGAATGCTTTAGCTTTTCACGGCATGACCTGCGGACCGTAGCTTTCTCAGATTTCAGCGCAGGGAATACCCGGCCCATTGCCTAATCCATGATTAATATTTTTGAACTAGCGCAAAAAAACGGCGGTCCAATCGAGATTACCTTCAACAAGATTCGAGCGGACTTACCTGAAGAGAGCACCAAGAGGCTGAGCACCTTTTGCGGCTTGGGTAAAATCAAAAGCGCTTGTTTCGATTAATACGAAGCTCTATGTGGTAACCGAATTAATAAATGGTCGGCCTTACCAGAACACTTATGAGTGGGCTCATGAGCAAGCCGAAATCAGTGGACGACCAGTTGAGGATCTGTTGCGTGAACGACTGGGAGAGTTCTACGACAAGCGCATCTCGTTCGATAACGAATTCGAGAATGGTCAATCTTTTCGTTATGGAGCTTTGAACGCCGGAGGACTGGGCGTGACGTACTACGATCCATATTGTCTCGTTCTGAGCCGAAGATTTCAGTTAGCTCTGCCGCAGATAGCGTGCTTGCCAGGTGACACTCTGAAGATTTGCCTGGCGCCTGATGGCTCATTTGAAATGCCCGCTGATACTGAGGCTCGAATTGCTACGCCAAACCATTGGCATCTAGTGGTAGCCATCGATAGATCCCAAGAGATTACCGTAGTTGCCGAAGACGGATGGCCTAGTCTGGTTGTATCTTCAAATAGGTACTTCGAGGTGATTTTCATTGGGGATGTAAATCTAGCGTCCATAGACTGTGTAAGGATTTCTCGCCAAGAATACGAAGCGAAGTGGGATCTGGCTTTTCTGAACCTAGGCGTCAGGCGGAGCGAGGCTGAGCGAGCTCTTATTAACGACTTTATTCAGTTGCGGCGGGCCGAGGTTGAAGGTAGAGTAAAAGTGGAGGTATTACCTTGACGTTGATATTAGAGGCAATTTCGTCACCCGACGGAAGTGGTATTGTTCGCACGGGGGGCAACCTTAGACTTGTGAGACCTCCTTATTTGCTTAGTGACTCTCCCATGTTACCGGCAGATTCCGTAGGTGACGCCATTGTTAGTCACGGATTTTTATCGGTAGGAAAACACTTTGAAACATGGGAAGAACTTATTGAGTTTCTGAACGCTCAGGCGATCAACGCGCGTCAGGCCCTGGGTCAGGAAATTCCAGAATTTATTAGCGCTGAGGATATCATCCAGGTTGCACCAATCGCTGTACTACAGAGGTTTTTAGATCAAGTTGAGACTGACCTAATACCCCAAAGATTATTTGATCGAGCGGAGAATTTCTTAGTCGCGTTATTGGCCGGCGATGTGATTAGCCAAAACCCCGATCTAGGTAGAAGAGCGGCGCGACTTCTTCAAACGAGCAATGCTAGAAAGCGAGAGGCAGAGATAGCCATAACCGGTCTCACGCAGCTTGATGCCAGATTCACCAGCCTTGGGCGTCATTGCCAAATCGAAACGAGCGCCCGCGTTGCCGAAGCAATTAAGGAGCGTGGCTGTGTTTTCGCCCCTGCCCGCTGACTAGATGAAAACAATAACGTTCTACTCCTATAAAGGTGGAACCGGCCGTTCGTTGGCGCTTGCTAATGCAGCGATCTATCTTGCTCGCTTAGAGTTTAAGGTTGTGGCCTTAGATTTTGACCTTGAAGCGCCTGGCCTGACTTACAAATTCTCAAGAGACGTCGATGGTGAGGCGTTGCATGCTTCGGCCGGGGTCGTTGATTATCTTCACACGTTCGTCATTGATGGCAACCTACCCGACTCCCTCACGGATTTCACGATAGATGTGGAAGTTCCCGGGGCTGATAAACCCCTCAAACTCATTCCAGCTGGGCAAGCCCCGTCTCCACAATATTGGGCAAAACTCGCACGACTAGACTGGCATAAGCTTTTCTATTCGACGAACGCTAATGGTGTGCAGCTACTGCTTGACCTTAAGAATCGAATCGAAGATGAAATGAAACCGGACTTTCTCCTCATCGATTCCCGTACCGGCATCACTGAGATGGGTGGGGTTGCAACTACGCTTCTCGCAGAAAAAGTGATCTGTTTGGTTTTGCCGACGCATGAAAACCTAGATGGGGCTCGAGCAGTACTTCGGAGCGTTCGTCGATCAAGAAGGGAGGCGGGCTTGGAGGAGATAGAGATGATGGTCGCCCTTAGTCGGCTACCCACGATGAAAGAGCCCGAAGAGGAACAGGAACTTACCGAGCGAATCCAAAAATTTTTCAATGCTGAGGCTGCCGATCTCCGAGACACTGTCCATTGCCCTGATATCTTTGTTCTCCATCGAGAATCAGCTCTTGAGATAAGTGAATCGCTCAGGGTGGGTAGCGGAGTCAGCCCGGACGAATCAATTCTTTTAAGAGACTATCTTCGCCTTTTTGCTAACGTCGTCCCTAAACACTTAATTGAGACTAAGGTCGGTAGCCTGATTGAGCTGGCGAAAGAGAAAATGTGGGATAACCCTGAAGCTGCGGTAAAGGAGGTTGAAGAACTCGCCGAGTCGTTTGGACATCCGGAAACTTACCGAGCCCTTTTGCGCTTCTATGAAGTCCGAAACGTTGGCGGGGCTCCCGCCCAGAAGCGGGCTCAAAGGCTGTGGGAAATCACCCGAGACTCGGAGGATCAGATTGTCTGGCAGACACTGAAAAGGACGTTTGGTTTCTCACAATGGCCAATCCGTGAAGAATGGAATCCAAATCTAGATTTTGTCGAAGCTGTATGGCACGGTGCTGGCAATCTCGATTCAGAGTTTGGCATGAAGCTGGCGGCGGCATTGGAGCGCGAAGACAAGCAATCACGAGCTGCCGACGTTTGCTTGGATATCATTAAGAAGACTGGGCTGTCGACAGACGTCATATCACGCGCAGTACGCTTGCTTGACGCCGCAAAGCGTTCAGCTGAAGCCGATATCATTATTCAAGATGCAAAGCCAAAACTGACCGGCGATCCTATATTTCTTCAATCATGGGCTAGACATGTGCTTCGAGGCGAGGATCCTGGTGCGCTAAGTGAATTGATCCAGCCGCAAATACTCGAAACACTACGACGCACAGAGCCTCTTTTGGCGTCTCGACTGTATCTCAGAGCAGGCCTGGTCAATGAAGCAAATGAAGCGGCGGATGAAGCTCTAGTTGGCATCCGACAGACCGCTCGAGGAGTATCGAGGATAGAGATCCAAGAACTGGGCGAAGTCTTTCAGGAACTGGGGCGCTGGGCGGAATTCCAAACCTACGCTCAAACAAGTGGTTACCCTCCGAGCTACTATGGAGAAGTCAAAACTAAGCGCCCCCGCCCCCTGCGGCGATCATGAAGCCATCTAACTTATTAGGATACACCCACGACACGGCTTGCGGGGGGAGGGTCGAGTTCGCTGAGGAGTTCGATGATTAGTGGTTTGTCGCGTTCGGCGTCGAGGTAGTTTTTGCCGAGCATCTTCAGGAACCGGCGTTCCTTAGTCTCACCGTTCAATTCCTTCAACAACGCGCGACAGAAAGCAGCGACGACAACCGGGTCGAACTGTGAGCCGGTGTTGCGCCGGAAGTCGTGAATCACTTCGTCAAACGAACGCCGCGTCTTGTACGGCCGGTCGGTGGTCATCGCGTCGAAAGAGTCGGCGAGAGTAACGATCTTCGCGCCAATCGGAATCTGCAGATCAGTCAAACCGTCCGGATAGCCGCGGCCGTCCATGCGCTCGTGGTGATATTTCGCCATGAGGGGAATGTCGGCATAGGGATGATGAATCGGCGAAAGGATCTCGAAGCCGGCGCCGGGATGGCGATTCAACTCGCTCGACTGCTTCGCGTCGATTTTGTAGGGCGCGTTGATGATGTCGCGCTCGACGACCAGCTTGCCGACGTCGTGAAGGTAGCCGGCGATGGCCATGCCTTCCACTTCTTCCTCGCCCCAGCCCATCTCGCGCGCGATGATCTCGCTGTACTTGCCGACGCGATCGGAATGCCCCTGGGTGTACTTATCCTTGATATCAATCGCGGCGGCGAAGGCGCGCACCGTGTCGCGGTAAATCGCGCGCAGGTCGAAATAGAGCCGGCGGTTGTCGTCAGCCTGTTGCTTCACTTCGGCGAGCAGGCGATGCGTGTGAATACCGACGCCGATGTGACGGACCATCGCGCTGATCACTTCGAGGTCGTCAGCCGTGAATGACTCGCCGCTGGCTTTGCCGCCAAGCGCCACCAAACCCGTCAACTTGCCGCGCACAATCATCGGCACGATCAATTCGATCTCTTCGGTGCGGAAACCGTCAAGCGCGTGGTAGAGGTAACCTTCCTTGTCGGCATGTTTCGCAGCGCCGTCTTCGTCAACTTCATAAGCTTTCTTGCTGGAACTGACGAGCGCCTCGCGCGTTTCGTCGCTGATTTCATACTCGACGCCGTAGTCTTCGCTCAGGCCCCAGGTCGCGAGACAGTTTGTCCGCTCCAGATGCGCGGGACATTCGAGGATCGCGCCGCGGCGAATCGCGAGCGTGCCGAGCAGCAGGTGCAGAGACGTGCGCACCATCTCGATGAAGTCGCCGCTGTCAGCAATCTCCTGTCCGAGATCGGCGAGAGCGCCGAAGGAGTGGATGAGCTTTTGGGTGTTTGATTCCATTTACAAACTTCTGGTCTTTGGCCTTGGGTTTTCGGTCTTTGTTTTTTGAACTTAGCTCTTTGTCCTTGGTGCTCTAACGGTGAGCCTTGCCGGCTTTTTGACAGCCCGAACTCAAAGTACAAAGAACAAAGGCCCAAGACCAAAGTCCGGAGACCGTTTTTACGTTAATGCCCCATCGCCTGAGTCTGCGTCGGAGGAGGGGTAAGGCTGGAGAGTGCTTCCTGTTCGTTTTTGGCAAGCACGACGTGGCGTGTCAGGCCCAGCATTTCGAACAGTTGGACCGTCTCGTTGTTGACGTCGGAGAACACGACCAGCGCGCCGCTCTTTTCCGCGACGTCGATGATGCCAAGCAGGATGGAGATGCCGATGCTGTTGACGAGTTCCGTGTCGCTGAAATCGATCACGAGGGCGCGGGCGCCGGAATCGAGCTGCTTCTTACACTCGCGCTCGATCTTTTCGCCGGTGAGCTTGTTCAAGTAGTCGCTGGCGTAAACGACGGCGGTGGTGCCGACGCAATGCGAACGAACGGTTGATTTGATCGATTCGGGCATAAAGAACAGTAGACAGCAAAGAACCAATCAAGAAGCAGACAGGATGTTTGCGCTCCCAGCTTTGCTTGCGCTTCCAGTGTCAGAGCTACCGGCCACGGATCAGGAACTCTTGCGGAGATACTTCGTCATGCGCAAGCTCGTTCCCTCGTCGACGCGTTCAAACTCCACTTCGTCCATCAACGTCTTGATCAGTTTCAATCCCCAACCGCGGCGTTGTTCCGTCTCGTCGCCGCCTTCGCCCTCGCCAGGATCGCTCTTTCCCTCAACTCGCGCGAGAGCGTTTCCGTTGACATTCTCCGGCACGATGCCGCGGCTCGAAACAGTAATCACCAATTTATCATTTTCAACTCGAAACCGCTGATATATTTTTCGTTCCGGGCTGAGGCTGTGTTCTTCGGCATTGATGCAAGCCTCAACGACCGCAGTCTTGATCTGGTTGATGGCCTCGGGCGTGAAACTCAAACGCCGCGCCACCTGCTCGACCGTCGTCGCCGCCAACAACTCATTGTCAGCGCCCATCGGCAGGATCAGCACGAACTCATTCTCTTCGTCAGTTCCCTGTCCGGCGCCCTGGGGGTCGCTCAGCCGCGCGGTCAACAATTCGAATTGCTGTTGGCTGGAGCTGTAAGCATTGCGCGCGCGCAGCAGTTCCATAGCTTCCTCATCGAAGCCTTCGTTGGCGATCAGCCAGATTTGCGTACGGACGAAGCCTGACTGAAGCGCCAACGTTTCCAATCGCTCGCACCACTTCTCAACTGCAGCACGATCAGCAGCGAGTTTGCTTTCAACCTTCGCGGCGAGCCAAACAACTTCATTCGCGTCGGTGTAGGTCGCGCCTTCAAAAGCATGCGCGACGACGCAACTCTCTTCGCCAAAGGCGCGTAGCTCCGGACTGAACGAGACACCGCTGGCGGCATGAAACACTTGCGGCAAGCGCAGCAGATCGGTCGCGTTGTCGAGTCCAGTTGCGATCTCTTCGGGCTCAGCGCCTTTGTAACTCGCGGCAAACTCGGCAAAGTTGAAGAGTGTCCGCGGCACGAGTTGGGCGTTAAGCCTGCTCAGTAACTCGCGCAGGCGAAGACCGGCGGCGCGGCGGTAATGTCGCGCGATCGTTTGCGGCGCGCGTTTGAGCGCCTCAGCCATCACGTCTGCAACGACGAGGGCGCGCGGCTCGCGCAACGCATCCAGGCGAAAACGGCTGCGCAGGAAATCCTTCCAAACGCTTGAGCCGCCTTCGGCGTTGACGGTTTCGCCGTCCCAGTTAATCAATTCCTGAATGTGCAGCGCGCGCAGAATCTGTTCCACGGCGGCGCCTTCGAGTTTGGCGCGCTTGCGCCAACTTTCAAACGACGAAGTGCGCTGGCCATCGGGCACCGCTTCGCAGAGCAGACGCACCAACGCCGCCCGCGTTTCCGGTTCAGGCGCAACGCGCTCAAGTACGGAAGAAAAATGTCGATGCAGTCTCCCGCCCATCAGCTCGTCAACGTAAAGCCGTTCGCAAGTGAGATAGGAATCGAGCGGCAGATTCTTTTCATGGGCGGCCTGCAAGATAGCAGTGATGAAGAATGGACTGCCTTCTAGTTGCTGGACCAGCAGATCGCGCGTCTCGTCGTTGATCGAAACCTGTTGCCGCCGCGCCGCCGAGGTGACGAGCAGGCGAGCATCGTCTTCAGCCAGCGCGTCTAATTTTATGACTTCGAGCGGGTCGGTGCCGCCGCCCGAACGCGCGACCGCATCCAGCACCTCGCGACGCAGGCCGGCCAATACAAACGGGCTGCCGCCAGACTGAAGCGCCCGCACAATTTCGATCGCGAGGGGCACGGTTGAGTCGTAATAGTTCGACAAATGCACGACGTCAAGAAGCACAACTGGACGGGCACTGTTCGCGGGCACGCGGCGGGGCGCGCTGAGACAGAAACGCACCAGTTCGCGATCGTCTTTCCCAAAGCGCTGCAGGTTGTAAGCGTCAACGAGGCGCTCGATCCAATCGAGGTCGCCGGCGGGCGCAAGCTGGACCAGTTCGTTTAGCGTGAGCGAAAGCTGGCAGAGCGCCGGCTCGTCGCGCCGGAAGGCGATGTATTGCAGCAGGAACGTGTTGAGGAACTCGATCGCCGCGCTCACCGCCGTGGTTTCAGTTTGCGGCAGCGCAAAGTAAATCGGCACGACCTGCTCGCGCCGGTTGAAAATGTTGTCGAAGGCCTGGCGCAGTAACTCTGAAACGCCGGCCAGCGGCGCCATCAACACCAGCAGACCGCGCGCATCGACAGAGAGATCCTGATGACGTGAGCCGGCCGTTTGCAGCGCGTGAGAGACGATCCGCTCAAGCTCCCTGGCCCTGCCAACAAACTCGTCGCGCTTTACGCGTCCGAGAATCTGGCGTTTGTCGTCATGGCGCTTTGACTTCATTTGGTGACGAACGAGCTGGTGAGGTTGTCGACGTAAAACTCAATGCGGTTTTTGCCCCCGTGCTTGGCGCTGTAGAGCGCCTGGTCCGCGGCGGCAATGATCTTATGCGCTGTATCGATGTCTTTGGCGAAAGTGGAAATGCCGATGCTGACGCTGACGTTGCCGAGCGGCTGCGACTTGCCATAAGGATAATCCGTTTCCGCAACGCGCAAGCGCATGCGTTCGGCAATCACACCGGCTTCGCTCAGCGTCGTTTGCGGCAGCAGAATGCAAAACTCTTCGCCGCCATAACGACAGGCAACGTCGGCGGATCGCAGCGTGGCTTTCAAAGCGTGGGCCGTGGTGCTGCAGCGCTACGTCGCCGGCCTGGTGTCCGTTGCGATCGTTGTAGCTTTTGAAGTCGTCGATGTCGATCATCAGGCAGCTCATCGAATAGTTGTAACGCTGAGAGCGATTGAGTTCCTCCGTCAAACGTTCCTCGAGATACCGTCGATTCAGCAAGCCGGTCAACGGATCGGTGATCGACATTAGCTGAAACTGCGTGGCCCGTTCCTGCCATTCAGCGCGTTCGAGCGCGACCGCGATCTGCGGTCCAACGATTTCGAGCATGCTGAGATCGACGTCGTCAAACGTGCCGCCGGCAATTTTGTCGGTGACGTTCAGCACGCCAATTTTTCGTCCGCGCATCGTGATCGGGTAACTGATGAACGACTTCGTTCGGTAGTTTCGCTCAGCCGGCGCGGGAGTCAGTCCTGAAATCTCCAGGCTCGAAACGACGAGCGGCTTCCCTGATTCCAGAACCTGACCCGAGATGCCTTCGCCGAGCCGCGTCGCGCCGACTTCGGATTCGGCGGTGGCCAGGCCGACGGCAGCCTTCAGAGTGATCTCATTCGAACTCTCGTCAAAAACCATCAACGACAGGCGCTCAGCCTGAAGCAGTTGCTTTGAATGATGCAGAATCGCGCCGTAAGTTTTGTCAGGGTCGCGTGTGCTAATGCGCTCAAGAAAGCGCTGCAGCGATTCGGCGAGTTGGGAACGATGCTCAAGCTCACCGCGGAGGCGATCGACTTCGAGTTGGAGAATCGAAGGACGCTCGGGCGATCCTTGGAGCACGGACGGACCACCTGGGAGCGCGGGCGTCCCGCCCGCTCTGGTGTCGCTTGGGATATTGGAGGTGGAAGGCTCTACAGAAACGGGCGGGACGCTCACGGTCTCCGCCTCAGATTGATATTGAACGTCGGGAGTTATTGTTGGAGAAGGAGCGGGCGGGACGCCCGCGGTCCCAGTGACAGACGGACTTTGGACTTTGGACTTTGTACTTTGTACTTGAATGGTTGGACTTTGGACCGTCGTCTTGTCGAAGTTCCGCGCCGCTCTTTGCAGGCGTTCCGACAACTGATCCAGCCGCCCGGACTCCGCGAAGATCACGTTGTCGAAGGGCTTGCTCTCCAGCAGGTCGTTCAGTTCGCCGGCCCGAAAGCGAGCAACGAGCGAGCGATAGTCCGCGCCGCTTACAAACGCGCGCCCGCCGATTGCCGCCAGGTTTTGCTCGCCGCCGATCTCAACCGGCGTGGTGAAACACTGCAGGCCCGCGTGGCATTTGTACTGAACCGTCGACCCGGCGCTCAGTGCTCGCCGGTGCGCATCGCCACAATAAGGATCGCAAAGGCTGACATAATCGAGCGACGACTGAAACGCGTGGCAGATGGAATTGTTGTTCGAGGCAACCAACGCCGGGGGCTGACGGCCGTCGACCAACAGGACAGAAAGTCCCGACGCAGCGGCGAGTTTGTCCTGCACTTCGCTCCAGCCTGGCGGAGCATCAGCCGGATGTTCCTGCACGATCTCCAGATGAGTCTCCGGTTCAGTCTTGCCAGCCGGCTCAACCTCCTGAGAAACCGTCGCGGTCGTGGAGGCAGTCGGGTCTTTAGTCGTCAAAAACTCATTTTGCTTCGACTGTTCTTTGCCACGCGGTAGCTGGGGGCGATTCTTTGAAGGCATTGGTTGTAACGCAAACTGCTGGCTGTGTGATGCGCGAGCGGCCGTTTGGCTGCAGGACAATCTAGATTACGCTGATTTGTAATTCAAAACTGACACTAGTTGCCCAAGATTCCATTGCGGCGGACGGAAAACAACTTACCCTACTGGTATACGACCAATAGGAGCGCCTTTTCATCGGGACAGGGCCGGAAATCGCACTTTTCGGAGAAGCGAAGCTTGCGCTAATCGGCACTGCTTGAGTTTAGAGTACAAGCTTAGCTTGATTGCTGGGTGTTAGTCAAGATCAGCAGCCTAAAGGCTGTACTCTGAACTTCGGGCGGCGGCTAGTCCGGGTGCGGCGCCGGGAGCGACCCGGTCGATGTCAGGCTCTTCAGGACTAATGCGAATGCAGGCGGCAAAGTGCGCCGGCTTGATTTCAACCAAAGGCGGAACGACCTGCCGGCAGGCCTCAATCGCGTAAGGACAGCGCGTGTGGAAACGGCAGCCGGCGGGCGGATTGATCGGTGAAGGCACATCGCCTTCAAGCACGATCCGCTGGCGGGTCGCTTCAATTTTGGGATCGGGCAGCGGCACAGCCGAGATGAGCGCTTTCGTGTACGGCATCAGCGGATCGGCATAAATGGTCCTGGCGTCGGCAAGTTCGACCAGTTTCCCGAGGTACATCACGGCGACACGATTTGAGACGTGGCGAATCGCGCGCAGGTCGTGAGAGATGAACAAGTACGTCAGGTTCTTCTCGCGCTGCAGCCTCTGCAGCAGGTTCATGATCTGCGCCTGAATGGAAACGTCGAGCGCGGAGATTGGTTCGTCGGCGACGATGAAATCAGGATCGACCGCAAGCGCTCGCGCGATCCCAATGCGCTGGCGTTGTCCGCCGGAGAACTCGTGCGGGTAGCGTTTGGTGAAGCGTTTGCTCAGTCCGACCGTTTCCAGCAACTCCTGCACGCGCTCGTCCGCTTCCCTGCCGTGGTGAAGTTTGAAAGTCTCCAGCGGCTCGCGCACGATCTGCCCGACAGTCATGCGCGGATTGAGCGAAGCATAAGGGTCCTGAAAAATTATTTGCAGGTGACGGCGGTGCTCGCGCATTTCCTTCTGCGATAGCGACGCCAGATCGCGACCGCGATAAAACACGTGGCCGGATGTGGGTTCGTTGAGCCGCAGGATCGCACGGCCGAGAGTTGATTTGCCACAGCCTGACTCGCCGACGAGACCGAGCGTCTCGCCGGGATGGATGTCCACCGTCACGCCGTCGACTGCTTTCACGACGCCTTTGCGACCGGTGCGCAGACTGAAGTGCACCTTCAGATCGCGAATGGACAGCAACGGTTCGCCGCCGCTCATGGTCGGCTTAGGTGCCCATGGTAACGGCTTTAGGTTTTCCGTACTCATCATTTGATCCATGCTCGACCCTGAATCCGAAGGCACTCTCCTGTTTACTGGGACCGCGGGCGTCCCGCCCGCAAACTCACTTCAGGCTCGACATGCATAAATACCAAGAGAAACTAACTAAAAACTTCTCTTTTTCGCGCTTCGTGCTCATGCGGGCGGGACGCCCGCGGTCCCAGGAACAACTAAGTGGCATTCGCGCGTGAGTCTTCGTAGACTTCCCCGGCGAAATGGCAAAGCGAAAAATGCTCCGGCGTTAATTGAACGAACGGCGGAAATTCGTGGCGGCAAATTTCTTCCGCACGCTGACAGCGCGGCGCAAACGGACAGCCCGGCGGCAAATGCGCGACGTCCGGCGGCAGCCCCGGAATCTGATAGAGATCGCCGCGCTCGGCCGTGGGATCAGGCACCGAGCGCAGCAGTCCCTTGGTGTACGGATTGCCGGGAAGCTCAAACAATTCCGCGGTGGGCGCCTGTTCAAAGACTTTCCCCGCGTACATTACGATCACGTGATCGGTCATCCCCGCAACCACGCCCAGGTCGTGCGTTATCAAAATCACGCTCGCCCCGGTCGCCTGCTTGAGCGTTTTGATCAACTCCAGAATCTGCGCCTGAATCGTGACGTCGAGCGCAGTTGTCGGCTCGTCGGCGATCAGCAATTCGGGTTCGCAGGAAAGCGCCATCGCTATCATCACGCGCTGCCGCATGCCGCCGGAAAACTCGTGCGGATAACTGTCAGCACGCGATCTCGCGTCAGGAATCCCGACAGTCTCGAGCATCTTTATTGCGTGCTCGTACGCCTGTGACTTGGTGTGGCCCAGGTGCAGTTGCGTGATTTCCATCAGTTGCCGCGAAATCTTCATCAAGGGGTTGAGGGAGGTCATCGGATCCTGGAAGATCATCGCGATCCGGCGACCGCGAATCTTGCGCACTTCTTCTTCCGGAAGCGAAAGAATGTCGACGCCGTCAAAGATCACTTTGCCGGAGACAATTCGCCCCGGCGGGCTCGGGACCAAACGAATGAGGGAAAGATTTGTGACTGACTTGCCGGAGCCTGACTCGCCAACGATCCCCAACGTCTCGCCGCGCTGCAACTGAAACGAGATGCCGTCGACGGCTTTTACCTCGCCGTCTTCAGTGTTGAAGTACGTGCGCAGGTTTTTGACTTCCAGAAGGTTTCCGTTGTCAATCGTCATTACCGTTTGGCCGTTAGTCCGTTGTGGTTTGTGCTTCCAGAAACATCTGCAATTTCAAATTTGAGATCTCAGATTTCAAATCTTTCGGGTCTGCGGATCGAGTGCATCGCGCAAGCCGTCGCCCAAAAAGTTCAGTGAAAAAAGCGTTAGCGCCATCGTCACGCCTGGAAAAATCAGTTGCCAGGGAAAGATGCCAAAGTTCGCAATCCCTTCCGTCGTCAAACTTCCCCACGAGGCCAGGGGCGGCTGCACGCCAAAACCGAGAAACGAAAGAAACGCCTCGGTAAGCATGATGGTGGGAATGGTGAGCGTCGCGTAGACGATCACCGGACCCAGCGTGTTCGGCACGATGTGGCGGAAGATGATGCGCGGTGTTGAGACCCCGGTCGCTCTCGCCGCTAAAACGAATTCCTCGTTCTTCAGCGACAGCACCTGCCCGCGCACGATGCGCGCCATCGTTAACCACGATACAGATCCGAGGGCGACAAACACGAGGATGACCTGGCCGCGCGCGGTTTGGCTGCGAAACATCGACAGCAGCACGATGACGATGATGATATACGGCAGCGAATAAAGCACATCAACCAGCCGCATCATCAGGTTGTCGATACGCCCGCCGAGATAGCCGGCAATGGCGCCGTAGCTGACGCCGATCAGCAGCGAGACGAGGGTGGCGATGACGCCAACCATCAGAGAGATCTGTCCGCCCTGGAGCACGCGCGCCAGCATGTCGCGACCCTGATTGTCGGTGCCCATCGGATGCGTCCAGGAAAAACTTCCGTCGGGCGCGGTGAACGGCGGGTTTGACCTGAAGGTCGCAAGATCGGCGGGAATGTAATCAGGCGTTATGCCCGTTAGTTGTTTGATGATGAACGGTCCGGTAACCGACGCCACCGTGACGATCGCGACGACAATCATGCCGAACACGGCCAGCTTGTTCCGGAGCAGCCGTCGCCAGGCGTCGCGCCACAGCGACGTGCCGCGAATCACATCACCACGCTCGACCGCGAAGACGTCAGCTTCAGCGATCGCAAACTCCGGTGCGGTGTGAATGACGTCGCCATCGCGATAACTCGGCGCAGGGTCCGGCGTCACACCCGGCTCGGGCTTGTCATGATCGCCAGGGATTGTTGGTCTCTCGTCGTTCATAATTAACGCAAACTGTTAGTTTGCGAACTATTCGTAACCACTCGTTTATTGCTAACCGCTTGTTTAGAGGCGGGCACTGCCCGCCGGTTCAGATCAAATCTTGCTAGTCACTTTGATTTCATGCCGTCTTGAGACGGTGGGCAATGCCCGTCTCTAAACGTCTTATGAATCATCCACGCAAACTAACAGTTTGCGTTACGGTTCAATACCGAATGCGCGGGTCGAGATAGGCATACGCGATATCGACCAGCAAATTCATCAACAGCAAGGCACTCGCGATGAAGGCAACGATGCCGATAATCAACGGCTCGTCGCGGTTCAGCGACGCCTGAATGAAATACGTGCCCAGACCCGGCAAAACAAAAATGCGTTCAACTACAACCGTGCCGGTAACGAGAAACGCGAGGGCCGGTCCGGTGTAGGAAACGACCGGCATAAGCCCGCCGCGCAAAGCGTGCCGAATCACGACCTGCGTTTCGCTCAGCCCTTTCGCGCGTGCAGTGCGGATATAGTCTGAACGCAGCACCTCAAGCATGCCGGCGCGTGTTAGTCGGGCGATGTAAGCCATGTAAAGTCCCGAAAGCGTGATGACCGGCAGAATGATATTGCGACTGGGAAAACCGTTCCAACGCGACGGCGGCAGCCAGTAGAGCGTCAACGAAAACACGAATACCAGAATTGGCCCGAGGACAAAGTTCGGGACTGAGATTCCCAGCATTGCCAGGGCCATCGAAGCGTAGTCGCGCTTTGAGTTCGGCTTGAGTGCCGCCAGCGAACCGGCGAAGATTCCAACGACGAGTGCGAGGAGATACGCGAGTATTCCGATCGTCGCAGAGACGGGCAGCGACCGCGCGATGATCGCGTTGACCGACTGTCCCTCGTATTTCAACGAAACGCCGAAATCGAAATGCCGCACAATATTCCACATGGTACGTCGATACTGTTCGTACCAGGGCTGGTCCAACCCATACTTTTCGCGGATGTTCTTTTCTATCGCGGGCGGAAGTTTCTTGTCGGTGGTGTAGAAGTTTCCCGGAGCCAGTCTCACCAGTCCCCACGTAATGGTAATTACGACGAGGATCGTAGGGATGGTGATTAACAGCCGGCGAATGATGAATCGAAGCATTAGTTGGATAGGACAGACATTCCTGTCCGTCCCAACAATCGACTTTGACAGACAAGACCGTCTGTCCTACTTATCACTCAAACTCGGAGTTCCATAGTCCCATTTCGACTGTTCGCGTTCGATGTAGACATACTTCCAGGCATAAAGTGACGCAGCGTTCGGGTACATTCCTTTGACGTAGGGCTTCTTTAACCAGTTGACGGAGGTCGTTTCAAGTGGAATCACCGGCTGCGCCTCCAACAAATACTTTTCGGCTTTCGCCAACAACTCGTAACGCTGCGCCTGGTCCAACGTCCGATTTGCTTCGTCGAGCAGATGCACATACTTCGGGTCAAACCAACCGCTGCCGTTGACGCCGCCCAGGGTGCTGAAGAGGCTGAGAAAAGTAAACGGGTCCATGTAATCGGCGCCCCAGTTGCCGATCGCGAACCCGGCGTACTCCAACTTCGAGCGCGCGTTCATGTAAGTTTTCATTTCCATGCTTCTCAGCGGCACGGTCACACCCAGCACCTGTTTCCACTGCGCCTGCATATACTCCGCCATCGCTTTGTTCGATGAATTTGTGTTGAAGATAAACTCAACCTGCGCGACGGGAAAACTTTTGCATTCAAACGAGCCGTCGCTACTCTTCGTCACCGCGAAACCCGCTTCGCCAAGCAACTTCCGCGCTTGCTCGGGGTTGTAGTTATTGACCTTGGGTTGGGGATAGCCGACAAAAATTCCTTCCGGCGTGAACGCGGACAAAGGCTTCGTAACCCGCCGCGACTTCGAGTAGTTCACCTTGTCAATCGCCGCGTCAAAAGCCCGGCGCACCCGCACGTCGTTCATCGGCGGCTTGGTGACGTTGATGTTGATATAGACGATCGCCGCTTCCGCGCCGTCCATGTAATCCTTCTTAGACTGAACCGTTTTCAGCCAGGCGTTTGGCACCGTGTGATTCAGAACGGCATCGGCTTCGCCCACTTTGTAAAGATTCATGCCGGTCGGATTGTCGGTCGTGACGAAGAAATGAATCTCGTCCAGACCGACATGGGCGGCGTCCCAGTACATCGGATCGCGTTCAACCACCAGCTCGTTGTAAGGCATCCAGGCCTTAACTTTGAACGGGCCGCAGGTGACGATGTGCTGAGGATCAGTCCAACGGTCGCCGTATTTCTCGATGACCTTGCGCGGCGCCAGCCGAAAGAACTGATGCGCCAGCAAGCCGGTGAAATAAGGAGCGGGCTGAGAAAGCGAAATGCGAACGGTGTAATCATCAACCGCTTCAATGCCGACGTCTTCAGCAGTTACATCAACAAATTCACTATCAATGCCGACCACGGCCGCCTGCAGTCTCGGATCCTTTGCCAGCAACTTGTTCCGGGCCGCCTCGTCTCCCGGCAAAACGAGTCGCGGCGGCGAATGCATCGACTGATGGAAAGCCGTGTCAGAGCCCGGCGCCGGCTTCACGACGTCGCTCGTGTCTGGTCCAACGGTTCCGGTTTCATACTCCGCCTCCAGCGCCGTTAACTGCCGCTGGCTGAACGCGATGCTGGTTGCGGTCGCACTGCCGGCCACGTCCTGCTCGAGTAAAAACTTTCCGGTGCGTTTGTCTTTGACGAAGACGCGATGGGTGTTGTAGGCCTCGGCGTTGACGATGTAATAAGCGAGGTACGCGGTCTTCGAGGCGAGCTTCGGATCGAGTCCGCGACGGAAACTGTAAACAAAGTCAGCCGCGGTAATCGGATCGCCGTTCGACCAACGCGCGTCGCGGCGCATGTGAAAAACGAATTCCGATGAGTCGTTGTTGATGTCCCAGCGGTCGGCGAGCGCCGGAATCGGATTGAGCGTCCGCGGGTCGTATTCGACGAGACCCTGATAAAGCGCCATGTAAATTCGAGCTTCGGGCTGGCCCGCGCTGACCGGCGGATCGAGCGACTCAGGTTCGTCGCCATTCACATAACGGAGAATATTTCGCGTGGGTGGCGTAGTGCTTCCGTAGTACTCACCGGGCGTGGCGACAACTCGGCAGGAGATCGCGCCAAAAATGAATGAGGAAATGGCGACCGCCGCGATCACTGCTCTTAAGTAGACTTTGATCATTGCTATCTGAAGACGAAGCGCCGCACACCCGCACGGAACTTAACACGCGAAAACTAAAATGAGCAAGATTCTCTTTTTATCAATGGTGCTCTAATTTCGGCTTCCTCTGTGCAATCTCGGTGTGCTCTGTGTCTCTGTGGTGAACAAATGTTCGAAAAATACTTACCAGAGAGACACAGAGATCACGGAGGAAGCACAGAGAAAATTAGGGTCTATCTTTTGTCCGAGACTGAGGATGAGAGTTGGCGAGAGAACGAAAGCGGCCGCGGATTCATTTGGCGAGGCTTGCGGCAGGCTTCTCGCTTGGTTTCCAACTGGTGTTGATGCGCACGGTTTTTAACGACGGCGCGTCGAGCACGTTGGCGTCAAAGCCGGAGACGTAGGGCTTCACCAGCGAGTAGGACGACGCAAAATAGATCGGCATGGCGCTGAGGTCTTTCAGCGCTTGCGCCTCTGTTTCGATTGGTTGGAGACCGTGCAAATTACTCTTCGGGAGGGGCGCTTTGCTGTTTGACTCGGTCGCGGACGCGTCGGTGTCGCGGTCTGATTGATCAGAAAGACCGGGTTGGGTTCCCTCTTGAAAGAGCATGCGAATGTTTGTCAGCTCGTCGGTCGTTTGCATCACGATTCCGCGTCGCACCACATCGAAATCACCGGCGCGGATCGCAGCCTCGTAGTCTTCCCAACTCTTAACAATGATATCCGTTTCAATGTTAAGCACGCGGCGCCACATCGCGGCAATTGCTTGCGCCACGACGCGCTGCTGCTCATTGCGGTTAATAAGCAGGCGGATTTTTGGGAAGCCCTGCCCGTCCGGGAATCCTGCCTCGGCAAGCAGTTCCTTGGCGCGCTCGTATTCCTTCTCCAGCAGCTCCGATTTGTTGACCACCGGCTGCTGCGCATCGGGCTCAGTCTCGGGCAGGAAACGTCTTGCCGGCTCCGTCGCGCCGCCCATCTCGTCGGCGCTCAGGCGCTCGCGATCAATCCCAATCGCGAGGGCTTCGCGAACACGCACGTCGTCAAATGGCTCATGCGCGGTGTTGAAGCTGTAGTAAGTCAGCGCGCCGTAGGTCGTGCGACGGAAATCCTCGTACGGCGTCAGGAGTTTTATTGCCAACGGTTCGAAAGCCGCATTCGTCACCGCATCAACCTCGCCGGCGTGATACGCCGCCAGGGCAGACTCGGCATCTTTCTGCCCGACGAACTCAACCTGCTGAAGCGTTACCTGATCTTTGTCCCAATAGTTGCTTGCCCGTTCCAGAAGCACGCGCTCGTTTCCAGTTTTCGCGAGCGAGAACGCGCCGTTGGAAACCAATTCCTCCGCAGGCAATTTACTGACGATGCTTTCGTCTTTAAGTTTCACTGGACGAAAAACCGGATGGGCCACGAGAGCCGGAAAGTTCATGTCGGGCCGTCGCAAGCGCACGCGCAAGACCGAGTCAGAAACTGCTTCAACGCCGAAGCGATCCGGCTCGGTGGTTGTCAAAGCTTTTGCCTTGCGATCGTTTGCGCTGCCCGATGCCGGTGGTTGACTTCCCGCGGGCGGCGGTGATGACGCCGTTGTCCGCGCCGAGCCCTCGATGTTTGCAAGCAGATCGGTGTGCGGAGCCAGGTCGCCGATTCGCATCGTGCGCCGCCATGACTTCACAAAGTCGGAAGCGGTGACTGTCTCGCCGTTGGACCAGCGCGCGTCCTCGCGCAGATAGAAAGTCCAGATGCGGCCGCCGTTCGACGGCTCCCAGCGCGTTGCCACCGCCGGGACCGGCGTCAATGTGCGCGGGTTGTAGTCAGTGAGTCCCTCGAAGATTGCGCGCACCAGATCGGTGTCGGGAGGCGCCGCGGCAAACGCCGGATCGAATGTCTGCGGCAGTCCGCCGTCGCTCCAATAGAATTCCTGAGCGCGTGGAACCACGACGCGGCCGTAGTAAGGCTCGAGCTTCTCGTCGAGAAAACAGCCGGCGTGGCTGAGCGCCAGAGAGAACAAAATCATACTCACCGTGGCGGTCCGGAGTCGTCTCTTATGCCTGAAAATGTACTTCGTTAATTTCAAGGTAATAGTCACTGTCTGATAGATCGAAGAGCGGGGGCAAGCCCGCCCTCCCGACCTAGAGATGCTTCCATTGCCTGGCTGACATCTTGCTTGAAAGGCTTCCAACCAAAATCATCAACTCAATCTAATTCAGCTCGAGGTCAGGAAGGGCGCTTGCCCCGCTCCGCCTCGCAGTCTGAATCGCGTCCAGCACTCAGTTGACCAAAGCTCGCAGCTCACCATAAACCTCACCCGCACGCGCGCGCGCAGGATCAAAGCCATCCGACGTGTCGATCAAGTAATCGGCAAACTTCTTCTTCTCTTCCTGCGACATCTGCGCGGCAATCCGTTTCTCCGCCTCGTCGCGACTCAGTTGATTTCGAGCCATCACCCGCTCAATCTGCACCTCAGGCCGACAATGAACCACAACCAGTTTATCAAAACGCTTGTAGCCGCCGGACTCAATCATCAGCGCGGCGTCGACAATCGCAATCGCGTTTGGTGCGGCCGCTTCCCATTCGCGCAGAATCTCATCCTGCCGGGCAATGATGTAGGGATGGAGAATGGCGTTCAGCGTCGTGCGTTTCTCGGCATCCGTAAAAACGAGCGCACCCAGCTTGGCGCGATCGAGTGTGCCATCGCTCTGCAAAATCTCCGGACCAAACGTCATGACAACTGCTCCGAGTGCCGGCGAATTGACTGCTACCACTTCGCGCGCCGTCGCATCCGCATCCAGAACGCGACAGCCGAGTTCAGCAAACACGCTCGTGACGAACGATTTTCCTACGCCGATGGAACCTGTTAAGCCGACACGTAACATGATTGAGTAAAAAGTGATACAGTAAACAGTAAACAGTAGACAGCCGGAAACAGGCAGCGTTCAGCATTACGGGTTCAGTGCCCAGTGTTAGCAGGCAATCGAAAACTGGCGCTGGCAATTCGTGAAGCATTTGCGTTTTATTCCGGCTGATCGCTGATTGCTGTTTGCTGTCTGCATCCTCGCCGCCTTGACCGTATTTTTCATCAGCATCGCCACCGTCAGCAGGCCAACGCCACCGGGTACCGGCGTTCGCCATCCGGCAACTTCATCAGCTTCCGCGGGATTGACGTCCCCGACCAGCGTGTAGCCCCGACGGGCGATCGCTTCCAGACGCTTCTCTGCTTCATCGCCAAACAAACGTCGGGCGGTTGCCTCGTCAGTGACTTTGTTCATGCCTACGTCGATGACGGTCGCCCCGGGCCTGATGTGTTCTCGTCCAATAAAACCGGGCCGACCGATGGCGACGACCAGCAAATCCGCCTGGCTTGTGATCGCAGGCAGGTCGCGCGTGCGCGAGTGACAGATGGTGACGGTGGCGTCTCTTTGCAACAGCAACTGCGCCATGGGCCGGCCCACGATCTGGCTGCGACCAACCACGCAGGCGTTCGCGCCGGAGATAGAAATGTTAAAGCGATCCAGAAGTTCGATTATTCCCGCCGGCGTGCACGGAACGAAAGTTGGCCGGCCCATCGACAGCCGCCCGATACTGATCGGATGAAAACCATCGACGTCCTTGGCCGGATCGATCGCTTCAATGACTGCGCACTCATCGATTTCACTCGGCAGCGGCAACTGAACCAAAATTCCATCCACGTCATCCCGGTGGTTAAGCGAAGCAATCAGATCCAGCAACTCAACTTCACTCGTCGAAGCGGGCAACGCATGATGTTCGGAACGAATGCCAACTTCTTCGCACGCCTTGATCTTGTTTTTCACGTACACTGCCGAGGCGGCATCGTCCCCGACGCGAACTGCAGCCAGGCACGGTCTCGCTTCGCTTGCGAACTGTGCGACCTCACGCGCAACTTCCTGCTTGATCGCGTCCGCGACCGCACGCCCGTCAAGCGGTTTCGCCCGATGCGTAGCCTCGCTTTTGCTGTCACTGGTTAACTGCATGTCTTTGCAAGGAAATGATGGCCGGTTAAGTTTTTGATTTCGCTTTCGCGTACTAGGTTACACCGAGATTGCCTGAACTTGTTAGCAGTCCATTCGGAAGACTCTGGCAGAAGCCCGACCGTTAGGGAGGGCTCTAACTCGGGACTGTCGATCTCAGCCTCCCCACCGGTTCTTAATCTCAGCTTTGAAAGGCTTTCGAGTTGATCGTAGTCAAGCTAGACCAGTAGTCTCAGGGTCAGGAAGGCGGGCTTGCCCCGCTGCTTTCGCTTAACGCTTTAGCATCGGCCTTCTCTCCTCCCCTGAAACTCTCAGTATGCGTTAGGCAAATCCTCTTCGCTGACTGATAATTTTGTTGACCGAAATACTTTGTCCCGTTCAAAAAATCTGCACACGTCATTTCAACCATCACGAATGATTAATAGTCAGAAAACTTCCGCGTCGATCCTTTTAGTGTTGTGTCTTCTCATCCTGTCCGGCTTCTCGAGTTGCCGGCCCCAGCAGCGGGTCCGCTCGCCCACTGAAAAACGTTACGACCTCAAAGGCAAGGTCGTTCTGGTTGAGAAGGACAAGCACCTGCTAACCATCGCGCACGAAGACATCAAAGACTACATGCCGGCGATGACGATGCCCTTTACGGTGGACCCAACGGCCTATTGGGTTTTTCAGCCGCCGCGTCCGGTTATCGCCGGCGATCAGATCACCGCTGCTTACGTGGTCGACGGCGCCAGATCGTGGCTGGAGGAAATAGTAATAACGGAGGAAGGGTCGGGCACGACGACTGGCGCGAGCGGCGAAGGCGTTGGTCCAAAGCCGGGCGATGAAGTGCCCGACTACCGTCTCGTCAACCAGGACGGCAAAGCGATTCGCATGCGCGACTACAAAGGCAAGGCGCTGCTGCTGACGTTCATCTACACGCGCTGCCAGGATCCAAACCAGTGCACCCTGATGAGCAGTAACTTTGCCGCCATCGATCAGGAATTGCAAAAACAGCCCGAGCTTTACCAGAAGACCCACCTGCTAAGCATCAGCTTCGATCCGGAATACGACACGCCAAAGGTCCTGCGTAGCTACGGCGCGGCGAACACTGGCAAGTACTCGGACGAGAATTTCGCGCACTGGGAGTTTGCGTCTGGCAGCGAGGACGAAGTGAAAGGCATCGCGCAATTTTTCGGCATGCGTTACTACAAAGATACGCCGTCCGGCAAAGAGCAGGTGATTCACTCGCTGCGCACGGCGGTCGTTGGGCCGGACGGAAAGATTGTGAAAGTCTACCGCGGAAATGAATGGAAGCCGGATGAGGTGCTGAAGGAGTTGCAAGCGGTTCTCGTTCAGAAAAAGTAGCCGCGGATGAACGCAGATGAACGCGGATCTGAACAGGACAAGCCCAAACGAGTTTGTTTGTGGTTTTGCCTGATCCGCGTTTCTCCGCGTTCATCCGCGGCGAAATTCTCCTAGGCCAAGCCTTTGATTTTCCTGATTTCTTCGGTGAGGACCGGCACGGCTTCGAACAGGTCACCGACAATCCCATAGTCCGCAATGTCGAAAATCGGCGCTTCCGGATCTTTGTTGATCGCGACGATCGTTCCGGAGTTTTTCATGCCGACGAGATGCTGAATGGCGCCGGAGATTCCCAGAGCCACGTAAAGCTTGGGCGCAACTGTTTGGCCCGACGATCCAATTTGCCGATCAATCGGCAGCCACTCAGCGTCGCAAATCGGTCGAGACGCAGCCAAATCGCCACCGAGAACTTCCGCCAATTTCTCAGCCAGCGCCAGATTATCTTTGCTCTTGATGCCGCGGCCCACGGCAACAATGATGTCCGCCTTGCTCAGATCGACCGCCTGTTTCACTTCCTGAAACGGCGCTTCCGGCGTCATGCGAATTTCGCCAACCTCAACTTGCATCTGTTCCACCTGCGCGCCGCTTCCCTTCGCCGCCTGGTCCGGACGGTAAGCTCCCGATTGAAACGTTGCAAAAACGGGCGGCTCACCGTCAGAAACTACGTCAGCATCGAGCTTGCCCAGGAAGATTCGCCGCGTGAACGTGATCGAGCCGCCTGAAACTTGTGCGCGAATGCAATCGCTGATTAGCGATTTCTTGAAACGCGCCGCCAGCTTCGGCGCGAAGTCGCGCACGAGGTAAGTGTGCGGCATCACGACGAGGTGCGGATCGAGACTGCGAACGACGTTCTCCATCGCGTCGGTGTAGCCATCGGGTGTGTAGTCAGCCAGCTTCAGGTTGTTGGCAGTGATCACCTTTGCCAGATCGTAGGCCGCGATCTCCTGGCCCAACGCGGCGACGTCTGCACCCAGCAGGACCGCGCTCACGGTCTGTTGCAGTTGCGACGCGAGACTTTGGGCCGCGGCAATTGCTTCCAGCGACGTCTTGTTGAGGACGCCGTTGCGATGTTCGATGAAAACTAAAATGCCTTTACTCATTCAATTATTCCCTGACCCTTCTATCCGTGAATCCGTTTAGACGAGGGACTTGTCCCGCCTGGATCGCAAGGGGCGGACAAGTCCGCCCTCTAAACGTCCCGTCTTAGCGGCCGATCCGCCCGCTGACTTCTTCTGCATCGGCGGTTCTGAGTCAAATCACGCGCGCTTCGGTGTGTAGCTTCTGCGCCAACTCAGCCGCGCCTGCTTTCGCGTCGCCGTTTCCGAGCAGTTGCGTCTGCTTGGTTTTCTGCGGCAAGTAAATTTTCGCAATGCGCTGGTGCGATGGCCGCGCCACGATTTCAGCCGGCGGCGTCACTTCCTTGATCTCTTTTTTCTTCGCCGCCATGATGCCCTTCAAAGTCGCGTAACGAATCTGGCTGATGCCGGACTGAATCGTCAGCAGCGCCGGCGTCGGCATCGTGTACCACTGATACCAGCCGCTTTCGAGCTCGCGCTTGACGCGCAACTTTTCGCCGGACGCGTCGACTTCGATAACGATGGTTGCGTGCGGCAGGCCCAGCAGTTCGGCAAGGATGACGCCGGTTTGCCCGTAGCCGATAATCGTCCGACTGCAAACCTGTGAAGACCAGATCAGGCTTCTCTTCGCGGATCGCTTCGGCCAGTGCGCTCGCGGCAGCGTACGGCGAAAGTTGGCCCAGATTGTCGCCGACGACATGAATTGCGCGATCGGCGCCGCGCGCGAGTGCATCCTTGATGACGCTCTTCACCCGCTGCGGACCCATCGAACAGACAATCACTTCGCCGCTGCAGCTTCTCGCGGACGCGCAACGCTTCTTCGAGCGCGTAGCCGTCTGACTCGCTGACCTCAAACGACAAGATCGCCTTCTTCGATCCAGGTTCCTTCTTTGTTAATCCGCAGGATCGCATCTTTGTTTGCGACCTGCTTCATCATGACAATGATTTTCATTGGAATTAAGAACTCTTACGTTTAGGGCGGGCATTGCCCGCCGGTTCAACTCACATTCAAACGATCTGCAGAACTCTATAACTTGAGACGGCGGGCAATGCCCGCCTCTAAACGGTCCGTTTGCGATGTGCTCCTGCGGTTGGCTTATTCGTCGTATCTCTTAAACAACAAGCGCTGCGTTCGTTCCGCCAAACCCAAAACTATTCGAGAGCGCATACTCGACTTCGGCCGCGCGCGGTTCGTTCGGCACGTAGTCAAGATCGCAATCGGGATCTGGGTTGACGTAGTTAATTGTCGGCGGCAGCACCTTGCGATGGATAGCTGAGCACGGAAAAGACGCCTTCAATTCCGCCCGCGGCGCCCAGCAAGTGGCCGGTCATCGACTTCGTCGAACTCACGGCGAGCTTGTAGGCGTGATCGCCAAACGTCTTTCTGATCGCCAGGGTTTCAAACTTGTCGTTGTAAGGCGTCGAAGTTCCGTGAGCGTTGATGTAGCCAACCTGCTCTGGTTCAATGCCCGCGTCTTTAATCGTCTTTTGCATGACGCGGATTGCGCCCGAGCCCGTTTCGTCAGGCATCGTCAAATGAAACGCGTCGGCGGTCATGCCGTAACCAACAATCTCCGCGTAAATTCTTGCGCCGCGGCGCTTGCGCCAACTCGAGTTCTTCGAGAATCATGATCCCGGCGCCTTCGCCGATCACAAAGCCGTCGCGGTCGCGTTCGAACGGCCGCGAGGCGTGTTCGGGATCGTCGTTGCGCGTCGAGAGCGCGCGCATTGAAGCGAACCCCGCGACGCTCATCGGCGTGATGGCCGACTCGGCGCCGCCGCAAATCATCATGTCGGCATCGCCGCGCTGAATGATCTTGAAGCTGTCGCCGATGGCATGCGCGCCGGCGGAACAGGCGGTGGCGGTCGCCGAATTAGGACCCTTCGCGCCGTAGCGAATCGAGACCTGACCCGCCGCCAAATTTACAATCGCGGAGACGATGAAGAACGGTGAAACGCGGTCGGGTCCTTCATCGAGAAGTTTTGAGTGTTCGCGCTCGATGGCCCAGAAATCGCCGATGCCGCTGCTGATGTAGGTGCCGGCGTTTTCAGCGATCTCAGTCGGGAAACTTTCCCTCTTCGGTAAGTTCGAAGCCGCTGTCGGCCATCGCCTCGGTGGCGGCAGCGATGGCGTAATGAATAAAGGCGCCCATCTTGCGCGCCTCTTTCTTTGCGATGAACTTAAGCGGGTCGAAGTCTTTGACTTCGGCGGCAAACTTGACCGAGAACTTCTCCGTGTCAAATTTCTTGATGAACCAACGCCGTTGCGACCGCTCATCAGCGCGGACCACGTTGCTTCAACTGAATTGCCAACCGGTGTTATCAGACCCAGCCCTGTGACAACTACACGTCGTGCCAAATCAACACTCCTTTGAAGGACAGTGAAAAGTGAATGGTGAATAGTGAAAAGGCCGCGCGCGCTTGGTTGCTCGACGCGGTTTGCCTTTCACTTTTCACCCGTCACTAATTACTTCTTGTGCTGGTCGATGTAGTTGTAAGCGTCGCGGACGCTCTGGATTTTTTCGGCGTCTTCGTCAGGAATCTCGATGCCGAACTCCTCTTCGAAACGCATGACCAGTTCAACGGTATCCAATGAATCTGCGCCCAGGTCGTCGATGAAGCGCGCGTTGGGCGTAACCTCATTCTCATCCACACCTAATTCGTCGACGATGATCTGCTTGACCTTATTCTCTATCTCTTGATCGGGCATCTTGTTTTGCTCCTCTGTGATGAAATATCGATTACTAACTTAAGAAACACCAAGGCTGGCAGCAGCGCTCTTGAAACTGGCCGCGTCCTCGACATTAAAACACTTCACTTCCCGACTGATCTGCCGCATCAAGCCGCTCAGCACTTTTCCCGGACCGACTTCCACGAAGGTATCAACACCTTCGCTAATCAACAACTGATCGACTCGAGCCAACGCACCGGCGACGAAACCTGCCTGACTAGAGACTCGCGCGCGCCTCCGCGCCCTTGCGAATCGATTGCCGCATCAACATTGGTTACCAGCGGCACTTCAGATCGTCAAAACGCAACTGCTCAAGGTCCACCGCCAAACGCTCCTGCGCCGGCATCATCAGCGCACGAATGAAACGGCGCGCTGACGTTCAACTTCAAGACTCGCTTCGCGCCGCGCTCTTGCAACAACTCGCTGGCCCGGTCCACCGCTTCGGTGTGACCGGCGATCACCACCTGGCTGGGCGAATTGATATTTGCCGGCGCGCAAACCTGACCCTGGCTCGCTTCGCACAGGCCTTCTCGATGTCTTTCAAGTTCGCGCCCAATGACCGCCGCCATCGCGCCCGTGCCCACCGGAACCGCTTCCTGCATGTAACGACCGCGCGCTCGAACAGTTTTCACTGCGTCAGTCAGCGACAACGACCGCGCGGCGAGCAGCGCTGAATACTCACCCAGGCTGTGCCCGGCAACATAGTCGGGCTGCGGAAAGCCTTCCGACTCCATACGCGCAAGCGCCGCCGCTGAGACCGCCAGAATCGCCGGCTGCGTATTCTCAGTCAGCTGCAGATCTTCCGGCGAGCCTTCAAAGCAAAGCCGCGAGACGGAAAAATGCAGTGCATCGTCTAGTTCTTCAAAGAGCCGCGCAGCGACGGGAAAATTCTCGACCAGATTTTTTCCCATTCCCGGATGCTGCGATCCCTGTCCGGGAAAGATGTACGCCAGAGACATGCCGGTGAATAGTAAATGGTAAATAGTGAATAGTTAAAACGGACGGTAGCTTTCGCGATGGGTCGTGGCTAAGGCCGTAGCCGCCACAACTATTTACCATTCACTATTTACTATTTACCGCCCTTTTCTTACCAGCGCACCAGCACGCCGCCCCAGGTTACGCCGCCGCCGAATGAAGCCATCAGCACCAGATCGCCCGGGCTGATCCGTCCAGCTTCCACGCATTCATCCAGCGCAATCGGAATCGACGCAGAAGACGTGTTGCCGTGCATTGCGATGTTCGAATAGACGCGCTCGCTCTCGACGTTGAGCTTATTGGCGACGGCGTCGGTAATTCGCTGGTTCGCCTGGTGCGGAATGAAAAGCTTCACGTCCTCGCGCTCAGCCCGGCTTCTTCCAGCACTTCGCGCGAAATGTCAGCCATCGAGCGCACGGCGACTTTGAAGAGCTCGTTTCCCTTCATCTTGAAAAAGTGGTCGCCGGCAGCCAGGGTTTCCGCCGTCGTCGGTCGCCGAGTGCCGCCGCCGGGCGAATAAAGTTGTTCCTCGATACCGTCCGTCCGACCTGATTCGCGCCGCGAGAATTCCGCGATCTCCGTCGACTGGTCCGAGGACCGCCGCGCCGGCCCCGTCGCCAAACAAGACGCAGGTTTGCGGTCGGTGTAATCAACGTACTGCGTCAGAACTTCAGCGCCGATGACGAGCGCATATTTTGACTGCCCGGTGCGAATCATCGTGTCCGCGAGGGTCAAGCCCATACAGAAAACCGGAGCAGGCGGCGACGACATCCATCGCCGCAGCTTTGTTGGCGCCCAGTTCCGCCTGAATGATGCAGCCGGTCGACGGAAGTATTTGATCGGGACTGACGGTCGCGCAAAGAATTAGATCGATGTCCTCGGCCTGCAAGCCGGCGCGCTCGATCGCCTGTCGCGCCGGCGCGCACGGCAAACTGCGAAGTGTATTCGCCGGGCCTGCCTTGCGTCGCTGCTTGATGCCGGTCCGGCTGGTGATCCAGTCGTCAGACGTCTCGACTATCTTTTCCAGTTCGAGCATTCGTCAGAATGCCTTCCGGATATGAGTGTCCTGTGCCCAGAATTCCGGCGCGCGTATTGTCCCATCTATTCCTCGATTGCTTATTTGTGGTCGGTAATACTATCCACTACCTACCGGAAAACCAAGCACCGCGACCACGATGCCGTTTAGAGTACAAGCTTTAGCTTGCAGTTCTGCAGAAGCAGCAAACTGAAGTTTGTACTCTAAACCGTTTACGTTATCGGCTGCAGCGCGTTCGTTTCCGCAATTCCCTTTTCAATTCGCTCGCCGGCGCGATTCTCGGAAAACTCCTTGACGCTGCGAATCGCGTTTCGTATCGCCCGCGCATTCGAACTGCCATGGCCGATCACCACAATCTGGCGCACTCCGAGCAGCGGCGCGCCGCCATGTTCCGAATAGTCGAGTCGCTTCTTAATGTTTCGAAAGGCGGGTTTCGCCAGCACTGCTCCGGCTTTGGTCACCGCCGAGGCCGTCAGCTCGCGCTTGATCATCGATAGCATGGCATCCGTCAAACCTTCAGAAAGCTTCAGCATCACGTTGCCGGTAAAGCCGTCGGTCACGATCACGTCAACGGCGCCGGAAAAAACGTCGCGCCCTTCGACGTTTCCCATGAAATTCAAACTCGTCATCTCGCGCAGCAGCGGAAACGCTTCCTTGGTCAGGTCGTTCCCCTTCGCCTCTTCTTCGCCGATGCTCATCAGCCCGACCACCGGGCTAATCGTCCCCAGCACCGCGCGCGAATAAGCGTCGCCCATGATTGCAAACTGAACCAGGTGATGAGGTTTGCACTCAGAATTCGCGCCGACGTCCAACAGCAACGTCGGCTTGTCAGATTTGGTTGGAATCAAGCGCCGCCAGTGCCGGACGATCGACGCCGGGCAGCATGCCAATCACCATCTTCGCCGTAGCCATCGCCGCGCCGGTGTTGCCGGCGGAAACAAAGCCGTCGGCTTTTCCTTCAGTGACCAACCGCGTGCCGATTCTCAAAGAACTCTTCTTCTTGCGTCGCACCGAAGTCATGACCGGTTCACCCATGCCAATGACTTCGGCTGCTTCAACCAACTCGATGCCGCGATCGCCGTCGCCGCGCCAACCGCAGCGTTTCAGCTCCGGTTCGACTTCTTCCGGCTGGCCGACAAGAATGACCTTGACGCCGAAATCGCGAGCGGCGGCCAGCGCTCCGTCAATCTCAGCGTGCGGCGCGTGGTCGCTACCCATCGCGTCGAGAACGACTTTTCCCGTCAGCCGGGCTTCATCCTTCGACTGATTTCGCACAGACGATAGTCTTTTGTCGGTTAAGTTTGTTCGACCCGCACCACCTGCCGGTCCTTGTAATATCCACACTTCGGGCAGACGCGGTGTTGCAGGCGAGGCTCCTGGCAATTCGGACAGAGGGTTGGTCTGCGGAGCCCGCAGAGCATCGTGCGCGCGGCGTTTGCCGCGGCGAGCTTTTGAATGTCGTCGCTTAGGATTTGGCATAATTACTCCAATCGAAAATCGTAAATGGTGAATAGTAAATCGTAAATACCAAAAACTGGTGAACCCGTAAGTGGTGACTTGTAAAAAGCACGAGGCACGTCACTTTCAATGCTTCTATTTACCATTCACTAGTTTCTTCAGTCCCGTCCAACGCGGATCTATTTCCTTGGTTTGGCAGCTGCAGTCGACCGTGTTCCGATCTTTGCCGCAGACCGGACAAATGCCTTTGCAGTTGTTGTTACAAAGCAGGTGATCCGGAACCGCCAACAATAATTCTTCAGTCACTAACCCGTCGAGGTCGATCGCTTCACCATCGAACACCGACAAGTCCAAATCTTCTTCAGTTAGTTCAACCGCCTGCTGCGCCTGGTATTCTTCCGCGCGTCACGTACTCGAGCTTGAACCTCGAATCGACCGGCAGCTCAACCGGCTTCAAGCAACGGTCGCATTCAACCTGCACTCGCGCCGTCAACCGACCGCGGACGTCGACGCCTGCGCTCTTTCCGGCGAATGTTTCCGGAGACCGCCGGCGGCACCAACAGACGCACTCGGTCGTCTTCCAGAACCAGTTCGTCCGGCGCGTAGGTGTGGGCAAACGTGCCCTTTCCACCCTCCAGACTTGCAAGCTCAATCCGCATTGCCGACCCACCCTATTGCGAATAGCAGATTTTAGCGGCTAAAACGCAAAAGGCCATTATAACTGCGAGCAGCGGACTGTCAACGAGGCGGGCAATGCCCGCCTCTAAACGAAATCATAACTCGACCAGAGCCTCCGAGAGTCACCGGCCGTCGCCGTAGGCCGAACTGCAGGCGCTCAGCGCGTCCTGTCGCAGCGCTTCTGCCAGGCGCCGGTCGCCTCCGGTTATCAGTTTGCGGGAATTCGCCGCGGACAAACGAAACAGCGGGGCGGCTGGAGTTGCGCCGGCGTTCTGGCGCTTGCTCTTCGCTGGAGATTTCTTTCGCACCAGCGTCCCTGCGCCAGCCTTCTGGAAATAGTCGCGCGCCATCTCGTCGGCTCCGGCCCGTTCCGAGATCAGCCCGAGCACATACAGCGCCTCCGCATATGCTTCATCCATTTCCAGCGCCTTCCGCAGGTGTCGCGAGGCCATCGCGTCCCGCGAGAGTTGGTAATAAAGACAGCCGAGCGCGTAGTGCGCCTCAGGCGAAGCCTTGCTGGCGAGCGCCAACTTAAACTCGTGAAGCGCCTTGCGCCATTTTTCTTCCGCGACAAAAAGACGGCCAAGCCCGTAGTGGGCTGCGAATGACGAACCGCCGCGCCGCGTCGCGCTGCTCAAGAGTTCCTTGGCGCGTTCAGTTTCGCCTTCATCGGCACAGGTCAGACCAAGCAACAACGAGATCCGGCTGTCGGCCGGCGAAATTTCATACGCCATCGCCAGGTAGTTTCGGGCGCGGTGCGTCTTGCCGGCTTTGAAAAACTGTTCGCCGACAAAGTAAAGCAGCTGCGCGTTGTCCTGCGACAGTTCGGCCGCGCGTTGCAACGAACGAATTCCACGACTGATTTGCTCGTCGTCGATGAAAAGAAAGCCCTCGCTGACGCACCGCTCAAACGCCTGCGAATCGCTACCGTGATAGTTCGCCAGAATTTTCAGACGCAACTCTTCACGCCGTTCGCTCTCGAGTTGTTCCTCGGCATCCTTTTGGCAGCGGTCGAGCCACAATCGCTCGAGCCTATCGCCCTGCACCAGCCCGTCGTCAGTTAATAAACTAACCAACGCCTTTACCAGCGCGCGATCGAAGTGTGCGTTCTGAGCCTGGCGCAGCAGCAAATCGAGGCCGCGTTCAAGCTTCTCAGTCAATCGACCCAGCCGGCTTTCGAGCGCCGAAATTCGTTCCAGCAGATGCTCTTCATTCGGCGGCGGTGGCTCTGTCTGCTTCAAAACGCGCCGACAGCAGGCTCGACGATGATCATCAGTCCGCGTGCCGCAGCGCGCACAGAACTCCTGGCCCAGCGGATTCGCAGCGAGGCACCTCTGACAATAGTGAGCTATCGGCGACATAACAAGGGACTGTCTGGAGTCTGGAGTCGAAAGTCTGGAGTCGAAATGCTTTGCGGCAATTAACCCGACCAGGGTTCTGGGACTTCAGACTCCAGACATTTCAGTATTCGTAAAATCCTCGTCCGGTTTTCCTCCCCAACCACCCGGCATCGACGTACCTTTTCAGCAACGGACAAGCGCGATATTTGGGATCGCCGAAGCCATCGTACAACACATTAAGTATTGCCAGACACACGTCGAGACCGATGAAGTCTGCAAGCTGCGAGCGGCCCCATCGGGTGGTTCATCCCCAGCTTCATGATCCCGTCGATGCTTTCGCGCGTGGCCACACCTTCGTAAAGAGTAAAGATCGCCTCGTTGATCATCGGCAGCAGAACGCGGTTGGAAACGAAGCCCGGCGAATCGTTGCAGTCGAGCGCAATCTTCCCAAGTTTCTCTGTCAGCGCGCGCACACGTTCGTAGGTCGCATCAGAAGTTGCGATGCCGCGAATAACTTCGACCAGCTTCATCACCGGCACCGGATTCATGAAGTGCATGCCGATGACTTTGTCCGGCCGGCTGGTGGCGGCGCCCAAACGCGTGATCGAAATTGATGAAGTGTTTGACGCGAGGATCGTTTCGGGCGCGGTTATTTCATCGAGCGACTTGAAGAGTTCAGTCTTTACCTTCAAATCTTCAGTAACAGCTTCAACTACAAACGACGCTTCGCTTAGCGCCTTGAGTTCTGTAGTCAACTTTCATGCGACCGACAATCTCGCTCTTCTCGTTCCGCGCTCAGTCGCTCCTTGTCTACATCACGTTGCAGGCTCTTATCAATTGCGCCCAATCCGCGTTGCAGAAATTCGTCCTTCACGTCGCACATGACGACGTCGTAGCCGGCACGCGCGGCGACTTGCGCGATGCCGTTGCCCATTGTTCCTGAACCGACTACTCCGATGATTTCAGCCATGCTCTCAAAACCTAACCGCCAAGGCGCCAAGAGCGCCAGGAAACAAAAACCAATTGTCAAAACTTGGAGTGCTTGGCGGTTAGTCCTTATCTTTCAACCGCCATCGCCACCGCATTGCCGCCACCCAGGCAAAGGGAAATCACTCCCCGATGCGCGTCTCGACGTTTCAACTCATAAAGCATCGTAGTCAACAGTCGCGAGCCCGACTGGCCAATCGCATGGCCCAACGCCACCGCACCGCCGTTAACGTTCACCCTGCGCCGGATCCAAACCCAGTTCTTTGGTAATCGCCACTGCCTGCACCGAAAAGCTTCGTTCAACTCAATCAAGTCTACGTCGTTCAATCGACCAGCCTGCTTTACGCAGAACTTTTCGAATCGCCTCCACCGGCGCCATCATCACCAACGCAGGCTCAACGCCGGAGGTCGCCTGGGCCACAATCCGCGCCATCGGCTCGACGCCCAGCGATTTCGCTCTCTCAGCCGACGTTACAACCACAGCCGACGCGCCATCGTTAACGCCCGGCGCGTTCCCGGCAGTAACTGTCCCGCCGTCCTTCTTGAAACGCGGGCTTCAATTTGGCCAACGCTTCGATTGATGTGTCTTCGCGCACGGTTTCGTCCGTGTCGAAGATTACCGGCGCGCCTTTCTTCTGCGGAATCTCGACCGGAACGATCTCGTCTTTGAAGTTTCCCGCCTTGATCGCCGCCGCCGCTTTGCGATGCGAGTTCAACGCGTACTCGTCCTGCTGTTCGCGACTGACGTCAAACTTTTCCGACACAACTTCGCCGGTGCAGCCCATGTGGTAATCGTTGTACGCGTCCCAGAGGCCGTCGTGAATCATCGAGTCAAGGAGCACGCCGTTGCCCAGCCGATAACCTTCGCGAGCCTTGGGAATCAGGTACGGCGCGTTTGACATCGACTCCATGCCGCCCGCCACCACGATGTCTGTGTCGCCGAGTTGAATCCCCTGCGCTGCCATCATCACGGCCTTCAAACCTGAGCCGCAGACTTTGTTGACTGTCACCGCCGAAACCGCCGGCGACAAGCCACCACGGAGCGCCGCCTGTCGCGCCGGGTTCTGGCCCAGACCCGCCTGAATGACGCAGCCCATGATTACTTCGTCAACATCTTCAGTCGCCACGCCGGCGCGCTTGACGCTTTCGCGCACGACGATCGCGCCGAGGTCAGTCGCCTTGAATCCCTTCAGCGATCCCAACAACTTTCCCACCGGCGTTCTCGCCGCGCTAATGATCACTGCTTCACGTGTTTCGCTCATCAATGCTCCCGCTTGCGTTCGAAAATATCTGGTCGTTTACGATTACTATTTACCTCAGAGGGTGTCAAGGAAGCGACCCCTATGAAACGGGCCTACTGTTTAAGAGTTCAACCTTTAGGTTGCTGCTTTGGCAGGGAAGCAAGCTGAAGCTTGAACTCTGAACTGCGCCCAGCCCGCGAAAGTTGCTCAATTGAATGCTTCACGACCGAATGTTAGACTCTCCGCGCTATTAAACCTTCAAGAACACTTTCCAATAATTAAACATGCAAGCACTAATTCTGGCGGGCGGTAAAGGTACACGCCTCCGGCCGCTGACCGTCTACACGCCCAAACCGATTGTCCCGATCTGCAATCGACCGTTTCTGCTCTATCAGATCGATACGCTGCGGCGCGCCGGCATCACAGACATCACGCTTTCGCTTTCATACCAACCAAACAAGATCGAACAACTGCTGGGCGACGGTTCCGATCACGGCGTCAAACTGAAATACACAGTCGAGCCGCAGCCGATGGGGACGGCCGGCGCTTACAAGTTTGCCGAAGACCTGATTCGCGAACCGACGGTCGTATTCAACGGCGACATCCTGACGGACCTCGATCTCAAAGCAGTTATTCGCGAACACAGCGATCGCCAGGCAACGGCGACGATTGTGTTAACTCCGGTAGAAAATCCGTCGGCGTATGGTTTGGTTGAGACGGAAAGCGACGGCAGCATCAGGCGTTTTTTGGAAAAGCCGAAAGCGGATGAAATCACCTGCAACACGATCAACGCCGGCACTTACATTTTGGAGCCGAAGGTGCTCGATCTCATTCCAGCCGGCGAAAACCACTCCTTTGAGTACGGACTGTTTCCCGAACTGTTGAAACGGAAGGAAACTTTCTTTGCGCATATTCCGGCGCGCACGTATTGGATCGACATCGGCACACCCGAACGATACCTGCAGGTCCATCATGATCTGCTTGGCAACCGCGTCGGCCGCATTCATCTCAAGGAGCGACGCGGAGAGTTTGACTCGGCGACAGCCGCGGAAGTCGATGAGCTTTCGATCATCGGCGACGACTGCCAGATCAAGCCGGGCGCGCAAATAATCAACTCGGTTTTGGGCCAGGGATGCTTTGTCGAGGAACGCGCGCGCGTCGAGAATTCGGTCATCTGGCCGCACACGCGGGTTGGCACGGCTGCGGAAGTTTCCGGCGCGATTGTCGGACGAGGCTGTCACATCGGGCGCTCCGCCGTTGTTGGACCGGGCGCGGTGCTGGGCGACAAGACGTCGCTGACTGACTACACGATCACCGGCGGCGTCAGGGCAGAAGCCCGAACAGCAGAAGCCCGACCGTGAGGGAGGGCTCTCTTAGTTCAGAGTACAAGCTTTAGCTTGCTGCTTGACTTAACCAGCAAGCTAAAGCTTGTACTCTAAACTCTCCGGACATGACTAATCCTGCAAAGATCAAGTTTGGCACTGACGGCTGGCGCGCCGTGATCGCTGACGAGTACACGTTCGCGAATGTCGAGCGCGTGGCCCAGGCGTATGCCGACTATCTCAAGCCTTCGGCTGCAAACAACGCGTTAGTCGTAGTTGGATACGATCGGCGTTTCCTTTCCGAATTGTTTGCCCAGCGCGCGGCCGAAGTGCTCGCCGGAAACGGTTTCACCTTAACGCTTTTTAACGAGGCAGCACCCACGCCGCTGATCTCATGGGCCGTCAAGGAACTCCAGGCTGCTGGCGGCGTCATCATCACCGCGTCACACAATCCCGCGACGTTCAATGGATTCAAGATCAAGGCTCCATGGGGTGGCAGCGCGGCGCCGGAAACAACTGCGGCGGTTGAGAAACTGGTGGACGCGAACCCGCCGATGCTCGGTGTCGTATCAGCGGACGCGCACGGAAACCTGTCGTCCGCTGTCGAGAGTTATCGTGCGCAAATTTCTTCGTACATCGATCTCGATCGGCTGCGCCAATCGCCGAATCTTGTCATTATCGATCCCATGCATGGCGCCGGCGGCAATTGGGTCGAAAGTTTTTTGACCGGCGGCAAATTAAGAGTTGAAACGATCCGTGGCGCCCGCGACCCGCTGTTCGGCGGCGTCAACCCGGAACCCATTGACAGCAACCTGGCCGCCCTGAAACAGCGCGTTAGCAAAACCCGAGCTTTGATCGGATTGGCCACCGACGGTGATGCCGATCGCATTGGCGCCGTCAACGAACGTGGACGAGACGATGACGATGCACGACGTCGTCCCTCTGATCCTGCTGCATCTCGTGCGACAGCGACAGATGACCGGCGCAGTCGTGCGCACCTTCTCGCAGTCAGTTCTGCTTAAGCGAATTGCGGCCGCGCACAATTTGAAACTTTACGAAACTGCCATCGGGTTCAAATACATCGCGGACCTGATGCTCAACGACGACATTCTGATCGGCGCCGAAGAATCCGGCGGCATCGGCGTCAAGGGCCACATACCCGAACGCGACGGCATCCTCAATTCCCTGCTCTTGCTCGAGGCCGTCATCACTGCCGGCAAGTCGCCAACCGAGATGCTGGCAGGCGTCCATCGCGAGTTTGGCGAATTTCACTTCGGCAGAAAAGACTTACACGTCGACACGTCGGTGGGCCGAAAAGTGATTGAAAGACTGGCTGAGAAAACGCCAACTGAACTTGCAGGCCATGAGGTCGCCGGCATGGAGACGACCGACGGTACCAAGCTTTTGTTTGCAGATGAGTCGTGGCTTTTGTTTCGACCATCAGGCACGGAGCCGATGCTTAGGATCTATTCGGAAGCTACGTCCGCGGCGAAGGTTCAGGAATTATTGGCGGCGGGTGAAAAGCTGGCAGTTCGAGAATGACTGGACCGCTGCGAAGCCCTGTTTAGACGGCGGACTTGTCCGCCAACGGGGCCGCGGGACAAGTCTCGCTTCCAAACGAACGTGAATCCTCTGTTGTCCATACATTTGTAACGAAGTAGTTATTGACTGTTCGCCCGAAAGTAGTTACTTTCTCGCCGTCCCCTTTAATCAGTAAGTCAATCAGCCCCCTGACCGAAACGATCTCTGACGGAGGTGGTAGCGATGGGTTTGATACTTCTTATTATCCTGATTCTTCTGTTGCTGGGCGCGATTCCGAGCTGGCCTTACAGCAGAAACTGGGGCTATGGACCAAGCGGCGGCATCGGTCTCATTCTGGTGATCATCATCATCCTGTTACTGCTGAAGGTAATTTAGAACAGGCTGAACCTTCGTCCCCGGGCAGTAGCCCGACCGTTCGTTTAGACGGCAGACTTGTCCGCCAACGCCGCCCGCGAGACAAGTCCCGCGTCTAAACGAACGGTCGGGCTACTGCCCCATCCTAGACAGCCGGCGCACGAATGCCCGAACTACCAGAGGTTGAACATGTCGTGCGGGCGTTGCGCCGCGCTGTCCTGGGCCGGCGCATAGTCGCCGCGGAACTCAAACTGCCGCGCATCCTCGTCGGCTCGTCTCCCGCAACCTTCAAACGAAAACTCCGCGGCGCGCGCATCGCGGGCGTCAATCGACGCGGCAAGTACATTCTCATCGAGCTTGATTCCGGGCAGGTGCTGCTCGTTCATCTGCGGATGACGGGAAAATTTCTTGCGGTCGGACCTGAACAACCATTACCACCGTACCCGCATGTAGTGTTCTACCTGGATGACGAGCGGCGTCTGGTTTTTTGCGACATGCGACAGTTTGGCCGGATGCGACTGCTGCGTGCCGACGCCTTGTCGCGGTTGCCGCAGATTGAAGCGCTCGCGCCTGAACCCTTCGCCGACGATTTCAGCCTGGACTACTTTCTGCAGACACTGGCAAAGTCGCACCGCAGTCTGAAACAGTTGCTGCTGGACCAAACGAAGATTCTCGGCTTGGGAAATATTTACGCGAGCGAGGCGCTCTTCCTGGCGCGCATCAACCCGAGGAAGGCGGCAGACACGTTGTCGAAGGCGCGCGCGGTGCGGCTGCACCAGGCGATCCGCGACATCCTTCAGGAAGCGATCGATGCCGGCTCGACTTTGCGGATTGATCTGTCGGATGGGAACGGAAGGTACTTTGGAACGACCGAAAGATTCTGGAGAGTCTATGAACGCGCGGGCGAGCAGTGCGTCAACTGCGGAACCCTTATCCGCCGCGTGGTCCAAGGCGGGAGATCAACTTACTACTGCCCGAAATGCCAACGAAGATAACTTGGAACCGCACGAACTCCAGGTTGTGGCATTCAACGAGCCTGCGGAGCAGGCGAAAGCATAAAGCCCGGGGTGGAGCGAAAGCGGAACCCCGGGTTCAGTTTCCAACCAAGCAACGAGCCCGCGGAGCGGGCGACAGAAGCGTTCTTGCCAGCAGGATTCTGTCGCCCGTTCCACGGGCTCGTATTGTTTTTTGAACGTCCCCCAGGGTTCCGCTTCGCTTCACCCTGGGCTTTACGCTTCCGCCTGCTCCGCAGGCTCATTTGAATGCTTTCGGCTAAATCCAGACGCACGTATAATCAACCCATGAAAATCAAAGTCGTAGTTCACGAAGCGGAGGAAGGTGGCTTCTGGGCCGAGGTCCCTGCCATCCCTGGTTGCGCGACGCAGGGCGATACTTTCGAAGAGCTACTCCACAACCTTTATGAAGCGGTCGAGGGCTGCTTGTCTGTCGATGTTTCGAAGACGGAGTTGAATGGAGATGATCGCATTCTGGAAATCGCTGTTTGAAGAAGCGCCACGTTATGAAGTCAATTTCCGGTAAGGATTTTGCAAAAGTGCTTGAGAGGCACGATTGGGTTCTGTTGAGAGTCCAGGGCAGCCACCACATTTATGGAAAGGCCGGAAGTGAGGTCCGAATCTCGGTTCCGGTTCACAAAAACCAAAGTCTCAAAACAGGACTACTCCGCCACTTCAGGAAGGTCGCCGGTCTCACCGACAGCGACCTGTAGTCAAACTCCTACAGGTTCGCCAGCACGTAATCCGTCATCATCTGCCGCATGTGTTTCACCAGCAGCGGATCCGTCACGCCGTGTCGCGACTTCGGATAGAGCATCAACTGCACCTGCTTCCCTGCCTTCTGCAACTCATAAACTAACTGCACGGTGTTTTGCACGTGAACGTTGTCGTCGATGGCGCCGTGAATCAGCAGCAACTTTCCGTGCAGGTCTTTGGCGAAGTGCACCGGGGAACTCTTCTTGTAGCCGTCGGGATTGTTCTGCGGCGTCAGCATGTAGCGTTCGGTGTAAATCGAATCGTAGTTGCGCCAGTCGGAAACCGTGCCGCCGGCGATTCCCATCTTGAAACTCTGACTGTGCGTTAACGCGTAACTCGTCATGAAACCGCCGTAGCTCCAGCCCCAAATGCCGATGCGATCGCCGTCAACGTAAGGCTGGCTCTTCAGCCAGGCGATGCCGTCCTCCAAGATCGCGCAGTTCGAGTTCGCCCAAGTTTTTGTAAACCGGCCACTCCGATTCAACGCCCTTGCCGCTCGCCGTGCGGTTGTCGCAGAATCCAAACGATGTAACCCTTCTGGGCCAGCATCTGGTGCCAAATGATACGCGACGCCGCCCCACGAATTTTTGACCTGGGGCGAGTGTGGTCCACCGTAGGTGAACTCCAACACGGGATACTTTTTCGTCGCGTCAAAATCCGGCGGCTTGATCATCATTGCTTCCATCTCAAAACCGTCGCGCGTTTTCACCTTTAGTAATTCAGTGGTGCCGAGTTTGTATTGCTTCAGCGCCTCGACTTTGTTTTCCGCGAGGACGCGCACCAGTTTGCCGTCGGCATCATAGAGGCGCATCTGTGTCGGCGTGTTCACGTCGCTCCAACTGTCGATGAAGAAATTCGACGCTGGGACTGAAGTTGACTTTGTGCGCGCCTTCGCTCGTGGTCAGTCGCGTGAAACCGCTGCCGTCGAGTTTTACACGGTAGGCTTGCGCGCGCAATATGGCTGTGTTCAGTGCCGCTGAAGTAAACCAGCCCCTTGTCCTCATCGACGCCATCGAGCGTCCGCGCCTCCCACTTGCCATCGGTCACCTGCCGCACGAGCTTGCCGTCCGGCGCGTAGTGGTAAAGATGCTGCCAACCGTTGCGCGCGCTTTGCCACAGGAACGAGCCGTCCTTCAGCCAGGTCGGGTTGTCGATGACTTCGACCCAGGCTTTGGAAGTTTCGCGCAACATCGTGGTCGACTTGCCGTCATCACTCGTCAGCGAAATTCAGATCGAGAAAAGTCTGTTCGCGATTCTGCGCCTGGTAGACCACCTTGCGGCTGTCCGGCGTCCACGCCACTCGCACGATCAACAAATCGCTCGGCTGATATTTGTACGTGTCCACCCAACGCGTTGCGCCGCCGGCCGCATTCACAACGCCAAGTTGGACTACCGGATTTGGATCGCCGGCTTTGGGATAGGGTGTCACTTCGACGGTCTGATCGATAAGGAATGTGATCGACGACGGTGAACTCGGGCACGGGAGTGTCGTCGAGACGGAGATAGGCCAGCTTAGTCGAATCGGGGCTCCACCAGTACGCCTCAAAGTTTCCGCGTCCGTATAACTCTTCCTGGTAAACCCAGTTAAGGCGGCCGTTGAAAATCTTCGGACTGCCATCGGTCGTTAGACGCCGCTCGCGCTGCGCGGCGAGATCGTAGACGTACATGTTGTTATTGCGCACAAAACCGAGCATGCGATCGTCAGGACTGAACGTCTCGCCGACTTCCTCCTCCGGATTGTTCGTCACGCGCAGGGCTTTGTCGCTGCCCAACTCGTAATAAAAGAGATCGTTGTTCCAGTTGATCAGCACGGCCGTCTCATCATGGTTCAGTTGGTAGAAGCCTCGATTCGCGAGTTGCCGGGCGTCGCTGATCGGTGACGCCGCCGAGGGTCTTCAACGCTGCCTTCATCTTCGCGACGTCAAAAAACGGCACCGCTTTGCCGGTTACAGCGTCGACCTTTTGCAGTCGCGGCAGGTCCGCGCTTGAAGGTTCATTTGCGAGCAGGTAATGCTTGCCGTCCTTGAGCCAGCGAATGTTCGGCACGGTGCCGTTGAAGTTGACCTTCTTCACCGGATCGAAAATGTCGTCGATGGTGAGTTGCTTGTTCTGCGCGACGGCCGGAATTGCAACGCTCGCCAAAATGAAAAGTAGAAGAATGTTTTGTCGGAATACTTTCACTTGATTTATCCCCAGGTAAGATCGTTACGAGTTAGCTTAGAACAGCAAAGAGGCAACAAAGGCTTTCACCTTTGCGCCTCTTTGCAACTTATCACGAGCTTGCTCCAAATCCAGTTTGCGAAAAAAGGTCACACGCCCGGCATCGCTTTCTTCAGCGGCTTCAGCAGTACGGCGAGTACAACCGCCATGAATAGCGCCATTAGCGCCAGGACCAGGAAGAACCTCGACTGCAGCCAAATGTCCCAGTAGATGCCGATCTGCGTCAGCTTATTTCCGATGGCGGTGGCGACAAACCACCCGCCCATCATTAGACCGCGGATACTTAGCGGAGCGACCTTCGAGACCAGCGACAGACCCATCGGCGAAAGCATAAGCTCGCCCAGCGTCACGATCGCGTAAGCAAAAACCAACCAGAACGGAGAAACGCGGAAGAGGTGTGCGTTCTGAAGGATCGCCGCGCGGTTCGCATCACCGGCGCCGGGCGAAGCGGCGTTGACAGCGGCAATTAATTGTTGCTCGCCGGATGTCTCCACCTTCGTCGCCTCATCCGTCTTCTTAGAAAACTTAACCCCGAAGACGCTGTTCTTGCCGTCGGCTGCTTTCGCATTTTGGATCTTGTCCAGCACGTCTTTCGCCACACCGGACGCGGCGAGGTTGTTGAGAACTCGCTCATTGATGCGAAACTCACCGACCGCAAGCTGCTGCGGCGTCTTCGTCATGCTCTCGCCGATCGACGCGCCGTACCAGAGCACGAGGAACGAGAGACCAGTGAGTGTCATGCCGATCGCCATCTTCGTCGGCGTTGACGGTTCCTTACCGCGGCGGTCCAGAAATCCCCAGAACCAAACCAGCGGGAAGGTCAGGGTGAGGACCCAAAACGCGTTGATGGAATTCGAGATCGTACCGGTGACGTTCCAGTCCGTGTTGTCATCCGCAAAATAGGTCAGCGTCGAGCCGTTCTGGTGAAAGACCATCCAGAAGACGATGACGATCAGGAAAATCACAATGAGCGCCATGACGCGTTTCCAGTTCGGGACCGCCAACATGTCGGCGCTCCGCCCAGCGTCGCCGCCGGCGCCTTTCGCGTGACCACCTTCGTCCTGATCGCTGATGCCATGCGGCGGGGCGTCGGTCGCGGTAGCCGCAGTGTCCGCTGCCTGCTGCGCATCTCTATTCCGATCAGCCGCCATAACCAGGTTTTTGAAATACCAGAGAATCGCGACCGAAATGACCATTCCGAATGCCGCGACCGCGAACGCCGGATGGAACCCGAACTTCTGGCGAACGATCTCCATCACAATCGGCGCGAGAAACGCACCGACGTTGATGCCCATGTAAAAAATATTGTAAGCGCGGTCCTTGAGGTGACTGCCTTCGGGATAGAGGTTGCCGACCATCGTCGAGACGTTCGGTTTGAAGAAGCCGTTTCCGATGACCAGGCAGGTCAGCGCGGCGTAAACCGCCCAGAGCGCCGGAATCGACAGCAATCCGTGACCGGCCATGAAGAAGAACCCGCCAATCATAACGGCCTTGCGATAACCGGTGATCTTGTCTGCGATCAAACCGCCGATCAGCGGGCTCGCGTACACAAACATCAGGTAATTCGAATATAAGCGACGTTGCTTCAGCCGCGGTCCACCCGAATCCCTCGGTTGAGTGACGAAGATAAAGCGTAAAGAGAGCCAGCATCGAGTAGAAGCTGAACCGCTCCCACATCTCGGTGGCAAAGAGAACGTATAATCCTCGCGGATGTTTTGCGGACACTTGCGCAGTACTCATGACGTTGGCCGTAGCCATAGTTTCTCGTCCCTCCAGAGTTTGGCTGTAAAGACAATAACGGGAGTAGCACGGGGATGATGTACGCATTCAGCCAAAGATTGCGATTCGTGTCAAGGAAGTTCTGCAGCGTGCCCGGCGGGGCAGAAGGCGGGCCCTTCCTTGACAGTCTCGTTTGCAGCGGCGTATAAGCACACTGGAAAACGTGGTGAGTTAAGGCGACTTGCGGCCACGTAAAACAAACGGCTAAACAGCTCGGGCCAGCCCGAAAGGACCAACCCCGAAAAACTTCAGCAATAGTTGAAGTCCCGCGTTGTTTAGCGCGGGATTTTTCTTTGTAATGAAGCAAACAGCAGACAGCAAGAAGCAGAGAGAGCTCGGAATACCAAACGAAGTTCAATTCATTGCAAGCGATCGCGGTTCGACTGTTTGCTGTTTACTGTCTACTGTTTACTGACTACCGCCATATGGAACCGTTCCGAGACATTCTTGATTCCGATCGTATTCACGTCTTCGATGGCGCGATGGGGACGATGCTGTACGCGAAAGGCATCTACATCAATCGCTGCTACGACGAGCTGAACCTGAGCAATCCCGATCTCGTCTGCGAAATTCATTCCGAGTACCTGCACGCCGGCGCTGACATCATCGAGACGAATACCTTCGGCGCGACCGCGCATAATCTCGAACAGCATGGCCTCGGCGACAGCCTGCGCGAGATCAACATCACCGCAGCGCGCATTGCCCGCGAAGGCTGCCGGCGATCGCGCGCACGTCGCCGGCGCGATCGGCCCACTCAGTCTGCGCATTGAACCGTACGGGCCGACTTCGTTCGACGAAGCGAAAGACATGTTCAAAGCGCAGGCGTCGGCGTTGCTTGAGGGCGGCGTCGACCTTTTCGTGCTCGAAACCTTTTCCGACATCTCTGCCATCGAACAGGCAATTCGCGGCATTCGCGAGCTTTCCGACCTGCCGATAATCGCGCAGATGACAATCCTGACAGACGGCAAAACTTCTTACGGCACCACGCCGGAACATTTCACGGTTCAGCTTGATGAATGGGGCGCCGACGTCATCGGATTAAACTGCGGAGTCGGGCCGGCGATCATTCTGAACGCGCTCGAGAAGATGCGCGGCGTGACGAAAAAGAAGCTGTCCGCGCAACCCAACGCGGGTTTGCCGCGCGACGTTCAGGGTCGCCAGTTTTACATGTGCTCGCCCGAGTACATGTCGAAGTTTGCGAAGCGGTTTATTCAGGCGGGCGCCAAGTTTATCGGCGGTTGCTGCGGCACCACGCCGGCGCACATCAAATTAATTTCCGATGCCGTTCGCGCTGCGTCACCGCGGGCGCAGAAAGTTGTGCTGTCCTCGGGACCGTTGCTGCAAGTGGATGAGGTGAAGCCGAGCGACATTAAAGTCGTGCCGCCTGAGGAGCGTTCGGAGTGGTCACGGAAAATTGTCCAGGGCGAGTTTGTGACGTCAGTCGAAGTGCTGCCGCCGAAGGGTGTCGACGCGCAAAAAACTTTGGATTCAATTCGACTCTTAAAAGACGCGGGCGTTGACGGCGTAAACATTCCTGACGGCGCGCGGGCGCAGTCGCGCATGAGTGCCCTGGCGACAGCCGTGTTGGTCGAACAACAGATCGGGATCGAGTCGGTCCTTCATTATTGTTGCCGCGATCGAAACCTGCTCGGGATGATGTCTGATTTGTTGGGCGCCTCGGCCCTCGGACTTCACAACCTGCTCCTGATTACCGGCGACCCGCCGAAGATGGGCCCGTATCCGGACGCGACTGCCGTGTTCGACATTGACGCGATTGGCCTCACGAACATGGTCAACAAACTCAACCACGGCCTCGACATCGGGAACAATCCGATTGGACAGCCGACGGCGTTTTGCATCGGCGTCGGCGTGAACCCCGGCGCGATCAATCTCGACGAAGAGATTCGCCGCTTTGAATACAAGGTTGAGGCGGGCGCGCAATATGCGATCACGCAGCCGGTGTTTGATACGGACCAACTGCGCGACTTCATCAAACGCATCGAACACGTCAAGATCCCGATCGTCGCCGGCATCTGGCCGCTGGTTTCCTATCGCAACGCCGAGTTCCTGCACAACGAAGTTCCCGGCGTGCGCGTGACGCCTTCGATCATGGAACGCATGCGCGCCGCTTCGGCGAAAAGCAAAGAAGCCGGACGCGACGAAGGCTTGAAGATCGCGCGTGAGTCACTGCTGGATGTTCGCGACGTGATTCACGGCGTGCAGGTATCCGCGCCGTTTGGGAACGTGAAGTATGCCCTGGAAGTCTTTGAAGTGCTGACAACCTCTGGTCGGAGCCCTCGCAACGAAGCCGATGGCCAGGCTGGAACTGGAGCAGCTGGCGCTAAAGCTCTTTAGCAGCAGCTCGCGTCCACGACTTAATGAACTGCAGGTACTCGCGAATGGGCATCATATTTAAGTCATCCTCTGAAAAGCCCTCTGAGCGCCTACGGGCATTGAAGTCGGACGCGAAATCGTTGAACTTGTACCAAAGTGAAGTTGGCCCTTCCACGTCCTGTAATCCAACGGTTTCTACAAACCAGTTTCTGAGCGCTTGAACGAGCTTGATAGGATTGTTGCCGTGAGCCTTTATGTCCAGGCCCGAAATATCCGAAAGGGCTCGCTTGTAGTTGAAAGCGTGCTCTTCCAGAATTAGGTATCTTTTCTTTCTAAGGTGATTGGGCCCAAAACGTCTGGATCCGTAGTCGACACCCAATTCAAACGGCATGTTCAGCCTATAAAATTCTCCCTTCTTCCTGGCTTTCAGTCTGGACAAATCGTGGACACTGTACCTTGAACTTTTGATGAGTTGACAGATCTTTTCGATCCGCTGCTCTCCAGAGTCGGAAGTTTCAAGTGCAATTTTCGGATTGAATCCCAGATAGACTACCGTAAAGAGCAACGGACGAAGTAGAGAGTGATATTTATCGTCGAAAGGACAATTGATAAATACACTCTTGTCGAACTCTCTGTGGGCTGGGGGAGGCATCTTTTAAGAGGTTACTTGCGGGTGTCAGGATCGCGCGGATGATGCCGATCATTACCATGAGTGTCGCGGCTCCTTATCGTGCCGTCCGGGCGATGGATGACGATTTCTGCTGCCTCGCTTCGACTGGCCTCTTTGCCCCAAGCAATTGCGTCTTCCTGATTATCGAAGGTCCTGGAGGCACGTGAAGAATCTCCTCGCTTGACTGCCCACCCTCCATGGGGATTGGGCAGAACGTGAAATGAATTTCTGGCCACACGATCCTCCATCAAAAGTCTTTTTGACTACACTAGACTAAGTAGAAGCGGTTTGGTTGGTCAAGCACTCCGTTACTGCTGATACTGAAACTAGTTACAAGACTTTTTGCAACGCCTCCACTAATCCAGGATATCGGAAAGCATAACTGGCTTTGTCCAATTTTGAAGGGGCGACCCGCTGGCTCCCGAGCAGCAGCGCTTCGCCCATCTCGCCAAACGCCAGGCGCACGCCAAACTCAGGAATCGGAAGGAACGTCGGACGCGAGAGCACTTTGCCGAGAGTCGTGGTGAACTCAGCATTGGTCACCGGGTTTGGCGCGACGAAATTGACGGGGCCTCGTAACGATTCGTTAGTAAGTGAGAGATTGAGTCCGCCGATCACATCGTCGAGCGCAATCCAACTCATCCACTGCTTGCCGCTGCCAACCCTGCCACCTAGCCCCATGCGAAACGGCGGCAACATTTTCTTCAGCGCGCCGCCCTCGGTGTCGAGAATGATCCCGAAGCGGGCGTTCACGACGCGAATTCCCTTCTCGGTCGCGAGCGCCGTCGCTTTTTCCCACTCGGCGCAGACCTCTGCGAGAAAGTCGTCACCCGGCGCGCTTTCTTCCGTAAGAATTTCATCCCCACGATTTCCGTAGTAACCAATCGCCGAGGCGCAGATGAAAGTCTTCGGCGGTGTGGTTAAATTTGCGAGCGCGTCGCCGAGCAACTTGGTGCCTTTCACCCGGCTCTCGCGAATCTTCCGCTTCTTCTCGTCAGTCCAACGTTCGGCAATGCTTTCGCCCGCGAGATTCACAACCGCATCAAAGCCTTCGATACGCGCCAGCGCGATGCTGTAGCGATCAGGACTCCATTCAACCTCAGTTCGTGAGTTCGGCGCGCGCCTCACCAGGCGGAAGATCTCGTGCCCTCCGGCCTCCAGCGATTTGATTAGGGCGGTTCCTACCAGCCCACTCGATCCACCAATCAGAATCTTCATCGATTATCCTTTTGTGTTACGCAAACTGCTAACACCCCACGCGGGCTGCCCGCGCGGGGACCCCTCGTTTGCGGAGCGACGACCTGGCGACTAAAAATCGCAAACTAACAGTTTGCGTTCCCGCCACATCAACCACTGTGAAGCTTGTCTTTCGTCGGGAAAACGGTAGAATCCGTCCGTCTCCGGATTAAATAAAAACGAAATCGCACTTCTCAAGTTTACGGCGTTTCATTCTAGCAGACCTGCTGGCCGCTACTGCGTAACGGTGTTGTCCTAACTTGATTCGTCACCGAAAATTTCTTTTCCTTCTTCTCGTCGCCGCGACGCTCTGCGTCATGGTTTGGCAGAACGCGCGCATGCAGTCGCCGCTGCGACGGATTACCAACACAACCGAAGAAGGAATCAGTCTGAACCCATCGATCAGCGGCGACGGTCGCACGCTCGGGTTCGAATCCACGGAAGACGTGGCCCACGCGGGCGGCAGCGAAGGCTTTCGCGCGTTGCGTGCCAACGTGTCAGTTGATCCGGCTACCTTTCTACAAATGGGCGCCTCGCGCGCGCCCGCTCCCGGCATTTCTCAAGATGGTTCCCGAATCGCGTTTGCTTCGAAGGACAACCCGCTCGGCACAAACAGTGACGCGAACTCGGAAGTCTTTCTTTACAACGGCTCTCAACTTGTTCAGATCACGAACACTTCGCCGGGCGACATTTCCAACCGCGTAACCAACGGCAACTTCCAGCCGTCGATTTCGGATGACGGGCGATTCATCGCTTTCTCGTCCAACCGCGACCTCGCTAGTCAGAACGCCGACGGCAATCTCGAAATCTTCGTCTACGATTCTCTCGCCGCCAGTTTCACGCAAATTACAAACTCGTCAGGAAATGCCGGCTGCACCGACGCGAAGCTCAGCGGCAACGCCGCGTTCGTCGCGTACATCCGCGAAAACGGCGGGACCGCGGGCACGAATCGTGATCTGGTCCTGCAGAATCGCACCGGCTCGCCTTCTCTGCGCGTGCTCGCTGCAAACGTTCCTTCGCTCGCGATGAATTACGGTCGCGCGATCAGCGACGACGGCGCGCGCGTGGTCTGGTCGGCGCAAACGGCAACGAACACGACGCAGGTTTTTCTGTTTGACGGGCGGAACAACAACACGACGCGCCAGCTAACCGCGCTCGGCTCGCGCGCGACTGACGTGCCGCTGCACCCGGGAATCAGCGGCAACGGCAACCGCATCTCGTTTGCCACCCGCCGCGCCGTCGCCGGCACCGGCAGCAACTCAGACACCAGCGTTGAGCTTTACACTTTCGACGTCCCCTCAGGAACCCTGGGCCGCGTCACAAATGTGAACTCTTCAAGCGCGACCGCCGAAGTTGTTTCGTCTCTGAACGATGACGGCTCGGTGATCGCTTTTAACTATCCGCGCATTCTTTCCGGCCAAGTCGCCGATCCTGACTTTGCGAACGACTCCGAAATCTATCTGTCAGGAACGCCGGCGCCGCCATCTCAGGGCGCCTTGACAGTTTTGAATCGAGCTTCATTCGGACACGAGCCTTCAACAACCAAAGCTGTCGCGCCCGACAGCATCGCCGTTGCGCTCGGCGGCGCGCTGGCGTTCACCACGCAACAATCCCAACGACAGCCGGACGGGACGTTTCCGACGACGGTTGCGGGCACGACGGTCACGGTCAACGGTCTGCCGGCCCAGATATTTTTCGTTTCACCAACCGAAGTTCATTTTCATGTCCCGGTCGCCACGGTCCCGGGGGCCGCGGAAGTAGTTGTAACTAACTCGGAAGGTTTTCAAAGTCGCGGGAATGTAACAGTCCTCGTGGCGGCGCCCGGGGTCTTCACGAAGACCGGCGACGGCCTCGGCGACGGGCTGATCTTAAACGCGGACACGCTTCAGGAAGGGCCATTCGACCCAACCAACGGCAACCTGCGCTTGCTCATTTTTGCGACCGGCATGCGTAACGGCACCACCGTGTCCGTGACGGCCGGCGGTCGTGCGTTGACTCTGGAATCGATTGTTCGCTCGCCGACGATGCCGGGCATGGACGAACTTCACGTCCTCGTGCCTGCTGATTTGCGGGGCGTCGGCAGAGTCGATCTGGTTGTGCGAGCCGACGCGCGCGACAGCAATCCAGTCACCGTCGAGTTTAGCGGCGACGCCCGTCGCGACATTTTGATCAATGAATTCCTGGCAGATCCACCCGGTTCAGCGGCGACTGACCTGGCCGGCGACGCGAATCGCGACGGCACACGCAGCGCCAGTGAGGACGAATTCATCGAAATCGTCAACACCACAACGCAGGACATCGACATCAGCGGCTATCGCATTTTCACGCGCGGCACCGGCGCTGACACGCTGCGCCACGTTTTCGCCCCGGGCACGGTCCTTCGTTCGTGCACCGCCGCCGTCGTGTTTGGTGGCGGCAACAGCAGCTTCAATCCAAACGATCCGGCATTTGGCGGCGCGCTCGTGGTCGAGGCTTCCACGGGCGGGCTTTCGCTCGTCAACTCCAGCGGCACTATCACGCTTCAGGATCCGGCCGGCACGATCGTCAACCTGGTCGCGTACGGCGGCTCGGGCGGACTCGATGCCGACAACGACCAGGCGGTAACGCGTTCGCCGGACATCACCGGCAACTTTGCGCAACACCTCGCTGCCAGCGGCGGCACGCGCGCGTTTAGTCCTGGCACGCAATTGAATGGAGCCGGGTTTAGTTCCTGCACGCCTGCGGTCGCGCGCGTTGAAGTCTCTCCATCGCCGGCAAGCATTGAAGTCGCTCAGCAACAGCAATTCACCGCGCGCGCGTTTGACTCGAGCAACAACGAAATTCCGGGTGTGATTTTCTCCTGGCAATCCAGCGACACGTCCGTCGCGACCATCGACCAAAACGGACTGGCTACCGGGGTCTCCACCGGTTCAACTGAGATTCGGGCTGTGGGACGCAGCGTCGTTTCCCCGCCGGCGATGCTGACGGTCACACCGGCGACACCCAGGCTGACCAGCGTCTCGATCTCGCCAACGGTGGCAACGATTGGCGTCGGCGACACGCAGGAGTTTACGGCCCAGGCGAAGGACCAGACGGGACAGAACATCGGCGGCGTCACGATCACTTTCGCGTCAAGCAACACGACGGTCGCGACGGTCGACTCGGTTAGCCCGACCTCAAGCACCGGTTCCGCGACTGCAACCGTCACTGGCCGCGCGAACGGTCTCGCAGAGATTCGCGCCTCCGCCACCAACGGCACAACTACAGTCACCAGCTCGCCCGCGGCCTTGACCGTGGAGGCCGGCGCCGGGCAGTTGTTGATTAGCGAATTCCGTACGCGTGGGCCAGCCGGCGCGTCCGACGAGTTTGTCGAGATTTACAACCCGACGACGTCCACCCTGACCATCGGCGGCTTGAAGATTCGCGCTTCCAACGGCAGCGGCACGATCAGCGATCGCGTAACCATCACCGCCGGCGTCACGCTTGGGCCGGGCTGCCATTACCTGGTCGCGAACGGCACCGCCAGCGGCTACAGCGGCGCCGTCGCGCCCAATCAAACGTACGGCACGGGAATCACAGACGACGGCGGCATCGCGATTACCGGTTCCATCGGCACGAGAATTATCGACGCGGTCGGCATGAGCAGCGGCTCGGCGTTCAAGGAAGGCACGACGCTCACGCCACTCAGCGGCACGTCCGATCAAAGCTACGAAAGAAAACCCGGCGGCGCTTTTGGGAACGGCGTGGACACAAACAACAACGCCGGCGATTTTGTGTTGACGACTCCGAGCAATCCGCAGAACTCCTCGTCCGGATGTCTCGACACCAGCTCCGCCGAGCTCTCGATCACAAAAGCCGATTCACCCGATCCGGTAACGATTGGAACTGACGTCACCTACACGATCACGGTTCTCAACAACGGCGCGGCGAACGCTCAAAATGTGACCGTCACCGACAACCTGCCTGCTTCAGTCACCTTCGTCTCCTGCGCGTCCACCGGCGGCGGCGTGTGCGGCGGCTCGGGCAACAACCGCACGGTGACCTTCCCGTCCCTCAACAGTGGCGCGTCCGCGGTCGTGACCCTCATAGCCACGGCAAACGGTCCGGTGGGAACGACGATTTCAAACACGGCGACTGTCAGCGCCACGACTGCCGATTCAAATTCCGCCAACAATTCGTCGACGGCGACCACGCTGGTCCAGGCGCCTTCGCCGAGTCTCTCCGTCAGCGACGTTTCGCAAACGGAAACCAACGGCGGCACGATCACGTTCACGTTCACCGTCACTTCGACTTTGCCGGCGCCGGCGGGCGGCATCACTTTTGACATCGCCACGGCTGACGGAACCGCGCAGGACGACACGCCGGCGACTGAGGACAACGACTACATAGCGAAGAGCCTGACGGCGCAGACCATACCCGCCGGCAACACCAGCTACACTTTCGACGTCACTGTTAACGGCGACACGCTGGTCGAGACGGACGAAACCTTCTTCGTTAACCTTGCCAACGTCGTGAACGCTTCCGTGTCCGACGGTCAGGGCCAGGGCACAATTCAAAACGACGACACCGCGAATCTGGTTGTCAGCCAGCTCTATGCCGGGGGCGGCAACACCGGCGCGCAGTTCACACACGACTTCGTCGAAATCTTCAATCGCGGCACCACGACAATTAGTTTTGCGGCCACGCCTTATTCTGTTCAATACGCCGGCGCGACCGGCAGCTTCGGCTCGAGCAAACTCGATCTCACTTCCGGCGGCCTCGCGCCCGGTCAATACTTCCTGGTCCAACTTTCGAGCGGCGGCGCTAACGGCGTGGCTTTGCCGGCGCCGGACGCGACCGGCACGATCGCCATGGCCGCCACCGCCGGCAAAGTCGCATTAGTCGCCGGCACCACCGCCCTTTCCGCCAGCGGGTGTCCGCTTGCCGCGAGCGTCGCTGATTTTGTCGGCTACGGCGCCTCGGCGACTTGTTTTGAAGGTCCGGCTCCCGCGCCCGCGCCGAGCAACACGACCTCCGATCGGCGCCAGGCCGGCGGCTGCACCGACACGAACGACAACGCCGCCGATTTCCTGGTCACAGTTCCCTTCCCGCGCAACACAAGTTCGTCGCTGAACTCGTGCTCGGCCGGCGCGCCGCCGAATTTGACGATTAACGACGTGACCGTGATTGAGGGCAACAGCGGCACGACCACCGCCACCTTCACCGTCAGCCTGTCGGCGCCCGCGCCATCAACTGACATCTCGTTTGACATCGCGACGCAGAACGATTCGGCGACCACCGCCAACAGCGACTACGTAGCAAAGACGCTGACCAATCAACTCATCCCTGCCGGCCAGCAAACGTACACCTTCGCGGTCACGGTGAACGGCGACACGGCAGTCGAAAACGACGAAACGTTCTTCGTTAATGTCACCAACGTTTCCGGCGCCAACCTGACAGACGGCCAGGGCGTCGGCACGATTCAGAACGACGATCTGCCGTCGCTCTCAATCAACGACATCTCGCTCAACGAAGGCAACGCTGGACCAACCACGTTCACGTTGACCGTCAGTCTCTCGTCGCCCGCGCCGACCGGCGGCGTCACTTTTGACATCGCCACGCAGGACAACACGGCGACCGTTGCCAATAACGACTACGTGAGCAAAACGCTGCTGGCGCAGACAATTCCCGCAGGCAGCTCGAATTACACCTTCGACGTCACGGTCAATGGCGACCCCGCAAACGAAGCGAACGAAACGTTCTTCGTCAACGTCACGAGTGTTTCCGGCGCCACCGTCGCGGACGGCCAGGGCGTGGCCACAATTCAAAACGACGACAGCCCGGCACTCAGCGTCACTGACGTCTCGGCGGCAGAAACCAACAGCGGCACGACGACGTTCTCGTTCACCGTCACCTCGTCGCTGCCGGCGCCCGCAGGCGGCATCACGTTTGACATCGCCACCGCTGACGGCACGGCGCAGGACGACACGCCGGCGACTGAGGACAACGACTACATAGCGAAGAGCCTGGCGATCCAGACCATACCCGCTGGTGGTTCCAGTTACACGTTCGACGTCACAGTGAACGGCGACCTGGGCGTCGAGCCGGACGAAACCTTCTTCGTCAATATTTCGAATGTGGTGAACGCTGCGGTAAATGACGGGCAGGGTCAGGGAACGATTCAAAACGACGACGCGGCGTTGCTGGTGATCAGTCAGATTTACGGCGGCGGCAACAATTCCGGGGCGACGTTCCAAAACGATTTCGTCGAACTGTTCAATCGCGGCACGACGACCGTGAACTTTGCCGTCACGCCTTACTCGGTCCAATACGCTTCCGCAGCCGGTACGTTCTCGGCCGGCAACACGATCAATCTGACGACGGGCTCGCTCGTGCCCGGTCAGTATTTCCTGATTTCGCTGGCCCCGGCGAGCCCGACAATTGGCGCGCCGCTGCCAACGCCGGACGCGAGCAACACCGGAATCAATATGTCTGCGACGGACGGCAAGGTTGCGCTGGTTGCGGGCGCCGGCGTCTTGAGCGGCGGCGGTTGTCCGATCGGCCCAACGGTTGCGGATTTTGTCGGTTACGGATCAGCCAACTGCTTCGAAACCGCGGCGACAGCCGTGCTGAGCGCTACGAAGTCCGCGCGCCGAACCAACAGCTGCATCGACACGAATAACAACTCCGCCGACTTTACCGTGGTCACAAATCCGACCGCGCCACGCAACAACGCGTCTCCGCTCAACGACTGCAACGCGCCGCCAAATCTGACGATCGACAACGTGTCCGTCGCTGAAGGCAACGGCGGCCCGGTGACCGCAACGTTTACCGTCAGCTTGTCAGGGCCGGCGCCCGGTTCTGGAGTCACCTTTGATATCTCCACGCAGGACGACACGGCCACGACGGCAGACAACGATTACGTTTTGCACAGTCTCACCGCGCAAACCATCTCGGCAGGAAACACCACCTACACTTTCGACGTCACCGTCAACGGCGACCTGACTGTTGAGCCTGACGAGGCATTCTTCGTCAACGTCACGAACGTGACCGGCGCGATTCTCGTCGACGGCCAGGGCGTGGGAACGATTCAAAACGACGACAGCGCGGCGTTGCCAAACCTGACGATTAACGACGTCGCGATCGCAGAAGGCAACACCGGATCAACGACATTCAGCTTCAGCGTCAGTCTCTCCGCGCCGGCCGGCCCGGGCGGCGTCACTTTCAACATCGCAACCGCCGATGGCAGCGCGCAGGACGATACGCCGGTGACTGAAGACAACGACTACATGGCGAAGTCGCTCCTGGCGCAAACCATTGCGGAGGGCAGTTCAAACTACGCGTTCGACGTAACCGTCAACGGCGACACGCTCGTTGAAAACAGCGACACGTTTTTCGTTAACGTGACCGGCATTACTGGCGCAAACCCGACAGACAGTCAGGGACAAGGCACGATTCAGAATGACGATGCGGCGCTGCTGGTCATTAGTCAGGTCTATGGCGGCGGCGGCAACGCGAGCGCAACCTACACGAACGACTTCATCGAGATCTTCAATCGCGGCACTACCACGATCGATTTCTCAATAACGCCATACTCGGTGCAGTACGCCGCGTCGGGCAGCAACTTCACCACGAACAAGACAGACGTCACGTCCGGAATAATTTTGCCCGGTCAGTACTTCCTGATCCAGGAAGCTTCGGGAGGAGCGGTCGGCGTTGCCCTGCCCACGCCTGACGCAACGGGCACGATCAATCTGGCCGCAACGGCGGGCAAGGTTGCCCTGGTGTCCGGCACCGTCGCCCTGACCGGAAGCGGCTGTCCATTAGGAGCAACCATCGTCGACTTTCTCGGTTACGGAAGCGCGGCTAACTGTTTTGAGACCGCGCCGATCCCTGTCTCTGGTACCAACTCGAACGCTCGTTCAGTGATTAGAACCGTGAGCTGCGTTGACACGAACGACAATTCTGCAGACTTCAGCAACCCGGTGACCGCGCCGGTCGCCCGCAACACCGCCACGACTCCCGCTCCATGTCCCTAAGCAAGTCACTGAGAACCTTTTGGACTTCGGCGGCAACGATGCCTGCGCTCCCAGGTTTCGTTGCGCGGCACTTCAAAAAGTCTGCGCCCGGCAGCAAAGGCACCTAAAGTGACGACAAAGCTCCTAATTGTTCCCAGGGCGATCGCAGTTGTGCTGCTCTTCTGCCTGTTGGCGCCGGTAGTTTGTTCGCAGCGCTCCCCTGCAGAGGTCAACAAGCAAAAGCTCGCCGCCGAAGTCCGTGCCGAATTTCTGCATGCCTGGAACGGTTACAAGAAATACGCCTGGGGCCACGACGACCTGAAGCCACTGACCAAGAGCTTTCACGATTGGTACGCGCAGCCGCTCTTGATGACGCCGGTCGACGCCCTCGACACGATGATTATCATGGGCTTGAAGGACGAAGCCGCGTCCACGAAGGCCCACATCATCCGGAATCTTTCTTTCGACAAAGACATCTCCGTTCAAAATTTCGAGATCACGATTCGTCTTATTGGGTGGACTGCTTTCGAGTTATCAACTCACCGGCGACAGGCGCCTGCTCGCGCTCGCCGAGGATTTGGGAAATCGGCTGTTGCCTGCGTTCAACTCGCCGACCGGCTTGCCCTATCGTTTTGTGAATCTGAAAACAGGCGAAGTGCGCGGCGCCGAGAGCAATCCGGCCGAGACGGGCACGTTGCTGATCGAATTTGGCACGCTCAGCAAACTCACCGGGAAGTCGATCTTCTACGACAAGGCCAAGCGCGCGTTGGTGGAAACTTACAAACGTCGTTCAGCAATCGGCCTGGTTGGCGAAAAGATAAATGTCGAAACCGGCAAGTGGACCAACACAGACAGTCACATCAGCGGGGCGATCGATAGTTACTACGAATACCTGCTGAAGTGCTGGCTGTTGTTCGACGATCAGGATTGCCGGCGGATGTGGCTCGACAGCATCGCGGCGATCAATACGTATCTCGCGGACAAGATCGACCGCGGACAAAAACGCCGGCTGGATTGGGAACTTTGGTACGGGCACGTCGACATGAACACAGGCAAGCGGACCGCGAAAGCGTATGGCGCGCTCGACGCGTTTTTCCCGGCCGTGTTGGCGTTGTCCGGAGATTATGATCGCGCGAGTCGCTTGCAGCGGTCGTCAATGAAGATGTGGGAGCGGCACGGCGTCGAGCCGGAGGAGATCAATTACGAGACGCTGGCCGTGACGCATCCGGGATATCCTTTGCGGCCTGAGATCGTCGAGTCGACTTACTATCTTTATCACTACGCAACCCACGGATCCAGAACGCCGCTCACCCTGGGAGCGCCGCAGCCGCGGACACTGGGGTCGCGGGCGTCCCGCCCGCATGCGAGCCCGGCGGCACAAGTGCCGCGTCTAAACGGTCAGTCTTTTCGCGGTGGCGACGCCCAACTCTACTTGCAGATGGGTGAGCAGATCTTCCGCGACTTCGTCAAACACTGCCGCACCGACGAAGGCTACGCCGCGCTGAAGAGTGTGGTGACAAAGGAGAAGTCGGATTCGATGCAGAGCTTTCTGTTCGCCGAAACTTTCAAATACTTCTACCTGCTTTTCGCGCCGCCGCGAACCTTGAAGTTCGACGAGGTAATCTTCAACACTGAAGCGCATCCAATCCGGCGAACGTGGAAGTAGGACAGAGGTTCTTTTTGGAGTGCGCTGACCTGTCAGCGCTTTGGTCTGCTGCGACTTGTCGCAGCGCTCTGGTCTCTTGAACGCGCGGCGTCAAGCCGCCGCGAAGAAAAGCGCTGACAGGTCAGCGCACTCCAAATCAGACCGTTCGTACCGGGACGAGGAATGTTTTTCAATGAATCTAACTGGTCGCACTTTCAGGTTCGCAGTATTGCTGACGCTCTTGCTCGGGCCATCCGCCATTCACAGTCAGGAAACTGCCAAATCCTTCAGCCGCAAGCAGCTCATCGCTGCGGCGCGCGAGATCATGACAACCGCACGCTACTGCGCGCTGATAACACTGGATCCGGCTGGACGTCCCCAAGCGCGTACCGTCGATCCGTTCGAACCAGACGAGCACATGGTCATCTGGTTGGGAACAAATTCGCGTAGTCGCAAGGTCGCCGCCATCCGTCGCAACCCGCGCGTCACGCTTTACTATTTCGATCGCGAGTCAGAAGCCTACGTTACGATTTCCGGCATCGCCCGGCTGGTGAACGATCCGAAAGAAAAGGCGAGGCGTTGGAAGGACGAGTGGAAAGATTTCTATCCGGACCGCGCGAAGGATTACCTGCTGATAAAGGTTACGCCTTTAGACCTGGAGCTTGTAAACGTCAAGAAAGGCATCCTCGGCGACCCACACACCTGGAAACCTCCCGCGGTGAATTTTTCAGTTCCACGAAAATCAGTGTCGAACAAATGATCTGCTCGGGAGCGCCGCGACAAGTGGCGTACCCGGGCCATTCGAACGACTTGCTACTCACAATTCGAAACCCTTAGACTCCGGCGCATGCATTCAATTGCCGATGCTCTCACCTCCCTGCGCGAGCACTTCGGCTTCGACGACTTTCGCGAAGGCCAGCGCGAAGTAATCGCGGCGATTCTCGGCGGCAAAGACGCGGTGGTCGTCATGCCCACCGGCAGCGGCAAGTCTCTCTGTTACCAACTCCCCGCGATGATGCTCGATGGCGCCACGCTCGTCGTCTCGCCGTTGATTGCCTTAATGAAGGACCAGGTCGACGCCTTGAAGGCGCGCGATCTTCCGGCGACTTTCATCAACAGTTCCCTTCCGGAACGAGAACAGTGGTCCCGGATCGAAGATCTGCGTCGCGGACAGTTCAAGCTGGTCTACGTTGCGCCGGAACGTTTTCGCAGCAGCCGTTTTCTCACGGCGCTTCAGTCGATCAGCATCTCGCTCTTCGCGGTTGACGAAGCGCACTGCATTTCAACCTGGGGTCACGACTTTCGTCCTGACTACCTGCGTCTGAAAAACGTCATCCAGTCGCTCGGCGGCGCGCAGACGCTCGCGCTGACCGCTACGGCCACGCCCTATGTCCGCTCCGACATCATCCAGCAACTCGGACTGACGAAGCCGGAGACGTTTGTCAGCGGTTTCGATCGTCCGAACCTGACTATCGACGTGGTCCACACCGAAAAGGAGCGCGAGAAGATCGCGCGCATCAAGCGGCTGGCGAAGACGTACGACGGCTCAGGTATCATTTACGCGGCGACGCGCAAAGCGGTCGAGCAGGTTGCGGTCGAGTTGCAGACACAGGGACTGAGCGTGTCGGCTTACCACGCTGGCTTGAGCGACGGCGCGCGCGTGAAGGCCCAGGAAGAGTTCATGGCCGGCCGCACGCAAATGATCGTCGCCACGAACGCTTTCGGCATGGGCATCGACAAGCCGGACATTCGCTTTGTCGCGCACTATCAGATGCCCGGGTCGATTGAAGCTTACTATCAGGAGATCGGGCGCGCCGGTCGCGACGGCCTGCCGTCGTCATGCGTGCTGCTGTTCAACTATGCCGACAAAAACACTCACGATTTTTTTATTGAGGGTTCATATCCCAGCGCCGAAGTTGTTCGCAACGTTTACGCGGCGCTGGTGGCGACCGGCCTGAAGCAAATCGAACTCTCCGCGGCTGAGATCTCCAAGCGCGCCGGGGCAACGAACCAGATGGCCGTTCAGTCGGCACTTTATCTGCTGGAACGCGCCGGGCACATCGCGCGCGGCGCGAGCGCTGATCGGCGCGCCGCTGTAAATCAACCGCCGCCGTGGGCCACCGCGACCGCCGCTACTGGGACCGCGGGCGTCTCGCCCGCTTCTTCGGCTCGCAATGTTGCTGACCCGCACAATTCAGCGCGTCGCGCCCGTAGCATCGTAATGCTTGACAGCGTCCCTGCAACCAAGCTGCGGATTGAGCCAGGCGATGTGACCCGACGCGCCGGACTCGAGCGACGCAAGCTGCGCGAGATGATCGAGTTTTGTTACACGGAATACTGTTACCGCGCCGCAATCCTTGACTACTTCGGCGACCGGCATCACGAACGCCGCTGCGGCAGTTGTGGAAACTGCTCGCCCGGCAGTGCGGCCCGCAAGCCGCTCACCAGCGATGAAGTCGCGGAGACTTCGGCGACTGCCGTCCGAAAGCGCAAAGGTCGCGTCGGTTCACCTCAGCCTGTCTCCCCGCGCAGTCTAAACGTGGATGAGAATTTGCGCGTGCGCAAGATTCTGGCGTGCGCCATGCGGATGAAGGGACGATTCGGAAAGACGATGCTCGCAGCCACCCTGCGCGGTTCGGCGGCGAAGAACGTGATGCAGGCGAATCTGAACGAGCTGTCGACTTACGGTTTGTTGAGAGAGGTGCGGCTGGAAGATTTGCTGGTATATATCGACGCGTTGTGCGCTGCGGATTGTTTGCGCGTCAGCGCCGGTGCATACCCGACAGTTTCGATCACCGAACTTGGCGAACGCGTGATGCGTGAGCAGGAGCAGATCAAGTTAGCCCTTGCTGAAGATGTGTAAAGCAAAAGAGCGGGGGCAAGCCCGCCTTCCAACCCCGAGCTTAGTCAACTTGAGTCTGCTGTTTCGATTGAATGGCTTCAATGCTGAGTCTTAGCGAGCTGATGGCAGTCTCGCAGGTTGGGAAGGTGGGCTTGCCCCCGCTCTTTTCTCGCTCAAACAGAATCAGTTTTATCGGATGACGCCGGACAACGGACTCGACGCGCTGGCGTAGAGACGTTTCGGCATGCGACCCGCCAGATAAGCCAATCTGCCAGCCTCTATGGCGAGCTTCATCGCCTTAGCCATCCTGGCTGAATCCCTTGCTTCGGCGATTGCGGTGTTCATCAACACTGCGTCGGCCCCAAGTTCCATCGCAATCGCCGCGTCGCTGGCGGTGCCGACTCCAGCGTCGACGATGATCGTCGCATCCGGAAGCTGCTCGCGCATGATCGCCAGGTTCGCCGGATTCTGAATCCCCAGGCCCGAGCCGATCGGCGCCGCGAGCGGCATCACCGCGGCACAACCCGCGTCCAGCAGCTTCTTCGCCATGATCAGATCGTCACTGAAATACGGCAGCACGATAAATCCTTCCCCAACCAAAACGCGCGCGGCTGCGAGCGTCTGTTCGTTATCGGGAAAGAGCGTTGTTTGATCGCCAATCACTTCGAGCTTGAGCAAGTCAGTGCCGAGCGCTTCGCGTGCCAGGCGCGCGGTGCGAATCGCTTCCTCGGCCGTGTAACAGCTGGCGGTGTTCGGGAGGATTGCCAGTTCGGGATCCAGATGATCCAGAAAAGATTCACTGCTGCGATCGAGCGGGACGCGGCGGACCGCGACGGTCACCATTTCGGCGCCCGAGGCGCGATGCGCCGCTTTCATCTCATCGAAGCTGCGGTACTTGCCAGTGCCGATGATTAGTCGCGACGTAAAAGTCCGGCCGCCGATTTCAAAACGATCTGTTTGTGCTGGTACTGCTGTCGACATGCTTTGAATTATATTCCCGCGCCTGCTTACTGCCTACTGCTCACGAATACGTTTAGAGGCGGGCGTTGCCCGCCGGTTCAACCATCGCCTCGCAGAAATCTAAGCCGATCTTGAAACGGCGGGACAATGCCCGCCTCTAAACGGCTCAAGAAGAATAAACGGGTCGGAAAAAACTACGCTCCGCCGCCGACGAAGTGGACGATTTCAACTTTGTCGTCCGCCTGCAGCGTAGTCGCTTCCCATTGGCCGCGACGGACGACCGTTTGATTCAGTTCAATTGCGATCTGTTCGGGCTTGAGTTTTAGAACGCCAACGAGGGCGGAAAGGGAAAGCTCTTCCGCCACCTCGCGAGGTTCGCCGTTGATCTGAATGCGCAAGAGAGTTGCTGGCCTCACACGGCAGGATGAATAACGCGACGGACTTCGGTCGTCTGATCTTTAACGACTGCGCGTATCAAAACCGCAGCGCGCCCGGAGGTAAAGCTGGGCATGGTGGTGTCGACGATGGCGACGCCGTCCCGCTGGGTCTTCACTGAATAGATTTGCGGGCGGAACGTGGTGCCAAGGATTTTCACTGAAACTGTCACACCGACCAGCGGTTTCTCTTTCTTCCCTGAGCGATCTTCAACGAGGACACGAATTGTAAACGGCTCGCCAGCCTGAAATTCTTCTTCATCCAGGACCGTGACGAACAAGCCTTCTTCAGGCGCTGCCGCCTCACCGAACGGCGACTCGTGTCGAGGGTCGTGGACCGTATAGGCTGACTCGATCGGTTCTTTCGCTTCCTTTGCGCGGGCCGCTCGCTTGGCACGCGGCTTCACAGCCTTTGCCTCTGCCGGCGCCTCGACGATGGCAGCTTCAACGCTGCGCACAGGTTCCGGGGGACGCTCCGCAGCAGTCTCGATTTGAAAGACTTCCGACGCCGCAGGCTGCGGAAGCTCAACTTCCGCCGGCAAAGTTAATGGCGCTGTGTCCCGAACGCCTTCGCCATCCGGGCGCGCGCCGCCCATGCGTTTTAATTCCTCAAGACGGCCGGCGTTGATGGCGGCACAAATTAACCGATGTTGACGCTTCAGTCGCTGCGAAAGGACTTCCTCGTCGAAACCCGCGGCGATCAAATCTTCATAACGCGAACGTTTGCTGGCCAGAATTGCGCCGCCCGAATAGACGAGCGAAAGAATCAGCGGCGAATCGAGACCCTTGTCTTCGGTTTGCACGTGATAGACGACGCCGTCGTGTTCGATGTCCGTATTGAATCCAGTTATCACAATCTTGAATGCGTTGCAGTCAGATGTTTTGAGAGCCGGCAAACGGGGCATCTGTCGGGAAGCTCAATCGAAGTTAACACAGCCATTTTTGCAGGGTCAATTACGAAAGTTTTTTGCTGATTGCTGGCGGAAGACGTTGCTTGACACCCCTGATCACTTCGACTAGGATTCGGCTTGTACAATGATTCTCAATCTGAAGTGAAACTCGGGTGTTGTTTGATGACCTCGAGTGGGGTCGTCTGTCGAACTGCAGTGACAGGCGACGAGCGACGACGATCAACTTTGCCTGTCGCGGAAGCGTAAGCCAGCAATGCCATTCCGACTTGTTGATTATCTGCCGGTGCTCCTGATTTTCGTCGTTGCGGGCGGCTTCGCTGTCGGCAACATCGTGCTGTCGCAGTTTGTCGGCCAGCGCAAGCGCACGCGGACGAAGATGATGCCGTATGAGTGCGGCAAGGATCCGGTCGGCACCGCGCGCGAGCGGTTCTCGGTTAAGTTTTACCTGATCGCGATGATCTTCATCCTGTTTGATATTGAAGTCATTTTTCTGATGCCCTGGGCGGTAGTTTTCAAAACGCTCGCCAGTCCGGCTTACGGTTTGAGAACGTTGGTTTACGTTGAAATGATGGTGTTTGTAGCGTTGCTTTTGGCGGGCTACATCTACGTGATCAAGAAAGGCGCGTTTGATTGGGGCGAGACCGCGCGGCGCGAAGCCGAAGCCGAAGGACGACTGCTGGCCGATGCCGAGAAGCGTGAAGCCCGGCGCAAGCGCGCTGCCGCTTAGTTCTACTGGAAATAACATGGGACTCGAAAACATCATTGCCGAAGCTTTGCCCGAAGTGTTGACCACGCGGCTTGACTCGCTGATCAACTGGGCGCGCAAGTCTTCGTTATGGCCGGCGACGTTTGGTCTTGCTTGCTGCGCGATCGAGATGATGAATGCGACGTCTTCCCGGAACGACCTGGCGCGCTTTGGTTCGGAAGTGTTTCGCGCCAGCCCGCGACAGGCGGACGTGATGATTGTTTCCGGCCGCGTCTCCAGAAAGATGGCGCCGGTGCTGCGTCGGATTTACGATCAAATGCCTGAGCCGAAGTGGGTTATCTCGATGGGCGCGTGCGCAACTTCGGGCGGCGTTTTTGACAACTACGCGATCGTGCAGGGCGTGGACAAGATCGTTCCGGTCGACGTTTACATCCCCGGTTGTCCACCGCGACCGGAGATGCTGATTCACGCGGTGATGATGTTGCAGGACAAAGTGATCGAAGGAATCGGTTCGTGATCGCAAGGATGTCCCTGAGGCAGAAGCCCGGACGGCTTCCGTTCCGGGCACGCTTCCGATTACAGACGGCTCGACCGTTTCGCAGGATGTGCTGGCTGAGTCGCGACCGTATTCGATTGCTTCGCGACACGAACGACGACGTTCGTCGTAAGCTCCTAAAATGGTTCGCCGGGCGAATTTACTTCAGCGACAATAATGACCACTGGGGCCAACAACGAGAGCAGCTTGCCGGATTCAGTCACAAATTCAGATCAAATCATGACGCCGTCCCATTTGGTGACGGCGTTGCAGCATGAACACGGCGATTGGGTAACTGAAGTTATCGAGGCGCTCGGTGAAGTGACCGCCATCGTTCCTGCCCTGCACATCGTTGACGTGTGCGCGGCGCTGAAGTCCGGTCCTGATGCGAAGTTTGATTTTCTTGCCGACCTTTGCGGCGTTGATCGCGGCGTTGAAGAAGAGCCGCGGTTTGAAGTCAACTACCACCTGTTTTCGACCAGCAAACATCACCGGCTGAGACTGAAAGTTTTGCTTGACGACACGAACGTTCAGGTGCCGACCGTCACCGGTATTTGGCGGACGGCAAACTGGCACGAGCGCGAAACGTTTGATCTTTTCGGCATTGTCTTCAGCGGTCATCCGGATTTGCGCCGGATACTTTTGCCGGACGACTGGCAGGGCTACGCGTTGCGCAAGGATTTTCCGTTGCGAGGGTACGAACCGTATTCAGCTTGAAATAGTGAAAGGTGAAGAGTGAAAAGTGAAAAACAGATTCAGACCTTTCGACTTTTCACCGTTCACCTTTCACTGAACTTTATGAGTTCTTCGGTAAACATTCCGCCGCAGTTTGAGATCGTCGATCGTCCGCTGGATACGCAGATGACGATCTCGATGGGACCGCAGCATCCGTCGACGCACGGCGTGTTGCGGCTCGAGCTCGTGCTTGACGGCGAAATGGTAGTCAAGGCCACGCCGGACATCGGCTATCTCCACACCGGCATGGAGAAGCTCTTTGAATACAAAAAGTATCAGCAGGGGATCGTCATCACCGATCGGATGGACTACCTCAATCCGCTCGGCAACAACCTTGCCTACGTGATGGCCGTTGAGAAACTGCTGGAACTGGAAATTCCGGAACGCGCGCAGACGATCCGCGTCTTGATGTGCGAGCTGCAACGCATCGGATCGCACCTGGTTTGGCTGGGCACACACGCGCTCGACATTGGCGCGATGACCGTCTTTTTTTACTGCTTCCGCGAGCGCGAGAAGATTTTGAATTTGATCGAGGCTGCCTCGGGCGGTCGTCTAACGCCGTCGTACTTTCGCATCGGCGGCTTGATGATGGACTTACCTTCAGGCTTTGAACGCCGCGTGCAGCAGTTTCAGGATGGATTTCTAAAGTCGGTTGATGAGTTCCATACGCTGCTGACGGGCAACACGATCTTTCAAAAACGCACCCAGGGCGTCGGCGTAATTTCTGCGGAAGATGCGATCGACTGGGGTTTGTCGGGTCCGTGCCTGCGCGGCAGTGGTGTCGATCTCGACATTCGCCGCGCGAATCCGTACACGGGTTATGAGCACTACGATTTCGAAGTCCCGACTGAAAGCGATTGCGACGTTTGGGCTCGCTATCTGGTGCGTATGCGCGAGATGAAGGAGTCGCACAAGATTGTGGCGCAGGCGCTGGCAAGATTGAAGCCCGGGCCGGTGAAGGCCGACGCGCCCAAGATTGTATTGCCCGATCGCGAAGCGATGAAGACGCACATGGATGCGCTGATTCATCACTTCCTGATCGTCGCCGAAGGATTCGACGTGCCGGCGGGCGAAGTCTATCACCCGATCGAAGCGTCAAAGGGTGAACTCGGCGTGTACGTCAAATCAGACGGTGGGCCGAAACCCACGCGCGTGCATTTCCGTGGCCCAAGCTTTGTAAATCTGTCGGCGCTGCCGCACATGTCTGAAGGCGCGATGGTGGCCGACATCGTGGCGATCATCGGATCGCTCGACATTGTCCTCGGAGAAATCGATCGTTAGTTTTCGAGTTCTGGTTTCTGATTACTGTTTAGAGGCGGGCAATGCCCGCCGGTTCAACGTTGAGACGGCGGGCAATGCCCGCCTCTAAACGGAGCAGGTAGTTTTGGTTGCATGAGTCAGCAGTTAACACAAATCGTTCCTTTGTCGCAGCCGGTTGACATCGCCGAGGCTGCGTCGTTTTCGCCTCAAGTCGAGGCGGAGATTGACGGGCATCTGGCAAAGTATCCGGTGATGCGTTCGGCGATCTTGCCGCTGATGTTCATCGTGCAGCGCGAGCGCGGCTACCTGGACCCGCCGGGAGTTGCTTATCTGGCGAAGCGTTTGAATCTGCGCATCACCGACATCTGGGAAGTGGCGACGTTTTATTCGATGCTGCACACCGAGCCGGTGGGCCAGTATCACATCCAGATTTGCAAGACGCTCTCGTGCAAAATTATGGGCGAGCCGGGAATTACGAAACACGTTTGTGACCGGCTCGGAATCAAGCCGGGCGAAACTACGGCTGACGGCAAGTTTACGGTTTCGCTGGTTGAATGTTTGGGCTCGTGCGGCACGGCGCCAATGTTTCAGGTCGGGTTTGACTATCACGAGAATCTGACTACGGCAAAGGTCGATCAGATTCTGGATTCGCTGCTTTAGAATTTGTTTCGACCGTTTAGAGGCGGGCATTGCCCGCCGGTGCAACGTTGAGGCGGCGGGCAATGCCCGCCTCTAAACGAATCACTTTCTATTCACGATTTACGATTCACTATTTACTAACAAATGTTTATCGGCGCCATTGGATGTGAACCACTTCAACTCGCGCGAGTTCAGCTAGAGAACTCCGCCTCGCTCGCCGTGTATCGCAGTCACGGCGGTTACGAGGCGCTGAAGAAGGTGTTGTCGGGAATGTCGCCCGACGACGTGATCAACGAAGTGAAGAAGTCTGCGTTGCGCGGCCGTGGCGGCGCTGGGTTTCCCACCGGGATGAAGTGGAGTTTCGTCCCCAAAGATTCGCCGAAACCCAAGTACGTCGTCTGCAACGCGGATGAGTCCGAACCGGGCACCTTCAAGGATCGCTACCTGATGGAACGCGATCCGCACATGCTGATCGAGGGCATGCTGATCGCGGCCTACGCGCTCGGCGCCAAGACGAACTACATCTACACGCGCGGCGAATACAAGTATCTGATCGACATCATGGACGTGGCGCTGGCCGAAGCACGCGCCGCCGGATTGTTGGGCCAAAATATTCTCGACTCAACTTTCTCGAGCGAGATTTACACGCACACGGGCGCCGGCGCTTACATCTGCGGCGAAGAGACCGCGCTGCTGAGTTCGCTGGAAGGAATGCGCGGGCATCCGCGTATGAAACCGCCCTTCCCTGCTGTCTCCGGGTTGTACGCGAGCCCGACCGTCGTGAACAACGTCGAGACGCTGACGGCGGTGCCCGACATCATCAGGTTAGGTGGCGAGGCTTATCAGAAACTCGGGACCGAAAAAAGCGGCGGCACCAAGCTGTGGTCCGTTTCCGGTCATGTCAATCGCCCCGGCGTCTATGAACTGCCGATGGGCTACGACGACATGGAAAAGTTCATCATGGAAGACTGCGGCGGCATCATCGACGGGCGGCAACTCAAGGCGGTGATTCCTGGCGGGTCGTCGGTTTACATCATGCGTGCCGATCAGATCATCGGCAAAGACGTACGCATGGATTACGAAGGACTGGTCGCGGGTGGTTCGAGTGTGGGCTCTGGCGGGTTCATCGTGATGGACGAGACCGTCGACATTTTTGAGTCGACGAAAAACCTGACGGAGTTTTACAAGCATGAATCGTGCGGCTGGTGCACGCCCTGCCGTGAAGGCACGGACTGGTTGGTTAAAGTGTTCCGGCGCGTCGCGAATGGCGGCGGGCGACCTGAGGACGCACAACTGATGCTGGACCTTTGCGACAACATCGAAGGCAAATCGTTTTGCCCACTGGGCGATGCGGCCGCCTGGCCGATTCAGTCGGCGATCAAGCGATTTCCGGAAGACTTCAAGAAACATTTAGTTGGAGCGAACGGCGCTGCGACTGCAACTGACGTTTAGAGGCGGGCGTTGCCCGCCGGATGCCGAAAGGACTCGCTATGGCGTTCAAAAACCGAGGTCTTGCTAAGAGGGTCGCCAAACAGCCGTGCGTTTGGTGTGGATGGGTCGCCGGGCGCAGGCATGCCCGTGCGAATCATTGATGAAGGTCCAGAAGCTGAATGGAACGCTCTTGCGCTTTGTCCAAACTGTTCGACGGTTTTCGGTGAAGTTGTACGGCCAAAATTCTATAAGGCGCTGCAGGAATGGGGTTGCGAAAAGCTGCCCGCATCCTGGAAAAAGGATAACAAGGTTTCTGAAGCCACGGATGAATAGTGGTGCGAATGACCAAATTGTAATCGCACGCATGTCGCAAGCTAATGACGGAAGACGAATACAAAGAGGCTAAGGCTACGCTCAACCGAATCAGTGAGCATGAGAGAAAACTCAAAGCGATGCTCAGGATCCGACAGATCCCTTTGCGTCCGTTGCTAAAGGCCTCATTGATTTACTGGGTGCGGGCAAGAAGAGAATTAACGATAGGCTCGGCGGGCAACGCCCGCCTCTAAACGATTGAGTGATTAAGAACCTAAGTAATGTCCACTGAAGTAATCAAAGTCACTATAAACGCTCAGGAGTTTGACGTGCCGAAAGGCGCGCGGTTGATCGACGTCTGCCGCGAGAAGGCGTTCGACATTCCTTCATTCTGTTACTACGCCGACCTCGCGCTGCAGGCTTCCTGTCGCATGTGTCTCGTCCGCATCGAAAAGATGCCGAAGCTGCAAACTTCCTGCACCATCATCTGCACCGACGGCATGGTCGTGACCACGCAAAGCGATGAGATCGAAAAAGCGCAGCGCTCGATGCTCGAGTTTCTGCTCGCCAATCATCCGCTCGATTGTCCCGTCTGCGATCGCGGCGGCGAGTGTGAGTTGCAGGAGATGACTTTTGACTGGGGCGGACTCGAAGAGCGTTTCATCGAGAAGAAGAATTACCAGCCGGAGAAATACCTTTCGCCGATGGTGGCGAACGATCCGCAGCGCTGCATTCTCTGCAAACGCTGCACGCGCGTCTGCGACGAGTGGATGGGCGAGGACGCGATCGAGGCCGGCGGCCGCGGCGCGAACACAGTGATCGGAACGTACGGCGGCTGGCTCGACTGTTCACAGTGCGGCAACTGCATTGAGGTTTGCCCTACCGGCACCTTGCTCGACGGCACCTATCGCCACCAGGCGCGCCCGTGGGAACTGACGCAGACCGTTTCGACGTGCACTTACTGCTCTGACGGTTGCCAGATGTCGCTCGGTTCGCGTGGCGATGAACTCATGCGTATTGTGGCGCGCGATCGTTACGTGAACGGCCTCAATGGCGAGTTTCTCTGTATAAAAGGTCGTTTCGGTCATCCCTTCGTTAATCACGAAGCGCGCCTTCGCACGCCGCTGATTCGCTACAAGAAGGGCGGCAAGCTGATCCCGGCGACCTGGGACGAGGCGATTCGTCACGTCGCGCAAAAGCTCGACGCCGTGGTTGACGCGCATGGACGTGACGCGCTCGGCGTCGTCGGCAGTCCGCGCATTACCAACGAAGCAAACTACCTGCTCCACAAATTCGCGACGGAGTTGGTCGGGACCAACAACTACACAGTCACGGACCAGCACAATCTGAAGCCGTTCTTCGACAACCTCGGCGGTCCCCTCGCGACGCATCGCGACATTCGTTACGCGAAAACCATTCTGCTGATTGGCGGCGAGCCGGAAGAGTTGCAGCCGTTGACCGGCAAACAAATTCGTCAGGCGGTGCGAAACGGCGGCGCGAAGCTGATCGTAATTAACAGTACGCCGATCAGGCTTGACCGAACAGGCCGCACAGTTCATTCACATTCAGCCGGGAACGGAAGACGCCGCGGTGCTGGCTTTGGCCAGCAAAGAAAACGAAGCGCTCGCCCTAAACAGGCTAGGCGTCGACCTCAGCGAACTTCAGACGCTCGGGCAAACGATTACCGAAACCGAAGGCGACCTGGTGATCATGTTTGCGGGCGAACTGAGCGCCGCGGCGCAGGTTGTGCTGGCCCAATTGCCGCATGCGTTCCGCACTGATAGCCGTCGCGTGTTGCTGCATCCGCTGCCGCTTTACAACAACAGCGTCGGCGCGCACGACATGGGATTGCTGAACGGCAGCATGAACGCCGGAGCAGATGCTTGATGCGGCCGGCGAATCTATCCGTGCGCTTTACCTGGCTGGAAGTTTCCTGCCCGAACATTTGCGTGGTCGCGAAGAGTCGCTCGGCAAACTGGACTTCCTGGTCGTTCAGGAACTCTTCGAAACTGACACGACCGCGTTCGCCGACGTCGTTCTGCCGGCTGCTTCGTTTGCCGAGATCGACGGGACGTTTACCAACAACGACGGCTTTGTGCAGCGCGTGCGGCAGTCAATTCCGCCGGTGAACCAGGCGAAGGCCGACTGGCTGATTACGGCCCAACTGGCTGCGGAGTTGGGGATGGATTTTGGATTCGAAATGTCCGCAAGCGCGGTCTTTCGCGAGATTGCCGAACGCGTGCCGGCGTATGCCGGGCTGCGGTATCCGGTGCTCAAGGATGAATCGAATCCGGTGCAGGCGAAATACAAGATTGCGGACAGCCGCGACCTTTCGGCGGAATTGGCAAGTCTGCGTGAGCAGGTTGAGTCACTGAGCGGCGAAGGAGAAAAGGGAGAAAAGCTGTCAGTGACTCCCAAAGTTGGCCATGAGCTTTTCAAGCTTGGCACGCTGACGGACAAGGTGCCGCAGTTTCATTTGCTGGCCGAAGGAAATCCGCGACCCGAGACGGTTCGGGTTTCGCCGCTGTACCAAATCGTTGGTAAATCGTAAATGGTAAATCGTAAATAGTTACGAGCGTTTAGAGGCAGGCACTGCGCGCCGTATCAACGTTGAACCGGCGGGCAATGCCCGCCTCTAAACGAACGACTTACTTCTTTACGATTCACGCTCGTTGTGACGTCTATTTACGATTTACGATTCACTTTTTACCAATGTTGGACTGGGACAACCAATACATCCACTCTGTAGTCCTGCTCGTCGCGATCACGGTCGCGTTTCTGACGATCATGCTGCTGGTGGCGGCCACGGTTTTGGCGGAGCGCCGCGTGCTGGCGTTCATCCAGGGCCGCGTTGGGCCTAACCGCGTGGGCTATGGCGGCGTGCTGCAGCCCTTTGCCGACTTCATCAAGACGATGATGAAGGAAGATCTCGTTCCGGATCAGTCAACCAAGTTCGTGTTTCTGCTGGCGCCGATGATCGCCGTCGTGACCGCGATCATGGCAATCATCGTCTACCCGTTTGGGCCGACGATCACGATTCCCTACTTCAACTGGACTTTTCCGCTCGTTATCGCGCGGTTCGACGTCGCGCTGCTTTACGTTTTGGGTGTCACTTCAGTCGGGGTCTACGGCATCGCACTCGCGGGTTGGTCGTCAAACAACAAGTACAGCCTGATGGGCGGCTTGCGTTCGTCGGCGCAGATGATTTCTTACGAACTGGCGCTGGGCCTGTCGCTCATTGGCGTGATTCTGATTTCGGGCACGCTCGATATTTATAACATCGTCGAGCAGCAGTCCGGCTGGTTCGGCATGCAGTGGAACATCATTTACCAGCCACTCGGTTTCATTCTTTACCTGATCGCCGCGATTGCGGAAACGAATCGCGTGCCTTTCGACCTGCCCGAGGCCGAGACGGAACTGGTCGCCGGGTTTCACACCGAATACAGCTCGATCAAGTTTCTGCTGTTCTTCAACGCCGAATACATCAACATGATCACGGTTTCGATGCTGGCGACGACTTTGTTCCTCGGCGGCTGGAACGGACCCGGCGTCGCGCAGTTTCCGATTCTCGGCGTCTTCTACTTCTTCGCGAAGATTTTGTTCTTCCTGTTTTTGTACATCTGGCTGCGCGGCACGCTGCCGCGTTTTCGCTTCGATCAGTTGATGGATTTTGGTTGGAAGTTTTTGTTGCCCGTCGCGATCCTGAATATCGTGCTGACGGCGACGATCGTCTTTTTCACGACCTAAGAGTGGGTTCGTTTAGAGGCGGGCACTGCCCGCCGTCTCAACGTTGAACCGGCGGGCAATGCCCGCCTCTAAACGAATCAGAGTTGTTAGATGTCCACGATTCTCTTCATCATTTTCGCCGGAATGGCCATCGGTTGCGCGATTTCGATGGTCTCGCAGAGCAACCCGCTTTACAGCGCGATTTCGCTCATCGGCGTGTTCGTGGCGTTGGCGTCGATTTACGTCACCCTCGCCGCTCCGTTCATCGCCGCCGTTCAGGTCATCGTCTACGCCGGCGCCATCATGGTGCTGGTCATTTTTGTGATCATGCTGCTTAACGTCGAGCACGCCGAACCGCGCCGCAAACGGCTGAGGTTTCTGGTGCCCATGGCCCTCGGCATGGCGGCAATCCTGATTGCCGAGACAGCTTTCATCCTCTATTCAGTACAAACTTCGACTCGCGTTCTGCCGGGCAACATTTCCAACGTAGGCCTGACGCATTCGATCGGCGAAGGGCTGTTCACCGCGTACCTCTTGCCGTTTGAGATCACTTCCGTCTTGTTGTTGATGGCGATTGTCGGCGCGATGTCGCTGGCCCGCCGCACGGAAATCCTGTCATCAACCGCGCGAGTTGTTCCGGGCGGTCAGGTGTTGGCGATGGACATCATCAAGCCGCGCGGAACTGAAGACCTGCGAGCGGTGGGGACAGAGACTACTGACGAAGCGGCCGCGCTGCTCGGCGTCGCCTTTCAATCGGATCGCATCAAGCGAGGTCACGAGCCAGGTCAGGAGGACGAGAACTAGTCATGGAGCCACAACTCTCCTGGTATCTTGCGCTCTCGGCGGTCCTTTTCACGATTGGCGCGGTCGGCGTGATCATCAAGCGCAACGTGATCGCGATGTTCATGTGCATTGAGCTGATGCTGAACGCCGTGAACCTGACCTTCGTCGCTTTCTCAAGTTTCTTTCAGGATGTTTCGGGCCAGCTTTTTGTTTTCATCGTCATGACGGTGGCCGCGGCCGAGGCCGCCGTCGGCCTGGGAATTATTATTACCATCTTCCGCAATCGCGAATCGCTCGACGTGGATGATGCGAGCATTCTGAAACTCTAGTTCGGAGTTAGTTGTTCGTGGGATCGTTTAGAGGCGGGCACAGCCCGCCGGTTCAACGTTGAGACGGCGGGCGGTGCCCGCCTCTAAACCATCCGATTACCTAGGAAAGAAACGAATTTACCGCTTCGTGTCCAAGTAATGAACGAGAACAACCTCTTAAGTTTGATCATCTTTGCTCCGCTGGCCGGCGCGGCGATCAATTGGTTTCTCGGCCGCCGTCTGCGAAATGAAAAGTTCATTGGCCTCGTCGCCTGTGGCGCGGTCGGCATTTCCACGATTGTCGCTTTTTACCTCGCTTTCAAAACTGACGGCGCGTTGCACCTGCACGAGCCCGGCGTAACGACTCCCATTTTTGATCACCTCTGGACCTGGATCCAGGTCGGCAAGTTTCGCGCTGACTTCGGTCTGGCCATGGACCGACTCAGCGGCACTTACGCGCTCTTCGTCACCTTCATCGGCTTTCTCATACACGTTTTCGCCGTCGGCTACATGCACGAAGACAGCGGTTTCTATCGCTTCTTCGCGTATCTGAACCTTTTTATGTTTTCGATGCTGACGCTGGTGCTGGCTGACAATTTCCTGCTGATGTTTGTCGGCTGGGAAGGCGTCGGGCTGTGCTCTTACCTGCTGATCGGTTTCTACACCGATCGAAAAGAAGCGGGCGACGCGGCGAAGAAAGCGTTCATCACGAACCGCGTGGGCGACTGGGGCTTCGTGATGGGCATCCTGCTCATCTTCTTTCTGACCGGCTCGATCAGTTTCTTTTCGCACGAAGGCACGACCAGCGCTTTCGACGCTTTTGCGCGGATGGAAGCCGATCCGTTTACCTGGGGCGCGATCATAGCCGGAGGCGCGACCTCGGTTGCAGTGTTGTTGTTTATCGGCGCGGCGGGCAAGAGCGCGCAGATTCCACTTTACGTTTGGCTGCCTGACGCGATGGCCGGCCCCACGCCGGTCTCTGCTCTGATCCACGCAGCGACGATGGTGACTGCCGGCGTCTACATGATCGTTCGCTGTTCGGAGATTTACGTGCATGCGCCGACTGCGATGTTTATCGTGGCGATCATCGGGGCGGCGACGGCGCTGTTTGCCGCCACTATCGGTCTGGCGCAAAACGACATCAAGAAGGTTCTGGCTTACTCGACGATCTCGCAGCTCGGTTACATGTTTCTCGCTTGCGGACTCGGCGCGTTCACGGCCGCGATCTTTCACGTCATCACCCACGCGTTTTTCAAGGCGCTGCTGTTCCTCGGCTCGGGTTCGGTGATTCACGGCATGCATCACGAGCAGGACATGCGGCGCATGGGCGGACTCAAAAAGTACATGCCCATCACATTTGCGACGATGATGACCGGCTGGCTGGCGATTTCGGGCATTCCGATTTTTGCCGGGTTCTTTTCGAAGGACGAGATACTTTGGAAGACCTGGAGCGCGGCTCATTTGCTTTGCCCAGTCCTGTCTGGAGCAAGGTGCTCTGGGGCGTTGGCGCGCTGACTGCCCTGCTCACCGCCGTCTACATGACGCGGATGATGGTGATGACTTTTTGGGGCGCGGAACGCTTTCGGGAGACGCACGCCGACCACTCGGACAGTGCGCATGACGCAGACGATGCGACTCTCAATGCTGCGACTCACGACGATGCTCACCATTCCGATCATGGCGTGCACGAGCCGCACGAGTCGCCGTGGCTGATGACGGTGCCTTTGATTGTTCTGGCGGTGCTCTCGACGATTGGCGGACTTATTGGTGTGCCTTACGCGCTGAGTTCTCTCGTCGGCGGTCATCCCGAAAATTACATCGAGCACATTCTGGAGCCGGTGGTGGCGCAGGCGCCAGCTTCTGACGCGGCCCACGCCGAGGGTTCAGAACCGATTTTGCTTTCGCCGCCACCACAGGCGGTTGACGGCCCGCCAGTCATCGCGCCGCTCGCGGAACCGGGCGAACACGGCGAGGCCGAGGCATTCCATTCGCCGGAGGAGATTCGCCAGGAGCGCCTGCTGGCGTTGCTGTCAGTTTTGATTGCACTGCTGGGCATTGCTATCGGCTGGATTGTTTTCAAGAAGCGCCCGCTGCTGCAGATGCCGCGCTTGCTCGAAAACAAGTATTACGTCGACGAAATCTACGACGTCGGAATCATCAATCCGATCACGGTCTTCTCGCGCGAAGGGCTTTGGAAGATTTTCGACATCGGCGTGATCGACGGCTTCCTGCACGCGGTTGGCGACGTTGTCGTCGAAACCGGACGATTTGCCCGTCATCTGCAGGGTGGTTTTGTGCGCAGCTACGCGGCAATCATCCTGCTGGGCGCGCTGGCAGTCATCGGCGTCTTCGCTTACTACGGCGTTCACGCGTTGAGGCTTTTACCCTAACTTATGCAGCAGCACTTACTCACAATCATAATTCTTCTGCCGCTGCTCGGCGCGCTCGGCGACAGTGGCCTACAGCCTGCTGCCGGGCAAACGCGAAGCGAACTACAAGTGGATTGCGCTCGGCTTCAGTGTCGTGGACTTTGCTCTCTCGCTTTTGCTGCTGCGCGGCGACGCGGGGGCGAAAGACTTTCGCTTCGTTGAAGATGTGCTCTGGATTGGTGCAATCGGCGCGCGCTATCACATCGGCGTTGACGGCATCAGCCTCTGGCTGGTGCTGTTGACGACGCTGCTGATGCCGATCGCGATCCTCTCAAGCTGGACGGCGATTCAAAAGCGGCAACTCTCCTACTACATGTTCCTGTTGCTGCTGTCGAGCGCGATGATCGGCGTCTTTGTCTCGCTTGACCTGCTGCTGTTCTACTTGTTTTTTGAAGCATCGCTCGTGCCGATGTTTTTCCTGATTGGCATTTGGGGCGGTGAGCGACGAATTTACGCGGCCGTGAAGTTTTTCATTTACACCGCGGTCGGCAGCTTGCTGATGCTGGTCGCGATCATCGCGCTTTACTACATCTACGGGACGTTTGACTACGTTCTGATTCTGCAGGCAATGCGGCAGGGCGGCACAACGCTTCCCGCCCAGACGGAGTTTTGGTTGTTCGCGGCCTTCGCGCTCGCCTTCTGTATCAAGGTGCCGCTGTGGCCGGTTCACACCTGGCTGCCTGACGCGCACACCGAAGCGCCGACCGCTGGTTCCGTCATTCTTGCCGGCGTGCTGCTGAAGATGGGAACTTACGGTTTGCTGCGTTTCAACCTCGGCCTGTTTCCGGACATGTCGCGCCGCGCTGCGCCGATCATGATCACGCTTGCCATTATTGGAATCATCTACGGCGCGCTCGTCGCGATGGTCCAGCCGGACGTGAAGCGCCTCGTCGCCTATTCGTCCGTGAGCCACATGGGTTTTGTAGTGCTCGGTCTCTTTTCGTTCACCGAGTACGGCATGCAGGGCGCGCTCTATCAAATGCTCAACCACGGCGTGTCGACCGGAGCGCTTTTTCTCTTTGTAGGCTTTATCTACGAACGACGACACACGCGGATGATCAGCGACTTCGGCGGACTGGCGACGCCGATGCCGTGGTTTTCGACGCTGTTTGTGATCGCTTCGCTTTCTTCGATCGGGCTGCCGTTTCTAAACGGCTTCGTCGGCGAGTTTTTGATCCTGCTGGGCAGTTGGACGTCAAACGCCATCTCGCATCCGTGGGTTTGGATTGCGACGATGCTTGCCGGCACCGGCGTTATCTGGGCGGCGGTCTACATGCTTTGGATGTTGCAGCGCGTCGTGTTTGGCAAACTGACGAATCCCGAGAACGCGAACCTGCCGGATTTGAACGCGCGGGAGTTGGGCCTGCTGATTCCCCTGCTGGTATTGATGCTTTTCATGGGCGTCTACCCGCGGGTGTTTCTGGATCGATCGAAGGCGAGCGTTGAAGAAGTCAGGAGTCGAGTCGGCTCGCCGCCGGCCGGTGGCTCGTTTGCTTCCGCCACACCGGCGCAGCCGGGGCATTGACGCTCGATCGTTTCGACGCTCGATCGTTTAGAGGCGGGCATTGCCCGCTGTCTCAAGGTTGAACCGGCGGGCAATGCCCGCCTCTAAACGTGCCAAGGGACTTGGCTGGTTTGCGGGAAGACACGGCTGACTAGCCGAAAAGCATGATTTTGTTGACTCAAACTGAATAATGAATCTCTTAGCCCTACAATTAACGACGCCTGACGTCAATCTCTGGCTGATTTTGCCGGAGCTGATCATCTGTGTCATCGGCGTCGTAGTCATGCTGGTCGACGCTTTCGGCAAGCCGCGCCAGCGTTGGGTCACAGGCAGCATTTCTCTCGCCGGACTGGCCGCGACGGCGGCCGCTTCCGGTTGGCTCTGGCTATCCTGGCGCGGCGCCAGCCAGGCTTTCAACGGCATGATCGTGCTGGATGAGTTGCGGCTCGGCTTCACGTTTGTCTTCCTGGTTGTCTCCGCGCTCACAATTCTGGTTTCGATGGTTTGGGTTGAAAACGAGCGGCTACCCGCCGGCGAGTTTCATTCGCTGCTCATGTTTGCAACCGCGGGGATGATGTTCATGGCTTCGGCCGGCGATCTGGTAATCGTCTTCCTCGGTCTGGAAATTCTTTCGATCGCCACTTACGTCATGTGCGGCTTTCGTCGCACCGACGTGCGCTCAAACGAGTCGTCGATGAAGTATTTCATCCTCGGGTCGTTCTCGTCGGCGTTCCTGCTATACGGCATAGCGCTCGTTTACGGCGCGACCGCGACCGACAGCCGGACTGCCGGGCACGACGAACATCGCTGAGATCGGCAGGCGACTTGGCGAAGCGCAGTATCCCCAGCTGCTTTTCGCGGGAGCGGCAATGATGCTGGTTGGTTTCGGCTTCAAGATCGCCACCGCGCCTTTTCATGTTTGGACTCCCGACGTTTATGAAGGCGCGCCGACTCCGGTCACCGCATTCATGGCCGCCGGTCCCAAGGCCGCGGGCTTCGCGTCGTTCATGCGCGTGTTTCTTTTCGCCTTTCCGTTCGTGGTCGCGACCGCAAATCAGAGCGTGGCGGGGCAACTTCATCAGGCTTGGCTGGGCGCGCTCCTGGTGATTGGCGATTCTGACCATGACGGTCGGCAACGTGGTGGCCATTGCCCAGAACAACGTCAAGCGCATGCTCGCGTATTCGTCGATCGCGCACGCCGGCTATGCGCTGGTCGGCTTCATTGCTGCCGGGGCCGCTCCCGACGTCGAACAGCGCAACGCGGCTATCGGCGCGGTGATCTTTTACCTGCTGACTTACGCTGTCATGAACCTCGGCGCTTTTGCCGTAGTTCAACTAATCGCGCGCGCGGGAGACCGGCGCACCGAAGTTGAAGACTACAACGGCATCGGTTTTCAGTCACCGTGGCTGGCGTTCGCCTTGTCGCTGTTCCTGCTCAGCCTTTTGGGAATGCCGCTGACCGCCGGCTTCATCGGCAAGATCATGGTTTTCCGCGCGGCGTTGGATCAGGGTTATTACCTGCTGGTGGTGATCGGCGTGCTGAACACCGCCCTCTCCGCTTACTACTACCTGCGGCTGATCATCGTGATGTTCTTCCGCGAGCGCACAACGGCGTGGACCGCGCCGCCGATACCGGCGAGCATCGGCGTGGCCCTGGTCCTCACGATTCTCGGCGTTCTCTACCTCGGCATATTCCCCGGCCGCGTGATCAATGCGCTGCAGACGAAACCGGTCGTGTCGTTATCGCGGCGATAGTGTTAGGTCACTAATTTTGGAGTGCGGCGACCTGTCGCCGCTTTGGCCGTCGCGACCTGTCGCGACGATCAGTTTTCGAAACTTACAAGCGTTGGGCGTTAAGCCGCCCAAAAGAAAAAGCGGTGCCAGGTCACCGCACTCCAAAGTCGCATACCATTTCCAACACATGACTGCTGAACAATACGCCGGGCAGGTCATCGCCGAACTGGGCGACGCCTGGCTGCCTCACATCTACCGCGAGCGCATTCGCACCAGACGCACGCGGGCATACGAGTTTCCCGGTTTGACCAGGAATGCGCGCGTTGAGATCCAGCACTCGCTGCTCGGAGTCGAACTGAAAATCGGCCGCCGCCGTTTGCTTTGTCCTGACCTCGCCACCGCCCGCTATCTTTCCGTCTTCGCGCGCGCCGGTTGCGAGCACGTAGCCATGCCTTACGACATCACTAAGATTTCTCAATTCGCAGACGAGCTGGAATCGTCATGGCACCGGATGCTTCTGCTGGCGGAGCACAAGAGCGCGGGCAAGTCTGAGAGCTTCAAGGCGCGCGTGCGGCGTTTGCTGGTTAAGAAGATACAAGCCGAGGTCGGCGCAGCCGGCGCCGGAGCTTCTGTCCCGGAGTTCAAACAGACCACGAAGCAGCGAACACAGTGACAATAAGACGCAAGGCCCGCTGTTAACCGTGTCTTCTTTGTGACTTTGTTCGGTTATGATTAAGTTTCGCTTGCGTTACATCCCGGTTCGAAGTTTAATAGTCCACGACATGATCGAAGACCCGAGGGAATTCCCTTTCGAAGAACAACCACCTGCCGAAACTGGCGCGCCGTTGCCGTTTCCTTTCAATCAACAGACCTTCTGTCGTTACGAGCCGATCGAGAAACAGATCGACAAAGTGCGCGTGCTCGTCGTCGACAGTCTGCTGCGCGACGAGGACGACCTTTCCGATGTGGCGCGCACCGATTGGGGCAAGGGCGCTTCGCTTGAGATCAAGCGCGAACGGCGCATCGCCGGCATGGCGATTGAAAACATAGTCAGCAACCTCGAGCGGTTGGTGAAAGAGCCGACTACGAAGGTGACGCCGCTTGCTTCAATCGCAATTGCGGCGCGGCAGTTCACGCCCGACGCGATTGTTCTCAGCGGCACGCTCCGCGATTTCGATTATTACAATCCGGCCGTCATTGAAACCTTTGCGGAGTTTATCCGGGAAAACAAGATTCCGGTGTTGGCGATCTGTGGCGGACACCAACTAGTCGGCTTGAGTTTCGGCGCTCGCGTGATCACGCTCGACCGTTTGGAACAGCACGAGCAGCGGCATCATCGCCCGCTCGAATATCAATATCGCTACGTCCGCATCACTGAACCGCACGATCCAATCTTTCGCGGCATAAACAATCCTTCCTCGGGACTTTGGCAGGAATACACGAAACAGGCGCGCCTGTTGAGAGTTTGGCAAAATCACGGCCTGCAGCTTGATCGGGTGCCTGAGGGGTTTAGTCTGCTTGCTACTTCAATTCTCTGCCGTAATCAGATGATGGTGAAACGCGACGAAGGCCAACTCATCTACACAGTGCAGTTTCACCTGGAAAAGTCATTCGAGGATTGGAACAAGAGCCGGACGCGCTGGGAACATCAAAATGCTTCGCGCGACGGCCGCATCTTGTTTGAAAACTTCCTGCAGCTCGCGCTCTCTCACTCCGCCTGACCACTTCCCGTGGGCGCATTAACAGAAGCAACTGTCGCCAAAGCTGCGAAGCAACTCGCGCGACGCGACACGGACTTGCGTGGCATTTTCGATCGCCTTGGACCGCCACCACTCTGGGCGCGACCACCGGGTTTTTCGACGCTCGTCAAAATCATCCTCGAACAACAAGTCTCCCTCGCTTCCGCTGCGTCGCTCTTTAATCGTCTTAAGAAGAACACGGTTCCCTTTCAGCCGGCGCGCCTGCTGGAGTTAGGCGAAGCACACTTGAAATCGTGCGGGCTGACGCGCCAGAAAACTGCCTACTGCCTGCACCTGTCGGCGTCGCTAGCCGAGAAGCGTTTGCGCCTAACGCAAGTCGCGCGCATGAGCGACGAACGGGCCAGGGCGGCGTTGATGGAAATAAAGGGTATTGGCGCCTGGAGCGCGGATGTTTATTTGCTGATGGCTTTGCGGCGGCCGGACATCTGGCCCGCAAATGACCTGGCCCTGATTATCGCGGCGACGAAACTCAGGCGGCTCGACCGGCGCCCAAACGTAAACGAGCTATTTCAGATCGCTGAAGCCTGGCGGCCGTTTCGTTCAGTAGCAGCGCGCATGTTGTGGCAGTATTATCTGGCTGAACGAGGCAAGCTGTAACGAAGTTCTAACGACACACCAGACGGATGAAGCGCACAATTAAAAAGGGCATGCTCGCAAGCATCGCTATGTTCATAGCGAGTTTCTGCGGAGTGGCAAACGCCACGACGATCGTCGTTGCGCGTTCGGCTAACGAGATCGTGATCGGCGCCGACAGCAAAGTTACCGACACCTACGGCAATGAACTGGGCAGTCAGGTGTGCAAGATTCAACAGGTCGGGAATCTTTTCGTCGCCTTCGAAGGATTGCTGCGAGACAAAGCGACCGGGTTCAGCGTCCCCGACATCACCGTGCGGGCGCTGCAACTGAAACCTGACGCGTCTGCCGCTGAAAAAGTACAAATTCTCACGGGCTTTCTCACTTCCGAACTCTTTGCCGAGTTGCCGCGCGTCCGGGCCAATTCCGCCGACGAGTTTCACACCAAACTCGAAGGACAGACTTTTCTTCGCGTCGTCGTCGCGGGTTTCGAAGGCAATCGCCCCGTCGTCTTCGTGCGGCAATTTCGCACCACGTTCATCGCGCGCGGCATCGGCGTCACGGTGATTCCCGACGACTGCCTCGCGGATTGCAAGGGCGACGTTGTCACCAGATTCCTTGGCGAGACGGAAGCGATCGAAGGTCTACCGGAAGACACACCAGGCTTTTGGCAGGAGGGCCTTACCGTTGGCGTGCGCCGCTTGATTGAAACTGAAATTCAGGCGCGGAGCGAATATGTTGGACCACCAATCGATATGCTGAGAATCGATGCGAACGGCGCAAAGTGGATTCAAAAGAAACCGGGATGTCCGGAACTAAAGCGACTGAGCAAACGCAATCCTCCACCCGCTCGCAAAAGACCGCGCTGATCATGTTTACCGAAGCGTTGAAATGTTTTACCCTCTCAGCGCATTGAAAGTAGAATCGCCTGGGTTTGCGGCGCGCCGGAGCTACGGTTCAGCCGCCACTGTTCAGGACCTAATCCCCGGTCTGAAATTTTCTAAGCGACTGAGGTCCTCATCAATCCCGGTTTTCAACTTTCAACGAGCCGCCACGAGGGGCGGGTCGCATCTCGGACGTCGCAAAGATCTCACTAATCATCCAGAGGCACCTTATGAACAACGAATCAACTGACATCAAGCTCGAAACGCCGGAACCAATCGAGTCTGAACAAACGAAAACCGAGAGCTCTCCCGAAGCACTGAGATCTAAGGGGGGCGGCCCCTGGCTGGATTGGATGGTGAGAGTCTTCACGGTTCTGTTTTGGCCGGTAATCATCCTCGGCCTCGCCTGGTTTTTAAGCGACAGAGCGCGACTGTTCCTTTCAAGCCACTGGAGGGGAGTGATTGTTCTGCTGGCCGCGGCCGTCATCCTCGTAAGCATTCCCTCAACGCAACGATATTACGCACGAATTAATGCGCAACGGCGCATCGGCCTGGTAATAATGGCCCTCATTCTTTTTATTGTCTTGTTCTTTGTGGTGGTGTTCCTGCTGGAACCGATTCTTCAGGCGGCGTTGCTGCGGACAATTTTTCTGATAGTCGTCTGTTCATTGCCCGCCCTGATGTACTACCTCTTCATCGCCACTAAAAAGACGAGTCTGCATAACGAGTTTTGGCTGAACCTGACGCGCCTGGGGTTAGTCAATCCAGAAAAATTGCCGCCCGAACTAAGATGCAGTGAATTGGTGAACGAGTCAGAACCGGATCGAATTAACCGACTGAATACTTACCGGCAAAAGTTTGAGGCCGTTTATGGAGCCATACCCACCGAGCGAAGCAGCATGGTGGTGGATCCGATAGATCCCAAATCCACCGTTCCGGATCCAAAACGAAAGCTTGAATTGGAATCCTTGTCAGCTATCTTTACCGTGGACACGACCATCCCGGTGATAGTTGCTACCGTCCTTATCGCGCTTGGTTGGCTGATAACCCTGCCGCCGTGGCAAGGGAAATTGGAATTTGGAAAGACGGGCAGCCAAACCAGCACGGAGGTTCAAAGCCTGAAGAGCGTCGGCGCAGAAACGGCTCTGCCGCAGGCTTTACCGAGCCCCGGCGCGCCAGCGGAACCCACGCCTCCGCCGGCTGAGACGTCGACAGAAAAATGGATCGCGGTCTATGAGCCCGTGGCTACGCCGGTGCGTTTTGCCTTTATCGGCGCTTACTTCTTTGCGCTGCAAATGTTGTTTCGTCGCTACGTTCGACGCGATTTGCGATCGAGTGCTTATGTTGCCGTCTCGATGCGCGTTCTGCTCGCGGTGATCGGCATTTGGGTGGTTGCGGAAGCGGTGAAGGTGGCGCCCGCATCATGGGTAACGACGGACCAGGGAGACACCCAGTCGGTCGAGAAAACGCTGCTCGTGCTGGGATTCGTGATCGGTGTATTTCCTCGGGTGGGCTGGCAGGTAATTCAGGCGACGATTAAACGGGTGTGCTCAATCGTGGTCCCCAGCCTGCAAACGCAACTGCCCCTGAGCGATCTCGATGGCCTCACTGTTTGGCATGAAGCGCGGCTGGAAGAAGAGGACGTCGAGAATATTCCCAACATGGCAACTGCCGATCTGATAGATCTCTTTATCAATACTCGTTTTCCGCCGGATCGAATCATCGACTGGGTCGACCAATCAATTCTCTACACGCAGCTGGGGCCGCAACCAAGGGAGGACGACCCGGCAGGCGTTCGCGCAATCTTGCGGGCACATGGAATTCGGAACGCGAGTTCACTGGTTGAAAACTACAACCGCAGTGAGTTTCATCAGGACCGTGAGGCGTTTGAACAGATTATGCCGGAAAACAAACGGAGCACCATGCGGTCTTTGGTGGATGCGGTTGGTTCTAACCCGACGCTGAAAATGATTCAAACCTGGAGAGGTCTGATGCCGCACGTTCACGAACCGGTGGCTGATGGCCCAAAACCGCAGTTCATCCCGGAAGCGAGCAATAGCGAGTCAATGCCTGCTTAGCGTGACGGAGGCGTGCCGGTTAGTTATTTCGAGATCGTTGAAGCCGCCGTCACCGGCTGCGACGACATGGTGAAGTCGGTAGCGACCGGCACATTCTCCATCGTCAACTCAATCAACCGATCGACGACCGCGTTGAGATCCTTCGTCTCGGCAAACACGCGCAGCTGTTCTTCCGCGGAAGTGCGTCGCGCGAGAATTGTGTGAACGTGCTCGATCTCTTTGCGTGAACCCAGCTCATCCACCACGTCGTCGACGAAATCCAGTAACTCCAGTACCAGATCGCGCGTCGGCACTTCCTTCTGTTTGCCAAAATCGATCATCTTCCCGTCAATCCCCCAACGCACCGCGCGCCACTTGTTTTCCTGAATGAGCATGCGACGGTAGAGACGGAAACCAAGATTCTGATCGATCAACTTCGTGAGCTTGGCGACAATGGCCTGGAAGAGAGCGGCGATCGCAATCGTATCGTCGACGCGCGTGGGAATGTCGCAGATGCGAAATTCAAGCGTCGGGAAAATTGGATGCGGCCGCAGGTCCCACCAGATTTTCTTGCCGTCGTTGATGCAGCCGGTCTTAACCAGCAGATCGACGTAGCGCTGGAAATTGCTGTACGAATCAAAGTGGTCGGGAATGTCGGTGCGCGGAAACTGTTTGAAGACTTCCGTGCGGTACGACTTGAGACCGGTGTTGTGGCCCATCCAAAACGGCGACGACGTCGTCAGCGCCAGCACGTGCGGCAGGAAATAGCGCGCCGCGTTCATGATGTGAATGCGACGATCCAAATCCGCGACGCCCACGTGCACGTGCAGTCCAAAGATCAGCAGCGAACGCGCGACGTTCTGCAGTTCCTGCACCAGCAGCTCGTATCGTTCGTCGTCGTAGATTTTTTGGTCTTCCCAGCGCGAGAAAGGATGCGTGGAAGCGGCGACGATCACGAGGCCAGTCTTGGATGCCAGGCCGGAAATGATGCTGCGCAGTCGCGTGATGTCGGCGCGCGCCTCCTGGATGTTTTTGCAGATGCCGGTGCCGACCTCGATCATTGACTGAATCATCTCGGGCTTGATTTGCTCGCCGAGAATCATCTTGCCCTCTTCCAAAAACTCCGAGACGTGGGAACGCAGCTCGCGCGTTTTCGGGTCGACGATTTGAAATTCTTCCTCGATGCCTAAAGTGAATTGGTCAAACATGGCTGCGGCTCCTATTAATGAAGCGTACTAACGTTCAGGCGTTCAGGCGTTCCTGAATCATCCGCCAATCGGGCGTGACCTTGCCGATGAACTCGTGCCGCAAATGCCTCAAGGCACTCGCGGGCGAATAGATCGGACTGTAAAGATCAAAGTGAACATACCACCGTCTTTCCGTTCCCTCCAGATAGAGGAAATGCAAGACAGCATCGCGCCGGCCTTTTTCGTAGAAGCCGGCGGTTGAACCTTTGTGGCTGGCCAGAAAGCTGGTGAAATCTTTGCGTCCGCGCAGGGTCGATTCCGCAAACGGCCACGCAGAAAATTCGATGCCGACTCCACCTTCACCGTAAACGTTGTCGATTCGCTTTACGATGTGCCAAAGATCCTTCTCCCGTAAACGTGAAAACAAAAGCAACAGCGCCTGCTGGCTCGCGACGGGACAACGTTCAAAAGCATCCTCGTCGCTCGCGGCTCCCCACAACCCTGAAAGTTTGCCGGTCAGCGCCTCCCTAATATCGACGGCCAGGTCCGTCCAACGTTTCGCACCTGTCTCTCCGCTTGAATCAGCCACGTCCCAGCTCGTTCTCAATCAGCCGGCGATTTTCTTCGGACAGCCCCTGGAAGCGCAGGCCAACGCCGGTGGCCGGATTGCTGTAAATCACTTCAGCGTTGGCGACGACCTGCTTGCCGTCGCTGAGCGGAATACGAACCAGCAGGATCGAGCCTTCAGGAAGTTCTGCCTGCGTGTTCATGTAAAAGCCGCCGACGCTGAGGTCTTTCGTGCTGGCCACGCCGGTCGCGTCTTTGCCGTCAAAGAAGACGTCAACGATCAGACGCGAACGATCGAAGCGACGCCGCTCGTCAGGTCCTTCCAGACTTTCATCCAACTCTTCGACCACAAATACTCCTCATTCGATTGTTTAGAGGCGGGCATTGCCCGCCATCTCAACGAGTCCTAATAAATCTATCCGAATCTCAACTTTGAACCGGCGGGCAATGCCCGCCTCGTTCATTGACCGAGCCAGTTTACTTCGCATCGATTATGAACGTCGGCACCATGCCGCCCCCCGAGCTGACATTTGCCAGTTCGGTAAACGAGAGCCGCGTGAAAGCTGAACGAACCTTGCCATTAAACAACAACGGATCGAGATCGACGAGCTGCTCCGCAAATTCGATCGAGCCATCGTCCTTGAGCGCCGGAAACGTCTCGCGCGCGGTCGGGACACGCTCCTGCGCCAGGTAGTCTCCGTTCGCCAGCGCGTCTCGCAATGCTTCATCCCAAACAGACTTGTCGCTGTTCCAGCCGATTGTAATTCCGTGGCCGCCGTAGTCGTCATTCGGCTTGAGCACTAATTTGTCGCGGTTGGCTTTGACATACTCAAGCAGGTCAATCTCTTTGCCAAAATAATCGGTCTTCCCTTCCCTCACCATGCGCGTCCACGGCACGTGCTGGCGGATGGCTTCCTGCTCCTCGCTGCTGAAAAGTTTGGCGCGACGCTGATCAGTCAGGACGGCAAACAGGGCCTTCTTGTGAATGAGCTTGGAGCGAAAACTGTTGACCATGCAAATCGCGCCGGCGCGGTAAGCATCCAGCAACGCGGGATGCTCGTGCATGATCGGCAGATACTCGTTGACCAGCAGCCGCTTGTAAACGATGTCGATTTCGAGCCCGCCGACGCGCAAACGATTGTCGACAAACTCCAGCTCATCCGGCGAACAGATGACGGCGGGATAGCCTTCGGCTTCGAAGAATTCCTTGAACAGCTCAAACTCTTTCTGCGTCGGCAGTCCCTTCAAATCGACAATCGCAATTCGCGGCAACTTGTCCGGCTTGCGGCCGAGAAATTCCGTGTAGGAATCCAGCAACACCTCGAGCATGTAGCGCCGTCCGTAAAGCGGCCGCACGTTGTAGGTCTCGCCAAATTTCTTCATCACCGGCAAGCGCGAGAAGATTTCGTAGGCAGCATCAACGTAGGCGATGCCGGCGGGACTCTCGCCGTTCAGCTCCACAAAACTGTACGCCGATTCGGTTAGAAAAGAGTCGAGCCGGGCGGTCGGAGAAACGGCACGATAGCCGGGATCGATGCTGACGAGATCGCGTTCAATGTCGGTCACGCCGAGGTCGACAAAGATCGAGTCGTCTTCCGCCGAGGCGTCCTTGACCTTCTGAATTGCCGACCAGACAGTCTCACAGACGCGAACGATGCGGGCAAAGTCTTCTTCGCTGACAAAGTGTGGTCGCAGGTATGGCGAAAGGCGACGCCCGCCGAAAATCAACTTCGATCGTTCGAGCCCTTCATCGAGCATCGCCCGCGACGACTCGGCGAGCGTGCTGTCGCGAAGCAAATCGTGATAACGCGAAACGGCGTCAGGCAACATAGGCGTTGGCAATTATTTCGTCGGCCAAGATCGACAGTTCGACAACTGGGATTGCCGGACAATCGTTACTTCAGGAGGGATTTAGAGTAACACAGCAGGTCGGAAGGCGGGAATCGCAAGGTCGGCAACAGGAAATCCAGCCACGGATTTGCGCGGATAAACGCGGATCGATTAAGACAGAATTCTGGTAAACCCACGTTTAGAGGCGGGCATCGTCCGCCGGTCCAAGCCGCGATTCGAGTAGGTGTTTCTTAGAGTTGAGACGGCGGGCGGTGCCCGCCTCTAAACGTGTCGCGGTGAGTAATAGCTGTCCACCTTCAAGGCTTGGGCGGCGCCGTGTATTCGTTCGTTGAGTATTTGAACTTCAACACGATCTTCTCGCGGTTGCGCACCACCACGCAGGTCGAAACCTCGTCCGGATCTTTTTGCAGGAGCGTCATAAATGATCCTGACGTAATCGGCTGGCCGTCAATCGACTCAATCACGTCGCCGGAACGCAGCCCAGCTTTGGCAGCCTCTGTTGACGGCTGAACATAAACCACCAGCAGTCCGCCGCTCGAGCCGAAACGCATGGCGACTTTCGGCTTGAGCGCGATGGTTTCGATACCCTGGGCCATGAGCGATCCGGGCACGAGGGGGGTGCGCAAATATTCGCCAAACGACTTCAAGCCAAACCACGGATCAGGCGACTCGCTCAGTTCGATCTCGAGCGCTTCAGAAGTCTCCTCGCCGGGGCGCGCGACCGTAAAAGTCACCGGGCTGCCCGGCCCCGCATCATCCAACAACCAGGTGAAGTCTTCCGCGTTTCGCACAAAGCCGTTATTGACGCTAAGAATCACATCGCCGGGCTTGAGTTTAGCCATGGCGGCCGGACTTCCGGGAGCCACTGACGTCAGCAGTATTCCTTCGCGCTTCTCAGTCAAGGCGCGGGCTCGGTCCAGTTTCCAACTATAGCGCACGATCTGATCGAGCGAAGCGGGGCTGATCGGCTCGCCGCGAATTCCCAGCCAGGGCCGGGGCACGCTGGCTTGTCGCGCAATCACTCTCTTCGCCGCCGACCGCACGAGGGATAGCGGCACAATCGTCGCCTCGGTGCCGTCAACCGCGTTCACAATTCCGAGCGTCTCACCGGCATCGTTAATTGCGATACCGCCGATGTTTGCCGGAGAAAATTTTGCCGAGCGAATCTTCACGCGAGCGAGGTCGCCGGACGGCGAGCGCTTCACGCTGACCACGACCGCGTCGGTCTCACCGATGCGAACGTACATCGCGTTTCGCGGACCTGTTTCCACGCGCGGCGCCGGTTGTGGGCCAATCACGCGCAGCTGCTGCCCGACCGCGATGGTTTCAACTTTAGTGTCGAGCGTTTCCGGCAGCGCGCCGTTGCCGAGCGTGATCAGCGAAAGGCCTGTAAGACCGTCGAGTCCGATGTAACGGCCGGACATGCGTTTGCCGTCGCGCGTGATAATTCTCAAGTCGGCAGGCTCTATGAAACTCCCCGGGTAGCCGAGCGATGGAACGCCGGTCACCCCGGCCACGTCGGGGATTGGAGTGACAGGTTTGACCGGTGCAGCTCCTTGCGCCGGCGACGTGGCTGGCGCTGAAGTCGCGGGCGGCGTAGGTGCTCGCGGCACAAAGAGTCTTCTCGGCGGCGGCATCTCAGCGGCCGCTTCCGGCAACCAGGCGGCGATGGTGTGGCCATCGTCGAGCGCCAGCCCCGCAATCACATTTGTATGAACTTCGCCGGCAATCGTAAACGCCTGATCGAGATTGGCAATCGCTTCAACCTGTTCAGGAGAGCGAAGCAACAAACGGAAAACCTTGAGACCATTCAGACTGTGCAGGATTGTCACGACCTGAGGCGCCGCCAACTTATTCTCAACGATGATGCGGTTCAGACTCCTGGCCCGATCGATCTTCTCGCGCGTTATGGCTTCGATTCGCTTTTGCGGACGCGGCGCAGTGGTCGGCGAAGCGGTCGGAATTGGCGCCGGGGTTTGCGCCGCAGCCTGGCCGCACAACGAGGCCGCGAAGGTTACCGTTCCTACAAACGCTCCTACAAATCTGAACAGACCATTTGTCTTGTATGTTGTCATTGCTAAGTTCAAATCTTCGCTAAGTTTAGATCTTCCTGGCCGAAATTCAGGTTGCCTTACCACGCCCCTCGTGATGATGCCACTAGTGGAGAATTGCTTTGCGACAAAGTTCGCTGCGATCCGAAACTAACCGTCGGCAGCGAAATCGTTCGCTTGCTGCCACGGCCATCATCAACCGAGACCTTGAGAGACTGATACGAAGAGTCGATCGGAAATGCGGAAGTCGAATAAGCGTCAGCAAGCTGGTCGCTCCGAAACACCGGCGCGCCCGTACCGCTCATAGTTCGACTCTTTTGTGCGCCGCGTGACACCGCCACTAGGTTCGATCCGTTTCGCTTCACAGGAGCACGGCCGCCCGCCTTCACGATCGCGTCATCTGCACCGGAATCCGCTGTCGGGTTTGCCTCGGGATTCGACTGAGTGCCTGCAGTCGCCACTGTTGTGTTAACCGTGCCCGCGGGTTGTTCAGCCTGCAGCGTCTTTGCGACTTCCGCAGGTACCGACTCACCCGAGCGCCCCCTGAGACCGATGAACAGAATCGTGCCACCAACGAGCACAAGCAGCAGCGCCATTGCCGAGGCGCGCAGACCAAACGACATTCCTACAAGCGCAAATGGCCGTTCCCGCTGCTGCCTTTCGGCGGCCAGGCGGGCGCGCAAACGAAAATCAAAATCGCCCGGCGCTTCGACTGTGCCGAGGCCGGCAACGATTCTTTGCAGACTACTTTGTTCGCGCGAAAACGTTTCGCAGGCCGCGCAATCCCCAAGGTGGTTGTTGACAGCCGAACTCAACAAGTCACCAGGACTCGCCTCCTCGATTTCGCGTTGTATGTTTCGACAGTTCATATTTCTCATGGTATTCCTCAGAGATAAGCTCTCATCTTTTCACGCAAAAATCCTCGCGCGCGACTGATTCGCGATTTCACCGTGCCTTCACTCGTTTCCAGGATGCGCGAGATTTCCTCGTAACTCTTCCCGTCCACGTCACGCAGGATCAACGGCGCTCGATATTTTTCCGGGAGCGTGCTGATCGCTCGCTGCACTGCGTTTCGGCGTTCAGCGTCAACCAGTTCCGTGTCGGGTAACGGCTTGCTGTCAGCGGGATTGAACTCCTGCGGTTCCCCGCCGTCCTTTGACTGGAAGAACCCGGTGAGCGAGACCAACTTGCGCCGCTTGCGTTTGCGCAGTTCGCTGATCGCGAGATTGGTCGCGATTCGATAGATGTAAGTCGAGAACGCGTAAGTCGTCTGATAACGATCGGCCGCCCGGTAAACCCTCACAAAGGTTTCCTGCGCCAGGTCGACAGCTCCGTCGTAGTCGTTAGTCATTCGATAAATGTAACTCGTAATCTGGTTTCGATAGCGGCTTACGATCTGGGCAAAGGCGTCCTCGTCGCCAATGCGGGTCGCCTCCAGCAGCGCGTGATCCGAAGTGGGATCCGCAACTACTTCATGCCGCAAGGTTGCGGAGAAGGCGAGACTATCAATCGTAGTTAGTGTGTCCATCAGGGCAGGTAGGCTCTCACACCGCTGACGAGTTTCCTTATTGTCCAGATTATCGCCGCCGCTCGGGGCGACTCACGCTGCTGCGGTCACTTGCACCCTATTATACCCTGACCGATGACCGCGCGCAGTTTATACACGCACGAACGCCCGGCGGGTTCCGAAAGAGTCCAGGATGGGGAGAATAAGAGGCAAAAAGCGAAGGTTTTCGGGGCCAGACTACTGACAATTCCGTTTAGATGCCGGACTTGTCGGCTGAGGCTGTGGCGCACAAGTGCGCCATCTAAACGACTAATGTCGTGGAATATTCAAATGACGTTTTCAATGACTTGGCTGTAGCTCAGGCTTCAGGACTCTTGAAGAGGGCGTCGTCGAGCTTGATACCGTAAGTCACGTTCAGGATTCGAATCTCCTGAACCGGCTTTCCGTCCTCCAGCAAAACCATGCGGTAGGGAACGAGCGTGCCCTGGGCAAACCGGTAATCCTGGAATCTGCGTTCAAATTTGACCGGCGTCGCACTGTCCGCCGTGGGTTCCTGGTATTCGAGCCAAAGCACATGCAGCGTCTTCGTGCTGATGTAGTAGCGGGTCGACTGCTTTTCCTTGTCCGTGACGTCAACGATGTAGAGATCGAGGCCTTTTTGCTTGTCTTTGCCTATCAGCGTGAGCGTTGAGCCGTTTTCCTTGTATCTCAGCAGCGAATCAATGCTATGCCGGTGTTGCGACAGGAACGTGTTGGCAGCATCTTGCCGCGGCGTGAAGGAAGCGCCGTTGATTAGTCCCCACAGGCGGCCGCTGCCGTAAATCAGGGAGTACTCCAACGTCGGCATTTTTTGATCGAGGCGAACCTTGTCGGCCTCCATGTTTTCGCCGCGAACAAACCGACGCTCAAAGCTAGCTTCCTCGACCTTGCCCGCCTCACACGATGGCTTGCAGATCCGACCGCGTTCGACGCCATTGCGCCGGATTGATGATAACAACGGGCGGCTGCCGTAGTAATAAATCGCGGTTTCGACTACCTGTTCGGCCGTGAAGGTTTTCAGATTCTTGTTGCTGCTCTCAACCTTGGGCGGCGGCTCTTGCGCCTTCTTGGCGTCGGCAGGCTTCGTCGTGCTTTGCGCGAAGGCCGCACTGGGACGGCACATAAGAACGCCGCCAAGTGGCAGCGCTAAAAGAAAGCTGAACGGTATCAATAAGCGACGCAAGAAATTATTTCTCCTCCGGACCTGGCCGGCGATTGATGATTGCGGGGAAATATGGGGAAACTGAGCATCCGAGCGCGCGGATTGTAGCACAGAAGCAGGCTACCGGACCCTCAGGTGCCCCATGATTGATGCGGATTCCGTGGCAGGCAGATGCCTGTGGGCATTCCTCCAGCTCATCGCAGAGCGTATGTTGCTCACGCACGAGACCTCTAGCGGTGCGAAATCCTCGCCGGGACATGAGGTCAGTACCACCCTGCGGTAGCGGGTGGGTGATCTAATTGTCGATTGCCGATCCCGATTGGCGTTCGACCGTAGATCATTTAGCAATCGGCAATTGCAAAATCGCCAATCGGTGACCCACCCGCTACCGCAGGTGGTGCTGACCTCATACTTCAAAGCCTCAGTGGTTTTAGCAACTCTGATGGAGGACATCGGTTGCCTGATTGACAATACTTCACGTTAAATCGTAGTCTCCTTGGTTTTCAATTAAGGCGCAGAATCGTCTTGCAGCGTCCAAAGGGAGCATACGCGACCATTAGGACCGGTGCGAGACAAACGAGAACTCATTTTCAGAGAAGGATAGGTGATTTATGAAGAGGGTAGGCATTTTGGTAGGACGCGAAAAGACGTTTCCCGACGCGCTTCTCAGGAACATTAACGAACGCGGCAACGGCGAAGTGGAAGCCGACTTCATCAAGCTCGGCGGCATCAGGCACGACGATCCGCCGCGGTATGACGTCGTGATTGATCGCATTTCGCACGAGGTGCCTTTCTATCGCGCCACGCTGAAGCGGATGGCGCTGGAAGGAACGACCATCATCAACAACCCTTTTTGGTGGTCAGCCGATGACAAGTTTTTCAACTACTCGCTGGCGCGCAAGCTCGGCGTCGCGGTTCCCAAGACGGTTCTGCTGCCGCAAAAGGATTACATGACCGGCATCGTCAGCGAGAGCCTGCGCAATCTGGAGTTTCCGCTCGATTGGCAAGGCATCGTCGATTACGTCGGCTTTCCCGCATTTCTGAAGCCCTTCGACGGCGGCGGCTGGAAAAACGTCTCCAAGGTCAACTCACTTGAGGAACTTTGGGCCGAATACGACCAGACGGGCACACTTTGCATGACCCTGCAGGAAGGCATCGACTTCGATCAGTTCGTGCGCTGCTATTGCGTGGGCCAGGAAGACGTCATGATCATGGCTTACGATCCGCGGAAGCCGTATCTCTCCGGCGAACAGTACATTCACAATCCGGATTACCTGGCGCCTGAGCTGGCCGCTCGCGTCAATCACGATGTGCGGACGCTTTGCACGGCGCTTGGCTACGACCTGAACACGGTGGAGTTTGCGATCAAGGACGGCATTCCTTACGCGATCGATTTCATGAATCCCGCGCCTGATGCGGAGTTGGCTTCAGTTGGCGAGTTCTATCACAACTGGATCACAAACGCGGTCACCAACCTCGTTTTCAAGCGACTCAGCGAGAAGCGGGAGGCCCCGCAGTATCGCTGGGACGCGCTGCTGAGCCCGGCGCCGGCGCAGACGGTGGCAGGGGCGTCGCAGGCTGAGCAAGCTTCGCGCCCGATCGAACCGATCAAGAACGAAGAGGCGAAGGCGGCGGCTGCGGAGACCTCGTCAGCTAAGCCGACTGGACGGAAGACCGGGAAGACGGCGCGTTCAAAGGCAGAATAAGTCCAATAGAAATAAGAGCGGGGGCAAGCCCGCCTTCCTGACTGCGAGACTATCAACTCGAATTGTTTGATTTCGATTTGAGAGGCGTTCAACGCGAGCACAGCTCGTACGTTGAGAGAGTCTCGGGGTTAGGAAGGCGGGCTTGCCCCTCTAATTCCTCACTCACATTCCAGCCTAAACTTCCAACTTTAAACTGAGCGAGTTTCCAATCGCGGCGTGCGTCTTCTGGCGAGAAATTTGATCGCAAAAAGACTGGATATCCAGGCGAGCAGCGAAGACGTGGCCAGCGACCAGCAAAGCCCGGCCGCCTCCGCGTCAAAATAAGGAACAACGAGGGCGACAAGAATGCTCGCGTTGGTGACGCGGCCGGCAAGCCGTCGCACCTTCAGCGAATGCTGCAGCCAGTTTATCCGGCGCAGTTCCGCGGTGAGATAGTCGTCATCTTCGTTCAGCCGAGCGTAGTAGGCGGCTTCCCTGCCCGCATGTGCGGTCAGCGCCTTGTCGGCGCCTGCGCGCGCCGCCTCGCGATATTGGTGGATCACATGCGCTAGCTTGCCCTCGCGCAACGCGAGATTCGCCAGGCCCATTCGCGCCCGAAAGTTCTCCGGTTCAAGTTCGATCGCCTTTTGAAAACTGTTCTGCGCGCGCGTTGTTTCGCCCCACTCAAGAAAGCTCTCACCCACCAGCGCCAACAGCGCCGGTTCGTTCTGCGCGCGCTTCGCCGAGAGACGCAAGGCAGCGCGCGCGCGCGACAAGAGCTTGGCATCGCGCAAACTGCTCGCCTGTGAACGAAGCAGCCGCGCGAATTCAAAAATCAAACGCCCGTCGGCAGGCGTGACAAGCAAGGCCCGCCGGAAGGCTTCGCGCGCTTCATTCAAACGACCGGCGATTCTAAGTTTGTTACCGACCTGGCCCAGCAGGATTGCGCGCTCGCCGTCGATCGCTGAAATCACAGACTCGGGTTGCCCCAGCGGTTCCAACGTCGATTCAGTTCCCGGCGGGACTCCCGACTGTGAATTTTCCGGCGGCAATTCCGTTTGTGCAGTTGAGATCTCAGATTTGAAATTTGCACTCTCAGATCTCCATTGTTTCTTCCCGCCAAGTCTGAATTCCAAAGTCGCATCGTCGAGAAGATCGGCAGACGCCAAGTGTAACGACTTCACTTCCCGGTTCAGCGGTTTCGGCTCGCAAAGATAGTCGCGCAACTCCATCGTCCGCAGGTCGAGCTTGTCCTCAGGCACGAGTGGAAACAGTTGACGAACCATCTGGCGATAGCTGCGACCGCCCGACGCAAAAGCAAACTCAGCATTTCGACCGACCACGAGGGTTCGATAACGATAACGAACACGGCCGCCGCGTCGCAGCGTGCGCACCGCATGCGTGTCGACCTTTTCAAAGTCATGAAGGCTGAGCTCTTTTTGTCGACCAGCGAGCAGGCCCATGAGAAATGGACCCGGACCGCGGCGAGTCAACAACTGCCCGTCAAATTCAATGCGATCAGTTAAAGCAAGGATCGGAATGATGAGCCAGGCCACGGCAACTGCCGCGAGCGCCAGCACATCCCGCTCCGACCGCAGCAGGAGCGCCGAACCGAAGGTCAGAACGCTGGCCGCGGCCAGATACGAACCCGGCGAAACGCGCACGCTCGCCAGCCGCAATCCTTTGCGCGGCCGCTCGCGTTCGCGTGCAACTTCGGTAAGCGCCTTCAGCGTCTCGATCTGATCGGTTTCGTTCATCGCTCGCTATTCATTAACTATTCATTGAGCTTAGGACACTCGACGGGCACGTCGAGAGAAAATGAACCTCTGCTCTTCCCAGGTTCAGTGTAGCGTAAGTCGGCAAACTGCACGAGAGTCTGCGTCATGCAGTCTTCACCCAACACGCGAGTCACCGGGAAGCGCGCAAAGCCGAGAAACACGCGGGCTCCATAGTCGCGTTCGGCGGCATCTACCGCCGCGGCCGCCGCGCCCGTAGGTTTTTCGAAACGGCTGACGTTGGCAGAACCCGGTTGGGTGCGAAGCAGCGACAGGCCGAACCGATAGGTCGCGCGGTTGGTTTCCATTGCACAGATCCACTCAGTTGGATTCGCAACAGTAGGCATTGCCGCAACTTTAATGACCTGCTCACCATTCCTGCCAGCAATTTCCGCGGCGACTGTTTGCGCCTGACGCAGCGCGAAGGAGTGCACAACAAACAGTCCGGCCAGGTAGATGGCGACGGTGGCCAGCGCCGCAACAGCGACCTTCGCGCCGAATGGTTTTCCGCTCGTTCTGCTTCTCCAGTAAAGCGTCACGAGAACAATCAGCGCGCCAATCCAAAGCAGACGAATCAAGGTTTCGTTGGCAAGCCGCTCCGGAACTGACGGGCCCACCAGCACGAGGTAGCTCGGAACCAACGCCAGCAGAACCCAAACCAGAATCTGTTTCCAGGTTTTGGACGTCAGCAGAAAAGCGGCGCCGCCGAGAACTATCCAGATGAAGGGATCGATGATGAAAACAAAGTCGCCGTAGGACCAACTCGAATCCCACGGCAGCAGAAAACGCACGCCGTAGTTGTTCGTCCAATCCATGATCGGGTGAGTGGCCGTCGCAACAACAGAGGCGATCACTAATCCCTTAAGTTTAACAACCGGCGGCCGCGCCCGCAGGCGCGCGATGATCCAATCGCCGAGATAGAAAACCAGCGGCAGAAGGAGACCGAGCGCCAGCGCGCCGACTATTGAATGAGTGATACCGCGGTGATGTTGCAGGACGGCCCAACGTCCGAAGATGCGCGCGACGACGTCCGCGTCAGGTGAGTTCGCAGCCAGGATGCAAACAGCAGTTGTGCCGGGTGAGAGACGCTCCAAACCCGCTTTCGAAGCAGCCAGGCCGATGAGCGAGTGGGTCAGGTTGTCCATCGTCCATCGCCTTGGCAGTTCGCCTGGTTAACCAACTGTTTACCGCGAGTGCTTCGCCGCCCTCAGGATCAGAAAGGAAGACTGCCGCTCGGAGCTTCGGGAGTCAGCTTCGCATACATGTCCGGATCGAGTTTCTGTAGTTTTTCAGCGGCGTCGCGTGCAGCGCCGGACTCGGGCGCGGGAGTGCCATCAGGATCTTTTGCTTTGCGCGCTGCTTCGACAATCTTGAACAGCAAATCCGACGCCTCGGTCTTCTTGCCCTGTTTCACGTAAACGTTTGAAAGGAAAAGGTTCGCGGTATCCGCTGAAACTACCGTGCTGTTCAATGCAACCAACTCAGCATAGAGTTTGGCGGCTTCATCGTATTTGTTATCCAACTCCTTCGCCTGAGCCAGGGCAAACTTCGCAAGGATCGCCGGTTCCGTCGTGCCTTTGCTGACTTCCGTGAGCTCGGCCACTCCTTTTTCGCGATCTACATAAAGCAAATTCGTGCCGATGAAATAGCGAGCTTCGGTCCGATACGGATCGCCATACTTGGCCGCAACCTGTTGAAACACCTCGACGGCTCTCTGCGCTCGCTCTTGTTCAGTGGCAAAAGTCGGACCGGTTTGACCCGGCGCCGGAGTCGCGGTGGCGATCGGCGTCGTCGCGACAGCGATGGCCCGACCGAGTGCGCGCCGCGCCTCATCATCCTTCCGGTGACGCCAATTGAGGCCGAAAGCAAACAGCACCGCGGCGAGTATCACCCCGCCTAACACGTAAAGGATCAACCTGCCTTTGCCTTCAAGACGGACACTGGCGCGGTCAAAAATCCTGCCGGCCGCATCGCGAAATTTGTCGTGCTGCAACTCGCGCGCGCGTTTCTTCTTGTACTTAGCCACTTCTTTCCTCTCGCAAGTCCCTATAGTGGACAGCGTTCTTCAGGTGTATGATTAGCAAAACATTCACTGTAAGGGCCGCTCGGAAATCTTGTCAAGCAGGGGCCCTGTGTAGCATTGCAGCGTAGTATTGCAGCCTTGAAATCGTAACAGGCATCCAAAGATGTGGACAAACAGGATGAGAAATTCATCGGAAACATTGACGGGAACAAACGCGTGGCGCGGGGTGTCTAACCTCGCGGCTGCCAACTCAGTCGGTTTGGGAATGGCAGGAGACGCGAGCTACTCCGATTCCATCCCCAGGGGGTGACAAGTGAGCTACGGGGAGCCAATAGCCCTCCGGCAAATGGAATTAGAGCAGGTTGCGTCCGCAGCCCCGGACGAGTTGTGCGAAGTCCGGCCGCGCGCCGAAGCAGAGTTCATTGAAAGACTGAAACGAGGCGAAGCCGCGGCGTTTGAACAGTTGGTCGCGGAACGCTCAGGCGAGATTTACGGCTTGCTTTTCCGGTTAACGGAAAACGGCGAAGAGGCCCGCGATCTGACGCAGGAGACTTTCCTGCGGGCTTTCCAAAGCATCGGCCGCTTTCGGGGGGAAGCGGACCTCAGAACGTGGATCTATCGCATCGCGATCAACCAGGCGAGAAATCGCTGGCGCTGGTGGCGGCGACGCACGAAGAGAGTCGACTGTATCGCTCGATGCAACGCAAGGTCAGTCTGATCAGACATTGCTTTCGACGCTGGCTGAATCGTCCGAAAACCCGGAGCAGCAAACTCTCGCACACGAACGCGAAGTGGTCCTGAGAGCGGCGCTGCAGAAGATCGGTCGAGCCTATCGCGAGACGGTGATACTCAGAGACATCGAAGGTTTCGCGTATGAAGAGATTGCCACAACGCTGGGGATTAATGTTGGAACAGTGAAATCGAGACTGGCGCGTGGCCGCCAGGAATTGAGACGAAAGCTAGAAGGTTCTTTGTAAATTTCGGATTTCGGAGTTCGAATTCCGCAATTCGAAATTCTTTAAAGTGGATGGCCGACCCGCCCCGGCTCACAAACAACTCGGTGCCAAATGGGTCGAAGTGAGAACGGCGGGAACCAAAGCGGAGAGGAAGGCAAAGATGAAAAGCGAATTGAAACGTGGCCAGCAACACCCGTTGAAGCGTCGCTCGGAATCAATGCTCTTGCTCGTCGCCGCGGCACCAGCCGGAGTTGCTTCTTTTTAACAAACGGAGCAGCCGGGGTCGGCCGGCCATTCGAGAGACAAGAGGCCGGAGATCGGAGGTCAGAGGTCAAAAAGAACTGCAGTTGACGTCCGAAACTCCGACCTCCGATCTCCGACTTCTGACCTCCGACCTCTGAATTATTATGAACTGCGAAGAAACGACTCAACTGCTGTCACAGTTTATCGATGACGTTTTGTCGTTGCCGGTGCGCGCCTCAGTTGACGAGCACCTGGACCGTTGTCCGGTTTGCCGCGACGAGGTTGCTGAGTTGCGCTCAATCAGCCGCAGCCTGCGTCAGCTTTCTCGTCCCGTCGCTCCAGTTGAATTGGCTTCGTCGATCAATGATGCGTTGATGATCGAAGCAGCCGCGCGCCGTCAGGTCCCTGAAGTTTCGTTTGGTGACCGAGTGGCCCAGTGGCTGCAACCGCGTTTGATGCCTTACGGAGTTGGCTCCTTCGCGTCGGTCATTCTTTTTGTTTCGATGTTTGCTGCGCTCACGCCGCACTTCATCGCGCTGCAACGAGCGGCACGGCAACCCGGAACATTTACTGCGTTTCGGGTGAATCCGGGTTACGACTTGAATCGGCCCGTAACACCTGAAGATTTTTCCGCCAGGCGCGCTCCTTTTGCGGAGCAATCACCGAGTTTGAATCCGGGCGGAGCGCTGGCTGCACTCACGGGCTCATATGCAGACCCGCCCGCAAACGTAAATCAGCAGGGCGATGACATGGTCGTGATTGCCGACGTCTTCAGTAATGGATCCGCCTCTCTCGCTGACGTGGTACAAGCGCCACGCGATCGGCAGATGCTCGCTGATTTTGAAGTTGCACTGCGACAAAGCGCGGCGTTTGTGCCTGCCTCGTTGGATGGTCGTCCTGACACGATGCGCGTGGTCTTCACAGTTCAGAAGGTTGCCGTGCGCGACAGAAGTTTCTAATCGGCCGGCAATCCTACGCTCCCCATCACCACTACTTCTTTCTCTTTTCCCACAGCTTAATAATAATGTAGACGATGATGGTGCCGCCGACGACCATAAGCGCGAGCACGGCGAGAAGGAACGGCAGCAAATGTTCGCCATGAAAATAATTTGAAGCTCATACAAAAGACTCCTGGCCGCGAAACCCGGAGCGGTGACTATAACGAACGGCGGCTCAGATTAGTACCATCATACGGTCGCGGTCATTCTTAACCGTCGCCTCTCGCTCCTATCTTATTCCGTCTCAGTAGAGTCGCTTGACGCACCGCACCGCGCATGTTAGTTTGCGGCTTCACCCGTTTTATCCATAACTTTGATGGGATCGGGCTAGTGAATAGTCCGTGAGACAAGCGTGACTGCCGTCGCTCCAGAACTCAAACGAACGCCGCTTAATGCCGCCCACCGCAGCACTGGGCGGACGCATGGTCGACTTCGGCGGTTGGGACATGCCGGTGCAATATCCTGCCGGCACAATCGAGGAGCATCTGCGCACGCGCAAACACGCCGGACTATTTGATGTTTCGCACATGGGCGAGATCGATGTGCGCGGCGCCGAAGCGATCGCGCTCGTCAATCACCTCACCTCCAACGATGCTTCGAAACTGATCGACGGCCAGGCGCAATATTCCGCACTGACGACTCCCGCAGGCACAGTCATTGACGATCTGCTGGTCTACCGTTTCGCCGAGGATCGTTTGCTGTTGGTGGTTAACGCAGGGACGACTGAAAAAGACTGGGATTGGATCACTACGCAACCGCGGGGCGGAATCAGCCGAACTCAAAAACATCAGTTCAGACTATTGTCAGCTCGCGCTTCAGGGACCGGACGCGCTCGGCATTCTCGCCAAGCTTACCAGTCTGCCGCTTTCAGAGATTAAGTACTACCACTTCACCGAAGGTGAGGTTGACGGCATTCCCGCGATCGTTTCGCGCACCGGTTACACCGGCGAAGATGGTTTCGAGGTTTACGCGGCCGCTGACAAGGCGGAGCAAATTTGGAATAAGCTGCTTGATGCGGGCAATTTTGGCTCAGATACCGGCGTGCTGCCCTGCGGCCTGGCGGCGCGTAACACGCTGCGCCTCGAAGCCGGCATGGCGCTCTACGGCCACGAGATCGACGAGAACACAACTCTGCTCGAAGCCAACCTCGGCTGGATTTGTAAACTGAACAAAGGCGACTTTATCGGTCGCGACGCGCTCGCCAAACAGAAAGAAGCCGGCGTGAAGCGACGGCTGGTGGGATTTGAAGTGACGGAACGCGGCATCGCACGCGACGACCAGGAAGTCGTAATCGATGGCGAACGCGTTGGCAAAGTCACTTCCGGAAGTCCCGCTCCTTACTTGAAAAAGAATATTGGCATGGCTTATGTTCCCACGGAGTTTGCAAACGAGGGCCAGGAGATTCAAATCGACGTTCGCGGGAAGCTCGTCGGCGCCCAGATCGTAAAGACGCCGTTTTATAAGCGAGCGAAATAGTTGCCGGTTTCCAGTCTTCGGTTTTCAGTTAACCGAAACTGAGTGGCAAATTTGAAACTCGAAACTGAAAACCGAAAACTGCGGAGGCATGATGGCTAACATTCCTGACGATTTACACTACAGCAAAGATCACGAATGGGTTCGAGTTGAGGGCGACGTCGCCGTGGTCGGCATCACTGACTACGCTCAGAACTCACTCGGCGACGTTGTTTATGTGGAACTGCCGAAAGCGGGAGACGAGTTTGCCGCCAATGAGGCGTTTGGTTCAGTCGAGTCGGTGAAGGCGGTTTCGGAAGTGTTCGCTCCGGTTTCTGGCGAAGTGGTCGGAACCAACGAAGCGTTGGCCGACACACCGGAAAAAGTCAATCAGGATCCGTATGGCGGCGGTTGGATGATCCGCGTGCAAATGTCGAACCCCGGCGAAGTCGATAGTCTGCTGACTGCCGCCGAATACGAAGATTTTACGAAAACTGAAACAGAGTAAACTTGCGCTACATTCCCAATTCGCCTCGAAGAGCGGACCGAGATGCTTCACCAGGTCGGCCTCCACTCGGCGGCCGAACTGTTCGATTCCATTCCTGAAGACCTGCGGTTAAAACGGAATCTAACCACAACCGACGCGCTTTCCGAGATCGAGTTGCTGGCCGGCTTTGAGCAAATGGCGACTCGCAATACCGGTGCGCAACGTTCCAGCTTTCTCGGCGCCGGGGCCTACCAACATTACATCCCAACAGTAGTCGATCACATCATTTCGCGGTCGGAGTTTTTTACGGCGTACACGCCGTATCAGCCGGAAATTTCCCAGGGCACACTGCAGGCGATTTTTGAGTTTCAAACACTCGTCTGCCAGTTGACCGGGATGGAAGTTGCCAACGCTTCGATGTACGACGGCTCAACCGCGCTCGCGGAGGCGGTGTTGATGGCCGAGCGCGTCACGAAACGATCAAAGGTCGTCGCCTGTGGCGCGATTCATCCGGAGTATCTCGACGTCATCACGACTTACGTCCAACACGCCGGCATCGAGTTGTTACATTCGCCGGTTGATTCTGCGACCGGCCAGGCGTCAGCCGCCGTCGAGTCGCTTGACGACAAGACCGCCGCGCTCGTTGTTCAATCGCCGAACTTCTTCGGTTGCATCGAAGACGTTGCCGCTTTGGCAGAAAAGGCGCACGCCGTCGGCGCCCTGCTGATCGTTGCCGTGACGGAAGCGATCTCGCTTGGCTTGCTGAAATCGCCGGGCGCTTGTGACGCAGACATCGTCGTCGCGGAGGGCCAGTCGTTTGGGGTGCCGCTTTCGTTTGGCGGACCGTACGTCGGCTTGTTTGCCACGCGCGAGAAATATGCGCGGCAGATTCCGGGCCGGCTGGTCGGTGAGGCCTATGACAAAGCAGGGCCGGCGCGGTTTTGTTTTGACCCTCGCAACTCGCGAACAGCACATTCGTCGCGAAAAAGCGACGTCAAACATCTGCACAAACGAAGGACTGATCGCGCTTGCGTCTACGGTCTACCTGGAAACGATGGGCCGGCGGGGACTTGCAGGAAGTCGCCACGCAGTGCGCGCAAAAAGCAGCTTATGCGGTCAAAGCGCATCGGCGAGCTGCCAGGATTTTCAATTCCCTTACCGGTCCGCGCTTCAATGAGTTTGTAGTGCGCGCGCCGGTTGACGCGAAGCAATTGCTGGCGCGACTGGCGTCGGAGATTGAGATTACCGGCGGATTGCCGTTGTCGCGTTACTACCCCGACCGACCGAATGAATTTCTGGTGTGCGTCACTGAAATGAATTCGCGCGCCCGGATCGATGCACTGGTCGAGGGACTTCGCTCCCAAGCGACCACCGTCTAAATTGACATTCGTTTAGAGGCGGGCATTGCCCGCCGGTTCAAGATGAATTGAAATCGAGGTAGTCATCATCGCCATGTTGAGCCGGCGGGCGGTGCCCGCCTCTAAACGATCGAACGGTTTTTTTGCTGTCAGTTTCTTATGAAATCGAACATCACCAAAGTCACGACCCACATCAACCCTAACGAGGCTCTGATCTTTGAGCGCTCGCAGCCGGGACGTCTTGGCTATCGCTTGCCGCCGCTCGACGTTGACGAGACGCCGATTGGCGAGATCGTTCCGCAGGAGTTTCTGCGCGACGACGATCTTGAAGGCTTGCCTGAAGTTAGTGAAGTCGACGTCATTCGTCACTTCGTGCGCATGTCCACCTGGAACTACTCGATCGATCAGGGCATGTACCCGCTCGGTTCGTGCACGATGAAATACAATTCGCGCTTGAACGAGAAGGTGGCGCGCATTCCAGGTTTCGCCGGCCTTCATCCGCTCGTCGACGCCAGAAGACGCGCAGGGCGCGCTCGAAGTAATCTTTAAACTGCAAAACGATCTGGCGGAGATTACCGGGCTCCCCGGAATTTCACTGCAGCCCGCGGCTGGCGCTCATGGCGAAATGACGGGCGTAATGATCATTCGCGCCTTCATCGATGCATCGCGACGGCGCCGACGCGTCCGCAAAACGGCGCACGATGTTGATTCCCGATTCCGCGCACGGCACCAATCCGGCGTCCGCGCACCTGTCCGGCTTTTCTGTGAAGACGATTAAGTCGACGGCGGAAGGTTTGACTGATCTTGATCACCTGCGCGAGCTGTGTGCCGGCGGCGACGTTGCCGGGCTCATGCTGACAAACCCGAACACGCTCGGTCTCTTCGAAAAAAACATTCAGGAGATTTGCCGCATTGTTCACGACGCCGGCGGCTTGGTTTACATGGACGGCGCCAACATGAATGCCCTCGTCGGCGTCGCGCGGCCCGGCGACATGGGCGTCGATGTCATCCACCTGAACCTGCACAAGACCTTTTCGACGCCACACGGCGGCGGCGGGCCGGGTTGTGGGCCATGTTGCTGCACGAAGGAACTCGAACCATTTCTGCCGGTGCCCCGCATCGTCAAAAATGAGACCGGCATTGCTGCCGGTCCGTCTTCGCCGGCAGTTGAGGCTTCATACACGCTGGACTTCAATTACCCGCACTCAATCGGGCGCGTGAAAGCCTTCTTCGGCAACTACGGAATGATGCTGCGCGCCCTCGCCTACATTCAAACGCACGGCAATGACGGGTTGCGCGAGGCTACCGAAGCAGCGGTCCTCAACGCTCGCTACATTGCTAACGGCCTGACGAGCGACTACGAGAAACCATTTAACGCGCCGCCGATGCATGAAGTCGTGTTTCACTGACAAGCGGCAAACGCGCAAGGGCGTTCACACCCTCGACATCGCCAAGCGGCTGATCGACTACGGCTTTCATCCGATGACGATCTATTTTCCGTTGATTGTTCAGGGCGCCATGCTGATCGAGCCGACCGAGTCGGTCGGTCGCCAGGAACTGGATCAGTTTATCGAGGCCATGCGATCGATCGCGCAAGAGGCGATTGAGAATCCCGAACTGGTCTTGAACGCGCCGCACAACACCCGCATCGGCCGCCTGGACGAAGCCGCCGCCGCTCGCAAGCCCGTGCTCCGCTGGAAACCGAAGCAAGCCGCCACCACCGCTTAAGGTCGGCTGCGAAGATGCCAAGTTCAGGCTTCCCATCTTCCCTGCTCTGCCAGTGCCGGTGCGTTGTCGCTGCCCGCTGACGGAACTTTCAACAACGCCAGCCGCTCAACCACTCGCCCGTTGACAAGGTGTTCCTCAACAATCTCTGGCACATCCGCGGCGCGCACCTGCGCATACCAAATCCCGTCCGGGTAGACCATGACAGCCGCTCCCAGCGCGCAAAAGCCAACCGAGCCGCACTCAGTCACGACAATGCTGCCTCTCGGATTCTTTCCTTTTTTCTCTTTGCCGAAGAGCAATTCACGGGCAAGCAGTTCGCGTTCAAACGCCTCTTTGACCTCCGCGCTGCCGACCGTCGAACACGATTTTCCTGTGCAAACGAAAACATGATGCCGGATCGGAGCAGCCGTGATCGGCGCGAGCGCCCGCTGTTTTTCACAATCCTCGATGAAATAATTCTCTGCCATTTGCTCCAGCTCCGACGCAAAAGTTGACTGCGGGAAACGCCGGTATGCTATCACGAGAGGGTCCGGCGTCGGAGGCGACTGCACGGCCCGCCTTTGTCGCTAACTCTCTTGCTCGCGCTGAAAATATCTGTAGAATGTGTTCTCGAGGGCGACCGCTCACACTGACCGCATCGGCACTTGAGCGGTCTGAGTTGGTCGCCCGAATTGATATTGCTGCTCACGAAGACTCGCAAATTGAGTCGACAGTTATGGCCACCGGTCTAGTAATTCACATCTCTTCGGGTAAGGACAAACATACCCAGGTCTTGAGCGACGAGCGCGTCCGCATCGGCAATTGCGATGATTGTGGCGTGCGCCTCCGTTCGTCGGCGATCCCCAAAGGCGATGGTCACGGCGGCCCGGTGCTGGAACTCGAACGCCGCAACGGCTCGTACGTGATAACCAAGTACGACGGCTCGCTCCGGCTCATTCACAACGGCCAACCGCTGGAAGCAAATACCGAGATCGAAGACGGCGACGAAGTTCGCATTGACGAATCCCATCTGCTCCTGACTTTTTATCCAATTCGCGCTCTTCCGGCGGTGGTTGGCACCTCGGCCCATGAAGCACACGTGGCGCCTTTCATCGAACAGGCGGCATTGGAGTCGGCCGCGACCGCGCGGCGAGACGACGCAAAAGTTTTTCTGCGTGAGTTCACGCGTGAGCTCGTCAAGGAAATCAACACCAGCACGAAACTGATTGTGTTGGCCTTTGCGGTGCTGCTCGTTGGCGGCACGCTCTATTTCGGTTTTGCCACCTTCAGGGAGATGCAGCGCACTCGTCGCCTGATTGACGATCAGCGCGCGCAACTGACGCAGGCCAAAGACCAAGCTGCGAAAATGAATCAGACCTTGACGGACATCGGCCGTTCAAACAAGGAGATTCGCGACAGTCTATCGTTGGCCGTGAAGCTGCGCAGTGATTTCGGCAGCGGAGTTTGTCTGATCGCGGGGTCTTACTATTTCGTCGAGGCCGGCACCGGCCGTCCGCTTCGTTATGCCGAAGCCCAATTGAATGAGAGCGGCGGCGTGGTGCAGTCGAGCGGCGAGCCGACCACGCTGACGCCCGAGGGGAAGGCGGCGATTGCTGAGTATGAGTTTGTCGGGACCGGGTTTTATGTCGGCGACGGCTTTGTGATGACCAACAAACACATCGCCCAACCATGGCTCGCCGACGATCGCGCGCAGAGTTTGAGCAGCAGCGTCAGGGGTCACCCGCGACTCAAAAAGCTCAACGCTTATTTCCCCGACCACAGTCAACCGATACCCTTGAAGTTTAAGATGGCTGCCGGTCGCGACGATCTATCCGTCTGCTTGTTGGACGTCAAGGAATTGCCAACCGACATTCCGCTACTGCCTTTGGAAACGGATCAGGACGGTGTTGCCGTGGGTAAGACCGTAGTCATGATGGGCTACCCATCGGGGCCCGATCGCCTGCTCGCGCTCCTCGACGATGCGGAATCTCGCGGCATTCAACAACGCTACACGTCGCTTGAGGCGTTGCTTGGTTACCTGGCAGAGTCTCGACGGATTCAACCACTGACGACGCAGGGCAACATCACCGATCTTGACGTCCGGCGAATTGCTTATGACGCGCGCACGGCAGAAGGCGGCTCCGGCGCTCCCGTGTTCGGTCCGACCGGCCGAGTCATCGGCGTCAATTTTGCAGTCTTCACTGAAAACCAGGCATCGAATTTCGCCGTGCCAATCCAATACGCAGTTTCGCTGCTCGAGCGCGCCGGCTGGCAATTCCCGCCGGACAAAGACGCCAAAGAAGCAGATCCCACCGCGTCACCGGCAAAATAGTTCCCAAACACGATCAGGACTGTCACTTTTTACAGTCGTCAGGCGCGGCAACTTCGTGCGATTCTTTCAGCATCGTAGGCGCACCGTTCCGGCCGAAGCCATGGACCAGTCGCATTTAGCGGGCACTTCGACGTAATGCTATATTGCTTTGACCGGTGCACCGACGAAGGCACACCACTTGCCGAGCAAATCGCGAGGGGTTTGGACACCTGAAGTCGCAACGAGCAGTCCGCCTGAAATCAAGCACTTGATTCACCAGCGCCGTGTAAAAGCGGCGCAGCACAGTTGCACCATCGGTCAGAATTTCGAATAAGGGAATAATCAAGGGTCTCCGGAAGATGCGCATTTCCCCCAATAGGGCGTCACGACGTCGGACCAACCTGCTAAGCTTCCTGCTGCTGATCTCGCTGGCAGCGCCAACTTCTTTTCTAACTCAAAACGCCTCGGCTCAAAGCCAAACAAAGTCCACGACTGAAGCGTCGACGACTGCAATCGACCAGATTTTTCGTTTGGAGCGAGTTCCCGTTGCCGGCGGCGCTGAATTAATCACTATCCATGCGAGGCTTGACGGCGTTGCGTCTGAACTTGAAACCCGCTGGGTGCCGCTCGTCACCGTCCTGCGCGACACGCTCGGGGATTCGAATTCGGAAAATGATCGCCTTCGCTACGTTTGGCCCCTGACCTACACGCGTCCGACGATGAAGCAGCGCTTGTCGGCCGCTGTGCCATTTTTGTATGCGCGCGTCGGCAACAAAAACGGCGCCTCCAAAACGCCGCCTCCTGTCCTCGACCTGGCCGCAGCCGATCGCGAGGTTTGGAACAAGATATTCTGGGCGTCGTTGCAAACGCTGCTGCTGGACCCGTACGGCACACCCATCAAAGCTTCGACTCGCAATTACGAACACAACATCACTGACTACCGTAAGTCGCACGTCATTCGCGCTCTCTCGGTGCTCGCTCTCTACCAGGCGGTCGAGGGCCCGCCGGCATTTTCCGATTCCGAGCTCGCTGAGATTCAGGCGCGTCTCAGACTCACTGACAAAACGTTTGGCGGTTTGGTTGGCGAACTGAACCTGCAACGCTACAACGATCGCCAAATAGCGGAAGTGCGCGACTTGCGCGGGCACAACTGGGAGTTGCTGCGACAGCGTGCGGAAGCCGAGTCGCTCGTCTTCGAGCCTTTGGAAATGCCTGACGGCAGTATGACGCACGCGATGCTCTGGGTTACGAAATCAGACCTGGCAACCAACGTGAAAGCGGAACAAAACAAGCGTTACGACAGCCGCTTTCTCAACATCGCCAATCCCTGGACCGACAGACGGCTGCGCAACTGGCAGGGCTATCGCGAGACGCGTTACGTGGACGCCGAAGGTCGCACCGTCTCCGCCGAAACGCCCGGCGCCCGGGCCACCGAGCTTATCCCCCTCGCGCTTTATGGCCTGGACAACCCCAAGATTCCGATGTTGCTGGTTGATTTCCGCGACGGGTTGAATCCGAAAAAGCGCGAAATGTCGCGCCGCGTTTTGCAGGACGTGACGCGGAACGTCTTGTCGCTGTCTCGTTTTGGCGACCTGCCTTACTTTGTCGGCAGAACTGTTTTCGACTTCGTCACCGGCAGACGCGGCATCGACATCAATCAACCTTCGCGGCTTCGCACTTATTCGCAGCTCAAACTGCTTCTCTCGCTCAATCAAGCGCTCGACCCGGAATTGCGCGAGCAGATCGGCACGCGGCTGGAGAAGGTTTCGCTTAACCCGCTCGAAAACGATCTTGAAGCTGAGGCCACTATCGCCGCGAATCAGTACGACGCGCTGCTGGCTTATGCCCGCCGCCCGGACGGATTGCCGCAGAAACTCGATCGGGATCGACGCGCCGAGATGGTCAAGCTCGAGCATGGCCGGACCAGTCGAGTATTCTTCCAACTCGCCAACATTCTCAGTTTTGGAAAATACACCCACCGCGAGAAGGCTGAACCCGACATGCTCGCGAGGATCGACGTGGCCCGCAGCCTCGCTTACCACACGCGCTTTCTTCAGGAAGTTGCGCGGTCGCCGCGAATTGAAGTCACCTGGAACCTGGCTGAGGTCAAGCGTTCGCTCCAGTTCATTGTCGAACACGGCGGTGTAGCAAACTCGAAAAGCGCGGCCGCCGCAGCGACGATCTTCGTGCGGACACAAGACGACGATACGCGTCGCTACTGTCTGAATAGTTTGGCGCGCATGACCAATCCAAAAGCGAAAACTGAATTGCTTCGTCTTTCGCAAAAACAGGATCTCGACGCAGCCGGAAAAACTTTGCTTGCCTCTTACCTGAAACCGTCCCCCGCCGGCAGCGAGCCGCTCTCGGCCTCCACTGAGCAATCCAACCACGGCAGAGTCGATCAATAATCATGTTTCGACTCGGCCTTAACGCGCGTCGCTCGCTAGCAGGTGGTAAGCGGAAGTCTGACCGTGAGGGAGGGCTCTTCGCTTTGCCTCGTGCCAACCAACGATCAGTTGGGCGATCCTGTAATCGTTTCTTCGTTTCGGTTGCCGCGTTCCTAACCCTCCTGTTTCCAGCGCTCGGCCTCGGCCAAACAAAGCGTGTCGTCGTCATCCAGTGCGACGGCCTGCCGTACGACGTCGTTGACCGCTTCGTCCGCGAGCGCGATCCGCGCAGCGGCAAAAGCCAGCTTCCGTGGTTCGATTACATCTTCTATCAACGCGGCACGCGCCTGGCCAATTTTTACGTGCGCGGCATGAGTCTCTCCGCGCCCTCGTGGTCGCTCATCGACACGGGCCAGCACCTTCAGATCAAGGGCAACGTGGAGTTTGATCGCTACACTTTGCAATCCTACGACTACCTCAACTTCATTCCGTTTTACGTGCAAGCGACGATCGGAAGGCGCGTGGACATGCAGGGCGTTGAAGTGGTGGACGCGATCGGCATCCCGCTGTTGAGCGATGCCTATCCGCACAGCGAGCGGCACGCCACCTTCTCTCTTTTTCAACGCGGCCCGCGTTACCTGACGTTTGGCAAGGCGCTGGAAAACAAATTCAAGAAGGCGCCGAAGGAAATATTTGACGAGTGGACGATGGACGGGCTGGGCCTTAAAAGTTCGGTGCCCGATCAACTGTTGCGCGAGTTAATTGAAGCGATTAACGACCCGCGCCGGCGTTACCTGGAATTCGTCACGACGGATTTCGATCACGCCGCGCATCACAACAACGATCGCGAAGCCCACCTCTTCGCCATGAAAGAACTTGATACGATGCTGGGACAGATTTGGGCGGCGATTCAACAGAGTCCGCTCGCTTCTGAAACCACGCTGATCATCGTTTCCGATCACGGATTCAATACGGACGAACGCGTTTACAGTCAGGGTTTCAATCTCGTGAAACTGCTCGGCAGCAGCGAAGGCGGCGGGCATCACGCGCTCACCAAACGCCGGCTGCTGCTCGATTACGCCATCAAGGGCATCTACCCTTTCGTCGCTCAGATTACGACCACAACGCGCGATTCCTACTACCTCAAGGGCCAGAGCACCGAGTATCCGACCGCCCTGCTCGATTTCGACGGCAACGAGCGCGCGTCGCTGCAACTTAGAGACTCAGATCTCAATTTGCTACAGATTATCCTGCAGCAGCTTCAGCGTCCCAGGATTGCAGAGCCGATCAGGCGAGGGCTGACCGGCCAGCTCTTCAAGACCATCGACGGACGGCGGACGGAGTGGCAAGGAAACCTGGATCAGGTTAACGAGGAACTTGGCGCTCTGCGCCGCAAAATCGAGCAACAGCGCGGGCTTTGCGCGGCGCAGCCGAAAAAATTCAGCAAGGAAGACGTGGAAGCGGGCCGGGACGATCAAGCCAAGCGCGTCTGCGTCTGGCTCGATATCTGGATGGGACAGGACAAAGGTTATTCGGAATACGGCCGCACGCTCACGAACCTGCTGGCCCTGCGAAAAGAGAATTTCAATCCGGCGAAACTAAAGATTGCCGACGTCATTGCGCCACGGGCAATGGGCGAACACAACAACGTCCACCGACTTCAGAACTACGTCGCCGGCATCGCGCCGGGCGGCCTGGTCCTAAAGGCCGACGGGACGCTCGACATGCAACGGAGCTTCGTTCACGTCGACTACTTCGCCCGGCTCCACGGCATCACGGTTCGCAACAACGTTCAGCCGGGGGTTAGCAATCGTCCGGTCGATTTGCTCGCGTTGCGAATTCCCTCGGAGCTAGTCAAACCGCTGATCGCGGACGCGGGCATCATGCCCGACGTTGTTTGGGTCAGTGCCGGAGCTGAACAGCAGGCACTGATTCTGGCGCGCGAAGACGAGCGCGGCCAATTGAGTTTTCGTTACCAGCCCATCAAGAACTTGACGCAGGACGAACAGGGACAGTTGCAGTTTGAGGTCGTTCCCTGGCGCGCCGGTCTACCGCTGCAGCTTTGGGAGGACCCAAAACTGAATCTGCCTGGCGGGAGCAGCGACGAGAAGAGTCGCGCTGCCTGGCTCAGCGCGTGGCACAGCGATCTTGAGTGGCTTCATGCGATTCATCGCACGCACTACTCCAACGGCTTGATCGGACTACACGAACAACTCGCGCGTCACGCCGTCGCCCGACTTCGGCTTGATGAGCCGGGCATCTCCGCGGACGAGCGCCTGCTCCGCCGCTTGCTGCGCCGGCAGCGAGACAACATCGAGGCGGACTTGCTCATCGTCGCCAACGACCATTGGAATTTCGACGTGCGCGGCTTCAATCCCGGCGGCAATCACGGCGCATTCTTTCGCATCTCCACTCACTCAACTTTCATGCTGGCCGGCGGCGACAAGACCAGCATCCCGCGCGCCGCAGTCGTCGAAGAGCCTTACGACAGTCTTAGCTTTGTTCCAACCGTGCTAGCGTTAACCGGAGATTTACGCGATGATAACAACCCCATTCCGGTTTTGTGGGATAAAGGTTTCCGGCGCTTTCCCGGTCGTCCGGTGAAGGAAGTTTTGGCGAAACCAGAAGAGCGAAAAATCGCGGTTACGGGAACGAATAGGTAGTGATGTTATGAAGCAAGCGCCTCCCCGCCTTGAGGAGTAAACTCAGGGCGCTCTTTGAACGGAGACTGAAAGGAGGCGCTATGGATCCAATATATATCGGCGTTGACTTTCATGCACGACAACAAACGATCTGTTATTTGAAAACTGAAACAGGCGAACTGGTCAGTACTGAACTGAAGCACGAAGACAAAGGCAAGGTGCGAGCTTTCTACGAGCAGTTCAGCGGAGCCGTTATCGTGGGCTTGGAAGCCAGTGGTTACAGTCCCTGGTTCGAGCGTTTGCTCGAGCAACTGGGCTGCGAAGTTTGGCTGGGCCACGCCAGCGAGATCCGCCGCCGGGCTCGCTGGCGGCAGAAGAACGATCGGCGCGACGCCGAACTCATTTTGGAGTTACTGCTCCATGATGAGTTTCCCCGCTTGCAGCGACCAGCAGCAGCCAGCCGCGAAGTAATGCGGATGCTGCGTTACCGGCAGAAGCTCATCAAGATGCGCACCATGAGCAAAAACAGTTTGCAGGCCCTGGCGCTGCAAGCGGGGCTGGCCCGGCGCAGTCGCTTGTTTACCCGCACGGGCCAACAAGAACTCGCCGCGGCGTTCATGTCACCGGTGATGCAGTGGCAACGAGAACATTGGTTGCAACTGCTGGAGCCGCTCAATCAACAAGTGCTGGCCGCGATGCTCTGGTTGAAGACCCAAAGCAAAGACGATGTGGCGGTGGCGCGCTTGCGCACCCACCCGGGCATCGGCTTACTGACGGCCCTTTGCCTGGCGCACACGCTGCCACCGGTCGCGCGCTTTCGCAATACCCGTAAGGTGGCTGCCTATGCCGGGTTTGATCCGGTCGAACGTTCCTCGGCGGAGCACAAACGCTTTCTCGGGATCAGTAAAGCCGGCTCGCGCTTACTGCGCCACCTGATGGTGGAAGCGGCCCATGTGGCCGTTAGAAAAGACGAGGACTTGAAGCGTTTCTACCAACGACTGGCAGACCGCCGCGGCCGACCAAAGGCCAAGGTGGCCGCGGCCAGAAAACTTCTCATTCGCGCCTACATCATGATGCGTGATGAGATCGACTATGCGGAATTCCGCCGTCGAGCCGTCGCAGCTCGGCTAGCCCGTTTAGGACATGGGCCCCAAGTGCCCGCGGTAGTGATTGGGCAGCCGGCCTCTACTGAGCGCCAGGAGCAGCTTCCGCGAACTAAAAGAAGTAAGCGCGGAAGTGAGGACTAAAGGGATACGCGCTCCGCGTTTTCCCAGTTGCTCTTCCTGGCCGCAGTCGAGTGCGAAGCAAACCTCATGGATGATGACCGCATAGATGATTGATCGTGGCTTGATTGCCTTGATCCTTTGAGGACCGCTAAATGGCGGTAAACTAAAAACCAGCAGTCTCATGTCAAAGAGCAAAAAAACACCGAGGCAAAGCAGGCGCTCTGGCGCCTCAGTCGAAATCTGCCCTAAAAACTCTTGACTTCGATCACTGCTTCATAGATGTCCGAATTTGAATGTCTCTGCGCGCCCTCCGCGTGCTCGGCGTCTCTGCGGTGAGTGTTTGCTGCGCAATTCTTTACCGCCGAGACGCAGAGGTCGCTGAAATTACGCAGAGAAGAACTGAACTTAGCACGCTACCCAACGAAAACAACTCCTTGACGACTTCCGAAAATCAGCTAACTGAACCACTGCCTGACGATCTTAGCGAACTGGATGAACTCGTCGACGTTGACGAACCGGCGGGACCCAGCAGTTCACGCCGCTCTTTTGTTTGGCTACAAGCGATCGCTTTTCTGCTCGGACTCAGCCTGCTCATCTACGTAGTTAATCTGGTCGGCGTCCAACCGATTTTTGACGCTCTCCTGAGAATAGGATTTTTCGGTTTCCTCATTCTGCTGGCGATCAGCGGCTCGCGCCACGTGCTGCGAACGATTGCGATGCGCGCCGCGGTGCCCGCGGAACATCGACGCTTCAACTTTTTCCAGGCCTTCGCGGCGCGCCTGGGCGGCGAAGCGATCAGCTTTCTAACTTTCACCGGCCCGCTGCTGGGCGAAGCGACGAAGGTGGCACTGCTGCGACGCAAAGTGCCGCTGACCTACGGCGTCCCCGCGCTCGTCGTCGACAACCTTCTCTACAATCTGTCCGTCGTATTTTTTATTCTCAGCGGCGCCTGCGTGATGCTGTTTACTTACAGTCTGCCGCCGCTCGTCTATTATTCGCTGCTGGCGATCGCGGTGATCGCGGCGCTGGGAATCGCGGCCGCGGCGCTCGCAGCCAAGCGGCGCATCATGCTGCTGACCTGGAGCTTGGATCAGTTGGCCCGGCTGCGTTTGAGTCCGAAAGTAATTCTGAAGCGGCGCCAGCACATCCACCACATCGAGTCGAAGGTTTACGATTTCTACAAACATCATCCCGGCGTGTTCTTCGGCATGATTGCCTGCGACCTGCTGGCCCACGTTTCGAGTGTGGCGGAAGTTTACGTTACCCTGCGCATGCTGGGTTACGCGCCGCGCCTTTCGCAGGCTTACATCATCGAGTCGCTGACGAAAGTCATAAACTTCGTGTTCGCGTTTGTGCCCGGCACGATCGGCGTGTACGAAGGCGGCACCGAGGTGATTTTGCAGACGCTCGGATTCGCCGCCGCTGTCGGCGTCACGCTCGCGCTGGTGCGCAAAGCCGGCACAGTTTTCTGGACGTCTATCGGTTTACTAATTTTGACTCACCGCACGCTGCCCAACGCGTGGGGTCGCGTTTTGGATCGCAGTCCACGCTTACGAAGACTTATGGATAGCCTTGTACTTTCAAACATCGCTCATCGCCCGGCGCGCACCGCCGTCAGCATTATGGGAACGGCAGTCGGCGTTCTGCTCATCGTGTTCACGGTCGGCCTGGCCCATGGCGTGCTGCGGGAACGCGGTCGTCGCGAGTCAAACATCGGCGCGGAGATCATGATTCGCGCCGCCGGCTCAATCGGCGTTGGTGGCACGGCTCCCTTCATGTTGCCGGTGTCACGCGCTACTGAGATTGCCAAAATTGAGGGCGTCCGCGCCGCCACGCCGATCGGCCAGGCGCTCGACACGAGTGACGGCGGTTTCGGTTCGCGTCTGATCGATGGAATTGAATTTGACGACTACGCGAAGCTGGCCGGAATTTCCATCCGTGAAGGCGAGAAACTGACGGGCGGCGACCAGGCCATCGTCGATCCCGTCTGGCAGCAGCAACGCAAGGCGCGCATCGGCGACACAGTGAAACTTTTCGAGCGATCCTTCAAAATTATCGGCGTCTACGAACCGCCCGGCGGCGGCCGCATAAAGATCCCCCTGGCGACCATGCAGGATCAGGAAGGCGCCGAAGGCCGCGCCTCCGCGATTCTCGTCGCCGTCAATGAGCCGGCCGAACAGGACGATATTGCCGCGAAGATCCGCGAACGCTTCCCCGACGATCAGATCATTTTCACGCGCGACCTGCCGGAACTGTACGCGTCAGGAGTTCCAGCGCTGAATGTGTTCATTAAAGTTGTGGTGGGTGTCGCGACGGCCATCAGCATGCTCGTGATTCTGCTGGCGATGTACACCACCGTCACCGAACGCACCCGGCAGATCGGAATTCTCAAAGCCCTCGGAATGTCCAAGACCGGAATTGCCTGGGTGATCGAACAGGAAGCGATTCTTGTCAGCCTGCTGGGTGTGACCGTGGGCGTGGCGCTAACGCTGGCCGCGCGCTTCGCGGTGATGCGCATGACTTCGCTGACGATTGAGATCGAGCCGCGCTGGGTTGCGGTTGCGTTTGCGGTAGGGATGCTCGGCGGCACCATCGGTGCGCTTTACCCGGCGCTGCGCGCGGCGCGCCAGGACGCGGTTGATGCGCTGAGTTATGAGTGAGTCAACACCGCGGTGGCTTGTCGTTTGGTGCGAATGTAATCGGAGACGTGGTCGCCGTAACGCTCCATGAACGGCTCGTTAAAGTCTGTCCCGCGAATGATCGATCGGCACTCCGGCGCGTCGCAGGAACACACAAACTCCTCCATCAGTTCGTTGTAAAACGTCGCGTAGTCCATGGTTATCTCGCTGCCGGCCGGGATTCGCCGGCGCGCCACGAGATTCAAACCATCGAGCCAGGCGTTCGGATCACACGAGTGATTGATTGGTTTCCACTGCTCCGGCTCCTGACTCCAACTCACAAAAATTTCATCAGTCAGCGGATAAGCGTATTGCGAAAACCACTGTTGCTGCATCGCGGTCCAGTGCTGCTTGACGTGCGTGCGGCTCACCAACACGTGTGACTGCTCTTCGTGTCCGTGGATAATTTCGCCGGGCTCGATCGTCTCGGCCGCGTAGGTGCCGTAGTGACCGTTGCTGCCCAGCAGAAATTTCCATTTCTTGTGTTGTCCGCGATGGCGCTTGAGACCGGCGGCGATGACCTTCTCGAAAAACTCACGGTGACCCCAGGGTTCATGCAGCAGGATCAGATCGGCGCTGCCTGACTCGTCGAGCGGATAGGCGACGTCACAGTTCGGGTTGATCTCCAGCATGAAGAGTTCGCCCTGCTCGTTCATCCGTATGTCGCAGCGCCCGTAGCCCGAACCGTTCAAACCGACGAACAGTTGCCGCGAGCTTTCCTTGAGCCGCTCGGAAAGTTCTTCATCGTCACACTGAATGCAGGTCATCGCCTCGTAGTCGCGCCACTTGAGATCGAAATACTTGAACGACGAGCCGCTGGGAAAACAAAACTCGACCGGGTGATAAGCAAACGGTTTGAGTTTGTCGTCGGCGTTTTCCACCACGAGCACGCTGAATTCACGCCCGGTGATGAACTCCTCGATCATCGTGCCGCCGTAAGCGGCAATCATTTTTCCTGCCTGCTCGCGCAGCGCTTCCGGCGTTTGCACGCGCGAGTCTTTCGTTAGGCCGATGCTGCCGTAACTGTTGGGATGCTTGGTGATCAGCGGAAAATGCAGGACATTCGCGGCCAATTCAATGCTCTCGTCGTCGGTTGCATAAACGAACGCCGGCGCTTTGATTCCCCAAAAGTGGCAAACGCGCTTCATCATCTCGCGGGTCGGTTCGTAGAAATCGGAACTGGCGCCGGTGAACGGCAGGCCCAGTCGCTCGAGCGTTTGCACGATTTCGATGCCGGGACGGTCTTCGTCCCAGGCGCCGTCGCAGAGATTAAGAAACAGATCAAAGCCGCGCCGCGAAAGTTCAACGACCTGATGCACGCCCTTGGCCTTGTCGATGTAAACCGTCTCGCATTGATGTCCTTCGAGATGACGAATCACGTCGGAAAGCGGGTCGTATTCCTTCATCGGACTGTCGGAGTTTTCGTAGGAGGGATCGAGAATGCAAATTTTCACTGAGCGTGTCCTCAAACTAAAACAAGGTCGTTTATAAACTCGCGTAATGTACCTGATTGAACGCAAACATGAAATACTTTGCTTCATCAAGCGTGTTTTAATTCTGGACATCCCAAACACGGTTTACGACCACGTTAGAATTCTATGAGGGCCAAGATCCACCACGGCCGCTTTGACGTCGCAGGAACTGACTTGATGCTATACTTCGCCGCGACCTCAACCGTTTTTCGGAGTGAGCCTTCCGTCCGTCTCAGCACGACACCCAGGTTCACTCACTAAGTCTGGAACTACATCCTCGGAAAGGCGCAGGCGTTCACCTCCATGAATGAGCTCCGCTTAATCTTTCACGACGATCCGCAGGCAGATGGCTTCACCGTTCAGATCGTGCGGGAGCCTCAGGGCACGAGAAGTCCAGCGGCACCCTTCGATTTCTCGCTGAGCAGTAATGACTACGAGGATCTCCGATGGTACCTGGAAGACTTTATGGATCTTCCAGACGGGGGCGCGGTGGTGCGCGCGCACCGAGTCGAAGGCCGGCTCCGCGAGTGGGGACGGAGATTGCATGATTCTGTCTTCAGCACGGAAACCAGTCTGACTCTACTCAAAGGACTTCTCGAGTCATCTGAGCCTCGCGTGCTAACCATCGGCACTGCGGATGCGGGCCTACTGAGATTGCCGTGGGAATTGATCGCGGACGAGATCGGGCCGCTTGCAAACCGCATGTCTGTACGGCGGCAGCTTGAACAGCCGCAAGGTTTGGTTACGCGCGCCGCTGTTCTGCCTTTGCGGCTGCTGTATATCGTCAGCCGGCCCGGCGACACAGGTTTTATCGATCCGCGCCTAACCTCGCGTTCTGTGTTCGACGCGCTCGATCCGCTCGGCGCCAGCGTCCGGATCGACTTCTGCCTGGCCGCCCACGCTGGGCCGGATGGAGGAGTTGCTGCACGAAGCTAAACTCTCCGGCGATCCTTACGATCTCGTTCACTTTGACGGCCACGGCACGTTTGAGCCTGACGTCCAGCTTGGCGCGCTGTGCTTTGAGAAACCGGACGAAGGATCGAGAGAGGCGAAGACTGATCTCGTATCCGCTAACCGCCTCGGCGAAATACTGGCCGCTCACAAAGTTCCTCTCGTAATCCTCGAAGCCTGTCGCAGTGCGACTGTCGGCCAGACAGTCTGTGTTTCGTTCGGTTGCACCACGCCTGATTCAAGCAGGTGTGGACAGCGTGTTGTCGATGGGCCACGCTGTGCATGTTGAAGCCGCACGTCGCCTGCTTGACCGTTTCTACCGCGAACTGATGCGAGGCGGCACGATTGGCTCCTCGGTGGCGCAGGGGCGGACGGCGCTGCTCGCGAGTCCTGATCGCTGGATCGAGTACGGCCCGCAGGGCAGAACCGTTGCATTGCTGGATTGGTTTCTGCCGCACCTGTACCAACGTGGGCAGGATGAACCGCTTTTGCCACCCGCCTCGCCGGCAACCGCTTCTTCGCGACCTCGTCAGTTCGATCTCTTCATGAGCCACAACCACGCCGATTCGGAGAGGGTCGAGCGCGTGGCTCGCCTGCTCAATGAAAGGCACGGCCTGCGCGTGTGGCTCGACAAGTGGGAATGTAAACCGGGTCAGCTCAAACCACAGTGTGAGGCGGGGATTGTTAACAGCCGCTACACCGTGGTCGTCGGTTCCAGGGCTGCGCTCGAATCGAAGTGGGTGGAGTGGGAAATCCAAAAAGCCTTCGAATTGAATCCGGACGGCGCAAGACTGTTGCCCCTAAAGTTTGAAGAGCTGATGTTGCCTAAAGAATTGGACGATCTGCTCTGGGTTGATTTCACCGATCCCGGACAAGACGAAACGCAGGCCCTCTTGCTGGCCCAACTCATCCGCTCTACGGACGCGGAGGATGCGCGCGAGCGTCGCGGCTTTCGTAGCCCGGCCACAAGCAAAAACGAAGTGGGCGCGTTTCCGCCGGCGCCGATGTACCAATTCCAGGGCCGCGCTCGCGAGTTGCACGAACTCGAGCGCCAGTTCCGCGTGAACCGGGCCATCCTGCTGCACGCGATGGGCGGCATGGGTAAGACCGCGCTGGCCACCGAGGCCGCGCATTGGTGGACGCGTAGCGGACTGTTTCGTGACGGTGCTTGCTTCGTCAGCTTCGAACAGTTCGCGAGCGCCGAACGCGTCGAGCAAGCCCTCGGCACGTATCTGGAAGGACCGAATTTTGAGTCGCTGCCCGCCACTGAGCAGCGCCGCCGCGCGATCGAGTTGTTCAATGAGAAAGACGTGCTCGTCGTATGGGACAACTTCGAAAGTGTTCTTCCCCAGTTCAATGAAGCGGCTGGAGAGTTCAAGGAAGCCGCTGGGGGAGATGCCACAGAACAGCCGGACAACGCCTCGCTGGCGGACGCTGGCCCATCCAGTCAAGTCGGACCGTACACACCTGACGAGCGGGAGCGGCTCTATGAGTTCTTCCGAGATCTGATCGCGGCGCCTGAGGGACGCGGGCGTCTACTCATCACTTGCCGTCCGGGAGAAACGGGACTTCAAGGCGTATTCAGAACCGAACTATCCGGCTTGGCGCGGGCCGACAGCCTTTGGTTGCTCTCGCGGGTGGTCGCGAAAGACGGTTTGACACTGGATAACGCAAGGCTGGCTAAAGAAAGGCTCAGCCCCTTGCTCGACACGCTTGCCGATCATCCACTCTCGATCGAACTGGTAGCACCGCATCTGAAGAAGCTCACTCCCGAAGCGATCATCGCAGATTTCGCGAAACTGATTGCAGGGTTCAGACGCGGTGCGGGCGTCGAACGCAACGAATCGCTGCTGGCGTCACTGGCCTTCTCAACGAGCCGCCTCAGCGATGCGGCGCAAGCGGCGCTGCCCTGGCTCGGCATGTTCAGCGGCGGCGTGTTCGAGATCGTTTTGCTGGACGTGAGCGAACTCGATCCGCAACAGTGGCAAGTCGCGCGCGCGGAACTCGAAGCCACCGCGCTCATTCGAGTCGAACATGACCTTCTGTTGGGAGATCGTCCTTACCTGCGCTTCCACCCGACGCTGGCGTATGCGGCGGTCGGGCCCCCTACACGTGATCCGGGAGAAGCGCGAAAGCGATTAGTTGGAGTTTACTTTGCCGTGACGCGGACGGTGGACCAAGTCCTTAGAGGTTCGAACCCACGTACCGGGTTGGAACTCATGTCGCGCGAGGAAGCAAATGTCCGTGCTGCCGTACGCTGGGCCGTAAGTGATCGGAACTATGAGGCTGCCTCTGCGATAGCTCACCCATTTCGAGCGTACCTGGCAAGATCGGGCCGGCTGCGAGAACGAGATGCCTGGGTGACGTGGCTCGCCGGCGAAGTGGGTGAAGGCGGCTTTAGCAAAGCGGCAGTTTTGACCCTATCTGATAATGCGTGGACTCTTTTCACTCGTGGTCAGTCCGCCGAGGCGATTCGCCAGTTAAAGGACATCCGGGAGCGTCTCCGCATCACGACTGAGTTTGATCCCACTTTCCAGTTGGCGTTTACCGGCCAAATGCTGGGTCGGATTCTCCACAGCTCTGGTCTTAGTCATGAGGCGGTCCAGGTTTTAAAGGAGACTGTCAAACAATGGGAGGGGCTCATAACATCTGACACTCATCCCGATGAGGAATCGGAACGCGGCAACCTGGCTGTAGCGCTTGGCGATCTGGCGAATGCTCTCAGATCCGCTGGTCGACTCGATGAAGCACTCACTACCGCGGAACGTGCCGGTACTATCCAAAAAGGACTTGGCCGAGACGCAACCGCAGGTTTATGTCAGAGTGCGCGAGTTCTGCTGGAGATGGGCCGATATGCGGAAGCCGATGCGAAATACGAAGAAGCACTGGCAATCATTCGCACTCTCGGTGACAAAGAACTTCAGGCTGCAGCTCTTGCACAGCAAAGCGGCGCGAGTAGTGGCCTGAAGCAACCAGATCGAACCAGAGCTTTAATGGAAGAGTCTTTTAAGATCTATCAAGCGATGGGTGATCAGCCCAATGTCATGCTCTTGTGTAACCTCCTCGGGACTTCCGAAGCCGAGCAAGGACGTTTGGTAGAAGCGCGTGCATGGTTCGAGCGCTCCCTCGAAATAGCTCGCGGGCTAGATGACGCCTCTAGCCAGGCTGTAGCGTCGGAGAACATCGGCACGGTTTACCGACTGGATGGCGAGGCTGCGCTTCGAGAAGGCAGGGAGGTGGAGGCCCGACAGCGATTTGAGGAAGCTAAGCGCTTGTTGACCAAAGCCTTGCAGCTTACGCAACAGCTTGGCAGTGAGCCGGGCACCGCTGCATCGCTCAGAAAGCTTTCCCGGCTCCACCTTCTCCTTAACGAGCTAGCCGAGGCGGAGAGTACCGCGCGCGAGTCTCTCGAAATTGCTGAGCGGCTGGCCCTCACTTCAAGAACTACCACCCATTTACGGCACGCTGGCCGCCATCGCTCGCGTTCGTGGCGACGAAGGGAAGGCAGACGAGTGGGAAGACAAGCGCAGTGTAGCGTCAGAGGAATTGGAGCGCCGCTCCGGTCGGGCCAGCAGCTGGCCGCCGCAATTGCTTCAGGGGATCCAAGCGCTCGCGATGGCTTGTGCGCAGGCGGCGGTTGAGCGGACTCCTCTTGAAGCGGAGGCCGCCGCAGACCTGGAGCAATTGGCACAAATGCAACCACCGCTGCCAGAGTTAGCGTCGTTCCTCCGTCGCGTTGTCGCCGGCGAACTTCCCTCGGTTCCGTCGGCCTTGCCTAAAGAATTAGCCGAATTCCTGGCCGGAATGCTGCGGGCGATCAAAGACTCGCACTGACTGCCAAAAAACCTTGCAAGTTCCGAGGTTCCTTGTGCTGTGATGGCGCAACCTGAAGCTTGTACTCTAAACACGACTGCCTGAATTACATTCCAGCGAGTTGTGGCTATACTGCGGGCATCATCGCCAGAGAAGCATCCATTCTGAAAATATTGTCGCGGGCGCTGCGGTTGCTCTGTCCCGCGTGCGGCCAGGCGTCGATCGCTCGTGGGCCTTTTCACATCAGGCATCATTGCCCAAACTGCCGGGCTCTGTTTAAGCGCGAAGAAGGTTTTTTTGTCGGTGCAATTCTGGCGAACGTCATGGTCACCGAATTCGTGATTCTGGTTACCTGCATGCTCTGGCTGGTCGTGATCGGCTCGAGTTATGAGAAGGTTTTGGTCGGAATCTTCGTGCTCGCTCTAGTCTTTCCCGTCGCCTTCTATCACCATAGCTGGAGTCTCTGGCTCGGCTTTGACTTCCTGATTGAAGGTCTACCGAAATATGAAGGCCAACGGTCGGAGCGCTAGCCTTGCGCGGGCTTCCTCTTTAATTTGGAGTGCGCTGACCGGTCAGCGCTTTGGTCGGTCGCGACCTTGGCGCGACCTGCGTGGGTTGAATCTGAAGGCGTCGATTGAGTCAGCGACCGGATGCGGCGTCGGGCCGCCGCAAACCAAAGCGCTGACAGGTCAGCGCACTCCAAAAAGATCAGCGCACTCCAACAGAGATCACTTGAGAGGTTATTTGAAGTTGAGGTGAGCCAGGAGGGGAAAATGATCAGACGCCTTGGGAGCCAAAGGTGGCGCGGTGATCACTTCGGCATGAACCAGTCGCTCGGTAAAACCATTCGGGAGGAACACATAATCGAGTCGCAGGTGCGGATCCCAAACCGGGAACGTGTAGCCCTTGTCGTTCGCGTGCAGCAGGCGGTAACCGTCAGCGTATTCTGAGTCGCGCATCAGTTGAATAGTTGCGCGCTGGATGTCGCGGCCGCTCAGCCAGACAACGCCGCGAATCCAGGCAGGCATGCGGCGCACGTCCAGTAATTCGCCGGGCGCCAGTGTGTTGAAGTCTCCCACGAGCACATGAAAGCCCTGCTGATGTCGTTCGATGCTCTTGAGCAGGGCTCCAATCTCACGAACGCGGCGCCGTTCGCTCCACTTTGAGAACATCGAACTCAAGTGTAGGCCGAAGATTGGTTCCTCAGTCCCCTGCAAAACGATCTCAAGAAATGAATGTTTGGCGCCGGCGGGGTGGTGCCATTCGTGGTGGCTGGTCTCGAGCCGGCTGATGTACCCGATGGAGTGATGGCGACGCGCGGCCCAGAACGGCATATCCACCGCGGCGGACAGCCGGCTGATGACGTCCGGATCGATTGCTTCCTGAAAAACTACGAGGTCGGGAGCGACGGCATGAATGACTTCCGCCAGTTCCCTTTCGCGGCCGCGCCCGCCAAAGCGAATGTTGTAGCTGAGCAACTTAACAATCACGGAGCTTTTTGCGCCTCGATCACCGTTAAGTAAGGCTCATCAAACAAGACGTCGCGCGCGTACAGGATGAGGTTTGAAGTGGCTTGAAAGGCTATCGGCCGGCCGGTGAGCTTTTGCAATTCCTCGCGCAATGGATTCAGCGCCGGCGCGATGCCCGCATCTTTGTCGTTCAGTGGCTTAGTGTGCAAACCGGGAATGTAAAAAGCGTCTTCGCTCCAAAACGCCATGGCTTTGTCGCCGACGAGGGTAACGTCAAGATCACTGCTGCCGCGGCCGCCGGCGTCGAAGGGTTCGCCGTCCTCCCAACGCTTGTTCGTAACGACGCTGCCGCGCAACGCCACGCCGGTACCTTCCGGCAAACCCGCTTTGAGCTTCGCGCGAAACTCGCGATACCTGAGCGTGTCGCCATCGAAAGCGAGTCGAACGATTCGTTCCTCAACCTGCTCGTCGCTCAAGTTCTTGACGTCATTTGTTTCGGACATGTTTTCCTCAGGGCTGCGATAGTAACAGCATCGGCCGCGGATGAACGCAGATGAGCGCGAATCTGATCGAAACAATTCACAAACCTCTATTCACCTCGCGCTGCTGCGACTTCAAGTAGACGCTTACGGTCTGCTGCCTTAATCGGCGTCTCTCCGCGTTCATCCGCGGCCTAAATCCCTCCGACTCCGCCTAAGTTTTCACTGCGGCCTTCAACGACCGCCATGACTGATGCAACAACTCATCGATCCTTGCCCAGTCGGCCTCAGTCACTCCCCCGGCCGCAGCTTTAGTATCACGGATTGCCATCGCTTCGGCGCGCAAGCGGCCGTGCTCCATCACCCGATCGACTGGAACGGTGTAAATTTCCGCCTGCAATTCCGCGAGCGCTCGGTCAAGATCATTGAGGTTGAGGCGGCGGGCGATGCCCGCCTCTAAACGGTCAGATCGCGGGACTCGTTTGCCGGCAGCGAGTGTTTACCTGCCGGCTTCGCGCCGAGCGCGCGCGATGAAGTCTTCGACCTCCGTCAGCTTTCGCGGCAACGCTTCCGTCATCCATTTCACGCCGCTCGCAGTTACCAGCATATCGTCTTCAATGCGCACGCCAATGTTTTTGTACTTTTCGAACGCCGGTTTGACGGCTGCGATCAACTTCTCATTGGCCGCGTTTTTGGGCAAGTTATCCAGCGCGTCGGGCCTCACGTAAATCCCCGGCTCGTTGGTAAAGACCATGCCGGGCTCCAACTTCGTGCCGTAGTTGCCGACGTCGTGCACATTCATTCCCAACCAGTGAGCCGTTCCGTGCATGAACCAGATTCGATACTGCTCCGAACCTTTGTCGGTGATCAGTCCAAGTTTCAGCAAGCCGTCCTTGATCACATCCAGCGCAGCGCGGTGAACGTCGGAGATTGTCGCGCCCGGCCGCGTGGCTTTCGCTGCCGCTTCCTGCGCGTCGTAGACGATCTGATAAATCTCGGCCTGAGCGGGCGAGAACTTTCCGTTCACTGGAAACGTCCTCGTCACGTCCGCGGTGTAGTGCTCGTATTCTGCGCCCACGTCCATCAGCATCAGTTCGCCTTGATTCACCTGTCCCTGCGACTCGATGTAATGCAACGTCGTCGCGTTCGGCCCACAGCCGACTATAGACGGATAGCCCCAATGATCGGCATTGCGAAGTTTGAAGGTGTAGATCACCTGGGCGTCGACTTCATACTCCCACTTCGCATTTTCCGAAGCGACCCAGGCGCGCTGGTGCGCTTCAGTTGTAATGTCGATTGCGTGCTGCAGCAGCGCGAGTTCCAACGGAGACTTGCGTAGACGCAACTCGGCAAAGATCGGCGCTGCGTTCTTGATGCGGTAGCCCGAGGGAGTCTTGGCCCACTCCGAAGCAAAGCGTTGCTCTTGCTTGTATTCCGGGTTTTCACGACCGCCCGACTCCAGCAAATAAAGCTCGCTCTCATTCTTACCCGCCGAGGCGAAAAGCTTTTCAAAGCCCCAGGTATTCGCAGGCGCGCTCCCAGGAGTTTCCGGCTGCGGCGTCTGTGGAGCCGGCGTCATTGCCGACATCAGAATCTTTTCCGGCGCCGGCCGAAAGGGCTGACGGCTGCGCAGCGCTTGCACGAACCCGTCAAACTCGCTCGCGTCCCAGATTTCCTTGATGCCGGAGACCCGGCTCGCTTCTGCAGCGCTATACATGCGACCGTTCCAAATTTCCGCGAACGGACTGCGCCGCGGCAGGAAAAGAATCTCGGGCAGCACTTCATTGCCCGGCGTCAGCACGAGCGTCGCGCCCTTCTGTTTTAAGTTTGTCAGATAGTAGAGATTGTTTTCCTGGCGGTATTCGTAGGTGACGTCGTTCGTGTAAATACGCGGCTCGGCGCTGAAGAGAATCAGCATTCCCTTTGGCCCAATCGACTGGCCCACCCGGGCGCGACGACCGGCCAGCTCCGTCTGCCGCGTCTTTTCATCAAACACCGGCGCCGGCGGCGCAATGCGGATGACCGGGCTGTTTGGAGGATTGTTGACCTGTTCACGGGCGGCTAACGCGACCATCGCCGGCACCGTTGCGTTCAGCAACAGCGCGACCAGCGCAATCAAGGCTGCCTTCTTCGCTTTCGTTAGTTTCATAAGTTTGTAGATTCGTTGATTGGATTTGGCAGGGCGGCAGGAATGAATCAATCGGTTGACGACGGTCCTCAGTTCGGGCGCTTTTTCTGTTTCCCGCCCGGACGCATCATGCGTTTGCTTCCGTCCGGCATTGTAACGATGCGCGTGCCGTCAGCAAAAGTCATGACCTGTCTTCCGTCCGGAAGATTGGTGATCTTTGGGACTCCCATTTGTCGAATTGCGCGGTTCACACGGGCATTATTCGGAACATTGCTGGGAATAAAGACTTCGGGCGGTGCCGGCGGTGCATTCACATTCGGATTCTGACCAGCCTCATCGTCTTTCTCCGGATCAAGTTCGATGACGACCTTGTCCGAACTCTTAGCATTAGTCTTAGCCTTCTCAGCTTTTTTTGCAGGCTCGTTGGCGGCGACCGGTTGATTGGATGTGACTGCGTTCTTCTCGTCAGCCAGGGTTCCCGACGTCGGTTGATCGCCGGCATGTTCCGACGCCGGTGAAGGCTGCGCCGTCACGGAATTCACTTGCTCGGTTGCGCCGGGCGCGGTGGCCGAATCGCTGCGATGTTGGTAGGCGTAGAACGCTCCGAAGAGACAACAAACCAGGAACATGGCAGCGGCGGCAATGGCCCAGGGCGCAAGGCGCCTTCCTGCGTTCGTTTTCGAGCGGACGACCGTGGTCTCGCCGGCCAGGATCGCAGTCGGCGCTTCTGTGCTCGCGTCGCCCGGTCTTGTTGATAATTCGCCGGCGCGTGTCGGAACACCCGGCTCGAAAAGCACGGTTGCTGCTTCGGTCTTGCCGATCAGCGTCGCGACCTCGCCCGTTCCCTTTAACGCCGCTCGCATCCCCGCTGCGGCAGGATAACGCTGATCGCGATTTTGGCTCATCGCTCGCGCGAGCACGTTGGCTACTTCCGGACCGACGCCGGCGCTGATCTCATTCGCAAGCACAAGCGGGTCTGGCTGGCCGTTGACGATCGCGGCCGCGCGCGTCAAGGCGTCAGGCGGCTTAACCGCAGTGATCAAGTGGTAGAGCGTCGCGCTGAGCGCGTAGATGTCGCTGCGGGCATCCGTGCCCAGGCCCTGAATCTGCTCAAGGGGCGCGTAGTTTGGCGTGTACCCATAAATGCTCGCCGAAGTGGTGACGACTGACGGACCGCCCGTCTGGCCTTTCGCCAAACCAAAATCCAGCAGGATGATTTGCCCCCGTGAAGTCAGCTTCAAATTCTGCGGTTTGATGTCGCGGTGAATGATTTGCGGGTCTTGCGTGTGCAGGTAATCAAGCGCATCGAGCAACTGATCGCCCCAGGTCAAAACCTGGTCAGGCGGAAACGGTCCCTGCTTGCGATTAATCATCTGCGACAAGTCGTCGCCCGGGATGTACTGCATCACCAGAAACTGCCCCTCGCCCTCCTCGAAGTGATCGCTGACACGAGGCAGCGCCGGATGATGCATCCGCGCGAGCAGCCGCGCCTCCCGCTCAAACTGCTTTCGCAGGCGCTCCTCCGCAAACAAGGTTTCCTTCAAGGCGACAGTGGTGTCGAGGCGCTCGTCAGTCGCCTCATAAACAGCGCCCATCCCGCCCTGACCGAGCAGCCGAATAATACGATAGCGATTCTGTAAAAGTGTTCCTGACGCTAACATCTGAATATCTCTGAATTCATTGAAAACTTGCGTAAACTATTATACATGCGCGCCGCGCGACGAGAAATCAAGCCCAAAGTCTAGTAGTGTCGAATCTCCGCGTTCTCTGTGTCTCTGTGGTGAGTCTTGAAAACGTTTGTCGGCACAGAGAACACGGAGGATGCACAGAGAATTTCAAATTACGCACTGCCCAAAATCGAAAGTCGCGGCGAAAGTGATTCAAACAGAGTCGTCGATCAACTTTGAGTTGACTTTGGACATTGGACGTTCGACTTTGGACTTTGGACTTAGTCAGCGTATGCTAACCGCACGTGAGTGAACCTTTCCCTTTGCGAGAAGATGAAGTTATCGACGTTGGCCCGCGCAAGAGCCGCCGGTGGCGAGTCTTGCTCGTGGTCGCCGTAATCCTCCTGTTGATTGTTCTATCTCGGTTGCTGTCGGTTTATCTTTCTGCCGCATGGTTTAGTTCCCTCGGATTTTCCGCCGTCTACTGGTACATCTTCAAACTGAAGGTTGGGTTGTTCATGGCCTTCGCTTTGCTGACTGTGGGCATTTTGCGCACCGCCTTTTGGCTGCTGGAGCGAGGCTTCGCTTCACAACCCTTCGAAAAGCGAACCATCATCGTCAACAACCAGCCGATCCAGTTTTCGCCGGAACGGTTGGTGCGGCCGCTTGGGTGGATTCTCGCGGTTCTGTTTGGTTTGTTCTACGGTGTTGCGATGAAGGGCCACTGGCAAACGTTTGCTCTTTATCTGAATCAGGCGGCGGCGCCGACTCCCGATCCAATTTTTCAAAAGCCGCTCGGCTTCTACCTGTTCAACCTGCCGCTGTACGACTTGATCAGCGGTTGGCTGTTGACGCTTGCTTTCGTCATTCTCTGCGCGTCGATCATCTACTCGCTGCTGACTCTTCCGCAGAAGGTACTAAAGACCGCCGGCAAAGATACGACGAAAAAGTCATTCGCCGCCGGATCGCTGGCGCTCGCCGTGTTTCTCGTCTTGCTGGCCTGGCGCACTTATCTGCACCGCTTTCCGTACCTCTGGCAGGATCACCAAACGTTTTCCGGCGTAACTTTTGTTGAAGCGAAGTACCTGCTGCCTGCGCTTTTCTTCGTCTGCATCGCTTTGCTGATCGCGGCCGCGATCGCGGTGGTCAACGCGTTGACAAAGCGCGGCCTGCGCATGTTGCTCATCGCCCTCGCCCTGCCGCTGGCGGTCTACGTCGTCGGCGTTTTTCTCGTGCCGGCGTACGTCACCAGTTTCATTGTCAAACCAAATGAGCTGGGCCGCGAGACGCCTTACATCGAACAGAACATCGCCTGGACGCGGCGCGCATTTGGACTGGAAAACGTAGAACTGCGCGAGTTTCAGGCAGAGCAGACTATTGAGGGACTCGATCTGAATGCCAACCGTCCCACGCTCGAGAACATTCGACTCTGGGATTGGCGTGCGCTACAAGACACGCTCAAACAGATTCAGGCGATCCGAACCTACTACGACTTTCCCGACGTCGACGTCGATCGTTATCAGATCGACGGCACGACGCGCCAGATGATGGTTGCGGCGCGCGAAATAAACGTGACCAACCTTCCGGAAGCGTCTCGAAATTGGATCAATCAGAAACTGATCTACACCCATGGCTACGGCGTCACGATGAACACCGCCAACGGCTTTACGCCCGAGGGGATGCCGCGTTTCGTCGTTTCAGATATGCCGGTCCAGTCCAAGTCGACGGACGTAAAAGTGACGCGTCCCGAGATCTATTATGGCCAGGACACCAACACCGACGTTTATGTGAAGACGAACCAAAAGGAGTTTGATTTTCCGCAGGGAGAAACCAACACCTACACCAGCTATCGAAGGCACTGGCGGGATCAGACTCGGCAGCGGCGCTCGCCGGTTGCTCCTTGCCTGGGCGCTCGGCGATCTTTCCAAACTACCCTTTTCGGATGACGTAAACTCTGAAAGTCGCGTCCTGATCCACCGAAACATACGCGAGCTGGTTAACGGCATCGCACCGTTTCTCACCTACGATAATGATCCCGTATCTCGTGGTCAGCAATGAGGGCCGTCTATTCTGGATGATCGACGCCTATACACGAGTCAGCCACGTATCCCTATTCGCGGCATCACGCGGTCAGCCGGCAACGAACGTCAATTACATCCGCAACAGTGTCAAAGTAGTAATTGACGCCTACAACGGCACGACGTCACTTCTATGTCTTCGATGATCAGGATCCCCTGATTGCGTCTTACCGCGCGATGTTTCCCACAATGTTTCAGGATGCGAGCCAGATGCCTGCCGATTTGCGCGCGCACGTTCGTTATCCGGAAACGCTGATCCGCGTGCAGGGCGAAGTCTACGGTCTTTATCACACGCAAAGCCCAAAGGTGTTTTTCCAGCGTGAAGATGTCTGGACGCTGGCCCAGCAAACCTCGCGGGATGAGGCGAACCGGAAGCAGACGCTGCCGATTGATCCTTATTACGTTTTAATGCAGTTGCCCGGTGAGACTACTCACAATGAGTTTGTTTTGATTCTCCCTTTCACTCCGTCTGGTCGGAACAACCTGATCGGCTGGATGGCAGGTCGGAGCGACGGCGACAACTATGGCAAGCTGCTAATTTACAACTTCCCCGAATCACGACTGATCGATGGCCCCCTACAGATTGAAGCGCGCATCGATCAAAACTCCCAACTCTCTTCGCAGTTCACGCTCTGGAATCAACAGGGATCTAAGGTCCTGCGCGGCCACTTGCTCGTCATCCCCATCGGCCGTTCACTTCTTTTTGTTGAGCCGATCTACCTGCGCGCCGAAAGCAGCCCCATGCCCGAGCTGCGGCTGGTTGTACTCGCAACTCAGGATCGACTTGGCCACGGCCAAACATTCGACGAGGCTTTGGCGAGTCTTTTAGGCGACTCGCGATCACCGGCCCCAGCCAGAACTGAGCCGACTCCGGAAAAGGTTGCGCCAGGTGAGCCGAAACCATCACCATCAGCGTCACCAACGACAACGGCGACTGCGCCAGGACTGAGCGTCCAGCAGCTCATCAACAAAGCCGTCCAAGAGTTCGATGAATACCAGCGACTGACGTCAGAAGGAAAACTGGGTGAAGCCGGCCAGAAACTCGAGCAGCACAAACGGACGCTCGAGGAACTGAAGAAGGCCAGCCGGCGCGAACCCTAGCCGGTTTCAGCAGGATCTGCGGCCGATCAGTTGCCATCGGACCTCTTTCGGTTCCCCACAGCTCGCTTTTTCAACCCGCCTTATCTTCGTTTTTCCTAAAGAATCCGCATCCTTACGCCGGTATTGTACGCACATTCCATACACCCACATTTTAGTGTTAGCCCTGAGCCCCTTCTTTGGGTTATAGTGACTCCCCACATTCAACAAACTACTCCGAACGGCTCGCGACGGCAGAGCCACGCCCGGAGACTTTGGAGGAGCGCTTGGCAGCGGCGGCATTCTACGACCTCGAAGGAACGTTGGTCAGCACGAACCTGGTTCACACGCTGGGATTTTACGCCCGGAACGAGCCCGGGCTGTTTCGTAGTTTCAAGAAGAGCGCGGCGACGTTGTTGAGCCTGCCTGTTTTTGCCGTCACCGACCAGTACAGCCGCAAAGTTTTCAACGACCTTTACTTCAAACGCTACAAAGGCGTGAAGGAGGATCGCCTGCGGTATCTCGCCGACGATCTATTTTTCTCAGTGTTGAAGCCGGCTGTCTTTCCAGGCGCTTACGAGCTGCTGGAAAAATCACGCAGCCTCGGTTTGCGCCAGGTGGTCGTGACCGGCGCGCTCGACGTTTCGGTTAAGCCTTTGATGGAACACCTGGGAATCGAGGAGTACGTCGCGAACCGCCTGGAGTTTGTTAACGGCGTCGCGACCGGACGGCTGCTGCCGCCGGTGATGGCCGCGGCTACCAAGGCATCGTGGATTAGAGTTTTTGCCGAGCGCGAAGGATTGAGTCTCAGCGACTCGTACGCTTACACGGACAGCATGAGCGACCTGCCGATGCTTTCTGTCGTTGGGCACCCGGCGGCGATTAATCCTGACATGCGTTTGCGTCAGACGGCGCTGCATCATGATTGGCCGATACTGAATTTGAAATAGTTTCGAGTTTCAAGTTCCGGGTTTCAAGTTAGAAACCTCCAGCGAACTTGAAACTTGAAACTTGGAACTCGAAACTTTTATGGCACTTCAACTCAGACGAAAAACGCACGAATCGGTTGTTTACATCGACCGCGACAGCGCGCCGCGAATCATGCCGTCCGGTGAAGACTTCATCCTCGAAGACCTTCCGATCGGCACGCGCGTGCTTTATCCGAATCCGCCGATCAAGGGTCTGCCCAATCGCGAGGCCGCGATTCGTTACGCGCTGAATCATCCGCACGGTTGCGATCCGTTGTTTGCCCAACTCGAGCCCGGCATGCGCGTAACCGTTGCAGTTGACGACATCAGTCTGCCGCTTCCGCCGATGGCGACGCCTGACATTCGCCAGACGGTTTTGGAAATCGTGCTCGACATGCTGGCTGGTCACGGCGTTGACGACGTTCACATCATCATCGCCAATTCCCTGCACCGGAAGATGACCGAGTGGGAAATGAAGCGCATGGTCGGCTCGAAGATTTTCGACGAGTACTATCCCGACCGCTATTACAACCACGACGCCGAGTGGGCTGACGGACTGATCAAGCTTGGCGAGACCAGGCACAAAGAACCGTTGACGCTCAACCGCCGCGCCGCCGAAAGCGATTTGCTGATCTACGTCAACATCAACCTGGTGCCGATGGACGGCGGACACAAGTCAGTCGCCGTTGGTTTGTGCGACTACGAGTCGCTGCGCGCGCATCACGAGCCGCAAACAATTCGCGACTCAGACAGTTACATGGACCCGGCAAAGTCTGAGTTGAATCACAAGGTCCACCGGCTGGGCAAGATCGTCGACGAGCAACTCAACGTCTTTCACATCGAGACGGCCATCAACAATCGCATGTACAAAGGCGACATGGATTTCCTCTTGCGGAACGAGGACGACTTCACCGCGATGGACCGCATGAAGTTTGAAGCCATGCGCTACGCGATGAGCAAACTGCCGCGCCCGGCGCGGCGCAAGTTGCTGCATTCGCGGCCGGCCCAGTACGAAATGATTGCCTGTCATGCGGGTAAGACGGAACCGGTGCACGAGAAAATTATTGAGAAGGCGTTTGATCAGTATGCGATTCCGGTGCGTGGCCAGTGTGACATTCTGATCACCGGGATTCCTGATATTTCGCCGTACAACGTCTATTCGATTTTGAATCCGCTGCTGGTCCAGGTGATGGGTCTGGGTTATCACTTCAACTTTTATCGCAACAAGCCGCTGCTGAAGAAAGGCGGCGTGCTGATCATTCACCATCCGTGCTATGACGAGTTTGATCATAAGTTTCACCCGAGCTACATCGAGTTCTTCAATCGTCTTTTGCCGGAAACGCGCGACGCTTTCGTGCTTCGTGACAAGTACGAGCGAGAGTTTGCTAACAATCCGAGTTACGTGGAGATGTACCGGCGCGGCAACGCGTATCACGGAGCGCATCCGTTCTTCATGTGGTACTGGGGCGAAAACGGACGCCAGCATGTCGGCAAGGTCATCGCAGCCGGCGCTGAGAACGCGCATGTTCCGGCGATGCTCGGCTGGGATCGCGCGGACAATTTGACGGAAGCAATCGCGATGGCGCGCAGTTACATGGGAAACTCCGCCGAGATCACGATGCTGCATCAGCCGATGATCGGCATCGCGGACATGGAGTGAGAAGAGCCGTGAATCGTAAATGTCACAACCGTTTAGACGCGGGCATTGCCCGCCGTCTCAAGATTGAATCAATGGCTTGAACCGGCGGGCAATGCCCGCCTCTAAACGCTGGGTTCTGTAAATGACGCTTTCGCCGACTGAAATCTTCAATGATCGCAAGATCTTCCTGATCGGAAGCACGGGCTTCCTCGGGAAGGTCACGCTCAGCATGCTCCTGCACAGCTTCCCGAATATTGGGCGAGTTTATGTGACGGTGCGCGCGCGCTCGCAGGAAGAATCAGAGACGCGGTTTTGGAACAGCGTGATAACTGCGCCGCCGTTCGACCCGCTACGCGATCGCTACGGTGACGCGCTGGAGGGTTTCATACGCGACAAGGTTGTCGTCCTGGGCGGCGACATTGGCGAGACCAATCTTGGTTACACCGAAGAGCAAGCCCAGGCTGTCGCCGACGACATCGACGTTGTTCTCAACAGCGCCGGCAACGTCACCTTCAATCCCACGCTTGAAAGTGCCCTGCGTACCAACGTCGTCGGCACTCAAAACGTAATCGCCTTCGCCAAGCGCATGAAGCGGCCGGCGCTGATTCACGTATCGACTTGTTTTGTCGCCGGTAATCGTTCCGGTCCGGTTTGGGAAGACGATCCCGTCGTCGGCTATTTCCCGCGCAAAGACGAGCTGCCCGGCGTCGTCTTTGATGTGGAACAGGAGATTAGAGACTGCGCCAAGCTTGCCGAACGCGTCCGCGAAGAAGCGCGCGACGCAATGATGGTGGCCCGTTTTCGCGATCTGGCGCGCAAACGACTTAACGAGGAAAACCGCGACGCGGACGATCCTGACGCGCTCGGACTCGCCGTGGCCCGCGAACGAAAAGTCTGGACCCGCACGCGGCTTACCGACCTCGGCGTCGAACGTTCGGCGTTCTGGGGTTGGCCCAACATTTACACCTACACGAAGTCGCTCGGAGAACAACTTGTCGCCGCGGAGACTGGAATTGTTCGCAGCATCGTGCGGCCGAGCATTGTCGAGTCGGCACTCGCGTATCCCTTCCCCGGATGGAACGAGGGCTTCACTACCACCGCGCCGATTATTTTTCTCGTCCTGAAGGGCCAGACGCAGATTCCCGCCAACGACAAGTTGATTCTGGACATCACGCCTGTCGATCAGGTCGCGTCACTCATGCTCGCCGTCGCGGCGCAGGCTTGCGTCGAAGAGCCGAAGCTGGTCCACCAGGCGGCCACGGGCGATTCGAATCCGGCGAACATGGATCGGATTATCGGGCTCGTCGGTCTCTACAAGCGCCGGCATTTTCAGGAGAAGGAGACGGGCGTCAAACTTCTCAATCAGATCGTGTCGCGCATGGAGCCGCGCCCGGTTCCGACCTCGACGTTTGAAAAGTTTTCGGTGCCGATGTTCAACTCCGCGGCAAAGAAAGCCTCCTCGCTGCTCGATCGGGCGCGTCCGCGTTGGGGCGGCGGCCGTGTTGTTGAAGTGATCGACCGCATGAAGACGACTGTCGATCGCGTCGAAGAAATCACGCAGGAGACGACTGAAGCGTTCGAGTTATTCCGTCCCTTCACCATCGACAACGCTTACATCTTTCGTTCGGACAACGTTCGTTCGTTGTTTGAGCGGATCAGAGAAGACGAGCGCAGCCTGCTGCGCTGGCATCCGGAAAAGTTTGACTGGTACGACTACTGGCTCAACATCCACCTGCCCGGTCTCAAGAAATGGGTCTTCCCGACACTCGAAGAAGACATGCGCGCGCAGCCGAAGCGCATCTACACCTATCGCGATCTGCTCGAACTTTTTGAGACGTCGACGAAGCGCCACGCCACTCGCGTGGCCATGCGCATCGAACGCGACGGCCGCAACGAGCAGTACACATATGCCGACATGCGTGAGTTGGCGACGCGCGCCGCCGGCTTTCTGGCGAGCGCAGGCATCAAGCCTGGCGACCGGGTAATGCTCGTCAGTCACAACGCGCCCGAGTGGGGCATGACTTACTTCGGCGTGCTCAAAACCGGCGCCAGTTGCATTCCGGTCGATCCGGAAAGTTCGCTCGACGAAATCATAAACTTCGCCCGCGCCGGCGAAGCCGCGGGGATCGTCCTCAGCGAGAAACTCCAGCAGGAACACGCTGAACTTCGTGAGCGGTTAACTGATGCCGGACTCTCTCCCGCCATCTGGAACTTCGATGAGCTGTTCGCTTTGCCCGACGAGCAAACTGAAGACGAGCGGATTGCGCTGCTGCCCGCGCGCGTCACGGCCCAGTCGCTGGCTTCTTTGATTTTCACTTCAGGAACGACCGGCCGGCCGAAAGGCGTGATGCTTTCGCATCGCAATCTCACCAGCATGGTCTCGATGCTCTCGTCCGTGTTTGATATGAGCACGAAAGACGGCGTGCTTTCGGTCTTGCCGCTGCACCACACGTTTGAGTTTTCGACCGGCTTTCTGACGCCGCTCAGTCGCGGTGCGCAGATAACCTACCTGCCGGAGTTAACCGGCGACGCCCTCGCGCGCGCGATCAAAAACGGCCACGTCACCGGCATGGTCGGCGTACCCGCGCTCTGGGAACTGCTGCACCGGCGCATCAAGAACAAACTCTACGAACGCAGCGACTGGATTGGAAAAACCGCGGACGCGATGATCAAGGCGAACGCCTGGCTGCGCGATAACACGCCGCTCAATCTTGGGCCAATCGCCTTTTACCCGATTCACGAAGGACTCGGCGGCCGCATTCGTTATTTCATCAGCGGCGGTTCGGCTTTGAGTGAAGCAGATTCAGAAGGATTTTCAGGGATTGGGCTTCACGATTCTCGAAGGCTATGGACTGACCGAAGCGTCGCCGGTGCTCACTGTCACCCGGCCCGAGAATCGCATGTTGACCGGCAGCGTGGGCCGGCCGCTGCCTGGTGTTGAAGTCAAGATTTCGGAGCCGGACGCCAGCGGCGTTGGCGAAGTGATCGCGCGTGGTCCAAACGTCATGCTCGGATACTTCGCGGACGAACCTGCCACGCGCAGCGCGCTCGTCGAGCGTTGGCTTTACACCGGCGACCTCGGGAAACTCGATGACGACGGCAACCTGTTCCTCGTCGGCCGCTCGAAGGAAATCATCGTCGACACTAACGGCAAAAACGTTTACCCGGACGAGCTTGAAGAGGTCTATGCAAATTCGCCGCACGTGAAAGAGCTGAGCATCGTTGGGCTTGCGGATGGCATTGGGCGAGAAAGTGGCGTGCCTGGTGGTGGCGGATGACGAGTACGACATCACGCTTTCCCGAGCTGAGTTGCGCCGCAAAGTCGAAGAGCATTTCCGCGATGTTTCGGCGTCGCTCCCGTACTACAAGCGCGTGAAGGTGTTGCATTTTACCGACATCGAACTGCCGCGGACGGCCACGCGCAAAGTTAAGCGGGCGGAAGTCGTGACGATCCTGCAGGCCCTCGAAGCCGGCAACAAGTCTGACGCGGCAACGCGCGGTGAGAAATCGGCCGACGCGGAAAGTCGCTGGCTGATTGGGATTGTCGCGGGCGTCAGCAACCGGCCAACGAGCGAGATCTCATTGCATTCGCGCCTGGCGGATTTGGGATTCGACAGTCTCATGTTCGTTGAGTTGGCGAGCGCTGTGGAAACTGCCGGCGGTTCAATCACCGCCCCCGAGCGGCTGAACGAAGCGCAGGATGTGCGAGAACTCGCCGGCGTGGTGAGTCGCCGGCCAGGCGCTGCGTCCGGACGCGACGGCGCGGGCGCTCGACCTGAAGGTCGCCGTCTTGACGACGACGAAATTCATGTCCCGTCGTTTATCGGCCGCGCCGGCAACCGGGCTGGAGACGTTCTGCAGCGGCTGTTCTACGATCGATTTCTCGATACGAACTACGTCGGCCGTTCCAACATTCCGGCGCACACCAATTTCATCGTGGCCGCCAACCACTCGTCGCACCTCGACATGGGCCTCACGAAGATGGCGCTCGGCGAAGCGGGCAAGGACATGGTAGTGCTGGCAGCGGCCGATTATTTCTTCGACACGAAATACAAGCGCGCCGTGATGGAAAACTTTACGAACCTGGTGCCGATGGAGCGCACTGGTTCGCTCAGACAGTCGCTGCGTCACGCGAGTTCGTTTCTGGGTCGCGGCTACAACGCGCTCATTTTCCCCGAAGGCACGCGTTCGGTGACGGGTGAGATGGCGGACTTCAAACCAGTGATCGGTTACCTCGCGTTGCACGCGCGCGTCGGCATCCTGCCGGTTTACCTGCACGGCACCCACGACGCGATGCCGAAAGGTTCAAACGTCATCAAGAACAGGAAAGTCGGCGCGCGCATCGGACGCTATCTCGAGATTGCCGACCTTGAAGAGATGACGAAGGGACTGCCGCGCGCGGAAGCGTATCGACTGATCGCGGCGCTGGTGAAGCACGAAGTCGAAAACCTGCGCGATCAAACCCGCCGCACCTTCGACGCGAAAGAATTGCGGAAACGCTGGAAAGCCGAACGGCGGGCGCAAGTTGCTGAAAGACAAGTAATTAGTGATGAATTATGAGTGATGAGTAATGAGTTTTGAGGCTGGCGGAACTGACGGTCTCTTACTCATCACTCATCACTCATTACTGTAGTTTTTATGCCTTCCAAAACTCCACAAAAACGGACTGCCCGGATAACGCCGGTCAAAGCAGACACCAAGCGTCGCGCCGCGATCGAGAAGCGGCCGCGGGCGGCGACGCTCGTCACCGGCGGCACGGGTTTTCTTGGTTCGCATCTCGTGCGCCAACTAATTGCGGACGGCGCCAAAGACATTCGCGTGATGGCAACGTCGATCCCTGACTGGCTGGTCGGACTTGGCGTCGAAACGCTCGAAGGTTCAATCACGAAAGAGAGCGACGTTAAGCGAGCCGTCGAGGGAATCAGCGAGATCTATCACCTGGCCGGCAAGGTTTCGCGCGAGCGCGAGGACGCGCGCGAAATGTACAAGGTCCACGTCGAAGGCACGCGACTGTTGTGTGATGCGGCGAAGGCTGCGGCGGTCAAGACGATCGTGCTCGCGTCCACCAGCGGCACGATTGCCGTGACCGATGACGGCGACATCGTGCCCGACGAATCGTATCCGCCGCCGCTTGAGATCGTCGCCCGTTGGCCTTACTACGCGAGCAAGGTTTACCAGGAGATGGCGGCGCTCGAACGCTTTAACGGCAAAGGACTGCGGCTCGTGATCATGAACCCGAGTCTGCTGCTCGGCCCGGGCGATGAGCGACTTGAGTTCGACGAAAGTCGTGCTGGATTTCATGGCGCGCAAAATCGGAGCGGTGCCGTTGCGGTGGTTTGAGTTTTGTCGATGCACGCGACGCGGCCGGCGCCTTTCGCGCGGCCATGAAGAAAGGCCGGCACGGCGAGCGTTACCTTTTAGGCGTCGCAAATTGGACGTTTGAAAGATTTTTTGGCCGGCTGGAACGCCTCACGAAAATTTCGGCGCCGAAGATTGCGCTGCCCTCGAAGTTTATGGTGACCGGCTCGCGGATCGTCGACTCGCTTTTCAAACAATGGAACTTCGCCTCTCCCGTTGAACCCGCGGCGATCGAGATGGCTCAGTATTTTTGGTACCTCAACTGCGCGAAGGCTTCGCGCGAACTCGGCTTCCGCCCGCGCGATCCCGGCGAGACCCTGCACGACACCGTTTCCTACCTGCGAGAGAATTTTCTGGGCGGCGACGCTTTCGGAAAATAGTCAGAACCGCCTGCGTGAGCGGCGGCTGTGACCATTGACTGGATTGAGCGGCATTGAACAAATTCCACCCGCTTACGCAGGTGGTTCTTACTCACTCGCCGAGCGCGGCGTACTTGAACAAGCGGAAACGATAGCGCTGGCTGTCGCGAATGCTCTTGGCGATCGCGCCGTGCAGATTCTCGTCCCAGGTCGTGTACTGATCGATGAAACGACCGGCGGCGGCTTTGTCGCCCTGATACTGCACGTCCAGCGTTTTCTTGAGCATCTTTTTCACCACCTCGTGATACTTGTCGTAGTGAACCCGCATTTGCTTGCTCGCCGGATCAAACGTCAGCAGTCCGTTTTCCAAAAAGAAATTCCATTGCATGAGCTGCATCGTGTTGTAGGGCTGGTCGCGGCGCGGCTTGTTGTTTTGCAGGACGCGCAGGATGCCGCCGGCGTAAACGCTGCGCAGTTGCGCGTCGGTGTAATAGCCCTGCTTGCGGAGCGCCTCGGCGGCAAAGAGTGAAACGAGATCGGCCTTCATCTCCTCGAGGGCGCTGGCGTCGTCCTGCAGAACTTCGTCGAGATCGCGATTGTCTTTGGTTCGATCGACGCCGAGATAGTGGCCAACTTCATGCCAGAGCGTGCGGTAGAAATTCCCTTCCGGCGTCAGTTCCTTTGCCTGGTCCGGACCGAGCGCCGCGGTGAGCGTGGTCGAAGTCGCCTGAAAAATATTCCGGTCCTGCATGATGTTAGCGCGCAGCAGGATCGTGCGGCCGTAACGACGCGCGAGGTAACTTTCGTTGGGCAGGATCGTCGCCGTGTTGCCGCCGCGCGTCTGTCCAAAATCGGAGACAACGTCGTAAACACCGACCGGGATGTCTTCGCGAATCCGCTTGTGATGTTCGTAGGGCAATGAATCCTCGATCGCCTGCAGACCCTTCAGCGCTTTACGCAGCGTCGTCGTCTCCTGCTGCCGGCTCGCGAGGAGACTAAAACCAAAGAACGTCTTCACGCCGTAGAGTTCGTCATCGTACGTCTCATACGAACCGATCTGCGCATTGAGATTCTTGAATTGACCTCTCACCCAGGCGGCGTCCCCTGACTCGTAGTCGTCCGACAAGAGATCGCGCGCGCGGTTGCGCAGATACCTGGCGAACTCTTCATCGTCTTTGTGCACGTCAGCGGCGGCTTCGTTTAGCAGCGCATGGGCCTTGATTAGCTCGTCGGCGTAAGCGACCGAGTAAGGCACGGCATAGAAACTGGGAGGCTGTCGAGACCGCATGCGAGCCTTGTGCGACGTTATCAACAATGCCGACTTCAGATGCGTTTCCAGTTTCGGATGAAGCGTGGACAGGACAGGGTACTTTGCGAGCACCGCCAGATCCTGGCGCAAATTCTGCGGAGTCGAACGCCTGACCACGCTGCGAAGATCGAAGATGCTCTCGCGCTCTTCCGGATTTGACTGGAGGAACTCCTCGAGTTGCTCCTTACGCACGCCCCATGGATACATGTTCTTGCCGGGCTCCACGCCGTCGACCGGCAAAAACGGTTCGCGCTTATTTTCCAGCGTCGTGGCGATCGGACCCTGGTTCAGACGATAGAGCGTGAGCAGGTTAGCTGTTGCTGCCGGCGCGCCCAGGCGTTTGTCCAGTTGGACCAAATCGTCAAAAGCAGAACGCGCCTGCGGGTGCCGTTGCTTTTCATAGAGACCCTGAAAGATTTTGCCGACCTCCAGAAGTTTGGCCACAGCCGCGCGTTCGCCGGCGCTCAGGTGCGACAGATCGGGAGCGAGCCGAATCGTCTGCGTTTTGTCGATGATCGCCTGGCTCTTGTCGAGCGGCCAGTAGCCCGGCGGCAGATTATTTGTAGACTTCATGCGCGAAGGAGTTTGGGCCAAACTGCTGGAGAGCAGCAGCGCCAGGGTCATGATGGTCAGAAGTTGTTTCCACATAAATTGTTTACCACGCTGGTCAAGTGCGTTTCCTTTTTCCTTTCGCGGAAGTATACCGCACGGCAATTCAGAGCGAACACCCAAACGTAGTTGCTAATCTGCAGCCGTCTCCACCGTGTCGTCTATTGCAGACAGTCGTCGTCAAAATCTCGCGCCGCAAAAACGCGCAGCTACGGCTGAATCCCAGAAACACTGGCCGCGTCATGCGGCACCGCGATTGCCAACTCAGCGAGCATGTACCAACCCTCCTTGTCCTTATCATCAGATTCAACTCCGTACCCAGTAGAGCCGTCAACGGCGAACGACCGGAATTTCGTCGATCTCTGGCGCCAAACTCCGGTTGGTTTCCTCGACAGCATTCGGCGCCGCTGGACTCGGGAACGGCGGCGGCGCAAGGTGGGCCGCGCCTACGACATGGCGCTTGAAATCGCGCGCGTTGTCCCGGCAAATTCACGCGTGCTGGACGTCGGTTGCGGCAGCGGCTTCATTGCGCATCACCTCTCGGCGATGATCGGCACGCCGGTTGTCGGAATCGATTTGGGCGACAACGCGGAGGCGGCGCTCGATTATCGGCAGTTCGACGGGCAACACTTTCCGGTTGCCGAAGAATCGGTTGACGCCGTTCTGTTTTGTTATGTACTGCATCACGCGCAGGACGTCGGCGCGGTGTTGACGGAACTAAGACGCGTTCTGAGCAAGGCCGGCTCGGCGATTATTTATGAAGACATTCCCGAGACGTGGTGGGATCGTTTTGTCTGCTGGACTCACGACTGGCAGTGGCGCAACCGCACCGGCCCCTGCACGTTTCGCAACGAGGTTGAATGGCGGACGGTGTTCAACTCAGCAGGCTTTGCCGTCGTTAACGAGCGTGCGCTCTCTCGCTGGCGCAATCTCTTCCATCCGGTGAGGCGAAGGTTCTACGTTTTGAAGGAGATTGGCACGGGTTGAGTGAGTCCAACGATTTTGACTGCGGCAGGCGATCAAAGCCCGATGAGCAAACTACTCGCGCGCTAGGATGTTCCCGATCGTGCTGTAGTCGGCTTGCGCCTTACTATTGCAAACATAGTTGGCTTCTGCTGCATCGTCGGTCGACTTAACGGTGACGCCTTCTTCAGAGACGGCGGGTTTCTCCTCACCGTTGTAAGTGTCGAAGATCTGATACTGGTAGCCGCCGACGGCAAAGTTGATTTCCGTCAGGTCCACCTGATAGCGCATGTAGTGAACGTATTGAAAAAGCTGCTGAGTTCCCTCGCGAGAGCGGGGGTATTCGAGTTCGACCCTGCCCGGCAAACCAAAGCGGTATTGCAGGTAGCCGCGGTCCTTATCCAAATCAGGCGACGCGCAAAGCGAGGCGATTTTGCCGGAACTCGTTCCCACCCTGCTCCGCAAACGCCTGACGCGGCAACTGAAAATAATATGTTCCGTCTGCGAGCAGAGTGAGTTTGCGCGGAGCTTAGCACCGGCAGCCTTGCCGGAAACAGCCTGGAGAGATTTAGTTACTTTGTAGCTTGAGGAGCCACGCTCACTTGCCAGGAGACAGCCGGCCAGCGTCACAATCGCGAGGATGATGTTGAGTCTGCGCATCGTCCGCTAAACGCCGATCACTTGACTCCCATCTGCTGATTCATGGTGAGAAAGTCAAAGTTGTTCCAGGTTTCCACGAACTTGCCGTCTTCGACCCGGCCCATCGCAATGCCCGTGAACTCCACTTGAGCATTGCTGGGCGCCACACCCAGGTGATCGCCGACGTGTTTGCCGCGGACAGTACAGCGCGCCACAACCAGGTCTGCTTCGGCGACCGTCTCATCAACAACAACCGTGATGTCGGGAAAGGCGCCGCGAAAAGTCTGATGAAATGGCCTAAAGTCGGCAGGACCTCTGACAGTCTTTCCTTCCTGGTCAGCCAGGCCATGACAGACCGCACCTTCCGCAAGCATTTCGTCGATCGCTTCGGCGCGTCCGTTGTTCCAAACTTCTTCAAACCAACGTTTGATCAACGTCTTGTTCGCTTCCAGGGTGTCTTCCCTCATTAGTTCTCCTTCATGCGCGAGGGGCGTTCCAGTTTTGGCAGGTTACTCTTCAACCAGATCCGCCGACATGGGCGCGTCGTCAGGTCCCGCCTCAGCAGCCAGTCGCAGCAGCCAGTGAAGTTTTTCCGTCTGCTCCTCATTCAGTTCCGTGAACTGCACGCCAAACCCTTCGGCGCTGTGATGCCGGACTTCGCCTTCAAGGTAAAGCCAATCGCCATCGGGCAGCAGGACGCGGAAACCGACAATCTGTCCGCGCCGCACTTCGCCAACAGAATCAAGGTAACAACCGCCTTCTGACAAATTTGTAATGCGCGCGCTGTGGGCCTCGGTTGAGCTGTCCCACATTGCGTTCAGGCTGATGGTTAGTCGTTGCTTAGTTCTGCGATCGCGATCATCCATTTGTTAACGCTCCCGTTTGAGACGAGTGACCTTTGACTGCAAGACGATGTCATAAACGGGAGGGACATCTGGTTGAGTTTCTGGACGAACGGCGCAGCGACCAACGAATCGACGACGCTATCTTACACCGGCGCGGAATTATCCGACACGAAACTTAGGTAGAACCTAATTTACTCTCTGCGTTAACTCGGCGCGCTCTGCGCCTCTGCGGTGAGTTGGTTTTGCAGCGATATTCACCGCCGAGTCGCAGAGAACGCTGAGATTACGCTGAGAAGAACCGACAGATTGGGTCACTACCAAACTTATGCGGGATCGATGGACGACACACGCAAACACGTCCGTCGCGCTTTCGTTCAAACCCCGAAAAGAAATTCATTTTGCGTCACTCAGTGGGAAATTGCGTTATCTCGCCCGGTTTGCGCAGCATCTTGTTCACTTCACCGAGGTGCATTTCCTCTTCAGCGATCATTTTGCGGGCGTAGTCCTCAAGCAAAATGGAACGGTCCTTAACGAGATCATGCAGCCGCCGGTAGAGTTCCAATCCCGTCTTCTCGGCCTCGAGCGACTCGAGCAGGATGTCGTTGATGCCGTGTTTATGCGTTTCCAACAGCGCGCCGATTTTCAACGAGGGATGCTCGCCGAACTGCGTCACGAGCTCGCCGGCTTCGTTTGCGTGCGCCAGGCAGGTGCTGGCTTCGCTGCGCAGCCAGCTCACGATCGGAATGCGACTGTGGCCGAAAACCATCAGCGCGTAATGCGTGTACCGGACGACACCGGCAAGTTCAGTTTCAAGTATCTCGTTCAAGAGTGCTACTGCCGCAGCCTGGTCTAAGTTTTGATCTGACATGGGTTCCCTTCCCTGTTTTTGTGTAACGCAAACTGTTAGTTTGCGATGGAGTGAACAGCATTCAATATGCGCGCAAACTAACAGTTTGCGTTACAACTTGCGCGGACAGCCGTTTTCAAGTTCAACCGACCTGAATAGTCTTCGATCGAATCAAACAGTCGTTCACGCTCAACCTCGTTCGTCGATTGTCTATATGACAGCACGAGATCCTTGAGCGTCGCAAAGTCTCGATACAGTCCGGCGTTTTCAACCGGTGGCGTCAGGTATGAAATCAGCTCCGCATAAGAACGACGTTTCGCGATCGAGCCTTCCGAAGGGTTGTTGACGCTGTAGATGTAAATATTCGGCAACTCGCCAATCAACCTGTCAGGCCAACACTCGCCGGAGAGCCCGATCTGTTTGCCCGGCATGAACTCAAGCGAGCCGTGCGTGCCGACGTGCACCACCGCGTCGGCGTCAAGAACGCGCGAAAGATACGTGTAGAACGCCATGAAGCCGTGATGCGGCGCGCCGCTGCGCGCCATCATCAGGCGCATCGGATCGCCTTCATAACCGAACGTCGGTTGCACACCGACGAAAATATTGCCGAGCTGAACGCCTTGAATCAGCAGGTCATCACCGAAGGAGTTAACGCGGCCGGGCGCGGCGCCCCAGTCGTTCTCGACTTCATCGACGTACGGGCAGAGGCGACGATACTCGGACACGCTCATGCGGTAGGCGACGTTGGCAGTGGCCGCAAAGGTCTCCGCATTTCCGCCGATCAGCATCTCTCTCAACAGCTCCGCCGACGCGGGCAACTCGACCTCGTAGCCTTCGGCTTTGAGTTGGTTGAGCGTGTCCCAAAGGCCGGGAAAGACATCGAGGTCGGCAGCCGTGCCGATGTTTCCTTTGTTTGGCGGAAAACAAAAGAGAGTCAGCGCGAGCTTGAGTTTGTTGCGCGGCGCGGTGCGCAGCCGATTCCAACGCTTGAGCCGGCGCGCAAACCTGGCACAGCGATCGTCGAGCGCCACCGGTTCAAGTCCGCTGGCGGGAATGCCGCCGTAAATGAAAGGCTCGGTGGCGCCGTCAATTTCAGGAATCGCGATTTGCATGCCCGACTGGATGGGGTTGAGTCCAGTTTGCGACTCACGCCAGGCGTCGATCGTTTGCGTGTCTAAACTCACCGCCGAGCGATAGGGCCGGTTCAAGCTCTGAAGGAATTCAGCCGCCGCTTCGCTGTCGTTCATTGCCGGGCCGCCGACGAAACTGAAACCGGTTAACGAAACGATCTGACTGACGCGGGAATAATCGGTGTGGTCTTTGATCTTTGGTCTTTGGTCTTTGGTCTTGGTTTCGACTTTGGACTTTGGACTTTGGACCTTGGACTTCGACTGATCGTCGTCGACGAAAAACCTAGCCACTGCTTCCCGGTTGTCCATCAAGGTCGAAAGCGCCGGAATAACACTCAGCCCTTCGGCTTCAATCGCGCGAATCAGCGCGTCGTAATGCTTCGTCGTCTTGCTCACAACCTGCGGCCTCATGAGAAGCAGGCCAATCGTCGCTTCAGGATCGAGCACGCCATGGTCCAAATTGGAACTTGAAAAATGATCCGACGTGGGACTGGAAACTTTATCCGACTTGGAACTTGAAACTTGAAACTTGAAACTTGGAACTCTGGTTTTCCGACTTTGGACTTTGGACTTTGGACTAGTTCTTCCCTCGTACCAGTTCCGATAGTCCGCAAACGTTTCAAAAAGCTTCGGCGCATCTGGGTGATAAATCGCGACTGACGGCAGGCGCTCGGGCGCGGGCACTTTGACCTTCGCTCTCTTCAGTCGCTCGTCCGGAACGTATTCCTTCAAAGCGTACAGAATCATCGAGCGAATGTTCGGCGGCGTCGGTTGCAGAAAGTAGCAGAAGATATTCAGGTAGTGCTTGGCGTCTCGCAGTCCGCCGGCGGTCGGCACAAATTTCAGAATGCCCGGCAGCTTGTCGATCAACTTCAAATACTGCCCATGACCGTGCTTACTTTCGGTCGATCCCTTTCCACGCCGCACCTGCCGACCTACCCACGAACCGGCGGCAGTCAGCAGGCTCAATGCCTCCCACGATCGCGTTCCTTCCCTTTCCCCCTTCCCCTTTTCCCCACTTCCTCCATTCGCGGCGACCAGCCGCGAGACGTCCAGCCGCCCCATGCGCGTACGCTTCATCAGCTCGGGCATGCAGTTGATTACGATCACCGCCGCATGTCGCTGCTTGTATTTCTCAAGTGCCGCAATCAGCCGCGACGCGTTTTCGCCGTCCATCACGTGAATGACGAAAACCACGTTCGAACCGTTCAAGTCCTGTTCAATGTCATTCCATTCGTCGTCAGTAAGCGGCGCGCCAAAGTTGTACGCAGCAATTTTCAGATCGATGTCATATTCGAGACCAAGCTCGCGCTCAGCCTGTTTCAGCGGGGCCAACAAACTCGATCCGACGTAAAAGGCCGTGACCTTCATACAGCACCTTCCAGTTGCTCGTCCCGCCGATTATCACGATCGGCAACGATGTCGTGGAGCTGTTCCAGTATTTCCTCGTCCGGGTTCCAGTAGCCGCGATTGTGCGCTTCGAGCAGGCGGTTCGTGAGTGAACGAACGGAGTGGGGATTCAGCTCCTGCAAACGTTTGAACATCACCGGATCCAAGAGGAACGTTTTGGAAATCTCAGTGTAAATCCACGGATCGACAGCATCCGCCGTCGCGCTCCAGCCGAAGGTGTTTGTCACATGATTTTCAATCTCGGCGACACCGCGGAAGCCGTGTTTGAGCATCCCTTCGTACCATTTCGGATTCAGCGTCTTCGCGCGACTCTCAAGGCGGACCGTCTCTTCCAACGACCGAATTTTTGTCTGCGGTGAGAGCGAATCGGACAAGTAGATCGCCGGACGAGATTTGGTCAGCGTTTCAACTGCCTTGGAAACGCCGCCAAGGTATTCAAAATAGTGATCCACGTCCGTGATACCGATTTCAAATGAATCCAGGTTCTGATAAGTAGCTTCAACTCGCGACAGCGTGTCGTCCATCAGGTGGCGGGCTTCGCGACCCTCGACGGTTCGACCGCTCGAGTCGCGCGTGTAGGCGAAACACTTGCGTGTGACAAACAGATCGCCAAGCGTATCTGCGCTCTCCCACTGCGAATCCATCACCATGAAATTCACATTTGTTCCGTAGTTACCGGGCGCATTTGAAAACACTCGCGTGACAGCGTCGTCAAAATCAGAAGCCTTCTCGTTCATAGTTTCGGAGATATTGCGCCGCACGTAATTAAATTCGAAAGGCTCGTCGAGAACAGCAACGCGACGCACCGCTTTGTCGAGCAACGTCATCGTCGGCGCAAACAAATCGCGAAAGATGCCAGACACCGTCATCACGACGTCGATGCGCGGACGCTGCAATTCTGCCAGCGGGATCACTTCGACGTCCGTGGCGCGATTGAGCGCATCGCGAACCGGACGCACGCCGAGCAACCAGAGTGCTTGCGCGACGCCCTCGCCCTGCGTCTTGATGTTGTCCAGGCCCCACAGGACCAGGGCCAGCGCGCGCGGATAACGACCGTGATCTTCAAGATAACGACGGAGCAAAGCGTCCGCAGTCACTTTCGCGCGAGATGAAGCCACTTGCGAAGGCACTGAATAAGGATTTACTGCGTGCGTGTTGCGACCGGTGGGAAGCACGAGCGGGTTCTGAACGATGTCCGCACCCGGGCCCGGCGCAATGTATTCGCCGCGCAGCGCGCGCATCAGTGACTCAAGCTCATTATTGGAGTCGAGTTGTTCAGCGACGCGCGTCAGCAGGGAAAACGTTGCGCGTGCTTTCTCGGTGTCGACGCCGGCTTTCGTGTTCAGCCAGTTGATGGCCGTCTCCGCATCGGTTTCGCAGAACCGTTGCACCGCCTCGCGCGCAATTCCGTCGACCAGTTCTATCGTTTCGCTCGTCGGTGTTTCGCGCAGCAGCTTGTCGTAGGAATCAATGCCTAAAGCATCCGCGACCAACTTTGGAAGCGCGCACGCGCCTTGCTCCGGTCTGTCAAACGACGCAACCGCGCGCAGCAGATCCGCTTTTTCCTGCAGCTCGGCGGGGCGGCCAAATATGTGCAGGCCGGTCGGGATCAACCGCTCCTCGATTTCTCTCAGTTCCTCGCTGAGCCGCATGACGCGGGCGTCACGCTCACTGGAATTCAGTTTGGATGGCAAGAGTGCTGCTCGATTCCGATGCCTGGGTAAATTGGAAATCCGTTGAAGTGTTTTAGCTGAAACATTGAAGGCGCGCAACAGTGGCGGTGAACCCTCTGGTCTTTGTAACGCGAACTGTTAGTTTGCGCTCGGGTTGAAGGCTATTCGCTCATCGCAAACTAACAGTTTGCGTTACAAATTATGGCACTCGCTATTCGTTCTTTTGTATTCGTTCTTTTGTATTGACAGCGACGCCGTTTCGCAATAGATTTCGGCCACCCTCAGCTGGCCCGGCGAGCTTCCTTCCCGAACTCTACGTCTCGATGGTATTGCCCTAATTTGAAGTTTTTCTCTGCGTAGACTCAGCGTCCTCTGCGCTGCGGCGGTAATGTCCTCTGCAAACGCACTCACCGCAGAGACGCTGAGCGCGCCGAGTCAACGCAGAGACTGAAATCAGGTCACTACGTCGGATGGGTGGCATGGAGGCGAGCAAACGGTCCCGTCGAGCCGATGTCGAAAGTTTTGTAGCACCCTCGGCCGACAAAATATCAGAACAGCCTGGGTAAGCGGGCGGATTCCGACAGCTTACCGCCCCGCTTACCCCGCGGTTCTGACAAAGCCACTTCTTTTGGTAATAGCGAATGCTTTTCCCGCAAAAGTTCAATACAATGACGTCGCAGTTCAACAGGTCTAACGGGAGGGCCGACCGCCATCTTAGAAGTCGTCAATCTGGAATGCGTGCGCGGCGATCGCCGGCTTTTCAGCGATTTGAATTTTGCCGTGAAGCCTGGCACGTTCGTGCAACTGACCGGTGCGAACGGCAGCGGTAAGACAAGTCTGCTGCGCATCATCGCGGGATTGCTGATGCCGGAAAGTGGCGAAGTCCGTTGGCAGGGCGCGAAGATTGGCTCGCTTGCTGAAGAGTATTCTCGCAGCATCACGTACATCGGACATCGCAACGGCGTTAAAGACGAGTTGAACTCACTTGAAAACCTTCGCATTGCAAGCGGGATGGCGGGGACGCCGGTCAGCGACGCAGCCGCGCAGCAGGCTCTCGCAACAGTCGGCTTAAGCGGCCGCGAACATTTGCCGGTGAGGTTTTTGTCTGAAGGACAGCGCCGCCGGTCAGCGCTCGCGCGGTTGCTGACTTCAAACACGAAGCTTTGGATTCTGGATGAAGTGCTGGCCTCGCTCGATCAGGCAGCGGGCAAACTAATCGACTCGGTAATCGGTGAACATTTGAGCAAGGGTGGGATAGCAATTGTCGCAACGCATCAGGATCTCCACATCTCCGCAGGTTCGTTTCAGCGGCTCGAACTTGCCACGTGAGCGCCCCTTCCACTCTCTCGATGTTTCGCTGGATCGTCGTACGCGATCTAACGCTCGCATGGCGGCGACGCGCCGACGTCCTTTCCACGCTATTCTTTTTTGTCATCGTCGTGAGCCTCTTCCCGCTGGGGATTGGGCCGGAAGCTCAGTTGCTGCGATCGATCGCGCCGGGCGTGGTTTGGGTGGCGGCACTGTTGGCTTCTATGCTTTCGCTGGGGCGAGCTTTTGCAAACGACTACCAGGACGGCACGCTCGAACAGATGCTGTTGACGCCGCAGCCGCTCTACCTGGTTGTACTGGGAAAAGTGCTGGCGCATTGGCTGGTGTCTGAAGTTCCCCTCGTGCTGATGGCGCCGTTGATCGGGATCCAGTTTGGCCTCGCGCCAGACACGCTCGTCGTTCTTTTCGTCTCTTTGCTAATTGGAACGCCGATTCTTAGTTTGATTGGTTCAATCGGCGCAGGGTTGACACTCGGACTGCGCGGCGGCGGCGTCTTGATCGCGCTTTTGATTTTGCCGCTCTACATTCCGGTACTGATCTTTGGAGCCGGCGCAGTCGACGCCAGCATCGTCGGCATCAGTCCGGCCGCGAACCTTTATCTGCTGGCTGCGTTCCTCGTGTTGTCGTTAGTGTTTGCGCCGTGGGCGACCGCAGCCGCGCTGAGAATATCTTTGGAGTAAAACGGTCTTAGGACTTTGGTCTTTGCTTTTTTGAAATGTGAAATTTGATATCTCAGATTTCAGAACTTGGATCTGGCAAAGACAAAAGTCCTAAGACCAAAGACCGAAGCCCTAAGACCAAACGGGATGAGTAGTTGGCAGGACCACTAAAACAATGAACTGGTACAAATACGCGTCACCTGCTGCTTTTTATCCGCTCGCCGGCAAACTGGTTCCCTGGTTTGCGGTGCCCGCAGTGATCCTGTTCGCGGTGGCCATGTATTTCGGTTTCTTCGTCGCGCCGGAGCGAGCCGGAGACCAAAATGAAGTCTACAAAATCATCTTCATTCACGTGGCCGCCGCCTGGATGGGGATGTTTCTTTACGTGCTGATGGCGATTTACGCAGGCATCGGCTGGGCGTTCAATGCGCGCCTCGCCTCGATGATGGCGTCGTCGCTGGCAATAACGGGCGCGATGTTTACGCTTTTGTCGCTTGTCACCGGTTCGTTGTGGGGCAAGCCGACCTGGGGCACCTGGTGGGCGTGGGACGCCCGCATCACGTCGACGCTGATCCTCTTTTTCCTTTACATTGGTTTCATCTCCCTGCAGTCCGCGATCGACGATCCGCGTCGGGCCGATCGCGCCGGCGCGGTCCTGGCGCTCGTGGGCGTGATCAACGTGCCGATTATTTATTTCTCCGTGCAGTGGTGGAACACTCTGCATCAGGGTGCGACAATTCGCCTGCTGGAAAAACCGAAGATGACGTCGCCGATGTTACTCGCTCTGCTGCTGATGGTGGCAGCGTGTTGGCTCTATTCGATCGCGGTCGTCCTGGTTCGTTTGCGCTGCATCATCAGGGAAAGAGAACAAAATGCGGCCTGGGTAACGGAAGGAGCTGCCTGAATATGAGCTGGTCGGAATTCTTTTCGATGGGCGGCTACGGGTTTTACGTTTGGGGTTCCTATCTTGCCGCGGTAATACTATTGGTCGGAGAAGTTGTGCTACTAATGAAGCGTACGAAGTCGGCTAAACGTGTCAGTCGCGACCGACGCTAGACCGGAGAGTATTCGTCATGAAACGTCGTCACAAACGAATTGGTTTTATTGTAGTTGGTTTGGCGGGACTTGGGATGGCTGCTTACTTCGCCGCCCAGGCGTTCCGCAGTAATCTCGTTTTCTTTTACAGTCCTTCCGAAGTTGTCGCGAAGGCCGCGCCGGTGGGACGCACGTTTCGCGTCGGCGGACTGGTGGAGAAGGACACGGTCAAACGTGACAACGACGGCCTGACTGTGCGCTTCTCGGTTACTGACACCGCGAAAAGCGTTCCGGTGGTCTACAAGGGAATTCTTCCCGACCTGTTCAAGGAAGGCAAAGGCTGCGTGGCCCAGGGGCGCGTCGGGGCTGACGGTGTGTTTTATGCCGACCAGGTGCTGGCGAAGCACGACGAGAATTACATGCCGCCGGAAGCCGGCAAAGCGATTGACAACGCCAAACACGAAAAGGAAGCGGCGAAGTCCGTGGTTTACTGACCAACTTGGAACGCGGGCAATAATTGAAGGATTTAGGAGAGCAAGATCATGAACGCGATAACTTTGGCGGACGCAAAAGCGAACCTTGAGCGGGTGATTGAACAGGTCGTAGCTGATGCCGAACCTGCCATCCTTGGCACTGAAAACGGTGACAAGGTTGTCCTGGTCTCGCTTGACGAATTCAACTCCTGGAAAGAAACGCTTTATCTGCTCTCCAATCCCGCCAATGCCGCTCATCTTCGCCAGTCGATTGCTGAAGCGCGCGCAGGCGAGGTTGAGGAGAAAGCATTGGTCGATGCATGAAAATCTCATTCTACGCCGGCTGCCTGGACCGACTACGTATGGTTTCAGGAAAATGACAGGCGACTATTGAAACGAATCAATCTTTTAATTAGAGACTGCGCGAGATCACCACTCGAGGGAATTGGAAAGCCGGAACCACTAAGGGAGAGTTCTCTGGTCACTGGTCGCGACGGATCACAGGTGAGCATCGGCTAATCTACACTACAACCCCTGACGAGTTAGTCATCATTGCCTGTCGATATCATTATGAGAAGTGACGCATTGTTGAGACTGATTATCTATGGTTCCTGAAATTGGACAGTTCGCGTTAATCCTGGCGCTCTTGCTGGCGCTGACGCAGGCGACGCTCCCGCTGATCGGCTCCGCGCGTGGCAATCGCTCGTGGGTTGCGATGGCGGTTCCGGCCGGTCAGGCGCAATTCATCTTTGTCGCCATCGCTTTCTGCTGTCTCGGTTATTCATTTATCACTAACGACTTCTCGGTTCTGAACGTCGCCACCAACTCCAATTCACAACTGCCGCTTCACTATCGGCTCGCCGCCACCTGGGGCTCGCATGAAGGATCGCTGCTGCTCTGGACTCTCATGCTTGGCCTGTGGACCGTGGCTGTTTCACTTTTCAGCCGCCACCTGCCTGAAGCGATGGTTGCGCGCGTGTTGAGCGTGATGGGCATCGTCAGCGTCGGCTTCCTTTTGTTCATGTTGCTGACGTCGAACCCATTTGCGCGCTTGATTCCGGCTGCGCCTGACGGCCGCGATCTCAATCCCCTGCTTCAGGATCCGGCGATGGTTGTGCATCCGCCGATGCTTTACATGGGTTACGTCGGCTTCTCGGTCGCGTTTGCCTTCGCGATCTCCGCGCTGATCAGCGGCCGGCTCGATGCAACCTGGGCGCGCTGGTCGCGTCCCTGGACCACCGTCGCGTGGATGTTTCTGACCTGCGGCATCGCCCTCGGAAGCTGGTGGGCTTACTACGAACTCGGCTGGGGCGGTTGGTGGTTTTGGGATCCGGTCGAAAACGCTTCCTTCATGCCGTGGCTGGTAGGCACGGCTTTGATCCACTCGCTGGCGGTTACTGAAAAACGCGGCGGGTTCAAGAGCTGGACTGTCTTGCTCGCCATCGGCGCCTTCTCGCTGAGTTTGCTGGGAACATTTCTCGTGCGTTCAGGAGTCCTGACCTCCGTTCACGCCTTTGCCACCGATCCCAAGCGCGGCGTTTTCATTTTGATCTTCCTGGCGGCCGTAATTGGCGGCTCGTTGGTGCTTTACGCCTGGCGCGCGAAGCAGGTCGGGCTCGGCAGCAAGTTCGACGTTGTCTCGCGTGAGTCGCTGCTGCTTTCAAACAACGTGCTGCTGGTCGTCGCTTGCGGTTCGGTTTTGCTTGGCACTCTTTACCCTCTACTTATCGACGCTCTCGGAATGGGCAAACTTTCGGTGGGTCCGCCTTACTTCAATTCCGTGTTTGTGCCGTTGATGGTTCCGGCAATGTTTCTCATGGGCGTCGGCCCGATCGCGCGTTGGAAGAAAGCGAGTCTGCCGGAGTTGGCCGTCCGCTTGCGCTGGGCGTTTCTGGCGAGCGTGGCCACGGCGCTGATCCTGCCGTTCATTCTCGGCGACTGGAAACCGTTGGTTGCTCTCGGTCTGTTGCTGGCTTCCTGGATCGTGCTCACTGCCCTGCTGAACATCGTCGAGCGCGTGAAAACAACAACGGGCAAGCTCAGCGTGTTTCAGAAACTCGGGATACAGTCGCGCAGTTACTACGGGATGCAGCTCGCGCACGTCGGCGTCGCAGTCTTCATACTGGGCGTCACGATTGTCAGTGGTTACCAGTTGGAGCAGGACGTGCGCATGGACGTCGGCGACACGGTCAGCGCGGGCGCCTACACTTTTCGCTTCAACGGCGTCACCCGCGTTGCTGGTCCAAATTATCAGGCAGCGCGCGCGGAGATCGAAGTCAGCAAGAACGGCAACGTCTTCAACCGAATGCACCCGGAAAAGCGTTCTTACACCGCCTCGGGAAACGTGATGACAGAGACCGCGATTGACAGCGGCATATTTCGCGACCTGTACATCTCGCTTGGTGAACCGGTCAGCGGCGGCGCCTGGAGCGTGCGCGTTTACTACAAACCGTTCGTCTCTTGGATTTGGGGCGGCGCCGTGCTAATGGCTCTGGGTGGCGGGCTCGCGCTCAGCGATCGGCGCTATGCGCTCGCAGCCCGAAAACAACGCGAGGCGCTCGCACGTCAACCACAACAACCAATCCCCGCCGTCGCCATGACCGCGAAGGAAGTATGATCAAGTTTGCAATTCCCCTCGTGCTCTTCGTGGTCCTGGTCGTGTTTCTGGCGATCGGGCTGGGTCGCGATCCGCATGAAGTTCCTTCTCCGCTGATCGACAAGCCTGCGCCTCAGTTTCAGTTGGCCCAACTCCGCGATCCGTCGAAGCGTTTTTCCGCCGAAGAAATGCGCGGCAAGGTTTGGCTGTTGAATGTCTGGGCCTCGTGGTGCATCACCTGTCGCGATGAACATCCGTGGTTGCTTGAATACGCGCGTTCAAAAGCGGTGCCGATCTATGGACTAAACTACAAGGACAGGCGCGAGGACGCGCTCGGGTGGCTGGGCGACCTGGGAGACCCATACGTCTTGAGTGTCTCCGATCTGGATGGACGGGTCGGAATTGACTACGGCGTTTATGGCGCGCCGGAAACTTATCTCATCGATCGCAACGGCGTCATTCGCTTCAAGCAGGTCGGTCCGGTGACTCCTGACATCTGGACGAAGAAGATTCTCCCTCTGGCCGCGGAGCTGAACAAATGAAACGCGCCCTGGCAGTCGTCTTCATCTTCGCCTGTCTCACCTCTGCAGCGCTCGCCAAAGAGGCACAGCCATCCGCCGCCGATCCGGTTTTGGAAGAGCGGGTGATGAAGATTTCGAAAGAACTTCGTTGCCTTGTTTGCCAAAACGAAACTTTGGCCGACTCGCGAGCCGACCTCGCTAACGATCTCCGGCGTGAGATTCGCGAACAGATGCAGGCGGGCAAGAGCGATCAGGAAGTGATCGCATTTCTCACGGCCCGTTACGGAAAATTCATTCTCTACAATCCGCCAGTGGATCCGACGACCTACCTGCTTTGGTTTGGACCGTTCGTGCTGCTGCTCGCCGGATTGTTTGTTCTCTTCCGTTACTTAAAACGCCGTCGAGAATTAATCGTTGAGCGGCCTTTGTCCGCGGATGAACGCCTGCGCGCGGAGCGCCTGCTGAACACGGCCCCGGAAAAAGAAACTGCATGATTCTCTTCTGGCTAATTTGCGCCGCCCTCGTGGCGATTGCTCTGGCATTTGTGCTGCCGCCTTTGCTCCAACGCGCGGGTGCTGAGACGCCGGGCGATGGTACGTGGGGCGGCACGCGTGGCGATGAGACGCAGGGGGAGGGAAAGTCGGACGCCAATCTCGATGTCTACCGCGATCAACTTTCTGAGTTGGCAACCGATTTGCAAAACGGAATCATCAGTCCCGAACAGTATCAACAGGATCGAGACAGCATCGAGCGGCGACTGCTGGAAGACGTGCCTGCCGAGGAAGCAGTCGCGCCTTCTCCGAAAAAACAGATGAAGGAAGCCGTCGGAGATCGCGGACCGGCGTATGCGCTTGCGATCGGCATTCCTGTCGTCGCGCTCGCTCTTTACCTGCAGATCGGAACACGCGGCGCGCTTTCTGGCGTACCGATCGCCTCCGCGCCACCCGCGGCTGCCGGTCCGGGCAGTGGACAGATGAGCCCGCAGGCGATCGAGGCAAACGTTGCTGCTCTCGCGAAACGTTTGGAGCAGAGTCCTGAAGACACGCAGGGCTGGATCATGCTTGGTCGCTCATACATTTCGCTCGAGAAATACGGCGAGGCGAGTAACGCCTACGCGAAGGCGGCTGCTTTGAAACCGGATGACGCGGATCTGCTTGGCGACTACGCCTTCGCCCTGGCCATGGCCAACGGTCGGCAGCTTCAGGGTCAACCGTTCGAGCTCATTAAAAAAGCTTTGCAGCTTGAACCGAAGAACCTCAAGGCCCTGGATCTGGCAGGCAGCGCCGAGTTTCAGGCAAAAAATTACAAGCAGGCTGTCGATTATTGGCAAAAGGCATTCGAAGTAATTCCAGCCGACGCCGGTGAGGAAGCGCGTACGCGTCTTTCGCAAATGATCGAGGAAGCGAAGTCGCTGTCAACCGCAAGCAGTAAATGAGTTGGCTCAACTTTGGCAGAAGCAATTTCGTTGCGGCGATTTAACGGGTTCCCTCTCTGTGCAAAGACTGCACAGAGGTGTTTCAGACAGCGGCTACTTCATAAACTCTTCGCCTGAAAACATGACACGAGACAATCTATTATTTGCAATCATTGGTTTGCTGTTCGGCTTCATCGTCGGCTTTATTTTTGCCAGCACGATGGCCCAGCGCACCGCGGCGCCAACTACTTTGTCGAGTGGACAAGTGCCGGCTGATCATCCACCGGTCGGAGCAAATTCCGGCGCTCCAAATTCCGGAGGCATGCAGGCGGAGGTAACGGCCCAACTCGAAAAGGCGAAGAACGAACCCAAGAACTTCGACGCGCAGATAAAAGCCGCCGAGCTTTATTACAAGATTGGCCGCTTCGATCCGTCGATCGAGTTCCTGCTCAAAGCCAATCAACTAAAGCCGGATGACTATCAAACTTTGGTGGCCCTGGGGCTTGTAAATCTCGACGCCGGTCACTACGAAGTTTCTGAGAAGTGGTACCGCGCCGCGGCGATGAAGAAGAGCGACGATGTGGTGGTGCTAGCTGGACTGAGCGCGGCGACGCTCGGCAAGGGTGATGCGAAGGCGGCCGAAGTGGCGATTGCTAATTTGGAAAAAGTGGATCCGACCAGCGAAGACCTGCCGCAGTTTCGCGACAAGTTGGCGAGCTTGAAATCAGGCGGGAAGCCCAAATAAGTGGGCAGTGGGCAGCAATAGAGAATCCGCTGCACACTGCACACTGCCCACTGCCCACCGCACACTTCTTTACGGCGCAATCGTCATTCGCACGACACTCGCGAGCGGCACACGCTGAATTTTTCCGTCTTTCCCCACCACCACAACCTGCCCGTTTTCAACTGTCACGCGGCGCACGCTGCTCATGTGGCGATCGACGAAGGTCCCGTCGTTCGTCTCGATTAGCAGCCGCGGTCCGCTGTCCTCCGGCTCCGGCGCAGGTGCAGGCGCAGGCTTCGCCGTGCGCGCGGACGAACTTCTGCGGACCGGCCGCCTTCTTGCGGTCGTCGTCTTTTCCGCGTCAGTCGCAGCGGTTTCGTCAGGCGTCTTTGTCTCAGCCTCGTCGCCTTCGCCCGTTGTCGACGCCACTTCCGGTTTTGCTGGTTTAGTCGGGCGCGCTCGGCGGGTCACCGGCGCGCGCGGGCGTGTATTTCTGGCTGCAGGTTTGGCGGCAGTTGGTTTCGGTTCAGACTCGCCTGGTTCAACAGGCGTGGGAGACGTGGGCTCCGGAGTTGGCGCTGCTACGACTTCTGTAGGTGGCTCGTAAATGCGCGCGCCGACCGATGAAACTCGGCGGCCTTTCTTCGCTGACTCATTGCTGCCGGTGGCCGGTTCGATCGCGCTGTGGCTTTCGGCCAGCAACGGTCCCGAGGTTATCGGAGCAAACGACCCGCCGAAACGAATTCGATAAACCGCGTCGTCATCGTTGGGCGTGCGCCCTTCAATCCGCAGAATCAAACCTTCCTGCTTGCGCAAGTAAATGCTTTTGGTGATTTGCGACGAGGTGCCGGCGTACACCGTAAATTTCAGCAACGGCTGCAAACTCGAGAACGTGAAAACGTCGACGTCGCCATTCAAGTTGCGGCTGTCGACTGTGATCAGGACGTCGCCGGGGTTCCCAGTGAAAGCGTAAAAGTGATCCGTGACGCGCGGGTCGCCGAGGTCGCGGGCCGAGATCGTTCCCGTCACCTCGTTCGTGCGCACCGCTGACGGATTAGCGATATCGGTGGACTGGCCAGCGGCCACGCCGACGAGCGCGGCCAGCATCAGAACCAGGCAAGCAGATCTTGCAAGAGTTTTTGCGGTCACAGATTGCATTGAAGAATAACTAGCAAAACGATTTGGATTAGGGAGCGCACTTGTCTTGTCTCATGAACGAGAGCCGTAAGAATAGCAGATTTCAACTGGTTACCGGGAGCGCGGGCGTCCCGCCCGCAATGAGCGCGAAGGGCGAACCTGGAACATCTGCAGCATAAAGATTTCGCAACATTTGGAGTGCGCTGACCTGTCACCGCTTTGGTTGGTCGCGACCTGTCGCGACCGCTGGCGACTTTAAAGGACTATCAGGGCGTCAAGCCGCCCCGGAGGAAAGCGGTGACAGGTCACCGCACTCCAAAGTCAGAGCGTTGCCGCCGCTTACGTAGGCGGTTCCGATGCGGGCGGGACGCCCGCGCTCCCAGTTCACAACAATTCTGCTAAGATCAGACTATGAAGACACGGTCATACATCCGAATGGCGCTCCCCTTGCTCGCGATTCTCTTCGTCTTTTCTGTGAACGACGCGAACGCGCAAACGTGGACGGCGAAATTCGACAAGGCCGTCCGTTTCTATCAGCCAACAGATCTCGGCGTGCTGATCGTTGGCACGGAAAAATCTCTCTATGCCGTCGATAGCGCCAGCGGCGAAACTCTCTGGCGTCGCAAAGACGTCTCGCTCGACGAGACCGACGTCGCACCAGTGCCTAACTCAGATTTGCTGCTGCTCAGTTTTGAAAAAGGCGAACGCACGCGCGTCGAGGCCGTCGATCTTTTCACCGGCGACACTATTTGGCGAAGCGAAAAAATTCGCGGTGGAGTCATGCAAGTCGCAGTCGACACGACGGCCAACCTGCTGGCAGTGGTCCTCGCCAAAGACGCGAAAGGCAAAGCCCGCGACGACTTCAAGCGTCATCCCCTGCTGCACGTCCTCGATCTTGCTTCCGGCGACGAGCTTTGGAAGTCCGAGATTGGCGAAGTTGCGATGATGCCGACCCGTTGGTCCGAGAAGGACGAGAATGTTGACTACGCGCTCGACAATTACTATCCGCCGCTCTTTCTTGACGGCCGGCTTTACGTTTTCTATGAAGGCCTGACCTCTTTCGACGCGCGCACCGGCAAGTCTCGCCTGCGCGAACGCTTTCGCGTAAACGAAGACGGCCTCGCGCTCACCGAAGCATCGCCGATTTTTGACGACGCTGTGATCTACACCTCCGGGCACGGACGCGTGCGCGCCATCTCGCGCGAAACCGGCGACACCGAGTGGGAAGCGAAGGACCTCGGGCTGACGCCCGAAATGATCCTCGTCGACCAGATTCTGTACGTGCGCACCGGCGGCCAGTTCACGCGGCTGAAAGACGGCGAGACTGTCGAGCGCGGATCGTATGGCGTGAGCGCGCTGGACACCCGCAACGGAAAAGTCCTGTGGCGTTACAAAGGCGCGGACAAGGGCATCACGAATTTGGTGCTGCCGGATCCTTCGAGCATTGTCGTGGCCGACCGCGACGATCTGATCGTGATCGATTCGACCACCGGCAAGCGAAGAGCGCGAACGCGTCACGGCATCGAGAAGGCGTCGTTTGGAGTGTTGAATGAAAGCGGTCAGATTGTAGTTGGCGGACAGTCTGAGATCGCTGCGTTTGACGCCGCCGGCGGCCGCGAAGTTTGGCGTGCGCGACACACGCCGCCCGGCCGCGGACTCTTCCGCACAGTCGCAGCCGTGGCGGCGCGCGCTGCGTCGCTCTACTTTCGTTACGGCGGCACCGCCACCACCGCGTTTCGCGGACTGGCACTTGCCCGCGCCGCCGGCAGCATCGGCTGGTCGGGCCTCGCCGCGCGTTCGTCCGTTTCCAACCTGCAGGCTCTGGCCACAAGTTCAGCTCGCAATTACGCGCGCTCGTATGCGACCGCGCGCTTCCGTCAGTTTGGCATCGCCTCGCGCATTCGCGGGCTGCCGACGAGTCGTCCTTCCATTCCTACAATGCCCTCCCCTGGGGATTTAGTGCGACGGCGCGCCACCAGCGACCTGGACGAACGACTACTAGATCGCCTCGACCCGGCACATCAACTCGAAAAGCTTTCGCGCTTTCTTTGGCATCGCGATCGCCTCGCCGCTTTGCGGGGGCAATGGATGTACTTTTACACGGACTTGAGAGGACAGGACGGACACGGTCTCGCGGGCGTGAACATTCACACCGGCGCGACCGAGCGCGAGATCAGAATGCGTGATTTGGACGAGCGTTTTGTGACGGACGAAGCGCTCGGGCTGATGTTCATCTCAACGGGAAACCGGCTGCTCGCCTACCCGCTTTAGTCAGAACCACTGTGTAAGCGGGTGGCGATCACTCCCCGCTAATCCAGGGCGATCACACTCCGCCCGCTCACGCAGGCGGTTCTGACAAATCTACAGCGGCAGGCGCAGGAGGGCTTCGCAACCGCGCAGGTCAGGGCGATTCTCGAGTGTCAACGTGCCGCCGTGAGCTTCGGCGATCTGACGCGAAAGCACGAGACCGATGCCGGAGCCCTTCGCTTTGGTAGTAAAGAACGGCACGAACAGGTTCGCGGTGTTGGCGAGCCCCGGTCCTTCATCGCTGATCCAAACTTCCACCTGGCCGTTGCTTTGCGCCCAGCCGACGCCCACGCCTCCCTCAGTTTCCATCGACGCGTCAACCGCGTTCCGCACTAAATTTATTAACAACTGCTCGAGCTGAACCTCGTCGCCCTTCACGACCAGCTCCGGACCGGAAGCGACTTTCACTGGCAAGCGAGTTTCGAGACTGGCAACTCGTTGCACGAGAGCGCCGATGTTCAGCGGCTCGAAGTGCGGTTGCGGCAGGCGCGCGAGCTTCGAATAAGACTCGACAAAGCGCGCGAGCGAATCGGCGCGCGAAGAGATCACTTCGAGGCCGCGGTGCATATCCTCGTCCAAATCCGCCGGCCGCGGTTGCTGCTTCAGTATGTCAGCCAAACTGCCCGCCACTGATTTGATCGGCGCCAGCGAATTGTTCAACTCATGGCCCAGCACGCGCAGCAAGCGCTGCCACGCGATCCTTTCCTCCTCGCGCAACGTTTGACTGAGGTCAGTCAGCACCAGCAACTGCAACTGCGCGCCGCCTTCGCGAAAGGTGCTGCGGCGAATGTCCCAACGACCGACGCCGCCGGGAAAAACCATCTGCATGGTGCGCGGGCCTTCCGCGCTTTCAGGATCGAGACAACTGGCCAGGCCCAGCTCAACACTGGTACGACCGAGCAAACGGGCCGACGGTTGGGCCAACAGCCTTTCGCCGGCGCGGTTAACCAGGCGCAGACGCTCTTCGCCGTCAAACGCAAAAACAGCGACGTCGATTTCTCCCATCACCGTGCGCAGCAAAGCCGTCGCTTCCATCGCGCCCAGTCGCTGTTCGCGCAGCGTCTGTCCGAGGTCGTTCACTTCGAGCATCACTTCGCCGAGCGCATCGCCCTCGCCCGCGCGCCGGCCGCGAATCGAGTAGTCGCCTTCCCGAATCGCCGCGAGGATATTCGACAACGTCTGCAGCGGCCGCACGATGCGTTGTTTGAGATTGAAGGAAACTCCCAGCCAGATAATCAGGAGGAACAGGTCGAAGGTCCACTGCACCCGCGCGCTGTAGCCGTCGTACCACAACAGAAACACGCACAAGACCACTGCGGGAAAGCCGGCGGCGAGAGCCAGCAGCGTGATGCGGCCTTCAAATTTCAGCTTACCGCCGCGACGCAAGCCGGGATCGAGGCTCGCGATTGTCGCGTCTTGTTTTGCTGGTTTAGCGGGAGGGTTCACGGTGGTAATGATAACTCAACCGCTAAGACGCTAAGAGCGCCAAACCCGAAATAGTTAGTTTAGAGGCGGGCATTGCCCGCCGGTACAAGATTGAGACGGCGGGCGATGCCCGCCTCTAAACGAGACTTCGCGCTCTTGGCGTCTTGGCGGTTTAACTTACGACAGCCCATACTTTTGCAGTCGCCGGTAGAGCGCGCTGCGGCTGAGGCCGAGCGCTTCAGCGGCGCGATTGGCGTTGCCTTCAAACCGCGCCAGGGCTTTCGTTATCAGCAACCGTTCGGCTTCCTCGAGACTCATCTCTTCCAGACGCGACGACAGGCGAGCGTCAGGTGTTGATTGCAAAGCCAGATCGAACGCAGTGACGACGCTGCTCGAACTCATCAACAACGCGCGCTCGACGACGTGATCCAGTTCGCGCACATTGCCGGGCCAGGCGTGCTGGCGCAGCGCCTCGATTGCCTGCGGCGTGAAGCTCATTATTTCGCGACGATAACGCTCGCTGTGCTGCCGCAGAAAATGCTCCGCGAGGGCGGGAATGTCTTCACGCCGGTCGCGCAACGGGGGCAGATGAATCTCAACTGTGTTCAGCCGAAACAACAGGTCCTGACGAAAGCGACCCTGCATAACTTCAGTGTTCAGGTCTGCGTTTGTTGCCGACAGAACGCGCACGTCGGCTTTCCGCGTCTTCGACGATCCGACGCGCTCGAATTCGCCAGTCTCCAAAACGCGCAGAAGCTTTGGCTGCAGGTTGAGCGGAACGTTCGCAATTTCGTCCAGGAACAACGTGCCGCCGTCAGCCAATTCAAAACGTCCCACGCGATCATTCTTGGCGTCGGTAAACGCGCCGCGCACGTGGCCAAAGAGTTCGCTCTCAAAGACGCCTTCGGCAAGCGCGCCGGCGTTGAGAGAGACGAGCGGTTTCGAGGCGCGCGCCGACGCGGCGTGCACGGCGCGCGCGATCACGCCTTTGCCGGAACCATTCTCGCCGGTGATCAGAATGTTCGCATCCGCTGGTCCAATCCGGTCGACGAGTTTCATCACCGCTTTCATCGCCGGGGATTCGCCGATGATGCGCGGACCTTTGGCGGCGGCTTCGGCGGCGCTGTCACGCAGCGCCAAATTTTCCGCTTCGAGACGCTGTCCACGGCGCAAGGCCCGCCCGAGTTCAATCTGGGTGCTAACAACTGCGAGCAACCGAGCGTTGTCCCAGGGCTTTTGAATAAAATCACGCGCGCCGCGACGCATTGCTTCGACCGCCAGGTCAACGCTGCCCCACGCCGTCATGACCACCACCGGCAAGGTTGGATCGACAGACTGAATTCGATCGAGGAGATCCAAACCTTCGCTGCCGGACGTGGTGTCGCGGGCGTAGTTCAGATCAATGAGAACGGTATCGAGTTCCTGTGAATTGACGATTTCCAGGACGCCGGCGGGCGAGGATGCGGTTTCGATCTCGTAGCGGCTGCCCTTCAACAGCAGGCGCAAAGCTGCCAGCACGTCGGCTTGATCATCAGCAATAAGAATTTTGGCCATCGAATCAAGAGGCTAACACAAAGACAAACGAGTCAGAACCGGGAGCGTAAGCGACCGCCTCTCAACTAACCCACAAGCCAAGCAGAACAAGGAATAAAGTAGCGACCAGCCAGCGCTCAACTGTTTAGAGTTGGCACTTGTGCCCACTGTCCGACGGACAAGTCCGCCGTCTAAACGATTGGTAAAGCGGTTGGGTGGTGCTGACAGCTATTCATAACGCAGCGCGCGCAACGGGTCGAGTCGCGCGGCTCGCCGCGCCGGAATGTAGCACGCCAGCAACGCGACCACCGCCAACAACACTGCCACGCCTACAAACGTCAACGGGTCTCTGGTCGTCACTCCAAAAAGCAGACTCGCAATCACCCACGTCAGAGCCCACGCGCCCGCCAGACCGATCGCCAATCCGACCAGCACGAGTTTGAGATCGGTTGCTCAGGATCGACCTGATGAATTTCGTTCCTGGCAGCGGCGACCAGGCTCAGCGGATCAACTGAAGCACGAATCGCCAGATCGCGCGGCGCGTAGAAACCAAGGTCGTTGTTTTGCTCAAACGGCAAATACATTTCGGCCTTAATGGGTTTGTCGATCCCCATTTGGCGCACGTCGCCGGCGATGCCGACGATCGTCACCCACGGCACATCGTCGCCGGGATCGCCAAACTTCAGCCGCTTGCCGATCGCGTTTTCGCCGGGCCAATACTGTCGCGCCATCGTTTGGTTGATGACGGCGACGTGCACGGCCTGATCTTTGTCGCCCTCGTCGAACGGCCGTCCTTCTTGAATCGGAATTCCCATCGTCCGGAAATAGTCGGCACTGACCTGACGATGATTTGCGTCGTAAGCGATTCCTCCCGACGTCATTTGCTCGAGGCTGCGGCCTTCGATGGAAAATCCGTTGGTGCCGCCTTTCATCGCGAGCGGAACGCTGGTGACGTATCCGGCTGAGACAACTCCCGGCAAAGACTTCACCCGATCCAAGACCTGCCGGTAGAAGTTCACACGTTGTTCGTGTTCCGCGTATTTGTTTCGCGGCAGAACCGTGCGCAGCGTCAACACACTCTCAGCGCGCAGGCCCGCGTACTGGTCCTGCAACTTGAGGAGCGTTTGGATCAACAGCCCGGCGCCCACCAGCAGGACCAGGGCAAGGGCGACTTCGCCAACTACGAGCACGCTGCGCAGACGGTTGCCGCCGGCGTTCACACCCGAGCGCCCGCCGCCCTGCTTCAGCGCTTCGTTCAGGTCCAGCTTCGAAGCTTCGAACGCGGGGACCAGGCCAAACAGCACCGCCGTCAACAACATCAGCAGGAAGGTGAAGCCGAGCACTTTTGGATCGAGCGTCAGCTTGGTTGAAAGCGCCAGCCCGTCCGGGATCAATCGTTGCAGAAACGCGAAGCTCCACGTGGCGAACAACAAGCCGCAAACTGTACCGAGCGACGTTGTTTCCCTTCCCCTGGTTCCGACTAATACTTCAGATATGGAGTGCGCTGACCTGTCAGCGCTTTCGCTCGCGGCGACCTGTCGCAGCTTTGGAAAAAGAGCGGCGTCAGGCCGCCGCAAGGACAAAGCGCTGACCGGTCAGCGCACTCCAAATTACTCGTAACGCAGCGCGACCAACGGATCGACTTTCGTCGCGCGTCGCGCCGGCAGATAACAGGCCAGCAGCGCCACCAGGAACAGCACGCCAACGACAACCCCAAACGTCGTCACGTCAGTCGTCTGAACTTCAAACAGCAGACTCCGCAACAAACGCATCAACCCAAACGCAGCGACGACGCCAACCGCCATGCCAGCCAGCGCCAATGTCAGTCCCTGCTTCAGCACCATCCGCAAAATGTCGGACGCTTGCGCGCCGAGGGCCATGCGCACGCCGATGTGGTGCGTCTGCTGGCTGACTGAATACGAGACCACGCCGTAAATTCCGATCGAGGCGAGCAACAGCGCCACGCCGGCGAAGATACCGATCAGCAACGCCGGAAAGCGCCGCATGAATGCTGCCGGTGAATTGCCGATCAGGTCCGCCATGCGGTTGACGTTGAAAATTGCCACGTCGGGTTCCAGGCCGCGCGTCGCTTCGCGAATCGAGCCGGCCAGCATCGTCGGGTCGGTGTCGCTTCGCACGACGAGGTTGGTGCCCAGCGCGGCGTTCTGGCGAAACGGATAGTAAAGAACCGGCCTGATCGAATCGTCCAAGCCGCCAATCTTCACGTCGCCCACCACGCCGACGATCAAATCCGGCGTTCCCTGAATTGAGGTGTAGACCAGCCGACGTCCGACCGGATCGCGGCCCGCGAACATTCTGTCGGCCACGCTCTTGCCGATGATCACCACGCCCGGCGCGTCCGCTTTGTCGCGCTCGTCAAACGCGCGTCCGGCGATGAACGGCACCCCCAGCGTTTGAAAGTAGCTTTCGTCGACCACGCGAATGTTGGCTTCAACTTCCTGCCCCGGCGGCGGCACCGGATCACCTTCGATGTTGAAGCGCGTTGTGTTTCCGGGCTGAAGCGGCAGGATGTTGACCGTGCCCGCGCCCGTCACGCCCGGCAGCGACTCCACTCGCTCAGTCAGTTGATCGTAGAAAGCAAGCTGGCGGTTAACGTCGTCATACTTGCCGTTTGGCAAGACAACAGTCATCGTCAAAACGTTGTCAGGATTGAAGCCGATATTCGTCTGCAACAGGCGCAGCAGGCTCTTCATCATCAGTCCGGCGCCGACCAGCAACACCACGGCCAACGCAATCTCGGTCATCACGAGCGCGCTGCGCAGACGCTGGCGGACGCTGCCCGCGGAACTGCGGCCGCCTTCCTTCAGCACCTCGTTCAAATCCAGCTTTGAAGACTGCAGCGCGGGCGCCAGGCCAAACACCATGCCGGTGATCAGCGAAAGCCCGAACGAGAAGGCGAGGATGCCGGAATCGAGGCGCAGCGACTTCAAAAACGGGAGGGCGTTGAGTTGGGCTTCAGGCAGGACCGCAACGAGGCCGTGAATCCCCCAGTAAGCAATCAGCAAACCGACTGCGCCACCAGCCAGGGAAAGCAGAACTGATTCCGTAAGCAGTTGCCGCACGACGCGCCAGCGACTGGCGCCAAGCGCCGCTCGAATCGCAACTTCCTTCTGCCGCGCGAGCGAGCGCGTCAACAGCAGGCTCGCGACATTCGCGCAGGCGATCAGCAAAACGAAGCCGACGGCTCCCAGGAGGACCAGCAGGATCGGTCGGACCTGGCCCACCACTGTCTCCTGCAACGGCACCAGCTTGATGTTTGTGCCGGCGTGGGATTCTTTGTGATCGTGCTCAATGCGACCGGCGATGACTCCGAGATCTGTCTGCGCTTGTTCGACAGTGACGCCGGGTTTGAGTCGACCAATCACATTGCTGCCGTGCATGAAGCGACGAGAGAGTTGGTTGGGCGTCGGTTGATAAGGCCGCCACAGATCGGCTGTCCGCAGCGCAAACTGAAAACTCGCGGGCAGCACGCCGACGACGGTGTAGCTGTCGCCGTTGAGCGTCAGCGATTGGCCGACGATTCCCGGATCGCCGCCGAAGCGCCGCTGCCACATGCCGTAAGTCAGAACCGTCACGCGCTGGTTGCCGGGCTTGTCGTCGCCGGATTGAAACGTGCGGCCGATGACGGGCTCGACGCCCAGTAACGAAAAGAAATTCGCGGTGGCCGCAGGCGCTGCTAGACGTTCGGGGTCGCCGCGGCCGGTCCAGATCACGCCGCCGCCGGTGTAGGCCGCCACGCCTTCCATCACGTTGTTCTGTTGATAGTCCTGATAGTCAGGATAAGAAAATTCGCGCTGCGAGAATTCCTTCTGCGGCGTCGTCTCGAAAAGGTGGTAGAGGCGATCGGGTGATTTGTACGGCAGACCGCGCAACAAGGCCGCATCAACGACCGTGAAAATTGCGGTGCTGGCGCCAATGCCGAGCGCCAGCGTCATGATGGCTATCAACGTAAACGCCGGCTTGCTCAGCAACGTTCGTACGGCGTAGCGCAGGTCCTGCAGCAGTTTGTTCATAGTCCGTCCTCCTCAAACAATCGTCAGCCTGTCAGACCCGCCTGGGTAAGCGGGCGGCCAATGCTCTGACTTTGGAGTGCGGCGACCTGTCACCGCTTTCGTTTTGCGGCGACTTGACGCCGCACCCTCCGTCGATTCAATCCTGCCTGGTCGCGACAGGTCGCGACCGACCAAAGCGCTGACAAGTCAGCGCACTCCATAATTATTCATAACGGAGCGCCACCAGCGGATCGACTTTCGTCGCGCGTCGCGCCGGGATGTAACACGCAAACAACGCCACCGCTCCGAGCAATACAGCAACGACTGCGAACGTGCGCGGGTCTGTCGGGCTCACTTCAAACAGCAGGCTCGACAGCAATCGCGTCAGGCCAAACGCGGCGCCGAGTCCGATCACAATCCCGATAACGGCGACACGCAGTCCCTGCCCCAACACCATTCTCAGCACGTCGGTCGCGCGCGCGCCGAGGGCCATGCGTATGCCAATCTCCTGCGTCCGCTCGCTGACTGAAAACGAAATGACTCCGTAAATCCCAACCACCGCGAGCGCGAGCGCGATTGCGGACAGCGAGCCGAGCAGCAACATGATGAACCGTCGCTGCGCGACCGACGTTTGCATCAGCTTGTCCATGGGCTCGACCGCGTACACCGGCTGCGACGGATCCACCGCGGCTAATTCCTTTCTTACCGCCGACGTCAGACTCGCCGCATCAGTCGTCCCCTTTATGACAAAGCCCATGCGCGGCCATGATTCCAGGTCCTGCTGATACGGAATAAAAGCGGTCGGCACCGGCGTCTCACTCAGGCTCGCATGACGATTGTCAGCGACAATCCCGACGATGGTCCGCCAGGAAGTGTCTTTCGAGCTCTCGCCGATCGCCAGGCGCTTGCCCACCGGATCGTCGCCCGGCCAATAGCGCCGCGCCATCGCCTGGTTGATGACGATCACGCGTTCCGAAGTTTCACCATCGCCTTCGGTGAGGCTGCGTCCACTGAGCGTGGGAATCGCGAGCGTCGGGAAGTAGCCGGGGCTGACCACCTGATAATCCAGCGTGATGTTTTCGTCGGCCTTGGGCTCGGGCCGTCCCTCAACACGAAAGCCGCGGTTCATGCTTGAGCCGGTCAGCGGCAAGTTCATCACCATTCCCGCCGACTGCACGCCGGGTAAACTCTGAAGGTGTTCGAGTACGGACGTGAAGAACGCGCTGCGGCTGCGCGTGTCCGGATATTTCTTCTTGGACGGAGCGATCTTCGCGGTGAGCACGTTTTCCGGGTTGAAGCCGGGATTGATTTTCGTCACCCGCACGTAGCTGATGGCCAGCAGCGCCGCGCCAACCAGCAGCACCTGGGCCAACGCGATCTCAGTTACTACGAGAACGTTACGAGCGCCGCGCCGGTGCCGTCCTTCCGTCGATTTCGTGCTGCCTTCTTTCAACGAACTGTTCAGATTCGTGCGCGTTGCCTGGAACGCCGGCAACAAGCCGAAGCCGACACCGGTGAGCAAAGACACCAGCAGGGTGAAACCCAGCAGACGCAGGTCGACGCTGGCCTCGCTCAATCTGGGAATATCGCCGGGGCTAAGTTTGATGAAGAGATCGACGGCCCAAACAGAAACAACGAGGCCTGCCAGTCCGCCGACAATGCTCAACAGCAAACTCTCCGTCAGCAACTGGCGAATCAGACGGCGACGACTGGCCCCGACCGCCGCCCGAATGGCAATTTCGCGGTCGCGCTGTCCGGCGCGAGCCAACATCAGGTTCGCAACGTTCGTGCAGGCGATGAGCAAAACAAAGCCAACGGCGCCGAGCAGGATAAACAACATCCCGCGCACGTCACCAACGACTTGTGTGTGTAGCGGAACGACATTCGATCCCAGGCCGCCATTAGTTTTCGGAAACTCCTGCTCCAGCCGGCGCGTGATTCCGGCGATGTCTGATTGCGCCTGCGAGAGCGTGACGGCGGGCTTAAGCCGGCCAAGCACGCTGATGAAGTGAGCGTCGCGTTCGTGCGCCCAGTCGTTGGTGGGAAACTGCGCCACCAGACTCATCGGGACGGCGCTGCGGTGGCGGCCGAGCACCCACAATTCCGAGCGCGCCGGATATTGGAAGCCGCGGGCCATCACGCCCACGACGGTGTGTTGAATTTCGTCGAGCGTGATGCGGCGGCCGATGACGCCCGGATCAGCACCGAATCGCTGCCTCCACAGGCCGTCGCTGATCAGCACGAGCGAACGATCCTGATGTTCGTCGTCATCCGGCTGAAACGTCCGGCCGAGTTGCGCTTTCGCCCCGAGCACGTTCATGAGGCTCGAAGTGATGGTGGCGCCGTCGATGCGATCGGGGGTGCCGTCGCTGGTGAGATTGAAGTTTGCGTAGAACATCGCGGCGAGTTCCTGAAAGCTCGTGTTCTGAGTACGCCAATCTTCAAAGTTTCCGGGCGCGACAGCACGACGATCGGCGCCGGGCATCGTTTCCCAGAGATTTACCAGTCGATCAGGTTCCGCATACGGCAGCGGACGCAAGACGACGGCGTTGACGACGCTGAAGATCGCCGTGTTGGCGCCGATGCCGAGGGCGAGCGTGATGATGGCCACCAGCGTGAAACCCGGCCGCTTCCACAAACCGCGAACTCCGTAGCGAAGGTCCTGCCAAAGATTTTCCATAGTACCCTCCCAGTTAATCGCGCCCTTTCAGTACGGTCGCCGCATTTGGAGTGCGGTGACCTGTCACCGCTTTGGTCCAGGGCGGCTTGACGCCCTGACCGCGGATGACCGCAAACGTCAGTGGTCGCGACAAATCGCGACCGACCAAAGCGCTGACGGGTCAGCGCACTCCAAATTTATTCATACTTCAGCGCCATCAGCGGATCGACTTTCGTGGCGCGCCGCGCCGGAATCCAACAGGCCAGCGTCGCAACGACAATCGGCACTAACGCGATCAACGCAAACGTCAACGGATCAGTCACCGTCACTCCAAACAACAAGCTCGTCAACCAGCGCGTTATTCCGACCGCGCCAACCAGCCCGAGCAACACGCCGAGCATCGCCAGCTTCATGCCCTGCTTCAGCACGAGCGCCATGATGTTCCCCGGTTGTGCGCCGAGCGCGATCCGCAGTCCCAACTCACTCGTGCGTTGGGCCACCGCGTAGGCCATCACGCCAAAGATGCCCAGCGCCGCCAATAACATCGCCAGCCCAGCCAGCCAGTTCAGCAGCACCGCGCTGAAACGCGGCCGCGCCAGTTGGGTAGCCGCCAGTTCGTCCATGGTCGCGACGCGGCTGACTGCCTGATCCGGATCGAGCGCCGCAACTTCGCGCTTCACGAGCGCCAGCGCGTTCGCCGGATCAATGGTGGTACGCACAGCGAAATGATTGAGACTTGGAGTGCTCTGCGCATGCGGCACGTAAATGTCCAGCCGCGACGTTTGCAGCTCGCGATAGCGCACGTCGCCCGCCACCCCGACGATCGCGCGCCACTGCTCTTCAGGATCAGACGGATCGAACTTCAGCCGCTTGCCTATCGCCGCCTCCGCCGAGCCGAAGAATCGTTCCGCCAGGTTCTGGCTCACGATCACCACGAGAGGATTGTCAGCCTTGTCCTGTGCCTCGAAGGCGCGCCCGGCCCTCAGCGGAATCTCGAAAGTGCGGAAATAATGCGGCGTGATGCTTTCGTAGTTAGACGTCGCATTCTTGCGCGCGTCATCGAGAGATTGGCCTTCGACTGCGTAATCCAGATCCCAGCCGACCGTGCCTTCAAGCGGACGAATCAGCACGCCGCTCGCCGCGACCATGCCCGACTGCGCCTCCACGCGTTCAACCAACTGCCGGAAGAATTCGCGGCGCGCTTCGACGGCGCGATACTTCGGCCCCGTCAAACGCAGTTGCATCGACAAGACCTGATGCGGATTGAACCCAAGCGGCACGCGCAGCAGGTTCACGAAACTGCGGAGAATGAGGATCGAGCCGGCGAGCAGAACGATTGTCAACGCGACCTCGCCGACCACGAGGGCGCCGCGCAGCCGACTGCCCGCACGCGAGTTCGTCATGCGACCGCTCGCTTCGTTCATCGTTTCGTTGAGATTAAAACGCGAAGCCGAGAGCGCCGGCAGCAAGCCAAAGATGGCGGTGGTCACAATCGTACAAAGCAAACTGACCAACAGCACCGCCCCGCTGATTCGCACGTCTTCCAGCCGCGGAATGTCTGAAGGAGCGATCGCCTTCAACAACTCAACCAACCAGTACGCCAGCAGCACGCCGGCGACGCCGCCACAAACAGCGAGCGCCAGACTCTCGCCCAGCAACTGACGAATGAGTTGGGCGCGGCTCGCGCCTAGCGCGACGCGCACTGCGAGTTCCTTGCGACGCGCGGTCGCGCGAGCCAGCAGGAGGTTCGCGATGTTCGCGGCCGCGACTAGCAGCAAGAGGCCGGTGGCTACAAACAACGCCCACAGCGCGGGCTTCACATTGCCAAACAGGTGATCGGAAAGCGGCGTCAGTACGACGCGATAACCGCCGGCATGCGTTTCCGGATGCTGCGCCGCCACGCGCGCGATGATCGTGTTCAGTTCGGCTTCCGCCTGGGCTAGCGTGACGCCGGGCTTGAGTCGCCCAATCGCTTGCAGAAAAGTCATGCCGCGATTTTCGACAGCGCGCGCGTCCATCGAAGCCAGCAGCGGCTTCCACAAATCGACGCCTTTGGGAAATTCGAAACTGGCGGGCATCACGCCGATCACCGTTGCGCCTTGCTGGTTCAAAGTGATCGTCTGGCCGACGATGTTCTTGTCAGAGCTGAAGCGTTCACGCCAGATTCGATCGCTCAACACCACCACGCTTGGTCCGTTGACTTGATCGTCGCTCTCGTTAAACACGCGGCCCAACGCGGCCTGGGCGCCAAGGATCGAAAAGAAACTGCCGGTGACTTTTGCGCTTTCGAGTTGCACCGGATCGCCGTGCCCGGTCAGCACGTAGCCGTAGCCGTAAACTGTCGTCGGCATGGCCGCGAGGTTCGTGAAGCTCTGGTTCTGCGCCTGCCAGTCGCGCACCTCCGCGACCGACAGTTCGACAAACGGCGTGTTGGCCGTTGTGTCTTTTTCCCAGGCGACGACCAGTTGCTCCTGTTGCGGAAACGGCAGGGGGCGCAGCAGGACGGCGTAAACAAAACTGAAGATGGCCGTGTTTGCGCCGACGCCCAGGGCGAGCGTGAGCACGACGACGGCCGTGAAGCCCGGCCGCTTGAACAGCGCGCGAATGCCGTAACGAATGTCCTTAGTTAACGACTGCATGTGGTCTGTCGGTCCTTTTTGGAGTGCGGTGACTGTCACCGCTTTGTTCGGTTGCGACCTGTCGCGACCACCCTGCCAATTGAAAATGACTGAAAGCCTTTGGGCGTCAGGCCGCCCAAAACTAAAGCGGTGACCGGTCACCGCACTCCATATCTATTCGTACCTGAGCGCCGTGAGCGGATTGACCCGCGACGCCTTTCGCGCCGGCAGGTAACCCGCCAACGCCGCCACCGCGGTCAGCAACACGGCCGCCGTCAACAGGCTCACCGGATCGCTGGGATTGAGCCCGAAGAGCTGGCTCGAAATCAGGTGCGCCGCTCCCCACGCTGCCGGTATCCCGAGCGCCAGACCGATGCCGACCAGCAGCAGACTTTCCTTCAGCACCATCCAAATGATGTTGCGCCGTTCGGCGCCAAGCGCGAGCCGAATGCCAATTTCGTTGGTGCGACGCACGACCGCGTGGGCCATGATCCCATATAGGCCAACGCAGGAAAGCAGCAGGCCCAGCAGCCCGAAGAAGCTGACGAGTTGGGCGATCAGTCTTTCCTGCTGCAGCGCATCGTCGGTTTGAACGCGAAGACTGTTGACGTTCAGCACCGTCAGCTTGTCGTTCACTTGCGCAATGGCCGCGCGCACTTCCGCTGCCAGGTTCAGCGGCTCGCCGCCCGTGCGCAACTCAAACACGTTGTTGAAAGTTTGCTGGTCCTGCACCTGCAGGATGGGACGATAGACGGTGCGATCCGCTTTCGCTTTGGCGCTGTCGTATTTTGCGTCGCCGATGACCCCGACAATCTCGAAGTCGCTCTTATCGTCTTCTTCAAACGTGGCGCGGCGGCCGATTGGATTTTCGCCGTGAAAATAAGACTCGGCGAACGACTGGGTGACGACAGCAACTTTCGGGGAATTAGGAGTGTCTTGTAAGCCGATGTCGCGGCCCATCAGGAGCGGAACGCCCATCGTCTCGGTAAAATTTGGCCCGATCTGAATGTCGGAGACAGACGTGTCCTCGTTTTTCGCGGGAGTGTAGCCCCGGACGGTGATGGTGCTGTTCGTGCCCGTTCCCTGCATCGGGCTGTAACTTGCCATCGTCACCGATTGAACGTTCGGCAGCGCGCTCAAGCGATCGTAAAGCTGACGATAGACCGCGCTGAGGTCATTTGGCTTGTAACCGGCCAGGCGCGTGTCGACACTCGCGAGCAACACGTTGTCGCGATTGAAGCCGAGGTCTTCCTGTTGAAGTTTTATCAGGCTGCGAGCAAACAGCCCCGCGCCGACCAACAGGATGAGCGAGACGGCCACCTGGGCCACTACCAACGCCGATCCCAAATTGAAGCGACGTTTCCGTCCGCGCGCTGACTTTTCTTTCAACGCTGACGTGAGATCAGTCCTCGTCGCGCGCAGAGCTGGGGCGATTCCAAACAGCACGCCCGACAACAGAGAAATTCCTATCGTGAACAACAGGATTCGCGCATCGGGCTTCACATCCAAAGGAGACGTCGCCGCGACGCGCGTAACCAGAACACTCACAACCCACTGCGCGAGAATGATGCCCGCGGCGCCACCGATTACGGCCAGCAGCAAACTTTCGGTCAGCAGTTGTCGCACGAGGCGCGCACGACTGGCGCCCAAAGCCTGCCGCAGCGAAATCTCCGCCTGCCTGGTGGCGGCGCGCGACAACAAAAGATTGCCAACGTTGGCGCAGGCAATCAGCAGCACCAGCGCCACGATCCCCATCAGCATGCGCAGCGCGGTGGAATAAAACGTGCGCAGACCAGACAGTCCACGACCGCCTGGCGCCAAACCGACAAATACGTTCTGAATCGCCAGCCGGGAATCGTCGTCCAGTTGACTACCGGCGCGATCGGTCAGAAATTGCCGGAACTCAACGTTGACGCCGGCCTGGGCCTGCGCGAGTTCAGTGCCGGGTTTTAGCCGCCCGATCATGTTCAACCAATAAACGTTCTGATCCTCGTGATACGCCTTGCGCAGTTCGATCTGCGGTTGAAACACAAGCGGCAGCCAGAAGTCCGGCGAACGACGAACGCGTATGCCGAAAAACTGCGGCGGCATCACGCCGACGACGGTGAACGACGTGCCGTTGAGCAGCAAGCTCTTGCCGACGATCTGCGGATCACTGTTCAGCTTTTGTTCCCAGTACGGGTGGCTGATGACAGCCGCCGGCGGCGCCGCGGGTTGGTCGTCCTCGTTTGTGAGCACGCGTCCCTGCGCGGCGCCCACCCCGAGGACCGCAAAATAATTTCCGGAAACAAGATGGCCCGACGCGCGTTGCGCAGCCTCGCCCGCGGGCGCATCCGGTCGCCTCACGCTGAGCCGGCTCTCACCGCTGCGGAAGGCGCTCAGTTCCTGAAACGAAGGATCGTGTTCGCGAAAGTGTTTATAGATGGCATAGGAAAAACGCCGCGCGCGGCCCGCCGGAATGTCGCCGTCGCTCATGGTGCTGGTTCCTTCGTCCGCAGCGTCGTTGAAGAGAACGAGTTCCTCCGGCTTGCTCACCGGCAACGGTTTCAGGACGACGGCGTTGATGAGCGTGAAGATGGCCGTGTTGGCGCCAATGCCGAGGGCCAGGATGACCAGCGCGATGATTGTAAAGGCCGGTCGTTTGAGCAAACCGCGAAATCCGTAACGAATGTCCTGCCAAAGAGTTTCCATAATCCCCCCGCTTCATTGTGGAGTGCGGTGATCTGTCACCGCGTTAATCGATCGCGACCTGTTGCGCCCACCACTCGCCGAAGACGGCCGGGAAACTTGAGTTCCCAGGGGCCCTTCGGCGCAAGCCGTCGATGACTAGCGCGGCGACAGGTCACCACACTCCAAAACCTTTCTTACTCGTACCTGAGCGATACGACCGGATCGACTTTGGTGGCTCGCCGTCCCGGCACGTAACAAGCAACTAAGGCGACGAGCGTCAGCAAGGTAGCGATCGCCGCGAAGGTTGTTGGGTCGGTCGGTTCGACCCCAAACAGCATCGTCGTCATCAGTCGCGTCAGACCAAACGCGCCGACGAGTCCGATGGCAACCCCGATCATCGCCAACATCATTCCCTGTCCGATCACCATGCGAAACACGTCGCGCGGCTGCGCGCCGATCGCCATGCGAATGCCGATCTCGTGCGTGCGCTGCGTGACCGAGTAAGACATCACGCCGTAAATGCCGACGATCGCCAGCACCAGCGCAATGCCGGCAAAGATGCTGAGCAGCATCAGGTTCAAACGCTCAGGCGCCACTGATTCCGCGCGAATTTCGTGCATCGTGCGGACGCTGTAAATCGGCTGGTCAGGGTCGATCGCTTTGACCTGCTGGCGCACGGCGGCAATCAACTGATTGGGATCGCCGGCGGCTTTGAGAATCACCGTCATGTCGCTGCTCGGTATCTGCAGAAACGGAAAGTAGCCCTGCACGCGTTTCGAATCCTGGCCCAGCCCGTCCATTTTCACGCGGCCCACCACGCCGAGCACCGTCAGATACCGAGGGTTCTCGTCGCGGCCCATCACGATGCGTTTGCCGACCGGGTCTTCGCCGGGCCAGTGGCGGCGGGCAAACTCTTCATCGATCACGATCGAGTTCAGGGCGGCAAAATCTCTTTCCACTTCCTCAAGCTGGCTAAGGTCCTTGCCGACAATCGACGAACGATCGTCGTGGTTGTCAAAATAGCGCCCGCGAATCAAGGGAATGTTCATGGCCTTGAAGTAATCCGGCGTGACCAGACAGGCTTCCATCAAAGGCGTTTGATCGCGAGGCGGACGTGGGCGGCCGTCGATCCTGAAAGACGTCTGCCAACCGTTGTTGCCCAGCGGCAGGCCGGAAGCAGCCGCCGTCGTCTCAACGCCAGGCAGTCCGCGCAAATTGTTAAGCAGGGCGCTGTAAAACTGATCGCGCTGGTCGCTGTTTGTGTATTTCTTCTCCGGCAGAGAGACGGTGAAGCTCGTCAGTTGGTCGTAAGAAAAGCCGGGGTTCACTTTCTGCAGCCGGTAGAAACTGCGAATCATCAAGCCGGCGCCGATGAGCAACACGAGCGTGGTGGCAACTTCAACTACCACCAGCGAGCTGCGCAGCCAGTGTTTGCCGGAAGTTCCTCGTCCCGTCTCTTTCAGCGTTTCATGAACGTCGACGATGCCCGCCTGCAACGCGGGCACGAGTCCGAAGAGAATTCCGGTCACAAACGAAACGCCGATCGTGAACGCGAAGACGCGCCAGTCGAGACTGATCTCGCGCGCGCGCGGAATCGCGTCCGGACTCACGTAAAGAATCAGGGCGAGGCCCCAGCGCGCGATCAACAAGCCGAGCGTGCCACCCAGCAGCGCCAGCAGCACGCTTTCAGTCAGCAACTGCCGCGCGATGCGCCAACGTCCCGCGCCCATCGCCGAGCGGATCGCCATCTCTTTCTGGCGCGACTGCGCGCGCGCCAGCAGCAGGTTCGCAATGTTTGCGCAGGCGATCAGTAGGACAAAAGCCACCGCGGCGAACAGCACCCAAAGCGCGCGGCGAACGTCGCCCACAAAAATTTCGAGCAGCGGCCGCATGCCGATGCCGTTGCCGGCGTTTGAATCGTTGTATTGCTTTTCCAGGTTCGCGGCGATGCCATCCATCTCCGCCTTTGCCTGCTCAAAGGTCACTCCCGGCTTCAGCCGCGCGACTCCATACAGGCCCGGATGGTTGCCGCGTTGCAGCCAATCCGGATCGCCGGAGAGCTGGCCGACGGGCACCCACATCTCGACGCGACTGGGATACTGAAATCCTTGCGGCATGATTCCGATGACGGTGTAGCTCTTGCCGTTGAGCATGATCGGTTGGTCGACGATGTTGGCTTGTCCGCCAAAACGCCGCTGCCACAACGCGTGACTCAAAACCACAACCGGGGCGCCGCCGGGCTTGTCTTCGTCGTTAGTGAAAAGACGACCGAGCGCCGGGTAGGCTCGCAGCGCGGCAAACATATCGGCGGACACTTGCCCGGTGATGATGCGTTCGGCTTCGCCCACGCCGGTGAGGTTGTAGCTCTCACGGTTGTGGACGCCGATTTTCTCGAACACCTGATTCTGATTGCGCCAGTCAGTGAAGTTTGGATATGAGATCGAAATCTCGTCCATCGATTTGCTGGTTTCGTTCAGAAACACCAGACGGTCCGACTCCGGATAAGGCAGCGGCCGCAACAGCACTGCATCGACGACACTGAAGATCGCCGTGTTCGCGCCAATGCCAAGCGCGAGCGCCAAAACGACGATGGCGGTGATGCCTGGATTCTTCAGTAACATGCGGGCGCCGTAGCGCAAGTCTTGCCATATTTTCATCGTGGCGTTCCTTTTTTTGTTCGGCCTTGGGCCTTTGGTCTTTGAGCTTTGTTCTTAGTGCTTTGTACCTCATGCTTGCCCAGAGCGCGTCAAGTTCATCTCGGAAGCAAAAAACAAAGTACAAATCACCAAGTACAAAAAAACAAAGCCCAAAGACCTAAGCCCTAAGACCAGTCGTCATCATTCGTATCGCAGCGCCACGAGCGGATCGACCTTCGTCGCTCGGCGCGCGGGCAGGTAGCTGGCTAAAACAGCCGCAGCCAATAACACCAACGTCGCGACACTCAACGCAGTCAGGTCGGTTGGCTTAACGTCAAACAGCAAACTGGCGATCACCTGGGACAGCGCGACGGAGATCACAATGCCGATCACTGAGCCCGCGAGCGCGAGCACAATTCCCTGCCGCAAGACCAGCCGCACCACATTTCCGCGGGTCGCGCCAAGCGCCAGGCGAATTCCAATCTCCGCGGTTCGCTGAGTAACCGCATAAGAGATGACGCCGTAAACGCCCGTCACCGTTAACAGCAGCCCGATCGCGCCGAAGGTTCCGAACAGGAAAGTGTAGAAGCGCGGGCGGGCGACCGTGTCGGAAATCGCTTCGCTCAACTCTCTGACTTCCGACAGCGGCACGCTTTTGTCGACCGAGCGAATCTGTTCGCGAAAGCCGCGCGCGAGCGTGTTCGGATCGACCGTCGTGCGGACCAGGAAATTCCCCCAGCTCCAACTGTTCTGTTGATACGGCAGGTAGATTTCGGGATTGGCGGCCTTGATCAGGCTCGAGTGGTGAACGTCTCTGACCACGCCGACGATTTCCCACTGCTTAGGATCGCCGTCGTTTTGATTGGCGCCGATGCTCGAGATGCGTTTTCCGATCGGCTCTGCGTTCGCGAAGTAACGCTTTGCCAGCGTCTCGTTGATGATCGCCGCCCCGCCGCCGTTGCCGCCGCCGATCCTGTCCTGCTCTGTAAAGTAACGACCTTTGAGCAGCGGGATCTTCATGGTCTGGAAGTATTGCGAGGTCACGCTCAGGTTGTTTGCGCTCGGCTCGCTCCCGGGTTCAGGCTGCGGCGTTCCCTCGATGCGAAAATCGGAACCGACACTGCCGCCACTGAAAGGCATCGGCGCAACAAACCCCACGCTGTCGACGCCCGGCAGGTTTTTCAGTTTCTCCAGGGTTTGATTGACGTAAAGCACTCGCTCGCCGGTGTTTTCGTAAACATCCCGCGTCAAACTGATCCGACCGGTCAGTACATTCTCGGCCTCGAAACCGGGCGGCACATTCACGAGCTGCGAAAAACTCTTGATCATCAGGCCGGCGGCGACGAGCAGGATCAGGCTCAAAGCAACTTCAGACACCACCAGAAAATCACGCCAGAGGCGCAACGTTCGACCGCTGGTCGCAGCCTTCGTGCCTGACTTCAGCACTTCATTGACGTCCGGGCGAGATGCTTTCAGAGTGGGAACAAGACTGAAAAGCAGTCCGGTGAACAGCGAGATGCTGAGCGTGAACAGCAAAACGCGACCGTTGATTTCAACTTCCTCGAGTCGCGGCAACTGGTCCGTGCCGTAATACTTGATTGCCCGCAGACCCCAAACGGTTATGACGAGGCCGGCGCCGCCCGCGAGCAACGACAGCAGCACGCCTTCAGTTAACAACTGCCGTGCGATCCGCCAGCGACCGGCGCCGAGAGCAACGCGAATCGCGATCTCTTTGTGCGTGGTGCTGGCCCGCACCAACAGCAGATTTGCCGTGTTCGTGCAGGCGATCAAAATCAGGAAGCCAACCGCGCCCAACAAAAGCCACAACGCGCGCCGCACGTCTTTGCCGACAATCTGTTCGCCGGCGCCGACCAGATGAATCGTCTGATCTCGATTCAACGAGGGAAACTCCTGACCGAGATTGGCCGCGACCGTTTCCATATCCGTCTGCGCGCGTTCAATTGTCACGCCTGGTTTCAAACGTCCAACCGTCTGAAGAACCTGGGCGCCACGCTCCGGCAGGTTTCCACCTTCGCCGGCGACGGTGGTCCACACGAGGGCGTTCGCGCTCGAAAGCGGAAATTCAAAGTTCGACGAGAGCACGCCGATGATCGTGTGAGACTTGCCGTTCAACGAGAGTTGTTGATTGAGCACGGCTTCGCTGCCGCCGAACCTGCTTTGCCAGTAGTCGTAGCTGATGATCGCGACCGGCTGCGTGCCGGGCTTCTCTTCTTCCGTTTGAAAGTTTCGCCCGCGCAGGACGCTCGTCTGCAGCACCGGAAAGAAATTCGCCGTCACGCGCATTCCCTGAATTCGCTCGGCCTCGCCGTTGTCGAGCAAATTAAAGCGAAACGGCTTGTAGCCCGCGATGTCTGCGAAGCTCTGGTTGCGCGCGCGCCAATCCTGCAGGTCGAGGTACGACACGTAGCCTTCGACGCGTTTGTCACGCGGCGTCTTCCAAAGCGCCACGACGCGATCCGGATCACTTAATCGAGGCGGACTCAGGATCAAGGCGTTGACGATGCTGAAAATCACGGTGCCGGCACCGATGCTGATCGCAAGGGTGATGACCGCAACCACGGTGAAGCTGCGGCGCTTCAGCAAGCTGCGCGCTCCGTAGCGAATGTCCTTGATTAGTGTTTCCATGATCTTCTTACTTTGGAGTGCGGTGACCTGTCACCGCTTTCGTTTTGCGGCGACTTGACGCCGCACCCTCCGTCGATTCAATCCTGCCTGGTCGCGACAGGTCGCGACCGACCAAAGCGCTGACAAGTCAGCGCACTCCATAAATCATTCATCCCTCAGCGCCACCAACGGATCGACTTTCGTGGCGCGCCGCGCGGGAAGGTAGCAAGCCAACAACGCCACGGTTACCAGCAACAACGAAATGGCCATGAACGTAAACGGATCGGTCGGGCTCACCTGGTAAAGCATCCGCGAGATCAAGCGGGTCACGAGCCAGGCTGCGGCCAGGCCGGAAGCCACTCCCGTCAGCACCAGGACCATCCCCTGTTTCAGAACCAGCCCCATGATGTCGCGCCTTTGCGCGCCCAATGCCATGCGAATCCCAATCTCCTGCGTGCGTTGATTCACGAGGTAACTGATCACGCCGTAGAGGCCGATGATGGTCAGCACGAGCGCGAGGGTGGCGAAGATTCCCATCAAAGCCATCAGGAATTTGCGGTCTGCGGTGCTGCGCTGGACCAAAAACTCCACCGTGCGAATCTTCCACATCGGCTGGTCCGCATCTACTTTCCAGATTGCCTGGCGCACCGGCTCAGACAGGCTCAGTGGTTCGACGTTTGCGCGAATCACCGCGGTGGCAAAGAGGCCGGGGTCCTGACTGTAGGCGTCATACATCTGCGGTTTTTGTTCTTCCTCGAGCCAAAAGTGTTTGGCGTCACCTACCACGCCGACTACCGTGGCGGTTGAGTTGTCCGCGGGAAACTTGATCTGTTTTCCCAGCGGATCCTGATTGGGCCAAAACCTCTGGGCCATCATCTGGTTGATTACCACGACGGTCGGCGTGTTTGCCTGGTCCTCGTTTCCGAAGAGCCGGCCCTTGAGCAAGGGAATGCCGAGGGTCTCAAAATAGTTGGGCATCGCCGTATTGAACATTACTTCCGGCTCCATGCCTTTGGCCGGCGGCTCGCGGTCCGGCAGAATAATCGCCGTGGTCCCACCGTTACCGCTAAACGGCAAGCCACGCACGAGGGAAGCCGACTTTACTCCGGGCACTTGCTGCAGTTGTTCGACGACCTGGCGATGAAAATTCCATTGCGTGGCGGGTTCTTTGTACTTGGTGCGCGGCAAGCGATACTCGAGCGTCAGCAGTTGTTCCGTCTTGAAGCCCACATCGACGCGCAGCAGTTTGTCGAAACTTCTGATTAGCAGCCCGGCGCTCACCAGCAGGACGAGCGACAAGGCGACCTGAACGACGACAAAGGCGCCGCGCACCCGATTCCACCGAGAACCTTCGCCGCTGCCGCGCGCGCCTTCTTTCAAAAACGATTGCAGTTCAGGCCTGGCCAGTTGCAACGCCGGAACCAGTCCAAACAGCCAGCCGGTAATTACCGACACAGCCAGGGCGAAGACCAGCACGCGGGCATCAAGCGTGGCGTCTTTCGTGTCTACAAAGTTTTGCGGCAGTTTCAGCAGCGCGTACAAACCCCAATAGGCCAGCAGCACACCACCGACGCCGCCAAACAGAGCGATCAAGGTCGACTCAGTCACCAACTGCCGGATGAGCCGCCAGCGACCGGCGCCCAGCGCCGCACGCACGGCGATCTCTTTCTGTCTTGCCAGCCCGCGCGCGAGCAAAAGGTTCGCGAGATTGGCGCAGGCGATCAGCAGGATCACGGCGACCGCGGCAAACAACAACCAGAGCATCGGGCGAACGTCCTGGACAAACAGCTCGCGCAAGTATTCAACCTGCGCGCCGCGTCCCGCGTTCTCTGCCGGATAAGCCTGCGCCATTTGACTGGCGATAGTGCCGGCTTCGGCCCGCGCCTGCTCCACAGTCACGCCCGGCTTCAGATGGCCCATGCCGAAAAGCGCACGCCAGTCCCGCTTGCCTGTGTTGCCCGGATAGTTCGCTACCGGCATCCATACTTCAACATCGGGATCAAACGGTTGTTTGAAGCTCGAGGAGACGACGCCGATGACGCTGTAAGGCTCGCCGTTGAGGATGAGTTTTTTCGCAGTCAAATTTGGATCGCTGCCCAGCCGTTCCTGCCACATCTTTTGGTTTACAACGGCCAGCTTCTCGCCGCCCTGGCGGTCTTCGCCAGCCGCAAACGTGCGCCCGATGACTGGGGGCAGATTGAAGACTTTGAAAAAGTTTGCCGTCACAAAAGCCCCCCGCACGCGGTCGGGACGATCGCCGCCGGTTACGTTCACGCTTTGCGACTGGAAGCCGGTCAGGTCTTCGAGCGACTGCATTTGCGCTTGATAGTCCTGGAGCTCAGGAACAGAAAGTCCGTCGCGATCGCCGCTGGAGCTGGTGGATGCAAGCGCAATCAGTTGGCCGGAGTTGTGATAGGGCAAGGCGCGCAACAGCACGGCGTTCACGACGCTGAAAATGGCGGTGTTGGCGCCAATGCCCAGCGCGAGCGTGAGCACGGCGATGATTGAGAACATTGGCTTCTTGGCCAACATGCGGACGCCGTAGCGCAAGTCTTGTAGCAGGATTTGCATCACAGTTTCTCCGTTAATACTTCGTTCTTACGTCTTTCTTTTGGTGCTTCGTACTTCGTTTTTTGTGCTTCGTTCTTTGTGCCTGGTGCTTTGCGCTTTGTCCTTTATCTTTGTCTGAGATCTCAAATTTCAGATCTGAGATCTCAAAACCTCATTCGTATCGCAGCGCCACCAGCGGATCGACCTTCGTCGCTCGCCGCGCGGGAATGTAGCAAGCCAGCAACGCAACAGCGGCCAGCAGCAGCGTCAGACCCGCGTAAGTAACAACGTCGGTCGGCGCAACTCCAAACAGCAGTCCCCGCAGCAGACGCGTCACAGCCAACGCTCCCAACACACCAACAGCAGCGCCGATAAGCGTCAGTCGCATTCCCTGACTCAGAAGCCAACGAAGGATGGAACCCGCACTCGCACCCAACGCCAACCGAATTCCGATCTCGCGCGTTCGTTGCGTCACCGAATAAGCCATCACGCCGTAAATGCCGACGCCCGCCAGAAAGAGAGCGAGCAGCCCAAACAGGCCGATGACTTGCATGGCAAATCGACGTTGGGCCAGTGACGTCGCGACCAGATCGTCCATGGTCTGTTCCCCGAAGAGCGGCAGATTTGGATCGACTGCCTGCACCTGTTGCCGCACGGCTTGGGTCAGCGCCGCGGGGTTACCTTCCGTTCGCACGTAAACGGCCATCGCGTAACCCGGATTCTGCAGGACGGGCAGATACAGGTGCGGCTGGTCGGGTTGATCAAACCCTTCGGTCTTAATATTTCCGACAACTCCCGCAATCGTTATCCACGGCGCGTTTGAGTCGCGCGGACCGGGCTTGACGCGCCGCCCGATTGGATCTGTGTTGGAGAAAAATTGTTGCGCCAACGCCTCGTCGATCAACGCCACGCGCGGGGCCTGTTCATCGTCAGCTTCCGTGAAGAAGCGCCCGCGAACGAGCGGCGTTCCCAATACGCGAAAGTAATCGGTGCTAACGCCCGAAAATCTTGTGCGCGGGACGTTGGCGTCGGTGGCTGGTTGATCTTCAATGCTAAAGACGCCGGGCCGGCTCTGGTTCATGAGGGGCACGGCGTTGCCTCCTCCGATCGCCGCATACTTGACGCCCGGCAGAGCGCTCGTGCGCCGCAAGACTTCCTTCACGAACGCCGCCCGTTTTGCCGGCGGTCGATACGGATCGCGTTCGGGATCATTCGGCACCGGCAGCCAGATACGCGCCATCAGCACGTTGCTCGAATCGAAGCCGGGGTTCACCTTCATCAGTCGCTCAAAACTGCGCAACAACAGTCCGGCCGCAATCATCAGCATCAGCGACAAAGCGAACTCGACGACTACCAGCCCGCTGCGAAAGCGATGGTGACGTGCGCCGGAACCGCCGCCCTGACTGCCTTCCTTCAGGTTGCCGACCAATTCGGGCCGAGACGCCTGCAACGCCGGGATGAGGCCGAAGAGCAAACCCGTCAGCGTTGATATGAGGAAGACGAAAGCGAGCACACTGAAGTTAACGCCGACTTCGTGAAGCCGCGGAGTATCAGCCGGCACGAGGCCGAGGAGCACGCTCTTCAGCATGACAACAACGACAAGAGCAACGGCGCCTCCCAGGAACGAAAGCAGCAGACTCTCGGTAAGAAGCTGCGTTACCAGGCGGGCTCGACTCGCGCCCATCGCCAGGCGAACGGCCATTTCTCGCTGGCGCGCGGACGAGCGGGCTAAAAGGAGGTTCGCGATATTGACGCAACCAATCAACAGCACCACGCCAACCGCTGCCAGCAACATCAGTAGGGTCTTTTGCACGTCCCCGACCAGCGCTTCCTGAGCCGGCAAGAGACGAACTACCCAACCCGTCTCCGCGGGATAGTCTTTAGGAAACTCGTTGCGCAGGTTCGCTATGAAGCCGTCAAGTCTTGCCTGCGCCTGAGCCACAGTAAGGTCCGACTTAATGCGTCCCATGGCGCCGGGCAGCATGCGCTGATTGCGGACCGGCGGGCCGAACGGATTTGCGGTGAAGCCGGCGGTGGCCCACATCTCCACATCGTTGCGCAGCGTGCGGCCGGGATGTCGAAACGCCGCCGGCATCACACCGATGATGGTGTAGAGGTCGCTGTCCATGTAGACCTTGCGGCCCAGAATGTTGGGGTCAGATCCAAACAAGCGCCGCCAGGCGGCGTCGCTAATGACGGCGCCTTCCGCAAATCCGGGAGTCTGTTCCTGTGGTCCAAATACGCGACCAAGCTGCGCGTTTGCACCGAGGAGGGAAAAATAGTTGGGACTGACGGCGAGCACTTCGATTCGTTCCGGTCGATCAGAGCCGGTGAGATTCGCATCGATGGGCCACAGTGCAGAGACTTCTTCGAAGACCCCGGCGCGATCCTGTAAGTCTTTTAGTTCGTCCACCGACAACCCTACGTTTTCAGCGCCTCGTCCGGTGAGATCGTCGCGCACCAGCACGATGTTTTCGGGCTTCGGAAAAGGCAGCGGGCGCAACAGTATGGCGTTGACGACGCTGAACATTGCAGTGTTCGCGCCGATGCCGAGGCTGAGCGTCAGGACGGCAACAGCGGTAAAGCTTGGCTTATTCCGCAACATTCGCGCCGCGTAACGCAGGTCGTGCCAAATTGTTGTCGCCATCTGTGCCTCCTTCCTTGTCACTCGTAGCGCAGCGCTACCAGCGGATCCACTTTCGTCGCGCGCCGCGCGGGCAGATAACAAGCCAGCAACGCCACGGCGATCAGCCCCACTGAAACTGCGACAAACGTCCCGGTGTCAGTCGCAGTTACGCCGAACAACAAGCCCGCCATCACGCGCGTCAGCGCGAACGCGCCGGCCAGGCCGAGCGCCACTCCAATCAGCGTCAGAATCATGCCGTTGCCAATGATCAACTTCAGCACGTCTTGCGCCTGCGCGCCGAGCGCCATGCGGATGCCGATTTCGTGCGTGCGCTGCGACGCGACGTAAGACATGACGCCGTAGATGCCGACCGCCGCCAGCACGAGCGCCAGCGCGGCAAACACCAGCAGCAGGATCATGAAGAACCTTCTTGTTTGAATCGACTCGCCCATCAGTTCTTCGAGCGTAGTCACGTTGAAGACGGCCTGATCTTTGTCGACTGCGACAATCTCGCGCCGGATGGCGCCGGTCATCGCCGTCGGATCGTCTTCCGTTTTGACGACGATGCTGTTGAACGACGTGGGAAACTGCGCGTGCGGAAGATAGATCTGCATCGGCGGCTTTTGATCGAGCGCGTACTGCGCCACGTCGTTGACGACGCCGACGACCGTCCGCCACGGCTGCGGGTTCTTTTCACTGCCGGGAAACTTGATGCGTTTCCCGAGCGGATCCTGATTCGGCCAAAGTTGCGAGGCCATCGTCTGGTTAATCAGCGCCACCTTGAACGCGTCGCCGCCGTCCTGGTCCGTGAGCGTCCGACCCTTGAGGGCTTCGATGTCCATGGCTCGCAGGTAGCCGGGAGTGGTCACGTAAAGGTCGACAGTGATTTCTTCGCCGCGTGGTTTCGGCTGATCTTCAACGACGAGTCCGCGTCCGTCGAAGTTGGCGCTGAGCGGCAGAACGCTCGTGATACCCGCGGCCTTCACGCCGGGCAGCGCCGCGATGCGTTCGGTGACCTCGGTGTAGAACGCGACCTGATTTTCCGGCTTGGGATACTTGATCGCCGGCAAGCCGATGCTCATGGCCAGGATGTTTTGTGAGTTGAATCCGGTATCGACATTTCTGAGTCGCATCACCGTGCGAATCAGAAGGCCGGCGCAAACCAGCAACACCAAGGTCATCGCGATCTCGGAAACGACGAGCACGCTGCGCAGACGATTACGGTGAGCAGAAGAGCCGGAGCCGCGGCCGGCTTCTTTAAGCGACTCGGCGAGATTCGGTTTGGAAATCTGCAGCGCCGGCGCAAGACCAAAAATCAGTCCGGTAATGATCGAGATGGCGAAGGTGAACCCGAGGACGCGCCAGTCAACCTGCGCGTTTTGAAACATCGGATTGATCTTTGCGCCCGCCGAGGCGACCACGCCGGTGCCCCAGATGGCGAACAACAAACCTAGCGCGCCGCCGAGAAACGACAGCAACAGACTCTCCGTCAGCAACTGACGAACCAACTGTCCGCGCGCGGCGCCAATCGCTGAACGGATCGTGATCTCTTTGTAGCGGACGGTCGAACGCGCCAGCAGCAGGTTCGCCACATTCGCGCAGGCGACCAGCAGGACAAAGATGACCGCGCCGAATATCAGCCACAACGTGGGCCGGATGCCGCCAACGATCTCGTCCGTGATGGAAACAACCGCGACGCCGTAGCCGTGGTTCGTTTGCGGATGCTGCTGCTCGATTCGCTGCGCGATGAGGTTGAGTTCACTTTGCGCTTGCTCGATCGTCGCGCCTGGTTTGAGTCGAGCGATCGCCCGCAGGTGTCGTTCGTCGCGGGCCGTATCGTCATAGGTTTCGGCGACGGGCCGGTAGAATTGGCCTTCGGGCGCGACGAGGGTTGCGGGCAGCGGATGAAAGTCAGGACCCATTACGCCGACGACGTTGTACGGACGACCATTGAGCAGAATCGACTTGCCAACGATGTTCGGGTCGGCGCCAAAGCGTCGCTGCCAGAGACCATGGCCCAGGACGATGACGAAGTCTTTCCCGTCTTCCTGTTCTTCCGCGGTGAACACACGGCCCAGCACCGGCTCGCCTTTCATGATTTTGAAAAAGCCGTCGCCCACCTGAATCGCGGGAATCCGCTCGGCTTCGTTTTCGCCCGACATGATCGGGAACCAACCAGTGTAGGTCGCGATGTCTTCGAAAGAGTTCGACTGGGCGCGCAGGTCGGCGACGTCAGTCGCGGAAACCTGGTTGTGCTTTCGGTTCGTCTCCTGAGTTCGCGAGTCTCCCCAAACCAGCACCAGGCTGCTCGGATCTTTGTAAGGCAACGACTTCAACAGGACCGCGTTGATGACGCTGAAGACGGTGGTGTTCGCGCCGATGCCGAGCGCGATCGAAAACACGGCGACGGCGGTGAAAGCCGGACTGCGAAGCAACAAGCGGAGCGAATAACGAAGATCACGAAAGAATGTGTTCATGGAAACCTTTCAAACTTTTGCTCTTAAAGGAGATCAGGCTCAAGTCGTCTTTGGCTTTTGGTCTTTGGCCTTGAACTTGAAACTTGGAACTCGGAACTCGAAACTTTTCATTCGTACCGGAGCGCTTCCAGCGGATCGACCTTGGTCGCGCGTCGCGCCGGCAAGTAACACGCCAGCAGCGACACGGAAACCAGCACTAGGGAAACTGCAATGAAAGTTGACTTGTCCGTCGGTGTAACTCCGAAGAGCAACGTTGCCAGCAAACGCGTCAACGCGAACGCACCGGCGACCCCGATCGCGACGCCGATCAGCGTCAGCGTCATCCCGTTCTTAATAATCAGTTTCAGCACGTCCTGCGTGCGCGCGCCGAGCGCCATGCGAATGCCAATTTCCTGCGTGCGCTGCGTCACCGCGTAAGACATCACGCCGTAGATGCCAACGGCCGCGAGGACCAACGCCAGACCCGCAAAAAGTGCAAGCAGCAGCATGTTGAAACGACGCGCCGCAAACGAGGTCGCCGAAACTTCGTCCATCGTCTTCAGGTCGGTCACAGGCAACTGCGGATCAGTTTTCCAGATCTGCTGCTTCACCGCCTGGGCCATCGATGCCGGATCAGACTCGGTCCGCACGGCAATCGCCATCCAACGCTTCCATGGTTGAATCTGGGTGTAGGGCGAATAGAGGGCCGGCTGTTCCGGCACATCGAGACCAAAGTGTTTGACGTCGCCGACCACGCCGACGATCGTCACCCACTGCACCTCCGGATTACGCGCCCAACGAAGGCGTTTGCCCAGCGGATCCTGATTGGGAAAGTACTGGCGCACGAACGCGTCGTTTGCGATGCCGACGAGCGGTGCTTTGTCGATCAGATCCTGCGGGCCAAAGTCGCGGCCGGCCAGCATCGGGATCTGCATGACCTGAAAGTAATCGCCGAGCACGCTGCGCGATTCCAAACTGGGCTCGTCACCGGGCGACATCGGCAGCCAGTCTTCAATCAAAAAATCGTGATTCAACGATTCGCCGCCAAGCGGTATCTCGCTAACCATCGCGGCCCTGGCGCCGGGCAGCGCGTTCACGGCTTCGAGAACAGTGGTGCGGAAACGCGTCTGCTTGTCGACTTCCTTGTAGCGCGCTTCGGGTAGTTCCACGCGCATAGTCAGCAAGTGATCGGCGGTGAAACCGGGCTCGACGCTCCGCAGTTTCCAAAACGTCTTGACCAACAAGCCGGCGCCGACCAACAGAATGAGCGCAATCGCCAGCTCGAACACGACGAACATGCTGCGCACGCGTTGCTGCGATCGACCCGCGGTGGCGCTGCGGCCGCCTTCTTTGAGACTTTCGCTAACGCCCGCGCGCGAAGCGGTCCACGCCGGCAACAGGCCAACGATCACGCCGGTCAGCAGCGACAAGCCAAACGTAAAAATGAAAACGCGAGAGTCGACGCCAATCTCCTGCAGGCGTGGCAGGTTTTCCGGTTTGAGAGCAACCAGAACGCTCGTTCCCCACCAGGCGATCAAAACGCCCACCGCGCCACCGGCCATGGAAATCAAGACGCTTTCCGTCAAAAGTTGACGGATCAAACGCCAGCGACCGGCGCCGAGCGCGGTGCGAATGATCAACTCGCGTCCGCGTTCGGCAGCCCGCGCGAGCAGCAGGTTCGCAAAATTCGCGCACGCGATCAGGAGCACCAGGCTGACGGCTGCGAACAGGATCAACAGGACGCCGCGCGAGTCGCCGACTACCCGCTGGTGCAGCGGAAACAGGAGGCTGGTGCGATTCTTGTTTTCCGCCGGGTACTGCACCGCCAGTTGCCTGTCGACAAGCTGCATCTCGGCCCGCGCTTGTTCGATGGACGTGCCCGGCGCGAGGCGGGCGTAAGTGCGCAGGAAATGTACGCCGCGAAACTTCGCTGCGATCGGATTCGAAACGTGAACCGGCGTCCAGGCTTCCGCGTTGCGCTCCGGCGAAGTGAATCCTGCCGGCATGACGCCGATGACGCTGTAGATGTTGCCGCTCAGCGGGATCGACTTGCCGACGATCTGCTGATCGCCATTGAACTGGCTCTGCCACAACCCATGACTGAGGACTACCACGAAGGGCGCGCCGGCTTTGTCGTCGTCCGCCAAGATGAATCGACCGCGTGCGGCTTTCACGCCGAGCGTCTCAAAAAAGCCGCCAGTCACCTGACCGACTTGAAACTGCGCCGGCTCAGAGCCGGCGGTGTAATCAAGCGGAGCCAGCACTTCGCCGCCAAGTTTGCTGAAGCTGTGGCTCGCCGCTTCGACGTCGGCGAGATCGGGCGCTGACTGGTTCGAGCGAAAAGTGACCAGCTGCTGTGGCTGGTCGTAAGCCAACGGACGCAGGATCACGGCGTTGATGACGCTGAAGATCGCGGTGTTCGCGCCGATGCCAAGGGCGAGCGTGATGATCGCGATGCTGGTGAACGCCGGACGCTTCAACAGGCCACGGACCGCGTAGCGAATGTCTTTTATGAGAGTTTCCATGATCGTCTTTCGAATTTGGAGTGCGGCGACCTGGCGCCGCTTTCGTCGGTCGCGACCTGTCGCGACTACCGCTTGGTTGAATCTTCCCCAACACTTGGGGGCGTCAGGCCGCCCCAAAATCAAAGCGGTGACAAGTCACCGCACTCCAAAGTTATTCGTACCGGAGCGCCACGAGCGGATCGACTCGCATCGCGCGGCGCGCCGGGAGGTAACAAGCAATCAGCGTGATCAGAAACAGTCCGCCAGCTACCGCGGCAAACGTCCGCACGTCCGTGGCCGGCACCTCAAACAACAAACTCGCGATCAGCCGCGTCAGTCCAAACGATGCCGCCAGTCCGGCCACCACTCCGATCAGTCCGAGCACAATTCCCTGCTTCACGATCAGCCGCAGCACGTCGCTCTGCTGCGCGCCGAGCGCCATGCGCAACCCGATTTCGTGCGTTCGTTGTTGAACCGAATACGACATGACGCCGTAAATTCCCACCGCCGCCATGACCAAAGCGACGAGCGAAAACACCGCCAGCAGCGTGGCGTTGAAGCGCGACCGCGCCAGCGACTTCGACAGCAAACCCTCCATCGTGCTCACTTCGCCGATTGGTTGTTCGCGATCGATGTTGCGAATCACGTTGCGCGCCGCGCCGATCACGCTCCCGGCGTCGCCTTGCGTCCTGATGACGAACGTCATGCCCGAATAGACCAGTTCCGGTTGCGGCCAATAGGCCATCGGCTCAATTTCGGTGTCGAGGCCCAGGTGCTTAGTGTCGCCGACGACGCCGATGATCTCCGTAGGCGCGTTCTCATCTTTCATGGAGATCGTGACGCGCTGGCCCAGCGGCTCTTGTCCCGAAAAATGCTTCCGCACGAACGCTTCGTTCACGACCACGACGTGGCGCATCTCCTTCGTTTCTTGCTCGCTGAAAAGACGACCCCGCTTGAGCGGAATCTGCATGGCCTGAAAATAGTTGGCGTCGGTCACGCAGATTCCCGTCGACAATTTCTGGCCGGGCGGAGGTTCAGGCTGCCCTTCGATCGTCATTGAAGTTCCCGAATGCGGCCCGTCAAACGGCAGCGTGTTGATTGCGCCGGCGGCTTCAACGCCGGGCAGCGCGCGCACCTGCTGCAGCGCCTGCTCGAAAAAGTTCATCAGCTTTTGATCGGAGTCATACTTTCGTACCGGCAGATTGACTCGCATCGTCAAAAGGCTACCCGCATTGAATCCCGGATCGACCGAACGCAGGCGGCTGAGACTCTTCAGGAACAACCCGGCGCCGACCAACAGCACGAGCGCCAGGGCGACCTGCGTGACCACGAACAGGTTTCGCAGTCGATGACTGCGCGAGCCGCCGCCGAGATTCTTGCCGCCTTCCTTGAGTGAATCGTTCAGATCGAAGCGCGCCGCTTCAAGAGCAGGGACGAGTCCGAAAACAATTCCAGTGAGCAACGTCAGCGCGAAGGTAAAGCCGAGGACGGGAAGACTGACGGAAACGTTTCGCAGGTCCATCAATCCCGGCGGACTCAAAGCGACGAGCGCTTTCGTGCCCCACCACGCCAGCAGCAATCCGAAGCCGCCGCCGACCAGCGACAACAGCAGGCTCTCCGTCAGCAGTTGCCGCGCGATGCGCCAGCGGCTCGCGCCCAGGCCGGCGCGCACGGCGATCTCTTTTTTCCGTGAAGAGGCGCGGGCCAACAACAGGTTGGCGACATTCGCGCACGCAATCAGCAACACGAAGCCAACGGCGCCCAGCAGGATCAGCAGCGGCCGCCGGATTTCGCCGGTAAACTGCGTGCGCAGGGGGACGACGTTCACGCCCCAATTCGTATTGAATTCCGGATACTGTTGCTCGAGCCGCGCGCCGATGACGTTCATTTCGTTCTGCGCCTGCTCGAGCGTCACGCCAGGTTTCAGTCTGGCTACGGCTCGCGCAAAGCGGCCGCGACGCCCGCGTAGTTCATTGGAAACTTGCCACGGCGACCAAATCTCCGGCGCCTTGTTGATCATCGAACCCTTTTGCACGTGCCAGCCGGTATCGGCGGGCAGGACGCCGATGATGGTGTTCTGCTGGTTGTTGAGAATGATCGAGCGACCGACTACGTCGCCGCCACCGAAGCGTCGTTGCCAAAGGCCGTAGCCAATCACCACCACGTTTGGACCACCAGGTTTGCCGTCGTCCGCCGTAAACGTGCGACCTTGAAAAGCGTTCACGCCCAGCACCGAAAAGAGGTTCGTCGTCGCGATTTGGCCGGCGATTTCTTCCGGTTCACCGTCGCCGGTGAGATTGATGTTGCGATCAAAAAACGCGGCCATGTCTGAAAAGACGCTGTTCTGATCCTTCCAGTCGTAAAAGTTGCCGAGGTTGATCACGTTCTGCGGATTGCCTTTGCCGCTTTTGCGATGCTCCCAAACGATCGCGAGCTTCTCCCCGTCGGCATAAGGCAGCGAACTAAGCAGGACCGCATTGACGACACTGAAGAGTGCGGTGTTGGCGCCGATGCCGAGGGTCAAAGCGACGATCGCCACGAGCGTTACCGCGGGCGTCTTCACCAACATGCGCGCGCCGTAGCGCAGGTCTTGCAAAAATGACTGCATAAAGTTGCTCCTGTAATCCGTGATCTCGTCCGTTTAGAGTTGGCACTTGTGCCAACACCGCGGCGGACAAGTCCGCCATCTAAACGGTTGTGTTACTCGTACCGCAGCGCCACCAACGGATCGACCTTCGTCGCCCGTCGCGCCGGAATGAAACAGGCCCCCAGCGCCACCAGAAACAGCAGCCCGGCGATCACGCCGAACGTCAGCGGGTCAGTCACTCCCACTCCGTACAGCCAGCCCGCCAGCAACTTTGTCAGCCAGAATGAAAGCAGCAGGCCAATCGCCAACCCCACCAACACCAACCGCATGCCCTGACCGACGATCAACCTCAGAACGTTGCGCATGTTCGCGCCGAGCGCCATGCGAATGCCGATCTCACGGGTCCGTTGCGCGACGGAGTTTGCCAGCACGCCGTAAAGCCCCAGCGCCGCCAACGCGAGGGCAACAACCCCGAAAAACGTCAACAGCGAGGCGAACAGACGCTCCTGCCCGAGCGATTGGGCAACCTGGTCCACCTGCGTCTTGACGTCAAAGAGCGGCAGATTTGAGTCAACCTCACGCACCGCCTGCCGGATCGCGGCGAGCGATGCCGCCGGCTCGCCAATCGTGCGCACTTCAAAATTCATCTGGCCCACGCGGCGTCCCTCCTGCAGCCAGGAGGTGTAGACCGTCGGTGGAATGTCGTCGCGCAGGCTGGTGTACTTCGCGTCCTGGACCAGTCCGACGATTTCGATCTGCCCCGGTTTCTCCGGATCAAAGCTGAAGCGTTTGCCGACCGGATTCTCATTGGGGAAGAAGCGGCGCGCCATGGTCTGATTCACAACTGCAACCCGAGGAGCGGCGGCGTCATCGCGTGAAGTCAAACCGCGGCCCAACTGGATCGGCAGTTCCATCGTCTCGAAAAAATTACTCCGGACGATGTGCAGGTTCGCTTCCGGCGGATTGTTCGTATCCGCAGGCTGTCCGGCGGGATAGAAGGATCGACTACCGCGGCTGCCGGCGAGCAGCGGATGGCGCGAGAACGAAACTGAACGCACGCCCGGCACGGCTTCGATTCGGGCAAAGAGGCGTTCATAGAGCGCGGTTAGTTTTTCGTTCTGATAACCGCTCAGGCGAGGGTCAACGCGAAACAGCAAGAGGTTCTGCGTGTTGAATCCCGGCGCGACGTGCTGCAGATTTCGCAGCGTGCGCAGAAACAGCCCGGCGCCGATCAGCAGCAATAACGAGAGCGCCACCTGGGCCACGACCAGCGTTTTCGTAAGTCGTGAACGTGAGTAACCGGCGGAACCGTGACCCGCTTCCTTGAGTGTCGGCGTCAGCTCGAGGCGCGTGGCGCGCCACGCCGGCACGAGTCCAAACAGTAAACCGGTCAGCAGCGAAATGGAGACGGCGAACGCGAAAATCCGCCAATCGAGTCCGGTTTGAAACGGCAACAACTCCTGGCCCGGAAAGCGCAACTTCAAAAGCAGGTCGCGTCCCCAGTTCGCGAAGATGAGCCCCAGCGCTCCACCGGCGAGCGCCAGCAACATCGCTTCAGTGATCAACTGCCGCATCAGTCGCCAACGCCCCGCGCCCAGGGCGAGACGCACCGCGATTTCCTTTTGCCGTTCGGCAGCGCGCGCCAGCAACAAGTTGGCGACATTCGTGCAGGCGATCAGCAAAACCAGCGCGACCACGGCCATCAGTAAAAACAGTGACTGCCGCTGCCTCAAGCCCGGATCGGTGTCCCCGCGCCGGCCGGAAAGGACGGTCAGACGCGGATGGTCTTGGGACGCGAGCGGTTCAGCCTGGTTTTGATTAGTTGGTTGATCGCGGCTGGCGAGCGCAGTGCTCAAAAAAACTGCTTCGAGTTGCGCTTGCGCTTGGGCCGCGGTGGCGCCGGGACGCAGTCGTCCCATCAGCACCAACCACCACAGATTCTGTTGATTCAGACTTGTATTGTTTCCGGTAACCAGCGGTTCCGCCATCAGGGGGATGGTCAAATCCGGCGCACTGCCGCTTCCCGTTGCGCCGGCAAACTCCGGCGGCGTGACGCCGACGATCGTGAAGGCCGCATTGTTCAGATTAATCTGTTTCCCGACGACAGCAGCGTTCGCTCCAAACCGCCGCTGCCAGTAACTGTGACTGAGCACCACGACGGCAGGCGCTCCCGCGTTGTCGTCCTCCGGCATGATCATTCGGCCCAGGACTGGCGACACGCCCAAGCCGCCGAAGTACCCGCCGGAAACAACCAGGCCGCTGGCGACTTCCGCAGAGCCGTCCACGTTCGCATTCACCTGCTCAAGCTGCGCGGAAGCGAAGAGGTCCGTGAGCACGTCATGATTGGCGCGAAACTCTTCGAAGGTCCGCTGTGGGAAAGAACTGTTGAGACGCAAGCCGGTTACTTCGTCGGTGCGAGAGGAACCGTCGTAGCTAAAACTTCCGAACCCTTTGGGGGCCAGCCATTTGAGTTGGACCAGTTGCTCGGGCGCCTTGACCGGCAGGCTTCGTAACAACACTGCATCCACCAGGCTGAAGATGGCGGTGTTCGCGCCGATGCCGAGCGCGAGCGACAAGATCGCAACGCTGGTGAGGCTCTTGTGCTTCAGCAACATGCGAACGCCATAACGAATGTCTTTGATTAGTGTTTCCATGATCAACCTCTGGCCTTTGGTCTTTCGTCTTTGGCCTTTGCTTGTCGATGTCGCACTTGGTGCTTTGTACTTTGTACTTTGTTCGTCATTCCGGTTATTCGGTTCTCACTGAGCTTGCTCATCATGGAACAAGACTAACGACAAGCGGAAAACTCAAACACAAAGCACCAAGTTCAAAGTACAAAGCTCAAAGACCTAAAACCTAAGACCTAAGCCCGCTCTTTCATTCGTACCGCAGCGCCACCAACGGATCGACCTTCGTCGCCCGCCGCGCCGGAATGTAACAAGCCAGCAACGCCACCAACGCCAGCAACAGCGTGATCGCGACGAACGTCGGTGGGTCCGTCGCGCTCACTCCGAAAAGCAAGCCGCGCAGCAATCGCGTTAGGGCAAACGAAGCGAGCAAGCCCACCGCGATGCCCACGGAGATCAAGAGCATTCCCTGCCGAATGATCATCCGCAGCACGTCGCCGACCTGCGCGCCGAGCGCCAGGCGAATGCCAAACTCGTGCGTCCGCTGCGTGACGCTGTATGCCGTCACGCCGTAAATTCCCGCAGCCGACAGCAACAACGCGATGCCACTAAAGAGCGACAGCAGGAAGAAGTTGAAGCGCGGCTGCGTGACCGCATTGTTCACAATGTGCTGCATGGTCTTGACGTCCGACACGGCTGCCGACTTATCGACTTCCGCAACCGCCGCGCGCACTGACGCCGCCACGCCATCCGGTTCAACCGATGTGCGCGCCACGAGAGACATGTTCGCGAAAGTGTCCTGCAGCGATGACAGGTAAAACTCCGGCTCTGCTTCCTTACTCAGCTCGATGCTGCGAACGTTGGCGGCAACCCCGACGATTTCCCACCAGACCGGTTGGCCCTGCGCCTCGTTGCCGAGGTTGATGCGGCGGCCTATCGGGTTCTCGCTGGGAAAGTCGCGGGCGGCCAGCGCCTCGTTGATGATAATTGCCAACGGCGCGTTGGCGTCGTCGCGTTCGTCAAAGGCGCGGCCCTGAACGATGGGAATGTTCATGGCGCGAAAGTAGTCTTTGCTCACGCAGCGATAGTTTCCGCCGGGCCATTTGTCGACGGTGAGCGGCGGACGACCCTCAATCCTGAAGCCGGCGGTCGGCCCTTTATCCAGCGGCAAAGTGTTTATGAGTCCCGGCCTCTCGACACCCGGAATCGCGCTCACGCGCTGCAGCACCTGGCTGTAGAAATTGATGAAGTCGCCGTCGTTGCGATAGTTGGCGCCGGCAGGCGCGAGGCGAAGAGTCAGAATCTGTTCGGGTGTGAAACCCGTCTTCACCGACTGCAACTGGAGGAAACTGCGAAACAACAGACCGGCGCCGACGAGTAAAACAACTGACAGCGCGACCTCGCCGACTATCAACAAATTACGAAGACGATTGTGCCGGCGACTGCCCGAGATGCCGCGCCCCATCTCTTTCAAAGCATCCTGAGCGGCCGCCTTTGAAAGTTGCAGCGACGGCGCCAGCCCGAAGAAGAGCCCGGTCAGAATCGACGCGACGAGGGTGAAGCCGAGCACGCGCCAGTCAAGATTGATCTCGGCGAGACGTGGAAAATCGAGCGGGAGTAATTTGGTGATCAGCGCGACACCCCACAAAGCCAACAACAATCCCAACGCGCCGCCCGCGAACGCGAGCATCAGGCTTTCGGTCAGCAACTGCTGAATGACGCGCAGTCGCGAAGCGCCCAAAGCGGAGCGAATCGCCATTTCTTTCTGGCGCGTCGCCGCGCTGGCAAGCAGCAGGTTCGCGACGTTGGCGCAGGCGATCAGCAAGACAAAACTGACGGCCCCGAACAACAAAACAAGCATCGGGCCGGTCTCGCCGACGAGGTGGCTGTGCAGTGAAACGACGCGGTTGAAGCGGCGATTGTTAGTCTCGGGATACTGTTGCCGCAGGCGCGCCGTGATCGTTTCCATTTCGGCCGCGGCCTGAGTCAAGGGGACGCCGGGTTTGAGCAACGCAACCGCCGCCAGCATTCCGAAGCCACGAACCTGAGTGGGATCCATGCGTTCGTTCACCGTCGGCGCCAGTCGGAACGGCGGCACCCAAACGTCCGTCTTGTCGGGATACCTGAAACCGGCAGGCGCAATGCCGACGACGGTGTAACTGACGCCGTCGAGTGTTATCGGCTTGCCGACCAGCGACGGCATCGCCGGCGAAGCGTCGCTGCCAAAGACTGTGACTGACAACCACGACCGGCGCGTGACCGGCCTGTTCGTCGGCGTTAATGAAGAAGCGGCCGAAGAGAGGCTCGGCGCCGAAGACGGAAAAGAAATTGGCGGAAGTCATCGCCAGATCGATCCGCTCAGCTTGATCGGCGAGGGCGAGATTCGCGGGTCGGGTGAGGATGGCCGCGAGTTGTTCGAAGACAATGTTCTGCGCGCGCCAATCAAGAAAGTTGGCGGGCGTGACCTGCACGCGTCTGCCGTCCGCGGTGAGTTCCTGAATCGCCACGATGCGATTTGCCTCTCGATACGGAAGCGGACGCAGCAGGACGCTGTTGACGACGCTGAAGATGGCCGAGCTCGCGCCGATGCCGACTGCGAGCGTGATCACCACAATCGCGGTGAAGCCGGCGTGCTTCAGCAGACTGCGAACGCCGTGGCGGATGTCTTTTAAGATGGTTTCCATGATTCTATTTCCGAATACGCATGCTCTTTGGAGTGCGGTGACCTGTCACCGCTTTTTCCGCGCGGCGGCCTGACGCCGCATTCTCAAGTAGATTTCACTCCTGCCTGGTCGCGACAGGTCGCGACCAAACAAAGCGCTGACAGGTCAGCGCACTCCATAAATTATTCATAGCGTAGTGCCACCAGTGGATCGACCTTTGCAGCGCGACGCGCCGGAATGAAGCACGCGAACAGCGCAATCAACAGCAGCACCGCGCCCACCACGACGTAAGTCAGCGGATCTGTAGCCGTAACTCCAAACAGTTGCGTCGCGATCAGTTTCTTCAAAGCAAAAGCGCCTGCCGCGCCAGCCACCAAGCCAATCAAAACCAGTTTCAGCCCTTGCCAGATGATCATTTGCAGGACATGGCCCACCTGCGCGCCGAGCGCCATCCTGATCCCGATTTCGTTGGTGCGTTGGGCCACGGAATAGGCCATCACGCCGTACAGGCCAATCGCCGCCAGCGTTACGGCGAGCAGCGCGAAGAAGGTCAGCAACTGTGCGAACACGCGCTCCTGCGAAAGTGATTGCTGCGACCGCAGAACTTGCGTCTTCACATCTGTCAGCGGCAGGTTGCTGTCCACTTGGCCGACGGCTTGTCGCAATGCCGACACCAATGCGGTCGGCTCACCAGTAGCGCGCACGGCGAAAAACATCCTGCCGATTTCTTTGCCTTCCTGCTGCCACGGCTTGTAGAGCAGCGGCTCGTCCTGGTCGCGTTGGCTGTTGTATTTGATGTTGCGCGCGACGCCGATGATCTCAACTCGGTCCTGAGTGTCGTCGTCGAAACCGACTTTCTTGCCGATCGGATCTTCGTTGGGGAAATACCGCTGCGCCAGCGTCTCGCTCACAATCGCGACCTTCGGCGCGCGCGCGTCGTCCTGGGCCGTGAACCCGCGCCCGCGCAGCAAAGGAATTTCCATCGTCGTGAAATAGTTTTCGCGCACCCGTTGCATGTTCGTCATGTGCGTGGCGGCTGTTTCCGCCGTCTCACCAGGCAGAATCAAGGACGTGTTGTCGGTGTAATGCGCGATCAGCGGCACCGTTCCGAAAGTTGCGGCGCGGGCGCCGGGTATCGCGTCCAGGCGGGCAAAGATGTCCTGGTAGACTTGGATCAGTTTTTCGTCCTTGTAACCCGCGCCGCCCGGATTCAAAGTGAAAATCATCAGGTTGTTTTGATTGAAACCGAGGTTGACGGATTGCAGATTCTGAACGGTCCGAATCAACAGGCCGGCGCCTACCAACAACAACAACGAGGCGGCGACCTGAGCGATCACCAACAACTTGCTCAAGCGTGAACGCGACACGCCGTGCGAACCCCGATTGCCTTCCTTCAGCGCCGAAGTAAGATTGAGCCTCGTCGCGCGCCACGCCGGCGCCATCCCAAACAGCACTCCGGTGAAAAGCGAAACGGCGATGCAGAAAACGAGCACGCGCCAGTTCAAATGATATTCAACGTCGGACGGCAGAAAGTCGCCGTACTTAGTCCCCATCGCGGCCAGTGCGTCCTTGCCCCAAACCGCAAACAACGCCCCCACCGCGCCACCGCACAAACCCAACAGCACGCTCTCCGTCAGTAGCTGCCGGATCAAACGCCAACGTCCGGCGCCGACGGCGAGTCGCACGGTGATCTCCGAAGCGCGCAACGCCGCTCGCGACAACAGCAGGTTCGCGACGTTGGCACAGGCAATCAATAAGATTAGCCCGACAACCCCAAACAGCAGGTAGATCGACGACGAATAGATGTAACGAACTTCCCACATGCCGCGGCTGCCGTTGAGCGCGACCAGCGACGGGAAATCCTTCGGTTCGATCTGCGCCGGTTCACTCGTCTTCTTCGGCGGCGGCATCATCTCCAGCGTCTGCGCTTGAAACGTGCCGTTCAAACTTTCGCGCGCCTGTTCGATGGTCGCGCCCGATTTCAACCGGCCCATCAAGTTGAGCCACCAGACTCCGCGTTTGTCGGCCCGCATCGTCGCCGAGTTCTCGCCGAGCAAAGCCGTCTCAAATGAAATCGGCACCCAGACGGCCGGGTTGTCGTTGACCTGCGACGAACCGCGGAAGCCGCCGGGCGCAACGCCGACGATCGTGAAACTGTTTTGGTTGAGCTTGATTTGTTTGCCGACGACCGCCGGGTCCGAGTTGAAACGATTCTGCCAATAGCGATGACTGATCATGGCTGCGGGCGTGGCCGCCGGGTTGTCGTCAGAGTTATCGATCGTTCGGCCAAGAATCGCGGGGACACCGAGACCGGCGAAGTAACCGCCGGAGACAGCTTGCGCTTCCGCGACTTCCGCCTGCCCGTCGATTAACACATTGAGCGGTTGGAGTTCGGCAAAGGCGAAGAAGTCGGTGAGCGGACTGTTGGGCTGCTGCGCCTGGGCGCGCAACTTCGCAAAGCTGTCGCTGTGAAAAGACGAACCACCACGCCGTCCCGCGGGCATGCCGCCGACAAAGATGCCGCGCGTCCCGGTCATTCGAAACGGAGTGCCCGATTGCCAATTGAAGAGGACGAGGCGCTCGGGTTCTTTTACCGGCAGATTCTTGAGCAGCACTGCGTCGACTAAACTGAACAACGCCGTGTTCGCGCCGATGCCAAGCGCGAGCGACAACACGGCGATGGCTGTGAAGCCCGGCGCCTTTCGCATCATGCGAAAGCCGTAACGAATGTCCTGAATCAGATTGCCCATCGCCTTCTCCTGTCCGCAGTGTCCGAAAACTTCTTGGTCGATTTGGCGGGCGCTGACCTGTCAGCGCTTTGTCCTTGCGGCGGCTTGACGCCGCTCATTTTTCCAATGCTGCGACAGGTCGCCGCGAGCGAAAGCGCTGACGGGTCAGCGCACTCCAAAAATTACTCGTAACGCAACGCCACCAACGGATCGACCTTCGCCGCGCGGCGCGCGGGGATGTAGCCCGCCGCCAACGCAACCGCCACCAGCGCCAGCGCCGCCAGGCTCAACGAAAGCGGATCGGTCGGCGTCAAACCGAACAACAGCGTCGAGGCGAAGCGCGTCGCCGCGAAAACGGCCGGCACGCCGATGACGACGCCAACCGCAACCAGCAGCAACGCCTCACGCAGGACCAGCGAAAGCACTTCGCTCGCGCGCGCGCCCAGCGCCATTCGGATGCCAATCTCTTTTGTGCGCGTGGTGACGCCGTAGGAAAGAATTCCGTAGAGCCCGAGGCTCGCGAGCAGCAACGCCAGCAGACCAAACAAGCCCGACAGCGTGGCCATCAGTCGCTCTCGCAGAAGCGACTCGGAGATCATCGTTTTAAAGTTGAGAAAACTGATGTTGATGCCGGGATTGATTTCGCCGAGCAATCGCTTCACCGAGGCGGTGATCTCGGCAGGCGGTAAATTTGAACGAATCAAAAACTGGCCGCCGGCGGCCGGACGGGGATCCTGCGACGCGGCCAGAAACGCGATCGGCCCCAACTCTTCGCGCAGATCGCCGTACTTCGTGTCCTGGACCCACCCAACTATTTCGTAAACCGTTTCCGGGTCTGTCGGCGTGGCTTCGATGCGGAACCTGTTGCCAACCGGACTGGCGCCGTCGAAAAGTTTCCGTGCGAAGCTTTGGTTGACGATTGCGACTTTGGGCGCGTTGGCGGCGTCCTGCGCGCCAAAGTCTCGCCCCGCCAGCAGCGGCGTGCCGAGCGTCTTGAAGTAATCCGGACTGATGCGGCTGAATTGCGTCTCCAGCTTCCGCTGTCCGTCGCTGCCGTCCGTCCAGACGTTGTTGTTCCAGGCGCTGCCGCTGAGCGGAATCAGATTCGTGTCGGCCACCGCTTCAACACCCGGCAGCGATCGCAGCCGTTCGAGAACTTCGCCGCGAAATTCGAGTCGCCGCTCAGGCGCCAGATTCAACCGGCCGAAGCCCGTGCGCGCGATCAAAATTCCTTCCTGTTGAAAACCCGTGGCGACCGTCGTCAGTTTGTTCAAGCTGCGCGAAAAAAGAACGGCGCTCGCAACCAACACGAGCGACAACGCCACCTGCAAGACGACGAGTGCGCGACGCAGACTGAAACGCTCGCGGCCGGCAGTCAGCCCGCGTCCGCTCGCTTTCATCGCGGCGCCGGGCTCGATGCGCGTCGCGCGCAGGGCTGGAGTCAAACCAAAGAGAACGCAGGTGACGATTCCCGCCGCGGCGGCGAAACCGAGCACGCGCCAATCCGGTGACAAGTCGAGAAAGACTGCGTCGCGCGCGGTCGTCAGGAATGAGACGAGAAACTTGCTGAGCGATTGCGCGATGACTGCCCCCAACAACGCGCCGACGACTGCCAACAGCAAACTCTCGATCAGCAACTGCCGCACCAGACGTCCGCGTGAAGCGCCGACCGCTTGTCGCACCGCCATCTCGCGTTCGCGCGCCGTCGCTCGGGCCAGCAGCAAGTTCGCCAAATTTGCGCAGGCGATCAGCAAAACAAGCCCCGCGATCGCGAGCAGCAACCAAAGCGGCCGCTCATAGTCTTCCCGCAAAGCTGAGTAACCCGAGCCGGCGGGCACTGCTTCGAGTTTGAATCCCAAATAATGGTTGACGCTGACGGCCGGATATTTCGGCGGCAGAGTTTTCGCAAACAAGCCCGGCGAAATCGTCTGCAGATCGCTGGTCGTTTGTTGCAGCGACCATCCGGGTTTGAGCCGGCCGGTTACCATCAGCCACCAGGTCGTGCCTGAGTCGAGACTGTTATTGGCGCCGCTGACGACTGCGTCGGCGCAAATCGGCAACGCCAGATCGAACGTTCTGCCGACTTCGAGACCGTAGAAGCTTGCCGGCGTCACGCCGATGATTTCAAACGGTTGATTGCTGAGCGTAATCTTGCGGCCAATCACGCTCGCGTCGCCGCCGTATTCACGCTGCCAGAAGCCGTGACTCAAAACTACGCCCGGCGCGTTACAGCCGCGCTGGTCGTCGCTCTTGCTAAACACGCGACCAAGCAGCGGCGGCACGCGCAGCACGTTGAAGAAATCGCCGCTGACCCAAAGCGCCTTGGCCGGGCGCGCTTCCCCGCCCTGGGCCAGGTTGAAGCTGCCGGTGCCCCACGCAAAGATTCCGGAAAAGCCTTGCTGTCGATCTCTCAACTCTTCCCAGATCGGGTTCGTGACTCCGTTGTAGCGGGTGCTGAAATTTCCGCGCGCGCCAGTCATTTCCTGAATGCGCACTTCGGCAAGTTCCTGCGGCGCGTCAACCGGCAACGTCTTCAGGCGGACTGTGTTGAGCAACTGAAAGATCGCCGTGTTCGCGCCGATGCCGAGAGCCAGCGACAGCACGGCCACGGCGGTGAAGCCCGGATTCTTCAGCAGCATGCGCACGCCGAAACGTAAGTCTTGCCACAGTGTCTGCATTGCGTCTCCTCTTGTCAGAACCGCCTGCGTTAGCGGGCGGCTCGCTTATCAGCACTGGCCGCACTCAACCGTCAATGCCACCCGCTTACGCAGGTGGTTTTGACTACTCATCTCTGAGCGCCACCAACGGATTAACTTTCGTCGCGCGCCGCGCCGGGACGTAGCAGGCAAGCAGCGCCACGACGACCAACGAAAAGGCCACGCCGGCGAACGTCACTGTGTCTGTCGCCGTCACGTGAAACAAAAAATTCACGAGCAGTCGCGTCAACGCAAAAGCGCCCGCCAGTCCGATCGCCACGCCGAGCAGCGCGAGGGTCATTCCGTTTTTGACTACCAACTTCAGAACATCGGCGGCGCGCGCGCCCAGCGCCATGCGGATCCCGATCTCCTGCGTGCGCTGCGACACGGCGTAGGACATCACGCCGTAAATCCCGACCGAAGCCAGGACCAAAGCGCACAGCGCAAAGACCGCGAGGACGTAAGTCATCAGACGTTTCGCCGAGATTCGCTCGTCAATCATCTGGCTCAACGTCTTGACGTTCGAGACTGGCAAAGCAGGATCGAGACTGCTGACTTCGCTGCGCACGGCTGACACGAGACGCGTCGGGTCCTGATTGCCGCGAATGATCAGGTTCATCGTTCGATAAGGATTCTGCGCGTAAGGCAGGAAGGCAGAGGGTTCGGGCGCCTCGTCGAGATCGTCGTTCTTCACGTCAGCCACGACGCCGACGATTTCCTGAATCTTCTTTTCGTCGTCGTCGAAAGTAAGTCGCTGTCCGACCGGCTCCTGACCCGGCAGGAACCTCTTGGCGAAAGCCTCGTTGACCAAAACCACGGCGCCGGCCTGCGCGTCATCCTGCGCCGTGAACAAACGCCCGCGCCGCAGTGCGGTGCCGATGGCGTCAAAGTAACCCGGCGTGCTGACCCGGATATCAACATACGGAGCTTCGCCTTTGGCGAAGGGCGGCTGGCCCACGATCTGGAAATTGCTGCTGGTGCTGGATGAGCTGAAGGGGACGAGGTTGACGACTCCCGCTTTCATCACGCCGGGCACAGTCTCGACGCGTCCGAGAAGTTGCTGATAAAAGTCGAGTCTCTTGTTTTTGTCTTTATAACTATCCTCGGGCAGCGAGACCTCCATCGCCAAAACGTTTTCGGGCTTGATGCCGAGGTCGGCGCGCAGCAGTTCGACAAAACTTCGCACCAGCAGTCCGGCTCCGATGAGCAGCACCAATGAAAGCGCCACCTCGGAGACGACCAGCGCGCTTCGCAGTCGCTTGTGTCCTGCTTTGCCCGAGTCGCCTCTGCCCCCTGCCTTCAGCGCTTCATTCAAATTCGTCTTAGTCGAATGCCACACGGGCGCCAGGCCGGCGGCCATCCCCGCCAACAGCGACACGCCGAAAGTAAAGAGCAGGACGTTGAGGTTGAGCCCGAGTCGATTCCAGCCCGGAATGAACTTGGAAAAGCCTTCCGGGATGCCGTTGGCCAATGCTTCGATCGCCCAGACAGAAATGAGCAGACCCAGCACGCCACCGACCAACCCGAGCAGCGCGCTTTCGGTGAGAGCCTGACGAATTATGCGCGCGCGGCTGGCCCCGAGTGCCAACCGCACCGCAGTTTCGCGCTGCCTGGATGCCGCACGGACCAACAGCAGATTGGCAACATTCGCGCACGCGATCAGCAGAACGAAGACGACGGCGCCCATCAGGATCGGGACGCCCTGACGCGCGCCCCTAACGGCATCGTCTGTCAGCGTCCAGACGGAAACGTTGCGACCACTGTTCGTGTCAGGAAATTGTTGTTGCGCGCGCTGGCCAATCGCGTACAGATCAGACTGCGCCTGCGCCTTGGTCACGCCCGGCTTCAACAAACCAATGACCCGGAGGTAGTGGCCGGCGCGATTGTGTTGCTCTTCGCGATCGAAGACGAGCGGCGTCCATAGCTCGCCGCCGTTGTAAGGGTAGTTAAAGTCCGCCGGCATCACGCCCACGATCGTGAAGGGCTTGCGATTCAAGGTGATCTGCCGGCCGACGACATTTGGATCACCACCAAAATGTTTTTGCCAGAAACTATGTTTGAGGACGACGACCTGATCGCGACCGAGTTCGCTTTCCTCCGGCAAAAACGTACGCCCCAGAGCCGGTTTCACACCCAGCGCGTCAAAGAAACCTTGCGTCACCCCGTATCCGGGAAAGCGTTCCGGATGAGTCCTGTCGGAAAAGTCGAACGACATTTGGTCGATCGCAACCAGTTGCTCACATGATTGGTTTTGCTCGCGCCAGTCGGTGAAGTTTCCCGGGGCCACCGATCCGCGCAGCGTGCCAAGCGCCGGATTTTGTTCCCACAGGACCAGCAACCGCGACTGATTCGGAAATGAAAACGGATGCAGCAGGAGCGCGTCGACGGTACTGAAGATGGTGGTGTTCGCGGCGATGCCCAGCGCGAGGGTAAGGACGGCAACGACCGCGAAGCCGGGATGCTTTAAGAGTGAACGAACCGAGAATTTTAGATCCCGCAGTAGTGAATCCATCGAAGGTTCTCCCAGCGGTTAGCGTGTTAGAACCACCTGCGTGAGCGGGTGGAAGCGGCCGCGCACAACCGGGATTACAGCGACGGCCCCCCGCTCACGCAGGTGGTTCTGACCCCGGCTTCCGATTTCAATGACTCCGAACAGCTACAAAGGGAGACTCAATCTTTTGCGATCCAACCGTCTTCAAGCCGCACGATCCGGTTGCCATATTCGGCGTTGACTTCCGAGTGGGTGACCTGAACGATGGTGGTGCCTTCGTCGTTAAGCTGCTTGAACATTTCCATGATCTCTTTGCCCTGGCTCGAGTGCAGGTTTCCGGTCGGCTCGTCGGCGAGAATGATTCGCGGCTGGGCCACCACGGCGCGCGCGATGCCGACCAGCTGTTGCTGGCCGCCGGAGAGCTGACTGGGATAGAGATCTTTTTTGCCTACGATCTGGAACCGATCGAGCGTGTCGCAGACGATTGACTGGCGATCCTTTTTGTTGACGTCGCGATAGGAAAGCGGCAGCTCGAGATTTTCGAAAACGGTTTGGTCGTCGAGCAGGTGATAGCTTTGAAACACGAAGCCGATGTTTTTGTTGCGCAGGGCGGCACGCTTCTTATGATCGAGCGCATGGACGGCGACGTCGTCAAAGTAGTATTCGCCGGCCCACGACTGATCATGCATGCCGAGGATGTGAAGCAGCGTCGACTTGCCGGCGCCGGACGGGCCCATGATGGAAACAAATTCGCCGGGCTGTATGTCGAAATCGATGCGGCGCAGTACGTAAGTCTTAGCCGGACCGTGTGCAAACGACTTTTCGACGTTGCGCAGCTTGATCATCCGTTTGCTCCGCGGCCTTCACCGATTGCGCTTTGCGTCTGCAACTTCCCGGCGGTTGGCGCCGGCTTCTTCTTCGACGATCAGACCGTCGAACAAGTGGACGATGCGATCGGCGTGCTGGGCGTAGCGCGCATCGTGCGTCACCATGCAGATCGTGGCGCCACCGCGATGCAGGTCCCGCAGCAGTTCCATCACCGCTTCGCCGTTGGTCGAGTCCAGGTTTCCGGTTGGCTCGTCAGCCAGCAGGATGCTCGGCTGTCCGCCCACCGCGCGCGCCACCGCCACGCGCTGCTGCTGACCGCCCGAGAGCTGGCTCGGCAGGTGCTTCGCGCGATGGCCCATGCCGACGCTCTCCAGCGCGTCCGTCACCCGCTTCTTTCGCTCGCCCGAGTTCATGCCGCGATACGTCAACGGCAGCTCCACGTTTTCATACACCGTCAGGTCGCCGATCAGGTTGAAGCTCTGGAAGATGAAACCCACTTCCCGGTTCCGGATCCGCGCCCGCTCCGACAGCGACAGGTTCTCCACCGGCTGCTCGTTGAGCACATACTGGCCGTCGCTCGGCGTGTCCAGCAGTCCAAGAATCGACAACAGCGTCGACTTGCCGCAGCCCGACGGCCCGGCGATCGACACGTACTCGCCCTTCTGGATGTCGAGATGGATGCCCGACAGCGCGTGCGTCTCCACTTCGTCCGTGTAGAACACTTTCTTCACGTCGGCCAGGTGTATCAGGGGATCTGTTGCACTCATTTTCCGTTGTCTCCTTGTCGATTTGTCAGAACCACCTGCGTCAGCGGGTGGTGCTTTCCGTATTGCTTAATACTGCGGGCTAATCCTCCACCCGCTGACGCAGGTGGTTCTGACACTGACTCTTCTCAGCGTACCCGGATCTGCTTGTAGTCGCTGACCGCCGCCGTGTCCGACAGAATCACCTGGTCGCCTTCGTTCAAGCCGCTCAGCACTTCGATCGTGCTTACTGAACTCCGTCCCAGCGACACCTGCGTCAACGTCGCTTCCTGCCCGTCCGCGCTCAGCCGGAACAACCCCACCGTCTGCTGGCCCTGCCCAAACGCCGGCCGGCCCACGTACAAAACATTGTCGAGACGTTCCAGCTCAATCGTCCCGTCCACGCTCAAGTCCGGTCGCGCGCTCCCCGGCAACTCGCCCGTCAGCGTCACGTCGACGATGAACGTCCCTTCCCGCGCCGCCGGATCGATCCGCTGCACTTCTCCCTGAATAATCCCGTTGCGCGTGTCGACCGCCACCGGCTGGCCCAACCGCACGTCCTTGATCTGCGTCTCCGCGATCTTCAACTCCGCTTTCAACGAAGCCGGATCCGCCACCCGCGCGATGTTGAAGCCCGGCGTCACCTGCTGGCCCACCTGCACCGACACCTGCTGCAACACCCCGCTCGTCCCGGCGCGCACCTGCAATGCGTCCACCTGCTCCTTCTTCAACTTCGACAGCGCCTGCAACTGCGCCACCCGCGACTGCTGCGCGTTCATCTGCGCCTGCGTCGACTTCGTGCTCACCGTCAGCCGCTGCTGCTCCACCTTCACCCGGTTCGCCAGCTCCTGCACCTTCATCCGCGAAATCTTCAGCAACAACTCCGGCACCAAACCCTGCTTGCCCAGCACCTCGTCCGTGTCCAGCTGCAGCTTCGCCTGGCTGTACTCGCCGCTGATGCTCGCAATCGCCGACTGCTGCGTCATCGAGTCGCTTTCCAGTTTCGTGCGCAAACTCTCCGCGTCCGCCTGCGCCGCCTTCACCTGAAACTCCGCGTCGATCGCTTCCTGTTCCATCTGCGGGTTCGACAGCTCGACGATCACCGTGCCCGGTCCGACTTCCACGCCCGCCTGCACCGGAATCTTCTCGACCCGGCCGTCAGCCGGCGCCGGGATGAACCGCACCAACTGCGGCACGAGCGTGCCCACGCCGCGCACCTCACGCAGCATCTGCCCGCGCTTGACCGTGCCGATCACCGCGCTCGAACGCTCCACCGTCGGCGCCGCCGGCTTCAATCGCGTCAACCCGTACGTGATCCCGCCCACCGCCACTAAACCGATCACGAGAAGCACGGCGGTGCGTATCCGCTTCTTCAGTTTGCTCTTGCCCGTTCGCTTGATATCAACCATGTCTTATTGCCTTGGAACTTGCTGTATTGCTGCGAAGCGCAAATCAGGAGACTTGCATAAGAATAGAATTCGACGGGCAGCAGAGAATCAAGACGTATGCCAGCGAAGTTTTCTGAAGTGAATCGTGGAGGTGCGCAGGCACAGGACCAGTGATACAGGCAGCTATTCGTCTGTTTTGCGGATCGTGATGAGGCTTAGGTCCAACAACCCTGACGAGTTCCTGAAATCTAATGACGACGACAAAACGTTTCGGTTTCGGGATAGATCGATCCCATTAGTGAGAATTATTCAAATTATTGAACGGGTCTCTGCCAGCCATTTGGCATCGCACAAAAAGTATCAAGAGCCGGGCAAGCCCACCTTCCTGACGCCGAGCTGCCTAGAATCGAGGTTCTGATCCCCCCGAAGAATGGGCTTTCAACTTGAATGCAATCGCGCAATTCCAGGAGTCTCGAGGTTGAGAGGGCGGGCTTGCCCCCGCTCTTTGCTGGGCGGTTTACATAAGGTGTGCGCCGTGTAAACAACGCGGTGCCGCCTGACCGCCCGAGGCGATTTCATTGACTTTCACCCTCAAATCGCGTAAAAGTCCCCCCACTTTCGAATGCACTTGGCTTCAAACTTCCCCGACTCGCATTGCTCAGGCAGCTCCCGCGAACGACTACACGCCTGACGCCTGCGAAATCTTCTGGCTCTCAGCACGAGTCCAGTCACCCTAAGACTTCCCATGAAATCCCTTTAACAAGCAATAAGGAGAAAGCAAATGATCACGCGAGAACCTACGATCAGGTTGTTGTTATTGATTTGTTTCGCTGTAGCTTTTGCTACGGCGGCCCAGGCACAGGCGACGCGCACCTGGGTGTCAGGTGTCGGCGACGACCAAAATCCCTGTAGCCGCACCGCGCCATGTAAGACCTTCGCCGGCGCGATCTCAAAAACCGCCACCAACGGTGAGATCAACTGCCTCGACCCGGGCGGCTTTGGCGGTGTCACCATTACGAAGTCAATCCAAATTGACTGCCATGAGATCTTCGCCAGCACCGCTGTGGGCGCCGGGACCAACGGTGTGAACATCGCCCTCGATAGCTTCGCCGGCACGGACACCAGGCGAACGGTGCGACTGCGAAACCTTAATTTCAGTGGCGCTGACGTTGGCGCCCGAGGCGTCAGCATTACCGGAAGCACACTGGGCGTTAACAGCGAAGTCTTTGTCGAAGACTGCATGATCGACGGCAACTTCGGCGGTACCGGCAACGGCATCCGCGACGCCCGCAATGGTGGTGGCCTGCTGGTCGTTTCAAATACCACCATCAGAAACATGTCCGGGGATGGCGTCGCCGTAATTAAGAGTTTCCTCTCAGGCTTAACCAAGCTCGAGCTCAATAAGGTGCAAATCCTCAACTGCGCCCGGGGAGTGTCCCTTTCTACCAACACGAGGGCCACAATTTCCGATTCAGTTATCAGCGGTAACACGACCGGAATATTTGCCGAGGACCTGGACGGCGGGGTGACCCCAACCCAAGTGGCCATCGACCACTGCGTGGTGTCGAAAAACGGCACCGGCTTCCAGGCGTCCACCAACAGCACCATGCGCGTTTCCAACACGACGGCGATGAACAACACGACCGCGTTGTTTAGCGGCACGGTGCTGTCGTATGGGAACAATCAAACTGGGGGAGCTGCGTTTAGCGGGCCGGTCTTACAGACCTAGCGCTCGTTTCCACGTTTGTTCGGAAACGCGTGTCCGCGCAAACTCTTGAGACCAACCCATGACCTATATAAAAGGAGACATACAAATGAAAAAGCTACGTTTCACTTTAACGACTCTCGCAGTTATGACGTTCAGCCTGGTGGCGTTTTCCAGTGCTCAAGCTCAAGTTAGAACCTGGGTGTCGGGTGTCGGCGACGACATGAATCCGTGCAGTCGCACCGCGCCGTGCCGAACTTTCGCTGGGGCGATTTCCAAGACTGGCGTGCATGGCGAGATCAATTGCCTCGATCCCGGCGCCTTTGGTTCGTTGACCATCACCAAGTCGATCCAGGTTGACTGCCACGAGGTCTTCGCCGGCGTCACCAACCCTGCGACCAATGGAGTCAGCATAAATTTCGACAGCTTCGCCGGAACAGACACGAGGAAGTCGGTGCGGCTGCGTAACATCAATTATTCCGGCGTCGACACCGGGTTACGCGGGATTAATATTACCGGCGGTGCTGCCGTCACCAACACTGAAGTCTTCATCGAAGACTGCCGCATTGACGGCAACTTCGGCAGCCCGGGCAACGGCATTCGCGATTCGCGTTCCGGCGGCGGATTGCTGAGCGTCTCGAACACGATCATCAGGAACATGTTGGGCGCAGGCATCGGCACCGCCCCGGCGAGCGGTTCGGCCAACCTGAAGATCGTGCTTAATAACGTGCGGGTCTTTAATTGCGGCTTTGGCGGCGCCTTCTCAAACAACAACAAGGTCACAATCTACGACTCGGTGTTCAGCGGCAACACCACCGCTGGAATCTTCTCCGAGGATAACGACGGCGGCGGTCAAACCGAGGTAGCAGTGGACCACTGTGTAGTTTCAGACAATGGCACAGGCTTTCAGGGGACAGCCAACTCCACCATACGGGTGTCGAACACTACGGCCATGTACAACACAGCGCTGTTCACTGGGACTGTTCTCTCGTACGCGAACAATCAAGCCGCCGGGGCAGCATTCAGCGGGCCGGTTCCGCCAAGCTAAAAACCGATTCGCCTGCTGAGTCCGCCCTGGCGGACGACCGAGAGTAGCCCAGCGATTCATCGCTGGGGCCGGGTGAACTCTCATGACAAAGTCCGTGAAGCGGACGACCGAAAGTGTGTTTGATCCACACTTTCAGTCTGTCCGCTTCACGGACTATCAGTTTGTTCGCACCTTTATCCCAGCAGTGAACTGCTGGGCCATTTTCATTCGTCCGCTGCGCGGACTTGTTGTCGCTTGAGATTACGATGGCCCAGGAATTCGCTGCCGACGTGCCTTGAATGCCGGATCAAGTTGAATCGCGCGTTGAAAATGTTTCTCAGCCAACTCGTTCATCCCGAGGTTTTGCAGTCGCAGGCCAATCATCCAATGGTAAAACGGATTGTCCGGTGTGAACTGGTCAGCCTGCTTCTCATGCGCCAGTGCTTCTTCGGATCTTCCCAGCGAGGCCAAAGCGCCCGCTAGTTGATTGTTGGCCAGAACAAGCCTTGCGTTTCGTTGCGCGGCATCGCTCCAAACTGAAATGGCTTCCTGCTTGCGGCCCAACTGCCACAGCGACTCCCCTTTTTCCTCGCGCGCGAGAATCAGATCCGGTCGCTCCGTTAGAGCCTGATCGAGATTCGTCCGGGCCTGCTCGTAGCGTCCCAAACGATTCAGGATTGTGCCGCGGTAGTACAAGCTCAAAGCCCGGGCTTGTCCTTTTTGTCGCGGCGCCGCCTGTTCGAGCAACTTAACGGATTGCTCGGCGTCGCCGGAGAGATACACAAACCAGGCCAGCTTCGGCAGCGTCTCGCTGTTAACAAACAACCCGGTGCCCCGAGCGGTTTGCAAGTGATTCCTGCCCGCGGCGATGGTTTCGCGATCGGTGGGACTGAGCCAGGAATCGGGGTTGGCGGGGTGGGATTGAGCCAACGCCAGCTCGTCCGGAATCTGGATTTGCTGAAATGCGCGATGGCCTTTGTATTCGTGATAGCGCACCCAGCCGCTGTGCGCGTTCAAACCAATCCACAGCACCGCGAAGCCGAGAAAGCCCCAGCCCGCTTTCCGCATCAATCCTGACGATTTCAAGTTGAACTTGTAGAACGACATTTCTTTGGCGCGGAATAGTCGCCACGTTCTGAGAGTGAGAAACGTGGTGATCGTCGCACAGCCCAGCGCCATCAACATCGGAACGAGTTGGTAGACGTCCCAGACAGCCAGGAAACTTCCGAGGAACACGAGCACGCCGACAATTTCTTCGGGCCACGTCAGCGAGTAGTTTTTCTTAACCGCGTTGGATTTCGGAACCACGATCGACGGCATTCCAAAACCAAAATACAACGCGTCGTTGGGACAGACGCTGATGCAATCCATGCATTTCATGCAGCCCGGATCGACGACCATGCCGAACTGTTTCACTTCTGAATGAACGAGAACGTTTGAAGTGCAGGTCGCGGTGCAGTGGCCACATTGATTGCACGCGTCAGTGACACGAATTTTTCCCGGTGCAAACTTGTCGGCGAGACTGAAGAACCCGCCGTAGGGGCAGGCGTAAGTGCAAAAGCCTTTCTGTCCCAAAAAATAAACAGTCATGAACCCGCAGATGAAGAGAAAAGGAATGGCGACGGCGACGGTGGGGAAAGTTTCCCAAAAGTTTTCCGTAACCAGATGATTCGTGAACGCGGGGATCAGCGGTTCTTCCGGCGGCTTCGTGAAAGCTCGCAAAACTGTCGGCACGACAAACATGTAAAGAGCGGCGATGAGCGGGACGTAAACCAGCAACCGCGATCGAAAGGGCTTGGGAACGAGCCCGATCTTTTTTAACAGCCACGCGCAAAAGTCCTGCAAAGCAACAATGTGACACCCCCAGCCGCACACAAAGCGTCCGAAGATCAGCGTCGCCAAAATCGCGAGGGTAAAAAAGATGAGTCCCGCATTCACCGCGCCTCGCTGCAGCGTGTACATGGTTTCGGAAGGCTCGATGGGCGAAATGGTAGTGCCCATGATCCACCACTGAATAACGTGCGCGATCATCAGCAAAGTGAGACTGATGAGTGCCACCGCCCGCCAGCGGCTGGTCTTCGATTTCCGAATTCCGCTTTCGGGAATTGCTGTGTTTGGCAAGACAGGAAGCCGGATCGACCTCTGCTTTTTGACTTCCTTACTTGTGCAACCGCTTTTCATTAGTGTTCCCGAATTCGTCGCTGAGCTGTGCGATCATGGTAACGCAAACTGTTAGTTTGCGCGCGCGTTGGATGGCTATCCACTCGTCGCAAACTAACAGTTTGCGTTACTCTAACACCCGAACCGCGCTGAATCGTGTTGCCTTTCACCTTGCTCAGAGTCTAAACTTGTCGTCTTTGTTCTGCCGTCTGTTCTGATCAACCCGCCCTAAAAGATAACGGAGATCCTGAATTCATGTTGAAGACAATTCTGACCGCGCTGGTTTCACTCTTCCTGGTTAGCAACAGCTCTGACAAAACCATCCGGCAACAACAAGGTCCAAAAAATGAAACCGGCACTCTTGAAAAAATGGTCGTGGCGAATGGCAACGTCGCGATGGAACTTGATCTCGACCGGCTAAATGGAAACAAGTCGCAGTCGCGATTCAGCCGCTTGAATTTCGCAGTCGCGCCGGATCAATTCTTCACGGTTCTTGTCTTCAACGGTGACTTGCGCGGTCCCGAGCTTGGGTCGATGGCACTGGTTCCGCAGAATTCCGCGGCTCTTCCCGCCGCCTTGAATGCGTCACTCGACAAATTAGTGATTGAAAGAATTGACTGGACTGAAGCGTTTGAGTTGGTTGTTCGCGACAGCAAGACCGGGGTCGTCTTTTTCAATATTGAAGGAAATGTCTACGACTACGACGCCAAGACGCAGTCGCTCAGCATAAGAGATGGGCGTCTGCTGGTTTCCAAAGAATTTGCCGCGAAACTTGGGCGTCCTTCACAAGAGGGTTCGGTAGTAGGAGCCATTTCTGTGACGGCAACCATGCGTGCGATTGAAATCACGCAGGTTGTCAACGGCGAAGCCCGATCGTCAGTCATGCCGGCAGCGGGTACGGTTCCCGGTCCCGATGTGATCGTGGGAGATCTCTCCGGCCTACAACAATTTGGCAGCAGCAGCGGCGGCCAGGTCGGCCTCGCGGTGGCAACCGACTCCTGCAATGCCGGCGTCGTACCGTTGAATTGGTTTGCCTTGCCCAGCAACGACCACCCGGTGATTCCGCAAAATCTCTATCGAATGAGCGCTGACACCACGCGCTTTGAGCAAGTCGGTCAGTCCAACGTCAAACACGCGTTCACGGCGTTGCAGCAAAACCTCTGCGGCTTTGGCTGCCAGAGCTCAGGCACCGGTACGCTCCTCGGTTCCGGATGCTCGGATCCTTACAGCGCCAGTTTGAACTCGGGTGGCGCCAGCAACGGTCTCGGTTCGCGCGCGTGGATCAATCCTTATACCGGCGCCTATCCGGGAGGTTCGGGTTCCGCGGGTCCAAATGGTCACACCGGCCATTCGCACACCGGACCCTCGCACCGGATTCTGGTGGAAATGGCTGACCTGAACACGACGCTGAATCCTGGGGCGACTTATTACGCCGAAGCGCAATACGTTACGCCGCATGAGTATGCCTGGTGCGTCGCCCATCCCGGCGAATGCAACATGGGCAACAATGCTTCGTACCGTCAGTACACCGTCACCGGCACGACTAGTTTCAGCTTCGCAACTAACGGCTCAACAACGCAGCGGATGAAACCTGCCATCACCGCCTGGACCGGCGCGAACGTCAAGGATTTCGAGCCGGACCCGGGCAACGACGGCCTTGCCTACATCGGCTACAAGGTGACCAATCCGTCACCCGGAGTTTGGCATTACGAGTACGCGCTCTATAACCAGAACCTCGATCGCGCGATTCAATCGTTCAGCGTGCCCCTGGGAATTGGCACCGTGAGCAATGTGGGTTTTCATGCGCCGCCGCAGCACCCGGGCTGGACAAACGATGGGACCGTGGGAAACACCGGATACAGCAGCGCCCCGTGGACCACGACGCAGACTGCCACTGATCTGACCTGGAGTTCGGAAACTCTCGTTCAAAACCCAAACGCGAATGCGATTCGCTGGGGCACTCTTTATAACTACCGTTTCGATTCTAATCGTCCGCCACAGACCACGAGCGCGACCGTCGGCTTCTTGAAGACAGGCGCGCCGATCCAAGTCACCGTTCAGGCCCCGGACCAGGGACCAGGCATTTCCATAAGCGACGTCGTTCTGACTGAGGGCAATTCGGGAACCAAGTTGGCGACGTTCAATGTAAGCCTGGCGGAGGCAAGCACCGACACCGTGACCGTCCAGTACGCGACTGCCAACGGCACGGCCACCGCAGGCACGGATTATGTTGCCGCGTCCGGACCGGTCACCTTTGTTCCCAGTGACGTAGCTGAAACGGTTTCGATCACAATCAATGGCGACACGCTTGAGGAGTTTAACGAGACGTTCTTCGTCAATCTTTCAACCGCGACGAACGGGACGATCGCCGATGCCCAGGGCGCCGGAACAATCACTAACGATGAAGCCCCGTTGGCGGCCCTGCCGTCCGGCTTTGCCGAAACGCAGATCAGCGGACTTTCTAATCCAACCGCGATCGCGGTCCATCCCGACGGTCGAGTCTTCGTGTGTCAACAGGGCGGAGCTTTGCGCGTCATCAAAAACGGCGCGCTGCTGCCCACGCCTTTTACAACAATTACTGTCGATTCATTTTTCGAGCGAGGACTGCTCGGCATCGCTTTCGATCCTAACTACGCCTCGAATCGTTTTATCTACGTCTACTACACCGCGACAAGTCCCACAACTCACAATCGAGTCAGTCGCTTTACAGCGGATATTGCGAACGAAGATGTAGCGGTCGCGGGCAGTGAAGTTGCGATTCTCGACCTGGAAACCCTGAGCGCGGGGAACCACAACGGCGGCGCCATACATTTTGGTCCGGACGGAAAGCTCTACGTCGCGGTCGGCGAGAATGCCGTCCCTTCAAACTCGCAGTCGCTCGGAAACAGGCTCGGGAAAATGCTGCGAATTAATGCGGACGGCACTATTCCGCCCGATAATCCGACGACATTTTCCGGCATCGCCGGTTCGCCGACCGGCCTCAACCAGGCGATTTGGGCGGTTGGGTTGCGCAATCCTTTCACGTTCAGTTTTCAGCCTGGCACCGGCCGGCTGCATATCAACGACGTCGGGCAAAGCGCCTGGGAAGAGGTCAACCTGGGCGCCGCGGGCGCGAACTACGGTTGGGGAGCGGGTTGCGAAGGCACCTGCGGCGTCGCCGGCATGACGAATCCCATCTATCAATACGCCAATGACGGTTCAACCTGCGCCATCGCCGGTGGCGCCTTTTACAATCCGACGGTACCGACATTCCCCGCCGAGTACCTTGGTAAATATTTCTTTGCGGATCTTTGCGGTGGATGGATTAAGAGCATTAACCCGCTCAGCCCGCCGGCAACCGGAACGGCGCCCAACTTTGCTACCGGCATCAGCTCACCGGTTGATATTCAGGTTGCGAATGACGGCAGCCTGTATTACCTGGCCCGCGGCAGCAGCTCAGTCTTTCGGGTGCAATATTTCGGCAATTCGACCCTGACCATTAACGACGTGAGCGTTACGGAAGGCAATGCCGGGACCGCCACCGCTACCTTTACAGTCACGCTTTTGCCCGCGAGCAACCAGACACTGACGGTTCAATACGCAACCGTTGACGGCTCAGCGGTGTCAACCGGCGGCTCACCAGACTTCACGGCAGTGCCGTTGACTAGCCTGGTTTTCCTGCCCACTGAGACAACCAAGCAAGTGACCGTTTCCGTTAACGGCGATTCGATATTTGAGCCGAACGAGACGTTCACAGTTCATCTCAGTAATCCGAGCGGCGCCACCATCGCCGACGCCGACGGGACTGCAACCATCACTAACGACGATTTGCAGCCGACGATTTCAATTAACGACGTCACCCTCAGTGAAGGTAACGCCGGGACCACCGACTACGACTTTACGGTGAGCCTGTCGAACGCTTCCTCCCAGCAAATCACGGTGAACGCGGCAACGGCAAACAACACCGCCACAACCGCCGACGGCGACTACACCGGAGTTGCCGGCACGCTGCTGACGTTCCCGGCTAACACTACGACGCAGCACTTCCACGTGTTCGTCAACGGTGATACGAAGTTTGAACCTAACGAGAGCTTCAATGTAAATCTGTCGGGGGCGACGAACGCAACGATTGCTGACAACCAGGGCGTCGGCACGCTAACCAACGAGGATACGCAGCCCACGATTTCAATCAGCGACGTTACCCACAATGAAGGCAATGCCGGCACCACCGATTATGACTTTACCGTGAGCCTGTCGAACCCGTCGTCTCAAACAATCACGGTGAATGCGATATCGGCTGACAACACGGCCACGACCGCGGACTCTGACTACACGAGTGTGGCGAGCACCCTGCTGACGTTCCCAGCGAACACCACGACGCAGCACTTCCATGTTTTCGTCAACGGCGACGCGAAGTTTGAGCCCAACGAAAGCTTCAACGTGAACCTGTCAGGCGCGACAAACGCGACGATTGCCGATAATCACGGCGTTGGCACGATCACCAACGACGACACCCAGCCAACGATTTCAATCAGCGATGTAACCCACAATGAAGGCCAGGCCGGCACCACTGACTACGACTTCATCGTGACTTTGTCCAGCGTCTCATCTGAAACGATCACAGTGAACGCATCCACGGCAAACAACACCGCCACAACCGCTGACTCCGATTACACGGGAGTACCCGGCACCCTGCTGACATTCGCGGCTAACACTACGACGCAGCACTTCCATGTGTCGGTTAATGGCGATACGAAGTTCGAAGGAAATGAGAGTTTCTTCGTGAATCTTTCAGGCGCGACGAATGCGACGATTGCCGACAACCAGGGAGCGGGCACGATCACCAACGACGATACGCAGCCAGCCATCGCGATCAATGACGTTTCGGTCAATGAGGGCAATGGGGTCACATCCAGCGCCGGCTTTACGGTTTCGCTGACCAATGCCAGCAGCCAAACGGTCACGGTGAACTATGCGACGGCGAACAACACCGCGATCGCAGGCAGCGACTATGTAGCCGCCAGCGGCACCTTGACGTTCATGCCGGGACAGACTTCGCAACCCATCAACGTGACCGTCAATGGCGATCTAATGAATGAAGAGTCGCCGTTAACGTTCAATGTAAATCTCTCGACCCCGACGAACGCCACAATTGCCGACGGCCTGGGCGTGGGGACCATCACGGACGACGACGACCCAATCCTTGAAACTGAACCAAGCTCGCAACGTGCCGTTGCGCTCGATGCGGTGATGTTCGTGCGTGATCCTTTTGCAGTCACTAATCCCCATTACTACGGGACGGATCACCGTACCCGCGTGATGCTCTTCGTGAGAAATCTCGACCTGACGCCGGCGCCGGTTGTGACGGCCCATGCAGTTGACGCGCAACTAATGAACTACGACTTAACGGTCGAGCACGTCGGGACCTTGCCGACGTTCCTTGGGTTCACGCAGGTGGTTGTCAGGCTTCCGGATGGCATCGTAAACGCCGGAGATTTGCAGGTGACTATTACGGTTCGAGGCAGGACGAGTAACACAGTGCTTGTCGGCGTCACACCGTGAAAGCTGATCGGCGTTCCGCCGTGAAACCTCGCGACTGAACCAATTGCCTGTCGCGTGAGCCGGTCTCAGCGCGTGAGCCGGGTCCTCTTTGTGCAGCCAAATGAAGAAGGCAGCAAATTCCGAGAGATCGGAGTCTGCTGCCTTATTCTTGTTCCTTGATTGGTGCTGAAGGGGGATTTGAGTTCAATCCCTGTAGAAACCATCAAATTTACAGGGATTTTTGCATAATTCTGCGAATTCGCTTCGGTTTCTTCCCGGCGAAACGGTGCGTTCGCTGCTCAAAAGTAGAACGCTAGAGCTGCACCGATAGCGTTCACGTGCCGTGTATCGGAGCGGCTGTCGTTTTGCCGCATGAAATAGAGATCCAGGATTACCTGACTCTTGGGATGCAGCATTTTTCGGAATGGACCACGCCGCAATGACTGCTGCACACCGACCGCGAAACGGTTGCGATTCCAGGTGTGATAGCGCGTGTCGTAAAAGATCTCCCCCGAGACATAAGGAGTAGTGGTGCGATCTTTCAACAGATGAAACTCCCGCTCAAGCCGTTCTGCGCGATGAGTTCGGAGATGGAGCCGTTCTGGCCTTCGGCGGAGTCGCCATTGTCGCCCACGATGTAGAAGACGAGCGTATTGTCGAGTTTGCCCTCGGCCTTGAGTTCGTCAAGGATCCGCCCGGCATTGTGGTCGGCGTGGGCGAGGTAGCCGGCCCAAACTTCCATTAACCGGCGCGGGAAAGGCTTTCACTTTCGGGATCGAATCCCAGGCAGGCAACGTGGCTGGTCGCGGTGTCAATTGCGCGTTCTGCGGAATCCAGCCTTTCGCCTTTTGATTCGCAAAGACACGCTCACGATATTTGTCCCAGCCGTCGTCGAACTTGCCTTTGTACTTGTCGGCCCACTCTTTCATGATGTGATGCGGGCCGTGCGCCGCGCCCGGCGCTCAATACATGAAGAACGGTTTGTCAGGCGAGAATGCCTGTTGTTCGCGCAGCCACTTGATAGGGACTCGCGCCCGACGAATCCTCCCTTCGTACTGGGCCCGATGAAAGCATGGTAGGGCGAACTGTAGACCACATCGCCGATCGGCACCGGCAGACCGAACCGACGGGCGACGTCGTCCAGCATCTCGTCGAGCGTGACGGGGACGGCCGTCTGTGCCGACTTCGCGTTTGGCCCTTCCGGCTTTTGGCTCAGGGCGAGGGTCCGGCCGTCGTAGTAGGCGGCAAGATCCAGAGCGGTGTCGCCCTGCCCGTGAATCTCAAAGAAGAGACCGTTTGGTCGCCGCACCGTAACCTTCCGAGTGAAGTGCAGCACCTTCTTCTCGCCGCCAGTTGGGCTGATGTCGAACCGCTCGCTCGTCTCAAAGGTGAATGCTTTGGCGCGGGCCAGCGTGTCGCTCATCGAGCGCATCAGTTTCTCGCCCGCCGCCGCGGCTTCCGGCGTGCCGGGTTTCGGATCCGCAAGCTTCGCATCCGCAGGCGTCGAATCGGCAGACTCGGGAGACTGCGAGCATGCGGTGATGAAAAGCGCGAGCATTACGTCAGCCGGACAGTTGAAGAGTCCTGGTAGTGAATTTCATATGACGTTCCTTTGCGAGTCGAAGAAGCCGATACCATTTCAGGGAATCCGGTTGAAGACGCGCCGCCAGGAGCGGGGGCAAGCCCGCCTTCCCGACCCCGAGCCGATTAGAGTCGAGGCTGGAATCTCACCGAGAATGGCCTCCAGCGTAAAAGCAATCGAGCAGTCCCGAAGTCTCAAGGACGGTGCGGACGATCAAAGTCGCTCAGGCCGCGGTTCTGTCGCGGGTTGTCCCTGGAAGTTTAGAATGGAAGCGCCGCCCTGCCCGTTGCGGAACATGTTGTATTCGTCCGCGCTCTGCGAGCCGCTGACGTTGTCGATGTTTTTGGAAAATGTATAAGCGCCTGGAAGTACAAGCCTCGTTGCAGTCGACGCATGACGGTGGCCTGTAGAGAGTTGTAATTGGCTTGTCCGAAGTTGGACAGGTAGCGCGACCCGCGCTTTCGCGAAAGGCCCAGCACCCGGTGCCGAAGTTCTTCGTTGTTTACTGTGTTGGCCGTGATCGAGCCCGTCCTGATTGGTTGGAAACGCCTGAATGATCGGGCTCAAACTCGATGCGGTCGGATCGAGCCCGTTGCGCGAGCGCATGCCCTGGTAGTTGAAAAACCAGAAGCCGCCGACCTTGGGCACTGGACCACTCGCTGTTCCGCCAAACACGTTCTGCAGCAGACGCGCGCGCTTGCTCAAACCGTTCGCGTTGCGGAACCACTCGTTGGCATTCAACGCGTCGTTACGATGTGTCCAATATAGATCGAAGTGAATGTTCCTTCGATCCTGACCTCAGCACCAGCCCCAACGCGCCATTGCCTTTCCCGCCCTGTGAAGCGTCGTAAAGCGAGGTGGCGACCTTAAACTCCTGCAGCACGTTCGGGTTCGGAAGTGGAACAGCATCAAACTGGGCGGTGTTAAAGTCAGTGACGTTGATTCCTTCCAGCCGCACAGCGATACCCGTAACATGCGACTGTTTGAAATTGGCCGCCGAGACACGCAGCCTGTACGTGCCGGGCGGCAGCAGCGTGGCGGAATAGCTGCCGTCAGCGTCGCTGTTGATGGTGCGCTCGACCTTCCCCGTTCGTCCATTCGTGATCTCTACCGTAACGTTTGAGACAACGGCACCAGCGGGATCACCGTCGGGTCGGCAAGCTCGTCCTGATGTTTCAGAACTCGTTCGAGCAAAGTTTAGTGGGATTCGAGAGGTTTGGCAGCTGTCACTTTTGACAGTGCTTCGCGAAACGGCAAATGGCGGGTTTCGGCGCCCCCTAAGGACAACAAGGAGTGTAAGTGGCTGGTTTATGTGCCTGCATACGCGTTCTGCCATGGCGAGCGCGGCCGTCAGCACTTCCAGGATTCCGATCTCACCACCTTGCGGCTGGAATGCTGCTCCGTAAATACAATAGCGATCGTGCAGTAGATAACGCGGTGCGGTATCCCAGGGAAACGCTTTCGCAATCTGCTGGGCCGGTCCATTCAGCTGTGGGACGCGCTGTCACGTTGAAGTGAATGGCGTGACGTCGATGGTGGCCCAATACTACGAAGACAAACAACCAGCGAAAACTGACTGTCTGCAAGACCAGGAAATCAATCGCCACCAAACTGCTTGACGTGGTTGTCAAGAAAAGTGCGCCAGGTTTGTGAGGGTGGCTTTCGTTGACGCACCATGTACTTGGCTACTGTTGCTGGTATTGTCACTTAACAGGTGAACGAGTCCGACGGCACTGAAGTCGGGGGCCGGGGCGGTGTCATCTCAGAGGTCGCCCGCCCCGGCGGCGGGTGGCCGGGCCGCGAGCAGCTCGACGCGGCGAGCCAAGTCGGCGAGCGTCCCGGTCTCGAAGAACTGACTCAGGGGGAGTTCGATGTTGAAGCAGTCGCGCACCCGCGAGATGACCTGCGTGGCATGGAGCGAGTGGCCGCCCAGATCGAAGAAGTCATCCTCGACGCCGACCGCTTGTAGTCCGAGGACTTCGGCGTAGAACCCGGCCAGCTGGCGCTCGACCGCCGAGCGGGGCGCAACGAACTTCGTCTCCAACTCGGGCCGCCCTTCGTCGGGCGGGGGCAGCGCCTTGCGATCCACCTTGCCGTTGGCGTTGAGCGGCAGCGCGTCGAGCTGCACGAACGCCGAGGGGACCATGTAGACCGGCAAGCGTGCGGCGAGGTGGCGGCGCAATTCGCCCGCCCTGCGCGTCTGCCCCTCTTTCGCCACGAAGTAGGCCACGAGGCGGTGGTCACCCGGCCCGTCTTTGCGCGCGACGACAGCCGCCTGCGCGAGGTGCGGGTGCGCCGAGAGCAGCGCCTCGACTTCGCCCGGCTCGACGCGGAAGCCGCGGATCTTGACCTGCTGGTCGCTGCGCCCGAGGAACTCGACGCAGCCGTCGGGGAGGAAGCGCGCGAGGTCGCCAGTCTGGTAGAGGCGCGCTCCCGGCTCCGAAGAGAACGGGTCGGGGATGAATCGCTCGGCAGTGAGCGCGGGCCGGTCGAGGTAGCCGCGCGCAAGCCCGCAGCCCCCGACGTACAGTCCGCCCGGAACGCCGACGGGCACGGGCCGCAGGTGTTCGTCTAAAAGGTAGATTTGGACGTTAGTCAGGGGGCGACCGATGGGGACGAGATGCGCCTGCTCGCCGACGCTCGTAACCTCTTGCCAGGTCGCGAAGGTCGTCGTCTCCGTTGGGCCGTAGACGTGCAGGAGCCGCCCCGGTCGCCCCTTCTCCAAGACCTCCCTCACCCATTTCGGCTCGACCGCCTCGCCCCCAAACAGAAGGTGCCGCAGTCCCCGGAAGGCCGCCGGGAGTTCACGCGCCATGTGATTGAAGAGGGCCGTCGTCAGGAACATGACGGTGACGCCGTGCGCTTCGAGTTGCGCAGCCAAGGCGTGCGGCGCAAGAGCTACGTCCTTCTCGATGATGACGAGGCGCGCGCCCGACAGCAGGGCACCCCAGACCTCGAAGGTGGCGGCGTCGAAGGAACTGTTCGAGACCTGCGCCACCACGTCCGACTCTTCAAGCGTGACGTAGTTCGTGCCGCGGACGAGGTTGTGAACCGCCCGGTGCGGGACAGCCACGCCCTTCGGCCGCCCCGTCGAACCCGAGGTATAGATGACGTAGGCGAGGTTCTCCGTGCCAGCCGTTGGCACCCCGTCCTCCGCTGCGTCCGCTGCCTCTTCCTCGCCCTCTTCCGCGTCGAGACGGATGGTGTAGCCCCAATACTCGTTGAACTTCTCCGTGAGGGTCGACTGTGTGAGCAGCACGTGGGCCTGCGCGTCGTCGAGCATGAACGCGAGCCGTTCCTGTGGGTACGAAGGGTCGAGCGGGACGTAAGCGCCGCCCGCTTTGAGCACGCCGAGCAAGCCGACAACCATCTCAGCCGAGCGCTCCGTGCACACGCCGACCAGCGCCCCTGGCCCGACGCCGAGGCGGCGGAGGCGGCGCGCGAGCCATCCGGATCGCTCGTCCAACTCCGCGTAGGAGAGTGTACGCTCGCCGCAGACGACAGCCGTGCGGTCGCCCATCCGGCGCGCGACCTCCGCGAACTCCACGTGAAGGCAGCGGAACTCGCGCGCGCCGTGCGCCTCGTCGTTCCACCCGGCAACGACCTGCCTCCGCTGTGCTTCAGTCATCAGCGCCAGCTCCGACAGGCGCCGCGCGGGGTGGCGGGCCGCGTCTTTGAGCAGTGTGCGGAAGTAGCCGAGCGTGCGCGCGACCGTCGCCGAGTCGAAAAGGTCTGTGTTGAAGTCGCACTCGAGTTGCAGCCCATCGCCACGCTCCATCACGTTCAGGCTCAAGTCGAACTTGCTGTGGCCGACGGGCGACGAGACCCATTCGACCTCCAGCCCGAACATCGGCGGGACGGAGAGCGGTTCGAGGTTAAAGGTGGTAGAGAAGAGCGGGAAGCGGCTCGCGTCGCGCGGGCGGCGCAGCTTTTCGACGAGGCCGAGTACGGAGTAGTCCGCGTGCTCGTAGGCTTCGAGCAGCAGGCCGCGGACGTGCGCCATGAACTCGGCGAAGGTCGGGTCGCCGGCGAGGCGGCTGCGGAGGGGGAGTGGGCGCGTGCAAAAGCCGACGAGCCGGGCCTCGGCGCGCCCCTCGCGGCCCGCGACCGGGATGCCGATAACCACGTCTGCCTGCCCCGTCAGACGGTGGAGCAGCGCGAGGTATCCAGCCAACAGCGTCATGAAGAGCGTGCCGCCGTGCCGCCGGCCAAGACTTTTCAGATCCTCGGAGAGTTGCCGTTCGAAGGACATGTGCAGGCGCGCGCCGCGGTAGGTCTGCGCGGGCGGTCGCGGACGGTCGGCGGGAAGGTCGGCGTGCGGCGGGTCGCCGCCCAGCCGCGTGACCCAGAAAGACTCATCGTCGGCCCGCTTCGCCAGTTTCTCGGGCCGCCACAGACGCTCGGCGTAATCGCCGAACTGCAAAGGCGCGTCCGACTCCCACGCGACGCCGCGGCACCCAGCCTCGTAGGCAGCGCAGATCTCATCCAGCAGCACTCCGACCGACCACCCGTCCGAGACGACGTGATGCGTGGAGAGCACGAAAAGGTGGTGCTCTCCTTCAAGCCGGAGGACGTGGGAGCGCAGCAGCGGAGCGACGCCGAGGTCGAATTTCCGGCGACACTCCTCCGCCAGCCAGTGCGCGGCCCCTGCCTCGCGCTCTGCGGCGGAGGCCGCGCCGCTAAAGTCAGTGAGCGGCAGTTCGCCCGGCGACGCTGCGTGGACGAGCTGCTCCGCGCCGTCGCCGCTGAGGCTCGTCCACAGCGCCTCGTGGCGGGCGACGGCCGCCCGGACAGCGTCGGCGAAAGCCGTCAGGTTGAGCGGCCCGCGGAGCCGCAGGCAGAGCGTTTCGTTATAGGCGCACGAGGCGTCGTCGCCCACCTGCGCCAGAACCCAGAGCTGCCGCTGCGACTCGGTCGTCGGCACGCGCCGGACGACACGGGCCGGAATGCGGGCTGGTTCGGCGGCGAGTTCATAAGTGGGGGCGTTAGGTGGGTCGGACCGGTCGGACGGTTGCGGACGGCAGCGCTCGCGCAGCGCGTCGAGGTACGGGAGACTGTCGAGCACCGTTGCGGCCTCGACTCCGAAGTCGATGAAACAGGCGAGTTCGTCAACGCCGATGTCGGCCAAACGTTGGACGACTGGCGCGCAGGTCTCGGGTGTGCCGACCAGTGCGCTCGTCCGCACGTAACGCTCGTAGGCGGACGAGACTAGGTAGTTTAGGTCGTCTTCCGAGAGTCTCTCGAAGTCAATCTGTAAGCCCTGACTGCGGACGAGGTTCTGCAAGAGGTCGAGAGAAGACTTGAGGTAGTCGCAGAAGGGGCGGCGGGCGCGCTGGCGCACGGCCTCGGCTTCGGCCCCCACGAACGTGTGCAGCAGCAGCGCGACATGGCCGCGCGTGGGGTCGTGGCCGTGGTCAGCCAACGCCCGGCGGTAGAGGACGACGTTGCGCGCGAGGTCTTCCACGGTCTGCCCCATCAGGTTTGTCAGGATGCCGGCGCCGATCTCGCCCGCGCGCCGGTACGTCTCCGGGTTGTTGACGACCGTAATCCAGACGGGCAGTTCGCGCTGCATCGGCTGCGGGAAGAGGCGGACGCGGATTTCGTTGCCCGCGCCGCCGCGCGCCACAACCGACTCGCCCCGCCAGAGCTGCCGCACCTCCTCGATCTTCTCGAACATCAACTCGCGGTGGCGCCCGTAAGCCTCGGGCGCGAAGACGAAGTCGTCCGGGTGCCAGCCTGAGGCGAAGGAGACCCCGACGCGCCCCCGCGAGAGGTTGTCCACCACCGACCACTCCTCGGCGACGCGCACGGCGTGATGGAGCGGCAGCACGACGCTGCCCGCACGCAGGCGGACGTGATCCGTCTCTCTTGCGAGCGCCGCGGCGACGACCGAAGGGTTGGGCGAAAAGCCCCCGAAGGCGTGGAAATGTCGCTCTGGGATCCAGATTGCCTCGAAGCCGTGACGGTCGGCGAACTTCGCGCTCTCGATGAGCAGATCGTACTTGTGTCCGTCGAAGGCTGCCTCGTAGTTGCCGAAGAAGGAGAGGCTGAATTGGACGGCCTTGTCGGGACGTGTCAAGGGCATAGTCTCGCGGGCCGGCGCGGGCGCGCGTGCCTCCTCCACTTTGGCGGGCGGGCCGACTAGCGCCGGCTTCATCTCATGACGGCCCCAGAACCCAAGCGCCTGACGATTGCCCAACTTCGCGCCCAGATCTTCGACAGATGAGGGGCGCGCGCCGTTCGTAGGCCCGCCGGACTTATCCGCGATGAAGCCGCCTGCGCGCATCTCCGCGGCGCTCTCAGCGACCGCGCTGACGATGTGCTCCACGTCCTCGTCCGTGTGCGCCGTCGAGAGGAAGCAGTTGCGCCACTCCCACACGTAGACGCCTTTCGTGAGCAGGTGGTAGAAGAGCAAATCCATGTTGCCCGTGTAGTTGAAGCGGAAGAGCGAGCCGAAGTGCGCGACACGCAGCGGCATCTCCTCGCGCGCGAAGTGCTCATTGAGCGTCGCGGCGAGACGCGAGGTGCGCTCGTTTAGCTCCGCTTGCAGCGACGGGCCGCGCTCCTTTAGGTGTGCGAGCACGGCGCGCGCGGAGGCCATCGCCAGGGGGTGCTGGCAGAAGGTGCCGCCGAAGTAGGTGGTCTCGGCGCGCGGGTAGGAGGTGTCGCCGTACTCCCAGAGGCCGCCGTCAATGCCGTCCATGAAGGGCGCGCGGCCCGCGACGATGCCGATGGGCAGGCCGCCGCCGGCGATCTTGCCGTAGGTGGCGAGGTCGGCTGCGACGCCGAACCACGCCTGCGCCCCGCCGGGGTGGACGCGGAAACCTGTCACCATCTCGTCGAAGATCAAAACGACGCCGGCTGCCTGCGTCCACGCCCGCAACTCGTGCAGGAACTCGCGCGGTTGCAACTCCGGGTGGCGACTCTGAACCGGCTCGACGAGGACGGCGGCGAGTTCGTTGGCGTGTGCGTGCAGGAGTTCGAGTGCGCGCGGGCTGCCGTATTCGAGCACCAGCACGTCCTCGGCGACGTGCGGCGGGATCCCAGGCGCGAGCGGGACCGAGAGACCATTGCCCTGCGCGCGGGCTAGCGTGCCGTCGGAGTGCCCGTGGTAGGAGCCGGTGAAGATGGCGACCTTCATCCGGCCCGTGCGCGCGCGCGCGAGCCGCAGGGCCGTCATCACCGCCTCCGTACCGGAGTTGCAGAAGGTCGCTCGCTCCATCCCCGTCAGCTCGCAGACGAGCGCAGCGACCTCTCCGGCGAGCGCCGGGCGCGGCCCCATCTCGATGCCCTGCCGGAGCTGTTCCTCAACGGCTGCGGTGACGAACGGCGGGCGGTGGCCGAAGAGATGGACGCCGAAGCCCATCGTGATGTCAAGGTACTCGTTGCCGTCGAGATCGCGCAGCCGCGCGCCATCGGCCCCTGCGCCGACAATTGGGTAGAGCATCTCCTTGATGGAGAGGCGGAAGCCGACGACGGCCCGGCTGTCGGCAAGTACCGGTCGATACTGTCGCGCCAACTGCTTTGAAGCGGCTGTGCGGAGCGTGAAGCGTTCGACAAGTTCGCTCAGGTGTTGCCGCTGCCGCTCGCTGAGGCCCCCGGCGGCGCCGGGCTGCACGGGTTTAAAGGGGACGTAAGGCGCGCGGACCAGTTCGGGCGGCGCGGGCGGCGGTGGTTGAGGCCGGGCGTCGAACGTCGTGCTCGGTCCCTGCGCTTCCTGCTTGCGGGGTTCTTCATCCGCTTTGACGGCGGTGCGCGGCGGCGCGAGCGGGCGGCCCTGGCCGAGCACGGAGAGTTGCTGCGACATGAGGCCGGAGAACTGCGCGAGCAGGTCGAGCTGCCGCGATATGATGCGCTCCGGTGAGTCAGCGTGCAGGCTCACGCCAGCTTCAACCGCGGGCAGTTCCGGCGCGGGTGCGAGCAGCTCGGCGAAGCCCTGCGCGGGCGGCATGGGCATGGCGCCGACGGGAAGACTCGTCTGAATGGCTGCGCGGGGCGTATCGGGGCGGGCCGGGGAAGGTGCGGGCGTCGCCGTCTGCTCGATGTGCGCGGCCAGCGCGTCGAGCGTGGTTACCTCCTCAAACAGTTGGCGGATGGAGATTCTCAGCAGGAAGGTGTCTTCGATGACGCGGATCGCTTCGGCGAGGACGATGGAGTCCGCTCCCATTTCGAGGAACGACGCGTGCGCGTCTAAATGTCTCCGGCGCGGTCTGAAGCAGGCGTCCGACAATGGCGCGCAGTGTTTCGAGAATGGCCTCCTTGCGGCGCGGGTCGGTCGCTGCGGCCCGGGGCAGCGGCGGGGCTTCAATGGTCATGGTGCTGTCTCCTTCCGGCGTGTCGCCGTTCGTCCTCGACTGCGGAAAGTCTGCCGCGGCGTCAGGCGTGCCTACCTTCTCTGCGCCCGTCGGGCGGCGGGCCGGGGGCTGTAGCCAGTAACTCTTTCTCTCGAACGGGTAAGTCGGGAGAGACAGGCGCCGGCGCGGGTAGTCGCGGTCGAAACTGCTCCAGTCAACCTCGGCCCCCGCGACGTAGAGCGCCGACAAACTGCCGAGTAACACACGCCAATCGTTCTGCCCGCGCCGGAGTGTCGGCAGCCAACTCACGTCCGCGCCGGGCAGACACCGACGGCCCATGTTAAGAAGTGGCGCGTCCGGCCCGACCTCGACGAACGCCTCGCAGCCGTGCGCCGCGAGCGTCCGTAGCGCGGTGTCAAAGCGGACTGGCTCGCGCGTGTTCGCCAGCCAGTGGCTGGCCTCTACGTGCGTGCCTGCTGCGAACACCTCGCCGGTCAGCCCCGAGACCAGCGGGAGGCGGAGGGGGCGCACAGGTACGCGCCGCAACGCGCGCTCGAAGTCGGCCAACACCGGCTCCATGAGAGGCGAATGGAAGGCGTGCGAGACGTTCAGGGCGCGCGTCGTGACGCCGTCCGCCGCGAGCCGGCGCAGCGCCGCCCGCACCGCTTCGCGCTCGCCGGAGACGACAGTGTGCGCAGGGCCGTTGACGGCGGCGATGGAGACTTGCCCGCGGTCAGGTTCGAGCGCGGCGGCGACCCTCTCCGCGTCGGCGAAGACGGCAGCCATCTCGCCCGACGGCGGGAGCGACTGCATCAGGCGCGCACGCTCGGCGACAAGCCCAAGCCCCTCTTCGAGCGTGAACGCGCCCGCGAAGCACGCCGCCGCGTACTCGCCGACGCTGTGCCCGAAGACGAAGTCAGGCTCGACGCCCCACGCCCGCCACAATTCGGCCAGCGCATATTCGAGCGCGAAGAGCGCGGGCTGCGTGTAAGCCGTCTCGTCGAGCCGCGCCGCCGACTCCGCCTCCCCGTAGAGCACCGAGAGCAGCGGCCGTTCGAGGGCCGGGCGCAGGATTTCGTCGCACCGCTCCAGCGTGCGACGGAAGCTCGGCTGCGTCTTGTAAAGCTCGCTCCCCATCCTGAGGTATTGCGCGCCCTGCCCGGTGAATAGGAAGGCCATCCGCGGGTGGCGACGGGTGGGTGCGTGCGCGTGACGCAGGCCACCCGCCTGCTCGCCGCCCCGCTCGCCGCGGGCGAAGGACGTGCAGGGCCAGCCGCAGTTGGTCGCGTGTCTCGCATGTCACCGCCAGCCGGTGCGCGAAGCGTGCGCGTCCGACGTTCGCCGTGAAGCACACGTCCGCGAGGGGCTGCTCGGGGCGGACCGTGAGGTGGTCTGCGAAGCGGTGCGCCAGTTCGCGGAGCGCGCCGTCGCTTTGCGCCGACAGGCAGAAGACGTGCGTGGGGCGTTCGGGCTGAGCGGCGACGGGCGCCCCTCCGCGAATGGCATCCCCTTCGACGGGCGTGGCGGGCGCTTCTTCGAGGACGACGTGCGCGTTGGTGCCGCCGAAGCCGAAGCTGCTCACGCCGGCGAGGCGCGGCCCGCCGCCGCGCTTCCAGTCGCGCCCGCGCGTCGCGATCTCCAGCGGCGAGTCGGCGGTCGTGAGGCGCGGGTTGAGGTCGCGCAGGTGCAGATGTGGCGGGACGTGTTCGCGCTCAAGGCAGAGTGCGACTTTGATGAGGCCGGCGATCCCCGCCGCTGCTTCAAGGTGGCCGACGTTGGTCTTGACGGAGCCGACGTAACACGGCGCGCTGCTCGGCCGCCCCTCGCGCAAGACGGCGCCGAGGGCGGCGAACTCGATGGGGTCGCCGAGCGGCGTGCCCGTGCCGTGCGCCTCGACGTAACCGATGTCTGCTGCGGCGACGCCCGCCTGCCCCAGCGCCTCTCGAACGAGCGCCTGTTGCGCCAGCCCGTTCGGGGCCGTCAGCCCGTTGCTCCGCCCGTCCTGGTTAATGGCCGAGCCGCGGATGATCGCCACCACGCGGTCGCCGTCCGCTAAGGCGTCCGAGAGCCGCTTGAGCACGACGACGCCGCAGCCTTCCGCGCGCACGTAGCCGTCAGCCGCCGCGTCGAAAGTTTTACAGCGGCCATCGGCCGACATCATCCCGGCGCGGGCCAGCGCCTCGGTCAGTTTGGGCGTGAGCAGGAGGTTGACGCCGCCCGCAAGCGCCACGCGCGACTCGCCCGCGCGCAGACTTTGACAAGCCGCGTGCACGGCGACGAGCGAAGACGAACACGCGGTATCGACGGCCATGCTCGGCCCGCGCAGGTCGAGCAGGTAGGAGAGACGGTTGGCCGCGATGCTGAGCGCAGAACCCGTGCCCGCGTATGCGTCAGGACTTCCGTCCGCGTCGAATTGGAGTTGCGCGTAATCGCTGTTACTGATGCCGACGAAGACCCCTGTGCGTGTGCCGCCGAGCCGGTCGGGCGCGTACCCGGCGTTCTCAATCGCCTCCCACGCGACTTCGAGCAGTAGACGCTGCTGCGGGTCTATCTGCGCCGCCTCGCGCGGCGAGATGCCGAAGAAGTGCGCGTCGAAGCCATCAACGTTCTTCAGAAAGCCGCCCCGGCGCACGACGCCGCGCGGCGCGTGGGAAGAGTCTGCCTCCCAACGTCCCAGCGGAACTTCCGTGACGGCGTCCACACCGTCGCGCAGGAGCCGCCAGAAAGCTTCGACGTTTTCCGCGCCGGGGAAGCGACAGCCTATGCCGACAATCGCGATGGGCTCGGATCGCGCTCCCAGGATCTCCGGTCTTCGTTATGCGCGCGCGGGGTCGTGTGGACAGACTTCCGCCGCTTGAGAGTCGCGCGCGGACTCTGCGCCCACGTGCCGCGCGACCGCCTCGATCGTCGGGTATTCCCAGAAGAACGTGGGCGGCAAAGGACGGCCAAGCCACGCACTGAAGTCGCCTACCATCTCGACCACCCGCGCCGAGTCAAAGCCGTAGTATCGGAACGGCTGGTCGGCGTTAACCTCTGCGGGCGGGATGCCGGTTCGCCGGGAGGTGGCCGCGGCGAGCCATTCGCGGACGGCCTCGACCGTCGGCGTCTTCCGCGAGGCGAGGGCCGGCGTCGCGTCAAGCGGCGGCGGAAGTGCTGTGGCAACACTCGAGGGAGGGCTCAAGCGAGTTTCGTCGCCGGCGTCCTCGGGCGTCTGCCAGCGGGCGACCGCCTCCAGCGTTCCTTCGAGAAACTCACGGCGACTGGCGTGGCGCTGAATCTTCCCGCTCGAAGTTTTGTTGATCGTGCCGGTCTTGACGAGGACGACGGCGTAGGGCTGAAGCTCGTGGCCCTCGGCGACACGCTCGCGGATGGCCTCAAGCACCTCCTGCTCGTCCGCCGGGCCGAACTCGCGCCGCACTTCCAGCACGAGGACGAGCCTCTCTTCAAGGCCGACTTCGACCGCGAAGGCAGCGCAGCAGCCGGGCCGGAGCAGGCGATGGCTCCGCTCGACCGTCCACTCCACGTCCTGAGGATAGTAGTTCTGCCCGCGGATGATGATGAGGTCTTTGACCCGCCCGCCGATGAACAGCTCGCCGTAGCGCATGAAACCGAGGTCGCCCGTCCGCATGAAGGGGCCTTCGTGCGTGTCGGCGGTGCGCGCGTGGAACGTCTCCTCGGTCTCCTCGGGGCGCTGCCAGTAACCGAGCGCCAGCCCCGCGCACTTCACCCAGATTTCGCCGAGATCGTCCGGCGCGCAGCGGCGGTGAGTCTCCGGATCGACGATGGCGATCTCAGTGTCGGCGATGGGCTGGCCGCAGCCGACGAGGGAGCGCGCGCCCGGCTCGTCTGGTGCAACCTCGACTACGCACCGCTCCTGTTCGAGCGCTGATGCCCGCGCCGTGATGAAGAGCGGCGCACACAGTTCCGGGCCGCCGGCAGAGACCATCAGCGTCGCCTCGGCGAGTCCGAACGAAGGGTAGAAGGCTTCGCGGCGGAAGCCGCAGGACGCGAACGTTTCGGCGAACCGTTCAATCGTCTCGCGGTGAACGGGTTCGGCGGCGTTGCCTGCAACGCGCCAGCCGCCGAGGTCGATCCGAGCCCGCTCCTCCGGCGTGACTTTACGCGCACACAGCTCGTAGGCGAAGTTGGGGCCGGAGCTGTGCGTCACGCCGTAGCGCGTGATGATCTCCAGCCAGCGCGCAGGCCGCTGCACGAAAGCAAGCGGCGAGAACAGGTAAGCAGGGACGCCGCAGACAGCCGGGTGGACGATGCCCTCGACCAGCCCGTAGTCGTGGAAGTTGGGCATCCAGGTGGCGTTCACGCTCTCCGGCGTGTAGCCGTAGGCGCGCGCGAGGTGCTCGGACTGATGGATCAGGCAGAAGTGTGTGACTATGACGCCTTTCGGCGTCGAGGTCGACCCGGACGTGTATTGCAGGTATGCCAGATCGTCGCCCGTCTGAGGAGGGGCTTGCCAGCGGGCGGACGCTTCTGGGTCGAACTCATCTACTTTGAGCCAGCGCAGCGCGCGCAGGTCGGGCGCGCCCTCGATCGTGGAGAGGAGCGAGGCGGTAGTGAGAGCGAGGGCCGGGCGGGAGTCGTCGGCAATGGCTTGCACTCTGGGCAGCGTGCGACCGAGCCGCGCGGGGTGGGGCGGGGGTGCGGGCACTGCCACTGCGCCCGCGTACAGGCAGCCGAAGAAGGAGGTGATAAACTCCAGCCCCGCGTCGAACAGCAGCAGCACACGCTCGCCCCGCGCGCCGGACTCATCGAGCAACGCGGCGACCGCCCGCGCCCGTTGGTCCAGTTCGGCGTAAGTCAGGCGCGCCGTCTCGACCTCGCCGTCGGCGAGGAAAGTGAAGGCCGTGCGGTCGGGTTGCTGCCGTGCCCTCCGGCACAGGATTTCCGTGAGCGTGGCTACTCCCTGTTCAGACATCTCGAAGTCCTTCCCAGCCGCGACCAGCGTAGCTTCCCGGCCTCCCCGTTGACATTTCCTTAATCGTTCTCCCTACCCGCCGCGTGAGACGAACGGGTTGCCTGCCGCCGTCTCAGCTCCCGCTGCCGGCTCAGCGATGCGGCCCGGCCCTCAGACTCGCTCCGCCCCGCGCGCGCCGCCGCACGAGGCTGCGCGTGCGACCGGCTCAGGTGCTCAGCCAGCGCGCTCACCGTCGGGTACTTGAACAACTCGACGACGGGCAGCTCCATCCGGAGCGCCTCGCGGAGTCGATTGTTGACGCGAAGCAACAGCAACGAGTGACCGCCGAGGTTGAAGAAGTTATCTCGGACGCCGACCCGCTCGACCCCGAGCGCCTCCCGCCACACGTCGGCGATCAAACGCTCCAACTCCGAGCGCGGCGCGACGTACGGCCCATCCACCTCCCAGCCCGAGCCGTCGGGGGCGGGCAGCGCTTTGCGGTCGAGTTTGCCGTTCGGCGTTAGCGGAAAAACTTCAAGCCGCACGATGGCCGACGGAAGCATGTACTCAGGCAGTTGCTCTCTCAGGAAGTCGCGCAGGTCGCGCAGCTCGGCCTCCGGCGTGCGCGGAACGATGTAGGCCACGAGCCGGAGGCCACCGCGTTCGTCGTCGCGCGCCGCGACGGCACCCTCCCGCACTTCCGGGTGTTGCCTGATCACCGCCTCGATTTCGCCGACCTCGACGCGAAAGCCGTGGATTTTGACCTGCTCGTCGGCGCGACCCAAAAACTCGATATTGCCGTCGGGCAGGAACCGTCCGAGGTCGCCCGTGCGGTAGAGTCGCAGGCCCGGTAGCCGCGCGTATGGATGCGGCAGAAACCGCTCGGCTGTCAGGGCCGGGCGGCGGTGATAGCCGCGCGCCACGCCCGCGCCGCCAATGTAGATTTCGCCGATCACCCCGACGGGAACGAGCTGCTGCCGTGCGTCGAGGACGTATAGCTCCGCGTTGGCGATGGGGCGACCGATGGGCGCCGCGTGCGTCCGGAGGTGGGCCGCGTCGGCTTCACACGGTTCGTAATTGCTCGCGGTGACGGTCGTCTCCGTTGGCCCGTAAGCGTTGCTCCACTCGACCCGGCTCCCGACGATGCTGCCGCCAGCTTTCGAGCCTCGTGCTGAGCGTCTTCTCGTTGCCGACGACGATGCGCCGCAGCGTCGAGGGCAGCAGAGCGCCGTGTGTCTCGCCATCGTCGCCGCCCCGCTGCTCTTCGAGCGTCGTTAGCCACTCGGCCCAGAATGACGCCGGCAAGTTCGCCAACGTCAAGCCCTCGCGCTCGACGAACCGGACGAACTCGCCAACGGTGTCGAAGACGTGCGCGGGCCGCATAACGGCGCGTGCGCCGGCCAGCCACGCCCCGAAGAACTCTTCAGCCGCTACGTCGAATGAGAGGGAGGCGAATTGCAAGAGGCGGTCGCGCGGCGTTAGGCGGTGTTGCGTCGCGAAGGCGAGGCTCGTGTTGACGAGTGAGCGGTGCTCTACGAGGGTGCCCTTTGGAAGCCCCGTCGTCCCCGAAGTGTAGACGAGGTAGGCGAGGTTGTCGGGGCCGGCGACTCGCCCGAGGTCGCTGGCCGCGTGGGCCTCGACCTGCTGCGCTTCAGCATCGAGGCAGACGAGCCGTGCGCCGTTTGCGGGCAGCGAGGCGGCGAGCCGCGTCGTCGTCAGGAGCACGGAGGCCCCGGCGTCTTCGAGCATGAAGGCGAGGCGAGCCGGCGGGTACGCGGGATCCAAAGCTAACCACGCCCCGCCGGCCTTCAACACACCGAGCAGTGCCGACGCCCGCCCACGCCTCACGCTCCAGCAGGATGCCGACCCGCGCCTCGGCCCCCACCCCACACGCCCGCAGATGGCGGGCCAGCCGGTTCGACCGCGCGTTAAGTTCCGCATAGGTCAGCCGCTCGCCGCCACAGACAAGCGCGACGGCTTCGGGCGCACGCGCCGCCTGCTCCTCGAAGAGTTCGTGGACGCAACGGTCGCGCGCAAAGTCGCGGTGTGTCTCGTTCCATTCGAAGACGAGTTGGTACCGCTCTTCATCCGTGAGCAGCGGCAGGGCACTGAGGTTCGCGGACGGATCGGTTACGGCGGCGTCGAGCAGCACCGCGAAGTGCTTGAGCATGCGCCTGACGGTCGCGCCGTCAAAGAGGTCTGTGTTGTACTCGAGCGTGCATAGCAGGCCGTCCGCACGCTCGGTCACGTCGAACGAGATATCGAACGGCGACACCTCCGTCTCGTCGTCCAAAAGGCTGATCTCGATGTCGCCCATTCTCAGCGGCGGTAGCGGCGCGTTCTGCAAAGAGAACATGACCTGGAAGAGCGGGGTGCGGCTCGTGTCGCGCTCGGGCTGCAACTCCTCGACCAACTTCTCGAAGGGCACGTCCTGGTGGGCGAAGGCCCCGAGCGTCACTTCACGCACGCGGCCAAGCAACTCCCGGAAGGTGGGGTTGCCCGACAGGTCTGTGCGCAGGACGAGGGTGTTGACGAAGAAACCGACGAGCGGCTCCAACTCCGTCCGGTTGCGGTTGGCGACGGGCGTGCCGACGACGATGTCATCCTGTCTCGTGTAGCGCCCGAGCAGCGTCTTGAAGACGGCTAGCAGAAACATGTAAGGCGTCACGCTTTCGCGGCGGGCCAGTGCTTTCAGCCGCCCGGTCAGTCCGAGGTCTATCAGGTGCGTGAGAGATGCCCCGCGATAACTCTGCACGGGCGGGCGCGGCCTGTCGGTCGGCAGTTCAAGCGTCGGGGGTTTCCTGCCCAGCCGCTCCTTCCAATATTTCATCTGCCGAGCCAGCGTCTCACCTTGCAGCCACGCGCGCTGCCAGAGGGCGAAGTCAGCGTACTGGATCGGCAGCTTCGGCAACTCCGGCCGTCGCTCCGCAGCGAAGGCTTCGTAAGCCGCGCTCAACTCCTTGAGGAGCACGCCGATTGACCAGCCGTCCGAAACGATGTGGTGCATTAGGAGCCAGAAGTGATATTCCTCCTCGGCCAGCCGCACCAGCGCGGCCCCAACCAGCGGCCCCAACGCAAAGTCGAACGACTGTTCGCGCAGGCGCGCCGCGGTTCGTTTGACTCGTTCGGCCCGTTCGACCTCCGGTAGCCGGCTCAAGTCTTCGACCGGGATGGACAGCGTCAGCCGGGGCGCGACGATCTGCACGGGCTGCCCTTCGATCTCAGCGAACGTGGTGCGCAGGACTTCGTGCCGGCTGATGATTTCGTTAACGCTCCGTTCGAGCGCCGCGACTTGGAGAGGGCCGCGGAGTCGGAAGGCGGCGGGCACCTTGTAAGGGCCGTCAGGCTCTAACTGTTCGAGAAACCAGAGACGCTGCTGCGCGAAAGAGAGCGGGTAGTGCGCAGCTTCGCCGCGCCGCGGGGTGGCCTGTGCGCCCTCCCCCTCCGCCGCTCGCCGCTGTTTCAGACGCGACACGAGCGCCGCGCGCTCCGTCGGCGACAACTCGGCGATATGTTTAGCATCCTTCGCCATTCAGCTCTTAACCTGAAAAAATTACTCGGCGCCAAGTTGACGCCGAGCCGGTCGTGCTCGCAACAAACATGCAACTAAAGTTAATTGGTATGTGTGGAGCCCTGAAGATAGTAGTGTTTTCGCAGCTAGAACTATGCTACGGCTGATTTGAAGAGCGGGTTAACTTGATCGAGATGGGGCGGGCAGATGACAAACCCCTGCTCAATTAGATAAGACACAATGCGCTCGGCATTTTCTTCGGCGGAACGATTGACTGTGTCGATGGTGATTTCAGCATTCTGAGGCGGCTCGTACGGATCGTCTATTCCGGTAAAACCAGTGATTTGTCCGTCGCGCGCGAGCGCATACATTCCTTTAGGATCGCGTTCCTCGCAGACTTCAAGGGGCGTATCGACAAAGACTTCAATAAAGCGATCGTTTCCGATCATGGAGCGGCATTCATTGCGAGTGGCACGGTAAGGACTGATAGCAGCACAAATGACGCCGCCGCCATGGCGCACTACTTCCGAAGCGACGAATCCGATCCGCCGAACATTGATCTCGCGATCCTCTTTGCTGAAACCCAGTCCCTTCGACAGGTGAGTGCGAATCACGTCGCCATCCAGCACTGTTACCTGGCGGCCAAGTTCGAGCAGGATGATGGTCACGATATCCGCGGTAGTTGATTTACCGGAGCTGCTTAAGCCCGTGAACCAGAGACAGAAGCCCTGTCGATGTCGCGCCGGGTGCGCGTTCGCCAGGATCGACGCTATTTCCGGACGCGAAAACCAGGTTGGAAGAGGACGTCCACGCTGGAGGAAGTCTTCCCTTACCTTCGTGCCGGAAAGTGTCGACGTTTTTGTACCTTCCGGGATGAGTGTCGATTCCTCATATCGTTCCTCCTCCGGCAGGTAAACCATCTCGGAGAAGAATACGGGATTCATTCCCAATTCGGCGGCATGTTCAGAAAGCAATTCCCTCGCGTCGTATGGACCATAAAATGGCCGGTTACGGGAGTCCAGCCCAGGGCTGGCGTGATCTCTGCCAACGATAAAATAGTTTGCGCCGAAATTGCGGCGAATGATGGCATGCCAAACCGCTTCTCGCGGACCAGCCATGCGCATTGCCAGGGGCAGCAAGGCGAGCAAGGTCGAGCGGCTGTCGTAGTAGTTCTGTACGAGAGCGATGTACGACTGAACACGTGTGTAGTGATCGATATCGCCGGCCTTGGTCATGCCGACCACCGGATGCAGCAGGAGCGTGCCGCCAACTTGTTGGGACGCGCGCTTCGAAAGCTCTTCGTGCGCACGGTGCATCGGATTCCGAGTCTGAAAAGCGACAACTCTCTCGTGGCCCAACGCCGCCAACTTCTGTCGCACCTCCAGTGGCGTAAGGCGTAAGCGGCGGAAGTCATAGTTCTTCGGCAGCGCGAGTACACGGAGATCACCGGAAATACAAACTTTCCCCCACGTTTGCATCTCTGCCGTTAAAGGGTGGCGCAAGTCCGTGGTGCCATACGCCAGCCGGGCTTCTTCCTCCATGTTCCACTCGTAAACTTCTTCTACCCGCATAATGGCCAGCAAATCGTTGCGTTGATCCGCCAACGCAATTTCGCTACCAGACAAAATGCCGGACGCGGGATCGACCGCGAGTGTGATTGGAATCGGGAAAAGCGTGCCACCGGCAAGACGCATTTCCTTGAGCACCCTCCGATAGTCGTCTTTACCCATGAATTTATCGAGTGGTGAAAACGCACCGGTCGCGAGCAGTTCCAGGTCGCAGATGTTTCTTTGCGTCAACTGCAGGCGCGGCAACATTCCTGCCCGGCTCATAACGGTTTCCCGCTCTTCGCTCGGCACCAGCAGATCGATCAATTTTCCACCGTAAGGTTCAATCAATTGTGTCATTGCTTTTTCGTGGTCCTAGGTCCTGGTCCTATGCCGCCAGCAGAGCTCTGTTCCGGTTTCAGCTGATGAAGCGATTATCTTCCTCGAAGATCAGTCCTTTTCACGTAGCAGGTGTTCGCGGAGCGCCACACCTCATCGTCGAGTTGGCCGTCAATGATCGGCGCCGCCTCGAAACGCGGCACGGCCGCTGGGTTTGCCTTCTCCGGCGGCAGGGCGATCGCCCGCACGGGAACAACCGGGGCCGGAGCTGTCCGGTTTTGCGCGCGCGCACTGTGCGAGCTACAAAGGAGCACAAAGAACACGATAAGAAATTTACTCATCAGTTTCGCTGTTAGTGCTTCTTTGTGGCTTTAGGCCGAGAAGCTCTCGACCAACTCTTCCTGATCGGTTTGATATAGGCTTAATTTATAGAGGAGCCAGTAGAGTTTGCGGTGCCGGAGTAGTTGCTGATGCGTGCCCGATTCACGAACTTCCCCTTTGTGCAGGACGATGATGTTGTCGACGTCCTGGACCGTCGAAAGCCGGTGCGCGATAACAAGAGAGGTGCGTCCTTTCATCAAGCGTTTCACCGCATCGTGAATTAGACCTTCAGTCTCGGTATCAATCGAACTGGTGGCCTCATCCAGGATCAGCAGGCGCGGATCGAAAGCGAGCGCGCGCGCAAAACTGATGAGCTGTTTCTGGCCGACCGAGATACCGGCCCCGCGTTCGTGCAAAGTGGTGGTGTAACCGTCGCTCAGTTTGTTGATGAAGCCAGCGGCATTCACTTGCCGGGCGGCTTCGCGCAGGCGTTCATCGCTGATGGTTTCGGCACCCAGCCTGATGTTACTTTCGATGTCGCCTGAAAAGAGAAAAACATCCTGGGGCACAACGCTGAAACTCGAGCGCAATTCGGCCAGATCGATTTCACGCACGTCAACGCCGTCCAGCAGCACTTGCCCGCGTTGCACATCGTAGAATCGCAATAGCAGGTTGGTGATGGTGGTTTTTCCAGCTCCGGTATGGCCCACAAAGGCCACGCTCTCGCCGGGTTCAATCACGAACGAGACATCTTTCAACACCCAGTCCTCATCCTGATAAGCGAACCAGACGTGGCGAAATTCGATGCGTCCCTGCACCCTGCCAACCGGCGCAGGTTTCTCCGGCGATTTCATCGTGACCGGCTCATCGAGCAATTGGAAGATTCGTTCTGATGCCGACATTGCCGATTGGAGCAGGTTGTATCTATTGCTCATGTCCCCAATCGGCTCGTAGACCATCTCGGCCATTTGCAGGAAGGCTATGACAGTGCCAAGCGTCAACACGCCTGCAAGCACGTGGCCCCCGCCATACCAGATGATCAGCGCTACGCCCGTGGCGACGATAATGTCAACAGCCGGAAAGAAAACTGCGCTATAGAAAATTGCATTCAGGTTTGCTTTGCGATAGTCATGGTTGATGCCTTTGAAGGCCTTCAGCTCACTCTCTTCACGATTAAACAACTGCACTACCGACATGCCGCTCAGTCGTTCCTGCAAAAATGTGTTGATGCGCGCAACGTGGACTCGCACGGACCGGAAAGCGACGCGAGATCGAAGTCGAAACCAGATCGTGAGGACCATTATTGGCGGTAAGGTGAGCAATGAGATAAGAGCCAGCCGCCAGTCGAGCAGAAACATCCAGAACATAATGTAGAGGAGCATTGCCATGTCGCCGAAGAACGCGATCACAACTGAACTGAAGAGTTCATTGAGAGCTTCGACGTCAGTGGTCAGCCGGGTCATCAGACGCCCAATCGGATTGCGGTCGTAGAACTGAAGCGGAAGCCGCTGCAAGTGCGCAAAGATTTCGTTGCGCAGATCAAACATGATGTGCTGGCCCATTCGTTGCAGCAAAAAAGCCTCGGCATAGAGAACCACCATTGCGCCTAAATTAGCGGTCAGCATCAGCAATGCTATAAAGGCGACTCCCGACACCGGTCCGCCAAAGCCGAAGCTTTCAGCAGCTTGTTTTATCAGTAGTATGTATCCTTCGGGAGGCTGCGCCGGGTTTGGCAATAAATAAAGATCGACAGCTGCCTTTACGAGGGGAGGGCCGGCAACAACCAGTGGTCCACCCAGCATCGTCAAAGCGAGCGCGAGTATGACAAAACGCTTGTAAGGCCATAGATATCCCAACAAGCGCCGCATCAGGCGGCCGTCGTAAGCTTTGTCTAATTGCTCTTCCTGGTCCATGAATCAGGCCGCCGTGAGTTCCTGCTCGAGCCCTTGCTTTTCGTAGAGCGTGGCGTAAAACCCGCCTCGGCTAATAAGCTCATCATGTGTACCGCGTTCGACGATGCAGCCGTCCTCGAGTACAACAATCAGATCTGCATTCTTAACTGTCGAGATCCGGTGCGAAACGATCAAGCTGGTCCGATCCGCCAACAAGCGTCGCAAATGCGTAAGGATCCTGGCCTCTGTGCGCGTATCGACAGCGGACATTGAATCATCCATGATGAGTATGCTCGGGCGACGTATCAGCGCGCGTGCGAGTGCTGTACGCTGCTTCTGACCGCCCGAGAGGATGATTCCGCGCTCGCCAACTTTTGTCGCGTACTTCTGTGGAAACTCCTCGACATCCTCCGCCAGGCCTGCTTCGAGAGCCGCTTTTTCAATCTTGCCTTTGCTTGCGTTTGAATCGCCGAAAGCGATGTTTGCCGAGAGCGTTTCGCTGAAAAGAAATGTCTCCTGCGGAACGTAACCGATGGCGGCGCGGAGCTTTTGCAGCGGAATGGTGTGAATCGGCCGCCCATCAATCAGGACCTGTCCGAGCTCAGCATCCAGCAGTCGCGGCACAAAACTCACGAGGGTTGACTTACCCGACCCGACGTTGCCTACAAACGCGACTGTCTGTCCGGGCTGAATTCGCAAGTTGATATCCTTCAGTACCGGCTCCTCGCTGTCGGGATAACTGAAGGTAAGATGACGGAACTCAATTTCGCCTTTGATTGGATTTCCCTCATAACTCTTGTCATTCTCGGCGCTATCGGCGATCGAGGGCGCGACTGACATAACCTCATTCAAACGCTCCATCGAAGCCATGCCGCGCTGAAAGAGATTGATGATTAAGCCGAGCTCGAGCATTGGGTGTATCAGGAATTCGAGGTAAAGGGTGAACTGAAAAAGTTGTCCAATGGTTAACTGACCGCGCAACACGAGCAAACTTCCGTACCAGACGCCGGCCACAAAAGCGAGACCGATAATGAAGTTGACTACTGGAGTGAAAAACGAGTTTAGATGAATGAGTCGCACATTGCGCCGCACGAGTTCGGCGTTAATGCGCTTGAAGTTCGCCATCTCCGCAGCTTCCTGAACGTAGGCGCGGATGACACGCACACCAGCCAACGACTCCTGCGCACGGGTAGAGACGGTCCCGAAATGTTCCTGAACGCGGATTGATTCTTCGTGAATGCGTTTCGAAACTATCTTTGTCGTGAGGGTGACGAGGGGGAGCGGTAGAAACGCCAGCAGTGTCAGACGCCAGTTCATCGATAACATCAACGGCAAAATCAGGATCATCGCAAAGACTGTGTTGGTGGCATACATCAAGGCTCCCCCAACAATCATCCGCGACGCCGCCAGATCGCTGGTGGCGCGCGACATCAGGTCGCCTGTGTGCGAAGTTAGGTAAAACTCCGGTGGGAGCTTTTGCAGGTGCGCATAAAAGTCGTTGCCCAGGTCGTATTCGAAACCACGAGCGACACTCGGTATCACGCGGCGCTGGAGAAAAACAAAGACTCCGGCAATCGCCGTGATGGCAATGAACGCACCGCCGTAGTACAGCAGCTTCGATTGGATAATGCCGGTGGTGAGATCGTCGACGGCATAGCGCAGTACAATTGGTCCAGTCATTTGGGCCAGGTTCGCGATCAGGACACACGCGGTTCCAAGGAACAACATGCCCCTGTAGGGCTTGAGGTAATGCCACAATCTTTGATAAGCAGTCATCATTGCTCAAAAACTAATTTCAACTCTGAGTTACGCCTTTTGTGCTTCTTTGTGGCAACTCCCGAAGCTAATCAGGTGACGATCATGTTCGGCGTGGATCGTCAGTGTGTCGCCCGTACTTACAGCAAACTCGTTGTCTAAACACTGGAGGGCCTGCTCCCAGTGAGTGGTTGAGCCAGGCTCGTTGGAGATTGAAGTTTGCTCGTCAAGCTGCATGCTGAACCAAAAAACAAGGCACTGGGCGATGCCGTCATGCTTGCCGCGGACTGTAATTGTTTTTTGCTCGGGAACAATCACACCGTTCGCAAAGTCGAAGTGAAAGACTTCGAACGGATCCGTGAGCGCCCTGTATTCGAATGCAGCGAGCCGTACCGGAAAATAGTGGGCCGTCGCATAGCGGTTGATCAGACTCACCTCGAAGCCTGCCGCCGTTTGCGCACAATTGAGATGCAGCAGACGCGGGCTCTCCACGACCATCGCATAAACCGTGGCTCCGCAAGGGACGATCCGCGCATGTTCCGTCAGGAGGTTAGCTCTTGCATGTGCAATGGAAGGAACGATACCTTCACCGAGCAAACCACAATCGACCGTCTCAGTAACCAGCAGGTTAGCTTTGTGCATCATCTCGCGACCGATCACTAGCGAGGTTGATTTCTTATCCATCGTCACAATGCGGTCGGCCAACCCGTTCAATGCCACCGTCTCTCGCGCCAATGCGGCCAACTCTGGAACCATTTCGCAAGTAATAGTTTCCTTCGCGCCGGCCCGCGCTGCCATCATGGCCAGCAATCCCGTTCCTGAACCGATATCGAGCACAATTGTCTCCGGCGTTATGGCTCTTCTGAGTGCCTGCTCGAAAGCCGTGTTGCGCTTCTCGTCATTGAGCATTTCGAAATGCCAGCGTGGGATAATCTGGCGCTGGGCCCGATTCAGACCGAGTTGCGCCTGCCGGTTTTCTGAGTCAAAACATAGCGCCAGATCAAAACAATAGAGAGCATCGGCAAACTGGTTGTTCTCCAGGTGCGCTTCACCCTTCGCCAGCAGATTGGCGACCATGTCCATCGTTCGCTTGCTCTCGACGGGTGGCGCGCTCGGCAACCGGGCTTCAATAACGGCCATTTGAGACATAGTTCGGCCTCCTAAAGAATTACAAATTTTCAGGGTTTTACTAGATGAAGGGAATTACTTAAGCTGAATATTCAAAGCAGTGATGTCGATCTGATAGATGTCTCCCAGACCATTACCCGGACTCCTTAATCGTGTCAGGAGATCCGTATACGTCAGGCGGTTCTTTAGTAACGTTGCCGGTAAGCTTCTGGTGCTGGTCCAGAAAAAGTATTTTCCATCCGGGGTTACTATCGGCGAATACTCGGCGCCGCTGGAATTGATCTTGTCTCCCAGGTTTGTGGCTTTGGTCCAGGTTCCATCGCGCTGATAACTGATATAAAGATCGGAACCACCGCGACCGTCCGGTCGTTGGGCCATAAAGATGACATACTTTTGATCGGGCGCAATGTAAGGCTCAAACTCCTCAAACTGAGTATTGACGGCATCGCCAAGGTTCTCAGGCTCCGTGTATTTACCGTCAACGAAACGCGACCGATAGATATCCGTGCGTCCCTTTCCTCCCGCGCGATCCGAGCCAAAATAGATCGTTCCATCAAGAGCTACGGTCGGGTACCACTCGTTCCCAGCGCTTGTGCCTTCGTAATATGATTCGCGAGAGACACCACCACAGAGACACAGAGTAAACAAAAACTGCACCAGAAAATGTTCCGCATCAGGTCGCTACCGCAAGGATAGTTTTTTTCACCAGCTGAATCGGAGTCGACGGATCGGCATCCAACACAACAGTCACACACCCGGTCCGTTGAATCAATGGTTTTGCATGTCGTCGCAAAACCTTTTCTGGATACTTCGTGCTGTGCCAGGGACAAACCAAACAGCCGTTGCTCTTGTCCCAATGGCCCAGGTGCAGTGGTCCACCTCGATGATCGCAACAGTCATCATAGAGAACGAGACTGCCGTCCGCGAACCTGAAGAGGAAGTATGAGTTCTCTCCGGCTTTAATAAAGTTGAACTCTTCCGGGTTGAAGGTTACGACTCGCACGTTTACCGATCCTGTAAGTCGTAGGTGAGATAGCGGCAGTTTTCAGAAGCGACGGCAGTGCCGTGCAAACGTTGGCGCGGAACAATGATGGTCTCCCCGTGCTCGAGTCGCACGGAATGATCGTGCCCGATTGCCAGGTCCAGCGCACCGGATTGGACCGCGTAAAGTTTGTCGTAATCGTACACGCGCGTAATCAGCGACTGGCTGCGATCTGCGACGTACTCGGTTGGTGTGCTCCGCAATTCGCCTTCGAGGATCTGCCGGAGAATAGGCTGAGTTCTCGCCTGGAGTTCATCCAGTGTGTCGGCGAAGGCAAGCTGCGCCATGAAGTCGTCATCTGCCACCGACGTTATCAATTGCAACTCCTCCATGCCCCGCACGATCTCTGGAATGACGGAGTCGCCATGCCGTGCAATCGCAGGAGCTACAACGTATTCAAAAGCCATACGTCCGTGATGCGCATCGATGTGAAAGTGCTCGTCGAAATAGTACGTATCGACTGCTTTGCCAAAGACCGCGCGCAGCATCTTCGAAATCTCGCGGCAAGTATGCGAGAACATGGCTTCGGCAACCGCGATGGCCCCAATCGCCTGGAAGTATTTGCTGTGGTCGCGTGAGACGTAATGATAGTAGTTATTGAGAGCGAGAGAGGAAGAAAGATAAAACTGCCAGTAGGCGTGCACGTCAGATACAAGTCCGCACGTCGCGAGCGTGTTCTCAAAAAGCGTGCTGTGTTTGGCGCGGTGAACGCCGTATCCGTAGTCGTCGATGACAATCTTAAAAAGCTCCGATTGTATTTCACCGTACTTACCGAGGATGTTACGGGAAGAAGCGGAAGCCTCTGAAAGAAAATCGCCGGCTACCTGAATCAACAAGGCTTTGGCGGCGCGCTGCGGGTCCGGCGAGGCAAGAATCCGTGTACAGATCTCCAGCTCTGATTGCACGTGCTTTTCCAGGATCGACTCCAGGTACGACTGCAAAGCTACGACGGTCCATTTTCCGGTTATGTCGATCTCGTCTTTGAAGAAACTGAAAACATGAGCTTCAAGCGTTGGGCGAATCAACTCGCCAAGTAGCTTGTTATCATTCGAATAGTAGCTGTGGAAGTCGCTTCTCTTGGAGGCGAAATCATTGTCCGGCAGGAAGATCAAGTCGGTTTCGTAGATGTTCAGCAACATGCGGTGCGCGGCAAGCGCACTCGCGCCCAGTACTTCTGCCTTTTTCAGAGGTCGTCTGAAATCGAGTTGCTGGACCATCTTCCAGTCTACTGGTCGTCGATACGGGTTGTCCTTAATAATCCAGGCCGTGCTATCGCCAAACAGAGGGCTGGCGGCAAAGCGGTCGATCAGGGGTTTTATTTCGGTGGGCTGCCACACCGGAGCGGCAGCAAATGCGGTTTGACTCATCTTTAATTCACCTTCGAGTATTAGCTACAAATAAGCACAAAGGGCACATACGATTAACTCTGTTGTGATAATTCATTGTGGCTTTTGTGCTTGGCTTAGATTGAACTCGCGGCTGCGAGTGTTTGAGTAATATTGAGGCACACTTTTAACCATTCAGCCGTCACGAGCACTGCTGGTTCTCTTAACATTGTGTAGTGATCGCCGGGCACTACGTGCACTTCGACTCCCTCGGTGGCCAATGTTTGCCAATCCTCTATCGGATCGTAAGAGATGTCGGCTAATCGATCATTGGCCCGGAAGAACGTGATGCGTCCGGGATAACGTTGTGGTTGGTAACCCATCAGGGCATGAACATTCGTGCGGAAGACCTGGAAGAGACGATTTAGTTGATCGGCGTCAAAAGCAGGTCCTCCCACGCCATGCCACGCGCTCATGTCTGATTTGAATTGGCGCAACAGCTCTTCATCATTTACTTCTGAGTACTGGGCCAATGCGGCCGGAGTGTGACTATCAAGGAGCGCCAGCAAAGAGATCTCCTGCCCGGCGCGCTGGAGTTGTTGCGCCATTTCAAAAGCGATAATCCCACCCATGGACCAACCGCCCAGCAGGTATGGTCCTTCGGGCTGCACTTGCTGCAATGCCTGGATGTAACGACCGGCCATTTCCGAAATTTCGCCGAGTGGCGCATGTCCGTCAACCAACCCAAAGGATTGCAAACCATAGAACGGCTGCTCCGGACCAAGGTGGGATGCCAGTTGGGCGTAGCAGAAAACGTTTCCACCAACCGGATGTACAAAGAAAAGCGGACGACCGCCGTCACCTCGATGAAGTTCAACCAGTGGTGACCATTTACGATCTACCCGCAGCCCTGATCGGTCCTGAACCTCGAGGCGTTGATAACCCAGGCGTTCAGCGATGGTCCAAGTCTCATCCGCCAGCTCGTCACCTTCACCCACCTGCCGGCGCCAGCGATCGGCGGTTGCGGCCTCGACGGTTTTGTGTTCGTGAAACTTCACATCACCCAACATCTTCGATAGCGGGTGAATACCATCAACCATGCGTTGTCCCTGGGCCTGATAAGGAGCGGCCATGGCCTCGACATATTCGATGTCAAGGAACTCACAAACGCCGCGCAACACTTGCTCGGGCTCGCGGACCAACTGCTCGAAATGCACCCGATGCTGCCTCTCAGCAGGCACGGTCTCGAGAAACCGAAGAATGTTTTCCTGGCTTACGAGCCAGATCAGCTCGGCCAGTTCGCGACGGTTGAAGTCGCGCGCATGACGGAAGAACACTTGCTCCAGTCGCGCCTCTTCAAAGGATCGGATCATCGCGTACGGGTGCCGGATTAAGTGGATGTAATGAGTGTCGTTGAAATCAATCTCGGCACGGCGCAGAATTTCGGAATCCAGGGCATAGGAAGGAGTCTTGTCCACCAGTAACCTGCCGCCAAGCCAGCTTTGCAGCAACCCGTAGAACTGTTGCGTGGTGAGTTGTTGGGCCTCGCACTGGTCCATGATCTCTTTTGCGGCTTCAGCGCTGCACTGCTTGAGCTCCATCAAAGCCCGCAGCGTCCCCTCAAGCCAAAACGCGAAACGTTCACCAAACGCTGCTTTTCGGTCAGCCAGGGTGTTGAAGGAGAGCAACTCCAACTCAGGCGGCGCAAATAACTGCGGATGGCCACCGAGCATCACGCGCAAAAGTGTCGAACCCGAGCGAGGCGGCGACAGTACAAACATCGCCGGCGGGTTCTTGTGTGTTGACTTCAGGGGCAACGCCGGCAACGACGGAATTGACCGGCGAAATTCGACTACCTTCTCCCGTATGATGCGAGTACTAACCACTTCGCGAGCAGCCACGTCGAGACCACAAATTCTGTTGACGGCGGCGGGGTAGTGCTGGCGCAGATAATCCCCAAGTTGGGCCACGGTTGGAGCATCGAAGATCGCTACTACATAAACATACTCACCGAGTAGCTCTTGAAGACGGTTGATTAAGATCGCTCCCTTGATCGAATCACCACCGACCTCGAAGAAGTTGTCGTGAACTCCCAACTCTTTTAACCCAAGCACGGGTTGCCACAGGTCCACGAGCAATTGTTCGAGCTGGTTGCGCGACGACACGTATGCGTGGTCCAGCCTTGGCCTCCCGGCATCGGGCGCAGGCAACGCCGCGCGATCTATTTTCCGGGCCCCGGTCAATGGAAATGCTTCCATGGGTACAAATGCCGAAGGCAACATGTAATCGGGCAACTTTTGGCTTAACCACGCGCGCCACTCACCGGCGTCGTGCATCCTTCCGGGCTCGGCAACAACGTAAGCCACCAGTCGCTTATTACCCATTGCATCATCCAGCGCCAACACGACTGCGTCGCGCACGTCTGGATGCTGCGCGAATACAGTCTCGATCTCTCCCAACTCGATGCGAAAGCCACGTACTTTGATCTGCTGGTCCATTCGCCCGCGATAATCCAGTTGACCGTCTTCCCGGAAGCTGGCGAGATCTCCTGTGCGGTAGAGCCGCCTTCCCGGTCGCTGAGAGAACGGATGCGGAATAAAACGTTCGGCTGTCAACGCAGGTCTTCGCAAATATCCCCGGGCCACTCCCACGCCGCCGATGTACAACTCTCCAACCACTCCGATAGGTACTGGTTCCAGATTGGCGTCGAGCACATAGGCTTCCATGTTCGCTATGGGCCGTCCAATCGGAGGCTTGCAACTGCCATCAAGGGGCTCGCTTCTGGTCGCGCAAACTGTTATCTCGGTTGGACCATAGGCATTCAGAAAGTGGCGGCCACCGGCGCTCCAGGTTGCCGCCATCTCGGCCGAGCAAGCCTCACCTGCGCTGATCACTGTGCGCAAATTCGGCAAGTCGGCCCTGGGAAGCACTGACAGAACAGACGGTGGCAGAGTAACCATCGTGATCCGCTGCTCACGCAACAACTGCAAGAGCGGTGTCACGGGCATGAGTGATTCCGCTGTCGCCATGCAGAGTGTGGCGCCACTCAAAAGTGTCTTGAAAATTTCGGAAACTGTGGCATCAAAACTGAACGACGCGAATTGCAAAATCCGGCTGTCCGTGGAAACCGCAAATGCCCCTGCCTGGGCCAACGCGAGATTGCTTAGCCCGCCATGATGTAGCAATACACCTTTAGGCTGTCCCGTCGAGCCCGAGGTGTAAATCGCGTAAGCTAAATTCTCCGGCATCACCGGAACTTCAGGATTCTCGTGCGACAGCTTCGCGATGGATAACCAATCTCCGTCCAGGCAGAGACTATTAAGACCTGGGCGGGTTGGAATTCGGTCGCGCAAATGTTCCTGCAGCAGCAGAATCGAGAGGCCCGCATCGGCGAACATGAACTCAATTCGCTCCTGAGGATAACTCGGGTCAACTGGCACGAAAGCCCCGCCCGCTTTTAGAATGCCCAGCAGGGCCACGATCATCTCCACGCTGCGCTCTACGCAAACACCAACCAGCACTTCTGGTCCAACGCCGAGTTTGCGCAGATGATGCGCCACCTGATTCGCCCGCGCATTCAACTCTTGATAACTTAACTGCTCGTGTCCGAATACGAGGGCGGTAGCCTCCGGTCGCCGCTCAACCTGATCCTCGAACAGACGATGGGCGCATTGAGCCGGAAACATCACCTCCGTTTGGTTCCACACTTCGATCAATTGAGAACGCTCGGCCGGACTCAAGAGACGCAACTGCGATATCCGTCGATCCGGACCTGCGGCGATCTCTTCCAACAGATTCCCAAAGCAGCTCAAAACTCGCTCGCTGGTGCTGCGATTAAAAAGATCCTGGTTGTAGCGCAGAACCGCCACCAGCTCATCTTTACTCTCCACCATACCGAGAGTCATATCGAACTTGCCGGACTCGTTCTCGGCCCGCGCAGAAGTAAACTGCAAACCACTTAGCTGGATCTCTCCAGTCGTAACAGTTTCAAACGCGAACATTATCTGAAACAGCGGAGTGAGACTTAGATCGCGCTCCGGTTTCAGCTCGTCGACCAACTTCTCAAATGGAAATTCCTGGTACTTGTAGGCATCAAGGGAAACAGAACGAACACGCTGCAACAGTTCCCGGAAAGTTAGATCGCTGGAGAAGCGCGTGCGCATTACGAGCGTATTCACGAAGAACCCGATCAAGCCCTCGAGTTCAGCACGATTCCGTCCGGCGATGGGTGTGCCTACGACGATGTCGTTTTGTCCAGTGAGGCGAGCGAGAAGGAGCTTGAAAGCGGCCAGGAGAGTCATAAACATCGTGGCGCCTTCCTGTTGTCCGATCTCCCTGAGCGCGTTTCTTACTTTGTCGGAGATGACCGCTGCCTCCTGTGAAGTGCGACTGGTACGCACTGGTGGCCGAGGGCGATCGAGCGGTAAGGTTATAACCGGCAAGGCCTCCAATTGCCGCTTCCAGTGAGCAAGCTGCTGTTCGAGCACTTCGCCCGTTAGCCATTCTCTTTGCCAAACCGCGAAGTCGACATACTGGAGCGGCAACTCCGGCAAGGGTGACGGCCGTCCGGCGATGAAGCTGTCGTAGATCGTTGTCAGTTCCCGCATAAGCACGTCTATTGACCAGCCATCCGAAATGATGTGGTGCATGGTCAATAGCAGCAGGTGCTCCATCTGCTCCAGTTTTACCAGCCGCACGCGTAAGAGTGGTCCATGGGCCAGATCAAAGGGCTGGTGGGATTCTTCGTCAGTCAAACGTTCTGCTTCGCGCTCGCGCTCCGCTTCCGGCAGGTAACTCAAATCGACGGCTTCCAGCCGCAGTTGGGGTTCGCCGATCACCTGTACAGGTTGACCTGCTGAAATCTTGAAAGTAGTCCGCAACGATTCATGCCGTCTCACTAACTCATTGAGACTGCGCTCCAGGGCAGAGACATTCAGTGGTCCAGTTACCCGTTCCGCGAGTGGGATGTTATAGGCGGAACTCCCCGGCTCGAGTTGGTCGATGACCCACAAACGCTGCTGGCCAAACGAGAGCGGGAGTCCGGCATCGTGTCTCTCAACTCGTCTGATTGGCTGAAGTTCCGGCCGGCTCACAGTAGCAGTGGTTGGTTCATGAACCTCGGCGCAGCGGTAGCCCAGACGTTCGGCAATGGTCCAAGTCTCGTCAGCCAGGCGATCTCCCGCTTGCAGTTCCTGCCGCCAGTTGTCTGCCGTAGCAGCTTCCACTCCTTTGTGTTCGTGGAACTTAACGTCGCCAAGCATCTTCGAAAGCGGATGGATGCCGTCGGTCATGCGTTCGGACGCTCCCTGGTACGGTGTGGCCATCTCACTCACGTATTTGAGATCGAGAAATTCGCAAATGCCGCGCAGCACACGCTCGGGCTCGGCAACCAATTGTTCAAAGTGCACTTTATGTTGCCGCTCGGCAGGAATCGTCTGGAGAAACTCCAGAATATTTACCTGACTCACCAGCCAGATCAGCTCAGCCAACTGACGCCGGGTGAAGTTGTGTGGGTGGCGGAAGAAAACCTGCTCGAGACGAGCATTTTCGAAAGAGCGGATCATCGCAAAGGGGTGGCGGATGAGGTGGATGTAGCGAGTGTCAGCAAAATCCCTCTCAGCCCGCTGGAGAATTTTGGCGTCGAGAGCATAAGAGGGAGTCTTGTCGACCAGCATACGGCCGGCCAACCAGCCTTGCATCAATACGTAAAACTGTTTCGTCGTAAGCCGCTGTTTTTCGCACTGTTCCATAATCCCTGCGGCGGCATCGGCATCACATTTCTTGATCTCCATCAGCGCCCTGATGGTCCCTTCGCGCCAGAAGCTAAAGCGATCGGCAAACGCTTTGCGGCGCTCGGCGAGAGTGTTAAAGGAAAGCAGTTCCAACTCAGGCGGCGCAAAGAGTCGTGGATGCCCGCCCAGCATCACTCGCATTAGCGTCGAACCCGAGCGCGGCGGCGAGAGCACAAAAACTGCGGACGGGTTTTTCGACACCGCGGACGAGGCCGCGCCGATGTCGGGCAGCGCGGAAACCAACTGTTTGAATTCTGCAATTTGTGCGGCGGTGATTTTCTTCTCGCCCGCCTCGAAAGTGAACTCCTGCGGTCCACAAATGCGGTTCACCGCTTCCGGATAATGTTTTCGAAGATATTTTGCGAGGTCGGCCACGGTCGGAGCATCGAAGATTGCGACCACATACACGTACTCACCCAGGACTTCCTGCAACCGGTTGATTAAGATCGCCCCCTTGATCGAATTACCACCTATTTCGAAGAAGTTGTCCTTCACGCCGATCCGGTCCGAACCCAAGGTCGTTTGCCACAGATCGATCAGCAACTGCTCGAGCCGATCGCGCGGCGCAACGTAAGCTTGCGCCTGCTCCGGCCTGCCCGTATCCGGGGCCGGCAAGGCGCGACGATCAACTTTACCGTTGGGTGTCAGCGGAAACTCCTGCAACAACACAAACGCCGCCGGCAGCATGTATTCAGGCAGTGTTTGGCTCAACCAGGCGCGCCAATGACCCACATCCGCCGCCGTTCCTGGTTCGGTGATCAGGTAGGCTACGAGCCGCAAGTCACCGGGAGTGTCTGCTCGCGCCAGGACTATGGCATCCCGTACCGCTGGATGCTCGATGAGAGCGGTTTCGATCTCACCCAGCTCGATCCGGAAACCTCTGACTTTTACCTGCTGGTCCATTCGACCCAGGTATTCCAGATTGCCGTCGTGCCGGTAGCGGACCAGATCTCCGGTGCGATAGAGCCGGCTACCGGGCTGATCGGAAAATGAATTGGGAACAAATCGTTCCGCTGTCAGCGCCGCGCGGCTCAGGTATCCTCGTGCCAGTCCGACGCCGCCTACGTACAACTCGCCGACCACTCCGATCGGTACCGGCCTCAGATTCGCGTTGAGAACATGAACTTCAGTGTTCGCAATCGGCCGTCCGATCGGCGGCCTGCTATTGCCATCGAGAGAATCACTGATGGTCGCACAAACCGTTACTTCAGTTGGACCATAAGCATTCAGAAAACGGCGCCGGTCGCCGCCCCACGACGCTGCTATTTGTGACGAGCAAGCTTCGCCGGCGCTGATCGCGGTGTGCAGCGCCGGCAAATCTTTTGTAGGCAGAATCGCCCAGATCGATGGAGGCAGTGTGACTGTGGTGATCGCCTGCGCGCGCAGTAGATTCAATAACGGATCGAGAGGCAGGAGAGATTCCGAAGGAGCCTGGCAGAGCGTGGCTCCCGTCAGCAGGGTTTTGAAAATCTCGGAAACGGCCGCGTCAAAACTGATGGAAGCGAATTGCAACACGCGGCTATTCGCTGAAACTTCGAAGGCCTCTCGCTGAGCATACGCAAGATTAGACACTCCTCGATGTTGGACCATCACACCCTTGGGTTGCCCCGTCGAGCCGGAAGTGTAAATAACGTAAGCGAGGTTATCCGGCGTTGCGATGGTCTCCAGCTCCACGTGCGGCAGGTTGGCGTCCCGATCAGAATCAAGACAGACAGTCTTGAGCTCTCGATCTTCAGGCAACTTCGAGAGCAACTGCTCTTGCGTAAGCAAGATCGACAAACCCGCATCGTCGAGGATGAAACGAAGCCGTTCCTTTGGATACGTGGGATCGAGGGGGACAAACGCTCCTCCCGCTTTGAGCACCCCAAGTATTCCCACACTCAATTCAATCGAACGGTCGAGCAGAATGCCGACCAGCACTTCCGGGCCGACCCCGATGCTCTGCAGATGATGAGCTAACTGGTTGGATCTGCGATCGAGTTCCTCGTAGCTGAGTCGTTCTTCATTGAACACCACTGCTACGGCTTCAGGTGCGCTAGCCACTTGTTCCTGAAACAAATCCTGGAGACACCGTTGCGGGAAATCAGATTTCGTGTCGTTCCAGGCAGCGAGCATTTGTTGTTCTGCCGTGGTCAGCAATGGCAACTCCGAGAGGGGTTGGTCCGGATTAGCGGCGATGCTTTCCAAGACGAGTTCAAACTGGCCCACCATAAGCTCGATGGTGGCTGCATCGAAAAGATCGACGTTATAGATTACGGTGCCGCCGATGCGATCTTCGTCGACGGCCATCGTTAGCGTCATATCGAATTTGACGTAATGAATGTCCGTCTGCATCCAACTCAACTCAAGTCCCGACAACTCCAAATCTTCCCAGTCGCCAAGCGCAAACAAAACCTGGAACAAGGGCTGATGACTGAGACTGCGTTCCGGCTGCAACTCTTCCACTAACTTTTCAAACGGCACGTCCTGATGCTCGTACGCTCCCAGCGTCGTCTCCCGCACCTGCTCCAGCAACTCCCGAAAACTCGCTCCGCCACTCACCTGCGTCCGCAACACCAGCGTATTCACGAAGAACCCAATCAAGTTCTCCGTCTCGGCTCGATTACGGTTCGCGATCGGCGTCCCAACCAGAATCTCTTCCTGCCCGCTGTAGCGCCACAACAGCACCTTGAACGCCGCCAGCAACGTCATGAACAACGTCGCCCCACCTTCGCGCCCGATCTCCTTCAGGCGACGGCTCACCACGGCGCTCACCTCTATGTTTGCCGCCGCCGCGCGATAACTCTGGCGCGCCGGCCGCGGCCGGTCCGCCGGCAACTCCAGCAGCGGCAACTCCCCGGCCAACTGCTCCCGCCAGTATGCCAATTGTTTCTCCTGCACTTCGCCCCGCAGCCACTGCCGCTGCCACACCGCAAAATCCGCATACTGAATCGGCAACTCCGCCAACGGCGAACTCTCACCCGCCTGGTACGCCTCGTACAGGGTGGCCAACTCCCGACCCAACACTCCCAACGACCAGCCATCCGAGATGATGTGGTGCATCGTCAACAGCAACACGTGCTCTGCTTCACCCAACCGCAACAGCCGCTTACGAAACAGTGGGCCACGGCTTAAATCGAATGGTCGTTGCGCCTCTTCATTGGCCAATCGCTGCGCCGCGCCGGCACGCGCCGCCGCCTCCAGCCCACTCAGATCAACCACTTCCAACCGCAAGGGGGCCGGCGCCGCAATAACCTGCACTGGCGCACTATCCACCAACTCAAACGTGGTCCGCAGAATCTCATGCCGCCGCACCAGCTCGCTCAGGCTACGCTCCAGCGCTTCCGGGTCCAGGGCTCCTTTAAAGGAATGCGTATCCGGCATGTTGTAGATCGGTCGGTTCGGCTCCAACTGGTCCATAAACCATAACCGCTCTTGCGCATACGACAGGGGAAATTTGTTGGTATCTCTACGCTGGGGAATGATGATCGCGTTAGTCAGATTGAGTCCGGCACTTTTCAGGTACCGTTTGAGAAGCTGGCGCTTTTCAACGGATAGCCCGGCAATCTGTTTTGCAATGTCACTCATGGGGAAATAAAACTCTAGCGGTTTACTGCTCTCGTAGCAGCGCCTTCGTTTCTTCGTCTGAAAGGTGAGATAGCTGCTCAACCATCGCCGCAATGCGGCCCACTTCGCATTGTTCCCGAGTGTTCTTTACATGCTCGGCGACGGCAGCAATAGTCGGTGAATCAAACAGCAGGCGTAGCGGCAGGGTGATATCGAATGCTTCGCGAATGCGTGTGACGACTCGCGTAGCCGATAGGGAATGTCCACCTAAATCAAAAAAGTTATCGTCGACTCCAATCGGTTTAACGTCGAGCACGTCGGACCAGATTTCAGCTATTTTCTCTTCCTCGGAGGTGCGCGGTGGAGTGAACGTCTTTTCGTCTCGTGAATTGCCGCTATTGGGCGCCGGCAACGCGCGTCGATCGACTTTGCCGTTGAGTGTAAGAGGCAGTTTGTCGAGCACAACAAAAGCTGAAGGCATGAAATAATACGGCAGACGCTCCCGCACTAGATCTCGTAATTGAGAGATGAGTTGATTTTCGTTAGTGCCCTGAGATTCCGGATCCCCAACCACATAGGCCACTAAAAGCTTATCGCCCGGAGTGTCTTCGCGAGCCACCACCAAACTCTCACGAATGACCGGGTGCTCTTGCAACACCGCCTCAATCTCTTCCGGCTCGATGCGGAATCCACGCACTTTCACTTGCTTGTCCTTGCGCTCGAGAAAGTCGAGATTGCCGTCGCAGAGATAACGCACCAGGTCTCCCGTGCGGTAGAGCCGCGCACCAGGTTCACTACTGTACGGATGCGGCACAAACGTCTCCGCCGTCAACGCTGGACGCCCCAGATACTCACGCGCGATCCCGTCGCCGCCAATGTATAGCTCGCCAACCACTCCCACCGGCGCCAGTTGCCCCTGCTGGTCCAGCACCCAAACCTCGGTGTTCGCGAGCGCTCGGCCAATCGGGAGGGTCCGCGCTACGGCTGCTACTTTGTCGACCTCGTACCAGGTCGTGAAAGTGGTAGCTTCCGTTGGCCCATAGCCGTTCAGCAGGTGTTTCGGTTTTCCATGGTCCAACACGCGCTTCACTGCCTGCGCGTCACTGGCTTCCCCGCCAAAGACCAGGTAACGCAGCGAAGCGAACGCCCCGGGCACACTCTGCGCCATCTGATTGAAGAGGGCGGTCGTCAAAAACATGGCACTGATTTGCTGCTTCGCGATAGCACGTTTCAACTCCAACGGCGATAACACCGTCTCTTTCGCCAGCACTACCAGACAAGCGCCGTTTAGCAAGGCCCCCCAGATTTCAAACGTCGCCGCATCGAATGACGCATTGGCCCCTTGCGCGATCCGGTCACTGCTGTGGAACTGCACGTAATTCGTATTTCGCACCAGCCGGTTGATCGCACGGTGCGTCACCCCGACACCTTTTGGCTGCCCGGTCGATCCCGACGTGTACATTACGTAAGCCAGGTTCTCAGCACTCGTCACCAGTTCCGGGTTTTCGCGGCTTTCGCCGGCGAGCACCTCCGCGCCACTGTCCAGGTAAACAATCTCCGTCTCGTCAGTCGCTACTTCCGGCTGACCGTGTGACGTCAACAACAACCGCACTCCTGCATCTTCCAGCATGAACTGCAAACGCTGCTTTGGATACGCTCGATCCAGCGGCACATAAGCTCCGCCCGCTTTGAGAATGCCGAGCAGTGCCACGATGAACTCCACCGATCGCTCCAACAAGATTCCTACTCGCGTCTCCAAACCAACACCATGTCGGCGCAGGTAATGCGCTAGCTGATTGGCTCTTTGGTCCAACTCGCCATAGCTGAGTTGCTGCGCGCCATAAACCACCGCGATCCGTTCCGGGTGACGCGCCGCCTGAACTTCCACCAACTGCTGCACACACTGCTCTCGCTCGTATTCGCTTTTGCTTGTGCTCCATTCCCGCACTTGCATTCGCTCCGCGCTGGTCGACAGTGATAACTCCGAAAGGGGTGTGTCCGGGTTGGCGACAATTCCTTCCAGGAGTGTGTGAAAGTGCTCCAGCATTCGCTCGATCGTTGCTCTCTCGAACAGATCCGTGTTGTAGAGCAAGGGGCCGGTAAGACCCTCAGGCACGATCCACAAATGAAATTCCAGGTCGAATCTGGTTTGGTTGCCGATGTCTTGCGGCATTATCGTCAGGCCACCGCGTGGTGGTTCTTCGGCTTGCGCCGCCTGCAAGTTGAACATCACTTGAAAGAAAGGCGGCCGGCTCGCGTCGCGTTCAGGCCGCAACTCTTCGACGAGTTTTTCGAACGGCAGGTCCTGATGCTCGTAAGCACCGAGGGAAACTTCACGCACGCGAGCGAGCAACTCGCGAAAGGTCGGATTACCGGACAGGTCTGTCCGCAACACTAGTGTGTTAACAAAAAAGCCGATTAGGTTTTCAATCTCTCTGCGGTTGCGGCCGGCAATGGCGGTGCCGAGGAGAATGTCTGCCTGCCCCGTGTACCGGTGCAGCAAAGTCACAAACGCGGCGAGCAGCGCCATGAACAGAGTCGCGCCTTCACGATTACTCAGTTCATTTAACTTCTCCGTCAGGCTTTGAGTTACGTCGAAAAGCTGATCGGCGCCGGCATAAGTCATATGCAACGGCCGCGGATGATCGGTTGGAAGCTCGAGGACCGGCAGTTCCCCGCTCAATTTATCCTTCCAATAAGCGAGCTGCTCCGCCAACCTTTCTCCTGTGATCGACTCGCGCTGCCACGCGGCAAAGTCCCGATATTGCAACGCAAGCTCTTCAAGCGGGGAGGGTTCGGCTACCGAGAAGGCTTCATAGAGCGCGACCAGTTCACCCATGAATAGGTCCATGGACCAGCCGTCCGTGACGATGTGATGGATAACCAGCAGAAACCGGTGCTCCTCCTCAGACACTCTCAGTAGCTTTGCTCGCAGTAGTGGCCCAACTTCTAAACTGAAGGGCACTGCCGACTCGGCGTCTATCAGACGCTCAATCTCACGCTCGGCTTCGGCGTCAGAGAGTCCACTCAAGTCGATCAACGGCAACTCGACGTGTAATGACGGGAGGACGATTTGTACGGCCGTGCCGTTGCTTTCCCTAAAGACCGTCCGAAGCACTTCATGCCGGCGGACAATCTCATTAAGACTCCTCTCGAACCCCGCGCTGTCCAGTGGTCCATCCAGATGGTAGTAGAGCGGCAGGTGATAAGCCGTATTGCGGGGTTCAAGCTGATGAAGAAACCATAATCGCTGCTGAGCAAATGAGAGTGGCGCATCCGTCGTGTTTTCAAGGCGGGGAATGATCTTGTCTACAGCTTTCTCGGCGCGTTGAGCTTGGCGCTTGAGCTGCATGACGAGCGCCGCCCGCTCTTCAGGAGTCAGCGACGCCAGGCGAGTGGAAACGTTATTCATTGCTGCCTCTAAGCTCATAGCCACCAAGAAGCACAGAAATTCTTTCTAAATACATTGGTGATTTTTGGGTAGTGATGTTATGAAGCAAGCGCCTCCCCGCCTTGAGGAGTAAACTCAGGGCGGGGAGGCGCTTGCTTCATAACATCACTACCGATTTTTGTGCTTCTTTGTGGCTCAAGCCGACTTGTGCTGTGAGAGCAATTCGCTCTGCGTGGCATCGAGCAGTTGCGCAATACTTTGTTCGTCCTGATCTTCAATAACTCGCTGCGCGATTATTAACGCCAACTCGCTGACCGTAGGAGATTCAAAAAAGCTGCGCAACGATAATTCCACCCCAAACTCTTTACGGAGACGAGACATCACCATAGTTGCCAGCAACGAGTGGCCGCCCAACTCAAAGAAGTTGTCGTTAATACCGACTTGCGCGATGCCCAGCAGCTCCTGCCAGGTATTCGCCAGGTCCTCCTCGAGCTCATTGCTCGGAGCAACGTAAGGCTCAAGTAATATTGGTCGTGGATGACGAGTCTCGACTTCCTTGATCTCCACCGTCTTCGGCAAATCGGCAAACGTCACCCACCGATCGAGCCGCGCGGACAAGTCTGAAGTAGACACCAGCACCTGAGTGATGGGACCCATCGACGCAATGCGTTCCAGGGCCTCGCCTCCCGCTGCCGGATTGATCGCGGGATCGTCCTCTGTCGCGCGAAGTCTCCCGCCTTGTCGTTCGTCTTCATCAGAATTCCACCCATCCCAGTTGACACTCAACCAAGTTTCCGGATGCGCCTGGTTGTGCTTCCGCACGAATGTATCCATAAAGATATTCGCGGCGGCGTAAGCACCGAATGTCATGCCGCCGAGCACCGATGAAAGTGATGAGAGTATTAAACAGAAGTCGTGTGTTGTTCCCTCTAAAACTTTTTCCAGGACCATCAGGCCCGTCACTTTAGTTTGAAACTGGTGCATACAATCCGCCGGCGTGGTCTCTCTAATCTCTTTGTCCGCGCTTGTATCAGCTGCCGCCCCATAAATGACACCGTCAATCCGACCAAAGTATTCGACGGTGCGAGCTAGCGCGGCCAACATCTGCTCTTCGTTCGTTACGTCAGCACGTAACAGAAGAACTTCAGCGCCTGCCGTCTCCAACGCTTGCACCTTTCTTATTTTCTTGCTTACCTCATCGTATTGGTCGTGCTGCTCCAGCCATTGCTGCCACTCCTCACGCTGCGGCAAGCCCCGGCGCCCAAGCAACACCAGCTTAGCTTTGTGATTCAGCGCCAGGCTTTGGGCCAGTGCCAGGCCAACAGAGCCCAAGCCACCCACGATTAGATAGACTCCATTTTCCCTGAGCCTCGACCTTCCCATTCCTTTCTCTACGCGCACGGGCTCGAAGCTTTGGACCCAGCGATGTCGTCCACGATAGGCCACCACGCGATCCGAAATATTCTCGGTCAGCTCGTCGAGGAGCTGTTGAATGAGTTGCGTAGGCACAACGTCGTCTGTACGAGAGACGTCAATGCTGCGGCAGACTAGTTCTGGGTATTCCTGTGGAATGACTTTACAGGCCCCGAGTATCGTCGAAGGCTCCGGACGAAGAGACTCGGCGCCAGTCACCTCGTGAACGCTTTCAGTCACAACCACGAGTTGTAATGAGTTCGTGAGAGATTGATCCGAGAGAGCTTGCGTCAAAAAAATCAGACTGTACAAACCCAGCTCCTGACTCTGTTCGAAACTGCGCTCGTCAGCAGTCAGGCTCCACAGGTGAATTACCTGCTCAAACTGTAGTCCCTGCGCAACCAGCTCCTTGAGCAAAGCGTCGTAGTCCGATTTTCGTTGCGGATTGATCGAGTAGAGGTCTCCGGTTCGTCTCAAGTTTTCTCCGGCACGCACGACGACAAACTTCTCGCCTCGCGCCAATAGGCCATCTATCAGGGCGTCCCCTACTCCGCTTTCATCGGAGAAGATCAGCCGGTAGCCATCCCGAGGCTGCTCCGTTTTCCTGAGTCGCGGCAGATCGAATTGTCGCCAGGAAGGAAGATAGAACCAGTCGGCAATGTCCGCTTTTCTCCCTTCACGACGCGCGCGTTGAGGTTGGGTTTTAGTATTGTCAGGCTCAAGATAGTAACGCTGCCGCTCGAATGGATACGTAGGCAAAGGAATGCGGCGCCGTTGCTCGCTTGCATAAAATCCGTCCCAATTGATCTGCCCTCCGGCCAGCCAGAACCTTGCGACGCTGGTCAACAAAAATTTCGGTTCCGTAGGTGCCTCACGTGCGCGCGGCAGCGAACCGATCACAACCTGATTTCCGAGTTGGGCCGAGTGCTGTTTTACGAGTGCGGTCAAGGTCTGTCCTGGTCCAACTTCCAACAGAATTCTTTCGGAATCCGTCAGTAAATCACCGAGTCCATCGGCGAAGCGCACCGTCTGGCGCAGGTGGCTGGACCAGTACGTCGCATCGGTTGCCTGCGCCAGCGTTATCCACGCGCCCGTAACGTTGGACAGAAAAGGAATCACCGGTGCGTTCAGTTTTACTTTTCTTACATATTCCCTAAACGGTTCGAGGATCGGCTCCATCATTTCCGAGTGAAAGGCGTGGGAGGTATGCAGGAGTTGCGAATGGACGTCCTGCTGTTTTAGCTGATCGTAGAGAGCCTGGATCGCATCACTCGCGCCGGAAACCACGCAGGTCTTCGCGCCGTTAACTGCCGCCAGCGCGAGACCGTTCCGCAGCAGTGCACGTGTCTCTTTTTCGGAGAGCATGACTGCAAGCATCGAGCCCGAAGGCAAACTCTGCATCAGTTGTCCACGCGTGGCCACCAACCCAAGCGCATCCTCGAGGGAGAAAACTCCGGCCAGGCACGCCGCTACATACTCGCCGATACTATGACCGATCATTGCAGTGGGGCTGACACCCCAACTCATCCAGAGTTGGGCCAATGCATATTCGATACAGAAGAGCGCCGGTTGGGTGATGAAAGTCTGGTCCAGCAACCGTCCGGCTTCCGCCTCCTGCGCTTCGTTTGGATATAGCACCTCACGCAAATCAAGCTTCAGATACGAAGTCAATCGTTCGGCGCAAAAATCGATGTGCTCGCGAAACACCGGCTCATTGCGATAAAGCTCACGCGCCATTCCGGTGTACTGGCTGCCCTGTCCCGGAAACATAAAAACTACGGGCCGATGCCTGGGTTCCTGAAACAGTGTCAACAGCCGCGAAGCATCCGGCTGTTCGAGCGCAGCCAACGCGTCTGCCCGGTCCTTACAAACGAGGGCGCGCCGGTGACCGAACCCGCGGCGCCCGACCTGCAACGTGTAAGCAACGTCTGCCAGATCGGCTTTGTCGTTGCGTTTTAAGTAGTGGGTAAGATTTGCAGTAGCCTCATTCAGCGCCGAGCCGGTTTTGGCCGAGAGCAACAACAAATGAAGCGGGCGATTCGGCGCCGGCGAAGATTCGCGCAGCGGCGCCTCTTCCACAACGACGTGTGCGTTGGTGCCACCGATACCGAATGAACTAACTCCAGCTCGCCGCGGCGTGCCACCTTGTTTCCAATCGACGAGCCTGTCGTTGATAAAGAAAGGGCTGGCAGCGAAATCGATCTTGGGATTAGGACGCTCGTAGTGAAGGCTCGGAGGAAGTTGAGCGTGTTTGAGAGCCAGAACTGTCTTGATCAACCCAGCTACTCCCGCCGCCGCGTCGAGATGGCCAATGTTGCTTTTCACTGATCCGAGTGCGCAAAAACTTTTCATCTGCGTGTCAGCGTGAAAAGCCTGTGTCAGCGCAGCCACCTCCACCGGATCGCCGAGGGCGGTGCCCGTTCCGTGGGCTTCGATGTAGCTGATTGAATCAGCACTGACTCCTGCCATAGCAAGTGCGTCAGCGATGACTTCCGCCTGACCATTCACACTCGGGGCGGTGTAACCGATTTTGACCGACCCATCGTTGTTAACCGCTGAGCCCTTGATCACCGCATGAATCGTATCGCCGTCCTCGATCGCGTCGACCAAACGTTTTAATACAACCAAAGCGGCACCCTCGCCTCCAACGGTCCCACGTGCAGCGGCGTCAAATGCACGGCAGTGGCCGTCGGGAGAAAGAATTCCTTCCTCCTGATAGAAGTGGCCCTGCTTATGCGGAAACGTGATCGAGCCGCCGCCGGCAAGCGCCATGTCACACTCACCGTTAAGCAAGCTCTGGCAGGCAACGTGCACAGCCACGAGCGATGTTGAGCAAGCGGTCTGGATATTAATACTGGGACCTTTGAGGTTCAGCTTGAACGAGATTGTGGTGGGAACAAACTCTCCATGATTGCCGATGTCAACCTGGTAGGCGCCAACGCGATCGATCAACTCCGCATGTGAAGACAAATTGACATCCAGGTAACTCCCCGCGCTGACTCCCGCGTAAACGCCGATGCGACCCTTGAACCTTTCCGGGTCGTACCCGGCGTGCTCGAATGCTTCAACTGCACATTCGAGCACTATGCGGTGTTGCGGATCGAGCATCTCAGCTTCGCGCGGACTATAGTCGAAGAAGGCGGCGTCAAATAACTCGACGTCTTCCACAATCGCTTTCGCCGGCACGTATTCGGGAGCGTCAACCTCTTCCGGTTCCAGTCCTGAAGCCAGAAGTTCTTCGCGGCTGAAAAAGGAGATGGCCTCCACGCCGTCACGAAGGTTCCGCCAGAACTCGTCAGTATTTCGAGCACGCGGAAAGCGACCCGCGAAACCGATTACAGCGACCTCTGACGCGGCGTGGTCGTCAAGTGTATTTATCTGATCATCCATTGTGTTTAAATGTATTCATTGAAGAATCGTTGTGCCTTTGTGGCTTATCGTGCGTCTCTGTCTCTTTGCCGCAATTGGCGCTGACGGTTCATGGCCTCGATGCGCGTCTCAGCCTGATTTCGCGGCAACGGAGCCGCAGGGGTCGAATCCTGTTTCCTGCTCAAATGTTCCGCTAACGCACTTATCGTCGGGTACTTGAACATCTCCACCATCGAAACTTTCACTCTCAAAGCCTCGGTTAGCTTACTCTGCGCATGGATCAGCAGCAGCGAATGTCCGCCTAAACCAAAAAAGTTGTCATTAATCCCGACCTTATCCACTTTGAGCACTTCCTGCCAGATGTTTGCAATCGCACGCTCAATTCCTGAGCGTGGCGCGATGTAAAGCTCGTTTGCCGCTTCACGTGCGTCACCGGTATCCGGCAGGTTGCGGCGATCAATTTTCCCGTTGGGTGTGCGCGGTAACGCTTCCATCATCACAAAACTGGATGGAACCATGTACTCCAATAACCTCTGCTTCAAGTAGCTGCGCAGTTCTTCAGCCTTGATTCCGCCGTTATTCCCGACCACGTAAGCAACCAGCCGGTGACCGCCCCGCCCATCCTCACGCGCAAGGACAATGCTTTCCCGAACGCTCGCATATTGGGCCAGCACGGCTTCGACTTCTCCGACTTCAATGCGGAATCCTCTAATTTTGACCTGCTCGTCGACGCGTCCCAAAAACTCGAGATTTCCATCCGCCTGGTACCGGGCCATATCTCCAGTTCGATAAAGACGCTCACCACCACTCCGGCTGTAAGGATGAGGAATGAAACGCTCCGCGGTTAGTGCCGGTTGTTTGTGATACCCGCGTCCGACGCCTGTGCCGCCAATATATAACTCGCCGGTCACGCCTGCCGGCACCGGCTGTTGGGCAAGATCCAGCACGTACATTTCTACGTTCATCGACGGCCGTCCAATCGGCACGGTGCGTTTTTCTTCGCGTGCCCAGTCCGTACCCGACGGCTCATAGTTGCTGGCCGTTATGGTTGTCTCACTTGGTCCATAGGCATTGCACCATTCGACCTTCTGTCCAATGAGCCGTTGCCACTTCGCCAGTGTCTCTTCCAGGGTCTTTTCGTTTCCCACGATCACGCGGCGCAACGTGTCAGGTATCGCAAGTTCGTTGTCGGCGATCGCCGTCAGCCATTCGGACCAAAATGACGCCGGCAAATTCACGAGCGTCACTTTTTCTCGCTGCAACAGCGACACGAATTCCGCGTGTGACATCACCGCTTCGGGTCTCATCACAACGCAGGCGCCGCTCAACCAGGCTGAGCAGAATTCTTCAGCCGCCACGTCAAAGCTCAATGACGCGAATTGCAGGAGACGATCACGGCAGGTCATTCCGTGATTGTTGATGAAGGCGTAACTGGCGTTGACGAGCGAGCGATGTTCGATCAGGATTCCTTTTGGCCTCCCGGTCGATCCCGAGGTATAGACCAGGTAAGCAAGGTTCGAAGGCTCGGCGCCGCTCTGCAGATTCCGCGAATCATGCTCGGCAATCACATGCTGCTCGGCATCGAGAAAGATGAGACGGGAGCTGAACTCCGGTTGGCCCATGATCACACTTTCTTTAGTGAGTAATAGTGACACGTCCGAATCTTCAAGCATGTAGCGCAAGCGCTCCGCTGGGTATGACGGGTCGAACGCGACATAGGCACCGCCTGCTTTGAGCACCGCCAACAACGCAATAGGCATCTCGACTGATCGCTCCAGGAGAATACCGACTCGGGTCTCAGGCCCAACTCCTGAGTCCTCTAAATAATGCGCAAGCCGATTGGCTCGCCGGTTCAACTCCCCATAAGTAATTCGCTGCTCATCAAAAATGACAGAGAGAGCGTCGGGTGTTCGTTTGGCCTGCTCCTCAAAGAGTTGATGAAGGCATTGTTCGTGACCGCGGTCCAACGCCGTCTGGTTCCAATCAACAAGAATCTGTTCGCGTTCTGCTTCACTCAGCAGCGGCAGTTCTCTGAGACGCTGCTGCGGGTTGGCGACGATACTCTCCAAAAGATTTGTGAAGTGAGTCAGGATGCGCTTGGCGGTCGAGCGTTCAAATAGTGCCGTACTGTACTCCACTAGGAGTTCCATGCCCTCCGCCTGTTCGACCACGTCGAGGGTCAGATCGTACTGCGACGTCGTACTGTCATCCTGCAGCAGTGTCATTGTCACCTGGCCCAGCTCGAGCGGTGGCATCGGAGCATTCTGCAGGGAAAACATCACTTGAAAGAGTGGTGTACGGCTGATGTCACGTTCCGGCTGCAACTCCTCGACGAGCTTCTCGAACGGTACGTCCTGATGTGCGAACGCGCCGAGCGTCACCTCCCTGATGTGCTTCAACAATTCATTGAAAGGTGGGTTACCCGAGAGGTTGCTCCGCAGCACGAGTGTATTGACGAAGAAACCGATCAGGTTCTCGATCTCCATTCGATTGCGGTTTGCGATTGGAGTGCCGACTATAATCTGATCCTGGCCCGCGTAACGGGCCAAAAGAATCTTGAAGGTCGCAAGCAACGTCATGTACAGCGACACGCCTTCACGGCGGCTCAACTCTTTGAGCGCGTCCGTTAACTCCGGGCTGAGTGCCTTAGTGATGAAGGAACCTTCACCCGTCGGGACACTTGGTCGTGGCCGGTCAGTTGGAAATTCAAGCACGGGACTGTCAGCCAACTGCTCTTTCCAATAGGCCAATTGACGCTCCAACACCTCACCACTCAACCACTCGCGTTGCCAGACGCCAAAGTCCGCATACTGGATCGGGAGCTCCGGCAAGCTCGGTGTTTTACCCGCGACAAAAGCTTCGTAGAGCGCTGCCAACTCACCGATCAGCACTCCGAGGGACCAACCGTCGGAAACGATGTGGTGCATCGCGAGCAACAACAGATGCTCCTCTTCCGAGACCCGCAACAGGCTGGCGCGAAACAGTGGCCCACGCTCCAGGTTGAAAGGCCGCAACGCTTCTTCTCGCAGCCGCCTCGTCTCGGCAGCACGCTCGTCGTCGGGAAACCGGCTCAAATCGATCACCGGCAAGGTTAAAGAAAGACGCGGTGCAATCACCTGCATTGGCTGACCATCGATGGTGGTAAAAGTCGTCCGCACGGCTTCATGCCTTGCCACAATCTCATTGAGGCTGCGTTTTAGAGCTTCGACGTCAAGCTTGCCAATCAAACGCGAGGTCGCAGGAACCAGGTAGTTGCTGTCGCCTAGTTGCTCAATAAACCAAAGCCGCTGTTGGGCGAAGGAAAGTGGAACGGGGCCGGAATCTTTGCGACGAGGAATTGTCTGCTCGGGTGTTACCTCCGTCGGTTTCTTCTTGAGGCGCATTACCAGCGCCGCGCGCTCACTCGGTGACAGTTCATTCAGATTTTTGCCCTGCCCATTTGTTTCTGCTTTTGCTTTTGATTCCATGACCGAACGTTTTATTTCCTCGACGCGTTGCGCCAGCTTCTGGCTTCAGACAGGTCCGCTTCAGTTTCAATTATTTGATTGGTGGTGACGACCATACAAAAGAAAGGATGGATGGGTTTGTGATAGGAGATATTTACTTTGCAGCAGACACAATACCGCCCTTGCTTGTCCTTAGGCCTATTCCGCACTTATAGGCGAACAAAGCCCGTCACGCCGAACCCCAAACAAGGGGAAGCCTCCGGTCGCGAGGCGCCGATTAACTTTTAGCCACGCCTTTGGCGCACTATGCAAAACTCGGATTGCTCGCGGAAGAATGACTTTCATTCCCGCGCTGGGCTAGCACTACGTTCAAGGCATTCGCCTGGACAATTTCGTGGGAGGTCGAAATCGTTTGGACAGAGCGGCGGTAGTTAACCACGCCTTGAACGAGTCGGGTGCAAGATTACGATCAGAAGTGGGGGCAAAAACAGTCTCCGAAACCCAAACCTATCGCGAGGTGCGGTATGCTACACCCCGGGTATAAGTGGGTCAACAGAAATTCCGATTCGTAATAAAAGTACAACTTTGAGTGCACCGGTCGTTACTAAAACTCGATACGCGCAGCAAGAATGTGAGACTGACGATCGAATTCACCATGGCGGTCTTATTAATACTCTCCTTACGCCCGCTTGATAGTATGTAGGAGCAGGACATTATCAGGAGATAGTCAATCACATATCAGAATGGTCTCAACGGCGAACTGCGTCATTGATACGCAGAGGTATTAGATAACTCACCAGACCCGACGATTCGAGCAAGCACAGGGGCTCCGTTCCTTTCGACAAGGGCTTGACTATCTTGCTCCTGGTGAAAAGGGACTGTAAACTCAGGCCGACTTATTCCAGGGCCGCAGAGCCATAATCCGACCGTTCCTTACGTTCTCCCACTTAAGCTAAGGAGGTCCCGGTCAATTGATCGACGCATTAGAAGCACGAGTCTCTCAGTTAGAACTCTGTCCATCTCTCAACGTGAGTTTTCCGCTGAGAGGAACACAACTGCCGGCGGACCACGGATACCTGCTTTACTCCGCGATTTCGAAGTCGTTTTCGTCACTGCATGGAATCGACTGGCTTGCCATCGAATTGATCAGCGGCTTCCCTTCCGGTCGCGGGTTGATCGCTCTTTCGGAGCGCGACGCGACTTTGCGTCTGCGGATTCCCGCCAATCATTACCGCGACGTGCTGCCACTGGCCGGAAAGCGACTCAACATCGGTGGTCACCAGCTTCGCCTCGGCCTTCCTGTTGCGCGCCCGCTCGAGCCCGCACCCTCGCTCTACGCGCGCGTCGTGACAATCAAAAAGTTCACCGAACCCGAACCGTTCCTCGAAGCAGTAAAGCGCAAGCTGGATTCGTTCGGCGTGAAAGGCCGCGTCGAACTTCCGCGCGACGAACAAGGCCGCTACCGCCGCCGCATAGTGACCATCCACGGCAAATCCGTCGTCGGCTTCTCCGTCGCCGTGCATGACTTGAATGATGAAGACTCGCTGAAATTGCAATCGTTCGGCGTCGGCGGTCGGCGCGCAATGGGCTGTGGAATCTTCAATCCGGTCAGCGGCTGACACTGTATTTATGAAGAGATTATTAGCTAAATCTTATGACCGACGAAGACATGGTGATGTGCCTCCAGACTATGCACTGCTCACGCAACACAGCCGCGATGTCGCAGTGGCTTGCAATGCATTGTCGCTCACGGTTGGCCGAGCGGCACTGTTCAATGCCGGACTTGATGATGATGTCTTTCAGGATTTTTCTTTGACGTTGCGCGCCAACGGGTGGATGCAAGATTTGGGCAAGGCGAGCAGCCACTTTCAAGAGATGCTGACAGGCGAGCCGCAGATCAGGCAGCTTGTGCGGCACGAAACTATTTCGGGGATGCTCATGTGGCTAGAGCCGCGACTACGCGGATGGCTCTCGCCTCTTCCGAAGATGATTTTCACGACATCGGTTTGGGGCGCGATGGGACATCATCGCAAGTTTGACGAACAAACATCACCGGGAAATTGCCTTGCCCTAACAGTCAAGATCGCGCACGAAGATTTCGCAACGATCCTCGCGGAAATGAGCAGCGACCTTGGACTTGGGCAGCCGCCTCACTTCGACGTCGATTTAGTCATCGCGCAAACTCACAAAGAATCGTGTGATTTGCCCGCCCGCGAATCAATCCGAGACTTGCAGGATGAGTTTATGGATTGTGAGGACAGTTTTGCAGGGGAAAGAGCAACGCGAATGCTCGCACTTGTTAAAGGTTTCGGCATTGCCGCCGATGTTGCTGCCAGCGCAGTTGCAGCGCGAGATCAATGGGCGAAGGATTACTCTCTCACCGACTACGTGAGTGAGAGCCTCGCAATTGGATTGAGACCGCACGACCTGTCATCACTTATCAACAGATGGGCATGGGATCGCTCAAAGACCGATCGGGCAATGCGCGATGAAACTTCCTTACCACCGGATTTTGCTGTGCGCGATTTTCAAAATGATGTGGCGGAGTCTGACTCATTCTTGACACTTGCGCGAGCGGGTTGTGGATCGGGTAAAAGCCTGGCCGCTTACATGTGGGCTCGAAACTGGTGCGTTAGGTTTGATAGGGGGGGACGTACAAATTTCCGTTTGTTCTTCTGTCTGCCAACGACGGGCACCACAACCGAGCACTTCAAAGATTACGCGCTTGAATCCGGGATTGACGCGAGCTTGACGCACTCTCGCGCCCACGTTGACTTGAAAGCAATAGCGGAAACAGCACCGCAAGAAGAAGCGAGCGCGGACGATGCCGATGCAGCCGAATCCGCACGCGCGGCGCTTAATGCAGAACGCGACAAGATCGAATCGCTGGCATTATGGAGCACGCCACTGGTGGTATCCACAGCCGACACGGTGCTTGGCTTGATGTCGAACGCGCGGCGATCCATCTATAGCCTGCCGTCAATTATGAGCGGCACGATTGTCTTTGATGAGATTCATGCGTTTGACGACCAGATGTTTGGGCACTTGCTTGTCTTCCTCAAGAACTTTCCTCGCTTGCCGGTCTTGCTGATGACCGCGTCTCTGCCGGAAGAACGCCGCCGCGCCATCACATCTGTTCGCCCTGATCTCAAAATCATTTGCGGCCCGGAAGAGTTTGAGAGATTGGAACGGTATCAAGTTAATCATCCGGCAACGGATGGAGAAGTTTGGCGTGCGGTTAGTGATTGTGTCGCCGGTGGCGGCAAAGTGCTATGGGTCTGCAATCGCGTCGAGTGGGCGAATCAGACTTATATAGCATGTCGTGAGCGGTTCGATAATGTAGCGAGTGACGTTTACCACTCGCGTTTTCGTTATAAGGATCGAAGCTGGAGACACCGGTGCGTGATTGACAACTTCAAGCGCGATGGCGCGGCGGCGATTCTCGTTGCCACGCAGGTGGCGGAGATGTCTTTGGATTTATCGGCTGATCTACTTGTGACAGACATTGCGCCGATCCCGTCGTTGATTCAACGCATGGGGCGGCTGAACCGTCGCGCCACACCGGATGACCCACCCGAAGACCGCCTGCCTAAGCCCGCGCTCATCCGCGCCTTGCCCAAGGCTGAGCCAAACGTTGAGTTGCCATACGAAAAGGACGATCTTGAAAAAGCCCAACATTGGCTAAGCGCACTCACCAACCGCGACAAGGCGCTCAGTCAACACGATCTAGCTGAAGGTTTCGCAGGGTTCAGCGAACCCCACGAGTATGACATCGCCATCGCAGAAGAACGCGCATGTTTCTTCTCAGGGCTATGGCGCACACGACCGGGCATGACGCGCGGCGAAGGATATACGGTGAGCGTGATTCTCGAAGCGGATTTGAAGAACTGCGGCGAGCGCGGCAGCAGGGGCGAGCCGACGCGTGATTGGCTTCGTCAATATGAAGTCTCCATTCCGTTCAAAGCATCATCGGAATTCGCACTGTCTGCCGAAAGGCGTTGAGCACTTCAGAGACCGTGGCGAGTTCCCCACAGTAGAAAATCGTGCGAATTCCGATGATGCCGAAAGGCGTTGAGCACCGCGGCGAGCGTACCCGGCTGGAGAAGTTGAAGAAGTGCGAATTCCGATGATGCCGAAAGGCGTTGAGCACAAGCAAAGGAAGCAGCTTAATTATGAAAATGAGAATGGTGCGAATTCCGATGATGCCGAAAGGCGTTGAGCACAAGCAAAGGAAGCAGCTTAATTATGAAAATGAGAATGGTGCGAATTCCGATGATGCCGAAAGGCGTTGAGCACATATATTGTCGAGTCTATTAGAGGGATTTGTAATAAGTGCGAATTCCGATGATGCCGAAAGGCGTTGAGCACGGATCAAGGCAGCAAGCGAGAACGAGACGACGAGGGTGCGAATTCCGATGATGCCGAAAGGCGTTGAGCACGTATTTCGACAAACTTCAGGTGCTCAGAATCCGCCGGTGCGAATTCCGATGATGCCGAAAGGCGTTGAGCACTAAAGCACCCATTCGGATCACAATTCCCGAAAGTCCTTCAAGTGCGGCAGAGTGCTGTCCATGCAGCGAAGTTACTTTGAATTACAGTGATTTCGCTTGCCTAAGAACGGCCGAACCTTCAGATTCGAATACCGAACCTCGATAGTTGACGGCCCTCCCTAAGTTGCCGGTTTCCGCTTTGCTGAAACCATCCAAACAGATTGATGCTCATCCTTCTTCGCGATATACGCGACAAACAAATGCTTCGCAGTCTCAATTGCTGCTGGAAGTGTACTGCTCGGGATTCTCAAACTCACACTTTCTTCAGGAACGCCCAACGATCCTGTCATCACCTGGCCCAAGCCGTCTTCCCACACAGCCGTTAATCGTTTCCCGTATTTCAGAAGCACCGGTGTGCCCCGTGTCTCACCATTGGCGAGTAGTATTCGCGGATCAAAAGAGTTGCCATGGTCCTCAGACTTTGATGAGTAGAGTCCTGTTTCTCCGTTCTTGCCCGCTGAGTACCACAACACGTGCAGCGTTCCGTCGTCAGAAACAACCATGTTCGAACCGGAGACCGGGCAGCCCGCCAACATCCATTGATCATCGCTGACGATCCTTGGCTCGGTAAATGTCCTTCCCTGATCGATTGACGACGTGACGGCGATGTGTCGGAAATCCCCTGGCAATACTTGTCGCCAACTTAGATAGACGCGCCCGTCATCAGCAATCGCCAGCGCCGTCTTGCAACAGGGGCACGCATTCGTTGCAACTCGCTTATTAGCCGAGAAGCTGCGTCCGTCGGTGGACGAAGCCATGAAAACCTCACTGTTACTTTCCACGTGATGACCCTTGGTATTGGCGGCCAGTTCCGTGTCTTTCGCAGCCATTGGCGCAATGTTTCTTTCGTCTAGCCAGGCGACATAGACGTGACCATCTTTCCCGACAACCAGGGAATGCATTCCGTGGCCAGCCGGCTTCGAATCATCATTGACCTTCGTTGGCGCAGCGAAAGTCTGAGCATGATCGCGCGACGAAGACAAGTAAAGATCATTCGTGTGCCCGCTTTCGGAATTAACTCGTGCGGTCCAACCAACGAAGACTGTGTGGTCGGGCGCAACGACGATCGTCGGAGGATCGCCCCGCCATGCAGTTGCAGTTTCCGGTTGAGGGTTGACGCGCGCGGCTGAGCCTTGCATCTGACCGTCGCCATTGAAACGCGCAACCATCACGTCGGCCCCGGCCCCTTGACTGTGATTCACCCAGACCACATACACGCTGCCGTCTGGTGATGCCGCGATTGCGGGTTCAGCCGCGTCCGCATCTCCTGAAGAGACACGGATCGGTTGGCTTAGGCCGGGAAGAGTACTGCTGTTGCCGGCAGTCGTATTCGTTGAATCTCGCTTGCAGTTCGACAGCAATAGTAAGCCTATGAAAAAGGCCCCGACCAGCCAGCGTGTTTGATTGCTCTGCTTATTGATCGACATAGTTAACCTCAAAACGTTGAATTACGTCCTCACTAAAACTGAAGTTAGATCGCTATTTCCGACCTAAGTTGAAGCCAATCCCAACTGATACCTGCCTTGGCGCTCCCAGCGTCTGGGCGAAGCCATCAGCGATGTATTCACTGTTGAAGAGATTTTCCGCGACGACGAAGAGGTCAAGATTTCGATGTACGCGATACGAAGCAAAGAAGTCAAAGATAAAGTGCTTGTCCATTGGCGCCTCGTGGGTAATGTCCTGAAAGGCGTCGTCCACAAAACACGCCGGTCGCAGTCTGAGTTCCGCCGCCAAGAATCTCGGCACTCAGTGTGTTGGGCGCATTGAAAACATCCTGGTCGTTAGTGCCGTCAACTCGGCGGAAATCGACACCAACGCTGAGGTGCGAAACCGTTCGGTTAAAGGCCTTGGACCACTGAGTTGAGAATCCAAAGATATCGGCTTCATTATCGTGACTATTCGAGACAAAAGTGGTTGTGTCGTTTACCACTCGGACGTTATCGATGAGGACGTTTTCAGCCGAATAGAAGAGACGAGTGCTAATCACTCCGCGATCTTTCAAATCAAAGTCGACGCCGCCGGCTACGTCGGAAAGACTAACGTTGGTGCTCGCAAGTTGATGATCGCCAATACGATCCTGGTCGTAATAACCAGCGCGAATGAATCCCCGGGCGGATTCGGAGAACTTGAAGCTGCTTCGGCCCTGGAAATTTTTCGAGATGGCGTGTTCTCGCTCGTCCACCGGGCGCCGATCATTTTCCAACACGCGATAGAAGCCATTGGTGGTGTAGTAATTCGTGTTGATGGAGAAGGCTATGCGGACGTTTGCCACAACGTCGCCGTATTGGAGGCTGCTGCGAAAGCGTTGGTTTTCTCCGTACTGCAACTCGCCGTTCAGCTCTCGTTTTTCCGGAGTGTGGGTGACGATGTTCACGGCTCCACCCATAGCGAATGAGCCAAACAGACTCGAAGACGATCCGCGCACCACCTCGAGACGCTCGATAGTGTATTCGGGTGCGCGATGCCAAAACACTGCTCCCCAGTAGCCACCGTTAATCGGCAGGCCATCGAGCAAAACCAGCGACCGAGTGGCAGTGTCTCCTACCCCCAGACCACGCACAGCAATGGACGGGATGACCGGAAAGATGACGTCGGCATTGTCTCGCTGGAGATTGACACCTGCGACGTACCGCAGTTCGTCGTCGATTGTTTGACCCGGAGAGTTGAGAATTTCACGGCGCGGGATCACGGTGACGCTCAACGGCAGGTCTTCTGCGCTGCGTTCGTACCGAGTCGCCGCGCTTATCGTCACTTCCGCTGCAATACCCCCGGCCGCGAGACTAAAATCCGCCAAAGTCTCGCCGTTAGTCAGGTCAACTTCTCGCGAGCGTGTCTGGAAGTTTTGCGCCGTTACCGTCACCGCATACTTCCCGGGAGATAGATCGGGTGTCGAGTAATTTCCCTCCGAATCTGTGGTTGTTGATCGCTCTTGCCCACCGCGCGAAACAACCACTGCGGCGCCGACGACAACCGCGCCATTCGAGTCGCGTACGGTGCCCTTGATTGATCTGTTGAGCTGCTGAGCCGTGGCCGCAGGAGCGATCAGGATGCTAACCGCAATGACGGTTAACAGACAGAATATTGGCTTTGCCACTTTCTTAAATCTCCTTTCGTTCTTTCTGACGCGCTGTCGGGGCGAAGGTGCATTAGCGATAGTTCTGCTTCACATTCCAAAAAAGGCGCAGATGTCCTCCGGTGGATGGCACTGGCTTACGCGACCATTCCTAACCGGCACTCGTGATGATGATTATGCTTTCCAACCATTGCCCACCTTCATCAGTCACCACCAACGTTGCTCTGATTCGATTGCCCACCTTGATTTCGTTAAGCGCTTTCGCGTCCTTGATCACAAAGGGCATAGTCATAGCTTCCATAAAGTCTGCGACCTTTTCGTGCTTGATCGTTGCCGAGCGCTTTGCACGATCCACTGACTTCACTACACCAGTCAGTTCGTAGCGGCGCTCCTCACTGGCGCGTTCAGGAGCACGACTCAGAACCATGGCGCTCAGCAATAAGCAGACGGCCAAAACGACCAGGATCGGTACGACGACAATCAGCTTTCGACGGCGAGGCTTCGGTTCATTTTCATTTTTGTTCATTGAGTCCTCCAGTGACTTTGAGATCTAATTCTTCACTTCCCACCGAAACGGTAACGCACGCCGATGTAAGCTGAACGCCCGTTCGAGGGTTCAAAGAACCGACCCACTTCGTTGTCAACCTGGACCGCCGCCGAGTAGAGCCTGTCAGTCAGATTGCTGGCCTCGAAGAAGAGACCCCAACGCTGCCGATCAAAACCAGCCCTGACATTCAACACCGCGTACTTGTCGTTACTAGCGGTATTGGCACTGTCCATGAAATAAATTGCAGGTGACCAATCAACGTTCGGCGCTATCCAGAAACCGCGCGGGTGGTCGTAACGCAGTTCGGAGCGGACGATATGGCGCGGGGCGCCCGGGAGGTTGTTATTGAAGTAGATCGGATCATTAACGTAGCGGAAGCGCGAAAAGGTGTAGGCCGTGCGCGCCGTGAGGCCGTCGCCCTCGGTGAACATCCCCTGCCACAGCGCGGCGTCGAGCGAAAGCTCAAGGCCCGTATGGCGCGTCTCGGGTGCGCTGCGGAAACTCGGGATGGTGAAGGGTGCGCCAGGGAAGGGGCGCACACTGCTGTTGATGATCTCGTCGTTGACTTCGAGATCGAAAAACGTCAGCTCGTAGTTGAACCTTTTTCCCGCGCGCCCGCGCGTGCCGACCTCAATCTGCCAGGTATCCTGTGCGCCCAGGGGCAGAAAGCCGGGCGCGCCAAAGCTGATCAATTCAATGTTCAAAACCGGCGGCTCGTAAGAGCGGCTCACATTGGCGAAGACCTGCATTTCTTCGCGCGGTCGCCAGACGAATCCCACCTTGGGCGACAAGGCTTTGAAGGTCCGCTCGTCTGACTGGTCGCCGTTGGCGAGGAAGAGGTCTGTGAAGCGTCGTAGCGCCCAATCAGCGCGCGCGCCCGTGACGAGTGTGAATGAAGGACTGATGTCGAACTGATTTTCAAGGTAGATGCCGTAGTTCGTGGCGAGCGAGTCGAAGTGGGCGGTTTGCGCCCCTGCGCTTCCGTTGATATTTTCGAAGCGTCGCCCGCCGTTCGGAGTCACCCCCGGCTGAAAGCCCATGACGAAACGGTTGCGCTCGCCGGTGTAGCTGTAACGAAGCTCGCCGCCGAAGGTGCGCGTGTCCTGGTCGAGCACGTTAAAGATCGGGTGGTCGAGGTTGCGGTACTGCCCGAAGGCGTTGAAAGAGACCTCGTGCCCGCCGTCGAAGCTGCGGCGCATCCCGAATCCGACGCGCGTATAGTTAACGAAGCGCCCCTGGTCCTGCTGGACGTAGATGGGGACCGCCGCGCGTGGGTCGCGGAAGAATTCCTCGCGCGTCAGCGGGCCAGGATACCTCTCCCCGACGTTGGCGTACACGATGTCGAGGTTAAAGTCCGTCCTGTCGTCGAGGGCGAAATTGAAATTGCCGAAGAAGCGTTGCCGCCCCTGCTGGCTGTGCTCGCGGTACCCGTCAAGCTCGACCTCGGTGAAGCTCAGGAAGTAGTTAAAACGACCGCGCTCGCCTCCCGTCGCAACGTGTCCATGAAACGAACCGAACGAGCCGCCCTGCACGCGGAACTCGAAGGGCGGGGCGGTTTTGCCCGTTTGCGTAACAAGGTTGATTGCGCCGCCCGAAGTGTTGCCGCCGTAGCGCAGGGCATTGGCGCCCTTCCAGACCTCGACGCGCTGCGCGGCGAGAAAGTCCAAAGCTTCAAAGTCGCTGAAACCGTCTGCATCCATGGACGGGATGCCGTTAATCAGGAAGTTGACGCCGCGCCCGTGATAGTTGTTCCTGAGACCCGAGCCACGAATGGAGAACTGCGCTTCGTCCGAGCCGAAGCGCGGCTGTGCAACTATGCCCGGCGTGAACGTGAAGACATCTTTCAGATTAGAGGCGAGCGACTGCGTGATGTCGCGGTGCGGGACGACTGCGACTCCGCCCGGCGTGCGCTCAAGTTCTACGCGTGCCGTCTCGTCCGCTACGGTAACGGTCTCGCCTACTGCACCGATTGATAATTGGAAATCAACCGTGCTGTTCGCGTCTGTGATGCGCAACGCCCTCGCCGCACTGGCGAACCCTTTCGCCGACACCGTGACGGTGTACTCGCCCGCCTGTAGGTTGTGCAGCAGGTAACGCCCTTGCGCGTCCGTGATTCCGTTTGTCTCCTCTTTGGTCAGCGTGTTGACTGCGGTGATCTGCGCGTCAACCACAACCGCTCCGTTTGGATCCACGACACGACCGCCAAGCATGATTGAACCAGCCGGCTGTTGCGCCGTGAGTGAGTGACCGCCGATTAGGAATAGAGTAAGTATTAGAGTGACGATTCTTGATCCAGCGAACGCGGTCCATCGTCTCGCCTGGTATTTCATTGTGAATTCCTTTCTCCTGAAAAGAGCTGTACGTCATCGACCTGAGAGTCAGGTCGCTAGTGTAGTGTCTCAGAAATATCTTTACAATAGGATTCGCAGCGAGTAAGCTGCGAGTCACTATGTGGGATACCTGTGAAGCACTGGCAATTACCGCAGAGCAACGGGAGGTTTTGCAAACCTGGATCGGTGCTCGTAACAGTCCGCAGAAAGTTGTTTTCCGCTCGCAGATTGTTTTGGCGGCGGCTAACGGAACTTCGAATCGGCAGATCGCGCTGGCGCTGAAGACCAGCCGACCGACGGTGATTCTGTGGCGCAACCGCTTCCTCGAAGGAGGAACGGCGGCCTTGATTGACGATGCTCCGGGGCGCGGCAGGCCCAAGCAGATCGCGGCAGCCAAGGTTAAGAAAATAGTGGAGACTACTCTGCATACAACTCCCAAAGCGGCGACTCATTGGAGTGTGCGAACGATGGCGCAACTGCATGGCGTCAGTCCGGCCACGGTGCAGCGGATCTGGGACGCCAATGGATTGCAACCACATCGCAACCGGACCTTCAAGCTTTCGCGAGATAAACAGTTCGTCGAAAAGCTTAACGATGTAGTGGGCCTGTACTTGAATCCTCCCCATAAAGCCTTGGTCTTGTGCGTGGATGAAAAGAGTCAGATCCAAGCTTTGCAAAGATCGCAGCCTGGGTTGCCCATGAAAAAGGGTCGTTGCGGCACCATGACCCACGACTACAAACGACACGGCACCACGACCTTGTTTGCCGCCCTCAACCTGCTCGACGGCACCGTCATCGGCGAGTGTATGCCGCGTCATCGACATCAGGAATATGTGAAGTTTCTCCGCAAGCTTGATCGAGAGTTTCCCCATAGCTTGGACTTGCATCTAGTGGTAGACAATTACAGCGCTCATAAACATGACGATGTTACCGAGTGGCTAGCGAAACATCCGCGCTTTCATATTCATTACACCCCCACCAGTTCTTCTTGGCTTAATCTGGTCGAGCGTTGGTTTCGAGAACTTACTCAAAAGCGCCTGCGCCGTGGCAACTTTACCGGTGTAAAAGAACTCATCGCCGTCATCAAGGAATATCTCGCTCAGAACAACAAACAACCAAAACCATTTGTCTGGACTGCTACCGCACAACAGATCATCGAGAAGGTCAATCGTTGTAAAGGAATTTCTGAGACACTACACTAGTCACGTGGAAATGCGCGGACGGTCCGCCCGTGCCAGATCGCGTGCAATTTATAGCCATGCGATATCAGCAGCGGGCCGACTCCGGTCGGCATCAGTCGGATTGCTTAAGGTTAGGAAAAAGCCAAAGGAAGTGGGGGGCCTCGCGGCACACCTCGGCGAGAAAGGCCGCGTAGTTTTCTAGTCGCTTGGTAGGCAACGTCGACAAGTTCTCCGCGCGACGGTGGACGTGGGCGATCTGCGTAAGCGAGTGCCGAGGAATTACGCTTCCGATAGGAATTCGTGAAGCCGGAGGCGCAACTGCCACAGTCCAGTTGGCAGGGCTTAGTCACTACCGCTGCGGAGACGCCAGCTTTGTCAGAAGTACTAGTCGAGGTGCTTTGTGAGAGGTCAGAATGAGCGCCGGAGCCGGGATCAGTCGTCACCGTTTCAACCAACGATAACCAACTGGCGTTCATTGTCAGACCGGTAAGACCGCACAACTCCTCGACCTCATCAGGTTCCTCATGATGAGTATGAACTCTATCGTTACCACCTGTCGGGAAAGCATGACATGAGCTGTTCATGCACGACCCTGCTGCATGCGGCGCTCTGCCGACACAGCAAACCAAATCGCACATTGGACCGCTCACATCCTCAACCAATGGAATGTTGGTCCAGAGAGTCGACACTACCAGCACCAACCCGAGAATTACTCTGGAGAGCGGCACTAGAGCTGAACCAAAATGCTGTCTGTTTTCCTTAGCCATTGGTTGCTTATTGGGGTAGCGATAGTTCGGCGCCCTGGAGTCCTGAACGGACATATCCTGACCATTCGGGTTCGCGGTGAAGTTCAACCGTTATGGATTCGTCTAGCTCCGCCTCTTTAAACAACGTGCGATAGAAAGTCGGCGTCGCACCGTATGCCTTCTTGAAGTCACGCACGAAGTGGCTAAGATCATTGACACCAACAGCGTGGGTAATCTCAACAACGCTGAGGAAGCTTGTCTCCAGCAAGTATCTTGCTCTTTCCATCCTTAAGAACCTTAAGTACTGGATTGGAGACATGGCCGCTTCCGATCTAAAAACATGACAAAGACGCCAGACGGAAAGGTTCACGGCGCTCGCGAGCTCACCAAGCGATAGTGTTCGGTGGAGATTGTCTTGCATGATTCTGTGGATCATTTCTACTCTCAAATCCATGAACCTTCGCGCGCGTCCTGAACCCCTAAGTCCGGCAGCAGCGCCGGCCGGTGAGGCTAAAGAGGAATGCCCAGGGACCGTAACAGGGGAACTAATTGAGACTGCTGGTTGCTTAAGCAGGGTCTCTTGATCTTCTGGATCTTTCATGCTCACTTCCTTTCTCTAAAGGACCTGGAACCTTGCGATTATTAAAGGCAATCGCTGCTTAGGAAATACACGACAGCCCGGCCCCTTCCCAAATCGCCCACGCTTTTACACGCTTGCAGCCTGGTCAACGGCCGACTGTCGGCATCCATCAAATTGGTTCGTCTTAGGAATCAGGAGAAAGAAAGCGGAGGACCACGAGGAGCACCACGGCGGCACAGCGCGCTAAGTTTACGCGCTCGTCCATAATCGATATTGCCAAAACCAATACGTGAAGGGGGTCGCGGCTGATCCGCGTAAGCAAGAACTGCATTGCGATGCTGGCCTGAACGAGCAAACCCACTCGCACAACTACCACAATCTGATTGACATGGCTTCGTCAGGGCCGCAGTCGAAACGCTTCCTTCGTGAGAATCCTTCTTAGAGGATTCGCTTGAAGCGTCAGCATAGCCGCTCGAAGCAAAGCGGCTTTGAGTGAGATTCTTAACTAGGAACTCAAGACCACATAACTTTTCCGTCTCTTTAGGTTCAGTTTCCTGAAGAGTGGGAGACTGGTGGGCATGATCTCCTCCGAAGGCACTGCATGACTCGGTCATGCATGAGCCTGCCGCGTGCGGTGCTTTGCCAGCGCAACAAGATAATTGACACACCGCAGTGGAATTTACCGCCGAGGAAGGGATATTAGCCGATAGGATCGCGAGCAGCACCATCGAACCGGCAAACACTCTCGCGACCCGGATCACGAATGAACCCACTCGATATCTTTCGGCCTTTGACATTGCTTTGAACTTCGAGAGTTGCAGATTCTTTCACGCAGGATGGTAATAAGCAAGATCTAAGGCTTGGCGATTTTTGCTATTTTGGGTGTGTTGCCACCGCCTTACTTAAAGGATTCAGAGGGGGCTAAGACGGTGGCGGCGCGTCTTTCATACGTAACCAGGCGAAGCCAATAAGCTTAGATGTGAGTACGTTAAGTGCGGTAACTGCTATCCATGCCGCGAAGTTCCGTTGAATTTACAACGATTAGTGGAAACGCTCAACGCTGGTATCAATGCTGGGCAACACGAGGGCGGAGGCAAGTCGCTCGAGATTCGCCGTTTCGGCTACAACCTCGATCACGGCGGCGTCAACGGTGGGTTAAAGATTTTGGTTAACGACGTGCAGCAGAATCTTGGTACGCAGGGACATGGACAAGGTTACCTTGGACAGTTGAAAAGTCTTACCCCTGAATTGATTGAGGATGTGGAGATTCTCAATGGCCCGTTCAGTGCGCAGTATGGCGACTTCTCAGGACTCGGGGTGGTACAGATTCGCTTGAAAGAGTCGCTACCAGACCGGCTAACGTTGCGAGTTCAAGGTGGTAATTTCAATTCGAAGCGAGGCTTCATAGCTTACAGTCCGCAACTCAAGAACGCCGATTCGTTCATCGCCTACGAAGGCGCCTACATAGATGGCCCTTTCATCAATCCGGGTCAGTACCGGCGCGATAACGTAACCGGCAACTACACCCGACATCTCGACCAGCATCAGTACTTCACATTCTATTGAGCTCAGTTTTTGACCAACCCTAATTTTTGAAGGGTCTGGCTGACTGAGTCTCAAAGATAAAATAAGCTCGGCTTGATTTTCCCACTCCAATCAGGGCGCGGTAGCTTCGGTCGTTTACCTCGACATACTCGAATAGGTGTAATCACTCAGAACGTGGGTAATCATGCTGATGTGCGGATTCCGGAATGAATTCTAAAGTAGCTCGGAAAGCTCGCGCCGATTCAGCCCCCGAAGAAACGGAGTTGCGTTGAGCTAGCGTTGAAACTAAATCGTGGTTAAGGGGCCAATTAGAATCGAATGACCAAATCTCGTGAAGCGGATGCTGCGCGCCGCTTTCTAAGCCAGTACTCGCTGGAATGGTTGGCATTCTCAGGAGCACACAAGATATTTCATAACTCAGCCGGGGAGGTCGTGGCAGTGTCAGTTGAGTTTGCCGGAAACAATGAGAATGTGCCGCCGCCCGAAAAGGTAATCGGGAAAAGCGTTAATGCTGGTCCCGATGGTTCTCAATACAAGCGTGTGCGGCATCCAGAGGCCGGTTATTGGGTTTGTTACCACAAGACTGTGGAAGGGAATCCCAAACTGAAAATAACGGTACAAAAAATGGGTTGATCAATAAGGGCCGAGACGCATCGCTGCAAACTGGCCCACGCGGCCTCAGCGATGCAAGCCAGATCGTGAAGCTCCTTCTTCGAGTGCTCCGACGCGCTTCCCGACAGCGGCTCCCCCATAGCTCACGGGCCATTTGGCAACTCACAGCAATACGAGTTGCTAAATGGCCCGTGACTATGAAAGTCTCGCAGCAAAAACACGGGTGTTGTGCCGAACTTCTGGCGATACCATTCTCGCAAACTCGATTGGAACACCTTCCGATTTCCTTCATCATTTACAAACTTGTGATAGGCATAAACGCCTTCTTGCAACCAAATTAGCCGCCGTCCACCTCTTGCTTGGCCATCCATTCAGGTGTCTTGAATAACCACTCGATCAGAAGGAATAAAACTATTTGAGAAAGACGCTATCGCGCCGTCAATCAGGTATTGTTAACGGCGATTAAATCATGATCCAATCGAATCCGTTACCTCATCAAGAGGCGATTTAGCAGAAGAGCCCTCGGTTGATCGGCGAGTTGAATTTGAGCCGGACGAGATTTAACATAAAAACCTTTGTAAGCGCCCGGCACACGTTTTTGCCTGAGCGAAAACTCACAACAGGACAAAACACAATCGTCCAACTTCGGCATTATGAGCGCGAATTGGAAGCTCGTCGTTCGACTGGTTCGATCTGAAATAGTCCCTTCAGAGCGGGCTCACCAGATTGAAAAACGCGTGTAGCGAATATTTGGGTGTCGTCTGGTACTAGTAAGGACGCATGGACCGTGCAGCGGTAAGCCGAATCGTACCGAGTCCAAAAGCAGAGGTCGTTGCCCGGTGTTATGGATCGTGTAGTCGCCGGTGAATACAATGCTGGAATCAGGAAGCACGTAGTGATTGCAGGCAAGATCAGACCGCCAGCGATGGCCGAGAATGTTGAAAAGACGAAACTTTATTACGGCGAAGATAGCGCCAACAAGAAGTGCCAGGTCTACCAGGAGGCCGCTCAGTTCGTGCGCGTCTTTTATTGTGGGTAAGAGCATGGACTCTTTAACAATGACTGGTTTCGCCGTCGAACGGTGGTCTTCAGCTGGTGCGCGCTATCAGCATTCAAGCTGAAGGAATAAGTCTACTTGCGAAGCTTGCTATCGCGCCGTCAGTTGCAAGGCTTGTTGTGCGGTCCGTGCCTCAACATATTCAACACTCGAAGAAAAAACATTACTTCCTTTCTAGGATAAAAGTGGAGCAACTGCTATTGATCACATCGCCCGATATTTTGGTATTTGCTTGCGATTCAGTTCCAACCAAATCAACCGTCACATAACCCGATGGTTGATTAATCCAATCTGCAGCTCTTAATGTTATTTTGTTGGTTTTATTGTCATAAGTTCAACCATTCTGTAACTACCTGAGGAACTGATGGATCGCTTCTGTTTGCGTAGAACTTGAACACTGCACTACGAATTATGTATCGGCTGTTCGGGATAACAACAGCCCCAGTACTCCATTCAGTTCCTGCGACCGTAACAGATTTCTTTCGCTTTACCATTAGCGTGATGAAAAGCACTAAGAACCCAATCGCTCGAACGAAGAACGATTTGAAAGTTTCGCTACATTTTAGATATTATCACTCCGGATCTGCTCCGCAAGTACGGATCGCGGGGTATCGTGCCGCTTCTCGCCTTCAGCAATCACTCGAATACTCGCCGAACGGCATTCACGATAGAGAAAGTTGTAGCCGTCTAACAATTTAAGCGGGTTCTCTTCTCTGAACGATGCTCTCTATTGTCAACTCTGAAACGATCTATGGCGTGCTGGCTCGAATGCGTCACTTCGAGCGCCTAACATCAAATTATAGATGCTTCACGACCTTGGGATAGCTATTCAGAATTTTTGGACTGTCACACTCGTGATCGGGTTGTTGCCTGAGGTTCGGCTGTAGGAGACCCAGTAACCAGCCTCGGGATATCTCTCAAGTTGATACAACGATCCATCGGCCTTTGGCTGAACCGCGTGTCCGAGCACTTCTTCCGACGACGGTGCTCCGCTGTCATTTCCGACATAATCAACTGAGAAAGCGATTACAATACTATTCGAGTCGTAAAAGACCTGAGCCGACTTGTCAGCGGAAAAGACAAAGAAGTCCTGCTTCTGACCCTTGTCCTTTAGCTTTCCAAGTTTCTCTCTCACTTCATCGGCTTTCATGCCGAGACTAACGCCCATGAAGTTGGTGTAGACGGGTTTGATTTCCGTCAATTCTTCTGCCGGCTTCTCGGTTGCGGGCCGATCATTGTTATTTGCGACCTGGGTTCCCTTTGCTGTCCCCATAGGTTCCTGGCCGCTTACGACACTCCCCATTACCAGCATCGCAATTACTAGTGTGACCGCGATAATGAAGTGCATCACGATTGCTAATTGTCTTTTGAGCATCTTTCCCCTCCAACCAGATCGTATTACACGGGAGCGACGTTCAGAAGGGAGCTATCACCTAGAAAATGTGAGTGATTCCACCTAGGAGTCCGGTTCTGTGAAGGCTTGATCGATCGCGAGGAACCGGGTCGGGAACCAGTTTTAGTGTTCTGCCAAAACTAAAGCTTAATGGTTCCTGCAGGCTATTTGATCAGCGATGCCACTCACGCTGATGAAAGTTAACACGCAGTTGAGGATTCAATCAGTGGTTCATGAGGGTGAATGTTGTCGTTCCAAAACAAAGCGGGCGATCTCTACGCGATTACTAAATCTCTTCTTATCGAGTATGTGGCTAATATGGTTCTCGACTGTACGCACACTGATCTCTAACTCGGAAGCAATCTCCTTATTGCTCAACCCTCGTGACACGGCTAGAGCGACTCGTTCTTCCGCTTCAGTCAAATCCTCGTCCTCGAAGATAGCTTGCTCTTCAACGGAATTTGCTCCCACCAGCCGGGCGATCTGTGAGTGGGTTCGCTCGACCCGGTGCAGAATGCCATTGACAATTGCGATCAGCTCATCAGGCTCAAACGGCTTAGTTAGATAGGCGTCGATACCGGATCGAAATCCTTCAATCCGGTCCGCAGTTTCGTCCTTCGCGCTGAGAAACACTATTGGCACGAGAGCCGTTCGAGGCGAGCCTCGGAGTTGTCGGGCAAGTTGGTATCCGTCCATGCCGGGCATTCTAATGTCACTCACAACGAGGTCGGGCACAGCCTCCGCCAACTGAACAAGAGCTTCACGTGCGCTGCGAGCAGTACTGACATCGTACCCGGCAGCACTAAGACAGGCCGCCACTGCCCGAAGCAGGTTTGGCTCGTCATCAACTATTAGCAATCGCTTCGACATCGGTTCGTTCTTCACCAACTGGAGGAGAGTTCTTCTCAATTGAAACCGGCAATATTATCTGTGAGCATCGTACCGCAAGGATTCTTGTTCGCAACCTCAATCTGTCCGCCAAGGTGTTCAATAACATGTTTGGCGAGGTAGAGGCCGAGACCAACGCCAGTTCCTGAAGTTCCGCTTTCGTCAGGTTGGCCCTTGTCGGTTTCGGCGAACGATTTCGCGCGATAGAATTTTTTGAAGACATGCGGAAGATCAGTGAGTGCAATCCCTATCCCGCTATCTTCGACACTGATTTCTACATTTTCCTGGACTGGCTGAGCGGAAACAGAAACCCACCCACCCGCCGGAGTGTACTTGATAGCATTGTCGATCATTCCACGGACAACGCGCCGCAACGCTTCAGAATCAGCGTCTACGAATAGCGGACGCGAGGGAAGTTTGGTAACAAGTTCGATCCCGACGGATTCGGCCCGGTAGTTCTCAATCTCGACGCAACCTTCGAGCAAGCTAACAACATCGACCGACCTTTTGGTTAACTTGTATGCTCCCGATTCAATGCGTGAAAGATCAAGGAGATTGCCTACAAACTCGATTTGCCGATCACATTCCGTGGCAATGGTCTTCGAGTAATCAAGTCTTTCGTCTTCTCCGACATCATTCCGCCGCAGCAGATGTGCGAGAACTTTTATGGTTGTCAGTGGTGTCTTCAGTTCGTGAGAAACGCTGCTGACGAAATCAGACTTCAACTGGTCCAACTCAGTCAGTCTTTCTTCTCGTTCCTTTACCTGTTCGGCCATGGTGTTGAAAGCGAGGGCCAGATCGCCGATTTCTCCTGCTTCGTCGGTTGGCGCGCGTGCTGTCAGATCTCCGCCGCCCAGTTGTTGCGCGGTCGTACGCAAACGCCACACGGGCTGCACGATACTTCGCTCGATCACGAGGGCTGCACCGATGGCCAGCAACAACGCGACCAGTCCGATCAGCGTGTACCGGTTGAGGCGGCGACTGGCCGGCTCGTAGAGCGTCGAACTTGGAATTCCAATCATTGCGATTAGGCCCGTATCCCTGATATGCGCAACGCCATACACTCGCTTGACGCCGTCAATAGGACTCGTAAGCTCAACGACATTCGTGCGCTCGCCGATCAAAACGGACGATAGCGGCGCCCACGATACATCCGCTTCCGTTGCCGCTTCGGAACCTCGCCTTCGATAGATGACTCGGCCATCGGAATCCAACACGGAAATGACCACTTGTGGTGAGAGTTCAATGTTGTCAAAGAGTTGATTTATCGCCGCCCCATCAATTCGCGCGATAACTGCTCCGCCCTTGTCTATCGGCACGGCAATGATCACGATCGGTCGCGCCTCGTCCATCGTGCGGTCAGTAACCACCGTCCAGGAATTGCGTTCCCGCATGTCTGAAACGATGTAATCGGTAAGGGCTTCGGGAAGTACTTCTTTGCGTGAAGGCTGCGAGACTATAGTTGTGCCGGCGGCATTAGTTACCCGCAGATCCATCCAAAAAGGACGCGTTTGCAACACGTTTTCGAGGTTCTCGCTAATTGCTCGGGACTGAGAGTCGTTGTCGCCCGCAAGTGCAGCAATCGCGTCAAGCGCTTTCTTTTGATCGTCAAGCCAGCGTTCTAAAGCCACCGAGGCAAGCTCGACTTGCTGCTTTACGGAATCGTCAAGTTGGGAACGGCTTAGCTGCCACATGTTACGCAGATCCAGTGCCCCCACGATGACTAATGGCAACGCTATGCCAACCGCCAGAAGCAGTAGTTTTCCACGAATTCCCAAACGTTTGCGCACTTCCATCAATCCTGGTTGAAGGTGACAATCTGGCTAGAGTATAGCAACCGGGCGCTACTTCGACCGTAAGGGTAAACACTCATGAAATTCTGTAATTCCACTGATTCGGGAAGACTGCCCTTCTCACTAGAATAGCAATACCGATGATCCGTTGGCCCCGTAACGGGTTCAAGCGCGTAGATTCAGAGGAAGAGCAACATGAAATCCGTAGAACATCAGACTACGAGCAAGCCAAACTCTCTGGTTGAGTGGCCCGCCTTGCCGGACATTCACTGGAGACGTGTGGCCTTGTACGTGACCTTGTGTCTAGGCTTCTTTCTGCTGGGGTTCCTGCCAATGTGGCGCAAGGCGACCAGCGCCATCGAACAGCGGGATGCTGCGCAACGAGAGGTGCGCCTGAGTCAGTTGCAAAACACTCTGGCGGTCGCGATGGTAGACGTGCAGCGCGGCGATTACGAGCCGGCGCGACAAACCACAAGTGAGTTCTACACAAGCCTGCGCAATCAGATCGACGCGGGAAACGCATCCATATTTACATCCATCCAGCGAGAGAAGCTAAAACCACTGCTGAACTGAACGCGACCAGATCATTACGCTCCTGGCTCGAAGCGATCCGGCAGCCGCGGATCGTCTTTTCTCGCTCTACTCCAGTTACAAGAAGCTGAGCAATGGAGGATAGGTCACCAGATGTGCTCGCCATCGCGAGTGGTCAGACACCAGAGGTTTCTTCAGTGATAGCTCCTCCCAAAGATTTGCTGATGGACTACACGACAGTTCCGGTGGGTTGGCAGATTCAAGGATTCCTCAGCACCGGGCATATTACGAAGGCGACCATTCTCTGTCCCAACTGTGAGAGGGTTGGTCTGCTAGCGATCAGAAATAGTAAGCGTCTGATCGTTCATCGCGGACGTGCTAGTGATCAGACTCTTCACGCAGTCGAGTATTGTGAAGACTCGTTAACGCACCACTAGGTGTTCCTCCAAACTGTATCTCAATACCCCGGTACTAAGATCGCGGATGTTTAATCATCCAAACCATAATTGCGAGGGACCATATATGAAGATTCTGGAAAAGAACGTCCCCGGCCATGAGAGAGTTCTGGTGGGAGAAGACCAGGAAGCAGGCTATCGAGGAATTATTGCCATTCACAACACCGCGCTCGGTCCCGCACTGGGTGGCACGCGACTCTGGCGTTACGACACTGACGAGGAAGGGTTGACCGATGTGCTCCGCCTCTCGCGTGGAATGAGCTACAAGAATGCTCTGGCAGATCTACCTCTCGGCGGCGGCAAATCGATTATCTTTGCGCCGGAAAAAATCCTGAACAGAGAAACACTCTTCCGCGCACATGGACGCTTCATTGAGACGCTAGGCGGTTCATATATCACGGCCGAGGATGTAGCCACTACAACCGAGGATATGGGATTCGTATCGCTCGAAACCAGACATGTGACCGGATTGGCGGAACGGTCTGGCGATCCTTCCCCGGTCACGGCGCACGGAGTATGTCGTGCCATCTTAGCCGCCGCCAAATATCGTTGGTCTTCAGAAGATGTGACCGGCAAAACGATTGCCATCCAGGGTTGTGGCAGCGTTGGCTATCACTTGGCCATGGAACTGCATCAATCGGGGGCAAAGCTTATCGTGACCGACATCGCCCCGGAGCGTGCCAGGAGGGTTGTTGAGGATTTCGGTGCCCTAAACGCCGGTGAATTTCCATCGCGGTCCGTCGGTCCAGAACCTGCGATGATCAAGACAACTGGCATTGGTGAGCTTGATTGTGGACGGACTAGCGTGCCGTACAAAGTCGCGGTTGGCGTCTCGATTGTGATCGGCTCCGTTATAAAAGTCCTCTCCGCGGAGCGACTTTGAATAACGCTGGGGTTATCGCATTTCAATTGGCTTGATGGCGGTTAATTCAGTCGGGGATGTAACCAATGTCGTTCTTGGAACTGAACCAAGAGCAATAGTAGGAGTGCCGATCGCGGCGGCAATATTGATCTATCTGATACGGAGACTTTCGCGTTTGGCTAAATATGACTAGACCTCGCCTGACATTCATTCCGAAAACTCTATGCTCAGACGGTCCATTAACAACGATTGAGAACTGAACTACTACAGTAGATCTCTTGTCTTTCCGTAACCTTGGTTCGGAAGATTAAGTCCGTTCTCCGAGTCGAGACAACATCTCTTTGAGCATTTCAGTGCTTCCCAGGACGCGGGAAGTCTGCGCCGGCATGAAAATGACCTTGGCGTTGTTTGACCTTGCCATGTCTCTGATTCCTTCAATATAGCGGGAAGTAAGCAGGTATTGAGCGGGGTTGGTGAGGTCATTCGCTGTTCGCGCGGTGGATCCGGTCTTATCAGATTCCCCGTCAGTCTCTTTCGGCTGGTAGTGGCCCATGCCCTCGGTGATTCGGGTGATGGCTTGGGCCTCGGCGCCGGCGGCGAGCGTGCGTGCCTGTGCCGCTCCCTCTGCCCGAAGGATCGCCGAGATTTTACTTCCTTCTGCAGTCGTGATTGCCGATTGCTTCTCGCCCTCGGCTCGAGTGATGGCGGCTTGGCGCTCACCTTCGGCTTGGAGAACGAGAGCGCGACGGTTGCGCTCGGCCGTCATCTGCTTTTCCATGGTGGCTCGCACGTCTTCTGGCGGGTTTATGTTCTTGAGGTCCACCCGCAAGACTTTGACGCCCCACTTGTCAGTCGCCTCGTCCAAAATTAGGCGGAGCTTGCCGTTGATCTCCTCGCGCGAGGAGAGGCACTGGTCCAAATCCATGTCTCCCATCACGCTGCGCATGCCGGTAACCGTCAGTTGGACAACGCCGCCGATCAGATCAACAACCTCATACACGGATTTCAGTGGGTCTGTAATCTGCCAGTAGACCACCGCGTCCACGCCTATCAGCACGTTGTCCTTCGTAATCGCGGACTGAAGAGGCAGGTCGAGAAACTGTTCTCGTAGATCGATTGATTGAGCGGGCCCTAAACCCTGCCAGAAGACTCCGCGCGGCTTGTCGATGAATGGGACGAAGAGGTGAAGGCCGCTGTCGGCCAACTTGTGGAATCTGCCGAGTCGCTCGACGATCATCACAGTCGCCTGCGGCACGACACGAATGGTCTTAGCGGCGACCATCAGCATCGCAGCAGTCAGGAACAAGAAAAATAAAACGAGGCTAAGCTCCATCTTTGTAAAATGTCTGCTTTCGTCGCGCGTGCCAAACCACTTCAACGCTACGCGTGAGACTTTTCAACTTAACGTACCGCAACTCCGAACGATAGGGGCAACGACTCGAGTCCGCGCAGAACCATGCTCGGACGCCAGTGTAGAGATTCAGTCGCAACGCTCAGATGCAGATCCGGCATGCGGCTTAAGAGCGTGTTGATTGCAATCTCTCCTTCCAAGCGGGCGAGTGGTGCTCCCAGGCAAAAGTGAATTCCTTGCCCAAAGGACAGATGCTTGTTCGGCTCTCGCGTGATATCTAACTCATCCGGGTTTTCGAATACCGTTTCATCTCGGTTGGCCGACCCGATAACTCCTAGTGTCATACCACCGCGCGGTATGGTTATTCCGTGAACGTCCAGATCTTCGCGGGCATAGCGCTCAGTCGACATTAACACTGGGGACGTGTAACGAAGCAGTTCCTCGATCGCAACTTTGATCAATGCCGGATCTCGCCGTAGCTTGTTCATTTCATTAGGGTGCTCCAGGAGAGCTAGCATTCCGTTTCCAATCAGGTTGACCGTTGTTTCATGTCCCGCAATGAGCAATAGAAAGACCATCGCCAGCAACTCGTCCTCGCTTAACTTATCGCCGGCCTCCTCCGCCTGGATTAGTGCTGAGGCCAAATCGTCTTGCGGATCTCGGCGGCGCCTTTTGAAGAATTGACGCAGGTATCGAATAAACATCCAAACACTTGGGATGACGCGCAACGTTGCTTTGGGCGAAGTGAGAGAAACGACAGCCTTAGACCATTTATGAAACTTATCGCGGTCGCCAGTGGGCACGCCCAGGATTTCAGTAATGATCGTCATCGGCAGCGGCAACGCGTAGTCCTTCATAAGATCTATTTCGCCCTCGAACCTGACACGCTCTAGTAATTCGTCAGCCAGAGCTTGAACTCGATCACGCATCCGTCCGATGAGGTTTGGCGTAAACGCTTTGTGGACAAGCGCTCGCAGACGCGCGTGATCCGGGGCATCCAGATCAAGCATATTGCGCTCCAGCGGACGAAACATCGGTGGCACCCAAGGCATCTTCCGAAGCTGTTCCGGAGTCATTGCTGTGCGCCGGTTCTTCACGAAGCGTTCATCCTTCAGTAACGCCGTTACGTCGGCGTAGCGAGTGAGTAGCCAGACGGGAGTTTTGTCAGGAAGAGTCGTTTGGTAAACCGGTTGGGAACGTCGCAGCTCAGCCAGAAATGGGAACGGATTAGCTTTGAACTGCGGGCTAACAATATTTGGTTGAGTGTTTATGGGCACGGAAACTTCTTACTCTCCGCTACTCAAATACGCGTAATTCATGTGCTGTGGCCGATAATGAAGCCAGCAGGAACAAGGTAATCAGCAGCATTATGAGCAGACAGCTTTCAACAAACTTTCTCTGAATCTTTGACATTGAGTTCACCTCCGAATCTGCGTTCAAGTAAATCTGAAAAAGGTCTGTTGAACCGAAAATTGATGAAATGACTCAGCTCTAAGGCTCACCCAATCTTGCAAAGATCATCTGAAGCCACGATACCGCCGGCGTCAGGCGGGCCGATCTCTTCCCGCGCTGCCACTTCGTTAGCGAAGAGCAACTTGAGGAACGGTGGTGCGAATACCGTCGTGGCTACTGCCATGAACAAGACCACGCCGTAAAGTTCTGCCCCGATCACTGCGAGGCTTAAACCAATTTGGGCGACGATAATTCCGACTTCGCCTCGTGGCACCATTCCCATCCCCACTTGTCCGGCGCGCCTCATTCCGAGATTGCTCGCCCCCAAGCCGCAACCCAACAACTTAGTCACTATCGCCACCAAAGTAACAAGGAGGCAAAGCACGATTACCGACCACGAGCGAAACACGGTTAGACTAAGCTGCATTCCGATATTGACGAGAAAGAAGGGCACGAGGAATTCTGTCACCCCGCTCATCTGCCGATGCATCTTCGGATTGTCTTCGGCTGCTTCCGCAAGCGCCATCCCCGCGAGAAAGGCACCGATGATCGCGGCAATGCCGATGTAAGCTGCCGCTACCGATAAGCCCAGACACAAGACTAGCCCAAAGATAAAGATCCCCTGCCCGCTGCGCATGCGGTCGACGCTTGGCGCCACGCGAGTAACGACAGGCGCACCAACCAGAGCGACAAAGGCGGTAAATCCGATCGCCAAACCTGCAGTTGTAAGGATCTCGAGATAATTAACTGTACCCGCTGCCATGCTGGAAACTATCGCGAGAACCAAAAGGCCCAGGATGTCATCGATGACCGCCGCGCCGAGAATGATACGAGCCGTAGGCGCATCGAGTAGTCCCATTGCCGATAGCACGCGAGCGGTAATGCCGACTGAGGTTGCGACCATTGCCGTGCCAACGAAAAGAGCCTCGATACTTGTGCTACCCCAAGCCCGCATGAGGAGCCAACCGCCGAGCAGTGGCGCAACGACGCCGAGGACTGCCACGCATGCTGCTTGTTTTCCGACTCTGAAGATGGACGCAGGTTTGGTTTCAAGTCCGACGGTAAAAAGGAGGAAGATGACGCCAATTTCCGCCAGCAGACTAGTGATTTCTGACGGGGCCGCCCATCCAAGAAGACTCGGCCCGATAATAACGCCGGCCAGTATCTCGCCGGCGACTGCTGGTTGACGAAGTCGCTCGAAGATTTCGGCCATCACCTTGGCCGCAGCGAGCATGATGAAAAGTGTCAGAAGAATTCGGGTCCCACCATCCATCGAGAAAGCCAGAAAGTAAGTCAATAATTTATCCTCACTTAGCAATACAGTGTTTCAAACCGTTTTGTGCCGCTTGCTGCTCACGTTAACAAACAACCGCGCCGGAGTCCTTATGCAGTTGCTGGTGCACCTTGTCCCGGCAAACCCAACAACGAGGTCCTTTCTTGCGATCGCGATCCAATTAGCAGATCTAACTATTTTGGCTGTCTTACTTAGACCAAACGGGGAGGGGCCCGGCCAGATTGTGTTGACAGTGAACGAGTCTTGAAGTCGAGGGCGGTATCGATGGCGGGAAAGTTTGTTCGATTCGTCGCTTGCGCTAAAACCGAAGCCTGCGGATTGTGCGTCGCGGGCTGCGTATGTTGGTCGCGGTCACCGGCGCGATACTGTGGCGCAGTGACAATTTCAATATAGGAATTGTGCTTCGTTTCCGATTCTGGGTCCGGCGAAACAACATCTCCGCAATTGAGTTTCGCCGTGGTTGAGGTATTGACATCGATCGCCGGCAGAGGAAGTAGACGAAGTCCGGTAGAGTCAGAAACACACAGGCAGAGCAAGGCTGCGACAACCAGAATCGCTCTTGTTGAAAACAAACTAGAAATGCTTCTGCCGTAAGTCATCATGATAGTGATGCGACTAATCATAACAGTGAAAGCCTAAGGGCGGTAAAACCACCAGCTTGCGCCGGGTGTCGTAGCGGTCCACGGCCATCGCGAAAGTGAAAGCGAGTAACAGGCCGAGCAGACCAAGAACCGCGGCCTGAACGCCGCTGATGTGGCCCTTGCGCGCCTCGTGTTTCGACCCGACCAGTCGCGAGCCGAAGCGGAAGCCTGCTTCGGCAAGCCCGAGCAGGAGGGCGGCGATAAGAAGGAACACCACCCATTCGCGAGTGAATATTCGGATCATGAAGTCTTCAATCATATTTGAGATTCGGTTCGTAGCGACTTATAAAAGACCGACCGCTCGACTATCGCTGGAGTTTACTAGCGTACGGCATGACTGGTAACTGTCACTTCATACAAGCCAGAGATCCTCGACCGATCCGCTGAGCTATCGCGTCCCATCTAATTTCATCATCCTTCGGCAGATCCCTCAACGTCCACCGAGCGGCCAGTAGTAAGGGATTAACAGGAGTGCCAGCGCCGCGAGGATCATGTCCAGCGGAATTCCCATCCGCACAAAGTCTCTGAATGAGTAACCGCCGGGACCATAAATCATCAAGCTGGTTTGATAGCCAATCGGCATCGCAAACGCTGCCGACGAGCCAAAGGTTACGGCTGCCAGCAGCGCCATCGGATTGATGCCCATTTGGATTGCACTGGAAATCGCCACCGGGCCCAGTAGTGCCACGGTCCCGCTGTTCGACATCAACTCTGAAAGTATGACCGCCACGAAAAAGAAGGCTGCCATAACTACAACTGGACCAGTAACCCCAGTGAGGCTGGCTAGGCCGAACGCAAGTTTTTCAGTCAGGCCAGTTTTTTCCAAAGCGGCGCCGAGCGCCAGCGATCCCGCTAACAGGAACACAAGGCTCAGGTCGATCGCCCGATAAGCCTCCCGTGGTTTCAAATATCCGGTCAGCATCAGGACCACGCAACCCGCCGTGGCTGCCGTCACAATCGGCAACAAGCCAAACGAAACAACACCAATGACGGCTGCGAGCGTAGCGAGAGTAATTAGGAGCCGTCGCGGACGTTCTTCAGGCACGGTAACTGTTCCCAACACCAGAAACCCGGGCGAATCATCAAGCGCTGTCAAAGCCTTGCGCGAAGCCCGCACCACCAACATGTCTCCGGCGTGCAATCTGACTCGCGAGGGCCGTTCGTTCATGCGGCCTCGACGGCGCAGTGCCAGCACCGCGGCGTCATACCGTTCCGCGAACCGGGCGGATTTCAAAGTGCTCCCCACGAGTCCTGACGGCGTCAATACCACTATCTCGGCAAGTTCCGGTGCAATTTGATCTGCTGCCTCACCTGGCTGGGTCTGTTCAGCATCGCCCTCTTCAGAATTTTTTGCTGATGCAGTTTCGTTTCGTGGTTCCAGCCTCTGGCTTTCTCCAAGCTTCTTCGGCGTCTTTAGCTCGAGGTTCTGCCGGCTGGCGAGGTTAAGCAACTCAGTCAGTGGACCACGCACTAAAAGAGCATCTCCCAATTTCAGAAGCTGTTCTGGTTCGTCTTCAAGGCTCTTCACTTGTTCATCGCGCACTAAGGATATGACTTCTACATCGTAGTCTCTCCTTATCTCATCCGCAGCGACCGGCTTTCCCAGGTATCCCGAGTCGGGTTTCGCAATGAGTTCGGCAACGTAAGTAGCTTCCTGTTTTTCCGGCTCATCGTCTTTTCGACCAGGGAGAAATCTGCGGCCCACGAACAAGGCATACAAACCACCAACGATCAACATCGGCAGGCCGACTTTGCCCAGCTCGAACATGCCAAAGCCCCTGAGCCCCTGTTTGAGCGCAAACTCGTGCGATACCAGGTTGGTCGAGGTTCCAATCAGCGTGCACATTCCGCCGAACGTAGCCGCGTGCGACATCGGCATCAGAATCTTGCCCGGACTGAGACGATTACGCCGGCACGCGTCGAGAACGATCGGAATGAAGACGGCGACCGCTGCTGTGTTGTTGATGAACGCGGAAATGACACCCACGACCAGCATGAGCATGCCGGTGAAAAGCAATTCTGATTTGACGAAGGGCGCAAGCACGCGGCGAGCCACGAAGGCTGGAGCCCCGGTATGCTCAATCGCCGCTGACAAGACCAGAATGGCTGCTACCGAGACCGTTGCCGGATGACTAAACCCTGAGAAAGCTTCCGACGGAGTCAGGATTCCGGTAATGAGTAGGGCTAACAAGGCGAGCAGTGAAGTGACGTCCGGCGAAACTTTCTCGCTGACAAAGCCATAAATCGCACCCGCCAGGATCAAAAGCGTTAAGAGCGCTTTGAGACCCTCAGGACTAATCGGCAGTTGGGGCATAATTGAAAATCCCGTTCACTATGCTGGACTGACACCAACCCGCTCTCTCAATGTCGAAGTAAATCTTAGTAACTTTTTGCTCTTGAAGATAACTTCAGATAGAAAGTCGTTCGTGATTTACTCTGCGAGTCCAAACGAAAGAGTCCAGGAACTCTCGCCATTTTCGGGTAGTTTTAATACGATGCGCTCGGCGCCGACTTGCGCATGCGACGACAAATACTCCTTGATTGCAGCAAGTCTTTCCTGGGTCGCTGAGTCTTGCTCCGGATTTTGTGAAGGGCTCCCCGCGATTTCCAGTCGCAGTTTGGCGTGTTGCTGCAGATGATTGGCAACGGTGTCGAGGATCTCTAAGTTGACTCGATCAAGTGACGTGTCTCTATTGCGGAATAGTAAGCGCCCCAATGAAACTGGAACCCTCGCTAGTCGGACGGTAGCAGCCGGATAATCAAGCCGCGATCTAACTTCTGCCTGAATCAGTGCCTGCCCATCGGGTTCCACGTCTCGGTCGCTTAAGTAACTCAATGTTAGGTCAAGTCCATCAGATGGTTTGGTGGCAAGCTGGTAATCAAGCAAACGCGCCGGCGGCGGAAGGTAGAGTCCATCGAGCGCACGATCGATTCGGTCAAACAAGGTCGCTTGCAGTTGCGCGACTGAAGGCGGCAACTGTGCTTGCGTAGCTGTGACCCTGTCTCTCATCGCCGCCGCTGCTGTGGGAACTTCAATAATGCGAGTTTCCAGCGAACCCTTCGGTCTGCCAAGTGTTCCCTCCAGAATCCGACTGAACTGTTCTTTTTCAGTTGAACTTAACGGTTCCCTTGTGAGGACCCGGATCTGTAGCAGCAACTTGCCGTCTCTGTCGGTCACAACGATATTATCAAGGAATGAACGCGTCTCGCCGGTCGACATTTTGCCAAACTCCTTCTGCCATGTTTGCGTGACCAATTGGCGAACGCGATTCTCCTTTCTCTGTTCGCCCAGTTCGCTCTTGAGTTGATTGAATGAGCGTCTGAGTGGAACCATGATCACCAAAATAATAATGAGAATCATCAACAGCCGTCCGGGCAGCGCTCCAATATGTCGGATACCAGCCACACCAGGCAGCCGCTTTATCAAATGGCGAAGCCTGGCGCTCTCACTGTCGCCCTGATGCCATTCTTCCATTTGTTGCTGAACGTTTGGAGCATCGATGTGAAGTGCGAGGAACACAATCATCGCTGTGAAAGTTATCGCGACAAGGTTGGTAAGGAAGAGCAATCCGCCTCCCGTTGCCACCTGCATTCCTTCGTCAAAATCTAAACTGAAAGCGACGGCAACTCCGTAGCCAACCACACCCAGTGGCGGCATCAACGCCACGGCTATCGCAACGCCGGGAATAGAGGTAACGACGCCTTTAACTTCTTTGCAGATGGCTATTGAACCGATCGCGCCTGAGAAAAATGCGACCGCGAGATCAAGCGTATTCGGATGAGTGCGGACCGCGATCTCGTTCGTGATCTCTTTGAATGGAAGAACTGCAACCAACAGAAAAGCAAAGCCGACAGCTAACAAACAACTCAGCGTCAGATTGAGAGCGGAACGGAGGCCAAGTATGACATCACCGGTAGCCAGTGCCAGACCACCTGCGAGGATCGGGCCCATCAGTGGCGAGATGAGCATCGCTCCGATGATCACGGCCGGACTGTTAAGGACCAAGCCGAGTGTAGCAATTCCAGCCGCGAATATTGTTTGCAGCCAGTAAGAGGGATCTGTAAGTGTGGTGGACCGCGAAAGTTCGAGGTAGAGTTCTTCCTTTCGCTTAGCGCTCACGCCGAGCTTCCTGGCAATCCAATCTCGAAAGGCTGTAATCATGCGCCGAGTTCTCTAGCCTGTAATCTCTTTTATCATATTTGGTGGGCCACGGTTTGATAAAGGTTGGTTTCTGCGGGGCTAAATTCAATTCTCTGCCCACCCTGCGTGTTGTAGCGATTGGAACCAGCCAAAGGTCAGCTCTCCAAACGGGAAACACCATCTTGAACCAATGCCGACCGCCTTGGCCATTCGCGCTTGCGTGAGTTTGCGAGCCCGCCGGAGTTCCTGCCATGTCACTCTTCCGCAACCAAATTTGCGGTACGGGCTCCGATCGTCTTACGCCGCGCGGAACCGATACTCTTCATTTTCTGCTTCAGAGTTTTCACAGCTAGTTCTTCCTTTACTTTTCAAGCGCGCCAAAGAATCATCGAATCGCCTATCGGCCTTCGCTATTGACTGTTGATAGAAACACCTTTCACTTCCGCCGAACCTGTTATGGCGACCAGAAAGGTAGCGCTCCACTTTGGTTCGAAAGCGAGAGCATCGCGACAGACAGCTGCTTTTTGAGAGACATTTGCGGGACAAATCATTACGACCAGGCGCATTCTAGACTCGCGAAAGGGCACCTTCGCGTTCAACCTTTCCAGCGCGGCGCACTTTGATTTTCACGTCTATCCTGGAACCGAGTCGATTGATGATCGACATTAAGCGCTCCACTGTGAAACGACCGAGGTCCGCGTTGCGGATGCGGGAGAAGTCGGCCGCTGCAACCCCAGTTCGACCCTGTGCCGCTCGTACGCTTAGGCCATCACGATCAAGCGCTTTGATGATCTCACTCGCTAAGATCGCCTTAACCTGATCGGCATCCGCATTCCTGTGACCGAGGTCACGAAACACATTTCCGCTTCCCTTCACCACTTCCAGCTTTTCGCGTTTCATCGCAATACCTCCTTCAGTCTTTTCAACGATCCTTGATTAGATCGATTTCATGTTTGGGGTCTTGATACCCCGTGTAGCTTTCTTCTGAAAGGCGTGAATAACCCAAAAGTCTGCGCCGAGTTGCACCGCGTAAACGACGCGAAATGCGTCGCCTCGAAATGGTAGAGCGATCTCGAACACGCCCGAACCCAAACCCTGCAGCGGCTTCGCCAGGTCCGTCTTGCACCCTCCGCTGCGATGGTTAATGCGCTAAGACAGACAGTCCTGACATCATCAGGAAACCTCTCGAATTCCCTTAACGCGGCTTTGAGCCATGAAATAGGACGAGTGCTTCTTATCATTAGCTGCGCGCTCTATGGGTCCTGCCTTTCGCGATTCCTCGTAAGAGATGTTGTCATATGTGACAACTCGTGTTCCAGTGATGATGAAGGTTTTGCTATCTTAATCCGGCCATCGCCAGAGGCCGGTGGCGATGCGGATTCTGTTGCTGCGGGTTTGACTGACGTCGGTGTAGTTGTGGATTGAGCAGACGCGCTAACAATTGCTGCACACAACGCGAGCAGCGCTGCAAATGCTCTTCTGTTCCGGTAATGAACGAAACGCACTGAATTGGAAATCATAAGTTCTCCGGCATAGGTACGTTAAGACATCCGGGCGAGCACAGCGACTTACTTTCCGAATGTTGGGCCAGGAATCGAAAGGCGAGGCAGAGCGACGAGCTTCTGCCGCTTGGTTACTGTTCGGCAAACAACTTTCCGCTATGAACGGTCGCTGGCCGCACTAATTGAAGAAACGAGGAACGGCACCAGAAAATTCGCGGCCAGTTCAATGCCAGTCGCACAGTGAAGTGGCCTTGAAAATGACATCCATGTGATTGAGCAAGGAAAGAATACTCCCACCATAATGCTAGGGTGAGGCTACGCTTCAATACCTGCGGACCAGGGCATAGCCGAATCGACGCTTCCAGGCAACTTACCAGTCGCAGGTTCCCCTTAAATCATCATGAAATCCGTTGAGGACAGCCTAAGGAGCCCTGAGGTTCGAAAATTTGGTTGACTAACCCGCCTAGTCGGTTCAACATTATCGAGCAATCTCACAGACTGTCACATTGGAATTGGGTCCGTCCGATTCTACCGGACTTACAGACCAAGCTCAAAACGAATGGACACGAAAGGAGCCTTCCAGTGTCGAAGGCGCTGAAAATATCATTAATCGTCTTAGCCGGGTTCACTTGCATCAGTGTAATGCATGTGTGGCTGAACATCGGATTCTCAAAGCTGGGCATCCTCAGTGAGAAGAAAGACGAATCATTTCGCGTTGGATTTCTTCCGGTCACTTGACACCTTACGTGCCCCGTCACTGACTGGATAAACAGGAATGTCCAGGGCGAGGGGTTTTATGAACCCGTGAGGTTCTCAGGTTGGCCGGAAATCAAAGAGTCCTTCATCTCGGGGCATATGCCGGCGACTTTCTTGCTGGCGCCGATGGCGATGGTGCTGCGCGAACAGGGCGTTCCTATCAAGATTGTGTACCTTGGTCATCGTGACGGCACGGCTATGATGGTCCACAAGGACTCTCGGATATATGCCCTCAAAGATCTGAAGGGGAAAACTGTAGCTGTGCCAAATAGGTTTTCCAATCAGTATCTCGTTCTTATAAAGGGGCTGCGAGATATCGGCATGAGTGTCAAAGATATCAAGCTCGTCGAGATGCCGCCTCCCGACATGCCCGCCGCTCTCTATTCCAAGTCGGTCGATGCAATCTCATCGGGTGAACCTTTTATGGGTCAAACAGAACTTGAAGGATATGGGCGGGTGCTCTATCAAGCAAAAGACATTTGGCCAAATTTCATTTCGTGTGTTCTCGTCGTTCATGAGAATGCCATTCGAGACCATCCTGAAACCATCCAGCGCCTCGTAGACGGGATTGCGAAAAGCGGCAAGTGGCTCGAAGGTGGAATGGAGCACCGAATGAAGGCGGCGGATGCAGTCGCTAGTATCTATTACCACCAGGATCCCAAATTGCTTCGATTCGTCCTGAGCCATCCTCCCGATCGAGTGACTTACAGTGACCTGATGGTGGCAAGGAAAGACTTTGAGGAAATCGAACAGCTCGCCTTCGACGCGGGTATGATCAAGAGGCACCTGGCTTTTGAGGAATACGCTGACCCAAGGTTCTCCGAGCAGACCAAAGACGCAAAGCCCTACAACTGGGAGCCGCCAAAATGAAATCACGTATCGAGGCTTTCGTCTTGCCGCTGCTGGTAGCAGTTCTCTTTGTCGTAGGCTGGCAGTTCGCTGTCGTTTTCTCTGGCAGCACGATCTTTCCCAAGCCGACGCAGGTCGTCGTCGGACTGATCGAACTGATCCGCCGCGGAGTACTGGTAAGGTATGTTGTTGCCTCATTGTTTCGCGTATCCTCCGGGTTTTTGTTGGCACTGTTTATTGGCGTGCCGCTCGGTTTGTTGATTGGGTGGTTTGGCCGCGCCTTTCGGGCTTTCAATCCGGCAATTCAAGCCTTGCGGCCGATTTCACCCATAGCCTGGATTCCAGTAGCAATTCTATGGTTTGGCGTGTCGGATCTGGCGCCTATTTTCTTGATTTTCCTTGCCAGTCTCTTTCCCATTATGACGGCTTCGATCGCTTCAGTTCAGAATATCCAACCCGTCTACGTCCGGGCCGCGCAGAATTTTGGTCTTAAGGGTCCTAAGCTTTTCACCAAGGTTGTCTTTCCGGCGGCCCTGCCACAGATCATCACAGGGATCCGAATAGCCTTGGGAGTGGCGTGGCTGGTTGTGGTGGCGGCAGAGATGATCGCAGTAAATTCCGGCTTGGGTTACCTAATCATCGATGCCAGGAACGCTGGAAATCGGTACGATCTGGTAGTCGCCGGAATGATCTTAATAGGACTTATCGGTCTGATACTCGATTTCCTTGTCAGACGGCTTGAGCGCCTCGAGGAAGTGCGCTGGGGATTCAGCCGGTAACGTAGCCCGAACTCCGATTCTCTCAAAAATCCGGGCGAAGGTGACCTCATGGATAGAAGCACAAAAATCCTTATTCGAGATGTCTCGATGTCTTTTGCGGATCGTACCGCAACCCGACTCAGAAAAGGCGAGGCGGGAGGGTCGATCCCTGTCCTCAAAAATATTGACCTTTCGGTAAGCGAGGGTGAGTTTGTATGCATTGTGGGTCCTTCAGGCTGCGGGAAGTCAACCTTACTCAATATTGTCGGAGGCTTTTTGAAACCCACGCGAGGGGAAGTATTAATTGATCAAGTCGCTGTCTCCGAACCGGATCGGAAAAGAGTCTTCATCTTTCAGGAAAATGGGGCGTTCCCCTGGCTCACGGTTGAGGAAAACATCGCCTTTGGCTTGTTCGATAAGCCGCAAGACGAAAGAAACCGAATCGTAAAACACTATCTCGAAATGGTGGGCTTGAACGGGTTCGAGAAATCATATCCGCGAGAAATTTCCGGCGGCATGAAGCAGCGAGTAGAAATCGCGCGGGCGCTGGCGGCAAATCCGGACGTACTGTACATGGACGAGCCTTTCGGAGCTCTGGACTTTCTTACGCGCCTGCGAATGCGAACCGAGCTGACGCAAATCTGGAAACGCGAGAAAAAGACCATCTTGTTCGTAACCCACGACGTGGAGGAGTCAGTACAACTTGCCAACCGCGTGGTGGTAATGAGCCGTCGTCCCGCCTCCATCAACACAATAATTGATGTCGACCTGCCACGTCCGCGGGATCTCGATGCTCCCGAGTACCTCAGAATCCGCGATGAGATCTTTGAGGTCATGGGTCTCGATCATTCCGGCCTGAGCGCAGGAATTGGCGTCAGTACCATATCGGACAAAGGAGCCAGGCCAGCGGCTGCATTACTCACGAAACGGCCGAAGCATGATGCAGACGTAGTCATCATGGGAGGAGGCCCTGCCGGTTCGGTTCCGGGCAGCTATGGGCCGGACGGGAATTAATCATCTTGTCATCGATAAAATCATTATCGCCGGGCCCACGTCGGCCAGTCACTTCTTTATCCAGCTACAAAGATTATCAAGGAGATTGGCTTTCTTGCGGTGCTGGAACATGGGATTTTATTATCCGGGAGGAATGTCGTGGTGGTCCTGGTACGGTTCAGAGCAAATGGATTTGGATTTCGGCAACCTCGGTAACGTCGATTCTGCCTGTCAAGTCGATCGAGCGAATTTGACATTCTTCTGATCAAGCATGCCCACGAGTCAGGATCTAAAGCAGCTCTGTCCGGCCGATGTAACGCGTGTCGAATGTTACCGGCACGAGTACGCAGTCAGTGTAACCGTGAAGGTAGGGAATCAAGAACGACTCGAAGACTTGGGTGCATTAAAACCTTATCGGTAATCACTGTGACAGCCAGCACGGATCGCTATCAACTCGGTTGCACCCATCGCTTACCATAACTAGTTATGACCGCTCGTACAGGAACAAAACGCAAATCGGATTTATCGGCGGACCTTCTTCGTCAACTTAATTGCGGCATAATCGAATCGGTGACATTGATTGAAATCTTGTCGATAGATTTCGCAGAATTGATGAGTCATGTTTTACCCGAAGCGGCGGACGAAGCTGCTTGTCTTTTCAGGTCTTCTGATGGAATTACTAAACGAATGTCACTTGCGGGTTCACTGCTTTTAGAAAAGCTGGGTAAATCCGGATATAGGCGGATTAGCCATCATCCTTCCGACACCGTTCGCGGGTGGGCGGCATTTATGCTTGCGGAAGCGTCGAACCTTAGCTTGAAAGAGCGGCTGAGGCGCGTGCACCCTCTTGCTAACGACAAGCATTTTGGGGTACGCGAGTGGGCGTGGTTAGCTTTAAGGCCTTCCATTTCAAGGCAGATTCAAGAAGCCATCCATCTGTTGTCGTCCTGGGTTGATGCTCCTTCTGATAACTTGCGTCGGTTCGCAATTGAGAGCACACGTCCGCGCGGGGTGTGGTGCGCTCACATACCTGAACTAAAACATCACCCCGAAATAGCTTCGCCGCTCCTCGAACCGGTAAAGTCTGATCCTTCGCGGTATGTTCAGGATTCAGTTGGTAATTGGCTTAATGATGCAGCTAAGACTCAACCCGATTGGGTTGTTAACACCTGTGAAAGGTGGCTAAGGGAGCGCACCACAAAAGAAACGGCTCGAATATGCGCGAGAGCTTTGCGGAGCATCACCTAACCTTTCATATTCGTCGGCGGTGAATGGTCCTTAAATTTTACGAAGCGTCATAACCCTCGTCGTCAATCGTTTCATCGGCAACTATCGCGATCTCGCAACCTGTATTGAATACGATTGAGTAACAAGATCAGATAAACTCCGAGGGCGATTACGACGAAGGGTTCTTGTGCCGTCTGGGAAAAAAGCTCAAGAGCACTTGGGACGTTCTGACGGGAAAGAGTCATCCACGCCACTCGCATAGCTACTATCAAACAGAATATCCCGCCGGCGTGGACGAACCATGAAATAAGTAAAGACAAAACGTAAGAGCTCTTGCTCGGGAGTTCATAAACTTTCAAAGGTTGGCTGTCGGCGAATTCGTCGGCTCGGTAGTACAACCGTTCGAGTAGGTCGGCGGTGTTGTCAGCAATCGAGAGCAAATCTACATCAAGCTGCGGCGTGATCCTTTTAAGAAAACGAGCGGCCCTCCTCCGACGAGCTCCCTGTTCGTATTCGGCGAAGATAAGATCGTCGGCGTCTTTCCAGATGCGCACGGCCAGCGTGTCGTATAGTAACGAGGCGCGTATCGCGCGCAGGGTGTCGAGATTGATGATGATGTTGTATTCTCGGGTGACCTCCAAAAGGGAAATCCAGACACTTGCCGTTGTTCGGTCCCACCAGGGCGTATTCTGGCTGCGCATCGCGTACAGCTTTCGCCACCAAACGGCGCTGGCTCTCTTGACCAATTCGTCGGTATCTACGAGAGGAAGTGGAGCAATTAAAGCGAGTGAAGCTCGGGCTGCCCCCTCGATGTCATTCTGCCAAAAACGGTGAAGTATCTGGGCCTGTAGACGACGCGATCGCTGGGAAGTTGGGCCGCACGCTCCAAAATCTACAAATACTAGCCGGCCTTGATCATCGACAAGAAGGTTGGCCGGGTGTGGATCGGCATGGAAGAACATGTTCTCATGGATGCTCCAATAGGCAGCCATCAGCAACCGACGCGAAACCTCTGGAGGATGAATGCCCCTCTCTTTCAGTTGCTTAAGAGAGTGTGAGTCGTCGTTCTGTACAGCCTGTATAATTTCGGATGCCCACACCCCCTCGACAAACTCTTGCACAATTACCTCTTCACTGGACAAAGAGGCGTATAGCTCAGGGGCAGTAAAAAAGTCCATTCCGTCGTTGATGGCGTTATGCCTGAACAGTTCTTGATATCGCGCCTCCTGAACGAAGTCCAATTCTTCAAATAGCATTTCCCGGAGGTCGGCGCGGAGTTGCTTGGTGAAGCCCGGCCTAAAGATAGTTAACCATTCCAGCCCCTTGAGCACCCATCCAAAGGCCCTCAAATCGGCAGCGAAAAGTTCTCCTATACTTGGTCGTCGAACTTTAACGGCCACTCGTGAGCCATCGCACAGGTGCGCTTGATAGACACACGCCACCGAAGCCGATCCGATTGGAGTGGGATCAAATGCACGAAATACTGTCTCCAAGGAACCACCAATAGATCGTTCGATGGTGAGCCGGGCCTGCTCGAAGGGCATCGGTTTAGTGGAGTCAAGCATCTTGCTTAGCTCCTGGCAATACTCGAACGGAATCAGATCAGCGCGCAGCGACAGTTGCTGCCCTAATTTGACGGCCGAGCCTCCGAGTCTCTCAATAGACTCGCGCATTCTGGAAGCGCGTCTCTCAACGGTGTCGCGCTTCAAGACGGCATCTATCCCAACCGCAAAGAGATTGCCAAGGATCTCTGCTGCAAATAAGAGGGCACGTCCGATGGTCTTCCTGAAGGACGCTTTTGGTCTCACGCGTCGCATCACCTGAGGCGCTGGGGCGGCGATATCTTCAAGGTTCAGTTTTGGCCGTTTCGGTAGGGCCCGGAGAAGGGGTTGTGATTGCTCGTCGTCAGGTGTTTCCTCGCCCGAACTCATATGTTTGCTTGTCGATTCTTCCATGGGTGTGACGACTCAAGCTGACCTGCTAATTGAAAAAGCAATGTGTCACGACCTAGCGCGGATGTAAACATAACGCCGATGGGCAGACCGTTCGAATTCTGAAAGAGCGGAACACTCATTGATGGCAATCCGGCAATATTCGCCAAGGGAGCGAAAGGCGTGAAAGCATAACCAAAACTCACCAGTAATTCGATGACCTGCTGAAGGGCCCAATCGACCTTGAAGACATCTCTGAGCGGCAAGGAGAGAGAAAGATCGAGGATCGTTTGGAGAATGCCGGAGGGTTCGAAGTTCCCTATCCGGACGGGGGGCGTCGCCAGTGTTGGGGTCAACAAGACATGATAATTACGAAAGAACCTGGCCATCTCTCGTTGCACGGACAATAGACGATCTCGGGCGAAGAGCACCTCGGTCCCGGAGAGGTTGTTGCCGATTTCGCGGTAGAGCCTGGTAACTTCCTCGATGTCCGGGCGGCCCACCGAGCGACCAAAATGTTCTTCCCAAAAGCGAATTGCTAACGATACGCCGGCCGCGCACATGACCGTATAGTCGTGGCCGAATTCTCTCCGGTTAATGCGAGGGGCCGCTTCCTCGACGACGTGTCCGAGATCCTCACAGATAGTTGCAGCCTTCTGTGCTGCGCGCACACACTCCTGATTGACGGTCGCCGGCAAAAATGGCGCAGTCGTTAGAGCGACTCGCAAGGATGGCACAGAAGATTTAAGCGAACGGAGATAACCCTGAGGAGAAATGGACTTATAAAAAGAGCCGCGTTCGGGACCGGCAATCGCGTCAAGAGCAGCCGCGCTGTCTCGAACCGATCGAGTCAGGACGTGTTGAGTACCGTATCCAAAGAACAACTCGCTCGCGTCCGGTCCGTTTGGCGAGATGCCACGTGAAGGCTTAAATCCAAACAAACCACAACACGACGAGGGAATGCGAATGGATCCTCCACCGTCGCTGCCATGGGCCATAGGCACAATCCCGGCAGCAACCGCCGCGGCGGCACCTCCGCTCGACCCGCCCGAAGTGAACCTGGTATCCCAGGGATTCCTCGTCGGCCCAAAAAGGTCCGGTTCTGACACGGGAAGTATGCCGAATTCGGAAGTGTTAGTTTTACCAAAAATTACTAGCCCGGACTCCTTATACCTGGTGACGATTTCAGCGTCTGCGTTGGGTACAAACTTCCGCAGAAGACGAGAACCGTTGCTTAGCGGCACGCCGGCGTAGGCGGCGTGTATGTCCTTAAGCAAGAACGGCACACCCGCGAAAGCACCTGAGAGCATCGATTGCGCGGCTTGGCGTCCCTGGGAGTGCATAGGGCGAACGATCGCGTTAATCTTCGGATTTACAGCCACCGCTCTCGAAATTGCCTGTGCCAGAAGTTCGGATGGGGTCACCTGTTTGGTACTAACCAACTCGGCAAGCCCAAGCGCATCGAAGGAAGAGAACTCGTTCATAGTGCTCGTTTCCTGTGGTGTCTGCAAAAACAGAAGTCGGACATAAGACAACGCCCCGAGTCCGAGCGAACCGCCAATTGGCGCCCGGGGTCGAGATGGACAACTTCACGCGCTCCCGAAAGGGCAGTTTTTGGACATGCAACCCCAGGGCAAGATGCATGCAGTGGTCCGCCCTACCTTGGCGCTCGCACGAGGAGATTCGCTCGCGCTGATTTTACGGTCGCTCAAGATCCCAGCCTATTGCCTGAGCGGAACTCGGAAGAGTGAACTATTCGGATTTCCCAAAAATTGGAAGGTCAGTGGGCGAGGGCAATAGTGTACCCGCAACGTTCACTTGGTTGACATAATCGTACCAACCAGCGCGCTTGAGAGCTTTTTGTATGCGCGCAAGCTGTGTCTCGTCCGGAATTCTCCAAATGGCAAATAGCTGGTACGGTAGTTGTCTATCGACCTTCTGCGACTGACTCCCCCAGCCCAGCATCTCAATTCCTCCTGGGCCGTCTAGATCTTCCAGACTCTTTATTAGCTTGTAGACCAGTTGCTGCTGCTCTTCTGGTGTAAGTGCGTTCCACTTCTCATTTGGATTCCACAATTCGATAAAAACAAGCATGGCTTCTCCTTTTTGCAAAAATACTTAGTGGCGTTTAGCGAGCGACATCGAGCGTCAAGTGCCTTGATTAACTTTCGCGCTCTTAGTCGTCCGAAGACAACTGTCGCTGGCTGTCTTGAGTTTGGAGAACTGAAGAAATTCCCCATCACCTTTCCAAGGTGAACTCATGTGATCGATTGATTTCTTCGAAAATAAATCGCCTGGGAACAACTTCACTAGAACCGATCGAATGATGTCTCCAATCAAAAAAGGAAACTGAGAGACCGAAGTAATGCCGACGCCCGCCAGTTTCATTAGCTTCCACCGAAGTGAGGCCCGGACGCGAAAGTACCTGGAACCATAAGATGGTCGCGCACTATTATCCGCCAGGTATAAGCCCCAATTGATAACGCCCGGATACATATTGGGAATGTACTTGTGCAGAGAACTTGGAACGAATTTGTCTGAAACAGCGCCCATTAGCGTCTGGAATGGCTCAGGCGGAGGAGTTGTGGATAATCTAGGCAGGCGCTTCGCGAGAGCTCGAGTAAAGCGGCCGTCTAGAATCAAACCGGTCATAAACGCCGGCAGAACAATATGGAAGTATGCGGCGTTGGCAGCTACCAAACTCCATGCCATTTTGACGGGATTTGCCATGATTTCGTACCAACGGCCCCAAGTGTCCTGAAGAGCGAGCTGCACCATAAGATAATCCTGAAGTGCTTCAACGTATTCGGATGAGAGTGTTCCCTTCTCCGACTTTTCAATCATCGCCCCAACTTGCGGAATCTGTTGCACTAGCGTCGACAATCCAGCGCTATTAATCGGATCGGAAGGGAAAGCGGCATCTCCGATCAAGAACCAGCCCTCCGCCGAATAATACTGACGCGCCTCGTACATGTAATCACCGTAGAAGTTGGTATCGACGACTGAGCCGGTGTCGACAAGCTCCGCTATAACCGGGTGGTCCCTTCGAATAATCGTCAAAAAATCGACTAAGGATCTAACATTGTTCGGAGGCATATCGGGCCGGTAAGTAATACCAATACTGATCAGATCCGGAGTGTCTTTCTGTCTCAAAGGAATCAGCCAAATCCAATAGTGAGAACCGAAGAAGTGGTGGGTGGCGTAATATGAGTCGAAGCAAAGATGTTTTGGCTTGGATGTGATGATTGTCTCTAGTACAGACCGATCAAATCCGGAAAGTCGGAACCAAAAGCAACATCGCTGACATGGTGCCGGCTTTTTCAGGTCAAGCTTTCGTGAAAGCACTCGCCCCCGGCCACTCGCGTCTACAATCCACCGAGCATGAACGATCTCTTGCGCACCACCGAAGTCATCAGCCAAATGCAATTCGCTAAGACTTCCGTCCTTACCTATATGAACATCCTGAACGTTCTTTGGTACAAAAACTACCCCACTCTCGCGGTTCATACTCCTGACTTTGTCATCAAAAACAGGTCGGTTGAGTTGGTATGCAGGCAGCCGAAGTACACCCGGTGCTTCGTGCACTACGTATTTGCGACAAGCGGGATCATCTGCGTGGTACTTAAAATAATAAGTTAGTCCGTATTTGTGATACTGCTCCTCTTCTAGGTGCTCACCGAGACCCAAGGCTTGTAGGAAATGCGTGGTGACTTCGACGGTCGACTCTCCCACTATCGGCCTTTTCCGATCCTCCCGTCCCACCAGCGTGATTTGGCAAGTTGGCAAGCGTCGGCGCAGATAGGCCGCAGCCAAATTGCCGGCCACGCCGTTGCCAATGATAGCGATCCCTTTGCCCTGAGGTTGCGAGATCATATGACGTTCTCTGCCTTCACCCGCTGTCACCACAAACTTTAGACGCTCAGCGGAAGATCCATCAAATCTGAAGCATCAAGCGCGAAAGATAGCCAAAGAACCTCTACGTGAACTGTCCGGCGAATACCGGCCAGGCGCCAGAACCATTCCTGGGTCGATAGCCTCTTTCAGTCTGCTGGCAAGCCGCCAAAACGGGAGGTCGGTATCGATCAAGTTTGTCATAAACTGTGTACCGACTCTATAGGGAACAAAGCCGTATTCACGGCCGAAGGAAAAAAGCTCCTCATAACATTTGAATGCCCTATCCTCTTCGTCTTTGTTCTTTGGGTCAAACAATAGTGGCAGGGTGCTGGCAAAGGATCTTGGCGAAAGACTAGTTAAGGTGATCGGAGCTTCAAAGCCATGTTGTTTACATACTCTCTCCGTGAATTCAACGAATTGGCTGATCACACCAGTACGCATCGGCACAATCGGCGAGTACCAAAGCAATCCACAGCCGTCGAGTGCGGGGTTAAGAGGACGATTGGGAACTTTCTTACCGGACTTTGAATAGGCCAGGTTCAGCGCGATTGTCGATGGAATTCCCTGGACGATATCGTAAGCGGCACTCAGCCGCTCAAGCGAGTAGAGGTTCTTCCGGCCGGGAAGCAAATTAATCAAACTGTCCGCCCTGCCTAGCCACCTCAGCCGATTATCGTTTATGAAGCGAAGTTGCTTCACGCGACCGCGTAAACAATGCTTAATTACCTTGCAAGTGGCGCGGTAGAAGGTTTTCCCACCATAAATTGATCCAAATCCGGTCCAACTATCCTTGGGTATCGCATCGATCCACTCCGGCGATTCGCCGGAGCCGGGTACCGGTGGACCACTTCCCCGGAGAGAGCCTTTCATTGTCGCCTTAATTCGTTCGCAACTCATGAGATTGAGGCCGCCCACATTTGAGCCAGTAAGATTGATTAGTTTTCTTAACGTGGGGGCGAGGTTCTCCAGCTCGGTAGTATTGGCAACTGAAAAGACAAAAGCACCAACGCAATCAGGCTTCGGGCTAAGAGCAATGCTCATATCCACTACAATCCCAAATCCCGACTGCGAGAATAGACCATCCAGGTAAGGACCTATTCCCCACTTATGAGCGTAAGCGGAACCTCGACTGTTCGTCTCTCGAAACGCCGATTGATAGATGTCACCATTCGGAAGCACGGCCTTCAAAGATAGTACCGCGTTGAAGTGATCGGTTATTGGGGTTATCCCAAAACCTCGTTCAAGCGCGTTGCCAACCAAGCTGCACGAAGGCCCCGCGCCAGTAACGGGAACCATGAAGCGTGAGCCTTTTTCCTGTAGGAATTTGTGTAAGTCCGCCTGCGTCACTCCCGGTTCCAGTGTTACCACGCCCAGCTCTTCGTCGAAATCAAGGATCCGATTCATTAACGAGAGATCGACGATTACGCTGTCGGAGACTCTTGGTACAGACGTTCCATAGCCCCAGTTCTTACCAGTGCTGGCAGGGTATAAGGGGACCTGAAACTTATCGGCGATTTTGACGATCTCCTGCAATTGCGCGACTGATTCAGGACTGAGAACCGCGGAGATTGAAGCTGTGAACGCGCTTGTGTCAGTTGCAAACACCGTCGCATCTTCAGACACGCGCCCTTCTCCGAGAACGCACCGCCAGCAAAGGAGGGCTAGTCTCAGGTTGTCTTGTGCGTCTCTCCCTAAATGCGGCCCTGCACCTATGCTGTCCACTTCAGGCCTCCCAACCGGAGGAAGAATCGCAACTGCTGCAAGTCCTGGCGTCGCCGGCGGGGCAATAGTTTAATTGTATTTACAATCTCCGCGCCGACGGGCGGACTAAGGAGCTTGTGTTGATGGTCAGTCGTTATGACAATCATTATCGGGCTTATTAACGTTGAGTAAAGCTTGATCTTCCTCGCCTCTAGCTTTAACAAAGCCATTTTGAACTCAAACTTAGAAAACGCCGCTCTGAGAGACTCATAATAGTCTCTTCTGAGGATCGTCTCTTCTTCCGGGATCGCTCGGCGAACAAAGTACTCGACAGACCCAAGACTCTTCAGACGTCCAAAGTCGCATATGTAGATCTTCCCTTTGGGGGTCAATACGCGATCGATGGCCATTAGGCAAGTATGTAAGCTTTCGACATCCGCCAAATGGTGCAGTGCCATGGACGACAACACCACGTCTACACTACTGTCCTCCACCAACTCCAGCTTTGTAATGTCATCAAGTCTCAACTCGACATTTCGTAAGCCGCTTGCCTTGACTAACTTTCTTGCCTCATCAATCATTCTTGGCGATAGATCGATGCCGGTGAACGTTGATTCGGGGTTCAGTCTTGCGGCCGCAACCAGCAGATTTGCCGGGCCACAACCGAGATCAATCACCCGGTCACCGGGCCTTATGAGCGCACATGATTGGGCCAGATGATATGTGTAAACGCCGGAAAGCACTCCATTCTGTGCGCCGGCCCTGCGGAAGGCGGCTACCGCTTCGGGCGCATCCATAATGAGGTTGCTTTCCGGCACACGCTCAAAGCCAGTCGAGGAAGCTAACTCCCTGGCAATAGTGTGTATGAGCGAAACGTCGAACACCTATTCCTCAGAAACCGTCCGTTGATCTTTTCCCGTAAACTCATTTCCATAGTGATGGGCAAGCACGGCGATGACGTCGTCCGGCATGTCCACATACCCACCAGAGGCCATCATCACAATCTCATCTTTCCCCCATTGCATGTTCTCACTTGTGCTCTCCGGAAAATCGAGGGGAAAATCCAACTCACAAAAAAAGGAGTAAAGATTCAGCTTGCCTTGCACGCCTTCATAAGCCTTCCTAGCACGATCGGGGGCTGTAACGATGTCTAGACCCAAGGGGATGGATGGCGCACTGCGCCATCGCGGATGAGGGCATTCCGGACCGAGGATTTCAAATAAAAAGGCCGACTGATAGACTCGCTTTGCGGAAGGGTGAGTACTGGCGATCAAGCCGCCAAAATCATGCAGCCTACACCACTTGAACATGGCGTAATAGAGCATGAGAGTCACACCGAACGAACGATCTTCTTCCGCGACTGCGAGCCCTCCAACTTCAGCAACTCTAGATACGCGCGACCGCATTCGGTCGACCTCTACTGGATGTACTTTGTCAATCGGTAAGCCTATTTCCGAATCGGCGTAGACACTTAGCGTTCCTATTACGGTATCTTCCCTGCGCGCGACGAGCAGGGCCGAAGCCGGCAAAAACGCTTGCGGAGGGACATAAAGACCATTCGTCTCCAAAACGAGCCCCTTGCGTGCATACACCTCATGTCTTAGTTGCAGGGCCTGTCTTCGCTGCGAGGTGTTGCGGGCCAAGCCAAATGTCAATCCCGCGAGAATCTTGTCATTGAGGGAAAACAAGCTCATTGCAGTTACCTACAGTACAAAATTTCTTTCGCTCGCGGTGTCTGTGTCCCGAATATGAATGAGCGGTTAATAGAACGAGCGCCCGCTATAGATTCGAACAATGGCCGCGCTAAGCGTTAGGAAATCACGCAGGCAATTATTGAGTAGGTGAGGCGTATGAAAGTCTTAAAGTTGCTGTGCCCTAGGCTTTTCTTCACCTAACTCATGCGGAGCGCTTAGCCAGCGGGGACCCGGCCAGGGTGCCGCCCACAGGCGATAGAACTCCTATCTTGGGCTGAATCTCTGTAACGTAGTGGGCGAGTTCTCGATTAGTTTCGTCGAATAACGGAGAGTCATCTTTTCTTACTCTTCTCCGCAGTGCCCTTGGCGCCCATATCCAAATCGTCCAGCAGCGTGTCGGAAGTGACCTTTGAGCCCATATCCAAGTCGTCTAGTAGCGTATCGGAGTATTTTGGCAACCGGGGTACAACGCGATCATCTTCAAGGTCGTAGATGTAGCTCGAAACGCCATCACTGACCCAAGCATAGTGAGCACTCTTGTCAGGGGCAACGCTACCGGCTTGGAATCTTGCCGCCTCTCGATGGGCTGCATCGCCAACCTCGCCGTCATTGACGGGATAACACAGGACGTACGGTTCCTCATCGACGAACGCGATAAGGGCCGCCTCCTCATCGAGGTCTCGAAAACCGGTCAACTCATAGTCCTTTCTGACATCATTGTAGCCAAGTCGCTTTAGTTCATCCTTAAACCAGTCTAAAACCGGATCCACGGGCCTGGATTCGTCGACGTACTGTTGATTCAGAATCACCTTGCCATTGTTGATAAAATGGCGGGTAATTACCGATCGTACGATAGATCGATCCAAGTCGCGATCCAGTGCGACATGGTCAACAACACTGTCAAGCACAGCCCCGTTAGCTTCTACCTGCACCAGAAAGTCCTCAGCTGAATCAATTATTTCCTGCTGGGCCGCAGACGCGGTACTCTTGGCGCGCGCTCCTCCAACAGTACTGCGAGAGGTGGAGTCTGCTCGCCTTTCTGCGCGTCGTCGCCTGCGCGACTTGCTACCGAAATTCCCTGTGTTCGACCTCCGGACGCCACTGGTCGACGCTCCTACCACGCCGCCCAAGGCATCTCCCGCCGCTCCTGCTATTGTGGTACTCAATCTACTTACTAACCCAGGCCCCAGTTCGGCCCGCGCCATTTGTTCTCGGTCGGCAATGCTCTGCCAGAATGTCCGAGCGGCATCCGCCATGCTGGCCATGACCCCCACGCCAGTTAGTAAACTACTTTGTATAATATCAACCCCGAACTGTCTGCTGTCGTCGAAGTTGGTGTTAACACTTCTTTGGTCGCCTCGAGGCTGAAACTTCGCCATGGTATTTACCTCCTACCTGGCCAAAGGGTAGTCTCGGTTACGAGGAGGCTATTACACGTCAACCCGCAAAGGTTAGAGCAGCAATCCTCAGGCAACCATCGCCCTTTGAGTCAAGGTTATGTTTGAGCCGCCCCTTTGGGAATTAAGTCTAGGATCCAGGAAGCCGATCCGAAGAATCAGCATCGGCGTAGTCTTGGTTCCCCTATTCTCTCGGGGAAAGTGGGTCCTTGACCTCAGTCCGAGCTGTAACTTTGCCTTTGATCCCGAGGGCGCGCTCGGATTTACTGCCCGCATTTATACTGCTTTGCTTTAAGCTAGTCAAGAAAAGTGTCGTTAGCTGTCGTTAGCACATGATGTGTCCGGTGTAATTAACACATGAAGTGTCCGATCTGAGCGGCGGGGGTCAAGCGACATGACGCCATTTGACCAAGATACGAAGTTCATCGTAGGTGGGAAAGACGATTGTTCCGAAGCGGACTCTAAATTGAAAATTAAGCGATTTTGCTGAGGAAAATGAAGGTTTATGGTGCCGAAGGGGGGATTCGAGTTCAACCCCTACAGAAATCATCGAATTTACAGGGATTTTCGCATATTTTGCGTATTCGCTTCGATTTCTCCCCTCTGCTAACTTTCTCTATAGTTCTCATTATTCTATATATTCTCGCTAGTGCTCTCTCGTAATAGACACCAAACAGACACCAAACTTTTCCCTACAGTTCTACTTCGGCAATGCCGGAAAGCACAACTGGCTCACGATCGGGAAATTCAGCAACTAGCGACAAGTTGCCGCCCATGGACTCGACGCTCTTCCTTAGTGTGGAAAGCAAAAGATCGCTGCGCTTTTCCAGACGGGAAACACCATCCTGACTTATACCGAGAACCTTGGCCATTCGCACTTGGGTGAGTTTACGAGCCTGCCGGAGTTCCTGCAACGTCATTTCTTCGGCGATCAGACCGGCAGCGCGGGCCTCGACCTTCTTGCGACGAGCGGAACCTATTCGCTTCATTTTCTGGTTGACAGTCTTCACACTTAATTCTTCCTTTTCTTCAAGCCTACCAGATGGCCGTCTAATCGGCCCACTTTCAAAGTTTGTACTAATTACGACTACGTGGTCAACTAGATATCGCGACCGCTAAACGGTTCGTGCGTACTTCATTTGAGAACATTGGTAGGAGTGTTGGAATTAAAATTCCCGACTCCCTTGTCCGTCACCCCCAACGGGAGATGCGGAACCAAGTTCAATCACTTTCCCAGCATTGACGTTGTTAGGAAATCGTCACCGTTCCAGCGACTCATTTCTATACGCTACTTGCGTATAGAGAGTGTTACCGTATAATCCTGCTATGAAGGCCGTCTTCATTGAGTTGCCACCTTTTGAACGTCACCGGGCGAACTATCTCGACGACGATGGTTTCCGACGCCTGCAGAATCTATTGATGTTGCATCCGAAGGCTGGTGACTCGATTCCCGCTACCGGTGGATTGCGCAAACTGCGTTTCGCCGATGCGCGGCGGGGAAAAGGCAAACGGGGCGGCCTGCGGGTAATCTATTATTGGTGGGATATCGGATCGCAATTCTGGCTATTCACGGTCTACGACAAGGACGAGATGGCGGATCTGACACCGCCACAGCGCAACGCACTCAAAGAGATGATGAAGAAGGAACTTGACGCAAGGAGAAAACCATGAAGAGATCAGCCAAAGCGAAGACCAGGCGTAGCGCTCGACGTAATCTATTCGATGAACTGAGCGAAGGCATGGAAGCTCTCGCTGAAGCGCGGCAGGGAAAACGAACGCTTCGAACTCATGCGGTGGAATATAAGCCAGCGCCCACGGTCACACCGCAGGAATTGATCCGCGTTCGCAAAGACTTGAAGATCTCGCGTGCCCTTTTCGCCGTCTATCTGCGAACCAACGTCCGTACCTTGGAGAACTGGGAACAAGGGCGCGCAAAGCCGAATGCGCAAGCGGCGCTGCTAATCAATCTCGTCATGCGTTATCCAGACACAGTCCAAAGGCTCGCCACCATCTAGGCGCGGAGGATTCCGTCGATAGATGGACCAATCCCCTCGACCTTCCATTTCCGGGGGTTGCATTTCAGCAGCAATCGGAGAATAAAAACTGCTGACCATTTGGCTTTATGACTACTGTGACCGTCGCCCTCAAGCCATGGCAATTGGTGTGGCCCGATTTCAATAACGTTCAGTTATTCCAGCGCGCACGCTAAAGCCTTTTGCGCCATCCGACAAACTAGACAGTTCGACGATTGTTCCACAACCGATTGCCCAGCACCCTATTTGACGCTTTCAGCGGCCTGTTCGCGCCATTTCTTGAGGTATTCTTTCCCCTTCTCGTAAACCTCATTTGCCAGAATCAGGACCAGCACAAGCAAGAAGCTCCCGACGTAGTTCACCGAACTAAAGAGCAGCAGGCTCAACAGTACGGCCATAACCGGGACGATGATGAGGCTCATCAGTAGCGTCTTCCACAGACCAAACAAGTGTATTAGCGACAAGAGTACGATGCTGTGGAACATCGCCAGAAGTATGAAAGCGAAGGTGCCAATCGGCTTCTGTCCGCTCCCGCGTTGCTCGGTCTCGATGATAGAAGCCAGCAACTCAGTTCCCGTCATCCAGCCTACAGGAGTGTCATGTTCATCCTGGGCGGCATAGTCACCACCAAGGATCACCATCTTATTTTCAAGTGGATTGGCCCCACTCCACGACACTTGATTCAGCATTCCGGGTAACTTCGATACTGGAGTTCGAGTAAAATAGTCGGTCTTCGCTGGCCCAACGTAGTCAATCAGGAACTCTTCTCTAAAGTCTGGCGCCGCTGGTGACGGGCTCTCATCGTTTCGGAATTCTTCAACATGGCCCAAGAGAACGAGGGTTCGCGTCCCGTGTCGGTTTCATACCAGCGCGTGTAGCGGCGTATAGCGAAGTCCGAGTCGATCTTAAGCGTTAGCAGCCCGTACGCGGCTGAGGTAGAACTTCTTCCGAGAACCCCAGAAAGGAGGTACTTTTTGTGAACCCTTGAATAGGTGGCGCTCCGTGCCCAGACTATTGGAGGCCAGTCAGGTGGGGCCGTGATTGATTGAAACGTTTCCGGCGATGTGTCGAGAGCGACACCGATGACCTTAGGCCTTGCTGAAGCAATCGCTGCGATAATCCTGTTGACCACGATCGGGTCGAGAGGACTCTTACCGCTAAAGAATTGCTGATAATCCTCGTTGGTGATGGTGACGATAGCGACATTACTATCACCCGTCGGCTCGCGGGCTCGCATTCTAAAGTCGAGCGCCGCGGTCTCTAACTTTCGGAAGACAGACGCGTTGCTATAGAGCAGAGTTAGGAAGATGCTCCCGGCGATCACCGGCGATGCGGCTAACAGGCGTTGCCATAAAGGCCTTCGTTGCTTCTGCGGACGTTTCCTCTTTTCCAAAGCTTCACCCTTCCGCCGCTTCCGCATAACTTATCCGCACCTCTCAGCGGGTCTCGGACGCCAATTGACCGAGGACCGCTCTCAGGAATTGGCGTAGCGTCTTGTTAGGAGAGGGCCGATTGGTTGACGCGGAGAAAATTTCTCGTCGCGCGGTGCGCACGCTCGAAAAAGGCGATGAGCAGTCGTTGTTGGCGGAAGCGCTGATAACCCACGGAGTGGCATTGTCGCGTCTTCATCATCCTGAGAAAGCCCGCGCTGCGCTTCGGCAAGCCGCCGATGTGGCTGAGCAGGCTGGCGACATCGAAAGCGCGGGTGTCGCGGCTTTAACTCTCATCGAAGAGCTTGGACAAGATTTCTCGAACCCCGACGAGCGCGACGCAATTGAGCGTGCGGATCTGCTCCTAGAAAAGACGCAAGATATGGCTCTTGTTAAGCGGCTGGCAGTTGCTTCGCTTCGAACACTTCGGTCCATTCTCGGCCCACCTGACTGGACTAACTTTTCTTTACGGGACGCGGTGCGTAGTTATGAGGCGCATTGGATCAAGCTGGCTCTTAAAGAGACAGGCGGGTTGGTGACAAGGGCCACACCTCTGCTTGGTTTCACACATCATCAGAGTCTGATCTCAGTGATAAATGCGCGGCATCAGGATCTACTCGCCACAAGGTCGCCGGTCGTTAAGAGAAAACATTCTCTTCTCCTACATTCCAAGCGCAGAAGTGACATTTCTGATAGCAGTCTACGGGCAGCATCGCCGTTCTCCATTCTTCATGTTGAGGACAATCAGGTAGTCGCCAACATGGTCAAAGAGACGCTTGAGGCCGAAGGCTGGGATATCGAGACATGCGTAGACGGGACTATCGCCTTAGAGAAAATTGAAAGTGATGCTCACTACGATCTACTCCTTCTGGACAGCGACTTGCCCGGCGTTAATGGTTTAGACCTTCTCCAAACCGCGAGAAGCATGGCCCATCGCCGGCTAACGCCGATAGTTCTGCTCTCTGCTCAAACGATTGAGCGCGAAGCGCTGGATGCTGGCGCGAACGCAGTTCTTCATAAGCCCGAAGGGGTCCGGGTACTCGCAAAGACTATTGCTCGATTCTTGGAAGTTCAGTGCTCCGAAGACAAGAAAGTGTCGGAAGAAAGTAGTGGTCGTCCGAAGCTAGACTAAGCGCGCTGATTCGGTTTTGATTCTGTTATGGCACCGGCCTCCTATTTGGGCGGCAATAGGAGTGACCGGTGCCTCGGGGCCGCTGCGTGGGTGGGGACGCGGCGGCCTGCGTTCTGCAAAAACCAAGGTGCGGATTGGACAGACGCACTCCTTGCCGCCCGAAGGCGGTCTTTTGCATAAGCGTGACTCCATTTATCGAACTGGCTTGTTGTCTATGCAGGCAGCAAACCGACAATGGTAAGTATCACTGACACGAAAGATGCAGTGGAAAGTGAGTCTCCTGTTTGAGGTGAGGTAATACCGCTGGTCGGTACTTCACCTGGCTGCGGCGAGGCGACACCACTGGTGGGAACCTCGCCGGCGGAGGCCGAGGCTGACAGCACACACGCTAACGCGATCGTAGCTAGAAATCGCTTCATTGTTTGTTTTCTCCTTTGGACGTGAAGATGCAAGATTTCTTTCATCGAAGGAGACTAAATCAATATCGGGAGGTTGTTGCAAGCTGTGAGAAGCATCAAGAGGATAACGGCGCAAAAGTTAGACACATCCCACCTAATGCCTAACGACGAAGCGCTTGTGAGATGTCGGGCTGCTCTAGAGTTAAGAGACCAGGGCGATTACGTTGGGGCGCGCGAAGTCATGCTTCCGTTGTGGAAGGGAGTGGGCCATCACCCTGACGTGAAGCACCTCGAACCTCCAGTTGCAGCCGAATTCCTCTTAGCTGTGGGGATATTGACGAGTTGGCTAGGAAGTAAGGAAGGGATTGAGAAGGCTCAAGAGGCCGCCAAAGACTTAATCAGCGAAGCAATCACATTCTATGAATCGGTGGGCGATGTAAAGTTGGTCGCTGCGTCACAAGCGGAGATTGCTTATTGCTATTTTCGTGAAGGTGCTTTAAATGAAGCTCGAACGATGCTTACTGAAGCACTTCTAATATTGACTGCCGAAGGGAACACACGAGCCAGAGCACTTCTTAAGTTGGTTACAGTTGAATGGTCAGCCTCACGATGCAACGTCGCGTTAGGAATCCTGACTGATAACGAGTCCCTATTCAAGAAAAGCACGAATCACACGACAAGAGGAAAACTATCACAATGAATTGGCCATCGTTCTAAGGAATCTCGCTACAGCAGAAAAAAGAGAAGATTATTTTCAGCGGGCAATAAGCGAATACGAAAAGGCTGATCGTCATTTCAAGTTAGCTCACAATAAGATCTTTCGCGCAAACGTGAAGAACAATCTAGGCTTCCTTTACTATAAACTCTCCCGATTCAAGAAAGCCCGCGAACACATTGATCATGCCCGACGCCTCGCAATGAGTGTTAGGGATAGAGTGCTGGTTGCTCAGTTCGACGAGTCCAAGGCGCAAGTGTTGATTGCAGAGAGAAAATTCCGAGAAGCCGAAGTTGCTGCGCGAGGCGCGGTCCGTGTTCTGGAAAAGAGCGGACAACAACATCTGTTAGCCGACGCGCTTATCACGCAGGGCATTGCCTCCGCTCGCCTCAAACGTAAGGAACCAGCGCAATTTACATTTCAGAGGGCCATCGAGGTCGCGCGTGTGGTTGACGCGCTCGACAGGGCCGGGCTCGCCGCGCTCACCTTAGTTGAAGAGATCGACGACCTTGCGCCTGACCTCTTAGATCAAGCCTGTGACCGCGCGAGCGAATGGCTCGCAAATTCGGAGAGTCCCGAACTTCTGCTAAGGGTAATTGCGGCCTCGAAGAAGGCGAGGGTCCGCAAACGGGGCGAATTGATAGCCGACAACACCACTGAAGGTCTGACTGACACAACTCGTGATCTGCATAAGGAAGTTCGCGAGTACGAAGGCCTGTTGGTGAGAGATGCCCTGGTCAAAGCTGACGGCCGATTGACGCGCGCAGCATCGCTGCTAACCCTCTCCTATCAAGGTCTGGCTTACATCATTGAAACGAGACATCGAGACTTGCTCAAAGACCGTACTCCTGTGCGTCGTCGCTCGCAGAAGAAAAATATACCAAGCGAGCGAGTATCCCAACACTGAAACTAGGCAGAGAAAGTGCAAATGGCCGAAATCGACGAATTCCTACTGCGTCATAGAGTCTTGTTCAAGAAGCGAACTGCGATTCGCCGTCGTTCACGAAAGAATGACTGAGGATAAATTCGGTCGCCGGCACATTCAACAATGCGGGGAACGAATGGTGCCGCGAAAACGCCCCGTAAGAGGACGACGTGGCGTAGAGACCGGCACGGCCTCCCACCGTATCGGTCATTCGTTCCCAGACTGAGAAGGCTTTTGTTCTGGTCTTGCATTTTCAACACTCCCCTCGGTTTCCAAGACCCTGTTCGGTCTATCAAGGTCAGGGTATCCAAACGCAACAACCGAGTGCTGATGTCAGATGGGGAGGATGTACCGTCGAGCAGCTAATGTGACTGCGGGCAATCAGAGTAGTGTGTTTACTCCGACTCAAATCCTTGGTTAGTGAACTTTAGAGTCCGGCTATTCTCTGTAACGGTTCGCACGACGTTGTCCGGCGCACCGGTTGGAATCTCAGCTTCTATATCTAGTGTTACCTTCACAGTTGAACCTACGAGTCCAGAGAGATGTGCGATCACTTCATCGGCAATTCGACCAGCGTCGCGACCGACACGAGTGGGATCAAGTGAGACGCTGCCGTGAAAGCGAGTCGGAACAGACGTTTGCGGCACCGTCGTGGAGGTGCCGATCGATGGCGGTTGGCGGCTGTTTCTCCGCTTTCATCGGGCGCTGTCGTTCCCGCGCCCGTAGCAGCGGTGCCGCGAGCAGCAAGTGCAGTGTCAGCCTCTTGTTGCTTTCGTGCGATGTCGGGTCGCACAATCAAACCTGAAAGGTTAGCCTCCGAGATCGGAATATGTTGTCCACAGCGAAGTCCGCGATAGCGTCCGGCGGTTTCATCAAAGCTGTCTGCATATGCAAAGGAATCCTGTGGCCACAACAGGAGGGCTAGACCATCGCGAATCGCCCCTAGCAATACCGATGGTTCTTGAAGGCGAGGCAAATAAAGATATCGTGCGAAGTCATCGACTAACTGTTTAATCGAAACGTGGTCGCCACGCCAAAGCGGCACACGGTCCAGCTCCATGCGCAAACGCGTCCCGGCAAGCGTTATGACTAACGATTCATCATTGCGGAGTTTCTTGCTCGCTCTTACCGCGAGAGGGTCTGCCCCTGACAATCGAAACGACTGCCACTCCACATCAGCTTGAGGCGAACTTTGAACTGGGACGAGCAGCCATTGATAAGCTTCCGGAAGGCGCGCGGTAACTGCGGAGTCAGCTGAGTCGCGTTGCGTCTCAGCCTGCTTCACTTGGTGTGGGGTGAGATTCAGCGGCTTTTCCTTCTCGGCCAGTATCGACTCCCAAGCAAGATAGCGGCGAACCGCCTCATCTAAGTCCTGCAAACGGGTTTGATCAACCGCCAAGAAGACCAGCGAATTGCGGAACAAGCGAGGTGTATTGCCACGAGAATCAAAGATCGCCTTCGCTACCGCCTCGGCGGCATTTCCCGCTTCCTTACTGTAAGGATGATCGACACTAAGTATGACAAGTCGCGCGTCCATGTCATCTGATACATCCTGACCTGATTGGGGAAGCGGGTGGACCCTCTTGAAATCGCCTGTCCTGCGCAGGTCGGTGCGTAACCGCTTGTCAATTTCGTGCACCACTTTATCCCGATCGCGTTTGAGTTGTTCAGCACGGTCGTCCGCGACTTTCGTTACTGTTGGTTGAGTTGAGTACCAATAACGCGCACCGTCTTGATAAAGGTACGTCGCTGCTGTACTCAGGCGTCTCAATGCATCGCCAAAGACAGCCGGCGATTCGCCAGGCATAACACAGCCGAGTTTTACCCTGCGATCCTCGACACCACGGTTTGCCGCCGTAGCGGTAGGAGCCGAACCAAGATAGATTGTGCGCGCGACACGGCGGCAAGCAGCAAATTTGCCCAGGTTGGGGATCTCGCCGTCCAAACGCAATGGCAGCGCATTCGGTCCGTCTACATCTTTTTCGATTACGGGCACCCAGTTGTCTGAAAGGTAGCGCGTGAGTTCAAACTGCACACGTGGATCGTCTATCGAAATATTGGCTGGCATGATGAGAGGATTGCGATCGCCCTTTTCCCACAAGGTATGGATCACGGCGGCCATCAGTCGCAGGACTCCGCGCGTCCTTTGGAACTTAACCAACGTAGACCAGTCTGTATAGAGGCGATCAAAAACTTCAGGATGGATCGGGTAGGCTGCTCTAAGACGCTTTTCATAGTCCGAGTCACGACATTCAGGAGGAAACTCCTGATGCTGTGTTCTATATAGATCGTAAAACGCGCGGGCGACTGTGTCGCGCGCCACGAACTGATCTTTTTCCACCAATGGCTCAAATAACCGTCGCCGTACGATTTCGAATCCTTCCTCAGCACTGGCTGGTCGCCATGACGCCTCCACCCGGCCTACAACATTGCGAAGACGATCGAGTGCAGCACGGCCTCTCTCACCACCGACTTCTACATCGTCTGCTATCGTATGAGGCGAGCCGGTCGTATCAGATGCCGGCAGACTGATTACTAGAAGACACTGTTTGGCCACTTTCGCAGATTCGGTGAGTGCTTGAGCAAAAGTAAAGTGAGTTTCGAAGCTACCTCCAGGTAAGTCTGCGGTATCGTGAAGCTGACGCGCATAGGCCACCCACTCGTCGATCAGGATCAGGCACGGCCCATACTCGTTCATTAGCTCACGCAAGACGTCTCCGGGACTTGTAGCCTTTTCGTCATCCGCTTGCAGCCGTTTGAAGGCCTTCTTGCCACCGAGCTGCCATGCTAGCTCACCCCAAAGCGTGCGAACTTCTGTGCCATCGGGTTTTGTAACGGGGTTTCCGGGAGAAATCTTGTTTCCAACGAGCACCACTCGTTTGACGGTTGGTAGTTTGGTTACTTCGGCATCCTGCAGAACACTATCAACGCCAAGAAGTTCTGTCGGCGCCACACCGGAAAAAAGATGATAAAGCGCTAGCATCGAGTGCGTCTTGCCACCCCCGAAGTTGGTCTGGAGCTGCACTACTGGATCGCCACCCTTGCCAGCCAGCCGCGAACCGCGCCGGTCACCAGTCCTCTAAGGCTCTCAGTTAAATAGGTGCGTCGAAAAAATTCGGCGGGTTTGCGATACTCGTCTGAGCCTTCGTCAAGGTGCACCTGCCATAAATCGGCTGCAAACTCGGCTTGCTGATACCGCCCACTTGCTACGTCCTTGTGCGGACTCACTACCTCGCGCCACGGCTTGAGCGTGCCAGTCACCTGACTCTCGATGGCGGTGCCAGCGCTCTTTCGCTTTTCGCTCCGCATTTGCTCGTCAAAGATCACACGGCGCAACTCCATTTTCATCTTGTTGATTTCATCAGCCTGTGGCGCGGAGACGGCTGTCAAAAGTCTGGCCATAGAGTCCAGGGCACGGTTGGCATCGTCGCTCGAGAATGCCTGTTGGTGCGCCCACTTGTTGCGATGATCGCGCAACTCGCTAAGCAAGCTTCTCTCGGCTGGTCCAAGTGTCTTCCGGAAAACGCTGTTCCACGACTCCCACATCAGCTTCAAAAGTGCCGCAGCGTCCCACTCCGTGACCGGCTTGTTTATCAAGAGGCGATCATCTCCTACGAATGAGGCCGCTTGTGACTGAGACTTGTCACTGTAGGCAGATTTGAATTCACGCTCGACGAAAGGGCTCAACCCTGCCTTGAATAGTTCCAGCGCTTTGCCTACCCGTTCGTGATTGCTGATTGCCATAGATTACTCCTGTCCGAACATTTCGGTCTGCCGTGTTCTTGAGCCGATGCCCTCACGTGCAATCCGAGTGATCTCGGGCCAACCTAGCACTAGAGCGTTGTACGCCTGTGCCTCTTGCGCTCGTTTCTTCTTCTCACATAGATTGAAGAGTCGGTAAGCGAGATCCCGCGCGATCTCACCGCCCAGCCAATCTTACGAAGCATCTCGGCAGTCGCTTCATCTCCAGCCTTCTCATAGAAGTAGACGCGCAGGAGTCTGATGAGTGGTTTCCCAAATCGTCAAACGTTTGTCCGTTTGTGGATCCCAGTCACTCGAAAGCTCTTCGGGACGAAGAAGACGAACCTTACCGCCCTTCGATCCAATGATTCCGGCGTGCTGGAGTCCCCCGATGGAGGTCACCTTCGCTTTGCTGAGCACCTCCGCTTCGCCAAAATCGCCATCTCTGAAGCCCATCTGCTCGAACCACGCGATGGCCCATCGCGTGTCAGCATCGAATTCGTCATCTTGCTGGGAGAGGACCTCGCTCAGTGTTTGGTTGATAAGCGAAAGCGCCGCACGCACGGTCATCGCTTTGCCGCTGGTCTCAACGATACGGCTATGACGCGAAAAGACTGCCATTCCGGGGCCAATGGCGGCCTGTGCGAAGTCGACTGGTGCTATGTTGCCTTGCTGAAGATGTCGCAACGCAGAGGGCAGATCCCGTTTAAGTTCAGCGACGAAGGAACGTCGATCAGTTTGGGGTGCATCAGATGGTCGCGACCTACAAGCGAGTACAATGTATGATGCCAACGCATTCGCACCCATTGCGCGCATGCGCCACGCCTGTGATGCCCGCACTGGCCAAGTGCCGGTGATGTAGAAGCCGCTCGAAATCAGTGCTTCTAGCAGCGTCTCCCATCCAGTCGTCAAATCAACCCTCGTTGTGCTCGCTTCATCCACATCTATGCCAGTGTCTTCATCATCCTGCTTGAAAGCATAATAGACCGTGAGCGGAAAACGCCGATCCATCTTCTCTCCTAAGGCAGCGAAAGCCCTTCGGAATCCGTCCTCGAAATGGTTTTTTGCTTTCTCCTTATCACCGTCGAAACGTCCAGGTGACGCAGTAAGCTCGGGGAGCTTGGGTACAAGCAAAGTACTGAAGAGATCTGGACACAAGTGACCGATGGTTCGACGGAGCCAAACGTAAAAAAAGTCAGAGATGTCTGCGTAAGGAACGTTGTCGTAGTATGGTGGATCTGTGCTGACCAACAGATTGTGGAGGCCGTCCCCACCTTGGGCTGCGTCGATTTGACTAGCGTGCCCTTGTTTGAGTGAACCAGCATTAAGTACCTCTATGCAATCCGCAACGTATCCACTACATGTGCTCCAACTGCCTACTGACTCGCCCAGCGTGTTAGCTTCTGCGAAGTCCCACACTATTGGAATGACCTGCCGGCCAAACAGATTCATCACCTTCTGATTGCTTTGACTCCAGCGGCATAGAGTGTTGTTGAAGTCTGAGGTTCGGTCCACGGCGAGACCGAGGAAAATCGTAACGGCGCGCGCGTATGCGTCGGCATCTTCAGATGAAAGGTCTGCAGCAAGAGCGTCTTTCCGAACATCAGAATGAACGTCGCGGACAAGATCGCTAAGAGTCACCATGGCAGTGAGTTGTCGAGCCGTAAATAGGCTATCGATCGTCCGCATCCCATAGCCGGGTGGTGTCAAGTAGCGAGAGTCATAGATTAACTCTTCAGTTGGGAAGTTCTTAGGCTCCGCCAATCTGGATATGGATTCATGCTCGTCGTTAGCTGCCAAATAGAATCGGCCACGTCGAATTTCAGCCACGATAGCAATCATCGTAAAACCGAGTAGCCCTTGCTGTCCCTGAGAGCGTATGTATTCAAAGGGAATTGGGGTATCGGTTAGTAAGCACCGAAAACCTCTCTTGCCTTTTTTGGTCCCCGCTCCAACGGCCACCCGATCGTTGGGCGGCCCATTCCGTACTTCATAACGGTATGTGCCAGATTCCCTGTCTACGACTGGAGCGAGCCACGCCTCGGCTCCCTTCTTACTGGAGAGCCAGTACGTGCTAATAAGTGGTACGTGCTTGCCGCGCGCTGCCGGGTCGGGACTAGCAACCGTACGGGCCCATACCCAAGCGATAACGTTGGCTTCAGCGTTGGCATAGTCTTTCGGCAACCGAGCCTTAGGATAAAGAGAATGGATCTGCGCTTTTGCTCGTTGCTCGACCAGCCGACTGTAGTAACGCACATCTCCTGCAAGTCCGTTGAGGCCACGCCACGTCTCCGTGCCACCGATGTTCTTCCGGTCCTCCTGATTCACCGGTGGCTGGTTCGCATATGGCGGTGCGATTTCAAGGTTGCATTTGTTAAGCAGCACCGCTACCGGGTTCAGATCACCGGCATATGCCTCGAAGCCAAGCCGATTCGCCTCGAGCGGGATTGAGCCGCCGCCTGCAAATGGATCGAAGACAGATGGCAACTTGCCATCGCAGTGTTTGAGCATCTCTTTCAAGGCCAGAGCATAGACTTCAGGACGCTCATGTAGTTTCTTGCCCATCATGAGCCGAATGATGTCGAAAAGCCGCTCGCGCTCGGTGTCTTGCTCTTCCTCAGTTGGCCATTCACTAGGATGTTCACTAGGATCATCGACAACCGAAGCAAATAGCACGGCACGCGCCGTAGGCAAGGGTAACCGTGCCCACCAGTGATGAATGCCCTTCGGGTGTGGGCCAATCCCCGGCATCTTATCGTAGGAAGATGCGTCGTTGATTTCCGGTAACGGAAGGGCGACCTCGATAAGTTTCTTTCTCTGCCTATTCACTCGGATGCACCACTCCCGCTGCTTCTCAAGCCAGGACACAGGTTCAGTTCGATCTCTTCACCGAAACATAGGTCCAAGCGGATTGATTGCCTAGTACTCGCTGAGCCAAGTATCACCTGTCAGTCCTGCTGCCTTCGAACCACCAAGGCCAATACGGAAGGACGAAACATACGTCGTCATGCCTTGGATTTCACCTCGGCATCGAGGTCAACAGATTTTCGACTGTGGATCTATCAATGTTCCGCCAATCTCAGTGTGGGCATTGTGGACCACGATTTCAGCTTGCTTTTGCGCGCTGAGAGCAAGTTCACGAAACAGACCAACAATTATTACTTCAAGATCATGTAGACCTTGCACAAGGTCTTTGTGAATTGTCGAATAAATGGGTCCTGCAGAATCGACCGCTCTCGGTTCAAGCCGGTCCAAAATACGGCGCTTCATACCGCTACCGCTCTCTGTCTTAGAACTGTCATATGCAGTTTGCATCATATCTTTCGCAACTAACGGCATTTTAGCGGCAAGTTCACTCCTGCGTTCACGAACTTCCGAAAAGACAGTCGTCTTTGACCTTTCGGCCATTAGAGAGACCTTGTCCTCGAACCAAGCGAGTTGTTCTTCCACGCGACTCTCGCCACGCTTGAATTCGTGCTTGACGATGAGGTTGATTGTCTTACAGAAGAACTTACCGGACTCTGTGAGTCGAATAACAAAACCGTTAGTTATCCCGCCAAGGTCGTCGGTAAAGTAACGCTCCCAAGTAACCGGCAACTGGCTAAGAAGAGGTTCCGCGAGATCTTCATTGAGATCGAATGACCTCCCCGTCGAGGGACTCTTGAATATGCCGTCACGCTGAACGATTGCCCTTAGGGTGCCCCAGTGGATTGTCCTCCATTCTTCGGTTGCTCGGCGGACGCCTTGAATACTCGTTTTAAGAAGCGGCTCCATCTTCTCCAAAAAGCGATCACGGTTGAGCTTGAGTTGGTCATTTGCGCTTCGTTGGAGATCTCGGATTCCATTGGAAAACGATTCAAACTCAGCTCCGAAGAGTCCGCGGGCCGTGCCCAACTCGGCGGTGGGTTCTTGTGCACGCGCACGAAAAAAGAAATCGATTTCCTTTCGCAGTTGTTCAAGCCGCCTGACAGCGGTCTCTGCATTGAATGTTGACCCAGCCTCCTTTCCGATTCGCAGAAGATGGTCGTGAACACCAGGGATGCCCGTCTCAAGTTCATGTGGGATGCCATAGTCCTTCAAGAGTCGGCCTATTCGCTTGAGTTTGTTGTAAGCATTGGACGAGGTCGTGTGTACACTCACCCTTCTCGCCATCTCGATCATTCGTTCAAGCGTCGCTCCTTCATCGGCAGGAGAGGCGAGTCCGCGAACCATTTGCTCAAGCTGTGCCCGGACCGCATCGACGGTCTGTTCTCGATACGCTCGGATTAAGTCCAAGAGATTGCAATCCTCCGGCAGTCCTAGCTGGCTTGCCATGTTTGCGTCGATTTCGTCGGCTTTGGTTCCAACAAGAGACAGCGTTCCGTAGGTGCCGCTTAATACGAGCGTTCGAAGCAACTTTTCTTCTTGGAGAATGCGTTGAATATCTTCGGTGAGACCTCTGACCATAGAGAAAATGACCCAGACGAAGGGCGAGGTCCGTAAGAATTCGCGGGTAACTTCCACCCTCGCCTCGTTCGGATCGTTGAGACCTGGAAGATCCACCAGTTCGAGTCCACCAGCCAGGCACGCGTAAGGGCCGCTGATATCGACTTCTTTTACCAACGGCCACAGTGAGTTCTCGCCATGAATCAACTTGCGAAGGTGAGAGAGCATCTCCTTGGCACCAGCGAAGTGTTCAGTTTGCTCTGAGCCTCTAGAGAACACCTGTCGCACGGCGGTCGGCAGCTTTGCATCCAAGATGTCTTCTGGATCAAAATCACCTTCGAGACCGTAGACTGCTCGAACACGCTTTTTCGCCGCTTCAACGAGGCGCTTCGACTCTCCACGGCCATCGCCGTCTTCATCCGAGTCGCCCGGTTGTAATGCAGCCGCCAATGTCTCAACGTCTTTCTGCCACTCGTCAGAAGTGCAGAACCGTACGGTGACTGAGTACTGGGATTTTGGGGAGTAGGAAACAGCGGTTACAAAGGCCGTGCATGGGTGCATGACACCCACAGGTAGGATTTCCTGTCCAAGAACTGCGTTGAGGAATGTCGATTTTCCTGCCCCCGTCGTGCCAACTAGCGCGATGCGAACCCGCTCTGGATTCTCAATAAGTCCGCGAATGAGAACCAGCTCGTTTCGCCAAGCAGCAAGTTCTAGGGGGTGAGACGACTTAGCGAACGGCTCGAGCTTCTCGTCAAACCACTTCGAGAATGAATCAAGCGCGGCCTTCGCGTGCTGAAAGAGCTTGTCAGATTCCGCAGCCAGAATTCTCCTCCAAGATCAGTTCGCTAGCTAGGTGATGATGACCGTGCGACTAGATCAGCGAAGTCGTAGTTGACGCTGGTCACTCCGAAATCCGGCTCGCGCTGAAACGGTTTGCTGAGGTAATGAACCCGATGGGTGTCGCTATCCATAAATTCAACAATTGCCAAGATGAAGTCGTCAGGCTTGTTTAGCGAATACAGAATCTCATTCTTGGTCACCGTGATTGTATCGGCACCTGATATTCGGCCTTTCACTTCAAGGAACCGTAGCTTCCCAGTCCCAGGTATGCGGCTCTCGATGTCATAACCGAGTTTCTCAGTTTCGCGGTCAATAGGTTCGAACCCAAGTTCGGTTTCAATTTTCATCACAATCTCGCGAGCCCGCGCAGCTGCCGCCTGGTTGTCTGCGGACCTCACGAATGACGCCACCGGGCGGCCTGTCATCGAAGCAATGAGTCCGGCAGGCACGACCAACACACCTCCAAGAACTACCGGGGGCAATGGAGAAATCTGGCGCTCAAGTCTCAATTCCTCGATTCGTTTCTCAAGCCGCGCTTGCATTGCGTCGGCACGCTTGCGCGCTTCACCAGAGTTAAGGCGTGCGTTTGGTTTTCCAGCCTGCTCCTGCAGCTTCAGTTCCTCGGCACGATGATCCCAGTACGTAATTTCCTTGGTCAGCCTATCCTTTACCGCAGCCTCGGTCTTCGCTATTAGATCCAGCTTCCGAGAGCGCACTTCCAAAAGATGCTCCGGCACCACATGCTCAATCGCATGAGCCTGGGCTCTCTGCTCCAGATCGCGCCCGATCCAGTTACATTCAGCACGAGAAAGGATCGACGCGACATCGGGCTCGTCTGGTGTCAGTGGCCTGTAGTCGAGATAAGGCGCATATTGCAGATGGCGAGCGTTGCCGGCAGAGTCCAATTCAACGTATAGCATTCGCTTCGATACTACCCGGCGCTCGCCGGAACGAGTCAGGCTGGCATCTTGGATGGCGTGTTCAAGGTAGAACATGGCTCGCGGCTGGTCTCCAGCATCGCGCTCATCGACTAACACCGCACCACGTCGCAATAGATCGCGGTGGCGCTCTAATGTTAGATCGAGCGTGGCATCAAGAAGTGGATGGCCCGGACAAACAAAAGCAGCAAGGGACTGACCCTGTGGGGCGACTAGCGACTTCTCGAATGCCACCCGCTCATAGCGCGGAAGAACAGGTTCGCCGATACCAATCAAACGATCGCGGTTGCGCACTGGTGCAGGTACATGCGTAATCTCATAGCGGCGCATCTCACGCTGTTTGGCCGTACCTCCCAGACGCTGGAATGCCTCCAGAAAGAACGATTCAATATAGTGAGGCTGAAGTCGTCGGGCGTCTGCTCGCTCCATGTCTTCGCGAACACGATGCACGCGACTGGCGTCCATGGCGTCGTGCGCGAGCGCGCGCTCTTCTAGTAGGTCCTGGATCTGAGCGCGATCGAAAGCATTCGCAACGATCTTCGTTAATCGGGCTCGCACCTCGATGTTGTCGCCGTAACGGATGGCTTCGATCAAGAGATCGCGAAGCGGTTTGCCGTCAAACTGCACTTTGCCCAACACATCGAATACTTGACCACCGAGGGTCTGGCGCGCTTGCTCCAGCTTCTCCAGTAGGGTGCGGTAAACATCTCCTTCGCGCGTTTCGTCAGCTATTAAGTTCCAAAGATGGCAGACCTCGGTTTGACCGATTCGGTGGATGCGGCCAAACCGCTGTTCGATTCGATTGGGATTCCATGGCAAATCATAGTTCACCATTAAATGAGCACGCTGGAGGTTGATGCCCTCACCCGCAGCGTCAGTGGCAACCAACACCTGGACATCAGGATCATGTTTGAAAGACTCCTGCGTCTTCAGTCGCTCCTCACGACCCATTCCGCCATGAATCGATACGACTGCCTCTGGACGACCTAGGAGCGTGCTGATGCGGCTTGCTAGATAGTTGAGCGTGTCACGATGTTCTGTGAAGATGACAATCTTTTGTCGCCGAACTCCATTTGCATGCTCCCCTTGTTGGAGCTCATTAGACTTCTGATCTTCGGTCCGAGAAAAGATTTCTGATAAAAGATTGGCAAGTTCTCGCCATTTGCGATCCTCAGCGTTACGCCTCACCGAGGTGGCTAAGACCTCCAAATGCTGCAGAGTGGAAATCTCTGCTTTGAGTTCTTCAATAGTACGAGCTGCTGTGGCTTGATCAAGAACCTGCGCTTCGGCTTGCTCAACCTCGTTGTCCGGAGCTTCATCGAGATCTTCCAAGTCTTCCGCATCTAGAGCAGGAATTTGATCAGCGATTGCATTTGCCACTGCCCCTCGTTGAAGGAGTTCAAGCTCTCGCAGCCGCTTTTCCAATCGCTCACGTCGCCGACGTAACGATTGGTAAATTGCTTCAGGTGAAGACGCTAGACGACGCTGTAGAATGGTAAGAGCGAAACCAACTGTCCCGGCACGTTTGTCGTTCTGTAGAGCTTCCGCGCGATTAAACTCCTCACGCACGTAGCTAGTGACTTCCTTATATAACTGTGCTTCGGCGTCAGAAAGCTTGTACGGAACCGTATAAGCGATTCGCTCTGGAAAAAGAGGCGTGGAGTCAAACTTCATCAGACTTTCTTTAACCATTCGGCGCATCAGATCAGAAACGTCGACGGCGTGAACACCATCTCTGAAACGACCTTCAAAACGGTCACCATCCAGCAATGCCATGAAAAGTTGGAAGTCGTCTTCTTTACCATTGTGGGGAGTTGCTGTCATCAACAGGAAATGGCGCGTCAAAGTCGATAACAGTTGACCCAGCCTGTAGCGCTTTGTGTATTTAATCTCGCCACCGAAATGAGTCGCGGACATCTTGTGCGCTTCGTCGCATACAATTAGGTCCCAACGGCAATCTGGCGCTTGCAGCTTGTTCTGTACATCTTCGTTTCGGGAGAGCTTGTCGAGCCGTGCGATGACCAGATTGGTTTCGAGAAACCAGTTACCTGTGCGAGCGGATTCGAGTTTATCGTTGGTCAGTATTTCGAACGGAAGATGAAAACGTCGGTAGAGTTCGTCTTGCCACTGCTCAGCCAGGCTTCCAGGACAAACAACCAAGCAGCGCTGTAGATCACCACGAGCGATCAATTCCTTCATTAGAAGTCCCGCCATGATGGTTTTGCCTGCGCCCGGATCATCAGCTAAAAGAAACCGAAGTGGTTGGCGGGGCAACATCGCTTCATAGACTGCCGTGATCTGGTGTGGCAGGGGATCAACGATCGAAGTGTGAACTGCCAAAACTGGATCAAAGAGATGGGCGAGGCGTATGCGGTGAGCTTCGGACACTAATCGAAAGAGAGAACCGTCGCCGTCAAAGCTCCATGGGCGACCAAGCTCGACTATCTCGATCCGAGGCTCATCGTGACGATAGAGCAGCTCGTTGGCGAGCTTGCCAGCAGGTGTCTTATAGGTGAGTTCAAGGGCCTCAGAACCGAACCACTGGACGCTGACGACGGTAACTAGCGAATCCGGTAATACGCCGCGCACGGCGGCATTGGGCTGGAGGTCTTCGAGTTTACTCATTTCTGTTACTTGGATTTCCGGGCAAAAGCAAGGCTCACCGGAAGGGACGCGATTCTGCTTGCAGAACCCCACTGGTGAGCCAGCCAAATCGATGACCAGCTTTAGAGGAACAAAGCCATGACCGAGAGTCTACTTTAAAAGCCAGCAACATTGGTAGTTTGGGAGAAATCGGAAGGTGGGTGATTCTGTGTTGATCGGGAACGAGAGTTTTTTCGGGTGTCTCTCCCTGTGTCGATCAACAGGTATTGACACATAGGAGGGGGCCGGAGCATAGTTCGGCTAAGGAGTCATTATGAGCGAACTAAAATCTTTACCCGTTAGACGTAAGCGTCATCACCTCCGACGACGATCAACTGCGGTTATCCGTCCATTGGCAGCAGCTCCGCCGGCCTCAATCGACTGGTCCGCCATTTTCTCACGGTTGCCGCAGGAGCCGCCCAAGACTTTCACAGATGCACTGTGGAATTCTTATAAGGATAACGGCTGGGTAAAGTACAGGCCTGAAGGTCGGTTGGGGTTTGAACTGGCGCGAATAGTTGCGAGAGATCCGGACACTCCAGAATCAGTGAAAATCCTAGCTAACATCCTAGCGGGTATTTTCGTCTTTGATGGTCTCAACGCCACTGCGGAGGGGCTTCGGAGAGACGAAGCGCGAAGGCGAGTCCAGGCTCGGATAGGTTTTCAGGTTTATCGGTTACCTCCCGCGTAGCTTCCTGAACATTAGACCGCAACGCCTAAGGTCGGGATAGTTCGGTTGTTTCTTACCCTCAAGGTAGCCTTTGATCACAAGCATTCACTTCGTCGTTGATTCCGGTCTTAATCACCCTTATGCGAAGTCTTTTGATTCGCATGTGGAGCGTGGTTCGCTTGAGCCTTAGTTGTCGCGCGGCCTCAGCGAGATTGCCGCCGACCTCTGCAACCTGCCGAAGGTACATCTCTAGCTCTTGACGTTCACCTTGGCCTCCAGACGCGACATTCCCATTGAGAGATTTCAGCCGTCTGGAAATGAGAACCTCTTTCAGCTCGTTAAGCGCTGCTGGTTCTGCTTTGGGACAATGTGTGGTGTCAGCTAGGCCGTTGAATTCAAGATCAGCGCGCACGTCTGGACCGGATATGATTCCCTTCTCTCCAACCGTGAGGGCTAGTCTTTCAATAATGTTTTCAAGTTCCCGTACGTTTCCTGGCCAACTGTGATCGCGCAATAGCCCCAGCGCCTCGGAATCAAACCGGAGCGGGCTTTTTGGTTTCGATCCATTAGTCAGTCTCCTGAATAGGATATTGATGAGAACCGGCAGGTCCTCTATTCGATCACGCAACGCTGGTGCGCGGATTGGAAACACATTAACTCGGTAATACAGATCCTGACGCAACCTCCTCTCTGAAACCTCTCGCCTTAAGTCACGATTAGTAGCGACTACCACTCGCGCTTTTAATTCGATTTCTTTCGAGTCTGCCAAGCCCACCGGGCGAACTCTGCGTTCCTGGAGAACCCGCAGTAATCTCACTTGCATGGCTGATGACATTTCTGCGAATTCATCCAAAAAGATTGTTCCGCTACACGCTGATTCAAACATTCCTTTCTTGTAAGCAGTCGCGCCCGTGAACGCTCCTTTGACATGGCCAAACAATTCAGACTCGAGGAGCGATTCCGTTAAGGCGCCGCAATTGATGGCGAGGAACGGTTGATCTCGGCGGGCACTAAGGTCGTGGATCGAGCGGGCGATCAACTCTTTGCCTGTGCCGGATTCCCCGGTAATTAGTACGGTAGAGCTACAGCCCGCAGCGGTGACGAATCGATTGCTTGAGACCCTGCATAACTGGCGATTCGCCTATTATCTTTGCGTCCAGCGCAGCTACTCGATGGTCGGTGCCTTCAATGTGCACAGGCCGTAATGTTCTGACGGTCCTGATTCGGGACCGGGGCATCTGTAGAGAGTCAAACGCTCTTTCTTCAACGGAGGGCATTTTCTTAGTCCTGGGCACGCTCCGTGCGCTTCATTCTTGAAACCCCTAAGCGCCAATATATCCCTGCGTGATTCGTATGCGAATCAAGTGATTCGTATTTGAACCTATGATTCGTATTTGAACACCCGATCCGCCACCATGATTTCAGCGCTGTCATTAAATCAGCCAACCGTCGGTCCTTGGTCTTGACGCGAAATATCTGCTGGTGAAAATGTTTACCAGCCGGCTGATGATTTCCTTGTTTTTCGTCGTGGTTATTCCATAAACAAATTCTCTTCACAATGCTGCAAGACAGGTGCCGCTCTCGGGCTTCACAATCAGGTGAGCCGGAGCGAGTGGCACTTGTGTTGCACACTGAAGCGTCAAGAACTAATCAGCCCAGGTTCGGTTGAGATTTCGAAAATCTCAACCACGGTTTGATATGAGTAACAAGGAAAAGAAGAAGGAATTTGTTGCTGCCGGAGCGCCAGACTTTGCAATGCTGAATGTAAAGGAACTGGAAGCGTTTCTAAAAATTGACCAGAAGACAATTTATCGATATGTGTCCCTGGGGTTAATTCCTTACGTTCGCATTCAGTCAAACATACGCTTCGTGAAGCAACAAATCGTCGGCTGGATTGAAGAGCAGAACTTCAGACCAAACTCACAAGTCCCTACGAACCAAAGCAAACGCTAACCCTTGAGAGATATGCGGCTCGCAGCTTGTCGCTGGAGGTCATTACCAGGACTCAGATACCTCCGGGTCGTGTCTATATCGGAGTGACCAAGAAGGTGTTGGACCGTAACAATGTCAGCACCTTGCTCAAGAAGTCGCGTTGCATAAGTGTGACGAAACTTATGCAAGGTCGCGTTGTTCACCTTGGCGTGTGTTGCTATCCGCTTCAATCGACGGAGCATTTCATTGCGCCCGAAGCGATTTCCATTTAGAACCGGAAACACCCATTCTGCCGATCTCGGCAAATTCTGAAGAAGCGGTATCAGATCCGGCGGCATGGGAATATCTCGCTCCTCGTAGTCTTTCGGTACGAAGTCTGCTTTTGCCCGGACACGGATTAACCCAAGGTGAAAATCCACATCGTCCCACGACAAGTGGGCCAGTTCCTCTTTCCGAAGGCCGGTCAATAGTAGGGTTGCGTACATCGCATGGCTTGCGGGGTTGCAGGCGGCCAATAGACGATTGATCTCATCCTGAGTATATGTTTGCGGTTTACTCTTGAGACGCTCTTTGGCAGACCGCAGCAACTTGAAGTGAGCGCACGGATTCTCGGCTTTGATGCCCCGCTCGCGGATCAGGTAATAAAAAAACGCGCGCAGGACCGTTACCTCGAAGTTAATCGTACTAGCCGCAACACAACGAGTGATCCTCACCTTACCTGCGTTTTCTTTGCTCCGCGCGATCTTATAGTCGTCAATGTCCAACCGGCTGACCGCCTCGACATATTTTTTCTTGCCGACGAGACGTTCGAAGTGGCTGAGCACTTCCTTATAGCGTTCGAGAGTTCGAGGCTTGGCAGGAGAGTGCGTCTGTATGTGCGAGGTAAAGAACTCTACTGCATCCGGAATTCGGGTAAACTCATCCTGTACGTGAGTCGGACTGAGCCGTTGCCTGCCGCCGGTTGCCATTTCCCCGATGAGTTCGTTTCGCTTTCTTCGTTGAGCTTCGGTTGCTTGACTAGGTGTTTGTCCAGCCAGCTCACGGCAACGCCGTTTACCCTCCCACCATTCGATAAAGTAATACCCCTCGCGCTTGTCCCACACGTAGCGGTTATTAACACGCTGCAAGGAAATGAACTTCCAAACGCCCTGCGCTGTGCGAATCTTCTTGGTGATGCGAACTTGTTTTTTGAAAGACCGCGAAGCGGGAAGCTGAGATGCAGGAGAAGTTTCTGGCTGGCTCGAAAAACGCGGATGCATGGGAACCTCCTTGGTGTCTATTTTGTGGTTTTTATAGACACCAAGAGGATATTACAAAAGCTAAGTGGTTGCAAACAAAAACTTAAGGAAGGTATTGGTGCCGAAGGGGGGACTCGAACCCCCACGAGTTGCCTCACACGCCCCTCAAACGTGCGCGTCTGCCAGTTCCGCCACTTCGGCCCAAATTGTCAGATATCGATTCGCGAGACGGAAGCAAGCTGCCCAAGCACGATCAGCCACTTCAGCCAACAATCAGTTCCCAGATTACTTCTGCGACGCCGCCGGCGAGGCAGTCACATTCACTGTAGCGGCCGGCGACGGCGCTGGAGCAATGCTCGCTTCAGGCGATGGCTGCGGTGCCGGTGTTGGCGTCGCCTCCGGTGTCGTTGACTGCAAAACCGAGTGTGAGCCGGTGACAGCCGGCAGCGAAAGCATCAAGGCGATGAGCATAAAAGCAGCGGCTGCGCCGATAGTGATCTTCGACAAAATGCTCGCCGTGCCACGCGGACCAAATGCGGTGCTCGAAACGCTGCTGGAGAAAAGATCGCCGGCGCCCGATTTGCCAGGCTGTAAAAGCACTACCACCACCAAAACTATGCAAGCCAAAATAAACAGGCCGTATAAAATGTAACTCAGCAATTCAATCTCCTCGTGACCAGTAAATCGTGAATCGTCAATCGTGAACTAGTAAATCGTAAATCGTGAATAGTAAAACTAAATCCTAAGCTGAAGCTTGCCGTCAGTGTTCCCTTTCGGCTGTCACGAGACTTCTCTCACCAATGATAGTAAAAACTCAGAGACGACTTCGTGAACTCAACATCTATTCACGATTTACGATTCACTATTTACTCTTCACTGCCTGTCGTAATTAACAATCTTCGCAAAACTCTCCGCCTGCAAACTCGCGCCGCCAACCAGCGCTCCATCGATGTCTGCCTGCGCCATTAGTCCGGCGATGTTGTCCGGCTTGACCGAGCCGCCGTAAAGAATCCGCATCGCGTCAGCCGTCTGATCAGAGTACCTATCCGCGAAAACGCGCCGGATAAACGCGTGCATTTCCTGCGCTTGCTCCGGCGTCGCTGTGCGTCCGGTACCGATGGCCCAAACAGGCTCGTAGGCAATGATGATACGGTCGAGGTCTGAGGCTGTCAACCCACTGAGTCCGCCGCTAAGCTGACCGCTGACAACGCGTTCAGCAGTTCCCTCCTCTCTTTGTTCGAGTCGTTCACCGACGCAAAGGATGACCTTGAGATCAGCCGCGAGCCCCGCCTGACACTTCTTGTTGACCGCGGAATCTCGCTCGCCATAAAACTGCCGGCGCTCGGAATGCCCGACGATGACATATCTCGCGCCAACGTCGCGCAACATTGTCGCCAGTACTTCTCCGGTATGCGCGCCTTCTTCAGTCTCGGTCGAGCAGTTCTGGGCGGCGACACCGATGTTTGAGCCTTCCAGCCGATCAGCCACGGTCTTTAACGCAGTGAAGACGGGCGCGATGACAACTTCGCAGTGATTGGCGTTCGCGACGAGCGGCTTCAAAGCGAGTGCGGTGTCAACCGCTTCGCCAAGCAGCTTGTACATTTTCCAGTTTCCGGCAATTACAGGTTTGCGCAAAGTATGGTCCTTAGGATTGGTCATTGATGTTGGAGGCGATATTAGCAAAGCTGTCGCATTTGTAGAAACACGGATCAGCGGCCGTCAGCGTTTGCTCGCTATCGTGAAACGGACAAGAGGCGTGGCGGCGTGGGAACGTGAATGTTCTTCAAGCGTGTGCGGGTTTCTGAGCTAACCCTGTAAGATCGGAGCAAGCGATGAAACCGGGCGTCGGAATGTAAACTGTCGAAAGCAGGTTCGACGCCCATCCAGACCAGCCACAAATCACGCCGCTCCAACGCGCCCTCAAGCGCGAGCAGGGTCTTTTCCCGGTCGCCGAGAAAGTGATGAATCAAGGCGACGTGATACGGGATGACGTAATACTCCGCGGGTAAAGCAGCGAGTTTCGCCAGCACATCTTCCACCTCAGCCCGCATGCCGGCGGCGGCGTAGGCTTGCCCGCGCCCGGTCGTCATCATCAAACTTCCGTTGGAGAGTTCCTCCGCACGCTTCATCGCGCGCAACGCTTCCTCGTGTCGTCCGACGTAACGGGCGACCCAAGCGAAACCGAAGTAGGCCATTGGATTGAGCGGCTGCGCCACAATCATGCGTTGATATTCTTCTAAGGCTTCGTCGAAACGGCGGGCGAAATATAAGCCCCAGCCGAGACTAAATTGATAGATCGGCGTGACGGGGTCGAGTTCGATGCTGCGGCGGACATGTTGAATACTCGCTTCAAAAGAGCCTTGCTGCGAGAGTAGACTTCCATACCTGAGATGCGCCAACGCGCTGTTCGGGTTTAGTTCAAGCGCGCGCTGAAAATGATGCTCGCCTTCCGCCCAATTGAATCGCCCTGTCAGCGCGAATCCGAGAGCGGCGTGGGCTTCAGACAGCTCGGGGTCGAGATCGACGGCTCTTCGCGCGGCGGCTTCGGACGCCGCCAGACATTGATCCGAGGGCCAAAATGAGAAGATCTTTTAATCGGCAACTACTCTTAGTTTCTTTAAGTCAACGCGGTCACACCCGGCAACTCTTTTCCAGCCAGAAATTCGAGCGTTGCGCCACCGCCAGTCGAGATGTGAGTGATGCGATCCGCCACGCCGGCCTGCGTGACCGCCGCGACTGAATCGCCGCCGCCGACAATCACAATCGCTCCGCGATCGGCTGCTTCCGCGACGGCGTGCGCGATGCCAATCGTGCCTTCGTTGAAAGGCGGCTCTTCAAACACGCCCATTGGCCCGTTCCAGATGATCGTCTTCGCGTCTCGCAGCGCTTCGGCAAAATGGGCGATGGTTTCGACTCCGATGTCCATGCCGGCGTGGCCCGCGTTCGTAAACTCGATCGGAATAGTCTTGGCCACAATCTTGTCGCCCTTGATCGGTTCATAGCTGTCGACGACCTGGTGATCGGTCGGCAAAAGCAGTTGGACTCCCGCAGACTCGGCCTGCTTCATGATCGCGAGCGCAGTGTCGAGCATATCGTTTTCGACCAGCGACTTGCCCACCGTGAAACCCTGCGCCTTGAAAAACGTGTAGGCCATGGCGCCGCCGATCAAAAGTTTGTCGACCTTGCGTTCGATGAGCGCTTTGATCACAGGAATCTTGTCAGACACTTTCGCGCCGCCGAGAATCGCGACGAACGGATGATCGGGATTACTGATTACACGACCGAGGTATTCAAGTTCTTTCTCCATCAAAAGGCCGGCGGCGCATTTGTCAACGAATTTGGTTATGCCGACCGTGGACGCGTGCGCGCGATGCGCGGCGCCGAAAGCATCGTTGACGTAGACATCGCAGAGTTCCGCCAGTTGCTTTGAAAAGCCTTCGTCGTTCGCCTCTTCCTCTTTGTGAAAACGCAGGTTCTCCAATAAGAGCGCAGCGCCCTCTTCCATCTCGTCGATTCTTCTCTTAACTTCGTCGCCCACACAGTCATCCGCAAAATCGACAGAAAATGAAGGACCTATTGAGCCAGTGCCATCCAAACTGGGATCGGCCGCCCTACGGCCGAGGAGTTCCTGAAGCTTATGATAAACAGGAAGGAGACTGTACTTTTCAACGCGCGCACCTTTTGGACGACCCAGGTGCGAGGCGAGGATCACTCTGGCTCCGTGTTCTTGAGCAAACCTAATTGTTGGAAGGGCTGCGTCAATCCGGGTGTCGTCTTCCACCTCGCCGTCCTTGATCGGCACGTTGAAGTCAACGCGAATGAAGACGCGTTTGCCTTTGAGATCGAGATCTTCGATGGAAAGCTTGGTCATAAAAAAGTGATGAGTACTGAGTGATGAGTTAAAGAGTCAGGACGAGAATGGTCTTACTCATCACTCATAACTCATCACTCATAACTCATCACTCATAACTCATCACTCATAACTCATCACTTGACTGTCTTTTACAGTCCCTTCCCGGCTATGAATTTGATGAGATCGCGGACGCGGCAGGAATAGCCCCACTCGTTGTCGTACCAGGAAAGCACTTTGATCATTCGTCCGTTAATGACTTTCGTGTACTCGGCATCGACAATCGACGAATTCGAATTTCTCTTGAAGTCGCTCGACACCAGCGGTTCTTCAGAAAACGCCAGAATGCCGTTCAACTCTTCATTGGCGGCGTTCTTCAGCGCGCGGTTCACTTCTTCCGTGCTGGTTTCTTTCTCGACGTCCATCACCACGTCGACAAGCGAAACATTCGGCGTGGGAACGCGGACAGAAATCCCGTCAAACTTCCCTTTTAACTCCGGCAGAACGAGGGCCACGGCCTTCGCGGCTCCCGTCGAAGTCGGAATCATTGAGAGTGCCGCGGCGCGGGCGCGACGCAAATCCTTGTGCGGCAGATCGAGCAACTGCTGATCGTTTGTATACGAGTGAATCGTCGTCATCTGCGCCGACCGAATGCCGAAGTTTTCGTGAATTACTTTGGCCACAGGCGCCAGACAGTTTGTTGTACACGATGCGTTCGAGATCACGTGATGATCGGCTGCGACATACTGGTCCTCGTTAACGCCCAGCACGATCGTGATGTCTTCGTCCTTAGCCGGCGCCGAAATGATCACTTTCTTGACGCTGCCACGAAGGTGCTTCTTGGCGTCGGCGGCTTTCGTGAATATGCCGGTCGACTCGATCACGATCTCGGCGCCCACCGATTCCCAGTCAATCGCTGCCGGGTCGCGTTCTGAAAAGACGCGAAACTCGTCGTTTCCCACCTTAATCCCATTTTCGGTAGAGCTAATCTCATGATCGAGATTTCCGAGCACTGAATCGTACTTGAGCAGGTGCGCGAGGGTCTTCGTGTCCGTGAGGTCATTCACAGCGACGAAATCAATGTCCGGATCACCGATCGAGGTTCGATAGATGTTGCGTCCAATGCGCCCAAAACCGTTGATACCAACCTTCACCGCCATTTTTGATTTGCCTCCTGCTCAATATTCCAACGCGCGATTTTCACCCCTGCAGACGCCGCCAGACACACCATGCTCCGCCGTTTCCGTGAACTAGGATCGAAACTTGCTGGGAGTAAAGAAGCCCAAGATTATGCGGCGTAGCTTTGAGTGTCAAGCGGTCATCTGGTGGATCTTTTTGAAACTGCCCTGCAACAATTTGCGTAGTAAAGACTTGATCAGAAGAGACTTGTTTGCTAACTGTTAGTATCGTTTTCCGGAATATATCAAGGATAACTGAAGGAGCTTTTGGTTGTGATGCTGAATCCTGTGCCTCGTGCGCTGTTTAAAATAATTCTGTTGTCTGCGTTTGTGCTGCTCGGCAGTTGCGCAGTTTTCGCGCAAACTCCGGTTGCGACTCCGCCGCCAACTCCCGCTCAGCGTGACGCTACGAAGCCGCCCGGTACCGAGACGCAGAACCCAACCGTGCCGCCAGGAACGCAGCAAACTGCGCCGCCGCAGGCTCCTCCGGGAACTCAACAGCCACCGCCGGCGGCGCCTCCAGGAGCGCCGAACGTCATTCCGCAACCGCAAAATCCGGGGACGCAAACGCAGCCCACTGAGCCGACTCAGGTTCAGGACCCGCGTGATCCGATCTTTCCCACCGTCGAGCAAAAGCCGCTGCCGCCCATTCCAAACATGACGCGGCTGGGCGTGACTGCTGATAACACGCTGACGCTTTCGCTGAACGATGCGATCAAGCGCGCGCTCGAGAATAACAACGACATCGAGATCGCCCGCGACGACGTGCGCTTTGCCGAAACCCAACTGCGTTCGTTCGAAGGCGTCTACGATCCCTTTTTGAGTTTCACGCCGCAGATCGATAAGCGCATTACGCCAGTTCAAAACATCTTCGCCGGCGGCGGCACGGCGGGAACGGTCTCGCAGACAACCTTTTCTTTCGACCCAACGCTGAACAAATCGTTTTCGACCGGCGGCGGCGACTACCAACTCAGCTTCAGCAACTCCAGAACCACGACGAGCGCCGGGAACAGCACCCTGAATCCGTTTTACTCGTCTAACCTTGCGTTGACGTTCACGCAGCCGCTGTGGCGCGACCGTTCGATCGACAACAATCGGCGGCAGATTCGGATTCAGAAGAAGCGACTCGAGCAGTCCGACGCTGATTTTCGTCTGCGCACGATCCTGGTGATTTCCCAGGTGCAGCAGGCTTATTGGGAGTTGGTGTTTGCATTACGCGATCAGCAAAACCAGCTCGCCAATCTCAACTTGTCGCGCGAGAGTCTGCGCCGAGTCGAGGCGCAGATTGCGGTCGGCACGCAGGCGCCGCTCGCGCGCGCGGAAGTCCAAACTGAGTTGGCGAATCGCGAATCAGCGCTGCTGGTGGCCGTGCAAAACGTTTCGATCGCCGAGAACAATCTCAAGCAGTTGGTCTTCAAGGATCCTGCAACGCCCGAATGGTCGGCGCAGGTTACCCCGACCGACTCGCCCAAGTTTGACGCGACTCCGGTGAACTTGAACGACGCTTTGAAAGAGGCGCGCGACAACCGGCCGGAGCTTCGCCGCCTGCGTCTGCAGGGCGACATCAACCAGATCGATCAGAAGTTTTTCCGCAACCAAACCAAGCCGCAGGTTGACATCGTCTCGACCATCGCGACGACAGGCTTAGCCGGAACACCGGCGGCGACGACTCCTCCGGGCACTTTGTTTCCGCTGATCTCAGGCGATCCCGCTACCGACGCAAATGCTTTTCTGCTTGCGCAAATTCAGGACATTCAAACGCGCGCGGGCTTCCCGGTGGCTATTTCGCCGGTTGTCGCTTCTCCCAATCTTGCGCCGTCGGCCTTGATCGGCGGTTACGGGCGCACGCTGAGAAACCTGTTCAACTTGAATACCTACAACGTGGTTGTCGGCGTCGCCATTCAGATTCCCCTGCGCAATCGCACCGCGGAAGCAAATCTGGCCGGCGCTCGCATCCAGGGCGAACAGTTGCTGGCGTCGATGCGCTCGCAGGATCAGATTATCGAAGTCGACGTCCGCAACGCGGCGCAGGCCGTGGAGACTTCGCGTCGACGAGTGCTGGCTGCGCGGGAAGCACGAGCCAACGCGGAGATGCAGCTTGAAGGTGAACAACGACTCTACCAGGTCGGACGTTCGACAACCTTCCTTCTCTTCCAACGCGAGAACGCGTTGACGAACGCACGCGGCTCCGAGCTACGAGCGGAGACTGATTACAACAAAGCCATCGCTGACCTCCAGCGAGCCACGTCGACCACGCTGCGGTCCAACAACATCATCGTCAACTCCCCGACGCCGTAGCTGGGAGCGCGGGCATCTTGCCCGCAGTTTTTGGTTGCGATTTACGAATTGCGATTGCTAAGGTACCACCCTGGCAATCGCATTTTCATGTGCTCAGTCTTCAAGGCCACACGTTATGCGGACAAACGCGAATCAGATTAGAGCCTTCCGACGTCCTGGTGAATTTTGCTTCCTTCCTATCCGCGTTTATTCGCGCGAATCCGCGGCTAACTAATGGATCGTCAAAGGCTGCATCCCAAATGACAGTTAGATGAAAATCTCCGCCACGATCATCACCTTCAACGAAGCGGCGAATATTCGCGAAGCTTGCCAGTCAGTTTCCTGGGCCGACGAGATCATTGTCGTCGATTCCGGTTCAACTGATCAGACGCGCGAGCTTGCTGCCGGCTGTGGCGCGCGCGTGATCAATCGTGAGTGGCCGGGGTTTGCCGCGCAGAAACAGTTTGCTGTCGACGAGGCTCAGCATGATTGGATTTTCAGTCTGGACGCTGACGAACGCGTTTCGGAAGAACTCAAGAACTCAATCGCGAAACTGCGCGAAAGCGATGAGAACAAGCTGGCCGACGGTTACCGGATCGCGCGGCGGTCCTTTTACCAGGGGCGTTGGATCAAGGGCGGCGGCTGGTATCCTGACTGGCAACTGCGGCTGTTCAGAAAATCGCGCGGGCACTGGAACCGGCCACACATTCACGAATCAGTGAAACTCGAGCCAGATGCGCGCCTCGAAAGGCTTGACGGCGACATCCTGCATTACAGCGTTCGCGACTCCGCGCATCATCACCGGATGATTGGCGAACGCTACGCACCGCTGGCCGCACAACAGATGTTTGAGTCAGGCCGCCGCACTTCCGCGCTCAGGATTGCCGCCGCCGCGCCGGCAGCCTTTGTCAGCAGTTATGTTTTGAAGGGCGGCTTCAGAGATGGAGTGGCGGGATTGAGCATCGCCAGCTTCGCGGCTCATCATGCTTTTCTCAAACATCTAATGCTTTGGGAGAGGCAGAGGGCAGTGGGCAGTGGGCAGTGAGCAGTGGGCAGCGCAGAAGGTTGCGACTCGGTCTCCAAGTTCAGAGTTCAACCTTTAGGTTGCTGCTGTTCGGTTGACGCTTCCATAGACCGCAAGCTAAAGCTTGAACTCTAAACTGCACTGGCCTGTCTGCTCACTGCCCACCGCCCACTGCCCACTGCCTTCTGCTACAATCCTTTTCGATGCACCTGACAGCAATCCTTCCTGACTTGAATTTAGTTCCGCAATCATTCCTTTACGTCGTCGTCGGCGCGCTTGGCGCGATCATCGGCAGCTTTCTCAACGTGGTCATTCATCGACTGCCGCGTGAAGAGTCGATTGTCCTGCCGAGTTCGCGCTGTCCTGCCTGCGGCGGCGGGATCGCGTTTTATGACAACGTGCCGGTGCTCAGCTACCTGATGCTCGGCGGCCGCTGCCGGTCGTGCAAGACGCACATCTCCGCGCGTTATCCGGCAGTCGAAGCGCTAACGGCGGCGCTGTGGTTGCTGGTCTTCTGGCGCGTCGGCCTGACCTGGGCGCTGCCCTTCGATTTGATATTCGTCACGGCGGTCACCGCGCTGGTCTTCATCGACGCCGAGCACATGATTTTGCCCAACGCGATCACCTATCCCGGCATCGCGTTTGCGCTGATCGCGCGCGTGGCAGTTCCCTTGCTCATGGGCCAGCCGCATTTCGACGACGTTCTTGGAGTTCAGCAGATGTTAGGGATGGGTTGGTCCAATCCGGCAGCGTCTCTTGTTGGAGCGATCATCGGCGCACTGGTGGGCGGAGGCTCGTTGTTTTTGATGGGAGAGGCTTGGACAAGACTGCGCCATGTGGAAGCGATGGGTTTGGGCGACGTTAAGATGATGCTTATGGTAGGCGCTTATCTGGGATGGCGACTCACAATTCTGAACATCTTTCTCGGCGCCTTGACAGGTTCCATTATTGGAATCGGCGTTACGCTTTACCAGGGTAGAAGAGACCTGCAGGGACAGTTGCCGTTCGGCGTGTATCTGGGAATCGGAGCGATTATCGCGTTGGTCTTCGGAACTCAGATCGTCAACTGGTACGCTGGGTTTTACCGATGACTTGCTCGTCACTCGTCACTCGTCACTCGTCACTATTCTGATGCGTTACGGCAATCGCTACCAATTCGGTCTGACGTTGCTGACCGGCTTCTTTCTGTTGGCAACGCTGATCGCTGTTTTGCTGTACGCGCTAACGCCCGCGACCCCAGTCACGCGCGGTCCTTTGCTGCTCACCGCGTTCGTTGCAATTCTGCTCGGCACGCTCGTCTGCATTCTCTTTTTTCTGCGTTGGGTGCTGCGTCCTTACCGGCAGCTCGTCGGTGAAGCCGAGAAAGCGTCAGTTGAATCGCCTGGACCAAAGTCGCGCGATGAGGCTGAGTTTGTCCTCGAAACATTTCAAGCGGTGGTCGCACAACTTCAGGAGCAGCGAACAGCGCTCGAACAGTTGAGCCATCAAGCGAGCAAGCGGGCCGACTCTGCCGAGCGATTCAGCGAACGCATCGTCGCCAGCGTCCCGTCGGCGCTCGTCGCTTTCGACGGCGCGGGAAGAATGATGGTAATCAACGCTCCCGGCCGCGCGCTGCTTGATGTCGACGGCGGCGCGCTCGGCCAACCGGTTGACGCGATCCTCCACAAGCTTCCCGGGCTTGGAGAAATGGTCGCCGACTGTCTCCAGAGCGGAAAAGTCTACCGCCGCGAAGAGATTGAAACGCTGACGGCGGAACAAATGCCGCGGCGGCTCGGCGCTACAGTCGCGCCTATCGACCTCGCCCCCGATCGCGGCTCGCGCGGCGCACTTTGCCTTCTGACTGACATCACGGAAGTCACTCAACTGCGCGAGCAGGTGGCGCTGAAGAACAATCTTGAGAGCCTTGGTGAGATGTCGGCCGGCCTGGCCCACGAATTCAAGAACGCGATCGCGACGCTTCACGGTTACGTGCAGTTGCTGCAAAGTCTGGAGTTGGATGCACAGGCGCGCGGCACCGCGTCGTCGCTGCTGAACGAAGTGCGCAACCTTTCAGACATGGTCACGTCGTTCCTGAACTTCGCGCGTCCGCAACCATTGCAACTCGACGAGGTTGATTTGGCTGAACTAATTGCTGATTGCGCCCGAGAGTTGGCGCCGTTATTCGACGAACTGAGCGTTAAGCTCATCATCGAACAGTACAGAGCCTCTGCGAGTACTCAGCGACCTCTGCGTCTCAGCGGTGAACGTTCCGCCGAGACAGTTCAACGCGGAGACGCAGAGACCGCTGAGAACGCGCCGAGCCTTGAAATTCGCGTGGACGAACGGATGCTCCGCCAGGCGCTACTCAATCTCATCCGCAATGCAGCCGAGGCCATTCCTGAGAACCAAATGGATCGCCGCGTGACAGTCGCAAGTTCGACCGAGCAAGACCGGGCGGGCCAGGACTGGGTGCTGGTAAATCAAAGACACTGGAGCGGGAATTCCGGCTGCGGACCTGCAGCGGATCTTCATCCCGTTTTTCACGACCAAGGCGATGGGCCATGGCGTCGGACTCGCGCTGGCCCACCGCGTCGTCACGCAACACGGCGGCACGCTGACCGCGTCGAACGCGAAGGGCGGCGGGGCGGTGTTCACCCTTCGCCTGCCGCTGTAGTTTTGTCAGAACCACCTGCGTCAGCGGGTGGTCTCGCTTGCAGCTTAGGCGATAAGGGACCACCCGCTAACGCAGGTGGTTCCGACAGTACAGGGACCCCGGTAACGCAAACTGTTAGTTTGCGGCTCGCCGCAGCCAGGTTGATACATCGCAAACTAGCAGTTTGCGTTACTACATTCCGACAACGGAGGACATCATGCGTTCGCACAAACAACACGCGCACTCAAGTTTCATTCTCGCAAGATTCATTCTGGCAAACTTCCTGGCGCTGACGCTTGCTTTCAGTTTCATTGCGCCCGCATTCGCGCAGGACGAGACCGCGAAGGTCGCCGGGAAACTTCAGGGCTTCGACGCCTACATGGAAAAAGTTCTGAAGGATTGGAACGGGCCCGGCATCGGCGTCGGCATCGTAGTCAACGACAAACTCGTCTTCGCCAAAGGCTACGGCTATCGCGACTATGAGAAGAAGCTCCCGATCACTTCACAGACGTTGTTCCCGATCGCTTCGAACACGAAACTCTTCACGGCCGTCGCCGCCGGCTTGCTGGTGGAGGAAGGAAAACTGACGTGGAACCGGCCGATTCGCGAGTCAGTGCCGACGATCGAGTTTTACAACGCCGAGGCGCTGATGAAGCGCCTGGCCGGAACGTATGAGACGCCGAACGGCGCCAAAATTCAGGTAGTGGTGAAACCGGGCGTCGGACTCGTCATCGCGTTCCCCGGCGCACCCGATCAAAAGTTGCTGCCGTACAAAGGGCTGAAGTTTCGCGTGCCGGAGTTTGCCGATGTCCTCTTTGAGTTCGTCGAGGAGAATGGCCAGATAAAAGCGCTGAAGGAAATAGACCCAACCGGCGAATACACCTTCAAGCGCCTGTGAGTAGGACATTCTTGTCTGTCCAGATTCAAGGACAGGCAGGAATGCCTGTCCTACAATTCTTGCGGGAAGTATTCGCGCCAGCGGCGATCGACTAAGGCGGCGATGTCGTCGCGGACAGCGAGTTCTTTTGGGAAGCCGGGTTTGGTGCGGGCGTCGATGACGATCGGGCCGGTGTAGGCGAGGTGGTGGCGGATAATCTCAGTGTCCTGAGCGTAGATGTCGCCGGCGGGTTCGAAGCGCGTCCAGGTGGACCAGAGAAAATCTTTCGTTGATCGTGCCACGCGGACGTCGTCGCAGAGCACCAACAGCGGCCAGTCGCCAAAGGCGTTGCGTCGCGCCAGCCGCGCCGGAAAATCAGGGTCCTTCTCGTAGGTACTTCCCTGCACCAACAAGCAACCCGGGCAAAAAACCTCAACTGCGGAAACGCCGAGCGGCATTTCCTGTCGAAACTCTTTCGGCAACTCGCGTTTCGCCTCGCCCAAACCGAGCATGATCGCTTTGCTGCCTTCGTTCACTTTGCCGCTCGTGTAATCGAGCGTGTCCATCGAGACATTTGAAAAGACGAAGAGATCGGTCAGCGGATCAAAGCGGGCGAGCACATGTTCCAGCAAGCGCGGAAAATCCTGAAGGTCCTGGGGCGTGTCTGTCAGCAGCAGAAACTTCGTCAACGAAAGCTGGCCTTCGCCAAGAATGCGGAAGCCGGAGACGAGCGCCTCGCGCGCGTAGCGTTCCTTCACCACCGCCGCCGCCAGCGAATGAAATCCCGTTTCGCCGTAAGTCCAAAGATCGCGCACGCCCGGCATCACGAGGGGAAACAGCGGCGACAACAACTGCTGCAGGTAGTCGCCGATGAAGAAATCTTCCTGGCGCGGTTTGCCCACGACCGTGGCCGGATAGATCGCATCGCGACGATGAAAAACCGCCTCAACTTCAAACACCGGATAGTCGTGCTGGAGCGAATAGTAGCCGTAGTGATCGCCGAAAGGTCCCTCTGGGCGAAGTTTACCCGGACGGCGCTGATCCAACTAAGGCAAACTCAGCTTCCGCCGCCAATCGATGTGGACCGCCGAGCGGGTCCTTCGTCATCTTCAACTTCTCTCCGGCAAGCAACGAAGCCAATACCAACTCGGGGACGTCTTCAGGCAACGGCGCGATCGCCGCAAGGATCAATGCCGGCGGCCCACCGAGAAAAACAGTCACCGGCAGCGGTTGGCCCAGCCGCTCGGCTTCGGCGTAGTGAAAACCGCCGCCTTTCTGAATTTGCCAATGCAATCCCGTCGTCGCGGCGTCGTGGATCTGCAGGCGATAGATGCCGAGGTTGTGTTTTTTCGTGACCGGGTTTTCAGTGTAAACCAGCGGCAGGGTGATGAATGGCCCACCGTCTTCCTGCCAGGTAGTTATCACCGGCAACTCATCGAGCCGCGCCGGATTGTCGCGCACTTCCGTGACCGGCGACTTCGTCGTGTTCTTCGTTCCCATGCGCAAAACGTCGCGCCCGAGCGAGCGATGCTTCCACAACTCCCCGGCGCGCGGTGGCAGCAGCAAATCGGCGACTGCAACTAACTCGCGCACAATGGCTTCCGGTTTCGGGCCGAACGCCAGGTCAATTCGCCGCTTCGTGCCGAAGAGATTCGTGACGACCGGATACGGACTTCCCTTCACTCGCTTGAACCAGAGCGCTGGTCCTTCGCGATCGATCACGCGACGGTGAATTTCGGCGAGCTCGAGATAGGGATCGACTTCGGCGTCGATGGTCGTGATCTCTTTCTCACGGGTCAGCAGATCGAGAAAGGTGCGGAGGTTCGGGTGCATGCTCCAGGAAGGGTAAGGTCAATAGGGGAAAAGGGCAAAGGGCAAAGGGTAAAGGGGAGTTAAGAATCGAACGCTTGTCCTTCCGCCTTCGCCTTTACCCTTTACCCGTTCCCCTCTTCCCCGTTTTTAGTTCGTCGGCTGTTTCTTCCTGAGCAGTGCCGTGTTCAGATCAAGCTCCGCCATTGGTATCACTTCAACCTGGCTGTACTTCTTGCGCAGTTCCGGCAGAAACTCTTTCGCGTTGCCCACGATAACAATGCTTGTCCCCTTGGCATCGAGATGCGCGCCCGCAAACTTCTGCACGTCGCTCGCCTGAATGTTCTGCACGCTGGTGATGTAACGATTGATCTCGTCGAAGCTGAGGCCATAGACCGCGAGGTTTGCCACTTGCGCCGCGAGCCCGGCACTCGTCTCCAGACTGCGCGCAAAATTGCCGACAACCACGGCCTTGCGCGGACTGAGTTCGATGTCGGGCACGGGTGCCGTCGCCAACCGGCCCACTTCGCCCAAAAGCAACTCAGCAACTTGCACCGCCGACTGGTTTTTGGTCTGTGCGGTCGCGACAAAGGGTCCGACGGTGCGGCGGGCGTCGAGCGAACTGCCGGCGCCGTAACTGAGTCCCCGCTTGATCCTGATTTCCTGATTCAAGCGTCCTGAATAGCCGCTGAGCACCGAGTTAAGGACCAGCCCACCAAAATAATCCGGATCGTTGCGACTGATTCCGGCGCGAGCGACCAGCACGGCAGCCTGCCCCGCATCCGGTTTATCAACCACGACGACGCGCGCCGCTGCGGAAGTCACCGCTGGCGGCGCCGGCAAAACTGGCAACGCCTCCGCCGGCTTTTTCCAGTCGCCAAAATATTTCTGCGCGAGCGCAAACGCGTTAGCGGCCTTGATGTCGCCGCCGAAAACGAGGATCGCATTGTCCGGTCGATACCAGCGGCCGTGATACTTCACGAATGCCTCGCGCTTGATCAGCGCAACCGACGCGGGCGTTCCCGCGAGCGGATGTCCGTAAGGCGCGTCGCCGAAAACAATGCGCGCGGCGACGTAACGGGCGATCGCACCGGGCTCGCCGAGTTCTACGGTCAAGTCATCAAGCGTCTGCTGTCGCAAGCGCTCGATTTCATCTTCCTTGAATGTCGGATGAAGCACGACGTCAGCAAGGATGTCGACTGCTGGGCCAACCTTCGTTGATATGACGTCGACACCTACGCGGCTTGAATCCCAGCGGGCGGATGAATAGAGCGAGCCGCCCAGGGCTTCGACGGCTTCGGCGATATCGGTTGCCGAGCGTTTCTGTGTGCCCTTCGTAATCAGATCGGCCACCATGTTGCTCAGCCCAGCCAATTCAATCGGATCAACCTCGCCGCCGTTCTTGATTAAAAGTTGCGAAGTGACGAGAGGCGTGCCGTGACGTTCGACCACGATGACGCGCAGTCCGTTGGCCAAAGTTTTCTCGACGGGTTTGGGAAATTGAACTGGACGCGGCGCCGCGGGCGGCGGCGGAGTGGCTTGTGGAGTTTGCGCACGGCTCGCGGATGGAGACAGCAAACAGACGACCGCGAAGGTTAACGCGAAAACTGCGGACGCTTGTTTGGTCATGATCTGGCGCGCGAAGAATCTTATGGTTTTCATCTTTCCTGCCCTCCGGTCTCTACCGTCGTCGTTCCATCCTGCGCGGCGCTGGATGGGGACGGGGCAGTAGCCTGACCATAAGGAAGGGCGCCCTTGCTCACGCCCGGGCTACGGCTCTGTTCCGGCAGATAGTAAATGACCAGGCGATTGTTGGCGGTGAAGTACGTCTTCATCACGCGCTGCAACGTCGGCGGCGGTGACTGCCTGGAGTTTCGCGAGATCAGTGTTCGCGCGATTCGGATCGCCGAGCAACACGGCCGCAGAACCAAGCGCCAACGCTTTCCCGTTGCTGGTTTCGCGTTGCTGCAACTCATTGGTGACGAGCTGATTCTTGGCTTTGTCGAGTTCGGCGGCGCCCACCGGCGCGTCCTGCATCTTCTTGATCTCAGCCAGCAGCGCCTGCTCGGCTTCTTCCGGCTTCTTACCGCTCGCGAGCACGACGCTGAAATAAAACACACTCGCATCTTCGCGCAGGTCCGGCGTGGCATCAGCGCTCTGCGCCACCTGCTGCTCGTAAATCAGCGACTTGTAAAGCCGGGAAGATTCGCCTTCCGACAAAATCGTCGCCGCAACTTGCAGAGGTTCAGCGTCAGGACTCTTCTGAGACGGCGTTAAGTAGGTCAACGCAATCGCCGGCAACGTAACGTTGGCGGCGTAGTGAGTGATCCGGCGTTCGGCTTTGCGCTCAGGTTCTTTAACGCTGACGCGGGGCAGCGGAATTGACGGCTTGGGAATCGGCGCGAGATATTTTTCAACCCACGCGTCAAACTGTTTCGGATCGAAGTCGCCGACGACCACGAGGGTGGCATTGTCGGGCCGGTAAAAAGTTTGATGAAACGCCCGCACGTTTTCGATCGTCGCGGCTTGCAGATCCTCGATGCTGCCGATGGTGGGCCGTTTGTACGGGTGGGCTGCGAACGACTGCTGCTCGATCAAATACTCAAGCATTCCGTAAGGCGGCGCGAGGTAGCTTTGCCGGTACTCTTCCTGAACGACGCTGCGCTCTGACTTGAAGTTTGGCTCGTCAACGGTCAAGCCGGAAAGCCGGTCGGCTTCGGCCCACAGCAACGTCTCCAGGTAATTCGAAGGGACGACTTCGTAGTAAACCGTCACGTCGGGATTCGTAAACGCGTTATTGAAACCACCGACGTCTTCGGTCAGGCGGTCCATCATTTCGGATTTCATGTTCTTCGTCGCCTTGAACATGATGTGTTCGAAAAGATGCGCGAAGCCGCTGCGACCGTCAGGATCGTCTTTGGAACCGACGTGATACCAAACCTGAATGGCGACCGTGGGACTGGAAGAGTCGACCACGCTCAACACGCGCATGCCGTTGGGAAGGGTCTTCTCCCGAAACTTAATCGGCGGCATCGTGACCTGCGCGTTCACGCTCGCTGTGAACGCCGGCAGGATCAGCAGCGCCGCCATGAATCCCAGTAATGCCAAAGCTCCGCCTGTTCGTTGGTTCATAAGTTACTCCAGGAATGTCTGGGGAATGGTTCTGTATCCGTGGGGACTTTGATCGACTTTTGTTTTGTTGTCAGCTGCAGGTGCTACTACGGACGGCTGTGGTTTTCGGTTTCAAGCCGCGAAGTACGACTTTTCGGAAACCGTTAGATCAATCTAAGTCCAGGGGATTTCGGTAAGGCTTGTCCTTATCCTTCTCAGCGCGTTTCATCGCTTCCTGAAATTTCTCTTCAAGAATGCGGTCGCGATCCTTCATCGAACTCAGCTCCTGCGCGAAGATTTGCTCGCGGACCTGCTTCTGCTTATCGAGTCCTTTGACCATTTCGTCAAACGACGCGAGCGGCTTGCTCTTCTCTTCATGAGAAATCAACGCGCCGGTTTGCGCGTCGACGTGAAGCGTGGCCTCGCAACAAGGACAGATGATTGTGAACCGCGTTGGGTCTGACATGGGCCGGCTCCCCTGAAACAGATTTCCAAATCCGCTGACGTAATGCGGGCTTAGTATAACATCTGGCTTCCCCCACTCTGCACTTAGTAGGGGAATTTCACACGCTCAACTACACACACAGAAAAAGGGCGGCCCAAACCGCCCTTCACTGCCCGCGCCGTTTACTCGTGAACCGGCGTTATGGAGTAACTGCTTTCTTGATTGCCTTGCCCGTTTTCTTTGCGCCTTCCGCGGTCTTCTCTGCAACTGTCTTGGCGCCGTCCTTCGTTTTCTCTCCGACCGTCTTTGCGCCTTCTACCGTTTTCTCTCCCACGGTTTGGGCGCCGTCCTTGGTCTTGCCCGCGATGTCTTCGGTCTTGTCGCCAACCCAACCTGCCGCATCACCCAAAGCGTCGCCGGTTGCCGAAAGCGCATCGCCAACTTCTTCCTTCAGATCTTTCGACTCGCCGCTCGGGGCGTAAACCGTCGTCGTGCGCTGGCCGCCACGAGTAGTGACGACAACCCTCGATACGCGCGGATTGTTTGGGAAGGTCCGCGTCTCGGTTCGTACGCCGTTGGCGTCAACCGTGGTGGTTATTTCAGAACCGTCTGGCCCTGGGCGGGTAGTCGTGCTCGCAACGGTTGCGTTGGCGTTCGCATTTGCGTTGGCATTCGCGTTATCTGTAGTAGTGCATCCGCTGCCTGCGACCGCCAGGACCGTCACAGCGCAACTAATCAAAAGCTTATTCCTCACGTTGGCTCCTCCTAATTGTTGACCGCTTACTTGTAATCCTGTTTTGTATTGATATTTCGAGCAAGCAACATGCCAACGTCGGCGACGCGCGCCCGGCAACATTGTCCAGCAGAACGAGGAAATTCCAGTGCGTGACTGACAAAAAGCATACGCGGCGACCCGACGGTCGTTCAGTTACCATACGTAATATTTGCTCAGTGGTTCTCCCCTCTCCCATTGGGAGAGGGTTAGGGGAGAGGGCCTAAACCCTCCCCCCAACGCTCCCCCAGCGAGGGAGAAGACATGCAACACCGGACTGGCCTGTAAGATGACTCTCGTGCAAAGCATGTTGACTCAACTCCTCCCAGCCGGGTGGTGACCCTAATTTCAATTCTCTGCGTTGACTCGGCGGGCTCTGCGTCGCTGCGGTGAGTGGGTGCAGGTGATATTAACCGCCGAGGCGCAGAGATCGCTGAGACTACGCAGAGAAGACTTCAAATTAGGGCACTACCCCCGGCCGCCGTTGATTGACAATCCCCCGAAATTCCACTAGAAGCAGCGTCTACCTGGTAGTCCAGTGACCGCCCTGCAGGTCAAGATTTATCAACTGGCCGCCTGCTTTTAGGCTAATATTCCCGAGTCAATAACAGCTAGCTATCTTTGCCAAGGAGCAACTCCAAATGAATCACAGTTTCCTAGCGCTCGCATTTCAGGACGTGGCCGACGACTCTTCGATGTGGATCATTATTATCGCTGTAGTAGTTCTTTTGTTTTTTCTCGTCCTGATCATCGGCATCGGCCTGGCGGTCTTTTTCGTCATGCGCAAAAAGAACAAGGCGCGCGCTGAGGCGACTGTGGCTGCTCTGCCGGACGGAAGCAGTGCTGTCCTTGCGCCCTCTGATAATCCGGAGGCCGCTTATGGCGAAGCAGCGTACGGTGAATCAGCCTACGCGGAAGCAGCGTACGCAGTTCCCGAAGTCGCCGTCGCGCTTGACGAGCCGCCGCCTGCGGTTGAGATGCCCGTTGAGGAAATTCGCAGTGATGTGTCTGACGCGTTCCCTGCGCCGGCGGCGGATTCCGGTGAACTGGAGTTTGATCCTTCACGCACGGTTGCAATCAATCGCGAGAGTACCGTGGCGATCAGTTACGGCAACATTCATTTCGTTTCCGGCGTCCTGGCTGGTCAGGAGTTTGAGATCAAACCGGAAGGCGCTTACATCGGCCGCGAAGCGAGCCTTTCGCAAGTCGTTGTTTCCGATCCACGCATCTCGAAGCGTCACCTTTGGATTGGCGTGAAGGATGGACTCGTGAAGATTGTCGACCAGGATTCGCGCAACGGCACGTTTGTAAACGACCCGAAGTCTGACCGCATAACTGAAGCGACGTTGACTGACGGAGACACGGTGATCATGGGCGAGTCAGACGTCGCGCGCTTTGAATACCACGCGTGATCTTCAGTGTCTTTGAATTCACCGAAGAACGTTGAGCCACGCTGGCCGGTGATGGTTGCCCTACTGGGCAGCGGCGCTTTGTACGCGGCCTTACCCTCTTCCCTGTTGGTTGCCTCTTCCTGGCTTTCAACACCAGCACTGCACTCTCGCCCACCGACGTGCCGGTGCTGTCGCGTTGGGCAAAAGTTCTGATGATGGTCCAGGCGCTGATTTCGTTGCTGGTGATTGTCTTGCTGGCGGCGCGAGCGGTGAATATTCTCTAAAACAACAGCAACCGCCAAGACGCCAAGGCCGCCAAGCCAAAGCATTTGATGAAATTGTTCTGTTGAATCTCTTGGCGGCCTTGGCGTCTTGGCAGTTAGTCTAAAGTCCCCGGCACATCTCTCCTCCCCACGGCGTAGCCACCGCTCGGGCGTAACTCAAACGCACCTCACCAAAATTCCAATCCTTGCGTTGCCAGATTGAGCCGTCAGCAAACTCCACGCGATTGATGACTACCTTTTCTTCAGCCGCAGCTTTGTTCTTGTCAGCGAGCGCAGCCACGCTAACAACGTCGGCGGGTCCCGAGAGAGTGAACGCCTGAAGTTCTTTGTCCTTCTCAGGCTTGATCGCAACGCCGCAAAGGAATTGCCGCCGCGAGACGGTCGAGGTTGGCGACTCTTTAGATTGAAACTCCCAGAAGATCACTTCAATCAGCTTGCTCGTCGCGTTGCGAATCTTGGCGCGATAGGAATAACCATCGACCGGTTTCCCCGTCGAGCGCGATTGCTGAATCGCCCGGTCCATGGCAGCGCTGCGCCCGTCGATCGTGTCGAGGTTCGGATCTCTCTCTCCCGGCGAGGTGTTCGCCCGGCGATTTTTCTCGAAGTTTTTGTTTTGTGGAATCATCGCCGCGGCCGGACCGCTGGCCGGGGTTACTAAAGGCGCTGCCTGGCGATCTCGAAACCACTTTCCGCTGACGACGGTGACGGGGGAACCATCGTAAGTGATCTCAGGGCGACTCTGATTTTGCGGCAGGATGCTGAGGAGAAGGAGCAACGGCAAGAAATTCTTCATGACTTCAGTCTCCACTGCTGAACTAAAAATGTGTCAATGCTCGCTTAAGCGGGCGCTGCCACTGCATTGGCGACAGGGCAGGTAAATTCTCTTGAGTTCTTCGTAGAGGGAGCTCGGGTGATACTGCGCATTTTTTTCCTGACCCGCAGCTCGCCACATTTCGTTCCAAAGATGGATCGCAAAAGTCCGGTCGTCAAGTAATTTGTCGGGGTTTGGTTCTAACAGCGTGCGCCACTGCGGGTAATCAACCGGACAGAAAACCTGATGAGCCTGCCGGTATCTCTCCAGCGAATACTTCCGCAGCGCCTTGGCCATGAGTCGCGGGCCGGTTTCGCCCCAAACCAGCTTAGCAGGGTTTTTCGCCTCACAAACTTTCCAGGCATAAGCCATGATCTCGCTGCCGGCAGGGGCTTTGATTACACCGTTGTTGACAGCCTCTCGTCCCCGCTCACCCATCTGGCTGGAGAAAACATACTCTTCCGGAAACTCAAAAGGCTTCAGGCAGACAGTGTCCGTATCCGTCCACCAACCGCCGCGTTCGAACAGCAGCTTGTAACGGAAGAAATTCGCGAAGCCCGCGTAACTTGGCGACCGTTTGTATTGAAAGATTCGGTCTGCGGGTAAGATCTCGCTCGCATTCCGGACGACAGTTCCCGGCGGAATGTTCTTCACGTCATCATAGACGTAGAGATGATAGTCATGCCCGTTGATGAGAAACGACGAGATAGACAACTGCTCCATCAGGGAAAGCTCAGGTCCAATCCAAAGCCCCTGGATTAACTTGTTCGCTTCTGATGGCATGTAGTTGGAAATTTGGAGCGGGCGACGAGGATCGAACTCGCAACATCCAGCTTGGGAAGCTGGCGCTCTACCATTGAGCTACGCCCGCCGGCGATTGAAAGCGAACGTCGAAGACAAAGAATGCCGCTGATCGTTCGACCGTTTCTGAATTGAAAGATAGATAACGCACCTCTTGGTGTCAAACGTCAGGACGAACTAACGATGTAGCTGATTGCCGCGCGACATTATTCACCCGCAACATCCTCGCGGCAAACGCCCGACCGTGAGGATGCGGCGTCCCGAACTCTTAAGTCGCGGGCGCCTCCCTTACAGTCGGGCTACTGCCCCGATTCCCCGCCGCAACACAACGGTGAGGCATGCAATCCGCGACACGGACTGAATATCACACCTGATCTTTGGTCAGTGTCGTCCTGCTTGGCTTTCGCAGGATTTGCAAGTCGAGCCGAGCGATGCAACTGGCAAATACAAGCCGCGGGGGCAAGCCCGCCTTCGCTGACCTTGAGACTCTTGAACTTGCTACTTGCTTTAACGTTGAAGCCGTTTGCGATGAGCATCCAACGTAAAATCTCTACGGCTGCGCAGGCTCAGGGTCCGGAAGGGGGCTTGCCCCCGCTTCTATTTTTGTGCCCAACCCTCAAGCCCTATTGCTTGAGATATGTGTCTACCAGGCCATTCCAGCGTCCCTGCGATCGCAGGATCATTTCAATCACTTCCCGCACCGCGCCGCGACCGCCTTTCGCGCGCGTAACATAGTGCGCCACGGCTCGCGTCTCTTCCACGGCATCCGCCACCGCCACCGCAAACTCCACGCGTCGCATGATCGGAATATCAGTCAGATCGTCGCCGACAAACGCGACGTCGTCTTCCTTAAGTCCGGCCAGTCGCAGCACTTCCTCAAACGCTTCAATCTTTTCGGGATCGCCCTGGCGGACGAATTCCACGCCAAGTTCGCCAGCGCGCCGGCTGACTGCTTCGGAACTACGCCCGGTGATGATTCCGGATTTGAGACCGGCGCGGTGAAGTAAACTAAGGCCCAGCCCGTCTTTCGTGTTGAAGGCTTTTTGCTCGTCACCATCGGCCGTGAGCCACAAACGCCCGTCTGTCAGGACGCCGTCACAGTCCATCAGGAGAAGCTTGATGCGCGAGGCGCGTCGTTCGATTGCTGCGAGATCATCCATTATTGTAGTGAAAGGTGAAAAGTAAAAAGTGAAAGATTGTGAATGGTAGAAGTGAGTAGCAACTAGAAAAAGCGCGGACGTTCCGGAAACCGCGCGGGTATCGATTCATAGCTTCAGTTTCTTACTTTTCACTGTTTACTATTCACTATTTACCGTCTTTTGCTAGTTAACTTCAAAAAGATCAATCCCAACCAGCTTCCAGCCGCCGTCGCCTCGTGAAAAGATCAGCACTGCCGTTCCCGCCCGATCTCGGCCCAGTTCTTTGGTTGTGAGCGCGACATCGGCGGCCGCCAGATTCGCATCGATTTGTTCAGTTCGCAGCACCCGCGTCTGCCAAATCTCAGGCTGCGTGCCGATCACGCCGTTGATGAACCGCACCAGTTCGCCCGAAACAATTCGCGTTTCCAACTCAGCTTTCTTGCCGCTGATGATCGACTGATCGAGTTGTCCGACAAACGTCTTGATCGCGCCGTCAACCGCCAGCGTGTTGGCCGCGGTCTCCGCGCGAATGCGACCGGCGCGAGCAATCAACGATGAAGCATATTCACCTTCGGCGCGTACCGCGTCATTAAAGCGCTTGGCTGCTTCGGCCGCTTGCCCTTTCTTCAAACTAATCTCGCCAAGGCCGATGTTGCCCCACGCCAGCGCTCCCGGCGTCGGCAGCGTTTCTTCCACAGCCTGGCGAAAAAGCTTCTCGGCCTCGTCCATCTTGTTCTGGCCGAGCAACGCCCGCGCGAGAATGATCCGAGCCTCCTGCATGTTTGGCGCAGCGTTCAAAGCCTCGCGCGCGATCGTCTCCGCTTTTACGTAGTCCTGGGCGCCAAATAAGCGTGTCGCTTCGCCCATCGCTTCCTGAAGATCACGCTCGCGTGGCGAGCTGTCGTTCGAATAGTCCAACTGCGGATAGAGTTTTTCCGGATCGATTTCCAGCCGCACCGGCTTGACTGACGTTTTGAAAACGGCCTCGCCAAAATTACGTGCCGGCACGGTGACATCAACTGAAAGCTTCTCACCGCTGGCCGTCGTGGCCCTCACCGTCGTCGTGGCGTCCATTGAGCCGAGGTTCCTGAGCGCCGCGACCCACTCAGCGCCGCGCGCCTGCGGCACTCCAACCATGAGATCCAGATCAGTGACCTGGTCCAGCTGTTGTTCCAGCAACGCTTTGATCCGGTCGCCGCCTTTCTCAGCCAAAGCAGCACGCAAAGCAACGAGCGTAACCCCGGTGATGCTTCCCTTCCCGCCCTGCAACAGGCCGCGCAGCGTACCCATGAAGGCGTCGCGGCCGAGGCTCTGGTCCACCAGCCGCCAAACCATCGCGCCTTTGTTCGGCACGGAACTAAAGTACGTCCCGTCCAGCGGCGTCACGCGCGCGAGCGGCGCATCTTTCTTCGCCACCGTGCTGTAAGCGAGCCGCTCGCGTAATCGCTCGGCCTGCGCGGCGCCACTGCCAAACTGCTTTTCAATAAACTGCGTCGCCAGAAAACGAGTCAGACCATCACGCAACAAGCCGCCGCCTTCGCCTCGCACGGCGGTTTGTCCGCCAATCCAAAGTCGCGCGACAGCTTCCGAAATCAACAACGTAGTGGCGGAGTCGACCTTGGCGCGGCGAAACGCGCCGGACTCGATCAGGATCGTCCCGCCGTCGTTGAAGCCGGCGCCGCGTCGTACAGAAACCAGACGAAGCGGCACGTCCGGACCAGGCCCCAGGAGACCGGCGTAAAATGCTCGCGCGGCCGCAGCGAGATTCACGATCGCTTCTGCTTGCTTCTTCTCTTCCGCGGTTGTGCCGCGCGGCAGGAAGGCCGAAATGTTCTTGCTCTCGCCCGTGCCTTCAAGTTTTTCCCAGTCACCCTGAACAAAAAACGGCTGACCGGACAGCGACTGCTCGTAAACAGTCGAGCCGGCCGCGCCACTCTTTTCAGTTCCCGAACTGATCACGCCGGCGCCGTTAACCGTTAAACGCCCCGGCGCGGTGTCGGCGCCGCGAATGGTGAAGGGCGTGTTTGGCGCCGGATACCAAAAGCCGAGTGGCAGAAACTGCGATCCGATCGGCGAGATTGCCGTCAGGCCTGTGTTCGTTTCCACCGGCAGACTGTAGCTGACGTTTAGAACCAGCGACCCGCCGGCAGCGACCGAACTCGGCAACGTGACGGTGAACCTCTGGAGATTTCCATAAGATTCCGGCACCGCGCGGAACGTCGCAGCCGCGCCGCCGACTGTCACGCTCTTAATTGCTGCTTTGTTGGTGAGGCGAAACGTGAACGAAGCGCCAGTGCCACGGCCAACGTTGGCGGCGCTTAAGATCGCGACCGCATCGAGGGTTCGCGCCGACTGTTGTATGTTCGCCGTTATGTCGAAGTTTGTGATTTGCCAGGCAGCGCGCGCTTCTTCCTGTGCCTGACTGGCGGTTGTTCCAACTGCGAACACGATGATGGAGCTGAAAGTGATGGCGAGAATTCTCTTCATATTATGATTAAGCTGGTTGTCACTTAGTCCCTGTGCGTTCTCTGTGCCCCTGTGGTCAATCGGTTCTTGAAGACTCACCACAGAGGCACAAAGAACACGGAGGACGCACAGAATGTTGTTTACTGACTCGAGTTGTTCACGAGCTTATGAAGGTCGCGGAGCATGAACAGCAACGGCTCCATTCTTTCCAGCGGCAGCGCGTTTGGCCCATCAGACAGCGCGCGCTCAGGACATTCGTGCACTTCCATGAAGACCGCGTCGACGCCACACGCCACGCCCGCGCGCGCGAGCGGTTCGATGTATTCGGATTGTCCCCCAGTTGCATGCCCTAGCCCGCCCGGAAGCTGCAGCGAGTGCGTCACATCAAACACGATGGGCACGCCAAACTCATGCATGATCGGAAACGATCGCATGTCGACCACGAGGTTGTTGTAACCAAAGCTGACGCCGCGCTCGGTGAGCATCAGCTTTTCGCAGCCAACCGCGCGGGCCTTGTCGACGATGTTGCGCGCGTCCTGCGGCGCCAGAAACTGTCCCTTCTTAATGTTAACCGCGCGGCCCGATCGCGCGGCTGCCAAAACGAGATCTGTTTGCCGCGAAAGAAACGCAGGAATCTGCAGGACGTCCGCGACTTCCGCCACCGGCCCAACCTGGGAAACATCGTGCACGTCAGTCAAAACAGGAACGCCGAGTTCTTCCTTCACCTGACGCAAAACCGCGAGTCCTTCGTCCATTCCCAAGCCGCGAAAACTTTTGACTGACGACCGGTTGGCTTTGTCGAACGACGACTTGTAGACAAAATCTAGACCGGCGTTGCGCGCGCGCGTCGCGCACTCACGCGCCATCATCAGGGCATGCTCGCTGGACTCAATCACGCAGGGCCCGGCAATGATCGTCAGGCGGCCGTCGCCGAATGTCGTGTTCCCGACTGCGAAAGGTTTGACTGGTGCGTCTGTCATGCGGTTGTTCAACTGTCAGTTTCTTTGTAGCACGGCTTCTTAGTCCCGGCCCCGTTTAGATGGCGCACTGGTGCGCCATTCGCAGCGCGCCGGACAAGTCCGGCGTCTAAACGGAACCAATCAGACCTAAAATGGTTTCTTAAAAATACGCTTGACCTTGTTTAATAAGCCACCCTTCTCTTGCTTCTTCGGTTTAGCCGCCGGTTTCTTTGCTGCGGCCTTCGGCGAAGGTGACGGCTCTGGAGTCGGAGTCGCAGTTGGCTGCGCCGTCGGGCTCGGGCTCGCTTGAACAGCTGCTTCCGGGGCCACACCGTTGCGGGATCGGACCGCCAGAGTTATGCCAATGAGCAACACTGCAACCACCACGGCCCCGATCACAGCAAGCTGTCTTTTTGATTTCTCCGTTCCACTAACTGAAACAGAGATACGCGGAAACGATCGCTGCGCCGTCCCGGTCGCCTTCGCCTTTGCAGTCGCCTTCGCCACCGCCGATTCGCGCCGACCATTGCCGGCCTCCTCAGCCGCCGCACCAAGCACAGTTATTTCATTCACGTCGGCACTGGCGGCGCGATTTTCCCGCAGGCGCGAAATATCAATCACCAGCCGTCCGGATGGCGACTCAGTGCCGACGTCCCTCAGCGCCTTCAGGTTTGGCGAACTCGTGAGGGCCGCATGTTCCAGACCGAGTCGTTCCGCGGTCGCCAACAGCTCTTTCCGAAATTCTGCCGCGTTCGCGGGACGATCCTGCGGTTGCTTTTCCAGCGTGTGCAGCACGACCTGCTCGAGCGCGGCGGGAATCGTCGAGACAAACTCACGCGGACTGCGCGGCGTCTCACCCGTATGCTTCATTGCGATCGCGAGCGGCGTAGAGCCGCTGAAAGGAACGGTCCCGGTCAGCATTTCATAAAGAATGACGCCGAGACTGTAAACGTCGGCGGCCGGCGTTAGCTCCGCGCCGTCGCATTGTTCCGGCGACATGTAACGCGGCGTGCCGATCATCGCGCCGATCAGAGTCAACGTCATCGGCTCGTCTTCGTCCAAAGTCTCCGCAGCCAGCTTGGCAATTCCGAAATCGAGCACCTTGACGACCGCCGGCACTTCCGCGCGTTGCACGATGAAAATGTTGGCAGGTTTTAGATCGCGATGAATGATGCCGGCCTCGTGCGCTGCCGCCACCGCCGCGGAAATCTGCATCATGATCGAGACGGACCGCGCGGCGTCGAGCGGCGCTTCCTTGGCCAGCACGTCGCGCAGCGTACGCCCTTCGAGCAACTCCATCACGAGATAGACGTAACCGTCTTGTGATTCTCCAAAATCGGTGACGGTGACGGCGTTGGTGTGTTGCAAGCGCCCGGCGGCGCGCGCTTCGCGGCGAAATCTCGTGCGCGCAGCTTCGTCTTCGACGAAGCGTTGATTCAAAACTTTCACCGCCACGGGCCGGTCGATTAGCAGGTGACGCGCGCGGTAGACGGTGCCCATCCCGCCGATGCCAAGCTGCTCATCGAGTCGATACTTGTCGTCGAGTGTGTGTCCCAGCAGCGGGTCGGTAGGCAGGGGCGCGGCGATCGTGGCATCAGCCTGCAACGGCGATTGGTCTTCCGGACAAATCGCGAAGTCAGGCGAATAATGCCGTCCGCATGTAGGGCAATGAAGCATAAGAGACAAACTGACTGAGGGAGAACGCTAGCATTATTACCTAAACTAACCGCGAGCGGTAGCGAGGCGGGAGACAAGGAACGGCAGGCGTCAACTCTTTGGAGTGCGGCGACTTGAGCACCCGCGCGCGGCTGCCGCGCCGGGGACCCCGCCTGTCGCCGCTTGGTTGCGGGCGGCTTGACCGCCCGTTTTCAGTAGACTTCAGGCTGAAGGCGGTCGCGACAGGTCGCGACCAACCAAAGCGGTGACAGGTCACCGCACTCCAAATTAAAGCCTACTCCGCGCTGACGACACTCGCGCGTTCCGGAATCAGCAGCTCAGCCTCGGTGTTCTTTTCCATCGACGTTTCGTTTTGCATGCGGTTTTCATAAGCGGCGCGCACAAACGACGAAAACAGCGGATGGGCGCTGCAGCGGTTTCGACTTGTATTCCGGATGAAACTGGCAACCGAGAAACCACGGATGCTCGTCACGCGCCAACTCGACAATCTCGACAAACTTGCCGTCAGGAGAGACGCCGCTGAAAACCAAACCGGCGCGCTCCAGAGTCTCGCGAAACTCAGGATTGAATTCGTAACGATGCCGGTGTCGTTCACTGATCTCCTCGGCGCCATAAACTTCGCGGGCCAGCGACGCTGGAGAGAGTTTGCAGGGCCAGGCGCCCAGTCGCATCGTTCCGCCAAACTCTTCAACGTCAACCAGGTCTCGTAACTTGAAAATAACTGGATGCGGGCTCTCGCTATCAAACTCGGTTGAATCGGCATCCTTCAGCCCGCAAACATTTCGCGCGAACTCAATGCAAGCGGTCTGCATGCCGAGGCATATTCCAAAGTACGGCGTGTTGCTCTTGCGCGCGTAAGTGATTGCGCGAATCATTCCGGCCACGCCGCGTTTGCCAAAACCGCCGGGCACGAGGATCGCGTCAAAGTCGCGCAGCCGCGATTCATAATCGTCGTCCATCAAGTCTTCCGATTCGATCCACTTGACGCTGACGCGAACGTTGTTGGCAACGCCGCCGTGCGTCAACGCTTCGCGCAGCGACTTGTAAGAATCTTCCAGCTCGACATACTTGCCGACGATCGCGATTGACGCTTCACCACCCGAAGGCTCGCGCACGGTGCCGACCAAATCGCGCCACTCGGAAAGGTCGGACTGCGAAGCGCGCGCTCCGAAACCAAGTTGCGTGACGATCAACTCATCCAGTCCCTGCTCGTGAAACGCAAGCGGAACTTCATAAATCGTGTCGACGTCCATGCGCGCTGATGACAGCCGACTCTTTCACGTTGCAGAAGAGCGCGATCTTCGAACGCAGGTCGTAAGAAAGCGATTTTTCGGAACGGCACAACAGAATGTCGGGGGCGATGCCAATCTCGACGAAGCTCCTTGACGGAGTGCTGCGTCGGCTTAGTCTTCAATTCCTTCGGCCGCGGCAATGTAAGGCACGAGCGTCACGTGAACGTAAAGCGTGTTTCCTGCGCCTTCTTCATTTCCCATCTGGCGAATTGCTTCGAGAAACGGCAGCGACTCGATGTCGCCGACCGTGCCGCCAATCTCGACGATGACAACATCCGGGTTTTCCTTTTCGGCCACTGCCCTGACTGCGTCTTTGATTTCGTTAGTAATGTGCGGAACGACCTGAATAGTTTTGCCGAGATAGTCGCCGCGGCGCTCCTTCTCGATCACGGAGAGATAAATCCGGCCGGTGGTCCAGTTATTCGCCTTCGACAGATGAGCGTGAGTGAAGCGTTCGTAGTGACCAAGATCGAGATCCGTTTCCGCGCCGTCGTCGGTGACGAAAACTTCGCCGTGTTGAAACGGTGACATCGTGCCGGGATCGACATTGATGTAAGGATCGAGCTTGATCAGCGAGACGCTCAAACCGCGCGCCTCAAGCAGACAGCCAATCGAAGACGCGGCCAGGCCCTTGCCCAAACTCGAAACCACGCCACCCGTTACGAAAATGTATTTAGTCATGATTGCCTTTCAGTAGGACGGCATTCCTGCCTGTCTATTGTTTCGCTCCGACTTTGTCGCTCTCGCTGCTCGTCTCTTGTTTAGAGGCGGGCATTGCCCGCCGGTTCGACGTTGAGACGGCGGGCAATGCCGCCTCTAAACGTTCCTAACGGTGGTCTGCTCCTGCTCATGTCTGTTGTCGTCTGCCTCTTGCCCCTTCGCTCCACCGGCCTCATCGCCGTCGCCCTTGGCCTGCTCGGCATCAAAACGCCCTTCTTTGAAATCTTCCTGCGCTTCCACGGCTTTCGCGGTGGCCGGGTCGAGAATTTTCTGCAAGCCCACGAGGCCCGCGCTCAAAAGGCTGGGCGCCTCGGCGGCGCGCTTTTCAAACTCTTCGACCGACACATCGTAAGGTTTGGAGAGCCACCACAGGGCCAACACCCCACAGAGAACAATGAAACCGATTATGGCCAGGCCAATCCAGTCGTTCATAGAAACAAAAGTTTCAAGTTTCAAGTTTCAAGTTTCAAGTCTGGAGTTTCAGGTTCCAGGTTCGGACTTTCAAATTTCAATTTTTAGGTTCACGACTCGACGCCCGAACTGGAAACTTGAAACTGGAAACTTGAAACTTCCGCTCTAACTCGCTCCAGGTCCGCCGCCGTATCGACGCCAATCGACGACGTGCTCGCCTGAACTACTTTGATCTTCACACCATGTTCCAGTGCGCGCAGTTGCTCCAGCGATTCCAGTCGCTCCAGTTTTGACTGCGGCCAGCTCGCAAATTCCAACAACACCGCATGCCGGTAAACGTAAAGGCCGGTGTGCTTGCGAAACTTAGTTACCAAGTCGGGTTCTGCCAAAATCGCGGCTTCGAGCGAGCCGTGCTTGCGCACCTCGTCACGCGGATAAGGAACGGGTGAACGCGAAAAGTAGATCGCGCGGTCGTGCTCATCGACTACAACTTTCACGACATCAGGATTCAAAACGTTCGCAGCGTTTTCGATCGGCTCCCAGGTCGTAGCGATTCCTGAATCCGAGTCGGCGACCAATGCCTCGATCGCGAAGTCAATCGTTAACGGCGATATCGTCGGCTCATCGCCCTGGACGTTAACGATGATGTCGGCACCGCCCAAAGAAGCGGCGACTTCCGCAATTCGATCCGTTCCGCTCGTGTGACTTTTGCTCGTCATCACGGCTTCGTGTCCTGCCGATTTAACGGCGTCGAAGATTCGCTCATCATCAGTTGCGACAATTGCTCGCGACACATTGCGAGCGGCCAGGGCGCGTTCGACGACGAGGCAAATCATCGGCTTTCCGGCGATTTCGAGCAGCGCTTTGCCAGGCAAACGAACAGAATCGTAGCGAGCAGGGATTATTGCGACCGCGTTTGTTTTGGGATTATCAGGAGGATTTGAGCCCGTGTGATTCACGGGGTAACAGCTTAGCTTGCGCGGGTGCGAGTGTCAACGCGAAGGGAGAAAAGTAAACCAAGTAGTCCGCGCAGCGGACGAATGAATGGTGATGAAAGCACACTCAGCCGTCCGTTCCACGGACTCGGTCACAAACATTCATGCGGGCCCCCGGCGATGAATCGCTGGGCTATTTTCAGTCGTCCGCTAAACGGACTCAGATGAAACCCTCTCCGATGGGCGAACTAGTCTTGAAGGTTGCGGCGTGACGCGTTGGCGGTGGCCACGTAACTTTCACGCGATCGAACGAGGAGGTTCGGCGAACGGGTTACGACTTTGATGTCGCGCTTTTCGCCCGGCCGCGCCTCGCCTTTGGGATAGTAGCCGAGACTGTATTGACGCCCGAGTTCGCCGGTAACTGCATCAAACGCCTGCGGAACATCCGCGAGACTGTCAGCCCGGTAAAGTCGCCCACCCGTCCGGTCCGCCAAAAACTGCAGGTAGGTCGAGCCGACGCCGTATTCCTTGATCATCTTCGTGCGCACAAACTCTCGCGCTTTAAGATTGCTGATCTGACTCAGGCGTTCAGGAAGTTGCGGCAAAGTGTTGTACTGAACAGTGTAGATGACGACGTTTGCTTCTTCGGCGCTGCGAATATTTTTCTTCAGCGTCGCTTGCTTGCTGCCGTTGTCGACGCCATCAGTCAGCAACACGATCGCCTTGCGACCGGGAATTGCGGCGAGACGTTGATTCAAAACGAAACCGACGGTGTCGTAAAGCAGCGTTCCCTCATTCACGGCGTCGAGTCGGATTTTCTTCTTCCGCAACTCGGTCAGCGTGACGGCCTCTGTAAGCACGTTTATTTTCCCATCAAACGAAACCAGCATGAGCCGATCGTTTGGGCGCAGGCGCTTGATGAAGTTGTTTGCCGCGCTGCGAATTGCCTGGAGTTGAGACTGCGTGGAACCGCTGACGTCCAGCAGCAGCGCGACCGTAAACGGCTGCTCGATTGAAGCGAAATATGCGACCTGCTGTTCGACTCCGTTTTCAAAAACGCGAAAGTCATCCTTCTTCAGGTTGCCAATGTAGCGGCCGCTGCGATCGAGAACTTCTGTTGGGACAGTAATTAAATTCGTGCTGACGCGCACGACGTCGTTTTCGTCAAACTCCGGTTCCTTCTCGGGCGTCGGCTTCGCAACCGGCGGCGCGATCACAACCGGCTTCACCGCAGGCGCGGGCGGCGGCGGCGGCATGTCTGCGAGCGTTTGGGCTCCGGCTGATGGTGTTAATAGGGCAGCGCCGATCGCGATCAACAAAGACAGAGACAAGAAAACGAGGGGCCGTTTCATAAGCAGACTTCTCCACACAACAGACGTCGCCTAACGCGGGCAAGCCTGAGGGACTAGAATCGTTATCCGAATTTCTTAGATTGGAAAAACCACTAAAGCAGGCCGCTTCCCAACTTTCGCGTCACTTTGGCGGTTTGATGGAAAACGACGTTTGTCGGCCGGCGAGTATTGGTGGAGTTTAGAGTACAAGCTTTAGCTTGCGTTGCTGGCTGCCCTCAAGATCGGCAGCCTTAAGACTGGACTCTGACCTACGGTTCAACTGCACCGTGTCCGAAAGACAGTACTGTCGCAATTTCAGTCTCTCTGTGAAACTCAGTGTTCCTCTGTGTTGAGTTCTGAACGGTTTATTCACCACAGAGACACAGAGAACACGGAGGACGCACAGAGAATTTCAAATGCGCTACTACTTGACAGATGTGCTGATTGACACTGTCAGGAGCGCGGGCTACCATGCCACGCTTCATTCATCTTGCGAAACGGCGCTGCGTCTCAACGGATCACCTCTGCGTTTTACTATTCACGATTCACCAATTACGATTAGCTAATATGGGTTTTGCAACGACAGCAATTCACAGCGGGCAGGAACCAGACCAGGCCACCGGCTCCGTCACCGTTCCGATCTACCAAACTTCGACTTACGCCCAGGAGGGGCTCGGGAAGCACAAAGGTTACGAGTATGCGCGCACGCAGAACCCGACCCGCAGCGCGCTGGAAACAAATCTGGCGGCACTCGAGGGCGCGCGTTTTGGCTTTGCGTTCGCTTCCGGAATGGCCGCGATTGACGCCACTCTGCGGCTGGTGAAAGCCGGCGAGCACGTAGTCGTTTCCGACAACACTTACGGCGGCACGTACCGCCTCTTCACGAAGGTGCTGGCCAACTACAATCTTGAGTTTGACTTCGTTGACACTTCAGACGCGCTCAACGTGGAAGCCGCGATCAAGCCAAACACCAAAATGATTTTCGTTGAGACGCCGACGAATCCGGTGATGATCGTGACCGACCTGCGCGAAGTTTCTGAGGTCGCGCATCGCGCCGGCGCGCGCGTCGTTTGCGACAACACGTTCATGTCGCCTTACCTGCAGCGGCCGCTGGAATTTGGCGTGGACATTGTCGTTCACTCGACGACGAAGTATTTGAATGGACACTCGGACGGCATCGGCGGCGCCGTGCTTTTGAACAACGAAGAAGACGCTGCCTGGATCGGGTTCATTCAGAATAGTGCCGGGGCGATTCTCTCCCCTTTCGACTCCTGGCTGGTCATGCGCGGCACCAAGACGCTGGCCCTGCGCATGGAACAGCACGACAAAGTCAGGCCGCGCGGTCGCCGCGTTTCTTGAAGAGCATCCGAAGGTCAGGAAGATTTATTATCCGGGTTCGGCGTCGCATCCGCAGCACGCGCTGGCCAAGCGCCAGCAACGTGGATTTGGCGGGATGGTTGCATTCGATGTTGGTTCGCTCGAGGCCGCGCGTTTGGTGCTTGAGAACGTGAAGCTGTGCACGCTGGCTGAGAGTCTGGGCGGTGTTGAGACCTTAATTTCGCATCCGGTGACGATGACCCACGCTTCGGTCGACGCTGACAAACGCGCGCGGCTGGGAATTACGGACGGACTGGTGCGGGTTTCTGTCGGCCTTGAAGACGCGGATGATATAATCGCCGACCTCGATCAGGCTCTGAACAGTATTTGAGATTTGCTTCAGAAGTTTAGAGTTCAACCTTTAGGTTGTGGCCTTGAGGAGTAGCAAGCTAAAGCTTGAACTCTAAACTCTTAATGCAGTACAGCAAAGAAAGTGACAGCTAAACTGCGAACAGGTTAGAATCCAGGCGCACTTTTACCTTTTCTGAAACGCCTTCACGCGCAATTATGATTGTTGAGCTGCATGCAAAATCGGATGTAGGTCGTGTCCGCCGCGGAAACGAGGACAATTTTCTCGTCCTTGAACTCTCCAAACAGCAACCCTGGACACTAACCGACGGCAACGATACGCCGAAGGACCTCGGCAGTTTTGAGTTGGGCGAAAAGGGTCTGGTGTTGGTGGTGTCTGACGGCATGGGCGGCGCGCTTGCGGGCGATGTTGCCAGTCGCATGGCCGTCGATTCCGTGCGCGACATGATCATGCGCAACAATTCGGACGAAGGCTGCGATCGAAGACACGCCTCTGGTCGACTGCCTGAAGAGCGCTACGGTCCACGCCAACCGCGCGATTCACCACAAGAGCCAGGAAGATTCGCGTTGCGCCGGCATGGGCGCCACCTTCACCGGCGCGGCAGTGCGCGGCGATCTGCTGGATTTGGTCCAGGTCGGCGACAGTCGCGGCTACCTCATCCGCAAAGATCAGATTCGACTCGCAACCAAGGATCAATCATTAGTTCAGCAACTGGTCGACGTGGGCCAGATCAGCGAAGCTGAAGCCGAGACCCACATGTTTCGCAACGTGATCCTGCAGGCGCTCGGCGCGCAGGGTGACGTGACGCCCGTCACCGGCCGAATTCGGCTCCGGCGCGGCGATATGCTTCTTGCTTTGCAGCGACGGCTTGTCGGGAAAATTGCGGGCGGAAGATATTCAGAACATCGTCGCGGACAACCCTGATCTCGCCAAGGCTTGTGACGAGTTGGTCGCCGAAGCCAACCATCGCGGCGGTGAGGACAACATCACGGTGATCCTGGCCCGCTTCACTGGCGACGAACTGGACGAACCCGCCAGCGATCGCATCACGATCGAATTGCCGATCCTCGAAGAAGACAAAACCCTCGACGATACCTACGATCCGGACACCGAACCCCGCTAATTCCGCTTAAGTCGGCCACAGATGAACACGGATAAAAACAGATTAGAGTAAGAAACCAACTCTTAGTCTGACCTTATTTCTGAATGGATAAGCGAAGCTCTGGTCCGCTCAACTCTTTCCGTTGGTCTGATATCTGTTTCTTATCTGTGTTCATCTGTGGCAGCATCTTGTGGCAGTGCCTGCGCCCTCCAGTCCGCTCCTTCATCAATCCGCCGCACATAGATCGACGAACCTTCGATGCTCTCCACGCGGACGCGTTCGCCTGCTTCCAGCGCCGACTCACCTTCAGCCGGATATGCCGTCCAGGTGGAACCGAATACTTTCACCGCGCCTTCCTGCATCGCGCCGCGACTCGAGGAAACGACGGTGCCGATCTTTCCCGGCAGTGCATCCACGCCGCGTGCGCAACGAGTCGCCAGTTTTCTCGCGTGAAAAGTAGTTGACGAAGATCGTGCGTGAAGCCGCGGTGAGGCCAACTGAAACGAAAATGAAGATCAGAAACTGGACAAAAAGACTGTCGATGCCGACAAGCCCGGCGAGCGCGGCGGCGAGCGCGCCAATGCCAAACCACAACAGGACGAACCCGGAGGTGAAGACTTCCGCCACGATCAGAACCGCGCCGAGAATGCACCACAAGATCCAAAAAAGATTGTCCATCTGGAGTTCAACCCTTAAGCAGGTTCTTCATCACGAACCAAATATTTGCGGGCCGCTCCGCCAGCCGTCGCATGAAGTAAGGATACCAGTGTCTCCCGTAAGGCACATAGACCCGCATGTTGTAACCGTCGCTGCGCGAGCTGCCGCTGCAGATCGCGGCGCACGCCATAAAGCATCTGAAACTCAAATGCTTCTTTGGGAATTCCCTGGCGGGTGGCGTAATCGACGGTCGCGTCGATCATCTTCGGATCGTGCGTGGCGATACCGTGATAGACGCCGCTGGAGAGCAGCAGTTGCATCACGCGCACGTAGTTGGCATCCACGTCCTTCTTATCGGGAAAGGCAACTTCAGGCGGCTCGTTGTAAGCGCCCTTGCAGATGCGAATGCGCGCCGGCAGTTTTACCAGTTCCTCGGCGTCGGCGTAAGTCCGTCGCAGGTAAGACTGCAACACGATGCCGACGTCGTTCAGTCCAAACTCAGCGCGCAGCCGTTTGAAAATGTCGATCGTTACCTGGGTGACCTTCGAAGATTCCATGTCAACGCGCACAAAGTTGCCGCGTCTGGCCGCGTCTTCAACTACCGTGCGCGCGTTTTTGTAGGCGAGTTCTGGATCGAGTTCGAGACCAAACTGCGTCAACTTTATCGAAGCGTTTGAGTTGATCCCCGTCTCGTCGATGCGTTTGAGAATTTCAAGATACTCGGCGACTTCAGCATCGGCTTCGCCGGCGTTGGCGACCGACTCCTTGCAGGTGATCGAAGGACGCGGAGCAGCCTTCCGCATTCAACTCACGAATGAAATCGATCGCTTCATCGATCGTTTCGCCGGCGACGAAGCGAGTGGTTAGCCTCTTAAAAAGGCGAAAGCGGGCGGCAAAATCTTTGAGTCCCTCGTGGCGAGAGAGATAGATAAGGCGCTTCTGGTTAGCATAGGAGGCAGTGTAACGCAAACTGTTAGTTGGCGATGAATGTGGCGCAAACTAACAGTTTGCGTTACTTAAGCCAGTGTTTGAATGCTGTGGTATCCTTAGCCCGCTTTTCGAGTACTGCTTCCACCAGGCGATTTCCGCAACCGCGTCGGCCTGAAGGATACAATCAAATGCGCCTGAAGCTGGTACTTATTTCTTCGTTCGCCGCTGCCCTCGTCGGCGCGGGCTCCACCATTGCGATCATCCTGTTTTACTTCGCTTCGCTCAAACCGATCACGACGCCGGGCCTGCTGGTGGCTTCAACTTACTTGCTGCCGCTACTCGCGACGCTGCTGGCAGCGATATTCGTTTACCGACACACGGCGCGACGGCGAAGGTTACAAGCAGTGCTGACGGCAATCATCGCGCTCGTTTTGACAATCTCACTCTTCGTGATTGCTTCGATTGTTACCGCCCGCCGCGAGCAAATTCAGCCGACGCCTGTGCCGCAACGCAACGTCGGTTAAGAAGCTCTACCCTTTTGGAGTGCGGTGACCTGTCACCGCTTTTGCTTCAAGGCGGCTTGACGCCTTGGATTTTACTTGCCTAGTGCGATGCTGACCGCGACAAGTCGCGGCTGACCAAAGCGGTGATAGGTCACCGCACTCCAAAAAGAACTGCCTCTAGCTAAGCTGCGAGCGGGTTCAGCCCGATCGCTTTCTGATGCGGGCGCAGCGCGTCGATCACGAAGCGAATGTGTTCGTCGAGGTCAACGCCGAGTTCCTCAATTCCCTGCTGAATGTCGTCCCGATTTACCGAGCGCGCGAAGGCCTTGTCCTTCAGTTTCTTCTTCACTGACTTCACTTCCAGATCGTCAAGGCTCTTATTCGGTCTCACCAAAGCGCACGCCACCAGAAATCCACACAACTCGTCCGTCGCGAACAGCGCGCGGGCCATGGCCGTGTCGCGCGGCACGCCGGTGTAGGTTGCATGGCCCATGATCGCGCGAATGAATCGCTCGGAATAGCCGCGGCCGCAGAGAATGTTGGCGCCGGTGAACGGATGCTGGTCCGCCGTCGGAAACATTTCATAATCGAAATCATGAAGTAGCCCGACCAGTCCCCACTCGTCCGCGTCGTCCTCAACGCTACCGTATTTCGTCGCCGCGGCGCGCATGGCTGCTTCCACCGCGAGCGCGTGCTTGCGCAAACTTTCGCCCTTGGTGTATTCGCACAACAACTCCCAGGCGTCGTTTCGGTCTGGCATGTAATCAGGAGCCGTTTCAGTCTGAGAAAGTGAAAACTTGAGGACAGAAAAGAATGTCTGTCCTACCCACGAGCGAGCAAAACTAGCACGAGTGAAGGATGGCAAACAAGAAGGGGCTGAGGGGTAACAGTACGCGCGCGTGGAGTAGGAGCAAGAGCGGGGGCAAGCCCCCTTCCCGACCACGAGATTTCCAACCGGCTTCAAGATTTGAACGACGAAGGCCCTTCAGTCAGGTATTGAAAGCTCAGGTCTGATCAGCTCGGGGTGAGGAAGGGGGCTTGCCCCCGCTCTTCTTTCAGCCGCCGGTGGGCGCGCGGTAACCCGGACGGGCGCGCAGCACAACGCTCTTCCGCGTGCTCTTAACTTTGATTTTCCGATACTGGCCATCCAGCGCCTTGTTGGTCGAGTAGTACCCGACGGCGTATTGCGTTCTCAGCTCCGCCGCAATTTTTGCAAACGCGTCGGGCAGCGATTCCAGCGTATCCGCGCGCAGCATGCGCCCGCCGGACTTCTCGGCCAACTGGCCAAGAAAACTGTCAGCCGTGGTGTAAAGCTGGTCCAGCATCACGTCAATGGAGTCGCCGCTCCGGCCGCGTCGTGAAGGCCAGGTGCTGCCTCGATCGTCGCCGGGTATCGGATTGCGCGGATCAGACCGTCCGCCGGAATTGACGTCAGGTTGCCCGGTCGGGCCGGTCGTGGGACCGTTGGGGGGCCTTCCGTTCGGGTAGGGGTAGCCGTTGGCATCGCGATCTTGCTCGCGTCGCCGTCGTTCGCGCATGATTTCGTCGGCGGTTGGCAATCCCAACGGCCCGGTTCTTCGTTGTCCGGACGTCGGCGTCGAACTTGGATCGTCGCTGGGGAAAGTCGGCGCTGTGGTTCCCGAAGGCGGCGCGCGAATAACGTCGATAGTCGGCAGTTGCGGCGACGTGTCTTCCATCGCGTCCCGCGCGATGCGCTCAGTTTGCGCGCGCGTTTCAAAACGGATCGGGTAAATAATCACGTCCTGCTCGTCCAGCCAATGAATCGTGCTGTCGTATGTCGCCTTGTCGCTGTGAAAGTCGACGCCGTCGCTGAAAAGCACGATCGCCTTGCGGCCTTTGATCGTCTTGATCGAATTCAGCGCCATCTCAAACGCATCGTAAAGCTTCGTGCCTTTGCCTGAAACCGTCCTGTAGATCGCATTGGTGAGCGTGGCCCGGTCGTTGGTGAAGTCGCTGAGCTCGCGCAGTTCGTTGTCAAACGAAATTACCTTAACGCGATCGGTCGGCTGCAACTGTTCCACGAAACTGGCCGCGGCGCGCTGAATTGACTTCAACTTCTCCTGCGTGCTGGCGCTCGTGTCGAGCATCAGCACCACGTGAAACGGCGCACTCACAGTCGCAAAGAACGCAACCTCCTGCTGCGCGCCGTCTTCCGTGATGTTGAATTCCTCCTGCCGCAAATCCGGAACATAGTTTCCCTGGGCCGTTGTGGCGACCACAGGAACGATCACCAGGTTCGTGTCAATCTTCAGAGTCTCCGCATCCTGCTGTTCTTCGCGCGAAAGTGCGGGTGAAGGGTCAGGCGCCGGCTGAGGCTCTGCGGGCGGCGTCGGCTGCGGCGCGGGCTGAGCAGGCGCTGGCCGTTCGGTAGCTTTGCGAGGCACGCGCCGCGATGACGATTGCGGCATCCCCACAGTCGCAGCGGCCAGAATGAGCGAGCAGATCAGGCAGATACGAAGAAGCACCGGGTTTTCTCCAGTTGACTTAAGACCGCAGGCACGAGATTTGGGCAATCAGTTCAGACGAACAATCGTAGGACGCGTTGCTACGATGAATGCAGGCAGAATAACGGTTGCCACTGGTGGTGACAACGCGAGGAATCAAAAGACAATAGTCAGGAGACAGTAGTCAGAATACAGAAGTTCGAACACAGGACTCTGCTACTGTCTCCTGTCTCCTGTCTCCTGTCTACCGTTGTCTACCGTTGTTCCGACGCCTTCCTTGCCGCGTCTTCTGTCCTCAACTAGAATTGTTCCGCTTCTCAACTTAATCCCAATGAGATCTCTTTTGCTGGCGGTCCTGGCCGCTTATGTTGTTTCCGCGATCCATGCTGTGCTGGCGTTTCTTAACAAACGTCGCTCGCTGCAGCGCGTTTCGGAATGGGCCATGGCTGCCGGCTTTGTGCTTCATACCGCCGCGCTCGTCGCCGACTGGGCAATCTATGACCACTATCCGCTTTTCTATCTGCGCGAGACGCTTTCGTTTCTGGCCTGGACGCTCGTCGCCAGTTACGGGCTCGTGCTCTATCGCTACCGGGCGCGCCCGCTTGGCGTTGTCACATTGCCGCTCGTCTCGATAATGATTTTCGTCGCGGTCATCACGCGCTCAGCCACGCCCGACCGCGCCGAGGCCAGCAGTTTGGCGGCGAGCTGGCTGTTTCCGGTTCACACCAGCCTCGTCTTGTTCGCTTATGCGGCGTTCTTTGTAGTCTTCCTCGCGAGCATTATGTACCTGATGCAGGAACGCGAATTGAAACTGAAGACCTTCAGCGCCATTTTCCACCGGCTGCCTTCGCTGACAACTGTCAACGAGATTGCTACCAGCTCAGCCGCGATCGGCTTGACGCTGTTGACGGTCGGAATCGCGGCGGGCATGGTCTGGTCGTCGTCACGTAACGGCCGTTTGTGGCACAATGACCCCAAAGAGATCTTTGCAGCGCTGACGTGGTTGCTCTACGTCGTTTTGATTCTTCACCGCTCCACGGCGGGTTGGCGCGGACGCCGGGCGGCATGGTTGGGCGTCGCCGGGTTCGGCCTGGTGCTGCTCACATTTTTCGCCACCCGGCTAATGGGTGGCTATCACGTTTTCGGTTGATTGTTTGAAAGTTTGCACAAAGAAATCCGGGTGAACGATCTGGAGTCTCTACTCAACCTGACGCCATCGTTTTCACCAATCCTGTTAACTCAACGCAATGTCAATTGTCCTGGTAGGAGTCAATCACAAATCCGCGCCCGTCGAGGTGCGCGAACGGCTCGCGTTCAATGAAGACGCCTGCTCGCGCGGGCTGCGCCAGCTCGTCGACGGCGAGGTGGTGCGCGAGGGTTTGATTGTCTCAACCTGCAACCGCGTTGAAGTTTTGGCTGAGACTAACAAAGATCGGCTTGCTGAGACCATCGAGCGCGTCAACAAATTCCTGGGCGGATCGGATTCCCTGCCGCCTTCGTTCCTGGAAACGCACCTTTACCAGCACACCGACGACGAGGCAATTCGCCATCTTTTCCGCGTGACGTCCTCGCTCGATTCCATGGTTATCGGCGAGCCGCAGGTGCTGGGCCAGGTGCGCCGCGCTTATTCCATCGCGCTGGAGGCAGGCACGGCCGGACGAATTCTGAACCGCCTGGTCCACCACGCCTTCCGCGTCGCCAAGCGTGTGCGCACGGAAACCGGAATCGGAGCAAACGCGGTTTCCATCAGTTACATGGCCGTCGAACTCGGCAAGAAAATCTTCAACTCGCTTGAAGGACACACGGCGCTTTTGATCGGAGCGGGGGAGATGGCGGAACTTTCAGCGCGGCATTTGGTGAACGCCGGCGTCTCGCGGGTGTTGCTCGCCAATCGAACCGGGGACCGTGCCGAGCGCCTGGCCGCCGAGCTGGGCGGACAAGCCGTCAGCTTTGACAGACTCTTTGACTACCTCGCCGAAGCCGACATCATCATCTGTTCGACAGCTGCTGACGAATACGTGATCACCGAACAGATGGCCCGCGAAGCGTTGAGCAAGAGAAGAAATCGCCCGTCTTTCTTTATAGACATCAGCGTCCCGCGCAACATCGATCCGGCCGTTGGCAAGATCGCGAACGTTTTCGTCTTCGACATTGACGACCTTGAGTCAGTGATCTCTTCAAATATTCGCGAGCGCGAACGCGAAGCCGAACGGGCTGAATTGATCGTCGAATCCGAGACGATGCAGTTTCAACAGACGCTGCGCGTGATGGACATTGGCCCGACAATCGGCGCGCTCAGAAACAAGTTGCAGGACATCGCCAGGCTGGAGTTGAACCGGCAACGCACCCGGCTCGGGCCGTTGACCGCCGAACAGGAAACCGCGATCGAAGCGTTGCTGGTCTCAACCGTCAACAAGATTTCCCACCCTCTGCTGAGTCACATGCGACGATCTTTTGATGCCAGCGACACCGAGACCATCCAGGCGTGGCGCGACATCTTTGGCCTCGAAGAGTAGCCCGCCGGAATCCAACTGATGAAAGATACTCTCGTAATCGGCTCTCGTGGTTCAAAGCTTGCGCTAACTCAGGCCGGCCTGGTCAAAAGCGAACTCGAGCGTACGTCTTCAACCACGGTTCGCATTGAGATCATCAAGACAACCGGCGACGCCAAAACCGATCCGCTTTCCGTAATCGGCGGCAAGGGCGTTTTTACAAAAGAGCTTGAAGACGCTTTGCTGGCCGGACACATTGATGTCGCGGTCCATTCGTTGAAAGATTTGCCGACGACTCTGCCCGAAGGTCTGCTGCTCGCGGCGATTTGCAAGCGTGACGATCCACGCGACGCGCTTGTGCTTCGGGACGGCTGGGAGCGCGGGCAAGCGGGGTCCCCATCGGGGCAGCCGCGAGGGGGTGCTCGTCCTGCCCGCAATCTTGATTCTTTGCCGCAAGGAGCGACAATTGGAACGTCCAGTCCCCGGCGCCTCGCGCAGTTAAAACACCAGCGCGGCGATCTCGTGTTCAAGGATCTGCGCGGCAACGTTGACACGCGGCTGCGCAAGCTCGACGAGGGGCAATACGACGCGCTCGTGCTGGCGTGTGCAGGCTTGCGGCGGCTGGGCCTCGAAAACCGGATCAGCGCGCCGCTGCCGACCAGTCAAATGCTGCCCGCGATCGGCCAGGGCGCGCTGGGGATCGAAGCGCGCGCCAACGACGACGATACGCTTGCCGCAGTCAGCGCGTTGGACCACAAATTCACGAGGCTCGCTTGTCTGGCTGAACGCGCCTTTCTGCGCAGTTTGGGCGGCGGTTGCCTGCTGCCGATTGCGGCGTACGCGGTCGTGCGCGACCAACGCATCAAGCTCGACGGTCTGGTCACGGATACGCAGGGCAAACAAGTTGTCAGAGAGCGCCTAGCCGGCGGTTTGGAAGAAGCCGAAGAACTGGGACGACGATTGGGAGAGCTACTCTTGGACCAAGGCGCCGACAAGCTCCTAGCCTCAGAGTAGAATCGCAAGTCGCGCATCAAGGTTGATTCGCTGCGCTCCTCCCCGGGCTACCTTCTTTTGCTTGCTCCGCAAGCTCGTTGAGAGTTTGCATTTAACAAGCGAGAAGTCGTACGTCAACCGATGACATTATCGAACCGAACTGTGCCCCCATCTGCGACGACCCAGCCGCTCGCCGGTCGCACCATCGTGATCACGCGCGCGGCCGCACAAGCAGACGAGTTCGTCATTGAACTCGAGCGATACGGCGCCGAGGTTGTTCTTTGTCCCACCATTGAAATCTGCGCGCTCGACGATTACGAACGGCTGGATGAAGCCATCGATCATCTTTATGGCTACGATTGGTTGATTTTTACCAGCGTTAACGGCGTCGATTACTTTTTCAAGCGGCTGAACGCGCGCGGACGCTCGGCGCAGGATCTTGATGAGTTGAAGGTCTGTGCCATCGGCGAAGCGACCGCGGACAGCCTCCGCGATCTGCACGTTCACGTCGACGTAATTCCTGAAGAGTTCAAAGCGGAAGGTGTGTTCGCCGCGCTCGAACGGTTTGTCGGCGGCACCGCGGCTCTTGGTAATCTGAACGTGCTAATTCCGCGAGCCTCGGTTGCGCGCGATTATCTACCGAAGGCGCTCGAGCGGGCAGGCGCGCGTGTCGACGTAGTGCCCGCTTATCGAACCGCGCTGCCGGCCAATCTCGATCGCGGACGCGTCGCGGCGATGCTTTCCGGCGGCGCCGACTGCATCGCCTTTACGAGTTCGTCGACTGTCAAAAACCTGGCGCAACTTTTCGATACTCAGGATTTGAGCAGAGATCTCGCCGGCGTCGTCATCGCCTGCATCGGCGACGTCACTGCGAATACTGCGGCGGAGTTTGGACTGGAAGTGAAAATTCAGCCGGAGCAATTTACAATTCCCTCGCTGGCTCGCGCGATTGCTGATTATTTTGACCCTGGCGCCGCTAGTTCAGAGTCCAGCCTTTAGGCTGCTGCTGATTGCTGACCAAGCAAGCTGAAGCTTGTACTCTAAACTGTCGACTGTTCGATTATTTTTCTTCCGGCGGGAATTAGTCAGCGTGTTATTGTCAGACGTTGGACAGACATTCTTGTCTGTCATTTCGTGAATGAAATTTCTTGCGGCTGCAGCTTATGTCAACGGAACTTCAACCACCTGAACTCAGCGAGGCGAGGCGCGAGATCGAAATCCTGCGGCGCCAGCTTCAGGACCGCGGTGCTTTCGGCGAGTTGGTCGGCAACTCCGCGCCCATGCGCGAAATTTACGCGCTCGTCGAACAGGTCGCTTCTTCGTCCGCTTCCGTTTTGATCACCGGGCAATCAGGCACCGGCAAGGAACTGGTCGCGCGCACAATTCACCAGCTCAGTCCGCGGCGAGACAAGCCATTCATCGGCATAAACTGTTCGGCGATTCCGGAAACGCTGATGGAATCCGAACTCTTCGGACATGAGAAAGGCGCTTTTACCGGCGCGGCGTCGCGGCGGGCGGGATGTTTTGAATTGGCCGACGGCGGCACCTTGCTGTTGGACGAAATAGCCGAGATGCCGGCGATGTTGCAGTCAAAACTCTTGCGGGTGATCGAGGAACGATCGGTGCGGCGACTTGGCAGTCGCAAGGAAGTTCCAGTTGACGTCAGGCTGCTCGCGGCAACCAACCAGGAACCTGATCAGGCCGTCAGCAAAGGCAGTTTGCGCGAAGACCTGCTTTACCGAATTAACGTCTTTCGTATTCAACTGCCGCCGCTGAAAGATCGCAAAGACGATCTGCCGTTGCTGGCGCAATATCTGGTGACGAGTCTCGCGGAGAAACATGCGCGGCCCGCGCGCTTTCTCAGTCCCGCGGCGCTCTCCGCTCTGCAGTTTCACGCCTGGCCCGGGAACGTTCGCGAACTTCGGAACGTTATCGAACGCGCGGTTGTGATCTGTTCAGGTGAACAGATCGAGCGCCACCACTTCGCGCCATACCCGATCGACCAGCGCGAACGCCGTCGCAACGAAGACACGATCACGTTTCCGGTGGGCACGCCCATCGAAGAAGTTGAACGCCAGATGATCGTGCGCACGCTGCAAAAGACCAGGAACAACAAGACACGCGCCGCTGAACTCCTGGGCATCAGCCTCAAGACACTTCACAATAAACTGAATCTTTATCGCGAACGCGGCCAACTGAATGAGGACGGCGAGCAGTCAACCGTTGACATTCGCGAACGGTAGAGCCCGGATGTTATTCCAGCCATGTCAGTGCTGCTCTTCTTCATCGATGGCTTAGGAATTGGTTCACGCGGAGCACAAAATCCGCTCGACGGTCTCGAAGACGCCGAACCGCTTGCAGTCTTTCGGGGTGAGAAGCTGACGGCGATTCATGACGGGATCGTTGTTCCTACCGACGCGTGTCTCGGCGTTGACGGCCGGCCGCAGAGCGCTTCCGGTCAAACCACAATCCTCACCGGCGTCAATGTCCCTGCAACTCTCGGTTATCACAAACAAGGATTTCCCAACGCAGCCATGCTGGAAATCATTCGCGAGCATTCACTCTTTCTGCCAGCTGTCGCGCGCCGGAGTCGCGCCCGTCACGTTTGCCAACACGTACACGCAGAAGTTCTTCAACGAACGGCCGCGTTGGGTCTCAGCAACTACGGCGGCGATGGAAGCGGGTGCTATTCCCTTCCGCACCGTCGCTGATCTGAAAAACGACCACGCTGTCTTTCATGACTTCACCAACGCGACGCTCATCGAATTAGGCGAAGCAGGTCACCCTGCGCACGCCCGCTGAAGCCGCTCGTGTCCTGGCTCAAATAGTCGGCGAGAATCGTTTTACACTTTACGAATATTTCATTACAGACAAGGTCGGGCATGCTCAGGATATGCCTGCCGCCAGGCTGGTCCTCGCAGACCTGGCGCGCTTAATCAGAGCCGTGTTAACAGGAATTGATTTGCGTCAGACTTCCGTTATACTCACCAGCGATCACGGCAACATCGAAGATCTTTCTTCGCGCAACCACACGCTGAACCCGGTGCCCACGATCGTTTGGGGCGCACATCGGCATCGCATCGCTGAGCGCATTAAGAGTCTTGCAGACATAACACCGGCCATTGTTGCAATCCTGACGGAGAAAGCAGCCGCGCATCCATGACCTCTGCAAAGCATCCGACGCACGACACCGCCCTCGACCACAGCAACAAGAACAACCCGCGCGAAATATTTGGTTGGAAGATGTACGACTGGGCCAACTCGGCCTTTTCGACAACGATTGTCGGCGCGCTCTTTGGACCGTATCTAACTGAAATGACGCAGCGGGTAGTCGGAGAAAACGGCACCGTCGTGAACCTGGGAACGTTTGGCGCAATCACGTCCAAGTCGTTCTTCCCAACCTGCGTTTCCGTCGCCGTGTTCCTGCAGATTTTCCTGTTGCCGGTGCTCGGCGGGATTGCCGACTATTCAAACCTCAAGAAGAAAATGATGGCGATCTTCTGCTACATCGCCGTCGCCGCCACCTGCCTGATGTTTTTTGTCGACGGCAAGCTGTACTGGCTGGGCGGAATTCTTTTCATCATCGCGAATCTCGGTTTCGGCGCCGCCGTCGTTTTCTACAACGGCTTTCTTAACGAAATCACAACTGAAGATCAGCGCGACAAAGTTTCGAGTCGCGGCTTCGCTTACGGCTATCTCGGCGGCGGCCTGCTGCTGGCACTCAACTTCCTGTTGGTCAAAAGCGCGCCGCGTTTGGGAATGGATCCGTACCTCGCGGTGCGCCTTTCCTTTCTTTCCGCGGGGGTCTGGTGGGGCAGCTTTGCTTTGATTGCGTTTGCGAGCCTGAAGACGCGCGCGGCGGAAAAGTCACTGCCGCCGGGTAAGACTTACCTGACGATTGGCTTTTCCGAACTTGGCAGGACGTTTCGAGAACTCGCCCGACTGCGCTACACGCTGAAGTATCTCGTCGGGTACTTGTTCTTCAACGACGGCATCCAAACCGTAATCAGCATGGCGTCAGTCTTCATGGCCCAGGAGCTTTTCATCGCCCGCGGGCTCAAGACTGACCAGTCGTTTTTGCTGGGCATCTTCTTGATGGTTCAGTTTGTGGCAATCTTCGGCGCGTTGCTGTTTGAACGACTCGCTTACGCGATCAAGACCAAGAACGCCATCCTGGTTTCGCTCGTGCTGTGGGCCGGGGTGGTGATTTACGGCTACGGTTTTCTGCACACCACGAGAGACGCCTGGATGATGGCTGTCGTCATCGCGATCGTGCTGGGCGGTTCCCAGGCGCTTTCGCGATCGCTTTTCTCGCGAATGATTCCCGCCGGCAGAGAGGCTTCGTTTTTTGGTATCTATGAAGTTTCGGAACGGGGGACGTCGTGGATGGGGCCGCTGGTGTTTGGCGCGGTGGTCGCGGCTACGAACTCTTACCGGCAGGCGCTGCTGTCACTGATCATCTTCTTCGTTGTCGGCACGATCGTGCTTTACTTCACCGACACCGACAAGGCGATCCATCAGGCGGGGAACCTGCTCCCTGAGGAAGCAGCGACGAGCAAGTAACGCAAACTGTTAGTTTGCGGGTGCTTTTGAGAGGTTGCGAAATCGCAAACTAACAGTTTGCGTTACACAGATCGACAAAATGAACTTCGTCGGACAGCGGCGCTCAACCGGCGATTTTTCTTTCCTTACTATTCGCCGGCTTCTCGATGCATTCGCGCGAACAGTAAACTGATGATCCGGCGTTGACTCTGACAGCGCGCTCGCCCGGTATCCACGTTCCGCAGGCCACGCATCGCACCAGCTTCCGATCGGCGTTCACCCGAGAATTCCTCAAGGCGTCTCCCGCCGTGGGTGAATCGGCCATCGTCTTTACAGCGCCTAAAACTTTCTTTACTACCCGCAGGTATGGATACAGTTTTGAATACAGCAGTAGCAGCAGGAGAGCGAAGAGCGCGGCGATGACTAGATACTTCAAAACTGTTTTCGTCAGCAGTGAGCTCTCAATTTGGAGAACTCAGTTTTGATTCCGTAGTACTTAATCGCAGATTTCAAAAATCGAGATCTACATTTGAGATCTCAAGTCTGAACATCTCAGACTACTTGTCGTCGCCTGACTTGTTGCCGGTCGGCGCGTAGTCCACATCGACATTGCGGCGACGCGGCGCCGGATCCGTGGCTCGGCGACGTGGTGTCGACTCGCGATTGCGACGGTCCACGCTGCCCGGCGGCAGTCCTTTGCCATGCACGGCCTCCTCGAGGATGCGCGTGATTTCCTGCGAAAGAGTGCGATGCTCGGCCGCGGCTCGGCGACGCAAAGATTCCTTCAAGTGGTTGGGCACATACGCGCCAATAAATACTCCCTTACGATTCGCCATCTGGGGGCCCCTCTCTTTCAGCTTTTATGTTCAGCGTTGTGAAGCTTGGAATGTTTTACGCCCAGCGAAGTAGGACAGGTCTGTAAGCCGAATTCTGTCCCCCGATTGAGATTTGAGATCTCAGATTTGAAATCTCAAGTCTCAATCGGGGTGGCGATCATTCATCTAGTCCAACTGTTGCCAGATTGGATCAAGCGATCTACCCGGAGGTCGTATCCCGACATGTCGGGATTCGGGCGGGCAGCCCTGTTGACGCCTCCCTATTTGATCTTGCACTGCGAGGAGTTTGCCTGGCCGCGCGTGTCACCACGCGCGCCGGTGCGCTCTTACTTTAAGCCCCTTGCGGGCCGCACCATTTCACCCATCACCCTCTGAAATTTCAAATCTGAGATCTCAAATTTCAAAGGGCTGGTTTGCTTTCTGTTGCACTTGTCGTCACTCGAAAATCTCAGTTCTGAAATCTGAAGCGTTGGTCACGCCTTCGAGTTCTTAGTTTCTTGAATTTGAGACCCGAGATTTCAAATTTGAGATTTCAGAACTGAGACTTTCGAATGCCCCGCCGTTAGCGGGCTCGCTGCCCTGTAGTGTTCGGACTTTCCTCTCCTGGACCAAAACTCAAGCCTGATTCAGATTTAATTCCGAAATTTAAGGATTTGAGTTGAACTCCAGCAGCGACCGCCCGACCTGTCCTCCTGCTAGGCGCGGGGATTATACCAATCCGTGTTCAACCCGTACAGCCAGAGAGCCTCAACCGCCAACACGCAGAGAACGTTAAGATTCCATAGAGAAAAACCTTCAACTTAAGACCATCCCCTCAGCCAAAGTATTTGAAGCCAACTCGCAAATTGTTAAGCAAAGTATCCGAAACATTGAGCGCGAGCGTCAGCGACACCACCGCGTGGGAGACCGCCAGCGCCAGCAAATTTGGCTGCCGTTGATACACAGTTGCCCAAACCAGACCGCCGGCAAAAGTCAGGATCGCGAGCAGCGGATTGGGAAAATGAAACAAGCTGAACACGGCGGCAGTCAGCAGAATGCTCTTCGTCCCCTGCCCGAGCGCCAGTTGCGCGCGGCGATTGATGAAACCGTTGAGGACGTACTGCTGAAACAAGACCCAAACCGGCAGCAGCAACAAGCGATTGCGCCACGGCGCGACAAATATTGAAGGACGCGTAAACCAGGCAACGGCGACGATGGCGATGACCGCAATCACGGTTGGAATTAGAAGCAGGCGACAGGCGGCGAAAAAGTTGTCGGCACGAAAGCTGATGTCTCGAAGAGTTTCGCCACGCTCGCGGTGCGAGAAAATCATGAAGCCCAACGCCAGCAAGACAGGAATGGCCGCGACGAGTTTGCTTCTTCCCGCGAACGAGAGCACGACCCACTCAACCAGCAGGCACGAAGTCACGACTGAAAGGATCTCCCACAAAGCGAAGGCGCGGGACGGCTCCGCGGACGATCCAGTCTCCAACGTTTCAGTTTTCAGTGACATCAGCGTCGAATCTTTACCGTTGCGAATTCCGCGACGTGTCAGAGAATACTCTTCCGTCACGGACTGAAAACCAGATTGGATTGCCAAGCAGTTGCAGCGACTTTCTCAACCCGGCGCCGCTGTCGTGGACGGCATAAACTCGCGCTTCATGGACCTGCGCGTCAGATACTTCCGCCGGCAGAGGGTTCAGCGCGAACGTGTAACCATGCCAGGCGTCACGCGCCCAGCCTGCGGCGGAAACATCAGGCCGGCTTTGATCGGCGACGGCGGCAGCTACAAACTTCCCATCAACGAAAAGTTGGACTTCCACCCGCTCCCACGGCGACGCATTGTTGACGGCCCAGCCGGCGATTCCCGACTCAGTCACTTCGCCCCAACCATGAAAGTACGGCGGCAGAATCGTGACAAACGTGAACACCGCGAGCGCGCCGACGAGCAACGTTTCCGCGATCGATTTTGCGATTAGAACGTGGACGAGTCTGGTGGATGGCGTCTTCATCAGGGTTCCGGAAGCGCGCCATTATAGACTGCGGGATGTCAGATGTCAGAGGCTGGAGGTCAGAGGTCAGAGGTCGAAAGTCGAAAGTCGAAAGTCGAAAGTCGGAAGTTGGAGGCTGGCATCCAGCATCTGACATCTAGTATCTCTAGTTCACGTCGATCCGGTCGCCCTTCTGCAGCACCGGGTCGGGCAGCTTCCCATTCAAGATCTTCCGCAGGTTGTAGTCTTCCGCGACCAGCAGCCCATTCGCGCCTTGCCGCGAAACTCGAACTTTCGAACCCGCGCTCGCGCTGGTGCCGCCGCTCGCAAGAATCGCCTGCGTCAGCGTCAGGCCGGCGCTGTATGGCTTTTGACCGGGCGAATTGATTTGGCCGCCGATGAAGAAAAACTCGGTCGGACCGGGCGGCACGCCTGATACTTTGATCGCGTCGCCGGGCACTACGGGCGTCGCCGACAGATTTGCGTCTTTGAGATCGACGACGATTGGCGCGCGTCCCGCACGCGTGATTGTGGCGCGAGCGGCTTCGGGAAGGATCAATGCCTCGGCGAGGATTGCATAAAGCGGGACGGCTTCACGACGCAGCGTTTTCGTTCCCGGTGCTGCGACAAAACCGCTGACGGTTACGGCGTGACTTGCATAGTCGCGAACGCTGACCGTCACGGCCGGGTTGTCGAAAATTTTGATTCGCTGGCGCAGCCGCGTCGCGATCTCGCCGGTCGTGAGTCCAGCTACCGGAATCGGGCCGCCTGCAAACGGATACTCAAGCAGGCCGCCGTCGAGCACGGTGAACAAGGTGGAATCTCGACTGGAGTTGTCTTTGAGTTGAATGTCCAACACGTCGCGCACGCCGACACGGTAGACGTTGGTGGCAGCAGTCACGCTCGGCGAAGTTGTAACAGCGGCAACGTTGACTGGCGGCGTCGCGGCGGCGCCCTTCGATAGATTAGTAACAGCGGAAACATTGGAGACCACCGGTCTCAAGCTCGTGTGACCGGGCGCTGCCGATGCACTTTGCGGTGTCCGTGCAGGCGGCGCGCCACCGTTTAGAGTTGCGGGCGTATTCGCGTCGACACTGCGAGGTCTTGGCGTTTCGGTGTGGTTATTGAAACCGGGTCTGGCGCGAGACTGAAGTTTGTCAGCCCCAACGTTTTCAGTTGACGCCGGTGTCCTGGCCTCTTGTCCGAACGTGCGGGCTCGGGTTGCGCCGGCTGGACTTCGGTTCGTGCCGGCTGGTTTGGAATCGGGTTGTTTGTTTGCCGCGGCGACAGATTTGACCTGACCGGACGCGGTGGTTGCGAGGGCAGCGACTAGAACAAAAGCGGAAATACCTGGGATTTTCATGGATTGGTCACTCTTTCCGGGCGTCTTTTGCGGCGATTTCGCTGGGGCAACCAGCTCCGGCGCCGCTTGGGCAAGTGCCCTGCAAGAAGTAAACATCCAAAACAGCCGGTTTCTCAGAAGAATTTACAAAGGGCGTGAATTTGGAGTGCGCTGACCTGTCAGCGCTTTAGTCGGTCGCGACCTGTCGCGACCATGGCTGCACGATTCTGGGTAAGGACGTGGCGTCAAGCCGCCACGAAGAAAAGCGCTGACAGGTCAGCGCACTCCGAACGGTTAGTAATTGTTAGGTGTGCCGGAGCGCGGGCAGGCTGGCGGGAGGAAATTGTTCAGGCCAGAGTTTGGCGAAGCGTTCGCGCACAAGGTTTTCCACCTCGTCAGCGCTGTCGCAGTTTAGACATTCCTGCACGATGTTGCGTGCGTCCCGCGAATTGATGGCCGCGAGCGCGCGCCGGACGCGGGGTATCGATGACGGCGTCATGCTCAAATCCGTCGCGCCAAGGCCCACCAGCAAAACGGCGTACGCAGGCGTGGACGCCATCTCGCCGCAAACAATCGCGGGGATGCCGGCATTCGCTGCAGCCTTGAGACTCTGATCGATGCTGTGAAGCACGGCCGGATGAAGCGTGCGAAACCAGTCAGCGACTTCATCGTTGCCGCGATCCACCGCGAGTGTGTACTGCACGAGGTCGTTTGTGCCCAACTCAAAGAAGTCAACGATGCGCGCGATCTTCTCAGCCATGAAAACAGCGGACGGCACTTCAATCATCGCGCCCACACTGACCGCGCCAAACGCGTCGCCGCCCGCGCGGAGTTTCGTCGTCTCGTCATGAATGATTGCCAGCGCGCGCTTGACGTCGCTAAGGTCGGCCACCATCGGCAGCACGATCTTCAAGCGGCCGGTTGCCGCGGCTCGCAGGATCGCGCGCACCTGCTGGCGCATGACATCTTCATTCCGGAGCACGAAACGAATGGCGCGCAGACCAAGCGCCGGATTCTTTTCCGGCTCCTCGAATTGTTCGCGCAAGCTTTCACCACCTAAATCAAATAACCGAATAACAGCGCCGTGGTCGCCAGCGACTTGCGCGATTGACTCATAAGCCCGGCGCTGTTCATCTTCGGAAACCATCCCGCCGCGCCGCGCCAGCAGAAACTCCGAACGGTAAAGCCCGACGCCGGACGCACCATATTTTTCGACACCGTCAAATTCAGACGACACTTCGACGTTGGCCCGCAAGGTAACGGCCACGCCGTCCTGAGTTTTGACCGGACCGCGCTCGGGCTGATCAGTCGCGCGACTTCTTAGAGTTCGTGCAGACGCTTCGGTTCGATAACGTTCCAGAGTTGCAGCCGACGGATGAAGGATTACTTCGCTACGCGTTGAGTCAACAATGATCTTGTCGCCGGTTTTCGCGCGCCGGTAAAAGTCGCGCAGTCCAACTACTGCCGGAACGCCGACGCCGCGGGCAAGAATTGCCGTGTGTGAAGTCCACCCGCCGGAATCGGTGGCGAGCGCCCGGGCGTGTTCGAGGTCCAATTCAGCGACCGCGGAAGGAAGCAGATCGTGAGCAACAATCACTGCGTCTTCCGAAAGGTTGCGAGCGGTTGGCGCCGCTCCGCTCAGAGCGACCAGCAAACGCTGCATCACGTCTTCGATGTCGGAACCTCGTTCACGCAAATAGTCGTCCTTGATGTCGGAATAGAGATACAGCAAACGATCACCAACGACCTTCACGGCCCATTCGGCATTCGTGTGCTCTTCGGAAATATGGCGCTCGATGTCGCCGATCAGTTTTTCGTCTTCGAGCAGGAGCAGGTGGGCGTCGAAAATGTAAGCGTGATTCTTGCCGAAGCGCTCTTCGGCGAGTTCTTTGATCGCCAGTACCTGACGGCTCGCCACGCTGACTGCGTCGCGAAAACGTCGTCGCTCAGCTGCCAAATCAGCTTCGCCGATCGTCCAGTGGTAAACGTGCTCGGTGCCGGCGTGCATGCGCAGCACCTGGCCGATCACGATACCTTCAGAGACGCCGAGGCCTTTGCAACGAATCTCACGCGGCGTCCCGATCATATCGTTCATAGCGAGGACTCCGGCGCTATTTCGCCAAAACCCTCAGCAAATAGTTGGACAATCGCGTTCATGGCGGCAGCTTCATCGGTGCCCTCGATGCTGGCCTTGAGCTCCGTTCCCTGACTGGCCGCAAGCATCAGGATGTTGAGAATCGACTTGGCGTCAGCGCTCGCGCTGCCGTCGAGGCGACTTAGAAGCACGTTGCTTTTGAAGCCACTGGCGACGCGAACAAGCTTGGCGGCGGCGCGGGCGTGCAGACCAAGGCGAGTTTGAACGAGGAGGGTGCGTTCGATCATGAGTTTGTGCTGGCCTTAGTTTGCGCTCGTTTTGCCCGGAGGCGCGAGCAGGTCGCCGGCGAGATAGATTCCCTGACGTCCCAAATCACAAACGCGCCGCGCCGTTTCCACGAGCGAGCCGCTGGGTGACTGGCTGGCCAGTTTGATCACCATCGGCAGATTTACGCCGGTTACGACTTCAACATTGCCGTCGTCCAAAAACATCGAGGCGATGTTGGTCGGAGTTCCGCCAAACATGTCGGTGAGCAAGAGCACGCCCACGCCCTGCGACACGCGCGTGATGGCCCGCTGCACTTCGTCGCGCGCCGCGTCTACGTCGTCATGCCAACCGATTGAAACGGCCGTGATGAACGAGATGGGGCCGACAATCATTTCCGCGGCCGCCAACAGCTCGCCCGCCAGGTGACCGTGCGTGACAATCACGCCCGCGATGCGGCGCGTTTCGTCTTTCGGCGCAGATTGCGTTGGATTGCTGCTCATAATCACTCTCCCTCAAGAACGCCACAGACACTACGCCACAGATCAACACGGATTGATCGGATCTGAGAAGCGAGACAACAAACCAGTTCACGGCGTTTAAGATGCTGTGTTAATCCGTGTAAATCTGTGGCGAATGTCAGTTCGATTACTTATGCCGATTCGACTTGCGCACGTCGCGGTGAACTACATGCGCATCGAACCCGGCCCGGCGCAATCGTCTCCGCAAAGCATTCGCCACCATCACTGACCGGTGACGCCCGCCGGTACAACCGATTCCGACCGTCACATACGACTTCCCTTCGCGTTTGTACTGCGGCAAAAGATAGTCAAGCAGATCGCTAAAGCGGTTCAGAGTTTCCTCGACCTCCGGCTGCGCCCGCAGGTATTTGACGACGCGGCGTCGTGACCCGAGAGCGGTTTCAACTCAGGAACAAAATGCGGATTCGGCAAATGCCTGACGTCAAACAACAACTCCAGGTCGCCCGGATTCCCGTACTTGTGACCAAAGCTCAGCACCTGAACGCGCATCGGGCCGCCTTTGCGATCGGGGCTGAACCTTTCGAGCAGGTGACTGCGCAGCGTATGGACCGTGTGGTCCGAAGTGTCGATGATCTGATCGGCCAGCGAGCGTACGCGCGACATGGCATGACGTTCCGCACCGATTGCCTGCGACAGGCTCTGGGCCTTGTCAGCCGGATGCGGCCGCCGCGTCTCGCTGAAGCGGTGCTGCAAAACGTCGTCAGACGCTTCGAGAAACAAAACGTAAACTCCCAGCCCGGTGGCCCGCAATGCGGCGAGTTCCTTGCCGAAGTCTGCGAGGAAGGTGCCTTCGCGGATGTCAATGACGAGGGCGGCGCGCTCGATGCCTTTGTCGCTGCTGTCTCCGGTGACGAGGCGCGCAAAGGTCGGCAGCATCGTGATTGGCAGGTTGTCTACACAAAAATAGCCGAGGTCCTCGAAGGCGTTGGTCGCGGCAGACATCCCTGAGCCACTCAGGCCCGTGATGATAACGATGTCCGGCGAAGCATCATTTTTGTCCTGGCCCTTGGTTATCTTCTTTTTCATGCTGGGGCTAATTAGCGATGACAACGAAGGCGAGCCTGAAACTTTGAGAGAGAACCCGATGCTAACCGGCCAACGCTCCTCGCCTCGGAGAGGCGAAATGTTTATAGCCCGGGCCCGGTACTGTGGTCAGGCTCCGTAGGAGCCCAATGTCTTTTATTACGCTCCTCCGGAGCTCAGCAAACATTTCTTTTGGAAGGACTATAAACATCCGGCTCCTACGGAGCCACGAAGCAGTTTCTACCGCGACGCCTCTTACGGCTCGATTAGCCCGAAATTTCCATCGGCGCGTTTGTACAAGACGCCGACGCGATCCGTGTCCGCATCGCGAAAAACAATGAACTGGTCCGGGTCGGACGAAAGCCTCAGCGCGGCTTCTTCGGCCGTCATGGGCTTGATCGAGTAACGACGCGCGTTGATGATTCGCGGCGGCGGCGGCGTGGCTTCGAGTTGACCGTCGGGTGTCGGCGCGACCGACGCGCTCCGTTTCCCACCCTGCTTGCGGTCGATGATCTTCTTTTTAAGTTTGAGCGCCTGCTTCTCAACTTTCTCCATCGCCCGCGTCAGCGCCATGTACATGTCGGCGTTGATGTCCTTGGCAGTCAGCGTGTGATCGCGCCAATTGACGACCAACTCGCCGATGTGCCGGTTCTTTTCCACGGTGATAATGACGTGCGTCGAAGGCTCGGTGCCGTTGAAAATGTGATCGAGTTTTTTGAAGTGATCTTCTACGTGCTTGCGGATGTCCGGGTGAGACTTCAACGTGACGACCGGTGTATTCAAACCTCATAAGTGACGTTCCCTTCTTCACCCCGATAAATAGAGGAATGCTTGCCAAACTCTGAACCAGCTTGGCGAATCAAAACACCTTTGGGGGCGTAACTCTTCGATTCGTTGCGGGTCGATCTTCAGACCACAGCGCGACGCTCGCGCGAGCCGGGAATGCTCATTTGGTCGCGATACTTGGCGACCGTCCGGCGCGATAACTTGATTCCGTCCTTGATCAAAATCTTCACAACTTGATCGTCTGTAATCGGGTTGTGCGAATCTTCTTCTTCGATCAGTTTCTTGATCTTCAGCTTGATGATACGCGTGGAAATTTCTTCGCCGTCCTCATTCATCATGCCTTCCGTGAAGAAGCGCCGCAGCTCGATCACGCCCTGCGGCGTGTGCGCATACTTCCGATTAACCACGCGCGAGACCGTGGACAAGTGCATGCCGATGTCTTCAGCGATGTCTTTCAGCATCATCGGCTTGATGTATTGCACGCCCTTGTCGAGAAAATCCTGCTGACGGTGGACGATCGATTCGACGACTTTGTAAATCGTCTGCCGCCGGTGCTCGATATTGCGGAGCAGATCGACCGCTGAACGCATCTTCTCGCGAATAAAACTCTTGGTCTCGTTACTGACGTCCGTCTTCCCCAGCATCTGCTGATACTGTTGACTGACACGAAGACGCGGACTGCCGTCGTCGGCAAAGTAGATCACGTACTCCTCGTCGTCTTCGTCCAGCTTCTCGATGTAAATCTCGGGCGAAATCAGAATCGGTTCTTCGGACGAGTAACGCCGGCCCGGGATAAGGATCGAGCGTGCGGATGAACTGCAATTCATTCAGCAGCGTGTCAACGTCGCTGCCGATCTGCTTGGCGAGGTGCGGCAATTTATGCTGCTGCAAATCCGCGAGGTGTTCACTGATCAAACTGCGCAGCGAGGCGATCGCTTTCGCCTTTAACTTCGAGCTGCACCAGCAAACATTCCCTGCACGTCGCGCGCGCCACAGCCGACGGGATCGAGGTGCATCACGGCCTGCCTGCGCGGTTTCAACTATCTCCTCGGTCCAGCCGACCCATCGCCGCAATCTCTTCATTCGTGGCGTTGAGCCTGCCGTCCGCGTCGAGGTTGCCGATGACGCTGATGGCCGCCTCGCAGATTTGCGCTTCGCATCGGACTCATGTGCAGTTGCCATTCCAGATGGTCCGCAAGCGAAGGCGCCCTGGTCAGAAACTGTTCAAAGGTTGGCGCGTCTTCTTTGTATTCGATTTCCTGAGTCTTGTAGCCGGGGTCGAGGTAGTCCTGAAACTCACGGCCAAAATCAATCTCCTCAAAAGCATCGCGCGCCGCGTCTTCACCCACGATATCGTCGCCGATGGAGTCTTCACTGAGATCGGGCGCGGAGAGTTCGTGCGCGTCACCGCCATCGACGCCCTCTCCTTCAGCGTAGACGGACGACAAGCTTTCCAGTTCACCGGAACCATTGGAAGACGGACTACCGAGTTCCGGCGAACTCGCCTCCAGGTGCGACTCATCAGGCGCCGCGCCCGGATCAGCACTGGCGAGATGGTCGAGAATTTTCTCGGCCAGCTCACCAACCTCTTCCTGCGTCGCTACTTCTTCCAGCACCGGATTCTCGAGCAATCTGCGCCTGAATCAGATCAGTCAGCTCGAGCGTCGTCATCTGCAACATCTCGATTCGCTGGCGCAATTGCGGCGTCAGCACGAGTCGTTGAGAGAGGCTGGTAGTTAGTTTAAGAGACATTTCTTAGCAAGTCTAAACTTAGAGAAAACCGACACTTGTGTTTATTGTTTTGCGACTGAACGCGCAGGGAGATTATAACCGATTAGAGCAAATTTGCGCGCGCCAGTTTCGCTTTCGCATTGGAACAGCGCTTACATGCGGAATTTTTCGCCGAGATAAAGCCGGCGCACTTCGGCATCTTCAGTCAACTCGCGCGGAACGCCAGAGCGGAAAATGCGACCGTCAGCCATGATGTAGGCACGGTCGGTGACTCCCAAAGTTTCGCGAACATTGTGGTCCGTCACCAGAATTCCGATGCTGCGATTGCGTAAGTAAAGGATGACATTTTGAATGTCGTCAACGGCCTTGGGGTCGATGCCGGCGAAGGGTTCGTCAAGCAGAATGTATTGCGGCTCAGTGGCCAAAGCGCGCGCGCGATTTCGGTCCTTCTGTCGTTCGCCGCCAGAGAGCGCGTCGCCGCGCGTGTTGCGGACGTGCGCGATACCAAATTCTTCAAGCAGTTCTTCCAGACGAGTGAGTCGCTCACGTCTTCGCAGGCCCATCGTCTCGAGCACCGCCAGAATATTTTGCGCCGCCGTCATCTTGCGAAAAATCGAGGGCTCCTGCGGCAGATAACCGAGGCCCAAACGCGCGCGCAGATACATCGGCAACCTGGTGACATCGCGTTCGCCGAGGCTGACGACACCGTCGTCAGGACGTTCAAGACCGACGATCATGTAAAACGTCGTGGTCTTGCCGGCGCCGTTTGCGCCGAGCAGTCCGACGACTTCGCCTTTTTCGACGTGCAGGCTGACGTCGTCGACCACTCGTCGTTTACCGTAAGTCTTTTGCAGATGAAAAGCGGCGAGTGCCGAGGACGAAGGAGCTTGCGCTGACTGGCGGACAGCATGAGCTTTATCAGCAACCGGTTGTTCGTTGCGGTGCTCCGCGATGTCAACACCTTCAGTCTGTATGCTCATCAGTTCCTGGTGGACTGTTTAGAGGCGGGCGTTGCCCGCCGGTTCAACATTGAGACGGCGGGCAATGCCCGCCTCTAAACGATCCCTGTCCACCCGCTGACGCAGGTGGTTCTGACAACTTACTGCTTCTTAACTTTGTGAATTGACCTGACGCGCCCGGGCGATTGCGGGCCCCGCACGTCATCCGCGATCACTCTACCGTCTCGCATATACACGGTCAAACGGTTCCCTTCCGTGCTTCCCTTCTCCCCGTCTTCGACTCTGGCTGGATTGCCTTTCAGCACTGCAACTTCGTCGGCGCTCGTATACTGCAACCCAGTCGCCGGTGCCCTTGCGGTTCGGCTGCGTCAGCACCACGTTGCGCTGCGCGATTGTCTTTTCAACCTCGCTGGTTTGCTTAAGCAGATAAACGTCAGCCACGCCGCTCGTAATCCGATCGGTGCCCTGGCGAATGTCAACGTTGCCTTCGTAATGCAGGATGCGATTCGGGTCTGAATAGGTCATCGAATCCCCAGTGGCGAAAACCGGCACCGTGCTGAGCGCGCCTTCGGTCTTGCGTCGCGCGTTGTAAATCTGGCTTTGCACGCGCCCGTCCGCGTCCATCTTTTTCTCGTTCACGTAGATCGTCAGCTTGTCGCCGCGAACAAAGTTATCGTCCTGCCAGGCGCGCGCGTTCCCGGTGTAGATCGCCATGCCGCTGTCGCTGTGAAACTCGCCGCGGTCGCTAACGACGTAAACCGGACTCTTAACTTTGGAAAACGGCGTGGCGCCGTTCGTCTGTTCCTGGCTGTAGTAAGTCGTCGCAGTTTTCCCGCGGCTGTAGGAAATCTTGCTTCGTCAAGATCGGAATCCAGCTCAATCGCCTTGGTGCGCGCGCGCGAATCCCAAACAGTCGGCTCACCGCCGCGCAAACGCACGCTGTTGTCCCCAGCAGTGTAGGAGATGTTGTTTGCCACTCCGTTGCGATCGTTCTCGTTGAACTTCGCGTCTCCCTGCGCATCCATGCGCTCGATATCCTGCGTGCTCTGGACAAAGAGCGCGGTCATCTTCTGCGACGTCAGGGTGCGCGTGCCGCGATCTTCGACCTTCTGGACGGGCTCGATCACCGCTTTCGCTCCGCCGGTTGCGGTGAACAGTGCGCGCGATGTTTCCGCTCTCGAAAAACTCGCAATCGATGCGCGGCGCGGTCAGGGTTTTCGTGTCAGCTTGCGCGTTCTTAACGACCGGATCGACAAACAACTCCGCATTTCCAACGGCCTCGGCTTTGTCCAGATCGCGGCCAGTCGACGCGCCAGTTTAGTTTTACGGCATCCGCGGTCAGACGTTTGCTTGCTGCGCGTGGATCGTTTGCTTTTGATTTTGGCGCACGCAAGATTGATCACCGAACGGCCTTCGGTGCGCATCTGTTTCAGCAGACTACGATCGCCCTGGGCCTGAAACAAAACCTCGATCAGGTTCGCTCCGGTAAGTTGCAAATCCGAATCCGCATCGAGAGTTTTGCCGCCCGCATTTCCCATTGCCACGGCGCGTTCCAGACGCTGATCGGTGTCCAGGAAGAAGTCCATGTCGGCGGATCGGACTTCGGCCGACCGGCCCGTCTTCCATCGATCGCAGGTAGGAATTGCTGCGAATCTCCAGCTTTTGCAGGTGTTTCTGTTCGTTGAGCGTCGCGTAAAGATTCTCGCCGCTCATTAAGTCGCGATCCTGTTCAGCCGTGACGCCGCCCGAGAAGGTCATCTTCATCGATCTCCTGCTCGAACAAAGCGTGGGCGGAACGAATCGTGACCGGCCGCGAGCGCGCTGACGCGGGCTTGGCGGCTTGGCTTTGGCATCCTTCAGATGCTTCAGGCTCAACTGTAATCTCGACGTCTTTTTTCAACTCCAGCTTCTTGGTCTTCGATTCGACGACCGCGCCGACCGATTGCCGGAAACGTTTTCGCGCTCGAAAGAAATCGCCAGCTTCCGTTTGGGCGACTTCACTGTTTTGATCGTAGGCAATCGACTCCGTGCTCACCTTCAAGTTGTCTTTAGTTTCGACCTTAACGTTGCCGAGAAACGTTATGACGGAACTCTTCGGATCGTAGATGGCTTTGTTTGCCGTGATCTGATCGGGCTTGTCGCCCACCGGCGGATAGACGGCGAGGTTAACCTGTTCGAGTTCGTGATGGTCGTCGGTGAAGGTCGATGTCGCTTCGCGGCTCGCAGCCAGAGATACAAGCGATCGTTTTTCATCAAACGTTGCTCGTACCCTTAGACGACGCCTTGATCTCGGTGGAGAGTACCGGAGTCTCCGACTTCATCTGAAATCGTTCGGTGTTGCGGAGCTTGTAATACGAGACCGCGACAAAAACGACCGCCGCCACCAGAACGAGCAACGCAGCCGCACGGACCACCAGCGGCGCGCGCGCGCGCAAGCCGATGGAGATAGCTCTTTTTTTAGTAATTACTTGCATAGTTATGAACTGACGGACGACCGCGGACCGATGACCGCCGCAAGCCAAAAACCTCTTACACCCGTCATGACTTCCAGCATATCGTCACTTGTCCTGTTGGCTCTCAGTCGTCCGTCGTTGGTCTGCGGTCGTCGGTCGACCGTCGTCCGTCTTGCACTGACAACTGCAAAAACGTTTCGCCGGTCCAGTTGCTCGTTTCAATCGTGTAAGCCAGGTCCATGCCGTTCTTAACCTCGGCAATTCGCTCGGCCGCCGTTCCACCAAATCGTCTCCAGCGGACGGCCTTTCGGGCCGGCGACGCTCATCTTTAGATGCCGTTGTCCAATTAAACGCGGTTCGGAGAGGATGCACAAGTTGCGAGCCAAAAAGACAGGCCGCGGATTGCCGGCGCCGTAGGGCTCGAGCGCCTGCAACTCGCGAATTAACTCAAAACTGACTTCGCCGGTCGGCAGCTCAGCATCAATGTGAACGCACGGCTGCAGGTCTTCCGCAGTTAAGCACGCGGCGGCGTGTTCATTGAGCCGGCGACGAAGTTCGGCGATTCGCTCAGGTTTTATGGTGATTCCGGCCGCATGCGAGTGGCCACCGAACTTGTCGAACAAATCCGCACAGGAAGTTAAGCCATTAAGCAAGTGGTAAGGCTCGATGCTGCGGCCGGAACCGTGGGCGACGTCGCCATCGATCGAAAGCACCACGCAGGGCCGATTGATGCGTTCAGAAATCTTCGACGCGGCAATTCCGATCACGCCGCGGTGCCAGCCCTCCCCGGCAATCACGGCGACGTAGGAGTTGGCCGCGTCAACCGCGCCGCTTTCCAGCTCGGCGATCGCGAGTTCCACAATCTGCCGCTGCACTTCCTTGCGCTCCTGGTTGCGTGTGTCGAGATGTTTCGCGAGACGCCTGGCCTCTTCCGGATCTCTCGTGCTGAAGAGTTCGACAACTGCGCGCGCCGCGTCCATTCGCCCGGCAGCGTTGATTCGCGGACCGAGTCGAAAACCGATGTCGTACGCAGTCATGGCTCCGTCGCAGCCCGCGACTTCCATCAGCGCGCGCAGCCCGGGATTGGTCGCCTGCGGCAAATCCTGCAAACCAAGCGCGACGATGGTGCGGTTCTCGCCCGTCAACTTCGCCACGTCAGCGACGGTGCCAATCGCAACAATTTTCAAGAAAGCTTTGATTTGCGATTCCCGACCGTGTTCGCGAAACAAAGCTTCGACGAGTTTGAACGCGACGCCGACGCCCGCCAGATTCTTGTCGGGATAGGTGCAACCTAGCTGGTTGGGATTCAGAACCGCATAAGCGGGCGGCACACCTTCGCCTTCATCGGGCAGATGGTGGTCGGTGATGATTACGTCGAGACCGTTGTCGCGCGCCCAGTAAAGCGGTTCGTGCGCGCGTATGCCGCAGTCGACGCTGATCGCAAGTTTGTAACCTTCGGCGACGGCTTTTTGCAGCGCCGCCTGCTGAATTCCGTAGCCTTCGGTGAAGCGATGCGGCACGTGAAATCCGGTGCGCGCGCCCAGAAGATTCAGAGCGCGCAGGAGCAACGGCGGTTCCGGTCGTCCCGTCGACGTCGTAGTCGCCGTAAACGAGGATCGGTTCGCCGTCCGTCGATGGCTCGCAGCAGACGCGGCACCGCCTCGCTCATGCCCAGCATGAGCTAGGGATCGTGTAGTTGTTCGTAAGCGGGATTTAGGAATGTACTGCGCCGCTTGCTCGTCTTCGCAGCCGCGCGAGATGAGGAGCGCCGCAATTGTCGGAGAGACGGCGAGAGCGCGAGCTAGCGAGGCAACACGTTGCGAGTCTTGCCCGCGCACAATCCAACGTTTGGCGCTCATGTGAGGCTCATCAATCGCTTCGGACAATCGTCGTTTAGAGGCGGGCATTGCCCGCCGTTCAACGTTGAGACGGCGGGCAATGCCCGCCTCTAAACGGTCTAGCTTATTCAGCGAACCAGCCATCTTCGTCGAGCAGTTTAACACCAATCCGGCGGCGGCCATCAATCTGGTCCGTCCACGCGCCGTTTACTTCCGCGTCAAGCTTGCGACCGAATGGAGGAGTTAACTTCACGACAGTTCCGAGCGACACTTCCGCGTCCAACAAAATGGTGGCGCCGGCTCGGCTAATTTTGATTGCCTGGGCTTGAAGATTGAAGGGCTCGCCGCTGGGCGTCTTTCCTTCCACCGCCAGCGCAAACTCTACCGGAACGCGCGGGCTGCGCGGCCGTTGGGAGGGCACAGTCGCACCCTCGGGGATCTTTTTCAGTCATGTAAAACTCACCGCCCTTTTTTGCAGTTGATGAGATGACCCGTACTTCGGTCGGGGAGGAAGAGGGGCGAGTCCCAGTTTACCTGAATCGGGAAAGTTTTTGTTAGCGATTTGATTCTGGAAGTGTGCGGAGGAAGTTCCAGAGAATTGACTCCGAAGCCGGCTTCAACTCTCTGTGCGATCTTGGTGTCCTCGGTGCCTCTGTGGTGACAGGTTTTGAGCGCTTATTACCACAGAGCGCAGAGGACACCAAGACTGCACAGAGAGGTCTAGCCGGCGTGGGCTGACATGTAGCCACCGAGCAACGCAAAGATAATGGCCGCGCCAACTACCAACCGGTAAACGATGAAGACGCCGGTCGAGTGGGTTCGCAGAAATCGCAACAGGAACCAAATCGACGCGTAACCGACCACACCCGAAACGACCGTCGCGACGATCAAAGGCAGGTAACTACCGTCGGGAAGTTTGTGCATGGCTTCTTTTAGCTCAAGCAACCCGCTGGCGGCGATCGCAGGAATCGACAGCAGAAATGAAAACCTCGCCGCCGTTTCCCGCGTTTGTCCAGCGAAGAGACCAGCCCATGATCGTCGAGCCGGAGCGGCTCGAACCCGGAATCAGCGCCAGGACCTGCGCGAAACCTACCGCCAACGCGTCGCCGAGTCGCCAGTCTGTTCGATTGATCGATTACGCTTCCCCACCATTTCACGCGATCGCCAGCAAGATCGCCACGACGATCATCATCGTCGCGATCACCCAAAGGTTCTTCGTAAACGTGCCTTCGATCTGGCTCTTGAATAACAATCCAACCACGGCGACGGGAAGCGAACCGATAATCACCAGCCAACCCAACCAGGCTTCCTGCGACAACCTCAATCTGGCATTTATCGGACGTTGCCCGCCGCTGGCTGCAAAATCCTCGGCGGCAGAAGCCCGACCGTCAGGAAGGGCTCCCTTACCAGTCAACAACGCGATGTGATCGACGACAAACGCACGCGTGATGTTGACGATGTCGCGCGCAAAGTAGATGAGGACCGCCAACAGCGTGCCGAGTTGAATCACGGCGATGGCGGCGGTTGTCTGTTCCGCCTTAAGCGCAGCGTCAGCGCCGTCAAAGAGATCGATGAGACGCGCCGCGAAAATCAAATGCGCCGTTGAACTGATAGGAATGAATTCGGTTAGGCCCTGGACAATGCCCAGGATGATAGCTTGCAGGATGGTCATGTGACTCTTTTAAATATGCCGACGGCGTTGGCTAACTTAGCCCGGCATCACATGCCGGGGAAGGACAAAGCACCCTCAAACTTCAACCCTGAAGGGGTTGAAGAAGCAACTAACAAACCTTTCAGGGTTAGAAAGAAAGATTGTGATTCTGGTTCCCGGCGTGTTACGCCGGGCTAGTCTATCGAACGCCTGCGGCGTTAAATCTTCATTCACGAAATGAATTCGCGCGGGAAATCCGATCGTACATCCAGATCGGCATGATCATTCCCGCGCGCACGATCGTTGCGAGTTGCCAAGGAAACGAGTAACGCTTACGGCGCTTCTCAATTGCCCGAACCATCTTCTCGACCGCGTCGTCCAGTTCCATCAGAAACGGCATCTGTCGCTCTCGGCCGGCTGTCAGCGGAGTCTTGATAAATCCGGGATGAATGATCGTGACGGCGATGCCTCGCGGTTCCAGATCCAGCCGCAGACTCTCGAAGAACGCCGAAACCGCAGCCTTGCTCGCGCAGTACGCGGCCGATCTTGGCAAGCCCCGGTAAGCAGCCAGGCTCGAGATCACCACCAGGTGTCCGCTGCCGCGCGCGACCATCTCGGGAACAACTGCCGCGACGCTGTTCGACGCGCCGATCACATTCACATTGATGACGTCTGCAACTTCCCCAGCGCTGTAATTTGGCCGCATCCCGCGTTGGGCCGATGCCCGCGTTCGCGATCAGAACATCTATTGGGCCAAGCTCAGCGCGCAACTTATCCGCCGCCGCGCGCATCGATTCCTCGCTTTGGACATCAGCCGGTAACGGCAACGCCTTGCTCCCCGCTGACTCAATCTCGCGCACGACTTCGTCGAGCGACTTCAACCCGCCGCGCGATCAAACCCACCTTCGCGCCGCGCCGCGCGATCTCAACCGCCAGCCCGCGCCCGATGCCGGACGACGCGCCTGTAATCATTACGACTTTGTTTTGGAAGTAAGACAGCAAGTTTCGAGTTTCAAGTTCCGAGTTTCAAGTTCAATCCCGAGTCTCGGGTTCACTTCTCAAGCGAAGGCCGACAAATCCTAAAGCCGAACTTGAAACTTGAAACTTGAAACTCAAATCTGAACCACGACTGGCATGATGACCGGCTTGGCGCCCGTCAGCTTTTGAATGAACCGTTTTAGTTCCACGCGCAGATGTTCCTTCAAAAGTCCCTCGTCCTGCAGCGTCTGGCGTGAGGCGCCGGCGATCGCGGCGGCCACAACGCGTCGCGCATCTTTCAGGACTCCGTTTGACGTGTCAAACCCACGGACGCCGCGCGCCACGATCTCCGGCTCGCCCTGCACCTCGCCGGTCTCCGCGTCAACCGTTACGATCAGCGTCACCATGCCTTCGTAAGCCATCTGCCGTCGCTGCCGCACAGTCTCGCTCGGAATTTCGTCGAAGCCGCTATCGTCGATAAATGTCCGTCCAATCTCTCGCTTGCCAACCACCGACGCGCGTTCGCCGTCCAGTTCGAGCACGTCGCCATTTTCGATCAGGATGATGTTCTCTTCGGCGTAACCGAGGTGGTTCTTCACAAACTCCTTGTGCCGAAACAGCATGCGATACTCGCCGTGAATCGGCACGACAAACTTCGGCCGCACCGCTTCAGTCATGATGCGAATGTCTTCCTGCGAGGCGTGCCCGCTGACATGCACCAGGCGGCGCTTCTCTTCAATGATGTTTGCGCCGCGCTTGTAGATCATGCCGATCATTCGCGAAATCAAGCGCTCGTTGCCGGGAATGATGCGGGCCGACAGCACCACGGTGTCGCCTTCGTCGATCATCATTCCTTTGTAACTTTGCGTGGCCATCTGCGACAGCGCCGCGCGCGACTCGCCCTGCGAACCAGTCACCAGAAAAACGACTTCGTGATGTCGCCATCTGCTTGGCTTCGTTCAGCGGGACCAGCAAACCGTCGGGAATGTCCAGATAACCGAGGCGATCGGCAATCTCGACGTTCTTCAACATCGAGCGACCCAGCACGCAAACCTTGCGATTAAACTGCTGCGCGATGTCAAGCACGATCTGCAGACGATGAATCGACGAAGCAAACGCGGCCACGATGATCCGCCCGCTGGCCTCGCCAAAGATTTCTTCAAAGGCGGGAATCACGGCGCGTTCGGATGGCGTGCGTCCCGGCACGGTGGCATTCGTCGAATCCGACAGCAGCGCCAGCACGCCTTCCTGTCCGTAGCGTCGAAACGAGCGCAGGTCAATCGGCTCGCCAATCACCGGCGTTTCGTCAACTTTGTAATCGCCCGTATGAATGATCGTCCCCACCGGCGTCTTGATGGCGAGCGAGAAGCAATCGATCAGCGAATGAGAAACGCGAATGAACTCGACGCTGAACACGCCAATCTCGACTACGTCGCGCGGTTCGACGCGATGCAGCAAGCGTGTCGTCCAGTAGGTCGTGCTCTTCAAGTTTGCTTTCGGCGAGTCCGGCAGTGAAGTGTGAACAGTAAACCGGAACGTTGAACTTCTTCAGAATGTAAGGCAAGGCGCCGAGATGATCTTCGTGGCCGTGAGTAAGAACGATCGGCCGTAATGTTCTCGCGATACTCTTCGAGGAAATCGAAATTTGGAATGCAGACGTCAACGCCGTAGGCGCTCTCTTCGGGAAAACCCATGCCCGCGTCGAGAATGAGCATCTCATCCTCGTAACGCACAGCCATGCAATTCATTCCAAACTCGCCGATGCCGCCGAGCGGAATAATCTCAAGCACACTACTCACGCTAATTTGTTCTCGACTTTCAGTAATAACCTCGGGGGGCTTTCGTCTTAAGTACTGGCAGGACCAATGGCCGGAGTATAACACAAGCTGAAGCGGGCCCACGCTTTGGAGTGCGGTGACCCGGCACCGCTGTGGTTCGCGGCGGCTTGACGCCGCTTTCATCGGAAGAGTCCACTCCAGCTGCTGCGACAGGTCGCAGCAGACCAAAGCGGTGCCAGGTCACCGCACTCCAAAGAAGAGCCGGCCTTCGCTTTGGCTTGCGGTCGTCGCCTGCTGATACAATCCTTCGCATGTCAAAACACATTCTGCTCGCGCTTTTGTTCATCGTTATGGCCACATCCGCAAGTTTCGCCGCCGCGCCCCAAACCATGCGGCTCGACTATTTCCACACCGGCACCTCCAGAACGGAAGTCTTCAGCGTCGACCGCATCGTGATCGAACCGCTGCCCTGGTCCGGCGACATGAACAAGACGATCGACGACACCGATTCCGGCAAATACTTTTTTGAAATTCGCGAGCAGAAGGGCGGGCGCGTACTTTACTCGCGTGGTTTTGCGTCGATCTTTGGCGAGTGGGAAACGACCGACGAGGCGGCGGCGATAACGCGCACCTTCAGCGAGTCGCTGCGCTTCCCTGCGCCCGAAGTTGCCGTCGAAGTTGTCTTGAAAAAGCGCGGCGCTAAAAACGAATGGATTGATATTTGGAAAACGAGTATCGATCCGAAAGACATTTTCATCGATCGTTCCAAGCTGGCCGCGCCGGCACCGTTAATCGAAATTCAGAAGATGGGCGATCCGGCGACGAAAGTCGACTTTGTCATACTCGGCGACGGCTACACTGCGGCCGAGTCGAAGAAGTTTGAAGCCGACGCGCGACGTTTGACCGAAGTACTGTTTGCAACCTCGCCGTTTAAGGAGCATCGGAAGGAATTCAACGTTTGGGGTCTTTGCCCGCCCGCGGGTGAGAGCGGCATCTCGCGGCCGTCAACCGGCATTTATCGCGATTCGCCGCTGGGCGCAACCTACGACGCTTTCGGTTCCGAACGCTACGTGCTGACCTTTGATAATCGCGCGTTGCGCAAGGTCGCGCAGTTTGCGCCTTACGAATTCATCGAAATAATCACTAACAACCGCACCTATGGCGGCGGCGGCATTTTCAATCTTTACAGCACCGTGGCTGCCGACAACGGCTTTGCGGATTACGTTTTCGTTCACGAGTTTGGTCATCACTTCGCCGGGCTCGCTGACGAGTACTACACGTCGTCGGTCGCCTACACGACGCCCGCCGACATCACCGAGCCGTGGGAACCAAATGTCACGGCGCTGTTGGATCCGCTGAAACTTAAGTGGCGCGATTTGGTGACGCCCGGCACGCCGCTGCCGACGCCGTGGGGCAAAGAAGCCTTTGAGACTTACTCGCTCGAAATTCAAAAACGGCGAGGGCAGCTACGCAAGGATCGTCGTCCGGAAAGTGAAATGGAAGCGCTTTTCCGCGAGGAGTTGAAGGTTGAGCAGGAGATGTTCGCGCACGAAAAACACAATGGTCAGGTAGGCGCCTTTGAAGGCGCCAACTATGCCGCCAAGGGTTACTACCGGCCGGAGGTCGACTGCATCATGTTTTCCCGCACCGATCACTTTTGCGCCGTTTGCCGCCGCGCGCTTGAACGTATCATCAAGCGGTACTCCACCGGGTGAGTTTAAAGAAAGAAGCGGGGGCGAGCCCCCTTCCCGACCCCGAGGTGATTATCTCGTCAGAACCGCCTGCGTCAGCGGGCGGCACCTAATTCAGGGGCCGGGGTTCGCCACCCGCTTACGCAGGTGGTTCTGAACAACGCCAGTGCCAGATCGACCAAGGACACGAAGGGTTCACAGAGGAAGACGAGTTGGAGCACTACCGACCGAATCAACCGCGAAGGGTCGCAGCAAAATAGTAAGGGGCACGGAAGGCCGTGCCCCTTGCTCCAGGCAAACCAAAAAACCGTGGGAAGGTATGCCTGTTCCCGCTGCCTCGGGTCCTAGAGTTTCATTTCCAAAGTGAAGCTTCTGATCTTGCCCGTATCCATTTTGGCCCTGTCCTCGACGCTCAGAGTCCAGGTGCCTTTCGGACTCTTACCCTTGAGGGCATTCAGTCCCGGCGCATTCACTTCGTCGTAAGTCTTCTTGATGTTGTCAGCCGGTCCGCCTTCACGATTGTGCAGAATGATGGCGGCGACGCCGGTGGTCGGTGGCGGAAGAACGCTAACAATCAAATCGCCGATGAAGGTGTGTTCGATGTCTACCTTCACCTTGATCGACTTCAACGGATTCGTATCGGCAACTGCCAGCGCGAGTTTTGAAATCTGCAGATCCTTGATTGGCACGTCCTGAACGATACTGCGAATGGCGATCGGATCAGGTTGGGGCGGCAGCGCCGCATCCACAGCTCGCTTGGCATTGATTCGTCCGAAGCCGTAAAACTTGCTGTGACCATTCGCGTCGTATTGTCCGCCCGCCGGATCGATGCGATCGCAGTTTTGCTTGATGAGATTCTTGACTTCATCCCAACGCAGATTCGGATTTCGTCCGATGATCAACGCTGCGACTCCAGCCAACCCCGGCGCGGCGCTCGATGTGCCACCGAAATCGTTGGTGAAGTGACCGGCGGCGTCGCCCTGAAGCGGATCGCCGGAATTGTAGCCTAGTGGGCCAGTGCGATCAGTCGTCCAGATTCCCGGCGTCAGCGACGCGAAACCGTTGTTGCTCGGGAAGGCACACCAGATGGCGTTGCCGAAATCGCTGTAGGCCGCTTTCTTGTTCTTGTCGTTCGAAGCCGCGACTGCGATCACGCGCGAGTAGCTGGCGTAGCCGTCGTTCTCCACGCTCTCGTTGCCGTTCCCCGCCGCAAAACAAATCACACAGCCTTTGCCGTTCCGACCTTGTTCGGTGGCGAAGTTCATTGCCAGCCGGGTGCTGTCAGGGAGCGGCACGAACTGATTGTGAACCGGGTCGCTCGGGTCGGTGAAGTCGCCGTCAGCCGGACCCCAACTGCACGAGATCACATCCGCTCCGTTTTGCGCAGCCCAAACGAAAGCGTCCGCCTCTGCCTGCGAGCCCAACACGGAAGCAAGCCGAATCGGAATCAAACGTGCTTTCGGTGCAACTCCGGAAGCGCCAAAGTTGCCGTTGCCGCAAGCCACGCCGGCACACGCCGTACCGTGATTGTCGCCGTTCCCCGGTCGTGGATTATTCGTTTTGCGCGTGACGTCGCGCGGGGCAATGATCTTGCCAGCGGAACTGAATTCCTGATGATCAAGGTCGACCCCGTCATCAATGATCGCAATCGTGACGCCGGTGCCGTCGCTCGCGGCCCACGCCGCCTCGACGTTGGCATGGGCATCAATCACCGCGCCGTTGATCGTGGCCTTCTTCAAGTGCCACTGCTGGGGAAACGCCGAGCGTCGTCGCGATTCACGAATCAATTCCGGATGGCACAACTCAACCGACGGCTCATTCAAGAGTTTCTCCGCCATGTTGAAAATTTCCAGACCGGTGTCCTGCGGCGCTTCGACAAAGAACGAGTTGCGCGCGTATTCAAGCTCACGCTTGACAGTCAAGCCATGAGCTTTCAAAATTTTCTTGCAGGCAGTTGTGCTTTGCTCAGGATCAAACTTCACGAAAAAGTTTTCTGTATACAACACCGGTATCTTGCTCTGCGCAGTTACCAGCACGCGTCCGGCGAATTCGATCTCCGGCTCCTTTTTAAGAATGGCCCGGGCCTTGTCACGCAAAGTTTTGCTGCCGCGCTCAACGCGGGTCTTCAAAATTTCGACGCCTGCTTCTCCAATGCGCGTCTCTAATTCGAAATCGACCAGGACGTCGCGCGCCTTAGCCGACAGGGGTGCAACCTCGAAAGGCCGGGGACTGGCGAGCGCGCCGCGGCTGTTCGTGCGAACTGCGATGTGTTCATTGCTGGTGGTAAGTGAGTGCCGCTTACCGGTCTTGCCGCCATACCGAAACGAATACATAAAGTAACCTCCTAAGAAACTGGTTGAAGTCGTTCGGAAATCAATCGACCGATCTCTTCGCGCAAGCGGTGTTTACTGCGTTGCCGCAGTTCACGAGATCGAAAGACACGCACCGCTGACGCGAATGCGCTTGCCGGGGAGTAGAGACGCGAAAGCCAAGTCGGTAGCGAATGTAGCTGTCGGCTTGGGTGCCCTGGGTGTTACATTGTGAGCCGCCGCCAGTTGGTAAAAAAGATAACAAGGACAATGACGTTGAAGTTGCCGAACACTATTCCAGAAGTCGGCGTCTGTCAATTTTTTTCAACCCACATGTATATCGTCAAAATGCTGACGACATTTCAGGTGGCTAGTGAGTACTAATAATGAGCGCTAATAAAGATGTGTTTGCCGGGTATCCAACGGAATTGCGGGTAGGAGCCGGAGAGAAGGCCCAGGTGTACCAGCGTCTGCCCGGGTACTATGCGATCCACGGCGCGCGCGAGGATGCTGGCGGGCCAGAGCCGGTGCAGACTTTTGAGGACGGCGACGTCGCTTTGTTTAAGGGCGAACCCGATGCGCAACCTACCTCCGCCGCGGGGCGCGGGGAAATTGAGTCCGGTTTACACGCTGCATCCCGGCGGCTCGATGGCCGTGCCAACGGGCCAGGTCTTCATACGATTCGCCGACGGCGTGAACGTCGAGGAACGTCGCGAAGAGATCGAAACGGCTGGTTACAAGATCGCGCAGAAGTTGGACTACGCGCCGAACGCCGCGTGGCTGCGCGCGAGTTCCGGCAGCATCGCAGAGGCGCTGAGCGGAATCGACAAACTTCAGAAGCTGAAAGACGTCGAAAACGTTGAGCCGCAGATGCTGATGCACGCTCCGCGGCGATAGCCGCTTCTCGCGAATCGGTGAGCATGCGGGCCAAGAGGAAGCAAGACAGCGGGCGCAAGCTCGGCTCACCCCCGCTTTCGGCCCGCTGGTCACAAGACTGTTGTGCCTGCAAATTTATCAGGGCAAACTGCCGCCACGTCATCTTGAGGTCTCGGTGCTGGCGGGAGGGACTCATGAAGCTCAAAACATTCACACGGTTTTTGCTCCTGGCGGCGACGCTGTTTCAGATTGGCAGTTTTGTCGGGAACGACGTCGCGCAGGCGAAATCAAACCGCGAACGCGTGATCGCCGAAATCGCGCGGCTCGGCGGGAAGATCCAATTCGACGAAATGCTCCCGGGCCGGCCAATCGTGCAGATCGATCTTCACGAGACTGGGGTTACCAATGCTGACCTTGCGATTCTCAAAGGCCTCAAGGAACTTCGCTTTCTCGACCTGCGACTGACAAAGATCACCGACGAGGGCGTAGCCAGGCTCAAGAACCTGACCGGGCTTCAGACCTTGAATCTCTTTCGCACGCAGCTCAGCGACGAGGGCCTGGCCCAGCTTCGCAAGCTGACGCTGTTGCAGACGTTGCTAATCGGCGGCACCCAGGTCACTGACGCTGGTCTGTCTTATCTGAAGCCGTTCATTAACCTCAAGAAGCTGAGCCTGTTTCAAACGAAAGTGAGCGACGCGGGCATTGCCAGCCTCAAGGCGCTGATCAAACTTGAAACGCTCCTTATCGGCGGCACGAATATCACGCCTGCCGGCGTGGCAGAATTGCAGAGAACGCTGCCGAGACTGCGCTTCAGCGAAACCACGGCCGAGCTTCCGAGCCTGGACGGCTTGCGACCGGTGACGCTTTTTTGTTCTGCTTGAGCCTCCTGTAACGATCACCCGCCCGCTACCCCCGCGGTACCTAATGCCGTTCCGCCCGCTGCCCCCTTATCAGCCGCCCGCTTACGCAGGCGGTTCTGACCAGCCCACTGCACACCGCCCACTGCTCACTGTTACGTCCGCGCAAGTTTCCTCCCGTCTTCCCGTTCATCTCGCAACGCTCGGCGTACTGGCTGGTTGAGCAAACTTTCGTGAGGTGGACCAAAACGATGAAGACTTTCTTCCTGATCGCTGTCTTGTCTACAACTTTTGTCTTCGGACTTGCAGGATTTACGCAGTGGCCGGGTCGAAATATTCCGCCTGTCACGGCCGGGGCTTTTCAACCCGTCAAGAAAACGATGCGCGCCTTTCGTTCTGATCGTGAACTCCTAAGTTACTTGCGCGAGCTGGCGGAAAAGCAGAGGCTGCGGGCGTACCGCGCGGCTCAATCGAACGCGACAACTCAGCCAAACGCGGCGGCCCCCCTGGCCAAAGCAACCGCTGGCCCAAGCGACTCCAAGGCCAAGTCAGGCGCGGACAAGGACGAATCAGTCACAAACACACAGCACGCCGGCGTCGATGAAGGCGGCATCGTCAAGGTGCACGGCGATCATCTGGTGGTGCTTCGGCGTGGCCGGTTGTTCACAGTTAAAGTCGGCGACGGCGCCCTGCGGCCGATCTCCGCGGTGGATTCATTTGGCCCAGGCATCAATCCCGACGACACCTGGTACGACGAGATGCTGGTGTCTGAAGATACGGTCGCGGTGATTGGCTACAGCTACGATCGAGGCGGCACGGAAGTCGGCTTATTCTCGATCGACGACGCGGGCAAACTTGCCTATCGCTCGACCTATCATCTGCGTTCAAACGATTATTATTCTTCGCGCAACTACGCGAGCCGACTGATCGGCAGCAAGCTTATTTTCTACACGCCGCTCTACCTCTCTCCCGGCGACGATCAACCGTTTGAGAGTTTCCCCGCCGTGCGCAAGTGGCACAGAGGCGCCAAGGCGAACGAGTTTCAAAGAATCGTTTCCGCAACGCGCGTTTACCGGCCGGAACAAGATCTCAATCCAAACGATGGCCTGGCGCTGCATACCGTGACGGTTTGCGACATGGCTGACGGCGGCTTCGCTTGCAAGGCGACGGCGGTGATGGGCCCTGCAGGACGCGTCTTCTACGTATCGGAGAATGCAGTTTACGTTTGGGTCAGCCCGTCGTGGTCTGCTAAACAGGAACGCACCACCTCGATGGTTTACCGGATGCCGCTCGATGGCTCAGGGCCGAGCGCACTCGGCGTGTCGGGCAGCCCGGTGGACCAGTTCTCCTTTTTGGAAAGTGAAGACGGCCATCTCAACGTGCTCGTCCGTTCAGACTCGGCTGGTGATGGAATGTGGGGCGCGGAAGTTGCCGCCGGCGACGTGGCCCTGATGCGAGTTCCGCTCGTAGATTTTTCGGACGGCAGCGACATGGCGTCGTCGTCAGACTATCGCGAGCTGCCAAAACCCAAAGGCTACACTTTTCAAAATCGCTTCGTCGGCGAGCATCTGTTGTACGGCACCGGCAGCGGCTGGGGCAGTCCGGAAGACAAAGATCACTCTGACTTGTTCATCGTCGGTTGGGCCGGAGGAGCAGCGCACCAAATTCAGCTTGCGCACGGCGTTGACCGCATCGAGCAGCTGGGGACCAACGCTGTCGTGGTTGGAACTGCCGGACGGGATTTGCACTTCACCTCGATTCGACTCGACGAGTCTCCCGCGATCGCCGACACCTACCGGCGCGAGGGCGCGTCGCAAGGCGAGCTGCGCAGCCACGGGTTCTTTTACAAACCCGACGGTCCGAATTCCGGAACACTGGGACTGCCGATAAGTGTCCCGGGTCGTCCTGGTTATCGTCACCTGTTTGAGTCGTCTGCGGCGATCCTGTTTCTGCGTAACGAGTCGTTGCACTTCGAAGAAGCGGGCGAGCTCACTGCCGATTCGGGGAGGGCGGTCGACGATCGTTGTCGCGCCTCGTGCGTCGACTGGTATGGCAATGCGCGGCCGCTTTTTGTGCGCGGACGAATTCTGGCGTTGCTTGGTTATGAGATTGTCGAAGGCACGATGGCGAGCGGCCGAATGCGCGAGGTGCGCCGGATCAACTACGCACCGCGCCGCTCCGAAATCACACGTAACTGAAGACAAGATCAAACGACTAATGTCAGAATCACCTGCGTAAGCGGGTGGTAACGATTGCGGTTCGAGCGGTTGGGGAGGACCACCCGCTCACGCAGGTGGTTCTGACAAGTCGCCTTCTCAGCAGCAATGCTACAATCCGTCCACACATGGACTGGTCAAACTTACCAACAATCAACACCGATCGACTCTCGTTGCGTTGGATCACCGCCGACGACGTCGACGATTTTTACGCCATCTACTCCAACCCCGAAGTGATGCGGTATTGGAGTACGCCGCCGCTGCCCGACAAAAGCGCGGCGAGCAAACTGATCAGCGAAATTCGCCGCGGCTTTGAACGCCACCAGATGTTGAAATGGGGAATCGCTTTGCGCGCTGACGACAAGTTGATCGGCAGCGTCACGCTTTTTCATCTGGAATTCGAGCACCGTCGCGCTGAAATTGGTTACGCCCTCGGTCGCGATTACTGGGGCCAGGGCTACATGGGCGAAACGCTCACGGCCGTGCTCAACTATGCGTTTGACGTGCTCGAGTTTCACCGGATCGAGGCGGACGTCGACCCGCGCAACGCCGCTTCAGTGCGAACGTTGGAGCGGCTGGGATTTCAGCGCGAAGGCTATCTGCGCGAGCGTTGGCAAGTTAGCGGCGAGATTCAGGACGCCTACTTTTACGGTTTGCTTCGACCGGAATGGGAAGCTCTGAAGGCAAAACAAGGTTCGTCCGAGAAACGAAGTCATGCCTGACATGCTGGTCCAACTCTTGAAGTTGGCGCCTCTCGAACCGTTGATAACCGCGCTGGAGAGAAACGGCGTCCTCATTCGTCGGGCCCAACCCTGGGAACTGACCCGCGTGCGCTCCGCTGTCGAGAAGTTGTCGACGCTCGCGTGGTCTGATGAGACTTCCGTCGGCTTCGCAAACAAACCAGTCTCAGTCTACCTCGCCGTTGTTGAGCAGGAGATCGTCGGCTTTGCTGCTTATGAATGCACTCGCCGAGGTTTCTTTGGGCCAACTGCCGTCAGCGCGCCGCTGCAGGGCCGCGGCATCGGCAAGGCGTTGCTGCTTGCCTGCCTTTGGGGCCTGCGCGAGCTGGGTTATGTTTATGGAATCATCGGGCGCGTCGGCCCGGTTGCGTTTTACGAGAAGACGGTTGGCGCGGTGCTGATTCCCGACAGCGACCCAGGCATTTATTCAAACCTGCTGAAGTGAACATGAACAACGCTGAAAGTTTACCGCGCGTGCGACGCGCGCGAGCGCCACTGGCGCCCGGCCCCAAAGGCAGCGCGATTCTCGGCGTCATGTCTGATTTCAGCCGCGACACGTTTGGCTTCATTGAGCGCTGCCGCGAATACGGCGACGTCGTCAGCATGCGTTTTCTGTATCTCACCGCCTACTTTTTGTATCACCCGGACGACATCGAGTATGTCGTCGCCACAAACGCGAAAAACTTTATCAAGTCGCGGAATCAGCGCTCGCCATTGTTTCAGCGGCTGGTGGGCAACGGTTTGTTAACGAGCGAAGGAGAAACCTGGAAGCGGCAAAGGCGTCTGGCACAACCAGCGTTTCATCGTCACCGGATTAATGCGTACGCCGAAACGATGGCGAACTACGCCGAGCGGATGATCTCCACGTGGAACGCCGGCGAGGAACGCGACCTTCATCGCGACATGATGCGTTTGACGCTGGAGATCGTCGTCAAGACTCTTTTCAATGCCGACGTTTCAGAAGACGCCGACAAAGTCGGTCGCGTCCTCTCGCGCATCGTCACCCCTTTTGCCGGACAGGCGACGATCAAATGGATTCTTGACAATCGCCTGCCGACAACTACGCACCGCCGCTTCAATCAGGACGCGAGAGAGATCGACATGATTGTCTTCCGGATTATTGAAGAGCGTCGCAGCAGCGGGCACGACGAAGGCGACTTGCTGTCGATGCTTTTGAAGGCGCGCGACGAAGACGGCAGCCAGCTGAACGACAAGCAGCTTCGTGATGAAGTCATGACCATCTTCCTCGCCGGTCATGAGACGACCGCGCTGACGCTCTCATGGGCCTGGTACCTGTTGGCCCAGAATCCGAAAGTTGAAGAGAAATTTCATGCGGAGTTGACGGAAGTGCTGGGCGGGAGATTGCCGACGCTGGATGATCTTCCGCGCTTGCAGTACACGGAAAAGATCGCCAAAGAGTGCATGCGCCTTTATCCACCGGCTTATGCTCTGGGCCGTGAGGCCGTCAAGGAATGTGAAATTGGAGGCTTCAGAGTGCCGGCGGGCGCGCAGGTGTTCATGTTTCAGTGGTCAACCCAACGCGACGCGCGCTTCTTTGCGGACCCGGAAAGATTTCTTCCGGAACGATGGACGGAAGAATTTAGCAACAGCTTGCCGAAATATGCTTACTTCCCTTTCGGTGGCGGCCCACGCGCCTGCATCGGGAACTATTTTGCGATGATGGAAGTCGTGCTGCTGCTCGCAACCATCGGTCAACGCTTTCGCTTTTCGCTGGTTCCTGAGCACGCGGTGACTTTGATGCCTGCCATGTCGCTGCGGCCGGCGGATGGGATTCGAGTGAAGGTCGAGAAGTGGTGAGGCGTTTGCCGAAACGTAGAACTATGCCATCCAAATCTCTCTCAATTTCCGAACAACGACGCGCTCGCCTCGTCAAGCTTTGCGAGGCGCTTCCTGAAACAGTCGTCGGTGCGGCTGGCGATTCGCACCTGGCCTTTCGCATTCGCAAACGCATCTTTGCTTACTACCTTTTCGATCATCACGGCGACGGCAAGATCGCCTTCACTTGTAAGTCGAGTCTGAGCGAGCAACGTCGTCTTGTGAAAGACGACCCGATCAGCTTTTTTGTGCCGGCCTATTTGGGCTCGAAGGGCTGGATCGCGATCCGGTTGGATTTAGACGAGGTGGATTGGGAGACGATTTCAGAACTCGCGCGCCGCGCCTATCAGGATCTGGCGCCGAGGAAACTCGCGGCACTCGTTGATTAGAGTTCAGGCCATCAATCGAGGACGTTTGCAATGCGCGCCCATTCTTCGATGGTCAGCGTTTCAGCACGACGCTGCAGCTCGACCTCGGCCTGGCAAAGAACGATGCTCGCGCCTCCGTGACTCTTGACGATCTCGTGCAACGGCGACGGCGCGCTGCGCAGGTTGTTGAGAATTGTCTTGCGTCGCTGCGCAAAGCCCGCACTGACAACCCGCCACAAGAGTTTTTCGTCTTTCACCGCCGCGGCAAAGTGCTCACGCAGCCTCAACCGAATCACGCTGCTCCAAACCTTCGGCGCCGGGCGAAACGAACTCGGCGCCACGTCGAACAACTTCTCCGTCTCGCAGTAAGCCTGGACAAAAACGGAAAGGTAACCGCGCTCGGCTGAACCCGGCGACGCCGTTATGCGCTCGACCACCTCGCGCTGCAACATCACAACCATCTCCGTCAGACAATCGCGTTGCTCGATTAGGCGCTGCAGAATTGCAGTGGCAATGTTGTAGGGAAGATTCGCGACCACGCGCGCCTGCGTTGCCGGGCGAATCACTTCACACACGTCGGTCACTAGGGCGTCGCTCTGTACGAGTTTGAAATTATGTTGCGCGCTGAATTGTTCGGCAAGAAAAGGAATAAGGCCGCGATCGAATTCGATCGCCACGAGTGCCCCCGCCTGCTGCAACAGTGGCGCGGTCAGGGCGCCGCGGCCGGGGCCGATCTCGAGGATGGTCTCATCAGGACGGGGATCGAGCGCTTCGACAATCCGGTGGATGACTCTCTGATCGTGAAGGAAGTTTTGACCGAAGCGCTTAGATGCGGGAGGGGTGACGGATGAAAAGTGACGCGTAGAAGCCTCGCGGTCCTTTCGCACTCTTCTGCCTTCATCATTCATTCGGCATAAATCAGAGGTTCAAATGTTCAGAGTACAAACTTTAGTTTGCTGCGTCGATAAGCAGCAAGCTAAAGCTTGAACTCTGAACTGCGGGCAGGGTATCCAGTAAATTCGATGTCGCGCCCGCGCTGCGTGATTTCAACATCCTGAAGCTCGAACGCAGCAGCGAGTGTTTCAGCGCCGCGGCCGCCAACTGCCGCAGGCGCCTCGCGTCCGCCGATAATTGTCGGAGCGATGAAAAAGGAAACTTTGTTCACCAGACCGGCGTCGAGAAAATTGCCGGCCACTTCCGCTCCGCCCTCAACCAACACGCTTTGGATCGAGCGGCGGCCGAGTTCTTCCAAAACTGCGGCGAGGTCCCTTCCATTCGCGGCGTCTTTCACCAACTCAACCCCGGCCGGCGCCCCCAAGTTGAGCATCGCGGGATCGGCAGAGTCGCCAACAAAAATAACCACAGGCGATTCGGTCGTGGTCTTGAAGAGTTGAGAGTCGCGCGACGTTTTGAAACTTTCGTCGAGCACAACGCGAACGAGCGGCAGTCTTCGCGCTTGTCCTGATCGATCAGTCAGCAAAGGATCGTCAGCAACTGCTGTCCCGGCGCCGATCAGAATCGCGTCATGCTCGTGCCGTAACTCGTGAACGCGTGCTCGTGCTTCAGCGCCCGTAATCCAACGCGAATCCCCCGTGCGCGTAGCAATTTTCCCGTCAAGCGAAGCCGCCAGTTTCAAATGAACGAACGGCCGACCGGTGCGCATGAAGTGGAAGTATTTCTCGTTGAGCTTTTCAGCTTCAGCGGCCAATAAACCGATCGAGACTTTGACCCCTGCAGATTGCAGGTGCGCAAAGCCCTTCCCCGAAACCTTCGGATTGGGATCTTCGATCGGCGCCAGCACGCGCGCAATGCCTGCCTTGAGCAGCGCCTCAGAACACGGCGGGGTGCGGCCATAATGCGCGTGAGGCTCCAGCGAAACATACGCGGTCGCGCCTTTCGCGCGCGCGCCTGCTTGTTCGAGGGCATACGTCTCGGCATGTTTCAACTGCTCGTAAACGTAAAAACCCTCGCCTACAATTTCGCCGGCGGCATCGGCAATCACACAGCCGACCAGCGGGCCCGGGCTCACCTGGCCCACGCCTTTCGCTGCCAACTCCAACGCGCGGCTCATCAGGCGGCGATCCGTCTCGGTCGGCTCGCCGGCGTTGTCTGCAACCGCAGTTGTTGTTTGTTCAGCTATCTTCTGCACTGGTTCTACTCGAACAGACCATTGACATAAAGTTCCGGATCGAAGACGACGAGGTCGTCAACCTTCTCACCAATGCCCGCGTAACGAATCGGCAAGCTGAGTTCGCTGGCGATCGCGACGGCAATCCCGCCCTTCGCGGTGCCATCAAGCTTGGTCAGAACGATGCCGGTGACGCCGGCGACTTTGAGAAACTGTCGCGCCTGCTCCAGACCATTCTGTCCGGTCACCGCGTCTACAACCAGCAACGTCTCGTGCGGCGCGCCCTCAACTTCGCGGCCCGCCACGCGTTTCATCTTCTCAAGCTCAGACATCAAGTTTGATTTGTTATGCAGCCGGCCCGCCGTGTCGACAATCAAGACATCGGAATGCCGCGCCTTCGCTGCTTTCAAAGAATCGAAGAGCACCGCGGCCGGATCGGTTCCCTGCTTTTGTTGAATCAGCGGGACGCCAGTACGCTCGGCCCAGATGGCGAGCTGATCCGAAGCCGCTGCGCGGAACGTATCCGCGGCGCAAATCAAAACGTCGTTGCCTTCGGCCTTGATTCGCTGGGCCAGCTTGCCGATCGTGGTCGTTTTGCCGACGCCGTTCACGCCAACGATCATCATCACGTACGGCGCAACGTTGTCGGGCACGCTCGTTTCCGAAGCCACGCCCTGACTTTCCGACTGCCGCAGGATTTTCAACAACTCATCTTTTATAGCCTGCTTGAGCGTCGGCAAATCGTTGATCTGTTTCCGCGCCACGCCACGCCTTACCGTCTCCAGAATATGCTGTGTGGTAGCAACGCCAATGTCCGCAGCAATCAGCGCCTCTTCCAACTCGTCCAGCAGATTTTCGTCGATCTGCTTGAGACCCTGGAAAACGTTGTCGAGCCGATCCGACAGCGACTCGCGCGTGGCCGCGACGGCCCGGCGGAAGCGCGCGGAGAACTCCTGCTCGAGCGCCGCTTCCTGCGCCTGCAACTCTTCGATGGAGAGATTCAGGCCGAGCACCGAAGTTTGGAATGGCGACCGGGTGGGCGTCACCGGCTTGGCGCGAGGAACATCCGGCTGCGCAGCAACCTGGACCGGGCTGCGTGGCGCCGGCGTTCTCAGTCCGCCTGAAGAAGGTTTACTGGCTACAGTTTCAGGCGGCAGCGGAGTTGGCCCAGCGCCGGTCGGGACTGGCTCCAGCGCAGCCGCTTCCACCGCTGATACAGGTGGTGACTGTTCCCGATAACCCGTCCGTTCCACAGCCGCAGTTTCGCCGCCCGGTTGCTTTGTAGTTGCCTCCGCTGCTGGCGGGTGTGTCGGCGCTTGGGTCGGTTTTTGGGCCGCCTCTTTAGGCAGCGGCTCATTCAGTTTGAGCGAGACAAACTGATCGCCGCTCTTACGTTTCCAGAAAAGCCCCATAGGTTTTGGTCCAGCAAAAATTACGTTGACAACGGAAATGATGATTATATGCGCACAGCCGCGTCCTAACAAAAAGGGCGCGGCTGCGGGTAGTGTCGCAGTTTGAAGATTTCACCTGCACAGCCTCCGCGTTCTCTGCGTCTCGGCCGTAAAAAGTCCTGCAAAATCCTCACTGCGGAGACGCAGAGAACGCCGAGTCATCGCAGAGAGTTGAAACTACGACACCACGCGGCTGCGGAGGTGGAACTTGACTGAATAAGACGCTGCGTCAGGACACGGCGAGGGGTTCGCGGTCGCTGTTCGACGGGGGAACGGGCGCTTTCGCTTGCGGCGCGGTGCGACTCTTAAGTTTGACTGATCCCGGACGAATTTGACCTTCCTCACAAGCCTGCAACGAAAGCGGCGACGACGCTCAAATCGTAACGCGTGCCGACGAAACTCTGTATTCGCTCGATCGCCGCTTCAAATTTCATAGCTTGCTGGTATGGCCGATCAGTTGTCATCGCGTCAAACGTGTCGGCGACCGCAACGATCTTGGCCATCAACGGAATCTCGTCGCCCTTCAGTCCCTGCGGGTAGCCCTGCCCGTTGACCATCTCATGATGCATGTACATGCCGGGCAGGAATTCCTTCATCGCCCTAATCTGCGACATGATCTTGTAGCCCTTCTGCGGGTGCTGCTTCATGATCTCGTATTCGTCGTCGGTCAGCGCGGCATGGTTTCTTCAAGATGTTGTCATCGATCGAAATCTTGCCGACGTCGTGCAACAGAGCGCTGATTCGAATCTTTTCGCACTCGTCGTCGGCAATCCCCATCCGCTGCGCAATGGCGACCGACATTCGCGAGACACGTTCTGAGTGGCCGCGCGTGTACGGGTCCTTGCCGTCAATGGCGGCAGCCAGTCCTTTGACCGTCCCTAGAAACAGTTCGCGGTTTTCATCAGCCGAATGCTGCAAGTCTTTGATGTAGTTTTCGAGCTGATCCGTCATGAGGTTAAACGAATCGCCGAGATCGCCGAGTTCGGTGCGACTGCGAACGTTGATGCGTTGGGAAAAGTCGCCGGACGCAATGCGGTGAGCGCCGACTGCCAGCTCCTGGACCGGCTGCGTCAACTTCTTCGCGAAGAAGAAACCGATCACAAGCGTCAGCATCGCCGCAACCATACTGATCCAAAGTGTCTGCTTTCGCATGTCGCTGACTGACGCCAGCGCCGCCGATTCATCCTGAATGGCGATCACACCCAGCCGTGAGTTCTTGTCTAACTCCGCCGTGGCATACGAGCCGAGCATGCCAACCTTGCGGCCGTCGCGCACCAGCGTGAATGGTTCCAGTGCAGACTGCACTTGCGTTCCTGATTCCTGCCAATCGCGCACAACTTTAAGATCAGTCATCGGCTTTTCCGAGAAGGCAACGCTCGCTTCCGGATGCGCAACCGCGCGGCCGTTTTGATCGACTACAAAAACTACGGGAAGTCCGGCGTCGAGCAACTCGCGTTCGCTTTTCGAAGTTGACTGATGCACCGCCTTGAAAACTTCCTGAAAAGAAACTATCGCCACGACCGCGGCCACCACGTCGTGCCCGCTCTCGCCACCCATCACCGGCGCGGCAACTGTCAACGCCATCTCCTGTCCTGAGCGAATAATCTGCGGCCGGCTGACAACTATCCCACGGCCGTTCATTCTCGCGAGCACTTCACTCACGCGCTGGTCAACTTCGGCGCGTTGAATTAAGTCGTGCTGGAAAGCCCGATGCAGTTCGCCGCTGACCGGCCAGATCGCCAGGCCGATCAGGTTTGGATCTTCTTCCAGAGTCTTCTGCAGGCGCGAATCGTAGCCGGCGTCGTTCAACGCCTTGATGCCGCCGGCAATCTCGAATGCGCGCACCAGACCCGTGACCACGTCGCGGTAGCGCTGGCCGTAAAGTTCAATCTGCCTGGCTTTGTCCTGCACGAGCTGCGCCTGATAACGGCCTTCCACCGAGCGCAGTTCGTCCGCGCTGCGTCCGGAAAGCAACGTCCCGGCGAAGGCGAGCGGCAGCAGACCGACCACCAGCAACACGCCGAGAACTATGTATAGCAGGCGAATTCGCCCAATCTTTTCCAGCATTTAGTCGAAGAAGGGTTGGAGTTGATCTTTAAGGAAACGGAAGCTTTCCTCAGAAGGTGTGAACGCGGAAGAGGCGGCAACAAGTCATGAATGGCCGCTAGGTCATTATGTCTAGTAAACTTAGGCGTGTCAACGCGTTTGTTAAACTGAGTTGGCCGCAGGCGAGCCGCGCGAAGATTGTTTGAAGGTCGGGCAAGGACAAACGGCCTCACATCGTGCGGCGCCGTTTGAGGACTTAATTGTTAGACTTAAGGACTGTTATTCACGTCTAAAGTGGTGAGCCAGGCGCAGATTAGCAGGCAACTTGGCAGGCAGATTGGTCGGCCGGGCGAGATGGGAAACGCGGACGACGGTCCGAAAATCAGACAGGATGGGAACGGCTACGAGCGACGAGCAGATCGTAGAACGTGCTTTGACGGGCGACGCAGAGGCTTTCGGCGAGATCGTACAGCGCTGGGAGCGACGCATCTTCGCGCTTTCCTTTGGCATGCTCGGCCGTGAGGAAGACGCGCGCGACGCCACGCAGGAGACGTTTCTCGCGGCGTTTCGGAATCTGCGTGCTTTCCGTGGTGACGCCAAAGTCTCTTCGTGGTTGCACCGAATCGCTGTGAACCAGTGCATCACGCGGCAGCGGCGCGCCAAAGTCAGAAGCGAAAGCGCGCTCGAAACGGAGGAAGAAAAAAATGCTGCCAGCTTTGCGGCTCCCGTCAGCTACTCGCCGGCACGCGTGGTTGAAAGCCGTGAGACGACTGCGGCGGTGCGCCTGGCCGTCAACAGTTTGCCGATCGAGCTGAGACAGGTCGTGGTGATGAAAGAGTTTGAGGAACTTACGTTCAAAGAAATTGCCGACGCGCTTGACCTGCCGCTGAGCACGGTGAAGAGTCGGTTGTACACGGCGTTGAAACAGTTGGAGATGAGACTGCAGAAATTTGGTTCAACCCCGAAGACGTTGGAGTAAGTGAGATGAGAGAAGAACTATTAAACGAAGTATCAAAGTGTGGACGACAGGACGATCTCGTCGCTTTTCTTTATGGCGAATTGAGCGAGGTCGAGACGCGAACGTTTAAGCAGCACGTCGATGTGTGCGCCAGCTGCAACGCCGAGCTTGCGGCGTTTAGCGAAGTACGCGAATCAGTGGTGAACTGGCGGAATGAATCGCTTGGCGGATTTCTTTCGCCCGCACCAGTCACGTTTGAAACCGAGGAGCGCACGGACAGAAGATCGGTGGGAGCACTCGCCGCGTTCCGAGAATTTTTCAGTCTTTCGCCGCTCTGGTTGAAGGGTGCAGTAGCTTTCGCTTCCCTGCTCTTCTGTTTGTTCGCCGGTTTGGCTATCGCGCGCTTGCGAGAGACGCCTCCAGGCGCCGTGGCTGTCGCTCCCGCAGGCAATCCGTCGCCACAGCCGTCACAGCAGGAAGTGAACGCGCTGGTTGAAAAACGCGTGCAGGACGAGCTTAAGCGAATCAACGATTCCAGGACGCCCGAAACAGATTCGCTGCTGACCGCGACTAGTCCATCGCCGAAGAACTCCGTTAAGCGCCGCACGAACCATAGCGAACTAGCCGGCAATCGTATTGAGCAAAAGGCGCGGCGTCCGCTTTCAAAAACTGAACGCGAGCAGTTAGCGGTTGATCTAAGGTTGGTAACTGCGAAGAGTGACAGCGAACTCGAGCTGCTCGATGATGCGATTAATCAGTAGCAATTTTTAAGAGGTCTTTATGAAGAATAACCGACAACTCTTCACGTTACTCGCGGTGTTTTTTTTCGTCACCGCAGCTTCCGCTGTTCATGGCCAGGCGCCGCAGCCACAGGCGACGGGAGGAGGAGCGGCAGAAGCAGTCCAGGACGGCGGCGATCCGATTCGCCAGTTAAACCTGACGCCGGACCAGCGCCAGCAAATCCGCTCGATTCGTGAAAACAACAAGAACGAGCGAGGCGTAATCAACGAGCGACTCCGCGAAACCAATCAGGCCCTGGAACAAGCTTTGAATACGGACACCATCGATGAAGCAGTCATCGAGCAACGCCTCCGCGACGTCGCAGCGGCCCAGGCGTCAGCGATGCGCATGCGGATCTTAACTGAAGTCAGGATACGTCGCGTTCTGACTCTGGAACAGAGAACTCTGCTGCGGTCTCTGCAGGAGCAAGTTAGAGAGGCCCGACGCGAACGCCTGCTTAACGGCCCGGAAGAGAGACAAAGGCAACGTGAGGAACGAATACGTCGCCAGCAAAACCAGCGAAACAGCTTGCGCCAGCTCAATCGTCAACTCAATCCTCGTCGCAACGCTCCGCCACCGCCCAAACCATAATCTTGCCTCTCTTTTAATTTCCCAAGCTGCAACTTTACGAAACGAGGACAGGCAAGATGCCTGTCCTACTTTCAACCAGCGTATTTGCACCCGAGCCGGCCAGCCCAGGCAGCCGGCTTTTTGCTGTCATCAGAATGCCGCAGCCCGCCTCGGCTTCCCTTCCTGTAACATATTCACGCTTGACGCCTTGCGTAAATTTTGCGCATGATAAGCCGCTCTTTTTCAAATGTGGCCTTGTCCAATCTCAGAGTCTCAGCTTTCACAATCGAAGCTGCGGTTCGATAGCAGACGTTGCAACGGGAGTTCAGCTTAGTCCCCCAAATTTAAGATCCGGGCTCCGGCTGACCAGCAGCAAATCACCCCCCATGAACATCGTTACGCGGTCCATCTTCGAACTGCAAGAAACCACGTTGATGGCCGCACGTGCGGTTGGCGGTCTCTTCACCGGCCCGCGCTACCTGTCTGAAACAATCAACCAGATGGACGTGATCGGTGTCGGTTCGCTGACCATCGTCCTGCTCACCGGATTCTTTACCGGCGGCGTGATGACGCTGCAAACGTTTCCCACGCTCGCGTTTTACGGCGCGCAATCACAGACCGGCCAACTGGTGGCGATCTCACTGATCCGCGAACTTGGACCAGTGCTCTGCGCGCTGATGGTGACTGGTCGGGTTGGTTCGGCGATCGCCGCCGAACTGGGATCGATGACCGCCTCTCAGCAGATTGACGCGATGCGGGCGCTCGGCACCGATCCGATCAAGAAGCTGGTGGCTCCACGACTCATTGCGCTCATTATCACTTTGCCGCTGCTGACAGTTGTTGCTGACGTCGTAGGCATCGCCGGCGGCGGCATTCGCGGCGACCACGCTTTACGGTCTGTCCATTGATGAGTTTTTGACTTCCGTTCGGGACGGCATTACCGCGGATGATATTATTGGTGGCGTCATCAAACCGTTCTGTTTCGCCATCATCATCGCGTCGGTTGCTTGTTACAAAGGACTAACTACTGAAGGCGGAACGGTGGGCGTGGGCAGATCAACCACGCGGGCAGTCGTGACGGCGTCGATCGTCGTCATCATTACGGACTTCTTCCTTGCTCGGGCCCTGCAATACTTGCTGGGTATGCCGACGACTTAACGTCACAGATCACCAATGTCTCTCTCAGCTTACAGAATCGCCGCACATCACCTCGTCGGGCCAGGTGAGCTCAAACGCGCAGGGCTCGACCTTCGCCGTCGTTGACGACAGCGATCGCATCGTGCCGGCCATTGAGTTTCGCGACGTGGTGCTCGCTTTTGACGATCGCGTCATTCTGGACAAACTCAGCTTCAAAGTTTTGAAGGGTGAGACAAAAATCATCCTGGGCGGATCAGGCGGCGGCAAGTCAACCATCATCAAGCTGGTGCTGGGTCTGCTTAAACCTGACGAAGGTCGCGTGCTGGTAGACGGCGAAGACATCACTGACTACAACGAAGCTCAGATGATGAGCGTGCGCAAAAAAATTGGCATGGTGTTTCAGGAGGGAGCGCTGTTTGATTCGTTGTCAGTCTACGACAATGTTGCCTATCGCCTGCACGAACAGAGTATGCCGGAAGACGAAGTAGAACCTGAAGTTCGTCGCATGCTTCGCTTCGTCAATCTTGAGGACGCGATCGACAAGATGCCGGCTGAACTTTCGGGCGGCATGCGCCGTCGTGTGGGGATTGCGCGGGCCCTCGATCGGCGATCCGAAGATTGTGCTGTTCGATGAACCCACGGCCGGACTCGACCCGCCAACCGCGCGCACCATCTGCGAACTCGCCATGAAGCTGCGTGACCTTGAAGACGTCTCGTCCATTTTCGTGACGCACGAGATGAACAACCTGCAATACCTTTGTTCTGAGTACGCCGTCGTAAACGAAGAGGGCCAGGTGGTGTTTGAACGGGAAGGCGAACGGCTCTGCCTGACCAACAGCAAAGTGATGATGATGCGCGAGGGCAACATAATTTTCAGCGGTACCGACGAAGCCCTGCGCCGGGCCGAAGACCCATACATTCAGAAGTTTCTTCGCGGACACTAATATGAAAGGATGAAGGCGGAAGGATGAACGATGAAGGATAAAGCGCTCTGAGAATAACTGCTTTCATCCTCCATGCTTGATCCTTCATTCCTTTAACTGAGCGCCATGCCAAGATCAACCAAGACCGTAAGTTTGAATCAATTGCGCGTCGGCATCTTCGTGCTGGTTTCAATCGTCATCTTGATCTTTCTGATCCTCAATGCCTCCGGCGACATCAATCCGTTCAAGAAGAGACTTCATCTCAAGGCGCGCTTTTGCCGACGCCAACGGTTTGCGCGAAGGATCGGAAGTACGGCTGGCAGGTGTGCGTGTCGGTAAGGTCGAGAAGATTACTCTCCTGCCGCCATCGACTGCCTCAAACACCCAGCGCGTTGAGGCATTGATGACGGTCGACGCCACCATCGACGGCCGGCCCGCCAACGAACGCATCCGCCAGGACTCAACCGCGCACTCAAGGATCGCCGAGTCTGTTGGGAAACGAGATGCTGATCAACATCAGCCCCGGCAGCGCCCTCGGCGCGCCCGTTAAAGACTACGACATGCTGCCGTCCTCCAGCTCAAACACCGTCAACGACTTTGCCACCTCGGGAACTGAGGTCGCTCAGCGACTCAGCAAACTTTCCGAGCAGCTCAGCGCCATGGTGCAGGACGTAAAAGACGGCAAAGGCACGGTGGGCCGGCTGTTCAGCGATGAAGCGCTTTACAACAATCTCAACGCAACTGTCCGTGAGACTGAAGACGTAATGCGTTTGATTCGATCCGGAAACGGCTCCGCGGGACGGTTCATCAACGATCCGGCGCTCTACAACAATGCCAACGACATCGCCGTGCAGTTGCGCGGGATTGCCGAAGACCTGCGCGCCGGTCGCGGCACCGCCGGCAAGCTGCTGACGAACGACGAGCTCTACAATCGAATCAACCGCACCGCTGATCGTCTCGACCGTTCAGTCGATCAAATTAATTCGATGATCGCGGAAATCAATGCGGGTCAGGGCACGCTCGGTAAACTGATCAAAGACGAGCAGATTTACAACGACGCGCGCGCGGCAATCGCCCGCTTCAACACCACCGCCGAACGCATCGACAACATGGTTGCCGCCGCCCAGCGCGGCGAAGGCACCGTCGGCAAACTGCTGACGGACGAAGCGCTCTACTCAAACGTCAACCAACTCTCTTCCGAAGGCGTGAAACTGATGTACGACTTCCGCCAGAACCCCAAGAAGTATTTGACGATCAAGTTCCAGTTGTTCTAGCAGTCGTTAGCGTGGTCCGAGAGATATAGAAAACCTGACTGGCTCAGAAATTGAACTTGATTCCGAGTTGAATCACACGCGGATCGCCTGCTGACGTAATCGAACCAAAGCCCGGCGAAGCAAACACGGCATTCGGCGCTCCCAGCGGCGGCGTGTTCGTGACATTGAAAGCCTCCAGCCGCAACTCCAGATTCATCGCCTCCCTGAAATAGACTCGTTTGATCAGGGCCATGTCAGCATTTCGATAATGCGGACCGCGCACTGGATTGCGCGAGCTGTTGCCAAGCGTGAATTGCGGCGCGACGGTAAAAGCGCCGGTGTTGAAAAATCGCGCAGTAGATTGTTCCGATGAAGGCAGATTGGGATTCGCAGTCAGATTTGGCCGTTGCGTTCCGAAGCCCGCGAAGGCGTTGAAGTTTGTGGCCTGGGTGACGGCGATCGGGATTCCTGATTGAAGAGTCACAACGCCCGCCACTTCAAAGTTATTCAAAATTGCTCCTGCGATCCCGCCTGGATTGAAACGCTTTCCCTTCCCGATTGGCAGTTCATAAGTAAAGCTCGCCACAAAGACGTTTGGAATGTCTCCGTTGGACAGATCGCGCTCGAGCCTGCGATTGAAACTATCCGCGACCGGGAAGTTGGCAATTGGCCCCGTCAGGATTGACGCGTCGAAGACTGAAGATGCCTCGTCGATCAGTTTGGATCGCGTGTAACTGACCAGAAACGACAGGCCGCGCGAGAATCGTTGTTCCAGTTTTGCCTGGAGCGCGTTGTAGGTCGTGTTGCCGACGTTGTGGCGATAGAGACTGACGCCGGTGAAACGGGGAAAAGGCTTCAACAACTGCGCCAGCGTGATCGTCGGATCGCCGAGGCTGGATGAACGTGGTACCTGGCCGAAGAATGGATTGGGAACACGTACCAGCAACCCCGCGCCCCTGGCGAGCTGGCTTGCAGTCAGTTGGTTGATGTTCGTATCGGGTAGGCCGACGTGAGTGATCTTCGATCCGGCGTACGCGACCTCAACCACCAGGTTCTTCGTGAGTTCGTGTTGCACGGCGACGTTCCATTGCTGCGCATAACCACTGCCCAGCTCGGCATCGACTGAGAAGACGCCCTGGCCCAGGCCCGCGTCCGGCGTCAGCGGAATCGGCGCTACATTTGGCCCGGACGAAAGCACGAAGGCCGGATTGATGTTATCAAGAGTGCGTTGCGAGACCGCCTGAATGAACGGGAACTGCGGAATGGTGAAGGGTGTCGTGATGCCTGCCATTTCGATCCAGATTAATCCATAGCCGGCGCGCGCGACTGTCTTGTCGTTCAGGCGATAAGCGATGCCCAGCCGTGGTCCAAAATCCAGTTTGTGCAACCGACGCGCTGATTTGCTAAACCCGTTCTCACCGAGAAAATCCAACTGCTGAGTTCGCAGATTGAAGACCGCGCCCTGGTTGTCAGCATCGGTTGAAGGAAAGTTGAGCGTGTAGCGCAGCCCGGCGTTAATGGTCAGGCGAGAGGTTGCCTTGAAATCGTCCTGCACAAAGAATTCCTGAGTGCGCGCGCGCGGTCGCAGGACATCCTGCTGAATGTCGATCGAGAAGGCTTGCACCTGGCCGAGAAGAAAACTGGCCAACGCATTTCCGCTGAAACTTGAAAGCGCTGTACCGATGCTCGGGATGGCCTGTGAATTAGTGAACAGCGTGCTGAAACTGAAATTTCCAGTCGGCGACGGCGGCTGGATCACATCAAGCCGCGACCAACGCCAGTCGATTCCAAACTTGAGAGAATGCCGACCACGCTGCATTGAAATGGCGTCGAAGACTTGAGTCACGTCCGTACGGAAGTCAGAGGCGGTATTTGCCGACGACCCGAGTTGTTGCAGACCGGCAATCGCAAAAGTTGGCAGCGTGTTCACAAAAGCGCCGTTGGTGGGGATGCCGGGAATATTGAGACTCTGCGAAGGCGTCGAATCGAGTTGGGTCGCCTGTCGCTCGATCGTTCTGCGGGTGTAGCCAATGCGGAGTTCATTCAACCGCCGGGGATTGAAGACGTGAACATAGTTTCCGGCGATTGATACGGCCCGCGTGTCGGTTGGTCCCGTAACTCCGGCAGTGATGTTGCCGCTGCCGTCGGGTAAAGGCGTGACGGGACTGGTGATGCCTTTCGCGTACGAGAAACGGCCAAAGACCTGATCGTTTTGCGAGAAGCGGTGATCTAAACGCACGTCAAACTGGTCCTGATCGTCTGGTTCGTTTCCGATGCGCGTAATACGGTTCGATACGAATTCTTTAAAGGAAAGAATGGATCCACTCTTGAAGCGCAACGCTGAAGTGAGGCTGACTTCAAGTTCGCTTTTTGGTTTTAGTCACGAGTTCTTTCCGGCGGGTTTGCTTGAGGTCGAACCTGGCGGTTGACCTGCGCTTGCGGTCATCAATTCACGACGCGTGGATACAGCCGCGCCCCGATCATCACCAACACCGCAGTCGTAACCAACAGTACGGCAAAGTCCATCGCCAGTCCGAAACTGCTGACGCCGTTCTGAAGCATCAACGCCCGCAGTGCATCCACCTGGTAGCTCAGCGGGTTGATGTGTGAGGTGATCTGCAGCCAGCGGGGCATCAACGAGATGGGATAGATTGCATTACTGGCAAAGAACAGCGGCATCGTCAACACTTGTCCAATTCCCATGAAGCGCTCACGCGTCTTCACCAGACAAGCGATGATCAGGGAGAACGTCGAGAACAACGCGGCGCCAAGGACCACCACAAGCAGCACGCCTGCGAGCGCCAACGGATTCCAGTTCAACTTTACTCCCAGCAACAACGCCAACAGATAGATGATCACGGCCTGTGATAGCGAACGAATGCCGGCCGATAGGGCTTTGCCCAAAACAAGCGCAGCTCGTGGCGTTGGGCTCACCAGAAATTTGCTGGTGATCCCCAGATCGCGTTCCCAGATGACCCCGACGCCATAAAAAATCGAAACGAATAGAGCGCTCTGGCCCAGGATGCCGGGAGCCATAAAGTCCAGGTAGGGAATGCCGCCGGTCGGGATTATCCGGGCTCTGGCAAACACGGCGCCGAATAACAGAAGCCACAGCACGGGTTGAATTGCGCGGGTGATGAGCTCAGTAAAGTCATGGCGCAGCTTGCGAATCTCGAGTTCGGTGATCGCCAGTGTCTTGCTGACGAAGGCTGCCACGAGAGCGAACGGATTAGTGGGAATTAGGATCGACGAATCAGCCAAGCCGCCGGGCCGCGCGTCTTCCTCTTGAAGTCTCACGATAGCTTCCTCCGGAGTCCAACGTATCACCTGCATAGTGAACGAAGACATCACCGAGTGTTGGTTGATGACCACCGATGGACTCCTTGAGACGTTCCGGAGAATCATCTATGACGATCTTGCCGCGGTGCATGATGGCGACACGAGTGCACAGGCTCTCGGCTTCCTCCATGTTGTGGGTGGTCAAGAAGATCGTGACACCCAACTCTGCGCGCAGCCGCTCAATATGGTCCCAGACGGCCTTGCGCCCGATTGGATCCAACCCGACTGTCGGCTCGTCCAGGAAGAGCACCGGTGGCCGGTGCAACGTCGACTGAGCGATTTCCAACCGGCGAATCATGCCGCCGGAGTATTGGCGCACCAGCTTAGCCGCCGCATCAGTCAGGTCGACCAGGGCCAAAGCCTCGGCAACGCGCGACGCCCGCTCCCGGCGTGGTATGTCGTAAAGCTTTGCAATGATCAGGAGATTTTCGTAACCGGTCAGCGAGGGATCGACCGAAATCATCTGGGGCACATAGCCAATAACACGTCGCACCTTGCCGGCATTGCGAGTGATGTCAAACCCGGCGACCTCCGCCGTTCCTGACGTTGGCGGCAGCAGGGTTATGAGCATCTTAATAGCGGTGGTCTTGCCTGCTCCGTTTGGACCAAGCAACCCAAAAACCTCGCCCCGATCCAGCGAGATCGTCATTGCGTCGACCGCAACCGTCTGGCCAAACGTGCGCGTGAGTGCCTGGGTTTTCAAAATCGTCATTAATGTTCCTCGCGCAATTCGTGAATGCTAACGTATCCGCTGCGCAGAGAACAGTCCCAGGATAAAGGAGTAATGCAAACTGTGAGTTTGCGAGCGTGTTGAATCCCATTCATCGATCATTGATCGCAAACTAACAGTTTGCGTTATAAGTTAGGCCTCGCCATTTCCCGGGTGATCATTGCTGACCATAAACAGCATGTTATATTCTGTCTTCGCTTCACAGACGGAACAACAATAAGAGAGTCGAATCGGATCGCCTCTAAGAGGATCGCGCGCGCGCAAGCGGCTAAATGTGACCATCATGGACAAAGACGCTCGACTGTCTCAGGCCGGCTCCATGCACGCCAGTCCGGAGTTGTTCGATAGTCAAGCTGGACTATTTGACCACCGCGCGGGCTTGCCGGAGGATTGCTGTCGCGAGATCGCGAAGGCAGTGCTTCAAATTGGCGAGGTCGGGCCCGCGGATCTGATCGTCGATGTTGGCGCTGGAACCGGACAGATCGGTCGTTGGTTTGAGGGCCCGGTGCGTTATACGGGACTGGACTTGTCGGCGGGTATGCTGAAGGAGTTCAAAGGCCGCAGGGATATCGACTGTGCCGGCCGCCGACTCATCCAGGCCGATGCCAACGCAAGCTGGCCGCTTGCAAACGGAGTGGCCCGCGTGATTTTCAGTTCGCGCGCGATGCACTTGCTGAATCAGGAGCATGTCGCCCGCGAAATCCTCCGGGTAGCCTCACCCGCCGCCGCGACGTTGATTCTCGGGCGCGTAGAACGAGATCCTGAAAGCGTAAGGACACGGATGGCCAAAGAGATGAATGAACGTTTGCGCGCGCATGGATTCGTGGGACGACGCGGTGAAAGACAGAATCGGAAATTGTTCGAATTGTGTAGTCGCTCTGGCGCGGTGGCATTGGAGCCCGCGGTAGCGTTGGAACCTTTGTCTGTTGCGAGTTGGAGAACCGTTGCCAGCCCACGGCAATCGATAGACTCGTGGCGTTCGCACACGGGTTTGGGTGGAATTCCGGTTCCTGCCGCAACTCGCGAAAAGATCTTGCTGGAACTCGAAACCTGGGCCGAGGAAATATTCGGTGGTCTGGGCCGGGAATTTGAATCTGAGGAGACTTACGTACTCAAGTCTCTTCGTCTCACAAGCAAGTCCTAAGTTGTAACGCAAACTGCTAACACTCCGCGCGGACTGCCCGCGCGGGGTGCCCCGTTTAGTTTGCGAAAGATGAAGGACACCCAACGAGGCCGCAAACTAACAGTTTGCGTTACAAAGCCGACGATCATTCGAGAACTGTAGACCAAAGACTCAAAACGGATAGTGAACAACTATGCAAAGTGATCTTCTTACCGAACTCGGCAGCTCGCTGCTAACCGGCTCTCTCAACGATGAGCGCCTGATGATGCAGACCAGCGGGCCGGATCCAGTGCAGATACTGCCTGAAGCCAACGTGCTCAAGATTGGCGGCCAAAGCATCATCGACCGGGGCCGTGTGGCAGTGTTTCCGTTGCTTGAGGAGCTCGTTGAAAACCTTGGTCTTCACAAGATGATCATTGGCACCGGCGCCGGCACCCGAGCGAGACATGCCTACAGCGTTGGCCTTGATCTCGGACTTCCGACCGGCGTGCTGAGCGTTCTCGGCACTTTCGTGAGCATGCAAAACGCGCGCATGCTCAACTACCTGCTGGCCAAGCATGGCATTCCTTTCATTGAGCCGGCGCAGTTTGCGCAGCTTCCTCATTACCTGGCGGAGCGCGGCGCCGTGATTTTCTTCGGCATGCCTCCTTATATTTACTGGCATGGAAATCCAACCGTGGGCCGCCTGCCCCCGAACCGAACAGACACCGGTAGTTATCTGGTCAGCGAGGTCTTCGGCGCCAGGTCGATGATTTTCGTGAAAGATGAACGAGGCTTATACACGGCTGATCCGAAAAAGGATCGCGGAGCCAAATTCATACCCAAAATCACCGTCGCTGAGTTACAGGAACTTGATCTTCAGGACATCGTCGTAGAACGCAGCGTCCTCGAACTAATGCAAAACGCAACTCACCAACGCTCAATTCAAGTCATCAACGGACTCGAGCGCGGCAACCTGACGCGAGCGCTCAACGGCGAACACGTCGGCACGATCATCTCTGCTGATTGACATTGCGTTTGCTGAGTGCAGAACCGAGCGCGGTAGCGCCGGATCCTGAGTAAACCTGGGACTCGACTGAAGGACGCAGAAAGCCGCCAAGGGCGCCAAGCGTTTCAGAAACCAGAACTAAGAGTTGGAAATTCAGTAACAGATTCCCTTGGCGCTCTTAGCGCCTTGGCGGTTAAATCCGGGCGCTACCGCGCTCGGTTCTGTAAAACAAAAGGAGAACACGCAATTGACCGGCTTACCAAAAGCAAACGACGGCCGCCATCACGTGCAATCGATGCTCATGCGCGAGAGCTTGCTGGATAAGGATGTGCAACGAGCGACCGAGACCCCGGTCTTCAAGATGCTTCCCGAAGCGCATGTGATCAAGATCGGTGGACGATCCGTTATGGACGCGGGACGAGCAGTCGTGTATCCGGTAGTCGATGCCCTGACTAGCTGCCTGAAAACAAAGAAGCTGATTATCGGCACCGGAGGAGGCGTGCGGAGCAGGCACGTTCTTTCGATCGGAATTGACCTGGGCCTTCCGACCGGCGTTCTCGCGCAGTTAGCATTGGCGGATTCACTGGGCAACGCCCACATTCTGGGTACCTTGCTGTCGCCTCATGGAGTTGTTGCGATTCCGCCGGAAATGTTCGGCCACCTCCTGCCGCTCCTTATTGCGAGCGTTCCCGGAGTGATCTTCAACGGTGACCCGCCTTATTCGCTTTGGGAGCATCCGCCGCAGACTGGGCGCATACCACCTCATCGCTCCGATGCGGGTTCGTTCCTGCTGGCCGAATGTTTCGGTTGCAAGTCACTGACTCTGGTGAAAGACGTGGACGGACTGTACGACCGGGATCCGCGTAGCCACCCGGATGCAACTCTGATTCGTGAGATCGATACGGATGAACTCAAGCGCCGCAATCTTGAATCACTGCCGTTCGAGCGGGTCCTTTTGGATTTACTGGAAAACGCAAGACAGCTGAAGTCGTTTCAGGTTGTTAACGGCCGACACCCGGATCGAATCGCTGCTGCTTTGGACGGTGAGCACGTCGGCACGATCGTACACTCCAACCCGAAGCATCGTGGCTAAACGGTGATTCAAGATGCAGGTATGGAGATGCGTTCCCGAAGTCCTGAATGAAGGAACTCACGGCGCTGTTCGCCAAACTCAATTTTCCAGGTACATCAACTACCCAAACGGATTTTCGTCGGCTGACGGACCGTAGATCGACGGCACCGGAATGTCGTTCAGGCGCAGGTAGACGCCAAGTTGGGCGCGATGATGAATCAGGTGGTTCATCACGAAGCTGCGCAACACCGCGACCTTCGGCATCGTTAGGATCGTGCTTCCGTTTGAGAGCAACGTCCAGGGTTTGAAGAATTCCTGATCGCTGGCTCCGGCGATCGCGCTGCGGGACTTGGCGATGTTTTCATCAAACGCCGCTAACAGGTCTTTCCCGGAGTTGAAGTCCGGCTGTATTGACGGTTCCCCTCCCGGCGCCAGATCAAAGGAATCGGATTCGATGGTCAGGCTTCCCCAGCTCGGCAAGTTCGCCAGGTGCCCCGCCAGCGCTCCCATCGCCATCGATTTTTCATGCGGCTTCCAGTCAAACTTGTCGTCCGGAACGCGCTCCAGCGTCTTGCGCGTGTTCGCCATCTCGTGATCAAACTCGGGTAGTATCGATTCGCTTATTGCCATTGTCGGTCCTCCGTTCAGACTAATACTCAAGTGAGCAATTAAGGTTATTTCCTAAAATTCGATTAGCGACTCTAGTGGATCCATCTGAAGAACACCAAGGTCACACAGAAAATGACAGCTCCTGGGATCGCGCAAATCATTAAGTAACAGGCACAATCCCGAACGCCCGCACCGGGAAAGTCCCCATCCCCTTCACTTTTACCGGTACCGCAAAGAATTTGAAATCCCGATCCGGCAGTTCCTCAAGTTTGCATAGATGTTCGACGATCGGGATGCCCTGCCGCAACAGGATTGAGTGCGCGGGCCGATTGCTGTCTTTCGTGTCGTCGATGTTGTAGGAATCGATGCCGACGAGCGCCGCGCCTGAATCAGCCAGATGTTCCGCGGCAGCGGCGGTCAGGAAAGGATGACTGCCGTCGGAGTACTCATCAGTGCGCCAATGCCGATCCCAGCCGGTGTGAAAGAGCACCGCCTTGCCGCTTAAATCCATACCGTTCAGCGAACTCTCAGAAATCGCCCGCGAGGCTGAGTCAACACGGCGCACGACCAGGGCGTCGAGATTCGCGAGCGAATACAGATCGAGGCCGGCGAGGTCCGTGCCGTCCGGATAACGATGGAACGGACTGTCGAGGTAGGTCCCGGTGTTCGCGACCATCGCAATCTTGCCGATTTGAAACTCGGTGCCGGCTGCATAGTGTTTCTTCGACTCTTCGCGAGTCAGATGATCGGTAATCTGCGGCGCCGGCAGACCTTTGTAAGTGATCATGCCGTCCTCGACGCTGTGACTGACGTCAATCAAAGTGTAGTTGCGTTTCATAGGCATTTCATCCACGCGCTCTCTTTTTCGGGCAGTAGCCCGACTGTTAGGAAGGGCGCTGTTGGTCCACGTCATTGAAAGTCGATAAACGCCCTCCGGTCGGGCTACTGCCCGACTACTCCGGAGGCGCGTGTTAGATCTTCTTATGGACCAGAACTTGAAAATGCGCAGCCATCCCGTCAGGCAGGATCATCTCGCGGGCCGTGGTGCTCAGGCGAAGTCGATCCGTGTCCCCCGCGCACTGACTTGATTCAACTTCCAACTGCTCCAGGAATCCTGCGGCTAAAAGGAACTTGTCCTGTCGCGCAAATTCCACAACTTCCAGACCATGTCGCGCGCCCGCTGACTTTACCAAATCCCAGCTCACAGTCGAAGTCAGGTCATGTTCCCCGGGTTCCGCCAACAAGTCGTCGACAAACTCGTGTCGACTAAACGCGCGCAGGGTCCCCTGTTCGTGCGCGCTTGCCGAATACAATTCCTCGGCGGACGCACCGTAGTCTACCGTGACTAAATAGCCGGCGTTCAACCGCGCGCTCGCGCGTCGCAGCCACGCTTCGATCTCAAGATTGATCTCCACGACCTGACCATCCGCCAGGCGAATGCCAAGTTCCTCGAAATGCTCAATCAAACTCGGCGTCGATGGCGCTGCTAACAACCACTCAAAGTTTCCGTTGTCACTGACGTCAACAAATATCTCTTTTAGTTCCCCGCGGCGCATCGTCACCCGGTGAACCGGAAACGCATCGAGCAACTCATTAGAAAATACCACTCCGGGATCGAAATCAACGTCGTCAAGTCTCTTAAACGCGACCCGTTCACCAAACTGCTCCAGGCGCTCTTGCGCCAGGGCGCGCGACGTAGAACTGATTTCATCAATGAGGTAGGAGGTTGCGGAGAAGACCTGCGGGAAAGAACTCTCCAGAGTGCGCAAGATTCCGTAAGCAAATGTGCCGTCTCCGGCGCCCGCCTCAAGAATGGTCCAGGACGAAGGCCGGCCGAGATCCTCATAGAGACCGGCGAAATAGCGCGCGAACGTCGCCGCGAACAGAGTGCTGCGCTCCGGGCTGGTGCGGTAGTCGCCTTCCCTGCCCCATTTTGTCAGGTCGGTGCGACAGTAGTAACCGCCACAAGAATCGTAAAGCGCAGCCTGCATCCAATCGCGGAACGTGATCGGACCATTGAGCCGAATACGTTCACGAAGCTGTTCGGTAAGCTCAGAAGATTTTGCAGGGGTTTCGAGCATTCCTAAGCGCGCGGAAAGTTACTGCAAAGAAAAAGCACCTAACGCTTTTTTGGGTCTTCCTTGTCGAGCAACCGCGTCGTGTTTTCAGTGACACTGGGCGGCTGATAAATCTCGGCAGTGTTCGGACGTGGCCGCCAACTCGGCGCGGGATCTGCGGTCGCCGGTGGCAAGGCAGGGTTGCGCACAAACCGTTCGAATTGAGGGGCGGCCGCCGGCGTGTACGCCGACGAGTTTTCGGTTTCCGGTTGGGCCACCGCATCTTCCATCATCAACGCGTAGACGATGCGCAACAGGCCGCCAACGAAAAGAGAGATCGCCGTGATCGGAACAAATATTTCAGGATGTCCCAAAATAAAAACGCTGATGATGGCCACCAGCGGCACGATGAGGATCGTGCTCAACATCATCATTGCGCCTTGTCGCACGCCCTTACTGCGTGGCGAAAGTTTTTTTGAACCCGGCTGCAGATAGTGCGCCGGCACCGTCCCGCCGGACGCGAGCACCGCCATCACGCCGTCAAGAAGGAAACCGCACCGCGAACAGAATCGAGTGATGTCGGAAACCTGTTGTTGCCCGCATTGTGGACAATACATTTTCGAGAACCCTCTTAGCTATACCTGGGAGCGCGGGCATCCTGCCCGCTTCCGGCAACCTGCCGACCAACGGCAGGCTGCGCCCACGGCAAGCACCCGCCTCTAAACGGTAGCGTTAGATAATAAACCCGGCAGGACTATTACCGGAAAGACTCTCGAATGCGACCAGCGCCTGGGCCTGGTATTCAGCGGCGCGCGTCAGAGTGTCAGACAGCAGATCGATTAGCGGGCGAGTCTCGCCTGAAGGCACGGCGACGTGTTTCAGCAACGACGCGTCATCGGCAAAACTACTGAAAGCTCGCACCCGAGTTGTTTCAACTTCGTTCAGGTGTTCTTTCACTTTTGCCGGGGTCGATAGGTATTCCGGCAAGGTCCACTCAAACGGATCATCCCAAAGGTTTGCGGTGATGCCACCGAAGGTCTGCTCAATTGCCGCTGCTGAGCGCAACACGCTTTCGCCAACGGAAAGTGCGGACAAGCTATCAGCCGGCGATGATCTCAGTGAGGACAATGCGGACGATTCTTTTTCGGATTGCGCTGGAACCAAATACATGGCCTCAGCGGGAAGGGTCTCGATCAGCAGGCAGGAATTGAAATGCAAACGCGCAAACTCTCGGTCAAGGGTGTCTACGATCTCACGCTTGCCGAGTGTCTGCGCGGTTGGTTGTTCATCCATACTGGCAGAAATCACGGACGCCTCAGTGCGCCGTTTACTTATCCTTCGAAGCCCGGTCAGTCTCTTCCAGCACCGTGCCGTAGTTGCGACCGCCAAAGCTAAAGCCGGTGTACACACGTCCCTTGGCTCCTACGCGCGCACCACGCGACGGGACGCCACGCTTCGTCACCACCCAGAGCCGTCCGGTGCCGTCGTCAATTTCATAGGCGCCCTGGCCCAGCGCGCCGTAGCTGTCCTTCACAGTCCCGGCGATCGCGACTTCTTTGTTGCGGTACCGGGCCGGGTCGGCATTGATTTTGGAAATTGTTGTTTGACTGGGGCAGGCGGTAAACAGAACCACCGCCGCGAGCAGAAACGAAACCGATCCAAGCCTCTTCACTAAATGCATACGCATCTCCTTCTTCAATTCAATTTTACTCGGGAGAGCGCCGCCGCCAGTACTTCGGGGAAATCGCGACAGTTAACAGATGCCGCCCGCAGACAAAAGGGTTTCTGCGGGCGGTGTTTCTAAAGTCTATTTCCCAAACCAGCCAATCGGTTTGCCTGACAAATCAACCCAAACGCTCTTCACGTTCGTGTACATCTCCAGCGCGTGCTTGCCCATCTCCCGGCCGTAACCCGATTGCTTGTAACCACCAAAGGGCGAGGCGGCATTGAACATGTTGAAGGTATTGATCCAGATCACGCCCGCCTTGATCGCCTTCGCAAAGCGGTGCGCGCGCGTGATGTTGCTGGTCCAGATGCCCGCGGAAAGACCGTAGATCGTTTCGTTGGCCTGCTTGATCAGGTCGTCTTCATCAGCGAACGTGATCACTGAGACGACTGGCCCGAAAATCTCCTCCTGCGCCACACGCATTTCGTTCTTCACTTCTGAAAAGATCGTCGGCTGGTAGAAGTAGCCATTCTGAAACGCGCCTTCGAGCGTCGGACATTCACCGCCAGCCACCACGGTCGCGCCTTCGTTGCGGGCGATGTCGGTGTAGCTCTTGATGCGGTTGAGTTGATCCTGCGAAACCTGCGGGCCCATGTGCGTGCCCTTGTCCATCGGATCGCCAACCACGATCTTTGCCGACTTCTCTTTCAGTCGATCGAGAAACTGATCCTTCACCGCTTCCTGCACAAACAAACGCGAGCCGGCGCAACAAACCTGGCCCTGATTGAAAAAGATTCCCATCATCGCGCCGCTGACCGCCTGTTCGATGTCCGCATCCGCAAACACGATGTTGGGCGCCTTGCCGCCGAGTTCGAGCGACACCTTCGTCAGATTGTCGGCCGCCGCCTTTGCGATCAGCTTGCCGACTTCGGTCGAGCCGGTGAACGCAACTTTGTCGATCCCTTTGTGCGCAGCCAGCGCGGCGCCGGCAGTCTCGCCGTAGCCGGGAACGATGTTGACCACGCCCTCAGGAAATCCGGCTTCCTGAATTAACTTGCCCAACTCCATCGCGGTGACCGGCGTTTGCTCGGCCGGTTTCAGAACTATCGTGTTACCTGCCGCGAGCGCGGGCGCGAGTTTCCACGCGGCCATCAAGAGCGGGAAATTCCAGGGAATGATTTGCGCGCAAACGCCGACGGGCTCGCGCAGCGTGTAATTGAACATCTCGCCGGGCACGGGAATCGTCTCGCCTTCGATCTTCGTCGCCCAACCCGCGAAGTACTCAAAATTTTCCGCGACCTGCGGCAGATCTACATAAGACGACTCTTTGATCGGCTTGCCGTTGTCGGCAGTTTCGAGCGCTGCCAGCTCCGGCGCATGGTCTGTGATCAGTTGCGACAATTTGTAGAGCATGCGGCCGCGATCGCGCGCGCTGATCTTCGACCACTTGCCTTCAAACGCGCGGCGCGCGGCGGCGACAGCTTTGTCGATGTCAGCCGTGTCGGCTTCGGCCACTTCGGCGAGCGTCTCGCCGGTCGCAGGATTCGGCGTGGTGAAGGTCTTGCCCGATTCGGCGTCGACCCATTGCCCATCGATTAAAAGTTGGTACTGACGCGGCGCGGTTGTTTCGACTGGTTGGACTGATGACATGATTGCTCCTTGAATTTGTCAGAACCGCCTGCGTTAGCGGGCGGCTGATTGTTGACGATAAGAAACACATACGTGGCGCTGACAAGCACCGACTCGTCGGCGGGCAATGCCGCCTCTAAACGGGCATGCTGAAAAGATCAGAAGTCGGTAGTGCCGGCCAGAATTTGTCTCAAGACATACGGAAGAATACCGCCGTGTTGGTAGTAATCGATCTCGATCGGGGTGTCGATGCGCAGGATGACAGGAACTTCCTCCGTCTCGCCTGAAGCGCGATGAATCACCAGCTTCAGATCTTTCTGCGGTCTGACTCCGTCTTCCAGTCCGAGCACATCAAATATTTCGGTGCCGTCCAGGCCCAACGTCTGGGCAGTGGTTCCTTCTTTGAACTGGCAAGGCAAAACACCCATGCCGACGAGATTACTGCGGTGGATGCGTTCGAACGATTGGGCGATCACCGCTTTCACACCCAGCAACCGCGTGCCTTTCGCGGCCCAATCACGCGAGCTGCCGGTTCCATACTCCTGGCCCGCAATCACCACGAGCGGCATGCCCTCTGCCTGATACTTCATCGCAGCGTCGTAAATGCTCGTGCGCTCTCCCTCGGTCTGACCTTCCGACCGGTACATACTCACGCCGCCCTCTACGCCGGGCACCATCAGATTTTTGATGCGGACGTTGGCAAACGTGCCGCGCACCATCACTTCATGATTGCCGCGTCGCGCGCCGTAGCTGTTGAAGTCTTCGATCTTTACGCCTTTGGATTGCAGGTACAAACCAGCCGGCGAGTTTGGCTTAATCGCTCCGGCGGGACTGATGTGATCGGTCGTGACTGAGTCACCAAAGATTGCCAGCGGACGCGCGCCCTTCACGTCGCACCATTCTCCAACCGCGTTGCTGAAGTTTTCGAAGTACGGCGGCTCCTGAATATAGGTAGACTCGCGGTCCCACTGATAGACACTGCCGGTGCTCGTCGGAATATCATTCCACAGCGGGTTCTGCGCTTCGAAGTCGCTGTAGAGCCGGCGATATGTCTCAGGGTCCATCGCCGCGCTGAGCAGCGAGTTTATCTCCTGAAGGCTCGGCCAAATCTCATGCAGGTAGACGTCGCCGCCATCGCTGTCTTTTCCCAGCGGATCGCGCGACAGATCGATGTCGATTCGTCCGGCGATCGCAAAGGCGACGACGAGCGGCGGACTCATCAGAAAGTTTGCTTTGATACTTTGGTGGACGCGCGCTTCAAAATTTCGATTGCCGGAAAGGACGCTCGCCGCAATCAGATCGTGATCGCCCAGAACCTGTTCGATGTTTGGATCGAGTGGGCCGGAATTACCGATGCAGGTCGTGCAGCCATAGCCAACGAGATTGAAACCGAGCTTGTCCAGGTATTCCTGCAATCCGGTCTTCTCTAAATATTCAGTCACGACGCGCGAGCCCGGCGCCAAAGAATTCTTTACCGCTGAACGAACCTGCAGGCCACGCTCAACGGCTTTCTTTGCCAACAGTCCCGCGGCCAGCATAACGCTCGGATTGGAAGTATTCGTGCACGACGTGATCGCCGCGATCAGGACGTCACCATGGCCCAGATCGACTTCCGCGTACGGAAATTCTTCCGGATCAACTTCGATCAGGCGATCAGGCGTGGGACGGTTGTTGACCATTTCCGTCTCCGTCCAGACACTCGTGCCCTGCGGGGTTTCACCGTCCCTCGCGACCGCGACCGGAATCGTTTCGGCATGCTGTTCGCCGCCGCCCGCCAGTGTCGCTCGGGTAAAATCAATTGTGCCGATACGCGTGAAGTAGCGCGCCACCGCCTCGTCGTTCGTCTTCCCGTAGCCGCCTTCCGAAACTGGCTTCAGCAGGAGATCGCAGAACTGATTCTTCAGGTCCGGCAACTCGATGCGATCCTGTGGCCGTTTTGGACCAGCCACGCTGGGAACAATCGAAGCGAGATCGAGATCGAGCAGCGTGCTGTAGTCGCATTGGCCCTGTTTGGGAATTCCAAACATGCCTTGCGCTTTGAAGTAGCCGCACACCGCGTCGATGTGTTCTTCGGGGCGGCCGGTGGCCTTCAGGTAGTTACAGGTTTCTTCGTCGACCGGGAAAAAGCCCATCGTCGCGCCATACTCCGGCGCCATGTTCGCAATCGTCGCGCGGTCGGTCACAGAGAGACTCGTGGCGCCTTCACCGTGAAACTCGACGAACTTTCCAACTACCTTCGCCTTGCGCAGCATCTCGGTCACGCGCAACACGAGGTCCGTAGCGGTGACGCCTTCGCGCAAACTACCTTGCAGATGAACGCCAACGACATCGGGCGTCAGGATGTAAACCGGCTGGCCCAACATCGCCGCTTCGGCTTCGATGCCGCCCACACCCCAGCCCACGATGCCCAGGCCATTGATCATCGTCGTGTGCGAATCGGTGCCCACGAGCGTGTCGGGGTAGTAAGTGTCGTTGCGTTCCCAAATATTTTTGGCTAGATACTCCAGGTTCACCTGGTGACAGATGCCGATGCCCGGCGGGATCACGCCGAAGCCGCTGAACGCCTGCGTCCCCCATTTCAGAAACTGGTAACGCGAGCCGTTGCGCTTAAACTCCATCTCCATGTTCTTCCGCAGCGCGTCTTTGGTGCTCGAAAAATCCACCTGAATGGAGTGGTCGATCACGAGATCGGCGGGCGCAAGCGGCTCGATCATCTCGGGATTCTTTTGCAGCCGCGCGACCGCCGAACGCATCGCCGCCAGATCGACCAGCAGCGGGACTCCGGTGAAGTCCTGCAGCAGCACGCGCGCGACTACAAAAGGAACCTCCTCGGTGCGCTGTCCGTTTGGCTGCCAGTTCGCGAGGGCCCTGACGTCGTCTTCAGTGATCTTCTTGCCGTCGCAATTGCGCAGCACAGACTCAAGGACAATGCGAATGCTGACCGGCAGTCTCGAGATTGGGCCGACGCCGTCCTTTTCAAGCTGCGGCAGCGAATAGAAACGGCCAGTTCGGCCCGGGGCGACGTCGAATGTTTGCAGTGAATTGAATGGACCTTGTGGCATAAAGATCGAAGGGGATGCCTCTCGTGAATCAGCTTGTCAGAACCACCTGCGGACTTGTCAGGACCACCTGCGTCAGCGGGTTGGTTCATCCCCAATTAAGCAGTCTGACGCGAAAAGTTTAGTGTTTAGTTAACAAACTCAAGTGTAGAGTCCACGCCGCCTATCGTCAAGCAGGCCTCTCTCACGCCGTTCCACCATTCTGATCTGAGTTCAGACGCGGGCATTGCTGCGGTATCGCAGGTTTGTTATAGTGCCCGCATTCCCCCTGCAGTTAGCCACCGCACTTCAGCTTGAGTCTTCGGCGTTTGTGAAAGCGTTCAGCCGAGACTCGTCGAAGTGTCAAATTTCATTAAGGGAGAGTCGACATGCCCAAGAAGCAGGCCGAAGAATTTGAGTACCTGAGCAACGATCCTAACTTCGTTCCTGATCCGGACATCGAACAGTTTATGGAGGAAGAGATTGCGCGGGCGCCCAAAGATCCGGAGCAGCTTGCGCATCGCTTGCGACACAACACGGCGGCTTCTCCCAAAGATGCGGGCGGCGACCTCGACGCTTCGTGGGAAGACGTGAACGAAAGCGGATCGGAATCGGTTGGCGGCGACAATCCAACGCCCGATCAGTCGATGGTTGAGGAGAACGCGAATGCGGTGGGCGTAAACTTTGAAGACAACGAAGAACTTGATTTTCTCGACAAGATCGAACGGCGCGATCGCGAACGCTTTGAACTTGATGAAGGCTCGAAAGCGTCCGACGATATGATCTGAAAGCTGGAGCGGTGGGCTGGGATGGGCAGTGGGCCGACAGGATAATTGGTTTTCTGCCGTGGTGTTCTCTGACAATCTCTTTTAGTTTCTGACAATCCCTTTTAAGCGCGAAAAGCGGCAACCAGAGCGCTATTTCTACTCACTGCCCACCGCCCACCGCCCACCGCCCACAGCCCACTGCCTACTGCCACTGCTTTTCCGCCCACAGCCCACCGCCCACCGCCTACTGCTTTTTCCGCGACTCCAATGTCACAGACTTGACTACAACTTTTTCAACCGGTCGCTGCGTGCCCTCCACCACCGGCAAGCGCATGATCGTTTCCGCATTTTCGATCCCTTCAATCACTTTCCCGAACACTGTGTAGTTTCCCCGGTACTGCGGCGCGGGTCCGAGGGTGATGAAGAACTGACAGTTCGCCGTGTCTCGCGCCTGCGCCTCCGTCACCGCGGCGCGCCCGGCAAATTCCGGCGCTGGTCCCCTTCTCGCGGCGCCAACCGTGCCGCGCTCATACGGAACTTCGCTGAACTCGCCCAGGACATTCGAATACGGCGCGTCACCGGTTCCGTCATTCTCAGGATCGTTGTCTTTCGAAAGCGGGTCGCCTCCCTGAATCAATCCGGTCGCGGCGTCGACACGATGAAAATTCGTGCCGTTGTAAAAGCCTTCCTGGATAAGCTTCTTGAAACGCTCGACCATTCGCGGCGCGATATTCGGATAAAGCTCAATGACGATCTTGCCATGACGCGCCGTCTCGATCACCGCGACTTCGGCATCAGGCTGCGGCGCAACTCCTCGCTTCACATTGCTGCTGGGTGTGGGGTTCGGGCTGGCGGTCGGCTCGGCCACCGGCGGCTTCGCGCTGTTACACGCCGACAACGTCAGGGCCAGCAAGGCTGTCGTTGCAACTGCCTGAACCGGACGTGCGGCTTTGCCGCCTGAGGTGCGGAAAGGCTGTGCCTTTCCGTAGCTTCTCCTCACTTCCATGAGGCTGAGCCTCAGGAAGCTGGAGGCATAGCCTCGGCCGGAAAATAGTCGACGCCGGAAAGCCGCAGCCTTTCCGCACCTCAGGCGGCAAAGCCGTGGAAAGACTCCCCAATGATCCATAAACATTCCACCTCCGGGGTTTCTGCAAAGGAAATCAAAACTCTTTGCGGCTGTCGAGCAGAATCGTAACCGGTCCGTCGTTCACTAATTCCACCTGCATCATCGCGCGAAAGCTACCGCTGGCAACTTCGTTTACCAGTTTGCGCGCCTGACCGATGAAGAATTCGTATAGCGGCCTGGCAACTTCAGGCGCGGCGGCGTCAATCCATGACGGCCGCAGCCCGCGCCGCACGTCGCCGTAAAGTGTGAACTGCGAAATCACGAGCAGGCCGCCGTCGATGTCCCGGAGCGAACGATTCATCTTCCCTTCGTCGTCAGCGAAGATTCTGAGCGCGGCAATCTTCGCGGCCAGGTATTCGGCATCAGCTTCGGTGTCGTCGCGCGCGACGCCCAACAAAACGACGAGACCACTTTTGATCTCGCCGACGTTTTCATCTTCGACAGTTACCTTTGCGCGCGTCACGCGCTGCACCACGGCTCGCATTTAAGTTCCCGGCGTTTCGCTTATCGTCTGACAAAGTTATAGGTAATGATTCCGCTGACCTGCACCGGTTTGGTCGGTCGCGACTTGTCGCGACCTGCCGAAGTACAGAATCTGAAACGAACAGGGCGTCAAGCGCCGCGTTCGATCAACTACTATTTCTTTGGCGGCTTGCTTGGCCTAATCTCCACGCGGCTGGGCAAGGCGCGATCGTCGTGATGAAGCAGATCAAGGACCACCCGGGCGATGTCGGCAGGTTGCAACTGCCAGGAATTCTTGTCGCTCGGCGAGTCGCCGCCAAACTCCGTATTCACCGATCCGGGCATGATGTAACTGACTTTGATGCCATCGTGCCGCACCTCCTGCATCAGCGCCTCGCTGAAGCCGTTCAGTCCAAACTTCGACGCATTGTAAGCGGCCATGCGCGGGTGCGGGTTGGCGCCGGCGAGCGAGGAGATGTTGATGATGTAGCCGCCGCCGCGCTGCTTCATCAGCGGAATGGCCTCGTGGCAACAATAGAAGACGCCGAAGAGATTCGTCTCGAGGATCGCGCGAAAATCTTCAGCAGGCATCTCTTCAACGGTTGCGAACATGCCGATGCCCGCGTTGTTAACGAGAACGTCAACGCCGCCTGATTCCGCTTCAACCTTGCCAAAAAGCGACTGAACTTGTTCGTAGACGCGCACGTCGCAAACGACGCCAAGCGCTTGTCCCTCGCTGAGTTTGTTCAAGGCCGCAGTCGCCTCTTCAATTTCGTTTTCCCGGCGAGCGGTAATACAAACGTGCATGCCGGCAGTCGCCAGCGTCTCGGCTATCGCGCGGCCAATCCCTTTGGTGCCGCCGGTGACGATTGCAACTTTGCCTTTTAGTTCCATGCGAAAAGAACTAACCGCCAACGACGCCAACGACGCCAAGACAAGAAATGCAAAAGGATCAGATCGCGACGACAACGAGTTTAGTGAACTGTTGCTTAACTTGGCGCTCTTGGCGTCTTGGCGGCTAGTTGTTCTGCTAAATCGGGTTCAACTCAACTTCGCCTTCAAGCGTTCGTTCACGATCTTCGGATTCGCTTTGCCCCTGGACGCCTTCATCACCTGGCCCACGAAGAAGCCAAACAATCCTTCTTTGCCGTCGCGATAGCTCGCCACCTGCTGTTGATTCGCGGACAGCACCTGATCGACCAGGGCGTCGATCTCGCCCGAGTCGCTAAGCTGAGTCAGACCGCGCTCCTCAATAATTGACGCCGCGCTCTTGCTCGACTTGAACATCTCAACGAGCACTTCCTTGCCCTGGCTGCCGCTGATCTTGCCGTCATTGATCAAGCGGACAAACGCTCCCAACTCCTGCGGAGACACTGGCGACTCTTCCGCCGCCTTACCAACGGACTCGAGTTCGCGTAACAGTTCCGATCGAATCCAATTTGCGGTGATGCGCGGATCGCCTGCCGCCGCGGCCGCCTGCTCGTAGTAATCAGCGAGCGAACGTTCCGACGTGAGTTGCGACGCGTCGCTGAACGAAAGGCCGTACTGTTCCATGAACCGGCGCCGGCGGGCTTCCGGCAACTCCGGCATGCTCGCGCGCACCCGTTCCACAAATTCATCCGCGACGATTAGCGGGGGCAGGTCCGGCTCGGGAAAATACCGATAGTCGTGCGCTTCCTCTTTCGAACGCATCACGCGCGTTTGTCCGGCGCGCTCGTCCCAGAGCCGCGTCTCCTGCTGCAAGCGGCCGCCCGCTTCGAGCACTTCAATCTGCCGGCTAATTTCAAACTCGATCGCGCGCTGCATGAAGCGCACCGAGTTCAAATTTTTCAGTTCAACCTTGGTGCCAAATTTTTCGTCCCCAACCCGCCGCACCGAAACATTCGCCTCGCAGCGGAGATTGCCCTTCTCCATGTCCGCCTCGGATGCGCCCACCCATTGCAGCGCGCGCCGCACGTGGTTCACGTAATCGTAAGCTTCCCAGGAAGAACGAAAGTCGGGCTCGGTAACAATCTCGGCGAGCGGCGTGCCCGCGCGATTGAGATCGATGTAGGAATAACGATCGATATCCGGCAAGCCCTCGTGGATGTTTTTGCCGGCATCCTCTTCAAGATGCAGCCGGGTGATCGCGATGTTCTTGACGCGCCACTCGATCGGGTGTCCCGCTTCATCACGATCAGCGGTCATGATTTCCAGTTGACCGTTTGCCGAAAACGGCTTGTCGAACTGCGAAATCTGGTAACCCTTCGGCAGGTCTGGATAAAAATAATTTTTGCGCGAAAAAATCGACTGGCTGTTTACGTGCAGACCCAGGGCGAGCGCGGCGCGGGCGCCGAGTTCAATCACGGCACTATTGAGCACGGGCAACGCGCCGGGCAAGCCGAGACAAACGGGACAAGTGTTCGAGTTAGGCTCGTCGCCAAAACGCGTCGAGCAGCCACAGAAGATCTTTGACTCAGTGTTGAGTTGGGCGTGAATCTCGAGGCCGATAATTGTTTCCCAGGCGTTCATAGATTAGTTGTCAGATTCCAGATGTCAGATTTCAGATTCCTACTGCCCACTGCCAACCGCCCACTGCACACTGATTACGGCCGGAGCCATCCCGGCGACGCTCCTGCGCGCCTCGCTTCTTCTTCCAACTCGCGCCAGCGGGCATTAAGTCCGGCACGCGCGCCGGCCAGCTCGTTGAAGCGCGTGATCAGCGCGCCGCGTTCAAAAGAATAATCGTAGTCGGCGGTCGAACCAAAAATCACCGTGTTCGGAAAAATTGGGACAACGGGAAAGCCGCCCACAGCGCCATGCGACCGGCCGGGTCGAAACCCGGGGTTCACGAGAACGCGTCCGCGCGTGGTTCCGCCGCCGAAGTTGACGCCTCCCGACAACTGCGGACCACGATTCGGCGCCACAAAAACGCTCGGCCGCGCGGGTCGGCTAATCGGGAACCCGCCTCTCCCGCCAAAATTGCCAAATGAGCCGTGACGCGAACGCCCGAACGATCCGCCACCAAAAATCGTCCCAAACGAAAAGCCCGACCAGCTATTCCAGTTGCCGGATGTCGCCGCCGGACCTTCATCCAGGCGCGCGCGCGTCCAGGCAATCTCCGCATCCACCGCCGCCATTTCCGTCCTCAATGCCGCGGCCCGCGTCCGCCAATAGTCTTCAGTCTGTTCATCAGCGAGGCGTTTCTGGGCCAACTCCATTCTGATCAACTCAGACTCGGCAGCGGCTTGCCGGCGCGACTCTTCAACCGACGGCAGCCCTAACTGCTTTCGCCTGACTTCATAAGCCAACTCGCTGTCGCGGCGCCGTTCGAGCGTCGGCTGGAGATCGCGATTCGTGATCGTGCGGCTCGCCGGCGCAGTCGATCGCTTCTCTGGTGGGTTAGTCGGCGGCGTCAGGCCGACGCGTCGCAGCAAACTTCCCGGCGATTCATTGTTGGCCTTTTCCGTTGCCGAAATATCGATCGCAGCGACGCTGAGCGTAATCTGAATTCCCGGCGAAGTTTCGTAGGTCAGCGTGGCGGGAGTCACGACGAACTGCGACGGAATTTCAACGCGCCGCCCGCCGCGCATTACCACCGTGTAGGCGTTCGCAGCGCCGGCTAACAACAGGACAACCACGAAAACAGAAACGATCCGGCCCGCGCCGTGACTGGGTTTGCGAAGTGTACGCATAGTTCTTTACTTCCTGAAATTCTAAAACTGATCATCAAGGAGTAGTGCCTTAGTTTGAACCACCTCTGCGCGTTCTCGGCGATCTCTGCGTCTCTGCGGTGAATTTTTTGAACGGCAGTTCACCGCCGAGGCGCAGAGAACGCTGAGAGTACGCAGAGAAGACTTCAAATTAGGGCATCTACCGTCAAGGGAAATACGTCGACAGTATAACATTCAGGGAAATCCTGGTCTCCGTCGGCTGCGCCACCGAGGCCGCTAGAACGGTCCGCCGTTAATTTGTCGGAAAAGCCTTCCCAAACGGCGACCAGTTTGATATACATCGCTTTCCCCACGAACTTTCTTCATTCATTGCGGACGCGGCACCCAGCGGCCGAGCGGTGGTTAACTTTCGCAGAGGAGAAAGAAACACATCATGGCAAAGACTGTTTGCAAACTTTTGGGCGTGATCTTCCTGCTGGTGGGAGTCTGCGGCTTCTTCGCGCCGAACCTGCTGGGCGCCCATTTGACCCCGGCGCACAATCTCGTTCACATCGTCTCGGGAATCGTAGCGATCTATTTCGGCTTCGCGGGATCGCTCTCGGGCGCGCGAGCTTTCTGCCTGGTCTTCGGCATCGTCTACCTGGCCCTCGGATTTCTGGGACAGTTTGTGTTTGGCGATCCGGCGATGGATAGAATGTGGCACGTCGGCCCGTTGGACCTGGCGCGCGTGGACCACTTCATACATATTCTGCTGGGCGTGATTTTCCTGGCGGGTGGTTTGTTGACGAAGAAGCCTTAGCGGTCTAACGGCAAAAACAGTCGGCGGCCAAAAGTTTCAGGTTGCGAGGACGAGCTCGATAAGTAGCGCAATTGCGCCCGAGAGCTTGGACCCTCGCAACCTGAATTGTTTTTGGAACAGCACACAGCAAACAGTAGACATGACGGCTGACGGCTGACGGCTGACGGCTGACGGCTGACGGCTGACAATATTATAGACAGCCACTCTGACTTTAACTTTGAATAATTCCGGCTGTTTTACTGTCTACGTCTACTTCTACTGTCTACTGTCCTACTGTCTCCTCCTTCAAAACTTCAGATTCACCCCCCCGCGTCCAACGATCCCCGGCGCCAGAAATCCATTCTCGTAGTAGCGCTGGTTGAAAACGTTCTCCGCTCCGCCGAAAAACGTCGCCGTCCACTTCTCCGACAGGCGCTTTTGAAAACTGCCGAAGACATCCGCCTTCGTGTAACCCGAAAACGTCAGCTCGGCCATGCGAAACGGAAAGTTGTTCTCGAATACCGGAGCGATGTAAGCGCCGGTGTGATTGAGGTCAAAGTTCACCACGAACGGGCCAAAGCGCTGATTCAAGTTGAGCGCGAAAAGATGTTTCGGAATTACGTACTCCGGCTGCAGACCACCGGCGGCGAGCGCGCGGTCGCTGTTGGTGAAAGTATACGAGCCGCGAATTCCGGTGCCGCGCCGGGGATTTGTTTCGACAAAAGTTTCAACGCCACGCGAAAGTCCGCCCGGAAGATTGGTGTAACCGCTGAAACGGCCGGCGCCAAGCGGGTCGTTGAAGAAACTGGTAAACGCGATGGCCCGTTGCAAACGCGTGTAGAACCAGGTCATGCCGAGCAGCACTCGATCGTTCGCAAGTCGCTGATCGATGCCGGCGTCGACGCTGAGCGACTGTTCCGCCTTGAGCGTCGGATCGCCGAAGCGAACGAAGCCGGCGCCCGGAATTGTCCCGGCGCCGAACCGCTCAAAGAGAGACGGCGCGCGAAATCCATTGCCCGCGTGCGCGCGCAGTTTTGTGTTTGTCGATCTGAAGAAGTAGGCAATCGCGCCGTCGCCGGTGAAGGAACTCTTGACGTCGATGTTCCCCAGAGCGCCGGGCCGATCGGCGGCGCGCAGACGATAAAACTGGCCGCGAACGCCCAGCGACAGTTGCAGCCGGTTCTGAAAAAACGACATCTGGTCCTGTCCGAACACTGCAAACGTGCGCTGCCGGTCCGTCGTGTTGTTGAAGGCGCTGAACGACGGATTCGACTGTTGAAACAGCGATTCATTTTCGGCCTCAACTCCGATCGTCGCGAAATTCGATCGCGCCAGAGTGAGGTTGACGCGGGCGTCAAACGTGTCCGTGATTCCCTTGTTAACGTTTACGAATTCAAAGTCGCCGAACGGATAAAACGAGGCAAACTGCGGATCGATCGCGGAGCCGTTGTAGTTCCTGCGGTTGCTGGACACGCGCTGGTAAGCAACCGTGTAGGATACGTTTTCGCTGATCCGCTGCGTCAGCCGGGCGGAACCGACGAGCAAACGATTGCGCCGGCCCTGATCAGGATTGTTGAAGTCCGGTTCAAAATTCTGCCCCGCCACGGCGCGGGGAAAAGCCTGGCCCGTCCCGAAAGCAGCCGGGAGTGCAAACGGACTGTCGTTGAGCCGCGCGTTAGCGAACGTTCCGTAACCTTGAACGACGATCGCCAGCGAAGGACTCACGTCAAACTGAAGACGACCCGATCCGATCGTGTTGCCATACTGATCCTCACCGTCAACTCCACGCCGCACGTCGAGGCGATTAACTCCCAGATTGAAGCCGAAGCGTTTGTATCCTCCCGATCCTTCCACGCGTTCGCGAAACGATTTGAGGCCGCCGCCCTCAGCGCCGATTAGAAAATGCGTGCCCTCATCACTGGGAGTCGTAACGAGGTTAACGACGCCCCCGATCGCGTTTGTGCCGTAAATCGAAGAGCCGGAGCCCCTGAGAATCTCCACGCGGTCAATCGACAAAGGCACGAGATCGCTCGTCAACGAAACCGCCGAGCCGTTGATGTCGGACGCATCACGAACGCGCAGGCCATCAAACAGCAACGACGTGTCCGACGTTCGCTGGCCGCGGAGTCGCAAGCTTGTCAGTGTGCCCGGCGAGCCTTGCTTCTGCACGCGGAGCCCAGGCACGCCGCGCAGTGTCTCGCCGAGGTCAGATTTGTGTCCGTCTTCAATCTGCTGCCGGTCGAGAATCGAAACTACTTTCGAGACTTCGTCTGCCCTTTGCGCCGTCCCGGTTGCTGTGACGACCACGCTTTCGTTGATAACGGCGACTTTGAGGTTCAGGTTGACTTGCTCGCCTTTGCCCGATTCCAAATGAATGTCCGCCGAGACAAAATCAGAAAAGCCAAGCGCCTTGACCTCGATTAGATACTCGCCGGGCTTGAGACCCGCAAAAACAAACGCGCCGCTCTGATCGGAGCGAGTCGTCAGTTGCACGCCCTCACGCGAGCGCAGGCGAACTTCGGCGCGTGCGATCTTTGCGCCTTGTTCGTCGCTGACTATGCCTTGAATTGTGCCCTGACTTGCGCCCGCGGTTTGGGCAAATGTGCTTGTCGGTAAACAGAGCAGAATCAGGACCACGCTGAAGGCGGCCGACAAAGGAATGCTTGCGTTCGCTCGCTTGCTACTAAATATTTCGCTTCTCATCTTTACTTTCTCCTATTTTGGAGTGCGGTGACCTGTCACCGCTTTGGTCGGTCGCGACCTGTCGCGACCTCTCCGAATTGCTGTTACTTGAAAGCTGCGGCGTCAAGCCGCCCCAAAACCAGAGCGGTGTCCGCGTCACCGCACTCCAAAGTTTTCGTGCACCGGCGTAATTCGCGGCACGCCCGTGATCGGATGTGCATCAACCAAAACTGTCACCGCAAAAACCTGCTTGAGAATTTCCGGAGTTAACACTTCACCCGGACTGCCAAAAGCGACGCTCTTCCCGTCCTTCATCAGCAAAACGTGATTGGAAAACTCGGCTGCAAGATTAATGTCGTGAGTTACTACGAGCGCCGACGTTTCACCACTGTCGCAACGCTTTCGCACCAACGCCAGAATCATCGCCTGGTGGGCCAGATCGAGATTGGCGGTCGGTTCGTCAAGCAACAGCACGCCCGCCTCGGTGGCCAGTGCTCGAGCAAGCACGGCGCGCTGGCGTTCGCCTCCGGATAGTTCGTTCATGAGCCGGTCGCTCAGATCTTCGAGTTGAGTTTCACGCAGCACCTCCTGGGCTAACTCCACGTCGCGCGCCGTCTCCCAGCCCCAGCCGGCGGTGCCCCACGCATAGCGTCCGCCCAAAACAAATTCAAGGACCGAAACAGGAAAACGCACGTCAGCTTCCTGGGCGACGACCGCGATGCGTTTCGCAACGGTGCGCCGCGACAGCGCATTCAACGGCTGACCATCCAGGAAAATTTGACCCGTCGCGGGCCGGAGGCTGCCGTTTAGGGTGCGCAGCATCGTTGACTTGCCAGCGCCGTTTGGCCCAATGATCGCGGTCACCTGCCGCGGCGCCAGGGTTAAGGAAACGCCCGAGACGGCTAGCCGTGAACCGTATTTCACTGTGATGTTGCGTGCTTCCAGCATTCGATTTTGGACGCCCTGGTGTTGATTTGTCAGAACCACCTGCGTTAGCGGGTGGCCATCGATTTCAATCCGCAAAGCCTCGATTCCCACCCGCTAACGCAGGTGGTTCTGACTTCACCTCAGCCGCGGCGCAGGAGGTAAACAAACAGCGGCGCGCCGATCAGCGCCGTAATCGCACCCACCGGCAACTCGCGAGGCGCGATGATCGTGCGCGCAATCGTGTCAGCCACGACGACGAAGATCGCGCCACAGATCGCTGCCGCCGGCACCGTAATTCGGTTGTCACTGCCGAGCGAAAGCCGCACGAGATGCGGCACCACCAGACCGACATAGCCCACGGAACCACTCGATGCGACCGAACTGCCAACCAGCAAACTGGCGACGATGAAAACGACCAGCCTGATGCGCGAAACCTCAACGCCGAGGTCGAACGCGTCACGTTCGCCGAGCATGAGCAGGTTCAAAGCCCGGGCATGCGCCGCCAACGCGATGGTGCCGGCGACGGCGACCAAGAGCGCCAGCCCCAGCAGCTTCGTGGTCGATCCGGAAAGATCGCCGAGCAGCCAAAACGTGAACGACCTGATTCGGGTCGCGTCCATCAACGTCGTCACGAACACAATCGCCGACGAAAGAAACGTCGTAACGATCACTCCAGCGAGGATCAGTCGTTCGGGAGTTGCACCTGTGCGTCCCTGGGCCAGACGGTAAACTACGAGCGTCGCGAGCAGCGCGCCGGCGAACGCCATCAGCGGGCGGCTCCACTCGTTTGCTCCCAAAAACACGAGGGCGATCATTGTTCCGACCGCAGCGCCGTTCGAAATCCCCAGTAAATACGGTTCGGCAAGCGGATTTCGCAGCAGCGACTGGTAACCGGCGCCCGCTACCGCCAGCGATCCGCCGACGGCCACGCCAAGCAAAATGCGCGGCAAACGAATGTCGAAAAGAATCGCACCCTGATCCGGCGTCAGACCGCATGACGCCTGACCAAATGAAACCAGCGCGCACAGAGACGCGCGGGCGGGAAGCCGTTCGCTGCCGAGCAACGACATCAAAAGGATCACGAGCAGAAGCGCCAGCAGCAGCGCAGCACAAACGACGACCGTCCTGCCAAAGGTGACGCGCGAGCCATCGACCATTCGCTGGCCTGCCGCTTTTCCAGTTTCTTCAAGCGTAGTCGTCATCGTCTAATCAAACGCTTCGGGATGCAGCGCGCGCGCAAGTTCCTCGAGCCCTTCAACCGAACGCGGTCCCGGTCGCGAAAGGTGGTCGTCATTAATTTTATAGACGCGGTTGTTGGCGACCGCCGGCGATCGCCTGAGCGCGCCCGCCACATTCGAGTTCGCATTGCCCATTGAGCCGCCGGTCGGGAGCACAATCGCATCCGGCTTGGCCGCCAGCGCCGATTCAGCACTGAACTTGGGCCAGGCGCCGGGCACGTCCGCGGTAACCGAGATTCCCCCCGCCCGCTTGATCAGATCGGTGATGAAGGCATCGCGGCCGATCGTGTAAAGAGGCTCGTCTGAGACCTGGTAGAAAACTCTGACCGGCGGTCGCGGTCTAACTTTCTCCTCGACCGCGACCACGCGCGCTCTTAGTTCTCCCAACAACTTCTCCGCTTGCGTTCGCCGCCCAAGCAGGTCCGCAATGCGCTCCAGCGAACGAAACACTCCTGCGAGGTCGCGCGCGTCGGTCACGTAAACTGCGATCTGATGGGCGTCGAGTTCGGCGGTGAACGCCTCGAGTTGCGAAGCGGTGGAGACGAACACAACCTGCGGACGGAGAGCAATGATTCTTTCGATGCTGGGCTTGAGAGTGTCGCCGACGGCTTCAACTTTTTGCGCTTCGGCGGGGTAGTTGCAATACGTAGTTCGACCGACGAGTCCGTCGCCCGCGCCAAGCGCGTAGACAATTTCAGTGACGCTGGGAGCGAGCGAAATGAACCTGTTGACCGTCTCGGGAACCTTGATCGTTCGGCCGGCTTCGTCCGTGATTTGACGAAGCGGAACCTCGCCGCCGGTTATTGGAGTTTGCCTGGAACAGGCGCAGAGCAGCAGGCCAATGCAGAGCATGACCGTGAAGGGGTTCAGCGTCGTTCTGAGTTTTGTTACCTGTGGTTCCAGCAAAAAGTCCCGCCGATCTCTGAACCTTGCGAAAGGAACAGGCATCGACGGGACTAAAAATGGCTTTTGGAACCCGGGCGGCCTGAACGCCTTTCCGCGAGCGTTCAAAAGCTGCGAAGCACTTGGGCAGGTCTCCTGACTTAAAGCTGCTGCTGCGCTACGCGATGGTAGTGAGCGGCGTCTCCTTACAGTGGCGCGACCGCGCGGGATTCACACCCGCTTCCCTATTCTCCCCGGTTCCGGGGCACCCAGTGCTTTCAACTACAAAGAACAATTCTTAACCTTGGATCGATGCGGACACTATCACGCGGTCATTGCCAGTGTCAAACTTGATCTTACGCGGGCTTCTCGACCGATGTAACGCAAACGGTTAGTTTGCGGATGGATGATGAGTCTGTCGAGCGACATCGCAAACTAACAGTTTGCGTTATAATTGTCGTCCAGTAAGATGCATCGGATTTTCAACCCAAAGGGAACCAACTTCAACCAATGATCAAGACCATCGAGTGGACTGACGAAGGCGTGCGCATGTTGGACCAGCGACTGCTGCCGACGGAAGAAAAGTACCTGATGCTGCGTTCGTATGAAGAAGTCGCTGAGGCCATCAAGAAGATGGTGGTGCGCGGCGCCCCGGCCATCGGCGTCTCCGCGGCTATGGGACTTGCGCTCGGCGCCAGTCAGTCAGTCGGGACTTCCGTGGCGGATCTCGAAGATGATTTTGACTACATGTGCCAGGTGATGTCGGCGACACGTCCGACCGCAGTTAACCTCTTTTGGGCCATCGAGCGAATGCGCGAAACGTTTCGCCAGGAGAAAGCGCGGACTGAGGACGTCCAGACGGTCAAGGCGCGGCTGATCGAAGAAGCGCACCGTATTTTTGACGATGACATCGAAGCCAACCGCGCGCTCGGCCGCTTTGGCGGCGAACTACTCGCCGACGGCGACACCGTCCTGACCCACTGCAATGCCGGAGCGCTCGCGACCGCCGGAGACTACGGCACGGCGCTCGGCGTGATTCGTGGCGCCATCGACGCCGGCAAGCACATCGCCGTGATTGCCGATGAAACGCGGCCATTTCTACAGGGTTTGAGGTTAACCGCCTGGGAACTGGCGAAAGACAACATTCCCGTCACCGTAATTACCGACAACATGGCCGGGCATGTGATGAAGAGCGGGAAAGTTAATGCGGTCGTCGTGGGCGCGGATCGGATTGCCGCAAACGGCGACGCCGCCAACAAAATCGGAACCTATATGGTCGCGGTGCTGGCCCGCCGGCATGAGATTCCGTTTTACGTTGCCGCTCCCGTCTCGACGCTCGACCTCTCGCTCAAGTCAGGCGATGAAATTCCCATCGAAGAACGCGACCGGAAAGAAGTGACGCACATAAAAGAGCATCAACTCGCTCCAGATGGTGTGGGCGTGCAAAACCCGGCGTTTGACGTCACGCCAAACGATCTGATCACAGCGATTATTACTGATAAAGGCGTTGCCCGCGCGCCGTACGTAAGCAGTCTGCGGGAGTTGATGAAGGGAAAGTCTGCCGAGTCGAATGCTTGAAACTTTGGCGGAGTAGTTTGGGAAGTTTAGGAGTTCGCGAACCGGCTCTGCTTCCACCAATCGATGGTTAGTTGTAGACCAGTCCGTAAATCCACGCGAGGTTCGAAGCCCAAAAGCTCGCGCGCGACCGAGATGTCAGCCAGACTATGTTTCACGTCGCCGGCCCGCGCTCTTGATAATCTGCGATAACGTCCGGTTTGCTCGTCACAATCTTCAGTTCCGACAAAAGCTGGTTCAGCGAAATTCGTTCTCCATTTGCGACGTTGATTACCTGGCCCACTGCCTTCACGCTTTCGGCCGCCTTGAGGTTTGCGTCGACGACGTTGTCGATGTAGGTGAAGTCTCGAGATTGTTCGCCATCGCCGTAAATGACCGGCCGCTCACCACTCAAAAGAACGCTGATGAATCGCGAGATCACGCCTGAGTATTGGGAGCTCGGATCCTGTCGCGGCCCAAACACGTTGAAGTACCGCAGCGAAACCGTCTCCAGGCCATAGACGCGCGTGAATACCTGACAGTAGTGTTCCCCCACCAACTTTGCCACCGCGTAAGGAGAGAGTGGTTCGGGAAGCATCGTCTCAACCTTCGGCAGCGTGGGCTGATCGCCGTAGGCTGAACTGGAAGCCGCATAGACCACGCGTCTTACTTTGTTCTCCCGCGCCGCGAGGAGGAGCGAGAAAGTGGATTCGACGCTGGCGATGTGCGTCTGGCGCGGATCCTCAATCGATCGCGGGACGGATGGAATCGCGGCTTCGTGAAAAACCAATTCGACGTCTTCCAGCGCTTTGCGCAGCGACTTGTCGTCGGCGAGACTGCCGTGAACAAAGTCGACTTCGCCCTTGATGCCTTCGAGGTTTTCCTGATAACCCGTCGACAGATCGTCGATCACGCGCAATTTGACGCCGGCGGCGGCGAGCGATGAGGCGATGTGTGAACCGATAAATCCGGCGCCACCGGTTACCAGGGCGATTCCTGTTAGGGCCATAAGAGAAGAGACGTGATGTCGATGAACGTTGTCAGTCGATGAACTTGGCTGGTCTGGTACGAATCAGCCGACGAGATTGCCAAGGCGCGATTTGCTATCGGCCAACCCCAACATATTCGAAGCCTAACTCTCGCATGTCCGCAGGTTCGTAAATGTTCCTCAAGTCAGCGATCCGCGGGGTTCGCATCAGGTCGCGGATTCGACGCATGTCGAGCGCGCGAAATTGATTCCACTCGGTTACAAAAACCAGCGCGTCGGCATTCGTAACCGCCTCATACTCGTCAGTTGCATAGTCAACTTCGGGAACAACTTCAGCCGCTTCCGTCATCGCAACCGGATCGTAAGCCCGCACAGTCGCGCCGCGTTCGAGCAAGCCCGTGATGATATCAAGCGCCGGTGCTTCCCGCATGTCATTTGTTTCCGGCTTAAATGCGAGCCCCAGAATCGCAATAGTCTTACCCTTGAGATCGCCGACCAGCTTCTCAATCTTCGGCACCATCGCCTGCCGCTGGCGACGGTTCACTTCGATGACTGCGTCCACGATCATCGACTCGCGACCAAATTCACGCGCCACTGAAGCAAGCGCCTGCGTGTCTTTCGGAAAGCACGACCCGCCGAAACCCGGACCCGGATGAAGGAACTTGCTGCCGATGCGACGATCCATGCCGATGGCCCTGGCCACGTCGTGAACGTCGCAACCGATGCTCTCGCACAGGTTCGCGATCTCGTTAATGAAGGAAATCTTGGTGGCGAGAAAAGCGTTGGCTGCATATTTGGTCAGTTCCGCGGCTTCAAGCGAAGTCAAAACGAAAGGCGCCTCGATCAGGTACAAGCGGGCGGTAGAGGTCGCGCATGATCGCGATCGCTTCTTCATCCCGACTGCCAATCACCACGCGATCTGGACGCATGAAATCGTTGATGGCCGCGCCCTCCCGCAAGAACTCGGGATTGGACACGATGCCGAAATTCAATTTGGACTTCAGGTGCTCGCGTATCAACTTACGAAGATACTCGCCAGTTCCGATCGGCACTGTGGACTTTGTGACGATGACCTTGTAACCGTTCATGTGTTCCGCCACGGAACGAGCCGCTGCCTCAACGAAACTTAGATCGGGCGAGCCATCGCTCTTTGGCGGCGTGCCAACGGCCAGAAAAATGACGAGCGCCTGTTCGACCGCCTGCTTGAGATCGGTTGTGAATTTCAGTCGACCCGACTGCGTGTTTTTGGTGACTAATTGCTCGAGGCCCGGTTCGTAAATGGGCATCTCGCCGGCCAGGAGGCGCGCAATTTTAGCTGAATCGATGTCAACACACGTGACGTCTACACCAAACTCGGCAAAACAAGCCCCGGTAACGAGTCCGACGTAACCAGTGCCAATTACTGCAATATGCATTCAGGAATACCTATCAGAATCCTACGGAAGAAATAATCGACAGAGCAAAACCTTGCGGGTCAAGCGCGACATATCATCGCGTGACCCGCAAGGTTTTGCATAACTGACCGCGGCGCTCAAAGGCGGCGCTGCAGTATTTTTCGAACGCAGCAACCGATGACTACTTCGAGGGGCTGACTACGATGTCGCTGCCACCGAAGTTGAGGTCGTTGTTGTGCATCGCTGCATAAAGGATTCCAGCGACCGCACCGGCACCCAACAGCAGTAACGCGGCTAACTCACCACCACTCATGTCGTCGTCATCGTCACCCGCATCCTGGGGATTCGGTGTTCCTGCGGTGGCGCTCTCGCCAGCAGCAACCTGCTTCACAGCACTGCCAACATGCAACTGAGCGATGCCGGAATGCGTTGTGAGCGAGGTGATGCCCTTGACGACGTGAACTGTGAACGAAGTTGCCTGGCTGCCATCAACCGTTACCACACCATCTTTGGTTGTGAAGTTGACGGAAGTGCCGGCCAACGTCGAAACCTGGGCGGTGCCGTTTTCAAGCAACCCGCTGATCGCCTTTTCGGTGAAGCTCAGTTTCATATTTGAGCTCGGCGCCAGTTCGACGCGGCCCAACTTGCTGAGGTTCACAGTAGCGGTGCTCTTCTCCGCGGTTGTGATCACGCTGTCCGAAAACACCGTGCCACCCGAAACCATGTTCTCGCCATTGACTGTTACCGTGCCGGCGATGGACAGCTCGCCCGACGGGGCTTTCGCTGCAGGCGACGCTAAAACTACCATCGAGTAAACACTCAAGATGGCTACTGCCACCAAGGCCGCTATAGGTTTGCGGCTCCAAGTTTTGCTAATCATTAACTTTCCTCCCGTATTGTGAACAATTTCTTGATTGCGTGCCGCGACGGCGAAAATTTTGTGAGAGGCTCGCAGGTCAATAACCAAGCGCCTCGTCGATTCTAACTCAAAAAGGCCCAACTGCCGCCTGCAAAGCCTTTAAACACGGGCCAGTTATTACATGAATGCAGGTGCTGTGTCAACAACCTTGTAGCCAAACTTTGCCACAAAACTGTGCTTTTTTGCGTTGGGCGAGAATTTAGCACATGGTTCCACCTCAGTCCAGACTTTTCTAGCCTTTCCTTGGAGATTTGGGGCACTGCCCCAGGAAACTCAGCGCTGAACTGGCGTCGTCGAACTTGGTGCGAGGCGCGGGCGGGCGACTTCGGCCTATCGACTGTTTACGGCATTGACACGCGTCGCGAGCGAGTAACTGACCTGGGGCCTGCTTGAGGATGTGAAACGGCAGTACCGTCGGCGGTGTTAACCGGACTGCTCTTTTGCATGAACTCTGCTTGTTCGTAAGGATCCAAACGGGCGAAAATGTAGAACGTCTCACCACTGCGAACGAAACCAAGATATCGGAACGTCGTTTGGACCACCTCACCAACCCGAAGCGTTTGAAACCTTGGCGGTCGTTCAAAAAGCAATCTTGACTCGTCTCCAGCTACGGCCTCGAGTTCGGGCAGGTAGTCGTTTTGGCTCGCGCGCGCAATCTGCACCGCCATTTGCCTGAGCGCGCGAATGCGGTTCGAGTTCCGACGATAATAGACAGCATTGACTTCGTGCCTGCTCGCGCGGTCGTCCACAACTTCCTGTTCGTTCCGCAGGTAACCGAGGTAGGCACGGACGACCGGCCCAAACTCCTGGTCTTCGGATGCGTTCTGTGCCTGCGCTGGACCAACGATACCCAGAATGATCAGAGCTATCGCCCCCAGAACACCCGACCGGAGCAATCGAGAGCTAAACATGACGGTGACCTCAACTTCGAGCTGAAAGCTTGGGCAATTAAAACTGCGGGAATCGTCCTCGGAGCTTACCACGCTCTGCGGAAACCTGCGTTGCGCCCTCGTTTCAGCAATGTTACATTGATCTTCAATTTCGAGTAAGTCGTCATGACGGATCAGCCTCTCTTGAAAGACTCTTTTGCCGGAAAAAAAGTGGCGCTGGGTATCAGCGGCGGCATCGCTGCCTATAAAGCGGCCGAAGTCCTGCGCGGGTTGCAACGGGCCGGGTGCGAAGTCAGAGTTGGCATGACGAAACGCGCCTGCGAGTTCATTCAGCCGCTCACGTTTCGGGCGCTGTCGGGTGCCCACGTCATTGTTGACGACTATGCCCCTGACAATCCCGATCCAATCGCCCACATCACATTCTCGCAGACCGTCGACTTGTTCCTGATTGCTCCGGCTACGGCGAATATCATCGCCAAACTCGCCAATGGCGTGGCCGACGACTTCTTAACTTCCACTTATCTCGCCTCAACCGCTCCCGTTTTGATCGCCCCGGCGATGAATACTTCAATGTGGCATCACCCGGCCACGCAGCGAAACTTGCAACAACTGCGTGCGGACGGCGTTCACATCATCGAGCCCGACGAGGGCGAGATGGCCTGCGGGACAGTCGGTCCGGGTCGGCTCAGTGAGCCCGAGCGAATCGTGGCTGCTGCACTCGAGATTCTGCGAACCTCGGAAGAGTCGGGCACAGCCGATCTTGCCGGTCAGCACTTCCTGATCACGGTTGGCGCAACGCGAGAAGCAATTGACCCAATTCGCTTTCTTTCGAACAAGTCTTCGGGTCGGATGGGTTTCGCGCTCGCCGAAGCTGCGGCCAGACGTGGCGCTCGGGTAACGGTGATCGCCGGCGCCACCACTTCTGTTCCGGCAAACGATGCCGAGATTGTTCGCGTTGATTCCGCGGCCCAGATGCATGAAGCGGTGATGAACAAGCTTTCCGAGGCCTCCGTTTTCATCGGCGCTGCGGCCGTCGCCGACTACCGGCCAGTGGAGCGTTCATCGCAAAAAATCAAAAAGACTGGCGCCTCGCTCGTGCTTGAGTTGGAACGAACCCCGGACATTCTGCGCGACGTGGCGCAGGCGAAGCATGCGGGTCTGCTGGTCATCGGCTTTGCCGCGGAAACTGAAAACGTTCTGAGGAATGCCGCGGAAAAGCTGCGCGCGAAAAATCTCGACGCGATCGTGGCAAACGATGTCACGCAAGCAGGCGTTGGTTTCGACACGGTCACGAACGAGGTCACGATCATCAGCCGTGATCGAAAAGCGCCGATTCACGTGCCCCTGATGGCCAAGACTAACGTAGCGAACATAATCCTTGACGAAGTTGTACGGCTGCGTGCGCGCGTCAAGCCCGGCGCCTCGCTCAAGTCAGTTGGTCAGAGATCGAGAAAGTCCGCAAACTAGGTTGCTAACAGCAACGACCTAGCGAGAGTCTTCAAAAAAGCCGAGCGAATTCATGCCCTCTGAAACGGAAATCACCGAGTTTCTTTCTCTCGTTCAAGACACGAGGGAGCAGCTTGCTTACTTTAAGGAGCTAGGCGTCGAGCGTCTGGAGCAGAAGTCTTTGCCGCCCGCGCCATCCATCGCCGCAACGCCGCCGCTAACCACACCCAAGCGGCAATCGCAATCGACCTCTTATGAAGAAACAGACGTTTCAGCTCCCGCGACTGCAACAAGCTTTGCAATGCCGCCGGTTGAGAGCATTCCTGTCAAGCAGCGCGTGAGTTCCCCGCCCGCGGATGCGTTGTCCCCGCCCTCGGATACGTTGTTCGGAGACCTGGCCGCGCCGCCGGTCAAAATTCAGAAGTCGAATGAAACCTTCGAAGAAATTTGGGCTGACGTCGGCGACTGCACGCGTTGCCCGCTTCATCAAGAGCGCACGCACATCGTGCACACCGACGGCAACCGCAAAGCGCGCCTGATGTTTGTCGGCGAAGCACCCGGCGCCGACGAAGACGCGCAGGCCCGTCCTTTCGTTGGCCGCGCCGGCCAACTGCTGACGAAAATAATCGAGGCGATCGGACTGAAGCGTGAAGACGTTTTGATCGGCAACGTTAATCGCTGCCGTCCGCCCGGCAATCGGCCGCCGACGCCGGAAGAGGCTTCGATGTGCAAGCCTTTTCTGCTGCGCGAAATCGCGGCGGTGCAGCCGGAAGTGATCGTTGTTCTCGGAAACACGGCGATGAGAAACCTTTTGGACATCAGGCAGGGAATAACGAAAGTGCGCGGGCAGTTTCAGAATTATCAAGGCGTCAAGGTCATGCCGACTTTCCATCCAGCCTATTTGCTGCGCGACCCGTCGAAGAAAAAAGAGACGTGGGAAGATCTTAAGAAGGTGCGCGACTACCTGGACCTCAACCCCAAGCGAGAGAACTGAAACGCCAGAACGCAAGCAGCGGGGCCAAGCCCCCTTCCTAACTGAGCGTACCGTACAAAGGCTCAGGGTTGGGAAGGGGGCTTGCCCCGCTTCTTGATTTTGCGGCCCGCATCAACCACTCGCGACTTTTGCAAAATCTGAATTTCGCGCTACCTTCTCCGCGTGCAACACGGCCCGGAATCTTCCCGCAAGGATTCACTCAATCAGGACGACGCCAGCTCCCCCGAATCGCCTCAGGCGGTCGAGTCGCAATCGTCTCAGGCGGTCGAGCCGCAATCGCCCCAGGCGATTGAGCCGCAATTCGTTGAAGTCGCTGTGCCGGTCCACGTTTCCTCCACATTTATTTACCGGCTGCCAGCCGCCCCGGGTCAGCTCGCCCAACCAGGTTCGCGAATCGTAGTTCCCTTCGGACGAAAACTTCTCACGGGCTACATCGTGGCTGTACTCGATCGTCTGAAACCGGAAACGAGTCTTCAGGAATCAGACGTCAAGGAAGCGCAGGAAATTCTCGACGCGGTGCCGTTGGTCACTCCGGAGTTGCTCGAACTCACGCGTTGGGTTGCCGAGTATTACCTGGCGCCGTGGGGCGAAGTGATCAAAGCCGCGCTGCCGCCGGGCATCAGTCCTACGATTGATCCGTTCCTCGCGATCACCGCCAACGGTCGGGCTGAACTGGATAGACCTCCTGACGATCAGCCGACACTAAAACAACGGTTGCTTCAGCTTTTGGTTAGCGCGGAAGAGCTAAGCCTGGCGTCATTTGCAGATCAGTTTGGCAGTGCCCAGGCCGCGAAGGCGGCTCGAGAGCTCGAGCAGGCCGGACTGATCGAGATCAGGCAGCGGCCAGCCGCCGGCTTCGTCAAGGCGAAATATCAACGACGCGTGCGACTGGTAAACTCCGGAGACCTCACCGAGCCCGACGGACGCAAGCTAACTGAAGCGCAGTCACGAGTTGTCGAGTCCCTCAGGAACCACGATTCGCTCGCGCTCTCGGAGTTAATAGTTCGCGCGAACGTCAGTTCATCTTCAATCACTACGCTTCAGAAGCGCCAGATCGTCGAGGTTTTTGAGACGAGACTGCGGCGTGATCCTCTCGGCGACGCCACTTTTGAACAACACGAAGACTACGTACTGACGAGGGACCAGCAGCACGTTCTAACTGAACTCGACGAGCCTTTGCGCGCGAACGCCTACGCCGCGTTTCTGCTTCACGGCGTGACCGGAAGCGGCAAGACTGAAATTTACATTAGGGCGATGCGCGTCGCGCTCGGTCTCGGGCGTTCGGCGTTGATGTTAGTTCCGGAGATCGCTTTGACTCCGGTTTTCTCGCGGCGACTGCGAATGCACTTCGGCGATCAGGTCGCGATTTTTCATTCGTCGTTGTCACGCGGTGAACGCTTTGACGAATGGACTCGCGTCCGAAACGGCGAAGCGCGAATAGTCATCGGCACTCGCTCCGCAGTCTTTGCGCCGATAAAGAACCTTGGGCTCGTCATCGTCGATGAAGAGCACGAATCAACCTACCGGCAACAGGATTCGCCTCATTACAACGCGCGCGACACGGCGATTATGCGCGCGCAGAAGGAATCCGCGGTCGTCATTTTGGGATCGGCCACGCCGTCGCTGGAATCATTTCACAACGCCAGTACCGGGAAATATTCCTATCTCCAGATTCCGATTCGCCTGGGAAACCGGCCGATGGCCGTCGCCGAAATCATCGACATGCGCGCAGTCTTCGCTCGTCATCAGAAGCCGAAAGTGTTTTCCGATGAACTGCTGGAAGCGATCACGGAGGCGCACGACAAAAACGAACAGTCGATTATTCTTCTGAACCGGCGCGGCTATTCGAGCTTTGTGCTGTGTCGCTCGTGCGGCGAAAGCGTGCAATGTCCGAACTGCGATGTGACCCTAACTTACCATCGTAGCGAGCGTGTGATCGTCTGCCACTACTGCAACCATCGCGAGGCTGCGCCGCTGAAGTGTCCGAGTTGCGACGGCAAATACATTTACTACGTGGGCGAAGGCACGGAGCAAATTGAGGAACAACTGAAGAAGTTGTTTCCCGCGCTGCGCATCGCCCGGATCGATCGCGACACTGCCGCACGCCGCGGCAGCTTTGAACGATCGCTCAGCGATTTCGGTGAAGGCAAAATCGACATGCTGGTGGGGACGCAAATCCTCGCGAAGGGGCACGACTTTCCCAACGTCACGCTGGTCGGAGTTGTTTCGGTTGATGCCGGCATGGCCTTGCCGGATTTTCGCGCGGCCGAAAGAACCTTTCAGTTGTTGACTCAAGTTGCCGGTCGCGCTGGTCGCGGCGAACGCCCCGGCAAAGTTTTGATCCAAACGTATCATCCCTATCATTACGCCCTGCGGCACGCGAGCGCCCAGGACTATGCCGGCTTTTATGAAGAGGAGATTCGGCATCGTCAGCATCACACCTATCCGCCGTTCGTCGCCCTCGCGTCGCTGCTGGTCCACGGAACCGAGCTTGAACGCATTCGGTCGGACGCAGTTGAACTGCGAAAAGAACTCGATCGCGTGAATTCAGAACGTGCCGCGCGGATTCTCGGCCCCGCCCCGGCGCCGCTGGCAAGGTTGAAGGGTGAGCATCGCGTGCAGCTTTTGATCAAGTGCCGGAACCGCCGCGAGTTGCGCCGGATCATCGACGAAGCGCTCAAGTCGCTTGCGGAACGCAAGATCAGTTTGCGCTCAATCAACGTCGAGATCGATCCGGTATCGATCATGTAAACCTTCTATTATTGGGGTCGACTATTACTGGGACCGCGGGCGTCCCGCCGCCTCAAGTGACGTAGGTCACCCGAGCTCCGACTGAATCATTCGAGTGGACATTTAAGAGAGCGGGCGAGACGCCCGCGGTCCCAGTGAAGAGATGCTAAACTTCCGACCATGAAACTTTCAGAACTCGCAACCCTGACCTCCGCGCGTGTTGACGGCGAGACCGCCGACCTGGAAATAACCGGCGCTGCCGGCCTCGACGATGCGCAGCCGGGCGACGTAACTTTCCTCGCCAACCCTCGCTACACGCCTCGAGTAAATTCAACACAGGCGTCGGCAATCTACCTTTCGGAAGAAGCACCAATCGACAAAGCGATCGCTGTTCTGCGCGCCCGCGACCCTTACCTCGCCTACACGCGCGCCCTGCGGTTGTTTCATCCCGAGACTGCGTTCGCTCCGTTCATTCACGCCTCGGCCGTTATTGATCCGTCCGCGACAGTCGCGGCAAACGTTTGGATCGGAGCCGGTGTGGTCATTGGGCCGTCAAGCCGGATTGAGGAAGGTGTGCGCATCCATCCGAACGTGACGATCTACGAAGACGTACGCGTCGGAAAAGACTCCACGATCCATTCAGGCGCCGTGATTCGCGAGCGCTCGCAAATCGGCGAACGCGTGGTGATTCATAACAACGTAGTCGTCGGCTGCGACGGTTTTGGTTACGCGAAGGACGAACAAAAGAGTTGGCTGAAGATTCCGCAAACCGGTCGTGTGGTTATCGAAGATGACGTTGAGATCGGCGCGGGCACAACGATCGATCGCGCGTCGGTCGGCGAGTCTCGCATAGGCCGCGGCACGAAGATCGACAACCTCGTGCAGATTGGACACTCGTGCACCGTCGGTGAAGATACGCTGTTGTGCGCGCAGGTTGGACTGGCCGGCAGTTCGCACATCGGCAGCCGCGTGATACTGGCTGGACAAGCCGGAGTGGCCGGACATTTGACGATCGGCGACGACGTAGTACTCACGGCCAAGAGTGCAACCAGCCACGACGTGCCTGCAGGGAAAGTTATCTCCGGAATTCCGGCTTTTGATAATCGCGATTGGTTGAGATCGACCGCGGCGTTTCGCAGGTTGGGCGAGATGCAGCGGAAACTCAGGGAGCTGGAAAAGCGACTTGAGGAGCTGGTGGAAAGGCAGAGCGGGGGCGAGCCCCCTTCCTAACCTGCGAATTTGTGAACCGTCGATCTGATCGGCCGAGATTGAAAGCCTATGAGGTTAGATCAAACGGTCAAGGACGTTCAGCTCAGGGTTGGGAAGGGGGCTTGCCCCCGCTTCTTACGTAATCGCGCCGCCGTCGACGATCACAACCTCGCCGTTCATGAAACTATTGCGATCGCTGACCATGAAGGCTGCGTACTCAGCCAGCTCTTCCGGCCGACCCGAGCGGCCCGCCGACGACCAGAAGTGATGCATTTGCAGCAATCGTCTCGGGCAGTTGCTGCGGCTAACTCAGTATCAAAAATCCCTGCTGCAATCGCGTTAACCTTGACGCCGAACGTGCCAGCCTCTCGCGACAGGCATTTCGTGAATCCAATCATCGCCGCCTTGGAAGTCGCATAGTGAACCGCAGTCGGCAAAGCGCGCATCGCGCCAATCGAAGTGATGTTGAGGATGCTTCCCTTCCGCTGCCGGATCATCTGTTTGTAAATAGGTTTAGTAACGGCGAAGAGACTGCCGACGTTCGTATCGATCACTTCGTCCCAGGCGCGATCGGTGGTGGTGGCAAAATTGTCGCCGCGATTGATCGCAGCATTGTTGACCAGAATGTCGATGCCGCCCCACTTTTCCACCATCTCGCGCGTGAGTTTTTTCAGGCCCAGGCGGTCGGTAACTGAAACTTTGTAGCTGAGCGCGCGGCGCTCGTGTGCTTCGATCTTCTTGACCGATCTCGGCGGCGAGATCTTCGCGAGTGTTGTAATTGAAAGCGACATCCGCGCCCTCGCGCGCGAAAATCTCACACAGCGCCGCACCGATTCCGCGGGTTCCCCCGGTTATGAAAGCGCGCTTACCTTCAAGCAATAGACTCACTGTCTAAGTTGTCTCCTAAAAAGCCCGCTTCGACTACTGCGAGCGGGCAAAACTCTTTTTCGCTCTCAGATCTAATATTTTGAAATCTGAGATTTGAAATCTGAAATTTGCTTTATTTGCCGTGAGATTAAACTCTGAAAACCGGGAACAGTCAACGAGCCAACGACGGCGGGAGGACGATCAGGCGGCGGCGATCTCGGCCGGGACGACGAGTTCGGCCGACTCGGCAGCCGCAGGAATAAGCGCGGCAATCTCTTCAACGATATGACGAGTGGCGTTGGGAATCGCCAGACCAATCGTCGCGGCGCGCATAGCCGAATAGTGCGCCGTATCTTCAACCATGCGCCGGATTACGGGGACAATGTCGCCGGCTTGTTGCAGCAACACGCCAGCGCCGCGCTTCACCAGCAGGTTAGCCGTGCCCGCTTCCTGAGGCATCGGAGTAGTGGTCCCGTCAGCAATGATTGGCAGGCGGCAGGCGAACGCTTCGAAAGTTGTCAGCCCGCCAAGCTTGGAGATCATCACGTTGGCGGCGCCCATCAATTGCTCGACATGTTCCGAATAGCCGATGACTTTAACGGGAAACCCGGCGCTATCGGCGATCGATTCGGCGTCGGCCCGCAACTCTTCATTTCGCCCGGCCAGAAAGATCGCCTGCACATCCAACTGACCCCGCACCAGCTCGCGGAAGATTTGCGGAATGTTGCCGCCGCCTTCCCAGCCGGCGTTCACAAAAACGGTGAACTTTTCCGGGTCCAGGCCGAGGGCTCGTCGCGCAGCTTGCGCGGCCTCTTCACCCGGATAGGCAAACTTGTGATGAACCGGCATTCCGGAAATCTTGATGCGCGCGGGCGAAATGCCGTAGTCGATCAACTGCCGCTGCGCTTCTTCGCTGGCGACCAGATAAAGCGTGACGTCGTCGCAGGCCCAGCCTTTCCAAAATCCGTAGTACGGGTCAGTAACGACTGAAACGAGCGGAATGCGATCGGCAAGTTTCAACTCTCTGAGGACGCGCGCGAAAATGTGCTGCGTCAGCGGATGGACACTAACGACGACGTGCGGGCACCAACGTTCAAAAATTTCAGCGCAGTAGCCGATGCATCGCTTTTGAAAGAATTCTCTCGTCTCGGGCCGAAACCGGTTGACCGCCCAATAAAGATACTTCATCCAGTGTTGGCGGTTCCGGAGCACCCAATTGTAAACACCGACCAGCTTGGCAGTGATCGAATGCGACTCTTCAACCGCACGGACGACGCGGACTGCATACGACTGGCCGTCGAAAAACTTCTGCACGCCCGCGACGATGGCTGCCGCCGCAGAGCGGTGTCCGCCGCCGGTGTCGGATGAGATGATCAGAATTTTGGGAATTCGCTGCATCACGCTACTAGTTCGAGTGTTAAATTTGAAATCTCATCTGCGATCCTCAGTTTGAAAACTGAAATCAGATGACAAATCTGAGCCCGCCCGCAGGCGGTTCTGACATTCGCTCGGCGCTCAGGCTCCGACTCTCATGCCGTCCGGCTCCGGTTGCAGCCGATCCATTTCCTTGCGCGCCTTCTTCATTTCCTTTTCCAGCTTCTTGATCTGAATCAAGTGACCCGGATTGAAAGGCAGCGACGGGTAGTAACTATTCGACTCGTGCGTGCAGAAACAGCCATCGAGCGCCTTCTTGCGTCTTTCCTTCATCGCCGGCGACAGCCAAAGTTTTTGGAAGTTCCAGTTGAAGTCACGCAAATTGCCGATCGGCGCGAGGTTTTCGCACGACGAGACAGTTCCCTCGTCGTAGATCACGCCGCCCGCCGTGCCTGCGTAACACTTCATCTGGGCCTGCTGCGTTTCCTGCGTCTTCGCGATCAGATCGTGCATGTAAATGTCGATCGCCGCCTTGAAATAGCCGGCATTGCCGCCGTAGTTATTCTTGATCGCAGCGTGACGCGAGTCGTCATCAATCATGCTCGCGAGCTTGCTTGTAGCGCGAATGATCGATGTCGAGTTCAACCGGATCGGCTGACGGCGGACGAATGTAGTTAAAGTTAACTTTGTCCGGACGCAGGTCATACTTCAGAAAGTCGTACCACTCAAAAATCGTGTCCTGATTCGAGTGCATGAAGCACGTGCACGTTTGCACGTCGAGCTTCGGATACTCTTTCTTGATCGTCTGCAGTTGCCGCGCGGTGTCGATGGCCATGTCCCACGAGCCTGGCTTCTGCCGAATTTTCTCGTGCGGACCCTTCAAGCCGTCGATGCCGAGGGCGACCGTCACGTTCAGATCCGGACACTCCTCGAGGATGCGTGTGATGTCCGGAAAGATTCGTTTCTGAATCTGCCCGTTCGACATGATGTAGATCGACTCGAGCCGATTGTTTTTGTAAAAAGCCCGTGCGATTTCCGGAAGATCTTTGCGCGTGAAGGGTTCGCCGCCCGCCAGGATCAGAACGCCGAGGTTGCCGCCCAGCGTCTCTGAAATTTGCTCGATCTCGTGCGTCTTCATCTGCAACTTTTTGCGCGGGCGATCGTCCAGCTCTTCCGTAAAAAAGCAGTGCGTGCAGCGCATGTCGCAGACCGACGTGACCAGAATGTTCAGCAGGATCGGTGAAAACGGCTGACCGATGGCCAGCTTGGCGTAACGCTTCAAAAGCTCTCTTGTCGTGTAGTCCATTTCAACCTCAACTTAACTAAGCGCACCGTTTGATGCGAAAACAGAGATTAACAGATAAGCCTTTTTAACGTAACCCTGCGTTGCGAACTGTAAGAGTTTTGTAATTCCCCGGCGACCCCCTTGGTGGCGCGGCGTAAATGCAGGAATTACGCCCGGGAACTCGGGGAGGTCACGAAGGAGCGGGGGCAAGCCCGCCTTCCTGACCCTCGAGCTGACTGCATATAGATTCCGATCTCAGCGTGAAAGGCTTTCAACGTGAAAGCAATCGAGCAAGTTCAGAAGTCTCGGGGTCAGGAAGGCGGGCTTGCCCCCGCTCTTTCTCTTTTTTGTGCGACGCCCGGCGCGAGTTAGGGGATCTGTCCGCCGCCGCCGCCGCCGCCGCAGTTGATCGGCACCCTGATGTTGTAAGTGCGGATTTGTCCATCAGCACTTTGCACGGTGACGGTCCCCTGCCCGGCAGTCATCTCAGCCAGGTTGACGGGAGCGTAAGGCGGCGACAACGGGGTCACGTTCGTCCACGTGAAGGTGTAAGGCGATTGCCCGCCCGTGGCTTTGGCGGTCACGTAAAACGCCTCGCCGCATCGTTTGGAAGGATGCGTCACAGACAAGTTAAGTAACGTAAACGGTTCCACGCCCGCGCGGTCATCGAAGAGCTGCACCCAGCGTCCGTCGAATCCGCCGTTGGCCGCGGTGTACCACGCGCCCGGGAGCCAGGTCCCGGCTTCATAGTGCGACTGGTCGCTGGTGATGATGCCCGAATGCACAAAGTAGTCGTGCTGCCACCAGAAAGAGTTATGCGAATTGTAGTAGCCGCTGGCGCCGCCGCGGCTGAGCCCGAAGCTGTCGACTCCGACTCCCTCGAAAGCGCCGAACTCGTCGCCGTCATAAGGAGGTTCCGAGTTCAGTTCGGCCGAGTAGCTGCCGGTGAACGCCTTTTTACTCATGAAGGCGGCGTCCGAGCCAACATAACCCGACGCCCCAATGTCGCGGGACCTCACGTTGAAGCGTTGCATTCCGACGCTAACCTCCGGCTGGCCGGCCTCGTTTAGAATCGGACTTTCGAGCAGCACGTCCAACGTGTCATTCGATAACCAATGAACGTACCACGCGTTCTGCTGCGCGTGAGTCGGCAGAATGTCGGCGATGTCCTGGAGTTCATAAGTGATGCGTTTGTTGAGGTACCAGCGCACGGCGTCGGCGTTATCGACGCGGCTGGCGAGGCCCGACGCGGTCGTATAACTCAGCGGCTTGGCAGCCCAGGTATCGACAGCCGCCTGGTCGCCCTCGGGGACAAACACGTAATGAACGTTTTTCTGGTTCTCCTGATTAAGGTCAACCTGAGCATAGTTCAGCGAGTTCATCTGCGTCACAATCGTGCTGTACGGAGTTTTGACAAAGCGCAGTTCGTGCGCATGAGAGCCGAACGGTAGGCTGTCGTTGTTGCTCTCGTCAGCCTGCCAGAGCAGCACGTGCTTGCCAGTCGCCGTCTGCATGAAGTTCAGCCCGGCGTCGTAGTAACGCTTCATGATCTGCTCTTTATGCAGCGTGACCGTCACGTGATTGACGTATTCGCCCCCGCCGCCGGGTGTGCCGAGCACGCCGCGCACGACGATCTCAGCGCGTTCCCAGTCGTGAATGCCGCTGCCGTCTTTATCGACCGCGTTGTAGACGTGGTAGAGCAGGACCAGAGACTTGCTGCCACCCTCCATGTACTCGATCAGCGAGGTGTACAGCGTCGGACGGATGCGCCAGCGGTCGTAGGCGCTCGGGCCGTTGGCGGAAGCGTTAACGTACTGATGGATGTTGAGCCAGTTGACGCGATTGTTGGAAAAGTCGTTGTCCTGGTCGAAGTCGAAGTTGGTGATCCAGTCGCGTCCCTGCTTGTTGTTGTTTTCGTCGGCGCGTTTCAGAATCACCGGCGCGTAGTAATTAAGGTAAGCCTGACGCTGCGCGGTGGTCAGACTCCAGGTTTGAGCCGAGGCTTGAATTCCCATCACGAGCGATGCCGCGAAAGCAACGAGCAAAACGGCGAGCAGCCGGCTCCCAGCCAGCAGTAAAGCCTTGAAAGCGTCAGGCGACGGCCGCAAACGGGCAGTCTTGTGACGCCGGTTAACCAATGATTTCATCTTAGATCTTTCTCCTGTTTAGTTAATGAATACGAGGCCGATGGAGTCGGGTTCACACCAGCAGATTGTAAGAGGGAGTCAATATATAGGTGAGGTTTGCGCGCGTCAAATGGGTCCACTTCCGTTGACCACACACTACGGTGAACAGAAGAGTTAACCGCCAAGACGCCGAGGTCGCCAAGCAGATCCAAACAAGAAGCAGGGCCTGAACAGTTCCCAACATCTTCCGTATATCTGCCTTAACTTGGCGCTCTTGGCGTCTTGGCGGTTAACGATTTCAGCTTAAGAAGCACCGGCGCGTTCGCTGCGGCTGGGAATGCCGAGCGCGCGCATGCGGCGATAGAGATGACTGCGGTCGACTCCCATCAGCTCAGCCGCGCGCGAGACGTTGCCCTCAGCCTCATCAAGTTTCCGCTGAATGAATTCCCGATGGTAGGCGTCGGTTGCTTCCTTGAACGAGGGGAAACGGAAAGACGCGACCGGCGCCTCTTCTTTTCCGTGCGGCGGCAAGTCGCCCACTGCCACTTTGACGCCCGGATTCATGATCACCACGCGCTCGATCGTGTTTCGCAGCTCGCGCACGTTGCCCGGCCACGAATAGCTTTGCAGTTCTTCGATCGCTTCCGCCGTGAACTCTTTCAAAATCTTGCCGTAAGCTCGCGAAAAATTTTGATTGAAGTAAGCGACCAACAGCGGCACGTCTTCGAGGCGCTCGCGTAACGGCGGCAACTCGAAAGGAATCACGTTCAGACGGTAAAAAAGATCAGGCCGAAACTTTCCCTGCTCGATTTCCACGTCGAGTCGCTTGTTGGTGGCGGCGATCACCCTGACGTCAACGCGCACTGAGGTGCCGCTGCCCACCGGCTCAAACCTTTGTTCTTCAAGCACGCGCAGAACTTTCGCCTGCACGTTCGCGCTCATGTCGCCAATTTCATCAAGGAAGAGCGTCGCGCCGTCCGCCAGTTCGAACTTGCCTTTCTTCGCCGCGGTCGCACCGGTAAAGGCGCCTTTGATATGACCGAAAAGTTCCGACTCGATCAATTCTTCCGGTATGGCCGCGGAGTTCACTTCAATAAAAGGAGCGCCGGCGCGCCGAGACTTCGCGTGGATTGCGTGCGCGACCAACTCCTTGCCGGTCCCCGACTCGCCATAAATCAGAACGCGTCCATCCGTCGGCGCAACCACCGAAATTTGTTTCCGCAGCGCGCGCATCGCCACCGACTCGCCGACCATCGTGTACTCTTTCGCGAGCTCCGCGGACATTTCAGCGTTCATCAATTCAAGGCGCTGCTGCCGGAGCGCGTTGCGAACGGTCAGCAGCGTCTTCTCAATTGAGAGTGGCTTTTCGATGAAGTCGAAGGCGCCGAGCTTGGTCGCGCGCACGGCAGTCTCCACGTTGCCGTGGCCGGAGATGATGACGACGGCAGCTTCCGATCCCGCCGCGCGCAACTGACGCAAAGTTTCGAGGCCGTCAATTCCCGGAAGCCAAACGTCGAGCAGGATACAGCCGTAAGCGCGACTCTCGACCGCGGCCAGGCATTCTTCACCCGTAGCGACCGCTTCCACAGTGAACCCTTCATCCTCCATCACGCCACGCAAGGTGTCGCGAATGCCGGGTTCGTCGTCGACTATGAGAATTGAGTCCATTGAAGTCAGTGTGCAGTGGGCTGTGTGCAGTGGGCAGAAAAGATCATCCTGCCAGCGATGACATTAGGCCATTTAGCAGTCGGCCAACCTCGCCAGCCTTATTCAGGATGTCTTGACACTTTTCTGTGGTCAAGTACCGAAGCCTCAACGCGATTAATGTCTGTGTTTCGACCTCTTGCAATGAGCCATATGAGATCGACAGATGCCGAACGAAGTCGGCAGTCGTTCGTCTGCCTTGACCTTCAGCGATGTTTGAAGGAATCGAGACAGCCGCCCTTCTAAGTTGACTCGTCAGTCCGTAAATTTCTTCACGAGGAAAGCTCCGGGAGGTTGCGTAGATATGCTCAACCAAATCCATCGCCTTCTGCCAGACGATCAGGTCCTGATAGTTTCTTACCTTCATAGGAATTCTCCTTTTGTTTGAGAATCCCACGAGGGAGGAGTGAGTTGGCAAGGACCTGCATCCAACTATCCCATCGCGCGTTCATGAAAGTATTTTTGCACCTAGTCTTCTCTGCCCACTGCACACCGCCCACTGTCTTTATCCGTTCATCGCTGGTAGCTCAATTACGAACCGGGCGCCGCGCGGATGATTCGCTTCGGCGCGAATTCGGCCGCCGTGCTCCAGGATTATTCGCTGCACAATCGCGAGGCCGAGGCCGGTGCCGCTGCCGCGCGTGGAAAAATACGGCTGAAAGAGTCGTTTGAAGTCGGCGGGACGAATGCCGTGTCCGGTATCGGAAACTTCAGCGACCAGCAGGCTGCGCTCCCGGTCAAAACTCGTGACGATCGTGATCGCCCGCTCGCCGTCGAGATCAAGCAACGCGTTACTTGCGTTGTCGATCAAGTTTACAAAGACGCGACGCAGTTGCTCCATATCCAGCATCGCCACCGGCAAGTCCGAATCGAGCTTCGTCGTCATCGTCACGCCGTCCAACCGTTCATCATACAAGGCGATCGCGTGGCGGACGACTTCGTTCAAATGAGCAACTTCCAAACGCGCGAGCGGCAAACGCGCGAACCGCGAAAACTCGTCAACCATCGCCTTCAGTCCAGCGACTTCCCGCGCAATTGTTTCCGTGCATTCGTGGATCACAGCCGTCACGTGGCCGTCGTCGGTTGCCTTGTCGCGCGCCACACGTTGTCCGTTGGAGCCATTGTGATCCTCGCTGCGATCACCGTTCGCCCTGGCGCGGCGGTAACTTTTCGCGATGCGTTCGGCTGAGAGCTGAATCGGCGTCAATGGATTTTTGATTTCGTGAGCCATCCGCCGCGCAACTTCACTCCAGGCCGCAACTCGTTGCGCCGCAAGCAACTCCGACAAGTCTTCCAGCACCAGCACCACACCGCGTTTTTGCGCGGAAGATGCGCGCAGGGCGGTCGCCGTCAGCGCCACCGGAAGCGTCGCGCCTTCGCCCGCATTGTCGTTCATGCCGGTTAGTTGGGCCTGTTCGGCAGCTTGCCCGGTGCGACGCGCACGTCGCAACACTCGATCGAGGACCAGCCAATCTTCCGCGCCCATCAGGTTCTCGAGTTTTCGATCGTCGTCCGGCATCGGCCGCAAGCGCAGGATGCGTGTGGCCGCCGCGTTGATTGTCGTCACCGAGTCGTCTTCGTCGAGCGAAACAACTCCGGTCGAAAGAGACTCGAGCACCGTCTCAATGTAATTGCGTCGTTCTTCCAGCGTGAGATTTTTTTCGCGCAACGCTGCTGAGCCGGCTTCGATACTCGTGCGATTGTCCTCGAGCTGAGTTGTCATCTGGTTGAACGAGTCGGCCAGCAGCGCGAGTTCGTCTTCGGCGATCGTGGCCACGCGGTGCGACAAGTTGCCGCGCGCGATCTCTTTCGACGCCTCGGCGAGTGCTTTGATCGGCGTGGCGATGCCGCGCGCCAGATAGATCGCCACCCAACTCGACACGAAGAGCAGCATCAGCGTCATCAACCCGAGCGTCGACAACCCGAGCGAGCGGACGCGACGCTGACGCGCCACCAGTTTTTGATACTCGCCCTGCGAGCCCGTAATCGTGTCGCCCAGATCGCTACGCAACCGCCGCAGCGGAACAACTATCAGCCGCTGATCCTCTGAAACAGGCACCACCATCGCGTCCAAATCCTTGCCGTCGGCAAGACCGTCATCGGCTCCGGGCGACGACCGGGCTTTCGCCAGCAGGAGTTCAAACTCTTTCTGATCCGCTGCCGTCAGTGAACCCCGACTCTGTGCGATCACGCGTCCGCTGGAGTCGATCACTTCCACCGCCGAAAGTTGTCCGCCGGCCACCACGCGATCCAGCGTCGCCTGTTTCTCCGCGTCAGACTGTGGCTTTAGCACGAGAGCCAGCAGCGATGCCGTGTCGCGCAGGTTCTGGATTTGAGTGTCCACCGCCTCCCGCTGAACCTCCTGCGCCTCGTTCACGACTCGCGCCGAAATCCCGCCAAACCATTTTTCCAGCGAGCGGTTGAGGAAGAGATACGAGAAGACTGCCATCGCGATGATCGGCAGAAAGCTGATCGCGATGAAATAAAAGAGAAGGCGCGTCTTGATCTTTGAGCCGAGCTGGCGTTCGCGTCGCTCGCGCCGCAGCTTGAGCAGATTGCGGACAAAGATAAATGAGAAGACAACGAACGCGACGAAGTTCAGGGTAGACAACGCATAGAGCAGCAGCGTGTCGGAAGCAGTGTCCGGAGGAATGATCGTCCACAGCCAGAGTCTGTTGCGAAACGATGATCGAGAGCAACAGGAGCACGGTGATGCCGAGACTCCACAAGACAATTCGACGGCGACGCGTCGGTCTGTCGCCGACCGATTCCGGCAACGTTTCAGGATAATTTTTGTGCTGATTGCTCATCGCGAATTGGCCCGAGTTTATCACAGGGGAGGCAGGGGGACGGGGGGTCAGGGGACGGCGGACAGTGAGAAGGGACAGGGGACAAGGGGAAAGGGGAAGGTTGGCGCGGGAGATCGCGGGAAGTGACTCTTAGGACTTGGGACCACTCATCCGATTTGCCCCGACCCTTCCCCCTGACCCCTGTTCCCGTCCCCTGTCATCGTCTAGAATGCCCGCACAGTAAAGTAACCTGGGCAGCAACCGCAGCGACTCCCCATTCGTAACCATGGACCCTTGTTCATCCCAATGGACCTAAGACAAGTCTTCATTAATGCCGCCGGACGACTCCGCAGTGGTTGGCGACTGCTGATCTTCGTCGCCGTCTTTATGCTGTTCTGGCTCCTGCTGACCACGATGGCCCGCGTGGGCTTCGCTGTTTCAGTACGCGCCGGTATTAACTTCGGTCCATTCCTTCAGGACGTCGTATTTCGATTGATGCTCCTGCTGGCGGCGTTGGCCGCTGGATTCATCTGCAACTACGGACTTGAGCGACTGCCGTTCCGCGCGCTGGGTTTGTGGCTGCACCCGGGTTGGCTGCGGGATCTGCTCGTCGGTTCCGCCATCGGCATCGCGACGTTGGCTCTCGCCGCCGCCTTTGCCACCGCCTGCGGCGGACTGACTTTCACCTTCTCCGGAAGGGCCGCACTGCTCCAGGTCGGCAAGACGCTGATTCTCTCCGGGTCGCTTTTCATACTTGCCGCGCTCGCTGAAGAAGCGCTCTTCCGCGGCTATCCTCTCCAAACTCTAACGCGAGCAGGACTGGCCTGGCTGGCGATCTTGCTGACGTCCGTTCCCTTCGCGCTGGTACATCTGAACAACCCCAACGTCGTTGGCGGATTCACGTTCATCAACACGGCGCTCGCCGGCGTCTGGCTGGCGGTCGCTTATCTGCGCACGCGCAGCTTGTGGTTTCCTTTGGGAGTTCACTGGGCGTGGAACTGGGCGCTGGCCTCGCTTTTTGGTTTGCCGGTCAGCGGCATCACCAACCTCGCGCCGCACCCGCTCCTGCATGGCATAGATTTGGGACCGGCATGGTTGACTGGCGGAACTTACGGACTCGAAGGCGGGGTAGCCGGGACAATTGCCCTGGTCGTCTCAACGATCTTCATCTGGCGCACGCAGCTTGTTTCGGCGACTCCTGAGATGGAGATGCTGACGTCGCAAGAAAATCCTGTGGCTGGATTTAAGAACGGGGGCAAGGCGGGGTCCCCGTCAGGGCAGCCCTGATGGGGTGCTAAACCCGCCTTCCCCACCCCGAGCTGAGTTGGCTTGAGCTGCTGGTCTGGCTGGAAAGGCTTTCAAGGCTGGGACTACCAAATCCGTTTGGATGTCTCGAGGTCAGGAAGGCGGGCTTGCCCCCGCTGCTTTGTCGTTTTACGAGATAGTCTGCCTGTTAACACTCTTCTCTTCTCTCCCGTCTTATCGGTGTCAGCAAACCGAATCGCCGACTCCAATGAGACAGCGCAATGTATGAGTTCAAAGCCACAGCGGACGTGCTAGTTATGACCGGTCAAGGAAAAGCTGCGATCGATCGACGCCGCCTCGAGGTCGCCCGCGAGGTCTCGCCCAGTCCTGAACCGCTGAACTCATTCGAAAGTCCTGAATCCGCTCCGTCTCCTGAGTCGCTCCTGGTCAACGCTGTCCTCGCCGGCAATCACGACAAATTCGGGCGACTTTACGAACTCTACGCGCCGCTCGTGCATGGAGTCCTTTTGGCGCGCCTGCCGCGAAACGAAGTCGAAGACATGGTGCAGGACATTTTTCTGCACGCCCTTAAAAAGCTGCACACGCTGCGCGACCCGGCGGCGTTCGGTCCCTGGATCGCTATGATTGCGCGCAATCGCGCGATGGACTTTCACCGGCGCTCGCACGAGACGGTTGAAGTTACCGAAGATCTTAAGAGCACTGACTCGAGCGGATCGCAGGCCGAAGAAATACTCGGCATCATTCGTACGCTTCCCGACGCCTACCGCGAAACACTGGTTTTACGTTTGGTCGAAGGGATGACCGGGCCGGAGATCGCGGCGCGCACCGGCCTGACTGCCGCGTCAGTGCGCGTCAACCTGCACCGCGGCATGAAACTTCTGCGCGCCAAGCTCGGTTTTACGGAGGGCTTATCATGAATATGAAAGACGACTACTTGTGGGACAAAACCGGCGAGCCGGATCCCGAGATTCAACAACTCGAAGAGATTCTCGGCACGCTGCGTTACCAACCGCGGCCGCTCAAGATTCCCACTGGACTTCGCACCGATCGCGAACGAAACTTTTTTCGCGGCGCTGCACCGCGCCTGGCAATTGCTGCGACGATAGCGATGCTGTTGTTCGGACTCGGCGTGTGGCTCGTCAAACAGCGTTCGGAACGAAGCCAGCCGACCGAAGTCGTCAAAACTTCAGACGCGCCGGCGGTCAAACCAAATCCGAGTGGACAACCAACTCCGAATCAAGCGTTGAGCCCAAACGACGCAACTGCTGGCGCTCCGAAAGAAAAACGCACAATCGCGCCGATGCGGCCTCGTGTCCAGCAGTCGCAGCTCGCCGAAAATCGCGCGCGAAGAGAGTCCCGAGAGGCCAGGGAATCTCGTCAGTTGGCAGAACTTCGCGAAGCGGAAGTCGCCAGGGATCAACTGATGATCGCGCTCCGCGTGGTCAGCGCGAAATTGACCTACGCCCAAAAGAAAACGCAGGGCACAAACCAGATTCACAACCAACACAAGACAGGATGAATGGAGCACCATGAAATCACTTTTGCAAACAACACTGAAGGTCGCGTCCTTGAAAGTTTCGGCGCTGGCGGTCCTGCTCCTGCTCGGAGTCGCTGCCAACACCTCCGCGCAAGATGCGAGGATTCAAACGAGTCAGCTGGAAACGCTTGCCGCCAAGGCCAGCGAGACCGTTGACGTGAATCTTGACGAGCGCCTGATGCAGCTCGCGGCGAAGTTTCTTTCGGGCAAAGATGGGGACGACGCGAAGATTAAAGAACTTATCAACGGCTTGAAAGGAATCTACGTCAAGCTTTATGAATTCGAGACTGAAGGCCAATACACGACAGCCGATCTAGAAAGCGTCAAGGTCCAACTGCGCAACCCTGCCTGGAGCAAACTGGTCAACGTCACCAGCAAAAAAGAGGGCAGCGTTGAGGTTTACCTTATGCAGAGCGGCGCCACGATCAGCGGCCTCGCGTTGCTGGCTGTCGGTCCGAAGGAGGTCGCCGTCGTCAATATCGTCGGCCCGGTCGACCTCGATAAGCTGTCGCAGCTTGAAGGTCAGTTTGGAATTCCTGATCTGGAAATCAACCTGCCGGCGAAACCAAAGCGCAAGAATTAGTCGTAACACAAACTGTTAGTTGCGTGCCCTTCATCGCCGAACAACGCACCCCGCAAACTAACAGTTTGCGTTACCAGGAAGACCAGGCCATGAAGAAAGCTATCGTCCTCAGTTTCATCTTTCTCGCGTTCGCCGGTTTCGCTTCGGTTGCTCAAGCCAAAGGCGACGACTTCGGCGCAGTCGTGAAACTGATCGAGCAGTTCTATCACGTCAAGCATCAGGGAATTCCCTTCCTCGCCCGCGCCGGCATCAAGACGGCGACAACCATCGCGCGCATCTCGGGTGGCCCGCGCGAAACTGGTTGCTGCCCTCGCACGCGCGCCGCAGTTCATTGACGTCGATCCTGCAGTTGCCGACGCGCGCGCAGCGAAAGCCAACGGCACTCAAAATGAAGACAAGAACGACGCCGATCGCGGCAGCAGTTTGACCCTCGGATCTGATTCGTCGAAGCAGGAGCCGCCGAAAGATTCAAGTGGGCCAGGGCCGGGAACGCCGCAATCCGACCAGGATGTTCCGGTCGAAGTCATCAAGGGCAAGAACGGCGCAGTTGTGACGCGCACGACCAGGCCTGACGGTTCGGTGGACGTGAAGCGCGTGAACAAGAAGGGCGACCTCACGATGGAAATCGGTGACATTTACGACATGGCCGCCGCGGTTCGCGACACGACGCGCAAGGCGCAAAAGGAGCGACCAAATTCGCAGACGTCGATCGTCTGGGTGTCTGACGGTATCGCGCCGATCTTTTTTGAGGACCGCGATGCCACCGAGCAGCTCGTCATTCGCTCGAACGTCATCTTCAATTCGCTGACCGTTGAACTGCGAACGCTGTTCAAGGTCCTGATGCCGATTGGCCGGCCCGTCGCCGGCATGTTGGGCGTGAGCATTTACGGCAGCGCGAAGCGGCTGGCGCAACAGTCGGGCGGCGAGGCGGTGAAAGTCAGCCGCACGAAAGACTACGCCGCCGGCCTCGCTAAGATCATCGGCAACCTGACCGCGCGCTACAGCCTCGGCTTCTCGCTCGCTGAAGACGAGAAGGATGACGGGCATCTGCACAACCTGGAAGTAAAAGTGAAAGCGCCGGACGCCAAAGGCAAGATGCGCAAACTGGAAGTGAGCGCGCGCAAGGGCTACTACATGTCAGAGACCGGCGAGAAGGAACCGAAAGAAGCGACGGCCGCGAAAACGCAATAGCTACTGAGACAACCGGCAGGCGTCAAAATCCAATTCTTCGCCTTTTCGATGGCTCAAGCGTAGGTTTCGGAGCCAGCAATTCCCTGATCTGAGCAAATAGTTGAAGAATTGCTTTCTCGTGCACGTCTTGACGAGTTGTTAGTTTGTGTTCAAGCTCGCTCAGCTTCTCAGAGAGTTCATCAGAACTTGCCAACACTTCACGCAGCTTTACAAACGCGCGGACAACGTAGACGCTCATCGCAACGGCGCGTTTGCTGCGTAGCACATTTGCGGCCATGACGGCCCCGTGTTCCGTGAAGGCGTATGGCAAGTACTTGATATTCTGACCTCGTTTCAAGGTCGCAATTTGCGACCTTGAACCTTGAAGCGACCGTGCTTCAACCTCGGTTAGCTGAAACACAAAGTCTGCCGGGAACCGTTCCAAATTCCGTCTTACCTGTTCGTTCAGGCGCTTCGTTGTTACGCCATAAACTCCAGCAAGATCCGCGGCAAGGATCACCTTCTTCTTGCGAACCTCACGAATCTCGGGCTCTACGAAGCGGGCCATTATGGAAGTCCGTCTCTTTGTTGAAAATGATGGCATGTGTGTCGCGTCGAGTCAGAAGCGTTAGTTAAAATTGCCGAAGGCGCAGATGAATACTTCGCGCAGCAAGGGTCACCAGCGGACAATTCGCCAATCCTTCATCGACAGATTGTCACCGTTGGGCAACGATCTGCCAATGCACAGCCAGTGGGGGGCGAGTTAGACTGTATACAAGATTTTTTGCTTAGCGTTCTGCGATTGGCACGTAAGGAAGGTCGCGGGCGCCGATGTATTCCGCTCTCGGACGGATGAGTTTGTTGTCGGCGTACTGCTCAAGAACGTGGCCGGTCCAACCACTAATGCGGCTGACGGCGAAGATCGGGGTGTAAAGATCGAGCGGGATACCCATCGAGTAATAAGCCGACGCGGAATAGAAGTCGACGTTCGGATAGAGACCTTTCTCGCGCAGCATCACTTCCTCAACCTTGCGCGACATCTCATACCACTTTGAGTCGCCGTTCGCTGCACCGATCTCTTTTGAAAACTGCCGCAGATGCGTGGCGCGCGGATCTTCCGTCTTATAAACCGCGTGGCCAAAGCCCATCATCTTGCGTTTCTCCGCCAGCGCCTTCTTCACATACGGCTCGGCGTTTTCCAACGCGCCAATCTCCAGCAGCGTCTTCATCACGTTTGTGTTGGCCCCGCCGTGCAGCGGGCCGGAGAGCGCTCCGATCGCGGCCGTAACGCACGCGTACATGTCCGCCAAAGTTCCGGCAACGACTCGCGCGGTAAACGTCGAGGCGTTCAATTCATGATCGGCGTGGAGAATCAGGCAAACATCAAAAACGCGCGCGTCGTGTTCGGAAGGCTTCTCACCGCGCAGCATGTAAAGAAAGTTGGCGGCGATACTCAACGAACTGTCCGGCGCCACGGGTTCGTGTCCATTTCTTATGCGATCCGAAGCCGCCACGATTGTCGGGAATTGCGCGGTCAGTCTCACCGCCGTCTTAATGCTCGTCTCACGCGAAATGTCCCGGGCGTTCGAGTCGTAAAACTCAAGCGCGGAGATCGCAGTCCGTAACACGTCCATCGGATCGCCTTCGCGCGGCAACTGCTTCATCAAAGCGATCAACTCGGCCGGCACTTCGTAAGCAGCGCGAAGCGACTGCTCCAACTCCGAAAGCTCGGCCGCATTCGGCAGGCGTTTATTCCAAAGCAGAAAGATCACTTCCTCGAAAGTTGAATGCTTGGCGAGATCGTGAATGTTGTAGCCCTGGTAGATCAGCTCGCCCTTTTCGCCGTTGACATCGGAGATTGACGAACTGGCGGCGGCAACTCCTCTTAGACCAGCCGCGGAACTTCCGGTTGACGTGTTTGGTTTGTTAGTCATGAGATTTTGTATGGTGGACCGAAGATAACAAACGCAGCAAAGCGTGACAAGTTGGCATCATATTTACGTTGGCCAGTGGCAACAGAACCGGGAGCGGTAGCGACCGGTTGCTATGGTCAACCTTTTGATTGAGCATTCGGACCCTAAAGATTTCTTAGTTAAGAGTTGACTGTTTCGATCCGGTCGCTACCGCTCCCGGTTCTGCATTGACCCTTTTCAACAAGCTCACTTCCCTTCCAGCACCATCACCGGATCACCGCGATGAGCTTTGAGCAGTTTCGCCGCTGATGTATTGAGTGCGGCGATCTCCAGGAACCCGGCGCTGCCCCAGATCGCAAACAACTTGTCCCGGCCGGCAGTCTCTTCAGCGAAGTACTGGCGAAACGATTTCACCAGTTTTCTGTTTATCGACAGCTTTGCGCCTGCTGCGATCATCGGCTGCGTTAGCTCGTCCGGCGTAATGTTGGTCACGCAGTTTCCGAAGCGATCGATGTGAATGATCCGCCCGTTGATCTTTCCATCAGCCTGCGTTTCGGGTTTCAGCGGCGGCGGATGGACCATGTCCGAAATTTGAGTTCCGAGTGCTGACGGCTTCACTCCCAGCGACAGCGCCGCAGCGACGGGCGCGAAGATATCTCGGCCGTTGAAGGTCGCGCTGACCGGGTGGCGAAAGTATTTCTCATTTGTGAGATGAAATATTTCCAGTTCGTGACCCAAACTCAGCAAAGTCTCGACGACATAACTAAAGATCCCGTTGTCCGGGCCGACGAAGTAGTTTTCATTCAACTTGATCAGTATCGGCCTTCGAGACGATCCGACGCCCGGATCCACCACCGCCACATGAATCGTGCCGGACGGAAACGCCGGCTGCGCCGCCAGCAAAGTGAACGCAGCCGCTTCAATGTCCTGCGGGGGAATCTCATGAGTGATGTCGACAATGCGGGCGTCGGGATTCAGTGAGAGGATCACGCCTTTCACGGCCGCGACGAAGTAGTCCGTGGTTCCAAAGTCAGTGAGCAGCGTAATGAGCGGAGCGGCGGGCGAGAAGTTGGGCGAACCCGCAGACGCAGCAACGCGGGAACCTGATTCTTTCGAACCCTGTCCCCGCGTGTTTTTGGCGCGCACTTTGTTTGTCATCACGCGTTGCTGCGTCTCGAGTCTCCGCGTTACTCGAACCGTGTTTCCGTCGCGGTGCGAATCTTCAATTGTTGTCCACGCTCGATACGAACATCTTCGCCGCGTTTGCTGAAGACGGTGCCGGCGCCGACTCCGCCGCCGATCGCCGCGCCGATTGCCGCGCCTTTGCCGCCGCCGAAAATCGCGCCGATGATGGCGCCGACGCCGGCGCCGGCGCCAACCTTCGAGACGTCATCTTTGGTTGAACTCTTCCCTTTTACGCCACCTTCAGAATCCACCGTGCCGGAATCTCTGTTGCCCATGTCGACAATTTCGACGACATCGGCGCTGAACTTAATTGTGCGGCCGTCCGACAAGCGAAGCGAGTCAAAGGCTAACTGCATTTCAGAAGACCCTTTAACTTTGCCCGCGCGCTTAACGCGCGAAACGTGCCCCTCGATGATCGCGCCCTCCAACTCAGTCGGCTGGATCACGCGCGCTTGAAATTGATCGCCGCGCTGCGTGGCGTCGGTCGAAAGACTCGACCGCATTTCAACCAGGAAAACCGCGTTGCGCGGAAACGAGATCGGACCCGTGGTCGTTGCGTCAGTTGACGGCTGTCCGGCATTGGAATCATTAGGCGAACTATTCGGTGAGTTGTTCGGCACCGTACTTTGATTGTTGCCCTGGTTACTTCCGACACCCTGGTCATCAGTAGCGCCCGTCGCCGGTTGGTTTCCGACGTCGCCGCGTCGCGAAAGTCCGACAGGCACGTTCGATTCAAACGTGCGGCGCTCGTAACCCGCGTTGTAGCCGGCTTCGAAACCTTGTTGATAGCCGTCGCGGTAATCTTCGATCGTGCCCCACGCTTCGTTGTACGAGCGGTCGCCGCGTTGATAGTCCTCGTTGTTTCGATAATCGCGAGCGGCTTTGTCCGCAAAGTCTCTTGAGCCCGCACTGTAACCATCTGAATAACCGGTGCGGTAGCCGCGTTCGATGGCGCTGGCCTGGTTTGTCTGACCCTGCAAAACTGAAATGTGAGCCTGCGGACGCCACAAACGGGGTCGACGAGGTCATCAACAACGAAAGCAGGGCGCCCAGGGGGATTCTTAAATATTTCATGTGCTGTTCCTTCCAGAGATACGGCGAGGGTAGTCGCCGTAGTGGCCTTGGGAGAGCCAAACCTCGTGCAGTCGCGATGCTATCACTCAACCGGCGCTCGTAACAATTTGTCCGAGAAAACGTAGTGCCCTAATTTGGAGTGCGCCGACCTGTCGGCGCTTTGGTCGCTGCGACCTGTCGCAGCGAGTTGGCGAAAACGGCTTATGACCAAGCACTCGAATTAGGGCACCACCGACAAAACTTAGGTTTGTCGCCGGAAACGACAAGCTAAGACTCATCGGCCAGCGGCCTTGCACCAAAAGTGCTATAGAGCGTCTTCTCTTTCTCCCTCCCCGCTGGGGGAGTTGGGGTAGAGGGTTTAGCCGCCGTCTAGACCCTCACCGCTACCCCTCTCCCATCGGGAGAGGGCTTCAGACTACTTTTGTGCAAAGCCGCCGACAGCAAACCGCGCAAATACCTTCCTTGACCGTCTTCGGTGAGCGCCCTAGACTCAAGACTATTACGAGTATCGTCACCAGTCATCTTCTAACAAAGCCCGACGCGCCATCAGATGCCGCTTTTGGGTTACTGGTTGCGAAGGCCGCAAACACATGGCTGTAACACGCAAAGTTTACCTGGATCACAGCGCCACGACGCCCGCCGACCCGCGCGTGGTGGCGGCGATGCTGCCCTACCTGACGGAGAAATTTGGCAACGCCTCGAGCGTACACTTCTTTGGCCAGGAGGCCCGCGCTGCGGTCGATCGCGCGCGACGCGAGGTGGCGGCGCTCATCGGGGCGCGGGCCAACGAGATTGTTTTTGTCTCTGGAGGCACCGAGGCCAACAACCTCGCCATTCGCGGAATCACCGATGCGCAAGGCAAAACCGAAGAACGCCTGGCTGGGCTGAGCAGTTCGGATGAAGGCTCGTCCACGAAGGGCCACGTGATCACGTCGAGCATCGAGCATTCTTCCGTTCGCGGAATTTCTGACGAACTGGAAAAGCACGGCTGGGAAGTTACCAGGCTGCCGGTGTACGAAGCAGGAGTCGTGCGAGTCGAAGACGTTCGCGACGCGTTGCGACCCGACACGGTGCTGATTTCAGTGATGCTTGCGAACAACGAAATTGGCACGCTGCAGCCGATCGAAGAAATCGGCGCGCTGGTCCGCGAGGAACGCGCGCGCGGACGGCGCGGGCTCTGGCTGCACACCGATGCCGTGCAAGCCGCCGGTCGCATTCCCCTGAACGTCGAAGCGCTGGGGTGCGATCTCCTGTCGCTGTCGGCTCATAAACTCTACGCGCCGAAAGGTACGGGTGCGCTGTTTGTGCGGCGGGGTGTGCGCCTGATTTCGCAAAACGTCGGCGGACATCAGGAGCGCGAGAAACGCGCGGGCACCGAAGGCGTGCCGGGCATCGTCGCGTTCGGCGCCGCCGCGAAGCTGGCTCGCGAAGAGATGGAACAACGCTCGGAACACGATCGGCGTTTGCGGGATCGATTTGAGGCAAGCGTGACCGAGCAAGTCGCCGACATTGTCTTCAACGGAGACAACAGAGATAGGGCCCAACGATTGCCGCATCTCTCGAACATTTCGTTTCGCTTCATCGAAGGCGAAGGTCTGCTGATCAGCCTCGATCTCCAGGGCGTCGCCGTGTCGACCGGCTCGGCCTGTTCGTCCGGAACGCTCGAGCCGTCGCCGGTTATTCGCGCGCTCGGTCGCAATGACGAACTAGCCCGCGGCGCGATTCGCTTCAGCTTCGGAAAGGACAATACGGAGGAAGAGGTTGACTACGTTCTCGAGGTGCTGCCGCGCGTCGTGGAAAAACTGCGACAGCTTTCTCCGCTTAAAAGAGTTTCAAGTTTCGAGTTTCAAGTTTCAAGTTAGTGCGCCCTGGGTTTTGTCGGCCTTAACTAAACACGACTCAGAAATTCAGAACTTGAAACTTGAAACTTGAAACTGCAACCATGCCATACTCGGCAGCCTTCAAAGATCACATTGCCAATCCGCGCAACGCCGGCGAACTCGCGGATGCAAATGCGACTGCCGAGGAGACGAATCCTGTTTGCGGTGATCGACTCCGCCTGTCGTTGCGCGTGCGGAACGGTCGCATTGAGGCCGCGGGTTTTCTGGCGTATGGCTGCCCGCCGACGATTGTTTGCGGATCGGTCTTAACGGAATTGATTGTTGGAATGACTGTTGCAGAGGCGATGCTGCTAACGCGAAGGGATTTGCTTGAAGCGGTCGGCGGCCTGCCTTCAAGAAAGCAACACGCCGCGGCGCTGGCGATTGAAGCTCTGCGATCAGCATTGGATTACAAAAGCAGCGGGGGCAAGCCCCCTTCCTAACCCCGAGCTGACTGGAGAACTCGATAAGCTGTCCTTGAAAGCCTACCGAAGAAAGTACAAAGGCTCAACTTTATTCAGCTCGAGGTTGGGAAGGGGGCTTGCCCCCGCTGTCTGTCTAAAAGATTTTAGGGATTTGTCAGTCGCGGGCGGGAAGCCTGTGGCGACGGCAGCGGTCGCTGATGGTATTCGGGTCCGCAGTATTTTCTCGGTTCCGTCCCTAAGGCAAAAGTTCTCGTCCTAATCACCGGACACGTCTCCACCGCAATCAAACCGGTCGTCGGATCGATGTCGAGAGTAATCGTTCCTTCCAGGCGTCCGCCCTCGCCGGTTCGCAATTCCGATCTCGGCGGCGTGCGCGCCGGACTCGGGAATGGCTGCACCACGATCGGCGGCAAGACTTGATCGGACGGCGGCAGCGGGGTCTCTTCGGCTTCCGGCGAAGCTTCGGCTTCCGGCTCCAATTCCGACTGGTTCAGCGGCGACGTGCCGTTGATGAAAAATTCGATGCGCTTGTCCAGGTCGTCTGGCCCGGCTGGTCCACCAGTCTTCGGATTGATCGCAACCTGCTCAATTCCCGAGGGCATTTCCCAATCGCCTTGCCACTCCGGATGTTCCGCCAAGGCCACTTCCATGAAGTCTGACCAGATCGGCAAAGCCGAATTCGCGCCTGTCAGGCCAAGCTGCGAGCCGTCGTCAAATCCGACCCAAACGACGCAAACGAGATTCGGCGTGTAACCAGCAAACCAACCGTCGCGAGAAGTTCCGGTCTTGCCGGCAACATTTGCCTTGAACCCGCGCGCGCGCACTTTCGCTGCCGTGCCGCGATTGACGACGTCTTTCATGAACGAAGTCATGACGTAAGCGACGTCGGGCCGCAGCATTTCGGTTTTTTGCGGAGTCGGCGCGGCGATCGTCACGCCGTTGCCGGTGGTGATGCGGTTGATGGCGATGGGCGTGGTTCGAGTTCCCAGCGTTGCAAAACCCGTATACGCGGACGCAACTTGCAGCGGCGTCGCTTCGCTCGTTCCCAGCGCCATCGCCGGATAAGCACGCGCGGGTTTCGGCAGTCCCGCTTTCGCCGCGAGGTTCATCACGCGTCCAATCGTGACTTCCATCGCCACGTCAACCGTCACCACGTTCAGACTGTGGACCATCGCATCGCGCAGCGTCACCGGCGCGCGCGCGTAGCTGTCGCCAAAGTTCCCCGGCGAATATTCCTGATTGTCGTAGGTGAACGTCTTCGGCTCGTCCATGTAGGTGGTCGCGGGCGTGATGACGCGCGGCACGGGATCGTAAGCGGTGTTGAGCGCGGTCGCGTAAACGAACGGCTTGAACACTGAACCCGGCTGGCGCAGCGCCTCGGAAGCGCGATTAAGTTGACTCTTGCCGTAGTCGCGCCCACCGACCATCGCCACAATCTCGCCGGTCTTCGCATTCATAGCGACGAGCGCCGCCTGCAGAGTGCCCGGCGCGAATCGCTTGGCCTGGATCTTATCCAGCGACGCCAGCTGTTTCGACAGCGCGGCGTAGGCGGCGCGCTGCAAATCGAGATCGACGGTCGTGTAAATGCGCAGGTGCTCGGCCGCGCCGGGACCGGCGATGATGTCGCCCAACTGGCTCTGAACAAAGTCAGAAAAGTAAGGCGCGTCAGACGTGTCGACGCGGCCCTTGGTCGGCGACACTTGCAGCGGACTCTGCTTGGCCTGGCTTGCTTCTTCACCGGAAATGGCGCTGGTCTCAGCCATATTGTCCAAGACCTGATTGCGCCGCGCCGTCGCCGTGTCGAGATTGTGATAGGGGTTGTAACGGTTCGGACTGCGGATGATTCCTGCGAGGAACGCTGACTCAGGCAGCGTCAGATTGGTGACGTCCTTATTGAAATAGGCGTCTGCGGCCTCGCCAAAACCATTGATCGAGAAGCCCGCCTGCTGGCCCAGGTAAACCTGATTGCAGTAAAGCTCAAATATCTGCTCCTTCGAGAGGCGCGTCTCGATGATGATCGACATGTAAGCTTCGGCGACTTTACGCTTCAGCGTTTTCTCAGGAGACAGCAGAAGATTTTTGACTAACTGCTGCGTGATGCTGGAACCGCCCTGGCGCGCAATCGGCGAACTTGGATCCGCATCGTACCGACGCACGAAGGCGCGGATGATGCCGCGCACGTTGACGCCGTAGTGTTCAAAGAACGCGCGATCTTCGGTAACGGTAATTGCCTTCACCAGGTGCTGCGGCAAGTCGTTGAAGCCGATCACCTTGCGCTTCGCGCGCTCGCGTCCGGTCACGGAGCTGATCAGTTCCGGTTCCAGCCACGCCTTTTCCAGACGCGTATTCCGGTCGAGTTCGGAAATCGAGCTGATCGTTTTTCCGTTGCGCGCAAACTGCACCCGCACGTGTTGGAACTGCCGCTCGCCGTCCACGGTCGTGTTGTCGCTCGGCTCAACGTCGACGCTGCCGTCGCCAAGCGAATAACGCCCGCGCGCCTGATCGGCCTGTTGCGATTTCTCGACGTAGCCGGCGTGCTTGAGCAAATCGATGAGACGTTCCGGCGTGAGTGGTTGTCCGACGCGAAGTTGTTTGGGCGCCGCGTAAATTCCGGCGGAACGCGTGAACACCTCGCCCTTCAGGAGGTTGTCAATACGACCTGAGAAGACCGTCCAGTAGTAAACGAGAAAACCGCCGACCAGCGTGACGACGACGAGCAGCGGGATGATCACGAAGGGACTGATCAGGCGGCGCAGCACCCGCCGCCGAAAACTGACGTCCGGCTCGGAGTACGCAACGATGCGCGACCCCGACCTTGAAGTCTTCTTCGATCGCATCCCTGCTGGGTGTTTTCCTTCCGGTGGGTATCTTGGCATAAGAGACAGGCGATAGACCGAGGCCGGGCGTCGCGTCGCTGATCAGTCGTCCATCCTCATGATTGAAATGCTAACCTCTGGACCCGGGCGTGTCTACCGCAAACTGCTTGGCCGCGTGGAAGCATTCCTTTATCCCCGTTTAGAGGCGGGCACTGCCCGCCAGCTCCTTAGTTTTTATAACAACCGGCGGGCAGTTGCCCGCCTCTAAACGATCCACGAGCCCACCGTTGCCCCCGTCGTTCTGACATCACCGAGACAAACTCAATTGACAGGCCCTTTTTCTTTAGTTACCGTCCTGCGGAACATAAGGTCCACCCGCGATTTGATGCGATTTCTGATGTATGAGTCTATTCCACGCCGGCAGGCATACGCTTACCGGAAATTATCGACGAATAGTCTACGCCCTGCTCGCGGTTGGCGTCGCGATCGTCGTCGGCACCGTCGGGTTTTATCTGATCGAAGGCTGGTCAGTATTTGAAAGTCTTTATATCGCGACCCAGACCGTCACCACGGTCGGTTATGGGGACATAACGCCCGCAACCAAAAGCGGCCGCATTTTTGCGACTTTTTTCATGCTCTCCGCCGTGGGCGTGGTGCTTTACGCGCTGACTTCGACCGTGCAGGCGATTGTGCAATCAGAGTTGGTGGCGACCTTTGGCCAGCGACGCCAATCACGAAAAATGAGCAAACTGCGAGACCATTTCATCATTTGCGGCGCCGGCCGCGTAGGTTCCCACCTCGTGCGCGGACTGCTGGGCAGTTCTGAAACGCTCGTAGTGATTGAAAAAGATGAGCAAAGAGTCGCTGACCTGATTGCGCTGGGCGTGACCGTCCTCGTGCGTGACGCTACCCTGGAAGAAAGTTTGCTCGAGGCCGGCGTGAAGCATGCGCGCGGACTCGCCGCTTGTTTGCCCGACGACGCGGACAACGTCTACGTGGTCCTAACCGCGCGCGATCTGAACCCGCAGATGCACATCGTCGCCCGCGCCGCTTCGGAGCAGGCTGAACCCAAGCTGATTCGTGCCGGCGCTAATCGCGTGGTGGCGCCGACGATCATCGGCGGTCATCGCATGGCCATGGCCCTGACCAAACCGGCGGTCGACGACTTTCTCGGTTCGATCACGGCGAACAAGCTGGAGTTGGCGTTCGAGCAACTCGAAGTCGCGCCGTCGTCATCTTTGGTCGGACGAAAATTGAAAGAGACCAGTATTCGGTCGGAGTTGGACATCGTGGTTGTCAGTATCCGGCGCGGCGATGGTCAGATTCTTTTCAATCCCAGCGGCGACGCGACGATTGAAGCCGGCGATCTGCTGATCGCAATCGGCCACGCTGAGTCGCTGATGAAACTAGCCGCGCTGGCGAAGGACGAAAAAAAGTCCAATGTCCAAGTCTGACGCTAGTTAGGCTGGGAGCGCAGACATCCTGTCTGCAAACGCGTCGTCAGGCGCGCAGTTTTCCAAGCGAATTTAGAAAGCGACCAAGTTCACGCTTGTCTGCGCTCCCGGCTAGACGTTGAACTTTTTACGAAATGAAAATACTTGTCACCGGCGGCAGTGGTTACCTTGGCACGCATGTCCGCCGGTTTTTTGCAGCCGACGATTTCTCACGCCGCGCCGGCCTGGACATTCTCAGCGACGACGACGTCGCGATAGTCGCTGACTACGACGCGGTCATTCACCTCGCCGCGCATTTGGACAAGAGTCCTGCCGCCGCGGACCTTTGCTTTCTCACTAATGCGTCAGGCGCAGTGAACGTACTGAAACACCTCCGTCCCGGCGCAGCCTTCATCTACGCCTCCACCAAAGACGTCTACGGCGCGAACGCCGAGTCTTACCGCGAAGTTCCTGAGACTTGCCCGACGGATTATTCCGGACAGTCGGCGCTCGAGTGGTCCAAGCTGATCGGCGAACGCTATGTCGAATACTACGCTCGGCAGCAAGGCGTGCGCGCCTGCATCTTTCGCCTGTCGACCGTCTACGCGCGGCCGTCAGACGGCAACGAAAACGGATTCGTGACTCACTACGTCGAGTCCGTCAAGCGCGGCCGAGCGATACGTCTGCCTTTAGGCGGCAATCCGATTCGCGATATCCTGCACGTTGGCGATTTTTCCCGCGCCTGCCAGGCCTTCATCGATTCGTCGCTGAGCTTCGGTTTGTATAATCTCGGCGGTGGCCAGGAGAATTCGGCAAGTCTAATTGACTTGGTTAACCGCGTCGGCGCGATGATTCAACTTGAACCGAAGATCGTGAGCGACGACAAAACGCATCCGGTGCCGGTCAATTACGTTTCTGATTTAAGGCGAGTGCGTGAGCAACTGGGCTGGCAACCTGAAGTTGGAATTGAGGAAGGTCTGCGTTCGTTGCTTTAGGTCATGAGTCTTTGGACTTGGGCCTCTGGACTTTGCTCTACTCGCGATAGTTGAGTCAGTTCACCGAAGTAGTGCAAAGACCTAAGACCCAAGTCCAAAGTCCAAAAAGCAAGACAATGAGAGAATCGCAGCCACACAAAATTGAGCGCATCGTCGTCCGCGGCGTCAACTGGGTTGGCGACGCTGTCATGACAATCCCTGCCTTGCGTCAAATTCGCCGGCTGTTTCCCGAAGCGAAAATCACTCTTGCCACGCGCTCCTGGGCCAAGGGGCTCTTCTCCGGCGCGGACTTCCTCGACGACTTGCTGGTCCATGAAGGCAGCGGACTGCGCTCCGCCGTGCACCAGGTGCGCGAATGGCGCAAACGCAATTTCGATCTCGCAGTTCTTCTTCCCAACTCGCTGGAGACCGCGCTCGTCGCGTCCCTCGCGCGCGCGCCGTTGCGCATCGGTTACGCGACGGACGGCCGCCAGTCGCTACTCACGCATCCTTTGGCGCTGCCCGAATGGCGCGCGTCCAAACATGAAGTTTTCTACTACTTGAAGATCGTGGCCGAACTCGAGTGGCTGATAAAACACGAGCAAAGTTTTCTGGACACGCAACCCGATGGCTCGCTCGACGTTTCCTCCGGTCGTAAGTCGGCCGCGCGCGACTTTCTTCGCGCTCGTGGAATCGGTCTGAACGCGGGTCGGCCGCTTGTCGCGCTCTGCCCCGGGTCGATCAACAGCCGCGCGAAACGCTGGCCCACTGAGCGTTACGCGGCACTCGCCGACCGGCTGATCGGCGAGTTACATGCCGAGGTTCTGTTGGTCGGATCGGCTGCGGAAGAAGATGTTTCGCAAGCAGTGAGCCGGCAGATGAAGCGCCAGCCGGTTGTGCTTGCCGGCCAAACCGACCTTGCGGAGCTGGTGGGGATTTTGAGTCAAGTCGATCTGCTGGTGACGAACGACACCGGTCCGGCTCACATCTCGTCAGCCCTCGGGCGACCGACGATTGTGATCTTCGGGCCGACCAATCCGCTGACAACGCGACCGTTTTCGCCGTTCGCAGAGATTGTTCGGGAGCCGCCGGATTGCGCGCCGTGCATGCTGCGCGATTGCCCGATCGATCACCGCTGCATGACCGCGATCGCGCCGGACGACATCTTTGAACGCGCGCGCGCGATGCTGTCCGACAAACTTCAGCAGTCTTTGATCAAGTCCGGGTCTCAAAATAAGAGCGGGGGCAAGCCCGCCTTCCTGACCCCGAGCTGATTTTGAGTCGAGCGTCTGATCTCGGCGTGAATGACTTTCAAGTGAAAGCAATAGAGCCAGTCCAGGAGTCTCAAGGTCGGGAAGGGGGCTTGTCCCCCGCTCTAGGATCACCCGAAACACTCTTGTGCAGAGCAGACTTATAAATGCAACGAGCAGTTTTCATTGACCGCGACGGCACGATTTCGGAGGAGGTGGGTTACATCAACCACGCCTCGCGCTTTCGCCTGTTCCCTTACGCCGCCGATGCCATCAAGCTCTTGAACGAAAATGGCTGGCGGGCGATTGTCACTACCAACCAGGCCGGGGTGGCGCGCGGATATTTTTCCGAAGACATGGTCCAAACTGTCCACCAGCGCCTGATGACGGAACTGGAGAACGAGGGGGCGCGACTCGACGCGATCTACTATTGCGCGCATCATCCGTCGGTCGGCGAGCCGCCGTACCGTTTGGACTGCGACTGCCGCAAGCCAAAACCCGGGCTGATCACGCGCGCGGCTGCAGATCTTGATGTTGACCTGGCGGCCAGTTGGATGGTGGGCGACCGTTACAGCGACGTGGAACTCGCGCGCAACGCCGGCGTGAAGTCGATGCTCGTGTTGAGCGGGTATGGACGAGGCGAGTGGGAACATCAACGCACGAGCTGGACGACGCAACCGGATTTGGTCGCCGAAGATTTGCTGGCAGCCGTGCGCCTGATCGTGAGCCAGCGCGAAAGAGCGTGACGAGTTTGGAGTGCGCTGACCTGTCAGCGCTTTCATCCGTGGCGGCTTGACGCCACGTTTCTGGCGTAACTCTCAATCTAGTGGTTGCGACAGGTCGCGACGACCAAAGCGCTGACAAGTCGGCGCACTCCAAATTAGGAGCATGGCATTGACTGTTGAGCAAACAGAGTTGCAGGCGCGTTTGATTAATATCGTCAGACGTTTTCCCGAGCGCCGGATTCTCGTAGTCGGAGACGCGATCGCGGATCAATTTGTTTACGGCGCCATCGGCCGCGTGTCGCGCGAGGCGCCAGTGTTCATCCTGCGTCACGAACACACCGAGACAATTCCCGGCGGCGCGGCAAATTGCGCCATGAATCTCGCTTCGCTCGGCGCGAAGGTTGCGCTCGTGGGCGTCGCGGGCGAAGACGAAGCCGGACGCGCCATGCTGGAAAAGTTGAACGCTGCCGGCGTTGACTGCAGCGGCGTGCTGACGTCGGCGGCGCTGCGAACGACGACGAAGATGCGAATACTCGCCGGCCAGTTACACTCAACCCGCCAACAGGTGATCAGAGTTGACTACGAAGGCGAACACTTCAACGATCCTGAGCTGCGCGAGCGACTCCGCAACAGCGTCCTCGAACGAATTCAAGCGGCTGATGCGGTCATCGTGTCTGACTATAACTACGGCGTGGCAGACGCGAAGCTCACTTCGTTCACTCTTGCGGCGGCTGCGGAACGAAGCATTCCCGCGCTGGCCGATTCGCGTTTCAAGCTGGAAAATTTCAAAGGCTTCACTTCGGCGACGCCCAATCAGGATGAGGTGGAGCAGCTGCTTGGCAAAGAGTTGCTGCAGGCGGATGAGCTGGCGACGGCGAGCGAGGAGTTGCGCGAACGTCTGGGCTGTCGTGCGTTGCTTGTGACCCGCGGCAGCGAAGGGATGATGCTGCTTGAAGCCGGCGCTCCTCCAGTTCAACTGCACGCTGTCGGCGCGCGTGAGCCGGTTGACGTCACCGGAGCGGGAGATACTGTGATGGCCGCTTACACTTTGTCACTCGCGTCTGACGCGTCTTTCCGCGATGCGGCGCAAGTCGCGAACTACGCCGCCGGGCTGGTCGTGATGAAGCGCGGCACGTCTTCCGTCACAGCAGAGGAACTTGAAACCTCCATACTGCACTCAAGTTGATACTGGGACCGCGGGCGTCCCGCCCGCTCTTGATTAACCAGGAAAAAGCGGGGGGGACGCCCGCGGTCCCAGCGATTAGCTCGACGCTTCAAGTCGAATGACAACCAAATCCATGGAAAAGACTGACGCAAGTTCACGAATCCTCGATCGCGATGCACTTGTTGCACGCGTCGCTGAGGCCAGGTCGAACGGGGCTCGGATCGTTCTCGCCAACGGTTGCTTCGACGTTTTGCACGCCGGCCACGTACGCTACCTTCAGGGCGCGCGCGCTCTCGGCGACGTCCTCGTAGTTGGAATAAATTCTGACGCGCAGGTCGCGCGGCTGAAGGGCAACGGCCGCCCGATCCTCGGCGAAAGAGATCGCGCCGAGCTCGTGGCATCGATCGAGGCAGTCGACTTCGTCACCATTTTCGCTGAACCCACCGTGACGGAACTCCTGTTGGCACTTAAACCCGACGTGCACGCGAAAGGAACGGACTACACGGAGGAGTCTGTCCCTGAGCGCGATGTGGTACGATCTTACGGTGGCCAGGTTCGAATTGTCGGCGATCCGAAAGATCATTCAACTTCGGAAATTTTGAAGAAGGTGTGCGGTGGGCAGTGAGCAGTGGGCAGTCGGCAGAAAAAACCTCGGCCGGTCAGCTTTATGCCGTCGACGGCTCACTGTTTACTCCTTCCCTCTTGCTGCCCACTGCCCACTGCCCCCTGCCCACTGATTGATGCGCATCCTGATCGTAAAACTCAGCAGCATCGGCGACATCGTGCACACCCTCCCGGCGGTTGCGGCGATCCGAAAAGCCCTGCCGCGATCCGAAATTTCGTGGGTCGTCGAACAACGCGCAGCAGAAATTTTAAGAGACAACCCGATCATAGATCGTCTCATCGAAGTCGACACGAAGGCCTTGAGGCGCGGGTTGGTGTCTGGGGAGACGCTGCGGGCACCGCGCCAGCAGTTACGTCAGCTTCGCGCCTCAGCCTTCGATTTAGCTTTAGATTTTCAGGGACTACTCAAGTCCGCTTCAATCGCGCGCCTTTCCGGCGCGCGTCGTGTTTTTGGGTTCACGCGTGAAATGCTGCGCGAACCCGCCAGCCGGTTCCTGCTGTCGCAGTCGATTCCGATATCCAAAAATTCGCACGTTATCCGAAAAAACTTGGGCCTCGCCGCCGGCGCGCTGGGAATTTCTGTTTCTGATCACGCCGACGACCTTGAATTTCCTATCGGCACAACCGCCGCTCATGCGGCCGAGGCGGTGAACGCGGCAATTGGAGCGAGCAACTACGCCATCCTCAACCCCGGCGGCGGCTGGCCAACAAAACTTTGGAGCGCCGAACGCTTTGGTCGTCTCACAGACGAACTTTGGTCGCATTACGGTTTGCACTCGCTCGTCACTCACGGACCCGGCGAAGAAGGATTGGCTGAGACCGTCTTGCAAGCGAGTCAGTCGGGGAAGGCACGCGCAGTCAACGTTTCGCTGAAAGGTTTTTACGAACTGGCGAAGCGTGCGCGATGTGTATGTTGGCGGTGACACCGGACCGACGCACCTCGCGATCGCCGCCGGCGCTCCGATCGTTGGCCTGTTCGGTCCGACGGAATGGTGGCGAAACGGAAGTTTGCGCGCGGACGACATTTGCGTTGAGCGAGTTGATATTGACTGCCGCACTGATTGTCACCGGCGCGCTTGTTCGAAGTGGATCTGCATGGACATTGAAGTTGAACGAGTGTTTCAGGCGGTCAGCGAAAGATTAGCCGCCAGGACGCGAAGATCGCCAAGTCGGAGTAAGGCAGTCAGCTAGTCATGTTAAGTTCCCAATCAGGTTGTCTTTCGCTTTGGCGCTCTTGGCGTCTTGGCGGCTAGTGTTTTCGACTGAGGAGCAGATCGTTTTGCGTAGAGGCGGAACCTGGATACAACGTTGGCGCGTCCCGCTCGGCTTTTTGTGCGCGGCGCTCTTCATCGTGTTTGCGCGGCCACGCCCGGAGACCCTCGTCGCGGGCGCTGCTGTTTCGTTGCTCGGTGTTCTGTTGCGCGCCTGGGCCTCCGGCCACATCAGAAAAAACGACGCGCTCGCCGTCTCAGGCCCGTACGCGTACACGCGCAATCCTTTATACCTCGGCAGCTTTATCCTGGGTCTCGGCTTCACCATCGGTTCGGGTCGCTGGTGGCTCGGAATTCTCTTCGCAGCGCTCTTTCTTGGCATCTATTTGCCGGTGATGCGCGTCGAATCCGCGACGTTGGCACAACTTTTCGGTGAACGTTTTCAGGCGTACGCTGAAGCTGTGCCGCTGTTTTTGCCGCGACTTACCCCGTACCGCAACGGCGATGGAAAGACGGCGTTCGACAGCGGGCTTTACATGAGGTATCGCGAGTATCGCGCCGCGCTGGGTCTTTTGGTCGCGTGGGGGCTGTTGGTTTTCAAAGCGTATTACTTGAAATGAAATTTCAAACCAAAACACGTTCGCCTTTCGCACGAGCTCTGGTCTGCGCGGCGCTCTTCGCAGTCACCTTGTCTGCGTTTTTGCTTGACGGCGAACGAATAGTTTATTCGCAGAAGACTTCACGCGCGGCGACCGTTCCCAAAGCTGACAAAGTTGGCAAGGTTGACGCGCCCAACGGATCTCTCAACGAGACCGCACGCAAGCATCCGTTTGAACCGAACGAAGAACTTGTTTACGTCGGGGAATTTTCGCGCGCCCTGCTGAAGAAGATCGACGTCGCTGATTTCCGTTTAACCGCCGTGCGCGAACCGGCACTGCCAAAAACAGGCGACAATGGATCGCCTCAGCGTGGCGGCGCCGCCTACTCGTTAAAGTTCACCGGCGAAATTACCAGCAAAGGTTTCTTCGCCAAACTTTTCAACCTGCGATTCCGAGAATGGATTCAGTCGACCGTCGATCCGAATTCGTTCACAGTGACGAAGACCAGCAAGATCGACGAACAAGGCAAACGCAAGCGGACCAGCGAAACAACCTACCGAGATGGCAAGGTGCTCTGGATCGAAAAGGACCCAACTAGTCCGTCGCGGCCACCGCGCAGCGTCGAGGCAGCTTTTGTCGGGCAGGTGCAAGATATACTGTCGGCAATCTACTTTTTGAGAACCCGGGAACTTGGGGTGGGGAAAACTTTCGAACTCACGATCAGCGACTCCGGGAACGTTTATCAGGTGCCCGTGCACGTAGTCGAGAAGAAGCGAATGAAAACTGTGCTCGGTCGCGTCGAAGCCGTGCGAGTCGACCCGCAAGTTTTTGGCCCAAACGGAATGATCGCTGAAGAAGGCAGCTTTTCGATCTGGCTGACCAATGACAAACGTCACATTCCGGTGAGTGCGCGGATCAAAGCTGACGTCGGCACCTTTGACATTACGCTGCGAAAAGTTACTCAGAAATCATTGGCCCCGGAATCACTTGCCAGCAGCGAGAACGCCAATTGAATCAAGAGATTTTCATTTCTCATCTGCCATTTCTCATCGGCCATTTCAAACTGCTCCTACTCTTTGGAGTGCGGTGACCTGTCACCGCTTTTTCTGTGCGGCGGCTTGACGCTGCATTTTCAACTAAATCAACTTTTGGAGGTCGCGACAGGTCGCGACCAAACACAGCGCTGACAGGTCAGCGCACTCCATAAAGACAACGTGTCCCTATCCCCTCTAATCCTTGGCCATCGCGGCGCCTCAGCCGTCGCTCCTGAAAACACCCTGGCTGCGTTCTCTCGAGCAATCCGCGACGGCGCCGACGGCATCGAGTTTGACGTCAGGCTCTCACGCGACGGAGTGCCGGTGGTCATTCACGACGGGACGCTTCGGCGAACGGCGGGAATCGACGGGCGCGTCTCTCAGCTTACCGCGGCGGAACTGCAGCAAGTTGACGTTGGACGTTGGTTTGCTCAGCGAACCGATTCTATCCAGTCTCATATTCCGGAGCGACTGCCTAACCTCGCGCAGGTTTTCGAACTCTACACTTCAAATCCCGGCGTGCTCTACGTCGAAATGAAATGCGAAGCTGGCGAAGTTGCCCGCCAGGTTGGTGGAGGCGCGGCGCTGGCGAAAGCCGTCGTCGAACTAACGCGCGCGTCGGGAATGGCCGATCGAGTTGTAGTTGAGAGTTTTGATCTGTCGGCTATCGCTGAAGTGAAAAAGCTTGACGCGGGCATTCGAACGGCTGCGCTTTTTGAGCCGAAACTTTCGCGTCCGATTTCAACTCTTCGCCGGCTGAAAATAGTTGAGGCTGCCTGCCGCGTCGGAGCCGACGAGATCGCCCTTCATCACACGCTTGCGGGCAAACGGGTAGTCGACAAAGCTAAGCAAGCTGGTTTGGAAGTCGTTCTGTGGACAGTCGATGACCCTGATTGGATTCCGCGCGCCCGCTCGCTTGGCGTCAAAGCGCTAATCGCAAACGATCCTGCCAAAATGCTCCGCCACCGCAGTTAAAGTCAGAACCACCTGCGTCAGCGGGTGCGGTTCTAAGTCAATCACTGTCAGTCAACTTTCAAAGACCACTATCAATCAACATTCAAAGACCACCCGCTAACGCAGGTGGTTTCGGACAAATTCCGCTCCAGATGACAGCGACCCCGCGCATCTGTATGATTCGCAGCACAATTCGTTGGATAGGAGACTAGATTAAATGCCAGTTAGACAAGACGCCGAGATTCTTGAACCCAAAGGCAGACTGGGAGTGCTGCTGGTTGGGCTCGGCGCAGTTAGCACCACTTTCATCGCGGGCGTGGAAGCTGTAAAGAAAGGAATTGGGCAGCCGGTTGGCAGTTTGACGCAGATGGGCACGATTCGGTTGGGCAAACGGACCGACAATCGCGTGCCGCTAATTAAGGATTTCTTGCCGCTCGCGAGGCTCGAGGATCTCGTCTTTGGCGCCTGGGACATTTTCGAAGACTCAGCCTACGAAGCTGCGTTGCACGCGGGCGTGCTCGAGAAGGATTTGTTGAAGCAACTGAAGTCTCCGCTTCAGAAGATCAAGCCGATGAAGGCGGTCTTCGATCAGAATTACGTCAAACGTCTTAATGGCACAAACGTCAAGACCGGCCCGAACAAGTTCAAGCTGGCCCAGCAGCTAATAGAAGAGATAGCGGAGTGGAAGAAAAAGAACCGCTGCTCGCGCCTTGTAATGATCTGGGCAGCGTCGACTGAGATATTTCTCAAGGAGCACGCCGTCCACAAGACACTCGAGTCTTTTGAGCAGGCAATGCGCGACAACCACAAATCGATCGCGCCTTCGATGGTTTATGCATACGCGGCGTTAAAGTCAGGCATCCCTTTTGCGAACGGCGCACCCAACTTGACCGTCGATATTCCCGCGCTGCGCAAACTCGCCGAGGACAAGGGCGTAGGCATCTGCGGCAAAGATTTCAAGACCGGGCAAACACTGATGAAGACGATCATCGCGCCGGGATTAAAAGCGCGCATGCTCGGACTGCGTGGCTGGTATTCGACCAACATCCTCGGTAACCGCGACGGCGAGGTGTTGGACGATCCGGAATCTTTCAAGACGAAGGAAGAGTCGAAGCTGTCAGTGCTTGAATACATTCTTCAGCCCGAGGTTTACCCTGAACTTTACACTGACTTCTCGCACGTAGTTCGCATCAACTACTACCCGCCGCGCGGCGACAACAAAGAGGGTTGGGACAACATCGACATCTTCGGCTGGCTGGGCTATCCGATGCAGATCAAGATCGATTTCCTGTGCCGCGATTCAATTCTGGCGGCTCCGATCGTGCTCGACCTGGCGTTGTTTTTGGACCTCGCGCAACGCGCGGGCATGAAGGGCATTCAGGAGTGGCTTTCCTTCTATTTTAAATCGCCACAGACGGCTCCGGGACTCTATCCTGAGCATGATGTTTTCATCCAACTGATGAAACTCAAAAACACTCTGCGCTATCTGCGCGGCGAGGATTTGATCACGCATTTAGGTCTTGAGTACTACGACTAAACTGCGCCGAGTCCGATCCGCGCCACAGGCCATTTCATCAAGCGCGGTCTTGTTTACTGTCGATCGTTCAGGCGACGTTTTCGTTTTCGTCTGCGTTAAAAGGTGCAGTCGGAGGGAGGCCTCACTCTCCTTCGAATTCGCTTGAAACATTTATTGGCAGCCTGCCTCTGACATGAATTGTCAGCCTCCGAATTCAACTGATCGTTCAAATTGCAACTCTAACGTCACATCCTTCTCAATATTTTTGTAATGACATTTGCAGCGGCGTCGTATATATACCTTCGGTCGTCGCACCGCTTGTCGCTCGCATTCGTTCGCAAAAAGCCAACGAAGCCCGGCACTTGCGGCATCAATATTTACGGATCGTCTCTTGCAACAGCAACGGCGGGCCAATAGGGGCTCAGTCAAAATGAGAGCAGGCATATCAAGATGCTCTCGCGCAGGAGGACGATCATGATTTCTGAAATGGAGATAGACAAACTAAACAAAACCATGGGCACAGTCTTCCTGGATCCCGATCAGAAAAGCCCGCGCGCACAGGACTTCGAAGAGCGGCTCTCAGCCCGCATCGTCGGACAAGAGCGCGCCGTGCGTCGCATGAGCGGCCTTTACCAGATATTTCTCGCCGGCATGAATCCGCCAAACCGGCCAATCGGCACGATGCTCTTTCTCGGTCCAACCGGCTCGGGAAAAACGCGCGTCATTGAAGCCGCGGCGGAAGTTTTATACGGCGACGCCAACGCAATCGTGAAGATCGACTGCGCTGAGTTTCAGCATTCGCATGAGATCGCGAAATTGATCGGCTCGCCTCCGGGATACCTCGGCCATCGCGAGACGTCTCCGATGCTGACGCAGGAAAACCTCGACCGCATGCACACGGAAGACATCAAGCTTTCGCTGATCCTGTTTGACGAGATCGAGAAAGCTTCTGACAGCCTGTGGCAGTTGCTGCTGGGCATTCTCGACAAGGCGACGCTGACGCTGGGCGACAACCGGCGCGTCGATTTCTCGCGCTGCATGGTGGTGCTGACGTCTAACCTCGGCGCCAGAGAAATGTCAGAGTTGATTTCGGGCGGTATCGGCTTTGCTCCCGGCAAGGGCGCGAAGAATCCAAACGACACCGAAGTTGATCAGAAAATTTACCGCACGGCGGTTGAAGCAGCGCGGCGAAAATTTTCGCCGGAGTTCATGAATCGCATCGACAAGGTTGTGGTCTTCCGTTCTTTGAAGGAGCATCACCTGCGACAGATTCTCGATCTGGAACTGCAGGCTGTGCAGGACCGCATCATGCAGTCGGCCGGAACCAAGTTTGTGTTTCGCTGCTCGGAGACGGCCAAAAACACGCTGTTGAAGGAAGGTCTGGATTTCAAATACGGCGCGCGACATTTGAAGCGGTCAGTGGAACGTTTTCTGGTCTACCCGCTTTCGAATTTGGTTGCGACGGGACAAATCGGCCTCGGCGACCTGGTGCACATCGATCTTGATGAGTACACCCACAAGCTGATCTTTTCGAAGAGTTCCGGCGGCGCTTTGATCCACGACATGCCGGCGCCCAAGGATGAGCCCGAAGCGCTCGAATCGCTGTCAGGTGGCGTCGGCCTGCCGATTCCGCAGGCAACGAAGGCGGCGAAGAAGAGCCAGGGCCGCGGAGACAAAACCGAAAATTAAAACTCTGTTTTAGTTTGAGATCGCGAAAAGCGCCGTTCACTTTGGAAGTGTTCGGCGCTTTTTGCTTTTTCAGTTACCGAAGAAGCACCTGCCGGTCTTGGCGTCTTAGCGGTTCGTTTCAATCGCTGGCGGTTGGCGAACGAGAAATCTTGCGAATCGCTTCGTGGGCGGCGCCGGAAAGATACGGATCAGTCGACGCTTCGAGTCCGCGCAAAGCCGGCAGCGCGGACGCGTCGCCAATTTCACCAAGCGCAAAGGCCGCTTCCCTTCTGACGTCGCTCTCGGCTTTCTCGTCCTGCAAGACTCCGATGAGTGCAGGCAAGCCCGCGCGGTTTCCAATCTGTCCCAGCGAATGCGCGGCAGCTCTCAACACAAACAGGTTCTGTTCGCGCGTTTTCTTTTTGCTTTTCTTGCCTGGCGTCAGACCGAACTGTGGGTCAAGGATTCCGGCGAGGGACGTGACCGCCGTGGCGTCTCCGATTTGTCCAAGCGCGACAGCAGCCGCGCCCCGCACAGATTCTTTTTTGTCGCTCAGTGCGACGATTAGCGGACCGACCGCTATCCGACTGTGCGTTTGGCCTAAAGCATAAGCGACTTGCTGGCGCACAAATTCGTCTTTGTCGTTCAGCAACGGCGCCAAACTCGCCGCCGCTTCTTCAGGCGGTAAAGACAGCACGGCGGCTGTGGCAGTCGCTCGCACAATTGGCGTCGCATCTGCTAAGCCGGCAAGCGCAGCGCGCGAAGCCTGCTGGTGATGCATCGAACCCAACTGCGTCAACGCCTCGCGCCTTTGCTCGACGTCGCCGGAACTCAAACGCTGCCGCTGCTTTTCGATCTCAAACTGACGCGGCGTCAGCGTTCCCGCCGCCTGGTCCTGCGCAAAACCGAACGCGGCGAAGTCCTTCGCGACGTTATTCGCAGCGTTAGCTGGCATGATCAATGCGAAGCTCGCAGCAGCAAGCCACACCACTCTCCAAAGTTTTCTGCAAGTCTGCATTTTGTTTTCGTTAACTGAAAACGCGCGCCCGTTGCTTAGTCCATCCTCGAAGTCAAACCCTGCATCGTGTCGACAATTAGAACAGCGATGGGAGGATAAACGACCAGGTCAGGAATCAGAAGCGCGGTCGACGAGTGAAATAGCATGGCCGACTGGGCCACTTCCACCTGGCGAAAGAGCATGTTCAAGCCACTCAAAAATCCCTGCGTGTGCCAACCGATGAGAAGTCCGACGCCGATGCTGAGCGCGTAACCGACCAGCAGGAACGTGTAAGCCGAAAACCTCGTGAAGGGTTGTTCAGGCTTTTCTTCCTCGCGCATGATCGAATCCTGAATCAACTTTGGACTGTAAGTGTAATGCGCGAAATACTCGCGCAACCGTGTTGCGAGATGCCAGACGCCGATCACGAAAAGCGTCAGCACGATGGCGCGACCGACGTAGTCAAACGTCTCCCACAAGTGCGGCTTGATCACGGCCACGAAAAAGGTGGAGAGGAACAGTGAAACAGTTGTAAAGACGGCGCGCTGCCGCTCGCGACTTTCCTGCCGATCTCTTTCAAGCACTTGATCGACGACGCGATCCCAGCGCGCCTGCATGGCCAAGGTCCGCGCCCGTTGCGCGTGCTTGTTGTCCGAATGAAGGATGGAGGAGCCGCCTTCAGCCTGTCCGGTCAACTGCTGATCGTGGTAGGCGCGCTCCTGCGGATCGATCAAAACATGGTAGGCCTTGGACAGGAGTGCGAATTCGCGAGCCGCGTCTTCCGAACCGCCGTTTACATCCGGGTGACGCAACCGCGCAAGTTTCCGGTAAGCCGACTTGACCTCAGACTTCGAGGCTGAACGCTTAAGTCCGAGAACTTTGTAGTAGTTAGTCACCGCGTGTTTGCAACTCCTTAACCAGCAAACCGAGGGGAATTCGGTCGTTAACCGTCTTGGCAACGCGGAAAATTATAGCACTTTCTGATTACTCTATCGGCAATTGTGCGCGCGGTTGACGAATTTTGACGGGCGAGTTTCTGAGCGGGTTATGAAGAAATCTGACGAAGATTTTGCGAGAGCAAGTGAGGGGAGGCCAAAGGAGCGGCTCTCTATTATTCCTCGAGCGGCCGTCGAGGGAGGGCGAGGACGTTTGTAATTATGAGGAATGCCGCTCCTCTGGCATTGGCCAGTCTGTAACAATTCTGGTGCCAGTGAGCTTCAATCGAAAAAGCCAAGCAAAATGGGATTTCTGTAACGGGAGTGTGGGGACTGGTGTTAACTGCTGAGGACACCAACGTCCACAACTGACGACACTGGAGCGCGATCAGCTCTGGGCTTTGGCTTCCGCGCGCTCCACGATCTTAATCAAAGTTCGCACAGCGATTCCCGTCGGCCCTTTCGACCGGTACGGTTTTGCTTCGTCGCCCCAGGCCGTCCCCGCGATGTCGAGGTGGGCCCAGGAAACGCCGTCAGCAAACTCCTTCAGAAACGCCGCCGCGGTAATCGTGCCAGCCTTCCGACCGCCGACGTTCTTGATGTCAGCAATGTCTGACTTGATTTGTTTCGAATATTCCTTGTCGAGCGGCAACTGCCAGAATTTCTCGCCGACCTCTTTGCCCGCCGCGATTATTTCGTCGATCAACTCCTGGTCGGTGCCGAGGACGGCCGTGTTCACATCGCCAAGCGCAATTGAGACAGCGCCCGTGAGCGTGGCCATGTCGACGATTCGAGTGGCGCCGAGTTTCTTGGCGTAAGCGATCGCGTCGGCGAGAATCAGGCGGCCCTCCGCGTCAGTATTGATTACTTCGATCGTTTTGCCGGTCATCGCGCGGACGACGTCTCCGGGTTTCGTCGCTTTGCCGGAGGGAAGATTCTCAGCGCACGGGATCACGCCCAGCACCGGAATCGAAGGTTTCAACTGAGCGATCGCACGCATTGCTCCCATGACGGTGGCGCCACCAGTCATGTCGTATTTCATCAACTCCATATTCTCGCCCGGCTTGAGCGAAATGCCGCCTGAGTCAAACGTTATTCCCTTTCCGACGAAGGCCAGCAGTTCAGTGCTCTCTTCAACCGCATTTGCCGGCGTGTATTTCAAAATGATCAACTTGCCCGGCTCGTCCGACCCGCGCGCGACGCTCAACAACGAACCCATGCCTTCCTGTTCCATGCGAACTTCGTCAAGCACATCGATCGTGAGACCAAACTCGGTCGCGATGTCGCGAGCGCGTTCCGACATGTTGGTCGGCGTCATGTAGGCGCCCGGCTCGTTGGCGAGATCGCGCGTGAAGTTCACCGATTCGCCGATGATTCGGCCGCGTTCGGCGCCGCTGCTGAGCGCGGTTTCGTCAGCGCCGTCGACGACAACGATTAGCTTGCTGATTTGCCGTTCTTCTTTGTCCGACGTCCGGTATTTGTCTGGATCAAACAGAGCCATGAACGAACCCTGGGCGACTACTGAAGCGACTTCGGCCGGATCGCCTTCAAGCCTGGGCACAACTGCGATCGACTTCACATTCTTTCCCCGAAGCGCGCGCACCGCGGTGCCGGACATCTGCGCAGCTTGCGCGGCGGTGTATTCGCTGCTCTCGCCCACGCCAACCAACAGCAGACGCTGCGCCTTGATTTCACTGTTCCCGACGAGATGCAGGTAGACAGTTTCCGCTTCCTTGCCCTTGAGCTCTTCAGAATCGATCACGGACTTAATCATTCCGCCCGTAATGGCATCAAGATCCTTGAGGAAGCCTTCATCCGCTTGCTCGTCTTTGAAAACGGCGATAGCCAGCGCCTGAACATCAAGGTCGCGATAGGATCCGTTGGTACTCTCAATTTGCATTTTGCTGGTTGCTCCTGATGAATCTTGTTAGAACCGTCCGCGTTAGACGGCGGCCTGGGTTAGTTAGAGCTTTATCGGTTGCGTTCCTTGAGTTGCGCGCGCGTTTCTCTTTCAACTGTGCGCCGCAATTCCGTTTCGCGCTTGTCGTACAACTTCTTGCCACGAGCCACCGCCACTTCAATTTTTATGCGGCGATGCTTCAGGTAGACGCGCGTTGCGACCAAAGTCATTCCCTGCTTCACGGTCGCCTGCTCCAGTTGCTCGATCTCGCGTTTGTGCATCAGCAACTTGCGCGTGCGCAGCGGCTCGTGGTTCTCACGATTGCCATGAGCATAAGGTGAAATGTGCGCATTAAACAACCAGACTTCGCCATCCCGGACGGCGACGTAGCCTTCCTTCAGTTGCACGCGACCGGCTAACACGCTTTTCACCTCTGTTCCGGTGAGCGCAATCCCAGCCTCGTACTTATCGAGAATGTGATACTCGTGATAGGCGGCGCGATTCGCGGCAAGCACTTTTTCTTCAGTTGCGGCAGGCATTTGCTTATTCGGTGAAGTTGTCCGATGAACTCTTTTGATTGTTTGACGACGCGTTCGGGCTGCTCAGCTAACTTTCATCTCGCACTTTCATCTCGCAATGGGCGCGTCATCAGTTCAACCGCCGCGGCTTGCACCGGCTTCCCTTCGTAGAGTACCGCATGCACTTCGTCAGTGATGGGCATTGCGACGCCAACGCGATCGGCCAATCGCTTCACCGCCAGCGTTGTTTTGACGCCTTCGGCAACTTCGTTCATTCCCGCACTGATCTCATCGAGGCCTCGTCCTTTGCCGAGTTCCTGGCCCACAAAACGATTGCGAGAGAGACTTCCCGTGCACGTCAAAACCAAATCGCCCATGCCCGCGAGGCCCATCAGCGTTTCTGCCTTCGCGCCCTCTCGCAACGCCAGCCGCGTGAGCTCGGCCAGTCCGCGCGTGATCAAGGCTGCAATGCTGTTGGATCCAAAGCCAAGTCCCGCCACCATGCCGGCAGCGATCGCCATCACATTCTTGACCGAGCCGCCAAGTTCAGTGCCGATCACGTCGTCGTTCGTGTAGATGCGCAGGTTTTCGAAACTCAGCTCTGACTGGACCAGGCGCGCGGCGTCGCGATCGTCGCTGGCTGCGACCACGGCGGTTGGATGCCGCTCGACAACTTCCCTGGCAAAGGAAGGTCCGGACAAACAAACGAACCGCGGACGCGCGGCGCCGGGAACAACTTCAGCGACAACCTGCGAGATCCGTTTGCCGGTTTCAATTTCAATTCCTTTCGCCGCACTGACAATGATCATGTCAGCTTGCAACGAAGGCGTCAGCGTTTCCACCAATCCGCGCGTCGCGTGGGAAGGAGCGGCGAGAATGACCAACTTCGCTCCATTCACTGCTTCGGCAGAATCCTGCGTGGCTCGAACGTTCTCGGGAATCGGGGTCTCAGTCAGGTGCGTCGGATTCACGTGATCGCGATTGACTGATTCGACTACAGCCGCGTTACGCGACCAAAGCCTGACACCATGCCCTGCCCGCGCGGCTACAATGGCCAACGCCGTTCCCCAACTGCCCGCGCCAATAACAGCAATCGTCTTCATTCACGTCTTCATTCAGAAAATGCGTATCGACTAACTTCTGCGACCGCAGGCATCAACCTAAACCTGGGACCGAAGCGTCAACGTAAACCTGGGACGCGGGCGTCCCGTCCGCAATGAACGTCCCAGACGCGAACAGACTGTATTCACTCATCTAAACTTGCTCTCACGGCCCTGAACCAATCTTCCAATGTTCTCCCGGTGCGCAAACACAATCAACGTCGCTCCAACGATCGCAGCGTTCATTATTGGAGCCAACGGCACAATTGGCTCAATAAAAGCGTTCTGCAATGACACGAATAGCGGAATCGCCATCGTCGCCAAAATCGATCCGAGCGAAACGAAACGCGTCAACACCACCGCGACAACGAAAACCAACGCAGACAGGCCAACTGCGATCGGCGCCAGGATCAAGAAGACACCGACTCCGGTTGCCACCCCTTTTCCGCCGCGAAACCGCAGCCAGATTGGAAAGATGTGTCCCACAATCACCGCAATCGCCGCGGCCGCCACCCACCAATAGGCAGTTTGAAATGCGTCTGCAGCACCTTCCACGCCTATACTTACCGACGCACGAGCCGCTTCACCGATGCCGAAAATCGGCAGTCCCAAAAGCGACTTCGCAATCGCAACCGCGGCCGCACCTTTCAAAGCATCAAGCAACAACGTAACGACGCCCGCCGCTTTCCCCGCGCGCCGCGACACGTTTGTCGCTCCCGTTCCCCCCGAACCCGTTTCCCTAACATCAGCTCCCTGCGCCGCCCGCACGATCAAATAACCAAACGGTATCGAGCCCAGCAGATACGCGATAACAATGACAGCCGCAGGTCGCAAGTCAACATTACCCCCTAAGAGCGCTCGGTCCAGCATGAAAGGAATCTGGCACTATAGCAATCGGCCCTACGTGCGACAAGGTGTAGTCGAATCAACGCGGACGCACTATAATTTTCCCAGTGGAGATAAGGCGGTGCTCTTGGCCTAAGTTTGAACTTCGCTAAGCTGAGACGTATCTAGTTAGGATTGTCAATATGAGTAATGAAGAACTAAACAGGAGAATGGAGTTTATCGTTGAGCAGCAGGCGCAGTTCTCAGCTGACATGCAACAGTTGCGTGAAGCCCAAGCTCAGACTGAACTTGTTGTGAGTCAGACCGGAGAAATTGTCGCCCGACTTGCGAACGCGACGCTCGAAGGTTTCACGGACGTGAACGCTAAGATCAATGCTCTAGTCGATTCGCAAATCCGAACTGACGAGAAGATTAACGCGCTCACGGATAACGTGCAAAACTTGACGGCAATTGTCGACCGGTATTTCACCGATGGTCGGAATGGGAATTGAACTGGGGCGAGCAAGCTCCAAGGCCGTTCGCTAGTTTCCGGAACAACTCAAATCAGCCTTCTTCTCAACAAATCCAGCGCGGCTTGTGAGGCACGCCAGCGAATCAGTTGCCGGTCGCCGGGGATGATGAGCTTGCGATGCTCGGTGTGCGCGTCGTCGGCGAGCGCGATGAAGACAAGCCCGACTGGTTTCTCTTCACTGCCGCCGCCTGGTCCGGCGATTCCAGTTATCGCCAAACCAAAATCAGTGTTCGCGCGTTTGCGAATTCCTTCGGCCATCGCTTCAGCAACAGGCGCGCTCACGGCGCCGTGTTCGAGCAGCAGGATCGGCTCAACGCCGAGCGTTCTCGTCTTCGCGTCATTCGAGTAAGTGACAGCGCCTTCGACGAAATACTTCGACGAACCCGGAACGTCGGTCAGTCTTTGCGCAATCAAACCGCCGGTGCAACTCTCAGCGACTGCCAGCGTATAGCCGCCGACCGTCAACTTCAGTCCGACAACTTCCTCCATCTTTTCGCCGGCGAACGAAAACACGGCGTGGCCGAGCCGTTCCTCGAGTTGTTCGGACAAACGATCGAGCAGCGCGTTTGCTTCCGCTTCGGTTCGGCCGCGCGCCGTCAGATGAATCTCGATCTCGCTTTGGTTGAAGAGAATGGTTGTCTGCGGATTTTCGTATTGTGTGTAGATGGGCGCGATCTTTTCGTCAACCGCCGACTCTCCAAGGCCCGCGACACGCAACATTCGCCTGGAGATTTTCACCGATCCCGCTGCGGCTACGAGCTTCGGCAGGACAAGATTTTCAAACATCGGGCGCATTTCGCGTGGCGGCCCGGGCAGCAGCACAATCGCCACGCCCTCATGCTCGATGAACAAACCCGGCGCGCTGCCGTTGGGATTCGGCAGGACCTCGGCTCTCTCAATCACCATCGCCTGCCGCGAATTTCGCTCGGGCATCACATGACCAAAGCGGCGAAATTTTTCGCGCAACTCCGCCAGAATTGCTTCATCAAGCAACAACCGGCGACCAAGCGCGCGGGCTGCGACTTTGCGCGTGATGTCATCTTCGGTTGGGCCAAGACCGCCGGTTGTGATCACAACCTTCGAACGCCGGGTTGCGTCCTTGATGGCTTCTTCCAACCTCGCATCGTCGTCGCCCACGATGGTTTTCAGTTTTACTTCGATGCCGATACTGTTCAGCTTTTCCGTGAGCCAGAGACTATTGGTGTCGGTGCGATCGGGCGCCAGGAGTTCCGAACCTATCGCGATGATTTCGGCTGTCAGGGTTTCGAGTAGAGGTGCGGGCACTGTGATTGGAAGTTGTAACGCAAACTGTCAGTTTGCAATGTTGGCCGCGGCGTTGGCAGTTTAGACGGCGGACTTGTCCGCCGCAGCGTGTTGGCACAAGTGCCAACTCTAAACGGTCGCAAGCAACAGCTTGCGTTACCAGTTTCAGGAAGCCTTCGGCTCTTCCTGATAGATGTCGTTTAGAACTTCCGATATTGGCGGCGGCGCGGAGATCGACTTGAGCGATCGCGTCGTCGAAATTGCCAGGTCGCGACGTGGCGAACGAATCTGTTCAGACATCTCGACTTCGTATGCCTCGACCATTCGCTTCAATTGTTGTTGGCTTTCCGCCAGCAGACGCGCCGCCCGCTCGCGATGCATTCGTTCAAGACTGGCGATCGCAGCATTGAGTTTCGCATAACGCTTTGGCCGGCGCTCGATCCGTCGCAGGCGGTGGACGTAGCGCCGCAACTGACGCGACGGCTGTGCGTGGCGACTATCTTTCAGAACTTCTTCCTCGGCGGCGAACCCGAGTTGCTCAACCGCGCCGTTGTAATCGGCAATCGAGTAGCACAGCGCGCCGAGTGCAAAACGGCTCAAGGACGGTGCATCCGGCATTGAACGATTGATCTTCTCGCCCGTCTTGATCACTTCGGCGATTTCGAAGTGGTAACGGCTGCGTTCGCCGTTGACGAGAATTTCATTAGCGGCGACGTAGAAGCCAAAAATCACTTTAGTCTTGCGGTTCGCACGAATCCGGAAGGCAAGCGCAACCAGCAAACCTATGACGATCAACCCGCCGAGGACGATCGGCATCGCGCGCACAACTTCCCACACGCCGACGAACACCGCGACCATCACAACGCCGGCGCCTAGCCTTATCGCCCACTTTTTTTGACTTGCTGTCATTCGAGAAATGTAGGAGGCATTCCTGCCTGTCCTTCTGAACGATGACTATGAACCGTTGAACTCCGAAAATGACAGGCAAGAATGCCTGTCCTACTCGATCCTTTGGCTAATCGCCGCGCCGACTTGTTCGGTTGAAAGGTTCCCACCGAGGTCGCGCGTAGTCTCATCGTTAGCGATGGCTTCGCTGACCGCTTTCTCGATCGCCTGACTTGCTGTTCTTTGTCCCAAATATTCTAGCATCATGGCCGAGGTCAGAATAGCACCCACTGGATTCGCTACGCCCTGCCCCGCGATCGCCGGCGCGCTGCCGTGGACCGGTTCAAACAGCGACACTCGCCCCGGATGAATGTTGCCTGAAGCAGCCAGACCAAGTCCGCCCTGAATCGCTGCGCCGAGATCGGTCAGTATGTCGCCAAACAAATTGTTGCTGACAATCACGTCGTACTGCCGCGGATCGAGCACCATGAACATCGCCATCGCGTCGACGTATTGATGGTTCGCCTCCAGCTCCGGATAGTCCGCGGCGACGTCTTTAAAAACGCGCTGCCACAAATCGCCGCCAAAGCGTTGCACGTTTGACTTGTCAGCCATCGTCACGCGCTTCCGACCGTTGGCCCGCGCATATTCAAAAGCGGCGACGATAATTCGCTCGACGCCGCGGCGCGTGTTGAGTTCTTCCTGCGTCGCAATCTCGTCGTCGGTTCCCTTCTTCAAAAAGCCACCGGCGCCGCAGTAAGCGCCTTCGGTGTTCTCACGAAAAACTACGAAGTCGATCTCCGCTACTTTTCGGTCGCGCAAGGGAGTCAGCCGCGCATCCAGCAAACGCACCGGACGGAGATTGATGTAGAGATCGAGGCCGCGGCGCATGCCTAACAAAATGTCTTCCGCGTGCTGATTGGTGGGCACCCGCGGATCGCCAAAGGCGCCGGCAAGAATGGCATCGAAATCTTTCGAGAGCATTTCCAGCGCGCCCGGCGGCAGCGAAATCTGCTCGCGCAGAAATTTTTCCGCACCCCAGTCGAACTCCGTGAACTCGAGTTCTACGCCTTGCGTCTCCTGAACGCGTTCGAGCACGCGCACCGCTTCGCGAATGACTTCCGGACCGATGCCGTCGCCGGGTATGACTGCGATTCTGTTCTTTTTTGTCATTAGTTAATCGTTCAGCGAAGGGAAAACAAAGTCCAGCCTGCTTACCGACCACCCTACAAACCGCCCTGTTTAGAGACCGCACTTGTGCGGTCTGCGCGGACAAGTCCGCGCTCTAAACGGAAGTGACTCTCATTGTGAAATCTTTGCCGGCGAGGACGGATCCGTCGTCTTACTCGCCAGATGTTTTTCAACCTTCGGCAAACTTGCCAACACAACCTCGCCGACGATCTTCATGCTCTGCGCCGACACCTTATCGAGCGTGTCGTCCGCCTTGTGCCAGTGTGGATAGGTTGAAAGTTGAATTAGATCGAGCGAATCGATCCCGGCGCGCAGAAACGGTTCGTGATCGTCGCCGCCGACGCCTTCGGGCCGATCTACGAAATACTTTCCGTAACCCGCCTCGCGCGCCGTGCTCCAAACGATGTCCTGCAACCAGCGAGTACTAAGCGTGTCTCGCCCGAGGTTGAGATTCTTGGATCCCATTAAGTCGAGCAGAATCAGGGCACGCACGCGACTCAGTTCTTTGTTTTGTCGCAGTCTGGCGACGTAATGCCGACTGCCGTAAGTGTTGTCAGGCAACGGCGTCGCGGGATCGGCTGGGTTCGGATTTTGGCAGTCTTCCCATTCTTCGCAGAACGCTTCCTCGCCATCGAAAAAGACCAGCCAATAGGTCAACTTCGGTTTTTGCCGGCTCGCGCCTAAGACCCGCCCCAACTCCATCAGGGTGCCCACCGAGGCGCCGGGATCGTTAGCGCCGACAAAACGCATGTCCTTGTAAAACTTCGAATCGTAATGGCTGGCAAGTATGATGACGTCTTTCGACTCGCCCGGAATCTCAGCGGTGAGATTCACCATTTTCTTAACACCCTGTGGCGTGGTTGCTGAGAATTCGTCGGTGCTGACAGCGAGGCCAGAGGCTTTCAGGGCGCTGACGATGTAGTCCCGCGTCTGTGCGAGTTCCGGGGATCCGGGAATGCGTGGGCCAATCTCAACCTGCTTCCTGACGTGTTCCAGCGCGCGTTCGCCGTTGAACGCAACCGCGCCCGGCACGACGGCCGGACTGGTTTCTGCCGGACGCTCCGCGGTGCCGACACTGGTTCTCGGTGGCGCCTCGTTTTTTGGACACCCGGTTAAGACAAGCGACAGCGTTATGAGTCCAAGCGCGAGCGCTACGTGATGAACTTGCGCGCGAAATTGAGTTCGACTGTGATCGCTGATCGGCATCAAACGCAAGTTACACTGTAACCGAGGCAAAACGCAAAATGGTCGATGACAATAACCGCGAAGCGGTTACGCAACCCAGCCCAGGGTTGCCGCGTTTCGTGGCTACCCTGGGACTGGAGTCATCCAATCTCCGCCAACCCCGACGAGGTTGCGCCGGTTTTGAAAACAACACAACCCCGATGGGGTTGTCTTCTTTACTACAACTCAATCCCAGGGTAGCCGCGCGACGCGGCAACCCTGGGCTGAGCTACGTAACCGCGTTGCGGTTGGACTGCTCACACCGACTCTTGTTTGCTAATGCCGTCGTCTATGGATTATCGAGGCGGGTCGCTCGCATGCCGCGCCTGGACGTGCGTGTCGCCCGGTTCTTCTTTGCCGGGGTCTTTGATCGCCCGGCGGCAATCGGCGCAAACGCCCATGATACGGTGAAGATGGTGAGTGATCTGAAAACGGTGCCTGGCTGCGATCTTGTCCTGCAACGCCTCTAACTCAGCCGAAAAGAATTCAATTATTCGGCCACACTCAGAACAGATCATGTGATCGTGGTGCTGGTGCTTGTAGTTGTGCTCGTAGTGAGTGATGCCGTCGCCAAAGCGGACCTCGCGCGCGAGTCCGGCTTCAGTCAGCAACTTGAGGGTGCGATAAACCGTCGTTTGCCCGATGCTTGGATCTTTCTCTCGCACGAGCCGGTAAAGGTCCTCGCTGGAAAGGTGCTCCTCGATACGCAAAAACATATCCAGAATCAAGTCTCTTTGAGAGGTGCGTTTGAGCCCCTTCTTCTGGATGTGCTTGAGAAAAACTTCCTGCTCTTCAGTCATGATTGGGACGATCTGGGTCTTACGTTGGCGAAGTTCGCGGCCAAGCCGATCGCATGCTCAGTGCATACTTTGTCTGACCGATTCTACACTCCGAACCGATCACTGTGAAGACAGCGGAGACGTTTCGCGATTTGCGATTGTGAAGTCTCAGTGCCTCGTCTGTGTTTCTTTGGGCGTCTGTCGTAAACAATCGTTCTGAGGATTCACCACGAAATACGGAGGACACGGAGGTTCACAGAGAAGGTCTGAAGAAGCCATCGACGAGAATGAGGACGATCGCAAGGGAAAAGGAAGATTTGTGGCAGTCTGAACGCGCGTGGTATTTTCTCGTCGTGCCGGGGTGGCGGAATGGCAGACGCTACGGACTTAAAATCCGTTGTCCGCAAGGGCGTGCGGGTTCGACTCCCGCCCTCGGCACCAATACTAATCTTGCTGTTGCATCGAACTCCCTCGCTTTGCCGGACCGCGCGTTTGAGGCGTCGTTGATTGGCTTTTCCGCAAAATATCGTCACTGGTTAACGCTCGCAGGAATTCAACCAGCGCGCTCATCTCCTGATCATCCAAATGCAACGGGCGCATCTGTTCGTCCAGGAAAGCATTTCGCTCGCCACCGCGGTTGTAGAACTTCACCACGTCGAGCAGCGTTTTTTGCGAACCGTTGTGCATGTACGGCATCGTCAACTCAACGTCGCGCAGCGTCGGCGTTTTGAAGGCTCCGATGTCTTTTGCTTGCCTGGTGACGAGAAATCGCCCGAGTTCGGAGAAGCCTTCGGTGTGCGCCAGCAGACCAAGCGCGGGCAAATTGTTCGCATCAGGAAAATCGATCAGTCGCAAGTTTGCGGCAAACAGATCAGGGCTTCGCTGCGGCGTGACTACACCGGTGTTGTGAAAGTTGAAATCCGTAAAGAATGGCGCTGAGGCACGTTCGAACTCGTGACAGTTGATGCATTGGGCCTTGTGCTGAAAAAGTTCCCACCCCCATTTTTGCACGTCCGAGATCGCTTTGGTTTCGCCCGCCAGGAAACGATCAAACGGTGAGTTTCCGGAAAGCTGCGTACGCTCGTAGGCAGCGATGGCCTTAGCAATCGTGTCAATGGAAACTCCTGCCCGCTTGAACACCAGCCTGAACCTTTGGCGGTAACCGCGATCTGCGTTCACTCTTGCCACCACTGCTGAATGTGTCTGTTGCCCCATCTCCGCGGGATTGATCATTGGTTGTTTTGCCTGGTCCTCAAGCGATTGGGCCCGGCCGTCCCAGAAGAAAAGCTCATTGAACATCGCGTTGAGAATCGACGGCGCGTTCCGGGTTCCGGGTTTCCCTCCAGGGCCCAAGGCACTGACGTTCGAGTCAACAAAAGCGCGGGCGGGATCATGGCAGGTAGCGCAGCTGATCGTGCCGTCGGCGGAAAGGCGCTTGTCGAAAAAGAGTGACTCGCCCAGCGCCACCTTTTCGGCGGACAAGGGATTCTCAGTTGGAATTCTTTGTCGCCACAAACCCGGCGGAATTCCAATCGGCGTCTCAAATTCGACAGCGTAACGAACGATCGGATCAGCGGCGCGGGCTGGTCGGCTTTCCCTGCCGCAAACTGAGAGCACGAGAAGACCAAGCACCTTCGAAACCAGGATAACTCGATTTCTAAGACTTCGACTTCCCATCACATTCCCTTAATTGTCTTCCAGAAGTTTAGGGTCCTAATTTGAAATTCTCCGCGCCCCCTCTGCGCCTCGGCGGTGGGTATTTCGTGAAACCTTTTTCACTGCAGAGAGGCGGAGGTCGCAAGGGACTGCGCAGAGAACTGAAATTACGACACTACCGACGAAGAGGCGAAGTTTCCGTCAACGCTGTCGGCGAATCGTTCAAAACGTCCTGGCCATAATCCTTCAGCAACCGGGCGAAATCGTTTAGCGCGATTTTGATCCGCGCTCGCAGATCGAGGCCGGTTAGTTTGGTAAGGAGAGGCCCCTCAATGCCCCGCCGTCTGAGAAGATTAAAAACTCCTTCGCGCACTCGCTCTCCCTTATCATCAACCGCGTGATAAGGCGTCTTCTTTCCCGCCACGATGCGAGCAACCTGGCAATCAACGTCGGCTTCACGCTCATCGAGAATGCACTCGACTGCAAGGTTCCGGCCCAGGTAGGTGACATACGCGAAGTTGATCTTGTCATCGACCTCGAGTTGTGGCGGTTCGAAAGAATATTCGCCGACGAGGAAGCCGAATGTTCGGGACGCTTCCTCAAAAAAGTATTCGACTAACTCTTGGTCCATAGCAACTCAAAAATCCACTCCGGGAGCTCCGCCTTTGCATTTCCCGGTTCGCTGAAATGCCTTTCGATATCCCTGATAGCCCTTCGTTTCCGTGCGTTCCATATTGTAACCCGGGCTGTAAGGGTCGAGTCCCTGCTCCGCGCGTTTGGCTCGCCGCTCAAAGTCTGGCCCAATGTCAACTACTTCCTTGCCGGCTTTCTTGACTTCCTCTACCCAGAGGCGGTTCTCCTCCTTGGTCAGGCCCTGAAAAGTCTCGGCGCCGATCTTGTTAGCATATTTTTCGACACGCGCCATGTTCTCGCCGATTACCACAACCTCGCGTCCGGTTCGCGCGACCCGCGACGCTGCGCCCAGTCCCGTTGCGAAGGGGATCAACGCTCCCGCAACATCGGCGCCAAGTGCCAGTAAGTTGCCGCCTAAGTCCTTGCGACCGTCAGTGGCCAACCGGTAAATGTCATAAGCGATGAACCCGATATCGAGCAGCGTATCCAGGATCTGCCCGCTCGAGTCAGTATAGTTCAGCGGGCTGTTTTGCACGTATGCGTAAAGATTGGGGTCCCCGCCGCCGAATCCGATCGGATCCTGACTGATAAAACGCTGCAAAGTCGGGCTGTAATAACGAGCGCGGTAATAGTAGAGACCAGTGCCGTCGTTCTCCCGTCCCGTAAATTGCCCGGGATTGTTGCTCGTCGAGCCGGTAGCTGCCGTTTTGCCAAACGGCTCGTAGCTGTATTCGGTTTCAGCGTCGCCGGTTGCGTCGAAGATTGCGGTGGTTGAGCCCAGGCCGTCGCCCACGAGGGTGTGGACGCTTTCGCTATCGGCGCGTGTGAAGACTTCGTCAACACCGCCAACGACCATGTTCGTTACCGGCGAGTCGTCCACCAATTCCTGTACGGCATCACTGCCGTCATAAAGAAAGCCGACGGTAGTGCTGTTAACGGTTTTGCTGACGCGTCTGCCAAAAGCATCGTACTGAAAGCTGGCGGAGAGTCCGGGACCGCTCATCGAAGCAAGTTGGTTTCTTTCATTCCAACTGTAGCTGTTCGTCCCGTCGCTGGTCAGATTTCCGTTTTCATCGTAAGTCAGAGTCGCCGATCCCCGTTGCGTGAGCTGATTGGCGGCACCGTGAGTGAATGAAGTAATCGCGGTGGGCAAGAGCGTTCGAGCAAAGCTGCCTCCTGCCTTCACGCGCCGGCCGGCACTGTCGTACTCGTAATTCAAATCCCCCAAAACGGTCTCGCCCAACTTATAGCTGAGGCCGGTAAGCTGCGAGCCATTGTCATAACTGTAGTCCGTCGAAATGCCATTCGGCATTGTCAGCGACGTGCGCCGGCTAGCAGCGTCGTAAGCCAGGTTGACGCTCGAACTGCCCTGGGTGATCTCGGTAAGACGGTTACTGTTGTCGTAGGTATAAGTGACCGCGAGTTGTCCGGTGACGGTCATACTCGTCTTTCGATCAGCCGCGTCATACTCGTAGCTGATGACGCCTTGAGGACTAGTCTCTGAAGTCAAGTTGCTGCGACTGTCATAGGCCAGCGTGATTGAACCGGAGATTGAGTCCGACACCTCAGTGAGCCGGCTGGCGTCGTCATAGGTGAAGCTCTTGGAACTCTCGTAGCTCGGACTACTCGGGTAGCCGGTGGTTCCGTAGCCAATGAACGTCAGCCGGTTGAGCTTGTCGTATGTCGCCGTGGTCATTTTGCCTCGGCGGTCGACAGTTTTTTTCGGGTTTCCAGCCGCGTCGTATTCAAAGGTCTCGACGTTTTCCAGCGGATCGGTGCGGCTGGCGAGGCGGTCCATGCTGTCATACGTGTAGGCGGTGACGCCTCCCCGAGGGTCTGTCACACTGGCCAGATTGCCGTTCAGGTCATAAGTAAAAGCGGTGACGCCATTCAAAGAATTGATCAACCGCGTCGGGTGATTGGCGGCGTTGTACTCGATACGGGCATTGTTACCGAGCGCGTTGGTCATCAGAACCGGCCGCCCCGCGCCGTCCGTGTAGCGCTTGAATATGCGCCCCAGGGGATCGGTTATTTCGGACAAGGTTCCGGAGCTATACGCAAAATTGGTGGTGTGGCTCAGAGGGTCGGTGACGGTGAGAGGTTGGCCGGCGGCGTTGTAAGTGAGGCTCGTTTCATGGTCCAGCGGATCTGTAACGCTGGTTAGATTTCCATTGCTGTCGTAGGCAAATGAGCTGGTGTGACTAAGTGGGTCTGAAATACTCGTGATGCGGCCGAAGGTGCTCTCGTAAGTGAAGTTGGTCGTCACGGCCGAGGACGTTCCGGCGAGATCAGTAACCGAGGTGACGTTGCCCGCCGTGTCGTGGCTGTAGTTGGTCCGGCGACCCAGCGGATCGATCATGGCGGTGACCAGATTGGATCCGGTCTGCCGCTCAAAAGTGACGGTCTGCTCCTCGGTCTCGCCAAGCGCATAGGTGTCTGTCAAAAGGTAGCCGCTCGCGTTGAACGTGACTCGGCGGGTGATGCCGCGTGGATCAACTACGTCGGTTTGCACGATCTTGCCGTTGACGTCGCGCGTGTAGGTAAACTCGAAGGTTGAGCTGTCAGCCTGCGTCTGCCTAAAGACATTTCCTTCTGAGTCGTATTCGTTTGTCAGGAAGACGATGCCTCTCGCATCTTTGATCGTCAGCATGCGATGGGAGGAGTCATACGTATACTCGGTAACTCCACCGTTCGTCCCGGTCACCTTCCAGAGATGTCCACCAGAGTCGTATTCATAAGAAACGACACGACCGATGTTGTCCCTGGCCTGGGTAATTCGATTGCTCCCGTCGTAGGCGAGTTCGATCCACCTGCCGTTGGGCGTGATGATCTTCTTGAGGAGCTTGTAGTCGTCGGCACTCCGAACCAACCTGAGGACGTTCCCATTCCGGTCGCGGATTTTGGTCAGCGCCGCCTGCTGCTGCACCTGGGCAAAGGTCGGCGCCGGAAAGCTATAGACCGTTCCGTTTTTGAATCGGAGTTCCCAACCGTCAGCGCCATAGGTGATTTTCGACTTGTAATAAACGCCCGGGACCGTACCGGTTTCATAGACACCGTCATAAAACTGCGTGCCCGAAGAAGTACGATCGTAGTGCACCCGAGCACCATCCGGGAGAATGAGTTCGATATACGTCGACGGGTAAGCATCGCCTATCAGGAATATGTCGTAAGGATCCGTAGTCCCGTGGCCGAAGGGCCGCGAGCCATAGCCGCTGTCTGTGTAACTGTCGCGATCGCGGAAGGTTCGCATCAAAGACGCGGGAATAATGTCTGACAGGACGAGGTCTGTTTTGCGGTACACAAAGAGACCGGTGGCCAGGTCTACCGGGTCGCCATCTTCGCAGTCAGCGCAAGGCGGTGGGCCATCACCCGGAGCCATGTTCGGGTTGGCCACCATGGCGCCGCTAAACTCGTAGACCACCACCGCCGGGTCGGGAATGATCTGCTTTCCGTTCGCGCTTACTGTTCCTTTGCCGTAAACATACCAACCCTTCTCGGTGGCGTCGTAGTTCCAAAAATCTATGCGAGTGCCGGGGCCCTTCCTGGTGAGATTTGGATAGATCAGTTTCCCTCGGGGAGGAATTACCTGTGCTCCGCCGGCCTGTATGGTGAAAAACAGCGGCACGTTTACGCCGGCCGGAAGCGGAAAGGGTGGCTGGCTGGTTGGTATCGGCGTGATGCTGATTTCCGAGACCGGCTTGCCGGCCATGTCGCGAATGAAGGTCCCGGGCGGCAGACGCAGTTCTAAACCAGGCAGGTTCGGATTAGTAACTATGATTTCCTTCTTTGTCGGACCAGAGATCGCGACGGCATGTTCTGTATCGAGCTTCGGCATCCAGATCGTGTACGGGAGGACGCCCGTTTTGCCCGCCGCCAGGTTCACTCGTATTTTGAAGATGCCGTAGGTTGCTTGAGGACTATTCGCCGATCGCCCGTCGAGTTTCATCACCTGATAGCCAGTGGGCAGGTAGGAAAGCAGAAATCGACCGGAGCCATCTGTGCGGGTAGTCTTATCCGCCACCTGCAGCGTGACGTTTGCGAGCGGTTTACCGTCAAGCGTCAGCACTTGACCGGCCAGTGCGGTCACGCCGGCCTGCGCCTTAAGAGGCGGCATCGCCTGCCACGATGACTTCACGTTTTTCGTGGCCCAATTGCCGCCGATGTTACCGGCTCCATGGGGTAAGGCTTTCACGGTCGACGGGGTCCGCGAGGGTCTTACGGCGTCGGCTGCCGGCGCAGTTGATTTTGAATCTTTGACGCGCTTTGTTGATTTTGAGTCAGCGACCGGCGCGGTCCTCGCAGGTTGCTGAACAGGCTTCTTCCCTGCTTGCGGGTTCCCGGCTTGCGTGCGCGCAAGTGTGGGGACCGCGGGCCCAAGCACGAGGATAAAACTCAAGGCTACGGCGATGATGACGACAGCTCGCTTACTCATGGTTATCTCCATATCTTTCTTTTCATCGTTACTCGGAAGTCACGGTTACGGTGATGCTTCCGGTGGCATTTTCATCCGGAATAATGGTGACCGTGTACGTCCCGCTAAATTGCAGGCTCACATTGATTAGGCTCTCGTCGTCGCCGCAAGTGCCCGTGCTGATCGTCTCCCAGGGGCCGGCCAACCTGACTGTCGTGCAGCCAATGGTATTGCTGGTTACGCCGACGGTGACGTTCTGATTTGAACTTCGGTAAAAACTGAGCCTGGCGCGCTGCCCCGGCTCGGTTATGTTCACCGTCACCGGCGGGCCGTTGGGCGTAATCGTGCCGATTATGTCGTTCGGAATACTGTGCAGGGTGAACGTTACGCTGCCCGTCTTTTCGTATGGTTCAAGCAGGATCGAGTAGGTTCCGGTTACGGGTAACGGAGTGTCGGTCAGAAGTTCATATTCAGAACTCGTGGTTACATCTTCGACGGTGCTGCCGTCGGGTTTGGTGACCTTGATGTAAACATAACCCTCAACCGTTATGTCCGAGATGTTTAGTTTTACACGATGGTCGAAAGTACCGCTGAATGTCAGTACGCCGTTTTGGCCGGGAACGGTCGTCGTCAGGGTGACAGGATCTCCGTCTGCAGTGATTGTTCCCGAATCATCCGCCGGCACCGTGTAGAGCGCCAACGTAAACGTTCCGGGGCTGGTCTCGGCGGGGTTAATTGCGATCGTGTAGGTGCCGGAGACGGGCAATACCTGAGTGTCAATGAAGCCTTCACTATTGAAAGCATAGTGGGTCGTGGCCGCGAACGTCGTGCCATCAGGCTTGAGGATCAAGATGGCCTTGTCGCCGTCCATCGTGCCGCTGGTAGTTTTCAGGCTCACGCGTTGATTCGCCGTTCCGGAAAACGTGAGTTTCGCGTTTTGCCCGGGAACGGTTGTGGTCACCGTTTCCGGATCTCCGTCAGCGGTGATTGCACCGGTTACGTCCGCGGGCACGTTATAGAGCGTCAACGTGACCTCGCCCGTGCTGTAACTCGGAACTACCAAAACGGTGTAGGTTCCCGTTGCCGGCAATTCGTCTACTTCGGCCAGGGCGTCTCCATAAGTGGTCACGTAACCGTAGTTCAGAACCGTTCCGTCAGGACTGATCACATTGATGAACGCGGATAGCGAAGCACCGCTCAGCTTCAAGCTGATGTGTTGTCCTTGCGAGCCGTCGAAGAGGACCATGCCGATTTTGTTGGCATCGGTAAGAGTGACGGTGGTGCCGCTCGCAAACGAGATTCTTCCGGTCGACTCAACATCTGCCGCGACGTAGGGAGCAGGCGGCACAAAGAAATCACTGGTCGAAATTGCCTTGCCTTCCGATGTGGTGACTGAGACCCGCCCGGAAGTAGCTGCAGCAGGAACGCTGGTCGCAATACTGGTGGCGGTCGCAGTGCTAACGCTTGCCAGTTTTCCGTTAAAGGAGACTCTGTTATTGGCGGCGGTCGTTTCGAAATTTGTGCCGCTGATCGTGACCGCAGTCTCCAGTAACCCAATCGTCGGATCCAAATCGGTGATCGTCGGAGCATTCTCGTCGCCTGGGGGAGAGGCATAAAGCGTCAGAGTTATGCTTCCCACATTCGCGCATTGTGGGTGCACTCGGATGGTGTAGTTTCCGGTGACCGGCAACGCCGCCACGTCTATGAATCCGCCAATCGCGTCGGCGTAGTCCCAGGCGATGGTGGCGCCGCTGGGTCCAATGATAGAAACGGAACTAACCCCGGGAATGGTTACGTTGCTGGCCTTCAGGCTTACCGGATCTTCTGCAGTAGCACTAAAGGTAAACACTGCATCCTGGCCTGGGGCCGTGGTCTCGATGGTCACGGGCGAGCCGCCAATCGAGATAGCATCGGTGACACTACCGGCGTTGTAGAGCTGCAGCGTAATGCTGCCGGTGTAGTAAATCTGGGGATCAACGAAAATTTGATAAGTGCCGGTAACGGGCAGGATCAAGTTTTCGATACATCCACCTGACGTACCGATAAGATTTCCTGCCACCACGTAGGATGAATCTGGCGCTTGAACGTAAATGTAACTACCGGGAATCGAGACACTGCTGAGGTTCAGGCCGATCGTTTGTTCCGCAGTTCCGCTGAAGGTGAGTAGAGCGTTCTGGCCCGGAACGGTGGTAGACACTGTCACCGCCGAGCCACCGATTGTAATTGTGTCGGTATCATCGGCCGGAACTTCATACAACGTCAGCGTTATGTCGCCGGTGATTGGTTGGTTATTGCTATCCGCGGGGCTGGCGATAATTGCGTAACTTCCTGACGCGGGAAGCGAGGCCATTTCAACCAGTCCGCCTTGCGTGTCGGCATAAGAAAAGGCCAACTCGGTTCCGTCTGGACCAAAGACTCTGGCCAGACCGGCAGTTGCAACTCCACTCAGCTTGATGCTCATCCGCTGCGCCGCGGTGCCCTGAAAGAACAATGCACCCACGTGCCCGCCGGTGCTTATCGATACCGTTTTGCTCTGGCCCGGTTCAATCCAGTCGGTGGATTCGATATCTGCGGCCACATAGGGTGCTGGTGGAATGAAGAAGTCGTCGGTGCTGACGGCGGTGCCAAAGGGCGTCGTGATCGAGATATGGCCCAAACCCGGTTGCGCGGGTGCGGTGGCGGTAAGAGTGGTTTCCGTGCTTTCGGTGACCGGGGCAAGAACACCGTTAAAGGCCGCGATGTTGTTTGTCACGAACGTTTCAAAATTTGTGCCCGTAACGGCAACTTCGTCGCCTGGATCGCCCACGGTTGGACTAAACCCGCTAATCGTTGGAGCCAGGCCATTACTCACGGTAAAGGACGAGCCACTCGTGTCGGAACCACCTGGAGAAGTAACGCTTATTGTTCCTGAGGTTGCGCCGGTCGGCACCGTGGTCACCAACCGCGTTGCCGTCGCTGCAGTGACCACCGCCGCTTCGCCATTAAACGTCACGCTGTTTTCAGTCGTGGTCTCGCTAAACCCGGTGCCATAAATCGTCACCGTCGATCCGACGGGACCTCGCTGTGGGGAAAACTGGACGATCGCAACCGCCGTTGAACTGTGCCGCGCGATGGAGAGAAGATTTCCCGCCGCGTCATAAGTGTAGACAGCAGTGTCCCCCGACGGATCCACCACCGCCACGAGCCGGCCCAACTCGTCATAAATGTAGGTGATGTCGCTCGCCTCCACGGCCTGGTAGCCGACAAACACGCCAATCAGGACGAATGGCAGCAGGAAGCGAAAGAGGCGACGCGGAAAGCGATAACCGGGAAACAAATTGAGCATGGTGGGCTCCTGGCTGTTCACCGCTGAACTCACATTTTGGAAATAAGCCCAGCGCCTTTTCGAGCGCAGACGGGCTGTGGAGCGTCGGGGTTGAGACTTGGTTTACCGGCAAACAGGAGCAGTACGGCGAGTCGCACGTGAATGGCCTGTCGGCTGATGTACGCGGCTAGGGCACGCTATTAAATGGAAGGTACAACGGGAAGAGGCCCGAAGATTCCAAGTGTTTCAAGGAATCGTGAGAGGGTCGGGAAACACTCACGGGGAAATTCACAACGACAGGATCGCATACTAATCTCATGTGCGAATCGAGTCAACAAAAAATGTTTTATGGACCCAAGCTCGGCGCCCATCCTCCGGCGTCGCTTTGCACATCGAAGATCGCAATGATAAATTTTGGGCCGTGAGAGCGTTCGCATTTCTATTTACGATTTGGATCTTCATGCTTGCGGTCCAGCCGTGTGCGGACATCGTGTCGACCATTGACACTCAAGGAAATTCCCTTGAACAAGTCTCCTACATTGACCGCTCAGTAACCGAAGAAAATTGCGACGCCTGCTCACCATTTTGTATTTGCTCGTGCTGTAGTCATCCCGTGCCAACTTTTGGATTTGCAGTTTCGCCGCCGGCACTGGCTTTTTCAAAAGCAGAACTCTCAAGCCCAACGCCTCACCAAACATCTAACCTTCCTACTATCTGGCAGCCGCCAAAGCCTAACTCTTAAGCACAACTGCGCCTGAATTTCGTTTGTGCCCTAAAGTTCGCGTAGTGCCCTAATTTGAAATTCTCTGCGCCTCCTCTGCGTGCTCGGCGTCTCTGCGGTGAGTCTTTTCAAGTTGTTATTCACCGCAGAGACGCAAAGGTCGCAGAGACTTCGCAGAGAAGAAAGAAATTGGGTTAATACCAAAGTTTGTTGCCGGGGCACCGGTTAGTGCCCCGCCTGGCAATCGTGTTTGATTTGAGTTAGGAGAAAAAATGTTGAGAGCAATTATTTTGTTTGCCGTTTTCCTGCCGGCCAGCTTTGCAGTTGCGCAAGACGGCAACGCCGTCAAGTTGCAAGTCAAGAACAAGGACACCAAAGAAAATGTCGCTGAGGCGATCGTCGGCGTTAAAGCTACTGATATCAGAGCGACCGCCGATCAGGACGGCAGAGTCGAACTTAAAAACGTTCCGAACGGCGAACGAACCATCGAGATATTTTCACCCGGTTACGAGACTGCGGAGTTGAAACTGACTTTTCCTCTGACCGACCCAGCCGAGCGAGTTGTGTTTCTGTCAGTCACCAACGAGGTTGGCGAGGTCACGGTCAGTTCTACGCGCACCGGCCGCGAGATCGAGTCCGAACCCACGCGCGTCGAAGCCATAGACGAAGAGGAAGTGGACGAAAAGATCAACATGTCTCCCGCGAACGTGTCGATGGTTCTCCACGAAAGCACCGGAATCCAGGTGCAGCAAACTTCCGGAACGACGAACACGCAGAGCGTTCGCATTCAGGGTCTTGACGGTCGTTACACGCAGATATTGAAGGACGGCTTTCCCTCGTTTGGCGGCTTTTCGGGAAGTTTGAGCCTGCTTGAAATACTGCCGCTGGACCTGCGGCAAGTCGAGATCATCAAAGGGCCGAACGCCACGCTCTACGGATCGGGCGCGATCGCGGGGGTGATCAACTTTATATCAAAAGAACCCGACGATAAGCCGGTGACAATGATTGTCTTCAATCAAACCTCGGCGCTCGGCACGGATTTTTCGGTATTCAGTTCGCAAAAATTCAACCGCTTCGGCTACACGTTTCTCAGCTCCGCCAACTATCAACGCGAATACGACGTCGACGGCGACGATTTCACCGAATTGCCGCGAACCAAATCTTTTGCGGTAAATCCGAAACTGTTCTTCTATCTCAACCAGAAAACGACGCTGACGATTGGCAACTCGCTCTCGTTTCAGAAGCGCAGCGGCGGTGACGTTTTTGCAATTCGTGACCAGGCCAACGGCATTCACCAGTACTTCGAGAACAACGATTCATTTCGAAATATCACGACGATCAATTTCGACCACTCCTTCGACGATGGCGGCCGTTTTGTCGCCAAACAAAGCTTCGCGTTTTTCTCACGCGACCTGAACATTCCGAACTACCGCTTCAAAGGAAAACAATTCAACTCCTACACCGACCTTGCTTATCTTAAAACGTTCGGCAAGAACCTGTTGGTGTTCGGAGCCAACGCAGTCTACGACCGTTTTCGCGAAGACCTTTTTCCGCCCAACGTACTTGACCGCAGCGAGACCCGGACGACCTTCGGCGCTTTTGTTCAGGACACGGTTGATCTCACCAAACGGCTCTCTCTCGAAGCTGGTCTACGCCTCGACCACGTTAATGATTACGGCACGTTCGCCCTGCCGCGCGCCTCGCTCCTTTACCGGCTCTCGGACAAGTTCACGACGCGCGTCGGCTACGGTCTCGGATACAAACCGCCGAGTGTGTTTACCGAAGATGCTGAGGAACTCTTGTTCAGAAATGTCTTCGGCATCGGCAACACGCTCAGGGCCGAACGCAGTCAGGGCGGAACCCTTGACTTCAACTATCGCAACACCGTGGGCGAAAAGTTCGGCTATTCCGTCAACCAGCTCTTCTTTTACACGCAGATCACAAACCCGCTGGTTCTTGAACCTGATGGCGGGTTTCATCGCTTCCGCAATGCTGCTTCACCGATCATCAGCAAAGGTTCTGAGACAAACGCAAAATTCACGTTCGACCTCGCCAAGCTGTTCATCGGTTACACCTTTACCGACGCAAAGGCCGGTTACCTTGCGGGCAATCGCCGCCTAACGCTCCTGCCGCGACATAAGATCAATTCGTCGCTGGTCCTTGAAAAGCACGAGAGCTTTAAGGCCGGCGTCGAGTTTTATTACGGTAGCCGTCAGATACTCGATGACCGTTCCCTGACGAGATCCATAGCCGAGCTCGGGATTTTTGGGGAGAAGACTTTCGGTAAGTTCAGCATCTTTGTGAATGGAGAAAATCTGACAGACGTGCGGCAAGGTCGTTATGGCCCAGTCGTGCTCGGTCCACACAACGATCCAACCTTCGCCGAGATCTACACGCATCTCGAAGGTCGTGTTTTCAACGGCGGATTGAAGATCAGACTTTGATATTCTTCATACGGGTTGCAGGCATTCCCTGGTAGTGTCCTGAAGTTGTGTTGCCGGGCACTAGCCAGGAGTGCCAACGCCCGGGACGGCTTCATGAAAGTGGCGATTAGATCGTAGGATTCGGTCGGATAGAGTTTGCCTTAACTTACGACTGAGAAGATTCTAGGAGTGAGAAATGAAAATACTAATTGCTTACGATGGCTCTGAATGCGCTGATGCAGCAATCGAAGATTTGCAAGCCGCGGGATTGCCAAACACAGCCGAAGCATTGGTTATTACAATGGCTGATGTCTTTCTTCCTCCACCAAGCGACGAAGAGATCGATAACACCTTGCCGATATACTTGCCTGACGGAGTCAAGCGTGGTCACGAACGCGCGGAGCGCAAACTCGAAAAAGCGCGGTCACTAGCGCAGCGGGCGGCTGAGCAGGTCCAGCAGAATTTTCCGGAGTGGGCAGTCCGCCACGAGGCTGTCGCTGATTCACCCGCCTGGGCCATCATACGGATGGCCGATCAGTGGAAACCTGATCTAGTGATAATTGGAGCACAGGGCCACTCAGTTATGGGTGGCAGGCTTATTCTTGGTAGCGTCTCACAGAGAGTTCTTTACGAGGCTGGTTGCTCGGTTCGCATCGCGCGAAGTCCGAACAAAGACGCAGGCTCGCCACTGCGCCTTCTCATTGGAGTAGACAATTCGCCGTATTCTGCCGCGGCAGTTGTGGCCGTTGGCCAACGCTCTTGGCCCAGCGGCACTGAAGTGCGGTTGCTGGCGGTGGTCGATACCGTCATGACAATTACTCCAGACCCATTTCAACCGCAAATTCTGAAGTATATCGAAGTAGGCGACGAAGAGAATTGGGATCAGGTTCGTCAGATCTTCCAACCATTAGCGGAGAGACTCCAGTCCGCTGGACTTGATGCAGCCGTCATGATCAGGAGAGGCAATCCCACTAACGAACTTCTTGGCGAAGCCGAAAGCTGGGATGCGGATTGTATTTTCCTGGGTCCGAAAGGCATGCGAGGAATGAACCGCTTACTTCTTGGTAGCGTCTCGTCGGCAGTCTCGGCGCGCGCGCATTGCTCGGTAGAAGTCGTGAGGTCGAAATCAACGGCCTCCGCAAAATTCTAGCGGCGGCACCTATGCGCCTCGTCGCGCGCGATGCGCGAATTGTCTCTCTCCCTCTCCCTTGGGGATAGGGTGGGGTGAGGGTTAGGCGCGACTCGCCAGGCCTCATCCCCGGCCCTCCCAGCGGGAGAAGGGTGTCATACACTTCCCCTCCCTTTGGGAGAAGGGTGTAATACATTTGTTGACACTTGACGGCGGAGTCATAACGCCACGAATTTGCTGACCTATTTCTTCTCTAATTCTTGCGATTAGTAGTGAGGAGTTAGCCTATTTAGGAAGAAGGAGTGAGCCTATGAAAAAGTTCTTGTTATCAATCGTTTTCGTCATTGCCCTGGCAATTTCTGCCTACGCCCAAACAGCCGACGAGCATTTTAAGGCGGGCCTGAAGTTCTACGACACGAAGGCCTACGATCAGGCGATCACAAGTTTTTCGGCAGCCATCAGTTTGAACCCGGGCATGGCGGGGGCGTGGTTTAACCGCGGCCAGTCATATTATTACAAGGGTGTTTTCGACAAAGCGATCGTCGAATATTCGCAGGCACTAAAACTAAAGCCGGACATGATCGCCGGTTATTTTCAGCGGGGGCTCGCTTACGGCAAGGTCAAGAATTATGACGCTTCGCTTGCTGACTATTCGCAGGGGCTCAAGTTGGCGCCAACTGATGCGCAGTTTTGGCATAACCGGGCGCTCGTTTATGTAGACAAAGGGATGCCGGACCAGGCGATGGCCGACTATAACGAGGCGCTTCGTCTCAATCCCGCGTACACAAAAGCCTACATTAACCGCGGTGGCGTCTACTTCCGGAAGAAAAATTATGCGGCCGCGCTCGCCGATTTTACGAAGGCGCGCGATCTCGATCCGAACCTGGTCGAGGCCCGCTACAATCTCGGTCAGGCAAACTATTTCTCCCAGAATTATGACGCCGCGATAGCGAGTTATACGGAAACATTAAAGCTGGCACCAACCCGTTCTGACGCTTACATGCAGCGGGGATTGGCCCATCAGAAAAAACGTGAATACGATCTCGCGATAGCTGACTACACGAAGGCCATTGAAATCGCACCGCAAAACCCGGATATCTATCACAACCGCGGCAATACCAATATCGACAAGGGGTTGACAGAGCTGGCGATGGCGGATTTTACAAAGGCCTTGCAATTGAATCCGAAGGCGGCCAAGACCTTGCTGGCGCGGGGTAACGCACATTACCGTGCCAAAAATTACGACCTGGCGTTGGCGGATTTTAGTGCCGCGATCGACGCTGATCCGAACTACTTCGATGCCTGGGCGAACCGCGCTGTAGTTTACAACTTTAAAGCGCAGTATGACCTGGCGATTGCCGATCTGACGCAGGCCATCAAGGTTGCGCCCGCGAACCCGAAGGGCTACAGGGACCGCAGCGTCTCTCATTACCAGAAGAAGAACTATGATCTCTCACTGGCCGATCTGAATGAAGTTATCCGGCTCGATCCTAAAACGGCGCAGAACTACGCAATGCGGGCTGAAGTTTACGAAAAGAAAAGTCTGAAGGACCTGGCGATAGCGGACTATAAGACGGCGCAGAAGTTGGACGCCGCGAATACTTTTGCAAAAGCAGGGTTGGCGAGATTGGGAGCAACGCCTTAGGGTCGAATTTGTTTCGGGCGAACAGTTTATGAAGTAGACGCAGTCTGAAACATCTCTGTGCAGCCTCTGTGTTCTCTGTGTCTCTGTGGTGAAACTACTTCTGAAATCCTCCACCACAGAGACACAGAGAACACGGAGGTTGCACAGAGAAAAGCCTCCGAATACAGTCCCGCGAAGCGGACGGCTTCGCCGACTTAAAAGCCGTTTTGTGCAAACCCCTCAGCGCAGGTTGCAAAAGACTAACAGGCAGCCAGCGTTGAACCACTGACTGCCTGTTTTGTTACCGCTATGCTTCACCTCGCTTCTTCAAGAGCGGTGGCTTGCGTCGGCAGGACCGCGGGGCAGGCGCCGGCCTGGACCCAGGAGATCTTCAGGAGAATGTCCTGCGAATACGGCGGAGACAACAAGTTGCTGATCGTTCCGTGGTTTGGAAACTCAATCTTGTCGCTGCGGAAAACGGTAAGCTTGCCGACGGCGTTTGCAGAACCGCCGGTCGGCGTTTTGCCGCTCGGGTAATACCAGTCAGCCCGGTAACAGCCCCTTTCCCCGTTAATATTGCCCGACAGGTTCTTCACGCTCAGGTTAAGTTTCGGGTTGGTGCCACCGGTATTCCACACTTCGTATCTCACGTCGTCGTCCACCAGCGCGCTGCGGTGGAAGTAGAAGATGAATTGCTGCTTGTGCAGCGATTCACTGGGTCGAGACATCGCCGCCCAATATGACCGCGCAATGTAGCTCGGCGGCTGGTGAATCCAGCTATTGGTGGCGTTGAACATCGTGCGCGTCATCTTGTTCAGGTTTAGGCTCTTGAAAAAGTTGCTCAGGTAACCTAATTGATCGCGGGCCAGGTTCGCCTGCGCAAAGCCGCCGGAGTTGTAAGGCGCTGTTCCGGTCGTGGCCGCGACGTTTCCCCATCGGAAGGCGAGGTGATCGAACACGGCTCCACCGTTCGTCAAAAACTCCCACGCCTCAACGCGAACGTGCGCGGCGGTGTAGTCGTTGTCGAAAACCCTGAAGATAGCAGTCGGAGCATAAGGCGGATCCCAGCCCGCGATACCGCTTGACGCGCCCTCAGTGAACCCCCATCTCTTGGTGTTGTGACCGTCGGGCCCGACGGCGGTGTAGGAGTTGTAGCTGCGCAACAACTCTATGCCGCCAAATCGATCGGCGTTGTTAATCTTCGGCACATTCTTCGTCAGGCTCACGTAGTGGCTGGTGATGATATCGATCTTGAGGTCGCGTGCCATTGCCTCGATCACCTGGTTGAAAGTTCCCGGAGCAGGCAATGGATTCGTTGCTGGATAGCCCGTAATGTTGACGGGATTTGTCATGGCGTTGACCGCGATCAAGTGATGCGGTTTGCCGGCCAATCCCTCCTCATAGTTCCAGAGAGATCGGGCCATGAACCTGAGCCAGGTCACGAGTGGTTGCCCGATGGCATTGTCCTCGCCGCGAAAGTCCGGCTCGTTGGCAAGCACCCAATAAAAGTTCTTCAGGTCCTTAAGCTCAAGCGCGGTCCTCTTCATTAAGTTAACCTGGATAGTCCTCAATTTGACGTTGTCGCCAAGAGAGTCTATTGCCTTGTTGGGATCCCCAGCGGTGTTGGTAGTGGAGGTGAAATTGGTAATGTCCGATCTGGCAAAGTACTTGGGATTGGTGAAGCCAAGGCCGACCGCGCCGGCAGTGTTGACGTTACTATTGTTAGCCGGGTACCAGGGACTTATTGTCGGCTGGCCATTCGTCAAACCGGACCAGGGATCGAACAGTACGACGCCGACAAGAATGCCCTGATCCTGGGCGTACTTCACGACCGCCTTAAGGTTTGTAAAGAACTGGTCGTCGAATGTGTTCAAGTCCCACTTTCCATTGGTCAACTTAAACGGTTGCTCATTATCGTAGGGCGCAGCCGTACTCACCGGGTTGGTACGCGGGTTCGTTCCTTCATTCCGCAATCTCCCCACGCTGTGATTGAGCGCAACCCAAATCTGCGTGTGATTCATACCCGCATCCCTGAGCTGATCGATGCAAACATGGAACTTACGCTTGGCCAATGCCGGCGTGTAGCCCGGCACGTTTCCGCCAATCGTGTCGTAGGTGCAATTTTCAAAGACGGGATCGTAGTAGCCATTCTTCCCGTTGCCGAGGGGACCCCAACTGTTCAGTCGCTTCCGAGCGACATGCGGCAGGTAGGAACCGGACATGCCGACCAGCGCGACGGTCTTGTTTTCGTAGTCAAAGTATCGTGGGTCACCAGCGCGTCTCATAATGTACGGCGGCGTGGGCCTTGGCGTGGGAGCCGCAGCCGCCAGAAAATCCTCTTCCAGGCCAGTTTCACCAGGCGTAGGGCTCGGGTCGAACATAAGGCTCTCTTCGTCTATAGGATCAACGGGCTTCTCGTCAGGGGGTAGGGTGGGGTCGATGCCGTCTTCAATGACGGGAGTCTCGTCCTTTGGAAGGTTCTTGCTTTCCTCGATTGCCGGTTTGATTGCGTCTACCTCAGCAACGAATTCGACGCGTGCGTCAGCGCACATCAGCAGCGCCGCCGCCTCCTTCATCTCCATCGCAAACCCGTTGAGCGAGGTCTCGTAAAAATAGCGCAAGACAGCACCGTCGTGTGTTGACGCCAACTCCTGGGCCACAACCTCGAGTTCGGCCTCGCGAATATCGTTGCGCAGAATTACGTAGTACTGATCACCGACGGGATTCTCCGTTCGATAGAAATTCTCGGGTGTCGATCTCGATTCATCCTGACTGGCGACCGGTCTGGTGCTCATAAACAGGGCGAGGGAAAACAATCCGGCGACGATGGCGATGGCGATAGTTAGTCTTTTCATGATTGACTCCTCTTTCGGTGATCGATCGGGAACACTACGACGACCGGAGGCGGCGTGGCGGTGCGACTTGTGAGTCCGAACCACGCCCGACAACAGCAGCGTAGCGGCGATCATTAGCGGAAGGTCCGCGGCATTTTCGGGGAGAGCGTGGGCGGCGCGACAGACGGTAACTCAAGCCTGTCAATTTTTCAGGAGACTAAGTGACGAACTGGCCGGACGGTCGGCTGAACAGGCTTCGACCATCGCCGAATTATCGGATCGACGACGCCAGATTATTGGATCGGCGGCGACAGCTCGTCCTTATGGCCCAAAGCGTTGTTTGTACTCGCCGGAAACGATGAAGGCTTTTACCATCTCAGCGTTCACAAAGTTGCCGTTGAACTCATTTAACTTGCCGAGCCAAAAGTCATAGCCAGTGTGATCTGCATCGGGTGCGTCGTTCGGATTGCGCCTGAGGTAGCCAAAATATTGCATCAACACGAAGGCTCGATTCGTCTCGCTGTTCACCAGGTCGGCGTCTTCAGCTACCGCTCGCAGAACCTGGGCTCGCGAGCGCGCGCCTGACGTCAGGTCGGCGACCAATTGATCGCGCTCCGACGCCGACAATACGTTTCCGGCGTTCGCATTCAGCGTGTCGACAAATGTTGCTGCCGACATCCCGACCGGAAACGCAGTCGTAAACCGTGCCCGCTGCACGAAGCTGTTGACGAAAGCCTGCTTGTTGTTCTCGAGCAATTGGTCCGCACCCGGCTGGCCCACTACCACGCCGCGTCCGATCTCCTGAGTGTCCGGCAGAAACTCATTGAAACGGACTACGGGCACTGTCAACTGATGCGTGCCGCCTAATGTTGATGTCCCCGTCCCGTTGCCGTATGCGGTTTTGTAGATCCGCTCGACCAGATAGCCTGTGCCCTGAAACTCTATCGACAGGTAAAACGCTGCCGAAACATTGATGCGCCTGATCTCGATGCACCCCTGGTCCGTGCCGCACGAAGTTATCTGATCGGTCCAGAAGGCCTGGCCGCCGGCATCCGGCTCGCGCGTGAAGAAGTCGACGTAGTGAAGCCTGACAAAGAAAGAAGCAAGGTTGATGGGATTCGTGCCGGTTACCGGGTCGTCGTCGCTGATGTTGATGGAGGCGGCGCCTGTCGAACCGAGGATTGCACCGCTCGGATTACTCAGCGTCATCGTGAAACTCTCGCTGCCTTCAGCGTAAACGTCATCGATGAGCGGAATCAGAATCGTCTTTGAAGTCTCACCCGCGGCAAACGTCAACGTTCCGGCCGTGGTCTCGTAGTCACAGCGAGAGTTCGCCACGCCGCTGTTCGCGAGGCTGCAATTGCCCGCTCCGGCGCTGTCCCCGGTTGCGTAGTTCACCGTCGCCACTCCTGAAGCGTCGCCGCTGCGATCTACCACGACGCTCAGGCTGCCGACGTTCTCCCCTGCGTTGTAGCTCGTCGCGTTGAGTTGCACCGTGGCCGGAGCCTCGGCGTGCAGAATCAAACCATTCTGGCCAACGGCCCAACCGGCTGCGGAGTTGAACGTAAGACCATATAGATCGCCGCCGAACAATGTGGTGTGTGAAGTCGTCCACGTACTTCCGGCATCGTTTGAGACGCGGACTGCTGTGGCACCGACGGCGTAGACGGTATTCGCACCCCTAAATTGAACGGCATAGAGATCGTTCGAGACGCCGCTTGAAACGCTGGTCCAAGTTTGGCCGGCGTTCGTCGATCTCAGAATTCCGCCACCGATCGAGACGGCGACGCCGGTGCTGCCGGAGAAGTGAACGCTTCTTAAATCTGCCGTGAAACCGGGGACAGAAATACTGTCCCAAGTCGCGCCACCGTTGATCGTTCTGCGAATTGTTCCACTGAAGCCGACCGCGACTGCAGTGTTTGCATCGAGCATGTAGATGCCCGGCAACTCGACGCCGGTGCCGCTGTTCTGCGGTGACCAATTGGCGCCACCATCGACAGTTTTCAGGATCACGCCTCCCTGACCAGACGCCATTCCTACGTTGTTATTCAGAAAGTTGACGTGCACCAGGTGTTGAGTTGTGCCGCTGGTTTGTGGATTCCAGGTGGCGCCGTCAGTGGTTCTCAGGATCAGTCCTAACTCGCCGACGATAGTTCCGTGGGTTGCGTCGCTGAAATAGACGTCGCGCAGGAATCTCGAGGTGCCGCTGGCTTGCGCTGACCAGGTGGCGCCGCCGTTGGTGGTGATTCTGATCACTCCGCTCGTCCCGACGCGTAGCCAGTGTTTGCATCCGTGAAGGCGACGCCGAGCAAGACCGCCGAGGTACCACTGGTCTGACCAATCCATTCCGGATTTGTCTGAACGCCGAACACGCCGGCCAGAATGCCGCTGGCGTCCGCGGCCATGGCTGCAAGGACGGGCCTCGTGCCGTTTGCGATGCACATTGTTAGAAGAGCGAGCGCGATTACTACGGTGGCTCGACAAGGGGTTCGACGTCGCGTTCGACGACAGATTCGACACGGTCTGAGTACGGAACTGGCCTTCGAGGAGCTTTTTTGCATGGAGATCCCTTCTTGTTCGGCGGTTAGGCGGGCAGAACTGTCGAGCGATGAACGAGCTTCGCCTTAAAACTGAACTGCTTCAATTTCTCATCGTAGGTGGGGACACTGAGAATGTCTTAAAGGATTGCTGATAAAGTTCTGATAGTTTTCAAATGAGGGTTCAGAGGCGGGGGCAAGCCCACCTTCCCGACCATGAGACTCCGGGATTTGAGTCGCCGCCGATGTATTTGAAGACTGAACTTGTCGGCAGAACGGTGAGTTGTTCGACGCGGGTCAGTTGAGAATCACTGAGTTCGCCATCCCCAACGCCAGCAGATCGGTGTCGCCGTCGCCGCCGACAGTTTTGAACGGCAGAACGGCAACCGACTTCAGGGCAAATCCCGGGTGCCTGGTTGCTGTTCGCAGTCGCCACCAAAACAACATGCCGGCTGAGACGGCAACGAGGCAAAAAAGCACTGCCAGACTTTGCCAGCTCAACCAACGACGGGCGCCCCGCGATGCGGGTAGTTCGAGTGGCGCGAGCTTTCCTGGTGCCGGGCTGGCAGGTCCGACAAGCTTTAGCTTGGCGAAGTCAAACGACAAAGTCTTGTCGGGGTCAGCCGACAAACTGAAACTCGTCGGACATTCGCTTTTAACTTCAGTCACAGGGGCGACAAAGCGGTAGCCACGCTTCGGGATCGTTTCGACGTACACCTGATCAGCTTGACCGTTTCCCAGCGCCTTTCGCAGCAGCGAGATGTTCTGAGTCAGACTGCTCTCTTCAACAAAAACGTCGGGCCAGAGCGTCTCCATCAGAACGTTCTTAGTCACCACGCGGCCGTGGTTTTCGACCAGGACAAACAGCGTCTCAAACACTTTCGGCGTGAGCGCCGAGGTGGATGTTGAAAAGCCGGGAGACTTGTAAATATTGGCTTATCGTGTTTGATCGACTTAGAATCCTTTGACCGTAAGGCGCTTCGAGTCAAACAGTAAACGAGGTCTGCTCCGCAAGATCGCACCGAAATGAACAGTTAAATGGAAGGAATCCCCCTCCTTAACCTGCAGCATTACCGCATTCTCTCCAAGCTCGGAGCGGGCGGCATGGGCGAGGTCTACCTGGCCCATGACCCGCGGCTGGATCGCAAAGTCGCTTTGAAGATTCTGGCTGAAGATGTAGCCATCGATCGCGAACGCATGCGTCGTTTTGTGCAGGAAGCGAAAGCGGCGTCGGCGCTCAACCATCCAAACATCATCACGATCTACGAAATTGGTGAAGCCGGCAAACAGCACTTCATCGCCTCCGAATATATTGACGGCGAAACTTTGCACACTCGCTTGTGTCGCGAGCCGATGCCGCTTAGTTCAGTGCTCGATGCCGCCGTCCAGGTCGCGTCGGCACTGCAAGCTGCCCACGAAGCGAAGATCATTCACCGCGATATCAAACCGGAAAATGTGATGGTCCGCCCGGATGGCCTCGTCAAACTTCTGGACTTCGGAATTGCGAAAGTGTCGGCAGCGGTCACGGCTATGGGCGCCGCCGATCCTGAAGCCGCGACCACGATCATCGGAGGCACCAGCCCCGGGCTGATTGTCGGCACCGCGGCATACATGTCGCCCGAACAGGCGAAAGGCCTGGTCGTCGATGCGCGAACGGACATTTTCAGTTTCGGTGTTCTGCTGTATGAAATGGTGACCGGCAGAAAGGCCTTCGAAGGCGAAACTACCATCGACATCATCGGCGCGATTCTGCACAAGGAGCCGCAGCCGCTTCATCAATGGATACCGGAGATTCCGTCCGAAATCGAAAGAATCATCAACAAACTGCTCAGGAAGAATCCCAACGAGCGGTATCAAACGATCAATGACGTGCTGATCGATCTGAAAGATGTCAGGAAGGAGCTGGAGTTTCAGGACAAACTGAAGTTGACGGCAATCTCCGGACAAGAGCGATCAAGGACAAGCGGATCGAACCTCGCAGCAGCAGACACGGCGCCAACTCATTCGAGCGCGGAGTACATTGTCGGCGAACTTAAGAAGCGCAAACTCGGCGTCGCGACGCTCGCGGTCTTGCTGCTGGCGACCATTGGAATCTTCTATTTCGTTTCTCTGCGACGTTCCGCAAGTACAGCCGACAATTTGCCGATCGCTTCGATTGCGGTTTTGCCGTTTCAAAATAGAAGTGCTGACCCGGAAACGGAATATCTTTCCGATGGTTTGGCGGAATCGCTGATCTACGGCCTGTCGCAGTTGCCCAATCTCAAAGTCAGTCCCACGAGTTTAGTCTTCCGTTACAAAGGCAAAGAAACTGATGCGATAACGATCGGCACGGAACTCGGCGTGCACGCGGTGATGACGGGCCGGCTGGCCCAACGCGGCGAAGATCTAACCATCAGCGTCGAACTCGTTGACGTGCGAAACAACAAACTGCTGTGGGGCAAGCAGTATGATCGCAAACTCGACGATCTGCTGACGATGCAAAGAGAGATCGCCGGCGAGATCACGCAAAACCTGAAGCTGAAACTGTCAGGCCCAGACGAGCGGCGCATGATGACGCACTACACGAAGAATCCGGAGGCTTACCAGCTTTATCTGAAGGGCCACTACTACGCGTCGCGATACACGAAGGAAGGCTTCAACAAAGGCATCGAGTATTTGACTCAGGCAATCGCCAAGGAACCGAACTTTGCCCTCGCGTACAGCGATTTGTCTTTTTGTTATTTGAACCAGACTGATTGGGTCTTTGCGCCGAAAGACTCTGTGCCGAAAGCGAGGCAAGCGGTTGAGAACGCGCTGCGAATCGACGAGACGCTCGCCGAAGCGCACACGATGAAGGCGATGATACTGCTGCAGTATGACTGGAACTGGTTGGGCGCGGAACGAGAATTCAGGCGCGCGCTTGAGCTTGATCCGAATTATGCCCTCGGCCGTTCATTCCTTGCCTGGCATCTGGCCGCGATGGGCCGCGCTGAAGAGAGCATCGCCGAGGACAAGCGAGCCCTTGAACTTGATCCGCTCTCGGCCGCGGTCAACGCGGATTTAGGATGGGACCTCTATTTCGCGCGCCGCTACGGCGAGGCAATCGAACAACTTCAAAAGGCAATCGACCTCGAGCCGAACTACTGGGTCTCGCACGTGCTGCTTGGTCGCTGTTATGAACAAACCGGCAAGTTGCAGGAAGCGGTCGCGCAGTTTGAAAGGGCGAGGGAGATCGAGAACTCAATCCCTGAAGTCGTGGCGGCGGTGGGCCATGGCTACGCGGTGTCAGGCAGAAAAGCTGACGCACTGAAGATCATTGGTGAACTGCAAGAGCGATCCCGGAAAGACTTTGTTCCCTCGTACACGATCGCCACGATTTACACCGGCCTTGGCATGAAGAAGGAGGCGCTTCAGTACCTCGAAAAGTCTTACGATGAAGGCTCCTTCTACATGATCCATCTGAAAGTCGAGCCCATGCTCGACAGTCTGCGCAGCGAACCGCGCTTCGCTGAAATCGTGCGACGCGTCGGCCACCCGAATTAATCAGTAGATGAAAGTAAGACAGGCGTTCCTGCCTGTCCATTTCTTCTGACAAAAGCAATCGTAATTTTCCTTCAGAGCCTGCCCATAAACAGGGACAGACAGGAATGTCTGTCCTACTTTAATCCCAGATCGGCAGCGGTCGCGGGGCCGAGCAGTCCGCCTTCAACGTCGCGCACCAGCTCTTCAATCACCTGCTGCGGCGGCACACCCGTTTGTGCAAGCGGCTTGTCCAATTGCGATCTCAACGCGGCGAGATCGGCGGTTGCCGCGATTGGCGACTCGTCCAGGTGTTCGAGGTGGGAGACGGCATGATCAAAGGCCGTTTCAAGCGCGTGACGAAAATCAGGGGCGAGTTTTTCCATGAACGTAGTTTAGGATCTTTACGACTGGCGAATCTATCCGAATGTTGCGGCGGAAGTTGGTAATAACAGGAGCGTGGAAAGCTGCCAAGCGGTTAACTCGAATTTCATACGACTAGAAACGAATCAGAACCGGGAGCGTAGCGACCGGCTAAGGCTTCCCAGGTTGCCTCTCGATACTTTCCTCCCGGATCGGGCTAAGATTACAGCGCGATGACGGCGCAACGTGCGATTCAAGGAGTCAGTAATGAAAATCAAATTCCCCTCATTATCTGCTGATGACATTTTTATTTCCTACTCGCGCAAAGATGCCAATACCTACGCTGTTGGTCTCGCCGACCAGCTGACGAAGCGAGGCTTTTCGTGCTTCTTCGACCGGCTCGGCACCGACGCTGACAGAAACCTGCCGCCCTCGCTGATCAGAAAAATCAAGGGTTGCACGATGCTGGTTCTGGTCGGCACCGACGCCGCCGGAGCTTCCAAGTTTGTCACGCAGGAGATTGATGAATTTGCGGAAGCGAACGGCACGTCGCGAGCTGTGCCCATCGATTTCGGCGGCACACTGGCAACGGCCGTTTGGTACCCGAAGATCGTCGGCATCGCGCCGGAGAGTGAAGATGCCGTCGCCCTGTTGAGTGGCAATCCCTCGGCGACCGTTGTCAATCGAATTGAAAAATCTTTCAACTACGTGAGAAGCAAGGATCGTCTGCGGCGCTACACGATCGGCACCGGCGTCGTCCTCATGCTGCTGGTGCTGGCGAGCGTCGCGGCCGCCTTCGTCGCCAAGAGTCAGGTTACGCAGGCGCAGTTGGCGAAAGTTGAAGCCGACAAAGCAAACGTCGAGGCGACAAATTCGAAGAAAGTCGCAACCGAACAAGAGCGACTTGCGGTTGCAGCGACGGAGAACGCTAGACTGGCGGTTCTGAAAGCGGACGAAGAAACGCGCCGCGCCCAGCAAGCTGAAGACGATGCGCGCGAGGCGAAGGACCAGGCGCTGGCCGCCAAAACCGAAGCGAACAAACAGCGCACGCTCGCAGACCTAGCGAGCAAGCGAGCGGAAGGCGAACGAATCAAAGCCGAGCGAGAAACGCTGAATGCCAAGGCTTCCGGTCTGGTTTCGATCGCGCGCGGAATGACTGAAACCGATCCACTGACGGCATCGTTGCTGCTGCTCGAAGCGAAGAGTCCCGTTGAACCAAGCGGCGGCGTGGCGGCCGCGCGGGATTTAATCAGTCACTACGTGGCGAAGACGGTCCTGCGCGGCCACGTCAAATCGTCTAACGATGTGGTTGGCATCTATTCGGTCGCTTACAGCCCGGACGGCAAACACGTCGTAACTGCCGGCGCCGACGACACGGCGCGCGTCTGGGCCACGGAAACAAATGGAAACTCCGTGGTACTCCGCGGTCATCAGGGAAAGGTTTTAAGAGCGGAATTCAGCCCCGACAGCACCAGGGTTCTGACGGCATCGGAAGATGGTTCAAGTCGTTTATGGAACGCTGACGGCACAGGCGCGCCCGTCGTGTTTCATGGCTCGGAGAGTCAATCTTCAAGCACGGTTGCCCGCTTAAGCCCGGACGGCAAACGGGTTCTAACTGTTGAAGCCGACAACGCCGCAAGAATTTGGAACGCCGACGGATCGGGCACTCCGATAGTTCTGCCTCACCCGGATTACATAGCCGCGGCGGCTTTCAGTCCGGACGGCAAACTCGTGGCAACGGGCAGCGGCGACAACCTCGCGCGCGTGTGGAACGCCGACGGATCGGGTCAGCCAATCCTGCTGAGCGGAAACGACGGTGCGGTGACCGCCGTGGACTTTAGTTTCGACAGCAAGTTCATCGTAACCGGATCGCTGCGCGGCGGCGCGCGAGTATATCGTGTCGATGGTGCGGGTGAACCTGTCGTACTGGGCCATCCGAACGCTCAGGTGCAGATCGTCAAGTTTAGTCCCAACGGAAAGAGAGTCGCGATGGCCATCTTCCGGGATGGACCAAACAAGTTGGAAATCCAGGCAGCGGACGGCACCGGCGAACCCGTCTTGTTCTCCAGCGTCGAGCCCAACAGTGGGCCGCCGACTACGATAGCTTTCAGCAAAGACGGAAAACGAATTTTGGTTTCGTGGCTTGGCGGCAATGCGGAAGTCTGGAACGCGGATGGCACCGGCGAGCCCCTGGTCCTGCACGGAGAGACCTCGCTCTCTGGAGCTGCTTTCAGTCCTGACGAGCGCGAAATCGCGACGGCCTCTTATGACGGCACCGCGCGCGTCTGGACCAGGTCGCTTGCCGACGAACCGGTCGTGCTCGCGGGCGACCCCGGCTTTAAGGCTCATTTCAGTTCGGATGGTCAACGAATCGTCGCGGCTGTTCGAAATGGTTCACCAACAGACGAGAACACGGCGTTGCTGTGGAACGCGGACGGGACCGGCGCGCCCGTCATGCTTCGCGGGCATGAAGACTCGATTTACACGGCCGGCTTTAGTCCGGACGGCTCGAAAGTGGTGACTGGATCGTTCGATGGCACCGCGCGGATTTGGTCGAGCGACGGCGGCACGCCAGTGAAACTTGATTGCGGTGGGGCAGTCTTTATCGCCGATTTCAGTCCGAATAGTTCTCAGGTGCTCACCGTAACCAATGGAGAGAAGCACGGCGACGCCGTTACTCAGGACGGCGTACTCCGCGTCTGGCCGGCAGATGGACGCGGCGCTCCGCTCGTCCTTAAAGGACACAGTGGGCGCATCAACAGCGCGTACTTTAGCCCGGACGGCAAGCACATTGTCACTGCGGGCAGCGATGGCACGATCAGACTCTGGCAGACGGAAGTGGCCGCTGCGCCAGTGCTTTTAGCGGGTCACAAGTTTGGTGCGCTCGATGCGCGCTTCGATCGGTCGGGCCGGCGCATCGTGTCGGTAGCGGAGGATAAGACTGCGATGATTCGAAATGTCGACGGCTCAGGCACGCCCGTCGTTTGGAACGCCGACCATGAATTGAAGAGTGCGGAATTCAGTCCGGATGGCGAGCGAGTAGTTATTTTGGCCAAGTCGTCCAGCGTCGCTTACCTTTGGAACGCGGACAGTGGTCAACCACCGTCGATTTTGTCCGGTCACACCGGCACAATCAACAACGTGCAATTCAGTAACGACGGCAAGTACATCTTGACGGGCTCGGATGACGGCTCGGCGCGCGTCTGGCTGGCGGACGGCACCGGTGAGGCTCTCGTGCTTGAGGCTGAACCGAATGAATCGAGCACGAGGGTTTCCTGGGCCGAGTTCAGCTCGGATGGCAATCGCGTGCTGACGGTGTCGTACCCGATGGTCGTTTCCAAAGTCACGGCGCGCGTTTGGACAGTTAGTTGGGCGGAGCTGACCAGACAACTTAGGCATCGGACCGGTGAATGTCTTAGTGCGGACCAGCGAATAAAATACTTAGGTGAAGCAGAGGATCAGGCCAAGCTGCAGGCGTCGGATTGCGAGCGCCGCTTCGGGAGATCGCCGGCACGCGAGTGAGTTACTGGGACCGCGGGCGTCCCGCTCGCAAAGATCACCTTCACTCCCCTGCGCCATGCGTTGGCCGTTTCTGAAGAGTTTAAGTTAGAGTGGGCAACGATCGTAATTGTTGGAACCACCTGCGTCAGCGGATCGTCTTTAGCGAAAAGAACAACCGTAGCGAGGTCCTTTACCAGATGCCAGCTTCCATAGAACTCGAGCGACGACTGCGTTGGGCTGATGCCGATGCGGCTGGACGACTGCACTTTCCGCGCATCTTCGAGTTGGTGGAGGAAGCCGAGAGCGAACTCGTGCGCGCCATTGAATGGCCGATGAACCGCAGCATGGGTTACGATTTTCCCCGCGTCCATATTGAGTGTCGCTTCATTCGCGTGATTGAGCTCGACGCGAAATTTCGGTTGCGCTTTGCGGTGGCGAAGCTCGGTCGCACGTCCATTCGTTACGAGTTCCAGGTGTTCGGCGCCGACGATGAGCTGGCACTTGAAGGAACCATGACCGTCGTTGTGTTGCAGGATCATAATCCTACGGAGATTCCGGAAACGTTGCGCGCGGCGCTGTCGCAAGACTCAAAGTTTTGACTGGGACCGCGGGCTTCCCGCCCGCTTTGGATTTTCAATCTGTTCGCGCTTCGCGCTCATTGCGGGCGGGCCGCCCGCAGTCCCAGTTACCGGTCCCAGTTAAGAAGGCTCATCTTTTGAAACCTGCTCTGGTATTTTAACGTTGCTATCCAGTTATTACTTTCATCTTGGCGCTCTTGGCGTCTTGGCGGTTAATCCCGTTCATTTGTTAGTCGAAAACTATGTCAATCGCTGAATCAGCTCTAACAACCAGGATCCAGCAATCGCGGGCAGCCCTCGACGCGTGGGTTCGTGAAGTCATTCAATGGCACTTCGACCCCGCGACCGGCTGTCCGTTTTGGCTGGACTACGCGCAAAATCTCGGATGGGATCCACGCGATCGGATTCACTCGTACGAGGATCTCGCTCAACTCGGTCCGTTTCAGGACGAGTGGCTGCGCGGCGGACCAGTACGGCGTTGGGTGCCGAAGGGCTACGACGGTCGCGCGGTTTTCACTTTTGAAACCGGCGGCAGCACCGGCGTTCCGAAATCTCGGATCAACGTCGAGGATTTTCGGCTCGACTACGAAGCGTTCAGCGACACTCTTCCCGACGAGTTTTTTCCCAAAGGCGCAGACTGGTTGTCGCTTGGGCCAACCGGTCCGCGTCGTTTGCGGCTGGCAGTTGAACATCTGACGCAATATCGCGGCGGCATCTGCTTCATGATCGATCTCGATCCGCGTTGGGTCATCAAACTGCTCAAGATGGGTCAGCCGAAAATGGCGGAAGAGTACAAGCAGCACGTGGTTGAGCAGGGGCTGACTCTGTTGCGCGCCCACGACAACATCCGCTGTCTGTTTACGACTCCAAAACTTTTGGAAGCGCTCTGCGAAAAAGTTTCGCTGAAGAAGATGGGCATCACCGGAGTTTTCTGCGGCGGCACTGAGATGACGCCGCAGTTTCATCGTTTCGCGGTTGAAGAATTGCTCGAAGGCGCCTACTTTGCGCCGACCTACGGCAACACCTTGATGGGACTCGCGGTACACAAACCGCGCGAGGCGGGAGACAATTTCGCCGTCATTTACTATCCGCCGCTGCCGCGCGCGATGATTGAAATTGTCGATCCTGACGATCCGAACCGGATTGTTGACTACGGTGAAACGGGTCGAGTTCGTCTGACGACGCTGACCAAAGAATTCTTCATGCCGCGTTTTCTCGAACGCGATGAAGCGGAAAGAGAGCCGCCCTGTGAACTTTATCCGTGGGACGGAGTGCGCAACGTCAGGCCGTTCTCGCGATTGCAGAGTAGCGTGGTCGAAGGAGTTTATTAAGCCGCGGATGGACGCGGATATTCGCGGATTCGGAAAATGAGGCACTCTTAATGTTTTGTGAAGCTGTTCTGATCCGCGTGTCTCCGCGTTAATCCGCGGCCAACTTTTCGCTTCGCAAAATCCGAAATTCGAAATCCGAAATTTTTCCTTATGATCCACATTCCCATTCTTCGTCGCGGTGAACCCTACAAGAGTCTCGATGTCGCGCGCGTGCCGCATCACCAGACGCGCGAGTTGTTCGTCGAAATCAGTCAGGCTAACAACGGCCTGCTCCGGCGCGACCTGCGCGATCAAGCAAGCGCTCGGGAGAAACTCGCCACGTTGTCCACCGCCGAACTCGTCGACATTTGCCGGCGCGCCGCCGATCATTTTCTTAACGACACGCTTCCGCTCGGTGACGACACGCAGACGCCCGAAGACTATGTGCGACAAATTTCGGCAACCACGGGCATGCCGCACGTCCTGGCGCGCGGGAACATGGCGAAGATTCACGGCGTGATGGCTGAAGCCGGCAACGTGCTTGACGGGCTCACGAGGAACGTTGACTGGGAAATACTCGATCGCGGTTTCGGCGAAATCGATGGGCGCTCGTTGAGTTTCTATCCGCGCACCGACTCGCTGGGAGTCGTGCTGCCGAACAATTCGCCTGGCGTTCATTCGTTGTGGATTCCGTCAGTCCCTTTGAAAATCCCCCTCGTGCTCAAACCGGGAAGCGCTGAGCCCTGGAGCCCGTACCGAATCATCCAGGCGTTCATTCGCGCCGGAGCACCGCGCGAGGCTTTCAGTTTTTATCCGACGGACCACGCCGGCAGTGGCGAGATTTTGCGACAGTGTGGACGCAGCATGCTTTTCGGCGACGCCAGTTCGACCGGGCTCTGGCGCAACGATCCGCGGATTGAAATTCACGGGCCGGGCTATAGCAAGATCGTGATTGGCGAAGATTGCATTGACGACTGGGAGAAGTATCTCGACGTGATGGCCCGATCGATTGCGGCCAACGGCGGACGCTCGTGCATCAACGCTTCGAGCGTCTGGGTGACGAAGCACGCGGAAGCGATTAGTGAAGCGTTAGCGGAACGGCTCGCGAAGATTCTGCCGCGCGCGGCCGACGACAGCCAGGCACAACTCGCGCCTTTCGTCGATCCAAATGTTGCCGCGCGTATTTCGCAGGTGATCGATCAAGGCCTGAGCGAACCCGGCGCGCGTGAAGTGACAGCGTCTTATCGTGACGGCGACCGCCTGGCAACCAGCGACGGTTGTTCCTATCTGTTGCCGACTGTCGTGCTTTGCGAAAATTCGGAGCATGGAATGGCGAACAAGGAATTCATGTTCCCCTTTGCCAGCGTCGTCAAAGCCACGCCGGACGAACTGCCGCAAGCGCTCGGGCCGAGCCTCGTTGTTACCGCGATCACTTCCGATCCCAAACTGATTCAGCGTCTAATTACCTCCCCAAATGTCGACCGCCTGAACATCGGCGCGGTGCCCACCAATCAAATTAGTTGGGACCAGCCGCATGAGGGCAACCTGTTCGAACATCTTTACGCGCGCCGCGCTTTCCAACTTAGCTTGGCGTCCGGCGACCGGGTGCCGCTTTCGCCGGCGGCGGCCTGACGCCGCTTTTCTTTCGTGCGCAGTTGAACCGCAAAGGCTGCGACAGATGGCAGCCGGCCAAAGCGCTGACACCGGGGTCCCCGGCCGGGCAGCCCGGCTGGCGTGGACGTAAGGTCAGCGCACTCCAAATGCAATGAAGATTCTCTATCTGACTGGCGGCGCGGGACAGATGTACTGCGGCAGTTGCCTGCGTGACAACGCCCTCGCCACCGAATTGATCGCCCGCGGTCACGACGTGATGTTGTTGCCGGTCTACACGCCAACTCTCACGGACGAGCCGAATGTCAGCGGCGAAAGAGTTTTCTTCGGCGGCATCAGCGTCTACCTTGAGCAGTATCTGCCGATCTTTCGTAACTCGCCGCGCTGGCTCGATCGCCTGTGGGACTCGACGCCGATGTTGAAGCTCGCGTCTCGTCGTTCGATCTCAACGAGCCCGAAGATGCTGGGCGAACTCACCGTGTCAATGTTAAAAGGCGACGACGGCTTCCAACAAAAAGAGATCGCGAAACTGCTCGAATGGCTGGAGCATGAAACTCCGCCAGACATCATCAGTTTGCCGTACACCCTCCTGCTCGGTCTGGCCGAACCAATCAAAGAAGCGCTGCATCGCCCGATAGTTTGCACGCTGCAGGGCGAAGACCTTTTTCTCGAAAGCCTGCAGGAGCCCTATCGCAGTGAATCAAAGGAATTGATTCGAGCCAACATCAAACACGTCGCTGCGTTCATTGCCGTCAGCGACTACTACGCCGAGTTCATGCCGGGCTATCTCGGACATCCCGCCGGAGAAAATTCGCGTCGTGCCTCTCGGCATTAATCTCGCGGGTTACACGCAACGAAATCACGCGCGCACCGAGCCGTTCACGGTTGGATACTTCGCGCGCCTCGCGCCTGAGAAAGGCCTGCAGGTGCTCGCGGACGCTTATCGTCGCCTGCGCGCCAGTGGCGAATTGCAAAACGCACGGCTCGAAGTCGCCGGCTATCTCGCGCCTGAGCATAAAACCTATCTGAGCGACATCGAGCACGAAATGAAAGCGTCGGGTTTCGGCGATGAGTTTCATTATCACGGCGTACTCGATCGCGAACAGAAGATCGCGTTTCTGCAAACACTCGATGTGCTGTCAGTGCCCGCGACCTACGACGAGCCGAAAGGAATTTTTCTGCTCGAAGCGATGGCCTGCGGCGTGCCGGTGGTGCAACCGCGACGCGGCGGGTTTACGGAGGTCGTGGAAAGAACTGGCGGCGGCGAACTGGTTGAGCCGGACGATCCGGAAAGTCTGGCTGCTGGAATTTTGCGTTTGCAGCGCGACCCGGCGCTCGCTCAGCGGCTGGGGCAGAACGGTTTTGAGAATGTGAGAAAGCATTACAGCGTCGCGCGAATGGCCGACCGCGCGCTTGAAGCTTACGAGAGTGTGCAAGCCAGAGATATGGGCCACAGATAAGACGGATTCTCACGGATATGAGTAGAGACAGAATAGGTATGATCGGAAGGCAGACTCTTCAAGTCGTATTGCTCGTTTTGTCTAATCTGTATGAATCCGTGTATATCTGTGGCTAAACGTCGTTCACGTTTGCGGAGGTTTTGTGCTCAAGGTTGAGAACGTCTCGAAAGAATACCCGGCGCCGCGCGGCGCCATCCAAATCGTCTCCGCCGTTTCGCTTTCGCTTGCTCGCGGCGACGCGGCCTCAATCATGGGCCCATCCGGCAGCGGCAAGAGCACTCTGCTTTACATCATCGGCGCGCTTGAGCCGCCCACGAGCGGCACCGTCACACTCGACGGCCAGAATCCGTTTCAACTAAAAGAGAAAGAGCTCGCCGGATTTCGCAACCGGCAGATCGGTTTCATCTTTCAGGACCACTGCCTGCTGCCGCAGTGTTCAGTACTCGAGAACGTGCTGACGCCAACGCTTGTTTCCGCAGCAGATCATGCTGGGGAAGATCGCGCGCGGGCGTTGCTCGAGCAGGTTGGTCTCGCCGATCGTCTCGATCACCGGCCGGCGCAACTCTCCGGTGGCGAGAAGCAGCGGGTCGCGCTCGCGCGTGCCTTGATCACGAAGCCGCAACTGCTGTTGTGCGACGAGCCAACCGGAAATCTCGATCACAAGTCCGCAGACGTGGTCGCTTCCCTGCTCCTTGATCTACAGGAGCAGCAGCAGACGATTCTGATCGTGGTGACGCACAGCGCGGAACTGGCCGCGCGCTTTCCCAAACGCTTTGAGTTGAACGATCAACACCTGGAAGTTGTTGGCTAGTCTCCCGGTTTGAATTCTCTGCGCCGCCTCAGCGCCCTCTGCGTCTCTGCGTTGAGTTTGGTCGAGAGTCCGTTCAACGCGGAGACGCAGAGATCGCGGAGATTACGCAGAGAAAATTCGAAAAAAGCCTTTGTAGGATGAAAACTTCTCAGCTCCTGATTCGCAGTCTTACGCACTACTGGCGCACCAACCTCGCCGTCGTGTTGGGCGTGGCCACGGCCGTTGCCGTGCTCGCCGGCGCGCTCGTCGTTGGTGATTCGGTGCGCGCCAGCCTACGCGATCTCGTCGTGCAGCGGCTGGGCGAAACCGATCAGGTGATCACTTCAAGCGGCTTCTTCCGCGATCAACTCGCCAATGATCTGCAAAGCGATCCGCAATTTGCCGCCGCCGGACTCGCCGCCGCTTGTCCGCTCATCGCGTTGCCGGGAACCGTCACGCATGAACCGAGCAAGCGAGTCGGGTCAGCAATCAAGGTCTACGGAGTTGACGAACGCTTCTGGCGTTTTCATCAACTGGCAGGCCGGCAACCGCCCCAGAACCGCGAAGCGTTTTTAAGCGAAAGTTTCGCGCGCGAACTTGGCGCGGCGGTGGGCGACTCGATTGTGTTACGCGTGGAAAAGCCTTCGGCGATTCCGATTGAGTCGCTACACAGCCGCAAAGAAGATCTCGGCAGCACGGTGCGACTAACCGTACGGCAAACGCTCGGCTCCGAAGTGCTGGGTGAGTTTTCGTTGCAAGCGCAACAAGGCGCGGTTCGCGCTGTCTTTGTTCCGCTGAGCCTGTTGCAGAAAGAGTTGGACCAGGCAGGCAAGACCAATCTCATTCTCATTGCTGAAAATTCGCCGGGCGCAAGTCAAACGACGAACCAGCCGGCGAGCACGCCGGTGCTCGAGCGACTTCTAAAGGACAAGGCGTCGCTGGAAGACTACGGCGTCAAGCTTCGCGTCCTAAACGCGCAGCAGACGTTTTCGATTGAAAGTTCTGCCGGATTTATTCCCGACGCACTGGCCGACAGAGTGGAGGCGGCAGCGCAGACGGCAGAGACTTCCGGCGCCTGGCCGTTCCTCTCTTATTTGGTCAACAGCCTGCGCAAAGACGACGGGCGCGAAGTTCCTTATTCCATCGTCACGGGCGTCGAAAGCAAGTCGATGGAATGGATGCAACACGATGAGTTGGGCCATCGGTCCGGCTGCGACGCTTCGGCGGGAGTGGGCCAGGCGCCGGCTACAGCGCACTTGCCTCCAATCCTGCTTAACGAATGGGCCGGCGCCGATCTTCAAGCCAGGCTCGGCGAGCGCGTGACGCTCGATTACTACTTCTGGCTGCCAGAGGGCAACCTGGCGACGCGTTCCGCCGAGTTTCGCGTCGCCTGCATCATCCCGATGGAAGGAATCGCCGCCGACCGCGATCTCGTGCCCGACTACCCCGGCATCACCGAGTCGGAAACGTTTGACGACTGGGATCCGCCGTTTCCGATCGACTTGCAACGCGTTCGGTCGCAAGATGAAGACTATTGGAAAACGTATCGCACGACGCCGAAGGCCTTCATCCCGCTCGACGTGGCACAAAAACTCTGGCAGTCGCGTTTTGGTAAGCTCACGTCACTGCGGGTTGGTCCCAGGCGCGAGCAGACGTTCGCGGAAATGCAGCCGGCCTTCGAGCGCAGCTTGCACGAGAAGCTCGACCCGCTAAACGGCGGCTTCGCGATTTTGCCAGTGCGCGCGCAGGGTCTGGAAGCGTCGCGCGGCGCTACCGATTTTGGCGAGTACTTTCTTTACTTCAGTTTCTTCCTGGTGATTTCCGCGCTGATGCTGGCGGCGCTCTTTTTCAAACTCGGCATCGAACAACGCCTGCGGGAAATCGGTCTGCTGCAAGCCGTAGGATTCCCGGCTGCAAAAATTCGCCGCTTGTTTCTTGCCGAAGGATTGTTGCTCGCCGTCATCGGCAGCGTGATCGGGTTAGCTGGCGCCATCGGCTACGGAGAATTTGTAATAACCGGACTGCGAACGTGGTGGGTTGGCGCCGTCGGCACCACGATGCTGCGACTGCATGTTTCGCCGCTCTCGCTCGTGCTGGGCGCGGCGGGTGGAATATTCGCGGCGCTGCTCTGCGTCGTCTGGACTCTGCGCGGCCTCGGGAAGGAATCGACTCGCGGTTTGCTGTCCGGAGTCAGCGCGAATGTTGGTGGAACTCGGAAACGCGGACTGGCGGCGGCTGTGGTTGGACAGCAAGGCTCTCAGATTTCAATTTTCAAATCCAAGATCTCAGATTTCAGAGTACTCAACGTATTTCGAGTCGGGATCCTGCTTGGCTGCTTAGGCCTCGCGCTGCTAATTGCCGCTGCGTTCAACCTCATCAATCAGGTTGCCGGCTTTTTTGGCAGCGCCGCACTCTTGCTGGCCGCTTTTCTTTGCTTTCAATCGGCGGCGTTGCGACGCGATACGGGAAGTTCAATCGAACGTCCCGGGTGGTGGTCCGTCGCGCGACTTGGATTTCGAAACGCGACTTCTCGTCCCGGCCGGAGCGTGCTTTGCATCGCGCTCATCGCGTCCGCGGTTTTCATCATCGTCGCCGTCGATTCGTTCAGACGCCACGAAGGCGGGCAGACTGTTGACAAGAAATCGGGTAGCGGCGGCTTCTCTCTGCTGGCTGAGTCGCTGCTGCCGATCGTGCACGATCCGAACACGAGCGAAGGGAAGGAAGCGCTGGGGCTGACGACTGGTTCGGTGACTGGTCTCACAGTTGACGAGGGCAAGTCTCCGCTCGCGGGCGTAACGTTGGCGCGTTTCCGCGTGCGGCCCGGCGACGACACCAGCTGCCTGAATCTTTACCAGCCGCGCAATCCTAAAATCATCGCGCCCACCGCCGACTTTCTCGCCGGCAACCGCTTCGTGTTTCAAAGTTCGCTCGCCCAGACTGCCGCGGAAAAGGAAAATCCCTGGCTGCTGCTGAATCGTGTTTTTGCCGATGCGGCGGTGCCGGTGATCGTCGATGCGAACTCTTTGACTTACGTGCTACATCTCAAACTCGGCGACGATCTGGTTTTGGACCACGGCAACGGTCCGGTGCGACTGCGCGTTGTCGGCAGCCTCAGCGACAGTGTCTTTCAAAGTGAACTGCTGATGGGCGAGGCAAACTTCACGCGTCTCTTTCCGGAACAGCAAGGCTTCCGCTTCTTTCTCATCGACACGCCGGCGCCCGAACAGGCCAGCGCGATCGCGGCCACGCTCGAGGATCGCCTTTCAGATTTCGGGTTCGACGTTCAGGCGACCTCTGAACGGCTGGCGAGTTTTCATCGCGTGGAGAATACTTATCTTTCCACGTTCCAAATGCTGGGCGGCCTGGGCCTCATTCTCGGGACGCTGGGAATGGCGGCGGTGCTGTTGCGGAACGTTTTGGAACGCCGGCGCGAACTCGCGCTTTTACGCGTGGTGGGATACGACTCGTCGCATTTCGCGCTGATGGTGATTGCCGAAAATGCTTTGCTGCTCTGCTGCGGGTTGCTCACGGGAACGGTCTGCGCGCTGCTCGCGATTGCCCCGGTGCTGTTCTCGCGCCAGGCGCATTTGCCAAGTCGAGCGCTCGCGTTACTGCTGTTGGGAGTTTTGCTGTCGGGGTTGGCTGCTTCCATCGTCGCCACGTGGGCGGCGTTGCGTTCGCCCCTGCTGCCGGCGTTGCGAGCGGAGTAAGTTTGGCAAAGGTCAACGTGTTCACTGGGAGCGCGGGCGTCCCGCCCGCAAAGATTCGGGGACGTTGTACCAATCAGATCAAATCCGTCTTGGGCCCGCTTTGCGGGCGGGACGCCCGCGCTCCCAGTGTAAAGTTGAATCAATTCTAATTCGGAGGAAAAGAGATGCTGAACCGAATCGCTCAAATCCTTGCCGTCGTTGTCGTGCTGTCTTCAGTTGCGCATGCCGAGAACTGGCCGCAGTGGCGCGGACCAGGCCTGAACGGCGTCAGCGGTGAAAAGAATTTGCCGTTGCGCTGGTCCACCGAGGAGAACGTCGCCTGGAAACTGGCGATGCCCGGCTTCAGCGGCGCAACTCCAATCGTCTGGAACGATCGCATTTTTCTGAACGTCGCCGACGGCAACGACCTTTACCTTTGGTGTGTCGACCGAACGCGCGGCGACGTTGTTTGGAAAAAACCCCTCGGCAGCGGCAACGTCAAGATGCGCAAGCAAAACATGTCGTCGCCCTCGCCGGTGACTGACGGCAAAAGCATCTTCGTGATGACCGGCACGGGAATTCTGAAAGGCTTCGACTTTAACGGCAACCCACTCTGGACGCGAGACATTCAGAAGGACTACGGCGTGTTTGGCTTGAACTGGGGCTACGCGTCTTCGCCGCTGCTGCACGACGATTCGCTTTACGTTCAGGTACTGCATGGAATGAAAACCGACGAGCCGTCTTACGTGCTGCGACTCGACAAGAAGACCGGGAAGACGCTTTGGAAAGTTGAGCGGTCGACGGCAGCAATTCGCGAATCACCCGACTCGTATTCAACGCCCGGCCTGCTTCGTTACGGCAAGACGGTTGAAATCGTCATCACCGGCGGCGACTGCGTGACGGGCCACGACCCGGCGACCGGCAAGGAGCTTTGGCGCGCGAATGGCCTCAATCCCGACAACGATCCGTTCTATCGGATTGTCGCGTCTCCAGTGATCTTCGCGGACATCATCTACGCGCCCACGCGCGTGCGGCCGTTGCTCGCGCTGAAGGCTGGCGGCCGCGGCGACATCACCAACTCGCATGTGCTCTGGTCGACGCCGAACGGTCCTGACGTGCCGACACCAGTCACCGATGGCAAATATTTTTACGTGGTGAACGACCGCGGAATCATGTGGTGTCTGGATGCAAAAACAGGCGCGGAAGTCTACGGGCAACAACGAATCAAATCCGGCATTTACAGTTCGTCGCCGGTGCTGGCCGACGGCAAGATTTACGTGACTAATGAAGAAGGCCTGACGACGGTGGTTAAGGCGGGACCAAAATTTGAAGTGCTGGCGGAGAATGCGTTGAACGACTCCTGCCTGAGTTCGCCGGCGATTTCTGAGGGTCAGATTTTCATCCGCACTGCAGGATACCTCTACTGCATCGGCAAACGGTCGAGTCACCATTCAATCAAACAATAAGATTGTGCGTGACTTCCAGCGCCAAAGGCCGAAATGTGAGAGTCTGGGCCAGCGGCCCAGGAAAGCGTCGTTGTGAAGATCGTCAGAAGCGCTGAGGGCGGGAAATAGAAGTAGCGATCACTCGCCACGACTATTGCGCGCCTTCAGCGCTTCAAAAGTCATTCACACCTAGTTAACCCAGGGCGTTGCCCTGGGCTATTACATTTCGCGCCTTCGGCGCTGAGGACCTGATTACTTCTTCTCTTTCACGTCGTACGCGTAGATCACGTCCTGGTCGCGCAGGTAAAGTCGCCCGCCCGCGACCACCGGATGCGTCCACGTCGGCAGTGACTCCATCTTCATTTCAAAGCGACCCTTCTCGCGATAAGCAGCCGGCGATGCCTCAACCAGTCCCACTACTCCTTTTTCGCTAAAGGCGTAAAGGTTTCCGTCCGCATAGACCAACGAACCCTTGCCCACGCTGCGATCTTCCCAGGCGACTTCGCCAGTATCAAAACGCATGGCCGTCAGGATGCCGCTTGAAAATCCGTAGAGGTAGTCGCCGATCAAAATCGCCGTGCTGTGGTGGTTGCGCATCTTTTTAGTGAAGTAAACCTCCTGTGCCGTGCCGTCAGCCTTCACCTCAACCAATGCTGCCCCGGTGCCGTAGTCCGAAGAAACGAAAACGCGATTGCCGCGAACGACCGGCGTGGCCACGTTGGCGACCTTGTTAGACGCCCGCGCGTATTCCCACAAAAGCTTGCCGGAATTCAGATCGAGACCTACAGCGCGAAGATCGGTAAAGAACACGACCTGCGTCGTATTGCCGATCTTCACCGGCATTGCCGAAGAGTAGCCGGCTTTGTCGCTCTGGCTTTTCCAAATTACGGAGCCGTCTTTTTTGTTGAGCGCGATGACGGACGCGCCCGCGCCGCCGGCATTGACCAACACCTTCTCGCCGATTACGAGGGGCGACTCGCTGATTCCCCATTGCAGTTGCGGGCCTTCAAATTTTTGCAGGATGTTCATCGTCCAGATGATTTTTCCCGTGGACGCGTCCATCGCTGAAAGATCGCCATTGCCGCCGAGGGCGTAGAGGGTCTTGCCATCTACGGTGGGAGTTCCGCGCGGGCCGTCGCCGCGACTGTCGCGATAAGCGGCGCCGTGCGCGGTGGCCCAGGCCTGTTTCCCGGTGGCGACGTCGAAAGCGATCACGTATTCACGATCGCCACGCAAACCCATCGTGTAGATCCGACCGCCGGTAACCGCGAGCGAAGAGTAGCCGGTGCCCGCGCCCGAGGCTTTCCAAACGAGCGCTGGACCATCGGCGGGCCATTGCTTGAGCAGGCCCGTTTCAGTGGAGATGCCGTCGCGATTGGGACCACGCCACTGCGGCCAGTTGCCGCCGGCTTGCGCTGCAATTTCAGCGGCTAGACTCAGAAGAATGATTGCGGAAACCAGTGCGATTTTGATGTTCGAATTTTTCATGATCGAAGCTCCTCTTTGGAGTTGGCGTTTTGGAGTGCGGTGACCTGTCACCGCTTTGGTCCAGGGCGGCTTGACGCCCTGATCTGTTTGTTAGTTTCAATGACGTTGGTCGCGACAAGTCGCGACCGGCTAAAGCGCTGACAGGTCAGCGCCCTCCAAAATCTATGACGAAGGTTTGAAGTACAAAACTAATCCGGCGCCGGTTGCGAGCAAAACGAAACCCAAATACAGGATCGGATTCGGCGACGTTTTCGGCGGGTGCAACCACATTGAAAAGATTACGTTTACAAGCGGCGCGCCGCCGAACACCAGCGGCATCACGTAAGTCGGCAGCCCACCCGTCCTGAAGGCGAAGATGATGCAAACGGCCCCAACCGCGCCCAACACGCCGCCGAGTGTTGCCGCCAAAGAGCCCTTCATGGTGAACCCGTTCAACTCTCCTTGATATCCAAGCGTCGCCACGGGGACCAAAACTCCGATCAGGAAATAAGCAACGCCGACGCAAAGCAGCGCGCGCATCGGACTGCCCAGCGCAACCTGGCCACGATGCAATGCGGGACCGTACAAGCCCCATGAGAGTGCAGCGCCGAAAGCAAAAATGATCCAAAGCATCAGGTGGACCTCCAACTTAACTAAGCGGATTTGTAGACTCGGCTTCCCCTCCCTTGGGAGGGGTTAGGGGAGGGTTTGAGCTTGACGCACAAGCCCTCTCCCCATCCCTCTCCCAAAGGGAGAGGGAGCAAGACTAGAACAGTCGAACGTTACAAAAGATCTAACTGCAAATTCTGACAAGCGACTAACGGAACGTGCCCACGAGGCAAGAACATCGTCGCCACTCAACTACAGTGAAACCAAAATGACCTGATTACCGTTCTAATGTCTGACCCGCATTCTAGCAGTTAAGTTTTGCACTTTGATATACAAAACACGGCCAGGGTTGTTCGACCGGCAATCGTTTTCGCAAGCATTCTCGCGCGGATTTCGTCATAATACTGTGAGTCGCCTGACGGTCTCCGGAAATTCGTTTTAATCCAAAATTACGTAACAAGGAACCTACTGATGTACACCTCTCAAAAACTCTTGCCCGTCGTCGTTTTGCTGTTGCTGGCGTCGTCAATTTCCGCGCAGACATATCGCGGCACGGTTCGTGGAACTGTCTACGATCCAAATCGCGGCGTCATTCCCGCGGCCTCAATAACCCTGAGCAATAAGCAAACCAACGAACAACGCACCGCGATCAGCAACGCCACCGGTGAATACATCATCTCGTCGCTGCCGCCGGGACCGTGCACGATCAAGATCACCGTGAATGGGTTCGAGACTTTTACGCAGGACATCGTGCTCAGCGTCAATCAGGATCTGAGAGTTGACGTCGGCCTTATGGTTAGTCCGGTTGGCGAAGTCGTACTGATTCCGCCAACGGAATTGAAAAAGGACTCTTCTTCAATCGGCACGGTCATCGCTAATCGCCAGATCGTCGGTTTGCCGCTCGACGGTCGAAACTTTTATGAACTGACTTTGCTGGTCCCCGGAGCCGCGCCCGCTGCGCCAGGTTCGGCCGGCTCCGTCCGCGGCGACTTTGCTTTCAGCGTTAACGGCGCCCGCGAAGACGCCAACAACTTTCTGCTCGATGGCACTTATAACGTCGATCCCAAATTGAATACTTTCGGCGTGCGCCCGTCGGTCGATGCCATTCACGAGTTTGAAATGCTAACGAGCAGCTACGACGCAGCTTTCGGTCGTGCGCCGGGAGCTCAGGTAAACGTCGTTCTCAAGTCCGGCAGCAACAACTTTCACGGTATCCTGTTTGAGTTTTACCGCAACGGCGCCCTCGATGCTCGCAACTTCTTCGCTCCGGCAGGCGAATCCAAGCCGAAATACCTGCGCAACCAGTTTGGCGGTTCCCTCGGTGGGCCAATCAAACGCGATAGCACGTTTTTCTTTGGTGACTACGAAGGCACGCGCTGCCGCGAAGGCATCACGCGCATCACGAACGTGCCGACCGCGCAGGAACGCGCCGGCGATTTCTCGCAAAGCCTGTTTGGATTTCCGATTGATCCGCTCACCGGGCTGCCATTTCCGGGCGGCATAATTCCGGACGGCCGCATCAACGCCGTCGGGCGCGCGCTCGCGGCTTTGTATCCACTTCCGAATCGCAACGTGCCGCTGCAGAACTTTGTCTCGTCGCCAACGCAACGAGATCGCAACGACAGCTTCGACGTCCGACTCGATCACCGTTTGAAGCAGAACACGGATTTCACTGTCCGCTACAGCTTTGGCGATCGCAATTTGTTTGAACCGTTTACTGGTCCAAACCTCGCGCTCATTCCCGGCTTCGGCGACACGGTCAAACGACGCAGCCAAAACGTGATGGGGGCGCTCACGCACGTTTTGACGTCCGACCTTCGTGAACGAAACGCGGGTAGCTTTGAGTCGCGTCGCTGCATCGGTAACGCAGGAGGCCAGCACGCTTAATCCACAAGTCGGGCTGCCGGTGATTTCTCCCAACGCCCGCGACGCGGGTTTGACGTTTCATAACGCTCACCGGTTTTTCCCCGCTGGGCGATGAAGGCAACAACCCGCAAAACAGCGTCACCAACGTCTATCAAGTTCTCGATACGGCGAGCTACGTTCACGGTAGTCATCTGATCAAGTTTGGTGCTGACATTCGCTTCGCGCAGCAGAATGCCTTCCGCGATGTTGAGTCGCGTGGCCGCATTCAGTTTTCGCCGTTTGGTCAAGTTACGTTCAACGCCCTGGGCGATTTGCTGCTCGGTTTTCCGATGCTCAGCAGCGTGGCGCGCGTCGATAACGCGCAGCACCTGCGCACGCACAGCTTACAACTTTTTTGCTAACGACAGCTTCCGCGTCACGCCGCGGCTGACGCTCAACTGCTGGCCTGCGTTACGAGTACAACTCGCCACCGGTCGACGCCGCCGATCGAGCGAACGTTTTCGATGTGGCGTCGCGCAGCCTGGTGCAGGTGGGAACGAACGGCGTGCCGCGCGGCGGGTTTGACTCGGACAAAAACAATTTCGCACCGCGCGTGGGACTGGCGTGGACCATCGGCAGCAATGCAAAGACGGTGGTGCGGGCGGGCTACGGCATCTACTACGATCAGTCGCCGCTCGCGCCGGGTGAAGCGCTCTACTTCAATTCGCCTTACTTCGACAACAACATTTTCTTTTCGCTGGGCCCGTTTTTACCGCTTACTCTGGACAACCCGTTTCCCGCGTTCTTCCCGTTTCCTTTGCCGGATTCGGCGCTCGCAATTCAACGCGACTTGCGCACGGCCTACATGCAGCATTGGAATCTGAACGTTCAGCAACAAGTCGGCGACAACAGCGTCCTGGAAGTCGCGTATGTGGGTTCGAAAGGAACGAAGCTGCTAACGGCTCGCGACATAAATCAGCCGCAACCAAGCGCGCTGCCACCGGGACTTCCCTTCGTGCCGCGACCCGATCCGCGTTTCGACGACATCGATCTGCTCGAGTCGCGCGCAAACTCGAACTACCACAGCCTGCAGGCACGATTCCAGCAACGGCTTCTCGCGCGGGCTAACTGCGCTCGTCTCGTACACCTGGTCAAAGTCGATCGACGACGCTTCCAACTTCTTCAGCAGCGCCGGCGATCCAAACTTCCCGCAAAACAGTTACGACACCAGGGCCGAACGCGGCCGCTCCAATTTCGATGTGCGCCACCGGCTGTCTGTCAGTTATGTCGTATGATCTGCCGTTTGGCAAAGGTCGGAGATATTTCGCGGACAACGGCTGGGTAACTTCACTGCTGAGCGGCTGGCAAAGTTTCGGCATTCTCACTTTTCAAAGCGGACGGCCCTTCACGGTCGCGCTCTTGTCTGACATCGACAACAGCGGCACGGGCCGGTCGATTCTCGGCTTTGGCGCGAACGATCGTCCGAACGTCGTCGGCAATCCGCAGTTGGGCAATCGCTCGCCGGAGAGTTGGTTCAATGCGAGCGCCTTCGCTTTCCCGGCGCCCGGCACTTTCGGAAACGCCGGCAGAAATATTCTGGACGGCCCGGGATATCAGAACGTGAATGTGTCGCTGCTGAAAAACACCAGACTTTCGGAAGAGCTCAACTTGCAGTTGCGGGCGGAATTTTTCAACCTCTTCAATCATCCGAATTTCAACCTGCCGGACAATTTTCTGGGCTCGCCGACGTTCGGCCGGATTACTTCTGCGCGCGATCCGCGGCATATTCAGTTTGGCGTGAAGTTGCTGTTTTAGGAGTGGAAATCGTTGTTTCGTTTAGCGGCGGGCATCGTCCGCCGTCGCAACTCTCAAATTGAACCGGCGGGCGATGCCCGCCTCTAAACGAGCGACTAAAGACGTTCAAGGTGAGTTTTCGAAACTTTAGTCTTCCTGCAAAACCGCATCGTCGTAGTACTGATACTTCGCCGTCATTACTTCCTCGACTCCCATCGATTCCTTGAGTGGCGCCGGCGAGCCATCGAGCTGCTCGTAAAGCGGCGGCGGAATCACCGCGAAGTCAGCCATCGGCCCGTAGATGTTGTCGACGCCTTCCTTAAACACATCGCCCATCAACAGACTAATAATATTCACGCGCTGATCAGGATACTTTTGCAGAAACTGCGCGAAGCTAAAGCCCTCGTTGTAAAAAGCGTAGACAAGTTTGCGCATCGACTCGATGCCCTGATCCAGTTTCGCCTGATATTGGCCCAGCCGCGCGCCGGAAAAGTCGTCGTGCTTGAACGCATCGTGAATGCTGTCCGCCGCGAGTTCCGCCATTTTCAGCGCCAGCAGCACGCCAGACGAATAGATCGGATCGAGAAATCCATAGGCGTCGCCGATTAAGATGAAGCCGTCGCCGGCGCAGTGGCTGGAACGATAGGAGTAATCGAGAATTGAATAGATTTTGTCGACGCGCGTCCCGCCTTCAACTCGCCGCCGGCAAGCTTCGACCTTATCGATTTCCTCGTGGAAGATCTTCGCGAGATCCTGCCCGCGACCCTTGACCAGATACTCGGGATCAGCAACCACGCCGACACTGGTGATGTCGTTTTCAAGCGGGATATACCAGAACCAGCCGTTGCTTCCCTTGGGCGTTCGCAACACGAGCGTCGCGCCGCCGTTGAGATCGGGTTCACGATGCGCGCCCTTGAAGTAAGAAAAAAGCACGGCCTTCTTGAGTTTCGGATCACGCACGCGCCAGCCGAATTTGTTTGAAAGCATCGCTGACTGTCCGCTCGCGTCGACCACGACCGGCGCATGAAACTCGTGCAACGAACCGTCTTTCATCTTCGCTTCGACGCCGTAAGCACGTTCACCCTCAAAGAGCACGCGTTTGATTTGCGTCTCCTGGTAAACGGTCGCGCCTTGCTCGGCCGCGTGCTCCAGAAGCATCAAGTCAAACTGCGCGCGCGTCACCTGCCAGGTTACGGCCGACTCATGATGATTGGCTTCAAAGAAATAAAACGGTCGCGATTCCCGGCCCGCCGGATTGGCAAACTGGACGCTGTACTTCTGAACGAACGGACTCGCTTTCATCTTCTCGAGCAGACCCATCCGCTGGAAAGTAAAGTAAGTGTCCGTCATCAATGATTCGCCGATGTGGTGGCGCGGAAAACGCTCCTTCTCAAAAAGGACGACCTTGCGGCCTTCGCGCGAAAGGATGCTGGCAATTGTGCTCCCCGCCGGCCCGCCACCGATAACGATCACATCGTAAGTGGTCTTCATATCCATATTTGTATGTCAGTGAAAAGTGAAGGGTGAAAGGTGAACAGCAAAACAACTTCCGCTGGATCTCTCTGTAGGGCGTTTACTGTTTGCTGTTTGCTGTTTGCTGTTTTTCGCTGTCTACCTTTCACTCTTCACCTTTCACCGTCCCTATACGTAACGTACCGCTTTCAATTCAGGTTCAAAAAACTCAGCCAGAAAATGATCCACGCGGAGCAAGCCGCTGCGCGTGAGCGCGATCGTCCCGTTTTCTCGCTCAACCAGGTTCTCGGTGTCCAGTCGTTCGTACACCGGTTTAAATTCGTTCCAAACGTCGACGCCAAACTTCCCGCGAAAATAAGCGGTGTCAATGGCGCCTGTCTTCAGTTGCAGGATCATTTCGCGGATCAGCTTCTGTTTCGGCGTAAGCGTAAGCGCTCGCAGCAACGGCAGTTGATCCTTGTCGAGCAACGCCACGTACTCTTCAAAACCGTGTGCGTTTTGGAAGTGGACGCCGCCGAAGTGCGAGAAGGACGAAACTCCAAGGCCGATCATGTCGCCGCCATGCCAAAGGGCGTCGGTATAAATAAAACGACAAGGCTTCCGGGTCGTGGCGACCGTGTAAGCGCTGGCGATGCGATAGCCGTGCGCCTGAAATTCTTCGAAAGCGAAGTCGAGCCAGCGCCGCTTAGTGTCCCAGTCGGTGATTGGCGACGCGGCGCCCTGCTTGATCATTTCCTGCGAGATGACCGTGTTGTAGGGCAACTCCATCTGATAGATGGTGACGGAATCAGGCTGCAACTCCAGCGCCCGACGCACCGTGTCTCGCCACTTCACTTCCGTTTCCCCAACCATGCCCGCGATCAGATCGATATTGATTTGCGGGAAATCAACCTGCCGGGCCAGATCGTACACGTCGTAGATTTCGGCCGAGAGATGCGCGCGTCCATTCGCCACCAGAATCTCATCGTCGAAATGTTCCACGCCAAGGCTCAAACGCGTGACTCCGATTTCCTTCAGCGTCTCCAGTTTTGATCGCCGCAACGTCCCCGGCTCACACTCAAACGTCACCTCTTCAGCGTTGTCCCAACTCACATGCCGGTTCAGGCCGTCGACCAAATAATGAAGTTGTCGTTCGCTGATGTAAGAAGGCGTGCCGCCGCCGAAGTAAGCGAAGCGAAGCTGCCGGCCCTGCAGCGCGCGCGTCCGACTGTAAAGTTCAGCCTCTTTAATCAGCGCGTCGAGGTAGACTTCGATCTCGCCGGCATTCTTGTCGGTGTAGACTTTGAAGTAACAAAATTTGCAGCGCTTGCGACAGAACGGGATGTGAAGATAGAGCCCGAACGGATCTTCGGTGCGTGGTGGTTGATCTAGTGCGGCGAGCGCCTGGTCAACGTACTCGGGCTTCCACTGCGAAAACGGTGGATAGTTTGAGACAAAATAATTGCCGACTTCCGTGCTGGTTCCGGTCGTATTGCTCGTCATTAATCTTTTGCGAGAACCCCTTGTGCCTGTACCGAAAATTCGTAATCTTTGCGAGATTTCGGATTATCAACTACCCGAAAACCAATCGGCCTCTGAAAGCTTGCCTGCCGGCCAACCTATAAACGAAAGTAGCATCAATAACACTGCGGATCAATTGACGCCTTTGCTCAGTTCCACTGTGTTCTATTAAGTTGCGTAGCTGCATTGGCGCGTTGCGTTATCGCAGAAACTATTTCCAACTGACTATTTCCCACTGATAAGGTAATACGTGCTGACGCGACAATAGTTTTACTTTGATTGAGCGCCTGATTGAGAACATCGCAAGCCATACCAGTCCGGAAACCCAACTGCGAGCACGGCACAAATTGCCTGATTCCAACACACAGAATCATCCCCGCCTCCTTTACTACCCGATCCTGCTGATCGTGTTTGGCGCCGGTTTGTGGTTGATCCTCGCGACCGGTTCCAGTCTGAACCGGCAGCACACTGTTTCGAGTACGTCCGAACAGGCAACACAAGCTGCCTTGGTCGCTCCAGCGGCAAACGCGTCAACACCGTCCGAAGGTTCAGGCACGTTCCTGGATCGAATTTTTCGAGCCGGCTTTCGTAACGCGCTCAGCATTCTGCTCCTGCAGCTAATTGTCATCATCATCGTCGCGCGAATGTTTGGACTTTTGTTCCGCAGAATTGGACAGCCACCGGTGATGGGCGAAATGGTCGCAGGCATCGCCCTCGGTCCGTCGCTGCTCGGCTTCGTTTCTCCGCAGACGATGCTCTTTTTGTTTCCGCCCGCGTCGCTGACGACGCTCAGCCTGCTCAGTCAAATCGGCGTCGTGCTTTTCATGTTTGTGGTCGGCATGGAACTGGACGTGCAGCACGTTCGCGAAAAAGCTTCCACGGCAATCATGGTCAGTCACGCGAGTATCGTCGTGCCGTTTCTAATGGGAGCAGGCCTGGCGCTGCTGTTGTATCCGACACTCGCGCCGCCGGAAACGTCGTTCGCCGCGTTTGCTCTGTTCATGGGCATCGCGATGAGCATCACGGCGTTTCCCGTCCTCGCGCGCATCCTGGAAGATCGCGGTTTGTCACGTTCGCGTTTAGGCAGCATCGCGCTGGCGTGCGCGGCCATCGACGACGTGTCAGCCTGGTGCGCGCTCGCGCTGGTGATTGCGATTGCCAAGTCCACCGGTCTCGTATCTTCTTTGACGACACTTCTGCTTTTGAACTGGTGGTGCTGAATATTGGCTACGATTTGGGAATTTTGTCGGGGCGGATTTTTGCAATGATGGTGATTATGGCGCTGGCTACGACATTCATGACGGCGCCGCTGCTGTCGCTGATGAAGTTGAAAAAGTGATTTGGAGTGCGCGCTGACTTTGGAGTGCGCTGACCTGTCAGCGCTTTGGTTGAGGGCGGCTTGACGCCCTCTCTTTCATGAGGTTCAAAGTCAACCGGGTCGCGCCAGGTCGCGACCGACCAAAGCGGTGACAGGTCACCGCACTCCAAAGACGTGCCGCGCCTGCAGCTTAATTGCAGGTTTGACCGTAGAGTCCGAGACTATTCAGAACTATTTCGCTGGAGGTTTTTACTATGAACAGACTTCGTTTCTCATTCGCAGTGCCAGCTTTGTGCACACTGCTGTTCGCAACGTCTGCTTACGCGCAGGAATGGTCGCAGTGGCGTGGGCCGAATCGCGACGGCAATGCCTCGGCGATTTCCGCCGCATGGCCCAAGACCCTCAGCGAAGAGTGGAAGGTCACCGTCGGCACCGGACATTCCTCACCCGTAGTTGTAGACGGCAAAATCTTTGTCTTCGCGCGACAGAGCGACGAAGAGACGCTGCTCAGTCTCGATGCCGTTTCCGGCAAGGAGCTTTGGCGATCGAGTCAGCCGATCTCTTACCAGATGAATGAAGCAGCGTTGGCCCATGGCAAAGGTCCGAAGTCGACACCGGTGGTGAGCAACGGCACCGTCTTCACCTTGGGCATCAGCGGCGTGCTTTCCGCTCACGACGCCCGCACCGGGAAACTAAAATGGCGGCATGAGTTTTCCAAGCAGTATCCCAAGACCTCGCCGCTCTTCGGCACCGCCATGTCGCCAATCGTAGACAAGGCGCTGGTCATTGCTCACGTTGGCGGCCCCGACAAGGGCGCGCTGACTGCCTTCGACGCGCAAACCGGTGAGGTGAAGTGGACCAACGCCGCAGACGGGCCCGCGTACGCTTCGCCGATCCTCGTAACGCTCGCGGGCGTGCGGCAGCTGGTCACATTCATGCAAAAGGACTTCGTTGGCGTGGACGCTGCGACTGGAAAAACGCTCTGGAAACTGCCGGCGAAAACTGAATACGACGAAAATAACGTCACCGCGATTTCTTACAAAGACATGCTAATTTTTTCACGCGAGCAGGAGGGCTTGTCCGCCATCCGTCTCGCCAAACAAGGCGGGCAGATCGTCCCTCAGGAAGTCTGGAATAACAAAGAAAATCGGCTGTACATGAGTACGCCGGTGTTGCAGGGGAACACGCTGCTGGGATTCTCCGCGGCCAAGAAAGGACAGTTTTTTGCGCTCGACGCCGACACGGGCAAGACGCTTTGGCAGGGCGCCGGGCGCATGGGCGAAAACGCCGCGCTGCTGAATCTGGGCGGCGCAAATTTCCTGGCGCTCACGAACGACGCTTCCCTGATTGTGCTGCCGGTGAACGCGAAAGAATACGCACCGTCGATGCAATACACCGTTGCCAACAGTCCGACCTGGGCGCATCCCGTCGTCGTCGGCAATCGTATTTTGATCAAGGATGAAACGACGCTCAGATCGCTAAAACTTCAGTAACACCGGCAGAACACAACGACAGCAGCAGTAGGAGGAAGACGTATGACTCGCAAGATGATGACGGCAGTAGCCGTACTGGTTTCTGGTTTAGCAACGATATTGGCAGTCGGCGCAGCGGTTAATCCAAAACCGAACTTCAGCGGCGCCTGGACGATGGCTGTTGAGCGAAGTTTTGGTCAGCCGAAAGGCATGCAGCAAACCATGACGGTCACGCAAACCGAAGAACAAATCACGGTGGAGACGAAGCTAATACTTCCGGATAACGAACGAATCCAAAACGACACTTACATGCTGGATGGCAAGGAGCATGATTTCACTCCGGCAGCGCCGCTTAACGCGCCACCCAATACACCGCCGGCAAAAGGCAAGCGAACTGTCACCTGGCTCCCGAGCGACACGGGAATCCTGGTTACCGACGTGATAACGAATGAAACGCCAAAGGGTCCGACGACCCTTCAGGTTGCGAGGAAATGGACCATCAATAGTGACGGTGAACTGACAATCACGAATTTCATCGATGCGCCAAATGGCTCGTACGAAACCAAGCGGGTTTTCGTGAAGAAGTAGTCTGATTTGGTTTTCTCTATGCGACCTCTGAGTCCTCTGTGTCTCTGTGGTGATAAACCGGCTAAGCAAGAACTCACCACAGAGCCACAGAGAACACGGAGGCACACAGAGGACTTCAAACTGGATCTGCCTTCTGCCTTTTGCCTCTCATCAGAAACTATCTGAACAGATACCCGCTCTATCTAAAAGGATAGTTGCCAGCTCACCTCGCTCGCTGGTTGTCGGCAGCCTTGCAACGAGCGAACAAATCAAAACCATCGTTGTTTGCTGCCCCGCTGACGGATAAACGCCGTGTGCTTCATCAAAGTGAAAGCCGCGTGACGACGCGGCATGAAAGTGGCAATGGAACATGGCGGCACCGAAGTTAGTTTTGAAAAAGTGAGCCGCACCGGGTGAAACGGATTACGGATACTCGTTCCTTTTCCATATTTTCAGATTCGTTTTTATCCGTTGCGTGCCGTCCGTGGATTTAATGGACCACCGAGTCATCCCAAAGTGCTTTTTATGCATCACAGGTCGCGTTGCAAGATTTTTGCAGCTCGCAACATTTCACTTCAATCCCAAAGGAGATCACTCAATGTTTGACAAGACAGAAACCCCCGAAAACTCCGAGCGGAGTTTGCCATTCTTCGCGCGTTTCCTCGAAGGCCAGGAAACTCCGGACACTTCCTTCATGACACTCAAGTACCCGTCCGACCGGGACGAGATCGAAGGACTTGATTACGCGTCCGGCAACAACGAGTAAGACAACCGTTTCTGACGGTCGTCGAAAAACTGGGCGGGCGTCGAGCGCCTTTCATCTCACGCCTGCCCTCTCTTATGTTCGACAAACTTCAGTTTGTCGCATATCACAGATCGGCAAACTAAACTTTGTCGGACACGCTTCGCCTCCGCCGCATGACTCCAGCAACACCGCGAGACGCCGTTTTACTGCTGACGCACAGCGGCGATTTCTACACCGTTGATCTCGTCTCAGAGGCTCTCAAGCGCCGTGGCGCCCGGCCCATTCGCTTCAACACAGATCTCTTCCCGTCGTCCATCAAGCTTTCGGCCCGCGCGGGCGACGAACGCGCGGCTGAACTTTGCACGGAAGCGGGCGAAGAGATTTCCGCCGCGGAGATCGGCGCCGTCTGGGCGCGCAAGCTCTGGTCGCCGCGCATGGCTGACGACCTTGACGAACGTTATCGTTCAATGTGTGTCGGCGAGTCCGCCGCCGCGCTGGTAGGCTTTCTCGACGCGCTCCACGAGGCGCATTGGGTCAACGACCTGCAGCGCCAACGCGCAGCGGAGAACAAGCAGCGACAACTCCGACTGGCCGCACGCGCCGGCCTGCGCGTTCCGCGCACCCTCGTCACCAACGACCCGGCTGCGGCTCGGCAGTTCTTCGCAGAGACCGAAGGGCAAACGGTGGCGAAACTCCTCCGCCCGCTCACTGTGAGCATGGACGCCGGCGCGCAGGCATTCGTCTACACGAACCGCGTCCGCGAAGAAGATCTGACCGGCGCCGAGGCACTTCGCCACAGCCCGATGGTCTTTCAGGAGTTGATTCCGAAAGAGCGCGAACTGCGCGTCGCGTGGGTGGCGGGCCAGGCGTTCACCGGCGCGCTCAACGCGAGCGGCACGTCGCGCGGGCAGACAGACTGGCGGCTCGCCGCACCCGGCGAATGTGAATGGGAGAAGGCCGAGCTGCCCGCCGACGTCTCGAACGGCCTGCAAGCATTGATGTCGGAACTCGGCCTCGTCTTCGGCGCGGTGGATTTAATAGTCACGCCGGCGGGCAAACATGTCTTCCTCGAAGTTAACCCCTCCGGCGAATGGGGCATGCTCGAACGCGACCTCGGCCTTCCCATCGCGGAGGCCATCGCCGAAGCGCTACTTGAAGAGCAGAAGACAGGAGACAGAAGACAGGAATCAGAAGAAACACCGTCTCTAACTAGTCGCCCGTCTCTAACTAGTCGCCCGTCCCTAACTGATCGTCCGTCTCTAACTAGTCCCCCGTCTCTAACTGATCTTCCGGATCTCGGCGTCAATATCCCCAACGCGGAGCGCTACTGACTTCTGTCTTCTGACTCCTGTCTACTTTTCTTTATGTCCATTCTCATCATCACACACGGCGACGATAACGAGAGCGTCGCGATGGTCACTGAGGCCATCGCGCGCAAGGGCGGCCACACGATTCGCTTCGACACCGACCGCTACCCGACTGACGTGCGCCTCTCTGCTCATTACGGAGCGGCTGGCGACGAGCGTCTGACGCTTACAAACGAAGCAGGCGAATTCGATCTGCGCGAGGTCACGGCCATCTGGCACCGCCGTCTAAACTTCGGCGCGCGTATCCCGGAGACGCTCGACCGGCAACTGCGCCAGGCGTCCGTCGGCGAGACGCGCGCCGCCGCCTACGGCATGCTCGCCAGCCTCAAAGCGTTCCGCATGGACCACGTGCGCCACATCCGTCACGCCGAGAATAAGCAGCTACAGCTACAGGCGGCGCGCGAACTCGGACTGGACACACCGCGCACTCTGACGACGAACGACCCCACTGCCGTCGGCGACTTTGCCAAAAGCTGCGAGGGTGGGATGGTGACGAAGATGCTCTCTTCCTTCGCGGTCTATGACGAAGGAAAGGAACTCGTCGTCTTTACCAATCCCGTGAAGCCGGAAGATCTGACGGATCTCTCCGGCCTGAACCTCTGCCCCGTAACTTTTCAGGAGTTGCTCCCCAAGTCGCTTGAACTTCGCGTCACGGTCGTGGGCCAACGCGTCATGTCCGCCGCTCTCGATTCGCAAGTCTCCGCTCGCGCCGTTCACGACTGGCGCCGCGACGGCGTGCGCATGGTCCAGGATTGGCGGCACTATGAACTTCCGCTTGAAGTCGAAGAAAAAATCCTGCGTCTTATGGACTATTTCTCGTTGAACTACGGCGCGATCGATATCATCCTGACACCCGACGGGCGGCACGTCTTTCTCGAACTCAACCCCTCGGGTGAATTCTTCTGGCTTGAACGCACTCCCGGCCTTCCCATCTCACAGGCCATCGCAGACCTGCTCCTCGGTAACTCCTCGCGACGCTAATCACTTGCTCAACAGAAAGAGTCAGCCGCAGATTTTCGCGGAGAAACGCGGGTCTGAATGAAAGCGGTGTCGTTTAGAGGCGGGCATTGCGCCCCGTCTCAAGGCAGGAAGTCGAAGTCAGTTTCTAGTTGAACCGGCGGGCGGTGCCCGCCTCTAAACGATTCTCCGACTTATAAACAATTCTCCGACTTATAAACAACTCTCTGACTTAATTAGTCGGCGGTGATCTTGTAGGCGGCCATTTGCGTCGCGTTGCGGACGAACAAACGCCCGCCGGCGATCGCCGGGTAGTTCCAGGTCTTTCCTTCGAGCGCCGCGAAGCGAGCCACTTCCGAATATTCACCAGGCGAGGCTTTCACGAGGGCGAGCTCGCCCGTGTCGCTCATCACGATCAGATGACCGCTGGCGAGCAGCAACTGCCCGTAGCCGTAACGCCCGCCTTTCCATTTACGCGCTCCGGTGTTCACATCAACGCAGGTCAGAATTCCTTCGTCCAACCCGTAGACATGTCCCTCATGCAGCACCGAGCTGTTGAACTTGTTCTTCATGGTGATGTTTTCCCAAACGCTGCGCGTGGTGAAACCGTTGCCGGCGCTCGTCACCTCAACCAGCGACGCGCCCTTGCCGTAGCCTGACGAAATGAAGAACCGATTCTTGTCGACCATGATCGGCTGTGAAACGTTGATGCCCATGTCCGTGTCCCAGGTTTGACTCCAGAGCAGCGCGCCGTCCTCGCGGCTCCAGACCGAAAACGCGTGACGCGCTCACCACCAAAATTTGACGCCGGCCAGCCAACGTCACCAGCATTGGTGAAACGTAAGCCGCGCTGTCGTTTTGCGACTTCCAAACCGGCGCGCCGGTCAGCTTGTTGTAAGCCACGACTGATTTGCCGCCAGATCCGCCCGGCAGAACGATCACCTTGTCGTCAACAATCAGCGGCGAAGCGGCCATGGCCCACGAGATATTTCCCGCTTGATTGTCGGTGAGAATGTTTTTGCCCCAGACGACTGCTCCGGTTTTCGCGTCGAGGCAACGAAGCTCGCCGGTCGCGCCGAGTGCATAGATCCGGCCATCGTCCCAGGTGGGCGTGGTGCGCGGTCCGTCTCCGGTCGAATCGGCGAATTCGGCGTTCCAGCCCTGAACCCAAACTTCGCGGCCGGTGCCGACGTCGTAGGCGGCGACGACCTCCTGCCGGCGGCGCTGTTCGATGGTGTAAGCACGCCCGTCGGCAATTGTGAATGAAGCGAAACCGAGACCCGCCGGTTGTTTCCAAAGCGGCGTCAACCCTCCCGCCGGCCAGGTCGTCAACACCTGCATTTCATCGTAACGACCGTCGCGGTTGGGTCCGCGGAAGTTTGTCCAGTAGTTGCGCGAGGCGTGCGCGGAAGCGGCCTCGGAAGTTCCCGCCGCCGGCGCTGTTGCCGGCTGACCCGGCGCCGCAGCCTGCTGGGCTGGAGCAACTGTCGCGGGCTGACTGCCGTTTGCGGCTGCTTGCTCCGCTTCGCGTTGCTGTTGCGCGCGATGCTGCTCGAGCGCAGCGTAGTGATCCTCGTTGTTGCGTGATTTGTTCCAGACGCTGAAGAGAGCGAAGTACCCAACGCCCAGCAGGACGATCGCGAGCGAGCCAAGCAGCTTTGTTTTGATGGGCGTCTGACGCCGCAGCCAAAGCAGGACCAGGCCGACTGGAGGCAACAACAGGGCAGCGGCAAATAGCGACGTGATCGACTGATGCCAGGGCGTCGACTCTTGAGACTCAAACATATGCGGTACTCCTCAGATCTTTCGCGATTTCGTGTAAAGCACGGCGGACTTCTGCGCTGATAATCCTAAACTGTTAACGGCTGGCGCTGGATGCTATTAACAGGTTAGACGTTTCGAGTGTCGGGAATGTTCCAAAGCAACGTCTTCAGCGCACAACGACGCGCGATTTATCAGCGCCAACGGCGCGAAAGGTGAAAGCCTGGGGCAACGCCCCAGGTAACCTGTCGGATATCTGTGAAGCGCTGAAGGCGCGAAATAAGCCGTACCACCACACCGTCGCAGAGTCATTGCGCGCTTTCAGCGCTCGGGAACGCTTAAGGGTTTCTCTCAACCTGGGGCGTTGCCCCAGGCTTTTACATTTCGCGCCGTTGGCGCTGGTATATTTCAAGCGCCAATGCAGTAGGCGCTGGTATATTTCAAGCGCCAATGCAGTAAAGGTTCTTCTCTCCACGAATGAAGATGTTGCCGTCGGCAACCGCCGGCGACGCATAAACCGGCTCGCCCAGCGAGTTGGTTCTAATAACTTCATGTTTCGGCCCGGCCTTCAGCACGAAAGTCTCGCCGTCTTCACTAGTCATCAGAATCTTCCCCTCAAAGGCCACTGGCGAAGCGCTAAAAGTAGCCGGCACCGGCACGCGAGCGCCCTCGTACTCAACCTTGCCCGTTTTTGCATCGAGGCACGTCAACAGGCCCCGGTCGGTCGTCAAGTAAACATAGTCGCCGTAAAGAATTGGTGAAGGCACGTAGGCGGTACCCTTCTTGTAAGACCACACCAGTCGCGAGGTGCCGGTCACATCGCCGGTGCCGCCAGCCCTGATCGCGAGCGCGATCTTGGCCGGCGATCCAGACGTAAGCACGATCAAATCATCCAAGACCACCGGCGTTGGTACGGCGTTGCCTTCCAGACCCTTATGCCGCCAAAGTTCTTTGCCAGTCAACGGATCGTAGGCAATGATGAACTCAATTGCGGCCGCCACCAACTCGGTCCCTCTGGCCGTACGCACGAGCACCGGCGTGCTCCAGGTAACGTCAACCTTGCGCGGCGTGCGCCAAACTTCCTTACCAGTCTTCTTGTCAAAAGCGACCATGAATGAATTCATGCCGCTGTCGTCACACTGCATGATAACCAGATTCTGATAAAGCACCGGCGACACGCCGTAACCGACGCTGGCCGTTCCCAGCTTGCCGAGGTTCTGCTGTTTCCAAATGAGCTTGCCGTTGAAGTCGTAAGCGTACAGTCCTTCGCTGCCGAAGAAGGCATAGACGTATTTGCCGTCGGTGGCGGGCGTCGAAGAGGCAAAGCTGGCTTTCCGGTGCCGGCTGTCATAAACCGGACCTTCATAAGCGATGCGTTCCCACAAAACTTTTCCGGAGTTGCGATCGATACAGATGACTTTAAACGTGTGTCTGAGATTGGCGCCGACGGCGTCAGGGTGCACGAAGTCTGAGCCATCCGACATTTTGTGGGTAACGCCGGCCGGCCGGCCGGGAATTACTTCGCCATCAAGGGCAGTGGTCAGGAAGATCTTCTTGTCCCAAACAATCGGCGACGAGTGGCCCAGCCCGGCGATCGGCGTTTTCCATCTGATGTTCTGCTTGTCGCTCCACTCGTCCGGAAGTCCCTTCTCCGCAGACACGCCTTGCCCGTCAGGACCGCGCCACTGCGGCCAATTCGTTGACCCGGGCTTGGCTGCGATCGAGGTGGAAAGGACTAGAGACGCGATGAAAGTCATAACGAGTGCGATGCTGACGCGGGTAAAGAGTTTCATGTTTTGGGTTCCTTTTAGCGAAATAGAAAGTGATTTGTTTAGAGGCGGCTTTGCCGCCGTCGCAACGTTGAACCGGCGGGCAATGTCCGCCTCTAAACGAACCTAGTTCTTGCTGACGCGCGGGCTACTGCCCACCGCCGGGCCAAACGCAAAGATGTGGTTGACTCCGCGCACGATTATCAATCCGTCCGAGATCGCCGGACTCGCCATCATCACTTCGCCGACTTTGTTCGTGGCGAGCAGTTCATACTTCGGTCCCGTCTTCACAACGAAAACGTCGCCGTCTTCGCTAGCGAGATAAATCTTGCCGTCTGACGCAACCGGCGACGCCGTAAACGCGCCGCCCTTGCCACCGAGTCGCTCCTGATAAAGTCGCTCACCGCGTGTCGGCGTTGTAGGCAGTCAGCACGCCCTGGTTCGAACAGGTGTAAAGCTGTTCACCATAAACGACGGGCGTCGGCATGTATGGCCCACCGCGTTGCTTGCTCCAGGCGATGAAGGTGTTGGAATTAGTTCCCTCTTTGAGCGAGATGTCGCCGGTAGCGCCGGGCCGGATCGCGTAGATAGGCTGGATTGGCGCGTAGCCGCTGGTGACGTAAATCAGTTCGCGCGCGACAAACGGCGTCGGCGTTGTGACTCTCGGAATTCGGCGTCAGCCGCCAGAGTTCTTTGCCGGTCAACGGATCATAACCGCGAATAGCTTTCGAGCCGTTTGTGATCAGCTCCGCTCGCGTCTTGCCTTCGTAGACTGTCGGCGTGCCCCATGAAGAAATTTCCTCGCGCGGAGTTTTCCAGACCAGCTTGCCGTTTTTCAAACTGTACGCGGCGATGAAAGAGTCTTTTTGCACGTCGGCCTGCACGATCACGAGATCGCGAAAGATGATCGGCGAGCTGCCGTGTTCCCATTGGTAGTCAGGATCGTAGAACCAGCCCGAGTCGAGCACGCCCAGGTCCTGTTTCCACAACAGCTTGCCATTCAAGTCGTACGCGTAAAGACCGTGCGAACCGAAAAGCGCGACGAGATACTTGCCGTCAGTCACCGGAGTCGAATCCGAGTGCGTTGACTTCGGATGACGCTTGACCTTCGGCATACCTTCGTAGGCAACGCGCTCCCAAAGAATTTTGCCGGTTGCTTTGTCGAGGGCGTAAACCTTCCAGGTGTGTTTCGGATCGTCCTTGACGGGAGCGACGTCGCCGTAGAGTCCGTAGCGCGTCTCGTCTTTCGGGCCCGTTGTCACCGCGGTCGTCACAAAGACCTTGTTGCCCCAGACCACCGGACTGGAATGACCAAGGCCGGGTATCGCGGTTTTCCAACGCGTGTTCACTGCCTTTTCGGCGTCCCACGCAACCGCCGCCGCGCTGCCTTCAACGACTCCCGCCGCGCCGGGGCCACGAAACTGCGGCCAGTTCTGCGCGTTGACGGCGACAGAGATCAGGCAGATACAAATCAGGATCATTGCGAACCGTTTCATCCGAAACTCCCTCCGAATCGTTAGTTCAGCGCCAAACGGCGCGGAATGTGAAAGCCTGGGCCAACGGCCCAGGGAAGGACAACCTTTGAGTTCCCTCGCGCTGAAGGCGCGACATGATGTGGGAATCCTGCGCATCCAATTACCGACCGTCCGCACCTACTATTTCGCGCCTTCAGCGCTTGCTGTCGATCTCAAATTGAATTCCTGGGGCGGTGCCCCAGGCTTTCACATTTCGCGCCGTTGGCGCTGAAAACTGAGTCCGACGCCAGGCGTCGCGCCTATGGTTGTTTCGTCTCGACAACGCGCTTCAATTGCGTTGCGACTGTTCCCCGCTTCAGTTCCATGCCGGTAATGTTTCCCGCCTCCACGTTGAAGCGCAGGCTGACGCCGTCAAAGTCCAGCGGTCTGAAATTAGTATTGTCGGTCGGTATCAAGCCAAACGGCCTTTGACCTTTGGGCGTAGCAAAAAGCTTGCCGTCTGTGATCGTGATCGCTATCTCGGTTCCCGCTTCATCCTTATAGTTGCCGACATAAGACTGGAGCGTGGCGGCGGCAACTTCGGGCGGCGGGACAGCGCCAGCCTTCTTCAGCATCTCCGCAGTCTCAGTCTTGTCCTTGTCGCCGCTCGCCACCACGAGGGCGGCAGTCAGCGCTTCTGCGTTCAATTTTCCCGACGCCAAAGCCACCTGCACGAAGGCCGGCTTTCCCTCTCTGACGCCGGTCATCAACACGTCGCCGGCACTGCTCGCGATCCTTCTCGAGGATCGCGCTGCACTATTTCGACGTGATCGTTGTCGAGTGCCCAGGTCATCGCGGTCGCGCCGTAAAAAGTGTCCTTGACCGTCACGTCAGCGCCGCGCGCGAGCAGCAGTTTTACGATCTCGACGTGCCCGCGCTCGGCCGCTTTGAAGAGCGCCGTCGTGCCGTAGCGAAACTTCGCATTGACATCCGCGCCCTTGTCGAGCAACGCCGTCACCGCCGCCAGGTCGCCCTTGCGCACCGCTTCCCAAAATTGATCGTTGAGTTCTTTTTTAACGTCCTGCCCAAACACGGCCACAGAACTCAGCAACAAAGTGAATGACAGGAAGATTACGAGTCTAACTTTCATAAGACTCCTCCACGCTTTTGGGAGTTCACGGTTTGAGTGCTAAATTCAAGAAGTCGGGTGCAAAGAAATACCGAATCACTGCAACTGAAGTTTACGTATTGTACATCTTTAGGGTTGCAGCCGTGGAGATCTTTTGATTTCTTTTATCATGCACACACCTCTTGAGCGAAAGGTTCGAATGGAATCCGAAAAATGACTAACTTTTCCATTTTTTTGAATCTTGGTTTTTCCCTGGTACTGCTCGTGTCCGCGCCGTTGAACGACTGGACTGAATGGCGCGGACCGGCGCGCGATGGCATCTCTCCCGAGAAGAGTTTGCCCACCGCCTGGTCGCCCGCGGGCCAGAATCTCGCGTGGAAAGCTCCTTACGGCGGACGCTCGGCGCCGATCGTGATGAACAATCGCGTCTACCTGCAGAACACCGCGGGCAGAGGCGAGTCGGAACAGGAACGCGTGATGTGCTTCGACGCTGACACGGGCAAGCTTCTCTGGGAGCACCGCTTCAACATTTACCTGAGCGACGTGCCGCCGCATCGCGTCGGTTGGGCGTCGCCGGTTGGCGATCCGGCGACGGGCAACATCTACGCGTTTGGCGTTGGCGGAACTCTGCTGGGTCTGTCGCGCGACGGCAAAGTTATGTGGGAACGTTCGCTCGGCGAAGACTTTGGATTGCTGACTACCCACGGCGGCCGCACAGTCTCGCCGATCATTGAGGGCGACCTGGTGATCATCAGCGGCGTAACTTTTCAATGGGGACTGCACGCGCGCGGCGCGCACCGCTTCATGGCTTTCGACAAAAGGACCGGCGAGACGGTTTGCGATGAGTGCGCCTGGCGGCCGGCCGTACGACACTACTTACGCGGCGCCGATCATCGTGAACGTCAACGGCACGCGACTGCTGATTCAAGGCGCCAGCGACGGCGTGGTCCACGCGATCAAACCGCAAACGGGCGAGCCTGTTTGGAAATATGAGATCAGCAAGCGCGGCCTTAACACCGGCGTGGTGGTCCATGGCACGACCGCGATCCTGACGCACAGCGAAGAAAATCTCGATTCAAGCGAGATGGGCATGATGGTCGCGGTGGATGCCGCCGCGAAAGGCGAAATCAAGAAAGAACAGGTGAAGTGGAGCAAGTACGGCTGGCAGGGCGGCTTCTCTTCTCCAGTGCTTGACGGCGATCGCCTTTATCATATCGACAACAGCGCCAACCTCGCGGCCTTTGAAGTCAGCACCGGCAAACAACTCTGGCTGAAAAACCTGGGCACGATTCAGAAAGCTTCGCCCGTGCTCGCCGATGGCAAACTTTACGTGGGCACTGAGAACGGCAAGTTTTTCATTCTCAAGCCGTCGGCTACGGGCTGCGAAATTCTCGACGAGGATCAACTCGGCACCGAGGCGCTGCCGGAAGCGATCATCGCATCTGTCGCAGTCGCCAACGGGAGGGTTTTTGTCGTCAGTGATACACATCTTTACGCGATCGGGAAGAAAGCGAACCCTCCAACATCCACCGCGCCGCCGGTCGAAGGCATACCGAATCCGAATCGCACCGCAACGCACGTTCAGGTGGTTCCGACTGAACTGATCCTGAAGCCCGGCGACAAGGCTAACTTCCGCGTGCGCCTGTTCGATGAACGGGGAGTCTTCATTCGCGAAGAACCGTCCGCGACCTGGTCGCTGGATCAGTTAAAAGGCGAAGTCGCGAACGGACAGTTCGTCGCTTCGTCGGATGCGATCGCCCAAGGCGGGTTTGGTGAAGGCGACTGTCGGCGGCATCAGCGGCTCAGCCAGCGTGCGCGTCTTCCCGCCGCTGCCCTGGACCGAACGACTTTGAAGCAATGGCGATCGGCAGCATCCCGCCGACCTGGGTGAACACGACGCCGAAGTTTATCGTCCGCGATCTCAACGGCAACAAGGTGCTGGTCAAAACAACCGAGGGCTCTTCGCTGGCAAGTCGAGCGCGCGCTTACTTCGGCCCGTCAGACTGGTCCAACTACACAGTCGAAGCCGATGTGAATGCGACACAGAAACGACGGCAGCAAGGTGACGCCGGCGTGATCGCGCAACGCTACGGCCTGACGCTCTACGGCAACAGCCAGATGCTTCATCTCGAACCGTGGCAACCGGAAACGCAACGCACCGTTACGATGCCTTTCGCCTGGAAACCCGACACGTGGTATCGCCTGAAACTTCAAGTGGAAAATCTTCCTGACGGAAAAGTGCGGGCGCGCGGAAAAGTCTGGCTGGCTGCTGAAGCGGAACCGGCCGACTGGATGATCGAACGCATCGATCCGATTCCGAACCGGCAGGGCGCACCTGGCATCTTCGGCAGCGCGCTGGCGGAACTTTATTTCGATAACTTGAAGGTGTATGCGAACAAGTGAGCAGTGGGCAGTGGGGCAGTGGGCAGTAGGCAGTAGGCAGTAGGCAGTGGGCAGTGAGCAGTAGGAAGTGAGCAGACGATGGCAGTAAGCATGACGAAATGACAAGCGTGAACGGAAATGCAACTAAGTAACAGATGACGAAGCAGACGAGAATTAACGACAGAGCGATTGAGCATCTAGATACAGCAGGCCTATCTGTTACAGTCTTAGCATTCGCTTTGTTGGCAGCCGGCCTACTGCTCACTGCCCACCGCCCACTGCCCACTGTTACGGCTTCCGATCCCGGCAGTGGCGATTGGCCCATGTGGGGCGGCACGCCTGATCGCAACATGATTTCGAACATGAAAGGTCTGCCGACCGACTGGGACGTTAAAGCGAAGAAGAACGTCAAGTGGGTGGCCCAACTCGGTTCGCAAACCTACGGCAACGCAGTCGTCTCCGGCGGCATGGTTTTTGTCGGCACGAATAACGAAGGCCTGCGCGATCCGAAGATCACCGGCGACAAAGGCGTGCTGATGGCGTTTCGCGAGTCAGATGGTCAGTTCATGTGGCAGATGGTCCACGACAAACTGGTTGCCGGACGCGTGAACGACTGGCCCTATCAGGGCGTCGCTTCGTCGCCGCTCGTTGAAGGCGATCGCATTTACTACGTTTCAAATCGCGCCGAGTTGATGTGTCTCGACACGGAGGGATTTCGCGACAAGGAAAACGACGGTCCGGTCGACCGACGAGAAGTTGACGGGCGATTTCAACGGCGACGTCGTTTGGCGCTTCGACATGATCGAGGAAGTCGGTTCCCTGCCCCACAACCTTGCGAATTCGTCGCCCGTCTCCTATGGCGATCTCGTATTACGTCAGCACTTCAAACGGCCAGGATGAAAGTCACGTCAACGTTCCGTCGCCGAAAGTCGCCTGCGATCATCGCGGTCAACAAGAAGACCGGGAAACTGGTCTGGGAAGACAACTCGGTCAACGATCGCATTCTGCACGGTCAGTGGGGCTCGCCGACCGTCGGCACGATTGGCGGCGTGGTCCAGGTGATTCACGGACAGGGCGACGGCTGGATTCGCGGCTACGAAGCACTGACCGGCAAGAAGCTTTGGGAGTTTGATACCAACCCAAAGGATTCGGTCTGGCCCAAGACGCGCAACGAAGTGATCAGCACGCCGGTTATTTACGAAGACAAGGTTTACATCGCGAACGGTCAGGACCCGGAACACGGCGAAGGCGTCGGCCACATGTACTGCATCGACGCCACCAAGCGCGGCGACATCACGACCAGACCGGCATGGTTTGGCACTACGACAAGATTCGCCGCTCGATTTCCACGCCGGCGATCAAAGACGGCATCGTTTACCAAGCTGACTTCAGCGGATTTCTGCACGCGCTTGACGCCAAGACCGGTCAGGTTTATTGGACGCACGATCTTTTCGCCGCTGTTTGGGGATCGCCGTTGCTGATCGACGGGAAACTTTACATCGGCGATGAAGACGGCGACGTCGTGATCATGCAGGAAGGCAAGACGAAGAAGGTGATCGCTGAAATCAACATGGGCAGTTCTGTCTACTCCACGCCGGTGCCGGCGAATGGCGTGCTTTACATTTCGAATCGCAATCAGCTTTACGCACTTGCGGAAACTCCGGCAGCAAAGCCCTCGGAAACCCCAGCCGCGAAGCCGGCAACAACGCCGAAGTGAGCATTTTGGAGTGCGCTGACCTGTCAGCGCTTTGGTTGTCGGCGTCCTGGCGCCGACCTTCCTACGTAATTGTTGAACCATTGGTCGCGACAGGTCGCGACCGGAGAAAGCGCTGACAGGCCAGCGCACTCCAAAGTCTTCAAGACCGCCGCGCAACAATGCAACCCTTCGAATTTCAACCTCGCACTCGCATCATCTTCGGCGCCGGCGTCATCACTCGCCTGGGCGAACTGGCGCGTGAACTGAATTTTCATAAGACGTTGCTGGTCGCCGATCGCGGTCTTGTTGCCTCAGGCCACGTCGCCGAAGCCGTGACACCGCTCAGCGAAGCGGGAGTTGAAGTTGTCGAGTTTCACGACTTCGACGTCAATCCCGATACGCAGATGATTGCAGCGGGCCGAGACTTCGCTGCGCCTTTGAACATCGATTCCATCATTGCGCTCGGCGGCGGCAGTTCGCTCGATTGCGCCAAGGGAATCAATTTTCTTCTGACCAACGGCGGGCGAATGCGCGACTATCCTTGGCTACGGCAAAGCCACGCAGCCGTTGCTGCCGATGATCGGCATACCGACGACGGCCGGAACCGGAAGCGAAGCGCAAACCTACGCGTTGATCTCCGACGCACGAGACGCACGTCAAACTCGCTTGTGGCGATCCGCAGGCGGCATTTCGCATCGCGCTGCTCGATCCGGCGTTGACTGTTTCGCAGCCGCGCAGAAATCACTGCGACGTCAGGCTTCGACGCGATCGCGCACGCAGTCGAGACTTTTGTCACTACGCGGCGCAACGCCGCTCTCGGAAGTTTTTTCGCGCGAGGCCTGGCGGCTGCTCGAAGCGCAACTACGAACGCGTGATTGCGCAGCCGGACGATCTCGAAGCGCGCGGTGCGATGCAACTGGGCGCTTACTTCGCCGGCATGGCGATCGAGAATTCGATGCTGGGCGCCACCCATGCCTGCGCGAATCCGCTAACGGCGCACTACGGCACGGCACACGGCGCGTCGATCGCAATGCTGCTGCCTTCAGTGGTGCGCTGGAATGGGCCAGTGGTCGGCGATCGTTATGCCGAGCTGCTGAGACTTTCAAGAACAGGCGCGACCTCCTCGAACACAAACGCCGCCGAGGGTTTGGCGCGGCGGCTGGAAGAACTGGCAACGGCGGGAGGACTGCAGCGGACGCTTGGCGGCGCCGGCGTGCCGCACGCTGAACTGCCGACCCTCGCAGCAGAAGCAGCGGAACAGTGGACCGGACGGTTTAATCCACGGCCATTCGACTCAAAAGGAGCGTTGGAGGTTTATCAGTGGGCATTCTAGCTTTGGAAATCAATCGGCGACTGAAACGCTCAAGCGCGCTGAATCGCTCAAGCTCTTCCCTGGGACCGCCGGCGTCCCGCTCGCTCTTTTTGGACTCGCGCGTTGCGGGCGGGACGCCCGCGCTCCCAGGAAGGAGCTTGAGTGTCCGTTTCATGCTGTCTGCTGTTTGCTGTTTGCTGTTTGCTGCCTTCTGCCTTCTGCCTTCCACCCACGCGCAGGAAGCTCCCGCGGACAACTGGTCGCAGTTTCGCGGCAATCACCAGTTGACCGGCGTGTCTGCTTCCGCCGTTCCCAACGATCTGAAACTGCTGTGGACTTACGAGGCCGGCGAGTCGATCGAATCTTCGGCGGCGATTGTCGGCGGCACTGTTTTCGTCGGCTCGCAGAAGGGCGAACTGCTTTCGCTCAATCTCGACAACGGCGCAGTCTACTGGAAATACCACATGGATTCGCCCATCGGAGAATCGTCGCCGGCTTACAGCAATGGCGTGGTCTATATCGGCGACCTGGGCGGCTGGCTGCACGCGGTGAATGCGACGAACGGAAAGAAGTTCTGGGCGTTCAAAGCCGGAAGCGAAATCAAATCGTCACCCGTGGTTGTCGGCGACCGGGTGCTGATCGGCTCTTATGACCAGCATCTCTATTGCGTTTCCACCCGCAACGGATCGCAAATTTGGAAACTGAAGACCAATGGCCCGGTGCACTCGACGCCCAGCGTATCCGGCGGTCTCGCTTTCATCGCCGGTTGCGACGAACTGTTTCGCGGCGTGCGCGTGGCGGATGGCCAGGAGGTGTTCAATGTTTCGTCGGGCGCGTACACGGGAGCATCGCCCGCGATCAGCGGCAACGCGGCTTACTACGGAACGTTCGACAACGAAGTGCTGATGGTGAACTTGCAGGACCGCAGCATCGGTTGGCGTTACCAGCATCCGCAACGCAAGTTTCCGTTTTATTCTTCGGCGGCGGTGACACGAACGCGAATCGTGTTGGGCGGGCGTGACAAGTTCATCCACGGTCTGAGCAACACAGGCAAGGCGGCCTGGACTTTTCCGACGAAAGCGCGGGTTGAGTCTTCGCCGGCGATCGCGGGCGGACGAGTTTTTGTCGGTTCAAACGACGGACGTTTCTACGTTTTGAATCTCAATACCGGCGCGAAGATTTGGGAGTTTGACGCCGGATCGCCGCTTTCGGCTTCGCCGGCAATCGCCCGCGGCCGCATCGTCATCGGCTCGCAGGATGGGCGGCTGTACTGCTTCGGGTGATTTTGTTTCGCACCGTTTAGAGGCGGGCATTGCCCGTCGGTTCAACGTTGAGACGGCGGGCAATGCCCGCCTCTAAACGGATGCAAAAGAAAACCACCGGCCGCAGCGGCTAGTTTGAAAAGTACTTCGCGATCGTCGCCTGTTTCGGCTTCCTCGTAACCAAAGACACCACCACCATCAATAGCGCCGACACCAGCACCATCGGCACCACCGGCATGAAGCCAAAAACGGCTGTGCCGCCCGGCGTGCGCGAGATAAACTCCGCGCCGAAGAGAGTGTGGACCACGAGCGGCGGTCCAGGAGCAGGCGCCGGCACGGCGTGTTGAAACACGGCAGTGGAAACAACCGCGGCGGCGGTCCACAGCGTTACCGCCAGCGCGCCCCACTTGGTGCTTCCCTTCCAAAACAACGCCGCGACCAACAAAGGCGAAAGCGCCGCAAAGCCTGAAAAGGCGTATTGGATTGCCAACTCGAAAATTGTTTCCGGCGCGCGCAGCGCCACCGCATACGCCACGAGCGTAATGATCACGATGAAGATGCGGCCGGTGTTAATCTGCACCGCTTCGCCAAACCTTCGCTTGCCTCCATAAAAGGCGAACACGTCTTCCGTGAACATCGTCGAGAGCGCGAGAATTTGTGAATCGCTCGCCATCACCGCCGCCATGATGCCGGCCCCAAGCAGTCCCGCCAGCCACAGCGGCGCGTAACGCTGCAAGAGCAGCATGATCACGTCGTCGCCGGCCGCTTGCTCGCGCAAATCGTCGCGCGCCTCTGGCTCCATTGTCTTTCCCTGTGGTGAGCTAGCACTCGCCGCGCCTCCTGCCTGGCTCGTATCTCCGGAACATCGGTAACGCGGTTTGCCATCACGCCCAGAAAAACGCACGGCAGCCAGATCGCCAGAATGCAGAGCGGATAAAAGATGACGGTCTTCTTAAAGTGGTTCATCTTCTCGGCCGTCAGGCAGAAAATCAGGATGTGCGGGAACGCGATGGCCGAGAGCGGGATGAAAGTGTAACTAAAGAAGTAGTAGCGGCGAGATTCGTTCGCGAGTAAACAAGGGAGCCAGCGCGGGAGACGCAAGTATGGCGTTCGCGGCGCTGCGAAATCCGCCCATGCCGTAGCCGATAACCAGGATCGCAATGACGCCGAAGACTAAAAACAGAATCGTCTGAAAGGTGTTGACCCACGCCGTGCCGCGCATGCCGCCGAAAAAGACGTAACTCATCACGACCATCGCGACGATCGCCCCGCCAAACCAGAAAGGCACCTTGCCGCCGCTGATCACGTTCAGGGTTGTGCCGCCGCCCATTATGCCGATGATGATGTAAGGAACAAGCAACACCGCCTGCACCACGAAGATCACCGTGCCGATGTGTCCACACTCCCAGCGGTCGCGAAACATCTGCACCGGCGTCATGAAGCCATACTTCTTGCCGAGCGCCCAGACGCGTGTGCCGATTAAGAAAATCGTAAGCGGAATGACGAGACCCGACGACGAAGCCATCAAACCGAAAGTCACGATGCCGTTTGAAAACGCGTGACCAGACGAGCCGAGGATCGCAAACGCCGTCATGTTCGTCCCGAACAGCGAGAAGAGAAACACGAATGGACCAAGCGAACGGCTGGCCAGAAAATAGTCCTCCGCCTTTCCGCGTCCCCTTGCCTGCCGGAAAGCAAAGATGCCGATGTAAAGGACTGCCGCTAAGTAAATGAAGACGAAGATTGCAGGAATCAAGACGCGCTGTCCTCCCTCTTCTCTTGTTGTTCGATCTCTTCTTCGAGATGCGCGGGCCAGGCGTGTTTCACGAGCAACCACATCAGCAGCGAGGCCGCGACGGAGAAACAGCCCTGATAGAAAAGCCCGATGGGAACAAAACCAAAGACGAGCGGATGGGCCGTGCGCCAGAACCAAAAGTCCTGATGCAGGACGTAAAGCGCGATGACGGCGAAAAGCAGCAGGAGTCTTTTCATTTTTCTCTTTGGGCTTTTCTCAAAGCTGTCTGGAACCGGAGCTTTAGAAAAGAGACGGTCTGCCAACGTTCGTGGTACTTCGGCCGAAAGAAAATAGCAGGGGAGTTTTCGGAGACGATAATATAAGACGAAACAGGAAGAATCCGCTAACAAAAAGACGGGAAGGTGGTGTTGCAGCGTCAACGCTCTGCGTTAACTCGGCGTGCTCTGCGTCTCTGCGGTGAATGCATTGCCCGAAATCCTACCGCAGAGTCGCAGAGCACGCTGAGGCTGCGCAGAGAAAACTTCAAAATTGTGACACTACCGACGGCAACGCAGATTGTAGACAACGCAGGGTTTTCTTGAGACTTGGAGGGCGCGTTTCTGACCGTATCAGAAGCAAGAACGCTTACTTGCCGGGCGGAGTAAAAACGAGGGACAGAATAAAGGGCAACTCTTTATCTTCGTGCCTTTGCTGCACCATCACGCGAACAGTTTCTAAAGGCCAAAGCGCCAGCCAGACGGCATCTTCATCTTCAGGAAAACCGCGACTGCCGGCGCCGTCGTTGAAGCGGGGTTTACCCAGCACCGCTGCCGCGCCGGACACAGCAGACTCAAACTTCTCAAAAAATTCGTCTACCTTGTCGTCATATTCAAGCTCGGTCAGCAACTCCGGATCGTCGAATTGGTCAAGAGTGATTTCGACCCGCTCGATCGACTCTCCCTCGTGGTAAATGCTCAAGGGCAGAGACCCCATGACGGTGAAAGTCCCTCGACCAGGAACCTTAGAACTCGGTTGCGGCTGCAACGGCGCGATCGCTTTTAGTGCTTCCGGCTTTGACCAACCCCAGGAGACGGTTTGCAGCAACTGCAGAACTTGTCTCACTGACTCTGCGATGTCCATGTTCATCTCATCCCGGTGCCAGGTACGTGGAAGACCTGCAAAAAGCCACTACGCATTTCATCAGGGAAGTGCGCCCGGAACAGTCGTTCAAAGTGAGCGCGTCCAGCCTCATTTGATATTGCGTACCGAACTCCCCTGCCGCCCGAAGCCTGGTTGAAGCCCAGGAGCCTGCGCGCCTGGTCAACGTACTTTGCCTCGTTGTAGAACTGCGACCGTGGGTGATAAGGCGAACTGGCCCACGCGGCATCGTTCCGGCCAACCCACTTCGCTTCGACAGTATAGCCTGAGCGGAGCCCGTCAACGCCGACCTCTCGGCCATTTACCAACCATCTTTCTTCATACGGGCGTCCGGTGACGTGCTTTTGGTATTTGATCCACGGCAGATCTTTGGACGGAAGACGACGATTGCCTATCCTTTCGACAGTGGATAGTTGCTGCTTCGCGTCATCGGCCATATTGACGATGTCGTCGCTGGCCTTCGTGAAGTTGTAGCGCTCGCGCGTTTCGTTCATCCGCGCCCGCGCCGCTTCCATGAAATCTTCAACCTTGCGCCCGCTGCGCGTGGCGGCTTCGATCGTCTCGCTCGCCGCTTGTTCGGCTTTGCTGACGCCGGAACGCATACCGCTGGCCTCTTCGAGAGCCTTCACGGTGCCGCGCATCGCGTGAGCTTCTTCAGCGGCAGTCGACATGGCCCGCTGCGTCGTCCTCGCCGCCGACGCGCTTTCTTCGAGCGCCGAAACTGCTCTCGATCCTTTGGCTACTTGCGTCGCCGGTCTCAGGCTCTTGGCCACAGCTCCGGCGAAAGGCAAAACGTCCAGCGCCGTCATCGCGCCTTCGAACACGCGCCACTTGCCGCTGAGCTGCTCGCCGGTTACCGGGTCGAGTCCGGTAACGGCGCGGAAGCCGGAACCCAACACCGGCATCTGCATCGCCGCCACGGTTCCCGCTTCACTCAAACTGAAATCCGTTTGGGCGCGCGTGCCGGTTCTGATCTGGTAATCCTGCACCGCAACGTCGACAGCGATGATCGCAAGGAACGCAATCAGCAGGAGGGCCGGCGGGAAGTGTCCTGACGGGTCGGCGTGATTCACCGGATTGTCATGAACATAAGAATAGCGATTGAGCGAGAGCGGCACGTCGGGCCGGCCGGTGAAGCTGTCCTCCTGAATGAAACTGCCGGTGGCGGTCGAGTAATAACGCTCGCCGTTGCCGAGCGGCATCAGGCCGGTCTCAGCATCAAAGCGCTGGCCCGTGTAGCCGATGGTGTTGGAGGTTACGCCGGCGGTGCTGAAGTATTTGCCCCAGGCGTCATATTCAAAAGCCGCGGTCAGGCTGCTGCTGGTCGCGGTGTCCTGCTGGGCCAGCGCGGTAATCGATCCTAAAGCGTCGCTGAAGAAACGCCGCGTGCCTTCGCCGCCACCCAACTCCGCGCGCACGATTTCACCATAGCCGACGTCGTAACGATTTTGGAGAACGTTGCTCGCGTTGTATTCATTGATGACCTGCTGACCGGCGTAGACGTATCTCAATTCCGAGCCGTCGACGGTTTTCGCCAGCCGATGCCGCTCGAAGTCGTAATCGTAAGCGGCGACTTCCTGACTGCTGCCGCCCAGCACGCGGCGCAACTGATTGCGACAGTCGTACTCGTAGCGCGCCGTTGCCTGTCCGCTTTGCGTCGTCGAAGTCAGGTTGCCGTTGTTGTCATAAGCATAGGTGACCGGTCCGGCCGCATCACCGGTCGTGGCCATTGATGTCAGACGGTTGAGTTGGTCGAACTGAGAAGTTGAGGCGACAAGTGGGCCGTCGACGGTTTGCCGAGATTCCGACGTATGCCCTTCACTATCGGTCGTCAGCGTGATGGTGGTGGTGTGATCCTGCGAATTCGCGGACGTGCGATTGCCTACCGGGTCGTAAGCGAAACCGGTCGCGCGCAGCATTTCCGTGTAGCTGACGCTCTCGCCGACCGGCGGATCGCCGGGCCGCTGACCTGGCGTGGAATATGAAGCCGCCGTCAGCCGGTCAAGCAGGTCGTAGCCGTAAGTAAGCGAGCGAATGATCTCGCCGTTTTGCTTGCGAGTTTCGCTCTCACGATTTGAGTTGCCGTCGTAGGCATAAACAAACTGCTGCGTCTGCACGCCGGTGCCGGTGCCGACGGTATTTGTCAGTTCCGTCAACCGATCGGCGTTGTCGTAGGCGTATTCACGTTTCAGACCCGCGCCGTAGTCGACCTTTTGCAGCAAGCCGTCCGCGAACCAGCTATAGGCCGCCGTCGCGCCGCCGGTCATGGTCACGTTTTGCAAACGGTTGAGCGCGTCGTACGAGTAGGACGTTTCCTGCAGCGCCGCGTCTTTGACGCTCTTGAGATTGTTGGCGGCGTCGTAAGTAAAGGCGACGGTGCGATTGAAAGGATCGGTTGTCGAGAGTACGCGGTTGCGCGCGTCGTAGCTGCGCGAGTAGTTGCGCGTGGTTGAAGGCGTGACCCTCTCGGCAACACTGGTGAGATTGTTTTCCGGGTCGTAACCAAAGTCGTAACCGGCAGGCTTCGCGTCGAGAGTATTCGTGTACGCAATGTTGCTGGGCCGATCCAGTTGATCAAAAGTGATCGTCGTGATCACGCCTTTCGGATCGGTGACTGAGTTTCGATTGCTGTTGGCGTCGTAACCGAAAATCGTGATCACACTCTGCGGTTGATTAACCTGGCGCAGACGATTTAGAACGTCGTAGTCATAACCGACGGTGCGATTGAGCGCGTCTTTAACGCTCCGCAGGTTTTGCACGCGGTCGTATTCAAACTGCCAGATACCGCCGGCGGCGTCCCTGACCTGTTTCAGCGAACGCAGTGCGTTGTAGTCGTAGATCGTCTTGTAAGTGGCGCCCTTCGGATCCGTTTTTTCGAGCAGGAGGCCCTCGCCGTCATAGCGAAACTGCGTGGCGTTGCTTTCGCCGTCGACGCGTCTCTTCGGATGATTCAGCGCGTCATACTCCATCGTGACGCTGGGGCCGCGGCCATCGTTGTGGGTCAGGATGTTGCCGACTGCGTCATAACTAAACGTCTCGGTTTGCAGGTTGGCGCGATTAATCGAGGTGACGCGATTCAGCTTGTCGTAGGTGTAGGTGGTCGGATTGCCGAGCCCGTCAAGCATCGAAATGCGATTGTTGTTGCCGTCGTATTCATAACTGGCAACCGGTTCGCCGCCCTGAACCAAACTCTTCGCCCGGCCCAAAGGATCGAACGACTCGATCAGCACCTTGCCGCGCCGATCGGTGGTCGTTTTGGTGTACCCGTTGCTGTCGGTGTTGACGATATTCGCGACCTGGCCTTTGCGATCCTTAACGAGAGTCAGGCGATCGACGCCGTCGTACTCAAACTCGGTGAAGAGTCCCTTGAAGTCGCTTTCGCGCCGCAGGTTCATGCCGTCATAGGTCCAACTCTTGGACTTGCTGTCGGCGTTGGTCAGACTGCTCGGGCGGCCCAATCCGTCAAAAACATAGACGCTGGCACGGCCTTCGGCGTCCGTGCGCGTCTCCGTCCGCCCGGCGTCGTCATACTGCGTGGTTAGCACCGCGACCTGCTGCGATCCATCCTGAACACTCGTCGTTAACTGACGCTGCAGGTTGTCGTAGGTCATCGTCGACACGGCGCTGCGCCGGTCAGTGTGCGAAAGCACCAGGCCTTCGCCGTCGTAAACGAAACGTTCGGTGAAGCCGCCCGGATGATTGATCTGCGTGGCGCGACCGAAACCATCGACAGTGTAAGTCGTCTCGCGATCGAGGGCGTCCGTCTGGCTCGTCATTCCGCCCAGGGCCGCGTAGTGCATGGTCAGGGAATAAGCCGGGTTCGCTCCATTGACCGTAAAACTGCCCGGTTCGTTAAAGGCAGAGAGCTGGCGGACGCTGACGGTCCCGCGCGGATCGGTCGTCGTCGCTTGCCGTCCCTGGTAGACGGTGGTTGTCACGTAGGAACTGGAACCAAAGCCCAGCTCGTGGCGCAGCTCGCGTCCGAGCGCGTCTTCACGGATGACTTCCTTCAGTCCTTGCGGGGCTTGTTGCCTGGTGACCGTGCGCGTCGCGTCATCGTAGGTCCAGGTTGTGACGCGGTTCGCCGGATCGCGCATGGATTTTCGCCGGGTGACCGCGTCGTAAGTGAAGGTGGTTTCGCGTCCGTTGCGATCGACAGACGAGATGACCTGTCCATTGTCGTCGTAGCCAAAGCTTTCGGTGAAGCCGCCGGGCAGGTTCCGAGTTTTCAGGCGGTGCAGGCCGTCGTAGACCAGGCTCACCACCTGGCCGAACAGATTTCGGACTCTCTTCGGATTGCCGATCTTGTCGAGCTCTTCCGCGGTCATGATCGCGAGCTCGGGACCGTGGCCACCGTCAAGCGTTTCGCTGGTAATGAAATTCAGCGCGTCGTAGGTGCGCGTTCGCTTCACGCCGCGGCGATCTGTTTCCTGTTCGAGATTCGAGTTCCGGTCGTAGCGGAACGGTTGAACGTAAGGTCCGGCGCCGTTTGCCGTTTCGGTCGTCAGCACCACTCGGTTCAGCGCGTCGTACTCATTGACGACTTCCATCTGCTGATTGCCGCCGGATTGTGTCAGCTTCTTTAACTGACCCTCCAGCAGGTAAGTCATCGTGGAGTTCAGCGTGTCGCGGAAGCCGCTGGGGTCGGTAACCGTTTGTTGTACGACGCGGTCGAGAGCGTCATAAGTATTGGACACACTCGGACCGAGATCGTCGATGCTGGTCAGCAGGCGACTGCGCACGTCAAACGTCTGGCGTCCGACGACGGAGGAGCCGCTCGAAGTTTGCCTGCGAATCGTCGTGATGTTGCCGTAGGCGTCGTAACTTTCGTAGTTCGTCGTAAAGCCGTATTGATCCGTCTTTCTTTCCAGATCGCCGTTGCCTTTGTAATCGAGGGTGATGGCGCGGCCCGTGGGAAGCTGAATCCGCGTGGTGTTGCCACGGCCATCGAGCGAATATGAAGTCGTTTGCTGTTTGGCGTCAGTAAACGAGGTCATCTTGTTGAAGACCGGGTCGTAGGTCGCCGTGGTGCGCGTCGTCAGACCGCCGCCGCTCGTGATCGTCTCGACCGCGTTGCCGTTTTCATAACGATGCGTGGTCGTCATGCCTTCCGGATCGGTCTCACTCAAACGGCTGCCGTAATTGTCGAATGTAACCACGGACTGCGCGTCGCGCGGCGCGTTGATGGTGACCGTCTTGGTGTTGCCCGTGTTTGCGAACCGGTAGCTGGTCGGATTGCCGCGCCCGTCGGTCACTGTCGCCGCGGTGATCTTGCCGTTGACAAAGGTGTAGCTGTAACCATTGCTCACCAGCTCCGGCATGGTGATGGTCTTGACGGGCGTGCCCGGCTTTTCGAGCTCGTATTCGTAATGCGTGAGACGATCCTGCGACAGCGACTGGTTTGGCGATTTGACTGACTTGATTAGGTGACTGTAGTTCGCATTGGCGTTCGGCCCGGCAGTCGGGTTGTAGGCGTACTGCCAAATGCTGTCGCCGGTGGTCTGACTGATGTCGTCGCCGCCGGACTTCGTCGCGCGCTGCAGGTTTCCGTCGCCGTCGTAGTCGTAGTTGATCTCGATCCCGCCGGGGCCGGTGACTTTACTGATGCGCCAGGCGCGACCGAGTTGCGCTTGCAGGAAACGCTGGCGCAGGCTGCGCATGAAACGGCGGCTGGTGCAGTTCACCGCCTGGCCGTTGATGCTGCCGGCGTCGACGGTTCCGACAAACGGCGTCAGGGCCTGCTCGTAAGTGAACTCCAGTTTGCGACCCGAAGAATCGGTGACGGAGAAAAGCCGGCCCTGGGCATCGTAACCGAGCGTGATGCGATTGCCGTTGGGCTCTTCGATGTACGAGAGGTTGCCCATGTAGCCGAGATTGAAGAGGCCGGCGCTCTGCGCTTCGATGTCCGCCTGGAAGTGGTACTTGACGTGCGACTTGGTGAAAAAGTCGAACGTTTCGTCGGCGTTTTTGCGCAGCAGGCCCTGGAATGGCGGGCGCGCGTGCGCCTCGCCGGCAGTAAAGGCGCTCTCTTCAAACTGCGCGCCGCTTCCCTCGCCGCCGGTGATTTCATAGTACGGCCCGGCCGGAACGTTCGGGTTGCCGGGATCGCCCTGGTCGTGGCGGACCAGCAGCACTTGGTAGTTGTGATGCCAACCGTAACCGAACGGATTGAACCCGGCGGCGCCGGCGCTGTTGTAGTAGCGCACCAACGAAAGCGACAGCCCGTGATTCTTGATCTCAGGAATGTCGTTGTGCGAAAGACCGAGGTTGCCAGATTCCAACTCAACACCGCCGACCACAATCGCGCCCGGCTGGCGCACGTCGCGCCGTGAGTCGCCGATGGTGGTGGTGCCTTCGACCGTCTCGCTGACTCCGCCAATGTCCGAAGCGGTCGCTATCAACCTGAAGAGGTAACGACCGGCAGGCAAACTGTTCAGGCCCGGCAGCGAGCGAGTGATTTTTTCGCTGTTGAAGCCGTAGGGGCGCGACGTGCCGTTGTCCAACGTGATGGCGTGGAAGACGCTGTCGGTTCCCTGCAGCATCAGCGTGATGTTCGCGTTGCCGCCCAACAGGTAAGGCAGGTAGCCGATGCCGCCGTTTTGCGGGATGCCCCATTCTTCCTGATACTGATCGATCAAATTGCTGAACGGAATTTCAACGCGCCGAGCGCGGAACTCGGTCGGCTGACCTTCGTCAAGGATCAACTCAGCCATGTAAAGTGCGGCGCGATTGATCGGCACGGCTGACGCCCATCTGGCTTTTCCTTTGACAATGTTCGTCGGCGAATCCGTATCGATTGTGGGGACAATCGTCGCGAGCGTTTCGCGAATCGTCTGGTCGCCGCTGACGATTTCCCTGGTGATGATCACTTTCGCCGAGAGGGGCGCGTCGTGTCCGTAGACGGTGAAAAGCGTCTCAGCGTCCTGCATCATGCGATTGTCCGCGCGGCTGACAAGCACCGGATTCGCGCAAATATTCAAAGGATCGGCGTTGGCGCCGTGGACGTAAACGAGGGCCGCCGCGCCGCCGATGGAGACGCGCATTTTTGCGGTTCGCGTGTTGCCGACAGAGTCCAGCGTGTAAATGAATCCGTCCTGAACTGCTAGCCAACGCAGATCGGTGCCGAGGTCTGAAATTGTCGAACTGACAAACGGCAGGCTCGGGTTACTGAAGTCGATCACCGCCACCTTGTCATTGAACATGACGTAGGCGAGCGTGCCTTCAACTTCAAAGCGTTTCGCGTAGTCCGTGCCGAGGCCCATGTCTGAAAATGAGCGCGACGTGAACGGTTGCGGATTGCGCGGGTTGGTGACGTCGAAAATCCAAAGGCGATCGTACCCGAGCAACACCGCCAGATCCGTCGCCTGACCATGCAGGTTCACGTTGGGCACGGCGCGCACATCAACCGCGAGGCCCTGGGGATTCAGGTTGGCAGAAGCCAATAAATGATCGTCATTCCCATCGCCGTTGCGATCGGTGAAGACGGTGTCGTTGTCGTGAGACTTATCAAAGTCGAACGAAAACATCTCCAACTTATTGGAAGCGATGTAGGCGACTGGAGACCTGGTTGCGCCCGCGCCGTTGGTCGACGGCACGTTCTGATCCATCACGGAGACCGCAAAAACCGGCGCCGCTTCACTTTCCGAGTGTCCGTGCGTGGCCTTCTGCTTCTTGTTCTCCATGCCGTAGCCATCCACCACGGCGCGGAACCACGCGTATTGATTGTCCTGGGCCAGTTGGGTAACAGCTTGCTGCAGGTCAACCACCGCCACGCCGCCGCGTCCGGTGCTGCCGATGTAGGCCCGCGTGTGATGAATCTTCACGTACGACGGGTAAGCAGGCAGGCTGTCCGGAATGTTCAGCGAGACGACGCCGATCATTTTCGGGCGGTAAGGATCGTTGAGACTGTAAATCCAGAGATTGATCGGTCGCGACGTATCACGCGGCGAAAGCGAGATGACGACGGCGATGGTGTGGTAACGGTCGAACTGAGGCGCGTCGACCTTGATAATGTCATCTTCAGTTTCGGCCTCGGCGATATCAAACGCGATCGCATAGTTCGCCACGAGCTGATTGGCGGCGAGTTTAGGCTGCGCCGGGTCGGTCGTGTCCCAGATGTGCATGATCGAGCCGAAGTCCGGCGTCACCGTGATGGCCACGTCGCCCGCGGCGGCGATGCGATAGGAATCAGTTTCCGGCGGCGTGTCCGTCAGCACGAACGAGTGGAACGTCTTGAAAGTGCTGCGGAACGGTTGGGAGCTGGTGTCGTCGGGCGAAGTGTATTCCTGATCCAGCGCGTGATCGGACGAATCCTTGACGCCGGTTGTCACTTCAACTGCGTATTCTTTGTCGGCTTCCAAACTCTGCGCCGGTTGCAAATCAATGCTCGAAATATTTGGCTGATTGGCGCCGATGGGCAGGCCGCCCGAAGAGAGTTCGCCGCCGATGCGCTCCCCGGTCGCGATCTTCGTCAGATAGATTGTTTGACCGGGGATGAGATTCTTGACGGGCTCGGAAAACTCGAGATGGACGCGCGAGCCGCTTTGTACCTGCTGCGATCCGTTGGCCGGCGTGACGCTCAAAACGCGCGGTGGACCATCAAGCGACGGGCGGACGTTGGGATCCTGTAAGGCCACAAAACTGAACGTCGCCGTGGCCTTGGTCGCCTGCACGTTTGCCTGCGTGTAAGTAGTAACCGCGACGCTGTAGCTGCCTTCGGCATCGACGGTGAAGTCAGTAGTGTAAACGCCGGAGCCGGGACTGGTGTTGGTCCAGACGAGTTGCCGCACCGTCGTTCCGCCAGCCAGCAGTTGACCGGTGATCTGTTTGACGTCCGGCGTGGCGGTCGTCTTGATTTCCAAATGCGAATGGATGAGGACGCGGCCGACGGACTGCAACGTGTCGGGTTGGCCGTTTTCCAAATCGAGCATGCGGCCTTCCATGCGCAGCAGCGCGGGCAGCGTCTCCGGCAAGCCGTCGCTCGACGGAAATTCAATCGCCGCGTACATCGAAACCAGGCCGTTCAAACCGGGATTCAGGATCGCACTGAAGTTCAGATACGGACTGGCGCCGGCCGTCTTGGTGCGACCGAGCGAATCCGTGGCGCTGACGTCAACCGAGTCAGCGGAAGAAACGGTGTAGTCGAGAGTTCCAAAGCGGCCGTTGGCGGCTGACCGCGCGATGACTGAAGCGCCGTTGCCGCTGATCGTGACGACCACGTTCTCGAGGGGCTTGGCCGCGCCGTTGTTCACGTGCTCAGTAATCATGCCGGTTACGGCGCGGAAACGACGCGGTATGAATGCGTAGATATCAATATTCGAGAGACTGCCGATCACTGACCCGAGCGAGATGCCGTAAAACGGCGGCGACATCGTCTTCAACTTGCCGCCCTCAGTTTTGCCCGAGGTCATCACTTCCCAAACGTCACGCTCGACGTTGTTTTCCGTGAGCCTGGTGGGCTTCATGAACGCCAGGCGCTGACCTTCCACCGCGGTCGGCGGCGCCGTCAGCTCGAGATGCAGTTCTTCGTTGTTGGTGAAGTTGCCGCCGGCGGTGATGCGCACACCCGCGCCGAACACAACGTTCTCCGGATCCATCTCGCCCTGGCGCGGAATGCTGATGTCGGTTTCGGCTCGGGACGTAAGTTTCAGATCGGCCTGGCCGCTGATCGCCCCAGGCGGAACGCTCAACAGAATTCGCCCGTCGTCGCTGGTCAACGTGCCGCCGTTTGCACCAACGGAGATGAAACCGTCAGCGCGGCGATAAGCCGACTGCGTGACGCGATATTGCGTGCCGTCGGGCTGGCTGATGGTCAACGTGAGTTCGTCGCCGACGCGCGCCTGAATCTGCAGCAGCAGCGCTGTTGTTCCGGCCACCGTTGAAAGGGTCGAGCCGCTCGTGTTGTTGACGACCAGGATCGTCGAACCTTCCGGCACGCTGCCGGCGGGCAGCGAGATGCTCGACATGCCGTTCGCGTCCGGATAGCTGATGACGATCTGTTCCGGCCTGAGGCGATTGCCGACGGTGACAGTCGCGGCGGTGCTGAACGTCGAATTGAACGCGGCGCTGAGTTGATGTCCGTAGATGTCACGAACGGACTGGCTGAGGACGACTTTGTACGTGGTCGAAGCGGCGAGTGTCTGCGCGGGCGTGAAGACCACGACACGACTGCCCGCGAGCACGGTGATGTTACCGAGCACCGGATTTCCGCTGATGGTGCTCAGGCTCAGACTCGAGCCGGTGATACTCGACGCGGCGATCGGCTTGTTGAAAGTGATCGTGACCGGCGTGGTCGCGATCATGTTTTGCGCGTTCGCTGCCGGCGTGACTGACTCGACTTCGAGCGCAAGCGCGCTGGCAGAGATGTTCGCGTTTGCGACGGCGTCGTGGGCTGCGAGCGAGGCGGTCGCGCGGCCAGTGGCGTCGGTGGTCAGCGCCGCGGCGCCAATCTGATTCGTGCCGACCGCGTCAGCGCCGGCGGTGCCGATGACGATGTACTGCCCATCTGTTCCGGTCACATCAATAAATGGTGTCTGATTGCCGGAGACTTTCACCATCCCCAGATTCCCGCCGCTCGACGATTCGGTGACGACGCCCTTCACGTAGCCGAAGGCGTAGGGCATGCGGATGAAGAGGTAGCGTCCGCTCGTGCGGATTCCCGCCAGCGAAACCCCTGACGGAACCGGCGGCGTGGACACAGTTGAATTGAGACTGCCGCTCGAATCAGTTGCCGCCCGGGCGACAACTTTCGGTGAGCGCTGCCCGCCGACGGTTAGCAGACGGGCGACAACGATCCGAGAGAGATCGCCGGTCATTCCCGGCACTGAAATCGTCGCCGAATTCGTCAGGTTCGCGCTTCCCAGATCAACATCGAAAGCGGCCACGATCTCGTAGCCCTGGGGCAACGTCACGTTCGCATACTGCGGCGCCACGTCGTTGAAAAATACTGACTGCGAGCCCGAAACCGAGTTGGCGGGAATCGTGAGCTGCGAACCGTCGCTGGCCCGCAGCGCGCCGCCGCGGTCGTCAATCAAAACGCCGAGCTTGGTCTGTCGTCCCGAACGAATTTCGACGTGGACGTTGGCGTTGAAAATTTCCGTGATGGTGAAATCGGTGCGCGTCGGCTTGGCAACGAAGAATGCGCCGAGCCGATTCGGCTGGTCGTTGGTTGCCGCCGGGTAGGCGTAGAGCACGAAGTCCTGCGCGGGACGATCGACCAACAAAGAGTCGCGGCCGCCGAGCAAGTTGTAAGTTTCGCCAAAGGTCGCTTCGATGGAGACGCCGGAAGGAAGTGGCGCGGGCGCCGTGGCCACGAACGAAATGCTCGAGAGCGCACTCGCGGAAAACACAGCCGTCCGTGGCGTGGCGACTGCGGTGGCCTGCGCGGAATCGAGCGCGGCAGAGTCAGCCGGTTGAGCCCCGGTCAAAGCCTGGCCCAGGACCGGAGGCGGCGGCGCGGTCGAGCCCAGATCGGCAACGAGGAAAGCGTATTGACTGGCGCTGGGAAGATCCGCGGCGAGTTCGCCGTTGGCCGCGGCCGAAAGATTTGTCGCGATGACAACCCAGCGATGTCCGGATTCGTCGTAGCGCGCGAGCGTTAACGGCGTCGCGCTGGTCAAGCCAGCGACTTGAGAAATCACCAGGTGTGCCGGCGCGGCGCTGCTGTTCGCCGTGCGCACATCAACTACCGCGCCGGGAACGGGCGACCATCCGTAAGGCAGCAGATTTTGCAAACCCTGCGGCGACACTTTGGTTATGCGCACATCTGTCGCTTCGGAGAACGTTCCGGCGTTGAAGGTCACTTGCAAACGTCCGCCGTCGCCATTCGCAGTACCGCCTGACACGCCGATCGAGTTCGCGTGTGAATCAAGCGGCGTCAGACGCGTGTCAAAGAGCGCGGTCCCTTCCCCGGTCGAGACGCTGTAAAGTCGTTCAACTGCGGTGTAGCCATCTTTCGTCAAACGCACGATGCCGGACGGCGTACCGGAGACGAGATTGAACACACCCTGCGCATCCGTCGGCGCGGCGGCATCGTTGTTCAAGGCCACGTTGACGGCGGGAAGGACGTAGCCAGTCGCGTCGTCAAACACGTAACCGGAAATTCCGCCTGGACCACCAGTGCGAGTTTGCGCAGTCGCGACGGCAGTCGTGCTCGTCAAATCGCGCGCGACTGCGCTGAGCACGAGCGTCGTGTCGGCCGCGTAGGTGAGCGGCAGCGTCAGCGAGAATTGATAAGGCGCTGTGGTGTTGGTTGCGACGTGCTCACCGTTGACTCGGAATTCCACATCGGCGACACCGACGTTGTCAGCAGCGTCAACCAGAATTTGGTAAGTGCTGCCGGGCTGCACGCTCGCCGGAACATTCGCGAACGAAACTGCCGGCGGCGACGAATCGCGAATCACGGAAAGCGAGGATTGCGTCTCCTGATCGATCGAATCCCTGGCGACAACTGCGATCGAGTTTGGCCCTTCCGCCAGCGTCACAGTTTTGGTGAACTGCCCGCCGGAAACTGGCGCGTTCTCGCCGTTTACAGAGACCGTCACCGTGCCCATCGAGGAGACGCTGCCGGCGACTGTGATCGAGGTCGCGGCGAGCACCCCGCCGTTTTGCGGGTGACTAATCTCAAGCGTAGGCGGCGGAATTCTCAGCCGTCGAACGTCGACAGATGCCTGGCCTTGATTGGGCGTCGGCGCTCCATCGCGCGCGACGACGACAATGTGGTTGTCGCCATAGGCAAGCGGGAACCCAGGCAAAGACCAGGTGTTGCTGCCGGTGTCGTAGCTGGCGGGCAGGCCGTTGACGGTCACGCTTTGCACGCCCGTGGAGTTGAGCCCGTCGTCCACCGCGCCGCCGGCGAGGCTCAGCGTACCGTCGTAGGTGTCAAACGAAGAAACCGGAGAAGTGATTGTGACGACCGGCGCTTTTGTGTCCGGAGTATGAAGCGTGACATTGATGCCCGGAGCGTCACCGCGATTCGGCGGCGTCGCGCCGTCTTCCGCAAACGCTTGAATAGCATTGGGACCTTCGTTCAGCGAGATCCCAGTCGCCGTCCACAGATGCGTTAAGGGATCGTAGTTCGCTTCCTGGCCGTTCACGACCACGCGACGGACGCCGGTCGCATATGCGCCGTCGTCCATCGCGGTGCCGGTGACGGTTATCGTCGCGGCCGAGCTGGTGAAATTAGGCTCGGGCGAGGTAATCGCGACGGTCGGGGCCAGAACATCAGGAGGAACATCCCGGTGAATCGTCAGCGCTCTCGTGGTGGAATTGCCCGCCGCGTCCTGCGCGATGACGACGACGGGATTAGACCCGATGATCGGGAGCGGGACATTCGCGAGCGTCCAGGTGCAATCAACATTGATCGTGGCGGTGACGCCATTGACTGTGATCTGGGCGACGCCCGACGGATACTGCCCCGGATCGGCGACGCTGCCACTGACAACGATCGTTTCAGATTGAGTGTGCGATCCGTCAGTAGGCTCAGTGACTACGAGCGTCGGCCCGGTCTGGTCGGGAGGAGTTTGCCTGGTGACGTTGATCGTTTGCGGCTGCGCTGGATTGCCGGCGGTGTCCGTCGCCACTACGGAGATCGGGTTGTTGCCGACGTTGAGAGAGAAACTCGCAATCGTCCAGGTTCCCGCCTGCAGGTCCAGTGTTGCCGGTTGGCTGTTGACTGTTACCGAAGCCACGCCGGAAGCGTACTCGCCCGGATCAGACACGGTGCCGCTGACGGTGATCGTTTCGGCCTCGGTGGTTGAGCCGTTAGCCGGCGCGGTAATCGCGAGCGTGGGCGCGGTTGTGTCGGGCGGAGTTTCTCGCGTGACCGTGATCGCGTGCGGCGTCGAACTATTGCCGGCGTGATCGGTCGCGGTCGCCGTTATCGTCTTCGGTCCAATCGCGATGGAGACGCTAATGGTCCAGGTTCCCGCTTGGGCGTTGAACGTCGCGGCCGCGCCGTCAACAGTCACCCCGGCCACGCCGGAAGCGTTGGCGCCGACGTCCGAAGCAATGCCGCTGACGGTGATTGACTCCGCTTGCGTGGTTGAATTGTTCGCGGGCGCGGTGATCGCAACGGTTGGCGGCGCGGTGTCCTGCGGATTTTGACGGACGACGACGATCGCGTGGGGCGCTGACTGGTTGCCGGCGTTGTCGACGGCTTGCGCAGCGATCGAATTGTTTCCCAGTCCAAGCGAAAAATTACTAAGGCTCCAGGTTCCAGCCGGGACGTTTAGCAGCGCGGGCACGCCGTTGACCGTGACCTGGGCCACGCCTGAAGCGCCGGCGCCGCTGTCGGACATGGTGCCGCTGACCGTGATCGTTTCCGCTTCGGTCGTTGAATTATTAGCGGGCGACGCGATCGCGACGGTGGGCGCGGTCGTGTCAGTCTGGCGCGCGACGGTGATCGATTGCGGCGTCGAAAGATTACCGGCATTGTCGGTCGCGCGCGCGGTGATCGTGTTCGCTCCGGGCGCGAGCGCAACGTTGGCAATCGTCCAGGTGCCGTTGGCGACATTGAAAGTTGCGGGCGCGTTGTTGACTGTGACCTGAGCGATGCCGCTCGGACTTGTTCCCGGATCGGAAGCGGTGCCGCTGACAGTGATCAACGAACTCGTCGTCGTTGAATTGTTCGCCGGCGACGTAATGGCAACGGTGGGCAAAGTGGTGTCCGGCGGCGGTGTGGTCGACGCGTTGCCCGTAATCTTGCCGGTATTGATGTTCAGATAGTTGGCAATCACCTGCCCTGTGACGACTGGGTAAGTGCCGTTCAAATTGAAATTGCTGTTGGGGCAGCGGATCAAACCCGTGACCTGGCTGTTTCCGTTCAGCGTGCAGCCAGCGGTGGAGATGGCGTTGACGTGCACGTCGCCCGGCAGCGTGTTCGCGCCCGGGATGATGGAGCCCTGGTTGAGATTGAAAGCCTGGCCGATGTTGATGTCGACGCGGCCGGTCGTTTGAATTGACGCCCCGCCGTTGAGATTGATCGTGCCGGAAAAGTTGTAACTGCCCGCGGTGAAATTGAGACGGCTGGCGGAATTAATGCTGAAGGTCCGGTAGTTACCCGGCGGAACGTTGATTACCAGATTTGCCGGAGTGACGTTTAGGTCGCGCACCGTGTTCCAGGCGCCGATGGTGTTGACGTCAGCAGGCGTATTGATGTTGACGGTGCGCGTTGCTGTCGGTGTCGGCACCGAAGTGGGAATGTCCGTCGGCAAAGCGAGCGCGTCCGCGCGACGATGAATCTTGCCAGGCAGGACCAACCCGCCGTTCAGCGTAATGGAATAATTAGAAGGGGTGGCGGAACCGCCGTCGTCGAGCAGGCCGCCGTGGCTGGCGCCGCCGCCAACGACGATTTGCGGGTTGCCGACGGCGTACAGATCGCCCGTCAACTGAAACGGCGTGTTGATCGCGTAAGTCTCGCCGCTGAAGACCCGCAGCGAACCTTCAATGCGGCCGGCGTTGAGCGCCGGCTTGTGGCGCGAAACTGCCGCGTCTGTAATCGGCTGGACCGGCGGAATCGGCAGGGACAGCGCTGCGTTTAGACTGATGAAGTCGCCGAGCTTTTCCAGATAGTTCTGCAAACTCGGACGAAGGGACGGCGCGGGCGGCGGCTTATTCGGGTTTGGCGTTTCGGCAATCGCTCTGCTGCTGCTGCCGATGATGATCGGAAGTTTCGGCAGATTCGCTTCGCTGCCGCGCGACGCCAACGCGGCGTTTGGTTGCACGAGAAGACAGACGCACAGAAATACGATCAGCGCCTTGCGCGGCGCGTGGGCGAGCTGCCGTCGTTTGCTGCGGGCAAAGTCTCTGGCGTCCTGGACCACGCCGGCGACCACGCCGACCATCGCGCGCGGCGCGCGTGAAGTTTGCGTCTTGCCGATTTCCACTAAATGCTTCGCCGTCAACTGTGTAACTTTGCCGGCGCGGCGGACGCGACGCGCTGAGCGGTCCCGCCAGGCTCGCAAGCCGGCGAGCGGATGAGCGGTCGTACGATGGGCAGTCGTGCGATGAGCAGTCGCCTTGGGAGTTGATTCGCGGGGTTGCTGTCTCATGCTCGGTGTTTCGGTCCGTAGTTCTGAAAACTCAAGATGCGGAATCGGCTCGCGCGGCAGTGAACTCGGGCGCGCTGGTTTGGTCGGTTTCATCGTTGACCTCCCAATGGTTTCGCATCACGAGCAGATTCAGGTGAACGGAGGAAAGCGCCGCTGCGAAGTTTTGAGCGGTTCGACGACCGTAGCTCAGACGCTCGCCGCCCGAAGACTGGCACCGCTGGGAGTGGCACTGGATTGGTCAGCCGGCTCCCCGTCAAACGTTCAGCGACCTTCAACTCGACAGTCACAGCCCGGCCGAGGGCATCAGTAATCGTGAACACGATTGGTTCAGCCGGAACAGAGTCAGCCAACACTACCGACAGCTTCAGGCTGGTCCAACTGGTCGAAACGACCGTGGCTGTGACGCCCGGTTGAGTCGTGGTCACTAATGCGCCAGTCAGAGCGTAGCCGGAGAGCGTAACGTCCGCTGGCCCACTTCCCTTCCGGACATAAGCCGGACGAACGAGCGTGACTAGCGGTTCGTTGTGCCCAAAGAAATCAGCGGCAATCTTTTCCGGTTGATGCGCGGTTGACGAGATGCGAATCTCATCGAGGATGCCCGGAAATTCTTCGCGTTCGGTTGCGACTGGGCTGGCCGAGCCGTCAGCGTCGAAGCAACCGAACTCGAGCGGCTGGCCCAGGTTGCGAATTCCGGCAAAGCCCGCGGGCATCAACGTGGCAGCGCGCAGTTGTCCATCGATATAAAGCGACAACGCTCCCGCCTCGCGGTCGACTACCACCGCCACCGCATGCCACTTGCCATCGGCGACGCTGTCCATCGTCTCAATCTGCCAGACGGCGCCATTCGTGTCGTAAATCTCGGCGCGCAAGTAGCCGGACGCGAGAACTTTGAGGGTGAAGTCGGTGTTCTGACCGGTGTTCGTTTCTTTGCCGACGAGCACGTAGTCGCGATCGAGCGTGTCAGTCTTGACCCAGCTTTCGATGGTGAAGCTCGCAGCGCCGAAATTCAGGGCGGCGCTGCTGGCTTCCGCGCTGGCGCGGGCGAGGGTGCGGCCGCCTCCGAATCTGCCTTCAGCCGCGCGTGATGTTTGACCGGTCGCGAGGTTGATCGCGCGATCGCTCGCGTCGAGCAGGCGAGCGGCGCCTTCTTCACGTTCGTCCAGATGCCAGAGTCCGACCGTGTCGGCTTCGAGCGCAAACTCACTTGCCTCAACGATGCGAATTTCGGCGATCGCATCGGCGAATCCGGCTTTGGAGATGACTAACTGCGCGGGACCGAGAAGCGTATTCGGGGCCACGGTCAAAGCAAACTGCGCCTGCGTGTCAGAGTTGTTCGACACGTTGACCGCAACTGTGGTGAGTGGCTGACTATCGCGCGTAACTCGCGCGGTGACACCGCTCAAGCCTGTTCCGGTGACGGTGATGTTCGTCGTCCGCGGCCTGTCAGCGACGCGGTCACGTTCGACGAGAACGGGATCGATTGAGGCAATGTCGACCTGCGGCTGTGCTGACGGAGCAACGCGCGGCGCCAGCGCTCCAGGTGCGAGCGGCGCAATCGGTCCGGCGGTGCTGGTGCCGTACCAAACGTCGTGCATCTGCGCGGCGGTGCGGGCGTAGTTGAGCACGCGAATTTCATCCAGCGTGCCGGTGAACCGCGAGTCGCCTCCGGTCCAACCGTCGTAGTAAGAATAGTGACCTGCCCGCAGCGGCGCCCCCGCGTTCTGCATCGGTCCGAAGGTCGGCGGCTTGTTCGAACTCGCGCGCTCTTCGCCGTCGACGTAGATGATCAGTTTGTTGGCCGTGCGATCGCAGACCATCGCAATGTGATGCCATTGGTTGTCGGTAAGCGTCAGCTCCCAGCCGCCGGTAGCCGGATCGTAGGTGCGTGGCGGCATCTCTGCCGTCCACTGGTTCTTGTTTGTATCGACGACAACAGCGCGCACGCCGCCCGTATTCAGAACGCGCAGACCAAAATCGGAGTAGTAGAAGTAACCGTCGTCGCTGTCCTTGCCGACGAGCGTGTAAGCATTCTGTAGCGGACCGGCCTTCATCCAGACTTCAGCCGTGAAGCTGCTGCTGCCGAGAGCGAGCGCGGGCGGATTCGGATCGGACAGGATATTGGCTCGCAGGCGGCCGTTTCCGAAATGGCCGGGCTGCGCGGTTGAGCTGCTGTCGGCCGTGCCGCCAATAACCGACGGGACCGCGTCGCCGGAACCGTTGATGTGCACCGCGCCGTTGCCGGTTTCATCCAGATGCCACAGAACGAGCGCGTCGGTTCCGCTCTCGGGCGGGTTCGTGAACGGCTGGTGATCGATGATCGTCAACTCAGCCGGGAACGTTTGGCCAAGGCTGTTGGTGACGGTGAAGTGTAACTGTCCGACCGGCACTGAAGCCGGAACGTTAACGCTAACGTTAAGCCTCGTCGCACTGGAAGAAACTGCCGCAATCGAAACGTTTGGCTGATCTGAGGTCGCGGTCGCACCCGCCAGGCCGTAGCCGGAGAACGTAACCGTGACTGGCGCGGTTGCCTTCTGTAGGGACAGCGGCTGAATGCCGGTGACGCGGTTGACGTCCGTGCCCTGCATTGAGTCGATGACCCTGGCCGGCGAATGCGCCGTCGTTGACAGACGAATCTCATCGAGCGTCCCGGGGAAGATGGAGGCACCGCCCACCCAACCGTCGTAGTACGAATAATGTCCGGTGCGGAAGGGCTGACCGGCATTCTGCATCGGTCCGAAATTGACCGGCATGTTGGCGACGCCGCGCGCCACGCCGTCGACGTAGATCGTTAACTTGTTGGCGGTGCGGTCGCAGACCATCGCCAGGTGATGCCACTCGTTGTTGTCGACTACCAGTTCCCAGCGGCCGGTGTTCGGATCGTAACTGCGGCCGACGGTCTCAGCCATCCACTGGTTCTTGTTGGTATCGACGACAACAGCGCGCAAGCCGCCCGACGGCAACAACCGCAGGCCAAAGTCGCTGTAATAAAAGTAACCATCGTCTGAGTCTTTGCCGGCGAGTGTGTAAGCGTTGGCGACGGGATTGGTCTTGACCCAGAGGTCGAGCGTGAAGCTCGAGCTGCCGAGCCCGAGCGCGCCGAAATCACCTGCCGAAACGATCGCTGCATTCGAGCGGCCGCCGCCAAAATGGCCTGGTTGCGCCACCGAGGCGCCATTCGCGGCGCCGTTAAGCCCGAGCGGCGTGTCGTCAACGATCGTCACCGCTCCATTGCCGGTCTCATTCAAATGCCAGAGCAGTCGCGTATCCAAATCGTGGGCGAATTCGGCCTTCTCATTGATCTGCAGGTCGACTGAAACGTCGGGCAAATTCGGCTTGGAGACTACGAGCTGGACCACGCCAAGCGGAGCCGTGGCGGCGGCCGACACATTGATCTGCGCCTGCCTGAACGAGCTGGAGACGACGGCAGCCGTGGCGTCAACCGGCTGGCCACCCTGAGTGACACGCGCGGTGATGCCGTCAAGGCCCCAGCCCGTCAGACTTACAGTTGCGTTAAAAGTCGTGGACGCCGTGCTACGAAAGACTTCTCTTGGTCCATAGGTCGCGATCCGCAAGCCGGGAACCGCATCCATGTCGCGCGCGATGCGCTCAGCCGAGTGTGGCGTCGTGGAAATCCGGATCTCATCGAGCGTGCCCGGGAAGACGGAATTGCCGCCCACCCAGCCGTCGTAATAGGAATAGTGACCGGCGCGCAGCGGCTGGCCGGCGTTTTGCACCAGGCCAAAGTTCGCCGGCGCAGACGTGCTGGCTCGCTCCACACCGTCAACGTAGATGTGGAGTTTGTTGGTGGTGCGATCGCAAACGAGCGCGAGGTAGTGCCACTCATTGTCGTCAACCTTGTAAACGAACGGCGACATCTCGGCGAGCCACTGGTTCTTGTTTACGTCAACGACGACAGCGCGCAGCGCGCCGGAAGGCAGCAGGCGCAGACCGAAATCGGTGTAGTAGAAATAGCCGTCGTCACCGTCTTTGCCGACGATGGTGTAGGCATTCGTCACGCGATTGGTCTTCATCCAGACCTCGGCGGTGAAGCCCGGCCGGTTCGTCATCGAGAGCGCGCCTTTGTCGACGCCGGAGACGATGCCCGTCAGCGCTCTGCCGAGGCCGTAGTGTCCCGGTTGCGAGGTGGATTGACCTGTCGCGGTGCCGTTTATGCCCAACGGTCCTTCGTCGATTATTTGCACCGCGCCGTTGCCGGGCTCATTGAGGTGCCACAGGACCACGGTGTCAGTATCACCAACGTGTTCAGCCAGGGCGTTCAGTCGAATGTTCAAGGACACGTCGGACTGGCCGGGCTTGGAAATAATGACTTGCGCGGCGCCGAGCGGGGCCGTGGGCGCGACCGACAGGCTGATTTGCGCCTCGCGGAAAGAGCTCGACACGACGGTGGCGGTCACGTCTACCGGCTGGCCGTTTTGCACGACCTGAGCAGTGATGCCGTCGAGGTTGTAACCGTCAACGTTCAGCGTGCCGACAACCGGCTGCCCGCTCGCTTGATCGCGCAGGAACTGTTTCGGATCGTACGACGTAACACTGAGCGGCGTGGCGCCGGTGGCGTCGTTAACAATGTGCTGGGCCGTATGGGCCGTCGCCGACACGCGAATCTCATCGATCGTGCCCGGGAATTCAGTAAAGCCGCCAATCCAACCGTCGTAGTAGCTGTAATGTCCGGCCCGGAACTGTTGCAACGCATTCAACTGCGTTCCGAAGTTGCTCGGCTTGGGAGAACTGGCGCGCTCAACGCCGTCCACGTAAAGCGTGAGCCGGTCCGTCGTGCGGTCAACTACCATGGCCACGTAATGCCATTGGCCGTTGTCTACCTTGTAAACGTTCGGCTGAAGTTCAGCCTGCCAGGGGACGCGATTGGAGTCGTGCAGGATCGCTCGCAGCAGGCCGGAAGGCATCAGCCGGACAGCGTACTCGGTGTAGTAAAAGTAACCGTCGTCACTATCCTTGCCGGCGAGCGTGTAAGCGTTCGTGACCGGGTCGGTCTTCATCCAGAACTCGAGCGTGTATCCGGGAAGCCCGGCAAAGTTCAGCGCGCCATTCTGATCGCTGCTTGAGATTGCCGCGAGGCGTTGACGCCCACCGGAGAAACGTCCGGGCGCCGCCTTCGAATTGCTGCTCGCAAATCCGTTGAGCAGGAAGTTGCCGGAATCAACTACTTGAACGGCGCCGTTCGTTGCTTCGTCCAGATGCCAAAGCAGCCGTGTGTCTGCTTCGTTCGAGAACGCCATGTAACTGAGATCAACGACCCTCAGGCCCACGCTCGCCGAGCTGCCGCCGGAACTGAGCACGAGCGTCGAGTCTGCCAGGGCGGCGTTCGCGCTGACAGTCAACTGCACCCGCGCCTGCGTTGCGGCGCTGCCCACAACCTGGGCCACGATGTCGCCAGGCGCCGCGCCGTTCACAGTCGCGGTTGCGCCCGCGAGGTTGTAACCGTTGATTTGGATCTCTGTGGTTTGGCCTCTCGGCACCGTCACCGGACCGACGTTGGTTATCACCACGCCGAGCGCGCCTTCAGTGCCCAGGTAAGTCTTCTGAATCTTGTCGGCGGAGTGCGAAGTGGAAGAGATGCGCACCTCATCGAGAATGCCCGGGAACTCAGTTGGACCACTCGTGTAACCGTCGGGCTGATCGTAGTGACCGACGCGGAAGGGCTGGCCTGCATTCAACTGCGCGCCGAAGTTCGCCGGCTTGGCGGCAAAAGCACGTTCCTGCCCATCAACGTAAAGCGAGAGACGGTTGGCGGCGCGATCGACCGTCATGGCGACGTAGTGCCACTGGGCGTCGTCAACCTTGTAAACGCTGGGCAGCAGATCAGCTTTCCAAACTGTCCGGGCCGTATCCTGCATAACGGCGCGCAGCAATCCGGACGGCAACAGCCTGACGGCAAACTCGGTGTAAAAAGCCTGGCCGTCAGAGGAGTCGACACCGGCGAGCGTGTAAGCATTGACGACCGTGTTCGTGTTCATCCAGAACTCGACGGTGTAACCAGAGCTGCCAAAGTCGAGCACGCTACCGTCGGCATCGGCGGTAATGGCGGCGCGGCTGCGGCCGCGAACGAAGCGTCCGGGCTGGGAAGTCGAGGCATTATTGGCGGTGCCGTGTAATCCGCGGGCGACGTCGAGCACGCGCTGCGGACCATTGCCCGTTTCGTCCATGTGCCAAAGCAATTGCGTGTCCGGCTCAACCACGAAAGGCGTGCGCGGATCGGCGTCGTAGTTGAAACCACCCTGACGGATGCCGGTGCCGCGGTTGGTATCCATCCGCAGCGTGGCTGGACCAGCAACGCCTGCGGGCGTAACGATTACGACTTGATCCGGCGAGCCGGCAACGGCGCTGGTTACCATCGCCGCGTTGCCACCGATGGTGACCGTCGGCGCCGCGCCCGAAGTGCTCAAGAGGCGCGCGCCGGTGATCGTGACTGTCGTGCCGCCGTGTTGATTGCCGTTTGCCGGCGTGATGGTGACGATGTCGGGAGCGTCGACGTCCAGCGTGAAGTTGACGACGCCGGTGGTCGAACTCGTGCCGAGGTTGTTTGTCAGAATTGCCTGGACCGCATACGGACCTTCAGCGAGCAAGCCGGGCGGCTGGTAAGTCAAACCGGTCGGCGTGATGTTCGCCGGCACTGGCGTAAGCGGCGAACCCTGCGGCGCGAACAACAGTTGCGAGGCCGCGGCGTTGACGCCCGTGTCGTCGGTGTAAGAAACCGCGAACACAGGCTGCAGCGACGTGGTCACGTACATGCCATCGACGGCCGGCTGACCGCCGATCGTGAAGCTGGAAATCGCCGGGCCGGAATCGTCAATGTCGAAACTCGCCGTGCGCAACGTGCTGAGATTGCCGGCATTGTCGGCGACCTGAACGCTGACGTTGTGATGGCCGCCGCTGAGGGGTGTCGCCGGCGTGTAACTGACCTGACTGCCGGTCACAATTGCATTCGGCGTGACGTTCTGATTGTCCAAAGTGAGCACGACGGAACTCGTCTGAATGCCGGAGAGATTGTCGTGATAGGTGGCCGTGATCGTCGGTTTGAAGACGCGCACGGTCGTGCCGTCAATCGGGAGGGGATCGACAACCGGCGTCATGCGATCCTGCGTGGCGAAGGTGCTTAGGAAGGCTTGCGTTTGCGTGTTGCCGCCTGGATCGCGCTGGCCGTTGACGGTGACTGTGTAGCGCGTGCTTTCGTTGAAGCCACCGGTCGGCGTGAAAGTGGCGACGCGGGCTGCGCCATCGAGCGCGTAGTTCCCGGCGAGCGGCGTCTGCGGCGGGTCGAATGAAGCAACGTTGATGACGTTGGCGAAATTCTGACTGGGGTCGAGCGCCTCGCTGAAGGTCACCTGAATGTTTCCTTCAGGTGCGACTTCCACGGCGGCGCTTGCCGGAGAGATCGCTGTCACGGCCGGCGCTGTTTCGTCGGCGGTGGTGAAGGTGGAGTTAAACGTATTCGCGAGGCGCAAGCCGGCGCGATCTTCAATTTGCTGAACTGAGACCCGGTAAAGCGCGGTCTCAGCCAGCCGTGAAACAGGCGTGAGGGTCGCCGTCAAACCGTCGCTTGCAAGCGCGACTGTTGACGAGATGCCGGAGCTGCCTAGCAGAAGTTGAACCGTGCCGGAGTTGACGCTGGAGCTTTCAGCCGGTTCAGAAAACGTCACGGTGATGACGGTCCCGTTTGTCGGCACGCCGGACGCGGTGTTTGCAGGGTTCACCGAAACGACGGTGATCCTGGTGCTGTCGAGCAGCAGGGCGCCGATGTCGACAGTTTGTCCGTTAGTGGCGAGGGCCACGTTGGTGGCGCGGGCAATACCGCCGGAGACTTCGTCCAAGACCGAAATGTCTAAAGTTCCCAGCGGTACGTTGGTTAACGTCCAAAGACCTTGGGCGTTGGTGTGCGTGTAAAAGCTCAGGGAGGAGCCTGTTCGTCTAAGAATCACTGCGACCGAGGCGCCTTGCACAGGCGTCAAGCCGTCGGCCGTCTTCACAATTCCGATGACTGTGCCCGCGTCTTCAAGTTGCAACGGCACGTTCGTCGTCTGACCGGCCACCACGTCGCCGGCAGCAGAACCGACGCCAACGCGACCGGGAACGGTCAACCGCAACGAGAAGTGGCCCGCGGGAGCACCCGGAATTTCGTAATGGCCGTTGGGCTGAACGGAAGCAAAGAGAATTACCGGCGTGCCCCACGCGTTGTTCGTGAAGGTGACCGTCCCAGCCGAAAGCGGCGCGCCGACGTTGTCCAAAGCTTCGCCGGAAATTGTGCCGACGCCATCGAGCGTCACATTTGCCGTGACCGTGCCGCCTGGCTGCGTGCCCGTGACCGGCGCCGCTTCGCCGCGGTCATAACCAACCGGCGCCTCAGCGCGAACGCGAATTTCGCCAAGCGGAACGAAGCCGAGACGATAGACGCCGACGTCGTTCGTCGCCGCGTGGAAAACGCGCCCGCCGACCGTGATCGTAATCTGCGCGCCGCTGACCGGCGTGGTGCTGCCCTGCTGGAACACGGTGCCGGTCACCGTCAAGCTCGGCTCAAGCGCGATGTTTACAATCTGGTCGGGCAACGGCTCGTTCGTGCCCGTGATGGTTCCGGAAGCCGAGCCTGTTTGGCCGCCCGGCGCATCCGAGACACTGACAACGAATCGCCCGGCCGGAATTCCGGTGAAGCGATAGTTGCCGTCCGGATCGGTGGTCGCGAACAAGTTGGCGCCGCGCACACCCGAGCCGTCTGCGTAAATGTTAACCGCCGCGTGATCGACGCCGACGCCGTTGGCTGTGACTCGGCCGCGCACCGCGCCGATCGGCAACAGCATGACGTTGACGACTGCCACATGTCCTTGTTCCGTCACGCTGCCGGCGGATCGACCGACCCGGCCGGTGTGGTTGTCGAACACGTCGAGAGTGAAATCGCCAGTCGGCACGTTGATGAAACTGAACTTGCCGATGTTCGGCTCTTCCGAGGTCACCATGTAACCAACTGAGCGGCCGCCGACGCGCAACTGCACATCCGCGAGGCCGATCGGCGTGACGCCGTCAGGCATGTAAACATGGCCCTCGACGCTGCCGGTCGCCTGAAGTTGCACGGTCGCGTCAATCGTCGAGCCGTCAGAGATGATCGCTGAGACGCGACCGCCGAGGCCAAACCGCGCGGCAGCGACGGCGTAGGAGCCTTCCGGCAAATTGGTGAAGGTGATCAGTCCGTTGTTCCCCGGTGTAATCTCCGCGTAGCGATGCGTGTTCGGATAAGCCGTGCCGTCAACGTTGACGCTGCCGCTCGACACCGGCTGACCGGCGCCGTCAACGACCTGAACGCGCAACGTGCCGCTGCCGAGCAGTCGCAAGTCGAAAACCGCATCCTTGTTCTTTCTCGACCGCGACGCCGATCCGGTTCGAGTTGCCGCTGACGGGATCGGTTGCGGTCAACGAGTAACTGCCGGCGGAGAAGACTTCCGCAAATTCATAGTGTCCGGCGTCATCCGTGCGCACTGTCACTTCGGAGAGCGAGCCGCCGCTGAGCGTCACCTTGATGCCCGGGCCAACAAGCGTGGTCCCATCGGGTTGGAAAACACGACCCTGAATTGTTCCGGCGAGGGTGCTGACGAGGACGAGGTTGGTTTCTTCGTCGCCGCCCGGCGCGAGGGTTCCCCCCGCGCTCACGCGCGTCGGGAAGAAGACGTTGGAAGTCGTTACTCGATAAACGCCGGGGTTAACGTTGGTCAGTGAATACGAGCCGTCGACGGCGGATTGCAACTGGAATGGTTCGTCCGTGTAAAGCTCGCCCCAACCCGGTCCCGCGTAAAGATATGGACGCGGCACGTAGACGCTGATCTGGGCCATCGTCGGAGTGACGCCGTCAGGTTGGTAAACTTTGCCGTGGACTTTGCCGGGGTTGAAAGTTGCGTCGCGCGTGAGCGTTTCGCCTGGCAAGAGCGTCACTTTGCTGTTGATGGCGAGGGACTTTGAGAGGTCGACAAAACGCAGGTTGACTTGTCCCGGCTGCACGTTCGGAATTGTGTACTGGCCCTGCGCGTTGGTGTCGTAGATGTTGTAGCCGTTGGCTGTGACCTTGATTCCGGCTGCCGGCACCGGCGTGGGCGAGCCGTCTCTAATCGCGTAGACGGTTCCAGTCAGACTGCTCGAACGCAGGATCACGATGTCGATGCCGGTGGTGGTCTGGCCGATGCTGACCGGCGCCTGCGCGGAGCCGAAGCGCTGCGTCGCCGGATCGTATGCCTGGATGCTGCTGATGCCGGCGGGCAAACTCGGCAGGGTGTAGTTCCCGAGGTTGTCGGTTTGCACCGCACGCCCCGCGCTGCTGACAAAGATATTCGCGAGCGGCGTGCCGATGTCGTCCGTGACGCGGCCGCTGACGGCGCCGTTGCCCGGCAAGTTGATGACGATGCCGGTGACTTCGGGAATCGCGTTGGTAAGTTGAACGTTCTGTCGCGCGATGAAACCGGTGACGTAGTCGGTGACTTCCAACTTCACGTCGTTCACCGGCAGGTTCAGGATCGAGAAACTGCCGTCGCGATCGGCAAACGCATAGCCCACTGGCGTGGCGCCGTCCGGTCGACTCGAATGGAAGCCGGGGATGACTTCGTAAGCAACAACCAGCGCGCCCGCTGACGGCGTTTGGTCGGCGCGATAGACGCGGCCGCGCACGATGCCCGTAATGTTTTGCAGCGAGACGTTGATGAAAGTCGTTTGGCCCGGCCCATTAATCGTTCCCGCCGAGAAGCCGGAAGCGTTATGCGCATCGCCGTAGCCGACGGCCAACACCGACACGTTGCCAACCGGAATATCGGTCGCAACGTAATGGCCGTTTGCGTCAGCCTGGACCACCTTCGTTCCGACCACATCGAGATCGGGCACGACGCGCACGTAGGCGTTCGCCATCAACTGCCCGCCACTCGTGATGTTGCCTTCAACATGTCCGCGCGCGAGGAACACCGTATCCAGCACCATGTGCTGCCCGTCGTAAGCAACTCCCGAAGTAAATACCTTTTCCGAATGCGTGATGGGATTGGTGACCGTGACGCTCATCGGCGCGCAATCGCCGTCGCGCACGTAGTCAATTTCATAACGGCCCTGCGAATCGGTGAACCGCAGCGCAATCGGCACCGGCGGCGGTGGCAGGGGAACCATCGGATCAGGACATTCCTGCACCCAAACGATCACCGGCGCTTTGGCGACCGGCGTGCCGTCGGCGTTCATCACGCGTCCAGTGAGATACGCGCCCGGCGGTATTCCCTGCGGCGAAACGCGCGGCTCGATTGACCGCGTCGTCGGCGTCGGCGACAAAGGCAAACGACGCGCGTCCTGCAAACTGGAAATTGTCAGGTCCCGCTCAATGTATGGACCAATGGTGGAATTAAGACTGAGAAAGACGAAGCGATTGCCGTAGTCGAGCCGCGCGCCGGTGACGCCAATCGCATCGCCGACCAACTGCGCGGGATTTGAGTTCTTCAGTACGCCGCCGCCGATTTTGTAACGCGAGACGGTCTGCGCCTGGTCCTGCAGCATCGGCTTGGAAAACAGGACGCCCACCAGGCGACCATACTTGTCTCCGCCGGCAACGACGTCAGGCGTAACCTGGATGACGCCAACCACGCGTGGCGACGGTTGACTGATCGCGGTGACGGTCGGGGTGACGTCCCTGACGTGCCACGTTCCGTAGTCGAATTCTTCCAAAACAGGCGCATTACTTAGCGAAAGCGGCCTGAAGCGCATGCGAAACTTGCTGCCCTGCGTAATCTGGACGCCACTGAAAACGTACTGACCGTAGCCCTGCGTGCTGGTCGGCGCGAGCAACGAAATGTCCACGATCCCGTCGCGCCAGCCGTTCAATTCCAGTGTCCAGTTGTCGATATTCGGATTTGAAACTACCAGCATCTCGCCCACGTTCGTGACGAGGTTGGTGATGACGTCCGTGCGCATCAACCGCAGCGAGCTGCCTTGCCCAAAGTCGCCGGCGCGATCGTTTTCCGCGGTTCCGAAGCCGACTCGCTTGCCGGCCGGGTCGACAAGTTGAGCGCCGGCAACCAATTCGCCGTTCGCGTGAGTGACGAGCGCGGAGATGAAACGTGATCGCGGTACTTCCGCGTTGGCAAACTCCTGATGCAAATCTGTCGCGGACACAGGAGAGGTTCCGGTCAGGCTCTTGTAGAATTCCGCGCCGATACTGTCGAACCAGTCAAAACCGGATTGCGTGTTGCGTTGCGCATCGGCGAAACCCAAATCAGGCGAAGGCTGCAGTTCGCCCAACCAATCGCGGAGGACTGTGTCGAGCGAGACGTTGACGGGTTCACCAAAGTCCACGCGCATGCCGGCGATTCCGAGTTCCACCGCGCGGTTGACCACCGTCTGCTTGCTCACTTTGATCACGCCCTGCGGCAGCGAGCCGGAAGGCGCGTTGGCAATACTCCACCCCTGGCCCAGCAAGGCCCGGCCGGCTTCAACCACGCTTGACGGCAAGTGTCTGACCGGTTCCGGCAGGATCAGGGAATCCGGAGACAGGGGAATATTTCGATCACCGACGCCGGTGGACAGGGCCAGTCCGGCGCTGATTCCTTCGCCGACTTTCACGTAGGTGGCGGTCACTTCTCCGGTGATGTTTGACCGCAGTCGCCACTTCACCGTCGCCGATTCGCCGCGTTTGATCGTCGTCGCAAACTGGCGCAGGCCGGTGTCTTGTCCAAGTAATTCCGCGCCGCTGATGCTGTTGCGAGAGAGTTGTGCGAAGGCGCCCTGAATGTCGGTGGGGCCGGAATTGTAAATCGTCATCCCCAGGTCATACTGGTTGCCGGCGCGCACGACGCCGGGATGCGTGAAAGTCACTGCGAAGCTGGCATCGCGCACCAGCACCGCGCCGGAAACTTCACCGCGAACTTTAACTGGCCCACTCGGCAAGCCTTCGAGAATTGCTTCCAGATCAAAATCGATCTCGTGCAATCCTTCCTCGAGTCCTTCGATCAGGAAAGACGCCTGGCCAGATTCGGCCGGACCGAAAGCCACAGTGTCGTCCGCGGTTCCATAACGGTTGTCGGGGCCGAGTCCATGAAGTTCCAGTTCCGAAACTCTGCCGCCGGTCTGCGTCTCGGCAATGCGCAGCGGATCGTCGGCAGCGTCTGCCGGAGTGCCGTTGTCAGGCAGCTTGGCCGTAGCTTTCAGCGTGCGCAGGATCAACGGCGCTCCGTTTGGCGCGCCATTCCCCACGATCACGATCGCTTCAAAAAACTGGTGCAGGAAACCAACTCGACCGGGAAACACAACCACGCCGGGAATGCGTGTCGGCCCTTCCCCGCCCATCGGCGGCTGGCTGCTCGGTTGTCCGTCAATCCCTTCCATCGTCAGCATCACCGGCATCACGGTCGGCAGATCGATGCCGGGTCCGCTGATCGAGGGCATGCCGACGATCGGCCGCGGATCGTTGACGCCGACTGAAGGAAAGGCGACGGGAATCTTGATAGTTTCAGCAGTCGATTCCGTGGCCACGCCGAGCACGAAGTTGAAAGCCTTGTACGAATCGTCCGTGATGTTGATGCCCGCCTGAACGATCTCGTCGTAACTCAACTCGTGGACGGACACCTGTGAAATCAAGAGCCGCTCGATCACCACAATGCCGCACGAGTCAGGCGTAACCGAGGTTACGACTACCTGGTCGGGCGTGCCGAGATCGATGACGCGCAGATTTCTGACGAGGTGATCACCGGCGTTGCTGAGCGGTGGAATCTTCAACGGTTGGCCGATCGGAGCTTCGAGTGTCAGCGGGTTAGTCAGCGAAGGTCCGGTCAACTCTCCACGCACCCGGTAATTTGGATTCAAGCCCGCGATGATCGTCGCCGGGTCAGTTCCCTCGGGAACCTGCACGCTGGTTTGAACGACTGTCGGCGTGTTTTTGGGAACTGTTATCGAGGCGGGACCGGCGGTGACGGCGAGTCCGGTCAGGTCGAAATCGGCCATCGCGAGGATCGGTGAGAGGCCTTCCGCGATGGATGCGCCGCTTTCACGCGTGACGCTTAGCGACCTGCCTGTCTTGCTCTTGGGCTGTTGCGGCCGCTTCGGTTTGACTCCCGCCGAGCGCGTGCCGGTCTGAGTTCTATTTGATTGCGAGGGGTTTTGCAGCGCACTTACGGAGAACGAAAATGCCACCATCGCCACCAGCATGATGCCGGTCCAGTTTCTGAGCAGGCTGCCGGCGCCACCGCGGCGTCTGTTTGCGGCACGACTTGAAGCGCGACTTGAGACGCGACTTGAGACAGGGCGACTTCCACCACCTGATTTTCTTCCTGGTGCGGCGCGGTGAACGATAAAGCGAAAGCTTGGGAGCATTTCCTAACGGTTCCTGGGCTATTCAACGATGAAGAGAATTGGGAGAATCCCTCTCTTCGTTGTTTGCTTCGAGGAAAAGAAGTACACTTCGCGCACCGGATTAGCCCGAATGACTATTGGCGCGCGTTACCTTTGTTCTAACGCGCGCGACGTTAGCCCAGATTCGACGGAGAGTCCTCAAACGGCTCTCAAATAGTTATCAAATCTTTCTTCAACCTCGGGAGAAAAGATGGACAGACAGGTCGCACTCCTCTACGAATTTGGTGCGTTTTTGCTTGACGCGAGCGAAGGCGTGCTGCTGCACGACGGTCAACCGTTACCGTTAACCCAGAAACAATTTGAGACTTTGCTGGTGCTCGTTCAGAACGCCGGACGGCTGGTGAAGAAGGAAGAGCTGATGACCCAGGTGTGGTCGGACGCGTGCGTGGAACCGGCTAACCTGACGCAGAACATTTTCATCCTGCGGAAGTTGCTCGCTCAGCATGAGCCGACGACGAACTTCATCGAGACCGCACCGCGGCACGGTTATCGGTTCGTCGCTCCCGTCAAAAAACTACAGACGGAGACGAAGGCCGTGGCGAGTGACGACACTGTCTCGAACGCTCAACGCGCTGAGGTCAGTCGTGACGAGTTTCGTTCCCTCGCCGTGCTGCCGTTCGTCAACGCAACCGCCTCGCCCGATGGTGAGTATTTTGCTGACGGCCTAACCGAAAGCATCATTAACCAACTCTCGAGACTCCCCGGACTGCGAGTGGTAGCTCGCACCAGCGTCTTCCGTTACAAAGGCTTGAATGTCGAACTTAATCAGGTTGGTCAGGACCTGAACGTGCGCACGATCCTCACCGGCAGACTGGTGCAACTCGGCGACCGTTTGATCGTTAAGGTCGATCTCGGAGACGTCGTGGACAACTGGCAGCTTTGGGGTGAACAGTACCAGCGAAAGCTTTCAGACATCTTGGCGGTGCAGGAAGAGATCGCCACTGAGATTTCAGATGCGCTTCGCATCAAACTCACCGCGCATGAACGACAGCAGCTCACCAAACATTACACCGACAACATCGAAGCCTACCGTCTCTATCTAAAGGGTCGGTATTACTGGGCCAAGTATTCCCACAAGGGCATCAAACAAGCCATCGATTGCTTTCACGAGGCGATCGAAATTGATCCGGGCTACGCGCTCGCCTACGCCGGCCTGGCGGATTGTTATTACCGGCTGTCGAACACTTACCTGAAGCCGCTGCAGGTGATGCCGCGCGCCCGTGCCGCGGCGATGCGGGCGCTGGAGATTGACGACACCTTGCCCGAAGCACACGCCGCCCTCGGTCTCGTGAAAATGTTTCACGAGTGGGATTGGCCCGGCGCTGAGCAGGCTTTCATGAGGGCCATCGAACTCAATCAAAACTGCAGCATCGCGCATGCGCGGCTTGGTCTCTATTTCAACCTGCTCGGCCGGACCGACGAAGCCATCGCCCAGTTGCGAGTGGCCATGAGTCTCGATCCGCTTTCATCGCAAATCTCACAGGGGCTTGGCCTCGCGTATCTGCAAATGCGTGAGTACGACCGCGCGGTTGAGGAGACGCATGGCGGACTCGATCTGGACAGCAATTGTCTGCCGGGGAATTACCTGCTCGGCTGGGTGCACATTCAAAAGGGCGAAGTTGCGGAAGCGGTCGCCACGTTTGAGAGAATGGCGGCGCTGGACGACTGCCAGATGTTTCTCGGGGCGCTCGGCTTCGCATACGGCGCCAACGGCCAACGCGACAAAGCGCGTGAGGTTCTCGATCAGTTACAGAAACAATCCGAGGAGCGCTACATCTCGCAATACAGCCGGGCAGTAGTCCACGCCGGACTAGGCGATAAGGACCGCGCGTTCGAGTGTTTGGAACTTGCCTACGAAGAACGCTCTGACATGATGGCGTGGCTCAAGGTTGGGTTTGAATGGGGGAGCCTGCGATCCGATCCCCGGTTCGCGAGCCTGCAACAACGCGTCGGCCTCCACCGCGACTACAAGCAAAAGTATAAATACTCAATCGCTCAATAACCTCCGAAGCCAGCTTTGTTCAAGTCGCACCGTGTGCCCGCGACCTGGTTTGGAGTGCGCTGACCTGTCAGCGCTTTGGTCGCCGCGACCTGTCGCGGCCGTCGCCAGTTGACTGTTCGGAAGATCGGGGCGTCAAGCCGCCCCGGACCAAAGCGGTGACAGGTCACCGCACTCCAAACTCGGCAACGCCCGCCTCTAACCAACTATTGACCATTTACGATTCACTATTTACGAATCGCGCACTTCCCCCAGCCGCCGCTCAAGGAACCGGCGTTCGCTGTCGTTCGTGACCAGCTCAAGGGCCTGCTCATAACTCTTCGCCGCGGCCTCGTTCGATCCTAGTCGTCGCAGCAGTTCGGCGCGCGCCGCATGCAGCAAGTGATAACCGTCCAACTCGCCACCCGCCGCGAGCGCATCGATGAGCGCGAGCGCGGGCCCCGGACCATCAACCATCGCCACCGCCACCGCACGATTCAAAGACACGATGGGAGACGGCTGCGCCTGCTCGAGAAGATCGTAGAGCCGGACGATCCGGCGCCAATCAGTATCCTCTGACCGCGCCGCCTTGCAATGTTCGGCGGCAATCGCTGCTTGCAGCGCAAACGGACCTGGACCATCGGCAACACCACCCGGCCCACCTTGCTCGCCCGGCCCGGTCCCTTCCTCATCGCCGCGTAGCGCTTGAGCAACCAAGGGCAGCGCCTCGTCAATCTGTTGTCGATCCCAGCGACTGCGATCCTGCTCTTCAAGCACGACAAGGTCCCCAGTTTCATCCAAACGCGCTTCGCGCCGCGAGTCATGCAGCAACATAAGCGCGACCAGACCGGTGACTTCGCCTGGCGGCTTAGGCTTCATCAACGCTCTCACCAGACGTCCGAGCCGGATCGCCTCGGTCGAGAGATCAGCGCGCACGAGCGGCTCACCTCGCGTGGCAACGTAACCTTCGTTGAAGACGAGATAGATCACCGTCAGGACCGCATCGAGGCGCGCGGGCAGATCGTTCGCATCAGGAACTTTGTAAGGAATCCCCGCGTCGCGAATCTTGCGTTTCGCGCGCACCAGCCGCTGGGCCATTGTCGTCGGCGGCACCAGGAACGCGCGCGCAATTTCGTCAGTTTCGAGTCCGCCCAACGTGCGCAAGGTGAGCGCAATCTGCGCCTCAGGCGCGAGGGCCGGGTGACAACAGGTGAAGATGAGCCGCAGACGATCGTCAGGAATTTCGTCCGCGGCAAACGCAGCGTCGTAATTCGGCTCCGCGATCGTTGGCATCAAACCAGACTCGGCGTAGGATTCAATCTTTTCCTGGAAGCGGGTGCGACGTCGGAGGCGGTCGATGGCTTTGTGCTTCGCCGTTTGCACGATCCACGCGCGCGGAAACTCGGGGATGCCGTCAGTCCGCCACTGGTCCACCGCGGCGACAAAGGCGTCCTGAGCCGCGTCTTCGGCCACCTCGAAGTCGCCGAAGTGGCCGATAAGAGTTGCCACGATCCGGCCCCAGTCAGAGTGGTACACTGCGTCTACCGCGGCATTGGCGTTTGAAAGCATGATTCAGGAAACTGACCGCCAAGACGCCAAGAGCGCCAAGGTAAAACCGAAAACGCGACAACAAGTCAGTAGTAAGTTCTTCTCGCGCCTTTTCTTGGCGATCTTAGCGCCTTGGCGGTTGAATGTTTCGATAATAAAAATATTCCGTTGCAGTGTCGATCCTGCATGTTGCCGTTCGATAGACCTGTGAGGGACACAAAATGAAATACATGATGCTGGTTTATCTCGACGAACAGGCGCTGAGCGATGCCGAGCGCGAACATTGTTACGTGGAATCGGCGCAGCTCGCGCAGGATCTCAACGCGAGCGGACAGTATCTTGACGCCAGCCCGCTCCATCCGGTGGCCACGGCGACCAGCGTCCGCGTGCGCAACGGCCGGCGCCTCGTGACCGACGGACCATTCGCCGAGACGCGCGAACAACTCGGCGGATACTACCTGATCGAGGCGCGCGATCTCGATGAAGCAATGGGCATCGCTGAACGAATTCCGCCGGCGAAATTCGGCACAGTCGAGATTCGGCCCGTGTTGGAAATCACCGGGCTGCCGGAAGAATAAACCGAAACTTACAACCCAAACCTACAGAGGAGCCGAAGCACCATGAGCCAGATCGAGGCTTTAATTAAGGAGTTTGAGCACGAAGCGCAAACTACACGCAAGCATGTCGAACGCCTGCCCGACGACCAACTCGGTTGGCGGCCGCACGAGAAATCGTTCACGGCCGGGGCGCTGGCGTCGCATTTCGTCGACTGCATCCGCTGGGCCGACGCGATCTTCAGCGCTGACGAACTCGACATGGATCCAGCAACTTACAAACCCTACAGTGCCAAGTCAGCATCTGATCTTCTGAAGACGTTCGATGAAGAAGTGACAAACTGCGGCAGGGTGCTGCAAGGCGTAACGGATGAAATGTTGACGCACCCGTGGACCGTTAAAGTAAACGGACGACCTTTTTTTACCAAGCCGAAGTCCGCTGCCTTCCGAGACATCATCCTGAGCCATCTGATTCATCATCGCGGACAGTTTTCAGTTTACCTGCGCCTGCTCAACATCCCGGTGCCCGGCTCGTACGGCCCCAGCGCAGACGAACCGTTCGACATGTGAGGAGACTATTGATGCCAGAGCGGATCACCGCAGCGCAATTTGTTAAGAAGCTGAAAACCTATGCCTCGCCGGCCGAGGTTGAAAAAACTTTGCGCTACTTCAAGGCGGGCAAGGGCGAGTATGGCGAGGGCGATAAGTTCATCGGCGTGCGCATGGGCCAGCTCTTCGCGCTCGCGAAAGAATTTGTGGCTATGGAGCCGGATGAGATCGAGAAGCTCCTTGAAAGCCCGATTCACGAAGTGCGCGCCGGCGGCTTGAGCATCATGGGCCAACAGGCCAAAAGCAAGAAAACTTCTGCAGCTCGCCGCAAGGAATTATTCGATCTTTACATCAGGCGGCACGATCGAGTTAACAACTGGGACCTGGTCGATCTGGGCGCGCTCTACGTGGTCGGCATTTATTTGGTTGATAAACCGCGCGACATCTTATACAAGCTGGCACGCTCCAAAAATATCTGGGAACGCCGCACCGCGATTGTGGGCACGGGCCAACTCATTCGCAGTGGTCAGGTCGATGATACATTTAAGATTGCCGAACTGTTGCTGAACGATGATGAAGACTTAATTCATAAAGGGACCGGATGGATGCTGCGAGCGGCCGGCGGGGTGGACCGCAAACGGTTGCTGAGTTTTCTGGACAAGCATGCGGCCACGATGCCGCGAACACTTTTGCGTTATTCGCTTGAGCATCTCGACAAAGATGAGCGCGATCATTACATGGGCCTGAAGAAAGCCGCGCCGCAACGCGATTCAAAGAAGCCCGAGACAAAGCAGCTCGCTGTGAAGTCGCCGGCTGCCAAAGCGAAAACGAAAGCGAGCAAGCGTTAAGCGCTGGGACCAAATTGATAGGAACCTAATTTGAAGTTCTCTGCGCCGTCTCAGCGTTCTCTGCGACTCCGCGGTGAATATTGATGCAAATTCACTCACCGCAGCGGGGGAGGGAGCAAGAGAAGACGCACTAGAGCAATTTTGTGCAAAGCTATAAGTCAGCATTTTCAAAGAGATCATCAATTCATAAAGGAGCAAACTTCATGCAAAAAATCACCCCCTGCCTCTGGTTCGACAATCAGGCCGAAGAGGCCATCGAGTTCTATAGTTCGATTTTCGCGGATGCCAAAATCGTAAATGTCATGCGCCATGGAAAAGCGGGACCGGGTCCGGAAGGAACGGTGCTGTTTGTGACGTTTCAACTCGCGGGCCAGGAATTTCAAGCCTTGAATGGTGGACCGGAGTTCAAGTTCACCGAGGCCATTTCGCTGTGCGTCGCCTGCGAAACGCAAGCGGAAATCGACGAGAAGTGGGAGAAGCTCCTTGAGGGCGGCGGACAGGAATCGCAGTGCGGCTGGCTCAAAGACAAGTTTGGTCTGTCGTGGCAAATTACCCCGCCAATTCTGCCCGAGATGCTGCGAGACAAGGACCCGGACAAGGCGGCCCGCGTCATGCAGGCGATGATGAAGATGGTGAAGATCGACATCGCCACACTGCAGAAAGCTTACGATGGCGAGTAGCGGTTTGTTGTCCCACAAGCCTTAGCTGTCGACCGTGTCGACGTTGAACGACAAACCGAGTCTGTCGGACATTCGTTTTGAAGTAGCAGAGGAATCGCGTTTCAGTTAGCGTAGGTTTCGACAACCCAACACCCGCAATCGTTTCAACACAAAACAGGACAAGCACAAATGGCTACTCGAAAGCCGCCAACAACCAGCAAAGGACCAAAGGACATCGACGACTATCTCGACGGTGTTCCGGACGAGATGCGAGCGCTGCTTGAAAGGCTTCGCAAAACGATCAGGTCCGCTGCACCCAGGGCAGTTGAAGCAATCTCGTATCAGATGCCGACTTTCAAATATCAGGGACGGGCGCTGCTGGCCTTCGCCGCGTTCAAGAATCATTGCAGCATTTTTCCGATGAGCTATGCCTTCATCCGCGCGCACGAAGACGAGCTCAAGCCGTACTACACGTCAAAGGGGACGATTCGTTTTACCGTTGAGAAGCCGCTGCCCGCCGCGCTGGTGAAGCAGTTGGTAAAGACGCGTATGAAGGAAATCGAAGCGCGTGAGCAGGCGCGCGCGGCAAAGAAGAAGTGAACCGACAAGTTGAAAGTAGTTTTGTTTTGTAGTTCTCTGCGCTGTCTCGGCGTGCTCTGCGACTCCGCCGTGAAGAACTAATCAAAAGCTTAACCGCCGAGACGCTGAGCACGCCGAGACAACGCAGAGAGTGGGGATCAAGCGACTGCCGACAGTTGGTACCTGACGAGGAAGACTATGCAAACTAACAACGAAAATCCTTCGGTCTCGACGTCGATCTCTAAAGGACAACTTTGGGGCGGTCGCATCATGAGCTGGCTGCCCGCATTGTTCCTGCTGATGGACGGCGTCATGAAATTGTTTAAGCCTGCGTTTGTCGTAAACGAGACCGTCAGGCTCGGTTACCCCGAGGGTAGCATCGTCCCACTCGGCATCGTCCTAACTTTGTGTACTATCCTTTATCTAGTCCCGCGCACTGCCGTTCTTGGCGCAATTCTGCTGACGGGCTATCTGGGCGGCGCGGTGGCAACCCACGTCCGCTTCTACGAGGGCTGGTTTCCAATTCTGTTCCCGGTCGTTTTTGGCGTACTGCTTTGGGGCGGGCTCTGCCTGCGCGATGATCGACTGCGCGCACTGCTTCCCTTTCGCAAAGGAGGTTCACTATGAACGTCGCACTCTGGATCATTCAGGTGTTGCTGACACTGTTGTTTCTTTTCGCCGGCGGCACCAAACTGGTAATTCCACCCGATGTGCTGGCTAAGATGGGATCTCCCAACCAGGTGCAGCTGCCGGGGTTGTTAATACAATTCATCGGCGTCTGCGAGGTGCTCGGCGCGCTTGGTCTGCTCCTGCCCTCGCTGCTGCGGATCAAGCCGTGGTTGACGCCGCTCGCTGCCGCCGGGTTGACGATCATAATGCTTGGCGCGGTCGTGCTCACGATCATGGGCGACGGTGTCGCCGCAGCGCCGGTTCCGTTCGTTGTGACCCTGCTCTGTGCCTTCGTCGCTTATGGCCGCTCGCGTCTGGCGCCGATTCAACCCAAGTAAAATGCTGACAGACGCCGATCGGGTTTTCGATTCAAGACTTCAAAACTTCAGGAGGTTTCAAGATGCCATACGTTGATGGATTTCTCTTAGCAGTACCGAAGAAGAACATTCAGATCTACCGTCGTATCTCGCAGAAGGCTGGAAAAGTCTGGCGAGAACACGGCGCGCTTCAATACGTCGAGGCTGTCGGTGATGACCTCGATAACAAGTTTGGAGTTTCGTTTCCGAAACTGATGAAGCTCAAACCCGGCGAGACGGTGGTGTTCTCTTTCATCGTTTACAAATCACGCGCCCATCGCGATCGCGTGAACGCCAAGGTGATGAAAGATCCGCGCCTGGCGAAGATGATGGGTGGAGGGACGCCCATGCCTTTCGACATAAAGCGCATGGTCTATGGCGGCTTCAAGTTCATCGTCAACGTCTGACGACTGACTCCGGCTTTGACCATCGACTCGGCCTGACGATCGGCTCGGCTTTAATGGGCTATTTGCATCCAATTCGCGTACACCCGCGTTCATCCGCGGCTAATTCTGACTTCAGACTTCTGTCTCCTTAATTCTGAATTCTGATTCTATCCCTAACTCCCGACCGCTGGCCCCTGACTATGATCGTTCACCTGATCGACGGCACCTACGAACTCTTTCGTCACTTCTACGGCATCCGTCGCTTCAAGAAAACTGATCCGCCGTTCGGCGCCGTCAGCGGCGTCCTCAACTCGGTCGCAAAGATGATCGAGGACGGCGCCACGCATCTCGGCGTCGCCACGGACCACGTCATCGAGTCGTTCCGCAACCAACTCTGGCCCGGTTACAAAACCGGCGCGGGCATCGAGCCGGTCTTGCGCAAGCAGTTTCAACCGCTCGAGGAGGCGCTCGCGGCGATGGGCGTGGCCGTCTGGCCCATGGTCGAATTTGAAGCCGACGATGCCTTGGCGGCGGCGGCCCACGCGGTGGCCCAGGATGAACGCGTCGAGAAAGTTTGTATCTGGACGCCGGACAAGGATCTGGCCCAGTGCGTCGTCGCCGATCGCGTGGTGCAGGTTGACGGGCGCCGGGGCGTGATCAGGAATGCCGAAGGCGTGCGCGCGAAGTTTGGCGTGTCGCCGGAGTTCATTGCTGACTATCTTGCCCTCGTTGGTGACGCGGCTGACGGCTTCCCGGGAATTGCCGGCTACGGAGCGAAGACGGCGGCCTCGCTCATAAATCGCCACGGTCCGATTGAAAACTTTCCCGCCGATGTTTTGAAGGACAACCGCGAAAACGCCTTGCTTTTCAAAACGCTGGCCACGCTCAGAACCGACGCACCGCTAACGATCGGCAACACGCCTTTTGCTGGTGTGGAGCAGTTGCGCTGGCGTGGAGCCACCAGCGTATTCGCAGCAGTCGCGGAAAAGATTGGTTCACCCAGGCTGGCGACGCGCGTGTCTAAACTTGAAAAGCAACTTCGGACGGAATGACTACCCTGGGAGCGCGGGCATCCTGCCCGCCTTTGTGATCGGTGACGGTCTGCGAAGGAAGCGGGCAGGATGCCGCGCTCCCAGGTATACTCGTTATACAAGTGTGACAAACGCAGCCTACTCTTTAGCGACTCCCCTTACTTCCAATATCGACCAGGAGACACACATGAAACTGACTGACTTTTTACTGGCTGAGATGGACCGCGAAGTTGAACGTTCCCGCCGCGCCCTCGAACAAGTCCCTGAAGGCAAGCACGACTGGAAGCCGCACGAGAAGTCGATGATTTTCGGCTATCTCACAAACATGGTGGCGACGATTCCGATGTGGATCACCATGCAGATCAACCAGGATGAATTGGACGTGGCGCCCGCCGACGGCTCCAAAATGGAACAGAAGAAATTGGACACGAGCGAAGAATTTTTGGACGCGCTCGACAAAGCCGCGGCCGGCGCGCGCGAAGCTTTCGCCGAAACCACGGACGAACACCTGATGACCTCGTGGCGGTTGCTGGCTCGCGGAAACGTGGTGATGGAGGAGGCGCGTTACCAGATGATTCAGGACACGATCAATCACTGGTCGCATCACCGCGGTCAGATGACCGTCTACCTGCGGCTGATGGGCGCGAAGGTGCCGGCGATCTATGGGCCATCGGCCGATGACAACAGCTTTCAATAGCGGCGCTGGATTTGAATGATTAAACTGCCGGAATCAGACGACGACTTGCTTCGCGAGTGTGAGGTTGAAACGTTTCGTTCGAGTGGGCCAGGCGGACAGCACGTCAACAAAACCGAAAGCGCGGTCCGCCTCCGGCATCTTCCTTCCGGCGTAGTCGTAACGTCGCAACAGGAACGCAGCCAGCACCGCAACAAAGCGCTGTGCCTGCAAAAGCTGCGCAAGAAGATCGAGAAACTCAATTTCCGGCCCGCCAAGCGCGTGCCCACGCGCGTTCCGACTGGCGTTAAGCACCGCACGCTTGAAGAGAAAGCCCGCCGCGCAAACATTAAGCGACTGCGATCGAAACCATCAGCGGACGAGTGAAGCGCCTTTGGAGTGCGCTGATCTCTCAACTTTTGGAGTGCGCTGACCTGTCAGCGCTTTGGTCGGCCGCGACCTGGCGCGGCCATCGCCGGTCGAAATTCAACCCAACGAAACGTGGCGTCGAGCCGCCACGTACGAAAGCGCTGACAGGTCAGCGCCCTCCACATTTGTCCGCCTCAATCGGCTCTGCTTCCCTTCATCGTGTATCATCAGCGCAGAGGAAACACGCAATGATAACTGTCGCAAATCGCATTTACGTCAAACAGGAATACGCTGACGCTTTCGAGCAGAGATTTCGCGAGCGCGCGGGTCTGGTCGACAAGATGCCCGGCTTCATTTCCAACCACGTGCTGCGTCCCGTTAACGACGGCGAGCCTTACGTGGTTTTCACGTTTTGGAACAGCCGCCAGGATTTCTTAAACTGGGTGCGTTCCGATGAGTTCGTAAAAGGGCACGCGCAGTCGGGCACGCTGCCGAAGGATGCTTTCTCGCAGTCGAACGTTTTGGAGATGCATGAAGTTGTTCAGGATTCGATGCGGCCCGAGCTGGAACCGGAAGCACGCGGCGGCCCGTTCCGCATGCACTAACAACTAGTCCAAAGTCCAATGTCCAAAGTCCAAAGTCAGGCGGCAACGGTGGTGCCGTCTCTGACAGTTCTTGACAAGTGAGCCGCCCAAATGCTGACCGGACACGTAAGCAGCACTCGACGTTTGACTTTGGACATTGGACTTTGGACTCTTGAAGTGATGACCACTGAGTTAATCAAACCAGTCCGCCAATCAACTTACCTGGCTGCCCGCGCCGTCGCCTCTACGATCGAGGCGCACTTCGCCAGGCACGTCGCCGGGGCGCGTGAGCGTGGCGAGGACGGCCTGGCGCCGAACCCAAACCGCGCCGCGATCGAAGCGATGATCGACGCGACGTTCTGGGCCAGCCTGCGTCGCGAAGAAGGTCGCTCGCCGCAAATCTCGCTCGCATTTTTTCCACACCAGCAGGTGCCGCAGCCGCTGATATTCGAACGTCCGCTGCCGCTCAACCCCGAGGTACTGACCAAGCTTGGTCCGGCGGTGGAGCGTCCCGGGATTCATCTCGGAGTCGAGCCGGCGAATGACGAATCGTTCGAAGCGGGTAGCTGTGGCTTGCAGGTGTGGGGCGCGACGCGCAAAGTGCCGAGTTTCTGTTTTGTGTTGGAAGTCATCGAACCCGGTCTGCTGACGATCAAGCATCGCCGCCGCGATGGTTTTGGCAAGTTTGCCAACGTCGCGGTCCTCAAAGGCGAAGAGATCAAGATCGTGGACGAGCAGGGAGCGAGCTTGCCGGATTGTCCACCGCTGCTCAAAGCCTTGCTGCCATTCACGTCGCCCGGTTCCTGGGCACACACGTTCAATCTGCACGTGCAACTGGCCGCGTCGATGCGCGCCCACAAACACGGCGGCTCGTTGCTGGTGGTGCCAACCGGCAGCGACGCCTGGCGACAGTCAATCGTGCATCCGATCCTTTATTCAGTCACGCCTCCATTCTCTGCCCTCGCTGAACTGATGCGGCAGGAAGTGAACGAGACAAACGAGAACCTTTTGAATGCGGCCGTCGGGCGCGCGGTCGATACGGTTGCCGGGCTGACCGCCGTCGACGGCGCCACCGTGATCAATGATCAGTATGAAGTGCTGGCGTTCGGCGCGAAAATTCGGCGTCCGCACAACAGTCCGTCGGTCGAGCAGATGGTTGCTACTGAGCCGGTCGTCGGCGACCAACCGGTAGTCGTTCCGCCCGCGCAGACCGGCGGCACGCGCCACTTGTCTGCGGCGCAGTTCGTGCACGATCAGCGCGACGCCATCGCTCTGGTGGCCTCGCAGGACGGGCGATTCACCGTCTTCGCCTGGTCGCCGTGCGAAGGCATGGTCCACGCGCATCGCATCGATACTTTGTTGATGTAGCTCTTCTGTAGCGCAAACTGCTACCACCACATGCGGGGACCGCGGTTTAGTTTACGACGGATGAATGGGATTCAATCCACGCGCAAACTAACAGTTTGCGTTACAAGACCAGATTTGCTTGAGAGGCAGACTTCAGGGAGAAACCATGGAAATCGAAAAAACTTATTCGAACAAGGAAGTGGTAGCCAAGCTGCGACGCCTGGCGGACGCTCTGGAAGAAGAGAAGACTTTCGAGATACAGATTGCGGGCGAACGGATTTACGTCCCGCCTTATGCCACCGTTGAGTTCGAGTATGAGCGGGACGGCGACGAGGAAGAAGTGGAAATCGAATTACGGTGGAAGCGGCAGTGAGTGTGTCGTTCCCGCTGAACTGCGGCTCACGTTGATTGAAGGGCTCCCCTCCCATGCGTGCTCGCGTAAATTTCAGTTTCTCTGCGTAATCTCGGCGACCTCTGCGTCTCGGCGGTGAAATATGACTAAGAAACACTCCCGCAGAGACGCCGAGCACGCAGAGGACACGCAGAAAATTTCAGATTAGGACACTTCCGCTTCATGAGCGCGGACCTACTCTTTTCAGAATCTTTCTGGAGTGCTTTTAGTTGAACATCGAGGCCTACCTTAAGCGTATCAACTACCACGGCTCGCTTGCTCCGACCGCTGAAACTCTGCGGGCGTTGCAAGTTGCGCATCTGCTCTCGGTGCCGTTTGAAAACCTAAGCATCCACGCCGGGCAGCCGATTGTTCTCGAAGACGACGCCCTGTTCACGAAAATCGTCGCACGCCGGCGCGGCGGCTTTTGTTACGAAGCTAACGGACTGTTTGCGGCGTTGTTGCGCGCGCTTGGTTTCGAAGTACAGATGCTGTCGGCCCAGGTTGCAAACTCCGAAGGCGTCTTTGGTCCGGACTTCGATCACATGGCCCTTCTGGTGTCGCTGGTTTCGCTGGAGGAGCAGCGCTGGCTGGTTGACGTCGGCTTTGGTGATTCGTTTCGCGAACCGCTGCGGCTTGACGAAGAAAGTGAGCAGGTCCAGAGCGACCACGCTTACCGCATTGCTCGCGACAACTCTTACTTTCTGATGCAGCGCCGGGAAGACGGCGAGTGGAAGACGCAATATCGCTTTACCTTGCAGCCGCATGAGTATCCTGATTACGCCGAGATGTGCCGTTATCATCAGACCGATCCCGGGTCGCATTTCACGCGTAACACCGTTTGTTCGCTGGCAACAGCAGACGGACGCATAACACTAAGCGGAATGCGATTTATCACCACCGCAAAAGGCGAGCAACAAGAGCGAATGCTAGCGAATGAGGCAGAGTACGCGGGAGTACTGAGCGAGCATTTTGGCGTGGTAATGGAGCAGTAGCCTGGGAGCGAGAGTCAGCGGGGCAGTAGCCCGACCGTTAGGGAGGGCGTAGGACCATGAAGACGTCGCCCTCCCTGACGGTCGGGCTACCGCCCCGCATCTCTGCAGAAACCTGACTGGAGTTGAGAACGAATGTATTGTCCCAAGTGTGGTCAGCAGCAAATAAACGACAGCACCAGATTCTGTTCGCGGTGTGGCTTGCAGATCAATGAACTCGCGCAATGGCTCGCCGGCGGTGGAACTCTCGCTCCCAACGAAGAAGCGACGGCGCCGGAAGGAGTTTCACCCAAGCGAAAGGGCGTCAGGCGAGGCGCCAAGCTGATCTTTTTCAGCGTCGTGCTATTTCCCATTTTTCTCGGGTTGAGTTTTGCGGTTGATGAGCCAGGGCCGTTGCTGCTTCCGTTCACAGTTTTCCTGGCGGGGCTCACCTACCTTCTTTATTACCTGATCTTCGGCGAACAGACGCCGCCCGCGAAAACTCAGCAAGCGCAGCCGGCGAGACTGGCGCCAGGTTTCGGACCCAACGCCTTACCTCCGGCATCGAATATTTGGGCCAACAGCGTCCGTGCTGACGCCGTCAGGACCGCGGAGCTGGCGCAGCCGCCGAGCGTGACGGAAAATACTACCAAGCTGCTGGATAAAGATTAGGCAGAAGCCCGACCGTGAGGGAGGGCTCGAGCTCAATTTGCAACCGAGCCCTCCCTGACGGTCGGGCTTCTGCCCCGGCAACTCGACGGTCGGTCCTACTGCCGCGGCAATTCAACTTCAGGAAGACGCGCTCCAATGAGTTCACAAGCAACGTCCCTAAAACGGTTCATCGAAACTGACCTCGGTGTCGCCGAAGCTTACCGACACGTCAGCAAGCGCGTCACGTTCGGAGCGCAACTCGAACTGGCGGTAGCACTGCTGAAGTGGTACGAGGTCCACCCGGCGCATCAACCGGTGCCGCCGGAAATCACGCAGCTCGCGCGCAACTATCTCTCGACGATTTCGCTCGAGGCGCGCGGCCTGGGTTTCGTCGTGCTCCATCGCTGCGGCAACGACTTCTACTTTCTCATCATCTGCACCTGGCGCAATGAAAATGAAGTTTGGCAGACGGTGTTCTACAAAGACGGCGACGCGATGCCGGATTTCGCCCTGGTGCCGCGCGACAAACCGCACAAACCGACGCTCTGCGTTTGGGAACTGGTTCCCGTTTGGCATGAGCAGCAGGCCTGGGTGCGTTTCCTGACCTCCGCGCGCGATGAAGCTGCGGCCCAAGCCTGGCTGAACGATCAGTACACTGGTAAAGCTTGACCTTCCAGGGGTTGACTAAGACAGCGGGGGCAAGCCCCCTTCCCAACCCTGAGATGAGCTAGAGTTCAATAGGAATTCTTGGACTGAATGGCCATCAAACGGGTATCCAACGAGCATTCAAGCCGCCTCTCAGGTCGGGAAGGGGGCTTGCCCCCGCTGCCTGGGGTAGTCAAGTATTTCAGTTTGGACTGATCAACCTGAGTCAAATTTTCTGAAATCTGTCGGATCGCAGTTGCCGAGTCGATTTCCGTTCGGCAGCAAAGAGCATTCTCACGTCCCACAACCCGCGTTAGGAGGAGCCTAAAATGACTGAGCAAAAAAAAGGGGTGACCCGAAGACGTTTTCTTGAAGGCGTCGGTTTGGCCGGCGGTTCGGCGGCGCTTTACGAAACGATGACTGCGCTCGGGCTGATCCACGTGCCCGAAGCCTGGGCCGGTCCGCCGGAACTGCCGCAAGGTTCAGGCAAAGGCAAGTCGGTCGTCATTCTCGGCGCCGGCATCGGCGGGCTCACCGCGGCCTACGAACTCACGCGCGCAAATTACAGTTGCCAAATAATAGAGTTGACCGAACGCGCCGGCGGACGCAACCACACCGCGCGGCGTGGCACTGTCCTCAAGGAAGTGAATTCAAAAGGTGAGACTACCGAACAGGTCTGCAACTTTGATGAGAAGTTGTATTTGAACCTAGGCCCGGGACGTCTTCCCTATCATCACCGGCGCGTGCTGCATTACTGCCGTGAACTCGACGTCGCGCTCGAAGTCTACATCATGGAGACGATGGCCAATCTGTTTCAGAGCGACAAAGCGTTCGGCGGCAGCGCGCAGATCAGGCGCCGGATCGCCAACGACATGCAAGGCTATATCTCCGAGATGCTGGCGAAGGCCGTCAACCAAAACGCGCTCAACTCCGTGCTTGACGCGGAAGACCGCAACAACCTGCTTTGCCTGCTGAAGAATTTTGGCGACCTCGGCGAGAACGAAACGTGTAGCGAGTGCGGCAAGGTCAAATGCAAGACGTGCAATGCGAGTTGTCAGAATTGCGTGAGCTGCAGCAAACAATGCGTCACGTGTTTTCAATACAGCGGCTCGACGCGTTCGGGTTGTGAAAAGCCGATGACGGTCTACGAATCGTGCGAACCGGAAACGAAGCTCGCGATGAAAGAGTTGCTCAGCTCGGAATTCTGGACCTACCGCTTCTATCAGTCGTTTGAATACGAGTGGCAGCCGACACTTTTTCAACCGGTCGGCGGCATGGACAAGATCGTCGACGGCTTTGTCAACAAGATCGGCTCGCTCATTAAGTACGACACGAAGGTGCTCGACATCCAGATTCGCAACGACGGCGTCACCGTAGTCGTTGAGCACGACGGCAAGCGACGCAGCATTAGCGCGGACTACTGCATCAGCAACATTCCCTTGCCGTTGCTCAAAAATAAAAAGATCAGTAACAACTTCGCGCCTGACTTCGAAGCCGCCATCAATCAGTGCAAATATGATCCGACTTGCAAACTCGGCTGGCAGGCGAACCAGCGCTTCTGGGAAAACGACAAGTGGCAAATTTACGGCGGCATCAGCTACACGGACGACTCGATCACGCAGATGTGGTACCCGTCGTACGACTACTTCACGAAGAACGGCACACTGACCGGCGTCTATAACTACGATCAGAACGCGATCGACTTCGGCAACATGTCGCCGGCGGAACGAATCCGGAATGCGCGACGCGGGGCGGTGAAGTTTCATCCGGAGTTTGCCGACGAACGGCTCGTGCCGTCTGACAAAGCGATCTCGATCGCCTGGCAGAACATTCCGAACGAAGGCGGCGGTTGGGCCAACTGGAGTCCCGACAGCAAAGCGGATGCGAAGGCGTACTCGCGACTGCTGGCCCCGGATCGTCGCTTCTTTGTCGTCGGCGATCAGGTGTCGACGCTGCCGGGTTGGCAGGAAGGCGCGATGATGTCGGCCCAACACGTGGTGGAACAAATCGGCGGCCGGCGCCTGTTGACCGTACCGCAGATCAAGCGCGCACCAAATACGCGACGCCTGATTCACGGCCGCCGGTAAACGTTTTTTTCCTCGTTTAGAGGCGGGCACTGCCTGCCGGTGCAACTATTGCTACCGGTCAGTTGATCCCGATTGAGTCGGCGGGCGGTGCCCGTCTCTAAACGTTGCTGTTTTTTTCTAATCAGAGATGAGCCAACCCTGCGACGAAGCAGTCATCAAGTCGAAAAAAGCGGCGGCTCCGTGTCCGAAATCCTCTCAGCCGTGGGTCCTCGCCGCGACAATTCTCGGCTCGAGCATGGTCTTCATCGACGGCACCGTCGTGAATGTCTCCCTGCCCGCGCTGCAAACCGCTCTCAATGCGACCGTCGTTGACGTGCAGTGGGTTGTCGAAGCCTACGCACTTTTCCTCGCGGCGTTATTGTTGGCCGGAGGCTCACTTGGCGATCACTTCGGCCGGAAGCGAGTCTACGCAAGCGGCGTCGTCTTGTTTGCGCTTGCTTCAATCTGGTGCGGCCTGGCGCCGAACATTCACCAGCTAATCGTCGCGCGAGCTGTGCAGGGAGTGGGCGGCGCGCTGCTCGTGCCCGGCAGTCTCGCGATCATCAGCGCTTCATTCGTTGAGGAAGAACGCGGACGAGCGATCGGCACCTGGTCAGGGTTTACTGCGATCACCGCCGCCATTGGGCCAGTGCTCGGCGGCTGGCTGATCGAAAATGTTTCGTGGCGCGCCATCTTCTTCATCAACATCCCCCTCGCGGTGATCGTGCTGACCCTCGTGCTGCTACACGTACCCGAAAGTCGCGATGAAGAATCCAAAGGGTTGGACTGGATCGGCGCGGCCCTCGCAACGATCTCGCTCGGGGCGATTGTCTATGGGCTGATCGAATCGTCGCGGCGCGGCTTTAGCGACACGGCCATCGTCGTTGCTCTTAGTGGCGGCATCGTCGCGACGGTTGTTTTTGTCGTCGTCGAAGCACGCAAGCGGAACGCAATGTTGCCGCTCGAACTGTTTCGCTCTCGCGATTTCACCGGCGCCAACCTGCTGACGCTTTTCCTTTACACGGCGCTGAGCGGCTCGCTGTTCTTCTTTCCCTTGAATTTGATTCAGGTGCAGGGTTACACGGCGACAGCCGCGGGCGCTGCCTTGCTGCCGTTCATCCTCATCATGTTTCTGCTGTCGCGCTGGTCGGGTGGACTGGTGAAGCGGTACGGCGCGAAACTCCCGCTCGTGATTGGACCAGTCATCGTGGCGGCTGGGTTTGCACTCTTCATGTTGCCGGGCGCGAAAAAAGGAAGCGAAGGCAGCAGCTATTGGACAACTTTCTTTCCCGCCGTCGTCGTGCTGGGGCTGGGCATGGCGGTGAGCGTGGCGCCGCTCACGACCACAGTGATGAATGCAGTCAAAGCGAATCGCGCCGGCATTGCCTCAGGCATAAACAACGCGGTCTCGCGCACGGCGGGGTTGCTGGCAGTGGCGGTGCTGGGCATCGTCATGCTGCAAACTTTCAACAGCCAACTGGATCGACGGCTGGCGTCGCTTGGAATCCCGCCCGAAGTGAAGCAAACTTTGGATGAACAGCGTTCACGTTTGGCAGCAGCGGAGGTGGCCGCTAACGTCGATCCGGCGATCGCGCGCGAAGTGAAACAGGCGATCGATGAATCGTTCGTTGCTGGTTTTCGTTGGGTGATGGCGGTCGCGGCGGTGCTGGCCCTGCTGAGCGCCTTGAGCGCCTGGTTCCTAATCACCGGCAAAACTTGAATCAGTTTTGAGTTTTAAGTTCTCAGTTTTAAGTTTTTGAGTTTGAAGTTCTGAGCCCTGACGCCGTACTTCTGACTTCTGACATCTGACATCTAGCATCTGAGGTCTAATCCCATGAGCACACCCGTCAACACGCACGCCGCGCGCACTGCGCTCAACAATGATTCGGAACTGCGGAAGTGGGCCGAAGCATGGCTGAAAGAAAAGGAACGCGCCGTTCAACCCGCCATGACGGACGAGGAGTTCGCCAAGCACTGGCTCTATGTGCGTCCGGAGAGAATGCATGAAGGCGCGGTGGAAGCGGTGACTGCTTACCGAAGTCAGGCGGCCTCGTAGTCTTAAGTGGTGGAACGCGCTGACGCTTTTTTGGAGTGCGCTGACCTGTCAGCGCTTTAGTCGGTCGCGACCTGTCGCGACCACTTGACGCAACCACTTAACCTCAGCTCAACGCAGCGTGCGGCGTCAGGCCGCCGCAAACTAAAAGCGCTGACAGGTCAGCGCACTCCAAAGGTTTTCTCAACCGATCGCTCCGACCGTAAAGAATATTCCGAGTTTCTTTTCGACGAAGCCGAACCGTTGGTTTTCTATTTCGCAAAGAAGGACTACGTCGAACGGCGTGTGTACTGCTCGTTCTGCTTTTTCCTTCTCGGCGTGATCTGTGTAATCTGTGGATGAATCTATCGCCGCCCGCTCACGCAGGCGGTTCTGACCTTAACAATCCGAAGGCCGCTGTAGCGCAGACTGGTAGTTTGCGTCGCAAGCTGACAGCTTGCGTTACAAATTTATGAGCACTGAACCAAACAAAGTCATCTATTCCATGGTCGGCGTCAGCAAGTTTTACGACAAGAAGCCGGTCCTCAAAGACATTTATCTTTCCTACTTTTACGGCGCGAAGATTGGCGTCATCGGTCTGAACGGCTCGGGCAAGTCGTCCCTGCTCCGCATACTCGCCGGCGTCGACAAAGAGATCAACGGCGAGACGGTCATCTCGCCCGGCTACACCGTCGGCTATCTCGAACAGGAGCCGCTGCTCGACGACGCGCGCACCGTGCGCGAAGTTGTCGAAGAAGCCGTGCAGGAAACTGTCAACCTGCTGAAAGAGTTCGACGAGATTAACGCGAAGTTTGGCGAAGAAATGTCTGACGAGGACATGGACAAACTCCTGGCGCGGCAGGGCGAGGTGCAGGAGAAGTTGGACCATCAGGATGCCTGGGACCTGGACGCGCGGCTTGAGATGGCGATGGACGCGCTCCGTTGTCCGCCGCCGGAGACAAAGGTCGCGGTGTTGTCTGGCGGCGAACGTCGCCGCGTTGCTTTGTGTCGGCTGCTGCTGCAGAAGCCGGACATCCTGCTCCTTGATGAACCGACAAACCATCTCGATGCCGAGTCAGTCGCCTGGCTCGAACATCATTTGCAAAGTTATCCCGGCACGATCATCGCGGTGACGCACGACCGTTATTTTCTCGACAACGTGGCCGGCTGGATTCTGGAACTCGACCGCGGCTCCGGCATTCCCTGGAAAGGAAATTACACGAGCTGGCTGGAACAGAAGCAGGAGCGCTTGCGGCGTGAAGAAAAGTCGGAGAGCGAGCGGCAGAAGACGCTGCAGCGCGAGCTTGAATGGATTCGCATGTCGCCGAAGGCGCGTCATGCGAAGGGCAAGGCGCGCATCAACGCTTATGAATCACTGCTGGCAAAGAGCTTAGAAAGTCGCCGCGAGGATTTGGAGATTCCGATTCCAGCCGGCCCGCGACTCGGCAACATCGTGGTCGAAGCTGACAGTGTTAACAAAGCTTTCGGCGACAATCTGCTCGTCGACAACATGACATTCGCGCTTCCGCCCGGCGGCATTGTGGGCGTGATTGGTCCAAACGGCGCGGGCAAGACGACGCTGTTTCGCATGATTACGAAACAGGAAGAGCCGGATGCCGGAACGATCAGAGTCGGCGAGACTGTGCAACTTGCTTACGTCGACCAAAGCCGCACGCTCGATCCGAATAAATCCATTTGGGAAGAAATCAGCGGCGGCACGGACCTGTTGCTGCTCGGCAAGCGTGAAGTCAATTCGCGCGCTTATGTCGGACGTTTCAACTTCTCCGGTTCCGATCAGCAAAAGAAGGTCAGCATGCTGTCAGGCGGTGAACGCAATCGCGTGCACCTCGCGAAGATGTTGAAAGAAGGCGCGAACGTTCTGCTGTTGGACGAACCAACCAACGACCTGGACGTGAACACTCTGCGGGCTTTGGAAGAAGCCTTGGAAAACTTCGCCGGTTGCGCGGTTGTGATCTCGCACGATCGGTGGTTCCTCGATCGCATCGCAACGCACATTCTCGCGTTTGAGGGCGACAGCAAAGTCGTCTGGTTTGAAGGAAACTATTCGGAATATGAAGAGGATCGCAAAGCGCGACTGGGCGCGGCCGCGGATCAACCACACCGGATCAAGTATCGGCAACTGACGCGCGGGTGACCCCTCTTGTCAGAACCGGGAGCGTTAGCGACCGGCTGATCACGCCTCCCGGCCAGTTGCCGGCGTTTGGCCGCGGCTATGCCGCCTGATGTGCGAAGGCCTCTGGCCTTCCGTCAGTCGATTTATTTCCTTTGGGGCTCTGCCCCTTCTTCAGTGGGCGTAGCCCCCTGTCTAAATTTTGACGCTACGGAAAGGCAGAGCCTTTCCGCACATCGGGCGGCATAGCCGAAGGCAATTTAAATCGCAGACCAGCACGACACAATATGCCCAGGCGGAAGACCCGAAACGCCAACGAAAGCCAACCAGCGCCGGGCTCGGTCCAACCGCCCGCAACCACACCCGGCCTCGCCGCTCTCTTCGACAAAGCGAATCGCGGACTGCTGCTGGACATTGTCGTCTTCGTCGCCAACATCTTCCTGATGCGCGTGCTGACGCGCCAGTTCATCGAACTCTTCAGCCAGGTCGACGCCGAGAATCCAACCGCGCAGTTCGCGCTCGGGCTCATCTTCGCAGCAATGTGGACACTGCCGGCGGCGGGTGCCGTTTTGAAACGCTGGCGACTTCATCAACGCCGCAACGCTCCCACGCTCGAATCCCAGGAATCAACCCTGGCGGGCTGCCTGTTCAATCCCATCTTCTATTTTTGTTTGAACCTCGTGATCAGTTCGGCAGTGATGGCGAGCCTCGGGAATTTCCTTTTCGGCCAACGCGCGCTCGAAACCGCCGGGGTCATGGTTCCTATGGTCTTCGCCATAATGATCCTCACGATCGTGCAAACGTTTCTCATCTATCGTTACTTCTCGCCGCCGAAGAAACCGCCGCGTTGGGCCTTCCTGCGTACGCCGCAAAGCGAACTGCTCGGCGACGTCTGCCTGTTTCTCAACATGATCCTGTTTCAAGTATTTTGGAACATGCTGACGTTTGCGGGCCTGGGCCACCCTTCGGGCGTCGTCGAGTTCCTGGGCCGGCTTTTCTTTCTGTGTTTCATCGCGCTGCTGATCTACTTTCCGCCGCGCATGTTCTACCTGGCCGAAGACATCAACCGCCCGCGCACCTGGCTGACGATGCTGCTGGCGAACTCGCCCGTCATCGTCCGCGTGCTGATCGGCACAAGTTCAAGTTCTACGGGATGGTGAACGAGGCCGGGTGGCCGCGCTTGAAATGATTCGCCTCAAACTGGCATAAACTTTGAGACTATGTTAACCGTCAACCAATCCCGCAAGTACACTTCCATCAAAGGAGACCATTATGGCTACCCCTGCCGCATCCTGTCGTAAAGCTTTGAAAGACGCAACCGCCCGTTGGCCCACGCGTAACCGCGCGTCGGACGGCATCGTGGGCGATCCCGCACATCAGGCGCGCAAGAGCGACCACAACGTTGGTAACGCATTTGACCTGACCCACGATCCTACCGATGGCCCAGACTGTCATGAACTTTCCAAGTTGGTGATTGACGACCCGCGAGTTACCTATGTGATCTGGACCGGCAAGATATTCAAACGCCGCCTCCCCGCAGCGGGCTGGCAACCCTACACCGGTCCCAATCCCCATAATCATCACATGCACGTGTCGATACGCGCTGAGTCGCGCGACGATCTCGCGGACTGGCCCTGGTCGCCCGGCGCGGAGTTGCCTGGCTCGGAGTTGCCCAACTCAAACCAGCCCGCCAGCGGTGAGACGACACCATATCCAGGGACGGCGTTGCGCCAGGACAGCAAAGGCGAACCGGTGCGCTGTCTGCAAGAACGACTCAACGCTCTCGGCAATACACTTGGCGTCGATGGCAACTTTGGGCCAGCCACCAAAAAGGCAGTGGTCGCGTTCCAGGCAGCGAACGGCTTGACGGCGGACGGCATTGTTGGACCAAACACCTGGGCCGCACTCTTCGCTGGCTGATTTGCCACGTCGCAGAGCGACGGTTGAATGTAGCCCAGCGTTTCAACGCTGGGACCACTCAACAACCAAAACGCTTCGTCGCGTCAGCGACGGTTGAGAACCTCAACCGTCGCTGACGCGACGGATTTAACTTTGCGACGATTGTCCGTGGCTTGAAAGCCACGGCTAAACTCATGCCGCCGCTACGCGTCGAAAACCGTATGACAGACTTTCTAGTCTGTCCGAGTTTCCTGTCGCCGGCTTCGCGGGCTCAATCATTCTTCCGAGGTGCTCTTCCCCAGGGGCTTACGCCCGCAGACTTCCCGCTTTCGCCTGCTCCGCCGGCTCTCCCCACTCACGGTCTGCCCTTTATTTACTATTTACGATTCAATGACAAACGATTTACTATCTGCCCGCCAACTCCCTAGCGAGGTCAAAATGTCTTCACAGCCTAAATTGATTCAACTGTTAGAGTCCATGAATGCCACAATCCGCGAACTGGTGGCTCCAATTGAGGAGATACAATTGCAGACTGGTGCCGCGGAAAGCGATAGCGTGCCCAATGGGTTAGAACTAATTGCTCGCGAACTGACGATGGTTGTTCTGGTTTTTACTAACGTTGATCTGGACATTACAAATGACGAGATAGATGCTCTTAAAGACCTTCGGCGCGCGGTATGTGGTGACGAGGCTTTCGACGTCACGCCCGGCCCGTATCTGGATATGTGTCGCAATTTCTTACGTACCCATCCCAACGGACGCTTGTCAATAGATCACCAGCCAGACACCATTCGATTCTTACAAATTTACGACCGTCAGCACGGAACTCAATATTCGGAGAAAGCTAAGGCTATCTTTTTCCAGCTGGCAAGTTCAATAGTCCAAGCTGATGGATTAGAGAAGCCGCAGGAGTTGATGACGCTTGGAAACTTTAAAGACATTCTCGATGCGTGTGATACCGAGGATGGCGATTTACTAGTGGAGGAACACGTTGAAGGCGAACAAACCAATACCCAACCTTGAAACCAAGCGGATGGCGCCTGTTCAAGAGAAACTTAACCGAAATCGATGGCTGATGCTCGCTTTGGCCGTGGCATTGGCGAGCGCGCAGGCTGTCACAGCTGAGAAATCATCGACGCCGACGGCTACGGCTGAAAAGACATCGACGGCAACGGCGTTGGCGGCGGATGGAGAGTCGCGGTATGCGAAGTTTGAGTTGGAAGCGAGTGATTTTAAGGCTGACGCAAAGAGCGACGCAAAGGCGGCGAAACGGCTCTGCGAAGACCGGGGCGCGGGTTCATTACAAAAGCTATGGCGACAAGAGTCATGACAAAGGCGGTCACGACAAAGGCGGCAAAGGCAACGAGGCGCTGGTCCTGATTCACGGCTGGAGCTGCAATCTCGACTACTGGCGCGACTCGACGCCCGAGTTGGCGAAACGCAATCGCGTGATCGCGGTCGATCTTCCCGGGCATGGTCTGAGTGATAAGCCGGAGGTTACTTACAGCATGGACCTCTTCGCGCGCGCGGTGGAGGCGGTGATGCGCGATGCGAAGGTGGAGCGCGCGGTGTTGGTGGGCCACAGCATGGGCACGCCGATCGCGCGGCAGTTCTACCGTAAGTATCCGGCGAAGACGCTGGGAATCGTGATCGTTGATGGCTCGCTGCGACCTTTCGGCGACAAGAAATTGATGGAGACTTTTCTTGCCAACTTTCGCGGACCGAATTACAGCGAAGCGCGCAAGCAAATGTTAGCGGGGATGGCAGGTCCGAATTTCCCGCCCGAAATCATGGCGCGCATCCAGGCTTCGGTTCTAAATACGCCGCAGCATGTTGTCCTCAGCGCGATGGAAGGAATGGCCGACGATTCGATCTGGGGCGGCGACAAAATAAACGTGCCGGTGCTCGCGTACATGGCGAAGTCGCCTTTCTGGCCGCCGGACACGGAACAGTTCTATCGCGGCCTGGCGCCGAATCTTGATTTTCAGATGCTGGAAGGCGTGGGCCACTTCCTCATGATGGAGAAACCGAAAGAGTTCAACGCCGCCGTCGTAGCTTACCTGGATAAGAATAAGTTACTGAAGTAGTGGGCAGTGTGCGGTGGGCAGTGGGCAGTTAAGGATTAAGACGCAGCGCGCTGAGCCAGCAAAGCGCTTCTAGGCCGTGGCCGCCTGGGAAGTTTTGCCTGATTTTGCTTCAGTAAACTTCAGCGAAGACGGCGCGGTTGAACTAACCGAACTGCTGCTTGAGCGAGGCGTCGGTGTCGAAGCCGGCTTGAGCGATCCAGACTCGGCCGAAGTTTTTTGTTAAGAATCGTTTGGCTGAACGATGTCTGCGAGTGCTACTAGACCCTCAGGAGCAGCAGATGAGATCGGGCTCGCAACTGTCAACACAATTTGCACCGTGATGCCGGAGTGTTACTCGGCCATTTCGTCGTTGATCGACTTCAGGGCGCTCTCGAGCATGGTGCGGTGAGCGGGGTTGCTGGCTTTCTCCAGTTGGCTCATGATGCGCGAGCGCGAGAGGCGCAGCGATTCAAACTTGGCGCTGCGAGCCCGCTCGGCAACTGAAGACGTGCCGCGATGAGCGCGGGCGTCTGCAGCGGCTTGTTGCCGTTCGAACACTTCTTCCATCTTGCCCGCGACATCATCTCCGTCCCATCCCATGCGTCCACCTCCTGAAAGTTTCATCCATCCTAACACCGATTTGAGTCGGTGGGCAGCGGGCAGTGAGCAGGGTGCAGAATATACGTCGATTTCAAGGCTCGCCTGCTTCGTGCGCGCTAGCCTGCTTCGGGCTTGAGGTCAGTACCACCAGGCTGTAGCCGGTGGGTCAGCGTCGCCGAGCGTAACGACAGAGGATCAGCGTTCGCTTAGTAAGTTCTTCCGATCCCGCCCACCGGCTATCGCCTGGTGGTATTGACTTCATCGCCTCGGGAGGATCCTCATATCTACCGCTTCTGCAGGATCGCATCGCGAGTGTTCAGCAGGTATCATGCTGTTCAGATGAGCACGCCAATCAACCCCAACGACAAACCAAAAAAGAAACGCATCTCTCCTACGGAAGCCTGGCGCGACGCGCGCGAACTCATCTGGTCTCATCGTCATCGCCTGGCGCTGGGAATGTTGCTGATGATCGTCAACCGGCTCGCCGGTTTGGTGCTGCCGGCAAGTTCCAAGTATCTGATCGACGACGTCATCATCAAATATCGCGGCGAGTTGCTGCTGCCGCTGGCCCTCGCCGCCGGCGCCGCGACTCTGGTCCAGGCGTTTAGTTCTTTCGCGCTTTCACAAGTGCTGGGGGTCGCCGCGCAGCGCGCCATCACCGAGATGCGCAAGAGCGTGCAGGAACACGTCGCGCGTTTGCCGATCAGATATTTCGACTCGACGCAGACCGGCATACTCATCTCGCGCATCATGAGCGACGCCGAAGGCATTCGAAATCTCGTCGGCACTGGCCTCGTGCAACTGCTCGGCAGTTTGGTCACCGCGGCGATCGGACTCGTCGTTCTTTTCTACTTGAATTGGCGGCTGACCGTGGTCACCCTCCTCGCGCTCGCGGCGTTTGGCGGCGTGATGGCGTTCGCCTTTAAGAAGCTGCGTCCATTGTTTCGGGAACGCGGCAAGATCAATGCTGAGGTCACTGGGCGTCTGTCCGAATCACTGGGCGGCATTCGCATCGTCAAGGCTTACGCGGCCGAGAAACGCGAGGAACTTGTTTTCGCGCGCGGCGCGCATCGTCTCTTCCGCAACGTCGCTCGCTCAATGACCGCCGTCTCCGGAGTGATGGCTTTTTCGACGATGATCGTGGGCATTATCGGCGTAATTTTGATTCTGGTGGGCGGTAACGACCTGATCGCGGGTCGCATGACGCTTGGCGACTTCGTCATGTACATGCTTTTCACCGGCTTGGTGGCAATGCCCCTCGTCGAAATCGCAAACATTGGCACGCAAATCACGGAAGCCTTTGCCGGTCTCGATCGAATTCGCGAGATCAAGCGCATGACGACTGAAGATGCAGACGATGCCGATCGAGACTCGGTAAGAGCACTGGCCGGCGACGTTGAATTCAAGAACGTCAGTTTTGAATACAACGACGACACGCCGGTCTTGAAAAATGTTTCTTTTCAGGCAGCAGCAGGAACGACAACGGCGCTGGTGGGATCGAGCGGCTCAGGCAAGTCGACACTTATTAGTTTGGTGATGGCCTTTAACCGGCCTCTATCGGGTGTGTTGACTGTGGACGGCCGCGACCTCGCATCGCTGCGACTGCGTGACTATCGCAATCAACTCGGCGTAGTGCTGCAGGACAATTTTCTTTTCGACGGCTCGATCGCGGAGAACATCGCCTTTTCTCATCCGCATGCCACGCGCGCGCAGATCGTCGAGGCCAGTCGCATCGCGCACTGCGAAGAGTTTATTGACGGATTCGCCGAAGGCTATGACACGATCGTCGGCGAACGCGGCGTTAAGTTAAGCGGCGGTCAACGACAGCGCGTTGCTATTGCTCGAGCGATTTTAGCCGAGCCTAAAATCTTGATTTTGGACGAAGCGACGTCGAGTCTCGACAGCGAGAGCGAGGCGTTGATTCAGGACGGCCTGCAGTCGTTGCGTCGCGGCCGCACCACATTTGTGATTGCGCATCGTCTTTCCACGATTCGCAGCGCGGACCAAATTCTGGTGTTAGAAGGCGGCGAAATCGTTGAGCGCGGCACGCATGAAGAGTTACTTGCCGCGGGCGGCCGCTACAAACAGCTATACGACAAGCAGTACCGGTTTGAGCGAAACCAGTTCATCAACCCAGGCGAAGACTTCACTCCTGAACTTCCGAAAGCGACAAAAGCGGCCACAGTGTCCGAGGCGATGCCGACGAATCTTTAGTCGTCCGTAAAGGCGCCGACTTCAACCGCCAAGTCGCCAAGAGCGCCAACAGAAAGTCCGCACGAATCAGGTCTACTCCATATCGTGCACACTCGTGCAAACGAACTCGCACATCGTCTAAGTCTCGCACCGCCTCTTTTTCCGCAGCGACAGAACTCTCTCTGTAGTGGCCCATTAACTAACTTTGTTCCACCTGCGCGTCGCTTGCGGGCGTTGGCACAGTCGTTGCTCAAGTACCAGTGTCGCATCGCACTGCGGGAAAATTTGATTGGGCGGGCGGCTGACGGTAGATGAAGTGTTTGCTATTTGGATTGGAATTTAAGATGCCTTGCATCCGAACAACTGGCTCGAAGCTGCGGCGACTGAAGTTGCGAAGACTGAAAATGCGGAGACTGGAAATGAAGATTAAGACTCCTAAACGAGTTTCCCGAATTTTGACGAGCGGCTTGCTGTTGCTCGCAATGATTACTGCATCGATTGCCGCGTCGGTCGTTCCCGCCTTGGCTCAAACCAAGCGCAAGCCGACGATGCGACGAGGAACCCCGCCTCGCAAAGTCGTCAAACCAGTCACACCCAAGGTGGTCTATTACAACGTCAACGCGGGCCAGATACTTCGCGTGCGCATGAACCAAACTTTAACTTCGGAAACAGCGCGCGTCGGCGATCAGTTTACAACCACGGTTGTCGATCCGGTTTACGCCAACGGAACTGAAGTGATTCCAGCGGGCAGCCAGATCACTGGTCGCGTTACGACTGTGACCCGCGCCGCGCGCAAGAGCAAAGCCGGCACGATGGACGTGCATTTCGTTTCCCTGCGCTTACCGACCGGGATCGCGCGCACCATCAACGGCGACCTGACCGACGTAAACACCAGCGAGATGAAAGCCGATAACGAAGGCGAAGTTTCCGGACGGTCTGCGACCAAGCGCAATGTGGTCTTCATCGGCGGCGGCGCTGCAACCGGTGCGCTGATTGGCGCGATCGCCGGCGGCGGTAAAGGCGCCGGAATCGGAGCCGGCGTCGGCGCAGGATTGGGCGTGGCCGGAGCGCTGTTCTCGAAAGGTCACGAGGCGGTGGTTAAGTCAGGCACGGAGTTTGGCGTGATTTTGAACCAGACGCTGTCGCTGCCTGCAGCGAATGTTCGGTAGTTATTCGATGTCCGACACCGGGGAACGATCACCCACCCGCTACTGCAGGTGGTACTGACAAAACCAGGATCGGACATCAAACGGGATCGGCAGCCTCGCGGCCGCCGATGCATGGGGGCCCGCAAGCGAAGGGGAGAGCGCGGGCGGGCCTCCAAAACCAACGAGGAAGTCAGAAGGATGAACGATGAACTAAGCGCGACTTCTTCATTCATCCTTCATCGTTCCTAGTTCATCGTTATATTTTCGGTCGCCCCGGCAATAGCATAAGCAGGCGACTAACGAAGAAGCCCGTCGCGAAGGGGAGAGCGCGGCGGGCTTTTTCGTTTTTCGCTGTGTCTAGCTCGCTAGCCACTGCCAAATCTGTTCCCACAACGCTTGCGCGAAACCGGCCGGGATCGCGACCAGCCACAAAACGATCGCGATGTTCCTCGAGCGTTTCGCCCGCGAGAAATCCGGGTCCGCAGTTTTGAGTCCGCCAAATTTTATCTGCCAGCGCACGAGCATGCCGAACACCACGCAGAACGTAAACACGAACCCCCAACCGACCACCGGAACGAAAGGGATGAAGCTGAGCCCGAGGAAGACCCACATGGCTACCGCCGCAGTCCTCGCGTAGCTGGCGTCGCTGTAGGCTTCATTGGCTTTGTCCTGAACTGCCGCTGCGGCAAGTGCTGCCTGATGATCAATCGGAACGTCGCAGAACTTACACTTCTGCATGCTCTCGTTGACCATCTCGTTGCAGGACGGGCATCTGAATGTTCTGGGGTGAGCAAACAAGGTTAGTACCTCCACCAGGTCGCCGCCGATTGGACTGGTTATTTTGCAGACGCATTACGACTCTTCGCGTCCGTGATCCGCGTGTAGTTCGGATTGAGGTAGACCACGCGGCCACCGACGATCGTGGCCACCGCTGCGCCGGTCATCGCTCTGCCATGAAAAGGCGTGTTGCGGCTGCGGGATTTTGAAGCCGCAACGTCGTAAATCCATTCGCACGCCGGATCGAGGAGCGTGACATCAGCGTGCGCGTTCTCTGCCAGCGTGCCGCGATCCTGAAGACCAAAGATGCGCGCCGGATTTGTTGAGCACAAAGACACCAAACGTTCAAGATCGATAACGCCATCGTTCACCAGGTCGAAAGCCAGGCCCACCGCCGTCTCCAAACCGATGACGCCGAACGGCGCCTGATCAAATTCCAGGGCCTTTTCATCTGAGTGGTGCGGGGCGTGATCGGTGGCGATGGCGTCGATGGTTCCGTCTCGCAAACCTTCGCGAATAGCGGCGAGATGATCGCGGCTGCGCACCGGCGGGCTCATCTTTGTGTTGGTGTCGTAGTCAGCGAGAGCTTCGTCAGTCAACGTCCAATGGTGAGGCGACACTTCGCAGGTGACCGGCAAACCGAGTTGCTTGGCGCGACGAATCGCGTCGAGCGCTCCTGAAGTTGAAACGTGCGCGATATGAACGGAGGCGCGCGTGAGTTTTGCGAGGACGCAATCGCGAATGACGTGCACGTCTTCGGCGGCGGCGGGCATGCCGCGTAGTCCGAGGATGAGGGACCAGCGCCCTTCGTGCATCACGCCGCCTGCTGTCAGCGATGTGTCCTGGCAGTGGTCCACGACTGTCAGGTTGAAGCCGCGCGCATACTCCATCGCCCGTCGCATGATGCCGGCGTTCGGCACGGGGCGGCCGTCGTCGGAAACGGCGACAATGCCGGCCGTCTTCATCTCGCCCATTTCAGCAAGCTCTTTGCCGTCGCATCCTTTCGTGATCGCGCCAACCGGAAAGACGTTCGCCAGCTGGGCGCGTTCCGCTTGTTCAATCACGAAGCGCGTGACGGCCGGACTGTCGTTCACCGGATCGGTGTTCGGCATGGCGCAGACTGACGTCCAACCGCCAGCCACCGCCGCCGCTGCTCCGGATGCGATTGTTTCTTTGTATTCGGCTCCCGGTTCACGCAGGTGTACGTGAAGATCGATAAAACCCGGCGCTACGATCAGACCCGTTGCGTCCAGGACCTCGGCGCCGCTGGGAATTTCCTGACCTCGTTCGAGTAGACCAGCAATGCGCCCGTCTTCAATCAAGAGATCTCGACCGCCGGTGTTTAGTCCCTGCGCCGGATCAATGATGTAGCCGTTGGCAATTACGAGTTTCATGTTTCCGAAGTTGGCTGAACCATTCTGCGGTACTTAATACTTCTCTGTGCAACCTCTGTGTTCTCTGAGCCTCGGTGGTGAAGGCTTTTGTTCCTTCTACCCCACGGAGTGCTTTGCATAAAAAGGGCGCTAGAGTGCCTTCTTTTTCTCCCTCCCCCGCTGGGTGAGGGTTTAGGCGCTCGTCTAGACCCTCACCCCCTCTCCCAACGGGAGAGAGGGAGTCAGATTACTTTTTGTGCAGCCCCACGGAGACACAGAGAGCACAGAGACTACCTAGAAACAAAAACCTTCAGTGTCCCTTTTCATCCAGTTCCGCATGGCCACCGCCGGCGAGCAGGTAAAGCACCGCCATGCGCACTGCCACTCCGTTCGCTACCTGATCCAAAATCAGCGAACGATTGCCGTCGGCGATTTCCGAGGCGATCTCGATGCCGCGATTAATCGGACCGGGATGCATCACGATTGCGTCGGACGCAGCACGCTCCAGGTGCTTCTGCTTCAGACCAAAATGGACCGCGTACTCGCGCAGCGACGGAAAGAATGCTTCGTCCTGACGTTCGCGTTGAATTCTAAGAATCATCACGACATCGGCGCCCTCGATCGCTTCGTCAATTCCCTTCTCGACGCGCAGCCCCTGTTCGACAAGTTCGCCAAATTCGGCAGGCGCAAGCGTGCCGGGGCCCGCGATGCTGACCGCCGCGCCCAGTTTCGTCAGCAGGTGAATATTCGAACGCGCCACACGCGAATGCAGTACGTCGCCGATGATTGCGACTTTGAGCCCTTCAATTTTTCCTTTGCGTTCGCGGATTGTAAGCGCGTCGAGCAAGGCCTGCGTCGGATGCTCATGTGAACCGTCGCCGGCGTTGACGATTGGCGCGTTGCCCATGCGCGCGAGGTGCTGCGGCGCGCCGGCCATTGAATGCCGCACGACGATGCAGTCCGGCGCCATCGCTTCAAGGTTGCGCGCGGTGTCGAGCAGCGTCTCGCCTTTGCTGACGCTCGACGTGGATACGCTGATGTTGATGGCGTCGGCGGAGAGTCGTTTGGCCGCGATTTCGAAAGAGGTGCGGGTTCGCGTGGACGACTCGAAAAAGAGGTTGATGACCGTGCGTCCGCGCAGCGCCGGCACCTTCTTGATTTCGCGACGAGAGATGTCACGAAACGTCTCGGCGGTGTCGAGCAGATGAGTGATCTCGCCCGCTTCGAGTTCGCGAATGCCTAATAAGTGTTTGCGATTAAAGTTCACAACTAAATGGGGCTTCGGGCTTCGGGCTTCGGGCTTCGGGCTTGGGTCGATCTTTGTACTTTGAGCTTTGTACCTTGTTCTTTTAGCCTTGTGCTTTGCTACGGTCAACGTTTAACCGAACACCAAGTACAAAGCTCAAAGCTCAAAGTACAAACCGAATCCCCAAGGACTAAGACCCAAGACTAAAGTCCAATCATAAAAAAAGCGGCCATCGCTGGCCGCTGTTGTTAACCCGTTTCACCTGGCGGTCGTTCGACGATTACAACGCCCTCTTCTTCGTCAAACTCCTGCAGCATCACTTTAATTATTTCGCTCTTTTTAGTCGGCACCAGTTTACCGATGTAGTCGGCCTGAATCGGCAGCTCGCGATGTTCCTTGCCGCGATCGATCAGCACGGCGAGTTGCACCCGTCGCGGCCGGCCGAAGTCAATCAACTGATCAAGCGCGGCGCGAATCGTGCGACCGGTGTAGAGCACGTCGTCGATCAGCACGATGTTCCGGTTTTCGATGTCGCCGGGCAGGTCGGTGCGATTAACGATTGGTTTGGCGCCGACCGTCGAAAGATCGTCACGGTAGAGTGTGATGTCCACAATGCCGACGGGCGGCCGGTCGCCTTCGAGATCGGCGATTTTGTCGGCCATTCGCTCAGCGAGCGGCACACCGCGGCGCCTGATGCCGACCAGATACAGATCGTCGGCGCCATGATTCTCTTCAACAATTTCGGAAGCTAGGCGGGCGAGCGCGCGATTGATTCGCGGGCTGTCCATGATGCGTGCCTTCTCGATGAAATCCATTTCGCGGGATACTAACAAGAACGCCGAGCGGGGACAAGTAAACGCGGTCCTCTGACACTTTCCGTGTCCTCTGTTGGCTTGTCTTGATCTGAACGGCTCTGGTAGTCTCGCTTTGAAACCGACGAAGCAGGACTAAACCAGAGCCGTTCATGCTCTATCGCTCATTGCTGCGACCTTTACTCTTCCGCCTGCCACCCGAGACGGCCCACGAACTGGCGCTCAATTCTCTCGCCACCGCTCCAAAACTTACGAAGGCTTTGATAGGCGACCGCTTCAAGTTGAGTCCGTTTGGGAACCTGCGACGCTTTGGCTTGAACTTCGCCAATCCGGTGGGACTCGCGGCGGGATTTGACAAAGATGGCGTTGCGCTCGATTCGCTCGCCGCGCTTGGATTCGGCTTCATCGAAGCCGGGACGGTCACTTATCATCCGCAACCCGGCAACGACCGACCGCGTCTGTTTCGGCTGCCGCTCGATCGAGCGTTAATCAATCGCGCCGGCTTCAACAACAAAGGCGCGACGGCATTCGCTGAGCGAGTACACAACCAACGGCCTGACTGCGTGCTCGGGGTGAGCATCGGCAAGAGCAAGGTGGTGTCGCTCGAAGATGCCGTGGCTGACTACGTGAAGAGTTTTGAAATCGTCTACCCAATCGCGGACTATGTGGCCGTTAATGTCAGCTCGCCTAACACGCCGCGCCTGCGCGAGCTGCAACAGACCGAGCAGCTCGACGAACTACTGCGTGCGCTTCAGGATCGCAATCGCGAGTTGGCCGAACAAACAAACGGGCGCGGAGTTCTGCCGTTGTTGGTAAAACTTTCGCCGGATCTCGACGACCGCGAACTGGAGGAAGTTGTGGCGGTGGCCCGGAAAAACAATGTCGCGGGACTGATCGCCACGAACACCACGACTGCGCGCGAGCCGTTGGAGACTGGATCGGAAGAAGTGAAACGTTGCGGTGAAGGAGGCTTGAGTGGCGCTCCGTTGCGACGCCGTTCGCTGCAAATGATTGCCAGGCTTTACAACCTGACTGATGGAACGCTGCCCTTAGTCGGCGTCGGTGGGATCTTCACCGCCGAAGACGCGTGGGAAATGATCAGCGCCGGCGCGAGTTTGCTGCAAATTTATACCGGCTTTATCTATGAAGGTCCGTCGATTGCCAAAAAGATCAATGAAGGCCTGCGTAGAATCGTCTCGAAAGCCGGTTTTGTTTCGCTTGACGAAGCAGTAGGCTGTCGCGCAAAAGAGCTTTCGAGTTAACGCGGCTGTGAAAGGGACCGTTTAGAGGCGGGCATTGCCCGCCGGTTCAACGTTGAGACGGCGGGCATTGCCCGCCTCTAAACGATGCAAGCAGATGGAGACTGAAAAAGACAAACTGATCGTTGCGCTGGATGTAAAAACGGCGTCCGAGGCACTTCGACTCGTGAGCATGCTTCGTGGCGTCGCGGGCATGTTCAAGGTTGGCATGCAGCTGTTCACCGCTGCTGGCCCCGATGTCGTTCGCGAAATTGTCCGTTCAGGTGAACGCGTGTTCCTCGATCTTAAGTATCACGACATTCCAAACACCGTCGCCGCTGCCGCCATCGAAGCGACGCGCCTCGGTGTTTCGATCTTTAACGTTCACGCGCCTGGTGGCGCCGAGATGATGCGGCGCACGCGCGACGCCGTCGGGGAGTGCGCGGAATCCGCAGGGCTCACTCGACCGCTGATTATCGCCGTCACAGTTTTGACCAGCGCAGACGCAGCGACGCTTGTCGATGTTGGTTTTGACGAGGAACCGGCTGCCCTGGTCCCTCGTCTCGCCCGGTTGGCAGACGCCAGTGGCCTTGATGGAGTTGTCGCTTCAGCGCATGAAGTTGCTTTGGTGCGTGCCGCAGTGACCAATCCAGAGTTCGTCGTAGTCACGCCCGGAGTTCGTCCTGCCGGTTCAGAACGTTTCGATCAGAAGCGAGTCATGACACCGCGAGAAGCTGTCGCCGCCGGCGCAGATTTCATTGTTGTGGGCCGGCCTATCCTCGATGCGGCCGACCCGGCCCAGGCAGCACGGCAGATTGTCGACGAGATGCAGACAACTGCGACCGACGGCGCCGCGATTTGAAGGAACTGAAGGTGCTGGGCCGCGTGTACACGTCTGCAGGCCAGCTGCGCAATTTGTTATGATCGCTTTTTGCACTATGATTCAAAGGTGACCCAAAGTTTGAAACTCGCGACTGCCTGCCTCGTTTTGGTCCTCGGAGCGTTCTTTTCATCGGTTTCCGCTCAACAAACAGAAGGCCCGGCTTATCAACCTTTCTCGCCGGCTCCTTACCGCGTCGGCGAACGATTGACCTACAACGTTTCGTTTTCAAGTTTCATTAGCGCCGCTCATGTCGAGCTTCTGGTCGCCGCGCGCGGAACTTTCTTTGGACGCGAAGGCATCAAGCTGACCGCGCACGTTGAAACCAACGGCGTCGTCAATGCAGCTCTGGTCGCCATCAACAACGACTACGTCACCTATATCGACGCCGCAACCGGCCAGCCTTTTCGCGCGGAAAAAACTATTCGCGAGGGCGCGCGTTCCGCGCAAACATTCGTGGAGTTTAGTCAACCAGCCGCGACCGACATTCCCGCCACGCAAAACCTGGGTTTGCCTGGCTCTTTCGATTTCTTTTCGGCGGTCTATCGTCTGCGGGCCTTGCCGCTCGCCAGCGGTTCGTCGTACGCAATTACCGTCCGCGACGAAAATCAAAACTATCGGATGGAAGTTCGCGTCCGGGGACGAGAAATGTTGAAGACCAGCGTGGGTTCGTTCAACGCGATCGTTTCGCAGGTTCGCATTAAGAATGAGACACAGGGAGAAAGTTACAGCCTCCGCGTTTACTTCAGTGACGACCAAAGACACATTCCGCTGCTGATTACGACACGCGTTTCGACTGGGGAAATTCAGGTGGAATTGGCTGGCTCGGTGTTTGTCACGCCCCCCGTTGCAACTCCAACGCCGACACCAACGCCGTCGCCAGGCACGCCGCCAGCCCGCCAGCCCGTCCCGATTCCCGCCACGCCGGCAGGCGAAGACGCGGGCGTCGGAGATTTGCCATTCAAGGTTGGCGAAGTCTTGAACTACCGTGTTTACCTGCCAAGCATCCCTCAGCCAATTGCGACGGCGGCGTTTCAAGTGCGGGCCCGACAGAAATATTTCGAGCGAGATGGCCTGCTCTTTACGGTCAATGCGCAAACTACCAACGCACTGCAAAAGCTCTTCGTGGCGAACGACCTGATGAGTTCTTACGTCGATCCGAAAACGCTGCTTCCCTTCCGCACCGAATTCATGTTTAACGAAGGTCGCCACCGCTCGGCGAGTAAGCTCACCATCAACCAGGAGTACGGGACGGCGACCGGCGAGCAAGGCGAGAAAATTGACATTCCGATTGGCACGCACGACTACCTTTCGTATTTCTACCTGGCCCGGACTTTCAAGCTGAGCCCGGGGAAACGAAACGCGTTGTCGATCCTCGTCAACAACAAACCGAAGACGCTTGTCGTGACCGCGGTGAAGCGCGAGAGCGTGCAGATCGGCTCGCAGACGATTCCCGCAATGCTCATCTCGCTCACCACCGACGACGCGCAACCCGACAAATACCAAATTCGCGGCTGGATCAGCGACGACAAGCGGCGTCTGCCTCTGCGTCTGACGGCGGTGACTGAACTCGGTCCAATCCGAGCCGATCTGGATATTATTCCGCTCACGCCGCAGTAGCTCTCGCTAATCGAATTGGGCGGAAATCCGATCGCGTACCCGCTACCGCCGGGTGGTACTGACCTCATATCGCTGCGCCAACTCTCTCCTCGCAACTCCTTCACAGTTACTTGATGGAAGCCAAGCTGCTATCAGTCTCCGTTCAAAGAGCGCCCTGAGTTTACTCCTCAAGGCGGGGAGGCGCTTGCTTCATAACATCACTACCCAGGCTCTTGTTGAAATTGAAAGCTGTTTTCAATTAGGCTATACTCCCACCTGGTCACGCCGTTGCCGGAATTCTCCCTGGCACCAGGGCATCGCGAAATTAATTAACTTTCTTGAAGGGTGTTTCATGCTCAACTCGTTCATTATTGTTTTCCGCGAGGGTTTCGAATCCATCCTGCTGGTCGCCGTCATCCTTTCCTACCTGCGCAAGTCCGGACAAAAGTGGCTGACTTCGACGGTCTTCGTCGCAATCGGACTGGCGCTGGCGGCAAGCGCAGCGCTCGGTTACATGTTACGGCAGGGCGTTGAGGAAGCCACGGTGGAGAGGATCTTCGGCTCAAGTTTAGGTGCATCGGTGAACACGTTCCTCGGTAACGAGGCGTTGCGCGAAGGCATTCTGGGCGTGGTGGCGATGGTGATGGTCGGCAGTCTCGTGATTTACATGTGGCGGACCGGGCCAAAGGTGCAGGAACGAATGCGCACGCGCCTGGAAGCGGTGTCATCACGAAGCTCGCGAATCGCGGCAATCGCGGGGGTCTTCCTGTTCACATTTCTGATGATCACGCGGGAAGGCATGGAGACGGCACTGATGCTCTTGCAGGTGCGCGGTTCCGATATGATCAGCGGCGCGCTGCTGGGGCTTTGTGCAGCTCTCGGTTTTGCGCTGGCCTGGGCCAAATTTGGACACCTGATCAATATCAAAAGGTTCTTTCAGGTCACCGGCATATTTCTCCTGCTCTTCATGGTCCAGGTTGGCATCTACTCGTTCCACGAATTTTCAGAAGCCGGGCTGTTGCCAAACAGCGAGGCGCTCCACGCCGCCACGGAGAAAATTTCTCCGGACGGACTTTACGGCAAATGGTTTTCCCTCGTCATGATTTCGATTTGCATGGTTTGGCTTTTAGCCGGTTGGGTAATGGATAGAATGAAGAACGCCCGCCAAAACACAATCAGTCTCCGCGAAGCATAAATACGAGGAGAGTTATTCAAGCAAGATGCAAAAAGGGCGAGCCATCGTGGCCCGCCCTTTCTGTTGTTAACTGATCACACTCGAAAGTGATCACTAAGACATTGCTGTCCTCTCGGATTGTTGAGACTGAGGACTACTTGCCGGTGTTGACGTACTGAATGCACTGGCCCTGATTCGGGAATGGCTGGCCCGCACCATCTGTACGCGTCTGCCAGCCGCCGTTCTTGCAATCATCTTTGGTCAACGGTGGGTTGGCCGCCAGGAACCGCGCGGCCGGGATGAAGCCCGCCCAGCAGGCGTTGGTCTGCGAGTCAAGACGAAACGTGCCGGTGCCGTCGAGTCCGCTATCGCAATAATTACCCGCGAAAGGCGAGTTCTGATACACGGTGCCGAAGAAGGGCTTCGTGCCGACAGTTACCACTGGCGACAGTCCAATGTTCAGCCCGTCGTAAGGACAACCGGCAGTGGTGCTGTAACACGCGGCACCTTCTCCGATCGGACTTGGACCGTAATGCGTGGTGTTGTATACGACTCCATAAACTACGGAGTTGGGCAGCGTCACATTGAGCGAGCTGAAATCGAGAGTGACGTTCACAGCCTTGCCGTTGTAGCAAAGGCCGCTGGCGGCGTCGCGCCACTTACCGGCATCGGCACCGACGCAAGCTGCGTCCGCTGAGGGCCGGTACGGAACCGTCACGGTCTGTGTGCGTGAAGCGATCGCCGAACCCGGAAGCGGGCTGCCCGCGTTATAGATGTTGACGGTTAGCGGAAGACTGAACGTAGCGCCGGGGGCGCTAACGCAATTTGCTGAATACCAGTTGCCACTCTGACAACCAAAACTGCTCAAGGTGAGCGTGACGTTGACGAGCTTGCGCGACGTGCCCGCGAAAGTTACGCCGTCGCCGAACTCGTTGAAGGCGGAGGCTTCAGCGCCCACGCTCGGGACGTTTCCGGGCAGCGGAGTGACTGTGCTGTCGTAAATGACCTGGCCGAAGGCCTGACTTGCTCCAAACATCATGAGCACGAGGGCGAAAATAAACACTTTGACTTGTTTCTGATTCATGAGTTTCCTCCTTGGAAGGCTAATAGGTTTTGGGGAATTCTCCGGCGATCTGCGGCGGCCACGTTGGAACACAACTGTCGCCGGGTTGCCGGCGAAACAGTCGCGCCGGCGGTATTGAAAACGTTGGTAAGATCTCTTCGCGTAGGTTGGAGCGGCGAAGCAAGACAGACATGACTGCTGAGGTTTTTTGCGTTCCTGACACTACACGTTACCGTCCGGCGTGTCCGGACTAATCCGGCTGTGTGAAGATCGAGCAATCGTAAAGCGGCGTCACTCTATGACAGCAGGAATTCTCTGTCAACCCGCGACGAAGTGAAAATTTCGCGTGAATTGGGTGGCGAATCATTGCGGTCGGCCGGAAGGTTTGCTGGCCGTCTTAAACCGGCTGACCAACTCGCGCTTCAGGAGTTTTCCGGTGGGACCTTTAGGAATTTCGCTGACAAAGCGGACGGTCTTTGGGCATTTGTAATCGGCGAGCCGGGCCCGGCAAAACGCGATGATCTCTTCCTCGGTCGCTTCCCTGCCCTCTCTCAGCACGATGAAGGCAGCCACCTCTTCGCCGTAAAGTTGATCGGGCACGCCGACCGCCGCAGCCGACGCCACGGACGGATGCTGATACAGGACCTCGTCAATTTCTCGCGGATAAATATTCTCGCCGCCGCGTATGATCATGTCGCTCTTGCGGTCGACGATGTAAAAGAATCCGTCCTTGTCGCGATAGCCAATGTCGCCGGTGTGAAACCACCCGTTGCGAAACGCGGTCGCAGTCGCCTCAGGGTTGCGGTAGTAGCCTTTCAGAATGTTCTCACCGCGCAGGACGATCTCGCCGAGTTCGCCATCAGTCACTTCACGATCCTCTTCGTCCACCACACGCATCTCGTTTCCAATCGGCTTGCCGCACGAGCCGGGACGCCGTTCCTGGTCCGGCGGATTGAAAGTCGAGCGGCAAGTCGACTCAGACAATCCGTAGCCCTCGATCACGAGACAATTGAAAGTCTTTTCAAAGCGTTTCATAACTTCGGCAGGCACCGGCGCCGAGCCGCACATGGCGAACCGGAGCTGCTCCGTCTGCAAATCTTTGGGAACGCCTTCGGGATAAGTCGTCAACAACATCGAAAGCATCGTAGCGACGGAACCAAACGAAGTGATCTCGTAGTCGGAGATGATTTTCCAAAAGCGCGAGGCGGAAAATTTAGGACTGACGACTGTTGAGCCGCCGGCGTAAAGAGCCGACATGGTCGTCACTGACACCGCGTTCATGTGAAACAGCGGCATGATGGTCAGCAACCGATCGTCTTTGGTGAATCCGAGCCACTCGCTGATCTGCCGCGCATTCGCAATCAGGTTGCCGTGCGTGAGCAGGCAGCCTTTCGGCTTGCCCGTCGTCCCGGACGTGTAGATGATGATTGCGTCGCTGTCGCGATTGATATCCGACAAACCTAAGTTTGCGGTGTTCACATCGTCCTTGAATTCTTTCCCGGCCGCTGCTTCATCATCAAATGGAACAACTTCGCGCAGTCCGGGCAATTCGCTTCTGATGCTGTCTATGGTCGGCAGGAAATCGGAATGGACCAGCAATGTCTTCGTTTCCGAATCGGAAAGTACAAAAGAGATCTCCTGCTCTTTCAACAACGAATTCACAGGCCCGGCGAGGGCGCCTATTTGCCAACACGCAAAATAGGCGACGATGTATTCGACGCCGTTCGGCATCAGGAGACTCACCACGTCGCCTTTACCAACGCCCTTCGCGGTCAACAGACGCGCGGCTCGGTCTACAGCTGCCGCAAATTCCGCGTAGGTGAATCGGCGGCTGTCCGCCTCCTGAAAAAAGGAAATGCTTATCAGGCGTTGCGCGCACACGTCGTTGCAGCAACTCGGCGAGATTTTTATGGGCGGGGATTTCTTTCCCCGACAGGGCTTCGTTAGTCATCTGTTCGGTAGTCGTAACTTTGAACGATCATGGCCTGCCGTGGCAAGCGCGATGTCGGAACCACCGGCGTCAGCGGGTGGCTTGATTTCGGACTGAGACGCCGGCGACAACCCCGCGCCGCCCGCTGACGCCGGTGGTTCTGACCAGGCACTTGATCGACGCTCCTGTGGTATATTTCCGCCTACAAGTTCCAATTTTGCTCCTGAGACACTTAATACTCCATGGACAACTATCGAAATTTTATCAATGGCGAGTGGGTCGAATCCGTATCTTCGAAAAGCGTCAACAACATCAACCCGGCGAACACCGACGACGTGATCGGAACGGTGAAGCAGGCGACCCGCGACGAAGCGAGGCGCGCTGTCGAGTCAGCCGCGGAAAGTTTTCGCGGTTGGCGCGCGACGCCGGCGCCTTCGCGCGGGAAGATCGTGGCGCGTGCTGCTCGTCTGCTCGAAGACAACAAAGAGGAGCTCGCGAAAATTCTGACTCGCGAAGAAGGCAAGACGCTGGCTGAATCACGAGGCGAGTTGCAGCGTTCGATCAACGTCGCAGAATTTTGCGCGGGCGAGTCAAGACGAATGAACGGCGAGACGATTCAGTCTGAATTGCCGTCAAATTTTGCCTATACGATTAAGCAGCCGCTTGGCGTCGTCGCCTGCGTTACGCCCTGGAATTTTCCGGTCGCGATTCCTGTCTGGAAAATCGCGCCCGCGCTTGTCGCCGGCAACACAGTCGTCTTCAAACCAGCGACGCTGACTCCGGCGACCGCCGTCCGCATCGTGGAATTGTTCGCGGAGGCCGGCATCCCGCCGGGCGTCTTGAACCTCGTGCTTGGTTCCGGATCGGAAGCCGGCGACGAAATCATCAATCATCCAGCGGTGAAGGCAGTTTCGTTTACCGGGTCGAACGAAGTTGGAATTCGGCTCTACGAAGAAGTTTCGCGACGCGGCGCGAAAGTGCAATGCGAGATGGGCGGCAAGAATCCGGTGATTATCCTTGAGGACGCCGACCTCGATCTCACGGTCGAATCGACAGCGCAGGGCGCGTTTGGATCGTCGGGACAACGCTGCACGGCGACGAGTCGAGCCGTGGTAGTTGACGCAATTGCGGACGAGTTTGTCGAGCGCATCGCCAGGCGCGCCGGTTCGATGCGAATCGGCGACGGAATGGATCCGGACACAGAGATGGGGCCGAGCGTCGACGAGGGACAGTTCAAGACGGTGCTGAAGTACGTCGACATCGGACGCGAAGACGGCGCCACGCTTGTTTGCGGTGGCGCGCGCGCGACGGGCAACGGACTCGACAAAGGCTTCTTTGTAAATCCGGCCGTCTTCGATCACGTAACTCCCGACATGCGCGTCGCCCGCGAAGAAATCTTTGGGCCAGTGTTGTCAGTCCTGCGCGTGAAAGATTTCGAAGAAGCAATGCAGGTCGCCAACGATACTGAGTACGGACTGTCGTCTTCCATCTTCACCAACGACGCCGCGCGCATCTTTCGCTTTGTCGACGAAATCGAAACTGGCATGACCCACATCAACTCGCCGACGACCGGCGGTGAAGCGCACATTCCCTTCGGCGGAATCAAAGGCACCGGCATCGGCGACCGCGAACAAGGTTCGACCGCTTTGGATTTTTACACGGAGCTCAAGGTTGTTTACGTCGACTATACCGGGCGGAAGCGCGAAGGCAATTTGTACTAAAGGACATCAGGCATTATGAGAATATTTATACCGCTGTAGTTAAGTCCGATGGCGACTGGTGGATCGGTTGGATAAAAGAGATTCCTGGCGTTAACTGTCAGGAACGAACCCGGAGCGAACTCATTGAAACCCTAACGGTCACCCTGGGTGAAGCCTTGGAGCTCAATCGCGAAGAAGCTTTGAGTTCGGCGGGATCCGAATACGATGAAGAGCCGATTGCGGTATGAAGCGTGTCGATCTACTACGTCACTTGCGAGAGCACGGATGCGAATTTCTACGCGAAGGTGCACGTCAGTCGTGGTGGCACAATCCAGTCTTGAATAAGCGATCGGCAGTTCCGCGCCACAACGAAGTCAGGGAAAATCTCGTTAGGAAAATCTGTAGGGAATCCCAACAAAAGAGAGATAGCAAGTCCTGGTAGGCGCATTCTGATGGAAAGCCTTAGCAACGATCTCTTCGATCTATTCCGCAACATTGCGCTGCAGATGGTTTCGCTGTTGACGCTGGTGATCTGTCTCGCGATCGTCCTGTCTCGCTGGAAGCGACATCCGAGAGTCTCGCTGATTGCCGCAGTCGGTCTGATCCTGCTTATTCTGCACGGATTGGTTTTCGACGTGGCTTATGTTTGGTTGCCACGTTGGTTCAGCCCCGGCTACTTCTCGGTAGACACGCTCTATATGATCTTTGGACTTGTCACCAGCCTGACGTTGGCGATTGCCTTTGCCGTGCTGCTGCTTGCTGTTTTCATTGATCGCAGCCCGGCGGCGCCAAAAATGTAAGCGCGACCGTGGCATGTCAGAACCACCAGCGCCAGCGGGTGGTCTTGACCTCGTCACCTTGCCACCCGTGACGCAGGTGGTTCTGACAAAGCTCGACTAAAGAAACGGGTCTGATGAAATTCAGTTACCTCTATTATCTTTTCGGCACACGCTGGCCCGTCCTCCTCCTAATGTTGGCAGGAGTCGTGGTTGCGATTCTGAGGCACAAACATCATCCGCGAGCGTCCCTGCTGACCGTTTCAGCTTTGGTCTTATTCGTTGCTCAGTCTTTGTCGTTTGCAACTGTGTTCTATCTTTTGCCGCGGCTTCACGACAGCGGCTTTTCCTACGCAAGCATTAACAACCTTTACCTCGTCGTAGAGTTTTGCCGCGACGTTGTTTATGCCGGAGTCATCGCGCTGCTGGTTGGCGCAGTGCTCAGTCAGCGCAATCAAACAGCAGACGGGACGATGAAGTAAGAAACGATGATGATTCCGGTGCAAATGAACTGACCGACAAACGAGCGCCTGGTGTTTTCCCAGAACATAAATACGGCTATCAAACCCACCAGGGGAACAAACAACGATCCCAAACCCCAGCCAATGCTCTGTTCAAAGATCCGCACCAGGAGCCAGATGTGCGTAACAAACATGAGCACGAGACCGACGAGTACGAATGGAAGGGCCACGACGACGGCGGTGTCCCGGTCGAAATTGAGCAGGCGTGTCACCACCACGAGAATCAACGCAGCGGCCATGATGCCAGTCAGGAACTGGAGGCCGCGATTGAATAAAGGTTGAGGCTCGGGCGTGATGTTAATCAGTTGCTGGGCTCTTAACTCCTGAACGGTCAACAGGGCGCGACATCTTTTGCACTCAATCTCGCCGGACCAGTTCACAAGTCCACATTCGAAACATTTGACACTATTCATGGGGAAAACCTCCGTCTTACGTTTGGGAGTAAGGTTTTGGGTCGGTGCGGAAATGGCTGGAGTAGCCGTGAGTTAGCGATTGACGAGCGACCGGAGTGTGCCGCCACCTGAATAATTTAGCGAGGATTTTGGCTCTGCGTAAACGAAATCTTTGCCATTGGCGCGTTATGTCAGTTGTCTGCATACTAAAGTTGGCGCTCAGGTTGGTCGCTACGGCTCCCGGTTCTCCTGCAAGTCAGTTGAAACCTGCAATCGCTTCCCGGCGTACTAATTCGTTCTGTGCTGAGTCATTTTCCATTCCCAACGAAAGAGGTTCTATGAAAAGTTTCCACCGCACATCCTTTGTGTTTGCTCTTCTTTGCGCCGCCTTGCTGACGGCGGCCACGTCACAATCCGTGCTGGCGCAAACGAGTGGTCAGCCCCCTTTGATCGACCGTGAATTATTTTTCGGCGACCCGGAAATTTCCGGCGCGCAGATCTCGCCGGACGGAAAGTTCATCGCGTTTGTGAAGCCGTTTAAGGGCACCCGCAACGTTTGGGTAAAACGCACCGAAGACCCCTTCGACGCCGCGAAGCCCCTTACAAACGACCAGAGTCGGCCCGTGACTCAATACTTCTGGAGCCGCGATGGCAAGTACATCCTCTTCGTGCAGGACAAAGCCGGCGACGAAAACTACCTGGTCTACGCCGTGAACCCGGCTGAAAGTCCGGCAGCCGGCGCGGAAGTTCCCGCAGCCCGCAACCTAACCGACGCGAAGGGCGTGCGCGCGGCAATCTATGCGGTGCCGCGCAGCGAACCCGACACGATGTACATCGGCCTCAACGATCGCGACAAGGCCTGGCACGATCTCTACAAGGTGAAAATCTCCACCGGTGAACGCACGCTGGTCCGCAAGAATACCGAGCGCATCACCAGTTGGGTCTTTGACCTAAAAGATCAACTGCGGATGGCGACCCGCTCGGCAGACAATGGCGACACTGAAGTCTTGCGCGTCGACGACAAGGGCTTCGCTAAAGTTTATTCCTGCAACGTGTTTGAAAGCTGCGGACCGGTGCGTTACCACAAGGACGGCCAGCGCGTTTACTTTGAAACCAACAAAGGCGCGAACATCGATCTGACTCGCCTCGAGCTTTTTGATCCGGCAACCGGCAAAGAAGAGTTGGTCGAAGCGGATCCGCTGAACCGCGTGGATTTCGGAGGCACCAACTTCTCCGAAGTTACCGATGATCTGATATTGACTTCTTACGACGACGAACGCGTGCGGCTTTACTGGAAAGACAAATCATGGGAGGCCGACTACAAGCTGCTGCAAAAGAAGTTGCCGGGTAAAGAGATTGCCCTGGTTAACAGCACTAAGGATGAGCGTCTCTTGTTCATCGTCGCCAACAGCGATACCGAACCCGGCGAACGTTATCTGTTTGATCGCGACACGAAGAAGTTGACGTTTCAGTATCGCATTCGCGAGAAACTCAACCGCGACCACCTGGCGCCGATGACCGCCGTTCGTTACAAGTCGTCTGACGGCCTCGAGATTCCCGCTTATCTGACATTGCCCAAAGGCGTGCCGGCGAAGAACCTGCCCGCGATCGTGCTGCCGCACGGCGGTCCCTGGGGCCGTGATTCCTGGGGCTACAACTCAATTTCCCAGTTTTTGGCAAACCGCGGTTATGCCGTGTTGCTGCCAAATTTTCGCGCTTCGACTGGTTACGGCAAGAAATTTCTTGACGCCGGAAACAAGCAGTGGGGCGACAAGATGCAGGACGACGTGACCTGGGGCGCCAAATATCTGGTGGCCCAGGGCATTGCCGATCCGAAGCGCATCGGCATCATGGGCGGATCTTACGGCGGCTATGCGACGCTGGCGGGTGTGACCTTCACGCCTGATCTTTACGCAGCGGCGGTCGACATTGTTGGACCATCAAATCTAAACACGCTGTTGGGATCGATCCCGCCTTATTGGGAGTCGATTCGCAAACTGTTTTATGCACGCATGGGCGACCCGTCGACGCCTGAAGGCAAAGCGCAACTCGAACGACAGTCGCCGCTCAATCACGCCGGCAAGATCAAGACGCCGTTGCTCGTGATTCAGGGCGCCAATGACCCGCGCGTCAATAAACGCGAGGCGGATCAGATCGTTATCGCCCTGCGCGATCGCAACTATCCGGTTGAATACATCGTCGCTCCGGATGAAGGTCACGGCTTTGCCCGTCCGGTGAACAACATGGCCATGTTTGCGTCGGCCGAGAAGTTCCTGGCGAAGCATCTTGGCGGACGTTATCAGGAAACGATGACTCCGGAGGTCGCGCAGCGACTGAAGGAGATCACCGTCGACGTGAAAACGGTGACGCTGCCGAAGATGGAGCCGGTTGGCGCGAGCGCACCGAAGCCGGCGATGGACCTGAAGGCAGGCGGCGCGAACTACACGGCCTCAATCGCTTTTGGCGGACAGAATATTCCGCTGGCCATCAAAACGGACATCAAGGAAGAAAACGGAGCCTGGGTTGTGACCAGAACGATCACTACGAGCGACGGCGTCATCAGCGACGTGTCGACTATCGAAAAGGGCACGCTAGTTTTGATGCATCGCGTCTACAAACAAGGCCCGGCGGTGATTGAGGTCAACTACAAGGACAACAAAGCGAGCGGCACGTTGACCATGAACGGCGAGGCCAAACCGATCGCGGTTGATTCGGGCGGCGTGGTCTTCGCCGACGGTGCCGGCAGTTACGACATAATGGCGGCGTTGCCGCTGGCGGAAGGTTACGCAACGAGCTTCCGCAACGTGGATCTCGAAAAGCAAAAGTTGCTGCTAAAGAACCTGAAGGTCATAGGCGTTGAGAGTGTGACGGTTCCGGCCGGGACGTTTGAAGCGTACAAGGTTGAAATCGTTGCGACCGACAATGAGGCCGACAAGACTGTCTTGTGGGTCGCCAAAGACTCGCGCAAAGTCGTGAAGGTGAGCGCCGTGCTGACGGCACTCAACGGCGCCATACTCACGTCTGAACTGGCGCAGTAAGGAGCGCGGTCACGGGTCGCGGCAACCTCACGCACTACAAAGATCGCGGAGTTAGATAATCATGGGCGGCTGGTTTCTTCGGAAGCCAGCCGCCATTTTGTGATGAAAGGGTTTCAAGGAAACGAGGAATGTTGCCTTGGGCTATGCCCACCGATGTGCGGGAAGGCTTTGCCTTTCCGTAGTTGTTAAGTTGGATTTCGAGGCTACGCCTCACTTCCCTGGGTACAAAATTCCTTGCGGCTCCGCCACCTGATGTACGTGGAGGCTTGCTCTTCGCTCCAGAGGAGCGAGATGTTTATGGCCACCAAGCTTTCCAAAGATCTCCTTAGCTCCGTCAGGAGCGGAATGTGAGGCGCGCATGGCAAATACGTTTTCACAGATCTACATTCAAACCGTGTTCGCGGTGAGTAATCGACAATCCCTCATCACATCGGAGGAGTTTCGAGAAGATCTCTACAAGTACATCACTGGAATAGTCAAAAACCAGGGACAGAAGTTAATCTCGATCAATGGTATGCCGGACCATCTTCACATCATGATTGGATTAAGACCGGCGATGGCTCTCGCCGATTTGGTTCAAGAAATCAAGGCGGACTCGACAAACTTCATCAACAAGAACCGATGGATTCGAGGACGATTTAGTTGGCAAGAAGGCTACGGCGCATTTTCCTACGGACATTCCCAGCTAGACACAGTCATCCGCTACATTCAAAATCAGGAGCGGCATCATAGTCGACGATCATTCAAGAATGAGTACCTAGGTCTACTGAGAAAGTTTGACATCGCCTTTGAGGACAAGTACGTTTTCGACTTTGTTGAATGACATTTCGCTCCTACGGAGCGAAGAACGATGTGGATTGACGGCTGGCTATAAACATCTCGCTCCTCTGGAGCGAAGCAACGAGCCTTTCCGCACATCAGGTGGCAAAGCCACTCCAGGAAAAATAATGAGCTGGGCCGAGTAGCCAACCATATGAAAACACTAATCAAGAACGGCCGCGTCATCACGGCCACTGACGACTACCGCGCCGACATCCTGATCGAAGACGAGAAGGTTTCCGTGATCGGCGCGAAACTCGAGATGGAAGTCGAGAAGGTTATCGATGCTGCCGGCAAACTCGTGATCCCGGGCGGCATCGATCCGCACACCCACATGGAGCTTCCCTTCGGCGGCACGCAATCGTCCGACGACTTCGAAACCGGAACGCGCGCCGCCGCGCACGGCGGGACGACAACCATCATCGACTTTGCCGTGCAGTACAAAGGCGAGTCCCTGATTCAGGGCATCGACAACTGGCACCAGAAAGCCGAAGGCAAAACGGCCATCGACTACGGCTTTCACCTGATCACGACTGAACTCGAAGACAATCAAATCGAGGAACTGCACACGGCCATGGACGAAGGCGTAACCAGTTTCAAGATGTTCATGGCCTATCCGGGAGTTTTTCTGGTTGACGATGCGACGATCTTCCGCGCCATGTCAGCGGCGGGTGAACGCGGCGGCCTCATCTGCATGCACGCCGAAAACGGAATTGTCATCAACGAGATCATCAAGCACGCGCTGGCGAAAGGTCATACGGCGCCCAAGTATCACGCGCTCACGCGGCCAACGCTCGCGGAAGCTGAAGGCGTGCACCGGGCGATTGCCATTGCCGAGATGGCAGAGTCGCCTGTTTACATTGTTCACTTGTCTTGTGCTGACGCGCTGAATCAGGTTCGCCAGGCGCGCGATCGCGGCATTCCGGCATTCGCGGAAACTTGTCCGCAGTATCTTTTCCTTTCGCTCGATGACTACGGTGACGACTTTGACGGCGCGAAGTATGTGATGACCCCGCCGCTCAGGGACAAGTCGAACCAGGCTGAACTTTGGAAGGGCCTGAAGATGGACGACCTGCAAGTCATCTCCACCGACCATTGCCCGTTCTGCATGAAGGAACAGAAGGAACTTGGCCGCGACGACTTCACCAAGATTCCGAACGGCGCGCCTGGTGTTGAGAACCGCGTACCGCTCATCTACAACGGCGGCGTAGTTGAAAATCGCATCAGCCTCAATCGTTTCGTCGAGCTGACTTCGACTGCCGCGGCCAAGATGTTTGGTCTGTTTCCAAAGAAGGGCACGATCGCAGTCGGCTCGGACGCGGACATCGTCATCTTCGATCCCGAGAAGGAACAGACACTCGGCCTGAAGACGAGCCACATGAACGTCGACTACAACACCTACGAAGGCAAGAAAATCAAAGGCGTAGTTGAAACCGTGCTCTCGCGCGGCAAAGTTGTGATCGAGAATGGGGAGTACAAAGGCAAAGCCGGCGATGGGCAATTCTTGAAGCGCGGCACCTGCGTAAGCATGTAGAAACAACCGCGAACCGCCAGGAACGCCAACAGATCTCCTGGCAAAAATCATTGCCACCCCTTCTCTTCGCCGGCGACGGACAGTTTCTTAAACGCGGCTAGTGCGTCAAAATTTGATTGGTCCAATCGACTCCGCGCAAAAACTGAATTGGGGCTCACTAAGAGCGGGGGCAAGCCCACCTTCCCGACCTCGAGACTCTTGACTTGTTTGATTGCTTTTAACGTTGAGAGCCTTGCCCCGCGACGATCACCACCTCAATTCTGATCAGCTCAAGGTTAGGAAGGCGGGCTTGCCCCCGCTCTTCCCGCGGGTCCGAGATTTTTTTTAACTCCGTGGGCAAAATTTTTGCAACGTGGGCGGGCATGTCGAAAGCGGCGCAATTCGAGGGGTGACGTTTGATATTGGTCCCGTAAAACTGGCGGATCTCTCGATCATGTCCCTGGCGCTGGAGCCTGTCGAGAATACCGTGGGACGGCGCATGGACGGCATCCTGGGCGCCGAGTTTTTCCGTCGCTTTGTAGTCGAGATCGACTTCCTGAAAAAGGAGCTGAGTCTCTATGAACCGGGCGCGTTCAGTTATCAGGGCAGCGGCAAGATACTGCCGCTGAGCTTCCGCGACAATCATCCATACGTGAAGGCGAAGTTGTTGTTGCCGGGACGCGAGGCCATCGAGGGCGAGTTTGTGATCGATTCAGGCTCGAATTTTCCGCTCATTCTGCTGCCTGCGTTTGTCGAGCGCCACCAGATCAGGCAGGCGGTGCCGTCGGCACGGTCTGTCTTCGGTCGCGGTGTCGGCGGTGAGATCATGATGCCGCTCGGTCGTGCCAACCAATTGCAATTGGGCCGCTTCAACATCAGCCAGCCAGTCACTGCTCTCCCTCGCGAGGGCTTCTTCGGCGCCCATGGCAAATCTGGAAACATCGGCGCCGCGATCCTGCGCCGCTTCAAAGTCGTTTTCGACTATGCCCGCAGCCGCGTGATCCTGGAGCCGAACGAACGTTTTGCTGATCCCTATGCTTACGATATGAGTGGTCTGCAACTTGTGACGGAAGGTCCTGACTTCACCCTGGCGCGGATCCGTCGAGTGCTGCCGGATTCGCCCGCAGCCGAGGCAGGCCTGCAACCGGCTGATGAGATCGTGACGGTAAACGGTCGCGCGGCTACCGAACTCAGGCTCGCCGGCATAAGAGAAATGCTGCGCCTCCCCGACAAGCAGTATCAGCTTCAGATCAAACGCGACCAGCAGATTGTGCTGGTTTCCCTCAAGACGCGCCCGCTGGTCTAATGGCCGGCCGTGAGCTTCCGCATGCGACCACTTGTAGGCTCGCTCGCAGTTGGCTTACTATGCGCCCGATCTAATCCCGCACGCATTTTCACGGAGAATTGACGGCCATCCGTTCGGGTGGTGACAATCGCAAACGTATGACCAAACAAATACTGTTAGTTCTTGCAATCACCCTGTCGGCGAGCACCGCTTTCGCTCAAAGAGAAATTGACCGGCCGCTGATCACTGTCACCGGCCAGGCAGAGATGATGGTTGTGCCAGACGAGGTCGGTTTCAGTCTCCGCGTCGTCACCATGGCGAAAGATTTGTCGGCGGCGCAAGCAGAGAACGATCAGATCGTGAAAACCCTTCTGGCCATCGCTCGAAAATTTCAAATCCCGACCGCTCAAGTCCAAACGGATCGCATAAACGTGTCACAAAGGTTCACTGACGAAAGCGTCACCAAGAAGCCGCCGGTCTTGATTGGCTACACAGTCACAAAAAGAGTGGCCATAATCCTGCGCGATGTCAGCAAAGCGGAGGATCTGCTTGCCGAGATTATCCAGTCGGGGGTTAGCAATGTAGAGAGTGTGTCCTTTCGCACGACCCAGTTGCGAAAGTTCAGGGATCAGGCGCGGGCGATGGCGATCAAGGCCGCACAGGAAAAAGCTATCGCTTTGACGAAAGAGATCGGCCAGTCGATCGGCAAAGCCTATTCGATCACTGAAGACGGGCCGACGCCATACTATTCGCAGAACAGTACCAGCAACTTCATCGGGCGGTCGGGTGACTCATCTTCCAGCGACGAGAGCACGATCGCGCTCGGGCAAATTTCAGTGACCGCCCGAGTCACCGTCAGTTTCGAACTCAAGTAGCTTAAAAAATCATTCATGGACAACAACTCCCCCGCCGCCAGAACGGCGCGCGATTTCGTTGAACTGACCGAAGACGTTTCCGCCAGTCCGCTCTGGAACAAGGACCTGGCGCCGACCACGATCAACGAACGCACCTGGTCCACCTGGAACATTGCCGCGCTTTGGATCGGCATGAGCGTGGTCATCACGACCTACACGCTCGCCGGCGGTTTCATCGAAGCGGGCATGAACTGGTGGCAGGCAATGATTACGATTCTGCTCGGGAACGCGATCGTGCTGGTACCCATGATTCTCAATGCGCATGCCGGCACAAAGTATGGCGTTTCGTTCCCGGTTCTATGCCGGGCCGCCTTTGGGACGAGAGGCGCGAATGTGCCGGCAATCCTGCGGGCGATAGTCGCCTGCGGTTGGTTTGGAATTCAGACGTGGATCGGCGGGACGGCAATCGACGCCTTATTCAGCGTCATGTCTTCAGGTTGGGCACATCTTGCAGGTGACGCCTCGATTCTGGGCGTGGCGCTGCACACCTGGATCGCTTTCTTTCTGTTCTGGGGCATTCAGGTTTTGATAATCCTGAAAGGGGTCGAAGGCATCAAGCACCTGGAGACTTGGTCGGCTCCGCTGTTGCTTGCTGGTGGCTTGGCCCTGCTTGTGTGGGCGTCGTGGCGCGCCGGTGGTCTGGTCCATGTGCTGAACGCGTCGGCGGCCTTACAAAAACAGCAAAACGACTTCTGGCACATTTTCCCGGGGGCGTTAACTGCTTCGGTTGGCTATTGGGCCACGTTGAGTTTGAACATTCCCGACTTTACTCGCTACGCGCGTTCACAGAAATCACAGATGATGGGCCAGGCCTTGGGTCTTCCGCTAACGATGACCGCATTTGCCTTCATCGGCGTAGCCGTCACCAGCGCCACGCTTCTTATCTTTGGTGAAGCCATTCCCAATCCGGTCGAACTCATGAAGCGGTTCGACAGCGTCGTGATCATCCTGTTCGCAACGGCTGTTATCTTCGCCGCGCAGTTGACCACCAACATGGCTGCGAACGTGGTGTCGCCTTCGAATGATTTTTCCAACCTAAATCCGAAACGAATCTCCTACGTCACGGGTGGCTTAGTTACTGCGCTGATTGGCGTAGTCATGATGCCGTGGAAGTTGATGGCCACTATGGGCGCTTACATATTTACGTGGCTCATTGGTTACTCGGGGTTGATGGGCGCTATCGCTGGCATCCTTATTTGCGACTATTGGGTTTTGCGGAGGCAGCGTCTCAGTCTTGCCGATTTGTTTGACACCAACGGTATTTATTCCTACACAAACGGAATCAACTGGCGCGCGATAATAGTTCTCGTCATTGCGATCGCGCCGGTGGTACCCGGGTTCATACGCGCCGCGTCCACGCCGGGCGGTCAGGTTTCCAACCCGGGCTTTCTCGACACTCTGTACACCTATGCCTGGTTCGTTACCTTCGCGCTGGGATTCGTCCTATACTACGTCTTGATGAGCCGGCAAATTAGGCGCGAATAGGACAGCTTTGAGCTGTCCGGTGTTCTTTCTTCTTCCCATGACAAACTGTTTTCCGGTTTAATTAGGTATACTTTCCAGACTTGCCGAAGGGAGTTTCTAAATGCCACGTACCGTTAAGTGCGGACTTATCCAGTGTTCAAATGCGGCGCCGACCGACCTGCCGATCGACGACATCAAGCGACTGAACCTCGAAAAGCACCTCGGCCTGATCGAGCAGGCCGCCGCGCAGGGCGTGCAAATTCTTTGCATGCAGGAAGTGTTTACCACGCCTTACTTTTGCGCCGAACAGCAGACGCGTTGGTATGAAGCGGTGGAAAAAATTCCCGATGGACCAACCGTGCGGCTGATGCAGGAAGTTGCCAAGGCCCATGGGATGGTCATCGTCGTCCCGATTTACGAAGAAGAGATCACCGGCGTTTACTACAACACCGCCGCGGTGATCGATGCTGACGGCAAATACCTCGGCAAGTACCGGAAAAACCATATTCCGCACGTTAATCCGGGCTTTTGGGAGAAGTTTTACTTCCGGCCAGGCAATCTCGGCTATCCGACTTTTGAAACTGCCTTTGCTCGCGTCGGCGTCTATATTTGTTACGATCGGCATTTTCCTGAAGGCGCGCGCGCGCTGGGACTCAACGGCGCCGAGATTGTTTTCAACCCGTCCGCAACGGTCGCCGGTTTGTCGGAATACCTGTGGCGGATCGAGCAACCAGCGCACGCGGTGGCCAACGGCTATTTCATCGGCGCGATCAATCGCGTCGGTCATGAACAGCCGTGGGACATCGGCGAGTTTTACGGGCAGAGTTATTTCTGCGATCCGCGCGGGCGCTTCATCGCGGAAGCCCCTCGCGATCAGGACGCGCTCGTGGTTGCCGATCTCGATCTCGACATGATTCGGGAAGTCCGCAACACCTGGCAGTTCTTCCGTGACCGCCGGCCGGATACTTACGGCGCTCTGGTCGCGGACTAAACACGTAACGCAAACTGTTAGTTTGCGACTGCACCCATGGTGAATAACAAATCAGAACTTTTCGGCTCCCTTCTAAGACATCAGGCGCGCCTGAAACAATTCGGCGTGAAACGCTGCGGTGTCTTTGGCTCCTTCGCGCGCGGAATGCAGTCCGATCATAGCGACGTTGATTTATTGGTTGAGTTTGAACCGGACAAGAAGTCCTTTGATAATTTCATGGGCTTAGCGCTGTTTCTTGAGGACACGCTGGGACGAAAAGTTGAGCTGGTGACACCTGAGTCTCTGAGCCCGCATATTGGGCCCCGCATTCTTCGTGAGGTCGAGTATGCCTCAACAAGCGAATGAGTATCTGCAACACATACTCGACGAAATTCAGTATCTCACGACGGCGGTGGACGGTATCGACCGCGCCACATTTTTAGCTGATGACACGTTAAAGCGAGCTTTCGTTCGCAGCATCGAAGTTATAGGCGAAGCCGTTAAGAAGGTTCCGGATTCGGTGCGCCAAAGAAATCCCGGCATTGAGTGGCGAGCGATGGCGGGCATGCGGGATCGACTGATTCACAACTACTTTGGTGTTGACTACGAAGTTGTCTGGGATGTGGTGGTTAACAAAGTCGGTCCTCTGGCCGAAGAGATTCGCCCAATTCTGTTTGACGAAGCCGATTAGCCTCGGACATTTTGTTTGGAGATAAATCATGGATCTATCGATCGTAGTTAACGGCATGACGTTCCCCAATCCGTTCCTGCTGGGCTCGGGCCCGCCGGGAACTAACGCGCGTGTCATTGCCAAATCGTACGACGCCGGCTGGGGTGGCGCGGTTGCGAAAACGGTCAGTCTCGAATCGGCGAAGGTCGTAAATGTAGTGCCGCGCTACGGCAAGTTGCGGTCAAAGACTTCCGGCGAAGTCATCGGTTTTGAAAACATTGAACTGATTTCTGATCGTCCAATTGACGTCTGGCTCGAAGAGTTTCGCCAGATCAAGAAGGATTACCCGAAGCACATCCTGATCGCGTCAATCATGGAAGAGTTCGACAAGGATCGTTGGCAGGAACTCACGCGCCTGGTCCAGGACACCGGCGTCGACGCCTTCGAGTTGAATTTCTCCTGCCCTCACGGCATGACCGAACGCAAGATGGGCTCGGAGATGGGCGAGCATCCTGATCTTTGTGAAGAGGTTACTGCCTGGGTCACTGAGGTCTCGAACATTCCCGTCTGGGCCAAAATGACGCCCAACATTACCAACATCAAAGAGCCCTCGCTCGCTGCCGTGCGTGGCGGGGCCGTCGGTATCTCAGCCATCAACACGATCCTGTCCGTGATTGGAGTTGATCTCAACACGCTGCGGCCCATGCCGACCGTCGAAGGTCACACGGTGCCCGGCGGTTATTCTTCGCAGGCCGTGCGTCCGATCGCTCTGAGAATGGTGAGCCAGCTCGCGCTCGGGCTGCCCCAGGATGTTTCCATCAGCGGCATCGGCGGCATTGAATGTTCTCACGATGCGATCGAGTTCATGCTGTTGGGCTCTTCCACCGTGCAGCTCTGCACGGGAGTCATGCTGCACGGCGTGAAGATGATCGACGAGCTGAAAGAAGGACTCGAAAAGTTCATGGTGGACAAGGGCTTCAATTCGGTCCAGGAAGTAGTCGGCAAAAGCCTCGGTTACTTTTCAACGCACATGGAGCTCGTGCAGAAGATGAAAGCCGCCAAACGAACGAAGGCCGGCGAAGCCAGCCGCGATAACGAGTGGGCCCAGAAGGACATCACGGAAAAGACGGCCGAATTGACGTCAAACTAGGTTTTCGGCCCGCGCCGAAAGCGCAAAACAAAACAAAAGAAAAGGTAGTGCTTAGACGCAACCTGCTATAGAATGCGGCCCGCAATGTTGTCCCATAACGCATTTTCTCCGTTAGCGACAATATTGCGGGATCGCAAAGTTGGTTTTGTCGTAGTTGGAGCGTTGCTTGTCCATGTCGGTCTGGTTTCGCTGGGACTTCCCGGTTGGCAATGTCCTTTTTTGAGGTTAACCGGTCTGCCCTGTCCCGGCTGCGGTTTGACTCGCGCATGCCTGCTACTGGCAACGGGCAACGTCCAGGGCTCGATCAGGTTTCACGCATTTGCTCCGTTCTTTATCGTCCTTATTTCGATACTCATAATCGGCACACTGCTGCCAAGATCTATAGCCGAACCTTTGATTCTTAAAGCAGAAACGCTGGAACGACAGACGGGAATAACAATCATTGTTCTGGGTGGTCTAATTCTCTACTGGCTGGCGCGTTTACTCTTGTTTCCAACCGCGTTCGCTCAGCTAATTCGAGGTTGAGACACGTGCTTTTTAACTGATCGCTTGAATGGAGGACAAACCGAATGATAGGAATACTTGCTTTGGTGGTTCTGATCGGAATGATCATCTGCCAAATTATCGTTGCGATTAAGATTTTTCAGAATGACGGCGCGCTGAAAGGAATAATCGCACTGCTCTGCGGCCTATTTGGTTTGATCTGGGGCTGGATGAATGCCGCCAGATTAGGCATCAAACAGATCATGATGATTTGGACCGTGCTGATAATCATCTACCTCATACTCGGTATGATGGGCGGCTTCAGCTACGGATACAACATGGGCACCCCGATGGTAACCCCTTAACTTTCGCAGTCGGCACACGGTATGAAGACGGCTTGGCGCTCCTGCTGGGCCGTCTTTTTACTGCCTGCAACTCTTACTCAAATTCCACGACGACCGGAGCGTGATCCGAAGGCCGCTCCCAGGTGCGCGGTTCGACGTCAATCCACGTATTCCTGCTGCCGGCGACCAGCGGTTTAGTAACCCACACGTGATCGATGCGCAGGCCCATGTTGCGGCGAAAGGCCCCGGCGCGATAGTCCCACCAGGAAAATTGCCCGCCCTCTTCATGGTGAAGTCGAAAAGCGTCCGTGAATCCCCAACGCTTGATGTGGTCCAGCGCGGTTCGTTCCGCCGTGCTGCACATAATCCGTTCCTGCCAGAGCGTCGGGTTATGAACGTCGCGGTCCTCCGGCGCCACGTTGAAGTCGCCGCATAGGATCACCGGCTCGCCAATCTGGTAATTGTTATTGAAGAACTCACGCAGCCGCCGCATCCAGTCGAGCTTAAACTCAAACTTTTCCGAGCCGACGGCCTGGCCATTGGGAATGTAAACGTTGACGATGCGAACGCCGTCGATCGTTGCGGCTAACAAGCGCGCGTGCGCTCCTTCCTGATCTTCATAATTGCCGCGTTGCACTTCAGCGCACTCTTTTCGCGCAACGATCGCGACGCCGTTGTAGCTCGCCTGGCCAAACACGCTGGCGCAGTAACCAATCCGGGAAAGCTCGTCGAACGGAAACTTGTCGTCAGTGCATTTTGTCTCCTGCATGCAGAGCACATCAGGCTCGACCGCTTGCAGCCAGCGAACTACATGCGGCAAACGGGCGATGATTGAGTTTACGTTCCAGGTAGCAATTTTCATATTGGGAAATTTTGCGATTACTGTCAGTGCTGCCCGCGTTCAAAGCGACGCGATCAGTCCGGCGAGCAGTGCACCGCGTCGCGGAATATCATCCAGCAAAATGTGTTCGTGCGTTGCATGCGCTCCGTCGCCATCTATTCCGAGTCCATCAAGGACGGCAGCGCCTGCAGCGGCCGCGAAGTTTCCATCAGAGGCGCCGCCAACTTGCGCTTCGCCCAATTCAAAGCCGAGTTGCTGCGCGGTGGCGCGCGCGCGTTCATACAGACCGAGAACCTTGTCATTGCGCTCGAGCGGCGGCCGGTTGATACCGCCCTTCACGATCAGTTGCACTCGCGGGTCTACGGCTCGCAGGTTACGGATTTCGTTTTCGATGCGCGCGCCCTCCTCCGTCGTACTGAAACGTACGTCTACCTCCGCCCGGGCCAAGGCGGCGACAACATTAGAAAGCGTGCCGCCCTGAAACACGCCGACGTTCAAGCTGATGCCGCCCAACGCGCCGTTAAGTGAGTGCAGTTTCTCGGTCTGACGCGCCAACTCCAGAATCGCACTCGCGCCTTTCTCCGGTTCGAGGCCCGCATGCGCCGCTCGCCCGCGCGCCTCAATCGAGAACATGCCCGTTCCCTTGCGGCCGGTCTTCGCGCGCCCGCCACTTGCCGGCGGCTCCAGCACCAACACGGCATGCGCGCCGCGCGCCTCGGCCTCGACGAGTTGTCTTCCGGTGAAGCTGCCCGTCTCCTCATCACACGTGAGCAGCAAGACAACCGGGCGTCGCGGCTGCACGCCGGTCTCGCCACACACGCGTATGGCTTCGAGCGCCAAAGCGCAGTTCGCTTTCATGTCGAAAACGCCGGGACCGTACGCGCGGTTGACTTCAACGCGCCAGGGCCGTTGCTGTAACGACCCGCGCGGGTGAACCGTATCCGTGTGGCCCAAAATTACAATCGGTTTGGCTCGTGAGTCGCCCCAAGCCCGCAAGCGCAGATGCTCGCCATAGTTCTCGCTTGCCACGCGTTCGATCTTTGTCACTGCGCTAATCGCCTCGGCTGCGGCAGCCAGCATTGAAACCACCGCTTTGCTCCCTGCCTCGTCGCCCGATGGCGACTCCGTTTCAACCAAAGCTCGCGTGAACGCGACGATCGCGTCTCGCCGGTTGGCGAAATGTTCGCTTAGAGCCGCGATTTCTGAGTTCGAAAGTTCCATGCAGCTAACTTTTGGAGTGCGCTGACCCGTCAGCGCTTTAGTCGGCCGCGACTTGGCGCGGCCACCTGAGGGTAAATTTAGTAAGAAATGCAGCATCAAGCCGCTGCACAGACGAAAGCGGTGCCAGGTCACCGCACTCCAAATATCACTTCTTTTCTGATCGTTAGGCTCTCAACTCTCGCAAGGTTAACTTCAAAGCCGATGCCGGGTTTGTCGGGCGCGGTGATGGTCCCGGCGGCCGACACCCTCACCGGCGGATCGATTATGTCTTCCTGCCAATAACGCGAACTTGCGGACACATCGCCCGGCAAGGTAAATCCCGCAAGCGTCGCCATCGCGATGTTGTGAGCGCGGCCGATGCCAGACTCGAGCATTCCGCCGCACCACACTGGGATGTTGTTCTGACGACAAACCTGCTCCACCTCCTTCGCCTGCCCGTGGCCGCCAACGCGGCCCAGTTTCAGGTTGATGATGCGGCCCGACCCAAGTCTGATCGCGTTGCGCGCATCGGCACTGGAGTGAATCGACTCGTCAAGACAAATCGGAGTCGCCAACTGTCGTTGCAGTTCGGCGTGATCGAAAATGTCGTCGTGCGCAAGCGGCTGCTCAATCATCATTAGCTCGTAAGGATCCATCGCCTGGAAAAGCGCAACGTCGGCCAACGTGTACGCGGAGTTGGCGTCAGCCACGAGACGAATGTCGGGAAACTTCTCGCGCACGAGGGCGACGATTTTCAGATCCCAGCCGGGTTTGATTTTGATCTTGATGCGCTGATAACCCGCTGCCAGCTCGTTGTCGATTTTCTCGATGAGCGCGGCCGGCGTTTCCTGAATGCCAATGGAAACGCCGCACGGAATCGCTGCTTCCACGCCGCCGAGATGTTTCCAAAGCGGCAATCCAAGTTTCTTCGCTTCCAGATCCCAGCAGGCGGTTTCGATCGCAGCCTTAGCCATGCGATGCCCGCGGACCGCGTTCATCAGTTCCCCGGACTGCGCGGCGCTTTCAATTTCTTTGCCGACGAGCATGGGCGCGAGAAAAATGTTGATAGTGGCCCAGGCCGTTTCGGCCCACTCGTCACAGTAAAACGGGCCTTCGCCGGCGGTGCACTCGCCCCAGCCTTCGGCGCCGTCTGAGTCGCTCACGCGCACCAACAGGATGCGACGCTCAGTCGTGCGTCCAAAGCTGGTTTCGAAGAAGTGAATTAACGGGAGGCGGATTTCGCGCAGTTCAACGGAGGTTATGATCACGTTTAGTTGGGCCCTATTGGAATCGGAGTGCAGCTATTATGCCCATGCATTGAGGTTTTGTCAGCCGGTTCAAGCGAGAACTTTTGGAGTTGCGGTGACCTGTCGCTGCTTTTGTGTTCGGCCTTGACGTCGTAGCCTGTCGATAGTTGCATAGGAACTGAGGCCGCGACAGGTCGCGGCCGACAAAAGCGGTAACAGGTCACCGCACTCCAAATAGAGAAGGCGGGCATTGCCCGCCTCTAAACGATCGACTCAGCCTGAAAACCTCAGTTACCTATTCAGTCGATGCCATCTCTTCGTTGTTGAGGGCGGCGTGCATCGTGTGCCAGGGCAGCGACGCGCATTTCACGCGGACGGGAAACTCACGGACGCCGGAGAAAATCTTCAGATTGCCGAGCCCGTTTGTGCTCGTCTCTTCATCCAATTCGCCCGTCACCATGCCGTGGAACTCAGTGAAGAGTTGCTCCGCTTCCTGCTTGCTCTTTCCCTTCACGGCCTGCGTCATCATGCTGGCTGCGGCTTTCGAGATCGCGCAACCGGAACCTTCGAAACTTATTTCCTTAACCGCGTCGTCTTCAAGATTCAGATAGACGGTCAACTGATCGCCGCAGAGGGGATTGAATCCCTCGGCGGAGTGGTTCGCGGTTTCGAGCCGGCGAAAGTTTCGCGGCTTCTTGTTATGGTCGAGGATGACCTGCTGGTAGAGTTCGCTTAATTCAGACATATGAAAGCAGTAAATCGTAAATGGTGAATAGTAAATAGTCTGATGGCTCACAACGACCCTTCACTTTTTACTTTTCACTTTTCACCTAGGAAAATATCTCGACTACCTTCTCAATCGTCCGCGCCAACACGTCAACTTCTTCTTTCGTGTTGTAGAAAGCAAACGACGCGCGCGCGGTCGCTGGAATTTTGAAATGCTGCATCACCGGCTGCGCGCAATGATGACCGGCTCTGACCGCGATGCCTTCCTGATCGAGGATGGTGCCGATGTCATGCGGGTGAATGTCGTCAATCACAAACGACAGCACGCTGGTTTTCTCGCGCGCGGTGCCTACAATTCGCACGCCCTCAATCGCCTTGAGTCGCTCGGTGGCGTAACGCAGCAGTTCGTGCTCGTGCGCGGCAGCCTTTACGCGGTCAATCGAATTCAAATAATCGATCGCGGCGCCGAGACCAATTTGCGAGGCGATTGCCGGAGTACCTGCCTCAAACTTGTTCGGCAACCCTGCATAAGTCGTCTTTTCAAAAGTAACGCTTCTGATCATGTCGCCGCCGCCCTGAAACGGATTCATCTTTTCCAGCAACTCAGCCTTGCCGTAAATGATGCCGCTGCCGGTGGGCGCGAACATTTTGTGACCGGAGAACGCAAAGAAATCGCAGTCGAGATCCTGAACGTCTACCAGCATGTGCGGTGCGCTTTGAGCGCCGTCGATTAGGACCGGCACGCCGTACTTGTGTGCCTGATCGATCATCTCTTTGACCGGGTTGATCGTGCCGAGCGCATTCGAGACATGCGTGAAGGCGACAAATTTCGTCTTCTCGTTGAGCAGCGCGTTGTACTCGTCCTGCAGCAACTCGCCCGCGTCGTTCATCGGAATCACACGCAGCCTCGCGCCCTTCTCTTCGCAAAGCATCTGCCAGGGAACGATGTTGGCGTGATGCTCCATCGCCGAAATGATGATTTCGTCACCGGGGCCGATGAACTTCCGCCCGTAGCCATGCATCACCAGGTTGATGCCTTCAGTGGCGCCGCGCACGAAAATGCATTCCTTCGCATCGCGCGCGTTGATAAAACGCTTCACCTTCTCGCGCGCGCCTTCGTAGGCCGTCGTGGCCTTCTGGCTTAGATAGTGAACGCCGCGATGAATATTTGAGTGCTCGTCTTCGAGATAAATACTGCCGCGATCAATCACGACCTGCGGGACTTGCGATGAAGCTGAATTGTCGAGATAGACCAGCGGTTTGCCGTTTACCCTTTGACGCAGGACAGGGAAATCCTCGCGAATGCGCTGCACATCCCAGACGCGATTCGCAGTTGGCGCTTCCTCTTTTACTTCCGCGGTTGCCATAACATCCTCGTTCAGTAATCAACTAAAGCAATCAGCAAAATCGATAGCGCTTCAGCATAGTTTTCGAACGTGCCGGTCGCTCCGATGCCAGGACGAGTGCGAACTAAACTTCCAATCGCGCGTTCAGACGATTTAGAACTGCCTCGTCAAGCTGCGCCCTGATTGACTCAATCTTGATCTTGCCAATCACTTCTTCGGCAAAACCGTAAGTCAAAAGATTGCGCGCCAGATCGTGATGAATTCCTCGGGTTTCCAAATAAAACAGCTCGTCTTCGTCAATCTGTCCAACCGCCGCGCCATGCGCGCACTTAACGTCATCGGCCAGGATTTCAAGTTGCGGCTTGGTGTCTACGCGAGCTTCGTTCGAAAGCAGCAGGTTCTTGTTCGTCTGCATCGCGTCAGTCTTTTGCGCATCATGACGCACGAAGATCTTGCCGTTGAAAACCGCCCGCGATTTGCCGTCGAGAATGCCTTTGTAAAGCTGATGGCTGGTGCAGTGTGGCTTGCGATGATCGATGACCGAATGCGTGTCGGTGTGTTGCGCTGCGGTTACGAGGTAGAGACCGTCGACCCAGCACTCAGCGCCTTCGTGATCCATCGCCACCTGAATGTCGTGCCTGGAGAGTTCGGCGCCGAAGGTGATCGTGGTTGAGTCGTAACTGGAACTCGCACCCAAATCAGCGACTGTCGTAGCGACATGAAATGCCGCGGGACTCTCGCGCTGAATTTTGTAGTGTTCGAGTCGAGCGCCGTCTTCCAGCGCAATCTCAACTACGGCGTTCGTAAAGTACGCGGCGTCGCCGGTGCTTACATGGCTTTCGATCACTGTTGCGCTACTGTTCGCTTCGGCAAGTATTAAGACACGCGGAAACGTGACTACCTTGTCCGCATCGCCGGCATCGGTGATGAAAAGCAAATGCAGCGGCCTCTCGACCGCGACACTTTTGGGGATTTGAACAAACGCTCCCTGCGATGCGAAGGCAGTGTTGAGAGCAGTGAAACCATTCGTCACGTAATCGGCATGACGCGCGAGATGTGCACGGACGATTTCTGAATAACGTTCATCGACGAGCGCCGTTGAAAGTTGGCTGACTACGACATTCTCCGGCACCGCCGTCAGCGATGACAGATCGTCACGGAGTTTGCCGTTAACGAAAACCAACTGGCTGCCCGCGGCTTCAGGCGCCGACAAGCTGGCCAACTCCTGCGCCGTTGATTTGCTCGCCTTGCTGGCGGATTCAAGGGCTGGAACAAACTCAGTCCGCGCGATCGGAGCGACGTTCGTGTATTTCCACTCTTCATCCTTGACCGAGGGAAAGCCCAACTCTTCAAATCGCGCCATGGCGTTTTCGCGCAGACGCGTCAACCACGACAACCGCGAGTCTTGTTCAGCATCCAGCAGCGATCGGAATGCACTTCGGTAGGAACTCTCTTGTCTTACAATTTCAGTAACCATCGTCGTTCTTCAGTCTATCTTCCTCTTGCTTTGGAGAGCGTTGGGGAAAGGGCTTGCGCGTTATGCCCTCCCCTAACCCTCCCAAAGAAGGGGAAAAAGCCCGGTCTGTTAAGCCGCAGCCGTCTTCAGCCAGTCGTAGCCTTTTTGTTCGAGTTCCAGCGCCAACTCTTTGCCGCCCTCTTTCGCGATGCGCCCGTTGGCCAGCACGTGCACAAACTGCGGCACGATGTAATCGAGCAGTCGTTGGTAGTGGGTCACGAGGATGACGGCATTCTCCGAGTTGTGCAGTTGGTTGACGCCGCCGGCGACGATACGCAGCGCATCGATGTCCAGGCCCGAATCAGTTTCGTCAAGCACCGCGAGCTTCGGCTCAAGCACGGCCATCTGCAGAATTTCGTTGCGCTTTTTCTCGCCGCCGGAAAAACCTTCGTTGACCGAACGCGTCATGAAACTCGCGTCCATCTCAACGACCTTCGCGCGCTCCTTCAGCAGATCCTTGAACTCAAGCGGATCGAGTTCTTCTTCGCCCAGATGCTTGCGCTTTTCGTTGTAGGCCAACCGCAGAAACTGCGCGTTCGAAACACCCGGCACTTCAATTGGATATTGAAAGGCCATGAAAACTCCCTCACGCGCGCGCTCGTCCGGGGGCATGTCGAGCAGGTTCTTGCCCTCGTAAAAAACTTCGCCTTTCGTCACTTCGTAAGCGGGATGCCCAGCCAAAACTTTCGCGAGCGTAGATTTCCCGGAACCGTTCGGACCCATGATCGCGTGAATCTCGCCCTTCCTGACCGTCAGGTTGATCCCTTTCAGGATTTCATTGCCGTCGATGCCCGCATGTAAATTTTTGATCTCTAACATTAAATTGCTCCTCAATTATCAATCAGTGACAAGTTAAGAGTGACAAGTGACGAGTAGGTTCTTCACCCGTCGCTTGTCACCCGCCACTCGTCACTCGTCACTGTTATCCCACGCTGCCTTCGAGTTTCATGCCGAGCAGCTTTTGCGCTTCGACGGCAAACTCCATCGGCAACTGCACAAAGACGTCTTTGCAAAAGCCGTTAATGATCAGCGAGACCGCGTCCTCCTGCGAGATGCCGCGCTGCTGCAAATAGAACAACTGCTCCTCGCTAATCTTGGAAGTGGACGCTTCGTGCTCGACACTCGAAGTGTTGTTCATCACCTCAATGTAGGGGAACGTATTCGCGCCGCTGTTTGAGCCGATCAGCATCGAATCGCACTGCGTGTAGTTGCGCGCGTTTTCCGCCTTCGGCATCACTTTCACGAGCCCGCGATAGCTGTTGTTCGACTTGCCGGCCGCGATTCCCTTGGAAATGATCGTCGAGCGCGTGTTCTTGCCGAGGTGAATCATCTTGGTGCCGGTGTCGGCCTGTTGCGCGTGGTTGGTTAATGCGACCGAGTAAAACTCGCCGATGGAATTGTCGCCCAGCAAAATGCAGGACGGATACTTCCAGGTGATCGCCGAACCGGTCTCAACCTGCGTCCAGGAAATCTTCGAGTTTCGTCCGGCACACTTGCCGCGCTTGGTGACAAAGTTGTAGATGCCGCCGACGCCTTCTTCATCCCCCGCATACCAATTCTGGACCGTGGAGTATTTGATCTGGGCATCGTCAAGCGCAACCAACTCAACCACGGCCGCGTGCAACTGGTTCTTGTCAAACTTCGGCGCGGTACAGCCTTCAAGATAGGAAACGTGCGAACCTTCTTCAGCAATGATGAGGGTTCTTTCAAACTGGCCCGACTCCGAATTGTTAATCCGGAAATACGTTGACAGTTCCATCGGGCAGCGCACGCCCTTCGGGATGAAACAGAATGAGCCGTCCGAAAAGACCGCGCTATTTAGCGCTGCAAAGAAGTTGTCGTTAGTTGGAACCACCGAACCGAGGTACTTTTTGATCAGTTCGGGATACTCGCGGATCGCTTCCGTAAACGAACAGAAGATGACGCCGTGCTTCTTGAGTTTTTCTTTGTACGTCGTCGCGACTGAAACTGAATCGAAGACTGCGTCGACAGCGACGCCGGCAAGTTGCTTTTGTTCGGTCAAGGGAATGCCGAGCTTCTCAAAAGTACGTAGCAACTCCGGATCGACTTCGTCCAGGCTCGCTTTCGTCGCCTTCTGTTTCGGCGCGCTGTAATAGATCACGTCCTGGTAGTTGATTTCCGGATACGAAATGTTCGGCCAATGCTTCGGCTCGGTCATGGTCAACCAATGCCGGTAGGCCTTCAGACGAAAGTCCAACATCCAGTCGGGTTCGTTCTTGATCTTGACGATCAAACGAATCGTGTCCTCCGTCAGCCCACGCGGAATAACGTCGGATTCAATGTCGGTAACGAAACCGTACTTGTATTCCTGTTTACCTAATAGCTCTGTTGTGCTCATCTGTTGTTAACCCGTCAAACTCGACCGTACGTCATGAAAAACTGCAGGCACGATGCCGGCGCTCCCAGCGTCACACCTGGACGCGACCTAGTTCCCTTTCCACCTGTCTGGCGCCTTGAATTTTGTGTAGCACTGCGTCGACTGTCGCTTCGGTGCCGAGCAGTTGCGACAAAGTGATCTCCGCCATCGCCTTGTCAACAATCTGGTGCAGCTCGACGATGACCGGACGAATCCCGCAGTCGCCGGTATGCACACAAGAATCCAGCACGCCCGTATAACTCTTGCAGTGAGTCGCCACGCTTTCGTCATCCAAAACGCTGATGACTTCGTTGAGATGAATCACTGACGCCGGCCGGGCGAGCCGATAGCCGCCCTTGGTGCCTCGCTGCGACTGCACGAGCCCCGCTTTGTTCAGAATCCACATCAGCTTCCCGGCATTCGCGACCGAAATTCCTTCGCGACGCGCGATCTGCGCGAGGGTCAGCGATTCGCCCTGCGAGTCTGCGCGGGCGAGCTGGAGCAGGCATCGCAAGCCATATTCTTCCTGTGCCGAAATCTTCATAAGAACTCGCTAACTAAAACTATTGTAGGCAGTCTACCTAATCATTACTTTTAAGTCAACATTGGGTAAGCTATTGCGCGGCAGGAGGATAAGCCTGAGATAAGGCTTTAGCTAGAGAGAAAAGTTAAACTCGATGAAGCCTTTGAGGCGCAGCGGCTTGCCGCTGGTCGGGGTGGCTTGGAAGAACCACTGACGGGCAGCATCTTCAGCAGCCTGCCGCAGCAAGACCGGACCCTCGGAACGCGAAACCGTGATCACCCTGCCGGTCTCATCGACAATGACATGAACCTTGACGAGACCACTGGCGCCGGTCTGTTTTGCCATCGGGGGATAGCGTGGCACGACTTTCTTAGTTGCCGCCGCGTTGAGAGAACCGACGTCAGTAACCGGAAGCTTATCCTTCTGCGCTCCCGCAGATTCCGACTTTGAGTCTTCTTTCCGCGGGCTTGGTTGCGCGGTTGACTCCGCCATGTTGGTCGCGTCCGTCGCCGGGTGTTCACCAACCGAGATGCCCTTATTTTCCGGCGCCCTAATTTCCAGAGGCGACTCGCCCACTTTTTTCGTGGAATACGGTGAAGGGCCAGAAACTTTGCTGGTCCCTGTCTGTCCCGGCCGCAGCGGAGGAATCCCACCCAGCGAAGCTATCTGCGTTTGCGAAGAAGCCAGCACCTCGCGCGCGCTGGCATACTCGCTTTCCCACGTCGTCTGGTCCTCGCTGTCCTTCGCCAGCGACAACCGGATGCCGAGCACGTCCTCAAGCAATGAAAGTGAATCGTAGAACTTGCGCCCCTTTGAAATTTCCTTCGCCTGGGCAATCATCCGCTCGAGCAACGAACGCAAGCGATGGAGATCGCTGGCCGCTTCAGCCGGCAAGCTCGCGTCGGTAGTACTGATGCCGAAACTTCGGTAGCGCGCGAGGTGGGTGCGGGCGCCGTTTACTGCCTGGCCCGCGAGAGCGAAGTAAGTCCCGAGCGATTCATCCTTCTGCGCCGCACGTGCCTGATAATTCTCTTCAAGCAACGCCTCGGCCCTGCCATAGTTTCCGTCTTCCAGGTAGACGCTCATCAGCATTATGGACGTGATGTTGCGAATCGCGTTGTCCGGCGCGGCCGACCTAACCGATTCAAGCTCACTCGCGGCGATGTCCAGACGATGGGCAGCAATCAACGCACGCGCCCGTCCGATGCGGGCCTGCAGAGCCTCGGGAGACTTGGCGGGATCTGCGGTCGACTTGTTCGGATCGACTGCAGGAGACGTTGGTGATTCTGCGGGAGACGCTGGCGGTTCGACGGGAGACTGTGCCTGGCTAATAAAAGAAACTGAGATTAGAGAGATTATGGCTGCAAGAATTGTTATCGACGGTCGAAAGCGTCCTGATACTCTACTTCGCTTCACTAAATTTCACTCCTAAGAAATGCAAAAGCGAGCCTAAATGCTCGCTTACGGACTAAGTTAATTTTCACGTCTATTATGGTTCGTGAGGGCGATCCAGGCAAGCGCTCCGCGAAGGTTCAATGCGACTGGTCAAAGAATAGCTGAGAAAACCGAGACAAAATTTGCGGCAACTGTGAAGATCCCAACCACGCTGGAGCCAAAACTCATCAGTTGGACTTTTGATTTCGCATTTGATCATTGCATGGCACTTGAATCTCCTTGCCATCAACCTCCTGGTAGCAGCGCTATCGCCGACCACTTCGCTCGCAGTTAGGAGAAGCGACCTGCTGTTTCACGAGCGGACTAGCCGGGCAGAATTGTGTTCATAAGTTAGTGTTAAGGGAGATACCGACTTTGGGTTTGGGGAAGACAAAGCCGTCTCAAGATGGACGAGGATCTAAAAACACTTAGACCGGAACCCCGCAATAGACTGTGTGTTTTATTATTGCCTGGCGGCAACGCTGGTGAGGCAATGTCCTGCAGCACTTCAACGATTGGACCAGTAGACTACTGACGCGGTGGAGCGCCGAGACTCTTGATAATTCTCTCGCGGAAAACACGCGCCTCTTCTTTGATCGCCGCTTCGTCCAGCGTCAACAGGCGCCGCTCGCGCATCACCACGCGGCCGTTGATGATTACCGTCTCAACGTCGGAGGCTTTCGTCGCGTACACCAGATCGGAATAGACATTGTAAAGCGGAATCTGGTTAAGCGCGTCGCGATTCACGAGCACCAGGTCGGCGCGCTTGCCTATTTCGATCGAGCCGATCTCTTTTTCCAGATGGAGCGCTCGTGCGCCACTGATGGTCGCCAACTCAAACGCTTCTTCAGCCGACATTACTTTAGGATCGCCGCTGAAAACCTTGTGAAGCTTGGCAGTCGTATCCATCTCTTCCCACATGCTCAAGTCGTTGTTTGAAGCCGCGCCGTCAGTTCCCAGTCCGACCTTCACGCCGGCAGCAATCATTTTGGGAACGGGAGCGACGCCGGAAGCAAGTTTCATGTTTGACTGTGGGTTGTGAACCACGCCCACGCCGTTACGTTTCAGAATCTCAATCTCGCCCGGGCTGGGCCAGACCAGGTGCGCGGCGATTACGCGATCATTCAGAAAGCCGATGCGCGCGAGGTAGTCGACCGGACTCGCTCCCTTCGCTTTAACACTGTCGTCCACTTCCCTTTTCGTTTCCGAAATGTGCGTAACGATCGGCGCGCCGGTGCGATCAGAAAATGCGCGCGCGGCTTTCAGATGTTCTTCGGAAACCGTGTAAGGGGCATGCGGGGCGATGGCGGCAATGATCAGCTCGTGGCCTTTCCACTTTTGGACGAAGCGCTCGACGTAAGCCATGGCCTCGGCGTTGGTCTTGTTATCGGCGACCGGAAAGTCGATCACTGTTTCACCCAAAACTGCTCGCACGCCAGCCTTCGCAGTTTCGTCAGCAATCGCGTCTTCGAAGTAGTACATGTCGCAGTAAGTCGTCGTTCCGCCGCGAATCATCTCGGCCAGGCCCAGGCGCGTGCCCGCGCGCACGAATGCTTCGGAAACATTCTTCGCCTCGGCGGGGAAGATGTACTTATTGAGCCAATCCTGCAGGTCGAGATCGTCAGCCAGCCCTCTGAACAAAACCATCGGAATGTGCGTGTGCCCGTTAATCAGACCCGGAATGATCAACTTGCCGGCAGCATCAACTCGCTCGGGCGCCGTGTACATCCGCATGATGTCTCTGCTCGTGCCGACCGCAACTATCCGACCGCCTGCCACCGCCACGCCGGCGTCCTGAATGACGCGGCGATCCTTGTCCATGGTTACCAGCGTGCCGTTCAGCACGAGCAGGTCGACTCGCATCATGCGCCTTCCTCGGTTCCGTTGCGCCGCGGTTGGAAGTGCGTTGGCCAGAATCGTAGCGACAAGTATGGTGACGACGACAATCTTCTTTGACATAAGGTAAGCGACAATTGACTGGTTAGGATTTGGAGTGAAACGGAGTCAGCGAGCCAGTATTTTTGCAACATCCCTGGCCAAACGCTGAATGACTGCGTTGGAAGTTTTCTCGTTTTGCAGAAGTTTCTTGCCGACGGCGTTTGACGCATCAAAATCGACGACGCCCCAGATGCCGTCCTCGCTACGGATCGGCGCCGCGAGCACATATTCCAGGCTGGACCTGATCTTTCCCTTCACGCCTTTCAAGTCGCTGGGAAGCGGCGCCACTGAAGAGCCTTCGATTTCGCACGTCCGCTTGGTCTCGTTGTCGAGAAAGCAGCGCACGATGATCACTTTTTCCGCAGTCTCTTCATTGATCGGGAAACGCGTTCGTCCGATCTGCTCGGTCGAGAGAAACGGATCCCAGAAACCGCGGCAGACCAGCTCGTCATTTTCCTGTTTGAAAATAAAGGCCCGCAGCGTCGCGCGTTCGGGAGTAACCGGCGAAGCCATGGACCAGCAGATTGTTTCGAGCGAATCTGTGATGAGTTGGGTCAACTCTTTTGTTTTTTTCTTATGTTCGTGCCTGATCGCGTCTGAAATTTCAGTGCACGCAGCGCCAAGCGCGGCGGCTGGCTCGCGGCTGGCCCGCTCCCGGTCGTACTTCGCGGTTATCACTCCGAGCAAGTCAGTGGGCAGGCGCATGTCGACGCCCTTCGGGCGGACAATAAAGCTCCGCTCCTTGCCCAGCCGGCCGATAAACATCCCCAGTTCCAAAACGACGTTGTCGCGAGCGGCTGATTGTTCCTGCCCGCGAATCATGACGATGTCGTCAGGTGCGAATACGAAGACACCAAAATCGGATTGCTCGAGGTTCCGATTTAGTTCGTCGATGATCGTGTGCCCGAGGCGAAACGCATCCTGGGTCCACACCGTAACCTCCGCGCCTTTCAGGTTTTGCTGAATTGCTTCGGCGAGCCGTACTGCTTCCCCCGAGGAGGCAACAAATACTCTTGGCTGCGTTCGCATCACGTTAGGCTCCTTGACGACAAATGTAGGGCTTGAGGCGTTTGGCTAGAACGGAATTAACTTCCTTTTGAGAGGGCAAATTAGCGCTTTTTGCCGGTCTTGTAAAGAACATTGGCTCGACGCCTTGAATAAGCAGAAGCTACGAACGAGTTGAACCAGCAAAGACGCAGGCATCCTCATGAAATGTTCCGCCCGAAACTCACATTAATAGTTGAGAAGCAAAATCTTGAAGGCGTTTTGAAGGTCAGGCGGTCCTGGCTGCTGTTTACGTATTGAAACCGAAGTCCGATCGGAACTCGGACGTCCAATCAGGTGCTGGAAGGAGGCACGCATGTCCCCCGACAAGATACTGACCAACTTAGGAATTCTACTCTTTGGGTGTACCGCCGTTTGGCTGATCGGTCGCCCCGAGCCGTGGCGCCGCTGGGGCTACATTCTCGCGCTCTTCAGTCAACCCTTTTGGTTGTACGGGGCATACAATGGCGGAGACTGGGGCGTCTTTTTGATCAGCTGCGTGTATGCGTACTCATGGGCGCAGGGAGTTTGGTTTCATTGGGTGAAAACAGAGAGACTTGAACCAGAACCCGCTACGGTTTCGAACTCACGCGGACTGTCAGGCGCCTGAGTGTGTCGCCTCTTTAAGAAACCGTGCGTCAAAAGCTCGCGGCAGCAACTCCTTAATATCCACCGTCGCGCGATCGCCGCGGCCGTTTACCAGGATGATCTCGGCCTGCTTGGCAAACTCCCAGATGATCTGACGACAGGTCCCGCAGGGCGGCGTGAGCGTTTCAGTGTCGGCCGCGATCACGATATGCGTGAAGTCGCGTTCACCTTCCGAGAGTGCCTTCCAAATCGCCACCCGCTCGGCGCAAACCGTCAGTCCGTAACTCGCGCTCTCAATATTGCAGCCGGTGTAGACTTTGCCGGCGGCGGTTTGCAAGGCCGCGCCGACCAGGAAGTTTGAAAAAGGCGCGACTGAACGCAGGCGTGCCGCGGTTGCAACTTCAATCAATTGAGTTTCTGATTCGCTCAAGCTTGGCCTCCAACCGAGGTCAGGGCGCCCGCCAACCTCTCACGAATTTTTCCACTGATCAGGTCTATGCTCACCAGATTGTGACCGCCTTCCGGAATGATTACGTCAGCATAACGTTTTGAGGGTTCGATAAACTGCATGTGCATCGGTCGCACCGTGGCCAGGTATTGTTCGATGACCGACTCGATTGTGCGGCCGCGCTCGGCAATGTCGCGGCGCAGGCGGCGAATGAAACGAATGTCGTCAGGCGTATCGACAAACACCTTAATGTCCAACTGCTCCAGCAGCCGCGGCTCTGCAAAGATCAGGATGCCTTCGACGATGACGATCGGCTTGGCTTCAACCGCCCGCGTTTCGTTCAGACGCGTGTGCGCCTTGAAGTCGTAGATGGGCAAGTCGACAGGCTCGCCCGACTTCAACTTGCGAATATGGTTGACCAACAGGTCGTCGTCGATCGCATCAGGATGATCGAAGTTGGCAAGCTGGCGATAGTCGAGCGGCAAATCCTTCAGGTTGCGGTAATAAGAATCCTGTTGAATGAAGACGACTTCGCTGGCCTCAACGGTTTCCAGGATGCGATTTGCAACCGTCGTCTTGCCTGAGCCGGTCCCGCCGGAAATGCCAATGATTAGACTCACTAAAAACTCTGCCTTCTCTACGAACGCTACGCCTTCGCGATTACCCGGCGCAGCAACTTTGTAAACGTCTCGCGAACTCGCTGACCAGTTTCCATCACTTCGTCGTGGTTAATCGGATTTTCACTAATGCCGGCGGCCATGTTCGTGATGCAGGATATTCCCAGTATCTTCATGCCCATGTGGCGGGCGACGATCGCTTCCGGCACCGTGCTCATGCCGACCGCATCCGCGCCAAACGCGCGCAGCATGTGAATCTCCGCCGGCGTTTCGTAGCTCGGACCTGACAGGGCGGCGTAGATCCCGCGCCGCGTTGTGATTTCCAGCGCGCGGGACTCCTCGGTTACCAACTCCTGCAGCTCGCGAGTATAAACTTCCGTCAGGTCAGGAAAGCGTGGACCAAAACGGTTCATCGTTCGGCCCGCGCAGGGGATTTACTCCCATTAAATTCAAGTGATCGCTGATCACCATCAGCGCTCCCTGACTGAGTTGCACGTCAATGCCGCCGGCGGCGTTAGTCAGAATCAGCGTATTGATGCCCAGCAGCTTGAAGGTCCTGATTGGAAAAGTGACTTGCTCGAGCGAGTAGCCTTCGTAATAGTGCACGCGACCCTGCATGGCGATGACCGGCACGCCCTCGATTTTGCCCGCAACGAGACTGCCGACGTGGCCTTGCGCGGTTGAAGAAACGAAGCCGGGAATTTCCTGGTAGGGGATCGCGACGGATTCGCTGAAGTCTTCCGCGAAGCCGCCCAAGCCGCTGCCGAGCACGATCGCGATCTTCGCTCCTTCGGCAACGCGCGCACGGATGGTCCGCGCTGCGTTTTCAGCGCGCGAGTAAAGATCAGTTTTGGCAGCTCCTTCAATCATTGAAATCAGTTCCAGGTTTCAAGTTCCAAGTTTCAAGTTCGGAGTTCCAAGTCTTGAGTTTCGAGTTTCAAGTTGGCCCAAACGGACTTGAAACTTGGAACTTGAAACTCAAAACTGTCTTCACCGTTCCTTCTGATAAGGAATCCCCAGCGCGCGCGGCGGGCGCGACGAGCCGATGAATCCCGCGAGCACAACAATCGTCAGCACGTAAGGAACCATGTGAATAAACTGGACCGGAATGTCTTCGCCGGAGGGCAGTTTCACGACACCCTGCATCTGGATTGAGACCGCCTCGGTGAACGCGAACAACAAACAAGCGAGCAGTGTTTGAAACGGGCGCCACTTGCCGAAGATCAATGCCGCCAGGGCAATGAAGCCGCGGCCCGAAGTCATGTTTCTCGTGAACAGCGACGACTGTCCAATGGAAAGATACGCCCCGCCGATTCCGGCGAGCAGTCCGGACAACAGCACGCCGGCATACCTCATGCGCGCCACCGGGACGCCCGCGGCATCCGCGGCTTCCGGATTTTCACCAACCGAACGCAAACGCAGGCCGAACGGAGTCTTGTAAAGGACGTACCAGGTGATCGGCACGAGCGCAAAGGCAATGATAATCGGCGCTCACGGAATCAACTGGCCTTTGGGAATCTGCGGCGTCGAGCCGGACGACAAGAAGAAAGCGCCGCTGAGAAAAGCGGGCATGCCGATCATCAAAATGTTGATGGCGGTGCCGGTAACAACCTGATCGGCTTTGTACTGAATGCACGCCACCGCGTGGAGCCCGGCGATTAACATGCCGGCAAGCATGCCCGCGGCCAGTCCCACAAAAGGATCGCCGACTGCGTAAGTCACTGCCGCTGCCGTGAACGCTCCGGCAAGCATCATCCCTTCGAGTGCGATGTTGATGACACCGGAACGCTCGGAAAACAAACCGCCGAGGGCGGCCAGGATCAATGGCGTCGACAACCGTATCGTTGAATAGAAGAGCGCGACGTTAAAGATTTCAGTCATTGCTTTTCCTTTGCGGAACTAGGTCTTCGGCGTTCACACTTTCGAGCGTCTTCAGTAAACCCCACTTCGCAAACGGACCACGGAAGAAAGCTTCCGCCGCCACAAACAGAATTATTGTGCCCTGCAGGACCTGAACGATGTCCTTGGTGACGTGTGCAGTGAAGGCGTCAACCGGAATGCCGCCGCGCTGCAGCACCGCAAACAACAACGCCGAAATGATCACGCCCACCGGATGGTTTCGTCCCAGCAGCGCCACCGCGATGCCGGTAAAACCATAGTTGTCGGAAAACCCGTCGTAGTAGCGATAGCGATAACCGAGCACTTCATTGATGCCAACCATTCCCGCGAGCGCGCCGGAGATCGTCATGGCGATCACAATCTGTTTGCGGACGGAGATGCCGCCATACTCGGCAGCGCTGGGGTTGGTTCCAGTCGACCGCAACTCATAACCCCACTTCGTCCGCCACAGAAAAATATAGACCAGCAAACAACAGACGAGCGCCAGAATGAAGGCAACGTTGAGCGGAATAAACTGCGGCATGCCGGGAATGAACTTGCCCAGGCGCGCGATGTGAGCGCCTTCGGCGATCGGAACACTCTGCATAATCGGATCGCCCGGCGTCTTGTAGTGATACTGCGTGAAGTAACTTAGCAGAGCCGACCGCGAGGAAGTTCAACATGATCGTGTTGATGACTTCGTGCGAACCAAAGCGTGCCTTCAAGACGCCGGGAATCGCTCCCCAAATGCCGCCGCCCACAATCGCGCCGATGAAGCACATCGGAATCAGCAGCCACGGCGAAAGGTTGGCGAAGGTGATGCCGACCCAGGCGGTCGCAAACGCGCCGATGTAAAGTTGACCCTCAGCGCCGATGTTCAGCAGGCCGCAACGAAAAGCAACCAGCACGGCGAGACCCGTAAAGATCAATGGCGTCGCATAGAAAAGCGTGTAGCCGATGCCGACCGGCCATGAAAGGGCGCTCCCGAAAAGCAGCCGATACGTTTCGATCGGATTGTCGCCAATGATGAGGATCAGGATGCCTGCCACCACGAAGGCGGCCACGACGGCGATCAGCGGAAACAAGAGTTCGCGTAGAAGTTTCATTTTTTGGACTGGTCTTAGACTTGGTCTTTGGTCTTGGCAAAAAACTGAAGCGAACTCAGGAGGACGCGCAAAGACCTAAGTCCAAAGGCCGAAGTCCGTTCTTCAGTGCCCGCGCGTCATCAGCAATCCGATTTCCTCAATCGTCGCGACTTTGGGATCGACCTCGCCCGCGATCCGTCCTTCGTGAATAATCAACAAACGATCAGCCAGCGACGTGACTTCCTCAAGTTCGGCTGAAACCAACAACACGGCGCAACCGGAGTCGCGCAGCCCAACGAGCTTGCGATGGATAAACTCAATCGCGCCGATATCGACTCCGCGCGTTGGCTGCGACACCAGCAACAACTTCGGCTCAACCTTGAATTCCCTGCCGATGATCAATTTTTGCTGGTTCCCGCCAGAGAGCACACGCGCCGGCAGATCCGGATTCGCCGGGCGCACGTCAAAGCCCTCGATGATTTCATTCGTGCGATTGCGAATCGCCACGCTGTCCAAAAGAACTCCCGCGTAACTGACGATCGGTTTACGGTAATGGACGCCGAGGATCGAATTCTCCGCAAGATCGAATTCGAGCAGCAGACCGCGACGGTGACGATCCTCAGGAATGTGGGCGATGCCCAGCTCGCGTCGCAGCCGCGCGCCTTCACGCGTAATGTCGCGGTCTTCGAAAAGAATCTTGCCTGACAGTTGCGACGGACTAACCAAGCCCGCCAACGCTTCAATCAATTCCGTTTGACCGTTGCCTTCGACGCCGGCGATGCCGAGAATCTCGCCCTTGCGGACTTCAAAAGAAACGTCGTCAAGGCGCTTGCCTCCGCCCTTCGTCGTGATCGAAAGGTTGCGGACGCTAAGTTCCGATTCGCCCGGGTGCGCGTCCGGCTTCTCAACTCGCAAAAGCACTTCGCGTCCCACCATCATGCGGGCGAGGTCGGCCGCGTTCGTCTCGCTGGTCTTAACATGACCAACCACGCGGCCGTCGCGCATCACAGTCACTTCATCCGAGATCGCCAGCACTTCGGCCAGCTTGTGCGTGATGATGACTACCGTCTTCCCCTGCTCGCGCATGCGTCGCAAAATCGAAAAGAACTCTTCAACTTCCTGCGGAGTCAGCACGGCGGTTGGTTCGTCGAGGATCAGCAAGCGCGCGTGACGATAAAGTGCCTTGAGGAGTTCGACGCGCTGCTGCTGGCCCACCGAAAGATGCTCGATAACTACGCTCGGATTGACGGCCAGTTTGAATTCTTCGGAAAGCCGGCGGATTTCGACGCTCGCTGTTGCCAGGTCAAGGGCGACAGCGCTGCCAGGCTCCGCGCCCAGCACAATGTTTTCGGCAACCGTCATCGTATCCACCAGCATGAAGTGCTGGTGAACCATGCCGATTCCCAGGGCAATCGCATCGTGCGGCGTCGCTATTTCGCGGACCTGGCCTTCAACCAGAATCTCGCCTTCGTCGGCCTTGTAAAATCCATAGGCGATGCGCATCGCGGTGGATTTCCCGGCGCCGTTTTCACCGACGATCGCGTGAATCGTGCCTGGCTCCACTTTAATATTGACGTGATCGTTGGCGAGGACGGCGCCGAAGCGTTTGGTGATGTTTCTGAGTTCAAGCATATCCTGGGAGCGCGGACATCCTGTCCGCAAATGAGCGCGAAGCGCGAACCAAAACCCTCGAAACATCCAACTGGAAAGCAGTGCGCGCCTGACGGCGCGTTTGCGGACAGGATGTCCGCGCTCCCAGCATCACTTGCTCATTAGATCTACAACCTTGATTTCGCCGCTGATGATTTTCTTCCTTGCTTCTTCGACTTGTTGGATCATCTCCGGCGTTATCAAAGACTTGTTGTTTTCGTCCATCGCGTAGCCGACGCCGTCTTCCGTAAGTCCGTACACGTGGAAGCCGGCTTTGAATTGCCCGTTCACCGCATCTTGAACAATTGAATAGACGGCGTTGTCGACGCGCTTGACCATACTGGTCAAGACAAAGCCGGGCTTCACCATGTTTTGATTGGCGTCGACGCCGATGACGAAATGTGTCGCGCGTCCATTTTCTTTGCCCGCCTGCTCGGCCGCGTCAAAAGCACCCAGGCCGGAGTTACCCGCGGCAGTGAAGATCACATCGGCGCCTTTGCTGATTTGCGCGAGCGCAATTTCCTTTCCCTTGCCGGGATTGTTCCAGGCGGCGTCGGTGACGCCAACGTAATTCGGAATGACGCGGATGTTTGGATTGACGGCGCGCGCGCCTTCTTCGTAACCGCCGCGAAAGCGGTGAATCAGGCCGATGTCCATGCCGCCCAGGAAACCAATCGTTCCGGTCTTGCTGGTCTTGGCGGCGAGCATGCCAACCAGGTATGAACCCTCGTGTTCCTTGAACACGAGCGAGGCCACGTTCGGGAGATCACTGACTCCGTCGACGATGGCAAAGCGAATGTTGGGATAGTCTTTTGCGACCAGTTCGATGATCGGAGTTTGCGCGAAGCCGATACCGATGATCAGATCGTAGTTTCGTTCAGCAAAGGCGCGCATGGCCGGCTCGATGGAAGTCGGATTGCCGGGCTCGATATCGCGCAACACGATCGGCAGCGCCGGCTTGCCGCAACTTGTCCCATCGGGCCAGGTACCGGTTTCCGCACACTTCGCGCCGGCCCAGGCGGCGGCATTGAACGAACGATCATCCTTGCCACCAATGTCGAAAACAATGCCCACGCGAATTTTCGACTTGTCGTCGGCGCCATAACTTTTGGGGTTACAGGCCGAGCCGAAAAGCGCGAGCAGGCACAGTGCAACGAATGCCGAGCAGATTACAACTTTCATTCGTTAATTACTTCCCTCAGTAGCTGCGGTATTTCGGTTGGGGAGTGTTCGCTGACTTCGTAGGCGGCCTGGATGCGTTGGACCGCTTCGTTCGCTTTGGACTCGTCGCTGCAAAAGACTGTTCCGAGCACGTCACCGGCGCTCACTTGGTCGCCGAGCCGGCTTTGGGCCATGAAACCCACCGCGGGATCGATTGCGTCTTCGATGCGCACGCGGCCACCGCCAATCGCAGCGATCGCATGTCCGACCTCTGCCGCATTAATTCTCGTCACAAATCCTGAACGCGGCGATTCTACCTTAAAGAATTCCTTCACCAAAGGAAGAAAACCAGCCGGATCGTCGCAGACTCGCGCGTCGCCGCCCTGGGCCACGACATTCTGACGAAAACATTCGAGCGCCTGTCCGGAACTGACGATTTTTTGCAATCGGGCGCGGGCCGCCTCAAGAGAATCATCGACGTGAGACAGAACCAGCATGTGGGCGGAAAGCTCGATTGACAGATCCATAACCGGCTGCGCGCCCTCAGCCGCTTCGCCGCGCAACAGCTCAACACATTCTTTAACTTCGATCGAGTTTCCCACCGCTTGTCCCAGCGGCTGGTTCATGTCAGTCAATAACGCGCGCGTGCGGATGCCGCAGGCGTTGCCGGTTCGAACCAGCGCGTGGGCCAGGGCCTTAGCGCGATCTTCGTCACGCATGAAAGCGCCCGAGCCGACCTTCACGTCGATCACCATCGCGTCCAAACCCGCCGCGCCCTTCTTGGAAATGATCGATGCGACGATTAATGGAATAGCTTCGACAGTCGAGGTAGCATCGCGCAGCGCGTACATCTTCTTGTCCGCCGGCGCCAGTTCCGCCGTTTGTCCGGACATTGCGTAGCCGACGGTCTGCAGCACACGCTCAAATTCCGACGCACTCAGATCGACACGATAACCGGGAATTGATTCGAGCTTGTCGAGCGTGCCGCCGGTGTGGCCCAGGCCGCGTCCGGAAATCATCGGCACGCAAATTCCGCAGGCGGCGACCATCGGCGCAATTAAGAGTGAAGTCTTGTCGCCAACGCCCCCGGTCGAATGTTTGTCAGCTTTGGGTTTGGCAATCTCGGAAAAGTCGAGCGTGTTGCCTGAGTGGAGCATCGCGTCAGTGAGGATCTCCTGTTCGGCGTCGTTCATGCCGTTGAGGTAGATGGCCATCAACAGCGCGCTGATCTGATAGTCGGCGATGGTGCCGCGCGTCACGCCCTCAATGAAGAAGGTGATCTCTTCGCGCGAGAGCTGCTCGCCGTCACGCTTTTTTCGAATAACGTCCTGCGGTCTCAAACGTTTCCCTTCGGCTTGGTAACGCAAACTGTTAGTTTGCGAGAGTGGTGGAACACAAAGTCACAGAGAACGAGGCGACAGACGCAAACTAACCGGAGTCCCCCGCGCGGGCAGCCCGCGTGGGTGCTGCAGTTTGCGCTACGAACAGCGCTACGATTCAATCAGAACAACTGCCTGCGCCGAAACTGCCAGTCCCTGCCCTACTGCGTCGAGTCCTTCTGCCGTCTTGGCTTTCACGCTCACGCAGGAAACTTCCACACCGAGAGCTTCCGCGATTTTCTCCCGCATCGCAAAAATATCAGGACGCAGTTTTGGGGCTTCCAACATAATCGTGCTGTCTACGTTCACCACGTGCAGGCCGCGCTCATGAGCGAAATCAACGGCGCGCGCGAGCAGTTGCATGCTGTTCGCGTCTTTCCATTGCGGATCGCTGTCAGGAAAATGCGTGCCAATGTCGCCTTCGCAAAGAGCGCCGAGCAATGCGTCGGTGATCGCGTGCAACAACGCATCGGCATCGGAGTGGCCGTCGCCGCCGCGGTCGGAAGCGACATGCACGCCGCCGAGCATCAAGGGGCGGCCTTCAACTAGCTTGTGTACGTCGTTGCCGATGCCTATGCGAAACATAGTGGTCAGTGATCAGTGGCCAGTGATCAGTAAGCCGCCAACGGACAACCTAACGCGGTCACTGGCCACTGGCCACTGGCCACTGGCCACTTGCTCTTAGTAATCCTTCCCCAAAAGCGAGGTCCTCCGGCCGCGTAATCTTGATATTGCGCGCGACTGCCTTCAACCGTAACGATCCTCACGCCCAGGCGCTCAACGAGCGAACTCTCGTCGGTCAACTCCGTGTCGCCCGCGTCCACGCCGTCATAAGCCTGGCGCAGTAGTGTATAGCGAAAGCACTGCGGTGTCAGCGCGTTGCGCACTTTGCCGCGCTTCATAGTCCTAACCACGGCGCCGTCGTTTACTTCTTTAACCGTGTCGACCGGCGTCGAGACCAGGATCGCGGCGCCTTCTCGTTCGGCGGCTGCGACCGTTCGCGCGATCTCATCCGGCGTAACAAAGGGACGAACACCGTCGTGAACTGCGACGATTTCAGTTTCCGCCGGCGCGGCGTTCAAGCCGTGAAGCACAGACTCCGCTCGGGTGGACCCGCCCGCAACGACGCTGCTGATCTTTCGCAGGCCGTGGCTCTCCGCGAGAGAAAGAAAACCGTTGGTTTCCTCAGCACCTATGACGATGATGATTTCCTGAATTGCGTCACACTGCTCGAAGGCTTTGAGCGTGTGGAAAATAATGGGGGTCCCGGCTAACTCCAAAAACTGCTTGGGCCGCTTGCCTGCCATCCGCGTGCCCTGCCCGGCCGCGGCGATGATTGCGACATTCATAAAAAAGTGGCGAATGACGAGTGGCAAGCGAACAAGAAGGACCAAACACTCCTGTCACTTGTCACTCGTCACTCGTCACTTGCTTAAGATTCTGTGATCGGTTCCGTATCGTTGATGCGCACCGGCACTGGTCCATTGCGCGGATCGCGCGATTGGCGCCGGGCCGAACCGTTGATCCGATGCTCGCCGCTCGCCGAGCCGTTCTCAGGTTCTTCCCACAAGCGTCCGAAGATCATCTTGCCGGCCGTTGTTTGCAGCACGCTCGTGACCGCAATGTCGGCATTCTTGCCAATCAGCCGGCGCGCGTTGTCTACGACGACCATCGTGCCGTCGTCAAGATAGGCGACGCCCTGGTTGTATTCTTTGCCCTCTTTCAGGATGAAGACGCGCATCGCTTCGCCCGGCAGCACCACCGGCTTCAAGCGCGTTTGCCAGCTCGTTGATGTTGAGGACGCTCACGCCGCGCAGTTGCGAGACTTTGTTGAGATTGAAATCGTTCGTGACGATCACGGCGTCAAGTTGTTTGCCGAGCTCGATCAGTTTCAGATCAACTTCGCGCACGGCGGGAAAATCCGTCTCGACAATTTGGATGTCGAGCGAGCTGTTATTCTGCAAACGATTGAGCATGTCGAGACCGCGCCGCCCGCGCTGACGTTTCGACGAATCCGGCGAGTCAGCGACCTGCTGCAGTTCGCGCAGGATGAATTGTGGAATGATTAGCGAGCCGGTGAGAAATCCTGTTTCGGCGACGTCGGCAATGCGGCCGTCGATGATGACTGACGTGTCGAGAATCTTCAGGTCGCGACGCGACGCTTTGTCGGTCAAAATCCCGCCCAGCGCTGACAGCTCAAGATAGTCGCCCTTGGCCGCGCCAACCATCAAGCCGACGTACGCCATGAAGAAGGTCAGGGCCAGCGTGGCAAACGTCTTGACCTGCGGGTCACCCGCAGGCTGCCGGCTGATCAGTAGTCCGATCAGAAAGGCGCCGACGATTCCCATGATTGAACCAACCGCGGCGCCAATCAGAGTCTTCAATGAGGCGCGTCTGATTCTGCGTTCAAAAATGATGATGCAGACTGCAATGACGGCGCCGGCGGCGGCAGAGATCCATTCGGCAGGAATTCCCGCAAAGCCATCGATAGGTTTGAGAACGTATCCTGAGGCGACGAGGATTCCAGTAAAGACTAAGCGGATAATGATGACATCACCGTGCATAATGGCGAATCTTAGCACGGGCCAACGTAGCCGTCACCAAAAACCGCTGAGAATAGGGGAAAGGGTCAAGGGAAGGGGGAACGGAAAGGAAGATGCCTCGTTTAGAGGCCGGACTTGTCCGGCCGCTTCGGTAGGCGGACAAGTCCGCCTTCTAAACGAACCACCTCAATGAACCACGAACGCTTCCCTGGCTCCTTCCCCTTTTCCCCCTTACCCGTTCTTGTCGTCCTACCTATTATCAGGATAGACGATGCGCACGCTGAAGCTGCCGCTGTTATCGGTGTAATTGTCGTCGTTAACGAGCAGGAACAAGCGCCCGTCGACGGGCACTGTGATGGTCGCCTGGCTGCCGATCAGAAATGCCTGCGACGGTTGACCGTTTGACTGAAGGATGTAACCGATCAGCGCACCGACACCTGCGGTTGGGACCGGATAAGTTGTGGCGCCAAAAACGCTCGCGGCGCTCTGTCGTCCGCCGTCAGCAGAAACCACTCCGGCCCGACGCCCGGCGGTAACCTGGCCAGTGGCTGAAATCGTCAACTGATCGCCGACGCGCAATTCGATTTGAGTGTCGACTCCGCGCGAATTTCCCGGCACCTCGATGGTCCGTTCCAACGTGCGGTTGCCGCGACGCCCGCCGCCAGTCGAACTACCACCACCACGCGACTCGCGTGAACGAGTCTGGGCCTGCCCGCCTCCTGATTCGTCCGGCAGTCCAAACGGATCGTAGTTGTCGTCGGTTTGATTTTGATTGCGATTGTCGTCCGCCCTCGTCATCGCCGTCAGATCAACCTCTTTACGAATTTGAGCTTTGAAGACTCCGCGAGCGTCGTTGTAGGAGCTGCGATTCGCGGTGAGATAGAGACGGCCGTTGCGATCGGCGACGAATTCACGGCTGGCGCCAATCTCGATGATCGGCGCGTCGTAGTCGTTGCCGATGACGCCGATGAGTTCGCCCTCAGCCGCGCGCGGCAGCGGCGCGTTCGGGTCGGTGGTGCTCAAGCCGGCAGGCGTGATGCGCGTGCGGCCCGCGTAGATTGTTCCAGTTGCGTCAATCCGAATTTTCTCGTTGCGTTTGAGATCAAGACCAGTGTCAATCCAGTTCGATCCCAGCGAGACGTCGACGGTGCGCGTTTGATAACGAGCGTCGTCGAGTGAACGTCCGTCAAGCTCGATGCGATCGATGTCGCGCGGCCGCAGAAAGATTACTTCGCCGGCGCTGACGGTGCGCCGCTGCGTGGTTGTTTGCGACCGGTTGTTGGGACTGGCCGGCAAGGTTGCGGCCGCAGTCAGTTGCACGGCGAAGCGGCCATTGATGAAGCCGAGCACATTGCCGCGCAGGGTGGCGCCGCCGCGCAGGTAGATCGTGTCGGCCGAAACGATCGAAAAGCAGGCCAGGGTAATCAACAGAACCAAAATTAGTTTTTTCATCGTCGTTTCCTCAAACGTGTTGACATAAACGGTCGCCAATGACCGGGGCTTTGGGATTGATTTCTCTTGGGGGCGAAAATTCGGGAGAGTCTGAAATAACCAGAAAATGCTGCCTGGGTGTTGGAACTGTCGTGAAGGTTACACCGAAGGCACGCACATTACAAAGCGCTTGCGAGTGTCTTGACGAAAGAGCGGGGGCAAGCCCGGCTTCCTGACCCAGAGATTAATCAAGTTGCGTTTGCGTACTCCTGATTGAAAGGCTTTCAAGGTTTGGCCAACCGAGCCGTTTGAAAATCTCGTGGTCGGGAAGGCGGGCTTGCCCCCGCTCTTTTTTTGCGGGCGGGACGCCCGCGGTCCCAGTGATCAAGGTTGAGCCGGCGGTTTCACGGTGACTGCCGGAACATTCTGATCGTGCACCAGTTGATTAAACGCGGGCACATCGGTCTTTATGATCTGCGCCAGCCTTGCCAGTTGCGCGTCGATCTGCACGACCAGTTCATCGTAAACCGCATACGACTGATCAGTCGGCGCCGCGTCCGCGCTCTGCACCACGCCCCCCAGCGCAGCCAGTTTATTGTTGAGTCTAATCGGATAGTTCAACGGATCCTGGCTGCTCTGATTCTTCGTCTGATACAGACTCTCTTCCACGCTCGCTAGATTCTGCTTCAGCGCCGTCGCCGCATCGTTGATGACTTTGTAACTCGGCTGCCCGGCAAGACGCTTCAGAAGATCGTCGACCTGTTTGCGCACGTCGCGTATTTGAATGATCGCGTTGTGCGTCTCCGTAACTTTGTCGCGAATTTTCAGACCAAGCTCGAGTTGTTTCGCGAAGTCTCCGGCTGAAATTCCCAAACGCGGGTCCGCTTTCACTTCAAAACTCTCCGTCATCGTGTTGCCATCGATCGTCAGCTTCACCTGATACCGGCCGGGCACTACGCGCGGACCACGCATTTCGCCAGCCCACAAAATCATGCCGGGAAAGCGGACCGACTCGGAATGGCGCAGGTCCCAAACAAACCGATTCAAGCCAACGTCGGTTGTGACCCGCGCCTGTCGGCCCGCGCCGAAACCTTCTGACTCTTCACCCGACGGTGACTGCGGTTCTTCCAGCGAAGTCGTCAACTGTGCCGCGCCCGGCGTCGGCGATGATGATGGCAATGGCGATGGCGATGATGAAGTTGGCGCCCCTAAAACGGTTGCCGCCGGAGATGGTTGGGGCGACGCCGGCGGCCTGGCTGCTTTCGCAGTAAATTTTCGAATCGATTTGCCTGACGCGTCGAGAAATTCCAGCACCACGTCTGTCGTCGGCTTGGACTTCAACGAGTAATAGACGACTGCGCCGTTCGGTGGATTGCGTCCCACCGTCGCGTTCGCGGGCAGCGGGAAGCCGCCGCCGTCCATGCGATAAGGATTCTCCGGCTGAAACAGTTTCGTCTGCTTCACCGCGTTCATGCCGCCCGCATTCGTCAGTTGTTGAATCAGCGGCAGATCGTCAAACACGTAGAACGAACGCCCCTGGGTTGCGGCCACCAGGTCCTGCTCGCGTTTGTGAACTGCCAGGTCGGTGATGGGCACGACAGGCAAGTTGAACTGCATCGACTGCCAGTTGGCGCCGTCGTCGAACGAAACGTAGAGACCGGTCTCCGTCCCCGCGTAAAGCAGTCCGCGCTTGTTTGGATCCTCGCGAACGACGCGGGTGAATGCAGTCGCCGGAATTCCGTTGGTGATTTTCTTCCAACTCTTGCCAAAGTCGCTCGTCTTGTAAAGATACGGTTTGTTGTCGTCCCACTTGTACATCGTCGCCGCCACGTAAGCAGTGGCCGGATCGTTGGGCGACGCTTCAATTGAATTAATCTGAATCCACTCGGGCATCAGGTTCTTCGGCGGCGTGACGTTGGTCCAGGTCTTGCCGCCGTCGCGCGTAAGTTGGACCAGGCCGTCATCTGAGCCCGCCCAAATCACACCCTTCTGCAGCGGCGACTCCATCACCGAAAAGATCGTGCTGTAGTACTCGACGCTGGTGTTGTCTTTGGTTATCGGTCCGCCGGACGAACCCTGCTTCGTTTTGTCGTTGCGCGTCAGATCAGGACTAATCACTTCCCACGTTTGTCCCTCGTTCAGCGAACGGAAGAGCACGTTGCCACCCGCGTACAGCGTGTCCTGATCGTGCGGTGAAAAAAGAATCGGAAAGTTCCACTGGAAGCGATACTTCAAAACGTCGGCGCCGGCGCCCATCGGGTTGTTCGGGTAAGGCGAGACGTCGCGCAGTTGGCCCGTGCGACGATCGAAGCGAGTGATCAGCCCGCCATACGAACCGGCAAAAACAATCTGCGAGTCTTTCGGCGAGGGAGCGATCCAGCCAGACTCGCCGCCGCCGACGTCGTACCAATCCGCTTCGCGAATCGCCGAGTCAGTGTTGCGGCTGGCGATGCGCACAGTCGAATTGTCCTGCTGCGCGCCATAGATGTTGTAGGGGAAATCATTGTCGAGCGTGACGCGATAAAACTGCGCCGTCGCCTGATCCTGTTCGGTCCAACTCTTGCCGCCATTGAACGAAACATTCGCGCCGCCGTCGTTCGAATTGATCATGCGACTGGAATCGTCGGGCGCGATCCACAAATCGTGATTGTCGCCGTGCGGCACTGGAATCCCGGTGAACGTCTTGCCGGCGTCGTTTGATTTGTAGAAGCCGGTGTTCAAGGCGTAGACGGTGTCAGCGTTTTTCGGGTCGGCGTAGATGCGCGTGTAGTACCAGGCGCGCTGGCGCAGGTTACGTTGCTCGTTGGTTTTGGTCCACGTCTTGCCCGCATCGTCGGAACGAAAGACGCCGCCATCCTCTGCTTCGATGAGAGCCCAAAGCCGATCCGGATTCGCAGGAGACACGGTGATGCCAACCTTGCCGATCATTCTTTTTGGGCAAACCCGGATTGCGCGTGAGTTCCGTCCAGGTGTCGCCGCCGTCCGTAGATTTGAAGATGCCACTGCCCGCGCCGCCGCTCTCGAGCGTCCAGGGCTTCCGGTAAACTTCCCAAAAGCCGGCATAGAGAATGTTTGCATTCGTCGGATCGAGAATCAGATCGCTGGCGCCGGCCTTATCGCCGCGGTAAAGGATTTTCTGCCAGGTCTGCCCGCCATCTTTCGAACGAAAAACACCGCGCTCGGCATTCGGCCCCCAAATGTGGCCCAGCGCCGACACGTAAACGACCTCCGGATTTTTCGGGTGCACACGAATGCGTGAAATCTGGCGCGTGTCTTCGAGGCCGACGCGTTTCCACGTTTTCCCGGCGTCAGTCGATTTGTAAACACCGTCGCCATGCGAAACGTTGCCGCGAATCGGCGACTCGCCCATGCCGACGTAAATCGTGTTCGGATCGGAATCCGACAAACCAATCGCGCCGACTGAGCCGGTGCCGAAAACTGAATTGTCCGTGATCGGTTCCCAATTGATGCCGCCGTCCGTAGTCTTCCAAACGCCACCGCCCGTCGCGCCAAAGTAGTAGACCATCGGCTGATTCGCCACGCCTGCCACTGCCGTCACGCGTCCGCCGCGAAACGGACCAATCAAACGCCACTGAAGTGCTTTGAAAGGATTATTCTCGCTCGCGGGCGTGGCGGTTGGAGTTGCCGTTTGCTGCGCTGCGCCAGGAATCGAGTGCAGAAACAAACTAAGGAAGAACACGGCGGCAAAGTAAGCAAGCGTATGACGGTAACCTACCGAGGTCTTGAACATCCGGATAGACTCCTTTAACTTTGCCGCATTGAATATTGGAAACTAAAGAACGGTAGCGAATAGTAACAAGTTGAGCGGCCTTCTGTCTCGGTCCTAAGAATAAGAAAGAAGCCGTCACTGTCTTTCGCTTCGTCTCTTTCGCATTCTTGGCGCGCTTGGCGTCTTGGCGGTTAGTCGTTAATCTGACCCAACTATGCTAATCGGAACAGTTCAACAAATCTGGCGTTACCCGGTGAAATCGATGGCGGGTGAAAAGCTCGCTGACTGCACAGTCGGCCCACTTGGCTTGCCCGGCGATCGCGGCTGGGCCATCAGGGATGAAGAAAAGAGTGAAGTCAAAACCGGCACACGCATTCCCCTGCTGATGCAGTGCGCTTCGCAGTATCGCGAACAACCGACCGACGAAAACGTTCCGCACGTGCAGATCGTCTTTCCCGATGGCTCAACTGTCCAGAGTGACGACCCCGACATCAACGTGCGGCTGTCGTCAGTTCTCGGGAAAGCAGTCCGGCTGTGGCCGCGCATGCCGGCGAGCAACAAAGAACACTATCGCCGGCCCGGCACAGCGGCGCGAGTGATTGCGCCGCTAACAGACGTCCCCGGTTTTCGCGCCTTGCTTCCGACCATAACGAAGCTTCCGAATCTCGACGCTCAACTGCGAGCCGCCTTCAGTCGCACGCCCGACGAGCCCATCCCCGACATCTCGAAATTCCCCAAACAACTTTTCGAATATACGTCGCCACCCGGAACCTATTTTGATGTGGCTCCAATTCACGTTTTGACGAGCGCGTCGCTGCGGGCGATGGCGCAAGCAAACCCGGCGGCCGACTGGGATGTGCGCAGATTCCGTCCGAATTTCTTCGTCAAAACGGTGGATGGTATCGAGGGGTTGATCGAAAGAGAGTGGTTGGGAAAGACTCTGCGAATCGGCACGCTGGAGGTGAAATGCGAAATGCCGGCGGTGCGCTGCGGCATGACGACGAACGCGCAGGCTGAATTGCCGAAAGATAATTCTGTGCTGCGAACGATTGTTAAGGAAGGCGAACAGAACTTGGGCGTCTACGCGAATGTCGCGCGTGAGGGGCGCGTAGCAGAAGGCGATCAAGTTGAATTGATTTGATGATCAGGAGCGGGGCAAGCCCACCTTCCCGACCCCGAGCTGAATAGAGTTGAGCGTGAACATAAGACTGAAAGGCTCTCACGTTTGCTCACGAGCGAGTCAGAGAGCCTCCAGGTTAGGAAGGGGGCTGGCCCCCGCTGTATTTGAATGTTTCTCAGAACAGCTCCGCCAGGGCCTCCTCAACCGACTTCACTCCGACGATCTGAACGCCCAGCAGTCGTTCCAGTCCTGACTTGTTCGATCCCGGCATCACAATCTTCTTGAACCCCAGCGCCTGTGCCTCGCGCGCGCGCACCGCCGCCTGCGTCGTGCCGCGGACTTCGCCGGTCAAACCAACTTCGCCAAACACCGTCGTGTGCGGGTCGATCGGAATATTCTTGAAACTCGAAGTGATCGCCGCGACCACGCCAAGGTCCACCGCCGGCTCGTCTACCTCGAGCCCGCCGGCGATATTGACGAAGACGTCGTCTCCCAACATCTGCAACCCGATGCGTTTCTCAAGCATGGCCATCAGCAGCGCCACGCGATTTTGATCGACGCCCTGCGTCATGCGCCGGCCCGTCCCGTATTTTGTTTCCGAAACGAGCGCCTGAATTTCAACCAGCAACGGCCGCGTCCCTTCCATGCAAGCCGTGACGACCGAGCCGGCGACGTTTTGCGGTCGTTCCTGCAAAAACATCTGCGAAGGGTTTGCAACCGGCACAAGCCCCGCGCCCGTCATCTCGAAAACTCCAATTTCGTTGGCGGCGCCGAAGCGATTCTTGACGGCGCGGACGATGCGATGGTTGTGATGGCGTTCGCCCTCGAAATACAACACGGTGTCGACGATGTGTTCGAGCGCCTTGGGTCCGGCAATCGAACCGTCCTTGGTGATGTGGCCGATCAGGAAAACCGGAATCGTGCGATTCTTCGCGAGCAACAGAAACTGGTGCGCCGCTTCCCTCACCTGCGACACCGAACCCGGCGCCGACTCGATCATCGCCGAGAACATCGTCTGGATAGAATCGACGACAATCGCCGAAGGGTTGAGTCGTTCCACCTCGTGAAAGATGTTTTCGAGATTCGTTTCGGGTAACAGGAAAAGATTTTTCGCCTCGATGCGGAGACGCTCGCCGCGGAGCTTGATCTGCCGTTCCGACTCTTCGCCGGAAACGTAAAGCACGGCGCCGGGAGTTGCCGCGCTCCCGTTCGCACCTGCAACTTTCGCGGAGTGAGACGGTCGGCGACTTGCAGCATGAGGGTACTCTTGCCGATGCCCGGATCGCCGCCAATCAACACCAGGGTCCCCGGAACAATGCCGCCGCCGAGCACGCGATCGAACTCAGTAACTCCGGAAGAGACGCGCGCTTCGTCCTGAGATTCGATTTCCGAATAGGCGATCGCGGCGACTTCGCGGAGTTTGAAGCCGCTGCGACTGCTGCTCTTTTTCGTCGGGCGCTCTCGTTCCTCGACCAGCGAATTCCATTCGCCGCACTCCGGACATTTTCCCAGCCACTTACGCGATTGATGTCCGCAGTTCTGACAGGCGAAGATTGTTTCAGGCTTCTTCAAGTCTTTTTTGGTCCTCGGGTTTAGACGCGGGCGTCGCCCGCCGGTTCAAGATAGGAACGGCGGGCAATGCCCGCCTCTAAACAAATCGCAATTGTCGCTAGCTACAGCAGCGTCTTTACGTTTTCAGTGGGACGGCCGAGGACGGCGCGATCGCCGCGTTCGACGATTGGCCGCTGAATCAGATCCGGATGCTCGACCATCAGCGAGACGATCTCGTCGTCCGCGAAGTCGCCTTTTCCCAAGCCTAACTCGCGATAGATCGGCTCACTGGTTCGCAGGATGTCGCGCGGCGTCAGCTTCATCTTGGCGAGAAGTTCCTCCAGCTTCTCCTTCGTTAGCGGCTCGATGTAGTAGTTGACTTTCGAGAAGTCGACGCCGTTGTCCTGAAGGAAGCGATTCATCTCGCGACACTTCGTGCAGGTTGGTTTTTCGTAAACTGTGATCTGGTCTTTCATTCTGTTTCTCGTTTTTTGTGCTTTGGACTTTGGTCTGGGGTCTTTGGACTTTGCGTTTCGTTTTGAGACCTAAGATTTCAAATCTCGGATCTCCGAATTAGACCCAAGACCAAAGACCCAAGTCCAAAGACCAAAGCACCAAGTTCAAAGCACATTCTCTTAAGGAAATATCCCACGGACACGAGTCGCTTCCGCAACGCGATCTACCGCCAAAATGTACGCCCCGGTGCGCATGTCCGTGCCATATCGTTGCGCCGTTTCGTGAACCGAATTGAACGCCGTTCGCATTGTCTGCTCCAGCGTCTCGTTGATCTTCTTCTCAGTCCAGAAAAACGAATACTGATCCTGCACCCACTCATAGTAGCTCACGGTTACGCCGCCCGCGTTCGCGAGAATATCCGGAATCAGAAAAACGCCCTGATCCTCAAGCACGCGATCGGCTCCCGGCGTGGTTGGGCCATTGGCCAACTCGGCAATGATCTTCGCCTTTACTCGTCCGACGTTCGCGAGCGTGATCGCGTTTTCCAGCGCCGAAGGCAGCAGGATGTCACAGTCAACACCGATGATGTCTTCCGTTGAAATCTCTGTCGTGTTCGGCAAGCCGGCGAGCGACTTCGTCTCATCTTTGTGACGCTGCGCGGCCGCGATGTCGATGCCGGCGTCACAAAACAGACCAGCCTTCGAGTCGCAGACGGCAACAACTTTCGCTCCGTCGGCGGCAACCAGCCGCGCGATATTCGCTCCGGCGTTGCCGAAACCGTGCACCGCCACGCGCGCGCCGCTTGAGACTCAAGGCCCTGCACGCGGCAAGCCTCGCGCAACGCATACAGACAACCACGCGCAGTCGCTTCGGCGCGGCCGTGCGAACCGCCCAACGAGATTGGTTTGCCGGTGACGACGCCGAGTTCGGTATGGCCGCGCACCATCGAAATCGTGTCCATGATCCAGGCCATGGTCTGCTCGTCGGTGTAGACGTCCGGCGCCGGAATATCGCGATCGGGGCCGATGATCGGCGCGATCTCAAACGCGTAGCGACGCGTCAGTCGCTCCAGTTCATTCATCGAAAGGCTTTTCGGATCGCAAATGACGCCGCCCTTGCCGCCGCCGTAAGGAATGCCGACCGTGGCGCACTTCCAGGTCATCCACGACGCGAGCGCCTTCACTTCATCCAGCGTCACGTTCGGATGATAGCGAATGCCGCCCTTGCATGGTCCACGGGCGATGTTGTGTTGCACGCGGTAGCCTTCAAAGACCTGCACATCGCCGCCGTCCATTTTGACGGGCACGGAGACAATCAACTGTCGCTTGGGACTACTCAGAACGTTGCGCGTCGAGGCATCGAGGTCCAGGTAGTCAGCCGCGCGATTGAACTGCTGCCTGGCAATTTGAAAAGGGTTGAGTTCCTCCGCGAGCGCTTCCCTGGTCGCCATATGTTCTCTCCTGAAATTGGGGGTGTGATGGGCGGGGCAATCGTATCAGGCGCAAGACACAAGTTCCAAGTTTCAAGTTTCAAGTTTCAAGTTTCAAGTTTCAAGTTTCAAGTTTGGAGGCTTAGGGCTTAGGTCTTAGGCTCAAACTTGAAACTTGAAACTTGGAACTTGAAACTTGAAACTTGGAACTTCCCCTTGGTGGCGGAGTCTAATGTTGGCGAGTAGCTCCTGCGACCCGACGGCACCGGCAAGGGAGAAAAGAGATGTTTAATAATTTGATTGAATCGAGTTCGCACCTGGACGAATTCAAACGCCGCGGTTCCTTCGTTCTCTTCACCTCGGCGACTTATGTTTTGCTATTCATCATCGCCGGCGTGGCGAGCATCTATGCCTACGACGCTCGGCTGGAAAACCAAAGAACTGAATTCGTCACCATGTTGAATCCGATGGAGCTGCCGCCGGCTCCGGCGCCGGTCACACACGGCGCGCCGCCAAAGGGCGCCACTAATTCTAATTCCGCCGCGACTCCGGTTGTTCGGCAGAATCCGATGGCGAGCGTCAACCGTCCCGATGTTGTCCCCAATACGACCTCGGCAGTTCCCAACAAGAATCTGCCAATACCTGACAGCGGGCGCTACATCATTGGCGCCGCGGATTCAGGCCTCGTCGAACCCGGAGGGCGCAACGCAGGCGGTGGCAATAATGTAGCGGGTTCCGGCCATCCGCCGCTCGTGGATATCGGTACGCCGCCACCGGCCCAGCCGCCAGTTGAAAAACGCATTCCGCGAACAATCAGCAAGGGTCCAATCACCGGACTGGCCCTCGTGTTGCCAAAACCGATCTATTCTCCGATTGCAAAACAGGCAAGAGCGTCCGGGCCGGTGAACGTTCAGGTCTTAATTGACGAACATGGCAAAGTGATTTCAGCCAAGGCTGTTTCCGGACACCCGTTGCTTTTGCCCTTGGCGCAACAGGCAGCTTATGGCGCGCGCTTCACGCCGACCACGCTCGGCGATCAGGCGGTGAAGGTCTCAGGCGTGATCACTTACAACTTCATACTGCAGTAGCTCGGAACGCAGTGACAGGCGACGCGTCTAGTCGCTGCGAACATCTCGAACTTCCTACCGAAACAAAGAGGTACGCAGACCGCACGGTCCGCGTACCTCTCCCGCCGTTTCATCTCGATCCGAATTGGCTGGCGTACTTCGATGCCCGAAACTTACTTAAAGCTCAATTCGCGATTTCTTGGAACCTTGGCTGCCCCTTCTCTGGTTACAGGCGCAGGTACTTCAGGCGCCTGCACCCGGCCCTTCTTAACAATCACACTGAAGTCCCCTGATTGATGTTGGCCCTGACTTCCATGACAGCCCATGCAACCACCCATGTTGGCCTGGCTGCCGTTGTAATAAAGGTTACGGTGAATCGTCGTTCCCGTCCCGCCGAACTGTGAATCGTAGTCACTGTTGGTGCCGCTATTTGCCAGGCCGCCGCTGAATAGCTGCAAGGGACGATTCGTTTCCACAACAATATTGGCCAGATGATAGCTGGCTGGATTCTTGTTGCTGTTCGGATCGTTGCCGGTGTAAACGCCGGGCGTGGTCTTGTCGATAACCTGATACTGCACGTTGATAAGCTTGTAGTAGAGCCATGGAGAATCAGTTAAGCCGTTGGCCTGGTTGTAGGCCTTGATGGCCGCATGCGCAGCTTTGTTCGCGTCAATCACCGGCTGTGGAATGGCGTTGTCGCGGTAGTTGACGCAAATGAAACCGTCAGACGGCAGGGCCGGGTACATTGACGCGTTCAGATAGTAGAGTTGATTCGGCGGAGGCGTATTCGTATCCGCCGTGCAATATTTCGCGGTGGGCGGAACCAGATTAACTTGCGGCGGCACCTGTGCTGGGGGCGTCGCCACCGTTGCCGTGTCTTCAAGCGTCACCGAAGGAGTCCGCGGACAAGGCGCCGTCTGATCCGCCCGGCAGCCGGGCAACGGCTGATTGATGTTGCCGTCTTCGTCTTCAACTCGCGCGTTGGCGGCACTCAAAATGTTGTCGGCCTGTTCAAAGGTCGCGTAAATGAAATACGGCGCGCTCGCAGTTTTTTGAATGATATGCAACGCCACCAGGCCAAACGTGTCCTGACGGTAACAGGGGTTGCTCTCATTTTCGTAGTAACGGACCGTCGCCGTCTTAAAGCGCTTCGACGCTATCTCAGTCGGATTGAGCAGGCGCCAACCCGCCTTGGTTTCGATTGTGTTGGTTGGCAAACTCACCACATCGGTGCTGCCCGGAGGGGGGCTGGCCTGGTTGGTTTTGAGATAGGTTTGCGTCGCGTCCTTGATTCCCTGAGGAACTCCGCCAAACCATTTGTTCCCCGCGATGTAGTTATATTCCGCTCGATTCGCCTTGGCGAGAAAACGAATCAGTTGCGGCGCACTGTTGCCGGCAGCTTGCTTCGGCGCCGTGCCGGCGTACATTGAATCCAGAGTGATCTGATCAGTTTCGTCGAGATTTACCCAAACCGTACCGGTCGGCGCCGGGGTGTCGCAAGGCTTGCCGCCGCTGGCGTAAACGTAATTCGGCAGCGCGTCGTAGCCGAACGACGGATCGCCCTGCACTACGTTCGGATAACCCGGAGGCTCACCGACGCCCGGAAAAATCTCCACCTTGTTGCGGAATGTCTCCCACACCAGTGGCCCGGTACAGTTCGTCGTGTCACCAAACTTGCAACCCTTGTCAGGCGTGTCTCGCTGGGCCACATACTGGCCACCCACGACGCCACCGGTCTGATTCACCGCGGGCCAATTCAAAGCAATAAACTCCTGCCACGCGAACGCCGCCGCTTGTTGCATCGTCGCTTTCGGCGCGCCGCCGCCCGCTTCATTCAACTCCTTCGGCACGTCCGCGCTGACGGTTATGGGATTCGCCGTGGCCGGCGCCGGCGAGGCGGTTTCCGCGGCAGGTTTCACAGGCTCCTGACTACCACAGCCGAAGAAACCTCCCAGCACAATTGACACACCAATCGCTCCAACCGCGAGCGCGTTTCGAGTTTTCATGTGGATTCTCCTAAAGGGGGTTGGCGCTCGCGTCGTCGCCACGCCATGGTTTGAATGCTGACTTGCTTACACAAGGAAGTAAGCGCTTTGCTCTTAGTTCAGAGTACGGCCTTTAGGCTGCGTTCAGAGTACAGCCTTTAGGCTGCCGATCTTGAGGGGCAGCCTACAACGCAAGCTTGTACTCTAACTGCACCTGTACTGAAGACTGCTTTCCCGATCACTGTTTCTGTTCCGGAAACTTAAATCCGATGTACGTTCCCGAACTGAGGCCCATCAATCCCAACAGCGTGGCGCTGAATTCAGGCATGCTCAAGCCGTTGTAGACTGACGAAACGAAAATGATTCCCAGCACGATGGTCCACGCGAAAATTTGAAACCGGTGGAAACTGTAGCCGTTGGCGTCCGCGAGAATGTCCTGCAAAAAACCACGCGAACTATTTGACGCCGCGGCCGCAGTCAGCCCCGGAAGCTGCTGGTTAACTTGTGCCAGGCGCGTGCGACTGTCCTGAAGTTGCCGGTTAAGATTGTCGCGGCTCGTTGCCTCTTCGGACGACAGATCCGTTTTCGCGTTCAACTCGTCCAGTTGGTTCTGCATTTGCGAGATGCTTTGTTCCAGCGGTTCCTTTTCGGCGCTGAGCTCCTGGAGCTGTCCGCTTTGCGCCGTGTCCTTCCCCGAATCGATCAGCGCCTCGCTTAGAGCGGTGCCGGCGCTGATGCCCATCAGCCCGAGCAATGAGGGCGTGATGGTGTCGAGTGCGTCGGTGATCAGCCAAATCACCAGATACGACACGTAAATCAGGAAGAACCAAAAAGCCATCTGCGTGCGTCCCAGGTTGTACGGCTTCAGTTTGCCGCCCCCGGGATTTGGCCCGGGTTCGCGAATGATGTTGGTTTTGCGGGACAGCCACAGCAAACTCGCCAGCGTAAACACGACGACCAGCAGCGCGACCAAACCGTAAACCGGAGAAATCACCGTCAGGGGAACAGGATTACTTTGGCCGTGGACGCTATCAAAAGGCGAATCAGTCTCGGGCCCAATGGTGAAGGTCACTGGACGAGTCGCTCCTTGCGGCGCACCCAGCAAGTCAATCCAAACCTCCTTGGTTTCGGGCGTAATCTCCAGGTGGAAGTGGAGGCGATTCTTGTCCGGATGAATCTCTTCAGGATAGTTACCATTGATCGCGCGACCGTTGATAAACGGAACCAGCTTGGTTGCTTCATTATTGTCGGCCCATTCACTGAAGTTCTCGACTTCGACGCTCACGATGTCGTCGAGCTCGAGGTGACCTTGAATTCCGATAACCCTGGGCGACGGACTTGATGCCGTGGGCGATGCTTGCGGAGAAGCAGCCGGCACCGGCGAAGCAGTGGTCACGGGGGACGAACCAGACGAGTTTGACGGGGTTGACGGCGTCGCTGCCGGCTGCGAGTTACTCCCTTGAGCGCGAGCGAGAACCGCCGTCATGAAAAAACCGGACAACACCACCAACGTTGCGACGAGAAGATTTCTGGTTCTCTTAATCATAATTTGAACGATACCGCGCGGACGCTTGGAGTAAATGCTGCCGTTTAGAGGCGGGCTCTGTTCGCCGGTTCAAGCCGCGATCATCATTGCGATCGCATGTTGAGACGGCGGGCAGTGCCCGCCTCTAAACGATCACACAGAATCTTTTCAGACATTCCAAAAGTCAGGGCATGAGAAAATGACGAGCGAGAGGCTTTTATCCCACTTCGAATCCGGAAGTCAATTAATTAATTCTGAGAAGCTTCGCTCCAGAGGAGTGAGATGTTATAGCTACGAGTGCTCACGCTAGTCTTTCCCGTCTTTGATTCGAACTACGCCGCGCGCTTCGCCGGTCATCACTTCTTTGCCGTGCTGGTTACGACAGACCCAGGTTGAGACGAGTCGAATGAATTGGTCGGCGGGCTCCAACTCCGCCAGGGTTACATCACAAGTAATCGTGTCGCCGGAGAACACCGGCCGATGAAACTCAAAAGTTAATTTGCGCGCAATGAAATTCAGATCACCACCGATCTTTGTTGGCAACGTCGCCGTCAGCAGCCCGTGCGCCATCAGTCGCCCCTTCTCGTCAGGCACCAGATGGTGTTCGCCTTCGTCGCCGGAGAAACTTGCAAACAGGCGAATCTCTTCGTCTGTGAATGTGCGTTGCCAGGAAATCACGTCACCAATTTTCATTTGGGATCTGCTGTCTGCTGTCTGCTGTCTACTGTCTACTATCTCACTGTCTACTGTTTGCTGTTTACTACTCTTTCATCGCCAGCCTCAGCACTTGAGTGCGCGCCGCGACGAACATTTCGCCCTTGTCATTGAACACCATGCCCGACGCAAGGCCCTCGGGCTTGAACGTGGTCAAGTAGCGTCCGTTAGTATCAAACACCTGGACGCCTTTGATGTCGCTGACGAAAACGCGGCCCTTGCCGTCGACGGCGAGTGCCTGGGCCGCCCGAAATTGTCCGGGCTGTTCGCCCGCGTCGCCAAACCTGGTGAGGAACTTCCCTTCCGGCGAAAACTTGAAGACCGCATTGGTGAACGTGCCGAGCGCATAAATATTCCCGAGGCCGTCGATCGCCACGTGCGTGTCGAGTTCCGACTCCTCCGTCACCGAACTGATGGCCGCCCGAATCGTGCGGACAACCTGGCCCGAGGAATTGAAGCGCACGATGTCGTCGCGATTTTTGTACCACGACGTCACCAGTCCGCCGTCGGCGGCGACGCTAATGGAGTCAAAACCCCAACCTTCGGGATAGACCAACTGGCCGAGCAGCGTTCCCGTTTCGCCTTCGTAACGAGAAATGTTGCCGCTCTGGGAAACGTAAACGGTGCCCTTGCGATCAGCCGCCAGTCCCCTCAGCGGCATCTTCGGATTGACCGTCCACTGCGTGATGAATTTTCCTTCCGCGTCAAAAACCTGAATGCGTCCGCCGCTGTACTCGCCGACGTAGATTTTTCCGGACGCGTCAACGGCGATCGCGCGTGCGTCCTTGAACATTCCCGGTCCGATTCCCTCCGAGCCAAACTTGAGCGTGGTCGTCGCGAACGAGTCTGGCTTTTCTTTTTTGCCGGGCACGACCAGGCCTGGTCTGGTCGGCGGCGTTGTCTTAGTAACGGTCGGCGGCGTGCCGCGGCTGATTAGCGGAATCAGAAACCCACCCATGACGATCACAGCGATGATGATGCCGATCAAAGGAATCATGACGATCAGCACGATCCATTTGGTGGCTTTGGCGCCGGTGTTGCGAAGATCGATGTTGACGTGGGAAATGATTTGCGCCGGCCGGCCGCTCATCTCGTCAGGCACCGAAAGCGAACTACCGCAGTAGGGACATCGCGCGGTCAGGTTGGCGCCAACCACGTTCTGCTCATAGTTCACCGGCCCGCCGCACTTTGGACAATCGAACGTCTTTAGCATCCGTTTACTCCATTTGCTACAGCATCAAAGCGTGATTCTTGATTTGAGATGTTAGAGGCGGGCATTGCCCGCCGTCTCAAGACTGCGTGACGGCCTTACATATCGATCATTGAACCGGCGGGCAATGCCCGCCTCTAAACGATCGAGTCATCACTCATCACTCATCACTCATTACTTTTTCACTCTTCACTTGTCACTGCCTTACCAACCCATTCGTTCGCGCAACGCCGTGATCTGCGCCACGTGATGTTGGCCGTGCCACGCGTACAGCGCGACGTTCTTGTCGAGGCTCACGAGGCCAAGTTCGGGATGACGAAAGGTGCGCTCGAAATCTTTCGCGTTGAGCGATCGCAGAAACCACACCCAACGGCGGTGCAGACTTTCAAGCAAATCCAGCGAAAGCTCAATCGGCGCCGCGCGCGCGTCCGCCAGTTCCGCCCAACGATCTTCGAAGTAAGGCTTGATTGTCGGTTCGTCTTCGGTCAGGGCGAGTTTGAAGCGCGTGTAGGAATTCAAATGACTCTCGGGCACGTGATGCACCACCTGGCGGACGGTCCAACCCTCGGGTCGATAAGGAGTGTCCAGCTGTTGCTCATTCAACCCCGCCACCGCCGCTCGCATGCGCGCCGGCAGTTCTCCAATCCTGCTGATCAGCGAACGACGGTCGTCGTCGGAAACGGGTCCGGCAAATTCGAACGGCCCGATCGGGTAACGCAGATCCATTTTCGCCTCCAGTTCCCTGGCTTCATTCTGGTAACGCAAACTGTTAGTTTGCGCGCCGCCTGAATCCCATTCACAGCGCATACATTGCAAACTAAACGGGGCCCCCGCGCGGGGTGTTAGCAGTTTGCGTTACAAATTGAGTTCAGCTTATTCTCGCGCGGCTATTCTATAAGTTGATCTTTAGCGGCGACAACCATGACCGAAACAGCAGACGTTGTAATCATCGGCAGCGGAATTGTTGGCTCGAGCGTGGCCTATCACCTTGCCGAGCAAGGTTGCACCAACGTGCTCGTGATCGAACGTGAGGCGCACCAGGGAAAAGGCTCGACCGGAAAAAGCATGGGCGGCGTGCGCGCGCAGTTTTCTACGCCGGTCAATATTCAGATGTCGCGGTATTCGATCGACTTCTTCGCGCGTTTCGATGAAGTGGTGGGGCACCCGGCAGACTACCGTCCACACGGTTATCTGTTCTGCGCGACCAACGAGCGGCATCTCGCTTATCTCACTGCCAATCGTGAACGCCAACTGGCGTTGGGAGTCAAGAATGTCGAACTGGTTTCGCGTGAAGACATTGCGAAGTTTGTGCCGCAATTGCGGGTAGACGACATCGTGGGCGGCACGTTTTGCCCGACTGACGGCTTCGTCGATCCGCATAGCGTGATGATGGGATTCATGCTGAAGGCGCGCGAACGCGGTGTGCGACTTTGGCTGGACACACAAGTGACGGGCATTGAAGTCGAGCCTAAAGCTGGGAGCGCAGACATCCTGTCTGCAATGAGCGCGCAGCGCGAACCGCCCGGCAAGACAAGTGCTCCCAGTGAAAAAGCCGGACCACACGATGCAGACAGGATGTCTGCGCTCGCAGCTACGCGTCGAGTGGTTGGGGTTACGACTTCGCGCGGCTTCGTCTCAACGCCGATCGTCGTCAACGCCGCCGGTCCCTGGGCCGCCGAAGTCGCGCGCCTCGCCGGGGCAGAGCTGCCGGTCGAGCCTCTGCGGCGTCAACTCGTTCCGACAGAACCTTTCGACGGATTGCCGAAACGTTTCCCGATGGTCATCGACATGTCGACGGGATTTCATTTTCGGCGTGAAGGAAAAGGAATTTTGCTGGCGTGGAATGACCCGGAAGAGACGCCGGGCTTCAAGACTGATTTCGATCCCGGCTTCGTTGAAAAAATTCTGACGCGCGCCGCCGATCGCGTGCCGTCGCTGATTGAGGCGGAAGTGAACCCGCGCCGGGCCTGGGCCGGCCTTTACGAAATGACGCCCGACCACCACGCCATCATCGGCCTGTCGCCGGACGTAGCCGGCTTGTATTTCGTGAATGGCTTCAGCGGCCACGGCGTGATGCACTCCCCCGCCTCCGGCCGCATCACCGCCGACCTGATCCTCCACGGCCACTCGGATCTGATCGACGCCGCCCAACTGAACGTTGACCGCTTCGCCACGGGAAAACTGCTGGAAGAGACGGCTGTGCTTTGAGCCAGGCATCGCAAAGAGATCTCTGCCCGATGCGCAGCTTCCTGAAGAGCCGACTGTTCAAACGCACGACGTGATTTGTTTTTGAGAGACTTGAGGGAACGCCGCAGCGGAGGCTTTACCAGTCGACTGGACCACAGTGCCAGTCTAAAACGCAGGAATGTAAGTCAATGAGGGTTCGCCTTTAAGTTTAACCTGCGTGTTGTCTCTTAAAGCTTCGATAGTCCTTTGCCGGGCTTGCTCAGCACGTTCCTTATCTTTGTACGGACCAATCTTCACTCCATTCGCATAGAGCTTGGCGGAGACTCCATCCAGGTTCCCAACCGTTCCCAGCAGGTTGGACAGAACCACTCGCTGATACAAGGTTGGGCTCTCGGGATAGATCGCCACATACCAGGCGTTCCCTCTGGCCGGTGAGCCGAGCGAATATCCGGTCAAGTCCGGCGACGCGGGCGTCTCGACGGTGGGCGATGGCGACGGTTGTGGTAATCCCACAAACCACAACTCGAATTGCCTCGGTTGGACCAGCGTCGAGTTTTCGTAGCCGGAAACGTACACCGCCTGCACGCCGGCAAGACCAAGCTCACGAATTCTGGCGGCCACCTGGTTTGCCACGTCCTTGTCGGTGGCAATGAAATACCTTAACTCACTATATCGTGGACCCTGGCTGACCCGGCGGATTACCGCAACCATCCCATCGCGTTCCAATCCGCTTTTCAACTGCCGGGCCAGGCGCAGTTGTTCGTCACCGGAAAATTGAATGGCGACGCGCACCGGATTGTTAACGGGTACAACCTCAACGGGAGGTGTTTTCAAGATCGCATTGGTTAGTAACGTTAGATAGCTGTCAGCCAGCTCCGGATCCTTCCGTCGAACCAGGTCTTCGATCAAGGGGAGAATAGCGATTGGTATTTCATTCGTTTCCGCATCCCGCACCAGATTGTCGCGGGCGCCCTGGCGCCTGGCAGTTTCAGCACTTGCCAGGTCTGAAAGATTGTCCAGCAGGCTACGCGTCTGGAGATTCTTGCGAGACTCCACTTCCACAATCTTCCTTGCTTCCGATTGCTGTTGCTGCAATTCCTCGGCGCGCTCGCGCCCCTTGGCTCGTTCGTTTGCCAGAAAGTAAAAGAAAGTCAGGAGGAGTACCGTCAGCAGGACCACTACCAATGAAACAAACTTGAAGCGACGACCAATAATCTTGCGCTCGCGCCGCCGCTCTTGTTCCAGGATAAACTGCTCTCGTTCTTTCTGAATCGGACCAATCAGAAACTCGCTGGATAACTCGTAAAAGGTGGTTCCCCTTTCGAACGTCGCATTAATGAGCCGGCGGTCCTCGAGGAACCTCAGCGCCTGATCCAACAAGACTTCATTTTGCAAATCCTCCATCACATCTACGATCTTTTCTTTGCTTACGACGTCTCTGGTACCCGAATCGGTAATCAAGCTGGAAAGGACGCCAACTGCAATCTCCCGGAGCGGCGGGCCCATCGCCGTCAACTGCGAAGTAAGGAAACCTTCGATGATCCCTTTGGTCCGGCCCAGTTCCACGAAATGCGTCGTTCCGATTGCGGGTACCTGGCTGGCGAAGCTGTCCCACAACCGGCGGCAAACAATCTGCAACTCCGTCGGATGAATAGAACCTTCCATCTGACTACTGGACAGCTCTTTAATGATTGTCACCGCCAGCTTGGGCGTTAGCTTTGAAGGAAATTGGACCGGCCCGCGAAAGGGACACAGAATCGCTTTAGCGGATTCATCCTGATCGAGTTGTTCAAGTAAAACGCGGTGGTCGAATATCTGAGGGTACTCCTTGGCGAGCACGTCCAGTTTAGCCAGGTAATCCTCGCGAATGGCAATGACAATCTTTACCTTCAGGCCCGGGTTCTTAATAATCCCGACGAGCATTTCCAGCAGTCGACGTTGCAAATTGTCGAGTGTGCCCTTGTCGTCTTTTTGGCTGAACAGAGTAAACAGCTCCTCAAATTGATCGAAAATGAGAACGGCGTTGGATTCGTGACCAGCGGTTTCAACGGTTGCCTTAAACTGTTCCAAAGATCGGTCCACGACGCGCAGCCGGTTACTTCCCGGCGAACCTTCGTCGACAAAAATCGATTTCAGAAAACCGTCGCTCTTGCCCGTCCCACCGCTCACTCTTTCGACCGAGATCGGCTGCGCTTCAAAGGGCCGCACCCGCAGGCGTTCGGGCTGAAATCCCTTATCGCGCAACGCCGAAATCAATCCGGCGTTTATGAGTGACGACTTGCCGACGCCGGATTCACCAAACAAAACCACCAGCCGGTACAGCAACACTTTGGCGGTGAGTTCATCAATCAGATCTTCTCGGCCAAAGTAATAGTCCCGGTCGACAAAGCGAAACGGGTGAATACCGCGGTAGGGTGGGAGGTGTTCTAAACTCATGGCGTGTAGGGTTTGCCCAGGCAAGCTTCATAAAGGGCGGGAACGAAGTGCCACAAATCCTGCTTGATAAAACTGAGGATTGGCTTTTCTCCGTTTTGATAGACCGAGACGATCAAGTCGTCGGGTTTGCGATCCACCGAAAATGATAGCGGGATGCGCGCCTGGTCCACGTGCCAGTGGAGTGTTCTCAGCAGCAGGCGGAGGTTCAAGTCTCTCAGGCTATAGCCGATAAAAAGCACCGGCCATTCCATCATTCGCGAACGTATTTTTTCATGGATCGGATGAAGGTGAGGACTACCCATTCGATAAATAAAGTTGATGTAATCCTCTTCGGTGATCACAATCGAATTTGGCTTATCGATATCACCATGGAGTTTCAGCAAAACGGGGCGTTCGACCTCAGGATCCAGGAGAACATCTTCCGGCGCGCCGCTGGCGTTGGGATCGTAAACCCTGACCATCGGATCCTTGGTCTTACCCGGCGACACCGTAACCGATCGCAGGGCTTGTTCGAATAGGCGATCGTAATTGGTGGTAATAATGAACCGGAACGGCAAGGCGGCCAACATCCGCAAAGCTGGTGATGGCGTAATATTAGCTCGAGTCAATTCGGCAAAGACTTCCTGAACCAACCCTGAACGTCTCACCTCGGTGTTAGCCTCAATGAAAAGGCTAACCCGTTGCAGGTTTTCCCTATCACCATAAGGATAGGAAAACTGGTCCGCCAGGCGTCTGGAGAGCTCGTTGCCGCCCGGCGGATTGTCGGCGTAGACAAATTTTGAGTCTGCCGGTGGAGTGGCGGCGGTGGCCATCGAGCCCAGGAATAAAATGCACTGGCCTTTTTTTACCCGGTCTACAATATTCTTGGGGACAGACATAGTGACTAAGAATCTGACGACTTCGCGGCAAACCGACGTGTGTTTTTGCCCGTTGGCGGCACAGTTGTTTCAATCAATTGCCGCCCCGCCCTAACGTCGTTTCATTGATTGGCCGGGCGTTGGAACTGTAGCGAGAAACAATTGACCCAAACAGCCAGGACCAAATCGTTTGAAGCCGTGTACCAACCCGGATTATGTTTCACGATCTCCGCGGACCGGCACGCAGGTACGAGGCACTGCAGGGTCTGAGAACCAGCTATGACGTAAGGCGACCGATAAATACTCCACTTTTGCGTCTGGCGTCAATGTTTTTGCGCGCCGGTTCGGGCCTAAAGACTCGCCAAATACCGTAGCGCGCGGATGCTCGGCAGAAAGAAGTAGGCGCCACCCTTCATCGTCACAAAGCGTTTCAGATCGTGAATGCGCGTCCGCAACGGATCGGCTTGGATGGTGAAAATCGCTTCGCTTTGCTCGTCGCCGTTTGCCGAACTTCCGCCGCTGTTTGCATTCGCGGCGACCGCAGTCGTCCCGCCAGGATTCGCTTGAGCCGGATCGACGGGAGGCGTTTCAGTCTTCTTGATGTTTCCGATCAGCGGATCGACTTCGCCGTTGAGTCCACCAAAGACCGGATTGTTAATCCAGGTCTGTTGCACAAATTCAAACTGGCGCTCGATGTCGCTGTTCAGACAGAGGAAAAGCAGACCACGATCGATGTCGTCACGAACGCGCGGATCTTTCGGACGATGTCCATAAGATCGGCCACGCCGCAAAATTCGATGACGATTCGATGTCTTCAGGGCGGTGGCGCCGTCCGGGCCGAGCGTATCGCGCGGATTGGAACGGCGAACGTGCGAACCGATCGGACACTTGAAACCGTGCGCATCGCTGTCGCGGTAGCCAAAGTCGTCCGCGAGGCTCAGGGCCGGATCGTCCGTGTCCGGCGACATCACCAGGGGCGCGCCGTTTTGCCAGCGTCCCACCATCTTCGCGGCCAGACGATTACCGGCAGTTTGATCCAACTGCCCATCGGCTGTTCGCGATGCCTCATCAATAAAACAGCGGAACGTGGCGACGTCCTGGGCCAACTGACGAAAGACAAGGTAGCTGCCGTTGCGTCCCAGATCATGAAACGCGTTTTGTGACGACGAGGTCGTGCCGTCAGCATTCACAGCCGCGCGCGGCGGTAACAACAGCCCGTTTGGATCGCGCGCCGCTTTGACCATCGGACTGTCGGCCGGCTTGTCATAATCGTTGGTGTAACCCAGCAATAGCTCGCCCGCCTTCAAAATGTTCCGCGCCGCGGCCTTCTCAACCTGGAAGGTTCCCTCAATCGCGGGTTGGCCCATGCCGTCGGCAAAACCGAAATGTTCGTGGCTGTCATCTTGTCGCCCGGCGCTTAATGTTCGCAACTCCTCAATACCATTTTGCTTGAATTCGGCGCGCTTCTCGGCCAGCAGCACGTTGAGCAGGTCCTCATTTTCGGCATACACCATTAAGACAATGTCGACCGCTTTCGTTTCATCGGGCAGGTCGTCTGCATTGTTGCCGCCCCAAACCCACTCTTTGGGTGCGTTGTCGTCGTTGTCGCCGAGGATGCGCTGGCGGTGCGGGGTTGTCATGCCTTCCAGGAAGGGACGGGAAAAAGTCTTGAGCGTTTCATCATCAAGTTCAAGATTCTTTAAGGCTCGACAAGTGAACGCGACATTCAGAGCTTTGACTTTCTGCGGTGGCGGCTCGCTCGTCGTGATCTGGTCCGTGATAACTCCGAGCCAGCGACGCGCCGCCGCCGCGTGGGTGACACGCAACAACATGTAACTCGCGCAATGAAGATCGCCATAGCCACTGGCCACGATCCCCTGTATGTCTTTCAAATCTTCCGGTTGAAGTTCAGCCACGGGTTGTCCCCTTTCACTTCAGAAACGTCTGAGCCAGTCGCGCGTAGCAGTGTGGTCGAGCGACGTGAACAGGTCGTCGCGGATCTGGCTGTTGTTGTCGATTGTCTGCACGGTCAACTGTTTATAGGCGCTGTACCAAACATTTGTGTAGGTCTGTTTGTCGCGCGCCTGCGCCTTGAAGCGCGAGCCGTCGCGCGCACCCTCGCGATAGAGCCAACTGGTTTTGGGAAAGTCGATCGTGTTGGTCCAGATGGCGGTCAACCCGGGGCTCGCCTTGTCGATGAAGTCGTCAAGATAGTTTTCCCAACTGCCGTCGAAGTTACTCAAAAACAGCAGACGCCGGCCGTTGTCGATGAGCGACCAGTGCGCAAAGTGAATGCTGGGAATGCCGCTGAGTTCGCCTTTGTCCGCTGTGCGAGCGATCAGGTTCACGAGCCAGAGCACGCCACGCAAAGTTATTCGGCGGAAGGCGCCGGGCTTGACGACAGTGATGCTGGCCAGGTGATTTTGAACAATGTGCGTGCGATCTTCGCGTCTGACGAGGTTCCTGACGTGATCGTCGACGTCAAGTTCGGCGGGTGGCGGCTCGTGAATTTCGGTCCAACGCAACATGATGATCCAAATAACAGCGAGCAGAATTAACAACGGCAACAACAGCAGCGCGACAATCGCGACAATGAAAATTTTCAGCCGCGGCAGGAAATGCTCCATCGCCGTCTGTCGCGGTTGGACCCTGGCCGCCCAGCCAAACCCCGGCTGACCCTGCACGAACGCCTGCACCCTTTGACGAATCGATGCCGGCGCGCCGACGTTTCCCTGCTTCACGACATCGTCAAGAAAATCTTCAATACCGTCGCGCAGATCGTCTTCATCGTGCGTCCGCACCACGCTCCTGCCGACGTTGCCGATGTGATAGGCGTTGGGCTTGACCACGTGCGCGCGCAGATAACCAAGCAGTTGAGTTTTGTCAGGCGCACTCGAAACCGGATATCCCTCGCAGTGACTCAGAATCTCATGCAGACCCGGCGAAGCCTGGGCGTAAAGCTCTTCAAGGTATGGATCGAGCGAGCCGTCGAAGTTATTTTCAAAAACGAGGTAGGCGCCGTATTTCGGATCCACGTTGAGAACCAGACTGGAAAAATGCAGCAGCTTCAACCTGGGAAACGGAATCAGGCCGTTGTTCTCGACGTCTTTCCCCATGCCGTCAAGCACTTCTCTTAGATGGGAGACCTGGTCAGGCTTAACCCTGGCAGTGAAAGTCAGAATAGTTTGCTTCATCGATGAATCTCCTGGCCGTTAACTCCGTCGAGCTTCAACAGGGGTCGAATTCAAGAGAGTCAGGTTTTGACGAGACGAAAGCTTGAGGCCTTGTTGGCCAGCCTTATATGCGAAGCGACAGCAAAAGGCAAGGATTCCAACGATTTTGTAGTGCTGCACTTGGCGTCAGTAGTTCAGAGTACAGCCTTTAGGCCGCCGATCTGGAGTGCCAACCGGCGACGCAAGCTAAAGCTTGTACTTTAAACTGACCATACCAAAGATTATGTCCGGTTACGGAAGGACGTTTCAACCGTTGGTATTAACGATGGGTCGGAAGGGTCAGCCGCGGATTTGCGCGGATGAACGCGGACTGAACAGACACCCAGTACAAAGACCGATCCCGTATGCCTTTTCTGATTCGCGTTTATCCGCGCGAATTCGCGGCTAACTCGATCGTAATGGTGCCATCGTGAGGTCTATCTTATCGAGCGTGCTTCCGCAACCAACTGGCGATTTCATCCAGCGTCGCTGAGTACACCTGGTCCTGCGGGATGCCGAGGCTTTTTGGAATTTTCAACGAATGGTCGCCGCCTTTGATCGAGTGAAGCGTGGCGGACAGATGATGCTGCTTGATGATCGCGGCCAACTCGTCGGACGTGCCGAACGCATCGCGCTCGCCCTGTATGAAAAGCATCGGCGCCTTGATCTGCGGCAGGTGCGCGTCCCGGAGTTTGTCAGGACGGCCGGGCGGATGAAGCGGGTAACCGAGGAAAAAGAGCGCCGCGATTTCGTGCTTCTGCTCGGGCTGCGCCGCGACCTGCGAAGCAATCCGTCCGCCCATCGACTTGCCACTCAGCACAACACGATTCCCTTTGAGTTTCTTCTGACGGCGCGCGAATTCGATCACGGCCTGGTAGCACGACTCGAGCTTGGCTTTCGGATCAGGAACGTGGCGCTTCTGCTCCATGTAGATGAAGTTGAAAGTGAGCGCGTCAAAACCGCGTTCCGCCAAGCCGCTCGCGAACAGCCGCATGAAAGGGTGCTGCTGACCGGCGCCGGCGCCGTGACCGAGAATCACGGTCATTCCCGCGCGGTCTTTCTTCGGCGTTGGATATAACACGGCGCTGACGCTGTCTTTGTCGTTAACGGCTATGGTTAAGTTTTCTGGTTCCATGACAAACGCTCGCTGCTGCTCCGGTAGTTAAACCGCCAAGACACCAAGACGCCAAGATAAGAGAAACAGAACGGCGACAACAGAACAGTTAACGCTTTCTAACGTCGGACGCTTGGCGTCCTTGGCGTCCTTGGCGTCTTGGCGGCCAAACCGCTGGCGGTTCACCGGTAGAGGCGCGGCACACGGCCGCCGATGCCGCACGTGATTTCGTACGAAAGTGTTCCCGCCGTTCGCGCGATGTCTTCCGCAGTGACAGCCAATCCGGCGTCGTGGCCCATGAACACCACTTCATCGTCGAGCTGAACGTTGGGCACGTTAGTCACATCGATGAGCGTCAGGTCCATCGAGATACGCCCGATGACGGTTGCGTAGACGCCGCGAATGATCGCATGGCCCCGGTTCGACAGCGCGCGCACGTAGCCGTCGTCGTAGCCAATCGGAATTGTTGCCACCAGAGTTTTGCGCGAAGCTTCAAACGTACAGCCATAGCCGACCGTCTCGCCCGCCGGCACCCATTTGAGCAAAGTGATGCGCGAATGAAGCGACATGACCGGCTGAAATTTTTCGTCGCGGTCGGCGGGCGCGAGGATGTCGCGCCAAAGTCCGTAGAGCACGCCGCCGGGCCGCACCAGATTGCTGCCGGACTTCCCGCCCTGGTTCGCAAACGCGTGGGGCTGGCTGAAGATCGCGGCGGAATTTGCCAGGTGGCGATGCGTCGGTTCGAAACCGTGCTCGCGAAAACCAGCGACGGCGTGTTCAAAACGCTGAATCTGATCCTCGGTCAGCACTCCGCACGACGGTTCGTCGGCGGCTGCGAAGTGAGTCATCAAACCGTCCACGCGAATGTTGGAGAAATTTTTGAGCGCCGCGGCAAACTCCGAAACTTCGTCGAAGCGGACGCCGAGCCGCCCCATGCCGGTGTCGATCTTGACGTGCACGTCGGCGACGATGTCCCGCTCGCGAGCCGCGCGATCAAAAGCTTCGATCATGTCGAGCCGGTAAACGACCGGAGTCAGGTTCTGCTGAACACAGGCACTCGCTTGTCCGCCCCAGAAACCGCCCAGACAAAGAATCGGTTTAGTGAGACCGGCGTTCCTGAGTTCGATTCCCTCTTCGGGCAGCGCCACGCCGAACCAGTCCGCGCCTTCCCGCTCCAGCCGCCGCGCGCATTCCACCGCGCCGTGTCCGTAAGCGTTGGCCTTCACGACGGCCATGACGTTAACGTCCGGCTCAACCCTGGTTTTGACGATTTGATAGTTCGACGCCAACGCCTCGAGATCAATCTCGGCCCAGGTAGGACGTTCGTTGCTGATTGACGGATTAGTGTTTGAAATCATTCGCGGTAGAGATTATCGAATCGCATGCTGGAGGGAGTAAAGCGAAGTCGGATCGTGTCGGTAGGGCCGTTGCGTTGCTTGGCGACGATCAGCTCGGCAACGTTTTTCTCATCGTCCGGCAACATCTCGCGCTCTTCCGGAGTCTTGTAAACCTCGGGACGGTAGATGAAGGCGACGACGTCCGCGTCCTGCTCAAGCGCGCCTGACTCGCGCAAGTCCGAGAGCTGCGGGCGGTGATCCGAACGCGATTCGGGCGCGCGCGAGAGTTGCGACAGCGCCACGAGCGGCACATTCATTTCCTTGGCCAGGCCTTTAAGCTCGCGCGAAATTTGCGACACTTCCTGCTGACGCGACTCAGTACGTTTCGCCGAACCGCTCATCAACTGCAGGTAGTCAACGACGATCAGATCGAGGCGCTTTTGCTCGGCCGCCAGGCGTCGCAACTTCGCGCGCATCTCCAGAACCGTGATGCCCGCAGTGTCGTCTAGAAATATTCGCGCCTCGGCAAGCGTGCCGAGCGACTTTCCGATCTGCGCCCATTCCGGCCGGGAAAGAAAGCCGTTCCGAAAACGCTGCGCGTCGATGTTCGCCTGCGAACAGAGCATGCGCATGACCAAAGCTTCCTTCGACATCTCAAGGGAAAACATGCCGACGACCGAGCCCGGAACGTGAATCGCGGCATTCTCCGCCAGCATCAAGGCGAGACTTGTCTTTCCCATCGAAGGCCGCGCCGCCAGAATGATCAGATCCTGTCGCTGCAAGCCCGAGGTCAGTTTGTCGAGATCGGCAAAGCCTGTCGTCAGCCCGGTCAAGACCGCGGCGCGGCCTTCCATCTCCTGAATTTTCTCCAGCAGTTGCTCCGCGATCGGGCGGACGTGAACAAAACCCTGACGGATGCGTTCGTCGGCCAACTCGAAGATCGCGTGTTCGGCGTGGTCGAGAATTAACTCGGGCTCATCTTCCTGTTCGAGCGCTTCCTGCGTGATCTTGTTCGCCGCCCTGATGAGCTGGCGCAGCATCGACTTGCCACGCACAACCTTCGCGTAGTGAATGATGTTGGTCGAATGCGGCAGGCCGTAAGTGAGATTGGTGATGAAGCTGATGCCGCCGACCGATTCGAGCGCGTTCTCTTTCTTCAGTTCTTCACCAATCAGGATCGGATTGATTTCGCCGCTGCGTTCAAAGAGCGCGATCATCGCGGTGAAGATGCGGCGATGCGAAGGGACGTAGTAGTCTTCCGGCCGCAACAACTCAATCGCCTGGCTGATCAGAGCGTTGTCGAGAATGATGCCGCCGAGAATGGCGCGCTCGGCTTCAGAGCTGTGCGGCAGCGAACGTTCGAGCGACTGCTCGCGAATGGGATCAGGACTGGCCATGAATGAATGAACTTATGAAGACAAAAAATTTAAGAGCCGGTTGTTCGGAGAACGCTGGTTCGTTTGCAGCGCAACGCGCCGAGTATTTTGCAGCGCCAACGGCGCGGAATGTAATAGCCTGGAGCCCCAGGAAAGTTCGCGCCCGAAACGATTGAGCGCTGAAGGCGCGACATAAGACGGGCGAATCCAATTTCTCGCTCCTTCAGAGCTTTGATGTTTTGGTTATGCGTTTCCTGGGGCGTTGCCCCAGGCTTTTACATCTCGCGCCGTTGGCGCTGTTTTGATATTCGACCTGAATTCGAAAGATTGCAGTCAGGCATCTGGTAAAAGAAAACGACGCCGCAAGTCAAAACCAAACTTGCAGCGCCGTGACTATACTACAGTGCTTTTAGGCTTGGCGTATTAACCTAAAAGAGGCAATGGTTTAACTACTCCTCGCCTTCGGCAGACTCTTCTTCCTGCGGTTCGACCTGTTTCGCGAGCTCGGCTTCCTGCTCAGCGGTCAGGTGACCGGCGATCGCTTCGCCTTCCGAAACCACTTTCACTTGCAGATCGACGTTCACCTCACGATGCAGGCGCAACGGCACGGTGAAGTCGCCCAGCCGCTTGATCGGTTCGCGCAGATGAAGTCGATGACGATCGATCTCATAACCCTTCTCCTGCAGCGCTTCGGCGATGTCCATCGAGGTGACGGAGCCGTAGAGCGCGCCCTGCTCGCCGGATTTGCGTTTGAACTCAAACACCAGCTTGCCGATCTGCTCGGCCTGGCCTTCAGCAGTCGCACGCTCATTCGCTTCCTTCTTCAACAGCGCGGCGCGTTCCTGCTCGATCTGCTTTACGTTATTTGAAGTGGCCTCGACCGCCAGCTTGCGCGGCAGCAGGTAATTGCGCGCGTAACCGGCGCGCACGCGAACGATCTCGCCGCGCGCGCCGAGATCGTCGACGTCTTGTCGCAAAAGTATTTTAGTGTGCGCCATGTGGGCAGCTCCCTTTCCTTAATTCGTTTCCCCGGGGTTCGACTGTTAGTCGGTCGTGTACGGCAGCAAGGCGATGTTGCGCGCGCGCTTGATTGCCTCGGCCAGCATCCGCTGGTGAATCGCGCAGTTTCCGGAAATGCGCCGCGGCAGAATCTTGCCGCGCTCAGGGATGAAGTTGCCAAGGAACCGGGCATCTTTGAAATCAATAATGTCTACCTTTTCAATGCAGAAACGGCAGATACGGCGGCGGCGCATGCGACGACCGCCGCGACCCTGCGAGGGCCGGCCGCGATCGAAATCATCATCACCGTTGTAACGGCGGCCGCGATCTTCATAATTTGTGGACATAGTTACCTCGTAAAGCAGTCAATCGTGAATCGTAAATCGTGAACTTAAGGCTGGGAGCGCAGACCTCTTGTCTGCCTCAACGTTCGTAGCCACACAGCAGCAGGCAAGCTGGCTGCGCTCCCAACTTTACCAGCCTCGGTTAGGCGGCGTCTTCGTCAGCATCCGCTTCGGGTCGCGCAAACTCAGTCGCCGAACCGCGTCTTTGTTCGTCAGCACCACCCGGTCGCTTCGCAGCTTTTTTCGCTCGCTTCGCCTTAAACTTTTCGGCCCGGCGTCGATCCTCGTCAACCCGCACCGTAATGTAGCGGATGATGCGATCGTTGACGCGCATGCGGCGCTCGAGTTCGGCAATCTCATGACCGGAGCCTTCGATTTCCAAAAGCACAAAACTACCTTCTGTCTTGTGCAGAATTTCGTAGGCCAGTTGTCGCCGGCCCATGCTCTCGGACTTGGTTATCGTGCCGCCCTGGTCCGTAACGATTTGCTTGAAACCGTCAGTCAGGCGTGTGACTTCCTCATCGTCCGCCGTCGGATCGACGATGAACACCACTTCGTATTGTCTATGCGTATCCAAATCAAATCTCCTTACAAGTAAATCGTGAATCGTAAATCGTGAATAGTTTCAGAAACTCGCTGACACGCTGTTTCCGTCGTGATTCTCAAATGGTAAATAATCAAGCCGCCCCGGCACCAAACTATTTACTATTTACTATTTACGACTCACTGGTTGTACTCCGACATTGCTTTCAAAACACCATCCCGCAGGATCGCACGAATCGCTTCCGCGCTTCTTTCCAAAATCTTTTCAACATCCGGCCGCGCCGCGGTTGGAAATGAATCAAGCACAAATCGTTTCGAATCCGAAATCGGGTGCTCAGGCTGAATGCCGATTCGCAACCGGGTAAACTCGTTCGATCCTAGCGAGGCGATGATCGACTTCAAACCGTTGTGGCCGCCGGCCGAACCCTTCGCGCGAATGCGTATGCTGCCAAACGGAAGCGCCAGATCATCCGAGATAACAATCAAGTCCTTGTCGGTCTCGGACTTCTGTTTCGCCAGCAGACAACTAACCGCGTCGCCGCTGAGATTCATGTAGGTCTGCGGCTTAACCAGCTTGACTGCGGCGCCTTCAATCTCCGCCCGCGCCGTCAGCGCCTGACACTCGCGCAGATATTTACCGCTGCCCGCAGCCGACCTTAACTTGTCAATCAACATGAACCCGAGATTGTGGCGCGTCCACTCATACTCTTTACCCGGGTTCCCCAAGCCAACTATCAGGCTCATCTCATTGCCAATTGCCCATTTGGGTCTCTGGTCTTGGCCTTTGGTCTTTGAAGCCGCGCTTATGAAGCCGCGCTTATAAAGCTCAATTTCAACGCCAAGGCCAAGGACCTAAGTCCAAAGACCTAAGTACGGTTTATTCCTTCTTACCCTTATCGGCGTCGCCGCCGCCTTCTTCATCTTCCTTCTTGCCCTTGCCGATAAGTTCAGGTTCGGCCGCACCTTCAACCTCAGCAACCGGCGCCGGTGCTTCTTCCTTCACGATGCCGACCGTCGCGATCACAGTGTCCTGGGCATTGAGTATTTCAATGCCTTCGGCCACCTGGATATCGGAAATGTGAAGCACGTCATGAACGCCGAGATTGCTGACGTCGACATTTACCACGTCCGGAATTTCACGCGGTTCGCAACGAATTTCAATCTCGCGAATGATCTGCTCGAGCACGCCCTGCTCTTCGCGAACGCCGACTGGCTCGCCCACCAGATGCAACGGCACCGTCACTTCGATCTTCTGGCCTTTGACCAGGCGCGTCAGGTCCGCGTGGATGAGACGACCGCGCACCGGATCAATCTGGCGTTCGTGAAACATCACCTCGCTGGCGCCGACGCCTTCGATGTCGAGCGTGAAGATCGTATTGCGGCCGGACTCAGAGCGAAGAATCGCCGCGAGCTCGCGCAAAGGAGCGAGCGCTGCCACGCTACCGCCCTCGCCGCCATAAACCGAAACGGGAACCATGCCCGCGGCGCGCGCCCGCCGGGCATCATTCTTGCCGCGACCTTCGCGGGCCGTCGCGCGAACTGTAATGTCTTTCTGTTCTGCCATGACTATTCCTCTTTTAGACCTCTCTACAAAGGTTCAGCGATCCTGCTGCTGAGATCTCAAATCTCCAATCTGAGATTCGTTGGCCCGGACAACTACCCGGCCAGGAATCTGAAGATCTCAAATTTGAAATCTCATCAGCGGATCGCTGATGGACTCCTATTCAAGCCATCAGTGTTTGCCCTTCGCTAAACGAAGAGCGAGGAAACGCTGGTCTCCTCGTGGATCGACTTGATCGCTTTCGCCAGAAGCGGCGCGATACTAAGTACTTTAATCTTTTCCAACTCGCTCGCGTGATCCCGCAGCGGAATCGTATTGGTGATCATTATCTGCTCGATTTCCGATTCAGCGAGCTGCTTTACTGCCTGCCCGGACAAAACCGCATGCGTAAAGCATGCATGAATTCTGGCGGCCCCTGCATTCTTCAGGGCCTTGGCAACTTTTGTCAACGAGCCACCCGTGTCGCACATGTCGTCGACAATCAAACAACTGCGACCACGCACGTCGCCAACAACGTTCATTACTTCCGCCACGTTCGCTTTTTCGCGGCGCTTGTCGCAAAGGGCAAGTTCCGCGTCCAGCCGCTTGGCGTAAGCGCGCGCGCGTTCGGCGCCGCCAGTGTCAGGCGCGACCACCGTCAGGTTTGGCAGCAAGTTCTCCTGGTAGTAGCCAATCATCACCGGCGCCGAATAAAGGTGGTCAACCGGAATATCAAAGAACCCCTGAATCTGCGCCGCGTGCAGGTCAATCGTCAACAAACGATCCGCGCCGGCCACTGAAATCAGGTTTGCCACCAGCCTTGCCGAGATGGGAACGCGCGGGCGATCTTTCTTATCCGAGCGGCCGTAACCGTAATACGGAATGACTGCGGTAATGCGCTCGGCCGACGATCGACGAAACGCGTCGAGCATTATCAGCAGCTCCATCAAATGCTCGTCAGTCGGCGGACAAGTGGGCTGAACAATGAATACATCGCCGCCGCGCACGTTCTCGTCGATCTGGAAATTGAATTCTCCATCCGAGAATCGCTCCGCAAAAGCCCGGCCCATGTCGCAACCCAAATGGCGAGCAATCTCCTCCGCCAGCTTCGGATTTGCGTTTCCCGAAAAGACCTTAATGCCGCCAGTTGTTCCCATAAGTCAGTAATGAAGTGACGAGTAATGAGTGATGAGTAATGAGTAAGCGCGTTCTGGCTTACTCAGCACTCATAACTCATCACTCATCACTTTTGCAGTTGTGGCTGGGGCGGGTGGATTCGAACCAACGAATGCCGGTTCCAAAGACCGGTGCCTTACCACTTGGCTACGCCCCAAAATCCTGTTCAAAGTTGAAAGAGCGTAAAATTAAAGACGCCAGGAACAAACGGCGCGGAGGTATTCTTGCCGCGACACTGTAACACAAGGAAAGATGCGCCAACCTGCTTCCAGTTTGATTTCGTTAACGGCGCGCTGCTGATCTTTGCGGCCGGCAAAGATACCAAACACGCTCGAACCACTTCCAGCCAAAAGGGCGCCAAGAGCACCAGCCTGAAGTAAAGATTCTTTAGTTCGTCTAATCTCAGGCTCGATATCAAAGATCACAGACTCGAAATCGTTCTTCAAGTCACTCGGCGAGAGACTCACTGATTCATTCTGCAAAGGCCACGGTTGCGAATCTTGTGAATTTGCCTCGCTGCGCGAAACAGAAAGAATAGAGTCCGCATTCTTTGTTGTCAAGGCACGAGAATTAACCGCGCCGTAGGCTTCAACGGTAGAAACTCCAGCATTTGGTGTGATCACGATGAGGTGTTGCGAGACAGCATTCGCTTCATCCGGCAACGGTGAAACGGTCGTACCGGTTCCAGTTGCCCGCGCGCAACCGCCCTCCAGGAAGAATGGCACGTCGGCCCCGAGACTCGCCGCCATCTCTTGCAACTCAAGCGATGTTTGGCCGAGTTTCCACAGATGTGACAACGCCAACAGCGTGACAGCCGCGTTGGAAGAGGCGCCGCCAAGCCCAGCCTTGTGCGGGATTCTCTTCTCGAGGCGAATTCGCGCGCCGCCGGTCACCGCGTAACGATCCTGGAGCGAGCGCGCTGCGCGGACCACGAGGTTTCTCTCGTCAGTGGGAAGTTCCGGGTCATCGCAAGCGAGTGAAATGCCACTGTCTTCGCAGATCTCGAAATGAAGATCGTCGTGCAGTGAAATTGTCTGTAAGAGAGTTTTTACTTCGTGATAACCGTCAGAACGTTTGCCGAGAATCTCCAGACTCCAGTTGATCTTGGCAAATGACGGCAGGCTGAGCGCAGGCTGATTCACTTTGGGGCGGCTGACTCACGTTTGACGTAACGGGCAAACTGTTCGCGTGCGATGAATGAACGGCATTCAAGTCGCGCGCAAACTAACAGTTTGCGTTACAAAAATCAAAGAATGCACGTGTGTCTAGCGAGCAATGAAAACTTGCGTCAGATAAACGCTGCCGTCGGCGGCAACATAGCTGCCAATCGCGGCGGCTTGAAACCCGACGTACAGAATATTCGCGCGATGTCCGGAAGAACCCAACCATCGCTCGACGGCGAAGGCGCCCGGATCCTTGTAGCCTTTATTGAACGCGAGGTTTTCACCGATCACCCTGAAGTGAAGAATTCCGTTGCGGCGGGCTCGCTCTTTCAGTTGCACACCCTCCGGCGTTTGGTGAGTCAACATTCCTTGTTGAGCCATTTTCTCAGAATGATCTCGCGCCATGCGACACAGCTCCGAATCCCACTCGACCGCAGGCAAGCCGTTTTCAACGCGCGCTTGATTGGTCTGTTCAAAGGCGCGGCGCTCGATCGGCGTGGCATCGTCAAGCGATGGTAGGTTCGATGCTGACGCTTCGGGCGAACGTCGGACGGCGGCCGTCGCATTTGTGGCCACCGCGCTCTCTTCCGGCTTCACTCGACGCGGTCGGGCGTAACCTGACGAAGCGGTCGGTTCGGAAAGAAGACGGGCCACCGGTCGCGGCTGGATATTCTGCGCGGCTGCGGTTTGGCAAATGGCGAACAATGCCAGCAACAGCATCAGCGCCAAAGTTGAATAGTTTTTGTTGTTTGCAGTGGTAGTGGCGCGGGAGGTCAGTTTTGTGAAAGTCATTGAGGGTTCCCGCCCAAGCGTGCAGCAGCTAGCCGGTGCTAGTAGCGCGGCGCCAGGCGCAGGGCCCTGAGGAAGGCTGTTGAAGGAAAGAAACCTAGCCGGGGCGGGCAGGTCAGAAACGACAATCACAGACTACCAAAGCGGCCAACTAAGATCAACACTTTTCCCAGATGGGGCCGCCAGTTGCCGGAGTTCAGAGTACAGCCTTTAGGCTGCAGATCGTGGAGGGCAACCAGCAACGCAAGCTAAAGCTTGTACTCTAAACCGCTCCGGTACACGGGATCCTCGATTTAGGCAGCATTTTCAGGGGAATCGACGCCGTTCTGCGGACAGAATTGTTTGATCGCTTTCTCCCACGCGGAGCGGACCGGGTAGCAGTACAAGAGCACGGCCACCGCAATCACACCTGCCTTGTATGTATAAAAGGGAGTTCCGCTTACCAGCGTGGCGATAAACCCGATTATCACGATGGCCATCCCGATGAGGGCGACGAGCAGCGTCGTTCGCTGCAAGGTAGCCAACAACCCGGATGCCCCTTGCAACGCTCCAATGTCCTGCAGTCGCATCCGCGCAAACTTCGTCCGCCGCAGAGTGATTGCGCCAAACCCGAAAACCACGATCGTGATATTCACAATCATTTCGAGCGAGGGATTGTTTCGCTCAGTCAGAAATTTCTTGCTGACGAAAGCCAGCACGCACAGCAAGACCACCGCGACGAGCAGCGACTTGATCGTCTTCGCCGTCGCCCCGTGACGAAGGACTAGTTCAGACTGAACACCTGGAGATAACTCGTTGGAAGTTGGCATGCGTCAATCATCCGTCAGGACGCCGAAAATGAGCAAGGATGAATCTTTGAACTCTGGCTTTGTGCTTAGAACTTTGAGCTTTGAACTTGGTACTTCACTTTGGACTTGGGACTTGGGACTTGGGAATTGGGAATTGGGAATTGGGAATTGGGACTTTGGACTTTTGAATCTTGAATTTTGATTTTGAAATTTGGGTTTTAACTTCTTGCCTGAACCTCGCGATTCATAACTCGCGATTCATTAGAAGCCGAAAAGAAAAGGCCCACGGTGATCACCATGGGCCTCTCGTCCAACGTTCAATTTAATCTCGGTTACGGCTTATCGGTTACGGCTTAATTTCCCGTGGAGCAGATCCAGCGGGCGCAACCGGCGTTGTATTCTGCGACGTCGGTTTCGGAGCCGGGTTCGGCTGTTGCGGACGAGCCCGCTGTACCGGCGCTATGGGCGTCACATTCGATGGCAGTTGACCGTTGTATTTCAGCGCTTCATCGATCAAGTCGTTGTTGCCTTCCTTCTTGTCGCGGCTGATCAGAATTCCATTCGTGTTTACCGTGATGTCGATTCGTCCGAAGACCTCTTTCATCAGATTGCCCATCATGCCTGGGCGCTCGGGTGGCGCAAAACTCTTGCGCGACGGATCCGGATCAGGAACCGGCATACCGATAATGCTCAACTGATCTTTAGCCTTGTCGGCAAATTGGCTGTTGGGAAAATTGCGCAGCAAGTCCTGATAATATTTCGCGGCTTCGTCCGGTTCTTCTTCCTGCTGGTACGTGTAGGCCAGTTTGAACAACACGCCATCGCGAAACGAAAAGTGCGGATATTTATCGAGCACTTCCTTGTAACGAGACTGGGCTCCCTTGAGACCGCCCTTGTGTCCTTTGTAACGCGCTTCCAGGTAGAAGTCGCCGATCTCATAGCTGTGCATCGCGAGGCTTTCCTGCGTTTCACGCAGACGATCTTCGACGATCGGACGCAGCGTCGACTGCGGATACTGCTGCAGCAGCGCCTTCAGTCGTTGTTCAGCTTTGCGGGCGTGCGATATGTCACGATTCGAGAGACCCATCTGTCGCATTTCAGACTCGGCAACTTTCAGCATCGCATCGTCGGCAAGCGGGTCGGTTGGGAAAAATGTAAGCCAGTCGAGGTAGCCCTGCGCTGCCTGCACCAACGCGCCGGTCGAGCCTTCGAGGTAAAACGAATCGGCAATTGCAAGCTTTGCGAGCGGCAGGAATCCTGAGTCGGGATACGTGTTAATGATTGTCGCGAAGAGCAGGCGGCCTGTTTCGTGGTTCCCTTTTCTTACTTCTTTAACTGCTTCTTCGAAAAGCACGCGGTCGCGTCCCGGGGCCACGGTGCCGGTCAACTCTTCATACTTGTCATCGCCGCCACCGCCAAAGATACCGAACAATTTTCCCTTCTTTTTCTTCTTGGCCGGCGCGGCACTCGCACTGGGAACGACTGTTCGCGCGCTTGCCGTCGCCAGCAGTCCTGCTTCCACACGCGTGTTCAATTCGACAACGGAAGCCTCAAGTCGATCCAGCGTGGTCGGATCATAACGATCTGCGCGCTCTTGTTTGGCGCGTATTTCGTTCACTTCAGAAAGTATGGTACCTGCTTCCTTCTCCAGGCCGCTCAGCCGTTCGCGCGGGTCGTCCGCGTTCTTCTTGTCCTTCTCAGCCGGCGGTATCGAAGCAATGGCGTTGTTGAGCGAGCGTCGCATGGAGTCGAGCTTCGAGCGCATCACGTCAAGACGTTGCAGCGCCGAAAGGTCAGACTGAGCGCCGGCGCCCTGGGCCAACGCCGTGCCGGCAAAAGCCAAAACGAACGCCGCGCAAATTACCAAATGAGCACTAAAGCGAAAACGCATAAAAAACCTCCAAAAATTGCTGACTGCCGACCGAGGCGTCCGGCAAACTGCTTACTGCCAACTGCCTGCTGCCCACTGGCTCAGACCCACTGGACCGTTGCTTCGCGCAAACCCTGAACCGCGGCGGCCGGATCTGCGGCGCCGAAGATGGCAGAGCCGGCAACGATGATCTCGGCGCCTGCCTCAACTACCGTCGCGATATTCTGCAAGTCGATGCCGCCGTCGATCTCAATCCTTGTCTCCAAATTGCGCTCGTCGATCATTCGTCGGAGTCGCCGCACCTTGTCTATCGAAGTCGAAATAAACTTCTGTCCACCGAACCCGGGATTGACTGACATTACGAGCACGTAATCCGCAAAAGCCAAAGCCTCGCTCAAGCTCTCAACCGGCGTCGCCGGATTAAGCACCACGCCTGCCTGCGCGCCGGCGGCCTTGATCGAAGCTAAGGTTCGGTGCAGATGGGCGTCTGCTTCAACATGGACCGAGACCATGCTCGCGCCCGCTTCCACAAACTGCTGCGCGTACCTTCCCGGCTCCGAAATCATCAGATGCGCATCGATCGGCAGCTCAGTTCCCTGCGCTATCGACTTGACCACCGGCAAACCAACCGTCAGGTTCGGAACGAAATGCCCGTCCATCACGTCCACGTGCAGGATGGTCGCGCCACCGCGCGTGACTGCCTCAATTTCCTCGCCGAGCCGCGCAAAGTCGGCCGACAAGATCGAGGGGGCGATATCAATTGTCCTGCCGTTCATTATTTGCTATGCCGTCAACTACGCTGCGTCTGCTATCAAATCCGTGCAGATCAAATCGAAGCGACTCAGGGATTTTCCGGCTTCGGTTTTACCGTTGCCGCAGGCTTCGTTGCCGGCGGGGTGCCGCTGGGACTGACGGGCCGATTCGAGTTTGCATTCCCGTTAACCGGGCGATTTGAATTCTGGTTATTGGCCCGGTTGTTGTTGCTGTTTGCGTTCTTGTTCGTCGCCGCCCGATTACTATTGTTACTATTGGAGTTGCGATTTCCGGTGTTGGCGTTGCTATTGTCGTTCGCGTTCTTGTTTGTATTTTTGTTGCGCCTGGACTTGTTGTCGTTTGCGGCAGCGTTGTCGTTCGTGTTTTGGTTGGCCGACTTCTCTTCCGGCGACTTCTCCGGAACGACCGCTTCAGAAGACTCCCCTTCTTTTACCGTACGGCTGATGTCCATCGCGACGGTCTGGCCGGTCTTAACTACCTCGCCGCCCTTCGGCACCTGAAACAGCACCGTGTTGGCGCCGACCTGATTGCTCGGTCGTGTCGCGCGTACGCGGAAGTTCAAGCCGGCATCGCCCAACACGCGTTCAGCTTCGAACCGGTCCTTTCCCAGGACATCGGGAACCTTAACTTCCGGACTGCGGAGAGAGAGAAAAACTGTCGTGGCGAGACCAAACACAAAAACGATCGCTATTGCGATCACGATGGTGAGCCTGCGAAGTGCTGAGAGTGCCCCGGTGGACGTATTCACGTAGCTAACCTCAACTGCGGCACTGACCTAAACATTGGGCCCGAACCAAGTTGCGCAGTCTAACATCCGATACAAAGGCTCGCAAGGCAACGAATTCCGAGTTTAGAGTACAACCTTTAGGTTGCCGTTTAGTAAGCAGCAAGCTAAAGCTTGTACTCTAAACCGCAACCGATTTGTGTCGTCACCCATCTTTTCGTTCCAGGGCGCAGATGAAAAACCCGTCCGCGCCCTGCCGATGCGGCCACGTGCGCGCCATTCCCTTCGAAATCATCAGCGTCGGGTCGAGTCGCAATTCAGCCAGACTGAACGACTCGTTGTTTTCAAGGAACGTTTGCACTACTTCTTCGTTTTCGTCCGGTTCGACCGAACAGGTCGAGTAGATCAGCAGTCCACCTGGTTTGACGGCCCGCGCGGCATTGCCTAGAAGCCGCTGCTGCCGCCCGGCCAAATCCTGTATGTCAGCGGGTGAGATGCGCCAACGGATTTCGGGGTTGCGCCTTAGCGTGCCGGTCCCGGAACACGGAGCATCAACGAGAATGCGGTCAAAAACGCCATCCCGCAGCGGCAGAGGCTGCAAACCGTCGAGCGCGAGGCAGAGGACATTACTCAATCCCTGCAGTGCGGCAGCTGACTTTACCGTCCTCAGGCGGTGTTCATGCAGATCTGAAGCGACGACAATAGCGGGCTGTTCCGCGGAATTTAGGGTTCCGCCGGCGATCTGAGTCGTCTTGCTGCCGGGCGCCGCACAAATATCCAACACGCGGTCGCCGGCTCTCGAATCAAGCACCTCGACGACTACCTGCGAGGCCTCATCCTGAACGTAAATCTCCCCGGCGGCTGACAACTCGGCCAACAAACTCCCGCCGCCGGCAACGCGCCAGGCACTCTTCGCGATCTTCGAACGAACGACCTCGGCACCCGCTTCCCGCAAACGCGCGCGCACGTCAGACTCGTCGGCGCGGCGATTCACAATGGGCACAACGCGAAATGCGACCGGCGCCGGTTCGTTGTTTGCCCGGGCAAAGCTTTCGGCTTCGGCGGCGCCGAACGCTTTGCACCAACGCTCGATCAACCAAGCGGGATGTGAAGTGGCGATGGATAAACGTTCGACGGGATCGTGAATGGCCTCGGTCGGATCGACTCCAGGCTCGCGCGTGGCCCGGCGCAAGACAGCGTTGACGAAATTTCCCGCCGAACGCACCCGAGCAAAGTGCGTCAGGTTAACTGATTCATTGACCGCGGCCGATGCGGGCACGCGCGTGAGAAATCTGAGTTGATAGAGTCCGAGCCGGAGGGCAATGCGAACAGACAGGTCAAGCGTAGCGACTTTGCGGTTGGCGTAAATCTCAGCGAGGCGGTCCAGCCATAGTTGCCGGCGCAGCACGCCCATCACCAACTCATGACAGAGATTTCGATCCTGCGGTTTGAGTTCATCTGCTCGCGAAGCCAACAGCACGGAAGCGTAAGCTCCCTCTTCCACGCGCAGCAGAATCTCAAACGCTGCCAGGCGTGCCGGCGAAACAGATTTAGACTTCACCAAAGCGATCGCCAACCTTCAAGTGTGTCCCGTTAAGAAAATCTCTGACGCTCATTCGTCGTTTGGCTTCCGGTTGCACTTCAAGCAAACGCAAAGCGGTTTCTTCACCACACTTCACGACAAGATCGTCGCCATGGGCCACCAGCAGTTCTCCCGGACGCGCAACCGGCGAGGCAGACTCGGTGACGGCAGCTTTCCAGATTATCAGGCGAGATGATTGGGGAGGCTGGGGAGATCGCGACGATTTGTGTTGGGTGTAGGCCGTGGGCCAGGGTTGAAAACCACGGACGCAACGTTCGATCGTCGCAGCACTGCTCGACCAATCAATCAGTCCGTGTTGCTTAGTCAGCAACGGCGCCAAAGTCGCATCTTGATCGTGCTGGGGTCGCGGCGTCAGCTCATCAAGCTGCGCGAGCGTCTCGCTAAGCAGGTCGGCGCCGATGACTGCGAGACGCTGCATGAGCTCCGGCGTTGTTTCCGTCTCGCCAATCGCGGTTTCGCGCTGCAAAAGAACCGGGCCTGAATCAAGCTCCTCTTCAATGAACATCGTGGTCACGCCGGTCTTCCTCTCGCCGTTGACGATGGCCCAGTTGGCCGGAGCGGCGCCGCGATAGAGCGGCAGCAAAGAGAAATGTACGTTGATACAACCACGGCGCGGCGCGCGCAAAAATTCCGGCGGGAGAATGCGGCCATAGGCCACGACAACCGCAACCTCGGCCTCGTAGGACGCGAACAGGTCTTTCGCCTCCTGAGTTCTGATCTTTTTTGGTTGTTCGACCGGCAGGCCGTGTGCGAGCGCGAAATCTTTGACTGGCGACGAATGCATTTTGTCGCCACGTCCGGCCGGCTTGTCGGGTTGCGTCCAAACCGCGGCAAGGTCGTGACCGTCATGGAGTAGCCGTTCCAGACACGGCACCGCTGATTCCGGCGTTCCCATAAAAACAATTCGCATTTTTCGATTCAGATAAGCAAAACAAAAGAGCGGGGGCAAGCCCGCCTTCCTCACCCCGAGCTACTCGATGTTGACTCGCTCCTAATCGCGTGAAGGGCCTTCAAGGTGGAGGAAGAACAAACAACTGAGCAGTCTCACAGGTCAGGAAGGCGGGCTTGCCCCCGCTCTTGATTTACTCAGATCGCAGCCGACTTCTCAGCGGGCGCGCTCTTGGTCGCTCCCATCTTCTCCGCCGAAACTTTCGCCTGCATGAAGAGCAAAAGATAATCGCGCCCGCCCGCCTTCGAATCGGTGCCCGACATGTTGAAGCCGCCAAACGGATGCACGCCGACGAGCGCGCCGGTGCATTTGCGATTCAGATAGAGATTGCCGACATGAAACTCGCGTCGCGCGCGTTCGAGCTTTGCCTCGTCCGCGCTGTAGACTGCGCCGGTCAAACCGTATTGCGTGTCGTTCGCAATCTTCAGCGCGTCGTCGTAATCCTCTGCCTTGATCACCGCCAGCACTGGTCCAAATATTTCTTCCTGCTCGATCGTCGCGCCCGCTTTCACGTCGGCGATGACGGTCGGCTCGATGAAGAAGCCCTGCTCGCCGTCTGAGCCGCCGCCACTCAGCACGCGTCCGCCTTCGCTCTTGCCCTTCTCGATGTACGCGTTGATCGTCTTGAAGGCTTTCTCGTTAATGACGGCGCTCATGTTGGTGGCGTTGTCGCTCGGATCGCCCATCTTGATCTTCGCGGTCCGCTCGGCAATCTTTTCCAACATCTGGTCGTAAACGGTGGCATCGATGATCGCGCGGGAACACGCCGAACATTTCTGACCCTGAAAACCAAATGCTGACTGGACCACGCCGGTCGCGGCCTCGTCGAGATTCGCATCGTCGGCGACGATGATCGCGTCTTTGCCGCCCATCTCCGCAATGATGCGCTTGATCCAGATTTGGCCTTCCTGAACCTTGGCCGCGCGTTCGTTGATCCTGAGTCCAATTTCGCGCGAGCCGGTGAACGCAACAAAACGCGTCTTCGGATGATCGACTACAACGTCGCCGACTTCCGCGCCCGATCCGGTCATGAAGTTAACGACTCCCGCGGGCAATCCAGCCTCTTCAAGAATCTCAAAAAACTTGTAAGCGATTGCCGGGGCATCAGACGAAGGTTTCAACACGACGGTGTTGCCGGTGACGACCGCTGCAGTCGTCATCCCGGCCATGATCGCGAGTGGAAAATTCCAGGGCGGAATCACAGCAACGACGCCCAGCGGAATGTAATCGAGCTTGTTCTCTTCGCCGGGAACTTTCACGAGCGGTTGGTCGCCGGCGTAGCGCAGCATCTCGCGGCCGTAAAATTCGAGGAAGTCGATCGCCTCGGCCGTGTCGCCGTCAGCTTCGGCCCACGTCTTCGCCACTTCGTAAACCATCCACGCCGACAACTCGTGTTTCCGCTCGCGCAGGATCGCGGCGACGCGGAACAGGAAATCAGCGCGCTCCTCGGGGCTGGTGTGCCGCCAGGTTTGAAACGCTTCATAGGCGGATTCGACGGCCTTGTTGGCCAGCTCTTTGGTCGCTTTGTGAAAACTGCCAACGACCTGCGCGCGATTGGCGGGATTGATGCTGTCGAGCATGCTCCCGGTCTCGATGCGTTCGCCGCCAATCACGAGGGGATACTCGCGGCCCAACTCGCTTTTCACTTTCGCGAGCGCCGCGCGCATCGCCTGGGCGTTTTCGTTTGTGCTGAAATCAGTAAACGGTTCGTTACGAAATTCGGTCGGCATCTTTGGATCCTCATTCTGCTTCATTCATAGTGAGTCCAAAGTCGGAGAACTTTTACAATGTTCTCTTCCTTCATGACCTGGTAGATCAATCGGTGTTGGATATTATTCTTCGAGAATACGCCCCGTCGAGATCACCGACTAACTTCTCGTACGGCGGTGGATTTTGGAAGGGATTCTGAGTCAGGATTTCCAATAACTTTTCAGCCTTCTGTCGTAACCGCGCCCTTGCTAGCTTCTTTGCGTCTTTCTGGGCCTGCTTGGTATATACGAGTTGCCAACTCACCAGGTAAGCTCCGTAGAGCATTCGTCAACCGGAGTTCCCAAGCCTTCGCGAATAGAATCTCGCATCCCGGAATCGACAGTAAGTAGACCGTTTCCTGGAGCGACCGCCAATCTTCTTCGGCGATGAGGACACCATTGAAAGAGTCGCCCGTAATCTGAATTGGCTCATGGGAGGCGGCGATCTCTTCCAGGAGAAGCGGTAAGCGTTCCTGAGCTTTTCCTGCGGGAATATTCTTCATAAAGCCTTGTCCTCTTAGCGAATTCTAGCACACGACGAAACCAACCGCCGTGGCGACCATACCGATTCAAAAGCGACCGATCATAATTGATCGTCGCCCACGCGCCTCTTCCGGGCGTTTGTCCTGCCGACTGCCTTCTGATCTCATTTCCACTTGCCCGACTTTTGCAGTTTCCTGATCTTGCGCTTGACGAGTTCGCGTTTGAGCGCGCTCATCTTGTCGAGAAAGACAATCCCGTCGCAGTGATCGGTTTCGTGCAGCATGCAGCGCGCGGTCAGCTCCGTCTCGTCGATCTCGAATTCGTTGCCGTTGATGTCGTGCGCGCGCACGACCGCTCGCAAGCTGCGCTCAACCGGCGTAAAAATCCCGGGAAACGAAAGACAACCTTCTTCACCATTCTGCTCGCCTTCGACGTGAAGCACTTCCGGATTGATCATAACGACGCGCTGGTCCGGATCCTTGCCGGCCGAACAGTCCATCACAAACAGCCGCTTCGCGACGCCGACCTGCACGGCCGCCAAGCCAACGCCGGGCGCCGAGTACATCGTCTCAAACATGTCGCCAACCAGCAGCTTCAGCTTGTCGTCAAAGACCGTGACCGGATCGCCCGGCTCGTCGAGTATCGGATTCGGCCACGTCACTATTTCCATCAATGCCATTATTTGCTTTCCAAGCGTGCGAATACTTAATTTCCAACTTTCGTTTAGAGGCCCGCCGTCTTAACGTTGAACCGGCGGGCAATGCCCGCCTCTAAACAGCCTGAGATAAAGTAGTTCCCAGATCGATTCTACGATGAAGTCTACTCAGATGTCAGTTTGAGTTAAACCTAATAACCGCGGAGTTGCTCACGATAGCCTTCGAAGTTGCGCTTCATTTCACCCAAACTATCACCGCCGAATTTCTCGCGCATTGCCGACGCCAGCGTGAGCGCCATCATCGCTTCGCCAATCACGCCCGCCGCCGGCACGGCTGTGATGTCGGAGCGTTCGAACGCGGCCGACTCTTCCTGTTTCGTGTCGATGTCAACCGAACGCAAAGGACGCCGCAAGGTCGAAAGCGGTTTCAGGTGGCCGCGAATTCGTATCTCCTCGCCGTTCGTCACGCCGCCCTCCAGGCCGCCGGCGCGGTTCGTTTCGCGGATGAATTCTTTCGTCTCGTTGTTGTAAGCGATCTCGTCGTGAACTTCCGAACCCGGCAAAGCGCTCGCCTCGCTGCCGGCGCCAATCGAAACTGCTTTCACCGCGGGGATCGACATGATCGCTTGGGCCAATCGCCCGTCGAGCTTCAAATCCCAGGCGGTGTGTGAACCAAGTCCGGGCATACAACCGCGCGCGACGACTTCGAAAATGCCGCCGAGCGTGTCACCAACTTCGCGCTTCGCATCAATCAAGTCGATCATCTGCTGTTGCAGTTCCGCGTCAGCACAATGCAAAGGCGCCTCATCAGCGATCGCTGCAACCTCGTCCCACGAAAGTTCCAGTGGTTTTTCGGGAATGCCGCCAAGCTGGATTACGTGACTGCGAATCTCGACGCCGAATGAAGCCAACAACTGCCTGGCGACTGCGCCACAGGCAACTCGCGCGGCCGTCTCACGCGCCGACGCGCGTTCCAGAATATTTCGCAGATCGCGCATGTCATACTTCTGCCCGCCGGCGAGGTCAGCGTGTCCCGGCCGCGGACGCTTTAGGCGGCGTGATTTTTCCGGCGCGAGGTCGCGCGGCTCGGCAGCCATCACCTCGGTCCAGTTGGACCAGTCTTTGTTTTCAATCATCAGCGCGACAGGCGAACCGAGCGTCAAGCCGTGACGCACGCCGCTGAGAATCTCCGCCTGGTCGTGCTCAATCTTCATCCGCCCGCCGCGACCATAGCCCCACTGGCGTCGCTGCAGCTCGCGATTGATCTGCGCGCCGTCAACCGGCATGCCTGCGGGCAAACCTTCGACGATCGCGACGAGCGCGCGACCGTGTGATTCGCCGGCGGTGGTGAAACGAAACATCTCAGTGGTCGGTGGTCAGTGGTCAGTGGTCAGTGGTCAGTGGTCAGTGGACCCTACTACGGACACGGACCACTGGCAACCGACAGTTACAAAAGTTCTTCAGAAAACATATTCCCGCGTCCCAGGATTCCGGCAGGATCAAACGCACGCTTGAGCGCGGCCATCTCGCGCAGGTGCTCGTCCTTGTAGAACAGACGCAGGTAGTCGCGCTTGAGTTTTCCGATCCCGTGTTCCGCCGAGAGCGTACCGCCGACGGCAGCAGCGCGCGTCAAAAACTGCAGATAGATCTCGCGGGCCTTAGTCGCCTCATCGTCATCGCGCGGCAAAATGTTGACGTGAACGTGGTTGTCGCCGATGTGTCCGAAGATCGTGTAGCGCAGGCCGCTGGCGCGCAGAGCGTCCTGGTAGATGCTCAGTATTTCGGAGAAGGCTTCGTCGGGCACCGACATATCCGTCGAAACTTTTCGTTGCTGATGACGGGCGAACCATTCATTCATCAAGACCGGCAGCGCATGACGAAATTCGCGCAGCTTCGCCTGGTCCGCTTCTCCGGTCGCAAACCACGAACCTTCAGCGAGCGCCTGATGTTGCTCAAGCAACGCAAGCCACTGGGTCATCAGCGAGTCTTCGGTTGCCGGCGTCGTCTCCTGTTCAAAGAAGATTGCGCCGACGGCACTGCCGGGAATTGTGTCGTATTTCTGGCGAAGAAACCCGAGCGACTCGCCATCGAAATACTCCAACGCGCGCGCGTCAATCGCGTTTGGAGTTGAACCTTCGCCGGCAGCCGATTGACGGGAATGCCGAACCGTCACCTCGAGTGCTTTCTCCATGAGCGGCGCCAATCGGCCGCCTTCCGCCGCCCGCGCGCGCCGATTGCCGAGCGAGAGAGCGCGTGCTTCACGAACGAAAGCGAGCAGATGTTTTTCATCACTGAAGAAGACGATGCCGCTCAGCAAGCCTTCAGGTTTAGGCAGCAGCGCGACTTCAGCCTCAACGACGACACCGAGCGTGCCCTCGCTGCCGATGAAGAGATCGAGCACATCCATCTCCGGCGCCACGTAATATCCGGCAGCGTGTTTTCGAGTTCGCGGCAGTTGGTAGGTTGGCAATTGCGCCTCAAGAAAATTGCCGGACGGCAGCGGGAATTTAATGCGTCCGCCTCGATCAGCATGCAGTTCACCGCGGCGGAGATCGATCACGTCGCCCGTGGCGAGGACAATCTTCAGACGCTGTACGTAGTTTCTCGTGGCTCCATATTTGAACGTGCGCGCGCCGGACGCGTTCGTGGCAATTGTGCCGCCGACAAAACAACTGCGTTCGGTCGGATCCGGCGGATAGAAAAGATTTTCGGACTCAACAAAGCGTTGCAGGTCTGAAAGGCGCACGCCCGCTTCGACAACGGCTCGGCCGCCGGAGTCTTCGTGGCCGATGCTTTTGATCTGATTGAGTTTGTCAGTCGCGAGCACGATCCCGGAGAAGGGTATGCGGCCGCCGACTGTGCCGGTACCGGCGCCGGAAACCGTCACTGGAGTTTTGTCGCGCGTGGCGGCGGTCAGGATCTCGGCAACTTCTTCGGCGTTCTCCGGAAACACGACGCGCTCCGCGCGCCCGTCGCGCATGTGACTGGCGTCGGAAAGGAAAGATTCAATCTCGTCAGGATCGGTTTTGGTAATCATAAACCGCAGAATGTTTCAACGATCAGGAATCAAACAGCTCGCAGAAAGAAGTAAATCGCAGGAGGATTACGCCAACTGCAGCTCGCGCTCGCGGAGAACTTTGATCCGATCACGCAACTCCGCGGCTCGCTCAAACTCAAAGCGTTTCGCCGCGCCGCGCATGTCCGCTTCCAGCCTCGCAATCGTCGCTTCAATGTTTGCCGCCGAATAGTCTTCGATGTCGTCCAACTCCGTCGGCACCTTGAAGTAGTCCGCCTCAGATGCAGTTATCAAAGTCGACTCGATCGGCTTGACGATCGTCATCGGCGTAATTCCCTGCTCAAGGTTGTAGCTCTCCTGAATGACGCGCCGGCGCAGCGTCTCATCCATCGCGCGCTTCATCGAGTCGGTGATGCGGTCGGCATAAAGGATCGCTTTGCCTTCGGAGTTGCGCGCGGTGCGGCCGATCGTCTGAATGAGCGACTGCTCCGAGCGCAGAAACCCTTCCTTGTCGGCATCAAGAATGGCCACGAGGGAAACTTCCGGCAGGTCCAACCCTTCACGCAGCAGATTGATGCCGACCAAAACATCAAACTCGCCGCGCCGGAGATCGCGCAGAATCTTGATGCGCTCGAGCGTTTCGATATCGGAATGCAGATAACGAACTCGCACGCCAACCTCGGTAAAGTATTCCGTCAGATCCTCAGCCATCCTTTTGGTGAGCGTCGTCACCAGCACGCGCTCTTTGCGTTCGGCGCGCTGCCGGCACTCTTCGAGCAGATGATCGATCTGCCCCTTCACCGGATGAACTTCCACCACCGGATCCAAAAGTCCGGTCGGCCTGATGATCTGCTCAACGACTTCACCGCCCGACTTCGTCAACTCATAAGGTCCGGGCGTGGCTGACACATAAATCGTTTGGCCGATACGCGCTTCAAACTCGGTGAAGTTCAACGGGCGATTGTCGAGCGCGGAGGGCAGGCGGAAGCCATACTCAACGAGCGTGCGTTTGCGCGACTGGTCGCCTTCAAACATGCCGCGAATTTGCGGGACGCTCTGATGCGACTCGTCGATCACCATCATCGTGTCGCGCGGCAAATAATCGAGCAGCGTCGGCGGCGGCTCGCCCGGTTTCTTGCCGGTCAGATGTCGCGAATAGTTTTCGATGCCGCGGCAGAAACCCATCTCCTTGATGAGTTCGAGGTCAAACATGGTGCGCTGATGCAGGCGCTGCGCTTCGAGAAGTTTTCCTTCATTGATGAGCTCGCGGTTCCCACCATTCCAGTTCATCTTTGATCGATTTCAGCGCTCGCTTGATCGTCGGCTTCGCCATCACGTAGTGGCTTTTGGGATAGATCGGAACGCGCGAGGTATGCCGCGTAACAACCTCGCCGAGCAGCGGATCGATAGTTGAAATCGAATCGACTTCTTCGCCCCAAAGCTCGATGCGATACGCCTGGTCCTGATAACTCGGATAGACTTCAACCACGTCGCCGCGCACGCGAAAGGTGCCGCGCTGAAAGTTCACGTCGGAGCGTTCGTACTGCAACTCCACCAGTCTCTGCAGCAGCGTCTCGCGCTTAATCTTCGTTCCCGGCTCGAGGAACAACAGCATGCCGTAGTAAGCATCCGGATCGCCGAGGCCGTAAATACACGAGACGCTGGCGACCACGATCACATCGCGGCGTTCAAACAGCGCCCGCGTCGCCGACATGCGCAGGCGGTCGATCTCCTGATTGACGATGGCTTCCTTCTCGATGTAAACGTCGCCGGCGGGCATGTACGCTTCGGGCTGGTAGTAGTCGTAGTAGGAAACGAAATACTCGACGGCGTTTTCGGGAAAGAGTGACTTGAACTCCTGATAAAGTTGCGCAGCGAGCGTTTTGTTGTGAGCAAGCACGAGCGTCGGACGCTGCACGTGCTGGATGACACTGGCGATGGTGAAAGTTTTGCCGCTGCCGGTGATGCCGAGCAGAACCTGATCCTTGAAACCGTCGCTCAGCCCACGCACGAGGGTCTCGATGGCTTGCGGCTGATCCCCCTTGGGCTGGTAAGTCGAATGAAGTTTAAACATGAAGGTAAATAGTAAATCGGCGAGTAAATAGTAAATCGTAAATCGTAAATAGGGAAAAGCTGAGAAAAGTGAAGGGTGAAAGGTGAAGAGTTTGGGCAAACCGGACTGACTGTGTGGGGATCGAGGTGCCAGCAAAACAAAGCGAGGCATGCATCAAAAGAAATACGCCGTGAAGAATATTCAGGCTTCTTCACGGCGCTTCACCCTGACTACTTAGTTTTCGATTACTACTTAGGGTTTTTCACTCACTCTTCACTTTTCACCTTTTACTTTTCACTGCTTTAGGCCGCCGACGGCGCGCTCTCGCGGGCCTGGCTGCTGATTTGGTAAATCGCTTCCATCACCGCCGAGCGCACTTCCGACGGCAACGAACCACGCACCGCCAAACGACGAAACGCCGGCACGATTTCCGACTGGCCGCTCAGCGCGAGCAGCTTAACCACGGCGATGCGAACTTCGACATTCGGGTACTCTTCGATCGCGGACATCAGGGGATGAACCTCACCGGCCTTCGCCATCAGGAACAGCAACGAAAACGCGTCGTAAGTCTTCTCGCGGCTTTCGCCTGTCAGGTTGCCGACCGCTTCCTTAGCAAGTCCGGAAGCAGCCAGCGCCTGGCCAATCTTGCGGCGACGCTCAGGGGTACCTTCGCGCAACGCGCGTGTAAACGTGGCGGCGCGATCGGCTTGCAAAGCATAAAGCGCAAGCGCGGCGGCGTTGCGCACGCTCACCTCTTGATCATCAAACGCACGGCTGATGCAACGAAAAGCATCATCACCGCCAAACGTCGCAACCTCAGCCAGGGCTGCTTCGCGTTCGCTGGCCTCCACGCTTGAAAGCCTCGTCAGCAATTCTGAAGGAATGCCGCCATCCTCTTCGGCGGACACGATTCCCTTTTCCGCAAACACGACGTCGATGCCCTTGCTTGGTTCAGCAGTTTGCGACTCAGCAACTGAAGACTCGGCAAACGTAGACTCGACCAGCGTAGACTCGGGCGAACTAACCGCGTCGTCTTCAACCGGCAGAACATCAACCGCGTGCTGTTCCTGGTCCAGACTCGCGTCGACCCACGTCAATTCCGGCGACCTATAGTCCACCGCGTTTGCTTCAGCCTGGAAAGTTTCACCAATCGAAGCTGACAAATCTTCTTCATGAGACTCGAATGGAACCTGCTCCGCTTTCAGACGATCTTCCCCGGCTTTGAGCCGCGCTTCCGCTTCAGCACGCTGACGAGCTGCCTCTTCGACCCGCTCGTTTTCCTGGACCAGGCGCAGTGCTTCGGCTTCGGCCCTCGCTCTGGCTTCCTGAGCTTCCTGCAGGCGAGCTTCTTCCTGCCTCAAACGCTCTTCAGCTTCAGCGCGGCGGCGGGATTCTTCCTCGGCCTGCTGACGCATCTCTTCCGCCAGGCGCTCGGATTCCTCTTCCGCCCTCGCGCTGGCTTCCCGGTCAGCCTGCAGACGAGCTTCGCCTTCCATTTGCCGCGCTTCAGCTTCGGCACGCCGGGCGCGCGCTTCTTCTTCAGCTCTCAGGCGCTGCTCTTCCGCCTGCTGTTGCGCTTCCTGCTCGGCTCTGGCGCGAGTTTCCTGCTCCGCTTGCAGTCGCTCGGCTTCTTCGCGAAGTTGCGCTTCGACTTCCGCTCGACGATTGCCTTCTTCTTCCGCGCGCAGGCGATTCTCTTCAGCCAGCCGGCGCGACTCTTCTTCCGCCCGGGCACGCGCTTCCTGATCGGCTTCCATGCGCGACTGCTCTTCCTGCAAACGCGCTTCAGCTTCGCGGCGACGCTGTGACTGTTCCTCGGCGCGCAGACGAAATTCTTCAGCAATCCTGACTGCTTCGCGCTCAGCGTAGACACGCGCTTCCCGATCACTTTGCAGACGCGCCTCGGCTTCTCTTAAACGTTCTTCAGCTTCAAGACGACGCTGCGCTTCCTCTTCAGCCCGCACGCGAATCGCTTCGGCACGCTCGTGTGTTTCTGCTTCAGCGCGCGCACGCGCTTCCTGCTCAACTTGCAGCCGCTCCTCTTCTTCTTTCAAACGGGCTTCGGCTTCCGCACGACGAAGCGCTTCAGCTTCCGCACGACGTTGGACGGCTTCCGCCTCCTGCCGCGCCGCTTCGGCAAGCCGGTGCGCCTCCTCTTCCGCGCGGGCGCGAGCTTCCAGCTCCGCCTGCAAGCGCGCTTCCTCTTCCTTCAAACGCGCTTCAAGTTCGGCACGACGACGGGCTTCTTCCTCGGCACGCTGACGAGTCTCTTCGGCGAGGCGATGCGCTTCCGCTTCCGCCTGCGCTCGAGCTTCCTCTTCCGCTTCAAGCCGCGCCGCTTCTGCTTTCAACTGCGCTTCAACTTCGGCACGACGGCGAGCTTGCTCTTCAGCCTTCTGTCGAATTTCTTCGGTAACTCTTTGGGCTTCTTCTTCGGCGCGCGCTTCCTGTTCGTGCAAACGCGCTTCCGCTTCGGTGCGTCGCTGAATCTCGGCCTCGATGCGATTTCGCTGCTCTTCTTCCGCCTGGCTCAGCGCAAAAATCTCGGCGCGAATTCGCTGTTCCTGCTCGGCGCGGCGCATGGATTCCTGCTCCGCCCTGGTCTTCACGGATTGCAGCTCAGCCAAACGACGCTCTTCCTCTTCAGCCTGTTGGGCGCGCTCAAGAGCCAATTGCTCTTCTTCAGCGGCGCGACGGCGCGCCTCGGCGAGTTGCTCTTCTTCGGCACGGCGGTGCGCTTCAGCCTCAGCCTGTTGGCGTTCGACTTCAACCAACCGGCGCTCGGCTTCCGCCTGCTGGCGTTCAAGTTCCATCTGCCGGCGAACTTCCTTTTCGGCTCGCACACGCTCCTCGGTTTCGACGAGCAGTCGCGCTTCGGCCTCAGCATGCTGGCGAGCGGATTCCAATTCAGTGCGACGACGAGACAACTCCGCCGCGACCTGCATCAGGGTTTCCTGCTCGAGACGTAGACGAGCGTCTTCCGCACGCTGGTGTTCCTCGGCCTCGCGACGCTTGCGCTCGGCTTCGGCACGCAGAGCTTCGGCCGCGGCGCGGGCGCGCATTTCTTCTTCAAGCTGGCGCTCAGCTTCCGCTTCGGCTTGTCGTCGCGCTTCCTGTTCAGCCTGGATGCGGGCTTCGACTTCCGCCTTCAGGCGAGATTCTTCGGCCTTGAGCCGGGCTTCCTCGGCCGCGCGGGCGAGGGCTTCTGCTTCAGCCAGGCGGCGAGCTTCTTCTTCGGCGCGACGGCGAATTTCCAACTCGATACGACGCTGCATTTCCGCTTCCGCATGGCGACGCGATTCCTCTTCGGCACGAACGCGGGCCTCTTCAGCAGCTTTCAATCTCGCTTCCTCTTCTGCCTTCAGGCGCGTCTGCTCCGCGGCTTCAGCTTCCGCACGTTTACGCCCAGCTTCAGCATCCGCGCGCTTGCGGGCGAGTTCTTCGGCGGCCTTGCGCAGCGTGTCAGCTTCGAGACGAAAACGAGCTTCCTCTTCAGCACGCATCGCGGCTTCTTCTTCAGCGCGGCCACGAGCTTCCTGCTCGGCTCTTACGCGAACTTCTTCCTCCGCCTTTTGCCGCTCGGCTTCTTCAGCCATACGCCGGCGAGCTTCTTCTTCAGCGCGGAGTCGCGCCTCGATCTCCATGCGCACTTCCGCTTCCTTTTCCGCTTTCAGGCGCGCTTCGTCCTCGGCTTTCTTGCGTGCAAGTTCGGCATCGTTGCGCTTGCGCTCCAACGCATCGGCCGCTCTTCGCAATGCTTCTTCTTCGAGACGCAACTGCTCTTCAGCCGCATCGAGGTGCTGAACTTTTGACTGGTTGGGCGCCACTGGCGAAAGCGACGACGGCGGCGGCGACGGTGGCAGCGAAGTTTGGGAACTGCTCACCGAACTACTCAACGGCGCGCGCGGTTCAACGGCGCTGAGATAGTCAGCGAAGATCTCGCGCCGCGGCGCGACTGTTTCTTTCGGCGTTTCTAGCCGCTTTTCTTGTCTCGTTGCTCTCGGGGCCGGCGTTTCAAAAACTCGCGGCGCCGGAGTTTCTGTTTTCACAACTGCCGGTTCGACCACACGCAGGACTGGAGTTTCACGGACAGGCGCTTCACTTACGTGTGCTTCAGGGGCCTGACGCTTCGGCGCGGCCACCGTGATGGAATTGATCGCATGCCGAATAACTGCCGCCGGCAGCTGCCGGCTCGTCTCGCGCAGCAGCAACTCATTCAACGGCGCCACCGCGGACGGATCACCAATCTGGCCCAGCGACTCGGCGGAAGCACGACGCACTTCCGGAGCACCGTCGCGCAACGCTTCAATCAAGTGAATTGTCGCGAGCGAATCGCCAACCACGCCCAGCTTGCGCGCAGCGGCGGCGCGCTCTGCCGGCGCGTCAGCGGTGCGCAACTGCTGAACGGTGTCGTCGAAATAACCATGATTCATGAAACCGCGTCTGGCCGGGTCATGTTGATCGTAGTTTCGACCGGCGAGGGCGGAAAGCAACTGCGCCGAAACTGCCTGGCGCGTCGCCGCGTCGCGCGACTCGATCACGCTCGAGTTGTAAGCATTTCCGGCAAGAAGTTTGTTGACTTCAACGTCGGAATAAGTGGGAGTGGCGGATAGGGGCTGTTCGCGAATCAAAGCTGTGGCCTCCGGGGAATTCCATTGAGTGCGGGCGGGAATCCGACTTTTTGTTTCCGAATCGTCATGGAAAGTCGGACTTTGATCCTGGCGGAAATCGTGGCGGGTCGCCTGTTGCTGGGTTGTGAGTGCGGCAAGGATTGCGGGTTTGTGAGCGGTGAGTGCTTCGCGCAGTTCGGCAGTCAACGCTCCCTTGGGCGCGTCAACTTGCAGCCGGCCGCTGTCGTCGTCTTTGAGGGCGAGCTTGATGCCAAGCTCGGCGCACGTTTGCATTAATGACTCGGTTGTCATAACTCGAAAACCTCCCGCTCTTGCTCTTCGCTGCTCACTTCGCCGGGGCCGGCGGTGGGCGAGCTGATTGAGGGCTTCGTCAGAACCCAGGTGCGGTTCTGAGTTGAAGCGACTGCGCCGGTTGGTGCGATTGCGGGCTCCTTTGGAAAGTCCCTCGGCTGAGGGCTGGAGACCGGCGAAACGCTGGCGCGGATGGGTGTAGGGGCACTGGGTACTTCGTACGACTCGCGGTCAGAAGCGAGACTTGGCGGAACGAAACCTGGTTGCATCTTCGGCTGAACCTTCGGCGCCTGTTGACGCTTCACTTTCGCCTGGTTCTTTCGCCGGCGACCAAGCACCGCGATCAAAAAGAAGATCAGGACCAACAGCAAGAGCACGCCGAGCAAGGTGGCTAGGCGATTCGCTGCAATCCATTTCATTACCGCACCGCCGCGACCGCTCCATTTGGACGCGCTCGGAACACCGGAGTTGACCGGCGTTTGTGAGTTGGCTGGAGTGGTGCTGGTTACAGGCGGATAGCTGGTGTTGGTTGACGGCGTCAGCAACGAAGACGGCGAAGGAAACGGCGAGGCAAGCGGTGAGGGAAATGGTGACGGAGTTTTGACCGCGTTGTTGGCGTTCAGCGACTGATTGTTTCCGCTCTTGACTGCGTTGGCGGACGGATTGAATGGCAAACGTGAATTGCGTGGTGCGTTCGCTTCAGTCGTCGCGTCCGAAACTGTGCCGCGCGGAAACGCCAAAGCCGAGCCCGGCGGAATTGGTCCGGCGGCGTCAGCATTGCGATCCGACGTGCGCGAAAAACTGCCTCCGGAAATTTCGCGGCCTGTTTCGCGACTCGCGCCGTTGGCGCCGCTGTTGCGCGCAATTCTGTTCGGCGCCGAAAAAATAACGTCCAGCCGGTTCGAGCGCTGATCGACGCGCGCGCTCGCGCCTGGCTGCAACCGGAACGAGACGATCACCCCGTCGCCGGACTTTTGCACCTGAACATCTTCGAAGCCATCCGCACGAAAGCTCGGCGGGATGGAAGTGAAATCGGCGAGTGGAATTTTGACGTAAAAACGATCGCCGCGACGAAACGCTTCGTAGTCGTTCATCGCCGAGTCAGAAACAATCGTTACGCGCGCGCCTTCCGCGGCGTCGCCCAACTGCAGCCCGGTGATGCGCTTTTGCGTCCGCAGTTGCGAAGCGACCGGTATGAACGCCATCAGAATCAAGCACGCCAACGACAGCAAAGCGACGCCGCTGCGCCGTTTGTTCTTGAGAACTACTGTCTTGAGAAACGTGATTTTCATAGGAGCATTGAGCCGATTAACCCGACTCGCATTATCCGATCCTAATTGCTTGCAGTCCAGAGTGTCATGATTCCAACTCGTCCTCCAATTGCGCGGCTTCCATTTCCATAGTCGCTTCAGTTTCCTCGTCCTCCTCAGGTGCCGGCGCAAATTCAAACGCGAAGCCCGTGACGTCTTGCGATTCAACCGGCTCTGGGGACACGTTTTCAAATTGAGTCTGCTCCTCGACGGCGACCGCGTCAGCCAGTTCCTGTTCCTTACGTTTCGCCTCCTGGTCCAATTTGTACATCGCTTCGAGCAACGCCGTCTTCACTTCTTCGGTGACTCCGTCGCGAACGGCGAGCTGTCGCAGTTGTTCAAAAGTTTCCGGTTGGCCGGCAGACGCGAGCAGGTGAATCGCCATCAGCCGCACGTCTTCATTTGGATGAGCGGCGATGGCATCGAGAATCGGATCACTCATGTTTGCCTTCGCCAGCAAACAAATCAGCGAGAACGTTTCGTAGGCCTGACGGTGATCGCTGCTGGCCAGGCGATCGATGTTTTGCGAGACGATGCCCGCCTGGATGCAAGCCTTGGCAACGTCGCTGACGGTCTCTTCGTCGCCAGTTTCAATGACGCGGACATAAGCATCAGCGCGATCAAAACTGAGACGGTTTAGAGCGCGCGCGGCCGAGGCTCTAACTTCGCGCGTGTCGTCCGTCATGCCAATCACGATCGCCGGGAACGCCGATTCGTGGTCCATCGCGCCCAGACTGGCAATTGCCATCGAGCGGATGTTCGCTTCTGAATCCTGGCGCGCCACCTGCGTGATTGCGTTTATCGAACTCTGAACGCGAAACTGCGCGAGGGTCTTCAAAGCTTCGGCGCGTTCCTGAACGTCGCTGCTTACGGCTAACATCAACGCTCCAGACAGTTGTTCGTCCCTGTCAGTTTCCGGCAACTCTTCAACCGCGGATGACGGTTCGAGGTGCGTAATCTGTTCGATGACGCCGACGTCATGGCCGGTTCCGAGCAAGCCTTGTTCGATAGGCATGGCGTCGAAGAAATCCAACCCTTCAACTGAACACGCGCTGAGCGTGCGGCTCAACAAAGCGCTGGGAACGTCGGGATGAGTTCTGGCGATGTCCAGCAACGCGCCGATGGCCGAGGGGATTTTCAGTTCGCCGATGCTGACCACTGCCTGATTGCGGACAATCGACTCTGAGTCGTAAAGACTCTCGAGCAGAAACGGCAGCGCCGCTTCGGACTTGATCTCGCCAAGCGAGCGTGCGGCTGAGGTTCGTTCAAAAGCATCCGGAGCGAGCAGCAGCGTCGCACACTGGCGCGCGACAAATCCGTATTCCTCCAGGGCTTCACGCGCCCGGCGGCGCGCGCTTTCATCGAGGTCAGACGAGTTCACACCTTTGACCAACGAAGTTTCGATTGCGCGACGATCATCGATGGCACGTGAAGCAAGCACGTCCATGCGATGCGGCTGACCGAGGACCAGTTTTCCGACTTCCTGATCGATTCGATAAGCGCCATACAGTGAAGTCGGTCCGGTGACCGGCATGCGCGCGATTGCCTGCGACGGTTTGTTCGACGTGGTCGCCTGAGACTTGACCAGGCTCGAACCGGCGTCGCCGGCACGATGGTTTCTGACCTGCAGGCTGGTGCCCTGCGCGATTTCGTCTGCAACCCATTCAGCTTCCGCAGACATGGGAGCCGCCTCGTTTGCCAGCGCCTGGCGCGAACGCATCTTGCGCGTCACGAGCAGGCCAAACAAACCGAGCGCCAAAACGAGAAAAACGCTGGTGCCCGAAAAAATCGAAGCTACCAGTCCTTCGTCTTCGACCTGAATGTTCACTTGCGCCTCATTCGGATCCGGAGTGGGCACAGATTGCTGAGCGAACGTTTGCGTTTGAAGGTTTGAAGTCGGGCCCATCGGCGGACTCCAGGTATTGGAAAGGTGCGCGGTCTCGCCCGGGGCAACGGAAGCGCGAGGGCTTGACGAGAGGTCAGCAACCGGTGATGAAAACTTCAAAGGCGCCGTGTCACGGCGCAACTGGGCGGACTGAGCTGAGTTTTCGAAAGCTTGTTGATCCTCGGGAGACTTGTTTTCAACCCTGACTTCGTCAAGCGGTTTCGTTTCCAGCTTTTTGTCGACGACCAGCGTGAGTTCGTTGCCTTCTGCCTGAACGTTCACCCGCGCGCCCGGCTTCGTTTGAAAAAGCATCTCGAGCGACGTGCCGACCTTGCGAACCTTCACGCCTTTAATGTTTTTGAGTGAATCGGCGGGCACGGTGTTGGGAAGCACGAGATGGTAACCCTCGCTGTCCTGCCAATTCTGCACGCGGCCCAAAGGACTGTCGGCAGCGATCGAAACCATCGTGCCGGCGCCGGCCGGTTGCGCTGCGACGTTCCAAACTCTGTTCGGGGCCGTCCGCTGGGCGCGGGAAACCAAATGGGGCGCGGTCCCGATGGCGATGAACGTCAAGGCCAGAGCCGCGACCAGTCGCGGGCCAACTGAACGCCGACCAGCCAAACGCCGACCAGGTTTTGGGACGGGGCACAAAGTTGCAAATCGTAAGTAAAAATAGTTCTTCATGGGTGTGAAGGGGCGCCGGGAGCGTTAGGCTTGGTTTGCCCTGGCCGGCTCTGAAGGAAGTCCGCTTGCAGTTCCGTGAATTGAGAACGCAAACGGTGGTTCGGGGAGAACGACGAACGGGAAGTTATTGTTCGTCGCTAAACTTGTAGCCAATTCCCCAGACAGTTAAGACCATCTGCGGATTCTCCGGGTTCTCTTCGATTTTGGCGCGCAACCGGTTGATGTGTGAATCAATGGTCCGGTCGTAGCCTTCGTAAGAGTAGTCCCAGATCTTTTCAAGCAGGTATTTGCGGGGAAAGACCCTACCCGGGTTCGCTGCGAAGAGACGGAGGAGGTCAAACTCTTTTGGAGTTAGTTCCACCTGTCGCTCTCCAATTGTCACTTCTCGCCTCGCTGGATCGATGCGAAGCCGACCGCGGACAATGGGAGCTTCATCCTGGGCGCCCTCCGAAGCTGCGGGCGTTCGACTGCGGCGGAGCACGGACTTGATTCGAGCTTCAAGTTCGCGAAGGCTGAAGGGTTTGGTGATGTAATCATCCGCGCCCATTTCAAGACCAAGCACTTTGTCAACGACGTCGTCCTTTGCAGTCAGCATGAGAATCGGCAGATAACCCGCCTTTTCTCGCAGCTCTCTGCAAACCGCTAAACCGTCCATCTTTGGCAACATGAGATCGAGAATGACAGCATCCGGAGGTTCATCCAGAGCTGCTTTCACGCCCATCAAGCCATCTTCTACGGTTTTCACGTTGTAACCTGCGCGAGAGAAATACTCGCTGATTGCGCTCGAAATGTTTTCATCGTCTTCGACGACGAGCAGGGAAATCTTGCGCTCGGTTGGTTCAGTCGGTTGACTGTTGTCCCTGGAAGATTTCTGTTTGTCAGTAGCTGTAGTTGTCATCTGGATGACTGTTAGAACTGACAAGCAGAGATTAGGAGGTTTAGGCGTCGGGGGTAAGACGCCACTCGGGCGAAGGAATAGTACAGGACTAACAAGCCACTTTCAAGCCCTAAGTTTCGCAGGCTCAACAGCAAAGCCGGGAAAACCGACAAAAATGGAGCTAGAAAAGGGCAATTCCAGAAATTATTGGGCGGTTTGGGAGGCCTGTGGGGACAGTCCGGAGTTTGGAGTGCGGTGACCTGTCACCGCTTTTTGGAGTGCGGTGACCTGTCACCGCTTTGTTTGGTCGCGACCTGTCGCGACCACGCGGTAGTTGTTTCTTCAAGTGCGGCGTCAAGCCGCCGCAGACCAAAGCGGTGACAGGTCACCGCACTCCATAAACAGGTCACCGCACTCCATGACAAGCTCTCGGTTCGGAAGTTAAAACGAACGCTTTCTTGACAAAGCATTTTCGCGCGAGCAGAATCTCGGCTCGCCGTTTCTCAACCGAACTTGTTCGATTTCGTCCTACCACCCAGACGTAGGGCCAGCTGTCCGCGCAAATACAAATGACGAACGCCGCCGCCCTCCTGCAAACATCCCTGACCGATTTAAGACTTCTGAAACGCGGCAAGGTGCGCGACGTCTACACCGTTGACGACGCGCGTCTCTTGATTGTCGCAACCGATCGCATCTCGGCGTTTGATTGCATCCTGCCGACACCGATTGCGCGCAAAGGCGAAGTTTTGACTTCGCTTTCAGAGTTCTGGTTTAAGAAGCTTGCCGGTGTTGTGCCGAACCATCTCATCACCACCGACCTGGAACAAATGCCGGAAGTCGTTCAACGCGAGCAGGATCTGGCGGGACGCTCCACGTTGGTGCGTCGCACTGAAGTATTCCCGGTTGAATGTGTCGTGCGAGGTTACCTGGTCGGTTCCGGCTGGAAAGACTATTTGCGAACCGGTGAAGTCTGCGGCCACAAGCTTCCGGAAAATCTGCAGGAGTCTGCGGAACTTGCAGGAGCCGCTCTTCACGCCCTCAACGAAAGCCGAAGAAGGCCACGACGAAAACATCAGCGAAGATCAGGTGCGCGACCTGCTGGGCAAGGAAACCGCCGATAACTTGCGCGACATTCGTTGCGTCTTTACAACGAAGCTCGCAGCTACGCTCGCACGCGGGGAATAATCATCGCCGACACCAAATTTGAGTTCGGGCGCGATCAAAACGGCGAGATTATCCTGATTGATGAAGCTTTGACTCCCGATTCTTCCCGGTTCTGGCCGGCCGAAAGTTACAGCGCCGGCAAATCCCAGCCCTCGTTTGATAAGCAGTTTGTTCGCGACTATCTGGAGACGCTGGTTTGGGACAAACGACCGCCCGCGCCGCCGCTTCCGGCTGAAGTCGCCGCAGCCACCACCGCCCGATATCTGGACGCTTACCGCCTGCTTACCGGCGAAGAACTCTAAAATTTGCTCAATATTTACCGATTCTTACGCCGGTTCTGAAAGATATGCGCGCTCGACTCGAAGCCCTGATTGACGAAATGCTCGATGGCCACATCCTGCTGGCCGAGGCAGTCAGTGAATTCGAAAAGCTCTACATCAAAAAAGCCCTCGCCCGAAACAAGGAACACCTCTCAAAAACCGCCCAGGCTTTAGGAATCCACCGAAACACGATTGCCAAACGAGTCGCGGATTACCAAAAAACCAAGCGTCCTTTAGCGCGCGGTGCTCGAAACGGCCGCTAAGCCTCGCCTCGATCCCCTTTCCCTTTAACCCTTACCCTTTACCCTGTTCCCCGTTTCGCTTTCATTCAGTTGACATTGACCTTCCCTCCGTCTTATCCTTAGCACTCATTCACACAGACTGCTAGCATTTGACGGTGCAAGCCAACAATCCTTAGCAATCAAACACTATTTACCAAGAGACAAAGGGAAACTTGAAAGGAGAACTGGAAAGAATGTCGACAAATATCACACCTCTCCATGACCGCGTCATCGTGCGTCGGATTGAAGAGGGCGAGCAGGTTCGTGGGGGAATCATCATCCCGGATTCAGCCAAAGAGAAGCCGCAGGAAGGCGAAGTCGTCGCAGCGGGCGAGGGCAAATACAAGGAAGACGGAACGAGACAGCCGCTGGACGTCAAACCGGGCGACCGTGTCCTCTTCGGCAAGTACAGTGGTTCTGAAATCAAGATTGACGGTGAAGAGCTGCTGATCATGCGCGAAGATGAAATCCTCGGAATCATCGCGCGCGCCGGCGCAGCATCAGGCACCAAGAAGGGCGGCAAGTAGTCCTACGCGACTAAACCGGCCTTTTTTAGTTCACAACCCAATTCAGCAGGAGAGAAGACAGAAATGGCAAAGCAAGTAGTTCATGGCGAGGAGTCACGCGCGGCGATTTTGCGCGGGATTAATCAACTCGCCGACGCAGTGAAGATCACGCTCGGCCCCAAGGGTCGTAACGTAGTAATCGACAAGAAATTTGGCTCACCCACCATCACGAAAGACGGAGTGACGGTCGCGAAAGAGATCGAACTCAAAGACGCGCTCGAAAACATGGGCGCGCAGATGGTCCGTGAAGTCGCCTCCAAGACTTCCGACGTTGCCGGCGACGGCACGACCACCGCGACCGTGCTCGCGCAGGCAATCTTCCGCGAAGGCGTGAAGACTGTTGCTGCCGGCGCCAACCCCATGGCGCTCAAGCGCGGCATCGACAAAGCCGTCGAACGCGCGACTGCAGAAATCAAGCGTTTGGCGAAGCCGGTTAAAGGCGACGCGATTGCGCAGGTTGGCACTGTTTCGGCCAACGGCGACTCGACCATCGGCAACATCATTGCCGAGGCGATGAACAAGGTCGGCAAAGACGGCGTCATCACCGTTGAAGAGTCGAAGACGATGGACACCTCGCTCGAAGTTGTTGAGGGAATGCAGTTTGACCGTGGTTACCTCAGCCCCTACTTCGTCACCGATCCTGAGCGCATGGAAGTCGTGCTCGAAAATCCGCTGATCCTGATCCATGAAAAGAAAATCAGCTCGATGAAGGACCTGCTGCCGTTGCTCGAGCAGGTAGCCAAGATGGGCAAGCCGATGCTGATCATCGCGGAAGACGTCGAAGGCGAAGCGCTGGCGACCCTCGTGGTTAACAAACTGCGCGGCACCCTGAACATCGCGGCCGTGAAGGCGCCTGGCTTCGGTGATCGTCGCAAGGCGATGCTCGAAGACATTGCGATCCTGACCGGCGGCAAAGTCATCAGCGAAGACCTCGGCATCAAGCTTGAGAACGTGAAGCTTGAAGACCTCGGTCGCGCCAAGAAAATCACGATCGACAAAGACAACACGACGATCGTCGAAGGCACGGGTAAGCAGAGCGACATCGAAGGTCGCGTCAAGACGCTGCGCGCGCAAATCGACGATACGTCATCCGACTACGATCGCGAGAAACTCCAGGAGCGTCTCGCGAAACTCGTCGGTGGCGTGGCCGTGATCAAAGTCGGCGCAGCCACTGAGACGGAGATGAAGGAAAAGAAGGCGCGAGTTGAGGATGCCATGCATGCCACGCGCGCGGCCGTAGAAGAAGGCATCGTCCCCGGTGGTGGTGTGGCGCTTGGTTCGGGCAGCGAAAGTGCTCGAGAAGTTCCAGATCAACAAGGAAGGCGAAGGCGATTCGGACGAGCAGATTGGCGTGAACATCGTTCGCCGCGCGCTCGAAGAGCCGCTGCGCCAGATCGTTCAGAACGCGGGCAAGGAAGGCGCCGTTGTCGTCGAAAAGGTTCGTGCCGAAAAGAACGACAGCTACGGCTTCAACGCGCAGACTGAAGTGTACGAGGATCTGGTTAAGGCAGGCGTTATCGATCCTGCCAAGGTCACCCGCACGGCACTGCAGAACGCAGCTTCGATTGCCGGTCTCATGCTGACCACGGAAGCCATGGTTTCCGAGATTCCTGAAGAGGACAAAGCCGGTCCGGCAATGCCGGGCGGCATGGGCGGAATGAGCGGCATGGGGATGTAAACCTGTGACGGTACCTGGGACGGTAATCCTGGGACCGCGGGCGTCTCGCCCGCATTCTTAGTTCGTTTAGAAGCCGCACTTGTGCGGCTCAATCCAGCGGCCTCGCTCTCAAAAGGAGCGAGGCCGCTTCTTTGTGACTTATGGGCCAGTTCGCAGGGTTGCAGGTGCGAGTTTGCACTTTGCAGGTGCGAGCTTGCGCTTTGCGGGTGGGAGTTTGCACTTTGCAGGTACCAGTTTGCACTCTGCAGGTGCTAGTTCACACTTTGCAGGTGCTAGTTCACACTTTGCAGGTGCTAGTTCACACTTTGCAGGTGCTAGTTCACACTTTGCAGGTGCCAGTTCGCACTTTGCAGGTGCCAGTTCACGCTTTGCAGGTGCCAGTTTGCGCTTTGCGGGTGTCAGTTCACACTTTGCAGGTGGGAGTTGGCAGAATGCATGCGCTAGTTTGCATTTCTCACCCGCTCGCTCGCAACTGTCACCAGATGATGCGGTTGGGCCGTTGCACAGTGCGGGAAGGCTTTGCCTTACCGGTGAGACTCTTCTATGTTCTGGAGGCTACGCCTCCTTCTCCTGAGGCGTAGCCTCAGAGAGAAGTGATTGAGCGCAAACGGAAAGGCAAACGCGATTGTCCCGATTGTCGTCAGGGCCTGTCGATACGACAAGCTCGAATTGGGCTAGATACAAGCCATTCTTCCCGACGGCAAAGCAATCAAGCAGCATGCGGATCGCGATGCCGCATGGCTCGAAGTCACGAAACAACTCGAACGCGTCATCGCTAACCTGAAGAAGAAGCGACTGACGATGCAGTAGCGACTGCAAGGCTGGGAGCGCAGACATCCTGTCTGCAGTGAGCGCGAAGCGCGAACCGGTTCGCGGCCCAAGACGGCCGCTCATTGCAGACAAGATGTCTGCGCTCCCAGCGCGGCGGTTTGAGGTTATTGCGGCCGTTGCGCCTTGGCGGATCTTGGTGTCTTGGCGGTTATGACTCGCGAAAGCGCGACTCGATTACGCCGTCGTAGTCTTTGCCGTGTTTGAGTGTGAGTTGTGGGTAGGTGGCGTGCTCGGTGCGCAGGCGCTTGATGGCGAGTTTGCTTTCGACATCGCGGATGCTTGCTTCTGAGCCTTCGATTTCCATGAACAAGCCAAACGGCAGCTCATCGATCACGATTTCGGTCTTCCCAGAAACCTCCGGTGGATCCGGCACCTCCGTATGCTTCAGGTCTGCTGTTTCCTTTAATGCACCCGCTTTCTTCGACGTTGCCCTTTTCGACTTTTTCCTCTTCGACTCCTCTGTTTTCTCAAGAATCCATGTTTCGCGGTGCTTCTCATAAACCACCGCCGGCGTGAAGCCCAAGGCCTCAAGAATCAACTCCATCGCTTCGGGATCAGAGACAGCAGTTTCATCTTCGCGCTGATGCTTGACGTCTGAACGTGAAGGGGTGCGCTCTTTGTACGTGAGGATGCCGCGTTTCCCGACGCGACGCAGACGCAACACGGCTCGTCCTGGTTCGAGATCGTTGCCGGCGTAAAGCGTGTTGATTTCAAACTCCTGGCCCAGGCGCTTCGCGCCGATTTCGGGTAGGCGCTGCAACACCTCGTCGCGTTGTTTTTTAGAGAGGCGATACTTCTTTTCGATTTCGATAGGCATTAAGACGAACCTCTGTGTCCTCTGTGGTAATGATGTGAAAGACATTTACCACAGAGGACACAGAGAGTCACAGAGGAAGTGAAGCGGCGCTACGGCACCAGCGGGCCACGGTATTGCGGCGCGCGCTTTAGCGACCTGCCAGGGCCGGTCGCTCACGCTCCCGGTTCTGACAAGCAACAGCGTTACCGAGACGCCGACTCCGCACGCGCGAGTGAAATGCGCAAATGAAAACTATTCGCAGCGCCATCCGGCTCGACCAGGGCTGAAGCCGTCCACTGTTTGCCGTTTTCGTCCGCAAACTTCCATAACGTTTTCGCCCCACCGCGTTCCGCCGACGTTGAAACCTTCGTCCAGGCCTCCGCGAGCTTGACGTCGATGAGCTTCAGCAACTCCGGCGCGGTTGTCTCCAGTCGCACCTGCCAATTCTTTTCCCAGTCGTCTTTGCCGCCGCGTTGGCCCAGCACCGTCCAACCCGTGCCGTCCGGAAGTTTGAAGCCTTCGCGGCCCAGCGCCTTCCGCAGATGCAGATCGGCAAAACTCGCGCGCGCGTAAGGAACCTCAGGCTGCCAGTTGTACTCGAGGTTCAGTGCAACTTCCTGAGCGCGGCCGCGGCCCACGATCTTTTCGATCAGGTGCAGCGCGCCGTCGATGCCTGAAGACAGACCGGCGGTCGTGATGATCTTGCCGTTGTCGACAAACCGTTGGTCGGTAACGATACGAGCCTTTGGAGCCAGCTCTCTGAGTGGATCGATCAGACCGTAAAAAGTCGTGGCGGTTAAGCCGTCAAGCAACCCGGCCTTGCCGAGATAGAACGCGCCGTTGCACACGGACATCACGTATTCGGCGTTCGTCGCCGTGTCCTGCACCCACTTGATCACCTTCGGATTCGCCAAACCGGCGCGCGTGTCGCCGCCGGGTAAAACGAGCACGTCAGTTTTCGGCATGTCCGCAAAGCTGTACTTCGGCACCACCGTCATGCCCATATTCGTCGTTATCGCTCCCGGCTTTTCGGCGACTGTGTAAATGTTGAAAAGTTTCTTTTCGCCGTCGTGCGCCTGGCCCAGCACTTCGAACGGTCCGGTGTAGTCGATGATCTGCACGCCGTCGAAGATGAAGATGGCGAGATTGCGGACAAGAATTTTGCCAGCGGGCGCAGTCGGTGACCCAGTCGGTGACGCAGCCGATGATTTCGCCTGACTCGCCGGCACCGGTTCATCGATGCACGGCGAGGTGAACTCGGCAGCGCTCTTCGCGCGACTCGCGACGACAACGAGACACAGTGGAAGAATTAACAATGGCAAGAGGCGGACTGTTTTACGTTTGAGATGTTTCATCGGATTGATCCTTTCTGATGTATGAACGGTGGCGTAACTTTTCGAAAACCTGAGCCATCGAGGTTCATGACATAGATGGCATTCCGGGGATAACGACCGGCAAGAAACCCGACGCGCGCGCTGCCACGCGCAAACCGCGCCATGAAAGCCTGCTTGTCGGAGACTTGTTTCACCTCTGAACCGTCGGGCTTCATCGTGTAAATGTGATAAACGTCCTCGGGATCATCTCGATGAGACGTGAAGATGATCAACTTTCCGTCAGGGGACCACGAGGGGAAAATGTTGTGGCCCAGGCCTGCCGTCAGCAGCGTCGGGTTTGACCCGTCGGCGTTGACCACCCAAATCTGATCCTTGCGATCGCCCTTTTCCGCGTAGTAGACGATCCGCTTGCTGTCAGGAGACCACTGCGGGTCGTAATCATGCGTTTCGGTTTTCACGAGGCGTGTCTGCTCGGAACCGTCCGCGCGCATAACATAGATTTGCATCTCGTGATCCTTGCCGTTTGGATCCTTAGCGTCGCGGTCGGAAATGAAGGCGATGTGTTTACCATCGGGAGACCACGCTGGCGCCGAATCGTGCGCCGGGTGCGTCGTCAGTTGTCGCATTCCCGAGCCGTCGGCGTTCATGACGTAGATGTCGCCCTTCGCCGTCTTCCCTTGCCTGGCACTAAACGCGATCTGTTTGCCGTCCGGCGACCACGAGGCTGAGAAGTAATTAGCGTTGGGATCGTTCGTGAGTTTGGTACGCGATGAACCGTCGGCGCGCATGACATACTCTGATTGACGTTGCGATATTTCGCTGTGTTCCTCGCTAATGTGGGCATCGCTCATCGGTTAACCGAATTTCTACACCATTTCTTGATGTCGCGGACTTCACCATGATTCCAATCAAGGAAACTACTTTCTACGCTTGCCGCACCCAGCGCACCACTTCCGGAATCGTCGCCTTCTTGCCGTACATCAACATGCCGACGCGGTAGATGCGCGACGCCAACCAGAGCAACAGCACCACCGTGCCAAATCCAATGATGAGCGAAAGGGCGATCTGCCAGAACGGTGGTGTCTGCGAAACGATCCGCACCAGCATCGTAATCGGCGCGAAGAATGGAACCATCGAAACCCAGAACGCGAACGATGAATTCGGCGCGCGGATGACCGGGAAAGCCATGTACAAACCCGCCATCAGCAGAAACACGACCGGCATCGCCATCTGCCCGCCTTCCTGCGCGGTCGTCACCATCGAGCCGACGAGGACGTAGATGGTGGCGTATATGAAATAGCCCAGCCCGAAGAAGAGAAAGAAGTAGACAAAGAAGAACGGCGGCAGGTGCGGCAGGTTGATCCCTTCAACTCCTTGCCTGGACAGCGCCGGGACGACGTAAAGGGCAACGGCTCCAAACGCAACGCCCCAAATCAGCAATTGCGTCAGCGCCATGAGGGAAACGCCGATCAGTTTGCCGAACATGATCTGAAACGGTCGCACTGACGAAAACAGAATCTCGGCGATGCGCGTCTCTTTCTCTTCGATGATCGCGCCGAGCACAACCTGACCGTAAAGCAGCACCGTGATGTAAATCAGAAATGCGATGATAAAGACCATGACAAAGCCAGCGCCTGAATCTTGCGCGCCTTCCTGTCCTTTTTCGTTCACCGGATAAGCCGCGACATCCACGGCTTTCGACAACGCGTCGACGTCCTGATCCTTCACGCCCTCCGCTATCAGACGTTGCCGGCGCACGGCGCTGTTGAGCCGGTTCTCGATCTGTCCCCGCGTGATCACGTCGCCGACGTTCCGACCGTAGTACGACGTCTTGCTTTCGCTGTTGTTCAGAATGTCCGGCGGGATGACCAGATAACCATCCAACTCATCGCGGCCGATGCGCGCGTTCAGCTCCTGCCTAACGTCGTCCAGCGTCCGCCCGTCCAGTTTTGCCTGCTCAACCTGAAAACTTCCGCTCATAGACTTGCCGGCTTTTTCCATTCGATCTTTCGGGTTCTCGCCCACGGACTCAGCGACGCCGGGCTGGCCGTCGTCCTCCTGATCGTCACGCTCCTGCTTGAGCAACGCCAGGCGGATCGGACCATAGAGCTTGCCGCCTTCAGTCTGATCGACGATTGCAATGCGCGTGTCTCCGCCGGCCTTCATGCTGAACAGGAGGCCCGGCAGGATCGTGAAAACCACCAGCATGACCGGCCCAAGAATCGTCATGATGACGAAAAACTTCGTGCGCACGCGCTGCAAATATTCACGCCTGATGATGGCGAGCAATTTGTTCATACAGTCTCCGTAACCTTTTCGATGAAAATGTCGTGCAGGCTCGGCTCGATCATCTCGAAACGTTCGATCGTGGCGTCGGCAGCAATCAGTTGTTTCAAAAGCGACTGAGCGGACGTGCCTTCTGCCAACAAAACTTCGACGCCGTCGCTGTGCCGCTGAATCTTGCTGATTAACGTTCGGTCATCAAGCACTGACTCGCCTCCGACCAAACGCAACGCGACCGCGTTACGGCTGAAGCCGCGCTTCACTTCGCGGATGCTGCCCTCGAGCACTTTGCGCGAGCGATTGATCAGGCAGATGTCGTCGCAGATTCTCTCCGCCACTTCCATCTGATGAGTGGAAAAGATGATCGTCTTGCCGGAAGCCTTCAGTTCGAGAATGATCTCTTTCAACACTTCGACGTTTACCGGATCCAAACCCGAGAAGGGTTCGTCGAGGATCAGCAGTTCGGGCTCATGGATGACCGCGGTGATGAACTGAATCTTCTGCTGCATGCCTTTCGACAGCTCGCTGGTCTTCTTATTTTTCCACTCGCTCAATTTCAATCGCGCCAGCCAGCGATCGACGCGCTGCTCAGCTTCTTTGGCAGCAATGTTCTTCAGCGCCGCAAAAAACTTGAGCTGATCGCCGACTTTCATCTTTTTGTAGAGGCCGCGTTCCTCGGGCAGGTAGCCAATCCGATCTTGCAACTCGGGCGTGATCTTTTGGTTAAAGACCTTGATTTCGCCGGAATCGGGCGCAGTGATGTTGACGATCATTCTGATCGTCGTCGTCTTTCCGGCGCCGTTTGGGCCAAGCAAGCCGAAGACTCTGCCGGGATAGACAGAAAGACTGAGGTCGCTTACCGCAACAAACTCGCCGAAACTCTTGGTGATGTGGTCTATGGAGACGGTGGGGAGATTGGTAGTCATTTATGCAGGTTTCTTTCGCGGCTCACTTTCGTGTAGTGACCCAATTTCAGTTTTCTCTGTGCAATTCCGTGCCCCCTCTGTGTCAGTAGTGTCCTAATCTGAACTTCTCCGCGTGTGCTCGGCGTCTCTGCGGTGAGTGTTTTCTGCGTCATATTTCACCGCCGAGACGCAGAGGTCGCTGAGATTACGCAGAGAAACTGAAATTAGGACACCACTCTCTGTGTCTCTGTGGTTGAATAAAACTGAACAAAATATCCACCACCGAGGCACAGAGCACACAGAGGTGGCACAGAGAATTTCAACTTACAGCACTCCCCGCTTTCGTCTCGCCGGTGCATCGAATTCTCTCACAGCTGGCGCGATTGCTTTTCACTCTTCTGTGCTTTGTAATACGTGCGAGTCGGGATCAAAGTTTTCCAGTTGCGCGGCAATGCTGGTCTGATACATAGTTGGCGAGTCAGCCACGCGCCCGATCCCCGGCGGAAGAAGCTCTGCTTCCGGCTGCGCGCAGCAAAGTCTCCCCTGGACTTGTCCGCTTTTCATTACGAAACATGCGTTCATCGTTTTCGCTTGTCAGGCTATCGAAGTTTGCGGCGCTCGTATCGTTGCCGGCGTGCCTCTTCGCTTACCTGTTTTTGTTTTCGCCGACCGGGCACGGACAAAACCCCACCAGCGTTCCGCCAGAACCGCAACGCCAGGATCAACCTGAGGTTGTGCGCGTCTACACCGAACTGATACAGACCGACGTGATGGTTTTCGATCGCTCCGGTAACTTTGTGAACGGGCTGAAGCGAGAGGACTTTGAACTGCGCATCGACGGCAAGGTCAAGCCGATCGACTTTTTTGAGAAGATCACAGCGGGCAGCGCCAGCGAAGAATCGCAGATCGCCGCGGCGCGTGGTTCCACCCGACCAAACACTCCAAAGACTGGCGCTCCCAATCCGCTCGATCGCGGCCGGCCGATTTTTTTCTACGTCGACGATCTGCATTTGGACGTGTCGGCTCTGCAGACGACGCGCAAGTTGATCACCAACTTCATCGACAAGGAGATGGGCCAGAACGACGAAGCTGCGATCGCGTCAGCGAGTGGACAGCTCGGCTTTCTTCAGCAACTCACCGACAACAAAGCAGTCCTCCGTGCCGCTCTTGAGCGTCTCCAACTGCGTCCGTATACCGTCAAGGATTTTGAACGCCCGTCGATGACCGAATATCAGGGCCTGTTGATAACCAACAACGACTACGACATTACTGGTTATTTTGTCGACGCTACCGTTCGTCAGAATCCGGGAATGCCGCGCGAGACCGCCGCCGCACTCGTGGAGGCGCGCGCGCGTGCCCTCGCCCAGCAGGGCGGCCAGGTAACGGCCAACACGCTCGCGGGCCTCGAAGGACTAATTCGCGCTGCCAACAAACTGCCCGGTCGCAAACTCGTATTCTTCATTTCGGGCGGTTTCTTTCTTGACGATCGCAATTCCGATTCGCGGACTAAACTTCAACGCATCACCAGCGCAGCCGCCCGCAGCGGCGTCGTTATCTATTCACTCGACGCGCGCGGTTTGGTCGCCAGCCTCAGCGACGCCAGCAATCAAGATGGATTTGATCCGTCCGGCCGCCTGCAGCGCGCCAACAACGGCGAGTTGGTCGCGTCGCAAGACAGCCTGAGCGCGCTCGCGGCGGACACGGGCGGGAAAGCCGTCTTCAACACAAACTCGCTCGAGCCGGGTTTGGGCCGCGCGCTGAAGGAAAGTTCAACTTATTACCTGCTCGCCTGGAAACCCGAGGAACAGACGCGCTCAAGTAAGTTTCGTCGCATTGAAGTGAAAATTGTTGGCAAGTCAGATCTAAATGTTCAGGTGCGACGCGGCTTTTTCGACCGTGAGCCCGAACCGGATGTGGCGAAAGCGACGAAGTCGAAAGCGTCCGACAAGTCGTCTGAGAAACCGAAGACCGAAGCGCAAACTCCGCAACAGGCGTCAGAGGCAGAGTTGCGAAAAGTAATTCTGGCCCCCTACCCCAATCGCGACATTCCCGTCGCCCTGAGCCTGAATTACCTGAACACGCCCAACAAGGGGCCGATGCTTTCGACGGCGCTGCAGGTGCCCAACGAATTCCTTTCGTTCGCGCCGGTGGATGGAAAGCAAACTGCCACCGTCATCGTGGCGGGCACGGTATTCGATGAGAAAGGAAACCCGGGAGCGTCTTTCAATAATCGACTCACGGTCGTGGCGCCTTCGGTGGAAGCAGTTGGCGACGGGCGCGAGCTGATCTACGGTTATCCGGTTTACGTCGCGCCGGGAATTTACCAGGTGCGGGTCGGTGTCCGTGATGAAAAATCAGGGCGCACCGGGTCGGCCCACGGCTGGATCGAGATACCGCCCAACGGTCAATTGGCGCTGAGCAGTTTGTTGGTGGGCTCTCGCACAGGTCAGCCGATCACTACTGCTTCCACCACCAGCGATACCATTCCCAACGCAGTCAGTTTGAGCATCAATCACAGTTTTCAGGCTAATGGTTACCTGCGATTTCTTGTGTTCACTTACAACGCCGCGGCGGCGCCGGCGGACGGAAAGCCGGACGTGGCGCTGCAGATTCAATTGGTCCGCGACGGTCAACCGGTAGTGACGACGGCGTTGCGAAAAATTTCAACTGACGGAGTGGCGGACCTCGCGCGGCTTCCTTACGCGGCCGAAGTTTCATTGAGCGGCCTGCCAGTGGGACAGTATCTTTTGCAAATCAGCGTCGTCGACCGAGTTGCCAGGAAAAGCGCTTCGCAACAAACGCGTTTCGAGATCCAATGATTCCTGGTAACGCAAACTGTTAGTTTGCGACGGGTCGCCGAATTCAAGCTGTCAACCTTCCGAGCTAACCCGCAAACTAACAGTTTGCGTTACCACGAGCATCATCATCACCGCGCCCTGGAAACCAACAAAGGAACAGCTGCTCGCGGCGACCGGCAAAGTCGTCAAGGACGTGATTGCGCCGAATCTCCGCGTGCTCTTCTGCGGCATCAATCCCGGACTCTACACGGCCGCTGTCGGCCACCACTTCGCCCGACCCGGCAATAGATTTTGGCCCGCGCTCCACGCCGCCGGATTTACAAACCGGCTGATGTCGCCATTTGATGAACGCGAACTTCTGGAAAGCGGCTACGGAATCACGAACGTCGTCAGGCGCACAACCGCGACCGCGGATCAACTGACGACGGAAGAACTCCGCGCCGGTGGCAAGCAACTGACGGCGAAAGTTCGTCGTTACAAACCGGCGTTCCTCGCCGTGCTGGGCGTCGGCGCTTATCGGGCTGCGTGGGAAAAGCCGAAAGCCGTCCTCGGTCGCCAGGAAGAAACGATTGGCGAAACCGTGATTTGGGTATTGCCAAATCCGAGTGGCTTAAACGCTCACTACCAGGCAAAAGCCCTCGCCGAAATGTTTGCTGAATTGAAGGCAGCGGTAGCTAGGCGGCGATAGAGCCGAGAACCTCGTTCAAGTTCGAACTTCACTTGTTGACCCTTGGTCTAAGCCGGTGATGTTGATAAAATTTGCTGAAATCCAGCCGATCAGGAGACGTTCGCATGACCGATGACGAAGTTCGCAAAACGATGGAGTTTATTCTCGAGCAGCAGGCCCAGTTTGCTGCAAACATCCAGCGCCTGCAGGAGGAGCGGGCTCGCGACAATCCGCGGATAGCTCGGCTGGAGGAGTCGTTCCAGCTGTTAGTGCAACTTGCACAGAGCACTGACACTCGGATTGACAGAATTGAATCAAACGCCGCGGCCCTCGAATCAAACATGGTGGCGCTTGCGGCGGCGCAACTGCATAGCGACGAGAGACTCAGCGCGCTGATCGACATTGTGAGCAAGAGGAATAACGGAGCGTAGGTCTGTAGAGCCTGCCTCGATGAATGCGGCGCGAATTTTGAGAGTTGTCGCCAGCCACCAAGAAAAATGCCGCGAGGTTAGACTCGCGGCATTTCAGTTAATCGTTACCGGATCAAACTTCAGTTTCGGAAAATCTGATCGAGGATGCTCCCACGCTGCTGGTAGCGTCCATTTCTGTAACCCGCATACTGCCGGTAGCCCTGATCGTAGCCTCGCACAAACCCTTCGCGAAAGGCCTGCGAGCGCGCATCTTTGTACCAATGCGATCGCTGCGGGCTGTAGCTTTGGTTGCGTCGAGCATCGCTCGAACCGGTGTTAATGCCTTCCCGGTAACCACGGTTCAGGTCGATCTGAGAGCCGTTGTTGTAGCCGTAGTTGCGGTTGTTCTCGTAACCGTAGTTTCGGTTGCGGTCATAACGATCGCGACGATCGACGCGGCCGTCACGGTTGCGATCCCAGTTTCGATTCCGCCTCCGTTCCAAGTTTCGGTTCTGAACCTGTTCGCGGCGATACTGCCCATAGTTTCGATACTGCGCTTCGGCTGTCGTGCTGCCGGCCACAGTTATCCCAAAAACAAAAGCGAGCGTCAGAAGACCCCCGCCAATCACTTTTCCCAAATTCTTCATGTACAGCTCGTCCCCCTTTTGCAGGAGAAGATGGCAAACTCCGTGCCTGCAAAAACGGGTACGCAGATCAGGTATTCAACTGGGAATGTCTCGTGAACTTACCTCGAAAAAATTCATTCATACGACATTCAGCAGCACGCAGAAACCCGCATAGCTGGAACAAGAACATGACGATATCGTGCAGCGCTTACCGCAGACGGGATACGCGAGGAATGGTCAAGCGCACAGCTTGTCGTTTACTGCTTGATCAAGCTCTGGAGTTGCGCGGCCATGCTGGCGTTGAGCGGTTTGAGAATATTGTATTCCTCGCGCGCGCGTTCCTTGTCGTCAATCGCGACGTAAGTAAGTCCGAGATTGTAGTGAGCGCCGGCGAGTTGCGGCCGCAACGCAATCACAGCCTGGTACGCTACGATCGCTTCCGAATATCGCCCGCCGTTGTACAAAGCGAGTCCGTGGTTAAAATGCGCCGCGGCGTTTTTTGGTTCGATTTCAGTGGCGTGTTTCAGAGCGTCGGCTGCTTCGTTGAATTGCTTCAGACCGTTGTAAGCATTTCCCAGGTTCTTGTAAGCGTTCGACAACACTTCGTTGCGCTGTTGCAATTCCTGGCGGTACGCCTCTCCCGTCTTGCCGATTAAGGCGATTGCCTGGCGACAAGCGGCAATTGCTTCCGGGTAACGCTCGGCGTGCACGTAAGCGAAGCCCAGGTTGTTGTGAATCTCGGCGTTGTTCGGATCGTGTTCGAATGCCTGCTTGAGCGTCTCGATAGCTTCCGGAAATCGATTCAGACGAACTAACGCATACGCCAACGGCTGATAAACCGGCAGATAGGTTGGTTCGATCTTGAGCGCCGCGCGATAGGCGGTCGCGGCGTCGGCGAAGCGTCCCTGGTCCAGATAGGTGTTACCCAGTCCCGCCTGGCCGCGCGCATCCTTCGGGTCTTCCGCGGCGGCTAGTTTGTACTGCTGTTCGGCTTCAACGTAACGAGGCTTGGGCGCGCTTCTGGCGGCATTCGCTTTCGCGATGACGCGTTCGTGGGCCGCGGCCTTCGCTCGCGCCTTAGGAGTGCCTGTGGACAGCCGGCCACCGCCGGCCGAGTTTCCCCCGGAACCGGCGCCGGTATGCAGCGGCGGATTGTCAGGCTTGCGAAAGATCAACGCTGCGCCGCCCATCGCATCGCCCGTAAGCGTGCCGCCGCCAACTTGCGTGCTGCCCTGACCTCGAGCCTCGGAACTTCCCACGCCCACAGCAACAGCGATAAGCAAAACGCCGATGGCTAAACGAAAGTGGTTTCTCATCACTTCGAAAACTCCTTGCCAACTCCTGAACAGGAAATCAGTTCGCCTGAACTGAACTCAAACCGCCCCATAATAAAGCAAGATGGGACTGCGGCGCACTTTGGTTGGCTGGGAAGCAGGACAGACATTCTTGTCTGTCCGCATTGGAGAGGCTGAGCGAACAGGCGAGACGGGTCGCGAGCTTAGGAATCCTGGACAGGCAGGAATGCCTGTCCTACTAATTCAGATCGTCCAGCAACTTGCTACTTTCGGGTTGGTTGCGGAAAAACCTATCCGCAGGGTTGAGCGTAGTATCCGGTCGCTATCGCTCCCGGTTCTGTTGTCCTCACACGCGGACTGTTGAATTAATCGCGCAGGTCGTTAGGCAAATTGATCGGGATCGAACAAGAGCGGGAAAAACTTGCCCTGCATTTTCTGACCACGAGGAACAGGCGGCACGCCTGCCAGCGGCGGCTCGTCTGAATCTGAAACCACTCCATCACGAAAGACATTGATCACTGCGGCACGCCGCGCGCGCTCAGTGTTATTTTCAAACGAGCCATGGACCATCAGCGGCTGATGAAACGAAGCCTCGCCTTGCTTCAATTCGATTGCGACTGGCTTGAACTGTTCCTCCTGCGCCGCAGTCAGCACCGTCTGAATCGCGTTCATGTCATCCGCGAGTCCGGTAATTGGCAGCAGGTTCCAGCGGTGACTACCGGGGACGTAATGGACGCAGCCATTCGCGCGAGTGGAATCGTCTAGACCAATCCAGCAGGAGAGGTGCGCCATCGGCCGAGTCCGGATCCAGTAAGAATAATCCTGATGCCACGCGACGACACCGCCGTGATGCGCGGGCTTGGAAAAAATCTGGTCGTGCCAGAAGCGCACCGGGCCGCGCAGGAGTTGCGCCGCCGGCATCAGAAACGCAGGGTTCCACAAGAGATCGTGGAAGCCGGCAGCGACGCGCCAGGCACCCAGCGCATGAAAGAGAGTTCTGGCCGGATCGGTCGATTCGTTGGGGTGATATTCATAAAAAAGGCTGTTCCCCGGATGAGAAGGATCGGTGAGTTCGTTAAGCTCTGCTCTCAGCTTCTCGATCTGTTCGTCGTCAAGCAATCGCACACCGGCGAGGTAGCCGTTGGCTTCATAGAATTCGATCTGCTCGGCGGTCAATCGAAAGCGATCCCAATCACTCGCGTCTGCCGGCAAGGCAAACAGATCGCCGATCGGCTTATCGTATTGGGAAAGGTCTTCGTACATGGATCAGATAAGAGCGGGGGCAAGCCCACCTTCCTAACCTGGAGACGCTCAACGATGCCTGGCGTTGGTAACCCTTGAAAGCCTTTCAAACTTTGGCTTGACGTGGCAAGTCTATTCAGCTCGGGGTCGGGAAGGTGGGCTTGCCCCCGCTCTTCTGCTTCGCAAACTGGCAGTCCGCCTTACTTCACGTCCTTTATGCCATCGATCACGACGCGCGCGACGCTCGGAATAATCTCACGCTCATTCGCATGATCGGTGGTAAACGTAACGAGGACAAACTTCGAACCATTCGGCAACTCAAGATACGCGGCGTCGTGTCTCGTGGTGCTGGTCCACCCGGCCTTCGACCACAAACGCACACCTTCCATTCCCTGCAGTGCAATCCCCGTAAATCCGTGTCCTTGATCGTCGTTGTCTTTGCTCGTGCCTGAATAATCGCGCTTCAACAGTTCCATCATCTGCGTGCTGCGCGCGGGCGTGACGGCTTTCCCCAGCACAATCTCCGTCAGCAAACGCGCGGTTGCGTCAGTCGTCAGCTTGTTCCGATTTGAACCGTCCGGCCGGCGCGAAACCTGCTCGCGTCCGTAAGCGTCTTCGCAAAACGTTTTCTGGTTGACGTTGATGTTCGTATAACCCAGCGACGAATAGAAACGATTCACCGCATTTCGTTTTTCCTGCCACTCTTCCATCTCTTTCGGCGGCAACTCGTAGCCGGCCGTCGTGTGGGTTATGACGTCAACCACGTATTGCGTCGCCTCGTTTGAAGAGTCGACGATCATGTCTTTCAAAGCTCGGCGCAGCTCGGGCGTGTCTTCAATCTTCTTGTCTTCGAGCCAACGATGCGCCGCTGCGAGGTAAAACATTTTCACGACGCTGGCCGGATAAATTCTTTCGTTGCCGCGAAAGCTCGCCTGCGCCGGATGCTCAGCGTCCCGCAGATCGATCAGCGTGATCGAAAGCTGCTTTTCTTCGAGCTTCTTGTCGGCAAACTTCTCTAACGTCTTCCTCGCCGCTTCGTCGACTAAGGCTTGCAACGTGCGCGTCGCAGGTTTTGACTCAGACTGCGCCTGACCTCGAGCCAACACCGCACAGATGGAAACACCGAGAAGGACGACGGCAAGCAGACTGGTAGTTTTTCGTTTCATGATTTGAACGCGCCTCGAAAATGTATTGATTGTGTCAGCGAGCGATTTAGATTATAAGCACGAAATGCCAAAAACAGCGGTAGAAACATCCGAGGCGGGACTGGTTCGGGGCATTGGCCGCTGGGACCTCGTAGGCGTTGTTATCAACAGCGTGATCGGCGCCGGAATATTCGTATTGCCGGCCCGGGCCTTTGGTCTAATTGGCAGCTACAGTCTGATCGCGTTTGTTATCTGTGCTTTTGTCGTGGTCTTGATCATCCTCTGCTTCGCGGAGGTCAGCAGCCGCTTCACCGAGACCGGCGGACCCTATCTTTACGCGCGAACAGCGTTTGGTCCGGCAATCGGGTTCCAGGTGGGCTGGATGAACTGGCTGGCCAGAATCAGCGCTTACGCCACGAACTGCAATTTGCTGGTCGTTTACCTTAGCTTTTTTTGGCCCGCGGCAGAATCGGGTTGGTGGCGCGCTGCCGTCATTACCGGTCTCACTCTGATCCTGACAACCATAAATTATCTCGGGGTCCGCGATGCCGCTGTCACCAGCAACTTTTTCATGGTTGCTAAACTCCTGCCGCTGATTCTGTTCATCGCGACAGGATTGTTTTTTCTGACGCCCGCGAATTTTACGCTCGGCACTTATCCTTCCTATGGATCCTTCTCCACTGCCGTGTTACTGCTCGTCTATGCCTTCACCGGATTCGAGAACGCCACCGTGCCGACCGGCGAGATCGTCAATCCACGCCGCAATCTGCCGCTGGCCATCCTGATTGCAATCACAATCATCACCGCGATCTACCTGCTCATTCAGGCAGTCTCCATCGGCACGCTGCCAAATCTCGGTGGCACCGAGCGGCCGCTCGCCGACGCAGCTCGCATGTTTTTGGGACCGGTGGGCGCCTCGATTATCGCGGCAGGCGCCATTACCTCGATCGTCGGGAATCTAAACGTCAATTTGTTGACCACGCCGCGCCTTCCCTTCGCGATGTCCAGCCGGGGCGAATTGCCTGGAATTCTTTCTGACGTTCATTCGAGATTTCGCACGCCACACATTGCCATAGTCGTTACAGCGACGTTCATGCTCGCCCTGACCCTTTCCAGTTCACTCATCTACGCGCTCACCGTCAGCACTATCGCTCGCCTGCTGGCCTACTCTGCAACGTGCGTGGCCCTGCCCACGTTGCGGCGCAAGCGCGACAGTCCGCCGGCGCTTTTTACCGTGCCTGGCGGGACTGCTATCAGCGTTGTGGCCGTGTTGCTTTCTCTCTGGCTGCTTTCGAACAGCACCTTTAACGAAGCGCGAGATTCCGCGATAGTGGTGGCGGCGGGCATTGTGATCTATTTCGTATGCCGGAGGAAGACGCTGACAAAAACGCGCGCGTGAGTGAGTGACGTCGCGTGGGGTATCATCGCTTCTCTCAACGACAACTGCTATTCCGCTTTTCGAACACGGCAAACCGGTGGATCAACTTATAGACAGCTTGCAATCGATAGTCGGACGCGACTCTGTCCTGGCAGATCCGGACGAGTTGCTCGTCTACGAATGCGACGGGTTGCCGCAACACAAGTATCGGCCGCGCGCCGTCGTCTTTCCGTCGTCAACTGAAGAGACGTCAGCGATCATGCGCGTCTTGGCGCGCGAAGGGGTTCCGTTCACACCGCGCGGCGCGGGCACCGGTCTTTCCGGCGGCGCGCTGGCGCTAAACGAAGGCGTGGTGATCGAGCTTGCCCGCATGCGCAAGATTCTCAAAATCGATCCGGCGAATCGCATCGCGGTGGTCCAACCTGGGGTCGTAAATTCACACGTCTCGCGCGCCGTCGCACATCTGGGCCTTCACTACGTTCCCGATCCTTCGAGCCAACCTACCTGCACGATCGGCGGCAACATCGCCGAGAACGCCGGCGGAATTCACTGTTTGAAATATGGCACGACGACTGATCACGTGCTCGGGGTGCGGGTGGTGCTTGCCGGCGGTGAAATCGTCGATCTTGGCGGCGCCGGAACCGAAGCGGCCGGTTACGATCTGCTCGGCGTCTTCATCGGTTCGGAAGGAACGTTTGGCATCGCCACGGAAGCGACGCTGCGGCTGGTGCCTATCCCGCCCGCAGTGCGCACGATGCTCGCAGAGTTTGCGGAGGTGAACGACGCGAGTCACGCGGTTTCCGCAATCATTGCCGCGGGCGTCATGCCGGCGGCGCTCGAGATGATGGACCGCGAAATCATTCGCGCCGTGGAAGCCAGCGTGTTTGCGGCCGGCTTGCCGCTGGACGCCGGCGCGGCGCTGTTGATCGAACTCGACGGAATCGCCGAAGGAATCGACGACGAAGCCGAGCACGTCAAGAGCATTTGCCTGCAACACGGCGCGCGCGATTGCCGCCTGGCCCGCGACGAGAACGAAAGAAAAAAACTCTGGGCGGCGCGCAAGGGTGCGTTTGGCGCCATCGGGCGGATCGCGCCGGATTCGATGATCCAGGATGCCGTCGTTCCCCGCTCGCGTCTGCCGGAAGTGCTCGACGCAAGTTATCAAATCGCCGCGAAATACAAGCTGCGCCTGGCAAATGTTTTCCATGCGGGCGACGGCAACCTGCATCCGCTGATCTGCTTTGATTCGCGTTCGCCTCAGGAAGTTCTGAATGTAAAAGAGGCCGGCCGCGAGTTGATGGAAACGTGCGTGCGCGCGGGCGGCAGCATCACCGGCGAACACGGCGTGGGTTTCGACAAGCGCGAACTGCTGTCGTTGATTTTTTCCGAAGCCGACATGGGCGCGATGCTGGGCGTGCGCGCTGCGTTCGATCCGACGGGTTTATGTAACCCCGGAAAGATCATTCCAATGCTGCGCGGTTGTGGCGAAGCGCGAGCGCAAATCAAGTCCAACGTCCAAAGTCCAAGGTCCAAAGTCTTGCTGCCGCTGGGAGCGCAGACATCTTGTCTGCCGGTTTTGTCAGAACCGCCTGCGTTAGCGGGCGGGTCTTCAGAGGCGAGGCCGACTCCTAAGATTAGTTCGACAAACTTGAGTTTGTCCGACTTCGATCCTGACAAGGCTTCTGAACAACTCGCTCAGTTCATCGACGCTGAAAACATTTCCGCGTCTGCGCATCGCTCCGTCTCCGCATCTGCCCTAACCGTCTCGCCCGGCTCAATCGCTGAAGTTTGCGAAGTGATGAAACTCGCGTTGAGCGAAGGCTGGGTCGTTGTTCCGGCCGGCGCGATGACCTGGCTCGACCCTGGAGATTCATTGCAGCGGGCAAACATCGTTCTCAGCACGCGCCGGTTGAATCGCATCATCGAACACGAACCCGCCGACCTCGTTGCGGTAGCCGAAGCGGGCGTCACGCTTAACGCCTTCAACGCCGCGCTCGGACAGAAGGGCCAATGGCTGCCGTTGGATCCACCCGGGGATGATCTCAGCCACACTCGGCGGGGTGGTCGCGACTGGCCTGGGCGGCGCTCAACAGTTTGGCTACGGCGCGCCGAGACGACACGTGATTGGAATGAAGGTAGTGCTCGCCGACGGCAGTCTCATCAAAGTTGGCGGTCGGGTCGTGAAGAATGTCGCCGGTTACGATCTTTGCAAGCTGTTTACCGGCAGCTACGGCACGCTCGGAGTCATCGTTGAAATTAACTTCAAGCTGAGACCGCTGCCGTTTGAAACAACCAGCCTCATCGTTCGCGGTGAACGCGGAGCCCTGATTCGCGGCGCTCAACAGTTGATCGACTCGCGACTCTTTCCTACCGCGGTCGAACTTCTCTCACCGCGGCTTGCTAAGGAAGCGAAACTCTCTGAAGGAAGCGATCATGTACTTCTACTAAGATTCGCAGGATCGCTGCGGACAGTCATGCATCAAGTCGAAAGCGCGGGTGACATCTTCAGGAAAAAGGATGGTGGTCGGCCGCCGTTTATTTCCGATGACGCCAGGCTGTGGCAGTTGGTCGCCGCGTTGCCGTCGCGCTTCCGGGACGACGTGGTTTGGCGCGCGGGTTTGAGACCTGCGGACCTGCCGTTGTTTCTCAGTAAACTGGACGAAGAGGCCACCGCTCTTGGAGATCCGGGAGCCCAGGAAGTTTCACGAGTCGCTGGAACATCGCAACCGATGTGGCAAGCTGGTCTGGGTGACGGACGCCTACGAGTAGTGCAGCGGCTGGATCGGAACAAAGATGAATCCGAGCCAACCGCAGGCGGAGTGATTAGTCAGCTCGAATTCTTGAAAACGTTTGACGCGTTGCCAATCATTGAGCACGGTCCAAACGAGATAAGAGTCGAACTGAACAGCCGGGTCACCGTAAACTCCGCTGCCAGCATCATGCGTCGAATCAAACAGGAGCTCGATCCGGGTGGCATCCTCACACCCAGAGCGTTTTTCCTCCCTCGCACAGGCTTGCCAGCATCGACTGTTCAGCCGACGCTTGCAGCGGACCCTCTCCTGGACCACAGCTAAGAGAATCCATGCAAGGATTCTTTCTACAGCCCGTAAAGACTGCGCCAAGAAAAGATTGACCGAGACCGCCCACCATAATAAAATTCCCCGTCCGCTTTCAAGTTTCACCCTCAACCAACTAACCCTCTTGAAAGGAGAGCCTTGCCATGCGACAGTTTCACAAGCCTCTAGGAGCACTACTCACTATTCTTCTTGCTTTTGGTTTCGCCCCAATCTTTGCTCAATCGCCGGAACCTGAAGAATTGGATTTCGCCGCAGAGATTGAGGCGTATGCACAGACTCACACGCCTGAGGAGACCCGAGCTTACGCGGAAGCTCGCATCTTTGAGATTGCCAACGACATGCTCGAACCGGAGTCCGACCAACTTCTGTCAGAGATGTTGCCGCATTTGGGTGACATAGCAAAGCAGCCGATCGACCGGGAAATGAACGGGTTTGGTTGGCTGGAAGATCCCGTCCAGTGTTGGCGGCACAGGAGGGAAGCGTGTCGCCACACCTATAACGCCGAAATTTTTGACGCGGCGGCGATGGTCACCCTTGGGGGTCTCGCCTGTGGCGCTCTTGCCGGCCCTGCTTTGACGGCCTGCCTTACCGCAGCTTACGCAGCTTTTCTTCTAATGACGAGGGCTGCCAGGCATCGCCGGTGGGCTTGCGAGAGCAATGCCAGAGCTGAATGCAACTACTATTAACAGGGGGACACAATGGACACGAACACCTTTCGTTTTAAAGCTCTTGCGCTTCTTGGCTTCATCGTGCTCGTCACCGCAACGCTCTGGATCGTCCTGGAGCCGCCAAAACCCAGATGGATGCTTCTAGCTGGCCTTCCTGCGGCCTTCCTGGGATTAGCGGTCCTGCTGGAGATGCGGCAGAGGGGTCACTTAAAATAAGCCCGATAGGTCTTCAGAAGAGAGAAGAGCGTCAGTGCTTGCCGGGGCACTGCACGCTCTTCTCTATAATTAAACGCTGGAAAGTTGGCATTCTAAGCTTGCAGCCCGCTAAGACAATTGAATGATAGAGTACACTAGTCATCTATGAGGAAAAATTCGCTGCCAGCAACTTTGCATTTAGTACTGATAGCTTCGTTAACCGCGGGAGCAATCGTCCTGCCGGATGCGCTGCCTATTCGAGCATTGCAACCGGCAGTCGCTCGCGCCGCTTCGCGCGGGCCGGTGCGTGCGAAGCACGGCATGGTCGCTTCGACGAATGAAGTTGCCTCGCGTGTCGGCGTTGACGTGATGAAGCGCGGCGGTAACGCGATCGATGCGGCAATCGCTGTTGCCTTTGCCCTCGCCGTGACTCACCCGGCGGCCGGCAATCTCGGCGGTGGCGGCTTCATGATGATTCGTCTCAAAAACGGCAAGACTACGGCAATTGACTACCGCGAAATGGCGCCCGCCGCGGCCACGCGAAATATTTATCTCGACAAGAATGGAAACCTGATCGAAGGCGAAGGCGGATCGCTCGTCGGCTATCGCGCCGCGGGCGTGCCGGGAACGGTGCGCGGCATGGAGCTGGCTTTGCAGCGATACGGTTCGGGCAAACTCAGTTGGGCCCAATTAGTCGAACCCGCTCGCTTGCTCGCCAATGGTTTCGTCGTGACGAACTCGCTGGCACGCAGCCTGCGCGGGAACAACAGTTACCTTTCGCAGTATCCGGAAACCAAACGCATCTATCTCAAGGGCGGAAGTTTTTACAACGAGGGCGAGATTTTTCGGCAGCCGGATTTGGCGGCGACCTTTGCGCGATTGCAACGCGGTGGGCCAAACGAATTCTATCAGGGACAGACGGCAAAACTGATCGTTGACGACATGAAGCGCAACAACGGCCTGATGACGATGGCCGATCTGCGCGGCTACGTGGCCAAAGAACGCGAACCGGTGCGCGGAAAGTATCGTGGCTACGAAGTCATTTCGATGCCGCCGCCTTCGTCGGGCGGCGCGGTGCTGATCGAGATGCTAAACGTTCTCGAGGGCTACGACCTGGGCAAGTTGGATTCCGCTTCGTCGGAACGCTATCACCTGATGACCGAAGCCATGCGCCGCGCGTTCGCCGACCGGGCTGAGTTTATGGGCGACGCGGACTTCGTAAAGGTGCCGGTGGCTGGTTTGATCGACAAGACGTATGCCGCGAAACTTCGCGAAAGCATCAGCACTGCGAAGGCTTCGACGAGTATTGAAATCAAGGCCGGACAGCCGACGGGTTACGAGTCGGAAGAGACAACTCACTTCACGGTGGTTGACGCAGAAGGCAATGCCGTCGCCAACACCTACACGTTGAATAACTCTTACGGCTCGGCGGCGGTCGCAAAGGGTACGGGCATAATTCTGAACGACGAGATGGACGACTTCGCGGCCAAGCCCGGCACGCCAAACATGTACGGTTTGATCCAGGGCGAGCGCAACGCGGTCGCGCCGCACAAGCGCCCGCTGTCTGCGATGACGCCGACGTTTGTGCTGCGAGCTGATGGCAGTCTCTGGTTCACAGTCGGCAGTCCCGGCGGTCCGACAATCATCAACACGGCGCTCTGCGTGATCACCAACGTCGTTGATTACGGCATGGACATTCAGCAGGCGCTCGACTTTCCGCGCATTCATCATCAGTGGCTGCCCGATGAATTGGTTTTTGAACCTCATGGGCTGTCAGGCGACACTCAGAAGGCGCTCATCGCGCTGGGCCACAAGCTGGCGAGTCCACGTTATTTGGGCGACGCTGAAGGAATAATGATCGAAGAGAAGACAGGCGTGCGCCTCGGCGCCACCGACCCGCGACGCAGCGACGGGCTGGCGGTTGGTTACTAGCGCATGAGTACAGAATACAGGCCAAAGAAGCGGGCGAGTTCGAACGTCAGGCTCAGGGCAGCATCAAGTGAGATTGCCGCTGCGCTTGCCGGGTTCGATGGTGATGATCTTGCTGTAGTCCATGCGGGGATGATAGCAAAAGCCCTCCATCTTGTAACACAAAGAACCGCGGCTCAGGAGCGATCGCTTGCTGCAGCTATGGAAGGATCAACTTGCAGAACGCCACGGTGGTCGAACTCACTCATCGACTGCTGCCGGCGATGATCGAGCGAAAGCAGCGCTGCGAGTTTTGGATCACGGCGGCGGGCTCGTTATTCCAGGGACGGTGAATAAACTTGCGGCCTGCGCGGAACGCTTCGTCCCGCGCAGCAAAGTGGCCCGGCTGGTTAAGAAACTTTCCAAGCCGCCGAGCTAGGCCTCCCTGCTGCGTCAGTCCTACTATCGATCCGACTGCTATACTCTTGCGCAACGTGGCTCCCTAGTTTATGAAAAAAGTTTAAGAACAAATGCACACCCGGCGGCAGGGCGGCGAGCTCGCGGTTGGTTATTGAAGGAGATTGAACCATTGCAGTTCGCTAGTTCAAAGGGAGATCTTCTGAAGTCCCTCCGCGGAGTGCGCGTCCCCTGGGAAAACGTTATTTGGGGAGTCGCAATCAGCGCGATCTTGATCTCGTTTTTGTTTGTCGCGTGGAAGAATTCCAGCCAAACGTCGAGGACTGACTACGCCGGCATGATCGTTGATCGCTCGGCGGCTTACGCCGAAACGGACGAAGGCTCGCGACCCAATTTCCGTTTGCTGGTCGAGTCGAAAGATGGAGAACGTTTCACGGTGCGGGTCGACACGGACGTTTACGAAGCCGCCAGAATCGGCATGCGTATCGAAAGTAAAGCGGGGAAGATCGTGCTCAGCGACCCCAAAAACAAGCCGGCCGGGCGGTAATTTCAAAACGGATTCATCTTGCAAACTCAACCTAGCGAAGCACTGACATCGCTTCTCCAGCATGAAGAGGACAAACTGCTCGCCTGCATTCATTGCGGGCTGTGCCTCGAAGCGTGTCCTACCTACGTAATCACCGGCGACGAAAACGACGGACCGCGCGGCCGACTCTACCTGATGCGCGCCGTCGGTGAAGGCAAGCTGCAGAGCAATTCAACTTCATTTGAACGCCATATCGATCGTTGCCTGGGTTGTCGCGCCTGCGAGCAAGTGTGCCCGGCGGGCGTTGAGTATGGACAGCTACTCGAAGCCGCGCGCGGCGAACTCTTCGTGTCTGGTCCGCAGCGCGGTTTCAGTTATGGTTTGCTGCGTCTCGTGCTCAGGCACGTCTGGCTGCATCCGGCGCGTTTGAAATTTGGCTTTACGGCGGCGCGTCTTTTTCGCGATCTCGGCCTCGCGCGCGTGCTGCGGAAATCCGGCGTCGCGAAACTTTTTTCAAAACGGACCCAGTTTGCGTTGGCGCTCCTGGAAAGCTCCGCGCCAAAACTCGAGGCGGCCAATGACAGCAAGGATCGCAGGACGCCGAGCGCCAGGGCGTCAACCGGGAACTCGGCCAACGACACAATGCTCTTTACCGGGTGCGTCGGCGCCGGACTGTTTTCACGAGTGAACGATGCCACAATACGGGTGCTCGCGATCAATGGTTTCGCCGCGCAAGCTCCGGCGAGCCAGGTCTGCTGCGGCGCGCTGCACGCGCACGCCGGCGATCTCGAAGGCGCACGAACCCTTGCACGCCGAAACATCGCGGCGTTTGAACAAACGACGAGTTCAGACGCGCCCGTTGTCACCAACGCGGGCGGTTGCGGCGCCATGCTAATTTCGTATGGGCACCTGCTGGCGGGTGATGAAGCGTTTGCTGAACGGGCGCACAAGTTCGCCGCTCGAGTTCGCGACGTCAGCCAGGTGCTTGAGACTGTGAAGCTGAAAACCGGCGTCGAGGCGGCGGAGCAAACTGTGACCTACGACTCGTCGTGTCATTTGCTTTATGGTCAGCATGCCGGCGAGGCGCCGCTGAGATTAGTGGCGGCGGCGAAGACTTCAGCATTCGCACCGCTTGAGGGTTCCGAAAGATGCTGTGGCGGTGCGGGCATTTACAATCTGCTCGAACCGAATTTGTCTTCCCTGGTGTTGGCAGAAAAACTCGCGAACGTCCAGGCAACCGGGGCGCAGGTGCTGGCGACCGGCAATCCCGGCTGCCAGATGCAAATCGGCGCCGGCGCGCTCCTCGCCGGAATGGATTTGAAAGTTTGCCATCCGGTGGAATTGTTGGATGAAGCGTATGCTCGGGCGGGGATGTACGACGAAAAAAGTGATGAGTCATGAGTTATGAGTTATGAGTCATGAGCGTCAAGGTTTAGAGTTCAAGCTTTAGCTTGCTTACTACCCAACACAGCAACCCGAAGGTTGTACTCTGAACTGCTTCTCACTCATCACTCATCACTCATTACTCATTACTCATCAACTCATCACTGTCGCCGGCGAGCATCGAAAGCAATCGCTCCTCCGATCATGGTTAGTACAACCGACCCGTCCGAGTCGACGGCTACCAGATCGGCGCGCTTCCCTGCCTCAATCGAGCCGCAATCCCCGTCCATTCCCAGCAGTCGCGCCGGATTTGTTGCGCCCATCCGAGCAACTTCGATCTCAGAGGCGCCTACGGAAAGCATCATCCGGGCAGCGTCGGCCATCGTGATCATCGCGCCCGCGATCACACCGCGCGCGTTGCTGGTGCGGCCGTCTTTGACCGTGATCGTTTCGCCCCAAATCTTGTATTCGCCGTCACCCATTCCCGCCGCCGCAATGGCATCGCTAATCAACGACAGACGATCCGACCCTTTCAACTTCAAGAGCAGGCGCAGCGTCTCGCAATCGAGATGAAGGCCGTCGGCGATGATGTCGCAGGTCACTTCGTCGCGCGCGAGTCCCCAGCCGATTGGGCCGGGCGCGCGATGATGCAGCGGCGCCATCGCGTTCATGAAGTGCGTCAGGTGCCGGGCGCCGGCCGCGAGCGCGCGGTCAAGCAACTCAAAACTTGCGCGCGTGTGGCCAACGGAAACGATCCAACCGCGGCGGCTCAACTCACGAACCAGCTCGACGCCGCCGTCGATTTCCGGCGCGAGCGTGATCATATGTTTGGCGTCAGCAGCGGCGAGTTGCGGCAAGTCGTTCAGGTCGTCTGGCCCGGAAAACGTTTTGAAGAATTCGGCATGCAGGGCGCCACACTGTAGAGCGTTGACGAACGGTCCTTCGTAGTGAACGCCCAGGATGCGCGCGCCGCCCGTGAACTCTTTTGCCAGGTCGATGGAATCGCTGATGGCCTTGATTGCGTTCGCATACGTGTCGCCGGCCGCGGGAACGAGTGTCGGCAACCATCCCGTCACTCCGCGCGTCGCCAAAAATTGCGAGACTCGATTGAGATCGCCGGCGGTTGCCGCCATCGTATCAACGCCGACAGCGCCGTGGATGTGAACATCTATGAAACCGGGACGGAGCAACAGACCACCGAGGTCAACGGTGATATCCGCGGTCGGTTGGTTGTCGGATGCAGACTCGTAGAGATTGGCAATGCGGCCGTCTTGAATCACCAGGCTGGCTGGCTCAGTGATCCGTTCTGGCAGGACCAGGCGGGCGGATCGTAGCAGTGTTGTCGTCAGGGGTTTTCCTTTCGGGGCTTGCCGTTGCGACCTTCGGTAATTTGCCGCTCGACGGTGTTGATGAGTGCGTTAAGCCGCTCATCTGTCGCCCGCCCGTTTTCGCCTACTTCCGCTATCGTTTGCCCGAGACTCGCAATCTCTCGCTCGTGGATTTCGGCAATTGAAAGCAGCGCACGAATGCCTTCCTCGGTTCTCTCCCAGCGCTCGTCGGCGCGCTTCCATCGTTCCTCGGCGGCTTTATTCGCTTCCTTTTGCGCTAGATTCGCTTCCTTTTGAGCGTCAGAGAGTGCGTCGATTTTTGCTGAGGCCTGGGCCTGCTGATTGACGCTAAACTCCATCGCTTGCTGCATTTCTTCGTTGGTCATAGACTTTCTTTACCTCACTTGGCGGGGGGCCCCCGCTGGTCGAGCGCATTGTAGCATCGACACAGAAACTTCAGACAAGACCAGAGCCAAATTGAGATGCCCACGACGCTGTTCAAGCGGCGCGGGCATCGAGTTAACCCAAAACAATTTGCTGAGCCTTAGAAGATGAACTTCGCGCCCAACTGAATCGTGCGCGGGTCGCGCACTGCCGTAACGGTTCCGTAAGTAGCGAGAGTAATGTTGGTCCCGATCGTACGGAAGTTGGTGTGATTGAGAACGTTGAAAGCCTCGGCGCGCAACTGCAGGCGCATCGACTCGTTGAAGCGAATGTTCTTAGTCATCGTGAAATCGATGCGTGCTGTTGACGGACCCTGGACAACGCCACGACCGGCCGTGCCGGGAACATTCGCGACCGACGTTCCTACAGCCGGATTCGCCTGGAAGCAGGCCGTATTGAACCACTGCTGCTGCGTGTGGGGCGCACTCGAGTTTGGATCGCAGAGAAGGTTGGGCCGGTTGCCGGCAATCGCCGCCGGATTGTTGCCCAGACCTGCTGCATCGAAACTCGCCGTGGTAATCGTAAACGGCAAGCCGGTGTTGTAAGTAAGGATTCCTGATGCCTGCCAGCCGCCCAGTAGTTTTCCGGCCGCGCCCTGCTGCGATTTGTAGAACGGCAGTTCGTAGATGTAATTCATCGTGAACACGTGACGACGATCCAGCGTCGCCCGGCTGTATTCGCTGGGAATGTCGAACGTATTCTGCGGCGCATTGGAACGATCGTTCTGACTGTCCGTCAGGTTCTTCGACCAGGTATAAGACGCGCTGGCTTGCGATGAACCGCCAAAGCGACGCTGGGCATAGAATTGCAGACTGTGGTAATTCGAGTTGTAGCGCGGTTGCAGCATCGTAATTGAACGGTAGCCGCGATACGGACGAAGTTGATCGAGAATGGCATTGTCGGTGAACGTTGTAGTTCCTACGAAGTTCGGATTTCCCTGAGCAATCGTCGTGGCCGTATTGCGGAACGCGTAGCCCGGCGACTGACATCTCACCAGGGTCACACCCGGAGTTGTCGGGGTGTTGTTGCCGGGAGCGCAGAGCGAATTCAACGCCAGGCCCGGGGGCAGGTCGTTGATTTCCGTGACGCCCACCAGATGCGTTCCTTTCGAGCCGTAGTAACCAATTGTAAATACCGTCTTGCTGTTCAACTGGTGTTGGATGTCCAGCGACCAATGTTGCATGTACGGAGTTTTCCAATCCGTGTCCATGCCGCGGATAGTGGACGCCGCCGCTGACGGCGGATTGGTCGTACTTCCCGCCGGGTTGTCGAGACGCGTGTTACTGATGGTGAAATTTTGCTGATAAGGCGGATTGACGCCGATGATTTGTTCGGCGAAGCCAACGAGAAACTGCTCGTGGTAGATCCCGTAGCCGGCGCGGACCGAAGTGGTCCCCTTGCGAAAAGGATCCCAGGCCAACCCGACGCGGGGAGCAAAGTCCAGGTTGGGAGTTTTCGTAATCTCATCTCCAAACGGTGACGCTCCGGGCGTGCAGTTGGTCGCGGTCTGGGGATTATTCGTGTTCACAAACATGCCATTGCAGAAATTACCGGTGCCCGCGACGCGATTGCCAGCGCCGGTAACCTGGGGCGCATTGGCGAGCGAGTAAAGCGCCGGATCGAAATTGGAAAGACGTCCGTTGCGATCGTTCGGCTGTCCGAAACGCGAGTAACGCACACCGTAGTACAGCGTCAAATTCGGACGGAAGCGCCACTCGTCCTGAGCGTAACCTTCAATGTTGGACTGGATCAGGTTGGCCGTGTAATCAAAACGGCCTTGCACGAACGTAGACGCGTTCCCTACCAAAAAATTCGCCCACCGCGCCAGGTTCTGATTCAAGGTGCTGGCGGTCACGCCGACGGGCAGCGCGGTTCCAAAAGTTGTGAAAATGCCCTGGTTGGCGCCGGTTGCGTCACCTATCAAAGCGTTCTCATTCTTCCGATACTTCGAGTAGGCGCCGCCGAATTTCAAAGTGTGATTGCCGCGAATGAGCGTCAGATTGCTGCCGAAAAGGTTTTTATTAGAGAAGTTGTCGTACGGACCAAAACTGGTTAAGCCGCCGAAGCCGTTGCCGGAAACCGAGGTAATGCGATCGCGCGTATTCGCGAATGGTAACGTTACCGGGTTAGAAGAATTCGCCAAGGCCAACAGGCCCACGTTCTCGCTTAGGATTGCTCCGTAGGCATGGGCATAGCGGGCCTCGAGAATTGCACTTGGGCTGATCGTCCAGGTGGTTTGAAAGGTGTGCGTGTTGCCGGGAGAATTTGTTTCCGTGGTTGATACGCCCGGCAAGCTGCCGCCGCTGGAGAACAACGAGTTGGCATCCAGCGTCGGAATCTTGTCGTTTTCGTAACGATAGAAAGCCGACCACCGGTCACTAAAGGTGTGATCGATTTTGAGAATCTCCTGACGGAACTCCGCCCTATTGACCGCGGAAGAGTTCAGCACGAAATTGGGCGCGTTTGGTTGCGGCAGTTTGCTGTAAATCTGGTTGATGTACGAGAGTGCGGCGACGTTAAACTGGGCGGCCGGCAACGGCGTTCCCGCCGGCAGAATGTTCGCTCCGGTACAAGTTGAGCCCGGGACGTCGTTGCGATTGATGCAGACGGGGATCGGGAAAATTCCCTGCCGCAGATTATTGTCGGGCACGCTGGAAACTAAAGTTGGGTAACGAATGTCGCGGCGCTGCTCTTCCGAAAAGAAGAAGAAGGTCCGCTTCAGTTTCGTAAACATGCTGCCGTTGCCGATGCCGAAATTCGGGATGTAGATCGGGCCGCCGATGGTGCCGCCGAAATTGTTATAGCGAAACGGGCCGCGCTTTGCCTTGCCGTCTGAATCGCGACCGAAGGGCGGATTGGCAAGTGAGTTAGTTATGAAGTCGTTCGCGTTCAGCCGTTCGTTGCGGACGAATTCGAAGAGCGAACCGTGAAAACTGTTGCCGCCAGAGCGCGTGATGATATTGACCTGACCGCCGCCGCTGTTTCCGGATTCGGCCGGATACAAACTGCGCAAGACCCGGAATTCGCCGATTGAATCAACGCTGGGATAAGCCTGGATGGTGATGTTTGAGCCGCGGTCGGTGATGTCGGCGCCGTCAACCAGGAACGTGTTCGAGCTGCTGCGCGCGCCGTTAACTGAAATGTTTACCGTGTTGGCCTGGCCCGCCGGGTTGGTTGTGCCGACGTAAACCTGATCCGCGAGGTCGTTCGTCACGCCGGGCGCGAGGGTTACGAGCTGGACGAAGTTTCGATTGTTGACCGACAACTCGCGCACCTGATCGCCGTTGATGACGGTCGAGGCGGTCGGCGTAGTTAGTTCGACTGCTACCTGATCAGCCGCAACGGTCACCACCTCAGCAATGTTCCCCGCCTCCAGCGTAACGTCTACCGCCCTCCGCTGATTAACTTCAAGCTTGAGACCAGTCTGCAGCGACTTCTTAAAGTTGGGCGCTTCAACCGTCAGGGAGTAATTGCCGGAGGGCAACTGCGGCGCGGAAAACTCGCCTTCCTCGCCGGTGGTGACGGTGCGCACCACGAGACCTTTGTCGTCGTCGGTGATGGTGACGGTCGCGCCTTTGACGGCGGCGCCGCTGCTGTCCCTAACATTGCCGACGATGTTGCCTGTGATCTCCTGCGCAAACGCAGTGGCGCTCAGGCTCAGCAGGAGCGCCAGGGCCAGGGTTAAAAGTCGGGAGATGGCGTGGAAATTCTGCGTCATAGGATGGTCCTCTTTCGTTCTTAACGATGATGGAAGCTGAAGTTTTGATTGCCCGATGGAGAACTAACTTATACACCCGCGTCGGGAGTGGAACAAGAATTTTTGCTTCATTACTTCAATGAAACAGATCGAGAGACGCGCGTCTTTCTTGAAGCTCCAAAGTTGTTCGTGGTTGGCGCCGGAAGGAAACCGAAACGCCCTGCAGATTGCTGAAACGGGCGCTATTATACGTGCTTCAGCAAATAACTAAAACTAAAGATTCTTATTGTCGGAATAAGACTCACTAATGGCCAGTCGGCTGCCCGAGTTTTCAGGCAGCCGGCCGACCACTTCAACCGCATTTCACTGACGCGAAGCAATGCTCCTTGCAAGCCCGCGCCGGTTAGAACAGAAACCTGACTCCGAATCGAACCACTCTGGGTGACTGGTACAGGAACGGTTGCTTGTAACGGACGTCGCTCCGGTCCGCCTGCGAATTAATGCGGGCGAGAATCGCCGGCAACAGCGAGCCATTCGTGTAGCCGTTGGCATAGGCTGCCTGGCTTAATCCGCCCAGGGCCGCCGCGTTGACGGGTGCGCTGCTTGGATTCATGGTCGTGTAAATGCCGGTCACCGTTTCCTGATCCCACATGTTCAGGAAGTTCAGATCGAAAGCCATCGTGAATTTATCATCCTGGCCGAACCGGTAGCGATGGGTAATATTGAAATCAGTCTGAGTAAAGGCCGGGCTGCGTCCCAAATCGCCACGGCCGAGAAAGATCTGCGGTGTTACCGTCGACGCGCCATAGATTGTCGTGGTCTGCGGAGTTCCGGACGTGATCGTTTGGAAAGCGGAAAACTCCGTCGAGTTTGTTTTTATTCCTTTCCAATCGAGTATGTAGGAACCGAAGATGTTGAAGACGTGCGGTCGATCGGTTTGAAGCCGGCCGTTATCCTTTTCACCCTTGGCGGTAAAGCCGATGAAAGGCAAGTCGAAAGCACGACTGACGCCGGGTGAAAGCCGTCCGTTAACCAAATGCGGCTCGTCGGAGCTGGCCAGTCCGGAGTAGTTGCCGTACAACCGGCTGAAGGTGTAGTTGGCGTTGAAATAGTAGTTCTTCGACAGGCGCTTCTCGACCACGAACTCCAAACCGTCATAACGACGTTGAGGCCTGGTTGATTTCGCATATCCCAGCGTCTGGAGCGTCTGGAGATGAAGTCCGCTGCCGGGGTTTCCGATAATGTACGCCTCGCTGCCGGCCGCGTTTACGATACCGGCATCTTCAACTGCTTCATCGACATTCTTGTAGGTGTAACGAGCGCGGAAAACCAGGTCTCTGCTCAATTGCCGTTCGGCGCCGACGGTGAATTCAGTTTGTTGAAACGGCTTCAGATTTGGGTCTACCGCTCCGCCACTTAACGCCGATGCACTCGGATCGTTGGCGTTAACCCGCAAGTTCTTCTGACATCTGCTGCGCGCGCCGGCCGTGATAAAGCCGTTCGCGGGGCAGACGCTGGTACCGGTGAAACCGTTCAGGACGCTGCCGATGTTGAAGGTGGCAACCGTGTCGCCGGGGAAGATTTCAAAATAGTCTTCAAGGAAAATGTCGCCGCCAAACAAACCGCGAGGCAACTCAAATTTCACGCGATCGAAGAACCGGCCGTAGCTGGCAAAAACCTTCGTCGTCCCCTTGCCGGTGAGATCGTAGGCGAAGCCAAGCCGGGGCGCGATCTTGTCGCCCCAGCCAAAATTTATCGCGCTGGGAAAGCTGTTGAACGAGGGCAGATCCTCTTTCTCAATACGGACGCCGAGATTCAAGGTCAAGCGACTAGTCGGCTGATATTTGTCCTGGATGAAAAGGGCCTGGCTGAGATTGGACCCGGTGCCGTTGGTCCCGGTACGCCGGAAAGAACCGGACCCGACTGCTCCGGGCGTTGCGGTTAGACCGACCAGCGTCGTGATAGAAGTTCCGTAATTGAAGGAAAGACGTCCGACGGTGGTATTCCCCGAGGCAACGTCGTTGAAAATAGTGAACCGTTGATAGCCGCTCCTCAGTTCATGCTGTCCGAGGGCGTTGAATATGTAGGAACCGGAAAAGTCGTACGCTTGCCGGAGGGAAACGTCTTTTCTGGTGATGGTGCTTGGCGCCGTCGTGGAGCAGGGGAAAGTCGCGTGGGTTGCGTCCGTAGTGCAACCAAAGATCTGGACGGCCTCAGGGACAAAATAGTTGCCGTTCTTTTCGTTGAGAAAGCCGCGCGTGTAACGGGCATCGAAGACCAGTCTGCTGGTTGCTGTATAGACGCCGGCGAGTGTAACCAGATTCGAGCTCTGGCGACCGCCTTGCCGATCCGTATATTGGCGTCCCGTCAGCCTGCCAATGGGCGCGGGGAAGTCGGCGGTTGGAATACTGCCAAAGGTTATAGTCGAAGTAGCCACATTCGTGTAGCTGTTAGACGGAAGACTTCCTTTGTCAATCAGCGGATTCCAAAGATAGGTTCCGGTAATCCTCAACTTATCGATCGGATTCGCATCGAGCCGCGCAAACGCGTATTCGTACTTCCTGGTGCGATGATATCTCTGGCCGGCGGTCAACGTGTGCGGCGCCGGAGCATTTGTAAAGTAATTGGTGTCGACGATTGACTCGAATATTTGGGGCGTGTAGCTGGTAAAAAACCACAGCTTGTCTTTGATGATCCTGCCGCCAAGGTTAGCAGTGGGAAAATAGTTGGTGCCGCCTGCTTTGCCGGGACTGAAATACTCAGAGGTTTGGACGAAATCGTTCCTCGGCGGAGTCGTAGTAATCGCGCCTGAAGTGAACCGGTTCAGAACGGGACGCGCGTTACCGGCAAATTTTGCTGTTTCCCATTGCATGCCAAACTCGCCGTGGAAGTCATTGCCGCCGCCGCGCGTAACCACGCTCACCACACCGCCAGTCGCACCGCCGTAGGTCGCCTCGAAACCGCCCGATTTAACCTGGACTTCCTGAACGAGCTGCGTCGGAACGTTGTAGGTTTCGTTCAGCGTTCCGGTGCGATAGTTGGTCACTTCCTGGCCGTCGATGACAAAAACGTTTTCGCCGCCAGAGGAACCGTCGACCGAAAACCCGCCCGACCGGCTTTCCGGACGCGTGCCGGGAACAGCCTTCAGCAGACCGGTAAAGCCGGTACTCTTAGGTATCAGCTCAATCTCCTGGGCGCTGATGGTGGTCTGAATAGCATTGCTCGTCGGATCAACCGGCACCGCATCGGAAGCGACGATATTGACTACCGTCGCAGTGCTGCCCGGACTAACCGTCATGGCCAACTGGGTATTTTGTCCGATAACGACGGTAACGTTTTCGTATCTTGCTTCGCCAAATCCGCCGGCCGCTGTCGTCACCACATCGTACATCCCGGGTGGAACCCGCAAGACGCGGAAAAAGCCTTCTCCGTCAGTCGTGACGGTCTGTTTGAAACCGGCGCCGATACCGGTGGTGGTTGTATCTGCTGTATTGGCTTTCGCGGTTGTGATTGTTACGGTCACGTTAGGCACCAGGGCGCCCGCCGTGTCCTTCACAGAACCTTCGATGCTTCCGGTTGTTTGTTGTCCGAAAGCAAAGGAACAAGCAAGCAGTACGACTGCGGGGAGAAGAAACGCGCTTCGCGGATTGAGCTTGTGCATGGGGAGACTCCTTAATTTTGAGAAACCGACAGACGTGGACGAACGAAGGGCAGAGCTTGATCGCACGAAGTCGACCCTTCCTAATGGCGACAGACTTCTAAATCCCCGGACGGGTACACTTCTAACCCGCCCTTAAGATCCCTGTTTGTCCTTGGTATGGCGTCGAAGGAAACCGAACGCCGCTGCAGATCGCTGAAACGGGCGCTATTATACGTAGTTCAGCGAATAACTAAAACTAAAGATTCTTATTGTCGGAATAAGAACGGCTGATGGCAGCGCGTGTGGCTGATCAGGGCGTTTCAGCTGGCGGAACTCGCCGCCAACTGCTCCGCCGGCAGATAGGCCGCGGTGACCCCGTCAAGAAAATCCCAAAGCGCTTTCGCGCCCGCGCGACCGGCAGCGATTGCTTTGCTTTGTTCTTCCGGCGTCTGGCACTGCGCCTTAAGAATATCCATTTCAACTTGTTGATGCAGGACGTCGATGCTCTCGTGGACACGGAAGAATGAAACGGCGCGCTCGTCTGCGATCCCGTAGAAATCTTTCAGGCCTTCACGCTTCGTCCGAGCCACTTCCGGAATCTGAGATTCATACGCCAACAAAGCCGCTAAGCCATCGCGATAGTCTTCGTTCTGAGTCAGCGCTCGCAAACTATTAACTGACGCCTTCGTGGCCGGCAGCAACTCGGCCGTCTTGACCTCGTCGCGCGTCGCGCCAAGACTTTCCGCAAAGCGCAGCCACAGCTCCGGATGATTTTCCGCGCCACGTTCTTCCTCAATCAGGTTCTCCAACAACTCTTGCCGAACGCCGAGATCGTCGCAATGCGAATGGACGCCGCTGACGTAAGTAGGAAACGCGCGCACGTGCGCGTAATACTGCTTCGCGTATTCCGCCAGCACTTCCCTGCTCAGCCTGCCCTCGGTCCAGGCGACGTAGAACGGGTGCTTGAGCATTGCATACTCGCTCACTGCCTCGCGTAAGTTGCTTTCAAACTCCAGCGACAGATCGTTCGCGTTGGTCATGGTGTCCTCCGTCTAATAGAACGCTTGATGATTGGGCGGCGAGATTATAGCCGCTGCCCATAAATTTTGACTAGTACTAACAACTCTTAAGCGGCGCCTTAAACTTGTAAAGCAAACTGTTAGTTTGCGATGAATGAATGGTTCACGCGTCCGCAAACTAACAGTTTGAGTTACCAAACCAAAGCTCTCAGATTCCCAGCGCCCTTGCATCTCCGGCAGCGAGAATACGCACCAACTCCTGATAAAAGTAGTCCGTGGATTTCACGATCCGAGGTTCCACGCGCTCCTCGTACATCCGACGCGAAGCGTCTATGTCATCTTTAAGGCGCTCATACAGGTCCCGGTTTTTGCGCCCCAACGCCACCTGCTCCTCATTGTAGAGCATGATCTCTGACACCAGCAGGCGGCCAGCCGACGCGCTTCCTCGTGCTTTTCTTCATCTGGATGCTTTGGCATCGGGTATCGTTTCTCCCGTTAGAGTTCACTGGTAAAGCAACACCTGCGCACGAACCTTCCGAAACTCGTCCAACCCTCCTGACCATGAACGAACGATTTCCCCGGCTGCTTCGCCGCGCTTCAATCTTTCGAGCGTCTCACCGTTTGCCAGCAAGCGCAGGTAGCTATCCACTTTCCAGTCCGACGGATACAGCTTGCGCAACGCGACGGCAATTTCAAGCCCGCTAAGCACCGGACGAAACTTGCTGCGATCGGTGACGATAATGTTGATGCCGCTACACTCTTCGCCCTTGAAAACCGAAGTGAGCGGCTTAAAGCGCAACGGAACAAAACGAACGCCGGCGATCCTGCGGTTGTTCAGATATGAAGCGAGTTGCTGGCCGTCGATCCACGGCGCGCCGACAACTTCGAAAGGCGTATCCGTTCCGCGTCCTACCGACACGTTAGTGGTTTCAAGTAAACCGACGCCGGGGTACAAAGTTGCTTCAGTCAAGCTGCGCATGTTTGGCGAAGGATTGACCCAGAGCAGGTTGGTTTCATCGAGCCACATCGACCGTTTCCAACCACTCATCTCGATCACTCTAAGATCGCAGCCAAACTTCAACTCCTGATTAAAAAGCCTCGCGAGTTCGCCAATCGTCATTCCGTGCCGCACGGGAATTCTGTGATAAACAACGAAGGAGAGTTTATCGGCATCAGCGATGGGACCTTCGACGTCAAGCCCACCGATCGGATTTGGACGATCGAGAACAAACACCGGCAACCTGGCCTTCGCAGCTTCCTCCATCACATGGCCCAGCGTGGAAATGTAAGTGTAAAAACGCGTGCCGATGTCCTGAATGTCGAAGACGAGCGCATCGAGATCTTTCAGTTGCTCGGGCTTGGGCCGGCGCGTCTCGCCGTACAAAGAATAGATTGGCAGACCGCTCTGTTCGTCTTTTGAGTCGGAAACGTTTTCGTCAGCCGCGCCGCGAATGCCGTGCTCCGGAGAAAAAAGCGCCACCAGCTTTACGTTCGGCGCCTCCTTGAGCACATCGATCGTCGATCGACCGGAACGATCGCGACCCGTTTGATTGGTCACCAGGCCAACGCGCTTGCCCGCCAACTGTTTGAAGCCGTCGCGGGCGAGCACATCGATTCCGGTCAACACGGTGGCTTCGGCCGCGTTGCTCCCAACCCCCGCGGACATCGCCGCCGTCGCGATCGCCTGTTCGCGAGTAAACGTGAACCGCGCGAGATCACGAAGCATGCTTTCGTAGTAATTGGTCAACTGCAGCCGCGCGCTTGCGACCACCGCAAGATCCGTCACGGACCCCGCCGCAATCGAAGCCACGCGACCGCGCAACGACGCCACATCGCCCTTGCCATCCGGATGTACGCGATTGCTCAGGAAGACGACGAACATCTTGCTGGCCGGATCGAGCCACAGCGACGTGCCGGTGAACCCTGTATGGCCAAACGAACCAAGCGGAAAAAGATCGCCGCGATTGCTCGAGAAACTCGTGTCGATGTCCCAACCGAGGCCGCGCGTCCACCTGGCTTCCGAAACAAGGCGCGGTCGCGTCATCTCGGCGACTGACAGCGGACTCAAGATGCGCACGCCGCGAAGCTGCCCGCCGTTTAGGATCATCTGGCAGTAGACCGCGAGGTCGTCGGCAGTGGAGAAGAGTCCGGCGTGACCGGCCACACCGTTCATGCGATACGACGTCGGATCATGGACCTCACCACGCAGCCATTTCTCACCCTCGCTAGCTTCCGCACTCTGCGGCGTGTCGCCCAGGTAGCTGAGTTGGCCGCGTCGCTTTTCGGTCGGCGCGATTCTCGCGCGCAGGTTTTCTGCTACAGAAGCCCAACCGTTAGGGCGGGCTTTTGAAGCCGCCTGCGACGAGCCCTCCCTCATAGTCGGGCTTCGGCTTGGCAGTATCGGCCGGAAACTCGTGTCGCGCATTCCGAGCGGCTGGAAAATATTGCGCCGTGCAAACTCGTCGAGCGAAAGACCACTGGCGCGTCGCACCACTTCACCCAGCGCGATGTAACCAATGTCGCTGTAAACGAACCTGGCTCCGGGCGGATTGCGCAGCGGCTCCTGGACCAGTCGCTTGATTGCCTCGTCATAACCGGTCCAGCGATCTTTCAAATCAAAGTCTGGCGCGTAGCCGGAGCGATGCGTCAGCAGCAGTTCGAGCGTGATCCGTTCCCTGCCATCGCCCTTGATCTCGGGAATGTAAGTCGACAGCGGATCGCTCAACCGTACTTTTCCGCGTTCGACCAAAATCATGATGCTCGTGGCAGTGGCGACGACTTTGGTAAGACTGGCAACGTCGAAGATCGTGTCCGTCGTCATCGGTTCGCGCGCCGGTTCGACCACGCGCGCGCCGTATGCCTTGCGCCAAACAACGCCGCCATTACGCGCTACCAAAACGACGGCACCGGGCAAATGCTGAAGACCAATCTCTCGATTAACTTCGGAATCGATTGCCGCAAGCTTTTGGGCCGAGACGGCAACGCTGACAGGCTTGACTGGTAAGAGGCGGGCTGGCGGTTTCGCTTGCAGCGCGGCGCCGGGAAGTGCGCAAGCAAGCAACAAAACAGCGACGAAGCGTCTGGCGGAATTTTTCAGCGGGAAGTTGGTCAAGATTAAGCTGGGAGCGCAGGCATCCTGCCTGCACACGAGCGCCGCAGGTGCGAACAATTGTTAATCAAAGAGATTTTCGGCGGGAAGCGCCGCCTCATTACAGGCAGGGATGCCGGCCCGCCCCAGCCTCAGCGAGACTTGCCGTTGCGGCCCTGCTGAACGATATCAATCAAGGCATCCAGCTTACGGTCAGTGTGCGCCTGTGACTCGGCTAGCTCCGTTTGAGCCTGCGCGAGCTTGGCGAATCGATCTTCGTTCTTGATCTGCGCATCGATCATGATCGTGATCTTGTCGTCTTGTTCACGCATCTGCCGGCGCGCGCGCAGGCCGGCACGCACCAGCAACTTGGCAATGCGTTCGAGTCGATCAAGTCTCTCTTCAGTCTTCTTCATGATTGAATACACCAAGATAAAGCAACAGACGCATCTTTGTCACTTCCATGCCAGGACCGCGGGCGCTTTTACTGGGACCGCGGGCGTCCCGCCCGCAATGAGCGCGCAGCGCGAAAAGGTTGACTGGCTCGCGCAACAAATGCGGGCGGGACGCCCGCGCTCCCAGTATCATTCTCACTGAACGCGCTTTAGTTGAATGCCAGTGCCGCGCGGGTATAGGCCAGGCAACGAAATCGGCAGCTTGCCGCTGACATCGATCTGCCCAACCAACGCGCGAGCCACCGCTTGCTGCAAACTCGGCATGTCGCCATAAGCGACGACGTACGTTTGCAGCCCGGGAAAACTCTGCAGCAAATACGGATTTCCAAAACTGACGCCGACGAGTCGCATCCGGCTGCCGACGAGCGCACCCAGCGCCGTAGCTCCCGCTTCCGGCAGCCCCACGCTCCTCGCCTGTCCACTTCGAACTCGACCATACAGCGAAGCGATCACGATGTCCGCGCGGTTAGCGCGCTCGAGGGCCGTCCGCACTTCCGCTTCGCTTGAACGATCGTCGAGCACAATCGTTTCGATCTTGCGGCCGGGACCGACGACCCTTGACAGAGCTTCTACGAACGCGTTCGCAACAAACAAACGATCGTCGCCGTTGGTGATCGCCAGATTGAAAATATGCGCGTCAGGCTTCAGCGAATTCATAGGCAGCAGCTTGTCGTTGTTCCTCACGAGCGTGACCGCGTGCTCGGCGATCTCGCGCGCCAGATCGCGCGACTCCTTGCCCGACACTCTCATGTCGACTGCGTCGAGCGGAGTGATTCTCTGTTGCACTATTCCGAGATCATACTTGGCAGCAAGGATGCGCCGCGCCGACTCGTCGATCCGCTGTTCCGTCAACCGGCCCTTCACAACGGCCTCATGCACACCGCGAAAAGCAGCGTCGGGATCGGCCGGCTTCAGCAGCATGTCAGCGCCGGCTTCCAACGCGCGCACCGAGGCTTCTTCCTGCGTGAAATAGATCGTCAGACCGCTCATGCTCATCGCGTCCGTGACGATCAGTCCACCAAAACCTAAATCGCGACGCAGGATCCCGTTCATCACCGGCGACAGCGTCGTCGGCATCGTGCCGTTTTCGACAACCACTTCACCGCTCTCATCGGTGTCGCTCGGTTTTAGTTTGACGTCGCGCGGCAAAGGCGTGACTGCGGTCGGATCGATCTGCGGCATGCCGATGTGGCCGGTCATAACTGAGCCGACTCCCGACTTCACCGCGGAACGAAACGGGACGAATTCGATCGTATTCAGTCGTTCCCGACTGACGTCGATCGCCGGCAGGCCGCGATGCGAGTCAATGGCGGTGTCGCCGTGGCCGGGAAAATGTTTTGCCGTGGCGATGGCGCCGTTGCTTTGCGCGCCTTCGATAAACGCAGCCACAAACTGGCCCACCGCCGCCGGATCTTCGCCGTAAGATCGCACGTTGATCACCGGGTTGGCTGCATTGTTATTCACGTCAGCGACCGGCGCATAGATTTGCTGGATGCCAAGCGCGCGCGCCTCACGCGCGGTTAGAGCGCCTTGGCGGCGCGCGTACTCAGGATTGCCGGTCGCCCCAACCGCCATGTTCCAGGGAAGATTTACGGTGTCGTCGAAACGCATTCCGGCGCCTGCTTCAAGGTCGGCTGAGATCAGCAAAGGGTAACTCGCCAGCTTTTGCATGCGATTGACGAGCATCACCGATTCGTAGACCGGACCGCGAAACAGAATGATGCCGCCGACGTGGTTTTCTTCAACCTGACGGCGAAGTTCCTTGAAGGCGTCGCTGTCCTGATTGAGGAACGTGGCGTTGACGCCGACTGAGATCAACTGTCCGATCTTTTCGTCGAGCGACATGCGGCGCAACGACTTGTTGGCCCAGTCAAGCGCGGCTTTGCTTGGTTTTGCTGAGTAAGGTTTGACCGGCGCGGCCGTCTTTATGCGCGCGACTTTGGTGTCAGGCGACTGCGCCGAGCTGGCAGTCAAGCATCGCCGTCAACAGAAGGAGCGCAAGACTGCGCCGGAGTGTAATTAGAAGTTTTGGTTTCATTTGTTATTGACTTGGTTCAACCAGCGGGGGCAAGCCCGCCTTCCCAACCTGAGAGTTGCTCTTTCATGCTCGTGAATCTCGTCCTGATCTGACTACGCTCCAGGCGAAAGTTCGTCGCGGCGATCGCTCGGAGCCGGCGGGAACGCAAACCCGGCCAGCCATGCAACCAGAAACGTGATCACGCTGCCGATCAGCACGTACCAGGTCCACGCAATCGGCGTGAAGAAACGGATGTAGAGCATCACGCACCATGCTCGCCAGCATGCCGATCAAGCGCCGGCGGCTCGCTGACGCGCCGCAGAAACGTTCCCACCAGAAACACGCCCAGCACCGGGCCATTAATTAACGAGGCTACGGACAACGCCTGGTCCAGTGCCGAGCGACCCTGCCGCATGGCCACGAGCGCCACTCCGATCTGAATAATTCCCCACAAGCAGCGTCAGCCAGTGCGACACGCGCAGATAATGTTTGTCGTCGCGTTTCGGCCGGAACGGTTTGTAAAGATCGTTTACCGCCGTCGCTGCGATTGAATTGAGCGACGACGAAAGCGCGGCCGCGAAGATTGCGGCGACAACCAGCCCGGACAATCCCGACGGCATAAACTTCGTGATGAAGTCAGGAAACACGCGGTCGCCGCCGACAGCTTGAAACGTCCCGCCTATTCCTGACGCCGGCAACGTCGCGACTCCGTTTGCGAGCGTCGCATAAGCCGGGTCAGTGTGCGGCGCGTAGAACGCAAACAGCAGCACGCCGATAAACAGGAAGCCGACAAACTGCGCGAACACAACCGCGCCGCTGGTGAGCAACGCGAGCGCGGCGCGCCGCGGCTTGTCGGTGCAAAGATAACGCTGGACCAGATACTGATCCGTTCCGTGCGTGCTCATGGTCAGAAAACATCCGCCCAGCACGCCCGCCCAAAGCGTGTACGTTTTCGTAAAGTCGATCGGCAAAGTGAAATTAAAGCTGCTGCTCGTGAAGGGCGCGGTGAACGCGTAAGTCGTCGGCCTGATTCCGAAGTCGATGAAGTTGAACTTGTGATACTGCTCGCCGAGGGAAATCGCCTGGCCCCAACCGCCGTTGATCGCGTTGATGAGTACAATGCCGGCCATCGCCGCGCCCGCGATGTAAATTCCCAACTGCACGACTTCAACCCAAATTACCGCTTCCATGCCGCCGAAGTAAGTGAAGATGATCATCACCAAGCCGAGCAACACGACGGACAGCGATCACGATCGTTTCCGCGTTGGCCTGCGGCTGAAAAGCGGTGTAGACCGCCGCCAGCACAAACGCTGTCAGCAGCAGACGAATGCCGTCGGCGATGTTACGCATCACGACGAACAGCGACGCCGCCAGCATCTTGATGCGGTTGCCGAAGCGGCGTTCGAGCAGTTGGTAAACCGTCATCAGCTCGCCGCGAAAATACGACGGGATGAAGAGCAGCGAGATGACAATGCGCCCGAGCAGGTAGCCGAAGACGAGTTGGATAAACTGAAAATTTCCGTTTCGCGCAAACGCAATTCCGGGAACTGAGATGAAAGTGATGGTGGAGGTTTCGGTCGCAACGATCGACGCGGCAATCGCCCACCAGGGCACCGTGCGATCGCCGAGGAAGTAGTCGCGCGTGGTTTCCTGTTTGCGCGAAAACCAGACGCCAAACAGCGTGATGCCGATCAGGTAACCAAAGATGATGACGAGATCGATGGGCTTCATTTCATTTTCCCAACCCGCATTTCATTTTACCAACCCGTCGACCAGAATTTCCGAAAGTCGCGACATCAGCAGCAGCGCCGGATTGTCGACCGTCCAGTTTTCCTCGGGCATTTCGTTGCAAGTGACAGCCAGCGCGATCCGGCCGCGCGGGTGGTAGATAATGCCGATGTTGCTGCGCAGCGCGTTGAGCGCGCCTGACTTGGTTGCCTTGGGCACGCGCCACTGCGTCGCGCCAGATGCCGTTGGTTCCCTGCTCGCGTTTCATCAGTTCGATCATCTCTTTGGACGCCGCCGGGCTGATGACTTCACCGCGTTCCAGCTTCTCCAGCAGCGCAACCATTTCGCGCGGCGTGGTGCGCCCGAGCCCAAAAACGCTCGTTCTCTTCTTTCTTGCCTTCCAAACTGGTGCCGCCGCCGAAAACGCGTCGCATCAGTCGCGTTTCCCTGAACCCCAGTGACTCCATTCGCGCATTGACGGCGTCGGCAGTCAGCACGTCGATCACCAAATTCGTGGCGGTGTTGTCGCTCATGATCATCATCAACGTCACCGCGTCGCGCAGGGTGAGCCGCAAACCATCGCCGAATTCGCCGAGAATTCCCGCACCCCCAACTTTCTTTTCTTTCGTCAGAACAAGCTCATCGGTCCACTTTGCTTTCCCGTCGTTCACGCGCGCGAAAGCTTCCACCATGATGGCGATTTTGATCGTGCTGGCAGTTGGGACGCGGTCGTCGCCGCCCAGTTCGTAGACCGTTCCGGTGTCAAGGTTCTTTGCGAAGAGACTGACCTTGCCCTTGAACTGCGCCACCTCGGCGCGCACACGCTGGTCCAAAGGCGACTGTTTCGCGGTTTGCGGCGTCTGCGCAAACGCGCCAACAGTGGCGGTCAGTAATACTGAAACCGCCAGAAATCTAAGGAGCACTTGAGTCATAACTAGCAGGATGACGATCAGCTTGGACTCTGAAGAGAAGAGCGGGGGCAAGCCCGCCTTCCTGACCTCGAGCTGTTCAGACTTGAGTTCTAATCGCCGGTTGAAAGGCTTTCAAGGCGAACCAACCGGACAATGAAAGAATCTCGCAGGTCAGGAAGGCGGGCTTGCCCCCGCTCTTCCGCTCTCAATCATTTCAGCGGCACGATTGACTGCTCCGCCGCTTGCAGCCAGCGCGCGCTCGGCGACTTCCAACGAGCACCCTGTTTTTACCATCAACAACGCCGCCGGCAGGTTCCCCCCGGCACTTTCTAACTTCTCAAAGGCGCCGACTTCATCAATTCCAGTTTCCGCCATGATGATGCGAATCGCGCGCGCTTGCAGTTTCGAATTCCGCGGCAGCACATTCGTCATTCGGTTGCCGGTCACATAGCCGAGCCTCACCATCGTCGCCGTCGACAACATGTTGAGCACCATCTTTTGCGCGGTGCCAGCTTTTAGTCGTGTCGAACCAGCGACAACTTCAGGACCAACAACCGGAATGATGCTGACTTCGGCCGCCTCGGTGATCGCCGAGCCAGGCACGCAAGTGATCGCAACCGTGAACGCGCCCAAACGTCTCGCGTGCGTGACCGCGCCAACCGTGTAGGGCGTGCGTCCTGATGCAGCGATTCCCGCGAGCACATCGCCTTTCGTGAAACCGCGCGCGCTCAAATCTGCAATTCCGGCCTCGGCATCATCCTCGGAAGCTTCGACCGCACGATAACACGCCTCATAACCACCGGCGATAATCGCCTGCACAAGTTCCGGCGAGACGCCAAACGTCGGCGGACACTCGGCCGCGTCCAAAACACCAAGCCGTCCAGACGTTCCCGTGCCGATGTAAAAAAGGCGGCCGCCATTCTGCAAACGGCTGACGATTCCCTCCACCGCTCGCGTCACATCCGCGAGGACCAAACCGGTCGCGCGCGCCACCAACCCGTCTTCTTCGTTCATCAACCGCACGATTTCCTGCGCCGACAACGAACTTAGATTGCTGGTGTTGGGATTTTCCTGCTCGGTGATGGGAAGTGAATCCAATGGTTCAGAGTTCATCTGGGAATTAAGGACGTGCGAGCTGTTCAAAACTGGGGTGGCGTCCTAACTTCAGTTTGGCTCGCGTAATCTCCGCGGCAGAGGAAACCAGAGAATTTCAAAATTAGGACACTATTCAAAGCTGCCGGAGATCAACCCGCGAGAGCCATGTGGTTCAGATGTTCACGCGCCATTCGCGCGGCGGCGACGGCGGGAGAAAATCGCGGCGGCGCCAGATATCCTTTTGGAGCGACACGGTGCACGGCTTCGCGCATCGACGATAAAACAAGTTCACCGGCTCCCGAAAAAACTCCGCCGACGTAAGCCACCTGAAACGTTTCGCGTTCCAACTTCAAATTACGAATCACTGCCCCCGCCGCCACGCCGAGTTCACAACCGCCTTCCGCCAGGATTTCCCGCGCGACTCGATCCTTCGCCTTGGCTGCCTGAATAACGTACTTGCCGAAACCTGCCAGTCGTTCGTTTGTTATGGTCGGTGCGTATATCGCGGTGGAGAGATCGTTCGGGTCAGTAACATGAAAATAGGTGCAGGCAGCACTGGTCAGAGAAGTTGCCGGGCCGCGGCCGTCAACTGCGTGCGCAATTGCGCGCAGGGCCCGCCGCGCGATCCAGGCGCCCGCGCCTTCGTCTCCCGCAATCGGTCCCCAGCCGCCCGCGCAAAATGTTTTCCCGCGCGCGTTGATGCCGCAGCAGATCGAACCGGTGCCGGCGATGACGATCAAACCAGGCTCGCCTTCGGTGGCGCCGTAGAGAGCGATGTCGGCGTCGCCGACGACAATGATCTCGCCAATCCCCAGACTGAGTAGAGCCTCGCGCATGCGCGCGCTCAACTCCTGGCGCCGGGCGCCCGCCAGTCCAATCTCCGCGGCAATGAGATCGGTGCGCCGCAGTTGCGCGGCCTCACAAGCCTTGTCGATGGCTTCGCGAATCGCCGCCGCTGCCTTCGCAATACCAACGCGGAGAGGATTTGACGGGCCGGCGAGGCCTTCGCCAAGCGTCGCGAAATCCGCGTCCAGAATAACCGCGTGCGTCTTCGTGCCACCGCCGTCAACTCCTACGACGGCCCGTCTTGATGCCGGTCGGCGCGTGCTCAAAAAACCTGCCTGTCGTCTGTCAGTCGTGACCATAGGTCGGGGGATGGCGCTCGTCAGTTACGATGGGCCCTTTGGGCCATCGCCCGGCCATTTTAGGTAAGGAGTATTTATAATGGAAACTAAAAGAATTTATTATTACAATAACCGTCCTTGATAGTCAGCCGATGGTGATTATATCCGGAACGGTGGCCTGACTCCGGGTTCCCCGCGCGGACAACCCGCGTGGGTAGTGGATTAGTTTAGAGTACAAGCTTTAGCTTGCCTTGTTGTTACCAGCAAAGACCCGCAGCCTAAAGGCTGTACTCTGTATCCTGCTCCAAAACTTCTGTGCTCAGAACCGCGTAGTACCAACATATGGAAATTCGACAACTGCGAGCTTTTATTGCCATCGCCGAACTGGGCACTTTCACCGCCGGCGCCCTGCGCGTCCACGTCACTCAAGCCGCGATCAGCATGCAGATCCGGCAACTCGAAAATGAGTTGGGCGCGAGGCTGTTCGTGCGGGCGCCGCGCCGCGTGATGTTGACGGAAGCGGGCGAGCAACTGCTGCAACGCGCGCGACAAATTCTGCGCGACCACGACGCTGCCATCGATGAAATCGCTGAACTGGCGGGAGCTGAGCGCGGGCGTCTGCGAATCGGCAGCGCCTCGGCAATGGTCACGACAGATGTTTTGCCAAAGCTTTTGAAGGAAATTCGCAAACAACACAGCCACGCGGAGATCACTGTGGCTTCCGGCACCAGCGAGGCTTTGGTGCAACAGATTCTTGGCCGGTGAACTTGATATTGCGTACGTTTCGTTGCCGGTGGAAGCGCGCGGCATCAACACCGAACGGCTCAGTCAGGATCAACTCGTGGCGATTGCATCGCCGCGCCATCGCCTGGCAAAACAGCGCACCATCAGCGCTTACACGCTGGCCGGAGAGAAACTAATTCTCGGCGAACGTGGCGGCAACACTCGTCGCCTGATCGATCAGTTCTTTCGCAAGCGGGCGTGACGCTTCACGTCTCGATGGAACTCAGCCGCCAGGCTGCGATCAGGCGCATGGTTGAAGAAGACATGGGCGTCGGTATCGTGCCGCTGCAATCAGTGAACGAAGCGGTGGACAAAGGGCGCCTGGTGAGATGGTGGATTGAAGGGGCACAGATAAATTGGGAGTTGGGGATTGCGAAATTGACTGGCGGTTACGAATCACCCATCGCGCAGACCTTCGTCAGGATTTCGCGAAACCATTTTGGCGGCGACGCTGCTCGGTCTACGGCAGCGGCTGGAAAAAAGGCTAAATCGACTTCGAGCAAGAAACGGGGACGGAAATAGTCAGTCTCATCATTAGCAGCGCCGCGCGCGCACCCGCTGGCACGGCTTGAATCCTTTGCGACCTTGGCGTCTTGGCGGTTAACTATTGTTCCGACAGCGCTGCCACCAACCGTTCAACATCCTCTTCGTTATTGAAAAAGTGCGTCGCCACGCGAGTCCCCTGCGGCTTTTGCGTCACGATAATCTTTCGCTCGGCCAACTTTGCAACCACTCCGGCGGGATCGTCTGCCTGCACCAGCGTCTCGGCGGAGCGCATTCGTTCATCGCTTAACGGCGAGAGAACCTTCCAACCTGATTCCTGCAAACGATCCGTCAAGATCCGATTCAGTGCGAGCGCGCGCGCCTCAATATTCTTAATGCCAAGGTTCGTAATCATCTCGACTGACGCACCCAGGGCAAACATGCCGGCAAAGTGTGGACAGCCAAGCTCCGCTCGCGCCGCCGCATCACCGCGCAAGTGAACTTCGTTGTTTCGATCCGAATACGGATCCTCGACGCTCAACCAGCCGATCGCGCGCGGCTTCGACCGCTCCAGCAATTCGCGCGACAGGAAAACGAAGCCGCTGCCGTAACCCGCCAGCATCCATTTGTGTCCAGTCGCCGTAAGAGCGTCAATCTTCATGCGCTTGACATCGATTTCAAACGCTCCCGCAGACTGCGCAGCGTTTACGACAAATGCATGCCCGCCCTTCACGTTTCCCATTTCCTCGAGGTCCAGTCGAAAGCCGCTGGAATACTGCACGTGGCTCAGGCAGATGATTCCCGTGCGCACGTTCCTCGCGTCGAGAACGTCATCGATTCGTACGGCGCCGTCGACTGACTTCACCAGGTGCACCGGAATTCGTCGATTCATCCACGGCAGCGTCGAAACTGGAAACTCCAGGTCGCACGAGATCACTTCACCGTGCGTCTCAAGCGCATCGATGATGACGTTCATTCCTGACGAGGTGTTGGTCGTGAGGGCAATCTCGTCCGGCTCAGCATTGATCAGGGCCGCGACTTTGCGCCTCACGTCCTCACGCTTCGCGAGCCATTCGTCCCAGTGAGTGTCGGCGTCGTTCATCATCTGCTGGTAATACTCAGTCGCCGCCGCCATCGTCGCCCGCGACAACGGCCCCGCCGCCGCCGAGTTCAAATACGTCGAGCTTTCCGTCACCGGAAACTCTTTTCGGATTTCTTCCCAATTGATCATTAAAGCAGAAGATACACGATGAATACTTCGCGGAGGTAGTCTGCTCATGAAAGCAAAAACTCTTTCATCGAACTCGTAAGCCACTCTCAACTGGTTCGCTGGCGCAGTGAATCAGGTTCGGTGTTCAATGTCATTGCTGAGCTGATCCGTTGAAGGAGGGTGGAATATGGATTCGGCGAGGCGAGAGGCTTATTCGCATTTGGAAACACTGGAAGCCCCGGCTTACGACACAAAGTCAATCTGGGAACAATTTCTCCGGGAGATTGTAGGGACCAGACGCGAATTGTGCGCGCGTTTGGATCGAATCGAGGCTATCGCCCTTGAAACTCGCTCTAGTCTGCAAGATGCCAAAGATCGTCTTGATAAGATCGAATGGGAACATAAACCCATCCAATAAACCCTCTCAGCACACAGTGCGGTTTGATATACTTACACTGTCATTTTACGAAGGGAGGATCGCTTTGGCGGAGTCTTTGTCCGGTATCACTATCAAGCAACTCAGCGTGACAGAGCGGCTGGACCTGATTAGCGAGCTTTGGGACAGCATTCCGGATTCGCTTGAGGAGTTGCCAATTCCGGAGTGGCACCGCGAGGAATTGGAACGGCGGCTGGCCGCCGCGGACGCTGATCCCGGCGGGGCGATTCCTTGGGAGGAAGTCAGGCAGCGCCTGCGAAGGAAGTATGGACGGCATATTGAAAGCCTTTGCTAGTTTTCTTGTAATTATGTAGAGGAAAGAACATCGACGAGTACATTGCTGCAATGCTGTGCTCTCGGTAGACTTTGAGAGTGAAGCAGATTCGATTCGAATGGGACCCGCAAAAGGCAGTCTGCCAATCTGCGTAGGCACAAAGTTTCATTCGAGGAAGCGACGAGTGTGTTCCTTGACGAAGCGGCCTTGTTGATACCCGACGATGCGCATTCAACTACAGAGAATCGTTTCATCATGTTGGGGCTGAGTGCTCGATTACGAGTGCTCGTCGTCTGTCACTGTTACCGGCGGTCCGACGAAATCATCCGGCTTATCTCCGCGCGAAAAGCGAACCGGGCGGAGCAAGCGCAATACAAAGAACGAATATAAACCATGAGAAAGAACTACGACTTTTCAAGAGCCATAAAGAATCCCTACGCAAAGCGTTTACAACGCCAAGTGGCTGCTGCACCTATCATGGTGAACCAGGAAGAGAATCGAATAGCTATCGGGCTGTCGTGCGCTAATTGCTCTGGCATTGATACGGCGAGGGTCTATGAATTCATCGCCAAACAGGACTCGGATTACGAAGCCTATGCGTTGCGAGCGCGTCCCGGCATGGCAGCAGCCGTAGACTTCTACTTGGTTTTGAGCTCTGCCGCCTCAGTCGCGTCAATAGCGGGGTTTCTTTGGATGGCCTACGATAGGTTAATTGCTCCCAAGAAGAAACGAGGGAGAAAAGACGATGCTGGTATTTACATCGTGATCCATGGACCGGACGGGACTCTCGTTCAAGTCTGGCTCGGGAAAGATGTTCACACACAAGACGAGTTTGAAGAGCGCTTCGAATCCATAGTTGAACAGGCACAAGATCCGAAATGGCACACAGCCCATAAGCAGACCATCGAGGAAATACAGGAGCCCGCGTCTTGGGTGAAAATCAGTGGTCCTAAAAAGCCAAGGCCTAACAGGGCAGTCCAACGAACTACACGTGGTCGGGAATTTCAACGATGAACCCTTATCACGCCAGTGCGCGTGAAGATGAGTCGAGTTATTTTTCGCCAGTTTGACTTCACTTGATTGGGCGTCGAACTGGAGGCGCTTCGAACCAAAGCGTTGCGAGTGGCGGCAGGGTGATAGTCGCGGAATACGGCTGGCCGTGGATTGGTTCCTCTTTCGCCTTGATCGACTTGGCGATCTTCACGCCGCTACCGCCATAAACTTCTGTATCAGTATTCAGGATCAGTCGATACGTTCCCTTCCGCGGCAAGCCAAGCTGATGATTCTCACGCAGCACGGGCGCAAAGTTGCCGACGCAAATCAGCTCGCGACCTGCTGAGGGCGAGTCTGTTGACGACGACCTTCGGATGAACGACACAACATTTTCCGACGCGTTGTTTGCGTCGATCCACTCAAAGCCAGCGGGCTCGCCATCCACCTCCCAAAGCGCGTTCTTCTTTTGGTAGATTCCATTGAGATCGCTGACGAGTCGCTGCACGCCACCGTGCGCCGGGTCCTCCAGCAGATGCCAATCGAGGCTTTCCGTTTCGTTCCACTCGCGCCCACTGCCCAAACTCGCCGCCCATAAACAAAAGCTTCTTGCCCGGATGCGCCCACATGTACCCGTAAAGCGCGCGCAGGTTCGCAAACTTCTGCTCAACATCGCCCGGCATCTTGTTCAAGAGCGAGCCCTTCATATGGACCACTTCATCGTGCGACAGCGGCAGTATGAAGTTTTCACTCCAGGCATAAAGCAAACCAAACGTCAGCGCGTTGTGGTTGCCGCCGCGAAAGAGCGGATCGGTTTGGAAGTACTTGAGCGTGTCGTGCATCCAACCCATGTTCCACTTGAAGTCGAAACCGAGGCCCCCGGCATAAACCGGATGACTGACCTGCGGCCAGGCAGTCGACTCTTCCGCGATCATCATCGCGCCCGGACACTCGCGATGGACCACTTCGTTCAACTCCTTCAACAGTGAAATTGCCTCCAGGTTTTCGCGTCCGCCAAACTGGTTGGGAATCCACTCGCCTTCCTTGCGACTGTAGTCGAGGTAGAGCATCGAAGCGACAGCGTCGACGCGCAGACCGTCAAGATGAAATTCTTTGAACCAGTAAAGCGCGTTCGCCAGCAGGAAATTTCGCACCTCGTTGCGGCCGTAGTTGAAAATGTAGGTACCCCAATCAGGATGCTCGCCTTTGCGCGGATCGAGATGTTCGTAGAGCGCGGTGCCGTCATAGCGCGCGAGCGCGAAAGCGTCTTTGGGGAAATGCGCAGGCACCCAATCCATGATCACGCCCAGCCCGCGCTGGTGCAGGTAGTCGATGAGAAATCGCAGATCGTCGGGCGTGCCGTAGCGCGCGGATGGCGCGTAGTAGTTGCTGACCTGATAGCCCCACGATGGACCATACGGATGTTCCTTCAGCGGTAAAAACTCGACATGCGTGAAGCCGGTCTCCAGCAAGTAGTCGGCGAGCGGCTGGGCAATTTCGCGATAAGTGAACGGACGATTCTCTTCCTGGTGGGACAGACTTTCCAGTCTGTCCGGGACCGGCAGGAATGCCTGTCCTACGATGCGGCGCCAGGAGCCGAGGTGCACTTCGTAAATCGAAAGCGGCTCGCGAAAATGTGCGCGCGCGACGCGTCGCTTCATCCACCGCGCATCACGAAAGCGATAGTTCGACTCGTAAACAACCGACGAAGTGTTCGGCGGCACTTCCGCGTAAAACGCATACGGGTCGGCCTTGTGAAACACCGGCAATCCCAACGACTTGATTTCGTATTTGTAGAGTTCGCCGGCTTCAAGGTTTGGAACAAAAGTTTCCCAAACTCCGGAAGCGCCAAGCCGGCGCAGCGGATGCTGAGTTCCGTCCCAGGAATTGAAGTTGCCGACGACACTGACCCGCTCCGCAGCCGGCGCCCAGACCGCAAACGAAACGCCTGTTTGTCCGTTGTGCGTTTGCGGATGCGCGCCGAGCTTGTTGTAGATCAGTTCGTGACGACCCTCGCCAAAAAGATGGAGGTCGAGTTCGCCGAGCGCCGGTGGAAACGAATCAGGCGACGGTGCCTGGGTCGATGGAGACGACGTTGGCAAGGTCGCTGAAGCACGTTTTTTTGAGGCGGTCCGTTTTTTAGCAACTCGCTTTTGCGATCGCTTGGGTTCCCTCCGATCGTCAGTATCCGGGCTGTGAGCTTTCGACTCAGTTTTGCCTCTGCCAGACTTCACGCCCTTGCTGACGCGCGGGCTACCGGCCCGCTCGCTGTCGCTCGATTTAACGGCTCGCTGGTCTGGACGCTTCTTAGTCATGCAGATATGTTTCTGTCACTCGTTCGTTTAGAGGCGGGCATGGCCCGCCGGTTCAACCCGCGCTTCCGTCTCCTGGTCCAGCCTTGAAACGGCGGGCAATGCCCGCCTCTAAACGAACGGTCCCACTCCTCTCCCGGGCTGGTCTACTTCGCCAACAGTTCTTCGCTGGCCCGGCCCACCGAAACCGGTTCAACCAGGCGGCGATAAATGCCAGCGCCGTTGCCGTACTCCGGACGATTGCTCTCCGCCGCCGACAGAATTTCGAGGAATCGCTCGCGCGGCGAAGGCAGTTCCAGTTGGACCATTAGATCGATTGCCCGGGCGGCGTACTTCAAGATCTGAACCGGCTCGATGCCGGAGATGTCGTTGAAGAACCAGCCACAACTCGTGTACATCAGCAGCGCGTTTCGCTGCAGCTCGAGAAATCTGAGCGCGCGCTGTTGCCTGTTCGCGCGTTAGCGGGCGCGGTGCATGCGCGCCCAGGAACGCTTCGCGAGATTTCTTTTCGTCGAGTATTAGAAGGATCGAATGGTCACGCGATATCCAGGGATTGATGAAGAGTTCGCCGCGAGTTGCTTCAAAGGCAGCGGCAGCCTCATCGCGCAAAAAGTCGAGCGCATCGCGCAACGGTCCACGCCAGGTTTGGTTCCATCCTGGCTCGCCACCGGTATGACAGCCGCAGTCACGAATCCAGCGGCTGACGCCATGCACGCAACTCCACGAACTGCCTTCGCCGAGTTCGCCATTGCTGATCTCAATTTCAAACTCGGGCGGATGACTATCCAGAAAGTCGGCGTAGTTGGTTGTTGCAAAACCACGCGCGGGCGCGTCAACTTCGAGCGCGTAAGCCAGGCAGAGTTCGCCAAACTTGTGATGATGTCCGTAGGTCTCACCATCCGTGGCAACATTGACCAGCGAACCGACTCCAGTCGTTCGTTGGACGAAACGCTGGACCAGCGATGCGCTTGAAGTCAGCGCCTGCTCAAAGGCGATCGCCTGGGCCAGCTCGGGATCGTAGAAGAAGACGGCGATGGATCGCCCTGAGCCGTCGCGGTGGAAATAGCTGTAGGCGACGCTCGTGTCGATTGAGCCAGGCGCGACCGTTTGCCAGCCTCCTGGTAGGACAGACTTTCCAGTCTGTCCTTGTTCCAAACTAATTTCTTCATCTCGGTCAGAAGACTCTTTAACTGGATTTGGACAGGCCGAACCACCCCAGCGGGGTTGCCCCGCCGGGGACCCCGGTGGAATGCCTGTCCTACGGCGAGCACGTTTCGCTTGTTGTGGTGCGAGAATGACAAATCGCAACCCTTCATCGATCAACAAACCCAGCACGTCGTCGTTGCACGCCGCCTCAGGCAACCACATCGATTCCGGCTCGCGACCGAACCGGTGACGAAAATCAGCCAGGCCCCAACGTACTTGCGTCTGCTGGTCTCGAGCATTACAGAGCGGCAGGATCGCATGATTGTAAGCCTGCGCGATCGCGTTGCCATGACCGTTATTTTTAGCAGCACTCTCGGCATCAGCGGCGATTATGCGCGCGTACGTTTTCGGGTGATGCTGGGCCAGCCAGGACAGCAGGGTCGGACCAAAATCAAAACTAATCCGCGAGTAGTTATTGACGAGTTTTTCTTTTCCCTCGGCGACAATAGTCACAGCGGTATTCGGGAGGTAACACTCCGCGTGGATGCGCTCGTTCCAATCGTGAAACGGCTGCGCGCCGGGTTCGGGTTCGACTGCGCCGGTCCACGGATTTTCCCGCGGTGGTTGGTAAAAATGGCCGTGAATGATTAGCGCCGGCATTCGTTTACATCGAACTTCAGGTGATCAGTTCTCGAGACGCTTGCTTTTTGTGGAGTGCGGTGACCTGTCACCGCTTTGGTTGGTCGCGACCTGTCGCGACCGGAATTATTTGCACTGAATTCGTGGCGTCAAGCCGCCACCGACCAAAGCGCTGACGGGTCAGCGCACTCCAAACTCGGGCGTCTCTGTGCAAAAGGTCGATTCAACGATAACATCTCGTCGTTCGCCGGAGTAATATAAACTTTTTCCGACCGGTCTCTGCATGGCAAAGCAAACTGTCGGCTTCCGTACGCCGTGATTATCGTATCAAGATGAGCGTGAAGACCTGGATAAAAAGAATTGGCTTTTGGGGGTTCATGTTTTTTCTCCTCAAGGGATTGCTGTGGCTAACCATCCCCGCGCTGATTGCATTCTTCGCGAACTAGACCACGGCTCATCGCTCAACCCTCAACCGCGCCGAACGGCCACAAGAAAAAACACCAAAAGGAAACCAAACAATAACCATTGTTTGTTACCAAGACTTCTCGTCAGTGTTAACGTAGTGACGATCTGGAAATGGTGTTTGGAACGGTGGCAGAACGTTGGGCCTTGGACCGTCGATGGTCCAGTTGACACAACAATGACGGCTGCATAGAATTCAACCACCCCCAGGGAATAGAACCAGCGCAGGAGGAGAGTTAGAGTGAAAACAACTATTCGTGTCAATCGCAAACGACCAGAGTCGATGACCAAACAGATTACGGACCAGCTCACCGGCCTTATCGAATCGGGGGCCATGACAGTTGGTAGTTACCTGCCCAGCGAACGCGAGCTCGCCAACTCGCTCAAGGTAGCGCGAAACGTCGTGCGCGGCAGTTATGAAAACCTCATGAAGGCCGGACGAATCCAGAGCGAGGGTCGCAAGGGTCGAACGGTTAGATCAGGCGGGAAAAAACGAGCCGGCGCGGCAAAGGGCGCGAAGGGCGGTTCGAAAGCAAAAAAGAGATAACTGAACCCGGAACTGAAACAGGAGCAAGCAATCAAAGACGCGGTGCAACTGTAACTGAGTAGTCGCAGACCAGAACTAAGCCGTCTGGCGGCAATCGCACGTCCTCCCTCCCCGGTCAAACGGTACTAAATCATTGGCTGAAATTCGCGGTTTCCTCACCAAGCGCGAGTATTTCGCTGCGAATTGCGTTTCTTTCGGCCAGCAAACGCACAAAGAACCTGCGCCTCATCAGGAAAAATGCGAGCGCCCGCAGTCCACCCAGAAATTCGTCCAGCCCTTCAAAAAATCGGATCGCGAGGTAGCCGGCCAGAGGTACTAACACCGATGCGATCAGCGCCAGCGTCCATCCGCCGAAGTAGTAACCAACCGCCGCGACGAAGATCCAGGTCAACGGAAACAACAGCATCGCCGACATGATTTTGACGGTCGAAACTACGTCATCTTCACTCTTTGAAAATCTGGTAGCGAGATAGCCGCCCAGCCGGTAAGCCGGGTAATGCACCAGAAAGCCCAGCGTCGCGGGGACGATGAGCACGAGGAAAACCGCTACGCGACTGATCAGGTGCGTAAACACCGCGAGGGTGGAAGTTGGCGGCGAGAGATCGTCAGGGTCGACGCCCGCCAACGTCAGTTCTTCTTCAAAACGTCTCATCCGCAGTTCGAGTTTTCGCAAACGCTCAGGCGCGCGCTCTCGCAAGACCGTATAGGCCCGCGCGAATCGTTGCTGCAGTTGCAACTCCTCCGCCAGGCTTTCGTCATCATCTTCGTCAGGCTCAGAAGAAAAAATTCTTTCGGCCCGCGTGATCGTATGCAACGCTTCCTCGTGTTCGGCGTCAAGCATTACCTCACGAAGGGCGCCTTCGATCTCGTTGGAGAGTTCACGCACGGCGGCGCGCGGCGGGTTGCCGTCGGCTTCAAGTTCCACCGGCGTCACTTCGAGCGGCTTGCCGAAGTAGAGCAACACCTCGCTGCGAAATTTTGTTTTCGAAGTGTAGTAAAGACCGGCCGGGATAATTTTCAGGTTGGACACTTCGCCGGTGGATACGGCGCCGAGGGCAATGCGCGCGGCGCCGGTCTTGATGGGCCGCAGGCGCGGCTCGTTGTGAGAAACGCCTTCGGGACAAATTCCGATGGTGCCCCCGCGCGCCAGCAGCGCCCGCGCCGCCACGAACATCTCGCGATTCTTGGAGACGTCCTCGCCTTCATCCTGCCGGCGGTAGACCGGTAAACACTCCATCGCGCGGACAAAGTAGCCGAGCACCGGCATGCGAAAAAGCGGCGACTTGGCGAGAAACGAAACGCGGCGCGGCGCAAAGGTCAGCAAAAACGCGGGATCGACCAGAGCATTCGGATGGTTAAGGACGAAGATGACGGGACTCTGGCGCGGCACGTGCTCAATTCCGACAACTTCAACGCGCCGAAAATAGACGCGCATCGCGAATCGCAGCAGGGCAACAATTATTCGGCGAGTCATTGGGGAATCCTGGACCGCCGAGATTCTACCAGACGTGAGGGGTTTCAAGTTTCAAGTTTCAAGTTTCAAGTTCGGAGTTACGAGTTACCGAGCGTCGCAGTTTCAGTTTCAACTTGGAGAATAGGTCGACGACGCCCGGTAACTCGAAACTTCGAAACTTGGAACTTGAAACTTGGAACTTGAAACTTGAAACTTGAAACTGCCTTTACTGCGGAAAGCGGTCGCGATATTCACCCGAGACGATGAACGCCTTGACCATATCGGCCTGTTCGAAGTTCCCGCCAAACTGGTTCAGCTTGGTGAGCCAGAATTGGAAGCCGCCGGGATCCGGATCGCGTCGCAGGTAGCCGAAGTATTCCATCATCACGAACGTCTCGTTATATTTCGCGCTCTTGAATCGTCCGTCTTCGGCAATTTGCCGCAGCACCTGGGCGCGCGTGGCCGTGTGATTGATCAAACTGTTGACGAGGGCGTTTCGCTCGGCGCTGGTAAAGGTGATGTGCGTGTGGCTGATCAGCGTGTCGACGTAAGCGTTGTCCGAGAGCGCGCCGTACGCGTTCACAAAAGCCGTTCGCTGCACCCACGCGTTCAGAAACGCCTGCTTGTTTGCCTCCAGCAGTTGTTCCCAGCCCGTGCGACCGACGACCACGTCCTGGCCCACAGTTCGCGTGTCTGGAATAAACTCGCTGAAAAGCGGCAGCCGATCAAAACTGGCGCGGTAGAGACTGTCGACCAATCCGCCCGTCTCCTGAAACTCGATCGACAAAAAGTATGCGGCTGAAACGTTGGTGCGACGACGGTCAAGACAGGTGGCGTCGCTGCCGCAACTGATCATCTGATCACTCCAGAAGTTGAAGCCACTTTCGTCGGGTTCGCGGTTTAGGAAGTCCACGTAGTGTTGACGAACAAAAAACTCCGGCGTGTCCAAAGGATGGGCGGTCCCGCCGGTCGAGATCGCGCTGAACGCAGCGACGGTGCTGTTGCCCAGGTTGCTCAGGGAATGCTGAGACGGATTGAAAGTGAAATTTACGCGCGAGGCTACGAGGGAGTAGACACCGTTCGTCGCCACCTCATCGAAGCGATAGAACCCGTTCGCATCGCTGATCGCCTTGCGGTTTTGCGTGCCGGTCATTCGCACGACCACGCCCGGCACCGGCGAGCCGTTGCTGCTGTTTGTCACCTGCCCGCTAACGTCGCCAAACGCATTCGTCGGCGAGTTGAAGCGAACGCGGAAAACTGATCCGTTCCCGCGGGCAAGGTAGTAGAGACTGCCGTCCGCGGTGACTATGAGATCGACCGGATTAGCAGCGCCCGTCGCGAAAGCTGTGTCTGTACCCGTCGCCGGATCAAAGCGTCGAATCCAACCGGTGCAGAACTCGGCGTAGAAATATTTGCCGATGTAGTCGTTCGGAAAATTTACAGTGGAGGGATTGTAGAAGGCGCCGCCGGTAATCGCGCAGCCAGTCGTCGGGGAGCCGCCGTGCCCATATTGAAACAGCGGATCGCGCAGGTTTGCGTTTGGCGGCGTGCAGGCGCCCTCGCAAGTGTTCCAGCCATAGTTTGAGCCGGCGATGCCGTCGTTAATTTCTTCCCAACTGTTCTGGCCCACGTCGTTGATGAACATGCGGCCGGCGCCCGGCTGAAACGTAAACGTGTACGGGTTGCGCAGGCCGACGCTCCAGATCGCGCGGTTCTGTCCGGCGGGAGAACCGGCGATCCCCGAGAAACTCGTCGGGTTGTCCGCTGGAATTGAGCCGTCAGAATTGATTCGTAGAATTTTGCCCAACAGATTGCCGAGCGACTGCGAGTGCGCGGGATTCGCATTTTCGCCAACCGCGATGTAGAGCTTGCCGTCCGGGCCAAAGTGTATGGCGCCGCCGTTGTGGTTGGTCGCGCCGGCCAGGTTGTTGAGATCGAGGATTGTGACTTCACTTCCCGCCATCGCCACATCCGGATTGCCAAGGCTGGCGGTGAAACGACTGACTCGATTGTGTGGCGAGGGCGTCGTCGCGGTGTAGTAAACGTAGATGAAGTTATTCGTGGCGAAGTTTGGATCGAAGGCAACTCCCAACAGTCCGCGCTCGCCGTTCGAGTCGACAGTCAAACTCACGAAAGGCGTCGCCAGCAAACTTCCATTCTTGATGACGCGCAATTGCCCGCCCTGCTGAGTCACAAAAATACGACCGTCAGGCGCGAACGCCATCGCCGTCGGATTAGAAAGGCCGCCGGCAATTAACGTTTCAGTGAAATTGGTTGGGAGACTTGCAGCCGAGGCCGGCGCCGAGGCCAGACCAAGCCACGCCAGTGCAGTGATGAAAAACGTCAGACGCGCGTAACGCAGCCGAGCGTTGATCAGTGAACTAGAGACTGTGTTGGCCGCCAAGCGCTGGTCGGAAAATTTGAGCCACCCGAAAGAGTTGAAATTCATGCATGCCCCCATAACGAATTCGGTCTAATGAGGCTGTTGTCGGGGGCGAGAGTCTTAAGAATAGTGTTTCGCGACGGCGTTGTCCATCGCGTCTTTGGGCCACTGTGATCGAAACGAGGGAAGCGGGGGCAAGCCCCCTTCCTAACTGCGAGATTCTGTGGTTTGTCTGATGCTCCACGCTGAAAGCCTTTCAATCAAGAATCAACCACTCCAGCTTTAGTCAGATCGGGTCTGGGAAGGCGGGCTTGCCCCCGCTGCTTCGTACCGACAAACTGAAGTTTGTCGGACATGGGATGCGCGAAGAATCGTTTAGTGCAATAATACCCGGGCTTTTCCCCTACAATCTGATCAAACCAATTCTGAGAGGACTCTATGAAGCGCTTCGTCATCGCGATTTCTGTTCTGGTGTTTGCCTTTGTCTCGTTTGCAACCGCGGCCGCGCAACCGAGCCGTCGTTTTACTGTCGAAGAATTAATGAAGGTGCGCCGCCTCGAAGACCCACAGGTCTCGCCCGACGGCAAGCGCGTGGCTTTCGCGATTGGCGACGTGAACTGGGACACCAACAAAGTCGTCAAGCAGATCTACGTAAAGTCGATTGACGGCGGCAACGTGAAGCAACTCACCAACGGCGCCGAACCAGCCGAGCAACCGCGCTGGTCCCCCGACGGAAAGAAGATCGCTTACGTCTCCGGCGACCAGATTTGGGTGATGGACAGCGACGGTGATGACAAAGAGAAGGTCACCGAGATCTCCACCGGTGCGGGCGGTACTGTCTGGTCGCCTGACGGCAAGTGGATCGCGTTCACGTCCGACGTTTATCCGGATTGCAGCGATGACGATTGCAACAAGAAGAGAGACGAAGCAGCCGCGAAGAGCAAAGTAAAAGCCCACATCACCACCCGTCTTCTCTTCCGCCATTGGAATCAATGGCGCGACGTCAAACGCACGCATGTCTTCGTGGTCTCCAACAAGGGCGGCACGGCGCGCGACCTGACGCCGGGCGATTTTGATTCCCCGCCTTACGGCGCGACCAGCAGCATTGACTACGCGTTCTCGCCGGACGGGAAAGAGCTCGCCTACCTTCGCAACCCGGACAAAGTCGAGGCCATTTCAACCAATAGCGACATCTACGTCGTGCCTCTCTCGGGAGACGGTCCCGCGCGAAACATCACGGCTACAAATCGCGGTTACGATGTCACGCCAATCTACACGCGCGACGGCAAGTACATCATCTATCGTTCGCAGGCGCGCGCCGGTTTCGAGGCTGACCGCTGGCGGCTGATGGCCTACAACCGAGCCACGCGAAGCAGCGTGGAGATCAGCCGAAACTTTGATTTGCAGATTAATGAGGTGGTGCTGTCTCCGGATGGAAACTACGCATATTTCACCGCCGGCGAGCGCGGCCGTCAGCCAATCTATCGAGTTCCTTTGGGTGGCGCCGCTCCGCAGAAGATGGTGAAAGGCGTTTATGCCACGGGCCTCGGAATAACCGCGGACGGGCGCTCGCTTATTTTTGCGAACAGCACGATGGCGATGCCTGCCGAAGTTTTTCGCGCGGACATTGACAGCGGCAACGTAACGCCTTTGACCAGCGTCAACCGCGAGTTGATGGCGCCTTACGCTTTAACGAACGCTGAAGAAGTTGAATGGACGGGCGCACTCGGAAAGAAGATTCATGGCTTCATAGTTAAGCCGGCAGATTTCGATCCGAACAAAAAGTACCCGCTCGCCGTCATCATTCACGGCGGACCGCAAAGCGCTTTCAACGACAGTTGGGGCTACCGCTGGAATCCGCAGGTGTGGGCCAACAACGGTTACGTCGCGTTTCTGCCGAACCCGCGCGGCTCAACCGGCTACGGCCAAAAATTCGTCGACGAAATCACCGGCGATTGGGGCGGTAAAGCATACGTCGACATCATGAACGGCGTCGCGGACGTGCTGCGCCGCAATTCGTTCATCGACAAAAATCGCATCGGCGCGGCCGGCGCGAGCTACGGCGGCTACATGATCAATTGGATCGAAGGTCACAACAACGATCCGCGCTTCCGCTTCAAAGTGCTCGTCTCGCATGACGGCGTCTACAACCTTGAAAGCATGTACGGCGCCACCGAAGAGCTTTGGTTCACCGACTGGGAATTCAAGGGAACGCCATGGACCAACCCCGCGATGTACGCGCGCTGGTCGCCCAGCAAGTTTGTCAAGAACTTCAAAACGCCGATCCTGATAATTCACGGCGAGCTTGATTTTCGCGTGCCGTTTGGCGAGAGTCTGCAGTTGTTCACGGCGGCGCAGCGCATGGGCGTCGACTCCAAGCTGCTGACTTTTCCAGACGAGGGTCACTGGGTGCTGAAGCCGCAAAATTCGCACCTCTGGTATCACACGGTGCTGGATTGGATGGATAAGTATTTGAAGTAGCACCAACCATGTTCACACACTTGGTTCCGGCGCAAGGTCAACCGGAACCTTCACGCTTTCAAATCGTATGCTACCAGAGCGTTACGACTAAGTGAGCCTTTTCCCGACAGCATGACGCTTTGCCCGACACGGTAGTACGACCTACCTATCTTACGGATCGATGCCGCACACGCCCTGTGAAGTACAAACCTGACAGCACTGCTCGTGGTACGTGTAGCTGGAATAGGGAGTCCACTGACCCCAGACGTGGTGCCCCGACCAGCAGATGTATTCGTTGCCGCCGACGACTGTCGAGTGAGTCGCATCACTGTAGTAAAGCGTACTCTCTGCGTGGCAGGGGTTGCCCGGCGAAAAGCTAGGAGTGTGGGCGAGTATCACCGTTGGAACCAGTAAGCATACCAACAGGAGAAGTCTGTAGCCGAGGTGCAATTTCTTTGACATCGTGAGTCTCCCTTCGTGATGTAACCGGAGGATCGGTCAGTTGTGGTCTCAAAGCGATAGGCCACAACAATAATCCGATTAAACCGGGGAGTCAACGGCCGGTTTCAGTCTGAAGTGGGACGCGAAGTTTCCCATGATTGCGAAGTCGTGGCGCAGCAACTGGACCCGCGTGATTCCGTTCTTCGCGCATCCGCCGGAGATTCGCAAGGTGATCTATACGACCAACGCCATCGAGTCGCTAAACATGTCGCTGCGTAAGGTGACCAAAGCGCGCGGCTCGTTTCCCAACGATGAGGCGGTTTCGAAACTGCTCTACCTGGCGCTGCGCAACATCGCCAAAAAGTGGACCAAGCCCCTCGTCGGTTGGAAGGACGCGCTCAATCGCTTTGCCATCATCTACGAAAACCGGTTGCCGGCGAGCTGAGCGCGGAAAGATTGACGCCTGCACCAGCCAGGCAAAAAAACCGGGCTATGGAAACCGTGGAAAAACAAACTGCGTTTTCCCACCGTTCCCACAGCCCCTGCTGCTAGTGACAAATCAAGATGAAAAGCAGCCGACCCCAAAACAAGAGACGATCGTTTACACAAAATCCTTGACGCTACCCCTCAGATGCGGCTCCGTGGCGACGCTTGCTACTTCCCTCACGACATCTGCTACTTTACTCGCGAGGCTTGCCACTCCTCCCCCGACAAAAGCTACTTTTCCCATGACCTGAGCTACTTTTCACGCGACAAAAGCTCCTTTTCTCGTGACCTAAGCTACTTTTCACGCGACGAAAGCTGTTTTCCTTGTAACAAAAGCTACTTTCCTCGCGACAAAACCTATTTCTCCTGTGAGGAAAGCTATTTTCCTTCTAAGGAAAGCTGCTTCTCCTTCAAGGAAACTTCACTTTTCCTTCAGCAAAAGCCGCTTTTCTAGAGTCTTAAGCCAGTTTACTCACAACCTTGTCTGATTTCCGTTCATCCGTTGGCCATCATGGTTTAACATCTTCTCGACCACGGGCGCGTTTAGGAGTATGATGCCCCCTCTCAGCTCCCGAACCAGCCCTGTAATTAGATCGGAGTTCAACTATGCGAAAGCTCTCCTACAGACTCGCGGCAGTCTCGTTTTTTCTTTCCATCCTTCTGAACCCAGCCGGCGCCTTCGCTTCGGATTTCAAACGCGAAGTCATCTATCAAATCATTACCGACCGCTTTCATGACGGCAACAGCGCCAACAACAATCCGTCGCAAAGCGCCGGCCTGTACGACGCGACCAAAACCAACTGGCGACTCTACTGGGGCGGCGACCTCCAGGGCATTCAGGCAAAGATGTCGTACCTCGCCGGCATGGGCGTCACCGCGATTTGGATCTCTCCGCCCGTCGACAATCTGAACACCAACATTCCCGACGGCGGCGGCAATCCGCAGGCGTCTTACCACGGCTATCAGGGCCGCGACTTCAAACGCATTGAGGAACACTTCGGCAACGCCAGCAACACCTGGACCGACTTCGATGCGATGGTGACCGCGGCGCATGCGGCCGGCATCAAGGTGATCGTCGACATTGCGCCCAACCATTCCACGCAGAACAGCGCCGGCGAATATGGCGCGCTCTACGACAACGGCACCCTCGTCGGTAATTACACTTCCGACAGCAACGGTTATTTTCACCACAACGGCAACATCTCCGGCGGCGGCTGGGATGATCGCTATCAGACGCAGTACTTCACGCTCTTCGATCTCGCCGATCTCAACTCGGAACACGCGACCATCGACGCCTATATGAAATCCGCCGCGCAGCTTTTTCAGCAACATGGCGTTGACGGCTTTCGCGTCGATGCGATCAAACACTTGAATTGGGGCTGGCAGTACAGCTTCACCAATTCCATCTACACCTACGGCGATAGTTTCATATTTGGCGAGTGGTATCAGGGCAACACTTCCGACCCGCTCTATCACGACTCTTACAAGTTCACGAACAAAAGCGGCATGTCGATGCTCGACTTTCCGCTCAACACTGCCATCCGCAGCGTCTTCGGTTCAAACGCAAACTTCAGCGAGATCGATTCCGTGCTCACGCAGGAAGCCGCCAACTTCACCTGGAAAGAAGACCTCGTCACCTTCATCGACAATCACGACATGGCGCGCTTTCTTTCTGTCAATAACAATAACAACCGTTTGCACGAGGCGATGGCTTTCGTCCTTACCGCGCGCGGCATCCCCTGCATCTATTACGGCACCGAACAATATCTGCACAACGACACGAGCGGCGGCACGGATCCGTACAATCGGCCGATGATGCCTGCCTTCTCGACGTCGACGACGGCTTACACGCTCACGAATCGACTTTCGAGTTTGCGTCGCAGTAACCCGGCGGTTCCCTACGGCTCGATGACGCAGCGCTGGATGAGCAACGACGTGTATATTTACGAACGCAGGTTTTTCGGCAACACGGTGTTGGTGGCCATCAACAAGAATGAAACGACCGGCTACAGCATCAGCGGACTGAATACGGCGCTGCCCGTCGGCACGCAGACGGATTATTTGACGGGACTACTCGGCGGAGTTTCGATCACAGTCGGTTCCGGATCGGGCGGCAACAATCCCGTTACCACGTTCACACTGCCGGCACACACGGTTGCTGTTTGGCAGTTCACTGAAGGCGCGGCGTCGCCGCAAATTGGTTCGATTGGGCCAACGCTGGGCCAGCCCGGCGTCAAGACCGTGATTGCGGGAAAGAACTTTGGCGCGTCCGGCGGCTCAGTGAAATTCGGCACGACGACGGCGACTGTCAACTCCTGGTCGCCAACGCAAATCACCGTCACCACGCCGACGGTTACTAACGGCAACTACAACGTTACGGTCACGAATTCCGGCGGCACAGTTTCAAACGGCATTCAATACACGGTGCTGACGGCGAAGCTGATACCCGTAACCTTCACCGTCTACAACGCCACGCCAACATCAACTGGCGACTACATCTTCCTGACCGGAAACACTGTCGAGCTTGGCGCCTGGAGCACGACGTGGGACGGCGCGGTTGGACCAATGTTGACGCCCAACTATCCGAACTGGTTCCTGACGGCGAGCATGCCCGCCGGGCAAACGATCCAGTTCAAGTTCATTAAGATTGCTGCAGGCGGCGGCGTCACGTGGGAGAATGGCTCGAATCACACCTACACGGTGCCGTCGAGCGGCACCGGCTTCGTGAACGTGAACTGGCAGTACTAAAACCAGCACGCTTGTCAGAACCGCCTGCGTAAGCGGGCGATCTTTTGGAGTGCGGCAACGGCTTTGGAGTGCGGGCGCCAGCTTTGGAGTGCGGCGACCTGTCGCCGCTTTGGTCCGTGGCGGCTTGACGCCACGTCTCTTCCGGGTGCTGCAATCGACAAAGGTCGCGACAGGTCGCGACCAACCACAGCGCTGACAGGTCAGCGCACTCCAAAAGAGCGCGTTTCGACGAGGGTTAGGGTCAGACACATGAGTCGCTTGCCATTCATTTTTTGCGTCTTGGCCTTGTCCGCTGTCATCGTTGAGAGCCACCCGCTCACGCAGGCGGTTCTGACCGGAACTCAGCAGCCGACAGTTCGCAAAATCGATCCTGAAACTTTGAAGAAGTACGTCGGCAGGTACGCGCTGGACGCCGGCATCATCCCAATCTCGACGCTCGACGTATCGCTCGAAAACAACGAACTATGGGTGAAGCCTTCAGTCGTCAAGAAGCGCAGGCTCGTGCACAAGTCCAAGACGGTTTTCCTCGATGAGATCGAAGGCACGCCACTCAACTTCAACAAAGATGCGGACGGAAAGATCGTTAGCGTGGAGTTTGAATACGAAGGCGCAAAGTACACGGCGCTGAGAGTTGTGCTGCCGCCTCCCAACCTCAAGGGAAATACCACGTTCAGGTTGAAGGGTTATCCGGATGCGAGTGTCGTCGCGCTTGCGGGCTCTTTCAACGACTGGAACCAGTCGCAGTATATTTTCGGCCGCGAAGGCGATGAGTGGGTTTGCCGCACCGACCTGGAACCGGGCAAGCACGCGTACAAATTCATCGTGGATGGAAACTGGCTGCTCGATCCGGCGAATCCGAATACTGAAGAAGACGACTACGGTGTGATGAACTCAGTCGTCATCGTAACCAAGATTTCCAGCCAGCGCCCGCCACCTTGAGTAAAGCATCGATCAAATACAGCGGGGGCAAGCCCCTTCCCTACCTGAGAGATTTCAAAACGGGCCATTCCTTTCGGCCTTGAAAGCCTTTCAATCGTAGAATCAACAGTCAATTTTCTTAGGCTCAGGGTCAGGAAGGGGGCTTGCCCCCGCTCTTTTTCTTTGCTCTCCTTTGCGTGTGAACCCCAGCCAACTAACTGATGCCGATCGTCTGGCGATGCGCGAGCGCCCTGCCGGTTGGCCCATCATGCGCCAAAGCTGGGGCAAGCTGCTCTTCATGCATTGGCGCATCGACCCGAAACTCCTGCGCCCACTAATTCCCGCGCAACTGGAAATCGACACGTTCGATGGCTCCGCCTGGATCGGCGTCGTGCCTTTCACCATGTGGGGCATCCGCGCTTCGTTTCTGCCGCCGATTCCCGGCACCAACGCGTTTCACGAGTTGAACGTCCGCACCTACATTCATCACCGCGGCGTGCCCAGCGTTTGGTTCCTCTCGCTTGATGCGGCGAGCAAACTCGCGGTCTGGGGCGCGCGGAAGTTTTACCACCTCCCCTACTTCAACGCGCGGATGTCGTTGGGACAAACTGACAGGACGATTCGGTATTCATCGTCGCGTGAGGATCGTCGCGGCGCGGCGGCGGAGTTTCAGGCGACGTGGACCATCGGCGAAACTAACGAAGGTCCGTCGGGAGCATTCGCTAGCGAACCGGATGCAGACAGGCTGTCTGCGCTCCCAGCTTCGCCGGCGCTTTCATCTCCGCTTGCACTCCCAGGTTCGATCGAATTCTTTCTCACTGAACGCTATTGTCTCGACAGTGAACACCGCGGCAAGCTTTACCGCGCCCGCATCCATCATCAACCGTGGCCGCTGCAAACGGCCAAACTCACGTCGTTCAACTCAACGATGATCGAGGCGCACGGCCTGCCCACACCGCAAGGCGATCCGCTGCTTCATTACTGCGAAGCGATCAACGTCGAGATATGGTCCTTGCGGAAAGTCGGCTGACGTCCCGAACGATCCGCATCAACCGCCGGCGCCGGTGCGACACTTTTGATAGAGTTCGAGCAGCGGCACGATCACCGCGCGCATCCGCTCCAAACTTTCAATCAGCTCGTCTTTCTCCTCGTAAAGATTAGCGGCGTAGATGGCAAACTTGTCTAAGTCCTTGCGCTTACGCGTCACTCGGTAAACGTTGCTGCCGCTGATCTCAGTGGCGTAGTCTCCGCACGACCCCTCGGGGAAAGAGCCCTTCGGGTAGCCAAACAGCTTCGTGTCCAGATGCAGTACGCCGAGCGCAGTTTCTTCCTGGCGACCAAAGCTGCTGGTCATCGGCACCACGATGTATGAGAGATAGTCGATCTTGTGCAACCCGCGTGGCTGGTCAGTTTCAAACGGGGTTTTGCCGTCGACGTTTGTCTTGCTGCGAAATTTCTTGTCCTTGTCACGATCCATGACGATCGTCTGTTTCACTTCAAGCGCAAGACCCGCGACGCTTCCGGCATAAGGCAGGCTTTTTTGGTATTGGCCGGGGGCCACGACGTATTCCAGGTTGTCTAGCCACTTCATCGAAATCGCCACCCGAAACATGTCGGCTGTGATGGCATCAGGTCCGGATGGAAGTTTTCGGAAAAGTATTTCAAAGGTCTCATCAACCGGACCGTCCGGCGGAGACTGCGGCGGCGGGCTTACCGTTTTAATGGACAACAGCTCAAAGTAATCGAAGGGCGGAACCGCGTCTCCGAGATCGCAGCCGGGCGGATTCGAGCCCGGCGGGCTCGAAAGGTCCGCGGCGACCATCTTTTCGTGTTTGACTTTCCTGATGTCCATCTTCTTGGCGAACTCGTCCTTAATTATTTCGCGGTAGGAATTGAGCGCGCCGATCAGTTTCACTTTCGCGTAGTTCGGATCCTCCTCAAAGTTTTTGAGAAAGTAACCGTCGATAGCCTTGGCCTTGTCGCTGCCGTAAAGAAAGTCGATCACTGAACGACTGGTGGACGACTGCGTGCGCGTGTAGTGAGCGACGAGAAAGGCAAAAGCAACCAGATTGATGATTCCCGACAAAGTGAAACCGAGCGCGTAATAGGCGAAGGTAGTCGTCGGAACCAGTACCGAGCCGTCAACCGTGTTTAGTTGGCCCAGCATCGTGGACACAAACGCGGCGCCGAAAACCGCCGTCAAACTTGTGATGAAATCTTTCTGTTCTTTGTTCCAGTTTCTGACAACGAAGAAACCCAACATCACCCCAATCAGGAAGAGCGTGAACAGTACCCACTCGTCGGGCCGATCGATTTTTCGGAATTTGTACCAGAGCCAGAAAAACCAACCGCGCTCGTGATAAATCAGCAGGCCAACGCCGTAGGCAAACAAGGAAAACGTGAGCACTGCCCAGCGGGACCGGTGCAGGTTTGAGATGGACCGCTCGTTGGGTTTGGCCGGAACCAGCACCAGCAGAAACAAGACGATAAAGACGAGTATGAAAATTATTACGCCCGTCTGTTCCGAAATGAGGTTAGTTGCCAGCGGCAGGTTGGCCGCCAGGAAGCCGATGCCGAAAACGAGCAGCTTCTTGTCAGACCCGAGGCTGTTGTTTTCCAGCCATTTCTTTAGATTCTCACTGCGGGACATGGAATTCCTCCTGATAAGTTGAGGGCTCGAGAAGTCCGTTGGATGCGGCAGGCAGTTCAGAGTACAACCTTTAGGTTGCTGCTTGCGGCGGACGCAAGCTAAAGCTTGTACTCTGAACTCCTGCTGTATTTCCGGGAGCGGTTCGTACCGCTGCGCCGTCACGGTAAGTCGCAAGGACTAGGCGCGTAAAGGTATCTGTTACGAAAGACTCTAACAGCTCGCCAGAGACTTGCTGTTAGTTTCGACGGCTCGCCTTAACTGGGCTTCATGGTCAACCGGCAGAGCTTTCAACTTCGCCAGATTCTCTTCAAGCATGCCGGCTTTGATTTCGTATTTTGTCAGCTCGTCAATGGCCCGCTCGATTTTCTGGACCGCCTGCGGCAAGTCAATGCAGTTCCCAACGTGATCGAGGCGCGGGATGCCTTTTCGGGTCGCGATAGCATACTCCAACGTGCAGCCGTTGCTGTATTCCCACCCGTCGTTGAACTGGGCCTCGTAAACTTTTTTGACGATGACCCATTCCCACAGATAATGGTAGTGCTGCTGTTCAAAACCAGGCGCGGTAAATGGACCGGGATTGATGAGGTTGACGTGCCCGCGTTGCCGGATGTTCTCGGTAAACTCGCGGCCGCGTTCGATGTTGTGGCGAATGATCGCTTCGACTGTTTCGCGGCAATTCGCTGGTCCTAGTTTCTTTTCCAACTCCTCGCGCGAGCCGACTTCGTATCGCAACAGCATTTCGTAAAAATGCTTGCCGGTGGTGACGTCGCTGCTGCAATAGATGGCGGAATTGTCAGGAAGCACACAATCAAACGCCGTGATCACCATCTTGATTTCGTCAAGCACGGGACGATTAGCAAACTCGGCGACCGCAAAGTCAGGCGTGCAAAAGTGAAGCTTTTCCATTCGTTATCGTCTCCGGCCCGCTGCTGTTTTGGAGTGCACTGACTTGTCAGCGCTTTTTGTTTTCGTGACGGCCTGACGTCACGGCTCTTTAATTGACCCTACGGCTTTCCTGGTGACTCCAGCAACAGTAGGGCTGCGAATGGTCGCAGCCGACCAAAGCGCTGACAGGTCAGCGCACCTCCAAACGCATGCTCGTGCGCGCGGCCGGCGGATTCAGTCTGCCTTTCAATTCAGGATGCTGTTCCCTGCCGCTCAATTCGAGAAGGAATCTCGGCTTTTCGCAGTAGGTCCCCGAGGTGACTGGTCACGCCTACCTGGCCCACGAGGATGATCCCTTCGCCGCTGCCGCGAATTCTGCCGATCAACTCGCGCAGCTCGTCCAATCCGCGCGTCACTTCAAACTTATGATAAAAGCTGGCCTCGCCGACGTGAACGACTGAGCCCTGGCTGGTTGTCGCTCCACGATGAATCTGAACGATCCAAGTGTTGCCGTTGTGATCGTGGACCCACTCCATCCGCACGGCCCCGAGTTTCTCATTGGCCCTGTCGTAGAGGCGGCGCACGGCGGCAGTCACTTCCGCCGGCAACTCTTCGACCTGGACAATCCCAACCATGAACTTGTCGCCGTAGCCGGACGTCCCTTCAATGTTCAATTCGCCGTCAGCCTGCACGATTAGCGAACCGGAATAGGCGGCGTCGATGCCTTCCTGGGCCAGCACCGAAGCAATAAACTTGCCTTCGGGATCTTCATCGGCCATCAGCTTAAACGGATCGCACCAGCCCCGCTGCGTCGTGAAATGTCCGGGGTCCTGGACCATCGGACAAGTGCGTATCCACATCTCAGCCGTGCCAACCTTCGATCCAAAACTGAAGGGCGCAAGAAAACGTCCAAACACGGTAGTCGCCGGCACGGGCAACCCTAACACATCGGCAATGAGAAGCCCGAACGCCTTATCGCCCATGAACCGGCTGAATCGATTGGGCCAGCGCGTGTCGGCGGATGAGGTCGTTGGCCCAACGTTCTCCAGCTCCCAAACGATTGTGTGGTCGTGACGAAAACCGCGTCTCAGCGGATGAAGACTAAACTCAACGCGCTGGTCCGGACCGAAATCAAGCGCCGGTCTGAACTGATAAACGCGTTCCAGCACTTGCAGACCGAGGTCACGCGAGAACGAAGCCGTCCCCTCTTTTTCCACGCATCGCGGCGTGTCCTCGGGCGCGAATTCAATCAAGTCGCCGAGCGCGACGCCGGAAACGCCACCGTCGTGCACGTCAATCGTTTCGTTGACGATCGTGTGCAATCCTGACGCAGCCAGGCGGCGCACCACGGCCTCGGCGTCGTCAACCGTGGTGAGCCCATAAACAAACTCGCGGCTCTTTGGGTTATCAGGCTTGAAGCTGCGAACGTTGACGGCAGTGTCGGGCGCGGCGTCGAGTAGGGCGGCAACTGCGGCACGCAAATCCTGAAAACAGAAATTAGGATCAAACGATCTGACGCGCGAAAATCTCTGTTCAAGACCGGGGCTGAAGCTGACGAACTGAGCGATGTTGGCTACTTCGCTGACCCGATCCAGGATCGCGTCTTTGAAAAGCATATCAGCGGGCGAAGCGCTTGTTTCGGCGATTTCGGCAGGTCCGTCTTGGGGTTCGGCCATGACTCAAATATTAGTTTGGCCCATCGGCAGCGGCGATGGACAGGCGTCACAATTTCCTACGAGTTTCAAAGTAATCTAACACAATTCTTGACGTGGTCGGAGTTCGATTTGAAGTAGTAGCAGGCTACTCAGCTTTCTCCAATGGCGGGACGACGGCGACGAAGTCATCCGCGAAACGCGCGGCGTATTGAGTTATTAGTTCCTCCACGCGTTCCAGCTTTTTAGATCGCACGATCAAGCCGGCGTGATGCCGCTTCTTGACGCGGTAGACGATCTCGGGATCGTCATAAGCTGACGTGTCAGGCGTCTCCTGTTTTGAAAGCGAAAGGACGATGCCGGCGTATTCGTTTCGCAGCGGCTTGAGTTTGTTGCTGCTGAGCCCTCCCTTACCGCCCCACCCCACGCGGGATGCCCGCGCGGGGACCCCGGGGTCGGGCTTCTGCCCCGCATTTCGCTTACGGTCGGGCTTCTGACCTGCCGCCGCATCGCAGTCCGCGTCGTCGTCGTTCACTTCCATGTGCGCCCACTCGCGCCAGAGGTTGAGGCCCGACGCCGCTTCCAACACGTCGGCGATGTAGGCGCCGCCGACGCGCGCCGCCATCTCCAGGAAATAAAACTCGCCGTCAGCGTCGCTCTTAATAAACTCCGCGTGCGCGGCGCCGCGTTCGAGTTGCAGCGCTTTCACCAACCGGCGATTGTTCGCGAGCAGCTTCTTCTCGTTTTCGGATCCATGCGCGACGGTCCGCGAAACGTAAGCGCCGCCGCCATGGGCCACCTCGAGCGGCGGGCGTCCGTAGCGGTTGGCGCCGGCGAAGACGACGCGGCCGTTACTGACGATTGAATCCACGTGAAAGACTTCGCCCGGAATAAACTGCGCCAACAAATAATAGGAGGCGCGCTCGCGCAGGTGCTCGCGTTGATTCATCTCATCGATCACGCGCCAAACTTCCGCCGGATCGTCAACTTTGCGAATCCCGATGGCGGAAACGTCGGAGCGTGGTTTGATAATCCACGGCGGTGGCACGCGCTCCATGAAAGCGCCGATGTCCTCCGTGTTAATCAGCGGGACAAACTCAGGCAAAACTATCCCGCCGGCTTTGGCGGCTTCGGCCATCCGATACTTGTCGCGAAACGTCTTCGCCGCCGAGCTGCTCATTCCGGGAAGACAAAAGTGTTCACGGATCAGCGCCGCGGTCATGACGTCAAACTCTTCGAGCGCCACGACGCGATCCACTCGCATCTTGCGCGCGATAAATGCCGTCAGGTCGATCATCAATGGCGGGCCGGCATCGTTAGGCACGGCGATCACGTCGTCCAGGCAGTCGCGCGGCCAATCTTCCTGCAGCATCTTTTCTTTGGTGATTAAGATGACGTGACAGCCCTGGCGCTTACACTCGCGAATAAAGTCGCCACCCTTGAAATAGGTGGCGAGACAAATAATGTTTGGGGGATTTGGGTTCATCGAAGATCCGGAGCCTCCCGGGCGTAATGCGGAATACTAACCCTTTCTCGAGCCTTGGGCTATAATCGCCCTGCAATTTGTCAACATACTTCCGTCGCCTGAACCTGGATCATGTCAGTAACTATTGAACTACCAGAATCAATTGCAACACAACTCCAATCCAACTGGGGTGACCTTTCTCGTCGCGCCCTGGAGGCGCTGGCCATTGAAGCTTATCGCGCCGAACTGCTATCGCAACCTCAGGTCGGGGAAATTCTCGGTCTAAACTTTTGGGAGACTGAGAAATTCTTGAAGGATCGAAGAGTCTTCCTCAATTACGATGAAAACGACTTGCAAGAGGACATGATTACGCACCAGCGTGTTTTGCCTAAATGAAGGTTGTTTCTGATACTTCGCCTATAAATTAACTCATTCTTACAGATTGCGTCGGTGTGCTTCACGAGCTTTACGGTGAAGTTGTAATTCCTGAGAAAGTTCTCGATGAATTGAGTAGTATTGGGGCTCCGGCCATGGTCAGAAGAAGAAATCGGAGCCAATTTACTCTTGATGGACGAGAGAACGGGACGTCGAGAAGCGGTGATTCGAAATCTGCAGCAACCGGGCACGTTGGGAATACTAAGCGCCGCCGCAGAGCGCGGTTTGGTTGAGCGCGAAACGGCAATCCGGCGCCTGGCGGAAAGCAGTTTTTGCGCGTCGCCTAAGCTACTGCGAATGATGCTCTCCGGAGGCTGAGTCAACAATGATCTTTCGCGGGCCATTCCCCCAAGTCGACATACCTGAAGTTTCGCTCACAAGTTTCGTCTTTCAAAACGCCCACGCGCGCGCCGACAAGGCGGCGCTGATTGATGGACCAACCGGCCGCGTCATTTCCTATTCGGAGCTGGAGAACTCGATCGCGCGCGTCGCAACCAGCCTCGCGCGCCGTGGTTTTAAGAAAGGCGAGGTCTTTGGCATTCTCAGTCCGAACGTTCCGGAGTACGCAATCATTTTTCACGCCGTCGCCCGGCTCGGCGGGATCAACAGCCCGGTCAATCCGCTTTACACCGAACACGAAATTGGGCATCAACTGAAGGATGCGGGCGCGCGTTTTTTGGTTACAGTTCCGCAGTATCTCGAAAAAGCTGCCGCCGCGGCACGCGAAGCGGGCATCGAGGAGTTGTTTGTTTTTGACCAGGCCGGCGGCGAAGTCAATGGCGACAAAACAAATGGCGCCACGCCGTTTTCTTCCCTCCTGGACAGCGACGCTGACGTTCCTGAGGTTACGATCAATCCGCGCGAGGACCTGGTCGCTCTGCCTTACTCAAGCGGCACGACCGGACTCCCCAAGGGCGTCATGCTCACTCACTACAACCTGGTCGCGAACATGCGCCAGATGGACGGCCTGCAATATTTCACTGCCAACGACACGCTGATCTGCGTCTTGCCGCTCTTTCATATTTACGGCCTGGTCGTAGTTTTGAACATGGGTCTGCAGCAGGGTTCAACGATCGTCACCCTGCCGCGTTTTGAGCTTGAGCCTTTCCTGGGTTTGCTGCAGAAGCATCGCGTGACGCTGGCGCACCTGGTGCCGCCGATCGTGATCGCGCTCAGCAAGCATCCGGTCGTTGACGACTACGATCTGTCGCACCTGAAAACTATTTTTTGCGGCGCCGCGCCACTCGATGAGCACCTCACGCGCGCCTGCATGACGCGGCTCGACTGCGACGTGCGACAGGGTTATGGCATGACGGAAACGAGCCCGGTGACGCACTCATCACCCGCTGATCCGGAGCTGGTGAAGTTTGGCTCGGTCGGCGTGCCCGCGCCGAATACCGAATGCAAAATTGTCGATTTGGAAACCGGCGCCGCGCTCGGCGCCAAACAGGAAGGCGAAGTTTGCGTTCGCGGCCCGCAAGTGATGAAGGGTTACCTGAATCGTCCCGAGGCGACCGCTGCCACGATTGACAGCGAGGGTTGGCTGCATACCGGCGACATCGGCTATGCGGACGCCGACGGACATTTCTTCATCGTCGATCGCGCCAAGGAGCTGATCAAGTATAAAGGTTTCCAGGTGCCGCCCGCGGAGTTGGAGGCGTTGCTGCTGACACATCCGTGCGTTGCGGACGCGGCCGTGATTCCCTGTGCTGATGATGAAGCCGGCGAAATACCAAAAGCGTTCGTGGTCCTAAAAGGGGAAACAGCGACGACGCCCGCAGTGCAAACGTCTGCGGACGAACTGATGGATTTTGTGGCCGAGCGCGTGGCCCCGCACAAGAAAATTCGTCTGCTCGAATTCATCGACAAAATTCCGAAGTCGCCTTCGGGGAAAATCTTGCGCCGCGTGCTGGTGCAACAAGAACGCGAGAAGAACAAAGAGTCTTGATCTGACTTCTCTGCGCAATCTCAGCGGCCTCTGCGTCTCTGCGGTGAACAGATTGTAAGGTAACTCTCAACGCAAAGACGCCGAGGTCGCAAAGGAAACGCAGAGACCCGATTCCTATTGAGAGGAAAAAGAATAGATGTCACCTGAAGTTATCTCGAAAGCCGTCAAGGCTTACTTCGCAGCCATCCGGGCGATGGACGAGCAAGCCTGGGTCAACACTTTTGCCGAAGACGCGATCAGTTACGATCCCGTCGGCGCGTCCCCAAACGTCGGTCATCAGAAACTGCATGAGTTTTTCCAGACGATCATGGCTGCCTTCAAAGAAGTTGGTCTGACGGAGGACCAGGTCTTTGTCGCCGGCCACGGCGCCGGGGTGAAATGGACCGGGCGCGGCATCAGCAAGAGTGGAAACAAGGTGCATTTTGAAGGCATCGATGTTTTTGAAGTCAACGAAGCCGGCAAGATTCAGACGCTCCACGCCTATTGGAATCCGGCCGAGATGGTGGCGCAGCTTTAACCTCGAAATTGTCTGGGCGTATAATGAAATTCGTTGCCGCCCGACCGGTCTCGCGATCTCGCCTGCATTAAGAAGGAGATAGCGCCATGCGTTCAGTTCATTTAACTATGCGAACATTCATCGTCCTGATCGCTCTGTCGGTTGTGCCGCTTGCGTCCGCGCAAAAAACCGCGCGACCGACGGCCCCCGCTAAGGCTCCAGCCGTTGCCCCCGCTAAGGCTCCGGCGGCGGCTCCGACGAGTGCAGTTGCCACCGTTATTGATTGGGAAACGCTGCGGCCCGAGGGCGAAGAGTTTTCCGTGCAGATGCCGAAGGGCTCAACTTTTGAGTCGGGCAAAGAGCCGTACCACAAGATGGAATTGAACACGCGGATGTACATCGCCAACAGCACGGCCGGCCCGGTCTTCGCGGTGGTTTCGTTGAGCGGCATCAAGTCGAATCCGGCGTTGTACACGGAGATGCAGCGAATTAATTCCTACGTTGACGCTTTCAAGACTCTCTTTCCGCCAAAAATTCGCAAGGGCGCGGTCGTTAAACTGTCGCTCGTCGGCGACAAAACTTTGCACGGACACGCCGGGCGCGAATATCGGATGAGTGTCGGCGACTTGTCCGGGACCGCGCAAACCTTCGCCACGCGGAAACGGTTTTATTCGATCGTCTACTTGAACACCAAAAAGGAAGACGCGATTCAGGAACAGTTCCTGAGTTCATTCGAGCTGCCGGAAAAATCGATGGAGGTCGCGGCGACCGCGGCGCCCGGGCAAGCGACTGTCGCAACCCCAGAGGCAGCGCCGGCAAAAAAAGCTGCTGACGGTGGCGGTGCAAATGCCGAACAGCCGGCAAATGCGAACGGCGACACGAAACCGCTCGCGCATGGGATCACGGATGAAAAGCGTGCACCAATCCATGCCGGCGTGCTGAACGGCAAAGCGATCAGTTTGCCAAAACCTGACTACCCGGCCGAGGCGCGGACTGCCGGCGTCGACGGCGTCGTCGTGATTCAGGTGACTGTCGACGAGCAGGGAAATGTGGTTGACGCTCGCGCTGTCTCGGGACCAAAGATTTTGCAGGAAGTTTCTGTGAACGCCGCGCTCCAGGCGAAGTTTTCACCGACGCTGCTGCAGGGCGAAGCGGTAAAAGTGACCGGCGTCCTCGTTTACAATTTTGGTAAGCCGCTGAGTTGATCTCGGATATCTGGGGGCGCAGGCATCTTGCCGGCGTTGCCAGGTCTAGTTATGGAAAAAGTTCTGCAACGCCTGGACTCGATTCATCAGGAACTTCTCACGACCGTCTCCACCCTTGAGCCCACGCTTTATTCGCAGCGTCCCGCCGAAGGCGAATGGAGTGTCGCTGAAATTCTTCATCACCTCTGTCTCGTCGAAGACCGGGTCATCAAGGAACTTGAAGGAGCGATCGCGCGCGAACCGCGACGAGTGAGTTTCTTGCGCAGGCTAATGCCGACTGCAATCGTCTCCTCACGAATGATCAAAGTGAAAGCTCCCAAGGCAATGAACCCGCTGGACGCGCCGCGGCGCGATCGTGCGATCGAGAATTACGATCGCGCGCGAACCAGCTTGAAGGCGCTCTGCGCCGCGCACGGCGCCGAGCGCTTTCGGAATCTCGTCTTCAAGCATCCGTTTCTCGGCGAAATCGATGGCGTCGCCACCGTCTCGTTTCTCGGCTACCACGAAAAGCGTCACTTCAAACAGATTCGCGAGGTGCTCAGGAAACTCAGCGCTGGGAACGGGAATTAGCCGCGGATTCACGCGGATAACGATCAAGATGGAATGCCTTGCTTGAATCCCTGAGACTGCGTTTCTGAATCTTATCCGCGTTTATCCGCGTGAATCCGCGGCCAAATCTGAAAGACGCTTGACGCTCCGCCAGCCGCAGTCTATCTTCGCTCGCATTCATACGCACCAATTCCCTTTTCAACGGAGAGAGCCTAAATGTCGACGACTGTCGCTGCGTCAAGTCCAGCCTGGAGCATTCCCGATTACCTCGAAGTTCACGACGGACACCTTGCGATCAACGGCGCCGACGCGCTTGAGCTGATCGGCAAATACGATTCGCCGCTGTTCGTTTTTTCGGCTCCGCGCATACGCGCCAACATCGAACGACTGAAGTCCGCGGCCCAGTCAGTCGATCATCCGATCCGCTTCTTCTACGCTTCGAAAGCCAACTCCAACATGGCCGTGCTCCAGACGGTGTTGGATTCGGGCATCGACATCGAGGTCAACAGCGGTGGCGAACTTTTCAAAGCCCTGCGGCTCGGCTTCCGGCCGGACCAGATCATTTTCAACGGCACCAGCAAGAGCGCGAGCGAACTTGACGACGCCGTCAGCGCCGGCATTCATGCCCTCAACGTCGATTCAATTTATGAAATCGGGTTGGTTGAAGAAGCCGTTAAGCGCGTGGCCCAAGCCAGCGGGAAGTCAGCGCAACCAGCGCGCATCGCCTTGCGCCTCGTTCCGGAGATTGGCACGCGCTCGCATCTCGGTTTGCAGACGGCTTTGCTGACTTCGAAGTTCGGCATTTCTTCTTCTGAGGTCCTCGAAGCCTTTCGGCGCGGTTTACAGAACCCCGATCTGATCCACGTCTGCGGCATTCATATTCACGTCGGTTCGCAAACGCCCGACGTTGAGCCTTTTGCCGACGCGTTTCGCAGCATGTGGGAACATTTGGTCGCGATTCATCGTGAGACCGGCCACACGCTCGAACACATCAACCTCGGCGGCGGCATTCCGGTCAACTACCTGCGCGACAGCTCGCAAGCCGATCAACTTCCCGAACACGAACGCGACATGCTCGGCGCCGATCTCGAACCGTCGATCGTGCTCGCGGAAGCGCTGCGCGTCGCGCGTGAGTCGGCCCGTGCTGCACAAGCCGAACATCTGCTCGACAAGACGACGATCCTGCTTGAGCCGGGACGTAGCGTGATCGCCGACGCCGGCCTGGTGTTGACGACTGTCCTCAACATGAAGCAGCGACCCGAGACGGGCGATGTTTGGCTGCTGACTGACGCCGGCTACAACATCATGCTCTCGATGAATAATTACAAGTGGTACTACCACACGATCTCCGCCTCGCGCGCGGGCGAGCCGCACGAGACGCCTTACAAAGTTGCCGGACCGCTGTGTGACTCGGGCGATGTTTATTTCGACATCGAGCGCCAGGGCCGTCTGCCGGACTATCGAAACTTGCCCGCGAACGTTCAGCCGGGCGAGGTGCTCGCGCTGCTCAACAGCGGCGCCTACTCGCTGGCCCAGATGTTTCACTACAACGGGCGGCCGCTCCCGGCTGCGGTTTTGATCGATGCGAACGGAGCAGCGAAATTGATCCGCCGCCGCGACACTTACGAAGATTTGATAACGGGAGACGTATGGTGAAACGAACTACCCAGCCAACTCCAGGCAAAGAAGCAGGCAAGATGCCTGCGCTCCCAGCCGCTACGTCTCGTCGCGATTTTTTGAAAAGCGCAACGGTTGCCGCTCTCGCAGCGCCGCTTGTGCTGAGTCCGTACGTCCAGCGTCGCTCATATTCATGCATCATCATCGGCGCCGGCCTTTCGGGATTGGCTGCCGCCTATGCGCTCAAGAACTGGAACGTCACGGTGCTCGAAGCGCGGCCCCGCATCGGCGGGCGCGTTCTTTCTCACAACTTCAAAGAGAATCCGGAGTTGGTATGCGAGCTGGGCGCCGAGTGGATCGGCGCCAGCCACGAACGCATGCAGGCGCTGTGTCATGATTTCAACGTTCCGCTGCAGGACCATCGCTTCGAAACCTGGCTGATGCAGGACGGCATCGTGAAACGACCGGGCCAGTGGGATTTTTCGCCCCACGCGAAGTCTGCTTTTGAAAAGTTTCGCGAAGCCTACAAAGGCTACACGGACGCACAACGAAAGCGGTTGGATCAAATCGACTGGTGGACCAAGCTCAAGGAAATCGGTTTCTCTGAAGAGGACCTGCTGCTGCGCGACTTGCAGGACAGCACGGACTTTGGCGAGACCATTCGCATGATGTCGGCCTACGCCGCGGCGGCGGAGTATTTTGAATCCAGTCCGGCTAACGAAATGGATTTCAAGATGACCGGCGGAAACTCGCGCCTGGTTAACGCGCTGGCCGCGCAGCTCGGGAATGCCTCGCTTCACACGGGGCTCGCGGTACAGAAAATCGTGCAGCGCGGCGGACGAGTGACGGTGACTGCCGGCGGCAGAGACTTCACGGCCGACGCCTGCATCTGCACGGTGCCTGCGCGGGTTCTCAACAAGATAGTTTTCGATCCGCCGCTGCCGTCCGCGCAGCAGGCGGCAGCTGAGAAACTTCAGTACGCTCGCATCGTCAAGAACCAGATTCTGTTCGAGGAACGCTTCTGGGGAGCGGAAAACTTTTCGCTCGTCAGCGATGTCACTTCTCATTATTATTTTCACAGCACGAAGGATCAACGCGGCAAGCAGGGCATACTTTGCAGCTATGCGATCGGTGAAAAGGCCGACGTGCTTGCCGCCCAGAATAGCCGCCGGCGCAGCGAAATTATCACGCGCGATCTCTTGCCATTTAACAAAAAAGCGCCTGATTTGGGAGTAAATATTCAATCGATGGCCTGGCAGCGCGACGCTTACACCCACGGCGCCTATGCGTTTTATCGGCCCGGCCAGTGGTTCACGCTGCGGCCGATCCTGCAGCAGCCACACGGCAACGTTTTGTTCGCCGGGGAACACCTGGCCGAGTGGCAAGGTTTCATGGAAGGCGCTGTCGTGACCGGCGAAGCCGCGGCGCAAGCGTTGAGAGGCAGAGGCATTCGCCGCCGCGCTGCCTAGGTCGGGCCGCGCGGGGTAGGGGTTCGCCGCGTAGTGGGGTTCGCCGCGTAGTGGTTCGCCGCCGCGCCGCGTAGTTCGGCGGCCTGCGACCTTGGGACGATTGTTCCGGCTAAGCAATTCAAGATTTCAAATTCCAAATTCCAGACCTGGGATCTAAGAATCTTGCATTGAGAAGGATCGAGGGTTGGAACAGGAATCTTGACGAAAGAATCCGGAATTTGAAAACTTGATCTCGAATCTGGAATCTGGGAGCCGGAATATGAATCTGGAATCTGGAATTTGGGAATCTTGAGCCTGGAATGTTGAGTCTGGAATCTGGAATCTGGAATCTGGAATCTGGAATCTGGAATCTAATAATTCGTCATTGGAGCGTCTATGAAATACAAACGTTTTGAAGATCTTCCGGTTTGGAACTCTGCAATCGATCTGGCCGTCGCAGTCTATGCTTTAACATCAAAACCCGAGTTAGCATCACACCCCGGACTCAGAGATCAAATCGGACGCGCATCAGTATCAGTCTCAAACAATGTTGCTGAAGGCTTCGAGCGTGGCACCAACAATGAACTCCTAATGTTTCTTTACATCTCGCGTGGCTCGGCCGGTGAAGTCCGATCGATGCTTTGTCTCTTCGAGCGCCTGCCGTTGGGCGGCAAACTAGCTGATGAGATTAGGGCGACAAAACTTAAGGCGGAAAGCTGTTCGAGACAATTGAAGGCGTGGATTCAATCCATTCAGGACTCTGATTTTAAGGGAGAACGCCACGTCAACGATCAAACAAGGCGAGCGGCCGAGATGACTCGACAACGTGAAGAATTCCTGGCAGAACTGGCTGTGATCAGAAATAGGGGTAAAGCGTCCAGTAATTAGGAATTCGGTTTGGCAATCACATGCAACCACCCAACCACCCGCAACTCATACGAGGTTTGAGTCTAATCGCCGCGATTTCCATCGTCGTCGGCAACGTCATCGGCACCGGCGTCTTTCTGAAGGCCCGCGTGATGACTTGCAACGTCGGCACGCCGAAGATGGTGCTCTTCGTTTACGTCATTGCCGGACTGCTCTCGCTCGCCGGGGCGCTCAGCTACGCCGAACTCGCCGCCATGATGCCCAAAGCCGGCGGCGAATATGTCTTCATGCGCGAGGCCTACGGGCGCGTGTGGGGATTTCTGTTCGGTTGGATGTCGTTCTTTATCGGCAAGGCCGGATCGCAGGCTGCGCTCGGCGTGCAGTTCGCTCTGTTCCTGAACATCATGATTGGCGGCGCGCTCGGCGGCGACTTTTTTTCAACCACGCTCTTCGGTTATCCAGTCCCCTTCGGAAAACTTCAGGTCGTTGCTCTGGTCTCGATCCTCGTGGTCACTGCAATCAACTGCCTGGCAGTGAAAGTTAGCGGCGGAGTCGCGACGTTTTTGTCAGGCGTTAAGATCGCGCTGGTGCTCTTTGTCGGCATCGGCGCGTTTCTGTTTGCACGCAGCGGTGATTGGTCGCATCTGTTGATGGCAAACGTCGGCGGCACCTGCGAAGGCGTCAGCGCGGCGGCCCGGTTTGGTTTCGGCGGCTTCATCGCCGCCATGCTTGGCGCCCTCTGGGCCTACGATGGCTGGAACAACGTCACGCTCTGCGCTGGAGAAGTTCAAAATCCCGGGCGAAATCTGCCGCGCGCGCTGATCGGCGGGACGCTCTTGATCATGGCCCTGTATCTGCTCGCGAACCTCGCTTATTTTTATGCGCTCGCGCCCACTGAGATCGCGAGCATTTCAACCAAGTCGTCAGTGGCGACGGAAGTTGCGAAACAATTTCTCGGACCGCTCGCCATCAGTTTCATTGCGGCCGCGCTGCTGTCATCGACGTTCGGCACACTTCATACTTCGATTCTCACCGGCGCGCGCGTTCCTTACGCGATGGCGCGGGATGGACTCTTCCTCCGCAGTTTGTCGAAGGTCTCGCCGCGCACGCATGTCCCCACCGGCGCCCTCGTCATTCAGGCGATCTGGGCCTGCATCCTCGTCGTGATCTTCTCGTCGTCGTTCGACGTTCTAACGGACTACGCCATCTTCGGTCTCTGGATTTTTTATGGCCTCGTGACCGCCGCGGTGTTTATCCTGCGCCGCAAAATGCCGGACCTCGAGCGCCCCTATCGCGCCTGGGGTTATCCGGTCGTGCCCGTGCTGTTCCTGCTGGCCACCGCGCTAATTTTGGGTACGACGTTGCTGGGCGTTCGCGAGGATTTTGGAAACGCGATCGGACTGATCACTCAAGGTCAGGTGCTTTCCGGCCTCGGGATTCTCGCGCGCAATCCGCCAATCGCGGGGATCGTCTTGATCGCGCTCGGTCTGCCGGTGTATTGGGTTTGGAATCGTCTTAATCCTGAACAGCCGGAAGCAAGCTGAGCAGGCAATCCAATGATCGAACTACACCCGGAAATTCTGAAGAAGGACGGCAAGAAGGAATTTGTCGTCTTGCCGTATAAGGAAATTTACCGCCCTCAAAGAATTATTGGATGACTACGAAGATCTGCTTGACCTGCGCGCTGCGAAAAAACTAGAACACTCTGAACCTTCAATTTCACTTTCCGAGCCAAAGACCGAACTGGGATTGTGATCAGCATGCCGGCGTACTTGCTTGCGGAAAAACTACTTCTTCTTTTCTTTCTCGGCTGCAGCGCCTAGTCCACTCACCGCCTCTTCCATCTGCTGCACCCAGCCCGTGAGTTCACTCTCCAGGATTTTTTCAGAGCTCTCCACAAGTTTAGTTTTATTTGCGGGCCGGTCCGTCGGCGGGGTCGCGTTCCACCAGGCGCGGATGTTGCTCAAGTCAGCAGCCGTCTGGTTGTACTTAGTCAGCGAAGGGTCGAGTTGCAGATGACCGACGTAGGCAGTAAACGCAGTGACGAGTGCCGTGGTCGCAGCAATCCAGAGTGAAGCGCCTAACGCCGCCAGGAGTGTTCCCAGTCCTCCGAATATATAAATTGACCATTGGAATTGGGACAACTGCCGATCAAGTTCTACCGTCTTCGACTGGTAGTACTTGAGCTGATTCATGAGACGTACATCCAGATACCGGTCCGCTGTCAGGAAGCTCATACCGTCATCATAATCATCAAGCGCGCTGCGCGGAGGAACCTCCCCTTCATAGGGCAAGCTTTCGGTGTTCACTTCCGTATTCATCAAACGGCGGCTGAGAGTTGCTAATTTTTCTGCCAGGACTGCATCAGGAGAAACTGGCTCGGTTGGCGGCGAGCTCTCCATTGGTTTGTCCGCGTCATAATCGCCCACCCGCGTCCGGTAGCAAAAAATCTCTTTCTTAACCGCCTCGGCGCTGCCTCGCAACAGAATCCACTTTTTGCCCGGCTTGAACCGGTTCGACGCTGTAAGCAACACCGAGATGCCTATAGGAATGACGAGAATCAGAAATCGCAGGCCGGTGCCCAGGTAAGCGATGAACCGTGGTCGACCGAAAGAAACAAGCAGGATTAGTAAGACCAGAAAGACCATCAACGGAATGAACCATTCCAGCATTGGCATCCGTTTCCCCTTCTTCCGGAAGCGCTGAAAAGCCACAGCCAGGCCGATCACCATGATTGGCGCCAGCAGAATCGCGAGCGTCGCGATCAGGTCGTACGGAGCTCCCGACACTTTCTGCAACTGCGTCTGCGTAAGCGCGAACAAAGTTCCGAGAACTCCCAGTAACAGAGTCGCAGTCATGAATCGTCTGTATCTGGTCTGTTGCGAGGTGGCGTTGCTGTCGTACTGAGCAAAGCGTCGCCAGGCCTCCAGGAGAGCAGTCTCGGCGTGACCAACAATTAATTGTCGCAAGTCCTGGGGCGCGCCGCTCAAGGGAAAGATCAAAAGGTTTCCGGCGGTCAGCTTCATGTTCTCCGCCATCTCGTCCGCCAGCCGGCCGCTGCCCTGAATCACAACGATGGGCCAGCCACGCTGCACGCAGCGCAGGACTTCCTCTTTCGCTTCGGCGCCGCCGTTGACCAAGACCGCTACGATGCGCGCTTCAGCAGCCAGGACATCGGCAACCTTAAACATCATTTCAGTGCCGCTGGACCACTCGGTGCCGTCGACAAGAATGAAGTGACTGTGATTCGGATCGAGCGCAGCGCCTCCGGGGATGCTGTCCTCCGCTGGGCCGCCGGGATAGGTAACTTTGCCGGCCGGGGCGATGCCCAGCAACTGCGTCACGCGGCCGCGCTCGGCGACAACCTTTCCCATCAGCGCCATAACACCGGCCTTTGTGCCGCCGTCGATGATGAGCGCGTCGGTGTCAGCAGCAGCAAGCGCGAGGCCATCGTCCAGCAACTGCTCGAGTTGGGGGTTGAGATTGGAATCAAGCTCGTCCGCGCCGCCGATTAGCAGCAACACGGCCGCCGGTTTCTTGATTTCCAACGTCTGGACCAACGCGGCCGCGACGGCCCCGGCAGCAGCGTTCACCACGATGGAGCGGTTGCCGTTTGGAAAGGTAATCGTGCTTTTGCGAGCAGGGTGTTGCGGCTGTGAGTCCATAACTTGACCTCGCGTTAGGAAGAAGACAAACGCGGACACTAGCTGACTTCAATCTCTGTGTGATCTCCGTGTCCTCTGTGTCTCTGTGGTGAATGGTTGTTTTAAGTAGTCCACCACAGAGACACAGAGGACACGGAGGTCACACCGAGGATCGGACCGTATACATGCGTTCTCTTCTGTCTGCGTAATCTGCGTAATCTGTGGATTACTTCTGTGGACTACTTCTGCGTCAGCGCCTCGCGCGCAATTTCTTTGTCGTCGAAATGAAAAGTCTCGCGACCAATGATCTGATAATCCTCATGGCCCTTCCCGGCGATCAGCACCAGGTCGTTGCTGCGGGCTTCTGAGATCGCCTGGTGAATCGCGTCGCGACGGTCCGCTATTTTTTGATAAGGCTTGCCGGTCTTCTGAATTCCGACCTCGGCGTCCGCGAGAATTTTTTCGGGATCCTCCGTGCGCGGATTGTCGGACGTAAGAATTACGACGTCACTCAAACTGCCCGCCGCCTCGCCCATCGGCGCGCGCTTCGAGCCGTCGCGGTCTCCACCGCAACCGAACACGGTAATAATTTTCCCTCGGGTCACCGCGCGCGCCGTCCGCAGCACGTTCAGCAGCGCGTCGTCGCTGTGCGCGTAGTCAACCACGACGGCAAAGTCGCCATCATGGACCACGCGTTCAAAGCGGCCCGGCGCGCCGGTGCAGGTTTCGAGCGCCCGCGTGATGACGTCAAGGTCGTAACCAAGAGCCAGGCCGCTGCCGACCGCTGCGAGCGTGTTGTAAATGTGCGGTGGGCCAACCAAAGGTGAACGAAACTCGCGCTGCCCGGCCGGCGTTCGCAAGTTGAAGCGCATTCCGTCAAGCGAAAACTCCGCGTCGCGCGCGGTCACGTCCGCGTCTGAGTTGACGGCGTAAGTCAGCACTGTCAGCCCTTCACTTTTTAAACGTTCCGCGAGTTCAACTCCATATGGGTCGTCAAGATTGATTACCGACGTGCGCGGCCGCGTTCCCAAACGTCCATCGAACAGACGTTGCTTCGCGTACCAGTAGTTTTCCATCGTCTTGTGATAGTCGAGGTGGTCGCGCGTGAGATTCGAGAAAACTGCGGCGGCGAATTCGAGCAAGTCGCAGCGATGAAAATCCATGGCCTGTGAAGAGGCTTCCATGACGGCGGTGCGGCAGCCAATCTCAACTGCCTGGCGCAGCATGCGTTGCATGTCAGTGGCTTCCGGCGTGGTGCGATCGGCCTTGAAACGCGCGCCCCCCAGACGGTATTCAACCGTGCCCGTCATTGCCATCGGCTCGCCCGCCGCCTCTGGAATCGAGGCGATCAAATAGGCCGTGGTGGTTTTTCCGTTGGTGCCGGTGATGCCGACGAGCTGCAGCTCGCGCGACGGGTGCCGATGAACTTCGGCCGCGGCCAGGGCCATTGCGCGTCGAACATTCTCAACCTGAAGCCAGGCGAACGGTGTGGAAGAAGCGGGGCCACGCCCCTTTCCCGACTCCGATTCGCCCGTCGACTCCAATTCGGAAATGACTCCGACGGCGCCTTGCTGGATCACCTGGGGGACGAACTTGTGCGCGTCGAACAGTCCACCGCGAACCGCGACGAACAAACTGCCCTGTCCGGCGCGACGTGAGTCATGGCTGACGTCAGTTACTGGCGTGTCTCCGTCGCCGGTTAATTTGCCGCCGGTTACTTCAGCAATTCGTTTGAGTGTTATTGGTTCAGTCGTCACGGCGTTGGATTCTACGCAGCAGTCGATTGAAAGTCACTTGACGCGGTCCAAACTTGGGCGGGGGCAAGCCCACCTTCCCGACCATGAGACTACTGCCGGGCTCGATCCAAAACAACTTGAAAGCCTTTCGATCTAATTTCTACGTTCCACAGGAATAAGCTCTGGGTTGGGAGGGGGCTTGCCCCCGCTCATCTCAATTATGAAATCTAGACATTCTAGAAACTAATCATTACGATGCAGCGCTCCATCAACCCAACCTTGTGGTGAAATAATGCTAATCAGAATTTCACTGACCCTGCTCGTGGCGGCCATGCTTCTCTTCTCTTTCATACCCGATCCGGCGACAGCTTCAGCGCCCAAATACGATCTGCTGATCAGGAACGGAACCGTCATCGATGGCTCCGGACGGCCGCGCTTCGTTGCCGACATTGCTGTGAAAGACGATCGCATCGTTGCAATGGGCAAGTTGCCTGGCGCGGTGGGCGCGCGTGAGATCGACGCCGCGGGAATGGTGGTGTCGCCCGGCTTCATCGACATGTTGGGCCAGTCAGAAACTTACTTACTCATCGATCCGCGCGCGATGAGCAAAGTGATGATGGGCGTCACAACGGAAGTGACGGGCGAAGGCGAATCGATCGCGCCAGTCAATGAACGACTGATCAAAGAGCAGGAAGACCTGCTTCGTCGTTTCAAACTAACCATCGACTGGCGCACGCTTGATGAATATTTCAAACGGCTGGACAAGCAGGGCACTGGCGTAAACCTTGCGACCTTTGTCGGCGCGACGCAGATCCGCGAATACGTTGTCGGTTTTGACAATCGTGAACCAACCGCGGCCGAGTTGGAACAGATGAAGCGACTCGTCGCCGCCGCGATGAAAGACGGCGCGCTCGGGCTTTCAACTTCTCTACAATATGTGCCCGCGCGCTTCGCGAAGACTGACGAGATCGTCGAACTCGCAAAAGTCGCCCGGGAGTACGGCGGCATATACGCGACGCATCAACGCAGTGAAGCCAACGGTCTCGACGAATCGCTTGCCGAAGTCTTCGAGATCGGGCGCCGCGCGCAAATCCCGGTCGAGATCTGGCATTTGAAAACAGCGTACAAGAAGAACTGGGGACGCATGCCGGAAGTGCTGGCAAAAATTCAACGCGCGCGCGCCTCAGGTCTCGACGTCACCGCCGACATTTATCCGTACATCGCCGGCAGCACCTCGCTGAGCGCCTGCCTGCCGCCGTGGGTCCTCGAAGGCGGCACCGAAGCAATGCTGAAACGCATGAGCGACATGCGCATTCGCCAGCACCTCAAAGAAGAAATAATGAAGGACTCGAAAGACTGGGAAAACATCTACCTCGGCAGCGGCGGCGCCTCGGGTGTTTTGATCGGCTCAGTCATCAATCGTGATCTGGAGTCGCTGCAGGGCAAACGCATTTCGCAGATCGCTGAAGAGCAAGGCAAGGAACCGCTCGACGTGCTGTTCGATTTGATTGTTGCCGATCACGGCCAAACAGGCGCGATCTATTTCATGATGAGCGAAAACGACATGCGCGCGGCGCTGCGCTCTCCGTTCGTAAGCTTCTGCACCGACAGCGGCGCCCGCGCCAATGATGGTCCGCTCGCCGGCGCAAAATCACATCCGCGTGGTTGGGGAAGTTACCCGCGCATCCTCGGTCGCTACGTTCGCGACGAACGCTTGCTGACGCTCGAGCAGGCGGTTAACAAGATGACGGGCATGCCGGCGAAGCGCGTTGGTCTGCGCGATCGCGGCCTGTTGCGCGAAGGCGCTTACGCGGACATCACGATTTTCGATCCGAAAACGGTCATCGACCGCGCGACCTTTGAAGTGCCTAACCAACACCCGGTCGGGATCGACTACGTCATCGTCAATGGTCAGATCAGCGTGGACAACGGCAAGCGAACGACGGCCCTCGCCGGGCGCGCTCTGCGCGGACCCGGCTATCAGCCTCCGCGTTGACTCCGCGTTCTCTGCGTCTCAGCGTTGAATCCTAGCCGCGAAAAACTCACCGCAGAGACCCAGACGCCGCAGAGGTTGCGCAGAGAATATTCAAATAAGACGCTCCCTAACGTCAGAAACTGCTTAATTCGTTGCCGCCCTCTGTGCTAGACTCCGCGCGAATCGAAACGGGCAACGGCCAACCTCAGTAAGTCCGGACATTGGCTCGTCCGCCTTCGGTTCCCACCCCTGTCGCTGAAAGGATTCCCCGCCAATCAATTTGCGTGGCGGTCATCACAAACGGGTAGAACGAAAAAGGAGGGCTCCCATGGGTTTATCTTTGAAAGTCAGACGCTCACTGCTGCAGACACTCGCATTACCACTCATCCTGATTTTACTCGTCTCCACCGCGACGTTCATCGTCCATCAAACGTCGAGGCGTTCCGCCAGCCGCACGGAAGCAATCACTCCCGCGGCTTCAACGGCGCATGCAAACTACGGACGCATACCGTTAAATTTTGAAAGCAACCACGGCCAGACGGACGCCTCTGTCAACTTCCTTGCGCGTGGCGCGGGTTACACGCTCTTCCTGAAACCGGCGGAAGCCGTCTTCACATTACAGAATTCGGATTGCGAATTGAGGAATGAAGATGGCAGCTTGGCGACAAGTAAGGCCGCGAAAGTAAAAGCCAATCCGCAATCAGCTACGTGCATTACGAAGTCGAAAGTTCTCCGCATGAAACTCGCAGGCGCTGACCAGGCCGCGGCAGTTCAAAGCTCAGACGAGTTGTCTGGCAAGGTTAATTACTTTACTGGCAACGATCCTGAGCGCTGGCAAACCGAAATTCCGACGTACGCGCGGGTGAGTTACACGCAGGTTTATCCCGGCGTGGACATTGTCTACTACGGCAACCAGCGCCAACTCGAGTACGACTTCATCGTCGCTCCGGGCCGGGATGCACGGTCCATCAAGCTTCAGTTTGACGGCGCTGACAAAGTCGAAGTGGACGCGGCGGGCGACCTGCTGCTTAGTTTAGGCAAAAGCGTAATCCGTCAGCCGAAGCCATTGGTGTATCAGGAAGTGGCGGGCACGCGACGCGCAGTCGACGGCGGCTACGTGATCGATGCCGAACGACAGGTGGGCTTCACCGTCGGCGTCTACGACGCGCAGCTTCCGCTGATCATCGATCCTGTCCTGGTCTATTCAACCTACCTCGGCGGGGCCGGCGGCGAGCAGGCTCTGGAAATTGCCATCGATCCCTCGGGCAACGCGTATGTCACAGGCTTCACTAACTCGACAAACTTCCCGACGGCGAACGCTCTTCAAGCGACGAACGGCGGTTTTCAGGACGCCTTCGTGACGAAGATCAACGCGGCGGGTACAGCCTTCGTCTATTCGACGTACCTCGGCGGCAGCAGTGGCGAACAGGCCAGAGGCATCGCCGTGGACTCAGCCGGGAACGCTTACATTACGGGCTTCACCGGCTCAACTAATTTCCCGACGGCGAATGCTATCCAGTCCACGCTGGACGTTGGCGGTCAGGACGCTTTCGTGACAAAACTCAACGCCGCAGGTTCCGCGCTCGTCTATTCGACTTTCCTCGGCGGTGTGGGGGCAAGCAATAGCGCGGAGTTTGGTGAGGACATCGCGGTGGACTCCGCAGGCAACGCCTATGTCACCGGGAGCACGTTCTCTAACAACTTTCCCGTAGTCAATGCCGTTCAGGCGACGTTCGGCGGCTTTACGGACGCATACGTGACGAAGATTAACGCGGCTGGCTCCGCGCTCGTTTTTTCAACTTACCTTGGCGGCAGCGACAGTGAAATTGGCGAGGGCATCAATGTGGACTCAGCCGGTAACGTCTACATCACCGGCGATACTCAGTCCACGAACTTTCCAACTGCCAACGCGGTTCAGGCCGCCAACGGCGGGGGCCAGGACGCCTTCGTCACGAAGCTCAACGCAGCCGGTTCGGCGTTTGTTTATTCGACCTACCTCGGCGGTAGCGCGCAGGACGACGGCGAGGCTATCGCGCCGGATTCGTCCGGTAACACTTACCTCACCGGCAACACTTTCTCGACCAACTTTCCTACCGCCAACGCCATTCAACCGGTACACGGCGGCGGCGTCATCCAGGACGCGTTCGTGACGAAGCTCAACGCGGCCGGCAACGCCTTTGTATATTCAACCTACCTCGGCGGCACAGGCGGCGAGATCGGCTTTGGCATCGCGGTGGATGCGGCCGGCAACGCCTACATAGCCGGCGGCACCGGCTCGCTCACCAGCTTCCCGACAGCCAACGCGATTCAATGCGCGAGCGGCGGTTCTCAGGACGTCTTTGTAACCAAACTCAATTCCACCGGCTCGGCGTTTATCTTTTCAACTTACCTCGGCGGCAGCGGCGTCGAGAACGGCAGAGGGATCGCGATCGATTCGTCAGGCGGCATTTATGTTGGTGGCTTTACGCGGTCCAGTGATTTTCCGACCGTCAATCCAATTCAGAGCACCTTCGGCGGCGACGCGACGTTCGGCGACGCGTTCGTAACGAAGATTTCCGACACCAGCACGCTCCCCGCTTCGTCGCTTCAATTCAGCCAGGCGACTTACAACGTCGACGAGGATTTGACCTTCGTCAACGTCACCGTTCAGCGCAACGGCGATACATCCGGGGCAGTCACGGTCGACTACGCAACTAACGACGGCTCGGCGTCGGAACGCATGGATTACACGACCGCTCTCGGCACACTGCATTTCGCTGCGGGTGAAACTTCAAAGATAGTCGCGCTCCTCGTCAACGAAGATTCTCGCGTCGAAGGCCCTGAGTCGTTCACGCTCACTCTCTCAAACCCGACGGGCGGCGCTTCGCTCGCTTGCACAACACCAACCGCCACGATCCAAATCGCCGACGACGCGGTCGAGCCCACCACCAACGCCATTGACGACTCGACAATCTTCGTGGGCCAGCACTACCACGACTTCCTTAACCGGCAGAGCGATCCCGCCGGGCTCGCGTTCTGGGTGAATCAGATCGAGAGTTGCGGCGCCGACGCGCAGTGCCGCGAGGTCAAGCGGATCAACGTCTCCGCGGCCTTCTTCCTTTCGATCGAGTTTCAGCAAACCGGCTATTTCGTTATCCGCACGTACAAGTCAGCGTTTGGCAGCACGTCAGGAAATCCAACTTACCGGCCGTTTCTGCGAGACACGCAGGAGGTCGGGCGCGGCGTGGTTATCGGCACGCCCGGCGCCGATGCAATGTTGGAAGCCAACAAGCAGGCGTTTGCCCTGGCGTTTGTTCAGCGAGCGGATTTTCAGGCGGCCCATGGGAGTCAGAACGCCGACGCGTATGTTGATTCACTTTTCGCCAATGCAGGAGCGACACCGAGTGCGGCGGAACGGGCGGCAGCCATCACGGCTTTCGGCACTGGCGATACTGCGGGGCGGGCGGCGGCGCTCCGAAACATAGTTGATTCAGGGGCCGTCTTTAACAAGCTCTACAATCCGGCGTTCGTGCTGATGCAGTATTTCGGCTACCTGCGCCGCAACCCCAACGATTCACCAGACGGCAACTTCTCCGGCTACGATTTCTGGCTCATGAAAATGGATCAGTTTAGTTTGCCCGGCGAGGACGTGCGAGACGCTCAGGTCGCGCTCTCGCGGGTGCAGCGTGCCGAGATGGTTAAGGCGTTTATCGTCTCGGGTGAGTATCGCGGACGCTTCGCACCATGACGGCGTGATTAAATCAATCCGCAGATTACGCCGATTACAGAAAGCGACCGACGACCCATGACCGCGGACCGACAACGGCGCTCTTCAGTCGTCGTCTGCGGTCGTCGGTCTACCGTCGTCCGTCGCGTTCAGACCTTGATGAAAATTTTCCGCGCGTAAAGAATCCACATCAGCCCCAGCCAAACTAAAATAAAACAGATCGCGTAAGCCAGCGACGCGTTCACCGGCGCGGCCCAGGGAAGAAATAACTTTTGAAAGATCCAACCCTGCAGGGAGATTTGCCCGCTGCCCCAGGGCAACTTCACGAGTCCCAGCAGGCGCGCCATCACTCCAGTGCCGACGAAAAGCACGATCGCGTTCACGCCAAAAACGACGAACGGCCTGGTCCAACGCTGGTACTTCCTGATGTCGATCAGCCAATAACAAAACGCCAGAAACTCAAGCGCCAGGCCGCCGGTGAAGAAGACGTAGGAGCTGGTCCAGAGCGATTTGTTGATTGGGAAGAACGGATTCCAACACCAACCGATCACCACGCAAACGGCGCCGGCCACAAACAGTCCTGCGACTTTTTCGTACTGCGATCTCGCCGAACGCAGCCATTGGCCGGCGAGGACTCCAAACATCGTCGTGGCGAGCGCGGGAATTGTGCTGAGCAGTCCTTCCGGATCGTAAACCTTGCCTTGCTTCCAAATGTGCGGACCAAGAACCACGCGATCGATGAACGAGGCAAGACTTCCCTCTTTGCTGAGATCGCCCACAGGAAAACCCGGCGCGTGCAAACGCGTCATCAGCAGCCAGTAGATGACAAGCAGGCTGGCAGTGATGATGACCTGGGTTCTGATTTTGGTGTTCAGAAAAATGATCGACGCCACCAGGTAACACACCGCGATGCGTTGCAGCACGCCGGGGATGCGAATGGTGGAAAGATGAAAGTAAGGAAAGCCGGCCAGAAACATTCCCAGGGCAAAGATGATCAGCGTTCGCTTGATGATCTTCCAATAAAGATCGCTCCGTCTCCCGCCATCGCGTTGCCTGCCGCCGCTCTCGATTCGCCGTCCAAAAGCGAGCGGGATCGCTGTACCGACGATGAACAGGAAAAACGGAAAGATGAGATCGGTGGGAGTCCAACCATGCCACTCGGCGTGCGCGAGCGGCCAATAGATGCTGGACCAGGCGCCAGGATTGTTAACGAGCACCATGCCCGCGATCGTGAGGCCGCGGAAAACGTCCAGCGAAACAAGGCGCTCGTTCGTTTTAGGGCGGGTTTCCGACATAACTTTTCCGGTTATTTGGAAGCAAGAGATTTTCCATGGCGATTTGTCTTAAGCTCCGGAGGAGCCGAATGTTTATAGCCCACGGACCTCTATTTTGATTCTTCGCTCAGAAGGAGCGACAGGTTTCGCTCCTCACGGAGCGACGATGGTTAACATGGACGTTACGCTATAAACATTCGGCTCCTCCGGAGCTTGTGACAAGAACTGAAAGGGAATGGAAAATCCTCGCGTGCCACTCGGCTCCAGCTTCATCGTGCCGGTGGCGTCGCTTCAGGTGTCGGGCGCGGTCCCAAACCAAACGCTTCCGGATCGGGCAGAATTGAATTCGAGTTGTAGAGCCGGACGGCTTCAGCCAACGCCCGGCTCTTCGTCAACCACATGAGCGCCGCCTGATCGTAGCGAGCCAGCACACTGTCCAACCAATACGGGCGATTCTCGGCGAGCCACTGACGCCGGTAGCTTTCTCTCAGTATCGTCAGCTCTTCCGTCATTTCGCGCAGCGAGTTGTAAATGTTTCCCCAGTGGCCGCGCAGGCGCCCGACCTTCCGGCGGTCGCCAAGATTCAGATACGCCTCCCAATAATCCTTGCTCAACTTTTCCACGACCTGAGCGCGCCGGCCGAGGTGATCGAATCGTTGCGCGGCGAAACGCATGACCGGAATCATCGAACGATTGCGGCGCGCCTTCGCTTCGTTGCGCAGCAGCGACTCGTCGGCGTTCTCAACTGCCAAACGCATTTCGCGAATCTGGCTTGCCAGAGTTCTTGCCCGCATTTGGAAGTTTGAAGTGAACGGATCGCGCCAAAACAATTCGTTGCTGGGACCGGCGCCGAGCACCGTGTTCACCCTGCCGAGGGCATTGAGCGCTTCTGTAAATTCGTCGCCGTCGTTTCGAAAGAAAGCCCAGTCAAAGTCTTCGTCAAATTCTTTTCGATCGACGGCCCGGTTTTGCCACGACGCCGCGGCGCCCAGCACGATTCCGTACCAGGTCATTTCAAACAGTGTCTCGCCGTCGTCGTCCCAACTCGTATTCATCATGCCCATCGCGCCCGCCGCCTGGCCGTCGCGCACAAAGTTGGCGATGTTTTTCGACGCCGCATCGAGATTCGGAAATACCTGGTTCCAGTTTTGCACGCCCGGGCAAACAAACTGCTCGAGCCCGGCATCTTTGAAGGGCTTGATGCGCGGGCCGAAATCGTCTTTCGGCGCATAGTCCCAGTTCATCACGATCATGTCCTTGGGAATGCGATCGATCAGATCGGGATGATTCAAAGCAATGTCGCCCCAGAACATCAAACGACGATCGTAAGGCTTCAAGACTTCGCGCACGCGATTCAGGTGTTCGAAATAGATCGCGCCCACGCCGCGCGTCCGCGCCGCCTCGCGGCTCTGCCCCTCACCCAGTTCAAACGTTTCGTCAGCGCCGATGTGAAAAAACTTTCCCGGGAACAACTCATTCAACTCGCGATACCAATCGGCGACGAGTTTGTAGCTGCCTTCTTGTTGCGGCGACAAAACGTCACCGTAAGGCGTCTCGGCCAGCTCGTTGTACTTCTCTAATTTCAACGCCTTGTGCAGGTGGCCAAACGTTTGTTGCTCCGGCACCAGCTCAATGTGATAGCGACGCGCGTAAGCAACCAGCTCGCGTATTTCGTCTGGCGCTAGTGAACCTCCGGTTGGCCCAATCAGGGGATGGGCCGCGCTGGCGAAGGTCTGCTCCATATAAAAGGAGTGCATGTTCAGCTTGAACATCGCAAAGGTTCGGAGTTGACGCTTGATGTAGTCGACGGTCGGAACGGGGCCGCGACTGACGTCGTCTGAGACGCCGCGCCAGCGCATCGCCGGCCAATCGACAATCTCGACTGCGGGAATAAAAGCGGCGGCGCCCTCGCCACGCACGAGTTGCTTGAGAGTTTGCATTCCGTAAAAAGTGCCCGCGGAAGTTTTGCCCGCGACCAACACTTCATCATCAGTGACGGTGAGGACATATCCTTCATCGCCCAGATTTGCCGGCACGCTGATCGCAAGTCTCTTCAAGGCTGACTGCACGCTCGCGTGATCTAAGCTGCCGACGAGAATTGAACGCCGCGAACGCGACCCGCCGATTCTTGTCGTCAACTTCGCTGTCTCACGGACGTCGTTGGCAAAGTCTTCCGCCGCGAAGCGATCGTCTGCGGAGCGAGCGTCGGCGAGCACGATGCGCGGGTTGTTGCCGAACCGAAACGTTTGCGAGTTGACCTTGATTTGTCTCGGCTGGGGGATGACGTTGATGGACGACGGCGTGCTCTGGTCCCGGGGCTGATCCTGTGCGAGGGCGAGCGAGCAGGCGAGCAGCAGCCGATCGCAATTGCGAAGAAAAGGACCAACGGACGCACGACGGCGCTTCGTGTTAAAGTGTTTGGCATTGAAGAAAAGAAAATCCCGGAGTTAGTCTTTGGGAAAAACGGTTCGAGTATTTAACCGAAATCGCGCGGGATTACAATGGCAACGTCGACGCTACCGGCGGCGGCGGGTGTGTCAGAACCACCTGCGTCAGCGGGTGGATTGATCCGAACGATGCGCAACGCTCACCACGACCACCCGCTGACGCAGGTGGTTCTGACAGGAGTCATGTCTTGTCGTTGATGCTTCAGGAAATCGCTGAGCAGCCTGGCGCCCTTGAGCGAACTATTCAAGCCGAGCGCGCCAAGATTTCGCGACTGGGAAACACCCTGCGGTCGCGCGAGATCGATCTGATCGTGCTCGTGGCGCGCGGAAGTTCCGACAACGCCGCGCTTTTTGGTCGTTACCTGCTGGAGATCACTACCGGCATTCCTGTTTCGCTGTCGGCGCCGTCTGTTCACACGCTTTACAAAGCCAGGCTCAACTTGCGTCGCGCCCTCGTGATCGGCGTCTCGCAATCCGGCGAGGGCGAAGACATAAATCAGGTGCTCCGGAACGCGCGCGCGTGCGACGCTTACACGGTTGGCATCACGAACGAGCCGTCGTCGTCGATGGTTAGCTTCGTCGATGAGACGCTGCTGATGCATGGCGGTCGCGAGCGATCGGTGGCAGCGACCAAGACGTTCACGGGCCAGATGATGCTCTTCTACATGCTGGCAGCGGAACTCGCGCAGACTTCGCCCGCCTGGTCTTACGAGACGATTCCCGATCTTGCCGCTCGAGCGCTGGAACAGCAGCCCGCGATCCTGGAGTTGGTCCAACGTTACGTGTTCATGGAAAACTGCGTGGTCGTGGGACGCGGACTCGCGTACGCAAACGCGTACGAGCTGGCATTGAAGTTAATGGAAACTTGCTACGTGGTCGCGGAACGTTTCTCCTCGGCCGACTTCCTGCACGGACCGCTGGCGATGGTCGAGCGGCATTTTCCGGTGATTCTATTTGCGCCGCCGGGAGTCATGTTGCCGGGAGTTAAGAGTCTGATCGAGCGTTTGCGAGAATTGCACGCCGACACGCTCGTCATCACCAGCGATCTTGAAGCGGCGGGAAACTGCTCGCGCGCGATCATCATGCCCAAAGAGATTGATGAATTTGTCGCGCCGATTCCTTATATAATTCCCGGTCAACTGTTCGCTGCGTTGTTGGCCGACGCGAAAGGACTGGACGCCGATCAGCCTCGCTCGCTGGCAAAAGTGACGAGGACGCTGTAACGCAAACTATTAGTTCGCGCAGCGCTTGGCTTGAGTCGGACCCGTCTGGGGATTCGTATTCCGACGCACCGCAAACTAACAGTTTACGTTACACTTGAAACGAACCATGAACATTCAACTCGAAGATTTATCCAAAGGCCCCGTGTACGCGCAAGTGCGTCAACAGATCGAGACTCAGATCAAGGACAAAGTTTTGCCTTCCGGAGAAGCGCTTCCCGCGCCGGCCAGCCTCGCGCAAAAGCTCTCAGTCGACAAAGGTGAGATCCAGCGCGCGTACTACGAACTGGAGCTCTCCGGCCTGATCACCAAAGAGACTGGCAAAGACTTTCTCGGTGGCGCCAAGACAACCTACCGCGTCGCGTGAACCTTCCCATCCGATAAACCGATCCGCACTTGGTTTCGCTCCGTTAGGAGCGAGATGTTTATAGAAAATGGATTAGCCGCGTCTCTCGCGAGAAATGAAATGCTCGCATTTCATTTCTCGCGAACCTTTGTGAACCTAGTCGGCGTGCTATAAACATTTGGCTCCTGGCGGAGCCAATGTGCCTTGTGACGAGAAGAGTTTCTGCGTGTTATTCTCTTTCGCCGGGTCCATGCGTTTCAGTTGTGAGAACTAAGTTGCGAAAGTGGCGGAATTGGCAGACGCGCCAGACTTAGGATCTGGTACCGAAAGGTGTGGGGGTTCGAGTCCCCCCTTTCGCACCAAGAAAGCAAACAGCAAACAGTAAACAGCCGGAATGATCGCAGGGCCATCCAAAGATTCTCGGTTTTCTGACTACTGACTACTGACTACTGACTACTGTTTGCTGTCTACCGTTCGGCTGTTTCACTGTTCACTGTGCTGTTTACTAATTTCTTAGAAAGTGATTCGTTCAATAACTAAATGAAGACTGAGTTTGTAGACGTCTCTCCAACCCGCAAAGAAATCAAGATCGAGATCGATCCCGCGACCGTTCGCCAGAGTTACGACCGCATCAGCGATCGCTATGCGAAGCAGGCTAACGTTCCCGGCTTTCGTCCCGGCCGCGCCCCGCGCGCCGTCGTGCGTTCGCGCTTCAAAAATGAAATTCGCGCGCAGACGCTTCAGGAGTTAGTTCCCGACGCAGTCAACGAAGCGATTCATAAACACGAGCTCAACGCCCTCGGCGAACCCGACGTGCAACTCGACAACACTGCAGCCCTCGAGAAGTTTGGTGATGAACCGCTTTCCGTCAAAGTTAGCGTCGAGGTTCTGCCGAAAATTGAAGTGCAAGACTACAAGGGTCTTGAAGTCGTCCGCAAAACCCGACCGATCACCGAAGGCAATGTGAATCAAATGCTCGAAGCGTTACGAGAAACTTCGGCGGCAATGGTGCCGGTTGAAGATCGCGGCGCCGCGCTCGACGACACGGTCACGGTAAATGTTGAGGGCAAGTTTATCGGCGGCGAAACAGAAGGCGCAGAGGGCGCTGAGGGCGAGGCTGAAGGCAAGGAGCAGGAAAATATTAAGGCGGACGACGTTGAGGTCACGCTCGGCGCCAAGGGTGTTCAGCCCGAGTTTACCGACAATTTAATTGGCGTGAAGCCCGACGACGAAAAGACCTTCGTCGTTGATTATCCTAAGGATTTCAGCGGTAAAAGCCTCGCCGGCAAGAAAGTGGAGTACAACGCGAAGGTGACCGCGGTGCGCTCAAAAGAGCTCCCCGAACTTGACGACGAATGGGCTCGGAGCCTCGGCGAAGACCTTGATTCAGTAGCGACGCTGCGCGCAAAACTCCAGGACGACATGAAAGCACAGGCCAGCCAGGAAGCCGATCATCGCCTGCGTGCTGAGTTGATGGAAAAGCTGCTCGCCGGTCATGAGTTTGAAGTGCCTGAGAGTTTGATCGAGCACCAGACAAACTTTCGCATGGAGCGCATCGTGCGCGACATGATGCAGCGGGGCGTCGATCCGCGCACGCAAAACCTAAACTGGGAAGGCGCGCGCGACGAAATGAAAGCGCAGGCTGAGCAGGATGTGCGCGGTTCACTGCTGCTGGATCAGATCGCCGCGGATGAGAAAATAGACGCTTCGCAGGAAGAGATCGAAGCTGAGATTCAGGCCATCGCGCGGACCTCGCAACAGCCGATAGAGCAAGTGCGCAGCGTCTTGACAAAGGATGGGGGCGAACGTAGCATCGCGAACAGGTTGCGCAATCGCAAAGCGCTCGACCTTTTAGTTGAAAACGCCCGCATAACAGACGAAGAATGGCAGGAACAGCAGGAGACAGAAGTCAGTAGTCAGAATCCAGAATAGATGCGTCTTGATTGACAGTCGCGCAATGGGTTCGTTGATTTTCTCAGGAGTCAGAAGTCAGAACAAATCGAAGCAACACGGTTTCCCTTCTGACTTCTGACTCCTGAATTCTGTATTCTGAACCATTTTCTGAACTTGGAAAGGTGAATCCCGGTATGGCCCTGGTACCAATGGTCGTCGAGCAAACGTCGCGAGGTGAACGCGCCTTCGATATTTTTTCGCGACTCCTGAAGGACAATATTATTTTTCTCGGCACGCCCATCGACGATCAGATTGCCAACTTGATCGTGGCCCAGCTTCTCTTCCTCGAAGCAGAGGACCCGGAAAAAGACATCAACATCTATATCAACTCGCCGGGTGGTTCGATCACGGCCGGTATGGCCATCTACGACACGATGCAATTCATCCGGCCTGACGTCACGACGATCTGCGTCGGTCAGTGTGCCTCGATGGGAGCGTTGCTGTTGACTGCCGGCGCCAAGGGCAAACGTTTCGCTCTGCCGAATTCGCGCATACTCATTCACCAACCGACCGGCGGCTCGCAGGGACAAGCAACCGACATTCGGATTCAAGCTGAAGAGATCCTGCGCATGCGCGAACTCACTTCGCAAATCATCGCCAAGCACACCGGTCAGGACTTTGAAACTGTCGAGCGCGACGTCGAACGCGACAAGATTATGTCTGCCGCGCAGGCGAAGGATTATGGTTTAATAGACGAGGTGATCGCGCACCGCGAATAGCCCGTGCCTATTGGAGAAGCGCCGATGATTGCGAAAATGAAAGCGCGTGGGTTTAGTTGCTCTTTTTGTGGGCGCTCAAAAGGCGAAGTCGCAAACATCGTTGCCGGGACGCCGCAGCGCGCACCCGGAGTTCCCCAACAAATGATCGGCAAGAGCGCCTTCATTTGTAACGAGTGCGTTGAGCGCTATCACCAGATAGTCACGAACCAGGAACTTCCTCGCCACTCAGCGGTGATCACGAAGTAACGAGGGTTCGCTTCGAAGCTTTAAGGAGATCCCCTACACAATGGTCAGACGAACCGACGACACGCTGCGCTGTTCATTTTGTGGTAAGTCGCAGAATGAAGTTAAGAAACTCATTGCCGGTCCCACCGTCTACATCTGCAATGAGTGCATCGACATTTGCAACGAAATCATTACCGACGATCAGCAGGCTGAGTCCGTTGCTACTCGACCGCCGCTGCCAAAGCCCGGCGAAATCAAAACCTTTCTCGACGAATACGTGATCGGCCAGGACGAAACCAAGAAGCGGCTGGCCGTCGCCGTCTACCAACATTACAAGCGAATCGAGCTGGGCCGCCGTCGTTCTGACGTCGAGATTCAGAAGGCGAATATTCTACTGATCGGACCAACCGGCACTGGCAAAACGCTGCTCGCGCAGACACTCGCGCGCATGCTGAGCGTGCCCTTTACGATCGTTGACGCGACGACGCTTACCGAAGCCGGCTACGTCGGCGAGGACGTCGAGAACATCATCCTCAAACTTTTGCAATCGGCCAACGGCGACGTCGAACGCGCGCAACAAGGCATCATCTATATTGACGAAGTCGACAAGATTTGCCGCAAGGACGAGAACCCTTCAATCACGCGCGATGTCTCGGGCGAAGGCGTGCAGCAGGCTTTACTGAAAATTCTAGAAGGCACGATCGCCAACGTGCCGCCGCAGGGCGGACGCAAACATCCGCATCAGGAATTTTTTCCGATCGACACGTCAAACATTCTCTTCATTTGCGGCGGCGCCTTCGTCGGACTCGAGAAAGTGATCGAGCGTCGCCTGCGCAACAAGTCGCTCGGCTTTCAGGCTGAAGTCAAAAGCGGACGACACCGTCATGCGGAAGCGCTCGCGGCAGTGCAACCCGAAGACTTGATCCGGTTTGGCTTGATTCCGGAATTCGTCGGACGCTTGCCCGTCTGCGGCGTGCTCCACGAATTGGATGAAGAGGCGCTCATCAAGATTCTGACTGAGCCAAAGAACGCCCTCGTCAAGCAGTATCAAAAGAAGTTTGACTTCGACAACGTGAAGCTCAAGTTCACCGAAGACTCTCTGAAGGCGGTTGCCAAGCAGGCGGTTGAACGAAAGGTTGGCGCTCGCGGCTTGATGATGATCCTGGAAGAGTTGCTGCTTGATGCGATGTACACGTTGCCTTCGCAGAAACGCGTCAAGGAGTTCGTAATTACCAGCGAAATGGTTGAACGCCGGCGGGCGATCCCCGGCGAGGGCCTGACCGGCATCGACGGCGCTGCCGCCTGATCAGTGTCGACAAACCTTAGTTTGTCTTACTCTCTACACACTCGCATCTGTCCTCAAACGACAAACTGAAATTTGTCGGACAGTTTCCCAAGCTAGTGGAAATGATTTACAATTACGCATCTTAATTCAGGGGCGAGACGGCAGTTCAGCGGCTCGCCCTTCTTGCAACAGCCGGCTTAAAGTATTCACTTATGGAAGAATATTCAGATCGTGCTCCTGCCGACGTGGCCTGGTACCCGATGGTTCCGATCCGCGACGTCGTCATTTTCCCCTTCACCAAAGTAGCTTTCAAAATAGGCCGGCAAGGCTCGGTGCGTGCGCTTGAGCAGGCACTCGCCGCCGATCGCACTATTTTCCTGGCCACCCAGCATGACGCCACGATCGACGAGCCTTCGCCCGATCAAATTTACGGCGTCGGCACGCTCGGCCGGATTCTGCAATCACAGAAGCAAGACAACGGACAGATCAAGGTTGTCGTCGAAGGGCGCGAACGGGCCACGACGGTGCGGGTTGAAAATACTGACGGCGCTTTCATGGCGCTGGTGAAGCGCGCGCCGGTGGTCAATGAAGAAGGGACGCGGCTTGACGCTCTCGTGCAAAAGATCGCGCAACTCGTCGAACAACATCTGAGGCTCGCTCCCGAGAGCCAGACTGACGCGCTGCAAACAGCGCTGCGGAATCAGAACCCTTCCCACCTCGCCGATGCGCTCGCCTCGCAGTTGCGTATTTCCGTTGAGGACAAGCAGGGACTGCTCGAGTTGTTTTCTGCCCAGGCACGGCTGCAGCGTTTGATCGAGTTGTTGGAGTTGGAAATTGAAAAGCGTCAACTGGATCGTTCCATCCAAACGCGCGTGAAGCGCCAGATGGAAAAGGCGCAAAAAGAGTACTACCTCAACGAACAGATCAAGGCGATTCACAAAGAGCTCGGACGCAAGGACGAGAAGGCCGAACTCGAGGAACTAAAGAAGAAGATCGAAGAAGTCGGCATGACCGAAGAGGCCAAGCAGAAAGCGATGCAGGAATTGCACCGCCTGGAAGCGATGCCGCCGATGTCTGCGGAAGGCACCGTTTCGCGCACCTATATCGACTGGCTGGTCAGTGTGCCCTGGAAACAGAAGAGTAAAGAAATTAAGGACCTGATCAAAGCCGAGGAAGTGCTGAACGAAGACCATTTTGGCCTGGAAAAAATCAAGGAACGCATCCTTGAATATCTTGCCGTTCGCCAGCTGGTCAAAAATCCGAAAGGTTCAATTCTCTGCTTCGTTGGCCCGCCGGGAGTCGGCAAGACGAGCCTTGGTAAGTCGATTGCTCGCGCCACGGGCCGCAAGTTTGTTCGTCTGTCGCTTGGCGGCGTGCGCGATGAAGCTGAGATTCGCGGCCATCGGCGCACCTACATTGGCGCGCTGCCCGGTCAGATAATTCAGATGATGAAGAAAGCCGGCACGGTTAACCCGGTGCTGCTGCTCGACGAAGTCGACAAGCTCGGCGCGGATTTCCGCGGCGACCCAAGCTCGGCGCTGCTGGAAGTTCTTGACCCGGAGCAGAACCATACTTTTCAAGATCACTACCTCGACGTTGAGTACGATCTTTCGAAAGTTTTCTTTATTGCGACTTCCAACGTGCTGCATACGATTCCGCCCGCGTTGCAGGATCGCCTGGAGATCTTGCGTCTCTCCGGTTATACCGAAACCGAAAAGTTGCAGATCGCGAAGCGGCACCTCGTGCCGAAGCAGGCTGAAGGCAACGGCCTGAAACCTGAGCAACTTGATTTCACCGACGAAGGCCTGCTCGAAATCATCCGTCACTACACACGCGAAGCCGGCGTGCGCAATCTCGAACGCGAGATCGGATCCTGCTGCCGCAAGCTGGCGCGGCGCTTTGTTTCCGAAAACGTTGCCGAAGGCTTCACGGACGTCATTGACGCTGAACGCGTGCGTGGCATGCTCGGCCCGATTAAGTTTCGCCAGCAGGGCGTGGCCGCGGAAAGCGAAGTTGGCCTCGCAACCGGATTGGCTTGGACCGAAATTGGCGGCGAAGTTTTACAGATCGAGGCAACGCTTACTAAAGGCCGTGGCGCTGTAACGTTGACCGGCAAACTCGGCGACGTTATGCAAGAGTCGGCGCAGGCCGCGTTAACCTGCATCAAGGCGCGCGCCGAGCGACTCGGCATGAGCATCGACTTGATCCGCAAGCGCGATCTTCATATTCACATTCCCGAGGGCGCGATTCCCAAGGACGGGCCGTCAGCCGGTATTACATTGGCGACCGCGATGGCGTCAGCGCTCACGCGGGCTCCGATTCGCAAGAACGTGGCGATGACCGGGGAAATCACTTTGCGTGGACGCGTGCTGCCGATCGGCGGGGTCAAAGAAAAGTTGATGGCCGCGCATCGTTTCGGTATCGACACGATCATAATGCCCAAAGACAACGAGAAGGATCTGCCGGAGGTTCCCGAGGAAGTCCGCAACGCGCTCTGCATCAATCTGGTAGAAACGATTGATGAAGTGCTGGCGCTGGCGCTCGAGGATGCCTGCCCGACGGACGCCGGCGCAGACGAGGCGAAGACGCCGCCGCTGTGGACAACCGAGCAACCTTCGCAAGGCATTCAAACAAGTTAACCAGTTCTGCTTTTCAGTGGGATCCCGGCGGTCGAAGTTCGGGCTTTGGCCGGTGCTGTTTACAGCAACCGTCTGAAGTCTGCGCTTCAAACTTCGTTTTTCCATTTCTGAAACTCTTTCCAAATACCCAAGGAGATTGCGATGAGTAAACAACAAGATGCTGACCTGATTTTGAAGCTTTACGACCTGAGACGAGAAGCGACGATGCGCGAAGCGCGTAACTGGATGTGGTCCTTCAATCCCTCCACTATTCAGGACGTGATCGACGTGTTGTTGGGCGAGCACAGCGGCCACTATCGGATGGTGATTTCCTACTGGGAAATGGCGGCGGCGATGGTCAACAACGGCGCCATCGACGAGAAGCTGTTCAACGAAAGCAACGGCGAGCAGTTCTTCGTCTACTCCAAAATTGAGCACCTGATCCCCCAGCTTCGTGAGATGTTTGGCAGTCGGGACTTCCTGATCAATCTGGAAACGCTCGTGAAGCGTGTTCCGGATTATGAAGCGAAACTCGCAGCGATGAAAGAGCGCATGAAGAAGTTTGCGGAGATGCGCGCCGAGAGAGAGGCAAAGAGTCAGGCGGCAACGAGCGGAACCTGAGGCCCGCGATTCTCTTTTGGAGTGCAGCGACTTCCTTTTTGGAGTGCGCTGACCTGTCAGCGCTTTGGTTTCGTGGCGGCTTGACGCCGCAATTCCTTCGGTGGACTCAATCCCGACGGGTCGCGACCGAACAAAGCGGTGACAGGTCACCGCACTCCAAATCAGGCCGCAACTTCGCTCACTCAAAGCATGAAAATTACGAGCACCGAATTCCTGAAGAGCGGCTTTCAGGAGAGCGATTGGCCCACTGGAGCGTTGCCCGAAATTGCGTTTATGGGCCGCTCCAACGTGGGCAAGTCCAGCCTGATCAATTCCCTGCTTTCAGTTCGCGGGCTCGCGCGCACTTCGGGAACGCCAGGCCGAACACAATCACTGAATTTTTTCCTGATCAATCGACAGTTTCGGTTTGTTGATCTTCCTGGCTTCGGTTATGCTCGCGTACCTAAAGCCATAAAACAGAGTTGGGGTGAGATGGTTAGCAGCTACCTTGCAAAGCGAGAGCAGCTTGTGCTATCAATTCACATCGTAGATTCGCGCCACGAACCCACAAAATTGGATTTGCAGCTTCACGAATGGCTTGAGCACAGCGCCAAGCCACGAATAATAGTTGCCACAAAGTCCGATAAGCTATCTAACAACGAGCTGAAAGAGAGTTTAGGACGCGTCAAACGCGTTTTCACCATGGATCGCGTGGTTGCTTTTTCAGCTAAGAACGGACGCGGCGGCAATGAAGTTTGGCGGGCAATTGAAAGCTCGCTAGCTGAACAAAAAACTCAGACTTCAGCTTAACCGTTGGCAGAGAAAAAGAGACAAACGCATTCGAATCACAAATTCTCAAAGCCCCTTTGTTATCTGACTTGAATTCTAAGACCACGAATGGCCGTGTACAGCGCATCCAAGCAACGCTGGTGACCCACACAACATCGAGGTAATTTGCCCCGACATCTTTGAAGAGAATCGTGTTGTAGCCGCGCGACCGGCGCCCGGGCTTCGCTGTCTCGCTTTTACCTGTTTGTTAGCTCCGCGACTGTTCCCAGTTTCTCAGCCTTCAAGCATTTAAACCTAGCTCGACTGACCGAAGTTCAGCCGTCCCGATTTTGAAATAATTGTTAAGCCACGAATTGATAGGAACGAATTGATATGCCACAGAGAACACGCTCACGCGCTTCGAGTGCGAACAACGACAACGACATTGAAGAGAACGGCGGCACTGTAGCCACCGCGGAAGCTCCGGAGAAAGAAGGCAGAGACTTTGGCGGCGAAGGTTTTCTGAACCTCGCCGACCTTAAGGAAATGTCGATCTCCAAGCTGACCAGCATCGCCAAGGGCATGGACGTGCCGGGCGCAACTGGCATGCGCAAGCAGGAGTTGATCTTCAAAGTGCTTGCCGCCCAAACTGAAAAGAGCGGTCTCATTTTCTCTGAGGGCGTGCTCGAAACGTTGCCGGACGGTTTTGGTTTCCTGCGCGCGCCGGAATACAACTACCTGCCAGGCCCCGACGACATTTATGTTTCGCCTTCGCAGATCAGGAAGTTTGATCTGCGCACCGGCGACACGGTCAGCGGCCAGATTCGTCCGCCCAAGGAAGGCGAACGCTATTTCGCGCTTATCAAGGTTGAGGCAATAAATTTCGAGTCTCCGGATCAGGCGCGCGAAAAAGTTTTCTTCGACAATCTGACGCCGCTGTATCCGGACGAGATGTTGAAGATGGAAGTCACGCAGGAGAATCTTTCCGCGCGCGTCATCGATTTGGTGACACCGCTGGGCAAAGGCCAGCGCGGCTTGATCGTCGCGCCGCCGCGCACCGGTAAGACGATGCTGCTGCAAACCATCGCCAACTCGATTACTCAGAATCATCCGGAAGTCACCTTGATCGTATTGCTGATCGACGAGCGGCCGGAAGAAGTTACGGACATGCAGCGTTCGGTAAACGGCGAAGTGATCTCGTCGACTTTCGATGAACCGCCGACGCGTCACGTTCAGGTTGCGGACATGGTGATCGAGAAAGCGAAGCGTTTAGTCGAACACAAGCGCGACGTGGTTATTCTGCTCGATTCGATCACGCGTCTCGCGCGCGCGCACAACGCGGTGGTCCCGCCCAGCGGCAAGATTCTTTCCGGTGGTATTGACTCCAATGCGTTGCAACGCCCGAAACGATTCTTTGGCGCGGCGCGCAACATTGAAGAAGGCGGCTCGCTGACCATCATTGCCACCGCCTTGATCGACACGGGCTCGCGCATGGACGACGTCATCTTTGAAGAGTTCAAAGGCACAGGCAACTCGGAAATTCACCTTGATCGCCGGCTGAGCGACAAGCGACTGTTCCCCGCGATCGACCTGCAACGCTCAGGCACGCGCAAGGAAGAGTTGCTGCTTAGCAAAGAGGACTTGAACCGAATCTGGGTGATGCGACGCGTTTTGAATCCGCTGTCGCCGGTCGAGCAGATGGAAGTTGTGCTCGAGCGGCTGGAGAAAGCGAAGTCAAACGCCGAATTCCTTGCCTCGATGCAAAGCTAACCATGAGTGAAAACTCCTCCAGCGCTCCCAAGGGCATGAAGGTCGTCGGCGGCAGGAACTTGCCACCATTTTGGCAGCGTTTTAGTCGCCTACAGAGAACCTCACATCGCATTTTGGGCAGAGGCGTTAGTCCCAAGGGTGTCTTTCGCTTCAGGAGCTTTGAGGAATTTGACGAATGGAAGGACCGGTACCGCCTCCAAGAACCCCTGAAGAAGACGACCTAGCAAGACTGTGCGCTTCACTCAACGCGCAGAAGGCTCAGTATCTTGTCGTGGGCGGACTGGCGATGAATCTGCAGGGCTTTCTGAGGGCGACCGAGGACATTGATCTCCTTCTGGAAAACTCGCGCGAAAATCAGGAGAAGGTCCTGAAGGCTTTGGAGGTGTTACCTGACAAAGCCGTACGCGACGTGAACGCTAACGATCTTGACGAGTACGTAGTGGTTCGCGTTGCCGATGAGATTGTGGTCGATCTAATGCTATCAGCATGCGGAGTCACATACGCAGAAGCAGCCGGGGAAATTGAAACCAGGATTATCCAGGGAGTGACCATCCCCTTCGCGTCAGCAAGACTTCTCCTTCGTACGAAGCAAACGTATCGAGACAAGGACATACCCGACAGAATATTTCTGGAGCGTAAGCTTCGCGAAAAATCTTCATAGGAACCGATTCTTCTGCTAACGTTGCATCTCGCTTAGGACTTCTCCGCGAAAAAATAGGAAAAACTTGCGCATCGCCATTCTTTCATCTGAAGTTGTGCCCTTCGCCAAAACCGGCGGCCTCGCCGACGTCGCGGGTGCCTTGCCGAAGGCGCTCGCCAAACAGGATGTCGACGCCCGCGTAATCCTGCCGCTTTACCAACAAATCGATCGCAGCGTCCTGAGCGAAGCAGTCATCAACGACGTGCCGGTGCAATGGCGCGGGCAGATTCGCCCGACACGCGTTTATCAAAGCGAGGCAGCGGGCGCCCCGGCGTATTTGATCGACGCGCCGGAGTATTTTTCCAAGCCATCGATTTATGGTTACTCAAACGACCACGAGCGCTTCGCGTTTTTCTCGCGCGCCGCGCTGGCGTTGCTCAAGCATCTCGATTGGCAACCTGACGTCGTTCATGGCAACGATTGGCCGTGCGGCTTTGCGATGGAGGAACTGCGCGCGCGCCGACGCTACGACGAGTTTTACCGCCCGGTTAAGTCGCTCTTCTCAATTCACAATCTCGCGTACCAGGGCGCGTTCCCGCCACGCGATTTGTGGTGGCTGGGTTTTGGAGATCCGCCCGAGAAGGACGACTTCATGCTCGAAGGCGCGGCTTCTGCTTTGAAGGCCGGACTCATCGCCGCCGACGCGCTTTCGACGGTCAGCCGCCGTTATGCCGAAGAGATTCAGACACCCGAACACGGTTCGGGCCTTGACTGGCTGCTGCGTGCGCGCCGCGACCGGCTGGCCGGCATCACCAATGGCGTCGACTACGAGCTTTGGAATCCGGAAACGGACCCACATATTGCCGCAAATTTCTCGGCGACTGACTTGTCTGGCAAACTCGCTTGCAAACTTGATCTATTGCGCCGCTTTGGGCTTCCTGAGGAACCCGGTCGGCCAATCATTGCGATCATCTCGCGGCTCGTCGCGCAAAAAGGCTATGACCTGATCCGCCAACTCAACGGCGCGATCCTGCAAACGGGTTCGTTCTTCATCGCCCTCGGCGCGGGGGCCAGCGAGTATGAGGATTTCCTGCAGCGTTGGCACGATAGCGCGCCGCGCCAGATTGGTATCTACAAAGGTTACGCCGGCGAACCGCTGGCCCATCAGATCGAAGCCGGCGCCGACATGTTTCTGATGCCGTCGTACTACGAGCCTTGCGGCCTTAACCAGATGTACAGCATGCGCTACGCGACCGTGCCGGTTGTGCGCGCCACTGGTGGGCTGGACGACACAGTTGACGGTTTCGATCCGCATCGAGGCAGCGGCACCGGTTTCAAGTTTCGCGAATACAACGCCGGAGCGTTGCTTGAAAAAATTCGTGAAGGCCTTTACTTTTATAGCCAACCCGAAGCTTGGAAACAGATCCAACTCAACGGCATGGCAAGGGACAATTCCTGGGAAGCTGCCGCCAAGAAATACATCCAGATCTATCAGGAAATAATTGAACTGCCGTAGAGTGATGCCGGCCGTTTAGAGTACAAACTTTAGTTTGCTCTCTCTGAGTCTAAGCAAGCTAAAGCTTGAACTCTTGAACTCTAAACTACAGCGAGACAGCGAAAGAGGAGCTACAAAATGAGCGAACATGTAACCGAGGTTAGTGACAGCAGTTTTGAAAAGGACGTGTTGCAAGCCGACCGGCCGGTCCTCGTAGATTTTTGGGCCGCGTGGTGCGCCCCTTGCCGGATGCTGGAACCGACCGTTGCAGAGGTCGCTGAAAAATATATTGCCAGCACGCGCGTCGTGAAGGTCAATGTCGACAGCAACCCTTCGGTGTCGCAGCGCTACGGGATCAAGGGCATTCCCACTTTGATTCTTTTCAAAGCCGGCAAAGAGGAAGAACGCGTTGTCGGTGCAACTTCCAAAGAGGCAATTTCGAAGATGATCGACAAGCATGTTGCGGGTACAGCGGCAGCGTAAGTTGTTCTGGTCTTTGGTCTTCGGTCTGGGGGCTTTGTCCTTGGAGCTTTGTACTTAGTACTTTGTTCTTTGTCTTTTGTCTGTTAAAGATTCCAACCGCCAACCAAAGTACCAAGTTCTAAGTACAAAGCTCCAAGCAAAGACTAAAGACCAAAGTCCAAAGGCCGCTTTCTTAATCAATGTCCAAAATCATCGTTGTCATAGGCGCCCAGTGGGGTGATGAAGGCAAAGGCAAGATCGTTGACCTTTTGGCCGAACACTTCGACATCGTGGCGCGGTATCAGGGCGGTCATAACGCCGGACATTCCGTCCAGGTGGGTGACAAGTCGTTTGTGTTGCACCTCTTGCCGTCGGGAATTGTGCATCGCGGCAAAGTCTGTGTGCTCGGCAACGGCATGGTCATCGATCCGAAAGCGTTTTTTGCAGAGGCGGATCGGCTAACTGAACAAGGCATCGAGGTTTCTCCGGAACGCGTCAAGATTAGTTCGCGTGCTCACCTGATATTTCCCTACCATCGCGCTCTCGATCATACGAGCGAGGAACGACTCGGCAACGAGAAGGTCGGCACTACGCTGCGCGGCATCGGCCCGGCTTATGAAGACAAAGCGGGACGACGCGGAATCCGCACCGCTGACGCGTTGGTCCCTGAAGTCCTGCGCTCGCGTATCGAACGCAATCTCGAAGACGCCAATCGAATCATCGAGGCGTATGGCGGTGAGAAACTTGACGCGGACGAAATCTTCAACGAGATGTCGCAACTGACGGAACGCCTCGGCGCTTTCATCGGCGACACCACGCATTTTTTGAATGTCGCGGCAACCGAAGGAAAGTCGATCCTGCTCGAAGGCGCGCAGGCGACTCTGCTTGACGTCGACCATGGCACCTATCCTTTCGTCACGTCGTCCAGCACGATCGCGGGCGGCGCGATTGTCGGCACTGGCCTCGCGCCGAATCGCCTGACCGGCGTGCTGGGCATTGTCCGCACGTACACGACGCGCGTCGGCGAAGGTCCGTTTCCGACGGAGATGGTTGCCGGCGAGGCGGAGATGGGCCAACTGATTCGCGAGCGCGGACGAGAATACGGTGCCTCCACCGGCCGTCCGCGACGCTGTGGCTGGTTCGATGCATTCGCCACCCGCTATGCCGCCGAAATCAACGGCTTCACTTCCGTTGCGCTTACCAAGCTCGATGTGCTTGACGCGTTGGAAGAGATCAAAGTCTGCGTCGGCTACAAGCTGGACGGGCGTGAATGTGAATCTCTTCCCGCTGTCTCGCAGGACCTGCGACGCGTTGAACCTGTCTACGAAACTCTACCGGGCTGGCAAACGTCGACTGTTGGCACGACGGAGATGGACTCCCTTCCCGCCAACGCCCGGGCGTACGTTGATTTTCTTTCGGAGAAGATTGGCGTGGAAATCGGGTTGGTGTCCACCGGACCCGAGCGCTCACAAACAATTGTTGTCAAAGACTCTGCACTTGGCCGCTGGCTGGACGATTAGGTCCAAAGTCCAAAGTCCAAAGTCCAAAGTCCAAAGTCCAAAGTCCAAAGTCCAAAGTCCAAAGCAGAAACGCCAACCGCTCTGTCCAGTTTCAAGTTTTCTTCACTGTGAACTTTTAGATTTTGAACTGTCCATTTGGACATTGGACTTGGGCTTCGCTAGAATGCCCCACGAAGTTCCTCGCATTAATACGCGCACCAGCCCTCAGGGTGCTGGGTTACATTGGTAAGCAACCGACTTACTTTTGTCTGATGTGGGCCGATAGCTCAGTCGGTAGAGCAACTGGC